>JADJWK010000004.1 GCA_016716405.1 Candidatus Melainabacteria bacterium | reverse complement strand
CATACATTCGGTGAGGAGCTGTATCCGGAGGCATTCAAATGGCATTCGGACTGGTGGTCTTTTACCCTGATAGGTCTGAAATACGGGGTCTGTTACGAGAAGTTCGTTTGTGTCAAGTTTAATACCAACCGAAAGAGCTGGTCCAACTGCATGTTCGATCCAAGCATGCAGAGACCGGTGTTTCTGGCTACGTTGAATTCGGCTTTAGCAAACAGGTCACTCTTGCGTCGCATTGTGAGAGCCAAGGTTTTTAATCTTTTTATCTATGGATGCGACGTAGTCGACTTCGAGGCCCTGACGTCATTCTTGATCCAGACCAGGTTTTCGCCGAGAGCGCTATATCTCATCTGCCATCTAGTCTATGAGAAGGTGAAGTTTTACTCGAAGATATACGGGGGCTGGGTGTATTCGCAGTGGCAGGCGTTTCGCGGTTCGGCCAAAGCAGCATACTACTGGGGCAAGGGACGGCTGATTGATGTCCAAGCTTTTGCTTACCGGGCCTATGTGCGTACCTATCAACGTTTTTCATCCTTTCGGAATCGACTCAAGTAGCGGGTATCGTGCGGAGAGAGCAGCGTCTAAATTTGATAAGGGAAGCCTGTTTTGAAACACTTGTTTTGGAGGAAGTGTAAACATGAGAAGAATGGATGGGAAGCTGGGCTTCAAATTGCCTATAATTTTTAGATCTCTTCCCCCGGGATTGTCGGTGCCCGCACTGGAGGCAACAGTCCATGAAATCTGAGCTCGGCGCCGTAACCCAAGCTGGCGATCCGGAAATCCAGCTCATGCTTACGGAGCTGGCAAAATCGCCACCGGTCTATCACCCTTCGAACTTTTGGGACCATTTCCTGAATCTCCATCTGCAGCAGTTAAGCGAAGATGGAATCGAAAACTTCAAGCGAACAGTCAACCAGTATTATTTCAACTGGACGGTTGGCCCGCATTTCGACTGTCAATGGCAGTACTTGCAGGCGCATACGAGTATTGCGAAGCGACTCGACATCTGGCTCAACATTCAGTTGTCTCGGTCGGATAGCGAAAGGCATCCATGGTTTACAGAGCACCAGTGGCAGTCCTACCGAGCGTTTCTGGCATATCTCTGGGAATTCGTCTCGACCCGGGATAAGCTCGATTTGTTGCGACAAGTTGAAGAGCCCCTGCTGGGTAGTCCTCTGTCCATATTATATAAAGGACGAAGAATTTCTCAGGATATTTGTAACTCGACGCTGGAGCTAAACGGTCTTGCGGAGGGCATGGGTACCTCTTTGGAAAAGGCTAAAGTGCTCGAGATTGGAGGCGGTTACGGCCGAGTAGCTGATCTTATTCTTTTGCGCTACCCCGGTGCTCAGATCACCATGGTCGATATACCACCGGCGCTCAAGATTTGCCAGTGGTATCTTTCTGAGCGGCATTCCGATCGCAAGATCTTCAAGTTTCGGCCGTTCTCTGATTTCAGCGAGGTGGAGTCTGAGTTCAACAATGCCTCGATCAGATTCCTCCTGCCAAGCCAGTTGGAGTTGCTCCCGAATGATTCGTTTTCAGCTTGTATCAATATCAGCTCTTTTCACGAGATGATTTGAACAAATGTGAATTACTTCAATTTGATCGATCGTCTTGTTGACGGTACTTCTATTCAAGCAGTGGTTGTCTCACGAGAACGATTACGACAGCGTGACCATAGATCGTGCTTCCTATACACCGGCCAGCCGCTGGGTGGAGCTATACAACCGGAAGTGCGAGGTGCAAACTCTCTTCTTTGAGGCACTCTATCGAACCAGGGGCTGAGTGGATTGAAGGCGCTCGGCCTTCTTCAGGATAAGAGGAAATCCGATTATGAATTCCTGCCGAATGTGTAGAACACCAGATATTGAACTGCTGCTCGATCTGGGCGCTCATCCCGTTACTCGGGATTTGCTTCAACAGCCCGATGAGGAGCCTTATAGGCATGGACTGCATCTGGCCTATTGCGCCTCTTGTGGATTCGCTCAATTGGACCAGCCGATTCCGGCTGACCGCCTCTATTCCAATTACATCTGTCTCAGTAGCTGGAAGCCCCAACCGCATATCAGCCGAATCATCTCTATACTGGAAGAACTACCTTTGAGCCCTGCGGACACCATGGTCCTGGAGGTCGGCTGTAATGACGGAAGTTTTCTTGCCGAGTTGAGGAGTGCAGGATGGAACCGACTAGTCGGCCTGGAGCCGGCTGCGGATGCTCGCGCTGCAGCAGAGAAGCGAGGCATCGACACCATTGGCGGCTATTTCAACGCGAGTACTGCAGCGGAATTCGTTGAGCGATATGGCAAGTCCAATCTCTTAATTTCCCGCCAGGTACTGGAGCATGTGGAGAACCTGGAGGGATTCAGCAAGGGCATTGCGGTTGCTCTGGAGATCGGCGGTTATGCATTGATCGAGGTACCGAACTTCAGGTTCTCTATTGACTGGCTCGATTATGGGGGAATCTGGGAACAGCACGTCAATTACTTTACCCTCGAGACTATCAGCGCCTATCTTGCGCAAGCCGGTATCGAGGTTCTGAGCTGGGAGACTTTCAAGTTCAGTGGTGAAGCGCTACTGGTGGTGGGGCGCCGGCAGGAGAAGATTTCCCCGGCATCATCCAGAAGATTCGATATGACAGACAGTATCAGCGCGTTGCAGCGCTACGGAAGCTCATTCGGAAGGATCAAGGAAAAGTTCAGGGTGTGGTCCGAGCACCTGCGCGAAAGAGGTTCGGTCGTGTTGTATGGTGCCGGAGGGCGAGGTTGTTCTCTGGTGAATTTCATGGACATCGGCAAGTATTTCGACTACGCCGTCGATGATCAGCTGGAGAAGCAGGGTCATTATCTGCCCGGGGCCAATATTCCAGTTAGATCGCCAGAGGCTCTGTTGGAGAGCGGAGGTGGAACCTGCATTCTGGCAGTAAATGCCGAGAATGAAGAGAAAGTCCTGGCAAGTCGCTCCCATTTGAATTCAGCCACTGGGACTTTGTCTCGATCCATCCGCCGAGTGAGCGGCTACCCTCGTTCTGGCAGCAAGAAATAGATTCCGCACTCGTTCCTGAGGCGGTGAGGTAGTATCAGCCGAGAGTTTTAGAAGAGGAAGAAAAATGGGTACGGCAAACTCGACTGAAAGCGAAGTTCCTTTCGTCACATATTACAAGGAGAACCGAATCTCTCCAGTGGCTCAGGATGTATCTGATCTTCGCAAGCATTTTCAGAGAAGAGAAGGTCTCTACAGGCAACTTGGAATACCCTCTGCTCTGGTCAGGGAGAGATCGGTAATCGAGTTCGGACCCGGCAGCGGGCACAATTCAATCTACACGCTCTCCTTGTCTCCCGGTCGTTATGTTCTAGTGGACGGCAATCCCTCAGGTCTGGAGTCGGTTAAGTCTTTGCTCCTTCCGCTGCCGGGCAGCGAACGAATCGAGATCATTCAAAGCCTGATTGAAGATTTTGACTCCGCCGAGAAGTTTGATTTCGTTTTCTGCGAGGGTGTAATCCCGTTTCAGATCGATCCCTCCAGTTTTGCAAAGCATGTAAGCTCTTTTGTGAGAGACAGGGGTGTTCTCGTAATCACTTGTACCGATGCGGTAGCGCTTGCTCCTGAGGTGATCAGAAAGCTTTGCGCAGCCCTGGTGGTGGATCGATCCCAACCGATTGAGGACAGGATTGCGCAGCTACTTCCTATATTTTCTCCTCATCTCCTGACCATGAAGGGAATGAGCAGGTTCCACAGGGATTGGATTCTAGATGTGCTCCTGCATGACTGGGTTGGTCCTGTCTTTTCGATTGCGGAGGCGGTGGAGACTCTTTCTCCGAACTTCCATGCCTATGGACTATCGCCTGGACTCGCAACCGATTGGCGCTGGTACAAGGATATCTACGGCGATCAGTTCTTCTCCAACGAATGGACCTTGCACAGCTATCTGGCCAATGTTCACAATTTCATTGACTATCGAACGGTGAACGCACCGAGGACGCCGGCTGAAAATGAAGAGCTGATCAAAGTGTGTCAGAGTCTTTTCGACTTGACCTATCGGACCCGAGAGAAAGAGTTTGATAAACAGTCCCTCGTGAAGGACCTCCAGGACCATATCGAAAGGCTGTCCTCGATTTCCGGAAGCTTTTCGTCCGGTACATCCCGGTCTCTAGATGATTGCAAATCGGCTTTGGTCGATTTCCAGAAGTCCGGTAAATTCGGTGATTTCGGAGAATTTGGCTCCCTTTGGGGGCGAGGGCAGCAGTATCTGAGCTTTTTGAGAGCGGATGGTCGATGATAGGTTAGCCTGTCTTGAAGAAGAGGTTCCCATGGTAGAAAACGTCTCTATCATTATTCCCACCCATAATCGCCATGGTTTTCTGGCACGGTTGCTGGACTATTACCAACCCGTTGCCGATTCGATCATTGTTGCTGACTCATCGACCCAGCCGATCGATTCGCGACTGGTGCCATCGGATGTCAGATACCTCATCTTCCCCGGATCTCCTATCCCGAGAAGCTGCGTCAGGCGTTGGCTCGTGTCGAATCTGATTATGTGAATCTGGTTGCCGATGACGATTTCGTATTGCTCGATGCGCTCGAAGAAGGAAGAGAGTTTCTCGATCGAAACAGCGACTACGGTTCGGTTCAGGGCTGGCATGTGATGTTTACTTATGCACCCCTGAGAGCAAAGCTTCAGAGAAGAAGGCGGCGACGAGCAGGAACTGGCTTGGTCGATTGCTTCAGCAATGGCTCGTGCCCAGGAGTCCGGAGCCAGAGGAGGATAAACCGGGTACATTTACGCCCGTCGGACTCCATGCTTTGCGAAGGATCTGCAGATCGTCGACGATGATCCAATCGAGCGTGTTAAAAGGCAGCTCAACCCGTATATGAACAACTATTACTCTCTCCACAGGAAGGAGATTCTCGACAGTTTTTTTGTTGATCTCTGCCCATTACTCGAGAGCTGTGGGGCTAATCGCTTTCCGAACATTACAGAGATCGCTCAGGCCATCAATTCGGTCTACTGGGGCAAGCATAGAATCATTCAGAGACCATGGGTTTTCAGAGAAGGCCTGGCCAATGCTATGTGCACGCAGGAAATGGCACCCTTGGGTGAGATGCGGGATGGCTCCGATCCTGTCTACGATGGATTCATCAACAGTCTGCAAGATCATTTCTCCGGTATTGCTCCTCGCTCGGACCTTCGACAGCATCTGGAAGAGGGCATGGCGGGCTTCATCGACGATTATGCTCGAAAATGGGAAGCAGGAGAGATTCGGCATATGTGCGATGTCACCGAGCTGGTTTTCGAGGATGAAGACATTGCCAGGATGAATGAAATTGAGACATTCGTATTGAGGCACAAAGCTCTATTGCGGGCAGACTGGCTGGAACCGCGTGAACTGGCTAAAAGCGCTCGCTGAATTCCTTTTGCTTAAGCAAGACAGAGCTCTCTCTTTGCGGCCTGCAATTCTTCTTCTGTTGGAATTCGATAGTGCCAGTTGTTGTCGTCTTCCATGAAAGAAATACCCTTTCCTTTCACGGTATGGGCTACGATGGCTTTGGGTTTGTTTGATGGTCCAGGCTCTTTCAGGGCTGACAGAATAGCTTCGATGTTATGACCGTCAATTTCAATGGCGTTCCAACCGAATGCTTCAAATTTATCTTTCAGCGGATTGAGAGCCATTACATCTTCGCTTCTGTCCGTAGCTTGCCACTTGTTGAAGTCTACGATCAGGGTCAGGGACCCGACTTCTTTGGCAGGAGCAAGCATTGCTGCCTCCCAGACCGAGCCCTCATTGCATTCTCCATCGCTGAGAAGGACGTAGGTCCTGAAAGGAGACTTGAGAATCTTGGAGGCCATGGCCATGCCCAGACCGAGAGACAGTCCATGACCCAGAGAGCCTGTTGCTGCCTCGACTCCGGGTACACAAGCTGGCCCGGGATGCTCTGCCAGAGGGCTGCCAACTGTGGAATAGCGGTCGAGCTCATCCATGGGAAAGAAACCGAAATATGCCAGAGCTGCGTAAAGAGTAGTCGCAGCGTGACCTTGCTCAAGATAAATCGGTCACGGGTAGGATGATCGGCAGTTTCCGGTTTGACAGACAGCACTGCTCCGTAGAGAGTAGCCACCAGATCGACACAAGATAAGCTCGATGCCAAATGGGGTGTCCTGGCGCTGAGCGACATCTCGACGACTTTAGCTCGAATTAGGGAACTCAGCTCACGAATTTGTGTAGGTGACAGAGGTGCTTGATACGGAGCCGCATGTGCTGCCGGGTAACCGGATAGAGTCCGCTGAGATGCTACAGATTCAGGATTCATTCTTGGGCACCTTATCTTCGCCGAATGCTTTCTTCCTGACCCTGGAGAATGCCTGGTAGGATTTGAAATACACTCTGTAAAAGAAGGCAGTCAGGTCGATAAGCCTTCCTTTGCAGTAATAGTAAAACCAATGCCCGATTTTTCTGAGGGTTTCGAGAAATTTCTTATTCGCCATCTTAAGGTAAAAGAGCGATTTCTCGAACATCAAATGCGCAACGACAGAAAAGGCGGCTAGACTAAATTGATTGCTGTCTAGCACTTTCCAGAGCACGCTCGGACTAACTACATCGTTCTGCTCGATGAAAAGATTGAAAACGCGACCCCTGATCATTAGTGGTAACAAATATTGATTCTCGAAGGCAGACTTGAGCACTTCCTCGAATACAGGTCGCTGCTTGTCAGGATCGAGCATGGACTTAGACCAGCCTGTCCCATCGGTGTGAAATTTCACACAGACAGCCGGCTCGTAGCATATACCGAATCGAAAGCCGATAAGAGTGAATGCCCACCAGTCAGAGTGCCATTTGAGGCTCTCCGGATAGAGTTCCTTGTCGAAGGTCTTTCTCCTGATGAGCACTGTCGGTGAGCATATTACCCGGCCTGGAAGGGCTCTCGAGAATTCCTCAGGCGAATAGTAGCCGGCTCTCGGAAACATATTTTCGAGGTTGTAGTCGTCAGATCCAGCTTCACCTCGATCCACATGCAGCTGCATGTCCGCGCAGAAGAGACCGGCATTCGGATATTTGCTCAGCAAGGTCATTCCCCGCTCGAAAAAGCCTGGATACACTAGATCATTGGCTGAGGCGAAGCCCAGTATCTCACCTTTTGACTCGTCTATGCCGCGGTTGACGGCGGCTAGCACTCCCTCGTTCTTCGACTTTGCCACTACTCGGACAAATGGATAGCGCCGGGCGATTTCGTTGATTATCGTCAAGCTGTCGTCAGTCGAGCCGTCATCGACAACTATAACTTCGTCAGGGACCCGCGACTGCTGACAGACCGCCACCATTGCGGCACCGATTGTGGCACTATCGTTGTAGTTGCACATGACCACCGAAAGCCGCTCCGTCGTCTGGCCCAGTTCCGGCGCAGCTAGAGCTTTGTCCATGGATACGACTTTCATATCAACCCTGTTGGCGATCTTGTCGACGATTACAGTAACTGATTCATCTACAATTTATCAAGAGGTTGCCTCCGCTATTCAGGCGAGCTCGTTCCTTCGGCTGTGAAGCCAGAGCGCGAAAGCATCGTAGGGGCTTACTGGATAACTGCCTAGGAGTACCTCGGCAGGATATGCTGCAAAGGCTTCACCCTCGGTGAGAAGGAACTCTTTCATCTGTTCCTGGCTAACGGATGTCTCGAAAAAGGTCCTGTTGAGTATGGGCAAACCACAAAAACCGAGGTCGAAATCGATTTTTGTAAAGTATTTCAGGGAAGCCGGGCTAAATCCCAGCTCTTCCATTAACTCTCTTAGCAGTGCTTCTTCTGCTGTCTCCCCCTGGTCGATTCCCCCACCGAAGCAGCCCCAATGTTTGGGGAACCAGATGAGAGGGTTGTTGTCGCGGAGCTGAACGACATATCTACCATCCTCTAGAACAAGAATTGCTGCCACGGCGTTGTCTGGTCGAAGGAGCCCGGTCATTTGTGCTTGGCCTTCCAATGTTCATTGTGAACGACAGTTTAGAATCTCGTTCGTTCGGAAATCATGAGGTGCCTATAATGGACATATCTTCCATCTTGGCTAATATAGCCGCGTCGAGCAGGTATTGAAGAAAACCTGCAGAACTTTACCGCGGAGACAGGCGTTACCATGCCGAACGGATCGCTTAGAAGCCTCGTGACGGGGGGATGTGGGTTTATTGGCAGTCACCTTGTGGACCGCCTCCTCGAGGAAGGCCACGAAGTAACTGTGCTAGATGACCTGTCCAATGGACGGCTGGAAAACCTGGAGCACTGGAAGAACTCTGACAGGTTGACGATTCATCAGGTAGATGTAGCGAACTTCCAGGAGACCGAGCCTCTTTATGAAGGTGTGGATTGGGTCTTTCACCTGGCTGCCCTGGCCGATATCGTACCTTCGATACAGCAACCGCTCAGATATCATCACGCTAACGTCGATGGTACGGTGGCTGTTCTAGAGGCTTCCCGATCCCAAAAGGTGAAGCGGTTCTTATATGCGGCTTCTTCATCTTGTTATGGAATTGCAGAGACTTATCCTACGCCCGAGACGGCCCCGATGAGTCCGGAATACCCCTACGCTCTTTCGAAATATATCGGTGAGCAGTATGTACAGCACTGGGCGCAAGTTTACGACATGCCTTGCGTTTCGCTGAGGCTGATCAATGTTTATGGACCGCGTTCCAGGACAAGCGGAGCTTACGGAGCCGTTTTTGGCGTTTTTCTGGCCCAAAAGCTTGCTGGCAGACCGTTTACTGTGGTCGGAGATGGAAATCAAACGCGCGATTTCACATTCATATCTGATGTCGTAGAAGCATTCATCAAGGCTGCGGAATCCGACTTGAAAAACGAAGTGCTCAACATAGGCTCCGGGGACACGTATAGCATCAATCGCCTTGTGTCGCTTCTGGGCGGAGATGTCACCTATATTCCCAAACGTCCTGGTGAGCCTGACTGCACCTATGCGGACATAGGCAGAGCCCGCAAGCTGCTTGACTGGGAGCCCAAGATCTCTTTCGAGGAGGGCGTCAAGGTTATGCTTGAGCATATTGATTCCTGGAGAGATGCACCAGGCTGGGACGAGAAGTCTATCTCGGTAGCTACCAAGGAGTGGTTCGAGTATCTGGGTAAGTCAGATAAGGCGGTTTTGTCATGCAGCAATTGAGTGCCAGGGAAGGCTCGAAGATACTGACCCTCGATCAGCTGGCCGATAAAATCGCAGAGCTCAAGGATGCTGGACTCAAGATCGTGTTATGCCACGGTGTCTTCGATCTGCTGCATATCGGTCATTTACGGCATTTTAAGCAAGCAAAGAGATTTGGTGACGTTCTTGTTGTCACTATAACCGAGGATAAATTCGTTAACAAAGGTCCGCACAGACCGGCTTTCCCTGAGCCGCTCCGGGCTGAGGCCTTGGAAGATCTCTCCGTCGTCGATTATGTAGGTATCAGCCGTTGGCCTACTGCGACTGAGCTTATCAAAAAACTGAAGCCTAACTACTATGTTAAGGGGCAGGACTATGCGGATGCCTCCAAGGATGTGACCGGTGGCATTGACCTCGAGCGTGAAGCGATTGAATCCATGGGCGGCGAGATTGCATTTACGGATGACATCACATACAGTTCTACGTCACTGATCAATCGCAACATTCCGGTGCATAGCGCTGAAGTCGGTGACTATTTGCAGTCTCTCTCTTCGAAATACGAGCCTGGCGATATAAGTGCGCTCATTGAGAGTATGAAGGACCAGAAGGTTCTTGTAATAGGCGAGGCTATTATCGATGAGTATGTCTATTGCGAGGCTTTGGGAAAGTCGGCCAAAGAGCCCATGCTCGCGATAAAGCGTATTTCGGATGAGCGATTTGCCGGTGGCACGCTTGCAGTCGCCAACAACATCGTCAATTTTTCCAATTCATGCGGGCTCATCAGCCTGATTGGAGATGATGGGGTTTACGATGAGTTCCTCGAAGATAGTCTGAACGAAAGAGTTACGGCTCATCTTTTGAAGCGTGATTCATCGCCCACTATCGTTAAGCGGCGCTTCGTCGACAATTACTACTTCAGCAAGTTGCTGTCGGTTTACGAAATAAACGATGCACCGCTGACTGACAGTGACGAGGACGCTCTATGTGCTCTTCTCGAGAAGGAGATTCCCAATTACGACGTCGTCGTGGTAGTGGATTTTGGACACAGTATGCTCACTCCCAGGGTCGCGGAAGTAATTTCGGGCAATGCGAAGTTTCTCGCCCTCAATACCCAGTCAAATGCCGGAAGCATTGGTTTTCAAACAATCTTCAAATACAAGACGGCTAACTATATTTGCATAACGGAGAACGAGATCCGGCTGGAAGTCCGGGATAAGGTTAGTGACTTGAGAAACATCATTCCGGCGCTAGCCAAGCAGATCGACTGCGAGCGAATCGTAGTTACCCGCGGCAAACGGGGCAGCATGGGATTCGAGCGGTCTTCCGGGCAGTATGTCGAGGCTCCTGCCCTGGCCGGTCCGGTAGTCGATCGTATGGGGGCCGGGGATGCATTCCTAGCAATCACTTCAATTTGTGCGGCACTCAAGTCGCCCATGGATGTGATGCAGTTTATTGGTAACGCTGTTGGAGCCCAGGCTGTGTCAACAGTAGGCCACAGAAATTCGATTGGGAAACCAACTCTTCTTAAGTATGTAAATTCATTGCTTAGTTATTAGAGGAAGGAGACTGATGAGCGAGGTAAGAATCGACTTCACGCCTGTTAGCTTGAAAGGGGCACCAGTTTCGGTGTCGAACTACTTTCAGGAACTGGACCAACTAATCTTGTCGTGCATTGTTACCGATGCCGATGGGGCTCCCATGTCACTCGACCAAGGGTGTGCCGAAGCGCTCATCATGTTTGATGAGGTCAAGGCCAGTGGTCGCAAGATTATGCTAGTCGGTAACGGCGGAAGCGCGGCGATCGCCAGTCACGAAGCTCTCGATTTCTGGAATGCCGGCGCCATCAAGGCGACTGCGTTCAATGATTCTGCTCAGCTCACCTGCTTGAGCAACGACTACGGATACGATCTTGTCTACAGTAAAGCTGTTGAGATGTTTGCGGATCCCGGCGATCTCCTTATCGCGATCAGCAGCTCGGGTAAGTCCGTGAATATTCTCAATGCTGTCTCGGCGGCCCGAGCCAAGAATTGCTCGGTGATTACATATTCTGGATTCGCCCAGGAGAATCCTCTCAGAGCAGGCGGAGATTTGAATTTCTACTTGCAGTCCACTTCCTACGGACATGTGGAGGTTGGGCACCTGGCTTTGATTCACTACTTAACTGATATGGTCAAAATGAACGCGAGAGGTATATTAGGGTAATGATTGCGAAAGGTAGTACCGTCCTGGTTACTGGTGGTGCCGGTTATGTTGGCGCGGTTCTTGTTCCCAGGCTCCTCAAAGAAGGATATAAGGTAAAGGTTGTTGACCTGTATATTTTCGGTGATGACGTACTCGAGCACGTCAAGGACGATCCGGGTCTCGAGCAGATCAGAGGAGACATAAGAGATCAGGAACTCCTCTCTCGAATTCTGCCCGGTTGTGACGCCGTAATTCACCTTGCCTGCATCTCGAATGATCCTTGTTTCGAGCTCAATCCTGAACTTAGCAAGTCGATAAACTTCGATTGCTTCGAGCCGCTGGTTTCCATCAGTAAGTCCAGCGGCGTGAAGCGCTTTATCTACGCTTCCACCTCTAGTGTTTATGGAGTGAGTGATGCACCGGAGGTCGACGAGGAGCATCCGCTTCTGCCGATTACGGACTACAATAAGTATAAGGGTCTTTGTGAGCCGATCTTGCAGAGATACCAATCTCCAGAGTTTACGACGGTGACCATACGTCCTGCCACTGTATGTGGTTATTCGCCGCGGCAGCGCCTTGATCTGACTGTGAATATTCTCACCAATTTTGCTTATAACAAAGGCTCTATCACGATTTTCGGCGGCGAGCAGCAGCGACCTAATATCCACATTGAAGACATGGTTGACCTCTACGTGTTGCTTTTGGAACTGCCAGCCGAGAAAATCGCCGGCAGGACTTTCAATGCTGGCTATCAGAACCAGAAGGTCAAAGAGATTGCTGATATCGTTAAGAAGATGACGGAGAGTGCCTATCCTGATAAGAATATAGAGCTCTTGACGGTTCCCTCCGAGGATATTCGCTCCTACCATATCTCTTCAAGAAAGATACAGAAAGAACTCGGATTCACGCCGAAACGGACAATAGAAAACGCTGTAGAGGATTTGATTGAAGCATTCAAAGCAGACAAGCTTCCGAATTCTTTTGACGATCCCAAATATTTCAATATCAAGGCGATGCAGAAGTGCGGATTGAGTTGAGTCTTGCCTTTTCGTCTCGGCATGGCCACAGGAGCGGATCTTGAAAGTAGCGGTACTCGGTAGCAACTCATTTTCGGGAGCCGACTTTGTCGACCTCCTCCTCGAAGACCCAGAGAGCGAAGTGCTGGGCATAAGTCGGTCTCCGGAAAAGAGCAGCACGTTCCTTTCGTATAAGCGGCACAACCGCGCTCTGGATAAGCAATTCTCCTTTCGCCAGCTGGACTTGAATTCGGATTCTGAGGCAATCGTCGACTGCCTCGACGAGTTCCGACCAGAGTATGTGGTCAATTTCGCTGCTCAGAGCGAAGTTGCTCCGAGCTGGGAGCATCCGGAACACTGGTTTCAGACCAATACCGTTGGCCTTGCGCGCCTGATCAAGCCTCTATCGACCAGGAGCTACTTGAAACGCTACGTGCACATTTCTTCGCCGGAGGTTTATGGTACCTGTGAGGGAACAGTGACAGAGTCGGCTCAGCTCAACCCGACCACGCCTTATGCAGCTTCTAAGGCAGCAGCGGATCTTCTCTTGTTCACCTATCTGCAGAATTTCTCGTTTCCCCTGGTGCTAATTCGCTCGACCAATGTTTACGGACCTCATCAACAGCTGTGGAAAATCATTCCGAGGACGATAGTCTATCTGAAGTCCGGTAGGAAGATCTCGCTACATGGTGGCGGGCATGCGGTGAAGTCCTATATCCACATAAGAGATATCTCTCGAGGTGAACGAGAAGCTATGCTCAAGGGCGAGGTCGGGAGCATTTATCACTTTTCGCCGAACAGCGGAGTTTCGGTCAGAAAAGTAGTCGAGATGATTTGCCATAGAATGGGCTTTGACTTTTCCGAACATACCCTCGACGTGGAAGAGCGCCTAGGGCAGGATCGAGCCTATGTAATCGACTCCTCGAAAGCGAGGAAGGAATTTGGCTGGCGCCCGGGTATCGATATTTTCGAAGGGCTCGGAGGGGTCATAGATTGGATTGAGAATGACTGGCAGTCTATTAGAGACCTTCCTCTGGAGTATGAGCACAGTCCCTGAGTTATTGGCTCAGATAAGGGTAGGTGTTGTAAATTCTCGTACGACGACTTCTTGATGCATCAAGTCCTCGTACGCATCCGCCACTTTGCTTACATTACCCTCGAGTACCACTTTGCCGAGATGAAGTAAGATTGCCCTGTCGCACCAGAGTTTTAGAGAGGCGATGTCGTGGGAGACAAAGATAATTGTCTTCGCCTTATTGCGCAGTCTTGCAATTTCGTCGAAACACTTTTGCTGAAAGTGTTGATCACCGACCGAGAGGGCTTCATCGACTATCAAAATATCAGGATCGACGGTGACGGCGCAGGAGAAGGCCAACCTGACGAACATCCCACTGGAATATGTCTTGATCGGCTGGTCGAAAAAATCCCCCAATTCAGCGAACTGCGCGATACCGGGTAGACGCGCCAGCATCTCGTCTTTGGGAATGCCCAGCAACATACCATAGAGGAGAGCGTTCTCTCTACCGGAGTATTCGCTCTGGAATCCCGAGCCGAGCTCCAGGATGGCTGTAATTCGACCATTGGTTCTGACTGCGCCCGTTGTGGGCTGAAGGGTACCAGCGATAATTTGCAGAAGGGTCGATTTGCCTGATCCGTTGGGCCCGAGAATCGCCGTACAACCCGGACGAAAAGCCAGGCTAATATCCTTCAGTGCCCAAAACTCTTTATGGTAGCTGCGGCGATTGCGCAGAATCAGCTCTTTGAGCCGATCGATTGGTGCATCGTAGATATTGTATTTCTTTGATATCTTGTCCAAAGCGATACAGGCACTGTCCTTTTCCAGTGTCTTCGGTTCGGGATCTACAGCTTCTACAACTTGTTGCGTCGGCTTTTCTTCAACGTCATCGGCTCTCTTACTGATTAAGACGGGGGTGTCCCGGTGTACAACATATGTTTCATTGCAATTAGAGCAGCGGAGCTGTCGGCTATTCGATTCGAATTCGGAGGTCCGACATGAGAGGCAAATCGGCACTGGTCGAGATGTTTCCAGCGGGCAAGTGCCGGGCTTGGTGAATCGTATCAGGCAAAACAGCGACTTCTGAGGACCATCACGTCTGGACAATTCCTGCTTGATCGAAGTGACTATGGTGTCGCTGACCAGATCAAAGCTATGGCGTAGTTCGGCATCGTGACGCAAATCGGATGCTAGAGTATTCCGGAGCTTGTCCGGCATTGCATAGGAGATGCTCAAGATAGTGGCTGCCAGAGAGGATTCGAAGAAGGGTCTAATCTCGATATCTCCGGCTCCGATTTCTTTCAGGAGTTGCTCGTGTTTTCGTGAACCGGTAACTTGACGGATCGAGGGCTTGTCCGATTTGCTCAAGAGAGTATCCAGGGCTGGAAATTTGCGAAGCTCGCTGGTTGTCACTATCGAGGTGAAGGACCCACCGGGCGCGAGGACTCGAAAAATTTCCCGGTAGGCACGCTCCAGGTTGCCTTTGTTACTGAGGACATCTGATAAGGACAGAATCGTCGCAGCGAATCGTCGGCAAATGGTATGTTCGCGACGTCCATTCCTACAAGGCTCGTGAAGTGGTTGTGGTCGGCAGGCAATGGATGACCCCATTGCTGGTTGGGGTCTCTCTGCAACTCGGCGCCATAGTCGAAGGTCGGACCGTTCCAGAAAACCAGCCATTCGGAGGGTGATCCGATGTCCAGCTCGATGGACGGCGATGCTACCGGCATCTTTTCGAAGAATACATGTTGATAGATGCCCAGACTGAAGAGCATGGGATCCCAGCTTATCTTCTGTCCAAGCAGATGCTTCTTGATCATGCGAGCTGCTTGATCGACTTTCCAGGGATTTAAAATCTCAAATGAACTCATTTTTTTCTAGGTGTCCGATTCTAAACAGGGGCTGTCATGCCAGCGGTGGGCAGGAGATGGTTGCTCTTCAGCAAATCCTGCAATTGATCCCTGCTCATTAGATCCTGTGATGAGTCATAGGCTCCGGTATGGAAGCGATGCGCAGTTATGGGCTCTTGCTGGAGCTCCGGAAGCATTGGCGATATGACGTAATATCCCTCTCTTTCGATGGTCCTGTGCACCTCTTCTTCGGACACAAGCACCTCATGCTCCTTTTCTCCCGGACGAATGCCAATCACGTCGATGCGAATATCACGATCGTGATCGTGACCTCGGCCAGATCTTCTATCCGCGCGGTCGGAACCTTCGGTACGTAAATCTCGCCAGGCTTGCCCGTTCGGAGTGCCGCAAAGATTGTGTCGACTGCCTGGTCGAGTGAAAGGAGGAATCTAGTCATGCCCCTGGTGGTTATTGTTACTGGCCCCACCACGGGAGATTTGTTCCAGGAATAGTGGTACTACTGAGCCTCGAGAGGCGAGAACATTGCCATATCGAACACATACGAATCTGGTTTTCGGGCAGTCCAGATTTGCCCGGGCATAGATCCTCTCCTGAATTGCTTTCGTCATCCCCATTACATTCACTGGCTTACATGCTTTGTCGGTCGAAACACCTATGATGCATTCGATATCGAGGGAATTCTCCCGAACGGCTCTGGCAATATTCTCGGCACCATTGATGTTGGTTTGTACTGCTTCGAAGGGGAAGTATTCGCAAGCCGGTACCTGTTTCAATGCTGCGGCGTTAAAGACGTAGTGCGCATCTCGTATCGCCGTTCGCACCGAGCCATAGTCCCTGATATCGCCGATATGGAACTGCAGGACACGCTCATAGTTGTGATAGAAAACATCGTCGGTGCTGACTGCAAGCTGCTGAAATTCGAGGCGCATGAAATGCTGCTTCGCTTCATCTCTTGATACTACAAGGACTTTCGATGGATTCCCGCATTCGCCCGAAAGAATTCTCTTAACGAGAAGGTTGCCCAGCGAGCCGGTGCCACCGAATACGACCACATTCTTGTCACTCAACATGCGATAACTTACCCTTTAGACAGACTTCCGGTTCGCTCGAACAGTCGTCCGATCATCTCCGCCCACGTTGGAACCTCGATTCCGGTGGCTTCCTGAGTCGCTCACCGTCAAGCGAGCGATCCAGAATTCTCGAATGATCTTCCTTGATATCGATATCTAGACTGCCAGCTTCTCTAATCAATGACAACAGATCAAATTTGTTAATAGGTTTCGATGCCAGATGCCAGAGACCGGAAAGATCAGGATGCTTCTCTACGATTGTCAGGATTATCTCTGATAGTGCCTCGGTAGTAAGCCCACTGAATATTACCCTCTTATAGCCTTCGACTTGCTTGCCATTCTGATTGATAAACCATTCGAGCAACCCGTAGCTGCCCTTCAGTTGGCGGCCGATGATGGAGGTACGAATCGTCAGCTCGTTGTCCCCGACGACCTCTCCTAGAAGCTTGGAGCGTCCGTACAGGTCTTCGGCATCCGGTGTGTCCATCTCGGAGTAGTTGCCCTTCGAGCCAGAGAAAACACAATCGGTGCTGATCCCGATGAAACGTGCCCCGGTCGCCCGGCATAGTGAAGCTACTCTGTGCGGGAACAGGGAATTTATCGAGATGCTCTCTATGCTGCTATCTGCGCCTGCCAGTTGCTTCACTATACCAATGCAATTGACGACAACAGTGGGTTTTGTAATTGCTACTGCTCGAACAACCGAGTCGAAATCCCTGGCCGAGACATTCTCGACACAGCTGCCTTCAAACGCCGAAAGCCGATCGCCATGGGTTGAAAGACGTTCTCTAAGGGTAATGAATGTGTTGAAGTTCCGGCTCGCTGTCCTGGCGAGCATGTGGCCTAGCATTCCGGAGCCGCCGAGCACCAGGATTCTATGGTCTGGTTTATTCATCCTCACTGTTCCCTGCGAAATGCCGCTAGCCATCATGACCTCGCCATGAATGATAGCAGACATGGCGAGGTTTCCATGTGGACTTAACCCCTGTTTATTAGGCTCTGGCAGGTTGCCTGGTCGGTTACTTCATAAATGTCATAGAAGTTCGCAGACCGACTTGCTGCGTCAAGCCTGTTCTTGGGCCAACTGCTGAGGCGTGTCGTCCCAGGTTCTCCACGGTGCCGTCCTGCATCCCAGAGCTTATTGAGTTGCATATTGTCTCTCAGGGTATCCATTGCCTGCCAGAATCCCCGATGCTTGAATGCAGAGAGTTTTCCGTCTCTGGCGGCCTTCTCCAGAGCCTTTTGCTCCAGCGAAGTTTCGTCTCCTTCTATATAGTCCAGGAAGCCTGGTTCCATTACAAAAAATCCAGCATTTATCCACCCTCCATCGCCGCTGGGCTTTTCGACGAAGTGGTCTACGAGTCCGGATTCGCTGATATTGAGAGAGCCGAATCTTCCAGGCGGCTGATAGGCGGTCGTTGTAACAAGGGCGCCACCCTGAACGTGATAATCTATTAACTTCGTGATGTTAACGTCTGCTACGCCATCGCCATAGGTCAGGCAGAATCTCGACCCGCCCAGGTAACTGGAAACTCTTTTCAATCGTCCGCCTGTATTCGTGTTCTCGCCGGTGTCGACCAGAGTCACACGCCAGGGCTCCGCTGTATTCTGGTGAATCTCAGTAGTCTGCCGTAGCATGTCGAAAGTGACATCGGCTGTATGAAGAAAATAGTTCGCGAAGTACTCTTTAATCATGAAGCCCTTGTAGCCGCAACATATTACGAAGTCATTAATGCCGTAGTGGGAGTAAATCTTAAAGATGCCAGAGTATCGGCTTCCGCCGATTTCTACCATCGGCTTGGGCCATGTGGTTTCTTCGCTGATGCGAGTGCCGAAACCACCTGCCAGAATTACTGCTTTCATGTCACGGTACCTATTCGATATTCGAGCATGATGTTACCGTAAGATGTGAAGAGCATCCCAAGAAACTTCTAAGGGTGTGACGTTTCAACTCAAACTATAATTCGGAGCAGTTTTTAGGAGTGCGCGCTACGCGCCAAAAGGCTCAGGTAATTATTGATGGCTCAAATCGAATACTGCCGTGGGTGCAAATCTTCGTCGCTCGTGGACATACTGGATCTGGGAAAGACGCCCCTGGCCAACTCTTTACTGCAGCAGGAAGATCTTGACTCTCCTGAATTTTTAGCGCCGCTTAATCTCGTCTTCTGCGCCGATTGCTCACTGGTTCAGATTACCGAAACCGTCTCTCCGGAGAAGCTCTTTCGGCACTATGCCTACTTCTCGTCGTTTTCGGACACAGTTCTCGAGAATGCTTCACAGATAGCCATGCGGCTGACGGACGAACGCAAATTGACCTCTGAGAGTCTGGTTATGGAGATTGCCAGCAACGATGGCTATCTGCTCAAGAACTATCTGGAGCAAGGAGTGCCGGTTCTGGGTATCGAGCCGGCTGTGAATATTGCAGAGGTCGCTAACGAGAGTGGCATAGAGACTATTAGCGAATTCTTCGGTACCCGACTGGCAGTGGAGCTCCTCCAGAATGGAAAGCTTGCGGATGTCATCCACGCCAACAATGTACTTGCTCATGTGCCTGACCTGAAGGGAGTGGTCGATGGTATGAGAGTAGTCCTCAAACCAGATGGCATTGCATCGATAGAGGTGCCTTATGTGAGAGATCTGATCGATAATCTTGAGTTCGACACGATCTACCATGAGCATCTTTGTTACTTTTCCGTGAGCTCTCTGAAGAGGCTTTTTGAGAGTAATTCTCTCGTTTTGGTTGATGTAGAGCGCCTTCCAATTCATGGTGGCTCGCTCCGGGTATTTGTTGCCCGCAGAGGCCAGCCGTCCAGGCGAGTACTAGAGCTTCTGGAAGAAGAGCACAAGGACGGCGTGGATTCGGTCGAATATTACCGCGCCTTTTCGGATCGCGTAATGGAGCTGAAGGATGCCCTTCTGAGTATGTTGAGGTCACTCAAGGACTCCGGAAAGAAGCTGGCTGCTTACGGTGCATCAGCGAAAGGCAGCACACTTCTCAACTTCTGCGGTATCGGCGGGGATATCCTGGATTACGTCGTCGACAGGAGTACCGTTAAGATCGGTCTGTTCACTCCGGGTACGCGTTTGCCGATACTCGATCCCGAAGAACTCCTTCTGAAGAAGCCTGACTATGTTCTCCTGTTGAGCTGGAATCACGCCGAGGAGATCATCGCTCAGCAGAGGCAATTCCTCGAGCAGGGTGGGAAGTTCATCGTTCCGGTGCCGGCCCCGGGAATTATTGATAAGACTGTGTTGTCCGGTGGAGCAGCCAACGGCATATCCGCTGTCTCTCATTCGAAATTGACGAAACTGAGATCGCGTTGAGAGATTGTTGGATTGCTTACCGGCCATTTCAGACCATGCAATAGAGGGTCATCGTATCTAATTCCCCGAGCGCTTTCTGGATAATAGCGCTCGGTGATCTGGTAAAAGACCTCGGTAGCGTCCTCCAGCGTTTGGAAGCCGTGTGCTAGTCCTTCAGGGATGTATAACATGCGGTGATTGGTGGCGGACAGATTGACGCTGAAATGCTTGCCGAATGTCGAAGATTCTCTCCTTAGATCAACAATCACGTCAAAAATTTCACCGCGAGTGCATTTAACGATCTTTGCCTCTTCATGAGGCGCGCTCTGGAAGTGCATGCCCCTTAGAGTCCCTTTCTTCTTGTTCGAAGAGATACTGCACTCGATCAAATTGGTATTCAGTCCGAATTTTCGGAACTCATCGATGCACCAGGTTCGGGCGAAGAATCCTCTCTCGTCTTCGAGTCTTTCAACATCGATGATGTAGGCTCCTTCGAGTCCGGTTTCGGTAAATATCAATTCGGTCGTACCCTTTAGTGAAAATGGGGGCGGAGAACCAGAAATATATAGCATCTCTCTATAGAATAAAGCTGCTAAACTTGCATGCTGATTATGGACAACCCTCAATTTTCGATAGTAATTCCGACCAGAAATCGAGCGCACTTGCTCAAGAGCGCTCTGTCATCGGCTCTCGAGCAGGATTTTGAGAGCTACGAGATTCTAGTCAGCAATAACGCCTCGGAGGATGATACTGAAGAGGTTGTCTCGCAGCTAGCCGATCAGCGAGTCCGGTACATTAAGACTGATCGGGTCCTTTCCATGCCCGATCACTGGGAGTTTGCCATAGAGCAGGCCCGTGGTCAGTACGTGACCTTCCTCTGCGATGATGATGCCAGGACTCCGGACAGTCTCAAGACCGTTGCCAGGGCTATCGCAGAGACTTCATCCAGGCTGCTGGTAATAGGTTTTGGGACTTATTTTTCCTCGAGCTGGCCGGTTGAGGAGCTTCAAAACACTCTCCATGTATTCGAAAATAGCCGCTCATATACCGAGCAACCAAGCTCGGCTACGTTGAAAGAGCTTGCCAAGTGCCAGATCACTGTCAATTCTCCTCGAATGCTACTTTCTGCGATCGAGAGCTGATCAATCGGATCCGTAAACAATTCGGCCGAATTTTCTACCTGTGTCCCGATTATTCATTCCCGCTCTTCTTGCTGTCCGAACTGCCTTCCTGGACCCTGGTCGACTTCTCTTCATGTGCATGGGGTCTTTCGAGAGGAATCGGCTCGAGCCAGACGTTCGACCGAGAGGACCGGCCAAGGAGTTTCTCAAGGAGTTTCAGAAGACGCGGGTAGTGAGCCGTCCGCCCCTCAGGCTGGAAGTCGTTACTAATTTCATCGCCGAAACAATAATGCAGGTGAAGGAGACCCTTGGTCCACGGCTGAGCGATTTCGAGATCGACTGGGTGAATTATTTCGCCGGTTGCGGTCAGGACCTGAACATGCTCGAGAAGAACGGTGTCGACGTCAGCCAGGACCGACTCGAATTCATGGAGGCTCTCTGGGCGCAACCGAGAAGAGTTCGAACCCGGGTGAGCAAACTGCTTAGCTTCAGTGATCCGCTCCTCAAGACAAAATATGAGAGTATGTTGACGGCTCTGGAGTCGGTTTTCCTGGACTCTTCGATTGCACCGCCCGCACCGATGCCTCAAACTGTCAGGGGCGATGAGGCTGGCTTCAATTCTATTCTGGAGGCTGCGCGAAAGCTTCCCCAACTGGGCCGAGCAGTCGAGCCAGTGGCCAGTCAGGGATAATTGGGGCGGATCATTTGGCTATGATGCTGGCTTTGATTCGCCGAGCCATGGCATAGAGAGCACCGCCCAGGCTCATCGAGCGCTCCGACGCGGATGCCTGGTAGCCGGCTTCCCAGCCTGACTGATAGGACTTCTGATCCATCTCTTCCGATAGGCTCTGTATGCCTCTATCCGTCTGTCTTGACGGCAAGTCCTGAAGAGCCTTTCCGAAATGGTCGGCAAAGATCGAGAATGCCCCGGAAGTTCTCTCTGTGTGAAAACGCCCTATCGCCCTCTCGTATGCTTGAATGGATTTTGTCGCACTTTCCTTCTTAGAGCAAAACTCTCGAACGTGCTCGGGGGCTCTCTTCCGGATTTCCTCGCGAAGTTCAGGGTGCTTCAAAACGTGTACTATGCCTCTGGCCAGGGCTTCGGGATCTTCCGGCTCCACAATCCAGCCACTCTTCTCATGTTCGAGATATTCCTGGAGTCCACCAACTCTTGTTCCGACACAGAATCCCCCGTATGACATAGCCTCTATGCAGGAATAGCAGGCTGTCTCGTAACGCGAAGGGAAGACGCATACATCAGCTTCCACCACCAGTTCGACTATTCGCTCGCGACTGAGGAACCCGAGAAATTCGGCATGATTGGTAAGACCCAGTTCCGCAAGCCTCCTTCTCATAGTATCTGCGTAAGGCTCTGTCTTTCCATATTCGATGGTCTCCTGTCCGCCGATCAAGAGCCTGGTGTCCGGATACTCCCTGACTATGGCTGGAAGGCTCTCAACCAGAAGGTCGGCTCCCTTCTGCCGCTCTACGCGCCCCCAGAAGAAGATAACGGGGAATTTCTTGCCGTTTTCATTCTTCTTTTCAGGAGCAATCTCAGGTACCGTCATCGGTGTTCTTATGATATCGATTTCATCCAGGGGGCGATTTGCGCGCTCGCTCCACCACCTGGCAATATCGTGGCAGATTGCCACAACCCCATCGGCAGCTGCTACGGTCGCGTACTCCATAGCCTCGATCAATTCGGCGTCGGCGGTCGGCACATCTCCTATTTGCTTGCTGCGGACAAGAAGGGACATAGGACCGTAGGCTCTGACAACCAGCGGAATCTTTCTCTGGGCTGCATAGAAAAATCCAAGACCATTGAAGTCCTGAACCTCGAGCACATCGGGAGCGAAATCGTCCAGAATCCCCTGGGTGGAGCAGAAGAGATCTCTGGCGCGGGCAGCCTGCCAGGAAAAGACGGGCATTCTCGAGAGTCCCTGGAATGTGGAATAGCGACTCAAATCTTGCTTCCGCCTGAAGACGCGAATACCGTCAAGGCTGACTTCTCGTTCGACGTCGTCGGGATCTCTGGGATCGCAAAAGGTAACGACAAGAAGCTCATTGCCGGCTTCATGCAAGCCCTTCACAAGCTCGAAGCTTGCGGGGAATACGGGGTCATCGGTGAGGCTGGCAGGAAAGGATGCCGATGCGACAGCAATCTTCATACAAAGTGACGTCCGGTCATTAAGGTCGCCATGCTTGATGATATCTTTATTCAGTCGATTGGCGTATGAACGATCTTAAATGAGCAATAGGGAACAAAGAAGGTAGTCCATGAAAGTGATGACGATTTTTGGTACACGACCGGAGATGATCAAGCTCTGGTCGACTTTGAAAAAGCTTGATGAGCTTAATTTCGACCACATAATGGTTCACACTGGACAAAATTTTACGCCCGAGCTGAAGGACTTTTTCTTTTCGGATTTAGAGCTGAGGCAGCCTGATTTTCAGCTATCCATCGATACGACGAGCTACGTGAGAGAGGTTGCGGATGTAATCGTCAAGACCGATGAGCTAATGGAAAAGACCAGGCCGGACGCTCTTATCGTCCTCGGTGATACTTATAGTGGACTTTCAGTGATGCCTGCCAGCAACCGGGGCATCAAAATCTTTCATATGGAAGCGGGCATGAGAGCCTGGGACAAGCGCATGCCCGAGCAGCGCAATCGTATTCTCATCGATCACATGAGCGATATCCTTCTTCCTTTCAACAAGTATCACCGGGAGAATTTGATTCGGGAGGATATTCACCCTTCCAAGATATTCGTTTCGGGCAATCCTACTTTCGAGGTTATGAGGTTCTTTCAAAACAAGATTGATGCAAGTAAGATTCTCGAGGAGCTGGAGCTCGAAAGCAGGCGTTTTATTCTTGTCACGGCGCATAGAAGCGAAAATGTGGACAATCCCGGAGCGCTATCTGCGATATTCAGATCACTCGGAGAATTGCATAAGAAGTTCGACATGGACGTCGTCTATCCAATGCACCCTCGCACCAAGAGCAAATTGAATGGAATCGAAATCCCCAAAGGGATCAAGATTATGAATCCGCTCGGATTCTATGATTTCAACAAGCTGATGAAGCATACATATTGCATCATTTCTGACTCCGGAACATCGCCGGAAGAGTCTTATTACTACCGCGTTCCTTGTGTGAGCCTGCGAATGACCACGGAGCGCCCAGAGACAGTGGAAGGCGGCGGGCACATAGTGGCAGGCATGGATCCTGGCAATATTGTCGACTCTGTGGTTACGGCGGTCAGCCAGCCATGGGGAGGGAGGTACGACATGGAAGAGAACTTCTCCCCCTCATCGGTGGTTGTCAATTGTGTGCGGAGTCAAATAACAAACTTCTTTTGAGGCTTGAGGCTTCAGGAAAGTCGCTTGATAAAGCCGTCCGGCCAGTAAGTAATTCGTTCCTCGACGAGACCTTCGTTGAAGAGAAAGTCGGCTTCCTCGATTTGAAAATTCGGATGCTTGTCTATGAATTCCAGAACCGCCTGGCGTGGATTGTTAGAGCCCCAGTCCGGCTTGCTTCCCGGGGCACCCACAACGTCCTGCATAATGCCGTCTGCCACGAGAATATAAGAGCCGACACTGACTAGTGGTGCATAGAGCTCGAGCTCTCTGGCTACGTGCTCCTTTGTATGGCAAGAGTCGAGAAGAACGAGTACTCTTTCGCCTTCTTTGATCAACGAGCCTGCCTGATCGACAATCTCTTTGTCCGTCGAGCCTCCCTCGATCATTGTGATCAATGGGAAAAGCTCATGCTCTTCGATGGCTTTCCTGTTATGCGCGCGAATTTCGATGTCTATTCCTATGACTCTGCCCTTGCCCAGCATTTTGCAAAGCGATGCGTATAAAATAAGCGACCCACCATGGGCGATACCAGTCTCCAGAATTACGTCCGGTTTTACTTTGTAGATGATCTCCTGAATTCGCACCATGTCTTCGGGAATTTGAATGATCGGTCGGCCGAACCAGGTGAAACTGTACGAGTATTTGCTTGCCCAACCACTGCGCAACCATAATTTGGAGAGCAGCTTGAATGCCTCGGGTCCGTCCAGAGGATGCTCTAGCGCTGCTCCGTCCCGATTGCATCGCACAATGTGGCGATCGAAGTCGATAATCAGTTGACCTTCTTTTGCAGTGGTCTCAATCTTGCTCATACTCTTCTCCATTCCTGCGGATGCAGCAAAGAATCAATGATATGTTAGCTCAGAAGGGGGAATTTCAAGATAAGCAACGTTTAAGCGGAAAGAGGCCATCATAATGAAAGTGCTTATCACTGGAGCAAGAGGGTTTGTCGGCCGGCATTGTTTGCCGCTCCTGAAGAACCCGGCTATAGAAGTTCATGCAACCACAAGTGCTGCATTTCCGGATTGTGAAGAGGGCGTTTTCTGGCATCGGATTGATCTTCTCGATGCAGACCAGGTAAGAACTCTTGTCTCCTCTGTTCGCCCCAGCCATCTTCTTCATCTGGCATGGTACACGGAACACGGGCTCTACTGGTCCGATCCGGTCAACCAGGCCTGGGTGGATGCCAGTCTCGAGCTTGTTGATAGTTTCAGGCGGTCCGGGGGTGAGCGGGCTGTGCTGATAGGAACATGTGCCGAGTATGAGTGGAACAATTCGATCTGCGATGAAGACGATCCTGTAAACCCGGCTACTGTCTATGGAAAGGCCAAGGGCGAATTGTGGTCGAAGGTGGCGCAATTGGCGTCTTCTCCTCGGCTTTCGGTTGCCTGGGCCCGGTTGTTCTTTGTTTTTGGACCTCATGAAGATCGTCGCCGTTTGATTCCCTCGGTTGTGAATGCGCTGATTTCGGGTGAGCCGGCACTGTGCGGCAGTGGAGAGTTGATCCGGGATTTTCTGTACGTCGAAGATGCTGCCGGTGCACTGGTAAAGCTGCTCGACTCGGATTTCCAGGGAGTCGTGAATATTTCGTCTGGCTCCCCTCTTTCCATCAAAGACCTCGTCAATGCCATTGCGGACCATTTGAATGCTCGGGACCTGGTGCGGCTGGGGGCGCTCGAGTCTCGTCCCGGCGATCCGCTAATTCTTGTAGGCAAGAGCAAGAGACTGCACGAGGCTGTGGGCTATGTGCCTAAGTACACTATGGACGCTGGTCTCGCCAGGACAATCGAGTGGTGGACCAAAGAGCGCGCGAAGTAGCCGTTTAGTCAGCTCCAAGGCTCAGCTGCTCCTCATCGACTTGCAGAAACCTGGCAAGCTGAGTGCGAAAATGTCCAGAGTTGAACTCTGCTTCAAGGGCTTTCTGACAGCCCTCTATATATTTGTCGGCCATTTCCGGTCCGGCAATGAAGCCTTTCAGTGACGCGAGGATTGCGTCTGTCTCCAGCGAGTGGCAGCTTATCCCGATTGGGAAGCGCTGCATGAATTCCACTGGCGAGGCTCTTTCTGGACCGTGATAAAAGACCGGTAGCTTGGCTGTGACATATTGAGTTAGTTTGTTCGGAAAGCAAAGTCGGACAGCCATAGCATACCGCTCTTGCATCCAGTAAGGGAGATAACCGAGATCGGCGCCAGCCAGGATGTTAACCACCTCTTGAGTGGGCCGGAATCCGAGAATCTCGATATTGGCTCGATTGCCAGTAACGGTCACCGGAACTCCGAAGATGTTTCCCATCACAATCAGTCGAATATCCTGCCCGGCCAATCGGAAGTCGACCGAGCTGAGCGCTGAAACGAGGCTGTTGAACTCATGTGCAGCATAGAGGGTGCCTGCAAAAGCAATTACCAGCTCGCCTTCGCGAGATATTCTCTGAACTTTCTCGGTCTGAGGTGAGGGAACGGCACCGTTAATCATCACTACTGTATCGACACCATAGCGTTGACCATACTCTCTGCCCATCGCGTCAGAGGCAACTGCGCATGTAATCGCTCGTTTCTGGACCCTTTCGAATGTTACGCAAATTCGTCTTGCTGCCAGCTTGTCGAAATTGAGGTTGTCCATTATGTATTCAATCGGATCCCAGACCATGTTGAAAAGTCTGAGATTGGACCGAGATGACACCATGTCTGAAATTTCAATCATGGTCGGTCCTGCCAGAACCGACAAGATCGCTTCAACCTGGTGGGTCTTGCAGTATTCCAGGATGTCATCTACGGTTTGGGAAATGAATCTCTTCCTGGTCAATTTGCCGCTAGGAAAGGTCTTTCCTCCGAATCTACCCGGAACCATCTTCTCCTCGGGCATTGTGGTCGATGATATCGGTAGCCAGTCGAGGTCTGCCGAAGGTTTTCCCAGTTCGTAGCCGGTACCTGTAACCGCGAAGCAAACGACCCGATCACGGGGAAGCATCAGGCAGATGTCCCGGAGGAATATCTCTCCGACGCTGCCTTCTCCGGGTCTGGTCGGGGTAAGAAGGAGAATTTTCGGAAATCTCAGGGCTGGCCTCTCTCAAAATAAAGCAAGATATCCCTGAATTAAAGCACGTCTGCGAAGGTCTTTTTAGTCTTGCTGAAGAAATACAGCCCACCAAAAAACATCACGACTGAAATGGTTGTATAGAGGCAATAGAACGACCAGTCCGGCGGTAGCCCCTCCAGTAATACTCGTCTGTAGTCGCTCACCATGCCTGCTACCGGGTTGAGCCAGAGAATAATTTTCAGTTTTTCAGGCAATGAGCTTGCCGGGTAGATAATCGGGGTTCCGTAGAGCCAGGCTGCCAGACCGAGGGCTACTATGTGTCGGGCGTCTCGCACGAAGACCCCGATACTTGCCAGAAACCACGCTAGTCCGGCGGTGAAAAGGAAGTGCGAAAAGAGAATCAGGGGCATGAAAAGAAATGTTATATGAACGCCGTGCATTATTACGGCAACGAAAATAAGGAGCAGGGAGACCGAAATAACTCCGTTGATAAAAGATGCCAGGACGAGAATAAAGGGAAGAATCTCGAGAGGAAAAACGACCTTTTTTACGAGATTCGGGCTCTCCAGAATTTTGGTGGGGGCGCTGGCCAGAGCTTCAGACATTGCCGTCCAGGGAAGCAGTCCCGCCATCAGATAAAGAGCAAAATTCGCAGTCCCTGAGCCCGGGGTGAATCGAACCTTGAGTATGATGGCGAAGAGAAACGTGTAGAGAATCATGTGCCCCAGGGGATTGAGCACCGGCCAGAGAGCGCCCAGAAGAGAGCCTTTATAACGGCTTATGAAATCTCTCCTGACCATGATCGCGATTAGTTGTCGGTTGTCCCAGAGACCAAGAATCCCTGAACGACTGGTAGCTGTCTTTGCCTGCTCGGACCTGTCTTCTCTAGGGGCTTGTGGCTCCGGAGCGAGTTCGAGTGGGTCTTTGAGATTTGCGATCATCGCGATACCGGAAATCTGTACGTGTCTTCTGTACGAGTCATGGGTCAGAGCGGATAGATTGGAAGTCGAAAAGCCAATCATGCGGATTCAAAGATGTTAGCATACCGCCCCTCTGGCAAGGTTTAAGTTATGGATCGATAAGTTGCGAGATCGCACGCGTCTTAAATTTCTGTAATTCGCCGGCGGCTCGCGGGTCAGAATACTGCATGCGTCCTGCATTCCATTTAGCTTGAGACTCGCTTCAAAGTAAACATAGGATTTGACATTAGCAGAGCTCCACCTGAAAACCTCGGGGCTTTGCTATCATCAACCCCGTCCCCTCGCACTTAGGCTTTCGCTATGTCTCAATTAAGCACTGTTTTCGTAACCGGTGCCGACGGCTTTATCGGCTCGCACCTCACTGAGCAGCTCGTGAAAGCGGGCTATAAGGTGAGAGCTTTTGGATGTTACAACTCCTGGAACACATGGGGCAATCTCGAGAACTGTACTGCAGAGGTAAGAGATTCCGTTGAGATTGTTTCCGGCGACGTGCGGGATCCATATTCAGTGAAGAATGCCATGCGAGGCTGCGACACGGTCATGCACCTGGCTGCGCTAATCGCCATTCCCTACTCGTACAGCTCGCCAGGATCCTATGTCGACACGAACGTCGGCGGTACCTTGAATATCCTTCAGGCAGCACGGGAGCTGGGTGTCGAGAAGGTCGTTCATACCTCGACCAGTGAAGTCTATGGGACGGCGAAGTTCGTGCCGATCACCGAGGAGCACCCTCTGCAGGCGCAGTCGCCTTATGCCGCTACTAAGATCGGAGCGGACCAGCTGGCTCTTTCCTTCTATAATAGTTTCGGGACCCCTGTCACGGTAGTGCGCCCGTTCAACACATATGGGCCGAGGCAGTCTGCCAGGGCGATTATTCCGGCTACCATCATCCAGATTGCCAGCGGCAAGAGGATCAAGCTTGGGGCTCTGCACCCGACCAGGGACTTCAATTTCGTTCTCGATACCGTTTCTGGTTTTATTGCGGCTGCCCGGTCGCAGGATGCTAACGGAGAAGTAATCAATGTCGGAAGCAACTTCGAGATCTCGATTGGAGATACGGTCTCCTTGATTGCCGAGGTCATGGGCGCCGATATTAAGGTGGTTACGGACGAAGCGCGTCTGCGCCCCGAAAAGAGCGAGGTAAATCGTCTCTGGGCCGACAACTCGAAAGCCAAAAAACTGCTAGGCTGGGAGCCCGAATATGGCGGTAGAGAAGGGCTCAAGAGGGGTCTCTCGGCCACTGCAGAGTGGTTCTTGAACAAAGAAAATCTAAAAGGTTACAAGGCGAACGTCTATAATGTCTGAATGGCAAGATACTCTCCTGGGACCTGAAGACCCGATCGCCAAAGCGGTTGAGCTGGTGGATTCCTTGCCGTTTGGTCTGGCGCTTATCGTTGATGATCAGCAAAAACTGCTCGGCTATGTTTCGGATGTTTGCATCAGGCAGGCTATCTTGTCGAGAGTCTCCTTCGATCAGCCGGTCAAGCTCATTATGCAGACCTGCTCTGCGAAGGTTAAACCGATAGTCATCGAAGGATCACGGTATTCGGTCGATGTCTCCCCTACTGGAATAGTAACGGGACTGGTGCGGAATGATAGCTTCGAGGACCATACCGCTGGACACGCCGTCGTTTTGATGGTTGGCGGCGAGGGGCGTCGCTTGCGACCGCTGACTGAAAATTGTCCGAAGCCACTTCTCGAGGTCAAGGGCAGACCTCTTCTGCAGAGGACTATCGAACGGCTTTCGAAGCAAGGGTTCCGGCAGGTCTATTTGACAGTGCACTACTTTGCCTCAATGATCGAGGACTTCTTCGGCAATGGCTCTAAATGGGGCGTGAGCATCGATTACCTGCATGAAAGAGAAAGGCTGGGTACTGCCGGAGCTCTCGGATTATTGACCGAGCATTTCGAGAAGCCCATCCTGGTCATGAATGGCGATCTGGTTACGACAATCAAGTTTCCGGAACTGTTGGCTTTTCACAGGCAGTGTAAAGCGAAGGCAACAATGTGTGTGGCGCCTTATGATGTGGCTATCCCTTACGGGGTGGTAGCACATGAGGGCTTTCAAATGCGTGGCATCCTCGAGAAGCCGGTGGAGAGGCATTTTATCAATGCCGGAATCTATATTCTCGAGCCGGATGTTCTGCGGCTCGTGCCCAGGGAAAATCGTTTGATATGCCCATGCTTTTCGATAGGCTTATGGAAGCCGGAGAAAGGTGGCGGTTTGCCCGTTGCGAGAGCAGTGGATAGATATCGGTAGCCTCGAGACATATGAGCAAGCTCAGCGCGAGTGTGTAGATGATGGAGACAGTGACGAGCTTAGAGCGAGGATGGCTTCTGAGGTACCTGTGGTCCAGTCTAGCGGTCGCCTCGGGTCGGTAAGTCCCTATATCATGTAGCCCGAGTTCCCTCGAGAGTTTCTTATGAGAATCTGTCTCATATCGCGTGAATACCCGCCAGACACTGGATTTGGCGGTATCGCGACCTTCGCCAAGCACCTCGCCCACGGTCTGAAGCAGATCGGTCACGAAGTCGAGGTCGTCTCCCTGGCCAAAGACAGAACCGGTACCTTCGACGAGGAGGGCATCACCGTTCACCGCGTCGATAAGGCTGGCATTACCAGAAATCTCAGCCTAGTGTCTCGCTATATCCCGTACAGCCAGTATTCCCTGGGGGCCGCTACGGCTCTCTGGGCGCGTTTTCTCGAGCTCCACAGGGAAAGGCCGTTCGATGTCGCAGATACGCCGGAGTTGCTTGCCGAGGGCGTGATGCCGGCGATCACCAAAGCCGTCCCTCTATTGATCCGGTTGTACACGCCGCACTCCAAGTTTATCGCCGAGGAGTTCCATAACGTCACTCCGTCATTCGACCATCAGCTCGTTGCCATGCTCGAGCGTGTGGCTATGCTCAATGCCGACGTCATCACCTCTCCCAGCGAAGACCTGGCTGATTTCGTCTCCCGGGACCTCGGTTATCCGAGAGAGGCGATCAAGATAATCAGAAATCCCATCGACACAGGTGTCTTCTCGCCGGAGGGTGAGAAAGCCATCGAGCCGGACGGCAGGCTGACGGTCATGTTCATCGGGCGGCTGGAGGAGCGCAAAGGCATTTCCTATCTGGTGGATGCCGTACCCAAAATTGTCCGTGAATTTGACAATGTCAGGTTCGTAATCATCGGAGATGATACCAAAACCGGTGCGGGTCAAAGGTCGGTGCTGGAGGAGTTGAAGGAGCGTCTGCAGCGCACGCGGTGCACCGACTCTGTTCAATTCATTGATAGAGTCCCGCTCACATCCCTTCCATCGTATTATCGCTCGGCGGATATCTCAATCGTTCCTTCGGTCTATGACAACTCTCCGTATACCTGCCTGGAGGCGATGTCTTGCGGTAATGCCGTGGTAGGCACCTCCGCCGGCGGTACAAGAGAGTATCTCGTGGATGGAGAGTCCGGTGTCCTCATTCCTCCCAAAGACTCCGAAGCCATTGCGGCTGCTCTGCTTTCCCTGCTTCGATTCGATGCCGAGCGCCATCGACTGGGGAGCAATGCCAGAAAGCGCGTGCTCGAGAACTTCGACAGGTCCGTGATTGCTGGTCAGACAGCGGCGCTTTATGAGAAGGCTATAGCTGGTTTTGCTTCACGCTATCCACACCGGCAATACCGAAAGTCTGAGGACCAGGCTCTGCCTGATGCGGACGGCTTCCTCCGTGCTTTCGACAAAATGCTCTATGACGAGATGTACAGGCACTCCTTCTCATTCCGCCTGTGTCACTGGCGCAACCAGATTGTTCAGCGACCTCGGCTTTCGCTGGCAAAGCTGCTGTTGCGTTGTCTGGTCGCTTCTCGGAGTTTTCGGCTTTGGCAGGAGCGGCAAGGAGCATCCGGCATTTGTCCGGAATCTCGAGAGAGATATTAATGAGCGCAGCATCGAGCAGAATGGTCCTCAGGAGCTAGTGTCAATTAGCTCGGTAACCGGAAAGTCGTGAAATTAGACAGATTCCACCTGGAAACCCCTGGGATTTGCTATCATCTGCCTCCAGTTTGGCTATCATCAGGGTTTCAACGTCAATAGTGAGAGTCTGTCTCATCTCCCGGGAATACCCGCCGGATACGGGTTTTGGTGGTATCGCCACCTTCACCAGGCATCTCGCTCACGGTCTCGCCCTCAACGGTCACGAGGTCGAGGTCGTCTCCCTGGCCAAAGACAGGGTGGGGACATTCAACGATACGGTGGAGACCGCAGGCGAAGCTATAACAATCCGTGTTCACCGTGTAGACAAGAAGGGAATCACCAAGAACCTCAGCCTGGTGCCACGGTATACACCTTATAGCCAGTATTGCCTTGGTGCTGCGACTTCTTTATGGGCAGAGTTTCGAGAATTGCATGAAGAGCGCCCTTTCGATTTGGTCGATACTCCCGAGCTTCTTGCCGAAGGGCTCATGCCGGCTGTCACCAAGGCTGTACCCCTTCTGATTCGCCTTTATACACCGCATTCGAAATTCATCTCCGAGCAGCTCCATAATGTCACGCCTTCTTTCGATCACCAGCTGGTGGCCATGATCGAGCGTGTGGCTATGCTCAATGCCGACGGCATCACTTCCCCCAGTGATGATCTGGCTGATTTCGTCGCCCGGGATCTTGGTTATCCCAGAGAAAAGATCGCCATCGTCCGCAATCCTATCAATACCTCCGAGTTCTCGCCGGAAGGAGACGTCGCCCTGCCTTCCGACGGGCGCCTGATGGTGATGTTCATCGGACGGCTGGAGGAGCGCAAAGGGATTGCTTATCTGGTTGACGCGATTCCGGAGGTGGTATCCAGATTCGCCAATGTCCGATTCGTGATCATCGGCGATGATACCAAAACCGGTGCCGGACACAGCTCCGTGCTCGAGGACCTCAAAGAGCGCCTGCGCCGGACCAACTGTAGCGGGCACGTGGAATTCATCGACCGGGTCCCGCTTGCAGCGCTGCCCACATATTATCGCAGTGCCGATATCTCTATCGTGCCCTCGGTCTATGACAATTCTCCTTATACCTGCCTGGAGGCGATGTCCTGCGGCAACGCCGTGGTGGGCAGCTCCGCCGGCGGTACCAGAGAGTATATGGTCGACGGCGAGTCCGGAGTGGTGATCCCTCCCCGGGACTCCAAAGCCATTGCTGAAGCACTTCTCGAATTGCTTTCCAATGACGCCGAGCGCGAGCGTCTGGGGCGCAACGCCAGAGAACGTGTGCTTGCCAACTTCGATCGAAAGGTCATTGCCGGCGATACCGCCGCTCTTTATGAAAAGGCTATAGAGGGTTTCGCGGCGCGTTATCCCCACCGCCAGTATCTCAAGGACGAGAGCGAGGCGATGCTTGATGCAGCGCAATTCCTGCGCTCTTTCGACAAGATGCTCTATGACGAGATGTACAGGCAGTCTTTCACATTCCGGCTCTATCACTGGCAGCGCCAGATCGTTAACAGGCCGCGGCTCTCCGCCGCCAAGCTCTTCCTGCGGGTCTCCCGTCTCTTCCTTTCGCCTCTGGGATTCGGCCGGGCCGGCAAGGAGAACCCGCAATTCATCAAGAAGCTCGAGCAAGACGTCAGGGTGCGCAGCGAAGAGCAGGAGCTGGTGGCCAGCAAGTGAGCGACAGACCTCTCGTTTCGGTTCTACTGCCTGTCTATAACGGAGCCCGTTTTCTCGGCGAGGCGATCGAGAGCATCCTCGCCCAGAGCCACGAGAATTTTGAGCTCCTCATAGCCGACGACTGCTCCGGGGACGACAGCCTGGCCATAGCCGAGAAGTACGCCGCTGGCGACTCGCGTCTTTCCGTATGGCGCAATCAGACCAATGTCGGTCTTTTCGAGAATTACAACGAATGTCTGAAGCGGGCTAAGGGAGACTTCATCAAGCCTTTTGCCCAGGACGATATCCTGGCACCGACCCAGATCGAGCTGCAACTGAACGTGCTCATCGAAAATCCCGACGTCGCCCTGGTGAGCGCCGGCAAGCGCTGGATCGGACCGGATGGAGAAGAGCTCAAGCGTTTCGATCGCTTTCCTGAGTCATTCAAGATGGCCGGCGACGAGGCGATCATCTTCAACATGATCACCCTGGATAACTGGATCGGCGAGCCAAGCACGGTGATGTTCCGCGCCGATCGAAAAGGAGACGGTTTCGACGCCGACTTTTTCCACTATGGGGATCTGGAGTACTGGTTCAGGATCATCCAGGGCTCCGGCTATTACTATCTGAAAGATGTACTCTGCTCTTTTCGCCGGCACGGAGGCAGCGGCACCACCCGTAATCTCAGGGGGACCCTCTTCGCCCTTGATCTGATTCTACTGGGCAAGAAGTACCGGAGCCAGCTCGAGGAGCTGGGAGAGAGCTACGAGCATTATGTCCGGCGTGTGATCGAGCTGTCGGCTCTCTATGTCGATCACCTGGTCAAAGAAGACGGACTGACTGTGGAAGACGCGGTGGCCATCGGGACAGGCAAGTGCCGGCTTCCCCTTTGCGATGACCTTGAGCCTTCCCTTATCAGAGAAAAGGACCTGGCCAGGGTGCTTGCCGGGTTCAAAGAGCTGACCTTTCACAGCCTGCGCTATGTTACGTCCTCGGTCTCCGAAATCGATCATCTCAGACGCACCAGAGAAGACGAGCTCGCCCTCTGGCAGGAGGAGATCCATAAGCTCCTCGCCAGCCCGTCCTGGAAAGTCACGGCTCCCCTGCGGGCGATCAAGGATATCGTCTACCAGAGAAGGGATCGGTAAACTCTTACCGGTGGGCCCCTACGGACTTTCGTTGCTTGGATTATCTGGGTGTCCTTGGCAGTCTAATTGCTGAATATGAAAAGAAGCTTCCCGGGTTGTCTCCTGAAATGAGCCCGAGAGAGGCTCTTGCCTTTCTCATGCAAGAAAATGATCTTAAGCAGGCCGACCTGGTAGAGCTGGTCGGCCATAAATCGAATCTGTCGGCGTTCCGAAATGGCAATCGGGGCGTGAGCAAGCGCGCAGCCATTCGGCTGGCGGACTTTTTCAAAGTAAGCCCAAGCTTGTTTCTACAGTGATATAGAGTCGATCAGGGGTGAGAGTCTTGGCTAAGAAAAAGAGGACGCTGGTGGTCGGAGTAGGCGGTGCACGCCAGGCAGGTAGTGATTTCGTAAGGACCTGGAAGCGAGCGGAGGCAGGACTGCCAGTCGAGCACCCGGTAAAAGCTGTGACGGTCAGGCGGGCCCGGTTCGAGATTTCGGACCGGCAGTTTGCCTGCCGATAGGCATTTTTAATCTACCTACTTTGAACGGACTAGTATGGGAGTGCCCGCGAGTTTTTATAGCATCAACGACATGAAAGTGTGATTTCTAGGCGTTTCTGACGTATTTTTCGCCGTTTTTTATGGCACAAACGCATTTTTGGTCGGGGAATGGAAATACTGGGGTCTTTTACGGCAGCTTGGGGAAAACTGGACATTGGCGGGGAGTTTGAGACTCCCGAAGAATGGGCTCCCCGCTTCGACAGAATAATGCCTAAAGCAAGGAACATAGCGCTAGAAAAGGCTTTTGATCGCATAAGTAGTGTGCTTGAGCAGATTCGTGCTCGAGGGCTCTTAGGAGCCTGATGGAAAAGAAGAAGACCTTTCGATCTTCTTCTTCTTCTTCTTCTTCTTCTTCAATCTATTTCCAGTATGGCTTCTATCTGAGGTCTTTGAGAAGCCCGGCAGCCAGACCGACAGCGGCGCCGGTGGCGGCGACTTTCGCGGTGGTCTTGCCTGTCCCGCGGCCTTTCTTGGCAGCAAGACCGACACCGGCACCGACCAGGGTGCCCTGGGCGACCTTTTTGGCTATTGGATGGCGCTTCATGGTCTCGCTCGACTGCAGAAGTCCGACACCGGCTCCGGTTCCGGCTCCGATTGCGGCTCCACGGACGACACCCTTTTTGGTCACCAGGCCGGTGATGGCACCGGTGGCGACACCAACGCCGGCACCGACAGTGGCGCTTTTCACTTTGGGATGTTTCTGCCAGTATGTGGCCTGGCTATTGGCTGAAGTTCTCGAGGCCGATCCTTTTAGCTGGGCCGATGCCGGCAGGTCCTGGATCAGGCAGTAGCCTCCGGCGAGCGCCGCCAACAGAGCAAGGGCCATGGTTCGTTTTTTTCCAGTTCCGACAGATTTCATATGCTCTCCTGCTTTCTTTGAGACGTCTGACTCTTCGATAGACGAATGTAGCTCCTGATGGTTTCGCTTACACGTCTTCCCCACTTGAGCTGATGTTAATGTGTTCGCTTCCTCCAGGCAATATCGGATCGGCTCAAAGCATGAGCTGGAGAGGACCTCCGAGAACCGGAGAGGCGCGGCCCATGATCGATTTGCCAGAACAAAGATATAGCTTTTCCTATATGATTGTTTTTCGCTTTGTTGCTGATAATCCTGACTTCTTCGAGGTAGCCAGACAATGACAACCGCCAGTTTGAGAGAGACTCCCCTGGTCAGCGTCCATAAGGAGCTGGGCGGCCGGATGGTCGACTTTGCCGGCTGGAACATGCCTGTTCAGTACAAATCCATCGTCGCCGAGCATATGGCTACCAGGCAGGCTGTGGGGCTCTTCGATGTATCCCATATGGGGGAGTTCGTGGTGTCGGGGGCGGCGGCGCACGAATTCGTTCAGCATATGATCCCCAACGACCTCGATCGTCTCGATCAGCCGGGAAAGGCACTTTATACACAGATGGTCAGAGAAGACGGTGGTACCGTGGATGATCTCATCGTCTACCGTCGGGAGAGCGACTATCTGCTTATCGTCAATGCCTCCAACATCGCCAAGGACTGGGCCTGGCTCAAGGAGCACAGCTCGAGGTTCGCGGTGGAGATGACCGATATCTCCGATGCCACCGGGCTGCTGGCCTTGCAGGGTCCGAAAGCGGAGGCACTGGCCGTCGATATCTTCGGTGAATTTGTCAGAGCGATGAAGTCATTCACCATTGCTCGGGGCACTGTGGATGGCATCGACGTGACCATCGCCCGGACCGGATACACCGGGGAGGACGGCTTCGAGATCATGGTGCCGGCTGAGAGCTGCGAAAAGCTCTGGAAGATCCTCATGGAAAGAGGAGCCGGTCACGGCATAGCGCCCTGCGGGCTGGGCGCCCGGGACACCCTCCGTCTCGAGGCAGGTCTGCCGCTCTACGGGCACGAGCTCACCGACGAGATAAGCCCCGTTGAAGCGGGTCTTGGCTGGAGCGTCAAGACCGAGGGCGCTGATTTCATCGGTAAAGGTGTTCTCAAGGCCCAGAAGGACGGTGATTTGAGACGCAAGGTCGTCTGCCTGAAGGCCGAGGGGCGTGCCCTTCCCCGTCAGGGCTATGCGGTATTTGCCGGGGACAAGAGAGTGGGCGAGGTAACAAGCGGCTCTCAGGGAATATTTGTCGGTTATCCCATCGCTTTCGCACTAGTGGATGCTTCTGCTGCGGCTCCGGGGACCGAGCTCGCTATCGAGATCCGGGACAGCCGGGTGCCGGCAGCGGTGGTCAAGCGGCCGTTCTATAAAAGAGCCTGAATGAGAAGGACCGTGGTGTAGAAGACGCTGCCCAGGGCGAGCATGTCGAGAAGTCTTCCCCGGAAGTGCTTGTTTGAAAACATAATGTTGCCTTTCTTTCTGGTATCGGCTCGGGCGTGTAAGGCACTACCGGGGCGTCAGAACAATTAGAGGGATGTCAGTAGATTCTTGGGTAAAGAAGATTGATCGCAACGCCTGCCGGATTGATAGAATCACAAGCGACGCATATCATAAGCGCCGCAGGATCCTGACTGCGCCGGGGGTTTCAAAGAATGGGAGATACTATGCTTGCTTATCCACAAGAGCTCAAATATGTAAAACCCACGAGTATATAAAGGTAGAAGGCGACGTAGCGATTATCGGCGTCACCGCATTCGCGGCGGATCAGCTGGGCGACGTCACCTATGTCGAGCTCCCCAATGTCGGCGACAAGCTCAAGATCGAGCAGAAATTCGGTGTGATCGAGTCGGTCAAGTCGGTCTCGGATCTCTATATGCCGCTATCCGGCGAAATTCTCGAAGTCAACGAGCAGCTCATGTCCGAGCCCGAGCTGGTCAACCTGGATTGTTACGGCAAAGGCTGGATGATCAAGGTGAGAATGGACGATCAGGGCGAGCTGGGCGCTGCTCTGACCGCCGAGGCTTACAAAGAGTTCGTGGTCGAATAGACTGACGAGTCAGAGCACAGACTAAAATTCGTTTTGTGGCTCTTTGTCCATGAGAAAGCGCTCGCATAGTATCTCGATCACTATGTCAGGTCTGGTCTTTTCCACGAGGGCGGCAGGCAGGTCATGCTGCCAGCAGTAGACAGCTTCGCTGAAGCGCTCGGAGAGGAGCGGTTGCACGGCGGTGGTGAAAGAATCGCGCAGGATAAGGGCTCGGGGCTGGCTGGCATCACCGGTGGTGGAGATCAGCCGCCGCACGCCTCCTTCCGGGGAGACCTTGCCGGTCATGCTCTCGTCGATAAGAACCCGGGATCGCGCCTCGATGATCCGTGCCTTTTCTTCCGGCTCTTTGAGAATTTGTTCGAGATCGAGCATGCGGGCGAGATCGCCGGAGTAGCCGGCGGTATTCTCGAAGCGGACCGCGGGCGCTGCCGGCCTGATGGATGGTAGCCTGGCGGAGGCTTGCTTGAGGATCTCGCCGGCGGCCAGGAGAGCGCCCCGGTCATTCCAGTGCGTATCTGTCCTGAAGTAGAGCAGGTGGTCTTTCCTGCTGTTCGATAACAAAGGCTCACGAAGGTCCAGGACGGCCAGGTCGGTATTCTTGACGGCTTCGACAAACTGATCGCAGCGCGAGTCGGGGCGTACTTTGTTGTAGCGAGAAGGGAAGTACTCCTTGTAGATGGTCTCTTTATTGGGGGCGAGGACCAGCAGATAGGGAACACCGCGCTGAGCCAGCCACTGCTGTCTTTTTGCAAACGCTCCTGTCCAGGCTTTGAGGGAGTCATCCGTGTATGGGAAAGCATTTCTGAAGTAGGTGATGCTTGTTCCCCCGAGAAAGAGCCAGCCGTCTGCGCCCATCACTACGCGATTCGAGTCCGTGGCGTTGAACAGCCTCAAGCGGGCGAGATTGCGCAGTGCCACCAGCTGCGATCGCATCGGCATGTTGTCGGAAAGATAAGCGTCGAAGGCGGAGGCGAAACGGGGTATCTGAGTCGGGTCGTCCGGAAGGGATGGAAGCGGATTGGAGAGGCGTTGCTCTGCTTCCAGATGCCTGACCTCATGGGGAATGAGAGACAGCCCGCAGAATACCGAGAGCACCGAAGCTGTAATAAAGACCAGGATGTATTGGGTGATACTGTACATCTCAAAAACGAAAATAGATGAAGGGATTGTAGGTACCGGCTGCAATCTCTGCCAGAGACAGGGTGAAGAGAGCGGCTACGTAGGCGCCCCGGGCGGCAAGCCTGACGGTTGCCTGGGGAATATTCTGCATAATCGATATAGCCAGCTTGCGAACAGGCATGGAGGCAAGCGCAGCCACCACCAGGAAAAAGGCGAGCTGGGCGTCGAGATAGAGCGCGTAGTTGTAGTAGACGCCGTCTCCCTGGGCATTGCCGAACATCGCCCTGAGAAAGCCCAGGGCTTGCGGCAGGGTCTCGGCTCGGAAAAACACCCAGCCGATCATCACCACCAGTAGTGCATAGAAATGTTTTACCGGACGCGGGATCGTGAACTTGATCCGGGGTGAGAGAACCCGCTCGAGACCAAGGAAAGCGCCGTGGTAGAGACCCCAGATTATGAAGTTGAAGCTGGCACCGTGCCAGAGTCCGCAGAGGAAAAAGACCGTGGCGAGATTGACGCAGGTTCTAGCCGTGCCGTGTCGATTGCCTCCCAGAGGGATATAGAGATAGTCGCGAAACCAGTTGGATAGCGACATATGCCAGCGCTGCCAGAACTCTCTGATCGATCTGGCTATATACGGGTAGTTGAAATTCTCCGGAAAGCGAAAGCCGAAGATGGCCGCCAGACCGATTGCCATATCGGAGTATCCGGAGAAGTCGAAATAGATCTGGAATGTGTAGCAGATGGCGCCCAGCCAGGCGGTTTGCCAGGTGAGCTGCTCGGGTGGGATGGCGAAGATCAGATCGGTGGGGACCGCCAGGGAATTGGCGATGAGCATTTTTTTCGAGAGCCCGACAACAAAGCGTCTCACCCCCCAGGAGAATTTCTCGGCGGTGCAGATACGCTTGCTGAGCTGGTCCGAGATCTCGTGATAGCGCACGATGGGACCGGCGATGAGCTGAGGGAAAAAGCTTATGTAGAGCCCTAGCTTGATCGGATCTTTCTGGGCCGTGGCTACTTTTCTGTAGACGTCGACCACATAAGAGATGGAGTGGAATATGTAGAAGGAGATGCCCAGGGGCAGGATCACTTCCGGAACAGTGAGCGCTTTCAGCGAGAGCTTCTCGAGTAGCACGTCCAGATTGGTGATCGCGAATCCTGCATACTTGTACCAGGCCAGGGCGCCGAGATTGACGGCTACGCAGGCGGCAAGCAGTATACGGGCGCGGCCTCTGTCTTCGGTCCTGTCGATGAGCAGCGCCGAGATATAGTTCACAATCACGCAGGAGAGCATGACCGCGAATTGCTGTTCGCCCCAGGCATAGAAGAGAAGGCTGCTGGCAAGAAGCAGGAGGTTTCTTGCCAGGGTGCCTTTGAGGATGAAATAGATCCCCAGCACGATGGGCAGAAACACGAATAAGAATGATACCGAGGTGAATAACACGCTTATTTCCTGATTCTAAACAGCTGAGAGCATATCAGGTTCTCCTGGAAACCGGATTACTGGAGGTTAAGAACGGCAGCCGGCCTGATTTCAGGCCGGCTGCGCGATGATCGTTGTATGTGAGGTTTTCGGCTTATTCGCCTGCCGCCTCTTTCTTGGGCTCCTCTTTTGCCGCCTCTCCACTTTCCTCGGAGACTGCGGACTTGTCAGGGCTTATGTAGGCTCTGAATTTCGGCAGGTCATACACTGTAACGATCTGCACCTCGGTGCCGTCGGCTCCCGGGAAGACCATGTCGGCCATGTAGTCCTCGCCGAAGTAATAACGCTCGATCTTGTTGTCGCTGTCTGGCTCCTTGGTTTCTTCCATCCTGGATTGCTCCGGGGCGCCTTCAGGCAGCAGTGTCTTGATCACTTCCATGGCTTCTTCTTTGGTGATCGGCTTATCTGTATAGAGGGCCTGGATCTGGAAGCAGTTTCCTTTGTTGCAATGAAGCAAGTATTTGCCGTTTTTCTTGTCTCTTGTGCGGCTCAAATACTGTGTTTTGCCGCCGACCCGAGAAAGCGGGTTCTCGTCGAGCTCGAAGGTGATCACTGCTTTTTCGAGGGTCTGCTCGGGGATGCCCACTTTCAGTCTTTCCAGCTCCATGGTTCCCTGGGGCGTCACCACTGGGCTCTCGCTTCCGCCCGAGCCGGTTCCGCAACCGGCAAGCATGGACGCGACAAGGGCCGATGCCAGGATCGCATTGAGGCAGAGACTTCTTTTGAGCATATTGATTCTCCGGTTGTATGTGATTCCGTTGTATATATCTTGTTCTTGCGAAACAGTGAGTTTATCGCTTCGAGCCAAAGTCTGCATGATAAACGCTCATGCGTTCATGAATCGCAACTTATGATTTGAGAGGCTGAGTCGGGACGATCAGTTGTTGGCCGGATTCTCTTCGACAGCCTGATCCACGGCCTTATCCGGGGTAGATCCGCTGTTTGTTTCTTTGAAAAGCGCACTATTGTCAGGCGCCTGGACGCTTTCCTGGTGCCTGGTGTACTGGGAGGCGCCGCCTTCGAGCTGGAGGCTGGAAGCCGGCGTGCGAGCCTTGAGAATCTCCTGGGCGACGTTGAAATACTGAGAGCCGGGAGTGATCTGCTCCAGCTGTTTGAGTGCGGACTGGTCGTTCTTGTCGTTGTCAAGCTTGTCCATGGCGTCCAGGTAGAGAGCCCGGTTGAGCAGCTCTTGCGGAGCGTCGTCGGCGGTACCGGAGCCGGAGAAGAACTCCGGTACGGGATTGCGTTTGAGTATATTGATCGCCGCTTTGTAATTGCCCTGGGTGATGCTCTGTTTGGCCATGTGGGTGATGTATATCTTCATCATCCCGGTGGTGAAGCCCCCCACCGCCACGAGCAGCCCCAGGGCGAGCAGGAGATCGTAAGCCATATGGTGGCGGAATTGGCGCGAAGCTTGAGGAGCAGGCTCATCAAGGATGGTATCGAGAAGCCTGTTGGCGTGACTTCTGGCGTCGGCATTACCGGTGGTGTCACCCCTGGTGTCGTTCCTGTCTTCAATTTCTTCCGGGCTGTCTTTGTATTCTTCGATAGAGTCTCCGGATTTCTCATCGGATTCCGGCTTGGATTCCGGTTCAGATTCCGGTTCAGAATCCGGTTCAGTATCGGGCGCAGCGCTTGCGGCGCCGGATACAGCGCTTTCAGCGCCGGACGAAGAACTCTCGCTGTCCTTCTCTTTCGACTTATCGACCTGGTCTTCTTCGGAGGTCACCGCCGACTCCTAGATTAGACGGGTGTAATCCAACACTCCTAGATTATCATAGAGATCTTGGCAATCAGCCCGTTTAATCTCTCTTTCTGATAAGCATCGAGTCTGCCCGCCAGTCTCTGCTCCACTGCCTGGACAACTTGTTTCTTGTGACCTTTCTTTGCAAGTTCTGATAATGTTTCGAGAGCCTGTCTGGACACCGAAACCTCTTTGGCATCGGCGAGTTTCAAGATCTTCCCCGGATCTCTCATGCTGCCCAGGCTTGCCAGCCCTTTCAGGGCTTCGATCCTGATCTCCGGGGCCTTGTCGTTGAGGCTTTCTTCAATCCGATCCAGAATCCGGTCATCGGGGCTCTTGCCGTTGCGGCTGTCCAGGACCTCGCTTACTTTGACCAGGGACCTGAGAGCCTCCTGTCTCTTGTCGGCTGAGTAGTCCCGGGAGGCGGTCAGGAGAAACTTCTGGACCTCTCTTGTGGGAGCCATTCCCATGGTCCGCAAGGTCTGCCAGTAGAGCCTGCTTTTCTGTCTGTCCCGGTCATGCTCCTGCACGGGATGCTTGCTGGGCTCCCTGGAGGCCCGCTCTTCCGGGTCGGCAAGGTGCGCAGCCAGCTTCAAAAGCCGGCTCGACGCTTCCGGATGCTCGATCTGGGCCAGGGCGTCCAGGGCTTCGCCCAGGAGTCCGTGATCCGGCTCCAGCATGGCCGTCAGCCGGGATGCCGAGCCTGCGTCTTTCAGTCTGCCGGCAAGCACGATGGCGCTGCGGATCATGTTCTGGCTAAGGTATCCGTCCACGCTCTCGACTCCGGCGAGCTCTTCGCCTATGAGGGCGGAGAGCTCGTTGCTTTCGGCAAGATCGGCCAGGTAGACGAGCTCTTCGGCAGGATCATGATCGAGATACTCTCGATTGTCCCCGCTCTCGATCCATTCTTTGAGGGCGAGGGCGGCCCGGATTCTTATCGGGTCCTGTCTCTCTTTCAAAAGCCGTACCAGAGAGGGCAGGCATTCCCCTACACCGGTCTCGAAAACGATCTCGTTCGGGAAAGTCGCCGAGGCCGCATGGATGACCCCGAATATGATGGCACAGCCGGCAGCCTGCTCCTTTTCGCCGCCCTCGAGAAGCCTGCATGCTCTTACCCGCCTGCCGACGGCGACTGCCGTGTAGTCGGCGAGAGTATGCGGCGCGAGAATCGCATCGAGGAGCGTCTCTCCGGGCTCTTCCGGACAGATTTCCGCCAGAGCGCCGGCGGCGTCGACCCTCACCCAGGAATTGGAATCGAACAGGTACTTCTCCAGTGCCTCTCGTGCTTTCTCCCGGCATTGCTCGCTTTCGCCGGCGAGCTTGCCGAGGGCGAACGCCTGGTGAGGGAAAGAGAGCATGGTATTGCTGGCGGTATCGTCAAGCGAGGCTGTCAATTCATCGATGGCCCCGGCACAATTGAAACCGGCAAGCATTACGGCGGCATTCGCCCGGACGCGCCAGTCCGGGTGGAAGAGCGGCATCGATTCGGCTTGCCTGTCTCCGTCAGCCGGTTTCGGAGCGAGAAGCGCGGTGAGTCCTTCTTTTCCAAGCTCGCCCTCGAGCTCGAGAAAGATCGATTTGAGCTTGTCTTCCCAGAAGAGCGGCGGCACTTTCAGGGCGATCGCCATCTGCGAGGGAGAATGGTTGGAGGCTGCCAGCTTTATGTCTGCTCGCACATCTTTGAAGTTCCGGGAATCCGGAGGGCTGGTGCCAATCAGTCCGTGATAGACGAGAAAGTGCTCGAACTCGAAATCATCGGCTACGACTTCGGGCTTTTCGGAGAAGGCGCCTTTCAATTTGCGCACTAGTTTAAGCATTAAGGACATGGGAGGCTCCCGGAGAATTCTAAAAGCTTAGCAAAAACACCGGCCTTACAACCTTTTGCCGACTCCAAAATTGATAAAATGTACTCTTTTCTCCGCAAGCCGGGAGGCGGTCGTGAACACCTTTTTGAACGCAGAGCAAGAGTCCTTACTTGAAAACTATCGTGCCTTCGTGAATGAGCACGTCAGGCCGGTAGCGCCGGAGCTGGAGAAGCAGGCGGCCAGCCCCGCCGGTCTGTCCGCTTTGAAAGAGCTCCTCGGCACCCTGGGCAGTAAAGGCTTTCTTGGCATCGGCTGCTCGACCGAATACGGCGGCAAGGGCGGCAAGTTCGTCGATCTGGCTCTTTTCGCGGAAGCCCTCGGCGAAGTCGACCCCGGGTTGGCTCTTACTTTCTCGGCTCATACGGCAGCTCTCGAGCTGATCGACAAGTACGGCACCGAGACCCAGAAGTCTCGCTACCTCCCGCTTCTTGCGCGGGGAGAGGTGATTGGCGCCGTGGCGATCGCCGAGGAGAACGCCGGCTCCGACTACCGGTCCCAGACCAGCAAGCTTGAAGTCGATGGTGACAAAGTAGTTTTGAGCGGTCGCAAGAGCTGGGTGGTCAATGGCGATCTTGCCCAGCTGGCGGTGGTCTCGGGAAAATTCAAGGAGAAGCTGGTTTTTTGCCTGGTGGATCTGGCTGAAAGCAGCAAGGCGATCAAGCATGGAGCGCATCGCGACAAGCTCGGATTGCGCAGCGCCCGCACCTGCGACATCGATTTTGCTGCCCTCGAGCTCGGCGAATCGAGTATCCTCGGCTTTCCGAAGCCGGGGGATCTGGAAACTGCCGCGGACCTCGACGACAAAACCGCCTCGATGATCGAGTTCGCCCATAACATCTCCAAGACCCTGGTGGCGGCCTCTGCGGTGGGGCTGCTCGAAGCTGCCGTAAAATTGAGCGTCGGCCGGGCCAACAGCCGGGAGCAATTCGGCTCTGCCATCGGGCGCCTGCAAGCCATTCAATGGAAGCTCGCGGATCTATCGGCGGAGTCCTCGGCAGCCAGGCTGCTCACCCTCAGGGCCGCCTGGAGCAAGGATGAGGCTCCGGAGGAATTTCCCCGCCACGCCGCCATGTGCAAGTTCTATGCCGCCCGGACCGCCCGGGTCCACAGCAGCGAGGCTGTGCAGATCTTCGGTTCGCTTGGCATCAGCGCCGACGAGCCTGTGGAAAAGCTATACAGAGACGCCAAAGTGATGGAAATCTGCGAAGGGACCTCGGAGATCCAGAAAAACATCATTGCTTCAGAGGTGGGGGCGTGAGGCATACTGAATAGAGGAGGTTTGTTCTGTGGTCAAAAAGAGCGGCATCCTCGTATCTTCAGCGTTTCTGTCCTCAGCCGTCCTGATCCTGCTCCTGTTTGCTTCCCTGCCCGCCCGGTCCGCCGATCCCGATACCGAGCTGGGGGTGAAGCTGTTCAAACAGCAGAAATACGTGCAGGCGATCAAGGCTTTCAACCGTGCCCTGAAGAGCAATCCCAGAGAGCCTGGCCTCTATTATTTCCTGGGGGCCAGTTATGACCAGGCGGGGGACAGGGCTTCCGCCAAGAAGCTCTACGCTTACGCGATTCAGCTCGGTCCCAGCTCCGAGCCCGCACAGCTTGCTGCCAGGGCTCTGGGAAAGATCGATCCTGCTTATCTGCAGTCTGTGGTGGACGCAGCTACCAGGTCGCCTGGGCGTAATGCCCGGCCGCAGAGATCCTCGTCGACTCAACCAGTGGGTATAGTCAACACTCATTCGAGCCCGGGTGATCTGTCCTCTCTGCCTGCGGAGTCCCGGGTCGATTTCTACCGCAAGCCGGATAGCGGGCACCTTTATGTGACGGCATATGTGAACAATCGTCCTATCGAGATCATGTTCGATACCGGAGCGGAGAACTGCTCTTTCGGCAAGAATCATCTCCAGCAGCTTGGAATTCCACTTCCCAAGGGAGAGCCAATCGGCAAGGCCATGGGCGTGGGAGGAGAGCCGGTAGACGTCTGGTCCACGAATGTCAGCGTCAAGGTCGGACAGATCGAGCGCAAGAATTTTCCGATTGGTGTCCAGGAGCGAATGAGTGGGGCGCCTCTTCTCGGGCAGACTTTCTTCAGAGACTTCCGCTATTCTATTGAGGCAGCGCAAAGCGGTACCAGGGGGACGATACGATTCGTCCGCAACGATCTGATCGGCGGCAGGTCCAGCACGGGGTCCATTTATGACAAGCAGGCCAATCGTTATGAGGTGCCTTTCCACCGGGAGGGCAAAGAGATGGTCGTGCAGGTCGAGATAAACGGCAAACCGATTCCGATGTTCTTCGATACCGGCGCTCATGGAGTCGTACTGGATCGCAAGCATATCCAGCAGGTCGGGCTCAGTATCCCCGACGGTGCCGAAGAAGGTTTCTCAACAGGAATCGCCGGGACCGTGAAGTCCTATCATTTCAACGTATCTCGAATAAAAATGGGGCCGATAGAGAAGAGAAATTTTGGAATCAGTGTTCTCGATCAGGGTAATATTCCGCATCCGCTCATGGGTCAGGAATTTTTCGGGGAATGGCGCTATGCCATCGATAACGTCCATAACGTCATTAAATTCCAGCGTTGAGCGATGTCGCTTTCAGTAGTAATAGTCGCCCAGGATGAAGAGCGGACCATTGGCAGGGTTCTCGAGGCCGTGCGCGAGCTCGCCGACGAGATCGTCCTCGTGGATTCGGGATCAAGCGACAGGACCGTCGAGATTGCCGAATCATTCGGAGCGCAGTGCCACCATCAAGAGTGGCTCGGCTATGCCGCTCAGAAGAACTTCGCCCTCGGGCTCGCCCGGGGGGACTGGCTCCTGAGCCTGGATGCCGACGAGGTGTTGACCCCGGAGCTGGTCTGCGAGATCAGGGCTCTATTCGACTCCGGCAAGGCCTCCGAATGCGACGGCTATAAAATACCCCGAGTTCTCTATATCGGTGACAGCCCGGTGCGGCACGGGGGTTTCTATCCCGACGCCCAGCTTCGCCTGATCAAGAAAGGTTCGGGCAGCTTCAACGACCGCCTGGTGCACGAGGCGATCAAGATGGACGGTCCGGTGCGTACTCTGAAAAACCCCATGCTCCATTATGCATATAGCGATGTCGACGGTTTCGCCAGAGCCATGGAGAAGTACGCCCGGCTCTCGGCCCGGGAGTTCGCCCGGAACAGCAAATTCGGATGGCATTGCAGCCGCCTCAACGAAATGGTGCATCCTCTCTGGACCTTCTGGTCCAGGTATATCCTCCGTGGTGGTATCCTGGATGGTGCACTGGGATTGAAATTGACGGCCATCTACAGCGACTATGTTCGCAAGAAGATCAGGTATCTCAGGGAAGAGAAGTCTTACGGCCAGAAGGGGGCACATTAGTCGCCATTCAATTCTTATGGAGAAAGAGTATGGATGGAGAAAATGAGAGCGGAACGCAAACAGAGCCGGTGAGTTTTTATAGCATCAACGACCTGAAAGTGTCATTTCTAGGCGTTTCTGACGTATTTTTCGCCGTTTTTTATGGCGCAAACGCATTTTTGGTCTGGGAATGGAGATACTGGGGTCTCTTATGGCAGCTTGGGAGGAACTGGACATTGGCGGGGACTCTAGCTTCAGTGTGCCTGCCGATGGGCATTTTCATCTACCTGCTTTGAACGAACAGGTATGCCAGCGACGATGATACTGTGCTTTAGCCCTTATCCCCGGCAAATGACGGGCGAAGCTAGCGGCGCATTCTAATGCGATTGTTCGCCTGGTCGATGGTATAGGTCTTGTCCCCGTAGAAGTCCTGACCGAGAAGACCATAGGGGTGCGTGAAATTGGGATCCACCACGACCTCCATATTGGTTTTCCTGACCCGGCCAAGCTCTACCGTATTGACTCTGTACACTCCTTTGACACCTCCCTGACCGCCGATACCGGAGGCGGTGTTCTGGCCCACCAGCTCCCAGCCGGCCCCTCCGCCGGCAAGAGCGGCGCCGGGAAAGATGGTCCCCTGGGCTCCGGTGTCGAAGCACATGGGGAAGGCTTTGCCGTTCACTTTCACCTCCACGATTATGTCTTTGCCGCGTCTGGTGAAAGGAATGTCCTCGGTGTTGTAGTCGCCCATGCTGGAGGCGTCCTTGGCGAAACTGATGGCGTGCAGAGAATTGTCGATCCGGTACTGCAGATCGCCGTAGAAGGACATCCCGAGCACCTGGTGCCTGGACTTCTCAAGCACCATAAGCGGTACTGTTCGCTTGATCTTGCCCAGCTCGATCTGGGTGTTGACCACCCTGGCATTCTCGACTCCCACCGAGCCGGTTATCTGGGTGGTGGGCGCGTCTTTTGGAATGCTCAGCCCGATGGAGCGAGCCGTATCCTGGTCCACGGCGCACATCTCGGCGCCGGTGTCGAAGAGCATGCTGACCGGACGGCCGTTCACCAGGCATTTGACCCGGGGATGCTTTTTCTCGTCGAGCTCGAAATAGACCTTTTCATGATCCGGGATATAGTCTCCCGGAGCCATTCTATGCCTGGGCTGGGCGGAGCGCGTCTGCCCGTACTGCTGCAATTTTTGCAGGGCCTGCTGGACCTGCTGGCTGCCTCCGCCGCTTTTCTGAGCGCCGCCTCCCTGCATCGATGCCAGGGCTTTGCGGGCATAAGCGGCGCCTGCGGAGCCCGGGAATTTCTGGATGAGCTCTTTGTAGTAGCGCTCCGCCTGGCCGTTGTTCCCCAGGCGCTGGTAGGAGGCAGCAGCATAATACATGGCATTGCTGTTGTTGGGATCTTTGCGCATCACCCGGACGAATTCGAGAGCCGCCTTCTGATAGTCCTGCTTCCTGAAGAGGCTCACTCCTGAGGCATAGTCCTGGGCTGCCGCCGGGAGGGAGGGGAAGAAGGAGATCATGGCCAGTAGACCCGGAGCTAGTTTTTTGAGTTGACTTTGCAAAGGACTGCACCTCCTCACCTGATTGATTCTAGATCGATTGTCCGGTCAGCGCATGAATCTGATCATATCGCTCTTCTCATCGATGATAAATTGCCGGTGTCCGAAGAAATCCTGACCCAATAGCCCGTATGGCACCGGCAGGGCGTTGTCCACGGTAACTCGCATGCCGGACTGCCTGATCGGGCCGAGCTCGATGGAATCGACCTGATAGACCTGCACCTGGTGCGAGCCTCCCACACCGGATGCGGTGCCATAGCCGATGAGCCTGAAGCCCTGTCCTCCCGAGGCGCTCAGAGCGCGGCTGTTGAAAAGCGTTCCCTGGGCTCCGGTATCGAAAAAGAGAGGCACAGGCGCTCCATTGACTTTTGCCGTTACCACGAGGTTGTTGCCGCTGCGCTTAAATGGAATATCGATGGTGTCATTCGGTATGTATTCGCTGGTGGCGCCTGGTTTGCTGAAATTGATCCGGCCCGAGCTATTGTCGACCCGATACTGGAGGTCTTTGAAAAAGGTCTGGCCGAGAAGGGCGAAATTGCTTTTCTCCATGAAGAGGACGTTGACGGTGCGGCTCATATTGCCCAGGCTTATCCTGGTGGGTATGCTGTAAGCGCCGACTTCCCCGCCGACGCCGGAAAGACGTTCCTTTCGGGCTCCTGCCGGGATGCTCAGGCCGAGAGTGGCGAGCTGATTGATGCCCATGGTGCAGACCTCGGCTCCGGTGTCGAAGACCATGGGCATGGAGCGTCCATTCACCTGGCAGTCGACATAGAGATGACCGTCGGGCCCCCGGCGGAAAGGCACCGAGTCCTGGTCGGGAATGCTGTCCCCGGAGCCTGAAATGAGCGTCTTTCCGGCGTCGGGGCTCTCTGGCCGGCTCGCGGAGGCGGGGCTTCCGGCTGCCATCCCCGGCATGGCCAGGGCCCGGCGGGCATATTCGGCTCCCCGGGAGCTCGGGAAGCGCTCGAGCAGAAGGCGGTAGAGCGTGCCGGCGCGGCTCCTGTTGCCGGCCTGCTGAAAGGAAAGGGCGGCATAGTACAGGGCATCGCTATTGCGGGGATCCCGGGCGACCACCCGCAGAAACTCCAGGGCTGCCGAGCCGTACCTGCCCTGCTTGAAATAAGCCTCGCCGGCCTGGTAATCCTGTGAGTAGGAGCCATCCAGGGCAAATACCGGTGGCAGGAAAGTGCCGCAGGCGGCAAGGACTGCCAGGCGGAAGAATCGAGATCGAATTCTGAGACAATCCAGACGCATAAAGCCCTATGTACCCGGCCCGATTGCTTTCTCTATTCCATCGCTTTCTCTATTCAATTGCTTTCTCTATCGAGAGGATTTCGCCGGGCTGCTCCGGCGTTGCCAGGCAGAGCTGCCACCAGCCGACATCGTGCCAGGCTCCATGCTTGAAGCCGACTTTCTCGAAAATGCCGAGGTGGCGGAAGCCCATGGCCTCGTGAAAAGCGACGGAGGCGGGATTGGGCAGGGTGATACCGGCATAGGCGTTGCAATATCCCTGTCTTCTGACGATAGCCAGGAGGCGCTCGTAAAGAGCTCGTCCCAGGCCGGTGCGCTTGTGGGCAGCATCGATATAGACCGAGGTCTCCACCGACCACATGTAAGCGTCTCTCAGGCGATGAGGCGATGCGTAGGCGTAGCCGGTGACGACCTCTTTCGAATCGATCGCTTCGGTGGAGACCAGAAATGGATGCTTTTCATAAGCAGTCACCCGTTTTCTCATCTCTTCCAGAGCGGGTGGCTGATATTCGAAAGAGACTGAAGAATCGGTGCAATAGGGCGCGTAGATGGCAAGTATTCGGGCTGCGTCCTCGATGGTCGCCAGACGTATCCGCATGACAGTTATGCTCATCTCCTATTCCGAGGATTCACCGAGGATCTCTGCCATGATTGCCCGGTAGCGTTTGAGGTTGTCCTGGTAAGACCGAGCCACGGCTCCGTCCTCGCCTGCGCTTTCGAAGAGCCAGGGGGCGTGCTTTTTGAGGGCAGTCTCGTCAACCCAGCCCCGGGCTATGAGAATATCTTCCAGGGGCATACCGGTCATCTCGTGATCCTGGCAAACCAGATCGGCCTGCGCTCTTGAGATTGCGCCGGCTTCGGTCAGAGCCTTGATGAGGTCTCGGTCCTTGTTTCTATCGTTCACTAACTGATTACGATGTCCACACGCTTGCCGCAGCGTCCAGAGGCGGCTTTGATCAGCGATCTCAGGGCCGAGATGGTCCTGCCATCCTTGCCGATAAGACGTCCGGTGACCGCCGGATCGCATTTGACTGACAGGCGGCAGCGGCGGGGACCGAAGCTCTTGCGCTCGAACTGCAACGACTCGGGCTCTCGAGCGAGAACCTTGAGAATGTACTCCGCCAGGTCTTCTGCCGCGGTGGAGTCGATTAGTTTTTGGGAGTAGCGCCCTCGGCCGCCGCTCCCTGGGCCTTTCTTATAAGGCCGGTTACCGTATCGCTTGGTTGGGCGCCGTTTTTGATCCATCTTTCAACTGCTTCTGTGTTGAGTTTGAGCTCTTTAGAACGAGGATTGTAAAAGCCGACTTCTTCGATCGGCTTGCCATCGCGCCGTGCGCGACTGTCAACAGCGACGATTCGGTAGTGCGGGGCTTTTTTAGCGCCGACGCGCTTAAGCCTTATCTTAACCACTTTAGCTCCCTCATGGGTTTCTAGAAGTAATGCGAAGGGATATTCTAGCAGGATCTCGGCTGGATCAATGCTGCCCGGTCCGGCGCCCTTTCACGTTGCTTTATATTCGTCAGTGTTTTTTCTTCTTTCTCAGACGTGTCCGGCCGCCCTTCTTGAAGCTGCTGGTCTTGCCCGAGGCGCTGCGGGGCATTCCGCCCATGCCCGGCATGCCGCCCATGCCCGGGAAACCCGGCGGCATCGGGGGCATATTGCGCATATCGGGCATTCCGCCCATACCCGGCATCCCGCCCATACCCGGCATGCCCCCGCCCATTCCCATCTTGAGCATGGGCTTCAGATAAGAGAACATGGAACGCATTTGCTGAAACTCGTTTAACATCTGTCCGATTTGATTTTCTTTTAATCCGCAACCCCTGGCTATCCGTCGCCGGCGGGAAAAATCGATGATGTCGGGCTTGAGGCGCTCTTCCCTGGTCATGGAGTTGATGGCCACCTCATAGAGCTTCATTTTGACTTCGCCTTCCTGGGCGACCATCTTCTGCTGCTCGGAAGAGAGACCGAACATACCGCCGAGACCGGTCATCTTCATGACGTCGCCTATCGGTCCCATCTTTTTCATCATGTTTTGCATCTGCACGAACATCTCGAGGGTGAAGTCCCCTTCGAGCATGTTGCGGGCCATGCGCTCGGCTTCCTTCTCGTCGATGGCCGTCTGGGCTTTCTCCACCAGGGTGAGGATGTCGCCCATGTCGAGGATGCGCGAGGCCATCCGGTCCGGGTAGAAAGTCTCGAGGTTGTCGAGCTTCTCGCCGGTGGAGATGAACTTGACCGGTCTGCCTACCGACTCTCTCACCGAGAGGGCGGCGCCGCCACGAGCATCGCCGTCGACCTTCGAGAGCAGGAGACCGGTGACATCGAGCTGGGTGTTAAAGGTCTCGGCGACATTGACGGCTTCCTGACCGGTCATGGAGTCGATGACCAGGAGCTTTTCTTTCGGCTCGAGAGCGCGATCCAGGATCATGAGCTCGGCCATGAGCACGGTGTCTACTTGCAGGCGTCCTGCGGTATCGAGGATGACCGGCGAGTAGCCCGAGTGCCTGGCCTCGTCCAGGGCTTTGTCGGCTATGTCCTGCACGTCCTGGGAGTCGGGGATGGTGAAGACCGGCACGTCTATCTGCCGACCGAGTGTCTGGAGCTGGGCGATGGCGGCGGGACGCTGCACGTCGCAGGCGACCATGAGGGGCTTGTGCCCTTCCTGCTTGAGCTTGTTGGCGAGCTTGGCGCAGGCTGTGGTCTTGCCTGATCCCTGGAGACCGAGGAGCATGATGACCGGCGGCTCCCCTTCTAAGACAAGGGGGCTGTTTTCGCCACCGAGTATGGTGACGAGCTCGTCATGCACGATCTTGACGAACTGCTGGGCCGGGGTCACCGACTCGAGAACCTCTGCTCCCAGAGCTTTCTGCCGCACCCGGCTGATGAAGATTTTCACTACTTTCAAACTGACGTCGGCTTCGAGAAGCGACTTGCGCACTTCCCTGATGGCATCCTCGATATTCTCGGCGGTGATCTTGGAGTCTCCGGTGAGACCTTTGAACGCCGAGTGAAGCTTGTCAGTCAGTGTGTCGAACATCTTTTTCCTTCCTCTTTGACTTCTTCGATGATTGCCGCGATCTGATCCGAGATCTCGTCCGGGTAGACGAGCCAGTTGCTCTCATAATCGCCTTTGACCAGGGCCTCGACGGCCAGAGAGATCCTGGAGAGCTCCCTGACTTCGCCGTCCTCGGTCTGGACGATGATATTGGTCTGGGGCGAGGCGGCATCCGGGCGATAATAGTCATAGGGCCGGAAGCCTGTAGACTCAATACCCACATAGTAGTCCGGATCGAGACCGGCTGCCTTGGTGAGTCGCCTGGCCTCGCCTTCGATATCCCTCTGGATGCGCTTCTCCCGGGAGTTGATCCTGATTGCTTTGAAGAGACGGCGGTTGACGAAGCGGCGGGCGAGGTCGCTCAAGATCGGGTCCGGATCGGCCATCCAGCGCTTGATGTGATAGTTGAGATGAACGTCGTCGAGCTGGAGATAGTCCGAGACTTCCAGATCGGCGCCGGAGAGCCATTTGCCTGTTACCTCGTCGGTGAAGACCGGGGTGCGCTTGCTCTTTTCATTCATCCGGTGTCTGGCTCGATTGAGAAGCTTGGTGAGAAGTAGTCTCGCCGCGAGGTTTTTGCGGTGGTAATAGACCTGAGCGTACATAGAATAGCGGGCGAAGAGATAGTCTTCCACGGCTATCTGGCCTTTTTCGCCGGCTACGATGATGCGCTCGTTCTCTTCATCCAGCTCCATGGATCGCAGGATCCTTTGTAAAGCGAACAAACCATATTTGGTGCCGGTCATATAGCTGTCCCGAAGCAGATAGTCGAAACGGTCGCAATCCAGCTGGCTCGAGACCATGTGCGAGACATATTTTGGATGGAAAGTCTTTTTCAGGACAGCGACGATTTTTTCGGCCAGGTCCGGATCCTCCTCGAAAGAATCGAGCACCGCTCTTACTTTCGTGTCCCCGGAAATAATGCGGCAGGACCAGTCCTCATGGTCGTAGCAGAGAATCTTCTCGGTGACATGGGAGAAAGGACCGTGACCGATGTCGTGGAGAAGGGCGGAGGCCAGGATCAGGGGCCGGTGGACCAGGAGACCGGGATGCTTTTCGGCGAGATTATCCACCAGCATGGAAGCCACATGCATGACCCCCACCGAGTGCGTGAAGCGGGAGCCTTCGGCGCCCTGGAAAGTGAAGTGGGAAATACCCAGCTGCTGAATGCGTCTCAGGCGCTGGAACTCGTCGGTGTCTATGAGGTCGATTATCAAGCGCTCGGCTGGATCGTTGCGGTCCAGGACGATGTCCTGGTGGATCGGGTCGAGATAGCTGCGCTTGCTTGTTCTGAGCATACCGGGTCTGCGGATGGAAATAGATATTATACTTGCCGTACTATAGATATGCCGGAACAAATCCATGTCCGACGCCCTGCCGGAAAAGCCAGCTTCCCTCGGAGACCTCGTCGGTCTTGCTTTTCGGCTCTTTCGCGCCGACTGGAAACAGTTCGTTGCGAGGCTGTTCTGGCCTTCTCTCTTTTCAAGCTTATGTATGTACGGCACCAACTGGACCCTGGTCCACTGGATCAACGGGCGCTCCCTGGCGGTGGACTGGTTCGTCATCCATATGCTGGTGATGTTCGCCTGCGTGGTGGTGGTGATTCTCTGCCAGTGGGAAATCGCTTTGCGCTCGGTGGCTCTTCTCCGCAATATCCTGGCGGTCTCGCCCAGCTACGACGAGGGGCTGGCTTATGCCCGGCGCCGCCAGTGGGCGGTGATGATCGTCTATTCCATAAGCTTCCTGGCTCCCTTCCTGGTAGGCATAGTTTTCGGCGCGATGTTCGTAGCCACGGTCTTTGTGGGGCAGTTCGGCGCCGCCGGTCTGGTGGCAAGCATCGTCATGGCTTTCATCGAAGGGCTCGCCCTGGTTGTCGTTGGCTCGTTTGCGGTTCTTCTCACCGGTCTCTGCTTTCTGGTAATCGCCTGCGAAGCCCTCAAGGTGGGCGAGGCCCTGAGACGGGGCGTCTATCTGGCCCTTCGCTATAAATGGCGGGGAGCATCTTTCGTCAGCCTGCTCTTCGCTTCGATTCTCTGCGTCAATCTCGGAGTCTTCCTGCCGGTGGTATTGCTTGCCATCTTTCATGTGTACACCAGCGGCGCCAGCAGCTCCACCGGGGCGGTGGAGTTCCCCCTCTATATCCGGGCTCTGGAAGTGGCGGAGACCACCGTTACCAGCATCGTCTCGGTGGCCGTGGGCATGGTGGGCACCGGTCTCTATTATCGGGACATGACCCTCAGGGTCGAGGGGCGGGATCTGATCGAGTCTCTGGAGCGCCTCCAGGCTCGCTCTTGAGAGTGTTCTCGACAGTCTTCTGCACAGTGCTTTCGCGATCGATACGGCGGTTGCCCCTGAGAAGCCTCACGGCGCCTGCCTCGATGATTTTGCCCGGAACAGGGCTGGAGTAGGCCGGCAAGAAGATGATATTGGACAGCCTGAGCTTCTGAGGAGCTCCCTGCGGCCAGTCCAGGACGTCCAGATCGATGCTGTAGCTGTGGCTCTTGCCGTCGGGAAGCAGAGGCACCAGAATCGATTTTATGATGGTGCCGTTCAGAACAAGCTGCACGGCGGTGGCCGGGGAAGCAGAGCTCTGAGCGTTTAGGTCCTGCCTCATCGCGAAGACGATGTACTGATAGCCGGAGATATCCACATCGAGAGGGGTCTTGAGATAAAACTGCGGACTGCCTTCTATGGTCACAGTGGAGGATGTCCCGCCGGCTCCCTGATTCAGGGTCATGCCGCTGTTTACCCAGGCGGGGTCGTGAAAGGGCGGCAGGACCAGATCGTCAGGGTGCCGGAGCGAGCCGGGGAAGTCCGGAGATAGATCGGTATTGGCCGGGCGCGGAGGCAGGATTGGTACCGGTGGTGGTGATGCCTCGAGAATCGCCCGGGGGCTCAAGAGCACTGTGTCGCCGCTGTCCGCTCTTATCTCGATTGACAGAGAGCCTTTGCTCAAAGGCGCCTGGAGAGTGTCGTGACCAGGCGCTGAGAACGAGAGGGCAGCGGACCCGCCCTGGTTCTCTCCGGTTATTTTTATGGAGGGCTTGCTTCCTTTGTACCCGGCAATTATTCGAGCGCCGGATGCTCGCTCGGGAATCTTCAGACCCCATGTTACCGAGCAGCCCCCCGGAAGCCTCAAGTTCAGATACTTGCTGGAGGAAAGAGGCTTCCTGTCGCCCTTTTCGTCGATCCATGCGATATTCGAGAGCCTTTCCGGGTCGCCGCCGGCGGTTCTCACTGAAGGCAGGAAAAATTCTCCCTGCAGAGTGACGAGGCGCCGGTGCGGGGCGCGGCGGAAGCTCATAAAACCCATTTCCTGGAGGCGGGAGGCACCATCTGTGAAGCTTGCATAGCCGTGTCCGTGAGCGCCGAGATACTCGATGCTGGCTGTGGGAGCTGTGTCGAAATGCTCGAGGGTGGCGGCAGCGGCCGGCGAGCGGCTGCAGGCGAACCAGTCGTTCGTCTTGAAAGCTCGCATCTGAAAAAGGAAAGCGCCTGCCAGCCATAGCGAGAGGACTATCGCCAGAGGTTTTTTGATGCTCGAGCACGGGCGGGCCAGGATACAGACAAGGGCAATCCATAGTAAGCAGGTGGTCTCGACATACCAGGGGGCAGCGGTGTCGCGTACCAGAGTGATCAGGACGGCGCTTGCCAGCGCATAGCCCGCCATTGCCATGCCCGCAGCAAGACCGGGATCCGCTTCTCTTCGCACCAGGGGGCGTATGTTCAGGGCGAGAATCACGATAAGCGCTGCCAGAGCCGTGATACCGAAGAGCATTGCGGCTGTTTGCAGGGTTCGAGTGCCTTCGCAATAGTTGCACATCTGCTGTCCGAGAAGCCTCAAGAAGAATTCGATTCGCTCTGCGGAAAAGGGTATGACGTCGGGTCTCTTGAAAGCGGGAAGCAGGAGATACTGGCCCAGCGAGATGCTTATACCGGCAACCCAGGCCGGCCACCAGAGGGCTGCCTTTCTGCGAAGCAATAGCAGAGCGGCAAGAAGCGCCAGCCAGCATGGAAGTATGTTGGCCAGAGAATAGGATGCCACCACGCCGCCTGCCACCATCAGCGCGGCGCCGGCGAGATCGCTTCTCGGTCTTATCACTCCCAGAAGGCCAAGAGCGAAGCCCAGAGTAGTCCACTGCCAGCAAATGGTATTGACTCCCCAGCCGAGGACCGCGAAATGGGTGGCGGAAAACTGCAGGCTCAGGAGGACGAGAAAGAGCGTCAGGCAGCGCCGGGGCTGCTCTTTCTCGAAAAAACAGGCTGACAGCACGGCAATCTTAACCAGAGCCAGGAAGCACCCGAAAAGAAGATCGACCACCGGGCTCCAGGAGAAGAGCAGGGCATTGGCTGCGAAAGTGACGACTGGGACAAGGGGGATAAAAGGATGGTAGGTGCCTGCCATGAAAAAGAGAGCGTCCGGATGCCCCTGCAGTAATCGGCTCACACTGCAAATCCAGGAGAAATAATCGGATGTCGGGGTCACCGGCATGGCCAGAATCTCGCTCAGGGTCCCGGCTACGGACAGTAGAGTCAGGATGGCCAGAGAGCTTGCGAGAATTATCGACTGGCGTCCCGGAGCGCTCATTGCTACTGATTATTCAGAAGCCAGATCACCGCCCATGGAGGCACTGTGCCCAGGGCGATCTCGCCGGCGATGCCCGGTCGTGACTGGAAGAGTATAGATTCCTCGTCGAACTGGCTTTCGCTGAAGATCGGGCTGGGATTCCCCTGATCGGTCATGTTGGCGAAGAGGCTGAGCTCGCCGCCGCCGCGAAGAGGCCAGCGCACGAAGAGCGGACCCTCCTCGAGAATCTCGAAGCTGGCAAGCTCGCTGTCGATATCTTTGAGAACGGGAACGATCGCGCTTTGCCTGAGGGCGACGAGTTGCCGGTAGTATTCGAGCCACTGTCTGTGGTGAGGATCGAGTAGATCGTCCCAGTCCAGGCGGGAGGCGAGGAAGGTCTTCTCGCTCACCGGATCGGGGATGAGCTTGCGGCGCTCCGGGTCTTCGAAATCTTCGAAGCGGGCGAACTCGTTGAGCCGTCCCTGCCGCACCGATTCGGCCAGATCCTGGCCGAAGTCGGCGAACCAGCAGAATGGCGTGCGTGAGCCCCATTCCTCTCCCATGAAGAGCATCGGAACACTGGGCGCGAGCAGCATGATCGCCACGGCTGCTCGCAGTGAGTCCTCGTCTGTGAGGGTGGCGATCCGGTCACCCAGGGCGCGGTTACCGGTCTGGTCGTGGTTCTGCAGGAAGGAGATGAAAGAGGTGGGAGGCAGATCGGCGCTCTTTTTGCCCCGGGGCTTGTCGCCCCAGTAGGTGGAGTGCTCGCCCTGGAAAGAGAAACCATCGCAGAGGGACCGTCCCAGGTGCTCCAGGGCGCTCCTGCCCGAGATCTCCTGACCGAAATCCCGGTAGTAGCCGGTGCACTCGCCGGTGAGCAGGACGTGGCAGGAATGGTGGATGTCGTCGCTCCACTGGGCTGTGTATCCGGATTGTTTGCCGTTGTTGCGGAGAAGGTCGGAGTTGTTGGAGACGTTTTCAAGGATCAGGTGGATGTGCCGGTCTTTACCCGGCCCATTGCGGACGGCCAGGGCGATCTCTTCGAGGATGTGGGTCTTAGAGTCGTCGGCGATGGTGTCGACAGCGTCGAAACGCAGCCCGTCGAAACGGAACTCCTCGAGCCAGTAGAGCACATTGTGCACGACGAATTGCCTGACGATTTCGCTTCCTTCGCCATCATAATTGATACCGCTTCCCCAGGGTGTCTGGTGGGTCTTGCTGAAAAATGAATTGGCATAGACATGGAGATAATTGCCTTCGGGGCCGAAATGGTTGTAGACGACATCGAGGAAGACCATGATGTCGCGCATGTGGGCTTGATTGATCAGGTCCTTGAGCTCGTCCGGGGTGCCATAGCTGCTGTCCGGCGCATAAGGAAGGACACCGTCATAGCCCCAGTTGAAGCGTCCGGGAAAATCCGCCAGGGGCATGAGCTCGATGGCGGTGATCCCCAGGGACTCCAGATGATCGAGATGTTCCATGACTCCTTGAAAAGAGCCGTCATGGCTGAAAGTCCCGGTGTGAAGCTCGTAGATGACTGTCTCCTCCCAGGGGCGCCCCCGGAAATGACTGTCCGTCCAGGGAAAGCGGCCGGGATCGAGAAGCCGGCTTGGACCATGGACGTCCTCGCTCTGGTAGCGGGAAGCCGGGTCGGGGACCCGGAGACCGCCGGGCAGCTCGAAACAATAATCGGTGCCGGGGCGGCACTGCTCGTCGACGGCCCGGTGCCAGCCGTCCCCGTCTTTCTGCATGACCAGGCTGCTCTCGCGGTCGCCTGCCTGGCGATGAGGATTGAGGTGGAGGGTGACCGACGGGATCTCCGGCGCATAGAGCCGGAATTCCGCCCCCTTTTCGCCAAGCAGCCTTGGACCGAAAGGCATCTCGTGGATATGTCTGTTTACTCGCTTTATCTGGTTCATTCTTCTTGCCTCACTCCGGTTTGCGTTCCAGGCATGGAAGAACGAGTGAGATCATCGCGAAGAGTATGACCGCACCGAAGACGCCCCGGGAAATCTCGTGCAGATGGCGAAACTCCTCATGCGCACTGGTGTCGGTTTTGATCAGGGGCTGTAGCCGCTTCATCGGAGGGGTGATGAAAAAAGCGAAGACGAAGGTGGCGGCCACCGCCAGTATGCTGGTGGCATATCTGGTGATGAGCAGGCGGCTCTTTTTCTTCAGACCTCTGGCGACTGCCGCCATATCGAGACCCTCTGAAAGGAGCAGGGTCATGGCGCAGACTGCAGCAACCCTGGCGAATTCTATGAAAGCAGGGGCGTTCCGGGCTGCCGCCTCGCTCACCTCGACGCCCGCTTCCCTGGCGGCGCGAACCAGAACGATGGCGACGAATACCACGGCTGCGCCGCCGCCGAACAGGACAGCCAGGGACAGCAATCGCAAAATCTCGCTCAATTTGAGCATGGCGGCTCCTCGACTCGAGTAGGGGACAATTCTAGCTTCTGGACCGGCAAAGGTTTTTAGCGAGAATTCATCAATATTGCTTTAGAATTCAGAATATGAGAAAGGCAGTTTGGTCTTTGAGCTTGTCAGTGGTTCTGCCCCTGATTCTATCGCTGGATGTGGCGGCAGAGGAGGAGCAATATCTGGGCAAGCAGGCGGGCAAGCAGTTAACCAGGGCGGGCAAGCAAGCGGGCAAGCAGGTGAGCAAGCAAGATGATTTAGTTCTGGCCAGTGCCGGTCGTTTTGTCGACGCTCTGGTGGCCGGCCGATTGGAGGATGTGGAGGGGCTTATCGACCCCAGGGCAGCCTCACAGATGACTTCGGCGACTCTGAGGGCGGCCTGGTCGAGCATCGAGAGCAGCCTGGGCTCTTACAAGAATCGCCTGCCTGCCAGGAAGGAGGCGCTTGGACCCTACACCGCCGTCTTCCTGCCGGCAGTCTTCGAGCGTGCCACCATGGTTCTGAAAGTGGTATGCCTGCAAGACGGCAGGATCTCCGGATTTTTCATCGAGCCTCATAAAGAGGGTTTCAGACGCGCCGATTATGATCACCCGGAGATGTACCTGGAGAAGGAAGTGACGATCGGCATCGAGCCCTTCAAGCTGGCAGGGACGCTATCTGTTCCGAAAGAGGGCGGGCCTTTTCCGGCGGTGGTCCTGGTCCACGGCTCCGGTCCCCACGATCGCGACGAGAGCATAGGCTCCAGCAAGCCTTTTCGCGATCTCGCCCATGGTCTCGCCTGCAGGGGGATTGCCGTTCTGCGCTATGAGAAGCGAACCCTGGCTCACCAAGAGAAGATGGCTCGTCAGATGAAGTCCGGATTCACCGTCGATGATGAGACCGTGGATGACGCCCTTCACGCCGTCGAGGTACTGGCGGCGCGGCCGGAGTCAGACCGTATAGATCGCCGGCGAATCTTCGTGCTCGGCCACAGCCTGGGCGGCATGATGATTCCTCGTCTGGCCTCGATGACCACCACTGCTGCCGGTTTTATTTCCATGGCAGGCTCCAACCGCCCCCTCACCACCATGATGATCGACCAGGCCGATTATCTTATCGCGCTCGGGGGCGATGACGCCGGAGAATGGCAGAAGAAACGAGCCGACTTCGTGAAAGCTGCAGAGAAAATCGACAGTCTCGAGAGCGCGAGTACTGCGGATGCACCAGCCATAATGGGGGCGCCGCCTTCTTACTGGCTCGATCTCAAAAAATACGACCCTCTTGCAGAGGTCAGGAAAATCAAGAGACCGGTACTATTTCTCCAGGGCGAGAAAGACTATCAGGTCACCGCCAGTGGTGATTTTCAAAACTGGAAGGACGCGGTAAAGGATCTCGAAGGCTCCGACACACGCTTTCGGTTCGAGCTCTATCCAGGGCTCGATCATCTATTCATGCCGGTGGAGGGCAAGAGCAAGCCCTCCGACTATTTCGGATCGACCCGTCATGTCGACCCGAAAGTAGTCGACGATATCGCGGCATTCATCAAGTAGGGTCCGAATAATCGCTTCTTCGCTCGCGCCATTGGAGCGAAACACGCAATCGACATGTCAAGATCGACATACAACGTGTCACTGAAAGTTAGTTGAGCACTTCCACCGAGCCGATGGGTGCATCAACGCTTTCTTCGAGCTCGCCGTCCTTGACTTTGGTCAGGAAAGAGAGCTTGCGGGCCACTTTGTTGTCCTCGTCAGTGTCCACCAGGGACATATAGAGGTCGTAGCGGCCCGGCTTGAGCTCTGGCATTTTGAGGTCTTCGCTCCAGGTGATGGGCTCGCCGGCGCTCCATTCGTTGGTGGGAACTTCCGGAGTGTGGAGTGAGCGCACTACTGGTTTGCCGTCCTGATTGCGCAGCTCCACCTGGATCTTGAAGCTGCCTGCCAGGTCTTTGTCGAGCTGCCTGTCCGGATTGAGAGCACCGGCGGCGCCGAGATTGACGAAGTTGAAGGAAGCCTGGATCGGCTCTCCGACTTTAACTTCCTTGGGAATGGTGACCGCCTGGGAGATGAGCTGGTAGCCCATGTGACCGCGTATCTCGGCAAGGGCTGTTTTCAATGCCTCATCGTTCGACTGGACCAGCTCGATGGGCAATTCGCAGAAACTGATACCGTCCTGGGTGGCATTCTTGACGAGCTTGTCCAGGTCATCCATCTTGAAGTCGGGACGGAGCTGGTAGCCGGTCAGGGTGTCCGGGTGGAACTTCAGGAGGATGCGGTATTCGTTGAATCCGTGCTTGCCATCGCGAACGTTCTGCCGGGTCAGGTAGATACGCTGCCCGTAACGGTAGACCAGATAGTCCGATATCTCGTCGAGACCGGTCTGGCCTTTCTTGCCGGTGATCGGCGCGTTGATATCGAAGTTCAGGCGGGTTTTCGTGAAGGCCTTGGGGAAAATGTCCGCTACATATTTCCAGTGCTCGACGAGCTGGCGCTCGCTCATGCCGAATTCTTTCTTGAGCTTGCCGGCCAGCCGGCGGTAGTTTTTCCGGCTGGGTTTGGCGATCACACCGGCGCTGTCCTCATGGCTGTCCTCTTCGGCATCAGCCGTCTCTTCCGCTTTGCTCTCGGCTTCTTCCGTTTTCGCAGATTCGGCTTCGGCTACCGATTTGTCGGATTTCGATTCGCCGCTTTCGGCTTTTTTGTCCTGGTCTTTGTTTTGATCTTTATTCTGGTCTTCATCGTCGCCGTCGTCTTCGGCGTCGCCTGAGGTCGTGTCCCCGGCGAAAGTGACGAAATTGGGGACGACCCGGGTGGAGCCCAGTACGCCACCTCCGGTGATGCCGATGCTGTGGAGGCTCTGGTTGCCGTCGTATTTCTCTCCGAGCGCCTGGATGAAGTTAGACCAGCGAGCCAGGTAGGTGGAGTCCCAGAAGATCGGCATTTTGTGTTTCTTGCCGTCGGTGGCGGTGTACTCCATGGTCTTGACGTCGGCCAGGGCCCATTCAGGGGTGTCGCATTCTTTCGAATTGTCCAGACCGCAGGTCGAAATCCGCAGGATCACTGTCTTTTTCTGCTTGCCGACCAGTTCCAGGAGCTCGTCGATTCGCTTGAAATCGTATTCGCCCTCCCGGGGCTCCAGTGATGCCCAGGGAAGCAGTACCGAGATTCCGTTGATTTCCTTCCTGGCCAGCAGGTCTTCGATGCTCTGCCGGTCGTCGATCTTCTCCAGGGGGATGATGGCGAAATAGCCGAGCTCTTGATTGTCTATCGGCCGCGCTCCGGAAACCTCGACAGGCTTGAACTTGCGTTTTTTGATGACGCGGTCCTGGGACTCGTTGGTGTAAGACTTGTCCGGGACCGGATTGAAGTATTTGAGGAGCTCTACGGCTTTGTTCTTTTTGGCTTCCGCCGGCCTGGAAAGCCCGCTTCCAGAGAAAGCCAGGAGCGACAGGGATGCCAGAATTACCGTGCGTTTTCTCAACATGATCTCACCCAACTGCGGTTGTCGAACCTATGATTTTACTAGGAAAAGTTTTTTATGCAGACAAAGATGTTACGATTCGAATCTTCCAAGCATCCGGCCAGTTCTGGTTAGCGGAGCATAAAAGGTGAGTCTAACCTATCTGGGTCACAGCGCAATCCGGTTCGAGGTGTCGAACCTCAATATTTACGTAGACCCCTATCTGACCGAACCTGTTGATTGGACCAAGCTCACGTCCGGCCATCTGGTGCTCTACAGTCACGGTCATTTCGATCATGGTGTGCTCATGGCGCCGGAACTCTGGCAGCGCTGGGGCTGCCATTTCATTGCCCCTGCCAGGCTGGTTGCCTGGATGCGCCGAAAATTCCGCCGCAAGATTCCACCGGAGGCATTCATTCCCCTGGATCAAGGTCAATCGACTTATTACGGGGAGGTCAAGATTCTGGCGGTGCCGGCTCATCATCCTGTCAACCGGCTGGGAAAGACCTTGATGACTCTTTTCGCACGCAGCTCGGCGCCGGGCAAGCCGGTGAACGGTTATTACTTCGGCGGCTATTATCACGCCGGCGCCACCACTTACGATAAGGATATAGCCCGGGCTCTCGCTGGTCTGGATGTGCACACCGCCTGTCTGCCTATCGGAGGCAAGTATGCTACCGCTTCCCCCGCCGAGGCTCTCCGTCTGGCTCAGGAGTTGGGCGCGGGGCGACTGGTTCCTATGCACTGGCAACCTCTCATCGATCAGGTCTTTTTTCGCTACCAGCCTTCGGACCTGATCCGACTGGCGAAAGAAGAGCAATCTTCTATAGAGGTTTGCGCTCTTGCTATCGGGGAAAATCTCAGCCTTCCCGAGTTCCCCTCGCCGGCTCTCGGCAAGGGAATCTCGGGAGTGTCCGGCTAGACTTATCAGTCGTTTGCTCCGGGCTGAGATTAAATCTCGATTTCTGCTGTTCGAGATTTCGGGAGTTGGCAAGTAATCCGCCGGACTTCTCAAGGGCTCTGTCTCATAGCTGGAATCGCTTGCCCGGTTGGACTTGCAGGAGCGTTTGCCAGAAGCGGTCCGGACCTGTCTGCTGGCAACTGTCCGGATCTGAAAAGAATTCCCCGGGTTTGCCAATGTTTGATCGATAATCCTTCGTACTGGGCACAATATGATCGATCCGCCGAATGTAGAATATAAATCCTTCAATAAAGTTACTAATACAGGCGGTTTCGGTGGGCATGATCGATTTATTCGGCATGCTGATCTCAGGCAGAGGCCATCTGTTGGCCCCTGTATAATGCGGGGGGTTCTCCAGCCTTACTCATGGGAGAAGGAGTTTCAAAGATATGGGCAAATCGGTAGGCATTGACTTAGGAACCACAAACTCCGTAGTCGCGGTGATGGAAGGCGGTCAGCCGACGGTGATCTCCAATGCCGAGGGCGGCAGGACCACCCCGTCGGTGGTCGCATTCACCAAGTCAGGTGAGCGGCTCGTCGGCCAGCTGGCCAGGCGTCAGGCGGTCTTGAACCCCGAGAACACGGTGTATTCCATCAAGCGTTTCATGGGTCGCCGCTTCTCGGAAGTGGATTCCGAGAAGAAGCTCGTCTCATACAGAGTCAAGGAAGGAGCCGACGGCGGTTGCAAAGTCTCCATCCAGGGCAAGGATTACTCGCCCGAGGAGATCTCGGCGATGATTCTCCGCAAGCTCAAAGAAGACGCTGAGAAGTATCTGGGTGAGAAAGTCACCTCAGCTGTAATCACGGTCCCGGCATATTTCAACGATTCGCAGAGACAATCGGCGAAGAACGCCGGCACCATCGCCGGTCTCGAAGTACTCCGGATCATCAACGAGCCTACGGCGGCCGCCCTGGCTTACGGTCTGGACAAGAAAGAGAACGAAGTCATCCTCGTATTCGACCTGGGCGGCGGCACCTTCGACGTTTCTATCCTGGAAGTGGGCGAGGGTGTTTTCGAGGTCAAATCCACCTCCGGGGACACCCACCTGGGCGGGGACGACTTCGACCACTGTATCGTCAGCTGGGTAGCCGACGAGTTCACCAACCTTGAAGGTATCGACCTCAGAAAAGATCGCCAGGCTCTCCAGCGTCTCACCGAAGCTGCTGAGAAAGCCAAGATCGAGCTGTCGTCGGTAACCGAGACCAATATCTCGCTTCCTTTCATCACCGCGGACGCCTCCGGTCCCAAGCACCTGGAGATGACCCTCACTCGGGCTCGTTTCGACGAGCTCACCCGGCACCTGGTAGAACGCTGCCGTGCTCCCATGGAGCAGGCGCTCAAAGATGCCAAGCTGAGTTTCGAAGGTCTGGACGAGGTCGTCCTGGTCGGCGGCTCCACCCGGATCCCTGCTGTTCAGGCTCTGGTAGCCAGCCTTACCGGTGGTAAAGAGCCCAACCAGACCGTCAACCCCGACGAGGTGGTGGCGGTAGGCGCGGCTATCCAGGCCGGCGTGCTCGGCGGCGAAGTCAAAGGTGTCGTGCTTCTGGACGTTACCCCGCTGTCGCTGGGTATCGAGACCATGGGCGGCGTCATGACCAAGCTGGTGGAGCGCAATACCACCATCCCCACGCGAAAGACCGAAGTATTCTCCACCGCCGAAGACAACCAGACGGCTGTGGACATCTACGTATTCCAGGGCGAGCGTCCGATGGCTCGCGACAACAAGCTCCTGGGCAACTTCCGTCTGGACGGCATCGCTCCGGCTCCCCGGGGCACTCCCAAGATCGAAGTGACTTTCGATATCGATGCCAACGGTATTCTCAATGTCACTGCCCGCGACCAGGCCACTGGCAAAGAGCAGAAGATCACGATTACCGCCAGCACCAATATGAGCAAAGACGATATCGAGCGGGCCATCCGCGAGTCCGAAGCTCACGCTGCCGAGGACAGAGGCCGCAAGGAAGAAGCCGACATTCGCAACGAAGCCGACAGCATCTGCTATGCCGTCGAGCGTCAGGTGCGCGATCTCGGCGACAAGGTCACCGCCGGTGAGAAATCGAGAGCCGAGATGCTGGTCGCCGACCTGCGTCAGAAGCTCAAGGACGGTGCCGACCTCGAGACCCTCAAGTCGATCATGAACGAACTGCGGGGCGCCCTCGTACTCTTGCAACAGGCTGCCAGAGCCAAAGCCGGTGGCGGTGACGAATGGCAAGAAGGCGACGATGATGCCGGATACGGTACTGATGGCGGTTACGAGCAAGGCGGTTACGACGACGGCGGCTATGCTGCCCAGGAAGAAGTGCCTTACGATCCTTATGCCGGCACGGGAATCGACCAGCAGGTTCAGGAAGAGTCCGGATTCACGGCTTCCGGCGACGATGTCGTGGATGCCGAGTTCCACCAGACCGACGAATAGCCTGCCGGTCAGGTATGAGTGTCAGGGGGGAGCCAGCAAGGCTCCCCTTCGATTTTCTAGGGCGATCGGTGTTATCCTGAAAGTATGAGAAAGCCAATAGCTATAGCCATCTCGATCCTTTCTTGCGCGCTATCCGCGACTCTTCCGGTGCTTTCAGCGTCGCCCCAGAAAATGCAGCCTGAAGACAGGCAGCCTGAAAACAAGCAGCCTGAACACGAGCAGTCGGTCAGGGATCTTCGGGTCATGGAGAATCGATTCTTCTTTCATGACTACGAGCACGATCCCCTGGCCAAGAGGGTGGAGCGCCTGGAATGCCTGGTATTCGGCTCGGCGCAATACGGTCTTCCCGGGGAGCGTATCGAGAAGCTGCGTGCCACCATCGAAAGGCGTGATCGAGCCTCGGCCGAGAAAGTTGCAGCGGAGTCAGAATCAAAAGCAGATTCAGGCAAGGCCGAGACATCCGGCGAGGACGGCTCCCGATCTGACTATCCGATTCTCACCACTCTCGAATGGCGGATCCTCAAGAAGACATACCGGGGCGAGACCATGGACGAGCGTCTTGGCCGCCTCGAGACAAACCTTTTCGGACAGCCGGCAACAGCCATGTCTTATCTCGATCGAATCGAGCGTCTCAAAAAGGTCGCCGGTATCGGACTGCCCGGGCGCTCGTCCCTGGGCGAGCTTCCCCAGGGACCGATGCCCCGGGCGGGCGGCTCGAACGGAGTCCAGATGAGACCCTTTACCGGGATCGTGCCGCCGGACGGCAGCAGCATCCAGAGAGACTATAACGCTCAATTCAACCGGGACTTCGCTCAGATGTTCAAATATCTGAACCAGCAGATGAAGGACATGTTCCGGAGCGGGCAGCCCGTTCCCGGCAGCCCGATCATCATAATGCCCGAGGGCGAGAAGCAGAAGCTTCCTTCTTATGCCGATCCCAACAGTATCTAAATAGACTGCGATTCCAGCTTGCGTGTCCTGAGACCGGTGCCGGAAGAGGTGGGCACTTCGGACATGGAGAGGAACTGGCCCATGTCCGGGTCGTAAGCGAAGACCTCGCCGGTCTGAATCTTGTAGATCCAGCCGTGGATGTTGATCTCGCCCCGGGACAGAGCCGAGGCTACCGAGGGCAGGGTGCGGAGATGCTCGAGTTGAACCAGGACATTCTCCTGGGTCGCGATATTGACGAGGGTCTCCTCATCCTCGATGTCGCTATAGACGTCTTTGAGGAGACGTCTGGTGGTCTCGGCGAATTTCAGCCATTCGCTCACCGAGGGCATGTTCTCCAGCTTGTCGGCGAGCAGTCCTTTCATGGCACCACATAAGGTGTGACCGCAGATGATGACGTCTTTGACGCCGAGGCCCACGATGGCGAACTCGATGGTGGCTATCTCGCCTGAAACGACAGTGCCGTGCGGCGGAACGATATTGCCGGCATTCCTGATGATGAAGAGGTCGCCGGGATCGGTATGGGTGATCAGGTTGGGATTGATTCTCGAGTCCGAGCAGGTGATGAAAAGCGCGTCGGGATTCTGTCCCTTGGAGAGTCTGTCGAAAAGGGCCTTGTGATTGAGAAAGGTTTCCGTGCGGAACTGGTGCAGTCCCTTGATCAGTTTTTTCACGTCAGTCTCCGTCCGGGGCTCTATCTATTTTAGAGCCTTTTGAGTGTTTCCTGGAGATCGATCAGATGATTGTTGAAAACCTCTTTGATGGAGTCCAGTACTCTGAACACAGCCGGGTCGGTGCAGGAGTAATAGGTGTTGGTTCCCTGCTTGCGGGAAACCACCAGGTGCCTGGTTTTGAGAACGCTCAATTGCTGAGAGATGTTCGGGAGCTCTTTGTTGAGTCTTCCTTTCAATTCGGTGACGGTGAGCTCGCCATCCCGGAGCTCGTCGATGATCTGGATCCGCAGGGGATTGGCCAGAGCTTTGAGAAAGTCGGCTTTAAACTTGACCAGCTTCTCGCGCTCGTCGAGGGAAGTTGTCATTTCTTTTATCCCGGACCATCTTGTCCAGTCATTCGGTTCACTGTATATTAACCTCGCTCAGCAAATTCAACAAGTATGCAATTCTCTAATTGCGAAAATTCGCAATTAAGGCAGTCCCCGGGATGAACGAAGTCGGCAATCTACTTATCTGTGCCTTCTGGATTCTTCTGGGGAGCGCCGTGGTTACTGCCAGCGCTCCGGCAAGACTGCCTTCCTGGAGCGCTTCTCCGGGACTGGTGGCTGCCGCCCTTCTGGGTATAGCCGCGGCGCTAACCGGGTTCGACGAATATCTCTCTTTCACCGCTCCGCCGCCTTTGTATCTCGGGCTGGCGCCGGTGTCCTTCAACGTCGATCCCCTGGCCAGCTTTTTCCTGTTTCTTCTCTGCCTGATAGTGCTGCCGGTGGCGGTCTATGCTCCGGCTTACCTGGAGCAGCACCAGCGCGATGGCGGGCTGAGCGGAAGGGCTTTCTGGCCTTCCCTTTCGATCTTCGTCCTGTCCATGGGCGGTGTGATCCTGGCAGCCAACTCGCTGACTTTTCTGCTCTTTTTCGAATTGATGTCGGTGAGCTCGGCGATTCTTGTTGCAAGCGAAATCAGGGCTCTGCGAGCAGCCAGGGCGGTGATCGTCTATCTGGGGGCCACCCGGGTCGCCGTGGTCTGTCTGGCTGTGGGTTTCATTCTTTTCTATCTGCAATCGGGAGACTGGTCCTTCTCTGCTGTCAAGTCCGGGGACCCCGCCTGTCTCCCCGCCGCTGTCCTGGTTCTTGCCGGGCTGGCTATCAAAGCAGGTCTCTGGCCGTTTCATATCTGGCTTCCCTACGCTCACCCGGAAGCACCGGCGCCGGTATCAGCGCTGATGAGCGGCGTCATGGTAAAAGTGGCTCTCTATGCGATGATCAGGCTCTTTTTTGGTTGTGGCGGAGAGAGCGCCAGTCTGACCCTGGCGATCATCCTGGTCGTTCTGGGAGGCGTCTCGGCGCTCTGGGGAGTCCTGTTCGCCCTGGTGCAGATCGATTTGAAGCGCCTGCTCGCCTATTCCACAGTGGAGAATGTCGGTCTGATCGCGCTCTCTCTGGGAGTCGCCCTCTTCGGCAAAGTCTTCGACAGCGAAGCGGTGACTGCTTTCGGATTCGCCGCCGCTCTCTATCACTGTCTCGGTCACGGCATCTTCAAGTCCCTGCTCTTTCTTTGTGCCGGAGCCGTGGATTCGGTCATGCATACCAGGGACCTCCATCGCCTTTCCGGTCTGAAAAATGTAATGCCATTCACCATGGTCTGTTTTCTCACCGGTGCCATCGCTATCTCGGCCCTGCCGCCCCTCAACGGTTTCGTCGGCAAATGGCTCCTCTACCAGGGGCTCCTGCAGGTAGCGCTGGGTGACGGCGGTGTCGTGGCGCCGGCTCTCGCCCTGGCCGCTATCGGTGTCCTCGCTCTGGTGGGGGGCCTCGCCCTGGCTTGCTTCTCCAAGGCCTTCTTCCTGGTCTTCCTCGGTCGCCCCCGCAACCGGGCCGTAGCGCGGGCGCGGGAATGCAAAGCCTCGATGGTGTTCGGTCAGGTCTTTCTGGCCCTGGCCTGCCTGGCCTGCGCGGTGGGCTCGGGCTTCATCGTGAGCAGCATCGAGACCATCGGCAATGTCAATTCGATGGCATCGGCAGCCACCGCCCGTCTCGATGTCCCTCTCATTATTTGCATTCTTGCCAGCGCCTGTGTTTTCGTCTATATGGCTATCACTCTTGCCGGGCGCAGAGTGCGCAACTATTCCACCTGGGAATGCGGCTACGGAGCTCTCTCCGAGCGCATGCAAATTGCTGACGAGAGTTTCGTCCAGCCTGTGGCGTCTCTTTTCAGGCCGGTTCTTGTATACAAACTGGCTCAGAAGATCGAGGGACGCGATCGCCGTCACTTCCCCGAGGTCGTCTCGGTGGAGACTTCCATGCAGTCTCATCTCGAGTCTCGTTTCTACCTGCCGATCATCCATCTGGTCGAATACCTGAGCTCTCACCTGGCCAGGCTCCAGGCCGGCAGCATCCATCTCTATCTTCTCTATGTCCTGGTTACTCTCGTTTTCCTCCTTCTGCTGGGGGTCTATCTATGATGGACCGGCTCCTCTTCTCTATCGCTCTGATTGTTCTTCCGTTTCTGACGATCGGGATGATCAGGGTATTGAAAGCGCGCTTGCAGAATCGTCTCGGACCGCCTCTCCTGCAACCGTTCTACAACTTCTTCAAATTGCTCGGCAAGGAGGAGGTGGTGAGCGATGATGCGAGCTGGCTCTTCCGTTTTTGCGCGGTGGCCAATCTCTGTCTGGCTCTATTTCTCGCCCTTATCCTGCCCTGGCTTTCTTTCAAGCCTGTTTTCCTCATCGAGGATCTGTTCCTGGCTATCTACTTGCTCGCCCTGCTCAGATTCTTCTCGATACTCCAGGCTCTCGACGCCGGCTCGCCATTCGGTGGATTCGGGGCCAGCCGCGAAGCGACCCTTTCGCTTCTGGTGGAGCCGGCGGTGGTGCTCAGCCTGGCCGCCGTGGCGGTGATTGCCAGAAGCACCGACCTGGGCGGCATGTTCTCTTTCGCTCGCCCGCATACTCTGCATGATCTGACCGTCTGGAGCACCGCCGGCGCCGCACTTTTTCTAGCCTCCCTGGCGGAGCTTTCCCGCATGCCCGTTGACGATCCCACGACGCACCTGGAGCTGACCATGGTACACGAGGCCATGGTGATCGAGAGCAGCGGGCCGAATCTGGCTCTGGTGGAGCTCGCTTATGCTCTCCGGCTGGTGGTCATGTTCGGGCTTGCCGGGCAGTGTTTCATTCATGCTCTTTTCTGCGTGATTCAGTTTCAGACCTCCACTCTTGCCGTTTTCAGCCTGCTGGTGATCTTCGCCATGGTTCTGATCACCGCTCTTGTGGAGACGGTGGTGGTGAAGCTGCGCTGGACCCGCGTCCCCGAGTATGTCGCCTATGCGATCACCATGGCCCTTCTGGCAGCCGGGGGAGCGATCATGGGGAGGATGACATGACTCTTTTCTCTTTCTCCGAGTCCGTTGCGCTGGTGGCTGCCATTCTTTCGGTTCTCATGGTGGGCTCCGGCAATCTACGCACCAATCTTCTCGCCTACGCTCTTTCCACTGCGGCAATAGCCCTTGTCGCCGGGCTCAGAGCCAGCATCCTGGGCGAGTCCCACCTGCTTCTCATCGCCTTTGCCATGGTCGCTATCAAGGCTCTCTGGGTTCCCTGGTTCTTGAGCCGGATTCTCGACCGGATCAGGGTCTATTTCGATCCCGGCACGGTGCTCGCCATTCCCATCGCCATGCATACCGGCATCGTTTTGATGGGCATCTCATACTTGCTTGCCGGACGGCTGCCCCTGCCGGTGGAGGGCGATCCGGTCACCGGCAGCACTACGGCATCGATCTCATTGCTTTTCACCGGCGCTCTTTTCATGCTTACCAGGAAAACCGCCGTCAGTCAGGTCGTCGGTTTTCTGACCATGGAGAACGGTATTTTTCTCTTCGCCCTCACCATGGCCAGAGGGATGCCTCTGATTGTCGAGATGGGCGTGCTTCTCGACGTGCTGGTGGCAGTCATGATCGCCGGGTTGATCACTTTCAAGATCCAGAAGAGCTTCGAGCATATCGATGTCACCCGGCTCACTGATCTCAGGGAGTAGGCGGCCATGCTCGATATCCTCGAGATCGATATGAATGCGCTGATCGCCCTGCTCGCCGCGCCGCTGGCTCTTGCTGTCATGGCGCTTTCCCTGCGGAGAATCGCCGTGATCTCTTCCATCACTGCCCTGGTCTCCTGGTTGCAGTTCGGTGCGTCCCTGTATCTGGTGGCACCACTTTTTGTCGGAGCGGGAAGCCCGGTGCCGATTCTCCCCGGATTTCTGATCGACCGCCTGTCCGGGTCCTTCCTCTGCCTCACTACCCTTGTCTGCGCCTGCTCTTTGACCCAGGCTCATTTCTTCTTCCGGCGCGAGATCGCCGCTGGAGCCGAGGTGCTCCAGCGGGTCAGGCTGTTCTATTGCTTCGCCGTGCTCTTCTCGCTTTCCATGCAGCTCGTTTTCCTGTGCGACAATCTCGGCTATATGTGGATAGCCATCGAAGGCACCACCCTTCTTTCCGCCGGTCTCGTCTATCACAATCGCGACCGCAATGCCGTCGAGGCTACCTGGAAGTACCTGATCATCTGCAGTGTCGGTATCGCTTTCGCTCTTCTTGGCACGGTTTTTCTATTCGCCTCCAGCCGTTATGGTGCGGTGCCCGGCGGTACCCTGGAGATTTCTCTTCTGGCAGGCTCAGCGCCGCTGCTCGAGCACCAGCTCAGGCGACTCGGTTTCATTTTCTGCTTCTTAGGATACGGCACCAAAGCAGGCATGTTTCCTCTGCACAGCTGGCTTCCCGACGCCCATTCGGAAGCCCCGGCCCCTGCCTCGGCCATGCTTTCGGGCGCTCTCCTCAATTGCGCCCTGTTCGCCATCTATCGATTGAACGAGGTAGCCGCCGCTACCGGTCAGGGATCATTCAGCAGCGGGCTGGTCCTCTGGTCCGGGGCCGTGACCGTGCTCGTCTCCGGGCTGTTTCTAGTAAGGCAGCACGGGCTCAAGCGTCTCTGGGCCTATTCGAGTATCGAGAATGTCGGTCTCATGCTCGTGGCTATCGGGCTCGGCCAGGCGCCACTCTTCTTTCTCCAGGCTCTCAACCACAGCGTCGCCAAGGTGGCGCTTTTTCTGACCTCGGGCAGCATCATTCAGATAACCGGCACCAAGTATTTGAAGAAGATGAGGGGGCTGGCGCAGCTCTCGCCCTCCTGCGCTCTTGTGCTGGTGCTGGCGGCGGTGTCTGTATGCGGGCTACCGCCCTTCGGCTCTTTTATTCCGGAGTGGGTGATCATGCTTTCCACCGCCCAGGCCGGTCAGTGGGTACAGTTCGGCTTCGTCGTCAGCGGCCTGGCGGTGGGGTTCATTGCCGTCACCTACCATGTCTTGCGGCTCGTATCCGGATCTCCCAGACCGCGTCAGCCTCTCTGCTCGCCTGATCTGTTCGTGCCTGTTTGCCTTCTTCTGATTTCGCTGGTTCTTGGATTGATGATTCCCGGGTTCTTCTGGGGAGGGCCATGATGACGCGTATAGAGAGAAGAGTCGTCGCTCCGGGAGAGCTGAGGAGCACCGTCAAGACAGCTCTGGAGAAAGAGGGCTATCGTCTGGGCTTGATGAGCTCCATCGATGGGAAGCAGATCGTCACTCTCTTTCTCGATATCAGGAACGGACAGTCCGAGCTTCTCGAGAGCTGGCTCGAAGAGAGCGAATTCAGCAAGGACGCGGGACCAGGCTATCCGGCTGTTTCGTTGACTGTGACCCAGGCGCACTGGTTCGAGCGGGCTTTGAGGGATCTGTTCGGAATTACGCCGGAGGGACATCCCCGGCTGCGTTCGGTATTCGTCGAAGGGGCTGTGCCTCTGGCACCACTGGCGGTGGATGACCGCAAGTCCCGGCCCGATTTCAGCTTTATGCAGGTGCGCGGCGACGGGGTCTGGGAGTTGCCTGTGGGACCGGTGCACGCCGGAATAATCGAGCCCGGTCATTTCAGGCTCAGCTGTCTTGGCGAGATCGTCGAGAATCTCGAATTACGTTTCGGTTTTCTCCATCGCGGGGTGGAGAAACGGCTTACTCAGGTCCCCTGGAGCAAAGCCCGCTTCCTGGCCGAGGCTGCCGCATCGGACACGAGCGCCGGCAATGCCCTGGCCAGCGCTCTCGCTTTCGAGTCCCTGGCGGAGCTGGCAGTGCCGGCCCGGGGGGAGGCTCTAAGGAGGATCGCCCTGGAAATCGAGAGAGCCGCCATGCATATCGGTGACGTGGGAGGCATGGCCGTGGATGTTGGATTCCAGGGAGCGGCCTCGAGCTTTTCGATCTTGCGGGGCAAGGCGCTTCGTCTTGCTGAGCTCCTGAGCGGCTCTCGCTATCTGAGAGGTTTCATCTGTCCGGGAGGCGTTACCCGCGATCCGGTCGATTTCCTCGGTGATATCGCGGACGGTGCCAGGCTCTTGAAGGCGGAGCTCGAGCATCTGGCTGGTCTCTTCGTGGACAGCTCGGCGGTGGTGGAGCGAATTGCCGGTATAGGCGTGGTATCGAGGTCCCTTGCCCTGGACTTCGGACTCGTCGGCGTCGGTGCCCGGGCCAGTGGTGTTGCCTATGATGTTCGATCGGCATCGCCCGGAGGCGAAGATTTCGAGATCGTGGTCGAAACTGCCGGGGATGTGCTCGCCCGGACGAGAGTGAGGGTGAGGGAGGCACTGGCCAGCCTCGCCTGTGTCGAGACAGCGATCGGCAGCCTGCCCTCCGGAGAATGCCGGAGCTCCATTCAAGAAGACCAGCGGAGGCTGGCTCCATCGTCCGTCGGTCTTGGCGTCGTCGAAGCCTTTCGGGGAGAGCTCATCCATCTGGTCTTCACCGGTGATGGCGGCGAAGTCAGGCGCTATGTGATAAAAGATCCGAGCGTCAACAACTGGACAGCCATGGCGATTGCGGCTCGCAATTATCTTATCGGCGATTTCCCGATCTGCAACAAGAGCTTCGGTCTCTCCTATTCCGGTCACGATCTGTGAGGTGCCTGTGCTGAAAATTCTGACCCATCTTCTGACCGGGGGACTGGTCACCCAGAAGTCTTTCTGTCCGCCGCTGCCGGGGCACTGTCTGGCTCTTCCCGATCTCTTGCCCGAGGTCCCCTGCTCATCGGCATCCTGCGATGCCTGCGCCAGGGTCTGTCCTGTCGAGGCTATCGGTATCGATACTGATACAGGTGGTCCCGATATCAGTATCGATCTCGGCGCCTGTATCGCGTGCGGGCTCTGTATCGAAACCTGTCCGGACGGCGTGATAGTGAAGAATCTCTCCACCAGGACGGCGGTGACCCGGAGAGAGGATCTCACGATCCAGAGAGAGAAGAGCGAGAGCGCCTCCATACAGGCAGAGCGAGAGCCACCGGCAACCATCGCCTTGTTCAGGCGCTCGCTGGCGGTGCGGGTCGTCTCCACCGGTTGCTCGGCCTGTGACAGCGAGGTGGCTGCCGCTTTCAATCCGATTTTCGACAGCGAGCGTTTCGGTGTGCAACTGGTGGCATCACCGCGGGCCGCAGATCTGCTCCTGGTAACAGGGCCGGTGCCTGCCGGCATGCAGGAGGCTCTGAGACGAACCTATGAGGCAATGCCCGAGCCGCGGCGCGTGATCGCCGCCGGCTCCTGCGCCATATCCGGAGGCGTCCACCGCGGTGGGTATGCAGGCGCCGATGGCGCCGGCAAAGTGATTCCGGTGGATGTCTTCATTCCCGGATGTCCACCCCATCCATGGAGTATCATTCATGGCATCAGCAAGGTGATGGGCCTTACTGCTCCATCGTGATCGACTGGATCTTGTCGCCTTTTTGAATCTGCTGGACCACATCCATGCCGCTTATCACGCCTCCGAAGATCGAATACCTGCCATCGAGGTTCGGTTGCGGGGCCAGGGTGATATAGAACTGACAGCTCGATGAATGAGGGTTCTTGGCTGTGTGTGCCATGGCCACCACACCAGCGGCGTTGTGCTTGAGATAGGCGGAGGGCTCGAGGAGAAGGAGCCTGGGGTGATTGGTCTTGGGATCGATAAAGAAGCCGGAGCCGTTGCCGTTGGGGCAACCGCCCTGAACAACGAAGCCCGGCTCTACCCGGTGAAATGTGAGACCGTTGTAGAAACCGGCCTTGACCATCTCGATGAAAGCCTCGACGGTTCGCGGCGCATACTTCTGGAAAAGCCGCATGGTGATGGTGCCGCGCTCGGTCTCGATGACCGCCACCGGATCGGTGGCCTGGCTCTGACCCTGACCCTGGCCCTGCCCGGCAGCCGGGTCCTGATTGGGAGGAGGGGTCTTGAAGCCGGTGAAAGCGCTCGAACCCATGGGCGGTGGCTGAGAATTGCTGGTGGAAGCACCACCGTAGACGCCCCGTCCCTTGGCATAGGGGAGCTGGGTGTTGCTGAGACCCGGGGGAAGTTCCGGGAGTGCCGGAACTGGTCGATGTGTGGGAAGGGGTCTTCGCCGAACGCGCATTCGGGCTCAGGGTGACATCCGGTGGAATCAGGTCGCTGGGCACGGGATCGGCGGCGGCGGCAAGGGGCATGATGATCTGCATCATAGCGAGGCATAAATTGATCTGAATCTTGTTCATACTGAGCATTCTAGTCAAGTCGGCGAGCTTGTGCACGGTCGAAGTCGGTAAAGACCTGGAGGTTTTCGTGCTTTTGCAGGAAGGAAGCCGGAATGGCAGGGCTTACCGGACCTGTGAGGGCCTGCTCCAGAATCGAGCGTTTCTTCTCGCCGAAAGCCATGAGGATAATCCGGCGGCTGGCGAGGATCGTTGAGATTCCCATGGTCACGGCTCTGCCGGGAATTCGTCGCGCTTCTTTGAAGAGCTCTCGGTTGGCTTCGATAGTGGACGGGGTGAGGACGATGGAGTGGGTCCAGCTTTCAGCCGGAGTGCCGGGCTCGTTGAAGGCTATATGGCCGTTCAGGCCGATACCCAGTATAGTGATGTCGAGACCGCCCTGGTCGGCAATGACGGCGTCGTAGTCGTCGCCGCTTTCGGAGGGATTGAAGCGGTTGACGGCAGGAATCCCGACACGGTCATAGAGATTGACCGACAGATAATGGCTGAAAGAGTGCTGATCGTCGACATCGAGATATTCATCTAAAGCGAAACAACGCACGCCGGACCAGTCGAGATTGCTCTGACGACTCAGTCTCACGAGCTCGGCATACATTTTGGCCGGGGTGCGACCGGTGGGCAGACCCAGACAGATGGAAGGATTCGACGCGACCTCGGCGGCGATGAGCTCGGCTACTCGCGAAGCGATGGTTTCTTGATGGGTGGTTTCCAACTCGTCTGCCCCGGTAATCGTCTTGTTATATTATGTATATAAAACGCAGGAGGCAAGCGTTGACTACCAGAGAAGCAACAAGAGCGGTCGGGTCGTTCAAGGCCAGCCTGGTCATCTCTCTGGCCTTCGCACTTTTCGGAAGCTCGTTCCTGGGCGCTTTCAGCCAGAACAGGCTTCCCAGAGCTGGCTTTTTCAACAACTCGACCTATGGCCGGCCCAATCAGCCAAGTGTCAGCGCCGGCGGGGTTTCGGACTATCATCTCCAGACTCCCGGGCTGCACCTGACCCGGGGCGAGAATCGCACCCGCCAGAATCTATCAGACCCTTACAATCCCGGTGAGGAGACCCTCAATATGGCCTTCGTTCGCTGGGACACTTCGAGGATGCCCCTCAAAATCTGGATCAGCCCCGGTCTCGAGCTGCCCAAGATGCCTTTCGACCAGCTCCAGCAGACCAGAGTCGTGGAGGTCTTCAAGCGTCTGAGGCAGGAAAATCCTTTCGGCGATCTCGTCCAGGCCCGGGGCTGGACTCAGGACACCAATTACCAGGTGGCAGCGGGGATCGAGCAGTGGCGGATCTTCCAGGACGAAGGGCTGATCAGCTTCGGCTTCGTGAATGATCCCCGGGAAGCCGACATACTGGTCTTTTACACCGACATGTTCCAGGGCACCAGTGGTCCCGGCGGCATCAACGTGGGCGGCAACACCAGTGCCCGGGCCTTCTCCAGGCAGGATCTGGCCAATCCCATCTATCGCCCGACCCCGGTTGTCATCGAGCTTTCCACCAGGGTCAACCATCTGCCCGAGAAAATGCAGGGCGCCGCCGCCCATGAGTTCGGCCATGCCCTGGGAATCAAGGCGCACAGCCCCTACCGCGACGACATAATGTACAGCGACCGTGTGGTCACTACCCTTTCAGAGGGAGACAAAGCCACTCTCCGTCTCCTCTATCGCACCAAGTGGGCTTACGCTCTCTAGAAAGCGGCCTTGCTCTCATCGAAAAGCCTGCTGCCGAGCTGGATTCTCAGACCGATTCTCGTACCCTGGCCGGGCTCCGATTCGATACTCAGCTGAGCCGGGTAGTAAGCTTTGATCACTTCGACTCGCTCGCTCAGCGAGGGCAGACCGAAGCCTCCCGTGGAAGTGGCGACCGTGTCCCTGGTGTCGAAACCTTTGCCGTCATCCTCCACCAGGATAGAGAGGATAGACTCGTCGACTTTGAGGGTGACGCTGACATGTTTCGCCTGGGCATATTTCTCGACATTGTTGAGAGCTTCCTGGACGATGCGGAAGATGTGCAGCTCCACTGAAGAAGGCAGCTCCGGGAGCTTGCCTTCCACCGAGAAGGTGCAGTCAGCCTGGGTTCGCTCCCCGGCTTTGTCTACAAGGTCCTCCAGGACCGTTTCCAGCCCCCAGTCTTTCAGGTCCCGAGGCACCAGCCCCTGGCAGATCTCCCGGAGCGACTTGCTCAGCTCTTCCAGGGTCTCGAGAACCTGCTGCCGATCGAACTCGTCCGGGCTGGACAGTCGCCTCGATAGCATCATGACGTCGGCGAGAACGGAATCATGGAGATCCCGGCCCAGGGAGGCCTGAATCTCCTCTTGCTGGCTGAGCAGTTTCTGGATTGTATTCTGCTGGGCCACCAGCAGATCCTGCACCAGATCCCTGCCGATCTCGGAGCTCAGGGTGAGGGAGTCTTTGAAACCACGGGCGATACCAATACGGTGGATGTTGTCGGCTTTCTCGAATTTCTTTCCTGATTCGCCGGCCACTATATCAAGGCTTGAAAGAATGACCAGATCCCGCAAAAGAGCTTTGGAGAGAAAGAGAATATCGTTGCCGGTCAGGGGCAGACCGCAGACCGCCCAGGTGCTTTTTTCGCCCTTGGCGGTGACCGTGTCGGTGAGGATAAAGGTCAGCTTCAAGCGTTCGGCTGTCTCATTCCGGTCGAGATCGTAGCTGGCGGAAGCCGGCAGTATATAAGCCTGGATTCGCCCGGTCTCGAGAACCACCGAGAGGCAGCGGGTGGCTGATGTGATTCTGAATCTGGTGTCATCGGCGGCCGCTATCGAGAGTCTCACCCGGGACCTCTCACCGGCTCTCAGGGCGGAATCGTTGAAGGAGCCGGCAAGCTGGTTGATGGTGCGGAAAAGCTCGTCGAACATGCGCTTGCTCTCCGCTCTGGCCGAGCTCAGGTGAACATACTCGCCCCTCTGCCCGTGCGCGAAATTCGGCTCGACATCGAGGCGGCTGGCTATATTGACCAGCTTGCCGGTCCATTTCTTGATCTCGTCCAGAGAATCGTCCGGAAGCACGTTCTTATCCTGGCGCGATTCAGGGACCGGCCCGGGAGCCTGCTCGACATCGGGATCCGGCAGGAGTTCCCGGGGAAGGGCATCTTCTTTTTCTTTATGAGTAAGCCCCAGGAGATGACCGAATCGCTCGAGCAGCCAGTTCACTTCTTCGTATCCAGATTGCCATAGCCGTTCTCCACCGCCCAGGCTATGAGTTGCTCGCGAGTATCGAGACCGAGCTTGAGGAGGAGGAGCTCGCATTGTTTGCGCACTGTGGCAGGCGATGCCTGGCGCTCGTTGGCGATATCCTGATACTTCATGCCCTGGCAGAAGTTTGAGGACCTCGAACTCGGCTCTGGTGAGCTTCTCTTTGCCCACGGCAATCGCCTGGCTCTTGATTTGCTTCTCGCCGCCTTTGACCTGCCTGATCGAGTCGATTACCGTTGCCATGCTTTCGGACTTGAGAAGATAGCCTGCCACCCCCAGCTCGAGAATGGCCTGCACGAAAGCCCGTCTGCTTTCCGCTGAGAAGACGATAACTTTGCTTGCCGGCAGGGCGCAGAAACTCCGAACAGTGGTTCGGGGACCATCCTGGTTGGGAAGGTGCAGATCCAGAAGAACGACATCGGGTTTTTCAGCAGTGGCAAGGGCCAGACCGGTCTCGGCATCGCTGGCTGTGCCCACCACTTCCAGATCCGCTTCCCTGTTGATGGCAGCTTCGAGCCCGTAGAGCGTGGCTTCGTGATCTTCGACGATCAAAACTCTGGTGGTCGACACTACAGTCTCCTTTTTTCACTCTTTAGATCATAGCTGCTTGAAACCGAAGTGTTAACAGGTGTTTCAATCCCCGGTGCCGGGACAGGCAAGCATTTTCGGCGTCGCCGCGGGGTTGGGCTTGCATACTTTTATAGGTAAGCTATCATGGCTGCGTGTTTTAATTCGACATATGCACACAGAACAACGAAGGGAGACTTCCTAAAATGGAATCGAATACCTCTAAAAGCAAAAAGGCAGTTGCTGCCATAACCGCGGCCGCCCTGGCGGGATTGCTGGCGGGTTGCAGTGGCGGCGGTCAGAGCGCCTCCACCGAGACGACCACGCCTTCCACGACGGAAAGTACGGAAGCGCCTTCCACCGAAAGCACTGAAACAAAGACCGAAGAAGGCGGCGAAGCTAAAACCGAAGAAGGCGGCGAAGCCAAAACCGAAGAAGGCGGCGAAGCCAAGACCGAAGGTGGCGAAGCCAAGTCTGAAGAAGGTGGCGAAGCCAAGTCTGAAGAGAAAAAGCCCGATGAAGGCGCTGATGCCGGCAAGGCTGCTGACGGCGGTGACAAAGCCAAAGCTTCCTGCAAAGGCAAAGATGGTTGCGGCTAAACCCGTCGATTCAACCAGCTTGATTCCAATGGGGCCAGCGTCGGCTGGCCCTGTTTTCTTTTCTCCGACAAAGTTATAGCGACAGGTCGGCATGTCATCCGGCAACAGATTCAACGGCAACAGCAGTCTCGGAGTCGGTATCGGGCTGCGCGTCCCGCACTACGAGCATATTTTCAGGCACCGGCCCCAGGTGGATTTCTTCGAGATCATCTCGGAGAATTTCTTGACTCTTGGAGGACGCCCGAGAGAAGTCCTGGAGACAGTCGTGGAAGACTACAGGGTGGTGCAGCATGGCGTCTCGCTCTATTTCGGCAGCCGGGAGCCTTATGATCGGGAGTATCTCAAACGTCTCAAGAGGCTCGCCGAGATCACCGGAACGCCTTATCTCTCGGATCATCTGTGCTGGGGAAGCGTGAACGGTTATCAGAGTCACGACCTCCTGCCTCTTCCTTATACGAAAGAGGCAGTCAGGCACACTGCCGCCAGAATCAGAGAAGTGAGCGATTTCCTCGAGCTGCCGGTCTGTGTCGAGAATGTCAGCAGCTATATCACTTACACCGATTCGGTGATGAGCGAATGGCAGTTCCTGCTGGAAGTCGCCGAGGCAGCCGACTGCGGGATACTCCTCGATGTGAACAATGTCTATGTGTCTTCGGTCAATCACGGTTTCGACGCCCGGGGCTATATCGAGGCCGTTCCCATGGAGCGCGTGGCGCAGGTGCATCTTGCCGGTCCCTGCGACCGGGGGACCTATCTTCTCGACACTCACGATCACCCGGTGCCCGAGCCTGTATGGGATCTCTACGAGATGGTGGTGTCGAGGCTCGGGGCGGTGAACACGATTCTCGAATGGGACGACAAGATCCCGCCTTTCCAGGAAGTCATGGCGGAAGCCGGGAAGGCCATGACGATTCTCGACCGCTATCGTCAGGAAGGCGGCGCCGATGGCTGAAGATAGCGATCGAAGCCACAGTCTCGAAGAAATCCAGGACTTCGTGTTCGAGTCCCTTCGCCTTCCGCTTGGAACAGAGATTCCGGCAGACCGCGCCAGTAGCTTCGTGGAGCCGAGCGAAGCTCTGACCGCTTCCCAGAGGCTGTCTATCTATAACCAGCAATACTGGTACAGATTGACCGACAGTCTCGAAGAGGATTTCAGCGGACTGCGCTTCGTCCTGGGCGGTCGTCGCTTCAAGGAGCTCCTGCAGGCTTATTTGACCGAGCATGGCTCGCGATCTTATATGCTGAGGGATCTCGGAGCGAAGCTGGCCGATTTTGTCGAGAGCAATCCCGAGCTCGTGAAGCCGTATTATGATCTGGCCCGCGACATGGCCCGCTTCGAATGGGCGCAGATGATCGCCTACGATGAAGAGGCGCTCGAAACCCTCGATCCGACCGGTATCGATGCGGAGTCCATTGGTGCGCTGCGGGTTCGGTTGCAACCATATATGACACTGCTTTCTCTGGGCTATCCTCTGGATGATTTCAGTATCGCTCTCAACAAACAAAAGACGCGGCAAAGGCAGGAGTCGGGTCTGGTGCGCAACGAGACGGAGGAGGACGAGCCTCCCGGTGAGCCTCCGGCCCCCGAGAAGATCTATCTGGCTGTGCACCGCCATAACAACAAGATCTATTACAAGCGTCTCGAGCAAGAGGAGTTCCAGGTGCTTTCCGCTCTCGTCCGGGGGCAGGCACTTTCCCTTGCCCTGGCTGAAGCCGAGAGCGAGTCGATCGTCCAGGGCTGGTTCGCTTCCTGGATGAGGCTGGGCTGGCTCTGCCCATATTGAGCGGATCGGGATTATCGCGCCCCGGACGGCAGGGAAGATATGGGAACCGTCAGATGAATGTCCCTGTTGCCTGACTCGGTGTTCACCAGTCCCGGGATGAGCACGTCAGCCGCCGGGCTCAGCCGGGTTCCCGGGACCTTTATATGACCGATCATCGAGGTATGCGGCTCGAGGGACTTTCTGGGGAACTTGATCTTGAGGGACCGGTCGGGCATACCGGCGAGCCTCACCACGGCCTTTGTGGATGTCGGCAGGGAGAGAGTCTGGTTCTGGTCGTTGCGAAGCGAGACATTGAGCATGATCGACTTCTTGTCCGCATCGACGCCAATCAACTCGAAGCGCACAAGGCTGGCCGGGTCGGCCGGCTGGATCGCTTCGGGATGCTGGATCGGGGGGCGCAGAGCGATGGCGGTGCTTTCCGGGGGGAGCGGCGCTTCTGCCGCGGCTTGCTCGGGTGTCTCGATTGCCGCTTCCACGTCTTCTTCGACTACCCGGTCAAATCCTGTTATGACTCCGGTGCCGCGCCCCGCCAGGCTTGCCGCTATGGGTGGTGCCAGGGGCGGGAGGTCGCTGGCTGCCACCGGGTCGGTGGTCCTGTTTATCGGTGGAGCCGGTGCCGGTACAGACACGGCAAGCGAACCGGCGTTCGCGCTGGCCAGGGCTTTGCTTGCTTGATCGAGCATCGGTCCGGCGTTGGTTTTCAATTTGTCGATAATCGCCGGTGCCGATTGAACGGCGAGTGTGGAGAGATTTTTCAGCTTGCCCTCCGATTGCAGAGCCTGTCCGGCAGAGAATGCCAGCCCGCTCAGCGTTATATCGCTCTTTCCGGAGCTGCCTTCGGAGGCGGCGCTTGTGGTGGCGCTTGTGGTGGCGCCTGCGCTTCCGGCGGTAGCTCCGGATGGAGATCCGCCAAGCAGCTTGTCTATGTCCGAGCTCTTGATCAGTCCGGAGCTCGGCATGGTTTCGCTGGTGTCGATATCGGGCATGGCGGCGATTTTGGAAGAAGCCGACGAAGCCGAAGAAGGAGCTTTGATTGCGCCGATACTGGTGAGCACGTCCTCTTCGTGCGACTTGAGCGCTTCTTTCTGTTTGAGCATCAGATCTCTCAGCGAGCCGAGGAATCCGGTCATGTTCTGGACCGGGTCGGCTGTCGGAATCTGGGGCGCCGGAAGTCCCGCGCTCTGGGCAGGAGGCAGGGTCCTCAGGGCGGGACCTTCGGAGCTCGAGGTCGAGACTGGCGGCCGCAGGCTGAGAAGAGCCGGGGTGGCTGAGAGCCCGCCTGTGGAGGCGAGGATTTCAGAGAGCGCCGCGATACGCTGGGCGGCGATGACATTTCTGGGATCTTTCTTGAGGACATTCATATAGAGCGATGCGGCGCCGTTATTGTCGCCCAGCTTTTCCAGGAGCTGCGCCTGGAAAAGGCGAAAGCCCACATCGCCGGGGCTCAGGTCCACCGCTTCGGTAGCCTTGTTGAAAGCCTCTCTCGTGGCCCCCTGGGTGTCCAGGGTCTGAGCGGCCTCGAAAGCTGCGACGGCTTCCTGTCTTGCCAGGGCCAGCTTGAAGCTGTGCCGGGCTGCCGGCAGATTGGGATGCTCCGGCTCGAGCTTGACCACGGTTCTATACTCGTTTTGCGCCGCCTTGAGATTGCCCGCGAGCTGATAGGCCCGGGCCAGCCCCAGATGTGCGTTAGCGTCTCTCGGGCTGGTGGAGACCTGGTGCTGCCAGAGCTCGATGAGGGTCGTTGCGGCCAGCTTGTCTCCGGGATCCTGGACCAGGGCTCTGGTCAGATCGCTATTGGCTCCCACAATGTCTTTCATTTTGTACCGGACGATTCCCAGCTGCCTGAGGGCTACGCTCGACTGGGGATCAGTCTCCACCGCCAGCTCGTACTCATGGCGGGCGCCTTTGAGATCTCCCTGACGCAGGGCGATATTGCCGAGCCCTATACTGGCCTGGGAAGAATGCTTGAGATGATTGGCGGCACGGTACTCCACCTGGGCTTCGTCGACCTTGCCCTGGGAGAAGAGCAGATCGGCTTGTTTGAGGCGGCTGAAGCTGTTGGAAGGATCGACACCCTGGTGTCTCAGGGACTGATTGAGCAAATCCGTGGCAGAGCCTTTGTCGGGCTCGGCCAGAAGAGCCAGGCGTGCCTGCCTGGCTGCCTGACGGTAGTCGTCCTTGCGGAGATAATATTTGGCTCGCTTCTCGCTAACTTGAGCGAGAGCCTCTTTGAGAGCCTGATCTTTCGGGTGGAGCTTGCTGTACTTTCCGAGAAGCTCCTGGGCTTCCCTGAGCCGGCCTTCATTCTCCAGGGTATGAGCGCGGCTAATTATATGACCGGTAGTGGCGCTCAGATGCCCCGAGGCGCTGGTCGAGCTCCTCTCGGGAATGCTGCTGCGCTGGTGGCGGCTGGGCGGGAGAAGATCGTCCGGCGAAATCCCCGCAGGGGGCGGCGGCACTGTGCCTGCCATTCCGGCCGGCAGAAGGGCGGGGCTGACCGGCGGGGGAGGCGGCACCAGGCCGTTCGATGGGCTGCCGAACTGGCTGCCCGATTCTTCATAAGCAGGCCTGGCAACCCTGCCGCTCAGGGTGTCATAGTCGTACCGTCTGGGGATACGGGTGGCCGGGACGAAAACTTTCTTGGCATATTTGAAGTCTGCTGCGTCAGCCGGTGCCGGGCATAGCGGAGCGACGGCGATGCTCGCGGCAATGCTCGCCGCGGCAATGCTCTGAAGAATCGGAAAGACAAGCCTGCCATGCAAGCTCTTGTCGAACGCCGCTTCGCCTTCTCTGGGCACCTGGGTCTGCGCTCCCTTACCGCCAGTAACGCCTGCATTATTGTAATAAGTCTTCTTGACAAAGTAAAAGGGGGTAAATACGTGTTGTTTCATCAAATATGGGTTTGACAACATTATCTTTGTAAAAGGTTCGCCTGGAAGCGATACAAAAATACGCTCATAAAATACACTTGATTAGCGTTGCTATTGCTTTCCGGCTTACAGCAAAGGGTTCTCTTGACTGCCAGTCATTTCACTAAGGGCAGTTTGCGGTTCGTTATTGGCGGTGTTGCATGGTTGTGTCGGTCACCAAACAAGATCTCTCCCTCGATGACCGGGTGGAAGACCTGATCAGGCAGGCTCGTCTGGCTGCTGCCGTTTTCACTCAGTACTCCCAGGAGCAGGTGGATCGAATCGTCAAGGCGATGACTATCGCCGCTATCCAGAATGCCGTGACGCTCGCCCAGGCTGCGCATGAAGAGACCCGCATGGGTTGCGCCGAAGACAAAGTCCTGAAGAATTATGTCGCTTCGGAGTTCTTCTACAACCAGATCAAGGACAAAAAGACAGTCGGGATAATCCAGGAATTCAGCGAAGACAACATGGTGGAAATCGCTGAGCCCATCGGTGTCATCCTCGCTCTGGCTCCGGTGACCAATCCGACCTCGACAGTGCTGTTCAAGAGTATCGCCTGCGCCAAGACACGTAATTCGGTGATCTTCAGCCCCCACCTGATGGCCGCCAATGCCAGCAATCTGGCCGCCAAGATCGTCTATGAAGCGGCTCTTGCCGCCGGTGCCCCGACTGGATTCATCTCCTGGGTGGAGAAATCTTCCCGGCTGCGCAAAGAGACCGAGAAGATGATGGTCCATCCGGAAGTCGATTTGATCTTCGCCACCGGCGGGACCCAGATGGTCAAAGCCGCCTACAGCTCGGGCAAACCGGCGCTGGGGGTGGGCTCCGGAAACACTCCGGTCTATGTCCACAAGACCGCCCGGGTGCCATCCACGGCTATGGATATCATCATCTCGAAGACTTTCGACAACGGCACCGAATGCCCTTCCGAGCAGACTCTGATCATCGATCGGGAAGTCGCCCCCGACCTGCTAGCCGAGTTCAAGCGTCTGGGCTGTCATGTCTGCAGTCTCGAAGAAGTGGAGAAAGTCGCCTCGGTCGCCATCGATGAGCGTACCGGCGGGATGAACTACAAGATGGTCGGGCAGCCCGCCAAGAAAATCGCCAACGAAGCGGGTCTCGATGTGCCCGCTTCCACCAAGATGCTCCTCTGCCCTCTCGAAGGCGATATTCGCAATCACAAGCTTGCGGTCGAAAAACTCATGCCCGTCCTTGGATTCGTCCTGGTCGACTCTGTCGATCAGGGGATCAACCGCGCTCTCGACATCAACTATGCCGGCGGCACCGGTCACACCGCCGGGGTTTTCAGCGAGGACGACGATGTTGTCGAGAAATTCGCCGAAGCGATCAACGCCGGTCGTGTGATCGTCAACAGCCCCACCTCGATAGGCGGTCTCGGCGGTGTGTATAACAACCTCAATACCACCCTCAGCTTCGGCTGCGGCACCGGGGGCGGTAACATCACCTCGGACAATGTGGGCATCAAGAATTTGATGAACTACAAGCGGGTGCCCCGGCGCAAGCACTTCACCCTTGCTTTCCAGACCGTCAAGAATATCTATGTCAATCCCGGTACTCTCGACCATCTCAAGAGTATCGACACCAAATCCGCTTTCGTGATCACCTCGCCCTCGGCGGGCAAACGCGGGCATCTCTCCATGACCCTGGAGCGCCTGCCGGCGGACTGCAAAGTCGAAGTCTTCAGCGATGTCGGCCCGGAGCCGGATTTCTCCATCGTGGAGGATGCCGTGGCGGTGATGAACCGCTGCCGTCCCGATACTATCATCGCCCTCGGCGGCGGCTCGGTGCTGGATGCCGCCAAGGTCATCCGTCTCTTCTATGACTATCCAGGGCTCAATCTCAAAGAGCTGGCCGTGAACTTCCTCGATTTCCGCCACCGGATCATCGAGTTCCCCAAGCATATGAAGACCAGGCTGGTGGCCATACCCACCACTTCCGGTACCGGATCGGAGGTCACTCCGTTTGCCGTCATCAAAGATCGAGAAGAGCATCGCAAGCTCTCCCTGGTTGATGAGACCCTGCTTCCCAACGTGGCGATCATCGACGCCAATCTGACCCGGTCGCTGCCGGTCGATGTCACCCGGGACACAGCTTTCGACGCTCTCACCCATGCCGTGGAAGCCCTGGTCTCCACCTTCGCTTCGGACTACACCGATGGTCTGGCCCTCGAGTCCATGCGCCTGATTTTCGAAGCCCTGCCGGCCTGCCTCAAAGACCCGGATGATGTGGTGCTCAGGCACAAGCTCCACAACGCCGCCTGCCTGGCAGGCATGGCGATCGGCAATGCCTCGGTGGGCGTCAATCATGCTCTCGCTCACAGTCTCGGGGCGCGTTTCGATATCCCCCACGGGCGCGCCAACAGCGCCGTGCTTCTCTCGACCATCGAATACAACGCCCGCATCCCCAACAAATTCGTCGCTATCTCCAACTATCCGGTCTGGATTGCCGACCGCAAGTATGCCCGGGCTGCTCAGTTCCTCGGCCTGGTGCCGGAGGAGGACGGCAAGCCTCTCTCTCAAGAATCCGTAGACCAGGCGGTGAAAGCCCTGCGCAATGCCATCTTCGAGCTCGGGGCCGAGACTGGTCAGCCGCTGTCCATCAGCGAATGCGGCGTGTCAATGGCTGATTTCGAGAAAGAGCTTCCCGGACTGGTAATGGTGGCAGCCAATGATATGGCGATCAAGACCAACCCGCGTTATACGCTGAAAGACGAGTTCGTGGAGCTATTCGTGAGCTCTTATCCGAGGAGATCTCTCAAATGAGCCCGATCAAGAGAAACGGCGCGAACACCGGCGATCCGGTCAGGATCATGGGATCTCTCGACCGGGGCAAAGTCGATGTCGACAAGCTCATCGCCCAGAGCAAGGAGCAGATTGTTCTCGATTTCGCCACCTGTACCTTTATCTCTGTGGAAGGTCTCGAATGGCTGGAGGAGCTCGTTATGAGAGCAGCTTCCAGCAAGCTCGATGTTCGTTTCGAGAATATCCCGCCGACAATCTATAAAGTCTTCAAAGTCTCGCATATCGACGGTATCTTGAAAGCCTGCGGCGCTCCCTCCTCCAGGCTCGGACCGGTCTGTTGATCGGTGGCTTCTCGAGGCAAAACGACGGTGTGGATCACTGGCGATCAATGCACCGCGGATAATACTGCCCTGTTTGGAATCGATAAGAGCAATGCCACTGTTCTGATGATCGAGTCGGTGGGTCGGGGGCGCCAGATCCGGTATCACAAGCACAAGCTTGTCCTCATCTATTCGGTGATGCGTCACTTCGCCTGCGAGCTCAGAGAAGCCGGCTGGGATGTTTATTATGTCGAGGAAGCTGCGGATTTCGCCTCGGCTCTAAAGGGTTATATCGAGGGAAGCGGCTCCCGGAAGTTTCGCATGATGAGCCAGTCCGAATATGGCGTCGACGAGAAGCTCATGAACATGGCTGGCCCGTCGGTAGAGCTCGAAATCACCGGACACAGCCATTTCATCTCGAAGGCGGAGGAGTTCGAGGCTCTCCACCGCGGCGAGCGGGTGACTATGGAATATTTCTACCGGGAGATGCGCCGCAAGACCGGATTCCTTATGAAAGGCGAGAGACCCGAAGGGGACCGGTGGAATTTCGACAAAGAGAATCGCAAGCCGCCTTCGAGGCACGAGTTTTTCGAGCCCATGCGATTCGAGCCCGATGCCGTCACCAGGGCGGTAATGGCAATGGTGGACAGACATTTTGCCGACCATCCCGGCAGCACCCGGGGCTTCTCTCTGGCTGTGACCCGGACCCAGGCTCTGGCTCGAGCCCGGGAATTCATGGACCACCAGCTCGATGATTTCGGGCCCATGCAGGACGCCATGCTAGCCGGCAATTATTATATGAACCACTCGGTCCTCTCCCCTTACGTCAACACCTGTCTCCTGCACCCGCTGGAGCTCTGTGCCATGGCGGAGCAGAAATACAAAGAGGGCAAAGCGGCGCTCTCTTCGGTGGAAGGCTTTATCAGGCAGCTCATCGGCTGGCGGGAATTTGTCTGGCGTGTCTACTGGCGGGTAATGCCCGATTATCGCAAGCGCAATCATCTGGGCGCCGATATTGCTCTACCGGAGATTTTCTGGACCGGCGATACGAGAATGCGCTGCCTGGCAGAGGTTTTGAAGCAGGTAATCGAGACCGGCTATGCGCACCATATACAGCGCCTGATGATCCTGGGCAATTTCGCTCTGGTCGCTGGTCTCGAGCCCGAGCAGGTGAATGACTGGTTCTGGGCGATGTTCGTGGACGGCTATGACTGGGTGATGGTGCCCAATGTCATCGGCATGGCTCTGCATGCCGACGGAGGCTATGTAGGCACCAAGCCTTATGCGGCATCGGCCAATTACATCAGCAAGATGTCCGACTATTGCAAGGGGTGTTACTACAGGGCAAAAGAGATCCACGGCGAGAAAGCCTGTCCCTTCAACAGTCTCTACTGGGACTTTCTCGATCGCAACCGGGAGACCTTTTCCGGGAACCATCGCATGGCTATAGTTATGAAAGCGCTTGCTGCGAAAGACCCTGAATGGCTTGCTAGAAACCGGGAGCAAGCCGGCTCGGTCAGAGAGAAGCTGCGCAAGAATACTCTTATCTAGGGAGCCGTCGAGACACCCTCCGCGCCTCGTTCCTGTGATCACTTGGCCATGATTGCGGATTTGCCCGTCATCGAGTCGACCAGGGATGGTGCGACGATATGGTTGCCTATGGCAAATACTCCGATGCCGCAAATCGGTCCGACAAGAATCGAGATCAGTCCTGTTATGACCAATCCGGCGCGATAATAACGGTTCGGGGTCTCGAAGCCTTTCAGTTTGAGCTTCCACAGGAGAATTCGAACCGGCGAGATGGCAAAAAAGATGGTGGTGATAATCAAGCCGATCACCGCCTGACTCGAAAAGGACCAGACCAGGCCCATTGCGATCGACAGAGCCACGGCGCCCGCGCCGAGAAGCCAGACCGGAATCCGGGGAAAGAATCGGCAGGTTGCTTCCGCGACCACGGCGATGTTGAATGCCAAGACACCGAGGGTCAGCAAAATCAGAACGAATAGCATCGTGCGATAATCTCCGGCTTGACCTATAATGGTCCTGTTTTCGATCTTAGCAGGCGTCCCGGATGAATCAAGAATACGCCATCGAGACGGTAGGTCTCACCAAGACCTTCGGCGATCGTGTCTGTGTCGACCGTCTCGATTTGAAAGTGAGATCCGGGGAGCTTTACGCGCTCCTTGGGGACAACGGCGCCGGCAAGACCACCACGATCAGCATGCTCACTACTCTTCTCAAGCCCAGCGACGGGGATTTTTTCATCTGCGGATATCGCGGTGGCAAAGATACCGAAGCGATAAAAGCTTCTTTCGGCATCGTCTCCCAGGACGTGGCGATTTACCAGGAGTTGACGGCTTACGAGAATCTTCGCTTTATCGCCGATCTCTACGGGATCCCCCACAGGGAGGCTGAAGAGCGGATCATCAAGCTTCTTTCCGAGGCGGGCCTGGGCGACCGCAGCAATGACCTGGTAGGCGAGTTTTCCGGGGGCATGCAGCGAAAGCTCTCCATCGCCAGCGCGCTCCTGCACGAGCCCCGGGTGCTTTTCCTGGATGAGCCGACGGTGGGTCTCGACCCGGCTTCGCGAAGGCAGATCTGGCAGCAGCTCATCTCTTTGAAGAAACAGGGTGTGACGATTCTGTTGACCACCCATTACCTCGAGGAGGCCGAGCTGCTCGCCGATCGTATTGGTATCATCCGCGATGGCAGGCTGGTGGTCGAGGGCACTATCGACGAGCTTCGCTATAAGATCCGGGGCATCAGAGGCATAGCCATCAGGCTTGCGGAGCCGATGGGGGCCGAGGCGGTGGAGCCGAGGCTCGGCTATCTGCGAGACAGGTTCGGGAGCGACGTTTATTTCGATGAGCTGCGCAATACTATCCATATGAGCCAGCCTCACGATCGCGAATTGATGGAGAGCCTGAGAGAGGTCATGGACTGGCTGACCCGGGAGAAGATCTCGTTCTCGCGCTTTGCAACCAGTGAGCCGAATCTCGAAGAGGTTTTCCTGGCGATTGCCACGGGCTCAGGCTCGGGCCTCGACGGTTAATTTCCGGGGCTATCGCCGCCAGGCCCGATCGCATACAATGGCGGTCCTGTTCATGAACGCCATACTAGCCATTATTCGCAAAGACATTTTGCAGTGGACTCGCCGCCCGCTCTATTTCATATCGAGCGTGCTCCTTGCCGTGCTCATCATAGCCATGGTCGGTAATACCATAATCGGTGCCGGCAATATGCCTTTCGGTCTCTACGATCCGTCCGAGCTGTCCAATCTGGCCGAGCGTCTTTCGGCGTCGGACAAGTTCAATGTCCTGGTATACGATGATCTCGCCGCCGCCAAACGCGATCTGGTAAAGGGCAAGATCGTCGCCCTGGCCAATGTCAGCCAGGACCTGCTCGAGGATTCGGTTCAGATCGTGACCGAGGGGCATAATCCGCTGATCAACGATCAGATCTCTATGGGTCTGCTTGCCGCTCTTACCGAGAAGGGTAGCGAGCTCTCCCTGCCTCTCGAGTCCCTGACGATCTTTCCGGTCCGTTTCAGTCTTCGCGATTTCGTTACACCGGGACTGGCGGCGTATCTTTGCTATGTCCTGGCTTGCATGAATCTGGGCTTTTCCTGGATCTACGAGTGGATGGAGAAGACTTACAGGCAGATCGTCCTGGCGCCGCACGGTCTGCGCTCCGCCATCATCGCCAAGACTATCACCGTCACCATCGAGGCCTCTGTGGTGCTCTGGCTGGCTCTCCTGGTCACTTCACCCCTGGTGGGGTTCACTCTCGGTCACAATTTCCCGGGACTGGTGGGAATCACGCTGCTCACCATGTTCTGCTTCACCTGTATCGGTCTTGGCGCTGCTACTCTGCTCAAGACCATTCGTATCTATACAATGACTGTCTCGATCGCCGGCGTGGCCATCATGTTCGCCAGTGGGGTGATTGTTCCGGTCGAGGGAATGCCCGCCTGGGAGCAGTGTCTCGCTCGATCTTTCCCGATGTATTACGCTGCCGATGCCTTCAAAGGCGTTATGCTGGCTACCCCGGCAAGCTATCTCACCGACTGTACGGTGCTGGCAATCTGGTCCGTTCTGGGTCTCGGCTTCGCCACCGTCATGCTGCACAGGAAGCAGGCGACGCTTTGATTATTTTGGTTTAATGCTCAATGTGAAGCGCGGCTGGTGAATCACCTGCTTTTAAGGTACTATAGCTAAAATTACTATGAACAAAGGCATTACGAGATTCGCCATAGTACTGGCGGCGGCTATTTCAGGCTCCCTTGCCGGAGCAGGTCCGCTCGCGGCCCTCAATACTGGCGGCGCCGCAGTGATCGACAGGGTGGTCGGCATTTTTTCTATGTGGACAGGCGAGGAGCCCAACAAGCTACTCTTCGATCAGGCTGCACGGTATATCGATTATTCCGAGATGGCCGAACGCTCTCTGGGAGGCCAGTGGGGTCAGCTGAGCGAAGTGGATCGCCGGGAGTTCGTCTATGTCTTCCGGCGTCTTGTCGAAGAGCGGTATTATAAGCGGTGGCATAAAATTTTCGCCAGGGGAAGGATGAAATTCATCGAGGAGGCCCCGACTCGGGGCGGGCTCTTCGTGAAGACCAGGCTCGCTCTGGGCAAGGATGACGACCAGCTGGTCTGGCAGCTCAGCAAGCGCAGCGGTCAGTACAAAGTAGTAAGTATCGCTGTCGACGAGAAAGATCTGCTGACCAGGATCTCTATGCGGTTGCAGAAGCATCTCAGAAAAGACGGATTCGACAACCTCCTGGCCTGGATGAAGGACGAGGCGGATCTCGAAGACGAGGACGACGGGGTCTCGAGGATGAAATCCACTGCCTCCAGATGAATCTCGAGTCACTCTGCGGCGGACGGTTGATCAAGCGTTATAAGCGTTTCCTGGCCGATGTCGAGCTGGAGGATGGCAGCATGGTCACGGCGCACTGCCCCAATCCCGGCAGCATGAAAGGTGTGGCCGATGAGGGAATGCAGGTCTATCTTGCTTGCAGCGACAATAAAAAACGCAAGCTCCCTTATACGCTGACTGTGGTGGTGGCAGAAGGGAGTCCGGTGGTGGTGGACACCGGTATCGCCAACCGGCTCGTCAAAGAGCTCCTGAGGGAAAGCGCCATCCCGGAGCTTTCGGGCTTCGCCCACTGCCTTTCGGAGCCGCCTTACCGGGATGGCCGTTTCGATTTCCTGCTCAGCAATAACGAGCAGCCCCGCCGGGAATACGTGCCGGGCGACTGCCTGGTGGAGGTCAAGTCCACCACTCTCAAAGAAGGGAGCAGGGCGATGTTTCCCGATGCCCCCACCGAAAGGGGGCGCCGCCACCTGGCCCGGCTCTCGGAGGCTGTCACCGAGCAATTGCGGGCGGTGCAGCTTTTCCTCGTTGCCAGGGCGGATACGTCCGGGTTTTCTCCGGCCTGGCACATCGATCCTCGATATGGCGAGGCTCTGGTCTCGGCGCGCAAAGCCGGGGTGGAGACCCTGGCTTATGCCATGCAGGTCGATTTGAGCCGAGCCGGGTCTGGCTACAATGCGGTGATCGGATTGAAAAGCAGGCTCGAAATGGATCTCAGGAAACCTGATGTTTGTCGGTTCGCATAAGGAGTGCGCCGTGAGTATCGAGAAAGCTCGAAAGGACGAAGTTGTCAGCTTGCTCCAGAAGGTCTTCGAGAAGTATGACGTCAACGAGGATGAGATCCTCTCGAGCGAGGAGATCGACGAAGCAGTGGCCACAGGCGGGCTCAGCTCCATGGAAGCTCAGATCGTCGCTCTTTTCAAGGACAAGTATCAGGCGATCAAGAATCTTCACCGGGACGGCTGGTTCCGGAATCGCAAGGGCATCAGCCTTGCCGATCTGCTCGTCCTGGAAGAGATCCTCAAGGCGGATTCTCTCGATCAGCTGGACGACGAGAAGCTAGAACTATATGCGGTGGCGCACGAGATAATGCGCCGGGTGAATCAAGTGGCTCGGGTCAAGAGGCGTCTCTATCTCGACCCGGAGAGACCGAAGGGAAGTATCAAGCCCATCGCCGTTCGCCAGGGACGAGCAGGAGATTGCGTCTTTCTTGCCAGCCTGGCTTCGGTGGCAGCCTGTAATCCCTCCATAATCGCCAGCTCCATAGAGGACAATGGCGATGGGACCTATACGGTTACATTCCCGGGAGCCCGGGAGGCACCGGTGACCGTGGAGGAGCCCAATCTCGTCGAGCTGGCCTTGTACGCGCGCTTCACGCGCCTGGGCATCTGGCCGTGCGTGATGGAGAAAGCTTATGGCACTCTGCTCTACCAGCTCGATCACGATCGAAGCTTGATTCCCCAGGAGAATACCGAGGGGGCTCAGAAAGTGATTGGTATTCTCGATCTGCTCACCGGGGAGAGCGGGCAGTGGTATCTCGTCTCGAGTGTCGAGGAAGAAAGGCTCCGCGCCGTAATCGAGAGCGCCCACGCCGAGAAGCGCTCGATGGTGGCCGGCTCGAACGGTTTTCTGGATACCACGACCCTGGATGGCGGTCTCGTCTCCGGCCACGCCTTCAGCGTCATCGACTGGGACTCTGACCGCGACCTTCTTGTTCTCCGTGATCCATGGGGTCCCGATAATAGCAATGAGCCGCTGGGAGAAGGCGGTCGCGCCGCAGACGGATATAAGGACGGTGTTTTCGCCATCGACCTCAAGCGCTTCCGGAGAAATTTCGTCGCGCTCTATGTCGAGGAATGGCGAAGCGACTCTCGTTTTATAGACAAGCCCAGAGCCGGCCGCAAAGCAATAGTCAGACCGAAGCCCTGAGCGCCTTCTCGAGGCGCTCCCGGTCCGGCATGTCGATGAGATCGCCGCTGTTGCTGGTCACCCAGTCGTCTCCGGTTATAAGCTCCCGCACCGGCGAGGCGATTCCGTAGAGCTCGAAGATCAGGCTGTCGATGGTCTCCTGTATCTGCCTCTCCTCGGCATTGAGCCGGGCCAGGTCTTGGCGGAGCCTGTCGAAGTCACCGTCATATCGCAGGAGGAGTCGGGGCCGCCAGGCAGGCGATCCCGGCAGGAGAGCCTCGGCATGGCGGGCTATGGCAACGGCTTTGCGAGCCTGCCCGGCAACAGCCTCTTGCAGGGTCTTGCCGGGATCCTTGAAGGGAATCCGCCTGAGATCACCGATCTGGAAATTGACGGTGGGGTTGAGGATGCCCAGGATGAAACGGCAGAGAGCCGAATTGAGGAAACCGAGCAGATAGAACCGGTCTACCGTCGGGGTGAAGAGGGCCGAGCTGGCGATGTCGAAAATCGAGCCGGGGCTCAGTAGACGGGCTTTGAATCCCCTGGTGCCGATATACGAGTAGGTGATCCCCTCCCTGAAATAATGGCTCTCCCCGGGCAGAGATTCGGACTGGCCCCTGCTTTTCCTGAATTCGCGTATGACCTTTCCATGCTCTTCCCATCTGAGCATCACAGAGGTGGTGGCAAACCATTTGCGCCCTCCACCCTTGTCATAGGGGACATAGAGATGACGCTCCGCCCCGGTAATCTCCCGGTAGTCTTTCAGGAAACGCCGGTTGTCGCAGGTGAAAAGTCCGTTGGTCAGGACGATGTCTGTATCGGCCAGGGATGGCAGGGAGGTGAAAAGGCGGGCGATCGCTTCCGGACAGAAAGGGGTGACAGGCGATCCCGGGATGGCCCGGGCGATGCTCTCGATTCGCTCCTCCTCTACGGATTCGAAGTGGCTCCTGTGCAGGCCGGCCTTTCTCGCTTCCTCTTTCTCGCTTGTTTTGAGCAGCCGCAGCACCCGGACTGTCCTGTTTCCTGTCTCGCTTTTGGCGGAGCGGCGCTTGAAGGTGACTATGGCGTTGTTTACCTTTTCGCCGCCCCGGGAGGCGAAGCTTCCGGCGCCGAGCTGGATTACGGTCTGCAATCGGCAGTCGGCGAGCAGGCGCTTTCTCAGGCTTTCATAGCGGCTTATCGAAAGAAAGCTCTGCTGGCAGATCATCGAGGCGGCGCCGTGGTCGGTGAGAAGGCGCATGGTCAGGTCGAGAAACGCCGCATAGAGGTCATAGTGGCTGCCCGGATAGTCGGCTCTGAGAAAGCTGACCATCTCTTCCGGCATCAGTCGATAGCTCAGATAAGGCGGATTGAGGGCGATCCGGTCGAAATGTCGGGGCAGCGTCAGGGTACTGCCTGGGCTCGTTCGCCTGCCGAATCGGTCGATGAGGGCGAGCTCCGCCTCTCGATCAAGACCAAGAGCCAGGCTGCCGAAGGGACTGTCGACCCGGTACAAATTCGGTAGCGGTAGCGGCAGTGGTGCCGGCTTCGTACCGTCCGTCAGGTCGCGACAGAAAAGATAAACGGCGAAGCCGGCAAGCTCGATCATGCGCTCGTCGATATCGAGCCCGAAGAGGCGATGCTCGAGGATATCCGGGAGAGCTTCGCGCGTCTGCTCGGCGATCAGGCTCGCCAGCGCCGGAACGAGAATGTGCCCGGCCCCGCAGGCAGGATCGAGAAATGTCCCGGTGCTGCCGCCAGCTCCGGCGGTCTCGGCGACCAGAAAGTCCGAGATCCATGAGGGCGTGAACCACTGGGTGATGGAGGCGAGATTCTCGAGCTCCCGGGAGGCTCGTTTCTGCCTGTAGCCCGTCCCTGCCGCCATGAGGCTCTCGTGTACCCAGCCGGTGTAGAGAGGATCTGGCAAGGCGGTTTTCAAATGGTCGAGGGGCAGATGGCTTTCCGGCTCCCTGAGTAAGCTCCCGGGAACCGTCTCCACAAGGCTCTCCATGCCGGAGACCAGGGCCAGCCGGGCGAACTCGGTGCTGTCCAGGACCGGCTCTCCTTTGCCGAAGAGCCCTGCCACTCTCTCGAGCAGCGCACCGGTGCCGGTCCCGGCCAGGGGTTCAGGCAGGATGCCGCGGAAGGCGAGAGCCAGGAGCGCCACCAGGGCGACCTGCCCGGTGGCTCCGCTAGAAGCGCTCAGGGCGTCTCGAAGGTCGGGCGAGAGCGGCGCGGCATGAGACTTCCGAATGGTTTGCATTGGCTCAGGATAGAAAGCGGCTCGACTCTTAGCAAACAGATTATTCTTAATGAGCCGTGTCTATCTATACACAATGAAGATAAGGCTATAGTTGCATATGCGAGTTGTCATTTAGTGTATAAAAGGCAGTGACTTGTCCAAACGAAATCCGGGAGCATCTAATGGGTAAAGGTGGGTTAGAAAACGTAGTCGCCGCTGAGTCGTCCATCTGCAAAGTCAATGGCACCGAAGGACGCTTGATCTACCAGGGTTATGACATTCATGAATTAGCCGAGCATTCGAATTACGAAGAAGTGGTTCACCTGCTCTGGTTCGGCAGGCTGCCCACCAGAGAAGAGCTCAAGACCCTTTGTAAAGAGCTGGGAGCCAATCGCGCTCTGCCTGCCGAAGTCGTAAAGATGATGAAGGAGTTCCCGAAAGATGCGGTGCCCATGGAAGTGCTCCGCACCGTGGCCTCCATGCTCTCCATGTACGACCCGGACGCCGAGGACAACGGTCGCGAAGCCAATATCCGCAAGGCTACCAGGCTCACCGCCCAGATTCCCACCATCGTCGCTTACTGGGACTGCATCCGCAACGGCCGGGCCACAGTCGAGCCCCGGGAAGAGCACAGCACCGCCGCCGATTTTCTCTATCTCCTCCATGCCGGGGAAGAGCCTAACGAAGTGAGCGTCAAGTCCCTTGATATCGCTCTGATTCTTCATGCCGAGCACGGATTCAATGCCTCCACGTTCGCAGCCCGAGTCGCCGCCGGTACCGAGACCGACATGCACTCGGCGATCACAGCCGCCATCGGCACCCTCAAAGGACCGCTCCACGGCGGCGCCAACCAGGAAGTGATCAAGATGCTTCTGGAGATCGGCGAGACCGCCAAGGTGGAAGCTCATATCCAGAAGCTCCTGGAAGAGCACAGGAAGATCATGGGCTTCGGTCATCGTGTCTACAAGACCGAAGATCCCCGGGCCTTCCACCTCAAGAAAATGTCCGAAGCCCTGGGCAAGCGCCTGGGCGAGCCCAAGTGGTACGACATGTCGGTGAAGATCGAAGAGCTGATGAAAAACCAGAAGGGACTGAATGCCAACGTAGACTTCTACTCGGCTTCGGTCTATTACATGCTCGGCATTCCCACGGACCTGTTCACGCCGATCTTCGCGCTTTCGCGCATGTCCGGCTGGGGTGCCCATGTTCTGGAGCAGCTCGCCAATAACCGCCTGATTCGTCCGACATCCGACTATACCGGTGCCATGGATCTCAAATATGTCCCCATCGAAGAGCGGGGAGCCGCCCTCGAGTCGGTGCGCGGATCTTGAGAGACCAGCCGTAAAGCAATACCGCAAGCGGTGCGCACAGCCGAAAGAGAGCTCCACTTCGGAACGCCGCGCCGACTCGTGTCTACTCCAGGGCTCTGGCGCGGTACGAGGCGAATACGGTTTCGAGAAACGCCTCTGAGGATGTTTCCTGGCTGCCGTTCAGCTCCTCGCCGAGGCGAGAGCGGAAATAGTCCTCGAGGCGCTTGGCAACGAGGGGGCGATGAGTCTCGGCCATTTTTTCCCGGCGCTTGAGAAACCGCGCCAGGAGGTCGTATTCCTGAGGGCTCAAACGACCGATGTCCAGGAGGCTCTCTTCCCGGGCGCCTGTGATGAGCTTGATGTCCTGGACCGAGAGGTCCGATTGCCGCTCTCTGATCACCAGGGTGCCGGCTGCCAGGTCGCCCAGGCGTTTTTCGCTCTTATTGACCAGCATGAATAGAAGACCGATGAGGCAGGCCCAGGTGTCGAAAACCCGGATGATGTTGCGAATGAACACCGCCCCCCAGCCCACGGGCTGACCGTTCGATTCGATCACCCGGATCTGGGCTACTCGCTTGCCCGGGGTCTGGCCCTGCCAGATGCCCTCGAAGACGAGCTGGTAGCAAAAGCTGACGAAGAAATAGACGAAAATCCCGATCATTGTGAGGACCATCTTGATCAGGTCTTTAGTCGCGTCGCCGGCGCCTGAGAAGGTGACAGCCACGTAGAGAATCACCCCGAACAGAAAGAGGGTGGTGAGAAAGAGGCTGGAGATCGCGAAATCGATCAGGTTGGCAAGTATCCGGTTGCCGATGCCCGCCAGCTCCAGGTGTAGGTCGACGTTTTCCGGGGTAGAAATCGAGTAGTCGGGAGTCTGCATTGGTGTTGGCTATCTTCGAATGAATGTCGAGCGCTGGCTTAAATCGAGAAGAGGTGCCTGGGAGAAGCTCGATGAGCTTCTGAAGCTGACCGACCGGGAGGGTGTGGCCGGTCTCGACCGGCAGCAGTTGCAGGAGCTCGGTCGGCTCTATCGAAGCACTTCCGGCGACCTGTCTCGGGCTCGAGCTCTGAAGCTGTCCAGCGAGGTTCAGACCTATCTGAACAACCTCGTCGTCCGCGCCCACAACCAAGTGTATCAGACGGACCGCAGCCGCTGGCGTGACATTTTCGGCTTTCTCATTTCGGGCTTTCCCTCCTTGCTCCAGGAGAATATTCTCTACCTGGGGCTCTCCTTTCTGCTTTTCACCATCCCTCTGGCGGGCGGCTATGCCATGACGGTCAAGGATCTCAATTTCGCCCAGCTCGAGATCGCCAAGGGACAGCCCCTGGTGCCCGAGCATCTCTGGCCGATCATCGAGAAGAAGCAGATGTGGACCGATGGGATGGATCAGCAGAGTCCCGTGGTCTTCAGCTTGATTGCCACCAACAATATCAAGGTTTCGATCATGGCTTTCGTGCTGGGCATCTTTTTCGGTCTCGGCACCGTCTATATACTTTTCGTCAACGGTCTTTCGATCGGCACTACATTCGGTGTGTGCTATGTGAACGGCATGGGCAGCAAACTGCTCTCGTTTATCGCTGCCCACGGTGTCCTGGAGCTTACTGCAATCTTCATCAGCGGCGCCGCCGGACTGGTAATGGGCAAGTCTCTGCTCTTCCCGGGGCAGTACAGGCGGTCTGACGCCTTTCGCCTGGGATCGCGCACCGCCGCCGGGCTCTTCGCCGGTACGGTGCCTATTCTGCTGGTGGCCGGCTGCCTCGAGGGTTTCGTTTCGCCGCGCACGGACATCAGCCCGGAGATCAAATATCTCGTGAGTTTCTGTACGCTCGTTTTTCTACTTCTCTATTTATTTGTGCCGAGGCATTCGGTAAAATAAATCTGCCCATCGACAAAGTAATCTCTTGTATATAGACGGCAACAACTCGGAATCCGTTCAAGTGCTGGAAAGAGAAGCCGCACCGGTGCCGGTTGCGGCTCGACCGCCGAAAGCGGCGCAGCGTCCCCGTGGAAAGAAGCGGCGCCCTTCTATTTTACGTCGCCGGCGTCGTCCTCCCGGGCAGAGGCTGATCAAGTATGCCATCCTGGCCGGTGCCCTGGCAGTGAGCCTGCCCTGGTTGCACCAGATCGTCGCGGGCAAGGACTTCACCGCCGGCAATGCCAGGCAGGTGACCCTGGCTCCTCCCTTCGAGCTTTCTCAGGAGCTTTCCGAGGTCTCGAAGGCTCTTCAGGAGCTCAATAAGGTCAAGACCACCCACCCCGGCGTATTCGCCATCGAGCTCGAGAGCGGCAAGTATGTGAACATGAACGGCAAGCAGCCGTACTCTGCGGCCAGCATGATCAAGATTCCTATTATGGTGAGTTTTCTCGCTGCCTGCGATAAAGGCGAGTGCAGTCTCGATGAGGAGCTGGAGATCAAGGAAGAGGAAATCACCAGCGGCTCTGGTTTCCTGCAGTGGCGCAAGCCAGGCACCAAACTGACTGCCAAACGAGTCGCCGAGTTGATGATGGAAGTATCGGACAATACTGCCACCAATATGATCATCGATTATCTGGGCGGCAAGGAGGCGGTGAACAAGAATCTCCACCGCTGGGGTCTGAACGACACCAGGATCAATAATTATCTGGTCGATATCGAAGGCACCAATACCGCGTCTCCGTACGATCTCGTCTATCTTCTCGGTCGTGTGGATCATGGCGAGTTGATCAGCCAGAAGAGTCGGGAGTTCATGTACGAGGTCATGGGCAAGTGCAAGAACCGCTCCCTTCTGCCCCGGGGGCTGGACGAGGACGACAGCATTATCCATAAGACCGGCACCCTTGGTATCATGATTGGTGATGCCGGCATAGTCACCACCGGTTCCGGCAAGCGTTATGCTATCGCCGTGCAGGTGGAGCGCAAGCGCAATGATCGCCGGGCCAACGAGCTGGTTCGCGATATCTCGAAAGTCGTCCACGACCGTTTCAAGAACTAGGCTCAAGAACCAGGTCCCTGGCCGGATAAGAAAAGCGGCTCCGGGGAGCCGCTTCGTTGATATCCGGTTCGGAGCCGCCGTCTATTCGGTGCGAGGCGAAAGGAGCGGGCTCGAAAGATGCGCCGGCATATGAGGCTGCGGTTGATGCTGGCCCTGCCCGGCTTGCATATTGGGCACCCGCTTGGCCTGGCCGATGAGCTTCTGACCGTTACGGATGATATTCTGCGAATCCTGGACATGCTGACCGATTTCCACCAGATCTTTTTCCATCCTGGTGAGAACGTTCTCGGCATAATGGTCGGCGCCGTCCTTGATGCGGGTGGCATCTTCGTCTGCTTCCATGCGGATCCGCTCGGCTTCCGCCAGGGCTTCACGGCGCATCTGCTCGATTTCGGTGACGACCTGCTTGCGTATCCGCTCGACTTCGGCTTGCACGGCTTTGAGGAGCTCGGACTCGTGAAGCATCTGCTCGGCCTGTCTGCGAGCTTGAGCGACGATCTGCTCGGAGCGTCTCTGGGATTCAGCCAGAATCTGGTCGCGCTGGCTCAGGACTTCGGCGGCTTCGCTGAGCTCTTCGGGGAGCCGGGCGCGGGCTTTGTCGAGGATATCGAGAAAGTCGTCGGCATTGATCAATTTGAACTTATAGATTCCCGCTGCGTCATCGATGAGATGCTCCAGCAAATCCATATGCTTGTAGATGGACGTCTGCTTGTAAGTATTGGTCACAGTTGCAGTCGGTGCAGTAAGTGTGGTCATTCTGTGGTGCCTCTACTGAAGTGCTTCTTCAAGTACTCGTTTACGGGTCGCGGGACAAACTGAGAAACATCACCGCCCAGGCGGACGATTTCTTTGACGGTCGATGAACTTATAAAAGAATACTCGGCTTTAGTCATAAGAAAGATAGTTTCTAATTCAGGAAAGAGCTGTTTGTTGGTCTGAGCCATTCCCAGCTCCGCCTCGAAATCTGAGATAGCTCTAAGACCTCTTATCAGGCAAGCAATGTCGTTTTGTTTTGCGTAGTCTACGGTCAGTCCCTGGAAGAATCCGACTTTGACGCCGCTTATCTCTCGGGTTGTCTCTTCGATCAGCCTGGTGCGTACCTCAATCGGTAAAAGCGGTGCTTTGCCGGGATTGGCTACGACAGCCATGATTACTTCGTCGAAGAGCTTGCTTGCCCTCTGGAGAATGTCTAAATGGCCAAACGTCATAGGGTCGAATGACCCTGGATAAATGGCCCGAGCCAAGCGCCACCTCCTCTCCTGTTCTGCGCGATATTAACGGTCTCTCAGACCTTGTCAACGGAAAGATAATAACACGGGCTCAGCTTGGAAACCCGACTGTAAAGTGGATAAGTTGCTAATCTTTTGTATGTCTGCATAGCGAGAGGATATGCGTCAACTATAGTCGGTCGTTTACATTAATCGGGAGAAGCCCGGTCTCGATCCCCGAAACCCTCTCCAGCTATGGGGCGTCGTCGGCAGCCCCGGAGATTTGAAGGTTTGTTGAAATTTATCTGATGTCTGCAATCGAAACGCCGTCGGTGCGGTCGAATTCGGGTATGCCTGATTCGGGGTCGCTTTCGGTGAGAGCCGATGCTTTGAGATAGAAGCTGAAGGTCGATCCCTGACCGATGGAGGACTCCACTCCCAGGCGGCCGCCATGCTTTTCGATGATTCGTTTGACGATGGTCAGTCCCAGTCCCGTTCCTTTGATCGTATGGACTTTCTTCTCGACCCGGAAGAATCGATCGAAGATATTCTCCAGGCAGTCCTCGGGGATGCCTATGCCGGTGTCCTGGACATGGACCGCCAGCTCCCCTGTCTCGGCGAGGTCTTCCACTTTAACCGTGATGGTTCCGCCTGACGGGGTGTATTTGATGGCGTTGGTGAGGAGGTTGATGATTACTCTCTCTATGGATTCCTGGTTGATATCCACCAGGGTGACGCTCTCCCCCTCGGCGGCCCCGGGCTCGAAAACCAGGTCGATGCCGCGGTCTTTCGCCATCATATTGACGGCGCGGATAGCGGCATCGCAGGCTCGCCTGATATCCATGGCGGCGGTCTCGAGGTCGCGGTCGGCTTCTTCCAGGCGGCTGAGCTGCAGGACGTCGCTCACCAGATACATGAGACGGTCCGCCTCGTTGTCGATGATCTGGAGAAACTCTTTATATATGTCTGCTTCCAGCTTCTCGCCATGGTTGCAGAGGGTGTCCACATAGCTCTTGATCGATGTGATGGGGGTGCGCAGCTCGTGGCTGACATTGCTCATGAACTCGTTTTTCATGCGCTCGAGCTCGGCTTGCTTGGTGATGTCGTGCATGATCATGACCGAGCCCAGGAAGTCCTTGTTGAGCAGGATAGGCGCCGAGTGCAGGCGGACCACCTTCTCGCCGAGGTTGACCTGCTGGACGATGGGACCTACCGATCCCGGCGACAGCGAATCGGTAAAGGCCTGGATCACCTGGCAGATCATCGGGGCGTCGGGACCCTCCGTGCAGAAGACCAGGGGCTTGCCCAGCATGTCCTGGGCTTCCTTGTCGAATAGCTCGGTGGCGGCGCGGTTGACGATCTGGACCTTGTTATCGCGGTCGCAGACCACAACACCGTCGGCGATGGACATGAGGACCAGCTCGAGCTTATTGCGTTCCGATATATAGCGATTGCGCTCGGCCATGAGATTGTCGACATTGTGCTTGTCATAGAGTTTCAGGCGCGAGGACATATAGTTGAAGGCGCTGACCAGCTCGTCGATCTCGTTGCCCGCCCGGGAAGCCGAAATCTGATAGCCGAACCGTCCGGCGGCTATCTCGCTGGCGCCCTGGGAAAGCGCTTTGAGCGGTCGATTGATCAGGGCATAGTTGACCCAGAGACCGACGGCGCCGAGAAGGCCCACCAGCCCGAAGATGGAGAGAAGGAAATAGCGTGTCTCTTTCTGGGTGCCGAGGATGGTGAAGGAGTCGTTTTTCAGACCCACCCAGCAAATGCCCAGGTCCTGATTGTTGCGGCGCATGAGCACGGCGATATTGGTTATGTCCCGGTATCCCGGCGGGCTCCTGTGCATTCCCGGAACCGTGTAATTGTCCAGGGGCTGGTTGAAGATCGGGTAGATGTTCTCCATGTCCTTGCCGGCTTTGGGATTGAGCAGGACTTTTCCGTTTCGGTCGCAGAAGACTACGTAAGCGATAGCCGGGGTGTGACCCATCTCGGCGAGGATGTAATAGCGGAGCCCCTCGAGGTTTCCCGTATTGGTGATCGCCTCGGCGCCGCCCCGGGCCAGGGCATGAGCGAGAGCGAGACCGAATTGCTTGAGGGAATCGTTGATCTGGTGCTGGGCCCGGTCCACCCATACCTGGGCCGTAAAGGTGACCAGGGCCGCAATCGATGCCAGACCCAGAACGACGAGCTGTTTCTGGATGGAGATTTTCCCCAGGACAGGCGGAGTCTGGCTATCAGCTTGAGAAAAAAGTTCACGGATGTCTCTCGGCTTCGGCCGAAATCTCGAATCACCCGGCCTAGGACCAATTTTAGCTCGATTTGGTGACAACCAACTGTTTAGAGGTCGGTTGTCATGGGAAAATTTAAAGGGATGGTCCAAGAACTCAGGGAGAGTCAGGTTGGCGTGAGCAGCCGGTCACGGTCGCAGAGGGAAAGTTGGCAACTCAGTTCGCGCTTCTTTTCCGATGATCAAGTCGATGAGCTAGTCGAGCAGCACATGCCGCTGGTTCGTCGAATCGCGCGCCGGTACAGCCAGTATCAGCCCGATAGTTATGACGATCTTATCCAGGTCGGCTCTATCGGGCTGCTCAAGGCAATCGGATACTACGATCCGGAAAGAGCGCGCTCGGCCAGTTTCAAGACCCTGGCTACCTGTTATATCAGGGGCGAGATCAGGCATTATCTGCGTGACCATGCTTCCATAGTCCAGGTCCCCAGGAAGCTCACCGAGATAAACACCCAGGTGAGCCAGCTCGAGGAGAAACTGGCCAAGACCCTGGAGCGGTCTCCCACGGTGGAGGAGCTCTCCAGATATTCGGGGTTCTCGGTGGAGGACATTCTCGATGCGCAGCAGTCCCGGGATGCCAGGCTGCATTATGAATCCCTCGACGCCTCCGGGGAGGACGAGGAAAGGGAAGATCGGCGAGCGCTCTCGGAAGCCGTGGCGGACCGCAAGTATCAGGAGCTGCTTCGCATGTCCGAAGACCGCGAGGTGCTGTCCAATGCTCTCAAGGGTCTCGGCGAGAAGACACGTCAGATAGTCGAGTTCGTCTTCTTCTACGATCTCTCTCAGAAAGAGACAGCGGTTGTGCTGGGTTTATCCGAGATGGGTGTGTCCAGGGCCGTACACAGTGCTCTGAGCCGTCTGCGGGAGATCCTGGGCAACGAGGGCATGAAAGTCGAGAGCAAGCCCGGGCCGGAGCCAGATCCGGAACCAGATCAGCAACGAAATCCGGAACAGACTCGCGAGCGAGATCAAGACCAGAATCAGCTCGTAGACTGAGATTTGCTGCTGTCATGGGGCGAATTTAGATTAAATCGCCCCGGAAGCAGTTGACAATCTCTTAGAGTCTGCTAAGATTCAACGCTTTAGTGGCTCCTGTAGCCCGAAATATGCAGTGGATGCTTGTTTTATACGCGTTCGGTTTTTGCAGCTAGAATCGTTTCTTCTTAGTAATATTCGTAAAACCAATCTGGTGTGGGGTTTTTAAGCAATATGATTTCGTCAGCAGATGAGAGAGCCGTTCACCTGGACGATCTTGATGTCCGTCTGAAGACCATTCTCAAGTTCAAGCTCAGAGAGTTCGTCCATCTCGATCGCTGTTTCAGCTCGATCCCGGCGGCCGACCTAAAGGCCTATCCCATCGATGTGCGCAACTATCGTCAGCTTCTCTCCATCGAGAAGCAGCTGCCTGTCCTGCCCCGCCGGACCGTCTGTCCGAATAAGAGGCGGATCAAGGCGAAAAGACGCAGCATGCTTCGCCTGGCTACAGGCTAGTTCCGGAACTGGTTCCTGAAATCGGACAAAAGAGAACCGGGTGCGCGGGCACCCGGTCTGGCTTCCTGTTATGGTCGGGACGAGAGGATTCGAACCTCCGGCCTCACCCACCCCAAAGGTGCGCGCTACCCCTGCGCCACGTCCCGGCGGCCCTGCGTTCTCAGCAGGCCATATGGCGACATTATAGTACATTGGTACAATCACTCGTGAATTTCCCTCCAAATTGCATTCATAAAGGAAACCTGACATTACTGACACTTCCCCCGTCCCCAGATCGGCATTTACGCTTGATCCTGCCCATTTATTCCCCTTCGAGCTCGATCAGTTCCAGCTCCAGGCCATAGCCTGTCTCGAAGCCGGCAAGAGCGTCGTGGTCTGCGCACCTACCGGGTCCGGCAAGACCGTGATTGCCGAGTATGCGGTGGAAGTCGCCCTGGCCAGCAACAAGCGCTGCTACTACACGACACCCCTCAAGGCTCTATCCAACCAGAAGCTCTTCGATCTCAGGCGAAAGTACGGGGAAGACAAGGTCGGTCTGCTCACCGGCGACCAGTCTCTCAATCGCGACGCGCCGATAGTGGTGATGACCACCGAGGTGTTCCGCAATATGCTCTATGGCACCGTACTCGGTGACGTGAGCCGAAACCTCAGGGACGTCTCCTGTGTGGTTCTCGATGAATGTCATTATATGAACGATGCTGAAAGGGGCACGGTCTGGGAAGAATCGATCATCTACGCTCCGGTGGACATACAGCTGGTGGCATTGTCCGCCACCGTTGCCAATGCCGAGGAGCTTACCACCTGGATAGATGAGACCCATGGTGCCACCGAGCTCATCTCATCGGATTTTCGTCCGGTTCCCCTGCGCTTCCACTATTTCGGAGAGCGGCGCATCTACCCGCTTCTCAGCCCGGGAGGCGGCGTCAACGCTCAGCTCAAGAGTCGTTTCGGGAAGGGACGCTATCGTCCCAGACCGATGAAGGACCGCCGCCATTCACAGTTCAACACGCATCCGGCCGACGTGCTCGGCACCCTGTCGGCTCGCAATATGCTCCCGGTGATTTATTTCCTCTTCTCCAGGCGCGGTTGCGAAGAGGCTATGAAGCGTGCCTCCGGCATTCCGCTGGTGTCTGACCAGGAGCATGCCAGGCTGAAAGCGGCAATCGAGGAGGTCACCGCGAACAATCCGAACCTTCGCAATCATCCTCATATCGAATATCTGCTCGAAGGAATGGCTGTCCACCATGCCGGCATGTTGCCGAGCTGGAAAGGAGTGGTGGAAAAGCTCTTCCAGGCCGGGCTCCTCAAGGCTGTTTTCGCCACCGAGACCCTGGCGGCCGGGATCAATATGCCGGCCCGTTCGACAGTGATAAGCTCGCTCACCAAGCGGGCAGACGAAGGTCACCGCAGTCTCACCGCCTCGGAATTTCTCCAGATGTCCGGGCGGGCAGGGCGCAGGGGCATGGACGAAGTCGGGCATGTGGTGGTGCTCAACAATGTTTTCGAGCCGGTGGAAGATGCCGCCAGGCTCGCTACGGCTCCGGCCGATCCGCTCTCCAGCCAGTTTACGCCTTCTTATGGCATGGTCCTCAATCTGCTCGAGCGTCATACTATCGAAGACGCTCAAGAGCTCATCGAGAGGAGTTTCGGGCAGTTCGTCACCAACCAGCAGCTCGAGCCCATGTTCATTCAACGCATGCAGCTGGAGGCCGAGCTCGACAAGCTGAAAGAGCCTCTTTGCCCCGGGGAGGTAGGCGATCTCGGGCTCTATGCCAAGCGGCTCGAGGCCATACGAGCCAAGCACAAGCAGCTCAAGCAAATGGAAAAAGGTCTGAACGGCGGCAGCAATAGAGTCCCGCATGGCAGACGCGCACGCTCCAAGCGGAAGGCTCCGGATACACCGCCCCTGGCCCATGACGACAGTCAGATCAAAGATGCCATGGCGACCATGAAAGAGGAGATCTCCGGGCTTCTCGATCAGGCTTACGCCATGCCCTGTCACGGTTGTCCGGTTCAGAAGCCCTGCAGCAAGCAGACAGGCAGGCACGATCAGCTCACCCGGAGGCTGAAAGATCTCGATCGGCGGATCGAGCGCGAGACCGGCAAATACTGGCGCACTTTCCAGTCTCTTGCCGATGTCCTGCGCTTGTTCGGCTATCTGGAAGGGAATGCCCCCACCAGGCTGGGACGCATGGCAGCATGTATCCGTGGCACCAACGAGCTGTTCCTGACCGAGGTCGCAATCAGCGGTGTGTTCGATCGTCTGAGCGGACCGGAGCTTGCTGCTCTGCTCACGGCGCTGGTTCAGGAAGAGACGCGCCTCCATGATATGGTGAGACGCAAGACCAGCTCACCGGTGGACGCCGCCCTCGAGGATGTGAGGGCGATTGGCAGGCGGCTCCTGCACAGCCAGAAAGATTTTGATATCGAGATCCCGGTGGAATTCTCCGGTCACTTCTCGGGAATTACCGAGATGTGGGCGCAGGGCGCATCCTGGGAACAGATAAGGATGGCCACCAGTTATGACGAAGGCGATATAGTAAGGGCGTTGAGACGGACGCTCGATTTGTGCCGGCAGTACATGAGAGCCGACGGAATGCCTGAGTCTGTTGTCGAGGCCTGCCGGCAGGTGGAGTCCCTGATCAACCGCGACGAAGTGAAAGAGGATTTCGCCTGAGGTGTTCGAGACCCGTACTTGCGATACTTGTGGAGAGAAGCTCTCGAGCTGCTTCTGCTCGAGCGTCACGCCTTCCGCCTGGGATGACGCCAAGCCCGGCGAGAGCATTGGCCCCTATCAGGTGATCCGCTGCCTGGGGCGGGGCGCCTTGGCGACGGTTTATCTGGTGAGAAAGTCCGGTAGCGACGGAATGTTCGCTCTGAAAATTCTCGATCACGGCAATGCCGACAGCGAAGCCCGGGAGCGGCTCAAACGGGAAGCCGAAGCCCTGAGCCGCCTTGCACACGACAATATCGTCAGCTTCCGCGAGTTCGGAGTCTCTTCCGATGGTCAGCCTTTCGTGGTTACCGATCTGGTGGACGGCAGGAGTCTTCAGGAAGTCTTGAGAGCCGAAGGCGCTCTCGAGACGGACAGGGCCTGCCGAATTTTCGTGCAGATCTGTCTGGCCATGTATTTCGCCCACAAGCAGGGAGTCATGCACCGGGATCTGAAGCCGAGCAATATCCTCCTGCTGGAAGGCAGCTCGGGCGCCGAGAAGGTGAAGGTCGCCGATTTTGGCCTGGTCAAATTTCTCAAGCAACCCGATGCCGAGTCTCAGAATCTCACCCAGGAAGGGGTGGTGATGGGAAGCCCTGTCTATATGAGCCCGGAGCAATGCCAGGGGCACACCATCGATGAGCGGTCGGATATATACAGTCTCGGTTGCATCATGTACGAGACTGTGAGCGGCAGGCCTCCTTATCTCGGGCAGCATGCCATGGCGATCATGCTCAAACAGGTCCAGGACCCGATTCCGTCCCTGGCGCAGAGCACCACCGGGGTGGGTTTCGATCCCCGGCTCGAGAAAGTGATCGGTCGCGCCCTGGCCAAGAGTCCGGAAGAGCGTTTCCAGTCGATGTCCGAGCTGGCAGCAGCGCTCATGCCCCTTCGCTAGCTATCGAATCAGTATCGCTCGAGCGCTGTAGGTGTTTCGGTTTCAGCTGTCACGGACAGAGCCGAAAAGAAGAGTTGACAGAACTGCGATGACCAGGCGGATCATTCGATCTGGTTTTTGTGATTGAGCAGGCCGGCGGACATCTCCTGCCGACCCGCTTTTTCCAGGAGGTCTGCTTTCTCGGCGATGAGTGTGTGTAGAGTGGCGAGCTCCGGAGCTCTTTTCGCCGGATCCATCGGCAGTATCCGTCCGAATTCTTTTTTTGCCTCATCCAATCGATCCAGGCAGAGAAGAAGCATTCCCCTGGAGACCAGAGCCTGGGGTCTGTACTGCCTCGAGTCTGTGAGCTTCTGGTAAACGCCCAGGGCCTCCTCATAGCGTCCCAGCTCTTCCAGGCACTGTGCTTTCAAATAGGTGGCATCGTCGTTGCGCGCGTTTATCGCGAGCGCTTTCTCGAGTGTCGGAAGGGCTTCTTCGAAGCGCTCCCGGCTCATCAGGGCACCACCTTTGACCTGATAGGCCAGGGCCAGCTCATCGCTGTCGCCGTCAGGAAGTGCGTCCAGGGTGGCGATGGTTTCCTCCATGAGACCCTGGCGGACCAGGCTGATGCCTTTGAGAGTGAGCGCCCGGGCGTCTTTCGGGTCGGAGACCAGTACCCTGTTGATGAGGCTCTCGGCTTCATGGGTCCGGCCCATGTTGAGCTGGCAGGTGGCAGCCGCCAGGAGGACGCGGTTGTCGACTTTGTCGCCCAGTTTGCTCATGCCCTGGTCATAGAGCTTCGCTGCTTCCTCCCACTTTCCTTCTCGAATCAGGCGATCGGCTTTCTCTATGGGACCGGCGAAGATGTTCTTGACGATCCAGGCGACGATCAAAAGAACTGCAAGGGGCATTGAGTGATCTTTGAACACGTCGTAACCCAGGAAGATTTCGCTTTTGGTCAAGCCGAGCTTCTGGGAAATGTCGACTGAAAGGGTGGTCATTAAGATGGAGAAATCATCCACCAGAAAAAACAGAAAAAAGAGAAAGGCAAATCCTATATTGCTGTGTTTCCTGATGGTCTTTTGCGTGCTCTCCGGGAGCCAGGGCTCGATGATGCCGTAGCCGTCCAGGGGTGGCAGGGGAAGCAGATTGAGAATGAGCACGAATATATGCAGAAAGACCAGAAATGCAAAAGAGGTGAGCAGGGTGGCACGCCAGTGCCCGCTCAAGAAAGGGGTGTCCGAGATATTGAGGACATGTGTCAGGAACGCCAGGGCGACAAGGACGAAAAAAGTGAAGAGAGGCCCGGCGAAGGAGACTATCGAAAGCCAGAGCTTGCTCTTGATCTCCTTGTGATTGATATAGACCGCCGCGCCTGGAAGCGGCACTCCTCCGATGAGCAGTACCACCAGCGGTATTGCCAGGGTGGTCACCGAGTTGAAATAGACCATGGGGTTGAGGGTGAGATAGCCTTTCTCTCTGACTGTTTTATCACCGGCGAAATAGGCGGTGATGGCATGGCCGAACTCGTGAAAGCAGGTAGAGCCGATCCATATAATGATTACTATGAGGGTGAGCTCCATTCGTCTCCTCTTACTTCCGGCAGAGGCCGACAAGCTTCTGAACGACTTCTTCGATGCTCAGATTATCGGTATATAGCTCCACCGCATCGTCGGCTTTGATCAGAGGGGATGCGGTCCTGGTCGAGTCCCGGTGATCCCGTTGGTTGATGTCTTCGAGAATCGCTTCGAAGTCGGCCTGCTCGCCCAGGCGCTCCAGATCCTTTACCCGGCGCCGGGCGCGTTCTTCGGGAGTGGCGGTGAGGAAGACCTTCAACTCGGCGTCCGGAATCACGACGGTGCCGATATCCCGGCCGTCCAGCACCACCGAGCCTTGCCTGGCCATCTCTTTCTGGCGCTCCACCAGGACCGCTCTTACCTCGGGAAGCGCCGAGACCGGGCTCACCAGCCGCGAGATCTCTTTGGTCCTGATCTGGTCGGTGATCTCTTCGCCATCGAGAAAAACCCGGGTATGCCCTGCCGGTGTCATGGCTCTCTCGAGCCTGATCTCGGCTTTCTCAATCGCTCCGGCAACGGCTTTCCCGTCATCCAGGGGGAGCCCGTCTCTGACCGCCAGCCAGGTGGCGGCGCGGTACATGGCGCCGGTGTCCACGTAGAGCATGCCGAGCTCGTCTGCCAGGAGCTTCGCCACTGTCGACTTGCCAGCACCGGCCGGACCGTCGATAGCCACCCTGGTCCTGCCATTATTTCTGTCTTTCATTGCTTGAGTTTTTGCCTTCCCAGAAATCCGGACAACCATTCGAGGAAAGAGGGGGGTGCCGGGATGCCTTCGGCTGCCCGGGCTCGGGCTTCCTCTAAACCGAGACCCTGTTTCTCGAATTCCAGAATGTCCAGAATTTCCCGTTCACCTGGAAATCTCCCGGTCTTTTTCTTCGAGTAGATAAGCTTGCCCCGATCTTCTATCTCGAAGACACCGCCGCTGCTTTTCACCAGCTCTGCGGATTCATGGAGAGTCTCCTCCAGCTCAGCCGCCAGCCTGACGGCCCGTTGCCTGTAGCCTCAGGCTCCGCAATAGGTGATTTTGAATCGCTTGCCATCCGTGCTCATGGCCTCGCCCCCTGTTAGTGGTCTCTCATCATTGTTTCATATCCGACTACGTATTTTCCCCACTTGTCTTTTACGTGGAAATCCCATACAAGTGAGAGGCTGCTCGCCATTTTTTGAGTCCAAACTTTCCCTTCGCAGCTCACTCATCGCTCGCTGGCACGAACGTCTCCGGTTCGCGCCTCACTGTTACCAGGAGTCATCCCGATGTCCGAACTGAAAGACGCTAACGCGGCTGTGGAGCAAACGGCCGAAGCCGTTGGAAAGCAGAATGATGGTACCGATTCGTCCCAGAAGCTCATCACTCAAGTCAATGAGGAGTTGAAGACTCTCTCGGCACCGGAGCAGGCCTATGTCGAGAACACCCTGGCTGCCCGCGGGCTCCTCCCCGAGGTGGCGGTGGAGACCGGGCTGGTGAGCAAGGACACTTTTATCTCGAGAGAAGAGCTCCAGCGAATCGGCGAGGAGGAGGGGACCGGCTCGCTGAAAGGCATGGCGGCGCGCTATCTCGCCGAGAACTATGGCGCCATCGGCGGCAACCGCTACGATATCAATTCGGAATGGGTAGAAGCTTTCGACATGCGTCTCGACAAAGGTATCGAGACAGATCAGGCTATCAAGGAATACCCCGGGCTCCTCAAGCTGCTGAAGGACCAGAACCCCGGCAACGCCGAGTTGCAGGCCCGCGACGGTCTGCGGATGGAGGATCTGGACAGCCTGCTCACCAAGCCGGACGCCAATCTCACTGAAGAGCAACGCAACGCTCTCACCTTCATGAAGAACAACTTCGACATGATGAAAACCCCCCGGGGTCTCGGAGGTCTCTTCAACTGGACGACTCCGCGCATCACCAGCGACAGCCTCGATGAGTTTCTGGACACTGGTCTGCCACTGGGCATGAGACAGCAGACCGATATAGCTCGTGCCGACATCAGCGAGCAGCCCGAAATTCAGAGAGCTGCCGAGACCGGCGAGCAAGAGCGCGAGAGCGCCGTTCCTGTGCCGCCCGGGGAGAATGGTGACGGGCAGCAGATTTTACCCGGCGACGCAGAGGTGACACCCGGTGATGCAGAGGTGACACCCGGTGTTGCAGAGGTGACACCCGGTGACGCAGAGGTGACACCCGGTGACACAGACAATCAGGAAGTCAGGCCTGGAGGACCGAGTTCGGACACAAGCGGCGATTCTTATCTGGGTCCTCGCGATCAGGCTCCCGACGACTTCGGACCCGATCGCCGGGTCGTCGATGAAAGCGCGCCCAAGAGCGAGGTGCCGGAGGGCACCCGCTTCCGCCAGTTCGGCGAGGGCCAGGAGGCTGTAGTCGAAAACGACCCGAATCTCAAATCGATCAGGATGAAGCAGTCCATGACTGTGGAGGACTTCGCCCGCTCGCAACTGGGAGCCCAGGCGCCTGACGAGAGCGTCAGAGAGCTGACGGACAAGATCGTCAACGCCAACGGCACCCTCACCGATGGAGCCTCGGTAATTCAGGCGGATTCGGTATTTCGAGTACCGCGTGATCTCCAGCTTCAGCCCATCGAGAGCACCGATCCGAACTCCAAGACAATCAAGCTGGATCGATCGATGACAGTGGAGGACTTCGCTCGCAGCCAGCTAGACCAGGGGGCCTCGGATGCAGACGTGCAGGACCTGGCTGGCAAGATCGTCTCGGCCAATAGCGGTCTCGACGGCCCGGCGGCGGTGATCGAAGCCGGCAAAGAGATCAAGGTTCCACCGGATCTCGAGCTGAAAGCAATCGAGGCGGATCATAAATTCGTCACCCTCAAAGAGCCCATGACCGTGGACGCCTTCGCCCGCTCGCAGCTTCCGGAAGGAGCCAGCGACGATGATGTGCGCGCCCTCACCGAGAAGATCACCGCCGGCAACAGCGACCTCGCCGATGGTGCGGCGGTCATGGAAGCCGGCAAGGAATACAAGGTCCCCCGGGACCTCGAGCTCAGAGCCATCGAGCCCGGCCACAAATTCATGAAGCTCAAAGAGCCCATGACCGTGGACGATTTCGCTCGCTCGCAGCTCCCTGACGGCGCCAGCGATGACGATGTCAGAGCCCTGAGCCAGAAACTCATCGACGCCAATGATAGTCTCACCGACGGCAGTTCGATGATCGAAGCAGGCAGAGAGATCAAGATCCCCCGGGAGCTGGAGCTCAAGGCCATAGACAGGACTTATGAGGTGAAGGAAGGAGACAATCTCTGGAAGATCGCCCGGGGTCACTTGAAAGAGCAGAACGGGGGCGTCCGCCCTTCCAACCAGGAAGTCCTCGATCTGGTCAACAAGATCGTGGAGCGAAATAGCATTCCCCAACCCGATCTAATCTATCCGGATCAGAAGATCAGGATCCCCGGTGGCGAGCCCCCGGAGGAGATCAAACCCGAGCCAGAGAAACCCGCCGAGCGCGTTCCTGAGCCGACCACGCCGGAAGAGGTCCATCCGCGCGAGGTTCCGGAAGAAGTCGAGCCGCCGGGTGCCGGCGAGCGCACAAGCGAAGCCCGCACCAAGCTTCTCGAGGCTGCCGAGCGCAGCTATGCGGACAACCCCGGCAAATTCGACGCCTTCAAAGAGCAGGTGGAGAGATTCGAGGAGCGCGGCAAACGTGACGGTCTATCCGATCAGGCCATGGATGGCGCTTATGACAATGTCCGCCGCTTGCTCGAGTTCGAAGGAGAGACGCCCACTACCGCCGAGCAACGCGAGCGTCTCGCCGAGCAGGTGATGACCCAGGCCGCCAATCCCAACCTGATCGACCAGGGTTATCACAACACTTGCAACATGAATACCGTTGAGGTGAGGACCTATACTCGCAATCCCGATGACGCCGCCAGGCTGGTGGCCGATGTTGCCACCACCGGCAAATACACCACCACCGACGGCATCGAAGTGACCATCGATACCACTCCCCACAACGACTCGAAAAACGAGCGCCGCTGGGACGGTGACCGCAGCCACGCCAGCGAGATCTTCCAGGTGACGGCAGCCAATGTCAGGCTCGAGCAGGACAATCGCAAGACCGATCCCCCCGGCCAGTTGCGCTACGAGCAGCACGAGAGGGTGCCCGGCACTCCGGGCTCCGGCGAGGTGCTCATGGACTATTCCCAGGATCCGCCCAAAAAGGTCGGCACCAGCCCGGATATCAATGTCGGCAATGTCGGCAAGCTGCGTGATGTCTACGCTTCGATCACCGGAGACCGCGAGTCTGAGATCGTCGTCGGCCATGACAAATTCGTCAGTGATGCCAGTGACGGCGTGAAAAGGGTGGAGTCCGAAGAGGCTTTCAATGCCTTCCTCTCGCAAGCCAAAGACGCGAACAAGCTGCCTCTGATAGTAGCCGTTCATACATCCAACGAGCCGTTCTGGAGCGATTCGGGCGGCGGCGCTGCCGGAGGGTCCGGCGGCGGTCATGTGGTAATGATTACCGATTACGAGGCCGGACCTCCGTCAAAGGTGACTATCGACAATTCCTGGGGCACCAGAAACGATCACGATGCAAGCAAGGCTGTGGATGTCCACGATCTCTACGCTTCCATGATGCGCCCCCAGGACGCTCTCGACCTGATGAACCAGGACATCCGGGACCGCCGGTCCGCCGGGACGCCCGACCACTGGCGGGAGTTCGAAGTCCTCCGCCTGGAGCGCAGTCTCTCTCGTATTACCGACGAGCAGTACCAGCAGAAACTCAAAGACTCGATGACCAGGGCCAGGGAGGACTGGGGAGACAGCGCCGATCCTGCCGTGAAAGCAAGAGCTCTCGAGAAGCTGGACTCTCTGATCATGTCTTTCAGTGGCGACGCCCGCAACTCACTGAGGGAGCATCGCGAAAGCCTGGCGTTCTAGAGTGATACTGGAATGGCTATTACTGCTGCAAGTGAGGTGGAAGACCGTGTCGGATGTGCCCGGACCGGAATCCGAGAAAAGACCGAAAATAGGGAAGATGCTGAGCGGACATGATAGTCTGATCGGCGAGTATATGGAGGACAGGCCGATCAGCATCGCCCAGAACCAGCAACCGGCCAAAGAAGTCACCGATGTCGGTCAAATCGCCCGGCTCACCCTGCCCGATGGTTTCGAGAAAGGCCCCCGGGAAAGCGGTACTTCGGGCAACAACCTGTTCGAGGAGTACCACCTGGGATCCGATGCGGACGTGAAGCTCTATTTCGAGTACCGGGGACGTCGCATGAGCCGGACCTCTTCCGACACATTCAAAGACCTTCTCGCTGCGCCGGAGCATCGGCTCAAGCCGGACGAGCTCGAGGCTCTGGGCGAGCTTCTCGGTGACAAGAGGAATCCAGCAAGCTTCAGAGTCGATGTGGCCAGGACTCAGGACCTCAACGGCAGGCGAGTCCTGGTGGTGGAAGGACGTTATCTCCAGCACGACTTGCAGGCCAGGACCATGTATATCGATACCGACGGCAGCGGCAGCGCTGTTCAGGAAGTGACATTCCAGGCTCCGGCCCAGAAAGTGAGCAGGCATTTCCTGAGCGGTGTACGGGCGCTGGAGTCAGTTGTCTGGAAATAGAATCGGGAAGCAGAATAACCGGCTCGATCAGGGCTTGGACTTGAAAATCCGCTTCCACCAGGGAAGCGCGAGAAACTCCTGGTATTGTTTCTTGTGCTCGGCCAGGGCCAGGGTCGCGCCCTTGAGCTCATCCTTGAGCATGGCGGTGGTGGAGGCTCGATCCTCGAGCAGCCTCATGGAGTCCTGCATCTTCGCCAGGAGGCGCATGTCCTCCATGTGGAGGCGGCGCTCTTCGGCGAGCTCTTTCTGGGTGTCGGCCAGCTCCCGGAGCAGTCGCTCGACGTCGTCGGAGCGATCGATGACGATGGTGGGGTGATCCTGATTGTCTTCCACGGCGCCACCGGCAGCTTTGACCAGCTCATTGCGGGCCTTGATCGAGGCTGTGGTGATCAGCCTCTCGAGAGAGAATCCGAAAAACTCGTGCTCGCCGCTCTCGTCGCTGGCGCGAACCGGCGACGGCTCCGGGGTGGGTTTCTCTAGAGGTTTTTCTGCCGTCTTGCGCGCGGAAGCGGAGGACGAGTGCCTGACCCGGAATCCGGGCGGCGGGATAATGCGCCACTGGGCTTCGCCGTCAATTTTCATACGGCGGGCTTTCCAGCCTTCCGGGAGGCGATTGCCCCACTTGCCTTCGATACTGCGCTCGATGGATCGCACCGACTTGCCCAGGATGGAGGAAGCTTCTTCGATGGTCAGGGCCGGGCGCGGCACGTCGTAAGGATAGACCCGGATCATCTCGTCCTCGTCTTCCGTTTCATAACTATGCTCTTCCGCTTCGATGGGGTCGAAATCGATGGGCTGTTCTTGTTGCTCTTCTTCCTCTTCCTGATCGGCAGGGGCCGTGGAGAGCTCTGCATTTTCCAGATCCGCTTCCAGATTCTCCTCCAGATCCGCTTCCAGATCCTCTTCCGGAATTACCTGGTCGGCACCATATCTGGCGTCATTTTTGGAGACTGTGCCGGTGACATCGCAATTTGTCATATGACCTTAACCTGAGACTTGTGCCGTGACCTGAACGAGGCGGCGACTGATTTTTTACCGGCCCCTATTTTGGCCTGATCGGGACCTTTTGACAAATTATTTGCTTGCAATTGTTTCTTGGCATCCGCCCGGATCTATCGTACAGTGGGGGTTCCGCCAGCCGGGGCAGGGTTGAAAACTTTTAAGAAGAAGAGCGGGACCCCTTTTGAGGGTCCCGCCATAACGAATCAGAGCCGATCAGGGCTATTTGATCAGGCGCTTCTCCACTTCGGTCCAGTCGACATTGGCGAAGAAGGACTCGATGTACTTCGGTCTGTCGGCCGGTTTGTAGTCGCGGAAGTAAGCGTGCTCCCAGACATCCATAACGAGGATCGGTACGAAGCCGGCGACGTTTCCGTCTTCGTGCATGTTGATCCAGTGGTTGGAGAGGGTCTTGGTGAAGGGGTCCTGGTAGAGGATCACCCAGCCCACTCCGCGCAGGGCGCCGAGCTTGGCGAAGTCGTTTTTCCATACGTCGATGGACGAGTAGGTTTCGGTGATCACTTTGCCCAGGGCGGAGCTGTCTTTGAGCTCGCTGCCGCCGCCGGCTTTCAAGTTGCCGAAATAATACTCGTGCAGGCGCATGCCGTTGTACTCGAAGCCATAACGACGCTTGAGCTCGGCGTATTCCGGGGAGCCGCTCTTGCCGGCTTCGGTGAGCTCGATGACTTTCTCGTTGAGGATATTGGTGTTGTTGACATAACCGTTATAGAGACCGAGGTGGATCTCGATCGTTTCGTCCGAGATGCCGGTGAGACCTTTCAGGCTGGTGAAGTCTCTGGCGGCATACGGCTTGTAGGAAATCTTCTGTTGCAACATTAGCTACTCCTTTTGAGACTCTCTGCGACAGGCTCGTATGTCGAACATAGATACCATAAATCGCTTATCAAGGTGCGAACCGGTCGGATTATATATAAAGGTCGCCGTCAGGGCATCAGGTCGGCAAGCCGCTTCCTGGACTTCTTGTCGTCGTCGTCATCCGGATCGTGGGTCTTGGTGAGCTCGATGTTGATGGGGGGAACATCGGCTGTGGCACTTAGGTTGTGCTCCATCTGATCTTCGCTGGCTTCGGTGATCCCCTGCTGGGTCTCCACCTGATAGGCCGCCTGCTCGCCGGTGGCAGTGCCTTCGTATTTCGGCGGTTCGGTATTCTGACCGTAGCCCATGGTGGTCAGAGGTGTGGCGAAGACCTTGTTGGGAGGAATCGTCTCGGAGGAGTCCTCCGAATCGAGCTCGGCGCTCCAGCCCAGGCTCTTGAAGGCGTCTTCCACCGAGCAGTTGCGGTTCTGGCAGAGACCCATGGCGAGGATCGCCTGCTCGGCGTTGAGAAGCCCCTGGGTCATCAGATCGTTGAGGCGGCAGGCACAGTTGAGCAGGTGCTCGTCGATTGCTTCGGTGAGCAGAAGCATCTGTCCCATGAGCTCGGTATTGCGTGAGCCTTGTTTGAGAGCTTCTTCGATGTCTTTGGCGGTGATAATGCCTGATAGCTGAAGGAATTGATAGAGAGGCAGCTCCCGGGTGGGCTGCGCAGCCGGCTGGCTGGCTTTGATGGCTTCTTCGAGATCGAGATTGTTCTTCGCCATCCGGGTCAGCACCTGGCCGCAATCGGATTTCTTGACTTTTCCTGCGGCCACGCTTTTCTGCACTGTGAGGGCGCGATCGAGATTCTCTTTGGTGATATAGCCGGCTTCCACCATCACCTGACCGATAGGCTTCTCTTCCACCAGTCCGAGCTCTACGGCGCTCATGAGCTTGTCTTCTTTGAGCAGTTTGGCCATCACCAGGAGCTCGCCGAGGCGGACCGATTCCTGGCTGGGAAGCTGCAAACCGGACTCGGAAAGGGACTGCTCGATACTGATCTGCCGATCGCGACAGGCTTTCAATCCCTGGATCGCCTGCTCCCTGGCGATTTTGCCATCGCGAACCAGGATCTGGGCGTTGAGAGCGGATGACAGAATCTGCTCCGAGAGAGTGCCCATGCTTACCAGGACCCGTCCCAGGGGAAGCTTGCTGTTTGTCGCTTCGTTCAGGCCGTTTTCGAGCTGCTCTTGCGACAGGAGCTCGGCCTCGATGAGAAACTCTCCGAGCTTGTTGGTAAGCAGGTCGCTCTTATCCGACCAGCCGAGTTCTGCCAGGGCTTCTTCCAGACCGACCGACTTCTGGCTTGCCAGCTTCAGGGCGTTCACAGCCGTATCAATGTCAAGGTGCCCGTCCTTGAGCATGGACTGGCACTGGACTGCCGACTGCAGGTTGGGCTCGCTGATGAACTGAGCCATGATCAGGACCCGGCCTACCGGCAGGGATTGTTGCTTGGCGATAATCATGGCCTCGCGGAGGTCCTTGGCTTTGAGTAGACCTGCCTGTGTAAGGAGATCACCCAGTCTCATTTGTGTGCCTTGTTGTGCCATGGTAAGTCGGGTCAGCTAACTGGAGCAATTTATACTAGCATCAATTTTATACCCTTATAAGTACGGTGATGGATCCGGTGCCCGAAGCCGGGCTGGATCCGGTGCTGAATCTGGTGCCGTATCTGGTGCCGAGCAAAGAAAGTGGCCGGACTCGCGTCCGGCCACTCAACTGTATTTCTGTTTCCGCGCGACCGCGGAATAACCCATGATAAGGGTCTACCAGTTGTGGTTTTTCAGTTGTTGGCTGACAAAGTCCTCCGGGTTTAACGGAACCAACAATTTTTAGATACCCATGAAAACCTGTCTGTTAAACGGATCGCAGTGGTTCCTGTAAGCTTGCCAACAAAATGGAATGGCTTTTTGTTGTCTATTTAACACAACGTAATATGGCTGCTCCCGGAGGAGCATCCACGCCGCCGGGCTCAATCTGGGATAAGTACGTATGTACAAGCCCTGCCTGACGATGCTATATCTCATGCATATCGCGGAGAAGGGCATGGACCAAATACTCCTTTCCTTGAAAAAGCGCATTATCGTGCCTCTGGTTTTGCTGGTGGCTCTGGTCGCCTGGCTGATCCTCTGTCATGCCAACTACCGGAGCTACTGGTACGGGACCATTTACCGGGTGCAGACCACCGATTTCAACCTCCTGCACCACACTCTTCCTTACACTCTCTCTCGCATGATCATGGAAAACCGGATGGATCTGGTCCAGCAGACTCTGGACTCCACCTACGGTCTTTTCGGTCTGGTGATCACCGACGCCGAATGCAATACGGTAATCTGCAAGACCAACAAGGTCTATCACCGGGAGTCCTGGCATAACAAGTCGGCGGTCAAATATCTGCGCGAACTGGATGAGCCTTTCGATGTGCTTACCGTGCCACCCACCCTGGAGCCGCTCTACGAGCACGCCTCGCCGCGCTCGACCAGGGCCGAGCGGGTGGGTGAGCCTACCGGCAAAGTCATTTGCCGGCTCTATTATGTCCGGACCGATCCGCCTCCTTTCCTCGAGGACCTTTGGGGCTTCCTCACCGGCGGCTTCTGGGTGATGTCCGGTGCCAAGCGCGGCTATCTTTATATAACCCTGAGCACTGTCGCCTTCTCCATGGTGGTTCTCCTGGTGGTCTGGTTGCGCCGACGCGGTCTCGAGCTCAAGCAGCAGGAGCTCGAGCACATCCGGCGTGAGCTCGATATTCGCAAGAAAGCCCTGGAGCACCTCTCCACGGAGCTTGCCGCCCAGAAGTCCAGGAAGATCTATCTCGAGAAGGAAGCCGACCATGCCTACAAGCGGGCCCTCAATCTCAAGAAGTCCCTGGAGCGCCTGCGGGACGCCTTGCTGGGACAGGTTCCGACCCAGGTTCCAGGTAATTCATCTTCAGGTTATGACCAGGCGCAGCAGTCCGTGAACGGGGTGAATCAGCTGAGCGGTCAGGGCTACCCTGTGGTCCGCCCGCCGGTACACCCGCCCAGCGCCATCCTCGAGGAAATCGAGGCCCTGCTTCCGGGGATCAGCGAGAACGCCTCGGTGCTGCGCCAGCAGGCGGATGTTCTGCACGACTATTGCTCCAATCTGGAGCAGCGCCAGAACGAGATGCAGCGGATCGTGGACCATGCCTACAATCGCAGTCTGGGTCAACCGCAGCAGAGCCAGGCCGGCTCTCAGGGCTTCATCGATATGACCCCGGGCTAGATTTCCGGATTATCAATGGCTTTCGCCCTTTTTTCGATTCCTTTAAAATATTGCGCTACCTTCTCCCATGACCTCATGCTAAGCTAGTTTATTGGGAGTATTCTGTGCCGGCTGGACCCGTTAATTTAGGGTGCAGCACGAGTTCATATTAGAATTCGGCGTGCAGCACAGGCCGGCTGGCTCCTCTCTCCAGCGTCGTCGACGGGTGTGTCGAGCGAATCTTATTGTCAACAGGTGCCTGTTTCACCAGTAATGAAACCGTCTTCCAACAACCGACAAGTCCTGTCCCTGCAGGCTATTCAAGAAGCCAGCTCCGAGCCAGTTTATCGCCGGGGAGTGCAGTATTACCGGCGCAAGAAAGTGCTCAAGTACGAGGAGAACGCCACCGGCTCCACGGTGCAGGCCCTGGTCATCGGCTCCGAGCCCCAGCCCTACAAAGTCGAGCTGGTGGTCGCCAGCGAGTATGATTTCACCGCCGAGTGCTCCTGCCCTTATTTCGAGCCGATCTGCAAGCATTCGGTGGCGGTGGTCCTCACCCATATCGCTAAGAGCCATCCCGGTATCCGCTTCGATCTCCAGGACAGCGAGAAGAAAAACGGTCAGCCCGAGAAAGCGCCCAAAGCCAGAGACTTCCTCGATGATCCCCTGGAAGAGGGCGTGGTGCCCGAGGGCAGGGACTTCGAGCTCGGCATTCTGGTGCTGGAGAAGCCCCTGGCTCTCATTGTCGGTGTCCTGCCGGAAGAGGTGCAGGGCAAGGTCAATATCCTCAAAGTGCCGCCTCAGGTGCTCGATAGCCTCGAGGAAGGATCCAAGATCTGGAAGCTCACCCGTTATCTCACATCGCTTCCCCAGACCACCAAGGGTCAGGCCGGCGGCCATCGCATTCCCCGCGGGGATGAAGGTGTGGTCATCGGTCATCTCGGACTATGCGCCCGGGTGATCAACACCAGCAACGGCGACGAGGTGAGTTTTTCAACCAAACCTCTGGCGCCCCGGGCCGTTCTCTCCGAGACTGAAAACGGTGAGCTGCTCTTCCGCCTTGAGGGTCTCAGGGACGGCCAGCCGGTGCCGGATCCGGTCTTCTTCCTGGGGCAGTCGAGCTGGATCCTCTCGGAAGGCACTTTCTACCCTATTGATGTGAGCGCTCTGCACAAGCTCTTCCCGTATTTCGACAGCTACGGTCATATGACCATCAAGCTCGAGCTGGTGCCCAAATTCCTGAGCGAGCTGCCTGTATTGCGCAAGCGCATGGCGGTTCAGCTCGACGAGACCAACGCGCCTTTCCCGATCGCCATCACCGAGCCCCCGGCGGTGGTGATCAGCATCTCCGAGAAAGGAGGCGCCGCTGTCATGAACAGCGAGAACGAAAGCGCCATCGAAGTCTGTCTCGGTTTCAAATACGGCAACCTGGTCCTCCCTTCCCGGGATGAGACCAGCGCGGTTGAATCAGAGAAGTACACCCGCACCATCTCTGAGAGCGGGCAGAGTGTCTGGGTCAAACGTCTCTGGGAAGAAGAGAGCCAGGTGCGGCTTTTCCTGAGCAATCTCCAGCCGGAGCGGACCGTGGTGGATCGTTTCTTCTTCGAGGGCGAGCCGGCTCTGGAGACTCTTTTCTATCTCTCCGGCGAGCAGAGCAGCGAATGGGACATCTCGGGCTGGGAGAAGATCAAGCGTTATAAAGTCCGGAAGAATCCGCTTTCGATCACCGCTCGTCTCACCCTCAAGAAAGACTCCTATAAATTCAACTGCGACCTGATCTGCACCTCGGAGGGCGAGCCGGTGGAGCTGGAGATGGTCCTGCCCTGCCTGTTCAAGAACCGCAATTTCTTGCAGCTGCCTTCCGGCGAGAATGTGCGCATTCCCAGCGCCACGCTTCTGGGACTTCTGAAAGCCATCGGTCAGGGTCAGGACGGCTCGAGACCCCTGTATCAGGCTCTCGCTGTTCTTCATGCCCTCGATACTCATGAGATCGAAGTGGATTGCGACGAAGGGTTTCAGGAATTCATCCATAAGATCCATCATTTCCAGGAGCTCGAAGCCATTGCCGTGCCTGCGGATTTCAAAGGCGAGCTGCGCGTCTATCAGAAAGAAGGCTGCAACTGGCTCGGCTTCCTGCGCGAATATGGTCTTGCCGGAATCCTCGCCGACGATATGGGTCTCGGTAAAACAATCCAGGCCCTGGCGCTTCTTTTGCATCACCACGGCAAGAGCAATGGCGCCGAAGGCAAGAAGGCGCCTTCGCTGGTGGTGGCGCCGACCTCGGTGGTGTACAACTGGCTGAGCGAAGCGAAGAAGTTTACTCCGAGCCTGTCGACGGCGCTTTTCCTCGGTCGCGATCGGGGCGAGCTCCTGGTCAAGCTCGGCAAGGACAAAGGCAAGAAGCCCGATGTGGTCTTCACCACTTACGGTATCATCCGCCGCGACTACGAGCAGCTCAAGAAGATCCAGTTCGAGTATCTGATCCTCGATGAAGCGCAGAACATCAAGAACCCCGAGTCGGTGGGCGCTGTCGCCTCCAAGAGCCTGAACGCCTTCCACCGTCTGGCTCTTTCCGGCACGCCGGTGGAGAACCGCCTGAAAGAGCTCTGGTCGCTCTTCGATTTCCTGATGCCCGATTTCCTGAGCAATTACAAAGAGTTCTACGAAAGCTACGAACGTCCCATCGAAGCCGGTCTCGACGGCGCCGGGCAGCGCCTGCGCAAGATCGTCAATCCTTTCATTCTCCGCCGTCTCAAGAGCCAGGTGGAAAAAGAGCTTCCCGACCGCACCGATATCGTGCATCTCTGCGAGCTCGACGACGAGCAGCGCTCCATCTACCTGGAAGTTCTGGACGAGTGCCGCCAGCAGGTCTTCAGCCAGATCGCCAGCCAGGGTCTGCGCCGCTCCCATATGTCGGTGCTCAAGGCCCTCCTGCAACTACGTCAGGTCTGCTGCGATCCGCGCCTGCTCAAAGGCCGGGATATCGCTCCCAACGGGCCCTCCGCCAAGCTCGAGACCCTGGTGCACATGGTCGAGGAGATCGTGGACGAGGGGCACAAGATTCTAGTCTTCAGTCAATTTGTCAGCATGCTTACCCTGGTCAGAAAAGAGTTCGAGAAGATCGGCATGGTCTACGAGTATATCGATGGACAGACCCCAGCCAAAGATCGTCTCGACAAGGTCAACGCTTTCAACGCCGACCCGAACATCCCTGTGTTTCTTATCAGTCTCAAAGCCGGCGGCACAGGTCTCAACCTTACAGGCGCCGACTATGTCATCCATTACGATCCCTGGTGGAACCCGGCTGTGGAGAATCAAGCCACCGACCGGGCGCACCGTATTGGTCAGACAAGACATGTCTTCAACTACAAGCTCATCACCCGGGGTACCGTGGAAGAGAAGATCCTCGGTCTGCAGCGCAAGAAGAAAGAGCTTGCCGAGCTAGTTATCGGCGGCGACGAGAATGTCGCCAAGTCACTCACCCAGGAAGACCTCGAGTTCCTCTTCTCGGTCTAGCCTTTCGGCTCGAGTATCTGTTGCTGTCTGGTCCGGTACCTTTGGGCGTGATTTCTTTAAAGGAATCAAAAACCACCGAAAATTATTCCTCAAAAGATATCATTAGCTGATTTGATACTGTTTGAGATATCAATCTCGAGCAGAACCGTCTATTTATCGAGTTTTGTTCTTGAGGGTGTGGCGCGGTAGAGGGGAATAAGGAAGACAAGCGCGCCCATAGGAACAATCGTCAGCACTGAGCTGAATAGATTAATTTTGGACGAAGGAGAGGGAGCTTTGCTCTCATGAAATCTAGATCCATTGATGCCGTAGCCTAGACCGAGAGCAAACAACATAACCACCAGAAATACTCCTGCCGAGGTTATGGTTACTTTGCGGGAGACTCTGTTGATAAGGCTCTTGTTCAGGATTCGGAAAAGGATGACAGCCGCTATGGCTCCGGCGACAATCGGGATCACCAGGACGGCGGCATTGAGATTGGCGATGACTGTCAGATCACCGGATCGGAAAAGCAGCGGCAAATAGGTAAAGCTCGCTGAGCCGAGCCAGACAATTATTACTGCCAGAATAATGGAGCAGAAGAACTTCATTCTCCCATCATAGACGAATAAGCCCCATGAGAAAGAGGGTAAATACCAGAATCCCACCCCCCCCTCCGGGCCCGCCCCGGGCCGGGCTTGCGGGTGGCCCCGCCCCGGGGGTTTTTTTCGGCCCCCGCCGATGCCCCGCCCTCTTCAGCCCTGACCCCACGAGAGCGTGGCGATCAGTATGATTCTTGCTATAGTAATTCAACCTATAGAAATGACGCGAAAACAAAGTGCATCCGGGCGGTCCGACCCGTGTGCGCTCGAGCCGGACCGCCTTTACCAGCGGCGTGGGGTGTTGAGCAGTCGTCGGGGGAAGACGACCGCAGAGAAACCAGGCTTGTAATGGAAGCCTGAGCAGCTGGTGGTGATGCGCCAGAGTTCAACCCAACAGACCGCACAGGGTGCGGATGGACGATTCTGAATGGATTTTTTGCTGGTTAGGCTATTATGGGAAGAAGCTCGAAAATGGCAATGGCGAATTCCGTGCTTCAAGTGAGCGTCACCCCACTGAAGACGGGCAAACCCTTGCCCGGTAATGGTGTTGGGCATCACTACTGCCAGTCGTCGAAGGCCGAGGCGGCGGTATCTTCGTCGTTTTTCATCATGGCCAGCATGACCAGCTCGCCCCGGATAGCCGGACTGTCCGGGAATTTCTTTTCAAGTGCGGCGAAGCCACGTTTGACGCGGTCCCAGTCCGGGTCGGCAACCTCGAAGAGATTGAAGGCGCTTTTATTCAATCCACAAGCTATGCGGGCGTAGAGGATGTCACCGTCGGTGCCGCCACGGCGATCCGACTCGGCTTTCATGTATTTGTCGACTTCGCCTTCCTCTCCGTTCCATTGAGGTTGCAGCCAGTGCGCTTTCAGACTTCCGAGGCTTTCTTGCAGTCTCCGCGGGCAAGCAGGCTTTCGATCCGAAATCGCCGGACCCAGAGGAGTTGTCCGTGGAAGTTTTCGTCCCTGGAGTTCTTTCGATAGTGCTCTTCGGCGCTCTTGAAGAGCTTGTCGGCTTCTTCGAATTTGCCGAGGTCCGAATAAAGAGAAGCCAGAGCGCAGTAGGTGTTTCCTGTATGAAGATCTCTGTCCAGGTCCGCCTTGAGCAAAAGCTCCCTGGCTTTCTGGGCAGGCTTCAGGTCTATTTCCTTTCGATCGCCTTCGACGAGCCGCTGGTGCATGGCCTCGCTGGCCTTGTACAGGGCGAAGCTGGTATCCAGAGGGCTGGTGGCTTCTTTTGCCGCCCTCATATAGATTGGCTCTGCCTCTCCATAGGCGCTGATGTCCGACAGAAGATTGCCGTAGGTGCAGTAGAGCTCGAACTTGTTGCCCTCGAGCTTGTCGCCTTCGTCGATACAGCCTTTCAGGAGCGCTCTCGCTCTGTCCGGATCGGCGTCCATGCACTTTTTCGCATTGACCACGTCCCGGTAAAGGCGGGGCGGATTGATGAGAAGGACATAGATCTGGTTGAGCGCCACGCCGATAACGATGGCGGCAAGCAGACCGAGAATGAGCCTGGGCATGTGGGGTCTCGCGGTTTTCGTGGGTGAATCCCCGATGCTTATTCATTCCTTGAAAGGGGATGAACGTATCAACGCATAGATGATATAGAGCCATGCGCGATTGCCTCGCGGTGCTATAATGCAAAAACCACCTCAGGGAGGTAATGGTCATGTCTAAGCAAGCAAATTGGTCCGTCCCCAACGAGAAGTCCCAGAGACTTTAGCCTTTTGCTGGACATCCATGCCGGAGAGGGTGGAGCCGATTCGAGAATGTTCGCGCTGGAGCTCACGAGAGCTTACCTGCGTTATGCCGAGCTTCGCGGTTTGAAGTCCGAGCTCGTCTACGAGTCCGAGAGCTCGTATTCGATAAGGGTCTCGGGCCGCGGCGTCGAAGAGGCTTTCGCCCGGGAGTCCGGCAAGCATGTCGTCCAGAGGGTACCCAGGACCGAGTCCAGGGGCAGACGGCATACCTCGGTGGTGGCGGTAGCGGTGCTGTCCCTTCCGGAGAGGCTCGATCGAAGTCTCGATCTCGATGAGGTGGAGGTGAAGACCCAGAGGGGTCACGGAAGCGGCGGGCAGAACCAGAACAAGGTCGAATCCGCCGTGCGCGTGACCCACAAACCAAGCGGGATTACCGTCTTCATCAACGGACGGGATCAATATCGCAACAAGCAGCTCGCCCTCGAGGTTCTCGCTGCCAGGCTCCACCAGAGCCGCAGCGAAGCTGCCCGTGATGCTCGCAGTCGTGCCAAGGCTGCGCAGATCGCCTATGGGTCTCGAAGTGGTAAGGTGCGCACTTACAACTTCATCAACGGTTATGTACTCGATCATCGGACAGGCAATCGCACCTCGCGAATTGGTGATATCTTCAAGGGGCGATTCGATCTGATCTGATTCGATCTCCAGGAGAGTATGCAATGACCAATCTCGAAGGTAGAGTAGCGCTTGTCACCGGGGCTTCCTCAGGCATCGGCGAAGCCACGGCTATGGCGCTGGCTGTCTGTGGATGCGAGGTGGCGCTTTTCGCCCGGCGCAAAGACCGCCTGGATGATCTTGCCGCCCGCATAGAGGGGGAGACCGGCAAGAAAGCTCTGGTGATAGCAGGCGACGTTCGTGAAAACGAGGCTGCCGTCAAAGCCGTATCTTCGACAGTGGCGCGTTTCGGACGGCTTGATATCCTGGTCAATAATGCCGGGGTCATGTATGTCGGACCGGTCGCCAGCGCCGATGTGAAGGACTGGAAGAACATGATCGATATCAATGTTCTCGGTCTCATGTATTTCACCCATGCGGCGATCCCGGAGCTGAAAAAGCAAGGCGGCAATATCGTCAATGTCTCTTCGGTATCGGGTCGCCTGGTGAGCTCCCGCAGCGCTGTCTACAGCGCCACGAAGTTCGCGGTCAATGCATTCTCCGATGGGATCAGGCAGGAGCTTGCAGCGGATCGGATCAGAGTGACGGTCATAGAACCGGGGGCGGTGCTGACCGAGCTCACCGACCATATAGCCGATTCGAACACGAAGGACACAGTCAAGAAATGGGTGGCTACCATGGAGGCGCTACAGTCCGAGGATATCGCCGGCGCCATCGTCTATGCCGCCGGCCAGCCTGCGCACGTCAATGTCAACGAGATCCTCATCAGACCCACAGACCAGACTTTCTAATCAGACTTTCTAGATAGCGCTTCTGGCTACCGAGCGGAGAGCCAGGTTTTCCCATTTCTTTTTGTAGGAGACGACGGTATAAAGCCACTGGGCGAATTCGGCGCGGCTGATCTCGAGATAATCGTGACCGTTCTCTTCCCGGTGCTCGTCATCCAGGGAATCGAGAAAGACGCTTTGCTGCCTGGGCAGCCTGAAAGTCCTGCTCCGGGCGCAAATAGCGAAATCGCCCTGAGAGAAGAGGTCCTCCGGGTTGAAATTGCCCATGTCATCCAGCTCCATCAGACCGGTGTTGACGACTCTGGCGACATAATCGAATTCGGGCGCGTCTTCGTCTATGTCGGCTATGAAGCAGAACTTCGACTTGCGGTCCTGGATGAGACGATCGAGAATCTGGGCTGCCTGGCGGCGGCTCAGGGGGTCATCCGGACGGAAGGAGAGACTGTCCTCATCCGGGGGAATCAGGTCGAAAAGGGAGACTATTTGAATCGCCGCAAAAGCAGGATGGTCGGTGGGGACGTCATCGAACCAGCAGAGCGGGTTGCCTGATTCGGCGAGCTCTCTCTGGATGTCGATGAGGTTGCCGAGGTTCTTCGAGATTTTGCCGGGCTGCAAATTGTGTCTTATAGAATAGCGGGCTATCAGCCCGGCGGCAGTGCCTATCGACCATTCTATCGGATGGAGCCGGTAGGCGCCGTTGGTTATATGAGTAACACCGATATTCTTGCAGGCGGGCAGGAGATTCTCGGCGTCCATGGGAATCAGGCATGAATAGGGGATCTGAAATGGCGCGGTAGCCTGGGCCGCTCCAGGCACCTGCCTGCCGTGGATGTCTATGGGGTAATGTCCGATTCCTAGCGAATCTTTGAAGGGTCTTGCTCTTACGCCTGATACATGTCCTTTGCCTATGTCCTGCTCTTTCACCACATTCAGTGCTTTGATACGGCGCGATTCCCGGATGTAAGGATGCTTGGCCAGACCATCGTCGCTCTGGAGAATATCCGGGCGCAGTTTCATCTCGGGATAGCCCTTCCCTCCCTCATCCCTGGGGGCTTCGGTCTGCAGCCAGTAGAGGAAGCCGAGGCTGACCTTTTTGGCGCGGGCGAGATTCTCCGCTATCTGCTCCGGCGACTTGTCGATGATATTCACATCGCGGACATCATTGCTTTCCCAGTTGATCATGGCCAGGTCGTTGGCATAGTTCAGATCTTCGAAATTGTTCCGGTCGATGAGCCGCCGGTAAGTCCAGAAAGGCAGGAGCTCTCTTGTGGTGCCGTCGTCGCGGTGCTCCAGGGCGGAGACGAACATGCGATAGCCGAGAAGAGAATATTGATTGGCTTCTACAAACTCGTCATAGCCTTCGGGCTTCTCGATTGTGTGGTCCTCACCTGCTCGCCATTCAACCACGAAGGGATAGACGATATCCTGGACATTCTCAGGATCCGGAACCTCGGCGGCGTGCGGCTCTCCGGTCTGCTCCCGGGACTCCTCCCCGGAGCTGTAAGCGAGCTTGCAGAGCGGCAGCATGTCACCAAGCTCGGTGGCATCCAGGCAGATTTTGGGGCGAAATTCGGTGAGCTCTCCATTGTCGAGATCGATTGCCGATACCGACTTGACCCGTACCCGTCCGTCCGGGCTCCTCTTGCCTGCCGCGCTCACGGCTTTGTGCCGGTGGAAGATCTTGAGGCATCCGGAATCCACTGCCGGTTTCAGGAACCGATCGAGGATGGCCAGACCCACTTTGGGCTCGAAAGCCAGGCGGGTGACCCAGCAGCTCCCCGGGTTGAAGGTCTTCTTGTCGATCCGGGCATGCTTGTTGATGATGAAGCGCTCGAGATAATAGTCTCTTATCTGGCGCCTCATCTCCTGGTAGGAGGCGGGGGCTCCCGAGGACTCCACGAGCCAGTTCTCATCGAGAGCCGAGACTGCCTGGCTCGTCATCTGACCGCCCAGCCAGTTGGTCTCCTCTGTCATGCAGATGGAGAGCTTCGAGGGTCTGCGTCCGCCGGTAGAATCGCGAAGATAATCAGCTACCGCCGAGAGGGCCGCCGCAACCCCTCCCATTCCTCCCCCGACGATCAGGATGTCGCACTTGACGACTCTGTCGGGCTTGCCTGTCTCGAACTCCCTGACGGCGCTACTGAGGGGATCGCCCGGGTCCAGAGCTTGTATGTCTAACACTTTCATAAGTGCAATAATAAGGAGTTTGAGAAGCCTGTGATCGAGCAATATGGCGAAATTATACGTAAAGAAAACAAGACGGCGAACCATGTCAGAACCGGCGGAAATCAGCTTAGAGATCAAGAGCAAGGCAGCGGCGGTGGAGCTCCTTCTCATGGATGTGGACGGCGTCCTCACCGACGGGAGGCTATCTTATATCGGCGATCGCGACGGCAGGCCTCAGGAGTTCAAGCATTTCGATTCGCAGGATGGTCTGGGTCTCCTGATCTTTCATTCCCTGGGATTCAAATCGGGAGTCATATCAGGCCGGGATTCGATAGCCACCACCGAGCGTTCTCGGATTCTCGGGATCACGCATGTATACCAGGGATTTCTCGAGAAGGAGGCGACCTTCGCTGAGATCCTGGCCAGAGAAGGCCTCGAAACGGATAGAGTTGCTTTCGTCGGCGACGACTTCACCGACTATCCTCTGATGCGCAAAGCCGGCTTCAGTTGTGCCGTAGCCAATGCCAGACCGGAGCTGAGAGAGCGGGCCGACTATGTCACCACTGCCAGTGGCGGGCGCGGAGCCATCCGGGAGATCATCGAGGTGATCCTCCGGTCCAAAGGTGTCTGGAATCAGGCCCTGGCAAAATACGGTCTTGAATGAACGGAAGCGCGAGAACTATCTCGGTGCTTTGGTGCGGTTGACCATCTCTTTGATCACCGATTTGAGAGTGGCGAAAACACCCAGTCCCTCGAGAGCCACGGCTTCGAAATAAGGAACCCGGGACTGGTTGAGGTCGTGCTCCAGGCGATCCACCGACACGGCATCGGCAAGGTCGCGCTTGTTGTACTGCAGGACCCAGGGGATCTCCTCCAGGCGAAGCTTGTTGAAAACCAGGTTCTCCCGCATATTCTTGAGCGAGCGTACATTCTCTTCCATGCGCAGGGAGCTGGAATCGGCTACGAAGACTATGCCGTCGGCGCCGCGAAGAATCTGCTTGCGCGAGAGATCGTACTCTTCCTGTCCGGGCACCGTATAGATGGCGATTCTCGCTCTGAAGTTGTTGACCAGCTCCAGCTCCAGGGGCATGAAGTCGAAGAAGAGCGTCCGCTCTGTTTCGGTGGCCAGGGAAATGAGCTCGCCCCGGCAGGTCTGATTGACCTGGCCATGGATATACTTGAGGTTGGTGGTTTTGCCACCAAGCCCAGTGCCATAGTAGACGAGCTTATATGTGATTTCGCGCTTGGCGTAGTTGATGAGAGGCATGCTTGGTTCGCAGGGCGATCAGACTGTCCATATATTAGACAGTTATTCCCGGTAAGTGGTCATGAGCTACGCATATTGGAAACCGGGAGGGGATATTGTGCGGTCAGCGGCTCTGAAAGAGGACCAGGTGGGAGGAGGAGGTCTCGGCTGCTTTCTTTGCCTGGTCGGCGGCGGGGAGGAGCTGCCCCATGGAAGAGCAATTTTCCGGAATACCGGCTATGCCGAAACTCAGGACCACCTCGGAGCCTTTCATTCCCGAGGAGAATTCGCTCGAGACCACGGTGTCCTGGACCCGCTGACAGAACACCGCTGCTGAGCGGGTGCCGGTGTTGGGGAGGATGATACCGTAATCGAAGGTCTGAAAGTGACCGAGCATGTCTATCGGTCGCTTGATAGAGGCTATGGCAGCCATGAGATCTCTGACATCGAGATTGACTATGGGCTCTTCCGAGGCGATTTTCCGGATGCTGAAGACCACCAGCGATGCCGGGATGCCGCAGAGCTCGTAGCGGTAGCATTCCTGAGCCAGGAAGAACTGGAACGCCGGGTAAGTGAGAATGCCGGTTTCCGGGCGCATGATCGGCTTCAGAGTAGCCTCCAGAGCCCTGTAGTCGATGGCGTGCTCTTCCAGAGCCGGACCCTGGCCGACGATCTGGGGCGGCTTGTCCGAAATCCGGAGCAGGTTGAGGGTAACAAGGTTGAAGAGGACGGGGACAAACTCCGAACGCTTGAGAGGCTTGACTCTCATTACGTCGGTAAACTGCTTGAACTCGCCTATGGAGCGCAGGAACTGTCTCTGCATGTTCTGGTCTATGGGTATGCCCCGGGAAAGAATCGACATGAGCTCGGTCTCGTCGATGGCAGCGTTGCGGGGAATCAGATAAGCATCGCGGCTGAAGCCTTCTTTCTCGAGGAAGTTGCTCTGATCGACCAGGCTTATCGCTTCCATCAAAAGGGCTTCCAGGGGTCTGGTCACGGTCCGGTCGGTGGTCCGCTCGTCCTGCATGAACTGGAATTTGCCGGAGGTCAGGCAGATCAGGTCCATGAGCACCTCATCGCCCCGGTCGATACCGTCGGTGGCGTGGACCGGCTCGCCGTCGTCGAAGTAGATGTCCACACCGGTCCCTTCGCTCCGGACTGCCAGGCGGCCGGTCATCTTCCCCATCTGGATGCTCTGCACGACGTTGGCCAGCTGGACTTTGCGAACATCACCCTGAAGAATGGCGTCTTCGGAGTTCTCGAAAGCCAGGTGGGTGGAGGTGGTCGTCTTCGCGTTCTCTGTCTTGGCGTCTGGTCTGGCCTCGTTCTCGAAGCGAAGACTGATACTGGTGGAAAAATCGGATGTGTTCTTGGAGACTGAAGCTGTGACCTCGCCGGTGCTTTCGCCCAGGATGAGGGTGTGGATCAGGGCCGTGTCGCTGGTGCGGTGCTCCCAGAGGGCCTGGGTGTCGGTGATCTTGCTCTCGGAGAGCGTCCAGAGGGGATCCCCCGACTCGTCGCAGGTGACGGTGAGGATGAGGAGCCGGTCCTGGCCTTCCACGGACCAGTATTGCTCAATGATTTTGTTGGCTTCTTTCTGGGCGCTCTGGAGCATGCTCACCACATGCTCCAGGCTCGGAACGTTCCAAAGCTGTGGCAGCTTCAATGTGGATGATGTCTGCGATCTGGCAGGCTGGGGTCGGTTCGGTCGAAACATCAATAAGGGATTCCCTTTCTGGGAATGGCCGCAGGACCGGGTTGTATCAATCAACTCGCAAGGGTCGACGGGCTTTCGCCCTGAGGATCGACTCCTAGAGGTATGTACCACTTTTAATAAAGTCTTTAATCAAATCTTTGCTGCTCGGCATGACGGAAGCCCGGTCGTCGGCCAGGCGCAGACGCGTATTCTTGTCTCTGAGGTTCTGCTCGGCTCGATCGAGGGAGTCTTTGAGGAGCCCCCAGGAGTTGCGGACGCTCTGCGCTGCTTCCAGATCGCCGGCACTGCTCAGGAAGACCATGAAATTAGAGAGAATGGACATGTTGGCATTGATCATGGCAATGTCCGATAAACTCACGGTGCCGCCGGAGCAGGCCCGTGCCGCCACCGAATTGGCGAGGCTCTGGGCGAAGGCTACATAGTTGTCCATGGTTCTGGTCACGGTTTCGCTGCTGCCAGCCTGGTGGATCGTCCTGCCAGCGCCGTCGATGATGGAGCCGGACTCGGTGATCGTTGTGCCGTCGCTCAGGCTGATCCTGCCGGCGGTGGTGATAGTGGTCCCGTCAGGCAGGTGAACGGTGCCGTTATCCTCGATACGAATATCCTGTCTATCACCCCGGCCGGGGATGATTACCTGATCGTTCTCGACCCGGTAAGCGGATGTCGTGATATTGAATTTGTGCTCCGGGTCGATCACTGCCGGAGTCTCGTCACCGTGCGCCAGAGAGAGCGTGCCCGTGCCCGTGTCGAAAGTCTCCCGGTCATGGGTGCCGGTATCTTCTAGCTCGTAGGATTTGCCGGGGCTGCTCGAATCGGAAGGAGGAGCGCCGTCACCGCTTCTGGTCATGGTGACTACTGTCTGGCCCAGGGTCATGCGACCGCTCTTCAAGGCTTCCATGACCTGCTCGAAGAAGGCTCTTTTTCTTCCCATGGGTTTGAAGATTTCGTCCACCTGCTCGTCGCTGAGCTCTATGTCCGGCTTCCCGTCTTCCTTGATAAAGTGCTTGCCCTGCTCGTCCTGGACCAGTTGACGCTTGTCGTCGATCCGCATGGAGTAGCGGACGCCTTTGTCGGTGACATCGAAGTTGATGGTGGTCTTGTCGTTTTCGACGATTGAGGCACCGTTGTCTCTGAAAAGAATGCTGGTGGCGCCGTCTTGCAGGAGCCCCTTGTTTCTTCGCCAGGCTTCCAGGGCGTCTTCGGCGGATCTGGCGTCCCGGAGCATGAAGATGTCGTAGTCTCGCTCCCGGCGATAGTATTCGCGCCGGGTAACCCTTCCGATACGCTCGCCGGAAGCGTCGTAGATTTCCACCACATCGCCGACCTTTCTGGCGAAACGGTTTTCCGTCAGCCGGTAGGTGTCGGGACCGTCTTTGTCGATGGTCACCTGTCGGACCCCGTCCGGTGTGTCATAAGTGGTGGTCTGTCCGTCCGTCTTGATCTCTGCGCCATCGCCCAGAGTGGTCACGGTCCGCGTGCCTTCTTTCACTGTTCTGATGCCGTTCTCCTGGTCGGTGACGGTGGTCCGGCCGCCGTCAACCTCGATCTCCGAGCTACCGGCCCGGACTGTTTCAGTCCTATCCGCCCGGCTGTCACTGAATACGGCGCTGGGGAAGTCCTCCAGACCGCTATTCGGGTCGCCTTTCATGAGGTTGCCGATAGCGAGCCAGTCTTGCCTGGTCAGATCCATATTGCAGAATCCTTCGTCCGAGCGAACCGCTTCGGCACGTTTGCTGGAATCCCGGTCGCCCACGACCATCTGGAGAAATTTCTCGTCATTGCCCGAAAGGCAGGTTGGTTGCCGTATCAGACCGTCGAGCAAGCCGCCCTTGCCCTCGCGCTCTCGCTCGGCTTCGTCGATGGCCCATTGCAAATCTCTCAACTCGAGAGACTGAGGCACAGCGCAGCCTCCGATTTCGGCTCCGGCGCCGGGAGCTGTCTCGGTCCCGGTCGGGGTTACTGTTCCGTCATTGTCGTCGGTGCCGGAGGTCGCGGCGGCGACGGTGCCGCCTGGCGTCTCGGTGATCGCCGGGGCCTTCGTGGGCTCCTCTTTTCCTTCTGCTTTGCTGCTATCGGGCTTCGGGGAAGCGCTCTTCGCTTTCTCCTCGAGCTTGGCCAGGGTGGCGGCGGTCATATAGTTGTCCGAGTAGACTTTCGCTACTTTTCCCAGGGCCCAGAGGGAGGGCATGGCGCAAGCAATGGCGCTGCCGATGTTGGCCAGGTCTCCGGCGGTCAGCCCGTTCTTGGCCGGCTCCTGGACCTTGCAGGAGCTATCGGTGGATTCGGAGGGGTCTGCAAGATCCAGCAGAGCGTTCCCAGTCTTTCTGGTAGAAAGTGATTCAGCAGCTTCCTGGTGCAGGTTGCTCGCCTGAGCTTCGTTGGCGCCAGATTCAACTGCTTTGTCGGTCACTTCGTCTTCCCTTGGCCTGGTCGTTTGTATCTACACGCAGGGGCGGATTTCTGGACAGATGTTTATACTGGGAAGGGACGACCAATTCATCCGGTGCAAGCAATGGAAGAACTCGAGGATACTCGAGCAGGCATGCCGAAATTCTACGGCTCCGATCCTCATATCATCGAGGGTCGCTACTGGCACCCTCTCGAGGAGGAGGGGCAGGAAGGACGGATTCTCTGCGATCTCTGCCCCAGGGCCTGTGTCTTGAAAGAGGGAGATAGGGGATTCTGTTTCGTCCGGCAGAATCTCGAGGGCAAGATGTATCTGACTACTTACGGCAAGAGCACGGGCTTTTGCGTGGATCCAATCGAGAAAAAGCCTCTCAATCATTTCCTGCCGGGCACTGCGGTTCTGTCATTCGGCACTGCCGGCTGCAATCTCGGCTGCCAGTTCTGTCAGAACTGGGACATCAGCAAGTCCCGCGAAATCGAGAGATTGAGCGAGGACGCCGGTCCCGGAGATATCGCCGAAGCTGCCGAGAGGCTCGGCTGCCGGAGTGTCGCCTTTACCTATAACGACCCGGTGATCTGGCTCGAGTATGCGGTGGACACAGCCAGGGCCTGCCGGGAGCGGGGCCTGAAAAACGTGGCTGTCACTGCCGGTTATATAACGCCGGAGGCAAGACCGGAGTTCTATTCTCTGCTCGATGCCGCCAATGTCGATTTGAAGGCTTTCAGCCAGAGGTTCTACCAGAAGCTCACCCTGTCGAACCTCGAGCCGGTGCTCGATACCCTCAAATGGATCAAGCATGAGACCGATGTCTGGCTCGAGATAACCACCCTTCTCATTCCCGGGGAGAATGATTCGGACGACGAGCTCAAGGCGATGTGCAACTGGATCGTGGCGAATCTCGGCGTGGATGTTCCCCTCCATTTCACGGCTTTCCATCCCGATTACCGGCTCATGGACCGGCCGGCCACTCCGCCCGCCACCCTGAAAAGGGCGAGGGAGATCGCTCTGGCCGAGGGAATCGCCTATGTCTATACAGGAAACGTGCATGACGTCAAATCGCAGAGCACCTATTGCCACGGTTGCAACGAGCTGATCATCGAGCGAGACTGGTACGACCTTGGCAAGTATCGAATCAGGGATCAAGCTTGTATGAAGTGCAAGACGAGGATTCCGGGTGTTTTCGAGAACCGCAGGGGCGATTGGGGCCGCAAGCGCTTGCCGATCAGTTTTGGCTAAAATCTAATAGACTGATCGGGAAAGGGGGCAAAATGAATCTTTCGAGAGCCTATCGAGCCGCAACGGCGCCGGTGCTTCTTGCACTATTGCTTTCTTTGCCCATGCCCCCGGGAATCGCTCGGGATGAGCCCTCCGGGACCCCTGTTGCGGCGGGCTCTGCGGGGGATGTCGATAAATCGGATAGATCGATCGTGGAAGCCGGCGGCAGTCGTGACGACGATGTCAAATCCATCGGCGAGATCGTTCAGGATGGTCAGATCGCCCACGAGAAAGCCCTTATCGACCGATTCCTCTTCGGGATTGCCATTGTGTTTCTTTTTATAGCGACTCTTCTTTTCAGCAGCCTTCCGCCCAAGTCCGGCGAGGCGGGCGAGTCCTGATCGGGTAGCCGGAGAATGATAGTAGAGAGCGTTATCATGTTTATCGTAGGAGCCGTCTTCGTTTTCGGCGGATCGGTAATCTGCAAGCAGGCTTTCGAGGATGCCAAGAATGTCCTGGAGTCGACTGTTTTCGGTCTGGCAATCGTGGCGGTGGGACTGCTTCTTTGTGTCTGGTCGATTTTCGGACCGCCTGGCTGAGTATAATAGTCGGCTCAGTCAAACGGTCCGGGAGGTCTTTCTGATGAGCCTTAGATCTGGCGTATTCGCTTTGAGTTGTCTTTCTCTAGCCATTTCCGTCGCGGTCTCCGCCGAGCAGACAGCGTTCGGGAAAGAGTCGGGGAAAGAGTCCGGGAAAGCATCAACCAAAGTAGAGAAGAGTTACGGCGAGGGGCGCGAAGGGAACTGGCGGCGCAACGCTCAGGGTGCACCATCCATAGAGGCAGCGCGCAAACGTGTCAAAGAGAATCCCAATAGCGCCGACGCCCATAACGACCTGGGCTGGGCCCTGCGCCAGAACGGCAAGCTCAAGGAGGCGGAAGCCGAGCTGCGCAAAGCCCTGGAGCTCGACGACACCATCCCGTACGGGCATTCCAATTTGAGCGTCGTGCTTCTCGACAGCGGCAAAGTCGACGAGGCTGTCTCCGAGGCCGAGCGCGCCGTGAGTATCGATGATAAGAGCCCGATTTATCATGTGGTCTATGGCAACGCTCTGGACGCCGCCAAGAGCAAGGATAAAGCTGTCGAGCAATATCAGGCGGCAATCAAGCTCAAGCCCGATTATGAGAACGCCCTCTACAATCTCGGCCGGGTTCTCAACGATCAGGGCAAGACCGCTGAAGCCTCGGCTGTTTTGAGCCAGGCCCTGGAGCTCGATCCCAACGACGCCAGAGTCATGAAGCTTCTGGACAAACTTCTCAAATAAGGGCATGCTGTTTGTAGACGTGTAAGAGATACAGATCTATGAACCGCATCGCTTTTCTTTCAACAATTACCGGAATTCCACTGGCGCTGGTGATTTGGCTCGGATCGAGCGGGCCCTGCCCGGCTCAGACCGAGACCGAGTCCGATGGCGTGGTGATCCAGAGAAACCCCGACGGCAGCATCGAGACTTATGATGCGCCCGAAAGCGGCGGAGCGCCGGCGCGATCTTCCCGGCGGTCGGCTCCGGCAAAGTCCTATGTCAAAAAGCATAGCGACGGCGTGGTGGTCAAACGCAATCCGGACGGCAGTATCGAGACTTACGATACGAGCGACAGCTATTACACTCGGGGCTCATCGGGCACTAGAAAGACTGCGAGAAAATCCGTGACGAAAAAGAGGGCAGCCGGAAAGGCGTCCCAGACCGGAACGAAAACAGGAAAGAAAGCAGGAACGAAAGCCCGAGCGAAAGCTGGAGCGAAAAGACATCGTGCCGGGGATGTAGTGATCAAATCGAACTGACAGGAAAGCCCCGGGCCGGCAGACCGGCCCGGGGCTTTCTCCCGCTCAAATTCTGGCAATCAGGCCGGATCGACTTTCTCTACCGCACTGAGTTTGCAGAGTTCCAGCAATCTTGCCGGATCGATGAAACCGGTGACGGTTACCTTCGAGGCCCGGAGGCTCTCGGCGCTGATTTGTTTGAGACCGGCTTTCTCCAGCAGGACCCGGACTTTCGACAGGGGCATGTTGAGGGTGAGCCGGACCATCACTCTGCCATCCATCATCTTCAGTCGGTTCTTGCCGAGAAGGCTGCCAGCGAGCGCAGGATTGAGCTTGGAGCGAGGGTCGAACTCTTTGTCTGTCTTCGACTCCGGTTCGGCTGCCGGAAACGAGCCATTGGTCGCGCCTTGCAGTAGCGGGCCGTTGAGAACGCTCCGGCTCTTTCGCAATGATCCGGCTCGGGCTCCGGCTGTGGGCATTGGTCTGGCCGAAGGCGCCGGAATCGCCTGGCTCAAGTTTCCGAAGACGCTGTGCATGGAGCGACTGCGGCTAGCTTCTGCGAAGACTCCTTTTCTCGACACACCGTCGGGCATCTCCACCGGCACCACCGTCCGGGACGCCGGGTCTTGGCCCGTGTCGGACGATTCATCCACGGCCACGAAAGAGGTGTACTGGGTCATGATGTGATGCTTGAGAGCTGTCTCGACGATCTCTTCTTTCAGCTCGGGATTGGGCTTGCCGAGCTGGGCTCCCTGCCAGTCTTCGGCCACGAGCCGGTCGACCCTGGCTCTGGCCCAGACCGAGGCTATTCCGGAGTTGACAGTATCCGTCTCCGGAAAAGAGAGAGCAAGAGTCTGTTTATACGGCTTGCCTGCCTGGAAGCCAGTGAGGGTGACCGAGCCTTTCCCTGGTTTCAGATAGCGACCCTTGATATAGAGAGGCTTCTGGGCCCAGACATCGGATACTTCTTTCGGGAAGACCTCTTTCACTTCGACACCGTCGAATTTCAGCTTGATATCAGTGAGAACCGGGGAGGCAATGCGCTTATAGAACCGGCTGCCGGTCTCGCCTGCTTTCGAGCTGGCCACTACATATTCGGCTTCGCCCCCGCCTTCTCTGGCAATCTCGTCGATAAGGAAGCGGTTGACACTGTGACCGGTGCCGAAAGAGAACCACCGCGAGTCGGCCCGGAGCTTTTTCACGAGCCCGATTACTTCCATGTCATTGCCGACATAGCCATCGGTCATGAAAGTCACCACACGCAGACGATTCTCCGGGGCCGGCATTTTGCAGGTCGCCTCCACGGCCGGTGCCATAAAAGTACCGCCGCGAGCCTCGAGCTTGCGGATATAGGCGAGCGCTCTTCTTTTCATTTCGGGACTGGCCACCATGGGGCGAGGCAGCATCTTTTCATAGCCGTTGTTGAAGCTGATCACCTGGAAAGTGTCTTTCGGATTCATATGATCGACTATATAAGCAAGGGTCTCTTTGGCTTTATTCAGGGGCATGCCGCTCTGGGAGCCCGAGCAGTCGATGAGGAATATCATTTCTTTGGGTGCAACCGTATGCGGTGTTACCTGCCTGGGCGGCAAGAGCATCAGGGTGAAATATCCGGAGCCGTCTTTGTCCCGGGGGTCGCGATAGGTGAGATAGCCGCTCTTGAGCGCATCTCCCGCCACATCCCAGCTCAGAATGAAGTCCTTGTTGGGGATAGTCGCCTTGTTCTTGAGCTCGACATGGGCCCGGTTTTTGCCGTCCCGGCCGATGCTCACCTCGTGCAATCTGGAAGTAAGATTGGTCATGGGAACCCCGGCGTCTATGTCGAGGCTTATCGAAACGTCATGCCCGGCTCTGGTTCCTTCTGGTGTCACCGGTGGTGAGAGAAGCGATGCGTCCGGGACCAGATCGGTATCGCGATCGCGCCCGGTGCCTGTTTTCCCGGCTGGGGCGCCGGGGTTGAACCGGGGACCGACCACGGTGGGGAAAGCGAAAGTGAAGCGCCCGTCTTCATAGGGCAGCAGGTCTATGTATTTGAGGGTGATCTCGACGGTGGCTCCCGGCTCGATATTGGCCACCGCCTGGGTGAATATGTTGGGGCGCTCTTGATCGAGCAGGGAAGCGACCTTTCCTCGAGCTTTTGCGTCATCATAGACCTTGCGTGCTTCCTCGCGTTTTTTTATGGTTCCGCGGATGACCCGGTCTCCTGTTTTCATCAGCATCTCATCTACCGCCCCGGTGTTCGATAGAGGAAAGGTATAGACCGCTTCGATCTTGCTTTTATATGGATTGGTGAAAGTCTGCTTTACTGTAACCCGCGAAACATAGCCGGAGACGGCGGCACTCACCTCGGTGCGCTTGAGGGGGCACTGTCCGAGCTCGCGGTTGCCGGCCATGGCGACGAGCAAACCTGAGCCCCTGTCCTGGAATTGCCTGGGCTGGGCCTCAGTCTTCTCTGTCCGGCGCGCCCGGGTGCCACCATTGACGGTGGTCTGGCTGCGAGCTGCGGCCGGCAGAGGAAGCGAGCTCGCGATCAGGGTGGTGACGAGCAGGAGCTTGAGACAGCCCCGGGTCTGTGTGAAAGTCATAAACACCTCGCTATTGCCATACTGCAAGCCTACAAGGCGGCCTCGCACACCGACATGGGGTTTGTCCTAGATGGTCTGTGGACTGCTCCCTGACCTTTCAACGGGTGAGCCTGAGAGTCAGTATGCGGTAATCACCCGTCTCCAGGTTCCTTAGCGGCCGCCCATCGGCTGAGGCGCCCCAGAAAACGGCCAGGTCGTAGCCGTTGTGGACGATATTGATTGTCCCTGGAGCAGCCTGCCACGAGGAGGGCGGATTGCGGCGGAGCGCTGGCAGATCGTTGTTCGAAAGCGAGCTGAGAAGCACCAGGCTCAGGCGGTCCCCGCCCGGGACCCCGTCGAAGGGATTGCTCCCGAGTTCCCCGGCAAGCTCGGCGGCCAGATAACGGCAGTCGTCGACGGTGCTGGGCAGCAACTCCGGACGCGCGCCTTCGAGGCTGTTCAGTTGCTTTATGCGGAGAGCCAGTCTCTTTCTTACCGAGCGCATTTCCTCGAGAAGGAGCTGGTCGCGTCTGGCGATTTCCTTCCGGGAAAGATTGATCTGTTCCACGAGCTGGCCCAGGCGGGCTCGGTCGGACCGGGACCAGACCGGCGTCGAGCTCGAATACCAGGCGCATGCTGCCGATGCGCAGGCGGCTGTAACCAGTAATGAGCTAGCGGGGCGAAGCTTCACTCCTGGATTTTACTAAAAAGCGCTGCAACCTGTTTTAATGAAAGATTATGGAGAATGATCTGCTCAATGCGAGCGCATGACACCGCAATGCAGGCTGGAGTCGAGCTCTTCGAGCCAGGCGCTGGGCACCTCTACGCTGGCTCTGCCTTCCATGAGCGCCAGCTCTTTGAGATCCCAGAGATACTCGAAAAGCCCGTCCTGGGAATCGGCTGTCTGGTTGCGCCGCCTCGAGTCGTAAAACTTGTTGAGACGCTCTTTCAGTGTGGAGACTTGAATCTCGACTAACTCTCTCTGTCTGGACGCGGGGATAGTCTTGCCCATCAGGAAACTCCTCAGTGTGCAGGTTGGTGGCTCAGCGCTTGGTAAAGGCTATATGCCTCGCGTTCTATTAGATTTCACCCGGGGCAAAGTTGTCAAGTGATTAATTGTGCCCCGATAAATTGCCGAAGTGACTGATAGTCAAGCCGGCAAGCAAAAGCCGGGCTTTCACCCGGTTTGTTTCAGGTTCAATTATCTGATTGTCGAATCGCTTTTAAAGCCGATTTACCGGAGGTCGCGGGCGACCTTGCCGGGATGGCCAAAAGACATTGTCTGAGGTTCAGGAGCGGCGCTTGCGGGCGGCTTCGGCTTTGCGTTTTCGCTTGACGCTGGGCTTCTCGTAGCGCTCTCTGCGTTTGATCTCCGACAGAATGCCGGCTTTCTGGATCTTCTTTTTAAAGCGCTTCAGGGCCTGCTCGATGCTTTCACCGTCAGCTACTCTAACTTCGGACAATGGTCCTCCCCCTGGCTATTGCCAGAAACGATATCGACAATGCATGCAATATTATCATCGATTTATGCGATTTGCATAGGTTCCGGTTCAGGCTTCCGCGGCGGCGGTGGCTTCCTGGATCAGTTGCTGGGAGATGTTCGGGGGCACCGGCGCCAGGTGCGAGAACTTCCACTCGTAGTAGCCCAGACCCTGGGTGAGAGTGCGCAGCTCGATGATATAGTCCCAGAGCTCGGCCCTCGGAATATGAGCCGATACCTGATCCCAGCGCGAGCGATCCGGATTGGCGGTGAAGCCCAGGATCTGGCCGCGGCGGCCGTTTACCTGACCGAGAACGCCTGAGGTGTACTCGGTGGGGATGTGGATCTTCACTTCGGCGATGGGCTCGAGAATCATTGGATTGGCCCGGGGCATTCCGTCTTTCATCGCCAGAATGCCCGCCATGCGGAAGGACATCTCATCGGAGTCGACATCGTGGAATTTGCCGTCATAGAGGTTGACCGCTACGTCCACCACCGGGAAGCCAGCCAGAGGGCCTTTGTTGAAGGCCTCGGTGATGCCTTTCTCGGCGCCGGGAATGTACTGCCTGGGCACCGAGCCTCCGACGATTGATTCACTGAACTTGTTGCCCGAACCGCGCTCCTGGGGCTCGATCTTGACGAAGATCTCACCGAACTGGCCTTTGCCGCCGGTCTGCTTCTTGTGGCGACCATGGGCGTCCACCGCCGACTGGATGGTTTCTTTGTAAGCTATCTGGGGCTTCTTGCTGTCCAGTTGCAAGCTGTATTTCCGCTCCAGTCTCTGGCGGCTGAGGGTCAGGTGCACTTCGCCCTGACCGTAGAGGCAGTATTCGTGGGTGTCCGGGTCGCGATCGACTTTGAGCACCGGATCTTCTTCGAGAAGCTTCTGAAGCAGCGTGGAGAGCTTGGCTTCGTCATTGCGATTCTTGGGGGCGATTGCCAGGGAATAGAGAGGCGGTGGCTCGGGCGGTCTGGAAAGGACTGTCTTGATATTGCCCGAGACCAGCGTGTCCCCGGTGCGGGGGGTGTCCATCCGGGAAAGCCCGACGATCGAGCCGGGACCGGCTTTTTCGATAGGGTCGTGCTTTTTGCCCTGGATCGCATAGAGCCCGCCGATTCTCTCTTTGCCCCCGTCCTGGGTTGTGTCCACCAGCTGGGTGTCGCCGGCGATGGTGCCCGAAAATACCCTGACGAGCGAGATCTTGCCGGATTGCGGGTTGACATAGGTCTTCATCACCTGGGCAATCACCGGGCCGTCTTCTTTTGTGGTGATGGTCTCGCCTTTCTCGTCTTTGTATTCGCGCTCGGCAGGCGAAGGGCACAGAGAGATGATCAGATCGAGCAGGGGAATGAGACCGCCGTCGGTCATGGCGGAGGCAACAAGGATCGGAACGAAAGTGCCCTCGCGAACGCCTTTGCCAAGGTCCTTCTCGAGCAGCTCGAGGGGCGGATCCTCGCCTTCGAGGACCATCTCCAGGAGTTTGTCGTCGGTGTCGGCAAGGCTCTCGATGAGCTTCTCTCTCGAGGATGCGAGCTGATCTTTGAGATCATCGGGAACGTCGGTCTTTTGCGGCTCGCCCTTATCACCGTATGTGAAGGCTTCTTCCTTGAGCACCGAGACATAGCCTTTGAAGTCATCGCCGGTGCCGATGGGATAGTGCAGAGGCGCGAGCGGTCTCGGGGTCTTGGTGCCCGGCATCTCTTTGAGCTTGTTGAGGGTCTCGGTGAGCGGCAGATCCGGCTTGTCCATCTTGTTGACTACCACCATCCTTGCAACACCGATCTCCTCGGTGAAGGAAAGAAGGTTGTCCATCTGGATCAGCCTGCTGGGATCCGGCTCGACGACGAAGATTGCGGTGTCGACTCCCATGAGAGCGAGCTTGGATTCTTCGTTGAAGTCGATGAATCCGGGGCAATCGATGAGGTTGAAGTGATAGCCCTTGTAAGTGGTGTGCGCTGCCGAGACTTGAGTAGAGATCTGCCTGTCGATTGATTCGGGCTCGTAGTCCGTGGTGCAGGTGCCGTCCTGGATCTTCCCTCTTCTGCTGTTGGTGCCGGTTATGTTCAGCAACGCTTCAATGAGAGAGGTCTTTCCGCTTTTGTTGATTCCGACGAAGGCTACGTTCCGAATTTTAGAGACGTCAGTGGGCACTGCTACTCTCCTTTGTTGGCAAGAGGGAGTTCAAGGAATGAATATTGCTAGGTCGAAAGAATATCGAACGGATGTGCCTTTCAGCAAGTCTTTCCGTCCGAATTAATCTTATTATTAGTGACGGGACCCTTGTCAGTGACCGCCTGCGGTGTCTGTGGTGACCTGGTCGAGAGTTCTTGTCGTCTTGTGCTGACCGGGTAGCAAGCTCTTGGAAGGATCTTCGTAGAGTTTGGTCTGGAAGATCTTGTCGATCTGTTTGCCGGCCCGAGCGGCAATGGGGAATTTGTAGTGAAGCGGCGGGCTGTAGATGATCGCCGCGGGCTTGGAGGTATTGCCGGCATTGAGGACGAAATTGGCAGTATTGGTGCCAGGCAGACCGACCAGATCGCAGCCGACCAGAAGGCAGGCCATGGCTGTGATGAAGAAGAGGGGACCGACGAATACGTGGCAGAGAATACCTTCTCTCACTTTGATAAGCGATCGCTCGCTGGGAGGCAGGTGGATGAACCAGGGCGAGACGATTGTGAAAGGCAGGAAGCCCGACCAGTAATGACATCTGCCCAGCACTGTGGCGTTCCATCCCTTGTAACAGAAGGAAAGCCCGAGGACTATCAGAACTGCTCCCAGGGCCCAGAGGGCAGGCGCGGGCAAGGCATGAAGTGGTGGCATCTCGCTACGTCTCCGACGCTAAAGGCTAGTAGTAATGATTCTAGTTTACTGCATTCTCCGAAGCTGAGATACAATATGGACTTTTCCTGGAAAGGGCGGTTTCACTGATGAAACGAGATACCGGCTGCGGCCATGCCAATATTAAAAATCTTGACAAGGAGATCTGCGTGGCGGGTTGGGTGAATGCCCGCCGCGATCTGGGCGGTCTCGTGTTCGTAGAGCTCAGGGACAAGACCGGTAAGCTCCAGCTAGTCAGTGACCCGAACAAGAATCCAGCGGTGCACGATCTTTTCGTCAAGCTCCGCAATGAGTATGTGGTCATCGCCCGGGGACGGCTCACCATGCGCCCGGAAGGCACAGAAAAGCCCGAGCAGCCCACCGGTCTCGTGGAGATGTATCCGGTCGAGGTGGAAATCCTCAACACTGCCGGGGTCCTTCCTTTCCAGGTTGGCGAAGGTCGGCAGGTGGACGAGTCACTGAGGCTCAAGCATCGTTATCTCGATCTTCGCAGGCCCGATATGCAGAATAATCTCAAGCTCCGACACCGGGTGACCACGAGCATTCGAAGCTATCTCGACGCCAATGAGTTTATCGATGTCGAGACTCCCATATTGACCAAGGCCACCCCGGAAGGCGCTCGTGATTTCCTCGTTCCGAGCCGGCTCAGCCCGGGCAACTGGTACGCCCTGCCGCAATCGCCGCAACTCTTCAAGCAGACTCTGATGGCAAGCGGTGTGGAGCGCTACTATCAGATCGCACGGTGTTTCCGCGACGAGGACTTGCGCGCCGACCGGCAGCCCGAATTCACCCAGGTCGATATCGAGATGTCTTTCGTGGACGAGGATGATGTGATCGGCATCACCGAGGGCTTGCTGGTAGAGGCCTTTCGCGCGGCCGGAGTGGAGATCGAGAAGCCTTTCAAGCGCCTCAGCCATAAGGACGCCATGGGTCTCTATGGATCGGACAAGCCTGACACCCGGTTTGATCTGACCATGAGAGATCTCAGCGAAGTGGCTCGCAAGTGCGATTTCAAAGTCTTCCGTCAGGCCGTGGACAACGGCGGCCAGCTCAAGGCTCTCTGCTTGAGAGAGATGGCCGGCAAAGCTTCGCGCAAGCAGCTCGACGCCTGGCAGGACTATGCGAAGGAGTGCGGCGCCAGAGGACTCGCCTGGCTCGAGTATAAAGAAGACGGCATTCGCTCCTCCGGAATCGAAAAATTCCTGAGCGATGATTTGATCGAGGAGATCAGGGTCACGGCCGGGGCGGAGAAGGGCGATCTCCTTCTGTTCGCCGCCGACAGCCAGGCCGTGGTGGCCAATGTCCTGGGCCGGTTGCGTCTCAAACTCGGCGAGGAGCTCGGTCTGATCGACAGGAGCCGTCACGAGCTTCTCTGGGTCGTTGATTTCCCTCTTTTCGAGTACGATGACGAGGAAGGGCGCTTCATGGCTGTCCATCATCCTTTCACCAGTCCCGCCCTGGAGGACTTCGGCCGGCTGGAGAGCGATCCGGGAAGCGTCCGGGCGCGAGCCTATGATGTCGTTTATAACGGTGTCGAGATCGGTGGGGGTTCCATTCGTATTCACAGCCGCGAGCTGCAATCGCAGGCTTTCAAGGCGATCGGCATCGATGCCGAGACAGCCCGGGACAAATTCGGTTTTCTCCTCGATGTCCTCGAGTCCGGAGCGCCGCCTCATGGTGGCATCGCTCTGGGACTCGATCGCCTGATAATGCTGCTTGCCGGAGCGAAGTCAATTCGTGACGTGATTGCATTTCCAAAGACGCAATCCGGCACGTGCATGATGACCGACGCACCATCGGCGGCGGCAGCCGAGCAGTTGCAGGAGCTTGCCATCAAGTCGGTGGCGAAGACCAATAAGAATGTGTCGCCCGAGGCCGTGGCGGTCGATTGATCTCGGCGGCGCAGATCTAGGCTTTTCACCAGCTATCGATACCAGTCGATCGTGCTAAAATGCCATACAGTCGGGCTCTTACGCCGCTGACAGGGAGATCGCGCACCAGCGAGACAAATGAAGTTGAGATCCACGGAAACCGCAGCAGCAAGCTTCGCAGTCTCAGGCTCGAAGAAGGCACTATGCGCCCTGGCCGTCTTGATCGCAGTCAGTCTCCTGTCGGCTTGCGAGCTTCCCAAGACTTCTACAGAGAAGCTTATCGAAGGGAACAACTATTTCCGCAAGGGTGACTATGTCAAGGCAGAGGCTGCCTATCGGGAGACTCTCAAGCTCGATCCCAATAATGCCACGGCAAAGAACAATCTCGGTGTCATTCTCAACGAGCTGGGCAAGTATGACGAAGCCATCGCCATTCTGGACCAGGCTATCAGAATCGACTCGAAAAACGCCATCGCTCACTATGTGCTTGCCAGAGCGCTCAAGGAGAAAGGGCTCTATGACCGGGCGATGAGCGAGGCCAGTCTCGCCACGGAGCTGGATCGCACCGATCCTATCGGCTTTCGCACCCTCGGCGAAGTGGCCCTGATCAAGGGCAACCTGGACGTGGCCATAGAAGCACTGGACGCGGCTGTTCGCCTCGATGACACCAACGATATGACTCATTGTCACCTCGCCCAGGCTCTCCATCTCAAAGGCGATATCGAAGCCGAGATGGTGGAGTGGCACAAAGCCCTGGAGATCAACCCGAATAACAACAAGGCCAGGGTCGGCCTGGCTCTGGCCCTGAGCTCCCAGGGCTATCGGGACGACGCCGTGGAGCAGCTCGAAGAAGCGGTGAAGGTGGAGCCGAAGAACAAAGAGCTCGGTCAGATGCTGGAAAGTCTAAAACGGTGAGACGATTGCAATTGAATTGTTAAGGGAGCGCTTTTCGAGGTTCCCAGGAGGAAGAATAGGATAAGGGCCTGCTGGCTGATTCCTATTTGCTGGAGTGTGTCCAATGTCTTTTCCTGGTTTTCGATACGAGTCCAAGCGTATCCCGGTCATCTGGATGCTCAATCTCTTTCCGCCCGGCTTCGGCCTCGGAACCATCTATGCAGGCGGGCCCAAGACGATTCTCCTGCTCTTTCCGCTCTGGCTGTTCTTGCTGCAGCATTTTACCCCGGGCAGCGCGGTGGTTTGCTATTTGATCACCTCCATTGCCGGAACCATAATCGCCGCTGTTCGAAACCATGACATAATTGTCCGGAGCAATATGCTCTTGAGCGAGGAGCAGAGCCTGAAACCGGTGGAGCGCTCGAGAGACGACGACTTCGCTCTCAATACTCTCGAGGTGAAAGCCCGGGAGGCGGAAAGACGCTTGAAGGAGAAGAATCGGGCGCCGCTTCCGCTGCCCGACTCTTCCGAGTCGCTGTCTCTCGACCCGATAGCGCGAAAGGCTCTGGAGGCTCAAGAGCGACTCGAGGCCAGAGCACGTCAGGCGGAAGCCGAGCGTAACGCCCTTTCCCTTGACACCACTGGTAATGCATACTTCTCGCGCTCCGTGCCCGAGCCTGAGCCTGCGCACAGTTTCGAGCCGGAGCCTGCATACAGTTTGGAGATCGAGCCAGGGGAGCCCGATCCGGCATATATTTTCGAGCCAGAGCCAGAGCCGGAGCCGGAGCCCGAGCCCGATCCCGCTCCGATATATTCTTTCGAGGCGGAGCCCGAGCCTGAGCCGTCCTATATTTTCGAGACTGAGCCAGAGCCAGAGCCTGAGCCGGCGGAGCCCGCTCCGATATATTCTTTCGAGGCGGAGCCCGAGCCCGAGCCGTCCTGTGTTTTCGAGACTGAGCCAGAGGCTGAGCCGGAGCCGCTCAAAGTAGAGATGCTTGAATCGGCTCTTTCATCTCCCGGGGAGAAGTCCGGCAACGGGCATCAAGACGCGGCGGGGTTCCGGGATCTCGAGCCTTATCCGGCGGATGCGGCGCCAGCCAGTCCGGTGAAGAAGGCGCCGGATCCGCTGGGCGCCGGACTGGGCTCGGACTTCTATAATTTCGAGCTGCCCAGCTTCGAAACAGATTTTAAATTTGACTTTGGCAATTCTTTCGATTTAGGCAAGATCCAGACCGGAGCGCCGGCGGGTCGGGATCACTGTCAGCGCTGCGGAGCCAGCGTCCAGACTGATTTTTCCTTCTGTCTGAGCTGCGGTCTGAGCTTCGACACGGCGGCCAACGATTGAACTTCCGGCGGGTCCGTTTCGTTTAACTCTCAGGTAGAGGATAAACGAGGAAAGCTTATGTTCGCACGTGTTCGGTCAGCCGGGGTAATCGGTGTTGAAGCTTATTCAATCGATGTCGAGGTGGATTGTCTGGGGGGCATCGGACAGATGCATATTGTCGGTCTTCCTGATGCCGCGGTGAAAGAGTCCCAGGAAAGGGTGAGGTCTGCGATTCGGTCGTGCTCCTTCATTCTGCCGCCGGCCAAGAAGTGGGTGGTCAATCTTGCTCCTGCCGACACGCGCAAAGAAGGCCCGGCCTTCGATCTGCCGATAGCAGCGGGAATTCTCGCTTCCACCGGATTGATCTCCCGGGAGCATCTCCTCAGCCACTGGCTGGTGGGAGAGCTCGGTCTAGACGGGACGGTACGCCCCGTATATGGTGTGCTGCCCATAGCGATCAAGTGCCGCGAGATGGGGGCCGCGGGCATCATCGTTCCCGAGGACAATGCTGCCGAAGCCTGTCTGGTCGAAGGACTCAAGGTCTATCCGGTCAGCCATCTCAAACAGGCCACCCTGATTCTCGACAATCCCAGAAACGGTAACGAGAAATTCTCCGATCCCAGGAAGGTCTTCGCCGAAAGTGTGCCCTGCCGGGCAAACCTTCTCGATTTCAAAGACGTGAAGGGACAGAAAAACCCCAAACGAGCCCTGCAGATTGCCGCTGCCGGCAGGCACAATATTCTCCTGGTCGGGCCGCCGGGATCGGGCAAGTCCATGCTCGCCGAGCGACTTCCCGGGATAATGCCGCCTCTCGAGTTTCAAGAGGCTCTCGAGCTCACCAAGCTCTACAGTGTCGCCGGACTGGTGGACAGGTCTGCCGGTCTGGTGCTCGAGCGCCCTTTTCGAGCGCCGCATCATTCCGCTTCGGCAATCGGCCTGATCGGCGGAGGACGGGTCCCCAGACCGGGAGAGATTTCTCTCAGCCACTACGGCATTCTTTTCCTCGACGAGCTCACCGAGTTCCCCCGATCGCATCTCGATCACTTGCGGCAACCTCTCGAATCGTCTCGGGTGACCATCTCGAGAGCCACTCAAACCCTCACATTTCCGGCCTCCTTCCTTTTCGTGGGGGCCTGCAATCCCTGCCCGTGCGGATACAACGGGGACCACAGGCTCTCCTGTATCTGCTCGCACGGCCAGGCCCGGCGTTACTGGTCCAAGATCTCCGGTCCGATCCTGGATCGAATAGACATACATATCACGGTGCCCCGGCTGGAAGAGGAAGAGCTTTTCGACGCCACCGAAGCGGAGTCGTCAGAGGCCCTGCGCTTCCGGGTGATGAGGGCCTGGGAGATTCAAAAGGCCCGCAATATCAGAAATGACGGGACCGGCTATTGCCCCAACACCCAGCTATCCAGGCAGCAGATCCGGAGATTCTGCGCTCTTGACTCTCAATCTCGAGAGATCCTGGCCCGGGCCGCCAACCAGCTCTGCCTCTCGGCTCGGGCTTATGACCGGGTTCTGCGCCTGGCTCGTACCATAGCCGATCTCGACGGCAGCGAGGCGATCAGGCCGAATCATATGGCCGAGTCTGTGCATTTGCGCTCGATGACGCCGGTCTGCGGGCAATATGGGTATATCTAGGAAGGGTTTGGCGGGCGATTCAGATGCTGCATGAAAAACACGACGATCCGATGGTTGTCCTCATCAAGGGAGCCAACATCACCGATCCCTCGGTCGTGGATCAGGCCCTGATCGACGCCGAGCGTCTCGGACTGACTGTGGACCGGGCTCTGGTTCTCTCCGGGCATGTGCCGGAGAGCTCGCTTGATCTGGTGAGAGAGGCGCACAGGCATGTGGTCTCCCGGGAGATGCCTCTGAGCATGGCTCTCAAGACGATGCGTCTGGCCGGTCAGGAGCGTCTTTCTTTCAAGGATGCTCTGGAGAGGCTCAAAGGGATCCACCAGGCTACTGCCAGTGTCAGCTCTCTGGCCAACGACCTCACCAGCATGATGCTCCAGGCCGGCTATATCACCGGCGAGCAGCTCGGCGTTGCTGTAATAAGCAGCAATGAGACCAATCTACTCATCGGTCAGGTCCTGCTTCTCAAGCGCTTCGTCACGGTCCGCGGCCTGACTGCCTGCCTGAACGCCTGTTTGCTCAAGAGAGACATGGTTCTCGAGGACGGCGACCTGATCGAAGGCTTGAAGAGAGCTCGGCAACACGATTGCTCCCTGGAGCAGGCTCTCTTCGAGCTGGGCACTTACCGGCAACCGGTCAATTACAGTCTCAGGCTGGGCGACCTGCTGGTCATGGCCGGGTTGATCAATGATTCGGACTTGCTCGAATGCACCGAGCTCGAGATCACCAAGAAGAAGACCTTCGCCCAGGTGGTGAAAGAGCAGGGTCTGGTCACCCCCGGTCATATGGATACCGTAATCCAGGTGCAGAGCATGGTCAGCGGTGAAGCCATCAAGCCTTATATGGCGGCAAGCGTCCTCAGGCGAGTGGTGAAAATCGGCGTGCCTCTCTATCAGGCCCTGGCCGAGGTCAAGAATCTCGAGAACACCGGCGGGCTTGATGGCGCTCTCCGTATAGGGGATCTGCTGGCCGAGGCGGGTCTTTGCGATCGTGCATCCGTGGAGCGAGTTCTGGCCAGCCAGGTGCGAAGCAACATCAAGACGGGCCGGGCTTTGCTCCAGGCGGGACTGCTGAGCGAGGAGGATCTTTTCAAGGCTCTCAGGCTCCAGTCTCTCTGGCGTTATGGATATCTCAGCCGGCTAGCTTCCGTCAAGATCCTCAAAGAATGCTCATCCCACCGCGAAGAGCTCGAGAGGACTTTCGTGAGGATGGGTGTCTATCTTCCCACCAGCATGCAATGGTCCTGGGTCTGAGGCTTGCTCTCAGACGGAAGCGCCGGTCAATTTCCCGGTGCTGGTGAAGAATCTGGCATGAAGCTGCCGGACGGCTCTATCGGCATCGTCGCCGGCGACCAGGCAGCTCAGGTTGATGTCCGAGGCGCCGCCCGAGATCATCAGGATGTTGATGTCTTTGAGGGTGTCGAAAACAGTGCCGGCGATTCCTGTTTTCTCTCGAAACTGTCTGCCCACCACCGAGACTATCGCCACTTTGTGCATCACCGAGACCTCGGCGAGCTCCGAAAGAGCCTCCACTATGGACTCGAGATTCTCGGTATTGTCTATGGTCAGGGAGACCGAGACCTCGGAGGTCGATATGAGATCGATAGGGGTCTTGAATCGATCGAAGACCGAGAAGACCCTGGCCAGATAACCATGAGTCATGAGCATCTTCAAGGATGTGATGAAGAGCGCAGTGATTCCTTTCTTCGAGGCGATAGCGCAGATGGGAGCGTCGCTGGTGGCATCGGCGGTGATTACCGTACCCTCTCCCTCGGGCTTGAGGGAGTTGAGGATTCGCACCGGAATCGAGCTCTCGATAGCCGGCTTGATGCTCAGGGGGTGGAGCACTTTCGCTCCGAAATAAGCGAGCTCCGAGGCTTCGTGGAAGGAGACGCGCTCGATAATGCGTGCTTCCGGCACCACCCTGGGATCGGCAGTGAGCATGCCGTCCACATCGGTCCAGATCTGAATCTCTCTGGCATCGCATGCGACACCAATTATGGAGGCGCTGTAATCCGAGCCTCCGCGGCCCAGAGTGGTGGTGATACCATCAGAGGTCGCTCCGATGAAGCCCTGGGTGACTACGACCCTGCCGGCAGCAACCTCGGGAAGGACGGCTCCGCTTGTTTTCGAGCGGGTGGTCTCCATGAGCGGCGAGGCGTTGCCGAAGGACCCGTCGGTAATCAGGAAGTCGCGAGCGTCCAGCCATGATGTCTTGATGCCCCGGTCGTTGAGATACCTGGGCCATGATCCGGGTGGACAGGAGCTCGCCGAAACTGGAGATCATGTCCAGGGAGCGGCGAGTGAGCTCGCCGAGATAACTGACTCCCCGGTAGAGAATCTCGAGGTCCGCGAGTTGATCGTTGATGGTCTTATAGAGGTCTTCGCGAACGTCCTCGTCCTGAAAAAGCTCGTTCACCGTCTCGATATGCCGCTGCCTGATCCCTTCCAGGCACTTGAGAGCGGCTTCGAGGTTGCGCTCGCGGGCGCTCTCGGCGCCTTCGATGAGCTGGTTGGTGATTCCGGCCATGGCGGAAAGCACAACGACCGGTGCCGGGCTGGCTTTCCTGGTTTTATCGATGATCTCGGCGCAGACCGCAAACCGGGCGGCGCTGCCAACGGACGTTCCACCGAATTTCATTACCAGCATAGCTTCATTACCAGTTTCGGGCTCCTGACGGACGAAACCGTCATTATCCGTCAGTCCGGCAGAGTTCGACAAGTCTTCGTTACAAAAACGCTTACTTGCGCCAGATATCGGCACCCAGGAAGCGGAATTTCTCCTCGAGATTCTCGTATCCGCGGTCGAGATGCTTGAGCTCGGTGACCTCGGTGACGCCCTCGGCGCCGAGACCGGCGATGATCAGGGCGGCAGCGGCCCGCAGATCGCTGGATTTCACCTCGGCTCCCATGAGCTTATCGACGCCTTTGATGATGGCTGCATTGCTTGTGACATTGATATCGGCTCCCATGCGGCGCAGCTCGGCAGCGTGCTGGAAGCGATTCTCGAAGATCGTCTCGGTGATTATCGAAGTCCCCTTGGCCAGGCAGAGCACCGGCATGATTGGAGCCTGCAGGTCGGTGGGGAAAGCCGGATAGGGCAGAGTCGTGATATCGGTGGCCTTGAGCTTGTCGCGGCGCGACTTGATCCGGATCATATCCGGAGCATACATCGAGACTTCCGCTCCGATGTCGGAGAGCTTGCTGATCACCGAGTAGAGGTGATGCGCGTTGACGCTTTCCATGAGGATCTCGCCGCCGGTGGTCATGCAGGCGAGCATGAAGGTGCCGGCTTCCAGGCGATCGGGAATGGTGTCCACGACGGCGCCGTGCAGGCTCTCGATGGGAACGCCTTCGATGGTGATCTGGTAGGTCCCTGCTCCCTCGATGCGCCCGCCCATGGCATTGATGCAATCGGCGAGGTTGACGATCTCGGGATCTTGCGCGGCGTTCTCGATGATGGTCGTGCCTTCTGCTGCGACGGCGGCGAGCATGATATTTTCGGTGGCACCGTTGCTGGGGCGATCGAGATAGATGCGATTGCCGACGAGCTTCTTGGCGGAGGTGGTGACATAGCCGTGGTCGATCTTGACTTCGGCTCCGAGCATCTTGAGACCGCGCTCGTGAAGGTCGATCTTGCGCTCGCCGATGGCACAGCCGCCAGGAAGAGATACTTTTGCTTCTCTGAATCTAGCCAGCAGCGGACCGAGGACCACGAAGGAGGCGCGCAGCTGGCTGACCAGTTCGTAGGGGGCTTCCCACTCGGTGAGATTGGTGGCGTCGATGGACAGCTCTGAACCAGAGATGGTGACTTTCGCTCCGAGATGGCGGAGCACGTTGGCCATCATATGGACGTCGGAGAGGTTGGGAACATTGCGAAGGATGGTCGTGTCTTTAGCCAGGAGGGCGGCGGCCATCATCTTGAGGACGGCATTCTTGGCGCCACCGATACGCACCTGCCCGTTGAGCGGTTTGCCACCCCGGATGATGATCCGTTTCTCGTCTTCCATGGGCTGAGAAACGTTGGGGGGATCGATTTTTTCGGTTTTCGATTTCATTGAATATGCTCATGGTAAGGAGTTTGCCACACTAAATAATTTACCCTTTTCAAGTAAACCTGGTGTTAAGCAGATAATAACGTCTGCTAAAACCGGCAGGGCTCTGGAGCCTGAACCACTGCGGTCCGCGCTGTTTGAGGGCTGCCGGCCTGAACTCGAACGCAGATGTTAAACTGTGGTAAAAGTTGCACCGAAAAGGCTGTCAAGCGCTTCGTATATATGCCATCTATGCCGCGATATTCGCTCTCTATAGCTGTTTGGACCCTGGCACTGGTAACGGTGGTTGCAACCACCAGTGGTTGTGTCATGTCCGAGGAGGTAAAGCGGATCAACCAGGTCCAGGCAGAAAAGAAGCGGCGGGCCGAGGAGCGCACCACCAATCTGTCCGGCGAGCAGATCTTCAAGCGCAGCTGCAACACCTGCCACCCGGGGGCCCAGGCGGGTATGGGTCCGGCCCTGGACAAACTCAAAGAGCATTTCCCGACCGATAAGGCCCTCAAGGCATTTCTGCGTCAGGGCGCCGGTGTCATGCCTGCCAATCCGGTGGAAGTGATCAGCGAGAAAGAGATGGATAATCTCATCGACTATCTCAGGGAGCTGCAAGAGTCGCCTGAATAAGGGCGCTCTAAGGCGTCAGCAGATAGAAGAACCAGACCACCAGGATGAAAAGGATCAGCCCCATGAGCACCCGGCTGACCAGAGCCGGGCTTTTCATCAGGATCGGGGCGATGGGGCAATACTTGAGGAAGGATTTGACCACCTGCTCGCGCTCGGCCAGATATATCGTCAGGATAACCAGTGGCCATACCCTGGAGCTGTTCGGCTTGGGGTGGTAGAGAATGAGTATCAGCTCCGGCGATACGAAGGCTTTGGTGACCTGCTCCCAGTTTACGGTCTTGCGCTGCACCCAGTAGGGCCCCCGGTACTTGATGCCTCTATTGCTGAGTTGCAGGCTCGACGGAGCAGTGTAAGGACGCAGGGCGATCAGGATGGCGATAAGGGCGATGACGACGAAAAAGCCCTCGACATTGATCAGGAGTTTCCAGTTCCCCAGCTTCAGAAGCGGCTGCCAGCAGTATTTGGCCAGACCGAGATAGGCCGAGGCCAGAAGCAGGCAGAAAATCAGTTCGCTCGGGTCTTTGGCCTCGACGAAATTATCCTGGGCCTCGTTGTCCTGCTCCTGCTCGCTGTTGTTTTTCATTTATCGCCGGGTTTTCTCTTTATAGGTAGAGTATCCCAGAAGGATGACGCTTTCAACAGGACTCAGCCGAACAGCTCTTCCTGGGCATGCCTGGCCCGCCGGCGAACTGATTCGTCATCCCTGGGCTCCCCGGCGTCCGGGGCTACCGCCCGGTAGAAGTCGGCGTCGAACGGCCTGGTCCTGACCACCACCGGCATGGGCACGGCATAGCCCAGGATAAGGGCCTGCTGCTTGGGATCGAGCTGGGAGAGCACGGTGCGCAGGGTCTGGCTGCCGGACACGCCGGTGAACACGGCATCGATATCTTTGTCGTCGTTGAGCAGGGCCGTGACCCTGGTGCCGATCTGGCTGATCACTTCCGGGTCGATCCCTGAAGGGCGCTGGTCGACGATCAGGAGAGTGACGAAATACTTGCGCATCTCGCGGGCGATGATACCGAATATGGTTTGGCGAGCCACCTGGGGAGAGAGGAATTTGTGAGCCTCCTCGATGACGATCATCAACTTCCTGGGGGCGGCGACATTCTCGGGATCGGCTATGTGAGCCTCGGAGCGGGCGACATACCGGGCGTGGATCCGCCTGGTTATGATATTGGTGGCAAGCATATAGGAGAGCAGGTTGTTCTGTCTTCCGAACTCCAGCACCACATGTTTGCCATCGCTGATATGAGCGAGGATCTCTTCTATATAGTTGTGATTCACGCGCGGTCTCAGGTACGGAGTTTTCTGGACCACCGTATTGAGCCGGCGCTGGAGAGTCTTGAGGGCGGTGGGATGACCCTTGTGCATCTGGGTGAACTCATCGATCTCCTCCCCGGACATGTCCAGAAGGGTGGCGATCCAGTCCTGTCCCAGTTTCTCCCTGGCGATATACGCATTTTCCAGGGTCGCTTCCGAGAGGGCGAGCTCGCCTTTGAGGAGGTCGAGGTCTTCGATCTCGATCTGGTTGTAACCTATATAGAGCTCGTGAGCGTCGGGGATGCCTCGGGCTTTCGAAGACTCCCTGTCCAGGGAGAAGACCACCACTTTGTGCCCGAAGAGCTGTTTCAGGCCCTTCACTCTGGGGGCGGAGCGGCTCTCGGACATAGCCTGCCAGCCATACTCGTTGTGCATATCGAAGACCAGTACCGAGGCTATATCCCTGTGTATGAGCCCGGCCAGAAAGATACGGGTAAGAAAGGATTTGCCGGTCCCTGACTTGCCGAAGATGCCATTGCTCCGCTCGACGAATCGTCCCAGGTCCACGCAAATAGGCGTCTCCATATTGAGTGGTTTGCCTACCTCGAAGTGATTATTGGTGGGATCGAGAGCGTTCTCCTCTCCGAATACCAGCGCGAAGTCCCGGCCCACCGCCTCGAAGACCGGCGAGAAGTGGCTCGGGATAGTCTTCACCGGGCGCAATCCCGAGCTGTCCTCATCGGAGTCTCGCTGGGGAGCGCCCATTTCGTCCTGGCGCTCGAGCATGAGCATGGGCTGGACCTTGACGGTGCCGAAAGTGGAGCCCCCGGAAAGAACATTGAGAAGAAAGTCGTCGCCACTTGGCGGATTCAGCAGGATAGACGGGTTGGCAGCCTGCAGGGTGACGTCGGTGAGCATGCTGAAGAATCGAGCCTGCTTGCCTTCCACCACCACGAACCGGCCCACCCTGAGGTCCTCGACACTGCGAGACGGGTCGAGACGCATCTCCAGTCCGGTGGACAGAGAGCCTTGAGTGATGATGCCAAGAAAACTACCTTTTTCAGACATGGAAGCCGAGGGCTGAAGCGAATGCGTCTATCGCTTCTTGTTTGCCGTCATGGTCGAATGACCTCTTCTCGACTATTTCCGACTCGTTATCGCCGCGGTATTCGATCAGGGTATATACGACCGGCTCTTTGAGGCTGCGCTCGAGCCGGTACAGATTGCCATTGGTGCCGGTGGCTCCGACCACGCCCCAGACACCGTCGAGGGTTTTGACGATGTCCGCGATAGTATGCGGCCACTGAGCTCTCTGAATAATCATGCTATTTCGAGTTTAGAAAATCTGTCCGGAGTGGGACTTGAACCCACACAGCAAAAGCCACACGCCCCTCAAACGTGCGCGTCTACCAATTCCGCCACCCGGACAGGGTTGGATACAGTCTGGAGAGGGGCTTCGCACCACCGCTATATTATTACATGATCCGGACCGGTTCCAGCCAATATCCTGGTAGCTTCAGGATCGTGCTTTCCGGCTCATGGCGGGGGTATCAGAGGTTCGTGCTCGGGGGCTCTCCGCCGAATGCCGCATGGCATCATGCTTGAGGGCGGATCGGCAATGAAAAATTTATCTTCAACACAAATAAATTCAGGGTCTTCGGGGAATAAATAAAAGGTGGCGAACCTGTAGATTTGTAACGTAAAATGTAGGGGAAGAAGGAAGGAGTAACAGGGGAATACTGGTATCAGGGAATGAACACGAATGATTGAGATGCATGTCGCAGCGATCGCTCTGGACGCCCGCAACGGGCACCCGATTGTCATGCTCAACGACAGCACCAAGCGCCGTGCCCTGCCGATATGGATCGGAGCCGCCGAGGCCAATGCCATCACCAGGGCTCTGGAAAATGGAGCCAAGCCCGAGCGGCCCCTAACCCACGACCTTCTGCTCAACGTCATCACTTCCCTCGGCTATAAGGTCGACCGGGTGGAGATCAACGAGCTGTCCTCCAACACCTATTTCGCCACCATCCGCCTTTCGGTCCAGGACTCCCGGGTCGACTCGAGCAAAGCTATCGATGCGCGCCCTTCCGATGCTATCGCCCTGGCTCTCAGAGCCAAGGCGCCGATATTCGTCTCGGCTCAGGTGGTGGCCGACGGCACCATACCCGCCGACTTCGAAAAGGACGAAGAAGAGGCCAAGGAGTTCAAGAAATTCATCGAGCACCTCAAGGCCTCGGATTTCCGGACATCGGGCCCGCCCGGAGAGTAACCGGCAGGCAATGAGGGTCAGGACTTTTTCCTGGCTAGAGCCGCTTTCAGAGCCGTATCGAGGGTCTCGATCTTGGCTTCCAGTTGCTTCACATAGTCGGACTGAATCTCTACTTCGAGCTTCTGGTCCTGTTTTTGCCACTTCTCTTCGGTTATTCTCGAAACGCTCTCTTTGCGTGCCTTGATGCTCCAGAGGCTGAAAGTGGCCAGGGCGCCCAGAATATAAAAGGCGGTGAGGCTGATTCCCAGGGAGAGGCTGAAGCCGGCGCCGAAAAGATGGAGGGCGGCAGGCTCGGGGTTCTGGAAGGCGAAGACCAGCACCAGAATCGTCAGTATGATACTCAGGACAACAGGAATTTTTTGCACGGCTTTCTCTCAGCGTTTCAGACTGCTCAGGGCTTCCGCGAAATCGTCCGGAAGCGGTGCCTTAAATTCTAACAGCTGGCCGCTCGAAGGATGCCTAAATGAAAGACTTGTAGCATGCAGAGCATGGCCTTCGAGACCGAGGCGATCTCTGCCTTTCTGCCCGCCGCTGGCTCTCTTGTTATAGAGAAGATCGCCTGCCACCGGATGACCCAGATGAGCGAAATGAACCCTAATCTGGTGAGTGCGTCCGGTCTCCAGATCCGCTCTCACCAGGGTGAAATCTCTCATGCGTGTGAGGACTCGATAATGCGTGCGTGCCTGTCTGCCGTCTTCCCTGATGGCCATTTTCATGCGGTTCGCCGGATGGCGTCCGATGGGCTCGTCGATGGTGCCCTCGTCTTTCTCGAGCACGCCGTCGACGATTGCGGTGTACGAGCGCCGTGCCGATTTCTCGGCTATCTGAGAGGCCAGAGCCCGGTGGGCCCGATCGTTTTTTGCCACCACCAGAAGACCGGATGTGTCCTTATCGAGCCGGTGCACGATCCCCGGTCTGAGCTCGCCGGAGATTCCCGAGAGGGTCTCTCCGCAATGATGAAGCAAGGCATTCACGAGCGTTCCTGAGCTGGTGCCGGCACCGGGATGGGTCACCAGACCGACCTGTTTATTGATCACGATCAGGTCGTCGTCCTCGAAGACGATATCGAGACGGATGGCTTGCGGCACGATATCGACGCTCTCGGGCGGAGGAACAGCGATTGAGATCGTCTCGTTGCCTTTGAGTTTTTGCGAGGCTCTGGCTGGTTTGCCGTCCACATCGATCTGGCTGGATTCGATGAGTTTTTGGATGCGAGCCCGGCTCAGATCCGGAATCTTCCGGCTGAGATACTGATCCAGCCTGCATCCGGGCGCCTGGACGTCGCTGCGCGTCTCGAGCACGATGGTCCGGTAGCTGTCGTCGGCCTCACTGGTGCTCATTGCTCTTTTCTCGTTTGTCGGATGAGATGGCGGCGATCAGCACCAGTCCTATGCCGACGTCGATGAGAACGTCGGCGACATTGAAGACCGGAAAGGTCATGAAGGCGAAATCCAAAAAGTCCGTAACTCTCCCGCGGCAGAAACGGTCGATGAGATTGCCCGCGGCACCACCTATGATGCAGCCCATGCCGATGCTCTCAAGCAGCGGCGGTGGCGGTGTCTCGAGCTGGCGTTTTATCGACCAGGCGACGATCAGCAAGGTGAGACCGCTGGCCAGGATGGTGACCGTTGAGCCGTGCCCGGAGCCCAGAGAAAATGCCACTCCGGTGTTGGATGTGAGAGAGAAATCGAGAATCCCGGGGACGAAGACCTGCGGTGCCCCCTGGGTTAAGTTGGCTTCCGCCCAGGCTTTGCTGATCTGGTCGAGGGCTATGACCAGGGCCGTCGATAGAGGAATCAGGCTCAGTCCGAGAAGGCGACGTCGTCCGGGTTGCATCTACTCGTCCGTATCGCCGGGACTTTGCTCCGAATCAGAATCAGAATCCGCATCCGAATTGGTGTCCGGGTTGCTTTCGGTAACCGGCGCTCTGGATTTGTCTTCTTCTTTTTCGGCCTTCGCCTTGCCTTTGGCGTCCGTGCCGTTGCTGTCATCACCTGCGGTGGCAGGTACGACGTTCAGGCGCCTGGTCAGGTAGGAGAAGCCTTTGAGGGCTCTCCGGTTGCCGTCGGTGATGCCGATGGTCGCCATCAAGAGCTCGTTGTAGTTCGAGGTGTTGGCGTGGATCAGGCGCTCCAGCCCGTTGTCCTCCATGGCCCGCCAGACGTCTTTGTGAGGGGGCTGCGGGTATTTGAGAGGCTCGCTCACGATCGATCCCATGGCTACCAGGTCGGCTGGCAGCTTGACTTTGAGCTTGGCCGAATACTCCTGTCCCGACTTTACCTGCTCCGGGGCAGTGAAGGAGGTCTCGAGCTTCTGGGCCAGGCCGAAGGCCAGTCTGACTTTCTCGTAGTTGATCCGGTCGCCGATGATCTTCCAGTCTTTGCCTATACGCTTGAGGTAATACTGCCCTTCCGAGATGCTCGTGAGCGCGCCCCGGGATTGAAGGCCCGGCATCGGTTTGGCGGTGTTCCCCACAGCCAGGTCCCTGGTCTCCACCGTGGCGAAACGACCTTCGACACGGATCTGCTTCGTCCGGGAAGTGGTCCTGGCGTCCGGGTAAGTCGACCAGAATTCCCTGGTCAGCTCTCGCACCGCTTTCTTGTCCAGACCGTCATTGTTCACATAATTGTCGGCATAGTATTGCATTACCGCGTCGAGCTCGTGGGCGTTCCACTTGGTCTCCATGTCGGTGAGCATGGTCTCGATGATGCGGCGGTCCTTGTCGTTCTTGTCGTAGGTAGGATCCAGGGAAAACTCGCCGTCCTGGGCTGTAGGGGCTAGTGTGGTGGGGGTCTCCACTGCTTGCGCCGGAGCGGCGCCGCCGAAAAATGCGGCGATGCCCAGGGTGGCAGCGGCGATCAGTTGTGCCGCATCTCTGCTCGACGCCATCATTTTCTCCCCTTCGATCCCTGTGACAACCCGATCACCCGACATTATATTATAAAAGAAAGCCCGCGCCTCGATCAGGCGCGGGCCTCCAGTGTTAACGCTTTTAGACTGCGCAGAGCAGGTCGTTCATCTTCTGGATGTTCTCCTTGATCGAATCGGCGGAAGTTTGAAGAGCTTTCTTCTCTTCGGCTTCGAGCTTGATCTCGACGATTCGCTCCAGTCCGTTGCGGCCGAGTACGGCGGGCAGACCGATATAGACATCTTTCAGACCGTACTGGCCGTCGGCGTGAACGGCGCAGGGAAGCAGCCTGTGCTTGTCTTTCAGAATCGCCTCTACCATCTGGGAGACCGAAGCGCCGGGGGCGTAGTAGGCGGAGCCTGTGCCCAGGAGCTTGACGATTTCGGCGCCGCCGTTGCGGGTGCGCTCGACGATCTCGTGAATCTTGGCTTCGTCCATGAGCTCGCTTATCGGCACGCCGTTGACCGTGGCGAGGCGAGTGACAGGCACCATCAGGTCGCCGTGGCCGCCCAGGACCATGGCTCTCACGTCTTCGACTGAGAGACCGGTCTCCATGGCGATGAAGGTCTGGAAGCGGGCGCTATCCAGGACACCGGCCATGCCGATTACTTTCCTGGAGTCGAGCTTGGTGGTTTTCTGGACCAGGTGGGTCATCACGTCGAGGGGGTTGGTGACCACGATGTAGATAGCGTTGGGGGAGTGCTTGAAAGTCTGCTCGGCGACGCCCTGGACGATCTTGGCATTGGTCTTGAGAAGGTCGTCGCGGCTCATGCCCGGCTTTCTGGCGATACCGGCGGTGATTACTACGATGTCCGAGCCTCTGGTGTCGGCATAGTCGTTGGTGCCGGTTATCTTGCGATCGTGATAATTGATCGGGGCGGCCTGCATTAGATCGAGGGCCTTGCCCTGGGGAAGCCCTTCCACGATGTCGATGAGAACTACATCGGCGAGATTCTTTTCGGCGATGTACTGGGCGGCGGTGGCGCCGACATTGCCTGCTCCAACTACTGTGACCTTGCTCACGGCTGTCATCCTCCATATGTATCGAGTAGGGTCAGGTTAGCACCTGATCAGGAGGATCCGCTCTAACTTAAGTATTAGTTCGCTCTTGCACCGGTTCTCGAGTGGACGTTCTCGCCGGCTTGTCATATGCTGGAGTTGGAAAGTAAATGGAAAGCAGGAGAATTCCGGGTAAAACAGAGGCATGCGAATCTATTCGAGACTTGCTATCAACCTGATCGTCTGCCTTGCCGCCGGTGTGCCCGGCGGGGGCGCCGCTGCCGCTCAGGATGACTTGCCGGAGCTCAAGCCTGCCGTTCCCAAGATGGACACTCTCAAGGAGAAGCACAAAGATCCCTTGAGGGCAGGGGTGCAGCACAACGCTGTGGTGGCGCCGACGAAAAAAAAGAAGAAGTTTAAAGCCCAGGCTCGCGACCAGCTTTTCCGGGGGCAGGCCGGCACCGCCGGGCTCGGAGCGGGCGGGTTGCGGTCATCGGCTGGTCAGAACCAGCTCGACATGGAGATTCAAAGGGGAATCGGCATCATAGGGGTGAAGTTCACTTCGGTGTCCGGTTATCCGCCACTTATCCATACGGTCTTCCCGGGTACCCCTGCTGCTGATGTCGGGGTCATGCCCGAGGACGAGATCGTGGCAGTCGATGGCGTGCCCACCGCGGGACTGTCCCGGGAGGAGTGCTACGACCTCATCGTCGGCACCCCGAACACGCCGGTGACCCTCTCGCTCAAGCGACGCTATGGTTTTGTCGTCAAAAAGATGACCCGCATGGATTTCAATGACATCAGAGACCCGGCGGTGCGGCGCGCTTATCTGAGCCATTTCTGACTTCTTACAACCGGATCTCATGGTTGTGGCGGTCTTCATCTGCTAAACTGGCGCCATGAAACTCTGTTTTGATGCCACTAGATTTGGTACTGGCCTGGAGGGAGCCATCGAGCTCGCGGCAGCCAAAGGCATTCCCAGTATCGAGTACACTTTCGAGCCGTTCGAGACGACCCCGAAGGGCTCGCTCAAGGCGGAAGAGAAGAAGCATCTCAAGGAGCTGAGCGAGCTGGCGCGGGAGAAAGGCGTCCAGATCGCCTGCCTCAATCTGGAGTATCTGCATACTCCCGGGGACCGCAAGTCGGCCGGCGCTTCCATGGCATGATGGCGAAGCTGGCTAAAGTAGCCAACCTGGTGGGCTGCCGACTGCTCGCCTTCTATATCGAGCCGGGTGCCGGCGAAGACTGGAAAGAGCGCTTCAAGGAAGAGTTCGAGCCTCTCGTCGACATCCTCGAGAGCAATGAGGTCAAGCCCGTGCTCCGGCTCTCCACCCCGAGCGCCTCCCGTGGTCTCTCCCTGAAGAAGTGGCGGGCCATGGAGCCGCAAGACTGGCGGGATCTGCTATCCACGTGTCCGGGGCTCACCTTGAGTTTTTCCCCGGCCGATTGTGTATGGCTCGGCATCGATTATCTTCAGGTCCTGGCTAATTTCACCTCCGCCATCGAGCATGTGGCAGCCCACGATGTCGAGATCAACCGGGACATCCTGCGGGACAGCGGTATGTTCGGGCCCCTCTGGTGGCGCTACCGCCTTGCCGGCAAAGGCACGGTGGACTGGCGCCAGCTTATCGAGCTCCTGAAGCTCTACGACTATCAGGGCGCTTTCTCGATCCAGCTGGACGACGAGTTCGTCGCCGACGAGCCTGCCGTTCTCGAGGATGCTCTGGACGAGGGAGTGCGCACCATCGCTCCCCTGGTTCGCGGCTGAGGATTCAAGCCGGTGAGCAAGCTCTGTCTCTATCTTCATACTCACTGGGACCGTGAATGGTACTGGTCTTTCGAGAAGTATCGTACTCAGCTGGTCTCGGTGGCTCGCAAAATTATCGAGGATCTCGAATCCGGGGTGCTCTCGTCTTTCCACCTGGACGGGCAGACCAGCGCGGTGGAGGACATACTGGAGGTGGCGCCGGAGCTCGGACCCCGCCTCAAGAAGCTGGTGAAGCAGGGCTCTTTGTCGGTGGGGCCCTGGTATGTCCTCGCCGATCAGATGCTTGTCTCCGGCGAGAGCCTTGTGCGCAATCTCGATCTGGGGTTGCGGCAATCCCGGAAGCTCGGCGGTGCCATGATGGTGGGATACTGTCCGGACACTTTCGGTCATACCCAGGATATGCCCCGGGTGCTCAACGGTTTTGGCATCAAGACCGCCGTGGTCTGGCGCGGGGTGCCGCTCCTCGAGCGAGGACCCGATTTCTTCTGGCAGGCGCCGGACGGTAGCAAAGTGCTTGCCTGTCTTCTGCCGGACGGCTATTACCAGACCGCATTTCACGAAAGCGCTTCTCTCGGCGACGAAGAGGCGGCGCCGGTGCTTGCCGGTTATCTGAAGAGTTTTATCGAGGCAGGCGACGAGCCGACCTCGAGAGCGCGGTCGGCCTCCGCCCTGAGAGCGACGGCCCTGGTGCCGGTGGGTGGCGATCATCTCTATCCGCCCGCCGACTTCGAGCGTCTGGCGCGTCTATCGAAAGGCGGTCTGAACGGTTGCGAGCTGGCCGTGGTCAAGCTCGGCGATTATCTGGACGGGGCTCTCGAGGCTGCTACCGTCCCTGGTGCTCTGGTCCATCTCATCCGCGGGGAGCTGCGGGACAACCGGTCTGCGAAGGAGCACTGCCGGGCTTTCATGCTGGCCGGAGTGCTGTCTACCAGGCTCTATCTCAAACGCCAGAATCGTCTGGGCGAGTGGCGTCTTTCCCGGATCGCGGAGCCTCTGCTTTCTCTGCTCGCCTGGTCGGGAGTGGTTGCTTATCCGTCCCGGGAGCTCGAGCATGCCTGGCGGTTGCTCTTGCGCAATCAGCCTCACGATAGCATATGTGGTTGCAGTGTAGACGAGGTGCATCGGGAGATGCTCACGCGTTACCAGGGGCTGCACGATGTCATCGATGTCCTCGACCGTCAGATACGGGAGGAGCTGATAAGCCCCGGCTCTCATGAGTGGTCCGGGCGGCGAGCGTCTGGAGAAAGCACCGGCAGCGGTGTCGCCGACGAATGCGGTTTCGGGCGGCTGCATATGGATCTTCTCGACCCGGCAGCGCCGGTCGAGAAGCTGGCGGTCTTCAATCTCTCCGGGAGCGCAGTGTCGGCCCCGGTGCCCTTCGCCTTTGCCATTCCTCCTGAGCGCCTGGGCCTTGCCAGCGACGGCGAGCCGATGGATATTCCGCTGATGACGGATATCGAAGATCTCCTGGGGGATTCCGGTTTGGTTCAAATAGACACGCTCAGTGTCGAGACCGAGGTTTTCGGCTCGGTCTCGAAAGTCCCCCTGTACAAAGATATCTGTCTGGCCCGCGGATGGATCTGGCCGGGTGCGGTTCCGGCTTTTTCGGTCTCTCTGCTTTCAGGCGGGGCTGAAAGCAGTACACCGGCTCGTGCCGCCATCGTCGAGCGTTCGACCAGCCGGCTATCGAACGGTTGTCTCACCGTCAGTGTCGATGAGAGCGGCCGGGTGCTGGTGGCGGCTGCCAGCGATGATGGTACTGTTCGGGATTACGAGCTCGGCCTTGGATTTCGCGATCAGGGGGATGGCGGGGACTCTTACAATTTCGATCCGGTATACGGCGACAGGGAGCCTGTGGCTCGTTTCAAAAGCGTGGCAGCAGGGCTTCCCGGTCCGCTGTCGGGCAGCTTGAGGCTGGTTCACGAGATAGACATACCGGAGTCGGTGGAGCGCAGCCCCGATCGCTCTTTTCTTGCCGGCAAGAAAGATGTGGCGGACATGCCTGCCCTGGCTCGCAGCCAGCGGCTGGTCCGGCACGAGATCCATACAGAGATCAGCCTGCGAAGGGGTGTTCCTCTCGTATTCTTCGAGACCACCTGGGACAATCGCAGCCGGGACCACAGGCTCGAGGTGGTATTCGATACCGGAGCGCCCGTCACTACCACCTGGTCCGAGAATCATTTCAGCCTGGTGGAGCGCAAGATCAAGAAGCACAGCCAGGCGCTACCGGTAGAGCGCGCTCGGGAGGCGCCTCTAGACCGCTTCGCCTGCCAGAGGTTTTTCATAGCCAACCAGCAAGTCTTTCTCAATCTCGGTCTTCCTGAATACGGCGTCGAGGGCGGCTCGGTTAGTTATACGATTATGCGCGCCATCTCCATGCTCTCGCGCAAGCGGCTCCTGACCAGGGGCGGCGGCGCCGGCCCGCATATCCCGACTCCGGACGGCAACTGTCTCGGGCTCAACAGGGTTTCCTACGGCTGGGCACCACTTCCGGTAGCATCCGGGAGCGCTCCGGGTCCTGCCCAGATCGCCAGGGCTTATGAATTGGCCGAGCTGTTCGAAGGTCCGCTCTGGATTTCTCCTCTTTCTGCTGCCTCCTCTGTTTCTGATATGGTCCTCGACTCCGATGCCGGGCAATTTCGAGCCATGTCCCTGGACAATCCAGTGGTTCGGCTTTCCGCGCTCTATTCCGCCGATGGCGGCGAGAGCTTCCTGCTCCGGCTCCTCAATACGGTCGAGAGCCCGGCGCATTGCCGGCTGGAGATCTTCCTGCCGCACCGGAAAGTGGAGCTGGCGGATCTGATGGGGAACCGGCAAAAGTCCCTGCGCCCGGGCAGGGACGGGGTCTATACTCTGGAATTCCGCGCCAATGAGCTACTCACCCTGAAGATCTCCCGTTAAGATGGGGAATAAGTAGATCGTGACTTTTGCAGGTTAGAAAAGGACCAATGATTATTCGCCGATGCTCATTCGCCCATCTGTGCAGCTCCCTGGCTCTGGCGGCAGCCCTGTCCGCGGCTCTGTCGATTATGGTATCGCAGCCAGTGCAGGCTAAGAAGTATATCGTCGATTCGCCTCTTACCGTGGAGCAGCAGAAGAGTCTCGATAAGGCTGCCAGGTACGCCAAGCAGGGCAAGAGCGAACGGGCCAGACCGATATTTCAAGAAGTCCTCGCAACCTGCAACGACCTGCCCAAATGTCTTGCTCTGGCCGGCTATACCGAGCAGTACGGTCATCCTTTGCTGGACGTCAGGCGCACGGCTATGCACAAGGCCTTCAGCCTGAGCCGAACTCACGACGACTATATCCAGGTCGCTCTGAAGGCGCGGCAATTCGAGTGCTATGACGTTACCCGCAATGCCATACAGAAGCTCGTCGGTGCCGCCAACACCAGGGAGGAGCTCACCGATCTGGCGCGCAAAGCCCAGGAGGTGTCGCTCAATGACGTCGCTCACCTGGCCATGGAGAAAGAGTACCAGTACATCAAGACAGTGCCGGAGGCCCTGGAGTTCGCCAGGCAGGTGAGCCTTCTGGGTATGGAGGACCTGCTGCGCCAGGTGGTCAAAGAGCTCATCGATGATGAGAATGACGTCAATCAGCTCCTGGTTCTCTTGCGTCATATAGAGCCGTACAAGCTCAAGGATCTGAATCGCTATCTTCTCAAAAAGACCCTCGACCTCCCCAATGTGGGCCGGGAGTCGCTCTATGAAGTGTGGAAAGCGGCCAAGCGCAATCGCCAGCAGGACATAATGGATGTCGCTGTTTTCCGCGCCAAGAAATCCAAGCTTGTCGAGCAGATGCAGGAGCACCAGGCGAACAAGAAGGATAGCCTGGAGCAGTGGCGTCAGGACCAGGCTCAGGGACAGGTCTATAGCGGAGACTCTTCCTCGGTGGGCGGATTTTGAGAATCGCCTGCCGGAACCGCTGGCACCGTGTCTCCCCAGATGCGGCGTACGGTCCCGGCTGCGATCTTCTGTCTTTGTTCTCTATAACGAATCCGGCCTGAAATAAGTTCAACGATCTGAAATAAAACGTGAACTTTATGTTGTCTTCCTTGGTTATCCGGCGATTGACATGGTATGTTCTCAAAGTTCGAAGAGCGCATTTATGCAGGTCACGCGAGACCTTGAATTTTGGAGGTGTTCGGATTGTACGTTAGAGTAGCTGAGCAGGAGAATATCGAACGCGCCCTCAGACGCTTCAAGAAGCAGGTCCAGAAGGCTGGCATTCTCTCTGACTACAGACGCAAGAAGTTCTTCGAGTCTCCCTCCGAGCGCCGCAAGAGAAAGGCTGCCGCAGCGCGCCGCCGTCAGGTGAAGCGCTCCTGGCACCGGGATGACGCCTAGATTTATTTAATCTTTTCGAGCTTATACCAGCGCGATCGCACAAACCAGTAGACCGCCGCATTCGGCGATTTCCACCACCGCCCCATAGGTGTCTCCGGTCTGCCCGGCCAGATGCCGGTCGATCCAGTGCGAGGCTGCGATGCCGGCAATGATTGTCGTGCTGCTTACAACAAGCACGGCATGGGGACCGGAGAGGAAGGCTGTCCCGATACTGGCGGCTAGCGGAAGCATAAAGGCGGTGAGCAGATCCACCTTGCCCGAGGTCTCGTGGAAGACTTTTCCCTTTCCTTGTTCGCGGGCATAGGGAAAGCGAACGATGGCATAGACCTCGGCATAGCGCGACCATGCCGGTATCAAAAGCAGTGCGGCCCAGCTCAGCGCTTGATTGTCGAGCAGGCTCGTGATGGCGGCGAATTTCAAGATCAGAGCGGCAACGCCTGTAAGCACACCGAAGTTGCCGACCCGGCTGTCCTGCATGATCTCGAGCATACGCTCGCGGCTGCGGTGGGAGAAGATACCATCGGCAGTGTCCATCAGCCCATCGAAGTGGAGACCGCCGGTGAGGCAGAGCCAGAAAGTGGTGATCAGGGCGCCGTGAACCAGGCTGGCACAGCGGATCTGCTCCAGCAGTCCGGAGCCGAAGAGGAGGACGGTGCCGATCAATAGTCCCGCCGCAGGAAGATATGGAGTCAATCCGGCCAGGTCGTCTTCGGCAGGTTGACCGTCTCTGCTGAAGCCGGCATTGAGCCGAATACCCGCGGGCAGGGCGGTGACATACGAGATGGTGGTCAGCAGGCGCCTGAGATTCATCCGGTCTTCTCTGAGGCTCCGGGGATCTCGGCGCTGTATTCCGGGCGATTGACGAACCTTTCGGTGTTGTGAATCACCAGGAGGTCGCGTTTGTCGGAATAGTATTGCACCAGATCTTGAATGGCTTTCAATACATCGGGATCGGACTCGAGATTCCAGGCGCGCTCGAGAATCTCGGGAATCACCTCCTCCGGGGAGATTCCCTGCCCGTCCTCCAGGGTGATACGGCTCTCGCCCGTCCACGGCAGAGTGATGTTGTCCGAGAAGTGGGCAACAATATCCGGTATCAGGGGCAGTGCTTCTCTGGTGCTCAGCCCGTAGGCGAAGATGCTGCGATTGCTGTCATTGCTCACGAAGCTCTCATGGGGACCGATGATCTCGGAAGCCCAGTCCATGAGCATCAGGGCGTGATCCGGCCGGTCTGGTCCCTGATAGCTGTTCAGGGGTAAATCGGCGAGCCTGGCCAGGATTGCCGCAAGAGGACGGCTCGTGGGGCTGTAGAACTCGATCGCCTCAGGCGGCCAGCGGAGTCCTTCCAGAACCCCTTTCAATACCAGCAGAGTAAAGGCAATTTTCGTATAGCTTTCCGGAGTCTTCTTGCTGGTCCCCTTCGCCTGGTCGAGCTTTAGCTGCTTAAAACCATGATCCTCCGGATCGAAAAGAAGAATCGTCCCATAGAGGATGAAAAACCAGTCCCTGGCATTGAGCTTCGCTTTTCCTGCCAGCTTCTCCATGCGAGACTGGACCTGCTTGCGGTGCCGCAGCTCGCCTCGCTCTTCCTCGGAGCTCGCCAGGCTGTCCAGGCGCCCGATCATCGAAGCTGCTTTCCTGGCCTCCCGGCAGAGGCAATAACAGACCGAGAGATTCAAGACGGTGTCGAAGTCCTCTTCGATGCTCCGCACCCTCTCGAAATGCTCTGCCGCCTCTTCGTAACGGGAAAGGGACATGAGCGTGAAGCCGAGCTCGTAGTGGACAGTGGGATCGTCCGGGGCTTCCCGGGCGCAGATCGCCAGAAGCATTGCGGCAAGCTCGTATTGCCGGACATCGATGAGCCGGTAGCCGGCTTCGAAGACTTCCCTGGCGCAGTCATCGAGCTGGCTCGGCGCCTCGCCGTTGCCTTTCATCTTGGCCAGCAGCGTGGTGAGAGCCTGGCAAGCCTCGAATTCTTCAGCCTGCTGCAGGAGGTCGACCATCATCGAGATGATCTCCGTATCATCAGGCTGCGCAAGCCAGAGCGGCTTGACGACCGCCAGGCAGTTGTCGAGGCGCCCTTCAGCCAGCAGTTTGCGTGCTTTCTCCAGGCTCTCTCCGGTGCTCTTCTGTTCTGTATCGGTCACGGCTCTGCTGTTTTTCTGCTTAAAACTCGGGCGGTCGGCGGCGCTTTTTCGGTTAGAATGCCAATGATATATGGGTTCCCCTGCTTTGCCTACACATAGGGAGTATGGACGTGACTAGCAAACGCAAGACAATCATTGCCGGCAACTGGAAAATGAACAAGACCGCTAAAGAGGCAGCCGAGTTGGCTTCTGCCATCGCAAGCGGGGTCAAGGGCAAGAGCGATCTTCCGGAAATCGTCATCTGTCCACCCTTCACCGGATTGAGCGCGGCCGGGCAGGCCCTTGTCGGCTCTCCCTGCGCCCTGGGCGCCCAGAACATGGACTATCGCGATGAGGGCGCTTTCACCGGCGAAGTCTCCCCGCTGATGCTCACCGACCTGGGTGTCAAGTATGTAGTGATCGGACACTCGGAGCGCCGGCAGTTCTTCGGCGAGACCAACGCCACGGTGAATCTCCGGCTGAAGGCCGCTCTCAAGCACAAGCTCATCCCCATCGTCTGTGTCGGCGAGTCTCTCGACGAGCGCGAGGAAGGCCTCACCGACTCGGTGGTGCGCCGTCAGGTGGCTGCCGCTCTGGCCGATCTCACCGACGGCGACGTGGAGCCCCTGGTGATCGCTTACGAGCCGGTATGGGCCATCGGCACCGGCAAGACCTGCGAAGCGGACGAGGCCAACCGCGTGGCGGCTCTGATCAGAGCGACCATCAACGAATATTTCGTCGACAATCACAAGGTCGGCGAGAAAGTGCCCATCCTCTACGGTGGCAGCGTCAAGCCCTCGAACGTGGAAGAGCAGCTTGCCAAGCCCGATATCGATGGAAGCCTTGTTGGCGGAGCCAGTCTCACCGCCGATGACTTCCTGCCCCTCATCGAAGCGGGATCCAGGCGTGTCAAGCTGACACCGTCCAGAAGCTTGAGCTCGAGCTCCTAGGCTCAGATCTTGCGATAGTCCCTGGTGAGGGTTTTCTCGAGCCAGACATACATGCAGATAAACAGATAGCGGCTGCCCATCTCCTGGATCTTCAGCTTGGCCAGTCCGGTCCTGCGGTTGCGCCAGGTGATCGGAATCGTGGCGAAAGTGTAGCCCCTGGTGATTGCCTTGAGCGGCAGCTCCACGGTCAGGTTGAAGTGGGGGGAGATGATCGGCCCGCAGCCATTCAGAGCGGACTTTCTATAAGCTTTGAAAGCGTTGGTTATGTCATTGTGCCGGAGCATGAAGAGGGTCTTGATGAACCAGTTCGCCATGCGGTTGAGGATGAGCTTGGGCAGCGGATAATCGATGATGCCGCCGCCTTTGATGAAGCGGCTGCCGAAAACGCAATCGTATCCTTCGTTGAGCTTGTCCCAGTAGCGCACCACATCGCGGCAGTCGTCGGACTCGTCGGCCATCATGATGGTGACGGCATCACCGGCCGCGGCATTGATACCGCAGGTGACTGCCCTTCCGAAACCATGGGCGCCGACGTTTTTTACCGGAGTGACTTGAGGATATTTCTGCGCCAGGGCGACGATCAGATCCCAGGTGCTGTCGGTGCTCCCGTCATCCACAACGACGATCTCGTGGGGGATACCGTTGAGCTCGAGCTCCAGGTGGAGGTGCTCCACTGTGGAGGTGATACAGCCTTCCTCGTTCTTGCAAGGGATGACGATGGACATGAGGGTGAGCCGGGGCAACTCCTCATTCCTGGTAAGGCTGGGGCTGGGAGCTTCAGGAGTGACTTTGTCGATGGTTAGCATGGAGTCTTTTCTCGAGTTCGGTTATGTCGCGATTTCGAGCCAGTCAGGATTTTCCTCTAAGCGAGTCGGTAGCGCAGTTTCTCCCCTACACGATGCAGGGCAGGACCCCGGCTCATCCCTTCCTGGTAAAGACCTATTTGAAGCTGCCTTTTGCCTGGAGGTTCTTCGGCAAGCAGTTTCTGGTAACCGGAACAAAGAGGTAAAGTCCGGCCGGTCATAATTGCTCCCCGGACATCCGGATTCGTTTATAATGTCAGGCTGGACTAATCTGGAGAGGTGTCAGAGTGGTCTATCGTGCGGTCCTGGAAAGACCGTCTGCGCTAAAACGCAGCGAGGGTTCGAATCCCTCCCTCTCCGATCTTTGATTTACGGCCACGGCAGGCGTTATGGACCATTTCGTCGAAAAGCTTGACGACATATCGAAAACTTTCCAAGACATCGAGAAGCAGCTCTCGGATCCGGAAGTGGTCTCCGATCAGTCGCGTCTCAAGACCCTCGCCCGTACCCGCCGCCAGCTCGAGCCGACAATCTCCACTTATCAAGAATGGCAACGGGTCCAGAAGGATATCGAGGAGTGGCAGGCCTTCTTGCGGGACAGCCAGGACAAGGAAGAGCGCCTGCAACTCGAGAAAGAGCTGGAAGCGTCGAGAAAACGAGACGAAGAGCTGGTGGAAGAGCTCAAGGTCTTGCTTCTGCCTCGGGATCCCAACGACGACAAAGACATCATGGTCGAGATCCGGGCGGCCGCCGGTGGCGATGAGGCGTCCCTGTTCGCCGGCGACCTCTTGCGTCTCTATATGAAGTACGCCGACCGCCTGGGCTGGCCCTACAACATCGAGAGCTGTCACGAAGGCGAAGTGGGTGGCTACAAGGAAGTCATCTTCAGCGTCAAGGCAGACGGCGCCTATAGCAAGTTCAAGTACGAATCCGGGGTGCACCGGGTCCAGCGCGTACCCCAGACGGAAGCCTCCGGCCGGGTGCACACGTCCACGGCCACGGTAGCGGTCATGCCCGAAGCCGAAGAGGTGGATGTCGAGCTCAACGAGAACGACATGGAGATCTCCACCATGCGCTCGGGTGGAGCCGGCGGCCAGAACGTCAACAAAGTCGAGACCGCCGTGCGGATCTTTCACAAGCCGTCCGGCATCATGGTGGCATGCTCGGAAGAGCGCAGCCAGCTGCAAAACAAAGAGCGGGCCAAGCAGATTCTCCGGAACAAGCTCTACAAGCTCAAGCTCGAGGAGCAGCAGAAGGCTATCTACGATCAGCGCAAATCCCAGGTAGGCTCCGGCGATCGATCGGAGAAGATTCGCACCTACAACTACAAGGACAACCGGGTGACAGACCACCGGCTCAATCAGAACTTTTCGCTGCAGCTGATTATGGAAGGGGATCTGGACAAGCTGGTGGAAGCTCTCACCCTGGACGAGCAGCAAGCCAAGCTGATGGAAGGTCTCTGAGTGCGGCTCACCCCCGGACTGAAACTGAAAGAGACGAAGAAGGAGATCGTCGCTCATCTGGTCTCTTTCGGCATAGAGAGCGGCGAGGCCCGGGTGGAAGCCGACATGATCGTCGAGAGCGTCTCGGGAATGAGCAACTCCAAGCAGCTTGTCTGCGACGACCTGCCCATGACCGAGAGGCAGCTCGAAAAGGCCGAGCGGCTCCTCACCGAGCGCGCCCGCCGCAAGCCCATCCAGTACTGTCTGGGGGAGGCTCAATTCCTGGACTTGAAGATCAAAGTCCGGGAAGGGGTCTTCATCCCCCGCACCGACACCGAGACGGTGGTGGAGGCGGCTCTGGATCTGGCCCGCGGTCTCGCCCGGAGCCTGCCCGAAGACAGACCGATAAAAGTGCTGGAGATAGGCGTCGGCTCCGGCGCAATCGCCGTCGGTCTTCTCAAGAAGAACGACCGTCTGCTGGTCACCGGCACCGACATCAACGAAGAGGCCCTGGCGCTGACTGCCGAGAATGCCGCCCTGCACCGGGTGGCGGATCGGCTCAGCCTGAAGAGCGAGGGTCTCTGGTGGACCCTGAGCGAGCGCTTCGATCTAATTGTCTCTAATCCGCCGTATATACCTCAGGATCAGCAATCGACCCTGGAGCCTGAGGTGGTGGACTTCGAGCCTCATGAGGCTCTATTCGGCCGGGACCCCGATGGTTTGCGGTTCTATCGCAAGCTCAGTACTACCGCCGCCGACCTGCTTGATTCCACCGGCGGTTTCATCGTGGTCGAAGTGGGTGATGGCCAGGCTGATCCGGTGAAAGCGATTTTTGCCGAGGCCGGCTGGGAGAAAGTCACCAGTTTGCGTGATGTCAATGGCATTTCTCGCGTGGTGACTGCCTCCCGTTCGATCCGGTAGTTGTCAAAACCTTAGCAACTGTTAAAATTAGTGAATAGACGTGTGTTACCGAGGGCAAGGATGAAGGACGGTATCTTGAAAGCCATGACTGCCGACGGGAGCATCCGCGCAGCCATCGCCACGACTACGCAAGCCGTGGAGTGCGCCCGCGGGAAGCACGGGCTGTCCTTCACAGCCACCGCCGCTCTCGGCCGCGCCATGACCGCCGGTCTCCTGCTCGCCCAGATGCAGTGCCGTGAAGGTCAGGTGGCCTTGAAGTTCCAGGGCAACGGACCCCTGGGCAGGGTATTCGTTGACGCGTCGCCGAACGGCACAGTCAGAGGTTATGTAGACAATCCCCAGGTCGAGTTACCGTTAAACTCCCTGGGGAATTTTGATGTTGGGGGAGCCATCGGCAAGACCGGATATCTTCATGTGACGGTCGATCACGGCTTCGGGCGACCATATATGTCGGCGGTGGAGCTGGTATCAGGCGAGGTGGGCGAGGACATCAACCGCTATCTCGTGGCCTCCGACCAGACCGGCTCTATAGTCGTGGTGGGAGCGCATCTCTCGCGGCAGGGAGTGGAGGCGGCCGGCGGCTTGATCATTCAACTGCTGCCCGACCACACCGAAGAAGCCATCTGCCGGATCGAGAACAATATCACCACTTTCGGCACCTTCACCTTCCTCATGCGCCGGGGAATGGGTCTCGAAGAGATTCTCAAGCGCATACTTAGTGGTTTCGAGGTCCTCACTCTCACCGAGGAGGAGCCGGTCTCCTTCAACTGCAAGTGCTCCAAGGAGCGCTTCGTCGAGGCTCTCAAGATTCTCTCCAAGAAAGACCTCCTCTCCATGGCCGAAGAAGACGGTCAGGCGGAAGGTCGCTGTCACTTCTGCAACGAGTACTACCTGGTGGGCAAAGATCGGCTCCTCGATCTGGCCCGGTCCTAGGGCTGTTCAGCTAAACATGCCAAATGACAGACAAGCTTGACCACCCGTCCAATCGGTCCGGGTGGTCGATTCAAGTCTTTTCGTCCAGTAAGGTCGCTTAGAGAGCGCGGGCAATCTTGCCGGCTTTGAGGCAGGAGGTGCAGACCTTCATTCTCTTGACGGTATTCTGGACCCGGGCACGCACGGACTGCAGGTTGGGCAGCCAGCGGCGCCGGTTGTGCGGGTTGAAGTGAGACCGCAAGAAGGTGTAGTTGACACCGGTCCTGGGTCCTTTACCGCATACGTCACATCGCTTAGCCATTAGAACGCCTTCCCAAATAGAAGTTACCTGGTTGACATCGGCTCCCCGTGACCAGCTGTGGGCGCTGGAGGGAAAGAAATCCGTCCGATAAGTGAGGGGGCGGATTCTGCCGAAAGCCTGGATATCACTGCCAGGCAAAGGGTGCATTCTAGCATGCTATTCGCTATAGGCTACAGGAATTATTGTCAATTGTAATGTCCTAAATGAACAATTAGACACAATAATCCCCCATGATCTTCTCTGGCGTGGTAGTCTGTTTTTTGGGGAATCGAAACGCTGGCGTTGTCAGGTTTTCTTATCATTCGGGATCTTCCAGAGGGTCAACGAGAGATCTGGGGAAGCTTCGAGCCACCAGCGTAGAGTTTAGTAACCGTAGTTCGTTGGACATGATCAGGCTTGTCTTTCGCGTGAATATGAATTCGTGATATCAATTCGTTGTTCAAAGACCCGCCGAATGTTGTCAATGATGGAAAATAGGCGATTGGAAAAAAGTAGCGAGTTAGGAAACCAGGGATGGCACTCGTAAACTACGCGGCTCGAGAAATCAACTGCAAAATTGTTTACTACGGCACCGGTCTTGGTGGCAAGACCACCAATTTGAAGTACATTCATAGCCAGCTGGCGCCGACCACCAGGGGCGAGCTCATCAGCTTGGCTACGGAGACCGAACGTACTCTCTTCTTCGACTTCCTTCCCCTCGACCTCGGTTCGGTGCAGGGTTTCAAGACGAGATTCTCCCTCTATACGGTCCCCGGTCAGGTCGAGTACAACGCCAGCCGAAAGCTTATTCTGAACGGCGTCGACGGCATCATCTTCGTAGCAGACTCCGATGTCATGCGCTCGAAGGACAATATCGACTCTCTGCAAAACATGATCGAGAACCTCGCCGAGTACAGTCTGACTCTCGACAACATCCCATGGGTCCTGCAGTACAACAAGCGCGACCTCGCCAACGCCATGCCCATCGAGCGTATGGAGCGCGAGCTCAACCAGCGCCAGGTCCCGAGTTTCGAGGCGGTCGCTTCGGAAGGTCTCGGCGTATTCGCTACTCTCAAAGCTATCAGTAAGCTTATCCTCAACCGCCTCCAGTAAGGGCTCGCAACTGCCCGCCTCCGCGCCGGGCGGAGATGACCCGGTGCGGTTCTGTGTATAGGCAGGCAATATCTTTTCGCCTTTTAGATTCGTCTGAGGTGTAGCCTGGGCTCTGGCAATCCGGCAGGCTTTGGCTTAGTCTTATAAAAGCTAGCAATTCTGGTCATATTCGTGTCTCCGGTCATTGGCGACAGCAAGAGCAAGCAGTCGAAAGACGAAGCGCTTCGGGCTATGTACAAGGCGCTGGATATCGAGCGCCGTTCTCGCTATGCGGACTTCCACGGGCGTCGCTCGACCTTTTCGCAGTTCATGCGGCAGACCTGCGCCCGGCTCTCCAAGGAATTTCCGCTGGAAGGCACCTGGATGACCCTGAGAGGGCTTTTCCGCCAGTACCCCAACACTGACGTGGGCACCCGGATCTCCATCGTGAGCAGGGCCGAGGAGATGCTGATCCCGTACGTGGAAAGTCTCCACAAAGCGCGCCTGGAGCGCCTGAAAACTCACCCGGAGGAGGAGCCGGACGCCGGAGCCATAGAGGCGGTCCTGGGAGAGACAGAGGGAGCCTCAGCGGACGCTGAGGCAGTGCCTGCCGGAGGCGGTGCAGGAGCTAGAGCTAGAACTGCAACTGGAGCGATGGACCCGGACCGGATGTTCCGGCGGCAGCCGGAGGGCGTCGAGACGGCAAGGGCCAGTCGCCAGGCCGGAGCCGGCTCTTCTTCTTCTTCTTCTTCTTCTTCTTCTTCTTCTTCTTCTTCTTTTCAAGTTCTTCCGCAGCTGGTTCGTCCTCTGCAGTTTCGGCTTCCACCACCGCCGGCGCTCCGAGTCTCAAGTTCGCCCAGTCTGATGTTCGGACGGTTTCGGCAAAATCCGGGCCGGGCGGCAAAGCGGCTCAGAAGCGGGAGCTCCCCCAGGCCATCCCCCCCGGTACGAGCCTGACCCGGCTGGAAGAGCAGAAGCCGGGCCCGGACGCCGCCAGAGGAGGCGTCCCGGGAGCAGACAAATTGCCTGATTTCGTCGATGTGCAATTCGTCAAAGGTGTGGGTCCGAAGATGGCCACAGTGCTCAACCGGCTCGACATTTTCACTGTCGGTGATTTGCTAAGGCACTATCCGCGGCGTCACCTGGATTTTCAGAATCGCCTGCATATCAAAGACCTCGAAGAAGATCAGGAAGTCAGCATCTTTGGCACAATCCGCTCGGTAAGCGCGTTCCAATCTAAGAAGCGAAACATTTCTGTGCTTACTGTCACCATCGGCGATGGAACGGGTGTTGTCGGCATCACGAGATTCGTCGGTGGACGATCGAACAAGTATCTGCTCGATCGGTATAAGGCGCAGTATCCGAAAGGAGCGCAAGTGCTTGCTTCCGGTATAGTGGAGCGAGACAAGTTTTCCCGGAAGTTTCAGTTGAAAAACGCCGAGGTGGAAGTACTGGGACTTCTGACCGAGACAGAAGATCCCCAGCCTGCCAGTCTGCATGCCGGCAGGTTGGTCCCTGTCTATCCGCTCACCGAGGGACTTTCTCTCCGGCATCTTCGAACGGTCATTCACAATGCCCTGGACAGATACGGCGACGCTATCGTCGATCCCCTTCCCGAGGTCATCCGCGAAAAGCTCGGGCTCATGGGGCTGCGCGAGGCTCTCTATACAATCCACTTCCCCGAGGATGTCGAGTCCAAGGACGAAGCTCGCCGGCGTCTGGTCTTCGACGAGCTCTTCGCAATCCAGCTCCAGCTCGCGCACCGGCGCCATCGTTTCGACCAGACCGAGGGAGCTCTAGCCCTTGCTCATTCGGATGAAGGGCTCGTGGTGAACCTTAGCAAATCGCTGCCTTTCGAGCTGACCGGCGCCCAGAAGCGTGTCTTCGCCGAGATAGCCAGGGATCTCGCGTCGACGAAACCCATGCACCGCCTTGTTCAGGGGGATGTCGGCTCCGGCAAGACGGTGGTCGCTCTGATGGCATTCATGGTGGCAATCGAAAACAACTATCAAGGCGCCATGATGGCACCGACCGAGATACTGGCCGAGCAGCACTATCGGCAGTTTCAACGTCTGGTGACACCGCTCGGTCTGCGATGCGCTCTTGTGCTCGGAAAACAAGGTGCCAAGGAGCGTCGCGAGGTACGGCAGCTTCTCTCGAGCGGGCAGGCTCACATCGCGGTGGGCACTCACGCTCTTCTGGAGGATGATGTCGAGTTCAGTAATCTCGGCTTGATCATCATCGACGAGCAGCATCGCTTCGGCGTCAAGCAGCGAGCCCGTCTCAAAGCCAAGAGCCAGAGCCCGGAGTTGCTTACGATGACAGCTACTCCGATTCCGCGTACCCTGGCTATGACAATGCACGGCGATCTCGATGTGTCCGAGATCGACGAGTTGCCGCCGGGCAGAAAGCCGGTCATGACAAAGCTATTGCGTCCCGGTCAGAGACGGGAGCTCTGGGACTTCGTCTTGAAGGAAGTCGGCAGCGGCAGACAGGTATATGTTGTCTTCCCGCTCATCGAAGAGTCGGAGTCCCTCTCGGCGAAAGCCGCAACCATAGAATTCGAGAAACTCAAGAACACTTACAAGAACCTGCGCTTCGGATTGATGCACGGCAAGCTCAAGCCCCAGGAGAAAGACGAGGTCATGGATATGTTCCGCGACCGTCAATACGATGTCCTGGTCTCTACGACAGTCATCGAGGTGGGCGTCGATGTGCCGAATGCCACCACGATGATTATCGAGAATGCCGACCGCTTCGGGCTCGCCCAACTGCACCAGCTGCGCGGGCGGGTCGGGCGCGGCAGCGATCAGTCTTATTGCTTCTTGATCACCGAATCGAAAGCGCAGCAGACTCGCGAGCGGCTCGAGATCCTGACCAAGACCAACGACGGCTTCGTCGTGGCGGAGAAGGATCTGGAGATTCGCGGACCGGGGGAATTCCTGGGCTACAGGCAGAGCGGTCTTCCTGACTTGATCCTCGCCGACCTAGTCAATGATGCCACGATCCTGGAGGAGGCACGCAATACAGCTATTGCGGTAATCAAAACCGACCCCGAGCTGGAGAGCAGCCCGCAGCTTCGTGAATTGCTGGACAAGCGCCTGCGCCTGGCGGAAGCCGAGATCATGCGCTCGGGGTGATTGCTAGGATGTTGGTTTGCTGAGCCAGTGGATTGGAACCTATCCGACCCCGGCTCGTCTGGCACTGTGTAATTCCCCATTGACGATCCCCGGGGGAGCAAGGAAGATACTAACAATCGCTAGCCTGCAAACCAGGCAACCGTCAAGAGTCTGGGCTTTCGATGGTATTATTGTTTCCTTCGTGCAAGTCTGGAATCCCGGTAACATTCGCGTTTAACCAGGAAGAACAGGAGAGACTATGGGACTGAGGATGCCTGCAAGAGTGCAGAAACTGGCTCTGGTCGCAGGAGTGGCTTTGCTTTCCGTGCTCGTTTATGGCTGGGCAACTCCGGTCCTGGCGCAGAAGTCCAAGCTCTCAGCCTCTTCCGACCCGAGCGGAACTCTGGGCCTTTGTGAAACGGATGGATGCTCGCATCAAGACGGATCCGCAGGCGAAATACTACGCCGGCAAGGGACAGTGTCTGGAGTGGCTGGGCAAGTTGAAGGAAGCTGGAATTGAGTATGGTAAGGCTATCAAAGAAACCCAGTAACCGCGATTATTTATTACGTTTTCGCGCGAGGGTATTGCGTCGACAGGATCAGTCATTGGCTGCTGAAAAAGACTATACGCGGGCAATCGAACTAGGAGATGAGACTGTAGAAGCATATGGCGGGAGGGGAATGTGTCGTCTTGGTTTGAAGAGCTATGAAGGCGCAATTGAAGATGCCGATAGAGCAATTGCATTGGGTCTCGATGAGTCAGAGGATTGGTACGTAAAAGGTTCTTCTTTGTATCACCTGGGCAAATTTGAGTCCGCGCTAGTCAATTTAAATTCGGCAATAAAGATGAGACCGAATGACCCTAACTATTTGAGAACTCGAGCGCATATCCTATTGAAGCTTGGGAAAACGAGCGAATCGCAGGCGGATTTTGAGAAGGCCCGGATTGTAGATAACCGATAGGCTTGTCGCCATGTTGGGCAACTATGTAGTAAGGCACTTGGGCTGAACGAATGGTAGATGGTGTTGAACGTAACGATGACAACATTCGAAGGCTTGGACGCCAAGTGCGTTCAAACCTTACAGATTTCGAGGATGAAGCCAACAACTCGTTGGTGCCTGAGCGACCAGGTCGTGTAGAAAGCTCAGTTCAAGAGACAGATCAAACTCGATTTATTACTACAGGGCCGAATGGAGTGGTCGAGGTGAATCGAAACCTTCGGCCCGATAGTGTCGAGGGTCTCAGACTCGCTGAGACCGCCAAGTATTCCAGAATTACAAAGGTCGCCACGGAAGGCGCTGGAACGAAACCTGGCACTGTCATCGAGACGGCACCGGCTGTTACGCGCGATGCCCGACCAGGCGGGAGTGCTGTTGAACCACCAAAGCTACCTGGGTCGCAGGAGTATGAGCCGGTTAAGAGTCGGGGACCTTCGGTTTTCGAGCCCGGTAGGCCAGCACCAAAGGAGTCTATAGCAACCGCGAATTCGATTGATAGTGGGCGGGCGGAGTCGGCGAATTCCGTGCCTGGCGAATCTAGTGGTGGGCGGGTGAGCGCACAGGCGAAGGGCGGCTTCGCTTTTGAGGGCGTTGCTTCTGGAAGTGATCCGAAAGGAGCGCTTTTCAAGGCAACTGTTGAGCGCCAGGAGAAGGAAGGATCTGCAGCTCCGTCTTTCGCAGGTCCGGAGCAAGCATCAAATCGTAAACCGGCTCAGGAAGGAAAAGATAAGCCAGTAAGAAACGTCGGGGATGTCGCGGGTGAGAGTCCACCGTCTTCCCTATCGAGAGATAGAGGAGTCACCGGTGAAGAGTCGACCTCGAAAAGCGGCGCACCCAGAGCGGAAAAGGGAGCGACTCCCGAAACCAAAACGGATAAACCTGCATTGAGGAGTGACCTGGCGGGAAATACTGAAGCGGCTGGTATTGCAAGTCAATCGTCACGCGGAGAACTGGCGCCCGAGCATGTTTCTGATCGCGCATCCGTGAGCAGAAAGGTCGCTGACCTTCCCGAGCGAGGGCTTCATCCTGACCGGTCAGAACCGGCGCCCAGGCATGGTGAAGTTCGATCAGAGAAGCCACCAGGTACGGTGAGTGAAGGGCCGGTTTCTCGTGAGCAGCTTCATGGAGAGTCAGGCTCTGCGATATCGAAAGCCGAATCTGGCAGTGACCCGGGAGCTGGTTCCAGAGTCGAGCACAGAGATGATCGTGGCTCGGAAAAGGGCATGAACCCGGAAGACATCAAGTCGGCTGGTATGGCACTCTGGGATGGAAGAAACAATCCGCTCGTTGCGGGGAAAGGTCAGGGCTCCAGCCGAGGCGGACCGATTGATCCGCAAGGCAGGCGGGACCAGGGCTCAGGAAAGAGCATCGATACTGGCAAAGGCAAGCCCTCGAAGGTCGATCCGCGCGCTGACATGAGTCCTTCTGAGAAGTCCCGTGTAGATGCAATAATCAAAGAGACCGACCGCCGGATCTTTGGCGACAAGGGCGAAAAGCAATCTGCCACAAAGGACTCCAGGGTTGACGCCAGAGGGGAAGGCGAGGCTAAGATCGATTCGAATAAAGACCCGCGCGGCGAGAAGAGGGGCGCAGTTGGTGAGCCGAAACATGGTCCGCTGGGCGAGCCGCGAAGTGAGCCTGGTATTACCAAGACGAGCAAAGTCCCGAATGTTTCGGAACCATCGGGCAGTAAGGAGCGGGGACCCGACACGAAGTCTTCAACACCTGATACTAAAACTTCGCATGGTCAGACAGGCGATCTTTCTCCCAATGTTCCGATGCCTGGTATCAAATTCGGTGGCCGGAATTTAGGACTCAACTGGCCTGGCGGGAGCGAGAAGGGAGTGAAGTCCGGACCCGGAATGTCTTCAGGGGACAAGGGGAACCGAGGCGAGAAGGGTGAAGGCAAGGGTTCCGGATCGAGCAAGAGCACAGGAGCGGGCAGAAGCACGGAATCGAGCAAGAGCAACGAACCGGGCAAAAGCACGGGATCGAGCAAGAGCGATGTCCGCGAACCCTCCGTCAAAGAGACCGATACGAAAAGCAGCGGCTCTGCTCGAGAAGATGCGGGTAAAGAGACGGGCAAAGATTCGCATAACCGAATCGACCCGGCTCGGGTAAATGGCGCCCGCGATGCCATCGTCAAGCTCCTCCCCGAAGGGAGAGACAATATCAAGATTGTTCGAGGTCTGGGCTCGAAAGAGCCGGCAGGCAGAAGTCCGGGAGTCAAAGGGCCCGCTTCTGCCGAGACCGGCGACATGCGCGTTACCTCCGACATGCGCGTTACCTCCGTCAGGGTTGGCAGCGCTCGCCAGCCTCAGCCTGGCAAGATTGATATCCCCCTGGTTGCGCCAGTTGACTTCGGCGTCATAACCAATTGGGTGGACCTCAAAGGCATTCTCAAGACCGGCAAGAGTTTGATCTCTGCAGACACCGTCCGAACCGATGGACCAGGGATCCAGCCGCCCGAAACGGCGATGACGGGCACAAAGGCCGTTCCTGCCGAGCGGCCCGGCAAGAAAGTCTCTGATACCACTGGTGCTATCAAAGATCCAGGCGATGCTTTTGGTGGCAAGTTGCCTGACATTAAGATGACTTACGCCGAGCAAGATGGCGTTTCTAGAGAATTCCAGGGAAGCAAAATTGGGGCGCAGGCGGACAAAGTCGGGGCTCCGGAAGGCAAAGCCTCGACAGCGGGAAACAAATCTGTATCCCCCGAGAGCAAAGTCGTACAGCCTCCGGCCGGCACGACAGGTTTCATACCGCCCAGAGGCGGCATAGCCAGCCAGGATGTGGCGCCTTCCAGACCGGTGCGAGACGCCGGTATCCAGACTCCCGCGACTGAGCAGGACCAGACAAGAGCGCAGGGCAAATCCGAGTCGGAAGCGCAGAAAGGCAAGAAAGATTCTGACCGAGTCAGACCGGCAGCCGAAGCCAGAGAAGGCAGGATGCTATTGCATGAGCTGGTGCGGACCGGTACCTTCCGGCTGGGAGTCTCGAGAGCCGCCGATAGGGGACTCGATGGCGCGCGCGTTGCGGCAGGGGAGCTTAGCTTCTGGATGGCCGCAACTACAGATGATACCGGCGCCAGGACCATTCGCGAGATACTCGGGAAATTCAACCTCGCCACTCCCCGGCGAGACTTCAAGCCCGAGATTACAGAGTCCGGCAGCTATCGCGTCGCCAGAAGCAACAGCTCCCAGCAGCTGGCTGCCTTCGGCAGCTCTGCGCGGATGGCGGCGATAGGAGCCCAGCTCTTCGGTTCGTCCCAGGAAATGCCTGCTCTGGGCGATAGCGCCGAGAGCGAGGAAGCATCGGGCTCCGAGAGCCAGGAATCATCGGGCTCCGAGAATCTCCTCAAGCAAGATGAATCCTCGAGCCGCTCCGATGAATGCGCTCGACAGTGGCATATTGTCCAGGACGGTGAGACTCCCGAGTCAATTGCAGTGGTCCGCTTCGGTGATGCCGCTCTGGGCGCTCTTATCCGCGAGATCAACAAGCCTCTGCTCCAGCAGATGTATGATGTTTATCAGCAGGAGCACGTGGAAGTACTTCCTGCAGGCGTTATGATATTACTGCCCAATGAAAAGGACATCGAAGAATATCGGCACGGGTCGCGGTCTTGACTAAGGGGAATCGATTCTCTCTCGGCCTTTTGGCGAGCGTGCTGGCGCTTGCAATCGGCATCTTATTCGGTGCCGGATCGTACTGCAAGGGCAGGACACCGCAAGACCCGGATTTGTCATTGGCGGAAAGGCTCTTCGATCGCGGACACTTCGGTAAGGCCGCCGGGTACTACACGAAATATCTGAAAACTCATCCACGAGACGCGCTTGTTATCGGCAAGCGGGCCAAGTGTTACAACCGCTGCGGCAGCGATGAGCTCGCTTTGAAGGAGCTGGACAGGGCTCTGCGTATCGACCCTAAGCTCTTCTGGGGATACAAGTGGCGGGGCGAGACGAATTTTAGCCTGGGCAGGTTCAGGGATGCGATTGCTGATTTCGAGAGAGCCCGAAGGTTTCCGCAGGGCAAAGATCAATACAGCCTGTCGAGATGGATGGGGCAGGCTTATGACGCTCTCGGGCAGGAGCAGAAGGCTTTCGATGAGCTTGCGCGGTCCATTCGACAGCATGCTGCGGTGAAAGAGAATAGACCGTCCTGGCGAGGGGAGCACCAGGATCTCTATCGCATACGAGGTCAGACTCTATACAACCACAAGCATTACGAAGAGGCGATTCAGGACCTGTCCGAGGCGATCAAGCTGGGGGCTCGAGGCTCGTTCTCGGAGGACATTACTATGACAAGAGCCGACAGCTACATGGCTTTGAGAAGATACGATGATGCCATTGCGGACTATTCTACGATACTGAAATTCAGTCCGGAGGATGAAGTAGCCTTTGAAAAGCGCGCTCACGCTTATGAAGCCAAAGGCGAGCACAAGCGCGCATTATCCGATATCTCGAAAGCGATAAGCAACTATCTCGGTGAGGACAAATCCAAGCTGTATCGATTTAGAGCCTCCATCCATACCAGGCTCGGCAACAGAGCCCGCGCTCAGCAGGACCTGGCTAGAGCTTCCAAAAAGCCCTCGTTTTGAATGGATTTCGATCGATCGCGTCGAGTCCTGCTGACTGGTGCTCGCTAAAGAGTGCCGCCGCCGCTGCCTTCGGTTGTTTCCGGAACTTTGATAGCCGGGCGCAGGAGTTTGTCCAGTGACTCCATATCTGGCGTCATGCTGCCGCCGTTGGCGGGCGCCGGGGTCTGGGCAGCGGGCTGATACTGGCTGGCGGTCTCGGGCGGCGTGTATCCTCCGGCGGCATCGTTGCCATAGCCGGACGACGTCTGCGGTTGATATGGTGATACTGCTGGTGGTGAAGGCTGCGGGGGCGCGGCTTCGGTCGGGATTCTCAGGGTTTCCTGAGCGCTGCGTGTAACGTAGGCGTCATCGCTAGCCACCTGGGTAGAGGGGCTCGACTGGCGGATCGGGGGCGCAGTCTCCGGAGCGCTGTTGCTCGTGACCGGCTGATAGGCACCGCCGGCAGTGGAGCCGCCCGATGTATCGTCGGCTCCGGTGGTGGTGCCATCCAGAGATTGCGTATGAGACTCGTAGGGCTCCCTGGCATTCTGCGTGACTGTGGGCGGCTGCGAGCCGTCGCTGGTGGTGGGCGGACCTAGGGGGTTCATTATCCGGGCGAGATTCTCGGTGGCTTGCTCGGCGTACGAGCCATTTGGCTCCAGCGATACATACTTCTGGAAAGCCGGCACAGCCAGGTCGTTTCGTCCGCTCGCCTGATAAAGGAGAGCCAGAGCGTAATAGGCGTTGGCGTAGCTCGGGTCGAGCTTGGTGGCTTTGAGATAGGATGCCTGAGCGCCGTCGCCGTCGTTCAGCCTGGTGAGAACGAGCCCCAGGTTGTAGTGGGCAAGCGCGTCTTCCGGCTTGAGCTCGATAGCTTTGCGGTACTGAGCGGCGGCGTCCTCGAAGTTTTGCAAGCCCAGATAGACGTTGCCGAGGTTGATGTATGCCTGGAAATAATCGGGCTTGAGCTCGATTGCCTTGCGAAATTGCGACATGGCAGAGGACAGGTCGTTGCGTCGCTGGAGGGCTAGACCGAGATCGTTATAGGCCTCGTGCGATCGCGGATTGATCCGGATCACTCTCTGGTAGAGAAGCGTGGCAGGCTCGAATTTGCCCTGAGACTCCAGGTTCGAGGCCAGGAGGTTGATCAGCTCGATGTCGTCGGGGGCCCGGTTGATCAGCTTTTTTAGAACAATCTCGGCTTTCTGCGGCTGGTTTTCGGCTTCGAAAAGCTTGGCCATGCCGAGCAGAGCGTTTCTATCGTAAGGAGAGAGGTTGAGGGCCGATTCGAGGGCCGAGCGAGCGCCGACATAGTCTTTGAGGCTGAGCAGAGAGTTGCCGAGCTCCTGGAAGGCGGTGGCGTCATTGGGCTCGATGCTCAGACCACGGCGATAGAAGTCGACAGCGCCGGCGACATTGCCGGACATTATCTGGTTGCGACCCAGGTTGATCAGGGCCTGACCGTCTCTGGGGTTGAGCTTGCAGACCTCTTCGAATTCCCGGGTGCTGGCTTTCAGATCTTTCTGGCGTTGTTTGATGATCCCGAGATTGTAGTGGGCGTTGGAATTCCTGGGATCGAGCCTGAGCACGTGCTCGAACTGGGTGGCGGCTTTGTCCAGATCGCCGGTGAGCTGAAGCAGATAACCCAGGCTGTAACCACTGCTGGTGTCTTGCGGATTGATTCTCTGAGCGGTCTCGTACTCGGCGATGGCGCCCTGGTAGTCTTTCATCTTGGTGAGGACGTCGCCGAGCTGGGCGTGCCAGTCGCCATTGTCGCCTTTCAGCGAGATGGCGGTCTTGAGCTCTTCGGCGGCAGGCTGGAACTCGCCCTTCTGGGTCAGCGCCGTGGCCAGCAGGGCATGTGTCCTGGCTACCGAGTTATCCAGCTCCACCGCGCGTCTGAAGGCTTTGACGGCATTGTCGTAATCCTTCAGATGCAAATAGCAGTTAGCCATGTTGTATTGAATAGAGAAGTTGCCCGGCTCGTACGTGAGGATCTTGTCGTACTGCTCGATTGCTTTCTGGTAGTCGCCTTTGTCCTGGAAAGCCGCGCCGAGGTGAGAGCGGGCTTTGAGATGATCCGGATAGGCGGCAAGCACCTGGGTCAGCTCTGCAATCGCCTGATCTTTCTGGCCGCTCACACGCAGGGCGATACCCAGATTGAGGTGGAGCAGGGGAACGTCCGGGCGCAGGCGGATTGCCTGGCTGTACTGGTCGATGGCGCCTTTCAGGTCGCCCTGACCTTGCAGGAGAAGCCCGAGGCTCTCCCGGGCGAAGGCATCATAGGGGCGAAGAGCGATGGCGCGCTTGTATTCGGCGATGGCGTCCTCGATCTCGCCGTGTTGATGAAGGGCTGCAGCCATGCTCAGGTGTGCCAGGGCGTCGCGGGGTGCGCTTAAAACCACTTCACGAAAGCATCTGAGCGCCTTTTCCAGATCGCCTCCTTTGAAGTAGGCGATTCCTTCGTAATATCTATCGAGCAGGGGACCGCTTATCTGCGGGGCGTCGGCCAGTGCCGGGCTTCCTGTCAGGAACAACGACAGCGCTGCGCACAAATAAACTCGCCTCATTAGGAAACTCCCCTTATTGAATTTCCGGACAATATTCTGCCGGGAGCGGGACGCCGAGCCCACAGAAACACCCAATTATCGCTCAAGACCAGCCTGGAATAAAGAATGTTCCTCTCACTGTTATCAGCATTTTCGCCGCCCCGTCGGGGACCGGCGGTGTAACAGTCCCGAAACCGCTTGTGCCGGAGTGATTTCAGGCTCGGTGCCGGACAGATTAGTCCTTGTTTAGAAACTGTTAGACACTTTGGCTAAATAACGGCTTCGTTTTTTAGACACTATGGACATTGCCTGAAAAGCCCCAGTAGATGTACATTAGGAAAAGAGACAAGTAGATTCGAGCTGCGCAAACTGACATCGCACCTGGTGCCAGTGTCGGTTAAGTCAGGGCTCAGTGCGCTTCTCTCTGAGCGATAGTATAGAGGCCATTCATTGTATGGATACCGATTCCTCTGGTTGTACGGGCCTTTTCGGCTGTTTGTCACAAAGCAAAGAACACGTTTTTCTGTAGCGTAACTTCCGAAAGATCGTGACGCAAGTAGCGTCACGCGGCTATCAGCATTAAAGCATCTATAAAGGAAGTGAATCATCATGGCTATGGAAAGTGAATATCTGTCGGCAATCCCGATGTCAAGAGAGGGTGCCGATGTCGACAGGGATAAGCTAGATTCCAGTAACGGTCGATACAAGCGTCTGGCAGACAAGGCGCTCGAGCATTCGATCAAACACCTGAACCCGGCATACGGCAACAAGCTCAGCGGTGCTGAAGGCGCCGTCGAGTTCAAAGATGGCGGAGTTTTCACCTATGACAATAACGGTCGGCGGTATCTCGATTGTCTCGGCGGTTATGGCATATTCAACGTAGGACACCGTCATCCCAAGGTCGTCCAGGCTGTCAAAGATCAGCTCGACCAGGTCTGTCTCCATTCCCAGGAGCTCATCAACCCCTGGTCTGCGCATCTTGCGGCGCAGCTCGCCTCGATCCTGCCTGAAGGGCTCGAGTACTCGTTTTTCTGCAACAGCGGCACCGAGGCTGTGGAAGGCGCCATCAAGCTGGCTCGTTTGTATACGGGCAAGATGAATGTCATCTCCACCAAGAACGCCTACCACGGCGTCAGCATGGGTGCTCTGGGCGCCACCGGACGCGAAGTCTTCCGCAAGCCTTTCGAGTCTCTGCTCAACGGTTTCGTCCATGTTCCCTTCGGCGATGCTGCTGCCATCGAAGCTGCCATCGACGAGGACACTGCGGCAGTGATTCTGGAGCCCATCCAGGGCGAAGGCGGTATCTATGTTCCGCCCGAAGGCTATCTCGCCGAAGTGCGCCGGATCACCCGCGAGCGCGGCGTGCTCCTGATACTCGATGAAGTGCAGACCGGCATGGGCCGGACCGGGCGTATGTTCGCCTGCGAGCACGAGAATGTCGTTCCCGATATCATCTGTCTCGCCAAAGCCCTCGGCGGCGGTGTCATGCCCATCGGCGCATTCGTCTCGACCGCTGAGATTTGGAATGTTCTGGTACCCAACCCGAGCATCCACAACTCCACTTTCGGCGGCAATCCCATGGCTTGCACAGCGGCTTCCGCTACCATCGAAGTGCTTCTTGAGGAGAATCTCCCCGCCCGGGCAGCGGTCATGGGCAATTACTTCATGGATGAGCTGAACAACCTGAAAGCCGAGTTCCCGCAGTACATCCGCGATGTGCGCGGCAAGGGTCTGCTCATCGGTCTCGAGTTCGACAATCCGGACCTGCGGGCTGAAGTCCAGGCTGAGCTCTTCTACCGGGGCGTCCTTGTGGCTGCCACTATGAACTCATTCCGGACGATCCGTCTCGAGCCGCCTCTGATTATCACCAAAGCCCAGGTAGACCTGGCGGTGAGAAAGATACGCTCGATCCTGGTAGACAAAGCCGCCGGCCGTCTGACTGTGGTCTGATTCTCGAGCTCGAATTTTTCTTCATTGGCTCCAGCGAATCTACGGCAGTCCCTGCGGATCTTCCGCAGGTCCTCCGCTGAGCTCCCTTAAATCTACGGCAGCTCCAGCAAGCTCTCTCCAGACCCTGGCGAGCTTTCGGCAGACCCTGGCGAGCTTTCGGCAGACCTCGGGAATCTTCCCTTCGAAAAATGCTCAGGTGCGGTATATATTTCTCGGAAACCCCGAAAACGCGGCATATATTTCTCAGATTTTCCCCTACTTGAAGCAATAAATGCCGCGCTTGGCAAGCTGCCGCTAGCTTGGATGTCAGTTCGACGCATGTGCGGAACGCTCTCTATTGAGCCACTTGTAGAAGCCGCGTGAAGAATCGTCTAAAAGCCTGCACAGAAGCTCAACCGAGTGAAGTCCCCGGTTCACGAGAATGAAGGCATACTTCACGGCTGGTTTTTCGCGAAGTATGCCGCCGCCTTTTTTAGGATTTGATTCTCTTCCTCAAGTTGTTTGACTCTGCGCTCGAGCTCTACGGTTCGTGGATCGGCTAGTTATTTACTTTGCCGTTCCTTGTGCTGGTCCACCCAACCGCGAAGCCGTGAATACGGGATATTCAATTCTCTGGCGACCGCGGCCATGCTGCGATCGCCTCTCATTGCGAGTGCGATTGCGTTTTGTTTGAATTCGTCGTCGCTACTTTTAACTTTTGCCATCGTGTCCTCCCTTGGCATTCTACGCCATGAGGACGAATTGCGACCTTGGCATCTGAACCAAAGGGGGGTATCCCTATATGCCCGGGATTGGATTCACGGAGCTTGAAAAAGCTCGTTCAAGTGGTGGGCGATGAGGGACTTGAACCCCCGACCTTCACGGTGTGATCGTGCTGCGCTACCAACTGCGCTAATCGCCCGAATGCCGGCTGATTAATAAGCCGTTGATGCATTTTAGATCAAACTTTCTAAGAGAGGTAGACCGGGCTTACATCTCTTCATTTTTGCTCAGGCCAGGGTGCCGACCAGCTCTTCCACGGACGTGACCAGCTCGCCGCTTTCCACCAGAGCCCTGGCGCTCTTGATCTCATCGGCCATGAGGCGGTCCTCGTCGAGGTACTTTATATATTTGCGGGCGGTTTCATATGCCCGGCGGATTCCGACACCGGGTAGCTTGCCCAGGGTGTCGATGCCCTCGCGCGGATAAGCGCGGGGCTCGCCTGTCTGATTCCGGCCAGTGCGCAGGTCCAGAGCCTGGAGTGCGCAGAGCAGCTCGATTCCAAGGACTGTTTTGAGGTTGGCAAGAATGTCCCGGGCTTTGCGGCTGGCTATGGTTCCCATGGAGACATGGTCTTCCTGGTTGGCTGAGGTAGGGATGGAGTCGACGCTTGCCGGATGGGCGAGGGATTTGTTCTCCGACACGAGAGAGGCGGCGCTGTACTGGGCGATCATCAGACCGGAGTTGAGCCCCCCGTTCCTGGTGAGAAACGCCGGCAAACCGTTCGAGAGGTGCGGATTGACCAGGCGTTCGGTGCGGCGCTCGGATATATCGGCTAGCTCGCTCAGCGCGGCAGCGACATAGTCCATGACCAGGGCGACCGGCTGACCGTGGAAGTTGCCCGCGGAGTAGACCTGCTGCCCGAAGATCAGGGGATTGTCCGTGGCCGCGTTGATTTCGATTTCCAGGACCTGTCTGGCATGAGCCAGGGCTTGCCGGGTGGCTCCGTGTACCTGAGGCATGCAGCGTATGGAGTAAGCGTCCTGGACCATGTCGCAGTCGGCATGGCTTTCGATGAGCTCGCTTTCGGCAAGGAGCGTGCGCAGATTGATGGCGGAGGCGAGCTGACCGGGATGGGGTCGGGCCTCGTGGATGTCTTCCCGGAAAGCCGTGTCGGTCCCGAGCAGGGACTCCAGGGTCATGGCGCCGATGATATCGGCTGTTTTGGCAAGTTGCTCGGCTTCTTTCACCACCAGGGCGCCGACCCCGGTCATGGCCTGGGTGCCGTTGGTGAGCGCCAGACCTTCTTTGGCAAGCAGGGTGACCGGAGCGAGACCCCGCTTCTGGAGGGCTTTCTTGCCGGGATAGATCTTGCCGTCCACTTCCGCCTCACCTTCGCCTACAAGCACCAGGGCCAGGTGCGAAAGGGGAGCCAGATCTCCGGATGAGCCCACCGAGCCCTGTTCAGGCACCAGGGGATGGATCTTTTCGTTGAGGAGGCTCAGGAGCATGCGGACGACGCTCAGGCGGATTCCCGAAAAACCTTTGGCCAGAGCATTGGCTCGTAAAAGCGTGATTGCTCTTACAGTATCGCGGTCGAAGCTGGGACCGATCCCGGCGGCGTGGCTGCGCAAAAAATTGCGTTGCAGGGTCTGGCTGTCCTCCGGATCGATGAAGACATCCTTGAACTTTCCGAATCCGGTGGTTATCCCGTAAACGACTTTGCGGCTTTCGAGAATCTGCTCGACTGTTTTGCGGCTGCTTTCGATCTGCTCCCGGGCTTCTTTCGCCAGATCGACCTCGCGGTCGTTCCGGCTCACATCGTAGACTCCTTCGAGGGTGAGGCTGTTGCCGTCCAGGAGGACTCTGCCGGTTGCTTGGCTGCGGTTGCGGATCATTTATATTCCCGGGGGCTGAACGCTGTCATTGTACGTTATTGCGGTCCGCTGGAGAGTGTGGCGAGGGCGCCTTCCTGCTCCTAATTGTGGGCGGTCTGCCGTGGAACTAATGTATGCCAGGTTGCGTCATAACTATGGATTACCCCCTGAAGAACCAGGAAAAATCAGGGATTCAGCCTTGATACAGCATGGTAATATGGCTTTGAAGGCGCCATCCGAGTATATATCCAAGGTAGATCGCCGGGAATAAGAATCTCTATCCAATGAAATCCGCCGTCACCAGAAAAGCAGAGCCGAGAGCCGAGAGAAAGTCGGTGCTTGTGGCAGCGGCGCTTTCGCTATCGCTTGCGATAGGTGGCTCTGTTCCGCAGGTTTTCGCGGCCAGCCAGCAATCCCTGAGCCATCTGGACAAGCTCGAGCTCAACTATTTCCATCACACCTTTCCGAAAGAAGATACCGAAGAGCGCCTCGATCGTCTCGAGAAGATGGTCTTCGGCGAGGCCAAAGACGGCTCTCAGCCTGAGCGTCTGAGCCGGCTCGTGGAGCTGGTCCCGAACCTGGACAGCGTCGGCCAGGAAAGCAAGCCCGCTGCCTCGAGCAAGCCCGCGCCGGCCGCCGCTGCCAGGGAGACTGCCGATGACAGCGGGGATGACATCGGCGACTATCCTGCCGTCTCAGCCATCGAGCAGAAGCTTTTTAGCAAGGATTTCGCCGGCGAGAAAATCAGCCAGCGTCTTGCTCGCCTGGAGACCAGAGTATTCGGCAAGCCGTCTACCAGCACCGATCTGAGCGAGCGTACCGATAGACTGAAAGCATCCACCGGCGTGGACATAACCAGGCAAGCTCCACCCGGAGCCGACTGGGCCGACGAGGAGGAAGACATCGATTTTCCGGCGCCGCCGAGCCAGCCGGTGGCCCGGGGCTACGATGGACTGCGCAGCAATCCCGGAGCCGACGGTCAATCTTTCAGTGGTAGAGATCTACGTAAGGACTTCCAGCAAGCTTTCGGTAGCTCCTATCCGGGCGCGCAGCCCAAACCTTTCAGCAGCGGAGCTTATCGCGATCCTTCCGGTGGCTACGGGTCAAGTTCCGGCTCCGGCGGCTCCGGTGGCTATGGTATGGGTGGGTATGGTGGCGGCTACAGCTCGTCGAGCAGCGGCTCCTACGGCATGGGCGCCGGCACCATGGGTGGTTCGCAACCGGCTCCTCCCAGGCTTACTTATACTCCGCCCGCGGCTCCCCGGGTGGCGCCGAGCCGTACCGCAGGTAGCAGCGCGAGTGGTTTTGCCGGCAGCTCGGGGTCCGGGGCGTCCCAGACCGGTAGCGCTCCTGCCGGACTCAGCCCGTCGGTGGCCGCCCTGGAATCGGCGGTTTTCGGTCAGCAGTACACCAGCGATCCGTTGCCCCAGAGAGTCGAGCGTCTCGAGAAAACAGTCTTCCCGAACAAGCGTATCCCGCCTGGCGATCTCAATCAGCGAGTTCAGCGGATCCTCAGCGTGATTCCTACTGGTAGTGGCGGTGGACAGCAAGGCGCCACCACAGGGCAGCTGGCTCAACAACCGGACTACGGCACTCAGTCGCCGAATGATCCCGGTCCATATGACCCCAATGGCGGTGCCAGAGGCAAGGGCAGCATATCGAAAATTCTCAGCTCCCTTGGGAACTTCATATCCGGTGGTTTCAGCGTGGGCTCCTATCCGATGACCGGATCGCTGATGACCGATCCGCAGACTGGTCTTCTCATGGACCAGACTACAGGCAATCTCATCGATCCTCACACCGGCATGGTGGTCGGGCGCAAGGCACTGTCCGGCTATTCGAACATGGTTCCCGGCTATGGCTATCGCTCTTTCAATAACGGCTTCTCGCCGTATGTGACGCCGAACAATAATCTCTACGGTATCGGCGGCTCCGGCGCCCGCTTTGGAACAGGATTCGGACCAGGCTTTGGAACGGGATACGGCACCGGTTTCGGCACGGGTTTCGGTACCGGATTCGGCGGCAATTCTGCTGGAGGTTTGTGGCCCTAGTGGCAGAGCCCAAACTCATGCTTGTTCTTGGAGCTGCAGGCTTCCTCGGTAGCGTGGTGGTCAAGCAGATGATAGCCGGGGGATACCCGATGAGGGTGATTACCCGCGGTGCAGAGGACTGGAAGGACTCGAGCATCAGCACCCTTCGCCATAAGGGTGTGGACGTGATCGTCGGGGATGTGACCGACGAAGAGACCCTGGGCCGTGCCCTCAACGGAGTGTCGGCGGTGGTCAATATGGTTGGCAGTTTCAAAGAGAGTGGCGGTGTCACTTTCGAAGACCTGCATGTCAGTCTGGTCGAGAATATCGTCAAGCTGGGCCAGGAAAGAGGAGTGCAGAGGCTTGTGCATGTAAGCTGCCTGGGTGCTCGAGAGGATACCGCGAGCACCTGCTTCCTGACCAAGTGGAAAGGCGAGCAGATAGTTTCTAAGAGCCACCTCTACTGGACGATTTTTCGTCCTTCTTTTTTGTTCGGGGAGACCAGCTTTCCCCTGTTCGCTTATTTGAAGCCACTTCTGACCTTCAAGCTCTTTCTGCCTCTGATTGGAAGCGGTACCAATACGGTGGCGCCGGTTTTCGTCAATGATGTGGCCAGTTGCGTGACTCAGAGCATCTTTTCACGTGAAACGGTCTCCCAGTCCTACGATCTCGTCGGTCCCGAGGAATATTCGATGGTCGAGCTTCTGGAGCAGGCCCGCAAGCATCTCGGGCTGAGGGGTCCGACCATGAATATTCCAAGCAAGCTTTCCGGTCAGAAATTCGAGATGGTTGCCAGGGCACTTCCGAAGTCCCTCATGAATCAGGACCTGGCAAGCATCATGAGCGAAGACTGCTGCAGCTCGCAGGACGTGATGCTCAAACATTTCGAAGTACGAAATGTTGCGCTGGAGCAATATTTCCCGCGCTTGATAGAAACCCTGTAACGTCTGCCAGGCAGAATTATGCTAATTTCTCTTTCTGGCTAACGGCTTCTCAATAGATTCCGAGGAAATTGACATGATCAGGCTTGGCAAACCGGTACAGCTTCTGGAATGGGGTGAGGGCAGCAATACCACCAACCAGTGCTGGACCGAGCTGGGTGTGGGAAGAATTGTCAACAGACCGAAACCGGAGCGCGGGATCACCACCCTCGTGATCGAGCTGGAAGGCAAGGCTACAAAGCAGAATTCCCGCGACGATGCCATCAAGGTGGCTCAGAAAGGCCAGGGTATGACTCCCGGCGCCGACAAGTGGGGCGAAGTGGCCTTCGGACGTTTGAAGAGCCTGGCCGATAAGGGCGGCAAGACAGTCGTCGAAATCGAGCTCAAATTCGCCACCAAGCTCGACTCCAGAGTTCGCTGATTCTTTATCTGTACCACTGGCTGAAGATGGACATGTCCGAGATGAAGCCGATGCTTCCCTCGAGCAGTAGATCCTGCCCCAGACCGCTACGCTGGCAGATCTCGCCGCGTGGATTGATGATGGCGGAGGGTCCGGTGTTGGCCGCGAAAACGAAGAAACGGCGGTTCTCCACCGCCCGAAAAACGCTGAAAGCGAGCATCTGCTCGCCTATGCTCGAGTCGTGAAACCATGCCAGGTCGGATAGATTGACCAGGAGCTCGCCGCCGTGCCTGGTGCTCGAGGCGACGAGCTCCGGGGAGATGCACTCGAAACAGATTAGCGGTGCTACCTTGCCGCCCCTCAGTTTGAGCACGGCCGGGTCCTGACCGGCAGCGAAACCGCCTCCGGCCGGGGTGTTGGTTAGCACCCGGATCCAGTCGGGCAGGTATTCGATGAAAGCCGGCGGATACTCTCCGAAAGGGACCAGATAGCGTTTGTGATAAACCGTGTTCAGGAGCTTGCCATCGCTGGTGATACCGAATGCCGAATTGTAGGGGCTTTCGGCGGACAGCCGATCCATAGCTCCCAGTACCATGTCCGATTGCAGCGATCTGGCCTGGGCGCCCATGGCGTTGACTATATCGTCGTGCTCCCGGAAGAATACCGGCATGGCGCTCTCGGTGTAGACGATCAGACCGGGGCGCGCTCCGGTCAGCAAGCGCTGATAGTGATGGAAGAGATCGAGGGGATTCCACCTCTTCTTGGTCTTTTGCATTTCGATATTGATATTGCCCTGAAGGACCGCGGCCCTTCTGGTGGCTTCCACCGAAGCTCTCGACGAGTCCCAGGCGCCGGCTACATAGGCGCCGACGAGAATGAGAGCAGTGACCCCGAGCTGAATCAGAGCTGTCCGCGGTCGGTCGCTGGCCAGGAGCTTGAAGGTGGATTTCTTGTGCAGGGTGGCTACCAGATTGGCCACCGAGACGTTGGCCAGGACGATGAGAAAACCGACCCCGATCCCCCCGATAATCGAGGCTACTTGAATGACCTGGGTCTGCTGGTACTGGGTGTACTCGAGCATGCTCCAGGGCACTCCCAGCATGGAGGGAGCATTGCCGAGCTTGTTGAGGATGAGCACCCAGAGTCCCGGGAAGAGCAAAAAGGCAGGTATTCTCCAGACGCCCGAGATTTTCCTGGGCAGGTAGCTCTCGCATACCGGTATCAAATATGATGCAAGCGCAAAGAGGCCGATGAGGATTCCCTGGTGCATCGAAACGATCAGCCAGGCTGCGCAGGCCATGAGCCAACCCTGCCACCAGTTGAAGCCGAGCCAGTCCAGAGGCTGAAGCCCGAGGTACCAGTTCAGGTAGACGAGGTTGAAGCAAGTCCCGAAGATAAAACCGCGGGCAGTGGCGGTAAATCCACTCTTGCTCGAGACGATGAGGAGAAGAAGCGGTGCCAGACCAAACCAGGCTATGTACCAGAGATTGATTCCAGGGGCGGCAAGACCGAGAACGGCTCCGGAAAGTGCGCAGATGACGATTTCTTTGACACTGAGCACTTTCAGTGGGGCGCCTTTTTTCGCCGGCTTTTCGCTTTGTTTTTTCTCTTTAGTTATGGTTGGCACTCGCTTCTTCTATCCAGGCTCTCTAGCTCTTGTGCAGCTGCTCGGCGAGGTGTTGCTTGACCTTCGCCTCGACTTCCTTGAGGACCTTGGGATTGGTCTCGAGGAAGGCCTTGGAGGCCTCGCGTCCCTGACCGATGCGCTCTTCGTTGTAGCTGTACCAGGCTCCGGAACGCTTGATGATTCCGGATTCGGTAGCGACATCGAGAATACAGCCGACCGAGTTGATGCCTTCGCCGTAGATGATGTCGAACTCGGCGACGCGGAAGGGCGGCGCCATTTTGTTTTTGACGACTTTCACCTTGACGCGGTTGCCGAACTCTTTGCCTTCTTTCTTGAGCGTCTCGATCCTCCGGATGTCCAGGCGGACCGAAGCGTAGAATTTGAGGGCGTTACCACCGGTGGTGGTCTCAGGGCTTCCGTACATGACGCCGATCTTGTGGCGGAGCTGGTTGATGAAGATTACGCAGGTTCGCGTCTTGCTGACGATCGCCGTGAGCTTTCGCAGGGCCTGGCTCATCAATCTGGCTTGCAGACCGGGAAGGCTGTCGCCCATCTCGCCTTCGATCTCGGCTTTGGGCACCAGGGCGGCCACCGAGTCCACGATCACCAGGTCCACAGCGCCGGAGCGCACCAGCTGCTCGGTGATCTCGAGAGCCTGCTCGCCGGTGTCGGGTTGCGAGATCAGAAGCTCTTCGACATTGACGCCGAGGGCTTTGGCATACTCGGGATCCATGGCGTGCTCAGCGTCGACGATGGCAGCGATGCCGCCGCGCTTCTGCACTTCGGCAGCGACATGCTGCGCCAGGGTGGTTTTGCCGGAGGCTTCCGGTCCATAGATCTCGATGATCCGTCCCCGGGGGAGTCCGCCTATGCCCAGGGCGACATCCAGAGAGAGGGCGCCGGTCGGGATCGCTTCCACCTGCTGGTGGCGTGAATCGCCGAGTTTCATGATGGAGCCGTCGCCGTACTGCTTGCGGATGGCGTCCATGGCCATACCCAGGGCTTTGACCCGCTCAGCCGACGGTCCCTTCACCTCGGGGCTGCCTTTTTCCTGCTTTTCTTGCTTTTCAAGCTTTTCTTGATTATCCGTTGGTTTTTCTTGCACTTTTGCACCAGCGCTTGCTTTGTCTTTGGTTCCTACAGCCATTATCGTTCTCCTTGTCGGAATTAGCATCGTGCCAAGCCATGCCCGAAAGCGTTCATGCAGCATGATTCAGGCAACAGTCGCGGTCGGTGTGACCCGTATATAGGTTGGATAGCGTTCCCAGCTCTTCTAAAACTCACGACTCAAATTATAGCTTCTTGCCCGGCCGGGACGAATTAAAAGTACTGACTGTACCCTTTGTGCGCGGTTTGCATATCGTCAAGGCCCTGTGCGCCTGACGGGTTTCTATGCATCGTCTATAGCGTTTCAAAGCTACGGTCAAGGGTATAAGGATGTTACCTGTTTAAACCCTTACTAGCGTTGTCTTGAAGGGCAGTGGGAGGGCTAGATGAAGACCGCTCAGAAGCTGTTTACCCTCAAGCAAAGCGAGATCTTCGAGTCGTTCAATCCTGTCGAGCTCGGCCGGCTTCTGGGCATCCTCGAGGAGCTCGAGCTGCCCAAGCACCATGTTCTGTTCTCTCCCGGCGATCCCTGCGATGCGATCTTTTTCATCGAGAAGGGGCGAGTGCGGGTCACCAGGCTGTCTCCGGAGGGCAAGACGGTCATCCTGGCGCTTCTCGGTCCCGGTGAGCTCATCGGTGAGGCGGCCTGGGAATGCAGCGAGCACGACAGCTATGCCGAGACCCTGGACGAGTCCAGGATTTATCAGATAGGCCGGGACACCTTCCAGAATTTTATACGTCAGAATCCGGAGTTCGGGCTGCGTCTCATCCAGATCCTGGGCGGCAGGCTCAAGCAGGCTCAGGCTCGAATCGAGGACCTGGTATTCAGGCAGGTGCCCAGCCGGGTAGCCCGGCTGCTTCTCACCCTGGCCGAGAATCACGGACGCGTGACCCCCTCGGGTATCCGGGTTGAGTTCCCGCTCACCCACCAGGAGATCGCCGATATGGTCGGATCCTCGCGGGTGACGGTCACCCAGATCCTGAACAGATTCCGCTCCAGCAACTGGATCGAAATAGAATCCAAGCGGGTGACGATTCATGACCAGGAAGCCCTGGAAGAGCTTGTCAGGCTGGCATAGTTGTCGATACATCATCTATAATGAGAGACCCTGTGCCCGTAGCTCAGCTGGATAGAGCGTCGGTCTCCGAAGCCGAAGGCCTTGAGTTCGAATCTCAACGGGCACGAATTTTCTCTCTGTCATTCCAGTGCGGCCGTACTTCTTCCTGCGGCACATCGTAATGCGCCGCGCCGCTCATTCTCGAAATCCTCTGGAGAGGACTGAGGGTGAGCAAATTTTAGGGCGTGCTTATATCGAAATGCTATCGAGTCGATATTCGGGGGCGGCGAAATCTGGAGCTGTCGCCGCTACAATTGGACAGGTCGTCCATCATGGATACTGGCGCTATTGCAAGTATGAAGAGCAGAGCGGGCGAGACTCCTGCCTTAGAGATTTTGCTCGGTCCTTACCGGTCGGGCAAAACCAAGCGCGTGGTCGGCGATCTCGTTCGTATTTGTGCCGACAATCCTCTTACCAGCGGGCATGAAGCTCTTCTGATCGCGCCCTCGGCCCGTTATATCGAGGAGCTGCAGAAAGGCCGTCTGGTCAAAGAGATCGGCAAGCTTTCCAGCAGCGGTATAGTCGGTCTCAATATGTCGGCTTTCTACAAGGTCTGCTCGACGATCTTGAGGCGCGGGGGCGTGTCCTTCAAGGTGATACCGAAAGCGGTGCGACCGGCTATTGTAGCTCGCGCTCTCGAGGCTCTCGATGCCGAGGGGCGGCTCGAGCATCTCAAGCCCCTGAGCCGCTTTCGAGGGACCTGCTCGGCGGTGCTCGAGCTCATCGACGAGTTCCAGCGGGCCGGATTGAGCCCCGGGGACGTCATGTCCAGATTGAGCGCAGCGGCCGCCACCGGCTCAAAGCACGTGGAGCTTGCGAGCGTCTACCAGTATTACTGGAGAGAGCTCGATTCCATTGGCTTTCTCGATGAGCACCGTCTGGCTTTCAGTTGCCGTGAGTATCTCGCCCGGGAGAGACAGAGCCCGCTCTATTCGATGGTGGCTGTCGACGGTTTCGACCGTTTCAATAAGCTCCAGCTCCAGGTCCTCCGGCAGATCGCCGGGCGCAGCGAGCGGATGTCGATCTGTTTCGATTATGTCCTGGAGCCCGCCGACGATGACGAAGCCGCCGAGTACGCCTGGAAGGAGAAGAGCTTTGCTGATTTGAGCGAGGTGTTCAAAGACGCGGAATTGATCAATTGCCCGCATGAGAGCGAGCCAGAACGAGCAGATATCGGTGCGTTCAAGAGCGTCGATCGATATGCCGAGATGGAAGAGATCGCCAGGCAGGTAAAAAAGGCTCTGGTGCAAGACAGCCTCCCGCCTGACCAGATACTGGTGGTGGTTCCTTCCATGCGCAAATACGGCGGCGCCATCGAGTCGGCATTCTCCGGGGCGGGTCTGCCTTATTATGTGGACGACTCAGTTGCCCTCTCGAACCTGCCTCTGGTGCGCTTTCTCATGGATCTCGCCCGGCTCTATTCCGGGGATTTCCCCCGGGACGATTTGATTGGCGTTCTGCGGAGCGACTATTTCAATCTCGATCGCTTCGGTCTGGGAAAGCGGGATCTCGAGAGTATAGACAAGCTCTTTCTGGCCCGGAGCGCTTCTTCCTATCGCAACCTGCGCAACAGAGGCGAGCCGCTTCTGGAGAAGCTCGCCTCTGTCATATCTGTCCTGACGCCCCCTCAGGGCAGTAAGACCCTCACCGATTTCGTCTCGTTCATAGAGGACGTGATAGACCAGTGTCTCAGCCGGGACGGCGAATCGGAGCACTCCGACCCGGTAGCGTCGGCGATAAATGATCGCGCTCTCCGGGAATTTCGAGGTTGTCTGGCTTCTCTGGTCCAGGAGGATATCGTTCTCAATGGTGGCTCTTCCGGGAGCCCGGTAGACTATCGAAACTTCCTGTCCCGCCTCGAATATGCCAGCGATGCGGCAGGCTTTCGCCGGGTGGAGACCTCGGCGAATCCGGTGATCGTCTGCTCAGTGGACCTCGCCCCCAACCGCAAATATGAGCGTGTTTTCATTGCCGGCATGGTGGAAGGCGAGTTCCCCCGCAAGTCCAGGCAGCGTGGTTTTGTCAGCGCCGACGAGGTGGGGCGCTGGCTCTCCTATGGGATCGATCTGGAGAACCCAAGAAGCCATCCGGGCTTCGAGTTCGCTCTTTTCCGCTCGCTCATCGAAAGAGCGACCGGCAGGGTGAGGCTCAGCCTGCCCATGTGGGATATGTCCGGCGAGGAGCTTCTGCCCTCATTCTTTATTACCGGCGAGCTCGAGGGTCTGGTCGTCGAGGAGATCGATCCTTTCGAGAGCAAGCGGCGGAGCCCCGTATCGGCCAGGGATTTTGCCTGCGGGCTATTCGCCTCCGGAGCCGGAATAGAGGAGCTCGATATGTATGCTCATCCGGAGATCGCCGATCTCAAGGTCCTCATTCAAGAGCCTCTGGCCATGGCCAGAGCACGCTGTCTCGGTGAAGGCGGCAGCGTGTACAACGGTTATCTCGGCGATCCGGTCGGTGCCGGAACCCTTTCGGTGACCATGCCCGAATTCTGGAGCGTGTCGAGGATAAACGATTATGGTAAATGTCCCTTCCGTTACTGGGTCGGCAATGTCCTCAAGATAAAGCCTTTCGAGGAGCCTTCCGCGGATATCGATCCCAGGCTTCTGGGTGAGACCTATCATATGGCCCTCGAATTGTTCTACAAGGAAATAATCGACCGGGGTCTTCCTGCCATCGATTCCCTCGAGGAAGAGAAGCGTAAGGACCTTTTGAAGGAGTGCACAGCCCGTGCCCTGGAGTTTCTCGAGAGCAACAGCAATGTCAGGGAAGGTGAATTCTGGCATCTGCAGAAGAAAGAGATTGCTTTTCGTCTCGAGCGGTTCGTCGACAAAGAGATCGAGCGCCAGGCGAAAGACCGCGATGCTTACACGCCTTTCAAGGTCGAGGCTGCTTTCGGCTTCGACGAGGAGGGAAGCGCTCCGCCACTGCTTATTGGTGATGGGCAGTGGACCCTGGCATTTCGTGGACGAATCGACCGGATTGACTATTCTCGGTCGGCCGGGCTGAAAGTAATCGATTACAAGGCCGGAGCCGGGCATATCTCGCAGAGAGAAGCTCTGGAAGGCCGCAATATGCAATTGCCGATCTATATGATGGCGGCTCAAAACTGTATCATGCCCGGCACCGGATGCGACTCCGGGCAATATCTGCGGGTCTCGGACGGGGCCGCCATAGGCCGGGTGGGCTTCAAGAGCGCCGAGGAGAAAGAGGCTCTTTTCGAGCAGGTGAGAAGATATGTGACGGGCTACAGCCGTGCTATCGCCGGTGGTGATTTCTCCGTGCGCCCGAACGGCAACGAGGTCTGCAATCGCTGCGACCATCGAAGAGTCTGCCGTATTCAGGAGATCGGGACGAAAACGAGATCGGAAAGAAGCGGAGGAGCGGGCTGATGCCGGGACTCACTCCACAACAACATGAAGCCGTGGTCAGCGTGGACAGGAATGTCATCGTCTCGGCAGGCGCCGGCTCGGGCAAGACCCATGTCCTGGTGGAGCGTTATATAGAGCTTCTTCGCAGCCGCCCGGATCTTTCAGTGGACTGCGTGGTGGCGGTCACTTTCACCCGCAAGGCGGCCGGCGAGATGCGCACCCGCCTGAAGACCAGATTCAAGGCGCTCAGTCTGGAAGACCCGGACAATGCCGAGCGCTGGCGCAAATGCCTGGCTGATATAGATTCGGCCAGGATAGGTACCATACACTCTCTGTGCGAATCGATCCTCAAGGCATTTCCCGTGGAGTCGGGTATAGACCCGCAATTCGAGGTGCTCAATGAAGTGGATCAGGCCGAGCTCTTGGATGAGAGCATCACCGAGGCATTTCGTCTGATCATCGCCGAGCAGCACCGGGAGGTTGCTCTGCTCTTCGACTTCAATATAGAGGACGTTCGAAAATGGCTGGGCTCCATGATCATCGCCGGGCTCCAGTTCAAAGAGGCGGCAGCTCGCATGGTCGAGCTTCCGGATGGAGAGCTCATCGAGTATATGAACGAGATCCGGCACAGTCTTCAGATCGAGCTGATGGCGCAGCTGGTGAGCCGGCCAGGCTGGCGCGATGCCGTAGGCTCCCTGACCGAGCTCTCCTGGTCCATAGAAGGAGGCAGGCTGGAAGAGCAGCGCCTGGAAGTGCTGGCTATGGCATCGGCAGCCTCGGGGCTGGTGGATGCCGGCAAGCAGGGCGCCAGCCCCGCCGATTCGGCTGCTGCCTGGCGGCAGCTCCAGAGTCTCTGCGAGATCAGTCTGAGAATCGGCGGCAACAAAGAGGGTGCCAAAGAGATCAAGCAGCATATGAGAGTCCTGCGCGACGGCGCGCGCGGTCTGGTGAAAGAGATGCCTGCCGAGATCCTCGAGGACGATCTCTCTGCTTTCTCTTATTGCCGGATGCTGGCGGCTCTCTTTTACAAAGTCGAGTCGATTTACGCCCTCAAGAAGCAGGAGGCTCTAAAGCTCGACTATAACGATCTGATCGAGGCTGCCCACCGGCTTCTCACCAGGGAAGGCTCTCCGGCCAGGGAGCACTATCGAGACAGGCTCCATGCTATTTTGATCGACGAGTTCCAGGACACCAACAGTATCCAGGCGGCTCTTGTAAGCAGTCTCGCCGGACCGAGCACCAGGCTCTTTTTCATCGGCGACGACAAACAATCGATTTACAAATTTCAAGGCGCCGATGTCTCGACTTTCAATTCATGGCGCAGTTTTCTCTCCGGTGAAGAGGATGCCGCCGAGAATTCGACAAGGATTGTGTTCGGCGAGAAGCTCTGTCAAAAGCTCAATGTCTCTTTTCGATCGCACCCGGCTATCGTCGATTTCGTCAATGTGGTCTTCAGCCGGCTGATGCCGGATGCCGATATCGAATACGGTGCGCGATTCGAGGCTCTGCAGGCGAGCCGTCAGGCAGGGGCGGAGACGGCTGAAGACAATATCGATGTCGTCTTTTTCGAGACTCTCGACGAGGATGACCGCAGGGATTCCAGAGAAGCCGCCCTGCTCGAGGGTCTTGCGGTGGCGGACTGGATCAGGGAGAAGATCGCATGCGGTGCACCCATCCTCGATGCCGGTGGCAATCCGCAGAGAACGCTCACATATGCCGACTTCGCCGTTCTTGTCTCGAGAAATAGCGACTTCGAGGCTATCGAAAAGGGGCTCGCCGATCGGGGCATTCCTTTCACCACATTTGCCGGAAGGGGCTTTCTAGGCAGGCAGGAGATCATCGATCTCGAGAATCTCCTCTATTTCCTCGGCAACCCTCTGGATTCCCACAGTCTCCTGGGCGCTCTGCGCTCGCCGCTGTTTGCCATAAGCGACGATATCATCCACGAGCTGGTCACCCTGGCCGGCACGGGCGATCTTTTCGAGATTCTGCAAACCAGCGAGCTCCGCAATCGGCCTGGCTATCAGAGCCTCAGAAAAGCTACCGCCTCGCTGAGGCACATGCTCGAGGACAGCCGCCGCCTGCCGGTGAGCGAGCTTGTCATGAACATTCTCGAGCGGACCAGCTACGAGCTGGTGCTAATGGGTCTTCCCGGCGGGGTCCAGAGGGCGAGGAATCTCTTCAAGCTCGTGTCCATCGCCCGGGAGGAAGAGAATCTCACCTGTCTCGATTTCGCCCGGCGTCTCACCCTCATGCGTGAGTACGGTATCAAGCAGTCCGACGCTCCGCTGGGCAGCAGCGACTCGGTGAAGCTGATGACCATTCACGCCTCCAAGGGCCTCGAGTTTCCTGCGGTGGCCCTTCCTTCACTCGCTGGTATGCTCCGCAAGCCCAGCCAGGCGCTTATCTTCCATCCGTCCTATGGGCTTGCCCTCAATACCAGGCGGGTCGACGAGGATGAAGTGCCCGCCTGGCACCGCTATGCCAGCCGCCTGGACCAGGAGATGGAGGTGGCGGAGCGCCGGCGCTTGCTCTATGTGGCTGCCACCAGGGCCGGGAGTATCTTGGTCTTTTCATCGATCGGGACAGCTCCGATCGCGAGTCTTTCCGTACCTGGCTTCTGGAAGCCCTGGATCTCGATCCGGCACGAATTTCGGCGGTGCCGGAAGGGCTGGGGAACGGCGCAGAATTACAGGCGATACAAATGGCAGTCTTACCGAGAGCACTTTCAGAGTCAGTCTCAAAACGAAAGATTCCCTGAGCCTTCCCGGCTGCTTCGAAAGTGCGCCAGCCGGGATTCTCGATAAGGCGACTCTCGATCCTCTCCTGCTCGATGTCCTAGCTTCGAACGATCGAGAGATCAAGCCAGACGGCTCCGGACTCATGCGTATCACTCCGACGGAAGCGGAACTCGAGGAGGCTCCGCTTATCGATCCCACCGTTCTGGGTACTTACTTCCACGCCATAATGGAGAATCTGCCTGTATCGATGGATAAGGCGTCCCTGGAGTTTCTCGAGGACCTCGCCTTCGACAGCAGATTGAGCGGCGGCTTCGTGGTATCGCATCCGGTGAAGCTCAAAGCCCTGGTGGAGGACGGGCGGGAGTTGCTTTCGATCTATCTCCAGAGCGATCTGCGCTGGGTGGTTCTGCGTGCTCGCCGCAAGTTCCACGAGATCCCCTATATGCTTCTCGGCGGGGGATGGCGAGCAAACGGCCCGGACCTCCTCCTTCAGGATTTCGAGGGGCGCTGGTACGTCATCGACTTCAAGACCGATCGTGTGCTCACCGATTCCGAAGTGGTTGCTCATGTCAACCGGCACCGGGGGCAGCTCGGTTCCTACGCTAACGATCTTTACGGACTGACCGGAATCAGCTTCACACCGGCAATCTATTTCGCCAGGCTGGGCCGGACGATTCTCCTCGATGGCTCGAAATTCGCCTCAGGCAAGGAAGGACGGGAGCCAGAAGAGACCCGGCGTGATACCCTCGGTAAAAACCCGGACCTCACCCAGGGGGAGACTGTTCAGCTCAAGCTCGAGTTCAACTGAGCCTCGATTAGACGCGAGTTATTAAGAATAACGGGAAAGATGCTAGTCTTTAATGCGCGCAAGGAAAGCGGCTAAAAGTGACCAGTGGAGGCGAGATAAGAACAATGAGCTCGGTGTTGGCAGTAGGCTCGGTGGCCATCGATTCGGTGAAGACTCCTTTCGGGGCCAGGGAAAGAAGCCTGGGCGGCTCGGCTACGCACTTCTCGGTGGCGGCGTCCTTTTTCACCGACGTTGCAGTCGTGGCGGTTATCGGCGATGATTTCACCGCCGAGGACGAGGCTGTCTTCCACGAGCGCAAGATCGAGACCCGGGACCTGAAGAGGGTCCCCGGCGGCAGGACGTTCTTCTGGCTGGCGAATATGGATTCGATCTCAACACAGCCCACACCCTCGACACTCAACTCAATGTTTTCGCCGATTTCAAGCCGACCCTCTCAGAGGAGGCCCGCAAGGCGCCTTATCTCTTCCTCGGCAACATCCAGCCGACTCTTCAGAGGGAAGTGCGAGAGCAGAGCAACGCTCGTTTCGTCGCTATGGATACGATGAATTTCTGGATTGAGACCGAGAAGGAGGAGCTGATCAAAACAATTGGTGTTGTGGACGCCCTGATCATCAATGATGCCGAAGCCAGGCAACTGGTTCAGGAGCCGAATCTGATCAAGGCCGCTCGCCAGATCCTCGACCTCGGTCCCCGGATGGTCCTGATCAAGAGAGGCGAGTACGGCGCAGCCTGCTTCACTCGCGATTCTTTCTTCGCGACTCCGGCTTATCCTCTGGAAGGCGTTTTCGATCCCACCGGAGCCGGTGATAGCTTCGCCGGCGGCTTCATGGGCTATATCGCTCAAGCCGACAATCTCGATGATTCCATGGCGATTCGTCGCGGCATCATATATGGTTCGATCATGGCCTCTTTCAATGTCGAGGAATTCAGTTGCGATCGCCTTCGCCACCTCGGTCCTCAAGATATCAGCGACCGGCTCGCCGAGTTCAAGGCCTTCACTCACTTCGATCTCGACGACAGTGTCGATGTCCGTCATCCCGCTGCTCTCTCGGCAAGCAAAAACAACTGAGAAGAGCCGGCTGAGGCAAGCATGAGGAAAGGCGCCACTCTAGAGGGTGGCGCCTTTCCTGTTTGAGATGGTGGGAAGACTTATTTCCTGGGGATCATTCCATAGATGCTCAGGCGGTTGCCGTCGAGATCCTCGAAATCGGCGGAGAGTCCGGTAAAGTCGGGGGTGGAGCAGACCTCATGCGGCTCTTTGTCGAACTTGACTCCCAGTTTCTTGAGCTCTTCGTAGGACTCTTTGATGTTGTCTACGTTGAAAACCACGATGGGAGTGGAGGAGTTCTTTTCCATGATCGTTTCATCGGTGGCGTGCAGAGCCAGGGTCGCCGAGCCGGTCTCGAGCTCGATCCAGCCGCCGTCCTCGAGTTTGACTTCCATGCCCAGCTTGTCTCTGTAGAATTCGAGAGCTCTGGCGGTATCCTTGACATAGAGGATCACATAAGAAAGCGTGGAAAGACGGGTTTTGCTCTTGACGGACATGGAGCACCTCCTTCTGGGGCGTATATAGTCTGTATATGATATCTTCTTGGAAACCCTTTTCTTAATCGAGAGCTTTTCTGAGGCCGCCGAGAAGTCCGCTGTCCCCGAGAGTCTCGAAAAGCACTGTCCTGACCACTGATTTCTCCCGGTCATTGAGGGTGTCCATGAATCGCGCTCCCTCTTCGCTATAGCCGGTCTGGAAAAAGACCAGGCGCAGCCGGCTTCGATCGGCTTTCGCTGCGGCATCCCGGACGATGGCGCGGACTGTGTCCTTGCCTGCGGTCTTGCCGTCGGTGATGATGGCAAGCAGCAGGGGACGCCGGTCCTCGCCTTTGAAATAGCTGTCCAGTGCGTCTTTGAGAAGAGGGGCGAGCTCCGACTCGCCGGTGGCGACGGTACTGCTTATGGTATCGGTAAGCTGGTCGGCCGAGAGATTCCGGTAATACCTGTAGCTCTGATTGAATAGACCGAGATCCAGATGCTCGCCGGAAGCTTTCTCGAGCTCCCGGGCGAGGCTCTCGATCTGATCGCTCACCCAGCGCCAGCGCGATATTCCGCTGGTGCCGAGGTCCCGGGTCATTGACCCGGAGCGATCTGCCAGGACGACTACTTTCCAGTTTGTCAGGTCGCTTCGAGAGACGCCCAGGTCTTTTCGTGGCAGCCGATCAGCCCGGGCTCGCAGCTTGACCAGATATTCCCTCCCTTCTCGGCTGATCTTGAGCTCGAGCCTGTTTCCTTCTATCGAACCGGAGAGCACCTGGTCTCCTTCGGCGACACCGGCATGAAAAGCCGGGGAGCCCGGACGGACTTTCATGATTCGGGCGGGCAACTGGATGCTCTCCAGGGTAATGCCGCTGCCGGCGCAGTATGTAGCCAGGACATCGACTTTGCCGAATAGCTTCACCGGGCTCTTAGCGCCGGCAGGCTGTGCTATGCCCCGAGTCTGGCACAAGAGCAGGCACAAGACCAGGCACAAGACCAGGCCCAAGAGCAGTCCCAATTTCTTTCCCAATATCATGCTCCGGGCGGAAACAGAGATCACCTGGGCATTTTCCTCTGCGGCGAGTTCTTTTTCAGCGAGTTCTTTTTCAGCTCGAGGGGTCTGGCGTCCAGAGGGCGCTCCAGGGGAATCTCGGAGGCGTCGGACTCGTCGCCGAGATTCTCGAAGCTCTGCACATTCATGCTGCTGCTTTTCGGTACCACCCGGGTCGAGCCGGTGCCGGCGGTTTGCTTGAGAAGCCTGTCCTGGCGAGCGAGAAGCGCATCGCCTGTTTTTGATAGCGACCGGTGATTTCCTCCTCTTGCCTATCGAGCTCGCTGTAAGCTTGCTTCATGCGGCGCTCCTGCTCATCCGGAGAGAGTCCCTTGTTGGCGGTGATTGCTTTCATCTTGCGGTCGAAGTTCTCGGCGCTCTCTTCTTCTCTACTTCCGCCTGCTCGAGGAGGCGTTCACGCGCGCTCCTGGTCTTTTCCCCCAGCCTTTTCTCGAATTCAGCCTGATCGGTAATCTCGGGATCGTCTGCTTGAAGCCGGCGAATCGCCTCGGCGGCAAAATTTCCGATGACCGACTTGTTCTGAGAAGCGCAGTATCGATAGTGCCCCAGGGCTGCCTCTCTTTTGCCCAGCTTGACATAACTGTCGGCCAGGTAATAGCGCAGTTTGAGATCTTTCTGGTCTTTACCCAGTAGATTCTCCCCTATCGAGACTGCCTGGCTGTAATCGCCTCTTTTATATGATGCGTAAAAGTCAGCGATATCGCCCCCGGAAGCGCTCGCTTGCTGCATGGCGACGATTATCGAAGTGGCGAGGGCGACGAGCAGGCGATGCTTGATCATGAATGAATCCGGCATGTATAAAACGGATAAAGTGGAGCCTGGAAGGGCATATCTATCATGCCCGGAGGCGACCATTGAGAATCATCACGACAAGTGGAGCCCTTTTGCTGGTCCTTTCGATCACGAGCCTCGGCATGGAGGCAGGCCTTTGCCGGAGCGACTATGACGAAGGTCTCTCCGCCTACCGGACAAAGGATTTCAAAGCCGCGGCAGCGCGGTTCAAGAGTGCGGCGGATGCCGGGGACAGGAGACCGATTGTGAGGCTCTATCTCGGTCACAGTCTCTATGCCGGTGGTGATATCGAAGCCGCTGTCAGTGCTTATCGCGAGCTCATCAAGTCCAGTCCCGGAAGCCGGGAAGCCGAGGCTGCCGAAAAGCATCTTGCCGGGCTCGGCCAGTTCGATCGGAGCAAGACTGCCAGGACCGGTGACTCTCCGGCCGCCCGGGAAGAGAAGCCGAAAGAGCTCAAGGATCGAATAACGGTTGTGGCGCCACGCTTCGGGCACCCCTCCGTGAGCCGCAACACGGTTAATGTCGTGCGCAAGACTATCGAAGAGCTGCCGGTTCATATTTATCGAATTCTCGACCAGGCAGGAGCGAGGGTCTTCGTTGCCACGAATCCACTTGATCAGTTCCCGGACATACTGGATCTCAGGCATCCGGCTGACGGTCACCTGGTCTGCAATGAGCCCGGTCGCACCTACGAGTCCAAAATGTTCGTCTACGAGAGAGCCCTGGAGGAGCCGGGCTCCAGGCATGTCGGCGGTATTCGCACCGATAGCGATATCAGGCTCGCCACCCGCATGCAATGCGCCCATGCTCTCGATTACTGTCTGGAGGGCGCCTCGAAAGACCCGGGCTTTCGCAGGATGTTCAAGCAAGATGTGGAAGCCATGAATCCGGATCTGGCGGAGGATCTCAAGCTCTATACCCACGCAGGTGATGCCGGACCCATGGAGACTTTCGGAGAGGTCGCTCTGCTTCTCATGGGGGCCAGTACTCCGAACGGACCGAAAATCAGGGAAGCCTTCCCGCGCACACGAATGTGGGTGGATGCCATGCTCAAGAAGACGGCACCCAAGCGGTTCTAGCAAGGCGGGAAGGACTCCAGTATGGCAACATGTATCCAGTTCCAGCAGGTTTGCTGGAAATCGCAATATTGCGATTTTTCGAAATCAGCCCGAAAAATGAGATGCTGGTCCCCCGGATGAGCGCTACAGGGTACAATCAGTTTCATGTCTGAAAAGCGAGTCGAGTCGAAAAGCCGAAAACGTGGAATTGCTCTTGCCTGTGTCATTTTTGCCGGGCTCTGCGCCATGCCGCAAGCGGAGGCTGCTTCCTCATGGAAAGACAGCCTTGCTACAGGCGAGAAAGATATGCAATCCGAGGTGCCCGAGCGTGCTGTGGCGAGCTTCAGGCAGGCTCTCGTTCTTGTGAGGAAGCAGGGCGGAAGCCAGGAGGACATTGATAAGTGCATGCTCAAACTGGCATCTGCCCTGGCTCTTACCGAGCATCCGGGAGAGGCCAGAGCCCTGGCTCGCAAAGTGCTTCTACGGCGGACCAACAAATATGGCTCCGGGAGCCCCAGGCTATCGCCTGTGCTCATGAACCTCGGCTCCATAGAAGAATCCGCCGGCGATCATGCCCGGGCCATGAGCTATTACAATCAAGCTTTGAAAATAACAGAGAAGAGTTACGGACCCTACAGCCCCGAGGCTGCCGGCGCCCTGGCCGGGCTCGGTCATGCCCATGGCAAGCTGGGCAATAGAGAGGAGGCTCTCAATCACTACAAGAGAGCGATGACTATTTTATCCGGGGACCCGAACCTCGATGCCGCCAGGCAACTTCAGAAAGTCCAGCATGACTACGGCGATCTTCTCAAAGGAACGGACGATTCCAATAACGATCTTATCAAGGACTTCGACAGGGACATCCTCGATCAGTCTTCGAAAGACACCGTCGATGATACCGCCAGAGTGACGCTTCGTCCTCCGATCCGGTCCTCCGAATGGCAGAAGCAGAGCCGTTTCGAGCTTCAGGCGAAGCACGAGCAGCAGACCGACGAGAACGAGCAGGTGCGCCTGCGCGGTATCCGGATGCCCGCCTCCGACCAGTCTCTGGCTCCTGCCTACCGGGTGGTGAACGAAGCGGTAATCAAGCAGGACCGATTCGCGGCCGGGGAAGAGCAGTACAAGCGAAAAATCGCCATAGATATAGATGCTCTGGGGCCGCACCATCCTTCGGTGGGGAACGATCTTGCCGCTCTGGGGCAGCTCTATATCACGAAAGGCCGGTATAACGAGGCCAGACCGCTTATCGAGAGGGCGCTCGCCGTCTATCACGATGCATACGGGGACGGCAACCTGCTCACCATCAATGCCCGGGCAATGCTCGCCTCCTGCGAGTTCCACCTGGGCAATGGCGACAGGGCTGCCGGTCTTTATCGCGATGCCCTGGCCCAGGCTCAGAAATCTCTGGGGCCCGACAGTATGGACACAGCCCGGATTCTCAACGAGCTTGCTTATCTCTATTATCATCAGGGACAGCTCGAGCAGTCACGCACTTTCTACGAGTGGGCCGTGGCCAGTACCGAGCGCGCCGCCGGCGAGAACAATCCGCTTCTTGCCGCCTGCCTGAAAGATTACGCTCAGGTGCTCCGGCGTCTAGGGCGAAACGACCGGGCCCTGGAAGTCGAGAGCCGGGCCGGAAAAATCCTTTCGGACATTCACTGATAGCACACGTATTTCGCACGCAAGCCGATCTAGTATCGCGGTGTTCGAGAAATCGAAGCTGGCTTACCGAGGTAGTGTGCAATGCGGCGTCCGGAATCATTCGAATCGACGGTCTCGCCGGGTCCGCAAGGCCCGGGGAATTTTGCCTGGAGCGAGGACGAAATGTCGGTCTGGAGAGAGATTGTCACTGCCGTATCGACCGATCCCGGGACTGTGCCCGGATTGGAGCCGCTTGAGCTGGTCGGGGATGAGAGCAAGCCGGCCGTCAGAAATGATGACGCAGGGGTTCGACAGACTTCCCCTCTTGTGCGGGACGAGCCCGAACCCGGCCGCATAGCTCCGGCAGGACTGACTGAGTTTCAGGACCCCGCCGAAGGTGTAGCAGCACTTTCTGTCTTGTTGGGTCTCAGTATCTCCATGGAGGAATGAGAATGGAAAATTTCAGAGCCGGCAGGGATGCCGCAGAGGGAAGCCGGATCAATGCCGGAGCGCTCTTCGAAGAGCAATACAGGGAGTCGTGCCGACCGAAGGAGTCGGGAGAGAGCAATGCGGGAAAGAACAAGTCGGGAGGCGGACAGGGAAGCGCTTCTGCCGACAGGCTCGCTCCGGAGGCTTTGCCTCCCACTATCGATTTTCCGCCGATCCCGGGCGTCTGCCACTCTGACATTGCCACATTGCCGTATCTCGATTACAGTTGGATTTGTCGGCAGCCGGGCATGACGTGGGTGCTTCCCCAGGATGCCATCAAGCGACCGAAATACCTGGATCCGGGAACCCCGGGGAGACCTAGATAAGGATGCTCCCTTTCCGATAGAGGCTCATGGCTAAGCTGTTACTTGCAGATGATGACCCCGAGCTCGTCAGAGGACTCTCTCGCTATCTCAATTGCCAGGGATATGTGGTGGAGACGGCTCAGACCGGCGGCGATGCGCTGCAGATGCTGGACGGCTTTTCCTTCGAGATCGTCATTCTCGACTGGCACCTTGGCGACATGACCGGTGTCGAAGTCCTCAGGCACTATCGCAGCCGTGGTGGAAAGGCGCCGGTCCTGATGCTCACCGGTCTATCCGACCTCGACAGCAAAGAAGCCGGCCTCGATGCCGGTGCCGACGATTACCTGACCAAGCCTTTCGAAGTCCGTGAGTTGAGCGCCAGGCTCCGGAGCCTCTTGCGCAGACCGGCGCATCTTATCTCCACCGGCATGGAGGCGGACGGCGTCAGCCTGGAAATCGAGACGCGCACCGTCAGTAATGGCAGCCGGTCGGTCAGGTTGAGCCAGAGGGAAGCAGCTCTTCTGGAATTTCTCCTGAGGCACAAGAGCCGCCACTTTTCTTCTGCTCAAATCAGGGACAGTGTCTGGCCCCTCGACAGTGAAGGCTCGGATGACACAGTGCGAACTTGTATGCGAACATTGAGACAGAAGCTAGCCCGTATAGGCCGGGCCGATCTGATCCGCACCGATCTCAAATGCGGTTATATCATCGACGCTTGAGCTCGAGCCAGAACCGGGTCCCGGTCTGACCGCTGCGATCCTCATTCTTCAGGTCTTCCAGACCGATAGCTCCCTCATGCGCCTCCACGATCATCTTGCAAATGGCGAGACCGAGACCGGTGCCCTGATGGCGGCTCGCCGGCGTCTGCTCGAACGGCTCGAAAATGCGACAGCGATAATCTTCGGGTATTGGCTCACCCTGATTGTCGATGGCAATCTTCATGAGGGTGGGCGATGAGGATACCCGGATCGTGATGCTCGAGCCCTCAGGCGAGAATTTGACCGCATTCGAGAGAAGATTGATGATCACTTGAACGATTTTGTTGCGGTCGCAGCGTATTAGATCCGTACCGGTTACCGGCGCTTCTATCTCTATCGATCGAACGGTGGCGAGAGGTCTGACGATCTCGGTCGCTTCTCCCAGCATTGATCCGATCTCGTTATCGCTCAATTCAAGGGGCATTTTTCCCTCGTCGAGCTTTTGATAATCGAGCAGATCGTTGATGAAAGCCACGAGCTTCTGAGCGCTGGCAATGGCGGCTTCCGCCTCTTCTTTCATAGCCGGAGGCAACTCTCCCTTGATTCCGCTGGCCAGGATGGTCAAACCGCCGATCATCGAGGTCAGGGGGCTGCGCAGGTCGTGACTGATCATGCTCATAAAATCCATCTTCATCTTTTGAAGCTGCTTTTCCCTGCTTATGTCTCTGGCCACGCAGAACAGCTCTTCCTCTCTGTCCGACCAGAGGCATGACCACCTGGTATCGACTGTGGAGCCATCCCTTCGCTCGAGAGTGAGATCCGCTGCTCTCGCCTGATTCGATGAAATCGTATTTCTGACAAGCTCGTCCGCTTCCAGGATCTGCTCTGCAAGGCACAGACTGCTGAGCCTTCTCCCTTTCAGCTCGGCAGGGGTCAAGCCGAGAAAGAGCTCGGAGATTCCATTTACCGAGACAATCCCGCCTGATTCGTCCAGCACGCAGATAAGATCGGCGGCCTTCTCTACGGCGCTCCTCTCGCGCTCGATAGCAAGATTGATTTCGTCGGCTACTGAGTGGATGAGTCTATCCAGGGCGCCGAGTTCGTCGCTGGTTTTAAGCGGCGGCTGAAGAGGGGCATTGTTCGACAGGGCTTGCAGATTGTCCGAAATCCTTCGAATCGGTTTCTTGATTCTGGCGGAGAAAAAGACCGCCATGACACCTGAGGCGATCAGGCTCAGAATAGCGGTGCTCAATAGCCAGATTTCCGCCTGCTCTCGATGGTGGCTTTTGAGCTCGGTGATCTGTTGTCGCTGCGCTTTCTCGATCTCGATCAGCCCGGTTACTTCTCTGGCGAAACGATCGGCGGCAGGGCCGAGGATATCCATGACCTGATTGCGCTCCTCATGGGTGCGCCCTTTCCTGATTCGCTCGAGGGAGTGGGCGCCTATCGATGTGAACTCATCGAGCATGGCTCTTACTCTCTCGGCCTTCACAGCGGCTGCGCCTTCGTATTCGTTTGCGTCGAGCAGATCCCGCGCCTCTTTCTCCACCGCGGCAATCTCCGCGATTATCTCGTTGTCGCTTCGCCTGTTCCCCGGAGCGCTTTCCGTTTCTGAAACCACAGGCAGGAAGAAGAACTCGGTAATTTTTATCATGCAATTGTCGAGTCGATTGATCTTTGCTCTGGACTCGCGTGCGGCAAGCGACTCCTGCTGAATCGACCAGAGCAGCGATGACATTCCGAGCAGGAGCGCCAGCTGTATGAGGGCAGGCACAGCCACTATGCTCAGGCCGAGAATGACGAGCTTGCTTCTCATTCGACAAACTCCTCGAGCCGGAACCAGAAAGTCGAGCCCCTTCCCGGCTCGCTATCCACACCCACTTCACCGCCGTGAGCCAGGATGATCGATTTGACGATGGCCAGACCGAGACCGGTCCCCTTGATTGACAGACCGGTAGTGGCCGATCCCTGACTGTATCGATCGAAGAGAATGTCTTGCTGCTCTTTCGGGATACCCGGTCCGCTGTCAGTGATGCTCACTTCCAGTTTTTCGCCTTTTCTGTCGATCTTGACGGCGATGGTGCTGCCCGCCGGAGAAAACTTGATGGCATTGGAGAGCAGGTTGTTCACTACCTGGAAGAGCCGCTTCTCGTCGGCCATCACAGCCCCATCTCCCTGTGGTCCGGTCAATTCGACTCCGGCCTCGGCGGCCATGGCCTCGAGGGCGGCCAGGCTAGATTCGCATACGTCTTTGAGGCTGAGACATTCGCGATCGAGGACAAGCTTTCCTGCCTCGATTTTGTCCAGGTCGAGGAGGTCATTCACCAGGGAGGTCAGGGAGGAGAGACTGGCCTGGATGATCTGAATCAGTTTTCTTGCCGACGGTGGAATTTCGCCGAGCGCGCCTGTGGTCATATTGGCGATGTTCACATTGATAGAGGACAGGGGCGTGCGAAGATCGTGGCTGACCATGGAGAAGAAGGCTTGCTTGAGCTTCTCCATCTTGCGAATCTCGGTGATATCGTGGACCACGCAGACATAGGAGCCTGTCTCCTCCGACCAGATCACCGTCCATGAGGTATCCCGGATTGTTCCGGAAAGGGTTCTGATGCGGACGAGCATCTCTCTGCCCGGTGACTCATCCGACCTTTCGAAATCCTTGTTGAGGCCGGCGGCATCGACGGCTATGGTGATCAGTGACCGGCCCAGAAGGTCCTCCGGCGCATAGCCCCAGTTTCTCTCCGCGGGCGCGCCAGCCGAGAGAAAGCGCAACTGCCGGTCGAGGCGGCAGACTATGGCGGCGGTATTGTCCAGAACCGCAAGCTCTTTTCTCTGGTAATCCCTGAGCCTCTCGCCGGTCTCATGCAGGCGCCGGTCCAGGTCGGCGATTTCGTCCGAGCCCGCGATCGCTGGGGGAAGAGGCTTTCCGGCGGCAATGAGGAGGGCGTTTCTGGCTATTTCGCCGAGTCTCGAGACTATATCCACGCAGAGGACATAGGCGACCAGGAAAGAGATCGCGCAACTGGAAAGAAAACCGGCGATCAAGAATCGAACGAGCTCATCGAACATTCTCTCTAGCTCCGCCGGCTCGCGGCTCTCCAGGCGTTCGGTGCTGGCTTTGATCCTGTCCATCAACGAGCTGAGGGTGAAAAGAGACATGATTACCTGGTCCCGGTCCCTGTTGGTATAGCTGGTCGCCTGACCGCGAGAGGCCCTTTCCTCGAATTGCTTCATTACTCTCAGAAAAAGCTCTCGAGAGGTCTCGGCGTCGGAGAAAAGCTCCTTGAATTCAGGATCTCCTGCAAGATCGATCTGGCCCAGATGTCCAGGCTTGTCGAAGTTCGCTCTTACCTCGGCGATCGCTTTCAGGCGATCTTCGCGAGGCATGGCGTCCAGTCTGCCCAGGAGCGCACCTGCTCTGAACAGTCCGTACATCATGTCGTGGAGCTGATAGAGGGTTCTCTGCGAACGCTTCAGGGACTCGAAATCGTTTGCTGTTTCAGCGAGCCTCTGGCAAAGCGCTCCCACGAAAATCAGCTCGAAGGCCAGAGGCAGAAGGACGAGAAGTAGTCCCTTCTCGCCGACTCTTATACTGGAGAATATCTTCATGCTTTCGTGCCCGCAGTGGAGCCGGGAAGGCGTTTTACTCGGAGCTCTCTTTGACCGGGCTTGGCACCACCGGCAGTGTGGAGTGCTCCGGCTTCACCGGTCTGAGATCGAGCTCGCCGATGAGATATGAGGGAGTGATCAGATGCCTGGCCCTGCCGTCGGGCTCGATGATGAAAGGCGCAGCGTCGTCGCCGACGGCCTGGATATCCCGGAATGTTCGAAGCGAAACATAATTGAACTCGAGCCCGCGCAAGAGCTCTTTGCGGCCGTCTTTCAAATAGAGGCGGTAGGCAACGATGGGATCCGAGGGCTGGCGCGAGTATGAAGGGTGAAGTAATACGCCTTTTTCATCTCGGTGGACGGATATTCATGCAGTTGATAGTCGTCGTTCAGCTTTTCGATCACCAGTATGTAATCGAGACCGGCATCTTTGGCTACTTCTTTCATTCTCTTCTGGAGTCTTTCGGGGCTGAGAGGCCTGGTGCTGGTCAGCTCGAGGACATTCCAGATACCGTGGCCGCCCACTGAATGACCGTTGCTCTTGCGGGCGTGACGGGTGGGGATGCGGCTGCGGCAGAAATCCTTCAGACGACCGTTCTCGATCAGGGTGATCTTCTGGCCGGGCATGCCCTCGTCGTCGAAGCGGTAGCCACCGACTATGGTCTGTCCGGCGAAACTCTCGAGACCGGGATTGTCGTGGAGGCTCATATGGTCGGGCAGGAGCTTCCGGCCGAGGGTGTTCTTCAAGGGATTGCGGAAGCTCTCGTCACCGATATAATCTTCGGCGAAGCCCAGATTGGGGGCGAGGATCTGCCCGAGAAACTCGGCCGCGCCCTGTCCTTTGAAAAGGACAGGGCCGCAATAGTCTTCGGCTTTCTTCGCCTTTCTGATAGCGCTTATCTCCTCAGCGAATTTACCGGCAATCTCGAGCTTCTCGGCAAGGGGAGGGAGATCGCCCGGGGCTCTCGCCGAGATCACCTGGTAGTCGTCGATAGGCATGCCGTCTTCAGCCTGGGCGGTGCCGTAGAATTTCAGGAAGCACTTCTTCTCGCTGTCCCTGACTCTTCCGCCTTCGCTGTTGACGTGCCAGATGGTGTTGGAGCGAACAACCATGGTCACTTTGGATTTCTGCAGGTCGGGAAAAGAGGCGAAGACTTTCGAGAGTTTCTCCACCTCTTTCGCCAGAGCTTTCTCGTCTGCTGAAAGAGGGAGCTTCTCATTGATCTTCACCACGGGCTCTTCCCTGGTCAAATCAGGGAGCCTGTCCGGGACATTATTGGTCTCGAGAAATGCTTTCTTCCATTCCAGAGTGCGGACGGCGAATTTGTAGTCTCTGTCCGTGTGCAGCCAGAGACGCCGGCGAATGGCGGTGTAGTCGTCATCCACCCCGATCTGGTCGGCACTGTTCTGTCTCGAGAGTATTGGATTGGAGCTGTCCAGATCGTAGTCGCCGAGGCGGATATCGGGCAATACCGTTCTGGTCTTGCTGCGCTCGATGTCAGCCGGCGAGCCCAGGCAGGAGGTGATGGAGACCTCGTCTACCTCTTTTATGAAATAGGCGGCGAAGTACGGAGCCGGGTGGGTCTCGAATCGAAGATCGCTTTTCGATCTCTGCATCTCGTCGACCATGGCGTTCAAGACAGGATCGCCGGTATTTCCGGAACTGCCCTGGATCGAGACTAGAAGGAGGACAGAGACTAGAAGGAGGACAGAGACTAGAAGCAGGGACGAGGCTAGAAGGAAATTGCCGAGAAGCTTCATTTGCCGTTCTCCTTCGCTTCAGGAGCAGCCTGGTGGGAGCCGGCAGAATCGGAGGCTTCTCGAAGGTCTTGGCGGTGCGCTTGATCTCGATCGAGTCGATAAGCAGGCTCGGTGCCACCGCCGATACCGGCACCGGACCGGACTCTCGACCGCAAACACCATTGAAGACGGCATAGTCCGTCCCGGCCGCGACGATATGCTCCAGGGCCGAGAGCGGCGTCCCGACTATATCGACGCCTCTGATCAGCTCATCGGGACGGCCGTCCACATAGACTTTGTACACCACCAGGGGCAGTATCGAATAGGTTTGCTCGGAGCCTCTCGATGTATAGGTGTAGCCGCCGGACACTTCGTCGAAATAGAGCCCGTAGTCTTTCTTCTGTCTTTTTGCCTCTTCGATTAGCATTTTGCGCAGGACATCGGGCTCGACTTGATGCCCGCCTTCGGCATCGGCATGGACGAACAGATTGGACTGCCTGGCCATCGGGTTCCAGCCCGGCGACGAGCGCCCGTGCCCGTTGCTCTCGTTGAAGCCCTGGACAAGCATGCGGCCGAGCAGAAAACCGGTGAGCTTGCCGTTTTTCGCCAGGGTAACAGGCTGACCCCGGACTCCTTCGTCGTCATAGACATAGTGACCGGAAAGCTCGGTGCCATGCGCTTCGGTAGCGGTAGGGTCGTCTCTGACGGTAAGAAAGGACGGCATCACCTGGGTGCCGATCTTCTTCGAGAAAGTCTTGCCTTCGCTCTCGTTTTTCTCGTGAATCGCCTCGATGCGATGACCGAAAGTCTCGTGGAAAAAGACCGCCGCAGCACGACCGGAGAGAATCGCCGGACCGACATAAGGCTCCGCCGTACCGGCTTCGCGAAGCTGGTCGACCTTGTCGGCGAGTCTTTTGATACTTTCCGAAAGTACGCTCTCATCCGGGAGCTTATCGATATCTCGACTGGCAAAGCTGTCCCAGAGCCAGAGATTCATGCCGTCATCGGAAAGCGAGGAAGCCTTGATCGAGACGCGATAGAGGGGCTGGTGCTCGACTATGCGGCTGCCTTCGCTGGTGACCATATACCGGGTGGTGGGTCGCGCATCGAAAGAGACTTCCGAGGTCTGGATGCGCGGGTGCTCGAGAAAGATCCGGGAGAGACGCCTGATCCGCTCTTCCCAGGCTGGTCTATCCACTTTCTGCTCGGTTTCTTTTCGATAATAGGTCTGTCTGGGCTGCAACGAGAAATCGGCGGACTTGTCGTCTTCCTCTGCCAGGACATCTTTGCTGGCAAGCAGGCTGATAGCGAGTCTGGGCGTCTTTGAACGTGTCGCTGGTCTTCAGCCAGAAGGCCTGGCGCAGGGGCAGACCGGCTCCGTGGGTGGGCAGGATCGAGTCGTGCTTGCTGGAGCGATCGAAGGCCGGCGGAGCGCTGGATTTGTCGGCACGAAGGTAGTGGCTGTTGTCGAAATGAGGGCTGCCTACCCGCAGGTCCACCGAGGACATGCGCCAGGCGGAGCGCGGCTCGCGATCGTCCAGGCAGCCGTCCGAGGCGCTGATATTGTCCCAGGTGCCTTCATAGAGCCGGTAAGCAAGAAAGTAAAGAGGCGCCTTGCCGGCGTTCTTGAGCTTCTCGACCGAGCGTTTCAGCTCGGTATCCAGATCGATTACCACGGGATCGCTGTCGAGCTTTCCGGGCTCGTCTGCTGCTGAGGCAGTGCCCGGGTCCTGTGCCTGGAAAGCACCGGATGCCAGAAGGAAAGCCGAGATCAGTAGGAGCTTTTTCAAGATTCCAATCGAAGTTAGAGCGTCAATAACCGTCAGGGCACAAAAATATCACATCCCGGGCTCTTGTTTACGGGGACCCTTCCTGTAATCTCCTTACTTCCGCCGCCCTCCTTCCCAGGGCTCTTGCGTCCTCCGGGCGACCAGCCGCGCTCAGGAAGGCGGCGTATTCCTCCAGGCAGACGGCTACCTCCAGGTGATTCTCTCCGAATTCGCTCTTGCTGATGGACAGGGCGCGCTTGTAGAGAGGCTCTGCTTTACTGGCTCGATTGAGCTTCTTTTCGACCCGGGCGAGATTGAGCAGGTACTGGATCAGGTCCTGATGATCCCCGCCCAGGGACGTTTCTTCGATTTTGAGGGCCCGTCTGAAATAGGTCCGGGCATAGGCGAGCTTGCCTTCCTGCTCGAGCAGGATGCCGAGATTGGCAAGCGGTGCCGCCAGCTCCGGGTGATCTGCTCCCCGGGCTCTCTCGATGATCGAGATGGCGCGATTGAGGTTTTTTTCGGCTTCTTCAAAGCGGTGTTGCTCTTTGTAGACCTCGGCGAGATTGGCGAGACCGGGCGCCAGAGAGATATCGGCGGGACCCCGGGCATGCTCCGCCGCTTTCAGGGAGCGCTCGAAATATGTCGCTGCCTTTTCGTAGTCTTCCTCCTGCTGATAGAGCACCCCGAGATTGTTGAGGGTGAGGGCGGTGTCGGGATGCTCGGGACCGAGTGTCTTTTCTCTTATCGCAAGAGCTTTCAGAAAGAGCGGCTCGGCTTTCTCGCTGAGAAGATTTCTCGTATTGATCAGCTCCACCTGGGTTGGTCTTCCCCTGCGCAATCTGATGAGCTCCTGCTTGCGCAGTCTTTTCTCGGCTATGGCCTGCAACATAAAGGCATTGCCCAGAGAATCGAGACAGCGGGCTACCTCTGCATGGTCGGGACCATAGGCGTTTTCCGCAATGATCAGGGCTCTCCGCAGGAGCTTTTCGGACTCTTCGAAGCGGCTTGTTTTCATATCGAGCTCGGCGAGGCGGCTCAAATAGGTTGCAAGCATAGGCTCGGCTCGACCGTAATTCTTCTCGAAGATGGCGATGCCTTTCTCGAGCAGCGGCCTGGCTTTTTCATACTCGCCGCTTTCCAGGTAGTAAGAGCCGAGGTTGACAGTGCAGGTCATTACTCGTGGATCGCTCTCGTCCAGGACTCGATTGAAGATCACCAGGGCTTGCTTCAAGAGCGGCTCGGCCAGATCGAAACGGCCTTGCCTGGCATACATGCCGGCCATATCGGAGCGGATGGTCTGGACGATCAGATCGTCGAGTCCTCTTGCTTTACGTGCCCTGGCCAGGGCTTCTTCGAAGAGCGGCAGGGCCCTGTCGAACTTGCCCTGCTCGCTGTAGACGCTTGCCAGACCGGCGAGGCTTTGAGCCAGGCGAGGATCTCGGGTGTCGAAGGTTTCCGCCTTCGCCCGGGCTTGTTCGAAGAGCTTTTCGGCTTCCTGGAGCTTGCCCTGGCTGGCGGCGCTGCCTCCCGAAGACATGATGCTCTCCCATGACTCATCGGCCCGGGCAGTATGCGACGCCACTACCAGAAGTGCCACTGTAATTATTGCTCGTCTTGCTTTCATAAGTTTCTCAGGAGATTATTGCACTGGATGATCGCCAGGGCTTGCCGGCGATGGATGTCCTCATGGGGAGCTGCGAAAATAAGCCACTGGTGCGCATTTAGAGGACCGAACCAGGGGTGCGAATATTTTACATTCGGGAAGGCGTCGACATCGATGTCTTTCAAACTGGCTACGAAACGGTCGCTCATCTTCTCGAATTTCTCGATTGTCTCCAGGGGATCTATTTCGCTACGGGGTTTGACATCTTTGATGGAAGCTTTGCGATCGATTGTTTTTCCCTGGCTCAGGGAAGATACCACCATCTCTATATTGGTCCCGACTATGGTGAGGTGATCAAGGACCATCGCCACCGACCAGTAGCGGGAGCTATCCTCCATACCCCGCAAGCGCTTCACCAGCTGGCGCCTGCTCAGGTCCTCCGGGCTCAGTTTCCGGGCTATAGAAAGGATCTTCTCCGACTGGTCGGCAAAACGGGAAAGGGCTTCCTCCTTGCTGGTGGTCTTGAATAGACGGGGAAAGATGAAGTACCTGGCCACCAGCCATTCATGGACCGGCAGTCCGGCTCCAGGCGGTGCCAGGCGTGGTTCTGCTCGAGTCTTGCTCATTGCGATTGCTCCTTGCTTGCAAAATGCAAGTGTTATGTTATCACTGCCTGCTTGCAAGATGCAAGTATTTGTTAGAATTGATCCTGTGAAAGTCAAGAAAGCCAGTCGATCGCCCTGCGTGATAAGCAATTCCCTGGAGGTATTCGGGGACAGATGGACGCTTCTGGTTGTCCGGGACCTGATGTTTTTCGGCAAGCACGAATACCGGGAGTTTCTCGAGAGCCCTGAAGGCATCGCTACCAATATTCTTGCCGACAGGCTCAGGCGTCTGGTGGCGGAAGGAATTGTCGCGGAGCGGCTCCATCCGGCCAATAAGACTCGCAAGCAGTATTACCTTACAAAAAAGGGCAAGGCTCTTCTACCGGTACTGATCGAGATGATTCTCTGGGGGGAGCGATTTCTTCCCGGCAACGACACCATGAAGCCTCTCTTCAAACGAGTGAAAGGCGACCGGGAAAGATTTCGCCTGGAGGTGCTGGCGGATCTGGAGAGCTGGGAAGCTGCGAATCTCCGGTGAGAAGCGGGTTGACGCAATTGTGTCACGATCCGGTCACGTTCATTGATTAAGCTTCAATTCCGTTACCATGCCCGCGCCTGAGGTCGACCGGAATGAGCAAGCATTCGGACGCGGCTTCAGAGCCGCCTGCTTTTTCTGATGCCGGATCTCATGCAAGAGCTCCCGATCTGAGCCTTCTGGGCGCCTCTCCCCGGTCGACCCTGGAGACCATGAAACTGGCTTCGGTGTCAGGACGGCAGGATATTGTTCCGACACCCTTTGGCGATCTCACTCTTGTCAGGGATCAGATTTCCCGGAATAAGCCGGATCTCACTACCATCGACGCCACCGGAACCGGCAAAAAGGTGGATGTGACCATCAAGCGCGATGAGAGCGGCAGACCTGCTTTCGTTCGCGACCATATGGGGCAGTGGAAGAGCGAGGACGGAGGCAAGACCTGGAAAACCGGCGAGCCGACATTTCTTGTGCGCCGCGGAGAAGTCGGTATCGACAGCCGGGGCCGGTACAGCTTCGACAATGAAGACTATGGCGTCAAGTCCACCTTCTCTCCGGATGGAACCTCCACCAGGTCCATGCGCACCGCAAACGGTGCCGAGCTGAGCGTCACCAGGGACGCCAGAGGCGTTCCTACGGGATTTCGAGATCGAAGCGGCGAATGGCGCGGAGACGGGCGCAACTGGACCAATTCCAGAACCGGCGAGACTCGCACAGGCTCGGTGAACCTCGCCGAATATGGTGAGTTCAAATTCAAGTCCGCCAGGGGCGAGACGGTGGAGAAGACCGAGCAGCTCGAGCGTATCCAGGCTCTGCAGAAAAACCTGACGGATCAGTATGGGATCGAGTTCGGCAAGCCCGGCGAGAAGGGTCGGGAAAATAGGACCGAGATGCATATGGCCGGGGTGCCTACCGAAGCCGAGCTGAAAGTCCTGGGAGATGTCCTGGACAAGACCAGTCACGAGAACTACAGGGGAATGAAGATCTGGTTCGTGCGCTCGGATACCTATGAGGACAAGGAGCTATACGGGCACTACGGCAACGAGAGCGGCAAGGGGCCCGGCCATGGATGCTCCGGGGGATGCTCGCACAACGAAGGCAAAGTCGCCCATGCCGGCGGCGAGATGGTGATCATGCCCAAGGCAAGACAGACGCTGCACGGAGCCGAAGGACTCGAGGGCACTCTCTTGCACGAGCTGAGCCACCACGAGCAGGGCCAGAGATTCGGTCACGATAATGAGTGGGGAGGCAAGGGCAGCACCAGGGCATCCCGGGCCGAGGCCGGGGATCTGGGCTGGACCTGGAGCAAGAAGCACGGCGCCTTTCTTCTCAAGGATCGAGAAGGCGGGCTCTGGCGCCGGAGCGAAGACGAGAAGTGGCGATGGACAGCAGGTAAGCGCCCTGAAGACGGCAAGCGGCTTCTCGAGTCGGAAGACATGCAAAAACGCGCTCTGGTGAGACCGGCCACTGATTATTTCCCCTATCCGTACGAGCACCAGTCCGAAGGATTGACACTCTTTCGTATCGGTGTGGGCGAGAGCGCCGACGGCAAGGACCGGCGCGAGCTGGCCAGGCTGTCACCGGAGCTATACGGGAAGATCAAGCGGTTCGATCAGGAGTCCATCGATCGTGGCTCTGGCAAGAAAGTGACCGGCGAGCCTGAGATGATCAGGGGGCTTAACGGGCGCCTGGTGGAGAATACTCCTGCTAACCGCCGCCTGGTGGAAGAGGCGGAGCGGAGCTGGGGAATTCATTGAGGCTTTCGATTCAGCGCAGGACTACAGTGCAGCCCGGGAGGGCCTCTCTCAGACCGGCTATTCCCTGCGGGGTAACCCAGGGGCAACCCTTGACCTTCAGATATTCCAGGGATTTGATCCGGCTCAGATCAGACAGGCCTCTGTCAGATATGGCAGTACGGTCAAGATGAAGCCTCTTCAGCGATTTGCTCCGGGAAAGTGAAGCAAGAGCGCCATCGGTTATGACCGTATTGTCGAGCTCGAGGGTCTCCAGCTTGGGCAGCCCGGCAAGGAGCGCGACTCCACGGTCGGTGATCTCGCTTCCCCCGGCTTCGATAATCGCCAGATTCTCGAGCTCTGCCATATAGACGGCTCCCTGGTCATTGAAGTCGCTATGGGTCACACAGATCGAATTGAGTTTCTTGAGCTGGCTGAGCTTTTTATTGTTGACATATTGTGCGGTGCGCAGGTCAAGTTGTCTGCGGTCCGAAGCCGCCAGGATCTCGAAAATTTCGTCGTTGAGCTCTGCCGTCTGCAGAAAAATCATTCTATCGCTATCCGGATGTCTTCGAAGCTCTTCTTTCAGCTCATCCAGGTCCACGTCTTTTCGTGCCAGGTGGGGCGGCATGTCTTTCAAAGGGTCCAGGTCACGGGGCGCAGGTGGGATCTTCTTGACTGAATCAGGTCGGACAAATAGGCTCCCAGCCCAGAGCCCGGCGACCAGCAGGACTGTAGCGAGAATGACAGCGAAAGCCCTGGATTTACCTCCTGCTTTATTGGCGCCGTCCTCCGGGGCTTCTTCCCGGTCCTGCGGAGCCCGGTCCTTGACCTGCTCATGAATCTGCTCATGAATCCGCTCTTGAATCCTGTGGAGCGTCTCGATGATCTTGTCCATGCTTGCAGGTCGATCATCCGGTCTTTTAGAGAGCATTTCCCCTACCAGCTCCGCCAGTGGAGGCGGAGCCTCTGGTGCCGGCGCCTCGCTCGAGATATGCATGGATAGCGTATCCATTACGGTCTCGCCGGAAAATGGCGGCTCTCCCTGGAGACATTCGTAGACGATGCAGCCCAGGCTGTAGATATCGGATCTGGTATCGGCTGTCTGGGAGCGCGCCTGCTCGGGGCTCATATAGAGCGGGCTTCCCAGAATGGCATGGGTGCGTGTGATGCTCCGATCATCGTCTATGGTTCTGGCGATTCCGAAATCGAGGACCTTGAAGGTCCGTTTACCGGCATCATCGGTGGTGGCAATGATGTTCGAGGGTTTCAGATCACGGTGCACGAGATTCTGCTTGTGGGCATAGCTCATTCCGGTGGCTACCTGCAGGAGCATTTCCATGGTGGTCTCGGGAGAGAGCCTGTGCTCCCGGGAGATCATATCCTTGAGGGTCTCGCCTTCCACGAAGTCCATGACCAGGTAAGGGTGGTTTTTCTCGCTGACGCCGAAGTCCAGGACGCGGACGAGATTGGTATGATTGAGGCGGCCGGCCAGACGAGCTTCTTGCTGGAAGCGCCGGATGTTCTCTTCCTTGTTGCGCTCGTCGCTCAGGACCTTGATCGCGACTTGTTTGGCCAGCCTCGTATCTCTGGCGAGAAGCACCAGTCCCATGGCTCCGGAGCCCAGCTCTTTCAGCACATCGTAGCGCTCGGGCAAGCCAAATCCCATTCTATTGACCGGGCTCACTTGCTGTCGGAGAGATCGTTGCGAACACTGGGCGCCGGCGGGCTACCCACAGGCTTTATCCGGGACTGATTCTGGAGCTCTTCGCTTCCCTGCTTCGCCACTGTGTCCCCTTCGTGGATATTGCCGAAGACCTCGACCATATCTTCCATTAGCTCGCCTTTTTTGACGCTCACCCATTCGATGCGGTCTCCTTCCACCTTGCAGACGAAAGTGTCGAGGGGGGTCGAGACCACCGAGGAGACCGGCACGAAAAGGCTCTCTTTCTTGCGCCTGCTCGGCCAGTAGATCTTGCAGAACATGCCGGGCAGGATCTTGAAGTCGGGATTGAGATAGTTGAGCTCCACCGGCATGGTCCGGGTCTCTTTATCGAGGTTATTGCTTATCCTTGCTACTTCGCCTGTGAAGCGTTGATCGGGAAAGGAGCTCACTGTGAATTCTACTTTCGAGCCGATGAGCACCCCTGCCACCAGCTCTTCCGGAACCGGGGCGATGATCCGCAAGAGATCGAGTTGCTTGAGGCGGCAAATAGGCGGATAGGCGCCGGTTCCATCGGGACCGACGAAACTGCCCACATGCATTTTCCTCTCGGTGACATAGCCGTTGAAGGGAGCGACTATCTCGAGATAAGACGCGAAGTCGGCGAAATCCTCGAAGGCTTTGCTCATGGCGTCGACTTCCTCGCGGCGCATGGATACCTCGTGGTCCTTCGCGTTCACTCGTTTCATGATCGCATTGATTCGCTGGCGGTCCTCTTCCACGGTCTGGGCCCATTGCACGACATCGTTGTCCGCCACCACGCCGGGCACGAGAGAGGCTGTGTAGACGCGCTGGTAAGTGGACTGATCGGCAAGCAGGGTGGCTCTCGCTTTCTGGAGCTCGGCTTTCATGTCCTCGAGTCTCGACTCCTCCGCCGCCATCTCGGCCCTGGCTGCTGCCACGTCGGCGGTGGCGTGCTGGCGACGTGCCAGGTATTCAGGCGCGTACATCTTGACCATGAGCTCGCCTTCTTTGACCACCGAGCCCCGGTCGACACCCAGCCACTTGACGAAGCCGGGTATTTTGGGATAGATGAGGACGTCCTGATAAGCGTCTATCTCTCCGGGGAGCTGGTCTTCCCGGAAAAGGGTCTTTTTGACCACCGGCACGATCGGCACCGAAACAAGGACCTGCGACTTTTTCTCTCCTGTGACCAGGGGCCGATTGTGCTTCTCGAGCAGGAAATAGAAAAGAACTCCCGCCACCAGAACGACAACCCCGAGGAATAGCAGATTTCGTTTGCTGAATGCTTGATTTGATTCTTCCATCATATTCCTAGAGCCCCTGATCCTCCGGATGAAGCGACTTGAACTGAACCGGTGCATTGGCCTGGACGATCATATACACCAGAGGGAGTATTGTGAGAACCGAGAGAGTGGACATGGTCAAACCGCCAATAACGGCTCGGCCCAGCGGGGCGCTCTGCCCGCCGGAGAGAGCCATCGGCACCATTCCTGCCACCATGGCGATGGAGGTCATCAAGATCGGGCGCATACGGCTCTGGGCTCCGTGGATGGCTGCCTCTCTGGCGCTCATGCCCTCCCGGCGGCTCTGCTCGGCGAAGACCACCAGCAGGATGGCGTTGGCGATACCGACCCCGGTGGACATGATGGCGCCCATGAAAGACTGGACATTGAGGGTGGTGCCTGTGACGGTGAGCATGGTGAGCACCCCGAGAAATATCGCCGGGCTCGTGGACATGACGATCAGCACGACCCTGGCCGCCTGGAAATAGGCGAGGAGCATGAGAGTGATGACCACCACCGCCAGGAGCAGCCCGGTGAGCAGGTGGAAGAATGTGTCTTCGAGCAGGGGAATCTGTCCGGCCACGTCGACGAATACGCCGTCGGGAGGGCGGCCCGCCGAGCGCACCGCTTCCTTGACGGATTCACCGACCCGACCGAGATCGTTGCCCGAGAGGTTGGCTGTCAGGGAGACCATTCGCATCATGTTATAGCGATCGAACTCACCATTGGTGACACCATATTCGACCTTGGCCACGTCCTGGATGAGGGGGTGTTGCCTGTGCCTGGTGTGGTTGCCGGGATAAAAGCGATTGATGTCCGGGTCCTCGAGGTCCCACTGGTACTCCGCCATCTGGATCGAGCGGGAGCTCTTCATGGTGGGGAATTTCTCGATGTCTTCCTTGGAGCGGATCTGGTCCTGGGGGACCTGCACCTGGACCTGGTAGGAGAAGCCGCTGTCCTTGTCGCGCCAGAGGCTGAGATGGACGAAACGGCTGGAGAAATAAGCCGGCTGCAGGGACATGCCGACGTCCAGGGGCGTCACCCCGAGCTGTCCGGCCAGCTCCCGGTCGATATTGATGTTACAGGCAGGATAATCGAGCGGCTGTCCCCATTGCAGGTCGCGAAGCTTCTCGATCTCCTTGAGCTGGCTCAGGATCTTGCCGGCGAAGAGCTTGTCCGCCACCAGGTCGTGGCCGGTGACATTCACCGATATGGGTGTCGGGGAGCCGAGGTTCATGATCTGGCTGACCAGATCGCCGGGCTCGAAAGAATAGAGAGTATCCGGGACGGCTTTCTTGAGCCTGGCTCTGAGCTTGTCTTTGAAAGTGGACATATCGATTCTGGCGTCGTCTTTGAGCTGAACGTCGAGCACCGCCTGGTGCGGGCCGCTGGTCCAGAGAAAGGCGGAGCTGATCGGGAACATGGGCGGCTGCTGCCCGGCATAGCCCAGGGTTTTCTCGACGTTCTCGGCGCCGACTTCGTCTTTCACCTCTTCGATGGTGCGCAGCACCCGCTGCTCCAGGGCTTCGACCCGCATGCCCGTGGGAGCGGTTATCCGCACCCGGAACTGCTTGCTGCCGGGATCGGGGAAAAGCTCTTTGCCGATATTGTCGTAGAGGAAAATCACCGACGAGACAGCCAGCCCCAGATAGATGAATACGACCAGCCCACGCAAGGGAGTGAGGAATTTCAGGGCGGTGCCGAGCTTCTCTTTGAGCACGTCGACGAAGTCCTTTTCGGGCTCCTTGTGCTCTTTCTTGAGGATCCAGACAGCCATGATCGGCACCAGGGTGGATGCCAGGGTGGTGGAGGCGATCATGGCGAAACCCACAGCCAGCGAGAGCGGGATGAAGAGCTCCCGGGTGATGCCGGTCATGAAAAAGGACGGTATGAAGACCGCCACCACCGACAACATCGCCAGGAGCCTCGGCACCATGGTCTCGACGCAGGCATCGAAGACCGCCCGGGCAAGCGCGGCTCCTGCTGCCAGGTGGCTGTGGATGTTCTCGATACAGACCGTGGCCTCGTCGACGAGAATGCCGATGGAAAGAGCCAGACCCGAGAGAGTCTGGATATTGAAGGTCTGGCCGCAGAGCCATAGACCGACGATGGCCGAGAGCAGGGAAAGAGGAATAGTGGTGACGACGATGAGGGTGCTCCGGAGATCTCGCAGGAAAAGCAGGATCATCAAGCCGGGAAGCAGGGTGCCCAGGAGACCTTCATGGAAGACGTTCTCGATGGCTTCCCGGACATATTTGGACTGGTCGAACTCGTAGGTGATTGTCACATCCGGCGGGAGCACTGCCTGCATCCGGGGCAGTGCCTCACGCAGGGCGTCCACCACCGAGACCGTGGAGGCGTCTGCTCTTTTGACTGCCGGGATATAAACAGTCCGGTGACCCTGGAACATGGCGTAGCCGCAGAGGATGTCCGCGGAATCCTGGACCTCGCCGATGTCTTTGATGAAGATCTGGGGACCGTGGCCGGTTCTTATCGGCAGGTAATCGAGCTGGTGGATGTCGGGAAGATCCGAGTTGACCGGCGCGATGCGCAGATAGTCCCCGGTGCGGACGTTGCCTGCCGGGAGGACACGGTTGCCGGTTTCCAGGGCTTTGATGATCTCGTCGCCGGAGATGTTGTAGCGCCTCAATTTGTCGGCGTCCACATTGATGACGATAGAGCGGATATTGCCCCCGAAAGGCGGCGGCGCCTCGGCACCCGGGACGGTGGCCAGCATGGGCCGGATCCGGGTGTAGGCCAGATCCTCCAGGGCCTTCACCGACTTCGTTCGAGAATTCAGGACGAGCTGTCCCACCGGCAAACTGCCTGCGTCGAAACGCAGGACGAAGGGGTTGTAAGTGCCGTGGGGCATCAAGCTGGTGGCGCGGTTGGCCATGGCGACGATACCGGCCATGGCGCTGGCCATATCGGTGCCGGGCTGGAAGAAGACTTTGATGAGAGTGAGGTTCTGCACAGAGCGTGACTCGATATGCTCGATGCCCGGAACATAGAGGAAGAAGAGCTCATAGGTGGAAGTGATATAGCCTTCCATCTGCTCCGGCGACATGCCGCCATAGCCCTGGATTACATAAATGGCCGGGACTTTGAGATCGGGGAAGATGTCCCTTTTCATCGAGGTGATAGCCAGGACAGCCACCAGGACGACAGCCAGGACCGCCGCCACCACGGTGATCGGTCTTTTCATTGCTGCCGCTACGATCCACATAGATTGTCAGTTTCCGCTCCTGTTCCCTGCGGCGATATCCACAAGCTTGAAAAAAGTATCGAGGTCGCCCTGGGCATAACCCAGGGCCAGGATCGAGCGCCAGACTCCGACCTGGGCTATGGCATTCTCGACTTCGGCTTCCGCCAGGGTCTGCTCGGCAGCCGCTAAAGACACCACATTGGTGAGCCCGACGCTATAGCGCTTGAGAACCTTGATCTCTTTCACCCTGGCCGCCTCCACCAGTTTGGGCGTCTGCTCGGCGATTTTGCGGCTCTGCTCGAGCATGATCCTGCTGCTGGCGTCTTTTTTCTCCAGGAGGAGCATAGCCAGGTTGTAGTCCGCCCGGGCGGCGAGCTCGTTGCTGTGAGCCATGCGTTTTTGAGCTTTGAGAGGGAAGTATTCCATGACCGGGAAGCTATACGAGAAGCCGACCATGTAGTTGAAGACCTGGGGAAGAACACCTCCTGCCACCGGTCGTATGGGGTTGACACCGTCGGTGCTGCCACGCCCCCAGAGCGATGAGTTCAGCCACAAGTGCGGTCGATAAGCTTTGTCCAGGACGATTTGCTTGGCTCGCCAGCGGTCTATCTCGGCACGTTTCATCCTGACAAGGGGGTGGGAGCTTAGATCGACCGGACCACCCGTATTGAGCTCTATTGGATTCGTGACCAGGGGGTCCGAGATGATGTCGATGTCACGGGTGGCGATACCCATCTTCTCGGCCAGGTCGACCAGAGAAAGTCGAAAATCTTTCTCGGCTTTGATCAGATCGATTTTCGCCCGGGCGACCTCGTAGTCGAGATCGGCAGCATCGACGCCGGGTCTCAGTCCTTCTCCCACCAGGGTCTTGACCCGGAGCTCGGCGGCTTCCATATGCTCGAGGGCGGCTCTCTTGGCTGCGATCACTTGCTTGGCGGCAGCGGCGCGAAGATAGGCGTCGGCGGCGGCGAAGGCGACATCGAGCTTGGTCAGGCGTATGTCGGCCCGGGCGGTGCGAGCGTCGGCCTGGGCGAACCTGTCGTTGGCCTTTCTGAGCCCGCAGTCGACCACCAGCCAGTTGAGGTTCATGCCCTGGAGGTTGTTCACAAGGGGCTTGAGGGTGGCGCTGCTTACCGGCGGCCCGGAGTCCACCGGCACGGTGTCGAAGCCTGAGACATTGTTCATGACAACGGATGCGATCCGGTTAGGAGTGACGCCCGACACCTGTATGTCAAAGTTGAGGTTGGGCAGATACTGGGTTCGGGCCAGGGTGACATTGGCCTTGGCAGCCCTGAGCTTGAAGAATTTTCTCTGGATTGTCGGGTAGTTCCGGAGCGCTATTCCGACGCTTTCTTTGAGAGTCACTGCCTTGGTCGGCGTGATCGGCTCGAACTGTATATCGGAGACCAGCACTTCGCGGCCCGCACCGCTGGCGGGGACAATCGCCAGAATCTGCAGAAAAGCAGCGACTGCCGTCACTGTAAACAGATATCTTGTGGCGGTGGAGAGTTTCATGGACCGTTGTCGTGGTCCGGCCGGTCGAAAAGCCGGATTCAGTTCAAACTATACGAGTCATAGTAAAATCCGGGTCATCTCAGAAAAGACCGGATCTAGCGCCTCAATTTTACTCGACACCGGTATAGGTTGTAAAATCGAGTTCTTGATAGGAGCTGCAATTTGCTTCGGTTTGCCCTGGCTGTGTTTATGTTCGTCTGTTGCGTCCCCGGTGCTGGAGCCGAGGCCGGGGATTTCGACAGGTCGAAAGTGGATATGAAGAGGGAGACGACGCGGCAGAGTCCCGAAGAAAAGAGAGATGTCGAGAGAAGAATAGCTGGCGACGATGACGCCGATGACCGGCGCCGGGATTTGATCGAGCGATGGACCGACGATTTCATCGACACCGACTTCAAGAAGAAGAGCTTAGATGATCTCAAGGACCTCGATGGCAGCCGGGCCGAGGTTGGCCGTGACCGAGACGTGACTATGAGACCCGACGAGGCCGATGCGCACGATCTCCGCCGCGACGATATCAAGTATTTGTTCCTGGACGATGGCGATCATCGGTGCCGGGCAAAGGAAGAAGAGAGAAAGACCTTCGAAGAACTGACAAGACCGATTCCAGGAATGTTGCACGACTGGGTTCCCGATCGTGTCAACAGGCTCCAGAACGGCGCGTTCGTGAAAGAGCCGGACAATGGCTTTCCCGTGCCTTACCGGCTGAATGGGCACCTGGATATCCAGCGTAAGCTTCCCTGGGAGAAAGAGCCATGAAGCCCGATTGCGCGAAAGCCCTTGTGGTGTTACTGGTGGTGATGGCTCTTGTCCAGGGCGCCGAAGGCAGGGCTCCGTTGAATGTCGAGTCCTGGCGCGATGAGCTCGCCGAGGGCAACAGGTATCTGAAGACCAGGGAGCTCGAAAGGGCCGAGGATTGTTTTCGCCTGGCCGTCCAGAATTCCCGGGCCCAGGGTGCCGGTCCCGACGATCAGGCGCTCTGCCTGACCAGTCTGGCTGATGTCATCTATGCTCAGGACATTACGGCCGAATCGATTCCGCTCTACAAGAAAGCCCTGAAGATCCTCAGAAAGGCGCACGGCAAGCGGAGCATCGAGGCAGTCCCGGCGGTCGTCAATCTCGCTCAGGTCTATGAGGGCGAAGGCGACTGGCATAAGGCGGACCGGCTGTACCAGCTGGCTCTTTCCGTGACCGTCGAGCACGAGGGAGAGCAGAGCGCCGGCGCGGCACGGTGCCACCACCTGCTGGGGCGCGTCAAATCGGAGGAGGAGGCGCCTGACCTCGCCGAGCAGGAGTTTTTCAAAGCCCTGGAGATCAGCATGGGGCTCGATTCGCTGAAAGATGAGAAGGGGCTTCTCGATCTTCTCGATGACTACACCGATCTGGTGCGAAGCAGCGATAGAGACGCGCGAATTATGAGCTCGCGCTTTCAGAAAGAGCTGCTCAAGGATCAGGTGGGGCTTCTCCGCAAGAAAAGAGGAGTGCCTGCCTCCAGCTGGAGCAAAGAAGTGACAGTGCGGTTGGGCACCGCTGATGGTTCTGATTCGCCGGGTGACAAACCGGCTCTCCGGGGCATCGAGCCTGCTCAGGATAAGCCAGCGCCCGACAAGGCTGCCCTGGAGAAGCTCAACCAGCAGAGAGTCGATTTCTACAAGCGTATGATCGCCGCCGATATAAACTCCCTGGGCAGGGACCACCCGAGCGTCGCCCGGGACCTGACGGGTCTTGCTTCGATTTACTTGAGCCAGCGCAATTACGAGGAGGCCAGACCGCTTCTGGCGCGGGCTCTCAAGATCTACGAAGGAGCTTATACAGGCGAGAGCGGGCCGGTAAAGGAGACCAGGCTCCTCCTCGAGCTGATCTCCAGAGAAAGCACCGAAAGTGGTGCGACCTTCACCTCTTATGTCGGCAAGCTTCCGGCTATTCCCCTGGCGGCTCAGAATCTCGAGGTCGCCCTGCGCCTCAGCGATCTCGCATTCATGAGCTTCAGCCAGGGCAAGACGGACACTGCTCTCAAGATCTATTACTGGGCTCTTGCGAGCGTGGCGCAGTCGTCTGGGGAGCAGAGCCTTCTGGCAGCGGCGAGCATGGCTGACTTTACCCGGGTCTTGCGTCTGGCCGGGCGCGCCAGCGAAGCCGAAGAGATGAAAAGCAATATCCAGGCGATCTTGAGCAAGGATCTACTCGAGAGAAAAAGCAGGCTGCTTCCCTGAATCAATTCTCCAGGCAGTTCACTGTCGGAAGGGCCTTCCTCAGGGCTTTCAGGCTCGGGGCATCGAGACTGGTATCGATTACCTGGAGCTCTCCCGGTCTGATCTTGACAAGGATGGGGATTGATTTGCCGGTCAGCCCCGTGTACTTGTAAAGATTGAGGTTCTTGATCTTCAAACCGATCAGGTGCGCCAGGTTGGCTTCCTTCAGGTTGCTGTTGTTCGAGAGCTCCAGATAGTCGAGTTCGCGGAAATCTTTCAGAGCTCCCAGGGTCTTTCCTTCGAAGCTGTCGCATCGATGAATGACAATCTTCTTGAGCCCTTTGATTGAGCCGACCGCTTGAAAGGCCTTGTCCGTGACGCTGGAATTCGCGATTATCAGCTCTTTCAGGTTCGGAAACCGCTCCGGGCTCAGACTCCTTAATCCGGCAGCTTCGAGTCCATAGCAAGATCGCAGGCTCAGGGTCTCGAGGGTGTCGCTGGCTGGTATCGCTTCCAGTGCCTGGTCGCCGGACATGCACTGGTGGAGGCATAGAACCTTCAATCCTGCCGGAAGTTTGTCCAGGCAGACAAGAGTATCGGAGTCGAGATTGCCAAGCAGTAGTCTTTCGGTGTCGGGGCAGTTCTCCACTGCCTCGTTGATCTGCCTGGCGGTGCCGCCGAGTGAGACGATCTCCCAGAATTTCCCATCGGAATGATCTTCCCATTTGCCTTCCACATGTCCGAGTATCTCGTCACCCGATCGAAGCCCCTGCATCTGATGGTCTTTCAACGGCTTGCTCTCCGGCGCCGGTTTGATATTGATCATGCAGAGCCCGGCAAGGGCGAGCAACGCCGCGGCGATGACTGCTGCCGTCCGGGTTCTCAGTCCGGCTTTCGACGGGGGCAGGACCGTAGCCATTGAAAGCTGTATCTCCTCGGATTTCTCAGACCGCCTATCGAGGCCGGCAATCTCGCTGTCTCTGGCGGCAAGCTCCAGATCGGCCCTCAGCTCGTCGACGCTCTGATAACGGCTGCCCGGATCCTTGGCCAGCGCCCTGGCTACTATTGGCTCCAGGATGTCGCCAGAATCGAGATCCGGTGCCGCCTGGCGCAGTGTGCGCGGGGCTTCGTTCAGGTGCATCATCATCGTGCTTACCAGGTTGTCTCCTGAAAAAACAGGCTCGCCGGTGAGGGTCTTGAAGATCAGGCAGCCCATGGAATAGATGTCCGAGCGCTCGTCGGTATCTTTCGATTCGACTTGCTCGGGGCTCATATAGAGCGGGCTTCCCATGATCACGCCAGTACGAGTCAGTTCTTGATCCCGACTGAGGCGCACCTCGCGAGCCAGACCGAAGTCGACTATCTTGACCATTCTTTCCCGAGACGGCTCTTCGGAAAGCAGAATATTGCCGGGTTTGAGATCCCGGTGTATAACCCCTGCGCTATGGGCATGACCGAGACCGGCGCAGATTTTTATGAAAATATCGATGGCCTCTGCGCCGGGAAGGAAGCGTCTTTTGTCCAGGAGCCTGGCAAGACTGACTGCCTCGACGAATTCGAGCACCATATAGGGTTCTTCGTTTTGCGTGAAGGCGAAGTCGAGGACTTCGATGATATTCTCGTGATGGAGGCGGGCGATTGCCCGGCTCCTTCTGAAAGCGAAGAACCGACACGCTCTCTTTGTTCGTCAGGTTCAGAACCTTGATTGCTACTTCTTTCTGAAGGATGCTGTCCCAGGCGCGAAACACGGTTCCCATACCGCCTGTGCCAAGGGGTCCGGTTATCTCATAGCGCTCGGGTAAAGTAGGAAGGTAGCTCTCCGGCATGGATTGCATTCTAGCAGCCGAGACCGGGTAGAATATGGGCGTGTCTACCGGCAGTTCGGGAAAGAATGGCTGACAAGAACAAGATAGTGCCTGGATCGGTGGAAGGCAATTTTTTCGTCGATACCAGCTGTATCAATTGCGATACCTGCCGGGCCCTGGCTCCTTCGGTTTTCGGCGAATTCGGGGAGCATGCCGGAGTCAAGAAGCAGCCTCAGAACAAAGAAGAGCGCCGTCTGGCCATGCGAGCCCTGATCTGCTGCCCCACCGGATCGATAGGTACCCACGAGCCCAACAATGCCAGGGAAGTGCTCATGGACTTTCCGCTTCTCATCGATCGAAACGTTTATTACTGCGGCTTCAATTCACCGCGCTCCGCCGGCGGATTCAGCTATCTGGTCATTCATCCGGACGGCAACTGGATGACCGATGCGCCAAAGTTCAATCCACGGGTGGTCGATTTTCTGGAGCGCAATGGCGGGCTCAAATATATTTTCCTGACCCACAGGGACGATGCCGCCGAGCAGGCGAAGTATGCCGAGCACTTCGGAGCCCGGCGCATAGTCCATGAGCTGGAGCTGGAGGTCTGCCCTCGGGCTGAGGTCGTTATCGAGGGGCTCGAAGCCCGGAACCTCGAGGAAGATTTTGCTGTTATTCCTCAACCAGGTCATACAGAGGGTCATATGATGCTTTTATATGACCGGAAGTATCTTTTCTCCGGCGATGCCTTCACCTGCAATCGCTATTTCGACGGTCTCAATCTATGGCCGCCTCTTTATACCTGGTACGACTGGGAGACTGCCATCGCCTCCGCCGAGCGTCTTGCCGAATTCGATTTCGAGTGGATGCTTCCCGGTCACGGACGGAAGATGCATCGCAGTGTCGATGAGATGAGAGAGTCACTGGCCAATGCTGTCGACAGAGCCAGGCTCATCAAGGACGAGCCCACCCCCGAGCGCCTTGCCAAGCTCCGCTATTACGCCGAATCTATGGAGCGGCTCAACCTGCCCGAGGCAGCCTCCAGAGCCCGCCAGCTGATGCGCTCGATTAAATGAGCCCGATAAAATGAGCTCTATGAAAGGCATAACCGGCTGAGCAGGCGAGCTCAACCGGTCTATACCCGTGGCAAGCACTCGAGGGGAGATCGAAGCTGCTTGTCGTGTTGAAAAATTACGGATCTAGGGCAGCCTGACTCTGAAAGTCAGGTACTGGGGCAGGGTAGGCTTCAGGGAGAGAAGCGGATTCTCCGCCCGCACGGTGAGAGTGCAATTCTTGTCGTCATCGAGATCGAGCGAGAGTCTTTGAACCGTTGCGGTGAAATCGAACTCCAGGGCACTGATTTTCAGCTGCACGCCTCGTACGTCGACCAGAATCAGGGAGCGCTGTTGCAGGGTGACGTCGAATTTCGTAAACCTGTCGAAGATCAGCTCGGAGCAGGTGACCAGAGGCAGCTCGGTGCTACTGGCGCCGAGCCTGACGAAGTCCGGCTCGGCAGCGGCAATCTCCACCGAGCCCAGTGATAGCAGCCGGTTGAAGGCGCAGGTTATCTCCCCGTCGGCGCGCAGCGATTTGACGAAGTTCTTGAACTTGGGCACGAGCCTCTGGTTGCTCGGGTTGCAAATACGATTGAGCCGCTCCACCAGGGTGTCCAGGCTGACGAATTCATAAGAGCGCTTGAGCTGGTCCAGACGGTTCTGGGAGACCGAGGCATCGGCAGGCTTGAGATGGCGATTGCCGGGAGGCGGAGTCAGGGGCTGGCTTGGTATTCTCGTGTGGGTGCGGCTGGCCATGGTGTCACCCAGCGTGCCCTTCTTTTGCTTGACCCAGAAATTTGTTTGTTGCGAACCGGCGCCGCTCATATCGCTGTTCCTTCTGAATTGATCTCTTTTCCCTGAAACCTGGTGCCACCGGAGTGGCACCAGGCTCAGTATCGCTTTTGTTTCTGAAAAACCTGTCTGGTCCCCGGCTATGCCCGATACTTTCAATCTAACGCACTGACAGGGTTTCGGGCATCTGTAAGATGACCGATTTTGAGCATCCGTCAGATGACCGATGCCCGGATATATCCTGTTATATGATGGAACTGTGACCGAGAAGACGAGCCTCTCTCTGCTGGAGTCCATGTCCCGGGCGGAAGCCCGCCGGCTGGGCGCTGCCACGGTGCGCACCAGCCATGTGCTCCTGGCCCTTGCCGGGCACGAGCAGTTCCAGGCGCATTCTCTTCTCAACGATGCCGGTATAGATCAGGATAAGGTCCGGTCCCGGATGAAGACCGGCAAGAATCCGGGCGGGAAGAGCGATATACCCCTGAGCAAGGAAGTGAGAAGGCTCTTCGCGATGGCGCAGAGCCAGGCTCTGGCGCTGGGGCAGGAGGCTCTCGCGGATCTTCATGTCGTCTGGATTCTCATGAGCGACAAAGCTTTTGCTAAGGATCCTGCCAGAAATATCCTCATCGACTGTCTCGCGGCGTCATTCTGTCGCAACATCAGCGCTACTCTTGCCGGGCTGGATATCAGTAGCAGGGTTGGTAGCCGGCAAGAGTCGCCGGTTGCGAAGCCCTCCGTGTATTCGGTTTTCGATGAGGATGCCAGAGCGGTCGTGGCCGACCGGCAATATATTACCCTTGATGGTCTGCGCTCTTATCTGCTGGGTGAAGGCGATCTGGAGCTGGTTGTTCAGGCAAAGGAAATCCCGGAAGCGAATGATTCTCTGATAGCCGTGCCGGTAACCGGAAGGCTTCTATCCACTCTTCATACGGCCAGGGAAGACGCCCGGGCCATGGGACATGCTCTGGTGACCGAAGTACATGTGGCGATGTCTCTGCTTCTCGACGCCAAAGAGAGGAATGTACTTACCGACGGCGATCGGGGGGATCTCATCTTCGCCGATCTGCTGGATCTTTTATCCGGTCCTCGTGTTTGCGAGATAGAGCCGGAATTCAGTCCCGACCTGGGGGATTTATTTCAGCGCGCCTGCTCTTTCGTTCCGGCGGACCACGGTGGTGCCCTGGATATCAACCATATCGCCATGGCTCTATCGAATCCGAAGATTATCGATATCATGACCCGTCACGGGTTGACACCGGCAGTGGTGCGACGCCGAATGCAGTGGTGCCTGGACTGGACATTGCGTTTCATGCCCGACGCGATCAAAGCTGCCGATACGATTTCTATGTCTGATTTCAGTGCCTCCCTGGCTGCGGCCCTCAAGCCCCTGGAGAAAGAGGAGGCTCCCCTGTTCCGATTTTTCGGTCCACGCACCGAGACCCTCCTCGACTTCGCTTTGAAAGAAGCCCAGGACCAGGGGGATGACTATGTCGGGATCGATCACCTCTTTGTCGGTATACTTTCGGGATATTCGGGACAGGCAGGCAAGATTTTCGAGGAAGAAGGCGTCGACGTATGCCTGGCGAGGGAATGTCTCGGTGAGTCGCGTCTCCGGGGCAAGGGGCGCAAGACACCGACCCTGCTCCCCAGTGTTGCGGTGAGCCGGCTAATGAGAATCGCTCTCGATCTCTGCCGGGCTTATGGTTTTCGCTTCATCGAGCCGGAGCATATAGCCTATGCTCTGGCATGCGAGCATGAAGGGCTCAGTCTCAGGATCTTCGACGGTCTCAATATCGACGGTGCCCGGGTGGCCAATCGTCTGGAGAGCGTGCTCAGCCGCTAATTCTGCTTGTTGTGGCGGGCATTGCCTCCCCAGGCCGTCCAGCCGTCGGTGTCCGGGTCGCTGGTCTTGAGGCAGGTGATCATACCGTTGGCGGTGCCAAGGTAGATATTGCCCGCCCAGAGCGCCGGCTGGAAGCTCACCGGCTTGTCGAGCTTGTAGCAGTAATTGGTCTTGCCCTCCTCGATGTCTATTGAGACCAGGTGCCCGTCGCCGCTTACAAGATACATGTTCTCCTTGCCCAGAGAAGGCGGTGAGAAGACCTGGGTCTGACCGGTGATGATCTTGCTTTTCGCTTCGGCGCGCCATCTCAGTTTGCCTGTTTTTGCATCCACCGAGTTGATGGATACACCCTGGGCGTTCACGATCTTGTTCCCTTTCGAGAAAGCCTTGGCGCCCTGATAACCCCAGGCGCCTGCTACCGAGCTGATTCCCATATGGCTTGTGGCTTTGCCGAGCTGGGCCGCAGCCGGAGCGCCGCCCCCGAAGCCCACGCCGGAGTCGAGTTTTTTAAAGGTGCCGGCGGTGTTCACTCCCTGGGGACCGACAGTGCCATTCGAGGAGCCCTGCAAGTAGGGCGCGGACCCGGCAGCCACCGGCGCGGCTGCCACCGCTATCGGTGTGGCGCTGCTCTTGTCATAGAGTTGCAGACCCTCAAGGGATTTGCCTTCTTTCATGCTTTTCTCCGCCACCACGAATTTGCCCCCGGCAAGAACCGGGGCGCTGGTGCCGCCGTTGCTCTTTTTCCAGGCTATCCGGCCGGTGGGGCTCTCGAGGGCGAAAGAGGTGCCGTCCATGCAGGTGAAATAGACTTTCTTTCCGTCCACGATGGGAGCAGTAATCACATCGGCGGTAATCGCTTGCTCCCAGATATGCTTGCCGGTTCTCAAATCGGCGCAGAGCATCCGGTGTCCGGGTTTGCCTCCCCTCTGACCGCCCGGGTAAGCCATGAAGAGTTTGCCATCGGCTATGGCAGGCTGGCTCATCAGAGGATCGCCCAGCCACTCTTTCCAGAGGAGGGCGCCGGTTCGCGCATCGAGCACATAAACCGTGCAACTCTCGGTATTGAAAGCCGCGCACCCGCTGTCTACCACGGCTGCGCTGGGACCGTCATCGTCGGTCTGGTATTTCCAGAGCATGGCACCGGTGAGACCGTCGAAACAATAGAACTCATGAGAGCCGTAGCCGCCGCCGGCATAGATTTTGCCTTCATAGACCGCCGGCGTGGCGATCGGATGGTTGCCGGGAATTTTAACCACCCAGCCGGGCCAGCCGTTTTTGGCTTTGAACCGGGTGGCTGTCAGGTCTTTTGCCGGGGTCGGTATCGGTATTGAGCTTGCCCGGTCGAGATCGAGCTCGATCTTATGGGGTTTCGAATCGGCGTTTTTTCTGGTAAGTGCCGGGACTTTGCCGGTGGCTGAAAGGGCCAGGGCGAGAGTGCCTGCGCACAGGGCGATTCCCAGGAACTTTTCGGCCTGGTGCCTGGTCGGTTTCTTCATTTTCGTTCTCCGTCTTGAAGTGCTACTTTCCAAGCCGTGTTCGATGATAGACAGAGACTGGCTCTCCTGCACCTGCTCAAACCCTGATAGAATGCCAGGATTTTTCCTGTATACTGCCGGTCTCATTCATGAGAGATTGCTGCCATGCCTCCGATTATCGTCTTTGTATTTCTCGCCCTTGTCTCGAGCATGCTGCCAGCCGCTTCCCAGGGCAAGGCGGACAGAATCTGCTACTGCCTGAAGCTCGATCCGCCTGTGCTCGTCGAGAGCGGGCTCGGTCCGAACGGACCGGTAATGAGCCCGGCCGACATAGAGCTCTGTTTCAGCTTGAGAGAGGACGACCGGCTGGAGGGCAACGCCGGCTATAGCTATAGCGATTGCGGGCTTCATGGCGGCGGCAAGTTGGAAGGAAGCATCAAGGGCAACCGTCTCGTTATCAGGATAGTCGATAAGAGCGGGCAGTCTCTCATTACCCTCGATGGCACCGGCGATATCACCGGGGGCTTCAAGGGAGAGGCGAGGGTCCTTCTGCCTCTGCCCGGGACCATGGGCGAGGTGGACAAAGGCGTGCGCCGCTTCGAGCTGCGCCGGCTGGAAAAGAAGAAACCGCTGATCAGGGGCTGAGACGGTGCAGATCTCGGGGAAAGAGCGCGGCTTGCTTGACGCTCTTGAGACCGAGCAGTTGTTTGGCCAGTCTCTCGAGACCGATGGCCAGACCGCCGTGGGGCGGCATGCCATAGCGGAAGCATTGCAAGTATCCCTCGAAGTCGGCAGGATCCAGTCCCCGTCCGGAGATCGCCGCCTCCAGATCCTCGATTCGATGAATTCGCTGGCCGCCGGTAGTCACCTCGAGACCGCGGAAGAGCAAGTCGAAGCTGCGGCTTCTCTTTTTGCCTTCTGGACCTTTTGATCCGTTGCTCTCCGGCGCGGTGAGAGGCATGGTGTAAAAGGGTCTGTTGGCCAGGGGATAATGCAGGATATAGACCAGCTCTACGCCCTCTTTCTCTCGATAGTGCTCGCAGATGAGACGCTCGCCTTCCGGATCGAGGTCATAGTGCGAGGATTCTCCCGGCTGCCAGCCGTATTCTTTCTCGATTACCCGGCAGGCGTCTTCGATTCCGATTCTGGGAATCTCTTCGAAGACCGGCACCCGGGCGTCGTAGATAGCCAGCTCTTCCTCGCAGGTCTCGGCGACATGGGCGAAGATATGCTTGAGGAGCCCGACTTGCATGGCGATGACATCCTGCTCGGATTCGATAAAGCCCATCTCGAAGTCCAGGCTTATATATTCATTCAGGTGCCTGGTGGTGTCGTGCTCTTCGGCGCGGTATACGGCGGCTGTCTCGAAGACCCGCTCGAAGACGCCGACCATCATCTGCTTGTAGAACTGGGGGCTCTGAGCGAGATAGGCGGTCTTGCCGAAATAATCCAGGGCGAAGAGTTGCGCACCACCTTCGGTGCCGGTTGCCACGATCTTGGGAGTGTGGATCTCGGTGAAGCCCTGGCTGCCTAGATAGCTGCGGAACGCCCGGGTGATCGCCGCCTCGATTTTGAATATGGCTTTCACCTTGCGGTTGCGCAGGGTTATGGGGCGGTAGTCGAGAAGGGTCTTGAGGGCAAGGTTGTCTACTTTCTTGTCCTTGGCGATTTCCACCGGCAGGGATGTCGCCGGCTCGGAGAGCGGCACGATGGACTCGAGCAGGACTTCTAGCGATTCGCCCTGCCCCTGCTTGAGCTTGCCGGTGATGGACACAGGGGTCTCGGGGCTTATGGAGGCCAGGGCCTCGATGGTCTCTTTCGAATCGGCCACGCACTGGATCTGGCCGGAGGCGTCCCGGAGATTGAGAAAGCTTATCTTGCCCAGGGCACGGACGGCCGCTACATGACCGCAGAGCCGGATCTTCTGCAATCCTCGGCTTTGCGCTTCTTTGATCGTGGTTCTCTCTCTCATTTGTATTTTTGCCTCCAAAAACAAAATGACCGCCACCTCTCTTGGTCGCGGTCGTTGCTTCTCAGTCCGGGCTCTTTATATGGCGCGCATGAGATAACGACCGCGAGGGCGGTTGTTATCGTTATTGTCGTTATTATTGGCGCTCAGAAAGAACTGCACGGTCCAAAACCTCTTGATTGCCGAATAGTAGATCGACTGCCGTCTACCGTCAAGAAAGAAGGCGGAATAATATGAAGGAAAGTACCGATGATATCTCTCCGGAAGGCGAATCAGTCGGAGACTTTGACTTTCTCGCCTTTGACCTCGGTCTCGGCTATATGGGCTGCTACATCATTGGTGTTCAGGATGTCTTCGAGCATCCACTGGAAGATCTCCTTTTCGCCTTCGGAAGGATTGAGGTCGTCTCTGATCTTCTCGGAGGCGCCGAAAGGACGGAAGCCATCTATATAAGTGAGATGGTCGATATTTTTGAAGACCCGGGCCAGGCGCACATCGGTGTTGCCTCTAACTTTCTCGATGTCGGTGGTGTTCGCCATGGGAGTCTCGAGGAGGAATTCACGGGGAAGGAAAAGGGCGCTTGAAACAGGCGTGATTCCGTCATTGAGAGCGTAGATGAATGGTGATTTCTGGGCTTTCTTCTGCCAGACATCGTTTACATAGGTAGAAGCGATGTCCCGGTTGAGCATCTCGAGGACCGGATGCTCCCGGGCGAGGTGGGCCGGCAGCCGCATCGATACCAGGGTGACCGGATACATAGCTGCCGATTCTATGAAGCGGGCGGCTTTGCCGTTGTCGAGATAAGGATTGTGCAGATAGCCGCTGTAGGCGATGAGCTTTTTCTTGAGGTTCTTGCTCTTGTCGTTTATCTCAGCCAGGCGCTCGTTGATGGTGTCCGCTTCGGTGAGATCGCCTTTGGGACCCAGGGGCAATTTCGAGCGGAACTTGCCCGGCGCCGGCACCGACTTGTCCACGCCGTCCCAGCTCAGGTCGGCGAGCAGATTTTGATTGCGTTTGAAATAAAGCCTGATCGCCAGAGCGTGGTCGATGCGGGTCCAGGGCCAGGCAAGCTTCTTGTAGAGGCTGTACTGCATCCAGTCTTCGCTGAAAAGGGGCGATCCGTGGAAGGGTGTGCCCAGGGCGAAGAGGACATTGACCTTGGCGGCGGTATCGGGATCGAGCATGGACTCGTAGGCGACATTGCCACCCATGCTCAGGGCGAACATCGTAATCGGACGTTTCTTGGAAGCCTTGTAGAGACGATCAAGGGCCATCCTGAACTTGGGAACAGTCTTTTCCAGGCGCTCTTTCGTCGAATAACGCGCGAAATAGACCTTGTAGCGGGATTTGAAAGCGCTGCTCCGGGTCAGGTGGTCGATGACTTTCTGCCAGCGGAAATACGGATATTGCTCGCCCCTCAGCCCGTGCACCAGCAAGAAAGGGGTGCGGTCACGGAGCGGAGCGCTGTTGAGCTCGTAGATCTCCACGTCATCGGGCTGTATTTTCAGGTCTTTCTTGGCGGGAAGATGGTCGAACGTCTTAGAAACAAATGCCAGATCTTCGGCGCTGTTTTGATGAGCCGTTGTCAAGCGCGACGGTTCGGCCCCGCAGGGCATATAGAAAGTGCTCGAAAACATAGCGACGGCACTTGTAAAGGCGAAAAGCCTCACGAGAACCTTGCTTTTGCGGATCTGATACATTAAGGTCATCTGGCAGAAGTGTGGCCTTTTAGTCCGTCGCTAACGTTATCCCAGAAAAGAGATTATCCCAGAGATAAATAGATGCGTAAACCAACCATTTGCTTGTTCTTTTCGGACACCGGCGGCGGTCACCGAAGCGCTGTAGAAGCTATCAACCAGGGTCTGGGCGATCTGGTCGCCGGCCTTTCGCCGGATGTCATCAAGCCCTCAATAGTAGTGGAAAACATTGTCGAGAAGTCCCATCCTATAAACAGGCACTTCGTAGAGCTTTACAACTTCCTCCTGCGTCATTCGCAGCAGGCGATGAAATATTACTACTGGTTAATCGAAGCCACCAAGCCCAATGATTCCGAGATCGGCTACCAGCTCGCCAAGCCCTATGTCACCCGGGCGCTGGAAGAGCTCAACGCCGACGTAATCGTCTCGGTACACCCCATGAGCAATCACTATCTTTCCCGGGCGCTCAAGGATATGGGACGAGACAAGACCACCCGGATGATCACCGTGGTCACCGACCCCAACGGCGACTTCTGGAGCGGCTGGGCTTGCAAGGACGTGGATCTCACCGTAGTGCCCAACGAGCTCGGTCGCAACCGTCTAATCGAGCTGGGGGTCAGCCCGGACCGGATACTGGTCTCCGGAATGCCCGTTCACCCGGATTTCGTCAAACCTCCTACCTGCGACGCGGCGGAGTTCAGAGCCCACCTCGGTCTCGATCCCGGCCGCCCGACGGTCTGTATCAATGCCGGCTGGGCCGGCGGCGGCAATATGACCGGCGTATACCATGCCCTGGCGAATGCCGGCACGAACGCGCAGGTCATCTTCCTCTGCGGTCATAATCGGGATCTCTACGAGCGCATGAAAAGGGAAGCCCGGCTTTCCGCCACGCCTACGGCAGTTCTGCCTTTCCACGATCGGATGGCGGACCTAATGAGCGCCGTGGATCTCATGGTCACCAAAGCCGGGGGGCTCACCTCCTTCGAGTGCGTGGCCCGGCGCCTGCCCATGGCTATAGACATGATCACCGAGCCCATGCCGCAGGAGCTGGGAACGGCCCTGCTCCTCTGCGAGCAGGGTCTGGCCAGTCCTCTGCGCCGAGCCGGGGATATCGTCGATATCGTCTCCAACCTGCGCCCGGAAAGGCTCGAGCTGCCCGAGGCCTACAGTCTCAACCGCACCGATGCCGTCTATACCATCTCCCGGACCGTTCTGGCTCTTGCCGGTGTGCCCACCACGGCTGAGACTCTGGAGGCTGTTTCCGATCCACAGTTGTGAATATGATTAGGCTATGAGACTGGCAGTCAAGAAATCCGGTGATACTTCCTCCGACAGGCCTGATGTGGTGCTTATCCACGGCACGGGCTCCAGCGCCGATATGTGGCTCGACCAGGTGAAAGCCCTCAATACTGCCGGGCATCGCTGCTATATGCCCGACCTGCGCGGTCACGGCGAATCCGGCGAGCTCTACGAGAAAACCTGCCTGGACGTCCATACGGCCGATGTCGCCGAGTCCCTGGCCGAATCCGGATTGCGTTATCCGGCTGTTTTCGTCGGTCATTCCCTGGGCGCTCTGATCAGCCTCAATCTTGCCACCAATCAGCCCGAGCTCACCAGGCAGCTTTTTCTCGCCGCTCTTCCCGCCCGGGTATTCAAAGTGGTGCCGGGTCTTTTCCGGATCTTCATGGACGGTCCGTTTCATGCCATGAAAGACTCATATATTCATCCTCGCCTTCCCTGGCGCCATCGTACCCTGCTCAGCACGGATCCGCACAGCCTCAATGAGATAGTCGAGAATTTCGCCGGTCTCGATCTGATCGAAACCGGAATCAGCGCTACCTGTCCGATCCACCTGGCTGCCGGCCGCTTCGACCCGGTGGCTCCCTGCATGTATGTGGAGAAAGTCCATCGCAATCTACCGGGATCAACCCTCAAGATCTTCGAGCTGGGCGGTCACAATTTCATGGACTATTACAAGCAATCTTTCAATAGCTGGATTCTCGACAATCTCGACTCGGGCTCACATCCGGATAAAGCCCTTTAGCCAGTCGACAAAACCGTTAGGCTCTTCGTAGAGGCGCTCCATCCTGAACCGCGGTGGCTCCCGCTCGCCTGTGCTCGGGCCTGCGGGCGGCAGGGAATCGGCAATGCCGGCCCCGGCCTGCTCGTCGTCTACGACTTTGCCCAGAAGTGAGAGATCGTAGAGGAGCTCTTTGGGAACCAGGATATCCGGTCGCCTGGCTTTGACGATTTCTTCCTCGGTCTGGGGCTGGGCAATCACTCGTCTTATCTTTTTGCCGCCGGCTAGAAAAAGAACCGCTTCGCCGGTGTCTTCGGCAAACATGAAGGCTTCGCCTTCTTTGAGGCTGCCTGTGCCGTGCTCTTTCAGATAGCGGAGCCTGACCGTCCATTCGTCTTCGGCTGGCTGCGGGGCCGGCGGTTTCGCCTTGATCGGCGCTTTCGCGTCAGGCTCTTTCGCTCTCGAGACGGATCTGGGCTTGTCGTCGCGCCGGGGCAGTGAGCTCATGAGCCAGTCTGAGCTCACCAGATTTTTGTGCAGGTCTTCCACGGAGAAAGGCAGCTCGAGTTTGGCGGTATTATCGGTGGTGGCTATCTCGGCTCCGGGCGTCTCATCCTTTTTCGGCTCCTCCCGGACCGGAGGCTCTGCTTTGAGCTCGTCCATAGGTACCGAGGAAGGCGCGAGATCTAGGCCCTGGCTCTCGGCCTCCAGGGGCGCAGAGGACGGCGCTCCTGTGAAGAAGCCGTGCTTGAAGGGCTCGGGTAGTTTGAACATTCGCGCTATCCAGGGCTTGCGCCGGTGCACATGTTTGTCTTTCTTGTGAAATCGGTTGTAACGCCGGGCCAGGGCCTGCCTGATCTTCTGTCGGGTGCTCTTTTTCGCTTTCTTCTTTACGGGAGGCAAGCGGTCCGGGCTGGCAGGTTCCGGAGCCGGTTCCGGGGCCGGCATCGGCTCCGGAATCGGTCTTTGCTCTTGCCGGGCACTGCTGGCGGTGCTGACTTCCCGGGGGATCCCTTCATGAATCGTTTGCAGCACCGATACCGATGGCACTTCTTCAGCGGGCTTCTCTTTGGCTATCTCGATGCCCAGGGTCTTTCCCAGTAGCTCGGCGGCGTCGCTGACATTGCCCTGCTCGAGCTTGATGGTGGCAAGCAGGATCCGGGCCGGTTGATATCGAGGATCGATGGCGAGGGCCTGCTCGAGACGGGAGATCGCCAGCTTGTGAAATTTCTGATCCCGAAAGAGGAGCGCCTGCTCGTAATAGGCGTCGACGAATTTCGGATCTTCTCTGGTGGCTTTGAGAAGATCGATGAGGGCCCTGTTCCTGTCACCCTCTTTCCGGGCGTTCAGTCCGCTCTTGTAGAACTCCCTTGCCCGGGCGCGCCGGCTGTCCGTGTCAGTGGTCCGGTTGTCGCTACTTCCTCGCCCGTCGGGCAGGGCCGGTGAGGTCATGGCAATCGCCTTGCCCGAAGCCCGAGCCTGGCCTCCGCTGAGGCTCAATGCCACCAGAGTGGCCAGCAGGCAGGCCGATCTTGCTTTTATTGGTTTTTCTCGAGCGGTCATACCCACTCAAGCTAACCGATGAATGATCTAATTGCAAGTGCCTCAAAGAAGCGAAAAGCGGCTCTCTATCGCCTTATCAGCGATCTCTCCAGATTGCGAAGGCATGTCTTCCAGCTCGACTCGACTATGCTCTTGTGCGGCATGACGAGTACCGTTCGCATATTCGACAGGTTGCCTCCGAGTATATCGGTGAGGGCCCGGTCGCCTACCACGGCCACCGCATCGGCGGGCATCTCCAGGCGATCGAGAGCCCGGGTGAATCCCCGGCGAAATGGCTTGGCGGCGTGGCCGATTATCTCGATGCCCAGGAGGCTCTCGGCCGCTTCGAGATAATCGGGACGCTTGTTGTTGGAGAGGATGATCATCTTGAACCGGGACCGGGCCTGGTCCAGCCATTGCGATGTGGCATCGGTGATTGACCCTGCTTTTGGTGCCATCAAGGTGCTGTCCAGATCGAGAATCAGGCCTTTGATTCCGTCTCCGGCCAGGCGCTCGACGTCCAGGTCGGTGATATCGCCGTCAATGTAGTAGGTGGCTGTGATTAACATGGTTCGTATGATACTAAGAGATCGTTATCTTTTGGCAAGAGCTTATCCGGGAAGCTTATCAGCTTGGCGGCTTCCGGGTACAATGGCCGCGCAGGTCTCGCGAGTCGATGACGTGAATCGATGAATAAATTGCTTAGTTCCGGATCGGCCAGGCGCGGCCGGGAAGAAGAGGGCGACAAGTCGCCCCGGCACGTTGCCATTATCATGGATGGCAATCGCCGCTGGGCACAGGAGCACGGCAAGCCCAGAGCCTCCGGTCATAAAGAAGGGGTGAAGAGTCTCAAGAGGCTGGTTCGCCATGCCGGCGAGGTCGGGCTCGAGTTTCTCACCGTCTATGCTTTCTCCAGCGAGAACTGGCAGCGGACGGAGGAGGAAGTCAGCTTCCTCATGAGCCTGTTCACCGACGTGCTCAAAGACGAGTTCGACGAGCTCGCCGAGAATCGTGTCCGCCTTCGTTTCATCGGCCAGCTATCGAGCATGCCCGGCAAGCTCCGGCGCTCCATGGAAGAGTCCATGGCGAAGACCAGGGAAAACACCGGTCTCAACTTGCAGGTGGCGATCAATTATGGAGCCCGCCTGGAGATAACCGAAGCCGCAAAAGAGATTGCCAGGCTGGTCAGGGAAGGCGATCTCGATCCCGAAGATATCGATGAAGACTTGATCTCGAGCCATCTGTTTACCAGGGGCATTCCGGATCCCGAGCTGCTCATCCGCACCGGCGGTGAGCTTCGTCTCTCCAACTACTTGCTCTGGCAGTCCGCTTATACCGAGATCTATGTGACGCCGGTTCTCTGGCCGGACTTCACCCCGGCTGATTACCAGCAGGCGGTAGCCGAGTTCGCCAGCCGTCACCGGCGGTATGGCGGCGACTGAGAGCCTAAACCGGCCAGCGGGCCGGTCGCGAACTCAATTGAGCACTTTGCCGAGGGATTTGCCCTGCTCATCGACCGAGCGGATCAGCCCTTCCAGATTGATGCGCTGGCCCCGGGCAGTGAGCACTACCAGGTAGTGACCGGCAGTCTCGATGAAATGGAGAATTCCCTGGTCGGTGAGCAGGGTCATCTGCACCAGGTTGCCCCGGTTCATGCGCTGGATGGAGACGTCGTTGTTCGAGAAGAGGGTGGCGCTGAGGGCTCCGATGGTGGAGACTTCGATGTCAGGAGGAAGGGAGCTGCAGATCACGGTGCCATCCCTGCCGATGAGCAGGCATCCGAGAATTCCATGCTTTCCGTTGAGCGAAGCAACCAGTTGTCTGACCTGGTCATTTACCTCTGCCATTTACTCCTCCTCTTTTCTTCTTTCGCTACTTACTCTTCGTCGTCATCGTCTTCAGTCTTCTTGGCGCTGGCAATCTTCTTCAGTTTGAGAATATCCACCCAGGGCTCGTCCAGGGCGGTAGAGAAAACATTGCCGGTGATCTCGATGGTGTCCCCGTCTTTCAGGCCGGCAAGCAATTTGCTGCGCGGGTCTTTTTCCTCTTTGGGAATGAGCATCGCCAGCTTCAGCTCCGAATATGGAATATGTCCTTCCTTGCCCGGTCTGAAAACCAGGATCGAGATATATTTCTTGGGATCGCGAAAGGCCGGCTTATAGCTCAGAGCGAGGTTGGAGAAGGCGGCGAAATTGGCCTGGAATTTGACATTCTTGCCCAGGAATTCCTTGGGGCGGTCCACCAGGTCCTTGGTGGCGACGTCCACGGCATTGGTTATAACGGGCTCTTTGTACTCTTCTTCCTTGGCGTCGGCTTTCTTCTCTTCTTTCTTCTCGTCTTTTTTCTCGGCCGGCTTCTTGGCAGGCTCCGGGCTGCCTTTCTTGGCGGCCGGTTTGCTTTCTGCCAGTTTGCTGTCTGCCAGGAGCTCGGGGGTTGCCTGGGTCATTAGGAATGTGAGTAGAAGAATGGTGAGGGGAAGTCTTCGCTTGATTGACATGTGTTCGATATATCCTGGATTGCTCGCACATAAGACATCTTCAAGATTCCCATCTTACCAGAAGCTTAATGCTGATGCCTTATTTCAACATGTAATATGTTGGCGGGCAACAGGCCCTGTTTGCACTTCGAACCCCGGAGGTCAGGCTTTGACGAAATCAAACGAGAATCTGTCTCCGATGATGAAACAGTACTTCGATACAAAAGCCAATTATCCAGATTCGCTACTTTTTTTCCGGGTCGGTGATTTCTACGAGATGTTCGACAGCGACGCCAAGGTCGCTGCCCGGGAGCTGGATATCACCCTGACCGGCCGTCCCGAGCCGTCGCATCCCCAGGGGCGCATGCCCATGGCCGGAGTCCCGTACAGGGCTGCGGAAGCTTATCTGGGGCGCCTTCTGGCGAAGGGCTATTCGGTGGCGATTTGCGAGCAGGTCGGGGTGGTCGGTGCCGACAAAGGTCCCGTCGAAAGACAGGTGACCAGGATACTGACACCGGGTACGGTGCTGGAATCGCATCTTCTCCCCTCCCGGGAGAACAATTATCTGGCCGCCATCGTATCCGGTGGCAAGGGCGTCTGGGGTCTCGCTTATGCCGACGCCAGCTCGGGAGAGTTCTATGTTACGGAAGTGAGCGAGGACGAGCTCGCTCTCGAGCTCAGCCGGATCAATCCCAGCGAAGTTCTCACTCCCCTGCGGATGGGGCGGCGGCATCCCGACGATGTCGTGCCGTCGGAGATCAAGGAAGTTCCCGAAGGTCTCGATGGGCAGTTCCGTTTTACCGGTCGGCCGGCTATGTTCTTCCAGCTCGAGCCCGGCAAGAGGCGCATTTTCGAGAAGTTCCAGGTGAGCACCCTGGAAGGTTTCGGTCTCCAGTCGAGGACGCTCGCCGTGGGCGCCGCCGGGGCCATCCTCGAGTATCTGGATCACACCCAGGGGGACCAGGTGCCGCGCTTCGAGGGTCTGAGCTATTACGAGACGAGGGGCTATCTCGTCCTCGATGCCAACACCAGGCGCAACCTCGAGCTGGTGGAGACTTCCCGGGATCGCACTTTCGAGGGCAGCCTGCTCTGGACCCTGGATCGCACCAGGACCTCCATGGGCAGCCGCATGCTCCGGCGCTGGCTGATGAAGCCCCTCTGCTCCGTGCCGGCCATCGAGCAGAGACAGACGGCGGTCCGCGAGCTCGTGGACGATCCTGCTCTGCGCCAGGATCTCGATAATGCTCTGGCTCGATTCGGCGATCTCGAGAGGCTTTCGGTGCGTCTCAGCTCCGGGACGATCTGCCCGAAAGATCTGGCTTATATAGGTCAATCGCTCTCGAACCTCCCGGAGATCGCCGAGACAGTGAGAGGCCGGCAATCCGAGTATCTGAACGTCCTCGAGGTGGTGCCGGAAGAGCTCATGGAGGCGGCATCGGTTATCGCGGCCAGCCTCAAAGACGACGCTCCCCGGGAGCTCACCGAAGGAGGAATCTTCAAGGAAGGTTTCTGTGCCGAGCTCGATGAAGTGCGGGCCCTTCTCGGCGGCGGCCGGGACTGGATCAGCGACTATCAGAAGACCGAGCAGGAGCGCACCGGGATCAAGAGTCTCAAGGTCAATTTCAACCGCACCTTCGGCTATTACATCGAGATCACCAGAGCCAATGCCGATGCGGCCCCGGCCGACTATATACGCAAACAAACCCTCACCAATGCCGAGCGCTTCATCACGCCGGAGCTGAAGGAATACGAGGCCAAGATTCTCAATGCCGAGAAGAATCAGGGCGACCTCGAGCACAGGCTTTTCGTCGAATTCCGCAGCAAGCTGGCGCATCTGGGCAAGATACTGCATCTGGTGGCGACCCGCCTGGCCTGTCTCGATGTGCTTCACTCCCTGGCGGTGGTGGCTGCGGAGAGGCAGTTCGTCTGCCCGATCGTGGATGATTCACGGGAGCTCCTGATCGAGGGCGGCCGCCACCCGGTCCTCGAGAAGATTCTCCCCATGGGTATGTATGTCGCCAACGATACGGTGTTGCGCGGCGATTCGGACGATCACCAGCTGATTGTCCTGACCGGTCCCAACATGTCCGGCAAGTCGAGCTATCTGAGGCAGACGGCTCTCATCGTCATTCTTGCCCAGATGGGCTCTTTCGTGCCGGCGGCGCGGGCTCGTATCGGCCTGGTGGATCGAGTATTCACCAGGATCGGCGCTGTCGATGATCTCACCCAGGGTCAGTCCACTTTCCTGGTGGAGATGAGCGAGACCACCCAGTGCTGCCGGCAGGCGACCGATCGCTCCCTGATTCTGCTCGATGAGGTCGGGCGCGGCACCAGCACATATGACGGCGTCGCCATAGCCTGGTCGGTGGCGGAGTATCTCTCCACCCATGTGCGGGCCAGGACGATATTCGCCACGCACTATCACGAGCTGAACGGTCTGAGCAATTTCTTCCCTCAGATCGTGAATTATCAGGTCCTGGTAAAGGAGACCGCCGATGGCGTCGAGTTCATCCGCTCGGTGGTGCCCGGGGGCGCCAGCCGCAGTTTTGGTGTGCAGGTGGCTCGCATGGCGGGGCTGCCGGTTCAGGTCGTCACTCGTGCCCAGTATCTGATCAACCAGATGGAAAAGAAAGGTGTCGCTGGTAAAATTCTTGACGGCCCCAGAATGCGGAATATTCCGGTGGACGAGGTCATGCAACTGTCGATCTTCGAGGGCAAATGAGCAAACAGAAAAGACGCATCAGCATCCTTATGGCGTTGAGCCTGATCGCCGGCGGGAACGCCATGACAGGCCCGGCGGCGGCGGCTGAGTCAGGGGAAAAAGAGTCCGGCCAGGAGCATATCGATATAGCCAGGCTTCCCGATCCATGCGCTTGCGGGCTCGACAAGAAGACTTTCAAGCTCATCAACCATGGAGACTGGCGCGAGGCGGCCGAACGTCTCGAGAAGCTCACGGCCACCGATAGTGGGGCGACCCGCAACCGGGCCTGGCTGGCTTTTTGCTACATGTATCTGGAGGACCTCACGCCTCTCCAGGAGCTCAAGAAAAAGGTCGGGGACAGCAAGAGCGCCGGAGGCGAGGAGAAAGCCATGGTTCTTTTGATCGCTGCATTCGAGGCGATCACAAGAGGCAAGCCCGGCGAGGCCGAGGATCTACTCAAAGACCTGCCCCGGAGCCAGACCAATGATGCCTTCGTCAATTTCGCCCTGGCGGCGGTGTCGGCGAAAAATGGCAAGGCCGGCGCGGCAGTGGAGTATTGCAAGCGTTCTATCGCTCTCGATCCCGGGTTTGCCTGGGGTCTCAGGACCTGCGGCTATCTGGAGCTGCGCTGGTTGAACGAGCCTGAGCGTGCCGAGGAATCGCTTCTTCAGGCTCTGGCTATCGAGCCGGATCAGTCCGAAGTGCGTGAGATGCTGGTGACCAGCCTGGTGGGAAGGGAGCGTTTCGATCAGGCCATCGATGTAGCCAGGGAAGGGATCAAAGTAAGCCCGAAAGATGCCGACAGCTACGCCCGGCTGGCGCGTATCTATCTGAAGCAGTGGCGTTATCGAGAAGCGCTCGATCTGCTCGAGAAAGCCATCAAGCTCGATGAGGGCCGGGCCTCTTTCTATCGCAGTGTCGCCGGTATCAAGCGCCAGCAGGGGGATCTGGAGGGCGCCATCGCCAGCCAGAACCAGGCGGTGGCTCTCAGCAAGGACAAGTCTTTCGAGCTGGTGGAGCTGGCCGGCATGAACGATGCCGCCGGCCATCCTGATACAGCCATCCTCAATCTGCGTGAGGCCATCAAGATCAATCCCGAGAACAACACTGCTCATATGCGCCTGGTGAGTCTCCTGATCAAGCGGAAGAACTGGCAGGATCTGGTGGAAGAGTACCGGCGCGTGCTCAAGACCAGGGATAAGGACGCCCGCCTGCATTATCATCTCGGCGAGGCGCTCGAAGCCATGGACCGCTCCGACGATGCCATGGAAGAGTATCTTAAGGCGGCCAATCTCAGCGAGCACGATCCGCGACCGTTGCGCAAGCTCGGCGCTATCTTCGTGTCCCGCAAAGAATTCGAGAAGGCGATCAAGTACTATACGCGCGCTCTCAACAGCGGCTCGGTGCCGGCAGTCAAAGATCTGGTGGCACTCGGCTATTGCAATGCCCAGATCGAGTCTTACCTGCACGCCGAGGCTGGTTTCATAACCGCCCTCGCCTTGCAGCAATTTCCCGGGTACAGAGGCGAAGGCGATCCGCGCAAGGAAGATATCATTCGCTCTCTGGCTTCCCTGCTTCTCATCGAAGGCCGATTCAACGACGCCGCCGCGCAGTTCGAGACTCTCTACAGTCTCACCCGCGACAGCGAGAGCGCCGACACCGACCAGTACCTCTTGCGTCAGTCCCGGGCCCTCTCGAGCCGCAAGAGCGAAGACGTCAAAGAGCTCCTGGCCAGTTTCGACAAGCTTCCGCAGAAGAATCAGGCTGGTTTTCGCTATGCCCTGGTCCAGGCTCTCCTGCGCCTGGAGAAGACCGAGCCCGCCGCCAATCAACTACAGAAAGTAAGCGAGGACGAGGTCGCTAAAGAGCCTCGCTGGCTCGTTCTGAAAGCCAGGGCGAGCCGTCTTGGTGGCGATCGCGAGGAGGCTGCCTCCTTGCTCGAGAAAGCGTTGTCCATAGCCACGAAGGGCCGGGACGAGAAGCCGGCATTCCTGGCCGAGGTGGAGCTCGAGAGAGCCAGGCTGGCAATGGACAAAAATGATCTGGATGGCGCGGAGGCCAGCGCCAGGGCGGCGCTGGAGGCGTACTCGCGCATGTATGCATCGTATCTGGTGCTGGCCAGGGTGAGCAATCAGAGAGGCAACGCTCGCGAGGCCATCGGCTTTGCCGACAAGGCCCTGGAGCAGAATCCTTATCTAACCGAGGCCTATATCCAGAACGGCGATGCGCACATGAAGCTGAAAGAGTTCAAGAAAGCCGCAGACAGCTACCGCAAGGCCACCGAGATCTATCCGGCCAGTGTCGAGGGGCACCGCAAGCTGCTGGCTGCCTACAAGAGCCTGGAGCTTGCCGATGAGATCAAGAAAGAAGAAGAACAGATCGCCAGGCTGGAAGAGATTCAATAGCTTGACAACCGCCCGGCTTTAGCCTATTCTTGGTGCGGGTCTTTCCGGCCCGTTTTGGATCAACTTACCAGCAATCGAGAAAAATAGAATTCGGGCCCCCCGGCCAGGGCTTTTGCCTGGTGTCGTATGTGGTGCGGATTCTTATACCACTACGATACAACAATGAAAGATAGAAGCAAAAGTCTATCCATACTGGTGTTCATACCGGTGATTCTGGCGGTCCTGGCCATATTGCCGCTGACCGCCTACGGCGCCACGCACGAGCTTGCTGCCACGGCGATCTCGGGCTGGCGGATTCTACTTGTCGTCGCCGGTCTCATGCCCCAGTTGCTCAACCTGCTCCTGGTCCTCGTTTCGCTCTATTTGATGCTCGATGGGGTGAGACGCTGGGGGACCAACAAAGACGGCGCCTTCGAGCGCACCCTCATAGGGCTGTTTATATTGCACAGTATGGATGGATCCATATTCTGTGCGCTTGATTTGGGTGGTGTGCCTTTCGTGCCTTATCTGGCTCTCGCCTTGCAGATCGGGCTCTGCCTCGGACGCGGCAATCAGGAGAGTGATTGCGATAGCTGACCGGCATCCTGCTTGTGGCTGTCGAGAATCGCCCGGGCGCAGTTGAGCATGTGCTCGGCCTCCGCTTCCCGGTACATGGATTGCAGGAGGGTGGCATAGGCTTTCAGGGACTTCGCCACGTCTATATGCTGCGGGCCCAGAGCCCTGGTGCGAACATCGATGGCGCGCTTATAGAGCTGCTCGGCCTCCTCGCCTTTTTGAGTCAGCCGGTTGAGCTCCGCCAGGCAGTGAAGGGCAGCGCCGAAATCGACACTGTCGGGACCGAGAGTCTTCTCGCCTCTGGTCACCACGTCTTTGAGAAGGACCTCAGCCTCGGAGTATTTTTCCTGGTTGGTCAGGCAGTCTGCCAGCAATATCCTGGCTCGCAAGGCTTCAGGACTTTCTTTGCCGAAGCCCTTCTCCTTGAATCCGACCAGTTTTTGCCAGTAAGGCTCGGCTTTGGCATGACGATTGTATGACTGATAAAACCCGGCGATATTCTTCAGATGGTGCTCGGTCTGCTCGTGCTTGGGTCCCAGCACCTGCTCGCAGATGGTCAGGGCTTCTTTGTAGAATTCCTCGGCCTGGGGGATCTTGTTCTGGTCTCGGTAGAGATCACCCAGATACGAGACAAGCTCGGCCCCTTCCAGGGACTTCCTGCCCTGGGAGCGCTCTCTGATTGCCAGAGCGCGTTTATAGAAACGCTCGGACTCGGCATATTTGGACTGCCGGGCATAAGAGCCGGCGACATTCTTGATGGCTTCCACAACCTCGTCATGGGTGGGACCGAGATTGACCTCTTTGATATTGAGAAGACGCTCGTACATCCTGGTGGCTTCGTCAAGGTTGCCGGCTTGCTCCATGACCTGAGCGAGGCTGATGATCAAGCCCTCCAGGTCAGGGTGCTCGGTCCCCAGGGTCGATTCCAGCACATTGAGAGCCTTGAGGAGGTTCGCCTGGGCTTCTTCATAGCGCTCCTCGGAAAGGTAGAGGGTGCCGAGATTGTGGAGGATGTCGCCGACCTCCGGGTGATTGTCCCCCAGGGCCCGGAGCTTGAGCTCCAGGGAGCGTTTATAGAGGGCCTCGGCAGCTCCGAATTTTTGCTGGGCGGCATAGAGCAGGGCCAGATTGTTATAGCTGGTAGCCACCTCGGGATTGTTCGGTCCGAGAACACGCTCATAAATTTCGGTTAATCTTACACAGAGTGGCTCGGCGCTCTCGAATTTCTCCTGGAAGAAATAAACAGCCGAAAGGTTGTTGAGGCTCTGGACGATTTGCTCGTGATTGGGGTCGAGGCGGCTTTCCCTGGCTTCCAGGGCGCGCCTGTAGAGGGGCTCAGCCTCTTCGAAGCGATCGTTGTCGAAATAGAGCTCGGCCAGGCGATCGAGACAGTCGGCGATCACCATCGGGTCACTGGTACGCTCGGCTTCCCAGAGCGCTGCCTTGAACATGGTCTCGGCCTGAGAGATGTCCTGGTTCTGAACGGCTTCGTTGCCCGACTCCATCAACTGTCGAATGTCTTTGTTCATGTTGTCCGGATTGGGGACTGTCTACTCTGTATAAGTACCTTGCCCAGTTTGACAGGTGAATATCTTATATGAGATCGGAACAATATTCACCCTCGCGGTTTTTGTCTTAATAGAAACTCTTCATAGAAATTCAGAGCTTCAGGCTGAGAGTCACCGGGCAGTGGTCGGATCCCATCACTTTGCTCTCGATCCCGGCATCCACCATGGCTGGAACCAGACCCTCGCTGACGAAGAAATAGTCGATACGCCAGCCGACGTTGCGCTCCCTCGCGAAGGTGCGCATATGCCACCAGCTGTAGTTGTCCGGCTCCTGGTTGAAATGCCTGAATGTGTCCACGAAGCCGGCTTTGACGAATTTGTCCATCCAGGCGCGCTCTTCGGGAAGGAAGCCCGAAGTGGCGACATTCTCTTTCGGTCTGGCCAGATCGATCTCTTTGTGGGCGGTGTTGAAATCGCCGCAAACCACCAGGTTCTTTCCCTCTTTCAGCAAAGAGCGGGCTTTCTTCAGGAAGGCATCATAAAAGGCCATCTTGTAGTCGAGGCGCTCATCACTGGCTTTGCCGTTCGGGTAGTAGATGTTGAAAAGAGTGAAAGCCGGATATTCTGCCACGATTGTCCGGCCTTCCTGGTCGAATTTCCTCACCCCCAGCCCGTACTCGACTTTGATGGGCGCGTCTCGGACGAAAAGGGCCACCCCGCTATAGCCGCGTTTGTCGGCATGGCTCCAGAAGCTGGTGTAGCCCGGAGGCGCCACCAGCTCCTGATTGAGCTGATCAGCAGCGATCTTGGTCTCCTGGATGCCGACTATATCCGCCCGGCTTTCCGCCAGCCATTGGTAGAATCCCTTCCTGGCCGCGCTGCGGATGCCGTTCACGTTCCAGGAGGCTAGCTTGATGACTTCTTGTCCTTGGCGCCGGCTCATCGAGCTCAGGCGGTGGCGACAGGCTTGCCGACGGCTTCCAGAACACCGGGGTGCACGATCTCGCCTTCGTGGATATTGACTCCGGCCATGAGGACGGGATCATCCAGGCAGGCTTTGTAGCCGCCCTGGGCGAGTTTCAGGCAATAGTGCAGGGTGGCGTTGGTGAGGGCCCGGGTGGATGTCCAGGGCACCGCGCCGGGGATGTTGGCGACGCCGTAGTGAAGGACGCCGTCCACCAGATAGGTGGGCTCGGAGTGGGTTGTCGAGTGAATGGTCTCGATACACCCGCCCTGGTCCACCGACACATCCACGATCACCGAGCCGGGTTTCATGTTCTTGACCATGTCCCTGGTGACGATTCTCGGGGCTTGCTTGCCGGGGATGAGCACGGCGCCGATGAGCAGATCGGCGGAGGGAAGGAGCTTCTCGAGATAATGTCCGACAGAGAAGACTGTGCGGACCTGACCGCCGAAAACGTCATCGAGATAACGGAGACGGTCGAGGGAGAGGTCGAAGATCGTGACTCGAGCACCCAGTCCCAGGGCGACTTTGGCGGCATTGGTGCCGACGACGCCACCACCGATGATCACGACCTCGCCGGGCTCCACGCCAGGCACGCCGCCCAGGAGGACACCACGACCGCCCATGGGGCGCTCGAGATAATTGGCGCCGATCTGGGTGGAGAGACGTCCGGCGATCTCGCTCATTGGGGTGAGCAGGGGCAGGGCGTTGTTGGGGAGCTGCACGGTCTCGTAGGCGATACAGGTGGCGCCGGTCTTGGCCAGGTCGGTGGCCAGTTGCGGGTGGGCTGCCAGGTGCAGGTAGGTGAAGAGGAGCTGGCCTTTCTTGAGGAGCTTGACTTCGCTAGCCTTGGGCTCTTTCACTTTCAGGATCAGGTCGGCTTCTTCGAAGACGGCTGCGGCGTCGGGAAGAATTTTGGCGCCGCCAGCTTTGTATTCGTCGTCGCTGATACCGCTGCCAACACCAGCTCTGGTTTCGACATAGACTGTATGTCCCTGACTTTTCAGGGCATTGAGCCCCGCCAACGTAAGGGCGACTCGATATTCGTTATCAAGAATCTCTTTGGGAACTCCAACCTTGGCCAAGTTTCTGCCCTCCGTTGTGTGCAAAACCTTTAATCTCACAAGAGGACAATATTCTACTCCGGCGGTATAGGCTGTCGATATACTTTTGATAGTTGTTTTAGGATTGGTGCCAATGTCAACGAATCTGGTTATCGTAAACGGAGCCCGGACGCCTTTCGGGGCTTTCGGAGGAGGTCTGGCGACCCTCACCGCCACCGACCTGGCCGTCCATGCCAGCAAGCATGCCATCGAGCGTTCGGGGGTGGAGGCTGAAGAGATCGACTATACGGTGATGGGCAACGTTTTGCAGACCAGCAAGGATGCCATCTACCTCGCTCGTCATGTGGGACTGAGAGCCGGTCTCAGAGAATCGACCCCGGGACTGATTCTCAATCTGCTTTGCGGCTCCGGGGTCATGGCAGTGGCTACCGCCGAGATGCTGATCGCATCGGGTCAGGCGAAAATAGTCCTGGCCGGTGGGACCGACTCGCTCTCGATGACGCCCTATATCAACTGGAGCAACCGCTGGGGCGGTCGCATGGGACATCACGAGCTCTGGGACGGCCTCGATATCCGGGACACCTTGCCGGATGCCTCCATGGGCGAAACCGCCGAGAATCTGCAGAAAGATTATTCTATAAGCCGGGAAGAGCAGGATGAGTTCGCCCTCACCAGCCAGATGCGCTGCAAGGAAGCGATGGAAGCCGGCAGGCTGACAGCGGAGATTGCACCGGTTTCGGTACCGGGTCGAAAAGGCGAGACAGTGGTGGCGGTTGACGAGCACCCTCGTCCGGGCTCTACTCTCGAGGCGCTTGCCAAGCTGGGGCCGGCTTTCGCCAGGGGAGGCACGGTCACGGCCGGCAATGCCTGCGGTATCGTGGACGGTGCGGCAGCCCTGGTGGTGACCACCGAGGAGCTGGCGGGCAAGAAAGAGCTCGAGCCCATGTGTCGCGTGGTGAGCTGGGCTACGGTCGGCGTCCCGCCCCGGATCATGGGTATCGGTCCCGTGCCGGCGATTCCTCTGGCTCTGGAGAAGGCATCGTTGAAGCTATCCGACATCGATTTATTCGAGATCAATGAGGCATTTGCGGCTCAATATCTAGCATGCGAGAAAGAGCTCGGGCTTCCCCGGGAGAAAGTCAATGTCAACGGCGGCGCCATTGCAATCGGTCACCCCTTTGGTGCCACCGGCGCCAGGCTCATCCTTACCATCGCCCACGAGCTCGAGCGGCGCCAGGCTCGCTATGGTTGCGTCAGCCTATGCATCGGCGGAGGCATGGGCATCGCGATGATTCTCGAGCGTCTATGACCTTGGACCGGGCTCAGCCCTTGCCCCAGTAGGTTACATATTTGTTGGGCTTGACCGGTTCCGGATCTTCGTCGCCTTCTCTGGTGTAGAAGTGCTTGGAATACGTGTCGGAAGCTTTGGGCTCTTTGTTCTCGTCGGCGGTCTCTACCTTGTGGTGGTTCCGGTGCCGATAACGGGAATAGACAATCTCGGGCAGGATCGAGGGCGCATAGGCCGGAGGAGGCGGGACCAGACCGCTAGCCCGGTACTTCTTGCCCGAGCGGGAGGCTCTCTTTCTGGTCGTTCTGTGGCTGGTCTTTTGCTTGCTGCGGCTGGTCGCTTTGTGGGTCGATTTCCCTGCCGCAGCAGTCTTACCGGCGATAGCTGTCTGACCAAAACATGTCAGCATAAGGGCGAGGCTCAAGTATGCTGTCTTCTTCAGTGGTTTCATAAGTCCCCCTGCTTCGACCGCTGTTTTGAAATGAAGCGAAGCGGTGTTTGCACCTTATGACATATTACCATCTTGGGCTTGGCTTAAACTTGCGCCTCTTGGCAACGCCGGGCTATAAGTCATGTCAGGGCGATCGGATCGAGGCAGAAAGCCCGTATTGTTGCGACAGTCTCCGGACTCAAACCGGCAGCCTCGAAAACAATTGTATCCACGGCTTCGATGAGCGCAGTCGTATCAGTCTTGCCAGGACCTGTCTCGAAGCCTGATCTTGCCAGTTCTTCGAGCCTGCGTTTCTTTGCCGCCGCAAGCTCGATAAGCGGAATCCGGCTCACATAGCCGGATGTGATCATATTGGTCCGAAGCAGGACGGCTCTGACTATATAAGTCACCAGGCTGCTGTTGAGATAAGCGATCAGCCACCAGATGTCCGCGTGTGGGGCGATGATATTGGGATTGACACCATATGTGGAGCCAGGAGGAAGATAGCAGGCCGAAAATGGAATGCCCATGCTCGAGCATGTGATACCCTCTTTGAAGAGAAGAGCTTTGTTGCGGACCATGAAATTGCTCACTCGTTTCTCGATCGCCAGGAAATCATCCGGCAGGTAACCGTCGGGCTCGGTGAAGAACCTTCTACTGCCGGGATTCTTGTAAAAGGGTATTGAGAAGCCCGGTTTGCGCTCTGCCGATAGATAGAGCCGGTCATTGCCGGTGGATATGCCGGTTATGCAAGAGAAAACCTCGCCCAGCCTGGGATTCTCGAAGAGGTTGAAAATCTCTTCCGGACAGCCGGGCAGGAGCTGTTTGCGGTCTCGTTCCAGGACGATGCTGGCAAGGTGAGCGCTGGCTATGCGCCGGCTCCCGAGCTGCTTTTCGAAAGTGCCGGTGTCTTTCGGGCGGTCCGCTACGCGCACGGCTCCCTGGTATCTCCTGCCTTTTTGAAGAACCAGCAAACAGGTTCTCACCTCGGCTTTCTGTTTTAGAAAGAGATCCCGGGGGCAGAGAATGAGCTCGTGCAGGGAGCATTGCTCGAGAATCTTTTCCCTGAGACCCTGATGCGCGCCGCCGGTGAGAAAAGAATCGAATGTGATGGTGGCAATGAGGGCACCATCTCTGGCCAGATCGATCATGGCGGCGAGAAACATCGAATACATATTGCCGGCGCCGGTGTCTGGAAAAGCCCGGCGCAGCTCCTCTCGCCGCTCCCTTATATAGCTCGACTCGTGGCAGTTATAGGGGGGATTGGCGATGTAGAAGTCGTAATCGAGCTGCCTGCCCTTATGCGCGATATAGAACTCCAGGAAGTCCTGCTTGCGGAAAGAGCTCCGGTGGTGCCAGCCATAGTCCTCTATGTCGAAAGAGTCGACTGCCACGCCGGCATCGATCAGCCCGCCAGCCAGCTCCTCTTTGCCTGTGCAGGGATCAAGAGCGGTCTTGCCGTGGTGATCGACAGGGTCAAGGCTGCGCTCGAGCAGGGCTCCGGTCAGATAGTCGGCTATGAAAGCAGGCGTGGAGTAGTAGCCTTTTTCGCGTCGGTCTATGCTTTCCTCTTCGGCAAGAAGAACGGATTTCGCGTGCCTGCCCATAGGCAGATTATATCGGCTTATACTTACGAATAAAACGGATCTGCGTAATCGGACCTTATTCGAACCATTTCGTCCGGCGTCTCAGTTTCTGGTCCCGGGGCGAATGGACGTTCTTGGAGTCGATCGGATCCCAGGTCGCCACCGACTGTCCCCACCAGGCTTTCAGGTCCACGGCCGTGTCGTCGGTGGAGCGAGGTTTGCGAGAGGCCCGGAGCGGATCTTCCTTGGGTTTTGTATCGTTCTTGAACTCATCGAAGAGCTTTTTGAAATTGTCTTCTACTTCTTTTGCTTCTTCACTTCTCTGAAAGGCGATTTCGGTAGTCGAACGCATCTGGATGGGACTTTCTCCCATTCTCGTCGCCAGTTGATCGAGATTGCCTTGCCAGTGGTGCCCCTGAGATTCGGCCTGTTCGGCCACGGGCTCTTCTTTTTTCAGAAACTTGAGCGATCGAAGGGCATTGAGAATGCTTCTGATCATATTGCTAACTCCAGTAAATGCGGTACAGGCCACAAATGGTTATGCCCATGACATCCGGGCGGTAACAGATTAGCCAGGGAGACTCAATTTGGTTAAGCTTTGTTTACACAAAACGCCCGGTTTGTCGAGAACCGAGCGCTTTGCGTGCGTTGGAAGGCTTTCTAGCTGGCTGCTACATCCGGAACCAGGCTCAGGGTCATGGGCGTGGTCTCGGCCAGGGGCAGCTCCAGGCGCAGCTGGTATTCGCCCGGGGGCTCGAAACAGTGGATGCAGCGGGCCTCGTACTGGCAGTCCCCGACCAGGATCTGCTCGTCGGAGTGGACCATGCGCTGGGTGCGGCAGGCGAAGTCCGAGCCGCATTTACGGCAAACGGCGAGGAGCTTGTCCACGCGGTCGGCCATGGCCATGAGCTGAGGCATATGACCGAAAGGCTCGCCTCTAAAATCCAGATCGAGTCCGGAGGCGATGATTTTCTTCTTCTGCCTGAGCAGAGTCTTGACCACCGGGATAATCTCGGGCCCGTAGAACTGGCACTCATCCAGACCGATTACTACGGCATGAGACGAGTATTTGAGAATATCGTTGGCCGTCTCGGTGACGATGGCCTGGGAGGCCAGACCATTTCTCGATTCGACGTGGTTTTCCTTGGATCTGGTGTCTGTCTTGGGCCTGACGATTATGGTAGGCAGATAGGCCAGACGAGCCCTTTCGATGCGGCGAATCAGTTCGCTGCTCTTTCCGGCGCTCATACAACCGACGATAACTTCGAGTCTATATCCGCTGAGCATTATTCAATGGATCTCCAGGTGGTCTCCGGGATTGAGGATCGGGCTTCAGGAAGATTGCTGTTTGTGGTAAACGCAAGATCTGGTCTCGCTTTGCGCCCCTGTTGCGCCCTTCAAGGAAACCCTATGGTAACCAAATTTCACGCCCCGGATCGTGCCGGCGTCTCAAGATTATTTAATAGAGTCGTCGCTGGCCCGCATTCGTCCGGGCGTAGTCATGAATCGATGATGAAAGAGTCTTTCCAGCTCGGTTTCGGTGATCAGCTTGGTTTCCAGTAAAAAATCCTTTACATCCTGTCCGGAGGCAGAAGCTCGGTTCACCACATCAGTGGCTTTCTGATAGCCGAGCTCGGTGGAAAGTGCCGCCACCAGGGCTCCGGAGCGCTCGAAGGCTTCCCGGCAACGCGGCGAATTGGCTGTCACCCGGGCCAGGCAGTGGGTGGAGAAAGCCTTGATGCCCTTTTCCAGAATGGCCATGGAAGAGAGAATATTGTGGCTGATCAGGGGCGTCATGCTATTCGTCTCGAGCTGGCCGGACTGGGCTGCCAGAGTGACAACATGATCGTTGCCCAGGACCTGGAAGCAGATCATCGCCAGATCTTCGGTGAGAGGCGGAATGGGCGCTTCGCTCATGACCTCAGGGAGCAGGTCAGACGGCGCCCTGAGCACCTCGGGCAGGAAGATCTCGGCAAAGCCGGTGGCTGGCCCGGAGGAAAGCAGGCGCAGGTCATTGGCTACCTTGATCAGGTCCACCGCCAGCTCTTTGAGGCTCGAGGAGAACTCCACGAAGTCTCCCATGGAGCTCCCCAGGCGGAAATAGTCGTCGGCGGCTTTCAGCTCGAGGCCGGTGCTGCTTGCGAGGATCTCGACGATTCGTCTTTGAAAATCGGTGGTGGCATTATAGCCGGTGCCCACGAATGTGCCACCGAGATTGATTTCTCTCAGTCCCTCTGCCGATTCTCGAATACGTCTCAGGCTCTTCTCCACCGCCGAGCCGTAAGCGTTGAATTCCTGACCGAGAGTGACCGGCACCGAATCCCTGAGATAAGTACGTCCTGGCTTGACTATACGCTCGAACTCCAGGGACTTGCGTCGCAAGAGCCTTTCGAGATCGAGAAGGCAGGTCTTGAACTGGCTCAAATAAAGGAGAATAGCGATTCTGGATGCGGTGATGTAAGCATCGCCGGGGGCCTGGCTGAGATTGACATGGCGCTCGGGATGGATACGATCATGTATGCCGGGCTGGCCTCCCAGGATCTCGCCGGCGCGATTGGCCACGACTTCGCCGACATTTATATTGAGCGCGATGCCCGAGCCTCCGGAAAGCGCGTCCACGGCGCTCTGATCGCCGAGCTCGCCCTGAAGTATCTCATTGCAGGCTGTGACGATGGCCGTGCTGAGGCTCTCGTCGAGAATGCCTAGCTCACCATTGGTGGTGGCGCACGCTTTCTTGACGTGTACCATGGCCTCGAACAGTTTGGGATGCACGCGCTGGCCGCTGGCTCCGAAATAATCCAGGCAGCGAGCGGTGGAAACTCCCCAGAAGGCTCCTGCCGGAATGGTCATCTCACCGAGGTGATCCTGCTCAACTCGTGATTGGGCTTTACGTGTGGCCACGAAAAAAAGATCTCCGCCGCTGGAAAAAGTGAAGTAAGCATACCTCAAATCTCACTGTCGAGTAAGCGATTGCAGGAGGCTTCCAGCAAGGCCAGCCAGGTCCGGGTGAATATCTCTGGCTCCGGCAGTGGTCAGGGGAGCCAGCTCTTTGCGGGCATCTTCGGTCTGTCCGAGACCCAGAAAGGCGAGACTTTTCAAGTAAGCCGAGCGCGAGCGGTCGAAGCCCAGGGCATCACCCTTGCGAAGCTGGTCCAGGGCGTCCTGATAGCGACCGGCCCGGAGATGAGCAGCGGCCAGATGAAGATAGGCCAGGCCGTTTTGCGGATCGATGGCGATGGCGCGCTGGTAATCGAAGGTGGCTTCTTTCAGGTAATCCAGCTTGCTGAGAGAGTTGCCAAGATTGATGCGCAGCTCGGCGCAGTCCATATTGGCTACCGAGGCCAGCTTCAGGGACCATACATAATGCTGCACAGCCTCTCTGGTCCTGCCCAGGTCATCGAGAGCGAGCCCTTTCCAGAACCAGACCTCGAGACTGCGGTTATTGAGAGCGATGGCTTGATTGAGATAAGGCAGGGACTCCCGGGAGCGGTTCTCCTGAATGAGCTTCTGACCGCTGGCGAGAAGCTCTTTGAAGCGCTCGATATTGTCTCTGGTGGGTGGGGGCCGGTTATTGTCTTGATCTTGCCCGGCAGATTCCGCCGATTCGCCGGCGGCGGCTCCCGCGACTTCAGGCGTGGCTCCAGGCGTGGCTTCGGGCGTGACTTCCGGCGTGGCTCCAGGCGTGGCTTCGGGCGTGACTTCCGGCGTGGCTCCAGGCGTGGCTCCAGGAAAAGCCAGGGCGGCGCCGAGAGCGAAGCAAACAGCCATGACAGTTAAGTGAGTGCGAAGCTTGGTCATATCAATCAATTCTACTGTTTACGGTTTGTGGTATTCACTAGCGCCTTGACACAGAGAATTGGATCGATTGATCTGGTGGCATCCTAGCAAGTCAGGTATTTGATCTGGTATCAAGAGGAAAGCCGGGTGAGGAAGTATATGTTGCGGGTGCGGCATATATTTCTCAGATTTTCCCTCTCTTGAAGCAATATATGCCGCACTTGACCACCAGCATGGTCTTTGCATCTTCGGGGGATGTAGGCGCTTAATATGCTGACGCGAGCCTGTGAGGGGTGAACCAGTCATAATCTCTGTGTCGAGGTATAAAAGCCGTGAGCGAAAAAATAGACAATGACGATTGCGACAATCTCATCGAGGGTCTGAGCACTGTATGCCAGAGTTGCGGTGCGCCTCTCTGCCTGCGCAAGCAAGTGATCAATCTCGCTCTCGGCTTTGTCGACTCCATGCGCTGTCTGGTCTGTATCGGGCGGGAGAACGAGAAGGACCCGGAGAAGATCCTGGAAGATGTGAAAGTTTACATCTCGACCCGGGATTGCTTCGCCACCCGGTGGTTAAATTACAGGAACGTCTCGGCCTGCCCGGACCCGGACGGTTGTTTCCCTGATACATGTTTTCGGGAGTTCATATGACCGAGCACGAGCTTAATCTGGAAGGTGTCGCCTGCCCGATGAATTTCGTCAAGACTCGCCTCTACCTGGACAAGATGGCCCGGGGCGAGCGCCTCAGTGTCACGCTCGATGCCGGGGAGCCGGTGGAGAGCGTGGCCCGGAGCGTCACAGCCGAAGGTCACGTGGTGGAGGAGCAGTCGGAACTGAGCGGCAGCCTCTGGCGTCTGGTTATTCGTAAGGCTTGAAACGCTTTCATTGACATCCTGACGACAATCTTTTATAACCAGCGGAATTCCATACAAAAAGATCCGGTATCTTAAATGGCCTCTAAGAATATCGCTGCCTGCGTTCTTATCTCCCTCTCCCTCTCCCTCTCCCTCTCCCTGAGCGCGGGGGCTTCAGGAGTCGGCGCCGCTCCGGAAGGGAAGTCTCCGGGGGCGGCCGGACAGACCGCACCGACCCCGGCCGCTCTGGAGGAGTGCCGCAACGAGAGCGAGGCCAACCCTGGCGACGCCAGGCTCAAGTTCAAGTATGCCGAGCTTCTGCGGGCTGCCGGTCAGAATGAGGAAGCCTGCCAGGCCTATCTGCAGGTCACCGAGATCGACGCTTCCAATTATGTCGCTTATCACTGGCTTTCCCAGATCTGCGACGATCAGGGGCAATTGAGCGAAGCCGTCAGCAGGCTGGAATATCTCATGCAGACCAAGCCGAAAGACCTGCTCCTGCGGGTGGCCCTTTCGGAGCTCCTGGAGAGGCAGGGCAACTATTACCGTGCTTCGCGCCCTCTCATCGATTTGATTTTTGCCGACGGCGTGCCACCGGCGTACGCCAAGAAAGTGAACGACCGCATCCGCTTTCTGCAAGCCAAAGCCAAAGAAGTACAGGTGAAGCGCAAAGCGTCCGAAATCAAACTGGGGCATAATGAAGTCGATCTCCCGCTTCCCGGCGAGTCCCTCGAGAAAGGACTCTATGCCTCTCGGCCGGACGACTCCGGCAGCGATTCGGAGTTCGGAAACACCAGGTTGCATCATTAGGCTTCTCGTTCTTCAGGATCTCAGCATGCCATCCATTCATAACCAGCTTCTTCTCGGACTGTCGGTCTGCCTGACTCTGTCGGCCTGCCGCGGCACCATGCGCCCGGACGATTCGCTGCCCAGGCTTGAGAAGGCGGAGCCGCAAGGTGTCCGGAGCGATAGGTCTTCCGAGTCCTCCGAAGCTTCCCTCGAGAATCCCACGGTGGCTTCCAACCTGGCAGAGGAGAAGGCTGTGACACCGGGCATCATCGAAGCCTGGAAGCTCGCCACCATAGGCAAGGACGAGAAAGGAGCCATGGCTATTCTCGAAAAGCTCAACAAGGAGCATCCCAATATATCCACGGTTCAGTTCATGATGGGTCAGGTGCGAGAGCTCTACGGCAAGAACAAAGAAGCTGTGGGGCATTACCAGAAAGCCGTGGTGATCAACAAGTTCAGCTCCATGCAGACTTTCAAGCTCGCCGAGTCCCTGCGCAAGGCGGGTGATTTCGAGGGCTCCCTGGTCTATTACCGCAAGCTCGGCGAAAATCTGGAGCGAGGCTCCGAGATGATCGAGCAGGACATCAAAGACCGAAAGGTCGAATACACTGAAGGCACCGAACGGCTGAACATGCAGAAACAGCTCCTCGACTCGGTGCGGCTCGGCCTGGCGAGATCCCTGGTGGAAGCCGGTGGTCATGAGGAAGAAGCCCTGCAAGTTTTGAGCAAGCTTCAAGGCAGGAGCCCTAAGGTCAAGGAAGACGCTCTGGCCACGCTCAAGAAACTGGTTGAAAAAAATCCCGCGAACGGACAAGCTAAGGACCTTCTAAATCGCTTCTAAAGTTAGCCGGGCAAGCCGTTATACAGGGCTTCTTGTCGTACAATTGAGAACGATAGCGACTGCATATGTTTTTCAGGGGGTCTTTCTATGGTGAAAGAGACTGTGCAACGCCAGCCCGCAGGGGCTGCCGTTGAGGAGATAGCGGTAGACGGTTTCGACCATGTCGAGTTCTACGTCGGTAACGCTTTGCAGGCTTGCTACTACTATCACCGGGGCTTCGGTTTCGATGTGGTCGGCTATCGCGGTCTGGAGACCGGCGAGCGCGACAAGGTCTCTTATGTCCTCCAGCAGGGCGGTGTCAGGCTGGTTCTCTCCGGAGCGCTCAACTCCGACCACGAGATCGCCGAGCATGCTTACAAGCACGGCGACGGTGTCAAGACCGTAGGTTTCCGGGTTCGCGATGCCCGCAAGGCGTTCGAGACCGCCGTCGCCCGCGGTGCCGAGGCTCACGAGCAGCCGGTGGTCACCGAGGACGAGGAAGGCCGTTTCGTGAGCGCCGCGGTCCGCACCTATGGCGATACCATCCATCGTTTTGTCGAGCGTCAGGACTACAAGGGATGCTTCGCTCCCGGCTTCACTCCGGTGAGCAAGAAAGCGAGCTCTGCTGTGGGTCTGATGAGCATCGACCATATCGTCGGCAATGTCGAAGTCGATCGCATGGAATACTGGGTGGACTTCTACAAGAAAGTATTCGGTTTCTACGTGTATCAATATTTCGATGCCGACGACATCAGCACCAAGTATTCGGCTCTCGTCTCCAAAGTCATGGCGAACAAGAGCGGCACGATCAAGATGCCGATCAACGAGCCTGCCGAGGGGATTCGCAAGTCGCAGATTCAGGAGTATCTCGACTATTACACCGCCGGCGGTGTACAGCATATAGCCATCACCACGAAAGACATCATCAAGACCGTGGGCGAGCTCAAGGAGCGCGGCGTCGATTTCCTGACAGTGCCTCAGAGCTATTACGACACCCTCACCGAGCGGGTCGGCGAGATCGAAGAAGACATCGACGAGCTGGCCAGGCTGGGGATTCTCGTTGACCGCGAGTCCGAGGGCTATCTCCTGCAGATCTTCACCAAGCCTGTGGAAGACAGACCGACTCTCTTCTTCGAGGTGATTCAGAGAAAGGGCGCCAAAGGCTTCGGCAAAGGCAATTTCAAAGCTCTCTTCGAGTCCATCGAAAGAGAGCAGGCCCTGCGCGGCAACCTCTAGCCAGGGACGATCGACAGGACTGAACAAAAGAGCCCGGGCATTGCCCGGGCTCTTTCTAATTCGTTTCAGCTATCGAGCTGAATAACCTCTGCGAGCTTACTTGCGGAAGGTAACAGTGGCGATTTCGTTTTCGAATTTGACTTCGCCTTCGAAGCCGAATTCTTTGGCGAAAGCGGATACGCAGTTTGCGAAGCCGGCGCACATTTTCTCTTCTTGCTCTTTGTTGAAGTGACCGCACTGCTTCATGGTGTTCCAGATGGCGCAGGAGAGGTACTTGAGGTGAGCTTCTTTCTCATCGCCGAAGATCTCGATCTTGCTGCCGAAAACGTTGGTTTCGAATTCAGCTTTGGCTTTGACCAGGTCGAGGGGAGTTTTGACGCCCATCTCTTTGTAGTGCTTGACCATCGGCATTCTGGTGAGAGCCTGGAACTCGTTGACGGCTTCTTCGCCGTGCTTGGCGAGAACTGTCATGGCGGCCATCATGTTGCTGGCGAAGGCGCGAGCGGTTTGCTCCTGGATTTGCTCTTGTTTCCAGTTGGGCTTGATTTCGGTCTTTTGAATCGTGGTAGTCATTTAAAACTCTCCGGTTAATGCACAGGAATGAAAAAATTTTTTCACTGCCTCATTGTACGTGGCAAACAGCAAGGATTAGCCGCTTTTAAGACAAGTTTCGGCTTTGTTCTTGGCAAGGCTTGTTTCAAAGACCGGCTGCCGATACGGCTTCCAGGGCTCTAACCAGCTTTTCCATCTCTTCGGGATTGCCGATGGTGATTCGCACGCAGGAGGGCAGGCCGAAGGGACCCAGGGGCCGTACGGCGATGCCGTGACGGAGGAGCCCCATATTGAGAGCTGCCGCTCTTTCCTCGGAGCCCATCTCCACCATGACGAAGTTGGAGTAGGAGGGCGCACGCTGGAAGCCCAGGCGGTCTAGATTCTCGTTGAGGAACTTCTTGCCTTCTTTGTTGTTCTTCTTGGTGCGCTCCAGAAAATCATGATCGTCCAGGGCGGCCAGACCGGCGGCCTGTGCCGGGATGCTGGGCTCGAAAGGAAGCTTGATGCGATTGATATAGTCGATCAGCATCTCGTGACCGAGACCGTAGCCTACTCTCAGTCCCGCCATACCATAAGCTTTCGAGAAAGTCCTCAGAGTGAGCACGTTATCCAGGCGGTATTGCATGGAATTGGGAAAATCCATGTCCGAGCTGGTGAAGTCCACATAGGCTTCGTCGAGAATGACCAGGACATGCTCCGGAACGCTTTTCATGAAATTCTCGAACTGCTTGCGCTTGAAAATGGTGCCCGTCGGATTGTTGGGATTGCAGAGATACACCACCTTGGTCTTGGGGGTGATCGCCTCGGCGATACCCTCTAGATCGAAAGTGTAGTTCTTGAGCGGCACTGTATTGAGCTTGATACCCTGGGCGTTCACCAGGACATAGAGACCGATGAAAGTGCCTTCCGAGGTGAGCACCTCGTCGTCGTTGTGAAGGAAAGCGCGGACGGTGTTGGCGAGTATGCTCTCGGAGCCGCTGCCGATGGCGACATTCTCGATCCTGGCGTGATAATGATCGGCCAGGGCCTGTCTGAGTCTGGTGCCTCCCATCTCAGGATAGCGGTTGATGGTGGTCAGGCACTCCCGTACCGCTTCCATGACGCTTTCGGGCGGACCGAGGGAATTCTCGTTGCTCGCCAGGTTGATGAAATTGTCTATGCCGAGCTCTTGCTTGAGGATGTCGGGCGGCTTTCCGGGTCGATAGGGTTTGAGGGCCATCACATGAGGAGGCACCAGCCCGGTGGGCAGGCTGTCGGTGAGCGTGACATTGAGATCGGTGTTCGGCATGTCGTGTGAAAAAGTAACATTCCTGAACGGCAAATTCAATCATTCGCAAGACTGGCGCAGGACTGGAAGCCAGTCTAGTCAAGCGCTCGGGAGGTGGATCTCCGAGTCTGGCGCTGTCTCGGGCTCCGGGCTTACCTAATCGTCCCGGTTGTGCTACCATTTAGTGTTGAATGCGGGTGTAGTTCAATGGTAGAACGGTAGCCTTCCAAGCTGCACACGCGGGTTCGATTCCCGCTACCCGCTCCATTTTTATCGAGCCGATTTCCCCGGGGGCGCTATTGAAACAATGCTCCCGTCCCTGATAGACTGCATTTCGTGCGTTTTAAGGGGTGGCTCTCGTGATTGTCGACAGGGTTAGTCTCAGCGACGTGCTCGTCGCACAGAAAAGAATCAAAGGCTTCGTGCTCAATACGCCGCTGGCCAAGAGCTACTGGCTGAGCGATGTTTCCAAGGCGGAAGTCTGGATGAAGCTGGAGAACCTCCAGAATACCGGCTCCTTCAAGTTGCGTGGTGCTCTCAACGCCCTGAGCTGGGCCCGGGAAAAAGGACTGGTGAAGGTCTTCTCCTCCTCTATGGGCAATCATGCTCTCGGCGTGTCCCAGGCTGCCATCTTTACCGAGCGCGAGGTGACCATCTGTCTTCCCGAGACGGTCTCCGCTGCCAAAGCCAAAAAGCTCGACCGTTACAGCGTCGGGATCATCAAGCATGGCGACGATCCGGAGGTCACCGAGCAGTTCGCCCGGCGGCTGGCTTCCGAGAAGAAAGGACTCTATATCTCTCCGTACAATAACCCCGAAGTGATCTGCGGTCAGGGCACTGTCGCTCTCGAGATGTTCGAGCGGGTTCCCAAGCTCTCCACCATCATCGTCTCGGTGGGCGGCGGCGGACTGGTGAGCGGCATCGCCACCGTGGCCAAGACCATCAATCCGTCATGCCGCATCGTCGGGGTGGTGGCAGCCAGCTCCCCCACCATGCAGAAAGCCTGCCGGGAAGGTCGAATCACCCAGTGCCCGCCGGTGCCCACCCTGGCCGACAGCATATCGGGCAATATCGAGGCCGACTCAATCACCTTCCCCCTGGTCCAGGATCTAGTGGATGAATGGGTAGCCGTGGATGAGACCGATATCGCCTCCACAATATTCGAGTTCCTCGACAACGAAGGCATGCTCATCGAAGGCGCCGCTGCCTGCGCGGTGGCTGCCGTGGCCAAGAAGCTGATCAACTTCAAGCCCAGGGAGAAAGTGGCCGTGGTTGTTTGCGGCGGCAATATCGCCCGCAAGCAGTGGCGCGAAGTGGTGGTCGAGCACCTGGTCGGTGCCGGCAAACCGGCCTGAGCCACCCGGAAGTGTTGGTATCGCAATTTCTGTCAAGTGTCACGTTACAAGCGACAGACCAAAGAGTAAGACTATCTGCCAGGGCTTCAGCTTCAGTGGACAAGTAGATTTGAGAGGTTCGATGTTGGCAAGAATGGCGGCTATCTTTGTCTTGAGTCTGTTGTCGATGTTTTCATCGATATTGCTTTCTCCCGGGGCGATTGCTCTGGATGGGAGTTTTTCCCGGGAGGCGGTACCACAGTCGGTGAAGAATCTCGATCTGTGTACCCTCGCCTATCAGCTTTATCATCAGTCTCTCTGTCTGCCCCTCGATCCCTGGTACGACCTGGTCTCTCGTGTGGGTAGCGACAGGCGCGACAACATCTGCCGTTTTACTCATGAGTACGCGGCCCAGTTGGGAGGCGCGACAGCCAACCCTGTTTCGATGTCGGACCAGGGATACTACAGCGGCCCGAGCTCGGCACGGGGCTGGAGCGGCAGCAATCTCAAGCTCGATCCGATATTGACCAATTACAGGCATGTGGACGCGAGGCTGCCCGCTTTCACCAGGGACGGTTCCTGTTTCATCGCCATGCGCGCGCCGGCTTATGTGACAGACAACATCAAACTGATCGAAGCAATGCGCTACCGCATGAAACCGGGCGGCTATCCCTCGAACAACCTCGAGCTCGTCCCGATCCGCCGATATCCCGACGGCCAGGACCACATGGTATTGTTCGAGGGCGGCACCGGTGTCAACGGCAGCACCAGCCCCGCCTGGAGCCTGATGGGTTTCGTCATGATGCAGAAGACACCCACCGGCTATGATGCGCATATCGTTTTTCGCGGCAGCCGCAGCGGGTCTTCCCTGACCAAGACAGTCTGGAAAGCCCAGGACGTGATCGGCGAGCCCAAGGGAAATCCCGACTGGATAACCGATCTGCAGAGCAGTAAGCAGATAGAGCAGCCTCTTGTGAGCAGAGTCGGCAAGGTGACCAAAGGCTTTGCCGAGGCGCTTCCCACAATGCTCGGTCCGGTGGCTGCCAGCTGCAAGTATCTGGCGCAGACCTACCCGGCGCCGGAGCATATATATGTCACCGGTCACAGTCTCGGTGCCGGGCTAGCCAGCCAGTTCGCCAGCGCCGTGCTTCAGGGAAGCTATGGGGACGAGCTGAAACGTGAGGTGGCGAGCTGGCCCTGGGATCAGATGACTCTTGTGGCCTTTGCTCAGCCGATCCCGGGCGATCCTGCATGGGCCGCCAGTTTCGATAAGCTCTCACCTTCTTCCCAGCACTTCTGGGTGGACGGCGATGTCGTGGTGGAAGCGTCATCCGGGACGCTCATGGGTCTGGTTATTGATCAAGGCGAGCATGTCGGTGCTCAGAAAAAGCTGTCTCAAATCTCCGGTTGCCAGGACAACCCGCACGAAGTTTTCGTAATCCGGGCGGCTCTCTTGAAAGAGCTATCCGGCGATGCTCCGGTGCCTGCTCAACTGGCCAGGGACAGCACCTGGGGCTATTACGATAGTTTCAGCAATATGCTCTCGGGAGTGCCCAAGAGCTTTGTCTATCCGGGGGCGCAGCCACCACTATTAGTGACACGCGAGAATCTCAAGAGCGTGCTGCAGAACTATAATCTCGGTCCCGAATTCGATCGCTGGCTCGATCAGGTCTATGCCAGGATGATCGCCGACAAGAGCAGTTATATCGGATTCAAGTTCCAGAGCACTCTCGATGATCGCCGCAAGCTCGTCTCCGATATCGTGTCCTGGATGAGAAAGCCGACGGATGACAAGAGCCGGGAGCTGGACAGCCTGGCCAGCCAGTTCGGTTTGATCGACGGCAATCTCGGGCTGACCGATGAGGAGCGCTGGATTTATCTCGGTCTGATTCTGTCCCGCGCGCAGAAAGCGGACCTGACTCTCGATGAGCTGATGACCCGGTCCGAGATCAGGAGCTGCCTCGACTCGAAGGTGGAGTAAGAATCAGGTCTCGCTTAAGGTAAGTCCGCACGATCAGGTTCGACGAACTGGTGGCGAGCTTCCTCCGATGCCAATACCGCCGGGCTGTAAAATCGCTTCAGGCAATCTTTCTGCAAGAGATCTTGGTTTCGCGCGACAAAAGCCTCTGAGGTCTCCCCGGCAAGACGCCTGGAATCGATCAAACGCGCAAAAGCAAGCGTAATAGTTTCGTGATACCCGATGCTGTTCTTGGTTGCGTTGAAGCGCTTGATGCCGTTTCTGATACGTTCAAGCGCCTCGTCAAAAGAGGCGGATGTCTCTAGGACAAGCCAGGCCATTCGAACATGAGCCGCGTGTGTCCAACACTTCGCGCCAAGCGAGCATTCCTCGAATGACGACAAGAAAGCTCTGTCATCGTCCGTAATCATGTTTTGGACTCGCAAAGGCCCAGAGCGTCAATCTCTTTTAACAGCTCGACTACGCGCGTCTTGATTTGATCTCGGATCTCGCAAACCTCGGCATCAGATTTTCCGACAGGATCCGGCAAGGGCCAGTCCTCTATCTTCAGTCCAGGCAGATAGGGGCATGTTTCGCCGCAGCCCATCGTGATCAGTAAAGAGGCATCGCGAGCAAGTTCGTCCGTCAGCAATTGTGGCTTTGCGGTTGCCAGGTCGATGTTGGCTTGTTTCATTGCCCTCAAGACAGAGTCATGAACCTTTTCTGCTGGCTGCGTACCTGCTGAGATTGCAGTTGCTCTGGAGCTATCCGCAAATTGATTGAAGAAAGCTGCCGCCATCTGGGATCGGCCGGCATTGTGCACACAAGCGAAAATGACTTTTCTCACGAACAAGTTTCCTCTTTCTTTCCGAAGCTTACTGGAATGACCTCCGGCATTGGTGCACAGCAAGCCGAGCTTTTCTGTGCGTCGAAGACGGCGTCTTCTCCGTATGTTGTCGCTGTGCCGGTAGTGTAGAAGCTTTCCCAGGCGATACCCTGGGGATCGTGCACCCAGGTCTTATCAGCCTTGGCGTAGCAGCATGTGGTTTGCTCCTGCTCCAGGACCGGCGCCTGGGCAGACTTCAGACGAGCCGAAATTTCTTTCAAGTCTTCCGAGTTTTCCACTTGTATTCCAAGGTGATCGAGCCCGGGCTCTCGTCCTCTTGTAGAGATGGCGAAGTTGATTCGCGGGTCATCCAGCATCCACTTCGCATAATCTTCTTTCTCAACTGACGGAGGAGTATCGAAAAACGTCGAGTAAAACTCGATGGATTCAGCCAGATCGGCTACAGCGACGTGTACGTGAAATCTTTTCATTGGCATTCGCCTCCATTATCGGCACAGCAGTTTTCCATGAGAAACCCGAGCAGGTCCTGCATTTGTTTGTAGTTGGCAGAATAAATGATCGAGCGGCTTTCGCGCCGCGAAATGATCAATTCGGCGCTGGCGAGCTCTTTTAAATGGAATGACATCGTAGCGGGTGGCATACCAAAGTGAGAGCTCAGATCGCCGGCCGCCATACCGGTGGATCCTTTCCTGACCAGAAGGCGGAATATTTCCAGACGTGTTTCCTGAGCCAGCGCCGCCAGGGCGTTGACTGCGCTCTTCGTTTTCATAATTCCAATATTATCGAAATATGGTTCGCCGGTCAAGGTCTCGCACCGATGTCTGCAACCACAGACTTAAGTAGGCGCCGAAATCCCTGGTTTTTGCAAAGTCCAATAGCCCTTCAGCGATTGACCGAACCCCAAAACCAGGCGCCTGCCCGAAAGGGGCCGTAACATAATAGATATTTCGAGACACTCAGACCGGCGCGCCGACCTGAAATCTTGCCTGCTTTTTGATCGCTTTCTCATCCAGCCCGTGTAGCAACATCGACAGTGATGTCGCATTGATCTCCAATCCGGCCCCGACGTTTGCCGGCAATGAAAACCGCCCCTTTTCGAGCCTCTTGTAAAAGAGCGCGTAGCCGTCTCGATCCCACCAAAGGATCTTCAGCTTCGTGTCACCCTTATTCCGAAACAAGTACAGATGTCCAGATAGGGGCTCCTCGCCCATCTGTGACCGGACCAGCTCTGCCAGCGAATCGAACGAGCGCCGCATGTCGACCGGCACCACACACACGAAGATGCGGATGCTCGATGGGATACTCAACATCAATTGCTCTCCAGAACCGCTACGAGATCCGATAGTCGATCCCGGCTGATCGATAGAGGAACCAGGATTGTGTGCCCGCCCCTGAGGTCGACGCGATAATGCTCCGGCGTTGGTTCCGATCCTTGCACCGGCGGAACGCTCAATGGAAGAAACAACGGCGACGGCTCGACCACCTTAAGGGGCGCCGATACTCCTGGCGCCTTCTTCGCGGGAGTCCTCAAGTCCGGAAAGCGCTCCCGAACCTTTCGCTGCCAGTAGTAGAACTTGCGAATCGTGACGTTGTTCCGCTGGCAGAAGACTTTGATCGACTCATGCCCCTGGCGGCATTCCTCAATTAGCTTCTTCCAGTAGCGGAGCTCTCGATTTTCTAACTCCCTCTGCCGCTTGTTCATGGTTCCTCCGAGCTATCGGAGAAGGATCTCACGATCCTTTTCGCGGCGCTAGATGTGGTTCACCGGACGGATACGCAATCATTGTAGGAATATTCGTATTCCTTCTCACAGGCGCACTTATAGGCGACGCATCGCACGATGCAGGGGCGGGGGTACTGCTTGGTCTCGTCCTGGGCGTACTCGCCGCAATTCCCCTATTCAAGGCCGCATGCGAAGAGCGCGCGAAGTTTCTTCATCCTGGGCACCGTGAATACGAGGTTCCAGCGAAAATCGCATTCGCGAAAATTCGCGACATCCTCGCTGAAATTTCATACAACTATGGCGACAAGTGGCATGTCGTGACGGCCGATACCCAAACTGGGCGAATCACCGCAAACCTGCGCTTTATCGACGAGTTCACTCGATTTGAAGGCGATCCACGCGGGCATATCCATACCCGCAAGGAACGCCTACAGCGATTCCTCGCGGTTGAGATTACAGTCCGACCAACTGAACGGGGCACATCAACGGTGCAGCTAAATTTTGCGCCCACTGTAGAAGGCGTCAACTATGCGGCGTGCGACTCCATAATCACATCGCTACAAACCCAAATAAGCGTTGCGCTGCAGTAGGCAAGCATCACTTGACGACAGGCGCCCAAGCCGCCAAGTGATGCATTAAAATAGAGCACCCCCTGATTAACAGGGGGTGCTTACATCTCTTTTATGAACCCGGAGCAGAGCAATGGGGAGCTATGCAGTTTTAAGTGTCGGTGGCTACGAACTTTATTGTTCGAAAAATACCTTTGACGAATGGCTGTTCAAAAAGGGCGATAGAAAAATCGAACAACATCGACATTTTTACGAGACGTCCATTTCAACATTACGAAAGCGCTTGGAACTGTCCGGCACAACTCTTGCCAAAGCACAGCGAGAGTTCGATGTCGAGATTACCGAACGCATCGCACTGATCGAAAAATTCGAGGGTGAGGTCCTCGATGAAAATGAGAAGTTGGACGTCGATCTCGCGACGCTGAAATCAGCAACATTTGCAAAATGGCTCCCAAAGCTGGAGTTCATTATTCAGAACAAACTGACAAAGACCGATGAGTACGAAGAATGCGAAGACCGTGGCTGCCCAATACTCAATATCTTGCTTAGAACTCCTTGTTACCAGCAATACCAGGATGACGAGTTTCTACGCCATGAGGGGGAGTTTCTTCCGGTCAACTGGCCGTGCCAAACCATTGACAGCTTTGCGCGTGCACTTGTCGAGATAACCGATCAGAAATCATCGGCAGTTTTGGACATAACGGATCTCGTAGAAGGCGGCTGGGCAAACGAATTCGAGGACCTTGCGGAGCACCAAGCCAGCTCTACGAGAATCTTCGAATACTTCGAGCAAGCTGTCTTCGACATAGAAACCTTGTTGTCGCTTGATGAGAAAAACCAAACGTTATTACGACTGTTGCATGCAAATGCGATCACTGCAATGGAAACATACCTGGGTGATACCATTCGAAAACAAGTTCTTTCACGTCCGGCGCTCATGCGTCGTTTTGTCGAAACCAATACCGAATTGCGCGAGAAGAAATTTCCTGTCGCTGAATTATTTAACGTGCATGACTTGATCAGGGAGACAGTCGCCGACCTGTTGGACAAGACAGTCTTCCATCACTTGGAACGCGTCATCGGACTGTACAAGAATGTTCTACACGTGGAGTTTCCTCAAAGCAGCATAGGACTGCTGGTTGATGCCGTGGCAACACGGCACGACATAGTGCACAGAAATGGCAAAACGATCTCCGGCAAGGCAGTGTCGATCACGCCAGAGAGCCTAAAAGCTCTTTTGCAAGCAATATTTGAAACGATGAAATACGTTGATAAGCAAGTACAGGATGGGTTGCTCGACGAGGTCGAGATCGACGATGAACCGGTCACAATGAGTGTTTGAGATATGGGATCGATCAATACTCTGGATCTGCGATTTGCCGACGGCGCTATTGCCGGTGGGGCTGCTTTTCGGTTGAATTCCGCATCACCTTGCAATGCTGACATATCGACGCCGGACCATCGGTGTATTCTAAAAAACGGTGCTATTTGGGCGGTCGTTGAACAATTGCGCGCCCCCGTATCTTGGGATGACCTGTTAGAAGACAGCTACGAAGCCGCGCAGCAAATGTTGGATATAGTTGCCACAGAGCAACGGTACTTTCTGTCGCTTCCTTCTGCACATAATGAATACATTATTTGGCGCCGTCCAGGAGGACGGACCACAGTGCGCCTCGGCAGCGCTGTATTTCAGCCCCTCGGCTTAGATGTCTCAATTACAGCAACAGATGCGAACGGAAACCCTATCGCGCTGCCGCCACCCCCTCCCACACAGTGGCATGAGTCAATGAGATACTTCCGATATTCGCAAATTAGAGATGATGTTTACGTCGCCTACAGAGATGCTTATCTTGCCTTAGAAGCGATAATTAGCCATCTTTATCCTCTCAATCCCGGAGAACGGGAACTTGATTGGTTGAATCGCGCATGCCAGGCCCTCCAAGCTACCGGTATGTCATTTGACGATTTCGTCGCTGTACCTACGGCTGACAATGCAGCCGCCTTTGTCCAAGAGCAATATCGAGCTAATCGCACCGCAGTGTTTCACGCTAAACAAAGCAAGGCGCATGTGGTACCAGGAAACCTGACCGACCGAAAAACAGTCTCAGCCGCTTTAGATTTCCTAGGAAAATTTGTCGTCGAGGCTATAAGACGATCTGTGGCTCCTGGTATCAGCGTTCCAGTATTCACCCTAGCCGCATTTCGGAAGATAATCGATGGAATGCAGGATCTGGTTTTGGCAGTATCTCCAGATGCTACGCCGGTTAATGTGAGTGATACCGAAGTGAGTCCGGCTGGAGCACCTGTTACAGCGCTAAATACAAGATACGAAGGACCTTACAGTCCGTCAGGTTACGATTATAGTTTTCTTGGCACCATACCAGTCGCAAATATGAGCGATCCGCTTATCTGCACTAAAGCAGCATATAAGCCGGAGGGACTGATGACGCGCGGCAACATTGAGGCTCTGTCGGTCGACGGAGCAGACGATTTCGAATATCGGTTCGTCTGGACATTTGCGCAACGTGCTCGTCTTCAGGCTGATTTTGAACTTTAGTGGTTAGCACCCCATCGGAAATGTTTGAATTGGCCATAGTCTTATTTGGGCATTGGTTCGATTAATTCGAACAAAGACCCAAAAATAGCTTAGCAATCTTTGGGTAAAAGTTAGAATATTTCGAACGTAAGCACAATCATCGCTATCAATTTTGCTATAATTGTGTATTGGTTAGAAAAATTCGAACGATGACACAAAACGAGCGAAACAACCAAACATCGGCGCGCCTGGAGCTTTTGAGCAACCTGGGCGCTCAGCATGGACGCATCATAACGGTCGAGCAAGCTCGGAAGGATGCGGCCGAGTTTGGCTTGTCTGAGAACTACGTGCGGCAAGCTCTCCACCATCTCGAACGAGCTGGATGGATAACTCGGCTTAAGAGAGGCACGTACGCTCTTACTTCGCCTTTATTCGCTGCGCCAGAGCCACTGCATGAGTTCGAAATTGCAATGCACCTTGTGGAGCCAGCCGCGATAAGTCACTGGACCGCAATGCATTATCACGGACTTACAGAGCAGATCCCACGTACTGTATACGTGCTCACTACCGAAACCTGGCGTCCGCGACAGAGGCACAGCAAAAATCCGCGTGTCTATACTATCGATGGGCACAACTACGAATTCGTGCAAGTCAAGCCGGATCGGTTCTTCGGCATTGATTCGGTGTGGATTGGCAATCAAAACTACCAGCGCGTACAGATTACCGATGGAGAGCGCACTCTCATCGACGGGTTGATACGCCCCCAGTATTGCGGCGATTTTGGCACCGTGGTCGAAGCCATTCACGACCATATTGAAGAACTCGATTTAGATAAACTGGTTGATTACGCATTGAGAATCGATGCAGCGACTTGCAAGCGGCTTGGATGGGTCTTGTCGCAAGTCGTGCCGGAAGCACGTCAATTGGATCGGTTGCGGGAAGTTGAAGTCACCGGCTATGTGCCGCTTGATCCGACCGGACCCAAGAAAGGGCGCTGCACAAACGCATGGCGAATCCAAGAAAATCTGGTAGGAATGATATGACCGATGAATTGAAGCCACTTAGAACTCGCTTGGACGCTGCGCGAAAGAATACACAGATCGAACTTCGTGTGTTCGAAATCGATTACTTAATTTCATTTGTGCTCTCGGGGATGATGTCTGTTGAGCCATTGCGCAAGCATCTCGTCTTCAAAGGCGGGACCGCATTGCGCAAATGCTACTTCGGTGATTACAGGTTCTCCGAAGATCTGGATTTTTCAACACATCCTGGTGTGCCAAACAAGGACGAAATGCAGGCAGCCGTTGGAGAAGCTTGTAAGCATGCGCAAAAGCTACTTCAAGAATACGGACCATTCGAAGTCACGCATGAACGCGCGAAGGAGAAAGCACCACATCCGTTTGGACAAGAGTGTTTCATTATTCGTGGAAAATTTCCGTGGCAAACTACATCAGGAACTTGGACCAGGCTCAAGTTGGAAATCTCTGTTGATGAGCCAATCCTGCTTACTCCATCGAACTGCAAACTGATCCACAAATATGAAGAGCCGTTTGATGTCGAAATTCCAAGCTACTGTCTCGAAGAGATTCTCGCCGAAAAGCTGCGGTCGCTACTGCAATGGGCTGGCAAGCTCGAAGAAAAGGGCTACGCAAAGCCACGCGCGCGCGATTACTACGACCTACACAACATTCTCAATCACTATGCAGATACGCTTGATCTGAACGACTTTCGTTCGTTGCTTACCCGCAAGTGCGAAGCCAAGAAAGTGAACTTCGACGGAACTGATTCGTTTTTCCGAGAGAAGGTTCTAGCGGAAGCAAGGAAAAACTGGGGAACGAGTTTGAATCATCTGGTCGGTGGACTGCCCGACTTCGAAGATGTTGTGTCTGAATTGAAAGTAAAAGTCGAGAAGCTCATTACGTAGAGGCACAACTACTCTGGGGCGCGGGGATTTTCTCGGGTTTCTGCATTTAATTCCAGATTGCTGGAACCCTTCGTCCATGCGGATATGCGAAGAACTACGAATGCTAAGCGATTCGCTCGAGCGCGCACGTCAAATCGCGATAGAAAAACGATAGAGAAACAAAAAGGCTCTCGGGTACGAATCGCCGAAAGCCTCATGTAGATTGGTTGCGGGGGTAAGATTTGAACTTACGACCTTTGGGTTATGAGCCCAACGAGCTACCAGACTGCTCCACCCCGCGACCTACTATTTTACACGCTGGAAGCCTCAGTGCAAGAACAGCCATTTTCAGCCCCTTCGCGGGACATGGTGTTTAGATGGGCTGAGGGACTGCGTTTCGGTGATTCTACCTGGTTCTTCTTGCCGGCTATAGGCGCCGGATCGCCGCTGTAGGGCAGGGATTCGGCAAATGATCCAAATTAGGAACATTTCGTCATATTTAGGCTTTTCGGGCGCTTGGCAAGTTTCCGCAAGCGCCGTACCTGCCTTCTCGTTCGATCTAGCATCGGAAGATTCGGTCTGTTCTTCCAGCAGATTGCCCGGCTGCGTTCATTAACGATTTGCCCGGCTTCGCCCGGACAGCTTTCATAGCGCTTGCGTTGATGTCATCGGTAGTGTCATGATCTTCCACCTGGAGTTGAGCGCTGCCTTTGCCCGTGATCCTGAGCGACCTGTAAGGACGCTGGTTTCGGGCGCTGCTACCATGGCTTTGCAGATAGAGGAGCCCGGCACTATGAAGGCGGTTTTGCAGCGTGTCCGCGAGGCATCGGTGGAAGTGGACGGCAAGAGAGTAGCGGAGACCGGACCCGGGCTTCTGGTTCTTCTGGGGGTGGAAAACGGAGATACGGAGGCGGAAGCCGAATATCTCGCCCAGAAGTCGGTTGATCTCCGCATCTTCGCCGACGAGAACGGCAAGATGAACAGGTCCCTTCTCGAGATCGGCGGTCAGGCCCTGGTCGTGTCCCAGTTCACGCTCCTTGCCGACTGGCGCAAAGGCAGGCGGCCGGGATTCACCCGGGCGGCGGCTCCGGAGGAGGGACGCAGGCTCTACGAGCACTATGCCCGCTGCGTCGAGCAAAAGGGTGTAACAGTCGCCACCGGGGTCTTCGGAGCCGATATGAAGGTCTCTCTGGTCAATGACGGTCCTGTGACGCTCATTCTAGAAGCTCCCTGAGATTGGAAATCGCTCTTTTTAGATAAATACTGGCAACGTCATAGTATATTGTTCGAGTTCTTTATCTGGTCCGCCCATGCACATATACGCCAAAAAAACCTTATTCGCTCTCTCGATCACACTTTCGTCCGGGTTGGCTCTATCGGCTTCTGCCGCTACTGCCGGCCAGGAGTTCGACAATTCCAACCCAATGCCTTTCATTGGCGGATTCTCCGGCACTGACGTGCAGCTTTCCCAGCCCCAGGAGAAGAAGACCGAGCCGGCCCCCGAGCCTGAGCCCCCTGCGAAAGTTGAGGTGAAGCCTGCCGAAGCTGACAGCAAGGGCGAGGAAGGCGACGACAAGAGTGCTGACCCGGACTCCGACAAGAGTGCTGACCCGGACTCCGAGAAGAGTGCCGAGAAGGAAGAAGAAGAGGATGGCGAGGAGACCGCTGAGGAAGAGCGAGAGGTCCCCGAGATCGCCAAGCCGTTCGAGAAGCGGGACCCGAAGCTTTGCATCGCCAGGGCGAAAGCCTGGATCAAGCATAAGCAGTACAAGAAGGCTCTGGAGGAGGTCAATAAGTGTCTCTCCATAAGCCCGTCGAACTGGGACGCTCGTTATCTCGGCGCTTATATCTATCAGCTCCAGGGGCGGACGGACGAAGCTATCGAGAGATACCGCGATTTCTTGAAGGTCCGGCCGGACGAAGTCATGGCGAATATCAATCTGGGCAGCCTTCTTCGCAAGAAGCACAAGCTGGACGAGGCTGAGGAGCTTTATCGCAAAGCCGTGAAGCTGAACTTCTACAGCATGCCCGCTCATTACAATCTCGCCAATGTCCTCATCGATAGGGGCAATCTCGAAGGCGCGCTGAAAGAGCTCAAGATTTGCGTCAAGCTCGACCCCAGCAATGCCTGGGTGCACAACAATCTGGGCGTTCTATACCAGCGCCGCAATTACCTGGAAGAGGCGGAAGAAGAGTTTCTGCGGGCGATTACCCTGGAGCCGGCAAACAGCTATTTCGAGCAGAATCTGCAATTGCTCCGGGAGCACAAACAAACCAAGAGCGTGCAGGCTGACGCCGCGGATCTCATTTAGGTATCGAATCAGTTGATCTGGACGCCGAGATCGTTGGTGAGCAGTACCTCCAGCTCCTGACCGGGTCCAAGGTTGACATTGTCGCCCTGGGAAAACAGCGCGATGGCCGAGCTGCCCAGCGCCGTCGCGACTACCGGTGCGCCCAGGGTGGCGATATTGGCTGCCAGGAGAGCGCCGTTGGTATTGCCGTCCTCGTTGAGACCGCTGACCGAGCGAACGCTGTGCTCTACTCTCGTTCCGAAACTGGTTCCGGGATCGAGTTGACCGCGCTTGTTCGTTACCCCTTTCTTGAACTCGAGATTGGCGTCCAGGGGAATGACCTCACCCTGGGGGGTGGCGATTTGCTCGAGCTTGAGCCCGATTTTCGCGGCTCTCGAAAGGAGTCGGGGCTTGGTTACCTGGGCGACACGCCCGCGAACCAGGCTGCCTCGAGGCAGGAGCAGGGTCATTCCCAGATACATATCGTCTTTGACATGGGCTTCGAAGATATCGCCCGGCTGGCTGGTGCGAGCGTCCACCGCCGTCTCCAGGACCAGCTTCATGCGGGTCTGTACAGGCAGGGTCGTGGAGGCCAGGTCCGCGCGCAGCGGGGTTCCCGGACCGGCAGCTTTCATCGCTCCGCCGCTCTCACCGGTGGCGGAATTAGTGTGATTGGCGAAGTCCGGGACGTTCTTCGGTGTCATGGTGGTCGCTCCACCAGGTCCGCCTGCTGCCGCGGGCAGATAGCGCGGCTGCCGGGAGTCGGCGTGCTTGTAGCGAGCCTGGGCCGTGCCGGGCAGGGCGCAGGTTGCGCCCAGGAGGCTCAGTGCCGTGCCGATTAATATGAAGTGCCTTTGCCTGGTGTCCATCAGATAGCTGATCTCCTTACTTCTCATAGAATTGTAAGTCAATTCCATCTTCAGACGGGCTCGAGCAGAAAAAGTGCCGTAACACCGAATATGTCCGCCAGGCAATGGTTCCGGGAGAAACCTTTGCAACCGCGGCGGATCTGAGCCAGATTTTAGGAAAGCGGCGCCGCTCGGCACCGGGGGCTGATCTTATCGAAAAGATCGGATAGTGAGGGTTCCTGAAAATTGGGTAAGATTTGAACAGACGATTTCCCCTAAAAATACCGGCGAGACAAGTTGGATTAGCACAGGCATATACCGAGACCGAGGTTGTTATCGTGAGTAGCGAATCGATGAGTCAAGAGTGCCAGTTCCTCGATAGGCTGGCTGAGGTAGAGAAAGAGCTCGTAGAGGCGGCCAAGAAGATGGTGAAGAGCGCCAGCGATCCGTTCTCCGGAGTGATCAATTTCCTCCACCAGAGACCGGAGAATGTATCCCTCAAAGGCTCCCTCGTCGATGTGATGCTTGTCGAGACTTTCGGCAGCCGGGACGAGATCCCCGGACTTCTCAAGGCGATTTCGAGCCAGGTCAACGAGATCATCCGTCAGGCCAACGTCATCCAGATCAACAATCACCAGCCCACGGCAGAAAAGTGGGGTGCCTATATCATCAAGAAGAAAGAGAGCATGAAGTTCGAGATCGGCAATGAGAAGGGATTCCTGGTGCTCAAGAATATCAGGGGTCTGTTCGGCACCGAGCATGGTGTCGAGCTCCCTCTCGAGAAGATTACCGTCATGCCCCCCAAGATCGTGGTCACCATCAATATGGGGCTCGTGCGTCCCCAGCGGGTTCTGGACCTTTAGTCGTCCAGATGGCCGGACGACCTGCTCAGATTTTTGCTCACCGCGGCGGGCGCCGCTGGGGCCCTGAAAACACCATGCATGTTTTTCGCCGGTGTCTGGAGCTCGGTGTCGACGGCATCGAGCTCGACGTGCAGCGCTGCGCTTCCGGAGAGCTGGTGGTATTCCATGACAGCGATTTGCTGCGCACCACTAACGGTGCGGGCAATCTCGTCGATTGCACTTTTGACGAGTTGCAGAGGCTGAGTGCCGGTGCCTGGTATGCCGACGAGTTCGCCGGTGAGCGCGTGCCTCTTCTTGCCGATGTTCTCGCTCTGGTGGACGGCAAGTTGACCATCAATATCGAGGTGAAGAATCTCCCGTTTCGGTTCGCCGGCATCGAGGATGAGCTTGTCGAGATGCTTTCGGGCTATCCCGCCCGAGAGAGGATTGTTTTCAGCTCTTTCGACCACGAGCTGATTGCCCGCATGAGCAAGAAGTATCCGGAGTGGACGTATGCTGCCCTGATGGTGGCGATTCCCGAGAATCTCGCAGAGTATGCCGCTTCTCTCAAGGCGACATACTGGAACCCTGACCACGAGTTTGTGGATGAGAAGTCCGTGGACGATGCCCGCTCCGGGGGGCTGAAGATCCTTCCCTGGACCGTCAATGACGCTCGCTCCTGGCTCAGGCTCATTAATCTGGGCGTCGATGGTATCATTACTGATGATCCCGAAGGGCTTCATTCCTTCCTCGAAGAAGGGTGATCGTGAATGTTCTCGCCATCTATGCTTGCTTCCTGCTGGCGGTAACCACCGTCGGCTCTCTCGTGCTCTTCCGCTTCCGGCGCTCGCTTCTCTCTTACCTGGTGGTGGCGGCGGTCTACTCTCTGTCTTTCATCTGGGTCGCTTTCCAGCTCGGTCGAGATATCTTCGATTCTCTCAGCATGACCTGTATAGGGCTTTTCGCCGGAGGTAGCTATTTCCTCATATTCAGTGCCATGATTGCCTGGAATCGATTTCGCAAAATTGCCGTTTTCTTTCTGGGTCTGGCCCTCATGCTCGATGCCGTGGCTCTGGATGCTTTCATCATCGAGCCCGGGAGTTTCGTTGTCACCAGGTATCATGTCGGCACGAAAAAGCTCGCCAGACCTCTCAAATTCGTGGTCCTCGCCGATATTCAGACCGACGACGTGGGTCCGTTCGAGAAGAGCGTCCTCACCCGAGCCATGCAAGAGAAGCCCGATGCTATCTTTCTGGTCGGCGACTACATCCACGCTTTTCCTGCCGACCGGGCCGAGCAGATCGAGCGCCTCCGAAAGATCATGAAGGAGACAGGACTCCAGGCACCTCTGGGCGTCTACGCCACCCGGGGCGACTCCGAGGATGACGCGTGGACAGCAATCTTCAAAGACCTGCCGGTGAAAGTCTTTCCCCGGAGCGGCACCGTAGCCAACGATGTTTTCACCGTCACCGGTCTCACTCTGGGAGACTCTTTCAAGCTCAATTACAGGCCGCCCCGGGTGGACGGTCTTCACATCATGATCGGGCACCGACCGGATTTCGCCCTCAGCCACCCTGATTGCGACTTGATGATTGCCGGTCATACTCACGGCGGGCAGGTCCAGATACCGTTTTTCGGTCCGGTGCTGACATTTTCGCTGGTTCCCCGGCAGTGGGCCGCCGGCGGATTGATCCATGTGCCGGGAGATCGTACGGGGGATCATATAGGAGTAGAGGGACAAGAAGCCGGCGGGCGTCTGATCATTTCCCGGGGTATCGGCATGGAGCGAGGCTATGCACCCCGCCTGCGTTTCCTGTGCAGACCCGAGCTGGTCGTGATAACCATGCAGCCCGAATGAGAGAAGATCTCGGAAAATTGGGAAAATCTAGATCATCACCTCTTCTCTTATAGCGAGAACCGTCCTGTAGATGTCGGACAGCAATTCAGGAAGCAATTCAGGCAGCTCCCCGGATCCTCTGCCGGAGCCGTCGCCGGACGCCGGTCGGACGAGCTCGTTCGGGAGCAGCTCGAGTAATCAGACATCCCTTTCCGCAGCGCAGCTCCAGCTCCAGGTCTGCGATCCCCGGGCGGCTATCGGCAAAACGATCTGCAAGGACTACGAGATCCGGGACATCATCGGCGAAGGGGGCATGGCCGTGGTCTACAAGGTGCGCAAGATCTCCACCGGCGAGATCGTCGCCGGCAAGACGCTGCGATTTGTCGAGAAGGCTCTCACCGAACGCTTCCTGCGCGAGATCGAGATACACACCAAGCTCCAGCACAAGAATATAGTCCGCCCGGTGGAGTTCGCCATGACGGCGACCGGTCAGGCTTTCTTCTTCATGGAGCTGCTCTCCGGCACCTCGCTGGAGGACCTCTTCTCACGGCACGGCAGGATACGCAGAGGCGCTGATATCGCCGACATACTGATCCAGGTCTGCGAAGCCCTCACCCATGCGCACTCGAAGGGTATCGTCCACCGGGACATCAAGCCTGGCAATATCATAGTCGAAATGGGCAAGACCGCTACTACGGTGAAGGTGGTGGATTTCGGTCTGGCCAAACTCAACGAGGACCTGCAGCGGATCACCAAGACCGGCCAGGTCCTGGGCTCGCCTGTCTATATGAGTCCCGAGCAGTGTATGGGCTTGACCCTGGATCCGCGATCGGATGTTTATTCCCTGGGAATCCTGGCTTATGAGATGGTGACGGGCTTCCTCCCCTATGACGGGAATTCGCCTGTAGCTCTCATGGAGCAGCACTGCAATCCGGACAAGGTCCCGATACCGGTCCAGCAGAAACGCCCGGAGCTGGCCGGGGCTGCCGAGATGAACATGATTATTCGAAGGGCCATCGAGTCCGAGCCCGAAAACCGCTATCAGTCTGCGGCAGAGATGCAGAGAGCGCTAGAGGCCTGGCGCTCTCTGGTCCTCGAGGGAACCGACGGCGGTCACTTCGACGCTCCCGAGTATGACGATTACAGGGATTGCGCCGGGGAGCCCCGGGACGAGCAAGCTACGGAGGCGCTTCCTGTCTCCTCGCCATTTGGAGGCACCTCGTCTACCGACCTGGTGAGCGAGCTCAAGTCCATACTCGATAGTCCCGACAATCCCGATATCGAGCCTTATGTCCCCGAGCCCGAACCCGAGCCGGAGCTCGAGGCACCGCCGCCGCCGCCACCACCTCCCCCGCCGGAGCCCGAATCCGAATCCGAGCCTGCATTCGAACCTGTTGTGGTGATGGAAGAGAAGTTCGACCAGGGGACTCTTCGAGATCTCCTCAGCCAGAGACAGGACTCGGAGATTCAAAAGCGCACGGAGCGTTTTTATTCCAGAGATAGCTTCGTATCGGAGCAAACGCCGGCTTCAGCCAAATTCGGGGAAGTCGCGCTCAAGGTTCTGGTATTTCTGGTGGTGGCAGGTGGAGCCTGCGCTCTGACGCTCTATCTGATCGTCACATTCATAGGCGAGCCCTGATCATGGCGAGAGCTTCGCCAGCCCTCTTCGTGCCAGCTCTTTGATCTTCTCGTCGGGGCTGTGTTCGATAACCCACCGGTACTGTATTCTGGCCTCCTCGTTGTTGCGAAGATAGACCTGGGTGACAGCCATGAGATAGTGGGCAACAGGATTATCCGGCTCCTTCCTGATGATTTCCTGGAGACTTTCAGCGGCGGTTGCGAACTTTTTTCGGTCTATGAGAGAGAGCGCCCGGCCGAGCGGGGTGTCCGGTCTGCCGGGAGGTTGTGCCTGCTGGAGCTGGTCCGGCTGTCCGGGGATTTGTCCGGGGATTTGTCCTGGGAATCGGGCGCTGGCGTCAGGCTCGGGGGGCAGGCTCCCCGGGCTCTCCGCGTTCGGGGCTCCAGCCGCCTGATTCTGCTGTCCCTGATTCTGATTCCCCTGGATCTGGACGGTATTCGGGGCCTCGCCGGGAGTGGTGCCGCTGGCGGTGCTACTGGTGGTGTTGCTGGCGGTGTCGGACCCCTCTCCGGACGTGTCGATGGTACCGGGTGGCTTGAACTGGTCCATTCTCGAGGGACCGGGGTCATCCGGTCGGCCCAGCCCTTGCAGGGGGTTGCCGCCGCCTATGGCGTCGGGCGCCGGCGGCAGGATCGACTGGGCGCTTGCCGGCGTCGGGATCCCCGCCACAGTGACAGTCACCAGAGAGTAGATGATCCGCAGGCTGAGAGCTGTTGCCCTTCCGGTCATTCTGGTCAGCGGAAGTTGTGCCTGATGGCGTTGGATATGTAGGGAATCTCGGCATATTTGCCCCGGAATGACCAGATGATGCCGTAGACCAGGAAGAGCGAAACAGCGGCCAGGATCAACTGAGCGAACCAGAAGAGCCCGGTATGCAGCGTGGACACCACGGTCGGGCTCAGAGCGGCAAATAAATTCAAGAGGGAGTCCAGGGTGTTGAGCACCAGGCCGCTGCCCATGTTCAACACGGCAATACAAAACTGGGTGAGGGTTCCCTGGTAGAAATTGAACCGGAAGTAATAGCTCTCGGAATGCTTGCCCCGGAGCAATATGTAAGCGATCCCGATGAAAAAGCCCATGGGCAGATAACATACCGCGCTGAGCGCCTTCTCTACGATATCGGGGCCCTGTCCGTGGCTTGATTTGTAGACCATTTCGCCCTCCTCGCCGTCGTCTATATCATATTAAACTGCATATTTTAGTTGAATACAGGGAAAATCCAGATAAAGGCAATCGCATTTTCCGGAATATATGACCCTGCACCGCGATCTCTACGCAAATGCTCTCGAGCTTCTTACCCGGCTCGAGCTCGATGAGGTCATGGCGGGCATTTGCAAGATTTTTGCCGAGCACCTCAAGGCAGAGGCGCAGGGCTTGATCGTCTGGGACTCGGACATGGACGAGTTCGGTCGCAAGGCTGTCTACGGGGCGTCGGAGAAGGACAGGAAGCTTATCGAGCGGGTCCTATCGGACCTCGAGGACGGCGAGCTGGACATCGCTTCCATGGCAGGCATCCAGGCCAGGGCCCTGACCGAGGATGAAGCTCCCGGGGAGGGCACGTTCTATCTTGTGAGGCTTCAAGAAGGCGAGGAGCTTGCCGGTTGTCTGGTGCTTGCCGGAGACCTCGAGATTGCTGCGATAGAGGGAGTCCTTCATGAGTTGCCCGTTACAAGGGCTCTCCACAACGCCTGGATGCACGCCGAGCTGGACGCCGAGAACAACAGGCTTCGCAAGTCATATGTCGATCTGGAAGGCAGTTTCGAGACTCTTCAAGACCAGACCAGAAACCTGATCCGGGACATAACCGTCAATGACAGCATTCGCACCAAGCATGTCGAGAGAGAGCGGCTGGTTTATTGGATCAGCAATGCCGTGCGCAGCTCGGTTCGGATCCAGGAAGTCCTGGATACCATGGTAGACAAGATTGGCACAACCCTCGCCCTCAGCCGCTGTCATGTGCTCCGGGCTGATCTGAACGACCAGATCGAGGTTTATGAGTATCATGCCGACGGGCTGGGCTCGGTGAAGGAAGACTTCCTTTCAGGGGAGGGTCTGAGTTTCACCCGCCGAGCCCTCGGCGTGAAAAGCCCCCAGCATCTGGAGGATCCCGCCTTCGCCGACAGCAACGGCTGGAACAAGGACTTCCTGGTGCACCTGGGCTTGCGATCCGGTCTCATCGTGCCGATTATTCTCCGGGAGCGGGTCATGGGGGTAGTATTCCTGGAAGACTGCGCTCTCGTGCGGGAATGGAGCATCGACGATATCGCCCTGATCGGCAGCCTGGCCGACCAGCTCGCCGTCGCCATCGAGAACGGCGAGCTTCACCGGGAGCTGGAGAAGCAGGCTGTCACCGACGGACTCACCGGCGTAGCCAACCGGCGCTCCTTCAACGAGTCCCTCACCAAGGAATTCGAGAGGGCTCGCCGTTACGAGCAGGACCTGTCTCTTCTTGTCGTTGACCTGGATTATCTCAAGCGTATCAACGACACATACGGGCACATGGTGGGCGATGAGGCGATTAAAGAGATCGGCCGTGTCCTCGCCCAGTCTTCGCGTTCAACAGACACCACCGCTCGCTATGGAGGCGAGGAATTTTGCGTGCTCCTGCCCAATACCGGTATCGAAATGGCTGAGCAGCTTGGTGAGAGGCTTCGCAGGCTCATCGCCGAAGTGACTATCGACGGACCGGGCTCGCTTTCGGCCAGCATCGGCGTGGCGAACTTTCCCCTCCATGCCGATTCGCCCGACCTGCTCTTTCTCCGGGCGGACGAGGCTCTCTATCGGGCCAAGCAGGACGGTCGCAATTTAATCCGGGTATCGAGCCTGGGACCGGATGGAAAAGAGCTACCCAAGGGCAAAAAGGGAGATCGAAAACAATCGTTAGTTCCCGAGAGCTCACCGTGAAATTCGAGGTATAAGTGATCATATAGGCATGAAGGGGAGATAGATCAGTGAGCATTATCGACGACGTCGTCCAGGGCATTTCCAAAGAAGTAAACAAGGTGCAGGAGCGGTCCCAGGAGATGCTCCAGTCCTTCAACCTGCAGACTCAGATCAAAGAGCTGGAGCGCAAGAAGTCATCGAAGCTGGTGGAGCTGGGCCGGCTCACTGTCGACAAGGTCCATCACAAGAAAGAGGTGTCGGACGACCTGGTGGATGAGAAGATTGCCGAGGTAATCGGCTACGAGGATCAGATTGCCGTGCTCAAAGCCGAGCTGGATGCCATGAAGGTCCAGACCGATCCCAAGGCCTCATCGAGCCAGAGAGCCGAGGCTAAGGCGGGCTTCAAGCCGACCCCGGGTTTTGTCTGCCCTCATTGCGAGACCCCGGCAAGCAAAGAGAAGAAATTCTGCCCGGCTTGCGGAGGCGATCTGCACAGCAAGGCTCAGCCAAGCGAGCAGCCGGTGGATGTCGAGCCCGAAGCCGAAGAGAACGGTAAGCACGAGAAAGAAGAGGAAGAGAAGAAGGAAGACTGATACTTCCGGATTCCAGTGCAAGCCCGATATCGCAATTTTGCGATATCGGGCTTTTCAATGTGAAAAAGAAAGGAGCAGCACCGGCTGCTCCTTCGATCAGATTCTCTAGCCAGCCAGCCTCTCTGGATTTTCTCTTAAACCCTTGTGGACCGTCCGCAGTCCGGGCAGAAGAAGAAGGAAGGCGAGACCTTCGATTCGCAGTGCGGGCAGTCTCTCAGACCGATCTCCTGGTCCGTGGTGGGATAACGTCCGGCCATGATCTCGTGATACTGCTTGCTTTCTGCCCAGGCTTTCACTTCTTTGGCCCGGTAGACAGGCAGCGGGTGAGTGAGCGGAATCTCGTGGAGCAGCTTATAGAACTTGTTGAGAGTGCTGTAGTCGAGATCTTCATAGCTGTCCGCCTGTCTCAGGAACTCATCGGGATCCATCTGCTCGTAGATCTTCCAGGAGCCGCCGGCCAGCTTCATATGAAGCTTGATACAGGTGTTGATGTCCTGGGCTACAAGAAGCTCGGCACGGTCGGCGGTAAGCTCGGATTTCCGGGACCAGTCGTAGAGAGCCACTCTGATGCCGAATTTGGCCAGGCCCTGCAGACCCAGTAGAGACTCGGTCATATAGATGAGGAAGTAAGCCAGGGTCTTGTAGAGAACGTGACCGGCCTTGACATGACCGAGCTCGTGCCCGAGAACCGCCATGAGCTCTTCTTCGGTGAGCAGGTCGACGATGCCTGAGCGCAGGACGATCATCGGTCGCTCCACGCCTATGGTGAAAGCGTTGGGGACCGGGTGGGTGGAGAGGAATAGATCCGGCTCCTGCACATCCAGAATCTCGGCTGCTTCCTTGTAAATCTTGTAGATCTTGGGGCACTGCTTGGGCGTGACATGCACCGCCTGTCCCAGGTGCTGAACTCTGACCACGCGCTCGGCGCCGAGCTCCATCATGCGGGCGAAAAGCTTGTCCAGTACAGGAATCTTTTTGACGGCGTCCAGAGCGGCCCGATCGGCGGGGTGCTCGAATGCGCTGGAGGAAAGCCTGGGGAATTTCTTCTTGGTGCCTACCGGTTCGGTTGTGGTCATTTTTCCTCCTCAAGCATTCTGAGATTAGTCGCTTATTCCATTTCTACCCCATTGGAAACGACTATGCTCGATCTCTGCAATATTCAGTAAAGAGCGCGGTCCGGACCCCGGGATAACCCTACTTACTTAACCGAGATCGAGGATCTCGATGCCGCGACCGGCAACCAGGGCGATTTTGCTGACCGTGGCCACCGCCGATGCCGATTCGAGAACAGCAAGCGTCGACTTGATTTGAGGCGCCGTGGGGGAGGAGACATCGATTATCGATATCAGATCCTTTCCTTCTCTGTTTTTGCCCACAGCGGCTACGGTTTTGCCGGAGACCGAGAGCGCCACGCCGTTATGAGGCAGATCCAGGGTTCCCAGGACATTGAGGGATTTATCCCTGCGATCCATGACCAGAAGGAAGCCTTTTTGATCCTGATCGACTGCCGTGGCGAGGATATGATCGTTATCCAGCACGGCCTCTCGGATAGCGAGATTGTCCAGGCGGCGGGAGCCTTTCTCCTCGATGGCGGCCCCAGCGCTCAGCAGGGACATGCCGTGCAGATCGAAAAGGAGAATCTCTCCGGCATCGGCCGCCAGGCGTCTGAACGTGCCGGGACGGTCGAACGGCTTTTGCGGATCTAGAGAGTCGGAGAATACTTTGAACGGGAAAATCCTGGAGACTTTACCCGTGGCGAAGACGACATAGGCTTTGTGCTGGCTCCGGTCGAAGGCTACACAGCTGCCGTCGACTTTGCGGGTGGCGACGTCCCGGTCGAGTTCTGCCATTTTCTTGAGGGCGAGTCCGTCGCGGGTGAGGCAGAGGATGAAACTGCCGGCTCCGGCCATGGATTTGACTGTGCCTATCAGTCTGGCCCTGGCTTCGACTCGAGGCTCCTCGGGCTGGGAGATGTCGTAACGGACGAGCTCGCCGCCCACAACCACGGCCTGGGTCCCCCAGATCGCTATTCCGGAGGCGGCGAGCCGGGGAATGGCGTAGGTATACTGATCGCTGACACTGTCCCGGTAATAATTGAGGATTTTCACCCCGGACCAGCCGGCCGCCAGATAGAGACGCTTGCGGTCCCAGAGCAGTTGCGCGCTGTTGACCCCGGAGCCGGCTGTGGCGCCGAGATTGATTTCCTGGGAACGCAGGAGGTTGCCGTGCTTGTCTATGCTGACAGTGTGCAGGGCGAGCTTCGTTTCCGTCTTGCCGAGGACTAGAAGTCTGTCCTTTTGCATGGCGCAGCCAAGCACCGATTGCATCTGCTCTAGTTTTACACCCGCTACCGAATGTGGTGCGGGCTTGCTGGCTATGGAGCGCGCTTCGCAAGCACCATCTTTGATACCGGTAATGATCGTCAGGCTTTTTTCCTGGCAAATTTGGGAATAGTTCCCTTTTTCGGTGACGCTCTCGAGAAGCCGGGGAGCGGTCCGGCTTCCCATGTCGACGAAGTCCACCTGGGACTCGCTCCCGTCGGTGGAAAGCGCGGTCAGGCTCCGTCCCTGATAGAGCATCGCCACCACCGGCAGCCTGGTGGTGATGGTCGAGATGATGGCAGCCTCTGTTCTACTCGCTCGCGAGGAAGCATCGAGCACCAGAATGACTTCCTGACCGGACGGCGAAGTGCCGGCCACCAGAGTGAGTTTGCGATCTCCTGTCAGGCAGCGGGCTTCTTTCAGTTGCGGCAGAGGCACCGTGGCAGTGACGTGCGGCGATTCCGGACGGGAGAGGTCGACGGTGACCAGGAAGTTCTTCTTGCCCTCCTCGTTTTCGTCTACTACGAGGGCGCAGGCATGGACCTGATCGAAATGGATGTCGACCACTCGTTTGCCGAGCCCGGTCAGCTCGGCCAGCACCCTGGGAGGGTGTCTCGGGTCGCCGGCTTTGCGCAGATCGACCACTGAGAGGCGGCCGAACTTGTCTCCCAGAGCGAGATACCCTTTCCTGGTGAGACCGACGAAGTCGGGCTGGATGGCCGGTGCCCAGGCTTTTCTCGCCAGGCTGTGAGGCCCGGTGATCGCAAGGGCTTTCTTTTTTCGCGCCAGCGCCAGGGGAGTCCCGAGAAGCTCATGGACCAGAGCCGCGGACCCCAGACCGGCAAAGATGAATTTACGGCGTGAGAGCATTGAGATTGCGAGTTAGAGTACCTTAATCAAGAACCCAACCAGGTAGTTGATACAGAGTATCGCAATCACGGGTGAAAAGTCGAATCCAGCAATAGGCGGGAGCACTCTCCGGAAAGGCTCGATAACCGGGCGGATTATCATGTCCAGGGTGCGAAAGGGTTGATTCTGCCACTTGACTGCTGGAAACCAGGTGAGAAGACACCAGACCACCAGCAGGAAATTGAACAGTTGCAATAAATTCACTAAAAGGTTGGCGATGGCGCTCATGCTCTTACCTTATATTTGTAGCTAGCTCATAAGGCTGATTGTAGCACTTTATCTGTTTGCAACCATGAAAATTGAGAAGGCGGCAGAAGGTTCTGGCAGTCTCGAATATGCCCTGATCAACGCGATCAAGGAATGGACGGGATCCGGCTATATCGGGGATGACTGCGCGGTTCTGCCGGGTCAGGAGCTGGCCAGCACCGACACTCTTGTGGAAGGAGTGCATTTCAAGCTCGAGACCACCGGTCTTTTCGACCTGGGCTTCAAAGCCGTGGCCGTCAATCTCAGCGATATAGCCGCCATGGCCGGCCGGCCGCGATTCCTGCTGGTAAGCGTGAGCTGGCCGGAAGGACTGCCTCTTTCGGATCTCGAGGAGCTCTACCGGGGCATGAACGAATGCGCCCACTCCTATCGCTGCCGGGTGGCCGGCGGTGACTTCACCGGTGGTCCGGTTCTGAGCATAACCGTCACGGTGCTAGGCACCACCCATGAGGACGGCTGTCTTCTGAGATCCACGGCGGCGCCCGGCGATGTGCTGGTAGTCACCGGTGATTTCGGCGCCAGCCGAGCCGGTTTCGAGGCCCTGGGCGCCGGATGGGATGACTTCCACTACTGCATCAACCGGCATCGCAAGCCGCTTCCCCGTCTTTGCGAGTCCTGGGCCCTGGTCAGGAAGATCGGCGGTCGCGGCGCCCTGATGGACGCCAGCGACGGTCTGGCAGACGCCCTCTTTCAGATTGCCAGGGACAGCAATGTCCACATGGAAGTTGAGCTCACCGAAGTTCCAGTTCATCAAGAAACAGTGGCGGCAGCCCGCCGGGCGGCGGCGGATCCGCTAGACTGGGCTTTGTATGGCGGTGAGGATTACGAGCTGGTGGGCTGCCTCAGCGAGGAGGCATGGCGGCAGTGTCAGAGGGATCTGCCTTTCGTTGCCATCGGCCGGGTCGGGGAAGTCCGCGCCGAAATCGCCGGCGTCGAGCTCCTCGAACATGGCCTTACCCGGGGAAGGGTAGATATGAGAAGAGCCTTCCAGCATGTGCATGTACCTGTAGACAGATAGACGGAGGAGCTTAGAGGTGCCCGAATTGAAGACCGGAAGTATTCTGGACGGCAAAGCCGTGGCTGCGAAAATGCGCGAGGACCTGAAAAAGGAGGTCGATGGCCTGGTCTCGGGAGGCGCCCGTCCGCCCGGTCTGAGCGTGGTGCTGGTGGGCGACAATCCGGCAAGCGAGCTCTATGTGCGAAACAAGATCTCAGCCTGCAAAAAGACCGGCATCGAGAGCTTTCTCGAGCGTCTCGACGCCAGTGCCGGCGCCGCCGAGATCATCGCCGTAATCGAGAAGCTCAATAAAGACGAGCGCGTAGACGGTATTCTGGTCCAGCTGCCACTTCCGGGGGATCTGCCCGAGAAGGAGATCCTCGAGCATATCGATCCTGCCAAGGACGTGGATGGGCTTCATCCCTACAACCTGGGCTGCCTGCTTGCCGGCAGGGAGTCGCTGCGACCCTGCACTCCGTCGGGGGTGGTCACTCTTCTCGAGCATTACCAGGTGCCTCTTTCCGGAGCAAGTGTAGTGGTGGTGGGACGCTCGCAGCTTGTGGGCAAGCCCGCGGCTCTCCTGCTGATGGAGAAGAACGCCACGGTGACCATCTGTCACAGCCGGACCAGGGATCTCAGCCAGGTCATCGGTGGTGCCGATATTCTCGTGGTGGCCATGGGCAAATCCCGTTTCGTTCAGGGAAGCTGGATCAAGCCCGGGGCCGTGGTGGTGGATGTCGGTATCCATTACGAGAGGGGCGAGGACGGCAAGCAGGTGATCACCGGCGACGTCGATTTCGAGGCTGCCAGGTCGGTGGCCTCGCTCATCACCCCGGTGCCCGGAGGTGTGGGTCCAATGACCGTCGCTGAGCTTCTGGCAAACACAGTCCGGTCCTACAAGAAGAAAGTCGGCTCATGAACGAGAAGAATGCGCGAAAGAGCAGATTGCCCCTGTGGAGCAAGGCTCTCATCGTCATGGTTCTCATGGTCTTTGCAGGCTCCGCCACTGGCACAGTGGCTCTCGCCCTGGCCCTCAAATCGAGGCTCGATCCTGCTTACAACCGGGCCCATATCGCCCGGCTGGCCAATGAGATTCTCGGCCTGCCCGATCCGCTGCCGGAAGGCTACTCGTATTATTTCGGCATCGATCTCTGGGTCTTCAAGCATGTCACCATCGACTACAAAGACGGCCGGGAGCAGATCTCGATCTTTCTTTTCAACCAGGCGAGCAATCCCGATGAGATGGTCAGGACAATCTTCCAGAGTTACGGAATCAACACCATTCGACTCGGAGCCGATTTCACCAGGGAGCTGGGCAGGGGCTCCTGGGACCTGCCCGGCGGGCGCATGCCTTATATCTTCGGCAAGATCAAGGAGAAGTCAGGAAAAGAGCATACCGGTCTGGTGGCCTGCAGCTCCAACGTGAAGGCCAGGCGCACTATCCTGCTCTATGCCGTGCAGCCCGGCGAGACCAAGAGTTTCGACATGCGCCCCTGTATCGACCTGCTTGTCGATACTCGCTAATCTGAGAGTCTGCTAATTCAAATCCTTAACATCGGCCGTGGAGAATGAGCCCGGACAGCCTATACTGGTTGGTTGAGAAAGTTCGAATTTTCAGGTCAGGAGTTCTAAATGAGTTCTTCCGAGCATCATGATTCCAGCCACAACTGGCTAATCTTCTTCTTCGTCTGCTTTGCGATCACGGTTCTGGGTATTGGTGTCTGGGCTCGTTTCTGCTATGACGTCAATGCGGTTCCTACCGACGAATCAGGTGGCGGTCACGGCATGATCCAGGTGACAACCGACAAGCTGATCGCCTGATTAGCCTCCGATGCCAGTCGCAGAAATAATCGCCATCGGCACTGAGATCCTGCTCGGGCAGATCACCGACACCAATTCCAGATTCATTAGTGCCGAGCTGGCCGGACTTGGCATCGATTGTTTTTTTCATACGACAGTCGGCGATAACCGCGAACGAATCGTCGATTGCATCCGTACCGCTTTATCGCGTTCCGACCTGGTCATCACCACCGGCGGACTGGGACCGACGCCTGACGATCTGACCATGGAATGTATCGCCGAGGCCCTGGGGGCTCCCATGGTCAGCGATGCCCTGGTGCTTGCCGGCATCGAGGAGTTTTTCTCGAGCCGGCATATCGCCATGCCGGATAGCAACAAGAAACAAGCATTGCGACCCGAGGGCTCGCGAGTGCTGCCCAATTCGGCCGGCACCGCCCCCGGTATCATATGGGAAATCGACTCGGAGCGGCTCGGTCAGGCAGCTATCGCCTCTTCTCGACCGCGCACGATCATTATGACGTTTCCAGGGGTGCCCCACGAGCTTGTGCACATGTGGCACGAGACCGCCGCTCCTTATCTGATGAGAGAGTTCTCCGGGGCGGCGATCTTCTCGGTGGAGCTCAAGCACATAGGCATCGGTGAGTCCACTCTGGCGCAGAAATACGAGGAGCTTCTCTCCGGCATCAATCCGACTGTGGCTCCTTATGCCGGCCGCGGCGAGTGCCGATTGCGCGTCACAGCCAAGGCGCCCAGCCTGGACGAGGCCCGGATCATGGTACAGCCGGTGGCGGACAGGATCCGCCGGGAAAGCGGGCACCTCTGTTACGGTCAGGACGAGGACACTCTCGAGTCGGTGGTGGCGCGGCTTCTGTTAGAGGCTGGTCTGACAGTCGCTCTGGCGGAGTCCTGCACAGGGGGGCTGGTAAGCAAGCGTCTTACCGATGTGCCCGGGAGCTCTCGATTTATCGGTCTCAATCTGGTCACTTATTCGAACCAGGCGAAAATAGACGCTCTCGGTGTCGAGCCGGAGCTTCTGGACAGGCATGGGGCTGTCAGCCCTGAATGTGCCAGGGCTATGGCGGAAGGGGCCCGGAATCGAGCCGGCAGTGATATCGGTATTGGTATTACCGGCATAGCCGGACCGGACGGCGGCACCGACGAGAAGCCCGTAGGGCTCGTCTACCTCGCCCTGAGCGCAAAAGATGGCGGCTCTCAAGAGGAGCTCAGGCTGGGCGCCCGGTCATCTCGTACCGAAATCAGGTACCGGACCGCCAGCGCCGCGCTCAATATGCTGCGTCTCTTTCTTCTGGACCATTATTAGATTTGACAAGTAAGGTGATTAGAGCCTAAATAGAATTGGTAACTATTAACTGGGTGGTTATCTCTGGTCCCGTGACCCATGTCCTCCGACGATCGATTCGAAGAAGCAGTAATCAAGGATAATATGTTCCACAGGCGCCTCAGCGACCTGCGGAACAGCTCGCTTACCGAGGAGCATCTCACGGCTATCGAAGAGCTCAACCGGCCTGCCGAGCGCACTATCTTTTCGGAGCCCGAGCCGGTCAAGACCAGGCTCACCCTGGAAGACGTCGAGCGTATAGCCTTTTTCGACGACTCCTCGCCGACTTACAATTTCCGTTATCTCATGCGCAAGCTCGAGCGGGAGATGCGCCGCTCGAAGCGCTATAACAGACCGCTCTCGGTCTGTATCGTGGCTTTCAACGGCTTTACGAGGATTCTCCAGGATCACGGACCGAGCGCCTATGATCTGGCGGTCTATACTGCCGCCCAGATGCTCAACGAAGCGACACGCCTGGATGTGGACATGGTCGCCCGCTATGGCGACGATCGCTTCATCGCTGTGCTTCCTGAGACCCCCGGGCGCGGAGCGGCGATCCTGGGGGATCGGGTTCGCAAGAAATTCGAGGTCACCCCCATAGACTACAAGTGGTTCAAGCTCCATCTCACCGCCAGCGTCGGTATCGCTTATTTCCCCGGTCTCGGCACCGAAGCCCAGGAGCTCGTGGCCAAAGCCGATCTGGCCTGCGACCTTGTCCTCGACCGGGGGGGCAACGGCACGGCATTCTGCCCGGGCCCATAGACCGGATGAGATTCGACTAGATAATCAGCATGGCATCGCCATAGCTGAAAAAACGATAGCGTCTGGCTACGGCTTCGAGATAGGCTTTTTTCACCGCTTCCGGGCCGGCGAAAGTGGCCACCAGCACAAGAAGGCTCGAGCCGCTCAAATGGAAATTGGTGATCAAGCCGTCGACGATGGCGAAGCGGTGCCCCGGCTTGACATAGAGCGATGTCTGGGCATTCTCCGCCGGCGAGACCCGCCCGCTCGCGCCGGCGGTCTCCAGTGTCCTCAGGCTGGTGGTGCCCACCGCTATCACTCTCCGCCCTTCTTCCTTCGCGGTATTGATGGCGGTGGCAGTCTCCGGACTTATGGAATAAATCTCGGGCTCGATCGAATGGTCTTCGATGCTCGTGGTGATTGGCTTGAAGGTCCCGGGTCCGACATGCAGGGTGATGGTGCGGATCTCGATGGATCTGTCTTCCAGCTTTTGCATGAGGTCGCCGGAGAAATGCAAGCCGGCGGTCGGGGCTGCCACCGCCCCCGGTGCGGCAGCGAAAACCGTCTGGTAGCGCTCCAGGTCTTCCTTTCTCTCTTTCCTGATATAAGGAGGCAGGGGCGCGTGTCCGGCGGACTTCAAGATTGTCTCGAGATTCTCGCGGCTTCCCAGGTCGATCAACACTCTCTTGAACCCGTCCCTGTCGGTTTCGAGATCGACGACCCGGACGAAGAGCTCGGCGCCGTTCTCAGTGACTGCCTGGAGGCGCTCGCCGGGCTTGAGACGGCGCAGGGGCGTCCCCATCGCTTCCCAGATCGTGCCGCCGGGCGCTCCGGCCCGCGAACGTGGTTTGATCAGGAGCAGCTCGACGGCGCCACCGCTCTCTCGCCTGGCATATATTCGTGCCGGGATCACCCGGGTGTCGTTTACGACGATCAGATCCCCCGTCTCGAGAAGCTCGGTGAGGTCCGAGAAAACATGGTGCGAAACCGAGCCGTCGCCAAGACCCAGGCGAAGGAGCCTGGACTCGTGCCTGACCGGCAGAGGCTCCTGGGCGATTAGCTCTTCGGGAAGGTCGTAGTGGAGTTCTTCAAGGGAGAACATCTCATTTTCCATAACGTGTATTCTAAACTCACTGAAATGCCGAAAACCATGAACAATAAGCAAGTCATCAAAGATCTGGCTCTGGCGCTGGGATTCGGCAATGTCTCGGTCGGATCCCTGGAGCCGCTCACGGCGCCCCTGGAGCACTACAAGAGCTGGCTAGATCGCGGCTATGCCGCCACCATGGAATATATGAAGCGGGACCCGGAAAGACGCTGCCATCCCGGTCGGACCAGTCCCCGGGCGCGATCGGCGCTTGTCGTCTCGGTGAGCTATTTCTCGCTCAGACCTGAAAAGCCCGGTCCTTTTCACGGAAGCGTCGCTCTCTATGCGGTGGGGCGGGACTATCACGAGGTGATTCCCCGAAAGCTCTCGATCTTGAAAGAGCGGATCGAAGAAGCTCTTGCCTGCAGGGTAGAGGGCTTTCCTTTCGTGGACGATGTCCCTCTTTACGAGCAGGCATATGCAGCCCGGCACGGACTGGGCTTTGCCGGCAAGAACACCATGATCATCGGTCCGCGTCTTTCCGGAAGCTACAATTTCGTCGCCGAGCTTTTCACCGATCTCGAGCTGGAGCCCGATTTCGTCTATGAAGGCACCTGCGGCAATTGCTTTCGCTGCGGCAGCGCCTGTCCCACAGGCGCGATTGCCGAGCCCGGCTTTGTAGATTCCAGGGCCTGCATCTCTTTTCTTACCATCGAGAACAAAGGCGCCATCGAGCCCCGTCTTCGTCAGGGCATGGGGAACTGGCTCTTCGGTTGCGACATCTGCCAGGAGGTCTGCCCCTATAACCAGCGCCCTCCCGAAAGCCCCTGGGAGGAGCTCGGAGCTTCTCAGGGCGCGGGACATTACATCGAGCTCGGCAGCATACTGTCCATTTCAGGGCGGGATGAGTTCAGGAGCCGTTTTTCACACACTCCGCTTTCCAGGCCCAGGCTCCGGGGCTTGAAACGAAACGCCCTGGTGGTGGCAGGCAACGAGCTTGCCGGGTTGCCTTCCGGCTCTCTTTCAGACGAGTGGATCGAGAGGCTATATGACTTCGCTGTCTGCGAGCCGGATTCCATGCTGAAAGAGCACGCTGTCTGGGCGCTCTCCCGGGGGGGCGCCCGGTCGAAAATGCTTGCCGATCTCGCCGCTTCGCTTCCGCAGCCGGAAAAGGAGCTGGCTTCGAGCTATCTCTGATTCGCAGGCGAATATGACCTGGCGACCGAATTTTCGAGCCTGCCCTACATGCCGGCGGTGAGACCGCCGTCGATGGGGATGACGGCGCCGCTCACATAGCGGGCCTGGTCCGAGGCGAGGAAGACCACTACGGAAGCCACTTCCTCGGGCTGGCCGACTCGCTCCATGGGGATATTGGCCATGACGAACTCGTCCAGGGCTTCTTTCCCCGAGATCCCACGGCGCGCTCCTACTTCTTTGTTGAAGCGCTCGCACAGGGGCGTGGCGATGCAGCCGGGGCAAATGCAATTGGCGCGAATGCCGAAACGCCCGTAATCGAGGGCGATCGAGCGGGTGAAATGAACCAGGGCGGCTTTGCTGGTGCTGTAGGCGGCGCTCAGCCTGATGCCGCGCATGCCGGCGTCGGACGCATTGATGATTATCGAACCATATCCGGTATCGAGCATCGCTTGCAGGCAGGCTCTGGTGAGCATGAATGTACCTTTGAGATTGACGGCCATGATCCGGTCCCAGTCGCTGTCGCTGGTCTCGTGAAGAGGAGCCACCAGCTCGGCGCCGGCATTGTTGAAAAGGTCGGTAATCGGACCCAGCTCCCGGGCTGCTGCCAGGACCCTGGCACCGGTTTCGGGATCGGCGATGTCGGCTTCGACAGAGGCGCAGGAATCGATCGCCCGGGCAGTCTCGTAAAGCCCCCCGGGGTCTATGTCCACGGCAATCACTGCCGCTCCGCATTGCCCGAAAGCTATGGCTGTAGCCCGACCGATCCCGGAGCCCGCTCCGGTGACCACCGCCACTCTATCTCGAAGACTGCGGGCGAGGCTCACTCTTTCTTCTTGTTCGGATTGTTAATCAGCTCGGTGAGCGAGTCGATGATCACTTTATCGGCTTTGTGCTGCCAATCGAGAGCAGTGAGGAGCTCGCTTCTGGACATGAGACCTTTGGCCAGGAGCAATTCTCCCAGGGGTCTGCCTGACTTCTCCTGCTCATTGATCAGATCCTCGAGCTGGGTTACGGTTATCTTGCCGTGCTTGAGCAGAATCTCTCCGAGCTTTTCCGGGCGGGTGAGGATATCCCACTTTTCCTCTTCGGTCAGATTGTATTCGTCCGGGTTTTGAGTATCGGTCATCACATCTGTCCTCACGATCACTTATGCAATTCTATCAACTCAGGCAGTCGCGGCCTTGAGCTTTTGCTTCTGCTTGAGTTCTCGCCAGTAGACAAGCAGACAGCTGGCGTTGAAGATCGATGAATAGGTTCCGGATATCACCCCGATGAGCATGGCCATGACGAAGTCCCTGGTCGTGACTCCCCCGAAGGCCGCCAGAGCGGCAAGGGTGAAGACCACGGTCAGGGATGTATAGATCGAACGGGTGAGGGTCTGGTTGACACTGTCGTTGGCGATATCTCCGAAGGTCCGCTTGCGCTCTTCACCGGTGGCATTGTCTTTGATTTTGCTGCCGACATACTTGGCATTCTCCCTGATCCGGTCGAAGACCACGATGGTGTCGTGCACAGAGAAGCCGATCACTGTCAGGACGGCACTTATGAAGAGGCTGTCCACCTCGGTTCCCATAGCCAGCCCCATGAGGGCATAGATACCGCAGAGCACTATGACATCATGGAAAAGAGCGACGATGGCGCAGAAAGCATAGTCGAACATATAGCGCCAGGATATATAGCCGATCATCATGGCGAGGGTGATGATCAGGGCGAGGAGCCCGTTTTGCAGGAGCTCGGGACCGATGGTGGCGGTCACCTTGTCCACCGAAAGGGCCTTGTAAGTGCCGAAGCTCGACTCCAGGCTCTGGTCGACCTTGCGCTTGATACTCTCGTCGTCGATGGCCTTGGTGCGCATGACAATCACCTCCTGTCCGGAGATGAAAGCCTTCTGCACCTGGGAGCCCGGCAGTCCGTTCTCCTCGAGGACGTTGCGCACCTGGTCGAGGTCCAGGGGCTTTTCGAACTGGTACTGAAGGATGGAGCCGCCGGTGAAGTCGATGCCGGGCTTGAGGGGAGCGTGGAACTCGTAGAGACACATGGCGATGCCGATAAGACCCGGTACAGTCAGGGCCAGCGAGATACCGAACCAGTACCAGCGGTATTTGACAATATCGACCTTGATATCGAGGTTGAATATTTTCACACTGCCTCCTTGGTGGCTGTCTTCGCCTTGCTGCGCTCGTATTTGTGACCGAACATGCCCAGTTGCCTGGGAATCAGGTGGAGCATGGTTCGGGTCGCCGAGATAGCCGTGAACATCGAGACCGCCACACCGATTGCCAGGGTGACGGCGAAGCCTTTGACGATGCTGGTCCCGAAGATCATCAGGACTCCGCAGGCGATCAGGCTGTTGGCGTTACTGTCGAGAATCGCCGAGAAGGCTTTCGAGAAGCCGGTCTCGATTGCGAGATAGAGCGACTTGCCGGCATCGAGCTCTTCTTTGGTGCGCTCGAAGATGAGGATATTGGCGTCTACCGCCATCCCCACCGAGAGGATGAAACCGGCTATGCCTGCAAGAGTCAGGGTGACCGGCATGGCTGAGAATATCGCCAGCGTAGCAAGGGTGTAGAGCACCAGGGCCAGGTTGGCCACCATGCCCGGCAATCCGTAGACGCAGAGCATGAAGACCATCACCGTGCCTATGCCGATAAGACCAGCTGAAAGGCTCTTGTCGATGGAGTCCTGTCCGAGGGTGGCACCCACGGTGCGCTCCTCCAGGATCTTGATGGGCACCGGCAGAGCACCGGCATTGAGCTTGTAGGAGAGATCGAGAGCCTGCTCTTTGCTGAAATTGCCTGTGATCTCGCCGGTGCCGCCCAGAATAGGCTCGCGCACCGTCACCCCGCGATATTCTTCCAGGGGTACGGGTCTGCCGTCCGGTCCCCGGTCGGTGGGCTCACCGTCGAGGAAGATTCCGATCTGCTGGCCCACCAGTCTCTTGGTGAGCTCGCCGAACTTCTTGGCACCTTCGTCCTTGAACTCGAAACCGACCCGATAAACGCTGGTGCCCGCCATCGGCTCGGCATGGGCTCGTTTGAAGTCTTTACCGGTAAGACCCACATCTTTCCAGACAGGCATTCCCTGCTCGTCCGCCGCCAGCTCTTTGAATTCGAGCAGGGCGGTGGTGCCGATCCGGTCTTTGGCTTGCTGAGGGTCCTTGATACCGGGCATCTCGACGATGAGGCGGTCCTTGCCTGCCCGCTGGACTATGGTCTCCGATACGCCGAGGCTGTTGATCCGGTTGTTGATAACCGTCTCCACTCCCCGCATCACCTCGGGGCTGATCTCGGGAACGTTCTTGGAGGGGAGAGCCTGGAGGAGCAGCTGGGATCCGCCCCGGAGATCGAGACCGAGACGAAGGTTGGAATAGAGGGTGTAATTCTCCTTGTTTCCGAAAGGCAGATCGAAGCGGCTGACCACCTGTATGTTGTTGCCCAGTTGCGCTTTGTCGAAAAGCTCTTTGGTGGCGGTCTCGCGCTCGTAGAGGTTCATCTTCTTGAAGCGGGGCATCTTGGAGACGGTGTCGTGCACATAAGATGCCAGCTCGCTGGAGTTCATGGACGACATCTTCATATAACCGTCCACTACTCTGGTGGGCTCCAGGTGGAACATCGTGGTCAGGGACCAGGCGAGCACCACCAGGACGGCGATGGGTTTCCAGTCTTTGAACAGGGTCGACAGGACCGACATCGGCTGCCAATTACTTGCCATTGCTTTCCTCTTGAAGATCTATCGGCGTCATCATTGAGATGACGTCGCAAGACATTCTAACCCGGAAGGCGAGCCGAATCGGCTGGGCTCGCCCGGTCTAGAGCTAATTCCATTTCATACAGTACAGACCCGGTCGCCGCCACGTTGCATGGCCAGCTCCAGGGCTCTGATTCCTTTTTCTATGAGCTCATCGCTTTCCCTGGCATGCGCCGGGAACGCGGCAAGACCTACACTGGCAGTTACTTTCAGGTTGTGCCAGTTATGGGTTATGGACTGATTGGCTACCCGTTGCCTGATCCGCTCGGCAACTATGGAAGCCCCGGAGGCATTGGTCTCCGGGAAGATGAGAGCGAACTCCTCGGCGCTGTAGCGAGCGGGAATGTCGACGTCCCGGATGGCCCCTTTGAGGATATCTCCCACTACCTTGAGAACGGCGTCGGAGGTGAGCGCTCCGTATTGCTTGACGATATCCTTGAAGCCGTCTATGGCGACCATGCAGAGAGCGACCGGGCGTTTGTAGCGTTTTGCCCGCTTCAGCTCGTCCTTGATCTCTTTCATGAAGGTTCTGGAATTGTAAAGCTCTGTAAGGGAGTCGAGCAGCGCCAGGCGCTCGATCTCTTCGCCTTTGACAGCGGCCAGGCTCTGCTCGGTGCTGGTGAGAAGCGATCGCTGCTCGAGCTCTTTGACCCGCTCGATCACCTGGCTGTCCATGAAGGAGCGAGCGCCGGATTGCTTGGCTTTGTTGGGATTGTCAAGGACGCGACAGAACATGCAGGTCCTGCCGCTACAGATGTGATCAGTTCTTCCGACGCCTGCCATCTATTTGTGGACCTTTCAATTGAACATGACTACGACCGATCTATGAGTATAGATTATATCGCCGCGTACAACCAGACCGGGCGACCCTGATCGACGATTATTCTGCCGTTGACATATACCTGGCTGACAGCAACCGGCGCTGCGCTCAGATAATCCAGCACCGCTGAAAGCTCCGGAACTCCGTCCGGAGCCGGGAGATCCGGGGGCAGCTGGATGACGCAGAGGTCGGCGGCTTTGCCCGGCACCAGGCTGCCCGTCTCGGCCTCGATCTTGAGGGCGCGGGCTGCCTCGATGGTGGCGAGCTCGAGATAAGAAAGAAATGAGTGCCGGGGAGCGCCTTCCTTTTCATGGAGGCTCAGGGCGAAACGGGCCTCGTCCAGGAGGGAGAGAGTGTCGCAGCTGGCCAGGCTGTCGGTTCCCAGCCCGACTCTCAGACCGGCTTCCCGCATGTCTTTCAGGGGCGCCCTGCCGTTGCCCAGGCGCAGGTTGCTTCGCGGGCAGTGAGCGGCAGCGGCGCCGGCAAGCCCGAGGGTCTCGATGTCTTTCCGGCTTGCCCGGGTCAGGTGCGCCGCCAGGAGGCGTCGGTTGATCAGTCCGTGCCCGGCGAGATGCTCCACCGGGCTCAACCCTTTTCCTTTCCAGGCGATGGAGGCGAGAAGCTTTTTCTTCTCCTGCTCGTCTCCGGGCAATACGGACATGAGAAAGAGCTCCATTTCTTGGCAGTTGCCCGCCAGCCAGTCGCATTCCTCTTGTGATTCGCTCACGTGAGCCAGGACTGGCATATTTGCCTTTTCTGCCCAGCGGTCGGCGAGCCGCCAGAGAGCGGGACTCACCGTATATGGTGCATGCGGAGCGACCGTCAGGCTCAATCTCCCTTCGCCGAGAGCTTCCTTGAGAGCGTTGTCCGGATCGTTCTCGAGAGCGCTCAGGCGATCTTGCCATGAGCTGAAAATCTTCTCGGCATCACTCTCATCGAGCCCGAAAAGCTCGAGACCGACTATTCCTTTGAGGCCGGCTCGGGCAAGAGCGTGGGCGCCGGCTCCCGAGTAGGAGCTGTCGGCGATGAAAGTGGTGCCGGAAATGGCTGCCTGGGCGGCTCCCTGAAGGGCCGAGTCCAGGAAATCGTCCCGGCTGAATTGCCTGGAAGCCTGAACCAGGCTCTTTATCCAGGGCAAGAGGGTCGAGTCGGGGCCTGAGTTGAGCCTGGTTAGAGCGGAATAATCGAGATGGCTGTGCAGATTGATCAAGCCCGGTATGACCAGGGTCGAAGGCGGGTCTCGAGAGATGTCGCCTGTCAGGCTCTCGATGCGCGAGCCGCTAACGGTCAGCCGCGCCCGGCTCAGAGGTTGTCCTTCCACGGGTAGCAACCAGGCGGACTCCAGGCTGAAAGTCCGCTTCTGAGCTGCGCTCTGGTCTGTGGTAATATTTCCTGGAATGATTTCAGGTTCTCCGCTGATTTGAAGATAAGTGTAGACGAGCTCAACGCTCTTGCTCAAAAACGACTTCGTCTCAGTTACAGTGAGGCTCTGCCTGTAGACGGGGCCGTCAAGCCCGTTGTCGGCGAGCTCTCCATAGCCGGAGGGGTCGGCGGCGTGCGCCTTACCGGGCACGTCAAGACGCTTTTGAAACTCACCTGCCAGACCTGTCTCAGACCTTATTTCCAGTCGATTGCCGTGGAGCTCGACGAGCAATTCTCCTCCCGGGCGTACGCGGATGAAGAGTCCCAGAAGGAGAAAGAGCTCACCAGGGATGATTTCTACGAGGTCCTGCCGGCCGACGGGATTCTTGACATCGATGACATAGTGTATCAAGCTGTAACGTTGGCTTGTCCGGTTTACTGCCGTTGCGGCGATGATTGCCCGGGGCCGCCGAAGGCTCAAAAAGCCGCTGTGGGCGGGGCTCTCGAGCCCGAGGAAGGGGATGGAGGCGCTCCCGAGATGATCGATCCCAGATGGAAGAACCTAAAGAGTCTCTTTCCGAAGGCCGACAACGAAGAAAATTCGTAGATAATATTCAATCCGTATCTAAAGAGGCAATGGAGGGAGAAGACGCCATGGCTGTCCCCAAGAAGAAGACCTCGCACCAGAAGCAGCATCAACGCCGCGCCAACTGGAAAGCAGGCAAGACTACAATCGCCAAGTGCTCGAACTGCGGCTCGTCCACGCAACCGCATCAAATGTGCCCCGAGTGCAACTATTATCGCGGCCGACCGGCTTTCAAGAGCGAATCGATTTTCTAAATCGTTAGTTTCAGTTTAGTTTGGTTTCAAATTTAGCCCCAAGCAAAGGTCGAGCATGATTCGGGTATCCGTAGACGCCATGGGCGGTGACTATGCCCCCAGAGAGATAGTCCATGGTGCTGTCCTTGCTGCAACTGAGTATGGTGTCGCTATCCAGCTGGTCGGTCCGGTTGAGTCCATCCAGTCCGAGTTTCGCCGTAATGTCATTCGCAAGCTCCTCGACGGTCGAGAGCCTGAGTCTCTGAATATCACTGTAATCCCGGCTTCCGAAGTGGTGGCCATGGACGAGAAGCCGAGCAAGGCTATTCTCAAGAAAAAGGATTCTTCTATCGTTGTGGCTACCAGGCAGGTGGCTACCGGCCAGGCCGATGCCCTGGTGGCCTGCGGTTCCACCGGCGCTGCGGCGGTCGCCGCCCAGTTCGGGCTCGGTCGCATCGCCAATGTCGAGCGCCCGGCCATCGCCTGTACCATGCCCACCATTCATCCCCAGCGCTGCATCATGCTGGATGTCGGCGCCAACGTCGACTGCACCGCCAACATGCTCTTCCAGTTCGGGGTGATGGGCTCGATCCTCGCCAAAGGTCTGCACAATCTCGAGAATCCCACGGTCGGGATTCTCAATATCGGCACCGAGGAGACCAAGGGTAACGAGCTTGTCAGAGAGGTCTTCGAGATGTTTCGCAAGACCGACCTGATCAATTTCATCGGTTTCGTCGAAGGTCGTGACTATCCCATGGGCAAAGTGGATGTGGTGGTCACCGACGGCTTCACCGGCAATGTCTCCCTGAAGACCGCCGAGGGGATCGCCAAGATGATGAGCTTCATGCTGCGCCAGGAGCTGATGAGCTCGGTGCGCGGCAAGATCGCCGGAGTCCTCGCCGAGTCGGCGATCAAGGCTCTGAAAGCGCGAGTGGATTCGGACGTGGCCGGCGGCGCGCTGCTTGTGGGAGTCAAGGGTGTCTGCGTGATCGCTCACGGAGGATCGCGCCATACCGCCGTCAAGAACGCCATCAGAGTGGCTAAAGACATGGTCCTGGCCAAGATTGTCGAGCGGATCGAGACGACTCTCGATCTGGTGACTGCCGGGAGCGCCAAGTGAAATTCCCCGTAGGGGCGAGAATCATCGGTGTGGGAGCCGGCATACCTGCAGCGGTGGTGACCAATGAGGAGCTCACCCGTCTGGTCGACACCAGTGATGAATGGATCAAGACCAGGACCGGTATCAAGTCGCGCCGGATAGTGACCGAGAATGAGACGGCAAGCGGGCTCGCCATCGAAGCTGCCAGGGATGCCCTCGCTTATGCCGGTATCGATGGTAGTACCATAGATCTGATCATCGTCGCCACCTCCACGCCGGACAATCTCTATCCCTCCACGGCCTGCCAGGTGCAGGCGGCGGTGGGGGCCAATCGAGCTGCGGCATTCGACCTGGAGGCCGCCTGCACCGGGATAATCTATGCTCTGGCGGTTGGCCATCAGTTTGTCGGGTCCGGCACTTATCAGCGGGTGCTGGTTGTGGGCGTGGATATCCATTCACGTTTTCTCGACTGGGAGGATCGCAATACCTGCATCCTTTTCGGCGACGGTGCCGGCGCTTTCATCATCGAGGCGGTGGAGGACGGCGAGAATGGCGTTCTGTCCACTTATCTGCGCGCCGACGGCAATGGCGCCCACCTTCTCTGGATCCCCAATACCGGGACGGCCTATCCGCATGCCGGCACCGAGCCGCCCCGGGCCGTAGAGCGATTCTTGCAGATGAACGGCCGGGCGATCTATGAGTTTGCCGTCAACGCTGTTCCCGAGGCGGTTCGAATGGCCGCCCAGCGGGCCGAAATCGAAGTCGAGGCGATCGACTATATGGTCCCGCACCAGGCCAATATCCGGATCATAAAAGCGGCAGCCGATCGTCTCGGAATGAGACCAGAGCAGGTCATAACCAATGTAGACGAGATGGGCAATACCTCTGCCGCTTCGATACCGCTGGCTCTCTGGGCGGCGCTCAAGAGAGGACAGATCGAGGCGCCGGCGACGCTCTGCCTTGTTGGATTCGGAGCCGGTCTCACCTGGGGGTCCGCTATCGTCCGCTGGAAAGCCCGGGACAGTCGAGATTAGTAAGCTGGAGGAGAGTGATGATGGGCAAGATTGCATGTTTGTTTCCCGGTCAGGGCTCGCAGTCCGTCGGTATGGGCAGGGCTCTATGCGATGAGCTGGAGACCGCTGCCGGCACTTTCGCGAAAATCGACGCCATCGCCGGGCGCCCACTGAGCAAGCTCTGTTTCGACGGGCCCGCCGAGGAGCTGAAACGGACGATCAATACCCAGCCCACCATCATGGCTGTCTCTCTGGCTGCCTGGCAGTGCTACAAGGAGAAGGGCGGCCCTTCTCCGGACTATGTGGCCGGTCACAGTCTCGGAGAGATCTCCGCTCTGGTCGCTGCCGGTGCTCTCAATCTGGAAGATGCCGTCAAGCTCGTGGAGAAGCGCGCTTCTCTCATGGAAGAATGTCCCCGCGGCGCCATGGCTGCCGTCCTCAAGCTCGCACCGGAGACTCTCGCCGAGATTGCCGCAAGCGCTGTCGCCGAGCTCAAAGCCGGTGGGGCGAGCGATGACGGGGCGACAGTGGTGCTCGCCAACTACAACACCCGGGAGCAACTGGTAATTTCCGGGAGTCCCGAGGCAGTCGCTCTCGCTTCGAAAAAGGTGAAAGAGAATGGCGGCAAGGCGATTCCCCTGCCGGTGGGAGGCGCTTTTCACAGCCCCCTCATGAGAAGCGCCGCTGCCGAGTTCGGCAGAGTCCTCGCCGGATGCCAGCTTGCCGATGCGGCGGTGGAAGTGGTTCAAAATTTCGATGCCAGCCCGGCCAAAGCGGCCGCGGCTCTCAAGCAGAAGCTCGAGAAGCAGATGGAGAGCCCGGTGCGCTGGTATGAGAGCATCGAGCTCATGGTGGACGGCGGGGTCGATACCTTTGTGGAGATCGGTCCCGGAGCCGTCCTTACCGGACTGGTCAAAAAGATCTCTCCGGATGTCCGTACTTTCAATATAAGCGATGTCGAGTCGCTGACCGCCACCATTGCCGAGCTCAAGCAGCTCCGGGGCGCCGCCTGCAGCTGATTGATCGAGAATCTCAGCAGGTCGGAGCGAGCTGGTTCTGGGCTGTCTTTCTTACCACCACGCCGCGCTTGCCGAGCTCGGCGAAGAAGTGCTCGGGGTCGACACATAGCTCCGGTGGCAGGACTCCCCGGTCCTTGATCTTGTTGTCGACGATCATCTGGGCGATGATCGATGGCGGAATGCCGGTATTCAGGTCTCCGCCTCCGACTTTCATGTCGGGATTGGCTCTGGCCACGGCTTCCATCCGAACGAAAGTCTCGGCCTTCCCCCGGGTCCCGGAGACGTCAACTCTCAAAATCTCGACATCGTCGGCCGCTCGCTTTTCGCTGGGTATGCGGGCGATCATCTCAGCCAGGATCTTGCGAGGAGTGAACTCGCCTTCACCGGTCTTGACCTTGTCTCTGCCTCCGAATCCCAGCTCCACCAGGAATTTCAGCCTGGCATGCATGTCCGATGGCAGAGCGAGCTTGAAAGCGACATTGCTGACGCCCTTTTCCCGGTAAGAGACGGGAAGGGTTGCCACCTCCGAGTGGATGGTGGGCATGGCCGACTGGCGGCCGATGGGCTCCGGAAAATCGATGAGCTCCTCTTCGCTGAACGGTGCTTTCATGACCACGGCGCCGTTCTCGAAAACCGGGGCCGGCATGGTGTATTCATCGAGCATGGTGTCGAGCATATAGGGGGGCTCGAAGGGATGATCCGATACGACATTGTCCACTCCGGCGCAGATTATGGCGATATCGCTGATGGTATCGAACTCTCGGGCCGCCGCCGCTACCATGATATTGGTGGTGCCCGGACTGGCTCCGGTTCCCAGCACGGCCAGGAGGTCTTTCTTCTTGAACCGGTCGTGGAGCTCCAGTTGCTTGAAAGTGACATGATAGAGCCCGCCCAGATCGATATAGTGGCAACCTGAATCGAGCGATGCTTCCATGACCTGGACATTGAAATAATATGGGGTCGAATTGATCACGCAGCCGGCGCCTTCGAGAACCCCGGCAAGGCTTTTCTCGTCTTTCAGGTCCACCCGGGCCGCGGAAAGATGCTTCCGTCCGAGCTCCCTGACCAGGTCCCGGGCCCTGGCTTCGTCGAGATCCGCCACCACCACGTCCTGATGAGTCGCCGAGACCGCCAGGTCTCTAACGGTGATCTGACCCATTGCGCCGGCACCGCCCAGCACCACGATTTTCGCCATGGAAACACTCCCGGGTATCTTGATGGATATACAAAGCCGGGTCTAAGTATACTCGAAACCTGGTTGTTGGGCCGCGGGCTCAGTTGCCGTTGTTGGCGCTGTTATTGCTGCTGTTGCCGCCGCCGGCACCGCCGCCGTTAAATACCGGGGTGCTGACATCAGCATAGGAGGCGGCTCCGCCGCTGCCATAGGTATATGTGCCGCCGCTGCGGGTGATGCCGCCGCTGTTGGCATTCTGTCCCGGGAAATAGACTTCGCCGCCCTGGAGGCGCCGCTGCTCCTGGCGCTGGGCCTGCATCATCTGACGCTGCTGCAGGGCTTTCCTGCTCTGGCGGTAGACCTGCCCTTTCTTGTCCGGGGCGCCGCCCATATAGAAATTGTCTCCGGACGTGCCGACGGTCCGTCCCCACTTGACTCCGGGCAGCAGTGGATTGGCTTCTCTGCCTATGCCCCCGGTGATGATCCCCTTGGCTGTATTGTTGATGGCGCCCGTGGGCACATATGTGCTCTCGTGCTGGTTGAGCCCTATCTGGCTCTGGTTGATTACCCGGCCGTTGCCGTAGTTGTAGTGATACTGCTGGGCTGGTGCGGGCTGAGCCAGGTAGACCAGGGAGCCGGCAAGAGCTAGTAATGAAAAAGCTGGAATTCGAGAAACTTTCATGGTCGCACTTCCGTCTGAATCGGGGTCCGCTGCGCGGGGCTCATTTCCTTATATGCCCGTTGCAGCAGAAAGAGGGTCCTGCGTATTTAAAATTAGAATAGCACGATGTCAAGATATTTCAAGTGATTTAAACTAAGCCCGTCAGAAGGAGATTGCCGTGCCTTTCCGAGCGCTGCCCTGTTCATTCTTATTGCTCGCCCTGATCTGTCTGGCAACCCCTGCCTGCGAGGCGAAACTGACTCTGGCCAGCATTTTTGGCGACCACATGGTTTTGCAGCAGGGAAAGCCCGTCAAAATCTGGGGTACTGCTGATCCCGGAGCCGTAGTCGGCATCCGCATAGGGGACCGGAAGCAAGTCGCTCATGCCGGAGAGGACGGAAAATGGCTGGCAAGCGTGGAGCCGCCTCCTGCCGGTGGTCCGTACCAGATCACGGTAGTCTCGGATACGAAGATCGTCGTCGATGATGTGATGGTAGGAGAGGTCTGGCTTTGTGGCGGTCAGTCCAATATGGTGCTCACCAATGCGGACCTCAAGACCAGAGGGGAAGAAGAGTCCGGTGAGGGCAAGATCCGCTTCATCACCCTGCCGCCGGTGGCCTCGAGCGTGCCGGAGGCTGATTTCAAAGGGACCTGGAGGGTTCTGGACCGTGATAGCGAAGGTCTCTGCTCTGCTCTGGCCGGGTCGTTCGGAGCCTCTCTCGAGAAGGACCTCGGTGTTCCCGTCGGTCTGGTGATCTCTGCTGTTGGCGGCTCCCGGGTGCAGGCCTGGATAAGCAAGCCTGGTTTGGAGCGCTTCAATACAGGCAAGTCGGTGGCCGAGAAGCTCGACAGGACTGTCGAGTCCCTGGAGAAGCGCCGTCTCAAAACCCGCAGCCTGCCGCTTTCGGTGGACGAGAAAGATGTGAACGCCGAGGCGGTCAAAGGTCTCTTCCTTTCCGGCGCCACTCTCTATAACGCCATGATTGCTCCCCTGGTGCCCTTCGTTTTCAAAGGCGTGATCTGGTATCAGGGCGAGGCCAATGTCTACGAGGTGGCGAACTACCAGCGTTTTCTCGGCGAGCTCATCAAGGACTGGCGGATTGCTTTCGACAATCCCGAGATTCCATTCATTTATGTCCAGCTTCCTCCCTACGGCAAACCCCAGGTCGCTCCGAATGACAGCGGACCTCTTGCCAAGTTCCGGGAAGCGCAGGCACGGCTCTCGATCTTCCCTTATTCGTTCATGGCGGTGACCACCGATTGCTGCGATGTGAAGGAGCCGGACTGGCATGCCTCTGACAAGCAGAAAATCGGTCGCCGGCTTGCCCGCATCGCACTGGCCACCCAGTACAAAAAGCCCTATAAGTTCAAGTCGCCGGTTCTGGGCAGCTTCAAGAAGGAAGGCAAGAAAGTTCGGCTGCGCTTCCGGAATGTCACCGAGGGCTTGAAAGCATCCGGCGGCTCTCTGGAAGGCTTTGCCATCGCCGGCGATGACAATAAGATGGTCTGGGCCAAGGCTGCCATCGATGGTGAGAGCGGCGATAGTGTCCTTGTCTGGAGCGATGAGATAAGCGATCCGAAAGTGGTCACTTATGCCTGGGCTGATAATCCAAGAGGCAACCTGCTGGGTGATGATAATCTTCCGGCGGCTCCCTTCCGGGCCGAGTTCAAAGCTTATTGAGCGAGGGTTGCGGCCAGCTTCTTGGCAGGTGGTGTAAACCAGATTTGGTGCTGCTTTGTATGCCGCCCTGCCGGTCCGGACGTTTCTCTTGGTATCATCCGTGCTGGCACTGGGTGCTGGTCTTACCCGCTCGATATACTTCATCGCGCCGGTGTGATCGGGCGAAATCCTCATGCCTACCTGGTTGGAGGCGTCGGTGCAGCAGTCCGATAATTTCGTTTTCCTTTTTAACGGGTGGGAGTTCTAGAGAGCCGGTTGCCATGAAGCCGCCGGTGTTGCCGCTTTCGAGATTTCGATTGGATATATTTTGGGTGCCTTGTTCTTAAAGTATTAACGTTATTTAAGGAGCCTGATTCTAGCACCAGTTGCCGCTTTTACGCTTTTCTGCCGAGGTTGACTAAATTTCCCCGTTTCACCCCTACAAAGCGCTGGAATATTTAAGCTATGATTCCAGCATTAGATTAGGTCATTGCAAGGGAGTGATTACTATATGAAAAAGGGGTTGACCTTACTTACCGCCTTGGCAGCCGTAAGTGCAAGCACCTTTATGAATGCACCTGCTGCGCAGGCTCAAGGCGCCACTAATGTCAGTGAACTTACCGACGTTGTCGGTAACGAATGGGCTTACAACGCTCTCAAAGAGCTCGTCAATCACCCATGTCACATATTAGTAGGTTATCCGGACAGAACCTTCCGTGGACAGAAATCCGCGACCCGTTTCGAACTGGCCGCTGCTCTATATAAGTACGAGCAGTGCATCGTCGAGCGTCTCAATCAGAAAGCCGACAAAGCCGACCTCGAAAAATTCGCGGCTCTCCTCGAAGAATTCCGCGGCGAGCTCAACAAGCTCAAAGCTCGGGTAGCCGATCTCGAAAGACGCATGAAAGCCGTCGAAGAGAAGAATATGGAACAAGACATGCGGTTGGCTTACGCCGAGCGCCAGAAGGGTTTCCTCTGGGAGCGCGTAGTTAAAGGCACGTTTATCGATGTCCGTGATGTCGGCGTTGGTGTCGGTCGCGGTGCGCGTGCCATTTACGAGTACCTGTTCTAAACAGCTACTTGCCACCACAATCTTGGATCTGACCTAGTCTACGTTGAGACTCCCGGCGGCGTGAGCCGACGGGAGTCTCGTGTTCTTTGTTTTATTTCTAAGCAGCCTTTTATTTATGGACGAAAAGCAAGGCAAGCCAAGCCTTTCGGACGATATGACTTTTATGCTCTCGGTCATGGAAGAGGCCGGCGCCCGGGCTATGAAGTATTTCGATTCCGGTATCTCGGTAACCCGAAAGGGTGATGGCTCGCCGGTAACCATCGCCGATCGCGAGGTGGAGGCGTTGATTCGTAGCGCCATCGAGAGACGTTACCCGGATGACGGTATTCTCGGGGAGGAAGAGGAAGAAAAGCCAGGCGGCAGCGGAACCCGGCGCTGGATTATCGATCCAATCGACGGCACCATGAATTTTTCGAGAGGCATTCCGATATTCTCGATCTTGATGGCTCTCGAGAAGGGCGATGATATCGTAGCCGGTGCTGTGTACAATCCCGCCTGCGGGGACCTCTATTATGCCGAAAGCGGAGCCGGCGCCTACAAGAATCATCGCCGTATCAAAGCCTCGGCGGTTGACAGTCTCTCCGACGCCCTGATGATTTTCGGAGCCCCGGATCGTATTCTCCAGGCCGGGCTCTGGGAGGGATTCACCGATCTGGTTCGATCAACTTACAAGCAGCGCGGTCTCGGGGATTATCTCGGCTTCGCCCTGGTCTTCGAGGGTAAAGCCGAGGCCAATATAGAGGTCGGCCTGAAACCCTGGGATCTGGCTCCGATGAAAATTCTCGCCCGGGAGTCCGGGGCGCGCTTTCTCGACCTGGAGGGCGGCACGTCGATTTATCAAGGCAGTTGCGTGGTCGCCAACTCTGTCCTGGTCCGGGAGTTCTACAGGCGGCTTACAGCCTCCGATTTTGCTCTAATGTAAAATATCATTCTATGGAAAAGACCAGCTGGTCAAAGACAATGAGATTTCGCATGGCTCTTGCCATGACGATTTCCGGGATTATACCTATTGCAGTCTGCCATCTCATCGTGGTGGGGTCAGAGCCTGACCTCCTGGCATCTTTCTTCGGCCTGTTGCCCTGGTACCTGCCCCTTGTACTTTTGCTGGTGGCCGTCAACTGGTTTCTGGCCGACCTGATCTTGAGACCGATCAACCGGCTTCTCGGATCTACCACAAGGCTGGCTAATATGGACATCCGCCAGCGTCTCGACGTCGATGCCAACGAGCCCGCCGAAACCCTCGAACTGCGTAAGTCTTTCAACAAGCTCTTGAACCGCCTGGAAGAGTCCCTGAATATCCAGTGCCAGTTCGTCGCCGACGCCAGCCACGAGCTTCGCACCCCCCTGACTTCGATCCAGGGTTATACCAAGCTCCTCCAGAGACGAGGCGAGAATATCGACGCCAACCTCCTGGGCGAGGCGCTCCAGACCATTTCGGACGAATCCGGACGCCTGATCCGTCTGGTCCAGGACCTCCTGCAACTGGCAAGGGCAGATGCCGGTCAGGCGATCATCAATCAGCTCGAGGTCACCGATATGCGCGAGGTGCTCACCAGCGTGGAAGACACTGTGGTGATGGTGGCGCCTGAGCAGGTAGAAGTCCAGTTCATCATGCCGAAGGCCGATGTTCTGGTGGATGCCGATCAGGACAGGCTCAAGCAGGTTTTCCTCAATCTCACCAACAACGCTATCAAGGCCACCCAGGCCGGCGGCAAAGTGACGGTTACCCTGCGCACCAGCCGTGATCAGGCGGTTATAAAAGTGATTGATACCGGTATCGGTATTGCCCCGGCTGATCAGCAGCGTATCTTCGACCGATTCTACAGAGTGGAGCGGAGCCGCACCCGCAGCCGCCTCTATGGTGGCGGCTCCGGTCTCGGGCTGGCCATAGCCATGACCATCATCAAGGCCCATGGCGGCGCCATCGAGCTGGAGTCCGAGCTCAACAAAGGTTCGACTTTTACGGTGCGGCTTCCCCTGGCCAGGAAGGACAATCTGCCGGCTCTGGAGCAAGAGATAGAAAGCGATCCCGACGACGATAGCCCGACGGCCGGCTCTTCTACTAGCGAAGAGCCGGCCGCGTGAATTCTCGTTCGAGACTCGATTCTGAAAGGATCAGCCTTCGCTGCTCCCGGCTGCGGACTCGGACGCGGCTTCGCCGCCCTCTCCTTCGCCGGCCCCGGCAGCCTGGGTCTTGGGTGAGGCTGCCTTGGCGATCACGGCATCTTCGGGATTGAGAATCTTCACTTCCGCGCCTAGTTTCAGGTCGCTGAAGTGCAGAACGCTGTCGAACTCTTCCAGAGCGGCGATGTCTGCTTCGACAAACTCAGGAATATCGCCCGGCAGACATTCGATGTCGACTGTTGGTGATACTTCGAAGAACTGCGCTCCGGCTACGACTGCGGGGGAGGTACCGACAAAGCGGATGGGCACCGTGACGGTGAGCTTCTTGTCGAGACGAACTCTGTAGAACTCGACATGCAGGGGAGTGTCGGTGGTGGACTCGCGCTGGACGCTGCGGATGATCACTGCGACGGGCTTGCCGCTCTCGAATTTCAGATCGAGAAGGTGGGAATAGGCCGCTGCCGGCAGGCGAGAGAATTCGCGAGCGCAAAATTGCAGGTTTTCCGAAGGGAAGGCAGGACCATAGAGGGTCGCCGGGATCTGCCCCTGGCGGCGCAGCTCTCTGGGATTCTTCTCTTCTCTGTGCTTGACGTTAAGACTGTGCTTTTCCATGACCCTTATCCGTAACTAAATCCGTAACTAATCTCTGTAAATTCACTGATAGTGAAGCCTGGGGCGAAAGGATTCGAACCTCTGAATGCCTGGACCAAAACCAGGTGCCTTACCACTTGGCGACGCCCCAATATATAGTGCAATGGTGCATTCTATTGAATGTCACTAGCCCGTGTCAACGCTCGATCAGCTTATCTGTAATAGTTTCGCCTTTATCGAAGAGGCCTGATCGACCAGGGATCGCGCGAAAGTCAGGGAAACCTCTTCGTTCTGGCTGCCACTGGCCATCGCCGCCAGGGACGAGAGGCGCTCCTCGCCGTCCAGATGGCGAACACTGATGATCGTTTTGTCATTTGATTGTTCTTTACACACGTCCAGGTAGTTGTCCGCCACCGAGGCGACTATGGGATTGTGCGTGATGCAGAGGATCTGGTGGGAGCGGGCCAGCTTTGCCAGGCGGTCCCTGATTGCTGTCAGGGTCTTGCCGCTCATGCCTGTGTCGATCTCATCGAAGACCACGGTGGAGACACGGTCTGCGGATGCGAAGATGGTCTTGAGGGCGAGCATCACCCGGGAGAGCTCGCCTCCTGAGGCGATTCTGGACAGGGGCAGGAGCGGCTGCCCTGGATTCGGCGAGATCAGGAATTCCAGGCGGTCCAGACCGGTGCCGCTCAGCTCCCCTGAGCGGGTGAACTCGATGTCGAACCGGGCACGCTCCATGCCGAGCTGCTTGAGCTCGGCCATGATCGATCGGGACAGGCTTTCAGCCAGCTTCTGCCGGGAGGCTGAGAGCTTCTCCGCCTGTTCGGTGAGCTCGCCTTCCAGTTTGAGCAACTCGCCTTTCAGCTTTTCCGCCTGCCAGTCGGCGTTTTCCAGGGTCTCTATAGTCAGCCTCAGAGACTCCAGCCGGTCTATTGCTTCTTTGAGAGTCGGCCCGAATTTCCGTTTTACGGAGGCGAGCAGGGTCTGCCTTTCCTCCACGATAGCCAGAGACTCGGGGTCGCTGTCGATGCGGTCCCTGTAAGTCCGCAATTCCGATGCTGCTTCCTCGGCATTGGCGAGGCTGGCGGAGAGGAGCTCGGCCGTAGCGGCAAGCGAGCTGTCGGTGCTCGAGGCGGTCTCGAGCTCGGCCAGGCTTCTCTGCAAGAGATCGATCACCGAGCTGTCATGCTCATCTCCTCCGGAGAGCATTCTAACGGCACTCATCACATTGGCTTCGAGCTGAGCGCTTCCTTCCAGAATCGCACGTCTCTCTTTGAGCTCTTCGTCCTCTGCCGGATCGCCCAGAGCGGCGGCTTCCAGCTCCTGAATCTCCCAGCGGGTGAACTCCAGCTTCTTGAGACGCTCCTCGTCCGAGAGGCTCTCGCTGGCTTGTTTGAGGAGAGCCTGATAGGAGGCGAATTTGCTTTTGTAACTATTGCTCAAGCTCTCGTGGGTCCGGTCGCCCAGGCTGTCGAGAAGAGCCAGCTGGCTGGATGCCGTCAGGAGAGTGCGGATCTCGTGCTGGGCGTGAAAAGTCAGCAAGAGCCCGCGAAGCTCCTGCAAGAGAGCGCTGTTTACCAGGACGCCGTTGATCCGGCTGCGGGAGCTCTTCTCGCTGATCTCCCTGGTGACTACCAGCTCTTCTGCGCCATCGGCGAGCTCGTTTTTCGCGAGCCAGTCCAGAGCTTCTTTGCCGGGTATGAAAAAGGCCTCGATAGCGGCGTTCTGGGCACCGGCCCTGATATTAGCCGGCCCTGCCTTGGCACCGAGTACGATGCTGAGGGCGTCGAAGAGGATCGACTTGCCGGCGCCGGTTTCCCCGGTCAGAACATTGAGTCCGGGAGTCCACTCCACGTCTACCGATTCGATAATCGCAAAGTTTTTGATGGTTATGCTTTTGAGCATTGTTGTATATAGAACCGATTGTGGTGTTGTAGGTGGTGCCTGCTCCTACAGCAATCAGTATAATACCTGGCGCCCATTTGTGAAGTGGGTGTCAGGCGACTATTAATGTCAGTTCCGTATCTTCTAGCCGACCGGAGCCAGGGCCTGGATGCTTATCTTGGCGGCCAGTTGTTTGGCTATATCGATAAAGGCTTTTGCAGAAGGGCTTTCCGGATTGGAGACCACTATCGGCTTGCCGCTGTCTCCGCCGACGCGGATCCGTGTATCGAGGGGAACTTCTCCCAGAAATGGAACACCGGCTTCTTCTGCCAGCCTTCTACCGCCGCCGCGGCCGAATATCTCGAAGACTTCCTCCGAACCTTCCGGTTGGAAATAGCTCATGTTCTCCACGAAGCCCAGAACCGGGACATTCATCTGAGTAAACATGGCAAGACCTTTGCGTCCGTCGAGGACGGCTACTTCCTGAGGTGTGGTGACGATGACGCCGCCTGAAAGGTCCGTCGCCTGCACCATGGTCAGCTGCGCGTCACCGGTGCCGGGGGGCATGTCCACGATCAGATAGTCCAGCTCGCCCCACTCCACATCGGTCAAAAATTGCCTGATCGCCTTGTCAAGCATCGGCCCGCGCCAGATGAGAGGCGTATCCTTGGCGACGAAAAATGCCATGGATATGCATTTGACGCCGTGATTCTCCGCCGGCACGATGCGATTGTCTCTGGCGGTGGGCTCATAGCCGTCGACTCCGAGCATGAGCGGGCAGTTGGGACCGGTGATATCGGAGTCCAGGAGCCCGACCCTGGCGCCGAGGCTGTTGAGGGCACAGGCGAGGTTGATGGCGACCGTGGTCTTGCCCACACCGCCTTTGCCCGATGTGACAGCGATGATATGCTTGATCCCTTCGATGCGCTTTTTGTCCGAATCCCGCTTCAGTCCGGCCACTGAGGCGTCCGTCTCCATCTCGATGGACTCCACTCCTTCGATGGCATTCACCGCTTCCCGGCAGTCGCTCTCGATCTTCTCTTTGAGGGGGCAGGCCGGCGTGGTCAGGGTGAGCTTGAATCTGACCTTGCCGCCATCGACTTCGATGCCCGAGATCATCCCGAGGCTGACTATGTCCTGATGAAGATCCGGGTCCATGACTGTTGAAAGAGCCTTCTTGACTGTGTCCGGGCTCAGTTTGCTCTTCTTCGATCCAAACATCGACTCATCTCTCCTGCCGGGGCGGCTTCTATACCAGCCTTCAATGATATACGGAAGGGCAGGATCCATCGAGTTTCCTTATCAAAATCTTTCAATGTTCCAGTCACTCATCCAGGAGCATATCGGTCGATCCTCTGACTATGTCCTGAAGCTCAGCCGGGATAGTGCCGCTGCTCTTGTAGTTCGAGAGGAGTCTGATCTCTCTGGGCAGTTGTCTGCTGAATGCTGCGAAGTCCTTTTCTTCGATATTCTCCAGGCTCACGAGCGAGATCAACTTCAGTTTTTTCAACTTCAGGAGCTGAGAAAGCCCCGCTGCAGTGAACACTCCTCTGGTGTTGTAGAAGTCGGTCAATTCTCGAAGTCGGGATACGACCTCCATGTCCGGGTCGCTCAGAGGGACGTTCAGCACTTGTAGAATTCTGAGGTTTCTCAACCTGGACAGGCTGGCAAACTGCTGGCCCGTCAATTTCAGGGAGTCGATATGGAGCACCTCGAGCCCGGGCCATTGTCTGGCGATGATTTCCAGGCTGTTCCCCGTGAGATTGGAGCAGTATGAGATCTGCAAGCTCTTCAGGTCGAGATCGCCGATTCGCTCGAGATCACGGTCGGTAATAGCTGTATTGGAGAGATCCAGGTAACCGATTTCTTCGGACTTGTCGAGCTTGTCCAGAATGCTGTCGGTAATCTTCGATCCTGAGAGCGTCAGCATGCGAATCCTCATCGATGCGAGCTCGGTTGCAACTGCATCATTAATGGTGGCACAGCGATTCAACCGTAATTCGTGAATGTTACCTATGGTCGAGAGCACCTTCATATGCTCCGGGGTGATCTTCACGCCGGACAGAGAGATCAATCTCTCGCCTGTCAGGTACTTGAGATAAGCGAGATATTTCGGCTCAACTTCAGTATCGTTCAGGTCGATGGTTGTCAGCCCTTGCCCTCTCAAGTATCGAAGTCCGCTTCCCTTCACCCTGGTTTTTGCGAGATCCAATCCTCTGACCCTGGCGTTCAGTTCATGAGCGCGAGCCATTTCCTCCGGTAGCGCCTGCAGGTCCGAATCGACGATTTCGGATGGTTTGACCGCCGTCAGGCAGGCGATCCGGTCGAACTCCGGATCGCGTTCGATGGAAAAGCTCCCGATCTTCTGTCCCATGAAATGGGTCTCCTGGAATTCCGCGGGTCTCGACCTCTGAGGCTTCTGATCGGGAACTGCCAGATAGAGATAGAGAGCGGCCAGGAAAATCAGTATGAGCGCTGACGCTGTGCCCACAAGAACGCTCCTGGAGGGCATTCTGAGACCGTCTCTTGCGCCGGAATCGGGCAAAGCCGCGTGGGGACCGCTTGCCTCCTGGGCAAGCAGCGCCGAGAGGTCATTTTCAAGCTCGGTCATGGACTGGTAGCGATCTTCCGGAGCGGTCGCCAGGGCTCGCTCTACTATTTCGGCAAGGCGCCCCGGCCAGCTCGAGCTCTCGTCCGGAGGTTCGAGGCGCGGTGGCGGGCCGTCTTTGAGCTTCATCAGGGTGAGATAATCATCGCTTTCGAAAGGCGCCCTGCCGGTGAGGGTGCGGAAGAGGATGCAGCCCAGTGAATAGATGTCAGACCGGTGGTCGCCGGCTTCACCGTGAGCCTGTTCCGGGCTCATATAGAGGGGGCTGCCCACTATGGCACCCAGGGATGTCAGGCGCTGACTGTCTTCGCTGTCATTGCCTTCGAATTCCCGGGCGAGACCAAAGTCGATGACCGTAATTCTGGAGCCGTCGATGAGAATATTGGAGGTCTTCAGATCGCGGTGGCTTATCCCCTTCGAGTGAGCGAAAGCCATGGCTCCGGCTATCCGGGCAGCGATGCCTGCGGCATTCTCCCAGGCGAAGGGACCGCTCTGCTCGAGAATGCGTTCCAGGCTCTTGCCCGGCACGAAATCCATGATCAGATACGGAAGATTGCTTTCGGTGATTCCGAAATCGAGGGTGCGGACGATGGCGGGATGTTCCAGCTGGCTCGCGATTCTCGCCTCGGACTGGAAGCGGAGTAGATTGTCGTTACTGTGGCAGGCCATGGTCTTGATTGCCACTTGCTTGTCGAGGATTCTGTCATGGGCGCGATAGATCGCTCCCATCCCGCCCCTGTCGAGAAACTCTAGCTCGCTATAGCGACTTCCCAGCTTCTCGAGCAGATCCGCAGGCGGGCTGTGGTTGATTCTCATGGGGATGACTGAAAGAGGGGTTACCGTAAATCGTCGTCACTAATCTCATTCCCGCTTTTCTCGAGAAATCGTTGGCGGGAGCGGTTCATAGAGGTCAATTCTAGCGCTGGGCGAAAATAGAGACCAGGAGATCCTCGAAGGCATCCTTTTCGAGCTCGGTGGCCACTTTCACCTTTTTGCCTCCGAAAAGGGATGTCGAGATCCGACCCTGGCTCTTGCCTGTAGTCGTCACATCGATTTTCATCGTCTTGAACTGGAAGAGGCTGGGGTCGATGGCGCAGGCGGCGGTTATGGTATCCCAGAAGTAGTACTCGAATCCTTTCACCAGGGACCAGAGCTTGGCTGCCAGATTCGAGGCGCGCGAGCGCACCGCCTGCTCGTCGAGACGGGACAGGAACTCTCTGGTAACCGGTAGCTTGTTGGTGAGATCCAGGGTGATCAGGGTGAGAGGAATTTTGCTATCGAGAATTGTCTTGAAGGCGTGGGGATCGGCATAGATGTTCCATTCGGCCGAGCCGTCATGCCCTTCTTCCTCGACATTGCCCGGCGCATCCAGGGCACCGCCCATGATGACCATCTCCCGGACTTTCTCGGCGAGTTTCGGCTCCCTGGAGAGAAGGCTGGCTATATTGGTCAGGGGACCGGTGGTGACCAGGGTAAGCGGCTCTTTCGAATTGGCCAGGCAGTCTCCGAAGACGGCTTCGGTACGGCGCGGGCGCCCCTGCTGGTAACGTTTTTTCAGATAATTTTCGCCGAAGATCGGGAGCTCGTTGATGATATGGCTCTCCCGGCGCCAGTTCTCGGGAAACGGATTGGGCATATCATCGGGACAAACGGCGATCTCCGCTCCTTCGAGATCGAGATAGGTGGCGATCTTGACCATTGCCTCGAAGGCCAGGTCGGCATAGCAATCGCCGTTGGTGACCCCCACCGCTTGCAGATCGATTTCCGGCGCCAGCCACAAGAGGATGGCGCTCAAAAGATCGTCCACGTGACCGTCATGATCGTGTAGTACCGGTCTCAGAAGTCTGCTCCATGTTTAACAGAGGAAGTTTACTTCCTCTAATTACTAGTTGCAATCTCTGGCAGCCTTCAGAGGATACCCAGGTCCATCTTTGCTTCCTCGCTGGCCATGGTTTTCGGGTCCCAGCGAGGGCTCCAGACCAGGTCTATCTTCACTTCTTTCACCCAGGGCAACTTCTTGAGGGCCTGATGGGCCTGTCCCTGGATGACGCCTCCCAGAGGGCAGGCGGGACTTGTAAGGGTCATCTTTACATTGACCTGGGACTCGCTTATCTCCACCCCGTAAATCAACCCGAGATCGACTATGTTGACACCGAGCTCGGGATCCTTGACGGTCCGGAGGCTTTCCATCACCACATCTTCTTGAAGAGTAGACATATTCTCCCTCTCTATTTCTCGCTCTTGTCTATTTTTCGCTCTTGAAGCCGGCGGACTCGAGACCTTCGATGAGGGTATTCCAGGGCAGTAGAGCGCATTTCACCCGGACAGGGTATTTGCGCACACCGCTCAGGGCTTCGAGATCCTCGAGGTCTTCGTCCATGATCTCGAATTCCTCGCCCCTGGACATCATCATATTCTTGAATCCATCGATGACCTGCCTGGCCTCGCTCACCGATTTGCCCAGGACCGCCTCGGACATCATCGATCCGGAAGCGGTGTTGATCGAGCACCCGTGAGCCTGGAGCTTGATATCGATGATCTTGTCTCCATCCATCTTCAGGTAGAGGGTGAGCTCGTCGCCGCACAGGGGATTGACTCCCTCGGCGCTGGCTGTAGCACCATCTATAGTACCATGGTTGCGAGGGTTGTGATAGTGATCGAGTATCGTCTCGCGATAGAGATCATCCAGCGACATGGCCCAGAACCCTTTCCACTTCCTTGAGAGATTCGATCAAGAGATCTATCTCTTCGACGGTGTTGTAAATGTAGAAGCTCGCCCGGGCGGTACCCATGATGCCCAGCTCGTTCATGAGCGGCTGGCAGCAGTGGTGCCCGGCGCGGATAGCGATGCCCGACTCGTTGAGGATCTGACCCATGTCGTGGGGGTGAATGTCCCGGTAGTTGAAGGAGATCACACCTCCGCGCTCGTTCAGATTGCGCGGACCATAGACACGCATGCCGTCGAGAGCCTCGAATCTCTTGAGAGCGTGCCTGGTGAGCTCGAGCTCGTGCGCTCTGATATTGCTCATGCCCAGGTCGCTCAGGTAGTCGATGGCCACACCACTGGCGATGACATCGGCGACATTGGGGGTGCCGGCCTCGAACTTCCAGGGCAGCTCGTTGTAGCGAGTCTTCTCTTTGCGCACCGAGCTGATCATGTCTCCGCCGAAAAGAAACGGCGGCATCTTCTCGAGAATCTCCTCGCGCCCCCAGAGCACTCCCACTCCGGTGGGACCGAGCATCTTGTGCATGGAGAAGACCAGGAAGTCGCAGCCGAGATCGCGGACCGAGGTAGGCAGGTGCGATACACCCTGGGCGCCGTCGACAAGGGTGAGGGCGCCATGCCTGCGGGCTCTCGATACGAGAGCGGCGACAGGCGGGATGGTACCGAGGACATTGGACATCTGGGTGACAGCCAGGATTCTGGTCTTTTCAGTGATCAGCTTTTCGGCTGCTTCCAGGTCGATGGTGCCCTCATTGGTGAGGGGGAGAAAAACCAGCCTGGCTCCTTTGCGCCTGGCGAGCTCCTGCCATGGAACGAAATTGCTGTGATGCTCCATGATCGAGACGACGATCTCGTCGCCTTCCCGGATATTGTTGTCGCCCCAGGAGAAGGCCACCAGGTTGATGGCTTCGGTGGCATTGCGGGTGAAGATCACTTCCTTTTCGGATGGCGCACCGATGAATGCCGCCATTTTGCCGCGAACGGCCTCGAAAGCTTCGGTAGCTTCCTCCGAAAGGGTATGTAGACCGCGATGAACGTTCGAGTTGTAGTGCTCGTAATATTCGGTGAGGGAGCGGATCACCCGTAACGGCTTCTGGGAAGTGGCGGCGTTGTCGAGGTAGACCAATTTCTTGCCGTCGATGACACGATCGAGAATCGGGAAGTCCTTGCGGATGGATCTGGTGTCCAGTGCGGACTGGTTCATAGGTTTAAGCTCTGTCACCTGGTTTGTCATGATCACTTGCGGGCTCCTATCCAGATTTCCTCGCCCCTCACCTCAACGGTATAAGTGGGAATCGGCATTACCGCCGGCAGGCACAGGGCGGCGCCGGTGTTCAGATCGAATCGGGCTCCGTGTCTCGGGCATTCGATCTGGTCGCCCACCAGCTCTCCTTCGCCGAGGGGACCGTCATCGTGGCTGCACAGGTCGGCGACGGCATAATACTTGCCGTCGACATTGCAGAGGGCTACTTTCTCGCCTGATATCTCGAAAACTTTAGACTGCCCCGCAGGAACATCTTCTTTGTCGGCTATTTTTTGAAAGAGCTCGGTCATTTTTCGCTACCGTGGATCTTGTCCCTGAGCCGCCCTTCGATCCAGGCACCGGTCTGGGGCACCGGGTTCCGCTCCAGGACAGTGTTGAAGAAGCCGCTCACCACGAGCTCTTCGGCGGTCTTGCGATCGAGTCCGCGTGCCATGAGATAGAAGACCTGGTCCTTGTCCACCGGACCTACCGTGGCGCCGTGGGAGCATTTCACGTCGTCTGCCAGAATCTCCAGCCTGGGAATGGAGTCGGCCTTCGCCTTATCACCCAGAAGGAGGTTCTTATTGGACTGGAAAGCATCGGTTCTCTGCGCCTCCCTGGCAACCATTATATTGCCCTGGTAGGCGGATACTGCCCGGTCCTTGAGGGCGACCAGGAAATTGATGTTCGAGGCGGTATCGGGAGCATTATGCTTTTGAATCGTGTTATAGCTGAGATGCTCTTCATCGGAGCCGAGCACCACTGCCTGTATAGAGCTCTGGGCGCCGCGCTCGTTGAGCTCGGTCTCGATAACGCCCTTGAGCTGGTAGCCTCCCAGTCCGGTGGTGAGGCTCTTGACGGCGGCATCTTTGCCGATTCGATTGATGCTCTTGCTGACGAAAAAGACATCGTCGCTGAAGTCCTGGATCTCGACATAGTCGAGGGCGGCACCGGGCCCGAGCTCGAGCTCGACCAGGGCATCGACGAAAGAGAGTACCGAGCTCGCGGCGCCGCGCTGCGTGAAAGGGGACGTGAAAACAGTGACAGCGCGAAACCTTGCGTTGGCGCCGGCTTTGATCAGGATGCGCGGGAAGGTCGCACTGCCCTCGGTGCTTGTCTCGAGACAGTGGACGATCAGGAAAGGATCTTCGATCTCGACTCCGTCCGGTATATAAAGAAGGGCTCCGCAATTGCACAGGGCCCGGGCCATGGCTTCGAATTTATCGGAATTCTCAGAGGCGCCTGCCAGCCATTGCCTGGCGAGCTCGGGAGTCTCTTCCAGGGACTGGCTCATGGTGACGAAGGCAACGCCCTTTTTCTCGAGCTCGGGATCGAGCCGGGCGCGGAATGAGCCTTTTTCGGTGAAGGTGATCAGACCGCTTACCTTCTCCATAGACTTCTCGATAGCCGCTGCTGCCGGGATCTGCTCCTGCTCGGCCCGGTCTACCACTGACGAGGTGGTCACCTTGCTGAGGTCGAGATCGGCGTAGCGGGTCTTGCGCCAGGCATCGTCTCTCACCGCCGGAGCCGGCAGTGAGAGATAGTGTTCCCAGGCTGCCACTCTCGCTTTCTTCAACCAGTCCGGTTCTTTCCGGCCCATGGCCAGGCTGTCTACGCCATCACGGGTGATTGTGCTCACTGTCATTGACTCCGTCATTTGAATCTAGCCTACGGATCCTTCCATCTCGAGTTGAATGAGCCGGTTAAGCTCCACAGCATATTCCAGGGGCAGCTCTTTGGTGAACGGCTCGAAGAAACCGTTCACGATCATCGCTGTCGCCTCGTCCTGGGTGAGACCCCGGGCCATGAGGTAGAAGAGCTGCTCTTCGCCGACCTTGGATACGGTGGCTTCGTGCTCGATGGAGACGTCCTTCTCATCGATCTCCATGGTCGGATAGGTGTCGGAGCGAGAGTCCTCATCCAGCAACAGGGCATCGCACTTGACCGAGGTCTTGACATTGGTGGCGCCGGGATAGACTTTCACCAGTCCCCGGTAAGAAGAGCGTCCGCCTTTTTTCGAGATTGATTTCGAGACCACGATAGAGGTCGTGTCCGGAGCGGCGTGAACCATTTTGGCGCCGGCGTCCTGGTGCTGGTCCTCGCCGGCGAAGGCCACCGAGAGAACCTCCCCATGGGCCCGGGGACCCATCAGGTAGATGGCCGGGTATTTCATGGTGAGCTTGGAGCCGAGGTTGCCGTCCACCCACTCGACCTTGGCGTCCTCGTGGGCCACGGCGCGTTTGGTCACCAGGTTGTAGACGTTCTTGGACCAGTTCTGAATGGTCGTATAACGAATATGAGCGCCGGGCTTGGCGATCAGCTCCACCACTGCCGAGTGCAGCGAGTCGGTGGTATAGACCGGTGCCGTGCAACCTTCTATATAGTGCACGAAACTGCCTGGCTCGGCGATGATGAGTGTGCGCTCGAACTGGCCCATGTTCTCGGCATTGATCCGGAAATAAGCCTGAAGCGGGATATCCACCTTTACCCCGGCGGGCACCCATACGAAGCTGCCGCCGGACCATACCGCCGAGTTGAGGGCTGAGAATTTGTTGTCTGCCGCCGGAATGACCGAGGCGAAATGCTTTTTGACGATCTCTTCGTGCTCTCTCAAGCCCGAGTCCATATCGAGGAAGACCACGCCCTGTTTTTCGAGGTCCTCTCTGATCGAGTGGTATACCACTTCCGATTCGTATTGCGCCGTGACGCCGGCGAGGAATTTGCGCTCCGCTTCCGGAATGCCGAGACGATCGAAGGTCTTCTTGATGCCGTCTGGTACTTCGTCCCAGCTCTTCTCGCCTTTTTCGGAAGGCTTGATGTAGTAGTGGATATTGGCGAAGTCGATGTCGTTGAGCAGACCGGTATTGCCCCAGGTCGGCATGGGCTTCTTGAGAAAGATATCGAGAGCCCTGAGACGGAAATCGAGCATCCATTGCGGCTCTTTTTTCATCTTCGAGATCTGCTCCACGATCTCGGTAGTGAGACCGCGACCGGATTTGAAGACATAGTTCTCTTCGTCACGAAAGCCGTACTGGTATTCATTCCCAATGTCTTCAATTCCCAGGTCTTCGATGCCCAGGTCTTTCGGAGTTGTATCGTATGTGAGTTCTGCCGACATCTCTTGCTCCTTGATTCCCGTGTAGTCTACTTGGCGGTGGCCAGTTCCTGGGTGACCCAATCGTATCCGTGCTCTTCGAGCTTGGCCGACATCTCGGCGCCGCCGGATGCCACTATGCGACCATCCTGAAACACGTGCACATGGTCGGGTTTCACATAGTTCAGGATGCGCTGGTAGTGGGTTATAAGCAATATAGCCGACTCAGGCGATACCAGTGCGTTGACACCCTCTGACACCGTTTTCAGTGCGTCGATGTCGAGCCCTGAGTCGGTCTCATCCAGGACTGCCAGCGAGGGCTTGAGCATGGAGAGCTGCATGATCTCCAGTCGTTTCTTCTCACCGCCGGAGAAGCCGTCATTGACATAGCGCGAGAGGAAATCGCCGGGCACCCCGAGCCTGCCCATTACCTCTTTGAGCTCTTTGCGGAATTCCTTGACCGGCACGTCCTCGCCCCGGGTTGCCTTTACCGAGGCTCTCAGGAAGTTCGAGACCGAGACCCCGGGAATCGCGACCGGATACTGGAAAGCCAGCAGCAAGCCTTTGCGCGCCCGCTCGTCGGTGGGCATCTCGGCGATGCTCTCGCCTTTATAGAGGATCCGCCCGCCGGTCACTTCGTATTTGGGGTGACCCATGAGGGTGTAGGACAGGGTGGACTTGCCGGAGCCGTTGCGTCCCATCAGTGCGTGGGTCTCGCCTGTCCTGATGGTCAGGTCGACTCCTTTGAGGATTTCTTTGCCCTCGACTGCCACATGGAGGTTTTCGATCTGGAGGAGGGGTTGCTCTTTTGCGCTCATTTGATTGCCTTTTCCGCTGTATATAACGATCCAGAACCGGATCCTAGCTTTTTTCTCTTATGTAATCTCTTGGGAACTACCTTAAGAATAGTCAACCTTTGACTACATGGCTTTTATAGACTTAATAGTATCAAAATTATGGAAAAGAGTCAGCATGGTTTATGATCTATTCCGTAAGGAGCCTGTGAGGCTTTCGAGAAGCGCGATAGCTCAGCGATACCGTACAATAGTAAGGAGCAGCGGGTTTCGCCCTTCGAGACCGATTTCGAAATCGCTCGAGGCACCTCTTCTCGATCGAGCTCAATCCGCCAGGAATGGCGCTTTCCCTCGATAAGCCCCGGAAGTCCTTAATTAGAACTATTTCCTCCACCGGACGGCGGTCTGTTACGAATGATTACACACCAGCTCGACGAAAAGCCCGACAGCACTCAGGATGCGATTCTGCTCTATCTGAAGAAGCAGGGGGAAATGGGTGTCAGCGAGCTTTGCGAAGTGCTGGGAATCACGGCCATGGCTGTCAGGCGTCATCTGACGGCGCTTACCTCCGATGGGCTGATCGAATCGCGGATCGTCCGGCAATCGAGAGGGCGACCGAGCTATCGCTACAAGCTGAGCGAGAAGGCCGAATCCCTTTTCCCGTCGGGATTCCAGAATCTGGCCATGGACCTTCTCGATGCCGTATTCGAGCAGCAGGGGCACAAGGGAGTGATGAAGATTCTCGAGGCTCGCAATCAGAAGCGGTCGGTCAGCCTTCTGGAGCGAGTCAAGGACAAGGACCTCAAAGAGAGAGTCAAAGAAGTATCCCGGATTTTTTCCGAGGACGGCTATATGACCGAGTGGAAAGAGTTGCCGGACGGCAATTTCTTTATTTTCCAGAGGCACTGCGCCCTGCATGATGTCGCCAATCAGTACCGCCAGGTCTGCGCCCTGGAGCCGCAGCTGATGTCGAGCTTGCTCGGGGTGAAAGTCACCCGGGAAAAGTATATGCTCCAGAACGACCCGGTCTGCGGTTATATCGTGCATTCCGGGGTCGAGGCCTGAGTCGGAGATTGTCTATGCGGCTCAGATGCCCTTGAGCTCCCAGTCGCTGGTGGGAAGCCGAGGCGTGATGGTGGAGAGCTTGACGAAATTGGCTGCGCCCCGGGCTGCTATGGGCAGACCGCCGGTGATCACGATATTGTCCTTGGCCGACACCAGGCCGCGGCTCAGAAGGATCTGCTCCACCATATTGAGGGTCGAGATGGAATCGCTGACCTCGGTGAGCATGATCGGGGTCGTGCCCCAGAGCAGGGTCAGCTGGTTGTATACATGATTGTGCTGGGTGAGGGCGACGACCGGAGCGTGCGGGCGGAGCTGGGAGATCAGCCTGGCGGTGGCGCCGCTCTTGGTGAAGGTGGCTATCAGGCGTGCCCGGGTGTCCACAGACATCTCGCAGGCTGCGTGAGCGATGGCATAGGCGCTGGTGGGCATGGAGTGCTCGCGGAGCTGGCGGGTATCCAGGCTGGCCTCGGCCGAGTTGGCTATTCGCTCCATCATCTGGACCGCTTCCACCGGGTACTTGCCCATAGCGGTCTCTTCGGAGAGCATGACTGCGTCTGTGCCGTCGAAGATGGCGTTGGCGACGTCGGAGGCTTCCGCTCTGGTCGGTCTCGGGTTGTTGATCATGGAGTCGAGCATCTGGGTGGCGGTGATCACCGGCTTGCCCTTGGCGTTCGATTTCCTGGTGATGAGCTTTTGCGCGGGCGGTACCAGCTCTGGTGGCAATTCCACGCCCAGGTCGCCGCGCGCGATCATTACCGCATCGGTCACCTGGAGGATCTCGTCGAGATGATCGAGAGCTTCCGGCTTCTCCAGCTTGGCAATCACCACCGGTGGTGGCCAGTGATCGCCGATATGCGAGCGAAGATCGAGTATGTCCTGGGCGTCCCGCACGAAAGAGAGGGCTACGAAATCAACTTCCGCTTCCAGCCCCACTTTCAGATCGGCTATGTCCTTTTCGGTGAGCGCCGGGATTGAAAGCCTGACTCCGGGTAGATTGATACCCTGGTGATTCTTGAGGCTGCCGCCGGTGATCACCTGGCATTTGCAGTCGTGCTCGTCGGTCTCGAGCACCTCGAGCTCGATGAGCCCGTCGTCCAGAAGAACATGATCGCCGGCGCTCACTTCCAGGGGAAGGGGCGCATAATTCGTGGAAACTATTTTCTCGTCACCGTCGATTTTGCGGTTGGTGAGGGTGAAGCGGCCGCCTTCGACGAGCTCGATGGGACCGTTGGCGAGTTTGCCGGTGCGGATCTTCGGGCCGGAGAGATCGAGCAGGATGCCCACAGCCTGATCCAGGCGGGCGCTTACTTCGCGGATATCCCTGACGAGATTGCGAATGAAATCGTGATCCGAATGGGAGCAGTTGATCCGGGCGACATCCATTCCTTCCTGGATCATCTTCTCGATGATGGCAGGGTCGCGGCAGGACGGGCCTATGGTTGCGACGATTTTTGTACGCGCCATCGGTTGTGCTTTTCCCTATCAGCTGGAACGGGCTGCGACGCTACTGGAAGGCAAGGTGAAGTTGTTCGAGGCTATTTCGGCGAAACAATTGTCGATGGACTCGATCTCGCCGAGCTTGTCCTTATCTATGCGATTGTCCCAGAGCATCTCGTAGAGCTTGTCGAAGCGCTCGTGGTGCTCTTTGAAACGCTCGATGGCGTATTGCTTGGCCTGTCCGGTGGTGACCAGGAAGGGCCAGTCCGAGCTCTCCACCAGGAGCAGTTCCCGGGCGGCTTGCTTGAGGGCTCTCGTCTTGAGCTCGTCCTTCTCTTCGCCGTACTTCTCGACCAGGGCGGACATCTTCTTCTCGCATTCCTCGATGGCGGTCCACATCCATTCCGTGTCGTTATTGAGCCAGACCTGCCAGTGTCCGCCGGAGCCCCAGGAAGAGGGGGGCAGCTCGATGGCGTGGGCGGGAGGATTGTCCGCCAGGTAAGCGCTGGCCGTCTTGAGATCCACCTTGGTGTACTTCTGCATCTTGCGAATGACTTGCTCGATAAAGGTGATTCCTTCGAACCACCAGTGACCGAACAGCTCGGTGTCGAAGCTCACCATCACCAGTCCGGTCTGCCCGGTCTTTTTGAGATGCTCGTGCAGGCATTTCTGAATGAGCCCCACATAGTGATCCGAATTCTCGTTGACGCGGCTCATGGCCGATTCCGGGTTGTAGAGCTGCTTGTCTGCCAGGTTGGTGCTCTTGGAAGTGAGCTTCCAGTAGTGCAGACCCGAGACATCGTCTTTCTTGTGGAATTCGCGGTAGTTGCCGTCGCCGGGATAGCCGTGGTCGGCAGACCAGACCTGGTATCCGGCTTCTTCATGTCTGCCCATGACAGCTACCGGATACTCCTTGAGCCAGAAAGCCTCGTAGGTGTCGTATCCGGTCTCGGGCCGCGGAGGCGCCGGCACATACTCGATGGATCCGTAGGGGCCGAATACCCGGCGAAGCTCGGAGGTCTGCCCGCCTTTGATAACGAAGCTCTCGGTGAAAAAGTACTGGAGACCAACCTCATGAAGCCAGTGACCGATTCCGGGGCGTCCTTCTTCTTCGGGGCGATAGGCGCACTCGGGAAGCCACACCCCTCTTGGCGCCTGACCGAAATGTTTCTTGTAGTTTTCCACGCCGGTCTTGAATTGAGCGTAGAGGCTTTCGTCTCGGGTGATCAGCGGCGAGAAGCAGTGGGTGGCTGCCGAGGTCGTTATCTCGATGGCGCCGAGGTCCTGATATTTCCGGAAGCCACCGATCATGTCCCGTCCCCAGCGGTTCTGGAAGTCTGCGAGAACACGCTCGAACCAGTGGCGGTAGAACCTCGCGAGCTGAAGGTATTCGGGGTTGGGCGACTTGCCTCGCGGGGCGAAACGCTCTTCGTCTGCTCTGGAAACCTGGATGCGCTTCGCGACGTATTCCTCGAAGCCGGCTTTCATGTGCTCGTCGCCGAGCTGTTCGGCAAGCACCGGTGTGATACCGATTGTCAGGTTGGCGTTAATCCCCTCTTCATACAGGTTGGCGACCATATTCAAGAGGGGCAGGTAGGTCTCTGCCATACATTCGTAGACGCTCTCTTCACCGAAGGGCCACATCCCGGCTTTCCGGTAGTAAGGAAGGTGGCTGTGGAGCATGAAAACGAATGAACCGACGCTCACGTACTGACCTCTAGAGTGAGTTCACGGGGACTGGGACGCTTAGGAGGGATCAGAGGCTGCGACCAGCTTCTGACGCATGGGAATATAGCAATTACCAGTCCCTATTAAAAGGACTGCTGGGCACATCCGTAACTATTCTTGAGATTGAACGGCGATAGGGTATGCTTGTTCTCCATGCACTTTCCGGTACTGAAATGCCCGAAGAAAACGAACAGGAAAAAAAGCTGACAGCAGCGGAAGAGGCTGCCGAGATGCAGGGCATGGTCAGGAAGAAAACCGCCAGGAAGGCGGAAGCCGAGCCGGGATCCGACAACAAAGTCATCAAGCTACTGGAGAAGAATCCGCTGGGAATGACCCTTCCGGAGATGGCAGGCGGTACCAGGAAGCTGAAAAGAATTCGCACCCTCAGGCCGATGCTGGCGGAGGCAATCAAGCAGGGTCTGGTGATGCCGGTTTCGCAGCGCTCCGGTCATACGGTCTATCGGCTCGTCAAGCATATCGGAAGCCGCTGAGACCCGCTCTCGTCACCTCTTATTTCCCGTCGGCGCCAGCCAGAGCCAGGAGGGCTTCCTGCCTGCTCACGAGCAGATGCAATGTCTTCATGCGCGAGCGTGCGCCCCGGGTGAGAGTAACGCTGCCTCTACCCTTGCCGAGCAGGTTGGCGATAAAGGCGATCAGTGCCTCGTTGGCCTCGCCCTCCAGGGCTTTCTGGCGGATGTCTATGAGCAGTCTGCCCTGGCTCACCCCGCGCAGGCGGGACCTGGCCGCCCCCGGTTTCACCTGGACGCTGAGGCTTACTCCGTCTCGACAGTCAAGTAGAACCGATTCCAATTCTTCAATCGTTATCATTTTTGTTCGGGCGCAGGTAATACAATGTGTTCATCTAACGGAGGTTTTCTAATGGAGATTGGAGAAATCGCGGTCGGACAGGGTCATCCCCTTTTGATCATCGCCGGTCCCTGCGTGATCGAGGACTGGGATATAACATACAACACCGCCCGCGCTCTCAAGGACCTGTCTGCGAAACTGGGTTTCTCCCTGGTTTTCAAGTCGTCGTTCGATAAAGCCAATCGTACATCCGTCGATTCTTTTCGGGGCGTCGGTCTCGAAAAGGGCATCGCCATGCTTGCCGACATAAAGAGAGAGCTGTCGGTTCCGGTTTTGAGCGATGTTCACGAGGCTGGCCAGTGCTCGCCCGCCGCCGCGGTCCTGGATGTCCTCCAGATACCGGCTTTCCTTTGCAGGCAGACTGACTTGCTGGTGGCTGCGGCTCGCACGGGCAGGGCAGTCAATATAAAGAAAGGGCAGTTCGTCGCCCCCGGCGACATGAGAAATGCCGTCAAAAAGGTCGTCGATTCCGGCAACAAGAATGTCATGCTTACCGAGCGCGGCACTACATTCGGTTACAACAACCTGGTTGTCGATATGCGTGCTCTGCCGATCATGAGAGAGACCGGCTATCCGGTGATTTTCGACGCGACTCATTCGGTTCAGCTTCCCGGCGGGGGCGGCGATGTCTCGAGCGGGCAGCGGCAGTTCGTGCCTCATCTGGTGAGAGCCGCTATGGCGGCCGGTTGCGATGGCGTATTCATGGAAGTCCACCCGGATCCCGAGCACGCCAGAAGCGATGGTCCGAACCAGGTGAGTCTCCACCAGGTCGAGCAATTGATCGACCAGATCCTGAAGGTTCATCAACTCGTCTCGACTTTGCCCGAACTTTCTTTGACCGGCAAAGGCCAGCCCCAGAGCCTGGCCGGGAGATCTTGACCTTATCTTCAGATCGCCGCCTGCGGACAGCCGTGCTCGCGGTCTCATTTCTGCATCTGAGCGGAGTCGTACCCGGCTTCGGTCCGGGGCTGGTTGTTGCCGCTCAGGACAAAGCTGCCGGCGAGGCGAAGGTAGATGATACCGAAAATGGTGCAGACCGCTATGATGCGATTGATCAGCCCGAAGGGGGCAGTTCTTCCCTGGGAGAAGATCCGGCCTCGGGCGAAGATCCGGCAGTCGATGCGAGCCACGAGGACCGCCTGGAAGAGGTCGTTGCCAAGGCGGTGAAAGCCTACGGTGGCGAGGACGCGCTGCGCAAGTTCGATGATAGCGCCACGGTCTTCGGGAAAGTGGTGCCCGGCGGTGGTACCGCCGAGAGTGCTTTCACCTACAGGAAGTTCAGGAAAGGCAAGAAGTGGCGAGTCGATCTCGAGGCACCGGCTGCCGGACAGGGCGGACCGGCCAAGCGGGTCCTGGCTTTTAACGGTCTCGCCGGCTGGCGAGCGACCGGCAACACCGTGGTCGATCTCAATCCGGTGAGGCTGGCTCAGCTCAACGACGACAACGAATATCAGCCGTCACTTCTACTACACTGGGGCTCCGATGAATGGAGCTTTTCTCTGAAGGGTCGCACGATCTTTCGTGGAGTGCCGGTGTACGCGGTCCGGATGGCTGAAAAGCAAGAGCGCGGCCGGCAGGTAGATCTTTTCATCGACCAGCGGAATTTTCTGGTCGTCGGGGTGAGCTATGACACCGAAACAGGCTCCGACGGCTCCGATCGCAAAATCGCCATGGAGTACGAGGAATACCGTCCTCTGGCGGGGACCATGTTCCCTTACCGGCAGACCAAGCTGATCAACAACAAAGAGGCATCGGAGTTGATCATAGCCAGCGCCAGCCTCGAGGACGGAATCGATGAGTCGGTCTTCGATCGCCCGCAGTCGGCCGGGCAAAGTCACCCTGGTTCGTCCGGTGACGGTGGATTTCGAGTACAGCCAGAAAGAGATACTGGTCAAGGGACGCCTCAATAACGGAGAGGAGCTGCTCTTTCTTTTCGACACCGGCGCTTCCGATACCCTCGTGGACCGGCGTGTGGCTGCCGAGCATTTTCTCGCCAAGCAGGGCAAGCAGAACATGATGGCTCTTTCCGGGGCCGTGAACGTGGACAGCACCGTGATCAAGCGCCTGGAGCTGGGCAGTCTGATCGTGAACGATCTCGATGCCCGCATTGTTCCTCTGGACAGTCAGTCCCGCCAGCTCGGCCGGCGTATAGCCGGGATCATAGGCACCAATCTGATCCGCAAGTTCGTCGTCAAGCTCGACTATGGCAAACCGTCGATCACCTTTTACGATACCGATTCTTTCGAGCGACCGAAGACCGGCATCATAGTTCCATTTCTGCAACCCAATGCGCCCGTGGTGAAAGCGAGGCTGGCCGGAGGCGTGGAGCTGGCGATGCTGGTCGACACCGGCGCGGCTTTCAACAACCTGCCCACCGCTGTCGCCCGCAAGCAGATGGCGCAGCTGGGAAGCCAGTCGAGCCATACGACGGAAGGCAGCGGTCTTGATGGCCGCCGGTTGAAGCTCGCCAGTCTGGTGATCCCCCGGGTCGATGTGGGCGGGCAGTCCATGAAAAACGTCAACTTCACTTATGTGCTCGAGAGCAAGGAGGCGGGCGGCTCCGCCCGGACCGACAGCAAGCTGGTCGAGGAGCAGGGAGGATTTTTTCGCAGTACCAGCATCGGCATTCTCGGCAATCCTTACTGGCAGAATTTCGTTACTATAGTGGACTATAAGTTCCAGCGCCTGATCCTTTCCCCCAATCCCATGGTGGCAGTCAAAGAGCAAATCGAGGCTGCTGTTCAGGATGGCGATTCCAGGCTTCTGGTGCATGGCAATTTTCGCCTGGCCGAGACTGCTTATCAGAAAGCCCTGCTCTTGGCCACGACCCATAAGGATCGGGTCAACGAGGCGAAACTCTACGGACGGATTGCCAATATGCGGCGAATGATGGCCAAAGAGCTTGCCAGGCCTGAGCAGTGCAAAACCGCTTACGATTTCTTCGTGAAAGGGCACAATCTCGCCGTCGAGACCGGCGATCGCGAGGTGGAGGGTCGAATACTGGCGGACTGGTCGCTTCTCTACAGCGACAACGGCCAGATGATCGAAGCGAAGCAGAACTTCAATCGAGCCCTGCTGCTCGCTCCTCGCGATCCGCAGGTCAATGTCGACTATGCTCTGCATCTTTCCAGGCTGAATCAGTTTCCGGAGATGCAGTCGTATCTCGAAAAGGCGCTCTTCTACGATCCTTCCAACTGGCAGGCCCTCTGGTATCAGTTCAAGCTCTTCGAGAAGTTCATGGACTATCCCCGGGCGATCAAGACCCTCAAAGAGATCAAGAAGTACTATCCCTGGTCCAAGCCCGCAGCAAGCAGGCTGGCTCAGCTGGAGGCCATGGTCAAGGCGTCGCCTGCGCCGAAGACTCGGTGACCGGGGTTCCTACCCTGGAGCGCACTGCATCGCGGAGCTGAAGGTACTTGGGCCCGAAATAGTATTTGCGCATCTCTTTGTAGGTATCATCGAAGTTCCAGCCGTCCCTGGTCACTCGATAGATGCCGATCATCGAGCCGGTCCGGTCCGAACCGTGCGCGCAATGGACCAGCACCGGCTCACCGGTCTCTTTTGCCTGATCGATGGTCTTCAGCATCGTCTCCACCTGCTTCTCGGTAGGGGCCTTGTCGCTCATGACCAGGTTCATATATTCGAGACCGCGCTTCTCGGCCTCTTGCGCCTCATTGAAGTCCATCTCGCCTTTCGAGCGCAAATCTATAATTGTCTTCACGCCCATTTCGGCGAGCCTGTCCAGGCCTTTTCTGGTTGGCTCTCCGCTCCTATATAAGAATGGATGCACCTGGTGGAAGTTAGGCAAGTCCTCGATCTTCCTCCCTGCCGGCCCCTTGTCTTGAACCGATGACCGGGCCGGAGTTTTGCTCTGCTTGGCAAGGGCGGTTTGCGGCAGGACGCTCACGGTGACAAGGAGAGCCGTATAGGTCAAGATAGTTCTTGCGACGGGTCGCCTGGCTGCGACCCGGGGTTGATTAAGTGTTGTTAATCTTTGGAAATTCATTGAACTTTCTCATCCTCGATTTCGTTTGTATTAGTGTAGCCAAACCGTACGGGTTGGAATAGATGGACCTGCAAGACGAGGCTCTTGTCGATCGATACCGACAGACCGGGGACGCGAGCTATTTCAAGTCACTGGTCAGGCGCTATCAAAATCGAATCTATAACTCTGCATACCGTATGCTTGGCAACAAGGAGGAGGCTGAGGAAGTCGTGCAGGATACTTTCGTGAAAGTACACAACGGATTGAGCGGATTCCGCCGGCAGGCGTCCTTTGCTGCCTGGATCTTCCGGATCTCGCATAATCTCTGCATCGACAATCTACGCTCCAGGAAAAGACAGAGAGGTTTTCTTTTCTTCTTTCAATTCCCGTCCGATGGCGATGGGGATCGCCCCGCGCCAGAGCTGCCAGACGACGGACCGGACCCGCAGCGGATTGTCGACCTTTCCGAGCAGAGCAGTGTCGTTGCCGGGGCTCTTGCCAGGCTTCCCGAGTCTCAGCGTGCTGTTCTGGTCCTTCACGATATGGAAGGCTTTTCCTATCAGGATATTGCTTCCATCGTCGGTACAAGCATCGGCACAGTGCGCTCTCGCCTGCACTATGGCAGACTGAAGATGAGAGAGCTCCTCGAGCCCTATTTCTCGCCGGAAGGCGAGACCGCCAGATCAAGGTGATCACCATGACAGACTCAGCCGATTGCAAAAGAATCAATGCTTTATTAGATCCTTATCTGGATTCGGAGCTACCGTCAGATAGCGATATCGCCCTGGTGGAGAGTCATCTGGACGGCTGCGCTTCGTGCATGGAGCAAGCGGTCAGGCTGAAGAGCGCCAGCGATGCCATAAAATCTCTGCCGCCGGTGACTATGGACCGCGACCTCAGCGAGGATCTCAGTTTCCTGGAGAGAGGCGGCGATAATGTCGTCGCCTTCGAGGAAAGGAGCCGCAGCAAGCAGATCTATGCCTGGGCTGGAGCGCTTGCCGCTGCTCTGGTTCTCTCGCTTCTCTCCTATGCTGCCCTCAATCAGAGCTCGCAGCCCATACCGGTGGTGGCGGAGCAGCCGAACCTGCTCGAGAGGAGCCAGCCTGAGAATCAGGAGCCGGCGCCGGTATCCGCTCCGCCGGTGGTGGCTTCTGCGCCGGAGCGACCCGGCGCCGCCGAGGTGGCCGGTACCGGTCCGGTCGAGGCTCCGCGCAATCCGCAAAACAGGCTGGATGACCGGTATACGCCGGCTCCCGTAGTGGCTGCAGGTCATTCAGCAGAGCACTCAGCAGATCACTCTGCGGATCATTCCAATCGAGCCGGGCGCGAGGCGCCACCGGCGGTGGCTGTCAAGACAGTCACCTGCCCCGGCGACTTGCTCAGCACTGAAGCTGTGATAGCCTATGATGGCGAGGAGGACAGTGGTTTCGTAGATCTCGGAATCAGCACCAATGAGGACGGACTCTATGCTATCAAGCTCTAGCTCCAGAAGGACCGTCATTGGCATTGCAACTGGTGTCAGTAGCATTGTTTTATTTGCCCAGCTGCTTCTTGCCGAGCCCCTTTTCGCTCAGGACGGGGGCATGGCCGATCGCTTCAAGAAATACGATATCGGCGATGGCGAGCCGGGCGGCTTCAGGAGAGGTCAGGGATTCCGCCAGATGAGCCCGGAGCAGAGACAGGAGTTACGCGAGCGTTTGCGCCAGATGAGCCCGGAGCAGAGACAGCAGATACGCCAGCGCTTCAAGCAGAGCGGTGGCGGGCAGGGCTTTCCCGGACGCGGTCAGGGCGGGGACCCCGGTCCCGGCGGTGATTTCATGACGGCTCAACCCGATGCCATGCCGCCGGCGATGCGCCGCAATGGCCAGATGGGCAGCGGCCAGATGCGTCGAGGACAGATGGGCGGCGGACCCGGCGGCCGGATGCGCAACAATCAGATGCGCAACAATCAGATGCAGGGCGGTCGACAATGGTTCAACCGCAAGCCGCTCGATCTGACCGTTCTGGGATTGAGCGACAAGCAGAAGTCCAGGATTCAAGAGATGCGCGGCCGAAATGCCCTCGAGGCTCGCAAGATCAACAGCGATCTCAAGTCCATGCGAACCCGGATGAGAGATCTGATGTTCGACCCTAACGCCACCCGGGAAGATATCTTCGCAGCCCACAAAGAACTCGTCGGTTTGCAGGGCGAGGCGGAGGCTGTGATGCTCAACGATTTCCTCGGTATTCGCTCGGTGCTCACACCGGAGCAGTTGCAGAGACTTCCGGAGCTCAAGCCCGGCGGCAGGCAGAGAGCCCAGAAACCGAGCCCGGGCGGTGACGCCGGACTCTGATTATTTCTGTTTGTCGGAAGCCCAGTCGAGCAGGAAGTCCGGCTCGTCCTGAACTTCGGGGCGAGGCTTTTTCTTCTTCTTCGGTGGTTTCTTCTTCTCCGGCGGCGGGTTCTGCACATTAGCCGTGGTCGTAAGAACTATGCCGGGATTGCCGGCAGGCGGCGGCGGCGGCGCTATGAATGAAGGAACCACTGGTGGTGGTGGCGGCACGAGCCCGCCCCGGCTGGAAGCTTTTCGTCCCACAGGCCCGGATGGTGGAGGCGGAGACGATGCCCGGGCGACATGCGGCGGCTTCTCTTTCCTGGCAACCACAGGTCTGGGTTCCGGCGGTTTGGGTTTCGCTCTCGGTTTCGGTCTTGCTGCCGGTTTGGATTTCGCCGCCGCGGGGGTGGCTCTGGGCTTGGGCTGAGACCTGGGCTGAGATAATGTCGGTGGCTCAGGCTTCGGCGTCGTGGCGACCGGTGGTGGTGCCGGTGGTGCCGATACCGGAGCCGTTATGGCTACTGTGGGAACCGGATGTTGACCGCTATCCATTTTCTGCTTCCACAGGGCTATGTTCTTGATTGTCTGGTTGACCACCGATTTGGTGATGTTGTTGAGACGGAACGCTTCCCAGGTGCAGGCCAGACCTGCTCCCCTGGCTCCTTCCTTCTCGTGCTTCTCTCTTTCCATGAGGAGTTTGACCAGCTGCCTGCGTGCCTCTATGGAATTCGGGTCCCGTCTGAGGGCCTCGCCAATCTGTCCGAAAGCCTCATCGGACTTGCCTTTCATCATCAGGAGGTCGGCCAGCTTCACCCGGGCAGTGGTGTAATTAGGATTGACTTTAACTGCCTGAGGGAGATATCTGGAAGCCATGGAGAAATTGCCTTCTTCCAGGCACATGCTTCCTGCCTCATAGTAGAGATCGGCCACGAACGAGGATTTCTCGCCATAGCTCTCCCGGGCGAGGTCTATTGCCTCCTGATAGAGCTCGGTGGCCTCGTCGAAGCGGTTCTCGAGGTAAAACTGGAAGGCCTGCTGGCGGATCTGCCGGGGATCCCTGACCACCGCCGGGCGTCCGTAGCCCTGGGCCAGCGCCGGTAGCCAGCTCGCGGCTGCAATCCCTGTGATAACCAGTAAAAGTGTCAGGCTTGCCTTAATGCTCGAAAATCTCGTCGCGATCTTAACTCTCTCTTATATTTTAGGGCCTTGTTTAAGGATGTACATAGGGAAATGACTAAAAACAGGGGTCGTCAGCCCTGATCCTGCTAAAATTTCAGCCTGCTTACGAATTCCATGGAGTTTAAAATGCGACGTTCCCGACAGAAAGGGCGAACTCACAAGGTCGCACATGCGGAGGCACCGGTCAAGGAAGCGTCTTCCGCGCGTCTTTTCATGCAGCATGGTATCGACATCAATACAAATCTCGGAGAGGGTTTCGGCTCCTATCGCATCGAGGGCGAGGCGGATATCCTGCCCTTCGTGACTTCGGCGAATATAGCCTGCGGTGCCCATGCCGGCGACCCGGTCCTGATGGAAGAGGCTCTGGAGATGGTCCGCTATTACGGTCTTTCTCTGGGGGCCCATATCGGCTATCCCGACCTGGCTGGATTCGGCCGGCGGGAGATCCATCTTTCCACATCCGAGTTGAGAGCAACGGTCCTCTTCCAGCTGGGGGCCCTTTCCGGAATGGCTCGTACTTTTGGTTTCGAGATCACCCAGGTGAGACCCCATGGCTATCTCTACAGGCAGGTATCCCATGATGTCCGGGTCGCCACCATAGTGGCCAAGGCCATCGCCGAGTTCGACCCATGGCTCGTTCTTATCGGGCCCGCCAGCGCCTCGCTCCTCGCGGCCGGAGAGCGGGCCGGCATACGCGTGGCTGCTGAAGCCTGGGTGGACCGCACTTACGACTCCAGGGGAAATCTCCTCCCCCATACTCACAGCCGGGCTGTGCTCAAGAATACCGGCGAGATCCTCAAGCAGGCTCGCAATCTGATTTTCAAGGGACAGGTGCTTTCCGCCGAGGGGCAAATCGTCAAGCTCGACTTCCAGACCCTGCATCTTCATGCCAAGGTCGCCGATGCCGAGTATATAGCCGAGGAGATCCGGCGCATGATTCCCTACGCCTGCAGCCTGACGTCTGAGCCGTTCTCGGTGGATCAGGACGAGGCGCACGATTCGGAGCCCGCGTTTATCTGATTTAAATTGAAGCTACCTAAGGCAGGCGCTTGCCCGGCGGCACTATCTCGTCGTACCAGCTTCCGTAATAGTCCGGATAATCTTCGCCGGTGGTCGAGGTGATGGTCTTTTCCAGCGCCTTCCGGATGGCTTTGCGACCGCCCCGTCGATACCGTCTCAACCATTCGAGCTCTTTGGGATCGACTTTGACGCCGGCTTTGAGCAGTTCTTTGACAATCATGATCTCGTGGACTATGGCCTCGGTTTCTTCTTCGAGGCAACGGTCGACAAACTCCTGCCGACCGGTCTTCCCGGGCACCGGATCGATAGTCGGACGAACCAGGGCGTGAACGAACTCATGGGCGATGCTGATCAGCTTGTAGTTGCGAGGACACCATTTCCCGATGTAGATAGTCCGCTTGCTCCGGTCGTAATAGGCGCGGCACGGACCGTTGACCAGGCGTATCTTGACTCCGTCTTCGCGAATTCGTTTGATGTCCTCGACAAGGGTTGGACATTTCTTTGCTGTCTCGACGAACTTTTTGCCGAATTGTCTTCTAAGGTTTCTCACGGTGGTCTTTTCAGGGTTTCTAGGAGAGTCGCTGCTTTATCTGAGGATTAATATTAATTCAGCCTGGTGTGCTATTGCTAATATTAATTCTATACCAATTTTTCTTCCGGGGAAAGCGCCGAAAACGCCCCGTGGAGCACAAGTGACGGCTCTTGCCAAGCAACCGGGGGATCGAGTGCTCAATTAAATTTTGCTAATCTGCGTGATCCGTCCTCTGTCCCTTCCCTGCAAAGCAAGGATCGGCGGGCCGGCTTTTCACCCCGGCGGTCCTGCGAATTGTCTGGAGACCCCCATGTGCGGACTCTTCCGGTCTGAGAGCGCGGGATCTCTGCTACGCTTTTTTATATATAGGAGTAACGAGCCCAGTATATGGCCTCCAGGCGCAAGAAGAAGGCGGAGTCACTGCCGGACCTGATAGCAGGGCCCGGCGATTATCTCGGTATGCTCCTCAGTTTACGCCAGTCCCTGGGGCTCAATCCGGATGCGAGCATGGAGGAGCGCTTCCGGATTCTGGAGCGCGCCGCTGAGGCGGCCTGTCTGAGCTGCCGGATTGCTCGTCTCGATGACAGCGGCAGGGTCGGTTGGAAGCGCTTCATCGCAGTGGGACCTCCGGCGGAAATTGTTTTCTCTCTCGAGGAGAACTCCATCGCGCTCAACTCATTCATCGCCGGGGATGATCTTGAAATCGCCTCCTTGCTGGAGGAAGCAAGACCCCGGGGGTGTTTCGAAGACTGGCTCAGGATCTCCGGCGATGAGAGCGGTGCTGTTTTTCCGCTCATTCTTTCAGGGGAGCTCAGGGGACTCATGTTCCTCTCGAGCACTGACTCTGACATCAGAAGCCTGGGGCGTTTGATCTCTTCGGAGCTGACTCTGGGGCTTACCCTGAACGAGAGCCGCCTGGCGCGACGGCTGGCCGATTGGCTTTTCTCGCAGTGTCCGCTGCCGGTCTTCCTGCTGGAGCGTGCGAGCAAGCGCCTTGTAAAAGTGAATCGGGCAGTGGAAGGGGTCTTCTCGGCAAGGGCCCCCGATAAACGAGGCAGCGCCGTAAGCGTGCTTCACCTGGTGGAGGCAGCAGCCGACGGTGTGGACGAGAAAAACCCGTTCGCCTGGTCGAGCATCGATCTCGAGGGGCTCGATTATGAAGCGATGATGACCTGTCTTCTCGGACCGGATGCAGGTGAGGTCTATATCGTATTGATTCCCGCTGGTTTCCTCTCGGCGGCCGGATCCGGAATCCTCGTCTCTCCGACACCTTCGAGGCCCGTGAAAAGAGGGAAGCCTGCAGACCCCTCCGATTCGCTGGGCAGGCAGCTTGTTTTCGAGCGGCTTATCCGGCAGGTTATCTCTCGCCTGCACTCTTCCCTCGATATGAACTCGGTACTGCAGCTTCTGGTGGACAATGTCGGCCAGTGCCTGAGCGTGTCTCGTTGCCTTGCCGTGCGGAGCGAGCTGGCGACCCTGCCGGTGGTGACTCACGAATATGCCGAGCCCAGCATATCGCCACTGGGTCTGGGACGGACCGCCAGATTTCCTTCCTCCGTTGTGGCCAGGTTTCGTAACGGTCCCGTGGCTATCGATGACGTTACCAGCCTGCGTTCGGTCCGATCGATACCAAGCGAGGACGTGAGCAGTCTTCTCGATGCCGGTATAAGCAGCCTGGCTGGCGCCCCCATAGTAAGCCACGGCTCGATCTACGGAGCCGTGATCGCCATCGAGCTAGGTCGCAATCGAAAGTGGACCGACAGCGAGCTAGAGCTAATCAGGGTAGCGGCCGGCCATGCGTCGGTATCCCTGGGTCATTGCCAGACGCACCAGCAGATAAAGGATCAGATTTTTCATGCCAATTTGCTTAGTAACCTCACAAAGCAGCTCAACAACAGCCTCGAGCTTGCGAATCTGCGCAGTGGCACTGTTGTGGAGAAGAGCAAGAGCTGTGTTCCGGAGGCTGAGGCGCCACCGCTATCGGTGCGGGAGATGGAGGTTCTCAAGCTCATAGCTTCCGGTCTTTCCAACAAGGAGATAGCTAACCGGCTGTTTCTCACCGCTTCGACGGTTGAGCTGCATGCCTCGCGGATTCGTAAGAAACTCGGCTTGAGAAGCCGGACCGCTCTTGTCAAGTATGCTTGCGATAACGGTCTCGCCTGATCAGAGTCGCGCTCTTGTTTTGATTTCGAGGTAAGTGTCCACCAGCTTGTCCGAAAGGGATTGCGGAGGGCAGTCTAGAATCAGGCAGCCCCGGCGTTGCAGGACGCTCAGGGCGAGCTCCCGCTCGTTGAGCAGATCGGTGGCTATTGCCTTGCGGTAGGTGCGCTCGAGCATCTCTTGATCGGAACTGCTTCCCAGGCTCGTGATTTCCCTGGATAATTCGATGATCTGGCGGTCTTTCAGGGTCACGCAGAAGGGCAGGTGGCGCCCGCTGAGCCTGGCAAGACCGGCAAGCAGAGATTGCGAGCCGACCGGGTCGGTCAGGTCAGTGAGCACCACTATCAGTGCCCTGCCTTTCTGGGCAGCGGCGAAATAAGAGAGCATGCCGGCATAATCTGGCTCGACCATCTTGGGCTCGGCGTCAAAGGTGGACTCGAGCATCTTTTTCAGGTAGGCCTTGCCTCTTCTCGGCGGCAAATAGAGCAGAGCCTGCTCGGCGAAGATCCCGAGACCTACCTGATCGTTGTGAGTGAGCCCGGTAAGAGCCAGGCAGAGCGCGGCATTGAGAGCGTGGTCGAAACGGTTGAGTCCTTCCAGGTCGGACAGCATCATGCGACCGGCGTCGATGAGAATCAGAAGCCTTTGCTCCTGCTCCGCCTCGAAAGTTCGAAGGACAGGACGATCGCGCCTTGCCGTCGCTTTCCAGTCGATGGCTTTGATGTCGTCCCCTTCGGTATATTCGCGAAGCGAGGCGAAGTCCGTTCCCTGCCCTCTCTTTCTCTGGTGCAGCTCGCCAAGCTCGGTGGAGTGGGCCAGCTTGATAGAGAGTTCGTACAGCTTTTTCAAATCCGAGAACACTTTCACGGTTTCTCGCGCCTCGATTCTGACCTCTCTCCAGAAAAGCCCCAGGTAGCTCAGGTAGCGGATATTGATGTTGCCGAATTCATAGGCTCCTCGTCTCATGGGCTTGAGCTCGTATTCCATCGCGCTCGTTGAGTTGCCTTTGATCTCGAATTCGAATTGCTCGACATTGCTCTCGATAGAATGCGGGAAATCGTCTTTCAGCCTCATTTTCAGAGTGGCGGTGCCTGAATTGGTCACCCGGATAGAGACTTCGTTGACACGGCCGATGGAGAGCCGATCCTGCACCAGCCGGGTGGCCATGATAAATGAAGGTCTCTGGGTGAGCTCGTAGTCGATGACCAGAAGGACCAGAATGATGAAGTCGACGGCCAGGCCGAGGGTGTGCAGGGGAGGGTAGAAATGAGCCAGGGCGAAAGGCAGGATCGCCAGGCTGAGGAGCAGATACAGTCTCGGGCTCGCGATCATCGCGGTACGGGAATCTGGCGCATGAGGTTGGCGATAACCTGGCTCATGGTGACACCGTCGAGCTCTGCTTCCGGTGTCAGAATGAGACGGTGGCGCAGAACCGGCTCGGCGACGAACTTGACATTGTCCGGCGTGACGAAATCTTTGCCTTCGATGGCGGCATGAGCTTTGGCTGCTGCCAGCCAGGAAAGGGCAGCTCTCGGGCTGGCTCCCAGCTGCAGGTCGGAGAGGTTGCGTGACTTCTGGACCAGCCCAGACAGGTACTCGATGATGCTGTCTTCGACCAGGACATGCTCCAGCTCCCGGCGGCAGGAGCAGATCTCCGCCTCGGTGGCGACTGCTTCGAGACGGGGCGAGTGTCTGTGGTAATCGCCTTTCTGCCAGTTCTTGAGCATGGTCTTCTCGGCATCGGGACTCGGATAGTCGATGACGATCTTGAGCATGAACCGGTCGAGCTGGGCTTCGGGCAGGGGGTATGTGCCTTCGAATTCGATGGGGTTCTGGGTGGCGACCACCATGAAGAGCTCCGGAAGGGTTTCGGTCTTGCCCTCCAGGCTCACCTGCCGCTCTTCCATAGCCTCGAGAAGCGCCGACTGGGTTTTTGGCGGGGTGCGGTTGATCTCGTCGGCCAGAAGAAGGCTGGTGAAAATCGGACCTTTCTTGAGAGAGAATGTCTTGGTGCTCAGGTCATAGATGCTGGTGCCCAGGATATCCGAAGGAAGCATGTCCGGGGTGAGCTGAATTCTGCCGTAACCGCCCGAGACGAGACTGGCCAGGGTCTTGACCAGGAGCGTCTTGGCGGTTCCCGGAACCCCCTCGAGAAGGACATGCCCGTCGGCGAGCAGAGCGATGAGGACCTGGTCGACCACCATCTCCTGACCGACCACCACTTCATTGAGGCTGCGGCGCAGGCGCGAGAAGACTTCGCCGATTCGGGCCACATGCTCGTTGGCCGTCCGGGTGGCATCCATTTGTTCTTGTATCGATTCGGTCATCTCTTGCTTATTTCCCTTCTGAGGTTGTCGTAATCTTATCGCACGCTGTCACAATCGTTCTCAAATCATCGTCGGAAACATGCCGGGCTTCCATAAGCCGCTCGTAGTCCGCGAGGAGCTTCCCGAGATCTTCGCTTGATTGAAGGGCGCTTGCTTCCCAGGCTTCGGCGAGGCGTTCGGAGCTTTCGTGAGGAGAGACTCCCAGGTCGCGGGAGAGGCGATTCCGGAAAGACTGAAAGAGGATATCCAGAACAGCAGTATTGGCACGGGCTCGTTTGTAGGCGTTGGTGAGACCGTTGATGAACTCGAGGTTCGAGATCTTGCGCCGCTCCTCCAGCGACCGGGCATTGCCGAAGCGCTGGCTCTCGCTGAAGACCATGAGAAGGATGATCAGACCGATCTGAGCCGCTACGGGAGCGGCTTCGCTTCTCGATAAATAATAGAAGACGTTGGTTCCGCTCGAATAGCCGTGGGCGCGCTCGTCGAAGTATATAGTACCATTGGCGGTGCGGAAGATGTTTTCCAGCAATTGAAAATTGCCCCAGAACTCCTGGTCGGCCAGGGTGCCGTTGCTGCAGAGCGCCGGAGTCGCACCGACATAGACCCGTCCCCTTCCGTGCTCGACTCTGGTGAGGACGGCGCCCTGACTGTCCGCCACTATAGGCGTCCCGCCGGTCAGCCGTGAACGAGCCGAGACCCGGACCTTGCCCACCAGGTCATAGACCGGATCCTCGCGTTCAGATAATGCCTCGCCCGCCACCGGCAGGTCGGCCCCGTCGAGCTCTTTGACTGTGTTCCGGACGTTCAGATCCAGGGCCTCGAGGATCTGCCGGCTCTGGTCGATATTGAATTGATCGAGATAGACCAGGGTGTTACCCTTTTTGACCCAGTCCAGGATTTGCTTGAGCTCATAGTCGGGAAGCGATTGTACCGGGGCGATGATTACCAGCATGCCGGTAAGCCGCCTCAGCTGACGATAGGAAACCTCGAAGCGATCTACCTTGAGCCCCATTCTCTGGCTCAGATCGTAAAGTCCGCTCAATCCGCTGGGCTTGCGATTGTAGGTCGAGGCCAGGAGCCTGGATTCCGGAAAGAATTTGTCCAGCTGGTCACGATAGCTCTCGCCGCAATAAACCACCAGGCAACTGACGGCAATCAGGGCGGCCAGCTGAATCAAGACCTTCCGGGGAATGCTCGAAGAAGGCCGATCGCTCATGGCTCTACCTCGTTTGCGCCTGCTCCGCTGGTTTCTCTGCTATCTTCTCTGCTATCTTCTCTGATCAGTCTGGTCAGTTCGTCCGCCAGATCCCGGCACTGCTGGTAGTCCTCCCTGCCAGCCTGGTGATTGCCGAACCAGACCAGCTCGATGATGTCGGCGAGGCGGCGGAATCGCTTCTGAATGGAGGTGTTAGCCGCCAGGGCATACCAGTACTCATAATTGCTTCGGGTATGGCTGAAAGCGATGGTTCCCTTTTCATCGAGCTCGTGCAGGATGCTGAGATAAAGGGCTCGACAGGCCTCACGCCATCTGGAGCTATCCGCCCAGGCGCCGGCCTGCTTGCGCCAGCCGGCGCTGTCGAGATCCTCATCCACGGTGATGGCGCCCCTCCTGGCGAGCTCGGATTGATTTTTCAGATGCTTGAGTCGCCCGAACATGAGGACGATCAGTAGAATGAGACAGAGCACTCCGGCGATCAGGGCGAGTATCTGCATGATGTCGCCGACCGCGCCGGTGTCGGCTCTGGGGACTACGATATTGAGCCCCTTGAGAAAGTCCAGAACGGCTCTCACGACCTCGGTGATCCATTCCTGGATCTTCACCAGGATCTCCGGAGGCTTCCGGTAATCGTACTGGGAAGCCATGACAGCAAGCTTTTCTCGAACGTCCGGGTTGGGCATGGTCAACTCTCTTTCGAATCTCGCGCTCTTTCGAGGCGGTCGACGTCGAGGAGCATGTCCACGCCTTCCTGTCTCAGGCGCAAATCGTAATAGTAGAGCCCGTAAGAAACAAAGGCCACCGGCCAGACCACCACATCGACCAGGGATTCATAGGACGTCAGGAGGACTGACCAGTGGATGGGTAAATCACCATTGGCGAAAGCGTCCTGACCGAGCCGCAGATAGTCGATCCCGATAAGAGCCATCATCGGCAGCCAGAATGGGATACTCAGGAGCAGAATCGTCAGGCAGACCATATTGCCCATATAGACGGTGCGCATCAGCTGCTTGCCGGCCAGTCGAAAGCCGCTCGAAACCAGGCCGGTGACGCTATTAGCCTGGCAGGCGATGGCGCTGAGGACGACGAAGGCGGCGAAATAGACGAACATGAGCGTGATTGTGCCGCCTATCAGTCCGCCGATTACACCAACTACCGAGGGAATCACCAGAAAAGTGTCCGGCCTGAAGATTAGCGAGGCCGCCGCTACTTCCAGGAGGGCAAGACCGAAAACCGCCAGGAGCAAGAAATACATTATCGCCACGGCTCCGGCGATGGACCACTGTCTCTGTTTGACGAAGGCCAGGGACTCGGGGAGGCTGTCCGAAAAACCTGTTGCCAGGCGCACGAAAGAAAGCTGCCTGACAAGCAGAATCCATTTGGCTACCAGGGTGAGGATGGCGCCGATCACTCCAACGACAAGCAGCGCCATGGCCGTGGCACTGAACGACATGTCGGCGATGCCCGAGATGCCCCCCTGGAACATTGCCCTGCCAAGGGCGCTGAGCACTGTCGGCCAGAGAAGGATCGGGAACCAGCTGGTTAGATTCGCCCGATAGAGCCGGGCGGCGCGACCGATCAGGTCGCCCACTGACTGGGTCTCGTTTAATGCCGTCTCGTTCAAATGCCGCCTTCTCCCCTGTTATTCTATATGATTGTCTGATATTCAATGCCGGTGCGATAATGGCCGGTAAGAGGTTACTTCTTCTTCTCGACTTGGTATGAACAAAATATGACCAGCCCACTGGTACAGCGGCTAACAGGTGTGCGGGACCTCAAACGGATTCTCGAGACGACTGTGCGCGAGCTCGGTGACACCTTCAACGCCGACACTTGCCAGGTGATGTTGAGCAATCCCCTGGATCCGAACGTCACTCAAATTTGCGAGTACAGAGCCCCGGACGAGGAAGGCGAAGAGCTCGGCCAGGCAAGAGTGACCGTACCCCTGGTTCTGCAAGGCCGCACCTTCGGCTCGGTCAGCATGGCCAGGCAATCCGAGCTCAGTCTCGACGAGATCAATTCGCTGCGGGTGGTCCTTGGCGAGCTCGGGGATATCATCAGGCTCGCTCAGATCAACGATGTCGTCCAGCGAGATACTTTCAGAGAGACTTTCCTGGTCGAGATCGGCAATGTCATGGCCTATTCCATGGGAATCGGCGATGCCCTTTTCCTGGTGGTCAACATTCTCGGAAAGGCTCTCAATGTGAGCCGCTGCCTCTTCGTTTGCACCGACGACACCCAGGCAGGCTGGAAATGTTATGAGTTCTGGCAGCAGGATAAAGTGCGGAGTTGCCAGGAGTTCTACTGGCCCTCCACGGACTCGCCCATGGTTGCTCAGGTGCTTCTGTCACGTATGCCGATGACGGTTTACGAGGGGCAAGAGAATTCATACGTCTCGCCGGTACAGGAAGAGCTTCAGTTTATCGGGGTGAAGTCGCTCCTTGGTGTTGCCCTTACCACCGGCCAGAATACGCATGGTTGCGTGATTCTTCAGCAATGCGATTATCGCCGGGCCTGGACGCGATCCGAAGTCGATATGGTCCAGAATGTCGCCGACAAGGTTGCTGAAGCTCTGGTCAAGCTGCCTGCCGAGAAGCTCGCCCGCGAGCCGATCATGCAGCTTCACCAGCGAATCGTGCCGCCGGCGACCGAAGGGGACGGCAAGTCGACGGTGCAGCTGCGCAATGCCCTCAAGGGCGCCCTGGGCCAGCAGGCGATTCCCTCCGCCCGCAAGACTACCGCGCCGGCGCCACCGCCCGCACCGGCTCCGCCTCCGAAGCCAACCCCGGCACCGCCCCCGACACCAACCTCGCCTCCAGCCCCGACAGCCGCACCGGCTCAACCGGCGCCTCCGCCAGTACCGCCTGTGGTGCAGGAGTCCGCGCCCCCTGCCACGGGCTCTCCCAAACCTGTGATCAAGCCTGTCACTCGCACCGGGGCGACCCAGGACGCTATCGTCAAGCCGCCTGAAGGAAGTGTAACCGGCATCAAGTCTTTCGACAGCATCAAGGGTGTCGGTGTGCCGCGTCCTGACGCCGCCACTGCTTCGGGCTCCCACGCTCAGGTCGACTTCGATCTCGAGGCGGTTCCTCCTGTGGAGGAAGATCCTTATGCCGACCTGGACTTCGGCGAGTTCGGGGATATGGAGGAGGCTGAGCCCAGGACCGCAAGCGCGCCGGCCGAGCCGGTAGCCGCCAGTCCGGCTGAGCCCACCGTGGCACCACTCGAGGTACCACCCGGGACCGAGACCGCTCCTTCCGAAGCCGTCCCGGCTGCCGAGGGCCAGGCTGCCTGGGGCGATCTCGATTCGATTCCTACCCCCAAGCCTAAAGAGGTGGCCCCGGGACAGTGGGGCGATCTCGATTCGATCCCGACGCCGGCGGCCAAAGACGGCAGCGCGCCGGTGGCCGGCGGTCTGAAAGGATCCATGCTCGGCAAAGCCAAAGCCGCCTCGGCGGCAAGCCCGCTCATGTCTTCCCTTCGCAAGAAGGAGGCGGCTGCGCCCGCTGCTGAGGCGCCGCCTCCCAGTCCTCCCATGGATGAAGCCGAAGCCAAGAAAAAGCTCGACCAGATCATGGCATCCTCAGCCAACGAGACCTCCGACTATATCTTTGCCACACCGGGTTTGGACGCCCGAATGCTCGGTCGAATCGACGGCTGGGTGGCTCAGATCGAAGAGAAAGACAAGTATCCCGGTGGACATGCCCGGCAAGTGGCTCAGTATGCCGTGGCTATCGCGCAGGGGCTCGGAATGAAAGCCGAAGAAGTCCAGACGGTGAGGCAGGCGGCTCTGGTTCATGATCTGGGCAAGCTGGGAATCGCCAAGCCGGTCCTCCAGAAAGGGGACGACGAGCTCGAGGACGACGAGTTCGTCTTGAAAATGGGTCATTCGGTGGCCGGCGCTCAGCTCCTCGAGTCGTTTCCGGAGCTCAAGCATCTCGCTCCTCTGGTTATCGCTCACCATGAAGAATTCGATGGGGAGGGGTTCCCTCAGGGTCTCAAGGGAGACGAGATTCCGGTGATCGCTCGCATTTTAGCTGTGGCTAATTCCTATCACGAGCTTGTGGCCGCCAAGGTCCACGGGGCCGGAATGGATCCCGAGGCTGCCCAGAAACAGATGATCGAGTCCGCCGGCAAGCAATTCGATCCTACCTTCGTCGAAGCTCTTGTGCAGAGTATCAAGGAAGGAAAAGTACCGGCTTCCTGCTGATTCTCGAGATTTAGCCGAGAAGGTCGCTGACGTCCATGCCTTTGAGGCTGAGGCTGATCTTGTGCTCTTTCGGGGAGAACTTCTTGATCAGTGCCTTGATTTCCTGACCGACCTGAACTACCTCTTCCGGTTTGATGTTCGGTTGCTCGGACATCTCGACGGTGGGCAAAAGGGCATCAACGCCGGGATAGATCTGGACGAAAGCGCCGAAGGACTGGATCTTTCTGACAGTGCCCGAGATCACCTGGCCTTCTTCGAACTTGTCTTCGATCTCCTGCCATGGATCAGGCTGCATCTGCTTGAGGCTCAAGCTGATATGACCTTTTTCCTGGTCGACTTTGAGGACCTTGGTGGAGACGATCTGACCGACCTTGAGAACGTCCGAGGGATGCGATACGCGCTCCCAGGAGATCTCGGAGATGGGAAGCAGACCATCGAGACCGCCGAGATCGATGAAGGCACCGAAGTCGGCGATTCGCACCACTTCGCCGGAGACAATCTGACCGGCTTGCAGGGTGTTGAGGATTTTCTCGCGCTGGGCGGCTTTCTCTTCCTGTACTGCCAGTCTCTGGCTGAGGATCAGCTTGTTGCGCTTGGTGTCGGTCTCGAGAATCTTCATCGGGATTTCCATGCCGATGAGCTCTTCGGGAGTGGTGCCTTTCACGCGCAGCTGGCTGGCCGGGACGAAACCACGAAGACCATAGACGTCGACGACAACGCCGCCTTTGACGACATTGCTGATCTTGGCGCGAATCGTCTCGTCGTTTTTCTTCTGCTCTTCGAGCTTGACCCAGCCGCGGGCCTGGGCGACACGCTTGAGGGAGAGGGTCAGCTGACCATTCTCGTTCTCTTCTCGCAGAATATAGAACTCGTATTTCTTGCCGATTTCGACGACATCTTCGATGTTGTCCACCGGCATGTTCGAAACTTCTTTGGCGGGCACGAATCCTTCCGACTTCGCCTGCACGTCGACGAGCAAGCCGTCTCTTTCGATGCGGACCACCGAACCTTCGACGATGTCGCCTTGCTCGTACCTGAACTGAAGCGTCTCTTCGAGCAGCTTCTCGAACTCATCCTTCAGGTTGTTGTTTTCCACCTGTTGCTCTGACACTTGGCTGGTTTCTCCTTTGACCTTTAGGATTTGCGACATTGCTGGTTTTTACCTCATCGCTTGGCGGTCAAGCTGTACATGTTTCAGGGCGCCGTCCTCACGAGAGCGGACGCTCGTTTGCAGGGGCGTCTATCCGCCCCAGCGGAAGCAACAATATAGAATAAGCGTCAGCTTGACTTCAAGAGAAGTCTTTAAGGTTTTACTGAATCTTTCTTTTCTGCCGGGGACCGGCCGGGGGCAATCCAGGCGAAAGTCCCACGGGTGGAGCGTTTGCGGTCCCGGACACCGCTCCGGCGAGTTTGAAAAATGTGTACAAGCTTATCTGGTTCTGTGAAGCAGCGAAATCTGCCCGGTTGTCGATTATATACGTTAGTACTACGAATCGCGCGGGAAGGATAGGCATCGCAGATCTCTCGTATAGCCGCGCCCTGCAAGGTTTTTCATAAACAACGCCTGGCCATTTTGTTTGCTTATAATTGCTGAGATCGCCGAACAGGCTTTTAGTTTGCAACTTGCGACCCGTATTAGCAGCTTTTCTTTCGAGGCAATGGCATGAATCTTAGAAACACAATCACTCTCTTTAGCCTTGCTCTGGCTCTTCCCTTGACCCTCCCAGCAGCCAGGGCCGATACTCTCAACGTCTCCCAACCCACTACCGAAACCGCTGTCGCCGCCCAGGTGCACGAGGCCAAAGACCGTCTCGAGACCGCCAGGGTAAGGCTCGACATCGCCAAGAAACAGGTTGACGCCGCCAGGGCTCGCTTGAAAGCGGCTGAAGCCGAGTTCAAGGCCGCCAGGGCCAATCACGAAGCCCGCAACCTTCAGCACCAGGCATTCAAGCTTTCCGAATCTTCCGGTCTTCCGGCAATCACCGATCAACTTATCGAAGAGAACCGCAACCGCTCGGTAGCCTCCAAGTTTCCCTTCGTGGGCGTCAAGCAGGAGAAGCTCAACGAGCAGGCTCAGAAGCAGGAAGCCGTTGAGCCCCAGGCGCAGGCCGAGCCGGTGGATCTCTCCGAGACCCGGATTCAGCAAGTCGACTTCAACGCCCAGCCCCTCAATCAATCCGAGTCGACTGCCGAGCCCCAGTCCCTGAAGCCCAACTTCAGAGCCGGACAGCAAGTCAGCGATGCCACCACGGTCGCGCCAGGGCTGGTAGCAACAGGCCCGTTGTCCACCGTATCGGCGGAACCGCCAATAGTGCCCTGATCGCTCTTCGAGCCGATTGAAAGCCCCCGGGATTGCTTAGATCGCGCCCGGGGGCTTTTTGCTTTCTTCTCCGGTCGGCCGGCTCAGTCTCTTTCTGTCAGCCTGGCCAGGGCATTTTTGGCGGCCTCTTGCTCGGCTTGCTTCTTGGATCCACCGGTTCCTGTGGCTATGGCGTCGCCGGCGATGCTGACTGCGATGGTGTAGGTAGGTTCATGAGCCGGTCCTTCCGAATGCAGAACCGTATAGGCGGGCAGCCCCTGGGCCCGGGCCTGGGTGTATTCCTGGAGTTGGGCTTTGTAGTTGTCCTTTATCTCGTCCCTGTCGATTGAAGTGGCATGGCTGCCGAAGAGGCGGACGATGAGATTCTGCACCTGGAAGAGTCCCTGGTCCTGATAGACGGCGCCAATGAGGGCTTCCAGGCTGTCGGCCATGATCGACGGTCTCATCTGCACTTGCTTGCCGAGCAATATATAACGATCGAGACCGAGGTCCCGGGCGATCTCGGCCAGGACCTTGTCGCTCACCAGAACCGCCCGGATCTCGGTGAGCTGGCCTTCCATATATTCGGGGAATCGGTCGAGAAGATATTCGCTTACGACAAATTTGAGAACTGCGTCGCCGAAGAACTCGAGCTTTTCGTAATTGCTATAGCCGGGATTCTCGGCGGAGTAGGAGCTGTGAGTGAGGGCTTCATTGATCAGTCCCATCTTGCCGCAGTTGAGACCCAGGCTGGCGCAGAGAGTATCGAGGTCTTTAAGGCGCTTATGAGGTAATTCCAGCTCCATGATGATTTCGCCCTGAACGTTGCAGGTTGCGACTGTCTTGAATGAAACTCCGCTTTTCAATTTCCTGGTCCCACTTTATAACTCGGCTACACCTGCAAGATACAGTAATGCAGTTGGTTTGCGCCATTTTGTTAACCATTGTTTCACCCCCTGTCGGGATACAAAGTATGAACGTCGATAAGGATTTAAAACTAAATTTCGATAATCTCGGCGAGCCGGCCCGCTCTGTGTTCCGAGAGCCGCCAGAGCGCTTCTTCGAAGGGGCGGTTGTCAGTAAAAGAGGCTTGTCCGGCGGTGGGGGAACACCAGAGCTGGTGCGTCGCTCTCCAGGTTACCTGGCTATAATCTAGTACCGGCACTGCTTGGTGCCTACCCTGGTATTCTTACTCTAGTTCGGCTGACAGCCGACGTGCTTACACAACCGAACCCTCTGGTAGCCAGCATGTATGAACTGCAGATTACTCAAATTTTCCTATTCGTGATTATCGGCTTCGCCCTTCCGGCCCTTGGAATGATTCTCCTTGCCTGGGTCCTGCAGCTGCTGCTCGGTTATCACACCCCCAACCCAGTCAAGACCCAGCCTTATGAATGCGGTATGAAGCCGATTCAAGAGGCTCTGGTCCAGTTCGACATCAGGTACTACCTGTATGCGCTGCTCTTCATCCTTTTCGACATCGAGATCATCTTTATCATCCCCTGGGCACTGGCTACGGACAACCTGCCCAGGGTCTTCGGCGAAGGCGCCTGGTGGCTCGGACCCGTCGAAATCACCGTGTTCCTCGTGATTCTTGCTTTCGGGCTTGCTTATGCCTGGAAGAAAGGCGCCCTCGAGTGGGAGTGATCAAATGACTGCTTCGGAAAACGAAAAAATCATGACTGAAGGTCTCTCGACCTCTGCCTTCTCTCTGGCTGTGCCTGAAGAGCTGAGAGACACCGTCACCCTGACTTCGGTGAGCGCTTTTACCGAGTTCCTCTCCTTCTTCATAAGCCCTGTGGCTAACTGGGCTCGCTCCCGGGCTGTCTGGCCTCTCACTTTCGGCACCTCCTGTTGCGCCATAGAAATGATGCATGTGGGGATGTCCAAATACGACATCTCTCGTTTCGGATCCGAGGTCTTTCGCGCCACTCCCAGGCAGGCGGATCTGATTCTCACCGCCGGCACGATTACAAGGAAAATGGCTCCAGCCCTGATCACCCTCTACGAGCAGCTCCCGGAGCCCAAGTATGTGATCGCCATGGGTGCCTGCACCGTAACCGGCGGCATGTTCAACGACTCTTATTCGGTAGTGCAGGGTGTCGACCGGATCATCCCGGTGGATGTCTATCTGCCTGGATGCCCCCCCCGTCCCGAAGGAATACTCGATGCTCTCCTGAAGCTCCAGGAGAAGATCCGTGCCGAGAATTATGCCAGCCGCGCGGCCGGGCTCTACAAGCAGAGGGCGGTGCGCTATGTCGATTATGATACGGGATTGCCCATGGAAGACCTGATCGAAGAGGTCAAGCTGGAGATGCTGCTGGATACGCAGCCGGATATGCAAGGATCAGATAAATGAGCGACGACAAAGAGAAAGCAGCTGCACCATCCGAGCCTGAAGCTCCGCCTCCGCCAGGTCCCTGCGGTCAGTTCCTCAAGGACCACGGGATCGACAGCAAGCGCCTGCCGGATGCAGCCAGCGGTCATGAAGTGATCGAGCTTGCTGCCGAAGACTTGCAGCGCTCCCTGAAGCTCCTTCGCAGCGGTGACGAGACCTGTCTGGACTTGCTGGTGGCGGTTTCCGGTGTCGATCAGGGAGATTCGTTCGAATCGATCTACACGCTCTGGTCGTATGAGAACGACAATCAGCTCACCGTGAAAGTAAAGATTCCCAAGAGCGAGATCAAAGAGGGCGAGCTTCCCATGGTGCCCAGCCTCTCCACTTTCTGGAATGCCGCCAACTGGCATGAGAGAGAGACTTATGACCTGGTCGGCATCAAGTATCTGGGTCACCCTTACCCGCGCCGTATTCTCAATCCCTGGGACTGGGAAGGGCATCCTCTCCGCCTGGATTACCGTCAGCCCATCGACGCTCTCAACGACAAGAACCCCAAGTCTTTCCGATAGACAAGCGCAGGTAGACCAATGACCGCCGAAGTAAAAGAACAAGATTTGAAAACCGATGAGATGATCATCAATATGGGTCCGCAGCACCCGGCGACCCACGGCGTTCTCAGGTTGATTCTCACCCTGGACGGCGAGTTCGTCAAACATGCCGAGCCGGTCCTCGGTCACCTGCATAGAGCCCAGGAATGGCAGGGACAGAACCGCACCTGGTTCCAGTACCAGGCTCTCATCGATCGGGTCGACTATCTCTCCGGAATGCACACTTCCTGGGCCATGGCCCGGGCTGCCGAAGTGATCGATGAATGCGAAGTTCCCGAGAGAGCCGAGTATCTCCGGGTCCTGGTGTCGGAGATGAATCGTATCTCTTCTCACCTGCTCTGGCTCGGGACTTATCTGATCGACCTCGGCGCCATGTTCGGCTTTCCTTTCTATCCTTTCCGGGAGCGGGAGAAGCTTCTCGATCTTTTCGAGGAGATTGCCGGCCAGCGCATGATGTTCAACTATATCCGGATAGGCGGCGTGCAGAGGGATCCCAAACCGGACTGGTTCCGCCGCCTGCGCGAGTTCACCAGGGAGTTCCCGGATCGTGTGGACGAGTACGAGGCCATCGTCACCGAGAATCCAATCTTCTTGAAGCGCACCAAGGGTGTCGGGGTTCTTCCCCTGAAGCTCGGTCAGGACTACGGGGTCACCGGTCCCTCTCTGCGCGCCTCGGGCACCGATTTCGATTTGCGCCGCCGCAAGCCGTATTCGATCTATCCCAAGCTCGATTTCAAAGTCCACTGGCTCGACAAGCCCGAAGGCGGCGACACCTGGGATCGCTATATCCTTCGTGTCCGAGAAATGCGCGAGAGCAACGAGATCATCAAGCAGATTCTCGACATGATTCCCGAAGGCGGGGAGATCATGGCCAAGAAGCAGAATGCCGGTCTGCGGGTGAAAGCAGGGGAAGGCTTTTCGGCAATCGAGTCCCCCCGCGGCATTCTTGGTTGCTACATAATCTCGAACGGCTCGGACAAGGCAGTCAGGATCAAATGGCGTAATCCGTCATTCTGCAATCTCTCCATTTTGCCCGCTCTTCTAGTCGGGCATCCCATAGCCGACGTGATGGCAATCTTCGGTTCGATCGATGTGATTCTTCCTGACGTGGACCGCTAGGGTGACGAAAAAACGATGACAAACTTACCAGAAATCCTTAAACTCAGCCGGCTAGTGATGGTCTGGCTCGCTCTCATATTCGTGCCGGTATGGGGTGCCTGCTGGCTCGTGGGGATCGCTCTTCCCTGGATCCTGGTGGAGCGACTGCCGGCTATGCTCGGTGATGCCGTGGCTCCCCCCTGGGTGATGTTCGTGGCAGACCTCTGCCGTTTTCTCACCCCGGTAGTCTCGATCATGGTCTTCATTCCTATCAACGCCATGTTCATGGTTCTTTTCGAGCGTCGCGCCCTGGCTATATTCACGGTCAGGAAAGGACCGAACCGAACCCTTCTGGATGGTCTCGCCCAGACTTTCGCCGATGCCCTCAAGCTCCTCTTCAAAGAAGACATCACGCCCCGTGGCGCCGACGCCGTCATGTTCACCCTGGCGCCGATCATCTTTTTCGCTCCTTCAATCTTCGGAGCTCTGCCGCTTCTGGCTGCAGTCACCAATAACCACGCTCTTTTCCAGATAGCCAATGTGCCCACCGGTATCTTCTATGTCCTGGCATCGGCGTCTGTGCCGGTGGTGGCGCTGGTGATGGCGGGCTGGTCGAGCAACAACAAGTATTCGCTGGTAGGCGGACTGAGAAGCGCCGCCCAGGCGATCAGCTACGAGATTCCTCTGGTCCTGTCGATAGTAACGGTCTGCCTGCTTGCCGGTACCCTGGATGTGGTGCAGATTGCCAATCAGCAGCACGGTGGTTTCCTGAACTGGAATCTCTTCGGCGGCGGCGCCCTCACAGGTCTCGACAAGTATCTGGCCGCTTTTCTCAGCGGCGCGAGTACCGAGGGCATACTCGCTCAATACTACCCCCACGGTTTCTGGTCGGCGGCTGCAGCGGTGGTGCTGGCCATCGCTACTCTCATTCTCTTCGGCCTTTATCTCACCGGAGCCTGCGCTGAGATCAATCGTATCCCCTTCGATCTTCCCGAAGCGGAAAGCGAGCTGGTCAGCGGCTATAACACCGAGTACAGCGGCATAAAATTCGCCATCTTCTTCCTGGCTGAATTCACCAATCTCTTCGTGGTGGCCAGTATCGCCACGGTCATGTTCCTGGGTGGCGGCGACAATATAATTCCCGCTTATCTCCTGGACAACCCGATCATGCACGAGCTCTCTGCTTTGCTTGCGGGAGTTTTCGGAGGTCTGATCAATCTGCAGATTGTCGATCCCACGACTTTCTGGGCAGCAGTATGGGTGATTATCAAGGTCTACAGCATAGTTTTCTTTGCAATTCTCGTCAGGGGAACCCTTCCTCGATTCCGGATCGACCAGCTCATGGATTTCGGCTGGAAGCGTCTCATTCCCCTGTCGCTCATTGCTTTCGTAGTGGTTGTTTTCGCCAGAGTCGCGGTGGTATGTCATGGCTAATCTCATAGAAAGAGCGGTTGATAGTTTCAAGAGGATCGGCGACGGTCTCATGACTGTTTTCGGGCACTCCTTCAAGGAGCCGACGACCCAGGAGTTCCCAGAGGCGGTGCCTCATCTGCCACCTCATTTCAGAGGTCGTCTGGCCCTCACCGTCAACCCCGAGTCCGGCGATCACCTGTGTATCTCCTGCCGGCAGTGCGAGCGGGTCTGCCCTGACAAGTGTATCGAGATCACCGCTCACAAGAGTCCCGAGACCAATAAGCTCGAGCTCATCGATTTCAAGATCGACCACGGACTCTGTATGTTCTGCGGTCTCTGCACCGAAGTCTGCCCCACCAATTGCATCATCAATACGAATGATTTCGAGATGAGCGATTACAGTCGCGAATCACTGATTTACGATCTGAAGCGACTCACCCTCACCAAGGAAGAGTCGGGCTTTTATTTCGAAGCCAAAGAGATGCCCCTGCCCAAGCCGAAGCCGGCCAAACCGGCCGCTCCTGCCGGCGCCAAGGCTGCACCGGAAGGTGCTAAGGCTCAAGCCAAGCCTGAAGGCGCCAAGGCTGCACCGGAAGGCGCCAAGGCCGCACCGGAAGGCGCCAAGACCCAAGCCAAGCCTGAAGGCGCCAAGGCTGAAGCCAAGCCGGAAGGTGCCAAGGCCGAAGCCAAGCCTGAAGACGCTAAACCAGAGACCAGGGCTGAAGCCGGAGAAGAAAAGCCTGCCGCTGCCGGAGTCGAGAACGACAAGGAAGAAGGAAAGAAGGACGAAGGAAAAAAGGACGAAGGTAAGCCCGAAGCCGATGAAGACAAGAAAGAGTAGGTGAGCGAATGAATATTCTAAACGTACAGGATCTGGTCACCTTTCAAGCAACCGAGACGATCGCCTTCTACGCTGTCGCCATCGTGGCTATCTGTCTTTCTCTGGGCGTCATTGCCGATCGCAACGTGATTCGAGCCGGCTTCGTGCTCATCGGTGTGTTCGGCGGCATATCTCTGCTTTTCCTGATGTTGCAAGCGCAGTTCCTGGCTCTCGCCCAGATCATGATCTATGCCGTGGGTATCACCCTGGTGGTGGTCATCGCTCTCATGCTCACCAATCCGAGGCTCGAGAAAGAGACCGAGGAGCCCACCGGGGAAAGAGCGCCTCTATTTGCCCTGATGGACGCGATCAAGGGAGCTTTCCCGGCGTTGGTCGGCTGGTTCAGCTTCTTTACTCTCTACCTGGCGGTGCGCTCGGAAGGCTGGAATGTCACCGATGAAGCTGTCAGTCCGGATAATCTCAAGGTCCTGGGCGAGGCCCTGACCACCAATTATTCTTTGCCCTTCGAATTCGCATCGGTGCTTCTTCTGGCCGCCCTGATCGGCGCCATCATGCTCGCCAAAGCCGAGCGCAAGAGCACCGGCGGCGAGATCGAGACCACAGACTGAGACTACCAAGAGGATAGAAAAGTGCAATCTGAGCTGAGCGAATCCAAACCGGCAATGACGAAGTTCGTATGGACATTCGTCTATGCCTGCTTAGTCGTCATATGTGTTTTCTTCCTTCTCGGGCAGAGCACCAATGTCGATGGCAACCAGTCGATCATGAAAGGCGATCTCGATGCCACGATGTTCTTCGGAATCACCGCAGCCGGCCTCATCTTCCACTATGTTTTCGGCGCCTCGGCCCTGGGGTGCCTGGCGGTAGGCTCGGTGGGCTCTTTTGTGCTTCTCACCCTCGGGCAGGAGCCCCTGGTTCGCTATCTGACGCTCAGCGCCCTGCTTTTCGCCATCGGCATGTATGGCATGGTCCGCTCCCGCAATGCAGTGCGCGTGCTGATGTCCATCGAGCTCATGCTCAACGCCGTCAATCTCAACCTGATCGCTTTTGCCCGCTATATCGATCCCGGAGCCGTGAAAGGGCAGCTCTTCGCCATCTTCATCCTCACAGTCGCGGCTGCCGAGGCTGCGGTCGGGCTGGCTATCGTCCTGTCGGTCTATCGCACTACCCAGACCGTGGACATGAACAAATTCAATCTCTTGCGCTGGTAGGCTGATTCAGGACAGCGCTTGCTTGAGGAAGCCCAGGGCCCAGTCGTGTAGCTGGTTCCAGCCGATGATATGACGCATCGATGTCATCCGGCGGCGTTTCTCCTCCACTCCCATCGAAAATGAAGCTGTTACGGCCCGGGCGAACTCCGAGGGAGAGCGCGGGTCGACGATGATCGCCCCCTGGGAGAGCTCCGCAGAGCAGCCGGCGTTCTCGCTCAGGATGAGGACGCCTTGCTCGTCCTGCCGGCAGGCGACATATTCCTTGGCGATCAGATTGAGCCCGTCCCGCAGGCTATTGACCGCCATGACGTCGGCGGCCTGATACCATGCGGCCAGCTCTTTCTGGCTGAGCTCCTCGTCTATATGGACCACCGGCTTCCAGCCGTCCACTGAAAATCGCTCGTTGATCTCGTCGATCTTGCCTTTTACCTGCTCGGCATAGCGGCGGTAGTCGTCTTCATCAGATCGCGGTTTCTGGGAGATCTGCACATAGTGGAATCTTCTTCTCAAGTCCGGGGTGAGGGTAAGGAGATACTCGATGCCATAGAGCTTTTCCAGGACTCCTTTGGTGTAGTCCAGACGATCCACCCCGAGGATGATCTGATTGGCCAGGCGGTGTTTCACCGCCAGGACCTCGGCAATCGGTCGCACCTGAGAGGCGAGGTGGCGCCAGCGGTCGACGTCGATTCCCAGGGGCATGACTACTACCCTGGTGAAGTAGTGCTTGTAGCGGATTTCCATGGACATTTGATCTACCCGGGCATCTTTGAAGAGAAGCTCGACGGTGGACAGGAAATTGTGGGCATACTCGGCGGTGTGGAAACCCAGGAGCTTGTTGGCCAGAAGCGCTTCGATAAACTCGGCGGCTACGGGCGAAGAGGCGATGTTCTCCGGTCTTGGCCAGGGCACGTGCCAGAACTGGCAGACCAGGGTGCCTCTTTCGGTGGCGATCAGCGGCGCGCAGAGGGCGAGCTGGAAATCATGGAGCCAGGAGAGTGACGGGAAGCTTCCTTCCGAGATGACCTGGCTCTCGGAGGCGACTCTCTGGCAGACGTCTCGAAATTTGCGCCAGTCTTCCTGATCGAAGACCGCCAGCTCCGGCATCCCGTGCAGCAGCGGCCAGAGGTAGGCAGAGGAGAAGCGCTCGTGCCCCTCGAGAAGGGCTTCGGAAATCCCGGCGTTGTGATAGACGAAACCGCTCTCGGTCGGGGGAAAGTCGAGACGTGAGTCACCGCTGGTAGTGCCAGGTTTTTCGTTCGCCCTGTTTACCGAGAGCCAGTGGACTTTGGTGCCGATCCTGCGCGCCAGGGGCGCCAGGCTGGAGGCGACTCCGCCGCTGTCACCGTGCCCGCTGTAGGAGATCACTTTCAGTGTGGGAAGATGGATCTCCTCGTCCCTTGCCTGAATGGCGGCAGACGGCGGAGCATACACGGATGGGGGGAATAGAGTTTGCATTTGCCGAGAATCTCGCTTCCAAAATAAATCTCAAGAAATGTAATGTATATCCGGCAAGTAATCAAGCAATAAGACTACTGATTAATGAGAACTTAGGGTCCTCCGCCCGATCCGGGTGTGATGTATTGAAACCGGCTTCCTGAGCGGGTTTGGAGAATTCAGTCCAGGAGCCCCGGAAGGTCCTCGATCTCCAGCCGGCCGCTCTTCACATCTACCAGTGGAACGATTTCCTTTACGAAAGGAACGAGCACCTTCCTGTTACCTTCTTTGAGGAGAATCTCCAGAAAGTCACCGCGCTCTCCATATACTTCGCAAACGGTGCCTATTTGCTCTCCCTTGCTCGTGAAGGCTTTCAGCCCGATGAGATCGTCGACCCACCATTCGTCCGTTTCCAGCGGCGCCAGACCGGATGCCTGGCAATAGAGCCTGGCTCCTTTGAGTTTTTCGGCGGTGGTCCGGTCCTGATATCGGTCCAGGACGATAATGAGAATCCTCCTGTCCAGAAGAATCGATTTCACTGCGGCTCGCTGGCGCGGCTTGCCTGAAGTCTCGATCTCGACCTGCTCAATCGGCAAAAGCAGGCTCGGGTTGTTTGTCCCTGGCCGGACCTTGATCTCGCCTCGCAGTCCGCGGAAGCCCACGACCTCACCGATCAGGAAATCGAAGGGCTCGCCCTTGATGGTGGTATCGGTGGTGCGCTTCCCGGGGCCGTCCGTCATCTTGAGGTGGTGTTGCTGGTGGTGCCTTCTTTCCAGCGCTTGAAGAGATTGTTGTCGAGATGAAGCTGATCGAGGACGCGACCGACTACGAAGTCCACCTGATCCTGAATGGTCTTGGGTCGATGATAATAGCCAGGGCTGGCGCAGGCTACCGTGGCGCCGGCTTCCGAGAGGCTGAGCATATTTTTTAGTTGAATATGGCCGAATGGCATCTCGCGCACCACCACCACCAGGGGGCGTTTTTCTTTCAGGCAGACGGCCGCGGCTCTGTGAATGAGGTTTTCGGTGAGACCGTTGGCCAGTGCGCCGAGGGTGCCGAGACTGCACGGTATCACTGCCATGCCTTTCGTGCGGAAGGAGCCGCTGGCCACGGGCGCCGCGTAGTCACGCAGGTCGTGAAGCCTGAGAGGAGCGTCCTCCGGTAGTTTCAGATGGCTGAGAAGCTCCTTTCTCATCTCTTTGCCGAAAACAAGATCGTGCTCCTCTTGCATGACCCTGAGAGCGGCGCTGGAGACCAGAAGCTCGGTGGGCTGACCGGTGCTCAGCAGAAATTGCAAGGTCCTGAGCCCGTAGCAGGCGCCGCTGGCACCGGTGATGGCAATGACTACAGGCAGATCGCTCATCGCTAGAAGTCATCGCCTCCCTGAGGCTGGCTCTCTTGCTCTTGCTGATTTTGACTCTGAGTCTGATCTTTCGCTTTGCCGGCATTGAAGTCGGCGGAGGTGTCCTGCATCGGGTCAGGCTCGTTGAGAAAGGCGCCGTCTTTCTTGGGGCTGCGCAGGAAAGAGGGAAGATGCGCCTCCGGATCGGGCGCCTGTCGCAGAGCCGGTCTCTTGCTCTTGCTCGAGCTGTCTCGGCCCGGCATGGATCGATCTTCGGACGGAGAGTCTTCCCGGGCGACAGGTTGAAAGCGCCGGAAGTTCTTGAGGTCTCCTTCGCCGTCCATTGATGGCGCGCCGGATCCGATGTCGATGCTCATCCGGCCGGCCGATGGGGCCACGGACACTTTGAAGGGAGCGTCGATTCGCACGGTGAGCGGGGAGCCGCCGAAAATGTAGATCTCTCTTCCTTTCTTGACCATCGAGCGGATCACCTGGCTGCCGCGTTGATGCTTGTTGGTGCTGCTGCCCAGGATCGGATCTTTGAAGTACTGCCGACGGTCGATGACCTGGGGGCCTTTGCCGTGCTGGTTCTTCTTGCCCATCGTCGGATGCACCGCGTCGAAGCTCGACTGACTTCCGGCATAGCCCAGATTGGGCTCATTGATCTCGTCATTGGGCCGGTCCACACCGCGCCCGGAAGTTATGAATTCGCCTGCTATGGTGGCGATGAGCGGTCGAGAGACACCGTCGGGGGTCTGCAGCATAGAGAGCTGGGTGCGCAGCTTGCCGTTGGGCTTGGGCATGCCTTTCTGTCTCGGTTGCCGCCCGGAGGGAAGCGCTTCCACGACTTCGCCTATGATTCGAGAGCCGACAGGAATCACCACGTCGGTGCCGTTGGCCAGAACCGGTGAGGTGATCTCGATGGTGAAGTGCTCGCCTTGCTTGCTCCTGGCCGAGCTTATCGTGCTGGTGATTCGTCCTTCGATATGCGAGCCTGCGGGAATCAAGACGGTCTTGCCGTGCAGTGAGTTGGGGGCCCGGTAGTACCGCTCGGGATCCTCCTGGGGACGAGCCGCCAGCGCGGCAGTTCCCGGAGACGAAGTTCCCAGAGACGAAAACAGGGCCGGGAGCGCTGACAACAGGACTGCCGCGAGCTTTCTCCGGTGGAATCTATTCTTCGACTTCTTCGTTTGTTGTTTCATCGTTGCTGCTCGATTTGTCCGGTCGCGGCATCGGTCGCATCTTGTGGTAGAGAAAGACGATCAACCAGGCCACTATCACCATTGTGACAATAAGTGAGATTATGCGCCAGAGACCGAAAATATAGGTAAGCAGCCCGGGGAGCATGATCGCGAAGGCGCAGGCGACAATCAGACCACCGCCTATCATCTGAAAAAGCTTTTTGCGATCGGCGTCCATGCCCGTCGGACCTACTTGTTGAGCTTGTCTTCGAATTGGGCGATGACTATGGGAGTGACTACTTTGGTGGCAACGAACCATGAGCCCACGAGGATCGCCGGAAAGGCGAATACTCGAATCATCAGGGGAATGAACTGGTAGAAGAAGTTGGTAAGGACTATGGCGCAACCAACGGTGATTACCTGGCATAGCCTCATTATCAGCTGCTCCTGCGCGGGCCGATCGAGTCGCTGAAACTGAGTGGCCAGGATGCTGATATAGTTCTCCCACATCTGCTTGAGGCCGCCGGTGCTCTGCTGCCAGGCTTTGGTCTGGGTGACGTCTCTTGGTTTGGCGAGCTGATTGTGGTTGTTGTTGTCTTCGTCAGCCCCGCTTTCGGAGCTGCGTGCGGACTTCGAGGATTCCCTCTTCTTCCCTTTCGGGCTGCCTCTGAGATTGCTTAAGTCCATATCGGCTCCTTGCTTATTTGCGAACCACTTTCCAGATCTTACTTTGAATTTTCCTTATCGACACGTTTTTTAAGCTTCGAAAGATTCTCTTCCACTTCTTTCCGCAGAGGATCGGCATCATCCGAGGCTTCCAGAAAGCAGTTCCCGTAGTCCATGGCTTTCTCCGGATCATCCTTTTTCTTGCACATCAAAGAGAAGAGCCCGTAGTAGGCCGGCGGGTGCTGCGGGTCGTGCACGAGGGCCTGCTTGTAGTGGTCCATGGCGACCTCGGGCAGCTTCCAGGTGGCATCACCGAGCTTGGTGTGCCGTTTGGCCTCGGTGCGTTGAGCGATGATCTTGGATATGCCCTGCTCGGCGCGGGGCGCCACTTCAGGGATCTCGCGGGCGTAGGCGTAGGCGCGCTCGGCAGTCTTGAGAGCGCCGTCGTTATAGGCTTGCTCGGCGAGAGTCAGAAGGTTGTACGGATCTTCTCTGTGTTTCTCGAGCACCTGATTGAAAAGATTGTCGGCTTCTCTGAAACGCTTCTGGGTAAGGGCCTTTTCCGCCTCGGAAAGCTGGATGTTCTCCCGCAGGTTGCCGGCGCCTTTGACCACCTCTCCCTTGACCGATTGCTCGGCCAGGACATTCTCGAGCTGGTTCATGAGCGCCTGGAAATCGGGAGGGTATTGACCGCCTTCGCGACGGGCCTTGCGGAAATACACCCGGGATAGACCGAGCAGGGCTTTCGGGTCGTCGGGCCGGACGTTGAGGACGGTGCGGTACTCCTGCTCGGCTACTTCGAGCTTGTCCAGTCTCAGGGCCAGCTCAGCCATCTGGGAGCGCATCTTCATGTCATTGGGGAGAATCTCCAGGGCGTTGTGCCATTCGGATATTGCCAGCTCCCCGTCGCCCCGGACGGCATAATATTCGCCCATGCGCTTGTACGGCTCCGGATTGCGCGGATTGAGCCTGTTCGCCTCTTTCCAGCTCGCCAGAGCGGAGGCGCCATCGCCCTGCTTGCGGAATATGTCCCCCTGGACATTCTGCCAGTCCGAGTCGCGCTCGTCTCTCGGAATACTGTGAAGCTCGGTGAAAGCCTCCTCGTGCTTGCCTTTATTGGTGAGGATGATGGCTTTTTGCAGGCGGGCTGGGTTGTACTCGGGATCTTGCGAGAGGACTTCTTCGATGATCTCGTCCGCCTTGGTGTCTTTGGGGTTGACCCGGAGAAGGGCTTCGGCCCAGAGGGTGAGGTTGACCGGATCTTCTGCGATTCGGGCAGCAGCGCGGAATGGCTTGATCGCTCCTTCCGGATCGTCCTGGGCCATTTTCGCCAGACCCAGGGTCTGCTGCGCTATGGCAATCTCAGGATTGTCTTTGAGGGCTTTTTTGCTGAGCTTTTCGGCTGCCTCGATATAGAGATCCCGTTTGGCCGGAGAGCTTACCGTCCGGGAATGCTCGAGGGCGACGAAGCCCGCTGCCGCGAGCATGTTGGGGTTCTCCGGAAACTCCTCGTTGCCTTTTCGGACTATCCGCTCGGCCTCGAGTACTTTCTTTGGCCATTTCTGTTTGGCCAGGGCCACTGCCAGTCCGGCATAAGCATCACCGGTCTCGTCGTCGGAAACCAGTGCCCGGTAGGCTTCTTCGGCTTCCTCGAATTTGTTCTCGAGAAGCAGCCTGTCGGCTTCCGAGATATGCTCGGGTTTCTTGAGTTTCTTCTTCTTCGGTATCGAGTCCTCGTCGGCCACAGCATCATCGGCGGTGCCGGATGAGCGCTCTCTCTTTGTCTGGGTGGCTTCGTCCGGGGTGCCGTGGGATTTCTCGGACGCTTTCTCCGAATCCGGCTGTCTTTCTTCGGCTTTCTCTCCGGTCTTTTCTTCGGTCTTGTCTTCGGCCTTTTCGTCGGTACTTTTTGTGGTGGCATCTGTCTTTGCCGAATCCGGCTCCGCGGGAGCCTCAGTCGCTTTCGGTGCCAGGTCTTCCGATGCCTGTTTCGCCGGCTCCGTATTCTCAGGCTCCGCTTTCGCCGGCTCTGTCTTCTCCGGCTCGCTTTTTTCAGGGGGTGGAACAAGCTCGCCCGGCCGGGCGGTTTCGCCCTGGCTGTCACTGTCCGCCAGGTCGCTCTCCTGAGCAATAACGCCGGAGCAAGAGAGCAGCGAAAGGCTGAGAGACAGGCTCAATGCCTGTCTCAGAAATGCCGATCCGGCTCGCTTCTTATCGCTCGATTTCATTTGCCTCGGTCACGGTGTTTCTGTGCTTCCTCTTTTTCGCCCAGCTTATCGAGAACGTCCGCCAGCATCTGGTGAATCTCGGGGGCGTCCGGGGTAATCTTCAAGGCGTCCTCCAGCGTAGTGCGGGCTTTGACAGAGTCTCCCTTGCCCAGCTCCTCTTTGGCCCGGTCTACCAGAGGTTGTGCCCTGATTCCGCTGATTCGCTTCACTCCTTCCGCCGCGCCGGGCTCGCCGGTGGAATCCGCCTGCCTGAATGCGACCTGGGCTTCGTTGAGCCGGCCCTGTTTCTCCTGGATCTGCCCGAGCATCAGCCAGACTTTACCCGGGGCAGTGGTCGGATCTTTCTCGATTTCGCTGTACAGCTGTTGCTCTGCCCCTTTGAGGTCTCCGGAAGCAATCTTCTCGTTGACGGCGCTCTCGATAGCCGGGTCGAGAGCAGGCTTGGTCTCGGCGGGCGTTTTGCCTTTTTCTTTGCCCTTGCCTTTGCTCTTCCCTTTCCCTTTTCCCTTTTCGGGAGTCACACCGGGAGTCTCGCTGTCCCGCGCCTCTTCGTCCACCTCGGACTCGTCGCCGGGATCGCCACCGGTGATGCGTTTCAGTCCTTCAGCCAGATCCGGGTGCACGAATGGGTTAATCGAATAGGCCTTCTTATAGGCAAGAAGGGCAGTATCCGAGTCTTTCATGGTCTCTTTGCCGCGTCCGTATATATAAAGCAAGAAAGGGTCGTCAGGCCTCTTCTCGAGCTGTTTCTGAACCTGCAGTATGCTGTTCTGCACCATGGCCGGTGAAGCCATGGGCGAGTTGACCACGGCCAGGTGGAAGCTGTCGCGAGCCTTGTGGAGCTCGGAGCTGCTCGGGTTCATACGCCAGCATTTGGCGTATTGCTGCTTGGCGTGGTCGAAATCGCTGGCAAGCTGATAGGCGCCGGCGAGCATGAGATTGTTCGCGAAGTTGTCGGCGATGGACACTGCTTCCCGGGCGCAATTGATCAGCCCTCGCACCGCATCGGTGTTGTTGGGATTGATGGTGGCGGCGCGGCGGTAGCAGATCCCGACATTGTTCAGGCGTTTCATATAGACCGGACCCCGGCCGTCTTGCTTGGCTTTCAGGGCGACTTCCCAGAGAATATCCCCCATGAGGCGATGGGCATTGGCGAGATCATTGCGACGCTCTTTGGGCCAGTCTTTATTGATCGCGGTCATCAGCTCTTCGTAGGACTCCACCACTTTCGAGGGACCCTGCTTGAAAAGCGCCACGGCAAGCCGGTAACGGCTCGGCCCGTCGTCTCTCATCTTGACGCATTTGCGAAACTCGACGATGGCGGTGACATAATCGCCGCTGATCTCCGCCTGATCTCCCAGGTTCTCCCTCACCTCGTAGCTGTTGCCGTCCTTGCCGAGCTGGCTGATACAGGCAGTCAGGTTGTTGTCGGCGGGAAGGTTGCCGGGATCGGCATATAGTGCCTCTCTGTAATGATGAATGGCCTCGTACCATTTCTTTTTGTTGGCCAGGAGATCGGCATAGTGAAGATGCGCCGATGAAAGGTTGCGCCGGAACTGATCGTTATAAGGATCGCCGTTGAGAGCCGCTTCGTGCTCGCGGATCGCATCGGGCCAGAGACCCTTGCCGCCGAGCTCCACGCCCCGGTTGTTGTGCTCCAGGGGATTGGTCGGGGTCGGCGAGGTGAGGACCACGCCACCGCCGCCACCACTGCTTGCTGCAGCAGCGGTAGCCCGACGTTTTTTGCCTTTGGCGTCGGTGACCGGGATTGCTAAGACTAGAACCATGCTGGTGACCACTGACAAACGGATCAAGAAATTACCAGACACTGAGTAGGTCTCCCGCTGTGGAATCGGTTCGGTCACGATCTTTAATACCCATTCTAACGAGACTGAGTTTTTTCGCTGGAAGAAAACGCACCGGCAGCTGATTTCGAGCCGGAACCGGGTAAATTGTAATCTGGGCAACACTTTTTCCGCTCTGGTAGTGCCTGATATTGACAAGTGCCTCGAAAATGATTAAAAATTGGTAACTTCGCTTGCTGCAGGGCTCATCAGGCCCAGTTATTCGGGAGGAAGCCGCGACTTTTAAAAAGTGTTAAAGTGTCTATTAATAGAGCTTCTTAGTAACAGGGAAAGTATCGATTAAGACCTGATCGTTTTACTAAAACAAGCCAGAGCTCAGGCTCAAGAGATCCTTGAGCTGAGGAGAGAGATAGTGAAATCAGACGTCGGACTCAGATTGTCGGTCCTGGGAGCAGCCATTCTGGCTGCTATCGGTGTTTCTGCCGCAGTCTCCATCGCGCCCGCCTCGGCGCAGCTGCCTGCCACCACCTGGGGCAAGAGCGTTCACACTCCCGGTGACAATCAGTACAGCGGCCAGCAACAGGACCTCAGGCATCCGGCTCCACCGCCTGCACCGATCGTGCGCTCCGGCGGCGGGGGCGGCGGCGGCGGTGGCGGTAGTTACCAGTGGCATCCCACCAGACCGAAGCCCAAGCCGGATGTTTCCATCCTTCCTATACCGGCCGATGAGCCCATAGGCGAGCCCGGCTTTCCTCCCCTTCCCGAGCGTCTGGAGCTTCCCGGTATAGCCAGCAACCCCATGAGCTTCACCGCCACTTCACCATTTGTCGGGGGCGGAGGAGGAGGCGGCGGCGCCCCGGCGGCATCTCGCAATCCTTATCAAGGCAAGAAACAGGGATATTCTCACTACGAGCCCGGTGCTTTCACCGATCAAAAACGATCCGGCGGGACTGTCGGTGGAAGCGGCGGCGGTGGCGGTGGCGGTGTCGAGATGCACCAGCATTACGGCCATGTTCAGCCCGGCGCTTATATAGAGAAGCAGTCCCCTGGTTATTACAAGGCACGGACCCCTCCGCCTATCAAGAAAGAAGACACTTTCTCCAGTGCTGATGGCAGTGCCGCCCCGAATTTCGGCAAAGCGTTCAAGGCTCTGGGTAAAGAGCCCAAGCTCGATGACGCTGCCTACGGTGCCGAGACTGGCGCTCCGGAGGCTCCCACTCCGGTGCAGATCAATCAGGCGTCGACACAAGACCTCTCGCTGCCCGACGATGATTTCGATTATCGGAAGCCGCCCTCCAAAACCGGTCGCTATGTCAAGCGAAAGGTGCAGCGCGGTGTCCGAGCGGGCAAGAATGTGTTGAGGCGAGCAGTGCCCATGCAAATGGGATTCTAGATGGAACTACCTGGCTTGTTGGCTTGGGAAAGGAGAAAGGAGACGATGAGACGGATTGGACTAAAAAGAGTTGGACGAATAGGATTGACCATCGCGACGCTGGCGGGAGCCTTTACTATCGCAAGCATGCCGGCGTCGGCTCAGGGCTTCCAGATCCACAAGAACAAACTGGATAAGGCTACATTCTACAAGTCGCCCAGACAGATCCAGATTCTCGATGAGAGACCGCAGATCAGAGATTTCCGCGAGGCTCCGGCTCAGCAGGAGATGATCTCGCTACCCCCCGGACCGACCGGCGCCCTGGGTGGTCACGGCGGCGGCGGGGCCGGTGCCCTGGGTGACGGACCTGGCGGCGGCAGCGCTCCGATCCAGCTTGGTGGACCAGGCTCGCTCCCATACCGCACACCGGACCAGGGATCGCTCCCGCTTCCCAAGTCCGGATTCAATGGACCGTCCAATATTCCGGCAGGCGGTCTGGGACCGCGAAATGCCTTGCCCAGCGGGCATACCACTAATCGACTGATGGGCAAGATGATGACGCCCAAGAAAGCTCCAGGTGAAGGCGCAGGTCCGGCCAGGGGTATGCGCCCGACCATCGCCCGCACCAATGGCAATAGCGCCCCGGCCGTCAAGTCCTACAGCGGAGGCTATGGAAACGGAGACGGTAATGCTTTCGGCGGAAGCTCATCCAGAACAGAATCTCTGGTAAGAGGATCGCTTTTGAAAAAAGGCAAATAGGTGATGAAAAGACTCTTCCTTGCCACTCTCGTTCTCTCTTCTATCGCGGTCGGCGGCTGCGGCCAGGCTGGCTCTGCCGCCGATCCTGCTAGAGGAGCAGCTCAGGGAGGAGCAGGGCAGGGCATGGGGGGCGTGCTGGGCAAGCTCAGACCCAAGGCCGACCCTGGAATGGTCGCCCAGCTGAAGGAAGACGAGATCAGAGCCCAGCAGGAGCAGATGCGTCAGGCTCAGGAGGCTCTCGCTAAACAGCAGGGTGGTTCTTCCGATGTCACCGACCTGAGCGGTTTCGGCTCCATTCTTCCGAAGGTCTCCACCGAGCCGATATCAGCGCCGCCAGCCGAGAGCATCGCCAATCAGCCTCTGCTCACCGCTCTCAATCCTTTCGCTCCGGCAGCCGCAAATATCGGTGCCGGCGGTGCCACCCTGGACACCACGAGCCTTGCGCCGGCGGAGGACACGACGCCGGTGGTGGATGCCCCGCCCCAGGCTCAGGTAGCCAGCTACAACCCTTACTACACACCTACTTCAGTACCCCCGCCTCCGCCCGGCGCCATCGCGGGCGGTCTGGTGCCGCCACCTCCGGCGGTGACCCTCTCCACCCAGGCCGCTGTCGGTGATTCCGGCGCTTATCCGAATCCCTACGCCAACTCTTACGGCAATCCCTACGCCAACCCTTATCTCAATCCCTATGCGATCCCATATCAGCCTGCTCCTCAGATGCCGGCCATTCAGCAGCCGCCTCCTCAGAGACCATCGGGTCTTTTCGGCAACAACAGCAGCGGCCGCGGCCAGGAAGATCGGGAAGAGGATGACGAGCGGCGCTCGGAGAGGAAGAAGGAAGTCGATTTTGTGCCGATCCGGCCGACCGGCATGCCTTCGCGGTCGCCTTACAAGCAACGCGAAGATTTGAAAGTGCTCTGGGACGGATCCCTGAGTAGCTATGCTTTCGAGGATGTCCTCAATCAGGACGGCAATCTCCTGCCGATTCTCAAGCGAGTCAATGTCGGCCTGCCCCCGGATGCCACCAGGGGAATGTTCACAGTGCCTCCGCGCACAGTCGCGGCGGTCTTCCGTCCGATGAGGATCAACAAGAAAGTGGACGGTCAGGTGGCCAAGCTGCAGCATGACCTGGTGCAGGCTTATTATCGCTATCTCTATACCTATAATAAGTTCGCCCTCAGCCAGCAGACCGTGGCAGCGCGCAAACAGGAAGTCGAGGTGGCTGGTTCGCGATCCGAGAAGCAGAGGGCTGCCGCTGATATGGCCAGTGCTCAGAACGAGGCGGAATCAGCCCGAGAAGACATGAAGGCGGCTCAGTATGAGCTCGCTGCCGTGGCCGGTGCCAATGCGGCACGCACGATTATAGGAAGAGTCTCAGGAGTGACACCGAGTATCGGCACTCTGGCGCAGGCTGAAAAGTCCGCGCAACCTGTGGAGCCAGAAGGTGGCTCCCATAATGGCGTTTTGGGGTCCATGGGGAAAATATTTTTCGGCAACAGGGGCGGAAGCTCCCGATCCGAGGCAGCCGCCGAGGACGAGAAACCCGCCCGGGTTGCTGAAAAGAAAATGGCTGAAAAGTCAGCTGAAAAGCCAAAAGCCAAGAAGGGAAAACACCTTTTGGGCAAGTCGGACAAAGGTGAGGATCTTGCTCCCTCGCCCGGACCGACTGCTACAGCCAGACATACCGATCCCGTTGTGCCCAGGGATGCAGGTAGCACAGAAAAAGCAGCATCCGGTCCAATCAGCTTCGAGTTGAAGAATGTCGACATAACTGCAAGAAAGTCGATTCTTTCCGTGGCCATCCGCAATACCGGCAGCGAGAACTTCAAGCTCTCTGCCGACGATGTATCGATCTCGGAAGGAAACAGAAAGATTTCGGAAGCAGCTATGAGAGCAGAATTCGACTCGGCTCTGGTCAAGCCCAACCAGGAGGTCAAGGGAAAAATCACAATCTTCGGCAGGCCGTGGAATGACCGGCTTGTCGTCAACATCACCAACGGTACGAGCAATATTCAATTGAAGCGTCGAAGCAATTGACGAGATTCCACGGAATTTTCACAAATTTGTCATGTTGATGCCTCATTATTGAAGTTGCCTTACCAGAGCACCTGCTGAACTTAACGCTGCACCACTCACCCGCTCCAGCTCAATCCAGGTAAATGAGAATGACTCACCTGCGCCTTGTCGCCCCAAACTTGTCTTGTCGTGCCTTAGTATTTTTTCTCGCCCTCATCCTCGCTCTGGGGCTCACTGTAGGCAGCGCCATGGCTCAGCCGGCTACGCCGTTCAGCCCCATGCCCATGCCCGGCGGCAATGGTAACTCCAATCAGATCGGCCAGACTCAAGGCGCCGATGTGGTCAACATCAACGACACCGACCAGAAACGGATAAGAGAGAACTACTGGAAGCGGTTTCCCTTCGCCAAGCACGCCCGGGATGAGGACCGGATGGAAACTTTCCGCGCGGCCGTCATGCCTACCGAGGTTCCCTCGGGCGGTATCGGCGACTTCTTCGGGGACCTCTGGGACGGCTGGTTCGGTGGTGGCGACAGTCAGGCCGGTGGCGGTCAGCAGGGAGGAGGCCAGCAGGGAGGAGGCCAGCAGGGAGGCCAGCAGGGCAGCGGCGGCAACAACCCGACTCGCTTGCTCGAGTCGCTGCCCACCGATGAGAACCCGGAAGAGGTCACGGAGGAGATAACCGCCTATCCGTTTTTCATCAAGTTCTGCAATGACGATCCTTATCAGGGTGTCTGCTACTGGCAGTTCGGCGAAGCAGTGGACCACCCCCGCCATTATCGCGACCTCGAGCTTTTCGACAATGTCCTTACCACTTTCGGCTATCCGGTCTCGGACACCCAGTTCCAGATCATCCAGCGCGAGAACTTCCAGCGTCTTCTCGAGCTCCTCTACGATCCCGAGCGGATCATGTGGATGGCTACCAACACATCGCAGATCCAGGGCGCCTCGGCAGCCAACAGCCTTGCAGGCGTCTCCGAGGAAGCCTGGAACCAGGCAGTCGACTTCATCCTCAACGGCGCCGAGGGAACCGGCACTCTGATCAACGTAGCCAACGAAGCTGCCGGCACTCCCACTGCCCCCAGCCCGCCGTGGAAAGATCTCACCCATGCGATCTGGATGGTGCAGCGCATGTACAAGGAATGCTTCGTGCCCATGGCGATCCTCTTCCTGCTTCCCGGTGCTGTGATTTCGCAGGCGAAAGCGACCGTGAGCAGGGGCTTCGACCTGGGCGGCGGTGAAGCTTTCGAGGGAATCATCCGCTCGGTGATGGCAGTCTTTCTCATCCCGGGAACCCAGGTGATCGTCAGCTACTCCATCGACGTCGGCAATTCCATGGCTGACAGCGTCAAGGACTGGATTGATGTCCAGGCTATTCTCGACTGGTCTCATGAGCTCACCTATAACGTCGATCCTCACGAGAACCACATCAACGCCATCGTGCCGCCCCGCGGCGGTCAGGGCGCGTTCGGCAGCGGTGCCCAGGCCGGAGGCGCCCAGGGCGGCAACGCGGCTGGCAATACCACAGGCGGTGCTGGCGGCGGCTCCGGATCCGGAGGCGGAGGCGGATTCCAGAGCACCGTAGTGGGGATCGCCGGATGGTTCGGTCTCGGCGGTGTAGCCCAGAGTTTCTTCAATGCCTACAACAGTCTCATGAATTTCTTCGAGACGCTCTTCGGTTTTCTCGGAGAGGGTCTCGGTGCAAACATACCGGAAGCCGATACCACCCAGGAAGAGCAGCTGGCTCTATCCCAGGTCATGCAGGTCATGTTCAACGGCAGCACCTACGGCATGTCCCTGATGCTCATCGTGCTCACTTCTTTCCAGGTGGTCTATATCTGCTATCTATTCCTTCTTGGACCGATTTCGGCAGCCTTTTTCGCCTGGCCTGAAATGAACTCTGAGCAGAAATTGTTCCGATCCGTCTGGGGCAACTGGGTCCAGGCTGTGATCATGGTCTCCCTGTGGCGTTTCTACTGGTGCGTCGGTCTGGCTATCATGACTCAGCGCCTGGTCTATATGCAGCAGCTCGGGGGGCTGAACAGCCTGCAATGGGAGGTTGCCACCTTCGCCTGCCTCGAGGCCCTGATGATCTGGAGCTCGATGAATCCCTTCACTTTCGATCCCGCCAAGGCTTATGAAGGCACTCAGAGTATTCAGAGCGCCGGCAGCGCCATCGCCCAGGGAGCAGGCGGTGGTGGTGGTGGCGCCGGCGGTGCCGGTGGCGCCCCCGGAGGTTCCGGCGGCGGCACTCCTGGAGCGCAGGGCGATCAGGGCGGCACCGGTCAGGGTACCGGCACCGATAGTGGTACCGGGCAGAGCGACAATCAGTCCAATGTGCAGGTCACGGACAATAGCGGTCCTTCAGGCAGCGGCGCCGGCTCTGTCGATGACGGCGGGTCGGCCGATGATGGGGGAGGCTCCGGGTCCGCCGATGGTGGCGGGGGCGGCTCCGGTTCGGAAACGGAGTCCCAGAGCCCGGATCACGAGGCCCCTCCCATGTCCGACCAGGGCGGCGGCGGAGACGGCTCCGGTGGCTCAGGAGAAGCTCAGGCAGCTCAGGGCGAAGCGCCCCCCATCGACGGCAGCGGCGATGTGGCCGGTCAGGCCGGCAGCGGCGCCAGCGATGCCATGCAGGCGGCCATGGCCAGTCTCGGAGACAGTGCCGAGGTCACGCCTATGCCCAGCGACGGTCCGCCGGTGGACACCTCACCGTCCGGTGGCGGTGGTGTCGAGGGCGGCGATGCCAGCAAGGCAGCCGTCAACGACAACATGTCCGGTTCCGAGGTCTCCCAGGCTCTCGGCTCCCAGAGCCCGGCTGGCGGCGACGGAGGCGGCTCCGGTGGTGGCGCCTCGGAAATCAGTGTCAACCTCGAGGGTGGCCAGGGTCAGGAGGATTCAGGTGATTCGGGCGACAGCTCGCCACCGCCTCCGGCTGACTTCAATGTCCCTCCTCCTCCTGAAGGCGATTAGGGGGTGGCGACATGAGAAGACTAGAAAGAAAACAGACCAGGACATCGAAAGAAGCAGAGGAAAAGAAGACAATGAGCGCCCCCCAAAAAAGACCGAGACTGAGCGCAGGACTATTGATCCTGTCTGCGGCAGCGTTCTTGTTAGTTCTTCTGGCTGCATTCGGCCAGCCGGCTTTCGCCCAGCCCTTCCAGTTCACGACTCCGGACTCCAACCCCATGACCCACTGGGATATTCGCAAGACTTATTTCTTGCGCAACAAGGCTGCTGCCCAGCACGGTCCCATCTCGATAGACGGTCGCGATCTGAGCGCCGAGAACCCCGAAGGCCATGATGTAATCGTCAACAAAGAGTCCATGGGTCCGGGTATGGTGGAGCACCACCGCTCCGGTCCGGTCTTCGAGTGGCCTGTATCGATTCCGGAAGCGATGTCCGAGGTGCCTACTTATCGCGACGAGGCGATCATGGAGAACCTCTTCCAGACCTTCGGCTATCCCGTCTCGGATACACAGTTTCAGATCATCGAGCGATACAACCATAACCGCTTTCTAGAACAGCTTTTCGATCCCGAGAAGGTGATGTGGATGGCCACCACTATCAGTGGCGTGCAGGCCAACTCGGCCGGTAACTCCACCGCCAACATGTCGGTCAACCAGAACATCACCGCCATCGAGTATGTCAGGCAGCCGATCCGCAACTTCACCGCCGAGCCGGACAATGTCTGGCAGCGGATCAGATATGAGCTCTTCATCCCCATGGCCGTGCTGCTCCTCCTCCCCGGCGCGGTGCTTGCTCAGGCCCGGGCGATCGTCGCCCAGGGCTCGCCGGCGATTGTCGGCGAGGTGAATCCTTTCGAGGGGATCATCAAGTCGATCATGGCTATCTTTCTCATACCGGGCTCATTTCTGGTAATCAACTACGGCATCGATGTATCCAACTCGATCAGGCACACGATTGCCGAGGAGTATCAGCGAATATTCGGCGGCGATATGTACGAGCACGCCAAGTGCGCGATCAAGCGTGCCTATCCCATCAACCCGCCGACCTCAAACCTCAACGCCATAGTCGAGTCCGAGGTGCCCGACCCGAACAGCCCCGGGGCAGATGTCTGGGCGCCCTATGAGAAGCTCTCGCTCAACCTGCGTCTCTATGATCCCTGTGCCGGACTCGATGAATCCAGGGTCCCGGATGAAGCCGTCATCGCCTCCAAGCCGGTCAACAGGCTTCTGGTCAATGGTGCCGGTGCCACGGTCGGACTGACCTGGAACGTCATGTGCGCTTTCCAGCTCGTCTATCTGTATTATCTGTGGTGCATGGGACCGATAGCTGCCGCTCTCTGGGTCTGGCCCATCGGTCAGCTCAAGAGCGCCTTCCCCAACTGGTGTGAAGGGGTTATCGTCCTTTGCTTCTGGAGCCTCTTCTGGAACACGGTCATCTTCTTGATGGCAGCCTTCAAGGGTGTCGGGGATTCCGGTACCGTTTATATAACTGCTCTCCTGCTCCTCTCTATAGAAGCGGTCAAGCAAGCGTTCAATTTCTCGGGTCTGGTCTCCGGAGCTGCCGGACAGGCCGCTGCTGCACTCAAGCCGTCAGGCGGCGGGGGCGGCGGCGCAAGCCAGGGCGGCGGACAGGGCCAGCGCGGCGGAGCCGCTGCTCCGGGCACCGGCACCACTACCGCTGACAGCGCTACCACTTCGCCGACAGGTACTCCGGGACTTCCCGGTTCCCCGGTGAGCCCCGCCGGTCTCACCGGTGGTGTCGAGGGCGGTGCGGCCGCCGGAAGCTCTGTGAATGTAGGCGCATCCGGCAATCTTGCCGGTGCTACTCCTCCGGGGACGGGGGCGGACAGCAATGCCGACGCCAGTATCAGTGGCGGGCCGGGTGGTCTCGACAGTCCCGGCGGCGCCAAGGGTGGCATGGATCCAGGTGCTGTGGAGATGGGACCGCCTCCGGGTAGCGGCGGCAAAGAGGACGAAGCCGGATCGGCCGCCTCGACTCTTGCCGGCATCGCCGGGGCCCTGGGCGCCGGGTCGATCCTCGGCAGCGGCAAAGGCGGAGATGGCGGCTCGAACGTCAACAATCTCTCCTACCAGGCCATGGTCAACAGAATGGGTCAGGGAGGCGACGCTCTCTCGCAGGGCGGCGATGCTCTCAGCCAGACCGGCGACCGCCTCAATCTCGGCGGCGACCTGGACAATACGCTCAATAATGCACGCAATCTCCTAGACGGCAATGGGCCCCCGCCCACCGAGCTGGCCGGTCTGGCTGGCGCTGCAGGCACCGACCGCCTCATGGGTGGTACCGCCTCCGACCTTCTCGGACCTGGTGCTCATGCGGCCGATCAGTTGATCGACAACGCCATAGCCGGAACTACCGGCACGGACCTCGGTGCGCATACACCCATCGATCCGCTCACCGGCAACGCTCTGACAGCCGGAGCCGATGCCATGGCAGGCGCCAATCCCTTGGCTTCCAATCCTCTGGCCGGGGAACTGGGTCTCGACCAGGTCCATCAGACCCCCGGCGGCAACGATATCCTGGCTAACGGGATAGATAGAGACTTCGCCGGCAACCCGCAGGCCGAGCTCGCTCAGTCCTGCGCCCAGGACCTGATGAGAGGTGCCGGAGTCTCGGATCAGATGCTCAAGGACGCCCTCAACGGCGATCAACAGGCAATTCAATCCATAGATCAGAAGCTCGGTGTCGCGCCCAATGTGCTCGATGCCGCTCTGCACGGCGATTCCGGATCGGCATCCATAGCCATGGCTGCTGCCGGTCATACTGCCATGAATGACCCCGGAAGCGCTCTTCATCAGGCGGCTGCCCAGGGCAATATGGCTGCCCAGGAAGCTCTCAAGATAGCACCCCTGACCGACGAATCGACAATCATGGCTGCCGCTCACGGCGATCCCCTGGCCGCCGGCGCTGTCCTGCAGCACAACGGGGAGGCTACCCAGGCTATGATGGCTTCTGCCCAGATGACTCAAAACGAGCTCAAGGAAGCCGGTGTGACGCCCGACTTGATGCGCTCCGCCATGCAGGGGGATGTCCAGGCCCAGCAACAGGTCTCCCAGGCCATGGGGATGGGCCCGGATCACTTCGACACGGTTCGAGGCGCCTTCCACGGCGATGTCCAGGATGCTTCCACGGTCCTTGCCGCCCACGGGCGCCAGGAAATGGCCAGTATGACACCGGAGCAGATCCAGCAGGCCTGCCAGCAGGGGGATGCCTCTATCCTGGCAGCCCAGGCCGCGCCAGCCGACGTGATGAACCAGGCGATTGCCGGGGACGAAGGTGCCAAGCACCAGCTCCAGCAAGCCATCGCCAGCAACCCCGTTATGCTCGATGCCGCGGCACCGGGCGGTTCGGGAGACGCAATGAGGGCGATTCACGCCGCCACCGGCGAGCGCGCCGACGTTATGGGCGCTGCTTCTCAAAACGCTCAGGGCGTAATGGGCCTGTACTCCAGTCCGGAGCAGGTGCAACAGGCCATGAGCGGTAGCGCCGAGCAGCGCGAGGGCTTCATCAACCAGATGGCCGATCGTATGCATGTGGCCCCGGATGTGCTCAGGGACGCTGTCGGTGGCGACTCGTCGGCTTCCGCCACGGTCATGGCCATGGCCGGTGGCGATCAGCAGATCTCCGCCATGGCTCATAGCGGCAATGTCCTGGCCCAGGCCGCAGTCACGGCTGCTCATGGACAGAATCCTGACACCGTGATGAGCGCTGCCAGGGGCAACGAGTCTGCTCAGTTCGCCGTCCAGAACGGCATGGCTACCAGCCCCGAGATGCTCAATATGGCAAGGAGCGGTCACGAAGGGGCTGCCTCGGTGATGAACGCAGTGCAGGCAAACACCGATGCAGGCACCGGCGGCATCGCTTACGATCCGAGCCCGCAGACGGCGCTTTATGCAGCTTCTTCCGAGACCCAGGCTGCGATCCAGGACCTCGGTGTGGATGCGTCGGCTGTGGCCAGAGGTGATCAGACCGCGATTCAGCAACTGGATCGAGCCCTGAACATCGACCCTGCCACGCCGGCGGGACAGGCCATGCACAGCACAATCGATCGAGCCCTGCACGGAGACGGTGGAGCTGCCGCCACCTTCATGGCAGCAGCCGGACGGACCGAAGCCGTCCAGGAGCTCGCCCGCGGTGGTGATGTCTCTGCCCAGACAGCAGTCGCTGCCGCCAATTGCGTGAGCGAGCCTGTGCTGAGCCGGGCTATGGCAGGGGATCAGGCTGCCCAGGCCATGGTGCAGACCTCGGTCGCTTCCGACCCGCAGATCCTTTCCATGGCGTCTCAGGGTAACGAGAGTGCCTACCAGGCTGTCCAGGCCGCCTATGGCAGCAATGCCGACAGCACGGTGGCCGCCTCCGCCGACACCCAGCAGGTGATGAGCTTCTTCGGTTCGCCCGAGACTGTGCAGACAGCTCTGCATGGCTCTGGTGCCACACAACAGGGCGCCATCAACGAGATAGCCACTAATATGGGCATCACTCCTCAGGTCCTGCAGGGAGCCCTGGAAGGCAATACATCTTATGCTGCCGCTACCGTGGCGGCGGCTGGAGGTGTGGCGGTCAGCGCCATGCAAGCAGGAGATGCTCCGGGCATCTCCGAATTCGGTCAGCGCTTCGCCCGGGCTGCCGAAGGGGGACATCCTCTGGCCAGTGCCGCCGTTGCCAGCTACCAGAACCTTGCGCCGGATGCCGTCAATCTGGCGAGCATAGGCAATGGTGCAGCCTGCGATGTGATCCGCCAGTCCATGGCCGAGAGCCCTGCCCTCATGCAGATGGCTGCCCAGGGCAACCATGCCGCTTCGTCCATGCTGACCCTGGCCAGTCCCGTGAGTCCGGCGGTCAACGCCGGTACCTACCAGGAGAGCCTGGCCGGCAATATGGGAGTGCGCACCGAGGCCGGCTTCACGCCAACGGTCGCCCAGGATACCTCGGGTTACGCCCAGTTCACCCAGGGCGGCGGCTCTTATGAGACCCAGATGGCGCCGCAAGCACCGATGTATGCTGCAGCTGCCGAAACTCAGGCCACCATACAGGATCTCGGTGTCGATCCCGGGGCTGTCGCCCGGGGCGATCAGGCTGCCATCCAGCAGCTCGACCGCGCTCTGAACGTCGATCCTGGCTACGCCCAGGCCATGCATGCGACTTATGACCGGGCCAGCCACGGCGATCCGGGCGCAGCCGCCACTCTAATGGCTGCCGCCGGCCAGACCGAAGCTGTCCAGAGCCTGGCTCAGTCCGGTGATCCGTCCGCCATCGCCGCGGTGACGGCAGCCCAGTCCGTGCCGCAAGACCTCATGACCAGGGCGGTAAGCGGAGACGCAGCCGCTCAGGCCATGGTGCAGAGCACCATAGCCAGGAATCCTGACATGATATCCCTGGCATCCCAGGGCAACCAGACCGCTGCCCAGGTCATGCAGACCGGCTACAGCTCGAGTTACGGTTATACGGACAGTTCGCAGGTTCAGATGTATGCTGCTGCTGCTGAAACCCAGGCGACGATCCAGGACCTCGGTGTCGATCCCGGAGCTATCGCCCGGGGCGATCAGGCTGCCATCCAGCAGCTCGACCGCGCTCTGAACGTCGATCCTGGCTACGCCCAGGCCATGCATGCGACTTATGACCGGGCCAGCCACGGCGATCCGGGCGCAGCCGCCACTCTCATGGCTGCCGCCGGCCATACCGAAGCCGTCCAGAGCCTGGCTCAGTCCGGTGACCCGTCCGCCATCGCCGCGGTGACGGCAGCCCAGTCCGTACCGCAAGACGTCATGACCAGGGCGGTAAGCGGAGACACCGCCGCTCAGGCCATGGTGCAGAGCGCCATCGCAAGCAATCCGGACATGGTATCCCTGGCCTCCCAGGGCAATCAGACTGCCGCCCAGGTACTCCAGTCCGGCTCTTATCGCGAAGGCACTGCCCAGGTCCAACCTGGCTCAGGCTATCAATATTCTGACGGCTCGGGTCAGCAGTACAGGGTGGACGCCGGTCAGCTCCAGTCCGGAGGTGGAGCGAACCAGCCATATACAGCTTCTTCAGGCGGGTTCAGCTCCGGTTCTTCCCTGGAGCGTGCGGGCGATGTGCCGGTTTCCGGCGGATCCTTCACTTCCGGTACGAGCGGAATGAGCTATGACCACGGTCAGCCCACACCGCCAGCATCCAACCTGAGCTATGCTCCGGATGGAACGACCAGCGTCGATCCTGGAAGTTGCCTGCCGGGCGGTCATCAGGAAATCCGCACCGACTCCTACGCCGGGCAGCCTGCTTCTTACGAGCACCGCGGCGGTCAGGTTTCGGGTGATGCAGGCATTGCCGGCGGTCACGCGTCCGGCGGTCATGTGCCCGGTGGTCATGTGTCCGGCGGTCATGTGCCCGGCGGTCATGAGCCAGTCCAGGATGCCTCCGGCGCATCGTATATGCCGGCTGATCAGCGACACGAGCCCCAGCATCATCACCAGACCGAGTCGGCAGCCGCTGAGAATGCCGACTACCTGGCAGAGCAGCAGAGAGCGGCCGCCGAGCAGCAGCATCACGAGCACCGTCCTGCTGATGAGGGTGCCTGGCATCCGGATGAGCACCGCGACTCATGGTATGTAGGCGGCGCTGCCGGGGCGACCCCCGGAGCACCGGCACCGGCACCAGCACCCAAACCACCTGACCAGCCATCCACCTTCGGACAGGCTCTCCGCGGAGCGCTTCCCGGTATCGCTGGTGGTGCAGGACTGGCGGCCAGAGCCGGCAAGGGCAAGGACGGCACGCCACAGGGACCAGGCGAGGCCAAGGGACCGCCGGAGCGCAAAGATCTCGATATGCGCGCCGGCAAGCAGAGCGGCAAGTCCGACGAGCAACGCCGGAAAGAGCAAGCCGATCTTCTCAAGCAAATGGAGCACGAGAGGCAGATTGCCGAGGCTGAGCAGAAGCGCTATGAAGCCAGGTCCGAGGCCGAGCGCCAGGCTGCCGAGGAAGATCTCAGGCGACTGAGAGAAGAACAGGAGGGAATGTCCTAGATAGCGTTTCTTATAACCGGGTGGCGTTTCCATCTCCGCTGTCGAGAAGGGGCGCCACCCCGAGAGGATGAAAGATGTATCTGGCGGAAATTGGCGTCAAGTGCCCGAACTGCAGCTCGGCATTTCGATCGAGACAGATTCCGATAATCATGGACAATGGTTATCGGACCAGCGAGTTGCGGCTCTATTTCCATGGTGAGAGAGAGCAGTTCGAGCCCTATGCCGTCTGTACCTGCCCGTCCTGCGGGCACTCCGACTGGGCCACCGCTTTCCGCCGCTCATTCGACGAGACCTTCCTCTACCAGCCGAACATCCCGGCTCATCTGCAATACCGGACAGCGGCCCTGACCGCTGAGCGCAAGGGCAGAACTTTTTTTTCCATCGGGCAGTATTATCTTTATGCTGCCTGGTGCGCCGACGACGACGGCGCCGTTCCACAAGCCCGCGAATATCGCAGGCTTGCCATCGATGCTTTCCGTAAGTCTCTTATGGATGGCAGTTGCCCCAAAGACAAAAAAGGAGAGATAGAATATTTGATAGGGGAGTTAATGCGACGCTCCGGCGACTTTCAAGGAGCGAGCGACTATTTCAGAGGGGCTGTATCGCGCTTACCCGGTAAGTTCGCGATGATGGCACGACGATTAATCAGGCTGGCAGAGCAAGAGAATCTGATTCCGATCGACTTTGTCGCCTGAAACTCTCTGAAAATGGGGGACAACCAGAATGTCGCAGGTTCACAAGGTGATCAACCTGAAGACGCCTCTAAAAGTCTTCGGTTTGACGCTCAAGCAACTATTTTTCACTGTTATCGGAGTGGTGCTCGGTTTCTTCTTCGCGACCAAGTGCCCCGGTGACTGGAAGGTCGGCAATCTGCCGGCCGGTCTTTTCGCTTTCATCGGCTCGGTCTCGGTGGGAGCCGCCGCTGGCTTCATGACCGAGCTCAAGCCGATGTGCTGGTGGAAGAACAGCTTCGGCTATCGTCTCGGCTTGCTCAACCGGATTTATATCCCCAAGCCCTCGGAAGCCCCGCTCTATCCCGATCCGACCATAATCGAGAAGCAAGTCTCTGAAGAGTACTATATTGAGTCCGATACAAGGGAGACAAGTTGACCTTTAATGATATTTAAGATTACACTGAAGAACAGATAGGAAGCAGGTTTCACGCTATGTCGCGAGGCAGAGGTTCAGGATCGGGCAGGGGAGACGGGAGCTCCCGCAGGCGAAAACGCTCCGAAACCAGACGACTCGAAGGCAGCGAAGGCAACGGGAACGGCAACGGGAACGGCAACGGCAACGGTAGAGGCAGGGTCAGCGGCAGGCAGATTCCGGTCACCTCCGGGGCGTCGATCCAGAATATCGTCGCCGGTTTCTACAATCCTCTCCCGGAAGCGCTTCGCAATGCCCTTCCTTTTGGTGTGGACGCCCGCTATACCGAAGGCCGGGACGACAAGGAAGCCCCCAAGGACAAACGTGGCGAAGCAAGCTGGCAGGACGTCTGTTTCATCCATTCGATTCCCGGCGAGGACGAGGAAGAGGGCGTCGTAGTTCTCTCGGACGGCAGCTTTCGCAAGTACATCTCGGTCAAAGGCGTCAACGTACTCCTCTACGACGATGCTGACCGGGACCAGATGGCCAGGCAATTCGCCAACTTCGTCAATGCCTGTGACACCGACATCCAGATCATAATCAAGTCCAGGCACCTCTCGGTGGATGAATACCTCGAGCAGTATCAGGTCCATATCAAGAGCGACAACGCTTATCTCAAATGGTATGCCGACTACACCGACAAATGGTTTCGTCGGGTTCAGGACGTCAGTTTCGTTCCCCAGAGGGAATTCTATGTGGTGGTCAGCTTCCAGCCTCCGGACTGCAAGTCCGGCCAGATGTGGTCCGGCAGGCGCTCCATCCAGAGGCACGAGGAATATCTGGGTCTGCTCAACCGCCAGGTGAAGACCGCCTTCGAGCAGCTGCGCACCTCCAACCTCCGACCCAAGATTCTCACCCGCAAAGAAGTGCGTAACCTGATCTACTCTGACCTCAACCCCTCTCTGGCAAGCCGGGATCCCGAGGCACCGCCCTCTCATCCCAGTCTTTCGGAAGCCTCCTGTCTGGCCGGCTCCGCTCTCAAGGTCCATGACGAGTATCTCTGGCTCGACGGAAAATATATTGGCACCCAGTACATGTTTCAGATGCCGCACAATACGTGGATGGGCTGGCTCGTGGACCTGCTCACCCTGGGCGTCGAATACTCGATGTCTGTGTTCATCCACCAGTGCGATCAGGACAAAGTGCGAGCCGACCTCAAGCGAAAATATCACCTCGGTGTAGTCACCAGTACCCAGCTCGCCACTCCCGACCTCGAAGGTCTGGAAGGCACCCGCCGGGCGGCAGCGGCGATCCAGGAGTTCCTTCGGAGCTCGAACAAAGCTTTCGACATCAGTCTCTATATTGCCACCATGGGTGATTCGGAGCAGCAACTAAGCTCGCACATGGACGAGATCCGCAGGGTCTTCAAGAACCGTGGCGCCAACATGGATCGAGGGCAGCTCTTGCAGCTGGACTCCTGGCAGTCCACCTTGTCGGTGGGCGTGGACAAGCTGGCTATCGTCCACCGGGTCATGTCCCCTATTGTGGGAACGGTATGGCCTTTCTTCACCGCTTCCTGCGGCACACCGGACGGAGTTCCGTTCGGCTTCGCCCTGGCATCCCGGGAGCCCGTCCTGCTCAATCCATTTTTCAGAGGGGCAGGCAAAGACGCTAACAACATGTTCGTGGTGGGCACCACCGGTGCCGGTAAATCATTTGCCGTATCCATGCTCATCCTGCGCTTGCTGCCCATGGGCGTGCGCTTCGTTCTCATAGACAAGACAGTCGACAAGTTCGGCTCCTATCGATTCATCACCGAGCTTCTCGGGACGGACATGTGCCAGTATGTCGATCTCGGTCCGAACTCGGGATTCATACTCAATCCATTCGATCTCGGTCCCGAAGACCAGCTTAAGGGAGAGCCGTCGCCGGATAAGGTCTCCAGCTTGCTAGCCCTGCTCGATTTGATGCTCGCCCCGGAAGGGCGCGAAGAGCTGACCGTTGAAGAGAAGTCGCTCCTCGACGGATTGATCAAGCTTGCTTATCTGGAGGCGCAGCTCAACGGCAAAGTCCCGACCATGTCCGATCTTGCCCGGGTAACAAGCCAGGCGGCGATGTCCGAGTCGGATCCGGTCCAGAAGGATCGCCTCAGCCAGTTCGCTCGCGGTCTTTCCCTCTTCACCAAAGCCGGTGCTTTCGGCGGGCTGGTCGACGGCTACACCAATATCGATACAGAGAAGATGTTCCTGGTCTTCGACACAAGAGAGGTGAACGAGCCCCGACTCGAGCGTATAGCGGTCTATATTCTCGCCGATTTCATCAGGCGAAAGGCCGCCGAGTCCAAAGAGCGTGGTGTCCGCTTCGCAGCGATCATCGACGAAGCCTCCACGCTCATGCGCTTCAAGGCCGGAGCCCGCCTGCTCGATGATCTCTCGAGACGAGCGCGCCACTACGGTATGATGCTCGTTTCGATCACCCAGCAACTGAAGGACTTTTTCCGCCAGCAGGAGGAAGCCGATTCGGTGGTGAAGAACGCTCACATGAAGATCCTTCTCCGTCAGGACCCCAGCGACCTCAAGCTCCTTAAGGAAACCCTCAGGTTGCGAGACGCGGAAGTCCTGGCTATCGAAGGATTCTCTAAGGATGAAGAGAAGCGGAAGGAGTCTCAAGCGCTTCTCATTGTTGGTGCCGTCCACGGTACCATCAAGCTGGTTCCCAGCCCGATGGACTACTGGATCTGCACATCGGAGCCCATAAGAGATATCCCCAGAAGAAGAAAGATGATCGAGGAGGTAAAGGCCAAGAATCCCAAGTTGAATTATTCAGACGCCTGTAGACAAGCCGTCTATTATCTGGGTCTGCAACACGAGGGTTAAAGCAAAAGCCGTTCATGGAAAAGATTTTCACTCCCAATCGCTGGTTCGTCATGTTCTGCGCTCTTTTGATTGTCGTATGGGGCACTCTCAAGCTGGTACAGGATATGAGGCTTTCCGAAGAAGCCAGGACCGTAGCCATGGGCATCTTTTCATACAGCTTCCCGAGGCTCTCGGTGGTATCAGAAGTGGAGTCAATTAGCGCCCAGGTAATAAACAGGAACGACCACGAGTCCCTGGTGAAGGTCAGCGGTCGCCAATTGATATCGAAACAGCCGGACGGGCGAACAGCCGGGTCAGCGCAAGACGATTCGAGCAGCGAGCGGGTCGATTTCCGGGCTAACTTGACTTTCTACAGATCCGGGGCGTCATGGGTCTTAGGCAAAGTGGAGCTGAAGTGAAATGTACTGGCGCGTTAGAAAAATAACACCCGAAATTCTGCTCAGGCAGTATGCTGTCCATATTCTCCTGGCGTTGAGCCTTTTTTTCAATTTCATTCTCTTCGTTTCCAGGCCCAAAAAGGAGACTGTCTCGAAAGAGCTGCAGACCAATTTTGTCGATTTCGCCAAACAGGTAACGACTCACCTGCTGGACACCAGCTACATCACCTATATGGACTCCACGGTCCAGCTCCAGAGCGAGCTTGCCCCGAAAGTACTTACCTACTTGAGGGCAAAGAAGCTGCTGGCTGCCAATAATGACGAGCTGAAGGTAACCAACCTCGAGCTCCAGAGGACCAGGCAGGTATGCACGGTGCGCTTCGACTCGGTAACCCTCGATGATCCTAATCAAAATGGTCTCGTACCCGTGGATGTCCAGGGAGTGATCGCCATCCACTCATCAGACGAGACCGGGCCGACGACGCCGCAGCCGTTCCATTTCGTCTATCTCGTTGGAATCAGCGGTAAGACCAAAAAGCCTATTGTGGCTGATTTCCAGGAAAAGCCCGTGAATCCGGGCTAAAGCGGGCGTCGAGCATCCGGTATCGACCCTTTTTAAACTCAACCGATATCGGTTGAGTTTACGGACCGGGATGGTCGGATCAGGTAGAATGTCTTGCCACTTTCCGGGTCTCTAATGTTTTCAGGAATTGTAGAAGAAGTAGGGGAAATAGCTGCCGTCGAAAAGATCGCCGATGGCAGGCGCCTGACTGTCCGATCCCAGCACCTCCTCTCGGATGCAAAAGTGGGTGAATCTATTAGTGTTTCGGGCGTCTGTCTGACAGTGGTGGAGTTCTCTGAAAAGACTTTCGTGGTCGAGGCTGTAAAGGAAACCCTCGACAAGACGACCATCGGGGCACTCGCAGTGGGTGACCCGGTAAATCTCGAGAAAGCCTTGAAGGTATCCGATCGCCTGGGTGGTCACCTGGTGAGCGGGCACGTGGATTGTGTTGCTTCTGTAAAGAGCATCGAGGTTCAGGGCGTTTCGAGGCTGATTAAATTCTCACTTCCGTCGTGCTGGTCGCCCTATTTCGTCAAGAAGGGGTCTGTAACTGTTGCCGGTGTATCCCTCACAGTGGTCGAATGTCCGTCGATTAGCCCTGATTTATGTAACGCCTCCGATGGTTTGGATTTCTGGTTCAGCGTTGCTCTCATTCCGCACACTCTGGCTGTGACGACCCTGGGCCGGCTGAAGGTCTCGGACCGGGTCAATATCGAGACGGATATGATCGCCCGTTATGTAATCCGGTTACTGGGAGACTCCTACCTGGAAAAGCTTAATAAAGACCGGGAATCTCTTCTAATTCATGAGAATGAAGGCTAGACTCATTGTCAAGCTATAGCTCGGTGAGGAGACACCATGGCGGTCGACAGGTCAACAGATTGCGAGCCGGCAGTTGCCGGGAATCACGCTGGAAAATTCGGGGAACACTTCAACTCTGTCGAGGAAGCCCTTGAAGACATAGCTCGGGGCAAATTCGTAGTAGTTGCCGACGATGAGGGCCGGGAAAACGAAGGCGATCTGATTTGTGCTGCTGAGCTTATCACTCCTGCCATGTTGAACTTCATGGTGACCGAGGCACGCGGCTGGGTCTGTCTTTCGATTACCGCGGAGAAAGCCAGGCAGCTCAATCTGCCGATGATGGTCGAGGACAACACCGAGGCTCAAGGTACTGCTTTCACGGTAACTGTCGATGCCGATCCCAAATTTGGTGTCAGTACCGGTATCAGTGCTTATGATCGGGCTACGACGATTCGTGTGGCTGTGGATTCCATGGCCAAACCCGATGATCTCCGCAGACCGGGTCATGTTTCCCCTCTGGTTGCCAGAGAGGGTGGGGTGCTTCGCCGGGCCGGGCATACGGAAGCTGCTGTCGATCTTGCCAGGCTTGCTGGTTTGAATCCATCCGGGGTGATCTGCGAGATCATGAATGCGGACGGGACCATGGCCCGGGTGCCACAACTCTTCGAGTTCGCCCGGAAGCACAATCTCAAAGTGATCAATATCGCTCAGCTCATTGCCTACAGGCTTCAGTCCGAGCGTTTCGTCGTACGCGAAGCTGTGGCGAAACTTCCATCGGCTTACGGCGATTTCAACGTTTATGCCTATCGGAATATCCTCGATGACAGCAACCATCTCGCCCTGGTCAAAGGCGATGTGGAGAACAAGAGCGATGTGCTGATCCGGGTTCATAGCGAGTGTCTTACCGGCGATGTATTCGCGAGCCTGCGTTGTGATTGCGGACCCCAGCTCGAGGCTGCCATGGCGATGATCGCCGCCGAAGAGCATGGGGTTCTCGTTTATCTCCGGCAGGAAGGACGAGGAATCGGGCTTCTCAATAAGATCAAAGCATATGATCTGCAGGACGGTGGTCAGGACACTGTTCAGGCTAATGAGTCGCTGGGATTCAAGCCCGATTTGCGTGACTATGGGGTTGGCGCTCAGATCCTCTGTGATCTCGGGCTCTCCTCAGTGCGGATCATCACCAATAACCCCAGGAAGATCGTCGGTCTCGAGGGCTATGGTCTGAACGTCACCGGACGGGTTGCTATGCCTCCGGCCTGCAATAGCCATAATCTCGGCTATCTGGTCACTAAGAAAGAAAAGATGGGGCACTGGCTCGACGGATTGCAGCAGGAAAGATTCGTTGAAAGAACTGAAGAAAGGATTGAAGTGAAATGACAGCAGAGACACCGAATGTGATTGAAGGTCGCCTGATCGGGACGGGGCTCCGTTTTGCGGTGGTGGTGAGCCGGTTCAACGACTTCATTACCAGGCAGCTTCTCGATGGCTGTGTAGACACTCTCAAGCGCCACGGTGTCGAGGCCGGCCATATCGATGTGATCTGGTGTCCTGGGGCTTTCGAGATCCCGCTGGTGGCTCGCAAGGCTTGCGAAACCGGTCTCTATAGTGCGGTGATCTGCCTCGGTGCCGTCATTCGCGGTGCCACGCCTCATTTCGATCATGTCGCCGGACAGAATGCTTCGGGTATCGCTTCGGCCGGGCTCGATTCGGGCGTGCCGACCATTTACGGGGTGCTGACCACCGAAACCATCGAGCAGGCCATCGAGCGTGCTGGCACGAAGTCCGGAAACAAAGGCTCGGATGCCGCCCTCGCCGCAATCGAGATGGTTAACCTCTTGACCAGCCTGAGCCGCAGGGCGGAGCATTCTAAGAGCAAATAGACGCTTACTCGAATACGATCACATTGCGCGTGGGGTCGATAGTATATTTGAGACCCGATAGAAATGTCTGACCGAGAAGCGGTCTGCTGAAGCTGGAATTGATCATGATTGCGGCTCCGACATTTTGTTTGTCTACCGGACCCAGGGTGACCCTGTCGACATAGAACTGGAAGCCCTGTTTCTGTCCGCCCACCCCCTCTGCCCTGCTCGAGCGAGCGCTGGTGGGACGATTGAGACCGCATCCGGCCAGATGGCGGTCGGCAAAAGATAGCGCGTTGGCCCCCGTATCAAAGAACATCTCGCATTCTCGACCGTTTATCTTCACGGTTACGACGATATTGTTTCCCTCTCTGAAAAAGGGCACCTCGTTATCGGCAAGCGCTCCTTTTCGGCTACCGGAGGCTTTCTTGCCGTCGGTCTTCTTGAAACGAAGGATCTGGTTTTTGTCGTCGATTTCGCAGATGAAGTCCTGAAAGAAGTTCTGACCGAGAAGTGGAATGTTCTCGAAGGCATTGGGGTCGCTCCTCATGGACTTGCCTTTCTCTTCGATATAGATTGGTGTCGTGCGAGAGAGGTTGCCGATTTCGATACTTACCAGACCGGTGCTGGTCCTGATCTCGCCTCCCACGCCCTCGATCTTCATGCCCGGAGAATTGCCCATCGCCGGCTTGATTCCCAGGGCGTCGAGCCAGATCCGCCGACAATACGTGACACCGGCACCGGTATCGAGCATCATTTCGGTGGGCACGCCGTTCACTTTCACCGGCACCAGCATATGGCCGCTAATGGATTTCTTGTATTTCACCGAGACCTGCTCGGGGAGCTTGCTATAGGAGTCCCGATCTTCAGCTTTTATGGATTCGATGGCTTCCTGGTGTTTCTTTCTGAGTGCCGGATCGATCTTGAGCATGAAGTTCAGGGCCAGGCGCGCCACTTTCGAGTGCGGGTAGTGATTGATCACCCTCGTATAAGCGGCTTTCGCCTGATCCATCTTGCCGAGATGGTGGTAGCACAGTGCTTCGTAATAAGCGGCGTTGGCCTCATTTTCGCCGCTGTTTCTGGCTTTCTCGAAAAGAGGGAGGGCGCCGCCGAAATCCCGCCTGTCGAAAAGACCCACCGCCTGGCTGTAATCGGAAGCCTGAACCGGCAAGACAGTCAGGAACAGAATCGTCGAAACGAGGGCCGGAGAAATGCCTTTGGTTGGGTAGGGCTTGGCTGCTCTCATTGTCGGACCGGGATGTGTGTACGATAATTCATTTTGACACATCGGGCCGCAATCAGGCCTGGCTTTCCGCCTTGCTCAGGTGCTCTTTCGTGAGGGGATGCTCTTTCAGAAAACGCTCCACCAGGCTGGTGACTTGCATGGTCTCGATGATCGGGCCTTTTACTTCTACCTCTCTCAATAGCAGGGCCCGATGCAGGGGGAGCTTGCTCTGGACGAGACGGAGCAGGGTCTTGCCGGTGAGGATGAAACAGACCTTGGGTCTGCTTGCCTCCGGAGGCAGGCGCTGGGCGGTGCTTTCGCCCCCCTGATTCTTCAGGACGAAAGCGAGATCGCTAGCTTCTTTCAGCTGGAAGCCGATCTCCTGACCGGCGCTGATTGCCTTGTCCATCAGCCCGCCGGTGTTGAGGAGTCCCGGCAGGAAATCCTCGAAATAGTATCTGACGACGCTGTCAGAGTAGGCTATGGTCTGCTCGTCACCGGTTGTTCTGCCAGGCGTGGCTCTGGGCTCGCCCCAGTTGTTCTCCCTGGCGCGGTCGATGACTTTCTTGAAGTAGGCGTGATCGGCCTTCACCGGTGGAACATGATAGCGCCCGGCGACCTCGAAGAGGTTACGGGTGCTCACCTGAACTTCGTCGCTGAGGAGCTTTTTCAAAGTGGCCGGTAGATCGAGCCCGTCTTCCTCCTGGCATTCGACAGTCTCGACACCCGATGCGCTGGCTGCATTGGGCAGCCACTCGCGATTGAGAGCGGGATTTGTGGCCACCAGGTTGAGAACCCGGGGGCGGTCGCTGTCCTCGAGATAACGCCAGAAGACATAGGTGGCCATATCGACAGGTATAAACCAGAAAACAGAGTCGGGTCTGAAGGCGAGAGCGATTCTCCTGTCTCCTTCAGCCTCTCCGACGGCGCTCATACGCTTGAGGAGGGGATAGAGACCCGTATGGCTGGCTGTAATACCATCTTCGGTTGCGCCGCAGAGAATCGGCATGCGGACCAGGTACCAGGGCGCCTCGCAGCCCGAGAGCTCCAGCAAGAGCTTGTTCTCATACTGCTGGCAAATGCTCTCCCAGTTGCTGGCCGGTTTGCGCCGCTCGAATTCGAACTGCTCCGGAACCACGCCGTCCTGCTGCACTCCCCCGAAAATGGAGGAGATAATGAACAGGGGAGTCTCTTTGTTCTGGGCTATCACCGCGGCGAGTTCTGTCACCGACCAGGGAGCCCGCGGTGCCCTTGATTCGTCGTAGTTGGGCGGTATGCCGGCAAAAATGACTGCATCATATCTGGTGCCACTGCCGGTTTCCTGCTTGTCGATGATCTTGAATCGATCCTGGAAGGCTTTGGCTTTGTCACGACCGCCGAAGGACTCTTCCAGGGCGGCAAGGGCTGATGACTTGAGGTCCAGGGGTGACATGGAGAAAAGATTCAATGACGACTTCGTGGCAATATGAACATTCCAGCCCTTTTTGACGAGCCAGGCGGTAAGTGGGCCCGTGAAGCTTGACACAGGACCCCAGAGATAAGCTGTTCTTTGAGACGTTGACATAGGTTTTGCTCTCGGGGAGGAGCTATCGGTAGTGGCAAAACAGTATTTTACAATCAGGAAGCCTCTATCTGGCTTCTTTTAAGCGCAGGAATCAGATCCAGCAAGCCGTCGTCAAGTGGGCGGGCGTCAAGCAATCAGCCTCGCCCCAGTGGATTGGAGAAGTCCATCTCCGAATCGACCACGACGCTTCCCGCGAGCTGGTCCCCGAATCGTCTGCCATCGCCGGTCTTGAACGTCAGATATCCCTCGAAAGGAAACACCAGGACTATATATATCGTGCAGCCGATATTGACCGCTGTGGTAATCAAGCCATTGATCTCGGCTCCCAGCGGAAGGACGGTGAGGGTGTACTGGACGAGCTGCTGGATGATAAAGGGCACAAAGAAGACGATATTTCGCTTGAGTCCCTGGACAATGGAAACAGGCTGCCCGGTGACGGTATCAACGACCTGCAGACCCATGAGATTCTTGCCTATGCCACGGCCCTGATACAGGCTGTCCCGGAGTAGAAGAATAATCAGGATTATCGTGCTCAAGGAGAAGACCTGTGAAAATCCCGGGACTAGAAGCCCGATCATGCTCGATACAGCCTGGAGAAGGGTGCTCAAGATAAAGGCGACGATTATGTCAATGAGAAGCGCTATAGAACGGCGCTTTGAGTCTACGGCGGTGACTTCCCCGGTGGTTTCCTCCTCGGAAGCTGGCTGCTGCTCCGACTTCTGGGACGAGCGAAGGGCGCCGGAGCTGCCCTGGCTGAGCTTCTCCCTCCCTTTCTGGTTTGAGTCCCTCAGAGGCTTTCCAGTCTGGCGATTGCGGTTGCGGCTGCGGAATGGATCAGTCATCTAGGTGGGTAGCTCATGAGTTTGTTTGTAGCGCCAGCATTCTTACAATAATATCAACTAAGCAAACAAATCAAACAGGCTTTTCTGTCGCTGAGTTGAAGGGTGGATGAAAACCCGACCTCTATAAATCGGAACAAATAGTAAGACCTGAGCGGCTTTGCTGTCAGGACCGGTACCATTTAGTGGTCTTGAAAGAGAGGATTGGCATATGACTACTAATGGCTCGGCTACTGTAATCGTGGATGGTCTCAGGACTCCCTTCGGAAAGCTGGGTGGAGGGCTTTCGTCGGTGAGCGCTGTCGATCTCGCCCATCCGATAATCAAGAAGCTCGTGGAAGCCAATTCGATCGAAGGTGAGTCGATTGCGGAGGTGATTATCGGTCAGGTCGTGCAGGCTGGTTGTGGACAGATTCCATCCAGGCAGGCGCTGATCAAGGCAGGATTGCCGGTGACCTGCGAGTCCACCACTGTCAATAAGGTCTGCGCCTCAGGTATGAGAGCGGTGACCCTGGCCGACTTGCGAATAAGGGCCGGTGACGGGGACACGATTATCGCCGGTGGTATGGAATCGATGTCTCAGGCTCCTTACCTGGTGGACGCCAATTCGGCTCGATTCGGTAAGCGCATGGGGCACACTCCTTTCAAAGATGCCATGCTGGCTGACGGTCTGGAGTGTCCGGTCACTTTCGTGCATATGGCTGTGCATGGTGCAAAAGTCGCCGAAGAATTCGGAATAACCAGGGAAGAGCAGGACAAATGGGCTCTTCGCAGCCATCAGCTTGCTTGCAAGGCTATGGACTCGGGGGCGTTCGCCAAAGAGATCCTTCCTGTGGAGATCAAGACAAGGAAGGGTGTTTCGGTTGTGGATCGAGACGAGGCTCCCCGGGCGGATACTTCTCTGGAAGCCCTGAGCAAGCTCAAGCCGGTTTTTTATGAGCAGGGCTCGGTGACTGCTGGAAATGCCCCGGGAGTCAATGACGGGGCGGCTCTTCTTCTGATCATGAGCGAGCGAAAGGCGAACGCGCTTGGCCTGAAGCCCCTGGCGAGAATTGTGTCCCATGCCTCTATCGGCCAGGAGGTCCCTTATCTCCATACCGTGCCCGCCCTGGCCACCAGGAAAGCCCTGGAGAAAGCCGGGCTGGAGGTCAAGGACCTCGATCTGATGGAGATTAATGAAGCTTTTGCGGCGGTTGCTCTCAAGTCGATGAAGATGCTCGAAATCGACCCCGAGAAAGTGAACGTCAATGGTGGCGCCATTGCCCTCGGGCACCCCATTGGTGCAAGCGGCGCTCGTATTTTGCTTACTCTCGTCAGGGAGATGGAGCGTCGGGAAGCCCGTCTGGGTGCTGCCGCCATTTGCTCCGGGACGGCCCAGGGCGATTGCGTGATTCTCAGCAGAGAAGGGCTGGTTTAATCAGTTTGTTTGCGGAGAGGCTTTATGACAGGCGTACCCCCCATTACCGGGAGCGTCGACGAGGCGCGAGCCAGGGTCGAGGAGCTTTCCCGCCTTATCGAGCATCATCGTTTCGCTTATTATGTCCTGGATAATCCGGAGATAAGCGATTCTGAGTTCGATGAGCTCTACCGGGAGCTGGAGGCTCTCGAGAGCGCTTTTCCGGCGCTGGCTCTGCCGGGAAGTCCGACCGGGCGCGTGGGGGCTCCGCCGAGCACTGATTTCAAAGAGGTTGCTCACCGGATTCCGCTTTTGAGTCTGGCTAATGCCATGAATTTCGATGATCTCGAGAAATGGCAGGAACGCATTTTGCGAGGGCTCGAGATCGAGGACGAGAACGCTTCACTCGACTATGTTTGCGAGCTCAAGATAGACGGGCTCTCCATCGCTCTGACATACCGAAATGGCGAGTTCGTGGAGGGCGCCACCAGGGGTAATGGCGCTGTCGGTGAGGATGTCACCCTCAATCTGAAGACCATCAAGAGCCTGCCGACCCGGCTCAATCCTGTCAGGGTCTCTGCAGACGGGACATTCGCTGGGCCTGCCTCTGCAGCCGGTGGCGCTTCGAGTGTGATTGGCGAGAGCTCGTCTCCTGCAGAAGCCCTGGTGGTGCCGGCCCTGGTGGAGGTGCGCGGCGAGGTCTATATGCCTGTCTCGAGCTTCGTAGCTCTCAACCAGAGGCTGGCAGACAGTAACGAACAGGTCTTTGCCAATCCGAGAAACGCAGCCAGCGGCTCTCTCAGGCAAAAGGACCCTAAAAAGACGGCATCCCGGAAGCTCGCTCTATTCACTTATCTCGTTTATGTCACCGACGATCGCCTTGCCCAGCCCGGCACGCAGCACGAGAATATGGCGATTCTCGAGGCCTTCGGTTTTTCAGTAGAGCCCAACTGGCGCCGGGTGGGCGGGATCGAGGCTGTCAAAGACTACTGCCGCGATTTCGATGAGCGCCGGCACGGTCTCGACTATCAGACCGACGGTGTGGTGGTCAAGCTTGATGACCGGCGTCTCTGGAACGTCCTGGGAGCCACATCGCACAGCCCGCGCTGGGCAGTTGCTTTCAAATATCCGCCCGAGGAGGCGGAGACAGTTCTTCTCGAGATTACTTTCGATGTCGGACGAACCGGCGCGGTGACACCCGTAGCCAATCTCGAGCCCGTGAAACTGGCCGGGACCACGGTGAAGCGGGCCAGTCTCCACAATGCCAGCCAGATCGCCCGGCTCGACGCCCGGCCCGGCGATACCGTCGTGGTGCGCAAAGCCGGAGAGATTATTCCCGAGGTGGTGAGCGTCGTTCTCAAAGCCCGCCCGGAAGGAAGCCAGCCTTTCGTCTATCCCGAGCACTGTCCGGTTTGTGCCACGGCTCTGGTTCGATTCGGGGAAGAGGTGGTGGTTCGCTGCCCGAACACTTATGGCTGCCGCAGCCAGATCGAGCGGCGTCTCAAGCACTGGGTGAGCCGTGACGCCATGGACATAGAAGGAGTCGGCGAAGTACTGGTTGAGCAGCTGGTGAAGGCCGGGCTTGTGGAGAGACCTTCCGATTTCTACCGCCTCAGCCTGGAGAGCCTGACCGGTCTGGAGCGAATGGGCGAGAAGTCGGCGAAGAATGTCTTGAGCCAGCTGGAGGCATCCAGGACGCGGGGTCTCAAACGTCTGATCTATGCTCTGGGCATCAGGCATGTGGGGACAATGGGAGCTGAGCTCCTGGCGGGCCGATATGCCAGCATCGATGAGCTGGCTGCTGCCCGAAGCGAGGATATGGCTGTTATCGATGGTATCGGCCCGACCATATCGGAAGCGGTGGTGGAGTTTTTCCAGGACCAGCACAATCGCGAGCTGATCGAAGACCTGAAGGCCGTGGGCGTGGCTACCGAGAAGGACGAGAGCGAGCTGGAAGGCTCGGATCTCCCCCAGACTTTCGCCGGCAAGACTTTTGTGATAACCGGAACCCTGGCAGGCATGGAGCGAAAGGAAGCCGAGGACGCCATCAAGGCGAGAGGCGGGAAAGCTTCCTCCTCTGTGTCCAGGAAGACCGACTATGTCGTAGCCGGGGAGAAAGCCGGGTCCAAGCTCGAGAAGGCCCGGAGCCTGGGGGTCGCGGTTCTGGATGAAAATGAATTTCTTGCTATGCTGGAAAGCAGTTAGAAGCGAGAGCAATGATTTTCAATAGATTGATTTTCGGAAGATTTAGATCGGGAGCGTCGGTACTGTTGCCGCTTCCTTTTGTCTCCTTTCTCTTTGCCTCATTTCTTTCTGCTATGCCATTCTGGGAGGTGCCTTCCGAATGCCCCGGAATAAGCGCCCATGCCAAGTTCGGGCGCAAGGGCAAGCACACCGAATCGGCAGCCGACAGCCATTTCGAAGAAGGGCTGTCCAAGATGAAGCGCAAGGACTTCGACGGGGCCATAGATGCTTTCTCGCAGGCTGTCTATTTCGCGCGTAACGGCTACCACCCCCAGTCCCACTACTGGCTCGGCATCTGTTATATGATCACCCTCCAGGACAAGAAAGCGATTTTATCTTTGCAGAAAGCCGTGCAGCAGTCGGTGGAGCCGCTTCCCGATGCCTGGGTGGCGATGGCCGAGATCAATATCCGTAATCATGATTTCGTGGAGGCCCGCAAGTGTATCTCCTCGGCGATGATGAACAGGGCTTCCTCTGAGCGCTGCTCTTATCTTAGAGGTCTCATGTCCGATGCCGAGGGCCAGTACGCCGTCGCCGCCACTCATTACAAACGGGCTCTCGGTAAGATTCCCTGGACCTGGACCGACTGCTGGATGAAATACGCCGAATGCCTGATGAAGATGAAACGCTGGGCGGATGCCATTCACCAGTTTCAGGCGATTCTTCATAGCGAGTCTATTTTGAAGGGCGAGCCCCTGGACAGGATTTATCATGATATCGGTGTTTGCCGCCTGGGCATCGGCGATCACCAGGGGGCGATCGACAACTGGTTCCGCTCTCTCGATTACAACAAAGAGAATCCGGAAGTCTGGCTGCAGCTTGGCATGCTCTTCGAGGCAGAGAAACATTTCTCGTCCGCGGTGAAATATTACAAGGAGTTCGCTCGCCTGATGCCGCCCGATTCCAGGGACCCCAGGATACAGCAGGTTCGTGACCGGATCACCGGGATCGAGCACAGCCTGAGACCGAACGAGACTGCTCCCGAAATCGCTCAACCTTCGCCATATATGCGCAAGCAGCTCGAGGTCCAGGGCGGACCAGCCGGCTATGACGGTGGTGGCGGTTATGATACCGGGGGTAATGGCGGCGGTGCGCCTGGCGGCGATTCAGGTGCCAATTCAGGTGCCGAAGCGGGCGAATCTCCCGGACCGCCTGTGAATGACAGCGACTCTGGCTTCTAGAGATCTCGCTTCTAGAGATCTGGCTTCTAGAAATCTCGTCTCTAGAAATCTCGTTAGAATTCAGGCGCCCGTATAGGCGGGCTCACGCTTTTCTACGAAAGCTTTGACCCCTTCCTGGAAGTCGTCCGAGCGGCCGGCAATCTCCTGGAGGCAGGCCTCGTATTCGAGCAGCTCTTCGAGGTCGTCGAAGAGAGCTTTGTTGAAAGCTCTCTTGGTCAGACCGAAAGCCTTGGTCGGTCCGCTGGCAAGTCTTTCTGCCAGGGTCATCGCTTTTTCCATGACCGAATCCTCGGGCACCACTTCATTGACCAGATTGAGAGCCAGAGCGTCGTCCGCCGAGAGCTTGTCGGCGGTGAGCATGAGCTCGAAGGCCCTGGTGGCGCCAATCAGGCGGGGAAGGAGGAACGTCGAGCCCGAATCGGGAACCAGGCCCACCCGGGTGAAAGACTGAATGAAGGAAGCTTTCTGCGAGACGATCCTGAAATCGCAGGCAAAAGCCAGGCTGGCCCCGGCGCCGGCGGCAACACCGTTGACGGCGGCAATCACCGGTTTTTCAATGCGTCTCAGGCGGATGATGATCGGATTGTATCTTCTTCTGATCGAGTCACCGAGACTGGGGCGCTCGCCCATCTCCTGGGAGACGCTCCGGCTCTGGAGATCCTGACCCGAGCAGAAGCCGCGTCCGGCGCCGGTGAGCACCAGGCAGCGAACGCCGCTGTCTTTCTCCATCTCTTTCAGGGCGTCCTGCAATCTGAATGTGAGCTCGTCGTTGAAGGCATTGAGCTTGTCGGGACGATTCAGGGTGATTATCCCTACTTTGCCTTTCTTCTCGGTCAACAGGATGTTTTCTTCGTTCATCGCTTATTCTCCTCAAAAAATTCTTTCGAAAGCTCCTTCCCGTCTACTTCCCCGAGAAGCTCGGTTGTCGCTTCTCCAGAAAGGCTTTCATCCCTTCTTTCTGGTCTTCGGACGAGAAAAGCATATAGAAGTTCTTTCGCTCGAAAGCGAGACCATCCGAGATGGAGGTATCGAAGACCTTCAGAATCGCTTCCTTGGCCAGGCGGGTGGCAACCGGCGACTTCTTGGCGATTTCCCGGGCCATGGCTTTTGCTTCTTCGAGATAGACTTCCACCGGCACCACTTTGTTCACCAGTCCGTGCTCAAGGGCTTCTCTTGCAGTCATGGGTCGGCCGGTAAGGATCATCTCCATGGCTTTATGCTTGCCCAGGACCCGGGTGAGACGCTGGGTGCCGCCGGCACCGGGGATGACACCGATATTGATCTCGGGCTGGCCGAGCTGGGCTGTTTCGGAGGCGATGATGATGTCACAGTTCATCATGAGCTCGCAGCCGCCGCCCAGAGCATAGCCGCTCACCGCAGCGACGATGGGTTTCTTGATATTCCTGATGCGGTCCCAGGTGGAAAACCGGTCTTTGAGCATGATACCGATAGTGGTTTCCTCGGACATCTCAGAGATGTCTGCCCCGGCAGCAAAAGCGCGCTCGGAGCCGGTAAGGATGATTACTCTGACCTCGTCCTCATTGTCGAACTCTTCGAGAGCATTGACCAGCTCCTCCATGAGCTCATGGCTGAGGGCATTGAGCACTTTCGGGCGGTGCAGGGTGACGATGCCCAGAGGTCCGTCCTGTTCGGTGAGGATATTTCTGTAGGTGGTCTTGTTCATCTTATTCTCCTGGTTTTCCTGGCTAACCAGCCAACTTGGCTCCACAACTTCCGCAGTACATGAACTTTTCGGGCATCTCGGACTGACACGCCGGACAGCTGCTGGTCGAGGCTGCCTGGTTCAGTGCCGGAGCTTGTTTTACCGAGCGAGCATGGATCTCGGCATAATCGAGCTCGGTCTTCTTGCGGAAGGCCCTGAGACCCTGGGCGGTCTCGTAGTGACCGGCATGCAGGGTGAGCCAGTCCCGGGCGTGACCGATAGTCATGCTCCAGGAGAAATCCCGCCAGAAATTGAGCTGTTGTTTCGTATAACGAGTGCACTCGGGGAGCTTGTTGCGTAGCTTGGCTGCCAGCTCATCCACAGCCTGATCGAGCATCGAATATGGCACTACCTGATTGACCAGCCCCCAGTCGAGTGCCGTGTATGCGTCGATATTCTCGCAAAGCAAAAGGATCTCTCGCGCCCGCCGGTCTCCCACCATGAGCGGCAGCCACTGAGTGGCTCCCCCGGCGGCCACTGAGCCCCGGGCGGCACCGACCTGTTTGATAGTGACATGATCAGCAGCCACAGCCAGGTCACAGGCCATATTGAGCTCGTTGCCGCCCCCCACCACCATACCGTTCAACCTGGCTATGGTGGGTTTGCCGATGTTACGCAGGCGGTCATGCATCTCGATGAACTGATACATCCATTTGTAATAATTGTTGGGCTTGCTGAGAATCTGCTCCTCCTGCTCTTTCAGGTCGGCTCCGGTGCAAAACGCTCTGTCTCCGGCGCCGGTGATCACCAGGACCGAGATCTCGTCATCCCGACTGACGTCCTGATAGGCGTCGGCAAGCTCCTTCAGGGTGAGCATATCGAAACAGTTGAGAACATCGGGACGGTTGATGGTGATGGTGGCGATATAGCCTTTCTTCTCGTAGATTATTCGCTTGAAGCCCAGAGACTCCGGGGTCGCGCCGTTGAGCTGTGGTTCATGTGCTACGGATTGCGCCATCTTCGGCTCCTTTCTGGTCTATCTGTCTTGTCTGTCCGTCCGGTCCGTCAAGATATACATAATCAGACCGTCTGTTCGGCATGCTGTCCCTGGGAAAACTCGCCAGATATGTTCTGAACGATGCTCAACTCTTTCATCCGCTTCTCCAGCCATTCCTTCTCGATGATCGCCTGGGTGACTTCACCGCGGGCGATCTTTCCGCGAATATTGCTGGCTTCGACTTCAGCGTGGATCTTGTTGTCTCTGATATCGGTTATGGTGGCTCTCAATTTGACCAGCATTCCGGGCCGGGTCGGGGCCAGGTGAGAAACCTGGACATGACAGCCCATACCCTCCTCGTGGGGCTCGAGGTAGTCGAGGATGAGCTTGCGGGCGGCGAACTCCATATGATGGACCAGGCAGGAGGTCGAGTAGAGGTCGTGGACGGTGATCCCTTCGAAAGCCGCGGTCATATCGGGGGTGATTTCGACTTCCAGCTCGGCTGTCTGTCCTACGCTAATCCCTGTTTTCATTTTTTCTCCTGGCTGGTCTCTCTGCTCTCGTTGCGACGGTCGAGTACACGTACTGCTTTGCCCTCGCTTCGGGGAATGGTTCTCGGCTTCATCAGCTCGACATCGGCGGTGAGACCGAGGCTATCTTTCAAGACTCCCTTGATCTGCCGGACCAGCTGTCCGAACTCGAGCTGCCCGTCATCGAATCGACCCCACTTTTGAACCATCTCCTCGGTGACCTCCACCTGTACTTTGAGAATGTCGAGGGCACGGGCTCTTTCCACCACCAGCTGATAGTGAGGGGTCAGATTATCGATCTGGAGAAGTACTTTCTCGATCTCGGAAGGATAGAGGTTCACTCCCCGGATGATCAGCATGTCGTCCAGCCTTGCCTTCACCCGCTGCATGCGAACCATGGTCCGCCCGCAGGGACAGGGATCGCGGAAGAGTCTGGAGATGTCGCCGGTTCGATAACGGACCACCGGAATCGCTTCCTTCTCCAGGCTGGTGAAGACGAGCTCGCCTTCCTCGCCCTCCGGCAGAGGTGCTCCGCTGCCCGGATCGATAATCTCAGGCAGGAAAAGATCTTCCCAGATGTGCAGACCGTTGCGACCTTCCAGGCATTCCATCGAAACCCCCGGACCCATGACTTCGCTCAAACCGTAAATGTCCAGGGCCTGGATTTTCAGATCGTTCTCGATCTGCGCGCGAAGTTCTTCGGTCCATGGCTCGGCGCCGAATATCCCGATCTCGAGCTTGATGGTGTCTCTGGCAATGCCGAGGTCGCTCATGGTGTAAGCGATATTCAGCGCATACGAGGGGGTGGAGAGAAGAATGCGGGACTGGAAATCTTGAAGAAGCAAGATTTGCTGCTGAGTTCTACCGCCGGACGCCGGAACCACGGTGGCGCCGAAATTCTCGGCACCATAATGCATACCCAGACCGCCGGTGAAAAGACCATAGCCGTATGCGTTGTGGATGATATTGCCGGGCCGGGCGCCGGCGCAAGCCAGGGAACGCGCGCAGGCTTCCTTCCAGGTTGCCAGATCGTTGTCCGTATAGCCGACCACCGTCGGTTTTCCCTTCGTCCCCGAGGAGGCGTGCAGACGTCTGACCCTGCTCAAAGGCTCGGCGAAAAGCCCGAAGGGATAGGTTTGCCTGAGATCCGACTTGGTCATGAAAGGAAAACCGGCCAGATCCCCGAGGCTCTTCAAGGAGCCCGGTTGAACCCCCGCCTCCAGGCAGCGTTCCCGGAAGAGAGGAACCTTGTCATAGAGGCGCTCGACTATGCGTTTCAGACGCTCGAGCTGCAGAGTCTCCAGCTCTTTGCCGGCGAGGCACTCCGCCTCGCGATTCCAGATGAAAGTGTCCGACCTCGTTGCCACAGTCACGCAACAACCTGTATTAGTTTTGATGTCGAACCATGATAACCGGTTCGGGCGATATTGCTGCCAATCCCTAATTAAGCGTGAATATTTGGGCGGATTCCAGTCCCGGCTCCTGCTGACAAGCGACTCCAGGCGATTGCAGGCTGCTTGACATTGCGGCGGGCAAGCCGGGCGCTATTTATGGACCCCTCGATCTGGATTCTTGCCGCTGCTGTTCCGGCGATCTTCAACCGCTGATACTGCCGGTAATGGCACGGTCAACCGCCGACATTCCATTTCTCTTTCCTGATCCTCGGCCGATAGTCCTTGAGCACCAGGCTGAATCCGTTCTCTCCGGCAAGGACCGGGTCCATCAGGGCGAAGTGATAGATTGTCCACTCCTTGAGCTGGCCTCTCCGAACAACGTGGAGCCGCAGGCGAGCGGATTGCAGCCGGGGAAGGAGCTTCTCGAGCTCTGTCTGCGAGACGGCTTTGCCGTCAGGGCGCAGGACTCGCCCGGGGTCTCGAGGATGCAAGAAAGCGGAAGCCTCTTTCCCGAGAGCCTGACGAATCGCCCTGTCAACGCTGGCATAAACATAGCTGTCATCATACTCGTCCTCGACGCCAGTAGGGGCAGGATCGGCGTTATCCTTCGGTTTATATTCGATGCCCTTGCTTTCCTCGGGTCTTTCGAGGGCGCCTTTCTCGAGAGATGTCCTAAGGCGCAGAGTAAATCCCTTCCAGGAATCGGTATCCGGGTCCTTGAGGAAGGTTGCCAATTCCGCTTCGCTCATCTCTTTGCCGTAAGCCATTGCAAGAGGCAGAAAATAAGGCTGGTATCCTCTGTTGAAATCTACCACCACATCGACAATAACGTCCTGGGGCTGCTCCCAGGGGAGGGTGCCGCTACCGGCCTCCACGCTCCTGGACAGGCGTGTGGCTCGCTCAATCCTGTAGCTGAAGGGTTTACCAATCAGAAAAGCCAGATTCGGCTCTTCCGAGGATGCATAGACCAGATAAGAGACCCAGCCACCTTTCTTCGGGCACTGGCAGGCATTTCCGCCAAAAAGCTCGACTGTCTTCTTGTAATCCCCGCTGCTGGCACTTTCGAGAAACTCGGCGGCGGACTTCTTCGGATCGGCTTCGAAATGGGTCTGGTAGATGCCGGTGAGCACCACGCCTAGCACCACCGCCAGAAGTAATGTGTAAAGGACTCTCATACCCCTAATCTAACAAGAATTTAGCCCTCTGTTTTCCCCACGATTTCCAGAGACAAAAATGGACACGATATGTTAGTTTCATGCAGTTTAGCATGTGTGGGTGACCTGCCTGATGGTGACGCTTTCCACGACCCTGGTGATTCTCGCGTTCTGCCTCATTTCGGTAGTTTTCCTCTGGCGCTTCATCAGGGACAGGGACTGGGAACGTCTTTCCACAAGCGCTCTTGCGCCTGCCCTCAAAATCCATTCTGCCTTCATGGTCCCGGCGTTACTGGCGATTCTCACGCTCTGGGTTGTGAATATCGAAGTCGGACAGATAGTACTATGCTTCGCCTGCGGCTTTTTCGTGCCCACTCTTCTCAGCCATTCGGGCATGACAGCCTACCTGCGCTCCCTGTTGCTTCTCGCCCTGGCTCTGGTTGCTACTCTGCTCCTTCCTGGAGAAGGCTACAAGCTTCCCTGGGCAGGCCTGATGGTCGGTTTGATTCTGTCCAAGACCATAGATGTCATTGCCCTGGAAAAAGAGCCGACTCTGGAAGACGTACTACCAGCTTTTCTCTGGCTGACCGGCGCATATTGGACCAGGACAGCCGATACGGCCAATTGGCTCCACCTCCACCAGCAAGTAATTCTCGGTGCTCTTCTGGTAGCCGTTGTCGTCCGCTGGTTCCAGGGTCCTTTCCTGAAAGAAGACAAGCTCTATGTCAAACGTCTCACCTTCTCCGCCATCGGTGGGCTACTTCTCTTGATAATGGTAACCAAGGTCTTCGTGGCCATGGAGGTTACAACCCTGGCATTGGTAGCAGGTGCAGGCTTCTTTCTTACTTATGTGCTTGAAGCCCTCGATACTGGTCAGGATACGCCAGTGCTAAGGGCCGTCAAGCAATTGCTCTTCATTGGAATCGTTACTCTTGTTGTCAGTCGTCAGTTTGGAATGATTGGACTCATGGTCCTGGCCAGCACGACCATCGTCGCTGCCTCCCCTCACGCGGCAGCTCTTGCCGGACTTTTCTGGGGAGGTCGGGTACTCCTTCAGTCTTTTACTTTCGAGTTCAATACGAATATGACTGGAATCAACGTGATGCACGCGTATACGAGCGCTGCTCTGTACGGCGGATTTTTCCTGGCTATCGTTCTTAGCATCCTGCTTGTCCGATCGGGAAGCCGCCTTGTGTCGTGCCTTCTGACGGTAACGGCAGCAGTGGTCGGCCCTGTTTCTGCCAATTTCTTCTTGCATGCGGAGCCGTCCGCCGCCCTTCTCCTCTCGTCCCTCATAGCCTGCGTGCTCATGTCCTTCCTGGCAACTCCGCTCAGTGAAAGAGAGTCCAGGAATCTCGAGGGGATCATGCTTGTGCCATCACTGATGGTATCTGTTGCCATTCTCACGAATCAGCTTCTCGAGACCGGAAAGATTGTGGATTCGCAGATCAGAATCTGGGTGCTGATTGTAATTGGATTCGTGGCTTCAATGGTCTTGTTTGCCGCCAGCAAGCTGCCCTCGGATCCGCGTAAAAAGCCTGAACATGATCCTGAAATTGTCTCAAAAGGAGGCACCCACAAGGCTATCCAGCTTCCCCTTGAACCTGAGAGTTCAGCTGAGGAGAAATCCGGGGACTCTTCAGGTTAGATAACGGGCATTGGAAGTCAACCGATATCGGTTGAGTTTTTAAATAGCTCCTCTTATCGCTCGAATTTGAACTTTTTTTCCCTTGGCTTCGTTTTAATGGCAGGGTAAGAGGAAGTTCTTGTGGAAGATGCCCCTATTCTGGCTTTGTTCGAGGAATTCGAGGAGCGGTTTCCTTCCGAGGATGACTGTGTCGAGGGACTTTACAGCTGTCTGATAGACGGTGACGCTCTATGCCGTCACTGCGACTCCTCTGCGACTAGCAGGGCTCCTGGAAGCCGGGTTATCGATTGCCTGTGCTGTGGGAAGCGTACCTGGTTTACCGCAGGTACATTCTTCGAGCGAATCAGAAGCGTTCGTCCCTGGCTTCTGGCTATGTGGATTCTTGAGCGCGGTGGTGCCCTCAGTGCGGCTGTTTTGAAGAGGCTGTCCGGAATGGCCTATTCCAGTGCCTATGTACTCTTGAAAAAGCTGAGCATGGTTGCAAGCAGCTCGATGGCTGGTAAATCTATGTTCGTATCTTCTTCCCGCTTTAGAGCTGTGTTCGCGAGGCGGAGCCGCGAGACTCCGGCCCGCAGGCATCCGATAGCCGAGCAGGAGGAGATTGAAGGACGGCAGGAGCAGGATGTATCTCAGGAAGAGGAGCGATCTCCAGATTCGAGGGTTTCAGTCATATTTGGTAATGAGATGATGATTTGCGGTCTGCTCAAGGGCGGGCCGATGAGTTTCGACTCACTTGCTATGAAGAGCGGGCTAGATGCCGGTAAGCTCTCTGCATCCCTTGCTATGCTGGAGCTTGACGGTGTAGTCAGGCGTATTTCGGGCGATGTCTTCGAGTACGTGCCGGCACCGCAGGATTTTGGGAGGTCTGGTGAGTCCAGCACAGTAGAGTTCCAGAGATTGATGGATCGATTCGATTCATTTATCAGGGACATTTATAAGGGGATCAGCCGTAAGTATCTTCAGGGCTATCTCGGTCTTTTCTGGCTCTGGACGGATCGTAAGTTCTGGAGACCTGGAGCTTTGCTGGATCATTGTAGGCGTTACGGTGTGATCTCCGCACGCGCGATAAGAGAATATGTGACACCGCTGGTAGTAGAGGTAGCGCGCTGCGGAGACCTTTCCGAGAGCTAGCGGAGCTTGTAGCGGTCAGAGGAGATGCGCGTGAGGCGACCGTCCTGAGTCCTTTCGACGACCACTGAGAGCGTATCCGAGCTTCGAGCGAATCGCCTGCTAAGGTGTATGTCTCCTGCCTTTCTTCGACCTCTGATCTCTACTCTAATCTCGTTGCCTGTAGATGTAAGGTCAAATTTAACCGGCTCGTCTGTGGGATTGGCGATCTTCAGGTCGTATCTCGGATAGGCGACAGTGGCGTCATAGCCGGGCTCGACAGAGCCGATGGGACGCGAGTGGTTTTTTCTTTCCACTACTGAGAGACCGGCTTCCAGCGCTGATTTGTAGAGGAGCGAGGAGACCAGGCAGATGCCGCCACCGACAGTCCGTCCTGTTCCTGTGCCTTCGTAGCTGGCGGCTGCCACGAAACCCCGGTCGTTTACGCGCGGTCCGACTGTGTTGTTGAAAGAAAAGCTCATGCCGGGCTTCAGGACAAAACCGTTGATTCTAGAGGCCGCCAGACCGATATTTTGTTTCTGGCTGGTTCGAAGAGAGGCTATGCTGGCTGAGTTCGTGCAGAGGCTGTCGGCGAAGGGACGGACATTGTAGTAGGCAAGAAAGATCAGCGGAGGTACCAGGCAGATCGAGTAGGAGGCATTTGTGAGCAGCTTGTTGGTCATAATTTCACCTCGTTCTCTGGTCTGCCATTCTCCTGAATCATCTATCACGGGGTGACAGACAGCTCCAGGGGGGTGGAGTGACCTTTGATCAGGTCTGTGTACATGCCTTCCAGTTTGACCGGGTTGAGCTGGAATCGGCCGGGAAGCTCCATGCGTACCAGGGTGTGGAACTCCGATTTTCCTTGCGGAATCTCTGTTCCGAAAAAGACGATGCGGTCGTCGAGGACATCCTGATGGGTCCACCAGGGGGCTCCCCAGTCTCCTTCGATCACCGAGCCCCCGTCTTCGCCACTGAGGTTCTCTTCCTGCCCCCGACTTTCTACGACTTCGCCGCCGCTGGGTAGCGGTGCTTCGAGAATCACATAGGGCAGGGACATGGGAGACTCGACGTAAACCTTCATGAGCAGAGTCTCTCCGGCTTTGACCGGTCCGGTGAGAGGCACCGTCTTGAGTTTGAGATTGCCACTGCTGACGGTTCCGGCTGTCTCGAGCTTGAAGAAGCTCCGGCGGACTTTCAGTCCACCGGGAGCTCCGTAGGCATCGAGATTCTCATTCGGTTTGAGGGTCTTGAAATAGCTCAGGAGGCTTCGGTAATAGAGCCTGCCGGTTGTGGTCAGATCCACTTTCAGTCCGGACGAGAGGTCAGCCAGGGGCAGATCGATGTTTTTCTCGGTGGAGTAGAGCTCGCTCGGGCTGAAAGCAAGTTGCTTGAGGGGGCTCGTTCCTTTGAGAATCTGAGCTATGAGCTCGGTCCTGTCTGCGGACTGGAAGGCCAGGGCTTCGGCTATGAGGGCTCGCAGGACCTCTGCGGTGGTCTTGGTGTTGGACCAGCCGTCTTTGGATCGATGGAGAAGGAGCCAGGTTTTGATCCTTTCGATCCGGTCGCTCATGTCCGGCTCTACCGCCAGTACCGCTCTCAGTGCGAGAGCCGTGCTCTCGACACCTGTGTAACGGTAAGTGTAATCGGTGACTCCGGTTACTTTCAGGCGGGCCAGCATTTCTTTGGTGTGCTCCCAGTCTTCGGTGCTGGCTGTCTTGTTAGCCAGGGCCGCGAGCATGGCGGCGGTGCTCCTGGCGGCGTCTCTGGCACCCGTGTTCATCTGGATCATGGCCAGATAAGCGAGATACTCGGGTTGAGCGGTCTTGACCCGGCTTTCGAGATAAGCCATCACTTTCTTGTCGGGCTTCTTGCCGTAGATGCTCAGGGTGTAAGCCACTCTGGCCAGGTCCAGGCGCTTCTCGCGGCTGGTGTAATTCTCGAGGAGTTTGGGATCGTCCAGGAGTTTTGCCAGGTCTTTGCTGTCGGCTTCGAGCCTTTTCAGGCCCTCGTCGATGAGATAGCTTTCCACGGCATATCCGGAGTCTTTGAGTTCTTTGAGGCCCTCCAGAACCAGAGCGGTGAGGTAGGGGTTGGTCTGATCGTCCTGCCACCAGCCCCAGCCGCCGTCGCCGTGGCGGAGTTCTTTCAGTCTGGCCAAGCCTTTTTGATAGACAGCGTCGAACCTGGTCATATCCTCCTTCGGAAGAGGCATGCCGAGCCTCTTATTGAGTTGCATGGCGATGGTGGAAGGCATCAGCCGGCTCATGGTCTGCTCGGTGCAGCCGTAGGGATAATCGATCAAAGAGGAGAAGGAGCCGCGCACCTGGCTGATGGTGGAACCGGACAGGCTGAGGCTCAGCTTCGGGCTCTCCATATCAGGAGTTATCCGGAAGGGCACCGTATAGGATCGTCTATCCTGGTTGAGGACCCCGGAGTCGACGTTCGCGATGGGAAGTCCGAAGGCTCTTACTGGAAGCGCTCTTTCCAGGTAGTCACCGGCAGTCTGTCCAACCGCTTTCAGCTGGACGGTGGCGTCCCCGGTGCCGATTACCTCGATGGGCCAGGAGTAGCTTGCTGCTTTGTCTTTCTCGACGTTGAGTTTCCTGACGAGAGCTTCTTTCGATTTGAACTGGCTGCTGGGGGTGAGAGTGAGGGTGATCTCCTGATTCTGATTGGAGTAGTTGTGCACCACCGCGCCGATCTCCGATACATCGCCCCGGGTGTAGAACCTGGGCAGGGCGAGGCGGGCGATGATATCCTGGGTGACCAGCACTTTCTGGACCTGGGCGCCGACATCGACTCCGGCGGTGATGCCGCGGACGGTGGCACGCCAGGTGGTCAGGTTGTCCGGCAGCTGGACGCTGGCGGTTACTTCGCCCCGGGCGTCGGTGACTAGCTCTGGCAGCCAGGCTGCGGTGTCTTTGAAGTTCTTCCTGAGCTTCGGCTCGATCTTGTCCGGACCGCCGGAGTATTGCTCGGGGAAAGAGGACAGGGTGACCACCCAGTTCTCTCGTTTGCGGAAGAAGAATTTCTGGATGTCCGGGGTGGCGTCTCCACGGATGGAGTAGATGCTCTCGTCCACCACGCCCAGAGAGAGCTCGGCGTTCGGAACCGGCTTGCCGTCCCTGTCTGTCGCTTTGAGTTTGTATCTCACCGTCTCGCCCGGCTTGTATTTCTCTTTGTCGGATTCGATAGCTATGCTCATGAAATGGCATTCTGGCGAAACCAGAATGCTCTGGGTCTGGTTGTAGAACTGTTTCTTGCCTGCCACCATGGAGACATTCACAAATACGTTGGGACCGTATTCGCTTTTGATCGGGATCTCCACCAGAGCGGCGGAGGAGGACAGCGGGATCGTCCTGTAACTGTGAATCCGGGTGCCTTCGATAGAGACCAGGGCGGTATAGCCTTCGTCTCCCTTGAAGGGACCTGACACGACAGCTCTGGCGGTTTCTCCTGGTTGATAAACCTTCTTGTCCAGGGTGATCTTGAAAGGCTCTCGCTCGGCTTTCTCGGATCCCAGATAGAGCTGGATTCGATCGCTTGCGATCCAGACCGAGTCTCCGCTGCAGGACATCGCTCCGCTGTTGTTCTTGACGCTGGCGCTGATATAGAAGGTATCGGTAGGCCATTGCTTGCTGGAGGCGAAAGTAAGACGGGCGCGACCTTTTTCGTCTGTGTTGATGGTCTGGCTAAGCAGGATCTGTTCGTCTCTGTGCTCGTGGGTGGCGGCGTCCCAGGGCCAGCGCGAGAGGGTGACATCCACGGCTTTGTTTGCCACCGGCTTGCCGTCATAATCGAGGACGAGCACTTCGGCGCCTATGGATTCGCCCACTTTCACTACCCAGGAGCTCGGATTGACGAAAACCACATAGTCGCCGGAGGTCACCAGAGTGGAGGCGCTGGCGGTGACGGTCAGGCGGGAGATATCGGTGACCTCCGCTTCGATTTTGTAGTTCTTGTCCTGGTAGTCGTTATAGAAATAGGGGGAGTTGCGCACACTGCTTATCGGGCTGGTATCGAACGCGATCTCGGCTTCTCCGGCCTCGCCGGTCTGGGCGAATCCTTCCGTGACGAGGCTGCCGCCGTAGTCGTACTGGTACTCGTAGTCTTCGCCTTCATCGCTCCAGCTGTCATAGAACGAGTAATATTCGGGTCGGGGCTCGAGATTGTAGCGTTTTGTCCAGTCCGGCGAGGAGTATACCGAATATTTCACCCTGGCATTGGCCACGGGACCGCCGAAGAAATAAGTAGCCCTGACTTTCGCTTTTACTTTGCTACCGGCGGTGGTTCTGGTGGTCCCGGGAATGATTTCCACTTTGTATTCGGGCTTGCGATACTGAGCCACTTCGATAGCCTGATAGCTGGTGCCGCCGTCCGGGTAATTGAGGGTCAATTGATAGGCGCCGGTCTTGCCGTTCTCGGGAATGGTGAATTTGCCGTTTACCGTTCCGTGGCCGGACATGTAGAGAGTCTCTTCCACCAGCCTGGTGTTGTCGGGATCCTCGATGGTGACCTGGATGGCGGTTTGTGGATCGAGACGCTTGAAGCCGGAGGCGGCGAGCTCGCGCATGATCGCCTTGTAGTAGACCGTTTGACCCAGGCGGTAGACGGGGCGGTCGCTGTAGAAGTAGGTCGAGTAGTGGCGGTCCTGTCCTTCCCAGTAGCCTGCCGCACCATAGGCGGTGAAGCCCCCGATGCTTCCGATCACCACAGGGTTATAGGTGGAGCGCTTCAGCCCTTCGAGCAGGAGGATGCCGTCCGGGCCTGTCTTGCCCTCTGCCAGTCTGGTGAGCCCGCTATTGCTTTCTCTCTCGAACAACGATACGGAGACATCCGCTACCGGCTTGAGGGTTTTCAGGTTGACGGCCCGGACCAGGCTCTGGTCGGGGCTGTGTTTGACCACCAGACCGAGATCGGTGACCGAGAACCACCAGATCGAGGAGGTGCGCTTCTTGCCGCTCACATCCACCGCCTCTGCCACCACCACATAGTCGCCGGGCTCGAATTTCTCGTCGAGCTTGAAATCGGCCCGGGCCGAGTCGGTGTAATCGCTGACGAGCTCTCGTTTGCGCTGGACCACCGGGCTCTCGTCCGAGTATGGATTGTGGAACTTCTTGTTATAAGTGGTGTACATGGAGAGATCCGAGGAAACCTCCACCCCTGCCTGTTTCATAGGCTCGGAGGCAACGAAGTCCTGGAATTTCTTCTTATAGATCTTGACCGTGGCTTCGGTGGCGCCGGTGGCGTTCACCCAGAAACGAGGTCTTTCCGAGGTGGTGAAAACTCTCGTATTGCTTGCTATGGAGATATAGGGCTCGAGAGCAGCCATTTTGATCGCAGGGGTGATGGCGGCAATCTTGCCGTCCTCGATCATGACGCTGTTCACATAAGCCGTGGAGAAACCCTTCGCCTGGACCCTGATCGAGTATTCGCCCACGGGCAGTTGCTCGATTTTGAAATTGCCGTCGTCGTCCACCCAGGCGCCCCGGGTAATGGTATTTCCATCCCGGGGACCGCTGGCCACGGCGAAAACTTTGTTCTGCCTGATGTTGTAAGAGTAGAGACCGGAGCTTTCCTTCTCCAGGGCGATCTGTCCCGTGATAGAGCCCACCGGCTTGTCCAGCATCACTGCCAGGATGCCGAAAAGGATTACCTTGAGAATGAAGAATTCCCAGGATAGGAATGTGTTCTTGGGACTTTCGATAATCTTATTTGTAGACATGGGAGGTTAGTTTATAGAGCTCGCATTGCTCGTTTGCGGGGATGCCTGCTTTCAGTTTGCCGATCACCATTTGATAGTGCGGGTCGCTTGCCTCGCCGGGCAGAACGACACCGCCGCGCCCGCCCCGCCGGACCAGAAGCCCGTCCCGCAAAGGGTTGAGATCCCGGAGACCGGCTAGAGGCTCGGTGGACTCCACCACTGTCACCTGGACCTTGAGCGAATCGATCTCGTTTTCTTTGACAGGAGGAAAACGATACTCACGGTTGATGGCGTTCTCAGTGGCATAGATTGTGGCCATAACCAGGTCGCTGTGGAGAGGTTCCAGCGAGCCCCAGCAGGCTCTTGTCCGGCCCTGCTTCGATAAGGTCACGAAAGTACCCCGGGCTTTCTTATAATCCGGGACTAGCCTGTATTCTCCGGCAAGCTCGTCAAGGCTCTTACGCTCGCGGTCCGGGAGAAAATGGTTGAGAAGGGTTGCCCGGGCGATTTCGGCTAGACCTGCTGTTTTTGTTCTTGTGTTTGTTTCAGGGCTTGATTTTGATCCGCTGGGTTTGTCGGTTGCTTCGCCGAGCGGGGCGTCAGCCAGGAGCGGAGCGGCCGCCTGATTTGTTTTTGTTAAATCCGCAGCCGGCGAAATTCTCGAGAGCGACCGTCCCGGAAGGGCGAGGGCCGCTAGAATACAGGCGATCATTGTCAAGCTAAGCAAAAAAGTCTGCATCGTCAGCCTGGCTGGTAGGTGATCTTCCGTCTATTATGGAGCAGCCAGGTCAAATAGAGGTCAAGGGACTGTAAAGGTCGGGGCCCGGAAATTGCTCTTCTGAATTATATATGAACGACACGCCCAAAAATCCCCATCGCCGCCGTTTCCTGAAAAGCCTTCTCTCTCTTGGAGGAGCCGTGGAGACAGGCAGAGAGGTTTCGGCCAGTCCCCAGGCCAGGACCGCCTTTTTCTGGTGCGATCTCAAATCCGGTAATATCGGATTTCCTACCGGTCTCAATGTCCCCAGCTCCCGGCCGGGCTCGGTGATGAAACTGGTTACCGCCGCTGCACTTCTCGAGGAAGGCATTTTCAATCCGAACCAGACCATAGAATGCACGGGCTCGTTCCGGACCGAGAGAGACGTCTACAAATGTCCCCGGGGTCACGGTCCCCTGTCTATCGAGCAGGCTATCGCCTTTTCCTGCAATGTTTTTTTCGCCCGGGCCACCCATACTGTCGGTGCCGGGGTGATCCTGCACTATGCCCGGCTTTTCGGTCTCGACAGGGGAATGGCCGAGAGCTCCTTCACGTTCCCCGAAGAGATCCCCCTGGATTCGGTGCGTCTGGCTCTGGGGCTCGATCCCGGTCTCAAGCCTTCAGCGCTGCAATTGATGCGGATTGCGGCCCTGATCGGCCGGCGTGGGCGGATCCCCTTCCTGAAGAGTGCCGAGGTGGCGGCCGGTCCGGACGACAGAGCTTTCGAGCTCGACCTCAAAGAAGATACTTTCCGGCGTCTCGAGAATGCCATGATCATGGCCGCCCGGGAAGGAACGGCGAAAGAGCTGGATCCCGAGGACCGACTCAAGCTCGCGGTGAAAACCGGTACGGTGGCGCACGGCAAGAAATTCGAGTCTTTCATTGTCGGCTTTTTCCCTGCTGGCTCGTTGCCAGCCGGCCGGGAGCCGGATCATGCTTTCTGCCTGCATGCCCCTTCCGGAACCAGTCATGATGCTGCCGTGCCCCAGGCTCGCCGTATGCTCTTTTCCGTGAGCTGGCCTTGAAGTCATGCAGCTTCTTTTTATCTCTGTCTGTGTCTCTCTCATTCTTTCTTTCTCTTGTTTCTGTCAGGGCCCTGCCTCGGGCACGACATCCGGGCGGGTTTCCGTCAATCTATTTTGTGCTCACGAGCCTGTAGACTCGGTCCAGGTTCGCGGATCCATGGCTCTTGTCGGCCGCGGCGAGCGGGTTCTTCCCGCGGAGGGCTCTTACAGGATCTCTGTGAAAGGCGGGCTCCTGCAGCTCTGCCTTCTGGGCGGAGACCGTCAGATCCCGGTGGCCGGCGGACGGCGTCTGGCTCTGAAGGCTCTTTCCGGGCGCGGGATTACCATCGAGCGCCCGGACGGTCTGGTGCGGCGCTACTCGGGCAGTGTCATCGTGAGCACGAGAGCGAACCGTCTCAGCCTGGTCAATCTGGTTCCCCGGGTCGACTATGTCAGGAGCGTGGTGGCATCGGAGCTGCCGATCTCATTTCATGCGGAGGCTCGCAAGGCCCTGGCTGTACTGACCCTCTGCCGTCTCGACAACAGCAACGGGGTGGTGGATGATACAACCGAGTACGAGGCCTACAAAGGTCTCGAGCCGATCACTCCGGTTACCGAAGATGCGGTGGCCAGCGTTTTCCGCCAGAGGCTGCGGTTCGGGAAACGGACGATACGAGCCTTCTACCATTCCACCTGTGCCGGCTCCACCAGTAACGGGCGGGAGATCTTCGGCAAGGGTGCCGCCAGTCTCGCCTATCTCAGATCGGTGCCCTGCTCGTTTTGCAAACAGTCTCCCTTCTTCGAGACTCGCAGCACCAGGATACCGGTCAGGAAAGTTAAAGAGATATTCGATGGCGCACTACCGGTGGTGAAAGAGAAAGGCAGCGGCGGCCGTCCCCTTCTGGTCTCTCTGGTGGAGGCGGATGGCAGGGTGCGCAGGGAGCTCAGCGGCTATCAGATCTGGCTGGCTTTCGGAAGGAGTCTTGGCTGGGGACGAATTCCAGGCACGCGCTATGAGGTCGGGCCGGTCCAGGCCAGGGGCGGCGGTGGAGAGGGCTATCTGGAGGTCCGCTTTTCCGGAGCCGGTCATGGAGTCGGTCTCTGCCAGTGGGGGGCGCAGGGACAGGCCCTGGCCGGTCGCGATTACCGGGAGATTCTCCGTTACTATTTCCCGGCAGCCGAGCTGTATGATATTTTTGTCCCATGAATCTGAACCCACCCCCCAGAGAAGTTCCGAAAGGGCTTCCGGCAGCTGAATATTTCAAGCTTTCCATCCGCTATCTGATCATGGGCTGGACCCGCAATGCCCTGCGCTCGGGGCGCATTGGTCTCGATTGCGATCGCGAGCAGATTGCCGGAACACCTCTTGCCGAGATGACTCCCTCCGACTATCAGTTTTTCGCCAGGCTGGTGGAAGGTCTGGACAATGGCGTCTCCTTCTCCGAGAGCCTGCTGCGGTTCTCCAGAGCGATGATCGATTCGGCCCGGGAAACTGTGCGGGACTCGATGCGCAGTTATGGAGACAGGCAAGAGAACGACGTCCTCAAACTGATTCGGTTCGGTTTCGAGGAGTCTTTCAAGGGTTTTTCGAAAACCGCTTCCGATGCCTGCGTGCGGGCGGCGGAAACAGTATTCAAATTCGCCCTGCCCCAGAGGGAGCTGCCTCAGAACCTCTCTGTCCAGGAATATCTCGGCCTGGGTCAGCGCTATCTCAATCTTTGCTGGAGCGAGCAGGCCAGGGACGCTTTCGAGAAAGTCATCGAGATCAGCCCCGACAGCTCCGAAGGGCAGGTCGCTCGTCGCCTCATCCGGACGAGGCTGCCCAGGGAGCCGGTGCCCTACCTGGCCATTCAGGGGTACAACGAGGCTCGCCGCGCCAGTTTCGCTGGATCCACGGCAGAAGCCATCGAGACCCTTCAGTCTCTCATCGATAGTTATCCGAGTTTCGAGTGGCCTTACACCCTGCTCGCCGAGATCTATACTCGTCAAGCCAGACTCTTCGAGGCAGGGGAGCTGGTGGAGCACGCACTTTCCATGAATCCATCGCATGTCTCTTGCTGGATTCTCAAAGCCAAGCTGGCGGCTATCAACGGCCAGGTCATGGACGCCCAGAGCGCTCTCGATCGTGCCTGCGATCTCGACAATGAGGATGGCAGCATCGCTTATCTCAGACAGCTTGTCTCCATGATGTCCCGCCTTTGAAACTCCCTCACCCTTGATTAAACTTTTCTGGAAGGACTCGTGTTTCTCCCATGAGCCCCGTAGTCACGGGGGTTTTTCAGTATTAATATGAAGCTTGACATTCCACGAATATGCAACAAATCTGTGGCATATTTATCCAGTTCCCCGAGAGACCAGAAGTCCATGAGCAAGCCCGAAAAGAGAGTCAGAGAGGAAGGCGCCCGCGCCGACGATCTGGCTGTTCTGCTTCAAGCAGGCATGCAGAGCGAGTTCGAGAAGCAATTCAAGAAAGCTGCCGCCGAGAGCGATGCTGCCGAAGGTCTCGCCTCGATGGTCAATGACAGGCTCAAAGCCGGGCAACGCCGGGCCGACATCAAAGTAGTGGTGTCCCGGAGCGGTTCCGCCGGCGGCTCGGTATCGGTGATCGGACCCTCCCGGCTATTTGGCGATAGCTTTGCTATCTGCCGGCATACTTTTTGTATCTAGTATGATCTAGAGTCCCAGCTCGAGAGGGACTCATGCAGACACATCTAGCCAAGACGGCATCATTCAAGGCCAGCCAGTTTCAAGAATCGGTGATTCGAGAGATGTCCAGGCTGGCGGCGCAGCACAAGGCCGTCAATCTCGCCCAGGGGCTTCCTGACTTCCCCTGTCCCCTGGAGCTTAAAGAAGCGTCTCTCAAAGCGATTCTCGACGACATCAATCAGTATGCCATCACCTGGGGAGACAGGAGCTTCCGGCAGGCCATCGCCGCCAAAGCCGCCGACTATCCTGGCATAAATATCGATCCCGAGCGTCATATCACCGTAACCTGCGGCGCGACAGAAGCCATGGTGGCATCCATGCTCGCCCTGGTGGATCCTGACGAAGAAGTGATCGTCTTCGAGCCCTTTTACGAGAACTATGGACCCGATGCCATCCTCTCCGGCGCCCGACCCCGCTATGTCAAACTCAATCCGCCTGACTGGGGGTTCAACGAAGAGGAGCTCAAGAAAGCCTTCAACGATAAAACCAGGGCGATCATCATCAATACGCCGCACAATCCCACCGGTAAAGTCTTCACCCGGGAAGAGCTTTCCTTCATCGCCGCCCTCTGCCAGAAATTCGGTGTTCTGGCTTTCACCGACGAGATTTACGAGCATATCCTCTATGACGGTCACCAGCACGTGGCCATGGCTGCTCTACCAGGTATGGAGAATCTCACGGTAACCATCAACTCTTTATCCAAGACCTATAGCGTAACCGGATGGCGTGTCGGCTGGGCCATCGCCCACGAGGACCTCACCCTGCCCATCCGAAAAGTTCATGACTTCCTCACAGTCGGAGCCCCAGCCCCCCTTCAGCGTGCCGGGGCCTGCGCAGTGAGCCTCCCTCCGAGCTTCTATGAGCATCTCGCCCGGGAGTACGAGACTCGGCGGGAGATGATGCTGGGAATTCTCGATGAGGTTGGCATTCCATACTTCAAGCCTGAGGGCGCCTATTATGCGTTCTGCGACATCAGCTCTTTCGGTTATCGCGACGACCTCGCCATGACCAAATATCTCGTCAAAGACATTGGAGTCGCAGTTGTGCCGGGCTCGAGCTTTTTCGGAGACAAGGAAGGAACCGGGCGAAAATATATCCGTTTCTGCTTCTCCCGTCAGGAGCAAACTTTGAAAGAAGCCCGTGCCCGTCTTCTAAAAATGAAAGAAGGCTGATTCTGGTCTCGGTTTAAAAGAAGAATTACTCCCCGGTCTTGTTTTCCTTTTGATCAGGATTCGGCTGATTCGGCTGATTCGATCCGCTCTTGCCGGTCAATGGCTTTGTTTGATAATTCCTTATATAGAGATTGGTTCCCTCCGGCGATAATTTCACTCCTGAAGGACCAGCTGGTTGACTGAGCTGGCTTCTCAGACCTTCTGTGGTGTCGTCCTGTCGCGGCGGCTTGACGTTATCGGCGGCTTTCCTGGCTTCGTTCTCGAAAAAACTAGCCTGTTCATTGGCTTCCTGGATGATCTGGTTGTAAGTTTCGCGGCTGATCATCCCTGAGCGCTCAATCCCGCCTGTGAAGATCCAGCTGTCCGAGTTCTGTCTTGCTTGCTCCACCCGGCTGTCGATACTGTCTCGGACTGCTTTCGCGCGTGCCTGACCCTCAGCCAGGATCTGATCTTTTTCTCGTTTGGCTGCCTGACGGGCTTCGTTCAGCCGATCCTGCCCGATCTTGCTCAACTCCCTGTCCAGATGCTCCCGGGCCTTGGTCAATGAAACACGGGAAGGTGCCATGTCCGGGTTGTTGGTGATAATAGCGATGGCTTCCTCGCATTTTTCTCCTGATTCTCTTGTCTTTGCAGAATTTCAGGCACCATTCGTACTCGAACTGAGCGGCTGTTTTATCGTTGAGCTTGAAATAGGTATTGGCCAGCTGGTAGTGGGCCGGCCAGTAATGGGGGTTGGCGCAGACGATCTCGATAAAGGCTTCTTTCGCTTTGCCGTAATTGCCGCTGTTGTAAAGCTCGATGCCCCGGTTCATATAGCTGGTGGTTGCCGATGAAGGCGGCAGGGCGAAAGTCGTCAGGGCGATGAGAGCAATCAGTTTGAGAGTCGGTCTATGAATCTGCATGGGCGCCACCGGAGTTTGCGTATTTACTTACTGTATAGCAAAAATAAGCTTCATCCGCCGGGTGGTCAAGAGGGCGGGCGCCGCCCGATTCCCGGCTTTTGCCTGGAAAACCTCTGTCCTGCTGGATCTTCAGAGCGGCCATCCGAGTGGCAGGTGATAGCGATTTAAGCGGTTGCTTCATCTGACATCATATATGGTGGTGAAATCGGACCGATCAGAATACCTGGAATACCTTCAGTAAGCCGAGAAGGACCAGCACTTGAACGAAGGAGCAGACGAGGAGCATGACCCCTGAAGGCATGAATTTGCCTGTTTTCTTGAGACGCATGGCGAAGATCAGCTCGAGCGATAGCATGACCGCGAAACCCACGATCAGGCCGATTTTCATGTCCATGAAAGTCAAGCCGAAGGCGATGGCGGCAAGCGCTCCGCTGGCCAGACCAGCGATCAGGGAGGCCTGGCTTCCTGCTTTGACGAAGCCCATGATTCCGCCTGCGGCTACCAGTATGGCTGCCACCAGGAGAGAATACTGGCTCACTACCGGAATTATTGAGAGAGGGTCGTTCATGGCTGTAATCCCTTATCGATTGTGACGGAGAAACTATCGAGCTCGTCGCCGTTCTCGGAAACCTGTTTGAAGCACAATTGTTTCCCTTTGACCGAGCAATAGGTGAATGAATGACAGTCGCCTTTGAAGATCTTGTTGAAGCGCTGAGCTTCGGGAGGAGCGTCGGCTCTGGCATAGAGCGCTGCTCCGCCCGCACCCGAGATTATATAGATGACGCCTCTGGGGTGGCAGTTTTTTTTACCGTCGAATTTCCGATCGAGTGACAGCTCACCATCCACGGTGCCATCGGCGTTCATGACCGCTTTGCCCCCATTCATATTCGGAGCGAACTTGAGAGGATAGCTGCGCTGGTAGTTGTGTGCGTGACCGGAGAATACCGCGGTGACACCTTCTTTCTCGAAGATGTCGCAGAGCAGGCGCATTCTCTGCTCGGTGAAATGAACACGGTCCACACTGAAGGAGGGTTGATGAAACGAGACGAACTTCCAGGCCGCTTTGCTGTTCTTCAAGTCCTTTCTGACATAGTCGAGCATCTTGCTGTCGTTCCAGTTCATATAGCTGTTGGCGTCGAGGATCAGCCAGTGCGAATTGCCGTAGTCGAAGGAGTAGTTTGCCGTGACCGGAAAATTCCTTCCGGCGGCGCTTGATGAAGTCGAGCTGGTTGCCGGCACTACCGCTGAGCGGGGTGCTGTTTCGCGAGTTGGCGATGCGCACCGGACCATTGAGGGGGAGGTCGAAAAAGATGAAATAGCCCAGTGCATCGGGATAGCGGTCTAGATCGGTGCCCCGGTAATTGCAGTTGGCTACGTCATGATTGCCCAGCACGGCCATGGTCAGTGTCGATGCCATGAGTGGTGCGCCGGTGCTCAAACCGGCTCTGGAGCTGTTCAGGATCGGAAAGAAGCGGCTCAGAAACTCCGAGACCCGCCCGCGGTCGTAGACCAGATCGCCTGGAATGACAAGTAGATCCGGTTTTTTCCGAAAACACTGGTAGGCGACTTTACGCTGGCCGAACGAGCCTGCGCCTGTATCCCCGAACACGGCGAAGCTGAAATCTTGAGACCTGGATTTTCTTGCTGTGGCGTTACCGGAGTAGACTGTCCGGCCCCTCCTTTCTACCTCGTAGCCGACCTGGCTGCCAGGCGGAAGCCCATCGAGAGTGGCCACAAGCTTGAAAAAGGGCTGACCGGCGATAAGACCCACCCGCCTGGTTTCCCTGGGCTCGATTGCTTTCTTGTTGTAGCGGACCTTCCAGGGACCATCGGGATCGAGGCTGAACCAGATCAGGTCGAGCTTTTCCCTGGCCAGCAAAGACGGGTTGTTTCCCAGCTGAACATAGGGGTTGATCACGAAATCTCTGGACTGGCCTTCGGCTGTCTCGCTACTCGACCGACCGGGCAGGAGCAGGAGCGAAACCGCGCAAAGCAAGAAGGCTGCCAAAAAGAGGGAGCTTGCTATGAGACCCTTGTTCAGCCCGACTTGTTTATTGATTTTCATGTAGAAATTTGCCGAGAGCCGGAATTGAACCGGCGACACAAGGATTTTCAGTCCTCTGCTCTACCAACTGAGCTACCTCGGCAAATGTAGGAAGGTAATCAGGTAAAGCTCTACTGGCCGGGAGCCAGCGAGGAGTTTAATATACCACATTCTGCTCGCGGACAGCCTGATGATACACAGGGTGAGCCTGGTAGGCAGGCACTTGCGGCTCGGGACGATTGTAAACTGCTGCAATTCTCAGGTGACCTTCCTGGTTCTGGGTAACCAGAAAGTCTGTGTGGATGTTTCTGTTGACTTCCTGCCCGCCTCTAATCTGAGTGACCATAGTGGCTCTCATGATCACCACTACCGAGCCGTCCGGGTTGACTGCATGAGCATGTACCGCATAGGGGTGGAAAGCCGCCACCACTTCGCCTCGCTCGATTCCCTGAGCCATGCCCTCGTTCCAGAACTCCTTCTCGAAGGCTCGCTTGGCTTCTTCCGTCATCCAGCCAAAAGCTTCATCGTGACATTTGCGGGCTTCGGCGGGCTCGTACTTGAAAGCATTGCCTATCCACCAGGTGACGAAATCGGCGGCGTGACCGGGAGTCAATCTCTCTGGCTGATTTCCGCCTTCCTGTCCGGCTGCTGCGGTCTGACCTTGATTCTGGCCGGGGTTATGGAGCTGTTTCTGGCCCCTGTTTTTAGCCCCGTTCTGATATTGATCCTGACCCTGGTGCTGGCCGGATGCCTGCGGGCCGCCCGGGGCGTTCGCCATATCTAGCTCTAGCTCTTCTTTCCCGGCGTCGAGCTTTTTGCCGTGCTCGGTGGTGCCCTCTTTGCCGGTCATGAAAACCGCCAGAACGCCAATTATCACCAGACCCATGAGAATCTTGTCACGGAAGATGCGCTGGATGATGGCTCGTAAGATGTCCTGAATCATAGTGATGATTTTGAGCCAGATCCGCCGGAAAATAAATGGGAATATTCCCATTATGAAGCACCGGCCGCCCACGCCGGTGATTTCTGGTATCAGTAGCGGTGGCGATTACAGGCTATGCGCTGATCCTGTACAATTGGGGCGAGGTTTTTATGAGCGAAAAAGATTTAGAAGACCAGCAAGAGCAGGCTTCAGCCGCTGAGGCGAAGAGCAAATATGTCGCTTATACCGTGAAGCTTCCATCGGACCAGCTCTCGGCTCTCCAGTCCATCTGGCTGGAGCTCAAGAAGCTTTATGGCACGCATTCTCCTGACAAGAGCGGCATGATCGAGGCGGCGGTGGCGTCCTGGCTCAAGCGCTGGGACGGTCCCGAGAGAGACAAGCTCCTCTCCGAGCTTCTGGAGATCAGGAAGAACACCAGGCGCCGCCAGTACAAGAAGTAAATCTCCCTGGAACAATCGCTCTTATTCGGGCTTCAGATGGTGGTAGAGGTAGTAGCCGAAGCCAGCCACGCAGAAGACCACGATGGCGATATCGAATTTGTGCCAGATGCCCCGGAACATCTCCATGTTCGCCCCGAATTGCACGCCGACCCAGGTGAGAAAGTAACACCAGATCCACGAGCCTATAAAGGTGAAAATGCAGAACATCAGAAAATGAGCTTTGAGGACGCCTGCGGGAAAAGATATGAATGTCCGGACCACGGGCAGCATGCGGCAGATGAAAAAGGTCATGTCTCCGTACTTGTTGACCCATTTGTCGGCGGTCTCCAGATCTTTCGCTTTGAGAAGGAACCAGCGCCCGTATTTCTCCAGAAAGGGTCTGCCGCCTTTCATACCCAGGAAGTAGGAAGGTATGGAGCCCACCACGCAACCCACCGCTCCGGCCAGCGCTGCCAAGTGAAAATTCATTTTGCCCTGCTGCACGAGAATTCCTGCGGTAGGCATGATCGCCTCCGAGGGCAGGGGAATATTGGCGGATTCGATGGCCATCATCAGGATGATCCCCCAGTAGCCCCAGGCTTCGACGCCGCTCGCGATCATCTCCAGAATCGGGTCGATATATTGGTGAAGCACTGAGCAAACCTCTTATAATGCTGCTGGAACAACGAGATTCTAATGGTTTCCGGTTATCGATGCCGTTAGGAAACTCTCAGCTAGAACCTGAGCGAGATTCTGGAGAAAAAAAGCAGGTGACATGCCGGTGAAAAAAGCTGCTTCTCAGGCGACTCTCAATTTCACGCTTGCCACCGCCGGTCATGTCGACCATGGCAAGACGAGCCTCCTCAGGGCCTTGACCGGAATCGATCCGGATCGTCTCAAAGAAGAGAAAGAGCGCGAGATGACCACCGATATCGGTTTCGCGCATATTCGCCTGGACCGGGAGTCACTGGCTTCTCTGGACCAGTCCTTCCCGCAATCTCTTTCTCGAATACTGCGGACCGACACCAATCGTCATGAAGGCGGAGGCAGCGCCAGCGAAACCGGCGCCGGAGAGCTGGTGGTGGGCTTTATCGATGTTCCGGGTCATGGCAAGTTCTTGAAGAATATGCTCGCCGGTGTGGGAGGGATAGACCTGGCATTACTGGTGGTGGCAGCCGACGAAGGCCCCATGCCCCAGACCGTTCAGCATGTGAAGATCCTCTCTCTGCTCGGCGTGAAGTCCTGCATTCTGGCCGTCACCAAGATCGATCTTGCCGCCCCCGAGCAGCTGGCGGCGGGCAGAGAAGAGGCCGAGGCTCTTGCCGGGCGGTTCGGTATCAAGGTTCTCGATACGATCGAGGTGGACAATGTCAGCCAGCGCGGCATGATCGAGCTCAAGCGCAGCATCGTGGCAAGACTCATGGAGCACCCCCTGGCGGATCGGCGCCGGGACCTCGCCGGCACTCCCCTGCCGCCCTATCTGCCTATCGACAGGATTTTCAGCAAGTCGGGCTATGGTGCCGTGGTGACCGGAACCCTGATTGAAGGCGAGATCAGGATTGGCGACAGTGTCGCTATCGAGCCCGGGAATATCATGGCCCGGGTCCGGGGGCTCGAAACGTTCAACCGCCAGCTCGAATGCGCTTTCCCCGGGCAGAGGCTGGCAGTCAATCTATCCGTCAAAGAGCACAAGCCCGTGGAGCGTGGTCAGGCTATCGTCGCCCCGGGCACGAGACCGGTGTCCACGGTGATGGTGGCGCTCCGGGATCTCGGCGGACTCGAGAGCCGGCTCGATTCGTCCGGCGACCGGCGTGCCCGCAAGCTCAAGCCCCAGCTCATACGCTTCTACCACGGTACCGCCGAGCGCAGCGGCTTCCTCTCCTGGAACAGCAGCCCGCCGGAGAATGGCTCGCACGAGATCAACGATGGACTCTCGATCGGTCAGGTACAGTTGCACGATCCGCTGGTGATCAAGCCCGAGGACGACTGTGTGATCCGTTACGGAGACTACGGAATCGCCGGGGGGAAAATTCTCCTGGCCTTCGATTCGACGTCCCGGCCGCGCTGGTTGAGCCGCAAGCAGGTCATGGCCATCGCTCTTCTCCTTCTGCAGGGCAAGACCGGGGAAGCGGTGATGGAGCTCATCGGCGCCTCTCCCGGGAAAGCCCTCAGCCTTGCCGAGCTCGCCTCCATACTTTCTTCCTTCAAGCTCAGGCAAACCATAGACACTCTATGCGATAGCGGGGCCGCTCTGGTTGTGGGTGATCTGGTGGTAGCCAGCGGCGAGCTCACCATTCTTGCCGCCAGGGTCAAAGAGGTGGTGGCGGCAGCGGACGCGCCTGTCCCCCAGGAGAAGCTCCGGGTTGACCTGGCTCCTCTTCTTGCTCGACCGGTTTTTCAGCATCTGATTTCGGTGCTCGTGGAAAAGCAGGAAGTGACCCAGACCAGGGAGGGGCTCCTTCCCGGCGGTGGCGCGGCCCGGCGTGCGGTCAGCCAGGACTGCCTGGATGCCGCGGCGAAAGTGGGTGAGTTCCTGATCGAGACTCCCATCATCGAGGTGAAAGAGCTTTCTGTCAGGCTCGGTCTGGCGCAACCGCTTCTTGCCGAGACACTCAAATATATGGAGGAGCGGCAGGAAGCCCATCTGGTCAACTATGAATTTGTCGCCAGCCCCGCTTTCATCCTGGAGGCCCACCGGGTCCTGGGGCGGATCTTTCAGCGAAACCGGGTGATTACCCCTTCCGATTTCAGGCAGGAGCTTTCGGTCTCGAGGAAATACACCATGGCCCTGCTCGCTTATTTCGATGACGAGCTCATAACCCGGCGTCTGCCTGCCGGACGTGTGCTGGTCAAGGCTGCGCCCCGCCAATAACCAACCAGGGAATCAGAATCAATCAGATGAGCGCTTATGACAGGGCTGACCTACTTTACCAGAGCAAACAGTTCGAGAAGTCCATCGAGGTTCTCCGGGAGGCTATCAGCCTCGATCCCGACAGCTCCGACTGTTACCGTCTCCTGGCTTTGAGCCTGCAACGTCTGGATCGCTTCGATGAGGCCATCGAGGCTGCCAATCGGGCCGTGGCGCTCGAGCCCGATTACGGATACAACTTTTATGTGCTCGGTCACGTGCTCAGGCTGGCGGGCAAGACCGGGGAGGGCCGCCGGGCCATCGATCAGGCCATCAATCTCGATAGCCAGTTCGCCTCGAGCTTCGTGGAGCGCTCTTTTCTCGACCTTTCCGAGAATCACGGCGAGAGTGCCCTGGAGAATGCGGATGCGGCCCTTGCCCTGGAGCCCGAGAATGTCCAGGCGCTGGTGGCCCGGGCCTGGGCCCTGAAGTGCTGTCGGCGCTATGAGGAGAGTCTCGATGCCATCGAGAGGGCTCTCGCCCTCGATCCTTCCACCCTGGACGGTCATGCCACCAAGGGTTATGTACTGATCAGCCTGAGGCGTTTCCCGGAGGCTTCCGAGAGCTTTCGAGAGGCTCTGCGTCTGAGACCTACTTCGGACTGGGCCCGGGATGGTCTGATTTTGTCGAACCATTCTCGTTATCCATTTTTCACCGATGTATGCGTCCTGGTCTCCCTGGTCAGGAATCCGCCGGTTTTTCCCGGAAGCGGATTTCTCGCCTTTCTGCTACTGCCGGTCTATATTCCGGTCATGATCTTTGCTTATGCGGGAACGCATGTCGGCCCGGTCTTTCTCAATCTTGCCATGCGTGCCGATCCCCTGGCTGCCGGGGTGCTGACCCGGGAAGAGATTCTAGAGGCCGATATCCTGGGAGCCTGGATGGTTCTCTCCTGTCTGGGGACAGGGGCGCTTTTGATTGCCGATCCCCTGGCACCCTGGCTGATGCCGGCGGTGACTATCTTCTATCTGGTTCCTATTCTCATTCCCTATATTCTCAAAGCGAGTCACGGCAAGCCTCTGACTTTTTCCCTCGCGTCGGCCTGCATAGGCACAGGGCTGGCTTCCCTGGCTCTCTCCTTTTTCCCTCCGGATGTCCTTCAGAATCAGAAAGCACCGTTTTCAATGCAGGATCTATCGCTAATGATCCTATTCTTGTTTTTCATTTTCGTTTATGCCATCCGCGTTCTCTCGACCTTTCTCTACTCTCTGCGGTCTGGCTCTTAGATAGAGGCCCCGGCCGAGTATTGTGACCAGGGCGAAAGTCTGGAAGAAGAGGAAAAAAGCAGCCAGGACCGGAGCGAGGCTGCGGCAGAAGATATAGAATCCTCGCCAGTCCGCGATCTCTTCAGCTTGCAAACCGGACAGGGCGACTGTAGCGACAGAGGCTGCGATTATGCCGGTGCCGAGCAGGAAGGCGAGTAGAAGTTTTTTGAGATCGGTACTTCTCGAGGACATCGGGATCAATTATCCACGGCAATCACTATATGATCCCCGGCAAGACCGGTGCGATTGCCGGATTTATCGAGACAGAACGCCCTGCCTTCGTAGATTCCGGCGGTGGGAAAGAGCTCCCGTTCGATCGCCAGGCTGCCGGAAAGCGGCGCCGGCAATTCTTTGAGAAGCCGGCTCTCGGACCGCGGTCCGTTGAGGGAGGTGAAAAGCCGGTTGGGAAGCCCGATCTCGAAGACGGTGGCGGCGCTGCCCGGGACATTGCTGCCGTCGATCTGCACAGACATGCATTTCTTTCCGGTGGCGCTCAGATGCATGAATCCTTTGCTTCCGAGATAGCCCGAGCCCGGAAAAGAGATACGCGGAATAGCCCTTGTCTCATCGGGAATCTCGATCTTTTCGATTCTGGCTCCCTGCAGGCAGGGGGAGGCGAGAAGCAGGGCTTCGAGCCTCCCACCCAGAGCGAACTCCGGGCTCGGTCGCGGGGCGAAGACAAGGCGGGCATTCTTCTCGCCTCGCTCGATCTGGCTATGAAAAGCGCGGTCCTCCGAGAATCTCTCCTGTCTCTTGCTCCGGTAGAGCAGATCGACCCTCACCGTTTCTTTGGCCGGCTCTTCGAGAACCAGGTCGATGGCGATGAGACTGATTGGAAAACCGGGCAGATCCAGGGAGGGACCGCCAAGCTCGATGGCCGGTCTGCCCTGCCAGGTCGTTTCCCTCTTCTCCGGATTAAGCCAAAAGGGCTTGTCCGGAAAGCTCTCCGGACCTTGTTCCAGCTCGATTCGCACCAGACGTTTTGCCCGGCTGTCCCAGTCGAAAATCAAAACCTTATCGCCGGCGCTTTTCAATGAGTCCCGGAGATAGCCGAAAGGGATCACCGGCTCGACGCTCGATACTGTCAAACAATTATTGATATCGCGCTCCAGCTGTGGTGCCCTGGTCATTCCGGTGAGGGCGTTCCGGCAGACATAGGCGCCGGCGATATTGTCCGGCAAGCCGGTGATAAGTACCTGGGGATCGCCATGAATCTCTCTATAGATAGACGAAAGAGATGCCCTGATCGCATTGGATTCGAGACCGGCCTGTCTCCAGACCTGGTTGTTCAGCCAGAGCGCATTGAAGCAGAGACAGAGGAAGGAGGAGGCGAAGAGGAGCTCGAGAATGGCGAATCTCTTATCTTCGGAGATCCTGATGACGATCATGGCACAAAGAAGACCGAGACCGACACTGGCCAGATAGACCAGACGGCTGCCCTGGAGATCCCCTGCGATGGCGAAGACCTTGTATACCGGCGCCAGGGAAAGGGCCATGAATCCCAGATTGAACAGAAAGAGCGGGCGGAGGCCTTTATCCAGAAGAGCATTGATTGCTGCTCCGCAGAGGACGATGGTGATGGCTATGCCGAAGAGCAGAGTGAGCAGGGCAAGGGGCTCGCCTGCGACTCGACTGCCCTCGATCAAATCTCGATTGATGGGGAGAAGAAACATTTTCATACCGTGGATCCAGGTTCTGGCGAAATGACCGGGATCGCTTACAGCCAGGGTGTTGTCGTAGCCGCCGACGAAAGTGCCGAGAGCGAGCCGCCGCAGGACGAAATAGGCAGCGAGCAATGCCCAGGAAGGAAGCGAGTACAAAATTCCGCTCCGGAGCTTTCCTGGCCTGCGAAAAACTGCGAGCTCCAGGAGCGCGAAGAGAGGCGGGAGAATCACTGCCATCTCTTTCGAGGCAAGGGAGAGCATCATGAAGATCAGGCTCCCGATGAAGTATGGTGTTTTCTTCTCCTGCCTGAACTTTATATAGGAATAAAGACTGAGAAGAAAAAAGGCGGTGACTATGGTGTCGACCCGTCCGGTTATCCAGGAGACCGCTTCCGGATGAATAGGATAGAGCCCGAAAATTGCTGCTGCGAAAAAACCGTATGGACAGGTGTCCTGCCAGTTTTCCTGCCAGTTGTTCTGGCAGTTTGCGCGCCGGACCGTTCTTAAAAGACTGGTGGCGATAAGATAGATAGAGATGGTGGAGATCAGGTGGAAAACGAGATTGGTGAGGTGAAAGCCGAGACCGTTCGTGCCCCAGATCAGATAATCGCTGACCATGAAGACCGAGATCAGGGGACGGTAGAACCTGGTGGTGGGAACATCCAGCCAGTTGCTCCAGAAATTGCGGGCGATGAGCTCCGGATTCCGGACAGCGTCCTTCAGCCAGATCAGGTGGACGAAATCATCGCCGGTGAAAAAGTCGAAGAGCACGGGAGTGTAAGCCAGGATGGTGAGCAGGCAGGCAGAGCCGAGAAAAATGATGGTAGCTTGCCTGGCTTTACCGCCCGGCGCGGTCATCTGAGCTGCTCGTCGAAGGCTACTTCGTAAGCCGGACGGTCTTCGAGGTGGCAGCGCACCTCTTCGCGCTTCTTGATGGCCCGGGCGGGAGCACCCACGACCACCATACCGGGCTCGATATCATGAGTGACAACCGAGGCGCCGGCGACCACGGAATTGCGGCCCAGCCGCACTCTGGGAAGCAGGAGGACTTTGGCGCCGATGATCACGCCGGATTCGAGATAGGGCCCCTGGCGGCCTTTCTGGCACGGCGGGTGGAGGCTGTCCACAGTGCAGGACATTGGATAGAAATGGACATCGTCCTCGCAGGTGGTGTATGTAGCGATGAATACATTGTTGTGGAAACGGCACTTGTTACCGATCCGTACCCGGCCATCGCACTGGGAGAGGGTCCCGAAACTGCAGTTGTCACCGAAGATGCTGTCTTCCCTGATGATCGCCCGGTGCCCGGTCTGGAAAGCCACGCCGATGGTGCAACCCGAATAGATAATCGTGCCGGAGCGGACTACTGAATTCTTGCCGAGACGGAGCGGGGGATTCTCGTACGGATCGCCGCCCCGCTCGCTTTCCAGATAGCCCGCCTGGCGCTCCCCCAGGATGCACTGGGCGCCGACGAAAGAGCCCGGGCCGATGGATACGTTCTCGTAGATCACGGCACCGGCCTCGATGATGGTGTCATCGCCGATTTCCGCTCCTGCCTCGATGAGGGCGAAGGCGCCTACCCTGACATCTTTTCCCAGATGGGCGTCGGGACTCACCGATGCGGTGGGGTGAATTGCCCTTTCTGCCCTGTCTAATCGGCTCATTGTCTGCCTAGATGGTCACCGGATTCACTACCGGGCTCACGATGGTTCTGGTTGTCGTATATTCGGTCATTACCTCGAGCACGCAACGTGCTACGTACTCGACTTCGGCATCCTCGAGCTCCGGATACATCGGAAGCGAGAGGACTTCGCTGGCTGCCCGCTCGGCTTCCGGGAAATCGCCGAATTTGTAGTCGCAGGCGAAGGGTTTTTGCATGTGCAGAGGCAGAGGGTAATAACACATAGAGCCCACGCCCCGGGCGCTGAGACCGTCCATGAGGGCCTGCCGGGCCGGATTGCCCAGGCCGGGTTCGCAGATACCTGTCTGGACACGGATAGTGTACTGGTGCCATACATGTGTAAAGGCGTCGGTGACCGCGGCGTTTGGTGTCACGATACCGGGACAGCCGGAAAGCATTCGCCCGTAGAGGGCGGCAATTTCCTGACGGCGGGCATTCCATCGCTTCAGGTGGGCAAGCTTGGCGACCAGGGCTGCCGCCTGGATCTCGTCGAGACGGGAGTTGATACCCAGCTCGTCGTGGTAGTAACGGCGGGGCGAACCGTGGGCGCGGAGGGATCGCAGCCTGGTGTCGATGGTCTCACTGCCGGTGACGATCATGCCGGCGTCGCCGATGGCACCGAGATTCTTGGTTGGATAGAAGCTGATACAGGCTGTGTCGCCGAAACTACCGGTGGGGGCACCTTTATAAGTGGCGCCTATGGACTGGGCATTGTCTTCGATCACTTTGAGCCCGTAGCGGGAGGCTATCTCCATGATCGGACCCATTTCCGACGGTAGACCGTAGAGGTGTACCGGAATAATCGCCCGGGTGCGTTCGGTGATCGCTCGCTCGATTTTCGACGGATCGATATTGAAGGTGACCGGATCGATGTCTACATAGACCGGAGTAGCCTGGCGGAGGGCGATGGCCTCGGTGGTGGCGGCGAAGGTGAACGGTGTGGTGATTACTTCGTCACCGGCTGCGATATCGATGGCCCAGAGGCTGAGAAGCAGGGCGTCGGTGCCGCTGGCGATGCCCACCCCATGGGTAGTGCCGGAAAGTGCCGCCACTTCTTGCTCGAGCCTGGTGACATTCTCCCCCAGCACATAGTTGCCGCTGCGAAGCACGTCCAGGACGCTTTTCTCCAGGTCGGCGCCGATGCTTTCATACTGGGCTCTGAGATTGAGAATCGGGACTCGAGAGTTCGACATATGGCGGTTCCTAATAAGTAGTAAGTCCGGCAGAGAGTCTAACCGGGTTCTTGACTGCTTGAAAGACGGGAAAGGTAAGGAATCGGCAGCCTCGTATGATAACTGCTTAAGGAAGGTCTGGTGCCAGGCCCGCTGGCAATCCGCAGGCTCCTGACATCCGGCTTTCTTTGTTAAATTTGTGGACATAAACAGACAAAGGGGATGCTTGCGCATCCCCTTTGCAATATCGGATTCCTGCTCGGTGGTGCCTACCGTTTTTTGGAGGGCATTGCCACTGTTCTCGACAGAGCATTGGTGACGAAGAGGTTGAGGCTGACGCCTTCTTTTTCTGCTCTTTCGACCAGTGCCTGGTGGAGGGACTTGGGCAAGCGAACGGTGAATTTGCCGCTGAACTTGAGGAAATCGTCGCCACCACGGGCGGCGGATCTCGGAGCTGCTTTCACCTTGGTGGCTTTAGCCTTTCTTGCCGGAGCTTTAGCTTTTGTAGCCAGTTTGCGGGCGGGCTTTTTCGCTGCTGTCGCCTTGCGGGCTACCTTGGCTTTAGCGGGCTTACGAGCGGCCGGTTTGGCTTTCGCTTTAGCCTTGGTTTTCTTTACTGCCATGTTTCTCTCCTTGTTCCATGGGATATAGCCTACATTCGGCTAAGGTCATCGTTTGAATCGATTGTCCGGTGCTCCGGTTCATGGGCTCTGGGCGCCTGGTTGTTACCTTCGCGTCCTTGCGTCCATAAGGATTCGGTATGCGACCTACCACCACTCAAGGTGGCACAGTAATTGTACCCCGGATGCTATCTTTTATTTATGCATCGGATATAGTTTTTCTTTCGGCGGTGCTTCCCCTCGGTGCCAAGCATCTTTTCCATAGGCCTGAGGATCGCCCTGAAAGTCCAGCCCCAGGTCCGCCCTACACGTGGTGCCGCACCAGTTTTGATGGCTGGTATCATTTCTCTAAAAGGTTAAGGAACGTAACTTAAATTCCTGCCCGAGGTGGACAGTTTGCGGTTGTTGTTTATCAGACTTAGCGCCCTTGGAGACATAGTCCACTCCCTTCCGGCTGCTCATTTAATTAAGAGCAGGCTTCCGGAAGCTCGGTTGACCTGGCTCGTCGAGGCACCTGGGGTGGAGCTTCTGAAAAATAATCCCGCCGTCGATGAGATCGTCGTATTTCCAAAAGGAGCCTGGCTTTCCGAGATCGCGAACCCGGCGAAGTGGTGGTCGGTGGCTGCCCAGACCGGCCGATTCACGGCCGATTTGAGAGAGCGAAGATTCGACATGTCTGTGGACCTCCAGGGACTTTTGAAGAGCGCCGTCCCTGGTTACATCTCTGGTGCCAGATTCAGGGTCGGATTTGCCGGAACTAGAGAGTGCTCATCCGCCCTATACTCCCACAGGCTGGACGTTGGCGACTATTTTGCCGATGCCGTGCATGTGGTCGAACACAATCTCGCTCTGGCACGTTTCGCCGTCGATGTTTTCAGTGGAACCGCCGGCGGGGCTGATGTCGAATCCGGTGCCGCCCATTCCGATTCCCGTGACGAAACGAGATTTCCGCTTCCTGCTCCGGGCCAGGAGGCTGTCACCAGAGTCGATGCCCTTCTGGCCGGGGTCGAGAGCGAGCCGGCAGTTCTGATAACCGGTACCACCTGGGACTCCAAGATCTGGCCCGGGGAGCGCTTCGTGGAGCTCGCTCTAATGCTCGAAGAAAAATACGGGCTTACCAGCCTGCTCGTGGGAGGGACCCCCGAGAGAGAAGCCAATGAGCAGATTGTCCGGGCTCTCAGGGAGAGGGATCGGCAATTTCCGGTGATCGATCTGACCGGTCAGACATCCCTGTCGGATCTGATCGAAATCTACAGGCGCAGCCGGCTGGTGGTGGGTCTCGATACCGGTCCTCTCCATCTTGCCGCTGCCACCGAAATTCCTCTGGTAGTAGGGGTTTTCGGAAGCACGCCCTGGCGCCGCAACGGTCCTTTCGGCAGCCGGGCCCATAGCGTCTCCCTGGCTCTCGATTGCCAGCCCTGTTTCGAGAGAACCTGTCCCCTGGGGACTCGGGCCTGTCTGGAAGACCTTTCGGCGGGCATGGTCATGGCGCGAGTCGAAGAGCTGCTCTGAGAAAGAAAAACAGGCCGGAAAGTCCGGCCTGTCCTGTTGCTTTTTAGCTTCCTCGAAGGGTCAGGCGGGAGTGCAGACCTTTTCGCAGATCCACTCGTCCACGTTGCGCTTCCAGCTACCGGCCAGCTCTTTTTCATCGAAGAAGATGCCGATCTCCCGGGTGGCGCTTTCCGGGCCGTCCGAGCCGTGCACCACGTTGCGCCCGATCTCCACGGCAAGGTCGCCACGGATGGTGCCCGGCTGAGCCTTGGCCGGGTCGGTGGCGCCTATGACATTGCGAGCCAGGCTGATGGCGTCCTTGCCTTCCCAGACCATGGCCACGATCGGACCGGCGGTGATGAACTCCACCAGACCGGCGAAAAATGGTTTGCCCTTGTGCTCGCCGTAGTGCTCTTCGGCTTTCTCACGGGTCACTGTCATCAGTTTCATACCGACAAGTTTGAGACCACGTCTCTCGAAGCGAGAGACGATCTCACCGACCAGACCACGCTGAACGCCGTCCGGCTTGATTGCTACGAAGGTTCTTTCTTGTGCCACCGCTCTTCTCCTTGAAAAGGAAAACAATAACCCAAAAGAAGGAAAACCGGCGTTTTGTTCACGGCAGCTTTATAAGTTTCGCAAACCGAGGGTCCATCAAGCGCTTGCCGCTCTCTCCGAAGTCAATGTTGTAAAGCTCTTTCGAGCCTTGCCCCAGGACCGCTTCCACCCTGCCGGTGCCGAACTTGGCGTGTTGGACCGTGTCGCCGACTGACAACCGCTCGAAAGCAGGCTCGGCCTCGTGGCTTTCGGGCTTCGAGCCGGAGCTTATCTGGCTGCTCGAGACATCTCCCGGGCGCATAGCCAGCCGGGTCCTGGGCGTTCCGGGTCGGGCTGGCGGCACGGGCCGGGAAGGCGATGAGGACCGGGAGGGCGATGAGGGCCTGGAAGGCGATGAGGGCCTGGAAGGCGATGAGGGACGGGAAGACGATGAGGGACGGGAAGACGATGAGGGCCGGAAAGAGTTTGAACCGGCTCCGGAGCTGGAGCCGCCGTAGCGGCTCTCGAAGCCGCCTCCCTGATTACTATAGCTGTTCCCATAGCTGTTTCCGTATCTGTTGCCGTAGCCGCGCTCGTGATTGCCGGACCCGCCTCCATAGCTATCCTCCTCCCCGGAGGACCAGCCGAAATCTTCGAAGTGGGAGCGGTCTCTTTCGATTCTTTCCTGTGGGTAGTATCCGGTGAGGAGCCCGGGCGTGATCTCGGACAGGAAACGACTGGCTATGGTGGCACTGGTCTGGAAGCCCGAGGCATTGGGACCGCCCCGGCTGAGCATGGTTCGTTTGCGGGCCCGGGTAATATAGAGCAGATCTTCGGCCCGGGTCACCCCTACATACATCAAACGTCTTTCCTCCTCCATGGCGGTGGGCTCGTCGAAAGAGCGGCTGTGCGGGAAAAGGCCATCCTCGAGACCGATCATGAAGACCACCGGAAACTCCAGGCCCTTTGCCGAATGCAGGGTCATGAGCTTGATGGCTTCGTCCTCGAGCTCCACCTGGTCGAGATCGCTCACAAGCGATATGCGGGTGAGGAATGAGTCCAGATCGGGCTCGTCGGCGATCTCCTCGAACTCTTTCGCCACCGCCAGGAATTCCCGGACGTTTTCGATACGCCCGTAGGCGAGCTCGTCTTTGTTGGATATGGCTTGCTCTTCGAGCATCTCCACATATCTGGTGTCGGAAAGAATCAGCTCGATGAGACCCGACACGGCATTGCGCTCTTTCTTCTGCGCCTGGCTCTGCCAGCGCTCCAGGACCTGGTAGGCGAACTCTTTGAGCGCCGATACTGCGCGTGCCGAGAGGTTGCCGATGAACTGGGCGTCCCGGGCTGCTTCGATGGAAGACATTCCCCGGCTTCCGGCATAGTCGGCCACCCGGTCCAGAGTGGTCTTGCCCAGTCCCCGCTTGGGGGTGTTGACCACACGGTTGAAAGCGACACCGTCCCTGGGGTTGAAGACCAGCTTCAAATACGCCACCATATCCTTGATTTCCTGGCGATCGTAGAATCTGGTGCCGCCTACGACTTTGTAAGGGATGTCGTTGCGGATAAGAATCTCCTCTATGGACCGGCTCTGGGCATTGGTGCGATAGAGGATGACACAGTCGTTCAGATTGCGGCCCCGGGCTTTGAGCCTCTTGAGCTCCTCGACTACATAGAAAGCCTCGTCGATCTCGTCCACGCCCTCGTAGTACTGAGCTTTGCCGCCACGGCCCTTGTTGCAGCGGAGGACCTTCTCGATGCGCTCGGTGTTGTTCTTGATGATGCTGTTGGCGATATCGAGGATGGTGGAGGTGGAGCGGTAGTTGTCTTCGAGCTTGATCAACCGGGCTCCTTTGTAGTCGCCCTGGAAGCCCAGAAAGATCCGGTAGTCGGCTTTGCGCCAGGAATAGATGGACTGGTCGACATCACCTACCACCAGCAGGCTGCGCTCCTCCCAGGCGCTCTCCGTCTGGTCCATGAATGTCAGAAGCCTGATCATCTCGTACTGGACTTTATTGGTGTCCTGGAACTCGTCAACCAGCACGTGAGCGAATCTGTCCCGGAGGCGCTGTCTGACCTCCGGGCTCTTCTTGAGGAGGTCGCAGAAGATGAGGAGCAGATCGTCGAAGTCCAGGGCATTATTGTGGGCGAGCTCCGCCTGGTAGGCCTTGAAGATCTGGGCCAGCCTGGTCTCCCTGTAGGTGGTGGCTTCGCTTGCATAGAGCTCGTAAGAGTAGCCGTCATTCTTGAGGGCGGAGACTGCATTCTTCATCTCTTTGGGATTGAAGACCTTTTCGTCCAGGTCGAGCTTCTTGATCTGACCTTTCATTATGTTGTTGCTGTCGGTCTCGTCATAGATGACGAAGTTCGAGTTCCAGCGCCAGCCTTCCGGTGTCGAGTAATTCTCGATCTCCCGTCTGAGGATCCGGGCGCAGATACTGTGGAAGGTTCCGATGGTCAGGTGTCTGCCGGTTTCTTTGCCGACAATGGTCTCCACCCGGCCCTTCATCTCCTGGGCTGCCTTGTTTGTGAAAGTGACTGCCAGGATGGAATAAGGATCCTGCTTGAGCTCGGTCATCAGGTAGGCGATGCGCCGGGTGAGCACCGTGGTCTTGCCGCTGCCCGCCCCGGCGACCACCAGGGAAGGTCCCCAGCGCTGGCAGACCGCCTCCACCTGAGCATCGTTGAGCCTTGACAGCAGATTCTTTTCCATTTGGACTTCCGTGACCATTCAAACTCCTCTGGGGATTTCTCCTGGATGTATAGAGATATATAAGTTCGATGCGCCCTGCTTATCGTGTTATGATTTCAAGCGGCTCCTGGCAGGGCTGTGATGGTCCTGGGAAAGGACCTTTCATGCCTCGAGGGCCGGGGGTGCATGACTCATTCTCTAACTTTTCGACGGGACGTTGATTAAAACTTGTAAACAGCGTTGCCTCAAAAACTTCGCGGAGTCATCATTCTAGGTAACCTTTAAGTTTGCATAAAGGCATGCATATATCGTCTGTATAAAGGGTCAACAAGAAAAGCTATGGGTCCATCAGAGTCTGGCGCTGCCGTTACTATTCCTACCGTCGATGAGCTCGCGCAGGAGCTGCTCTTGATTCAGCAGTCCGGACCGCGCAAAGTGGCGGTCATCGGCACAAGAAATCTGCCCCTGACGCACCAGCAGCTGGTGGAGATGCTCAGCTATGCCCTGGTCCTGGTGGGCAACCAGATATTTACCAGCGGTGGTGCCAACGGTACTAATATGGCGGTGATCAAGGGCGCCCAGCGCGCCAATCCGGATCGCCTGAGCATCATCCTTCCTCAGACAATCGGCCAGCAGCCAGGGGAAGTGCAGGATCTCCTGATCGGTATAAAAAACATCACTGAATATCCGGAACGCCGCTCGATGACCCTGGCGGATGCCAGCAAGGTGTGTAACCACGAGATAATCGATCGATGTCAGCAGATTATTTGCTTCCTGTATCACACAAGCCATACACTATTGGAATCGGTGAATTACGCAAAAGAACGCCGTAAAATAGTGACGAGTTTCTACCTGGATTAGTCCATCCCTTGGCATTAATTTTGATTTCAGCTTGTATGGGGGGGATGATAGTCTGTTCGCTGATCTATCCTTTCTATATAAAGTGGATAAAGTCCAAGCAGTTCGCACAGTATCTCCGTGAAGACGGTCCCGCCAGCCACGCCTACAAACAGAAGACTCCCACCACCGGCGGTGTGGTATTCGCTCTGGTAACTGTGGTCCTCACCCAGATCATCTGGGGCATACTCGGGCTCAAGCCCCAGATGTGGCACTATCTACCCCTGGCTGTAGGGCTCGGCTGCGGCGTACTGGGCTTCATCGACGACTATGCCAAAATCTCGTCCCGTTCCAATATCGGAATATCCGGTTATCTGCGACTGGGAAGCGAGCTATTCATAGGGCTTCTTCTCGGTCTCTTCCTGGTGATGAGCAGCCAGCAGATTGCTTTTCTTCCTTTCTCCCGGGCGCTTTCCGCTTCCCTTCCCGGGCTCGCCCAGCTCGGCACTTTTGCCGATATCGGTGCGCTTGTGCCACCGGCCTTCCTTTTCGTGGTTCTCACCACTGTGGTGGTGGCTGCCACTGCCAATGCCATCAACATCCACGATGGCATGGACGGGCTCTCCGCCGGGACCAGTTGCCAGGTATTCGCGGTAATGGGGGTAATGCTCCTCTGTATCGGCGAGGGCTATGCCGGCTCCAACTTCCTCGAGTATGCCGTAACCTGCGCAGTGGCTGCCGGTGCCCTTTGCGGGTTCCTGATCTTCAATCGCTACCCGGCCAGGATCTTCATGGGTGACACCGGCAGCCTCTTCATCGGCGGGCTCATGGCCGGGCTCGTTCTTGCCGGCGGGCTGACGATCTGGTTTGTTCCCCTGGCGCTGATCTATGTAATCGAGACCCTCTCGGTGATGTCCCAGGTGGTTTATTTCAAGCTCACCAAAAAGCTCGATGGACAGGACAAGCTCCCCCTTGCAAAGGTCCTCTGGATCAAACTGAGCCGCCGACTTCCCGGCGAGGGCAAGAGGCTCTTTCGCATGGCTCCCATTCACCATCACTACGAGATTGTCATGGCAGAGAAGGGCTGGAGCGAGTGGCAGGTAGTCGTCTGTTTCTGGCTCACACAGTTCTTGCTGTCTGCTATCGTACTGTTTGTGTTCTTCGCCCTCAAATAGTGTGATATATCTAGCTAGCAAGCCCCGGGCCTGAAATCGTCTTGAACAAAGTAATGCAGCTCGTCAAAGATCTAGTCACCCAGGATCGCTGGGAGGAGGCTCATTCTGTTCTGATCCGCCATGCCCGGCAGGTCCGCGATGATCCGGAGGTGGAATTCAGTCTTGGTGTTCTCTGTTTCAACATGGGACGATTCGACGAATCCGAGAGACATCTCAAGAATGCCCTGGGACTGAACGCCAATTTTGCTGACGCTTACTACCAGCTCGGTCTGTGCCTGCTCAAGCAGAGCCGCCCGAAAGAGGCCATGCCGCATTTCCGGGATGCCTGCGAGCGCAAGCCCGATTTCGCTGTTGGGCACCTGCACTGGGGTCTCGCTCTTTCAGGTATGGGCAGCCACCGGGGGGCGCTCGGCCAGTTTCGCCAGGCTCTCAAGCTCGCTCCGCAGATGGCTGCAGCACACTATCAGGCTGGTATTTCCAGCTTCCAGCTCGATCAGTACCAGGATGCCGTGGATCATTTCCAGGCAGCCATCAATGCCGACGTCAAACTCGCCGAGGCATACAACGGTCTCGGCACCGCGCTCTGCGCCCTGGGACAATTCTCGGATGCTCTCACCCATTTCGCCAGGGCTGTGGAAATCGACAGCCAGTACGCTCTGGCGCACCGCAACTGGGCTGCGGCACTGGTGCACCTGCAGAAGCTGGATGAGGCGGTGAAGCATTACCAGGAAGCGATCAACTTTGCGCCGCAGTCTATGAATGCTTCCGAGCGCGCGGTTATCTACAACGACTGGGGTGCCAATCTTTTTCGGCAGAACAAGCTCGATGAGGCCGCCGAGAAATTCTTCCAGGCAGTCGATGTCGATCCCTCCATGGAGCCGGCCCGACTCAATCTCGGTCTGGTCAATATGGCCATGGGGGAATACGAGCGGGCTGCCGAGGTCTTCGAGAAAGGGCTCGAGATTAATTATGCCAATGTCGATCTGGCCATGTATTGTGCTGTCAATCTACTCTTGCTCGGGCGTTTCGACCAGGCTTTCGAGAAGCTCAACAAAGTCGAGAAGATGGGTCTGCATCACCCCGATCTACAGCTCTGGCTGGGCTATTCGCATCTGGGCGCCGGGCGCAGCACAGCCGCCGAGCTCTGTTTCGAGAAGTCCCTGTCCGGCAATCCTCGAAATTACCTGGCCCTGGATGGCTGGGGATGTGCCCTGGCTCTTGCCGGCAGGCACGATGCAGCGGTGGAGAAATTCAAGCAGTGCGTGAGTATCAATGACGGCTACGGTCTCGGTCATCTGCATCTCTCCCGGAGCCTCGAAGCACTCGGTCAGATCGAAGTGGCCCGGCACGAATACAGAGAAGCCATCGTTCGCGATCCGCTCTGCATAGTTCCGCAGAAGGAAGCCCTGGACAAGCTTCTCGAAGCCCACCAGTTCGATTTCGTGATGCAGCAGTCTATGCGTATGCTCGATGTCCTTCCCCACGATGTCGAGGCCAAGCTGGCGCTCTCCAAAGCGCTACGCGCCCAGAATCGCACCAATGAGGCCCTTCATCTGCTCCAGGAACTCATCAACGAAAGACCAGACAACGGCCCAGCCAGAGTCCTGGCCGGGCAGATCTTTCTCTCAAAAGGAAGGTTCGCCGAAGCCGATGAGATGTTCAGAGTGGCATCGGAGCTCTTCGAGGGAGATAGCGCCCTTTTCTTCAGCTGGGGTAAGACCCTTGCGCTTCTCGGCTTGCACGAGCTTGCCCTGGAGAAGTATCAGAAATCTGCCGAGATCGATCCTTATGACGGGGACACCTATGAGGCGTGGGGTGCCACACTCAAGAGCCTGGGCCGTTTCGCCGAGGCTGCCGAGGTCTATAAAAGAGCAGCCCAGTATATTTAGAATGAATTGCCGGAGAAACTCCGGCGTGTCAAGCCTCCAGAAACTCAACCGATATCGGTTGAGTTTCTGATAGAGAGCATGATCGATCTCAAAAACCTAGTACCATTACTGGCGAACGACCTCGAGCCGGTTATATGGAAGTCGCCCTCAAGCCTGCCAAGATACAGACGTCCCAGGAGCTTCTTGCCAAGACCGAGCAGCTTATCTACCTTCGTTTCGCCATTGCCGGAGCCGGCCTTGTCATATATGCCTGTCTGGCTCTGATCGGCTCTTATGCTTTCGACACTTTCTGGACCGGGCTGGTGATCGGGCTGGTCATTTTCTATGGAGCCCTGGCTCTGGTCCTGATCCGTATTCTGAAAGTAGACAAACGCAAACACCTCAATATGGCTAATGCGGTTCTCACCTGTCTGGACATCGTTTGTCTGACCCTTCTGGTCGGCTTCACTACTGGTCTGGAGTCCGATCTATATGTCCTTTATTTGCTGCCGATTCTGCTATCCAGCTATACGTTCGGTAAGAAAGGAACTTATCTCACTGCTCTGGGGGTCTCGGTCAGCTATGTGGGGCTCTTACTGGTGGAGAATGCCGGCTCTCTGGCTTATCTCTTTCAGAGTGGCGACAATCTCATGGAGTCCGTATATGTGAGCAAGCTATGGGGGCGAATTCTGGGGCGCTCGCTTCTTCTTGTGAGCGTCTCTTTCATCTGGGCCAGGTTTTGCGGCTACATGTCCGATGTCGCTTTGCAGGGTGCCAACCGTCTCAGAGAGCAGCTCGAGCAGAATAATGTGATGGTGGCGGAGATGCAAGCCCGGAGCCAGCGAGAGCATTTGATCAATTCCATCAATTCGGCGCTGAGAAGCACCCTGGAATTCGATGAGATGCTGGCTACCGCAGTGGAGGAGCTTGCTCAGGGAGTGGGTGTTTTTCGTTGTGCCATTATTTGCAGGCTGTCGGAAGGGGGCACTGATATCGTCGTCAGAGAAGCCAATGTCGATGCCGGAAGCAAGCGGGCCAAGCTGGCCGACCTGGTCAATCTTGATGATACTATATGTGGTTATCTGCTTCAGAAGAAAGCTCATTATGAGGAGCTGCCTGATGGCACCGTGCTAGAGACTTTCGTTTACTCGAGCCCGGCGGAGGATAGTTTTTTCGAGCCAGTAAAAGGATCTCTCGATAAGGCTGGTTACGGATCCCTGGTGGTGCAGCCCATGATCTACGCCGGGGATTCAAAAGGCGTGATTATAATTGCTGAAATGGATCCTCGCCGGCACTGGTCAGAGACCGAGCTCGAGCTGATCAAGTCGGTGGCTGGCCAGGTGGCGGTGGCTGTGGAGCAGGAGACTCTCATCGAGGAGCTTTCTAGAAAGAATGAGGACCTCCAGAAGAAGAACCTCAATCTGGACGCCAAGAACTCCGAGCTGAGGGCCATGCAGTCCCAGCTGATTCATCAGGAGAAGATGGCTTCTCTGGGAAGGCTCGTAGCGGGGATTGCTCACGAGCTGAACAATCCAATCAATTTCGTTCACGGCAACCTGCCTTACCTGAGCGAGTATGTCAACGACATGAAACGGCTCATCGATTCCATGGAAGAGCTTCCCGAATCCCAGCGTGCTGCTTTCGACGACCTCAAGGAGAAGGTGAAGTATCAATTTCTTGTCACCGACCTGGACAATATCATTGCCGATCTCAATGAAGGCTCGGACCGAATCCGGCATATCGTTCGAAATTTGAAGAGCTTCAGCCGTCTCGATGAGGCCGAGCTCAAAGAGGCCTCGATCAACGAGGGAATCGAGTCCACCCTCAAGATCCTCTCCCAGTACTTCGGGAGGGACAAGATTCCAGTGGAGCGGGAGCTTGGCGACCTGCCGGCGGTGCTCTGCTATCCCGGCCAGCTCAATCAGGTCTGGATGAATCTCCTCTCCAACGCCGGTCAGGCTGTGGAAGAGATGCCCGAGGGAAGGGTGGGAATCAAGACCGAATGTAAGGATGACCGGGTGACGGTGACGATTCGGGATAATGGGCCTGGCATCAAACCCGAGATTCAGAGTAAAATCTTCGATCCGTTCTTCACCACCAAGCCTGTTGGTCAGGGAACGGGGCTCGGCCTGTCAATCTGCCACTCCATCATCGAGCGGCACGGCGGCCAGATAAGCGTCTCGAGCCAGCCTGGCGAGGGCACGAAGTTCTCGGTGACCATTCCGCTAAAAGGAAATTAAGACAGTGTATCCCCGCTCGAAGCCTCATCTCATTCTCGTCGTCGATGACGAGGTAGCCAACCTCCGGCTTCTCAAACGAGTCCTGGGACGAGACTACGAGGTCCTGGAAGCGGACAATGCTGCTCATGGGCTCGAGCTTCTCGCCGCAAACGAGGTCAGCTTGATCATTACCGACCAGCGAATGCCTGGCATGACCGGGGTTCAGCTCCTGGAGCAATCCCTCGATGTTCGCCCTGATGCCATCAAGATTCTACTGACCGGCTATACCGACGCCGAGGCTCTTATCGGAGCCATCAACGAAGGTCATGTATACAAGTACGTTCCCAAGCCCTGGGACTCCACCGAGCTCAAGCTGACGGTGAAGCGGGCCCTGGAGTCCTATGACCTCAAGCAGCATAACGACTGGCTCGTCATCGAGCTCAAGCGGGCCATGAACGAGCTCGAGCAGCTATCCATGGGGACGATCCGGGCTCTGGCCGACGCCCTGGACGCAAAATGCGACTACACAGCCGGACACAGTCTCAGGGTGAGCCGGATCGCTGTCCTGATCGGCAAGACTCTCGGTCTCGATGCCGATCATCTGCGAGATATCGAACTCGGTGGCATCCTCCATGATATCGGCAAAATCGGTGTTCCGGAGTCCATTCTCTGGAAGCCTGACAAGCTCACTCCGGAAGAGAAAGAGATTATGGCCAGGCATCCCCTGAAGAGCGCCCAGATAATCGGCGAGCTCCAGGGCTTCAAGCGCGCCCGCAAATACGTCAAGCATCATCACGAGTATTTCGATGGCACGGGTTATCCTGACGGAATAGCCGGCGAGGAGATTCCCATCGGTGCCAGGATCATCCTGGTCTCGGACGCTTATGACGCCATGACCACCGACCGGCCCTATCGTGAGGCCATCGGTCACGACCGGGCTGTGGACGAGCTCAAGAGAATGAGCGGCAAGCAGTTCGATCCCTCAGTGGTGGAGGCGCTTCTCTCGATTCTTGGCGATCAGGGCGCCAATCTCGAGCTGATGATCAAAGAGGAGTTCAACGACAATTTCCTGGGGCTCGGGGTCGAATCTATCGATCCCGGTCAGAAAGGCGCCAATTACAAAGCCGAGCTCAAGCGGCGCGCCCAGGTATCGAGCAAAAATACCTGAGCAAAAAGACCTGAGCAAGAAGTCCTGAGCAAGAAGTCCTGACTTAAAGAAGAGCCGGCTGGGCAAGAAGGGCTTTGATGGTATTGAGAACGGTGGAGGGGGCGATATCGACGCCGAGCCCGTCGAACATATCTCGCCGGGCGTTCTTGTTGTCCCAGATGAATTTGAATCGGGGATCATCAGGGAGAAGCAGATATGGATTGGTGGGGCCGAAAAGGGCCACCAGGGGTTTGCCCAGGGCGACTGCCAGGTGCATGGGCGCCGAGTCGACACAGACCATGAGATCGCTGAGATGAATAAGAGCGGCAAGATCCGCGAGACTTTTGGTGCCACCATAGGCGGAGACGATCTGGTGATTCGACCGGCTGCCTGATACGTCGCCTGACTCTCGGGTGATCCTCTCGATGGCTTCGGCGTCGTCCGGACCGCCGGCCAGAACAATCGTGATCTTTTCTCCAGATTCACGGGCGAGACTTTCGAGCATGGCGGCAAGCTCTACCCAAGACGAAGCTGGCCAGGTCTTGATGATACCTTTCTCCACCGCCAGGCGGCTGGTGCCCGGGTGAAAGAGGATGATTCGGGAGTTCCCGGAACTTGTTTTGGATTTGCTTTCGGATTTGCTTTCGCCGGCTGATCCGATACCGAGGCCGGCGAGGAGATCTTGCATGGAAGCGAGGGAGCCTTGATTGAGAGTGGCCCGGGGAATGGTTGCGGTCTGGCAGGGAAGTCCGAAGCTTTTCACCAGTTGCCGGGCCAGGCTGTGATACATACGACCGGCGTATTGCTCGCGATCGAGGGGGGCCGGATCGGTGAGCAGTATCGTGGAAAGGGCGCCCGTCCGGTAGCCTACTCTCACCGGCACTCCAGAAAGGAAAAGGAGCATGCTCACCAGTGGCGAGCTGCCGGAAGAGACTACGGCGTCGAAACCGCCGCTTCTTATCAGTGAGAGGACTTCTCTGAGATCGCCGGGAAAAAGAGGACGCTTTTTGATATCGAAAGCGATGACCTCGTCGATCAGGTCGGTCACCTGGGCCACCGATGCCGAGCGGGGCTCGACCATGAGAGTGATAGACCAGCCGGGCAAGGCATTTCTGATTGTGTCCAGGGTGGGCAGGAAGAGGATCTCGTCGCCTATGCCGCCGAAATTGATGGCAAGAAGCCTGCCCTCCCGGGGGAGCCGTCTTTGTGAATTTCTTGTCAGGTCTTCAATCACGAAACGTATAATATGCCAGGACCGGACCGGAATCAATTGACTTGAAAGCAAGCAACTGGGGAATTCTCTTTGTGGTGTGCGCGCTCACCGGCATCATTGTCGGCTATGTAGCGACCCTCTTCCTGCGCCCGGCATTGCTCCCCCCGGCCCTGCGCTGGGGCGGTCTCACCGAGCCTGTGACAGTGCTCATGCTGGGGACCGATGTCGTCTATAACGGACACGGCAGGCGTAAGACCAAGGATCTGGAAGCCTTCACCGGGCGCTCCGACACGATCATGCTCGCTCTCTTGGATCCTTATCGCAACTCTCTTTCGGTGCTCTCCATCCCCCGGGATACCCAGGCTCGCATACCGGGACACGGCATACAAAAGATCAACGCCGCCAACGCTCTGGGAGGCCCGGAGCTGGCCTGCAGGACTGTAAGCGATCTCGTGGGGCTGCCGGTGAACCATTATGTAGTCCTCAATCTCCGGGGTCTTGTGGACCTGGTCGATGAGCTGGGTGGTATCACTGTCGATGTCCCCAAGAAAATGCGCTATCGAGATCGATCCGCCGCTCTCGATATCGATCTCCAGCCGGGCTCGCAGCTCCTCGATGGCAGAGGGGCCATGGGATTCGTTCGCTTCCGCCATGACAGTCTCGGGGATATAGGCAGGGTGCAGCGCCAGGAGATCTTCATCCGCGCGGTTCTGGACAAAGCCATGCAACCGGCTTCCTGGACTCATATTCCACAACTTCTCGAGATCGCCGATCGATTCATGCTTTCTGATCTCGACCCCGGCAAGCTCGCCAGCTTGGTCTCTTTTGTGAAGGCTGTGCCGAAAGAGAATCAGACCCTGGTCATGCTGCCCGGGCGCTTTTCCGGGACCGGCGACTGGGAAGTCGATCGAAGCGATACGCGAAAGATAGTGGCCAAGATGCTCGGCTCTTCTTTTGTCGAGTCCGAGCGCCGCCGCCTGGTGATCTCTCTGGTCAACGAGAGCTCTGACCGGCAGCTGGCTCGCAAGGTCATGAAGCATCTTCGCGACCGGGGCTATCGCAACCTTCGCCTGAAGGGCTCGAAGGAGAGAGGCAAGAGAGCCTCATCCAGCACCGAGATCATCGCTCAGCGAGGCAATCCGGAGGATGCAGCCCTGGTCAGATCGGATCTCGCCGGTGTCGGATCGGTGGTAAACGCCTCGGTGGGCGACATCGACAGCTATGTAACGGTGGTGATGGGAGACGATCTGGCGGACCTGATCGCCGGGGAGAAATAGGAAAAGGGCAGTGGCGCATATATTGCGCCTATAATGCGAGGGCGAAAGATTTTATTTTCGCTCCTCTACTTGATTTTCCTTATTCGTGTAAACAACGAGATCCCGCATGAGCAGTGAATCTTAACCGGTGTTCACAAAGATCGCTAAGAACAATTGTTCAGACAATATTATGTTTCTCTTTGAAACATGGGTATTGCTCCTACCATTAGCTGGTGTACAGTAGGGGCGTCGTCAATCTAACTCGTTCGATCAGGCTCGTTCGATCTGGAAACCCGGCGGCACATATATCTATCAAAGGCAGGCATCGATGATCCATTACGTATATGCAACCAGGGGTGGTTACCTTTATCTGGTCGGTCGTTATAACAAACAGCCCAAGCTCAGCAACAATGACGAGTTCGTCCTCTCTGTCCCGGACAAGACTCCTCAAGCGCAAATCGATACTCTGGCTCATCATCGCTTCATGGACCATCTGCGCCGGCCCCGCCGAGTCGTAGCCCACGATCGTCACAAGCACGGCAAAGAGCTCTCGGCAGTCTAGGGCATCGATAAAATCCGACCTTCTCGTATTTATTGGAAGCAAATCCGAGATTGTAAATTAATGTAAAGTCGTCAAGCACCTGCCCTTGGCGGCTTTTTCCTTTGGTCTCTTGTTATTTTCTGAAATCTTATGGGCAATACTTGGTTACCCTGAAAGGTCGCTTGTTGTTTTTACTTACCGGCAGCGCGTTTGCCGGATCGTGAGGAACTGGTTATGGCATTGCACAAGAGAAAAATTCGCTCGCAGGCGGGTTTCACCCTGATCGAGCTCTTAGTAGTAGTGATTATCATCGGCATTCTGGCAGCAATCGCGCTCCCGAACTTCATCGGCGCCCAGGACAAGGCCCGGGAAGCATCGGTGAAAGCCAATATGCGCACTGCTCAGATTGCTGCCGAGGCTTACGCCACGGATGCCGCCGGCACCTATCCGGCAAGCGCCTCCGACGCCTCCTATAAGTCCTATTTCCCTGGCGGCAATAGCAGCCAGACCTCGCCCACCGGCGGCAACTATCCGGTCAATCCCTTCACCGGCGCTCCGGAAGGTCCCAAGGCGGGCAGTGTCGCGGATGTGCAGGCTGCCCGTACTACCGCAGGCGGAGCAGTGGGAACCAAGGGACAGATCGAGTACAGCAATGTGGGCGGCACCAGCTATGCGATCCGGGGCGCCAACAAAGACGGCAATCCCCTGGGCGGTACCGCAGCCGGCACATACCTGGTACTCTCGAACCAGTAGCTACTTGGGACAAGACAATTAAGAGAATCCTGACTGTCGCGGGTTGTATCGCCCTGGCTCTGGTTATCCATATGTGCCATGCCAGACTCCTCACGCTCCAGGGATCTACTCGCTCGAGTCCGGATTTCATCCCCTCGGTGCAGTCTGTGAAGACGGTCTCTCTGGGTTTCGACCAGCTTCTGGCTGATTGCTACTGGCTAGCATTTATCGGCTATGTCGGGGACAGCAGGGCAAGGGCTGAAGACCACTATGCTCTGGCGGATCGGTATCTCGATCTGGTGACCGGGCTCGATCCTCGCTTTCTCAATGCCTACTGGTTCGCTGCCTTCACCGTCGGGGGGGATCAGGGGCGCCCCCGACGGGCCGCCGAGCTCATCGAGAGGGGCATCGAAGCCGACCCGGACAACTGGTATCTGCCTTTCATCGCCGGATTCAACCAGTATATGTTCGCCCGGGACCACCTGGCGGCTGCCCGCTATTACGAGATGGCAGCCAAGTTTCCCGGAGCGCCGGACTGGCTTCTCAGGCAGGCTCAGATCTTGAGGGCGAATATTCCTGCCCTGGTGAAAGAGATCAATGTTCTCACCAATGTCTACGAGTCCGCTCAGGACCAGCGCCTCAAGGAGCTCACCAGGGAGAGGCTGATCAAGCTCTGGATAAAGGTCTATAAGTCCTCGCCGGAGCATGGACCGATGCGCGAGCGGGTGCGCCAGGAGCTCCTCAAGCTCGGAGTCGATATCTATATGTTCGGGCGTCCCGGGTAATTGAGTATCAAGAACAGCGCCGCCCTGTTCACAGCAGCACTATTGCTGGTTCTTGTGATTTTCTACTGGCCTTTTTCTATCCGGGGGGCAGAATTTCTATTACACCGATGCCTCTTTCTATCTCGAGCCTCATTGCCGGTTTATCGCTGAAGCTCTTAAGCAGGGCCGTCTATCTCTCTGGAATCCGCTCAATTATTGCGGCATGCCTCAGATCGCCGTGACTTTCCCGAGTTTCCTCTATCCGCCCACGCTGCTCTTCGCAATCATGCCATTCAGCCGGGCTCTCGCACTGAATATGGTGCTGCATCAGGCTCTGGCCGGGCTGGCGGTGCTGCTTCTCTTGCGGAGCTTCCAGTGGAGTCTTCTGCCCTCTATCACCGGGGCCCTCGCTTACGCGCTCAGCGGTTATAACTTCGCTCTCTCGAGCAACCATACTCTTGTGGCGGGGGCCGCCTGGATTCCGCTTTCGCTCTATTTCATCAAGTCTCTGGAAGGGGCGGCGCCGGATCGCCGGTTCGTTCTGTCTCTCGGTGGAGCCTTATCGATCTTTATGATGCTCGCCTCCGGCCGTCCCGAGATCTTCGTCCCCGGACTCTTTCTAGCCGTTCTCTTTGTCCTGGTGTCGACACTCTTGAGGCGGCACGAGAAGCTCGATCTCTTTCCGCCTTCTTTCTTCTGGCAGATAAGGTCTGTTGTTCTGGGGGGCCTTCTCGCCCTTCCTGTTCTGCTTCCTGCTGCCGAGTGGCTTTCGATGAGCCGCCGGGCCGTCGGGCTCACCTCCAAAGAAGTCTTCTATTACAGCGCCTCTTTCTACGATCTGCTCACCATGGTGGTGGGACCTTTTATGGGTGACCTGCGTTTGCATGGGGCTGCGTATCGAGATATCTTTCTCAGGGATCTGACTGTTCCCTATCTTTCCTGTGCTTATATGGGCCCGGTAGTGCTCACCCTGGCTTTCTGGGGTGCTCTCGACCGGAAGTGGCGATTTGCGCTGCCGGTCATCGTCCTGACCATTGCCGGTTTCATTCTCGCCCTGGGCAAATCGACACCGGTAATGCCGGCTCTTGTGGATGCTTTCCCGGCTCTGGGCTTCGTGCGCTTTCCGGTCAAGCTTCTTTTCATTCCCTGTCTCGGCCTGGCTGTGCTTGCTGCTCGGGGTCTCGGCACTTTCGATTCCGAGTCTCCCGATACTCAAAAGCGAGGCGCCATTTTCTCTGCTGCCCTCTGGCTTATGGCCGGTGGCGGCTGCCTGGCTATCCGGGGTGGCGCCGGCTCTGTTCTCGAGCCTGTTGTCGAGGAGGCGCTCGTCCGGGCTGTCCTTCTCTCAGCGCTAGCGGGCTTGTTGGTGTCTGGTATCGGCTATGGTGCAGCGCAGAAACTGATTAAGAGGCAACTGGCCTGTCTCCTTCTTTCTGCCGGGCTCGCACTGAGTCTTCTTGCCAGCGCATTTCTTTATGAGCGAGACGGTGCGGCACCGGATTTCTATAGAGAGCCCTCTTTTGCCAGGCAGTTTCTCAAGAGAAATGGTTATGACGGCAGAAGCCGCGTGCTCGATCTCTTCCTCGAGCGTCTCACAGTACCGCCCCGGTACCTTGGAGATGACCGGCGAATGGCCACCCATCGGGTCTATCAATACAACAGACAGATCCTCAAATCCGATACCAATCTCGATTTCGGTGTTTCTTCATCGTATGGATTCGAGGGCACCATGCGCGGGGACTACTACCATACTCTTCTGGAGGCTTACTTCAGGTCGAGCCAGAGCCTCCAGGAGCGCAGCGAGCCTGTTTCGGACCTTCCCCTGGCGCGGTTCTGCCGTCTCACCGCCACCAGGTACGTGCTCACTCAGATCTACCGGCATATAGACAGAGATATTCCGGTTCCCCTTCTTGATCGAGAGAGCTTCAATCTGAGGGCTGAGGATCGTGCCATGAACCTGAGGCTCTACGAGGTCGGAGGCGCCATCGATCGTGCTTATCTCTCCGGGACGGCTAGAAATATCGAATCGCGAAACGAAGCCATCGATGCGATTCTCGATCCGGCAAGCGGTTTCGATCCGGCCGCCGCTATTCTTGTGGAGGGGGCCGGATATGCTCCAGGAGCGCCAGGCGCCGGACGATCCATGAGCGGATCTGTGGAGTGGACAGAGTCGACCGCCGAGCGGATTGTCCTGGCGGTGAAAGCACTGAGCCCCGGTTTTCTGGTGCTTGCCGATCAGGACTATCCTGGCTGGCGGGCGCGCCTGGACGGGGCTCCAGCCCGGATCCTCACCGCCAACGGATTCACCAGGGCGGTGGCGATTCCACAAGCAGGGGATCATGAGGTCGTCTTCGAGTATCATCCCGACGGCTTTTATCTGGGGCTGTCCCTTGCCGGTCTGGGGGTCCTGCTCGTTCCTCATCTTTACTTCCGGAGCCGGAGAGAGCGCGAAATGAGTTAAGATCGAGCTGGTAGAAGATTCAGTTGGAAAGAGGATGCGGTCGTGAAATTCGGAGAGTTCGAGCTATCCATCATTCGAGAGTGCCGTTTCGGTCTCGACGGCGGAGCGATGTTCGGTGTGGTGCCCAGGTCGCTCTGGCAGAGAGTCTCTCCTCCTGATCAGGAGAATCGGGTTCATCTCAACTGCAATCTTTTGCTTATCGAGACTCCCAGGGCGAGAGTCCTGGTGGAGACAGGTATGGGCGACCGCTGGAGCGCCAGGGATAGAGAGCGATATGCAGTGGAAACCCTGGTGGACACCGGCGAGATGCTTGCCGATCTGGGCTTGAAGAACAGCGATATCGACGTTGTAATCATCTCTCATCTTCATTTCGATCATGCCGGAGGCGCCACCAGGCTGGTGGATGGCAGGCTGGTCCCGTCCTTTCCCAGGGCGAAATACTACGCTCAGAAAGGCGAATGGGACTTCGCCCATAATTGCAACGCTCGAGCGGTGGCGAGCTACCGGATGGATGATATCGAGCCTCTTCTCGAGCACGGTGTGCTGGAGCTCATCGAAGGCGATGCCGAAATCGTGCCCGGCGTTTTCGCCAGGGTCACCGGCGGCCATACCAGCCACCACCAGATCGTCTGTTTCGAATCGGGCGGCGAGAAAGGTGTTTTCTTCGCCGACATCATGCCGACTCGCAGTCATGTCCAGCCACCATGGGTGATGGGCTACGATCATTTCCCCCTTACCAGTTGCGATGTCAAATCAGAGTGGCTTTCGAAGGCCGCCGATGAGAACTGGCTTGTGGTCTTCGATCACGAGCCCGGCGTTCCATGGGGGCGGGTGAGCCGCAATGAGAAGGGGCGGTTCGAGTTCAGTCCCCTGGCTGAAGAGACTCTCAAGCACAGAGCGGCGATTATCTAGTCAGAGCCTCTATCAGAGGATCGCCTATCGAGCCGCTGGGTGGTTTGATGCCCAGAAAAACAGCGATGGTGGGAGCGATGTCGTAGGGCGCTACCCGCCTGCTCACAGTTCGGGCAGGCACCGTCGGACCGGCCACCATGACCGGCACATAAGTGTCATAGGTCCAGACAGAACCGTGGGTACAGGGCTTCTCTTGCCAGTCCTTGCCTCTGGTGACCACATGCTGGTTGACCAGGAGCTGCACGTCGCCGGAGCGCTGGGGGTTGAAACTGTTGACGAAGGCGGCCACGTGGGGAAGGGTGGACGGCAGGCGGCCGGCTAGAATGTCCGAGCGAGTCAGGGCGAATAGTACGCCGGGCTCCTGCATGACCCGGGTGGCGAGTTTCTTCTCCACCGTCTCGCGATCGAGCTTGAGTTTTTCGAGCAAGTCGAGATCGAGATAGAGCGCCGGATAGAGAAAGCGCTCGATGAGATCCACTCCCTTTTCGAGAGCGAACTCTCTGCGCAGGTATTCGTTCATGGAGGCGATGAGCTCTTTTTTGAGAATCCGCAGGGCCGGAAATTTCAGTGACTGCATATACTCGGTGATCTCTCCGGCGCCGTGGTCGGCGGAGAGCACTATGAGCGTGTTGTCGAGGCCGACTGTCTTGTCTATATGGCTGAACAGGTCGTTGAGGATCCGGTCTACTCGCAAGATATTGTCTTCGGCCTCGAGACTGCCGATTCCCCAGGTATGCCCGACATAATCGGTGCCGGAGAAGCTCACCGAGAGATAATCGGTGATCTCGTCCCGGCCCAGCGCCTCCCTGTCCACCAGCTCCCTGGTGAAGGCCAGAACCAGCTCGTCATTGGCGAAAGTGTGCTCCAGACCTTTATAGAAAAGTCTGGGATTCTCGCAGGCGAGCTTTTTCGGCATTGTCTTGCCGAGATGCTTGTAAACGCCTTCGTACGGACGCTGGTCCCTGTCCAGCCTCGTATAAGAGTCCGGGTCTTCGAGGAGCTCCCAGGAGCGGTTCCTGTAAGTGTCGGCGAGCTTACGGCTGTTCCAGGAAAGCACCCAGTCCGGGAGCCTGTCATAGTAGAACGTGCTGGAGACGAGCTCGCCCTGGGACAGCCAGAAGGCTTTCCCTGTCCTGCCGGCAGGCAGTATCGCCGCCCGGTCTTTACCCGAGACCGCGAAGACCTTCGCTTTTCCTTCCGAGGCTATGAATATCTCGTCGCCGATGGTGGTGGAAAGGAGGTTCGTGGGCGCCCGTCCCAGGGTCGGCGAGGTGGTGCCCGAAGTGCGGTCGTCGGTCTCGGAAAGCACCGGGAAATTGTCGTCTTCGACAGAATAGACCGGCTGGTGCTTCTCATGATCCCACCACTCGCCGGCGATGATGCCGTGCTGGGCGGGAGCCCCGCCGGTCGCCAGGGAAGCGTGCCCCGGACCGGTCTCGGTGTCCGAATGCCGGTAATGGGCGTAGTTGTAGACCGTGCCGCAGTCCATGAGATAGCGAAAGCCGCCGGCGCCGAACCGGCTCTTGAATCGGCTGGGCTGATCGCCCCGGAGCTGGTCTATGGTGATCTGAAGAACCAGTCTCACTTTTCTGCTTTCTTTCAGATCCCGGGCCGGTGCCGCCGGCGGAGCTGATGTCAGAAACATAGCTGCCATGAATATTGCCGCGATTGCTGGCTTCAGTCTTCTTCCCACGAGCTTTCGAGTCTCCCTGCAAAGGTCAACTGGCTATAATACTTTATATGTTCGATAAGAGACCCCGGCAGGCCCTGATTTTGCTTCTTTTTCTCTGGCTTGCCCAGCCGGCCTGCCTTGGCGCGGATGTCTGGATTGTAGACTACAGCGCGGGACTGATCACCGCACCCAGCAGAGTCTATCTGGGACCGGATGCGATCAAGATCACCACCACCGGCGGTAATATCGTCGTGGTCAGGGCTCCTGCCTGGAACGCCACCATGGCGAACGAGACCACCAGGACCATCTTCGAGCACCCTGCCGCGAGCTGGCAGAAGAACGGATTTTTCATAGAGCGCGACGCCAGCAAGGATGATTTCGACCGGAAAAAAGCAATTTTGGACGAGAAGCTGACTTTTCGAGGACTGGCGTCGCGTAAGCTCGTATGGAAGACCATGCATTCGGATGATTTCTATATGCACAGGGCCAAGCCCCAGGTCTGTCTGGTGGAGCTGGTCGAGACCAGGGCGATTCCCTGCTCGAAGATGCAAATCGAGGTCCTGTCTGCCTGGTATGGAGTTAAAAATCTCGATGGCGTGCCCCTCTACTGGGTGGAAAAGCTTCCGAAAAGGAATAATATTCGTTTGAAGGCGATGAAAATTGCCAGGGTCCCTGCCAGCCAGGTAAGTTTCAAGGCTCCCTCCGGGATGCGCAAAGTATCCAGCATGTTCGAGCTCAACAACCGGCAGAAGCTGACCAATACCCTCCATGATATTTTCGGTCTCGAGGAGAGTGACAAAAAATGAGATTCCTGTTTATTCTAGCGCTGCTCATGGCTTGCTCGAGCCAGGCGCCGGAGGCGCAAGCGAGACCCTCGGAGGCGGCTATCAGGCTGGTCAACGAGCGTCGCTACGCCAAGGCCCTTCCACTCATGGAGCAACAGGCCCGGCTCAATCCCAAGGATGTCAGCGCCCGCTATTACATGGCAGTCTGTCTGTTCGCCCTGGGCAGGCTAGATCGTGCCGAGCAGGAGTATTGCTGGGTTGCCTATAAGGGCGGGCACGGAGACTTCAAGAAAAAGGCCGAGATCGGACTGGCCCAGCTGCGAAAGTATAAAGAGGCTCTGGCACGGGCCAGGGCAAGACAGGCTCCGGCCGCGTCGAGCAAGCCCGCCGCTACTGCTTCTTCGGCTGCTCCGCTTCAAGCCGAGAAAGCGCCTGCCAAGGCGGAAGAGAAAACTGCCGACGACAGCGCCACCAAGAATGGTGATACTACAAGTGGTGATAGCACCGGGCAGCTCAAACAGGAGCTCAGATAGATTTGCTGTAAGCGTTGTGGAGCTGCCCGCAAGCAGCATCGATATCGGTGCCGCGCTCGAGCCTTATGGTGACCGTTTTGCCGGTGCTCTCGGCGATTTTCTTGAAACGTTTTTGAGCCTTTATCTCGGGGCGTCGATAGAGGACGGTGCCGTCTTTAGCGAAAGTTGGATTGTAAGGTATGAGGTTGATGTTGCAATGCAGATCAGCAACCATCTCAGCCAGGGCCTCTGCCTGTTCGGGTCGGTCGGTGACTCCTGCCAGGAGAACATATTCGATGGTGATCCTTCGCCTGGTCGCTTCATAATATTCGAACAAGGCGTCCATGAGGGCGGGAATGGGGAACTTCTTCGTGATCGGCACGACTTCTTCCCTGGTCTTCGTGTCGGGAGCGTGCAGCGAGAGCGCCAGGGTGACGGGTAGTTTTTCCCTGGCCAGGCGTGTGATTCCCGGGATGATGCCCGATGTGCTCACAGTGATGTGCCGGGCGCCGATACCGACGCTCTCGATAATCAGGTGGATGGCTTCGATAACCGCCTCGGTATTGAGGAGGGGCTCCCCCTGTCCCATGAAGACGACGTTCGCCACGCGTTTGCCGCTCTCTCTCTGGATGCTCATGACCTGGTCGACAATCTCCTGGCTCGTCAGATTGCGGGTGAAGCCCAGATAGCCGGTGGCGCAGAACGTGCACCCCACCGCACAGCCGACCTGGCTCGAAAGGCAGGCGGAAAGGCTCGGTCGGTCCTCGAAGCTCATGAGGACCGCTTCCACCAGTTTGCCGTCCGGGAGCTCGAAAAGGTATTTGCGTGTGCCGTCCCGGCTCACTTCCAGGCAGGCTGTCTTGAGGGGGGAGATGGTGGCGAGCTCGGAGAGCCTCGCCCTCAGGTCGGTTGAGAGATTGGACATCTCCTCGAAAGAGCCGGCATACTTGCCGTAGATCCAGCTGTGGAGCTGCTTCGCCCTGAAATCGGGCAGAGCGAGCTCCCGGGTGAAACCGGTCAAATCTGCAAGGGAAAGCCCCGAGAGGGGGCGCTTGCTTTGTTTCTCGTTCATTGCGAGCCTGTGAGAATCCGTGAAACTGCCTGAATCCTAGCTCATTTTGCCGTATTTCGTACAGTGGCCAGGCGCTTGCGCGCTTAGCGTTTCTAAAAGGATCTGGAGATAGAAAGGCTTATCGAGCCTTAAAACGGTAAGATACGGTCTTATGAAGAATAGTTGCCAATAGGCGGGAGAGCCCCTCAATGAGTTGGGATGAAAAAGGTCGTGAATGGTTGAAAGGTCTTTTCGGAGACACCAACGAGCGACGAGTCAAGAGCCTGCAGCCCTATCTCGAGCGCACCAATAACCTGGAAAGCCAGATAGCGTCCCTGAGCGATGATGAGCTCAAAGGCAAGACCGCCGAGTTCAAGACTGTCATCGATAATGCCCTCAAAGATGTGCCGGATCTGCGGCTCATTCCCGAGGACGCTCCCAAGATGCCTGGTCAGTTCCGCTTCCAGAAAGACAAGGTGCTGGCCTCGGTGCTCGACAAGATGCTTCCGGAAGCTTTCGCTGTCTGCCGGGAAGTCGGCAAGCGCACCCTCAACATGCGTCACTTCGACGTCCAGATCATCGGTGGAGCGGCCCTGCACTTCAACAAGATCGCCGAGATGCGGACCGGTGAAGGCAAGACCCTGGTGGCGACCCTGCCTGTCTATCTCAACGCCCTTGCCGGACGCGGCGTCCATGTGGTCACGGTCAATGACTATCTCGCCAGGCGCGACGCCGAGTGGATGGGCACCATCTATCGCTTTCTGGGGCTCGATGTCGGGCTTATCTATTCGCATCAGCCGGACCACGAAAAGTACAGAGCCTACCGGGCTGATATCTCATATGGTACCAACCACGAATTCGGCTTCGACTATCTGCGCGACAATATGCGCACAAGCATAGACGAGCTCGTTCAGCGCCCCTACTATTTTGCCATCGTCGACGAAGTGGACAATATCCTCATCGACGAAGCGCGAACGCCCCTGATCATATCCGGGGCTCCCTCGGAGTCTTATACCGAAGTCTATAAGCGCATGGCTCAAATAGCGCCTCTGCTCGAGCGCGGCATGGACAAAGAGGACGAGGACTGCGACTACTGGGTGGACGAGAAGCAGCGCACGGCTCTTATCACCGAGCGTGGTGTCATCAACGCCGAGAAGCTCCTCGGTGTCAACGACCTGTTCGACATGCATTTCAATTTCCACCACCACCTGAGCCAGGCCATCAAAGCCAAGGAGCTCTACAAGCGGGACAGCGAATATGTGGTCCGCCCGAACGAGGAAGGCCAGCTCGAGGTGGTCATCGTCGACGAGTTCACCGGGAGGATGATGCTGGGAAGGCGCTGGTCCGAGGGTCTGCACCAGGCGGTGGAGGCCAAGGAGCAGGTTCCCATCCAGGACGAGACCATGACCTATGCCTCGATCACCTATCAGAACCTCTTCCGGCTCTATCCCAAGCTCGCCGGCATGACCGGTACCGCCATGACCGAGGCTGCCGAGTTCAACAAGATCTACAACCTGGATGTCGTGGCTATCCCGACCAATAAGCCTTCGATTCGCGAAGACCATTCGGATATCATCTATAAGACCGAGCGCCAGAAGTATTACTCGGTGGTGGAAGAGATTGTCGAGATGCACGAGATCGGCCGGCCGGTGCTGGTGGGTACCGTCAGCATCGAGAAATCCGAGCTCATCTCGGAGCTGCTCAGCAAGCCCCAGAAGATGAACGAATATCTGGTGCGCAAGATTGGCAAAGCCGCCGAGTATATCAAAAAGCACAATCTCACCGGTGAAGCCCTGGAAAATCTCAAGAAGATCCTCGAGCGTCCCGGTCAGATCGACCAGGAGAAGCTGGAGGAAGCGATCAAGCAGGTGGAAGCCAGCCTCGGCAAAAAGCATGACGAGCTTGTCGAGCGTCTCTATTCAATCGATGTCACCGCCAAAGTGGTGGCGGCCATCAAGCGTGGAATCGAGCACTCTGTCCTGAACGCCAAGCACCACGAGCGCGAAGCTCATATCGTCGCCCAGGCCGGGCGCCGGGGAGGAGTGACCGTGGCCACCAATATGGCGGGTCGCGGAACCGACATTTTGCTTGGCGGCAACCCCGAGTTCCTGGCCAAGGAGCAGCTTGCCAAAGAGTCCATTGATCCTGAGAGCCCGGAATACGAAGAGAAGCTCGCCGAGCTGGTGAAGAAGTACAAGAAAGAGACGGATGCCGAGCACGATGAAGTGGTCAATCTCGGCGGGCTCCATATCATCGGTACCGAGCGGCACGAGTCGCGCCGCATCGACAACCAGCTTCGCGGCAGAGCCGGACGCCAGGGCGACCCCGGCTCGGCACGCTTCTTCCTTTCCCTGGAAGATACCCTGATGCGGATTTTCGGCGGGGAGAAAATCGCCGGGCTCATGGACCTCATCGGTGCCGACGAGGAGATGCCCATCGAGGCGAAGATGGTATCCAACTCCATCCAGAACGCTCAGAAAAAAGTGGAGGCGCACCATTTCGATATCCGCAAGCATGTGTTGCAATATGACGATGTGCTCAACACCCAGCGCGAGGTGATTTATCGCGAGCGCCGCAAGATCCTGGAGCACGCCGACTTGAAAGAGAATGTTCTCGACATGATGGAGGAGCATATCGACCTGGTCATGCAGGCCTACATAGACCCTGAGGATCCGCCGGAGGTCTGGGAAGAGAAAGGTCTGCCGGAGGTCCTGGCGGTTCTCGAGAACGACGTGCCTTTCCTCAATGAGCTGTCGGTGTCCGAATTCGCCGGTCTATCCTATGAAGATGCCCGGGGCAAGATCTTCGAGGAGATGAAGCTCGCCCACAAGGCCAGGGAAGACCAGATGGGTGTCGAGACCATGCGCGAGCTCGAGCGTCATGTGCTCCTGCGCACCATCGACACCAAATGGGTGGACTATCTGCACAATATCGATCTGCTCAGAGACGGCGTCAATCTCAGGGGCTACGGCCAGAGAGATCCGCTTCAAGAGTACAAGCGGGAAGCTTTCGATATGTTCAATATGCTCCTCAGGAGCATCCAGCAGGAATCGATCCAGTACATCTTCCACGCCCAGCCCGTCACCAGGCACCAGGCCATGTCCGACGCCCTGCCGCCGGAGCTTGCCGAAGCCCTGGCCATCCACGGCATCATGCTCAATGAAGACGGCGAGATCGATCCCGAAGACCTCGAAAAGCTCCTTTCCGCCGCTGCCACCGAGCTGGATGCTCTGGAGTCCGGTCAGGAAGAAGCCGGCGGTGAAGAAGGCGACGACGAAGACGAAGAAGAAGACGACGAAGAAGACGACGACGACGAAGATGGTGACGGTCCCGAAGCCGGAGCAGACTCCGGGGAGACCGAGTCCGATTCGGCTGATAGCAAGCCTGATTCGGAGGATGATGCCGGCGACGACCATGATCCTCTCGGCGAGGTGATGGAGAACCTCGGCAAGGTCGAAGGCGTCTCGAGCGAGGAAGAGAAGTCCTCCGTCTCCAAGTAAAAGGGCTTTATGCGGCTTCTTTCCTTCGATACCAGCGCTCCTTCCCTGTCGGTGGCCCTGATCGAAGACGGAGTCTCTATTTGTTGCCGGACTGTACCGCCTTCCGAAGGGGGCAGGCAGGAAGCGGTGAGCCGCCTGATGCCCACCATCGACGCCATCGTCAAAGAGAATGGTTGGGAGAAGGGAGATCTGGAAGGTGTCGTGGTGGGTACCGGACCGGGAAGCTTTACCGGTGTCAGGGTGAGCGTCACCACTGCGCGGGCTATTTGCCAGGGGCTGGACCTGCCCCTGGTGGGGGTGAGCCGTTTCGCGTCCATAGCCGGGCTCGTGCGATTGCCTGCCGGTATCATTCTCGATGGCGGTCGCGGCCATTTCTATGTCGCCGCCTACGACAGGGGTGGAGAGATCCTCGCTCCCGCCTGCATCAAGACCGATGAGCTCGAAGACTTCGCGGGCAGAACCGGAGAGCTCGTGACCGGTTATGTGAGCGAAGTCGAGCTGGGTCAAATCGCCTCGAGCGGCCTTCCGGATCTAAGTGAGATCGCCTCTGTTCAGGGCATAATCGGGAGTGAAGCCTTAACCCGGAGCAACGATCGCAAGAAGCAGTTTCACTACAATGACGTAAAACCGCTATACTTACGGGGCGCCTCCATCACTTTGAAAAAAAACAGGGATGCAACGGGACCTGATTCCAATCTTAGCAAGAGCGCTGAAGCTCCGTGATCTAGACGAGATCATGGTGATCGAGCCGGTCGCTTATGGACCGCATCACTGGTCCAGGCAGTCCTTCATCAGCGAGCTCACCAACCCGGCCGGCTATTATTTCGGTGCGGAATGCCTAGAGACCGGCTGCCTGATCGGTTATTCCGGCTTCTGGCTGGTCGGGGACGAAGCCCATATCACCACCCTGGCGGTCGATCCCTGCTACCGCCGTCGCGGCGTCGGCGAGCGCCTGCTGGTCAACAACGTCGTGGAGGCCCGTCGCTGCGGAGCCAACTGGTTGACCCTCGAGGTGCGTGTCTCCAACGAGGCCGCCCAGAAGCTCTATTTCAAATACGGCTTCCGCAATCTCGGCGTGCGCCGGCACTATTACCAGGACAACAGTGAGGATGCCCTGGTTCTCTGGACCGATCGCATCACCGATCCTGCCTTTATCGAAGCTTTCGCCGCCAGAGTGGAGGAGCTCGAGCTCGACGGCAGCCGGGTGAAAGAAATCCTCAGCCTGCCTGATGAGATTCGTTTTAACGAGGCTGTTTCGGCTTGATGTCCGGGCTTGGAAAATAAATTCTATTTACGGTTGGCTTCTCACAGACCCAAAATTACCGATAATCACTTATGAGCCGAATTCTCAATCATCATGCTGGAGACAGTAATTTGCACCTGGTCGAAGACCCGCCCCTGCGCCCCAAGAAAAAGCGAAAGTCGTTCATCGGCCAGTCTGTCCTCGTAATGATGGGTACCGTGGTCTTTTTCTTCGCTGCCTTCACCTGTGTCGATCTCCCCACCGCCACTCCGGACAATATCCAGGAGTATTCCCAGGAGAAGATCCTCTGGGCTTACAATCTCATGCCCGAGCGATGGCAGAGCGAGGTTTCGGCGCGAATTCCGAAAGTCAAAAGGCATCCTTATGCCATCGAGTATTCGCCATACTGTCCTTATGTTCCGGTGGCGATAGCCCTCGGATATATCTTCGGCACTTTCATGGCAGTGGCCTCGGCAGCGGTTTTCCTGGTCCTGGGGATCCTGGGACCTCTGGTGGGGCTTTTCGTCTTCGCCCAGGGCGGCGGGATCAACTATTACCTGCAGCCCGGTTTCGGTTATCTTGTTGGGATTATTCTGGCTGCCTGGCTGACCGGCAAAATCACCGCCGACCGGCGCACCAGTCTCTCGCAAATCGCCGGTATCGCGGCCGGTGTGGTCGCTGTTCATCTCATCGGGGCGGCTTATCTTTTCGGGGCGTATCTGTTCTTCTATATCGTCGAGGGAAGCAAGACTTTTCTCGAGTGGCAGCCTTTTCTCTTCAAGTATCTGCGCAACCTGTCCTGGTACTCCCTGCCCTATGATGTGCTCTTCTCCATAGCGGCTGTCGGTCTGGCATTTCCCCTGCGCTTCATCGTCAAGGTCCTTACCGTACCGGAGCAGGCTCCCAGGCAGCGTCGCGCCTCTTATGACCGGCGGGCCCTGGAGGAATTGAGTGCCCGCTGAGTTGAGAAAGCTCTTGCTCAATAGAAAGACCGCTTATGTCGGTCTCGGTCTTCTCGGTATCGGGGCCGGTGCATGGGCTTATGCTCGCCGGGAAGCCTACGACTATTCCATCGACTTCGTCACCATCGATACCACCGATGGTGAAGCGCTCAGGCGGTCCATCGGCAACAAGAAGACCCTCAAGATCCTGCATATCTCGGACCTGCATCTGGCCGGGAACGAGAATCCCAAAAAGCTTTCCTTCCTGCAATATATGACCAGGCAGGATTTCGACCTGATTTTTCTCACCGGCGATATCTTCGAGCACGACGAGTCGGTGCGACTGGCTCCCTTCCTCCTTTGCGGCAAGCCCCGCCTGGGCGCTTATGCTGTCCTGGGCAACCATGATTACTACAGATACAGCTATATCAACAAGACCCTGGGCCGGATGTTCAAACCTCTGCGCCATCCTCGCTCCAACAGGCGTGATGTGACACCTCTTGTGGCAGCTCTTGAAGATGCAGGCTATCGCGTGATGCGCAACGAGGTGGAGCATCATCACCCTGATTCTGTTTCGATTCTCGGCCTGGACTATCCATCGCCGAGCAGGCAGGCGACCCTGGACCTCGCTTCCGAGATCCCGGAAGATCATCTACGCCTGGCGCTCTTTCATATGCCCAGGGCTCTGGGCAATTTTGTCGACGCCCGGGTGGATGTCGGCTTTGCCGGCCATACCCATGGCGGTCAGGTCCGCATTCCCGGTTTCGGACCCCTGATAACCGACTCCGAGCTGGCTCGCAGCGAAGCCTGCGGCGTGGTCCGGCGGGGCGAGACGCGCTTTCATATATCCCGGGGCATGGGCTCGGACCCCAAGACTAATTTCCGCTTCTTCTGCCCGCCGGTGGCCTCGGTGGTGGAGATCGTTTATTGATTACTTGACCCACATACTCAATGGGGCTTTCGATTCGCTCTGGAGCTCCCGGCTCTTGAGATAGCCCAGGGACTGTTCCGAGCCGCCCAGATAAGCGTCGAAAAATGCCAGGGAGGCGGCTTTGACGGCATCGAGCATGGCCGGATTCTCCGGTCCCGACTGGGGGAAACGTCTGGTGGATATGCCCCCGAGCCCGTGCTGGGCGTCTTCGATGACCACCAGGAATTTATCGCCTTTCGGGCTGTATTTGAATGGATCCAGGCGCCAGCGGTAATCGTCTCCGTGGCGACCTTTGTCCAGGGTGCCTGTTATGGTCAGCATCGGTCGTTTGAAGCTCTTCCAGGAATCTTCTGTCAGGGCGGAGCCGCCGAAGCCGGGCTCGATTCCCTGGGGGGAAAGGAGCAGGACAGCCCGGGGTCTAGCGTCCTCGAACTCGGTGCTGCCACCTGTGACGGTGCCGCCTATGACCTGGGCCGTGTGGGCTCCGAAAGAGTGACCGCCGATGCCTATGCGGTTGCGGTCGATCGTGAGCCCGGGGATCTGTCTCTCGATCTCGGCCAGGCTGTCCAGAATGAATGTGATATCCAGGGGGCGGCTGCGCCAGTTGGCGAAGGACCGGGCTTTGAAATCGGAGAATTCCTGGCGCATATGGGCCAGACGCTGGGATTGCCCCCGGGCCTGGCGAGAGCGCATGAGAAGCTGCAGGGAGTCCTCGTGGGTGGGCTGGATGCAAACATAGCCATGACTGACGAAATGATTGACCAGGGGCTCGTAGGCGTCCTTGCTGCCGAATGCCCCGTGGGAGAAGACGATCAGGGGGCGGGCGGATTTATCCGGACCACCCGTCCCGACCGGATAATGGACGGCAATCTCCAGCTCTTTGTCCCGGCGGCTGTCGGTGAGGGTGAGGTCCTGTTTCTCCCCGGCAAAGCCTCCCGGTGCTGCGTATCGGGTGGTTAGATCGACCCCGGAGGGCTTTTTCCTGACTGTCATAGGGTTAGTTGCTGTATTGATTGCTATGGGAGCTGCCTGGACGCCCGGTGGAAACAACGCCGGAAGGCTCGATGTTAGCGCGGCCAGGCTGGCGATGGCAATTGCCGAGTATCCGGCCGAATATCTGGATGATTTCATGCTGTCATACCTCTCATGAAGTATGAAACGCTCGAGCCGGTAAAAAAGTTCAATCAGGAAACAATCAGGGTAAATGAGCCCGCATGATCATATGGATGGAAGCCAGATCGTCCCGGGTGAGCTCGATTTTGCGGCTTTTCCCTCCATAGACGACCGAGCCCGAGAAATGGCCGTCCTTGAGGGTGCCCACCAGGTCGACCTGGCGGTTCGGGAAGCCCTGGTTGATGAGATCCTGGGATGTCTCGAAATGAAGGGCGATCTCTTCGCTGTCGGGCGGGGTCGGATCGACCAGGACCAGATAATTGCGCAGACCGAGGACCAGCGTACCGGTGAAGCTGGTGTTGGTTTTCGCCAGGGTCAGATCCACCTGGGTGGGTCCCTGGCCGCTCGTATACAGACCGGAGATGTCCGACATGAGCCACTGGTAGCCGAAGATGCAGATAGCCAGGATCGAGAGGCAGAGACCCATCCTTCCATAGAGCGGCGAAAGATCCGGGGTCATCCCCTGCGGCTTGGAATCGGATTCGAATCGGCTGGGTCCCCAGTTCGGCGTGCGCATCTTACCTGTTCGCTATGGTACTAAATCCGGTGTCAGCTTGTAGAGGTACCTTACCGTGGCGGCATCGTTGGGAGAGATGCTGCCGTTACCATAGTATATGCTCATCAGGTCGGCGGGGTTCGAGCTGTGCCCCTCGATCCCCAGGGCATGCCCGAACTCGTGGGCGGCAGCTGCCTTCATCTTGGCCACCGAAAGCTGACCCTGCCGGTCGGTGGTGCTGAGAATGATGACCACCGGTTTGAACGGCATCTGTCTTCCCTGCATGATCATTTTGTATGGAAAGCTGCGCTTGGACGTGTATCCGCGGATATCGTTCTGGAACAGAGCCATTCCCCTCTGGTCAACGAAGTGATTGACCCAGAAAACATGAATGTCCGCCTCCATCGGATCCTCGGTGAAGACAAAGGAGAAATAGCCCTCTTTCTCTATAGATTTCCAGGAATTGATCCCGGCCAGGGCAGCCTGCTTGTGCTGGGGGCTGTAGCCTTCGGCAACAGGCAGAGCCTGGAGCTTCTCGGGATGGTCAAGGATATGGGCGACGAGATCTGGCCACTTGGCCACATCTTTTGTATTGGCATAGGGAGCCCCGAGCTGCGGATCGAGGATGGCATCGATGGCCAGACCGTCCGATACCCATACTTTAAGAGGCATCTGCTCTTTGAGCCAGTGAATCACTCCGTGGGCGGAGCGGAATTCGGGGTAGACGCCTGCCGGTCCTCGCTGTTGCGCCGGGGCTCTCCCTCTCCCTCTTCCTGCCGGCGCTTGCTGGACCGCGCCTCGTCCGCCCCCCACCGACGGCAAATTGGTGTAATGAGTTCTGAATTGAGCCGGCGCCGGGCCCGAGCCTCCTGCCAGGAGGCAAGCCAGAAGCGTCAGGGTGAGGGATGCTCTTCTTATCATGTTACGACTCTGTTACTAGAATACTCTGATTTACTGCAGATTCGCCGAAACATATGCGGAAGCCTCTCGTCTTATATTCTCGTTGATGCTTTCGATATCCGCTCGACCCCGGGTTCGATTCTCGAAAGCCTTGCCAGTAATACGATTGTTGCCTTCGAAAATGAACGAAAAGTTAATAGCAAGGCTCGATCGGCAGAGATGAGGTACAAGTATAGGTGTCCGAGGCGCCTGGCGCTGACGTCGCAGTATCTCCAGTCGAGGGGAATCAGGGATGATACCCGTTGGGGCAGCACCAACACTGCGGACATTTTTTCCGAAGATGGACGATTCGCAAAGTCCCCAGCTCTGAAGAGTTGGGGCTTTTTGCATGCGATTCTTTTCGCCTGATGATGCCGGCTTCGAGCTTTATTCTCGAGGCTGCTTTCGTGATAAATTGTGGCTTTATTAGTCACTTATTTTACAAAGACGGAAGTTATGTCCAAACTCGATTTTCCTGTCAGAGCCGTAATACTGGGAGCCGGCCAGGGCAAGCGCATGAAGTCCGCAAAACCCAAGGTCCTTCATGAGGTCCTGGGCTCGACCATCATCGAGCGGCTGATCGCCTCGGTGGGGACCGCCGGTGTGGAGCATGCCCACGTTGTTATCGGTCATGGCGCCGAGCAGGTGGAGTCATATCTAGAAAGCCGCAAGCTCGACCTGCCATACAGCACGCACCTCCAGGAGCCGCAACTGGGCACCGGTCACGCCCTCATGCAGGTGGTTCCGTCCCTTTCCGGTTTCAACGGTTGTCTGTTCGTCACCGTGGGAGACGAGCCCCTGCTGCGAACCGAGACCATCGAGGATCTATGCCGCCGGCACAAAGAAAGCGGCTCGGTGGTTACAGTCCTATCCACCATCGTTCCGGACGCCAAGAATTACGGTCGTATCATCAGGGATGGGGACGGTAATCTCGTCAAGATAGTCGAGGATCGTGACGCCAGCGAGGCGGAGAAATCCATACGCGAGATCAATTCGGCGATCTATTGCTTCAGCTGGCCCGAGATCGAAGAAGGGCTTGCCGGGCTGAAGAACGACAACAATCAGAAAGAGTACTATCTCACCGATCTGGTTTTCTGGGCCCGGGAAAAGGGCCTGAAACTGTCGGCGGTGATTGCCGAGGATTACCGGGAAGTGGCCGGAATCAATTCACGCCTGGAGCTGAGCGAGGTCTGGCGGCACCTGCGCGACCGCACCAATACGAAGCTGGCTCTGGAAAGCGGTGTCACCATCGTCGATCCGGCCAGCACATGGATCGCTCCCGAGGTCAGAATCGGCCAGGACAGCGTCGTTTATCCCAATACCACCATCACCGGCGATGTCGAGATCGGCCCGGATTGCATCATCGGACCCGGCGCCGTGATCAGAGGCAAAGTCCGGATAGGCGGCGGCTCTTCGGTGATCCAGTCGGTGGTGCTGGATTCGGTTCTGGGTGACAATTGCAAGGTCGGGCCCTTCGCCCATGTCAGGGAAGGCAACGACGTCGGCGATGGTGTGCGGGTCGGCAATTTCGTGGAGCTCAAGAAGTGCACTATCGGCAACAAGACCAATGTCTCGCACCTGAGCTATGTCGGCGATACGAAGATCGGCTCCCACGCCAATATCGGGGCCGGCACGATCACCGCCAATTACGACCACCTGACCAAGACAAAGTCAAGCACCATAATTGGTGACGGTGCATCCACCGGCAGCAATTCGGTGATTGTCGCTCCGGTGGAGATCGGCGATGAAGCGGTAGTGGCAGCCGGAAGCGTGGTCACCCGGCCTGTGCCCAGCGGCGCCCTGGCAGTTGGACGAGCCAGGCAGGAGAATAAGCTGGGCTGGTCGGATCGCCGCAAAGGAAAATAATCCCGGTTTTTCAGCCCTGTTTCCCCGGGCTACTTTTCCATCTCCGGGAGACCGTCCGGAGAATCCAGGCTGGCCATATAGGAAAGGCGGCGCCTCTCGGCCTCGGCGAAAGACGAGGATTCGATGGTGATCACCTTGACCAGATTGAGGGGGACCAGATGACGGGCATACTCGTTGTCGTAGGGTCTGTCCGGATCCCCGAAAGACTCCATTTCGACATAGTCGTGGCCGACCCGGAGCACACGCCCGGTGAGAGTGGTGCCGTCGGCGAAGTGCAGGCGGACCCAGGAGCGAGTGTCGCATAGCTTTTCCAGCCGGAGCTTCAGGTTCAACATCGGCGCCTCGGGTAATCTCTATAGCTAAATAGTAACATTAGTTCAGTTTCTTGTGTCGGATAACCGATCCTATATGCGGCGCAAATGGAACCGGCAATGGATTTAAGTTTAGGTTCTGGCAAAGCGGCGCAGGATTATCAATCCCAACAATCGTAAGGGTTTTGGCGGGAAGTCAAGCCTTGAAGAATGATGCCGGCTGACTAAACTGAATGGTGGTACGGATGGTTCCACTAGATTTGAGGACTAAATGCACGACGAAGTTATTACGGCATCACTCAAAAAACGGATTGAAGAGCTTCACGGTCAGGAGGAGAGCTACTGGGTAGACGAGCTCTATTCGGAAGAAGCCCTGACCAATCCCCAGTACAGAGAAATGCTCGAACGCTCCTTCAAGCTCGATCCCCTGGGTCCTCTGCCTCCCGCCCAAAGAGATTGATTCCCTTTAAGGTCAGATCCTGATCCACCAGGATCTCCTCGGGAAGGGCACCACTTACGATATGTGCCAGACCTCCGGTGGCGATAAAATTTACCGGCTCCTGCGATAGCTCGCGACATTTTTTCAACCAGCTTTCGACCATGGCAAGATGCGAGAGGATCGTGCCATTGAGAATGGCGTCCTCGGTGGTGCCGGCAAAAACAGTGAGTTTGCAGGCTTCGATCTTCTGGGCCAGAGACAGTATGGGGAGCTGCTCCAGAGAGGCGTTCAGGGCTGTGAGAGTGGTCTTCAGGCCGAGAGTGATGAGACCGCCCAGGAGCGTGCCTCCGGAGTCCACCGCCGTAAGGGTGGTAGCCGAGCCGAAATCGATAATGGCAACGGTCCTGCCGGGCTCGCCGTAGAGCCGGTGACCGGCGATGGCATTGGCGAGGCGGTCGGTTCCCATGGTCGGATAAGTGGATTTTATGATCGTTTGCTCATCGACGCTCAGCCTGGTGACGGCAATGCCGGCATCTTCCATTATGGCGGTGAGCAGTCCGGTCGCCGAAGGCACCACCGAGCTTACGCAGATGGCCAGATCCTCTCCGGCAAGACGTCTATCGGCTATCTCCCTGGCTGATTTCTTCACCGCCGAAAGGGGATGGTGCCACTTCCTGATCAGGGCATCGCCCTCGAAGTCGGCGAACGCTATCCGGGAGTTTCCTATATCGGCGGCTACACGCACTGCCATTTGATCAGTCCTTCTCTTCTCGGTCATTCCCTGAGATAGGCCTTCAGACCGGCAAGCAAGGCCTGGGCCGCCTTCTGCTCGACTTCCGGGTCGAGGAGCTTCTCATATTCGTCGGGGTTGATCATGAAACCGATCTCCACCAGTACTGATACCAGAGCCGTGGGCCTGGTCAGTGCCAGGTTCTGGTAGCGGGCGCCGATATTGGGAAAGCCCAGGGTGGCCACGAGGGAATCGTTGAGCCTGCGGGCCAGCTCTTTTGCCTGGGGATTGTAGAAATAAGTCGATGTCCCGTGCTCTTTATTCGGATCCCGCCCGTCAGGCAGAGAATTGTTGTGGACCGAGAGAAGGATGTCGCAGTTGGCGCTTCTTGCCAGGCGCACCCGGTCATAGAGATCGATATCCCGGTCATCGACCCTGGTCATGATCACCGTGGCGCCGCTTGCTTCCAGAAGACGTTTCAATTTGAGGGCGATGGCCAGATTGACTTGTTTTTCGGTTACGCCCGAGCAGCCGGTGGCGCCTGGCTGGGGTCCGCCATGACCGGGATCGACACAGATTTTCAGCCCGGCCAGGGACTCTCCCGGGGATAGCGGCGGGGGACGCCTTACATGGAGGACAAGATTGCTCCCCACATAGTCGCAATAATAGCCCCACTGGCGGCTGCCCCTGAGGCGGATCTCCACCTCGTAGACATCATCGCTTTTCTGTTTCCAGGAGATGCCTTCTACCGGGCCCTCTCCCCTTGGATTACCTTCCCGTCCAGCTTCCTCTCCGGCGCCTTCGAAGGCCTCCTGATATTGCTGGGAAGCGAAGTCGGTGTCGGCCACGGCACCGAAGATCCTGAGAGTGAGCTTGTTAGGGCTCATGCTCTGCTCGACTTCCAGGGGAAGTCTCTGATTGAGGGGGACCACAACGGCATCGCCATAGAGATCGCGGCTGATATTTATAGTCTGCACCGGGCTCTGGGGCGGCGGCCCGCTGGCGACCATATTGCCTGCCTCGAAGATCAGATCTTTGGTATCGACGAAGACATGCTTGTTCTGTCCGTACAGACAGCGGAAGTCGGTGCCCTGCCAGCCGTCTATGAACAGCCGTACTCCCCGGGGCAGAGGGGTGAGCCTGGCTTTGCCCGGGGAGACTCGGACCACGGTCTCGGGATTGACTGTCTGGGCGACATAGGGCTGATGCACCACGGTCAGCCTGGCAGGGCTGTCATAAGCCAGGACCCGGGTATCCTTCTTGAGGGTGAAGCGTGGATGCGCATCGCGAAAAACGTCATTGGGCTGTACTTTGTAATAGCCGACATAGAGATCCGCAGCACCCCGGGGAATCTGCTGGAAGACTTTGCCGTAAGCCACGGCGAGACCGAAATTGACATCGCTTGCCGGTGCCGCCTGCCTGGTGCTCTTCCCTTTGCTCGAGCGAGCGCTTCGCACCTGCTCCGCCGGGCTCAGGGGGATTGTCTTGCCTGCCAGGGTCACTGTCATGGTGCCGCCGGGGGTGGCATGGGCCCGAAAGAGGATCAGGTCGCCCACCGAAAGTCCCTGATTGATCCGGGGCTCGATGGAGGCTTGATCGATCTTCCACTGGCTGGCAGAGACAGGTGGTTTGGGGCTCGGTCGCTCCACCGTGACGACCTGCTCTCTTGATTCGCCGTTCTCTTGCGTGACCCGGATCTTGTTGATTCCGTAAGAGAGCGGTATCACCCTGGCGAAAAAACCGCTCTTATTGGTTTTCACCGGCTCGCCATTGACCTTGACCAGGGAGCCGGGAGTGGAAGTGCCGATGGTGAAGGTGGCCCGGGAGCCTATCTTGCTGCCGTTCTTGGGATAGGCTATATAGAGACCCTCTGCGCCTTTGAGCACCGGTTCCGTTGCCTGATTCTGAACCGGACCCGCCTGGCCGAGCACCATTTGCGGTTGCAGCATCAGGGTCAGTATGGATAGGCTGGCGAGGGAATGCTTGGTAATTCTGGATATCATCTCATCAAATCGTCTATTACTTGCGGCTCTGACTTGAAGGCGGCCCTGTCGTTCAGCCTCAAGTCTACGTTCTTGAAAAACGATCTGGTAATCATAATGTCGGTCATATCCGGAGCTTTGTCCGACGGCATATAGAGCGCCGCGAAGCCGTGGGCTGTCTCGCCCACCTGGCTCAATATCGGCTCGTATCGCTTGAGAAGCGGCGCGATATAGAAGATGCCCCGGTCATTGTCGAAATAGACGTTCTTTGGATTGGTGATGTATTTGTAAGCAGCCGCCCTGGCGTCGGCGTCGAGCCCGTCGGGCTCGATGGCATGGTCGGTGAGAGGGGGATAGGAGACCGAGCCTGCGCAGACCAGGAAAATTTTCTCCGGGACCGCGGAGCTGCGCTTGAGCAGGGGAAATATCTTGAGCCGGAAGATCTTCTGTACCGAGAGGACTTCGCCGCCCACATCGAATTTGCGGGCCGACATGTCGACATCCAGGGCCGCGGTGGACTTGATCGGGTAGCGGTCGCAGATGATCTTGAGCGCCAGGAGGTTATGGGCGTTGATCCAGTAGCAGACCTGACCTTGATAAGAAAGCTTGTCCGGGGCCATTCTTGCCAGCTCTTTGACGGCCTCACCCAGTCGTGGATCTTTCTTGAGCCCTGTGTAGTCAACCAATCCGTCTGCCGAAACATATTTGCGGAGCAGCTTGTCATAAGTGTCGAAGGTAAATTGAGTGGGGTGCTTAACCGGGGTGACGATCGAAACGATGGCTGCCGGAATGACACGCCCGGCGTGCATGAGCATGAAAATCAGACCCATGGCGATCATGACGAAGGGAAAATACTTGATCAGTGCGGGGAATTTGGTGAGCATAGGCGTTCGTCGTTGTGGTACTAATTCTATATCTTTCGTTGCCAGCTTGCCGGTGCCATTTGTCCCTCAAGCTCCTTCAGATAACCGATACGCATCTTTTCGCCGATCCCTCATCCGGCAGGCTCAAAGGCGTCAACACTTATGAGAGCCTGGAAAGTGTCCTGGAGCTGGCCTCCTGCGAAAAAGACCTTGATCTCGCCGTGCTCTCGGGCGATCTTTCCCAGGACGAGACAATAGAGTCTTACGGGCATCTGGGAGAGCTCATGACCAGGCTGCCCTGCCCGGTCTTCTATATTCCCGGCAATCACGACGACACCGGGCTCATGCACGAGCCTCTCACCCGCTCCGGCCGGATCCGGCAGAGCCGGTCTTTCGCCAGGGGTGCCTGGCGCCTGGTTTTTCTCGATTCCCGGCTCGAGGGACGCTGCGAGGGCGCTCTCTCAGACGCGGAGCTGGAAGCGCTTTCCCGGGAGCTTGGCGAGACGGAGCAGCCGAATATCATGATTTTTCTGCATCACAACCCGGTCAATATCAGGCCCGAACGTCACGACCCGATGATGCTCCAGGACGCAGACCGGTTTTTCGCTTTATTAGATACCTGCAAAAGGGTGAAAGCAGTTGTCTGGGGGCATGTGCACGAGGAGTTCGAGAGCCGCCGGAAAAACGTCCGGCTCTATGCCAGCCCTTCGAGCTGTGTCCAGTTCCGGGCGACCGCGACCGGACTGACTATCGACGAGAGAGCGGCTGGTTACAGGGTATTCGAGCTCGGCGACGATGGCGGCATCGAGACCGTGGTTCGCCGCCTGCCGGCGCCGCCCCCCGGATTGCAGTTGATCGATGGGGATCTATGAGCAATCGAATGGATCTAAAAATTGGTGGAGCGTACCAGGTTCGAACTGGTGACCTCTTCAATGCCATTGAAGCGCGCTACCAACTGCGCTAACGCCCCTTGCGGTCTTCTATATATACCAGATCCGGACGGTCTTGCAAAAGAAATTGCAGAAAGAATTAAGCGCTTGATACGCCTGCCGGCTCGATTCTAGCTCTCTTCGCTTTTCCCTGCAGGAGCAAGGGGTTTCGGTGGACTAACCGATTGAATCACAGGTTGATTCAGGGGATTGGCAGAGATGGCGGTGAGAATCTTGTCCCTGTCCCCGGCGAGTTTTCGGGTGAGTTTCAGGGAAGTGCGAGCCTCCAGGTGCTGTTTGAGCTTTTCCATGCCCCAGCGGGCTTTGCTCTTGAGATTGAGCAGGAAATATTTGTCCGGCGGCCAGAGGAAAGAGGTCTCGAAATAACACCAGATGGTGCAGCCCTGGCAGAAGCCCCAGGAGCCTTCCTCCTTGCGTCTCTGCTGGACATGCATGCTCTTCCAGATCTCGTCCAGGTTGGACCGGCCGTCCTCGTGCTTGATTTTGAGCCTTTCGTCATGCATGTGATAACAGGGCAGGAGCAGGTGGTCATCCGGCGAGATGACGATGGTGGAAGAGATCGCCCGGCACCGGGGCTTGTCTATTTGATTGCCGCCATCGAGATAGAACTGGGTGAAAGCCCAGTTGACGCAGACATTGTCGTAATGGGAAAGGCGGTGGATCTCTTTGATTCCCTCGGAGCGCAAGAGCTCGTTGTCGCAATAGTCGAAGACCGGACCGAGAAGGACCACTACTCCCAGCTCCTGGGCAAGACCGATGACGTCTTCCATAGAGCCTATGGATTCCGGGGTGGCGGTGGCGATGATGGAGGGCTGCTCACCAAGGCTCTTGGCTATCTTGATGCTCTCGATTACCTTGGCGAAGCCGTTGATGCCTCTCTCTTTGTGGTAAGCGTCCGAATCGATGGTGGAAAGCGAGAATTTCAGGTCGTCGATCAGTCCCTTGAGTTGCTCCGCTTTGTAAGGATAGAGAGTGCCTGTATTGGCAACGCTGGTATAGAGTCCGATCTCTTTGGCGGCTTTCAGAACCTCCGGGAGATATTTGTAGACAAGAGGCTCCCCGCCTGTGAAGTCCACTACTTTGACCCCCAGGCGCTTGAGAGCGTGGAGGTTTTCAATAATCACCTCTGGGGGTGTTTCCTTGATGCCGATATTGGCCGGCTTCACCGGAATGTCGCAGTAAGTGCAGCGGGAATTGCATTTGTAGGTCAGGTAGTAATTGGAAAGGATTGGAGGCACTGTGTTTTATCCATTCATTTCGGATCTTCTATACTAGCATCTGTATGAGACATCCACGTTTGCTCCATCGAGAAGATACCGTTTTGCTGGTGGTCGATGTCCAGGAGGCATTTGTCAGGGTGATGCCCGGTCTTCCGGAGCTCGGCCGCAAAATCGCCGTCCTCATCGAGGGTGCCGGGATTCTCGGGGTGCCGGTGGTCGTCACCGAGCAGTATCCCCGCGGGCTGGGCTCCACAATCGAGCCCGTCAAGAACGCCCTCGAGAAGCTCTCCGGATCCAGGAAATTTGAAAAAGATTGTTTCAGTTGTTGCGGAGCCACTGATTTCATGAGCTGGCTGGACGACTCCGGGCGCAGGCAGGTGATCGTCTGCGGGATCGAAGCCCATGTCTGTGTCAATCAGACTTGCCACGACCTGATTCACCGGGGATACAGCGTTCATCTGGTTACCGACGCTGTGGAAAGCCGGATTCCCGAGAACAAGAGGGCCGGGATCGACAAAATACTGGGGGCCGGAGCGGTGCCTTCCTCGGTGGAGATGGCGCTTTTCGAGATGCTCGTTCGGTCCGGCACCGAGGAATTCAAGGCCGTTCAAAAACTCGTCAAATGATCTTGGCGCGCAGACGATGCTCTCATCGGACGGTTTGTTCCCATCCGAAAGCAAATTTCTTCTAACGACAAGCGGGGTGTTTCCACGTAATCTTTAGAAGAGGCAAATTTGTGGAATCCCTGATGAATACTCGAATACGCTTTCTCTCAGCGCTTTTGGGTGCTGCCCTTGCTCTGTCTTGCGACTGTCTCTGTCTGCCGGTCTATTGTCAGGAGGCTGGAGACAGCCGGCAAATCGAGAATAAGGACGAGCAGGTCATTCTTCGCGGACTCGAGAATCCGCCGGAGGAGCCCACCACCGAGAAGACAGGGGTTCCCGCGAAGCAGCAGGACAATCCGCCCGACTCCGGGCTGGTGCCGGCTGTTCGCCGGGAGGACTATGATGTAATCAATACTCAGGCCGGCGAGTTTCGCGAACGCTTCTTGAAGGGAGAAGCCATCGAATTGCGCCTGCCGATGCCCGATCAGCTCATCCCGCTAGGAGGCAAGCTGCCTCCCATCCGGCTCGAGGCCAGCTATACGAACCCGGTCTCCCTCAAAGACTGTGTGGACTATTCGATAAGCAACAACCTCGCCATAAGGATCAGCCGGGAGCAGGCCACATCTCAGAAATGGCTGTTCGTAGGGGCGCTCGGTAATTTCATGCCGAATATCCTGCTCAACTACCGGCAGGAGTATCTCAACGGCTCGCGCCTCATCGGTGGTGTCATCCCCGTTCAATTCCGTACCCCTAACGTCACAACCTCCGCTGGTTTCAACTTCTTCGGCTTTCGTGGTGGTAGTGTCTTATTCGGTGCGCTCTCCAATCTCAATCAATTTCGCGCCGCCAAACAGCAGGTGCAGGGCTCGATCAACGATGTGCTTCTCGCCACTACCCGAGCTTATTACACCATGGTGCGCAACGAGGCCTTGCTCGAGATTCAGACCAGAGCGGTCGATGTCTCCCAGGCTCAGGTCAATCTCAACCGCCAGCTCGAGAAGGCCGGGACCGGCACCAGATTTCAGGTTCTCCAGTCGGAGACGCAGCTGGCTCGGGACCAGCAGGCTCTGCTCGAGCAAGAGGTGGCGCTCCGGCGGGCGGCCGTGGATCTGGCTACCACTCTCAATCTCAACAGCGCGGTAAACCTCCTCTCGGTGGAGAGCCAGGTCAAGAAGGTCCGCCTGCTCGAGCCCGAGGTCGGGATAAACAGGCTGATCAATTTAGCCGTGGAGAACAGGCCTGAGCTCAAGTACCGCGAGTTCCTCCGCCTGGCTGCCCGGCGCAATATCCAGGTGGCAGCGGCGCCGCTCTACCCGCAGCTCAATTTTTTCGGGACGGTCACCGGTAGTGGTGCTACCCTGACCAGGCAGTACGCATTTACCGATCCCAGCTATCAGACTGTAGCTGTGGCCGGACCTCCCCTGCAATTTCCCATCGTAGACGAAGCGGGCCGCACGGCGACTTTTGCCGCGGACAACAGCTCGCTCGGGTTTGGCGGTGGTGGCGGTGGTGGTGGCCGCGGCGGTCGGGTGGTCCTGCCTGCCGGGCAAGTATTGCAGACGCCCCAGAGGGTCTCCCGCCAGATTCGCAAGTCCTATAACATCGGGATACAGCTGGACTGGAATTTCGCCGGCTCCGGAATTCCAGATATGGCCAATATCCAGTCGGCCCGGGCTATCGCTCGAAAGACCCTGCTCGAGGCCAATCAGGAGCTGATCAAAGTCATACAGGAAGTGAGAGACTCTTATCTCACCAGCGAGACCGCCGAGAGGCTCATCGAGGTGGCTACCAAAGAAGTGCTCTCTTCCGCCGAGCAGTTGCGTCTGGCTCGTGTGCGGCTGGCGAACGGCGTCGGCACCAATATCGATGTGATCAACGCTCAGCGAGACTTCACCAGCGCCCTGGTCAACAAAGCAGACGCGATCATCACTTTCAATATCGCCCAGGCGCAGCTCCTTCGTGATGTCGGCCTGATCGGGCGCGAGACCCTCACCTCCGGCAGGCTGGTTCGATAGTCGCCAGTTGCTTTTGTCTCTATTTGACGTGATAGAGACGGTTGGGCAGCTTCTGGCAGTCCTCGGCGTGACCGCCTTTGAGATCGGAGACCTGGTCGCCTATATTGACCACTATGGTGAAGCCCATGTCCTCGATCTCCTTTCTGATTCTGCTTTTGACTTCGGCCGCCGGCTCCCGGTTCTTGTCCGGGCGCATATAGAGCCCGTCATAAGCAATGTCGTTATGGACCAGATTCTTGATGGTCGATGCCCGGCATTTCTCCGGCCTGCCGGTGATCAGAAAAATCGCCAGACCGCGCTTGCGGGCGTAGGCCAGGAAATCGGCGGTGTCCTTCAAGCTGGGAGCGTCGGCTCTGTCTATAAAAGCGAAGAAGGCGGACCATTCGAATTCTTTGTTGTTGACGAAATAGCCCCGGTTGTCGATCAGGGTCTCATCGATATCGGATACGACAGCCAGGCGCGTTTTTTCGGGATGCTGCCTGAGATAGTCCCGGACGAATTCACGTGCTTCTTTCGTCCGGGCTTTGAATTCCCGGCGAAACTCGCTGGAGCGGCTGAATTTAAGCCCCCCGGCGCTGTCGAGATGACCCGGGTCCGGGGCGTCCTTATCGAACTGCGAGCAGGGGCACGCTGTGACCGCCTCCACAGAGGATAGTGCCAGGCACAGAAACAGTAATGATAGCCTCATGCGCCCCGTCTGGAGACGCCTTTGCCCTGAGCGTAAGAAACCGCTCCGTAAACGCTCTTGTGCTTGCCTACCAGGGGCTCCACTTCCACCGAGCCCACCGACTTCTCGGGATCGGCATCGGGATAGACGCCCCAGTAGGAGGAGCCGACTTTCTTCTTCTTGACCACTGGATGCACCGGGCAAATCTTTTCGGGAAAGGCGATGACGACTACGAGAAAAGCCGCTACCAGTCCGCTCACCACCAGAAATGCTCCGTCCATTCGAAGATCCTCTATACGGTCCTGTACACTCCAGCCTACTCACTTTAGACCGGCGAGCCCCTCGTGTCCATGGGAAAAGCACGAATAGCAAAAAGAAGCGCACAGGGCGCTTCTTTTCAAAGGAGGAAGCAGAAATCTCGTACTAGCCGGTCATGACCTTGGCCAGGTCGTTATAGAGTCCGGCAAGCTGGCTGGTAACTACCGCCGTATTGGGGTTCTCCTCGGAGTAGCGGTGGAATTCCTCCGCTTTGCTCTCGAAAATCTTGCGAAGGCGGCTCTGGAAGCTCTCGATATGGTCGTTCATGGAATTCGATCTTTCTAGTTGGATGGCTGGCTGCTGGTGCCGAGGGTTGAGTGCTGCTGCAGTATTAATTCTGTCTCAAAAGGATGCCAAGCTCAAGAGGCAATCTGAAAAAAATCCCGAATTCAGGCATATTTCAGGAAAAAAAGGACTCCTCGTCGAGGAGCCCTATCTTTATCTGTCTCTAGCTACTTTCGCGGCCTGCAATTAGCGACGCTTGGTGGCTTTTTTCTTGGCTTTGGGCTTGCTGGTGGTGCTGGGGGTAGCCCAGTTCTTCTGGCGAGCTTTGCCATTGACGATGCTCTTGAGCTCTTGTCCGGCGCGGAAGGCTGGAACCTTGCTGGCAGGAATGCGAAGAGGAGCAAGAGTGCGAGGATTACGGCCGGTGCGGGCCTGGCGGGTGCGGCGCTCGAAAGTACCGAATCCGACCAGAGTAACCTTTTCGCCTTTGGCGACAGCACCGGTGATGCTGTGCAGCATGGCGGAGAGAGTTGCACTGACTTGGGTTTTGGGCTGACCGGTGAGGTCTGCGATTTCCGTGATCAACTCGGCACGGTTCATACTGTTTCCTCCTATGAAAAACCACAGTAATTGGGCTTCCAAGGACGGGATGTTAGCACCAGGTCAACCGTTATACAAGAGAGGGGGTGCGGATTTCATGGAAATCGCTCGAAGAAAGTGCTCCAAAAACCCTGCAATGAGCGGCTTTTGAAGATCTTTTGGATGTCAGGCGGCTCGCTATTGTTGTCAAATAGCGAGATATGATAGGGATACACTGAGGAGATAATGAGTAAATCCACTGCCCACCTCTACCAACCTTCCCTGCGCCAGCTCCTGGCAACCGATGCCTTTGCCGAGGCGAGGGTGCTTTGCGGGCAGGAGCGCCTCGACCGCCCGGTGTCGCGAGTGGTCATCGAGCCTGCCGAGGGCGAGAGCAGCAAAGCTCTGGTGATCTGGCGGCTCTCTGCGGACACGCCTGAAGCCTCCCCCGGCTTCCCTGCGGACCTCGGGCAGGTAGCAGGGATGGTTTGCATAGTACCGTCCCTGGAGTCCGAGGGCGGTATCGATAATGGTGACCATTGCGAGAGCTCCATCTACGGTGGATTGCTATCCCGTGCCCGGGAATCCGATACACCCTTCGTGCTCGTGCCCGGTTACAGAGATAGCGAGCACACTGTCCATGAGATCGAGATGGCTTTCATCTCCGAGTCGAGACGCTCTGCGGCAAGGGTGCAGGCTGCTTTTATCAATGCCGTGCTGGAAGATGGTCTCGATGGCGTTCTCAGCCTTCTCAGCGACTGGACCGGCTGTCCTGCCGCTGTCGAGTCCGCCGAGTTCAAGCCCCTCGCTTCGGTGGATATGGGTCCCACCCCGACAAGCTTTCGCAAGCGCATTCTCGATGAGTCGAGACGGATGATGGCTTCCGCACCCGATTCGGTGCTGAGCCCGATTCGGGCTGGCAAGCGTGTTGTCCTGCCGCTGCTTTCGAGCCAGGGAAATCTGGCCGGTTTACTATCGGTCACCTTGCGACCCACCGACGAGATGGAGACCATTCTGGGCTATATGCAGCCGGCGGCCCTGGCTGCGGTGGTTGATCTGGCCCAGCGCGAGAAGTCCGATCTGGGTGTCTCCGCCGGATTCCGCGCTACCCTGCGGGACCTGCTCTCGGGAGTGCCGGTCTCGGCCTCTGAGCAAGAGCGCCTGGAGCGTCACTTCGGCTTCGATCTCTATGACGGATTTTTTGTTTTCGCCGTAGAAGTATATTCCGACGAGGGGCCGGTGGGGGCGGCCATCAACTGGCCGGAGAAGCCTTATGTCTCGACGGAAGTGGAAGGCACCAGAATTTATGTGGTTCCCTTCGAGACGGGCAAAGGCAAGACCTGGCAGAAAGAGGCGGCGGTCCTGGTAGAGCGTCTCAAGAAGAACAGTATCGGCACCCGGGTGCAGCTCGGCGCCGGGCGAAAAGTAGCCACCATCCTGGAGCTGCCCGAGTCCTACAGGCAGGCCAGGCAGGCTCTGATCATCGGCTCGATGATCCACCACGAAAAAGAATTTGCTATCGAATACGGTGCTCTGGGCGTCACCCGACTGCTGTATCTGATAATCGATCATCCTGAGCTCGATCGATTCTTTAAGGAGACTCTCCAGCCCCTGGCCGATTATGACGAGGAATGGGAGACCGAGCTTCTCGATACACTGAGGGTCTATGTAGAGCAGGGAGCCAACCTGAATTCGGCGGCTCGGGCTCTGTATGTGCACCGGCACACCCTTCGCTACCGTCTCGAGCAGATTGCCGAGATCCTCGAAGTGGACGTGGACTCACAGGAAGTGCTTCTCAATTTCCAGGTGGCATTTCTTATTCGCCAGCTCAAGGGAAACCCTTGATTCAAGTGGTAGCGACGACCAGGCGGCTGCCTTTTTCCAGTCTGGTTATCGAGTCGAGTTTCCAGCCACGGAAGAAATCTTTGAGCTCATCGTCGGAATAATTGCGAAGGAGCATGCCTTTGCGGGGTTTGTCCGTGTAGACATGGGTATTGTCCGGTAGCATGAAATACTCTCCCGGACCGGTGCCGACCTCATCGAAGCAGCCGATGAAAACGCCGCCCGGAACAAGGACTTTGCGCAGACGTTTGAGAGTGAGAGTGGTCATCTCGTAAGGGAAATGCTCGAAGATCGAATTGCCGACTATGGCGTCGAAAGCCGATTCGGGATAGTGCAGGTCGGCTATGTCGCCTACTTCGAAATGAATGTCCAGGTCTTCCTTTTCCGCCCATTCCTTGCTGAGGCGGATGGCATGGCGCGAGATATCCAGACCGGTCACCTGGAACCCGGCCCGGGCCAGATAGATGGAGAGCCAGCCGCTGCCGCAGCCCAGGTCGAGGACCGATTCGGCCTGGTTGTCTTTGAGAATTCTCGGGATCGACTCCAGATACGAAAGCTGGGGAAGCTGCGTGTATGCGGTTTTGACCCCGCTCCAGGCACGCTCCCAGAAGTCCAGGTTATCGCGGTAGACGTCCGAGGAGAGGAGGTCATCGACAGTCTTGGTGAGGTTTTTTTCCATATCCATCGCCAATATGGTAGCACGTATATATATCAGATCCCTCTTCCAGGGGATTTCTTGTAACGCAGGCCATGCTTAGTCCCCGAAGCGCTTGGCAGCATTGAGATTCGGTTACATTCAGGTAATCAACAGATTAGTAATATCAGGGCAGTGGTATTTAATCTTTGCGGGAGAATCGAAATCGCTCAGCTTGGGGATCCAGAGAGGTTTCCAGGGTTTTTCAGGGTCAGGCGAATGGCGGAGCCAAGCCGTATTCAGTTGCAGATGATGCTGGTCCAGCAGGCCGGTCCTGCTGCGTTGCCTCTCAGCATCCTGCCGCCCCAGGAGTTCCTGCCCTTCCTCAGGCAGGTGGAAGAGCTGGCTATAGACGCCAGGCTGAAACCGGTCCTGGTCTACTGGTCCAGGCAGAAAGCGGCTCGCCTGCTCCCGAAAGGACCGCGTTTCCGCGACCTGATGCGCGATGCCGAGTGTGTGTCGATCTTCTCGGAAGACCACACCGATCCTCCTGATGAATGGGGCTTTCTTCTCGAGAGCCACGGTCTCTGTCTTTTCGTTTATGGCCAGCAGGCTCACGAGTCCCCGGACGGCGAGAAGTATCAGTGCACAGGCTCCATGGATCCCGGCATAGTCAAGCAAGCCTTCGACAGACTGCAGCCGAAGTGGAGCAATCTCGACAGACCCGAGACCAACCGTCTCGAGGACGCCCGCGCCAAGCTCGGTCCTTCCGGTAGCGCCCTGCCTTATATGCAGAGGATCCGCTCCGCCTGGCCGATCAAAAAAGTCCCGATTCAAACGGGGCTGATCCTCGATCCTCTTCAGGGTCTGAGTTTTCCCGAGATCATCCATCCTTCCGAGACACCGCCGTTTCCACCTGGGACCGAGCCCGGTCGAGTCTCTCCCATAGCCATCGATCTCAATCCCAAGGGTGCGCCGCCGGCTCTCGGCGTGTCTCCCACCCTGTCGCCGGGCGGGGCGGTCGCCTCCATCGCCACTGCCGATCATGCGGTCGGCGTCCCCACTGACGGCGGCAGCGCTGTTGTCGATGACACTCGCAAAGGGCAGGAAAACCGGGATGATGGCGATCAGGTCTCGATCCTTCCCCCGGCGGCTCAGACGATCATCAACGAGATCATCGGCAGGCTCAGGCACTCCAGGGATCTCAACACAATCCTCCAGTATGCTATCGAGACTCTGGTCAAGGCAGCCAATGCCGACCGCGGGCTGATCTGGCAGATCGACGGCGATCATCTGCAGGTCACCAACGAATATACCGGCAGCGGACACAATGCTTTCGTCAACAACCAGCTATCGCCCCAGGAATCCACCGCCATCGTTCTCGAGTTCCTGTCCCGCTTCCCAGACGAGACCGGGGCTGGAGTGATCTCGATCCCCAATACCGCCAACGATACCAATTTCCACAAAGTCTCGCCGACACTCTCTTCCCTTATCGAGCTCGGTGGGGTGAAAGCGCGATTGATGGCTCAGCTTCGCAGCCGGGGCGTCTTCTCCGGCTTCCTCGAGCTCCAGCAATGCAGCGGTGCCCGGGACTGGAGCACTGTCGATGCGGTCGTCCTGCAAAAGGTCGCCGAGGTCCTCTCGGTCGTTGTTCAGCAATCTGCCGACCAGGGCAAGATCGAGATGGACGCCCAGGAGATGAAACTGATCAACGAGATCGGGAGTCTCTTCCGGGAGTCGCGAGGGATGTCCACCAGAGACTCCCTGGTCAAGTCGGTCATGCTGGTGGCCGAGCACATGGGCTTCGCCCATTCCGAGATCTATCTGCACGACCGGGGCGAGAATGTTCTGCGCCCTCAGACGAGCGACAGCGAAGTGCATCCCGTGGACAGCGATTCCGAGGAGAATCCTTTCGTGGAGGTCTTCAAGTCCGGACGCGGCAAGATGATCAATATGGAATACAGCCGCAAAGGCGATCCTTTTTTCAAGCACGATATCGCTCTGGTGCTGCCTCTCACTTCCGAAGGCGCGCGTCTGGGCGTCATCGGTCTCTGGCAGCGACTTCCCAACCGTCCGGATTTCCGGCCCCAGGATAGAGAACTTGGTTTGACCATCGCCGGCCACCTGTCGAACGTTATCCGTGCCGACCAGGCGATCCAGCAGATTCGCTCGGATCAGACCAGGGCCGCGATCATCAACAGGGTCACCAGCGGAATCAGAAAAGCGCTCATGCAAGCCGACCAGATCATGGAGACCCTGGTCGAGGCCCTTATCGAGTATTTCGAGCTCTCGCTCTGCGTCGGCGCTCTCTTCGACGCCAAGACCGACTCTTTCGCCAAGTCGAAGGTGGCCGGGGACGCTCCGGAGCCGGATCGTGACGATAACGAGATACCAGCCCTGGAGGGCAAGGAGCATGAGCCAGCCAATCTCGGCGAGCATCTTTTCGAGGTGGTCAAAGAAGAGCTCAAGCAGGGGCAGACTATTTTCCTCACCCGAGAAGAGCTGGAAGACAGGCTCTCCGGGCGCAATGTCAAACTCTCCGAAGAATGCAAGTCGGCTACGCTGGTTCCTCTATTCTATGCCGGCAACTTCAAGGCGGCGCTCTGCATGGTGAGCGACAACATGGTCCGACCTCTCTCGGACAAGGACGAGCATTTCGTCCTCGACCTGGCAGACCGTGTCGCCGTGGTGATATCGCACGCCGAGCTGTTCACTCAGGTCAAGCACGAATCGATCACCGATGCCATGACCGGATTGTTCAACCGCCGCCACTTCGAGACTCAGCTCAGCAAGGAAATCGATCGTTATCAGCGTTTCGGTCACGTTTTCTCATTCATCATCATCGACCTGGATTACCTCAAGCGCATCAACGACAATCTCGGTCACCACTTCGGTGACGCTGCCATCAAACATATCGGTAAAGTGCTCAAGAAGAGCGTTCGCGAGATCGATACTGTCGGCAGATTCGGGGGTGAGGAATTCGTGGTCCTTCTTCCCGAGACCGATTTGAAGTGGGCGAAGATGGTGGCGGAGCGGATCTGCAGCTCGATCAGAGAGAAGCCGGTGGAAGGTGTGGGAACAATCACCGCTTCTCTCGGTGTCGCTGTTTTTCCCAACGACGCCGACGACAAAGAGAAGCTTTTCGAGCTGGCTGACAAAGCACTCTATCTGGCCAAGCAGCGCGGCAGAAACAGGGTCTGCACCGTCGCCGATGACCTGATGCGCTCAGGCGGCGCCCTGGCGATCACCGACAAGGACAAGCTCGAGATCGATAATCGCGGTCGCGAGAAGGTCAAGGTCAGGCTCGACGACAGTCTGCCGGCGTTCGACCTGGAGATGATCGCGGAAAAAGGCATCCTCGGTCTTCTCGCTCAGATAGTGAAGAGCCTGGAAGAGAAAGACGCATACGGCAGCGAGCGCTCGCCCCGGGTCTACGGTTATGCCAGCCGCATGGCGCAGTCTCTGCATCTTTCTAAAGAGCATGCCGAGATCGTGTCACTGGCTGCGGTGCTCTCCAATCTCGGCAAAATCGCCGTACCCGAAGAAGTGCTCCAGAAGCCCGGACCGCTGACTGACGATGAGATGGAGATGATCCGGCAGGCACCGGCTGTCGGTGCCAAGATCCTGGAGCCGGCCAAGCTCCTGCACCGGGTCTCTCAAATCGTCGAGGCTTATCACGAGCACTGGGACGGCACCGGCTATCCCAACGGTCTCAGGGGTCACGATATTCCGGTGGAAGCCCAGATAGTCTCGCTTGTCGATACGTATACAGCCATGACTTCCGATAGACCGTGGCGGGAGCGTCTCGGAAAGGAAGAAGCCATCGGGCTCATCAGGGAAGATTCCGGCAAACGATGGGATTCTCGTCTTGTCAAGATCTTTCTCTCGATCTTGCAGAAAGAGGATAAGGAAGACTAGAAGAGGCTTTCCGGCAATGGAACTTCGAGACTTACAAGTAATTAATCAGGGGTGTTAAGTATTGTCACCTCTTTGATTCTTGCTATAATCGGTATAAGATCGTCCGAAATAAACAGCTCATACCCAGCGGGCTAACCAGTGTTGGACCCGAAAAAGTCTCACGTGTTAGAGCTGCGCGGTGCGATGTTGGAATCGGTCAACTCCAATAGGAGCAAGCCCCTCTGGGTCGGTGGGTGAACCGGCAGAGGGGCTTGATCTATCTATTTTTTTTTCGCTCTTTGATTCGATACCCTGGACAGGCGCCCTGACACGGAGTTGTTAGCCTGGACCTTATATAACGATCGAGAATTTCCAGGTAATTGGGAATAAGGTCTTTGCCAGCTCCAATCGGGGGTGCCAGTGAAGCCTTTTATTCTGATTCTTTCGCTCTTTTTCCTGGTGAGCTCTTTGCCGGCCGGGGCCAAGGCTTATCTGCCGACCGCCCGGGAGATGATCCGGAATTCGCAATATATAGCAGTGGTCAATATCGATAAGCCGAAGGAGATGACGGTAAAAGGCCAGCACTGGGAGTACAGAGAAATCTCCGCTGCTCATCTCGAGCAGGCGGTCAAAGGCGATCTCCCGAAAGAGTTCAAGATTCATGGATTCGAAAATTTCATCTGCGCCCAGTGCCGTTTCCCTGAGGGACTGGCCCTTGTCTTTCTCCGCAAAGAGAGGCAGTACTTTGTCGGAACCGCCTGGGGAATCTCCTGCCTGCCCGTGGACGAAAAGAGTGAGGTGGCCTGGTTCAGCAATCTGGACCTGCGGCGCAGTGACAGGAAAGTCGCTCTACCGAAAGCCCTTGCGGAGATCAAGGAAGTGCTCGCTGATTCATCGCCGGGTCCGGCTCGATAATCGACTATTTGCTCTTATCTTCTCTTGTCCGGTAGCTGGTGCAGCCGATCGACATGGGGCGTTCTTCTTTCAGGCAGTCGCTGGGGTTGTTGAACTTGCAGTCCTGGCAGAGATAGCGGCCCCTGCCCGGCGAACGCCAGGTGGCATAGATAGTCAGGGTCGATGCCGTCAGTGCGGCCAGCACTATGCAAACGATCTGCATTGTGGAGACATCGAGCATTCAGGAAATACCTTGCATCTTCGGATCGAGGACGTCCCTCAGGGTGTCCCCGAGAGAATTGAAGCATAGAATTGTAATAAAGATAAGAATCCCCGGAGCGATGAGCCAGGGCTGATTGAGAAGATCGTTTACGTTGTCCATGGCGAATTTCAGCATGTTTCCCCAGCTCGCGTCTGGTTGTTGAATGCCCAGACCGATGAAGGAGAGCCCGCTTTCCGAGAGGATGAAATGAGGGACCCGCAGGGTGGCGGCGACGATGATGAAGCTCGATGTCTGCGGAATGACATGGACGACGATATTCCTGAACTCACCGAGTCCTGCTGCCCGTGCCGCCTGGACGAATTCCTCCTGGCGCACGGCCAGGACCATGCCCCGGATTATCCTGGCCAGACCCGCCCAGCTTATAAAAGATAGAATGACGGTGATCAGGGCGAAGCGCTGGGAACTGGACATGCTGGGCGGCAGGATCGCCGCCAGTCCGATGAGCAGGTAAAAGCCCGGGATCGACATGATCGCCTCGGCGAATCGCATCATGATATTGTCCACGATACCACCAAAGAAGCCCGATATGCCACCATAGACTATGCCTATGGGAAATGCGATCAGGAGCCCGAGAAAGCCTATGGTGAGGCTTTTCTGGGCGCCGAAGAAGAGCCTCGAGAAGCTGTCCCTGCCGTTGATGTCCGAGCCGATGACAAAGAGCCGCGCCGGTGCCTCCACTCCGAAAACATGGATATCGCACGGGATCAGCCCGAAGAGCCTGTAAGGATCTCCCGGGCAGAAGAGTTTCAGGGGATACTGCCTGTCGGTGACCTCGAGATAGGATTGCTTGAATGTCTCTACATCGAAACTGCGCTCTACTCTGTGAACGTACGGCCAGACAGGAACTCCTCTTTCATCCTTGAAATGCACCGGGGTGGGAGGAGCGTTGGCCAGATCGGGATCATTGAATCCCATGCTGTAAGGCGTCAGCGGATCGGCAAAGGCGGCCCCGAGATAGAGGAGGACCAGTACTACGATTGCCGTGCGGGCTACCTTATCGCTCCAGAGTTTCTGCCAGGCGGTGCGCCGCTTCTTGGATATGGCTGTGGTCACTGGCTTCTCCTCAATCGAGAGTGATGCGGGGGTCGGTGACTTTGAGAAGGACATCGGCCAGGAGATTGCCGATTATGAGCATCAGCGAGCCCAGCATGATCGATGCCATCACCAGATTCATGTCCTTGGTGAGAACGCCCTCGAGAGTAAGCCTGCCCAGACCCGGATAAGCGAGCACCATCTCGGCGAGAGCCGCTCCGGAAAGCAGTGAGGCGAACTCGAATCCGAAGATGGTGATGAGCGGATTGATGGCGTTGCGAACGGCGTGCTTGTAGATCACCATAGTCTCGCTCAGTCCTTTGGCTCTGGCGGTACGCACATATTCGGCTCGCAAGACGTCGAGGAGGGCGCCCCGCATCTGCCGCTGGATTCCGGCAAGAGCGTAGAAAGTCATTACCGTCACCGGGATGATCAAATGATGAGCGAGATCGAGCGCCTGACCCAGGGGATCGAGCTCGTAGAAAGATGGGCTGGTCAGTCCACCGATGGGAAACCAGCCGGTGGCGAGAGCCAGCATGAGAAGCAGCAGGGAGGATAGAAAGGTAGGCATGGACATGCCCATGGCCGTCAACAGGGAGAAGAATTTGTCCGGGAGCCTGCCCCGGTGGATGGCGGCATAAGTGCCGGCGGGCAGCGCGATAAGCCAGGTGCAGATGATCGAGAGGATGCTCAGGATGAGAGTATTGCCTGCTCTCTGGGTGAGCAGGGCGAAGACCGAGCCTCCGGAGGTGGAGATTCCCAGGTCGCCCCGGCTGAGATTCTTGAGCCAGATCAGATACTGGATAGCCGGTGGCTTATTGAGTCCCAGGCGCTCTTCCTCGGCATCTATAGCCGCCTGGGAGATGGCGGGATTGGCTTTCAGGTGAGCCAGGGGATCTACCGGCGCCATCTTGAGCATGGTGAAGCTCATCACAGAGATCAGGAAGAGAAGCGGTATCGCCTGTAGTATTCGTTTCAGTAGAAAGATCGGAATCGACACTTACTTGCTTGCGCCCTTTTGCAGATAGATTTCCTCGATGTTATGGAGGGAGCCTTTGGGAGTGTAATAGACGCCCAGCGGGGTGGGTCTGTAATTCTTGATGGTATTGCGGGCTGCCGATATGTTCAGGGGTGAGTATAGATAAATGAACGGCAGATTCTCGTAAACGATCTGCTGGTATCTGTCGAAAAACTCCCGGCGTTTAGCCATGTCGAAAGTCGTGGCGCCACGGTCGAAACAATCGTCGATCTCTTTCTCCCAGTCCCTGGCGTCAGTGACCTCGATCCGACCTCTGTCGTCCGGCAGGCGCTGGTCGAAGACATGCAGCCGCCCGCCGGACTTCCAGACATTGGCGCTGTCATAGGGCTCGATCTGATTGCCGGTGAGAGCCATGACCACGCCTTCCCAGTCGAGGCTCGAATTGATCTTGTCGATCATTATGTTGAAATCGATTGGTTGATAGTCGACCCTTATACCTAGCTCGGCGAGGTCATTCTGGATCATCACGCAGGCAGCATCACGGGTAGTATTGCCGGCATTGGTCTGGAGCACGAATTCCACGGCATTGCCTTCCCTGTCCATGAGCCGGTCTCCTTCCTTGTGGAAACCCGCCTCGGCAAGCAGGTCTTGCGCGTATCGCATGTCTTTGCCGTAAGGTTTCAGGCTTCTGTTATACCAGGGCGAGACGGCGGTGATGTGGGAGAAGATCGGCAGACCGACCCCTTTGAGGATATTGTCCACCATGCGCTGTCTGTCGATGGCGTGGCTGATGGCGGCTCTGAACTTGAGGTTGTTGAACCACTTCTGTTTGACCGGATCGACATAATATTTTCCGGTCTCGGGGTTCTTGCGGCGGCAGAGATTGAGGGCGAGAAATGTGGAGCCGTCCTCGGGGCCGAGGTTGTACATGGAGAAGTTGCCGGTCTTCTCGCGTTGTTTCATGAGAGCCGCATCGAAACCTCGCACGGAGCGGACATCGAGAAAGTCCACTTCGTCGCCGTAGAATTTCAGCAGCTGAGTCGTCTGATCCGGCACCACCACCTCGACGAAGCGATCGAGATAGGGGAGCTTGCGTCCTTGACTGTCCACGAAGCTGTAATTCTCGTTGCGGGCCAGCTCGATCCGCTGTCCCGGAACATAGCGCTCGAGCTTGAAAGGACCGCTAACCACGAGATCCGATGGTCTGCAATTGATGTCCCAGAACTCGTGAAAAGCTTCCATTGGTTTCGCCACTATCTGCGCAAGAGCATGGCGGGGGGCGATGGGCACATTGTGAACGCTGTGGAGAAAGGGCGCGAAAGGCTCTCGGGTCTTGAAGTGGATAGTGTAATCGTCGATCTTGCTGACTTCCGGGAACTCCCCCTTGACGCTGAGAGTGTCTCTGGTGCTCGAATTGCCGTAGCCTTCCTTGATTATCTTGTTGAATGTGAAGACCACATCGTCGGCGGTGAGCGGGGTGCCGTCGGACCAGACCAGGCCCTTTCTGAGCTTGATCGCGTATTGCAGCCCGTCTTTGCCGACCTTTATCTCTTTCGCCAGGCGCGGATAGGTCTTTCCTGTCCAGGGGTCGATGTCCACGAGGGGCTCCCACATGAGGATGCCGAGACCGTGGCTGGGAACTTCGTGGGCTTCCCAGACATTGAAAGTCTTCGGTCCGGTTCCGAAAGTCGAGACTGTGAGGGTGCCGCCGAAATTGCCGCGCTCGCCCCGTGCGACCCAGTATTCGGCACCCTGGCTGCCGGTGGTGAGGGTGAAAGGACCGGGATCGGGATATTGCGCCCGGGCAGCCTGCAAGATCCTGGCTGTGGCCAGGGCTCTTTGCATTTCGAGGGCCGAAGGCGAGCCGGAATTGGTGACCTCGTCACCGGCGGTGGCGTGCACTCCCAGGTCCTCACAGGCGGAGTGCTGAGCCGGGGTGCTCTGCTCGAACTGTCCGCAGGCGAATAGCAAAAGAGTCGGTACCAGCGCCGATACAAAGATGAGGAGCGATTTCGTGCTCATATCATTGATCCTCTTTCCAGATCTCCTCGATATTGTGAAGCCCGGATGAGGTCTGGGAAAGCCTGGTAGGTGCATAGTTCTGGATGGTGTTCCGGGAGCCGATTATAGTCATGGGGCTGACCAGATAGATGAATGGCGCCTGGTCGTAAATGATTTTCTGGATCTCGTTATATACGGCCTTTCGCTTGTCTTTGTCGAATGTTGCCGTACCCTGAGCGAAAAGATCGTCCAGACGTTTCTCCCAGACCCGGGCATCACCTGCCCTGATCGTGCCGGTGGCGTCGGGCTGGCGCTGGTCGAACAGATGGAGGCGGGCGTCGCTGGCAAACACATTGGCGCTGTTATTGGGCTCGAAAGGATCCCCTCCGGAGAGCCCGTAGACGGCTGCCTGCCAGTTGCAGGCTGTGTGGACCTTGTCCATGAGGATATTGAAATTGATCTCCTGGAAATTGACTTTCATGCCGAGCCTCCTGAGATCCTCGATGAGCATATTGCTGATCGAGGGCAGGAAGGTGCCACCGGAAGCGGTGACAAGATCGAATTCCACTTCGTTGCCGTCTCGGTCCTCGAGAATTCCGTCTCTGTTCTGTTTGAAGCCGGATCTCGCGAGCAGACCGAGGGCATATTTCCGGTTGGGCTCGAACTCTGCCAGCTCAGGGTCGAAAAACGGGCTTGTCGGCGAGAGCATGGTGTAGCCCGGATAGCCGAGCCCTTTGAAATAGTTCGCCACCATGGCGTCTCTATTGATGGCGTGATTGACGGCCTGGCGAAAATTGACATCATTGAACCAGGCTGATTTGACCGGATCCACGTAAAAATCACCCTTATCATTCTTGCGCCGGTTCAGGTTGAACATGAGAAAGACCGTGCCCTGGGCCTGACCGAGATTGTAGAGACTGAAGTTGCCGCGCTTCCTGAGCGAGAGGAGCTCGGCGGTGTCCCTCGATCGTATCTGGGTTATATCGAGCTCGCCTGATTTGAATTTGAGCAGATTGGTCTGCACGTCAGGGACGATCTGGTAGACCACCCTGTCCAGATAGGGAAGGCGCCTGCCTTCGTGATCAACCATGAAGAAGTTTTCGTTTCGGCAGAATTCCACACGCTGGCCGGAGACCATGGACTTCAATTTGAAAGGACCGCTGGTCACCAGGCTTGCAGGCGCTACCGTGACGGGCCAGAAGCCGTCGAATTTCTTGCGCCCGTCTTTTGCCTTGATTACCGGCTCGATGATGTGCCGGGGAGCAATCGGAATGTCTCCCATGGCTCTCAGGAATGGCGCGAAGGGACGGGCTGTAACATATTTGTTGGTGAGGCTGTCGACCACGGTAACCTCGGGCGGATTGCCATCGACAGCGGTGATATCGCGAAGCGAGGCGTTGCCGTAGCCGCCCGCCACGATGGTGTTCCAGGTGAAGGCGACATCATCGGCGGTGATCGGCTCTCCATCGCTCCACCTGAGCCCGGAGCGCAGGCGGGTGAAGTAAGTGATACCGTCTTTCCCTACCTGGAAGCTATCCGCCATATAAGGGATCGTTTCGCCGTTGTACATGTCGGTGGTCAGAAGGGACGCGAACATGAGACCGGCAATATCGCTGGATGTAGTGTCGGTGGCGGCCCAGGGATTGAAGGTTTTGGGATCGGCGCCGGTGAGGGAGCGTACGAGCGTGCCCCCGAACTTACCGGCGCGATATCGCCCCCGGCGAAATTGCACCCCATCCTGCTCGACGGTCTGGTAGGCGCCGGGAAACTCGGGATCGACGACTGGAAGCGCGGATTGTTTGCGCCCTCCCGAGCTCGAGCCCATGTTCTTGACGGCCGGGTCCGCGCCGCAGCTCGAGATCATTGGCAAGAGCATTAACAGGAATAATATGCAGAAGAGAGCGGGAAATAGATTTCTGTCTTGACCCATCGCGGTCCTGTCTGATCCTGAAAAAAGCGGACCAGAGCATTCTACAGGAACTACGCCAGTTCAGGTGCTATCATAAATCAGTGATCTCTTCGCTAAAGAAAGCCTGTCTCCCGTTCCTGCTCGCGCTGCCCGTTCTCGCAATGGTTGGCGCGACGGCGCCGGCGCCGGCGCCGGCCGATGTGCTGGTCGCGGCCGGACCGGCACCGGCTAAGAAGATCGAGGTCTGGGAGCTTATGCAGACAAGCGAGCTTATCGGCCCGATCCGCTGCCTGATGTGCCCGAGCGGAGTGCGGCTCAATGCCGAGAAGATGGGGATTGTCTGGATCTTCAAAGCGCCGAAATGGGATGCTTATCTCTACAACATTGAGTCCAAAGCCTTCTGCAGTTTCACTTACGATCAGTGGAAAGAGCGCGGATTTTTCATGCCGGCAGCCAGGGGCAAGAACGGTGAGCGCCTGGACCGGTTCAAGGGCATGAAAGTGAAAAAGACGGGTAAGTCCCTGGATATCGCAGGTTGCAAGTCTTATGCTGTGACCATCAATCTCCCTACTGGCTCCAAGTACGGTGACATATGGCTGGCCAGCGGTATAACGGCTCCGCCTCAATTCTCGGAAGTGATTGGCAAAATGGTGCAGATTCCCATCGAGAAAGGAGGGACTCCCCTGAGGGCCAAGATCCTCCAGAGGTCAGGCCATGCCGCCATGGTTCTCGATACTCTGGGAGCCAGCAAGAAGAAAGTGAGCGCCAGCCTTTTCGATCCTTTGAAAGGCTTCCGTAGAGTAAAAGATGAGATGGCGCTTCTTCTCGATAACGGTGACTCGGAGTCTAGCAGTCTGTTCGCCGATCCGCCGCCCGCCCGCAAGCGCCGCAAAGAGCATTAGCCATCGACCGGCGATTCTAGAGTCCGGCAGCGCTTTTCGGTGCCGCGAAAAGCTCCGGAGCGAAAGTCATGATGGTACGGGCGGTGACGGCCCCGGCGAAGTTGGGCAGCTCGGCGCCGTTGCGGCTGGAGACCGCTCGAACGGTGACCATTCCGACTACCCGGCCGAACCTGTTGACCACCGGCCCGCCGCTGCTTCCCACCGTCACCGGTGCGTCGACTTGCAGCATTCTGGGGGTGACCCGGCTGATGCGACCGCTGTTGAAAGTGGGGGCATAATACTTGTCCGCGTCAGCGTCGATCTGATCCGATGCTTCCGGATAGCCTATCACCTGCACTTCCTGCCCCTCGGCGGGCTCGGCGCTATCGAGCTCGATGGGGGAAATGGCCGGGGTCTTGGCTGTCAGGATCGTGATGTCGAAATGACGCGGCTCCGTGGATGTCTTGTAGATACGCGCCGACAGCGGCGGCTTATCCACCGGGCCGGGAGAATGAAGGAAATAGCCAATCTCGGGGGTGGCTCCGGTCAGGGCAAGATATTTCTTGAATGTGCTCCGGTTGGGATCGACCCTGGTGGAGAGATAGGTCTGATAGCAGTCCCAGATCGCTTCGGTGGTGTGCTCGTAGGAGGCGAGCTCGTGGGAGCTCATGTTCTTGTTGATATAAGGCATGGTGACGATTTTCTGGAGCTGATCGTAACGGCTCTCGGCATTGGCTCCGCCGGCGGTCTGCTCCGCGTAGAGGCGCATAGCCGCATAGAAGCGCTCGAATTCCACCACGATCGTGTTCGGTCTGTTCGTGACATGCTGCGAAGTGAGGAAATATGTGGTTCCCGGTTTGTTCGTCTTCACAGGAAATGCCGATCCGAAGCTCATGACGCGGTAGCCGAAGTCCCTGTCGATGGTGGCGAAGATCGGGAACTTCTCTTTCTTGGTGACGTTGAAGAACATCGCATACTTGCCTTCTTTCAGGCGCAGCTTGATGGCAGCGTTGAGATGATAGATCCTGGGCTTGAGCTGGCGATCGAGTTCTTCCCAGGAAAGCGGTTGTTGCGCCCGGACCGCTCCGGGTAGCATCACAACCACCAGCAGTGCGGCGCTCATCGCCGCGGCGATTAATCGGCTGGGACTCCACAGGTCTTTCTGGGCGCTCATCTGTCTTCGAAACAGACCTCGAACTCGAAGGTTCTCTTCCAAGGGAAGCTTACCCTCAGATTACCAGGCTCGAAACGCATTGACTGCCCGATCCGTCCGAGAAAGGGGCTGATCAACTGGGCCAGCTTGTCTATGGATGCGTCCGAATCGAGCTGGCTGCGCACCAGGGACTGGTAGGCCCAGTCATCGGCCAGACGCGTGAAAAGGCATTTCTGGAAAGCCCTGTCGGTATGCTCCGAGCGGCCATTGGTGCGCACCGAATACAGGCGGCTGACTCCGGTGGCCAGGGCCGAGCCCACCGTATTGCCGGTGGTGTTCCAGCCGGCATAAGAAATTACCCTGCTCATCAGGTCGGGCCGGTTGAGCAGCTCTTCCACCAGGAAGGGATCGGCGCCGTTGGCATAGGCTACATCGCAGAGGATGACCGGGGTGGTGGACTCCGAAAGGAGCTTGAGGGTCTGCTCTACCTGGGCTCCGGTCTCCAGCTGCCTGAGGTCGGGAGTGCCCGGCAGAAGGATATGGTCGCCCTGGACATCGCCCCCGTGCACCAGGACGGCTATGTCGATATTGTTGGGGTTGTTGCCGGTTTGCAGGCTTTCCACCTGCTGTATGCTGATTGCTTCGAGCTGGGCCGAGATGGTCTCTCCTATGGTCTGCCCTTCATAACGGCTCGGGCAGTTGATGCCGCTTCCGGGGCTGTAGGAGACCTGGGCTCTCAGCTTGAGACCGAGTTCGTTGAGCTTGCGTACTAGCCAGGCAGCAAAGAGGCTGCAGAGCACCTCATCGGCTCCGGGATAGCAAAATACCCGGTCTGCCAGGCCCATCGAGTTGGCCTTGGCCACCAGCTTCTCTTTTTCCAGGACATTGAGGCCCTGGGCGCCGGAATCGTCGATACTGAGGACCAGCCGGTCGATTACTCCGGCACCGACCAGGTCGAGGACCTCCTGGTTGATCTGGAAGTTGCGAAAACGAGTGTCCAGGTAGTCGTCGCGAATCTCCTGGGGAATCCGTGTTTCGTAGGACTCGAGTATACCGGGATTGACCTTTATCCCTTTGGACATTCTATACATCACTGTGGACCAGGCGAAGATCTCCCTGCCATAACGGGCCCAGTAGGTCTTCTCCTCGCTGTTGTCATAATTGTCCGAGATCCGCATGATGCTGGTCTGGGCGTAAATCTTGGTGCTCCCTCCCGGTCCTTTCCATTTCTTCAGGTTGGCAAGCCGCTTGCTGATCGCCTTCATGCTGTCATCGCAGCGTCTCGAGGTGATCAGTCCGCCATAGAGCAGGCTGTCGAGACCGACCATCATGACCTGCGGTCTGACTTTGTCCAGGGTTGAAGTGATCCAGGCGAAGAGCGAGTCCATCTGGGCCGGGTGAAAGATCGAGCCCATCAGGGACCGCGGTGGAGAGACAACTTCGATACCGGCGGTCTCGGCGATCATTGCCGGAAAGACATAAGTGACCGGTCTGTCGTCCAGGGGAATTATCAGTGCAGTGTTTGTTGTTTGAGTCACTATGGTTGTCCGGAGCCGAGGCTCTGAGTGTTCTGTCTCTGGGTCAGGGGTACTGCCGAATCGGGGACGAAGTTTACACCGCGCTTCTCGACGGTGTGGGGTGCCACCAGCACTCCGTTGGCCGGTCCTTCCGGCCCGGTGACAGCGACAGTCTGAGCGAACTGGGCCTGGTCCACATCGTTTTTCTTCCAGACAGCAGCCTCGAAGTAGAGATATTGACCGATCAGGTCGCCTTCGATAGGGGTCCCAATGTAGAACTCGAATACTCCTGACTGCGGGATTTCCCCAACCGCTACCAGCTTGCGGTCCGGGCCGAGACGAACCTTGTGACCGGCTATGTCTCTGGCACCGCTGTCGCTGTCGGCCATTGCCATGGCCACTTTGTCCCCCGGCGGCCCCTTGATGGTGAACTTGGCAGGCTGACCCAGGACCATTCGCTCCGGGAGATAGAGTCTCGGAGGAACCAGCTTGCTTGTCAGGCTGAGCTTTCTCCCTTTGCCGGCGCCTATCGAGATGGGGCTCAGGGTGATATTAGCGAGCCCGTTGCCGGTATCGGGCTCCGGCTCGGGGGCTTGTCCGGAGAACGGAGTTTTCATGGTCTTGAGGAGATTGGGAGGCCCGCAGATCTCATCTTCGCCAGAGGCGGCCGGTGCCATGGATATGCACAGAAGGACCGCCAGCAATTTGTTCGATCTTTTCGACGACATAAGGCCCATCAGTATAGAACGTGTATGCTTTAGGTAGGCTCAATACTACCACCAGCTAAGGGTACAGAGTACTTGAAAACATCCGCCCGCGATCAAAGTGGAACGACGGACGAAAGCCAGGTTATCGCGCATGAGCCCTTAATTTCCCGGCAGATCGTCAGGACCTGGGCTCTCGACCAGGTTCCTCTCGTCCAGTGCATTCTTGTGGCTGTATCGGTTCATGTAGTGCTCCTTCCGGTCATGTGGATCATGGGCTGGGCGCTTCCCTGGCCGAAACCGCCGGTGATTACGACGATCATCGAATACGATTTGAGCCACTGGCCTGAGAAAGCAAAGCCCAGGAAAGTTTTCGAGATTATCGATCCGGATCTGAACTGAGCTGTCCAGCAAGCCTGGTTTTCGCATAGAGTCCGCTATGAGTACTTTCCCTCCACCTGAGCTCGCCTTCCCCGGCGGAAGGCTCGAGCGTGCAGTCAATGAGAAGCTTCTCGCCGATGCGGGCACTGGTCCTGCCATCATGCCGGAGCGTGCTTCGGGAACGCCATCCGGTCTGGCTGACATTCTTCCTTGTGTCGAAATCGTCCAGCTCGGCGCCTGCGAGAATCTTAGAATAAATTCTCGGCTTTTCCATTTGGGGTAGGCGTGATCTCCGATTGTATATAGGGTGGAGGTGTGGCGGCTCGGCTCCGTGGCGGTGTCGGTTATAGAACCGTCTCTGAAGGTGGTCGAGCGACCGGCTTCGGAGCGCCTCGAGTTAGGGTATTCTTTTGAAGATCCTTGTCGATCTTTACTCGAGTGGTCGCGCCCAGCCATTTGCCGGGCCGCGCGCCGTCTCGTCTTGTCGTGGAGGCAGCCAGATGCAGCAGACACAGGAAAGCGCAGGCTCCAAGGTCTGGATCTTTCCCGAGCAAAACAATGTCCCGGACGATGTTCTCGCCGCCGCAGGCGGTGATGCCACCATCGCCGGTCTTCTTGTCGCCCGGGGAATCGATAGCGGCGAGCGGGCCCGGGAGTTTCTTGATCCCTCGACTTATAAGCCGACGAGCCCGATGGAGCTTCCCGATGTCGACAAGGCGATCAGGCGCATAAGCGAGGCCATTCACAAGAAAGAGCATATCACCGTATATGGTGACTATGATGTCGATGGTATAACCGGGACCGCAGTCCTTCTCACCGTCCTGAAGAAACTGGGCGCCGATGTCGACTATTACATACCGCACCGGATGAGCGAAGGTTATGGGCTCAATCTCAAGGCTGTCAGCGTCCTGGCGAGCAAGCGCCGCACGCGCCTGATCATTACCTGCGACTGCGGTGTCTCGAACTTCGCCGAGATCAATTTCGCCCGCTCTCTCGGGGTCGACTGCCTGGTCCTCGATCATCACACCATGCCCGAGGTTCTGCCTCCGGCGGTAGGAACAGTCCACCCCAAGCTGCTTGCTCCGGAGCACCCGCTCTACGACCTGCCCGGCGTCGGTGTCGCCTACAAAGTCTGCGAGGCTCTCCTGGCTCAGGAAGAGAACCGGCAGGAAGAGGCTGACGAGCTTATCGATCTGGTCACCATGGGAATGATCGCCGACCTCGTCCCTCTGGTCAGGGAAAATCGCTATCTCGTCAAAATCGGTCTTGCCAGGCTGGTAGCCACCGAGCGCACTGGTCTCAAAGAGCTTCTCGGACAGGTGCGAAGCCAGACAAGCACCGATCTGGTCGGCTTCGGCCTGGCGCCACGCCTCAACGCCGCCGGCAGGCTCTCGGATGCCAACAAAGCCGTGGAGCTCCTCACTACCGACGATCCGCAGGTGGCAAGCGAGCTGGCTGCCGAGTTGCAAAAGGAGAACACCCGTCGTCAGGAGCTCTGCGAGCAGATCTTTGCTGCCGCCGATGAGCGCGTCCGACACAACAAGAATCTCGAAAACGAGAAGTGTATCGCTATATATGACGCCGAATGGCACCATGGCGTTGTCGGTATCGTCGCTTCCAGGCTGGTGGAAAAGTACAACCGGCCGGTCTTCATCGGCCAGCTCGATGTCGAGGAGGGCTTCGTCAAAGGCTCTGCCCGGGGAATCCAGCAGCTCGACCTCTACCAGGTGCTGAAAGCAAACGAGCATATTCTCTCGCGCTGGGGCGGGCACAAAATGGCTGCCGGATTCACCGTGGAAGCCGAGCGCGCCGACGAGCTCATGAGAGCCCTCGTGGGCACCTGCAACAAGATGCTTGCCGGCAAGCCGCTTTTCGGAACCCTGGAGGTCGATCTCGTTGTGGACGCGCCGGTGGTGGATCTCGATCTGGCCGGCCGCCTGGAAGTCCTGGCGCCGTTCGGCATGGGCAACCGCAAACCCCGCCTTTGCATGAAGGGTCTCACCTGTATCGATTCCCGATCCCTGGGCAAAGAAGGAAAACATTCCAGGATCATGCTCGCCGGGGACGGCCAGCCCGACCAGTTCGAATGTGTCAAGTGGAACAGCCAGGGCGTCGCTCCGGAGCCCGGTCAGGCTGTCGATATCGTCTTCACCCCCGAGGTCAATCACTTCAACGGCAAGGATCGCCTGCAACTCGTTCTCGCTGACTGGCGGGCCGCCCATGAGGGCAAAGAGATTACCAGCCTGGAAGAGCTGGCAGCCATGGCTGCTCTAGAGCCCGGGTCCGAGTCTCGACTCGAGTCCCAGAAAATCCCGGCTGCGGCAATTGCAGCCGGCACCGTATCAGGTGCTATTGACCAGGTCGAGATTGCCGAGCTGGCGAAACTCGCCGAAGAGTCCTCGCTTCCCCTTCGCAAGAATATAGTCTCGACCAGGATGACCTGGAGAGATCTGAGGACTCACGGCTCGCCCCGCGATATCCTTTCCAGGGCTGTTTCGAAGCTCGCGGACAGTCTCCTGGTTTTCGGCGAATCCACTGTTGGTCCCGCTTTTGTCGACCGCACAGCACTGAAGCCCAGCAAGCACTTGCTCATCTGGCAACTGCCTCCGACCCTGGATGTTTTCGAGGAGCTGCTCAAGGCGACTGCCTGCGAATCGGTCTATCTTGTGGGCGTGCGCGACGATGATCCCGACGAGCCCGGCGCATTTCTCAAGCGGCTTTTCGGGCTGGTTCGTTATGCAGTCAATCAGAAAGACGGAGAGATATACGGCGAGAAGCTTACGGCTCTCATGGCTTCCAGCAAGCTTTCCACCGCTCTTGGACTGTCCGTTCTCAAGAAGATCAATCTCATCGACTGGTATGCCGAAGAAGGAATCGTCCACCTCGACCTCCTCGGTGATGCCGTGGGTCGCTCTGAAGATTGCCCGGAATTCGCCCAGCTAGAGGCCAGTCTGATGGAGACAAGGAAATTCCGAGACTGGTGCGCAAAAGCATCGATAAAGGATATACAATTGCAGTTCGTCAAGAACGGAGTCGCTCTCAATCCCGAGCTCGAAGAATCCGGGTTCGAGGGGACGGGCAATGAAAGCTCCGGCAAATCAAGAAGGAACGAAAGAAGCCATGGGACTGCAAACGGAAAATCTCGAGAAGAAGGAATTGGCGCTTCCCCTGAACAGTGAAAGGGATGCCTGGCTCAAGTCAAAGATCAGAGATATTCAGGACTTTCCCAAGCCCGGGATCGTCTTCAAAGATCTCACCACACTTCTCAAGGATGCCGAGGCCCTGCGGTTTTCCATAGCGGCCCTGGCTGATCGCAGCGCCAGCCTCAAGCCCGATCTCGTGGCCGGTATCGAAGCGCGCGGATTCATCCTGGCACCGGCAATCGCCAGCCTTATCGGCGCCGGCTTCGTTCCTGTCCGCAAGCCCAGGAAGCTCCCTTACAAAGTCGAGCAAGTCGGTTACGATCTCGAGTACGGCACGGACGCCCTGGAGATTCATGTCGATGCGGTGGAGAAAGGGCAGAGAGTCGTGGTTATCGACGACCTTTTGGCCACCGGAGGCACTGCTCAAGCCGCCCATCAGCTTCTTGAGAAGATCGGCGGTAATGTCGTGGGCATGGGCTTCATGGTCGAGCTTGGCTTTCTCGATGGGCGCAAAAAGCTTCCCGCTGGTTGCGATATCTTCTCTTTGATCAACTATTGATCACGATTCAGGGTCGACTATATGACCCATGAAGAGCGTGGCTCCGGTCCTGTCGTCTCTCAGGATGAACAGGAATGGGCGGTCCACTACCATATAGAAAGGCTCCGGCGGCTTCTCGAACAGACCCTTGCCTCCCATCAGCACCGAGGTGGCAGCGGCGGCTTCGGTGCCTTTCTCGTTGACGTCAATAAAACTCTTCTGGAAAACGGAGCTTATATAGATCTCGTTACTCGGGTCGGCCATGAGGCTGAAATCGGCTTTGCCTCGAGTGAACGCCAGAGGCATTCCCAGACCGCTGAGAACATTATTGAGCTTATGTGCATTCTCCATCCGGAATCTGGGCAGACGCAGGACACCCGGTCGGTCATAAAAACCCGTCATCCAGGAACGCAGATTGCCGTCGGTGAGCCGGCTCTCTAACTGCGACAGGCTTAGATTCTTGGACGGCAGGAAGATATAGAGTGCTGTACGGCCGTCCAGGTAGGGCAGCTTGACAGCCTGGAACGCATTCTGCTCCTGGTATCTGAATGCGCCATCTTTGAGGCGCATGAACATTACTTTCTTGACGCTTCCATCCTGGAGGTTGAAGTCGTCTTCCTCTGAATGTCTGAGCGGAAACTCCTTTAGCCAGGTTCCTTTGAAATAGACCGCATTGACCAGACAGAGAGCATCGGTGGAAATGGTTCGCTCGATGACCTTGTCTATCTTGCCATGGGTCTTGTCCAGAGCCCACTGGTTGATTATTCCGGCTGTCCGGGGCGAGGCGAAATCCAGGGACTGCAGGCCGGCGCCGAAAGAAAGCTTGCCTCTGTCGAGGAATTGTTGCTTCAGTTTATAGCGACTGTTGGCGAAAAGACCGCTGGCTATGTCGAGCTGGGTGGTATTGCCTATGCTGCCCAGGCTTGCCAGAATTCTCTTGTAAGCCTGGCTGAGCTTCGCATCGGTCTGACCGGCAAGCCCCAGGGTAGAGCCCATCTCTGCCCTCGTCCTGCCTGCGGCGCCGGTATAAGTCATGGTGAGTGCGGTATGCAAGCTGAAAGGGCTGACCAGGAGATTCTCGTTGCTTGCCTGTTTTGCCATCGCCCTGTAGAAAGAGACCGTGAAGGAGTCTTTCTTCGCCGCCGCTGCCGCCGGCAATACCGACAGGGCGAGAAGACATGCGAGAAGCCGGGGTTTCATTTTTTCAATCATCAGCAATATGACCCGTCCTTGTTCCTTATACTTATCTCTCCGGCATGCAATTCTCTGGTGCCGGATTCAGTGCGCACGATAAGCGCCCCCGCCGGGCTCAGATCGTATGCTGTGCCCTCTATGGTATTGTTTCCGGAGAGGCAGACGATCTCTTTGCCGAGGGTGACGGAGAGAGATTTCCACTCATCGAGAATCTCGGCATCCATGCCTTTCTCGACCTTTTCGAAGATCTCCTCGATCTGATAGCAGAGCTCGACTGCCAGCTCGATGGTATCGATAGTGGTGGTACAGTGCTGGCTCAGAGAAGTGACTTTTGCCTCGAGCTCCTCGGGAATATCGGCGGCATCGAGATTGACATTGAGACCGATGCCCGCCACCAGGGCCGGGTTGCCTCCGGTCACCGGCATCTCGGCGAGGATTCCGCCTGTCTTGCGGCCGTCGAGGATGAGATCGTTGACCCACTTCAAGCCTATCTGGAGCCCGCAGACTGCGAATACCGCTCGCGCTGCCGCCACCCCCAGGGAGAGCGTGACCACCGGCAATTCAGCCAGGGGTCTTTCGGGGCGCAAGAGAATACTCAGATAGAGCCCCGATCCGGGAGGCGATACCCAGGTCCTGCCAAGGCGACCTCTTCCCCGGGTCTGGCAGTCTGCCATCACTACCGTGCCGTGGCAGGCGCCGTCCCTGGCCAGCTTGGCCATTCTCGTATTGGTGGAATCGATCTCCTGCCAGTATTCGTTGGCGCTCTTTTCCGGCTTGCCGATACGTCTGGTTTTGAGAAGCGACTCGAAGCGCCGCAGTCGTTCTTCCTCGATGATCGCTTCTCCTAATTCGCCACCGATGTGGCTATCTCTTTGGGTCCGGTGATCAATTTGTGGATGGGGCATTTGTCGGCGATGGCTGTGAGGTCTTTGATCTGCTCGTCGCTGAGCTCGCCTTCGAATTTGAGCTCCCGGGAGATTTTCGGGATGGTGCGGCTGGCATTCTCGGGATCGGCAATTTTGTCTTCTTTGAGATTGACGGTGACTCGCTTCAGAGGATAGCCCTTGCGCTTGGCATACATTTGCACCGTTATGGAGGTGCAGGCGCCCAGGGAGCTCAGGAGAAGCTCATGGGGATCGGGTCCTTCCTCGGTGCCGCCGATGTCTTTAGGGATATCGCAGATGAAGGAATGGGCGCCTGCTGTGATGTCTTGCTTGAACTGCTCTTCGCTGTGGGTCTTGACCGTGACTTCCGCCATCATTGCCTCCCGAAGCGCTCGGAGCCCGGCGCCTCCAGTAATATAGAAACGCTAACGATCTTAATCTCTTGACTGGCTCTCAAGCGTCTTTTTTAATAATAGGTTCCGGACCGGGAAATGGACCCGCCGGCTGAGCCCAGTGGGTGCTGCCGTATAATTCTTTTCGGGACGAAACTGAGATATCGCAATATTGCGATTTCTCCATTTCGCCATTCTGGGACTGCGAGGAAATAGATAGTGGTTGCTTACGAGACCGAGCGATTGATCTTGAGGGACTGGTCGATGTCCGATCTGAAGCAGGTCCAGGAATATGCCAGCGATCCGGAGGTCGCGAAATTCATGATCTGGGGTCCCAACAGCGAGAGCGAAACAAAGGAGTTCATGAGACGCAGCATCGACCTGAGCAAAGAACGTCCCCGTCGAACTTATGAGCTGGCCATGGTCCTCAAGGAAGAGGACAGGGTAATAGGCGGTAGCGGCATCTCGATACACGATCCCAGGAACAAATCAGCCCTTCTCGGATATGTCCTCAATCGATCGTACTGGGGGCGCGGTCTCGTGACCGAGGCGGCAAAGAGACTATTGACCCTGGGATTCGAGGAGCTGGGCTTGCATCGCGTCTGCGCTACCTGCGATTCCGAGAATTTCGGATCCCAGAGAGTCCTGGAGAAAAGCGGCATGCGGAAAGAAGGTCACTTCAAGCAAGATATGCTGATCAAGGGAAGGTGGCGGGACAGCTTTCTATACGCCATTCTCGAGGACGAATGGCGCAGTCTCTAGCAGCCCGGCATCGCCCCGGGGTGTTCATGCTAGGAATTTGAAAATGAACATTACTAAATTGAGGAGGTATCTCATGAGAAAAGAAAATGAGAGGATGCCTCGACGTCTTGGCGCATTCGTGGCGCCTTCTATGGATGAAGAGGAAATGATGCGTCGCGCCGGCGCAGTCACTACCGACGAAGAGACCATCGAGATTCTCGCCGAGGAGCCTGATTCGAGGATCCGGCTGAAAGTGGCGGCTAACCCGGCAACGCCTGTTCATGTGCTGGAGGAGCTTGCAAGAGATGTCGATCCGGAAGTCAGAATGCTCGTTGCCGCAAGCAGGCATACACCCATAGCCGTGCTGAGAATGCAGCTCTACGACATGAATCCCTACGTCAAGAGAATGGCTATTAATTCACTGGCACTGGCGAGATTCAAGAATTGCTCGCGGGCGCGACCGATCGCCGGAGTCAAGGTGACAGTACCGAGCCAGAGCTCCTTCTCGAATTCGGCAAGCCGGATGCCGGTGGGCGCCTGTTGGTGATCAGAGCGAGAACTCGGAAATATCGACCCGGTCTTCATCGCTGAGACCAAAATAAGTCGTCGAGGCCTGGTCGCTTTTTGTAGCCGGCACAGAAACCTGCTCGGCCAGGTCGTCTTCGCTCAAGAAAATTGGATCGGTCCCAGCCCTTTTCTCGACAAAGATTCGCGGACCGGCGGGCTCGAAAGAGATTGTGTCCTTGCAGCAGGGGCACTGCCTTCCAGGGCTCATGGAGATCGAGGCGGATATTCCGCCCGGCTCTGGACTGAACGGGCTCGCGGAAGGGGGCGCCGGATCTCTGTTGAAAACTACGGAGGCAACGGCTTGCTTGATCGCCTGGGCGTAGATATCTCCGCCCGTATCGAGGACTGGGGGGTCAGAAGACATTTTAGAATCTCGTCTGGGGAACGTTACAAGGGGGTATGCTGATCCTATTTTGCAAGTGTGAACTTTTGGTATCCTGACCGGGACACGGAGGTGAGCATGATGGCTGACGGAGCGACCCCGCTTTCCCTGCAAGCGGACCTGGAAAGAGCGGTGTCGCTCATGACCGGTGCCGGCAAAGTGACTGTGCTCACCGGAGCCGGTGTCTCGAAAGAGTCGGGGATTCCGACTTTTCGCGATGCCCAGACAGGATTCTGGGCCAATTACAATCCCGAGCAGCTCGCCACCCCGGAGGGCTTTCTCAAAGACCCGCCCCTTGTGTGGAAATGGTACGACTGGCGCCGTCAGAAGCTCCAGGAAGTCGAGCCCAACCCGGGTCATAACGCGATATTCGAGCTCGAGAGCCTCTTCGAGCAGGTGGTGGTGATCACCCAGAATATAGACGGTTTGCATCAGAGAGCCGGCTCGAGCGATGTCCTGGAGTTGCACGGCAGTATCGCCCGGTTCTACTGTTTCGACAATCATCATGAATGTACCGAGGAAATTCCTTTCGGTCTTCCGGAGCCGCCCTTCTGCCACTGCGGCTCGATGCTGAGACCGGCGGTGGTGTGGTTCGGCGAGGCTCTCGACCCGAAGACCCTGATGCGTGCCGTGAGCGAATGCGAGACGTCCCGGGTAGTGCTGGTGGTGGGAACCTCGGGCATGGTGCAACCGGCGGCCTCTCTTCCAATGACAGCGCTACTCAAAGGAGCCTCGGTGATCGAGGTCAATCCCGAGCGCACGCCTCTGAGCGCTACTGCCAGCCTCTTCCTCGAGGGACCCTCTGGTAGCGTGCTGCCGTTGTTGATTAATGCCCTGCGCAGCTGATAAAAGCAGACTCTCCCATTGGATATGCAACAGTCGGCCTTGTCGGCCATGAGTCTTATTTCAATTCTCGATCGACCGGGGACGCGGGTCCGGGATCGAGGAAAAATTGGGCAGGCTTGTCTTCACTGATACCACTATATATGCATCGGGTAGCCTTGCTTCTTGTGTGACGGAGTGATAACTTCGTTACACCCGAGCGAGAAATCGGGACAGAAAATCTACATACCACAGCACTCGGCAATCTCAAGGGATTACTGAATTTCAGCAATCTGGTGGGGGAAGTGTGGTGAGAGTCCACCGCTGACCCGCAACTGTATCCGGTATCACCGGGAGCCAGACTACCCACCCGAGTGCACAGGGCGCAACCTCTCCGGGGAACTGAGAGGATTCGTCTCGCAACAACTCCCCCTTGTTGTAGTGACAAATCCTCTTGGTGAGCGATCAAGAGGATTTTTTCACCTACACCCAAGCGCACAGTCGGAGGATGACATGGCACAAGCGACGACGATCCGGGATACCGGGGTCACAACAGGCGGCACTTCATATAAGGTGATCCGGCGCAACGGGAACGTTGCCGATTTCGAGCCCGAGAAAATCGCCGTCGCTCTCAAGAAGGCGTTCATAGCCGCTGCCGGCAAGACCGGGGAGGAAAGCTCGAGCATCAGGGCCATCGTCCAGAAGCTCACGGACCAGATCGTCGGTACTCTGAAAGGACGTCTTCCGGACGGCGGCGTCTTCCATATCGAGCATATTCAAGATCAGGTGGAGATCGCTCTTATGCGCGCCGGCGAGCACGATGTCGCCAGGCGTTATGTTCTTTACAGAGACGAGCAGGCGCGCAAGCGTGCCGAGCGAGCACCGGAGGTAGTGGATGAGCGCGCCCTGTATATCACTGTCACCCGCGCCGACGGCACCCGAATGCCCCTCGATGTACCCGCTCTCAAGCGCATTGTCGAGGAAGCCTGTGCCGGTCTCGATCCCTGTATCAGCCCGGACCGCATCCTCAATAGCGCTCTGGAGCTCCTCTATGACGGCGTTACCGAAGAAGAGCTCTGGCGGTCCATCATTTTCAGCGCCCGCGCTCTTATAGAAGAGGAGCCTGACTACACCTATGTATCGGCCAGACTGCTTCTTCATACTATATACAAGGAAGTGCTCGGCGAGTCGGTGGGTCTTCTCGAGATGGAGTCCCGTTATGCCGACTATCTGCCGGTCTATATAAGCCGGGGAATCAAGGCCGGTCTTCTAGACGAGCGCCTGGCCGAGTTCGATCTGGCGAGGCTGGGAGCCGCTCTCAAAGGCGATCGCGATCGCAAATTCCAGTATCTCGGTCTTCAGACTCTCTACGATCGTTATCTCCTCCATGAGGACTCGGTCCGTTTCGAGCTTCCTCAGACATTCTGGATGCGGGTAGCCATGGGTCTTTCTCTCAATGAGATCGACCGTGAGGAGAAAGCCATTCAGTTCTACAATCTCCTCTCGAGCTTCGATTTCGTCTCCTCCACCCCCACTCTCTTCAACTCCGGGACCCGGCGTCCGCAGCTTTCTTCCTGCTTCCTCACCACGGTCAGCGATGATCTCTCCGGCATCTATGACGGTATCAGAGAAAACGCTCTGCTCTCCAAATACAGTGGCGGTCTGGGCAATGACTGGACGCCGGTGCGCGCTCTGGGCGCCCATATTCGCGGGACCAATGGCAAGAGCCAGGGGGTGGTGCCGTTCCTGAAAGTAGTCAACGACACCGCTGTCGCCGTCAATCAGGGCGGCAAGCGCAAAGGCGCGGTCTGCTGCTATCTCGAGGTGTGGCATATGGACATCGAGGAGTTTCTCGAGCTCCGCAAGAACACCGGCGATGATCGCCGCCGCACCCATGATATGAACTCCGCCAACTGGGTTCCGGATCTATTCATGAAGCGGGTGGAGGCGAACGAGGACTGGACGCTCTTCAGCCCTGACGAGACACCGGATCTTCATGACCTCTTCGGCACCGAGTTCCAGAAGCGCTATGAAGCCTACGAGAAGATGGCGGAGAACGGGGAGATCAGGCTGTTCAAGAAAGTGCCGGCCGTGAGCCTCTGGCGCAAGATGCTGACCATGCTCTTCGAGACCGGCCATCCCTGGATCACATTCAAAGATCCCTGCAACCTGAGAAGCCCCCAGCAGCACGCCGGCGTCGTGCACAGCAGCAATCTCTGCACCGAGATCACCCTGAATACCTCGGAGTCCGAGACCGCTGTCTGCAACCTCGGCTCGGTCAATCTGGTCGAGCATCTCGATGAGAGCGGCGAGCTCGATATCGAGAAGCTGGCTCGCACCTGCAAGGTGGCCATGCGCATGCTCGACAATGTCATCGACATCAACTATTACAGCATCCCCAAGGCCCGCAACAGCAACCTCAAGCACCGTCCGGTGGGTCTGGGGCTGATGGGCTTCCAGGACGCCCTCATCGTCAAGCGTATTCCTTATGCTTCCATGCAAGCCGTGGAGTTCGCCGACTATGTCCAGGAGGCTGTGAGCTTCCATGCCATCAAGTCGAGCTCGGAGCTCGCCGCCGAGCGTGGTCGTTATCCCAGCTACGAAGGCTCTCTCTGGAGCCGGGGCATCCTTCCCCTGGATAGCATTGCTCTGCTCGAGAGCGCCCGGGGCACGGCGCCTGACGGCTCCGCCCTGCTGGATGTGGACAGGCAGGCACGCTTCGACTGGACACCTGTGCGCAAGCATATCGCCGAGTTCGGAATGCGCAACAGCAACTGCCTGGCGATTGCGCCCACCGCCACCATCGCTAATATCGCAGGGGTGAGCCCGTCCATCGAGCCGACTTTCCAGAACCTCTATGTCAAGTCCAACCTTTCCGGCGAGTTCACCGTGCTCAACGGTTATCTGGTGAGAGACTTGAAGCGAATGGGTCTCTGGGACGAGGTGATGATCCACGATCTCAAATATTTCGACGGCTCGGTTATGCCTATCGAGCGTATTCCGGCGGACCTCAAAGACCTCTATGCCACGGCTTTCGAGGTGGATCCCAGCTGGCTGGTGGAGTGCGCCTCCAGAAGGCAGAAGTGGATCGATCAATCCCAGAGCCTCAACCTCTATGTCGCCGAGCCATCTGGCAAAAAGCTCGACGAGCTCTACAAGCACGCCTGGCGCAAGGGTCTCAAGACCACCTATTACCTGCGCACCACCAGCGCTACATATACAGAGAAATCGACGGTGAACAATACGGCTCTCAATGCCGTCAGTGTGGAAGGCGCTGTTTGCAATCCCTATGACACCGAATGCGAATCCTGCCAGTAGAGCGTTCGATGCCACGAGTTTTTCGATAGAAGGAGAAAATGATGCTAGATTTTGGTGATGTTTCCGGAGCGGCAGCGTCGACAAACGCGAATCCGTCCCCGGCCGGAGCCGCAGCTGCTGCAGCTTCCAATGACGAGCCCGGACCGGGTGTGACCGGAGTGGAAGAGATCGATTTCAATGCTTCCCGCATAAATGTCGACGACAAACGAGTGATCAACTGCCGGGCGGATCTCAATCAACTGGTGCCTTTCAAATACGAATGGGCCTGGCAGAAATATCTCGATGCCTGCGCCAACCACTGGATGCCCCAGGAAGTGAACATGAGCCGGGACATCGCCCTCTGGAAAGATCCCAACGGCCTCACCGAAGACGAGCGCACCATCATCAAGCGCAATCTCGGCTTTTTCTCCACCGCCGATTCTCTGGTGGCGAACAACCTGGTCCTGGCGATCTACAGGCATATCACCAACCCTGAGTGCCGGCAGTACCTCTTGCGCCAGTCTTTCGAGGAAGCTCTGCACACCCACGCTTATCAGTACGTGGTGGAGAGCCTCGGTCTGGATGAAGGCGAGATCTTCAATATGTACCGGGAGATCCCGAGTATCCACGCCAAAGACGCTTTCGAGCTGCAATTCACCCAGGAGCTTTCTGATCCCCATTTCAACACCGGCACCGAAGCCACCGACAGACGTTTTCTGCGCAACCTGATCGGTTATTACATCATCATGGAAGGCCTGTTCTTCTATGTCGGCTTCGTGCAGATGCTCTCTTTCGGCAGGCAGAACAAGATGACCGGAGCTTCGGAAGAATTCCAGTACATCCTGCGGGACGAGTCCATGCACCTGAACTTCGGGATCGACATGATCAACCAGATCAAGATCGAGAATCCGAATCTCTGGACTCCTGATTTCCAGAAAGAGATCATCGACCTGGTAAAAGAAGGCGTCGAGCTCGAATATCAGTATGCTGTCGACACCATGCCCCGGGGCGTGCTCGGTCTCAATGTCCAGATGTTCAGCGAGTATCTGCGCTTCATCGCCAATCGCCGTCTCAGACAGATCGGGCTTCCGGAGCAGTATCCCAACGCCAAGAATCCATTTCCCTGGATGAGCGAGATGATTGATCTCAAGAAAGAGAAAAACTTTTTCGAGACCAGGGTGATCGACTATCAAACCGGCGGAGCCCTTTCCTGGGATTAGCTTGTTGCTTCCTCCCTTATCCTCCCGATCGATTTTCGGATCACTTTTTAACAGCGCTCCAGCTGTCCTTCATCCCGGAGGAGACGCAGGTGCCTTGGTAACCGGTCTGCTCCGAGAATCGCCCGGTGAAGTCGCTCTGGAAAGTCGGACCGGGAGGTACATTTACTTTCGTTCCACCAATGGATCCTTCCGCGGTCGATGAAAATAACATCGTCATCTTAATCGTTCTGTTGTCTCGATCTATGGATCCGCTGAGGGAGCCGCGTGTCACTCCCATAAGACCACCGAAATCCTTTTTGTTGATCCAGTTGCCGGTCACTTTGGTTCCGGAGACGGTGATCGTCAGGTGCCCTTGTCCACCGACGCTGCCCTCGAAAGTGCCTTCCATAAAATCAAAGGCGTGTGTGATCATACCGACTCCGCCGCAGTGTCTCGTCGCGTCTCCAAACCTTGCAGCTCGGCGTCCGTCGATCAGCACATTATAATCGCCGCCTTCGATGGTGAACGTGTTAGGACCGCAACACGTCAGGTGGGTTCCGATGTCACCGACACGGGCGGCAGGTCTATTGTTGATCAGCACTTTCGGGCTCCCGGTGGTTATCAGTCCTTCGACAACATGTGGACAGGACATGCAACCGTGAGAGTCTTGACCGCATTTCGCCATACAACCGACATACGCGTATTTCGATGGAGAGACCGCGTAGACCTTGAAGGTCCGTGACTCGGTCTTCTCCCCCACAGGAATCGATAGCTTGATCAGATTCTCGCCTTCCCGCTTAAAGGTCGGATAGCTGGAACGCCCTTTTTTGGGCTGGAAGGCTCCAGTGCCTGACCAGAGGATCTGATCGGACATATCCTTGCCGTCAACCTTGCATCGTGCCTCGAATGGCCAGCCGCTGGTGAATACCCTGGGGCTTTTGCCCACGGCTGAAACGAGATAGAAGTCCGCCCTGGACGAAGATGGCGGTCTGTCCTGAGCGTAAGCCGGACTGATGGCAAGCTGCAGGAGGAGCAGAGAGATTGAAAGAAGCCTGCTCGTCATTCGCCAGTCTCCCCGAGTACCCTATAGCTGGCAATATACGGCTCAATCGAGCAGGCATGCATCAGCCTTCCGATTGATTAAGAGCACGAGCCCACCCGGTACGGGTCAGCTAGAAAGGATATCGCTGCAGAGCTCGACACATTCGTCGCAGATCATCACACCCGGACCGCTTATCAGTTTCTTCACTTCGCTCTGGGTCTTCTGGCAGAAGCTGCAATTGAGCTCGTCGGTGAATGATTTCGCGGGTGGCACATGATTGAGCAGTGGTTTCGGCGGGATTTCCCTTGCTTGTGCTCCGGGAGCAATCTCGATATGGGTGCCGGCGATAACCTCGACCTTTCCGGTGGATAAGGGCAGGGTGCCGACCGACTTTCGATAACCTTCCAGGGTGCTCATCTCACCGCCTCTGAAAAAGAATAGCTCGATGGGCTCGCTCGATTCGAGCACGATTTTATCGGTGACCTTTGCCAGCTCTGCCAGGCGAGCCCCCGAGCCGTTGCGCTCCCAGTCCTCGCCGGCAAGAATGTAGTGGTTTGCTTTTCTTCCCTTGAGATAGAGTCTTACCGGGAAGTCGTCCTCATGTCTGGGCTCGAGATTGAATCCAGGAATTGAAGGAAGCTCTCGATCCGAAGACAAAAATACCTCGACGGAATTGTCTTCCTGCGCCATCTCGGCAAGGGTGGTCTCGATCCACTCTTTCAGGCTGCCCGCCAGGCATCGAAGCTCCTGCTCGTCGCCGCAGTCGCTGTCGTACTCAAGCACAGGGCATTCGCCGTCTTTCATCCTGGACATGTCGAAGCAATAGACATTGCTGCCATAGCTCCGGGCGAAAGGAAGCAGCGACCGGAGACCGAGCAGAGGCGCTTGCTGGAAGAAGGCTCTTGCCTGCTCGATGAAATCGAACCAGCCGGCACCGTTTTCGGTGATGCAATGCATCCTGGCGAAAGCGAATTCGCCCCCGTCGAATTCCTTGAGAAACTCCACATAGCTTTCCGGGAACTCCACGCCCAGCCGCTCTTCGAGCTCTCTGATAGCGGTCTCCGGGGCGCCCTGATTGATAAGATTGGAGCGGTCGGCGCGCAGGCGCTCGAGCAGGGCTCTCATTGACGGTCTTCCGCTTTCTCGAGGTTCGCTTCTTTCTGCTTCTCGTATTCGGCAGAGCGCTTCTCGTGGACATAGACCCGGGGATCTTCGCCCGGCGGCAGGTCGCCGGCGAGATTGTTGTCCACCTCGCCGGGAAGATCTTCCCAGGAGACCGGGAAGCCGATGAAATCGAAAGTCCTCAGGAAAGCATTCTTGATACTGTGCAGAGCGTGACGGGGTTTTTTCTTGCCGTCTGCGTGGGGACCGCCGCCGTCAGTGGTGCCCGAGGCGGAGGCGGAACCGGATCTGGTACCACCCACGGGGCTGTTCCCATCTCTGGTATAGCTGCCGGTATACTCGTAGGGAATGCCTTCTTTGATGGCTTTTTCTCTCTGCATCTCCTCGTCCCAGGACTTAGCCTGTTTTTGAGGCATCTTGATCGCCCGGTCGAAAGGAATCGCTGCTTCTTCCATCCTCACCGGATCGACGACCGCTCCGGAATTCAGGAATTGTCTCACGTCGGTTCCGTCCACGACGCCGCTGGCGCCGGGGTCGTCGCTCTGGGCGAAACAGGGGCTCGCCGAAATTAGACCCAGGGCGGCGACTGTGAGTATAGATACCGTTTTCACCGGAATGACCTCGCGATGGAAAGATGAAAGCCTGTTTTACCACAGGACGGCGGGCTTTTGCTTAGCCGGGTTAAATTACCCCGCTCAATAACTGGCACTCAATAGCTCGCACTGAAACGGCAGCTCTTTGCCGGCGGCAGCGAAGCTCCCGGCAAGCGCCTTCAACCAGCCGGCGTAGTCAAGGGAGCGGTTGCATTCCGGAACCAGCTCCAGGTCGCATTTCCAGCTTCCGGCAAGACTCTCGAGATTGTCTATCAATCCGGCCTCGATCCCGGCAAGAGCCGCCACGCCCCAGGCTGTGGATTCGAGCTGGGAAGCGCGCTGGACCCGGACTTCCAGGATATCGGCCTGGAACTGCAGGAGAAATGCGTTGCGGGTGGCGCCTCCGTCGACACGGAGCTGCGAAAGGTCTATGCCGTTGTCTTTCATGGTCCGGGCTACGTCTTTGACCTGATAGGTCATGCTCTCCAGGGCCGCTCTCACCAAATGTTTGCGATTGGTCCCCCGGGTGAGCCCGACGATTGTTCCGCGCACATCCGAATCCCACCAGGGAGAGCCGAGACCGACCAGGGCGGGAACGAAATAGACTCCTTCATTGCTCTCCAGGCTGGCAGCCATGGCTTCGGTCTCATCGCTCGATTCGATGATTCCCAGCCCGTCCCGCAGCCACTGCACGGCGGCGCCGGCGATGAAAGTGGCGCCTTCGAAGGCGTATACAGGCTTTTCGCCTTTGAGTTGCCAGGCGATGGTGGTGAGAAGACCCTCGGCGAGCTTGAACTCCCCGCCTATATTAGCCAGGAGAAAAGAGCCGGTGCCATAAGTGCATTTGGCCATGCCCTGCTGGAAGCAGGCCTGACCGAAAAGAGCCGCTTGCTGGTCTCCCAGGTTGGCAAGCACAGGGGCCTCGAAGCCGACTATTTCTCTGTCGGTGGTGCCGAAATCGGCATTGCTGGGGACCACCTCCGGCATCATCGAGCGCGGAATCTCCAGGCGCTCGAGAAGCTCGTCGTCCCAGTCCAGGTTGCGGACGTTGAAAAGCAAGGTCCGGCTGGCATTGCTGGGCTCGGTCAGGTGGTTGCGGGAGCCGGTGAGATTGGCGATCAACCAGCTGTCGATGGTCCCGAAGGCAAGCTCGCCGGCTTCGGCTCGCTTGCGGGCTCCGGGGACGTTATCGAGAATCCACTTGACTTTGGGCCCTGAGAAATAAGCGTCCGGCACTAGCCCGGTGCGCTCGCGAAACCGAGGCTCTTTGCGCAGAGACTCGGAGAGCTCGGCGGTGCGGCGGCATTGCCAGACGATAGCGTTGCCCACCGGCTCCAGGGTGTTTCTGTCCCAGACCACTGTGGTCTCTCTCTGGTTGGTGATTCCCACGGCTTTGATCTGGCCGTCGGCGGCACCGGCTACGGCTTCTTTGATACATTCGATCTGGGTTCTCAGAATCTCCTTTGCATCGTGCTCTACCCAGCCCGGTTTGGGAAAGTGCTGGGCGAACTCTTTCTGACCGGTGGCGATGACCTGGCCTTCGAGATTGAAGACAATCGCCCGGCAGCTTGTGGTTCCCTGATCGATGCTGAGGAGGTAGTTTTTCATTTCGTTGAGTCCAGAAAGCGTGACAAATCGGAGGGGTATAATTGTACTGTATGTCTAATGATGCGCATGGAGGTGATATTCGATGTTCTCAATCACAGACCATGTGCCGCTCAAGTTCACCTGTGCCGTCTGCGGTAAGCTCCTCAATGAGCTTGCTCCAGGGTTTCCTGATCTGACCGGCTCCACATGCCGCTGCAAGAAGTGCGGGCACCCCGTCTGCTCCGAGCACTATGACAGAAAGGCAAACGCCTGCCATTCTTGTACCGGCAAGAAAAGCGATTGGTGCACGACGCCCCCGGCTATCTGAAAGATACCTGGAGATAAGGCACTGCCTGCAATACCGTGTTATTTCCCTGCTTCCATGGCCAGGAAGCGGGCGATGGCGGCCAGGGCCTCGCTCATGCAAGCTAGGCGGCTCTTTTTGCTGCGCAGATTATGACGGGCCAGAATCTTTTGCCTTTGCGGATTGTCTTTGCTCTTGATGGACTCGGCGAGCTTCTCCGGCAGGGGCAGATGGACGAAGAGAACCGCTTTCAGGCTGGAGTCGCCTCCGGCAAGACGCAGGGCGTGATAATAGATCTCGTTGCATACGAAAGTGCCTGCATGATACGAGACCTCGCATGGATAGCCCCTTCTGGTCAGGTCTTTCTGAAGTCTCTCCAGGGGGAGATTGTTGAAGATGGCGTTGGGCTCGCCTTCGAACAGGATCTCGCGGCCGTGCCTGTGACCGGCATTGTCTTTGATCCTGTAGTCACGCAGATTGAGCGCCACGAACTCCAGGCAGATCTTCGTCCTCACCGCAGCCAGACCGGTCATCAGAAGCGCCAGGCGCTCGCCTTTGCTTCTGGCGAGGATCTCGTCGAGACCGGCCACGGATCTCAGGCAGCAGGTCTCGAAAACCGCTCGTTCTACTTTCACCTGTCCGTGTTTACCCAGGGAAAGGCTTTCAGGAAAGCCCTCGGCAAGGAGCTGGGTCGGGTTCTCGATATCTTCGCCGAAGGCGTCGAAGCCCGTGACGATACAGCGGACACGCCTGGAGCTGTAGGTTTTCTTGCGGGTGGGGCGTTTTGGTCTCGATGATGTCATGCGGGAGATTCATAATTGTGCACGTGGGCTGTTGAAAGTATATGCTTATTCGGAGCATGTTGTAGAATTGACCTCACTTGCCGAAGTGGCGAAACTGGCAGACGCAGCTGACTCAAAATCAGCCGAGGCTCAAACCTCGTGTCGGTTCGAATCCGACCTTCGGCATTTTTTTTGAATTTTTGATGAGCGGGCTTACCGGGTAAATAGATTCCAGAAAGTCGGGAGCTGTTCGGTTGGAAGCGCTATTCGTCAAATACGGGCTGTATGTCATCGGGGTTGCTGCCCTGGTGGGCGGTTTCGAGCTGGCTAAATGGGCATGGCACAATTCGCCCGATGACGAGTCCAGCGCCTATGATCCGAGCTACAACAGCTGGTTCTCCATGGCCAATATCGGTGTGGGCGCCGGCATCGCTCTGATTGCTCTGGGCTTTTATTGCTTTTATGGCGGTTACCAGGGCTGGTCGGCGCAGCATGTGCTATCGAGTACCGCCGCCTGGGTGGGTAGCTTTCTCGACGACTATTGATTCATCTCTGCAAATGCCAGCTCAGCTCTGCTCGAGGGGATCGTAGCTGAATCCGCTTTCCCCGAAGGTCCAGGCCACCGCTTCGCGAGCGGTGGTCATATGGGGAGGCACGCGCAGAAAGTATTCTTTGAAGGTGCCGTCGGGCTCCGGGGTGGAGTTGATCACTTTTACCATGACCAGGTCCTCGTCGTCTTCCATGGTTTTTCGATAGAGGATTCCGTAATCGTCCTCATGGATCTTCTCGGCACCGGAGTCCTGGAGATAGCGGACCTGTCCGTAGCGATCGATGAGCACCCGCCGCAACTCGGCATTGTCGGTAGTATCGATGAAATCCACTGTGATGGTCTGCGGGCTGGTCACTACAAAGTCGGGGACAATCACGCCATGCCAGGCGTAGAGCTGCCACCCGTCCGGATAGACGAGGCTGGGACCACTCTCGTTGTGGAGGCGGCCTTCTTCGTCGAAAGCGAGAAGCTCGGGCTTCCGGGAAGCAACCACGACCTCTGGAAAAGTCCAGACATAGTGCAGGTCATCTAGAAGGCCTTCGAAGACCCGGGCTTCCTCGCCTAGATCGATCCTGTTGGCTCTGCAATAGTCCGCATAGCAGGCATGGGCGCAGAAGGTGCCGAGCAGCTCGGTCCCGTCCCTGAGATAGCGCGAGCGCCAGGCCGGGTCTATGACATTGGAGACGCTGTTTGTGATCCACATGACGACCATCGTCACCACCGCCAGCTCCGGAGCCGAGGCCAGGCGCGCGAACTTCTGTGACCTTCTGGCCAGACCACCGGTGACTGCGGTGCCTATATGCTCCAGGGGCTTGGTCCGGAATCGTGATTGCAGGGAGGTCCTGATCCTGTTCAGGTCGTCGTCGCTGCCTGCCGGGCCCGGATTGAGCGGCTCGAGGCACTGGGCGTAGACATTGTCGTAGCTTTCCCCGACGCCGTGAGTGAAGCCTCTCTCGGTGAGACAGTATGACTCTTGCTGGAGCATTAGCTGCCAGGCTGTATGGCTGATCTCTTTGAGGAGGATATCGAGAGTAAGGTCACGAATGTGTCTGGGGCACTGCCTGAGAACTTCCGGCCCGAGCTGGTCTCGTTTGATCGAGAGGCTTTTGATGAGCTCGATGAGCAAGATTGCCGAGAGTGGCGAGCCGGTCCAGATGATTCGCTCGGGAGGTGGCGTCTCGGCAAGGATATAGAGCTCCTCCAGGAGCTTCTCGGCACGCCTTGTATTCTCCTGGCACGTCAGTCTCTGGAGCCATGCCCGGGCGGCATCGTTGAGCGCCGGATTCGCGGGTCTGAGGGCGCGTCTTTCAAACAATCTTGTGAGCCATTCGAGCATTACTGGTAACTATACCCGCATTATCAAGCACAGATACAGCGGGATCGAAGATCCCGCCATATCTGCCGGCTTCCTGTTGCATCGTTCGTGGTGGCACGGATCTCTTAGAGTCGGTCTCCTTGAGTCAGTCAAGGAACGCCACCGTTTCGGTCTGACGCTCCCGATTCATCACCACACGGTGCCATGTATCGAGCACTATGGTGGCGTGATCCGGATGTCTTACCGTGCCTCTGACATAGACAGAGGCATTGCGCTGCATGGTTCTCCAGTTGTAGTTCCTGGCTCTGGGATTGGCTTCGATAAGAGCCTTGTATTCCCTGTGAGTGAGACCATTCGGATACTGGTTGCAAACCTGCACTGTCTCGCCGCCCGAGCGGTAGGCGAACTGCGCAATATGAGCTTTGCTGCCGCGGCCGCGTCTCAGGGGCTCATTCTTGTTGATGAGCGCCGGAGGCGGGCTCACCGTTGCCGGAATGAAGAACCACTCGCCCTGGCGGACGAAGCTCTTGTTTTTGCGACGGTTACGCATCTTCTTCTTGAGATTGACGTCTCTCAGACGAACCTCAGGAGGCTTCAGCGATGCCTTGGCTGCTGCCACTGTCGATACCGGCTGGACGGCTGCCACGAATAGGTGACGCTCGTCGTGACCACAGAGGAAGTGCTCCTTTGTCAGGGCTCGTCCGTTTTCGTCGAGGTTGCGAGCCAGAAGGACCAGGTGGCGGTCTTCCGGGCGCACTTCCAGGACAGTGAGGTCGAGGTTCTGTCTGTCCGCTTCGCGAACACTGATGACAAAGCGCTCTTCACCCTCTACAGTAGCGATGTCGAGGCTTACAGGCGATGTTCGAGTGTTGGCTCGTCTCGATGTATCGGCGACGAACTGGACTCTTGCACCGATCTTGCCGAATTTCTTTTCTATGTATGGATACATATGTTTCACCTGTTTCTAGATTCTCAGGGCGCGCTGAGGCGCACCACTGAAAGTGGCTGGGATATTCTGAAAAGCAGGATTACCGCTTCAGCTTGAGCCGAGCTTCGAGATGATCGATAACAATCTGTTCGTACACCAGGAAGTCGGCTTCTAAAGCCGGTAATCGCCTCTATTACTGGTGTGACACGGGAACATGACTGCTACCTCTGGAGAAAATGGAAATACAATTTCGATTCTATCAAGGATGGAAATGTTGTCAATGGATGGTGGCACAATTTATCTCTCGGGTTTCATTCCGGAATGAAAGAGCGGATGCATTCCTGGGCTTTATCTTGCCATCGAGCTGCCTCTTCATTGCGTTGCTGTCTTTTGAGAAACGATACATATTCGTTCATACGCTCATAGAGAAACTTGTTATTCGAGCCGGGTTCAGTCTCTTGCATCTCGATCGCTTCTTTGAGCAGGCGCTCCGCCTCTGCCGGGTCGCCCAGGGCCTCCTTGCAGCGTGCCACCATCGCAAGGGTGCGCGAGTTGGTTACCGTGTCCCTGTGCTTTCGCATTTTTTGAAACTCCAGGGACTTGTTCAGGGTGACCAGTGCTTTCTCGTAAAGCCCCTCCTCGAGATAAGCTTTGCCGAGCCGATCGAGAACAATCGCCTCTTTCAGTCCATGCCAGTTGTTGTCGTAGAGCTTCATGACCCGGTCATAGATCGCCCGGGCGTCATCGGGACAGCCATTTCTCTCGAGGACGGTGTAGAGTCTCAGCATCTGTACGACATTGTTGGTGAAATTGCCTGCCGACCTGTCCTCGACGATGGCCAGGGCCCGCTCCCAGTAGGGGCGGGCTTGCTCCGGCTCGCCCAGCTCGACATAAGCCCTGGCGATGGTGTCGAGGGTCGTTACCAGTCTGCCCCGGTTGACTTTCTGGCTCATCTCCTGGAGGGCCAGGGCGGTAAGCAGATCCTCGATTTTCGCCTTCTCTCTGCCGGGCCCCTGCATGATACTTTCGGAGATGTCGTCGATGAGGACCAGGACCTCCGAGTGCTCCTCGTCCAGAGCTCCTTTCTTGACGAAGGCGATGACATCCTTTATGAGCGGAGCGGCTTCCTCGAGCCGACCCTGCCTGGAGTAAACCAGGGCGAGCCTGGCTTTGACATCGACTGTGGCAGCGTTGTCCTTTTTGCCTTCTTTCGATATTGCTGCAAGAACCCTCTCGAATCCCTGCTCCGCATCCTCCAGGTTGTCTGAGAAAGCTGCTACTTTGGCACTGCGAAGCTCGTCTTTCCAGTTTGTCTGTGCCGGCTTCTCTCCTGCCGAGCAGCCGGCCAGAGCAAGCAGGCAGAGCAATCGAACTGTGGCTGCCCTGAGAATGAGTCCTGGTGAAGCGATGCCTGTCACGGGATTCCTTCGGTAGAAAGGAGCATTCTACAGGAGCTGGAATTGCATGTCAGCAGGCGGGTCAGGTCGTGCTCGCGTGTCTGGCCTCATGGTGCTTCTTTTTGAGAAGGCGCCAGGCGCTCTGGAACTCGGATTTTCTCAGGAGCCCGCCGATCATGTTGGCGAAGCTGAGGCTGCCCATCAGCTTTTTGCCGAGCCCTTCGAAGCTTTCCGGGTTCCAGCGGAGCTGATGGCAGATTGTCCGGAGCTTGCGGCGCTCGCTTATTTCGAGATTGGGCCGCTCGTTGTCGACCACGCCGGTGACGGTCTGCCTCTGGTGGCTCATGCGCATCCTGGTCTTGTCTTCGTTGATGCGAAAGCCTTCGGACTCGATGATCGTGCGCAAGGTATCCATGGCGCCGTCTGTGCAGGTGTCACCGGATATGGTGATATCATCGCAGTAGCGCGTGTAAGACCATTGCCTGATTTTGCAGAAGCCCTCCAGCCGCTTGTCCAGAGTGCGGCAGACGAGGTTGGCGATATCCGGGGAAGTCGGTGCTCCCTGGGGGAGAGCGCCTTTATAGGTGGTGGCGCGGGCCAGAAGCCGGGCTGCATTCCTGTCCATACCAAGGTTCTGGTACAGCCCGACGACCCTGTTGAAAGAGATAGACGGGAAGAAGTCCTTTAAATCGATATTGAGCACGAAGCGCTTGCCCGTGTGGGGGCGCGCGTTGGTTACGATGGAATGACCCGGGCGGTAGCCCGTACAGGAATCTTGCAGGTCATGGTGGCGTAGAATGCGCCTGGAGATTTTTCTCTGCAGCCCCTTCAGCTCCGCCGACGGTGCCACCACTCTTCGGGTCTTGCCCGATTTCTTGAGGCGGTGCAGCTCGTGATAGTTTTTCTCCGCTCTGAGCGCATAGCGCTTGAGCTCCAGCTCCGAGATCTCGAGGGTCTCGAGGAGGTTGTCCATTTTTATGCTTCTTGAAGTCTCGATCATTTTAATCACCAGGAGAAGGACGAGCCTCTCTGCTATGCCGAACCTAATCGACATTTCCGAATCCGAGATGCCAGGCGCCGAAGAGACGCGCGCGGATCGAAGGCGATTGCGCACTCGTTGCATGATATGAAAAGTGGGTTGACGATACATCAATCAGAACCGCGAAGCGGTCCAGAAGAAGCTCGCCCTCCCCGGCGATTCAATCAATTAAAGTGCAGACGCGGGCCAAAGTCAACGCTCTTTCAATCAGGTTAGAGAATCTCACCCGCTGGTATATCGCATTTGAATCCAGGCTATATGAATTGGCTCCCTTTTGACTGCCGGTATATCCATCGCGTGTCGAATTTATGTGCTGGTCTGTGTGCCGGTCTGTGTCCCGGGCTTCGTCTATGCTCGCCGTAACATCGATTCCAGGTCTTTTCGGCGTTTCGGCCAGTCGCTCCAGAGATCCCCCGCCGGGCTTCGGTCCCGGTGGTCCTGGCGGCAAGGACTCCGCTTCCTGACAAAAGGTAAAGAGCTTTGCGCGCTTGACCCGACCAAATGAGCGCAAAGTCGGCCGGACCGGTTTCTGACCGGTCCGTTCGGCTTCTATTCGAGCACTTTTGCCATATAATATATCCTCTTTATATGCGAGGAGGGGTTATGTCCCAGGCTACAAAACAGGATTGGGCCGCCGTCGAGTTCGAGGTTCGCGCCGAGGACGAGGACATGGCATCCTGGCTGGTGATGCAGTGCGGAGCGCTCGGCTGCGAGGTAAAGCCCGCCAGGGACGGTCAGGTCCTTCTTCACGCCTCCTACAAGAAAGAGGAGCTCACCGAGGACGCCATGCGCAAGGTGGTGGCGGGTCTCGAAGAGTACGGGCTCTCTCCCAGCCTCAGTACCCTGCGGGTGCGGCAGGTCCCCTCTGAAGACTGGTTGCTCAAGTGGAAAGAGGGTTTCGAGCCCTTCCGGGTGGGCACCCAGCTGGTCATCTGCCCCTCCTGGCGCAAGGACTCCCTCAGCCCCGGCTTCGTCGAGAAGCGCAGGGTCATTGTAATCGAGCCGGGAATGGCCTTCGGAACCGGGCTCCATGTCACCACCCAGTTCTGCTTGCGGGCTCTCGAGTCTTATCCGCCTGCAGGCGATGTCCTCGACGTGGGCACAGGCTCGGGAATTCTGGCTATGGCCTGTGTGCTTCTCAACCCCAATACCAGGGTCGCTGCCGTGGATACCGACCCGGTCGCCATCGAAGCCGCCCGAGAGAATCTCGTGCTCAATGAGCTGGAAGGCGAGGTCGATATGCGTCTGGGCTCTCTCGAGACGGTGGAGGGCGAGAAGTTCGATCTCATCCTCTCCAATCTCACCTGCGAGGACATCGTGGCTCTCCTGCCGGACTATGTGAAGCTTCTCAAGCCCCGGGGCAAGGTGATTTGTGCCGGTGTTCTCAAAGAGAAGTTCGCCAGGCTCGAAAGCGCCGTGTCGCACTACCCTCTAACCATCGAGCATACCGAGTCCATGGGCATCTGGGTCGGCTCGGTGCTTCAGCATTGAGGCTGTGGTCGAAATCCAGGACTCTGTTATAATCGAAAGTTGAACGCACACTGAAAACCGAATAGCAAAAGAGCTCAGGGCTTCCCGATCTTTCATCTTGTCAGATGTTCATGGGGGCGTTTAGATTCGACAGGGTTGTTGGGTCGCGAGCTGCAGGCCGAGGGTGCTGTTCCCGCGTTAAAAAACAAGCAAAAACAAACAAGTGCCAATGACAATGTCGTTGCATTCCCTGGCCGCACTCTCCGTGCGGTTGCCTAACTACTTTTAGGCTAGGGACTCGCCCGGAGCTTGGCTACCCGCTCCGGATCGGGTAAACCACGGTAGTTGCCCCCGCGCTAAATTAGCGATTGATAGCGCGGCCTAAGACATAATCGCGAACCCGGGCGGTCGTTCGGACCAGCACCAGCGGGTCGCAAGACAACTGGCGAAATACCGAACTAAGCTTGTAGATGCTTTCTTCCCTCCTTCTTTGGACGCGAGTGCGATTCTCGCCGCCTCCACCATTTACTCTTTAAACAGGGCTCAAACGAGCATTGGCTAACGCTTTCGAGCATTCTCAATAAGGGAGAAGTGCGCAGGTGTGGCCCCTTTTGTGGCCCGTCGATTTATTTTTGGGAACTGAAGTCACCCGGTTTTAGAAAGGTTTTTTGGGGGCAACTGCCTTGTTTTAGTTTCTCAGAAAATAGCTCGACGAGCGATTGGTGGTAAACGAATGACGAGCTATTCAGAAAGCGCTACTGAATTATTTGAAATGGCTGTCGAACGCCTTAAAAGTGGAGTATCCACACTGGCTGTTAGAATAGTTGACTATACACTCATGATGATCGGAAATGGGATTCGAATTCAAGATTAGTCTTGCAAATCGAGATGGCGACCGTATTGAACAGGTGCTCTGTTCAGCGCCTTTTTACTCTGACTATGATGCTTCGCGTGAGTTTTTCAACTTCCGTGAACCAGAAGAGAAGCGCACCGGTTGGCCAGCCCTATGGGCCAAACTTGATCCTGATGGTATCTATCTCTGCCACAATGGGAATCGCGCAGTCTTTAAAGCCGTGGTAGATCACATCCGGCAGAATCTGGGTGAAGGCTTCGGAGAGTTCCGAATGGATGAACTGTGATCATTGCCAAAGTCGATTGACTTTGATCACGATATCTTACCGAATGGTGTGCCACCATTGGTTCTGCTCGCTGCACTCGGTTCGTTACCGTTCAAGTCTCTTCGTCCGAATCGGGCTCCGGTTCTGGCTTAGGCAGTGCGACTTCGTGTCCGCCTTGGGGAATGATCGGTTTCTTTGGAACTCCAGCGGTTTGTCCACCGGGCGGATCGTCGTCGTCAGTTAGTTGATAGCCATGTCTACCGCAAGTGCGCGAGCCGTTTCCAGCTCTACAATTTGATGAACCGTGCGCATGATGCCTTTCATAAAGAGAGACTTGATGACCACTGTTACGCTCACCTCAAGGAGAGCAGCCAATTCTTTGGCTGTTAGCGGATTGGCAATTCTTACTTTCTTCCGTGGCGGCATATTTCTTTTCTCCTACCTGCCGTTGAGTTTTTGAAGTGCAGTAGATATGAGCGTTTTGAACTCTCTGGTTGTCACCGCTTGATGAGTTTTGGGCAATACAGTTTCTTTTGCCATGAACGCGAGATAGTTAGTCCAGGTCGGTCGGGATTCCGTCAAGCTGAGCTTGTGCTGTGCAATCGCCGTTGAAACAAGGCGGGCACTGTCGGAATGTAGATCTATTTGATCGAGGATGAAGTCATCGGGATGCTGCGCGAGAATTGAGTATTGCGCCAACGATGACTCGGGGAAGTGGCGCAAATTCTCGGTGACGATCACATGCGCTCGGCATTTGATCGCTGCTGCAAGAACATGCCGGTCATTTAAATCAGGTAAGGATAAACCGGTGATCAATCCCTCATAGTCAGTCACCAGGCTGTCAGGAAATTCTGCGTCCATTCGCTTGCGGCGCCGCTCAAGCTGTGCTCGGTTCAAATCTGGATAGCGGTCCAACCTATTTGCTATCCACTCTTCATGAATCTGATCAGTCCAGCGAACTCTGAACAATCTAGCGGAGGCGAGCCAGAGTAGCAGGCTGCTTATGAAGGCAGGAAACAGCACTGATGAATCCAGTAGGGCGGTGTAGTTAGTGGGACGGTCCACATTTTTACTCCCGGAACGTCAAACCAGCGGCATCATCTTCAGCTGTCATTTCTGCTATGGCCTTCAATTGGCTTTTCTTGCTCTTCTCGTAATACTCCATCAAGTCTTTAAAAAGGATTCGACGATGGCGCCCGACCATCCGGTATGGGATCTTGCCCTCGTTGAGCAGCTTGACGAGAAATGGCCGGGAGACGCCAACGATTTCCGCGGCCTCTATCGTGGTCACTTCTGCATTGATTGGAACAAGTTGGATTGCGTTTCCTTTTGAAAGTTCTTCAAGGACGGTGACGAATAGGTTGAATACCGATTCGGAAATCGGGACTTTGACACCTGTTTCGCTTCCCATAATAAAATGCGAGCTAGAGTTATCCTCGCTCAACAGTTTGAAAGAGCGCTTTGCTTGGGCTACCTCTGGTTCAGTTGGAATAAGGGGTCTGTCAAGAACTGTTGCCATGCCGCACCTCCGTTGCTTAAGTTAGCTTAGCATGTATCTGTAATATATGCAATATGTGCAATAAGTGAAACGAGCGTGTGCAGACTACCCCAAAATTCCCTCAAAATCTGTGGCCCATTTTGTAGCCCCTCCAGAGCAAGCACTAGAGATGCTTGAGCAACTGACGGCCGGCGACCTTGTAGCACTACAATCGAAGGCTTGGACGCCGAACGATTGATATTTGTTTTGTCCTGTGGGCTTGACTCAGATCACGATATCTTACCGAATGGTGTGCCACCATTGGTTCTGCTCGCTATGCTCGGAATGGCCCTTTCTTGTCCGCTGTTCCAATGTTGTTCGTCGCAGAATGATAGGATCTGATGGTTATGCAGGAGCTTATACAAACGATTACTGACTTTGAGAGAGACGGCTTCGCGGTTTTCAAGGCTGCTGTGCCGACCCCGCAAATTGAGCAACTGTCGGAGAGCGTTGAAGCGGCGCGCATTGAGAAAACAGCGCCTGGTCTGCGAAACCTGCTCATGCGTTGTTCATCACTCAGGACTTTCGCCAATTCAAGTGTTGCATTCACGATTGCTCAGGAGATCCTTGGCGTTACACCGTTGCCGGTAAGGGCAATTCTTTTTGACAAGACGCCCGCGTCGAATTGGTATGTGACCTGGCATCAAGACGTGAGTATCCCGGTTCAAAACAAAGCTTATTCGGAAGGTTATGGACCCTGGTCAACAAAAGATGGAATATTGCACGTTCAGCCGCCAGCCTCGATCTTGGAACAAATGGTTTCGCTGCGGATACATCTTGATGCTTGCTCCGAAGCAAATGGTCCTATTAAGTTTATTCCTGGTTCGCATCTTGCAGGAATTCTCGAACCTGATCAGCTCGGGCGTTTGCGCGACAATCATGCGCCAGTTGTTTGCCCAGCAGAACGTGGTGACATAATTGCAATGCGACCCCTAATCCTTCACAGCTCCTCGAAAGCCGAGTCTCCAGATCATAGAAGAGTGTTGCATTTGGAGTATGCGGGTACAAGTCTTCCTTCGGGAATGGAATGGGCGGAGGCATAGACATGGGACTTGATTCTGGTGAGCTTGTCATGGCAATTAATCACCTCCTGAAGAACCTGGTTGAGAAGCACCGAAGGTGGTGCTTGCTGCCCTCGTTTTCTGCGCCGACCGGGAGGTGTTTCCACATTCTTCCCGGAGCGCCAACAAGTCTAGGTTCAACGCAGCCCCGCTCCAGGAAGTGGGCCTCTGCCTATGCGCTGTTTCAGTTTCGGCTGACGCAGCAACACTGCTTCTCGTTCGGGCGACAGCCCGGCTTGTCTTGGAAGTGCAGGATCTCTCGTTTTATCCCACGCCAACGTATCGGCGATCGTAGTTTCGACTCGCCTGCATGTCAGACCGTCAGCGACAGCTTTTCTACGATCCAGTCTCATTACCCCGGCGAAATTTTTCATTGTATCGGGGATCCATAAAGGCAGCTCTGTCCAGTGTTGTACGCCTTCTTTCAATAAGACGGCATCCTCGACGCGTACGATTTCCGATTCCACGCGCGTTGCCCGTTGGCACGCGTCTATGAGATCTCCCATGGTGAATCGATCCATGGGACCAGTGGCAATGTAGATGCCGTGCGCCTGCGCTTCTGTTCGAGCTAAGATGAACGCTGCTAAATCGCGCACATCGATAAACTGCAGCGGGCGCTCCATGCGCTCGGGAACGGCTATCTTTCCTCCGCGTGCGAAACGTGCCGGCCAATATGTAAAACGATCGGTCGGATCGTAAGGCCCTACGATAAGTCCCGGTCTGATTATGAGGGAATGCGGCATCAGTTGCGTCACTACCTTTTCGCAGTCAGCTTTGAGACTGCCGTAGTCTCCTTGCTCGGGAGGCAGTGTGTATTTGATTGGACTTTCCTCGCAGAGCCCGATCTCAGAAAAGTCGCCATAAGTCGAAATCGTTGAGATGAAAACATAATTGCCAATCGCGCCAGCCAGAGCGCTAAGTGAGCGATAGACGGTTTCCGGCTGATATGCGCAGGTGTCAATTACGGCATCGAATGTTCGACCTGAAAGCCCGCTCAAATCTCCGTTGCGGTCTGCTATTAGTCTCTCTACGTTTGCTTGTTCTTCCAGATAAACGCTGCCCCGGTTGAGCGTGGTGACTTGATGACCAGCAGCCTGTGCCAGTGAAACGAGATGGCGCCCGAGAAAAACAGTTCCGCCGATTATCAATAAACGCATTTCGATCTACCGGTTCATTCTATTCACTGAGAGATAGATGATACCAAGTTCTCGCCGCCTCCGGGGTTCTCTCTTGCGCTTTCGATCATTCGCGTTCGGACTGGATTAAAAATGCCGGAAGGGCATGCGGTTTATACGTATATACGTATTGACAGGGATGTCAACGGAACCTAGGATCCTATTACTGCTTGCTCAAACATTGTGTGTTTTGCCCCATGACCGGATTCGAGAATTTCAGTTTCTCTGACAATTCAGAGCCGCCTCCAGCTCTCTGGCAAGGCGAAAATCATCCGTTTGCGGCTCCCAGTCGACTGGATGCAGTCTCATCGTCGGCGGGTGGGTCGGACGCCCCGTCGGAGTTACCGGCACCGGTTATGCAGGCAATCGATTCGGGCGCTCCGATTCGATTCAGCACAGCCTCCGAGAATGCCGAGGCCGGGCGAGAGCCGGACTTCTTCCTGAATACTGACGGACAGCTCGAAGCCAATCCCAAGGCGACTCCGAGCCCTGACGGCAGTATCAATATCCAGATGCAGACCGCCGCCGAGGCTGAGCACAAGAGCCTCTCCCAGGCGATCGAGGCGAGGACCGAAGGCCAGAAGAAATTCGCCGAGGAGCTTATTCGTCACTTTCAAAAGGCGCATCCCGGAGAATCGGTGCCTGCCTGGATGCAGGACCTTGCCAATGCCAGACCGAACATTCCTGATTTCGTCCCCTTCCCGGCAGCGCAGAGCGCACCGGTGACGCCTCCTCCCGAGAACGGTTTCGTCAATCGGGGCGTCAGCCCCGGTGGTGGGCGCGGCGGCTCGGGTACCAGTGGCTACGCTAACAATGGTGGTTTCGATGGTCAGGGATATTTCAGAGGTAATGGCTCTTCAGGCGATGGAGTCATGAACACCGGTAGTTATGACGGGCAAGGAAAGCCCCTGGGTGACGGACAGATCGTTCAGGTGAAGCAGATCTATGATTACATGACCGAGCATCACGGTCTCACTCCCGCTCAGGCCTCGGGGATTCTCGGGAACATGCAGACCGAGTCCAGCTTCAATACGGCAGCCTACAACGGTAAAGAAGGCGCCGTCGGCTTGATCCAGTGGCTGGGACCGAGAAGGACAGCTCTGGAAAAATTATGCCGAAGCTCAGGGCAAACCCGTTACCGACTGGAAGCTTCAGGTAGATTTCATGATGCACGAGTTGCAGACTTCCGAGAGCGGAGCCTGGGCCAAGATCCAGAGAGCCCAGACGCCTGCCGAAGTGGCTGCAGCCTTCGACAGATACTATGAGCGCAGTGACGGCACCACACGCGGACAGCGTATGGCCAACGCCGAGAACATACACAACACCATAGCTACCACAGCTTGACCTGAAGACAATCTCCTGCGTCACTCACTTTTCGGGGAAAAAGTTGGGAAGCCTGGGATGCTTGTTATCTTCAATCTGCTGTTTAACTGTCTCCCGGAACTTCTCGATTCTCTGCGAGGGGGTCTCCTCTTCGACAATGGAAAAATTTGAGAGCATCCGATTGATGGCGTTATCCTGGTCCCCGGTATTCGCTGGATTCTCGGATATAAACGTCCGTTGAATAGCTTCGAATTGCGTTTCGGAGCTTCCTGGCGTAGTTAGATAGGAATCCCGAATATCTCTCAGCATGTTGTGACAGGCGACGCCTTCATCGAAGTCCTTGATTGTCATTCCGAGACAGTCGAACTCCACGTTGGTTGACTGTCTGCGACCTTCCCACTTCATTTTTCGGGACTCCTGAGTGAAGAAACGTTCTCGGGACCGGGAATAAACTGCTAACCTGTATGTACCACGGTTTTGCAGGTTTTTAGCAGCGGCAACCCGGGCGACGGTGGCGGGGTGTTTGAATAAAGGTACTACCCGGTCGGAAAGCCCGCGCCCCCGGCACCTGGAGTGATTGTCCGGGCTCGAGATCGGGTAAATTTTTGATATAGCTCATCCCCCTGGGTCTCCAGGCGAAAATGCGGAAATCAGAACACTTTTCGACTCTAAAGCGGCGCGCTGCGCTGGCATGGTGTCTTCTGGCATGGTGTCTTCTGGCGATGAGTATTTCGGGCTCCAATGCAGCCGAGGTCGATGCTCCGGCTGTCGCTCCGGTGGGACCCTCCGAAGATGCGATGAATGATCCATCATCCGAGGAGAGCTCATCCTCGAGGGCTCCCCTGCAGGGTAAAACCGAGCATGCCGAGTACTTGCTGGAAGAAAACATGCTGTACCAGCATGCCATGAAAGCCATGGAAAAGAAGGATTATGCTTCCGGTCTCCGGTATCTGGAGATGTTGACCCCGGAGTTCGATAAAGAGGGCTGCGAGCCTCTTCAGGGGCAAATTTCGTTTTACCAGGCTGAATGCCATAAAAACCTCAAGCGGATGCGAGCGGCTATGGACAAGTTCAACCAGGCTTACGAGCTCTTCGCCAAGCACGACTCGTCGAATCCGCTCAAGGGCAAAGCCTATCAAGAATACGAGTATCTCAAGGTGATGCAGGCCAGGATGGACTCTGCCAATCCCTTGCAGGGCGGAATCCAGCAGAGCAGTCTTTATGGCGAGGCCGACAAGCATCGCATCTCCCTGGTGAAGGGAACGCCTCAATTCGACATCAATCCGAACGCCACCCTCGAGATCCCGGTCGACGCCAACTCTATCTTGCTCCAGGTCCAGGAAGACGACGTCATTCCGAGGATCGTCAAAGAATGCTTCGCCGATATGACCTGTCTGGAGACCGCCGAGATCGGCTCGAATGTCACCAACGCCGACCGGCGCTGGGTGCCGATCAAGGTCTCGGGAGCGACCGCCGCCCTGGCTATGGACGGTCGCCAGAACCCCGCCTTCCGGGCAATAGTCAACGGTCGCTCTTATCGATTTTTCGTGGTTCTTCCCGGGCTCAGACCCGGACCGAGAAAGATTCTGCTTGTCACCGACTCCGAGAAGATCTGCGCTGTGGACGTGGAGAATATGGACACCTGGCTCCTTCGCATGGGCCGGGCTCCCGATGGTAGAGTTGTCTCGGCCAAATGGTATAAGCTCGAGCATGACAAGAGCTTGCTGGAGAAGAACAAGAGAATACTCGAGCAGCAGAGAAACAGGCGTAATTGGTGAAGCCCGGCGGGTTCGTGGAGACTTAGTTGCGAGTATTTCTGACTGGAGGGGCCGGTGATCTCGGACAGTATGTCTGTCGATCTCTGCTCGGGATGGGGCATACGCCTGTGGTTTTCGATATTCGCAAGCCTCAGGAAAATGATTCGCCGATAGCCAGAGATGTCCTGCAGGCGTCAAACGTCGAGTTCATCGAAGGCTCGATCACTGACCGCGAAGAGCTTCAGGCGGCAATGCAAGACGTCGATATCGTGGTTCATATCGCCGCCTGGCACGGAATTCATGAGTTCAGGAATGAGAAGACCGTCTGGGAGTTCTGGGACCTCAATGTGAATGGGACCTTCAACGTGTTCCAGACAGCCGCCGAAGCTGGTATCAAGAACATGATCTTTATCTCGAGCACGAGCATAAATGAGCGTTTCGGCATCTACGGGCATAGCAAAGTGCTCGGCGAGGAGATCGCCACAGCCTACGCATTCAGGCATGCAATGAATGTGATCACCCTTCGTCCTCGCGCTTTCATTCCTCCGTACAACCGGGTCGTCTACGATAAATTCATCGACTGGGCGAAGTGGTTCGCAAAAGGCGCCGTGCACATATCCGATGTCGCCCAGGCTGTTATAAAGAGCATCGAGCTTCTTCAAGAGGGCAATCACAGTCTCGAGAAGGCTCCGGTTTTTCTCACCGTCGATGGTGCTTACCAGTATTCCGACGAGGATCTTGCCGACTGGGATGCCGATGGTCCCGGAACGACTTTCCGCAAGCACTATAATCAGTTCTACGACATCGCCGTGAGCGCCGGGCTCGATCCGGCTCTCAAGCCCAGCAAGCTCGATATCTCGGAAACCCAGCGGGTCCTCAATTACCGTCCTCTGTACAGCATGAAGACTCTGCTCCTCGAGCTGAAGATGTACGGACCGGAAGGTCCCTATGCGAAGAGCGAATAGGAAACATCGATCCACCCGAAGTTAATCGATAGCCCGGTCACCGCAGGGAGAAGTGGATGACTTGCTTTTCCATGTCGATGGTGTAGCGGTGCGGGGCGAGGAAGTCATCGCCGAGCACGGGGAGCAGCTCGGGGTGTTTGAGCTCGTCGTCTCTGGCTCGAGATGACCTTTGCTGGTCGAGCTCTTTGAGATCACTGGTGATTTGTTCCTGACGTTTAGTGTCCCCTTTCTTAACAGCCGTTTCCATGGCTATGCGGAGCTCGTACTCCTTTCTATCTCTTGCTTGTTCTTCGAAGGTCACATTTCTCAGGGGCCGGTCATAGGCCCATCCGGGATCGACAGTGACGAGCAGGGATCGTCTTACCAGCGGTCCGAGCTTGAAAGTATCCCGGGACTCGAACTGAAGCTTGTTGCTTCTCATTGTCTTATCCCCGGTTAAGTCCTGTTGCTTCTGGGCCGCAGGGATCGTGAGCCCATATAGTTTGCACTGGTTGGCGCTCTTGAAGAGGAGAGCCGGATCGCCTTTTCCTGTCGCGAGGCGAACCGGTTTTTTCTTGCCGTTGATCTCGAGATAGACGATGATCATCCTCGGTTCGGGCAGATACTCGAAGGGCACGAAATTGCCGGAGGAGACTATGTTCGTGTAGAAGCCTTTCCTGGTGAAGATGAAGCTCTTGTCGTCGCGGGTGAGATCGAAGTCTTTGTAGAAGTCCTGACCGAGCGAGCCGAGGACGCGAGCATCGATAACTTGGATCGGCAGCTTGGCGCGGATGATCGGACCCACCTGGATCGGTAGCTCTTTCAGCCAGTATCCGTGTTTCTTTCGATCCGAGCAGATCGTCGTGCCATCGTATCCATGCGTTTCTTTTGTCAGCCAGAGCAGATTGACGGCGAACTTGCTTGCCTGGGTGACCGGAGTGGAGGTATCGAGGACCATGCGCAAAGAGCGGCTGTTTATCGTTGCCAGGATCTCTCTTCCATCATCTTTTTCTTCGCAGTTGACTCTGGCCACGTTGGGAAGAACGTCTCGAGTCTGTGCCTCGTCCGCCATCTGGTTTTCTTTGTTCCTGTCGGTGCCGGTCTTGCTCTTTCCGGTCTTGGCGCCTTTGACCGGGCTCTTGTCTCCCCCGCTGACGGAAGGCTGAGCCTTCGGATTCTTGAAAGTCTTATCGAAGCGAGTCAGGACTTTTGCGGCATGGTCACCCATCTGCGAATCGGGCGAGAGGGCGAAGACCCTCCGATAGAGGAGAATTGCCCGGTCCATTCGGCCCATGTTCTGGTAGCACTGGGCGGCGTAATAGCAGACATTCGTATCGTCGGGATCGTCTTTGAGGCACTTCTCGAAGCCGGAAGCCGCCTGCTTGTACTGTTTGAGCTTGAAAGCCCTGAAAGGATCGACGAACTCCCCGGCATGGACGGTGGCAGTCAGGAGCTGTGCTGCCATGAGCAGAGCCGCAACGGCAGGAATGAGGGCTTTGTTTCCAGGCATGTGTCAGAGCGAGAAATGAATGAGCTTCTTGTCCATATCTATTGTATAGCGGTTCTTCTGGAGAAAGTCCTGACCGAGCAGGGGCAGGAAGTCATCGAAGGTCAATTCCTCCACGGTTTTCTCTTCGGGAGATTTCTCTCCGGACGGCTTTGCTCCGGCAGCTTCCTCTTCCTTTTTGTCTTCTTTTCTATCGGACTTCTTCCCGGCAGGCGCTATGCCGCCAAGGCGACTCTTTCGGAGGCGCTCCAGGCGGGCATTCTCTTCTTTCTCTTCTTCCAGCCTTGCTTTCTTGGCCGCCTGGCGGGCTTTGTCCATGCTTCTCAAAGCGTCGCCGGTGAGATTGACGGTTATATAGGGATTGCGCCTTTCGACAGGTCCGAGCTTGATCGAGCCGGGCATATGGAAAGCGAGCACCGATGTAGCGCCGGCGCTTCCCATATTTCTCGCCATCCGGGCGTTGGGGGGAATAGCTATGCCGTATTTCCGGCACTGGGCGACGCTGTGAAAATGGAGCGCTGCAGCGCTGTTGCCGGTATCGAGAATGACCGGGTGCTTTTTGCCGTTGATCTCGATATCGACGATGATGCGATTGCCCAGAGCCATGAAGCGGAAAGGAATCGAGCTTCCCCCGACGAAGTTCTTGTAAAAGCCTTTCCTGGTAAAGACAAAACTGGTGCCGTCTCTGGTCAGATCGAATTCCTTGTAGAAATCCTGACCGAGAAGCGCCGAGGTACGACCGTCCATGATTCGCAGGTCGAAGTCTCGCTTGATTATCGGCCCGACCTGAATAGTCACGGGAATGATCCAGCAACCTATCCGGTTGACCAGATCGATTCCGCCACTATATGTGTCATAGGGTCTTGTCTCGAAATTGATATTGAGACCCCGGACGTCATAGCGGCTGACTATGGACGTGGGCGCGCCGGTATCAAGCATCATCGGCACGGTTACTCCATTGATGCTGACGTCGACTTCATCGGACTTGTGAATTTTCCGGCAATAGATTCGGGCGACATTGGGAATCACGTCTTTTGAAGTGTCGCGCTTTCGCTCTTCCCATGGTTTGCGCAGACCGGTCTTGACGTCTTTCAGTCCGGCAGACGTCTTCGTGCCGCTTTCCCTGGCCGGATCTTTTCCATTTTCCTCGGTCTTTGTCTTCACGAAGGACGGGTCGAGCCTCTGCAGGATCGTCGTGGCATAGTTGCCCATCTGCGATTCCGGGGCGATCAGGGCTACTCTTCTATAGAGAGCCAGGGCACTCGAGGTCTTCCCGAGATACTGGTAGCTCAGGGCTGCATAATATGTAGCCCTGACATCACGGGGGTGCTCGCGGAGATAGGACTCGAAGCCGCCTGCAGCCTCGGCATAGCGCCTGCTCTGGAAAGCTCTGTAGGCAGCGGCGATATCGCCTGCCAGAGCAGGGCTGGCAAAGCCGAGTACAAAGACAGCAACAAAGATCAGGCGAGCGATCGGCAAGTGTAGAGCCCTTCGCGACGGAGTCTTGCTGAGTCGATTATAAATCTTTGCTGGGCTTAATTTCGTGTGGCTCCAGTTGTCATAAGATCAGGCATCACGAAAGATCACGAAGGGATCTGAGGTTCAGGATATGGTGCAAGTTCTCGATAAGCCAGGCTCACATGGAATGGTCGATGCTTCCTCAAGAGGAAGCAAGCCCGGGAGGCACTGGATCTATAACGGGCTGACCGATTTCGCCCTGATTCATGGTTGTGCCGGTTTGATAACCGTCCCGCTGGTCTTCGCCGCCTATAATGCCTCCGAATCATGGAATCCTGTCCTGCTGGCTTATGGATTGAGTCTGGGCACACCTCATCTGATGGCTACTCATGTGCGGCTCAATCTCGATCCCGACTGCCGGCAGCGTCTGGGATGGCTTGCCCACCGGGCACTTCTCGGGATTATCGCTGCGTTCTTGCTGGCTGTGCTTGCCTTCCCGGCAGCCCTTCCGTGTCTGGTTTTCGGCTGGTTTGCCGCCCAGACCTTTCATGCCAACGCTCAAAATTTCGGGGTGATGCGCCGTTATGTTCGGATGGCTGGCATATACAAGGACGGGCTGGTTGAAAAGACTGCCGAGTTCATCATCCAGGTCGCACCCTGGGCTTTCGTCACTACCTGCCTGCTCAGCCCCGCCACTCGTTATCTCGGTTATGACATAGTCTTGCCTTCAGGCGATATGGTCTTTCCCCTGTGTATCGGACTCTGGGCTGTGACGGTTCCGGCGATTCTTTTGTACGCGGCTCTCGAGGTCCGTGCCATGTTCCGGGACGAGACGGTGCCCGGTCGCATTCTCTGCGTGGTCTCCGGTCTTCTGGTTAACGGCTTCGCCTGGCTCTTCGTCCGGGAAGTCCACTGGGCTTACCTGATTGTCTCTACCTGGCACGCTCTCCAGTACATCGCCTATGTTCATTCATTCCGGATGAGCCCGCCTCCGGGGGTGGAGCCGTTGAGACTTGGTGCTCTTCGTCATATAGCCATTCTCCTGGCGGCAGGAGCTCTGGTAATGGGTGTCATGATCCAGGCGAGAGAATGGATTCCAGTGCTGGGAATCGCCATGCATCTGGGACTCAACTTCCATCATTATCTGAGCGATATGCTCATCTGGCGCAAGCCTTCCCCTCTCAAGCCAGCACAAGCAATCTGATTGTGCTGGAGTCGAAGCCAGGCGAGGGACGGACCTGGTGCCTGGTTTCGGCTCGACCGGGCTGATAGAAAAAGAGCGGGCGAGTCGCCCGCTCTCTCGTGTTTTCAATGCCAGCCAGGTCTTAGGGTGAAGAGTAGCTAGGCGAGGACGACACAGGTTCCGGAGACGGAGCCGGTGTCGGGCTCACGAAGACTGGCGGGTTGCGGTGTCCGCCGCCGCTGTTCGCCACCGCGATGGGAATGGCGATACCACAGGCAATGCCGGTGATGATCAGAGCCGCCACGGTCGCGATGATGATTTTGCGCTTGGTGGAGAGCTTCTCGCCCTGGGCTTTGGCTTTGACGCAGGTGGCGGAGAAGTTCATTTTCGGAGTCTCGCCGACCTTGGTCGAATATTTGAACACCCGGGCAGAGTGGATTTGAGCCACATTGCCCATGGGGATGCTGGTGCCGCCGCAGGTCACGGCACTCTCGGTCACGTCGGTGACCGGTCCGGTGACCTTGGAGCCGTCGATTTTCTTGACATAGTCATTGCAACCGACCGAGTCCAGATCCGAGATGAGCGGACCGCCGCTGAAAAACGCCATACCTTTGATGACGCCGCCGGCTTTCTCTGTGTTGAAGAGTCTGCCTTTGAGTTGAGTAGTCTGGTTGCCGCTCGAGTCTTTGGAAGCAATCTCGATAGTGGTGGCTGTGAGCGTGGCGATGCCCTCGGCGATGAGGAGCTTGCCTATCTTGTTGACGCTGGCGGTGCCCTGGGCTCCGCCGTCAGAGAAGGATACCGCCGCCATCATCGGAAGCGGGTAGCAGACGAGCTGCAGGAATAAAACGAACGAAAGTAGTGATGCTATCAGTTTCATATTCGAACCCCGACCCCCCGGGTAACTCTGTGTAGTAAGCTGGAAACTAATGTATCCCCTTGGCAATTTTGCCAAGCGGAAATGTGTCCCATATATTAGAATGATCCCCTAAAAAAGATTTCAGCCTGGGAACAAAATCAGTCTCTGCTGCTAATTATCGGTCCGTATCCGTAGAATATCCAGGCTAACCAGTTTTCCTCTTCCAGACATCGGGGTTCAAATGTATCAGCGAAAGTCGCAGCCAGCCCGTATTTTGTTCGTTCTATTCTGTGCAGCTTCGCTCCTGTTTCAGGGGACCGGTACGGCCATGGCGGTTACGAAATCTAACCTGGTTACTTTAAGGCAAGCTATCAAGTCAGGCAAGCTAAACCTCAAAGTAAATGGAGACAGCGTCAACACCACCCGGGTGAGCCTGCAACTCACCAACACGGGCAGCGAGCCGATGAAAGTGGTGGTACCGGCCAACGAGATTCTCAAGCCCAACAATTCCTCGATCCAGACCATGCTGATCAATATGGACGTCGTGGTTTCGGTGCCGCCCGGCCAGACGTCGATAGTCAATGTCGACACATTCTGCGCTTCGCCGAAATCCGTACCGCCACCGCCTCCGGTGCAGGAAGGACTTGACTTCGAGCCGACCAATTATCAAGATTCCGGCACATGGAACGAGCTCTCCCAGATTGTCGCTGCCGGCAAAGAGCTCGAGGCCGCCGGAGCCTTCGGCAGTCTCCTCTATCCTTCCCAGGCTTCCATCGATTCGATGATCGACGGAGAGGTCAACGATCAGCTCGAGAACAGGATCAAGGAGCTGATGAAAGCCAACCCCGAGCTTTCGCGCAGCAAGGCTGAGGAGATAGTAAAGAAAGACGTCGAGCGGATCCGCAAGCTCGCCCAGCGCAAAGTCGTGAGCCGAGAGAAGCAGAAGCGTCAGGAGCAGATCACCCAGCTTTCCATCTGGAAGATGCTCGGGCTCAAGTCAGGGGATGCCAAAGATATGGTGTCACCGGAGACCATCCAGAACGACATCTTGAAAGAGCTGTCCGAGCAGATCAAGAAAGACAAGACTCTTATGGCGCAGCTCGGCGGGTCTATAAATAAGGATGGCATGTTCGTGCCGACCAAGGCGCAGAAAAAAGCCCTGGACGCCAAGACTGAGCTTATCTTCGACGTAGTCAATCTGACTCTCAATCGCAGCCAGGAGCCCGGTCTCAAAGGAATCGCCTCGCTTCCCGATCAGGGGACCTGCAGCACCTTCTGCAGTGTCGGCGAGAGAGCCTTCCAGCAGGGTGACTACGCCGAGGCCCAGGAATTGCTCTCGGCGGCGCTCGAGGAAGCCGAGACGTTCGGTGAGGCGGACCCGCGTCTCTCACGGTGTCTGCTTGTCTACGGACGCTGCTTCCTGGACATGACCTCTTACGACAAGGCCGAGTCGTATCTGAAAAGGGCGCTCGACCTCAGGCAGAAAGTCTTCGGACCGGAGTCGAAAGAGGTGGCGGAGGTTCTTTCTCATCTCGGTCTCGCCGATCAGCAGCAGGAGAAGTATCTGCCTGCCGAGAAGAATCTGGAGAAGGCTGCCGGTATCTTCGAGAAGACCGTCGGTAAGACCAGTAACGAAGTGGCGGACAATCTCAATGCTCTCGGGCGCAACCACAACCTGCAGGAGCAGGCGGAGCAGGCCAGGACCCCCCTGACAAGGGCGCTCACTTATGGCATTCTCAACTGTCCGAAAGATGTGAAAGGAGAGAGCCTTCATACGCCATTCGTTGCCGAGGTGGAGACCAACCTGGCCGACACTTATGCCAAGCTCGGCGATTTCAAAAGGGCTGCCGCTCTCTATCAGAAGGCTCTGACCACCGACGAGAAGCAACTCGGCGAGAATCATCCTTTTGTGGCCAAGATTCTCGAGGGTCTTGCCGATGTCTCCAGCAAGCTCGGTCAGCATGGCGATGCTGAGACCTTCAGAAAGCACGCCGAGGAGATAAAGGAGCGCACCCTGGGCAAGGACAATATTGAGATCGCCGCATTGCCTCTTGGTTACGAGGCATTCACCAGGATCTGGAACTATGTCGAGGGCAAGAAAGAGATCACAGCCAGTGTCGAGAATCTCAAAGCCGCCGCTGCCGCCCTGCGTGGCACGAAAGGCGGGATGCGCACTGTCAACAGACCGATCAAGGACAAGTGGGCCCTGGTCGTGGGAATAAGCAAATTCAAGGATCCCTCGATCAATCTCAAATATGCCGCCAAGGACGCCGCCGATTTCGCTGATTTCCTGGTGAAAGAGGCCCACTTCGCTCCGGATCATGTCCGCCTTCTCACCAACGAGAAAGCGACCCGGGAGGAGATCATGGCTCAGCTTGGCGACAAGTGGCTGCCGAGGGTGGCGAATCCGGACGATCTGGTGTTGATCTTCTTCTCGTCGCACGGAAGCCCGACTCAGATGGACGTGCACAGCGTCAACTATCTGGTCGCCCATAACACCGACAAGAACAGCCTCTATGCTACCGGAATTCCGTTACAGCAATTCACCGATATCATCAAGAACCGGGTCCACTCGGATCGTGTGGTGCTTCTCATGGACGCCTGCCACAGTGGTGCCGCAGTTGGTGCCAAGGGGATCTTCCGCAATTTCGGCGTCGATGCCAATCAGGTCGCCCAGGGGACCGGACAGATGGTGATCTGCTCCAGCGGAGCCAACCAGACCTCCTGGGAGTCCAAGCGCTCCGAGAACGGTGTGTTCACCAAATACCTGATCGAAGGGCTGAGAAAAGACCCCAAGCTCGGCAATGTTTTCGATTTCATGAGAGCGAAGGTCCAGGAGGAAGTCCAGCTTGACCGTAACGGCGAGGTCCAGACCCCGGTCCTGCAGAGCAAGTGGGAAGGAAACGATCTGATTATCGCGACACCGCCGGCGGAGCCGCGACCGGGTCTGCAATAGCCGGTCAGAGGAAATTGTGCCGGTCCACCCGGGTGCCCGGCGGGATCAAGGCCAGCCCTGGCTCATGGTTGTCGCCCCAGATGATGCCTCTTATATAAGGGACGTTTTTCGCTTGCAGGCGCGCATCGAGGGCGTCCACCATGGCTGTGGTCTGCTGGTTCATGGCTCCCGGCTCAAAAGTCGAGCGAGCTGCCAGCATCATGCCGGCCACCGCTGCCTGGAAATTCATCATCTCGGGACCGTCAAGCTCGACGGTGCCCCCGGTCTGCATGCGGCTCAGTTTCTCGGCTATGACGTCGGCAAGTCCTTCGCCGATCTTCTCGGGACTGGCAGGCGGCTTGCCGGTCATCTCCTTGCCGACCCGGGCCAGGTCGAGAAAACCATCCCTGTCGCTGGAGTAGACCTGAGCCATTCGATCCTGGAATTTTCCGAAGCGGTCGTTGTCCTGGACCGAGTCCGAATAAAGCTTTCCTACCTGGCCAAAACCGTCCACGAACTCCTGCAATTTCTCCTGGCGAGTCTGGGGAGGATCGCCGTAGGCTATCTGCAGGTCCCCGGCCGGGTTTGCGCTTTCAGTATGGTCTGCGGGTTTGACCTCGCTGAGTCTTGCATCGGTCATTCGGAAGTTGATTTCCGGGGGCGATATGTTCGTTTGCTCGGGACGATCGGATTCGGACATGGGATTGCCTCCGCCTCATGCTGTGCGCGCTCTTATTTATCTACCCGCAAGCCGCTCCGGCGTCTCCCTGCGGAGGCTTGTCAGGAGGAGTGCTTCCCTTGCTGGGCAGGGGGTCGGGGAAATTAATCTGAGCTCTTCCACGGACTAGGCTTCCGGCTGGAATCCTATACCTCTGGAGCCCAGGAGGCTCTTGGTCAGGGGACCACCGGCCACCACCATCTCGTGCATGGCCTCATCCAGATGCCTGGACTCCACGACGATATCCTCGCCGCTATCGGCGGCGGCGAAGAGCGCCGCCTTGCGCATGAGCTCGCTGATGAAGGCAGCGCTGGCGCCGGCGGTGCGCTTGATGAAGATCTCCATGTCGTCGACCTTGACCGTGAGACCCTGGCAGTACAGCTCAAACAGGCGGCGGCGGCATTCGGCGTCCGGGAGCGGTACTTCATAAGCCTGGTCCACCCTTCCCGGGCGCGAGGCTAGCGCCGGCTCCAGTATGTCGGGGCGGTTCGTCGTGAGCACGAAGAGCACATCGACATCGTCGGCGAGACCGTCCATCTCGTTCATGAGCTCGAGGAGGAGGGCCGTATTGCAACCACCCGGAGCATTCCGATCTTCGGCGATCAGGTCCACGTCCTCGATGACTACCATGGAGGGCTCCAGCCAGTGGGCGAAGAAACAGGAGCTGTTGATGGTGCCCTGACCTCTTCCGGTCACTAGAAATACCGTCCTCCCTTTCATCTCGGATGCCAGATACATAGCTGTGAGCGTCTTGCCCGTGCCAGGCTTGCCGTGCAGCAGAATCCCACGCTTCAGCCGCCGCCCGGCTTTCTTGAGCTTCTCGCTGTACTTGCCGACTTCGACTGTCTGTCTCTCGATTCGTTTGAGCAAGCCATCAGGCAGTATGATCTTATCCCTGGAGACCTCGGGAAGGCTGTGGAATTGCAGTCCCTGACCGGCGCCCGGGCCGTCGGCGCCGGTTACCGAAAGAACCTTGCCACGATAGACGTTGTGGCGTCCCACCGCTTTCTGGATTCTCTTCACGAACTCCTCGGCGTCTTTCGCGTCTTCCGCCATGACATCGAGGTTGATCTTGGCCGAATTCATAATATCCATGACGGCCTGCTGTCTCAATAACAAGACGAGCTTCGGCTCTCCCGAAACCAGATAAAGACCGGCCTGGACGCAGGCGAGCTTGCGATCGCCGTCCAGATTCATGTTCAGATACTGAACCGATCCTTCCTTGGCTCCACCGAGACCGACGAAACTTGCCACCGAGGGTGGAGACACCAGGTCTCCCAGGGCCGTGCCGGTGATCGCTCCCATGAAGCCGCCCTGAATGCCGAGTATCCGCGCGCTACGCCCTTCGGTGCCGGTGAGCTCGTCGAGAGCCAGCTGCAGGTTGGGCTGATTGTACTTCTCGAATTGCTCGGTGATGATCGGCAGGGTTGCCGGGTCCTTGCCCATATGCTCGTAGATCTTCTGCCGCAGATCCTTGGGCCAGAGGTCTTTGGGAATCAGGTCCTTGGGCAGGAACTCGGGAATATTGAAGCCGGAAAATGACATTCTTGGTCCTCCATTTCCTGGAGAGTAGACATATTTTCTACCCGGTTCGGTGACCGCGAAAACCGGCGAAAAAGCCTCGGAATGACCTTGTTGCATTGCCGGAAAGCTTCTCGTGGCAGGGGGTGGCGCGGTCGCGCCGGGGCGGAAGTCAGCGATAATATTTATAGAAACTTTCGAATTCTCTCTCCGTTATTCTTGACTCACCACCAGTGGTGCAATCGAGACAGTCTTTCGTCCAGCATCTCTCAGGTTCCCTTCCGACCCTGAGGATCTTTTGCTGTTAGTGGACCGATTTTTCAGGGCTGAGCTAGAATGATCCAAGAAGCCACCTCTTGAGAGTGCGAGCCTTTGAGCCTGGAAGATATCGTGAAAGTGGCTTCTCCCTGCCGGGTCCCCTGGAGCAGCATGGCAGGCGATGAGCGGGTCAAGCATTGCCGCCAGTGTAAGCTCGATGTCTACAACCTCTCGTCCATGAGCAAGGATGAGGCTCTCGATTTCCTCGCTGCGGCCGAAGGCAAGGAGCGTACCTGTATCTCGTTCTACAGACGGTCAGACGGGACGATAATCACCAGGGACTGCCCGAAAGGGGGCGCCCATATTAAGAACCTGGGCATCAGGCTACTACGCCTGGTCTCGGGACTTCTTGCCTTCTTGCTGGCGATCTCTCCTGCCTGGGCCGAGGAGAAGGATGGTGATCAGAGCCGGACCGGGCGGGAAGGAAGCACGGGGCTGCCTGCCATGCGCCTCGAGGACTTCGTGAAGAATGCCGGTGCTGGGGCTGAGGTAGTGTATGGCGAGTACATTCCGGTGCCGGGGACCGAGACGGCTTTGCCTGCGGAAGCCAGTTCCGGGAAGAAACCTGAAGTGAAGCCCGAGCGAAACAAAGAGAAAGCGCCGGGGCAGGCGCTCGAAATTCAGGACGGGAAGAAGTCCGGGAAGAAGAAGACCGGCAAGAAGACTCGAAAGACGGTTGGAACGTCCGAAAAGCCCGCCGGGAAGTAACTCATAAAGTTTACTTGCTTTGACAAGGGGTTGTGCCCGTGGGATAATGACGGCGAGTATCCAAGAAGATCGAGCGATACTCGATACCGAAGACGCCGGCACGAAGGCATTCACGTTAATATGAGCCCAGGACGCCAGGACGGGTCGCTGGAGCAGAAAAGCTGATAAGCCAGGCAAGATGACACAAGGACGCAAACATTGAGCACATTCACAGAGCTTGGATTGTCCAAGCCGATTGTCACGGCCCTTTCTGAGATGGGTCTAACCGAACCGACCGAAGTACAAGAAAAATCGATACCTCATATCCTGGAAGCTCGAGACCTGATGGCTTCCGCCCAGACCGGCTCCGGCAAGACCGCCGCCTTCGCCCTGCCGATGCTCGAATGTCTGGAGATGCACAGCCCCCGAGCCCGGGCTCTGGTGCTGACACCCACCCGCGAGCTGGCTCTGCAAGTGGAGAAACAGTTCACTCTTTTCGGCAAGCATCTGGATCTCAAATCAGTCGCCGTCTACGGTGGCTCGAGCATGGGTGCCCAGGCGAAAGCCATCAAAGACGGAGTAGACGTTATCGTGGCTACACCGGGGCGGCTGCTGGACTGCGTACAGCGCAAGATCGCCGATCTCCGGGATATCGAGATCCTGGTCCTGGACGAGGCTGACCGGCTTCTCGATATGGGCTTCATGCCGCAGATTCGCAAGATCGTCGAGAAGCTCAGCAAAGAGCGCCAGACCCTGATGTTCTCCGCTACTTTCGACAATCGGGTGGAGAGCCTGGCCAGAACCTTCCTCAACGAGCCGGTACGCATCCAGGTCAACTCCGACCAGGTGGAGCCCACCGAGATCGACCAGCGGATCGTCAATGTCAGCGAGTTTCAGAAGGACGAACTGCTGATTAAATTGATTAGAGAAGAAGAGATGAATTCGGTGCTGGTTTTCACCGGCACCCGCCGTCGCGCCACCTGGGTGACCGATCGGCTCAACGATGCCGGCATAAAAGCCCAGGAGATCCATGGCGACCTCAGCCAGGCTGTCCGGGAGAAGACCCTCGCCGGGTACAGGGAAGGCAAGTTCGCGGTCCTGGTGGCCACCGATGTGGCTGCCCGCGGTCTCGATATCCCCACTATCAGTCATGTGATCAATTACGACTTATGCCAGGACCCCGAGGCCTATGTGCACCGGATCGGCCGTACCGGACGGGCCGGACGCTCGGGCATCGCCATCTCTTTCGTTTCGGAAGAGCAGCGCTTTCTCCTTCGCGATATCGAGCAGGTAATGGGCAAAGTCCTCGACCAGGAAGCCGCCGAGCGTCGCAAGGCCATCGCTCAGCGCATGCGAGGCGGACGCCGCCGGCGGATCATCTGATCTCTCAATTATCGGTTTGAACAGACCCCGCACCCGGGTAACTTTAATTGGTTCTCGAGGTGCACTTCCATGAACATTCCAAAATCGACCACTCTGTTCCGTTCTCTTATCGCTTTATTGTTATTGCAGGCTTGTCCGGTAACTGGCCAGGAGCAGCCGTCCGCAGCGAAAAAGCCCGGCAAGGCTTCTGTGGACGCGCGGATAGCCAGGCAGAAAAATAGAATCGAGAAGGCTCTGAAATCCGGTTCTATTACCCCGGATCAGTCCGAGGATCTGAGGCGCTCTGTCCTCGAGATCGAGAGCAGGGTAAAAGCGATGCGCACCGCCAATGATGGCAAGCTCAAGCCGGAGGAGCTCACCGAGATCAAGAATTCGCTCAACCAGTCGAGCAATATGATCAAGTCGATTGCCGAGTCAGGTACCCACAAGGCTCAGCCGGGTCGGGTGCTGGGACCGGCCTGGAAACAGGGGGCCGATGGAGGGCAGGATCCGAAAAAACTCATGAAAGGAATGAAACGCGAGAGCCGCCGTGAGCGCCGTCAGGAGAAACAAGCCCTGGAGCAGAAGATTGAGCAGCAACAGCTTCAATACGAGAAAGAGATGGTGGAAAGCCTCAGCGAGCAGAAAGAGGACATCCTCAAGCAGAAGCAAGAGCTCCAGGATGTCCGCAAGGAGTCGGGCGCCGACTGACCGGCGACTGTGCTATTAGAATGACGATAGTCGTCTCATCGGAGGGATTATGAATCAGGATCAGCTGGAGACTGACCTAGCCAGGCTGGCGGAGTCCGTAGCTAGAATCATCCAGAAGCTCGAGGCCGAGAGGGACCAGGACCGCTCGCCTGATCTCGCCTCGATTATCGAATCCCTGGCTGTGCTCCGGCAGGACATTGTCCGGGCTGGATCGCACCAGGGTGTCTCGGTTGGATAGCTATAAGCGCTCGATGCGGGCGACGCTCTGGCGCCATAAGTGGGTGGCCTCATCCAGGTTACCATCCACGAATGCAGTCATAGCCTGGCTGCTCAGGGCTTTCCACGACATGGCAGTACTCCTTCAACCAACACGCAAGCTCCAGTTTATGCTCTTTTGAGTGACCTTTCTGTGACAGATGAGGGGTTTGTCTGAGACGCTTAGGGAGATCGATCGTTTATAATCTGCCTCTAGGGAATTCGGTACAGGAGCGATACTCATGCGATACGCGAGAACGCTTGCCGCCAGTCTGGCTGCGGCAGTGATGATTCAGGTAAGCTTTGGACTTTCCCAGAGCGTTCGCGCTCAGGGCTCTGACACCGGACAGCCCGATGTCGCCGAGGTGACCCTTCATGTGCAGCCCGGTCCCGACGGCGGTCAACTCGTCGTCACTCCCAAGGGGATGCTCGTGCCCCTGCCGGGAGCCGGAGTGAACGGTAATGTCGTGCAGATTTATATGGGATCAAATGGTGGTTACTGGTATGTGAACCGCAACGGCCAGAACGAGGACCTCACACAAGCGGTCAACTATTACCGGCAGCGAATGGGTGATGGGCAGGCTCAAGGTCAGATGCCTCAAGCAACACCTCCCCAGTATGCCCCGTATCCCCAGCAGAACATCGCTCAAACCACCGGCAGCAGCGGCTCCGGTGCCGGTACAGCCGTGGCTTCGGCGGCGGCAGCCGGTCTCGGTGCCATGGCCGGTGCGGCTATGACCGGGGCCTATTACAACAACGTTCCTTACGGGACGCCGATGTATTACGGAGCCGGTGGCAGACCCTATTACAACGACAACGGTCATAACGTTTTCGTCAACGAGGACGGCGACCTGAACACCCAGAACATCTATGCCGCCAACCAGTATCGAAACAACAAGGAAGCGCAGCAGCGCTCGCAGGCAGCGAGCTACATGCAGGGCCAGCAGCAGGCGAGAATGGACCAGCGCAACCAGACCATGAGCAACTATCAGGCCAACCAGGCGAGCCAGGCGGCGGCTGCTCCCCAGGGCCGCGGCCAGGCTTACGCTCAGAACCACCAGAGCTACCAGCAGCAGCAACAGTGGTATCAGAGTCAGAAAAGAGAGAACTCCCAGCACTACCAGAACTGGCAGAGCTCCGGAAATTCGGTCAATCCTTTCGTCCGGGAAGGAAGCGGCTTCTCCAACCGGGCAGCCGCCGATGAGGGCAGGGGTGGACGGTTCGGCAACCGGGGCGATTCCGGCGAAGGCGCGCGGAGAGGTCGCTTCGGCGGCGGTGGTGGCGCTGCCGGGTTCGAGAATGCTCGTTCCGGTAATCGTGGCGGCAATCGTGGTGGTGTCTCCAGAGGCAGGCGAGGTCGTTAAGCTCCCTCATTAAAAACAGCAGGCCGGGGAACTCCCCGGTCTGCTGAATCACAGGATTATCTCGCCCCCGGCAGATTCGAATCAACCACCACCGAAAGTTGCCAGCTCAATTTTTGTGCAGGGGCAACCAGCCTTATTTATTGCGTTGTTTCTTTTCCTGCTTGGCGGCTTTCTTTTCTTTGTCGGTCTTGGTCGGCTTTTTCTTGACTTCTTTTTTCTGTTTGATTTCTTTGCCCATGGATATGATTAAGCCTCGGTGGTGAATGGAGAGTCTAACGATCTGAGTATAGGGCTATCCCGGCTACCTGAACAAGAGTTGTATCAGACAGAGGTAAACGACTTGGACATAGTCCTGAGATTCCTTTACGGAGCCGGTGGCGCCATCCTTTTTTTCGCGATGATCATAGCTGTCCTTATCGGTATAGGCTGGCTCTTCGAGCTGCGACGCCGGCGCCTGGAGGATCGCTCCGGTTTCGGCGCCTTTATCGATGGTGGTGCCAGAATGTCCCATCCGAGCTTGCTCTCCGGGTTCGCAGGAAAGCCTCCACAGGAGGGCGTGACGGTGAAAGTAGTCGAGATGGGCAGGCTGAAAGTCGAAAGTGGTGAAGTCTATGTTTTCGACCCGGCCTTTTTCGATTCCCCGGAGCTCCAGCCATTCGACGAGCTGATCCCGCCGGGAGAGCTCAGAGTCGAGGCTGTTATCGTCGAAAGAGATGGCGATCAGAGGGTGGCGGCGGTGCGGGTGCTTGCCGAGGCTTGCCCGGTGGATCATGTCGAGCCTGCCTGGACAGCACGGGACCGGATCGAGTGTCGCAAGCTGAGAACGCTTCCTGGAGTCGGTGTGGATTCGGCCACCCTGGGGCTTTTCACTGCCGAGTCCCTTGCGGGCATCAGAGCCGCCGGCAAGGACTTCGGAGCCTATTCGCCCGGTTCCGAGGATACTTCAATCAACCCCTATCTGACAGGCAGACCGGAAGATCTATTCGACGAGTTCAGTTTTGCCAACGGCAGCAACTGTTTCACTTTCCTTTCCGGAATCGGAGACGGGCTCTACCCCTGCTATTTCGCCAAGGACGCCCGGGGAGCCATAACCGCCTTGCTGATCGACTGCTGCTTCTTTGATGAGCCCGAGCGGATCGGTTTTTCCAAGCCTTCCGGGTGACCTGTACACTGAATCCTAGGCCTCGGTGCTCATCTCCATCTCGGGCTCCTCGTTGCTGTCGAGCATGGGCGAGGCTGTAGAGGATGGCTCGGCGATTTCGGCCGCGCCCCTGGTGGAGCTGCCGGCTGTGTGGGACAGTGAAAGGGTGGATGGGATGTTCTCGAAAGACGCGGTCGGGTCAGGTGCCGGCGGTTTCGTCTCTTTCGGTTCTGATTGCTCTTGCTCCTGCACTTCTTCGGCTTTCACTGCCGGAATCCCGTCTACCGTCTCGACCCCGATAGTGCTGGTGCCGTCTTCTTTGTAGCCGGTGAAGATGAAGCGATAAGGCTGGGTCACCAGGCCTCTTTCGCAGAGGAAGGAGAAGAACGCGGTCACCGCTATGCTTATAAGAATCACCGAATAAGCGATGCTCTGCAGGATGACACCATCGGGAATGCCTCTGGTGAGCGCGATAGAAGCGAGTACGGCGGCGGCCAGACCGCGGGGGATCATGATACAGGCGATGGTGGCATCGATTTTAGGGGTCTTCGCTCCGGGCAGGGCGATCCTCACCACGAAGGGTCTGGCAATGAAAAGCCAGAGAACGATTATGCTGCCGGCATAGACGATCTCCATGCCAATCCATTGAATGGAGATGCCCAGATAAACGAAGAAGAATGTCTTCATCAAAAAGACCAGCTCGGCAAAAAGCGCTCGCTCGTCATCATTGAGGGAGATGGGGCGGAGCAGGGTGGAGGCGGATAGCTTGCTTGTCGGAAGCCGTTCAGCGTTGCCCATGACGATGCCGAAAGCAAGGGCGGATAGCATTCCCGAAAAGCCGAAATATTCGGCGACACCGTAAGAGATGCAGACGCAGGCGGCGGTGGTGAACTTTGCGTGGGCGAGGGTCCTTACTTTATTGAGCAGGGAAGACCAGACATAAGCGAAAGTAGCGCCGATCAAGCAGGCGAGCACGAACGAGGAGGCGATCTGACCCATTACGGCTCCCCAGCGGAGTTTTTCCATCTCCACCGCCGCCATCAATGCCAGGGTGACGACGATGGAAAGCACGTTGCCGAGCACCGACTCGAGCAGAAGAGCCGTGCGCGAGCGCTCCTGGAGATTGAGGTTTTTGAGGAGGGGAACGGCTACCGAGGCTGCTGTTCCACCCAGGATAGTACCGAGGATGAGCGCCGAGATCTCAGGGATTTTGAAAAGATGTATGGAGGTGAAATAGACCACTGCCACCGAGCTTATATAGCCCACCAGGCTGAGCAGCGCAGCCGGAGCCAGGGATTTCTTCAGGGAAGAGAGCGTCATATTGAGACCGCTCTCGAAGAGAATGATGACCAGGGTCAGATTGGCGAAAACAGGGCCGACCTGTCCGAAGTGCTGGAGCGTGGCCATCTGAGTTATCGGCCCGATAATCAGTCCGATAAGTACCAGGGGAAGCACATCCGGCACCCGGCTCTGCTCGAAGAAAGCAGCGAAAAGGTGCGCCAGGAAAATTATTGTACCTATGGCTGTAACGGCAATGGCAACTTCCACTGTCTTTTCCACCGGATCTGGATAAGGTGATAATCTCCAGGCGCTGACTCAAAAAAGAGCCTGTATCTCTTAATATACCCCCTATGGACGTTTCGGCTCTCGAAATCCGGGAAAACTCAGGAAACGGCGCGGTTTTCGACGCTAGCGGGTGTTTCCGCTATCAGCTCTGGCGAGGGCTTAAGGCGGGCCGGGGGCGGGTCTTGTTCGTCATGCTCAATCCCAACACCGCCGATGAGCAGCTCGATGATCCGACAATCAAGCGCTGTATAGGGTTCGCTCGAGACTGGGGCTTCGGTCGTCTCGATGTTGTCAATCTTTTCGCCCTGCGTACCAGGCATCCATCCGTCCTGATCCGGCGCAGAGCCCCGGTGGGACCGCTCAATGATACTTTCATCGTGGATTGCGCCCGGGCGGCCGATCTGGTGATTGCCGCCTGGGGAAACCATGGCAGCCATCGCGGCCGGGACGCGGAGGTCCTCAGCCTGCTTCGTGCTCTTCAAGTGCCGGTGTATTGCCTGCAGACCAATAATTCTGGGCAGCCCAGGCACCCTCTCTATGTCCGGTCAACTGCCAGCCCCGGTCCTTTTTTGTGATCTCGTGATTGTAAAATAGGGGCCGGTATGAAGAGGACTTCGGATGCAGGGCTTCGCCTGGTTTTTTATAGTATGCGGTCTGTGCTATTTGCTGCTTCTCGGCACCGAGTACAGCAAATATGTGAAAGGCCAGAACTGGACGCCTGTCGAAGGCGAGATCATCGATTCGATCAACGGCTTGCCTCTCACCAGGTTCGAGCCCAATCGTCTGAACACTCTGGCGACGGTGGCCAACTGGTCTTATGTGAAATACAAATATACGATCGGCGAGGGCATCTACGAGAATACCGAAGAGATGGCGCCTCATCTCACGTTGTTCGACTATATCATCGGTCCCATGGCGGTGCGCTATGGCCCGGGGGCTCCCATAGCTCTTTTGTACAATCCTCTCGAGCCCAAAGAGTCCACTTTCGGCTTCGAGGTTTTCAGACCGATCGAGAATCTCGGAGGCACAGCTTGTGTTTTTTTCGGTATCGGTTTCGTGCTTCTCTATGTCAACAATGTGGTGAACACCGCCAATGATGACAGCAGCAACCTGGATCTCGCCGGCCCGTCCCTGTTCGACCGGCGCTGAAAAGAAGGCTGGATAAGCCGGCCTGCTTCACCTGGTCCTGAATCACCTAGCGCTGAATCACCGGCGAGGATTTCTTGCTTACCGGGCTTGTGCTTTTCTCGCTCTCCTTTTCGGGATGGCTGTCAAGCATGGCTTTGACGAATCCGACAAAAAGCGGATGAGGATTGTCGGGTCTGGATTTGAGCTCCGGGTGGAACTGGCAGGCGAGGAAATAAGGATGCTCCGGAAGCTCGATCATCTCGACCAGGTTGCCATCCGGCGAAACGCCGCAGAAAACCATGCCGCCTTTCTGTAGCTCGTCCCGGAGCTTGTTGTTGACTTCATACCGGTGGCGGTGGCGCTCGGAGATCTCTGGTTGCCCGTAGACCTCCAGGGCTCTGGTGCCGGCTCCGATATTGCACGGATAACGACCGAGCCTCATGGTGCCGCCTTTGAGGACGACATTGTGCTGATCCGGCATCAGGTCGATCACCGGATATGGTGTCTTGGGATCGAACTCGGTGGAATGGGCGCCTTCCATATTCGCCACATGGCGGGCGAACTCGATGACGGCGGTCTGCATGCCCAGGCAGAGACCCAGGTATGGGATCGACTTCTCCCGGGCGAAGCGCGCCGCCTCGATCTTGCCTTCGATGCCCCGGTCGCCGAAGCCTCCCGGAACCAGCACTCCGTCGACATCTTTGAGAAGATCGTCGACCCCTTTGCTTTCGATGTCCTCGGAGAGAACCCATTTGATCTCCACCGAGGCGCCAAGCTTGACGCCGGCGTGCTTGAGAGCCTCCACGACCGATATATAGGCGTCGGAGAGCATGACATATTTGCCGACTATAGCTACTTTCACCATGCTGGTGGGGCACTTGACCCGATCGACCATATCCTGCCATTCGGCCAGATCAGGCTCGTTATTGGGCATGCGAAGCCTTTCCAGGACCCGATCCGCCAGACCTTCCGCCTCGAGGATGATCGGCACCTCGTAGAGGTGTTTGACATCCTTGCACTCGATGACGGCGTTCACGTCCACGTCGGTGAAGAGCGCCAGCTTCTCGCGAATGGACGGATTGAGGGTGCGCTCGGTGCGGCAGACCAGTATGTCGGGCTGGATACCGCGGCTTCTCAAGAGCTCGACGCTGTGCTGGGTAGGCTTGGTCTTGAGCTCGCTGGTGGTCTTCAGGTTGGGGATCATCGTGGCATGGATATAACAGACGCTGTCCCTGCCGAAGTCTTTGCGCATCTGCCGGATCGCCTCGAGAAAGATGAGGCTCTCGATATCCCCTACGGTGCCGCCGATCTCGACAATCACTACCTCGGCCTGGGACTGGACCGTGCACTTCTTGATGAATCCTTTGATCTCGTTGGTGACATGAGGGATCATCTGGACTGTCCCGCCCAGGTAATCTCCCCGGCGTTCCTTCTCCAGGACGCTCTTGTAGATGGTCCCGGCTGTGACGTTATTGAGCCTGGTCAGGTCGGTGCTTATGAAGCGCTCATAGTGCCCGAGATCGAGATCGGTCTCGGCGCCGTCCTCGGTGACGAAAACCTCTCCATGCTGGTATGGGCTCATGGTCCCGGGGTCCACATTCAGGTAGGGGTCCAGCTTGACGATCGTCGTGCAGATATTGCGGGCTCTCAGGAGCCTGCCAAGAGAAGCGGCGATGATCCCCTTACCCAATGATGAAACCACACCACCTGTCACGAAGACATACTTGGTGTTCATAGCGCCTCCCGTGCCGAGCACTCAGTCCCTTCAATAATATATGACAAACTGCCGGATCAATGGAAGCTAAGCTGTCTCAAAGCTTCCGTTTTGCTAATTTGAGCCGGGCAGAACTGGTCGCTCTTCTCAATCGCTGATTCTGGGGACCCTGAAAAACGGTCCCTCCCTGTCCGGAGCGCCTGCCAGCATGGTCTCGTGACCGAGGGGCTGAGCCACGACATCATCTCTCATGACATTGTGGAGAGGCAGCGGATGAGACATTGGCTCCACATCCCGGGTATCCACTTCCTGAAGCTGATCGAAATATTCGATTATCCTGCCGAGCTGCTCGGTGTATAGACGCTTCTCATGATCCGAAAGAGCAAGTCTTGCAAGTTTTGCTACATGTTCTACGTCTTTTACGGTTATCATCTGATAGTTATCTTTTCTGATGTCACGAGCTCGATAATCTGGCCATTGTCTCAGAAAGACCGCCCGGTGTGATCATGTTTTCCGATATTGCAATTCTTTTTGTCGCCCTCCTGATCATCGTACTTTCTGCTGAGCTTTTTACCAACGGTATCGAGTGGCTGGGTCAGCGCCTGGAGCTCAGCGAAGGGGTGGTCGGCTCGGTCCTGGCAGCGGTAGGCACGGCCCTTCCGGAGACCCTCATCCCTGTCGTCGCCGTTATATTCTTCCGGGGCGAGCACGGTGCCGAGGTCGGGATCGGAGCCATCGCCGGCGCTCCTTTCATGCTGTCCACCTTGACCCTGGGCCTTTGCGGTCTGTCTGCTTTCTATTTCGCCTCGAAAGGGCGACGACCGAAAGAGCTCAAGCTCAACGAGGTCGTTCTCGGGCGGGATCTGCGCTTTTTCATGATTGCTTACACCGCCGCCCTCGTCGCTTCTTTCGCGCCGACCGATCCGGCGATTCGCTATGTGATTGCCGGTCTTATTTTTCTCGTCTATCCGGTCTATCTCTTCCAGACCTTCAGCTCCGCAGGCGAAATGGGCGCCGAGCCCGAGCCCCTGTATATGACCAAGATAGTCAAGCTCGAATCGAAGAAGCTGCGCTTGATCATACCCCAGGTGACCATCGCCCTGGGTGGTATCATTGGTGGTGCTTATATATTCGTCGAGTTTATCCAGAAAATTGCTGTCGACATAGGATTTCCGCCTCTGGTCCTCTCCCTGATCGTCTCTCCTATCGCCACCGAGCTTCCCGAGAAGATCAATAGCGTTCTCTGGGCTCGCAATGGCAAGGACACTCTGGCTCTGGGCAATGTCACCGGCGCCCTGGTCTTCCAGAGCTGTATCCCGGTTGCTTTCGGTATCGCCTTCACCAGGTGGAATCTCGATACCGGCACCCTGCTCACCGGTGCCGTGGCGGTATGCTCGGCTCTGGTCTGGTTCGTTTTCCTCCGGCAGAAAAAGCTGAGCTCGAGCATGCTCATGATGGGTGCCATTGTCTATACGGTCGCCGTGGCTCTGCTCATCCAGATGGATATTCCCACCAGCGGACACGGACACTAGCCTGTCGGTGCGAGGTCTCTATCGCTCGCGCTCCTTAGACACCGGTGCCGGGATTCTTGCCGGAACGCGCATCAGGAGGCCGCTTTTGGCGAGCTCTGGGCGTCGAGGGTCTTTTGAGTGCCCGTTTCGACAACCGGATCGGGATCGGTTATCTCGACGGCAGGCTTGCCGTCTTTGGCATCTTCTGCCCAGGGGTTGATCTCTGAGGCGGCGGGCGGATAGCAGAAGTCCAGGATCTCTTTGATGGCGGCTGCCACCGGAATCGCTATGAGCATTCCCAGGGCCCCGGCGGTGACCTCTCCGCACAGGACGGCCAGGATAATCGCCAGGGGATGGAGCTCGACCACATGACCGATGAAACGAGGAATCACCAGATAGTCTTCCACCAGGCGGGCTATCCAGTAACAGAGAAAGATCGGAAGAGCCACCTGGGTGCCGTGCTGGGCTACCCCGACGATGACCGCCATGCCGATTGCCATGAGGGGGCCGAGGACCGGGATGATCTCCAGGGTTCCCGACAGAATGGCGATGAGCAGAGCATATTTGAGCTGGAAAACGAAGTGCAGGAATATATAAGCCACACATGACATGAGCACGACCAGGAAGATCTGGCCCCTTATATATTTGCTCAGCATGACGTTCATCTGGCCCGAGAGCTGCACCACTGTGGAGCGCCTGTCGGAAGGCACGAAACGCAGGAAGAAGAGACCGACCCTCTCGCTGTCGATGATCAGATAGATCGAGGATACCGTGCATACCAGGACCGAGAGCAGGCTCTTCGAGAGAATCTCTCCCATATGCATGATCTCGCCGGGCTTGCCGAACCAGCCTTCCAGATCCGCCACCAGCTCGGTGGCAGTCTCTTCCACGTCGATAGTCCAGCCGTAGCTCTGGCAGAGCTGGTCCAGAAGATTGGCCATGATTTCATGGCGCTGGGTGACCAGGTTGCTGGCCTGGTCCATTATATGACCGCCGAAAACATTGCTGAGAATTACCAGGCTGGCGAAGGTCCCGATATAGATGAGGGCCACGGCAATCTTCTTGGGAAGCTTGAAAGTGCTGTCCACCCAGTTGACGAAGGGCAGAAGCAAGTAGGCGATGATGCCGCCCACGATGAAAGGCGGGAAAACTTCCCGGATTAACCAGATGAACCAGAGGAGAACACAAATAGCCAGCCACTTGAACATACTATTTATTTACTACATATGCTCGCCGGCCAATCGCTAATTTCTGATTTTCATCAACTATGAGACTATCGGGCCGCCACCGGCTCTTTTTCCGGGGCGAAGTCGTGGACCCGCGCTCTCACGAGCTTCTTGAGAAGCCAGGAGGGCCGGAAGCGCTCGCCGCCGATCTTTTGATAGGCGGAAAGCTCCGCAAGGCACCAGTCCAGACCTCTGTCAGCGGCGATGGTCAGAAGCCCGCGCTTGAGTCCGCAGCCATGCTGCATGGCAATGTCCACGTCCTCGGGAGCGACCACGTCTTCCTGGAGAGCATAGACGGCTTCGTTGAACATGGGCAGGATCACCCGGTAAGGGTCGAAATCAGTATCTCCGGCAGCCTTCCTGCCGGATCGGGCTCTTTCGATAAGCCCGGCGAGTTTCGGATTGACGGTTTTCTCCGCTCCCTTGTCGCCGTGCGCATAGAAGCCGGCTCCGGTTTTCTGACCGAGCTGACCTTCTGCGACCATGAGCCGGAGCAGGGGCGATGGCTCGAAGCGCGGACCGTACTCTTCATAGAGGAAGTCCACCACATGGGAGCAGATATCGATGCCGGTCATATCGAAGAGGGTGAAAGGACCCATGGGCAGACCGAATTCCACCACTTGCGCGTCGATTTCTTCCACTCTTTTCTCTATTGGACCGTCTCCCTCGCAAAGCGCCCAGAGCGCCTCGTTCATATAAGGAAAGAGGACCCGGTTGACCAGAAATCCGGGGCATTCCTTGACCCGCACCGGGATCTTGCCGAGGCTCTCGCGACAGAGGGTCATTGCCTGGTCGATGGTCTTGTCGGAAGTCATGACGCCGGGAATTACCTCCACCAGTTTCATGAACTGTGCCGGGTTGAAAAAGTGCATTCCAAGGACTCTTCCGGGATGCTTCGTGACCGAGGCAATCTCGGAGACCGAGAGGGCCGAGGTGTTGGTTGCAAGCAGGGTACTGGCTGGGCAGATCTCGTCGAGGGTCTTGAAAATCTCGAGCTTGATCTCGATCTGCTCGAGAGCCGCCTCGATGACGATGTCAGGGTCTTTGATATCCTCGTAGCTCACCGTTGTCTTGATGGACGCCAGGCGCTCTTCCGCCTGCTCCTGGGTGAGAGCGCCTTTCTTGACCCGGGACTCGTACATCTTGTTGATGCTCTTGAGACCGCGCTCGACATACTCTTCCTTTACATCCTTGAGCACGACTTCCATGCCGGCCTGGCTCAGGACCTGGGCAATGCCTGCGCCCATGGCGCCGGCTCCGATGACTGCTGCTTTTTCGAGCTTCATGGGAAAGACCTCACACTGAATTCAATATATGAGCCGCTATGCTAGCATTTCACTTTCAGCAGCCACGAGAAACCGATCAGATGTCTTTAGCAACTGAGCTTTTCAGGTGTGTTCCGGCTTCCGCCGACGATCTCGCTATCGCCGATACCCCCAGGCATCTCGGCTGGATGATGCTCACCGGACTGGGAATTGGTGCCACGATTGGTGCCGGTATTTTCGCCATGCCCGGGATCATAGCCGGCAAGGCCGGCCCCGCCGGAGTGCTCTCTTTCGTGATCACCGGCCTGGTGATTCTCATCGTAGCCATCTGCTACGAGCGTTTCTCCGCGCGGATGCCGCATGGTGTCTCGGCCTACAGCTATGTCTATCATTCCATCGGCGAGCTGGTGGCCTGGATTGTGGCTTTCGGTCTTTTCATGGAGTACAGCTTCGGGGCATCCGCCGTGGCCATCGCCTGGAGTGTCTATTTGCAGACCGCCCTGGGCATCGAGGTCCCGGCTTTCTGGACCGGCCCCTCCGCCGATGACGGTCGCTTCGGGATCAATATCATTGCCATAGGCGTGGTCTCGGTAATCACGATTATTCTCATTTTCGGCGGTGTGAGCAAATCGGCCAAGCTCAACTTCTTTCTGGTGATCTTGAAAATGGTACTGTTGGTGGTGTTTCTCGCTTTCGGCATCAGCCATGTCAATGCCGCCAACTGGACGCCTTTCATGCCCAGGGGCTTCAATGGCGTGCTCGAAGGAGCCGCTGTGGCCGTTTTCCCGTATGTCGGTTTCGATGCGCTCTATACATTCGCCCGGGAATCGAAGGGACAGAAGGACACCAAAAGAGCCACCTATCTCACTGTCGGGATCGTGGCGGCGCTCTATGTGGCTGTCATGGCAGTGGCTACGGGTCTGGCTCCGTGTTTCATCGATGGGCAGAAGAATGAGCTCTTCGTCGGCAGCGAGGCGGCGGCGCCGCTGGCCAAGCTTCTTGCCAGCGTGGGCGAAAACTGGACCGCGCAGTTCATCGCTTTCGGCGCCGTCCTGGGCATCTTCAATGTTCTGCTGGTGCTCTGTATGGGAGGACCGAGGATCTTCCGCAATATGGCCGAGGACGGACTGCTGCCGCCGGTGTTCCAGAAAGTCAGGCATGGCAATCCCACCGTGGGTATTCTTCTCAACGGCGTTCTCGTGGCCCTTATCGCAGGGTTCATGGACTTCTCTAAAATCGCCGATATGATGGTCCTGGGCACTCTGGTGGCTTTTACTTTCGTTTGTGTCGGCGCCGTGCGTCTCAAGCTCGTCAGTCCCGTCCTGGGAATCGCCGGTGCCCTGGGATGCGCCAGTCTCGCCTGTTTCCTCGAGCCGGACGTCCTCAAGGCTTATGCCATCACCTGTCCTGCCGGTCTGATCATCTATGGGCTCTACGGCTACCGCAACAGCAAGCTCAGAGCCGCAACGCTTTCAGCGGGCACGGAGCCGGGCGGCAATAACGGCAAAGAATAGTTATCGCTAGTATCATAGTGCCATGGAGCAGAGAGGCGCTGGCGATGGTGGCAGGAAATCGGGCGATCCGGCTCTGCGGCCGGGCAGCCTTCTTCTCGACAAATACCTGATCGATCGGGAGATCGGTGAAGGTGGCATGGGAAGGGTCTACCGGGCCCGGGATCGGATTCTCATGCGGGATGTCGCCATCAAGGTACTGAGCGCATGGCAGGACAGCGACAGCGCTTTCGTTCGCTTTCAGAACGAGGCTCGCACCCTCAGCCGGCTTTCTCATCCGAATATCGCGAAGGTCTATGATTTCGGGGTGTCGCCCGCTGGCGAGCCTTTCATGGTAATCGAGCTGGTCGAAGGGATGACTTTGGCGGAGCTGCTCGATAGCGAGCCCGACCTGCCGCTTGCCGATTGCCTGGAGCTTCTCGCTCAGGTCGCCGAGGCTCTGGCTTCGGCGCATCGGTCCGGGGTGATTCACAGGGATGTCAAACCCACCAATGTCCTGATCAAAGAGGCAGAGGACGGCAGCATCAGCGCCCGGGTAATCGACTTCGGCATAGCCAAGCGAAGCGCCGGCGAGCAATCCCTTACCCGGGCTGGCGCGGTCCTTGGTAGCCCGTTCTATATGAGCCCCGAGCAGGCCGGGGCAAAGGAGGTGACGGCGAGTTCGGATATCTATTCTTTCGGATGCGTGCTCTTCCGCGCTGTCGCGGGGCGGCCGCCCTTTTCCGGGGCCACTGCCGTCGAGACTCTTAGCATGCACCTGAATTCACCGCCCCCCTCGCTTAGGGAGTCGGTTGATTTCGAGCTGCCCGACGAGCTCTGCGACCTGGTTGCGAGGCTTCTCGCCAAAGACCCCCGCGACCGTCCCGAGAGTTTCGACGAAGTGGTCGCCATCCTGCGTGAGCTCACCGTCGAAGATGACTCCGGGCCTGCCGATGAGAAGCCCGGCATGGTGACAGCCATCTTTCAATTGCCGGCTGAGAAGAGACGCTCTTTTTTGATACCTGTGCTGGTGACGACGGTCATCTGTATTGCTTTTGTCTTGATTCCGATAGCCCAGACGATCTTCTATAAGCCCCCGCCTTCTCCGGTCAGCCAGACGAGAATGCCGGGCGGAGACTGTCTGGCGGTCATCGAGGATCTCTCTGATCTGTCCTTCGAGGCGGTCAGGGAAGGAGCGAACACTCTCGATCTGGAAGACTCCGCTCGGCAGATCACTGACAAGCAGATGGAGAAGGCGCCGGCCTCTACTAGTGTCATCAAAGTGAGGCTGATCGACAAGATCTATATTACCGACCGGTCGGTTAAGGCTCTCTCCCGATATCCCGGTACGGAGGAGCTCTATCTCAGAGGTAGCAAGAAGATACACGCTTTGACCGGCATCGAGAACCTGCCCCTGATCAGGCTACTGGATCTGGGCAGCCTCGAGCTCGCCCCGGAAGCCTTCGAGCGGATCAAGAGCTTGAAGAATCTCGAGGATATTCGTCTCAGCCGCACCAATATCACCGCCGCCCAGGTGGAAGATCTCTTGCGCGCGATACCGACCCTGTGCCGGTTGGAGCTCTATGACTGCCCGAATATCAAGCTCGACGATATTGCTCGTCTCGGCGTCGCCTTCCCGAAAGTGGCTTGCGAGCCGGACAGCTTCAACGATCTTACCGCCCGGTTCAATCAGTATATCGATGACGGGCAGTACGAGAAGGCGCTTGTCACCGCCAGGAAGAATAATGCGCTTCTGATCAGGCAGAAGCATCCTGTGCCTTTCAAGCTTGGGATCTCTTTCGAGCAGATTGGCAGAGCCGAGCAGGGTCTGGGACACTCAAAGAAGGCGGAGGAGGCTTATCGTCAGGGCTTTTCTATAGCCAGGCAGGCGGAGGAGCATGAGCTCATGGCCAGTGCCAGCTCGAGACTCTACTGGCTCTTTCGGCCGGCCGGCCGGATAGACGAGGCAGAGCTTGCCGCTCTCGAGGGAGTCAAGGCGATGGAGCCTCTGGGCGACAGGTCGCTGCCCGAGCGCATTCAATGGTACCGGGTTCTCGCCTGCCATGCCAGGGAGCGGGGCGATAAGGCGAAAGCGCAGAGATTTTTCGCGGACGCCATCTCTCTTGGTGGCAAGCTGCTTCCCATCGAAGATGCGTTATCGGCGACGGGGGCAGCGCGGGTGGCGGACTGCTACCGCTATCTCGATCGCCTCACGGAAGCGGAGCTCTGGGTCGGCAGAGCCCTTGCCATCCTGGCAAGGGTCGATCCGAAAGAGCCGGAAGCTCGCAATAACGCCTGCGAGGCTTATGTTATCGCCTGCCATCTCCGTTTGTTGAAAGGAGATCTCGAAGGCGCCCTGGCTCTCAACGATGCCTGCCTCGAGCTGGTCAGGAGGAGCTCCGCTGCCTATCCCGGCATGTCCGTTCTTCTCGGACAGAGGCTCAATATCCTGAACGGTCTCGGTCGAGAGAAAGAGGCCAGGGCCATTCAGGCAGAGATTGAGAGTTTGGCGGGCGGGAATAAAAAGATTCCCCGAGGTAGATAGCTTGGACGAGAGAGAGGCGCTCAGAGCCGGAAGCATCTTCTACCAGAAGTACAAGATTCTCTATTGCCTGGGCGAAGGCGGCATGGGGCGTGTCTACCGCGCCACGGATCTGGATCTCTTGAGAGATGTCGCCATCAAGATCCTCTCGTCCTGGCAGGTCGACGATCGGGCTACAGTGCGTTTCCAGAAAGAGGCTCGCACTCTCAGCCGTCTCTCTCATCCCAATATCGCCAGGGTGTACGATTTCGGTGTTTCCGAATCAGGCCAGCCGTTCATGGTGATCGAGCTGGTCGAGGGACAGTCCCTGGCGGATTTGCTGGAGGCGCCCGGGGACCTCACTTTCCCCGGGCTCATCGAGCTTTTCGCCCAGGTGGCCGATGCTCTGGGCTCGGCGCACCGCCTGGGCATCGTGCACCGGGACGTCAAGCCCGGCAATGTCCTGGTCAGAAGCGAGGAGGACGGCAGTCTGAGCGCCCGGGTTATCGATTTCGGAATCGCCAAGACTTTCCGGGAAGAGGAGGAAGAGGCAAGTCTCACCCGCACCGGGGCGGTGCTGGGAAGTCCCTATTATATGAGCCCGGAGCAGACCAGAGGAGAGCCCCTCACCGCAAGAAGCGATCTCTATTCTTTCGGCTGCATGCTTTTCAGGGCTCTAACCGGGAATCCTCCTTTCAGTGGTGGCTCGGCTCTCGAGACCATGGCCATGCATCGAGAGGCGAGCGCGCCGGAGCTTTCGTCCTCCGCCTTATGGGAGATCGACGATGACCTCAGGGCTCTGGTCAATGAGCTCCTGTCCAAAGAGCCGGAGCGCAGACCGGCCAGTTGCGAAGCGGTGGCCGGGCGTCTGCGATCACTGGTTTGCAGCGAGGTCGAGCCCCCGGAAAAAGAGGAGCAGCCGTTTTCGCTTGAGTTGTCCAGTAACAAGAAGGTCCTGATCCTGCCGATTGCCCTGGCAGTGGTTTTTGGTGTGGTATTGATAATGGTGCCACTCAATCTAAGCAGGGCTCCGGAAGCCAAGAATAAGCCCCTGTCGCTATTGCCGTACAAGCCGGCACAGGAGAATCTGATCGATCCAAGCTTCGACGGTGTCAGAGCTGGTGCTACAGAGCTTGTCTTTGAGGATGTGATCAGGCAGGTCAGCGACGAGGACATGAAGCGGGCACCTGCTTCGGACAAGATATCTCTTGTCAAGCTGGTGAATCAAGGCGAGATTACCGACAGGGCGATCCCGTGCCTGAGCCGTTATCCCAACATGATCGAGCTTTATCTGCGGGGCTCCAGGGTCCGCACCCTGGCCGGTATCGAGAAGCTCGAAAAGCTCGAGCTCCTCGATCTCTCCGAGACGGACATCGATTCGAGCTCGCTCGAAAGACTGTACCGGCTCGACAATCTCAAGCGCCTTCGTCTGCACGGCACCGCCGTCAATCGTGACGCTCTGATCAAGCTCGCCTCTGAGCTTCCGGCTCTGACGGATCTGGGCTTGGCCGACTGCCCGGGGTTAAGTAAGGATGATTTACTGCGTCTCGGCGAGCGACCGGAGCTCAAGGGAGTCAACCTGGATCCGGATCCCTGCAACGCGCTCAGCAAGGACGCCGATAATGCCATCATCGCGCGGGATTTCGAGAGGGCCAGGACAATCGCGGCGAGAAACCTGACTTTGATCAACCGCCGCCGCAATATCGATGCCACCAAAAAGGTCTATGTCTTGAGACAGCTTGCGTCTATAGAGCAGAATCTCGGCAGGCTCGCTCGTGCCCGTTCGCTTTTCGAGGAGAGCGTTGACCTGGCTGCCGGAGCGAATCTCATCGATATGGAGACTGATTCCCGGATCGGGATCCTGTTGCTCGACATCCAGGCGAATCGGCCGGATCTCCTGGACAGGGATGCTCCCTTGACGCTGAGGAGACTCGATTCCAGACCCGGATTCGAGCGAGAGCGTGTATCGTGGAACAGTACCGTGGCTGACTTCTACCTGAGAAGGAAGGAGATGGAGAAGGCGATTCCCTATCTCGAGAAGGTGGTGTCGCAGGGACCGGGTCTTCTTGCCAGAAATGACATGGAGCGCGATTTCGGCACCGCTCTGGCCGCCTGCAGGGTCGGCGACGCCTATCGCTACCTGGATAATCCCGGGGAGGCTCTGGTCTGGACGCGCAGGGCGGAGCCTGGCCTTGCTCGATTCGATCCCCGGTCGACCGGTCAGGTGAATGATGCGGCGGCTGCTTACCTGGTCGCCGCCCACATGGAGATCCTGGGCAAGGACTACGATCGGGCTCTTGCGATCAACCAGCAATGCGAAAGGTTGTTGAAGCGCTATCCCGTCGCGGCCGGTTTTCGAGAGGTCCTGTCGCGCCAGCGGGACGATATCATGAAATCGTTCGAGCTCCGATGACTACTTCGTCTCCATCCAGTTCTTGCCGACTCCGCAGTCGACCCTGAGCGGCACGGAGAGCGGCTGACCGAGCTCCATAGCTTCCACCACGATTTTCCTGGTCGCCTCGAGCTCGCTGTCCGGCACATCGAGAACCAGCTCGTCGTGGACCTGGAGGATGAGACGGGCTTTCGATCCTGTTTCGACAAGCCTTTCGTCCAGCCTGATCATCGCCAGTTTCATCAGATCGGCGGCACTGCCCTGAATCGGGGCATTGCAGGCGGCCCGCTCATCGGCTCGCCTGATATTGGCGTTGCGGTCGTTGAGATTCTTGAAATAGCGCCGGCGTCCCCAGAGGGTGCTGACATAGTGATTGTTCCTGGCATCGTCTATGGTGCCGGTCAAGAATCCTTTCACTTTCGGGTAGCGGCTGAAATATTTGTCGATGAATGCCTGGGCCTCTTTGGTGCTGATGCCCAGGTCCTGGGCTGTGGCGAAAGGTCCCTGCTGGTATACCAGGGCGAAATTGAGGGTCTTGCCGATGCGTCTCTTCTCGGCGTCGACTTCTTCGATGGGGATATCGAAAATCTCGCCGGCGGTGCGGGCGTGTATGTCCTGATCCTTCTCGAAAGCTTCTATAAGCAGCTCGTCGCCTGACATATGGGCAAGCATGCGCAGCTCGATCTGCGAGTAGTCGGCTGAGATCAGGCTCGAATTCTCGTCGGCAGGCACGAAAGCTCTTCTTATCCGGCGCCCGATCTCGGTACGGATGGGAATGTTCTGGAGGTTCGGGTTCGAGCTCGAGAGCCGCCCGGTGCTGGTGACGGTCTGGTTGAACTCGCCGTGCAGGCGATTGTCTCTGGGCGAGACCTGCCTGGGAAGCGCGTCCACATAGGTCGAAAGCAGCTTGCTGAGCTGCCGGTAGTCGAGGATCTTGTTGATTACAGGATGGTTCCCCGAGAGGGACTCGAGCACCGAGGCGTCGGTGCTGAAGCCTGTCTTGGTGCGGGATTTGGTCTCCAGCCCGAGCTCGGTGAAAAGCAGTCTCTGCAATTGCTGGGTGGAGTTGATATTGAACGTGTAGCCGGCGATCTCGAAAATCTCGTTTTCGACCCTGCCGATCTCCTCGCTCAGCTCTTTGCTGAACTGGCTCAGGTAGTCCAGATCGAGCCTCACACCGGCCTGCTCCATCTTGGCCAGGACTCTTTCGGTGGGCAATTCCATATCGTAGAGCAAGGATGACTGATCGCTGTCCAGGCTCCCGGCATAGAGGTCTGTGAGGGCGAGGGCGACCCTGGCATCGTCGGCGGCGTAGGGAGCGACCTTTTCGATGGGGGCGCGGTCCATGGTGATCTGGCTTCTGCCTTTGCCGATGATCTCGGTTATCCGCACCATCGAGTAAGCCAGGAGCCGCTCGGATTGATCCTTTAGACCATGCTTGCTGTCCGGGTTGACTATATAGCTCGCCAGCATCGGGTCGAAGGCGACCGGCTTGAGGTCGATCCCGCAAAGAGAAAGGACATTGGCCTCGAATTTGGCGTTCTGGGCGATCTTGCCAATGGACTCGTTTTCGAGAATGGGCTTGAGGGCTTTTGCCACCAGGTCGGGGTCGAGCTGGGGGATGTGGGAGATGATATTGTGCCGGACCGGTATATAGGCGGTCTTTATCGGGCCGGGCTCCTTGCTCGCTTCGATTTTGCCATCTACTTTCTCGATTCCTCCTCCCCAGGCCAGGGCCCAGCCGACGATCTCCGTGTCGAGCGATTCCACGCCGGTGGTCTCGAGATCGACTGAGAGCAAAGGAGCCTTTTCGATCTCGTCGATGAGGTCCTGGAGAAGCTGTTCGCTGGTGATCAGCAGCGGCTCGGGTTGGCCTTCGAAGCGGGCGGTGGCATGGGCATCGAATGCGGTGGCGCCCGGTCGAGCTGTCGCAACGGCTGCGGCGACAAAGGCTTCCCCTCGACCGTTACCGTTTTCGGCCGGTTCGACCTTCACTTTCGAGAGCTCTTCCATGAGCGATTCTTCCAGGGCCGTGTCGGACTCCTTCCCGGAAAGCCGCGCCAGGGCCTTGGGCAGCCTTCCCACCAGGGTCTTGAACTGAAGTGATTTGAAGAACTTGCCCACCGGCTCCACTTCCGGAAGGGAGAGGCGGCAGTCGTCGAAGCTGAACTCGATGGGAGCATTGAGCTCGATGGTGGCGAGCCTTCGGCTTTTGTAGGCGTTTTCCCGACCTTCCTCGAGCTTGTTTTTCACCGACCTGGAGGTGATCTTGTCCAGGTTGGCATAGATGCCGTCCACTGTCTCGTACTCGGCAAGGAGCTTGGTGGCGGTCTTCGGACCGATGCCCCGGATTCCCGGTATATTGTCCGATGTGTCTCCGCAAAGCGCCTTATAGTCGATGACCTGCTCCGGCCAGACCCCCAGCTTCTCGAAAACCTCCTCGCGCCCGTAATTCTTTAGACCGGTCTTTCCGGGCATGAGCACTTCGATATGAGTGTCCCCGGCCTCGATGAGCTGGAAAATATCCTGGTCCCCGGTCAGGATTACCACCTGGCGCTCCTGTCTGGCCGCTTTCTTGGCCACTGTGCCGATGACATCGTCGGCCTCGTAGCCGTCCAGCTCCAGCACCGGTATGCCCAGCACCTGCACGCCCTCTTTGATCAGGGGCCACTGCACCGCCAGGTCGTCTGGCATTTCCAGGCGATTCGCCTTGTACTGGTCGTACTCTTCATGCCTGAAGGTCGGCTTGGCCGTGTCGAAGCAGACGGCGATCATCGTCGGCTTCTGACGGTCGACGAGGTCGAAGAGAGAGTTGAAAAAGCCCATGATTGCCCAGGTGGGAACCCCGGTCTTGGTGCGCATTCCTGTGGTCAGCAGGGCGTAGAACGAACGGAAAGCAAGGGAGCTTCCGTCCACCAGGACGAGAGTGTCTTTGGCGGCCATGGCCTTTACCTCTTTGGGATCAGCGTTTACGATTCTGGTCCGGCTGCGGCACCGCTGCCGGTGCGGACTTCATTCTCGGGCGGGGCGGGCCGGCTTCCTGGAGCATGATCTGGTTCAGACCCTGACCCTCGCACAGGGAAGGCATCTCGACGCCCAGGAGCGCAGCCACGGTGGCGGCGATGTCGCAGGGGGAGACCCGATCGATGAAATTGCCGTGAGCGACACCGGGCCCGCAGAAGATCAGGGGCACCTGAGTGTCGTAGCTGTAAGGCGAGCCGTAGCCGGTGCCCGAAGTCTGGCTGGTGAACACCCAGCCTGATTTCGGAATCACGAAGAGCTCCCCGGAGCGCCCGAAGTCATAGCTCTTTCTGACAGCTTGCACGAAAGGACCGTTGGGTATCTGGTTGGTGAACAGCTGGTAGGCCGTGACAATCTCCCCGACTCCCGGCACCGACTGGGCGAGCTGCTTGACCAGGGTCTCCACGTCCGGCTGTCTGAGCTTCTGGTTGTCGATGGCATCCAGATTGAGATAGAGATTGGGGGGACAGAAGGACTCGATCCAGTTTTCCTCTCCCACCCGGCTGTCGAGCTTGGCGTCGAGAAACTGGGTGAACACGGCCGGATCGATGCGGCCGGCGTCGAGACCGCGCTCGGAGAGAAATTCCGGGATGGCGGGACCGCCGTGGCTGGCAGTGAAGACCAGGAGGCACTTATCGAGTCCGACCTTCTCATCGACGAACTGGAAGAAGCTTTCCATGCTGCGATCCATGCGCAGCACAAGATCTTCGACTTCCTGCGAATAAGGTCCGAAATATTGTGCCAGTTGCTCGCCGGCTGAGAGCCCGAGAATCAGCAGATCCGGAGTGGTGTGGGTGCCCAGGCGCTCTTTGTCTACCGCATCCCGGGCGAAGTCGAAGATGAGTTGATTGGCCATGGGAGTCATGGCGAAAGAGCCGTAATAATCCTGTCCCTGAGCGCCGCTACCCCGGTTGATGACGTGGGGGAAGGCTCGCCCGTCGTTTTCCAGGGGGCGCTCCCGGGGATAGTCATCGCGGGTGGAGGCGGCATACTCGGTCTCGGGCATGAGACGCTGCCAGGGTTTGCCTATGTACCGGTCGGCCGGATGCTGATCGTTGAAAGCTTGCACCCAGGCGGGCTGGGTCGTCCCGTAGCGGGAGGATGAGACCATATTGCCGCTTTTCGTGTCGAACCAGAATGCGTTATTGGCCAGGCGTCCTGCCAGGAGCAGGCTGGCGGGCTCGCTCACGGCCATGCTGAAGACCTTGGAGCGTCCGTTGGTAGCCAGTTTGAGCTGGTCGCCGAGGGTCGTTCCGTACATGAGCTTGACGCTGCCGGCCGGACCGTTTCCTCCCACCATGGAGGCATTCTTGTCCTCGGTCGGACCGACTTCGGAGCGGCTGCGCCTGTCGTACCATTTGTTGGCGATCACGCCGGTGTGCCAGGGATTGGCGCCGGTGGCGATCACCGTATGCCCCACCGAAGCGTCGGATACGGCACATTCCAGGCGGCAGTTCGAGAACTCCGCTCCCCTTTCGACGAGATAACGCAGACCGCCGCTGGTGAGCTTGTCTTCGTAACGGGTCAGGAAGTTGTAAGAAAACTGGTCGGCCACCATCATGATCACCAGGGTCGGTCGCGCTGACTGGTCGGCCTGGGCCATCACCGGCACGGCCAGCCCCTGACCGAAGATGAATATGGCGAGCAGGAAAAGAGAAGCAAAGAGACGGGTGGGTCGGGCGAGACGCTGGAAACCCGCTGACGATCTGGCTGGAACACCTGCTGTCAAGAGAACACCTCCATTGAATCGGTGTGGGGAAGGCGCTGAGCAAAATAGCATTTTACCGGGCCGGCTCTAAATTTTCAGCGGCTTGACAGCGGCTCGACAGGGGCAAATTCACTTCAAATTACTTTGAGATCGGGTGAATGTTTATGATTACCTTGATATCCTGGGGCGATTCGGCGGCTATGTGCAACTATATTCGGTAGATCAACTGGAGAAATACCATGAGCGAAAGAACTACTCTCATCAAGAAAGCGGTGCTGACCAGTGTCGGCGCTACTTCCAATTTCGAGCGCGTCAAGATGGCCCTCGAAGATGCCATGCAAGACATCGTCAAGGTCGGTCAGGACCTCATCGAAGACCTCGAGAAAGAAGGCAAAGTCAAAGCCGACAATGCCCAGTCTTTCATCAAAGGTCTGCAGGATGAAGCTTCCAAAAAGACCGAGAAAGTCACCTTCCGGGTTCAGGGTGCTGCCAAGGACCTTGGTTTCATCTCGCGTCGCGAGTATGAGACTCTCCTCGAGCGCATCGAGAATATCGAGCAACATCTGAATATCGAGCCCCCTTGCAGCGCTTCTGCCGAGATCATCGACGAGACCGGCGAGGAAAGCGAAGGCGGCAAGAAACGCTCCAAGAAGAAAGCCAAGTCGGAAGCCGATAACGCTTCTCAAAACTAGGCGCTGGCTGAAAGCACTGGAAGAGCACGCACTCCGGTGCGTGCTCGTTCTTTTTCAAGTGTGTCAATCAGGTTCTATTCTCGAAATTCTTACATCATCTGCGCCGGCAGCGGTGGTATCAGCGGTGCCTGTCTCTTATAGACCGGATCCCTGACGAAAGTATCGAAGGGAAGCCCGCCCGGCTCAGGAAGAGGCCGCCGGAGCTGGAATTCCACTGCCAGCTCCGGGCACGTTCCGATGGGCGGGCTGAATTTCTCGCACCAGTGCCGGTCGCTTCCGACCAGGGTCCGACCCGGCTGGCTGCCGTCCTGCCGTGCCAGGCAGTCTCTCATGACCACCGACCAGATTACTTTCGGATCTTCGCCGGTGGCGAGGGCGCGCTTGTCGTAGAAAAAGCCCTGACCCTCCGGAACCGGCTGGTTTGCGAAAGGGTAGACCGCGGCTATGTGGGTCGATGGAGCGACCCCGGACTCGAAATCGAGGGCGTCCAGGATGATGGTAGCCGGCTTGATGAGATCGTTTCCGTTATGCTCCGCCATGACCATGTCCAGGGGACCCGATCCGGTCCGAACCGTTCCGGGGCGGGCGAACGCCTGTCGGATCGGTTTGCTGATGTTCAGTCCATTCTCCAGCCAGGGAGAAGTTCGCCGTGGGGTCTCCGCGAAGAGCTGATCCTCGGCGAGAGGCTGGTAGATCGGGATGAAGACCTGGTCCCGGCCCAGAAGGAATGCCGGGTACGGGGAGACGATCCTGTGCAGTCCGTTCCGGCAGAGGGTGAACGTGGAGGCGGCTAGCTCGTAAGACCGGGAGGCGGCCCGGAAGGCATTCTGCCCGGCAGTGCGGGCCCGGCTGCGGGCTTTGCCGAGCAGCTCCTTGCGGGTGGTGTCGATGGCGATCATTGTGGTCAGGCGCTTGCGGGCCTGCTCTGCTGTCTCTCCTGCCAGATGGTGCCGCTCGATGGAGGCGAGCCTCTTTCTCTCGGAGTCGGCGCGCCTGGAAATCAGGCTGATCTCCACGTCGGCCCGGCGGATAAATGTCCTGGCGGTGGCCATGGTTTCGAGTGCAGCGAGATTCGTGTTGTATAGAGCGTCTTGATAGTCGGCGATCAGGCTGGCGTCGTAACGGCTCCGCCCGGCAATACGGGCCTCCCCCTGGGTGTTGACGGCGATGGGGAAGGCGGAAGCGGGATATTCGGTGAGGGTTCCCTGATACTCGAAGAGCTGCTTGAGGGCTTTCTGTCCTGAGCTTCCTGCTTCGAAGCCGCGGGAGAGCGCTCTTTCCCGGGCGCCTGTGTCTTTCACCAGGCAGCTGTTCACGTCAATCCCGCGGCTTTTCTCGAGGCGATCCGTTTCGAATCTGGTGGCCAGGAAATCCAGGGCTTTGTCCGGATCCACCGGTGTGCTGATCCCCCGGAGCCAGTGATAGATACCTACCGCCAGGGCCTGGCTGGGCAGCATTTCGCCCAGGGAGCGGTTCTTTTCCAGCTCGCCGTTGCCCGGGACCGATCCGTCCCTGGCGGTGAGCCATCGCCCGCCTCCGAGCCAGACTGAATCGTCAAGAAAGTCTCTGGTGGAGGCGAACTGCCTGGGGAGCCCGTGAGGAAAGTGCAGGGCCAGGCAGGTGGACACCGGTGGAGGCTTGGGCGCCCCGATGGTGGCGCAAGCGCGCAGCACGAATCGCTTGGCGGCACCGCTGCCGGCATCCGATTCCAGGGTAGCCTCGATCATCACCGCCGATGGTTCCATCTGGTGGGCGATGTTCCGGAAGTTGCGGGGCTCGATGACATCGATTTCGGAGCCCAGGCGGTGGAACTGAAGGTGGTGCTCTCTCAGTGTCGGTATGTCGATGTTCTCGCGGTAGAACCCGCTCTGTACGAAGGCTTCGTCTTTGTCTCTCTCCGGAGCTTTTACCAGAGTCGGACCGCCTGAGGTCTTCCCGTACCGACCGAGGACGATCTTCACTTCCTCCAGGCGTCCCTGCCTGGAGAGTTTGCGCCTCAGCAATTCTTCCACCCTGTAATGAATACCTGTACGGCTGCCGTCGGCTTGCACGGCTTTCCAGATGGCGCTTATCAGCTCCGCTTCCAGTCCCTCGAGTTCGACGAGATCTTTTTCGACTAGATCAAGGAGAGGGGGCTGACCGAGATCACCGGCAAGGATCGCGCAAGCCCTGAGGGTGGCTTTTACCGAGTTGATCGAGCGGATTCGTCTGGTTGCGTGGTCGTAGGCGTTCTCGTCTTCGAGAGAATCGCAGAGCCCGATGAAACCGAATCCAGAGTGTTGCAGGTGCACTTCGGTGAGGGCACCGGCTGCCAGTTTCGCTGCTTCCTCCAGAGGGTTCTCGGATGGTTTGCTTTTTTCCAGGGTATGGATGAGGAGGACATAGGAGACGATAACCAGTCCGCTGATGAATGACGCGGTAATCAGCTGCCAGAGGGGATAATCGCTGCTCGTATTTCGATTCGCGGAATTCTCGGGATTCTGGTTCATAGTCGTCATTTTACGACTATTTGCTACCATGTCCGGTGAGGCACAAAATTCATGCGAGTTTTCATCATCCTGCTCTTACTTATCGGTCTCCGGGCTCCTGCGCAAGCGGTGGAGCCCCGGACTGCCAGGGACCCCGAGCTCTCTCGAATCGAGTCGCTGGTTAATCAGGGATCGCTTATCAAGGCTAGAAGAGCAGTGGAGTCTGTCCTTTCCGAGCAGCCCGGCAATATCGAGGCCAGGCTTCTAGCTGCCCGCATCTATAAAGCCATGGGTCTCTGGTCTCGCTCGATCCTGGAATACGAGTCGATCCGCAGCGAAGACCCTGACCTGGTCGAGCCTTATGTCGCCCTCTCCCAGATGCATCTGGAGAACCTCAGCGCCGACCTGTCCCTCAGCCTCGCCCGGCAGGCGGTGCGCCTGGCGCCCGATTCCAAAGAGGCGAGGGTCGCCCTGATATCGGGCCTGATCGCCACCCACGAGTACAGCGACGCCGACCGGGAGCTCGAGGCGCTCATCAAGAGGTTCCCCGCTGATGCCGCAGTGCTCTATATGGCATTCCAGCTCTATCGTGACAATGGCGAGTTCAAGGAAGCCCGGGACTTCCTCCGGAAAGCCATCAAGGCCAATCCGGATCGTATAGCCTGGCTCCTCGATCTATACGATGTCTGCGAGTCCCTGGGCGATATCAAGTCGGCGGAGCAGGCTGTGGAGCTTTATCTGACCAAGGCACCATCCTCGGTGGAGGCTCTGGAGAAGCTCGCTCTCCTCCAGGAGAACTATCTCTACGACTACGTATTGGCCGGGAGGACCTATGACAAGATTCTCGCCATCGATCCCGAGAACTGGAACGCCCTGGCGGGCAAGGACCGGATCGAGATCAGGCAGAACGACCTGGCTATGTCCTATAAGCGAAGATTCCGGCATCTCTGGGCGAGCCTGATGAACAGGCTATCCGCCTGGTTGGACTCTTTCTTTCAGCAGAAAGAGATCAGAGACTGAGGCTCGAGGCGGCTGTCTTGCTGAGCACGCGCTTGGGACCGTGGATCGGGTCTTCGATGATCACGGTGTTGTCGCGTTTGGGACCGACGCTGACGATGGCCACCGGAACGTCGAGCTCTTCTTCGATGAACTCGAGATATTCTCTGGCTTCCTTGGGAAGATCCTTGACGCTCTTGCACTCGGTGGTCGGCTTTTTCCAGCCGGGCAGGGTCTTGTAGACCGGGACCAGCTGCTTGAAGGCCCTGCCGACAGTGGGCAGGTCTTTATAGGTCTTGCCGGTGACGCTGTCTTTGTACTCGACACACACCTGGATCTCGTCGAAGGCGTCCAGAACGTCCAGCTTGGTTACCGCCAGGCAGTCGAGACCGTTGATTCGAACCGAATAACGGCCGAGCACCGTATCGAACCAGCCGCAACGCCTCGGTCTGCCGGTGGTGACACCGATTTCGGCGCCGGTCTCCCGCAGGCGCTCGCCGGTAGCGTCGGTGAGCTCGGTTGGGAAATGACCTTCGCCGACTCTGGTGAGATACGCTTTGCTCACCCCGATCACCCTGTCGATGATGGTCGGGCCCACGCCGGCGCCGACACAGGCGCCCCCGGCGGATGGGCTGGAGCTGGTGACATAGGGATAGGTGCCATGGTCCAGATCGAGAAGGGTGCCCTGGGCGCCCTCGAAAAGGATGTTCTTTTTCTGGCCGACGGCTTCGAATATGAGGGCGGAGGTGTCGCAGACATATTTGCGCATACGCTCGCCGTATTCGAGGTATTCGGCGAGAATTCTCGCCACGTCGAGCTGCTCGAGATTATAGAGACGTTCGAACAGGACATTCTTGCGGGGCACCATGAACTCGAGCTTCTCTTTGAGAACGCTCTTGTCCAGCAGGTCTTCCATACGGATCCCTGAACGGGCGCACTTGTCGGCATAAGTCGGACCGATGCCGCGCTTGGTGGTGCCGATCTTGTTGCCGCCCCGGCTCTCTTCTTCGGCAGCGTCGAGAATGAGGTGGTAGGGCATGGTCACATGAGCCGATGCCGATACCTTGAGAGCTCCGTCGTCCAGCCCGCGCTCCATGAGACCGTCGAGCTCCTCCAGGAAGGCCTTGGGATCGATTACCATTCCGGGGCCTAGGATGCAGGTCTTGCTCTTGTAGACGATACCGGAGGGGATCAGGTGGAATTTGTAGGTGTTGCCGTTGGCAACGACGGTGTGCCCGGCGTTGGCGCCACCCTGATAACGGACTACAACATCGGCATTTTTTGCCAGCAGGTCGGTTACCTTCGCCTTGCCTTCATCACCGAACTGCGCACCGACGACTATTACGTTTGCCAAAGCTCTCTCCTGAAATTTTCCGGTCAGCACAAGCCCGATACGGTTCGCGGCTCATGAAAAGCCGCCCGCCTGGCTTGCAAAACCCTGTTAGTCTAGGACACAGGCCAAGAGCTGTCAATTTAATGGCTCTCACGCAGGTTATTTTTGGTTGTAAACTATAGCTGTGCTCCAGCTTTTCGCCCGATCTCTAACCCAGTCGCAGCCGGTCGCCACCGGGCTCCTCGGAGCGGCTGCCACCCGGAGTCATCTTGCCAACGCCTACCTTCTCACCGGTGATAATCTCGCTGACAAGAAGGCGATAGCCATCAGCCTGGCGGCTTTCTTGAATTGTGCCGGTGCCGACGGACAGTCTTCCTGCTTCTCCCGGGGGGAGACTCCGGCATCCGGTTGCCAGAATTGCCGCTGGATAGCCGAAGAGAAGCATCCCCAGGCGCTTCAGTCTCTGGCGGGGGCGGAGGCGCGCTCCAAGATTCCTGTGGAGAGGGCTCGAGAGCTTTCCGCCGAGCTGGCAATGACCTCGAGCTACGGACGGGTGGTGGTTCTGGAGGATGCTTCCGAAGAGGTCTTTCACAGACCGGCAGCCAATGCGCTTCTCAAGACCATCGAGGAGCCCCGCACCGTCAACTCCGCTCCGGTTGTCTTCCTGCTGTTCGCCCGGCAGGCGGATAGCGTGCTCGCCACCATCGTGAGTCGTTGCCAGGTGGTGCCCATCCTCGCGCCAGGCGGCTCCCTGGTCGGTCCTCTGGGGGCTCTCGAGCAAGGGCGAGCCGGTCTCGTCAAGGATCTCACCGAGAATGCCGGGGAAGAAGAACGGGAACGCCTCGGACGTCTGGCCGGGCTGCCCTTTTTCGAGTGGAGCCGCAAGAGCTTTTCCGGCAGCGCCGATGGTCGGCTTCCTCACAGGGTGCCGCCTTCGGTCGCCGTGCTCGAGCTGGCCGCGTACCTCTATGACACCGTGGGTAAAGACGGAGACTTCTACCTGGCGGTGGACTGCGCTGTCCTGACCGAGGTGGAAATTATCGGAACCAGAGCGATGAGCCGACCGATTCTGTCACACTATTTGAGCCGGCTGTTAACATTGTCCGAGACAGCGAAAGCCCGTCTGAGCCACTATGTCAGCAGAAAATCGGCTTTCGAGTCTTTTGCTTTCGAGTGGAATAAAGCAAGAGAATGTCTTACAACCGGATAAATCGCAGGTTAAGACTACCTGAGAGTCGGGCACGTAATTTGAGATCATCGGAGTGGGGGATAGCTTAAGATGTCGGCGAACGGACCAAGTGCACCGGGCGATACAACTGGCAGTACGAGAAATGTCGAGATGCCCCCCGCGCAAAGAAGCATGGTCAGGGAGATTTTTTGCGTGCAGCTCCTGGCGGCGCTGGTCACCTGCGGTCTCTTCGCGTACACAGTGGTCAGCCCGGTGGTGATCAAGCCGGTGGAGCTCAGCAATGCCACCGCCACCAACGAAGGTTTCGATTACAGCAGGGACAACGAGGAGCTTCTCGAGGGCATCAACAGCAAAGAGCCCATGAAGCTGCTGGAAGAGGGCAAGGGAGTGGAAGCTCGCGCCCGTGCCTGGGAGATCGGCAATACCTGGAAGAAGCGCAAAGATGTCCAGGAGATGATGGCCGCCGGCAATGTGCTCACCGACTCGGACGCGACCCGGGACATCTGGAAGGGCTTTCGATTGCTCGAAAAGAGTCTGGAGCTGGCCCCCAAGAGCAAATTCGTCAGGCTCAATTTTGCCCGCCAGCTCTTCAAGAGGGGGCAGACCGAAAAAGCCGAGGAGATGTACGAGGACCTTCTCAAGATCTCTGACCCGAGCTGGGTGACTCCCAGGATCGAGCTGGCCGAGATCTATCTCATGGACGACAAGACGCTCCGCTCCATCGAGCTTTTCAACGAGGTCCTCAAAGAGAGACCCAAGGATCCGAGAATCACCAAGCGTCTCGGTCTGGCTCTCACCGTCAACGGTGATCGTGACAAGGGCTTCGATACTTTCGTTCAGGGTTGCGCTTACGAGCAGGACAACCAGGACTGGCAGCCCGAAATCAAAAAGCTGATCGAGAAGAATGCCGGTCTGATAGAGTCGGCTATCTCGGACGTTTATTCTCAGGTGGAAGCCCATCCGGACGATATCAAGCTCAAGATCAAGCTAGCTCGCCTGCAGATAGCTTACAACCGCCTCAAAGACGCCAAGAAGCACCTGCTCGACGCCCGCAAGAAGCGCGAGACCGATCCGGAAGTGCACGAGGTGCTTTCGGAAGTCCTCTTCCGTCTCGGCAATACCGAGGAAGCCCGAGCCGAGTTCGGGACGACTGCCAGGCTGCTTCCCCTCAGCAAACCGGCAGCACCGCCGGTGCCTTACGAGCCGACTCAGGAAGAGATGGACAAGGAAGTGGAGCTCAACTCGATAGTCAGCGAGGAGCAGCTCAAGGACATGGAAGCCGCAAAGAAGGCTGACCAGGAAGGCGCCAGCGAAGAAGCTCCTGCTGAAGAGACCCCGGCCGAAGCCCAACCCGAAGAAGAGCAGCCGAAAGAAGAAGAGCCCAAAGAATAATAGAGGTCAGAAGGCCCGGGCGGCTTTTCCGGACTCAAGCTCGGCCAGCTTCTCGTAGAGTGCTTTTTCTTCTGCGGAAGGGCTCTCAGGGATGACGATTTTCGTACGAATCAGAAGGTCGCCGGTCTTGCCCGACTTGAGCGATGGCAGGCCGCGTCCTTTGAGCCTTAGCAAGCGTCCGTTCTGGGTGCCGGCCGGGATGCGGATCTTGACCGGACCGTCCAGGGTGGGAACATTGGCCTGGCCGCCAAGAACAGCTTTGGCCGGGGTGATCGGCACTTCGCAGAAGATATTGTCACCATCTATGGTGAAGCTATCATGGGGCTTAACCTTCACTTTCAGATAGAGATCGCCCCGTCCTGTGGGGGTTTGCATACCCTGACCGGGGATCCGTACTTTCGAGCCGGCTCGCACGCCTTTCGGAATCTTGACCTCGATGGTCTTGGCTTGCGCTCCCGGTGTGGTGATTTTGAGGGTGCGCTGAGCTCCCCGGGCCAGCTCCTCGATGGTGAGCTCGATGCTGGCCTCCTGATCGAAGCTGCGGTGCCCGGTTCGTTGCGTTCCCGGACGGTGAGGCTGCGCCTGCCGGCCGGCCCTTGAGCCTGCCGCATTGCCACCACCGGCGCTGCCACCAGGGCGGGGCCCGCCGGCGGTGCCGGACCCGAAGGTCTGCCCGAAAAGCATATCGAAGAAGTCAGAGAAGGGACCGCTCTTGCTGAACTCGCCGAAGCGCTCGAAATCGAAAGTGAATCCGCCGCCGAAATCCGGGGGCGGTTTGAAGTCGGCGCCGGCTTTCCAGTTGCTGCCCAGTGTGTCGTACTTCTTGCGCTTGTCCGGGTCTTTCAAGACCTCGTAGGCTTCGGTGATTTCTTTGAACTTCTCTTCCGCACCTTTGTCACCCTTATTGGCGTCCGGGTGGAACTTGCGGGCCAGGCTCCGGTAAGAAGTCTTGATCTCTTTCTGGGTGGCTGTTCTGGCGACCCCGAGAATCTGGTAATAGTCTTTGAACTTAACCACTTAATTAATGTATCACAGTAAGAGCAAGCCCGGCCTTTTTGTCGATTAAAAATCGGGGGCGGAGGGCATATGGATTCAGGGGGAGTCTAAGATCCAATTGGTCAGGTGGAGATGTTGAGCAAGTCTTTTCGCGGGAAAAAAGGGCAATCGACCGTCGAGCTGGTGGTCGGTCTTCTGGTGCTGGTCCCTCTGGTCCTGGTGCTTTTCGACCTGGCTGTCATCGTGCTGGGCGTGCAGGTCAACGACCAGACCTGCAGGCAGGCTGCCCGGGCTGCCGCTTCCGGCGATCCCAACAGCGCTCTCCAGCGTGCCCAGGCGATTATCGACCGGGCGAACAAGCAGCAGAAAGCCAATTCAATCGTCAACAAATTCACCCTGGACAACCTCACCTTCAACCCCGCCTCCATTCCTGCCGATGCCACCAATCTGGCGGCCAATTTCGGCGGCACCGTGAGCGGTACGGTCACGGTCGAGACCGTAGTCGATATCTACCCCTTCGTTGTTCCTCTGGTCTACACAGGAGGAAGCGCCCTGCAGTTCAGGGCATCCCAGACCTATCCCATCACATTCGTGGTTCCCAACCCGGGTTAGGGAGAATAGTAGAGCAACAATAAAAGGGGCGATGCCAGTATCGCCCCTTTCGAATTTCTAGATTGAGCTCAGGCAGCCAGGTGCTTGGCCAGCTCCTGGAGAGTGGTCAGGTCCAGCTTGACGCCAGGGCCCATAGTGGAGCTCACATAAATCGACTTGATATAAGTGCCTTTCACCGACGGCGGTTTCACTTTCTGAATCTGATCCACCACGGCGGCCAGGTTTTTCAGGAGTCGAGCGTCCTCGAAAGAGAGCTTGCCGATAGCCATCTGCACGAGACCGCCGGTTTTCTCGGCGCGGAAGGACACCTTACCGGCTTTGAGCTCTTTGACGGTCTTGTCGATCTCGGTTGTGACCGTACCGTCTTTGGGGTTTGGCATCAGTCCTTTGGGACCGAGTATACGACCCATCTTCGAGAGCATGGCCATGCAATCGGGGGTAGCCACGAGCTTGTCGAAATCGAGGAAGCCGTTGCCGATCTGCTCGACCAGCTCTTCGGAGCCGGCCACATCGGCGCCGGCGTCTTTGGCTTCCTGCACCTTGGCGCCCTTGGCCACCACGGCGACTCTCACCTCTTTGCCGGTGCCTCCCGGGAGGCTGACAGTGGAGCGGATCTGCTGATCGTTGAGTTTGGGGTTGATACCCAGGCGGAAGTGAACTTCGACGGTGGGGTCGAATTTCACCGATTTCTCGTCTTTGAGGATCTTGATCGCCTCTTCGGCAACCACAGGCTCGCGGTACTTGTCTTTCAGCTCTTTGAGCTTGGCCTGGCGCTTAGTCAACTTAGCCATCTTCGGGCTCCTTCTATCTATCTCTATCTCGCAATCAGTCGATTGTGATTCCCATATTCTTGGCCGTGCCTCTGACCATCGCTTCCGCCGCCTCGAGGGTGGTGGCGTTCAGGTCAGGCATCTTGATCTTGGCGATCTCAGTCACCTTGGCTTTGCTCACCGAACCGACCTTGTCCTTGTTCGGGGCGGCGCTGCCTTTCTCGATGCCGGCGGCTTTCTTCAAGAGCTCGGAGCAGGGAGGGGTCTTGAGGATGAAGTCGAATGACCGGTCCTCGAAGACCGTGATCTCCACCGGGATTATCGTCCCGGTTTTGTCCTGAGTCTTGGCGTTATATTCCTTGCAAAATTGCATGATGTTGACGCCATGCTGACCGAGAGCCGGTCCGATAGGCGGCGCCGGGTTCGCTTTACCGGCTTGTATCTGCAATTTGATCTTCCCAACAACCTTTTTCACGGTGCCCAGATCCTTACTGTATATATACCGAAGCTGTGATTGTATGGCCCGAAAGCCATATAATCCAGCACATTTACACTTTTATAACCTGGTTGAACTCCAGCTCAACCGGGGTCGCGCGTCCGAAGATAATAACAGAAGCCTTGATGCGCTCTCTCTCAAGGTTTACTTCTGTAACTTCTCCTGTAAAGTCGGCGAACGGTCCGCCGGTGATGCGGACATAATCTCCGACCTTGACGTCGATGGCGGCCTGCTTCTTGCCTTTCACGCCGGTGGCGGCGATCTGGCGTCTCAGGATCTTGCGGATTTCGGAATCCTGGACAGGAATCGGCTTTTTGCCCGCCCCTACATATTTGGTTACACCGGGTGCTTCCCGTACCACTCTCCAGGAGTCGTCGTCGAGGATCATCTCCACGAAGACATAGCCAGGGTATTCACGCTCTTTCTTCTCGACGCGCTTGCCGTCTTTTACCTTGGTGACCATCTTCTCGGGCACGATAACGCCGAAGATCTTGTCCTGGGCACTCATGGTGATCACACGTTTCTCGATGTGCTCTTTCACCTTGTTCTCGTGACCGGAGGCAGTCTGTACCGCGTACCACTTCCTCTGCCCGTCCGATTTGATGAAGGGCATTTTTCTGGTACCGGCATCTTCGCTCCGGACGGTCATCTTGGGCTCCTTATCGATATCGACTTCTTCCACTGTCAGCCTCCCGCATAAATCTTGGACAGGTGCTCGATATAAGCGAAGATCTTGCCAAGGGCTAAATCGTAGCCGAGCACGAGGAATGTGATGAATGTAACCAGAACGAGTACGCTCATGGTCTCTTTGGTGATTTGCTGCCGATCGGGCCAGGTAATTTTCCTGTACTCGATAAATACTTCTTTGAGGAATTGTTGATAGCTCGCGAATCCGCCGGTCTCTCGGGTCTTGCCGGGGCCGCTTTTGCCGGAGCCGTCGCCCTTGCCTGAGCCACCGCTCTTGCCGTCTCCGCCGCCGCCACCGCCGCCTTTCACAGGCGGTTTCGCCGGGGGAGTGCCGGCGCTCTCGCTGCCGTTACTGCCGCCGTCTTTTTCCGGGCCGTCGGCCGAGTCGCCTGTCTTGTCGACTCTGAGCTTTTTGCTGCTGATCTTCTTGCGTTTCTTAAGAGCCATTGCTTCCCAACTAAAAAAAATTCGCGCCCTGAAGGAGTCGAACCCTCAACAAAGGTTTTGGAGACCTCCGTTTTACCATTAAACTAAGGGCGCCCGCCTGTACCATTCTGACAGATTGCTTGCGCTATCGCTGTCCCGGTAGTACAGGCTAGAGCCGCTCTGGCTCTACTTCTTGGTTTCGCGGTGCTCGATATGCATGCGGCAGAACTTGCAGAACTTCTTGATCTCGAGTCTTTCTGTATCGTTGCGCTTGTTCTTCATCGTCGTATAGTTGCGGCGTTTGCAGGTGCCGCAAGCCAGGGTGATGATGATTCTGTCTTCCTTCTTAGCCATTTGAGTTGCTCCTAGACGGCTATCGGTCCTCTTTGCCGTCGCGGCGAAGAAGACCAACACAAAATTGCCTCCCGAAGGCGGCAAGGAGTGAGTATATCCAAATGCCGAAAAACCTGTCAACAAACTGTGCCGGCGAATTTACGCCATATCCCCGGCAGCCCTGTTATCAGCCGCGGTGCCAGCCATAAATATCTATTAACTATATCGATATGTTGCGCAGATCAGCCGGTGCCCCTCTATCGGATAAGATCGAGGCGTCGAGCCGGATGTCTTAGCCCCCGATTTGAATCGCAATTTTTTACCAGCCAGCCCTCTGCCGACCGTCTTACTGCCCGCGATATTTGCGGTACTCGTGCTCTCGTCCTGCTCTCTGGAGAAGCCAGACTATATTCCGGGAGTGCTCAGGATGAATCTCGGCAACGAGCCTCCCAGCCTGGACTGGCACGCCACCACCGACTCGACTTCCTTTGATGTGATAGCCAATATCATGGTCGGGTTGACGCGCTACGGGGACGATCTCACCATCGAGCCCTGTCTGGCATCCTCCTGGGACATCCTGGACGGAGGCAGCCGCTATGTCTTCCATCTTCGCAACGACATCTACTGGTCGGACGGCAAGCCGGTCACCGCTTTCGATTTTCAAGACTCCTGGCGGCGCCTGGTCGATCCGGCCAGCGGAGCCTCTTACGCGTATATGCTCTATGACGTGGAGAACGGTCTCAAGATAAACAATGGCGAGATCGGCGATCCTTCCATGCTCGCTGCCCATGCCCTGGACGAGCGCACATTCGAGGTCCGCCTCGTCAAGCCGGTCGCCTATTTCCTGAGCCTCACCGCGGTGGCGCCCACCTTCCCTGTGCGCAGGGATATCATCGACAAGCATGGCGACCGCTGGACCGAGCCTGAGAATATCGTCACCAACGGGCCTTTTCTTCTCGATAGCTGGCAGCACGAATATAAGATCGAGCTCAAGGCGAATCCCCGTTTTTTCGGAGGTCCTCCCCGGCTCTCCCGGGTCAAGATGTTCATGGTGCCGGAGCAGTCCACCGCCTTCCTTCTGTATGAGAACAACGAGCTCGATTATGTCGACAATCGAAGCTTTTCCACCTCTGATGTGGAGCGGTTTGCCGGGTCTTCCGAATACAGGAATTTCCCGCTCCTGCGCTGCAGCTATATCGCTTTCAACGTCCAGAAGGCACCGTTCACCGATGCGCGGGTGAGGCGCGCCTTCGCGATGGCCATAGACAAGACCGTATTCCCACGCATCTTGCGGCGCCGGGAGCGTCCGCTCACAAGCTGGATTCCGGAGGGTCTCTGCGGCTATGCACCGGATTCGGGGCTGCCGTTCGATCCTGCTGCGGCCCGGAGGTTGCTTGATCAGGCCGGTTTCAAGGATCGCAGCAGATTCCCCAGGGTGGAGCTGCTCTATCCCAACCGGGAAGATGCCAAGCTCGTGGTCGAGTCTGTCCAGGCTCAGCTCAAAGCCAATCTCGGCGTCAAGATCGAGCTCACCAATCAGGAATGGAAGGTCTATCTGGCAAGACGGAAGAAAGATCCGACGCCGCTCTTCCGCGGGGCCTGGGGGGCCGACTACCCGGACCCCGAGACATTCATGAATCTTTTCACCTCGGTGAACGGCAACAACCATACCCGCTGGCACAACAAGCTCTACGACAGCCTGGTCAGTAGAGCCGCCGGCGAGCAGGACGAGAAGCGACGGGCCGAGCTCTATCGCAAAGCCGACCGCCTGCTCTGCCGGCAGGAGGTACCTCTGATACCGGCTTATCTCGCCACTCAGAATGTCATGGTAAAGCCCTGGGCTGGTGGTATCACATTCAATGCCCTGGACGTCCAGTACTTTCGCAACGCCTATGTGAAAGCGCCCGCAGCCCGAGGAGGTTCAGACTGATGCTCGTCCTCGTGCTCAAGCGCATCGTCACAGCCATCCCGGTTCTGTGGATCGTCGCCTCCCTGACTTTCGTCCTGGTGAGGGTGGTCCCGGGCGGTCCCTTCGACGACGAGCGCAATCTGCCAAAGGAGATAATCGCCAATCTCGAGGCGAAGTATCATCTGGACAAGCCGGTGGGCGAGCAATATGTCCTTTATCTGGGACGGCTCTGCCGGGGGGATCTCGGCGTCTCCTACAAGTACGTGAACCGCACCGTCAATGACATCCTCGCCGATGCCTTCCCCGTTTCGTGCAAGCTCGGCCTGCTCGGTCTGGCTATGGCCGTTGTGGCTGGTGTCCCTCTCGGTGCCCTGGCTGCCGTCAAGCGAGGGACTTTTCTCGATTATCTCTCGATGTTCACGAGCACGGCCGGAATCTCCGTGCCGACTTTCGTCATCGGGGCTCTGCTCATTTATGTTTTCGGGATCTGGTTGAAAGTCTTGCCGGTGGCTCTCTGGGAGACGCCCTACCATATGGTATTGCCGGCAGTGACCCTCGCTTTCGGACCGACGGCATACCTCGCCAGGCTGACCCGGGCGAGCGTCCTCGAGACCCTGGAGAAGGACTGGGTTCGTACCGCCCGTACCAAGGGGCTTTCCGGGTTCGCCACGATCGTCAAGCATGTCCTCCGCAATGCGCTCGTTCCGGTGGTCACGGTCCTCGGGCCCCTGGCCGCGATTCTGGTCACCGGCTCTTTCGTGGTGGAGTACATATACGCTATTCCGGGAATGGGGCGATTCTTCATCACCGCCGTCATGAACCGGGACTACGATCTGATCATGGGCACTACATTGCTTTTCGCCATACTCCTCATCTTCACCAATATGCTGGTGGACGTCGCCTATCAGATCCTCGACCCGCGCATGCGGGCGGAGGGCTGATATGGCAAGGGTTCTCAAGCGCCTGATGTCCATGCCCACGGCCACGGTGTCGCTGCTGCTGGTGGCGGCTGTCTGTCTCCTGGCTGCTCTATCGTACTTTGACGTCCAGCTCAGTCCGTACAGCTACGACCAGACCACCGCCGATATCCTGGCTTCACCCTCGGCACAGCATCCCATGGGCACCGACGAGCTGGGCCGGGATCTTTTCAGCAGGGTGATCTACGGCTCCCGGCTCTCGATCTCCATAGGCATCATGACCGCCGTGGTGGCATTCATAGTCGGTACCGTCTATGGAGCGGTATCCGGCTATATCGGCGGCAAGGTCGACGGTCTCCTGATGCGGGGCGTCGATATCGCCTATGCCCTTCCCGACCTTCTGGTGATGATTCTGATCGGCGTGCTCGTCGGGCGCGGCACTCTCGGCATTCTCATCGCTCTCGGTCTGGTGAGCTGGCGTGGGGTGGCCAGGCTCGTGAGGGCTCAATTCATGCAGCTCAAGTCGGAGGAATTCGTGGAGGCCGCCAGGGCGCAGGGGCAGACCCATTTCGCCATCATCGTCAAGCATCTCCTGCCCAACTCCATCGGACCGGTGATTATCGCCATGACTTTCACCGTGCCGGCAGCGATTCTCTCGGAGTCCACCCTCAGCTTCATCGGTCTGGGTCTCTCGCCCCCCGCCTGCAGCTGGGGCACGCTGGCCGCCGACGGCTGGCGATCCCTGCAGACCCATCCGCACTTGATTCTCTTTCCGAGCATGCTCATCTTCGTCTCGGTGCTCTCATTCAATTTTCTCGGAGACGGATTGAGGGACGCTCTGGATCCGCGCACGCGGATGAATGTGAGACGAGATCTCTAGACTGTGGTACAAAGGCCCATGGGCCTTCCGCAGGAGTTAACGATGAGATTCAGACACGCCCTCTTACTCGCCCTGGCAGCCATCTTTCTTGCCGCCGGCGGAGCCTCCGCCCAGGAGAAGGGCTGGGCTCTGTCCCAGAGGAGCGAAGCTCTGGGCGACCAGTATATCTATGTGAGCCCGAACGGGTTCAAGTGGCAGAACCCCAAGTCCGGAGCCAATATAGTCTCCACCGGACCGAACTGGGGGGTGACCATGTTCAATGACAAGAGCCGCTCGATGTACCAGACGACATTCAGAGAATGGCAGGCGCAGGTGCAGGCGCGCACCGGCGGGAGTGCCGCCCAGATGCAGAACAGCGCCTGGACGAAGGCGGGCTCGGGCAACATTGCCGGGCTGAGAGCCACCAAGTATGTCATGCAGGGAGGCTCCCAGCCTCTGCAGGCCGGCAAGCGCACCCTCGCCTCGGTGCAGTCCGCCACCTGTTGGATCGCAGATGAGATCGAGATCCCGCCTGCCCTTGCCGAGATGCTGGCGGCGGCCTACGGAATGCCCAAGACCAAGTATTTCCCGCTGCGTGTCACATATACGAGCAACGGGGCCAATAAAGTCGCTCTCGACACTTTTCATTCGAAGACATGTCCGATTCCAGGCGGCTTCTACGGTTATCCCGGCGGCTATGCCGTGGCCTCCAGCCAGGCTGAAGTGCTGCTCGACGACGAGACCAGGCAGATTCTCGAGGATATGGCCGGCGAGGTAAGCGGCAAACCTAATTCCACCCCTAATCGCGGAACGCAAGTCAGGCAGGTGCGTCAGCAGGCTCCCGCCAGGGTGGCACCGGCTCCGGCTGCCAAGAAAAACGATCCTCTGGGCAGCCTTCTCGACTCGCTGAAGGGAAAATAGGGCGCTATCGATAATAAAAAAGGCCTGATCGTGGCATATACAGAGTACCGTTTCTATAAAAGTCGCCGATGACACCGCCCCGGATCAACCTGAAGATTGTGCACAAGGGAGCAATTCTCGTCCTTGTGCCTTTGTTTTTCGAGCTGATCTTTCTGGGCGTCCTGACCGAGCTGCTCCATAGAGCCGAAGTGGAGGTCCAGAGACAGGTCCGATCCAAGGCGATCATCTCGCAGGCGAACACTCTATCCAAGCTTTTCTATGACGCCGGTGTCGCCATGGGAGGCTACAGTATCACCAAGAGCCCTCTCTTCTCGGACAGATACGACAAGATCGTCCGGCAGATCCCGCAAGACCTGGTCGAGCTCAAAAAGCTGGTGGGCGACAATCCCAAGCAGCAGCAGATCCTGGAGAATCTCCAGCGAATCACGGTCACCGGTTTGAAAATCCTGGGCGAGGCTAAATCCGCCATCGACGACAACAGGGTGGACGTGGCTCAGTTCCGAGCCCGGCACATGTATAAGGAGATCCGCTCGCTTGCCGACAAGCTCCAGGACGAATTGCGCGGTCTCACCGAAGACGAGCGCCGCATCGAGCAGGAATCGCCGGAGAAGCAGAACCGCTCACGGACGGTCCTTAAGGTATTCCTGGTGGGAGGCGTGGTCGCCAATATTCTCATCGCTTTCGTATTGCTCTGGTTTTTCACCCGCAGTATCAAAAACCGTCTCGATATCCTCACCGACAACTCCTTCCGTCTGGCGCGCGGTCAGCCCCTCAACCCCCCTGTCGGAGGCGGAGACGAGATCTCGCACCTGGACGGCGTTTTCCACAGCATGGCCGACGCTCTCACCGAGGCAGCGCGAAAAGAGCGAGCGGTCATCGACAACGCTGTCGATGTCATCTGCTCAATCGACATGGACGGCAAGTTCGTCGCCGTCAACCCTGCTTGTTATGACAACTGGGGATACAGTCCCGACGAGATCCTCGGCAAGCGTTTCATCGAGGTGATCGCGCCCCAGGACATCTCGGAGACTATCAAGGCTGTGCGGGCCATACGCGCCGAGAAGAGCAATATGACCTTCGACAACAAGGTGCGGCGCAAAGACGGCTCCGAGATCAACGTGAGCTGGGCGGCTTACTGGTCCGAGAAGGAAAGAGCGATGTTCTGCGTCGCTCACGATATCACCGAGCGCAAGCTCGCCGAGGAAGCCATCAGGGCCAGTGAGCAGAGAATCAGAACGATCATCAACCACATGATCGTCGGTCTTGTCATTGTCAACCAGGATGGTTTCATCGAGTCCATGAACCCTCGCGCCGAGCTGATTTTCGGTTACAAGGCCGAGGATATCGTCGGCCGTCACCTCCTGGCTCTCTTCTCCGATTCGAAATTCTTCTCCGAGCACAACGAGAATGACACCACCGCCTTCATGGAGACGCTCTTCAACCAGGCCCTCAATCGTATCGGCGAGTTCGACTGCCTGAAGAAGAATGGCGAGGACTTTCCGGTGGAGCTTTCTTTGAGCGAGCTCAAGACCCACGAGGGCGAGCGCTATATGGCGAACGTTCTCGATGTATCGGAGCGCCGCGAGGTGGAGCGCTTGAAGAAAGAATTCGTCTCCACCGTGTCTCACGAGCTCCGTACTCCTCTTACTTCAATAAGAGGATCGCTGACCCTGCTCTCGGTGGGTGCCATGGGAGCCCTGCCGGAGCAGGCCAAGAAAGTCGTGTCGATAGCCGAGCGCAACACTATCCGCCTCATCGGTCTGATCAACGACATCCTCGATATAGAGAAGCTCGAGGCCGGCAAGCTCGACATGGTTTTCGAGAACACCCCCATGAAAGACATTCTCGAGCGCTCGGAGCAATCGGTGAACACTTTCGCCGCCAGCAACGGCATCAAGCTGGAGCTGCTGCCTTCCGATGCTCTGGTCTATGCCGATGGCGACAGGATCGTCCAGGTGGTGGTCAACCTCCTGAGCAACGCTATCAAGTTCTCTCCCAAGGGCCAGACCGTCACTGTGGTGGTGGAGAACTCGGCAGGCTTCGTCCAGGTGCGAGTCATCGACCGAGGCAGGGGGATTCCGGAGAAGTTCCGCAAACTCCTCTTCCAGCGTTTCCAGCAGGTGGAAGCCAGCGACGCCAAGAAGAAAGGCGGTACCGGTCTCGGTCTAGCCATTTGCAAAGGGATCATAGAGCAGCATGGCGGACAGATCGGGGTCGAGTCCGAGGAAGGCAAGGGAAGTACCTTCTGGTTCCGCATCCCGCCGGCTCGCACGGACTCCACCGTGGTGGTGGCACCAGCCGAGACCAAGGCCGGCTAGAGAGCGGGTATAGATGTGCTAAGATGACTCAGTCTTGCTAGCCAGGGGACTCAAGCCTAAATGAAGGTTCTCATTATTGATGACGAAGAGGACTTTCGTGCCATTGCCAGTAGCTGTCTGGGTCTTCTGGGAGGAGCCGTGGTGGTGGAGGCATCCAGCGGCGAAGAGGGTCTCGAGAAAGCCGAGCAGGAGCAACCCGACGTCATCCTGCTCGATCTTGTCATGCCCGAAATGGACGGTATCGAGACCCTGACCAATATGCGCAAGAACCCGGCAACCGAAGGCATCCCGGTAATTTTCGTGACCACCAAGGGAATGTTCGACGAATTCTCGGACATGAAAAAGCTCGGTGCCCTGGCTGTAATCACCAAGCCTTTCGATCCTGTGAAACTGGGCGATCAGATTCGCACGATCCTCGTAGACGCGAATATTTCCATTCCCTAGAAGTGGGTATATCAACTAGAAAAGAGGTACTGGCATGAGAGTTCTTATCATCGATGACGAAGAGGACACGCGGGAGATCGCCAAGATGAGCCTGAGCCTGCTCGGAGGCTATGACGTGATCGAAGCCGAAAACGGCCAGCATGGCATCGAAGTGGCATCCCAGGAAAAGCCGGATGTCATCCTGCTCGACATGATGATGCCGATCATGGATGGTCCGGCTACTCTCGAGGCTCTGCGCACCAATGACGTTACCAGGGACATCCCCGTGATTTTCTTGACCGCCAAGGCGATGACTACCGAGATCGAAAAATTGAAGCGCATGGGCGCCGTCGATGTGATCACCAAGCCTTACGATCCCACCACCCTGGCAAGCCAGGTGCAAGCCATACTGGAGAGCTGACCGTTCATGCAGTCCTGGCAGGAGACTTTCGGGGCACTAAAGCAGAAGTATCTCAAGCGTTCTAGCGATCGGCTGGCCGAGATACTCGAGCTTCTCGACGGTATCATTGCCGATCCCCGGGACGCCGAGCTCATCCGCAGGCTCTCCCGGAATTTCCACTGGCTGGCGGGCTCCGGCAGCATGTACGGATTTCAGAGTGTCTCCACCCTGGGCGCCGAAGGAGAGCAGTACTGCGAGAGCGTTCTGCGTGCTGATCCCAAGGTCAGTCCCATCGATGTGGAAAAGCTCAAGTTGCTGGTCAGCGAGCTCAGCGCCGCCTTCACCCCGGGCGGTGAAAGCGGCGATCCTCAGGAGACCACCAATCTCGGTCTCGATGAGCCCGAGATTCGCGAAGCTACCGAGGTCCTGGTGGTGGGCGAGGATCAGACCAATGTCTCGAGTCTCTCCAAGCTCGTGGAAGAGATGGGGCTGACCGTCCGTCAGGCTCGCAATTCTTCCGCCACTGTCCAGGAAGTCGATCGCAAAATGCCCGACGCCCTGATCATCGAGATTCCGCTTGGCGATGGCGACGCTTACGAGCTGGTGGAAAAGGTGCGCACCAGACCCGACGGCGACCGGCCGGCGATCATCATAGTCAGCAAGCAGACCGGTTTTCTCGACAAGGTGCGCTCGATACACTGCGGAGCCGACGCTCATTTCGAGAGACCGGTGGACTTCAAGGCCATGTGCCGCCGTCTGCGTTATCTGCTTGATAAGACCCGCCAGGAGCCGCCGCGCATACTCTCGGTGGAGGACGATCCGGACCAGGCGGCCTTCATCCGGGCGTTTCTGGAGTCGGCCGGCTATCAGGTGAAAACCTGCACCGATCCCAAGCATTTCGACACTTTTATGTCTCAGTTCCAGCCCGACCTGGTGATACTGGATGTGATGCTACCCGGCATGACCGGCTATGAGCTGGCTCGCTATATCCGGCAGGACGAGCGCCATGCTACCCTGCCGGTGCTCTTCCTGACCACTCAGGGACAGCTCGACGCCAGGATCGAGAGCACCCGATCCGGGGGCGACGACCACCTGGTCAAACCGGTTCCGCCGGCGCTGCTTCTCAATTCGGTATCGGCGAAGCTGGAGCGGGCGCGCTTCTTGAATTCGCTGCTCCACAAAGACGGGCTCACCAATCTCCTCAATCACACCGCTTTCATGGAGCAGGGACAGGCGGTGGTGGCGCAGCAGAAGCGGCGCTCGGGCTATGTCGCCCTGATTGTTCTGGATATGGATTATTTCAAGTCAATCAATGAGAGGCACGGTTATCCCGGCGGCGACAAAGTTCTGGTGGCGCTCTCCCTGCTCCTTCGCCGGCGCCTTCGCCAATCGGACGTGATCGGGCGGCTGGGCGGAGACGAATTCGGGATTATCGCCGAGGGAATAGACGAAGGCGAGGCTCTCTCCCTGGCTTCCCGGTTGATCCAGGACTTCGGCTCGATCCAGCACTCGACCATGTCTCATTCCGGATTCTATGCCACCGTATCTGCTGGCATCGCCAGTCTCGAAGCCTCGTCCATGACCCTCGAGCAGTGGGTTGGTCATGCTTATAGCGCTCTTGCCGAAGCCAAGTCGAGCGGACGCAATTGCGCGATCGTCTTTAAAAAGGACCCGAACTACCAGACCCTTCGCTGATGGAACTATCTCTTCCAGAGCTCAAAGCTTCGCGGGTGGCAGTACTGGGTGCCGGGGCGTGGGGCGGGACTCTGGCCTGGCTTCTGGCGTCAGCCGGCAAGAAAGTGAGCCTCTGGGGACGCAATCCGGAGAAAATGAAAGCTCTGCGAGAATCAGGCAGCCTCCCGGATCCCCTGCCGGTGCCGATTCCAGCGGATCTCCACCTGACCGCCGACCTCGCTGATGCCGTATCCGGTGCGCGGTTGATCATCGTGGCCACCAGCTCGCAGTCGATGAAAGCGGTGGCGGCGTCTCTTGCCGCCGCCGGAGTCGCCGGCGGGACCCTGGTGGTGAGCGCCGCCAAGGGGCTTTCCCTGGAGACCCTGGAGCGCATGTCCGAAGTGATCCAGAGCAATCTTCCCGGCGCCGGCGCCCTGGCTCTGTCCGGACCGAATCTCGCTTACGAGATCCGCTCGGGCCTGCCTACCGCAGCCGTGGTCGCCTGTGCCGACCTGGAGATGGCGAGAGCCGTCCAGGAATGTCTCAGTGTCAGGTCATTGCGGCTCTATGCCGCCGGCGACATAGCCGGTGTGGAGCTCGGGGGCACTCTCAAGAACATCATCGCCATAGCCGCCGGCGCCAGCGATGGCCTCGAGCTGGGCGTCAATGCCAAAGCCGCTCTAATGACCCGGGGTCTCGCCGAGATGGTGCGTCTGGCCAGCCGTCTGGGAGCGAGCCCGGCGACTCTATACGGGCTCTCTGGCATGGGCGATCTGATCGCCACCTGTCAGGGACCGCTCTCTCGCAATTACAGGTTCGGCAGGAGCCTCGCAGCCGGCCGGGATCTCAGCGCCGCCCTCGCCGAGGTCGGCTCCTGCGTGGAGGGGGTGGCGACCACCAGGGCTGTTTGTGAACTTTCACAAAAACTTGCCATCGACCTGCCGATTGCCCGGCAGGTCAGATCAACACTTGATGGGGAAGTGACACCGGAGGAGTCGATCATGGCTCTCATGAGGAGACCTCTAGTCACCGAGTAGATTAACGGGCATGATTCCAGAGGAAGCGCGCCAAAGGGGGAGCAAGTGGCACAACGAGTCTTGATGCTGGCCTGGGAGTATCCACCCAGGGTGATTGGCGGTCTCTCGCGAGTCGTCTGGGCGCTCTCTCGGGAGCTAGCCGAGGCGGACTGCGATGTCCATGTGGTGACCGCGGACCACCCCGGCACCGCCGAGCACGAGCTGGACGGGAAGGTGCATGTCCACAGGGTGAAGACCCAGACGGACACGACTCCGGACTTCCTCACCTGGGTAAACCGCCTCAATATCGGTATGCTCCAGTATTCTATCCAGCTTCATATGGAAAAGCCTTTCGATGTGCTGCATGCTCACGACTGGATGGTCACCGATGCCGCCTGGGTCTTGAAGAGCGGTCTGGGAATTCCGGTGGTGAGCACTATCCACGCCACGGAGCAGGGGCGTATGGGAGGACTGCACACCGATCTGCAGCGCTATGTCAATCAGCTGGAATGGCGCCTTACTTTCGAGTCCTGGAGGATTATCGTCAACAGCCGCCACATGCGGGAGGAGCTCAAAGGGCTTTTCAACGTGCCCGAGGACAAGATCGACATAATTCCCAATGGCACGGACCCCGAGCATTTCGACTTTCCATTCGACCCGCGTCCCCTGCGCAACAGTTTTGCTTACGAGCACCAGAAAATCGTTCTCTATGTAGGCAGGCTGGTGAACGAGAAAGGCGTGCAGGTCCTGCTCGATTCGGTTCCCATGGTTCTCCAGCATTTCCCGGGCACCCAGTTCCTGATCGTGGGCACCGGCTATTTCATGGATGATCTCAAGCAGAAAGCAGCGGCTCTCAATATCCACCACAATGTGAAATTCCTCGGCTATGTCGGTGACGACGAGCTTCTCCAGCTTTACAAGATCGCCGACGTGGTGACGATTCCCAGTCTCTACGAGCCCTTCGGTATCGTCGCCCTGGAAGGCATGGCTGCCAATGTGCCGGTGGTGGCATCCGATGTCGGCGGTCTCCGGGATTTCGTGGAGCATATGGAAACCGGTGTGACTACTTATACCGGCAACGCTCAGAGCCTCGCCTGGGGACTTCTCCTGGTTCTGCGGGATCAAGAAGTTGCCGACAGGCTTGCCAAAAATGCATTCGCCAAGGTCCAAAGCGTCTACAATTGGAAGTCCATCGCGGCCAAGACGCGAGACGTCTATTTGCAGGTGATCACCGAGGCCCGGGCCAAGGGCGGTGTGAAAGAGGCGGCCAGGTCCGGGCGGTCCCGGTAGGACATAGCAAAGGAGAAGAGTATGAAAGCGGTGATCATGGCTGGCGGCTCCGGAACGAGATTGAGACCGCTCACCTGCAACCTCCCGAAGCCCATGGTTCCGGTGGCCAACAAGCCCATGGCCTACCATATAGTCAACCTGCTCAAGAAGCACGGCTTCGACGATATCGTCTTCACGCTCCACTACCTGCCCGAAGCCATCAAGGACTATTTTCAGGATGGTAGCGAATTCGGTGTCAAGATCGACTATTCCACAGAGGAAGGCAAGCCCCTGGGTACCGCCGGCTGTGTCAAGGCTATCCAGGACAGGCTCGATTCCACTTTCCTGGTGATCTCGGGCGATACCCTCACGGATATGGATCTATCGGAGGCTCTCGCTTTCCACCGTCAGAAGAAATCCAAGGCCACTCTGGTTCTCAAACGAGTCGCCAATCCTTTCGAGTACGGCGTGGTGATCACCGACGGTGAAGGTCGTATCCAGCGCTTTCTCGAGAAGCCCGGAGCCAGCGAGATCTTCTCGGATACAGCCAATACCGGCACCTATATACTCGAGCCCGAGGTCCTCAACTATATCCTCATGGGTCAGGAGCAGGATTTCAGCAACGATCTCTTCCCGATGCTCCAGCTCGCCAACGAGCCCATGTACGGCTATGTATCGGACGGCTACTGGTGCGATATCGGCAACCTCCAGATGTACCGCCAGGCTCACAAGGACCTGCTTGGCGGCGAGGTGGACGTCGAGATCGACTATCTTCCCCAAACCGAGAAAGGTGTCTGGATCGGGCTGGGAACCCAGGTGGATCCGAAAGCCAGGGTAGAAGGTCCGGTGATGATCGGCTCCAACTGCCGGATTGGATCGGAGACCGAGATCGGTCCTTTTTCCACCATCGGCGACAATGTCGTTATCCAGGAGAAAGTAAGCGTCAAGCAACCGGTAATCTGGTCCAACACCTATGTGGGCAATGGTGCTCAGCTCAGAGCTTGCGTCATCTGCAACAACGCCACGGTTCATGACAGCGCCGAGATCCTCGAAGGGGGCATTATCGGCTCCAATACGGCGGTCGGCCAGGAGGCCCTGATTTCGCCTGATGTCCGGGTCTGGCCGGACAAAGTGATCGAGTCGGGCTCCCGGGTTCTCACCTCCCTGGTCTGGGGCACCAAGGCTCCACGAACTCTCTTCGGCGCTCACGGAGTCAGAGGTCTGGCAAACGTCGAGATCACCCCGGAGTTCGCCGTCAATCTCGCTGCCGCCTACGGTGCCGTGGTCCGGTCCGGGCCTGTCCTGCTTTCCCGGGACTACTGGCCGGTGAGCCAGATGGTCTCCCGGGCAATCAGCGCCGGACTCGTTTCGGTGGGTATCGAAGTGCAGAACCTCGAGGCCACGCCGCTTCCCATCTCGCGTTATTATGTCAAGACCCAGCGAGCAGCCGGGCTCATCCATGTTCGAGTCTCCCAGCGAGAGCCGGAGAAAATCATGGTGGAGTTCTTCGATGCTCAGGGGATAAGCGTGACCAAGAAGTTCGAGCGCAAGATCGAGACTACTTTCTTCAAAGAGGACTTTCCGCGAAGCAAGCCCAGCGATGTCGGTCATATCTCCTATCCCAGCCGGGTTCGCGAGTATTACAAAGAGGCATTTCTCGAGACTATCAAGGGGCAGGTATTCGAAGAAGACAAAGTGCCATTCTGCGTGGTTCCGGGCTCCACTTTCACCAGGGTGACTCGCTCCGGCGAGATCGCCACCCAGTCTCCGAAAGTAGTCCTCGACTACGCCATGGCAGAGACCGGCGTTATCCTGCCGGATCTCCTCGGTCAGCTCGGTATCGAGACCGTGGTCCTCAACTCCTCTATCCGGGGCAATCCGCCCCGCCAGGAAGAGCGCACCGCCATGCGCAAACAGCTCTCGGATGTGGTCAAGGCGCTCAATGCCGACATGGGTGTCCAGATCGGCAGAAACGGCGAGCAGATGACCCTGGTGGATGAGACCGGTCAGATCATCCGGGGCGAACTGCTCCTGGCTCTGACCGCCGAGATCATCTTGAAAGACAAGCCCGGGCGTTCCATAGTCGTGCCGGTCAATGCCAGCTCGATTATCGAGCGGATCGCCCGGACCTACGACTGCACCGTGGTGCGCTGCAAAGCCTCGGAGACCGAGATCGGCACCGCCACCGCCAAAGAGAAGAACTGTGCTCTGGGCGGTAGCGCCACCGGATGCTTCATTTTTCCTGAATTCCAGAACGGCTACGACGCCATGTTCTCGGTAGGCCAGGTCCTGGAGCACCTCACCTATCAGGGACGCACCCTGAGCGAAGCGGTGCGTTCGCTGCCGCCTCTTGTTTACCAGGTGGACTCGGTGCACTGCCCCTGGGAGCGGAAGGGTCAGGTCATGAGGCTTCTTGTGGAAAAACACCAGAACAAGAGAGTGGAGCTTCTCGATGGTGTAAAGATCGAAACCAGGCCAGAGCACTGGATTCTCGTTCTGCCTGATGCCGTGGAGCCCCTGGTTCACGTTTATGCCGACGGCTCCGATCTGCAGCAGACTTCGGCGGATCTCAGTGAATATACACAGCTAGTTCGTTATTTGCAGAAGGCCTGATGGTACATTAGAAGTAGCCGTTAATGGCCCCATTAGTTGCGGGATAAATCTGACACCTCAAGCGTGAACCCCTCAAAGGGTTTGTGAGATTGGAAGATGGACCATCAGGGCATAATCCTGATGGCCAAACAGGAGATGCGTCATCGATGCGACCAAAAGGCGAACCCAACAGAGACGAGAAGCGGCCCAACCGCAAATTCTTCGAGCGCATGCCCACTCCGGCCCAGGGTCTTCCCAAGAACGCCGATCGCTCCATATACGGTCACGGGGGCGACAGCGCTGCCGGGCAGCAGAATCCCGAATGGGTCCAGTCCGAGCAGGTCCTTGTCTATCACCGCGAAGAGGATCAACCCGGCGGCGAAGACTGGATGAGCCAGCTCAAGCAGAACTCCATGCAGTTTCTCGCCGATCAGCGCGGTGTCCAGCTCCAGGAAATCTACAAGGAGTCGGTCTACAAGACCGGCATCGCGGTCCTGGTCGACAAGATCTACGGTCTCTTGCAGCGATACACTTATGAGTTCAACCAGATTGCCGGCGGCACCGATTTGCACGTTTCCGGCACCATATCCGGTGACGTTACCGAGGTCACCCGCTACAACCGGATGCGCGAGGTGGAGGAGACTGCCACCTATTTCCGTTGCCGTTTCACGACCCGTCATTTCGCTCTGGTGGTCAGGGGTTATCAAGACACGGTGGAAGCCTATCTTTTGCCGGTGAATATGGTCATGGCTCTCTCGCAATCCGAAAATCAATATCCGCCCCTTTGCGTGGTCCAGGTGAAGATCACCGACCAGGGCATGATGTGGCGGATGAAAGACGGCGAGCCTCCTATCGATACACTGGATCAGCTTGCCATGTGGCTCTTCACAAAACTGGTGGATGAGACCAAGAAGTGTCTCGGCTTGAGCGGATAATAGTAGTATTGGCTTTCCTGGTTAATTTCTCATTGCGGTGGTAATAAAGAAGTTAGATATTCCGGCTTGTGGCGGCTGGAGAAGGAGCTTCCCTTTTTGATGGCATTGATTGACTCGGACAAGCTCAGGGCTCTGCTGGATGATTTCACAGAGAAAGAAGCTGTAACCCGGGAAGAGATTAACGAGATCGAGAATCAGATAAAAGAGCTGGAGGAGCGTGTCAAGCTCTCCCGGGAGCGTCTTGTCGAAGTCTCCAGAGACATCGAGCGCGTTGATGCCATGAGAAATCGTTATGCCGGCGGAGACTGGTCGGATGTCCTGTCCGCCGCCAGAAACGGCGGCGCTTCCTCCGTGCAGCCCGCCCGGAGAGAAGTCCAGGCACCAGTCCAGGAAAAAGTCCAGAAAATAGTCCAGGAAGAAGTCCGGGAAGAGATATTGCCGGAGCCGGCTCCAGCCGTCGAGCCAGTGCCAGAGCCTCTTCCAGAGCCGGTTCCTGAGCCCATTGCAAGCGAAGCTGAGGCTGCCCCCGAGATCCCCCTCGAGGTTATTCCGGAAGAGCCGCCCGAGCCATTAATGCCCGAGCCGGTGGTAGAGGCTCCTCCTGCTGTTGCCGAGGCTCCCCAGGCTGAATCACTCTTTTCTTTCAGCGGACCGGATGGACCGCCGGATCTGGATCAGAGCGACTCGCCCTGGGGACCGCCCGCCGTAGCATCGGCCTGGGACCCTCCTCCCTCCGCTCCTGCTCCTGCTTCGGCTCCCGCTCCCGCTCCCGCTCCGGCGGCTCCCGAGCCGGTCACCAATGCCGCCGGGGTCCAACAAGTTCAGACCGCTCCGGCTCAGCCCCAGCCCCAGCCCCAGCCTCAAGCGCAGGGTGTTCTCAGCTCCGCCTTCGACGAAGAGTTCGATATAGCCGAGGCGCTGGGCGGCACCAAGAAGTCCAAGAAGGGCGACGAGGGCGGCCAGGAAGACGACAACGTCAAGAAGATCAACGATGCCCTGCGCGGACTTTTCAGTTGAGAGAATAAGAGACCGGTCATGAATCCCTGAGGACTTCCTGTTAACATTTTTTTGCTGACAGGGGAGCTCTTCGATGAAACAAATAGCATCTATGATGGCAGGCGTGGTCGTAGACGTGCTGGTCAAGCCCGGCGACGAAGTCACCGACGGCACCGAGGTGGCCATTCTCGAGTCTATGAAGATGCAACTTCCGGTCCAGTCCGACCAGACCGGAAAAGTCAAAGAGATCAAAGTTTCTCAGGGCGACTTCGTCAACGAAGGGGATTTGCTGATAGTCCTGGAGTAGTGAATTGTTCGAGAGCCTGCCCGAAAAAGTTAGAGTAGTGGAAGTTGGTCCCCGGGACGGGCTTCAAAACGAAGAGAAGAAGATCGAGACAGCAGGCAAGATCGAGCTCATCGAAAAGCTTGCTGATGCGGGCCTCGGTCATATTGAGATCAGCTCTTTCGTAAGCCCCAGATGGATCCCGCAGCTGGCCGATGCATCCGATGTGGCAGCCGGGCTGACTTCTCTGCAAGGCAAAGTAGTCACCTCGGCCCTGGTGCCCAACGAGAAAGGCTACGAGCGCTTCAAGGAAGCCGGTCTGGACCAGGCCGCCCTGTTCATGTCGGCTTCCCAGTCGCACAGCCGCAAGAATATCAACAAGACCATCGAAGAGGCGTTTGCTGCTCTCGAGCCTGTGGCCAGGCTGGCAACAGGCGACGGGTTTAGCGTGCGGTGCTACGTCTCAGTGGTCTTCGAATGTCCTTATGAAGGTCCGGTGAAGCCGGAAGAGGTGGTGAAAATCGTCTCCCGCCTGGTGGACATGGGGGTGGACGAGATCTCTCTGGGCGACACTATAGGAGCAGCCACACCCAATCAGGTGGAAGCGCTCCTCGATCTGGTCAGGGATGTGGTCCCTCTCGAGAAGATCGCCCTGCACTTCCACGACACCCGGGGAACCGCCCTGGCCAATGTCCTGGCCGGATTGCTCAAAGGTGTCACAATTTTCGACGCCAGTCTCGGCGGCATGGGTGGCTGTCCCTACGCTCCGGGAGCGGCGGGCAATCTGGCCACCGAAGATCTGGTCTATATGCTTCACGGGCTGGGCGTCGATACCGGCATCGATCTCGATCGCCTGGTGGATGCCGGCGCTTACGCTCAGGAGCTCCTTGGCAAAGAGCTTCCCGGGCGTTATCTGAGAGCCGCCCTGGCCCGGCGCAAGAAAGGATGTCCGGGCGCACTGTGCGAAGAGGTGAAAACGGGAGTATGACGAAAGCAGTGGCAGTGGAAGAAAACGTCGTTCTGGTGGAGAAGAAAGACGGACTGGGCCTGATCAAGCTCAACCGTCCCCGGGTCCACAACTGTTTGAGCCGCGAGGTTCTGCGCTCGATCCTGGCGGCTGTGGATGAGCTTGCTTTGGATCGGGAAACGCGTGTGGTGGCGGTGGTGGGTAGCGGTGCCAAGGTCTTCTGCGCCGGCGCCGATCTGGCCGAGCGCAAGACAATGACCGAAGGCGAGACCCTGGACTATATCGCCCTGATTCAAAAGACCATGAGAGCCCTGGAGTCCATGCCCAAACCGGTTATAGCCGCCATCAACGGATCGGCTTTCGGAGGCGGCACCGAGCTCGCCCTCGCCTGCGACCTGAGGGTGATGATGAGCGGCGCCAGCCTGCGTCTCACCGAGGTGAGACTGGGCATCATCCCGGGAGCCGGTGGCACTCAGCGTCTTCCCAGGCTGATCGGCAAGTCCAGGGCCAAGGAGATGATCCTCACCGCCAGCCCGATTACCGCGGGAGAGGGAAAGGCGGTCGGTCTGATCCACAGGGTCGTCGATGCCGAGCCGGAGCTGGACGAGAGCGGCTATTGCGCCCCCCTTCTCGAGGCTGTCAGGGAATGGGCGTCCGAGATCAAGAAAGCGGCCCCGCTATCTCTGGCTCAGGCCAAGTATGCCATCGACCAGGGGTTCGATCGCGATCTGGAGGCCGGTCTGGCGCTGGAGACCAGCGCATATATCAAGCTTCTGAACACCCGGGACCGGCTCGAGGGGCTCAAGGCCTTCGCCGAGAAGCGTGAGCCCGACTACAAAGGTGAATAGACCATGACCGAACCCGACAGAGAGCCGCTTCCTCTCACCGCCCTCATCCTCTGCGGCGGGCGCTCGCGTCGGATGGGCAGGCCCAAGGCGTTTCTGCCCTATGAAGGAAGCACTGTCATCGCTCATATAGTCGACACGATCAGCCCGATTTTCGCCGAAGTGCTGCTTGTGAGCAATGAGCCCGAGTCCTACGAGGATCTGGGTGTCGATGTGGTGAAAGACATCCTCCCTTACAGGGGACCCATGGGAGGCATCCTCTCGGGGCTGCTGGTGGCGGCTCACGAGCATTCTTTCGTGATCGCCTGCGATATGCCCCTGGTGGATGCCGAGCTCATCCATGACCTGGCTTCGCGAAGGGATGATCAGGATGTCGTGGTGGTTTCCCACGAAGCAGGGGTGGAGCCGCTCCTCGCCATCTATTCCAAGAATTGCATAAAGCCTCTGGAAGAGTCGCTTTTTTCCGGGAGCCTGAGCATCAAAGACCTGCTTTCGGACCTGAGGACCACCACTCTGCGCCTGGACGGCGGTCAGGAAGATTTCCCGGCTTATTTCAATATCAATACGCCCCAGGACTATTCCCGGTTAATTACCCGCGGATCCTCTTCCCTGCACCGATTCCCCGAAAAGAGCAAACGCTAGCATTGTTAACAAATGTCCCTTACGGGGGCTTTCTACTGTATTATAGGCCTGGTACATATACGGTGGTCTGGTCCCGATTGTATTGGTCCTGCCGCCCTTTTGAAGGTCAACTGGTTCATGAGCACTAAACTTTATCTTGGAAACCTCCCCTTTAGCTACGACGAAGATCGGCTCAGAGAGCTGCTTTCCGAAACCGGAGAGGTAGTTTCTCTTTCGATTCCCACCGATAGAGAGACCGGACGCCGTCGCGGCTTCGCCTTTGCGGAGATGAAAAGCCCGGAGGACGCCGAAAAAACCATCGAGCGATTCAACGGTTTTTCTGTGGACGGCAGAGCCATCGTCGTCAACGTCGCAAGACCTCGTGAGCCCCGTGGCGGGGGCGGTGGTCGCCGCGACCGTTAATCACGGACCAGGACCCGTTCGAATTATCTAACTGACGGCAGGACCAGAGTCGATCGCTGGCCATCCTCTTCGATGATGGCCTGATCCCGGTCGAGAGCCACCAGGGTGACCGAATCGAAGGATTCGCCCGGACCGAGCGTGATGAAGCGCTTCAGTCCGTGCGTTTTCCGGTAGGTGCGGTCATTCAGGCTGAGCACCGCCTGATTGCCGATGATGGCATTGAGGGAGAGCATTCTCAGCAAGCTCTGATCCTCCGGTGGCGGAGGCAAGTCGGAGCTTGCGAGCCCGCCTGCATCGAAAGAAGGTGGCGGTGGGGGCAGATCGCTTTCCGCCAGGGATGGCGGAGGGGGCGGCAGGAGGTCGCTCATACCACCGGTGTCGGGCGGGGGAGGGATATCCATAGTATCCGGATTGCTGGAGTCTCCGCTTGCAAGCCCCCTTGGAAATGGCTTGAAAGAGCTTATGGCATTCATGGGGTCTTCCCGACCGGAGACGCTCCTGCTCAGCAATCTGGCAGCGCCCCTGTCCGTGGCCGATATACCGCCGGAAAGGGTGCCGCCGGAAGGGGTGCCGGTGAGAAGCTTCGCCGGTGGTGCCTGAGCCGCGGTCTTTCTTTCCGGCTTTCTGTCTGGTCTCTCATTTTGTACAGCCACCGGCCGGGCTGTGCTGCCTGTTCTCTGCCACCAGTTGTTATTGATCGCCACGGTCACCCCGGCGGCGATAAGGGCTATCAATAAGAGGGCCAACAGTCTTGTTCTCATCTCAGTATCACTTCTGGTGCGCAACGTCGTCGTCGGGAAGATAGTATATGTGCATAAGGAAAGACATGACCGGTTTGCTCAGGGCGAGCTTCTTGCCTCTCTCGCCGGCCTGCGAGCGAGTCAGCTCCGGGTCGTTATCCGATCGGGCCAGGACGATCTCCGAGATTCCGACCACGCGCTGGTAGCGCTCGAGCTGTGAGAGAAAATCCAGGAGCTCCTGATAGCTCCCCGAGATGAAGACCCGGCGGGATACGTGTTTGAGACCCAGGGGATCTTCCTTGACTGCTTCAACAGGAGCCTGTCCCGGTGCCGGCTTGCGGGCTTGTTTGGCAGGCACTTTGCCGCCCACTTCTTTGACGAGATGAGCCATGAGATCTTCTTTCTTTTCATTGCCGGCGGTCTCGGGCTCTTCCAGACCGATCAGATCGGTATGGGATTGCTCGCTCATCTTTTCCAGGTCGAGCATGAGTATGTCCATATCCGGTCTTGACGGCACGGAGGTGCGCAGTCGCGCTATCTGTCTGGTGAGGCTGGCTTTGCGGGCCTCGAGCGAATGCTTTTGCATGACTTTCTGCTCGAGGGTGGCATACTCTTTCTTGCGGTCCTCGATCTCCGTTGTCACCATGGAGAGGTCCTGGAGCGCCGGCTGCAGACCGGTCACGAAGATAAGCGCGGCGCCGAGATAAGGAGCCGCAGTCAGAGCAATCATGGTGGATCTCTGCATCAGTGGCTGGCCTCCGTAGCTCGGGAGGATAGTTTCACCCTGTCCGTGTTGGCGGTCAGGGAGAAAGTCACGACCTCTCTGGTTTTCTCTTTGCGAGTGGCGAAATTGATTCTTGCTTCGCTCACCAGGTCGTTGCCGTCGAGATTGATGGCCAGATTCGATACCGAGGCGAAATCCCGGCCGTAGCCTTCCACGACGAAATTGTCGCTGTTGAAGAAAACCTGCTCGATCTGCACGTCTCGTGGGGTATTCTCGGCGATTACCCGGAGATAGGGGGACCAGCGACGGGACTTATTGATCAGATAGGTGAGGACTTTCCTCCTGGTGTCGAGATGCGTGTTCGTGGTCTTGAGACTTGAGATCTTGGTCAGATCGTGCTTGGCTTCGACTATCTTGTTGCTCAAGCCTTCGGCTTCCTGGCTCTTGGCGGGAAGATCGAGATAGACCAGATAGGACCAGGAAAGAAACGCCAGCACAAGAAGAGCGGCGCCGGCTGTCAGACCCGGTCTGAACCAGGGGGGCAGCTCCCGATCCTCATCGAGGACCTGAGTCTTGCGCTCATCGAAGAGATGAGGCAGGCGCCCTTCTTTGTTCAGATCGAGATCGACAGTGAAAGTCGGATTCCAGGCAGGATCCACCGAGGAGCCTACCAGGGAGGCAAGGATGGGCTGCATGCGCTCCACCACCAGGGTCTGGTCGAAGACCAGCTCCTTCATGGCGTTGCCATAGGCAGCTTTGTGACCCATGCGGCTGGAGACATATTGATCGAGATTCTGGAGCATGCAGCCCGGGCCGGTGAGGATGATCTCGTCCACCCGCACATCGCCGACCTGGGATTCGTAGAATTCGAGGGATCGCTCGAGCTCGTCGGTGATGTCCGAAAAAATCGTGCGGGCGACCTGGGCAGCCTGACCGCTGCGGTCGTCTTTGGGAGGTCTGCCGAACAGCGAGATCTCGGGCAGGAGATCGAGAGCCTGGTCGAAATCGACCTCGAGACTGCGGGAGACTGCTTCGGTAAGGGTCTCGATTCCGATGATCACCGAGCGACCGAAAAGAGGCATGGCGCTCCGGACGATATTGATGTCCGTGGCGTCCTGGCGGATGTTGACCACCATCGAGACTTTGTCCGGGGAATCGTGACCGGAAAGAGCGAGTCCGCGTATTGCCGACAGGGACGAGACCTCGACCCGGCCAAGGCGAACGCCGGCACTGTCGGCAGTGCGCCAGCAGGTCTCGATGATCGAGCGCTGCACCGCCGCCAGAATAACGTCGACTCTCCGGACGCCGTCCGGGTCGGTTCTTTCGGTGGCTGGCATAAGCGACCAGTCGAGATTGGCGTCGTTGATAGGAAATGGAACGTGGTTGGTGGCTTCCTGGGTGACAACCTCGGCAAGCTCGTCCGGAGGCATGCCGGTGGGCACTGGCATCAGGCGGATGACCGCCGATTGAGCAGGAATGGACATGTTCATGGTCGGCATCGGACCCGATGCCGGTATGCCAGAGTCCTCGAGCAAGCTCATGATCACGGCGCCTACTGCCTGGGGATCGGTTACCAGACCCTCCCGGACGGTGTTGGCCGGTGCCGGTAGGCAGGCGAACCTGATCACCTCGATGCCCACACGGGTCTTCTCCAGCTGCATGAGGCTGATGCTGTCGCTGTTTATCTCGACACCGATGGTGGGACCCTGTTTTTTCTTGAAGCCGAACACCGAGAAGGTTCTCCCTCTAGAACATGCTCCCCTGGGTAATTATGCCCCAGGGGATGAGGATGGCACCGCCGCCTTTCGTGCAGCACTGGAACATGACTATGGCGGCCCCGCAGGCCAGAGCCGGCCCGAAGGGGAAATGATGGCGAAAGCGCGAGCCGTGACAGATCGCCCCCAGCACGGCTCCGCAGAGACCGGCGACAAGGACGAAAGTGACAAACTGACTGATATAGCCCTCGGTGTTGCCGAACATGGTCATCAGCCAGCCCAGGGGAAGAGCGGTTATCGCCGCAGCCAGACCGAAGCCAATCAGGGCCGGCTTGATGCAGGAGGAGAGAACTCCGCGTTTGCCCATATCGACGAAAAGATAGGCGGAGGCCATGATGGCGCCCACGAGAAACGCGAGCAGGACTGATACGAGCATGCTGCCCATGCCGAGCCAGGCCGCTATTACCGCCGCCAGAACCGCGTCGGCGCCGCCCATGACGATGAGCTCCTCATCTTCCTCCCCGGACTTTCGCTCGACTCCGAGATCGAAAGAGCCGTCGATCTGCGGGTCCGCTTCCAGAGTCTCTGTCGCTGATTCCTGCGAGCCTGTTTCTCCTCCGCCCAGAAAGAGCACCATCTTGAGCCCGTAGAAAGCGATGAAGTCGAAGATTATGTAGCTCAGTCCGATGCCGGCCATGGTGTCGAGAAAGACCTCATGGTGAAAGCCGACATTAAGGAGCGATTCGCTCCACAAACCGGGATCGAAAGTCAGGGGCTGGGCTTTGAAAGGCTGGAGCGGAAAATGGAAGAAGCTGCGATAGATTATCCCGAGAGTCATCGATATATAAGTGATGTCGTGGGGGATGATTTTCTCTTTGAAGTCGGTAATTGTCGTGGCGATGAGAGTGCAGGCGAAAATCAGCATGGCCAGCCCCTCTATCGAGATGCCGTAGCCATAGAGCACGAGGACGAAGGCAAGCCCGGTGGCGAGCTCGACCAGGGGATAGTGCCAGTCCACGGGTTTCTGGCAATACCGGCACCTGCCCTTGAGAAGGAAAAAAGAGATTATCGGAATCAGATCCGGGAATCCCAGGGCGTGCTCGCACTGCGGGCAGTGCGAAGGAGGCCATATCCAGCTTCTCTCTTTCAGGGAGCGCAGTGCCACCACATTCAGAAAACTGCCCACGCAGATCCCGATAAGACCGGCAAGCACCGCTCTGGCAGTAAGCAATCCGGGATCTGTCAGGAACTCCACTAGGGAAACTCTCTTCTTTCGTTGACGATGGCTGCCATCCCCAGAAGCAATAGTATATAGGCCGCTATGTAGCAGAGAAGGAAGAGCACGAACTCCTGGGATGGAGCGTGTCCGTAGGCGAGCTCGGCCCTGACGCGAGTGAGCCCTGCCAGGTCTGGCAGGGCCAGGAAGAGACCGTTGAGAATATCTGCCACCAGAGGGCTGCTGGACATGCTCGAGAGCTCCTTGAGCGAGCCGGTGAGATGTCCGATAAACCAGAGGGAGAGTGTGAAGATAACGCTCATGATAGGCGTCGAGAAGGTCGAGAAGGTAGTGGCCATGGCGAGCACGAAGAGCAATTCGAGATAGACCAGGGCCAGAGCCGAGCCGAGCCAGGGAAGATGGAACTGTATCTGGTGCGTACCGTCCACCATCCAGACGAGAAGAACTAGAAAAGTCCCCATCAGACAGAGCATCACGAAAATGCACATGGCAAGCCCGAGATACTTGCCGGCGATGAATTGCCAGCTGGTCACCGGTTTCGAGAAAATCACATAGACCGTGCGGCGCTCGATCTCTTTGGTGACCAGGTTGGTGCCCGCGAAGACGGTTATGATACCGCCGATAATAGCAATCACCGCCAGCCCGATATCCTCGATTATCCTGATGTCCTGACCGACAGACAGCGAACCGAGGAGAATGCCCGACACGGTTATGAGACAGGCGAATATCAGGAAGGCGTAGAGAACCCGGTCCCTGACGGTTTCTCTGAATGTGTTGACGGCTATGGCCCGGGTAGCGTCAAACTTCGGCATGACCGCCGCTCCCTACCTGCTGAAGGAAATATTCCTCGAGATCGCGGTAATCGCCGCGGCTCGATATGTCGGCTACCCTATCTTCGCTCACCAGCCTGCCCCGGTGCATTACTCCCACTCTATCGCAGATCTCGTTGACGTCGGGGAGAAGGTGGGAGTTGAAGAAAATTGTTTTCCCCTTTTCTTTGAGCTCCTGGAGAATCAGCCTGACATCCTTGCGCCCGATGGGATCAAGACCGCTCATGGGCTCGTCGAGAAAAAGCACTTTCGGATCATTGATCAGGGACTGGGCGATGCCCAGGCGCTGGAGCATGCCTTTCGAGAAGCGCACCATCTGCTTGTCGGCGGACTCGCTCAGTCCTACCCGGGCTAGAAGCTCGCCGGCTCTGGTTTTTCGTTCCGGCGCCGGCATCTCGAAGAGCTGACCGACAAAGTCGAGAAATTCCATGGCAGTGAGATGGCTGTAGAAATAAGGGTTTTCGGGCAGAAAGCCGATCTTCCGCAGGGCCGCGGGATGCCCGGCCGGCGCGTCGAGGACTCTCGCCTCACCCGAGTCAGGGCGAAGCAGGCCGAGAAGGATCTTGAGAGTAGTCGTCTTGCCGGCTCCATTGGGACCGAGAAGCCCGTAGGTCTCGCCCCTGGTGACAGCGAGATCGAGACTGCTGAGCACCCGGACGCGCTTGCGCAGAAAGCTGCTCACCCGGTCCTTGGTCAGACCGCGCGCGCTTATGACAACCGCGGAGCTCATCAGCTTCCCTTCTGGCCGGGACCTTTTTTAGTCTTCTGGGTGATGATCTTGTGAAGCTCTGCAGTGGCCGCTCTCAGTCTCCTGGAGACCTGCATCTGGGAGATTCCCAGGCGTCTTGCCACTTCGGTCTGGCTGAGATCCTCGTAGAAAGTGAGCTGAACCACTTCGCGCAGACCGTCCCGGAGCTGCTTGATCGCTTCGGCAAGCATGAATCGGTCTTCTTTGGCGAGCTGGTTGTTGTGATAACGACCGTCCACCAGGGTGTCGATGAGAGACTGCTCGGAGCCGGCATCGTTGGAAAGCGCTTGATCAAGCGAGATCAGCGTGCGACGGCGATCTACTTCGTAAGCTTCGTTGACGCGGCTGACCGGGATCTCGAGTTCGGAGGCGATCTCCACGTCCGATGGCTCGCGGCCGAGACGGGCGGTGAGATTCTGCACCAGCCTGTTGATCCGGAAAGAGAGCTCTTGCAATTCGCGGGGAGCCCGGATCATCGCTGTCTTGTCCCGGAGATAGTGACGGATCTCGCCGGTGATCAGGTGTGTGGCATAAGTCTGGAACTTGGCGCCGGCGTCGGGCTTGAACTGATCGACTGCTTTGATCAGACCGATGGAGCCGACCTGGATCAGATCTTCCACCGGGTCGGTGGAGCGACGAGCCAGACCATAGGCGATTCGCTTGACCAGGGGCAGAGCCGCCTGGATGATCGAATCCCGCAGAGCAGGGTCTCTGGTCTTGGAGTATTTTGCCAGCCACTCGTGGATCTGGTCTTGTGCTTTCGATGCCTCGGCCCTGGGACCGCTATTGTTGTGTCCCTGAGTTGCTCTCTTGGTCTGCAAACTCTTACTCACTGGTTCTCTCTTGTTAATCCGATCAATCCCTATTGTATGTCCTTAACGCAGATTATCAAACATGTTTCAGAAAAACTAGAGGAAAACGTCCGATTAATCTACTGAATATTGGCGTAGCGTTTCGCCGTTGCTGCTGCCTGATCTTCGGCGGCATAGTCAAGCTGCTCCTCGAGCTTGTCAGAAGGAGGGTTCTTGCTCTGCCAGGCGATGGTATCTTCCAGGGCCCGCTTCAGCTCCACCGTCTCGGAAAAGCCAAGCTTCTCTCTGATCTTGCCGGTGTCGATGGTGAGATCCTGGGACCAGTCGTAATCCTGTCTGATATGGTCGGGCATAGCCTCATCGTCGACAGTGACGATCTCGCCCTTGTAATCGGCGACGCTGCTGATCAGCTCCACCCATTCGCGCTCGTTGACCGGGTCTTTCTCCCCGGCGTTGAAGACATGGCTTTCCTCGCTCTCATCGGCTGCCGCCATGGCCACTGCCCGGGCGACATCCACCACATAGCCCCGGGTGACGCGCCACTGGGACTGGCGCGTGCCCACCAGCAGGAAGGGCCGCTTGTCCATCATGCGTCTCAGATAATCATAGATTCGGGTCTGGGGATCGTTGGGACCGAAGACCACCGGCAACCGCAAGATCGTCGAAGGCATGGTCTTCTCGCTCTCGGCCAGGCGCTCCACCAGGATCTTTTCGTACATATAGCTCAGGTGCAGAGCGTCTACCGCATTGCCTCGATATGGAAAGAGCACTTCGCGCAGGGGCGCGTCTTCCTTGAGGGGCGTCGGATCCGGCGTGCCGGGCTCGACTTTGCGCAGGCGGTTATAAGCGCGATAAACGTCGATGCTGGAGACCAGAACCACGCGCCGGACGTTGCCCCGGGCAGCATTGATGAGAGACCAGGATTCCTGCGCGGTGCGCGGGATCATGTCCACGATCACATCCGGTGCCGCCTCTTTTAGCACCCGGTTCAGGTCTCTGGTGAGGGAGCGGTCTCCCACCACGGACCGCGCGCCTTCGGGTAATTCGGCTTGAGACCGCCCCCGGTGCAGGACAGAGGTGTCGTGATCGTTTTCGATAAGGTTCTTGACTACGTGCGAACCGATGAATCCGGTTCCGCCTATCACCAGGACTTTCATAGCTTACTCCAGCTGGAATATCTAAAAGGTTAACAGCCAGGGCTACTATTAGCAATGCTGTCTATCATTTCTTGACTGTCTGATCGCCTCCTGTAAGACCGCGCAGAAAGCCGCGCAGCTTGCGACCGGCATTACTGATTGTTTCAGCTCCAGCATCAGGATCGATGATGGTGACACCGCCGAGCTCCGGAGTGTTGCCGCTTGCCACGACGCCGCTCCCGCCTTCGCTTCTGCGGACCACGTCCATGATCCTGCCGGCACTATTAGGATTCGGAAGAGCGTCTGTACCGGCTTCTATGAAAGGCCTGGCGGTTACCTCGCCCTGGCCGTCGCCCAGGACTTTACGCTCGGCTCCGGACTGCTTGAGGGCTTCCGCTCCCCGGCGAAGAATCTGAGCCTGGGGAACCCATCTGACGATTTCGTCCGAGACGCCATCGGCCTTTGTGCCCGATTCACCCCGGATGACGTTGAGACCTTCGGTGGCGACGCCCTTGCCTTTCTCGGCAAGCTCTCCGGTATCGATCTGTCGCGCTCTCTCAACCCCGGACTCGATCAGGTCGCCGGCTCTGTGCGCGCCGCGTTTGAGAAATCCGGTGAATTTGCCCCAGCCTTCACTGACCGCATGCTCCAGATTGCTCCCGGGATCTTGCCCGGCCGGGGTCTGTGCTTCAGTGGCCCTGTCTGCCATCAATCAAGCTCCTCTATCCACTAGCTAGAATCTAGGGTTGTCAGGAGGGTTCGTCAATGGGAGGAACCGCATCTAGCGCAATTGATCGATTACCGTGAAGATCGGAAGGTACATGCCGACCACCACCGAGCCGACGATGCCGCCGATGGCCACCACCATGACCGGCTCCAGGAGGGAGGTGAGCTGCTCCACCGAGTTTTCCACTTCCATGTCGTAGAAATCGGCGACTTTGGCGAGCATGTCGTCCAGGCGTCCGGTCTCTTCTCCCACTGCCACCATCTGTGTCACCATGGGCGGAAAGATCGAATCGCGGGTCATGGGCTTCGAGATGGTACCGCCCTGGCGAACCTCTTCATGGATCTTCTCCACCGCTCGGGAGAGCACGGCATTGCCGGCAGTGGCCCGCACCACTTCGAGGGCGTTTAGCATGGGCACTCCCGCCCGGATCAGGGTCCCGAATGTGCGGCTGAATCGTGCGATGGCGACCTTGCGGATGAGGGGACCGAAGAGGGGCAGGCTGAGCTTGATGGAGTCGATTTGAAGGCGGCCGATGGCGGTCTTGTTGTACTGGCGCAGCAGGAAAATCCCGATCGCCAGGGCGATGCCGAATAAGAGCATCCAGACCGACCGAACCAGGGACGAGAGCGAGATGAGCATCTGGGTGAAAGGCGGCAACTCGCCGCCTATATTGTGGAAAAGCCCTTCGAAGATCGGCAGGACGAAAGTGAGCATCGCCCAGAAGACCCCCACTGCCACCAGCAGTACTACCGTGGGATAGACCATGGCCGAGCGCACTTTTTGATTGAGCTTCTCTTTGTACTCGAGAAAGTCGGCCAGTCTTTTGAGGACCTCGGCAAGAATGCCGCCTGCTTCTCCGGCTCGCACCATGGATATATAGAGATCGTCGAAAATCGCGCTCTGTTTTGCCATGGCGTCAGAGAGCGAGAGACCGGACTCCACCCCCAGGCGGACCTCGTCCACCGCCCGGCGCAGTTTGCGGTTGGGGCACTGGTCCACGATGATATAGAGGGTCCTGAGCATAGCGACTCCGGAGCTGATCATCGCCGAGAACTGCCGGGAGAAAATCACCATGTCTTTGAGGGTCACCCGGGTGCTCATGTCCACCACGGTTTCCCAGGCGCGGCTGAGATTCTGACCTGACAGCCCGCCTTTCTCCCTGATATCTATGACATCCATGCCCCGGGCGGTAAGGCGGGTGCGCAGAACGGAAGCCGACTCGGCCCGGGCTACCGACTCGGTAACCCGGCCCTGACCGTCTTTCACTCTGTACACATAGTCCATTTAGACTCAGAATCTCCCGAACATGCTCTTCCGGTCCGGGGGGCCATCGGGTCTGCCGCCGGCTGCCGGGGCGGCATGTCCGGTGAGCTGGCGCAGGTCCTCCGGGCGGCTTGTTTTCGAAAGGGCTTCTTCAATTGATACGACTCTTGCTTTGACGAGATTGGAGAGAGCCTGCTCCAGGGTCTGCATCCCCTGTCGGGCGCCCATCTGCATGGTAGAGTAAATCTGCTCGGTCTTCGCCTCTCTGATCAGATTGGCCATAGCCGGTGTGTTTATGAGAATCTCGGCAGCGAGAATCCGACCTTTGGTGATCGGGCTTCCCCCGGCGAGCTCTTCCAGTCTGGGCATGAGGGTCTGAGCCACCACCGCCACCAGGCTGTTGCTCAGCATGATCCTGATCTGCTGTTGCTGGTCGTGAGGAAATGCGTCGATGATCCTGTCGATGCTCTGGGGAGCGGAGCTGGTGTGAACGGTGCTGAGGACCAGGTGACCGGTCTCGGCGGCGGTGAGAGCGAGGGAGATGGTGTCCAGGTCCCTCATCTCGCCCACCAGAATCACGTCCGGATCTTCGCGGAGGGCTGATTTCAGGGCGTTCTTGAAGCTCTTCGTATCGCTGCCCAGCTCTCTCTGGCTGATTACCGATTTCTTGTCATGGTGGAGATACTCGATGGGGTCCTCGATCGTCAGAATATGGAGGGCCCGGCTTTCGTTTATATGATCGATCATGGAGGCGAGGGTGGTGGATTTGCCTGAGCCGGTCGGCCCGCTCACCAGAATCAACCCCCGGGGACGGTCGGTGAGATCCCGGACGATCTGGGGCAGACCGAGCTCCTCGATGGAAGGCATATGGGAGCTCACCACCCGGAAGGCTGCCGAGAAGGCTCCCCTGTCACGGTATACGTTAGCGCGGAAGCGTCCCAGCCCTTCCACCCCGAAGCTGAAGTCGAGCTCGTAATTGCTCTCGAGATGCTCTTTCTGGTCCTCGTTGATGATCGAGAAGATGATCTGCTCAACGTCCCGATCGCTGAGGGGCGGCAGGGAGGTCTTCGTGAGGGCGCCGGATACCCTGATGATTGGCGGCTGTCCGGGCTTGAGGTGCAGATCGGAGGCGGCCCTGTCCAGCACCAGCTGCATGAGCTCTTGCAATTCCAGGTCCATATCGCTGCCTTCCTCCTATTTTCGCTTGCGTTTGCCTGATTTCTTGTTGCTTGAGCTGGATGACGTCTCCGGCTCCTTTGACTGCTTCGGGGCTCGGTAATTCTTGTCGGTCAGGCAATAGGGGCATTCGTGCCAGTCTCCCTGGACTTCCGCTCCGCAACCATGGCAGCAGGCCTGGGAGTCGGATTCCTCCCGGGTCAGTCCGCATTTCGGGCAACTGGCCCAGCTTTCCTGCTGGAGAGTGCCGCATCGGCGGCAGGAGACCTTGAGCTCGTGCTGGCAGAAGGGGCATTTGATGAAATCGTCGCTTATCGGATTGCGGCAGCGGCTGCAGAGCTTGTCTTCCCCGGAGACATCGGCGAGGGTGACCCGCACCACCTCTTCGGCGGTGGTCAGCCCCTGACCGACCAGGCGGAGGCTGTAGTCTTTCAGGGGGATCATGCCCGATTGCTTGGCGGCCAGCCGGATCATGGCCGTGGGAGCGCCTTTGGATACGAGCTCCCGGATCTCGTCGTTCATCTTCATGATCTCGAAAACGCCGATCCGGTTCTTGTAGCCGGTGCCGTTGCAATTGTCGCAACCTCTGCCGCGCTTGAAGATCGGCTTGCCGTCCCGACCCAGTTTGAGCTTGTAGTACGCGACTATGGAGTCTGCCAGTCTCTCCTGGCTCTTGTCCATGAGACCGAGATAGACCAGGGTGCTCTGATCCGGCGTGTAATCCTCGGCGCATTCCGGGCATATGCGCCGCACCAGTCTCTGGGCGATTACACCGATAGTGGCTGAAGCTACCAGGTAAGGATCCACGTCCATCTCGGCGAGCCTGGTGATTGCGCCGGGAGCGTCATTGGTGTGCAGGGTGGTGAAGACAAGGTGTCCGGTTAGCGCTGCCTCGACGGCGATCTTGGCGGTCTCACGGTCCCGTGTCTCTCCGACCAGTATTATGTCCGGATCCTGACGCAGAAAGTGTCTGAGAATCCGGGCGAAATCGAGACCTTTCTCGCGCAGGACCTGCACCTGGGTGATGCCGCCCATCTCGTATTCGATCGGATCCTCGGCGGTACAGATATTGACCTCGCTGGTGTTCCGCTCGGCCAGGGCCGAGTAGAGAGAGGTGGTCTTGCCGGAGCCCGTCGGCCCGGTGACGAAGATGATCCCGTAGGGTCTCGAGATCATCTCCCTTATTATGTTGAGGGCATCCTCTTCGCTGACGAGATTTTCGAGCCCGAGGCTGGTGTTCGATTTGTCCAGTTGTCTCATGACTACCTTCTCTCCATGCTTGGAGGGGATGGTAGAAACCCGGAAATCCACGTCCTTGCCTGAGAATCGCACCCTGATCCGGCCGTCCTGGGGCAGCCGGCGCTCGGCGATGTCCAGGTCGGCCATGATCTTGTAACGCGAGACCAGGGCCGCCAGAATTGCCTTGGGCAGGGTGCGATCCACGAAAAGCACGCCGTCCAGGCGATAACGAACCATGACATTACGGTCCTGGGGCTCGATATGGATATCGGAGCACTGCCGCTTGATGGCTTTGGCCAGGACCTGGTTGGCGAGCTGCACTATGGGAGCGTCCTGGGCCTGGCGGGCGAGATCGAGATCGTTGATGTCTTCTTCCGAGTCCTCGTATATGGCGACCTCCGAAAGGTCCACCTCCGATTCGATAAAAGTCTCGTCCTGCCTGTCCTCCAGCTCTTCGGAGAGCTCCGCCTGACGGCTGGCATAGACAGTCTCCATGAAATGCTGGAAGTCGTCCTCGGTGCAGACCGTGGGCTGGATCTGGACGCCCCGGAGCCTGTATTTGATGTCGTCCAGAGCAAGCAGATTGTTGGGGTTGACCATGGCCACCACCAGTTTGTTCTCCTCTTGCTTGATGGGAACCACCTGATGCTGTCGCATCACTTTTTCAGGGAGAAGCTCGAGGCAAACTCCTTCCGGGGCGGCTTTGCTCAGGGAAACATAGTTGACCCCGAACTGAAGCTCCAGGGCATTTTTCAAGTGCTTCTCGTTGGCCAGTCCCAGGCGGGCGAGGATGAGGCTTATAGGCTCGCCGGTCTTGAGCCTCTCCTGTTGCACTACTTTCAGTTCGTCGGCGGTTATCAGTCCGTTGTCGACCAGAAGCTCACCGATTTCTTTCTTGATTAACGCCATATCTAGTCGCCGTATTTTCTAGTCAGATAGTCTTTGTACTATGCTTAGTACTGATATGCCCCAATTTTATAGTCTAGTGACAATGATCGGCACCAGCATCTCGCACCGCGCCTACGCTCTTGTCCGGACCGCCTATGCGCTTTTCGCGGTGGTCTTCATCTACTTCTTCGTAGACAGCTCCTGGTTCTCCCTCAACCTCTCCTGGTTCGGGTTGCCGATAATTCTCCTGATTCTCGGTGTCGCTCATCTGCTACTCCTCGCTCTCGAATCGGATACGGCTACCGGTCTCTGCCAGTGGCTCAAAGGCGGCACCCCGGCGATCTGTTATCGGACCTGGCTGGATCTCGAGCAAGACCTCGAGCAAGACCTCGAGCAAGATCAGGAAGTCACCGCTGATAGTGCTTTCTGGCTGGGCCGCCGGCGGATCCGTCTGGATGCCATCGAGTCGCTTGAGCTTTCATTCTGGGGCAACCTCATGGTGCGCACCGATGCCGCATCCGGTCCGGCTTCCCAGCGCAAGCGAGTTTGTCCGATTCTCGCCCGGTTGCCGGTGGGGGCTGTGGATCTGGTAGGGCTCAAGGATTTTGTCGAGAGAGTTCAGAAAGCGCGTCCGGATGTGGCGATCAACAAGCGTCTGGAAAAGCGCCTGGCAAGCAAGATAGTCCGGGGCGAGGAGATGGTGCGACTTCTAGGAGCCGTGTTTCTCTTATATGTACTGCTCGATCTGGGTTTTTCAACGGGCTTCTATCTCGAGATGCTCAAGAACTATCATCTCGCTTCCAAGACCGAAAATATATCGGACGCCAGGAATTCATTCGCAATCGCCGAGCGGATGAGGCTTGCGCCAATGTCCCTCTCCCTCGTGCACCGGGCGCTTTTCGAGAGAGGTAGTGCCGCCAGTGGTGTCTGGCAGGCTCGCGCCGAAGCTCTCTGGGGCGCCGGGGATCGGGAAGGGGCGCTCGAGTCCATAGCCAGGGCTCAGGAATATTATCCCCAGTCCCTCCGGCTGGCCATCGAGAGAGCTCGATGGCTGGCGCTGTCCGGGCGCCGCGAAGAATGCATGGCGATTCTCGAGGAGTCCATCGAAAAGCACGATGACAGTTTCCTTCCCCGGCTCTATATGCTCGTCTTGTTTGCCGAGAAAAAGGATGTCGAGCGTGTGCGCGGGCTTTACAAGCAGTATTGCCGGGACCTCGATGAGGATGTGTTCGGAGAGGAGCCCTGGTGGCCTCCGGGCGGCGACCGCTTCCTGAGCCAGCGCTGGTATCGCGAGGACATGCGCTATCTCATGGACAGGCTTTTACCTTAATTTAGATCGGTGGATTAGGGGGTCCTAATAAGGGCATAATTCTTTGAGGTAAGGAGGTCTTAATCGCATGGAAACGCAACCGGATAATCTTCCGGCTGAAGGAAAGGAGACTCTCCCGGCGGAGCCGGAGAAAAAGGCTGCTCCCAGGAAGAAGTCCCGGGGCTCTCGAATCGCTTTCGACATTTCCCTGACATGCGCTTTCGTAGCTCTGATCGTAATAGCCGTCACCATTGCCGGTATGATGTCCGGCTCGGTCCGCCAGGGTGATCTCGGCTATATCTGCGAGCAGTGTGCCAACTTCCGCGCGCAGTGCGCCTGGATCTTGATGATTACCGTGATCCCGCCTCTCTTCAGCTTGCCGTGGCGACCGCTCGCGGCGGTGAGCATGATCTTCGCCCTGATCAATCTTGCTTCGGTGGCGCCGGTATTCATGAGCAAGGACAAGTCGGCGGACAAGGATGCCATGGTCTTCTCCTTCAAGGTGCTTCAAATCGAGAATGGCGATCAGGCCTTTCCGCTGGATGCGGTCATCTCGCTTGTCTCCGCAGAGAACCCTGAGATTTTCACGATAAGCGGGATCAAGTCCCCGGAGATGGTGACCTTCAACGAGCAGCCCAAACTCGCTTACTATCAGTATCGCAAAGTCGAGCCCCGCGCCGACGGCTATGGACTGGGTATCTATGCCAAGGTCCCGGTGCTCAATGCTTTCACCAGACCGGTTGGTCCCGACAAGATCCCGGTGCTCTTCAGCACGGTCAAGTTCGATTTCGGTTGGGTAAGGATCGTCGTTTTCCGCTCTCCGGAAGTGGCAGGGGCGGCTGATATGGAGAAACGGAGCAACTTCCTGTCAGCCCTGGGCGAAGAGATCGCCAGGCTCGAAGGGCCGGTGCTGGTGAGCGCCAATCTGAATGCGACACCATATACGGGGACATATGAGAGTTTCCTGAAGGCTGCCAAACTCGAGGATACCCGGGCTGGATTCGGCATGCAGCCGAATTATTACCTCGGTCCAGGCGATCTCTATCTCAATCGTGTGCCTTTCGATTATGCCCTGGCCAACAATCTGGTGGGCGTGGACTCACGCTGGATAGCCACTGGTTACGGACATCAGCGTCTGCCCATAGTCGGCAAATTCTATCTCAGGGAGCACAAGGTCGAGTACAAGGATCTCCCTGTGCCTGCGGCAGGACCCGGACCGAGCAAACAGAGCGAGGCCGATGAGGCAAGCAAAGCCGACGGGAAGCCGGAGAGCAAATCGGGCAAGAAGCGAGCCAGACGCAAGAAACACTGAGTCCGGGCGCCGCTCTATTTGCCGGTGAAGCCCAGCCGCCTGATCGTGATATCAGAGCCGGGGTCGAGGGTCTTGAGAGAGAGCGAGCGAAGCTTGACCTGGCGCTCCAGTCCCAGGAGCTTCAGATCGTATCGGTAGATATGGAAGTCCTCGCTACCCAGAAAAGGCAGGTTGAATTCCCGATCAGGCCGGACTCCATCTTCTGTCTCGAGTTCGACCACCACCAGGCGGTTGTTCATGGAAGAAGGAGCCCGGAGCTCCACGAGCAGGCAGCCGAGCTCGCCGGCAGGGGGAGTGTCGAGGAGAGGATGTTTGTATTCTGCCGGTCCCAGCAAGCGCAGGCTGCCCTCGGTCTGCGTGATGGCGCCCCTGTCGGAGCTCCAGCCCTTATCCAGGGGCAGGGCCGACACCAGGGGCGGCGACGGGTCGCTTCCGCCGAACTCGGTATTCTCAGGCAACCACTCGCTTTCTCTTGCAGCCGGACCGGAGGTCTTGAGGATCAGCCGGGGCTTGCTGAGGATCACCGGCGCCTCGCCCCTGACGCCGTTCTCGAAATCCAGGTCGATGGTGACCTGCCGCCCTCGAAATGAGACCAGGTCTACTCCGGTATCGCGAGCTTCCTCGCCGTTTACCAGAATCTTGAAAGCTTTATTTCCTGTAGCCGGAGTAGCCAGAATATCAGTCTCGAAAAAGCAGGAGGTCGCCTCCGCGGGCACCGTTACCGTCCAGGAGATCTTGTTGCGGGGCGGTAGCACCAGATCGAGAAGGTGATAGTCCCAGAAAGGCACGGACTTGCCTGCGGCTCTGGCGTCGTCTGTGAAATACGGAATCGGAGCGTCACCGGCGCCGCTTACTCTGACTGCGTCGAAAAGAAAGTCGCCCTGCAACCAGGTGGTTTGCTCCGGACCGAAGGGGATGAGGGCGTGGCGCTCGAGCATGGCCGAGAGCTTCTGCAGAAGCGAAGGAGCGCCGGGAGTCCAGAGAAACACATACTGGTCGGCATAGGTCGGGGCGCTCCGGGCCCGGGCCAGAGATGATACCGATACCGGTGCCCTGGCGTTGAGCATATAGGTCTTGTCTTCGAAAGTCGTATTGGAGCTGAAATAAATCCCTCCGAGAAAGACCAGGAAAACCGCTGACCAGATCCGGCTGGCTATCAGGAGCGGCTTGCCGGTCCGGGTCCGGTCGGTGATCAGGAAAGCGGCCAGGGCGGCCAGTCCTGCCCAGAACGAAATCGCCAGGGTCGCATACCAGGGAGCCAGAAGAGCCCGCACCAGGCTCACCTGGTAGACTGTGAGCAAGCCGGAGAAGATGAGAATCAGCGGAATAGCCAGAAGGCTGAAAGCGGATTTGCGGTAGCGGGCGAAGGCGATGGCTAGTCCCAGCCCGCCCAGGACCAGACCTCCGATACCGGCAAAGCTCGCGGCACGCAAGTGGTCGGTGTGGGTGGCTATATCCCTGGCGAATGCCCAGCCCAGGAGCTCTACGATAACCCGGGTGTTGAAGAAGCTCAATAATGTCTTGGCGGGATCGATGGCGCCGGTGCTGCCGGAGGCTGTGAAGAGTGACATCACATACGGTATCGCTGCAATTGCCCCGCCGATCAGGATGGCGGCGAACCGCCCCGGATGGAAACGCTTGCTGCCGAAAGCCGCTGCCAGATAATAGACCACGATGATCAACCAGGTGATCGGTCCGTTGCCCCAGGAGTATGCCGAGATGAGACCGCCGGTGGCAGCCACGGCTACGCCAGCATTGCCGGTTCCCAGCCGGGCGAGCCCCCAGATCGCCAGGGCCTGTCCGAAGAGGCTGAGACCGATGGGCAGGGTGGCGCCGGAATAGGTATAAAGAGAGATCTGGGAGCAGGAGAAGACCAGAAGAGCCATGATCGGCAAAAGGAACAGGGGCTGCCCGTCCCCGTTCCTGTGACTGCTACCTCTGGCGGCACAGGCCCGGCAGGCGTCGAACCAGAGGGCGAGCCTCAGGGCTCCGAGAAGGAGACCGAGATAGAGCTCGGGCATGACACTGCCGTGAAACCAGCGGGCGCTGGCCAGGTGAGCGAGGAAAGGGAGAGTGGTGGCATGCCCGCGATAGAAGGTATCGGGTACCAGGCTGGCCAGATTATAGGTGCCGTTGAGAATCGAATCGATGAGATGAGCATAGCTCAAATAGTCGTTCGAGACATTGTCTGTGCCCACGGTGGCGGTTATCCAGGCGATATTGAGCGCCGGCGCCGCAGCACACAAAAGGATCATTGTAACCGTGAAAATAGAGAATCGACCGGAGGTCGAGGGACTCCCCTTTTCTGTCTGGATGGAGATATCCTCCGGTGCGGCGCTTTCGGCGATCATCGCCACCTCTTATTGCCAGGACCCGGCCCGGCCGGGAGACTTGCCGGCTATATCGGACGGCCGGGTGAGCGCGTCGGCAAGAGCGGGGCTGCCGGCGATATGGTCGACCAGCACCGAGACGAGCTTCTCGCCGCCTTTCATGTTCATATGTACCGTGTCGAGGTAGTCCCGGTTGTTGAAGCGGTCGTCTCCGAAGAGGTCGACCCAGGTGGCACCGGTATCGGTGCACATCGCCTGGAGGGACGATTTGAACTCGGTCCAGAAAGAGTCGGGCAGGAGAGCCCGGTTAGGCCAGAGGCTGGGCATACCGACCACCATTACCTCGATACTCTCCTTCTTGCAGTATGAAAGGAAAGCTTTGAAGAAGGCTTTCTGGTTTTGATAAATCGCCGGAGCCGGATTCTTGTAGCGCTTCTCGTACTCGTGCTGATTGTTGACGAAAGATTTGAGGGACTCGGGCGGGATTACCCAGACTCCTGGCTTCACCTCGGACTCTTTGCCGTAGATCGCGTTGAGCACGTCCACCCGGCCGCTCGCAGCCACTGCTGTCTCCGCTTGTTTGCCGGCGGCTCTGGTGTCGGTCTTCAGAATATTGGTTGCCACCAGGTCGGCGGCGCCCTCGGTGAGGGCAGGCAGGGTCTCTTTGAAGGTCTTGCCCGCCAGGGCTACGGGCAGGGTCTCGTTGAGCTTCCAGTCCAGCCAGGCGATGGCGTCCGGAAATGCGTAGCGACTCATATCGTCGAGGTCGACATAGGGAAGGAGGAAATTGAAAGGCTCGGTGGCATTGATCGAAGGCACCATATTGTCTATGAAGTCCCGGGGATTGACCCCGACGATCACCAGTTTCGGCTTGTGCTCTCTGGTGAACAGTGCCCTGGCGAGCATATAGTGATCGGATGCCATGGCACCGCCCATGGCGAAAATATAGGTAGACGGTTTGACCCCGAGCCTCTCCGAGAGGCGGTCCGAGAGAAGCTCGCTTTCCTTGTCGGTGACACAGTCCACCGCTTTCTTGAGATAGAGCGGCTCAGCCGAATAAAGGGCGGCGGACATCTGGGAGCTTCCCAGAATGGCTATATCGGCGTCGGGATGATCGACCAGGTAGTTGCGCGCCACCCACCAGATCCAGTGGCCTTCCTGGCGTTTCTCGTTGGGGCTGGCCTTGAGCTCGGCGGCGGTCAATTGCCTGGCGGTCCGGGGCAGCATGCCGACCACGATCAGGTTGACAATGACGAAAAGCAGCAGGGCCGCCAGGGTGCGGCTGCCGATCATTTTCTTTCTGCTGTCCGTCACTTTCATGGTGCTCACATCGCTCCGGGTTTGCTTCTCTTCTGGGCAATCGCTTTCTTCATCAAGCTTTCCCCGGATTCTTCCAGTCTGCCTCTGGTCTCCTGCCTTTCGGCAAGGAGCGCCACCAGCTCGTCGACGAACTTGATACCGCCCCGGGCGTTCATGTGGACGCCGTCATGGAAATGCTCTTCCTTGTAGAACTTGTCTTGATCGTTGAGATCGAAAAAGGTCGCGCCCGAGGATGCCGCGAATGCCGAGAGGGCGGCCTGGTATTTCCGGTAGTGCTGGTCTTTGAGAAGGGCGAGATTGTCTTTCGTGATCGGCATATTGACCACCACCAGGGCGATACCGTTGGCGCGGGTGTAGGCGGCGAGCTCATCGAGGAAATGCATCTGGGTGTCGAATGCCACCGGATCCGGTCTGCGATAACGCTCGACATATTCTCTGGAGTTGTCCAGGTACTCGTTGGGCTTGGAGAGATCCTGGGGAACGCAGAGACTCGCTTTCTGGTGGAATTCGCCTTTCTTGTAATCCGGAAGCAGCTTTTTGCGGTCCCAGTAAGTGAAGGGCCTGGCACCGGGCGGCTCGGGCAGGAGCCCGGTGACGGCGCTGGTCCAGGTGTTGCCGGCGAGCATTTGCATGTCCACGGCATTGCGGTAGAGATAGATGTTTCGCTCCAGAGCCCTGTTGATGCGGCTGAGCGGGCTCCTGTATAGCCTGTCGGCCTGGTCGTCTATATCAACCAGACGGCTCAGGAAGCGAAAGGGCTCGGTGTCGGCCGGGCTGGCCAGCTCGCTGTCGATGAAGTCCCGGGGCGCGATTCCGTAGATGATCACATCGGGCTTGTGGCCGCCCTCCACGCAGGCCTTGATGGTCAGGTAAGCGTCGGAGGGCATCTGTCCGGGACCGGACAGGTTGAAAGTGGAGAATCTACCGCCGAAAGATTGCTCGAGCTTTTCGTCGAGATAGCGAACGCGGTGGTACTCGACGAGGTCGAGTGTCTCACCGTATCTGGTGGCGTCGGCGCTGTTCAGGGCGCTGACGGTTAGGGATGAGCCGAGGAAAGCGACATTGTGGGCTTCCTGGTCTTTCTTGAGATCTTGCATCAGCCACCAGGCCCAGCCCTGGTATGGGAAGTCGTACCTGTCCAGGTGAATGAAGGAGCCGGCAGCGAGGATGCCGTTGAGAGCGAAAAAGCAGATCAGCGCTGCCAGGAAAGGACTCGGGCTTTTCATAAGCGCGACTCCTCTAGCTCAGCCACAGCCGGCTTTCTAGGAATCGCCGCGACCACGGTCTGGTTGGCTGCCAGGTTCCGGGCCAGGAGATCGAGAAATTTCTTGCCCCCGGTAGAGCGCAGGTGGACCCCGTCGGCGAAATCATCCTGGCTGAAGACCTCGTCTCGATCCATATCGACCAGGCTTGCCCCGGTCTCGGCGCAGACCGTCTCGATCCCGTCCCGGTAGGCTTTCAGCGACTCCGGGCTGAGAAGCGCCCGGTTGCCTCTGGTGATCGGCATGGAGACCAGGACGCATTCGATCCGGCGTTTTCGTGCCATGATGAACGTATCTTTGAGAAAGGCCAGCTGGCTCCTGTAGACGTCCAGCTTGAGCCTCCGGTAGCGATCCCGGTACTCCTGGCTATTGTCGCGGAACGCTTCCGGTGTGCCGGCGGATGGCCGGAAAAAAGCCTCGTTGGCCTGGATCTCGTAAGGATGATACTCCGGGAGGATCTGCATGCGTTTGTGGATGCTGTACTCCTGCTCCGGATTGACCGGCAGGACGGTGTCCACGAGATCGCGAGAGAGTCTTGCCGAGGCTGTTTTCAAGTCTTCCCTGATCCCGTATGTATAGAGCGCTCGCCCGATCTCGAAGTCCAGCCTGGTGAAGAAATCCGGAGCGATCCGGTCGATGGCGCCGGAGTAATCGCCCAGTCTCGAGAGATAGCGGAAAGGATCCGTGGCGGCGGGAGAAGGCAGGGTGTTCTCCAGGAGGTCCCGGGGCGCGACTCCGTAAACGATTACCCGGGGGGCTTTGGGCTCTTTCAAGAGGAATCTGGTGATCAGATAGGCGTCGGACGGCATGGCGCCAGGCAGGGCGAAATTGTAGGTGGAGACGCTCTTGCCGGTAAACTCTCGGAATCGCTTCTCGAAAAAGAGGCTGCGCCGGTGGCTGGTGGCATCGACGTTTTCGCCGCGCTCATCGGCGTCGACATTGCCAATCGGGTTGACCAGAAGCGAGGAGCCGAGAAAAACGATGTCCGGGCGCAGGGTGCTTTCGCTCTCGAATCCTTTGATTGCCCAGGATGTCCAGGTCGGATAGGGAACGTCGGTGGGGGCCAGCCGGCCCAGAGAGAGGGCGCCCATACCGACAGAAAGGCTGGCGAAGACAGCAATGGCTACGATTGTTCTGCTAGCCACTATGTGCTTCGCCTGCGATCTGTGGTTGGTTTCAGTCATTAGAACTGGAAGTAGATGAACCTGGGTGAGCTGTCAGGCGAGAAGATGGTGAGCACGCACATGAGCACCACCATGACCCCGACCTGCACCGCCCACGGCGGCTTCTGGTAGAAGCTCTTGTCGTTCAGCCAGTTGACCACCAGGTGCGAGAGCATCAGGAGGGGCAAGAGAATGAGAAGGGATGGGAAGATGATCGGATCTCGGATCTTCAGAACCTCGAGCTGGCTGAGGCTCATACTGAACAGATCCACCGGGGCCATGGCCATCTTCGCCAGGATCTGCCAGGCGATGGCTCCGGTATCGGCGCGGAAGAAGACCCAGCCGATACAGACCAGGTGGAAAGTGGCAGCCACCGAAAGCCAGTGGTAGACCTTGCTCTTGTCGAGCTTCTCGGAGACTTTCAGGAAGTCGAGCAAGCGCCGGTACTCTTTGTGGGCTATGAGAATCAGACCCTGGTAGACGCCCCAGAGCAGGAAGTGCATGGCGGCTCCGTGCCAGAGACCACCCAGAGCCATGGTGATGAAGAGGTTCCGGTAGGTCAGCAGGGTGCCGCCACGGGAGCCTCCCAGAGGAATGAAGAGATAATCGCGCAACCAGGTGGAGAGGCTGATGTGCCAGCGGTGCCAGAAGTCGGCGACGTTCGACGCTATATAAGGAAGGTTGAAGTTGATCGGCACCTTGTATCCGAAGAGCATTGCCGAGCCCCGGGCTATATCGGTGTAGCCGGCGAAGTCGAAGAAGATCTGGAATGCGAAAGCATAGGTGCACAGCCAGAGATCGAGAGAAGTGAAGTTCTCGGGATGGGCGTAACCGGCTTGCACCACCAGGGCGAGATTGTCGGCCAGGAGCACTTTCTTGGCCAGTCCCATGAGGATGAGCTGCATGCCTTCATCGAGATAATCCCATTTGAACTTGGCCTTGATATCGAGCTGCGGGATGAAGTCCTGATAGCGCTTGATGGGGCCGGCTATCTGGGTGGGGAAGAAAGAAGCGAAGAGGGCGAACTTGCTGAAGTCTTTGACAAGAGGCTTGCCCCGGTAGACTTCCATGGCATAGTGGATGAACTCGAAGACGAAAAAGGAGATTCCCAGGGGCAGGATTATATGGATGTGGGGCTGGCTCCAGTCGATGCCGGCCATGCCCAGACCGTCGTGGATCATGCCCATGCCGAAATAAGCGTATTTGAAGATGCCCAGAGTGATCAGGTTAGCGGCAATCACCAGACCGAGCCAGAGCTTCTTGCGCTCCACCGAGCGGGCGATCATAGGCACCAGGAGAAAGTTGCCCAGGGTGAGCCCGAGGATGAGAAGCCCATAGACCGGTTTCCAGGACATGTAGAAGACATAGCTCGCCAGAAGCAGGAGCGGTACCCTGAGCTTGTGCGGTGTCACCCAGTAGAGCACGAACACCGTAGGCAGGAAGATCAGGTACTGAAGGCTGTTGAATAGCAAGATGCTTCTCCTGATAAACTGGTATCAGCCCGATTGTCGACGATGACAACAGGCGACAACACATGATAAATGCTAGATTTCAAGTATGTCTACGGACAGTGGTTTCTCTTAACCTAAAACGTTTATAGCGAACCGTCCGGACTTCCCTGGATTTTGTCGGAGACAGCCAGCCTGTGGGGGGGTGGGGTCCCTCGGCAGGGGCGGCGACCGAAATATTCAGCCCGCCTATATTTTTCGGTTCGATAAATTCTCTCTAAGGGGCTGGCGGAGATTCTTTTCTCGGGTCCCTGTCAGGCTTTCCCGGCTTTGGCGAAACCTTCGGGTATGAGCTGATAGCCGCCACCATAGACGGTTTTAATATACTTGCGCTCGGCGGTCTCGAGCCTGGTGCGCAGATGGCGGATATGCACCCGGATTGTGTCCACGTCGTCGTCCGGCGAATAGCCCCAGACTTCCTCCAGGAGCTTGCCGGTGCTGACGGTTTGACCATGGTGCTGCATCAGGCAGTGGAGGATCTCGAATTCGGTGGGCGTCAGCTTCACGATCCGGTCAGTGACTTTGGCCTGGAGATTCTCCGGGATTAAGGTGATCTCACCTGCGGTGAGAATCTCGGGCAGGGTCGCCGAATGCGGCACCGACCCGGCCCGGCGCAGGAGCGCCCGCACCCGGACTTGCAGTTCGGGAATCTCGAAGGGTTTGACCAGATAGTCGTCGGCTCCGGAATCGAAACCGGTGACCTTGTCCTTGGTCATGCCCAGCGCGGTGAGCATGAGGATCGGGATGGGATGGGTGGCGGGATTCTGTCTCAAGCGCTGGCAAACCGTGAAGCCATCGAGATCGGGCATCATCACATCGAGGACGATGAGGTCCGGGCCGGTCTGCTGGGCCAGAGCCAGTCCCTTGATGCCGTCACTGGCTGTTTCAACCATATGGCCAAGGAGCTCAAGGTTGATCTTGACGAGCTCGGCAATCGCCTGGTCATCGTCAATAACGAGGATCTTAGCCAATGACGTCGTGCTCCTTCCTTCCATACTATTTGCTTCCCGTGACTGTTAATTTTACTGGAATTTTTACGAAACTCTGACCCCGGACAATAGTCAGTGTAACCACTTGATTAGGTTTCATCTTCTCAATATAAGAGAAGAAATCGTCCGGGGTCTGTACCCTGAAGTTGTCAACATGGGTGATTATGTCTCCGGGCTGTCTCACTCCCACGCGCATATAAGCGTTACCCCATTTGACCAGGGCCGGCTCCACCCTGGGCACCATGATATTGGCCCGGGCTGCCGGGCTGCCGGGCTCGATCTGGTAGACCATCAAGCCGAAATCGTTGGGGTGCAGCTGGACCTGCCAGAGTTGCATGATTCCCGTTTCGGGTCTGAGAACCCGATGATGATCGATCAGATCCGGAACGATCGACTTGATTTTATTAGCCGGAATGGCCAGACCGACGCCGGAGGACTGGCCGAGCTGGCCGAGGCGCGAGAGGATGGCGGTGTTGATTCCAATCAGCTTGCCGGCGGAGTCGAGCAGGGGTCCGCCCGAATTGCCAGGATTGATGGCGGCGTCGGTCTGGATAACCCCCTTGATCACACGACGGCTGGGGGTGGTGAGGGTTCGACCGAGACTGGAGACTATGCCGGCGGTCATGGTGCGCTCGAGACCGAAGGGATTGCCTATGGCATAGACCCGGCGGCCGACCTGCAGGGAGGAGGAGTCCCCGAAAGATATGAAGCTGAAATGACGATTATCCGGAGCTTCCATCTTGAGGACGGCGATGTCGTTATTCGGGTCGGTGCCCACTACTCTGGCTATATAGCTGGAGCCATCGTGAAGCAGGACCCTGGCGGCTTCGGCGGTGCCCAGGACATGGTGGTTGGTGATCAGATAACCGTCCCTGGTGATAATCGTTCCCGAGCCGTTGCCTTCCTCGCTTGCCGGCGGCACGTCCAGGGAGACCTCTTCGGCGGTGGATGCCGGAGCGATATTGACCACCGCCCGGTTGCATTTCTCGTAGACCGCTATGCTCTCGGCTTCGGAGGGGGTGGGCGGGGTCGGCGTGGCCGGTGCGTTCTTGATGAACTCCGCGGCCGCCACGGCGCGGGCTCTGGATTCCGGTTGGGCGGATGTAGCCTGGGCCCGGGCGTTCTGGCCGGATATCAATATCAGAATCAAGATCAGAATCAAGATCAGATTCGCTTTAGCTGATGCTCTCACCCGGTTTGCTCCTCTTTGGTCTTCGCTCCGATTTTCGGCTCTTCTCCTTTCAAGAGTCTGCGGATATTCGATTTGTGCCGGATGGTAACGTAAAGGAAAGCTAATATCGAATAGGCCAGGATCGCCGGCGGTGCTTTCACCACCAGCATCGATAGCGGGCAGGCCAGGGCCGCCGCGATCGATGCCAGGGACACTATCCTCGAAACGAAGAGGACCAGAAGCCAGGTCGCAAGGGTCATGAGAGCGGCGGCCGGATCGAGAGCGAGCAGGGTTCCCAGCCCGGTGGCGGCCGACTTGCCGCCGGTGAAATTCAAGAACACCGATTTGCTGTGGCCGACGATGGTGGCGGAGGCCACGATCACTGCCACCAGATACAGTACCGGAAAATGCCAGGGCGCCTGGTTCTGCTGCTCGATTTGAAAGGCTGCGAGAACAGGCAGATAGCCTTTCAGGATGTCCACAACCAGGACGAGAAGCGCTTCTTTCTTGCCCACGGCGCGCAGGACATTGGTGGCTCCGGTGGAGCCGCTCCCGACCTGGCGGATGTCAATTCCCCTGGCGGCTTTGCTTACCCAGTAGCCGGTCGGGATCGAGCCGAGGATGTAGCCGGCGAAGATTATGCCCAGAGCCGATGCCATCGCAGTCGTGTCCACACTCGTCTCCTATTTGAAGCCGCGGTCGCCCTTCTTCTTCGGTCGGGCGGTGATTCGCACCGGCGTGCCCGCGAAGCCGAAAGCCTCTCGCAGCTTGCGCTCGAGGTAAGCAGTGTAATTGTCCTGCATGAGCCGCTCGTCGTTGACGAAAAGAACGAAGGTCGGAGGAGCGGTAGAGACCTGGGTGGAGTAGAAGATCTTGAGGCGCTTGCCGCGCTTGCCTGAAGGCGGAGGCGTCAGGGCTACGCTTTCGTTTACGATCTGGTTGACCAGGCTGGTACTCACCCGTTTGTGTGTTTCTTCATAGGCTGAGAGAGCCGTTTCCAGAATCTTCGGAATTCTCGTCTTGCTGGTCGCGCTGGTGAAAAGGATCGGCGCATAGTCGATATGACGGAGCTCGCGGTGGACCTCTTCGATCATCTCGTTCATTATTGATGACGAGCGGTCCTCGAAAAGATCCCACTTGTTCATAACCACCACCACGGCTCGCCCGGCCTCTTCAATCTTGTTGGCGATTTTTTTGTCCTGGTCGGTTATCTTCTCCCTGGCGTCGAGCACCAGAACAACCACATCGGCTCGCGAAATTGCTTTCAGCGAGCGGACCACCGAGAATGCCTCGATGCCGTAATCGACTCTCGACTTGCGCCTGATCCCGGCGGTATCGATGAGCGTGATCTCACGGCCGTGGTATTTCATGGTCGTGTCGATAGCATCGCGGGTAGTGCCGGGCTCGGAAGAGACTATGCTCCTGTCCGTGCCGAGTATGACATTGAGAATCGAGCTCTTGCCGACATTCGGTTTGCCAACGATCGCTATTGAAAGTGGTGCTGTGGAAGGGTCGAACTCGGACTCGGATTCAGATTCGGAGCCTTCTCGGTCCTGCCTCTCGTTAAGCGGAAAATTCTCCACGATCAGATCGAGCAGGTCGCCGACGCCGCCGGTGCCGCGCATGGCGGAGAGCCCATAGGGCTGACCGAGACCGAGGGAGAAAAACTCCGGCACATTTATCTCTTCATGGGGGGTGTCGACTTTGTTGACCGCCACGATAACCGGCTTGCGGCTGCGCCGCAGAAGATTGGCGACGTCCTCGTCACCGCCTGTCGGTCCCTGCTTGCCATCCACCATGAAAACAATGACATCGGCCTCGTCGATTGCCATTTGCACCTGATCCACCACCTGGGCGGCCATGGGCTCCTGGCTCTCGGTGATGATCCCGCCAGTGTCGACCAGGACGAACTCGCGGCCCGCCCAGTCTGTTTCTCGATATATTCGGTCTCTCGTGACCCCCGGAGTGTCGTCGACTATGGCATGGCGCGCGCCAACACAGCGATTGAAAAATGTCGACTTGCCGACGTTCGGGCGGCCGACGATAGCGACCACATTCTTAGCCATCGACGTACCCTCTGACCGGTTTACTATAGCAAGAATCAGCTCTCTTGCTTTTTCTTACCGGTAAATCTGCTAGACATTTCTTTGCTGCTCTGGGCTCCGAATTTCTTGCCGAGCTTGGGACCCGAGTCTTCGATAAAGCGCAGCAGGGCATCTTTGGCAGTATTGAGATAGACAGCCAGCTCGGTGTCACCGCCCTGGTCGGGGTGTACGCCGGGGCTGGTGATCTCTTTCTTCCACGCCTCCATGACGATTTCCCGGGTGAGACCCTCCTCTCTGATACCGAGGATCTGGCAGTGCTTGCGAATTTCCGGGGGGACCGCCCGCATGGCGGGCAAGCCGCTCTGGCTGATATTGGGCTGCTCGTTGTGCTGGGCCTTGCCGCCGACGAACTTCTTGGTCAGACCGGGGGCGGCTTTGCCTTCCTCGCTTCCCGGCGCCGGAGGGGTGCGCACCTGCTGCTCGATAGCCTGCTCGCTGGCCTGTTTTATCCGGTTGCGCAGAAGCTCGCGAAGCTCTTCACCGGAAGGCTCCTGGCTGGCCTCCCCGGCCATTGCCGGCTGGGCTTTCTGTCGCTGCACCTCGTCGATGGGCACATCCGCCAGGAGGTCCTCCGGTACCTCTATCTTGCCCAGCTGCTCGAGCTCCTCGATGTCCTCGAAGATGTCGAGCTGGTCGAAGTCCGGGATCTGATCTTCGGGCAGGGCCGCGCCCGGCGCCGGGCTTTCGATGGGGCTGGGGGCCGACTGGTAGGCTTCCGGGGGCAGGGGCGTCAGGGAGTCGCTGGAGCCGGTCAAATCCATACTCGATTCCGAGAAGATGGTGGTCTCCTCGTACATCTGGATCCGGGAGCTGGTGGTCCGCTGTTCTGTATCAGGTTGGGCACTGGCGGTATCGGGGCTCTGCGGAGCAACGGCCTCAGCCTCCTGTCTGGCTGTCACCGCCTCGGAGAAATCTTTGATGGAAAGGACTCCCATTCCGTAGACCGTCTCCAGATCCCGCCACTTCAGGTCTTCCAGGGGGTTGAAGTCGCTCGCCACGTAGGGGCCGGTCTGAGCGAAGTTGTGCACGATGTCCTGATAGCTCGGGGCCAGATCTTGTTGAGCGGCTCCTGTGCCGGACTCCGGTCCTGTCTCCGGCTCCGTCTCAGGCAGAGGCTTGACTTCGGTGTGCATGACTTCCGGTTCGTCCGGCTCGGTTTCAGGCAGAGGCTTGACCTCTGCGGCAGCCGCTGCTGCTCCGGCCCGTTTCAATCCTTCCTGGATGCCTTTTTCGTAACTCGTATGAAATGCGTTCTGAAGCTGCATCGCCAGAGACTCGCTTTCTTGCTGAAGCTCGGCGAGCTTGTTCTCCAGGCTGATTATCTTGTGCTGGAGGTTGAGGACGGTTTCACTCAACTCCTCATTTTCGGCTTCGGCTGTTCTCACTCTTTCGACCAGCTCGTCATTTTCGCTCTCGACGGTCTTGACCCGCTCGGTAAGAGCTTCATTTTCGGTAACAAGCTTGTCTTTGCCCGCCGGGTCGCTGTCCTGGGTCTCCGGCTTGCTCTTGCGTCCGGCCAGCTGGTCTTCCAGCTCTCGCAGGCGGGCGTTCAGCGCCTCATTCACTTTTTCCAGCCCACTTATGGTGTGGGTGAGCTCCAGATTCTCTTCTTGAAGCTGGGCGGTCTGAGTGTAGGCCTGTTCCAGCTCTTCTTCGAGCTGCTTGAGCTCGTTTTCGGTCTCGGACTCGAGGAGCTCTTTCATCTGCTCGCTGATTTCGTCCGGGGTGGGGAAGTCCCCTGTTTTCAGAGGCTCCCGGCTTTCCATGCCGGCTACTTTCTCGGCCAGGGCGTCGCGCTCTCTGCCCACCTCATCCAGGGATCTCATGAGCTCGGCGTGATCCGGGTCGCTCATTCCCCGAGCTACGGCGATCAGCTTCATATGAGCGGGGGCACGGTAGACCTCCTCGGGAGAGCAATCCGCCTCATCGGCCACCGTGTAGGGATTGAGGTCGATACCTTTTTCCTGGACTGCTTCTATGGCAGCTTTGATGACGGATTCGTCGATCATCGTCTGGGTGGTTTCTTCCTTTGCCATCGTTTTCCCCGGATCCCGGATGATAGAAGGCGGACCCTTGTCAACGCGCCCTTATTGGTCGCTCGGAATTTCAGGCCAGCCGAGGCAGTATAGCCTTTCTTATAATTTATTTCTTCCACATGGAAAGAAAAACTTGCTAGGTTTTGCCAAGATTTCTTGTCTATCCGGTGAATTCCAATGTCTGCGTATGCTCGCTTGAAAATTACCGGCAGAGTCCAGGGGGTCTTCTACCGGGCGAGCACCAGAGACAGGGCTCGGGAACTCGGGCTCTCGGGCTTCGTTCGCAATGCCAGCGACGGCAGTGTGGAGGTCCTGGCGGCCGGAGACCGGGGTCTGGTGGAAGAGCTCATCGCCTGGTGCCACCGGGGTCCGTCCGGATCGAGGGTCGACGCGGTAAGGGTGGACTGGATGGAAGTTCATCTCCTGGAAGGCGAGGAGAAAGAATGGGCAGTCCTCGATTTCCATATTCGCTGATCGGATAATCGCACCACCTGTGGTGTGATTATCCGATCAGCCTGGAGCCCGGGCCTTCGAAGATACGATAGGCTTCCTTGATGATAGAGGATCCTGATTCGGGCTCCGGGATATGCCGCTCCGGCTCCCTTTTCCTGGCAGGCTCCTCTTCCCCGACGGCGGTGGCGGAGCGCTCCACGGTAGCGGTGGCGCGCTCCCCCTGTCGATCTCTCGACGGTAGAGACCGTCCCGGCGCCGCTCGGGGCCGGTGCCCTGACCGGCCGCTCTTCCTCCCTCAAATCAGGCTTTTTTTTTGAGGGTGCCGCCTCCGTAGTGACCTTGACTTTTATGGCTATTTCCTTGCCGGTGAGGCTTCGATAAGCCGAGATCAGGTGTTGCGATTTGCCTTCGATTGATTTCTGGAAGAATTCCTTGTTGACTCCCAGGGTGAGCTGATCGTTTTCCAGGCTGACTGGAAATGCATGCATCGAAACCAGGGAGTATGCCGGAATGCTCGTCTTGTGCAGACAGTCGAGCAAATCCGACCAGAGCTCCTCGATCTCGGTGGCTCCGGCTGGCCGGCTGACAGGCGCGATCTCGTCGTCATTGTCGTCAGGTTCGGGTTCGGGGTCGCGCTTTGGTTCTGGTTCCGGTTCCGGAGCTGCCTCCGCCTCTACCGGGGCTTGCTCCTCCAATTCGGCTGCCGGCTTTTCGTCTGGCGAAGGGGCCGGTTCCGGGGCAGGCTCCGGTCGGCTCGGCTGAGGTTGTTGTCTCGGAGGCGGTGGTGCCGGTGCCTGTGCCTGTCTAGATTCGTGTCTGAGCTGCTCAGGATGAATCTCGGCGTCCAGATCACGGCTGAGCTCGTCGATGCGTGCAGTGAGTGCTTTGATTGAAGCGATATCGTGGCGGTGACAGATGGTAAGAAGACCCATCTCCAGGGTGAGGGAAGGCTGGCTCGATCTCTTGATGCTCCCCTCCATACCGTCGAGGCGCTCGACGATCTGACTGAGCTCGCTCCGGTCATAGGAAGACGCCTGCTCAACCAGCCTCGCCACGTAATCTCTCGACCCGGAGATCAGCTGCTGCCGGTCGATCTCATCCAGGCTCAAATAAGACGCCTTGGTGAGGTTGAGAAAGTGCCGGGCCAGCTCGGTGGCGATGAGAGCCGGCTCGCGTCCGTGCATGAGGAGCTCATTGACCCTGAGGAGGACGTCGTTGCCGGAGCCCGTCCTGACTCCTTCGGAAATCGCCAGGAGGATATCCTCATCCAGGGCTCCCAGGAGCACCAGGAGGTCCGAGACTTTGACCGGCTCGCCGGGCTGGCAGAGAAGACTGGCCTGGTCCAGCAGACCGAGGGCGTCACGAAGACCGCCCCCTGAGCGCCTGGTCATCAGCTCGAGGGCCTCGGATGTGATTTCGATATTCTCTTTTGCCGCCACCGATGCCAGGTGTTTCACCAGATCGTCCTGCTTGACCAGGCGGAACATCAACCTCTGGCAGCGGCTGACTATGGTGGGCGGCACTTTGTGCTCTTCGGTGGTGGCAAGAATGAAAACAACGTTGGGCGGAGGCTCTTCGATGGTCTTGAGGAGGGCGTTGAAAGCCTCCTTGGTGAGCATGTGACATTCATCGATGATATAGAGCTTGTGCTTGCCGTCCTGGGTGGCAAGCGGTGCCCGCTCGATCAGCGAACGGGCGTCGTCGACGCTGTTGTTGGAGGCGGCATCGATCTCGAATACAGAGGTCGACGAGCTCTCGGCGATTGACTGGCAGGATGGGCAGACAAGGCAAGGGGTGACGGTGAGCCCCTGATCGCAGTTGATCGACTTGGCGAGGATGCGGGCCGAGGACGTCTTGCCGGTGCCCCGGGGACCGGTGAATAGATAGGCGTGGGCGATTCGATCGTTGGTGAGAGCATTGGTCAGGGTCTTGACCACCGAGGACTGTCCCACCAGCTCACCAAGGGTCTGGGGCCGGTATTTCAGGTAAAGGGGCTGATACTTCGACGACTTGCCGGTCATAAGATCGTCCGTCCGCGGGAACGCTCATTTTTCTTCGATTCCTGATCCTACCTCATTTTTCCTCATTTTGAGGTGGGTTAGATGTAATGAACCTAATACAAGTCAGGTACAAGTCAGGCTCTCCGGATTGACAAGCTTTTCCAGGTCTGACACCGCAAGCGATACCAAAGTATGGTCTGGCTGAGATCGAAGAGTATGTGTCCGGCTCCCGTCAATGAGCAGATTTTCTTTTCATCCCCCTCATATCGATGATCAACTGCCTGAGTTGATCCTTCACCTCCTGCTCGGCGAGCCTGCCCCGATCGCCGTGTCCGGCCAGGACCCACTGGAAGTCCAGGTGAAGCAGCTTTTCCATGGATTCAATCTGCTCTGTCCATGAATACCAGCAATGTCTCGGATGGGCCTGGAGTCTGCCTGATTGTCTGTCCAGATAGAGATGATCGCCGCTGAAGAGATAACGGCTGTCATAGAGCAAGACCATATGTCCCCTGGTGTGTCCGGGCGTCGGCACGATCAGGAATTCGCCCGGCATAGGCAGGCTATCGTATCCGTGAACCACTATTTCGGCCTCCGGTTGCGCTGACAGAGCCTTTTCATGAATGATCCTCTCCGCCTGGAAAGCGCGCTGGAATCGGTGCGCATCAGCGACGTCATCTTCGTGGGTGAGAAAGATATATCTGATTCCGCCCAGCCTTGCGATGGATTCTTGAAGATGCCTGTTGAAGCGAGGCGAGTCGATGAGCCAGTTCCCGCCCTCGTGCACGACCAGGAAGCTGTTGCCTCCATAGGAGGCTGCCGAGTTGAAACCGCAGTAATAGACATTCTTCTCGATGGTAAGCGGAAAGCTTTCGGTTGCCTCCCTGATCAATCCGGGGTCGGAGTCTCGCTTCCCTATCGATCCGGTGGGGCAGGCGATCAGGGCTCGGGTTGCATCGAGCCTGGCGCCAGGGCTGTCGGGTTGCTTATAGACCCTGGAGTAGTCGCCTCCGTCAGCAAAGGTATCCGGTGCAAGCTGCCGGCAGGTATCGCAGTTGATGCAGGAGGTGTCGACGAAAAAATCGCCTTCGCTATTTCCCGGAGAGGTTTTCGCTGGATCGGCCATGGTCTCTTGCTCCCTGATCTCATGCTAACTTATATAGAGGCTCTCTGAAAGGTAAAAAGGTGCTTTATCTGCGCTCGGCGGTTTCTCTGATTGTTCTGCTCATGCTCATGCTCATGCTCATGCTAAATGGATGCGCTTCGTCAGGCGGCGGGAAGAGCACCTCCGCCAGTGCCGGGAGCGAGAGGGCGGCGAGCAAGCCTGCCGAGAAGAACGAGACTGCCGACGACAGCAATTCTCCCGAGAGCGGCCCCAGCGTCGAGCGTGCCCAGAACTTTCTCAAGAGCGTGCAGGCAGGACTGGTGACGGTGGAGCCGCTCAAAGACCCGGAGCACTATGTCGTCGTTCCCCGCGATGAAATCGAGAAGAGAGCGGCGGTCACTCTCAAGAAGCTGAAAGACGTTGCCGAAGGCGGCAAGATGGAACCTGCCCTGAAGATGGTGCAGCCGCTGGTGAAAGAGGCTCCGGATTATGCTCCGGGCTGGAACGCCCTGGGGGTCATATATGATGAGATCGGTCGAGCCAGGGAGGCGGAGCGGGCCTACCTCAAGGCGATCTCCCTGGATAACCGCTATTACACGGCAGTCCTCAATCTCGGGATCAATTACGCCAACCAGGACAGGTTCGCCGATTCCCTCAGAGTCTTCGACTATGTCACCAAGCTCAGCCCCGAATTCCACAAGGGCTGGTTGATCAAGGGGCGGCTTTACACCGAGCTCGAGAAGCCGCGCGAGGCCCTGGCTTGTTTCGATACAGCCCTGTCGCTGGCTCCCGGGGAAGCCGAGGTCTGGTACCGCCGGGGATATCTCTACCATTGCATCCGCAGATTTCCGGAAGCTGAAAAGGACTATAACGAAGCGTTGAAGCGCAATCCCAAGCATCGTCTCGCTCTCAGGCATCTTGCCGTGGTCCAGAGGAGCCAGAAGAAACTCGCCGATGCCGAGAAGACTCTTGTCCTGGCCAGCAAGGTCTTCCCGGATGATCCGAGCGTCTGGACCGAGCTCGGCTATTTCGTCCAGCAGAAAGGCGATAAGAAAAGGGCCGTCCAGTATTTTCGCAAGGCCAGCTCCGTCCGTCCCGACGAGCCCCTGGGCCTGGTGGAGGAGGGTATCTTCTACAGGCGCCAGGGCAAGTTCAAGGAAGCCCGGCAAGCCTTCATGAAAGCCCGCAAGCTCAAGCCGACCTGGTTTCGCCCTTGGTATCAACTCGGGCAGACGGCACTGGATGAGTTCAAGTTCGACGAGGCTGTTCGTTACCTCCTCACCGCCGCCCGCTACGACCCCGAAAATGAAAGTGTCTACAATACTCTGGGCTGCGCCCTCGCTTACGCCGGGCAGACCGAGGAGAGCGAGAAGGCCTTTCGCAAGGTGGTGGAGATCGATCCGAAGCATGATCAGGGCTGGTGCAATCTTGCCGAGACCCTGCGGGACATGGGCAAGAAGGAAGAGGCAAAGGAATGCGCGCTCAAGGCGCTGCGCCTCAATCCTTCCAGCCCGGCTGCTCTCAATATAGTGGCCCTCACCGATATCGAAGCGAATAAGATTGCTCAGGCCAAAAAGCTCCTCGAGAAAGCCATCAGTATCGACCCCGATTACGGCTATGCCTGGTTGAATCTGGGCGTGGTCGAAATGGGGCTGGGCAATCTCACGGGCGCCGAGAAGTGTTTTCGCCAGTCCACCAGACTCGAGCCGGATGATGTGACGGGATGGTCGAACCTGGCTCAGATCCTGCACATCAGAGGAGACAAGAAAGGCGAGGCCGAGGCCCTCAAGATGGCAGTGAAGGCCAGGCGAGGCAACCGTCCCGAAGAGCTCTACCGGATGGCGCACTCCCTGGAGAGCCTCGGTCACAAGAAAGACGCCTCGATCGCTCGCAAGAGCGGCCTGGATATGGATCCCACCGAAGCCGATGTCTTGATGAACGTGCCTTATCTCATGGAAAAGCAGTAATCAGAGAAACTTGAAAAGGAGCATGCTCTTGATCCGGGGAGCATTGTCCTTGCCGGAGCGAGCGAGCTGGAAGCTCACCTGGCTGACCGGATAGACATAGTTTTTCACTCCGCTTACCCTGCCTCCGGCCCCGGTGGGCTCGTTGAGAATAAATGCAGGCTCGCCGAACTGTTTTTTCATGGCTTTCAAATCGCTGCTCAGGCTTATGCCCAGTCGTCCCGGGACATACTGCCCGTCGAAGATCCGGAAGGCCTCGGCGGTGCCGTTTCGCAAATAGACCTGCAAAAGGGTGTGGCCGCTGGTCGCGTGCTTCAGCGACCAGACCTGCCAGTCTCCCACCTTCACTTTATCGACATTCTTCTGGCTGGTGAAAAAGGCGGAGACATTGCGCTCGCTGGCACCCAGGCGCAGACCGGGGATTCCGGCCACCAGGCTCGGAGGGATATAGGAGAGGCGCGCTCGCTCGTTGGAGGCGATAAGCTTGCCGGAAGGCGGCTCGGAGGGCAGGGCTCTTCGCTTCGTTTCACGAATGTGCTTGAGATAGGCGGGCTGATCCAGCTTTTCGGGCCTGGCTGCCGAGCGCATCAGAGCCTCCTCGTCCGAATCCTTGGATTGCCAGCCCACCGGCGGCGGCGGCGGCACCAGTCCGCTGGCATCGATTGGCACCGCCGGTGGTGTGGAGCTCTCTCGATAATCCGTTACTCTGCCGGCCCTGGAGAGCAGCGTCCCTCGGGGGGAAGAGGCGCTGCCTATATTGACGACGCCGGAAGACGGCGTGGGCTCGGCGGCCAGATTACCTGGCGCTCCGGCACCGGCCGCTCCTGCTTCTGCCTGCATCTTGTCCATGGCGCTGGTTATGCCGTAGAGCTTGCCTGCCGATTCGGAAAGGCGTTTGAAGGAATCGGATTCGGTGACCGTGGCTGGCGAAGCGCTCGGTCTGATCATGGCCACTTTATGGTTGGTGTAAGCGCCGGCGGCGGACTTCTTGAGCTTGGGCCTGATATTGAGAGCCGGGTCCGTGGCGTTCTGGAACATCTGGTTGGTCTGCTGAAATTCCCGGGGCGCGTTCACCGACTGTTGCATGGCGATGAGTGGTGCGTTTCCGCCTATGCGCTCGAGAATCCCGATCAATAGCTTCACCCCGGCCTCGGGGGAAGGGAGCATCTCGGACGCTCTTGTCTTGCCTGCCGGCGGCTCCCCGCAAGCGGGGCTGATATAGCTGCCGGCGGTGAGGAGCGCCAGAGTGCTGGCGACCGGAATGAAGTAGAGAAGCAGGGTTCTTTTCATGGCTGTGCTCCGGGCGCTCAGGCGCCGGCTGTGGTACCACCGAGTTTCGACTCCCACTCGTCGAGCTCGGACTGATTGATCAACCCGCGCCGGGTTGCGAGATATACCGCCCGGCAGCGCTGATTGAATTCGGTCTCGCGGGATTCTCCGCGTCCTGGGATGCCCAGTTTGGAGTAGAGGGACTTGAGCCGCGATTGAATTGCTTTTTCGGTGAGATAGAGTTTCTGGGCGATGGTGTGATCGGTCATGCCCAGGGCGATGCAGACGAGCGCCTCGTATTCGGCCGGGGTCAGGCTGGTGGCGCGATTCTGGGTGCGCTGAATGACCCGGGCGATACCGGGGTGAATCCAGCAGTCGCCGGAAAGCACCGCCCGGGCGGCTTCCACCACCTGCTCGTTACTGGCGTTCTTGAGGACATAGCCGAAAGAGCCGTCGGGAGGGACGATCTTCCAGAGCTGCCGGACATAGACCTCATCGGAGAAATTAGAGAGCATTACCACTCCGGTCTCGGGCAGGGCTTTGAGAATCTTCTCTGCCGCCTTGATTCCGGAGAGGCGGGGCATTTTTATGTCCAGGAATATCAAGTCGGGCTTGAGTTTCAAGGAGAGGTTCACAGCTTCCTGACCGTCGGCAGCCTCATGAAAGGGTCCGTGATCGCTGAGACTCTCGGTAAGCAGCTCTTTGAGCCAGTTCCGGTCTCTTTGTTCGTCATCAACAAGCAGAATAGTCATAAGCTTTGTCCTTTGTCTTCCTTGCCGTTGGTTACCGGTATCGACAGGATCAGCTCGGTGCCGGTCTCGAAATGCTCGGGCTTGGTCCATTCCACCTTCGCTCCGATGAGCTGCGCTCTCTGGCGGATATTGAGAAGCCCGTGAGAGTCGGCCCGAATCGCCCGGGGGTCGATACCTGTTCCATTATCCGCGACCTTGATCTGAAGATCTTCCTCTTTTAAACCTATTGATACCTCTACCTTACGTGCCCTGGAGTGTTTTTGCACGTTATTGAGCCCTTCCTGGACGATCCGGTAGAGCTGCAATCTGGTCATGTCGCTGAGATGATCCGGGCTGTCTTCCTCGTCGGTATCCAGGAAGCTGGTCTCGACATTCATGTCCCGCTCCAGGCTGACCAGGAGATTCTCCAGGGCGGGCTTGAAGCCCATGGTCTCCAGCACCGAGGGGTGCAGATCATTGATTACCCGGCGCATCTCCACCACGGCCTGGTCGAGCTTCTCTCTCATCTGCCGGGGAACCGGATTGTCATCCATATCCCGGGAGAGACGATCGGCCATCCGCGCCACCGAGGAGAGGGCCGGCAGCGTCTCGTCATGGAGATCCTCGGCGATTCTCTGTCGCTCCTGCTCGGCCCGGACCTGCATGGCTTCCCGGGCTTGAGCGAGCTCTTTGTTGCGAAGTCTAAGGTCGGTATCGAGATAGATGAGCGTGCCGAAGATATAGCTGAGCATTAGCACCGCCAGGAGCGGCAGGATCGGAACATGCATGAAGGCGAGCTGGAAGAGAAACTGGGTGGCGCACACGAGAATCATCGAGATGAGCAGGAAGAGCGTGGTGCGAGTTCCCATCTTGAGCACCGAGGCCAGGGCGCCCAGGGCGCCCCCGGCTAGAAGCAGGAGGTGGTGCAGAATATCCTGCGGGAAAGTATGGATAACCTGATTCTTGTGGATTGTAAGAATCGCGTCGGCCTGGATCTGGGCGTGGGTGACGTCCCGCTCCAGCGGCGTTCTTGCTCTGGGGGTGCTGTCCTGCTTCTGGGTGAAACGCGAGCCGATGATCACTACCTTGCCCTGGAATGTGCCCGGCGAGACCACTCCTTCCAGAACATCAGTGGTCTTGAAGGTGTCATATCTGGTGCCGGCAAAATTGATATAGAGAGGCAGGTCCTTTTGCTCGAACCGGGGCATCTGCCCTAGGGACGGGCCGACGCCGCCTTTGCTCGCCATCAGGCCGGCTACCGCTTTGGGAAGGGAGTCGAAAATCTCGTGGCCGTAGGTATAGATCGGGCTCATGGAGCTGCCTTCCTGGGCCGTGACGATCATGGGCATCTGGCAGACCAGACCGCTGGGCTCGGCGAGAAGATGATCGTAGGCGCAGGCGGCGCAGGCTTTGCGCAGCTGCGGAGAGGGAAAATCGGAGGTGTCCTCGAGATTGCCCAGGATGGCCATGACTATATTGGATCGGAATCGTCTGAAAACTCTGACCAGCTCCGGATCGGCTCGACCGCTGAGATCCATGTCCACCACCACCAGGAGGGGCTCGGCTTTCTCTATAGTGGCAATCAGCCTGGCCAGAACGCCCTGCATGGGGGACGGTCCGCCTTCCGTTGGCTCGGCTTCCAGGTCGAACTGGTCGTCGTCGTCATAGGTGACGATGACAATCTCCTGGGAATGCGGTACGCCCCAGATCTTGGAGTTGATCTCATTGGCGACCTTGAAGCGCCATTCGAGAAGATTCAGTTCCATTGTGTCGAGCACGGGGGACTCCGCCAGAAGGATTGTAGCCAGGCAACCGGCGAGGGTGCCCCAGAACAGACGCTGGAACAGAAGCCCGTCGCGTCCCTGTCTGGAAACGTTGGCGGGAAGATGGCGTTTCAGCGGCGCCAGGACTTGCCTCATAATTGTCACCGGAGGTTCACTCCAAGATTAGTCTAGCCTGGGGCGTGCGGCATTCGAGCTGGGGAAAACCCCACAGATTTCATCTTATGACAAATACGGGGAAAACCCTAGTGTCCGGTCGGTCTTAACCGGGAGACAGGGGTAGCCCCGGCGGGTATCTTTTAGTTATGAGTCATTGGTCCAATGGGAGGAGCCCCGGCTATGGGTAAGCGTGTCTCTTGTGCTGCCGCTGCAGCTCTGGCTTCGGTAACCTCGCTTCTGGCTGGCGGTCCCGCATGGTCCAATGGATTCATCTTTATCGATCCGGCTTTTCACCCGGCTCCGGTGATTCCGGTTACCCCGGTGACCCCGGTCACTCCTTTGACTCCTGTCAATCCTGCAGACCCGGGCCGCCCCGGCACTCCTTCGCCCCGGAGACCGCTTCTCAGAGGAACCGTGAGCACCGGCCTGCATCTCGATCGCCAGGCGATTACCGTGGACATCAAGGACCAGGTGGCCCGTACCTATATCAAGCAGACTTTCAAGAACGATACCGATCGCGATCTGGCCGGCACCTATCTTTTCCCGCTTCCTCAGGACGCGACTTTCAGCTCTTTCACCCTGCATATCGACGGCAAGCCGGTGGAAGGGCAGATCATGGCTGCCGCCGAGGCCACAGCCCAGTACGAGCAAATCGTCCGTAGCCTCGTGGATCCCGGTTTGCTCGAGTATCTCAACTATCGCACCGTGCGGGCCAGGATCTTTCCGATTCCCGCACGCGGCGAAAAGACTGTCGAGCTCGAATACACCCAGATTCTCCCGGCTGAGACCGGCGACGCGAGCAAGGCTAGCACTATGTGCAAGTACCGGTTCCCTCTCAAGTCGGCGGGCTCCGACGCCGTCAGCGAGACGAAAATCGACTTCAAGCTCAAGGGAAGCCGGGATCTGCGCACGATCTGGTCGCCCAGCCACGAGATCAAGATTGAAAGAGACGCAGGCAGCTCCAATCAGGCCAGGATCTCTTTTCTCAGCAAAGGCGATGCGCAGGAGAAAGACTTTCTCCTCTATTACACGCTCTCGGACAAAGAGATGGCAGCCAATCTGATCACTCACAAGCTCGACGACGAAAAGGGCTTTTTCATGCTCACTCTCAGCCCTCCTGTCAAAGGACAGAAAGTGATGGCCAAGGATGTCGTCCTGGTGGCGGACACATCGGGCTCGATGAGGGGAGAGAAGATGGAGCAGGCCAGAGCCGCTCTCGAGTACGTGATCAAGGCTCTCAATCCGGAAGACAGGTTTTCGCTCGTCCAGTTCAACACGGACGCCGAGGCTTTCGCGGGCAGTCTCCTTAGCGCTGATGCCGTAAACAAGGAAAAGGCTATCTCATACATACAGGAAATGGAATCGCGGGGCGGCACCAATATCGGTGACGCGCTCGCTACGGCTGTGAGTATTCTCGATGATGCGAAAGCGGGCTCTCGCCCTGCATTTCTAATACTGATGACCGACGGCGAGCCGACGGTCGGCAAGACGGCGGTGCAAGAGCTTTTGAAATCGGTGTCGATCAAGCGCGACTTGAGGCTTTTCGATTTCGGTATCGGATATGATGTCAACACCCGTTTGCTCAACAAGCTCGCCGAGGAGCATCACGGCACCTCCCAGTATCTCGAGCCCGATGAGAATCTCGAGACGGCGCTCTCGAGTTTCTATGCCAAGATCCGGAATCCGGTGCTCAGCGATGTGATGATCACCTACGAAGGGATAGACGTCAAAGACATCTATCCGCGTGCGGTGAAAGACATTTTCGCCGGCTCTCAACTGCTTCTTCTGGGACGTTACAAGGAAGGCGGCAAAGCCACTATCAAGCTCACAGGAAAGGTCGACGGTGTCGAGAAGTCCTTCAGCTTCCCGGTGGACTTCGCCCCGCGGTCGGCTGACAACAGCTATCTCCCGAGGATCTGGGCGATGCGCCGGATCGGTCACCTCACTGAAGTCGCTCAGGAGAACGACAACAACAAAGAGATCGTCGACGAGATAGTGGAGCTGTCCAAACGTCATGGAATCATCTCGGCTTATACATCATTTCTCTCGAAGGATCCAAACGAGAGACGGGGAGGCCCTGTGCCTTTGCCGATGCCTGTAGCTGGAGCCTTGAGACGACCCGGGGACACCAACTTTTTCCAGGCCGCGCCGCGCTCCGAAGAGGCGAGCAAGAGCCTGGGAGCCAGGTTCGCATTCATGCCCAACCAGCGATTCAGAGCGATTGCCGCCGGCAGTCCTGTGCCCGGCGCCCGGGACGGCGCCGACCCGATGTATGCGGAAGCAGACGACGAGAAAGAATCTTTCGGCCGGGCCCTGAGCAAAGCGAAAAGCTCGGGACAGGCTGCGGTAGCACTGCAAAGAGCCCTCAGCGATCTGCGCTCGAACATGGACGGGCGAGCTGCCGCCGATTCTTCCCAGGTGAAAGTGATTGGCGAAAAGACTTTCTACCTGGTCGATGGATACTGGGTGGACAGCAGTTTCGAGAAAATCGAAAAGGCCGAGCTCAAAGAAATCGAGTTCGGCAGCAAAGATTATTTCGAGCTGGCCCGCAATGGACTTGCTTCCTACCTGGGCGCCGGGCCCCGGATGATCCTGGTATTTGAGGGCCGGTGTTACAGGATATCGAAAAGCTGAAAGCTATCTGGTGACGCTCTCAGTGCCTGCCGCAGTTTGAATCGGCGCCTGTTTGATCTTCTCGACATGACCGGCCTGCAGAACGCCGAAGGCGACCACCAGGACGATGCCGGCGACAAGAGCTGCTGCTGCTGCTCTGGTCCAGGGATCGACTCCACCTCGGATCTCTTTGACTCTCTTTTTCAGCTCCGGGGAATCGACGCTCTCATAGAAGGTCAGGTCGGTGCCCGTACAGGCCCTGCACTTGTTCATGAACCTGGTCATTACTTCGCCGCAGCCGTTACACAAAATGGTTTTCACCGAATCGCCTCCTGATTCAGAAATGGGTTTCATATATATACGCCCAACCCCTGGCAGGCGCAAGAATAGCCTCTTTTATCGAGGTTGTCAAGAAACATGTGAGGCAATTTAGATTCGAACTTAGATGAAGGTTTCCACTTCTTGAACTGATCTAGAATCCTGGAGGAGAGTCTAGCCATTGTCGATTTCACAAGTTGGTATTTTATTTCGACCTTTTCCGAAAATAGCTCCCAATCTGCCTAGATCATTTCAAAGAAATCAGTCGGTTTTTCCCCAAATGTTCCCGTGCGGGATCATTTTGTTCGAGTCAGGACTATATCGACCGCATGTTACCGTACGGGAACGCGTGCTCGCCCAGAGCCACCAGAAGGCTAGGAAGATGGTAGCGGCAGGACAGGCATGTCCAGGGAAACAAGCGTGGGCGGGCAATAAGCGTTCCAGGCTTGGCTGAATAAAGGGCGAGCGGGCCGAATAGATTCGTCGACCTCAGGGTAAACACGGGGTGCTGTCGTTCCTTCATCCCGGTGCCATCTTCGTATCGTTTGAATAAGCTGGTCTCAGGTCGGCAAATTGTGGTTTCGTGCCGAGCGCAACTGAGGTTGAATTATGAAAAGACTACGAGCAAGCACGCTCCTGGCGCTCACCGCCACCCTCGCCATGGCGCCCCAGGCGAAGGCATCCGGCTGGATCCTCATCGATCCTATCGTCAGTCCGCCTCCGGTCACTATCACACCGGTCACGCCAATAACTCCTGTCACTCCGGTAAGACCGCCGGTGACGCCGGTGACACCGTCTCCCCGGCGCCCGCGCCTGGTGGGCAATGTCTCTTACGGGCTGCACCTGAAGGACGAGGCTGTAAGCGTAGTGATCAAAGATCAGGTGGCCAAGACCTATATAAGCCAGACCTTCACCAACGATACCGACAGGAATCTGGCCGGGACTTATATGTTTCCGCTTCCCGAAGACACCACGTTCAGCTCTTTCTCGCTTCATATAGACGGCAAACCGGTGGAAGGTCAGATCCTCGAAGCCAGCGCCGCCAGGCAGCAGTACGAAGCAATCGTCAGACGTATGGTCGATCCCGGTCTTCTGGAGTATGCAGACTACAAGACCGTAAGAGCCAGGATCTTTCCCATTCCGGCTCATGGCGAGAAAAAAGTCGAGCTGGAATACACCCAGCTTCTCAAGGGAAACAACGGCATGGTCCAGTACCGTTTTCCTCTGAAAGCCAAGGTCAGCCAGGAGCCGGCTGAGTCGATCAAGATCGACGTCAAGCTGGAGAGCCAGCGCGGCCTCCGGACCATCTGGTCGCCTACCCATGTCATAGCTTCCGAGCGACCCGGCAATGGTCTGGCTAAAGTCACCGTGCGCGAGAAGAATGTCCTGCCCGACAAAGACTTCCTTCTCTATTACAACGTCTCGGACAAGGATCTGGCGGCGAGCCTGGTCAATCACAAGAAATCCGGGGAGGACGGCTATTTCCTCCTCACCCTTTCACCGCCGGTGAAGACCAAGAGCATTATCGGCAAAGACGTGGTCCTGGTGGCGGATACATCGGGATCCATGGTGGGCGAGAAAATGGAGCAGAACAAGAAGGCTCTCAAATATGTCGTCGACGCTCTGCACGAAAGCGACCGTTTCGGCCTGGTCAATTTCAACACCGATGCCGAGGCTTTCAAGCCCAATCTCCTGCAGGCTACCGCCGAGAACAAGAAAATCGCCCGGGATTACATAGACGATCTGGAACCAAGAGGTGGTACCAATGTCGGTGACGCCCTCTCCATCGCCCGGACGATCCTGGAGGATGGCTCGGTGAGACCGGCTTATCTCATCCTGATGACCGACGGCGAGCCCACCGTGGGCGAGCGTGATACACAGAAACTCATAAAGCTCGCCGACTCCAGGCGCGACATAAGGGTTTTCGATTTCGGTGTCGGCTATGACGTCAACACCAGGTTTCTCGATACTCTTGCCCGGGCTCACCACGGCACATCGCAATATGTCGAGCCGGACGAGAATCTCGAGACCGCCATCTCGAGCTTCTACGACAAGATCAAGAGCCCGGTTCTTTCGGATGTGAAGATCGCCTATGAAGGCATAGAAGTGAAAGACATCTACCCCCGCGATGTGAAAGACATTTTTGCCGGCTCCCAGTTCCTCTTGCTCGGACGTTATAAAAACGGCGCCCCGGCAACGGTGAAACTCACGGGCAAGGTCAATAACGTGCCCAAGGCATATTCCTTCCCCTTGAAATTCGCCGGGGCCGATGCCGGCAACTCGCACCTGGCTCGACTCTGGGCAATGCGCCGCATAGGCTATCTCACCGAGGTGGCTCAAGCCAACGGCGACACCAGGGAAGTCGTGGACGAGATCATTGCTCTTTCCAAGAAACACGGCATCATCTCGGCTTACACATCGTATCTGGTGACGGATCCCTCCGAGAATGCCGCCATGCGACCCAGACCCGTGGGAGTACCGGTAGCCATGCGTCGTGCGCGAATGAGCATGCACTCGGGCGGTGCCGGTGGCGCAAGAGTGGGACTGATGCCGCCGCCTCCTCCGGCAAGCCCGGTGGCCTTCGACATGGCGGCAAGTCCGATAAGCGCCAGCGAGGCCCTGGCCACCCGGGGCTTCATGCGGGCCAGCCGGCGGAGTGCCGTGAGCGGCAGCCTCAAGAGCGGCGCCCATGCCAGAGACAAAAAGCAAGTCGCGGTGGTCGCTTCCCGGGAGGTCTCGGAGCTCAAGGCCAAGGACAATCTCGCCAACGAGCCTGTGTCCGCAGGCCGGGTGCAGAATGTCGCCGACAAGACCTTCTACCTGAAGAACGGCTTCTGGACAGAGAGCGCCTGTCTGGGCTCCGGCTCGGGCACGGCAAAGCTCGTCACTTTCGGCTCGAAGCAGTACTTCGATCTGCTTTCCGCCAATCCCGGTATCTCGAAATACCTCTCGGTCGGAAAGCAGGTGATCTTCAAGTTCAACGGAGTCGTCTACAAAGTCGTCCAGTCTCGAGCGGCTACGAGCTGAGACGCGTCACCACTGTCCTCCGTGCAACAGACGGGCATCAGCGGCGTTGCTGCTGGTGCCCGTCCTCTTTCAGTCGGGCCTCCTTTTCCGGTCTTTCACATGGCTGAGACGGAAGTCTCTTTTTTTGATGCGGCGGGCGAGCTCGCTTTTGCGAGAGCGCTCGCTTCGATAGTCCACTGACAGCGCCCTTCTGTCTTCCGCCTTGCCGACCAGCACGTGATCGTCGCCGAAGTCGGCAGCCAGGTCCTTTTTCAGAGACTCTAGACAGTCCTGGCAGAGCTCGCCCTCGATGCGAGCCTGGAAAGACCGCCAGGGGCTCTCTTTCGCCCAGGCGGGCAGAGACAGGAAGACTATTGTTAACAAGCCAGGTGAGAGCCAGTTAACTCTTAACCTGGAGCGAACACCGGCTTTGCTCATGGACACTTATTCTCTCCCCCTCCACAAGACCCATGTTATCGTGATTGAAGCGACTGGCAGGAGAGTGCGGAGCCCTTCTTAAATGGAGATCAGATCGGTTTATATAAGTTTGCGATATGCCTCCGGTCACAGGATGAGGGTTCCGGCGCGCGCGGGCGGCAGCAGGAGAGATCCGGTAGATTTCTTAAGATCCGGGCTCGAAAGCGGTTGCTATGATGTATTCGCCGTGATTTGCAGGGTCAAATGCACACATTAGTCCAACGACAGCCATCCTTCCTGGATGCCATCTGCAGTCCCTCCGAGTTGAAAAAGCTCAGCGAGGAGCAGCTCGTCGATCTCGCCTCCGAGATCCGCCGGGAGATCGTACAGAATCTCAATAAAACAGGCGGACACCTTGCCTCCAACCTGGGTATCGTGGAGATCACCCTGGCCCTGCACTATGTCTTCAACACGCCGCAAGATCAGATCCTCTGGGATGTCGGTCACCAGGCCTATGTCCACAAGATGCTCACCGGCAGGCGTCACAAATTCGGCACCCTCCGGCAGTTCAAGGGTCTCTCCGGATTCATCAGCCCGGCAGAGTCTGACTATGACGCTTTCGTCGCCGGGCACAGCTCCACTTCGGTGTCTCTGGCGGTGGGCATGGCTCTCGCTCGTGACCATCTCAAGAAAGATCACAAGGTGATCGCTCTTATCGGCGACGGCGGTCTCACCGGCGGCATGGCGCTGGAGGCCCTCAACCATCTCGGTCATATCCAGCGTGACGTGCTGATTGTTCTCAACGACAACGACATGTCCATCAGCGAGAACCTCGGCGGCTTCTCCCAGTACATGAAGCGGATCAAAGAGACCTTTTTCTACCGGGACATCAAAGAGAAGATCGACCTCATCGAAGACCGCCTGGACGAGCTTTCGCTCGATCCCAAGCTCTGGAGCCTGATCACCTCGGTGAAGCAGGAGGCGAAAGAGCGCATCGTCACCCCCGGTATCGTGTTCGAGAAGCTCGGGATCAACTATTCCGGTCCTGTGGACGGTCACGATGTCGGCGCTGTCATCGAGGCTCTGGAGAGCGTCAAAGGCGAAAGACGCCCGCATCTGCTCCATCTCATCACTCGCAAGGGCAAGGGCTACGAGCCTGCCGAAAACGATTCGATCAAGTATCACGGCGTCAAGGCATATTCTCTCGAGCCGGTGCTGCGCGAGAAGACCCCGGAGAAGAAGAAGAGCCTGACCTATTCCCATGTCTTCACCGACAGTCTCATCGATCTCGCCGAAAAGGAGCCCGATCTGGTGGCGATCACCCCTGCCACCGCCGAAGGAAGCGGTCTGGTGAAATTCTCCAAGGTCTATCCCGAGCGCTTTTTCGATGTCGCCATCTGCGAGCAGCATGCCGTAACCATGGCTGCCGGCATGGCCAAATCAGGGCTCAAGCCGGTGGTCTCGATCTACTCGACTTTCTTGCAGAGAGCCATGGATCAGGTCATCCACGATGTGGCTATCATGAATCTGCCGGTCATCTTCGGTGTCGACCGGGGCGGTCTGGTGGAAGACGGCGAGACCCACCAGGGCGTTTTCGATATCGCTTATCTGAGAAGCATCCCCAATTTCACAGTGCTCGCTCCCCGGGACGCCCGGGAGCTGCGCAATATGCTCTATAGCGCCATCCGGGAGAACAGAGGACCGGTGGCGGTGCGCTTCCCTCGTGATACCGCAATCGGTGCGGATACCATGGCGGTCGGTCCCGATGCTTTCGAGACTATCGATTTCCGCAAATGGGAAACTCTTGTAGAAGGCTCATCGCCGCTCACTATCCTGGCTTTCGGCTCCATGGTCCAGACGGCTCTCGACATGCTGCCTGCCCTCAAGGCTATCGGTCTTGCACCGTCGGTGGTGAACGCGCGCTGTGCCAAGCCTCTCGACGAGAAGCTCCTGGAAGAGCTCCTTGGCGATCCTGACGGTCATGTCATCACCCTCGAAGAAGGTTGCCTGTCAGGCGGATTTGGTGCCGCGGTGATGGAATGGGCTGCCGGAGCGCAGATGCGCAACCCGCAGGCGAAGTTGGCCAGAGTCCTGCCGGTGGCTCTGCCTGATCAATTCGTTCAACACGGCTCCCGGGAGCCGCTTCTGGAGGAGTCGGGTCTCAGCACCGCCCGGGTCACCGAGATCATCTCGTCTTACTGGCAGGCTCTTTAGCGAAGTCCGCCAGGCGCAGGACTTCCGGCCCGTAGCCGTCGCGATAGATTATGGTGGAGCCCTCGATCCTGTCTATATCGAATCCGTACTCGGCGTAGATAGAGTGCAGAAAAGTGCTTTTCACAAGACCGGGCACCAGAGGCTCTTCTTTCACCAGGGAGATTGTCTCGGCTCCGGCGGAGAATTGCTCTCCTTTATCTAGATAAGCGACTATTTTGCCTGTGTCTGTGTCGAGACTGGCAACCGGCAGGCTGGGCTTGCTGTCGCACAGGAAGACGGCCAGGCCGGCAAGTATTATCGAGACGGGCAGAAACAGGAGCCACCTGATCATCTCGACTTTCTTGCCCAGTCGGGGCGGCATCAAGAGAGTCCCGAACAGAGGGAGAACAAGCAGTCCCAGCCCGGCGATGCGGTCATAAATGGGATTCGCCAGGGCTATGTGGAAGCAGGTGAGGTTGAGCAGACCCAGAACGAAAAAGACCAGGGGAAGATAGAAGACTTTCCGCAAGTCTGCCAGATTGCGAGCTGTCTGGATGGCAGAAAAGACGATGATAGCGGCGAAGACCGCAAGCGCCACATACTCGATGCCGTTGTGCCAGAAAAGCCCGGCGGCGCCGAACAGCGCTGCCAGCCCGATACCGGCTGAGCTCAGACTGGTTTTTCTCGGGCTAGTTCTCGGGCTAGTTATGTCCATCGGGCCCATCCTCTTCTATTGGCATCGTATCAAAATTGAATGTCTCGAGATTTGCCATAATGCCCTTGGCCTGTATGCCGCACTATACTTGGCTCAATGTTCGTATCGGCTTTGCCGGCCAAAATTGACACCAGAGTAGAGGAGAGAGCGAAAGCGAGAGGCTCTGAATCAGGCCTAGACTTCCCGCCTGCCTTCCATGGCCCGGCTCAGGGTGATGTCGTCGGCATATTCGAGATCGGCTCCCACCGGCAGACCGAAAGCGATACGGGTGACCGTCACCCCCAGGGGCTTGACGAGATTGCCGATATAAAGACAGGTGGCGTCGCCTTCGATGGTGGGGTTGATGGCGAGAATCACTTCTCTGACGTTCTCGTTGTGAATACGATTAATCAGCTCCCGGATGCTGAGCTGGTCGGGTCCCCGTCCCTCTAGCGGCGATATGAGCCCGGTGAGGACATGATAGTTGCCGCGAAACTCTCTGGTGCGTTCCAGGGCGATAACGTCCCTCGAGTCGGCGACTACACAGAGGGTATTGCTGTCACGGCTGCCGTTACGGCAGATTTCGCAGGGGTCGGCGGCGGAGAGGTGGAAGCACCGGCTGCAGTGGCGGACTTTCTCTTTCGCCTCTACCAGGCAGTCGGCGAATTCGCGGACGTCCTCCTCGCTCATATTGAGGATGCAAAAAGCCATTCTCTGTGCTGACTTGGGGCCGACGCCCGGGAGCTTTTGAAATTGCTCTATGAGCCTGGCTAGAGGCGGTGTGAAAAACATCCAGGGGCCCTGAGCTAGAAGGGACCCATGCCCGGGGGCATGGGAAGCCCGCCGCCGGGACCGATATAAGGAGCCATCTTCTGCTGGGCGAGGTTCTGGCATTTCTTGATGGCGTCATTGACCGCCATCACCACGAGATCTTCCAGGGTCTCGGCATCCTTGGGATCGATGGCATCCGGGCTTATCTTGGCAGACTTGAACTCCATCGCCCCATTGCATGTGACTTTCACCGAGCCGCCTCCGGCGCTTCCTTCGATGATCGTGTTCTGGAGCTCGTTCTGGATCTCGAAGATCTTCTCCTGCATCTTGCTGAGCGACTGGAACAATTGATTCATGTCAGGTTGCATCTTTCTCTCCCGGCTTGGTGCCTGGCAATTATCGCACTTTTGGGTCCCCGTAAATCTTTCTTAATTGAGTCTTAAAGGGGCTCTCGGTAGTACGTATACTGAATATGCTACTTCTACCGTCCCTATCGGGAGTATGTCCATGGCTGACTACGAAAGTGAGCAAAAGGGAAACAAGGGAAACTCAGAGAGCGCCATAGAAGGTCTGCTCAGACGATTCGTCTTAATGGTTTCATTCGGACCGGGGGTTTTGGGATTCCTGTGGCTAATTGGTCGAATCTTAAGACGCTAGCGCTGAGGGACCACCTTAACGCCCTGGCCAAGCGCAACCCGTCTTACTTCGAGAAGTATGACGGGCTCGAGGACGAGTTCGGGTTCGACCTGGGCACCTTCGCAAAGTGGGAGCCCTTCTTCCGTTTCCTCTTCGAAGACTATTTCAAGGTCGAGGTCAGGGGGATCGAGCATATCCCCGAGACCGGGCGCACGCTTCTGGTAGGCAACCATTCCGGGCTCCTGCCCCTGGATGGCGCCATGATCACCGTGGCCATGTGCAATTTCCACAAATCGCCCCGGCGGGTTCGTTATCTGGTCACCGACTGGTTTTTCCAGGTGCCGGGACTGGGTTCCTGGATCCGCGAGACCGGTCAGGTCCGGGCCACCCTCGAGAATGCCCGGTCCCTGCTTGACAATGAGGAGATAGTCGGCGTCTACCCTGAAGGCATCAGAGGGGTAGGCAAGCCTTTCAAGGACCGATACAGAGTTCTGGGTTTCCATCCCGGTTTCGTGCAGATGTCCATCGAGAAGCAGGCGCCGATCATCCCGGTGGCTACCGTGGGCGGCGACGAGATCTTCCCGAATTTCGTCAATGTCAGGGAAATAGCCAGGCTGATCCACATGCCTTTCTTCCCGATCACCCCGACCTTCCCCTGGTTGCCATTTCCGCTCATGTTCTTTCCCCTGCCTGTACGATGGCTGATAAACATCCATGAGCCGATCAATCTGGGCTATCCTCCCGAGAAAGCCCGGGACAAAAAGCTTGTTCTCTCGCTGGCCCGGGAAATAGAGTATGTAATCCAGAAAGATCTGAACGACCTTTTGCGCAGGCGGAAGTCGATTTTTACGGGCTGGGACGAGGCAGGGAAGTAGCGCAGGGAGATAGATATGAGTGAATTCAGCTCCACCTACAGGGACTTTGTCAAAAAGTCGGTGAAATCGGACCGCTATTACGGCTTCGATCTCAAAGCCCTGGCGCGCCTGGAGCCTGTCCTCAAATTCCTTTACCAAGATTGGTGGAAAGTCGAGTTCAGCGGTCTCGAGCTTCTTCCCGAGAGCGGACCCTGCGTGATCGTGGGCAACCAGGGAAGTGTTCTGCCCTGGCAGGCCATCATGCTGCTCTATGCGATGATGGCCGATCGAAAGAATCCTCGCCGTCTCCATATCATGTACGATCTCGACTGGATCGAGGACGAGCGGCTTCACGCATTTCTGGTGGAGATCGGCTTCGTGCCCTGGTCTTCGGCCAATATGAAGCGGTTGTTCGACAAGGGAGAGATCGTCGCCATCTTTCCCGAGGGGCTGAACGCTCTTTCCAAGCCGTTCTCCCAGCGCTATCGGCTGCAGGGATTCGACTGGACCAGGCTCCTTCCCGTGGTGGAGGAAGGTCTGGAGATCTTTCCCCTGGCTACCCTGGGCTGTGACGAGGCTGTTCCTATCCTGGCCAAATCAGGCGCCCTGGCGGAAAAGCTCCATCTCCCCTTCTTTCCGATCACACCGTTTTTCCCGTGGTTCCCCTTCCCCTTCAATTTCGCCTCTCTGCCTGTGCGCTGGAAAATGAGCTTGATGAAGAGCGTCAAATACGAGAAGAGCAAAAAGCGCGAGCAGATCGAGCTGGTCACCAAAGAGCTCAGCGGCGTCCTGGAGGGCGGCATACAGGCCGAGCTGAACAAGCTCTTCCGGCATCGCGATCGGGTTTTTTAATGGTATTGCCAGCGGTGACGTATCACGGGCGTTCGAGTCAATCGCGGGTTCTAGTTGTAAGGGTCCCTATCTGGTAGTCTAAATAGGGATATTCTGCCCTCCCGGAAGTCATGTACCGTCCAGCCAAACCTCACTCCATCAAACTGCCGAGGCTCGAGGCCCTGCCGAATATCGAGAACATCACCTATGTGATGACTCGATCCCGGGAAGCGCCCAACACGCCGGTGGAGCTCTCCTGGGCCCTGGGCGATTCTCTGATGATCTATCGCTTGAGAAGCACCACCACCCTGGATAGCTCGGAGCCTACCTGGGACCTCCTGGTGGGAGAGGGGCGCGATGAGATCCAGGCATGGACTTATCAGACAGGCGATGTCGCTCTGGTCCTCAATCTGGTGCTCTCCGAGTCCACCGACACCATGACCTCGGGTATGGACCAGTCGGCGCTCCTGGGCGAAACCGCCAGTCGCAATACCGGTATGACAGGCTCTTACAGCACCTCGCTCCTGGGTTTGCAGTCTCTTACCTCCACCCATGGCTCTCTGCCCGTATTCACCCCGAACCAGGCGGGCAAGGCCCCGACCATGGAAGGCACCCTGGAGGATATGCCTGTGCCTTCCCTTTTGCAGTCTACCTCGATAGGGAAGATGACCGGCAAGCTGACCATCACCAATGAGCAATCGGCTGCCGAGCTCTACTTCGTCGAAGGCGATCTCGTTCATGCCCAGGTTATGAATCTCAAAGGCGATCAGGCGATCATGGAGCTGGTCACCTGGGAGAAAGGCAAGTTCTATTTCTACCGGGACGAGCGTACCAACCAGAAGACCGTGAACAGGCGGGTGGACGCCCTGTTGATGGAAAGCGTCACGCTGCTCGATCAGAGCAAATTCCTTCTCGAGTCCGGTCTCAAGATGGAGACTTATATAGCCAAGAAGGACCCCAATCTCACCGAAGCCGGCTTCGAGGAGCGCATCGCCAGAGGCGCCCCCTGCGACATGAATCTGCAGAAGCAGTTCTACTTGAGGCTGGACGGTAACAGCACGCTCTTCGATATTCTTCGCGAGCGCCCCATGGTGAAGAAAGACTGGGTGCCGGTTCTATTCAACATGTTCCAGTGCGATCTCATCGCTCTTTCCGAAAAGCCCCTGATCCGGGACAAGACCTCTCTTCTCAAATCAACCGTCCTCGACCGCAGCGCTATCGATTCGGTGGCCAGGACTTTCATTCGTCCCGATACAGGGCTCTATTCATACACCGCATTCCAGTATTTCCTCGAGCAGGAGCTCTTTCGCTTCCAGTATTACGGCTCTCCTTTCACCGTGGTGGTTTTCGAGATCTGGACCATGGGTCCCCAGAAGCTCGAGTCCCTTCCCATCCCTGCCGTGGCCGAGGCCGGCAGGCGAGTCAACAAGCTCAAACGCAGCATCGATATCCTCGCTCATTTCGAGGCTCTCAACTACGCTCTCCTGCTGCCCAATACAGAATGCGCTTCCGCGGCGATTTTCGCCCACCGGATCATCGAGGTCCTCACCTCGGCGGCGCTTTCTCCCCAGCTCGATCCTGCCCGCCTGGCCGCGGCTTTCGGGATAGCCGGCATTCCCGAGGATTGCAAGGACGTCGGGCTCCTCCTTTCCGCCTGCAAGGTGGCGAAAAACGTCGCTCAGAAAGCCGAGTTTCCGATAGTCATGTTCAAGGATCTTCAGGCTCCCAGCCAGTAGGTCAGGCTGTGCGGAGCTCCGAGACCTCCTGCATCAAACGCAGAAGGGTCCGCTGGGCCCGGTGGCTGACATAGGGATTCTCGTCGTCGGCGAGAACCTTGAGGACAGCCAGGGGCACGGTATAGCTCTCCGCCAGCCGGAGACGTACGTCCGGGCTCGAATCATGAACGAGCTTCCAGACTGTTTTCATAGAGGTGTTCATATTTTCGGACACCGCCGCGCGGACCTGGGCGTCTTCGTTCACAGCCAGACGCGCCAGGGTCGTGGAGTGAGCGCGCGGGTGCTCGGCTATCCGCTCGAGAAGCGGGCTGGGCGCATTGCGTGTGAGATGGTCCAGCACCGGAGGCGGTGTGTTCGGATTGATGGCCAGAAGCCATCTTATTCTGGCAGCTTCAAGAGCAGCCGCCTCTTTGAGAGCGGTTCTCCGGGCTTCTGCTTCAGATTCTGTTTTTGTCTTCGTGTTAGTCATAGTAGTCGTCGTCATCTCCCCCGATTCGGAGCTGTTATCCCCATCTTTATTGCACAACAACACTTTTAGAGCTTCTCTTATCTGCTGCTCCGGTCTTTCCCACTGAAAAGAGTAAGCAAAAGACAGGTCATATTGCTCGGTTTCGGAAAAGCGTTTGTTGTCCTCTTTGCTCACAGCATCGTTCCAGACATAAGCGTCACGTCGAATTCAGTTATTTCAAAGCCTCCACGGCTGATGGAGGTGGTGAGCAATATGCTTACATACATTATGCCGCCTGCCCCTGACAACGACCGCTAAGTTTGTATATAAATTCCTATAGGAAACCTCTAAAAGCCGGTCCCGGGGAGTCCTTCGCAACCCGCTCCGGGTAAGGTTCGTGCCGGGCAGCAGTCTCCGCTATATTTAAGGAACGGGATGGAGCGATTATAAGTTTGCTCTGACAAAAATATAGCTATGCCCTAATCCGCATCAGAGGTCGATTGTCTATCATGAGAGTGTCGGTTGGATAAAGTTCGACCGGCATGAAATTTCAGGAAATCGGCTATGGAGGTGCAAGAGCAGGGGCGTTACGATTTGCGGTACATCGGCAAACTGATGAAGACCTCAAGCAAAAGCCGTACACCGTGCCAGTCCCTCCATAGCCAGTACTAATTTTTTCAAGAGCGATTCTGCCATACTCTGCGAATAGAATTCGGCCCTGCCGGGTTCTATTCGTTTTTTATGGATCTCGAGTTTATGGATTTTGAGCGAGGATAGTGCTGCCACGCATGCTCTCCCTCCATTTGCCCCAGAGGTGATGAATGGCAGCAGATCTATCTTCTGACTGCCAGGGGCGGATGTCAAGTAAAAGCTTCCAGTTCCAGCCGTTGATACCGGGATGTTGCGCAAGCAATAAAAAGCCTTGCCGCTAAACCTGTTAGGGCATATAGTTAAATTGGTTCCCGCGCTACCGGCGGTGAACTCAGGAGTAAACAGAGCAGTCATGCGCGGTATTCAATTTCTTCTCGGTTGTGCCTTCGGTTTCGTCTTTTTCTTCCTTGCTATATTCAAGGAGGACAGGCGGATCGGCTGGACCGCTCCTTCCGATCTGGCCATGACTCTGGACGGTGATTGCCGTATCCGATCGGTGAGCCCGGCCCTGCTCTATCGCCTTGGTTATCGTGCTGATGAGATTGTCGGTCTTTCACTTCTCAAGCTGGTCCATGCCAATGATTCTCAGGCAGTGAACCGGGAGTTCCGGCGGGCCAAGAACGAAAGCTTCTCAACCACCTGGGATGCCAGGCTCCTGAGCCGGGATGAGTCCGTGGTGGAGTTTCGCTTCAACATACACTGGTCCTATCCGGTGAGACAGTTCAGCTGCGTGCTCTCCGAGCTGGAAACAGCCGTTCCGGCAGTCTGAGAGGGAGTCTCGAGGATTTAATCTAAATCTGCGTAATTCCACGTAGGGTGGGCGTCTCGGGTTGTTGACATCACCCCGGGGCAAACCTAAACTAGACTAAATATCAACACCCCCAGCCGTTCGTCTCGACCCATGAAAAAATACCTCCTCGCCGTTTTGACCGCCGCCACAGGCACTTTACTAATGCTTCCAGCCAGCGCCCAGCAAGCCGGGTTCACCCCCGGCTATGTCGGAGCTCCCGGCTACCCGGCTCCGCCAGCTTATGGAGCCCCTCAGGGATACGGCCAGGCCGCCCCCGGCTATGCTCCTGCCATGGGGGCCACCCCGGGCTTCGTGCAGCCTGCCGCGGGAGCAGCCGGATCGGCTGATCCTTATTACCAGCCCAACATGCAGGCGCAGACCCAGGGCTTCGATGCTACCGAAGGCAACGCCCTCAGCCCGTACGAGCAGCAGGAGCTGGCTCTGAAAGAGTCCAGGATGCTCCAGGAGCTGGACGATATGAAGCGGCGCCGCGAGATGGACGAGAGTTATCGCAACGCCGACCAGTCCAGTCCGGCTGATTTCCAGCAAGGCGTCGCCGCCAGAGAAAACGGCGGCGGCAGATTCCGGAAAGCCATGGGCAAAATGGGCACGGCGCTTCGCTCGACGGCCCAGATCGCGGCTCCTGCCGGAATGGCTGTCGGGTCTATCTTCCTGATGAAAGCGGTGCTCGGGTCCGGCGGCTATATGCCTATGACCAACGCATTCGGCCAGACGGTAATGGTGCCGGTTCAGGGCCGGTGACTCTGTCTATAAGTAGCCTGCGGCCTCTTCGAGCTGCTCCTGATCATAGCGCCAGCGTTCCAGAAAAGCGCACAGATCCGAGCGGTCCTCGGCTTTCCGCCCGGTTTGTATCTCGCTCCGGCGGTCCGCTATCGCCTGCTTCATAGCTTCCACCCTCGGCTCCACGAGCTCTTTGGGTAGCGATTCGATCAGGTCACGGCAGAGAAAGGCTACCCTTCTCGACTGATCGGCCCCTGAGAAATCGCCGTTTCGCGAATGGGTCAGGACCATGGTCGAGGACATCACCAGGTTTTTCACGAGCACCGGAACCAGTAGCTCGTCTCTGACCACGACCAGGCTCCGGATCTTTGCCAGCTCGCTTTCAGTGGGCACGCTCTCGGCTGTTAGAAAGGCAACAAAAAAAGCTCGGGCAGTCTCGGGGTCTTTGACAAACTCGCAGAGCCGGCTCTCGCTCGATCCTGAGAATCTCTCGGCGATCAGCAGACTGGCTTTCTCCACCAGCTCGACGAAGGATGATCTTTGATTGTCGTGTCTGTCCACGAATTCTCCACATCTTGGTCTTAAGCTAATGTAGCACTCGCTGAAACCCCATTCCCTTTAATGAACGTTTTGAGAAAACAATTTCCCGACAAAATCGCGGGTCGTTACGAGGTCATCGAGACCCTGGGCGCCGGTGGTGTAGGCGTGGTCCTGCGTTGCAAAGACAAGGTCCTCAATAATAACGTGGCGGTCAAAGTCTTGCTCAGCGAAGCAGCCGAGGAAGTGGCGACCCGCTTCCAGCGAGAAGCGAGAGCGGCCGCCAGGTTGTCTCATCCAAACCTGGTTCATATCGTCGATTGCGGCCAGACCGAGGAAGGAATGCTCTTTCTGGTCATGGAGTATCTCGAGGGCCCGACTCTTTTGGATGAGATCAGGCGGCGAGGTCGATACGAGCCCGAAGAGTTTCTCCCCCTGCTCAAACAGATTGCCGAGGGGCTGGGATATGCTCACAAACAGGGGGTTCTTCACCGGGATATAAAGCCTGCCAATGTGGTTCTTGTTAAACAGAGAGACGGAAGCGACCAGGTGAAGATCGTCGATTTCGGTCTGGCTAAGATCAGCACTCAACAGGATCAGGGGCTGACAACCGGCGGGAGGGTTTTCGGCTCGCCTGCATATATCAGCCCGGAAGCCGCCCGGGCCGAAGATCTCGATCCGCGCTCGGACCTTTACAGTCTCGGATGCCTGATCTTCGAGGCCCTGACCGGATCGGTTCCGTTCGAGGGGACCAACGCCTTCGAGACTATGATCAAGCGCCTGCAGGAGGACGTTCCCTCCCTGTCAGCCACCGCTGGCGTGCCGTTCTCGGCGGAGCTGGAGGCGGCGGTCACTGCTTGTCTGGCAAGAGAAGCCGAGGGGCGTCCCGAAAGCGCTATGGCTGTCTATCAGGCTTTCGAGGAGGCGCTCAGCTTCGCCCCGGAAGAGCCGGAGCAGGCCGATGTCGTTGATCAGGCTGCCCTCCCTGCCCGTCGCAAGCTCTCGCGATTCTCCCTGGGTCTTATCGCGGCTGTTCTGGTCAGCCTCGCTGGATTCGCCATAACCAGCGCCGCCAATCTCAAGCTGCAGTCGGTCCTGGACGCAGGCTCCGGTGATCTGGACCTGATCGATCCGGATCGGTATTTCGAGAAGAACAGGAGGGATGGCAACGGGATAGTCTGGACTTACCTCAACGGGCTGAAAGATCATCAGGATCTGCGCGTCCTCAGGGGGCGGCGAGACGTTCGTTTTCTCAAGCTCCGGAAAGCCAACCTGATCGGCTCCGGATTCAACTATGTCGCCCAGCTGCCTCTTGAGGGGCTGGAGCTGAAAGACAGCCGGATCGATAATCACAGCCTTTCTGTGGTGGGCAAGATAAAAACCCTGACTTATCTCGATCTATCGAATTGCAGCGGCTTCGATGACGAGGGGCTCTACGAGCTTCGTGATCTCAAAAGACTGGAGAAGCTCCGTCTCAATAAGACCCGGACCGGCGACGATGGTCTGGCGGCCCTGTCCTGTCTTACGAATCTGAAAGAGCTGGACCTCAGCTCCTGCCGTCGTGTAACCGGTGCGTGTGTTTATCTGCTCAAAGGGCTCGAGCATCTGGAGTCTCTCAGTCTCGCCCGGACCTTTTTCGAGTCGCGTTATCTCCCGGTCCTCTGCCAGTTTCCGTCCCTGAAGCAACTGGATCTGAGCGACATCTCTCTGGTGGACAACGACATGCATATGCTTGCCGGCGTCAGGGTCGGGCGTCTGGAGCTGCGCGGCAATCCAATAACCGACAAGAGTCTCAAGTGGCTTGCCGAAAACCGCCATCTCAAGCATGTGATACTCGGCAAACAAATGATCACTACTGACGGTATCAAAGAGCTGGCCCGCAAGCGACCGGACATGAAAATCGAGTATTGAGACAATATCGGACTGAAGGGATTAAATGTTAGGGGCTATTCTCTCCGGCAGCGCCCTTTCCGGCGGCTTTTCTGGCTGCCTGGGAGGGTCCGGCCGGGCGGGGGCCTCTTGAAAGAAATCACCTTCGAGGGTAGTTATTGTTATATGTCCTGAGTATTGGTATGGGAGCCGGCTATGAGTATTGATGCGAGGCAAGACATTGAGACCGTCCGGAGGCTGCTCGACAACCTCATCGAGCTTGCCGACGAGGCCATAGAGGACGGGTCCAGCATCGATCCGCAAGAGATCAAAGAGATCATCAGCCAGATAGGCGAGATCCTGGCCGATTTGTTCGAGAACGACTTCGGCGGCTGGGCTACCGGCGAGGAGGAGGAAGAATTCTACGACGGCGAGGACATGGAAGAATAGGCGGAAATCAACTCAGGAAGCGAGCTCAGGACGACAGGATCGCAAAACCGAAGCCGACTAAAAGGGAGATGACGCTGAGAGCGAAGCCGCTTGCCCAGAGTCCGCCTGTAAGAAAGCGCAGGGCTCTGCTCTTGATTAGAAAAGCGATGCCCAGAGCGATGGAAGCGGATGCCGAAGTGATGGCGCCGGTGAGGATCACGACGCTGGCCAGCCAGAAGGCGAAGACGGTCAAAAGATTCAGCATGCCAGTGTCCACAGGAGATCTCCCTAACAAAGCCTGCATAGCACACCGGCCGCCCACCGGAGTAATCAAGAGTTTACCACTATTGTCATGAAGTTCGGACCGCCCTCTGCCGTATCGCGATTGAAAAATCGTTAATCTGTGCTGGTTTCAGGACCGAAGCCTTCTTCGCTGTGACACCGGATATGGTATCGCTGTCGGGCATTCTCAAGAAATGTTTCTGCCCGGTTAAGGGACCTTAGTAACAGCTTCTCATGGGCATCGTAGCATAGCGATGACAGAGAGGAAAAAGAACCGAATATCAGGAGATATACGATGGATTACAACAGCCGAGTTATCAAATCCAGTCTCGATCAAGACCTCGAAGATGTGATGAAGATTCTTGAAAGAGGCAGGGACCTGAACTGCTACCGCGACTACCTGAGAGAGGTGGTCAAAAAGCTGACCTATCTTCTTATTCTTGAAGGCTAGCCTCAGGCTGGCTCCTCCCGAGCAGGTTCTGCTGCTGCTGAGAGAAGAGCTCCGATCGAGCCTCGGTTTCGACCGGGGCTCTTTTCGATTGTCCATGGGCATACAATAGACATGCAAGACAAGAGCGACGATATCTGTCCGGTTTGCGCGCGGCCGAAAGCCTCTCAGAGCGCCGGCTCGATCACGCAGTGGGTGGCGAGCTGCGTCTGTCTCCAGCCCGCCGACCTGGAAGAAGACCAGTCCATCGATCTCGATATCTGCACGGCCTGCGGCAAACGCATCGGCGCCGGACGGAAAGGCTCTTTTACACAGTTCATATTCCGCTCACAGCTCTGCGCCTGTGCCGTGCCTTCACCGGCACGCCCGACTGAGAGTCCGGCTCCCGAGCCGGTGCCGGTATCAACGGAGTCGGGCGATGAGTATCCTGCCTGCGAGGAATCCCTGGAGCTCTTGCCCGGGGACTTTCCTGTCGATCGCTATCGCCCGCTGCGTCGCCTCGGGAAAGGCGGGGAAGGCTCGGTTATCCTCTGCCGGGATCTGCTCCTCAACAAGCTGGTGGCGGTGAAGACTCTCAATCATATGGACGATCGAGACCAGCTTCTGGCTTTTCATGAGGAAGCAAGGACAGTCAGCCGGCTGCTCCATCCCGATATCATAAGAATTCTCGATTTCGGCGTTACCAGCTCGGGAGTGCCGTATATGGTGCTCGAGCATTTCCCGTCGGTGACCCTGGCGGATTTGATCGAAGCGGAAGGTCCCCGTCCGGTGGACTATGCCTGCCGGATATTCGAAAGAGTCGCTGCCGCTCTCGCCCACAGCCACGCCCAGGGGATGTTCCATCGGGACGTAAAACCAGGCAATATTCTGGTTTCTTATCCCGACAGCCAGGAGCCGGAGGTCCGCCTGATCGACTTCTCCTTTCCCGCCCGCGTCCGGCAGGGCGACACCACCGAGATCAAGGGCCGGTGTCTGAACGGAACCCCAGCCTATATGGCCCCGGAGCTGGTGGACGGTGCCGACTATGACGGCCGTTGCGACGTCTATTCATTCGGTTGCTCTTTTTTCGAGACCGTTGTCGGAAGGGCTCCCTTCGTCGGTGAAAATGCTTTCGACGTGATCATGAAACATGTCAAAGAGGAGCCGCCGTTTGAACTTCTGGAAGAGACAGGGATCTCTGACCGGCTTCTGGCTGTCGTCTCCAGATGTCTTGCCAGAGACCCGGAAAGGCGCTTCAAGGACGGCTCGGCCCTGAAAGAAGCCCTGTCGGCTGCGATGGGTGCGCCGGCGGAGGAGACCGGCCTGCCTTCAGGCGTTCTCCGGCGAAAATCTCCGTCCCTGTTTCTGGTGCTTGCTTTTCTCCTGCTTCCCCTGGCTACAGCCGTCTTTTGCTTTCTAAAAATGAACCCGCAATCAAGGAGAACCTCCGGTTCGCCCGTTCCCCTGCCAGCCGGAATGGTGGAGCAAGAGGGTGGCCACCGTCTCAAGACCTTTTTTGTCGACCGGCGCGGCATCGGCGCCTATCGCGCCGGCGGAACGATAGACCATGCCGCCTTCGAGAAGTTGAGCAGGATTGGGGATCTCAGAATGCTCGATTTTTATTTCGAATCGATAATCGACTGGTCGTCAGTTCCGCTTTTGCGCTCCGCTCCGCTCAGGACTCTGAGCCTGGGCGACACGAATGTGCGAGCTCGGGACCTGATCTATGTCGCTCAGCTCGACAATATCTCCGAGCTTTTCTTCGACAGTACCGAGATAGGCGACGAGGGACTGGTCTATATCAAGAACATGAAGCTCAAGCTCCTTTCTCTCCAGGACACCGCTGTCTCCGGCGCCGGTCTCGAGACCTTGAGCGATATGAAAAGCCTCGAGTCGCTCGACCTGCAGAGCATGGTCAATCTCGGCGATGCCGATCTGGCTTTCCTGGCTCGATTACCCAGACTGCGCGTGCTCGATTTATCCTCTAACAACGTCGGACCTGAGGTTCTGCGAATCGCTGCCGGTCTTCCGCTGAAGGAGCTCTCCCTCAACAACTCAGGGATTTCCGATGATGAGCTGGCTGAGCTGGCAGCCTCCAGGACCCTTACTCAGATCGAGTTGAACGAGAACCCCTCCCTCACCGATGCCGGTATCGCCAGGCTGGGCAAGATCAAGTCCCTGAAAGTTGTCTGTGCCCTGGGCTGCCCGCGGCTCGGGAAAAGCACCATCGCCGCCAATGGCAGGAAGATTCAAGTGCTTCTGAAAGTCGACACTCCTGGCGGGATGTACGCAGGCAAGCCGGTCAAGGGAGCTGCCTTCGATCTGGCCGCGGATATCGCAAGGGAGAATGCCAGGAAGGCGGGTAAAGGCGAATAGCGAGCTGATTTAGTCTATTATCCCGCGAAGTCTGGTGAGCCCCTCGATGAGATCGCTTTCCTCGATACCTCCATAATTCAGGAGAAACTCCCCCCTGGGAGCCTGGGACAGATAGAGCTGAGCTGTGCTGGTAATGCCTACGCCGGCACCGGCAGCCCTTTCCATCAGCTCGCGGTCGCTGAGGTCCGACTCTATGCGCACCAGGATATTGATACCGGCATTGTCCCCGCTTATCTTCACTCGATGCTCGAAGAGCCCTTCGAGCATCTCCACGACCAGCCGACGTTTCTTCTCGTAGAGAGAGCGCATTCGGCGGACATGCCTTTCGAGATGTCCTTCGGCGATGAAGTCGGCCAGCACCTGTTGCTGGAGAAGAGACGAGTGCCGGTCAACCAGCCATTTCGCCCTGGTGAAGACTTCCACCAGATCCTCCGGCACTACGAGATAGCCCAGACGTAAAGCCGGCAGGATGACTTTGGAGAATGTGCCTACATAGAGAACGCTGCCACCATGATCGATACCGGCCAGGGCCGGTATCGGTCTGCCGCTATATCGATATTCGCTGTCATAATCGTCCTCGATGATCAGGCAGCCGGTGCGGGAGGCGAAGGAAAGCATCTCCATTCGTCTTCCCAGGGAGAGGACGACACCGGTGGGATACTGGTGCGAGGGGGTCAGATAGACGAGCTTGAGACGATCGGTCCCGCCGGTCTCGAATCGTGCTTTGAGATAATCGGTCTTGACGCCGTTGCTGTCGATAAAGAGCGGCTCGAGAAGAGCGCCCTGAGCCTGGAACGCTTTCTGGGCCCCGATATAGCCCGGCTCTTCGATGCCCACACGGTCACCGGGATCGAGCACTACCCTGGTGACCAGATCAAGCGCCTGCTGGGAGCCGTTAACGACAATCACCTGCTCAGGCCTGCAGGTAAGTGCCCGGGCTCTTGCCAGATAGGAGCAGATTGCCTGGCGCAGGGGAAGATATCCGGCAGCCCTGTTGGGACAATCTAACAAAGTGAAATTGCCGTTCCGGCAATGACGGGACATGAGCTGGCTCCAGATCCTCATGGGAAACTCGTCCAGATCCGGACGCCCGAAAGAGAACTGGATCTCAGGCTCCAGATCCGGATAGTCGAGCCACTCTCTCTGCCTGAGCGCGCTTCCATATGCGGAGAGCTCCCGCTGCCCGGGGGCGGGCTGGCTCAAATCGGCACCCACCGGCGCCGCCTGAATGAGGTCGTCCGGGAGCTTGCGCGATACATAGGTGCCGGAGCCGCCATGGGCTTCGAGATAGCCTTCTCCGAGGAGATAGTCATATGCCATGGTGACCGTGGCCCGGGATACCCCCAGGGTCCGGGCCAGGTTTCGGGTGGATGGGACTTTTCGTCCGCCGGGGAGGCGCCCGGAAAAGATTGCCCGGCGCAGCTCTTCGTAGATCTGCCGGTGCAGGGGCGTGGAGCTGGCCGGCTCTACATTGATAAGGAGGTCCATGGCAGCGGTTCTCGGGCTTTTGATATTGTTAAGTGGACTGGTAGTAAATCACAAAAGTGGCACTTTTGCAATGCCAATTTAATTGTTACTCTTTCCCCATACCTGAGGAAGCAATAGCCGCCGAGGGAGGGAAACAAATGAACACCAAGGCAATTAAGACAGTATCGCTAATATTGGGTGCCCTGATTCTCAGTCAGGTCCCGGCAGTGGCGCTGGGCACTGATGCCGCCGTTTACAGCGCTCTCAAGCAGCGCCGTTTCGAGCTGGTCAACAAAGAAACAGACCTGCTCAGATCGAAAGAATCGATTCAGAGACGCATAGACGATCTGAAAAAGCTCAACGACGACAGCAAGTACGGAACCAAGCTGGACCGCCTGACCAAAGATCTGGATAGCACCTATCAGGATCTGAGAAAAACCCAGATGGATATCCAGGATATAGACAGAGCCCTTATTTAGCGAAGCTCTCCGCAAGGAAAGCAAGCAATGTTCGGGCTTCGCTTTCAATCATCCTGTCACCGGTCTCCAAACCATAGCTGGCAAGGGCCAGTCCATAAAAGGCTGCCCGCATGCCCGCAAGTTTCCAGGCAGCATCGGAGATCGGACCGTAAACCGTCTGGAACTCCTCATGCGCCTCCGGTGGCAGGAATGAGCGAGCGATACTGAGATCGACAGCCGGATTACCCAGGTGCAGATCGCCCCAGTCGATCACGCCGGTGATCCGGCTGTTCTCCACGACGAGGTGGCGGACATAGAAATCACCATGCACCACCACGGGACAGCATTCGGGACTGATCCCCTCGCAGGCGTCATACATAACCCGAAGATGCGAAGACCATGCCGGTGGTCAAGTGCGGCATATATTGCTTCAAGAGGGGGGAAATCTGAGAAATATATGCCGCACTTAGCCTGGTTTCGAGAAAGCTCGCTGTCGATCAGATAAGCAGTGTTGTCCCAGCCGCTGCCAAGGTGCTCGATGGTGTCCACGGCTATTGAGCTGAATTGCTCCAACGGCGATGGAGCCGAATTGCTCCGTCACCAGCTTCCTGGCAAGCTCTTCATCCTGGATTTCGAATATAGCCTGTCTAAATTCCGCGCTCCGGCTGTAGACTTTAGGTCCGATCAGGGAGGCGAATTCCGGGAAATGTCTAAATCGAGTAGAGCTCTGGTTTTAGTGGCGCTGATGGTGCTGGCTGGCGCCGGCGCTTCCCAGAGCCGGGAGAGCGTGGACGTGGAAGAGACGCAACAGAAAAGCCTGGTCACAAGCCTGGAAGAGCGTTATCGCAAAGAGCCCGGCGCGGTCTACAGCCAGCTTTCCAGCGCTCTTTTTCGCCTGGGCCTGATTCATTACCGCAAAGGCGACTTCGAGAAAGCCGCCCTGGAGTTCGAGCGCTCGGCGGAAGTGAGCTCGAAATGGAGGGGCAGCCATAGCGCCAGCGACTATGTCTGGCCCGCCCAGTGCTACCTCAAGCTCGAGCGCTATGATCAGGCCGAGCGTTATTTCAGTCTTGCCAGACCCCTGGAGGACAAGAATATGTCAGGCGGAATCTCGCCTGCCATGGTCGGCATTCTCGATGGTCTCGGTCTGGTGTACGAGAAGACCGGACGCACTCAAGAAGCCGAGAAGGTATATAGAGAAGCGGCGGAGAAGGTGGAAGCCCGGGAAGCGGATCTCGTCCAGTGTATAAGCTCTCCCCAGGCATTCGATGCTCTGGCTCAATTCCTGGAGCGTCAGGGCAGATTGGAGGAGGCAGAGAAATGGTACAAGAAGGTCGCCGGTCTGCGGGTGATCTCTCATGCCCAGCAGGCGCAGGGTGAATCGATCCTGAATTATGCCGGTATGCTCAAGCGCCAGAGGCGCGGCCGGGAGGCTGCTGCCATGGAGCGCAACGGGCGTCAGATAGTGGAGGCGGTAAAACGCCGCAATGCAAAGGGGCTCGATTACTGAGGCGGAAAGATTGAAGCTTTGTCTCAATCGCTTCGAGCCTCGGCCCCTGCCGGGAGAAGCCCTTGTCGAGATTTCCCGGGCCTGGAATAAGCTGTGAACCGTTAAAAAATGGCCCGCGAGCAGGGAATAAAGTTTTTGGCTCGTGCATAACCTGGTAGGAGCGAGGGGGACCTTTTTGATGAAGTGCAAGGATGTTGTAGTCGAGATCGAGTCGATGCTTGCCAACGACATGAACTCCGAGAAGTCGGCGGTGGTCTATCGCCATCTCACCGGCTGCCAATCCTGTAATTCTCGCTGGTCCGACAATCAGTCCGTCAAGGAGCGTTTGAGCGAGTTCGTCCGTTCCATCGATGTTCCGGAGGAATTGTCGGAGAAGGTCAAATCCAAGCTCGAGCCCTCCGGCAAGAAAGAGAAGCCGGACAAGAGAAAAGGACAGGAGCGGGGGCGTGTAACAAGGTCCAACTTCGACGATGACGACGAGGAATCGATTTTCTTCGACGATGACGAGCCGGTAGAATTCGAGGACGACGAGAGCGAGCCTGAGGATATCGTCGCTCTCGCTGTCGACAGCTCCTGGGGGCTCGCCCAGAGCGACCCTGTCAGGCTCTATCTCAAGGAGATAGGCTCGATTCCGCTTCTGACCGCCACCCAGGAAATCGAGCTCGCCCGGAAGATCGGTACTGGTGGCGCTGACGGTGCTATCGCCAAACGCCAGCTCGTCCAGGCCAACCTCCGCCTGGTGGTCTCCATCGCCAAGAAGTATTCCGGGCGGGGCATGCAGTTTCTCGATCTGATTCAGGAAGGTAATCTCGGCTTGATCAGAGCTGCCGAGAAATTCGATCACGAGCGGGGTTTCCGCTTCAGCACTTACGCCACATGGTGGATCCGCCAGGCGATTACCAGGGCGATAGCCGATCAGGCTCGGACCATCAGGGTGCCGGTGCATATGGTGGAGTTGATCAACAAAGTCAAGAAAACCACCCGGCAGCTTTCCCAGGAAAAGGGCTCCAAGCCCGCCGACGAGGAAATCGCGGCAGCCATGCAGATCTCGGTTCAGAAGCTCAGGGACATCATGAAAGTGGCCTCAGAACCGATTTCCCTCGAGACGCCTGTAGGCAAGGAAGATGATACCAGAATCGGTGACTTCGTCGAGGACACCGACGCCGAGACACCGATGAACGCCATCACCCAGGAGCTTCTGCGCGAAGATATCATCGCCGTCATGGCTGTGCTTTCCCCGCGCGAGCGTGACGTCCTGCGTCTGCGATTCGGTCTCGATGACGGGAGAATAAGAACCCTGGAGGAAGTCGGCCAGTTGTTCGGAGTAACCAGGGAGCGTATTCGCCAGATCGAGGCCAAAGCTCTGCGCAAGCTCAGGCATCCGAATCGCTCTCGCAAGCTGAGGGACTATATCGATTGACAGGCGCGCTCCAGTCCTGGCTTTGCTATTTGCCGCTCTGCTCTGCATGAGCGATAGCACCGCAGAGACCGAACCGGAAAAAAGGGCTCCGGCGCTGCCGGCTTCTGCCATCCGGGTGCCCATGACCAGGCAGTCTACCTGTTATACCTGCGGTGTGGCGGCGGTGCAGTCGGTCTTTGCTTTCTTTGGATTGGAATTCAGAGAAGACGAGCTCTCCCGCCTGCTTGGCGCCGGACCAAGGCACGGCACGCGCTACCGCCGGATCGAGAAGCTGGCTCGAAAGCACGGCTTCGAGGTCGAGATCCGCACCGGGTTGACCTCGAAGGAACTCGAGCATTATCTCGATTCGGGACAGCCGGTGATCTGTCTTTTGCAGGCCTGGCCCGACGAGAAGAAAGACTATGAGAAAGACTGGGACGACGGGCATTATGTCGTGGCCATCGGTTATGACAGGGAAAATGTCTTTTTCATGGATCCGTCTACCCTGGGCAATTACACCTATGTTCCGAAAGCCGAGTTCGAGAGACGCTGGCATGACACCGACGGCAAAGAGAAGGTCGTCCATTTCGGAATGATGCTGCGCAAGGGCAAGCCGTCCTACGATCCTGCAGTGGTCAAGAAGATGGAGTAGACTGCTTGACCGGCAATCTAGCCACAAAAGTCGTATCGGAGCCGGTCCGGCTCCGACAGCCGATTGTTCCACCGTGAGCCTCGATGAGCTTCTTGCAGAGATAGAGCCCGAGCCCCGTGCTGCTTTCGTGGCGAAGCCCTTCCCGTCCGCGCCTGAACCGATCGAAGATTTTCTTCAGCTCGTCTGCCGGGATACCGGTCCCCTGATCGGTAACCTCCAGGACATACCAGCCTGCCTGACGTCTTCCCCTGACGATCACCGTGCTTCCTGGCGGTCCGAACTTGATGGCGTTGCCGATCAGGTTCATCAGGATTCGCCTGACTGAGAACGCATTGGCCTCAATCTTGTGATTCTTGCCTTTGAACTCGATCTCTATGCGCACATCTTCGATCTCGCCGTAGATGCGCAGCTGTTCTTTGACCAAAGCAGCCTGCTCTTTCATGTCGACGATCTCGGACTCCATATCCAGCGGCTCTTTGTGGAGCCGGTATACATCGAGGAGGTTCTGGACAAGATTGAGCATATCGGCATTGCTCTGCTTAAGCTGCATCAGGCAGGTCTTCTGCTCCTCGCTCAAAGGTCCTGCCGATTCCTTCACCATCAATTCCAGAACTCGATCCGTTCCTATTAGAGGCGCTTTCAGGTCATGAGTGAGAGTTGCCACGAAGTCCTGGTGCTCCTCCAGGTCCCGGAGCCGGAGATGCGCTTCCTTGCAGTCGCGTGTCGAGATATCGATGATCGTGGCTAGCTGAAAATCTTCGTTTCCAGCTCGAAGCCTGGTTTTCCTGATCACCACCGGGACGCTGCTTCCGTCCTGGTGATGCCGGATAAACGAAGTTGCGGAGGCGATTCCGTCGGGCAGGATCGCTTCCAGCGGACAACCCAGGAGCTCGTCACGCCGGCAGCCCGAGAGTCTCTCGATCTCTGCATTGACAAGGTTTATTCGCCCTTTACTGTCGAGCAAGATCATACCCGTGGATGCAGTATCGATGACACTGGCGAGAATGTCTGGAGTCGGAAAGTCGGCCACGATATTGACTTCAGGCTATAGGGTTTAGGTGAATCCGTCTCCGGCGTCTCGGGATAACGGATTTTAGATTGAACAATTCCAATTTTAGCATGGAGGCTTGAACTATCTTGTCAAAAGTATCTGGTATTACTAATGGTGACCTACCGGCAGTCTAACCTCGAATACGGTGCCCGAGCCGGGATTGCTCCGGCAGTCAATGGAGCCGCCGTGAGCTTCGGAAAGCTGCTTGCAGAGATAGAGTCCGAGACCGGTACCGCTGTCGTGACGCCTTCCCTGGCGCCCGCGGGTGAAGCGATCGAAGATTATCAGGAGCTCGTCGGGAGGAATGCCGGTTCCCTGATCGCTCACCTCGAGAGAATATTCGTTCCCTTCGCGCCTTCCCCTTACGACAACAGTACTGCCCGGCGGGCTGAATTTGAGGCCGTTGCCGATCAGATTCATCAAGATTCTCTTCACCGAGATGGCATCGGCTTCTATCTTGTGGTCTTCGCCTGTGAATGAAGCTTCGATAAGGACATCCTCGATCTCCCCGAGCAAACGCAACTGCTCTATGGAGGATTCGGAAAGCTCCCTCATGTCGACTGTCGTTATATCGAGCTCGAGGGGACCCTTTCCGAATCGATAGACCTGAAGGAGATTCTGGATAAGGGCCAGCATCTCGGCATTGCCCTGTTTCAAAAGTGAGAGGTAGGATTTCTGCTTTTCGCTCAGGGCCCCCAGAGATTCGCTCACCATCAGCTCCAGGACTCGGTCGGCTCCGATGAGCGGGTTTTTCAGGTCATGGGTGAGGGTCGCCACGAAATCCTCGTGCTGTTCCAGAACCAGAAGTCTCTTGGCGTTCTCCTCTTCGAGCTTCTGCCTTGTTATCTCCCTCACTACTCCGGTGATCCGATTGACCCTGCCACCGGTATCAGCAATGCTCCTGCCCGAGGCGGAGAGGTGCCGGATATCTCCTCGAAGCGGAATCACCCGGAAGTCCTCCTCGAAGTCCGTGTTCCCATCCACTGCCTGGCGTACCGACTCCTCGACTCTCTTTCGATCCTCCGGGTGAACGAAGATCAGGAACTCATCCAGGCTGCCGAAGTCGCGGCCGGGATCGACATTGATCAGGCTGAGGGTGAGCTCGTCGCAGTCTACGGTGTCGTCTTCTATATTCCAGGACCAGACACCGGTCTGGGAAGCCCGCAGGGCGAGCTTGAGACTGGCCTCGGCGTCTCTTGCCAGTCTGGCCACCAGGCTCAGTTGAGCCTGGTTTCGTTTTCTCTCGATGGCATAGCGAATCGAACGCGAGAGAGTGTTCTCGCTGATCTCGGTCTTGAGTATATAGTCCTGGGCCCCCAGATGAACGGCCTTGAAGGCTGTCTCTTCGTCATCGAGGCCGGTGAGTATGACAATCGGAGTGTCGCCAGCGAGAGCTTTCATAGTCAGAAAAGTATCGATTCCTTGACCGTCAGGAAGGGAGAGATCGAGCAGGATGATTACGATTCCGTTGGTGATAAGAACGCTCTCGGCTTTGGCCAGGCTGGTGGCGTGCACAATTCGGTAAGAGCTGCCCGGCAGGAGCGTCTGCACATAACGAGCGTCGGCCTGGCTGTCCTCGACAAGCAGTACTGGTGTCTGATCGAGATTGCTCATGATTTGGGTGGAAACCTCACTGCAGAAAACCAGAACTTATCCAGTGACTTGATGATTCCTATGAAGCGATCGAGATCGATGGGCTTGGTCACATAGCAACTGGCCTGGAGGTCGTAGCTTCGCAAGATGTCCTCTTCCGATTGGGAGGTTGTCAGAATCACCACCGGAATCGATTTGAGATCCTGGTCCGTCTTGATTTCGGCAAGGACCTCTCGACCATCCTTCCTTGGCAGGTTGAGATCGAGGAGGATCAGATCCGGCTTGGTCGATTCGCTATTGCCGTTGGCCCGGAGATAATCCAAGGCTTCTTCGCCGTCTATCACTACGGTGACGTCGACGGCTATCTTCTCGTCTTTGAAGACTTCCAGTATCAGCCGTGCGTCGGCTTTGCTGTCCTCGACCAGTAGCACTTTGATCATTGGCTTTCTCCTGCCATGGGCAGGGAAAAGATGAATTTGCTTCCTCCGCCTGTTTCCGGTTCGACCTTTATAAAGCCGCCATGGCGCTCGACGATTCGCTTGCAAATCGCCAGTCCGATGCCGCTGCCTTCATAGTCTTCTCTGGTATGTAATCGTTGAAAGATCACAAAGATGCGATCAGCATGCTTCGCATCGATACCGATGCCGTTGTCCGATACCGTGAATGTCACACGACCGCCGCTTCTGATGCCGGCTATCTCGATTTGCGGAGGAGCCTTCGAGCGGAACTTGATGGCGTTGCTCAATAGGTTCTGAAAAAGCTGCAGGAGTTGAGTCTCGTCGCCGGTCACAGATGGCAGAGGGCGACAGTCGATCTTTGCGCCGGCTTCTTCGATGGCCAGTTTGAGATTGGCGGCGGCGGCTTCGACGGCCTTATTGGTGTTCACAGTCGTGAAGGGTTTGCCCCTGGTCTCCACCCTGCTATAGGCGAGGAGGTCGTTGATCAGACCCTGCATCCTCCTGGATGCCGATACTATGAACTCGATGAACTCATCGGCGTCCTCGTCCAGTCTGCCTGCATAACGGCGGCTGATTAGCTGGGTATAGTTGGAGATTACGCGAAGAGGCTCCTGGAGGTCGTGGGAGCATACATAGGCAAACTGTTGAAGGTCCCGGTTCGAGCGCTCCAGCTCCAGGACTTTGTCATGGATGATTCGCTCGGCGATCTTGCGCTCTGTGATATCGACCACCGATGCCAGAACGAATTCCTCGTCTTCCATTGAGATTGGATTCAATCCGATCTCCACTGGAATCTCGCTTCCGTTTTTGTGCAGTCCGAAGAGGTCACGGCCGACTCCCATGGCTCTGGTGCTCGGCGCCTGGAAATAGGCATCTCTCTGGGCGGGGTGCTTGTCCCGGTAGTTTCTTGGAATCAGGGTCTCTATGGGTTTGCCCAGGAGCTTTTCGCGCGCGTAGCCGAAGAGCTTCTCGATATGCGAGTTGACAAGAATGATTCTGCCTGTGCGGTCGACCATCACCATGCCGCTGGGCGCAGCCTCTACCACCAGAGCCAGGCGCTCCTCGTGGCGCTTTCGCTCGGAGATATCCACTACCGAGGCTAGGACATATTGCTCGCCGCCGGCTGTGAGAGGGTTGAGACCTATCTCTATCGGAATGAGGCTGCCGTCTTTTCTTCGTCCGTGAAGATCGCGACCGCTTCCCATGTTGCGAGCAAGAGGAGCGGCCATGTAGCTGTCCCGGAGGGCTGCATGCCCGCTCCGGGCCGCCTCCGGTACCAGAATCTCGATGGGCTCGCCGAGGAGCTCTTGACGGTGGTATCCGAAGAGCTTCTCGATCTGCATATTGACAAGGGCGATCTTTCCACTGCTGTCAACCATGATCATGCCGCTGGGTGTCGCATCGACAACCAGTGCGAGAAGATCTCGATTGGGATTGAGGTCGGCCACTTTCCGTAGCAGGGCAATCGAAATAGCTTGCCTTGTGTTCGAGTTTCCGGGATTCCACGTCAAGATATCTTAGGAAGAAATTCGGGCTGAGACATCACCCAGTTGGGGGCCAAATTAACCCATTCATCTGTATGGAAATGACAACCGTCTCCTGATACACTGATGCTCCTGTATGCTCTTTCGATATAAAGGGGATTTCCAAGAGATGGGCAATCAACTTCTAGTCACGGCGGTGGGCGAGGACCGGCCCGGTATCGTCGCCCGGGTCACCGAGGTCCTGGCGGGTCATGGCGCCAATCTCGAAGCGAGCCGCATGGCCATTCTCGGTGGCGAGTTCGCCGCTATCATGCTGGTAACCGGCGCCTCCGACAAGCTCGAGGCGATCAAGAAAGACCTCTCGGTCCTCGAGAAGGATGGTATTACAATCAGTACCAAGGTTACCAGGCCGATAAGCCCGGAGATCTACAAAGACTACGTCCGCTGCGAGTTGTCCCTGCGGGGCGCCGATCACGAGGGGATCGTCCACTCCGTATCGAGCCAGCTTCGCGACAAGAAGATCAATATCCAGTCGGTGGAGACCGATGTCGTGGGAGCGCCGGTCACCGGTACTCCGCTTTTTTGCATGAACGCTACAATTCTTGTCCCTCCGGATCTTCCCGTGGGCAAGCTCAAGGAAGAGCTCGACGAGATTGCCCGGAGCCAGAGTGTCGACATCGACCTGAGCACCGGAGCCGATAAGGAGGTGGCAAGAGTATGAACAAGAAGATAACGGTCTATGAGAAACCGACCTGCACCACCTGCCGCAAGACCAATAAGCTGCTGGCCGAGTATGGAGTGGATTTCGATCGGGTCAACTACTATATCGAGCCCCTGAGCGCCTCTAAATTGAAAGAGCTGCTCAAAAAGATGAATATACCGGCTCGCAATCTGCTGCGCACCAAAGAATCTCTATATAAAGAGATGGGACTGGCCAGAAAAGAGTTGAGCGAAAAGGAGATCATCGATCTCATGGTGGAGCATCCGGATCTGATCGAGCGTCCTATCGTCGAGCGCGGCGATAAGGCGGTCCTCGCGAGACCGGTGGAGAATGTCAGGGCGTTATTGAGCTAGCGCAATTTGCTTGCGCCTCGGGCTGAGCTCGAGCGAGTCCGTATGGCGTGTTATCCGCAGGGCAGGAGATCAGCTCCGCTGGAACAACACGCCTGTTGCTCTTGGCTCAATTTGGTTTTAGCTCAACTAGGCTTCTTTTTCGGAAGCGCCGCGACCTTTCATGTGTTGCATGATCTGGTACAGGGCACAGAGTCCGACAAGACCATATACGACTTTAGTCGCAGTACCATCGCCGAGAAGGCTGGTAACGAGATTGTAGTCGAATGCTCCTACAAGACCCCAGTTGATACCACCGACCAGTAACAGGATTGTGGCAATTAACTCTACATGTTTCATCTCTGATCACCTAGGCATCAAACCCGTAAATAACCCTCGAGAACAGCTCCCGGAGCTGATTTGCATACCTACTTAACGGCATAGCAGAAATGGTGGCACTTGTCAAGAGCTGGTGTCTGTCGAAACCCTCATGAGAACAAGCTTTCGGCTGGCACGACCGGCCAGCGAGGTCCCGGTACGCTCAGGAGCGGACGCCGGAAAACCGCATGGATACCGGGGCGCAGCCCGGGTCGTCTAAGCCATTCTGCCACCGGCTACAGGTGCGGTCAACTGGAAAAACCTATACCGAAGAGATCCAGGATTTTCAGAATGGGGCTGGGTCGCTCGCCCTGATCCAGACCTTTGAGAGAACTTGTCACCATTTTCACCGAGGCGCGGCGCATGGGCTCGGGCGGATAAGGGAAGGGCTTGACCCGCACCATCCTCAGTGAAAGGAGATCGCTTGGTTTGGCCAGGGCCATATGAGCCAGGATCTTGCCGGCGACGCGGGTGGTGCCGATGCCATGTCCGGTGTAGCCCAGGGCATAGATAATCCGATCCTTACGCATGCTCCCGAAAACAGGCGTCAGCCTGGTGGTGCTGGCAATGGGCCCGCCCCATCGGAAGGGAAAACGGAGATCGGCGAGATAAGGGAAATGATTCTTGAAGCTCTCCTCCAGGGACTCGTAATGATCCTCGGAGTGATCGCAGGTCTCATCCACCCGGTTGGGCGGGAAATAGACCGCTTCGCTTGTTCCCCAGAGGATGCGGTTGTCCCTGGTGAGCCGGTAGTAGTTGAAGAAGTTGCGACCGTCCATGACTCCCTGGCGATTGTGCCAGCCCAGCTCCCGGTGCTGGCTATCGGAAAGGGGATCGCTTACCAGCACGTAATCGTAGAGAGGGATGAAGCGATTGATCAATCTGGGAAATAGAAGATGGCTGTAAGCATTGGCGGCCAGCACGATCTTCTTGCCGCGGATAGAGCCGGTTCTTGTGACTACCCGATCGTCCTCCACGGCGGTGACCCGGGAGTTCTCGAAAAAGCGAACGCCTCTTTCCATGCCGACACGCTTGAGCTTGTCGGTCAGTTTTATCGGATCGATGATGCCCCCGCCGGGCATGAAGATGCCGCCCCTATAGAGAGGCGAATTGAGCTCTTTTCGCACTTCTTCCGCCGAGAGGACACGATGACCGGGGAGCCCGAGCTGGGCCGCAACCTCGGCATTCTCCCTGCATGACTCGAGATGCTCCGCGTTGAGGGCCACGAAGAGCTGTCCTGTCCGCTCGAAATCACAGTCGGCGGCAAACTCGGCGAGCTCGTCAATATTTGCCAGACCGATTCGCATGAGACGCTCGGCTTCCTGCCTGCCGAAGTGAGCAATAGCGAGGGCATGGCTGTGGTCCATGCAATTGCTCACCATACCGGCATTGCGACCGCTGGCGCCGTAGCCGACGGTCTGTTGCTCGACCACGGCTATGTCCAGATCCGGAGCGAGCTCTTTCAAGAAATAAGCAGTCCAGAGACCGGTGAATCCGGCTCCTATGATGACAACCTCGGCGTCCTGATCGCCTGCCACGACGGGGCTCAACGCGTAGTTATTTCGCGCGGCAAGCCAGTAGCATGACTCCTCAACAGGACGCATGCAGTGAGTTTATCACGGATATTTTCTATAATGAGGCTTGGTCGTGAGAACGAGGGAAGATAGAGCAGTGCTCTCGAGTCCCGTAAGATCGCTTGATTGGGCGCATCCGGTGGTGCGCGACTGGTTCGTGGAGCGATTCTCCACCCCCACCGAGCCCCAGGAGTCTGGATGGCCGGTGATAGTGTCCGGGCGCAATGTCCTGATTTCGGCTCCCACCGGCTCCGGCAAGACCCTGGCGGCGTTTCTCGCCTGTATCGATACCCTGGTGAGAAAGTCTCTTTCCGGAGAGCTTGAGGCCCGTACCGAGGTGGTCTATGTCTCGCCTCTCAAAGCGCTGAGCAACGACATCCACAAGAACCTGGAAGGCCCCCTTGCCGAGATTCTCGAGCTGGCTCGCCGGCGCGGTCTGGATGTGAGCGATATCCGCACCGCCGTGCGCACCGGCGATACCCTGGTTGCCGAGCGCCGGAGCATGCTCAAATCGCCCCCGCATATCCTGGTGACCACCCCGGAGTCTCTCTATATTCTTCTCACCGCCGAGAAATCGAGACGGGTGCTGGAAGACGTCTCCACAGTCATTGTCGACGAGATCCATGCGGTTGCCGGGAGCAAGCGGGGAAGCCATCTGGCTCTCACCCTGGAGCGTCTCGATGCCCTGGCCAGGCGAAGACCGGTTCGTATCGGTCTCTCGGCGACCCAGAAACCGATAGAGGAGATCGGGCTCTTTCTCAAAGGCGGTCATGAAGAGCCGCCTGAAATCATCGAAGTCGGCCAGCGGCGCCGTCTCGACCTGGCGGTGGAGTCCCCGGACCGGCCGCTGGAGGCGGTGGCTTCGCACGAGATGTGGGAAGAAATCTATGACCGGATCGCTTCTCTTGTCCAGTCCCATAATTCCACCCTGGTCTTCGTCAACACCCGCCGTCTTGCCGAGCGTCTTGCTCACCAGCTCTCGGACAGGCTTTCGCCGGAGGTGGTGGGATGCCACCACGGCAGCCTCGCGCGCAATCTCAGGCTGTCGGCGGAGAGCCGTCTCAAGGCGGGGGAGCTCAAAGTCCTGGTGGCTACCGCTTCTCTCGAGCTGGGCATCGATGTGGGGGGCGTGGATCTGGTCTGCCAGATCGGCTCTCCTCGCAATATAGCTGTTGCTCTCCAGCGTGTGGGCCGCGCCGGGCACTGGCGGGGCGCTATCCCGAAAGGAAGGTTTTTCGCCACCACCCGTGATGAGCTCATCGAATGCGCCGCCCTGGTGAAAGCGATCGCAGAGCTCGATCTGGACCGGATTGTCATACCGGAGCGTCCCTATGATATCCTCGCCCAGCAGATCGTGGCGGAGTGCGCCAGCCGGGACTGCCAGGAAGATGAGCTCTTCGATCTGGTGCGTGGCGCCTATCCTTACAGGGATCTGAGCCGGGACGAATACGAGAGCATTCTCGAGATGCTCTCGGAAGGTGTGGCCGGACGCAAGAGCACCCATGCGCGCTTTCTTCATCGAGACAGGATCAACCACCGTCTTTCCGGACGGCGTGGAGCACGCCTGGTGGCTATCACCAACGGCGGTGCGATTCCCGATAATGCTCTTTTCACCGTGGTGGTGGAGCCGGATGAGACCGTGGTCGGTACTCTGGATGAGGACTTCGCCATCGAGAGCAACCGGGGCGACATCATCCTTCTGGGCAACACGTCGTGGCGGGTCAAACGGGTGGAGAGCCTGTCGGGCAGGGTGAGGGTGGAAGATGCCCGGGGAGCCTCGCCATCGGTGCCTTTCTGGCTCGGGGAGGCGCCGGGCAGATCCGTCGAGCTCTCCAGGCATGTGGCGGAGCTTCGGCAGGAGATCGCCGACGCCATTGAGAATGGCATCACTCTCGACCGTCTCGAGCAGTCCTTGCAAGAGCGCTGCCGCCTCACCCGGGAGTCGGCCAGGCAGGCTATCGATTATGTCCGAGAAGGCATGATGGTGCTGGGCACGGTGCCCACTCAGGATCGCATAGTGGCAGAGCGCTTTTTCGACGAGAGCGGCGGGATGCAGCTCATTATCCACGCGCCTTTCGGGGCGCGAATCAACAAAGCCTGGGGACTTGCCCTACGCAAACGTTTTTGCAGGAGTTTCGACCTCGAGTTGCAGGCCTCCGCCACCGACGAAGGAATCAACATCTCTCTTACCGAGCAGCACAGCTTTCCTCTTGCTGATGTTTTCAATTTCCTGCATACGGCTTCCATCCGGCATGTGCTGGAGCAGACCGCCCTGGTCTCTCCTGTTTTCCCGGTGCGCTGGCGCTGGGACGCCAGCCGATCCCTGGCGCTCCTGCGCTTTTTCGGAGGGAAGAAAGTCCCTCCGCATCTCCAGCGCATGAAATCCGAGGATCTGCTCGCGGCAGTCTTTCCCCAGGCGGCTGCCTGCCAGGACAACGTCGTGGGCGATATCAGTCTGCCCGATCACCCCCTCACCAATGAAGTCATGAAAGATGTTCTCAACGAGGCCATGGATCTCGATGGTCTCATCGGGATTCTCGGCCGGATCGAAAGAGGCGAGATCGAATGTGTGGCGGTGGACACTGTGACGCCCTCGGCTTTCTCTGCCGAGATCCTCAATGCCAATCCTTATGCCTATCTCGACGATGCTCCCCTGGAAGAGCGCCGGGCGCGGGCGGTGGCGATGCGGCGGGTGCTCCCGGACAGCATCGTCCGCGAGTTCGGGGCTCTCGATCCCGGCGCTATCGCCCAGGTCTGCCGGGACGCCTCGCCGGATATTCGCAATGCCGACGAGCTCTACGACCTTCTGATCACCCTCGTTGTCCTGCCCGGGGACTGGCAATGGGTCAGCGAATCGGAGTCTCTGCCTGGTTTCTTTCTGGAGCTCGAGGAGAGCCACCGGGCCATCAGGTTGCAAGCGAGGGGGCGTGAATATCTCGTGGCCGCCGAGAGAGAAGGCGCCGCCCGGCGGCTTCTCGAAGGCGATCCCGAGAGCGATGCGGTGGAGCAGGCTGTGGCTGGGTGGCTCATGCATCTGGGTCCGGTGACCGCCTTGCAACTTCATGATATTCTCTCCATCGAGGCGCCTGCAATCGCCACCGCTCTTGGTGCCCTGCAGTCGCGCGGTCTGATCATGCAGGGGAATTTCGTTCCCGCTCTCAATTCTGCTCAGTCTGATTCTGCTCAGTGGTGCGAGCGCGGACTTCTCGCTCGTATACACCGGCTCACCCTGGGCTCCATCCGCAAACAGATCGAGCCTGTCACCAGGGCTCAGTTCATGGACTGGCTCTTCTCCTGGCAGCATCTTGCCGAGGGCAGCCAGCTCGCCGGGGAGCATGGCGTACTGTCGGTGATCGGTCAGCTCGACTGTTTCGAGATTCCCGCCAATGCCTGGGAGCCGCAGATTCTAAAAAGGCGCGTACGCGAATACAGGAGCGATTTTATCGACAAGCTCTGCCTGACCGGCCAGATCGGCTGGGCTCGAATCTCCAGGCATCCTGCATTTGCAGGAGGCGACCCTGATACTCGCGACAAACGCATACTGCCTGCCAGCAATTCGCCGGTGGCCTTTTATCTTCGTGACAAGGGTCTTTTATTGCGCAGCCCTGAAGAGCCTGTCGATAACTCGGTGCTGAGCGTGCCAGCCGCCAGGGTCCTCGCTCATCTCGAGAAGAGAGGCGCTTCATTCTTTGTCGATCTGGTTCGGCTGACCGGCTTGCTGCCTGCCGAGGTAGAAGCCGGACTCTGGGAGCTCGTCACCGCCGGGCTGGTCACCGCCGATGGTTTCGACAATCTGCGGGCTCTAATCGATCCCAGACGCAGAGCCGGGCAGGGTCGGTACAAGAAAGCAAGCCGTCCCCGCCACAGCCAGGGACGCTGGACCCTTGTGGAGACCGACGGTGATGGCGGCAATGTCGAAGACGTCTGTTTCATGCTTCTCAAGCGCTATGGCGTCATCTTCCGGGAGCTTCTCGTCAGAGAGAACAACCTGCCTTCCTGGCGAGAGATGCTCATGTGCTTGAGACGTCTGGAGGCCCAGGGAAAGATTCGAGGCGGCAGATTCGTCAGTGGTTTTACAGGTGAGCAGTTTGCTCTCAAGCCAGCGGTGGAGTCGCTCCGGGCGAGCCGCAAGAGTGAAGCCGGCAGGCTGGTCCGGATAAGCGCCTGCGATCCCCTCAATCTCGTGGGGATTATCGTGCCCGGGCAGAAGATTCCAGCCAATTCCGGCAAGACGATAGTCTTCGAAGGCGGCGCCTTCAAGGAAGCTTTCTGAGAATCGAGCTGGTAAGTAGCTGGGCCGTCGCCAATCGCCAGCCAGGCGTCATGAGTTAGCCGAGTATATACCTCTCGGCTCGAGTTTGGACAGGGATTTTAGTCGGGTGCCCGGCCGAAGCCTATTTCGCCTTCATGAAAAATCTCGAAGACCCAGTCGGCGTCTCCGATGACGAAAAGCAAGTCGGTGCCGTAGCGGGCGAACACATCGGCACAGGCCAGCAGATCGCTGAGAGTCATTTTCAAGCTCGGCTCGATGAAGCTGGTGGTGATGAAAACCTCTCCGTCCGGGATGGAATTCTCCCGGCAGAGAGCCTGAAAAATCGCTTTGATCTCCTCAGGATCCCGGACATGCTTTGCAAAACTATCAGGAACCCTGCTCCAGTCGACGAAACGCCATGCGGCAGGGGGGAAGCGCTCTTTGAATCTGACGAAGGGCAGGTCTTCGCCGTAAGGCGCGATGACCTCGACCCGGGTATTGCGGACCTCGAGCTCCTCGACGATAGTGTCTATGGTGGCGCTCGATTTGTGCAGGTCTTCTCGCCTGATCGAGTTGAGCATGACCAGGATACGCATCTTCTCTCCAGAGCCGAGATCGCTTAGCCGGTCGCATTTATCCTTGAGCGTCTCGAGCACTGCTCTCACCGCCGCCATTCTCTTGTTTCCGTCAGGCTCCGCCAGCGCCATTCGGGCATCGGAGAGGATCTCGTCCTCGCCGAGCGACTCGAGAAACGTCTCCATCGAGGCAAGCTCGCTGTATATGTCCCCCAGACTTTTCATGGCACTATTTGGCCCCGGAGAAATTGAGAAGCATCTCCTCGATGCCTCTGCCGGTGAGCACCGCCGCTACGGTAGGGGCTCTGACCAGTTTGCGTGGCGGGATAAAGAGCGTAATCGGCACTCTCTCTCTCTTGATCGAGACTGTGCTGAAACTGGACTTCCCCGGTCCCGGTCCCCGGGTCGCAAGCAGGACGCTGCCTGCCGGGGGTGTTTGATAGAGACCCTGGGCGAATTTATACTCGGCTTCGGAAAGACCGAGCTTGTTCGAGCCGATATATGTCGTGGGCATTTTCTTCCAGGTCGTCCTCACCGGCGTTTCTTTCTTGGTTCGATAAAAGCTCTCGAGAGCCTGGTCCTTGATGTCCGGGGCGGCCATCCTGGTGGCCTCCGCGACCCTGTAACCCATAAAGGGTGCCGTCGACGCTTTCCATTTGAGCTTCTTCTTGCTGTTCATGAGGTTGTCCAGACCTTTCTCGTGCCACTCTCTGGCGTTTACGGAAATAGCCTGGCGGTCTCTGTTATAGATAAGGACGCTCCAGTCCGGGGCTTTCGAGACAATGGTCCCCTGACCGTTCATGGAGTCTACCCGGATACGATCTCCGGCGAAGTAGACAGTCATCTTGCCGACTTTGAGATCTCTCTGTCGAAGCACCAGGCAATCCACGGTCTCGATTTTTCCGGCTGCCGGTGCCGCCCGGCCTGGAGCCGGGCTCGATAGAAAAAGGGTGCCGAGGAAAAGGGTCAGGAGCCGCGAATTCGCCATGCGCTTATTATTTCACAGATCGAGTGTCATCCTGCTCGTCCTGGCGAAGGGCCTCGTAACCGGCGATTATGTCGAAGAGCTCGTTGTTGATCGAGTTTTTCCGGTGTCGTCTGTGCTCCAGACGGAGCTGCTCCAGATTCTCTTCTATCTTTTTCTCGGCGTGCTCCATATAAGCCAGACGGGCTCCGTTCTCAGCCATTACCGAATGGGCGCCCGCTCGGAATAGGGAGACGAACAGGAACTCCCGGATCAGTCTGGCCATGATGTTGCTGTCATTCCAGATTACCTGTGGCTTGATGCTTCCCGACCAGCGGGTTGACTCCAGTCTCTCTATGAAGGCCTGATCTATAGGTAGAATCCTCGTTGACGAAGGCTCGTAATTGATCCCGGCAGTGGATCTGTTGAAGAAAAGGGTCACTCCCGTGTCTTTCTGACCGGCAAGCTCGTCGGCGATGAGAGTGATAATGGATTTCAGGGACTGCAGGCTCTCGGGTGTCTCGTATATCTTCTCGGCATTGAGATCTCTTTCTCTCAAAGCATCGAGCGCTCTCTGTCCGACCAGCCAGTATCGGGTATCCTTTCTGTTCGTCGATTCAATGGCATACTCGACGATTGTCTCATTGAAGCGGCCTACCATTGCCAGATCGGTGGCGAAAACCACAGCCAGGCTCTCTGTCTCCCTTCCCCGACCGAGCAGGGTCTTGATGTCCCGGATGCGTCCATATGCCACCATCGCCAGCTCTATATTGGAGGCATAGTCTTCAATGGTGTTGCTTGCCTCGTCGAATCGCCCCATAGTAACGGCAGCCAGCGATTTCATCGTGGAGATAACGGATTGCAGGTTACTGGCGCTCCTGATTCTTGATTCGAGATGTGCCAGAGTGGCGCTCATGGCTCGGTGTCCCCGGGCTTGTCGTGAAATCGAGTCAGGGCCGATTCGAGCAGAGCCCTCAAAGATTGCATCTCCGATTCCCGCGGTGCGGATGTCCTCGAATGCAGGTGAATTCTCAAGCTGGCCGGGAGCTGATGAACAAGCGCACGGCAAGCGAGCTCGGCCTTGGCAAGACTATCAATGGGAATTCGGTCGAACAGTCCAGTCGAGTAGGCATGAAAAATGAGGAGCTGCTCCAGGCTGTCCACCGGATCGTATCGTGGTTGGGTGAGGCAATGCCTCAGGCGCCTGCCGCTTTCGAGCACAGCCGCGGTGGCGGGATCCAGTCTGGTTCCGAATCTGGAGAATGTCTCGAGCTCCTCGAACTGAGAATAGGTCAGCTTCAGACCAAGGGCTACCTTTGCCAGATAGGGCGGCTGTGCCTTGCCTCCCACACGGGAGACCGACTTTCCTATATCGATGGCGGGCAGGAGGTTCTTCTGGAAGAGGGAAGATGACAGATATATTTGCCCGTCGGTAATCGAGATCAGGTTGGTCGGTATATAGGCTGAAATATCCTGGGCCTGGGTCTCGATGATCGGAAGGGCCGTGAGACTGCCACCGCCCAGTCTGGATATCAGGTGCGTAGATCGCTCCAGAAGGCGAGAGTGGATATAGAATATGTCTCCCGGAAACGCTTCTCTTCCCGGTGGCCGCCTGAGGAGCAGGGAGATCTCCCGGTAGGTCCGTGCGTGGCACGTCAGATCGTCGTATATGATAAGAGCGTCCTGACCCCGGTTCATGAAATATTCGGCGATTGTCGTGGCAGCGTAGGGGGCGATGAAGCGCAGACCCGGTTGTGAGTGGCCTTCGGCGACGACCGCTACGGTATAGTCGAGGCTCCCTCTCTCTTTCAGGGTTCTGAGCACCGAGGCGATGGCTGAGGACCGCCGGCCGATGGCGCAGTAGATACAGACAACGTTCCGGTCCTTCTGGTTGATGATCGTATCGATCGCGATCGCTGTCTTTCCGGTCTGCCTGTCACCCAGGATCAATTCTCTCTGCCCTTTGCCGATAGGAACCATGGTGTCGATCACTTTTATTCCTGTAAAAAGGGGCTCCTGTACCGCTGCTCTGTGAAGGATCGGAACGACGTCTCCCTCGATGGGCATTCTGGTGCGGCAAATCACCGGTCCCAGCTTGTCGAGAGGATTTCCCAGAGGGTCGATCACTCGGCCGAGCAATTCTTCACCCACTGGCACCTCTACCAGTCTGCCCGTGCGCTCGACCTCCATTCCCGCTCGCGGCTCTTCCGTCGATATGAGAACAGCTCCGATTTCGTTCTCATCGAGGTTGAACGCGATGGCCCTGGAGCCGTTCTCGAATTCGACCACCTCTTCAAGCGCCACCGACGGCAATCCCTTGATCTTTGCTATTCCCGGCAGGACAGAAGTGACTGTGCCGACCTCTTTCCACCTCAATCGCGGAGAAATCGAATCGGTGAGGGCGCCAAATGCGGTGGCGGCTTCCTTCAGCATCAGAGGCAGGCTATGAAGGCTTTCATCAGGCATTACAAACCACCTCGCCGATCCCATGCTCCAGATCCTCGAGATAGTCGGCAATCGACCAGCTCGCTTTCTTCCCGTCCACCACGATCTCTATACCGGCGATCAAGTCTTCTGCGATCTCGGTCTTGATCTCCGGGCAACAGCCTAGCTGCTTCTCGATCCTTTCCTCGAGCCACTTCGCGTTCTCGCCGCTCAAGGAGAAGCCTGTCCTCACCAGAATCGAGCCGGGACTGCCTTTGCCATTGCTGAGCTCCGAGAGCATGCCCGTGCTCTCCAGGCGCTCGAAGAATCTGGCGATGATTCTATCTTCCAGATCGGCACCGGATATCTCCGCGATGATTTTTCTGGACGTGTCCAGCACTCTGGTCTTGAACTCTTCCTTGACGGCTCCGCCCAGTTGCCGGGACTCCTCAATCAGACTTTTTTGCCAGCTCTGTCTGAGTTTCTCGACTTCGTCTCTGGCCTCTTGCAAGAGAGCGTCCTTGAGCTGCTCGGCTTCCTCCTCGATGCGCTCCAGAGTGCTGGCTCGCGAGCATTCGAGCTCTTCGATTTTTTCCTTGAGCGCCGCCTTCTCTCTCTCGGCATTGGCAGCCAGCTCCTCTGCTTTCCGGTAGCGCTCCTTGATCTCCAGCTCTCGATTATCCATTATCTCGAGAAGCGGTTTGTAGAGAAAGCGCTTCAAGAGCAGGACAAGAATGGTGAAGTTGATTATTTGAGCACAAAAGGTGAACCAGTCGATCATGTCTTATCTTCCCAGGTTGCTCGTGGCATGATTCCAGAACGGATTGGCGAAAAGCAGGATCATCGAGATAACGAAACAGAATATGCCTGTCGTCTCCACCATGGCGAGACCGACAAAGAGAGTGCGGGTAATTGAGGAGGCGGCGTCCGGTTGTTGTGCAAGGGCCTCCAGTGCTTTACTCAGGGCTCTGGCCTCGCCGAAGGCCGGACCGAACGAGCCGATACACATCGTCAGCCCGGCCGTCACAATCGACACTACAGCTATCAAATCGCTACTCTGCATCATCTCCTCCTTTCGTTCTCAACGTTGTGCCCTGGTTCCGGCCGCTATGTATAGCGCGGCCAGGACTGCGAAAATATATGACTGTACCAGACCCGTCAGCAGCCCGAGCAGCCGCAGGATAATCGGGAAAAACAATGGTGCGATGCTCAGGCAAATTGCTACGACCATGGCGGCGCTCATAGAATTGCCGAAGAGGCGGACTGCCAGCGCTATTGTGCGGGAGATTTCGCCGGTGATATTGAAGGGCAGCATTACCCAGGTCGGCTCTACGTAACGGTGCAGGTAGCCACCGACTCCCCGGCTGGCAATCCCGTATATCGGGACGGAAAGCAAGACGCACACTGCAAGAGCGGCAGTCGTCGAGAGGGAGCCGATGGGTGGCTCAACCATCGGTACCAGTCCCGAAAGGGTCGAGGCTGAAATGAAAAGAAAAAGCGTTACCACCAGCGGCAGGCATCGTTCAGGCTTGTCGACACCGAGATCTCTCAGTTGAGAGCGAGTATAGGAAAGAATCGATTCGAGGAAGTTCTGCCAGCGGCCGGGATTTCTTCCCGGTTTGAGACCTCTTGTAGCCTGCATAGAGATCGCCACCAGTATGGCCATTATGATCCATGTGGTGACGATGGTCAGGTTTATCTTTATCGCCCCGTACTGGAAGAAGATTACCTGGTCAGGAGTCAGATGCATTCGTTTGCCTCCGATTCTCTGAGAATCATCCAGACGAGCGCCGCCTGACCGACGACAAAACCGGCCAGCTGGACACTCAAGAAAAGCGCTCCCAGATTCGTGAGACTCAAGAAAAGCACGACCAGAACGATTGCCGTTCGGGCAGGGCGCAACAAGCCAACCACCGGATCAGCGGCTCTTCTTTCAAGAAAGCGCGACGCTGTTCGATGAATCGCCATAACGTTCAGGGCGGCCAGCATAACTCCTGCCAGAAAGGCCAGGGCAAGAATCGGGATCTGTGTCAGCATAGATCTTCTTTCTCCTCTGTCTCCTGCTCGTTATCAATCTCTTTCTGTTGTCCATCTATCCACGACCAGGCGTTGTAACAGCCGAGCATCAATCCGGAGGCGAGCAGCATCAGCGTGTATGAATGCCTGCCCGGGAAAGTTCGATCCAGCCAGATTCCCAGAGCGATTCCAATGAGGACGGGGACCGTGATGGACCAGCCGATCATGCCGTATGTGGAAAATGAGAGGAACAGGCTGTCGTTTGCTGTTTTCATGGCTTTCAGCTTTCTCTTCTGTTTTTTCTCGATTTTTCGGGAGAATTCCCCCGAGCTGCTTTCTCGCTTCATCGCCCCGTCTTCCTTCAGCCGGAGTCTTTGAAAGAGCCGAATAGCGAGCTTTCGAGAAGGGCAATCGATCTTCTCAGGGCGGCCTCGCGCTCGTCAATCTGTTTCATCTCGCTATCCACCAGGACCTTGAGATGCTCGAGGGGCACATCTCCAATGGCATTACGAACTGATACCAGGACCTCGCCACCAGTCTTGAGCAGTATACCTTCGTCGATGGCGACATGGAATTCCTTGCCGTCAGCCGTCCTGTAGCTGAGGATGCCGGGAACTAGAGCCGCTATACAGTCCATCCGGCGGGGAAGAATTCCGAAGGAGCCCGACTCGGACTCGGCGCATACCGAAACCACGTCAGGCTGATCTAGAAAGGCTCTTGCCGGCAGCTTGATGATCAGCCGCATCCCGTCAGATCCCATTTTCTCGGCTCCTCCTTTCGACATCTTCGATGGTGCCAGCCATATAGAAGAATCGCTCCGGAATCTTGTCCACCCTTCCTGAAAGTATCGACTCGCAGCCATCGAGGGCGTCGTCCAGCGAGATCATCGCACCCGGTATGTTCGTGAAGCGCTCGGTGCTGAAAAATGGCTGGGTGAGGAATCGCTCCAGTTTTCTGGCACGCTCCACCAGTTTGCGGTTCTCCTGAGCGAGCTGCTCCAATCCGAGCATCGCGATAATGTCCTTGAGCTCCTCATATCTGGCCAGGGTGCTTCGTGTTTCCCTGGCGATGAGGTAGTGCCGCTCGCCGACAACCTCGACGGTAAGCATCTGAGAGCTGGACTCGAGAGGATCGATTGCCGGAAGCAGACCTTCCGCCGCCCGTTTGCGCGAGAGGACCAGGCTGGCGGACAGGTGCGCGAAAGTGTGAACCGACGAGGGGTCTGTGAAATCGTCGGCCGGCACATAGACTGCTTGAATCGAAGTAATCGCTCCGTTTTTCGTGCTCGCTATTCGCTCTTCCAGAGAGGCCAGCTCTGTGCTCAGGGTAGGCTGATAGTCCATCTGCGAGGGCAGATTTCCCATGAGCGCCGAAACTTCTGCGCCGGCCTGGATGAATCGAAAGATGTTGTCGATCAGGAGAAGCACGTCTCTGCATTCCCGGTCTCGAAAATATTCCGCCATTGTCAGGGCTGTCTGCCCGACCCGGAAGCGGCAGCCGGGCGGCTCGTGCATCTGCCCGAAGACCAGGATCATATCGTCGAGGAGCTCGGCGGCTTTCATCTCCTCGTAGAGCTCCTGACCTTCGCGACTGCGTTCGCCGATACCGCAAAAGATGCTCACACCTCGATGTTTGCCGATGATGTTCTGGATGAGCTCGGTAAGAAGCACAGTCTTGCCGACGCCGGCTCCACCGAAAAGACCGGCTTTCCCACCACGCTCGATTGGTGCCAGCACATCCACGGCTTTGATGCCTGTCTCGAAGATCTCCTTTCCTGTCTGCCGGTCGCCCAGGGCGGGAGCCTGACGATGAATAGACTGTCTTGCCAGACCGGGGGGAAGATCGCCGCAGTCGTCAATAGGCTCTCCGAAGGCATTGAACATTCGGGAGAGGGTACCCGGACCGACCGGGACCTGAAGGGGCTCGCCGGTTGCCTCTACAGCCTGACCGCGTGAAAGTCCGCGGGTCGGCGATAACGCCATGCCACGAACTCTCTGCGTGTCCATATGCTGCATGACCTCGACGAATACCGGGGTTCCGTCCGTTCTGTCGATTCGGAGGAGTTCGTTGAGGGCCGGCAGCTGTTCTTCGAAGGCGACCTCCACCACGCTGCCTCTCAGGCGCGTGATTACTCCCGGCTTACAGATCTTGTTGCTGGTTTGCTCTCCAGCTTTCATGGCGTCACCGATCAGAATAACTCGTACAGGATATCGTCCTGGCCGATGCGCCGCATCATCCTATCGGAACAATTCTGATGAAAAGTACCAGAAAGTGAGACGCCAGGTGGTCCTGGCGTCTTCAGGCTCAGGGCGGTGCCCCGGTTGCCTGCTGCCCACAAGGGAATTGCCGTTTTTCTTCGGTTTCCCTCTTTGGGTTTCTCTCGATTATTATGATAGGCTCCACGGCAGGGCCTGCCATCGATCCCGGGGATGAGGCTGAAAGGCTGAATCTTCGTCGGGCCGCCAAGATGATACGATGTTGTTCTCATTCCAGTGGTCTGTCCATCGAGGAAATTACCATGAAGCTCGTCCGTGCCTTCCTGCCTCTGGCGCTTATTCTCAATTCTTTCCTCCCGGCTTTCGCGGGGGGTACGGACTCTTTCGGTCTGGACCTTTTCAAGCAGCTGAGTAAGGAGAAGCCCGGCGAGAATCTGCTGATGTCGCCCTATAGCATCTCGACCGCCCTGACCATGACTCTCAACGGGGCCGGGGGCAAGACGAAAGAAGCGATGATCGATGTCCTCAAGCCGGGCAAGCCCGATCTCAAGGCTATCGACGAGGAGGCTCAGGCGGTGAGGAGCAGTCTGGCAAGCTCCGGGGGCGGTGTCATCCTGGAGGTGGCCAACGCTCTATTCGCCCGGAAGGGAATCACTTTCAACAAAAAGTTTCTGGAGGACAACAAGAAATATTTCGACGCTTCCGCAAAGACCGTGGATTTTAAAAGCAAGGAAGCTCTGGGAATAATCAACGGTTGGGTGAGCGAGAAGACCCACGGAAAAATTCCCACGATCATCGATAACATTCCCCGGGACGCGATCCTTTATCTGATCAACGCCATCTATTTCAAGGGAACCTGGGAGCACCAGTTCAAAAAATCTGCCACCATCGACGGGGACTTCAAGCTCGCCTCGGGCAAGACCAGAGCCGTGAAAATGATGCATGCCCACCGCGACGATTATCCTTATATGGAGAACGAGAAGTTCCAGGCGATCAACCTCTACTACAAGAATCGCGACAAGAGTCTCTATCTCTTTTTGCCCCGGGAGGGCTCCAATAGCCTCGAGAAGTTCGAGGCGGACCTGAGCGCTTCCAGTCTCCAGGGCTTTCTCGAGCGCTTCCGCGTCCGGGAAGGAAGCCTGGCAATGCCGCGTTTCAAGCTGGAGGACAAGCGCAAGCTCAAGAGCTCCCTGAGCGCGCTGGGCATGAAAATCGCTTTCGACCCGGACCGGGCCGATTTCAAGAAAATGGCTTCGATAGACGAGAATATGCTCATCGACGAGGTCTTTCACAAGACTTTCATGGAGGTCAACGAGGAAGGCACCGAGGCGGCTGCGGTGACGGCGGTGCAGATGGCCCGCGCCACCGCCATGATGAACCCTGTCAAGCCTTTCAAAATGGTCCTGGACAGACCCTTCTTCTTCGTTCTCCGGGACAACAAGACCGGCACCGTTCTTTTCCTGGGCCACGTCATGGATCCCGGAGTCTGACCGGAGTCTGAACGGAGTCGAGCGCGCAATCGGAGAACGAGGCTTTGAAGCTTCAGGGCTTTCGGCGCTGCCTGCCGGAAGCCGGTGCCACCTTGTACGGCATTTGCGCCAGAAATCGAAAAATATGCGATAAAGAATATTGACGACGTAATGGGCGTCGGGCGGCGGTTTCGACCGTTGTTTCGCGGTGCCCGGATTTCTGCACAGAGTGCATCCCGGGTCGAAACCGGGCAGGAGACTCGAATGATCAGAGTATCGGTAGCCGGAATCGGAGTAGATCCGCGCAATTCTCAACCCATAGTGGTGCTCAACGACGAGACCGGTCAGAGAGGTCTCCCCATCTGGATCGGAGCCCTGGAGGCCCGCGCCATATCGCTTCTCCTGATGAATGTGAAGTCTCGCCGCCCCATGACCCACGAGCTTCTGGACAATGTCATCGCCAGCCTGGGTTATCGAGTGGAGAAGGTGGAGATCGACCGGCATTCGGAGACTACTTATAAAGCGACGATCAAGCTGATCCCGGCGATCAGCGGCGAGACCAAGCTCGTTGACGCCCGGGCATCCGATGCCATCGCCCTGGCCCTGTCTGTGGGGGCGCCCATATTCGTGGCCGATGATCTCGAGTTCGTTCTACCGGCTTCTGAGGAAGAAGAGCAGAAGGAGGACGAAGAATTCAAAGAATTCGTCGCCAATGTCAAAGCCTCGGACTTTACCCTCAGGGAGGAGCCTCCGCTTTTCACCGACCCTGATGCCAGCGAGGAGAGCGAGACCTGATTGATCCCGGGGCTAATTCATCCCGGGGACTGATCAGGTTAGACATTCGGGTGGACGCCGGGCTTTCTTCCTGGAGTTATGCTTCCATTGAGCGGCCAGGAGAAACGAATGTGAACGCCACCGATATTCCGGATACGAAAAGCGAAAAGGGAGCCTGGTCCATGGACAGGCAGGTGCGGATGTTCGCCGGGATCTTGATCCTAGTAGGGCTTGCTCTGGGGTTCAGCCTCAATCTGAGCTGGGTGTGTCTATCCGCGTTTGTCGCCATCGGCATGATCGTCTCTGCCCTGACCGATGCCTGCGCCATGGCGGCCTTTCTGAGCAAGATGCCCTGGAATCGTTAGTCTTCGGACTTAGACGGGCGGATCACGATGACCGAGCAGGGGGCGTGCATGGCCACCGACTGTGAAACACTGCCCAGAATGAGCTTCGAGAAGCCCTGCCGGCCGTGGGAGCCCATGACGATGATGTCGGCGGGCCAGGTCCTGGCTATATCGATGATCTCATCTGCCGGATAGCCGTCGCAGACCTCGAAGGAGACATTGTCCCGCCCGAATCTCTCCACCAGGGCTTTGCCCATCTCGGGCAATTCTTTGCCGGCTCTCTTGATGCTCTTCTCTCGCTCGGTCATGAGCGCCGCGGCTGTGGAGCCGCTCATCTCGAGACCTTGATAATAATAGGTCACCGGCTCGATGGCAGTGACCACCTTGCAGTATATATTGCAGTCCGGAGAGAGCTGGCCGGCGGCCAGATCGAGAGCCGCCCTGGCCGACTCGGAGAAATCCACCGGGATCAGCACTTTCAGGCGCTCTTTGCGATTTGTCTTGCGGACCACTTCCACCGGGCAGGCGGAATGCTGGAGGACTTTATTGGAGACGCTTCCCATTACGAATCTGGCGAGGGCGTTCTTGCCGTGGGAGCCCACGACAATGAGGTCGCAGCCGCGCTCCCGGGCGCAATCGAGGATAGACGAGGCTGTATCGCCTACCAGGACCGCTTTGGATACCTGACTCTCCGGGTGCTTTCTCGAGACAGCCCGGGCGAATCTGGTGATCATATCCAGTGCGGCTTTTCTGAGCTCTTTGTATTCGAGCTTGTGATGAATGCCGTAGTCATTGTAGGTCTCCATGATCGTCGGTTTCGCGTATTCTGGAATGACGGTCACCACATGAAATGAAGGCGATCCCGACCAGGGGTTGTCGAGGATGGACTGAAGAACGACGCCGGTGAACTCACTGTCGTCTACGGCAACCAGAATATTTCGCATGTCGATAACCCAACTCCAACTCTAACCCCGACCCCGATCAAATCATTTCACATACTGGCACAGCCGATCCGGACTGACCTCAGCCCAGCGAATGAGTTTTTCTGGTTCTAGCTTCTCGAGTGGAGCAGGATGACAAGGTAGTAGAAATTAGGGGCGCTCAGAATAATGCTGTCCGACCTGTCCAGAAGTCCGCCGTGTCCCGGAATGAGCTTGCTCGAGTCTTTCTGATTCAGATCTCGTTTGATCACCGAGACGATCAGGTCCCCGAATGGGGCTGCCAGGCTGATCACCAGTCCGGCAAGGAGAGCCTGAAGCGGCGGGAATTCGGGAAAGACGGCGTTATACGCCGAGGCTGTCAGAAGCGAGCAGAATATTCCGCCGGCAAAGCCCTCCACCGTCTTGCGCGGGCTGATCTCGCTCAGGAGCTTGTGTTTGCCGAGAAGCCGACCGAAAAAATAGGCGCCGATATCATTTGCCACCACCACCAGAAAGAGGAAAGTCGTGAGCTCGAGCCCCTGCTCCAGATTCCTGATCAATATGCTGTGAGCGAGGAACCAGCCGAAATAAAGGACCGCGAAGATGGTCGCCAGCTCTTTCCAGACCATGCCCTGATAGGAGCGAAGCAGGATGGGGGTGCTCAGGTTGATCATGATCACCGGGGCGATGACGGCATAGAAAGGATGAAAGCCCTGGAGCCCGTGAAGAATTTCAAGAGCCGGCCCCGGCGCCAGGGGCGGGATCAGCGGGGGCTCCGCCGCGGCGGCCAGCACTACCAGGGCCACCGATATAATGGCTGTGAGCCTGTAAGGTTTATAGCTCCAGACGTCGACCATGGTCAGGAATTCTCTGACACAGATGAGAGCTGCCAGAAATACGAAAGCCGCGAAGATATCGCCACCGGTGTAGACGGTGACCAGGCAGCCGCAGGAGAGGACGATGGAGCTCAGATAGCGTTGTCTGAGATTGGTGTCCTTTTCTCTCGTGTGTTTTTCCGACAGGACTATAATCAGTCCGGCGACGATGAAAAGAACCGCTATGGCAATCAGGAAATTCCGATCCATAGCCCGCTCAGAGCCTGCGAGGGCGGACAAGAAGCTTGTCAATACGATTGTCGTCCATGTCGATAATCTCGATGGTGACTCCATCGATCACGAGAGTCTCGCCTTCGGACGGTATATGCTCGAGCTGATGGAGCACCAGCCCCCCGGCGGTCTGGTACCAGGAAGTCCCTGTTTCCTTGAGATCGAATTGTTTGCGAAACTCGGTCACCGGCATTATCGCATCGATCAGCCAGGTTCCGTCTTCCCTGCCGATCGCTTCCCAGCGTAGCTCTTCACCGGCCTCGCGGAGCTGACCGACAATCAGATCCAGGATGTCGCTTACGGTAATCAGCCCCTTCACCGAGCCGTGCTCGTCTATGACCATGGCCGCATGCACCCTGCTTATTCGAAAGTCCTCCAGCAAGTTGAAAGCTGTTTTGCTCTCCGGCACGATAAGCGGTTGATAAGCGCACTCCTCGATGGCGGGAGAGCCGCACCGGACAATGCTGGCAAGCACGTCCCTGGCATTGACGATTCCGGTGAAGTGATCGAGATTTCCGGCGGCTACGGGAAAGCGCTCGTGCTTCCGGTCGGCTATCGTCTGCATGACCGACTCTTCGTCTTCGCTGGTGTCAATCCAGGCGATCTCCAGTCTCGGTGTCATGATCGCCCCGACAAGGATCTGGTCCAGCTTGAGAATGCCGCTGATCATCTCCTGCTCGACCCTGTGAAAGACACCGCTGCGTCTGCCTTCTGCCACCATCTCCTCGACCTCGTCCTCGGTCACTGTTTCGACAGCCGATTTGCCTGCCCCGATTATCTTCAGAGTGGCCGTCGAGAGAAATTCAAGAACCGCTACAAGAGGCGAGCAAAGCCGGGTCATGAGTGAAGTCGATCCTGAAGTGGCCATGGCCGACTTCTCCGGATTGAGAAGGGCCAGGCGCTTGGGCACGAGCTCTCCGAATACCAGGCTGAGAAGCGTGATTGTCGATACAGTCACGGCGATTGCTGCGGCTTCGGCATAGGGAGCCATAACTGGACTGGTGCTGAGTACTTCCGCCAGGCGTCTGGATAGTGTCGCCCCGCTGAATACGCCAGCCAGGATGCCTATGCCTGTTACGCCGAGCTGGATAGCGGAAAGTGACGGCCCGGGAGCCTGGCAAAGAGCAAGCGCTCTGTCGGCCTTGCCTTCTCCTTTCTTGATAAGCACCTTGAGGCGAGCCTGGCGTGACGAGACAATCGCTGTCTCGGACAGGGCCAGGTAGCCGTTGACCAGAATGAACAGAAGGATCCAGGTGATCTCCAACCAGACCGGCATCATTCACGCTCTCCCGTGTCTATTTGCTTTTCGAGGCATAGACCTTCGGATGCTCGCCGGTGACTACCCCGACGACAAACATCACCAGACCTCCCCAGAGGGCCGGCAACCAGCCCTGAATCGTCAGATAGCCGGGCAGCAGTCCGGCAAGCATCTTGAGCGCCAGGACCGGCAGGAGGAAAAAGCCCATGATCCAGATAGGGACGATGAAAAGAAGCGCCAGTCCGAAAGTCGAGATAGTGAGCAGGGTGGAGACGAAGACTGCCGCCACTTCGACCAGCCAGATGATGATGGTGAAGAAGACAGCCGCTCCGATAGCGTGGAGGAAGTTGCCGTGAAAACTAATACCGGGCAGCATGGGCAGCACTATATCCAGTGCAAATGCCATGACCAGTAATCGCAGGAGAAATCTTTTCATACCGAATAAGGTAACACATGAGGTGAATTCTGAGGTAACGATTAGGTCACCTTCTTCCGAGAAGTCGAGGCTAATTGCTGGGACGAGACAACAAGGCTAGAGGAGTGCGACTGGTTCAAGGTCGATATTCAGGTTCTCTCTACCATTCCGGTGTTGTTCAGTTATCAATCGGCTCGATGATTTTCGGAGTCGTGCTCGAGCGCCTGCCTAGCCTGCGGGTTGCCTTCGCCCATGGTGGCGGCTTGCGACCATCAGCCGGATCGAGCATGGTTTCATGGTCCGTCCCGATCTCTGCGCCGTGGACAACAATGTCAATTCCCGGGAATATCTCGGCAAGTTCTACTTCGACAGCCTCGTTCACGACGAGAGAGTGCTCAAATTCCTGATCGAGACGCTGGGAGAGGATGCCATTGCCCTGGGCACGGACTATCCGTTCCCGCTTGGAGAGCTCGAGCCCGGCGCTCTCATCGAGTCTGCCAGTATTTCGGAGAAGACGAAGCGCAAGCTTCTTTTGCGAAAACGCTCTGGCCTGGCTCGATCGCAAAATGGTAGCCGGCAAGTCAGGATAGACATCGCCAGATCCGATATGGCAATCTCAGCCAGACTTTAAGCAGAACTGAATCGGAGCTGGATCTGGTTCGAACCAGGAATATGCGTTTCTAGCAAAAAAAATCGCCGAAAATAGGTCAGAAACGCCTTCAAGTTTCGATTTTATGCCTGGTATGCATAAAAGCACCCTGGATTATTCGGAATCTCGGAATCTGGAATCTCGAAGGCTCCGTTTGCGATAGTTCGCACAGAGCGCGCGAGGCTCGTGAGCGGAGAAATTGAGATTCATTCTTGTTCAGAAATGTCAGGGCGCGCTCTTTTGCAACGCTTGAAAAAAGAACGCTGATTGCACCTTTCGGGCATCGACGCGAGATTGCGTTGGTCGCATGATTGAAAAGGCGCCGGACAACATGCCGACGGTCTCCTATGAGTGCGACCTCGCCAATCGGCTCAAAGAGGCCATCACCGCAGTTGTCTCCGGTAACCTCGCATCCGGTGAGTTCGAGTACTTTTACGACACGGCTGGTCGCCTGATCAAGGAAGAATACCCGGACGGCAAGCAAGTCCAGTATCAGCTCGATGAGGGCGGCAACGGCACCCGGCTGACCTACTCGGACAGCTACTGAAAGGAGCTTTGCCGGCCTGGTTTTCGATAGGACCGCCGTCAATGCCTCCCTGTCCCTGTCGGAAGCTCCATCCCGCGTCACCAGGCTCGATGCGCGAGCTGCTGGACTGCCCTCCGCAAACGATATCGACGCGCTGATCGATAGTCGGACCGGTGCCGTCCTCGAAGACGACCCCAGGAACGTCCGCCAGTTCGAGGGGATGGTGCTCGAATCCTTAAGCATCCTCAGGCATCCTTAGGCATCCTTAGGCAGGTTCACTAGGGCAGCGCTCGGGGATAAGTTGCTCGGCTATCTTCCAGAGGACGCGGGTGCCGGTAAGATCGACAACGCTTATCTCAGTGGCGCCGTCTCCATGCTTTCTCCCAGTGCCAGAAAGCATTTCGATGCTCGGCTCGTCGGCATCCACGCAGAAACGATGAGAGTGTCACGGATGTTTTGCCAGATCTATCCTGAAGCCAGCAACTTTTGATTATCTATTCTTTGTCTGCTTTGATGTCTTTTTTGATTCATTCTCGGTAAGGGGAATCGAGCCTGTAGGCTTTTTGAGAATCTCGGCCAGGGAGGTGGCGGCGAAGGCTTTCTCCACCTGGCTGGCAGCGTCGTCCAGACGCTTGTGCAGGGCGCAGAGGTGGCTGCCGTGGGTGGGCAGATCGAGAGGGCAGCTCTCGATTCTTTTCACCGGGTCTACGGCATTGACTACCTCCAGGATCGATATGCGCGCAGGCGGACGGCTCAATACAAAGCCTCCGCCTATTCCCCGTCGGGACTTTACAAGACCGGCTCTGCCGAGAGACTGCATCACCTTGGACAGGTAGCCGGCAGGCACCCTGGTGGTCTCGGCTATCTGCTCGTTGGTTTGGGGCTCGGGCTCGCTCATGGCCAGGAAGACCATTGCTCTCAGGGCATATTCGGCGGTCTGCGAAATCATCTCGGCGCCTCCAGATTAAGGATAACAGGACTTTCTTATCCTTTTACAAATAGTTTAATACGTCCGGGGGATGATGTGATTTTCGTCCCGACCTTCTTAAAGTAGATAAAAAGGTCCAAATATCTGCAAGGAGGCACCGGGTCATGCAAATAACGAGACAAACCACAGTAAAAGATGCTATTCATATGAGCGAAGCGGCTGCCGCCGTCTTCGAGAAGCACGGAGTCTGCGTCGAATACGAGTGTCCAGAGGCGATTCTCGATTTTCCCATCGAGGACTGTCAGGACATGTGTCATATCGATGACATCGACGCCCTGGTAGAGGATCTCAATAAGCTGTTCGCGAACTGAGGAGGCGAGATAATGTCCTGGCGATGGAAAGCGGCTGTCCTGGCAGTGTTGATTGCAGGCTTCTCGGTCCTGCTATTCATGGGGCATGGTGCCACCACCCAGGCGCCGCCGATTCCCGATAGAATTCTGTCTGACCGGGGCGCCACCCTTGCCACTGGTGCAGACATAATTGCCGGACAGTCGGTCTTTCAGAAGTACGGACTGATGGACGTGGGCTCGATCTTCGGGCACGGGGCCTATACCGGGCCGGATTTCACCGCCGACTATCTCCATCGCCAGGCGGAGATGATCCTGGACGACCGCGCTCGGTCCAGATATGGAAAGGACTTCGCCGGACTTGCCGAAGTCGAGAAGGATGCCCTCAAGGCCGAGCTCGCGCGCTCCATCCATACCAACAGATACGATCCGGCCACCGGAACCCTTACTCTCAGCGACGGACAGGCGAAAGCTTTCGATGGGCTGGTCGGCCACTATCGGGATTACTTCAAGGAGGCTCGAGAGCTCCCATTGCCGGCCGGTTATATCAAGTCGGAGAAGGAGATAAGAGATCTAGCTTCTTTCTTTTTCTGGTCATCATGGGCGGCGTCTACTTATCGACCCGGCAAAGAGTACACCTATACCAATAACTGGCCCTATGAAGAGCTGGTTGGGAACCGTCCCCATGTGGAAGTCTTTCTCTGGAGCGCCCTGAGCCTGATCATGCTCGTAGGCGGTATCGGCTTTGCTCAATTCCTTCTCGGTCTTGATCCCCGCCTTGGCTGGGAGGCGGGTGATACCAGCGACTCGCTGGTGGACAATGTCACCGACTTCGCCCCCACGCCGGGGCAGAAAGCCGTGTATCCGTATCTTGTCGTGGTGGTTCTTCTTTTCCTTTTCCAGACGGCTTTCGGCGTAGTGTGCGCGCATTATATGGTCGAGACCGCCGGATTCTATGGATTCGATATCAGGAGCATCCTTCCATACAGCATCACCCGGAGCTGGCACCTGCAGCTCTCGATCTTCTGGATCGCCACAGCCTGGCTGGCCGGAGGCATGTTCGTAGCTCCCATGCTCTCGAAGGAGGAGCCCCGCGGCCAGAAGTGGCTCGTCCTCACTCTCTTTGTCGCCGTCGTGATCGTAGCGGTCGGCAGTATTTGCGGTGAATGGCTCGGCATCAATCAGATGCTCGGTGATCTCTGGTTCTGGCTCGGTCATCAGGGCTGGGAGTATCTCGAGCTGGGGCGTTTCTGGCAACTTCTCCTGACTATCGGAATGTGCCTCTGGGCTTTCATCATTTTCCGCAGCATCAGACCCAATCTCAAAGGGGAAGACCGGGGAGGTCTCGCGCACATGCTCCTTTGCGGAGTTATATCAATCCCGGTCTTTTTCAGTTTCGGGATGTTCTATCATCCAGGCACCAATTTCGTGGTGGCGGACTTCTGGCGCTGGTGGGTGGTGCATCTCTGGGTCGAGGGCTTTTTCGAGCTCTATACGACGATTATCGTCGCCTACTTTTTCCACAGTCTCGGGATGGTCTCCAAGCGCTCCGCTCTCACGGTTATCTATCTCGATATAATTCTCTATCTCGGCAGCGGCATCATAGGCATCGGTCATCATTATTACTGGACGGCCCAGCCGGCTATCAATATGGCCCTGGGGGCGATGTTCTCGGCCCTTGAAGTGGTGCCGCTCACACTGCTGACTGTCGAGGCCTGGAAATTCATCCATCTGGCCCGGATCGATGGGTCGATCAAGAATTTCTCTCACTACTGGGCGATGATGTTCCTGATCGCTGTCGGTTTCTGGAATTTCCTGGGTGCCGGTGTTTTCGGCTTCCTGATCAATCTGCCTATCGTCAGCTATTACGAGCACGCCACTTATCTCACTTCCAATCACGGGCATGCCGCCCTCATGGGAGTGTATGGCATGCTTGCCGTGGCTGCGATTCTATTCACCGGGCGCTATCTTATCAAGCCCGATGCCTGGAGCGATCGGTTGGCGTCTTGCTCTTTCTGGTGCTTGAATGCGGGACTTCTCTTGATGCTATTGCTCAATATATTTCCTGCCGGAATCGTGCAGATGGTGGCGAGTTTCAATCACGGATTCTGGTACAGCCGCAGCTATGAGTTTCTCAAATCCGATTCATTTCAGATGTTCACATGGTTGCGGGTCGCGGGCGATTTGCTTTTCGTGGCCGGAGGCGTGATACCTCTGGTGGTTCTCATTCTCCGAGGGGCATTCGCCCTCCGGACGGCAAGGCAAGAAACTGGGACAGCCGGAACTCAGGCTTCATAAACCAGGGAGTCCGGCATGCTTGTGATTTTGTCTTTGAGCTTCTTGTTGTACATGTCGAAGGTGACCACGCAGAACTGCTCGGGTAGCTGCAAATTGGCCAGTAGAAACACTGCGATCTCGTTCACCTCTTCCTGGTTTTTCATGGCTCCGGATTCCAGACCCAGAACCAGAAACCTGTAATCAGGCATGTACTCGACGACTTTCTCGGCTATGTAAGCACGCTTGATTTGATGGAAGTGTTTGAGGACCTCGCCGACATAATTCTTGTATTCATCGCCGAGCCGGTATTCGATCAGTTCGTCGCCGGGGGACACTTTTTCGCGCTCTTTCGCGGCAAGCCCGCATTCTCTCTCGAATTGCTTGAGCTTGCCGTCATACTTGAGAGCCTCATTGCCTCGACCCGCTTCGGTCAGAAATGCCTTTATCGCCGTGCAGCAGTCACCGACCATGGACATTCTCAGGCTCATCGCCTTTTCGAGACAGGCGATTCCTGTTTCGTCTCTGTCTCCGAGACAGATCAAGCCGACCGAGTAGTTGGCCACCGGATCATCTGGAAACTTCTCGAGCATTTTTTTCCAGAGCGGCTCGGCGGCCTTATGACCAGCTATCTCTCTGGTGTGGTAGATGTATTCGAGAGTCTCCTCGGCGCCAAGCTCTTCCGCGGCTGCTTTCTCGTTAAGCTCTTTCAGCCTTTCCGCGGAGGCTTTGAGAGACTCGTGCCTGACCTGCCAGTACTCCTCCAGAGAAAGCTGCCAGGCCACGCTCAAGCAGTCGGCGATTTTCGAGAAGGAGTCGCCCAGGAGGACTTCCGCTGCGGACTCGCCGGTTGGAAGCGGTCGACTGAGCTCGTCGATGGCTTTCTGAGGATGATCGATATATTTGCTGAGACAGCCCAGGGCTTCCAGGCGCATGCGCAGGCAAGGATGGGTATCGTCCCACTTGCCCTCGGCCTGGAGCGCCAGCTCCAGCCACCTGGCGCTTATTTCTCGTGGAACGTCGAGCTTGCGAACATGATCCGAGACGAAAGAATAGACCCCGGCGATTGGCTTTTCCGTCTCCAGAGGTTTCTGGTAGATGCCCGGCCAGAAATGCTCGTTGATGTCGTTTCCTTTCAATTCCAGGGTCACCAGGGCGTCGCCGAGGTTGCCACTGCCGGCGATGCGATCGGCGTCGGCATCGGCCTCGAGCTCGTGGGTTCTGGCAAGAGCCATGGTATATGCGTTGAACCGCGGAGCCAGAAATGCGAAGAAGCCGTAGAAAATCCCGTAGGCAAGGGGAGAGCTTTCTCTGAGATTGCTGAATAGGTTTGACCAGCGAACGCGCAGTCCGTAGATCCAGGCTTTCGATTTGCCGTGATTGCCTGATAGATGTCCCAGCTCGTGAGCGAGGACACCTTTGAGCTGATCGGCAGTCATAGCGGCCATGAGCGGCAATCCCAGAACCAGATAATTCTTGTGGAAGCCGAGAATGCCCAGGCGAGGGACTTGCATCACGAAGGCGTTGAAGCTGTCATCGACCTTTACCTCATCCACTCTTGTATTGAGGGCTCTCTTGAATTCTTCGACCGTATCGAAGAGCACCGGTGCCTCTTCCCGGGTGACCGGTACGCCGTCCGGAGGGGTGCTCTTGACCCAGAGGGCTTTGCCGATGGCGAAGATGAGCACTATCAGTAGCAGGGCCAGCTTGCCTATGGCATAAGCGCCCACGCCGTGATGCTGGAACACATAGAGCACCAGCGCCACAAGGATACCTGCCAGAATTCCGACAATAGCGAAAATATAGCTATAGCCGGCGATGGCCATGAGCATGCTCTTGATGAAATAGTACTGCGGGCGCTCTTCAAGATCGACAGCGGCTCGCTGCGATATCTCCTCGAGCTGCTCGTCGGAAGGTATGAGAACCGAGAAGAATTTCTCTATTCTCTCCGCCAGTGGATTGATCGAGCTCACAGTGGCCATGAGAATCTCATACCCCGGGACAACCAGGGACGAACGCAGACAAATCTCATTGGCTATAATGCCAGTCATGATTGATTGTGTGATTGTCGATATAGACGGGACCCTGGCCGACTGCGAGCACCGTCGGGTTCATATAACCAGGGAGCCCAAGGACTGGGGCAAATTTCTGTCGCCTTCTCTTGTGAAAAGGGATCCTCTCATCGAGCCGGTGTCCCGGGTGGTACGCAATCTCAGTCTCAACGAGACCATCGTCTACGCGTCCGGACGCACCGAGAGCTTGCGACCGGTGACCGTTGCCTGGCTCGAGCGACACGGGCTCTGGATGGAGCCGCATGCTCTGTACATGAGGCGGAAGAACGATTTCAGAAGCGACACTATAGTCAAGCAAGAAATCCTCGCCGCCATTCGTAGCGATGGCTACGAGCCCTGGCTGGTCATCGACGATCGTGACTCGGTGGTCTCCATGTGGCGGGGCCAGGGGCTTACCTGTTTCCAGGTGGATGACGGGGACTTCTAGAGGAATTTCCCGATCATGCCGTCTCCGCGTTCTTCTTGACATAGGCGAGGCGCAGGTCTATGTCCTTTTCGGCCTCGGCTTTCAAGAAAGACTCCTTGAAAGGAATGGGGATGGATATATCAAGGGACGATTCCACTTCCACCCGGGTGCTGCCGTTGCCGGCGTCGAATAGCTCCCAGGAGCCCTGGAAGACCGAGAGCTTGTCCGATTCCACCAGGCTGAACTCGATACGTCTTTCCGAGGTCGGGGTCTCGTTATAGACGACCCGGGAATTGCCGACAATGGGCGGTCCCTGGAAGATTTCCTCCACCACCGAGTTCTCCGGGGAGCTGGAGAGGACTTTTCTTTTCTTCGGATCGCTTTCCTTATAGCTCATGATTACCCTGAAAACGGTTTCCATGGGTGCTTTTATCGTAAGCGAGCGTTTGATCATGGGGACTGGCTCCCGGACTGCAATATCTTATTCGAAACGAGGACTTATAGTAGCGCAATCCATACCTTCTAACAAGCACAGGACCTCGTAGATTAGTTTCGATAGCAGAAGGGAAAATAGATGACTGTCGACCAGTTTCCTGGGAGGAGGACCGCCCTTATGACCGAGAAGAACCGTAGAGAAATGGAGCGGCAGGCGATTCAACGCCAGGACAGAGAACGGGAAGAGCGTCGCCGCAAGGAAGAGATGGAGAGGCGCCGCCGGGAAGAAGAGCAAAATCGTTTCCGGATGCAGCAGATCGCCATCGACAAGCAGAAAGAGAAGCAGAAAGAAGAGGAGATCAGGATCTCCAGGCTTAACGATGCCCATCTCGACGAGCTCGAGCGCAAACAGAGAGAGCAGTCTCAGTCTCAGACCTGATTCCAGGCAAGCTACTTGCTCGCGATCCTGGCTTCGATCCAGTCACAGAGCACTGTCTCGATTTCGCCGTCCACTTCGGCGCCCTGCAAGATCAGGTGCCCGCACCCTTTGCATGGGTGGATGGTGATATTGTCGCTTTCCAGAGTTTCAACGAACCGCTTTATAGAAGAGCTCTTGCAGACACAGTCCTGCTTGCCCCTCAAAATCAGGACCGGGATACGCTCCGGTATCGCTTGTGGTGTTATCGAGCCGACGATGCGCACCGAGTCGATGAGCTCGAGAACATCCAGAGACTTGCGAGCGAGAGGGTCCTCCAGGTAGGTGTTGAGATTGTCCGGCTCTTTGCTCAGGAAGCGTCGGGCAAAAGGAGTCAGATTGATCTGCTTTCCCGGAGAAAGACTGGTCGATACGAGTTCTGTGAAAGCGTGAGGTATTAGAGGGATTGAGATCATTCGCGGTCTCAGGCAGGGGCTCGAAAGGACCAGTCCCGAGACCAGCTCCGGACGCGCGCAGACCAGGCGGCGGGCCAGGTGGGCTCCGAGGCTCTCGCCGATACAGAATCTCGGGGCGGCGGGATAGAGCCCGCTGAAATGCTCGAGGAGAGCCTGGGCGTCGAGGAGGCTCTCCCTGTAGTCGATTCCGTGCCTTTCATCGTTTGCGCCATAATGCCAGCGCCCGAAGCCCCTGAGGTCCGGAGCCACCACCAGGGAGCCGCGCCCGGATAGCCTGTCGGCGACGTGATCGAAGGACCCGCCGTGCATCATGAGCCCGTGGAACAAAATGGCGACGGAGCGGGGAGCCGCATCCTCGAAAGTCGAGTCCTGCCAGAGATAGGCGTGGATCTTGCGGTCGGCCAGGGTCAGGGTCTTTTCCGAACGTCGCGAGGTCATGGTTGCTTTCGGCTCCCCGGGGGTTACCATTTATAATAGCCTGTGGCGGAACAGCGGCAAGGAGTCGGCTTGCGATGCGCTTGCTCGAGCATGGCCGGATAGATAGTCGGGATGAAGGGCCGGACGGCGGTGGAAGCCGGCACTGGCGATATCGATCCACCTCCAGATATCGTTTCAATGTCCTCGATCTGCTCAATCTTTTCGGTCAGAAGGCGCTCATGTATCACATGTTCGCCGATCTGGACATGACCAGGGTCCAGGCGTACAGAGAGCAGGCCCGGCTCGAAGGCAAGCGTATCACCATAACCGCATTCCTGCTCAAGGCAATCTCCATGGCCCAGGTCGAGCATCCGGTGAGCCGGACTTTCTTCCTGCCCCCGCTCAGGGCTGTCACCTATAACAATATAGTCGGTGGCTTCACTGTCGAGCGCATGATCAACGGCTCCCCGGCGGTGTTTTTCGGGGAGATCGAAAGACCCCATGAGAAATCCCTGGAAGAGATCGCCAGGAGCCTGGAGGAGTTTGCCGAGGATCCGATCGATTCGGTGCCGAAGCTGAGAGTGCAAAAGATCTTTGCCGAGATGCCGGTGCCTCTGAGGCAGATCGTCTGGCATCTGGGGGAGTGGTTTCCGGCCCTGCGAGTCAAATGTATGGGAGCCACATTCGGTCTCAGCTCCCTGGGGGCGCTCGGGATCGACTCGGTCTGCGGGCCCAGCGTGTGTACCTGCGTATTCGGGATCGGCCAGCTCGTCGAGAAGGTGGTGGCGAAAGACGGAGCGCTGTTTGTCAAGCCCTTGATGACGGTAGCTCTGAGCTTCGATCAGAGAGTGATGAGCTCCTATCAGGCGGCCCGGTTTTTCGAGCAGGTGAAAGAGCTCATGGAAGGCGAGCTTGCCGAGTTGAAAGCGCTTGATCCGGCTCTTATAAAAGAGCCCGAGCGCTTTCCGCTTTCCGCCTTCGCTCCCGCAGAATCGGGCGAGAATCCCGGGGAAGAAGAAATCAGCCCAGAAGAGACCTGAGCATCCAGGCGTTTTTCTCGTGCACCTGCATGCGCTGGGTGAGAATGTCGGCAGTGGGCTCGTCGTGGGCTTCAGCGGCGACGGGAAAGATCTCCCGGGCGGTACGAACCACGGTCTCCTGACCTTCCACCAGTTGCTTGATCATCTCCTCGGCGCTGGGCACTCCTTCGGCTTCCTTTATGGAGGTGAGGCGGGAGAATTCTTTGTAGGTGCCCGGCGCCGGCGATCCCAGAGCCCGGATGCGCTCGGCTATCAGGTCCACGGCCAGAGCGAGCTCGGTATATTGCTGCTCGAACATCAGGTGGAGAGTGGCAAACATCGGACCGGTGACGTTCCAGTGGAAATTGTGCGTCTTCAGATAGAGCGTATAAGAATCGGCAAGAAGGCGTGAAAGCCCGCTTGCGATTGCTTCTCTCTGCTTGGCATCAATGCCGATATTGGGTTGGGTGGAGATTGACATCGGGAGACCTCCTCTAGGGCGTCTCGATTATATAGCACCAGGTCGATCAATCATGCTTTTCGACTTTCTCGCTCTCTTTCGTCTCCTGCTTCTTCTGCCCGACCGAGCAGCTCCTGGACATTCACGTCGATATCCCCATCTTCGGAAGGATCCAGATCTGCAGGGCGAAGTATCCGGCTATGAATGCCAGGATCAATAGAAGGTCGGTCATCAGTCTCTTGCTCATCGAGGTATGTCGTGCCGGTCAGCGATAGGTCTTGGCGTTGTGCTCCGCCTTTTCCATTATATCCTTGCACTTCTTTTCCGACTCTTTGTTGATTTCGTCCTCCTTCTCCTTCATGTCCGCGGGATCAGAGAATCGGAAAGAGTCTTTAGCCTCGGCTTTCATATCGTCGATTCGCTTTTTCGCGTCAGCTTTGACCTTTTCGCATTCTTTCTTGGCTTTCTCCATGATCTCGGCGCGCTTCCTGGAGGCAGCGGACTTGGCGGCATCCTCTTCAATAGAGCTATCGGTGCCCTTGCTGTCTTTTTCGTCGTCATCATCGCTTTCGGCGGCTTTCACCGGGGGCGGTGCTTTTGTCGGTCTGGTCTTGGTGGCGATCTCGTCGACACGGCTGATGCCTGCATCGCAGTGCCTGATCACGGCAGGATCTCTCGATACCCGCTTGCAGAGCTGGTATTGATATTTGGCGTCCGGCAGTCTGCCAAGGGCGTACAGAGTGTGGCCGAGATAGAAATGACCCTGCCAGTTATTGGCATTTTCCTGGACGGCTTTTTCCAGCAGGGGTCTGGCTTTGGCATAGTCTTTCGCTTTGTAGGCTGTCATGCCGTCATCCAGGCTGCTGGCCAGGCAGGGGTCTGCGGCACCGAGACTGAAGAGCAGAGCAGCAACTAGAAGACTGGTCTTGGGAAAGCGCGTCATATATCTGTACCTCTTATTGCCGGAAAGTAGGCTTCATGAGGCCGCTCATTATAGCAATGAGTCGAATTTTTTACCGGGGGGCTGATATCTCGGACGCCGGATCTCAGAGGGGTTTCGGCTGAGCCGCGCCGATTTCCTTGTTGGTTGGCATTTTGCGGCTGGCCACCTTTTTGACCATGGCGTCTATGTCGTCCATCAGGGCAAAGGCGCCCTTGCCGGGCTTGAACTCGAGCTCGCCGTTGAGCTGCTCCAGGCGCTCGCCCAGGTGCTTCTGGGGGAAAGTCCGGCCGAAGAGGTGGAACTCGCACCAGCCTACTTTGATCTGATCCCTGGCAGTGGCTGGAGGCGGTAAAGGCTGTCTGATCTGGGGGTCCTCGACTGTCTCTGGCGTCTCATCTTCGCCGGGCTCGTAGTCCTGGTCGCGCGATTGCTCCACCTCCGAGCGGGGTCTCATACGCACGCCGCCGAAGCCGAAACCGCCTGCCGGAGTAGCCATGGACGAGAGCCCGGCCAGCACGTTGCCGAGGGTATTGACTAGCATTGGCACTCTGGAGGGCTTTTCGTCTTCTTCGTATTCGCTGTCGGTCTGGGCATCGGTATGCTGACCGACCAGGGGCTTGTGGGTCTTGCGCTCGGCTATCTTCTCCAGGGCATCGGTGCGGTCGCCCAGGTCGCCGGTGCCGGGCTTGCCGAAGACCCTGGTCTCCATGCGGCTCAATCTGGCGTTCAGATCGTCGCCGGGCCAGGCTTTGCCCTCGAAATACTTCTCCAGGGCACCGATCCGGGGATAGGGGTCGGATGCCGCCTCGCCGGTGGCGGCGGTCGGCGCCGAAGCGGCTGCGGCAGAGGGTTGAGCTGTTCTGGGCTGCGAAGCCTTTCGCTCTTGAGCGGGAGGGCTGTCGAGGTCGTCGCCGCCGGCGGCGCTGCGGGCGGCATCGTCCAGGCGCTTGAGCCGGGCTGCCGGATCGCCCCGGGAAGCTTCTCCGAAAACGAGCTGCTCGAGTCTGCTCAGTCGTTTGTCCTGCGAGTCCTTGTCGTAGCTGTGCCCGAGAAATCTTCTCTCTAATGGCGCAATCTCCTCGCCGAGAGTGTCACCACCGGCGGTGGCGGGAGCACAGCTTGCCCCGAAGGCAATGGTGATGGTCAATAAAGAGCTGTTGAGCAGGCGCATAGCCCGAGAACTATACCATGACAAGGCCCCGGGGGATCATGACCGGCCGCTCATGTGCCGGGCCGTATCCGTGCCGGAGGGGCGAAAGGCTGACTGGTTTTGCCGGATCGCTATATGAGCTTTAGCTAAAGGAGTGAACTGGATTAACTTCGTGATATAAGAGACCAATGTTCTCGAAATCATCCCTCTGGTTCCTGATACTCGCCGGCTCCCTGGCTTTCATTGCCGTCGACAGCCGGAGCCCCTGCGCCTTTGCCGGTGACAGCCGGACCACTTCCACCCGGGTGGAGAATATTCTGAAAGGTCAGGCAGATTGCTGGAACCGGGGAGATCTGGAAGGCTTCATGCGTGGTTATCTAGATTCCCCCGAGACTACTTATATCTCCGGAGGCATCGAGGTCAGAGGTTACCAGGCTCTTGCTCGTCGATATCAAGACCGCTACGGCAACGACCGCTCCACCATGGGCAAGCTCGACTTCCAGGACCTCGAGGTGCAAGTCCTCTCGGACAAGAGCGCATTGTGCACAGGCTCCTGGCACCTGACCCGGAGCGGTCAGCCCGATGTCGAGGGAATGTTCAGTCTCGTCCTGGTGAAACGGGCAGGAGATTGGAAGATCATCCACGATCACACGTCGGTCAAAGAGAGGAGAAGTGGTGAGTGAAGCACCGGAAATGGTGGCATCGCGAGTAGCGGCTTTCATGGCCGAGCACGATCGAGTCTGCGCGAATCTCGGCATGCAAGTCGAGTCCGTATCTGCAGGCAAAGCCGTAATCAGTCTCCTGGTCGGAAGCGATATGGTCAACGCCCTGGGCATCTGTCATGGTGGCATAACATTCTCTCTTGCCGATACCGCATTTGCTATCGCCTGCAATTCACGAAACAAGAAGACAGTGGCGCTTACCTGCACGATCAATTACATCAAGCAAGCCGTTCCGGGCGATCGCCTGCGAGCCACCGCCAGAGAAGTCACCCTCACCGGAAGAACCGGAATCTATGACATCGAAGTGGTGAAAAACGACAGCGAGATCATCGCCCAGTTCCGCGGCACATCCTATGCCCTGGGCGGCGAGGTCCTGGAGCTCTGAAACCCACACTTGTCGAACTGTCCCGGAAGCCCTGTCAAGCCGGGCGCCGGGGGCTAGCATAGAAATGTCCGTTTGTGCTCCGGTGAATCCCATGAACCCAATGAAACAAGTTCGTTCTAAATACTTGCCCGAATTCTTGCCTGATCTCTGGTTCGCCTGGATCGTCTCGAGCCTGGGGGCGGCATTGATTTTGCCGGTATTCGCCTGCGGCTTTCTTCTCAGCCCCGAGTTCGCTCTGTCATTTCTTCACGGGCATCTTGTCTCGTTCATGCTCGGCGCGATTCTGGCAATCTCCAGTCTCGCCTTCCATTTGAAAGCCCTGGGAGGCAAGCTCTATCTGGCCTCTACCGCTGCCGCGCTTTTCTTCTTCGCCCTGCTCCGCTTCTCGGGACCGGGCGCCGAATTTTTCGAAGCGCTTGTCCTGGCTCTTTCGGTCAGCTTGATCCTCCCCACCGGCGCCAGTCTCCTTCGCGCCGGCTGGAGCCTCCAAAAGATCAGGTTTTAATGCCATAATCCTGTGATGACTCAGCGCAAGATCATTCATATAGATATAGATGCCTTTTTTGCCTCGGTAGAACAGCGTGACAATCCCGAGTACCGCGGCAAGCCCGTGGCTGTGGGAGGGGCGCCGGAGAGCCGGGGAGTGGTTGCCGCCGCCAGCTATGAGGCCAGGTCTTACGGCATTCATTCGGCCATGCCGTCGCGAACGGCGGTGCGTCTCTGTCCTTCTTTGATTTTCGTGAGACCACGCTTCGATGTCTACCAGGAAGTGTCGGGCCAGATACGCGAGATTTTTCTCGAGTACACCGATCTGGTTGAGCCCCTTTCTCTGGACGAAGCATATCTCGATGTCACCCAGAACAAGTTCGGCATGCCTTCGGCGACCCTCATAGCCAGAGAGATCAAAGAGCGGATCAAGCAGACCACGGGGCTCACCGCCTCCGCCGGGGTATCGGTCAATAAATTTCTCGCCAAGACCGCATCGGCGGTGCGCAAACCTGATGGTTTGTATTTGATACCACCGGAGAAAGCCGAGTCTTTCGTTCTTACCCTGCCGGTGGAGAAATTCTACGGCATAGGCGATGTTACCGCGGCTAAAATGCACAGGCTGGGGATCTTCACCGGAGCCGATTTGAGGACCCGCAGCGAAGCCGAGCTCCTCAGCCATTTCGGCAAGGCCGGGGCTTATTACTATCGTATCGTCAGAGGCGAGGACGACAGACCGGTGACCCCCAATCGCATCCGCAAATCCATAGGCGCGGAAGAGAGCTATGCCCGGGATCTGAAAGACCGGGAAGAGATAGTCAGTGCCCTGGACGAGGTGGCGCAGACTCTCTGCCGCCGGGTCGAGCGCACAGGCGGCGGGCGGACAGTCACTCTCAAGGTCAAATACGGCGACTATCAGAATGTCTCGCGCAGCCGCACCCTGGCGGAGAGTGTAAGCAGCCGGCAGAGCATCATGAGCATCGCCCTGGAGCTCCTGGCCACCACCGAGGCCGGGGAGCGCTCGGTGAGGCTTCTTGGACTGGCTCTCTCTAATCTCGACAGCGAGAGGGAGAGCGACGAGTTCGTGCAGCTTTCGCTGCCCCTTTCATGAAGAGTACATCTGCGCCCAGACATTCTCCAGAAGCTCCCGGGTCTCTGCCAATGTTCTGGCACCGCCCTCGCCGCAGATACAATCCAGGGCGATCTTCTCCAGTTGCGAATCGAATCCGCTCAGGCTGGCGCAGGGCTCGGGTCTCTCGGCGGACCGGATGCGGTTGCCTGTGACCAGGGTATAGAGGACATGACCGATCCGGGCGATCCCGGGGTCGGGACCGCCATTTTGCCGGGCAGTGAGCCGGGCGAGAATCTTCTGGTAGTCGCCGCCGGTGAAGCAGTCGAGTTTCGCCATTACCCGGCCGTCGGCTGTGCTGGTGAGCCAGAGCTGGTCGAGAGAGAAGCACCTGGCGACGAAATCGGCGCCCGCGGGGACGCTTGCCAGAAAAGGATCGCTCTTGCGGCGCGATTCCAGGAGGGCCGGGCTCGGTGTGAAAGAGCCGCCGGCTTTCTCCAGCTTCTCCAGGGCGTCGAGGACCGGGAGCATCACACAGAGGGCGCTGCGGGCGTCGAGCTTGCCGCAGTGCTTGAGGATCGAGAGGATCCCGACGCCGTTGAAACGGTCTATTACCCGGACATGATAGGGACCGTGCTTATTGCCCGGATTGGCAATGGTCCCATAGGAGAGGACCCGGACCATATGCGGGTGGTTGATGCTCGAGAGCGCCGCGTCGGCACGCTCATGGAGCTCGCGCGGATCATATCGATGGTCGGGCATGAGGATCTCCACCACGGCGGGATAGTCGTCCCTGAGGCGCCGGGCGAAAAAGAATGTCCGGTTGTTGACCTGGGCGAGCTTTCGCAGCCGCCACCCTGATGACAGGGTGGTGTTGATGGTGGGACAGACGAGATATTCGGTGCATTTGGCCAGATCGTAGCCCGCCGGGGGCTCGGCGCTCTGCTCGAGCTCGATCTCGCTTGCCAGAAGCAGCCTGATTCGCTCGCTGTCGATAGTCATCAGGGGCATTTCGGAAGGCTCCTGGGCGTCCGGGACCGGCTCTTTCTCCAGCTCGCTTCTGGGAAAGTCCACGATCTGCCCGTTTATGCCGCCCACCCGGACCTCGTCCGACTGGGTCACCCGGTACCACTGATAGGGGAACAGATAGTTCGCTTTCTGGTTCCAGACGAAGGCCAGGTCCTTCTCCCGGGCGGGGCTGATTACCAGGCTGCGCCCGTCCCAGCGGAACATCGCCCGGGTGTCGTTATTGTCGACCCCGGTGAAGTTGAGCCGGTGCGGCTTGATGGCAGCCCGGCTGCGCCCGAGGCGGACCACGAGCTTCTCGTCCTCGCTATCCTCATCGGGCTCGCTCTCTCGCGAGTGGCCGTTCGTGCCGGGGATCTCGACTTTTACCTGTTTGCGGTCGCCCAGAAGGAGCTGATCGCCGGCAAACAGCCTGACTGTGCCCAGCCAGCGCGGCAGGACTCTGCCGTTGAGCCGGACATCGTCCAGGCTCAGACCGTTTCCCCGGACCTCCAGGTCGCCGGTCTCGCCCAGGCTGATTAATGCCGATCCTGTGTTATAGCTTATCTGATGGGATTTTTCAGATGTTACGCGGGTTTCGGCTCCGTCTACAAGAACTACTTGCTCCATAAATTCCTCCGGGATCCAAGAATTAGCTTTGTCAATGAAGCAGCCCCCGCGCCTGAGGTGATCATGCCCCGAACAGGCAGCCGGATTTCGATTCAGCCAATTTTCTTATCAATTTATGTGCCCGGGTTACTTTTTTGTGCCCGAAGCCTCTATGCTAAGCAGCCTTACATGCCCAGAGAGGAGTTGATTTATGAAGCGCAAAGCATCAGCCGAATGGAAAAAAGGTCTCAAGGATGGCAAAGGGACCATCACCACCGATAGCGGTGTTCTGGAGAATACCCAGTACAGCTTCTCGACCCGTTTCGAAGAGGGTAAGGGCACCAACCCCGAAGAGTTGATCGCCGCCGCTCACGCCGGTTGCTTCTCCATGGCCCTCTCTGCCCAGCTCGGCGAGGCCGGTCTCACCCCGGACAGTGTCAAAACCTCCGCCACCGTCAAGCTCGAAAAGCTCGACTCCGGTTTTGCCGTGACCAATGTCCACCTCGATGTGGTAGCCATCATCCCCGGCGCCACCAGGGAGCAGTTCGAGACGGCAGCCAATAACGCCAAGACCGGCTGCCCGATCTCCAAGCTTCTCAATGCCGAGATCACCATGGAAGCCAGGCTCGAGGCTGCCGCCGCCGCCGGAGCATGATCGACCCAGGCAGTTGATGGGGAGAGCGGCTTCCGGGCCGCTCTCTTCTTTTTAAGAGGTAAGACCAGATTCGATGCTCAAGCAAGCATCCATCGCCCAGGTGAAGAATCGGGAGATTCCCAGATCCGGTTCTCACATAGTGATCGCCATGCGATTCTATCCGCGCTTCCTGAAAAAGGAGCTTCGTGACGAGTTCGTCTGTCACCTGGCTCCGGAGAAGGAGCTTCTCAAGGACTTCAACGAGGCGCAGCGATCACTGGGCGATCACAATTCTGCCTTCGCGCATGTCGATTACAATCGCCGCTTCGAGCTCAGCGCATCGGGGCGCGCCAATCTCGAGAGGCTGAGCCTGCTGTCGTTTCAGAGGGACGTCTATCTCGCCTGTATATGCGCCATGGGCGAGCGCTGCCACCGCGAGATTCTCATGCTTGCCGGGGCGAAGCTGTACGGCTGCCCGATCGGCCAGGTCTTCCACGACTATCCGGAGTATATGGAAAAGCTCTGAGACCGGGCAATATCGATATGTCACGAGCCGGTCACGCAGGCTGTATATCTTTCTGGTAGAGAGCTTACACCCCAAGCGACGGATTAACGGCCATGAGTGATCATCCCGTTTCGCCACCGGAAGTTTCACGTGGCAAAGGAGCCGAGGCCGCCGGCCCGGCTGAATCGAGAAGCAGTATTACTGCTTTCAGCGATGCCTATGATAGGGGAAGCGCTGTCACTGATCAGTTGAGTCTCACCCGTGGCGTTATGCCCGAAGCCGAGATCAATGCCAGATCTTTTCTTGGTGCCGGCCTTCTGCCGTCGCCCGGCGATCAGGGTATCACCGGTCAGTCTGCCCAGGGCAATACAGCCGAGTTCAATTACGATCCCGAAGCGCGACCCGACAAGCTTCTCCGGGCCACGCGCAGCCGCGAGGGCGGGGTCGAGATTCTCGACCAGAAGTACAGGGGCCGGGCCGATCACCTGGACCAGGAGCGGTTCACAGCCGACACCCATTCGCGCAGGATCGAGAGGGTCTACGAGAGAGGGCAGAGAGCCGATGGCTTGAACAGCGAGACTATCTACCGCGACGGCAAGACGGAAGGTTTCGAGAGAATTTACGAGCCGGGGAAAGACAAGCAAGGGCTCTTGCAGCACACTTTCAAGAAAGGCGAAGGAAAATCGGAGGAGCTCCGGCGCTTCGATCCGGAGAAGAACAACCAGAAGGTCGAGACCGAGACCCGGATTTCGGAGGGTGATCGCACCACCCTCGCCCGCACTTTCGGCAAAGGGCGCAGCGACGGACTTACCAGTCTCACTTATACGAGCGATAACGGGCAAACCACTGTCAGGCGCGGCTATGCCGACGGCGCCACCGAATTGGCGGTCAAGCACCAGGACGGCTCCATCGACAAGACCCGCGCCGAGCACGACGGACGGACCAGCAAAACCCGTATCGAGGCGGACGGCACGAGCCGGCAGACAGAGACCTATGACAGGAGCGGCAAGCTTCTCTCCATAGAAGGCCAGGACGGCCGGGGCAAATATACCGCTGCCAGGGTCCAAGACTCGGTATCGGGAACCATCAGCCAGCGCACCTATGGCGATGGCACAGTAGCGACGGTCTATCCCAAGGACCAGCCCGGACCGGGCGGCGCTTCCATGATCATCCAGGAGAAAGGCAAAGCGCCGGTTTCTCTCGATGCTCAGGGCAAACCCATCGAAGGAGCCGGCGACGGCACCGGAAAGCCTCTGGCTGTAGCCACCGTTTTCGGTGAGAACGGCACGGTCAGGAGAACATTCAGCGACGGCAGCAGCTCCGAAAGCAATCTCAGGGAGTACACCGCCAGAAGCAGCGGCGCCGAGCTGGCAAGACACACAGGCGATCTCGCCAGATTCGCATCCGTGGATGGATTGATCAAGGCGGCAGCCAGTACCGCCAGTGGTGCCGCAAATGGTGGCAATAATCCGGCTGGTGAGGCGCTGGTCAAACTGGCAGGCGATCCTTCGCATAGCGAGGCTGTCCGCCTCTCCGCCACAGGAAGGCTGGGCTCCGGCAATCCTGCCGAGCGGCAGATCGCCGCCGATATGCTCGTGCGCACCGGTCTCGGCCAGGGTAGCGACAGCGCTGCCGCAATTATCCGCAATCCGTCCACCGAGATGGCAGCCGCTCTGGGACGCATGCCAGCCGATCAGGTGGAGCCCCACCGGAGCACCATTGTCGAAGGACTCAATAAGGCAGCCACATCGGAGCTTCGTGGCGGTTTTTCCGCCGATCATAGAAATGCCGCCATAGCCGTGGTCGCAACCGCTGGCGGTGCCGAGGCGCTTAAGGCAGCCGGACTGGAAGTGAAAGAGCAGGGCGATCTGACCACGGTCAAGAGCAAGGATGGCTCCACTCTTACCTTTGCCAGCGAGAAAGGACGCCTCCGGCTCACGTCCATCGAATCGCCGGCAGAAGGCGGTATCGATTCGGAGACCGAGAAGAAGAATTTCGACGCCTCCACCGGCAAGATCACGTCCGTCGATCGCAGCGACAGGTACGGCAGATATAACGAGATCCGGTTCAGGGAGACCGAGCACGGTACGGTCAGGCAGCGAAGCTATGACGAGACCGGGCTGGTCCGCACGATGTTCGGCGATCAACAGATCTTTCAGCAGAAAGGCAAGCCCGCCGAGACTATCGATGCTCAGGGGCGCAAGTCCGCGGCTCCGGACAGCAATCCCATCGCGGTCGCTACCTCTTTCGAGGAGCCGGGCAAGGTGAAGTCCGTCTTCAGTGACGGCGGCAACAAAGTCGAGCCTCTTCATGATTTCGTCGAAAGATCGCAACCCCGGGACCTGGCCAGGCTCAATCAGCGTTTCGAGAATCTTGCCGCGAAGGGACCGGATGAGTCCAGGCAGGGAAGCATCGACGCTCTGGTGAAGATCGCTTCTTCCGGAGACAGCGGTGCTGCTTCTGCGATAGAGTCCCTGGGCAGGCTCTCTGCCGAGCCGGCTCTCACCGATGCCATCGTCAAGAGTATCCTCGCCTCCACCAACGGCGGGCGCGCTCCGGCGCGCGGAAGCGACAGCGACCAGGCTTCGCCGCCATCCTCCAGTGACAGGGCCGTCATGCTTCTCTCAGCCACCACGGGCCGTGCCGGTCTCGAGAAAGCGGGCATGCAAGTCGACGAGCAGGGCGGTGCCGCCACCACCGCTGACGGCTGGAAGTATAATCTCGAGAAGACCGACAGGGGCGGACTGCGTCCCGCGTCGGTGGAGAAATCCGACGGCTCGACAAGAGTGGAATTCTCCTACGCCCGAGACGGCGGTTTCACCGGCTCGGTGGAAAGCCGCAGGGATGTCGCCGAGACGCCCGGGCAGAAGCACGAGAACATCAAACTTCCACCCCTTCAGAAAGGATGGGGTCCGTACCAGGCTCTCGAGCAGCTTCGCAACGAGGGTAAGATCAATATGAGCAATGCCGAGATGAAAGTCGAGGCAGAGCGTATAAGAGATCGCGAATTCAAGAAGTTGGGTAGAGACTATTTCAAAGTCGGCGAGTCTTTCGACCTGTATGCTGCCGGCGAGAAACAGGAAACCCCGGAAGGCAGGGGCAAAGAGCTCAGTATCCATAGAGGCGCCGACGGCAACGTGGAGCGCATGGTCCGGGGCGACGGCAGCTCGGTGAGCATCAGCTACGAGAACGGCAAGCCCTCGAAAGTGAGTGACGGAGTCGGGCCCGATCTGGTAAGCGCCGACGGAGGCAAGACCTGGCAGTTCCGGAGACCCGAGACATCCGAGAAAGATGCCAGGCGAGACGCCACAAAAGACCCGCCGCCCTATAAGGCTCAGCTCAAGATCGATACGGAGAAAGGCACCGTCAGCCTCGAAGGCGAGGATCGCTCCCGGCTGGAAGTGGGAGCCGACGGCAGCCGCAAGTTCGTCGGCGCCGACGGCAAAGAGACCTATATCTTCAGGCCGGCGGTCGAGGCTCCGGATGCGCCGGAGAGGGAGCGGCGTCCTGCCGACAGGACCAGCGGTCGGTACGCTCCGGGCGCGATAGACCGATCGCGGTTCGACGGCGAGTTGTCTGATCCCGCGGTGCTGAGAGCATTTGCCGGAAGGATGAAAACTGAAGTCGGTTCGCAGGGAGCGGATGCACAGTTGGCGTGGGCGGAGACTGTTATGAACAGAGCCGTTTCTCGCAACCAGACTTTGATGCAGGCACTCACCGGCAGGTATTACCCGACTCACAGTCCCGGCAGTTCGAACAGACCAGACTTGATTGCAGCGATTAAAAAAGCCTGGCTTGAAGGAACTGATATCACATCCGGTTCCACGGGAAACGCCTCTGGCAGTGTCGGCTTCGGTCGCAGAGGCAAAGAAGTGATTCGTATCAACGGTGAGAAATTTGGCTACGAGGAAGTTGATCTGGGACGCGGTTGGATGGAGAAATACCGACAGCTCAAAGTGCCGGCGGCGGACAGTGCCGAGCCGACTGGCTCCGTCAAGCTCAAGGGCGGGCACCGTCCCGTGGTCGTGCTCGACAGCGGGCACGGCGGTCATGACTCGGGTGCCACTGTGAGCGGTGTCAAAGAGAAAGATATCACGCACGACATGTCCAGTCGCGTCGCCAAGCACCTGCGCCGCATGGGGATTGCCGTCGAGCGCACCAACCCGACCGGAGACTTCCAGTCTCTGGACGAGCGCTCACGACGGGCCAATCGAGACCTGGGTGGACCCTATGGCAGAAACCCGGAAGCCGGCTGTCAGGCCGACGCCTTTGTAAGCATACATGCAAACTCCGATGGATCGAGGCGCGGTAATGGCGATGCCCGAGGGGTTGAGACATACTACTATCGACCCAAGGCGCAAGACGGGTCGGCCGATCTGGCAAAGTCAGTCCATGAGTCCGTCGTAAGAGGCGGCGAGATCGATGTCCGGGACCGGGGAGTTCGTGACAACAAAGCATTCAGCGTGATTCGCAATACTCAGGCGCCAGCTATCTTGCTGGAGACCGGCTATCTCACCAACGCCCGGGAGAGAGCCAATCTGGCCAGTCCCGAGTATCGAGAGAGAATGGCCGGACTGATCGCCAGAGGCATCGCCAGGTATCTGGACGGGCGCGCGCCGCGATGCGAGCGGCCTTTGGACCCGCGAGCCTCAACGGACAGTGCCGCCGAGAATCCCGGCCAGCGCACAGCCTGGGAGCGCTCCGAATTGCCGAAGGAGGACGATCGTGGCAGGCCGGTGGTGGAAGTGAAAGCCGGAGAGAGCATTCAAAAAGCCATGGAAAAGGCGCCTGACGGTGCCATCATTCATGTCGGCCCCGGTGTCTACCGGGAGCGGCTCGAGATCAATCGAGACAATATCACCCTCCGCGGCGACGGTCGTGCCGTCATCGATCTGGCCGGTATGAAGACCAGCGGTGCTGCGGTGCGGATTCGCGATCGGCACAATGTCAGGATCGATGGGTTCGAGATCCGCAATGTCCGCGGCTCCGATACCCCCGCCGGTATCAGAGTGGAGGGCGCCAGCCGGGATATCGTCATCGCCAATAACAACATCCACCATGTGGAGGACGGCCGGAATGCCCACGGCATAGCCGTCTATGGCGACAGCAGCAAGCCTGCTCGCAATATCAGTATAGTCAATAATGACGTGCATCACCTCAAGCTCGGGCGGAGCGAATCGGTGGTGGTTAACGGCAACGTCGACGGCTTCAGAATCACCGGCAATAAGATCCACGACAACGACAATGTCGGAATCGATATCATCGGTTACGAAGGCACCGGCAAAGCCGGTATCGACAGGGCCCGCAACGGGGTCGTCTCCGGCAATCATGTCTATAGCATCGATTCGGGCAAGAATCCCTCCTATGGCGGCGATCGCAGTGCCGCCGGCATCTATGTCGATGGGGGCAGCGATATCGTCATCGAGGACAATCTCATCCAGAATTCGAACTACGGCATCGAGCTGGCCTCCGAGCATCAGGGCAAGAACGCCCTCCGTGTGCAGGTCCGCCGCAATCGCGTGGAAGGCAGCCATCTTGCCGGTATCTCCCTGGGAGGAGGAAGCAGCAGCAACGGCGGCGTGTCCGATTCGATCATCGAGAATAACGACTTTCGCAACAACAAGCGACCGGTCTGGCGCCAGCATCATGTCGGATCGGATGTCATCTTTCGCCAAAACGACTCCACGGTTGCGCCGGAGAGGAGGACCGAGCCTGTAACCGAGCGGGATTCTGAGCGAGATTCTCCGGCTGTCGTGCCGGACCCGGGTGGCAATGTCACCCGGTCCAATGCCGAGCGCACCTCTTTCTACCGGCATCAGGACGACGGTGTCAGCTGTTCGGCTTTCTCCATGGCTATGATGGTCAGCGACCATTTGCTCGGCCGTCCGGTGCAGTACGGGAAAGAGGCGCATTCGTTCAAAGTCCTGGCCGGTGTCACCAGGCACGGTTATCGCGGCAGTCTCGAGACCATGGCCAGGCAATTGCGGAGCACCGGGCTGGAAGCCAAGGCCTACGAGTACGGTACCTTCGGAAAGCAGGGCATGGCCGATCTCGACGCCGAGCTGGCCAAAGGACATTCGGCTGTTGCTCGGGTCCGCAATCCGCACACGGGTAATGCTCACTATATTTATATCGCCGGGCGCACCGCCGACGGTAAGTATATAGTCGGGGATCCGGACCGTTACAACCGCAACCATATGGAGCCGGTGTCCGCCAAGCATCTTCTCAGCATGATGAGCCACCGCAACGGATTCGTGGCGGGCTGGGCCGGCAGGGACAGCGATGCGGCCAGGACCCCTGGCACTTTCGCTTATCGATACGGCAATCGAGGCACCAGCCTGGCCACCAACCGCTAGTCTCTAGAGGCTCTCGTGCTCCATGTCCCTGGATTTGTCGAAGGTCAGGGAGGTCTCTTTGCCGATTACGGGAATCTCGTTGATGATCGGAATGCCGGAAAGCTCGATGGCAGGCTTCAAGGCGAAGGGCGTGCGCACCATATACCGGGGGCTCTCGTCGCTGCCGGTGCCTCTGGTTTGCAAAGAGAAGCCTCCTTTAGCCGGGGCGATTTTGAGCAGTCTCGCCAGGGGATTGATCTCGATCTCCGCTTCGCTCTCGGCAAGAATTCGCTGAGCACGCTTCAGACTCATGGACTGCGCTACACGATCGGCGATGACGGTGGAGTAGAAATAGCAGTACGAGATCGAGACGGCGAAGCCCAGCACATTGATGGTGGGAATGAGAACGCAAAAGCAGAAGGCATAGAATGAAGCGCCGAGCTCGGCTATGGAAGAGCCTCGCTGGCATCTAGCCGATCGGTGACAACCTCTCATCGCGTGCCGTTCTCCTGATTGATATTCGTGGGGTTGGAAATCTCGAGCTCGAGAGCCAGGCGGGATCGATCATAGCGATCGCCTGCCACCGCCAGTAGTCTCTTGCTCTCATCCTGATCCGGGTCCAGCGGATCTAGAGAGGGCATGGGCTGACCGGCGTGCTTGCCGCCTTCCTGCCTGCCCAGCCGGTGGACCTGGTCCCTGATTCTTATCGTCCAGTTCTGGTCGAATGAATTGAGAGCCGAGAAAGCCACGGTATAGAGCTGGTTCTCGTAGGCGGTCTGGGTGCTGAAGGGATAGGTCCGCGGGGCGCTTATGCGCACATCGCCCCGGGCGTCAACGGTGAAGAGATAGGCGCCGGAGGGGCCGCCGCCGCTTCGGTCGAACTGATAGTCCAGTGCGTTGTAGAGCGAATCGAGACGGGGTCTGGCATGGGCGGTGCGCAACCAGTCGAAGAAGGCCCGGGTGAAAGCCTGTCTCACCGATGCTTCGGGAAGGTCAGGGTCGGGTACCAGGCGAGCCCGGGGGTCGACAGGATAGTCGCCGCCCCGGGCGCTGAAGAGAGCGATCTTGTTGCGTAGCTGATCGGCGCTCAGGAGGCTGCGCAGAGTGCGAGCCGTAGCCGGCACCCCGTCGGGAAAGCGGACCACCATATAACCCGCCGGCACCCGGTCTTCGTTATAGGCGGGCTGGGCGCAGGCGCAGGCAGAAAGGCTCTTGCCCTCCCCCTCTTTCTTGCCGTTTTCTCTGATAGTCGCTTTCAGCTTGACCACCGAGCAGCTGGCGGCGGCATCGAATGGTCTGAAAAGCGCAGTCTCCACGAGGCTCACTTGTTTGCCCAGACCGGCGAAGTGGAAGCTTTCGTCATAGGCGGAGACTTCTGTGAAAGCCGGGTAGAATTTACTGTCTTCCATGGACCGGTCGAGGGCGGCAAGATTCGCCGGCTGGGGCACCGGCGTATTGGTAGAGCCCTGATCATCGATATAGCCGAGCTCGCCAGCCAGGCTTGCCAGGTCCCAGCCCAGACAGCCGAGCATCTGCCTGGCGTTCTGGCTGTACACCTGTCGGGCGCTTATCAGAGGGCGGACTTCTTTGCCATGGAAATCGCGTGCTTTCTCTTCCTTTCCCGGCGAGAGCGAGGCTCGCAGGGCGCCGCCGAGGCGGCGTGCGGCAGCTCGCGCCGATGCCAGGTCCGTCATGGCGCAGTCAAGGGCTTCGCTGGTGCCCACCGCATGCGCCACTATCAGCTCCAGGCGCACTGTCGCCATTATGGTATTGATACCGGTGACAGGCAGGGGGTAGCCGTCCTCGGCAACTGTCTCGTCGCCTACAGGTGGATGATCGGTGAGAGCTACATAGCCCCATCTCGGATCTTCGATGACGATAGTGGAGAGATCTCTTGCTGCGGCAAGAGAGGCGGCTTCCAGCGCGCACCTGTGGCGGTAGGAGACGATGCCGGTCATGCCGAGGTCTGCGAAAATGTTCCAGGCTACGATCAGCATCGCCGCGAGCCCTATATAAAGGATGTAGAAGCTTCCGTCCTGACGTCTCATGTATTGCGGCTCTCCCACGTCCATACCTTCTGAGGATACCCAAGTCTAATTATCCTGCGTGAAGTTGTCGTGAATTCACGTTGGGTTCACGTTCGACTCACGCATAGTTCACGTTCGGCGATTAGAGTTTTGCCGTGCACTGAAAAACCTACTTACCTGCCGGACTGGATTGATCTGGACTTGACTGATCTGGACTGGATTGACCCGGCGGCATGAGGCTTTGCCCTGCCATGCCACCGGCTTCTATCGACTCTTCAGGAGACAAAGCATGAGACATACTTTCATATTAGTGTGCGCCCTGGTATCCGCCCTCGCGGTGGCAAACGGAGCCGAGGCCCGCAATCTATATGTGTCGCCGGGCGGCGACGATTCGGACGGGACTTCCTGGAAGAAAGCATTCAAGTCCTTTACCAGCATCGACTGGGACAAGGTGGCGAGCGGCGACCAGCTCGTGGTCGACGGCGGCGAAAGCAGCACCACATATAGTGGTGCCTTCACGATTCCCAGAAGCAATATCGTAATCCGGCAAGCCGGCGGAAAGGGCCGGAGCGGACAGGTGATCATCACCGGCCAGGGACAGCCTCAGGCGCAGACCGGAGTCACCTTCGGAGGCTCCAATATCCATATGATCGGCCGGCGGCGCTCCGGTATCAAGATCAGCTATTTCGCGGCGGAGCTGGTAAGGATTCAGACCGGCAACAACTCTCTGCGCAATGTCGAGCTCGGCGGTGTCACCGGCTATCCGCCTTACGGTCAGGGTCGCGTAGGCTCCCTGGTCTTCGGCGGACAGAACAATCATTTCATCAATTGCGATTTCAGGGAGTCGACCCGTTGCGCAGTGGACACGCCTGTCGAAGGTGCCAACAATCTCTCGGTCTTCAACAATTGCACTTTCGGAAACAACGGCTACGGCTGGTGGGGCGAGTGGGGTGTCGGCATCTACGGCAACCGCACCAGAAGCGCCACGAATACGATCTACGCCCGGCACTGCGTCTTCGGGTCCTATTTGAACAAGGGCGTGGAGGCGAGACAGGGCAGATGGTCCATCACCGACAGTCTTTTCCTGGGCTCGAGCGCAGCCAATCTCAGCTTCGAGCCCACCGACGGCAATGCCCTGGCGGTGGTGCGCAATTGCACTCTGTACGAGCCCAATTTCACCAATGCGCCTCCTTCCCAGTATCGACTGACTCAGTACAACATCATCACCAACGGCACCGGCACTCTGCGTGTCAGGGACTCCATCGTCTATGGCGGCGAGATTCATGTGCCTGTCGACCAGGTGATCCGGGGCGGCGGCAATGTCCAGTTCCATGTCACCGGCAACACAACGGCTCTGGCATCGGCCCTGGTCGATCCGCAATTCGTCCAGGAGAGCCAGCTCTGGAAGCCGATAACCGGGGCGACCATATCGCCGCGAGTTTTCACCACCCAGAGCTATGCCCTGAGCCCGGCCTCGCCGGCTCTCGGTAAAGGCTCCAGCATCACCGATGTCACTTCCATCGTCCCGGCATACGGACCCATCGGTCATCTGCCTCCCCTGGGCGGACCCTGAGACGATTGCCCGCAGGCGAAATTGGACCGGACTCCGGTCCAATTTCGCCTGTGGGCTCAGACCTGTGTGCTTAGATAGATGTATGTCCAAATGAAATCCGGGGGCTCAGCGATGAGAATCAAGCCGATCTTCAATTTTTTCTACTTCCTTGGCGCAGTGGCTGTTTTTGCCTGGCTCCTGAGGGATCATGTCTGCGTCCGGATCGTGCCGGTGACTGTCGGCGCTCTGGTACTGGGCTACGGAGGCTTATTGCTTCTGGGGCTTCTCAAGCCGAACGGATTCAGTGTCGGCGAGGCCGCTCTCTCGCCCTTCTGGACCCGCCGGCTCAGACGGCTGGCGATTCTATTACCACTGCCTGCCATGCTCTACTGTCTCGCTTATAACGCCTGCTTCTACTATGCCGGTCAGTGCCGGTTCGTCAACAAGCTGTACAAGCCCATAGCCAGGTTCGAGCGCCGGGCCTTCTCCGCAGACAGAATGATCGCTTTTGCCAATCATGTCAGACCTCATCTGCAATCCGCCGGGGTGCGCGCCGAGAAAGCCGGTGAATTCGGCAGGGCCGAGTCCTATTACAAAGCCATGCTGGCTCTCGATTGCGAGTATGCCCGGGCGTCCCACGGTCATGTTCGTTGTGCCGAGGTCTACAGGCTGAGCGTCCTGGGCTCTCTTCATGAGAGCAAAGGAGACCTCGGGCGTGCCCGGCGCCTGTTCGATCGGGCGGGCACGATCCTCGCCGCCCAGTGCGATCCCTGTTTCAACAGTGGCAATCTCGCGCCCCTGGGCAAGGTCTTCCTCGATCTTCACGATCTGAGCGACGAGGAGATTCTCAGCCGCCATCCAGAGATTGCTCCGGTGCTCCACCTGCGCCGGTCCTCAGCCGTGGATCAGGGCGGAGTGCTGCTTCCCTGGCGGCACTGATCGGAAGCGCCGAGAGAGCCGATTCCAGGTTCGGCTGGCATCCCTGTAAGCTCGCCCTGGCATCGACCGCCTTTCAGTGCCCGGCGCCTCAGAGTTCTGCTAAACTTTGAGGCTGTGTCCGCCAACCTGCCAGTTCTCTATGCCTTTTTCGCCTTGCTCCTTGCCGGGACGCTCCGGCTCGAGGCATCGGCAGGCGAGAAAAGCAAAGCCGGTTCCGGCGGCTACTGGATGAGCCCACCCCTGAGTGGCTACGGGCATTGCGATAAGCGAAACGGAGATAAATTCGTCAATCCCCTGGTGACCACCGAGCTCCAGTCGAGCCTCGCCGATGTGGTGGCCAGGCTGGTGCTTGCCACGCCCGCCTTCGCTGTCGACGGCTGCCTGCCCCCGCCTCCTCCGTCTGCCGCCGAGTTCACCGTCTTGCGTGGCGGGAGACCGCTACTCAAGAAAAAGTTCAAAGGCTTTAGCAGCCTCGCCGGACCGACTCTCACTGCAAACAGGGAGCAGCCGCCGACAGTGACCCTGGATCTGGTCTCACCGCCGGAAGAGTTCAGGAATTATGATTTCGAGATCGCGAGCGGCCGGTACAAGCTCAATGACGGGGAGAAGAGACCGGAGGCCGATGAGAAGACGGATACTCCCTGCATAAGAGCCAGGCGCGCCCTTAGCGCCGGAGACCTAGAAGTCGAGGCTACCTGGAGCGCCTCGCCGGGCAACCTCGATAGCGGTGGCAGAGACTTCGAGCTGGTCGTCAAGAAAGACAACCAGGTCATGTTTGCCGACAAGCTCGATAAGGATCTTCCTCTTCGCGATGGCGAGAAGCAGGCCGCCGATTATTCCGTGGTGCTCTCCGGACCGGTCATAGTATCGCTCACGGGGGACTCGCGCAAACAAGTGGTGGCGCGTCTGAGCGTCCCGGTTGTTCGCGACGGGAACAATGATCAGAGACATTTCGAGATCATCATTTTCGAGAGCGAATCGGGCGTATTCAAGCGTGTCACCAGGAGCTGGCTGAGCTTTCCGCCTCATCTTGCGGATCTCGAACTGGATGGCAAGCTCGAGTTCGTTACCCAGGACGGAGGTCTCGCAGACGCCCTCTGGCACAAGCAGGGCTCTGCGCTCAAGACCGGAAGCGGTGGACCGATCCAGATATGGCGCTTCGATGGTGAAGCCCTTGTCGATGTCACAAGGCAGATGCCCGGCGAGATCGAGCGTCATGCGGCTGCCTCGCTCAAGCAATTCGAGAGCGAGCCTGATCATCCCGAGTGCTATCTGCTCGGCTACACAGGCGATCTCATGCTCCTTGGCAGAGTCGAGGAAGCGCTCCGGGAGCTCTCCAGGCTCGAGACCGAACCGGTAAAGAAAGAGAAGCCGGCAATTACCGAGCAGCTCAAGAAATTCGGTTATCTATGAAAAAGGTCCAGGAGTCAATCGCCGATCTGGTGGGGAACACCCCGATGGTGAATCTCGGGCGCTTCGGCCAGGGGCTTCCTCACGATCTCTATGGCAAGTGCGAGTTCTTGAATCCCGGCGGCTCGGTGAAAGACAGGATCGCTTTCTATATGATCCGGAAGGCCGAGGAATCGGGCGCTCTCCTTCCCGGCGGCACTATCGTCGAGGCCACCGCAGGCAATACCGGTATCGGTCTTGCTCTTGTGGCAGCCATGAGGGGCTATAAGCTGGTCACCTATATGTCCGAGAAAGTTAGCAAAGACAAAGTGCGTCTCCTCCAGGCTCTGGGCGCGGAGACCGTGGTGGTGCCGGGGGGCAAAGCCAGCGACGATCCCGAGCATTTCATGAACCGCGCCCGGGCCAGGGCTTCCGAGCCCGGCTCATGGTTGGCGGATCAGTTCTTCAACGAGGCCAATGTGGAAGCCCACTACAAGAGCACCGGACCCGAGATCTGGGAACAACTCGATGGTCGTGTGGATGCCCTTGTGGCTGGTGTCGGCACCGGTGGCACTCTCACCGGGGCGGGTCGATTTCTCAAGGAAAGGAACCCCGACCTCAAAATAGTCCTCGCTGATCCTGTAGGCAGCCTCCTGGCGGATTTCGTGAAAGGCGAGAAGTCGAGCAGCGCATCGTATATAGTCGAGGGCATCGGGCAGGACTTCGTGCCGGGCAATTTCGCAGTGGATCTCGTGGATGAGGTGGTGCGGGTCACCGACGCCGAGGCTATCGAAGCCTCCAAAGAGCTGTTTGCCAGAGAGGCGATGTTCGTAGGCAGCTCCTCAGGATGTATTCTGGCGGCGGCCAGGTCTTTCTGCCGGGGTCTTTCTGCTGACGTTCGAAAGAATGTGGTGGTGATTCTTCCTGATGGCGGGCGCGGCTATGTCAGCACCATATATGATGACGAATGGCTGGCCGGACGCCTGTCGAAATAGCATTGCGAAGAGCTAGGAGAGTTGTCTCAGCCACTTCTGCACGTCTTCCTGCCTGAGGGTCAGCCGGGCGATGATTCCCGGGGAGGCGGCGGACATGAGCTGATCGTCCTGAACGAAAAGTATTCTCTGGTTGCCGTTTATTCCTATGTAAAGCGAAATGCGGAGAGGGGATAATGACCCTGCCCCGACAAGAGTAAGGCCTTCATAGGTATTCGATGAAGCGTCGCCCGCCTCGAGTAGTGCCGAGACCAGGTGCTCTTTTATATATTGCAGGCATTCTGCGCCCAGATTGAGCTCTCTTCCTTCAGTCTTGAGAAAGCACACGCACCAGGCCGGGTCGCCGTCGTCGATGGTCAGCGAGCCGTCAACACCTGGTAGAACCAGCATCTTGCTAGTCTCTCCTGCAGAAAAGCGCTTTCCAGGCTAGTCTCGGGGACCCGTCGGGAAGCACGAAAGCAGCGCGCTCCAGCCGGTGGATCTCGAAGGACTCTTCGCAGGCAAGAATGACTTCGCCGGCTTTCAACTGGGGAGGTCCGACATCGTGGGAAAGCTTCTCGTCGGCGCTGCCGGCCAGGCAGAGCCAGTAGCCGCCCGGTCCGAGCATCTCGGCGACGCGTCTGGCGAAGTCCACCCGCCGGGCCGCTTCCATGACATGAAAAACACCACGGTCGAAAACGAAGTCGACGGCCCCGTCTGCCGGGCTTTCAGCCAGTATGTCAGAGACTTTGAAGTCGACGGTCACCCCGGCTCTTTTTGATTTCTCCCGGGCGGTGTCGATGGCGGTGGGCGAGATATCGGTGGCTACCACCTCGACGCCCCTGGTGGCCATCCAGATTGCGTTGGTGCCGGTTCCGCAGCCGATCTCGAGAGCCCTGCCCGGGACCGACTCCAGCATCCCGAAAAACTCCACGAGCTCCTCCGCCGGCGTGCCTATATCCCAGGGCAGGGCTTCGCCGCCCTGACGATAGCGCTCTTCCCAGTTGATCTTCTCGTGCATGAGTTTCCTCGCGTTTCTGCCGGGCCTGAATGGAGACAAGCAGATTCTACCGTGAAGAAGCACGGGGCGCTCTATTATTGACTCTCTTTTACAGCTTAATCGCTTTCAGTGCTGAATAAATGATAATCGGGTAGGTGATGACGATGGCGACAAATGAGACTGTGATTCCCACAGGTATCGACCCCGGACCCGCCGCTCTCGCCCGGGGCAAAACGAAGAGAATCAGATAGAGGCTTTTGTAGATCACCTGGAGAATCAGGATCGGGATGAAGAACCAGGGTGCGTAGAGACCCCCCAGGGAGCAGAGCAGGATCGCCGCCCAGAGAGAGCCCACCAGGAGCCTGAGACCGTCCTGATTGCCTACTTTATGCTCGAATACCGACAGGGTGCCGTCCCCTTCATGCTTGAAGAGGCTTGTCAAAACCGGTATAAGGATCACTATGTTGGCTGCATAAGCCAATCTGAGCATAAGTTCCATCATTAGAGCATTATTGCGGTCCCCGGTGAACAGATCGTGAATCGGGAATATTCGATCGCAAGCAGACGGACGGTCACCCGCCGTTCATATAATTCCTGCTATAAAGGCAGAATATTTTTCTCTGCTTTCCATGGAGGTTCTCGGAATGGCAAAGCTCGACTGGATGTATCATCGCAAGAACTGCCAGACCTGCCAGAAGACCGACGGTTATCTGGCCAGAGAAGGCATCTCTGTGAATACCGTGGTGGACTGCAAGAAAGAGCCCATGACTTTCTCGGAGGCAAGGGGCCTTCTCGAGGGAGTGAGAAGGCTTTATGCCACCAAAGGGACGAAGGTTGTCGAAGTCGATATGGCAAGCAAGCCTGCCGACCCCGAGCTCATTTCTCTGATGATCGGTCCCAGTGGCAAGCTCCGGGCGCCCACCATCAAGAACGGTGATGTCCTGGTGATTGGATTCAATGAGGACATGTACGGCAGGGCACTCGCCGTCAAGAAATAAAGACGGTATGCCGCTACCCTAGCCGTCTTTCGTGATCGCCTCGATCAGCTCCTGAAGAACCTCGTCGGCCTTGTCGTTATCCACCTGGCAGGTGCCTGCGTTTTCGTGACCGCCGCCGCCGTACTTGAGACAGAGCTCGCCGATATTGGTGCGGGAGCTCCGGTTGACGATCGATTTGCCGATGGCGAAAACGGTGTTTTGTTTCTTCAGCCCCCAGAGTACGTGGATGGAGATATTCGTGTCCGGATAGAGGGCATAGACCATGAATCGGTTGCCGGCGTAGATAGTCTCTTCGTCTTTGAGATTGAGGACGAGAAGATTGCGGTGAATGGTCTTGCAGCGGCGCACCTGCTCTTTGAAGAGCTCGGCTTGTTCGTTGTAGAGTGCGACGCGCTCCTGGACGTCGGGCATCTCCATGATCTCTTCGATGTCGTGATCCTTGCAATAGTCGATCAGGTCCATCATGAGATTGTAGTTGGAGATGCGGAAATCTCTGAAACGCCCGAGTCCGGTGCGGGGATCCATGAGATAGTTGAGGAGCACCCAGTTGCTGGGCATGAGAATCTCGTCGGAGGTGAATTGAGCCGAGTCGGCTTTGTCCACTTCCTCGAGCATATCGTTCCAGCGCTCGGGGAATACATCGAAGCCGCCGTAATAGTCGAAGACCACCCGGGCCGCTGACTTGGCCTGGGGATCGATGATGTGATTATCTTTCTTCTCGGTGTTTCTGATCGTCTCCGAGAGATGGTGATCGAATGCCAGGTGCACGCCATCTACATAGGGGAGGTTGGTGGTGATGTCGCGACCGCTGATGTCTATCTTGCCGTCCTGCATGTCCTTGGGATGGACGAAGAGAATGTCGTCGATCATGTCGAGGTGCTTGAGCATCACGGCACACACCAGACCATCGAAGTCGCTGCGTGTGACCAGTCTGTACTTGGTGGCTTCCTTAACCTCACTGGATGTTGTCATCGCTCGATCCTGCCTCTTTTAGCGAAACTGCCTGATTACCGCCGATGTCAACTTGATGCCACTTTTGCCGGGGGAATAAACCAGAGGGCACCCAAATATATGCCCTTGATATATGTCCTGATATATGTATGGTACGGGACTCCGAAGCCCCCGCTCAGCTTTCCTCCGGGAAGACCGTACCGAGGCTCTCGAAAGTGGTCTCGGGGATCGCGAGCCTGACTCCCCCGTCGAAGGTGGCTCTTGCATGCAAGCGAAAACCGGGCTTGTCTGCTATGAGTTTCTGGTCGCGGTGCACAGCCGGCTCGAAATCGGCCCCGTTGATGGCAGAAAGGGCGGTGAGATCGTAAATCTGTATGCCACTGCCTCTGGTGAGCCGCATGTCGGAGACATAACCCATGTCGTTGAGTATGAAGTCGACCACCACGGGCTTCGAGCCTTTCGCCGGGACCTTCCAGGCAGGCTTTGTCGAGAAGTCTTTGCGAGGACCATGCATGAAGGCGAATTGCTCCCTGAACTCCTGATCGGACATCTTCTCGAATTTCGACCATTCTTTGCGCTGTTCTTCCCAGGCTGTTTCGATGGCCTTTTTCAATTCAGGCAGGAGAGTTTCGAATTTCTCTCTTGCGTCCTGTGGTCGCGACTTCAGGTCCTTGAGGGCGGGGATCCTGAGATTCAGGGTTCTTGCTATCTTGACAGTGGGGGCCTCGAGGTTGGGATCATCTTCTTTCTGGGCCAGATATCTCAGGGCGATCTTTCGTTTGCCCAGGACCATGGACTGGAGATTGGTGTTATAGAGCGAGAAGTCATCGCAGCTCTGCAAGAGCTTCTTGCCGTCATTGATGAGGACGAATAGACCGGTGAGAGTCCCCGAGCCGCCGCTGTTGTAGCTCAGGACCACCGCCGCGTCGGTGAGACCGTCCCCGTTGAGGTCGCCGAGCTTGCTGGACTCGAGATGCACTGATGTATCTCCCAGGCAGCACCAGCCGTCTTTGAGCGGATAGTAGAGAAAATCTTTGAAACCGGGAACGCGATAGTCCCGATTTTTCAGGTCTTTCAAGGTAGGCTGGTAGGGACCCGACGGAGCCGCCGCCGGAAGCGGCTGGCCATGGAAGAGAATGCCGGCCGATAGAAGAGCGGCCGCTGATAGGGGATGCCGTTTTTTGCGGGGGCAGGCGCTTGACATGAGAAATAACCTCTCTTCTGGAAGGGTCCATTCTATTTGTTTATTCCGATCTCGGCCTTAGAATAATTAGCCTTACAACTTCGCCGGAGCATACTCGCATGCGAATCTCTCTGCTATTCCCGGTTGCCTTTCTTCTGGCATCGGCTCTTCCGGTATTTGTTTTTCTTGACGCGTCGCATTCGGCTCCTGCCGGAGGCGAGGCTGAAGGCGGGGTGAAATCGAGGTCTCCGCAAAGCCAGGAGTCCGCCTGCAAGAGATTTGTCCAGGATTTTTATGACTGGTATTGCAGGACCAGTCCCCGGGGAGTGAGCGATCTGCCTGAGGACCGGGCCATGAAGGAAAGGGGAAGCTCTTTCAGCCCGAGCCTGCGCCAGAAGCTCAAAGACGATTTCGAGGCGTCTGCCAGAGTAAAGGATGAGATTGTCGGTCTCGACTTCGATCCTTATCTCAACAGCCAGGACCCTTATGAGCATTACCTAGCGGGAGAGGTAAAGGTTTCTGGCAGGAACTATCTTGTCGAGATGCATGGAGTGCGAGGCGGCAAGCGAAACGCCAGACCTGACGTGACACCGGAGGTAGCATCACAGAACGGCAAGTTCATTTTCGTGAATTTCCATTATGGCAAGAGCGAGTATCCCGAGAACGAGAATCTCGTGAGCGTTCTCGACGCTCTCAAAAAGTCGCGAGACGAGACGAAGCAGGAGTGACCGGAACGACTCAGTTGGTCGAAGGCGCTTTCATTTTGACCAGGGTCCACTGCTGGGTCTTGTCGGCGCCGTAGTGCACCAGAATCGGGCTCTCGCTCTTGAGCAGGTTGGCGATACCGGTGTCATAGACCACCTCTTTGTTCGTGCCTATAGTCCAGGCTGCCCGGGTGGATTTTTTGTCCACTGCGCCTGATAGGGGCTTGAGCTCCTCGGTGAGGGGATTGTAATAGTTTCCTTTGAGGATGCCATTTTTGTTCATGGCGATCTGGAACATCATAGTGGTGCTGGTGTCGCCGCCCTGGACAAGGGAATAGACTCCCAGTGGTTTCCACTCTTTCTTGTTGCCCACAGATTTAGTGAGCACCGCCGGAGCTGCCGACGCCGGTGGTGGTGCCGGGGCTCGCGCCGCCAGGCTCTGGGCCTGCTTGTAATAGGACTGGGCGGATTCCACCGGTCTCGAGCCGTAATAGACGGTGTCTCCCTGGTAGGTGATGTTATTGCCGAAGTCATATTCGGTGGGCTCGGTGACGGCGGTCTCTTGCTGCTTTTGTTGCTGCGACTGATCCCCGCTGCTATCCTCGTCCTCATCGTCTTCGTCGTCATAATAGGGATACCACCAGCCGCAGAGGTCGCCCCAGCCGCAGCCATCCCACCATCCCCATCCCCAGCCCCAGTCGGAGTATGGCCAGGCATAGCGGTTTCGTCCCCAGAAGCCCCTGTCGAAAGCCCGGTCGTAATTGAATGCATTCCGAACAGCGTCTCCTCTGGAGTTGAGCTCGCCGGGGCTGACTCTGTGGGTGCTGGTCTGTCTGGCAGCCGAGGCTATATGCCCGACGCCGTCGGTGGAGAGCGATCGCCCGCCCCAGTTGTAGGTCTGGTTGGCACCGGAGCGAAGCTCCCCTTCTGAGACTCGCGGTGTTTCAGCGGCGCGCGCTCTGCCGGCGTCGCCTCTGCCGGCATCGGCTCCGTACCCTCTGCCGCCGTCACCACCCCAGAGATGGCTATCCCTTGCGAAACCGCGCTCTCCGCCTCCACGGCCCCCGAATCCGCCTCCCCCGAAGCTACGCCCGCCGAAGCCACCGCCGCCGAAACCACCTCCACCGAAACCGCCTCCACCACCGTGACCGCCGCCGCCCCTGGCCCGGGCAGGCTGGCTGCCGGTAAAAACGGCAGCTGAGATCAATGCCAGGCAGGTGAGGAGGGCAATTTCTTTTCGTGCTTTTTTTCCTTGTATCTCGAACATCATCTGCTCCCCTTACTGTTTGCGGCTCAGAGTGATTTCAGGGGTGTCAGGCATCTGCTTGCCTGAGAGAAATCTTCCTGTGGAGTGCCAGGAGAATGTCCTGTCGTCCATTCTTTTGAGAATATTGATACTGCTTCCCAGGCAGCCGTCAGGCTCGACGCTCTCGGCGGTCTCGAGCCAGGTCTCGCCGTCCCTGACCCAGAGCCCTGTGCCATAACCGCCTCCCGGGGCGAAGTGCCAGGACTTGAGCCTGCCGGTCAGGGGATCAAGCCCGATCACTTGAACGGCGAATTTCTTTCCGTCTTCGCTCGCGATCATCATGCGGATGAAATTGTGCTGGCCTCCGGCCCAATCGGCCCGGGCTTGCATGCTACCCAGAGGTCCCTCGAAAGACCAGTCGCCTACGAGCCAGGAGAGATCCTCGATACTGTCGGTGGACAGGGGAGACTGATCGTCTTCGCTGACGGCCGCCATCTGCCATTTGCCGTCTTTCTTGACATGGACCACCATATAACGGCTCAGGGCTCCGGCATCCGGACCGGACCGTATTCTGGTCGTCCCTTCTTCGATGGCGAGAGTCTCGGAGGGAAAGTTCAGGGCTGTTATGGAGATATCCAGCTCCTGACCGGTCTGGTGCGCCAGGTCGGACGCGAAGAAACTCTCGATAGCTTTTCTCCCCGATAGCCTTTTTCCGTTTGCCAGGGTGTAGGTGCCGTCTTCCGCCCACATCGACGCCAGGGCTCGGGCGTCGCCCCGGGCATAAGCCGCAGCATAGGCGACTGCCTGGGCGCGGAGCTCTTTCTCGTCGCTGCTGGCTCCTTCCGGTATGTCGACCGTTACTTTCCCGGAGCTCGCTTCTTTCAGGCTGGGAGGCATGGGCGGCTGCTTTATCTCCGCCTGCTTTATCACTTCCTGCTTTATCATTTCCTGCTTTATCACTTCCTGCTTTGTCGCCGTCTGTTTTGCCGGCTTCGCCTGTTTGCTTTTCGCTTCCACGGCGGCAAGTCCTGTGCTGACTGCGATTATCAGGCTGAGCGAGAGTGTCTGCATAACAGTCTTCATAGACAGGGTCCCCTTTTATTGGGTTGTTCAAAAAGGATTTAACCCGATGAATTGCAAAATCAACCCCGGGACTGATTAAGTATATAACGAAACAACGATATAATGAAATTGTTGAAGGATCGAAACGGAAATCCCCGAGAAACTGGAGAATACCCATGGCAGACAGGAAAATGAAGAAAATCGTCATAGTCGGCGGGGTGGCCGGCGGCATGAGCGCTGCCGCCAGAGCCCGTCGCCTCTCCGAGGAAGCCGAGATAATTGTCCTGGAGCGCAGCGGCTATGTGTCTTTTGCCAACTGCGGTCTGCCTTATTTTCTCGGGCGCGAGATCGAGAGCCGGGACAAACTGCTGCTTCAGACTCCGGAGACCCTGAAGAGGAAATTCAATCTCGATGTCAGGGTATCGAGCGAGGCCACAGCCATCGATCCCGAAGCAAAGAGTGTGACCATAAAGAACCTCAGAACAGGCGAGATCTATGAAGAGACCTATGACGATCTCATTCTGGCCGTGGGTGCTTCGCCTTTGCGCCCCCCGATTCCGGGAATCGATAGAGCAGGCGTTTTCACCCTGCGCACTATAGAGGATGTAGAGATCATCGACCGCTGGATCGAAGAGAAAAGTCCGGCAAGCGTGGTGGTGGCCGGAGGCGGCTTCATAGGAATCGAGATGGCTGAGCAAATGGCGCGCCGGGGTATGAAGGTCACCCTCGTGGATGCCAGCGAGCATGTTCTTGTGCCCCTTGATTCCGAGATGGCTGAGCTGGTTCATCTCGAGATGGAGAAGAACGGAGTCAAGCTGGTTCTGGCAAGCCCGATCAAAGAGATGCAGGCTCCTGATACCAGAAATGGTATTACCCCGCAATCCTGCTGGGTGGTGGCAGGGGAGCAGCCGGCAATGGCTGCCGATCTGGTGATCATGGGGCTGGGTATCAGACCCGAGATCGCTCTGGCTCGTCAGGCCGGTCTTGCCACCGGCGAGCGCAACGGGATAAGGGTGGACGAAAGGCTCATGACCAGCGCCGATCATATCTGGGCCGTAGGTGATGCCATCGAAGTGGTGCATCCTATCGGAAAGAACCGCACTCTGATCGCTCTTGGCGGTCCAGCCAATCGTCAGGGACGAATAGTCGCCGACAATATCTTCGGCGGCAATCAGGTATATAGCGGCACCCTTGGCACAGCTATTCTGCGAGTCTTCGACCTGACCGTCGCTATGACCGGTCTCAATGAGGCGCAGGTCCGCATGGCCGGTATCGACTACGAGTCTGTTTCCATGCATCCGAGCCACCACGCCGGTTATTTCCCCGGTGCCGCCAGGCTCGCCATGAAAGTCATCTTCCGCAGAGACGGCGGTGAACTCCTCGGTGCCCAGGTGATCGGCAAAGAGGGCGCCGACAAGCGAATCGACGTGCTGGCGACAGCCATGAAAGCCGGCATGACCGTTCGGGATCTCGCCGAGCTCGAGCTGGCATACGCGCCGCCATTCGGCTCCGCCAAAGACCCGATCAATCTTCTCGGAATGGCGGGATGCAACCTCCTGGATGGTCTGGTCGTTCAAGTCAGACCAGGGGATCTGGATTCCATGGATGAAAACAGCTACTGTGTCATCGATGTGAGGAGCACGAAAGAGCGCGAGGGCGGATTCGTTCCTGGAAGCATTCATATCGCCCTCCCGGATCTCAGGCAGTCCCTTGACCGGATACCTGATAACAAGACCGTGGTTGTATACTGCCAGAGCGGCCAGCGTGCTTATTATGCCTGCCGGTTCCTGAGCCAGAGAGGCTATGATGCGAGAAACCTCTCGGGCGGGTATCTGACCTATAGAGTGAGCGACACCGCCGGCGGAGGTGCCGGCGACCTCCTGTCCGTTCCGGCGGTTCTCTCTGAAGTATCGACTCACTGAGGGAGATAGATGATGAAAGCCCCAGGATGGCTGAGAAGAGGAGGATGGAACCGCATGGTTCTCAGGCTCTTTGTCTCCATTCTGGGTCTTGTATCATTGTTTGTTGCTGGTGGCGCCAGTGGTGTACTTGCCGCCGACGATTCCATCGGCGCTGCCTGTGCCAGAGACCCTTCATGCGTCATCGTCGGCAATACCCATATGCTTGTCTGGAAGAGCCCGGAGCCAAGAGGAATTTTTCTAGTCTGCATTCACGGTCTCGGTCTCTGCGCCCGGGCTTATAAGCCTCTGGCCGGGGAGCTGTCGAAGCTCGGGGTCGACGGCTATGCGGTCAACGTGCGGGGCTTCGGACCCGATCGCACTCAACCCGAGCGCGACAAACTCGACTGTGTCGACACTGTGGGCGACGTTTGCGAGCTTTTGAGAGGTATCAGGCAGCAGCATCCTGACGAGCGGATTATCCTCATGGGCGAATCGATGGGTGGTGCGCTCTCGATTAGAATTGCCGCCGAGCACCCGGAGCTTATAGACGGTCTGGTGGCATCGGCACCCGCCTGGAAACTGCACAAGCTGAAAAGAACCGCCGTCAAAGGTGTTGTGGAGCTGGTGCTCTTTCCGCACAGCCGTCCGGGACCTGCCGGGCGCGGGGTGCTGCGCCAGGCTACTTCCGATCCCGAGCTCAAAGAGCACTGGATCAATGATCCGGCTCACAAGCTCAGGCTGTCTCTCGGAGAGGCTACTGCTTTTCTCGGGTTCATAAGCAAGACCGATCGCTATGCCCGGGAGATCGAAAAGCCGGTGCTCATAGTCCAGGGTCTCAACGACCGTCTAGTCTCGGCTCGAGCGGTAGCCAGGCTCTTTAGAGACATGCCATCCAGCAACAAGACTTTTCTTATCGCCGCTCAGGGCGAGCACCTGGTTCTGGAGGAGGGGCTCTTTTCAGATGCGGTTCTGGAAAGGCTTGTGCAGTGGCTGGATACAACCAGCACATCGAAAGAGCGGCACGAAGAGATAGTCGTCGTCGATGATCAGGATCTTTCCGAGCACCAGGAGCGTCATCTGGAAAGGCTTAAGAAGAAGGCGGTTTTTCATAAACATGCCGACAGTCGGGCTCGGGTGGCGGCCTCCGGCGACAGCATGCAGGACGAAAAGGATTCAGGAAGATAGTTCTTATCTGGTATCAGGCCCGCCGATATAGTGCAGGACCATCTCGTGCCAGTAGGGCCAGTCGTGGGCGAAGCCGTCCCAGACTCGGAACGCGTGCCAGATGTCCTTTCCCCACAAGGCCTGGGTGAGCAACTCATTGCTTTCGTAAAGCGGATCTTCCTTGCCGATGGCGAAGATGATATCGAGGTTCCTGATTTTAGCGAGCTGCGCTTCGTCGCTCATTTCGCGGATGAGCGGTGCCGAATCGGCTTGATGGATGTCCTCGTCGTAATAGTCGAAAACCCAGTCGAATACGCTGTAGGGTCCGCTCATCTGGGCAAAGTCATAAGGCCCGCTCATGCCGACAGTGCGGTTGAACTGGTCTGGGTAACGCAAAGCGATATTGATGGCATGGTAGGCTCCCATGCTCGCTCCCAGGGCGATGACGAAATCGTCGTCGTTTTTCTCCTTTGTGAAAGGAATGACCTCATCGATGACATAGCTTTGATAATCGAGATGGCGTCTGGCCCTCTTGCTCGGATGCTCTCCCAGGTTCCACCAGCTCTCGGCATCGACGCTGTCGAGACAGTAGAGCTGAATCCAGCCCTTGTCGATATGCTCGCTCAGAGCGTCGATCATGCCGCGATTCTCCCAGTCGAAAAAACGACCGCATGAGGTGGGAAAGACCAGCACCCTGGCACCACCATGACCGAAAACAAGCAGCTCCATGTCTCGATCGAGTCTGGGGCTCTGCCATTTGAAATATTCTCTATTCATTTCTGTTTTCCTGGTTCTATGGTTGCCCGGGGTGCCGCTGACGCTGTGATGGCGGGCAAAAGCCCGATTTTACCACGACCCCTGCCGGAGCATGGCCTTACTTTGTTGCCCGGACCGAGGTCAGCACTGCCAATGCTCTCAGGATAGTGCCGAGCTGTCCTTGGCAACCGGGTGAGAGGGGAAGACCTACTCGGGATTCTCTCTGGAGCGATCGAGAGAGAAATTCCCAGAAATGGTTCTGGACGCTGGAGAGACCGAGAGAGAAATTCCCAGAGATGTTTCTGGAGGCTGGAGAGATCGAGAGAGAAATTCCCAGAGATGTTTCTGGAGGCTGGAGAGATCGAGAGAGAAATTCCCAGAGATGTTTCTGGAGGCTGGAGAGATCGAGAGAGAAATTCCCAGTAATGGTTCTGAAGAGATCGAGAGAGAAATTCCCAGAGATGTTTCTGGACGCTGGAGAGATCGAGAGAGAGATTCCCAGTAATGGTTCTGGTGGGCTCGGCAGAGAGAGCGACGGGAATTTCTCTGGTTGGTTCGAGTGAAATGAGAATCAAGATTGAACTAAATCCCACTCTCCATCGTATTACCAGGAAGATCCCCCCGCCCAAACGAGGTCCTCTGCATGTCTACCGTGGCAAAAGTCCGAGCGTTCATCGCGAACCTCGACCAGGACGCGATATTCACAACAAGAGATATTCTTACCTTCGGGACGCGATCTTCTGTGGATAACGCAATCTACGATCTGGTGAAGCTAAAGAAGATCATCCGTATAGTGCCTGGCGTCTTCTCACTTCCTGGCAGCCAGCGGAAGCCTTCACTCAAGGAGCTGGCGATCATCAAAGCAGAATCGTTCGGTCGCCGGATAATCAAGCATGCTTCGGCCATCGCTTCCGAGCTCGGTATCGCTCCGTCAGCGATTCCCGATGATGAGGTCTGGTTCGCGACAAATGGAAGCACGAGCGCATTCAAGTTCGGCGATATCACGATCAAGTTCAAGCCAACCAGTGTCCGTAAAATGAAACTAGGTGACACATGCGCGGGACAGGTCATTCGCGCTCTAAACTTTGTAGGCTGGAAGAAGCTTACCGATCACGCCGTTGCTATTGCCACCGCACATCTGTCGAGCCGGAATATGAGACGCATCCGGGCGCTGGCATCGATGATGCCTGCCTGGTTGAGCCAGTACTTCATGGACCACAAGAGGCCGAGCCTCGTATGCCACGAACGAATCTCTCTCATAAGGGAGGAGTCGCTCCTTTATATAGTCCCGCGATGTCGGATCAGGATGCGCAACGCCGAACCACGGGCACCATCTGGTTCTAGCCGCAGCAGACCCGGGACTGGACCCGGACGAAGCGCTTGACGACAAATTCCGGGTCGGTGAAAGTAGCATTGCCTGCAGGATTGCCACCGGTGACGTGGAAGTCGGAGAATCCCGAGTTCTGATTGACATAAATGCCGCCAGTCAGGTTGAAAGAAACCGGAGTTCCGGCCTCTGCCATCTTGAAGGCGATCTTGTTCATCAGATCGGCATCGTTGGTGTAGACTCCGCAGCTGATGGCGCCGAGTTCCCGGGCGCTTCTCGAGGCGAGCTCGAGGCTCTCTTCTGTGCTGCTTGTGGGGATGATGAAAGCAATCGGTCCGAACATCTCGCCTTTGACGATATCACGTTTGCCTTTCTCGATCTTGATAATCGCCGGGCTTCCCGAGCGTGCTTTCGGGAATTCGGGATTCTCGATGGGCTTGCTTTCGAGGAGCATCTCACCACCGCAATCTTTCACCTTCTTCAGGCGCTCGGCAGTGGCTTCGCTCTGAATTGCTCCAGCTACCGCAGGACCGACTTTGGGATGCTCGACCAGTCCCCTGACGGCGTCGACCAGGGCCTTCTCCACCTCGGCCAGGGAGATGTGTCGGTCACCATTTTTGATACCACCCTCTGGAACATAGATGTTCTGCGGGGCGGTGCACATCTGACCGCTGTAGAGGCTGATGCTGAAAGCGATGTTTTTTGCCGTCTCTTCGAGATCGGCGACACTGTCGATGATGATGCTGTTAACGCCGGCTTTCTCGGTGAAAACAATCTTGCCGGGTAGGCTCTCGATATAGCGACCGAACTCGCTGCCGCCGGTGAAGTCGATGATTTTGACTGCATCGCTTTCGGCGAGCTGTTTGGTGATGAGGTTGTCGCTGGTGTCGGCGGCCATGATCACGAGGTTTGGATCGAAGCCGTTCTCCGCAAGCACTTCTTGAATGATGCCGATGACGATGGCGATAGGATAAATCGCCTTTGGATGCGGTTTTACAATCACCGGATTACCGGTAATGAGGCTGGCATAGAGACCCGGTACAGTGTTCCAGGTGGGGAAGGTGCTACAGCCGATGGACAGCGAGAGACCTCTGCCGACGTTGGTGCCGAATTTCTCGAGCTTGAGGTTGACCTTGCCGGCGGGTTTTTCCCAGGAGATGTGCTCGGGGAAGCGGGTCAGCTCCTGGTAGCCCATGACGATGGCTTCGAGGGCCCGGTCGGCGGCGTGGGGACCGCTAGCCTGGAAGCTCATGAGGTAAGCCTGACCGGTGGTATGCATGGTGGCATAGGCGAGCTCGAAAAAGCGATTCTTGAGCCGGTCCAGACTCTCGACGAGGATCCCGGCTCTGGTCTTGGCGTCGGTAGAGCGCCAGTCAGTGGCGGCTTTCTCGGCAGCCTCGATATAGTTAATCGGGTTTTTGAACACCGGGTAGCTGATGCCCAGGGGTTCCATGGTATAGGGGCTCTGCTCTTCGGATTTCAGCCAGTCGTCCGAGTCTTGCTTCAGTCCTTCGAATTTCGAGTTGAGTTGTTTTTCGAAGCAGGCTTTCTGGTCGGCATCGGCAGTCTCGCCGTATATCTTGGGCGAGGGCATCTCGGGATAAGGAGTATAGTGCTCGCGGGTGTGCACTGCTTTGATGGCATCGTTAATGGTGCTCTCATGTTTGTCGAAAAGCTTGTGATCGGTTTTGACAGGCTCGAATAATTTCATGGCATGCTCGCTTACACTTGACTGGGACGACGGGGTGACCTTCTAATGAACGGGCGAATGACCCTTTCCAAGATCCCCATTTTAGCCGGGTCTGACCGATCAGCCTTGATCCCAAACATTTTCTTTAGCGATAGTCTCTAATGAGATAGAAGACTGGCGATGCCCGGGAGCTTGAGACCGGGGTTGGCAGCGCTATCGCCTTTCACATAGCGGTCCAGGAATGAGAGGACATAATGGTTTATGAGCTTTTCCCGGCTTTTCTGTTTGTTCAGATTGGTCCAGGTGAAGTGATTGGCGCCCTGGAGCTCGATCAGATAAGCCGGGGATGGGGTCCGGAAATAGGCGCCGTCATTGCCTTTTAGAAACGGGGCGATGCCAAGGTCCCGGGTCCCTGTCTGGTACATGATCGGAGCGCCCAGATTGGCCAGAGTCCCTTTTTTGACGAATGGAGCGGTATAGGGCGAGAGAGCGACGACAGCGCTGACCCCGGGGAGTTTCCAGGACGGCCAGGCGCCAGCCAGAGCCATCACCGTATAGCCGCCAAGAGAATGGCCCATCAGTACGAGCCTGGAGAAGTCGGCCTTCGACTGCCATTGCGGATCGGACTTGAGGGCGTCGATGACCTGCACCAGGTCCTGACCGCGCTGCCTGTAGGTCTGGTCGGTCCAGTTCTCGGACTTCTTGAATTTCTCCTCGGGTCTGCCGAGGAGTTTCCCTTTTCCCATGGCATCTTGATGATCCGGGGCTACAACCAGATAGCCATCATCGGCAAGGGCCCTGGTAATGAACTCGCTCTGACTGTTCATTCCATGAAATCCATGAGAGAAGACCACCACCGGCCAGGGGGAAGGTGCTAGCTTCGGTATCCAGAATGCGACATCGCGACCGGCGATCTTGCGGGTCTCGAAATCGTCTGCCTGGTTGTTGCCGGAGCCGGCCCGTCGAGCCCGACGGCGGGAGCCTATCCGGCTGAGGGGACCTGCGTGTGCCGCAGCAGGATGGGCCTTGCCCGGCCAGATCGAGGAGGACAGAGGGACCTGGCTGAGTGGCTCCCCGACCGCTGCTGCAAACGGAGGCATGATCGGAAGAAACAGCAGGGCAACGATGATTGCGACTAACGAGGGTTTCGGATATGGATTCATTATCGATCTCGATTCGGCCGGGGGCTATCTGAGACAGGGCGGCTGTCTGTCCAGGTGCGACATATCGACGCTGCAGGCACCCTCTTTCCAGGAGACGTTGATCTCGAAATAGGGTGATGCCGCCAGATGCGGTGCCAGGGACGCGAAGGGCTGAGCTCGTCTGATCGCGTCGACAATCAGGTCTTCGACATCCGGGTCCTTGCTGTTGGCGGTGGGCACTACTTTCACCACTTCGCCTTTGTTGTTGAGCCTCATAAAGGCCTGGACGGTATCTTCTTTATCGATGACGTTTATCTCCGCCAGAATCTTGTCCGATGCTTCTCTTGTATAGTTGTCGTTGTATCTGCTGGTATCAGCTATGCTACCGTCGGCTTTGAGCTCGACTATTTTGCGATCAATGACGAAACGCCTGGCGCCATCTTTCCAGCGCAAGAACCGCGGGTCGGCAAAGTGCCCTTCGTATATCGCGTAATTCGTTGGTAGTAGATCGCGCGGCATGCTGTATGACGGACCGGTCATCAGGCATGGCGCATTCTTGCGGTACGTGATTCTATTCACATTCAGAGGGGCGTCAGCCAGGTCCATGAGGGTAGCGAAATCGTTTTCTAAGATCCCCTGACTTGCGCGAATATAGCGGGCCTTGACGCGGAACTTCCCCTCGAAGAGCGACTTAGGGCTGTTGTTGAGAATCCCGACTATCTCTTTCACCGAGTAGATTTTTTCGGCGGCGCCGACTCCGTTCCGGTGGCCTTGCCAGGTCAGAGCGGCCAGTAAGATGCATATCGATGCCGTGGCTCGATTCGCGTTCATAAGTGCCCTCCGGGCGCGGCCTCAAAAATTTTGCTTCCACCCATTTTTACCATCAGGCAGCCGAAATGTGGTGACGTGACCGGAGGATTGACAGGTGACCAAAGGGTCACGTATCATGTCGAACATGGACGATGTGTTCAGGGCTCTGGCGGACCCCACCAGGCGGAGCCTGCTCGACGAGCTTTTCAACGAAGACGGCCAGACCCTGAGCATGCTAGAGGGACGGCTCGCCATGACACGGTTCGGGGTCATGAAGCATTTGAAAGTCCTGGAGGCAGCCGGTCTTGTGGTCACCCGCAGGCGGGGCCGGGAGAAGCTTCACTTCCTGAACGCAGTGCCGATAAGGCTCATCCACGATCGCTGGGTGAGCAAGTTTACCGAGCCCTGGGCAGCTGCTCTGACTGAACTCAAGGAGACACTGGAGGATAGATCGATGGAAAAGGTTTTCGAGATTTATATAAAAACGACCCCGGAGCGTCTCTGGGCGGCGATCACAGATACCGAGCTTCGCGCGAAATACAATTTCGGACTGAGAGTCAAATCCGACTGGACCCCCGGGTCGCGCTTCGAGGGGCGAAGCCCGGAAGGCGGTCAAGGCCCGTTCCCACCATTTTCGGTGATTCTCGAGGGCGAGAATCTCGAGGTGGATCCACCCAGGCGGCTGGTGCAGACCTTTAATGCCTGCTGGAGCGATGAGGTGAAAGCGGCGGGCACTTCCCGTGTCACCTGGGAGATTGAGCCGGTGGGCGACTCTTGCAGATTGCGTGTGATTCACGATCAGCTTCCCGCCGACGCCAATCCTCAACTCTTTGGTGGCTGGCCGATGATCCTTTCCGGGCTCAAGACTCTGCTCGAGACGGGGGAGCGCCTCACGACACCCGGGTCTCTGATGTATTCTCCGCAAGTACAGGATCCGTAAGTATCGCAAAATTGCGATGTTTCACCGGTCGCGATTGCGGCGCGAAGGAAGATGACATTCCTCTGAGGGACGACAACTTCTCTCGTCCGTGAGACTGAGAACGTCACCGGAACTATCTCGGATATGCCGCTTGTCAGGACTTCGGCGCCTGCAGCTCATGGAGGGAGCTAAGTCCTTTCGTCGATGTCCATAGGATAGATTTCTGTTAGCATCAGAGGCGAGAGATGGCAGGAAACTGCGATGAGCGATAGGATTCTGATACCCGTTGATGACCAGCCGTGCAGCTACGCTGCGCTCGCCTCTCTTCGGGCGCGCCGGTGGATCTGCGGAACCGAGTTCCTTCTACTCAAGGTTGTCGAGAGTTATCGGGACATTCTCGGGAGCGCTGCCGACGAGCATATCGAGGCCCTGGAGATCGAGCAGCGCGAATATGCTCGGCAGATGCGCAGTTGGCTCGATGAGATGACCGAGAATTTCGGACCGAACTGGCCAGATGTCAAATCGCTACTCGAGTACGGAGTCGTTCCGGAAAAGATCGCCCGGGTGGCTTTCGGATGGCAGGCTAATCACATCATGATCGGCTCTCACGACCTCGATCTTGCTACGCGCTTCGCCCTGGGCAGTACGGCAGGAAGCGTGGCAGGGGTCGCGCCATGCTCGCTGGAGGTGATCAGATCGCGTCCGTTGAAAGAGCTCCTGCAAGAAGAGGGTGAGATTACCGCCGAGGACTACAACAAGCTGGCAGCGGCACCCAGAAGGATACTCGTTGCTACGGACCTCTCCTCGGCATCCCGGGCGTCGATCAACTGGATCGGGTCATGCGAATGGGCACCGGTGACGCTATTCCGAGTGGTTACAGTAGCCGTGCCAGAGCACAAAGACCAGACCCTCGCCGATGCGTTCGGCGGAGTCAATAAGGCATTCGTGGCCGAGCACCGGCATCGCGAGCTGGTTCGTTCGGGCTTGAAGGAAGAGTCCGAGCAAATCGCCCGCTTGCTCTCGGACAGTCGTGTTGAGTTCAAGGTCCTGCAAGATGACGATCCCGCCGGCGCCATCATCAGTGTCGCCGACAACTGGGATGCTCAACTAATCATCATGGGTATGCGGGGAGCCGAAACCTGCGATGGTCCGGGTGCTGGTCCCACCGCCAGGTCCGTTCTCGAGAGGGCGCACTGCTCGGTGGCTCTGATTCAGAACGACACTACTAATCCGGCCAGTTATTCATGGCGCCGACCCATACTGCTCACCGGGCATTGATGGTGGGGGTATCTCCGTTCGAGCCGCGATTTTGGAGATTCGCGATAGCGCGAGTTTCCGAAATCAGGTGGTCGATGATGCTACGAAGTATTCCCAGGGTTGCAGATCGAGGAATATGCCGCGGTCATCTGCCGGTTTTGAGAGGGTGATCGGACTGTCGTCTTTTCGTTTTAGCAGGAAGTCGGCGTTGCTCATGCGGCTGGCCTGGTCTGCAAGCTTGAGATGGCATTGAGCTTGATTGCCGGAGTAGTTCACGACTGCTATGACAGTGCTTGCGCTGTCGGACCATTCGAAGGCGATGAAACAGTCGTGGGTCCAGTTGCCCTCCCAGGCTGGAGCGCATTCGATGAGACGCCAGGTGCCTCTGCGTGCGGCGGGCAGCGTGATGCAAAGCATGAGTGATTCGTAGAAGAGTGTCATTTCGGGATCGGCGCTTTCGTCAGGCCGTCTATTGAGATGGACCGAGACGTGTTTTTTGAGACCCTCGAACTGACCCTCGTGCAGAAAGCGCAGACCGGGACAGAGAAAGGTCAGGACCGCTGCAGCCCGGTGCTGGTCCGGAGGAAAAGTCGAGGCTGCCCGGGGCTCGTCGTGATTCTCGAGAAATCGTGCCGAGCGTCTCTGATAGTCCAGATCCGCCCAGAAATGCTCGCGCACGGTATTCGCATTGCCCTGGCGGAGCCGGTCGTATAAGCGCTTGTCGTAGGTGTAGTCGAAGCCCTGTTGTTGCAGGTCCCATTCGCGGTCCCAGTAGACTTCTGCCATGAAGACGAAGTCCGGGTGCTCGGCTTTGATGGCTTCTATGATATCGGGCCAGAATGGCTCAATGTCGATGTCCCAGGTGTTTTTGAAGACATCGGGAAGGATGAGCATAGCCATGTCGCAGCGCAGCCCGTCGCACTGGGCGGCGATTCTCTTTATCTGCGAGCGCATGGCATGGCGCAGCTCCGGCGAGCCATAGTCGAGCTGGAGTGTGTCTGGCCAGCCGTCGAAATATGGATCGCGTCCGTGGGCCAGGATTTTTCCTTCTACCTTGATGTAATTTTGTGGTGATCTGGCAATCGCCTCCTCGTCGCCGTGGACATAGAACTCCGGATGGGATGCGGCCCACGGGTGGTCGATGGCTGTATGATTGGGCACCAGATCGAGCATGAGTCTCAGCCCTCTTTCTGCAAGCCGCTCGCGAAGGCGTCCAAGCTCCTCTGGTTTTCCGAAGGACCGATCGAGGCTGTAGTCCGCGATGGCGAATCCGGAGCCGCAGATGTCATCGTCACTGAGATCCGGCAAGTCTGCCTGGAAGCCCTGCCGCCACTGGCGGTGACTCCGGGAGATCTCTCTTCCAGTGTCGCCTGTTTGCCAGACGCTCAGGAAGTAGACCCAGTCGAAACCTCGCTCGGCAATTTTTTCTATATAGGCGTCTGGTATGTCGTCGAGGGTAGCCTGTCTTTCGAGCTCTTTTGAAAGATCGGTGATCAGGACCCGGGTATTTACCTGATAGAGGCATGGATTCTCTGTTGGTGCGAGCCTGACACTGGGTTTTGCCCGTGATACCGAGATCTTGCTCTCGCTGGCAGGCTTAGCCATGGATCACATCTCCTGAGGTAATATTGCGCTGCATTCGAAGGACTCCTCTAAACCTCCGCCATTGTGGCCACCCGGCGCAGCGGCGAGGGTTTGAGCCAGGTCTCTTCATCCATCATGCTCTGGAAGTACATGAGTTTGGCGATGAGCCCGGTCCAGCCGGTCTGGTGCGAAGCACCCAGACCGGCGCCATTGTCGCCGTGGAAGTATTCGTAGAATAAGATCAGATCCCGCCAGTGCGGGTCGTTCTGAAACTTCTCCGTGCCACCATAGAGTGGTCTGAATCCTTTTTCGTCCCGCAAGAAAATCCTGGTTAGGCGCTCGATCAGGTCCTGGGTGATCTCGAAAAGATTGAGCATCTTGCCTGAGCCTGTCGGATACTCCATCTTGAAGTCCGGACCGTAATACCAGTAATAGTTGAGCAATGAGCGAATCAAGAGGAAATTGACCGGCATCCAGATCGGTCCGCGCCAGTTGGAGTTGCCACCGAACATTCCGGTGTCCGACTCGCCCGGGACATAGTCGACCCGGAACTCGGAGCCCTCGCATTCGAAGATGAAGGGGTTGTCCAGATGGTACCGGGACAGGCTGCGGATTCCATAAGGGCTCAAGAACTCGTTTTCATCGAACATCCGGCTAAGGATACTGCGCAGCTTCTTCTCGGTGCAGGCGGCAAGCATGCGCCTGCCGTTGTAACCGGTCTCGATGGGTAGGTGGATGTTTTCGCAAATATCCTTTTGTCTGTCCAGAAACTTCAGAGCTTTCTCCGAGAAGCCGGGGACGTTTTTCCATGTGTCTTCCTCGATCACCACCACCGATGCCAGGGGCAGCAGACCGACCATGGACCTGACCTTGAGCCGCATCGCCTGCCCGTTGGGCATTCTCAGGACGTCGTAGAAGAAGCCGTCTTCCTCGTCCCAGAGCTCGTCCCTGTGGATCCCCGGCCTGTCCATGGCAGAGGAGATCCATACGGAGTGCTCGAAAAACTTGAGGGCGAACCTCTCGTAGAGAGGATTGTCCTGGGCCAGCTCCAGGGCGATGTTGAGCATTTGCTGGCTGAAAAATACCATCCAGGCGGTGCCGTCGGCCTGCTCGAGATGCCCGCCCGTGGGCAGAGCGTTGCTTCGATCGAAGACACCTATGTTGTCCAGTCCAAGGAAGCCGCCTTCGAAGACATTGTGCCCGCGCGGGTCTTTGCGATTGATCCACCAGGTGAAATTGACCAGTAGTTTGGAGAACGCGTACTTGAGGAAGTCGCGGTCGGCCGTCCCTCGCTGCTCCTTGTCATAGATATAGGCCCAGTAGGTGGCGAAAGCGTGGACCGGCGGATTGACGTCGCCGAAGTTCCATTCGTAGGCGGGTATCTGTCCATTCGGATGCAGGTACGAGCTTTTCAGCATCATCTCGAGCTGATTCTTGGCGAAGTCCGGGTCCACCATATTCAGTGGCATAATATGAAAAGCCAGATCCCAGGCCGCATACCAGGGGTACTCCCACTTGTCCGGCATGGAAATGATGTCTTCGTTGAACATGTGGAACCATGAGCTGTTGCGAATCTGCGGAGCGCCCGGCTCGCGCAGCGGCGAGGCGTTGTGCTCGCGCAGCCACTGGTCCACGTCATAGTGGAAGAATTGCTTGCCCCAGAGCATGCCGGAAAGGGCCGAGCGCATTAGAGCGACTCGCTCGCGGTCTTTCAGCAGCTTGTTGGGCGTGATCGTCTCGTAGAACTCGTCCGCCTCGGCCAGTCGGGTTGTGACTATATCGTCGAAGCCCTCCATTGGAGCCTCCTGTTTCTTGACTCCGAATCGGATGCGGATCTCATGCGAGCCTCCTGCCGGCACTGTTGCATTGTAGTGGGCGGACATCTTGGTCCCGAATCCTTCTGGGTTGACGGCAGTGGTATCGCCGTTGACTATGTAATTGTTGATGCCGTCCTTTACGAAGGGGCTGGAGTTCGGCATGCCGTAGAGATGGGCGCTGTTGGTATCGTTTTCAGTGAAGAGCAGGGGCACCTTGCTGTCGAAATAGATGAAATACTCCGAGAGCTTGTGCGCCAGTTCCTGATCGGTGTGCCGAGCATGAGCCATGGAGTATTCGTCGTGGGCGATGGCATTGACTACCGGTCGGGCGCTACCGTCCATCCAGGACCAGGTGTTGCGGAACCAGAAGGTCGGCAGCAGATGAAGCGGCGCCGCATCAGGCCCGCGATTGTGCGCCGTGATCTTGATCAGGATATCTTCGTCCGACTCTTTTGCGTACTCGATGAATACATCGAAATATCGATCGTCGTCGAAGACGCCGGTATCGAGGAGCTCATATTCCAGCTCCTGGCGCCCGCGACCTTTATTGCCTTCGATCAACTGGACGTAGGGGAACGGATGCTGGGTGTACTTATACAGGTATTTCATATACGAGTGGGTAGGGGTGCTGTCCAGGTAGAAGTAATACTCCTTGCAGTCCTCGCCGTGATTTCCCTCTCTATTGGTGAGACCGAAAAGCCGCTCTTTTAATATGGGGTCTTTCTCGTTCCAGAGCCCCAGGGCGAAACAGAGAATCTGATGCTCGTCGCAGATGCCGCCCAGACCGTCCTCGCCCCAGCGGTAAGCGCGGGATCGTGAGTGGTCGTGGGTGAAGTAGTTCCAGGCGTCGCCATTGTCGCTGTAGTCCTCCCGAACCGTGCCCCACTGGCGCTCGCTCAGGTACGGACCCCACTTACGCCAGGGCGCCACATTGTCATTGGCTTCCTGTAGCCTCAGCTTCTCGGCGTTCGGCTTGCTTTTTCTTGCCATTCTCACACCCTGCCTTTGTCTTTGATTAGGTCGATTCGGAAAACAGACAAAAGCCGCAACGGTCCGGGGGGCTCGCCCGATCTGGGCGCTGCCGGGTTGCGGCCGACTGACGCTGACTGACATGAATATGCCACGGCAGGGGGCCGATTTGTCGGTTCAGCCGGCGGGAATTTCGATCCTGCAGCATTGTCTTGAGTCAAGATTAGACAACCACCCGGTGTGGAGTTATTTTGTGTACATGCTCACCAGGGTCTTGAAACTGCTGACGAAGTCCAGTGGGGCGTCTGGAGGGAACATAAGCTTGGTGAGCAGGTGGTCGTCTTCCTCGGCCGAATAGGGCGCCATCAGAAGAAACACGTAGAGAGTGCCATTGGTCTGGTAGGGCAGATACTCCTTGCCGGGGTAGTGGCCTTTGGTGGCCTTAATGTCGCCGACTATGCCGCCGAGCTTGGGGATCATTTTCTGTTTGCCGCGGATCTCTTCAGTCGGTGTCGTTTTGAATTCAAAGTGCATCCCCTGGTCATTTTTCTCTATCTTTGCCTTTGGATAATACTTCCTGACCAGTTCTTCGACCGCGGTGTACACCTCAGTGCGTGATTTGGATTTGGGCGGCTCTTTCTTTTTCTCCGGTTCCGGTTGCGGAGGGGAGCTCTGGGTCTTGCTGGCTTGAGGGGCGCTGGCGATCGTGGTGACCTTGGCGATGGGTTTCTTCTGTGCCACCGGTAAGGGTGCAGCCGGAATCGTATCTTTGCTCAAGCGCTCCATCCTGGTCGACATCTGAGCATACTCTTTGTAGACGATCTTGTTCTCATTGTTGTTTTGCGCAGGCAGCTTGGCCACGGCTTCATCGTATCTGGTCATATACTCGCGGGCTTTCGTCTCGTCCTTTCCCACACCATTACCAGTGGCATACATCTGGGACAGATAGAACAGCGCTTTGGGATTGTTCGCCGCAGCGCCGGCTTCGAGCCATTTCTTCGCTTCCATGAAATTCTGTCGCATTCCGAGACCGAGATAGCAGATCTCGCCCAGACTGGCTTTGGCCAGGTCATCGTTCTGTGTTGCCGCAGCCCTCAGCATGTCCCATGCTTTGTGGTAGTCGCGGGCGATGCCTTCGCCGCCGTCTAGATACATTGAGCCCAGAATGTTGCGAGCCCTGGGCGCCGTCGAGACTCTCAACCAGTCGAGGGCCTGTTTGTTGTCCTGTTTAACGCCGTCCCCCTCTAGATATGCGTGGGCGAGCTCATAGGAGGCGTTGCCGTTGCCGAGCCTGGCGGCTTTGTAAAACCAGGAGAAGGCCTTCGTCTTGTCTGCTTTGACTCCCTCTCCTTTGAAGTAAGCCTTGCCCAGCTCATAGGGGGCATTAGGGCTGCCTGATACTGCCATACTTTCGAGCATAGCTACAGCCTGTGAAGCCTTTCCGGACTTTCTCAGTTTTTCGACTGTCGCGAGTTGCTGTTGCTCCTGTTTCATCGCCTCGGCTTGTTGCTGCCGTCGGAGCTTTTCTCTGGCTCTGACGGCAGACGCGTGCTTCTGATCCGCCGCGTTTTGAGCGTCCTTTGCCTCGTTCTCCTCCTTTTCTCGTTTTTCCCGGTCCCATTTCATCTCGAGGGATTCTTCGCCTGTCTCTTTGAAGCGCTGGAGATCTCTGGCCTTTCGTTCCGCGTCCATTTTTTTGATCGCTTTCTCGTGTTCTTCTTTCTCGTTACGATTGCGCCATTCTCTACCGCGATAGTAGTCCCACATTCGCCCTTTCTCATACTCTTTGGCATCTGCGGCTGGACCCTGCAGCGAAAGCAGAGTAAGGGATACAAGGGTGACGAGCTTGATCTTTCTCTTTCGTGTCATGCACTCTCTCCAGAAGGTTCCTGATGCGCGGCGGACCTTGCGACCCAATAGATCCGGCGTCTTATTGTCGTGTTTCCAGAGGCGATTCCGAGAGAAATGTACCCGGCCGGTGGCGTCGATTATCCCCCGGTTGGGGGAGTATGAATAGACTATCGGCAATGGTTCTCTGGATTTCAGTCGGGTTCGGACAGGACGTGCCTACTTCGCGTCGTGAAAGATCACGCCCAGAGTGTGCCGGCTGCCCGAAATTACGCGGCTCACGCCATGGCGCATATTGACACGATAGTGTCCCCGGCTACCTTTGGCCGGGCGCTGGTGGACAGCGAAGACCACGCCGTCACCTCGCTTCAGGGGCACGACCAGAGGTTTGGTCTGCATGCGAGGGCGCTGCTCGGTCATGATGAACTCGCCGCCGGTGAAGTCCTCGCCCGGAGATGAGAGCAGTGCCGCCAGCTGGACTGGAAAGACATGCTCGCCGTAAAGGTCCTGGTGCAAACAGTTGAAGTCGTCGGCTCCGTATCTGAGCAGCAAGGGAGTCGGCCTGACCTGCCCGGCTTCATGGCAGCGCTGGAGAAAGTCGGCATGGGCAGCCGGGTAGCGAACCGGATTCTTCATGATCTCGTTCCAGCGATTGGCCAGATCTACTAGTTGCGGGTAGACAGCGGTTCGCAGCTCGCTGACGAGATCCGGCAGGGGGTAGCTGAAGTATTTGTACTCCCCGCGTCCGTAGCCGTGGTTAGCCATGATTATTCGTTTGCGGAACAGCTCGTCACGGTCATAGAGCGATACCAGGCTGCGAGCCTGTCCGGCTTCGAGCAAGCGCTCGATAACGGCGAAACCCTGCCTGTCCAGATCATCGCAGATGGGCTGCCAGTCCAGCTCTTTCAGCCGGCGTCCGAGATTGCTTGCAGGAGTTGGTCTTTCCATGGGTATAGATAGTCTAATCTATAGATTGCCGGATCCACCGTTTCCAGCCACTCCGTTTTTTGCCCTCGTTTGAGAATCCTGGAACGAAACCGTCCGGTTCCGGGAAGATTGCCGTAGGTGGGATTGAGGTTCTTGACGTGATTGAAGCGCTTGGGACTCAGATGGCACAGAGGCTCGCATGACCGAAGTCGCTCCAGTCGAGACCGAGCAGGAGAATGTCGAGACGCAGAGGTCCGTGCGCTGCAAGAATTGCGGGCATGAGATCACGAGCCCGGCGTCTGCCGTGGAGCCGCATGAGCACACATTTCGGAACCCTGCTGGTTATTCTTTTCACGTCCTCTGCTACAGCGATGCGCCGGGTGCAGCCGATGTGGGCGAGTTGACTACGGAGGCGAGCTGGTTCGCGGGGTATGCCTGGAGCTTTGCGATTTGTATGGAGTGTCACAACCATCTGGGTTGGTGGTATTCCGGGCGCGATCGCTTCGCCGGGCTGATTGCCACACGCCTGGTTCGCTGACCGAATCTCACTTTAGCAGCGGCTCCTAGTCACTGGCTTTGCCTCCTCCCAGGACAAGGCTGGTTCCGGCGGCGCCGGCGCTGACCAATAGGACGAAGGCCAGCAGACCCAGAGGACCGCACAGGGCGGCGGAGATGATTTGCTTCATAGACGCTGCCTGCACAAGAGCTGACAGGAGATAGATGCCTGAGAAGAGAAGGATGGCCCAGCTCACGTATGATGTTACCGAGACAGCAACTTTGAGTGCCTCTAAAGGTCTCGACTCTCTGCAGAATAGGGTGCAGATCGCTCCGACAAGAACAGGCATAGCGTAGCAGGCCAGATTGAAATACGCGCCGAGACCACGAAAGAGAATGACAGGAATCAAGAGCAAGACTGTGCCGAACATCGCGCTGAGCCATAGTCTGCCCACCGGTCGTTTCTGCTCGGAGAGGATGCGGAGGTGTCTGGATGAGAGCCTGATGCCGAACTCCGAAATCAGGACGAAAACAACGCCGATAAGAGCGCTGATGGCCGTGGAGTTCGCGGCAAAGGCAGGACCTTCAGTTTGACCCGAGACTGACCAGGATAGAAGCGTCAGGGGCAGGATGAGCAAATAAGAAAAATATCGAGCCGCGACGGTAAACCGTTCTGTCCCTTTGAAAAAATGAGCAAGATAGGTCTGGCTGACCGCAAAGAAAAACGGAATCAACACGGCAAAGGTGGTGATCGTGTGTGCGGGCTTCCAGATTTCCTGGTTCAGGTGCAGTCCTGAGAATTGCAGGGTGGACAATGAGATATAGAGAGGCGAGCAGACCAGACCCACCAGCAATGCCATAAAGGCAAGCGAGATTGGGAGCGTCGTTACCCAGATCCCGGCTCGAAGAAGGGTGTGCAGTAGACCCGCTTCCTTCCCGGCGGCAGGGGTCTCGGCGCCAGCAGAAGACGAGGCGGCAGGCGCGAGCGCCTGCTGGCGGCTCTCCTCGATTTCCTCCATTGCCGGAGCGTTCTTCAGCTCCACATGGTCTTCTTTCTCTTCTTGCATAGCCCGCTCTCGGTCTTCCCTAATATCCCCGTTTGTGCCTTCCCGTTAACTCCGGGCGGAGCACGAATCTGAAAAATTTGACAAGTTCTTGGCAACCCGGAAAGAGGGCGGTATAAGATGGCTGTACGAAGTTTTTGCAGGAGCGCCCCGTGAACAGTCCCAGGCACGATATCGATCGAATCGCCACCAGTATGATCTCCCGCTGGCGCACCGAACTTACTACCAGGACCGACGACAATCCGGAGATGGTGGAGAGCGCCCTTGCGACCCTCTACCGGCTGTCGGCGGATCTGCCGCCGCCCCTGGTTCTCTGGTGCGAGAGTCCGGTGCAGCAGGTCGCCATACCTGTGCTGATGACCAATGTCGTGCATTCGGATATATGGGATCAGGCTCTGGCTGTTCTCCGGCAGGCGGGCTCCCCGGATTCAGCGGACTGGCAGGAGAGCTGGGACAGAGAATGGATCAGAGTCGAGAGACTGTTGGTGGTGCCGCTTCTCGAGCGGATCTGGAGTACCCAGTATCCTTTTTACGGTGCTGAAGTTCAGCGCCGGATTCTGAGCCGGCTCAAGAGCCATATGCATACCTGGCTCTCGAGCGGTGGTCTGGATGGTGAGATGCAGTCCGCTTTCGGGCTCGAGCCTCAAAAGAAGAAGGGTAACGGCATCATTCCCTTCCCCTGGGACGGCCGCATGTTCAGGCATATGGGTATCACCGCCGCCAGAATCGAGCAGCGGACAAGCAAGCAATTCAATCTGAACAACGCTACTACAGTAGGTCTGGTTGTGGGAAGTTTCGACCCCAGGATCGTGACCGACCACATTCCTCTTACCCGTGATCTGCTCAAGCCAGAAAGTAGTGAGCTGGAGAGGCTTGACAGGATCGAAGCCCTCAAGTCCCGTTTCGATCAAGTCAGTGGTATCAGCCAGAGGCGGAATCAGTGGGTCGGGCAGGTAGCCAACGGATACACGAGACCGATTGAGTTCCCGACCATCGATATGAACCGGCAGTGGTACGAGATCGCCTGGGATTCTATAAAATGGGTGAACGACGAGAGACTGGCGAGAGAAGCCGAGGCGCGCGCGCGAACCGGTGTGATCTGGGCCTCTTCGGCAGACTGGCTGCCTTTCGCTCTCACCTGCAGGCATCTCGACGGAGAGCTCCTTGCCGATCTCGACGAGGGTATCGACTGCTGGGCCTATCTGTTTCACGGCGCCGAAGGATATTCGTTTTCTTCTCAGATAGTTTTTGCCTGTATGAAACCGAAGTTCATTCGAACCGATGATTCCGGCCGCCCCCACTGCGAGGATGGACCGGCTGCTGTCTGGGCCGACGGTCTGTCTGTCTATTCCTGGAAAGGCTTTCCAATTGACCGGAAGATAATCGAAGAGAGGGATAAAATAACAGTTCGCCAGATTCTCGACGAGCGCAATGCCGAGATTCGCCGGGTCCTGCTCGATATATACGGGAACGAGAGATTCCTCACAGCCTCCGGCGCCGAGGTGTTTCACCAGGACGAATGCGGCATTCTCTACCGCTACGAATTCGATCTCGATGAGCCCCTGATGATGGTGCGCGTCCGCAATTCGACTCGGGAGCCGGACGGGACTTACAAGTTCTACTATCTGCGCGTTCCGCCCACTGTTGAGACGGCTCGCGAAGCGGTGGCCTGGACGTTCGGGCTTTCCGAGGACGAGTACAATCCCGAGAAGGAGAGCTGAGCGCTGATTATTCAATCCGCTCCGGACGCCCTATTCGGCAAGAGAGCCCGCCATCGCTTCGAGTCTGGCTGCGCGCGCCTGCCCGGTCAGGTGGTTCGAAGCCCGGAGCGAAGTGCTGGAGCGCTTTGATCGCCAGGATAGCCTGGCGGCGTCCTTTTATCTCTGACCGGGTAAGGTCGTTGACGTCGGTGTCATCGTATTCGAGCATGTGCACCATGTTGAGATAAGTAGCTTCGCCGTTATCGTTGATGACGCTCCAGGTGCCCCCGATACTTTTCGTGCCTTTTCGTGCCTTTGGGGATAATGCCTTTCTCTCTTGCCTGGTCGAAGGGCTCCTCGAGATAGGGGCTGAAGAGCTCATCTTCTTTGAACATCTCTGCGTTGATCGCCTGGCTCCTGGACTGCGGCTCAGGTGACGAGCTGCCGAAGGATCCGGCTGGCTCTTCGAACTCGATTCCGATACCCTCAACATCGACGGTGTCCTTCTGGCGGTACCAGCCGATTCCCTCCACGCCGACATGGGTCAGATTACCGCCGAAGCAGCCGTAGCGCTCGACGATCATGGTGTCAACGCCCGCTCTGGCGCAGCTTGCGGCGGCAGCGAGACCGCCGGGTCCACTACCGACTACGAGTAGATCGGTTTCGGCGACCACTGGCGTGGTTCGTTCGGGCTCGATTATTTCTTTCGCTTGTGCAAAACTCGGTCAGGTCAGGATGAAGGATAATTGATCGCATGCTGGTGATTTAATTTTCAACAGGTTGGCTACTGTGTCTGTCACCCTCGAATCCAGGGAGGAGATGTTGGAAGAGTACCCTTTTTTGAAAGCCGGGGCAGAGGGTATTTGCCTGAAGCATTCTCAAGATGCCGAGACCATACTCGCGTGGAGCGAGATCAGCCTGGTTCGAGCCTATAAGCTCGATACGAAAATCGAGATCCTGACAGTGCTCGAGATTGAGACAGAATCGGGAGAATTCGTGGAGATGTTCAGCAACTGGGAAGGGTTCCGGTGTGTCGTCGAAGGCATATCCAGCACACTAGGTGGTATCGAATCCGGTTGGTCGCAAAGAGTCGACAGCCTGTCGCCGACTGATGACACCCTGCTCCTGTGGCGGCGCGAGCAGGAGGGCACGTCATGAGATTCTGCTGCCATTGCGCCGGTCCTTGAAATCCAAAAGCCGCTCTCATACCGGTTATCGCATTCCAGATGGCGAGGAAAGCCTGGGTGCTATACTGGTCGCTTGAAATAGCAGGTTGGTGGCGGCTATGACTTTATCGAGTCTGGACCTTGAGATCATGCATCGTCCCGGTGAAGAGACCGAGGACTGTATTGTTCATGAGCGGTATACCTACGATTACGTTATCGATAGCAATTCTCTGGCGGAGTTGTTGAAAGTTCGAGAGTGCGATTTCGTCGGGCTTTTACAAAGAGATTCTGAGTACCTTGACTGGAATCGAAGAAGTGTCGACCGTCTTCTCTTGCTTTCTCCGGCACCGATAGACCCCAACAGATTCATGCTGTTCGTCTGTCCCGAATGCGCGGATCTGGGTTGTGGTGCCTTTACCGCAGAGATCATCAGATCAGGCAAGACATACACCTGGTCCGCATTCCAATTCGAGAATAACTATGACAGCTCGAATACGATAAGGTTTGAGGGCGTCGGCCCATTCACTTTCGATGAGGTCGACTACGAGTCTGTGCTTCGTGGAATTCTCAGTTGACCCGCAACGAGCGACAGTCGCTCACCCTGTCACTGTCAGGCTCTTTCTCAGGCGTTGCAAGGTGGTTAGGACAATGGCGCTTCCGTCCTTATTGTCGCACTGATCGATAAAGGTCCTGTTTTTGTCGAATCTGGGATCGCTGCAGGTGAAATCGACCTTTACCTTTTTGTCCTCAACGTCCTCGAGCTCTATCTTCAGCAGGATGTCATTGAAGCTGGTCTCCCGAGTGGGCGCGCTGCTATTCGTTGAAACATAGTGATACTCGTAGTAGATCTGGTATCGCATGACCGCGTGTCTCTTCTCGCTGCTGCTATCGAGCTTCGTCCAGTAGCGCTCCATATCTGATGCCTGAATCGGCTCTGCCAGGCATGACTCGATCTGTCTGATTGCATCCTTCAGGGACATCCGCGATACCATGTCTTCTTTCATGACCGGTCGATCATCCGTTTGCGATCCGCCGGGGCTCAGTATCGTGATTGCCGCGAAGCCAAAGGCGAAAAGCCCGGCAAGTGGAAGATAAGCCTGGAGAGCCGGAACTATGATGAACGGCGCCACTATGATTCCCGATACAACGGTCACTACCGCAATGCGGTTGACCAGGAGTTGGCGTGCTCGCGACTCGGCGTCCACGGTCTCGGGGTGGTCTGTTGTCACAGGTTTCAATTCATCGGGCACGTCGAGCAGGTTCCTGTGTCCTAGCGGGTTTTGGATCTTCGAAAAAAACACGGAGGCAGGAGCTTCCTTCTTCGCTGCCGGTGCCGGCAGTCGCATTAGTCGTCTTGTCATCGCTATCGTTATTTGCAGTTACGATATGGTAGGCGCTTATCGTCCCGACCGAGGGCCAGGAATAGATGATGGTCGGACATTCCTTGTAGTAGGCCGGCTCGCCGGCATCGTACATGGCGTCTTCGAAGGGGTCGGCGGCCCCGTGAACGAAAATGCCGATCCGGTCGTCTCCGGAGTCTTCGATAGCTTTCTCCAGGCGCGGGGCTGGACCGAAGGTCTCGCCGTCCTTTTCCCGGTCGGTGCGATAGAAGACCGGGAAAAGGACTATGCCTGGAGCCTTATCCGCTTTCGACTTTGCCGTTGCCGGCTGTGGCGCGATTGAGGACAGCATTATGAGCATGGCGGAGAGGCAGCTCAGGCGTTTGAGAGAAATCATATAAATGGTCGTCATTCCTCGAAATCGAGATTGATCGGGTGCGGTCTCAGACCGGTCAGGGGTGTGTCCTTGTCGGCTGTCGCCAGGCTGACTTCGTCGAGACAGAGCTTCCCGACAGCGATGAGGTAGGCTCCGAAACTTAAGCCAGAGGAGACGTCGATGAGGAGACTATGCTGTGTCCAGTCGGTCGAGCCGGTGTTTTGCCAGTCGCACATGTTATCAAATGTGCCATTCCACTTGCAATAGCAGCCGCATACGCCGGTAGTCGGACCTTCATTCGCAGAAAAAGTGAACGTGCGAGCTCGTCCAGGCTTTTCCGCGCCCCTTATGGCGAATAGGAAGCAAGAACTGGTTCCTAAATTCGAGTTGCATTGCCATTGAAAATGTGCAATACTTTGAATATATGAAGATATGGTGATTTCCGATGGGCGTTTGTGAGCCAGAGTCCGATGGGTAGTGTGGGGCCTGGTAATGGGCCTGGTAAGGGTCCGGGGAAGAAGCCGGGGAAGAAGCCGGGGAAGAAGCCGGTGAACCGAGGCGGGAGAGGCCAGGAGATCTTCGTGTCGCTCCTGGTAGGCGCTCTTACACTTGCTATGGTCGTCACATTAGCCGCCAGCACAAGAGTAAGCTCGCTTGTTGATCAATCATCATCCCGGGCGTGCGAAACAGAACGGCTTATCGTAGCAATTGATGATCTGGTTGCTTTTGTCGACTCGGCCGAGTCCGATCGAGAGGACCGGATTCATACGGCGGTAGCGACTTCGGGTAGAGAATTGATCCGTAAGTTCGAGGAGTCGGCCTCTCGAGCCTCGGTAGACAGTGAGAAAGTCGAGTCCATTGTCGGGCAGGTCGAGACTGTATTGTCCTTTCCTGAGGCGGAAGAGGCAAAGCTCTCAGCCCTGCGCAGAAGTCTGGATAATCTGAGAGAATCCGAGTCCCGAGAGATTGCAAGAATCTTGTCCGAATGGCATGACGAAGCTGCTCTCTTGTCGTTATTCGTTGTGCTGCTTCAAGTCCTGTCGATTGGCGCATTGGTACTTTGTATAGTTTTTCAGAAGCGTCTCCAGGCACAAAGTGCGACTGCGCAGAGAGCGGCAAACGACCTGGCGAGACTGGTCGAATTCAGTCACGAGAGCATCTTCTCGGTGGATAGAGAGTGTCGAATAATCTCCTGGAACCCAGGAAGCGAGAGAATGTTCGCCTGTTCCTCTGATCTAGCCGTCGGAACCACATTGAAGGATTGGATAGGAAATACGCATGATTTGCAATCATGCCAGGAAGTGATCACCGAGCGAAAGACTTCTTCCACCATAGAGGTGGAAATGGTTCGAAAAGACGGTACTAGCTTCTGGGCGGCTTTGTCGATCTCTCCCATCGAATCCGTCCTTTCCGTGGAGGAGGCGAGCCACACCCTGGTGGCAAGCGATATTACGGAGCAGGTTAACCTGAGAGTTCTGCAAGCCGACTTCGTCGCCTCTCTTTCTCATGACCTGAAAAATCCGATTATCGCTAATAACTTGGCGCTCAATCATATCGTTGAATTGACAGACGAGAACTCGCGAATTCGAGAGATAGCCCGGAAAGTCGTATTATCCAATCAGCAAATCATCGACATGCTTACCGGGATGCTGGACCTTTATAAGGTGAACTCTGGCAAATTCAGCGAGGCGAGAATGCCTGTCATTGTCGAAAAATTGATCTCAGACTGTGTCGAATGTCTTGAGCAGAGAGCGGAGTTGAAACGACTCAGCCTTGAAACTGCCATCAATTGCCGCGCAAGAAGCTACACAATGGACCCATTGATAGTGAAAAAGATCATACTTAATCTGCTGGACAATGCAGTAAAATTCGCTCCAAACGATTCGACCGTGCGGGTTTGCGTAGAAGATGACGGCAACTTCCTCAGAATAGCTGTCGAGGATACCGGGCCGGGAATACCAGATTCCCGGATCGGCGAAATCTTCTCAGTATCGCCAGCGCGACACTCGCCAGGTACATCCGAGCATCCTAGCGGTTTTGGGTTGTATCTTGCCAGAAAGCTCTCGAGGCTTATCGGTGCCGATTTGAGTTATATCCGGTCAGAGTCCGGAGTAACAAGGTTCGAGCTGCGCCTGATGAATTCCTCTATGGCGGCATCCGATGTGAAACTACATGAACAATTCACTCTCGAGACTGAGATTGTTCCTGCTGGAGTATGTAGACCGGGAGATTCCGATGAACGATAATCAGCCTGACGGAGGGACGTTCATGCAAGCGAGTGCACTCTTGGAAGGTGCTGAAGGCGCCATAAGTTATGCCAGCATATTCGATAGTTGTTTCGATGCTATCGACTTCAAGTCTCCGGATGGAATTTTCACGGCTTGGAATCCGGCGGCGGAGCGGCTATACGGATTCACGGCGGATGAGATGATCGGCAAGCATGTAAGCTCGCTTTACACACCTGAAGACTATGCAGGATTTGCCAGGCGATTCGATCTGGCCAAAGAGGAGCGTTGTCCCTGTCACTTCGAGAGTGTAAGACTGACCCGTGAAGGGCTTCCTATAACCGTATTCGTAACCCTGTCTCCTGTGGTTGATGCTAGCGGTCGCTTGCTTGGCGTTTCCGCCATATCGAGAGACCTGACAAGAGAGAAAATGCTGATTGAGGAGACACGCAGGCTCGCCAGGGATCGCGAAGAATTGCTGTCGATAATGGGTAACGACGTACTGAATACGATCAATCAGTTTCACCGCATTGTCACGACGCTCGACGCTGACGGCAAGGAGCCGGAAATCAGAGTGCCGCGTTCGATCTTTGAAGCGTTGCTGAGGAACAATTTTGAGTTCGGTCGATCAATCGAGAATTTACTGATGGTTTATTCGCTTGTTCCCGGAGGCAGTCTGGCTTTCCGATCCGTGAGAATCCTCGAGCTACTGGAGCGGCAGGCTGTTCGCTCTGGAAATACCGATGGCGCCGCAAACGTATCGATATGCCAGGAGCTCGATGGAGAAGATGACCTGATCGTTCAGGCAGAAGAGAAGTTGTTGAGGAGATTGTTTTCGAATCTCATAGACTGGTCGGTCTCCCGGTGCCAAGTCGATAGTCCTCTTACACTCAGCGTAATCAGCAGTAAAACGTGCTCGAACGTCGAGGTGAAAGTCGAGTTCATTGGAAAGTGTTACGATGAGGCAGAGATAGACTCACTGTTCAGTAGTCGTTGGCGAGAAGTGAACGGTGCCGAAACTGGAAGCGTTAGCGGTTTAGGCCTGTTCCTGGCCCGATGGACAGCTGAGGTTCATGGTGGAAGTCTGAGGTTCTCGAGTGATCGAGGGAGGAATTGCTTCGAAGTCGTTCTACCGAAGTCACAGAGTCAGGCGACCAAACCAATCGAGCTCTCGAGGTGATTCGATGGATACGACTGCTAACAATATTCGTCCTGTTGAGCCTGTGATTTCAGTAATCATCGTAGAGGACCAGGAGCTTACGAGAATGGGCTTCAAGTCCATGATCGAGTACGATCCTGGCATCAAGGTGGTGGCAGAAGCGGATAATGGCAAGGATGCAATCAGGCTGACGACCGAATTGCGACCGGACCTGGTGGTAATGGACATCGGGCTCCCTGCGATGGATGGAATTGAAGCTGGAAGGCGAATCAGGGATGTCTGGCCCGACCTGAAGCTGCTCATGCTTACTTCGCATACGGAGAGACACCTTATTTTTGCAGCGTTTTCGTCAGGCGCCAGAGGCTACTGCTTGAAGGACATCTCCAGAGATCGCTTATTAGCCGCTATTCGCGCTGTAGCGGGTGGGGATGTTTGGATCGATCCCGAGATCGCTGGTATCGTCTTCTCGATGATTCAGCTCGAGGCTAAAGATAAGGATGCTCCAAAGGCGGCCGGGCCTAAGACCAGCAAGAGAAATTCGCCCGGTCCGTCGGATGACTTATCAGAAAGAGAACTAGAGGTCTTGCAGCTTCTTGTTCAGGGTTATAAGAACAGCGAGATTGCGGCGGAGCTCTGCGTAACGATAGACACTGTCAAGTCTCATATGAGCCGGATAATGGACAAGCTCGCGGTTAGCGACAGAACCCAGGCCGCTTTGCTCGCACTTCGAAAAGGCATAGTCTCGCTGCACGGCTGAACTCCTCGACTCTCGAGCACAGGACGGTATCGGGAAAATTCTTAGCGTCATTTCATTCTCGAGTGTAGTCGAAGGAGTCGACTCGGGTGTGATGCCAACTGCGGCAATCTTTTCTACCCTGTAGATAGACGGCTAGGTGAGGTTGCGACAATCATGATCAAATTTAACGACCAGGACATCGTTGACTACCTTAAGACCAACTGGGACGAGATAGATGCCGTCAGGCTGCCACTGAGCCCTGATGGAAGACTCCCAAAGGAGAAGATCTTTCTGAAGTACGTCGAGATGCTGAGTAAGGGGCAGTTGGAAGACACGGTCATGCTCGAGGCTATCTTCGAGCGCTACGATGAAATTTGCCAGTGCTACGAAGATGCCTACTTCAGGAGCGAAGAATCACTGCTGGGGATTTCGGAAGAGGATGTTTCAGTGTACCAGCAGAAGATTTCCGGGGCGGACGTGCACAGGATCAAGCCTCGCAGGTGGAGAACGCCGGTGGCGGAAGTATTTGGTGAAGAACAATTCATGATGACTGGGTGACCAGGTCCAGCATCAAGCCCGGTTTTCAGATGCGCTCTAACTGGTGAGTCCTACATTTAGAAAGCGCCGATCACGTATGAAAGTATCAGTAAGTGGAGGGTCCGGTGATGATCAGGCAATCGAATGAGTATACGTGCCGTGAGAATTCGGGCATGCTCAAGGTGCTTCGAGATAAATATTACCTGGACGACTACAGAGCCAGGTGCGCTGGTATCGAAAGGCGACCAGAGAGCGTTCAAGCCTATTTCAAGCGGCCAATCCGGTCGAGTTCTCCAGAGCGTCTTTGCGAGATTGGCGAATTGCGTCTGGCGCAGAGGAGCAACTTTCTTGTCAGAAGCTGGCGCAGGATTTTGCAAGTGCTCGACAGGGTGCTCGACTGGGACTGGCAAAAAACAGGCAGCGTCGTCAATTATCCTGCTCGTTGAGGGTCTGCTATGAGATTCGGTTTTCCATTCACCGTGCTTCTAATCGGCTCCTATCTGATCTTTCAGTCTGGTGTCGTTCGTGATAGCTCAGATGTTCACTTCGCGTTGAACTGGCTGACCAGTCTCGGTCTTGGACTTGGAGGATTCTTGCTTCTCTGTCTGGGTCTGCTTGCCACCTGGCAGATTTTGGATCAGCCATCAACCTGGAGAGAATAAACATGACTATTCCATGGGACGAGCATTTGTTCGTGAAAGATGTTGTTATGCCATTCTTGAGAGACCATTGGCACATCATCGATCGGGCCGAGCTAGACGGCGATCTTCGTGACGGACGTCTCAGTATGGATGAGCTGATTCAGTCCCATGAAGAAGCTGTTGCTGAGCGGCGATTCTATGACGCGTTCGTACTCAACGAGTTGATAATAAGATATGCCCCGATTTGCAGGTCGCATGCTGAAGAAGGCTACTGGTCAACTGATGAGGTTGAGCTTGGAATTTCGAGGGAGGATGTATCGGTCTATGAGCAAATCGTCTCGCCCGATTATCGTCGCAGGAATGGCGCTCCGTTGCCTCGTCCCTGGCAGTGAAACCGGCACTGAGAATTATCTGCGAAAAAGGAGGAGGCTATGGCAATAAATCAGTTGGAAAGAGAAGCTCGCAAGATACTTTCGTCGACCAATGAAATTGCTGGCGAGGAAGCTGAGATTTTGACCAGGATTATATTAGCCGACAATTACATCAGTCCTCTGGAAAGACGTTTTGTGAAATCACTCTTGAAAAGGGATGTTTGCGATGACAGGGCATTTCACAAATTTGTGGACTTGCTTTCAGCTGGTCAGGCGGATAACACGTTATCTATCTCGAGTAAAACTGACGGAGGCGGGCTAAGGCTGGATGACGGCGCCGCGGTTCTCCCAGTCGACAAAATCGATTCCCTTCGTGGTCGTCTTTGACACCACTGAATTGGTCAGATCCGCCTTGGTCAGGTCTGCTCCGGTCAAGTCGCATCTGTTCAAAGTCGCTTCGCCCAGCTCCGACCAGATCATATTGGCTCCTTTCAAATTGGCACCGTCCAGTTTTGCGTTGAATAGCTGGGTCTTGCTCAAATTGGCTTTCGTCAAGTCAGCGTTGGGAAACCTCGCCTCGGTGCAGTTCGCTTTGGTCAGATTCGCCTGGCTCAATATCGTCTTGCTCAAATAGGCTCTGGTCAAGTCTGCTTTGGTCAAAACGGCGCCGGTCATATTGGTGTTGGTGAAGTCTGCTCCGGAGAGATTTGCCCCGGTCAGATTGGCATTGGTCAGGTTGGCGTTGCTGAGATAAGCCGGGCTAAGATTCGCTTCAGATAGATTCGCCCCGCTCAGATCCGCACTGGTCAGGACCGCCCCGCTCAGGTTCAACCCGCTCAAATCCGCCTTGCTCAAAGAAGCCCCGGCGAGATTCTTATTGCCCTGCTTCGCTCGCTCCAGCCACTGCTCCGGCGTCAACGCTTCGTCAGCCAGGGCTGCCTGCCCGATTGATGCAAAGGTGCAGAGCGTCAGGGCAAGAAGCGCGAGTTTTTTCATGATACGACTCCCGGGGGGGCGATTTGGTCACCGATGCTAGCCATAGCGGCAAGACATCTTACAATCTCGCTGTGGAGCTGTCCATTTTGGCTGTTGTCATGGGACTCGCGTCTAAGCCTTTCGTATATCATTTGCCGAGCGACGGTGAGGCTCTATGGATTCCGATACCGAAAAACCTTCCTGGTGGTCACTGACAAAGCGTGTTCTTTTTACACCAAGGTCTTTCTTCGCCCATCTCACAGATCTTCTATCTAGCTATCGAACCAGCGTGGTCTACCTGGCAAAGACAGCGCTGGTTGCATCCCTGATTAATGCGCTCGTCCTTGCCGTGATTTTTTATCTGGTGGTCTCGGCTTTTGCCTCTATTTTGACTGCCTTCATGTCTATCTTTGGAATACTATTGACCCCTTTAATCGCCGTGGCGGCAAACATCCCACCGGACCAGGTCCCGGCAGCGATCGAATCTATAGCCAGGCGTGGCGACTTAGAGGTTTGTATGCTGTCCGCCAGATTTGGAGCATTTCTTTTTGTCGCTTACTTCGGCATCATTGTCACGGCCACATGCATTCAAGCTGGTGTTGCGCACGGTGTCGCGCACTTGCTGGGATCCGCTCGCAGCTTTCGAGAAACGGCTGCCGCCTATTCATTTGGCAGTGCTGCATGGCTGCTCAGTGTTGTACCGGTATTGAATGCAGTGGCGCCAATCTATTGCGCAGTGCTGTGCATTTTCGGTATGCAGCGCCTACACCAGCTCTCACGCACCAGAGCAACTCTTGCTGTGGTGGTGGCGGCTGCAGTGCCAGTAATCGCCTTCCTGATCTATTGGGGCGTGTCGAACTAGGTTGCCTGTCTAAAGCAGGCGAGCGCAATTTGCCTTGACCATTCTGCGCAACCTGTCGGCATTCTCTTTTCTGATTGCGGTGCTACTCGCGCAGAGAACTGATCAATTCCGCTCTGCTCTTCCTTTTGGGCTCAATCCTGGTGGCATTCATGACTTACACCAGCGCTACTGTTCTGCCGTGGCCAATCCTCAAGAATCGACAATCGAGACCGGTGTCGCCCCGAGCACCATATTCTGGTCCTTACTCGCAACGAGTCTCTTATCTAGCGGGCTTTTCTTTCTCTTATCGCTAGGCAGCGAGCGCGACAAACGATGCTGCGGCCACGGCGAGAATGTACACGAGGAGCATTCCTCAGCTCTTCGCGAAGCTGCTGCTTGAGCGTCATTCATTCTTTCGCCGGTATCGTAGACTGGGCGAGGTGGGACTTGAACCCACATAGTATTGCTACCACTAGATCCTAAGTCTAGCGCGTCTGCCAATTCCGCCACTCGCCCGAGTGGAAAATTCCCCCGCCAGGGAATACCCCAGAATACCACAGGACCGTGCCGTCTCGATCCTCACCTGGCTTCCACCGCTACCGAGACCACACTCACGAAGTCCTTGATCAGCTCGAGCATTTGCTCCCGAGTCGCTTTGGAGGGGACGAATTCGCAGGCGATCAGGCGGCTTCCCCTCTTCAAATAGAGAACAAACTCCGTTACATTCCCCTTGTCAGGGTAGGCTATCTCTTGCAGAAACAGCTCTTCGCCTTCCGGTGCCCCGGGCAAGCCGATCTCCCGCCACTGGGCCCCGGCTTCCGCGAAGATCTTCTGATAGAGCGCGCCAGCGGCATCGGCCAGGGACGTGTCGCTGGGACCGAGCTCGACAAGGTGGATTCTGCAGGTCGTCTGCCTGCCTTTGCCCGGACTGGTGCCCTTTGGCAGAAGCGCTGCCGGGGTGGTGGGCTTGATGGTCTCGGTCAGGTCTACGTACCAGCCATGGCGTTTGGGCAGAGCTGTGAACTTCATGACCTCGTTGTAGGGGAGCCGGTTGACCTGCAGGTCTATATTCGCTCCTGCTTCGGATGTGGAAGTCGATGAGGTGAAGGTCTTCTGACCTTCCTCCAGATCGGTGGCTGTATCCTCGGTGCCCGTCTGGTCAGAGCCGGAGCCAGTCTCCGCTCCCGTATCGGTCCCTCCGGAGGTGTCCTCGGAGGTGCCGGACTGCTCGCCTGTGTCGCCGGTTCCGCTGGTGTCATTCTCGCTCTTGCCGGATTCACCGCCGGCGCCTTCTCCAGTGGTGCCTTCCTCGCCACCGCCGGTCTTCGTTTCATCGGTGCCGGCATCACCTGTGGTGTCGGTCTTGTCCGGGATTACGAAATTCTTCTGGCTGTTCCACTGGTTGACGCCGTATATGAGACCGCCTGTTGCTGCCGCGAACAGCGCGACGATTCCAACAACGGTGGCGGCTGTCTTGCCGAAGGAGCTGCCGCCTTTGTCTTTGCTTTGAGCGCCTCTGCTGAGGCGGGTGTCCGGGCGTTTGTCGGTGGTATCGCTTTTGATGCTCGCTTGCGCACCGCTTTCCAGAGGGCTTTGACTGGACGTGACTACTTGGTGGCTGGCCGAGGAGAGCATGTGCGGGAGCTGCAGGGAGAGATTCCCCACCCGAAGGATTTCGTCCCGGAATTCGGACATGCTCTTGTACCGGTCTTCTGGGTCTTTGCTGAGGGCTTTCGTAATGATCTCCTCGAAGCCCGGGGGAAGCTGGACATCCGGGGCTGACTCGGAGAACGGTTTCACCGGATCGTTGAGGTGACGCATCAGCGTGTCCATGGGAGAGTCGCCGCGGAAAGGCGGAACGCCGAGCACCAGCTCGTGGAAGACGCAAGCCAGAGAGTAGATGTCGGATCGGGCGTCGATTTTCTCGCCTGAGCACTGCTCCGGGCTCATATAGAGCGGGCTGCCAAAGACCTCGCCGGATGAGGTGAGCTTGTTGATGGTGGAGCCGTCCTGACCGAGCATCTTGGCGATACCGAAGTCGAAGATGGTCAGGGACTCAGTGCCGTCTGGCTCCTGTCTGACAAGAAGATTGCCGGGCTTGATGTCCCGGTGCACGACCCCGCGGCTGTGGGAGTGGGCCAGGGCATCGCATGCCTGGGCGAACAAAGGCAGCGCACGCTCTGGGCTGAGACGTTTCTCCGTCTTGAGAATCTCCGCCAGGGTCTGACCCTCCAAATAGTCCATGATCAGGTAGGGTGTCGCGTCAGGCAGAAGACCGAAGTCGAAAACGGTGATGATGTTCTGGTGGCGCAGGGCGCTGACCGCTTTCGACTCTTGCTTGAAGCGCTCCAGGAGCTGCGGCACCGAGACCAGGTCCTGACGAAGCATCTTGACGGCGACGGTCCGGTCCATGAGAAGGTGCTTCGCTTTGTAGACGACGCTCATGCCGCCCCGCCCCAGGAGCGATTCTATGTGATACTTATCGGCGATAGTGGTGCCGATGAATTTGTCCGCAGCTTTGGGTTTTTTAGACTTCAGAGCCGTGCCATCCTTCGGGCAAACAGCCAGGCCAGACGAGTCTTCATGCCCACATCTCGGACAGGTTTTTGTTGGAGCAGTTTTAGTCATCGACCCGATCCCTCAGCCATATTGTACTAGGACTTATTGTTTTGCTGTGGACATCGGGAACGCCCCGAGGTTCGATCCGCAGGCCGGGCAAGCGCCAGGCGGCTCTAGCTCCGAGACGGCCGGGTGAGGTAATTTTAATAAACCGCTGAAGGGAAGCAGGGCATGCCTCTGGAGATGTGCCTGGTTGCCAGCAGGGAGTGGTTCATATTTGCATATCAAGCGCCGATTTAATGAGCGGAATTGGATACAGTGGATATCGATCCTGCATGGGTCGGGATTTTTTTTTCGGGAGCCAGCACGTCAGATTCCAGTATCAGGGGAGTGGTTATGCAATACGAGATTCTTTATCCGGGCAGCAACGCGATGATCTCAATCAAGCTCGACCCCGGTGAGCACGTTCAGGCAGAGGCGGGAGCGATGCTCTCGCGCACCGAGGCTATCGATGTGGAAGGCACCCTGGCGGGTGGCTTCGGAAGGTCCATGAAGCGGGCGGTTCTCGGTGGCGAGACGCTCTTCTTCCAGACCCTGAGAGCCGCACGGGGTTATGGCGAGGTGAATATCGCCCCTGCCATGCTTGGTGATATCAAAATATTGCCCCTGGCAAACGGCCAGGATTACTTCGTAAAAAACGGCAGCCTGCTTGCTTCTTTCGAGAACGTCACTCTCGATACCAAGATGCAGAAGCTGAGCACCGGTTTCTTCTCTGGTGCCGGTCTGTTCATCATCCATGCGCACGGGCAGGGGCATATCGCTGTCAGCGCGTTCGGCGCCGTCATCGAGAAAGCCGTGGCTCCGGGCGAGAAGTTCGTGGTGGACAACGGGCACCTGGTTGCCTGGACCGGCGATATCGACTATCGGATTATCAAAGGCGGCAAAACCTGGATGTCCAGCTTCACCAGCGGCGAAGGACTCGCCTGCGAGTTCACCGGTCCCGGCAAGATCTGGATGCAATCCCGCAATCCCGAGGCTTTCGGAGGCTGGATTCGCGCCTATGTCGCCACCAGGGGCGGAAGCGTTCTTTCCCTGTTGAGCTGATATGAGCTGATCATGGAATTCAAAGCCCGCTGCTATACGCGAGAATCATCGGAGCCGGTGGCGTGCGACCTGAGAGTCTCGCCCGGGGAGCTGGAGATCTCCGGCTCTGATGTTTCTTTTAAGTTCTTGCTGGACGAGCTCGATCTGGAGGTCGGCGGGCAGATGAGCGACCGGATCAAGCTCAGCCATCCCGCCAGTGGTGCCGTCGTTCTGGTGGACGGCTCGGACTTTCTCGAATGCCTCCAGAAGATCTCTCCGAACAGTCGACTGGCTCTCTCCGCCTCGAAGATCGCGCACGAGGTCAAGCATGCGCCCCTTTTGCGTGGTGGCAATATCCTCGGATTTTGCGGATGTATCGCCTTGATCCTCGGGATCGGCTATCTCACCCTGGATTTCTGGGTCGACCTGGCTGCCGGATATGTGCCTCCGTCGGCGGAAGCAAAACTGGGCGAGATGCTTTTGCCCTCGGAGCTCAAGACGTCTGCCGAGTCGAAAGAGGCTAATCGGGTCGAGAAGATCGGCCGGAGGCTGGCACAGAATATGAAGACTTCGGATTACAAATTCGAGTTTTTCGTCAGTTCGGAAGACGAGCTAAATGCCTATGCCCTGCCAGGAGGCAAGATCGTGGTGCTCTCCGGGCTTCTGAAGGAAGCGAAAAGCGATGATGAGATAGCCGGTGTCATCGGCCATGAGATCGGCCACGTGGTCCATCGCGATACGCTTCGCAGGCTGCTCCATACCAGTGGCCTTGGTGTGAGCCTCGCCATCATCAGCGGTGGTTTTATATCGAACGAGCAGATCAAAGAAATATTGCCGGCGGTGCAAAATATCGAGGGGCTCTCGTACTCTCGAGGACAGGAAGCGGCTGCCGATAAGATAGGGGTTCGTCTCACGATGGAGGCCGGCTATGACCCCGAGGGGATTATTCGTCTTTTCGAGCGCATGGAAAAGGACAGCCCGCACCTTCCAAAGGCCGCAATGATGCTCATCTCGGACCATCCACTGACTGCAGACAGGATCAGATCGATGCGCGAAGAGATCGCCCGGCTGCGAGTGAGCGACAAGAAAGACTAGAGCTCTTCGTAATAGTCGCCCTGGGGATTGGCTCTTATACGCCCGGACAGACCGGCATAGACGTCCGAGACATGGGCGCCCTGAGTATATCGGGTAGTTCTGGCGAGGTCGTCCAGAATCTCGGCTATTTCTAGATTGATCTCTCTCTTGTTCAAGTTGGGGATGCGTCTGTCTCTCTCGAGCTTGCGCTTGTATATCCCGAGAGCCTGATCGAAATTGCTGGCAGCTTCGGCGTTCCGCCCTTCGCCTACATAGACGCGGCCTATCTGATGATAGATCTTGGCTGTCTCGGGGTGATCTTTGCCGACTGTGCGAATTCTGTAATCGAGAGCCTTGCGAAAGAGGTCCTCGGCTTTCTTGGGCTGGTTGCGTGAGAGATAGAAATTTCCTACCTCGATCTGGACATCGGGAATCCTGGGGTTGTTCTGACCCACCGAAAGGGCCTCCCGGAGGGCCTGCTGGTATTGCCTTTCGGCATCGCCGTAGCGACCGGTGTCCTCGAAAGCCTTAGCTTGTTTTAAATAGGCTTCCGCCGTGCCGGTGTTGCCCGCTCGAACCTCGGACCGGGTCGAGATGAAGGCGGTGCTCAGGGCGAGAGCGAACGCCAGGTATTTAGCGATTTTACGCATTTGACTCTCTCCAGATGCATCAGTGGAGTTATATTATCTCATGCCGGCTTTTTACTTTCTTCCTCATGCTCAAGATACTCCTCGCCCTGACCGTTCTATCGCATACGATTCCAGGCAATGTCAGCCTGAACGGCAGCTACTGGCGACATCTCTCTGACCTTCGACATAGCTGGAACCCCGGGGCGCCGGTCTCGAAGATCGTCTGGAAGATCTATTTCGACCGCGCCGAGACCCTGGCTGCCAGGGGCGACCATCAGGGCGCCGTCGATCTGCTCGAGTCGGCCCTCGAGCATGTCAGGCATTTGCCCGAGCTCGACGAGCGTCGCGTCAAGACCATAGACCTTCTTGCCGCTCAGAGCAAAGCCAGGGGCGAAGATGTCGAGGCACCGCAGATAGTCGCATTCATGCAGATGCAGAGATTCCACGGCGAGAAGCATGTCTACCCCGGCGCACCCGGCCCGTCGAAGAGCGGACACCTGGCTGTGGAAGCGAAGATCCGCGAGGCGGACTTCCTGGTCGGAGAAGGAGATCAACCAAAATCCGAGCGTCTCTATAGGTCGGCGCTCAAAGATGTGCTTGCCAGACCAGGCGGCAATGAGCTGATTACTGTCAAGCTGGTGGACCGGCTATGCCGGCTCTATTACAGGCAGGGGCGGTATAAGGAGGGCGAGGAGCTGGTGCTCAAGCAGCTCAAGAGGCACGAGTCTATGTACGAGCATATGGATCCGATGGATCCTGAGAAGCTTCATGTGGCTTTTCTACTCTCCGATCTCGGTCTGTTGGATTGCGGCATGGACAGGCTCTACGAGGCTGAGGCGCTCTATGATGCCGCTCTGCCGGTGATGGCACTGCATACTAAAGAGAATGCCGCAGACTACATTGTCACCCTCGGTGCTCTGGCGCGAGTGCATAAATTCATGGGACGTCTCGATCAGGCGGAGAGAGACTATCGCAAGGCGCTCTATATGGCGGAAAAGGACGAAGGTATCAGCCGGTTGAGCGTCGGCACCATCATGAACAATTATGCCGACCTCCTGGAGAAGATGGGCAAGGGAAGCCGGGCTCAGAAGATGCGCGAGCGGGCTCGCAAGTTCATGGGCAATGCCGCTCCGCCGGACCAGGTATCCGGAAAAAAAACTGGGTCATGATGGATTCGAACCATCAACCAACTGCTTAAGAGGCAGCTGCTCTACCGTTGAGCTAATGACCCTTCCGTATTCGTTCGGTTCGGTAGAGAAAATGGCACGCCAGGTAGGATTCGAACCTACGACCGACCGCTTAGAAGGCGGTTGCTCTGTCCAGCTGAGCTACTGGCGCTTAGACCAAGCCTCGGTTGATGAGCATTTCAGCGGCTGGCTGAGAGCGCATCACGTCGAGGGGTCATTATAACCCATGGATGAGTGAGCGGTGGCGGCAGGTCACGTTATTTGACGAGAGAGGTTCTCAATGGGAGCGGAGCTTGCTGGGGGCGAAGATCCAGCCCTCCAGAAGGACATTGAGATTGTCGGCATCCAGGGGATCGGGAAAAAGCTCGGCGCTGGCGACGAAAAGAGCTGCCGCATAGCAGGCGATCAGGGCGTCCAGGGCATGGTCGTTGGCGACGATGACCCCTTTCAGAGACTTGTCCAGGGTGAGGCGGGGACAGGTCTGGTAGGTCTCACCCCCTCTTTCGCGCAGATTCAGGAGCCCGTCTACGATCTCGCGTCTCTGCTCGTGGTTTTTGGCGTCTTTGCCTTTATAGCCCCGATCGGGAAGACCCAGCAGGTAGAGGATTTCCCGGGGGTACACCTCAATCACCGGGGTGGCGCCGGGGCTCCGGTCCTGGAATGGCAGGACGCAGAATTTAGCGGGATCGAGCATGGCCAGCAGCCTGATACCGTGATAGGTCATCTGAATCATCGAGGGGTTCACCCGGTGAAGCGGGCTCTGGGCGGCTCTTGCTGTTTTCTTGTCGGTAAAACGCTTGGGCTCGATGTCATATTCCAGGACCAGAGCTTCGAACTGCTCCCAGCTCATGAACACGAGCTGCTCGGCTACCTGCTGCCATTGCTGATATTCCGGAATCTCGAGCTTGCGCTCGGTGAAACGCAAAAACTCCGTGGGCAGGGAAAATGGGAAGTCCAGAGCCGCGCATTTGAGCTCGGGCAGTGACTTGAGCTCGCTGGTCAGGGCGTGGCTACCGGGATTTTTGACGCTGTTGATCTCGAGACCCAGGGAGCCCAGGGTGCCTGTCACCAGCCAGGTGTCATTGGGAATCTTCGCGGCGCCGCTGAAATCGGCGCCGGCAACCAGGACGCTCATGGAAATCTCCTGGACCGGAGCTGTGACGTTACGATTGCATTATATCGAACTGGTATAAGGTATAACTGAGTCTGTCGGAGTGTATCCTACGCCTTGACATGCAGCTGACTGCCACCAATCCCAAAACCCTAGCGCGCTCAATCGGCATCCTTGTCGACAGGACGGTTGCGGATACGCCGACCCTGGGAAATGTCTGGATGATCGACTCGGACAAGGTGGCCACCTGCGCTCATCTGGCGCTCTCGTATCACAATTATCTGCAGGCTCTGGCAGTGCGCTTCCCGCACAACGGCAAGCAATACGGGGTGGAAAAAGCCATGTTCCACCCGCGTTTCGACAAGCATGCCGTCGGCCAGCTCGTTCAAGTCGCGCTCACCGAGCCGACCCAGACCTTGCCCCTGCAGCAGCACAATGCCGTGGTGTTGCAACTCAAAGAAGAGCTTCCGGCGCTCACCGACACCATGGTCTGGAAGGTCAACAAGAATCTCTCGCTGCCTGTTCCCCCGCGGGATCAGGGACTGGGCGGTAATCTCGGCGAGATCGATCTCTATGTGGTGATTCAGACCATCACCAATGCCCGCAAAGAAGGCGTCCTGATCATCTGTGACGACCGCAATCATCCCATGGCCCGTGTTTTTTGCCAGAACGGCCGGGTCATGTACGCTCAATTCCGCAACCTGAACAATGAGATGGCGATCTACCAGATCGTCAATCGGGACCTCAAAGGCAATTTCTTCTTCTGGACGGCGGACAGCCCAAACTGGGACGTTCAGGCTCCCATAGCGCGACCGGCGGACATGCTGCTTATCGAGGCGCACCGTCGTGTCGACGAGCTCAAGGGCATGATCGCCAGGCTCGGCAATCTCCATTCCCTGTTTGTCAGAAAGCAGGAGGAGCCGCATCTGGAGGTCATTCCATCGGAGAGCAAAGATTATGTGCGGATGATCTGGCCGCTTCTCGATGGTGGCACTCCTGTGGGCCAGCTCTGGCAGCTTACCGGGATCGATGACTATGCTATCGTCGCGAGCCTTCTAGAGCTTGTGGCTACCGGCCAGGTGGAGACCCTCAAAGAGGATCTCGTCCTGCCGACCGACAGCAACGCTATCATTCCCCCTCTGGACCTGGCTGTTCATGTGCCTCTCGAGCCCTGGGACAAGATCACCAATGTCTATCTGGACACCGATACCATGAGACCCATGGTGCGCCAGGGCTGCCTTCTGGGACAGCTCCGGGAAGAGGACAAATGGCACCTCCTGCATAATGTCCGTCTTATTCCCGAGGCTACCGGCTCGCCGCTTTTCAAGGACGGCAAAGTGATCGGCATGCACTGCGGCGGTCTGCCCCCGAATTACGGCAATCGCTCCGAGAACAACCTCCAGGCTATGCTCTGGGTGGAGTCAATCGTGGAATGTCTGCGGGGCGGCGGCGACGATGAGACCGCCAATAAGCTCACTCTCATGGAGATGCCCCGGCTCAAGGAGACCGGCGAGGTTGCCCCCGAGAAGCGCCTGGATGAGGCGACTGCTCAGCAGTCCCTCTCTATATCCCGTAAGGCTCCGGGATGCCGGGAAGTGGCCAGGCTCGATTGCCCGAAATGCGGGCGAACCAGTCTCGAGTCGGCGCGATTCTGCAAATCCTGCGGTCAGGAGCTGATTCGCGAGACGGCTTATTCGAAGCCCGCTCGCAAGCCTCCCGTTTATCTGGTCCTTTCCTGTCTCATTCTTCTGGCGGTTGTGGCTGGCGGGCTATTTCTGTCGAGCCTTCCAACCCCGGTTTTGGTGACCACGAAGCCGACGGTCATTCGCGACAGCGCTCCTCTCACCATGGATGTCTTCCGCCAGGCGTTCAAAGCGGACAGCAATATCGGGTACTGGAAAAAGGAAGGTCCCGAAACTATCTTCAAGGAGAAAGACCTGATCCACCTGGCTTTTTCCACCAGGGAGAGCTGTTTCGTCTATCTCATCTATCGCGGGGCCTCCAAGGCCGCCGATATGCCCGCCCTAATTTATCCGGTATCACCGGTAAGTGATAAGGAGTTGAGCAAGGGGTTCAGCTTCACGATACCCAGCGATGTGGACGAGCCCGTGAATGAAAAGGATCACCATTTGCTCGGTCTGGAAGTATCGGGTCCTCCCGGAGCCGAGACCTTCCTGGCCGTATGCAGCTCCCGCAAGCTCAAGCTTCTGGGCAATTCATCCGCCACGGAGCGAGTCTTCCGAAAAGCTGATACTCTTCTTGGTAAGGATGGTGGTAACAAAGGCAAGGAAGTCCTGGTCAGCGATCTTGGAGAGAAAGACCTGGCAGTGGACGAATCAGGTAGCACAAAGGACGGTAAGTTGGCTTCGTCTGCTCAAGACGACAGCATCTATATATGTAGGTGGGTCGTCGAGCACCGTTAAAAGCCGGACGCAATCTCAAGGAGCAAGAAAATGATGTCTTCCCGTAAAACCAGCCTCTCAATAGCCATGTCCCTTGTACTGGCCATCGGCTTCTCGATGCCTGGTATGGGACAAGAGACCGGACAGGAGACCGGTACCGGTGGCAAGGTCGAGGGTGCCAAAGCGCTCTACCGCGAGCAGGGCGATAAGTACACCGGACTCCAGTACTGGATCGAGCTTCACCGCGACAACCATGTCCAGAAAGTGAGCAACAAGTTCAAGTTCCAGGACGGAGACCGGATTCGGTTTCACGTCAAATCGAATATTGACGGCTATGCCTATATTCTTCTGACCAGCGGCAGCCGCGGCGAGCAGTCTGTGCTCTTCCCGGACGAGTCCGCCAGCGATGACAACCGCGTCAAGCGCAGTAAGGACTATGTCCTTCCCGAAGTCGGCTACCTCACTTTCGACGAGAATCCCGGAAACGAGAAAGTCACCCTGTTGCTTTCCCGTACTCCGATCAACGCCCAGGCTTATCTCGATAAGCCCACCGAAGAACCGACTCTCATCGCCTCGGCGATCCCCGGCTCCAAGGACCTGATACCGCAAAAGGTGCTTGTCGCGTACGGCAACCCCAACAAGACCTTCCCGAGCAGCTCGCTCAAGGTCAAAACTTCGGAGCCCGAGAAGCCCCCGGTGAAAAAGGCTTCCACCGCGACGAGCGCCAGCTCCAAGAACAAGAAGCAGCCGGCAGCACCCAAAGTCGCAATCAAAAAGAGCCCGACCAAAAAGCAATCCGGTAGCGCCGCCTCCGGCTCGCACCTGAAAGGGCAGGTGAGTGCGGACGCTGACGCCGACGACGCTTCGGTGACCCTGGTCTCCTCCTCGAATATCCTGCATGTGGACGTAGACCTTCACCATATCTAATCGATATCGCTGACGGCGACGGGAAGCTCTAATAGCTCATGTGACGGCACCTGGAAGTTTTCCGGGTGCCGTTCCGGATGTCAGGTTAGAGGGCTTGAAGCTTCTTCTTAACCTCGCCTTAAACAGGATGGTCGGAAAATTCCCTTGCTCTTTCTCTTCCCCTACTCTGCGGTAACCCGATAAACAGTCATGATTTGGCTTATATCTGCAATGCTTTGCTTCCTTCTGGTGCTCGGCCTTCTTTCTGTGTTCTATCCCGAGTATCTGCACGCCCTGGTCCCTGCCAAGAAACGTCACAGGCACTACTAGGACTTTTCTACTAGCTCCTTTTCGGTCGCGCACCCCGGCGCGGCGGCACCGCCGGTGGTAGGCTCCCGCATTACAGACAAATAAAGTTAAGGAATAGTTGAAGTCCCCCTTTAAAACCTCCGCCGGGCCTACAATTCTAGAGTCGATACCGTCCACATCACAGGACCAACGCCATGCCAGGTACAGCTCTCGGACTATTCCTCATCGACTTTCTCGTTCGTCCCTTCGCCAGAATCTATGAGAAGTGGCCCCTGGCCATGCTCTTGATCGTGGTGATCTTCTACAGCATCATCGGCTATATCGTTATTCGCTCGGTCTATGCGACCGAGCACGGCAACTAACCATATTCGGTGTCACGCCCTACTGGTGCTCGGCGTCCACTGAGACCAGCTCGACGCTGAGCATATCGCTTTCCAGATCGACCAGACCGATATACTGCTCGATGAAATTCTTCGCCCGGCCCGGTGCCACCTCGCCTTCCATGGTGTAGGTGCCGGTGGTGAGAAGCTCGCCGTTATAGCCGTAGGTCTTGTAGCGGAAAGTGACGTTCTTGATTGGCACGTCGTTATAGTTCTCCACCCTGAACCAGCAGCAGGGGCAGTTGATCACCCAGAGACCGACGATGTGCCAGTCCACAAGCTCCAGGCGAACATTGCGAGTGAGGACCGCGTCTGCGTGAAGCTCCGGACCTCCGCAGCCGCCCAGCAGGATCAGGGGGAAAAGCAGGATCAATGCCGAAAAAGCCGGTCTGACAGGGACGGGCCCGAACCAGGCTCGATTGTTGCGAGCTGCACCGGGCTTGCAGGATAATAGCGGAGTCATTCTGGGAAGGAACTAAATGTAAGGAAGCCATCCCCAGCACTGCAATATTCCCAGGATTACCAGAATCGCAAAGAGTCCGAAAAGTCCGAAAAATGCTGCTTCGCCTTCTGCCAACATAGCGTGCCTTCGGGGTTCAACCCTCTTTCTGCCTTGGAGATCCCGTACATTATAGCGACAATCTACACAGCTTGTAGCCCGTTTGTATGCGGTTTTCCGGGGGTAAGCCGGAGGAAATCCTTTTAATGAGCCTGAAAACGAGGTATTCCGAGAAGATCCGGCTCGATGAGCGGCATCTCGAACTGAGCAGAATCCAGTTCGGAAGCCATTTCGACGCAACATATTTAAACACTGGCAGTGTCGGGCGCAAGCCCGGAGTCGTTCTTGACGCCATCGAGAGAGGCTGGCGGCACCTCAATATCAATCCGACTCTCACGACTTATCTGGAGAGCGAGCATACGGAGTCCTGCCGCCAGGCGGCTGCCGACCTCTTCGAGGTGAGCTCCGAGTGCCTGTTCTTCGCCGACAGCACCACCCAGGGGCTGCAGCTTCTGATCGGCAGCTTTTTGCGAAACGCCGGAGACGAGGTGGTGACCACCTCTCGTGAGCACAAGAGCGTCAATACCATTCTGAGATATCTGGAGGACACCCGGGGGATCAGAGTCCGGCGTCTTACCGTCGACAATGATCTTTCCTCCGAGCAGCTCTGTATGAGCATTCTCAATGTAATCTCTCCCGAGACAAGGTTGATTCTGATTAGCGAGATCGATTGCCATACGGGCTGGCGACCGGATCTCACCATACTCACCGAGAGCCTCAAGCTCCTGGAGAAGCCTTTGCTCGTGGACGGCGCCCACGCTCCGGGCAACGGTCCCTGCCGACCCGGGCGTTATCCGCTCTGGGTCGGGGCCGGTCACAAATGGCTCGGCGGACCCAACGGCACCGCTTTCGTTTATGCTGAGCGGGATCTCATTCCCCGTCTCGATCCTCTGATCTTTGGCGACGGCTTTTACCAGCTCCGGGAAGAGGATCTCTATGACCCTCGCCGTCTGGAATGCCGCGGTACCGCCGACGTGGTCAAGCTCATGGGTTTGAAAGCAGCTGTGGAGCTCTATGCCGGTCTCGATCAGATGTTGATCTCGGACTATCAGAATTATCTGGTCTCTTATCTCAAGGAGTCTCTGCTCAGCCGCTTGCCCGCCCGGATGCGTGGTCCGTCCATGGGTCTGCCCGAGGGCGAGGGGCAGGCGAGCATGATTACTTTCTATTTCGAGCCGGATTTCCTGAAGGTGAAAGACCTGCGCCAGGCGCTCTGGGACGAGCATCGCATCTGGGTGCAGCCGGACTTTCTCGGCGACAATCCCGGCGCTGGTGCTAGAATCTCATGTCACTACAGTCTCTGCGAGTCCGATATCGACCGCTTCATCGAGGCTCTTTCCGGTTTTGTCGTCGATTAGTGCTGATATCGCATCTGGTTATTTATGGATCACCCGGAATACTCTCCGCCACTCGCTCTTGCCAATCCGCACCTGATGACCATTGCGGCTGCTGCCTGGCCGCGTTCGTTGAGGTCCGTAGTGGCTGGCGAGAGCCGGCGAATCGTCAATGTCACGGATGAGGACCGAATCGTCATAGCCCTCAATCGCGCCGGTCGAGAAAGAAGCCGCTCCCTGGCTATTCTTGTCCACGGTCTGGAGGGGGACGCCCGTTCGCATTATATGCTGGGTTTGAGCAGCAAACTCATCGAGGCAGGCATCGACACAGCCCGGCTCAATCTCCGCAATTGCGGAGGCACGGCGCATCTCTGCCGGACTCTCTACAACGCCGGCATGAGCGAGGACCTGGTGGTGGTGGCCAGCAAACTGATGGCGGAGGAGGGCTACAAGAGGATTTTCTTCCACGGGCTTTCCCTGGGTGGCAATATCGTTCTCAAAGCCGCCAGCGAGCTCGGGGACACCGCCTGGCTCAAAGGTGTCTGCGCCGTCTCCCCGAGTATCGACCTGGCGGCCAGCGTCGAGGCGCTTGGTACCGGAGCCAACCGGATCTACGATCTCAATTTTGTAATCGCGCTGAAAAGAAAGCTCAGAAGGAAAGCCCGACTTTTCCCGGAGCTCTTCGATCCTGGAAAGCTTTCTCAGGTGACTACCGTGCGTGACTTCGACGAGACCTATACCGCTCCGGACGGCGGCTATGACTCGGCCGAGCACTATTACCGGAGCGCCAGCGCCCTGCCCCGAATGGCTTCGGTGAAGGCGCCGGTGCTGATCATCACGGCTAAGGACGATCCTCTGGTTCCTTTCCGGTCCTTTGCCGCCCCGGTGCTAGACCGGCCCAATATCAGGTTGATGGCAACCGAAGCCGGGGGGCACGGGGGCTTTCTCCTCGGCGGTGACAGGCAGCGCTGGAAGAGTGACCGATTCTGGGCTGAAGACCAGGCGTGCCGATTTTTCGTGAACCTAGATCTCGATTAAGATGTTTTTTTCTGACTGGATAACGCCGGTCGTGTACCATTGTGCCGAGACGCTCTCCGGATGCAAAGGGCTGAGCGTCCGATAAGTTTGTCAGTGGTTTACTAACAGTATCGATTCGCTCACGAGAATACGTGGAACAAGAATCTGGAAATACAGGGGAGGATGGGTCGTGAAAATTAGAAAATTGGGAGCCCTGGTTGCTCTGATGGCTGTCCTGGGCACAGCGATGCCGGCTATGGCTGAAGACGAGCCTCTGGATATGGTTACCCAAGGGTCGCTCATGGTTACTCGCGTTGGCGGTATGGGTGCCGGCGTGGTGCTCGGTACTCCGGTGGCTGTCATCCGCGAGTCCGTCAAGACCTGCATCGACTTCACCGGAGCTGCCGCTGACAAAGTCGGCGAGCCGGTGGGTGGCAAAGAGAACGGTCCTGTCTGCCTGGTTTGCAGCCTGGTGACAGTGCCGGTCGGTCTGGTGGTCGGCAGCGTCAAGGGTCTCTATTACGGCACCAAGAACGGCGTCGTTACCGGTTTCAACCAGCCCTTCCATCCTGACAGCTTCAGCTTCGGCGAGCTCGAAGGAGAATAACCGCAAGCCATATTCGGTTATCGAGATCTCAGGGCCCGCAGCGAAAGCCGCGGGCTTTTCTCTTATATAATGAGCGCCATGAACATACACGAGTGGTTCAGCAGAGTCAGTCGGGCGAAGGATCGCCAGGAGCTCTTCGCGATTCTCGACGAGTTCCGCCCGCTGCAATGGACGGATGGCGAGCGATCCCAGATGGCCCGGCTCTATATCAGGCTGGTGGACGATCTGCCCGACGGCAAGAACGCTGCCCTGCCTGCCGGAGGCAAGGATGAAAGTGAAGCAGACAACGTCGAAGCAGACGACGGTCCGGTCTGGTATGAAAAGATGTGAGCTCTTCGAGCCTCTCGCTATCCGAAAAATCGAGCTCAAGAACAGGATAGTCGTATCGCCCATGTGCCAGTACTCATGCCAGGACGGTCTGGCTAACGACTGGCATCTGGTGCATCTCGGCTCCCGGGCTGTGGGCGGCGCTGCCATGGTCGTCTGCGAGGCCACCGCTGTCGAAGCCCGGGGGCGTATCAGTCCAGATGACCTGGGGATCTGGACTGACGCTCATGGCGAGGCTCTGGTCCCGGTAACTCGTTTCATCAGGAGCCAGGGCTCGCTCTCCTGTATCCAGCTCGCCCATGCCGGCCGCAAGGCGGCGACCGCCAGCCCCTGGAAAGGACGCAAGATCCTGAGCGAGAAGGACGGCGGTTGGAAAGTGGTGGGCGCCAGCCCGCTTCCTTTCGATGATGGCTATCAGGTTCCCCATGAGTTGACTGAAGAAGAGATCGCGTCGGTGGTGGAGGCTTTTCGTCTCGGGGCTCGCCGGGCTGTGGCTGCCGGATTCGACGCCATCGAGATCCACAATGCTCACGGCTATCTTCTCCATTCCTTTCTGTCTCCCCTCTCCAACATCCGCCAGGACGGCTATGGCGGCAGCCGCGAGAATCGCATGCGTTTCTCCCGGGAAGTCATCCAGGTTGTCCGCGCCGAGATGCCTGACGGGATGCCGCTTTTCGTCCGGATATCGGCTACGGACTGGGTGGAGGGCGGCTGGTCGGTGGAGGACTCGGTGGCTTTCGCATCCATGGCCAGAACCCTGGGTGTCGATCTGATCGATTGCTCTTCCGGCGCTCTGGTCCCCTATGCGAAGATTCCTGCCGAGCCCGGCTTTCAGGTACCATTTGCCGAGCAGATCAGGCGGGAGGCTGGTATCGCTACCGGTGCGGTCGGTTTGATTACCGGCGCGCAGCAAGCCCTGGATATCATCGCCTCCGGGCGCGCCGACATCGTTCTTCTGGCCCGGGAGCTCCTGCGGGACCCATACTGGCCCCTGCATGCCGCCTCTCTTCTTGGCGCCGAGATCGACTGGCCTGTCCAGTACGAGCGAGCCCGCTAGCTTTGCCTTCGCTCTTCGTCACTGTCCGTTGCGAGCCAGCCCGGCTGTCTGGGTGTCGAGCTTCTTGAGCTTGTTCCGGGCGATTCTGATTCTCGGATCGTCTTCGGGCAGGAGCCTGGTCCATATGGCGAGGGCTTTGCCGATGGATTGTCTGGCGTCACCCAGGCGCTTCTGGACGAAGTGGACCCAGGAGAGCTTGTCCAGGCTGTCCGCCTCCTCGAGGCTGTCCGGATTCATTTTACGGGCGAGCTGAGCGGCCTCGCTGAACATCCCCCCGGCTCCCTCGTAGTCGCCCTGGGTGAATTTCTCGATTCCTTCGTCCATATTGATCTGCCACTGACTCTTCCAGTCGAGCGTCGGAGCCGAGCTGACCGCGTTGGCCGGAGGCGGCAGAGCGAGAGTGGTCAGGCTGGTGTCCGGAATGTCGGCTGAGCTTCTGCCGGGCTCCGCCTCGGGTATAGCCGAAATTGATGGTGTAGCTGGAGCGGCAGTCGCAGGCGCCGCAGTGGCGGCTGTAAGCGGGGATGAAATCGGTGTCGTAGTCTGCGTTGAAATCGGTGTCGAATCCGGTGACGAGATCGGTGTCGAAAGCGCTGTCGCAGCCCGGTCGGGAGCGGGGACTTTCTCGAAGGTCCGGTTCGCCGATTCGTTGTCCATGACCAGGCAGACCTCAGCCAGCTTGCGGCGCACCTCGGGGGTATTGCGCAAACGCAGAGCTTCGCTGAATTCCACGAAAGCTGTCTGGTAGGAGGATTTCTTGAACTCCTCGGAGCCCATGGCCAGGCGGTCTTCGTAGCTCGCCGGGTTCTTGCCCAGCTCCTTGATCACGGCATTGAGGTTCCGTCTTGCGGTTCGCTCGGTGGGGCTATAGAAGAGGGCCTGGCGGAACTTCTCCATGGAGTCCACGGCGCTGGTGCGAGCCAGCTCGAGGCCGTAGTTGTTGAAAGCGATGGTGAGATTCTGTCTGGCCATCTCGTAGTCCGGATTCTTCTTCGCCAGGGGCTCGAGGAGCTTGACCGCCTTCTCGAACTTGCCTGCCTTGATGGCTTCGGCGGCCTTGTTGTTGATTCCGGCCAGCTCTTTCTCGTCAAGGTCTTTAGAGGCGCTTGCTGTCCGGTCGATTTCGCCGGTGCTTCGGCTCTTGATATCGGTCCGGTCGGACTGAAGGCTCGAGGCTGCCTGCTCGATCCTTATATCGACGGTGGTATCCGGTCTGGTTATCTCCTCGGGCTTGTGCGGCGGGGCGACCTTGTTGAGAGTGGGCAGGAGCAGTCTGCCCAGGTCTTTGCCGGCGTCTGGCTTGAGCGCGAGAAAATGGTTGTAGTCGGCAAGAGAGCCCTGATAGTCTCCCATCTTGAGCTTCAGGGAGGCTCTGTATTCCAGGGCCCTGGTGGAGTTCGCGTCGAGCTTCAGGGCCTGGTTCAGGTCGCTCATGGCTTTCTGGTCGTCGTCGAGCTTTTTGTAGCACCAGCCCCGGTCGACATAAGCCGGGACGCTTCGCGGGTTGAGATCGATGGCCCTGGTCAGGTCTGCGATGGCTGCCTGGAAGTCTCCCAGGAGTTTGCGGGAGCGGGCCCGCTGCACGTAAGCTTCCCGAAAACGCGGGTTCTTCTGGATGGCTGCCGAATACAGGTCGATTGCCCGGAAATGCTCGTCTTTCCTGGAGGCTGCCACGCCTTCGGCGACCAGCTCTTCCGGCGCCATGATCTCGTACTCGACGCTTGCCGCCGCCAGGAGCCGACCGCTGCCGGGTAAGAATAAATCGAGGGCGAAAAGGATACCGGCTGCTGCCAGGCATGCTCTTTCGAGTTTGACGCGCCTCTTGGTCATGTCCTCTTCTGGTAAAGCCTCCCTATCTATGCACTGGAAGTTCCGGGTCGAGGGACCATTCCATCATGGAACCGTCATAGACTGGCAGGATCTCTCCAGTATAAATCTCATGGAGAAGGGAGATAGTGCATGCTCTCACCCCTACTTCGCAGTAGGAGCCTCGATTTTTCGCATCTTCGAAACCCGGGGGCAATAGCGATTTATAGGTCTTCGCCGAAATGAACCGCTTCTGGTCCTCGTCGAAGACGTCGTCGAAGGCCAGGAGCGAGGCGCTGGGCATCCTCCCCATCCTTGGTTGATACCAGAAGAGCCTGCCCTCGAACTCTTTCTTGCTTCTTGTATCGAGCAGGTGGGGGAAATCCTCGCTGCCGAGCCTGGCTCGCAGCCAGTCAGTGGTCAGGCGCCGGCGCCTGTCGGGCTCGATGGTGAAATTCCCTGAACCGGGGCTGCTCTCGCCCCGCTCGAGCCTGGCGGCTCTTTTCTTAGAGCTCTTCCAGAGACCGATTCCGCCGTCGAGCATGGCGACGTCCCTGGCTCCCAGGTAGAGAAGCATCCAGGCGATGCGCCCTTCTCTGCCCTTGGAGGCTCTGCCGTCGGCGTATACGATGATCTTGCGCTGGTTGTCGAGACCGAGAGCGGACAGTCGAGAGGCGAAATCGGCCTGCTCGGGGTCTGCAAGGGTGCCCCAGTAGCCGGGGGTACGAAGAATCGGCTGAATAATCAGCTTGGCAGTCGGGGGCGCTTCCCTGGAAAAGCTTTCCCAGCCGGCATGGACGGCTCCGGGCAGATGTCCGAGTTGATAATCCATGCGTGGTCTGGCATCCACCAGGCTGATGCTGTCCTTTTCTTTCTCGATGAGGGCTTCGAGCTCATCGACTGTCATTACCGAGACAGGCATGATCGACTCGCAACGGGAAGGGCGCCAGAGCGATGATTTTAGCGTAGATCGCCGGATTTAGCCCGATCAAACCTCGATGAATTTCTCGGCGTCCTCGCTTCCCGGCATCAGGCAAGTATCGTAACGTCCGAAGAAACGATAGCGGTTTTTAGCCACCAGGTCATAGACCCGGTCGCGAATGAGGCGGGGAAAGATACCGAATATAGTGGCGATTAACGGAAACGGCCGGCGCAGATTTTTCGCTACGAAAATCACCGCATCCGACTTGCTCAGGACCGGCTCGGCCGTCTCGTCGAAAGCCGGCAGGACATAGACCGTGTTGAGGTCCGCCGAGTTGAAACCCCTTTCTTTCAGGACCCGGGTGGCGAAATCGCTCTGCAGGGAGGCAAAAGCGAAAGAGCCCGTGCGGTCGTTCTTGAGGACGAACTTGTTGAAGTTGTTGCAGAGTCCGCAAACTCCGTCATAGAAGATCAGGTTCTTCTCCCCGACAAGCCGGTCCGCATCTTCTTTTTCGGGTCTGTCCTCGCTCATGGTCTCAATCTCCGAAGCTTATCTGAGCGGGCAGCTTCTTGTCGTAGAATTGAGCGTCTTTCAGATCGGACCGGGCATCTATGGGGCGATTGAGCTTGTGGTAGACATAGGCTCTGCCGATATAGAAATGAGCTTTGTTGGGGGTGTTCATCTGGGCATCGCAGAAGTCATTGAGGGCGCGCATCCAGTCGCCGAGCTGGATGAAGGCGCAGCCCCTCCGGTAGAAGAGCTCGGGGTCTTTGGGGTCGTTTCGAATGGCGACGGTATAGCTCTTGATCAGATTCTTCGGATCACCGTCTTCGGCGAAATAGCTTCTGTCCACGAGCAGGCTGCCGCCCGCGGCTTTCTCGCCGGCCGGGCTATCTGGCCGGCTGTGGCTTTCCGGAAGTCCGGCCCGGGCGCTCCCGGTGTTGGTGGCGGTGCTGTCCGCCTCCAGTTCCTCTGCCACCGCTTCCGGTATCGTCTGCGGATCGAAAGGGCGGGCTGCCAGAATCAGATCGTCGCCATCCCAGGCGCTGTGCAACACCGGGGTCTGGCGGGCGCCTTTGCGGTCTTCTCTCACCTCGTTCTGCACCGATCCCTTGACTCGCTCGAAAGCCTCACCGAGCCTCGTATAAGTGCCGTTTGTCTTGAGCCCTTCGAGAAGCCTCCTGGTGAAGACCCCGTTCTGGAAACGGCGTGATTCCCAGGACTGCTCGTCCGGTAGGCTCGAGCAGATGACCAGTTGTCCGGAGCCCTGGGCGAGCTCTTCGGCATTGAAATTGGCGGAGCGTTTGAGGCCCTTGGCGTCGGGCTTGATGGCCCCGGAATGGCAGGCGTCGAGCACCAGCAGGACGCGGTTGGTAAAGACCCGATCCGAGATGGACTCGATAATCTTCTTCATCTCGATCCCCGAGACATAGAGATCGTCGGGGTCCGAATCGTAAGCCACCAGATAGTTGTCGCCCCGCAGATCCATGCTGGACGGGCTGCCATGGGTCGAGAAAAAGAGCACCACCAGGTCGTCCGGTCGAGCAAGGGGCGCCAGGAATTTGCTGCCCAGCTCGGACATGACCCGGCGACGAGTGGCTTCTTTGTCTAGAAGAAGCCGGACATGGTCAGGAGCGAAATTGGCTTCCTTGACCAGATAGTCATAGAAGTCCCGGGCATCTTTCGAGGCGAATTTCAGGGAAGGAATATTCTTGTTCTCGAATTCGCTGATTCCGACAATCAGGGCCCACTTGTCTCTGATCGGCTTGGCGGCGCGCTTGACCTGCTCGGATGCGCTTTCCGAGGCCAGCCCCGGTGCCGCTGCGGCCAGGACGATCAGGCTTGAAAGGATCAGGCTGACGAAATTTCTCATGGTCGTTCCCTAAGAGAATATTACCAGGGACCGGCGATATTTAGGCGGCTTGACTTTCAACGATCGGGTCGGTGCATGAGAGCATCCAGAACGGCGACATGGTCCTCGCCTGACCGGGGAAGTATTGTCTTTCTGCCTGTCTCGACCGGCTCGTAGCCGATTTTGAGAGCGAGATAGTCCAGGCTTTCTCGATTGAAAAGATAATTGACCGGCATGGGAAGGCGGTCCAGGGAGCAGCGTTCGCCGTCCAGGGTTCGAATCAGGAAGATACCCGCCGGCTTGAGGCTGTCATAGACCCGGTCGGCGAGGTCGCCTGGATCGAGAGACTGCTCGATTATATGGATAGCGAAGACGAAATCGAAGCTCTCCCGGGGCAGGTCGAGGTCGTCGGGGCTCTGCCGCCAGATCTCGTGCCCCCGGGAAAGGGCCAGGGCTGCCAGTTCGTCCCGGCTCTCGGTGCCGCAGGTCTCGAGGGTGTGGGTTTGCACCCGGGAAAATTCGGTGAGCCACAGCCCTTCGCCGCAGTCGAGCTGCAGGATTCTCAGATCGGCACCTTTGCAGTAGCTGAGAGCAAGAGCAAAATCGCGCCCGTGCCCATGTCGGGCTTGTATCGACTCGCGAGCCGGATCCGCCAGGTAAGACACCGGCTCCGGGTTGTATACAAGACCGCAAGTCTGGCAACGCAAGAGCCTTTGATTGGCGAAATTGTATGCGACAGCTCCTTTTCTCGAGCTGCAATTATTGCAGCGTTTTTGCTTGCTCATGATTTCTCGAGGCTTATAATAGCCGGCAATGATAACACCAATCTCAGAAGCGCTATCAACCGAGACAAGATCCCGCACCGGCGGGCGTTTCTATCTCTTTCTCAATCACCGGCAGGCGTCCAGGCTGGGGCACGTGGGCTGGGGCTTTACTCTCGGCGACGGGCGTACCTGTATGTTCGGCTCCACCGATCATCTTATCCGTCACCGGTGGTGGAACCTCTGGGCCTGGGTCAACTATATGTATGTCGCCCCCGGGGATGACACCGATTTCTGGTTCGGAATCGGCGACGAGAGCGAGATGTACCGGGCCATGTCACATTCGCGCAGTCATATCTGGTATCACGAATGCAAAGTCGTGACGGTGGCGGACGCCCGTCCCGGAGAGGCGGAGGCGCTTGCCCGGAGCATGGAGCGTGCTGGCTGGGCGGCGCTCAGCAATAATTGCGTGCAGCAGACCCACGAGATTGCCACCGCTTACGGTGTCGGGCGGGCGATCCCGAATCCGCGCTGGAACTCGCTCTTCCTGGTACCCAGGCTGTGGTTCCCGGCTGTAGCCGGCGAGCATGTGACGCTTCGCTGATTCTTCCAGGGGCTCACCAGTGCAAGCCAGACGACCCGTATCCGGTGCCATAGCCTGATCCGTAGCCATAACCCGAGCCGTAGCCGCCATAACCGCCGCCGAAAGCGGCTCCGGCTGCCATGGAGCCCACGGTGACCAGGGAGCGAGCCAGGCTCTTGAGAAAGGGATGCCCGTGCTTCTGCTGTTGCTGTTGCTGTTGCTGTTGCTGTTGCTGGAGTTGCTGTTGCTGGAGCTGTTCTTGCTGTTGCTGATACTGGCTACTGGCATAGCCTGCCTGGGACGACGGATATCCCGACTGCGGGGCCGGCGGCCAGGAGGGGAACTGTCCTTCACCCTGAGTCTGCCCCGATGATTGATAGCTATTGCTTGCGGTCTGAGGGGCGCCGCCGGTCTGGTGCATGAGCTCCACCGCATTGATAAGGACTTTCACTTGCATGGGTATGGACGCCGAGGCGTCCTGAGGCTCGGAGGGAAAGACCGCCTGGTCGAGCTTTTGCAGTCTCTCCACCAGTGGCATCTGGGGATTGCTGCGGCCGAAAACCTCATTCTCGAGCCAGGTCACCTGGTCCGGTATGGGGGTGGCGGGTCCCGGGGGCGCCACCGGGGGCATATTGCCTGGCATGTTTCGGGGCATTCCGTAAGCCCCGGAGCCGACCGATGCCAGCGGGGGCGCCATGCCATAACTGCCGGAGCCGCTGTAAGCCGGCGCCCTGTAGGAGGATTGCTCTTCAGGCGAGGAATAGTTGTAGATCTTTCGAGGATCGGTAATCTGGCTTATCGATTTGTGATAGTGCCGCTCGACATAGCGCTCCAGATTGTCGACCCGGTCGCTGAGGTCCGGGATATTCGGCGATTTGCCGAATGCCTTGATCTCGAGCTGGTCGAGACGGCGTTTCAAGCTCTCACCTTTATATACTTTTCCGAGTATCACCTGCTCGATGGCGTCGACTCTCGGATAGTCCGTGCTGGTGTCCTCTGCGTCAGCGTCGCTATTGTCATTGCCGCTTCCGCCGGTGCGGGGAGTACCGCCGGCAGCAGGGCTCGGGGAAGACGATGACGGTCCGCTGCTCTGCAGACTCGGCACCGCCGCAAGCAGGGAAGATAGCCTGCTGCTCTCGTCACCGGTCTTGGCTTCGCCGAAGACGAGCTCTTCCAGCCGCTCGATCCGGGCTTCGTCCGAATCTTTCGGATAGGTATGATCGAAATATTTGTTCTCGAGGCTTTCGAGCCCGGCGGTGTCGGCGCCGCTCAATGCTCCTAGCGCCGGCAGGGGTGAGAGAGGGGCAGATAAGAGCGCGAAGCTGACAGCCAGGACCAGAAGAGGGCCCCCTGCCCGGCCTGCTCTATTGCCAATCTTCGAAATCGGGATGCCTGCTGTCATCCACCCTCCATTTCCAGACAGACGAAATTATATCGAGAAGGGTACACTTTGTTCACGGTTTGTGCATAAGATTCAATCATCCCCAGTTGAATCCCCCATTTCAACTAACCCCAATTCAATCAGTCCTTTTACCCCTTAGCGAAAGCTGTCGATTTTGCCCCTGGACCACGCTCCCCCCACCGTGGTTCGTGGGTGGAGGTTTCTTACATGTCTCGCCTGTCCTTGAATGTCCATTCAAAGCTTATCAACGAATTCGATCAGGTTCCTCAGGCATCAGCAGCCCGCGGCGACAGAAGCCATTCTCCGGCGGTGGAGGCGATGCTCTGCGGCTTCATTCTCGAGGGCGAGCCCGGGGACTTCGCGGCAGATAAGGGTCCGAAAGAAGATCGCGACTGGTATTACAACCTCTAAAAGTTTTTCGAGCGAGCAGTGGTAGCGAGCGCCAGGATCTGGCGCTCTTACCGCTTTTTGTGCATAATGCCGCCATGGGTCACTCGGATCAGGATCATGTAGCGCGCGGTCTGCTCCTCTATGAGAGCCACAACTACGAGCGGGCCGAGAAAGAGTTCGCCCTGGCCCTGGTGCAGGATCCCGAAGACGCTCGGGCCCGGTCGCTTCTGGCAATCTGTTTGCTTCTCAGGCAGGAGATCAGAGAGGCCCTGCATCATGTGAACGAGGCGATCAAATTCGATCCGCAGTGCGCCGACGCATTTCACGTCAAATCGATTATCGAGCTTTCCCGCAATCATCCGGAGCAAGCCCGGGTTCTCGAGGAGGAAGCCATCCGGATAGAGCCATTCTATGCGCCTTATTTCGGTCATCTCTCCGAGATTTATTTCGTCATGGAGAAGCTGAGCGAATCGCTGGAAGCCGCCGAGCACGGACTTTCCATCGATCCCGAGAATATCAATTGCATCAATAATCGTGCTCGGGTCCTGGTGCGCCTGGGGCGCGCTTCGGACGCCGAGGAGTCCATGCGTTTCGCTCTCACCAGAGAGCCCGAGAATGCCCTCAGCCATGCCAACCTGGGCTGGATTCTCTTGCGCGAGGGCCGAATCGAGGAAGCCATGGAGCATCTAAAAACAGGATTGAGGCTCGATCCGAACAGCGATTTCGCCAGGGAGGGCGTGGTCGAGGCGATGAAGTCGCGCAACCGGGTCTATCATGTGCTGTTGAAGGCGACGCTGGCGATATACGAGATGGACGCCAGGCTGCGTCTGGTGTTACTGGCGATACTGCTTTTCTTTGCGCCTCTGCGCGCATTTCTGATACCGGTCTTGATTCTTCTCTGGAGCTCGGATCAGCTCTTCAATACGATCCTCCGTTTCGATCCATACGGACGGCTGGTTCTTTCGGAGGATCAGATCAGGCAGAGCAATTTCTTCATCGGCCTGATTGCCGCGGTGTCCGTGCTCTTGCTCTATGCCTGGATGGCTCGAGTCAGTCTTTTGCCAGAGTGGAAATGACGACGGATAAGGATGTCGTTGCCACTACCCCTGCAAATGCGATCAATAACATGGTTGCCTCCCTGGATGATCTGGCTGGTCACTGCATCTGGTGCTGTTGCTTGTTTTCAAGAGAGCCCCTGACACATTTCGCTTTTTTGAGTACTTTTAGACCACCCTTGTCACCCGACTTTTAGGAGGACGCCGGAAGGAGATTTTTGTGCCCGGCAATTTTTTGCGTAAAATTGAGGCATAAGGCCCTATTGTCGAGGATCCGAAATGACCGGGCTTCGTCCATCACCACTCGAATTTCCCTTTCTCTTCGGCTGCCTGCTCATCACGGTTTTATATTCGGCGGGGTATCCGGCTCTGTCAGAAGAGCCGGCGGCTCCGTCGGCAGGTGCTGGCGCTCCGGCAGAAGCCTCCGGGCCCGGGCCGGAGCGGTCTGCTCCTGCCAGCGCGGCGGATGAGCGAGCCGGGAAGCTTGCCAGGTTCGACGAGCACTTCGCTCTGGCGCAAAAGTACAAGCAGGAAGAGCATTATGCCGAAGCTATAGACGAGCTCGTGTCAGCCAGGAAGCTCGGCAATGTGATATCGGACCGGGCTCTTCTCGAGAAAGCGATAAAGGGGCAGGTAGAGGTCTATGATGCTCAGATAGCCGACCTCAAAACCGATTCCTTCCTCTGGAAAGTGCCAACCGGCTTGCTCTGGCATTTCCTGGTCATTCCCCTGATTGTTTTTTTCGTTCTGATTTTTCTCGGTCTCAGCCATCTCTACTGCCGTTTCGTCAATGTCCGGAACGCCCAGATCGTCCCCGCGCTGGCGATTGTTTCGCTGGTCGCCGGCTTTGTCGCTTATACCTCGATGTGGACTTATGTGGACGGCTGGATGCATATCAAAGAAATCGAGGCTCTGGGAATCTCCCGGCAGATTCTTCAGGGAGAGCTAGACAATCTCGCTGGCAAGCTTCCAGGCAAAGCCGGTCGCAGACCGCCTGGCATGCCGGCCCGATTTCCCTAGCCGGTTCGGCAGCTAGAACTGGTTCGAATATTGCCGTCGAGCTTAAGAATCGCCCTCATATGCAGGATCCGGGAGCTCCGGACGGGCATAAATAGAAAAGTACTGTTTTGTTATAGTTGTCATTAGACGGGATTAACAGATTGGCGCCTCCGATATGTCAGTGAAGAAGTTGAGATCAGTCCGCAGGGACGGCTTTCACGAGCCGGCTGTGCAGTTTCGAGCCGGCGGCGGTCGGTCCGGGAGCCGTTTTCAAAGGCGCTCCGGTCGTCTCGAGCGTTTCAAGCCTTTGCGGGGCCGCTTGCAGGACGGGGCTTCCATCAGCGAGATGGGACCGGCGCTCTTTATTCTGATTTTCTGCGGTCTTTTCGTGGTGGTCGATCTCATCGGGGTCGGCTTCAATTACATGTGCTGCATGACCCTCAACGACCTCCAGCTTCGTGAGGCGGCCAAGCTTCCTTCTCAGGTCGCCGCTCAGGACAGCGGTCCGGTCAAGCACGATATTCCGGCTCAGTTCCGGCAGACCGTCCTGGGAGGGCTTTCTGGGATCAGGCAGGACCCGGTCACTGTGGTGGAGTATGGCTCGAACCAGGGCAACGCCTTTGTAACCGTGTCCACCACAGCCACGGTGGAGCCATTTCTCACCATTCCGATATTTCCGGGCGTCCCCGGTCTGGGGGCTCCTGTGCGATTCACCGTCTCAGGCACGCGCCTGATCATCTGAGGAGGTCGAGTGAGGAGTCTCGCCGGTCGAAGACAGCGTCAGCGCCGCCGGACACGTGGTCAGAGCCTCGTGGAGACTCTGGCTGGTTTCATGATCCTCATCCCGCTGGGTCTCGTGGCGGTGAACATCATCACCATGATCAGCTGCAGCCGCAACAACAGCGAATGGGCCGAGCAGGCTGCCCGGGCCGCGGCCAAGCGTCTGGACGGAGCGTCCGCCGAGAAAGCTGCTGAGAACGCCATCAACCTGTGCACTCTCAACAATGTGATCACCAATGTCGTGGTGGAAAGCGTTGAATATGATCTGGGTCAGGGACAGGTCACCGTCACGACCCTGATGGATGTGAAATTGCCTGTGCCTTTTCCAGGCTGGTCCACGGTCCAGTTCCACAACGCCTCGGCGCAGCCCATAGTGGCCACGCCGGCGCCAATCTGAGGTGTACGCGGTGGCTCGCGATTATAGAGGACGAATGGACAGAGCGAAGTCGCGGCGGCAGTCAGGCGCCAGCATCGCGCTTGTGCTCGTCTGTGTCTTTCTGGTCGCATTGATCATCGCTGCCTGTTTCAATTTCGGCATGGTCATGGGGGGCTCCCAGCAGGTGCGCAATGCCGTGGACGCTTCGGTGCTCAATGTCTCCAAGCGGATCGTGGAGTCCAGGGTGCCGGCCGCTCCAGGCTTCGAGGATTGCGCCGATAGCGGAGGAATGGTCGGGGTCAGCAATATCAGCCGGGTCTGGGGCAAAGCCATGCTGATCAATGCCAACGCCGAAGAGATGGTGCGTGAGGGCTCCGCCGGCACTTTTACCAGCTCTTTCGCCGACACCAGCTACGGCGTGGCCAACAACATCAACTCGTCCCTGGTGAGCAAGGTCGAGGATCGCACCACTCTCAACTCTTATTACAGGCACATGGCCAATACGCGGTTCGCGGGCTTTCTCGGTCTGGGCAGCTCGAGCCTCCAGAGAGCCGACGACGAGCCCTTCGATTTCGCCATGGTGGGAAGAGGCGGAGACAGCAATCTCAAATTCGCTCAGGATCAGTTCCCGCCCAGTGTGGGTGTGCAGGGAAGCAGTAATTGCAGCAGCTGTATGCCCGGCTACCAGACCATGACTGTCAACGGTCGAGAGTTCATGCTGCCCACATTTCCGGCGGGACAGATGCCCAAGCTCCTCGCCGATGGCGCTTTCCAGGCTGCCCGTCCGGAAGCCATGCCCCTGGGCGGCGGTCCCGCTGCCATCCCCAATGCTTTCGGCTCCACCGGCTATGTAGACGGCAACCGGGCTTCCATCCGCGCCTCCGCCGCCGCCCTGGCCAATCCCCAGCGCCAGTATGTTCTGGCTATTCCGAAAGCCTATGTCAGGTTGCAATACACCAACAGGGCAAAGTGGATAATCAAGGACGGCAATGAAAAGGAGAAGACGTACAAAGTAACCACATACGACAAGACTCCCAGGGTCTACCATGAGGTGAAGAAGTACAAGCTCAACGCCGGCGGCAAGCTCGATGTCTACGGCTCTCTCGGGGTGGAATATGCGAGCCCGGGCTTGCTCCAGGTCCTCAAGGCCGTCCCCGGCGACTATGAGACAGCCCTCGGCAAGATGGCTCAGCGGTTGCGGGAGGTGGACAAAGACTTTACCGTGGACCGCCTGAAAGCGCTCATGGACAGCGTTCAGATCGACAATGACAGCGACTATCTCATCTATCCCGAATACAACACGCCTGATTTCACCAGCCCGGTGATCAAGATAGGCAAAGCGAGCTCCAAGTCTCTGCCGGGATGGCTCAAGACCGCTGCCTTTGCCGATGGTATCGATAAGCCCCTGGTCAAGACAGCGGAGAAGACGGACGAGCCCAATACCTGTCACGCCGAGCGGACCGAGTTCTCTTCGTCTTATGTGAAGCATTACACCAAGGTGAGAGGCACCATCTACTGGCAGCCGGGAACAGGATACACCCAGTGTCTGGGTAAAATGGTATCAGATACCGAGACCGACATTCATGCGGAGGTGCCACCATAGTGAAAGTCCGGGGCAAGCCAGTCTTTTCCATTGTTGCGGCGGTGCTTCTTTTCGCCGGCTTTGCTTGCGGTGCCCGGGCGGAGGAAGAGGACTTCCTGAAGAGCGGTATCAAGCTCTATAACCAGGGCAACTATCAAGAAGCCATAGGCCATCTCGGTCTTGCCCGGGCCAAAGAGTTCAACAATGCGGTCCTGCATTATTACATGGCCAACGCTTTCAGCCAGATGGGCAAAAAGAGCGATGCCGTGCGCGAGTTTCGCATCGCCTACGCTCTCGACCCCGAATCGGAGGTCGGCAAATTCTCCAAACAGGCTCTGCAAGCTCTGGGAGCCGAGAAAGAAGACGAGGAGGCTCCGCCTTCGCCGCCGATTCGCCAGGCGCCTCCCGAGAAGTCGAAGGCGGATCAACTCAAGGACAAGACTCTTTCATCCCTGCGCAATCAGGCCTCCAGTGCCAGCAGCATCCACCGCGAGCTCGGACGCGAGCAGGCAGCCAGCACCGCTCGCAGTGCCAACGACGTCATCTCTCGCAAGCGCTCGGCGATCATGGCGGATATGCTTAATTCCGGGCGCCGTCCCGGATTGACCAGGGAAGCCCGGGAGTATCTCTCGCAGCTCGAGAGCATGTTCAACAAGAGCCGGCAGAGCAATATCGAGAGCAGCAACCACCGTGCCCGGAGCGTCGAGGAGAGCTCCCGCAATCTTCAGAGCCTGATCAACGAGTCCAATGCCAAAGGCGGTCACCGCCTGATCCCGGCGGGCACCAATCTCTATGTGCGCAATTACGACTCGGTGGACAGAGACCGCAAGCCGACCCAGAAGACTCCTGCCAAAAACAATACCGCGCCGCCTTCCCGCTAGGATTTCTTGATCTCTCCGGCTCGCCTGAGCATGTTATCGGCTTCAACCCGGCGGTTCATGCCGGCCAGAATGCCGGCGTATTGCTTGAGAATCGGAATCAATCCCGGGTTCTTCTTGCCGAACTCGTTCTCCGCCAGGGTGAGGGCTTTGCGCATGGTGCTCTCGGCTTCATTAAATCTGCCCAGCCCGGAGTAGGCATCCGCCAGCTCGAGAAAGACGCTGATCATCTCGAGACCGCCGCCCATTTTCACCCTCAACTCGAGCTCCTTGAGATCGGCTTCCTTGCGCCGCCTCACCACGGGAGTGACGATCAATGAATAGACCAGGACCATGAGAACCAGGGCCAGACAGACGGTAATTCCCAGTGTATTGGGGTCCACAGACGATCCTCTCAGTCCAGAATCTCATTTTGGACAGGCATGGGGTCCTCGTCCGCAGGAAGGCCGTCCGACAGAGAGGGCATGGGTATGCCGGCTCCGGAGTATGTGACCGCCACGCCTGGATGCGACCGCCTGTATGTATCGATCCCCGATTCGGTTATGCCGGCGCAAGCGCCGACCTTGAGGGTCTGCAGGAGAGGTAGCTCGGCTACATATTCGAGACAGCGGTCGCTCAGTTTGGGCGAGCCCGTTATGGTCAGCTCCAGGAGCTGTGTGCAGTGCGCCAGGGGCTCCAGATCCCCGTCTTCGAGATAGCCATTGCCGATGCGCAGGGAGCGCAGGAAATGAAGGCTCGGCAGAATATCGATGGAGTTTGGTGTCGTATTCGGTGTCATATCGATGCACAGGTGGCGGAGCGACGAATCTTTCAAAGCCAGCAATCCCTTGTCGGTGATCCGGGTGGCGGTGAGGATCAGGGAGAAAACATTCCACCTCTTCATATAGGGTAGCGACTGATCCGAGAGGTCCGAATAAGAAGCGTCCACCGCTCGCACGTCTTTGCGCCGGGAGAAAGCCGCCTGCACCGAATGGTCGGCGTTGTAAGCCCGGCTCAAGATCAGGCGCCTCTCGTTCAGGGAGCCTTTCAGGAGATCGGCGCCTTCAGTCAGCTCGTAAAGGTCGGACTTGGTCACCGGCGTGGACTTTTCCGCCTCTTTGCTCTCGATGGCAGTGATGACGAATGCCAGAATCGTGAAGATGAGCAGGGCCAGGAGCCCCGCCGCCACCACTATGACCTCGGGCTTGAGCTTGCGAGTCGAGAGCGCCGGTGCTTCCTCCGGTGCCGGCGCCTCCTTCGAATCAGGCTCGGAATCGGGCTCTGGCTCGTCGAAAGCCCTGGCGATGGTGCCCTTGGATGGAGGCAGAGCGTCAAGAGCTGCCGCGATCGCCTCGCTCATCTCGGCCATGGAGGAGAATCGCTCTTCCGGTCGTTTTTTCAGGGCGCGCTCGACGATGGCGGCTACATCGATGTCGGGACAGATTCTGCGGAGCCTCTCCACCGGTGGCTCAGCTTCTTTCTGCTGGCGGATAACCTCCAGCAGAGCGCGGGCGTGGAATGGTGGCTCTCCCGATACCATCTCGAAGAGGATGCAACCCACCGAATAGATATCCGAAGCTTCGGTGCACGGCAGAGCGCTGGCTTGCTCCGGGCTCATATACTCGGCGGTTCCCAGGAGCTGCCCGGGCCTGGTGAGGGTGCTGATCGCCGCGGAGCGGGCGTCAGTGACTTTGGCCAGACCGAAATCGAGAATATAGATATGGAGATTCTCGCGTTTGTCCTCCACCACCAGGAGATTGCTCGGTTTGAGATCGCGGTGGAGAACTTTCCGGGAGTGCGCGTGCTGCATGGCTTCGCAGATCTGGGCTGTGAGCGCCAGGGCCTCGGCGCCCTGAAATGCGCCGTGCTCTTTGAGATAGAGGTCCAGGGGGCGACCCTCGACGAATTCCATGACCAGATAAGGAACCTGGTCGTCCGAGAGTCCGAAATCGAGGATTTTCAAGATATGTGGTTGATCGAGACTGGAGAAGGCTTTCGCTTCCCTCTGGAAGCGCTGGAGCTCTTCGCCGGAGGCCATGTCCGAGTGCAGGGTCTTGATCACCACATTTTTCCGCAGGACTCTGTCCCTGGCTTTGAAGACCTGTCCGGCCATGCCTTTGCCGAGCTCGGCCAGGAATTCGTAGCGGCCATCGTCGATGTTCGGAAAGCTTCTGGGCTGTTGCTCGTCTGCGGTCACGCGGGTTTTTCTCTGGGGCGGTCGGGGGCGGCTTTTCTGATTCTACATTAGAAGATGGACTGCCATTGCCGGTGCCTGCTGAGAAGCGTCAGGGCATCGGCAAGAAGTGTTTTGCCCGGATCGCGCTTGAACCAGGTCGAGGCTCCGGAGGGATGGGGCAGGGGTATCAGGTCGCGCTCCGCTCCTGCTATCTCCTGGCGAAACTGCCTGCCTATGACCTCGGTGAGCTTGTCATATTCGAGAAACTGATCGATAGCCAGCTTGCCTACAGGAATAATCAGCTCCGGCTCCAGGAGAGCGAATTCGGCCTGCATCCAGGAAGAACAATTGGAGACCTCCTCTCTCGAGGGCACTCGATCGCCGCCCTGTTTTGTCTTTCCGGGAAAGCAGCGGCAGACGGCGCTCATATAAGCGCGGCTGCGAAAGAGCTCTTCGCTCACGCCGATACTGTCGAACCAGCGGAAAAGGGTTTTACCGGCGGTCCAGGCGAAGGGTTTGCCGAATTGCCCTTCCTTGGGACCGGGAGCCTGGCCCACAAGCATCACTTTGCTCGCCACCGGACCGTGGGTGACTACCGGTCCGATCATGTCGGGACATGCAGAGCAGGCTTTCAATCTGGCTAAATGCTCTTTGATTGCGCTTGTCATCAATCGAACCTCAGGGAGCAGACTCCTGCTCTCTGGAATTTTACGATCTCTTCGCCGCTCAGATCGATACCGTGCAGTCTCAGGGTGTCCAGTTTGGGAACGGTAGTGAGCTGCATCAGGTCGCTGCTTTTCAGATCGTCGAGCTTGTTGTCGCTGAGATCGAGGTCCATGAGCTCTTTCATCCTGGCGATATCCTTTAGACATGCCTTGGTGACTCTGGTGCCGTTCAGCCGCAGTCTCTGGATATTTTTCATCCTGGCGATGGTCTCCACGCCCTCGTCGCTGATTGCGCAATTATCGAGCTCCAGGTCAGTGAGACCGGTGAGGGGAAGCAGGGACGTCATTCCGGCATCGGTCACTCTGGTGTTGGAGAGGCTCAGGAAGCGCAGCGAGGGCAGCGCCGAAAGGAAATGCAGGCCGGCGTCCGAGATCTTCGTGTTGGCCAGATTGAGCTCGCCCAGGCTGGTGCAGTTCGATAGCGACTCCAGAGAAGCGTCGGTGACGGCGGTGTCTGCCACATTGAGGCTGAGCAGAGGTTTCAGGGACGCGATATAGGAAAGGGCGCCACCGTCTATGGCGGTCCGGGCGAGCACCAGATCTGCCACCGAAAGCTTCAGGTCGGCCAGATACCTCATTCCTTTCGTGGTGACGGGCGAGCCAGTCAGGATGATCTTGAGATTCTTCATGGGCCTTGCCTGGTCGAGGAGTTTGATCGCCTCGTCGTCGATGGAGATTCCCACTGAATCGATTATGCGGCTGCCTCTGGCGATACTGTTGCCGACCATCGTGCCGAACTCGTAGTCTTCAGTTTTGAGTCTCTTCTCTTTTCCTTTCGGTCTGGTGACAGTCTTGATCGCACCGTTGGTGGTGTCACGATTGGTGCTCTGCATGTATTGAGCAGTGAAGATTCCGATCGAGAAGACGATTGCTCCGGCTGCCAGGACGACGATCCGGACCGCTCTGCTCCGGACTTCGGGCTTTTTCTCCTCGATCTCGATCTTCTCTTCTTCGGCTTTTCTCTCCACTGCCTTGAGCTCGCCGGCGGACAGGAAGAGCTTTTCATCCGTGGCTTGCAGAGCGGCTTTTACCTGGACCATGGACTGAAAGCGGTCAGCCGGCTTTTTCTCGAGCATCTTCATGAGGATTTTGTCGAAGGCCGGATCGACGGTCTGCTCGCCCATTTTCTCGTTGATCGGGCTGGGCTTGTTATTGAGCTGGGCCAGCATGGTCTCCATCTTGGTCTCACCGATAAAGGGCGGATCGCCTGTCAGGCAGTGATAGATCAGGCAACCCAGCGAATAGATATCGGTGCGATGATCGAGCTGTTTGCCCATGACCTGCTCGGGGCTCATATAAGCGGGTGTACCGACGGTCTCGCCGGTTCTGGTGAGATGCTCGCTCTCGTCTTCGTCTTCCAGCAGGATCTTGGCAAGCCCGAAGTCCAGGATCTTGACGTGCAGAGCGCCGCTCTCCAGGGGGAGGACCATGAGATTACTCGGCTTGAGATCGCGGTGCAGGACTCCTTTGCCGTGAGCGTGGATGAGTCCGTCGCAGATTTGCAGGCAGAGCGAGGTGGTGAGCTCCTGGCCGAGGGGACCATTCTCCTTTATGTAGTCGGACAGCGGCATTCCCTCGATGTAGTCCATGACCATATAGGGCTGGTTCTCTTCGGAGATGCCGAAATCATGAATGCCTATTACATTCGGATGGCTTATAGCGCTCACTGTTCTGGCTTCCTGCTGGAAGCGCTTGATGGCGGTGGTGCTCATCAGGTGCGAATGGATCATTTTCACAGCCACCAGGCGGCCCAGCGGCTCCTGGCGGGCCTTATAGATGACACCGGCGCCGCCGGCCCCTATCACTTTCAAGAATTCGTACTTGCCCTTCAGGGAAGTCTTGGGAATCTTATAAATCTCTTCGGCTGTGAGCCTGCCGGGAGGCGGAGCCGGCTGGGATCGGGGCGGCGGAGGCGGGGGCTGAGGTCGGGACAGCGGCCGAACCGGCGCATCCTGTCTGACGGGAAGGGCATTTCGCTCCGGGTCCACGTCTGTGGCCATGGGATCGCTGTCTGCGCCTGAATCCGGACTCGATTTATCGGACGTCATCCTCAACTCCCCCTGATACAAACAGGGTAGCATGCGCCGGGCAGCCATCCGCTCGGGGCAGGCTGAGATTTTTCAGGATAGAATTATTCCTGTTATCTGGCTTCTTTCTGGATTCCTGTTTATGCGATATTCGATAGCGGCGGCTGCTGCTTTTTCTACTCTCTTGAGCGCCCAGTCTTGCCTCGGGGCCGCTCCGGAGAAAGAGAGAGAAAGTGTTCTGAGAGAGCGTCTCGAATCGGCTCATACTCTTATCGAAAGGGGTCACAGTATCGAGCGCAGGCAGAGCGATCTGATCGAGCGGGCCGGGCTCATCGCTCAGAAAGACAGATCCGAGAGTCGAGCGGACTTCAATGAGCTCTCGGCCAAATATCAGGAGGCGCTTGCCGAATATACCAGGCACAGGCAGGCATATTTCGAGCATTGCAAGAAGTATCACAGCCACACCCCGCCCCGGGCCTCGGCTCAGTTTTTTCCTTCTTTTTCAGCCGACGATCTCAAGCCTCTCAAATTGAAAGTCGGCGAAAAATGCAAAGAGCTCCAGGACCTGGAGAACAAGCTCTCTCAAAACGAGCAGAATCTTCAGACGCTGATCACCAACTACGAGATCGCGACTCAAAAAGAGAGCGACGCGGTCCTCAGCCAGATGTGGTCCGAAGCCGAGTCCCAGGCAATCGCCAACCAGTCTCTGGTGCTGCAGTTCAATCATCTGGGCACTCTCAAGACCAGTCAGTCGTCGAGCAAGATCCACGATATGATCACGGCGGCCAATCGCGACGGCGCCTATGGTGCCCAGCAGACCGCCTGGAAAGACTACCAGCAGAACAACCAGCTGCAAGAGCAGTTTTTCAAGAAAGCCAATCAGCACGCTCGTTTCGAAATGATGATCATGCGGAGCCTGCAATCTATGAAACCCCGGGGGGTGATGTCCCAGGGACCGATCCAGCCCGGTGTCAGCGGCGGCGATCTGGAGAGCGAGTCCAATCAGCTCGAGGCCGAATACAACCGGTTGCAGTCCATGTTTGCCAGGCTCAAGGAAATGCAGAAATCCCTGGGCTCCAGATAGTTCGAATTCGCAGAGCAGGTCCCCATAAAAAGACGGCAAGACTGCGCCGAACAGCACCAGGCTCTTGCCAGGTATCGCATTCGATACTATTTCATGGAGAGGGCGCGGGTCTCCGAATCGGTTTTCACTTGCTTGAGCCGCTGCTTGACTCCGCGTGCTGTCTGCATTCTAGTCAGTTGCTTCCCGAAGGGAATAGGCAGGGCGAGATCGACGAAGGATGAGAGAGACACCTCGGTCTCGACACCGCTCGAAAGGCGCTTTAGTCGCCATTCTCCCTCGAAGGCTTTGAACTTGTCCGAGCTCACCATTTTGTAGCCGATACGTTCGAAAGGCTCGTAAGTCTCTTTGTAGACACATCTGGCTTTGCCGACCACGGGCAGATCCGGGAAAGTCTCCTCGAGAAGGCTGTGGTTGGCGTCGCGGCTCAGCTCTTTGATGGTGTCCGGGGTCTTCTTGCGAAGTTTGAGAATCGATTCATAGACCCTCTCGGGGCATGCCTTGACAAGGATCCTGGCGCTGCTGGCATGCGGCGATATCTCTGACTTTCCCGCAGGAGCAGGCATGGCTGATAGCGGGCAAGCGAGGGCCAGAAGGGCTGTGGCGGCGATCAGGCGTGGACTTCTCATGGTCTGAGCGATTCTAAACAATGAGACTTCCTGTTGCAAGGGATGTCAGTAAATCTTCCCCGTGGCATATATACTTGTAGGAAGCGAGGAAGAGCCTTGGAAGAAGAAACCGGTCTGAAGCCCTGGTTGTGCGCGGCGAGCGCTGCGGTGGGAGTCGCTCTCATCGGGGCCAGCTTTTTTGTCGCCGGCGATGAGAGCGCTCACCAGCTCATCTATGACATCACCCAGCTGGTCATGCTGGTGGCCGGTTGTATCGCGGTAATCACCGGCATCGTCGGTTTTTTCATTCGGACGAGCACCGATATCTGGATGTGAGTGATTTCATTTCAGCCAGGCAGCAAGTAGCCTCCCTGCTTTCAGGGTCAGGGAATGGTCCTTCTGTCGAGTGAGAAAATAAGAAGCCGAGGCGTTTCCAATCGCGCCGGTCATGGTCGGATAGACATAGATCCCTTCCGAAAGGCTGGTGAAGGGGGTCTTCCTGTGCATTGCGTCGGCCAGGATATGAATCAGCTCCCCGGCTCGCGAGCCTGCCACCGTCGCTCCTAGAATGCGAGAGCGCCGGTCGAGGACCACTTTGATGAATCCTTCCGGGCTCTCGTCGACGATGGCCCGGTCGAAATCGCTCAAATTGTAGAAGGCCGTGTGCACGTCTTCTCCGTCAAGTGCTGCTCTCGCCTCGGCTTCGCGCATGCCGACGCTGGCTATCTCGGGATCGGTAAATGTGCACCATGGAACAATTTTTTTCTCTGCTTTGATAAACGGTGAGAAAAGAGGCAGGGCGAGATTGAGGGCGGCAATCCTGGCTGTATGATCGGCATAGTGAGTGAATTGCAGAGAGCCTGTGATGTCGCCGCAGGCCCAGATGTGCGGAGCGCTGGTGCGCTGGCTGCCATCGACTTTTACGAAGCCTCTCCGGTCGAGAGCGACACCGGCAGCCCCGAGCCCCAGATCTCCGGTGGCGGCTGATTTGCCGGTCGCGACAAGAACCTGGTCGCATTCGACGATTAAGGAGCTCTCGCCGGTAGTCAGGGTTATTCGCCGGAGGGCACCATCGATAGTGCCGCTTTCCACCCGGGCACCCGTGTATATCTCTATATCTTCTGCGGCAAGCAGTCGATGAATGAGAGCGCTTGCCTCGGGCTCCTCTCTGGGAAGCAGCCGGGGCAGAGCCTCCACCAGGGTGACCCTGGCTCCCAGGCGCCTGAAGGTTTGGGCATACTCGACACCCACCGGGCCGCCTCCTATGACCAGTAGATGTTCCGGGCAGGCGCCGAGGTCCGGGCCCAGGATAGACTCGTGGGTGAGACAACCAAGGCTGTCGAAACCTTCTATGGGCGGAATATCCTGATAGCCGCCGGTGGCGATGATCAATCGAGAGGCGCTGATTCGCTTGCCGCTCAAGGCAATAGTATGCGGATCGAGAAAACGAGCCCGACCGGAGAGCACTTTCACTCCGTAGACCTTCTCCATGGTCTCGACGCTGTCATGATGCGAGATCTTCTCCCTGCTCCGTCTCATGTGAGCCATGGCTGCCTCGAAGATTCCCTCGGGCTTTCTTCCTGTCTGACGTTCGAGAGTGGCGGCGATGCCGGCATAGTGAATCAGGGCTTTGCTGGGCACGCAGCCTGTCCAGAGACATTCGCCTCCGGGCGGACCGTCGCTTACCAGTGCCGTGTCCAGGCCGAGGGTGGCGAGATATCCCGAGGCAACAAGCCCGGCGGCGCCGCCGCCGATCACGGCGGCATCATAACGCCTCCCTTCGATGATCTCGGCCAAGTCCTCTCCTCTTGCCTCTGAGGAGATGATTCTACTCTGTTTGTCTCTTGCTTTTTCTCAGCTTGAGCAGGGCTCGCTTCTCGAGCAGGCTCAGGCGTTGACGGTTCATGCCAAGAAGCCTGGCTGCCGTATCATGATCGAGGGGGGTCTTGCCTCCCAGACCATAAAGGAGGGAGAGCACATCCTTCTCTCTGGGAGGAAGAGTGCCCACCAGCTTTGAAAGAGTCTGACGGTGGAGATTCCGCTCTGCCTCCTCCAGAGGATCCGGGGCGCAGGGATCAGGTATGTCCAGCGGGCCCTCCTCTCTATCGAGTTCGAGGCTCGAGCTTCTTGTCCGGCTTTTCTGCTTGAGGGCAGCCGTTATCTGCTGCCTTATCCACCACACTGCATATGTGGAAAAGCGATTGCCCCGATCTGGCTTGAAGCGATCCACTGCCTTGAGAAGCCCGATATTGCCTTCTTGAATGAGCTCTTCCAGGCTCAGTCCTCTCCCCGAGTATCGTTTGGCGATGCCGACAACCAGTCTGAGATTGGCGAGTATGAAGCGTTCCCTGGCTCTACCGGATTCTTTATTGTCTCCGGATCGAATCTGGTGGGCAAGCTCTATCTCCTGGGCGGCGGTCAGGCGGGGGTATTTTCTCAGCTTTCTCAGATAAGCTCCCACGGCCTCATACTCGCTGAGAGGAACCACCGGGTGGGTGGGCTCCGTCCATATATATCCGGTAAACTCGCTCGACCCTGTCGATTCAGCCGTTTCAAATCCGTACATTCCTCGAGACCTCCCTTAATAAGGATACGTATAGAAATGAAGCGTATTCAGCTCGATCGATCTTTTGATACCGCAGGGCGCCGGGCGGTGTCCCGATTTTTAGCAAAGCCTTCATTTTCAAGCTTGATCGAGAGGATAAAAATTCCGTGAAGATCCGCCAGCTCCCCCGGGCTGATTTTTTATATTTTGAGTATCGGTAATGTTCCGGAGGTGGACTATGACTACAGCAACGACCACTGTGGCAAATGCTGAGACGGAAAGAGCTTCCGCAAGTCTTCCGATCTTCACGCCGCCAGTGGATATTTATCAGAGTGAGAACGCGTTCGTCGTAATTGCGGAAATGCCCGGAGTCGATGAGTCATCGGTGGACATCACCCTGGAGAAGGGCATTTTGACCATCCAGGGAGAAAGCCATCGCGAAATTCTCGAGGGCTACAGGCTGGTCCGCAGCGAGGCTCCCAACGGCAACTACCGGAGAATGTTCAGGCTCTCCGAGGAAGTCGATCTGGAGCGAGCCGACGCCGTCATGAAAGACGGAGTGCTGAGGCTGACTCTGCCCAAGCACGAGAACGCCAGACCGAGAAAGATCTCGGTGCGCTCCGAGTAAAGAGAACGGCACTGAATTAGATACCATAACCGGTACTATTCCCCCCTGATTAAATAAGGAGGTGCTTTTCCCATGGCATTCAATAATCTCGTACCCTGGTCCAGAAAAAACGTACCTGCAAGAAAGAGCGGCCAGGACTACAGCAACCCCATGCTTTCGTTGCAGAGCGAGATGAATAAGCTGTTCGATAACTTCTTCTCCGGCGAGGACGAGTTTTTCGGGAGCTTCGGCCTGACACCGACCCTCGCTCGCGGCTCGTTCGATCCCCTGATGCCCCGGGCGGACGTCTCGGAAAGCGAGAATGAGCTGCTCGTCTCCCTCGAGCTTCCCGGTATCTCGGAGGAGGACGTTCTGGTCTCACTTGCCGACAATGTCCTCACCGTCTCGGGCGAGAAGAAGCAGGAGTCGAAGACAGACGAGAAGGGCTGGTACAGGATGGAGCGTCACTATGGCAGCTTCAGCCGGACCATACCGCTACCCTGCGAAGTCGAAGACGATAAGGTCGATGCCTGCTTCAAGAATGGCGTGCTCACTATAAAGATGCCGAAAGCCGGAGAGAGCGTCCGGCAGGCTAAGAAGATCACGGTCCGCAAGGGTTGAGATGCGCCGGAGGCGGCGCGAAGCCGGCGTCGCCTCCACCGTGAGTTCGAGGAAGTGGAGGTATAGAATGAACAATCACAGGCTCAATCCCTTTCAACTGCTCCTGCTTACATCGGCTCTCCTGGCCATGGCTCTGTTCGGATGGTTCGCCAGCCAGTGGTATGGCTCGAAGAGCATTGCCAGCAGTCTCGATGAGAGTCCCGCGGTCAGCAGCAAGGTCCATGGCAAGGGAGTGCCTTCCGGATTCCTGACCAAGAATGTCATCTCGGACATTGCCGACGAGGCGCTCAAAAGCGTGGTGAATATCGATGTCAAGTCACAGGCGTCCATTCCCGACGCAGATTATGCGCTGCCCTTCAGGCACTTCGAGTTCTTCTTCGGCGACGAGATCTCGCCGTTCAAGATGATGCCCCGGGGCAAGAAGCAATTCCGCTCTTTCACCGGAGCCGGCTCCGGTGTGATCATCCGGGCTGACGGTTATATCCTCACCAATAACCATGTCATCAAGGACGCCGAGGACATCCAGGTGACATTGCCGGACGGCCGCAAGCTCAAAGGCGAGGTTGTGGGGCGCGATTCCTTCACAGACCTGGCCCTGGTTCGGGTGAAGGCCAGCAATCTGCCGGTGGCCAAATTCGGCAAGAGCGACCGGGTGAGACCCGGCGACTGGGCCATCGCCATAGGCAACCCGCTGGGTCTGGATCATACTGTCACTTTCGGGATCGTCAGCGCTCTCGGGCGCTCCCTCAACGATATCGGTCCCAATGTCGATCTCATCCAGACAGACGCTGCGATCAATCCCGGCAATTCGGGCGGTCCTCTCCTGAATATAGACGGCGAGATCATCGGCCTGAATACGGTGATGCAGGGCAATGCCCAGAATATCGGCTTCGCCATTCCCATAGACGTTGCTCGCAATGTCGTGGAGCAGCTGCTCTCAGACGGCAAGATCGCCAGACCTTATCTGGGGATCTATATGCAGAACATGGACGAGAAGATGGCTCGCTCTCTCGGTCTCCCAGCCGACACCGCCGGAGTGGTGGTAGCCAAGGTCTCTCCGGAAGGCCCGGCGGCCGGCTCCGACCTGCGCGTGGGTGACGTCATCACCAGGATCAACGGCAAGCCCATCAAGGACGGCAAGCAAGTCCAGTCAATCGTCCGAGACCACAAGCCAGGAGAGAAGATCAATCTGTTGCTCAACCGCAACGGCTCTTTGATCGCCTCGGAGGTAAAAATAGGCGATTATCCCAGCGAGGTGAAGCAATAGAAATTGCTTCGCCTGACGCAGCGGAGGCAGCCCGACAAAAATCCAGCGGGCTGCCTTCTTTCATGAATTGCCGTTGCATTCATTGATCCGCTCGACGCGCTGGCAGAGCTCGTCGGCTTCTTCGTGTCTCTCGGTCTTGCGCAGGAGCTGGACATAATTCTCCAGACAGGTAGCCACCTGGGGATCCTCGCTACCGAAGCAGGTTTCCAGGATGGTGATCGCCCGGCGGTAGAATTTTTCCGATTCCTCGTACTCTTCGTTCATCTCCAGAAGAAGCGCCAGGTTGCTGCAGGCGTCCGCCACTTTGGGGTGCTCTTCTCCGAAAGCCGCTTCCCAGATCGACAGGGAGCGCCGGTAGAGACCGTCGGCTTCTTCGTCATGACCGTGCTTGAAATGAAATGCCGCCAGGTTGTTGAGGCTCTCGCCCACGTCAGGGTGATCGTCGCCGAATACTCTTTCCCTTATTGTCAGGGCTCGGCGGTGGAGCTCCTCGGCTTTCTGGTACTGCCGGAGGTGCTCATAGAGCTCGGCTTGATTATCGAGAACGGCCGCAACATGGGGATGATTCTCCCCGAAAGATCCTTCCAGAATAGCCAGGGAGCGCTGATAGAGCCCTTCGGCGTCAGCATATTTATCTTGCTCGATATAGAGCAGGGCGAGATTGTTCAAAGTGGTGGCAACCTCGGGGTGGTCGGCGCCGAGGCTTTCCTCCTCGATGGCCAGGGCTCGCCTGATCAGGGGCTCGGTGCCGTCGAGCTGCCCCTGCTCGCGCCGTAGCGAGGCGAGATTGTTGAGGCTGATAGCCAGCTCCGGATGCATGGGATCGAGGACTTTCTCTCTGATCTCCAGGGCTCTCATGCAATATTTCTCGGCTTTGTCAAATTTGCCCAGGGTCAGATAGAGGATGGAAAGATTATTGAGATTGGTGGCAAGGAGAGGATGCTCGCTCCCGAAGGCTCTTTCCCATATGGACAGGGAGCGTTTGAGGAGAGGCTCGACTTTGTTGTATCGACCCTGGGTGTAATAGAGCCCCGCCAGGTTGTTCAGGATCTCGGCGACATCGGGGTGGTCCGGTCCCAGGAGGCTCTCCCTGATGGAAAGGGCATTGAGATAGAGGCTCTCGGAACGCTCGAAGCTGCCCTGCTCTTCATATAAGCCGGCAAGGTCGATGAGGCTCTGGGCGACATGGGAATGAAGCGGTCCGAAGCTCTGCTCCCTGATGGAAAGGGCCTGATCGAGCAGCTCCTCGGCTCTCTCGAAGTTGCCCTGGCGCACAAGAGTATTAGCCAGGTTGTTATAGCCCACCGCCACCAGGGGGTCGTCCTCGCCGAGCTCTTTCTTGCAGATCGCTATGGATCGCTCATAGAGCTCTTCTGCCTGGCGGAACTGGCCCATGGAATGATAGAGGGCGCCGAGATTGTTGAGAGTCTGGGCGACATCGAGGTGCTCGTCCCCGAGGTTCGCCTGGAGAATCGCCAGGGCTTTCTTGAAAAGCTCTTCGGCTTCCTGATAACGACCGAGCTTCTCTTCGAGCCTGCCCATGTGATCCAGGCTCGTGCCCAGTCGGCTGTCATTCTTGCCTGATTTTTCAGCGATTGCCAGAGCCTGCTCGAAATCGCTGCGAGCCAGGTCGTATTGACCGTTGTCGAAAGCCTCCTGACCTGACTCAATCAGTTTTTTCCAGCTTTTTCTCATCGGAGGGGCCGTGGGTATCCAGAATTACTGGAGAGTTATATACCCAGGATCGAGATCTTGAGCATTTTTCGCGAAGAAGTCAGAAAAGCCTCGTTAAAAGCCTCGTGACGAAGTCGTTCCTGGCTAAATCGTGGATATAGGTGGCATTAGCCGCCTCCCCGGCCGGTCTGGCGTGAAGGTAGAGCTTTCGGCCCGAGCCTGTGCCCTGGACGAGGGTTTCGCTCAGGTCATAGTCGTCTTCTTCGATTGCCAGGCTCACCCGGCTGAATTGCAAAAGCTTTCTATCGGTCAGCCAGGCCACCGCCAGGGTGTCGAAAGGATTGAAGCCTTTCACAGGAACCTCAGGGCTGCTGAAAGTCGATTCCCAGAAAGCCAGCCAGTCGCGCCCGACTCTCTCGAGAAAAGCGGCCACCGGGGTATTGTTGCTCGCCAGCCGGTCCAGATCGGCGCCTTCGAGAAAGACTTTGCTCGACACTTCAAAAGGCGCCAGAACTATGGGGATATCGCTTGTCAGAAGCGTCTGGAAAGCATCGGGGTCGCGCTCGAAATTCAAATCGGGGTGAGAGCGAGGATGCGCCCCGGTGCGGAAGCGCTGCCCGGGCTTGCGGCCCGCCACCGCCACCACTGCCTCGATTCTGTCGAGGAGGTCCGGTCTTACCTCGATCAGGCTGGCGACATTGGTGAGGGGACCGATTGCCAGGATAGTTGCCGGTCCGCTTTCCAGGGTCTTCGCCATGAGCCTGGTGGCGGCGGTCTCCAGCCCCCGGTCGGCGCTCCCGGCAGCGCCTTTGCCAACCTCAGGGATTGCCCTGCCGGCTTTCTCCATGTGACCGGCAAGCTCTTTCATTGCCGCCTCTACATTGTCCAGGCTGTCATTGCCATAAGTTAGAGTGATGGCAGCCAGATCGATTGCCGGCGAATTGGCAGCCATGACCAGGGCCAGGGCGTCATCTATGTCTCTTTCGGGTATGCCCGCGGCGATATCGGTGTCGATGATCGCCCTGCTTCTGCTTTTCGGGCTCACCGGTCGAAATTCCAGGTGGTGCCCGGCTCCCGGGCCTGGCAGGCGAGATCGATACAGGTCTTGAGGACCAGGGTCTGACCTTCTCGATCACCGGGCTCGCCCAGAGGATGACCGAATCCGAACGGCATCTCGAGGACCCGGGGCGGTTTTATCTTGCTTGTCACTTCTTGCAGCAGGGAAAGGGTTACCGTGGTTATGCCGACCTCTTCCAGAGCCCGGGCAATCAGACCGGCGGTCTGATTGCACATCGGTCAGACAGGGGTGAGGATCGCCAGGTCGACCCTGTCCTCTTTCAGGAGCCGAGCCGCTTCTTTAGCGGTGCGTTTGCGCAGATCGCCTGTGCGCGGCAGGGAGCCCATGAAGCTGAGATGTCTGGGGGCGACGCTGCCTATGATCCCGGCATCGGCCATCTCTTTCAATCTGGTAATCGGAAAGACTACATTGATGTCCCGGTCGATGCCGCTCCGGTCGAACTCTTTGCTGGTGTGGCTCACCCTGAGGCGCTCCGGATGTAGAAGAAGATCAGCTTGCGGAATCACCCGGAAAGAGCAGTCGCTGAGCCAGAAAGAGTTGCTGAACGGTCTGTCCGAGTCGAGATGAAGACCGGCGGTGGTGATAAGGGCCACCCGGGCTCTCTCCGGCGGGGTTAGGAGAGGCGCGAAAGGCGGGATGCCCAGATCCGGAAATGGATAGCGCTCGATGAATCGGCGGGAGGCAGGCTCCATATCGGCGAAGGTAGCCACAATCAGAGAGCCTCGATCGATTCGCGCAGGCGTGCCACCAGATAATCGCCGTCAAGCAGAAGGTCGGTGGCGATCATGAGCATCTCGCTGAACGCCTCCCGGCTGAGATCAATGTTGAATCCAGCCGGTCCCAGGAGTCTCCTGAGCATCTCGGCGCCGGCATGCTGCGCGAAATCAGCGAGGAGCCCGCGATCGGGCACCGGCTCCCCGGGGTCGAAGTCACGGAAATAAGCGCCCAGGAAACAGGCAGTGTCTTCGAGGACCTCCTTCCGGCCAATCCCCAGGCTTGTCGAGTGGGCCCAGAGATGGGCGCCGAAGATTCCCAGGTCGAAACAGGAGTTGCCGTAGTCGGACAGCTCTGCGTCGATTATTCCGATTGTGCCGCCCGGAGAGACGATGATGCTGCGGGTGTGGAGGTCGCCATGGGTGTAGACGATCCTGCCTTCTGTCTTGAAGGAAGTTTCGAGTCTTTCGAGAACCGGTCTGATCTGACCGGCATATTTGTCCAGATATTCGTCTTTCGTGGCCAGCCTGTCAGCAAGCGGTATTCTGCCGTGCTCTCCATAAATGTCGCGCCAGATCCTCGTAACCGTATCGGGCTCCTCCAGGTGCATGGTGAAGACATAACGGCGATTCTGCCCGGCCGCCTCGTTGTCTCTTGTCAGCGGCACGCTCGAAGCGAGACTGGCCCGGTGAGCGTTTCCCAGAAATGAGCCGAGATTGCCCAGGAGCGGCTTTTTATCCCTGGCGCTCCGGAGCAGGGTGTCGAAAGCGGTGCCCCTGCCCAGATCCGCCATGACCAGGACCCGTCTTTCCGGGTCGTAGTGGATGATATCCGGCACTTTCACCGCCGCGGCCGGCCTGGCTAGCTGGTGGCACCACCGGTACCAGTCGTGCTCGTGGTCGAGACGGCGGTGGCAGAATCTGATCGCCGGATAACGAGCCAGATGCCCGTCCCGGGGCACATGCTTGATGATCAGGGATTCTTTCTTGCCGTCGGCGGTTTCGTAACTCACCCGCCTTACCCGGTTCATGTTGCCGCCGAGATCCTCGAGGCTGGCTGCACCGCCGGCCGCGGAAAAGCCACTGCAATTCTTGCTCAGATAATCGAGAAAGTCGCGGTCTTCCAGGAGCTCGAAGGTCTCTGATTTTCTGGATTCAGCCAGGCTCATCGTTAAGATTCCGCATTCCGGACCCGCGTTAGTTTAACGCATTATTGACAGGAGCGTGGCAGGGGTCATAATTGGAAATCATGATTCGTTTCGATTACGCTCCCAGCCCGCCGGTCCCCTTCTCGTGAAGGTGGCGGAGGTTATCGCGTATTCGTGATCGATCCTCACAAGCCCCTTCGCAAGAGGGGGTGATTCTTTTTCAAGAGGCATTACGAGGAGATAGATCATGAGATGGAGTCAGCTATTCATACCGACCGCCAGGCAGGACCCCCAGGGGGTCGAGGCGGTGAGCCACAAGCTACTGCTGCGCGGTGGCTATATGAGACCGCTTGGAAGCGGAGTCTATAGTCTTCTGCCCCTTGCTGTGCGGGTCCGGCAGAAGATTATCGCGATCATCAGAGAAGAGATGGACGCCCTCGGGGGTCAGGAGTTTCTCCTGCCATCGCTTTGTCCTGCCGAGATTTTCGAGCAGTCCGGTCGCCTCGAAGGCATGGGCGAGATCATGTTCAGGCTTCGCGATCGCAAGAGACAGGAGATGGTTCTGGGGGTCACCCACGAAGAGATCTTCGCCACCATAGCGGCCCGGGATCTGAGCTCATACAGGCAGCTCCCCCAGATCTGGTACCAGTTCCAGACCAAGTTCCGCGACGAGCCCCGCCCCCGGGGTGGGCTCCTGCGTGTCAGGGAGTTCACCATGAAGGACTCCTACTCCTTCGATCGAAACGAAGAGGGGATGCAGCGATCGTATGAGATCCACAGTCTTGCCTATGACAGAATTTTCAGGCGTTGCGGTCTGGAGGTGGTGGTGGCGGAGGCTGACTCCGGTATCATGGGCGGTGCGAAATCTGCGGAGTTCCTCTGTCCCCTGCCCGCCGGCGAGGACCTCATAGTCCGCTGCCCGGACTGCGGCTATGCCGCCAACCGGGAAAAGGCCGAATCGGCTGTGCCCGCCATGGACGAAGACGATGGAGATGAGGCGGTGACGCGATTTGCCACCACCGGTATCAAGACGATCAAGCAGCTCGCCGAGTTCGATGGAGGCGCCCCGGCGCACAGGCAGATCAAGACGCTTCTCCTGAAAGCCGGCAGCGCGCCGGTGGTGGTACTTCTGCGCGGGGATCACGAGCTCAATCCGGTTGCCCTGTCTGCGTTTCTCGAAATCGAAGCAGACGAGGTGGAGCCCCTGGAAGAAGGAGCTATCCGGGCCCTCATGGGGGCCGGTCCCGGCTCTCTCGGGGCGGTAAAAGACAGCGCCGCCGGGCTTTCCAGTCTCCGGATCCTCGCCGACCGGGCTCTTCAGGGCAGGCGCCGGATGCAGACCGGAGCCAATGCCGACGGCTTCCACTTGCGGGGGGTGAGCGTGGAGCGTGATATCGATCCGAGCGCTTTCGGGTCTTTCCGTCTTGTGGAGGATGGTGATCCCTGTGCCTGTTGCGGCGGCTCTCTCAGTCTCGAGAAAGCCGTGGAGGTGGGTCATATCTTCCAGCTGGGCAAGCGCTACAGCGAAGCCCTGGGTGTGGCCGTGGCGGATGAGAGCGGCGCCAGGCAGGCTGTCTTCATGGGCAGCTATGGAATCGGGGTGGAGCGTCTCATGGCTTGCGTGATCGAGAGCCATCATGACGGCAAGGGGGTGAGATGGCCTCTCGCCCTGGCCCCTTTCGCGGTTCTGGTAACCCCGGTCAATTCCGGAGACGATGCGATAGCCGGAGCAGCCGAGACGATCTACCGGCAGCTCAGGGACGCCGGTCTCCAGGTCCTCCTGGACGATCGGCAGGAGCGCGCCGGGGTGAAGTTCAATGATGGCGATCTGACCGGGATTCCGGTGCGGGTTACTGTCGGGAGCAAAATAAAGAACGGGGAGATAGAGATATTTTCCAGGCAGACCGGCCAGTCGAGGGGCGCCAGGCTTGACCGGGTATTAGATGATGTGAGTGAAGTTCTAGCAGGGTGTTCGTAGTTGCGCCTTTTCAATTCCTTGACAGCTATTCTTTTAATAACCGGTCTCGTTCTGGCTGAGCTCACTTTGCTGGCTGCCTATCCGGTCCGGGCCGAGTCCGGCGCGAGTGCCGGCATCACTAAAGATTACTGGCGGTCCTGGAATATGCGCGGTCACGATCCCCGGCGCACCGGCCGATCGCCTGTCAGGGGCGCCCGGGAGACCAGGCGGGTCTGGGAATACCTGGCTGATGGCGGCTATGCCATCAATATGGAGCCCACGGTCAATCGAGACGGGGTCTTTTTCGGAACCCGGGGGGGGTTGCGCCGGGCCGGCCGGAACAAGGAGTCGTGGGACAAGAGCGACGGCAAGATCATCGGGCTCAATCGTGGCACCGGCCGCCCGCTCTGGTCGCCGGTGAGCCCCGGTCTCGCCCCCTATGCTTATCCTCATAAGAAGCGCCCGGTCACGGATCAGGACGCCCATGCCGGGGCCGGCCTGCATCTGAGCTGGCTGAACGGCACAGTGGAGGGGACCGGGGCGGTCGATCCCCTTACTGGGGTGATTTATTTCGGCAGGGGCGACGGCAAGCTCTATGCTCTTGATCCGAAAACAGGCAAAGTCGTCTGGAAATTCAGCACCGCAGACCCGGCGAGACCTGCCGATCCGGAGGGCGGCGGCGAGATCGTCGGGGGCCCCCTGGTGACTGAAGACGGCACCATTGTTTTCGGCACTTTCGCGGCGCCGCCCAAGAAGCGACCGCCTGCCCGGATCAGGCACGAGACCAGTGCACTGTATGCGGTATCGCGAGAAGGCGAGCTCCTCTGGCGTTATCCGGCGAAAGGGGGGCTGAGCAACGCGATATCGGCGCCGCCGGCGCTCTCTCCTGATGGTTCCCGGGTCTATGCAGTGACCGCCCTTCTGGACGAGAAGGAAGACTGCGATCTCATAGCGGTGGAGCGGTCCACAGGCAAGCTTCTATGGGACAGGAAGCTCAAGCGTCTGGGCGGGCAGGATCTGGCGGTCGGTACTGACGGTACGATTTTCATCGCCGGCATGGGTCTGCGCGCTGTCTTCGGTTCGCTCTGGTTGCCGGTGGCCATGGCATTCGCCGACCGCGGCGATCACAGCGAGATGCTCTGGGGTCCTGTGCATACAGACGGGGATCAACCGCGCAGCCATATGGCTGGCGGGGTCTCGCTCCTCGAAAGAGAGGGAGGCCGGGGTGAGAGCGCCCGGGTCCAGGATGTATTCATATCCACCACGATCATCCGCTCCTCCAACGGCCCCGGCGGTATGCTCCACAGGCTCGATCCCGAGACCGGCAGGGTAACTGCCAGCTGGGACCCCGTCTCGGCTGTGCCCCCATGCACGGGCGGTCTCACCGACATTGCCATCGACGCCGAGGGTATGCTCTTTGTCGGTGTGCGCGGGCAGCGGGAAGGCTTCAAGGCGAAAGCCACCAGCGGAAGGGTCTACTGTCTCGCCTTCGTGGGTGACTCATTCGATGTTGTCTGGTCGTTCCAGGTGGACAACCAGATCGACTGGGCGAGCCCGGCCATCGGTCCCGAAGGCGGAATCTATTTCGGCTCCGCCGATGTTTTCGACTTCGGCGACTCCCTGGCCAGTTTCATCAATCCGCCTCAGTCAGGCAAGGACATGAAGAATGTCGACCCGGTCTTTTATGGGGTGCTTCCGGATAACCGCTGATTAATCCTTATCGATCGGGATCGATCAGCGCCTTCTCTGACCGTTGAAGATGCGGTCGATGATATTGGGGGCTACGCTTCCCAGACCGCCGGCCACAGCACCGTCCTTGCCGTCGATGATGGCGCCGATACCGGCTCCGACTGCGCCTTTCACTACCACATCGGCTACGGGATCGCGATTCTCCGGGCTGCTGATGCCGTCAATGACGACGTTGCCGAGACCGCCGGCACCACCGGCGATGGCGCCTCTCCTGCCGTTCACGGCGGCACCCACCACGGCGCCAATGCCGGCATGGACGACACCGTTCAGGACAGGATCGCGCACGGGATAAACGCCCTGGTCGTACTGTCCATTAGGCTCATGTCGAGCCCTGCTTTGCCGCTGTTCAGGCTGGCGCGTATCGAAGTCCCGGGTGGCCACGACGTAGCCCTGGCGTCCGTTATCGATGATCAGGTTGCCGTCGCGGTCTATCACCAGATTGTCTCCACGGTCGCGCCGGTCATGGCGGCTTATCTCGGTGACCAGGCGCTTGAAGTCACGAGGGGACATGTCGTAGGAGTCGGCGCGCAGAGCGTCGGCGACCTCACCGGTCTGCCTGCCCGTGTCGAGCATATCAGCAAGAGTGCGGGCTTCCTGTCTGACTGGATCACATTCGTAGTTGGGTCTGCACGACATAGTGAGCTACCTCGAGGGAAAGAGGAAAGGAAATTTTCGATCAGTCTGCAAATTGAGCGAGTGGGTCTATGAAAACATGGATCAACCAGGCGGGCATAGGGGGAAACCACGAAAGTTCGTCAGCTAATTCCCTCGAGTCGGGCAAGCAGCTCTGAAGCTGTCTGGCATCGCTTGTCCCGGTCTTTCTCCAGGCAGGAGAGGATGATTGTCTCCAGACCCGCGGGCATTACCTGGGGGCAGCGCATCGGATCGGGGCTGTCCTCCATATGAGCCATGATGGTGGCGATGGCAGTAGTCCGGGTAAAAGGAGGTTGACCGGTAAGAGCCTGGTACATGGTGCAGCCGAGCTGGTAGATATCGCTCAGGGCATCGGGTCTCTGGCCCCGGGCGAATTCCGGGCACATGCTCTCCACCTCGCCGTAGACGTTGGCGGTTCGTGTTTCGGAGCTGGGCTCGTTCCACTCGAGGTTGCGGAAGAGTCTCTCCGCCACTCCGAAATTGCCGACTTTCATGTCCGTCTCGACCAGATAGAGATTGGCGCAGGTAAGGGCGCCGTGAAATGCCTGGTTCGTATGAGCATGATCGAGAGCCCGGGCGATTCCCCTGAACATCGAGAGAAATGAGGGCAATTCTATGAACCGCTTCTGTCTCAGCTCATGCTCCAGAGATCGGCATTCCAGATATTCGTCGACGAAATAGAGATGCCCTTCCCCGGTGACATTGACACTGTGCCGGGTGATGATATTGGGGTGTCTCAGGCAGAGGGCCTGTCTGGCCATCCTGAGAATACGAGAGAGAGTGCGCTCGTCCTGATAATGAGTCCGGGCCATTATCTTCACCACCACCGGGGCGCTTTTCTCGATGTCTCTGGCGAGATAAACGGCAAAAAGATAGTTTTTGCCGAGCAAGCCCAGGAGCCGGAAGCGGTCTTCCAGGAGCGGTCCCTCTCTTATGGTGACCGGATAGGGCGTCAGCCTGGTGCCGTCTTCCGGACAGACGACGTGCTTCTCTTCATCGAAGCAGCGCTTGCAATGCTCGCATATGCGCCAGGTGAACATCCCGGCGTCCTCGAGCCAGCAGTCGAAGCCGGAGGACGGCTCCAAACGGCTCAAGAGCATCGTCCTGTCTTTCGGGCAAACTACCAGTGGTGCCTGGTATACCCTGTTGCAGGCCGGGCATTTCCTCTGTCTGGAGATGGCGGTTGTCATATCTTTATTCTAGAATATGCAAGTCATTACCAGAGGTGAAACGTGGACAATCCTGTCGTGAAACTGGCTGAAAAGCTTTACGGGCTTCTTGTCGAGGCGGGGGATCTTTTTTTCGCCCAGGCTCTGCTCCTGGTATTTCGCCTGCACTGGGGTCTGGAATTCATCGGTACCGGAATGGGCAAGCTCGAGCATCACGACAAGACCGTGGCCTTTTTCACTTCTATAGGCGTTCCGCTTCCCGAGCTCAATGCCTGGTTCGTCGGCTGCGGCGAGCTTGGAGGCGGAGCGCTCCTCATTCTCGGACTTGCCGGACGTCCGGTGGGTGCCTTTCTTACGGTGATGATGACGGTGGCTTATCTCAGTGTTGCCGACGATCGGGTCAAGGTCTTGAATATCTTCTCTGACCCCGGACCTTTTCTCAGCGCCGATCCCTTTTTCTTCCTGCTCACGGCGCTTATGGTCCTGGCTTTCGGGCCCGGCAAGATATCCGCCGATTATCTGATCGGCAGATATGTCTTCAAGAAGTCGGAAGAAAAAGCAAGCTGAGAGTCAGACCTGCCTGAAAGACTCGATGACAAGATCCTTGACGCAGGCGGCCGGCGATAGATTGGCGAGCCATCGCACCGTAGCCACTATGTCCGCGGTCTGGACCATCTCCTCCGGCGGCAGACCTGACATGGCGGCCATGTCGGTGTCCACCCAGCCCGGGCAGAGGGCGGTGACTCTGATACCGTCAGCGGTGACTTCTCTGTAGAGGGCCTCGCTCAGGCCGACCAGTCCGAATTTCGATGCTGCATAGGCGCCGGATGTCGGCTTGGCGATCTTTCCCGAGCGCGAGGAGAGATTGATGATTCTCCCCGATTTCTGTTTTCTCATCACCGGGACGGTCTTTTGCAGGACGCGGAAAGCCGCTTTGAGATTGATATCGATCATCTCCTCGAACTGCTCGAAAGGAAGGTCGACGGTGCCTCCGTGAAAGATGCCGGCATTGTTGAAAAGGAGATCGATGCGTCCGAAGCGTTTCACGACATCATCCACCATGTCCGAGACATTCCGGCTGTCCTTGAGATCCACCGGATAGACAGCCACCTCGACGGAAGGCGAGGCAGAAAGGATCTCGTCCCGGGCTTTTTCCAGATCTTCCCTGCCCCTGGCGCTCAGGGCGAGGCTGTAGCCGTCCTCCGCCAGACCGGCGGCAACCGCCCTGCCAATGCCCCGGCTGGCGCCTGTGACCACCGCCGTTTTCATATCTTGCTCGCCTCCACCAGGAGATCCTTTATGACATCCAGCCGGGCGACGATCTCGAAGCTCTGGGTGGCTTCTTTCATGGTCAGGCTGGAAGGGCTGTTGGCACCGGCTGTAGAAGAGGCTTGCTCCCAGGCTTCCCGGCTGGGCCACTGGGCATAGGCGATGTAAGAGCCGTCGTCGGCTCTGTGGAGGCGCGAGCCCAGAGCGCCGTGCTCCTTCTTGATCTCTTGGGTGCGGTCCGCCCAGGCTGTCTCGAAACTCGATTCATGACCGGATTTGAGCCGCCAGCGGTAGAGAACTGCGTACATTTTTGCGTTTCTGCCTCGAGATAGTAACAGGCAGACAATGTTAGCAGGTACGGTCGGATGGAGGCAGAGTCCACTCATAGCGGCGATGGGACGCTGGCAACGGGGTCGAAGTGTACCCTTGTGTGACATGCACCTGGTTATGTTCCCGAAAGGCGCTCTCTTGTCGCCTTGTTACACTTCGTAAGAACAACCCGGCAAGGCAAAAGACCCCGGCGAGCCGGGGTCTCTGCTCTGCGATTCAAGCTGTTCAGCTTTTCAACTTTTCAACTGAACAGATTCGCGTCTCTGGCGGAGCTGACGAAATAGCTGATCACTCCCGGGCTGGCAAGACCGGCCAGGATCATCAGCAATCCGCAAGCCAGGCGGCTGGTGCTCCATTTCTCCATGGCCCGGTCGAGAATACCGGAAGCCATCAGGGCGACACCGCCCAGAATGCCGAGGATCTGGATTCCGTTGGCGAAGAGATTGAGCATCGCTTCGAGATTGGCGAGATTATTGATCCTTACCGTTCCGGCCGTGTTCACGCCCATGACGGCGTCGGTGCTCTGGGGACCGATAGTGCCGTTGGTGGCGCCCTGCAATGTGGGGGCGGAGCCCATAAAGTACAGGTCCTCGCCCTCGGATGCGTTCTCGGCTGTGGCAGCACTTTTATCCGCGCCGTTCACGATATGTACCGACTGGTTGTGCATGCTGTTGCCCAGAGTGCTTGCCTGGGACACGAAGCGGGTGGATGCCAGGCTCACCGGGGTGACTATACGATGATAGACAGCCTCCCTGGTAGCACCTGCGGCATCGCCCCTGGAAAGGGCCAGGGCGCATGTCTCCCGGGCGAACAGTGCGGCGATTTCCCGGGCCTGGTCCCCGGTGGTGAGGGCAAGGGCCGGTGCCCTGTCGGAGACCGCGTACTCCACCTGATATTTGCAGCCCCCGGGCTTCCACTGGGAAAGGAAGCCGTTGAGCTTGTCCGCTGCGGAGCCGCTTCTGGCGATGGGCTGGAAAGGTCCGATTTCGCTGTGGTGCTTGAAGAACTCGGAGGGATCCATGACCCCGTTGTCCAGGGCGAGCTCATAGAAGCTCGGCCTGGCGCTTGCCGGGCTGACGATATAGATCTCTTTGTTGAAGCTCGGTTGCGGCCCGTGAATCCAGAGGACGGCGCCGCCGGGCTCTTCGCCCGCCAGCTCGGTGGCTTTCACGAGGGACTCCAGGTTGTCCTGACCGCCTTCGAAGTCTCCGGATTTGAGGGTCTTCAGGGCTTTCTCCAGGCTCACTGCTGCCGGCGGCTCCTCGCTGTTCCGGGCAAGTATGAAAGAGGTGGGTATTGATTTAGCCGATCGGGACAGGGCCTCTTTGAGATCGTCAACATAGGGCTTCAGGCTCATCGACCCATCCATTACCACCACGAGATGCCGGGGAGCGACTGCAGGGATTTTCCTGATGGTCTGGGTGATATAGCGGGGCGATTCGGAAAATTCGTCCCTGACCGCAACCGGACCCAGGGTCGCCTGGCGGCTCACCGAAAGGGACCGGCTGATACCGCTTAGAGTATCACTATCGAGATTGCCGGCCACCACATATTTGCCCGCGGGGGTGCGGCTTGCTGTCATGCTCTTGCTGGCGAGCCCGATCTCCTGGTCGGCGACCATGCGGATCTGGTGCTTGCCCTTCAGGGAAAAATTGGTGTCGATGAAACGAGGCAGTGGGAGAGAGGCGCGCTCGAGGGTCTCAAGGCTCATGGGCACGGTGATAGCCACCGCCATCTTGAGCTGTCCCTGAGCGGGCACCGGGTAGCAGTGCAGGAGCACCCGGTCGCGACCGAGATCGGTGACGATGGCGGGGGCGTCATGACCGACATTGGTCCAGTGAGTGGCAGCGGCATTGGACGGATCGCCCGAGGGGGCGAAGACGGTCTCCATGGGACTGCCTCCCCGCCACATGGTCATTCCCGAGATGGCGCTTCCTTCCGGGAGTCCGAGCTCGGCTCTTGCCTCGACGGGCTCATAGGATTTGTTCTTGAATACGAAAGTCCAGTAGATGGTGCTCGTCAGGGTCCCGGGATTGACATAGCCATGCATCTTGGAGCGGTGCAGGGAGAGCCCTTCTACCGGAGCGCCCACGACATGTTTCTGGAGATACTCGTCGGGCATGGAGGCGAAGTTCGCCGACTTGTCGTCCCGGAAGGGCTCTCCTGTGACGCAGAAGAAGAGCTGCCTGAGCGAGACATTGTCGATTCTGGCGAACATGCCCGCCAGCCCGCCGGCTCTGGGGCTGGCGCACTCCATGGAGATGTCCCGCCGGGCGTTGAGAGAGCGCAGAAGGTCCAGTCCCCGGTCTTTCTCGTCTTGCGATTCGGAGACAGCCATTAATTCCGCGATTCTGATCACTGTCGAGCGGGCCTCGCTGGCGATGAAGGCGCTCAGGGCGACGACCGCTCCGATGGTTGCATAAACCATGGCGCGGATCTGGCTGCTCCTTATGACCCGGGTCTGTCTCACCCTGTGGGCGAGGTAGAGCGCTGATGCCAGGGCGCCAAGGGAGACCAGGCTGATCAAGGTGAACTCTGCACCATGTCCGGTGCCATCGCCGGAGAGGGTCGGGTAATGCAGCGCTGCGGCGATGCCGCTTATGAGAGTGATGATGGCGGCGCTGGCTGCAGCGACTCCATTGAGAATGCCTCGCTTGATTGTGGATCGGCAGTCGCCCTTGCAGAGCGCACGCCAGACGATGAAATTGCCGGCAGGCACAGAAAGGACCAGGGCGAGCTCGACAATAGTCTCCAGAGGCTGCTTGAGAAGGAGAAGCGTGATCCGGTCATAGAGGGTGAATGCAGCGCAGCCGATCATCAGGGCCGGCAAGAGTACGCCGAATACCATCACCGATTGTCCCTGCCAGTCATGGAAGAGGGAGTCGGGCTTGAGCTTGAAGCCGAAGTCCTCCTGAGATTCGAAGCTCTCGTCCGGGTAATTGTCGTGCGTTTCCGCTTGCTCCTCTTGTACGGGGAGCATTGCATTGTCTTTCATGGTAGTCCTCCAGTGAATGTGGAGAGAGTAGTAAAATCGGCATCCGGTGCGCGGGGCGACGCGCCTGGATAGAAAGAAGATCGTCCGGCAGGCAACCACTAGTAGTGGCACATTTCTGGGCCTTGCCTGCGCCGGATGCCGAAAATCGAAATCGAACTGATTCGTGGTGACTCCAGCTTAGGTCAAAGCATCGCCGTCAGCGATAGGGTTTTCCCTGATTCTGGATCAGTCGGGAAGCTCTTTGGGGCGCAGTATCCAGTCGAGAGAGCCTGTTCCGGGCTCGAGATCGCGCCAGCTCTCGATGCCGAGACTGATGGATGCCAGAGCCGCGGTCGGGAAGTGCTCGTATTCCCCGGTGAGGTCCGAAAGCAGATTGGCCATTCCCGGATTGTGGCCGATGAGCAGAATGCTCTGCCTGTCCTCTTTCTGCCCGCGGAGCAGGCGGCGCAGCTCTCCCAGGGAGGCTTCGTAAATATGCTCCTCGAAAGAGACCGGGCTCTTGAGCCGGGCGGCGCTCAGCACCAGGTCCAGGGTCTCCCTGGTGCGCCGGGCCGGGGAGCACAATATAAGATCAGGCTTTATTCCTTTCTTCTTGAGCACCGATCCCATGACAGGGGCCGCCTGCTTGCCTCGCTTGTTCAGGGGGCGGTCGAAATCGGCCTGGTTCAGGTCATCCCAGCTCGATTTAGCATGCCGGAGGAGATAGAGTTTGAGCATGGGCTTTCTCCTATTCGACTTTCACCCGGACGCTTACCGAAAGGCGCTCGCCGCCGCCGCCTTTGTATATGGTGCCTGAGGTGGGGGAGGCGTCTCTATAATTGCGGCCGGCAGCCACCCTTATATGGTCCTGACCGGCCAGACAACCATTGGTGGGATCGAAACCGTACCAGCCGCACCAGGGCAGATAGAGCTCCGCCCAGGCGTGAGAAGCCTCGGACTGGATCTTGTTCTCGTAGTCGGCGCCGGTGTTGATATAGCCAACGCGGTAGCGAGCCGGAATACCCAGGAGCCTGGCCATGCAGATGAGCAGGTTGGCGAAGTCCTGGCAGACTCCTTTGCGTTTGACCAGGACCTCGAAGGGGGTCGTTTGCAGGTTGGTGGAGCCGGTGACATATTCGAAGTCCGTGAATATGGTGCGGTTCATCTCGATGAGGGCTTCGAGCAGGTCATAGTCCTCTCTCTTGACGAAGCCCATGGCATAGTCGGTGAGGGTGCGCAGCTCGCTTTCGGGAAGTTCCGGGGGGAGCAGATAAGGGAGCATCATCTGGCGCTGCCAGGGCATCCAGACAAGAGGAACGGTCATGCGCTCGCTGGTCGAGCGCAGATGGGGCGGCGGATGTGCCACCACCCGTGCTGTCGAGCGAATGACCAGGCGGCGATAGCTCTGCTCGATCTTCAGATCGACTGTGCGGTTGCCGAAAACATCTTCGAACTCTCTCGTCTCGGCCCGGGGCGAGATATCGATGCGAGCGGAGAGCACTTGCTGGCGGCTGTCGTGCACCGGATAGAGATGCAGCCTGTGGGTACTGTATTCCACCGGCTCCTCATACTCGTAGACCGTCTCGTGCACCACCGAGAGCACATGGGCTTTGATCCTGCTCGAGACATCCACGGTTTCGACCGGCTGCACCACAGGAGTAGCGTCTGCATAAGTGGTGAGACTGTGAGTGACATCCGCCAGGCTCGAGCAGTTGGCGGGATCATCGACACTGCCCTGGTTCATGCTGGATTGAAGACTCTGAGATTGTATCTGCAGAGGTTCCTGATTGTCCGCCATTACCGAGCTCGGTCCGGGAAGAAAAGCTTGCTGGCTCTGATGCCTGGAGTCGGGCACCGGCACAGCCGGTGAGGCTTCTTGCGGGTGGACCGTCTCGAAATTGCCGGTGGACTCCATATGAGGCTTGTGGCTCGTCCAGATGATCTTGCCGAGACGGGCGACGATCATCTCGCCGGGCTGCAACGGTTTCCAGTCTCCATCCGAGAGGGGAGTGGTGCTGAAGAGGAGCATGGAGTGGCTGTGGTCATGAGGATCGCCGAAGTCCAGCTCGAGCAGATCGTTGCGTAATAGAGTCTCCTTGTGAGGGGGCTTGCGCCGCGCATAGTGAAAGCCTTTTCCGCCACCCCTGGCGTCATTGTAGACCACCAGCACCTGACCGTCGGTGATCAGGAAATTGGCGGTGCCGTAACGGTTCAGTGTCTTGAAAAGACCGTGCAGAAGCTCCCGGTCGGCTTTCCCGAGGCTGCGGGCCTTGCTGGCGCGCAACTGCGCGAGCAGCCAGCAGAAGGCGTGCTCGGAATCGGTACGGCCTACCGGCTCGTAAAGCGGCTCTTCGCCCAGAGAAAGCTCTGTGAGTATGTGTCTTGACAGCTTGCCGTTATGAGTGAAGATGAAATGACGATTGGCATAGCGAATGAGAAAAGGGAGGGTATCCTGCTGGGAAACCCTCTTTGCAGCGCCGAGGATATGACAGACGAAAGTACTCGAGCGAAAACGATCCCAGTCCCTGAGCACCCTTGTCATCACCGATTCTCTCATGGACCGGGGATTCTTGATGACAACCCCGGCACCGTCGTCGCCCGGATACCAGCCGAAGCCCCAGCCCGAAAGCGGGACTTCGTCCTCCATATGCCCGGTGAGCGTAATGGATGGCGACGCCGGGCTATCGAAGGACATTCCTAGGATTTCGCTGTGCATATACTAAACTTATGGGACTCCAGGACAAGTTCGCAACCACTCCCCTCATTATTCCATGCAGTATCGCATTCAACACAGAACCAGATATATCTATGATGAGCCAGTCAGCCTGGGTCCTCATCTGATCCGGCTGCGTCCCGCCGTGCATGCTCGTGCCGAGATCCTCTCATATAGCCTGAGCGTGGAGCCCGAATCGCAGATTCGCTGGCATTACGATCCCTGGAGCAATCGGGTCGCCCGGGTCTCCTTCCCTCAAGACTTGAAGGCTAACGAGTTTTCGGTTCTTGTTGACGCTACCGTGGAGACCACCCCGGTCAATCCTTTCGATTTTTTCGTAGAAGATTATTGCCAGGAGTTGCCTTTCGAGTATTCCGAGAGCCTTGCCGAGGAGCTTTCTCCCTTTCTCGTTCCCCCGCCCGCCTGCGATGTGCTTGCCGAATTCGTCCGGGCCCATCCGCCCGAGGGCAACCTTGTCGAGTATCTGGTGGGACTAAACCGCAGCGTCTGCGAGAAGATCGCTTATGTAGTCAGGGAAGAGGAAGGGATAAAGAAGAGCCGCGAAACTCTCGAGAGCGGGCAGGGAAGCTGCCGGGACTCGGCTGTCTTGCTTATCGATACTTTGCGAAGCATAGGTCTGGCGGCTCGATTCGCCAGCGGCTACCTGATTCAGTCCGGTGAGGGCGATTCTTCGCCGGTGAGCCTGGATCTGCACGCCTGGGCGGAAGTCTATATTCCCGGTGCCGGCTGGGTAGGGCTTGATGGCACCAGTGGTCTCTTTTGCGGAGAAGGGCATATTCCCCTGGCCTGCGCCGTCAACCCCGAGCACGCCGCCGCCGTGACCGGCACCGCCAGCAGTGCGGCTTCCCGGTTCGAGGTTTTCTCGGAGGCTGTGCGTCTGGGCTCCGAGGTGGAGCCGGAGCGGCCTTACACCGACTCCGATTGGAAGCGTATTCTCGAGGCCGGCGCCGTCGCCGACGGCAAGCTTCAGGGTCTCTGGGTGAACCTCACCTGCGGTGCCGAGCCCACCTGGACCACCGACGATATGTCCCCGGCTCCCGAGTGGTCGATAGCGGCTCTCGGTCAGTCCAAGTGGGAGAAGGCCGCCGATATGTTCGCCGGTCTGTCCAGATGTTTTGGAGAGGGCGTCCTGCCGGTGGTGGGAACAGGCAAGATCTATCCGGGAGAGAGCGCTCCGCGCTGGGCTCTCACCCTTGTCTGGAGACAGGACGGCGAGCCGATCTGGATGAATCAGGATCTGATCGACTGGAGCCTGGCAGATTCCAGTCCGAATTCCGGCCCCAACTCAGCAGATAAGCTCGAGAGCTGCCGGGAATTCGGCCGCCTGCTCTGCCGGCGCCTGGGGGTGGACGAGCATTTAATCGCCGGTTATGAAGATCCCTGCTCTCTGGCCATCGCCGAGGCGAATCTTCCTGAAGATGCCGAGCTCGAGGAGCTTCTCAAAAGCGGTGATCTCACCAACAAAGAGGAGAGACGGCGACTCGCCAGAGTTCTCGAAGGCGGTGTCGGCACCGTGGTCGGCTATTGCCTGCCCCTTGCCCGGGGCGAGAGAGGCTGGATCTCCGGGGGCTGGTCTTTCCGGCGGCAGAAGATGTATCTTGTTCCCGGCGACAGCCCGATGGGTCTGCGCCTGCCACTCGATCGCATCTTGAGCAACGCCGAGGCGGTTTTTCCGAGCGATCCTTCCCTGGTAACCGGCAAGCTCCCGAGCAAGCGAAGAACTGGCACCACTACCGGTGCGGCACTCAAGAGTCTCGAGGCCCATCCGGAGCCCCCGAGGACGGCGCTCTGTCTGGAGCCCCGGTCCGAAGGCGTCGGCATCTTCGTGCCGCCCCTGGGCAGCGTCGACGACTATCTCGAGCTCATGGGTCTGGTGGAGGATGTGGCGGCGGAGTCAGGCATAAAGGTCCGCATCGAAGGTTATCCTCCGGATCCTGATCCGCGTTTGCGCAGTCTGAGTGTCACCCCGGATCCCGGCGTGGTGGAGGTTAATATGCCTGTCTGCCACAGTCTCAGGGAATATGCCCGTTCCCTGGCCCTTGTCGCCGAGACTGCTTCGACATCAGGTCTGGCCACTGAGAAATACCAGCTCGACGGCCGCATAATCGGAACAGGCGGTGGGCATCATATTACCCTGGGTGGACCGACACCGCTTCAGAGCCCCTTTATCAAAGAGCCTCATCTGCTTGCCAGTATCGTGCGCTATTTCCAGAATCATCCAAGCCTGTCCTATCTTTTCACCGGGCTTTTCGTCGGTCCCTGCTCCCAGGCCCCTCGTATAGACGAGGCTCGCCTCGACAGTCTCTACGAGCTGGAGCTGGCTCTCCAGCAGTTTCCCGCTCCCGGGGAGGCGGCACCGCCCTGGACAGCGGACCGGCTGCTCAGGCATATTCTCGCCGACATGACCGGCAACACGCACCGGGCGGAGATCTGCATAGACAAGCTCTACAACCCCGATATCGCCACCGGGAGGCTCGGGATCATCGAGTTTCGCGCTTTCGAGATGCCTTTCCATTACCGGATGGCGGTGGTGGAGATGCTCCTTTTGAGAGCCCTGGTGGCCATGTTCGCCGAGCGCCCTTTCACCGGCAAGCCTATCCGCTGGGGTACTGCTCTGCACGATAAGTTCATGCTCCCGCATTATCTCTACGATGACCTCCGGGACGTCCTGAGCGATCTGAGAAGCCGGGGTCTCGAGCTCGAGCTGGAATGGTTCCGGCCGATGCTCGAGTTTCGCTTCCCGGTGGTGGGCAGGTTGCAGGCCGAGCAGGTGGGTCTCGAGCTCAGGGTCGCCCACGAGCCCTGGCACGTGCTCACCGAGATCCCCGGCATGGCCAATCTCTCTCGCCCGGTGGACTCGTCCATGGAGCGCATTCAAGTGCGAGTCACCAACTGGATCGACAATCGTCATGTCGCCATCGTCAATGGTGTGGAGATCCCGATGAGCCGCACCGCCACCGCCGGTGAGTACATAGCCGGTGTGCGCTTTCGGGCCTGGCGTCCGCCAGCCTGCCTGCAGCCCAACATCAATGTGCACCATCCTCTCAAGTTCGAGCTCGTGGATACCTGGTCGCGGCGGTCTCTGGGTGCCTGCCAGTATTATGTGGTGCATCCCGAGGGACGTTATTACGAGGAGATGCCGCTTACCAGGCTGGAGGCTCGAGCCCGGACGGCCAGCCGTTTTTCACCGGGTGACCACACTCCCTGGCCGGTGGACTACCAGAGCGCCGAGCCTTATCCCGAGCATCCGATTACACTCGATTTGCGTCGTTATATCAAAGACTGAGGGAAGAAGACCGCGATGGAAATTCTCTGGACACCCTGGCGCTACAGCTATATCGTCGGCGAAGAGCGGCCTGTGGGCTGCATATTCTGCTCTTTGCCGGAGCATGGCGACGATCGCGAGACTCTCATTCTCCATCGGGGCAGTCTCAACTATGTGATCATGAATCTCTTTCCATACAGCAACGGTCATCTGATGGTGGTGCCTTTCGCGCACGAGCCCGATCTGAAGGCGCTCGACGACGACGCTACCGCCGAGATGATGAAACTGGCCAAGACAGTCCAGGGGGTGCTCGAGGGCGAGTACAATCCGGACGGCTTCAATATCGGCTGGAATATGGGCAAGTGTGCCGGCGCCGGTGTGGCCGGTCATGTGCATCTGCATATCGTGCCGCGCTGGAGCGGCGATGCCGGTTTCATGACCGTGATCGGCGAGACCCGCATAGTGCCCGAGGATTTGATGGCCACATATGACAGGCTCAAAAAGCACTTTTGACTGTTATCGGAGATCGCGCTATCCAGAGGACCATTGCTTCTCTGCCTGAAAGTCCTTTTCGTGGTTATTAGATCGAGACCTCTAATCAGACCACGAGAGATGAGCATGGAAGATGGAGTCACGCGAAAGCTCAATCCCCCGAATTGATTAGCGCTTGATTAGCGCTTGATTGGCGCTTGATTGGCGACTGATTAGCGTTTCTCCTGATGTGTCGAAAGCCGTTAATGAGCTTCATTTCTACGACTAGATCGATCCTTCTCCAACCATCAAGAGACCTGCCAGCAGCAAAACTCAGGGATGCGGCATATATTTCTCAGATTCTCTCCTCTTTGATGCAATATATGCCGCGCTTGAAAACTGCAACAAATGCCCAGTAGCGAAGCCAGGAAACATACAAGCAAATTGCCAATATGGACTGATTCGTTGGACCCTCTACCTGGTTAATAGGTGTCGCTCGTGGCCCGTTCGGGTTTACCGGCTCCTTCGGCTTTACTGGTTTCGGCTTTATCCGAAGTCTATATAGCTTGCTGGAACGTGATCCGTCAGCCAGACTCCATTGTCGCTCAGGAAGAACTCATAGCCATCCCTGTGCATCGCCCCGGCGTCGATGCTCAGGATCACGGGCTTGCCGTGACGGCTGCCGACAGCACGGGCGGTATCAACTGATGACGTCATATGGACGTGGTGGCGGTCTCCTTTGAGCAGCCCCCGATCCTCGATGGATTGCCGAAAGCGGCTGGCTGTCCCGTGATAGAGCACCGCCGGTGGGACGCAGGGCGCGTATCCCAGGGCGATATCCAGGCTGTGCCCCTGGCTAGCCCGGATACGTTTGCCGTCCGCGCTTATAGCGAAGCGTTTTTTGTCGTTGGTCGCGACGATCTCCATGAGCTTCTCCCTGGTGAGAGGACGCTTGTGACGGGCAAGAGCCTCGAGCAGGTTGTCGATCTCCACCCAGCCCGAATCGTCCAGGCGAATACCTATCGTCTCGGGCTTGTGCCGGAGAATCAGGGAGAGGAATTTCGAGTCTTTGACCAGGTCTCTCATTCAACGCAGATAGAGGCTGGGCTCTTCCACTTCCATTATCTCCGAGGGAATCTCGGGATCGAAGAAGTCGCTATGGACGATACCGCAGACATCGCTCATGGAGTCGACTATATAAGTGAGCTCGTTGTGGATGCCCTTCTCCAGGGTCTCCTGGGTGCTGGTGCTGTTGATATATCTGATTACTTTGTTCAGAGCCTGGCGTGACTTGAAGCTATCGTCAGGATCGTGGTGCGGTCTTATCCGGCGCATGAATTTGTCGGCTCGTTCCAGGCAATAGAGGACCGAACGGGGAAAATGCCGGTTGCGCACCAGAAAGTCGAAGACGGCGGGACCTGTGATACCGTGCCTGGAGCGTTTCAGAAATGCGTCCTGAGCCGAGCAGGAGCGCAGAAGCGCCAGCCACTGAGCCACTTCGATGGGACTCTCGATATCCATGCGAGTAGGCCCGATGGCATGATACTTGACGTCGAGGATGCGGGCTATCTGTCCGGCGCGCTCGAGCTGCATGCCGAGCTGCATGAAGTCGAAGGGGGTCTCGTGGGACTGAGTGTTGTAGGCGACACCGTGAATGGCATTGATCTCGGTGATGATCGTCTTGTAGAAACGATCCCTGTCGCTCTTATAGAGGCGCTTGCCCTGCCCCGAAGATAGCCAGTGCCAGAGGGCGTTTATCGTTTCCCACATCTCCAGGCTTATGACCTCGCGGATGGTGCGGGCGTTCTCTCGTGCCCAGAAAAGCGAATTGCGGATCGAGACCTGGTTGTCCCTGTCCCAGGTCAGATAGCGCTGTACGGTCTCGCCGTCCCGGCGCTCGCTCTCTTCGAAACGCTCGCTGAAGGCCTCGCGCTCGCCGGCGACGATAATGAGAGGGTACCAGCGCTCGATGGCGGGCAGATTGACGTCGAGGATGAAAGAGCGATTCACCTGAAGCAGATGGGCGGTGCTCTCGGCGCGCTCGAGCTGGCGCAGCATCCAGAAGCAGCTTTCGGCTACCCGTGAGATCATGGCTCTCCTCCTTCAAGGATCCAGGTGTCTTTGGACCCGCCGCCCTGGCTCGAGTTAACGACATAGGAATTGGGTGCCAGGGCTACTCTGGTGAGCCCGCCGGGCAGCACACGAGTGGTCTGACCGCTGATGATATAAGGACGCAGGTCCACCCGGCGCGGTGCTGTTCCCGATTTGGTCCAGGTCGGGCAGGTGGAGAGCTCTACAAGGGGCTGAGCGATATAGCCCCGGGGATTGTCCTTGATCTGCCGGGCGAAATCCTCGCGCTCTTTCTTGTTCGATCGCGGTCCGATGAGCATGCCGTAGCCGCCGGATGCGTCCACGGCTTTGACCACCAGATCCTTTATGTTATCGACCACATACCGGCATTCGTCGTCGCGCCCGCAGATATAGGTGGGCACCTGACCGAGAATCGGGTCCTCATTCAGGTAATAGCGAATCATATCGGGCACGAAGGGATAGACTGCCTTGTCGTCGGCGACGCCGTTACCGATGGCGTTGGCCAGGGTGACGTTGCCGGCCCTGTACGCCTCGAATATGCCGGGCACGCCCAGGAGGCTGTCTTTGCGGAAAACCAGTGGATCGATGAAACCGTCGTCGATGCGCCGGTAGATGACGTGGACCCGGCTCGGCCCCCTGGTGGTTTTGACATACACTTTCTGGTTGTGGACGAACAGATCGGTCCCCTGCACCAGATCGACCCCCATTTTGCGAGCCAGGAAGCTGTGCTCGAAATATGCGGAGTTGTAAGGTCCCGGGGTGAGCACCACCATCCTGGTGCCGTCCGGGTCCACCGGAGAGAGCTCGGTGAGCGCGTCCCGGAGCCAGTGCGGGTATTCTTCCACGGAGCGAACCCGGGCGCGGGCGAAAACCCTGGGAAAAACCCTTTTCATTATTGCCCGGTTCTCGAGCACGTAGGAGACTCCGGAGGGGGTCCGGAGGTTGTCCTCGAGAACCACGAACTCGCCGTCCGGACCGCGCACCAGGTCGATGCCGGCGATGTGGACATAGACGCCGCCGATGGGCATCAAACCTTGCACTTCGGGGATATAGCCGCTCGATCCCTCGACAATGTAGGAAGGAACTTTCTTGTCTTTGAGAATATTCCGATCGTGATAGATGTCCTTGAGGAAAATGTTCAGGGCTTGAATCCTCTGGATCAGCCCGCGTTCGACCTTTTGCCAGTCGTTGCTTGATACTACGCGCGGTATCATGTCAAAGGGAAAGATCTTCTCGACGCCGAGGTTGTCCGAATATACCGAAAAGGTTATACCCCCGAGCAAGAAGGCCTCGTCGGCCAGCTTCTGTCTCAGGCGGAACTCCCCCTGGCCCAGATCGTCGAGCAGGCGCGTGACATTGGCCAGGGTCGGTCTGGGGGTTCCGGGCGCCTCGAAATACTCGTCGTAGGTCCCGGTCAGGGGACGATACTGCGACAGGAGCGGTCTCGTTCGTCTGAGCTTCTGGGAAGTCATTCCACCTCTAATCTTTTCGGCTCGGCGCGAGTAAGATTGTAGCGCATCGGTCCGAACTATGCGAACGATTTACAATCGGGCGGCCGCGCGGCATAGTTTTCTCGCAGCTGAAATAGCCGACGATCGTCCCTGATCGTAAGTTCGAGGGCGGTATCGCATATGATACCGGGGTCCGTCCTTTCATTCGCCGGGGCTTAATATTGAGGTTCGAGAAGAGTGACAGGATCGTATTTTCGAGCTATAATGATCATCTCATCGCAAAGAGGCGATGCTTCGCGGTGCAGACCTCGGATTCTCATTTCCGAAGAATCAGGGGTTCGCGAAGCCGGACAGATGCAGGATGCTCGCAATCGAGCCGGTCATCGATCTAGATTTTTCATGTTACCAGGAGAGTTATGACAGACGCTAATTTCATCGATATCACAAACCAGCAGGGAGCTCCGGTGGCGAGATTGACCCTGCCTGAAGAATGGGAGCCGGGGGCGAAGCCGCCCCGTCCGGGCTATCTGTGGATATCGAAGTTTTTCGTGTCCCCGAGAGACCCCCGGGTAGGCGTCGGAGTGAGAGCTCCTGCCAAGAAGACCTATCATTATCTCACCGCCCGGGAGAATCCTTTCCTGTCGCTTCTCAGACGTCCCGGGCACGAGCTGAGCGAGGATGAGTTTCTCAGTATCCATCTTCTTCTCGAGCAGGTAGGCTGGCCCGGACGCTTCAAGAAGGACTGGGCGAGAACAGTCAGCTACGAGCACGGAACCGTCCTGAGAGTGCAGGGTCTCTGGACTCAGGAGAGTGTTTACAGCCAGGGAATGCTGGTGGATACCAGTTTCGACAGCGGCCATCATGTCCAGGAGGTCTGGTTCGTGGCGCCGCCCGAGGTGTTCCACGACTATGTCGAGGATGCCGAGGCGATTTTCGATTCGATCGATTTCGATCTGGCGGGCGATCCGGCTCGCGAGACCCGGGAAGTCGCCTCCCGCTGAGGGCTGTCTCCAAGTACAATCTAGTTTTATTTGGAGACAATCATGCTCAAACGCAAATTGACCGAAGTAGCGGTGGACTCTTTCACCGAATATCTGGAGGAGAGGCTCGAGCGTCTCAAGCAACTCGACCTTGACAATGACGGACAGAAGGATGTGGATCAGATAGTCGAGATCCTCAATCGCTGCGGCCTCGCCCTCAAGGATATGCTTAATACCACTGACTTCTCCAGGATGGCCAGCGGTCTCGAGCAGATCATCAGCGGCACCGAGCTAATCGGTAAGTCCTTCGATCCCGAGAAGGTCACGGCCATGGGCAGGGAGCTGAAAGACGGCGTCCAGAAGATCGGCGAGCTTGCGCAACTGGGCATCACCGAGATGAAGCACAATCGCGAGCTCCGGGATCGCTAACGCATGGCGGTGAGATCTTCGCCTTTCCTTATACGATCGAGTATATCCGCTTCTCTTGCCTGAATGGCTTCGGCTTTCTCGACTATGCTCTCGAGCTCTTTCAGGGAAGCCACTACGATCCCGTCAGCGTCCCCGAAGATGATTTCTCCGGGCTTCACTGTCACGCCACCGCAGCAGATCTCGATCTGGCCTTGGCCGGCTCTCACTTTCGTGCCGGCCAGGGGGTTTATCCACCGCGAGTAGACCGGCAGATCGAGGGCGGCGATAGTGCCGCTGTCGCGAACGGCACCGTCCACCACCAGTCCGGCCAGTCCCCGGCGCCTGGCTTCGCTGGCAAAGAGCTCGCCAGCCAGGGCCAGGCTGCCGCCCTGCCCGTCCACCACCAGGACCTCACCGGGAAGGCTGTCGCCCAGCGCTTCGATGACACCGAGAAAATCTTCATTTACCCGGACTGTCCGCGCTATCCCGGCCATTATCCGGGTGCCGCTGCGCAGGCGAATTTCCCTTGACATTACCCGGAGCGACCGGTCGGCGTCGCACAGGCAGGGAGTATCCAGGTGGGAGAGCCTCTCGATAAACTCGCGATGTTCCACGATGCCTCCGTAATTGTTCTGCCGTTCTCGTATACTTGCAGGAATTTCCATAGAGCGAGGACTGCTGACGAGATGAATTCATATTTTAAGAGACCCGATTTGACTGCTTTTCTGGCAATCTCTCTGGCACTCTCTCTGGCCGCGGCGGCGGCCCCTGTCCTGGCAGCCCCCGGGTCACCGGTGAGCGAGGCAGGGAAGCTTACGAAGCTTACAAGGAATGATCTCAAGGGTCTCGGCCCCAGCGAATCGTATTTGAAGGTCCATGATTTCATTTTGCAGGCGCAGTCAATTAATGATGTCAAGCCGCTTCTGGCGCCAGAGGCCATGAAGAAGGAAGTGCCTCCGGAGATGGAAGGCGAGATGTTCAAGTTCATGAAGAGCATGATGAACCCCAGGGTGAAAATCACCTCGGAATCCATTGATGGCGATCAAGCGGTATTGACAGCGGTGCCTCTCGAGCAGAGCGCCATGGACAAAGGGATGAAGGAAGGACTGGCCAATATGGCCAATATGTTCAAAGGCGCTCTCGGCGAAGCCGGTCTCAAGCCGGAAAATCCCGGGGACGCCTCGACAAAGGGCCCCGCCACGTTGAAGGAAGTCACTAGAGGCACTATCACCATGCGCAAGGAAGACGGTGTCTGGCTGCAAGTGAAAGAGAGCTGGAAGACGACAATCGGCGAGAGCGCCGACAGTGAGAAGCAGGAAGACAAGGCTCCCCCTGAGCAAGCCCGGGCAGAAGCATCTGCAGACCAGAATAGTGCTCCGGCCGAGTAATCTCGAGGACAGGCGCTTGCTTTGATCGAAATCCCGCCCGGCTGGCCATTGCCAGCGGGCGGATTTTTGCAAAAATCTGTCCGGTAATTGAACTTTTTGCAAGAGGGCACGTATTAGTAGGTATGTGAATGCAACCAGTTCGTGAATCCAGTCGAGTTAACCGCCATGACCAAGCGCTTGCAAGCCCTCCTCTGCCTGATTTTCTTGATTGTCTCCCTGGCCCCTGCTCTTGCCGGGACCGGTTCAGATTCCCGGGTAAATGCCCGGATAAATGCCGGTGATCGGGATCTGGCCAGGCACATTCTCAACCGCCTTGCCTATGGACCCAGACCCGGGGATATCGACCGGGTAGCCGCCATGGGCGTAGACGCTTATATAGAACAGCAGCTCGATCCCACCTCCATGCCCCTGCCCGAGCCGCTCCAGGGTCTCGTCGAGCGCTCCCCGGCTCTCACCCTCACCCCGGCCCAGCTTTTCCTCAAGTATGGCAAGCAGACCGTCATGGCTGCCCAGGGAATCGCTCCCAACGGCAAGAGGACAGGACAGAAGGCCGATGCCAGGACCTTGGCCGAGCGTGAAGAATTGCAGAAGAAAATCCGCGAGAATTTCAAGCAGATGTACGGGCAGATCACAGACGCCCGGTTGATGCGCGCTGTTTACAGCCCCCGCCAGCTCGAGGAGGTAATGACCGAGTTCTGGTTCAATCATTTCAATATCTCTTTCGACAAAGGGCTCGATCACCTCTGGACCGGCGCCTACGAGCAGACCGCCATTCGACCGCATGCCCTGGGCAAGTTCAGGGATCTGCTCGAATCCACCAGCCATCATGCCGCCATGCAATTCTATCTGGACAACTGGCAGAACACCGGCGACGGCGCCCGCAAGCGGGGGAAATTCGCCGGTATCAACGAGAACTACGCCCGGGAGCTGATGGAGCTGCATACACTCGGAGTGGACGGCGGTTACAGCCAGGCTGACGTGATCGCCCTTGCCCGTATTCTCACCGGTCACGGCATGCAGAATCGCCAGAGCGTCAGGCGCACCGGTATCGGATTGGAGAGCCCCACCGGCTATTCCTTCGACGCCGGCAGGCACGACAATTCGGACAAGCTCTTCCTCGGTCGCACAATCAAGGGACAGGGAGCAAAAGAGCTGGAAGAGGCTCTCGATATCCTGGCCGCTCATCCATCCACTGCCCGATTCGTGAGCTACAAGCTCGCCCAGTATTTCGTCAGCGACGAGCCGGACAGCAAGCTTGTGGACAGCGTGGCAGCCACTTACAAGAAGAGCGGCGGCGACATCAAGGCCATGCTCCGGGTGATCTTCAAGAGCAGCCAGTTTCTCGACAGGAGCAATAACGGCGCCAAGTTCAAGACGCCATATCGCTATATGATCTCGAGCCTGAGAGCGACCAATGCCACTATCGCCAACACCAAGCCCCTGCTAGGCTTTCTGCGTATGCAGGGGATGCCCCTCTATCAGTGCCTGACCCCGGATGGCTACAAATACACCGAGAAAGCCTGGCTCAGTCCAGGCGGGCTCCTGCAGAGGATCGACTTCGCCTCGGCCCTGGGAAGCGGCAATTTCCGGGCGGCCAGACCGCGAGAGCTGAAAGCCGAGACCATTGCCGACATCGTCGGGGTGCGATCAGGCTCCACGACAATAAGCACCGTGGACGGTGCACCACCGGCGCTTTCTGTCGCCCTCCTTCTGGGCAGCCCCGAATTCATGAAGTACTAGGAGAAGCAGACCATGAAACGCAGAGACTTCTTGAGAGCATCCGCGCTGGCGTCCCTGTCGGCGATCTATCCGGGTTTGCATCCGGGAATTTCGGGCTGGGCCTATTCTTCGGGGAAAGATTCGCCGGGAAGCAAAAAGCTCGTGGTTATCTTCCTGCGCGGGGCTGCCGACGGGCTCAATGTCGTCATTCCATACGGGGACCCGGCCTATTACAATGCTCGCCCCACCATCGCTGTTGCCCGTCCCGGAGAGACTGACGGGGCTCTCGATCTGGACGGTCATTTCGGTCTCCACCCCCAGCTCGAGCCCCTGATGAAATACTGGCAGGACGGCTCCCTGGCTTTTGTGCATTGCTCGGGCTCTCCGGACCCGACCCGCTCTCATTTCGATGCCCAGGATTATATGGAAAGCGGCTGTCCCGGTCGGAAAGTAGTCAGCTCGGGCTGGCTCAATCGTTTGCTGACAGTGCTTCCCAGCACGAGATCCTCGATCCGGGCTATCAATGTAGGCTCCACCATGCCGCGCATCCTGCAGGGACCGGTTTCGGTGGCGAGCTTCGCGCCGGCCCGGGCAGGCAGGCCTTCGGTGGCGGACAGGCCTTTTATCTCCGCCGCCTTCGAGAAAATGTACGCAGCCCGGGACGATTCCCTGGGCGTCGCTTTCCGCGAGGGGATGGAGAGCCATCGGACCCTGAAGAGCAAGTTCGATCAGGAGATGACTGCTGCCAACAAAGGCGCACCCCAGGCAGCCAATTTCAAGGGATTCGGCTCGCAGCTCGGCAAGCTCTTCGGAGAGGACCGGACTACCCAGGTGGCTTTCGTGGCTCTGGGCGGCTGGGACACCCATGTCAATCAGGGCGCGGGCAAAGGCCAGCTCGCCAACCATCTGGGGGTGCTGGGCAAAGGTCTGGCCGATCTGGCTCGCGGTCTCGGTCCTCAGTACCGGGACACGGTGATCCTGGTGATATCGGAGTTCGGCCGAACGGTCAACGAGAACGGCAACGGCGGCACCGACCACGGCCATGGCAACGTCATGTTCGTCATGGGCGGCGGTATCAGAGGCGGCAAAGTCTACGGGCAATGGCAGGGGCTCGACAGAGGAAAGCTTTTCGAAGGCAGGGATCTGCCGGTGACCACCGATTTCCGGTCGGTGATCGGCCAGGCAGCCCACGAGCATATGAGCATCGCCACTGCCGATCTGGGTAAAATATTGCCTGATTTTCAGTTGACCGACCGGAGCATGTCAGCTATCTTCGGAGCCTGATTCCCCTGTTTGACAGAGAGCATGCAGAGTCTCTGCCCCAATCCTGATTGCGCGCGACCTGTGGATCTTCTCGACCTGAGCCCGGACAAGCGCAAACATTTTCGAGGCACCTGCCCGCACTGTCTCATGCCGGCCGCTTTTCGCAGCCCCGAGGCACTGACCGCCATCGAGCGGGAATATCAACGCAAGCTAGCCGCCGGTGCTCTTCGAGGCGGTCCGGCAGGCGAGGACACGCGACCTGCCTTGAGCGTGCTGGTGGAGGATGTTCGCAGTCTGTGGAACATCGGCTCTATTTTTCGCACTGCAGATGGTGCGGGCTTCGGGGCGATCTACCTGTGCGGCATTACCGGTAGCCCGCCCCGCAAAGAGATCGCCAAGGTCAGTCTCGGCGCCGAGGAGACCGTCTACTGGGAATACCATCCCAATCCCGTCACCGTGCTCAGGGAGCTGTCCGGTAAAGGAGTCCGGATAATCGGCCTGGAGGTCACGAGTGACAGTGTCCTTCTCAGCCAGGCGCTTTCGGAAGGGCTTATCGATAGACCGCTCTGCCTGGTGGTGGGAAACGAGGTCTCCGGTCTCTCTCCTCAGGTGATTCATTTTTGCCACCGGGTCTGCCATCTGCCCATGAAAGGCATGAAAGAGTCCCTCAATGTCGCTGTCGCTTTCGGAATCGCTGCCTATGCTTTGAGCGATAGTTACTTGAAAGACGCGCCGGTGGAATAACCCCAGATAATGCCAGTCAGCAGGACCGCATAGATGGCGAGCAGAAGCAACGTGGTCGTGGATTTGCTGTTACGCCACCGCCAGTAGTGAAAAAGCGTATGGGCGAGGGCCCCTGCTGCGGCGATGAAGAAGCAGAGAAAGGGGCTCAAGTGCAGATCGCCTGCCACGAACCACATTGCCATACCGGACCAGAGAAAGATATTGGCGGCTGCGGCGGCAGCCATGGCGACATGATAGTTCTTGAGGTCGGTAAAACTGGTACCCGCCCCTTCGATGATCTGAATGCGCACCAGGAGCGATAGACAATTGAGCACCGAAAGTGCTGCCAGAAAGGCAGCGATGCCCTGGGCATCGGACCAGTTCAGCTCGCCTTTGTAATAGCCCGACCAGGGTATGGCCATGACTACCAGGATCATCAAGACGACGCTCAGGCCCGCGGAGAGAGCGTGCCATATGGTCCTGTCTTCCTCTGGCTTGCTCTCCAGGTGATCACTCGCTTTCTTTGGTACGCAGGTATTTTACCTTCTTGACTATATTCTCATGAAGGAAAGGCTTCGGAACGTTAGACTGAGATGATGGGAGTCTTGAAGAAAGCTATGAAGAGCATCTGGGCGCCGGCGCTATTGGCAGGCTGTTTGCTGGTATCGTCAGTGGTGCAGGCGCGGGGCGAGGGCTTCCCCGGATACGGCGATCGTGTCAAATACGCCGACTCGCTTCCGCACTTCAATCTGGGCAATCGTTATCTGGCCAGGCAGTGGTGGGAAAAGGCTGTAGAGAGCTATCACAACGCCATCGCCATCTACCCTTATGATGCTGATGTCTACACCAATCTCGGTATCGCCTTTCGCAAGATGAACGATCTGCAGAGCGCCGAGCGTGCCTACAAGCAGGCCACCGAGCTCAAGAAGGACGACTGGGTCTGCTGGAGCAATCTCGCCAATCTCTATGCCATGAGCGAGCGTTTCAAAGACAGCCTCGACTGTTTCGACCACGCCCTCAAAGCCTCGCCTCCAGTCGAAGAGAAGGAGGCTATCCTCAAGAGCATCGACGGCATCAAGAAAATCATGAGAGCAAAAGGGCTCGCCCAGGCAAGCCCTGCAAAAGCTAAATCCTCTCCGGCCGGGAGCAAATCCGGAGTGTCGCCGAAAGCAGCTTCAACGTCTTCCGCCTCGATGACTTCGGTTAAGCCCGGACTGGACAGGGCCGCTTATGATAGCTGGCTGGGCAATTGAATCGAGGATCTGAATGACCGGTGGAGAGCCTTTACCAGGGGACCAGGCTTGCCGTCTCCGATAAGCCGGTCATTGACCCGGACTATGGAGATGAGCTCTTCCGGGGTGCCGGCCAGAAAGAACTCGTCTAGATCGTAGATCTCCTCTTCCCTGACCCGCACTTCTTCGATGGGGATATCGCTATTCTCGGATAGCTCCAGGACCTGTCTCTTGGTGATCCCGGGCAGCACATTGGCGGATGACGGCGCCACCAGGAGCTTGCCGTCCCTGATGCCGAATAGCGAAGTGTGGCTGCCTTCGGTCATATAGCCGTCCCTGTCTATGAAGACCACCTCCAGGCAACCTCTCGATCGGGCGTACTGCGCCGCCATGCAATTGGCCGCCAGGCTTGTGGCCTTGATGTCATTCCGGCCCCAGCGGATGTCCTTGTGGGTGACCGCGGCCACGCCTGTTTGCCGCTCTTCTCTGTAAGGGTCGCTGAAGGGCTGGACATAGATGAGAATGTTGGGGATATAGCTCTCGGGATAGTAATGTGTCCGGGCCGCTACTCCTCGTGTGGCCTGTATATAGACCAGGGCGTCCGGAATCCCCGACCGTGAAAGGAGTGTCCGGGCTCTTCTGCCGACCTCTTCGGTATCGACGCCTTCTATGGATAGCGATGCCAGGCTGTTTTTCATACGATCGAGATGATCGCCCATATGAAAGAAATGCCCGCCGTAAGCCCGGATGACTTCATAGACAGCGTCACCGAAAAGGAATGCCCGATCGAGGACCGAGACACGCACGTCGGCCAGGGGCATGATCTCGCCGTTCCAGTCGGCGAGCAGGTCTTGGATCTGGTCCGCTCCCTTCTCCAGGCTCATGGGCTCAGCACAGATAGAGAACGGCGATGACCAGAATCGAATAGGTTACCGCGGCAGGATAGAAGAGGAGCCAGAAGACATTGCTTCCCCAGTTGTTCTCCTCGCCGTCGCGCCAGTCGCAGTAATAGAGAACGAAGTTGCAGAAGAGGCTCGAAATAGGCCAGCCACAGATGCCGGTGAAGGCTGCCACGAAAAGTATGATGATCCACGGGTCCAATTAGGTGGTCTCCGAGAGCAACTGCATCTAAGACAGAATTCTAATTATCGAATGTTCAATTTCCAATTCTTGACAACCTGGTCGAATCCAGAGCCTGTGCCCGCTATCGAAGGCGGTGGCTGCCGTCGCCGGGATGCAAAGTGGGCGTCCTGAGCGGCTTTTAGCTTCAAAACAACCTGAAGTGGAAAGATTTATCACTTGACAACACTGTCCCGAAAGTGTCACGGGCTGGCATCTTAAGAATTCGGAAATGTTTGCCGGGCAGCGCTCAGAATCTCGCTCTCCCGCTCTCTAGAAAGATCGGCTTTTAAAGAATCCGGCTCTCAGCCTCGAGCCGGGCGACGGTGCATGTCGATCCGGGGCGCTCTTATCAAAACGAAGATCCCGAGCTGCCGCCGCCAGGTGCCGGCCATGGAAGATAGTGCCTCTGATGATCAGAATCTTCATCATCTTATTCTAAAATACTGCAATGATCGGACAAGACGATGACAGGACTGTCGCCATCAACAATACGAACAATATGGTCGGCCGCGAACTCGACGGGCGTTATCGCATCCTCGAGAGGCTAGGCTCTGGCGGCATGGGCACCGTTTTCAAGGCTCTGCACCTCAAGCTCGGTCGCCCTGTGGCTCTCAAGATCCTGCACCCTCATCTCATAGTCGACAGCAAGATTCTTTCGCGCTTCGAGAATGAGATCAACGTTATGAGCGCTCTCGGCCACCCGAACCTGATCACTATCCAGGATGCCGGCAAGACCGATGAGGGCATCCCTTATTTCGTCATGGAGTATCTGGAGTGCGATTCCCTGTCCGACCGGCTCAAAGACGGTCGTATCGAAGCTTCCCGGGCAGTACCCATTTTCGTCCAGATCGCTGACGCTCTCCAGCACGCGCATGAGAAAGGGGTCATCCATCGCGATCTCAAGCCCGCCAATGTTCTCCTGATCAAAGGCAGCGAAGCCGGCGGCGACTTCGTCAAAGTCGTCGATCTGGGAATCGCCAAGGTTCTGGGCGCAGGGGATATGTCCGCGCAGAAGCAGCTCACCCAGACCGGCGAGGTCTTCGGCAGCCCGCAGTATATGGCGCCGGAGCAATGCCTGGGCAAGGCTCAGGATGCGCGCACCGATGTCTATGCATTCGGATGCTTGATGTTCGAGGTCCTCTGCGGCGCACCGCCTATAGTGCGGGAAACGGCTCTCGAGACGATCTTCGCGCATGTCAATGACAGTCCCATGACCTTCGAGGAAGCCGGTCTGGCCGGGGATAAGGAGTGCGATCGCCTGGAGCGCATCGTCATGCGCTGCCTGGCGAAGGCACCGGAGGATCGTTTCGCCAGCATGGCCGAAGTGCTGGCTGCTCTGAATGACCGGCGGTCTGTTCACCCACCCCCGCCCCCTTCTCGTCCGCTCTCGGTCGAGGTGGCGAAGCCCGGGTCGAGCCCCAGCCCCCCACGGGAAGGGGCTTCCAGGGGGCAGGGCCGTGACTTCAAGCCCATGATCATCCTGAGCAGCCTGGCTGTTGTCGGGCTTCTCCTGCTTGTCGCTCTGGCTGGTCTCGGTCTGGCCTGGACCCAGCTCCAGCGAAGTCCGGCCGCGCCTCCTGACACCAGCTTCTCTGCAAAAAATGTCCCTGGAGTGCCTGTCATGCCGGCTCCTCCTTTCAATCCCGGCAGGGAGACAGTGATCGAGTTCGAGAAAGTTGCGGGGGAAAGCGCCGCGGTGAAAGTGGTCAGCGAATACAACGGCAAGCCCACCGGAGAGTTCGTGGACCTGATCAAGGGCGAGACCGAGGTGGATATAGGCTATTCGGAAGAGCCGGTCATTCTCGTGGTCAACGCCTACCAGCCCACCACCTGGACGATCAAAAGAAGGAATCCTTCGGTGCGTATCAAGAAAGTCCTGGCCGTGGGCTATTATCCGCAAACCGTCCGGGGAGTGCCTGACAGTCTGGTGGAGAGCGTCTATTACGAGTTTCTCAATGCCGACTCCAGCCGCAGCGACAGCCGCACCCACGAGAATCCTTTTGACTTTTTCTACTTCCTCTTCAGTGCCGGCGACAGTCCCGAGAAAGACAGCGAATTCAAAAAGATGAAAGAGTGCCTCTACCAGCACACAGGCTGCCATATCCGGACCTTCAAGGGAACCCGCAGCACCGATCGATTCGAGATCGATTGAAATCAGAATTCAGAGAGAGGACAGGCGATGGGTGAAAGACGAAGAGATCAGGTCGATGACCAGGCGGATCGTCAGGGCGATGGCCGGGGCGAAGATGCCGGCAGGGGCGACGGTCTCATCGCCGGTATGGCGGACCTTCTGGGCGGCTTCGCCAGACGTCGCGAGCAGCGCCGGGAAGCCCGGGAGCAGGGATTGCTGATCGAGAACAGAGGCGGTATCGAGAAGCTGGAGTTGCCCCGGGGTTTCACGAGAAGCGGAGGCATGAGCGTTCCCAGCTTCGAGTTCGATGAGTATCAGAGCCCGGCAAGCAATACCATGAAGATCGGTTACTGGAACTGGGCCAAGCCCGGCTCGGAGCTGCCGGACGAAGTGGCTGCCGGATTCAAGACAATCCTAGCCGAAAAGCCACATGACCTTAATCAGGAAGAAATCGACATTGTCGCTCGGGTGGTGCCCGGAGGCGTCTACGGTCATGCAGGCCAGATCGAGAATATCCGCCTGCGCACCGAGGAAGTGGGAGGCAAGAACGTGCTCGTCATGATCAACTCCTGGGTCGGAGAGGACCGAACCGCATACGGAATATTCGCTCCGGTAGGCGAGGACTGTCGATACCGGGAGCACATCCACTTCGAGGGCTCCGAGCAGGACTTCAAGCAGCACTGGGAAGGAGAGGCGAAAAGACAGCTCTACGGCGTCAAGTGGCGCGGGCTGGAGACGGGTAAGTAGGCTCAAGGCTCGGTCGAGTCATTTTTGTCCCGGTCGGAGACATTCTTTCGCGGAATCACCAGAGGGGGAACCTCATCAAGGTCTTTGCGCTCGACTTTCTCGCTTCTCACGAAATCTTCCTTTTTGACCCTCTCGAAAGCTCGCTCGAAATCGGTCTTGTCCTTGTCGAGGAGCACCACTCCCCAGTAAGGCGGAAAGATGGAGATGTCCACTTTCATGACACCTTTCTCTTTCTGCAATTTCTTGATCACCCGTCTGATGCAGGCAACACATTTGGAGCCTCGGAGCTGGAAGTCGACTCTCTGATAGGCATGCTCTCCGGCTCTTGCCTGAAGGGGCACTAGCAAGACGGCGAGAGCGAGAAGAGCAGGCAGTCTACGTCTCACCTCTCACCTCAGCCACCGAAAACCATGGCTATCTTGTCGTGAAAGAGAATCATCACCGCCACCACCATGATGTTGAAGACAATGGTGATACCCAGAAGTCCCGTACCCACCATGAGATGATAAGTGACTACCGCATAGCGCGGCTCCATCGCTCTTATGATACCGAATCTGGTGAGGGTGAAGCCGAGGATGGCCGAGAATAGCATGATGTCGGCCATGATGTAGAAGAAGGCGGAAAGGGACGGGATCCGGACGCTGGCGAGGAGAAGGATGACAAAGACCGCCGAGAGGATGAGGGCCCAGATCAGGAGCTTGAGGGTGAGCTTGTCCGATTCGCGAAAGGTAAGAGATTTATCTGCGCTTGATTCCTTTATATAAGTCACTGTTTTCGAGAAGCCTTCGATAAAGTTGCTCCGGTTCTCGACTTTTGCCGGCGGCTGCTTTTCTTCCGGCACTTCTTTCAGAGCGACTGCGGGCCCGGTTTCTCTGGTTTCCGGTGCCGGGCTGGATTCTGGTTTCTCTTCGGATTTCTCTTCGGGTTTTTCTTCGGATTTCTCTTCGGATTTCTCTTCGGGTTTTTCTTCGGCCTTCTCTTCGGGAGCTTCGGTTTCCGGGCTCTCTTTTTCCTTGTTCTCTTCTGAATCGGCCACTGGTAAACTCTCCTGATACCACCATCGCTATTATAAGTGTAGTATGCGGACCAGGCTTCTCGCGGCTATCGTCGTCTCATTCTCCTTCTCTGGCTGCAGCACAGCAGCCGATAACGACCTTCTCGTCGAGGGCTCCAGGCAGCTCGAGAGGGGACAGACCGAGCGGGCCACTCTCTGCCTCGCCTCGGGTCTGGAGCAGGCAGTAAAGGAAGGCATTCCCGAGAAGGATCTGGGTCGCTATCGGCTTTTGCTCACCCGGTGCTATACGGTACAGGGCAAGATCGCGGAGGCTGATGCGGAATCATCCAGGGCCCTCGATTCTGCGCGCGAGCTATACGCCAAAGAGAGCCCGGAGCTGCTTCCGTATCTTCTAGCCCGGAGTCGCGTGGCATACAGGAAAGGCGACTTCGCTCAGTCCCGGAGTCGAGCCCTCGAGGCTCTTTCGATCCAGGAGAAGAGCCATGGCAAAGAATCGCAAGACCAGATAGAGACGATCAATTTGATTGTCTCGGCGGCCTGCGCCGATGATCGCTGCGCTGACACCGAGCCCTATGTCAAGCGTCAGCTCGCTCTCAGAAGGAAGTATCTGGGAGCCGACCACCCGCATGTAGCTTCGAGCCTCTGTCTTCTCGGTGAGCTCGCGGAGAAGAAGAATCAGCTGGAGGAGGCGGAGAAGTACTTCTCGGAGGCTCTGGCAATCCGGGAAAAGACTGCCAGGGAGCTGGTGGAGGGCACCAGGAAGAATCTGGTCAGGCTGCATCTTAAAAAGCTTGACGAATGATCGATTTGCTCCGATTCACCCCTTTACTTTTTGGACCTTGTTAAATATTATTAAGCTTGTTCCCGCGCGTCCCCATTAGTAGAAACCGTTTGTATTTCGGTTTGCCTGCTAGCAATAATACGAATGCCATCAATCTCGAAGAAGGAATCAAGCCATGCCTATTAGGTCCTCCCGGGGTGCCGTACTGGCCTTAGTAATTGTTTCGGCTCTGGTGCTCATCGTCCTCGGTATAGGGCTCCTCTTTCTGGTCATGCAGCTCGGCGGCGGCCAGGAGCTCCAGCACGCCACCGACGCCGGCAACCTGAATGTCGCCAAGCAAGTTCTGCGCCGACCCGGCACAGCTCTGCTCTCGGGAGACGAGATCAACCATTTCGGTGACAGCGACGACCCGGCGACCAACGAGGTCAACCTTCTCACCTATAATCGACTGGCGGCTCAGGCATTCCTCGTCTCCGCCAATGCCCAGGCTCTTGGCACGGCGCCCGGAAGCACCCACGCGCAGCAGATGCTCGCCCTGGTGAAAGAGGTGGCGGACCGTCTCAACAGCCAGCTGACATCTCCGGGCAACTTTGATCAGCACTTCCATAATGTTGCCACCAACCACGCGATGAGGATGTTAGAGGCGAGCAACAATGCCGTCCAGCATCTCGGCACCCAGCACGAGACCTCTCTGATGGCCCGGGGCGCAGCCAGCAACGCATACATTAATGCCAACCAGATCTTGAGCGGCGGTCCCAACCTCAACTCTCTCACAGTGGACGGACCGAACGGCAGGAAATATCTTGTGGGCTACCAGCAACTCGCCGCCGCCGGAGCCGAGAGTCTCTGGGCTGTGCCCGTGCGACCGGGTCAGCCCCCTCACCTGGTCTCGGACAGGAATTTCCAGCAGCTCAAGCCGCGAGGGCCGATACCCGGTTTCGTGCCGCCCAACGCTTTCCGCTCAGCCGGTCTGGCCGTGGACCAGAAAGCAAGCGGCATGCAGACCAGAGCTCTCTCCAACAGTATCGTCGGCTCTCTCGATCAGATCTTCGGGGCATCTATTCCCCGGGGCGTGATTATCGTCGACAATACAGGATCGCTGAGCGGCACCCAGGTGAACGGGGCCTTCGACATCTGGCAGGACAAGCTCATGGATCCCAACTATGTCGAGGTCATGGGCAATCCTAATAGCGGCCTGATTGCCGACCAGTCCGCCGGCAACTCGCCGACATTGAAGGACGTCAAGAATTATGTCCAGAACAATTACAGCGCTCTCTCGAGCGGCGATACCGCAGCCCAGAACACCCTGGCGAGCATGATACAGAACGCCGGCGTGGACAGCTTCGGCGGCTATCCATCGAATCCCAGCCAGCTTGCCTCGGATCAGGGCTTTATCGATTTCGTGAACGGCGCCGGAGTGACCAATTGCTCCAACGGCTCCCCGGACCACAGCGTGCAGCCCACCACCATGGCCAGCAACGGCGGTAATCCCTGCGACCTGGACAAATTCCTCAACCTCTACGGACAGGGACAGGGCGGTAATAACGGCACCACCCCGGTCAACAACCTGATGGCTGTGGAGCGATTCCATATGGATATCTGCCAGGAGCGGAGCAGCGGCGCCGAGTGTGCCACAATCACAGCCTCGGCCACCAATACCGGATTGAAGCGTTATTCCACCAACGACTGCGGTCTCACTTCGGTCACCGAGGGCACTCTTCAACAGCTCCTTCAGCAGACCAACGCCACCAGCATCGTGCCCCAGCTCCAGACCTATATGAGACAGATGAAGCCGGAAGCATCAGCCGCCGAGATGAACAATGTGCTCGGTTCGATAGTTCCCTTCAACCAGGTGAGCTACATCTATGTCGATCCCAACAGCAACAACCTCGTCCTGAGCAGCACGCCTCCCAGCTGGAACCTTCCTGATATAAGCAACCCCAGTCTCAATCTCCCGGATGGCAACCAGACCAACTACACCCGGGCAGCCAATCCCTTCAGGCTCGATGGGATAACCAACTGCGACGGCGAATGCGGCTATCCGCATCCCTGGGATTGTCCCCTCGATTCGCAAGCGGTCGGTCAGGACACCACTCAGTGGACCCCATCTTCTGGATTCCGAAATATTCTCGGGGTTATCAAGTTCAGAAATGAGGCCAACGGTGGAGGCCAGTTCTGCTGCCCGTGCTAGATTTATAGCAGGACACAGGGGCAAATTATTCTTATGCGAACGCGCGAAACTTGGTTGACAGGTCTGTCACTGCTGCTCATCCTTTCGATAGGGAGCGCCATGGCTTCCGACAGGCCGGTGCTGATCGCTCAGCGGGCCGATCATGGTGGTGTCGGCGATGGTGCCTGGCAACTGCTCAAGAAGCCCATGGACTTGCCGGATCTGCCTAAATATGGAGGTCAGACCCAGTTCGTCGGCGGCTTGATGTATCCCAATAAGGCCGGTGGACCGGCAATCACCATGCGCTACCTGAGCAAGGACTCTGCGGACGTGGTCTCCCAGTGGTACGAGGATTCCCTGAAGGCAAACTCCTGGACGACTACTTCCGTAAAGGACTCGATCAAGGGACAGAAAGGGCACAACGGGGTGGTGGTCAGGGTTTCGTCGACAAAGCAGAAGGGTTTCAAGTCCGAGATCAAGATCAGCTACAAGCTCTTCCGCTAGCCAGATAGACAGGATCGTGACGAACAGGCGCCTTTCCAGACGGATCATTCTTGCGGCTGAGCTGGCCGCGGTTTTCGTCCTGGTGACCGGCGCTCCGGTGCAGGCGGCGAGTCCGGCGGACCAGCAATTCGTCCATGAGCTCGATCACAAAATCGAGACCGTAAAAATCGACAACGAGATCATCGAGAGGCTCTCGGTGCTTATCGCGAAGGAGCCTCAAGTGCCGCTTCTCCGTTACCTGATGGGCAGGCTCCTGGAGCGTCAGGGCTACGAGAACCTGGCCATAGAGCAATACGAGAAAGCCGTGGAGCTGGATAACGACTATTACCCGGCGATCTTCCAGCTCTTCCATCTCGGGCTCAGGATCAGGGATAGCGATCTGATCGAGAACTATCTGACCAGGGCTCTCAAGATTTCTGCCAGTGACGGCCAACGGCTTCTCAAGATTGGCATGGTGCTCGAAAGATACGGTCGCCTTCAGGACGCCGAGCGGATCTACGAGGTCGCTTACAGGGCTCCTCAACGCTCTCTGGGCGTTGGATCTTCTCTTGCCGATCTTCGTCTTTCCCAGGGGCGCCTCAAAGATGCTCTCGAGGCTGTACAGGTGGACCTCAAACGCAGCCCCGCCGATGTGCGCGCCAACACAGTCGAAGGCAAGGTCCTCAAAGCCATGGGCCGGAAGCAGGAAGCCGCTGCCTCCTTTCAGCGCGCTTTCAAAGCCAGCCCGTGTCTCTATGATGCTGCTTATCTTGCCGGTCAGTCCCTTTATGAGCTCAAGCGTTATCAGGACTCACTTCCCCCGGCCCTTCTCAGCCTGGTCTGCCGGAAGAGAAGCAAGAAAGCCAATCAGGAAGCCAAAGACCTGCTGGTCTCCATCATTCCCAATGTGTCCGAAGAGGCGGTGGACGAAGCCGTGGCGGAGTGTGCCCGGGCTATGCCTGACGGCAGCCACGAGCGCTTCTTTCGTTTTGCCATGGGGGATGTTTTCGACCGGGTGCGCAAATACTCTCGGGCGGTGGAGCAATACAGGCTCGGGGTGGAAGCCCCTGCGGGCTCTCCCAATCAGTTGTTGAGCAGGGGACTATATCGCTGGGCCCTTGATGAAGAGCTATGGGCCAGGGATTATCGCAAGGCCTTCTATCTGTATCAGGAAGCCTTCCGCCTGGCTCCGGATGATCCCGAGATCAAAGGCGGATTCATGCGCCTGGTCAGGCGTCTGAAAACCTACGACAACGACCTGGCTTCCCGATTCAAAGACCAGATCTGGCATACCTGGCTCTCTTTCACCGCTCCTCAGCGCCGCTAGGCTCCGGTTGTTTGTCGGAATTTTTGCCGGAGCTTTCTTTTTCCGCCAGCTCCACCTTGCTGATCTTCAAAACCCTGCAGCCTCCTTTTTCGGCGACCCAGCCTGTGGCTCTCACGCGCTTCGCCACGTAAGGCAAAAGCAGACCGTTGCAGCCTTTGTAGGCCTGGTGCTTGGCCGCGATATAGACAGTGCCGTCATCGGTGAGGATGCCGGCGCTAACGCCGCCAGCCACGCAGAGCCTGGCGCATTTCTCGTGCTCAGCTCCACGCCCGGGTCCCATCACTCCGGAGCAATAGCACCAGGCATCGATCACTTCGCCTTCGACTGTGATCGGTCTGGTATTGGTTTTCACCGTCACTTCCTTATCTCGCTGCTTGCCGGCAGCGCGCTCGGTCCCGGGTCCGGGCGATTGCTGTTTGGTGGCGGCCGGTTTGCCATCGCTGCTGGTGCTCGAGCAACCGCTGGCGGCAATAGCAAGGATGGTGAAGGCGGCGATTATTTCCGCTCCAGCATTGCTCCTGCCTGTCATGGTCCTGCCGGAAGCATAACGATTGGCTCGGTAGCCCGGGCGTTCATATTCCGGCCGTTGGAGAGCAGGGGCACGAATGGAATCGGTGCCGGGACATTGATCTGCACCTGAGTCTCCACCACTACGTTGCCGGTGTTTCCGGCATTGAACGTGACGCTGATGAGACTGGCCTGGCTGACGATGCCGTTGACCTGATAAGCATTGACGATGGACTGGGCGGCGGTGTTGGCCTCGGCGCTGGTGGCTTTCTGGGCTGCTGCCCGGGCTGCGCGCTTGGCCAGGGCATCATTGACGATCTGACCGATTACCACAGCGGAGAGGTCGATCATGCAGAGAAAAAGCGGAATGATTATGAACAGGCCGGCTACCACCTCTACAAGGCTGGCTGCCCTTTTCGCTCGTCTGCTTCTGAAAGTGATCATCTGCTGGTAAATCCTAGTTCAGACCGTTCTCTTCCTGGAGCCGGCTCGAGCTAACCTCGAAGGTCACAGGGCTGTTTATTCCCGCCACGGGCATGATAAACGGCAGGCTCAGGAAGGGGTCGACCTGTGCCTGAGTAGTACATGTTACCAGGAGCGGGTCGCCGGCTCGGGTGGCCTGACCGGGAAGAGGGTGCTGGATGTCGCTGATCGCCAGACCGATGAATTTACCGAGCCCCTGCTGAACGAAGAGATTGTCCAGGTCCTGGAGCACAACGGCGGTGTCGGCGGGCTCCCGGACTGCCAGCTCGCGGACTTCCAGGAAATTGAGATACCAGACGATGCCATAAGCAAGTCCCATATACATCAGGTCGATGAGCGGGAAGAGAATCATGATGAAGAGAATGAAAAGCGCCGGACCGGTCTCGGTGATGGCACTTCCGGCAACCGTTCTTATCGATCTCGAGCGCCCGAATCTTTGCATGATTTGCCTACTAAGTCACAACTGGCTTAAACATCAATATATGTAATTTTTCTAAACCTTGTCAAGGTAATACTACGAAGCCCTATCGCCCCCGGGAGCACGATGTCGGAATTATAGTCACTTCCTTGGTGGCTGTCGCGGCGGGACCCGATTTGCCGTAGCCCGCCTTGGGCTTGATCCAGACATTGTCCTGGCTCCCGTGCTTGACCACTTTCGGCCTGGGCCACTTGGGCGGCTTATAACCCGGCGGCTTCAGGCTCTTCAGACCCTGGAAAGCTCTGTATTTGAGCTCCCTGTTCCGGGTGGTCATATAGACATAGTTGTATTCGTTGTAGGCAGCGATATTCTGCTTGAGCTGCTGGAGGCAGAGGGCGCTGTAATAATGAGTGAGCGGCTGGCTGGCTGTCTCAATGTCGAGACCCTTGATGAACAGGAGCGCCTTCTCATACTCGCCTGCCTTGTAAGCGGTGATGGCGGGCGCGATCTTGGTGCTGGTGGATTCTTCTACCTGGGCCCGGGCATCCGGGGCTTGGCCGGCAAGCAACACGAGGCTTGCGCTCAGCAAGGCAATTGAGAGAGACTTTTTTGCACTTCCAATCATTTCAAGAGTATAGCATTTCCGGCCTGGCGCCGCCGGGCTGTGATACCGAATCAAGTATCACCATAATAGGCTCGCCTGAGGCGCTCCGGACTCGAGCCCAGGGCGAAGAGAACATGCATTCTGATCCAGAGGAAGACTATCGCTACCGGGCTTTTGCCCTGGAATTTTCGGCTCGACGTGGTGAGCTTCATGTCGGTGATATGGCAAGTCCGGTAGCGGCGCTCCAGACGCCTGACGAAGTCGTAGTCCTCCATGATCGGCAGGGGCTTGATCCCGCCCAGCCGCTCATAAGCCTCTTTGCGGACGAAAATTCCCGAGTCCCCGTAATAGACGCCGAATGGCCGAGCCGCCCGGCAAAGCCATTCGGCAAACCGGTCGAAGGGGCGGCTGCCGTCGAAGCGCAGGGCGAAATTGCCTCCGGCAATGCTGAGGTCGTTTTTCAAACGGCTCTCGATGGACGCCAGGGGATCGTCTTCGAATACGGTATCGGCATGGAGGAGAAAGAGGATATCGCCGCGGCTTTCTCGGGCTCCTGCGGCAAGCTGCCCGCCCCTCCCGGGAGCGCTGGAAAGGCATGCTATGCCTGCTGCTTCGGCTATCCGCCTGGTGGATTCGTCGTCGCTGGCATCCACCACGATAATCTCCCGCTCTACGGAGCTTCGCCCGAGACAGGCAAGAAGCCGCTCCAGGTTGACCGCTTCGTTTCTTGTAGGAATAATAACGGTGATCATGACCAACAGAATCGCCAGCAAACTATCTCTTTTACCAGTTCTTGTAGTCACCTGCATGAGTCTGGGCGCCTGCTCCGAAAAGACTCAGGAGCAGGAGACCCCGCCGAAAGCAGGGGTCGTGTTGAGCAATCGCCCACAGCCGGAGGATTCCGGATCATCTCCCGAACAAGGGACGGCAGCGCGGCAGAGAACCGAGCCCGAGCCGGAGCCCGCGCCCGCTGTGCACCGGAGCGCTCCAGCTTTCGAGCGGGGGACTTATCTTCAGAAGCGCAAACCGAGCGGCTCTCAGAGTGGACCATCGAGCCAGGCGGTGGCTCAGTACGGCAGGCAGCGGCTCGATAATGCTGCGGTGATCAAGAACTATGCGCCGGTCTCGATCATCCCCATCGGTCTGGACGCTTATTGCAAGACCGCCTGGGCCGACGGGCTCCTGCACGTGCGTGTGGCGATCATGGGACCGCCTGCCAATATGCAGCTTTTTCTCCGGCAATTCTCGGTATTCAAGCTAGGCTTTCGAGACCAGGGAGCCAATCTGATTCAGGATGCCGTCGTTCCCGCCACCGAATTCAAGCTGGCACCGCCCAGCGTCAATCACGGCAGCCCGACCTTCGAGTTCGAAGGGCAGATGGAGATTCCCCTTGAGCAATACGAGCGGTTCTACGACTGGACTCTCAACTGGGAGTGATGGGGATGAATCGGGCGATTACTCAATTTCGAGCTTGAAAGAACCGAGCACGGCCCTGTGATCCGAGCCTGTTCCATCGAGGACCTCACGGGAGACGGTAATCAGTCCTCCTTTCACCAGAATATGATCGATAGGAATATCGAAAACAGGCAATCCGGCTGGCCATGTTGGTCTCAGTCCCCGGCCCCGCCCCGAGTCATGCAAGCCCGTCTCGCTCAGCAATTTCTGGAAGTAGAAAGAGTACGGAGTAGCATTGAGATCTCCGGCAAGAACTACAGGACCATCTAAGGTGTTTACCAGCTCAGCCAGCCTGGCTAGCTGCTCGTTGCGGAAGTCGAATACAGCCGTATCGATCGGGGGCAGGGGATGGGTGCAGATCAGGTGTGCTTTCTTTCCTGCGATTTCGAAACTTCCTTTGATGCTGGGAATCTCGGCCTTGCTGAGAGAGACCGCTTCGAGCTTGTCGAAGGGCAGTTTGCTATATACGGCTATGCCGAAGTTGTCCCTGCGGGGGACTGAGATCCTGGTGGTGAAAGACCCGGGAATATTGGCTCGCAGATATTCGTCCGTCTCGGGCCTGACTTCCTCCAGGCAGACGATGTCGGCATCCACTGCCTCGATGAAGGCGACAAGACCGGGAAGAGCGCGGTTGTGGCTGTTGATGTTGTACTGCAGGACTTTCAGATCTGCCGGTCCCGGAGATGTCGTCACCGGTATGAATAGCGGCGCCATATGGATGAGATTGGCAGTCAGGGCGGCGGCGCAGAAGCCTGCCGGAGCGTACTTCTTCGTCTTCAGGTAATAGACGGTGAAAGGAAGAAGCCCCAGGGCAAACTGGAAAGCGAAATGACTGAGAAGCTCGAAAGCGATGAAAAACTGTCCGAAAAAGCTAAGACCGGTAAATGAGATGAGCAGAGCCGAGATAAGTGCTGCCGCAATATTTACCGTGGGATTATTGACCTTGGCACTGTTTCCTCCAGTACTTTCAGCGTCTTTCGCCACGGCTACATCATCGTGAAGGGCGGACGGGTGTCAGATACGGCTTTGCGTTTGTCCTGCACGGGCTCGGAGGATACCGGCTCGGTGGCGCTTTCATGGTGCGCGGTCTCCTGATGCGTGTGGGCGCTTATCTCGCTGCCTGCCAGGCGCTTGATCACAAGGACCGGGCAGGGCGCATTATTGACCAGGTGCATGGAGACGCTGCCGATGAGCAGTCGCGAAAGTCCCGAGCGCCCGTGAGAGCCGCAGGCGATAAGATCCGCTTTGAATTTACTGGCAGCCTGGAGCAGGGCTCTTTGCGGCTCTCCGGGGACGGCGTCGACACTGACATTCTCATTGCCGCAGCGCTTGCCGAGCTTGAGGGCGGCTTCCTCGAGAATCTCGAAAGCGCGCTCTTTGATGTGGTGCCACTGATCTTTCAACAGCTCGGCTTCACCCCTGCTGACGCCTCGCTTCTCCACTTCCTCGAACTCCGGAATCGACATCACCAGATGGAAGCGCGTGCCCGGTGTCCATGTACGATTGGCAAGCCAGGATATAGTGTCGCCGGAATAGATGGAGCCGTCATAAGGGACCAGTATGCGCTTGAATTTCGAGATGCCGGTGCGCCTGCCTGATTCTCTGACCTTGATAATCAGCACCGCTGCCGGTGCATGCTCGAGTACTGCCTGGGCGACGCTGCCCACGAAAATACGCTCCACCGAGCCTCTGCCGTGGGAGCCCATGATCACCAGATCGAAATCCTCGTCGACGGCGGTGTCGATGAGAGCTTCCCTGACATCACCGAACTTGACGCGAAAGTTGATCCGGCAGCCCGGCAGAGCTTTGCGCAGATTGTCAGCCAGCCCCATTAGCCAGTCGGACTTCTCGTTGAGGACTTCCTGCTCCCGGGCAACGGCTTTCTCGTCGATGGCGAAAGGCATCAGGGGCTCGATGGCACGCACTACGGTGACCAGGAGGATCTCGGAGGCTCCCAGCCAGGTGGCGCCTGCAATGGTCTCGAAGGCTGCCCGCGAATAGTCGGAGCTGTCTAGCGGCAGAAGGATTTTCAATTCAGGGTTCCTCTGGGGGATCTCTGAGGATAACAGGTCAATTATGAATGATTTTGGCACCGGGATGAAGAATACCTGCTCGAGAATATAGAATGAGTAAACCGGAGCAAATATGATCGAGCCCAAAGCCACCCTCAACGAGCCGCAAACGGCGACCAAAGCCGGATCAAACGAAAGAGAGTTCGTTTTCGGCGGTATCCACCTGCTTGCCAGCTATGTTAATTGCCGGCGGGAGCGTCTTCTCGACTACGAAGGAATCGAAAGAGCCATGACCGGGGCAATCGCAGCTTCCGGGGCGGCTGTAATGGACCGCAGCACGCATGTGTTCGAGGGTGGGGGCATGACCTGCGTCTATGTCCTGGCTGAGAGCCACGCCAGTATTCATACTTATCCCGAGCACAGCTCCTGCTTCGTCGATATCTTCACTTGCGGTTACGATTGCGTTCCCTCGCGTTTCGACGAGGCTATGAGGGCTTATCTCGAGCCCGAGAAGGTAAATTGCAGGATTGTCGACCGGGGCGATAATTCAGGTATAACAGAAGAATAGATCCAGCTTGAATCGAGCTTGAGAGCAGCGAGGAAATTGCAATGATTCTTGCCGATACCATGGCCATCTTTTTCGTGATAGTCGGGCTTCTGCTCGCCTTCAATGCTGTCTGGCTTTTCAGCCGGGCGATCTGGCCTGACCTTGTCGAGGAGTCCATCCATATATTGCGCCGGAGCTTCGTCGCCTCTTTCTTCCTTGGTTTGCCGGTTCTGGGACTGGCGATTGCTCTGGTAGGCTTTCTCTCCTCTCTGGGCAAGGGACCGGCGGAGCTCTGCGTCCTGCTTGTCATTTCGTTCTTTTTCCTTTTCGCCAATGCCTCGGTTGCCGGTCTGGCCACTGTGATTGGCGAGCGTCTCGGTCTGGCCCAGGGCTCCCGGTGCAAAGTGACGTTGTACGGCGGCCTGGTTCTCGAGCTTACTTATCTGTTTCCTATCGTCGGCTGGCTGCTCGTTTTTCCGGTGGTCACCATTGCCGGTGGCGGCACCACGGTCCGTGCTCTCTGGCGGCTCTGGCGTGCCGGCGTCGAGACCAGACGACAGAAAAGCCCTGCCGGTGAGGCGGAAGCGAAGAGCGCCGAGACTCAATCGGTCTAGGGGCAATGCGAGTGAGGCGCCGATCGATCTTGCAGGCAGGAGCGCTTCTCACAGGCGCCACCATGCTCTCGGGCTGCGAGCGGGGCATCAGCATGTTGAGCAAACGTCTGGGTGGCGGTGTGCCTGAGCGGATCACCCTGGCTGACTCGCCTTCTATAGATCCGGACTTCCATTTGTTGAGCAGGGCCGGCTTCGGACCGGCGCCCGGCGACCTCGAACATGTTCGCCAATCAGGTCAAGCTGCCTGGATCAACGAGCAACTGGACTACGAGAAGATCGACGACGGTCTCTGCAATCTCAGAGCCAGACGATTCGAGTCTCTCTATCTCAAGCCCGGGGACTGCTATGACTACAAGAAAGAGATTCTGCGCAAGGACATGGTCCGCCATACGTTACTGCGTGCGGTTTATAGCAAGCGCCAGCTCTTCGAGGTGATGGTCGATTTCTGGCGCGACCATCTCAATATCAACCTGGAGAAAGGCGACTGTATCTATCTCAAGCCGGCGGACGATATGCAGGTGGTGCGCAAGAATGCCCTGGGGAAATTTCGCGATCTGATCAGACAGTCCTGCCTTTCGCCTGCCATGCTCGTCTATCTCGACGGCAAAGAGAACAGGCGGGAGAAAGAAAGCGATGCGCCCAACGAGAACTATGCCCGGGAGCTCCTCGAGCTGCATACCCTGGGTGTCGACGGCGGCTATACTCAAAAAGATGTTTTCGAGGCGGCACGTTGTCTTACCGGCTGGCGCTTGCGTGACTCCTGGGGCAAAGGCACTGTCTATTTCGATAAGGCTCTTCATGATGACGGCGAGAAAGTCGTACTCGGAACAGTCATCCCGGCAGGCGGCGGTGAAAAGGATGTCGAGCAGCTCCTCGATATAGTCTGCGCCCATCCGTCTACAGCCAGGCATATAGCCTACAAGCTGGTGCGCCGGTTCGTCGCAGAAGATCCTCCCCGGGGTCTCGTCGACGCGGTGGCAGGACATTTCAAATGCACCGGTGGCGATATCAAAGCCGTGGTCAGGATGATTTTGACCTCGCCGGAGTTCGCCACGAGCAGGGGCGGTAAAATAAAGCGTCCTTTCCGTTTCATCGTCAGCGCTCTTCGAGCTACCGGCGCAGACACCCATGCCCATGACGAGCTTACCGAGTATCTCTCCCGCATGGGCCAGACTCCTTTCCAGCACCCGACCCCGGACGGCTACCCGGAAGAGGAGCTTCCCTGGATGGGCACGCTTCTCTGGCGCTGGAATTTCGCCTTCGCCCTGGCTGCCGAGAAAATTCCAGGTACCTCCGTGCCTCTCGATTATATCTACAGGGCTTTTCCCCCGAATGCTAAGGATATGGATCCGGCTCTGGTCTTTGCCTATCTGGCAGGAAGACGACCTGGCTCTGAAGAGCTTGCCGCCCTCGAGAAGTTCGCTGGTGGGGACGGCGCGAAGAAAGGCGAGCAAGGTCTTGCTTCGGTGTTCGGCTTCGTCATGGCGTCCCCGGCGTTTCAGATCTATTGAAGGAGGCTTGTCTGTGAAAAAGCAATCACGAAGGAGCTTTCTGAGAAGTCTCGTATTCAAGGGCGATCAGCGGTCCGGCGGGCCGGGTCATGTCCTGGTCTGTGTTTTTCTGAGAGGGGGCGCCGATACTCTCAATATGATCATCCCCTATGGTGATGACGACTATTTCAAGGCGCGCCCCACCCTCGGTATCAGGACTGCTCGCCGGGGTGAGAAGGCAGACAGCGATCTGGCCCGCCCGGTGACTGATTTTTATTCTTTCCATCCCCGCATGGAGCCTCTCATAGAGCCCTTCAAGATCGGGCGGCTGTTGATCGTTCAGTCAGTGGGCTCGGACAATGTCAGCGGCTCTCACTTCGAGGCACAGGATCAGATGGAGCATGGCGAGAGCGCCTCGGCGCGATTGACCGGCGGATGGCTGGGGCGGCATCTTTTCTGCCAGGAGAATTCGCGATCGTCGCCTTTTGCCGCCGTCTCGATCGGAGCAGCCATACCTGAGTCGCTTCGCGGCGCCCCAGGTGCCACTGCTATCAATACCATGGAGGAGATCCGGCTCGATACCGGCGAAGCCCGCTCTGAATCCGTGCGAAGCGGGCTGGCTGCCCTTTATGGGGCTGCCCCGGCGCCGCTCGGCCAGGCTGGCATCGAGACCCTGGCGCTTCTTTCAAAGGTGGAGACCCTGGGCAGGTCGGGCTATGAACTTTCCAAACCATCCCGGGAAGTGAGCTATCCGGATAGCCAGATCGGCAGGCGTCTCCGGGAAGTGGCTCGGATAGCCAGAGCCGGCATCGGGCTCGAAATTGCCTGTGTGGACATGGACAACTGGGACACTCATTTTTTTCAGGGGGCTGCCGATGGCCAGCAGGCATCGCTAATCAGCGAGCTCAGCCAGGCCCTCAGCGCTTTCGACCGGGATACGGAGGGAATCCCGGGTGGTGTCACTACCCTTGTCCTCACCGAGTTCGGCAGGCGCACTTACGAGAACAGCTCTATGGGCACGGATCACGGCCGGGGCTTCGCTCTCATGGCTCTTGGCGATCGTATCGCCGGAGGCAGAATTCTCGGATCTTGGAAAGGGCTGAAGAATATGAAAGGAATGGACGAGACAGCCCTGCCTGTCATCGGTCCCGGGGGTCTTGCCGTGGAGACGGACTACAGGCAGGTACTGGCTGAAGTGGTCAGAGAGCTGCTCGGCAACAGGAGGCTCGATAAGGTTTTTCCCGGTCTGGTCTATCGGCCGGTGGGAATCACCTGCTGAAGCAATTCGTCCGCAATCCGGCCGCTACCCTGGCGAAGCGGGATGCTGCTTCCCGGGCGTCATCCTCGCTGATGCCGTGGTGGGTGACAGCGCGGATAGTGGTTCTGGAGCAATCGAATACCAGGACGCCTTCCTCTTCTGCTTTCCGGACGAAATCGAGAGCGGTGATCCCCGGGATATCGACATCGAACCAGACCATATTGGTGCCCCGGAGCTCTGGAATGAGCTTGATTCCCTTGATGTTGCCGAGCTGCTCGTAAAGAAGCGCGGCGGTGGCGTGGTCTTCCTCCAGGCGCAGGGTCATTCGGGTGAGAGCGATCCGGCAGGCGGCAGCGAGCACGCCTATCTGGCGCATACCGCCGCCCAGTGCCTTGCGCCAGCGTCTGGCTTGCTTGATGAAGTCCCGGTTGGAGACGATCATCGAGCCGGCCGGGGCGCAGAGTCCCTTTGAAAAGCAGAATTGAACGGAATCGAAGCCTTCCACCAGCTCGTGCACGTCCACCCGGTGCGCCGTGGCGGCATTGAAGAGCCTGGCGCCGTCCAGGTGGGTTTTCAGACCGAATCGAGCGGCTTGCGTCCAGATAGCTTTCATCTCGTCGACACCGAGGGCTCTGCCGTTGTATGCGTTTTCGGCGCAGAGCAATTTCGTTCTTGGTTTGTGGACATCGTCCGGGGCGATTGATCCCTCGATCTCGTCCGGATCGAGGCTGCCGTGCTCGCCTCTGTGCAGAGCGCGCAGGACTATGCCGCCCAGCGAAGATGCCGAGCCCTGCTCGTGCTCGTGAATGTGGCTGCCGGCGCCGATCAGGGCTTCTTCCCCCCTGCCCAGGTGGGTGAGGAGACTGACCAGATTGCCCATGGTTCCGGATGCCACGAAAAGCCCGGCGTCCTTTCCGAGGCGCTCGGCGGAGAGCTCCTCCAGATCCCGGACGGTCGGGTCCTCTTCGAAGACATCGTCGCCCACTTCGGCTTCGTACATGGCCCGGCGCATCTCGTCGGTAGGCCTGGTGACTGTGTCGCTGCGCAAATCGATTGTGTTCATGACTCGTTCATGACTTCTCAAATTCTCAGGAGTCTTCCCTGATCAGCAGAATACCGTCATGCTCCGCAATCACGAAGGTCTTGCCTTCGAAGGAGATGGTCTCGGTGTGCACCCTTGTGGCGAAAGAATTGCTGGCGGAGCCGCTCTCGTTGAGCAGGCGCTCGAGCCTGAGAGCATCACGGCTGGCTTTGCGGCTCTCACCTTCCGGGGAGCCGGAGCCCATGGTGATGGAGCGCCTGATAGCCGGGGGAGCGGCTATGCTGTCCCGGGACCGCGAGCGAACGGGCAACAGGGTCAAAAGGAGCGAAATCGCCATGGCTAGGATCAGAACTTCCATGCCATCCTTATGCCCGATCTCGTTGTTCTCCATGCAAGCTTTTGCTAACCTACCTAATAGCATCAGCCAGGGAGCTTTCCAGTGCTATTCAGACGACCCGGTAGATTGATAGCTGTCCTTTTCTGTCTGGTCCTCCTGAGTTGTCCGGGATTGCTTTGCCGGCCGGCGATATCCCAGCAGGAGGCGGTTTCTGAGCAGCCCGACCATTTCAGCCCGGTCTGGAAGAAGCCATTTCAAAAGGCCGTCCTGGAGCTCGGCAGGGGCAACGCATCGAGCTCGGAGACCCTTCTGGATGACGCCCTTCTCCTGGCGAAGAGTCCCGAGGAGCTCAAGGCGACCAGGCAGGCGCTTGCTCTTGCTCATTGCGAGAAAGCTGTTGATCTGGAGGTGATCGAGGAGGAGAAGCTCACCCGGAACAAGCGAGACATTCTCTATCTCGTGGTCATTCTGATCCTGGCGAGCTGGCTTTTCACCTTTCTGATGCGGCACGGACCCCAGAAGATGAAGTCTGTGGAGATGGCGGAGAAGTGGGTGGCTCGCAAGCTCTCCCGTCCCGATACCGGTGCTCCCGAGCAAATGGTCGCATCTTTTGCCGGTATTCTCATTTTCGGTGTTATTGCCACTGCTCTTCTGGGAGCATTGATCGGCTTCATGTGGTTGATCGCTCTTGTCGGTCCGCCGGCGGACGGCCAGTACGATGTTTCCCGGGACGAGTTCCGGCAGGCCTGCCTCTATTTCAACCAGGCCGAGGGCACCACCAGCGCCGGTCGCCTGCAGGTCCTCAAAGCTTACCGAGATTTTCTCGAAGGGAAGGGCAGGACTAATAGAGAGGAGACAGTACGAGAAAAGATCGAGCTTCTCCAGAATGCTCGCAAGGCTCGTTGAGCCCGCTGGAATGTTGCCTATATACACATGCAAGATACGAACGAGCTTCCCCCCGCCAAATTGAGAGAACGCTACTCGCGCCTGGACCGGCTCAGCGCCGGCGGTATGGGCGTGGTCTTCAAAGGCGAGGATGAGATTCTCAAAAAGACCGTGGCCATCAAGACCCTTTTCATGAAGAGCGCCGATCCCGACGCGGTCATTCGCTTCCAGCAGGAGGCCAGGGCTGTGAGCCGCTTGAGTCATCCCAATATCATCGGGATCATGGATTTCGGTCTTCTCGACGACAGCCAGCCTTATCTGGTAATGGATTTCGTCGATGGTATGAGCCTCGGCTCTTTCATGGAGCAAAGCGGTCCTCTCGATCCTGAGATTGTCATCGAGATACTCTGCCAGGTATGCGATGGCATGAGCCACGCTCACGAGCGTGGTGTCATCCACCGGGATCTGAAGCCGAGCAACCTTATGCTCGAGGGTAATCCGGCAGAGCAGATCCAGATCCGCATCCTGGACTTCGGCGTCGCCAAGCTGGAGGAGAGCCAGGCAGAGGAGACGGGCTTCCAGACCCGGACCGGTACCATGGTCGGCAGCCCTTACTATATGAGTCCCGAGCAGATCAGAGCCGAGGCGGTGGACGCGCGCAGTGACATCTATTCGCTTGGTTGCATCGCTTATCAGATGGTCTCCGGAACCCGTCCTTTCGATGGGGAGACTTATGTACAGACCGTAACCGCGCATCTAGAGTTGCCACCAGCGATGCTGGTAGCTCGAGAGGACAAGAGCGGTGCCCTCAATAGCGTTATCCTCAAGTGTCTTGCCAAAAATCCAGATGAGCGATTCGCCAGTATGACCGAACTGAAAGAGGCGCTTCTGGCCTGCCGTGCCGAAGAGCCGCTTCCGGTGCCTGTGAGAAAGGAGATTCCGGCTCCGCTTGTGGCCGCCTCAATCCTGCTTTTGATTCTGATTGTCGGCGGTCTTGGATTCTCTCAGCTCAGTAAGAAAGAAGAGCCTATCCTGCCGGTCAGACCGGTTGTTGAAGCGGTAAAGCCCGAGCTCGAGAAATTCACGGTGACTCGGGAGAAGAGCCTGGAGTCCTGGGCTGCTATCAACGATCCTATCGAGCCGGTCAACGACGATAATCTCAAATTGATCAAAGGCGATCATGTATCCGAGCTGGATCTCACCAATGCCGAAATCACCTCCGCCGGTCTCGAGAATCTTGTCGGGCTCGATTTGAGAGTGCTGCTTCTGGCGAAAGAGAAAATCGATGACCAGGCCGGACCGATCCTGGCCAGGATACCGGGTCTCCTCTATGTCCGTTTCGACAACTGCGCCGTCACCTACCGCTGTCTCGAGGCCATGAAGCCTCTAAAATTGCAGTGCCTGTCACTACAGGAATGCAAGGGAGTGGACGACCGGGCTCTTTCGGTTATAGTCAAGAGCTGGCCCGATCTCCGCATGCTCGATATAGGCGGAACTGCCGTAAGCCAGGAAGGCCTGAATCAGGTCGCCTCGCTCGAGCACCTCCGGGATCTGAATGTCTCGATCAGGAAAGTCACCCCGGAGAATATGGAGGCTATCTGCAAGCTTCCTCTCAAGTCCCTCGATCTCACCCTCACCAGTATGACCACCGAGACTCTTTCACGGGTCAAGTCGATCAAGACCCTCGAGACCCTTGTCCTGAATGGATGCAGCGCCCTCGATCTGGAGGGAGCTCAGCGTCTGGGCAAAGAGATGCCCGGTGTCAAGATCTCTTTCGTGGGTCTTTCCAGGGTCGAGACAGGCAAGCTCGGCGATTATGTCGAATTCCTGGCGGAATGAGAGCATGAAGAGGAGACCCGGATTCCCAGCCCAGCTCCAGGCGCGATATGACGGAGTGCAAGAGCTCTCCTCCGGGGGCATGGGGGTGATTTTCCGGGCAAGAGATGTGATTCTCGACAAGCATGTGGCAATCAAGCTTCTCATGGCCGATGCCCTGACACCGCATGCGGTGATTCGTTTTCAGCGCGAGGCCAGGGCGGCAAGCCGATTTCAGCATCCCAATATCATGGGGGTTCTGGACTTCGGTCTCACCGAGGAGCACGAGCCTTATCTGGTCATGGAATATGTGGAGGGCGTGAGCCTCGCCGATGCTCTATCCCGAAGCGGAGCGCTACCCTGGCGGAGAATCGTCTCCATCGTCAGCCAGATCTGCGACGGTATGACTCATGCCCATGAGCGCGGTGTCGTGCACCGCGATCTCAAGCCGGGCAATATCATGCTCACCGGAGCCGACGATGGCTCCGAGCTGGTCAAGATTGTCGACTTCGGTATTGCCAAGGTCGAGTACGGCGCGGATGAAGAGGGCTGGTCGACGGATCCCGGAGGGCTCGTGGGCAGCCCGCTCTATATGAGCCCCGAGCAGGCAAGAGGCGAGGAGGTCGATTTCAGCTCCGACATCTATTCTCTCGGCTGCATCATGTACGAGATGCTCTGCGGTCATCCGCCCTTTCGCGAGGAGACTCCCCTCAAAACCATCAAGGCGCATCTCTATCAGACCCCGCCCCCTCTCGAGAGCGGCACCGAGAGCTCGCGCCCGGCCAGAGATCTGGCCACGCTGATTCTGTCCTGTCTGGCCAAAGATCCGGCAAAGCGTCCGGCATCGATGGCGGCGCTCAAGGAGCAGTGTCTTGCCTGTGGCTCAGAAATCCCGAGCGTCAGGGAAGGAACGGTCAGGGCTGGAAGAACCTCTCTGATTCTGCTTGCTTCGCTTCTGCTAGTGGCAGCAATTGCCCTGCCGGTTGCATACAATCGGATGAGCATTCGGCGCTTCGAGCCTGTGAAACAGAAGCCTGCTCGTGTGAGTAAGGTGCCGGTCAAATATTTCGAGCCTCTGCCCGGCAACGACAAACACAAGCTGCGCTCCGGCATAGCCACGGATGAAGCGTTGAAAACTCTTATCGGAGAGGAGATCAAAGAGCTCAAGCTCGAAGGGAGCGGCGATGTTACAGCGGAGGGTCTCAAGTATCTTCGCGAGCTTCCTCTAGTTGCCCTGAATATCAAGAAAACCAGGTTGGGTGATGAGGCAATCCCTGCGATCAACGAGCTCAAAGAGCTGGTCCGTCTCGACCTGAGCTGTCTCGACATCAGCACGGCCGGCTTTAAGAAGCTCGATCTACCGAAGCTTCGGGCGCTTTATGTAGATGAGTGCAAGCACTTCGATGATTCGGATCTCGAATATATCATCAGGCGATATCCGCACTTGCGTCTTCTCAATGTATCGAGCACCCCAATATCCGAGAGAGCAGTCAGCAGTATTCGCCGCCTCAAGGAGCTCGAGACCCTCGAGCTGGCCGGTTTGAGAATTTCCGAGAAGAACATGCGGGATCTCTCGCAACTCAAGCTTGGCAAGCTCAATCTCACCGAGAGCAAAATGACTCCGGAGGCGGTTCTGATTGCCCGGGACTTCAAGACGCTCCGTTGTATAGAGCTGGCCGTCAACACCGGTGTCACTCACGAAGTCGTCAATCAAATCCGGAGCGCTTTTCCCAAGGATCGTATCGACATCACTTATTATGAAGGTGAGACCATGCAGCAAATGGAAGGCATCAGATCAATGACGGATTTTCTTGGAGGCGAGGCCGACCTCGATGGCAAAGACTGATGAAATCTGTTTTCGTTGCTTGAAGCCGAAAGGCTCCAGAAGCGCCGGTTTTGTCACGCAGTGGATCAGCGTCTGCTCCTGCGATGCCATGGATAAAAGCGCCACCGACCCGGCTGTCGAGCTCTGCCGTGATTGCGGCAAACGAATCAGCACCGGACGCAAGGGCACGATCACGCAATACGTCTTTCGCGCCGACGCCTGCGCTTGCAAGCGGCCGCTCGGGCTTGCGCCGGTCCCGGCGGATTCTCCGGACGGCTCTCAGGCTGAGGATACAGAGACCGAAGAGGAGCAGGAGCTCGCTCTCGACTCCGAAAGCTTCCCGGTCGAGCGCTATGCCCCACTTGCCTTGCTCGGTCAGGGTGCCGGAGGACAGGTGCATCTCTGCCGGGACCGGCTGCTTCGCAAGAAAGTAGCGGTCAAGACCTTGAATCTCCTCGAGCCCAAGGCGGCGGTGGCGTTTCAGGAGGAAGCCCGGGCCACGAGCCGTCTCGATCATCCCGGCATCGTAAAAGTACTCGACTTCGGTGTCACCACCAGCGGTGTGCCCTATATGGTCATGGACTATTTCCCGGGTCAGACCCTGGCTGAGCATCTTCGGCTGAGCGGGCCATTGGAGCTGGAGACGGCGCTTCTGCTTCTGGTCAGGCTCGCCAGGGCTCTCGAGTATTCACACAGCCAGGGGGTTTTTCATCGCGACCTGAAGCCTGAGAATATTCTTCTTATCGACAGGGGCGATGGCACCCTTTCCACAAGGCTGATCGACTTCGGTCTGGCTGCCGCGCGTCAGGATCAGGTGTCCACCGTCGTGCAGGGACGGACCCTGGTGGGCACGCCCTCGTATATGGCGCCGGATCAGTTCAACGGTCTCGCTTTCGACGCGCGCTCGGAGATCTACTCTCTCGGTTGTGTCTTCTTCGAGAGCATTGCCGGCCGTCCACCCTTCTCCGGCGAGACCGCCCTGGAGACGGTAATGTTGCACGCGCGCCAGGAGGCGCCCTTGCTAGTGGACGCGCTCTCTTATAGATGCCCGGAGGAGGTGGATGATCTCTACCGTTGTTGCCTCGCCAAAGATCCGGAAAAGCGGTTCCAGTCCATGGGCGAGCTTGCCTCGGAGCTGGACCGGCTGCTCTACGGAGAGCCCCCGGTGCCGGAAGTCGAGGAGAGAGCGCAGACTGTCAGTCCGGTCATCTTCGTCGCCGGCTCTCTTTTCCTTCTGGCCTGCGCTCTCGCGTTCACCATGATATTTCATCGACTGGAGAGCCCCTCGAAAGCGACTCTTTCAAGTCATATCGAGACTGAGAAGACGAAGATGCAGAGCCTTGCAGAGAGGCGCAATGCTGTTTTCGAGAGACTGAGAGATTACCTCTATTCGGGTTATCGGTCCAGAGTAGCCACTGACGACGATTTGAAGCTCCTTTCCGGCTCCGGTGCCAAGCGGATAATTCTGGATTCCTGTCCCATCACCGCCGGTGGTTTGGTTAACCTGGATGTAATTCCTCTGATCAGCCTCGAGGTGACGAACTCGAATCTCGGTGATGAGGCGGTGCCCTACCTGAATAGATTGAAATCTCTTTCGCACCTAGATCTCAGCGGTCAGCGCCTGACCGAGGCTGGCTTCAAGGCTATCGAGCTGCCTCGCTTGAAGCGCTTAATTGTTGATGATTGCAAAGGATTCAATGATACGGCTCTGGAAGCCGTGATCGAAAAATATCCATCGCTCTCATCCCTCTCTATCGCCGCGACGGATGTCACTGCTGACGGTATCAATCAAATCGCCCGCCTGAAGGGCTTGAGGTCCCTCAGGCTGAGCACTCTGGAGGTCGGACCGGAGAATATCCGCTCGCTGAGCGGCCTGCCTGTCTCGGTACTCGATCTGACTGGCTGTCGGATGAATGCGAAAGCGCTCCTGGAGCTGAGACGAATGAGGAATCTTCGATCCATCAATTTGTACTCCATTTCCGGAGCCGACGAGCAGACTGTCGGGGCTATCCGTCAGGCATTTCCTCCCGGCCGGCTGCAGATAGTCAATTCTCTGGGGCAGAAAGGGAAAGGCTTGGATGGACTGAGCAACTTTACTGAGCTTCTCGGACAGGAATAATCGCTCTATCGATAGATGCTGTTGATCGGCACGCCGCCCGGGGAGCCGTTGAAGCCGCCCATGCCGGGACCGGTGTTGAGGTTGTTGAGATTGCCGCCGAAGCCACCAAAACCGCCGAAGCCACCAAAACCGCCATAGGGGTTGTAGCCGCCGATTCCATAACCCCCATAGGGGCTGAGCCCATAGCCGAAACTGTTGGTGGGATAGAGACCGAGACCGCCGCTTCCGAAATAGGGGTTATAGCCTCCGCCGATATAAGGATAGCCGCCGATTCCGCCGTAGCCGCCGTAGGGATAGCCGTAGGGATAGCCGTAGCCGCCATACATGAGACCGGGGTTGTTCTTGAGGAGCTGGTAATTCATATAGGAATTGGCGCCGGTGGCGGCAAGAGCACCGGCGGTGCTCCAGAGAGCAGGATTGCTCAGGGTATTGCCCAACCCTTCGGCGGCCTCTTCCGGGAGCTTGACCAGGGATTTGCCCAGGGAGCCGATTTTCGAGAAGAATCCTTTTCTGGGCTCGGCTCCCGGCGCTCCGGATTCGGGCACGTTCGGCTGGTATGGCACCGTCAGGGGCGAGAGGCTGGCCGGATCGAGCCCTTCAGGCGAGCCGTAGGACGGATCTCCCGCCATCTGTGCCCCTGCTCCGCCGGGTGCCCCCATTTGGCCGCCTGTTTGACTGCCCATCTGCCCGTAGCTGGCGGGGTCGCCCGGAGGACTCTGAATCTGGGGATCCCGGCTGCTGTATTGCTCGCGTATCCGATCTTCCTGCTGGACCTGCGGTGGGATGACTTTCTTGACCCCGTGCTGGTAGAAGCCTGACAGATCGTCTTCCTCCACCCAGTCCGAAGCGGCGGCGGGCAGGGACGTCAGTGCCAGCACGGCGACGGGCAGCAAGGCTACCGGCAACAGACAGGGGGCAAGAGGTTTTCTGGCTTTCATAACTTACATTATAGTCAATACATCATTGCCAATACAGGCTGACTCAGTCGTTGACCGATAGCACCAGTTGCGGTGTCGGGATATGGTGATCTTCTCTGATCGGGACTATACCGGTGCCCACGACGAAAAACTCGATCATGTGGGAGCTCCAGCCGTAATTGCCTTCTTTTATGTCGACCCCGACTATTCCCTCGGCGTGCATATGCTCGGCTTCGGCCTGCATCCTCTCCATGGCCAGCTCCCGGGCATCGTAAAGCCCCTGGGTGAAATTGGGCATCTCGATGTTTTTGCCGATCGTGCCGAAGAACTGCTTAATGTTCTGGTGGGCGATGTGATAGACACAGTTTCCCATAACCATGCCAACCGGGCGGTAGCCGGCATTGAGCATGGTCCAGAAATCCTGACCGGACAGATCGCTGGTGAAGGGCTTGCCGTTGGGAGCCCGGAATTTCTTGTCACCGTCGCGATGATAGACGGCGGTGCCGATAGCGACGAATTCGGCAAGATCCATATTCCAGGGCATATGCTTGACCCTGAGCCTCACCCCCACTATCCCGTCGGCGTCGAGCTCTTCGGCTTCTTCCTGCATCCTGGTCATGGCCAGCTCCCGGGCATGATAGAGTGCCTGGGTGAGGACCTCCATCTCCTGGTTCTGGAAGACATTGGCGATCTGAAAACCGATATGGTAAATCGAGCTGCCTACCACCAGTCCTGCCGGCTCGAAGCCGGCTTCTTTGACCAGCAGGAATTCGTTGACCGAGAGGTCGCTTGTGAAAAGCAATCTCTTGCCGCCCTTCCCTTTCATGTGCTGCAGGCGCTCTTTGGCGTGCGGCGGCAGATCCGGGTGCTCTTGCGAGTTGGTCATTCGTTCTCCTCCAGCAGTTGTTTATAGTACTCAGATAGCTCTTCGGGCATGTTCTCCAGGACCCTGGAATTGAGCTCGTTGAAGCGGCTTCCTTTTGGTGATGCCAGTTTCTGGTCTCTCAGATTGATACAGAATTTCGGTCTGGGTATGGCGTTATGAATCAGGTCGGGATCCTCGATGATTGCTGTGCCCAGCACTTTGAAGTGGACGATCATGTCCCATGCCTGGCTGTTGTCCGAGTTCAGCTCCACCCGCTCGAAGTCGTAATCGACTTCCACTCCCACCACGCCGTCGGCATTGGTGAACCGGCAGTCTTTCTCCAGGCGGTCCATGGCGATATTTCTCGCCGTATAGACCCCTTCGGTGAAAAGCTTGATCTCCTGATTCTGCCGGGCGGAGCCGGTGAGCCAGGCATACATCTGTCTCTGGGTGGTCCAGTCGACATACATATAATAGGAGCAGATTCCGAAAGCCAGATTGACCGGGCGGAAGCCGGCGCTGTAGAGCTGCCAGAACTCCTGACCGGAAAGGTCGCAGGCGAAGGGCTCGTGCTTCCAGCCCGGGATGCGCACAGCCGTGCCTATGGCGGTAAACTCATGCAGGCTCGAGCTCCAGGGGCGGCGACCAGCCTGGATCTTCACACCGATGACTCCCGAGGCGCCCAGAAGCCTCGCTTCTTCCATGAGGCGGCTGACGGCCAGCTTGCGGGCATTGAGCATGGCTTCGCTGTAGGCTTTCATCTCGCCGGTGGAGAGTCTCATCCTGAACATCGAGGCGAATAGATTGACGTTATAAAAGGACGTCCCCATCACCTGACCGATGGGCTCGAGCTTCCTGTCTTTAGCCAGGAGAAATTCGCGGGTGGAAAGGTCCGAGGTGAAGAATTTGCTGCCTGATTCGGCATGCTTTTTCAAGCGTTCCTGGGCGATAAGCGGAATGCCGCCTCTTTCGATTTCTTTGCGGGAGGCTTCCTGCAGTTGTCTCTGCCGGATCTCGTTTTCCGTTTTCTTCCGCCAGAACATGATTTATACCTGCTTTTCTCTATCTGCCGTCGATGAATCTATTGAGAGCGCTCTTGGCTATCGCGTTGCTCTCGGCAAGTCCGGCAAGCTCGCTGACGATGCTGTCGATACATTTTTCCAGATCGATATCGGAGCTCTTGAGAGCGATACCCCGGACGATTTTCTGCTCTTTGGCGCTTACGGTGCCATGCTTGCTTTTTAAGATCTGGAAGCCCACTGTCTCGAATACCACCGAAAGCTCGGTGACCGGGCGATTTTTGGAAAGAACGAAACCGCCTCTTTTTATCGTGGTGTGCTCCGGCAGAGCCGCCGAAAGCATCTTCGCCAGAGTCTCCACGAGCTCGGCGGCTTGCTGCTTCTCGGCTTTGAGCATACGGGCTAGAACGTCGACCTGCAGCGCCTTGTCAAGGTCATCATCCATGGCAAAACTCTCGATGGGGTGCTTGAGACCATATAGTTTAGTCTCTTAGAAACCCGGGCAGGGTGTATGTCCCAAATCACGCGATTTTGCCGATCAATATATCCACATGACCTCAGCCCCCACCAGTATCTGATCTTGCGATGTCACCTGTCGCGTTACACGTGACATCGAAGAACAAAGACATCACTCATCTCCGGGGTTGAATCACGTCTGCGACTCGATACTCGTCCATGCAAGTTGCCTTACGGCTCAAGCTTTGCGCCGGTAGTGGGCGGTCATGAATTTCATCCAGTCGCCAGAGTCCGTCTGGACCTGCGAGCTGAGGATGCGGTGGTCGGCGTCTTTGATTTCGATGATGTCCTGGTATTTCGCTAATTTGCTCGGATCGGTGAAGGATGGACCTTTGCAATTCAGGGTCAATACCGTTTCGTCCTCGTTGAGCTCGCCGTCATAGATCCACATGTGGTTCATCATCGAGCCTATCCAGGTGCCTTGATATCGGCCTGACTCGGGATTGAAGCCCAGGGTCATCAGGGTCTGACCCTTCTCGCCGCCTGGAGTATCGCAGACTCCTTCCGAGACTACCCAGAGTCCATCCATGGAGCGGACGCTCTCCTCGCCGCCGCTTTTCATCGGGGGCTGGTCCGGACCCATGAAGCATTCGGCTTCGAAAGCCCAGTCTCCCAGAAGTTTTTCGAGCCACCTGTGCTCTTTTGTCGGATCGGGCTTCTTGCAGAGATCCTGGCTGGTTTCGGCTGTGGTCACTTTTTTCCCTCGCTTATTTGAGAAGGAGAGTATAACCCAATCGGCAGACCGGCCGGAAAGGGGCGGCGGACGCCGCCCCTTCGGGCTCTGCTCACTAGGAGCAGTACTTGGCCAGGAGTCCCTTCTCTCTAGCCTGGTCGAAGAGCAGCTTGAAGATGGCTGCCGCTCCTAGCAGGTAGAGGATGTTGAGCAGGAAGGCATTGAGGACGTATCCGCTCACATCGGTGGCGCCTCCGGCGAGGACGGCTCGCATACCCTCGAAGACGTGGGCTGCGGGCACGCACCAGGCTATGTGCTGGAGCGGCTCGGGCAGTACGCTTACCGGGTAGAAGACCGCTGATACCGGCTGCACGATGAAGGGGATGGCCCAGGCCAGGACCTCGGACTGAGGACCCCATCTGACGATCAGCGCAGTAGCCACCAGTCCCAGTGCCCATCCCATCATCAGGAGGTTGCCGAATAAAAGGGCAACGTCGAATCCGAGAGAGAACATATTGAACTTGTAGACCACTGCGGCGATGGTCGAGAGGATCGCCATGACGATGGTCGCCTGCATCAGTCCCAGGATATAGCCGGCGGTGATGAACTCGCTCACCCTCACCGGGGCGGTGAAGATGTTCAGGAGGTTCCTCGACCAGAGGTCCTCGAGAAACGAGATACAGACCACCTGCTGGGCACGATAGAAGACGTTCCACATGATTACGGCTCCGATGAGGAAGGTAATCATGCCCGGGACCGCGTTACTGACCTTGAGCATGTAGAGGGTGACGAAACCCCATACGAGCAGGTCCATGACCGGCCAGAAAAGAACGTCCATGGCCCTGAATGTGTTGCGCGAGCAGATGAAGATGTACTTCAAGACAAGCGCGTAGACTCTATTCCAGTTCATCATAATCTCACCTTTTCTTTCTCGTTTTGTCGAGCGATGGTTATAAAGACGTCCTCCAGGCTCTTGGAGCCGAAGCGGTCCATGACCTGATCGGAGGAGCCCTCGGCGACGATGCCGCCGGCGTGCATGAAGATGATCCGGTCGCACAGCTCGGCTACGTCGAGCATGTTGTGCGATGTCGTGACCACGGTCATGCCCCGCTCTTCCTTGACACGCTTGAGCACTTTCCTGACCTTGTCGGCAAGGTCGGGGTCGAGGCTGGCGGTGGGCTCGTCGAGCACCAGGAGCTCCGGATCGTTGAGGAGCGCCTTGCAGAGGTTGAGCCTGGTCTGCTCGCCCGAGGAGAGCATGCCTGAAGTCTTGTTCGCCAGGTGCTCGATCTCGAAGAGCCTGAGCAATTCCAGGATCTTGTCCCGGGCATTGCGCACCTGATAGATATGGCCGAACACGATGAGGTTCTCCATGACTTTCAGGTTGTAGGGCAGATGCACGTAGGACGAGGCGAAATTGACCCTCTCCAGAATCGCTACCCGGTCGGTCTCGATGTCCCGTCCGAAAAGCCTGATGGTGCCGGAGGTGGGCCTGGTCAGACCGAGGAGCATGTGGAGAGTGGTGGTCTTGCCGGCACCGTTGGCGCCAAGAAGACCTACGATCTCGCCTCTTTTCACAGCGAAGCTGAGGTCGTGAACGGCGGTAAATTTGCCGAACTCTTTGCGCAGATTGTTGATACTGACGATGTTTTCTACCATTTCCATTACTCCTGATCTGAAAGTCGAGACAGCAAAAAGCAAGAGCACATAATCGTTATGGAGGCCTGATACGGCTGGCGCCGCCTGGGTGCCTCCATGTGCTCTTGCTTCTTTTTGTGATGACTGTGAGTCTTGGGGACGGAAAACCGGACCCATCAAGGAAAGCTAAGCTACGGAAGCAGCCTCAATGATGAAATATGCCTATTGCGATCGGTCTCATGTTTTCCCTCCGGGAAATTTGCCTGGCGCAAGCGCCAAAAACTCTTCTGCAAATATACCACAAACCCCGACGATGGCAAGCGCCAGTTTGCGTTTGGTTACGTTGCGCAGATCTAATAGTATATATGATACCGTTAGTGGTGCTAATTGAATTGGATGCGATGAATTTGACACCATGGATGATGGTAAGCACGGTCTTATCCGAAATAGAAAGTTTTTCGAAAGCCATGACAACGATCCCCCATCCAGGGGGATCTGCCTGTAAAATATGGGTCTTGCATAAAGCCCTTCCTTCTCAGAGCCCCGAACTATGTCGACGCTGACGCCTGGAGAACTGATCACTGCCGAACCGGACATCGACAACGCCCGGGAATTGCGTATCGGAGACTTCCTCTGCGTCCTCGACGTGCTGCCGCCGGACAAGCTCAACGCCGCTCTCAAGGCTTCCCGGGAAGTCGGGCTTCCCCTGGGCCGGACCCTTGTGGTCAGGGGTCTGCTTACCGACGACGATCTTTCCATGTTGCTGGAGCTTCATGGACTTTTCCGTCGCGGCTCGGTGGAGCTCTATCAGGTGCAGGAAGCCTTCTCCATGGCCAAGCGCCGGGGCTGGCCTATCCGCGAGGCTCTTGCCGCGCATGGTTGTGCTGCCGACGATCTCGAGTCGGTGAGGCTGGGCGAGCTTCTGGTGAGCGCCGAGCTGATCGACGCCGCTCAGCTCCAGGAAGCTCTTGCTCTGCAGAAGCTCTGCGGCCTGCCTCTGGGGCGAGTGCTCTGCATCGATTTGAGAATACCGGAGCAGATAGTCGATACGGCACTGGCCTGCCAGACCGATGTACGCATGAACGGCATGCGCTTCGGCGATGCCGTAGACAAGCTGAAGCTGATGCCGCTGATGGTGACTCCGGAGCTCATGCGCCCGGTGATTCACCTCGAGCTCCAGGACCTGCTGGTGGCGGGGCGTATTTGTGACGAGAGCGATCTCAAGCCGGCGATCAGTTTTGCCAGGGCCAATCATGTTCCGCTCGAGGAAGTTCTTTCCGGCTTCGACTGGATCAATACCAGTATGGTGGACGCGGCGCTGGCGCTGAGCAAGCTCATCGATCGAGGGTATGTCACGGCCCAGGAGGCCATCTCTTTCCTTTCTTCGGTACAGGAGCGAGTCGACGCCCTGGAAGAGAGCCGCGACACCTGGGCTACCGATCTCGACGAGTCCGAGGCGCCGCTCAATCTTTATCGGTTCCTTCTGGCAAGCGGCTTCCTGACTCCGGAGATGATCCGGGATCTCACCAAGCAGATGATTTCCAGACCGGACGATTTCGGAAAGCTGGTGGATCTCGAGCTGGATCGAAGCACCACCCGCAACGAGCTCCGGGACATCATCATCAAGACCTATGCCAGTGACGAAAAGCTATCCAGTGTCCTGATCAATCTCTCCCGGGTCGACGAAGGTCTCGTCACCCACGCCCGCAGCCTGGTCAGCCTCGTTCTGCTCAAGGGCTCCAGCCTCGAGCGGGCGCTCCTGAGCTTCGCTCGCATGCGCCGGGAAGTGGGCAGCTACGACGCCTAGTCTTGCGAGTCCGTCACGGGCCCGACTAGACTCTCGAGACGCGGCAGCGCGGCACCGCCTGATTGAACTCGTATACGGCGTCTTCGCTCACGTTTGGCGATTCGAGCAGAAGCAGGAGCCGGAGTTTCTTGAACTTCTTGAGGGCCTTGATATGGTCGTCGTTGAGATGGCTTCCGGAAAGAAAGAGCACGAGAAGATTCGGATAGTCCAGGCGTTTTTCGATGTCCTCTACGGTGATCGCTATGTCGGTAATTCCCAGTGCCATCATCTTGCCGGGCTCGGCAATGGCTCCAAGACTTTTCAGGCTCGCGCCGCTTCCGCCCAAGAAAAGGGAGCTTAGACGCGGGTTCGCTCGAATGACCGGCATCAGTCCGCCATCGGTGATACGAGAATTGCCGGTGACAGTGAGAGAGCGAAGACCGCTCAAAGCTTTCAGGGGCTCGATTTCCTCGTCGTCCAGGTGGCAGTCTCTCAAGCTGAGATGAGCCAGTCTCGAGAGTCGGGCGATGGTCTGTATAGATTCGCGGTCGAGCCCATTTACTCCTTCGAGATCGAGACTGTTCAGGCTTTGTATCGAGCAGAGCGAGACCAGTCCTTTCCGGCTGAGGCTGCACTGGTTGGCTCGCACCGCTATGAGGGGAAGATGGCTTATCCGGGAAAAGCCTGAGCCATTTATGCGTGAGAAGGAGACATCCAGGTATTCGATTGCGGTGTCGCCGGCAAGCATTTCCAGGTCGACGTCCGTGGCATTTCTGGCGCAAACTGTCCAGTTCACCGGCCTGAGCGAGTCAGGCCTCGGTCCTCTCTTGCTAAAGAAGGGCTTTCTCGCTTTTATCTCCGGTGATCGACCTCTTGCCGGAGATTCCGGCTCCTCCGCATTTTCTGCAGACACCCTCGAATAATCTTCCAGAGCCGATCCGATCGGGTCCGACTGGAAGGACTGGTAGAGTACAGCCCCCGCAACGATCAGGACCATTGCCGTCAGAAACGATACAGTCAGAAGCTCTCTGCGGAGATTTCTCTGTTTGCGGGCCTCAACGCGAACCTCTGCCGGCTCGTCGGCTTCAGGAGCTGGACCGACCTGGTCGGTGAGCTCTTTGATCGCTTTCCGCATCTCGACAGCGGAGCCGAAGCGCTCATCTGGATTTTTCGATAGGGCTCGGGCGACGAGGCTCTCGAATGCTTCCGGCCAGTCCAGACCTGTTGCCTGGGCGAGACTCGGAGCCGGTTTGGCAGCGTGCTCTTCCACCACCTCCATCTGGGTGGCGCCACCAAATGGGGTGTCGCCTGTCAGCATCTCGAAGAACATGCATCCCAGGGAATAAATCTCCGACCGAACCGTAGTGTCGTAGCCGAGCACCTTATCCGGTGCCATATACAGCACGTGCCCGCCCATGACCTGGTCGACGCCGCCTCCGTCGGTTCGGGTGTCACCGGTGATTCGCGCGATCCCGAAGTCGATGAGGCGGATGTCGATCCTCTCGATATCGTCGTTGACGACAATCACATTTTCCGGGCAGATATCCCCGTGCAGCATCCCTTCTTCGTGCGCATGACCAAGGGCGGATAGGATCTGGGTCATTATATCCAGTGCCGAGTCCACCGAAAGCGCTCCATAGGAGTCGAGCACCCGGCGCAATGTCACCCCGGGCGCATACTCCATGACCATATAGGGCGCACCGCCGTCCGACACCCCGAAATCGAGGACTTTGATTATTCCGGGGTGGTTGAGCCTGGAGGTAGCCCGGGCTTCCTGCTGGAACCAGAGTAGCTCCTGTCCTTCGGGAAGATGGATGACTTTGACCGCCACTTCATTCTGGCTCTTCAAATCCAGGCACAGGTAAACGACACCGGCGTCTCCGATGCCGAGAAGGGCCCGGGGCTCATAGCGCTCCCTGGGAAAACTATCATCATCCAGATCCGGCAGCGCCTGGCTGCTGTTGCTCTTTTGGTCATCGCCTGCAGCCGGCGCTCCCTCGAATCGGGAGCCGTCTTCCCAGCCGGCGCGAGGAGCTACGCACGAGCAGATGTCCTCTTGAAACACCCAGCTCGTGATCGAGCCGCGCTTGCCGGTATGGATTCTTTTCCTGCACCTGGAGCAGGCGAGATATTTGCCGCTTCGAGCGCCGGACGCCCCCCTGGAGACACAGGCGCAGGCTGATATCCACTGGGTGAGCGAGCCTCCGCGCATGGCGCGCATGGGCATACCGCAGCTGGTGCAGGTGCCTCTATTCATTCTTGGATAGGCTTGCGCTGGAAGTCGATATCCGGACTCTCGAGAATCGACACAGTGGAATAGCTGCGGCTCTCCTCTACCCAGCGATGGAAGTCCGCCAGGCAGGCGGATCGCTCGAGCAGGCTCGAGCATCGAAGGGCCCGGTAGCCGTGATTGGTATGCTCGAAAGAAATCAGGAAAGGACCGGCCTGCCAGACCTCATACCAGTAGGTGCCGCCCCGGTCGGGATAATCGGCCCGTCCCCCGGTGACGAAGCTCCTTGGTCCGGCCAGGCGGAAAAGAGTCTCGGCCAGAAGCCCCTGTTCGCCTTCCAGGCGCCAGATAGCGTCGCTTCCTTCCCCGGCGAGAAGAAAGGACAGTATCCGGTCGAAGTCGGGCGGATTGGTCCCGCCTTCTCCCTTTTGCGCCACGATTAGAGGCAGGGTGATCAATTCGGCCTCGATGTCCTCGTAGGCGAGCCAGGCGCAGCGGCCGAAATCGATATTGAGACCGGCATTGGCGATGTCCATTATCCAGTTCAATTGCGCTCTAGGATCTTTCACTTTGTCGAAACTGACCAGGCTGCCGCCTTCGGCGAGAAGAGGCGAGAGCGAGGCGATTGTTGTCGAGCCGGAGTCATTTTTTCTCTTCTCGAACAGGGCCTCTAATGGTGTCTCTGCCGGGTCCGCCGGAGCCGGCTCGGGACCCAGCACAGCTACGCTCATGATCAGGTCGGCTTTCTCCCCGGCCAGGATGCCGGCGGTCTCCCCGGCGCTGCTTTCGACAAATCTGGCATTCTCGATGCCGAGCTTTTCGGCGAGCTTTATCGAGCAGCTGACAGCCTCGCTCGCTAGATCGACACCGATGACCCGGGCCCGGGGATAGCGAGAAGCCAGATAACAGGCGAGCACCCCGTTGCCGCAGCCGATGTCGACGATAACGGCGGGCTCGCCGGTGATGAAGCCATCGAGCCAGGCGATAAACTTGCGATAGAGATCCTGGCGCAGGGACGCGAACGCGATGCTGAGCTCCAGGCTCTGGAAAATCTTGGCGTAAAAGCTCTCTTCGTCGCCGGCCTCGAGACGCTTGTAGACCGACTCCAGCTCCCGGGCACGGGTGAGCCCGTATTCGGCATCGATGGCGCTCCAGAACTGCAAGAGGTTCTTATACTTGCGGATTCCGAGCTTCTCGAAATAGTCGTCTACCGGTATCAGCCGTTCCTGCATTTTGCCCTTCGCCTTGGTGTACAAGTATACCGGAGGATGAAACTGAGGATGATCGAGGGCTTCCCGCAATCAGAAAAACTGGCCGAGCGCTACGATCCCCTGGAGCTGCTCGGTAGCGGCGGTGTCGGGGTTGTTTACAGGGTGCGGGACCGCTTGCTTGACAAGGATGTGGCGCTCAAAGTCTTGCGCTCCGGTCTGAGCCACAAGCAGATAATGCGCTTTCAAAAAGAGGCGAAGGCGCTGGCCCGGCTCAATCACGAGGGCATCGTCAAGGTCCTTGATTTCGGGATGACCGAGGGCGGTCAACCTTATCTCGTGTGCGATTTCATCGCCGGCAGGAGTCTGGCTTCGCTTCTCGAGGAGCAGGGCTCGATTGATCTGCCTGATGCCCTGAGGCTGTTCTCGAGCATCTGCTCCGCCATGCGACACGCGCACGGTATGGGCGTCCTGCACCGGGATTTGAAGCCGGGCAATGTCATGATCGAGAGCGGGCGAGCGTTTATCGTAGACTTCGGTCTTGCCCGGCTCAAGGACAGGGAGGGAAAAGAGGAGCAGACACCCACCGGGCAGCCGGTGGGCTCGCCACTGTATATGGCGCCGGAGCAGAGCGCCGGGAGCGCTGTAGACGAGCGTGCCGACATCTATTCCATGGGCTGCCTGATGAACGCCGCGCTCACGGGGGCGCCGCCGTTTGTCGGAGAGACCGTGCTCGAGACCACGATGATGCACAAATCCGAGACTCCGCCTGGTCTTTTTGAGCAAACAGGCAGGGAGTGGCCGGCTTATCTGGAGAAGGCGATCTCGCGCTGCCTTGCCAAAGATAGAGAGAGCCGTTTTTCAAGTTTCGCCGAGCTGCAGTCGGTTCTCAGTGCCGGCGACCCCGCCGCGGTCCAGGAGCCGGACGATTTCTCGGGGGGGCATTCAAGAAATGCCGTGTTCTACATCGCGGGGTTTTCGGCGCTCGTCATGCTTGCCTTTGTGGTGGTGGCATATGTAGTGACGAAACCGCCGACCGGGGCGAAAGGACCGGTGGGCTCCCATTCTACGTACACGGACTTGCTTCTTGGCGACGAGGTCAACTATCAGATTGATATGAGCGACAATCTGAAGATCATGAAAATCCAGGCTGTGATGTCGGATGAGGAGCTGAAGAGGATTCTGGAGCGCGAGAAGGACGGGCTCAAGGGGCTCAACTACCGGGACTGCGATATTCCCCAGTCTCATATCGAGATAATATCGGCCTTTCCTTTCGAGATGCTGGACTTTCGCAATGCCGGGCTGGGTCAGTCCGATCTCGCCATGATATCCAGGATGAAGAATCTCAACCGGCTTTCCCTTCTCGGGGCAAACGGCTTGCAGGACGAGGACCTTGCCTGTCTCGCTTCGACACCGCTTGCCTGGTTGCATTTGTCGGGCCCGTCCTTTTCTGACCGGGCTCTCGAGCCGGTAAGCCGGATCAAGACCCTGACCGGTCTGGAGTTATCGAAGATGAGTATCAGTGGTGCGGCGCTTGCCCGGCTCGCCAGGCTCGAGAAACTGACGAATCTCATTCTCAACGAGCAATGCCTGTTGAGTGATGATGCCTGGAGGGCATTGCGCGGTCTCAAGCACCTGGGCAGACTCCAGATACACAACAGCCGCCTGGAAGCTGGCGACCTGGAGAGTCTCTCAACGGTCCCCTGCTTCAACCTGTCCTTCTACAAGGTCCGCTTCGCGAAGCGAAGCCTCGAGCACTATTCCGGCAACAAGCATCTTCGAGCCTTGTCTTTTCACAATTGCGGCAGGGTCGACGGCACGGTAGTCGCCTGGCTGAGGGCCAGGCTGCCCGGAGTCGAGGTGACCATGGAGAAAGAGAAGCGGCGAGAAGCCGGCGCCAGCCTCAAAAGCCTGGGGCGTGACTTGATCGAGTCTGGAAGCGATCCGGAAGGAGCTTCGCGATAGGAGCCGGAATCAGTCGCACTTGCCCATCTGGCGGTCGATGTCCAGCACCGCTCCGGTAGCCGCGTCCACCGTCACCTCCATTTTCTTTTTGTCCTGGCAGATCTCGACCTCGTACTGGAGCTTGCCGTCGTTCCATTCGAGCTCGATGCTCCTGGTTCGTCCCGGGACGGACTTGAGAGCGATATCCTCGGCCTTTTCCATGCTGATTTTAGCCTGGCGGCTGAGCCTGACGGCCTCGCCCTCGGCCTGACCGGCCTGCCCTAGGGCGAAGATGGCTACCGGAAGAAGGCTGGACGCAATCGTGGTTTTGAGAAGCTTGGACATATGAATCTCCCTGAGGGGCGGTAGGGTATCATACTAGCTATGATCAGGCAGGTAAACCGGATTCCCGGTCTGGTAGTGACCGACCATTGTTTCGAGGCTCCCCTTGATTACCGTCGCCCGGGCGGTGAGAGGATCGAGATTTTCGCGCGGGAGGTGGTCGGCTCATCCGGTCAGGGCAACGAGAAGCTTCCCTGGCTGGTTTTCTTCCAGGGCGGGCCTGGCTTCCAGTCTCCCAGACCGATGGCCAAGAGCGGCTGGCTGGCAAGAGCCGTGGAAGAGTATCGTGTCCTGCTCCTCGACCAGAGAGGTACGGGCAGGAGCGCGCCTGTGACTTTCCAGAGCCTCGCCCGCATGAAGTCGCCGGCGATGCAGGCCGCCTACCTGAGACATTTCCGCAGCGACTCCATCGTCCGGGATGCCGAGCTGATCAGGCGCGAGCTGGTCGGTGCCGGGCGCAAGTGGACCGGTCTCGGTCAGAGTTACGGAGGCTTCTGCCTGACTCATTATCTGAGCGCTGCGCCGGAGGGGCTCGAGGCGGTGATGATCACCGGGGGCCTGCCACCGGTTGCGGTGAGTGTCGACGACGTTTATCGGGCTACTTATAGACGCTGCGCCGTGCGCAACGAGCAGTACTACCAGCGGTATCCGGAGGATGCCGCTCATGTGAGACGGCTGGTCGAGATCCTCGCCGAGACACCGGCACCTTTACCAGGCGGCGGCACGCTCAGCCCCGAGCGACTGCAACAGGTCGGGATCTCTTTCGGCATGAGCGACGGGTTCGAGACGGTTCACTACCTGCTCGAGGATGCCTTTCCGGGCCGGGACGACAGGGAGCTGGGCTTTGCCTTCCTGCGGAGGGTCGAGCAGACCCAGGGATCTTTCGAGACCAATCCCATCTATGCTCTTTTGCACGAGGCTATCTATTGCGAGGGTGCTGCCTCGAACTGGTCGGCTCAGCGCGTGCGCGCCGAGTTCGCCGATTTCGATCCGCTGCGCCCGGGCGCTGACCCGGTCTATTTCACAGGCGAGATGATTTATCCATTCATGTTCGATCAATACGAATATCTGTCTCCGCTCAAAGACTGCGCCGAGATTCTGGCAGCGGCGGACGACTGGCCGGCGCTCTATGATCTGGCGGTCTTGAAGCGCAACGAGGTACCTGTGGTGGCCTGTGTTTACGACGAAGATATGTACGTCGAGAGAGAATTCTCCCAGAACCTTGCTGATATCATGGGCAATACCAGGCTCTGGGTCACCAACGAATATGAGCACAATGGTCTGCGCGCCGACGGATACCGTCTTCTGGGCCGGCTTTTCGATATGCTTTCCGGCGAGGTCTAGCCGGCTCTCATTGTTTGAGCGTGTCCATGGTCAGCCTGGCCGCGGCGATCTCGTCCGGCATCGTCTCGAGCTGATTGCTGATGGCGCTGTGCCGATTCTTCGTGCGGCTCATCGCCTCGGTTATCCGGCGCACCGCTTCTTGCGAATCCTGGCTCTCCTCCTTGCTTCTGGCGTCGCCGATCTCGCTGCTCAACTGCTCCAGAGCCCACTTCGTGGCGTCGATGTCCTCTTCCAGATTCGCTTTCGTGTCCGGTGCTTCTTTTACCAGGTTGTCCAGATAGTTCCAGACCACCAGCTCGAATTTGTCCGGATAGCCCGTTTTGAGCGGTGACTTCGAGCGATCGGCATAGATGCCCCGGCCGTCTATGTAGGCATAGCTTCCGTCCTCGCGCTTGATGATCACGAATTTGCCGTCCCTGAGCATATAGACGCTGGCGAATATCTCGATGGCGTCGCTGTCCGGGGGCTCCACCGGCCTGGGCGGGTCCTCCGGGAGCGCGCCGAGATTCTTGCCGGCTTTCGAGAGCAGCGCCACCGTGTCCGCGATGTTCTTGATCTCCCGGGCCAGCTTTGCGGCTTTGTCCGGCGAGTCGATCACCGCCTTGTTATCGAGCTGGGCTTTCTTCCTCTCCAGGGCGGCGCCCAGACCAAGGGCCTGCTGCTTGAGCTCGGAGCCCAGATGCCACATCAGGGTCGGGTCTGGATAGAGCTCCATGACAGGCTGACCGGACTTCTCGTCGATTACCAGGAGATTCGTGTCCGTGACCAGCAGGAAAGCGTCATCGGTGAGGCGGAAAGCGATTTTTCCGTCCTCCAGCACATCTGCGTCCGGACCGAGCTTGTAACGGGCTCTGTATACGATCTTTGGCGGTTGGCCGGCGGCCTTTCTGACAATCTCGCCTTCGACGCTCGCGGAGGTGGCACCGCCTCCCGGTATCGCCGCCGGTGCATAGCCATAGTCGGCGCCGGCATACATAGTGGCTTCGTCGTCGATGATCTGGCGGTCGACATCGTCGGCGGCGTAGCCCATGCCGACTCCGTATCCCGGCGCATACCAGCCGCCCCAGCCATAGCCATAGAAGCGATGATAGGGCCTGGCCCACCCCCCGGCCCGCCCCCAGCGGCCGGGGGCGCCGCGACCCCAGTGTCCCAGGTTGTCGTAGTGTCCGTCGAATCTCGCTCTGCCTTCCATTCGTCCCGGACCGCCCCGGAAGCCGCCACCGTGTCCGCCTCCCCCTCGTCCTCCCCTGGCCTGGCAGTCTTCCTGACCGAGAGGGGCCAGTGCCAGTGCCGTCAGGCTGAGAGCCGTCATCGCCGCGATTCGCTTTCTCAAGACCTTATTCCTTTCCGGGGAGCCGCCACTACCGGAGTTATTTAAACCCATAGAGCTGTTGTATGTCTTTAACTATTACCGAATGCTCAGGACCGGCGGATTGATCGATGCTAAGGTTTTTATTGGACGCCGGACCAGTGAAAAGCGCGAAGAAATGAAAACCATGAAGAAAGGACGGGGAACCAAGGGTTTGAAGGGCATTCAGCGCACTCAGCAGAGAGTGGTGAAGCAGACCCAGGCGCAGGAGCTGCCCGTCAATGACGCCCCCAGCAATGCCTCGGGCGACAGGCTGGCGCTTCTCTCTTTCGGCGGTCTGGTGGCTGCCGCCGCTCTCGTTCTGGGCTTCGGCTCCTATTACAGCATCCACAATTTCATCACCGCTGTGTCGGCTGAGCCGGTGGACGTCTGGACCTGTGTGGTGATGGTCCTCATATTGGTCACCTCTTTCATGGTCGCGAGAATGCTCTACTGGCTGTCCTTTTTCGGCAGCGTCATGCTCGCCACCCGCACCGGCGCCTGGTCGATGGGCGAGACTATCTGCAAGAAAGCGATCCGGTTCCACAAACTCGTTCCCAACGGCAGCGGCTGGGCTTCGGTAGCCCTTGTGCAGAGCCTCATCGGTCGCGGCCAGTTCGAGGACGCCGTCAGCTATGCCGAAAGCGAGTGGGAGCGCAACGGCGAAAACTCCAGGCAGGTGCTCAATCTCGGTCCCATGTGCGTGGCCGCCGGCATGGCCCAGCAGGCCACCGGCAATATCAAGCAAGCCTCCCTCTGGAACGACCGTGGTATAAGCGCTCTCACCAGGATCCTCGAGCAGGCCGACGCCAAGGGTGGCGGACTTTTCGCCCGGGCCGCCCGGATGCAGGCATCGCAATGGACCGGGCAGGTGAAGATGCAACTGGCGGTGGCACATTTCCACAGCGCCACTTTCCATTTCAACAATCAGGACTTTCGCCGCGCCAAAGAGAATTTCAAGAAATCGGTGGACTATGCCAACCAGTCACCCGATTTCCCGCAAAAGCAGGACGTCATCAAGATGGCTCGCGATCAGCTGGCCCGCCTGAAGCATCACTGATTCAGAGGATTCAGAGTGGCTTCTTCTCTCTGGCGAGCTTGTAGGCCCGGCAGCGATTGACGAATTTCTTGAAGAGCTCTTTTCCTGTTTCGAGATCTCTTTCCGGATGCCATTGCACGCCGATGAGAAAACGATCGCTGTCGGACTCCACCGCCTCGATCACTCCGTCCTTCGCGCGGGCTCCTACCTTGAGGCCTTTGCCTGGTTTGTCCACGCACTGGTGATGGGAGGTCACCACTTTGATCTTCTTCTCGCCGATGATTTTTCGTAGCTTGCTGTCCGGCTTGATCTCGACATAGTGGTGATTGAAGCCGTCACGCCAGCCGTTTGGGCTGGCATGCTTGATTTTCGATTCTTTGAAGGTGCTCGGGATGTCCTGGACCAGGGTGCCACCGGAAGCGATATTGAGAGCCTGGCAACCGGCACAGATTCCCAGGACAGGCAGATCTTTCCGGGCGAGGGCATAGCGGGCCAGGTCCATGTCGAACCGGGAGCGCTCTTCGTTCATTTTCACTACTCTAGGGCTCTCTTTCTGACCGTAGAGGGAGGGCGGGTAGTCCAGACCACCGGTAAGCAAAAGCCCGTCGAGCCTGGCGGCGACTTTCTCGATATCCCGGGCGCTCATGGGCGGCAGGAGCACCGGTATGCCGCCTGCCTGGACGATGGCCCGGGCATACGGGGAGTCGAGGACATAACGCACCGGCTTGGAGCCGTCCAGCTCCATATTTACGCCGATAATCGGTTTTGTCGAAGCCTCGCCCGACCGGGCAGGCAGGCAGAAGAACAAGCTCGCCAGGCTGACATAAAGGCAGGTAAGTCCGTTTTTAGCGGTCGTTGTATGGAATAGTCCGAATTTCAGGAACATAAGAGCGCTCCTCGGCATCTCGTTTTTAGTCCATTATTTTACAGTGGTATAAAGTGTCTAATGAATGAAGAGAAGAGCGAGAGTAAAAAGCAATCCAAGTCGCCCGGCCTGTTTGATACGGACATGGGGCTTACCCCCAATCTGAACCTCAAAGAGGTTCAGGACAGTCCACAGCCGGACGGGGATGATTTCGAGAGCATTCTCGCTGCCCTGAGCGCCCAGACCGCCGATGAGGAGCCGGACGCAGGCGGGGATCACGGGGGCGATCATGACGGCGGACCTGATTCTTCTTCGGATCCGCTTGTTGGAACCACTTTCAGCGGCAAATACGAGATTCTCTCCTGTCTCGGTCGGGGCGGCATGGCGACCGTTTACAAGGTCAGGCACCTCCACCTCGACTCGGTCCTGGCTCTCAAGCTCCTCCACAAGCAATTCTGGACCGATCCCCTCAGTGTCAAACGCTTTCAGCAGGAAGCCAGGACCATCGGCAAGTTGAGCCATCCGAACCTGATTACTTTCCGCGATTTCGGCGTGAGCGAGGACGGCCAGCCCTATCTGGTGATGGATTATCTCAAGGGCACCAGTCTCGGGATGGAGATCCAGAAGAAGGACGGGTTCGAGCTGCCCCGGGTGGTAGCGATTCTGGAGAAGCTCTGTCAGGGGCTCGAGGAGGCGCACCGCCACGGGATCGTGCACCGGGACATCAAGCCCGCCAATGTCATGGTCCTGCCCGAGGATGATCGCGATCTGGTCAAGCTTGTGGACTTCGGAATAGCCAAGCTCACCACCGAGGACATCAATCAGAAGCAGACCCTGACCCAGACCGGGGAGGTATTCGGAAGCCCTGTCTATATGAGCCCCGAGCAGTGTCTCGGTCTCACTGTCGATGTGCGCTCTGATATCTACGCCATCGGCTGTCTCGTCTATGAGGCGATTACCGGTGAGCCGCCCATCGCCGGGGCGAATGTCCTCGAGACCATGAATATGCATGTCGAGAAGATTCCGGACCCGCCATCGAAAAAACGGCCGGATCTCATGACCGAAAATCGCACTCAGTGGGTCAAGGTGAAGGAGCTGGATTACCTCGTTCTCAAATGTCTGGAGAAGCTGCCCGAGGATCGCTATCAGAACGTCGCGGAGATCATCGCTGATCTGGAGCAGATCAAGCAGGGAAAGACTATTGCCAACAAGAGATTCCGCAAGCAGCCTCTGACTTTGAGGAAGAAGCTTCTCGCCGCTCTTGGGGCCGCACTGTTGGTGGTATCAGCCGGCCTTGTCGTCTACGGCACGAGCCCTGGCGTCAAGGAAGCGGTGGATTCCACCGCTCTCAAGGTGGGCTGGAATATGAGGATTCTCAAAGGGGACCTCGCTTTTCAATTTCGCAAGGTCAAGGACGCCGAGTCCTCCTTCCAGGACGCTCTCGAAGAGGCACCTGTGGGCGCCGATGCGACTCTGGCTCGGCAGCGGCGGATCATCGCTTTGAAAAAGCTCGCCGAGGTCTATCAATACAATGCCGATTATCCGGGCAAGGACAGAGTCGAGCAGAAGCTCAAGGCCGAGTTGCAGAATGAGCTGCGCTCGGTGGAGGTAGTCGATGTCGGCAAGAAAATCGACCTGCTCGCCGAGCTCGAGAAATCGCCGGCGGTGGACAGAGCCACCAGTCTCGCCCAGGCCTCCCTGCTCGATCGAGCTGGGAGCGAGGCCGCGCGTAGCGGCGACAAGGTGACCGCCGTTCGCTATCTCGAGGCATCCTACGAGATCAAGAAGAAGTGGTTGAAGCCGGAAGATGAGAGCCTTCTCGAGACCATGGAAGCTCTTGCCAGGACTTACGTATTGCTGGACAAACGGCACGAGGCTGGCGCTCTCTGGATGAAAGCCTATAAGCTGGGCACCGAGCATCTTCCCGAGACCAGCCCGGTTCTGGTCAATCTCTATGACAACATGGGCAGGATCGACCAGGATCACAATCGTATGAAGCGGGCCGAGCAGAATTTCAGAAAGGCCGTGGCGATATCCACCGGCATCTACGGACCCTCATCACCTCGCACCATAGGGGTGATGAAAGATCTGGCGGCATTTCTGGTGGCTGATTCTCGCAAGGACGAAGCCGACGAGCTCTGGAAAAAGATCAACGCGCTCGAGCGGGCTCGCTAGCTCTATATATTATCCATATACATTGTCTAGCCTCAACCTCAAGAGCTTGACGCTCAGCTCATTGATCTGTTTGTGGAGCTTTTTTCGATCCTCGAGACCGAGCTTGCCGTCGTTCTTTTCTTTCATCTTCTCCATCCGGGTCTGAATGTCGAGGACGGTCTTCTTGAGATCCGCGGTTTCCTTGGTGGTAAGCTCGTTGGCCTGGCGACCGCTGTCTATCTGCTTGGAGAGCTCTTCGATACGCTTGGTCACCGTCCATTTCTTGGCGTGGCAGGCTTCTATCGAAGACGAGAATGCCAGGATCAGCAGACCGGACAAGAGGGTTAGGGATTTCTTGCGCATGACCATTTCCTGTGTAGATTCTAAGCATAACAGGGTGACATTATAGCAGAGCCCTGTTGTGATACCGGTGATAGTATCAATTGACCGGCCCTCTCCGCATAGTCGTGGACCGGAAAAAATGGAGTACAATTATCGCGTGAACAGATCTTTGCAAATTATACTCGCGCTTCTTTTGCCGCTCTTCGAGTCCCTTCCGGCTCTGGGACAGGAAGGTGACCTCACCCGGCAGCTCGACGAGTTGACCCGAGCGCTGCAGTCCGTGCCGGATGACGAGCAGGACTGCGAAAAGCTTCTTTCAGTGACTGCCAAGCAGGATCGCATCGTGGAGCTCGAAAGAAAGCTTCTCGAGCTCGATAAGCAGAAGCTCGCTGCCGAGAAGAAAGCATTCGGGGCCGGTCACAGTCCGGCTGAGCTTCCCGCCTCGCCATCCGGCGACCCCCTTGCCTGGCGCCTGCGCGTCTTCGAGGGGCTCAAGCCGGTAGCTGCTCGCGCCTGGCTGGGACGCAAGCTCGAGCTCAAAGAGCAGGCTCTCGAAGCGCGGTCCAGAACCCTCGATTTCAAGAGCCAGGAGATTCAGGCGAACAGGCGATTTCTCGATGTGAAGCTGGCCGATGAGAAGAGCGGAAACAAGCGGGCGGACCTGCGCCGGGACCTTCTCAAAGAGCTATTCGCGGCCAAGTCGCAATGCTCGCAAGCGAGCCAGAAAGCTACCCGTCTATCCGCTCAGAGTTTCGCCTGCGACCGGAACAGCCGGGAGCAGCTGGAGGCAATCGCCCGCAGGATCCTGGAGATAGCGAGGGTCGAGAGAGACGGAGGCGAGATTTTCGCCAGCGAGAGCCACCTTCTCAGTCGACGGTTAGCGGAGCTCGGACCGCGGCAGTTCTCCACAGGGATAATCGTCGACGACACCAGGGACCGGATGGTCAGGGTCCACGGGACCCTGCCCGGATCTCCCGCCCGGGATGCCGGAGTAGACCCGGGTGACGAGCTTCTGGTCGTGAGCGGTCTGCCGGTGGTGGGGCTCGCTTTCGACGAGGTGGATACGCTTTTGACCGGCAAGGAGGACGACGAGATCTCCGTAACTCTGCTTTCAGCCGGGGGCTTGAAGCACCTTACCTTGAAGACGAGTGCCAGAGCCGAGAAGAAGACTCATCCCCAGCTCAAGGAGCTGCTCGACAGGGCGAGATCCAGCGGCGATTTTGCCGGGGAGGTGGAGACTCTTCTCTCCATGGCTGATTATGCTCTGACTTATTCTGCCGGCAGCTCGGTAGCCGAGGATTATTTCAAGGAAGCCATCGAGCTTGCCACTGCTCACAGGGCGGAAGCCGGTCGGATGCTTCCCAGGGCTTACTGCGACGCCGCCAGCTTCTATCTGAAACAGTTCGGCGCCCTGTCGAGACAGTATGTGAGCCCTGACCTGCCGGAAGGAATCACCCCGCAATTGCCACCGGTGACAGCCGACGAGTGGCTTGCCAGGGCTAGCGCTTGCCAGGAGAGTCTCCTTGATCTCGACAGGCAATCCTATGATGGTGACCCGGAGGCGGGCCGCCGCCTGGCCGTTCTTGCCGACAGCTTCTACAAGCAGTTCGCCTTCCGCCGGATCAAGTCCTGCCAGCCCGCTATCGGTCTGTACGAGAAAGCGATTTCGGTCGAGAAAAATCGTGGCGGCGAGCATCTTCTCCTGGCCGCTTCGCATCTGCGCAATCTCGGTCTCGTCTACACAGACCAGGAGCTATTCGAGAAGGCCGCGCCGGTCTGGAGCGATTGTGTCGCCGCTTACTGCGCCATCCTTCCACCTGAGTGCAGCGAGATATACGGGAGCCGGCAAATGCTTTTCGAGACCGGGATGCGGCTCGGAAAGTATGAGGAAGCTCGAACTGCGCTGGTCGAGCAGCTTGCCGTCGCCGATCTCGTCTTCACCACTGACAGTGGCATCGACGAAAACACGCTCAACAGCAGTCTCAGACGAGTAATCCTTCCGCTAGCCGTGTGCGAGGACAAGCTGGGCAACGCTGCCCGATGCCTGGAGCTTTCCGAGAGGCTCATTCCCCTGTGCCGGGACAGCGACCGTAAAGGAGAGCTGGCGGAAGCCCTGATGCTTGCGGGCAGGAGCGCCTTCGCGAGCGGCAAGCCCGTGGATGCCGTGGAGCACCTGACAGCTGCCATGCAGATCCTCTCGGGCGCCGAGAAGTCGGCTTGCATAAACGAGCTGGCTGGCGTCTATGTCGGCACCGATCGGGCGGCGGAGGCGAAAGTCCTCTGTCTGACTCAGGTCGAGGGCTATGAAACCAGGCTCGAGGCCGGGGACGGCAAGCAGATTGTCTATGCCGGACCGGCCTGCCGGACGGCGGACATTCTCAGCGAGCTCGGTGAATACGAAGCGGCGAGGCGTCTTTATCAACTGGCTATCGCCGCTTACCGGCAGGGACTGATCGACGCCATCAGCGGTGACAGGCAGAAAGGCGAGATCTCGCAGAATGCCAGAGAGCTCGCCGATTGTCTCGATTCTTCCATGGGCGCTCTGGCCAGCAGCCTCAAGAAATCCGGCAAGAGTCAGTGGGCATCACGGGTGGAGAAGGGTCAAAAGGCTCTCTCCAGCAAAAAAGCGGGTCTCGAGGAGCTCGACCTCGAATGGCTCAGGACCCTCAGCACCGAGGACGTGATCTAGGCAGATCTACTCATGCGGATCTTCGATGTGGACCACCACATCCATGACGCCCTGGAGCCTTTCTTTCAGGCGTTCCTCCACGGCATAGGCTATCTGATGTCCTACTTCCACCGAGATATGTCCGGGCACCTGCACGTGCAGGTCGAGGAAAATATGATCTTTCATTCCCCGGCTGCGGACCTTGTGGCAACCGATCACTCCTTCCACCTCGCGGACGATTGCTTCGACTTCGCTCTCGTCTACGGCGACGGCATCCACGAGAATTCCCATATTGGCGGTGATAATCTCGTAACCGGCCTTGAAGATGGCGAGGACGATCACCACTGATGCCACCAGGTCGATGGCGGTGATCCTCATCTGGGCGGCGAGCAAGGCCGCGATCACGCCCAGGGATGCGTAGACGTCCGACATAGTGTGCTGCGCGTCGGCGGCCAGGAGGTTGGAGCCCAGTGCCTCGGCTTTGCTCTTTTCGTAGCGGCTAACTAGAATCGAGATGATGATGCTCGCGATCATGATCGCGTAAGAGATCGGCTCCACCCTCAGAGTCGCCGAATCCGGCGAGATCATGCGGTTGAAGACTTCTTTCACGACCTCGCTTCCGGCCAGGAACATGAGAAATGAAATGCCGATGGCGGCCAGGGCCTCGAATTTGCGGTGCCCGTAAGGGTGTCCCCGGTCGGCAGGCTCGATGGAAATGGTCAATCCAAGAATGCCGACGATATTTGAGGAGGCGTCCATGAGGCTGTGGAAACCATCGGCGACCATGCTCAGTACACCGGTCTGAAAACCGCATACGAGCTTGCTCGCCGAGACAATGAGATTGAGGAGGAGAGTTTGCCAGAAGACTGTTCTCGCCTGGCGAAGATTCTCGTACCCGCTCTTTCTCTCCGATCCGCTGCTCAAGCCCTGTCCGCCGGAATGGGGATGACTGCCGTCGTGCATGGCGAGTGTGCCACTATGGCGCTCGAGACACTGCCCAGGGCGGCAATTCCTTTTTTCTTGTGTGAGCCGAGCAGCACCACATGCGGTGTCCACTTCTCGATTATATCCAGGATCTCGAGCTTGGTATCGCCTTCGACCACCACCGGCTCGATGTTAGCTTCGTTCCATGAGCCTCTGATTCTCTCGACGAAAGCGCCGGTGATTTCTTCTCCCTTGCGCCAGCGGTCCCTGGCTATCTCCTCGGTGAGGGGGGCGGGCAAAAAGCTCATCAGGCTGTTGACCAGGACCGGGGTGACGATATGCACCACCTTGCAGTGGCTCGCCTGCTTGATGGGGAATTCGCTCAAGAAATCGACCAGGGGATCTATGCAGGACCGGTCCTCGATAGGGATGAGCACCCGGAAGTCGGTGTTCTCCTGGTCGCGCTCTCCCTTGACTATTACCACGGCACAGCCGGCTCGCAAGAGAACCTGCTCGGCGACGCTCCCCAGAAGGAATTTCTTGATCCCTGTCCTGCCGTGGGAGCCCATCACGAGCACCCGGGGCTGCCACTCTTCCACTGTTTTGAGGATGGCCTCCCGGGGGTCGCCGAGCTCTGTCCTTCCTTCGATGGTCTTTCCCGGAAGTTTCTCTTTCAGGTACGCCACCCGGGTGGCGATGAGATTGGAGGCATCCCCGTAGACTTTCTCCTCGAACTCTTTCAGGGTCACCGGGTGCTCGGCCTTGAGCTCCATGAGGATGCCCCGGTCCACCTCGTTGACATTGAGAACCCGAAACTCGCTGGCGTCCGGCCAGGGGCAGCGGCCCACGAAGTTCAGGGCCTCCTGGGAGAATTGAGAGTCGTCTACGGCAATCAGAACTTTCATAACTAACCCCCTGCGGTCCTCAAAGGAGTCTAGCAGGCGAAGGTGAAGGGCGAAATCTGCTGCAAAGGGGTACTCGCAAAAGGCTACTCGCAAAAAATGCTCTTTCTGTGTTAACTTGGTGTCAGCTCACTTATCGGAGAGGGTCCTTTGCACAGGTGGCGAGTACTGCTCTTGATTTTCGCTATGTCGCTGGCAGCGCCGGCGGCCCTGGCTGAGGGCGACGACTTCCTGTACGGGATCAATTTCGTCCGGGGCGCCGAGTCCACAAGCGCTGCCGCGGACGACGGCGGTTACGAGACCACCGACGAGATTGTCGGGACCGTGGTCGAGACAACAAATCCTTACACGAGCATTCCCAAGCCAAGCGGAATCATGGTCGGGCTCGTCTACGAGCCCGATAAGGACGGCAAAGCTCCCGCAAATACAGGCACTGCCAATATGCTCACAGGCATCAGCGCCATCATCAACGCCATGAGCGCGGCGGGCAAGGCCGGTAAGCAATAGCCGGCAAGCAGCAGATAGTTAAGTAATATAATAGGAACCTCAACGCTTCGTCGCGCCTTCCCGGGAGGGTTTCCATGAGCTTGATTCTGAGTTCGGCCCTGAGTTCGATCCTCGGTTCAAACTGGAGCGCCAGGCACATTCTCCGCCAGGCATTATCCATAATCGTCTGCCTGGCAGTGCTCGCTACCAGCAGAGCAGAAGCCCTTGGCAGCAAGGTTTTCAAGGAGATCGATCAGGCTCTGGCATCGGTGACCTTCGATACTTCCGGCGGTCTCATACGCTGTAACCTGCCTGCCGATCTGCGGGCGGGTGACACCATATCCGGTACCATCCAGATGGAGCCTGACGGGTCGAACGACTCCTACAAGCAGCGCAGTCTCAAAAAGCTCAACGACTATATCTTGTTCGTGGGCAAGCAGGAGGTCTATGCCCGTCTCGGGACCTTTCGCTTGACTGTCCCGGCCGATACCACCAGCCTCGAGATACGGCTCAGCAACAAGAAAGGCGCCAATCTCGGCAGCGAAACGATTGAGGTGGCTCCTGCCACATCCGAACCGGAGCCGGCGGGCTACAGAGTCTCGAGCTTCGTGGAGGCCAACAAGCCCGTTGCCATTAGCGGTGACTTCCCGGGCGATTTCCGGATGAACGAGGTGACCGTCAATGACCAGGCCGCCACGCCTCTGGCTCAATCGCCTCGCTCCCTGGTTTTCTTGCCTCCGGAGAATATGTCCGGTACCCTGAAGCTCCGCCTGAAAGAAGGGAAGCATCTTTTCCGGGGCGAGTTCACGGCACTTTCGGTCAGTCTTTCCATGGTCACCAACAAAGTCGAGCGCGGCAAGTCTCACAGCCTCCTGGTGCGGGTAGTCGGCCTGAAGGACAACGCTCCCTCGGTGATGGTCAAGGTCCAGAACCTCACGCCCCAGGTGGTCAATCTCGAGGGTGGTGACGTCCAGTCGGTGGGAGCGAAGTCCGACACCGGCACCTGGGAGCTCAAAAGAGAGGTGCTCGGATCCAGGGTGGGCGCCTTCAGGATAGTGGCAGCGCTTGTTCCCTCCGAGAAGAAGAACAAGCTGAGCAAGTCGGTGGATTGACCTTGATGGAGATCAGTATGAAAAGACCGGCTCTCAGCGCCTCCCTGGCAGTTGCCGCCTTGCTTTCCGCATCGCAGGCCCTGGCGGCATCGAGAATCTCTGTCGACACCAGAATCGAGGAAGGCATAACCAAGACCATCTTCCAGATGGAGGAGGGGTTCATCACCGTCTACCTGCCGGCGGAATTGCATCCGGGGGACACGATATCAGGCAGCATGACTGCCAAGCCTTTCGGCGGCGACGCCGAAAGCAGGGAAGCCAATCTGAAAGCCCTCCAGACCTGCTCGATAGAGCTGAGAAGAGCGGCCGTCTACAGCACCGAGCCGGCGCCGGAGAAGAGCAAGAAGATCGAGTCCCCGGTGGCTACTTTCGACAGACCTCTCTTCAGTGGCACGATACCGGAGAAGACCAGGGGGCTGGAGGTGGTTCTGGTGCGCGAGGGTCGCAAGCTCAAGTATGACCGCCTGAAAGTCGAGAGCGATGAGGCTGTGGCCGGCGATGCGGATGCCTGCACGATCCCCGCCATCGCCCAGGGAAATCACCCGGCTATCATCAAGGTGGCGGCCGACGGGCTCGCCGAGAATACCGAAGTGACGGTGGCCGGCAAGCCCTGCGCGATCCTGGCTGAGAGCCCGCGAATGATCGTCTTCCGCAGCCCGGCCGATGTAGTCGGTGCCACCACGATGTCTTTCTCGGAGAAGGGGCGTGGCGCCAGGTGCGATCTTGTAAACCTGCAGGTGAGGCTTTCGGCGTCGCAATTGCGCTTGAAGAAGGGAGAGCGCAGCAAAATGACCGTATCGATAAACGGGCTCAAGAGCGTTTCCCAGCCCGTGGAGCTGGTGCTCAGCAATATGACACCGCAGGTGGTGCAGATCATCGGTGGCGACCAGCAAGTGGTGCCCATTCCTGCCGGAGGAGTTCAATAGGCGATGATCAATATGAGCAGAGCGGCATTCCTCATCCTGTTTTTCATTCTCCCGGGCTTGCTGGCGAGCGGCGCCGGGCCGTCCCGGGCTCAGTCCTTCACCAGGACCTTCGAGCTCAAAGGGCTCGAGGACGGCGATTTCAGGATCAGGGTATTCGTCAGGCAGTCCGGCTCCTCGGAAGGGCGCGTGGTGCCGCTTTCCAAGATAGGCGAGAAGCAAGGGGACGAGAAGAAATCAGACGAGAAGCAAGGGGACGAGAAGAAATCAGACGAGAAGCAAGCAGACGAGAAGCAAGCAGACGAGAAGAAAGAAGGTGACGGGAAGGAAAGCGAGAAGAAGGAATGAAAAAGATGAAACGCACCTCGGCTCTTGCTCTGGCTCTCTTGCTACTCGGCTGCCCGGTCGAAGCCCAGAGCCCCGCTCCGGCAGCGGACCGGGCTTCGGAATCCGCCTCTGAGGCTGTCGAGGACAGACCGATCAAGGACAAGTGGGCTCTGGTGATTGGCGTGGATCGCTTCGAGGACCCGACCATTCCGGCGCTTCAGTTTTCGGCCAAGGACGCCCGGGATTTTGCCGACTTTCTCGTGACCAAAGGAAACTTCCAGAAGGATCATGTGTTGCTCCTGATCAACGAGCAGGCTACCGACGACAACATCAAGAAAGCTCTGGGAGACGACTGGCTGCCTCGCCGGGTCCTGCCCGACGACCTGGTGGTGATTTACGCTTCCAGCCATGGCAGCCCGAAAGAGATCGATGTCGCCCAGGACAATTTTCTCATCGCCTACAACACGCACCGGGACAGTCTTTTCGCTACCGGTCTCCGCCTGGGCGATCTGGCCAATACGGTCAAGCATCGCACCGGCTGCGACCGGATCGTGCTCCTTCTCGATGCCTGTAACAGCGGTGCCGCCGAAGCCGGCGGCAAGGGTCTCTACCGTCCGGCCAATTTCAAGCTGGAAAACGAGGTCGGGGAAGGTCAGATAATTCTTAGCTCCAGCACTGCCGACCAGAGATCCTGGGAGTCCAAGCGCTACAGGAACGGGGTTTTCACCAGGCAGCTCATGGAGGCTCTCCAGGCGGAGGGACCGCTCACCTCCCTGCCTTCGGCCTACGAAGATCTGAAGGACAAGGTCCAGCAGGAAGTGCGCTTCGACCGTAAAGCCGACCAGGTGCCCCTCATGAAAAGCCGCTGGCGAGGCAAGCCGGTCTCTCTTCTGGCGCCGCCGGCCAAGCCGAGGGCGGCGGAGCCCTACCATATGGTGAGCAGCAAGACTCCCGTGGTGGCAATGGTTCCCTCCACTCTCACCAGGACCGCTCCTGCCTCGGGTCCTGCTTCTGGAGACGCCATCGATACCATCGATAAGCCTTCCCTCTACATGGAGAGAGCTCTGGAGCTGGTCAGGCTCCGCTCCTTCGAGGAAGCCTTCCTCTGGTATCGCCGGGCTGGCGAGCTCGGGGTGGCGGCGGCACAGGGCCAGGTGGGCGCCATGTACGTGAACGGCATAGGCGTCGACCAGAATCTCGAAGAAGGCTTGAAATGGCTCGAAAAGGGCGCCGCCGCCGGGGACAGTGATGCCCAGGGGCAACTGGGGATCCTCTATCTCCGGGGCACGGGCGTCGGCAAGGACTATGCCAGGGCTTTCGAGCTCATCAATCAAGCCAGCGAGAAAGGCAATGCCAGGGCGCAGTACCTTCTGGGCTGCATGTTCGCCCGCGGTCTCGGCGTCCAGAAAAGCAGCACCCTGGCGGCCCACTGGCTCAAGAAAGCCAGCCAGGGGGGCATCGATCAGGCGGACCGGATGCTGGAGAGTATGAGAGGAGGCTCCCAGTGACAATCAGGGCTTCTTTTCAATACTGGGGCCGATGTCACCGGGTCCGGTATCCTCGACAATAAGCTGGGTCAATCGGAAGGATGATCCCGGAGAAGGAGGGAAAACATGAAAATTCTGCTGGCTGTCGATGGATCCGAGTGCTCGCAGCAGGCCGTGGAGTTCCTGGTGGAGCGTCCCTTCAAGGACGAAGACCAGTTCATGGTGCTGATGGTCAAAGAGATCGTGCCCACCGAGTTCGGTCTCGGGCATATGCCCGAATCGGCTGAGCGCTTCGAGGAGCAGATGTATGAAGAGTGCGCCGAGATTACTGCTTCGGCCGGGGCTCGCTTGAAGGAGAAGCTCAAGGTCAATTCGGTGGAAGCCAGGGTTACCTCCGGCCTTATCGCCCAGGAGGTCTGCAGATGCGCCGAGGAGTGGCAAGCCGATCTGGTGGTGATGGGATCCCATGGTCGAAAGGGCTTCCAGAAGTTCCTCCTGGGAAGCGTTGCCGAGGAAGTGCTGAAAAAGGCGCCCTGCTCGGTGGAGATCATAAAGGGACGCATTGCCGGAGCCGGCGAAAAGAAAGGCGACAAGAAGGCCGCCGCAGAAGCCTCGTCCAGCAAAAAGTAAAATGACCGGATCCGGCGCCGCTGTAAATTCCACGATCACCGTCGACTCAGACTCGCCGGGTCTTGAGTATTTTGCCGGCATGGATAGTCTCAGCCTCATCCAGCGCCTGGAAAGCGACAGGGAAAACGGGCTTTCTCTGAAGCAGGTCGAGGAGAGGGTGGCCGCTTACGGTCTCAACGAAGTGGAAGCAAGACCGGCGACCACACCGGCTGAGATCTTCCTTCGCCAGTTCGTATCATCTGTGGTGGTGCTCCTTCTGGTGGCATCGGGGATATCTTTTCTCACCGGGGATCATCTCCAGGCTGCCGCAATTCTGGCAGCCGTTTTCATCAATGCTCTGGTCGGCTTTCTCACTGAATGGCGAGCCAGCGTATCCCTTGCCGCCCTGGCGAAAATTGCCTCTCCTTCCGCCCGGATTCGCCGTCAGGGACACGATCAGACTGTTCCGGCCGCCAGTCTGGTGCCAGGCGATCTCGTGGTCCTGGAAGCCGGCTCCCGGGTACCTGCCGATCTGAGACTCATCGAGGCTGCCGGGCTTACCATGGATGAGTCGGTTCTGACCGGCGAAAGCGTTTCTCAGGCAAAATCAGCCGAGCCGGTGGACGGAATCGAGGATGATCGCCTGAGCACCATCGCTTATCACGGCACCCATGTCCTGGACGGCCGCGGTCTCGGTCTGGTGCTGCGCACCGGGGCCAGGACCAGCCTGGGCGAGCTTCAAAAGTCTCTGATCGAAGGGCATCGCCAGCCCACGCCCCTGGAGAAGAATCTCGATGAGCTGGGCGGTCAGCTCACGGTCCTGACCGTGATTGTCTGCGTGCTCGTCCTCGGCACCGGAATGCTTTACAAGCATGATTTCTGGAAGATGCTCGAAGCCGGCATCGCCCTGGCGGTGGCGGCGATACCGGAGGGACTGCCGGTGGTGGCCACCCTGGCTCTGGCTATCGGTGTGCAGCGTATGGTGAAGCTCGGCACCCTGGTGCGTCAGCTGTCCGCCGTGGAGACTCTCGGGTGCACCACCATTATCTGCTCGGACAAGACCGGGACCCTGACTGAGAATAAGCTCACCGCCACCGATATCGTCGCCGGTGGAACGCATCTCAAGGTGACCGGCTCGGGCTATGCGCCGGTGGGCGAGATCGTTCGTGATTCCAATCCTGTGGACAGCGGCTCGGATCCTGTTCTCTCCAGGCTCTTTCTCTCGGCCTATCTGTGCAATGATGCCAGTCTCGAGTTCGACGAAGAGAATGACTGCTGGACGATCCAGGGCGACCCTACCGAAGGGGCTTTACTGGTGGTGGCATCGAAGAGCGGTGTTCTCGACGACGATACGCGAAGCCACTATCCGCGCCTCTCCGAGCTCCCTTTCTGCCTGAGCCGCAAGATGATGGCTACAATGCACCGCGGCGAGGGAGGCCGCCGGGAGCTTTATGTCAAGGGCTCTCCCGAGGTGGTGCTCGGGGCCTGCAGCCGGATTCTTACTGGCAACGGCATCGAGGGCTTGGGCCCGGATGATCGCCGCTATTATGCCGATAAGAATGAGGATCTGGCCCGGCATGGTTTGCGGGTTCTCGCTTTCGCCATCAAGGAGCTGGACGAGGACAACGATCGCTGCCAGCCCGATATGCTCGACGAAGGTCTGGTTTTCGTCGGTCTCATCGCCATGAAGGACACTCTGAGGGAAGGTGTGAGCGATTCGATGCATCAGTGCAAGGAAGCCGGTATCAGAGTGATGATGCTGACCGGCGACCAGCTTGCCACCGCCACTTCCATCGCCGAGGAGCTCGATCTGATGGTGGACGGCAATAAAGATTCGGTGGCAACCGGAGCCCAGCTCGGCAAGCTCGAGTCCCGGGAGCTCACAGGCCGGCTTGCCTCGACTTCGGTGGTCGCCAGAGTGACACCGTCCATGAAGCTCAATATCGTCCGCGCTCTTCAAGAAAGGGGCGAAGTCGTCGCCATGACCGGTGACGGCGTCAATGACGCTCCCGCTCTCCAGCAGGCCGACATAGGAGTCGCCATGGGCAAGGGTGGTACGGACCTCGCCCGGGAAGCATCGAATATGGTGATCACCGACGACAATTTCACCACCATAGTCAGCGCAATCCGGCAGGGCAGGGTAATCTACGAGAACATCAAGCGCTCCATCTGTTATCTTCTCACCGCTGCGGTGGCTTCGGTGATTACCGTGGCAGTGGCCATGGCCTTCGATGGAACCCTCGCCATGACGCCCTTGCAGCTTCTCTGGCTGAATCTGATCATGCATATCTTTCCGGGCCTGGGCATAGTCATGCAGGAGGCTTCTCCGGGCATCATGAGCCATCCGCCCCGGGCCCCGGGCTCGCCATTTCTCGGTTCTTTCGAGAAAGAGCAGATACTCATGCGCAGCGTCGTCGTATCGGCGGCGGTGCTTGTTGCCATTCACATGAGCCGGGTGGTCACCGGGGGCGATACTTTTGTCACCACCGTGGCTTTCACCACCATAGCCCTGGCTCTGCTCATGCAGGCCTGGGGATGGCTTTTTCTCGATTCTCGTAAAGAGCGGGTCTCGGTCAACAAGTACATGTATATCTGCATGGTCATCTCTTATCTGCTCACCGCAGCAGCGGTCTATCTGCCTCCCCTGCAGGTCGTCCTGAACACCGTCTCCCTGGAGCTTCCCTGTCTCGGTATCGCAATCGGACTATCGCTTGTATCTTATGCGCTCTGTCTGGTTTACAATTTCCTTAGAGGAAAACGCTCATGAAAGTCATTCTGGTTATCGCCTTCTATATCTATGCCATCTTGAATATCCTCGCCGTGATCAAGTTTTTCAAGATGGTTGAGGAGCCGCGCTTTCGCGATGAGGAAGGGGATGTCACCACCGAGGTCGGCTATGCCGAGGATCCGGTGGGCAACGTCCTGCATGCCACCTTCCGCGAGCCCAGCCTGGATGAGCTGGAAGAGCCTCACATAGCGCACAGCCCCAATATAGGTGCTGCCGGCAAGGCACCTTTCTGATCCGGATGTTATAAGGAGAATTCGATGGCCAGAACACTCTTAGTGCTTTTCATGATGATCGCTGTGCCTGCGGCCTTTGCGGCTAAGAGCGGTGAGAAGAAAGCCCCGGACGGCAAGAAGCTCTTCAAGACTCATTGTGCGAGCTGCCATCAGGACGGCGGCAACCTCGTCAAGCCGGGCAAACCCATCAAGGGATCCAATGTCCTGGTCACTTATGCCACGTTCAAAGCTTATCTCAACGAGCCCCTGGGCGACATGCCGCACTACGAGCATTTGATAAGCAGCGACGAGATGCTCACTCCCCTGTATAACTATGTGAAGAAGCTGTGCAAAGAGGATTCCAAAAAAGGGCCGGCCGGAGATCCCAAGAAGAAGAGTAAATAGGCCCCGGCGATCAGTACTTCGGACGATGACGGAAAGAGCTTCTCTGGTGAGACTGGAAACAGTACGGAAGGAGAATCTCTTTTGAACGAGCAAGTTGTTGTCAGCGCACCGGAAGTCCGACAGGCCGGTTGTCCGATCAACTCGATCATGAAGTTGATCTCGGCAAAGTGGACCGTCGAGATAATGCGTGAGGTCTCGATTCAACCCACACGCACCAGGCAGTTCTTGAGCCGGATCCCCGGGCTCAGCATGAAATGCTTGCAGGAGCGTCTCAAAGATCTCGAAGCCCATGGCATGATTCTCCGGGTCAAGTACGACGAAAAGGTGCCCCGTGTGGAGCACAGTATCACCGAGCGCGGCTGCAAGCTCCTCTCGATCATGGTCTCGCTCAAGCGGCTCGCCGATGAGATCTCGCCATCCTCATGCTGCTGTCCGATGCAGTCGCATCTTGGCGGAGTCGATATCGATCCTGCGGCGATCGACTGTCCGGAGCGAAGAGACTGATAGCGAAAAATTGAGTAGAAAAGAGAGACCGGAGCGAATTCTCGCTCCGGTCTCTCTGATGTCTTCAGGACGAGTCTTTCGCGTCCGTTTGTAGGCTATATCCAGTTTATGGTCGAAAGACTGACCTGGTATCATCTTCCGGGATGATTTCATGGAGGTGTCCGAGTCTGTTGACTTCCTGGCGGTGGTCAAGAGATGAGAATCCGTCTTCCGGCCGTTATCCATTTTGCTGGCAATCTGGTGAAATTGAATTGTCGTGGGAGAAGCTGCGAAAAAGAGGAGATAGAGATGCCTTTCAGAAACATCCTGGTAGCCGTTGACGGTTCGGAATACAGTCAGAGAGCCGCCGAATACGCCTTCTGGCTGGCCGGCGAGCTGGATGCTGAAATCTCGGCTCAGCACGTGGTGGACCCCAGGCTCGTCGAGCTCTTCATCGCTCCGGAGTTCGGGGAGGAGCTGGGCTTCTCCGTAGCTGCCGATACCGAGGATCGGGTCTTCCGGGCAATCAAGAAAATCGGCACCGTCGTTCTCGAGCTTTTCGCCAAAGAGGCAAAAGAACGCGGTATAGCCGTGGAGAGCCATCTCGACATCGGTCATATCGTCGAGGAAGTAGTGAAGCGCTCCCGCACCCACGACCTGGTGGTTATGGGTCATAAAGGCAAAGGCGCCAAGCAATCTCCCAGCAATCTCATGACCGGATCGGTGGCGGAGAGGGTGGTGCTCAACTCGTACAGTCCGGTCCTTGTGGCGGTCAATTCCCTGAAAGAGATCGACCAGCTTCTGGTCGCTTACGACGGCAGCGAAGCCGCCAAAGGAGCTCTTTTAGCCGCCGAGCAAATGGCCAAGGAGACTCACAAGACTCTACGCGCTCTCACTGTTGTAGCCGAAGGCGAGAGCGCCGCCGAAGCGCAAATCACCGTCGAGCAGGGTGAGCCTTACTTGCGTGAGTTCCATGACAAGGACGTCTTCCGCATCGAAAAGGGACCTCACGCCCAGACCCTGATGGATTATGCCGAGAAGTCCAGAAGCCTTTTGATCATGGGCGCCTACGGATTCAAGAGGGTGGACGAGATGGTGCTCGGGACAACCGCCAGCCAGGTGGTTCGCAACTCCCCCACCAGCGTGCTCGTCTTCAAGCACGAGGGAAAGGCCGGCAAGGGCGGCAAGAAAGCCGCTTCCGCCGGCACTGCCAAGAAAAGCTGACCGGGTCAGGAGGAGAGAAATGCGAATCCTAATCGCCATCGAAGACTCTTATTTCGCCGGACCACAGATCGAGTTCGTCAGCAATCACAACTGGCCCGGGGAAGTGCTCTTCAATATTCTGCACGTGGTGCCGCCTCTTCCGGCGGATCTGTCCCAGGAGGACAATTCTTTCATCGTCGATATCGGCAATCGCCGGCTCGAGAGAGGCAAGAGCCTGGTCAGAGAAGCTGCCCAGAAGCTCGCCCTGAAGTTTCCGGATGCGAAAATCATCCAGAGTGTCGAGCATGGCTACGCCAAGGAGAAGATTCTCGAAGTGATCGAGAGCTGGGAAGCCGATGTGGCGATTCTCGGCTCCCACGGACGCAGGGAGCTCACCCGCACCATGATCGGCAGCGTCTCTACCGCGGTGCTCACTTATGCGCTCTGCTCGGTGCTTGTCGTTCGTCCGCCCAAACTCTGATGGTGAAGGAGAAAATGCCATGAATGCCAGCGCAGCCAAATCTGTTTTGACCAAGAAAACCGGGGAGTCGGTCAATTTCCTGGGGCTCTGGCGCAACCAGCACGGTTCGGAAGTTCACCTGGCGGCCCTGGAGAACGGGCTTCTCGAGGGTACCTTCAAGACCGGGGTCGGTGCTCATGATCCCGACGAGGAGTTCGCTCTCACCGGATTCGTCAGCGATGACCTGATCAGCTTCAGCGTGAATTTCGGCAAGTACGGCTGTCTCACTTCCTGGTCCGGACAGCATACCTGGGGGCTCGATGGTCCACGTATCGAGACCATGTGGCATCTGGCCAGGGCGATTCCCGAGAAGCTCGAGGCGCGACATCTCTGGGCCGGTTTCTGGACCGGAGCCGATACTTTCAAGCGTGTCCAGGGCGAAGAGAAGCGGGACCTGAATCTTTTCGACAGGCCCACTATGTCTCCCTCTTATCCATTCAAAGTATCCTTGAAATAGGCGAGGGAAGATGAGAATACTTGTCGCCATCGATGGAACCGACTGCTCAGACCAGGCCCTGGACTTCGTCTCGGGAAGACGCTGGGGGGAAGAAGACGAGTTCCTGATCCTCTGCGTGGCGGAGCCCGCTCCCGGCGTTTTCCAGGACGACGAGGAGGAAGCCCAGTGCTCGAGCGAGATGCTCAAAGATTGTGGAGTGATAGCCGAGCGCGGTCTCAAGCGTCTGAAACGAAAGCTTTCCAGCCGCTCACTTCCAGGAATGTCGACTCAGGTAGTATGCGGATCGCCCGCGGAGTCCATCGTCGAGCGAGCCGCCTCCTGGCCTGCCGATCTCATTGTTCTGGGATCTCATGGTCATAGCGGCTGCCGCCGGTTCATGGTAGGTAGCGTCGCTGAGACCGTGCTCAAGCAGGCGCCCTGTTCGGTTCAGGTAGTGAGGGTTCAGGAGGTTGAGAAATGAAAGTACTGGTTCCTGTGGAGGACGATTTCGTCGCCAAGTCTCAAATCGAGTTCTTGCTGTCCTACAAGTGGCCCGCCAAAACCGAGATTCGTCTGGTCCATGTCCTCCATACTCTCATTGTCGAGCGCTCCATGGTGTCGAGCCAGGTCTATCTGGACAAGCTCATGAAGGAAGCTCGCAAGTATGCCGAGAACCTCATGTCCACCATCGAGAAGACCCTCAAGAAAGAATCGCCCGAGATCATGGTCTCCCGGGAATTCGTCGAGGGGGCCCCGGTGGAGGAGATTGTCAACCTGGCGAAGAAATGGGAAAGCGATATGATTGTTCTCTGCTCGCACGGAAGAGAAGGCCTCGGTCAATTGATCCTGGGTAGTGTCTCCTATAATGTCCTGGTGCACAGCCCCTGTAAAGTGATCATTGTCGGTTTGCCTCATCATGAAAGAGGCCAGGGCGATCCTTCCGAGTGGAAAGATGCTCGTGTCCAGGTCACAATCACTTAAAATCAAGAGAATAGATGAGAAAAACAAATCTCACTCTGGTCGTTATCCTGACGCTGGTCTCCCTTCCAGCAGCAGCCTCCGAGCCTTATAAGCCGGCGGCTCAGACTGCTCTGACGAGGCAGGGGAAGAGATATCTCGAGATGCATAAGTGCTCTACCTGCCATACGGCAGGCGGTCAGGGAGGCTGCCTGGCACCGCCTTTCGACGGCATAGGCGGGCGGCGCAGCCTGGATTTCCTTATATCGAGAATCAGCGACTCGAAAGGAGCGGTGGAAAAGTTCAGCAGTCAGTACGGCGAGTACGAGCTGATGCCCCACCCTCGCATTCCGGATAAGCAGGCCAGGTCTATTGCTGCTTTTCTGATGACAATCCCGGAGCCCGAAGGCGGCTTCAAAATCGTCGGTCACGGCCTTGAAGGGCAGAATAAGAAGGAGAAGATGCCGGGACGCGCTCTGGTCGCTTCCAAGGGCTGTCTCGCCTGTCACAGTGTCGGAGGCATCGGGGGTAGCTTCGCTCCGGCTCTCGACGGGGTCGGTGGGCGCCGCACCCGGGAATCCATCGATAATCATATTCTCGGAGCCGAGCTTATCGTCGGCGGTGAGGGCGAATATGGCAGCCGCGGAGCGGTGATGCCGCCGTCCGGGCTTTCCAGGGAAGAGATCGACGCGATCGCCGATTATCTGGAGACTCTCAAATAGGCTAAGCCCTGCGATTGATGTCCGGGTTATCTGGTGCCGGTAAGATCAGGTCAGGTTAAGGAGGCCTGAGCCATGTCTTCGATTTCAATACTATATGGACTGAGCGGTTCGGAGCAGTCGAAATTCGCCGCCGAGGTGGCCTGGGATATCGCCAACCGCTGCAAGGGCACGGTCACTGCCCATCATATCATCGACACCCGCACGATCTGGGAGCTCTTGCGCAACGACAAGCCCGGCTTGATCGGCAGCAGCGCCTATGTGGACGCCTATGCCAATCTTTGCGACAGTCTCAGATCCATCGCCAACAAGCTTGCCGAGAAATACGAGGCAATGGCGGCCGGCCGGTCTCTGAAAAGCGATACCATAGTGGCCGAGGGTAATCCCATCACCCTGATCGCCGATGTGGCCAGGGGCTACGATCTGGTGGTGGTGGGGCACCAGCCCCGGGGGACGGGGGGCGGCAAAGAGCGCCGCAGCTTCATCCGCTATGCCGTGGCCGAGGGACTCGCTCATGAATGCCCGCGCCCGCTTCTTGTCGTCCAGCGCCAGGTCAAGCAGTGGAGCTCGCTGACCATGCTCATCTCCATGGATCATATCAACTATGCTCTGATCGAGGCCTGTCTCGACTTCGCCGGGCTTCTGGGCATCACACCGAAAGTGGTGGCACTATCGAGCGGCGTCCGCGAGGAGAACCCCGCCGATTTCACCGCCAACCTCAGGAAAGCGGTGAAGGGGCTGGATAATGTCGCTATCGAAGCGCATTCGATGGAAGGCGTGGCCGTCGATGATCATGCTGCCCTCTGGCCGAGCGAGGAGCTCAATCTCGACTGGTATCCCGAGCCCGATACATTGCTCGTCATCCCGACAAGACGCAGCGGCGATGAGCGCCTCACTGTTTTCGGCACCACTCCGGATCTTTTCGTCGCTAATCTGGGCTTGCCCGCCATCCTCCTCTGGCCGGAAGAGCACCTCGAGCTTGGTAGAGACGGCGAAGTCAGGGAAGCTGTCAGGGCTTCTGGAAAATAATAAAACTGGCGTCATCGGCACCGTTTACTGGCGGCGGAGCTTTCAAGATACCGTCTCGGAGCCGCTCGGGATGCGGACCTACGCCTTCCAGGAATTTCTGGAACTTCGAGGCGGCACCGTAGCCGAAACGATCGAAGACACCGTCGCTGGCGACTATCACCGTGTCGCGGGAATTCAAGAATGTGGTCTCGTTGCCTCTGGGAAGGACAGAGTAGAGACCATTACCCAGAGGTAGACCGCCGACTTCGGCGTCGAGTTGCCTGACCTGGCCTGTCCTTCTGATTACGTAGGCGAGCTGCGAGCTGGAGGTTGCTACCTGCAGCTCGCCGGTTTTGGGTTTATAGAGCATCATTCCGGCGGTAAGCGATAGATCGTCTGCCTGCGGGATACGATCGTCCACCATGGCGAGGATGTCGCTGGCGCTTCTGTCCCGGCTTTTCGGCAGGACGTCGTCCATAATCTGGTGCACTCTGAGAGCTTTCTTAGCCGCCCCGACCCCGTGCCCTTCTACGTCCATGGCAGCAAGGATTATGCTCCCGTCAGAGCTTTTCTCGACTCTGATCAGGTCTCCTCTTGCCTGGCCAGGGGTTGCCGGCTCGGTGTGGGCGATCAGGTTGATCTTATCGCCCGCCTGCTTTCGCATGAGAAGCGGGCTCTCATAGCGATCCTGGAGTCTTCGCATGGCTGTGCCCCCGTCTCTGTCCGAGCGGGCGATAGCGCCGTCCACCAGCCTGCCCCTGGGGGCCAGCCGGGCTGTGAGAGCCGAGCTGGCTCTCATTCCGGCATAGCCGATGCCTGTATCCACCAGGAAAGAGCCCAGGCTGTCCCTGGTGATCGCTATATTCCTGTCCATGTTCTCGCCGGATTTCCATGTATCTTTCAGGGCGGCTCCGAACTTGCTCCAGCGCTCGCCGGTGATCTCGTCATAGCCGAACTTGAGGAGCATGGCAGCGCCGATTCCGGCAGCCACGACCTTTCCCGGTGTGCCCAGACGCTCCACCGCCCCCAGAACCGAGCCTGTGGCTGCGGCCACACCCAGTTCGGGAAGCTTTTCGCCTGGATTGGTCAGGGTGTCGCTGAAGGCTTCCCAGACGCCGACGCTGAGCATTTTCCCTTCTCTAAGAAGGCTCTCACCGGTAGATGAGGAGTCGAATGTTTCGATGGAGGGCATGGTCAGATTTTAGTTTGCCACCGGGCCGGATGAACATGGGGAAATTACGTTCCCGGGGCAGGGATCCGAGCTTTGCCGAGGCTCGGGGCTTTCTCTCCTGCGGCAAAGAGAGAGAAACGCGAGAAATTCTCTCCGGTGACAAAGAGAGAGAGAAACCCGAGAAATTCTCTCCGGCGGCAAAGAGAGAGAAACGCGAGAAATTCTCTCCTGCGGCCAAGAGAGAGAAACCCGAGAAATTCTCTCCGGCGGCAAAGAGAGAGAAACACGAGAAATTCTCTCCGGCGGCAAAGAGAGAGAAACCCGAGAAACTAATGCAATCTGTTTGTCAGCGATTCGGCAATGAATACCTGGTGACTCAGTCTCGATCCTCCAGGCACCAGATATAGGCGGCGGAAAATTGAAGCACCATAAGGGTAGGCAGATAGCCGGTAATTCGTCCGAGCATCGCCAGGCTTCCGGTGATGATCGCTATCCCGATCAGGTTCTCGTACAGGATCTTTACGGGCTCCAGGAAAGAAAAAGACTTTTTCTCCAGCAGATCGAATTGAATGAAGGTTACAGCGAGAACGAGGATGCCCAGGAAGAATGCCAGGACGGTTTCAATAACTGGATTGAAAGCACCTGCCTGTTTGTCGAAGCTATAGCATAGCCAGACCGGAACCGCCGCGCTGGCGAAAACATAGAGAAGCTCTCTGGCAGAGAAGGCGAGAGTCTTTGTATCGGCCGAGCGTCGCCAGACCATGAGCAGGCTCCTGAGATAGAGGACATAGACAGGACCGCTGACGATGCCGAGGGGGACGATCCCGGATAGAAAGGAGCTTCCGGGATCGAGGGCTCTTATGACGGAGCTGAGACCCGTTAGATCGAGAAGGATGACCACCAGATAGACCGAGACTGGAAGTACCAGGGCGAAAATGAATAAATAGGCTGTGCAGAGTCTCGCCGCCAGATCGAAAAACGAGGCGACTTTCTCCTTCAGCAATCTTCTTTGTCTAGGCAATCTTCTTTCTCTAGGCAATCTTCTTTTTCTAGGCAATCTTCTTTTTCTAGGCATTCGCGGGCAATCATCAGGTCTTCCCGGGCTCTCACGACAATGACGGAGACTCCTGAGTCGGTACTGCTTATGAAGGCATCGTCGCCGGCGGTGTCATTGCGTTTTGCGTCCAGGGCAATATTCAAGAACGAGAGCCTTTCTGCCACCCGCTCCCTGACCAGGGCCGAATGCTCGCCTATGCCGCCTGTGAAGACCAGAGCATCGAGCCCTCCCAGACTGGCGGCCATCCTGCCCGCATTGCCCGCCACCGAATGCACGAACATATCGAAAGCAAGAGTGGCTCTCCGGTGACCGTCTTTCATAGCCCGGGTGATTTCGCGCATGTCGTTGCTCAGCCCCGATATCCCTTTGAGTCCGGATTCACGGTTGAGCACCGACTCCAGGGCGCCGGCGTCGAGAGCGCCGTTAGCCAGGACATGGAAGATAATCCCGGGATCGATGGCGCCGCAGCGGCTTCCCATCATGAGCCCGTCCAGAGGGGTGAAACCCATGGTAGTGTCCACCGACAGGCCGCCTTTCACGGCGGACAGGGAGCAGCCGTTGCCGAGATGGCAGACGATCAGGCGGTTAGGCATCGATCCTGCCAGCTCGGCTGCTTTCAGGCTTGCGTACTGGTGCGATATACCGTGGAAGCCGAAGCGCTTGATTCCCAGGTCCTCGAAGAACGAATAAGGCACCGCATACAGTGAGGCATGCTCCGGTATCGTGGCATGAAAAGCCGTGTCGAAAACGGCGTATTGTCTCACTCCGGGAAGCCGTCTCTCGGCTTCCTCAATCACCTCGAGATTGAGCTTGTTGTGCAGGGGGGCGAACTTCGTGAGACGATCGATCTCCTTTTTGACTTCAGTGTCGACCAGGGTGGTGGCGCAATAAGTGCTGCCGCCGTGCACCACGCGATGTCCTGCGCAGTCTATTGATTCCGGATCTTCAGTCTCGGCCAGGCTCTCTAATATGATTGCTGCTCTCTCGTGGCTGCTTTTCGGGTGACCGGCCTGGCGGTCGTGCTTTTTGCCATCGCTGGTGGTGATGGTCAGGCGAGCGGGATGACCGGCCTCGCTCCAGTCCAGTAATCCATCCCATCGGGCCCGGATGGCCGAGCCGGGAGACCCTGTGGAATCCGGATCGACGAACTCGAATAGAGAGGCTTTGATGCTGCTCGAGCCGGCGTTGAGGGTCAGTATTCTCATAACCTTGTCAGCTCCGCGGTGCTACCGATTGAGGGCATACTGCACTTCAGACCGAAATCGTTTTCGATGCGATAAGCGAGCTGGCTCATGGGATGAGGCTCTCCGTGGATGAGTGTCACTTTCGGATTGGTGGAGGTCATTGAAGAGAGCCAGCGGATCAGATCGCTCTGGTCGGCATGGGCGCTGAAGCCTCCTACTCCCCGGACTTTCGCTTTGACGGCGATGGTCTCGCCCATGATCTTGACGGTATCGGCTCCGTCTACGAGCATGCGTCCCAGGGAGCCCCGGGCCTGGTAGCCGACGATGATTACAGTGGTGGATTCCAACCAGAGATTGTGTTTGAGATGATGCAGAATCCTTCCGGCATTGCACATGCCGGCGCCGGCCATGATGATGCAGGGGCCGGGAGTCTCATTGAGGAGCATGGACTCCGGTGCCGACTCGCAGAGGCGCAGGCTCGACAGGTCTTTGCGGAGCTGTCCCGAGTTTGCCAGGTTCTGGGCCTCTCTGTCCTGGAGCTCCGGATGCTTCTGATAGATGGCGGTTGCCTGGATAGCCATGGGGCTGTCCAGATAAATCGGAATCGGTTTCAGCTTCCCTTCACGGAAAAGCTCCGCCAGGTGGTAGAGAACCTGCTGGGTCCTGCCGACGGCGAAGACCGGAATGAGGACTTTGCCGCCTTTTTTGGTGCATTCGTCTATTAGCTCCCGGAATTCGGCGATGGAAGCCTCGAGGCTGCGGTGATCCCTGTCTCCATAGGTGGATTCCATGAAGACGAAATCGGCTCTGTCAATGCGGGCCGGGTCTTTCATGATCGGCACGTCATAGGGACCGAGATCGCCTGAGAAAATCAGGCGCTTTCGTTTCGAGCCGGTGCCTGCATCGATCTCGATACTGGCGGAGCCGAGGATATGACCGGCTTCGACATAGCGAACACTGACCCCCGGGAGCGGATCGAACCATTCATCGTAGTCCACTGATTTGAACTGGCTCAGTATATGCTGCACGTCACGTAAATCAAAAAGGGGCGAGATCGCTTTCTGGCCAGCTCTCTGGCGGCGCCTGTTCTCTCTTTTGATGTCGTTCTCCTGGACATGGGCGGCATCTTTGAGGATGAGAGTGGCAATCTCGATGGTGCCCTGGGTAGCGTAGATCGGCCCGTTGAAACCGGCTTTGCCCAGCAATGGCAGACGCCCGCAGTGATCGAGATGACCGTGGGTGAGAAGCACGCAGTCGAGAGTCCGGGGAGCAAGCTTTCTCGGGATGAGATTGAGGCGCTCGAGCCGCCTGTTTCCCTGGAACAAGCCGCAATCTACTAGAAGGCGCGCTTTTTCCGTCTCGAGGAGATGGCAGGACCCAGTTACTTCTTTTGCCGCTCCGAAAAAAGTTATTCGCATTGCATAATTATATATATGATTCTCCGGATACTTTCTTTGCTGGCCCTCATCGCCCTGGCATATATGGGGCTCAATGCCGCCAGGGTGAATTCCGGTCTCGAGCTCGATCAGGTAACCGAGATCCTCCTCTGGCTCGCTCTGGCGGCAGGCCTTGCGGCGCTGGCTGCCGGTATTCTCAAGAAACAGCCTCCTTCAGGGAAAGATTGATCTTGAGAAGTCCGGGATCCTCGGTGGATCGCCTCATAGGAAGACCGGAGTGCTCGAAGACCTCGATCATTCGCCAGTTCTCGGCGAGCACATAAGCAGAGAAGGACTCGATGCCTCTCTGGCGAGCCAGGGATGTGAGATGAGCCAGAAGCAGGGATCCTATACCCATTCCCTGGTAAGGATCGTCCACCACGAAAGCGATCTCGGCATCCTTACCCTGGCCGCCGTCGGTGACGATATAGCGCCCGGTGGCTACCGGGGACATCTCGCCATTTTCGTCGACGAACACTATAAGAGCTACATGGCTCTTGAAATCGATATTGGTGAAATAGTCGAGATCGCCGTCGGTGAGAGCCTTCTTGGGGCTCAAAAAGCGGTAATACCTGGAGATCGGCGAAAGGTGCGCCCAGACTGTGAGGAGATTCTCACGGTCGGCAGGTCCGAGCTCCCTTATAAAGGCTTCCCGGCCGTCCAGCAGCCTCTCCATGGCCTGATAGGTGGTCATGAGGGGTAGTGTCTCAGAGGTGCCGAGGTACGTCAATGCTTTCGAAATGAGTCGAGACGCTTGCGCAGGCGCTCGGCTTCGCTTGTCTTGCCCTGGGTTTCATAGATGACGATAAGCTCTTCTAGGAAGCGTTTCATTGCCAGCTCCGCCCGGGTCATCTCCTCTTCGGCTCGCTTGAGACCGCCTTTCAAGAGTTTTTCGGCATGGTCGAGGTCGCCGGACATTCTGGTTCGCTGGCTGAGAGCTATGAATGCCTCCAGGCCGTCGTTCTTTTCGTCAGACATCAGATGTATCGCTTTGCTGTTCATGGCGTTTTCTATTGATGCTTCAATAGATACATCTTCTCCTGGCAACGAGATGATGTCATCGCTCTCTTTACCGATCTTGAGTCGATTGGCTGCCCTTGCGATCATCCCTGGGAATGAATACCGAACTTATACCGGGCACTGATAGGGCCTAAAGCCAGGGCACCGCCGCGCACTCCTTCTCGAGACCCTCCCTGAATTTCGGATGGGCGATGCCGATCAGCTCGCGAGCCCGGTCTTTGAGATTCTTGCCGAACAGATCCGCAATACCGTATTCGGTGACGACGTAGTGGACGTCCGCCCTGGTGGTGACTACTCCAGAGCCTTTGCTGAGATGGGTGACGATGCGGGAGACCTCCCCACCTCTGGCGGTGGAGGGAATCGCTATGATCGGCTTGCCGCCCTCTGCCCTGGCGGCGCCTCGGATGAAGTCCACCTGACCGCCGAACCCGCTGTAAAGAGTCTCGCCCACAGAGTCGGAGCAGACCTGCCCTGACAGGTCGACCTGGAGAGCCGAATTGATGGCGGTCATTTTGAAATTGCGGGCGATGACGAAAGGATCGTTGATGAAATCGCTGGTCTGGAACTCGATCTGGGGGTTGTTGTCGACGAAGTCATAGAGTCGCCGGCTGCCCATCACGAATGAGACCGCTATCTTCCCCTGCAGGACCGTCTTGCGGTCATTGGTGAGGACGCCCATCTCGACTAGATCGAGAATACCATCCGAGAACATCTCGCTATGGATACCAAGGTCTTTCTTGTCCTCGAGATTCTTCAGTATCGCATCCGGTATCGTTCCTATGCCCATCTGCAGAGTCGCCCCGTCTTCCACGAGAGTGGCCACATGCTTGCCGATGGTGTCTGCCACCTCATCGATAGGCTTGGCTTGGAGCTCGGGAAGGGGCCGGTCGGTCTCGACGACATGGTCGAGACGGCTGAAATGCACGAAAGAGCGCCCGAGTGTGCGGGGCATCTGCCGGTTGACCTCGGCGATTACTATCCTGGCGGTTTTCCGGGCAGCCAGAGAGCAGTCCACCGAGACACCGTAGCTGCAGAAGCCATGCTCGTCAGGCGGAGACACCTGCAGGAGGCAGACATCCAGGGGCAGGATGCGGGAACGGAAGAGGGAAGGGATCTCGGAGAGAAAGCAGGGGGTATAGTCGGCTCTCCCCTCATTGACTGCTTCCCGGACGTTCTGTCCGATGAACAGGGCATGCACTTTGAAAGAGTCCGCATATTCGGGCTTGATGTATTCCGCCGGACCCATGGTCAGTATATGGAATATCTCTACGTCTTTGAGCTCGCCGTTCCTCTCTACCAGCGCCTCGATCAGGGGCACCGGCGCGGCCGCATTGGACTGTATATAGATGCTGTCACCGGACTTGATACTTCTGATAGCCTCGGCGGCGGTCGTGACTTTCCGTTTGTATTCAGCGTGCCAGGTCATTTGTGTTGCGGTGCCTGTATTTTTCAGCATTGCTCTCCTAGATCTTGGACAGTTGGGCCAGGGCGACCACCGCCTGTCCCAGGCTCAGACCACCATCGTTGACAGGCACCCGGGCGGGCAGGAAGACATCGAAACCCTGGCGACGCAGCATTTTCTCGGCTGTCGTCGTCAGGATACGGTTCTGGAAGACTCCGCCCGACATGCAGACCTGGTTCAGTCCGTAGCCTTCCCGGAGCTTCAAGGCGGTTTCGGTCATGATTACCGCTATTGTGTAATGGAAACGGTAAGCCAGGTCCAGGGCAGAGCTGCCGCCGGTGTGGAGGCGATAGATCTGGCTCAGGGCCGGGGCCAGCGAGATTCTGGAAAGTCCGTCCACCTCTTCAATCTCGAAATCCAGCGGGAGGATGTCCTCGCCGGCAGTGCTTCTCCTGGCGGCTGCCTCGAGAAGCATGGCTGATTGCCCTTCGTAAGCATTGCAGTCGCTTATGCCCAGAAGGCTGGCGACAGCATCGAAAAGCCGTCCGCAACTGCTGGTCAGGGTCAGGTCTGTTCGATTCTCAAGCTGCTCGAAAGCGAAAGGCAGATCTACTTCGATTCCCGGAATTCGCTCGACGAGCTTTTCCCCGAATTGCCGGGCGCGGACCCTGTCGCACTGCCAGAGGGCTGATAGGGCCATGCGCCAAGGCTCTCTGACGGCGGTCATGGCGCCGGGCATTGGTAGATAATCGATATGGGCGAGGCGCTCGTAGGACCGGTAGTCGCACTTGAGGAACTCGCCGCCCCAGAAATTGCCGTCTTCACCATATCCGATACCGTCGAAGGCGATGCCGATAACCGGATCAGTGAGTTTGTACTCCACCATGCAGGCGGCGATATGAGCGTGATGGTGCTGCACGGCCACCATATCCTCGATGGAGGCCATGTCGATGGGCGCCTCTTCCGTGCTGCCCGACCAGAGTTCGAATAGATTGCTTGTGGCATAATCGGGATGCATATCGAAAGCGAGAATCTCCGGGCTCAGCTCGAAGAGACGTTGATAGCTTACCAGGGTCTCCCGGAGATGCTCTCTGGATTCCAGGTTGTCCAGGTCGCCGATATGCTGGCTCAGATACGCGCGGTTGCCGTCGATGACGCAGAAAGTGTTCTTGAGATGACCGCCCAGGGCGAGGACATGCTCGTTGATATAGAAATCGAGACGCAGGGGAGCCGGCGCGTACCCACGGGCCCGGCGGATGAGACGGTTGGCGCCCAGCATCACCCGTGATACCGAATCGTCATAACGGCTCTCGATGTCCCGGTCGTGAAGCAGGAAACCGTCGGCGATGACCGAAAGTCGCTCGATTGCCTCGGCATTGCCGGTGGCGATGGGCTCCTCGGAAAGATTGCCGCTGGTCATCACCAGGGGACTGTCCAGGTCTCTCGATAGAAGATGATGCAGGGGAGTATAAGGAAGCATCACCCCGAGCTCGTCGAGACCGGGAGCCACGCAATCAGGCAGGCCGGCGCCTTCCTTGATTCTCAAAAGAACAATCGGTCTCTGGGCACCGGTCAAGGCCCTGATTTCGTCCCGGTCCAGATGGCAGTAGCGCTGGCAGGTGGTCAGGTCCGGCATCATCACCGCCAGGGGTTTCTCTTCCCGGTGCTTCCTCTCTCGCAAGCGGCTCACCGCCGCCTCGTCGGTGGCCAGGCAGGCCAGGTGGAAGCCTCCCAGTCCCTTGAGAGCGAGTATGCCGCCATCGATGAGGAGGAGCTCGGCATTCTCGAGGGCGTCGTCTCCTTTCGTGACAAGCTCGCCGCCGGTGAGCCGGAAGCTCAGGGACGGACCGCAGCGCGCGCAGGCGTTGGGCTGGGCATGAAAGCGCCGATCTCCGGGATCGAGGAATTCAGCCTGGCAGAGGTCGCACATGGCGAACCGATCCATCACCGTGGAGGCCCGGTCGTAAGGAAGCTTGTGGATGATGGTGAAACGCGGCCCGCAATTGGTGCAGTTGATGAAAGGATAACGGTAGCGGCGGTCGGCTTTGTCGAGAAGCTCAGTCAGACATTGATCGCAGGTGGCGATGTCAGGAGATATCTCCAGGCGGCTGTCATCCCGCCCTTCACTGGTCTCGATCGCGAAGCCTTCGTCCTCCAGATCGCCTTCTCTGTAATGAACCGGCCAGACCCGGTCCACCACGGCGGCGTCCGGGGCGTCGCTGCGCAGCCGATCCATGAAAGAATCGATCGCCTGGCGGCTCCCGGCCACCGAGATCTCCACCGAGCCACCGGCGTTTTTCACTGTTCCACGCAGACCCAGCTCTCGAGCCAGGCGGTAGACGAAAGGCCGGAAGCCGACGCCCTGAACCGTACCGGTCACGACAATGTCGGCTGTCATGGTTTCTTTCTTGATCTCGGAAATCATTATGTCTTGATTGTAGTAGGTTAGCGCTGGCGGAGATCAGGGATTTAGGGATTTAAGGATAAATCGGTCCCGGGGTCGATGCGGGGTCATCCTTCCGGCTCTAGGATCGTTGTGTCTGTATTTCTCTCAAACCCGGCATCCAGTGGATCTGAAGTTTCCCCTAGCAAGATTGTACGTATACAATCATCTCAACGGCGAGTCGGCTGGTTGCGCCCGGGCATTGATAGGCGCCGCCTATGATTCGGGGCTGGTGACCGAAGGCTGTCTGGACAGCTTCATCGAAGATCTCGAAAGGGGGTCCGGCCATGCCGGGGGCTGCTCGGCCCTCGTGGCGGCCCGACGTCTCGCCGAGCAGAGCCTGGAGGATAGTCACGGTCGGGAATCTATGACTATGGCCGAGAGCATCACCAGCCAGATCGCCGATGAGATCGACCGATACAAAGCAGAGCGGCGGCAGCTCTGCCAGACGCCGACTCGGGACGGATGCGGCGAGATGGCGCCGGTCATCTTCGACTTCCTGCTCCAGGCTCTCAACAAGACCTGAATCTATTTCTTCTCCGGCAGAGTGAGAAGAAAGTCCGTTATCTGGCTGATTGTCTCATCCGGCAGATTGAGGGGGGGCATGGTGTAGGAGCTGGGATGATACTGATCGGCTCCGAACATCACTATGGCACCATTTTTGATGCGGTTCTCGATATAGGCGCGGCTGCGGTAGGCGCCCACGCCGTCGAGATTCGGTCCCAGGCGTCCGCCCCGGCTTCCTATCGAATGGCAGGCTGCGCAGCCCGAATCTCGGTAAGCCTTGAGACCGGCGTTGCTCGACTCGGTGGGCGCGGCTGGCTTGAAAGAGAAGCCCTCCGGAAGGCTTTCTGCCTCCCCTTTGTGTCCGGCTACCTTGATAGGCGTTTTCAGCTCCGGCAGGGATATCAGATAAGTAGCTATGGTGGCTGCGTCCGAATGGCTCAGCTTCATATGGTCCATCAGCTTTTTGGGATCGGGATAAGGCAGGGGCGGCAGGTCAGGCTCAGGTATGGATCCGGTGAGCAGGGCCTCGATGAACTCCCGGGAGCGGTGCTTGCCGATACCGTTCAGGGGGGGGCCGATGAATCCTCCGTCCCCGGAGACGAAATGACAGTGCAGGCAGCCCTGCTTCTCGAGCAATTTGCGGGCTTTCTTATCGGTCGTCCTGGCCGGGGCCGGGCAGTCCGAGAGGAGAGGGGCGCCTGTGGCGATGAGCATCGCAGCTAAAAGAGAAAGCTTTTTTTTCATGGGCCAATTATAGCTTGCAGTTGGGGATGGAAAAGAAGAATTTGCTCCCCTTGCCGAGCCTGCTTTCGCAGACGATGGCACCGTCATGGGACTCGATAATTTTGTGGCAGAGATAAAGACCGAGACCGGTGCTGGCGTAATAGCGCCCACCTGAGGAAGCCTGCCAGAAACGCTGGAAGAGCTTGGGCTTGTCCTCATCGCTTATCCCCTTGCCGTTGTCGATTACCGAGACCATGGTGGTGTCGGGGTTCTGCTCGATGAGAATCTCGATTTTGCCTCCGGCCGAGGTGAATTTCAGAGAATTGTCCACGAGGTTCTGGATTACCCGGCGCAGTTCGTCCCAGTCGCAGATCACCAGCTTGCTATTTTTCGGAGCGGTGAGAATCAGCTTGATACGCCTTGCCTCCGCCAGCGGTGTCAGCTCGTTGAGCATTCGCCTGAGCTTGTCCACCAGGTCGGTGGGGGCGAGCTGGAGTTTTTTGTCGCCGCTGTCGTATTTATAAACGTCCAGGAGAGTGAGAACCATCTGGTACATGGCATCGTTGCTCTGCAAGATCGTCTCGATGAGCTCTTTCTGGGATTCTTGAATGGCTCCGAAATCACCGTCACGCAGCAGTTTCAGGGCGCGGTTCGCCGCCAGGATCGGAGTCTTCAGGTCATGGGTGAGGGTGGCCACGAAGTCCTCGCGCTGCTGGAGGAGTTTGATCATGTCACTGACATTGGAGAAGATGGCAAGCAATCCGGTAATTGCCCCTTCCGAATCCTGAGTGGGCCAGACCGCCCAGTCGAAGAAGCGGATTTCGGGTGGGCTGCCGAGATAGCACAGCTCCCCGGTGGCTTGATAGGGCGCACTGTCCTCCATGACCCGCTCGAATATGGATTGATTGAGGTTGGGGGCGATATCGAAGAGTTTGATGCCTTTCAGGGCATCCGGCGAGGTCGAGCCTGCCAGCTCGGCGAATTCCTGGTTGCACTCGACGACAATCAGATCGCATGTCATCCGGACGATACCCAGGGGCGCATTCTCGAGAATCGTCCTGGTGACTCGCGATTCGGTCTCGAGTTCTCTGATGGCGTCCCGGCTCTCTCTGATCGCCCGCTCTTTCTCCTCGTTATAAGTATCGATGGCCAGACCCATATCGAAAAACATTATCCGGCGCAGCGCCGTCAGATACCGGCCGGCTTCTTCAGGATCGTCGCGATAGACTTCGCCGATTCGCTCGCTCAATTCACTTAGCACCAGGCAATAAGCGCCCATATACCACCTGGTGTCGAGACCGGTCCGGTAATGGGTGCGTCCGATCCTCAGTCGATCGTTGACATATTCACGGTCATAGTCGCCCTTGCTGAGCCGGAGAAAATAATTCGTCTGCGCTTTTTTGGCTCTGGCCATGATCTCGGGGGTCGGAAAAAAGGCGCGGCTGTGCTCGAAGGCATTGAAATGCTCATACATAGTGTCCATGAGCTTTTCGACATTCTTTTCGAGGATCGGGTCGAGAGCCATGACCCGCCTCTCCGTCTCTTCGTCGATGAGCAGCCATTGCTTGCGACCGGCAATCTGCTCGTCGGAAATATCGCTCGAATTGGGCTCGGCTTGCTTGGATCTCATTTCGAGGATTATATAATAAGGGCTCGACTCCAACAGGAACTGATCATGCCAGACAGAGAACTCCCGATCATCAGGACCATGATCGTGGAAGACCACAAGCTTACCCGGATTGGTTTGAAAGCCGTCCTGGAGCGCACCGAAGATATCAAGGTAGTGGCCGAGGCCGAGAATGGCAGAGAAGCTATCGAAAAGGCCGGCGAGTTTCGTCCGGATGTAATCCTCATGGATGTCGGCATGCCGGAGATGGATGGCATCCAGGCAGTGCAGGTGATACGTGATCGTTACAAAGAAATTAACACGATCATGCTCACTTCCCATGACAATGACCGTGACATCTTTGCATCGCTCTCTTCAGGCGCATGCGGCTATTGTCTCAAGGATGTCGATCCCGAGCGTCTCTTCACGGCCATTCGTAGCGTCAACGCCGGAGACATCTGGCTGGACTCCGCCATCGCCTCCCGGGTGATGAGATTCTATTCGGGCACCCCGGCGCGAGCGGATCACGAGTCTACCCAGGCCTCGTCCCTGTCTGCCGCAGATATGGCGCCTCTTCCCGATCCTCTATCTCCCCGGGAGCTCGAGGTTCTGGCCTGCGTGGTGGACGGTATGTCCAACCAGCAGATTGCCGACAAGCTGATTATTTCCCTGGCCACCGCCAAAACCCATGTGCGCAATATTCTCAACAAGCTCGCCGTGGACGACCGGACCCAGGCTGCGGTGCAGGCGATGCGCCGGGGCCTGGTCTAATTTATAAGGAGTTCCGCTATGAAAGTCATGATCGCTCTGGATGAGTCGGATTACAGCCGGCAGGTCGTCACCAAGATGAGCCAGCGCCACTGGCCAGAGGGTTGCCAGTTCAAGCTCCTTACCGTTGTCGAGCCTCTCAATGTCACCGACGAGACGAGGCACGCTCAAGTTTTGAGCGAGATCCAGAAGCACAGGCTCGAGGCAGCCAGGCAGTTCCTATCCCGCAGCCGGGAAGAGCTGGAAAGTGTTGCAGGCTCTAATGTCCACTTCGAGATCAGGGAAGGTCGCCCCATCGATCAGATCATCGACTCCGCCGTGGAGTGGGAGCCGGAGCGCCTGATCTTAGGTGCCCGGGGTGGTAGCGCCGGGGAGACAAGGGCGGCCCTGGGCAATGTCTCACGCACAGCTGCTCTTTATTCTCCCTGTACCGTCGAGATAGTCAGGGTTTAGTCTCAGACCCAGCCTCACACACAGCCTCAGACGATGATATGCAGCTTTTTGCGCTTTCTGTCGTGGGCTTCTTTCTCGCGCTCCGCGCAGAGCGGCACGATCAGGACCGAGCAGGGAGCGGCGCTCACCACGCCTCTCGAGACGCTCCCCAGAGCCTCCAGTCCGTGCTTGCTGTGGGAGCCCAGCACCAGCGTGTCCGGCTCCCACTTGGCGATCTGATCTTCGAGCTCCAGTCTGGTGTCTCCCTCTTCGACACATTCCTCGATATTGGGAGTGTGCCAGGCGTCCTTGAGCTTCAGAGCGAAGTCTCGAACCAGCTTCTTGCCGGCGCGCCAGCGCTCCTCGGTAATCGGCTCGGTAAGGGCCGAGGGCACCAGGGACATATAGCTGTTTACCAGAACCGGCTGGACAACATGCATGATCTTGAAGGTCGTGTCCGGAGGCCAGGGATATTTGAGCACGAAGCCGCTTATGGCATCGAGACAGTCGGAATCTTGCAGAGCGATGAGGACTTTCATCTCTTGGCGACCTCCTTTGCGGCTATCAATAAAATGGTCTTGATCACTGCGTCTTCGTTGAGGGAGATACTGTCTATCCCGAGCTCGATGAGAAAACGGACGAACTCCGGATAGTCGCTGGGGGCCTGACCGCAAAGTCCGATTTTGCGCCCGTGTGCCCGGGCCTCGTCAACCGCCATGGCTATCGCCTTTTTTACCGCCCCCTGACGCTCGTCGAAAAGATTGGCCATCACCTCGGAGTCTCGGTCGACTCCCAGGATCAGCTGGGTGAGGTCGTTGCTGCCGATGGAGAAGCCGTCGAAAATATTGGCGAACTCGCCCATCAGAAGGACATTGCTCGGCAGCTCGCACATGGCGTAGACCTCCAGATCGTCTTCGCCTTTCTTGAGACCGTTACGAGCCATTTCGTCGATGACCAGTTTGCCTTCCTCCGGTGTGCGGCAGAATGGCACCATCACTTTGACATTGACCAGGCCCATCTTCTTTCGCACTTTCAGAAGCGCCCTGCACTCCAGGGCGAAGCCGTCCCGGTAACGCTGATCGTAATATCGAGAGGCGCCCCGGAAGCCGATCATGGGGTTGTCCTCGGCGGGCTCGAACTGGGCACCACCCAGGAGGTTGGCATATTCGTTCGTCTTGAAGTCCGAGAGCCTGACGATCACCGGGCGAGGGTAGAAGGCCGCCGCGATCGTGCCTATGCCCTCGGCCAGCTTGTCGACGAAATAGTCCTCTTTGCTCGGCCAGAGTCTCGTGATCTCCTCGATACGGCTTCTTGCCGTGACGTCCTGGAGCTCGTCGAAGCGGGTGAGGGCCAGGGGGTGGATTCCGACCTCATTGGCGATAATGAATTCTTCCCGGGCCAGACCGACTCCTTTGACCGGCAGCTGAGCCAGGGCCAGAGCCTGGTCCGGATTGCCGACATTGACCATGATCTCGGTGCGGGTCTCGGGAAGCTGCTTCAGATCGATCTCGTTGCGGGTAAAGGACAGCCTGCCTTTATAGACATTTCCGGTTTCCCCTTCGGCACAGGATACGGTGACCATGTCGCCGTCCCTGAGAACTCCTGTGGCGTTGTGACAGCCCACTACGCAGGGTATCTTGAGCTCGCGGCTGACGATGGCTGCATGGCAGGTTCTGCCACCGCGATTGGTGACAATTGCCGAAGCGCGCTTCATAATTGGCTCCCAGTCCGGGTCGGTCATATCCGCTACCAGGACCTCGCCGTCTTTGAAAAGACCGAGCTCGGAGGCGTCGCCGATGGTCCTGACAGGGCCGGCGCCGATGCGCTCGCCTATTGAGCGCCCGGTGACCAGCACTTCGGAGCGGGTCTCAAGCCTGAAAGCCTCGAGCACGGTGGTCTCTTTCGGGCTGTGAATCGTCTCGGGGCGGGCCTGGACGATATAGAGATGTCCGTCATTGCCGTCTTTGGCCCATTCGATGTCCATGGCGGTCGGTCTGCCGTAGAGCTCGCTGTAGTGGTGCTCGATGGTGCAGGCCCAGTGAGCCAGCTTGAGAACTTCAGCATCGCTTATGCTGAAACGCTCGCGATCCTCCGGACGCACCTCGATATTGCGGGTAGTTCTGGTACCGTGACCGGAATAGATCATCCGGTACTGCTTGGCGCCGACCCGGCGCCTGAGAATCGGATCGAATCCTTTCTGGAGGGTCGTCTTGAATACCAGGAATTCATCGGGATCGACCCGGCCGGCGACGATATTCTCGCCGAGACCGTAGGTGGAGGTAACCAGGACTACGTCCCGGAAGCCGCTCTCGGTGTCGAGTGTGAAGATCACTCCCGACGAGCTCAGGTCCGAGCGCACCATTTTCTGCACGCCTATCGAGAGGCTGACTGCCATATGATCGAAGCCTCTGTCAATCCTGTAGGAGACGGCGCGATCGGTGAAGAGAGAGGCGAAGCAGTTGAGACATGCCTCCAGCAGAGCGTCTTCGCCCCTGATATTGAGAAAGGTCTCCTGCTGCCCGGCAAAGGAGGCATCAGGCAGGTCTTCGGCGGTGGCGCTGGAGCGCACCGCCACATCGACTTCGTGTCCGTGCTCCCCTCTGTCCCAATATTGATTGAGATTGCGGTATGCCTGTCTGATCTCCTCCGCCACGCCAGCGGGTATTCCGGCTTTCTTGATCAGGGTCCGGCAGGCCCGGGCTCGGCTCGAGAGATCGTCCAGGTCGCCTTTGTCCACGCCGGAGAGAAGCTGCTCGATCTCGTCTTTGATCTTGCTCTCTTCGATAAGAAGCCGGTAAGCCGCGGCGGTGACGCAGAATCCGTGCGGCACTTGAATGCCATGAATAGAGACGCTTTTGACGAGCTCGCCCAGGGAGGCGTTTTTACCGCCCACCAGGGGCACATCCGCCAGGGAGATCTCATCGAAGCCTTTGATATATGTTGCCATTAGCCCACTCCTCTCGGCTTCAGCCACGGAAAACATAGCCCTGCGCCGACTCTTTCTCTTCGCGGTCGTCTTTGCTTCCGGTCTTGTGATGCTTGACGATCTCCACCGAGCAGGTCGCCTGATGAAGAACGGCTTCGGCGACGCTGCCCAGGATCAGGCGCGGCAGCCCGGTCCGCCCATGGGAGCCCAGGACAACCAGATCCGGTCTGTCCCGGTCGACCACGAAAATAATAGCGTCGGCCGGTCGTCCCTGAAGGACCGTTCCTTTCACTTTGCACCCGGGGAGCCTTTCAGCCAGCTCGGCTACCCGGGCGTCGATGAATTCTTTCGACATGTCGACTATCCCTTTCTTGTAAGGGCTGAGATTGATCAGGTCCTCGGTCTCTTTGCCGTCATGGATCTCGATATCGAGATCCACCACGTGGACGATAGTGATCTCGCTTCCCGGGGGCCAGCTCCTGCCGGCCACGGCTTCCAGGGCTGTATCGGAGAACTCGGACTTATCAAGAGCTAAAATGACTTTCATAGCTTCCTCATTCGGACTCTGCTTCTTAAAGTGTGAATCAATAGGGTCTCTTATTCAACCACCTTTAGAATCAGCCGTGAGACTGATTGACGCGGCGAACCTTGACCATATGCGTGGCGCAGGTGTTGCAGGGATCGTAGGCTCTCACCAGGGTCTCGAGGTTTCGGGAGAGTTCTTCGTCTCCCATCTCCTCTTTCTCGAGCGCCTGGCTGACCACTTCCTGGATGTCTCGCTCGATTCTGTATGTGTTTTGCGCCGAAGGTGTGATCATGTTCGCTTTCGCCACCTTGCCTTCTTCGTCCAGGGTGTAGTCATGATAGAGCGTCCCCCGGGGGCATTCCACCGCTCCTGCGGCACGCCCGGCGACCGGCTCGACCTTGCTGAGGCTGGCGGCGCCCTGCCATTCGGCACGGCATTCCATCAGGCTATCGACGATCGCCGTTGCCCGGTCGAAAGCCTCCACCACCTCGATGGCCTGGCTGAGGTTGTTCCAGATGGTGTTGTCGTCGCCACGTTTCATGGCGGAGCTGCCGTAGAGCAGAGCTGCTTCCCTGGTCAACCTGTCATGGAAGAAGTGAAGCCTGGCCAGGGAGCCCACCATGAAGGGCTTGCCCGCCGCTGAAGAGCGCTTGGCATGGGAATGAGGCACCGGCTCCTCCTTGAGATAGTCTGTGTATTCGTCGATGCCGGCGCTGAGACCTTCGCTGCTCACGACATGGTCGCCGAAATAGCCGTAATGATCGCCTTCGGGAACCAGGCTCAAGAATACCGGCTCGCTGGTGCGTCTCACCGGCGGCTCCAGGGTCATTAGAAGCTGGGCAGTGTCGATGGCTTCCTGCCTGTGGGCGGCGAGGAGCTCTTTGATCTCGAGAAGCGACTGCGGTCGGGGATAGCTGGAGAAGCCGCCGACCTGAAGGTTGACCGGATGGAAGGGGCGGCCGCCGACGACGGTCTGGATCCTCGCTCCCAGATTGCGCAGATTCGTCCAGGTGCCGAATTCTTTCTGGTGCTCGGTGGCAAACTGGTACACGTCCTGGAAGCCCAGAAAATCCGGAAGCGCCAGGGCATAGAGATGAGTGGCGTTGGACTCGATGATCATGCCCAGGTGCATGAGCTCCCGAAAGAGGGATGTGACATTACCGGCGGTGAAACCGCAGATGCGCTCCACGGCTCTTATGGCTGCTATCACATGACCGGTGGAACAGATGGCGCAGACTCGCGAAGAGATATGAGGGATCTCTCTCATGCTGTGACCGGCAAGCAAGCGCTCGAAGAATCTGGTGCCTTCGAAGACATCGAGCTCTACCTTTTTCACCCTGCCGCCCTCGATATCCACATTGACCGCAGCGTGCCCTTCGACTCTGACGATCTCGGGAATCTCGATCCGTTTGCGTTCGGTTTTGTCGCTCATCTGGCTTCACTCATTGTGCTTTCTTGACCCTGTCGAATAGCGCTTCGGGAGCGCCGAATGTGAGAATACGCGTCCTCACCTCATCGAGGCTGTAGCCCTTCTCGGAGAGCACGGTGGCCATGGCGTCCACCTGGGGATCTTCGCAGGGACCCCAGCAGCCATAACAGGCGGCGCCCACTGAAGGGCAGAGGGCTCCGCAACCACCGGCGGTGATTGGCCCGAGGCAGGGAAGGTCGTTCTCGATAAGGACGCAGGGATTCTCCCGGAGCTTGCACTCGAGGCAGACCGGCTTGCTGGTGATCAGGGGCAGATGCTCGCGCAGGAGGCTGGCGGTTACCGCCAGGAGCTGTGTGGGATTGATCGGGCAACCGGAAAGTTTCACGTCTACCCGGACATGATCCGCCAGCGGCGCAGCCTCGAGAGTGGCGATGGCTGAATCGCCTCCGTAGGTCTCCTTGAGCATGGCATGGCGATCGAAGCGGTTGCAGCCGCCCTTCTGGACGCAGCCCCAGACGGCGCAATTGCCCACCGCCACCAGCCATCGCGCTTTCGAGCGAATGTCTTTGAGGCGCTCGAGGTCATGGGGCTGGCTGACGCTGCCTTCGACGAAGGCTATGTCTACAGGCTTGTTGTCTTCGTTGCGGGTCTGGGCGAAGGGGAAGCTGGCGATTCTGACGAAGGGCAGGAGCTTGTCCAGATTCTCGAGGATCACCAGGAGCTCGCCGGCGCAGCCGGTGAGACCGTGCACCGCTATGGAGGGCAGGAGCTTCTGGCCGTTTACGCTGCGGGTCTCGTTCATGATGCGCACTCCACCACCCCGGGCAGGAAGTCGAGCTCGTCGAGCCTGAACACAGGTCCTTTGCGGCAGGTGAAGGTGCCTCCCACAAAACAGTGTCCGCACTTGCCCACGCCGCACTTCATATGACGCTCGAGAGAGAGCCACATGCGGTCGTCGGTGAGACCCTTTGCTCTCAGCTCATGCACCACGTACCGGTACATGACCGGCGGACCGCAGATTGCCGCCTCGAAATCCTCGGTTATGTCCGCCAGCTGGATCATGTCTGTGACCCGGCCGATCTGCCATGAAGCAGCCGGCAGATCGGGTCCGACTACCTCCTCGGCGGCTATATAGACTTCCATATCGCCTCGTCTCAGGAGCCATTTGAATTCCTGGCGGAAAAGCAGGAGGCCGGAATGACGCATGCCATAAAAAAGAATGAGCTTGCCGAAATTCTCGCGGTGATCGAGGATGTACTGCCAGAGCGAGCGAATCGGTGCCACCCCCAGACCGCCGGCGATGAGAGCGAGATTCTTGCCTTCGAGCTCCTCGGTGGGAAAGCCGTTCCCGTAAGGACCCCGGACCCCTACCCAGTCGCCTTCCTCGAGGTCGAAAAGGGCTTTGGTCACCCGACCGGTGCGGTGCACGCAGAGCTCCAGGCTGCCGTCGACACTGCCGGAGCAGACCGAGATCGGCACTTCGCCGGCGCCGGGGACCCAGAGCTGGACGAACTGTCCGGGCCTGCAATTGACGAGGCTGCCGGGATCGTCCAGACGCAGCTCGAAGAGATGGTTGTCCTGAGCCAGAGGGATGATCGATTTTATTCGAGCCTGGATCGGCATGAACGGAGTGGTGTCGCATCTGGTGAGCATCTCAGTCCTCTTCCTTTCTCTCTGGCTTGTCGGTTATCAATTCGGAGGGCTTTCCCTGCAAGCGCAGAACCACATTGACTATGTCGTCTATTCCGCTGGGGCAGCTCTCGGTGCATCGCCCGCAGCCGACACAGGTGGGGATCCCGGCAGGATCGTCGAAGCCGTGCAGCTTGTGCCGGTACCAGAATTTCAGGCGGTCCACAGGACCCGGGCGGAAATTGAAGTCGCCTGCCACTTTTGCGAAGCCGACGAACTGGCAGCTGTCCCATTCTCTTACACGGTCCCCCTGCTGGGCATGGAGGCTGGGCACGTCGAACACATCGAAGCAATAACATGTAGGGCAGACCGGGGTGCAATTGCCGCAGCTCAGGCAGCGATTGCCCAGGTCTTCCCAGAGCTGGTTGTCGGCTTCGATATCCATGAGAGACTGGATATTGTCGCCGTCGAAGCCGCGGGTGAATGCTTTGTCCCGCCTGCTCCAGTATTCTTTGTAGGCTTCCTTGTCCGGGGCGTCCACCTCCTCGAAGAGATCCGGGGCGGCATTGATGAGGATGAGTCCGCGCTGGTTTCTTACCTGGATGAAATAGTCTTCTTCGAGCTCGGTAAGGAAGAGGTCGTATCCTTCCCGGGGGGAGTCGGTGCCCATCGATTTGCAGAAACAATGCTTGTCGGGCATGCAGGACAGCCCCACGACAATGGTCATCTCACGGCGGGCCAGATAATGCGGGTCCCGGGGCTCGGCTCCATAGATCTCGTCCATGATCCCGAGACCAGCCAGATCGCATGGGTGGACGCCGAAAAGCACCTGGCGTTTCTCCTCGGGCTTGACTTCCTCGATGCGGTCCTTCTCGTATCGAAGAAGCGTTTCCCGCTGGATGAAAAAGAGCTTCTTGGGAGGCAGGATCGTCCGCAGGGCCTCGAAAGCGATCTCGGCGGGGCTTTCCACCGGCTTGAAAGAGAATGACTTCTCGGAGACCCGGACCGGGGCATACACCTCTCCCTGTCCTCTCATCACTGAGAAGAACTCTGAGAAGCGATTTTTCTTGAGCTTGAGGGCTTTGTCCATTGGTTCGATATGGTTTCCCGACGGTTACTGCCCTTATTCCAACCGAAGTAGAGAATTATTGCATCAGTCTTAGGGCCTAGAATTTTTTCTTCAATAGAGGCGCTCGCGTTTTGGCGCTGCCCGCCACTAGCAATGGTGCTAGAGTCCCCGCTCGAGTGCCTGCTCCAGGGCTCGAAGCGATTCGTCGATCGTCTTGGAACCGACACCGAGGAAGTAGCCCTCGGGCAGGGTCTGCCTGGTTCTGGCAAGAATGCGCAGCTCGTCCATGAAAGAGAGACCATGGCTTGCCCGGAGCCCGGGACTGTCCGGGCTCCGGTTGTCGAGGACTGCTCCGGTGAGGGGAATGAGACTGAAGGGGAATGTCTCGTCATCTTCCGGGATGGCATCGAGAATCAGAAAAGCTCGGTGACCGGAGATGATCTCGGGGATGACCGAGGTATAGATGCCTACCGGGAACTTGCAGACACCGTTTTTTTCGGAAAGCCTGTCCAGCAGGATGAGCGCGGAGCTGTCTCCGGCAACCAGGCTGTTTCCCACGGCAATGATGGCCAGGTCGCCCGTTTCCGGGCTCGCCGTCAGGTGCGGGCAGGGGGGGCAGTCGGGAGATAGCGGTTCAGTCATCCTGGTGATTATCCGCTAGAATTACCTCTATGAAAAACGTCGCTTTCCTCCTCACTGCCCTCCTCTGTCTTGCCTCGTCCCTGGCTGTGCCGGCTCCCAGCCCGGCTGAAGGCGGCCGGAGCGACGGCAAGAGCCGGAAGGTCAAGAAAATGACCCGGAAAGAAAAGGTCGCTGCCGGGCGTTCGCTCTACATGGCCAACGGCTGCGCCGACTGCCACTATATCGAGTCCGAAGCCCCGGAAAGCGGCTCTCTTGATGGTGAGCCCCTGGACGGAATCGGCTCGCGCCGCAGCCGCAAGTTCGTCGAGGAGCATCTGGCTGATCCCGAAGAGCATGTCAGCAAGAATTACAAGGTCTTCTCCTCACAGCCCAATATGATGCCGCACCCGAACTTGACCAGGGAAGAGGTCGGGCTGATCACTGATTACCTGTTCTCGCTGCCTGACAAGAGCGCCAAAAAGCAATAGTTTCCAGATGGTGCCATGGGCACCGGGGACTGTTACGATTTGCATCCTGGAGAGCCTCTCGTTCACCCAAAGTTCGCCTTGGTTTCGTAATCATGTCTTTTATGCAGGAGAGCTTCAAATGAGTTCCGACTCCTCCCGTATCGAGGAAAAAATCGAGCATTATCTGGACCCGATTCCGGAAGAGATCCTGGAGCAGGTGGTGGATATCTACCTGGCTTGCTTCACCGGTCCGCCCCGGTTCGAGACCTGGACGCGTCAGGAGGTCAGGGAGCATGTCCAGGCTTTCCTGACGGCCGGCGGGGACGTATTCGTCATTACCGACCCCGAGAGCGGCAAAATCGCCACCTTCGCCATCGGTATTCCCATGGCCGATTATTTCGGCAAGGAAGAGGTCCTGGCTCATGGAGTCCCCGAGGATTCCTATTATTTCGCCGAGCTGGGCACCAGACCGGACTGCCGGGGCCGGGGCTACGGTTCGATCCTTCACCGCCGCCGGGAAGCGCGGGCGGTCGAGCGGGGATTCTCCAGGCTCTCTGTGCGTGTCCGCAAGGACAATGAGGTCAATATCAAGCTCCTCGAGAGAGCCGGTTTCGCGGCTGTGGCCGACTACCGGGGCGAGATAGCCGGTAGCGTAGCCGAGAAGTTCCTCCTGGTGAAGGACATTAAATAAACCTCCTAGACTAGATCTTGACTAGCGGATATAACCCTAAAACTCTTTACAGGTAAGGACTATGCAGGAAATCCAGAACAAGCCGGAGCACCCCAGAGACGCGCATGGCCGTAACCCGAGCCTGGGAATGGCGATGGTCCCTGCTGGCTCAACCGACTCCGGCTGGACAGCCAATCTCGGCCAGTCCGAGATGGACCTGAGCTGTCCCCGGGGCTCCGACTGGTGGACCGGCAAGAATCCGGATCGCTGCCCGGGCATCTCCAGAGAGGGTTACCTGACCGCCCTGCCGATCCCGAACCTGCGCACCTGCACCCGCCAGCAGGTTCGCGACTATTTCGACAACGGCTGGACGATAACCGAGGCTCTCTTTGCCAGCCTGAATACCGAAGAAGCCTTTTATCGGCCGCCTTACCACGATTTAAGGCATCCCATGGTCTTCTATTACGCCCACCCGGCAGTTCTCTATGTCAACAAGCTCCGGGTCGCCGGGCTGGTCCATTCGCCTGTCGACGAATACATCGAGAGCCTTTTCGAGACCGGAGTCGATGAGATGTCCTGGGACGATATGGCGAAGAACCATATACGGTGGCCCTCGATAGACCAGCTGATCGCGTACCGCAGGCAAGTCTACGAGCTCGTCGCGTCAGTGATCGAGAGCCATGAGGGAATCGCCGACGGACACAGGCCCATCACCATGAATGATCCTCTCTGGGCTCTTTTCATGGGCTTCGAGCACGAGCGCATCCATATCGAGACCTCTTCGGTCCTGATGCGGGAGTTGCCACTGCATCTGGTGAAGCGCTCCCAGTGGCTGCCGCCTCTGCATCCATCCGCTTCCGAGGCGAGCCGCAGCGCTCCGAGAGCCGGCGATGATTATCCGGTCAACCCTTTCGTCCCGGTAAGCGGCGGCACAGTCACTCTGGGCAAGCCGGTCGATTTCCCGACTTTCGGCTGGGATAACGAGTATGGCGAGCGCTCTCAAAAGGTGGACGCTTTCGAGGTGAGTCGCAACCTGATAAGCAACGGCGAATTCTGGGCATTCGTCAGCTCCGGGGGCTATCTGGAAAAACGCTACTGGTCCGACACCGGCTGGCGCTGGCGCACTTTTCGCAACGTGAAATGGCCGACTTTCTGGACCCCCTGCGGTCCCGCCGGCTCCCATGAGTACAGCCTTCGCACCTGTTTCGAGACCGTCGCCATGCCCTGGTCCTGGCCCTGCGTGGTCAACTACCACGAGGCCAGGGCTTATGCACTCTGGCGGCATGAGATGGACTCATCGGTGGACGGCGAGGTCCCGGCAGATATCGTCTATGAACTGCCCAGTGAGGCGCAGCACCAGCGCCTCAGGCAGCTCTGCGGTCAGACTGACGACACCGTGGCCGAGACGGCTAATCTCAACTTCCGCTGGGGCTCCGAATCGCCGGTGGGCCAAGGCGATGCTCCGGTAAGCGATCTCTTCGGCAATGTCTGGCAATGGCTCGAGGATCATTTCAATCCCCTGCCCGGATTCAGAATTCATCGCTATTACGATGATTTCAGCACACCCTGTTATGACGGTGAGCACCAGATGATCATGGGCGGCTCTTTCATCAGTATCGGTGACGAAGCCACCTCTCACGCTCGTTTTCACTTCCGCCCCCATTTCTTCCAGCATTCCGGATTCCGCCTGGCGCGCCGCAAGGCTTCCGCGGCAAGCGGCGTGGTTCTTCTGAACGACGACAAGGATTCGTCCGGCTCCGCTTCCGGGTCGGTGGCCAGCGAGCTCGTCAGTCATTACTTCGCTGCCGAGGCGCTTTCACCGCTGGAGAAAGTCTCAGGCCAGCTCGCCTGCTATCAACAGACGGTAGCGGACTGGCTCACATCCTACATCGACGAGGCCGGCACCGGTACTGGCTCGGCCCTCGAGGTGGGTGGCTCGGTGGGCGGTCTCGCTTATATCCTGGCAGGCAGGTTCCAGAAAGTCATCTCGGTGGACCTGAGAGTACACCTGGTCGACGCGGCACAGAAGCTGAGAGAGACCGGCAGGGTAGAGGTCTGCGTCCCGGAAGAAGGTGCCCTCACCCGGGATTATCTCCGGGAGCTCGATGCTGAGCGCCTGAATCGCATTGACTTCCGCCGCTGCGATCCTTCCAGCCTGCCTGCTGATTATGTGGGCTTCGATGCCGTGGTCCTCTCCGATGTGATCACCAGGCTCCCGAGCCCTTCCGCTCTGCTTTCCCGCATGTATGGACCTCGTGGTCTGGTTGCTCCCCGGGGTCTGCTCCTGGTCCTTTCGGCTTTCGATTGGAGCGAGAGAGTCACTCCCAAAGAGCTCTGGCTCGGAGGCTATGTCGACGAGAGCGGCAGTCCGGTCTCTTCGGAAGACAGTCTGCGCAGCGCTCTGGCGCCTGAATTCCAGCTTCTCCAGAAACGCGATCTGCCCATGGTTATTCGTCACGACAGCCGCCGTTTCGAGATAAGGATGCTCACCGGACTCCTCTTCAAGCGCAGCTCCTAACTGTCCGGGGATCTGGCGGTAAGGCCGGATGCTTTCAAGATGGACCTCCTGATTTTCAAGCACTTCGACAGCGGCAGAATTCCTTCCGGAGAGGTGTTGCCAAGCGGATGGGCGCCGCTCTGCAGGTTAAAATTAGGTGACAGGATCGCCTCAGGCGTGCAAATGGCGGCACAAACCGTCAATAATCTAGTCTTATCTTCAGTGCCTCCAACTCAGGAATTTGTCATGTTCTCTAAAAACACTCGGGCAACGATTCTGGCTATCGCCTTTGCCGCCTCTTCCCTGCCGGCTTTCGCCCAGGCCCTTGCCAGTGACGGCAGTCACGATGTCCTCGTCCTGCCCGATTTGCAGTTTGCCATCCGCTATAACAACAAGACTTTCGTGCCTGTCCGGGCTAAGGCTCTGGAGACCGGTGAAAGCGGCATCTATCTCGAGCGCCCGGTGGAGAAAGCCCTGGAGATAGCCGAGGATTTCAGCAAGATGAATCAGAACGGCGGCGAGCGCCTGATCATCGAATGCTATGACCCGGGCAAGATCGGCACCCTGAGCACCAATCGTTTCAATAAAGAGTTCGTCAAGCAGAACAAGGTCAAAGAGATCAATATGACCTATGACCGGGTCGCGAAAGAGTGCGGCGTCCCCAAAGAGACTCTCACTCTCATCAAAGCGGTGAAGACATTCGAGATCCTGCCCAAGGACGGCTCGGCTCCCTACAATCTCTTCGCTTTCCAGCACGGCAATCATCTCACCATGTTCGCTCGCCGCATGCGCCCCGGCGCCAAAGGCTTCGACGACAGCCCGCCCAATATCATTCCGGAGCTTTCCCTGAGCCCGACATCTGATACCAGGGGCAATGTCACAATCAACTGAGTTCTCCTGAGTCTCGCAGAATAGAGAGAAAAACTCGAGAAACTCTCTCTTCTTTCAGAGGTAGAGAGAAAAACCCGAGAAACTCTCTCTTCTTTCAGAGGTAGAGAGAAAAACCCGAGAAACTCTCTCTCTTCTTTCAGAGGTAGAGAGAAAAACTCGAGAAACTCTCTCTTCTTTCAGAGATAGAGAGAAAAACCCGAGAAACTCTCGCTGGCTTCACAGGATGGAGAGAATCACCCGTGAAACTATCTCTCTGTAGCCTATGGTCATCTTCTACTTCAATGCCAATGTAGGCTTTTATAGCGTCCGCGACACAAAAACCGAATTTCTAGGCGTTCCTGATATATTTTTCGTCGTTTTTTTTGGCAGAAACGAATAATTTCCATTTCGGTCTCAGTTCAACAGGCGCAGTGTAGTCTATAAGCTGCAGCGCTCAGCCCGCGAAGCTCGGTCATTCCGAAGAAGGAACGATTGACTGCCAGTCCACCCGCAACTGAGAAAGCAGCAGTAGAATCTGCTTCCTGTCCGGTGTCAAACTACTCATCCCTTGCAGGGGTGTCTTTCGTCTTGGAGTCCGAGATTCAACCGGCCAGGTAGCTCAGATAGTCCGCAATTTTCTCGTGACCGGCACGCCGCGCCCACTGTGACGGTGTCTTCCGGAAGCGGTCGTCCCTGGTGCCTAGCCCGGCTCCGTAGCTGACCAGGAATTTGACCAGCTCGTAATGACCGTGTCTCGATGCCCAGTGCAGCGGGGTCGCCGCCACGCCGCCCGCTTCTTCGGCAGAGAGCCTGTTGATGTCGGCGCCGTGCTTGAGAAGGTAGAAAGCCGCCTCAATCTGGCCGTTCTTGACGGCGAGAAGAAGCGGCCATTCAAGCGCCTTGACCATTTTGAAGGTCCCGGACTCGATGTATTCTTCACCCAGTACCAGGGTCTGGCCGGTTTCGAAATGTGCCGCCATGGCATCGACGTCGCCGATCCCGGCGGCCACCGGCAGCGAGATCGGCTCTTCTGCTGCGCAGAGCTCCCGGGCCAGGGCGGTGCTGCCGCAGAGGAGGGCTATCTCTGCCGGAGAGCGGTCACCGCTCCCGCCACCGGCGGCGGTGATGATCTCGATCATCTTCACAGCGTTAGGCGGCACGGTCTCCTGCCCGTATCCTGCAGCCAGATGGAGAAGCGTGAGAGACAGCGAGCCCTCTTCTTCGAACTCGAACTTTTCGTTTGTGAGCCCGGGACATTCTTCGATGAGACGGGAGAGCTCCTCTGTCTCGCCTTTATTTATCAGCGCTCTGGCTTTCTCGAGCTTGGCTGCTTCTACTTGCATTCAGGGCATTCTGCCATAGCCATGAACTTAGCCGCGTCGAAGCTCTTGAATGTGCCGATCAGCTCGTAGCCCTGGTCGGCTTGCAGCCGGGTCAGATAAGAGGAATCCTTGCTCGATTTGCTGAGAACGAGAACAGTTATGAGATCCGGGGTCTCTTTGCGAAGGACGAAATAGAATTCCCCGCCGGCAGAGTCGTTCTCGTAGCGGCAGGTGCAGGATTTCGCTTCGGCCACCGATGAATGGGGCGCCAGGACCGGCATGGCGAAAGCAAAAAGGGACGCTGTCAGAAGGCTCAGAATGGCAGTCAGGGTTCTTTTCATGATTTCCTATCCGTTAATCGGCAGCAACTAAACAGATCAGTCGATTCAGGGGACCGGTTTGTTCCCGTCAGACCCAGGTCCACTGCATCCGCGATGGCACATAGATATCCAGGTCCCGGAGCGCCTGATCGAGCTTGACTCCCTCGCGGACACAGTGTCTCAGCAGCGCGAGAGTATTGTCCCGTGAAAGATAGCCCAGTCTCAGGGCGGTTTGCAGGCGCAGGGCGGCAAAAAGAGTGGACTCCGAGATCATTCCGGCTTTCAGGAGTCGGCTGCCGACCTTCACCGCGTTGTCGGGGTTGACGTTGACGGTCTGCTCGAGAATGTCCCGGGTGATTACCCCGCCTTCCACCAGCAGGTCGCCCAGGCGGAAATTCTCGCTGCTGGCGGCCGATTTCTTCTCGTATTCTTCGATGGTCGGCTCGGTGCGGGCGCCGTCCTTGCAGATGCTGCGCAGGGCCTGGGCGGCAAGGTAAGGCTTGATAGTGTCTTTGGCGATGGAGGCGAGAAGCGCAACGGAAGCCTCGAGCTGGGTCTTGTTGACGAGACCGCGCTCGACCAGAATCTGCCCGAAGTGTTTCTCCTTGAAGAGCTCGATCTCATAGCACTCTGCCAGCTCTTTGCGGGATAGCACCCTGGCCATGGTGAAAATCTCGCCGACCCTGGTGGTCTTGGCGTCCGGAGGCTTGAAGAAGCCGAGCTCGAAGAGTCCCTGCTCTATGGTCGTCTTGTTCTTGAGGGCGTGGGTGAGACCTTTGACGGCTTTGTCTTTGTCAAGACCGGTTTCTCTCACCATTCGCACCGCATTCAGTGCGGCAAGCATCTCGAATGTGTCGAGAATGCCATCATAGACCAGGAGCTGTCCGATCATCATCTGGGACTCCTCCGCTTTGCGGAGCAATTTGCCAAGCTGCTCCTGGGAGATGGCGCCGGCTTGCAGAAGCATGTTTGAGAGCTCGTTTGCCAGGGGCACGGTCACCCTGGTTGTCTGGTGCAGCTTGCGCACCGAGGTGAGGGCGGCCGCCAGGCTGCATTTCTTCTGGACTGCCACACGCACGGCCCTGATGGCCAGGTCAGCCTTGATTTCTCTGTTCTGGACCATTTTGTGAGCCTCTATGCAAATGTGCATATTGCGCTCGTTGAGCAGTCCCGAGTTGATAATCGCCTGGGCGAAGGGAATCTTGAGCTCTTTGGCGATGCTCTTGAAGTCTTCCACATCAGCTTCCGAGACCAGGCCACCTGCTCGCAACAGCTGAATCAGAAGCTGGGATTCGTCGTTGGACTGTGGTTTGTTCACGGTATGGCCTTCTGGGTTCCGGAATCTACAGAATTGTAAACTATTGACAGGGTCCGACCAGGAGCTATTTCGGACCGCGCAGCGCGAAAGGCTTGCGTATCTTGAAGAAACTCATCGGTTATCGGATTGAGGGGATCGATCAACTTCCTTTCTTGTCCAGGCATGCTCAATCTCCTTTCAACTTTATGGTCAGTTCCTTACTGGCCAGCTCTTGCTCTATCGTGGCCGATGGATCGGAGAGCCCTGATTTTTTCCTGTATTGGTCCGCATGGATCCCATCGCCTATCTGTTTATAAGACCAGGACATGAGGGCGTTCCCGTAGGGGGTGGGCGGCAGAGGCTCGAGGATCCTGATCACCGTCCAGTAGTCGGTGCGAGCCAGGGCATCGAGACCGAGCTTTCTTTCCAGCTCGGCTTTGACGAAATGCATGCTCTGTAGATCGGTCTGCCCGCCGGCTGCAATCAGTGAGTCAATCGTATTGATAGCTTCTTGAAAGCGCTTCATCTCTATGAGTAACTCCAGCCGCTTCTTCTGGACATCCATTTCCCGGGGGAACCTTGCCAGCTTGATGTCGATGGCCTGCAAGGCGGACTGGTATTCGCCCATACCCTTGAGAAGGTCTGCTGCTTTCAGGGTCTGCTCTTTGTTTGGATTCTCTTTGACTGCTGCCAGGGCGTCTTTCGTCGCCTGGTCCTTGATTCCCAGCTTGTTGTGACAATCGGCCCGGAGGTAAAAGGCCTTGCTTCTCTGGTAGATGTCGAGATTGTTCAGGGCAAGAAAACGATCCAGATAGCCGATGGCGTCTTTATAGCGACTTGCCGCGGCTGCCCGCTCGGCAAGAGAAATGTAGATGTGAAGCTCTTTGTCGAAAAGAGAGGCCAGGTCCAATATGCGGAGGCAGAGTCCTGGATTGTGCTTCTCCATATACCAGGCGGTTCCCTGCAGTCCCAGGGCGATGGGTTTGGGCAGGAGCACGCAGGCAAGCCCGACCAGCACCATAACGGTGCAGAACAGCCTGGTGACGATATAGGGGAAGGCGACTTTCTCTTCTTTTCGAAAGATGAGATAGCCGAGACTGCTGGCTAATGCACCTAACACCGAGAATATATGAAGAAAGAGAGGGATCGGGAAGAGCGCTTCCACCAGCTCTTTCGGGAGCGAGATTCCCAGCCCCATGATCGAAACCGCAAAGGGTACCAGGCTCAGGATCGCCGTTCCTATGAATGCCGGGATGAGAAGGCTCCACCAGGCCGAGGCACTGGCCCTGCCGCCGTGCATCTGCTTGTGCTTGTCCCAGGCCATCGAGTAGAAGACCCAGGTGCCCAGAAGTCCGATGGCAGCAGCCGCCGCGGGCATGAGGGTGCTGAGGATGTTGCCGAAGGAGGTGCCGGCGATGATCGCCGGCGTGTAGAAAAGAACCAGCAGGGACGCGAACCAGAAGCTCAGGACCTGACGCTGGGAGAATTGCGCTTTGTGCTTCTTGCCCGAGGAGTAGGCCGGAGGATTCTTGCCGGCCTTGATCAGATCGAGATCTTTGATCAGGTCGGAGGCTGACTGATAGCGATTGTTCTTGTCTTTCTCCAGGCAGTGCAGGACCACCCGCTCGAGTTTTTTTGCGATACTGCCGGTGGTGATGGAAGCCGGGAATTTCACCGGATCCTCATTGATATGCTTGACCACCACCTGGATGGGATTGGCGCCGGCAAAGGGCGAATCGCCGGTGAGCGCTTCGTACATGAGACAGCCCAGAGAATAGATATCCGAGCGCTGATCGAGCATGAAGCCCAGGCATTGCTCCGGGCTCATGTAGTGCGGGCTGCCGAAGACCTCGCCGGTCTCGGTGAGGTCATGGGTCTCGCGATTGGCGGCAGGCATCACCTTGGCTATGCCGAAGTCGACTATGCGGGCTATCTCGACGCCGCTTTCCGTGCGGGTCAGGATGATATTGGTCGGCTTGATATCACGGTGGATGACATTCTTCTCGTGGGCGTGCCTCAGGGCCTCGGCGATCTGCTGGAATATGCTAAGGGCTCTTCCCGGCTCCATGGTCCCTTCTTCCTTGAGAACCTCGGAAAGATTCTTGCCTTCGAGATAGTCCATCACCAGATATGGTGTGCCGTCATGGGTCCGTCCGTGCCCGTAGACTGCCACCAGATTGTCGTGGTCGAGCTGGCTGGCGGCGGCGGCTTCTTGCTCGAAGCGTTTCAGCGCTACCTGATCCTCGGCCAGGGTCCGGTCCAGAAGCTTGAATGCCAGTATGCGATCGAGTTTCCGATCCCTGACCTTGTAGACGGAGCCCATGCCTCCCCTGCCGATCTGGCCCAGGACCTCATAGTCTTCGCCGAGGCAAGGCAGAGACTCCTGATCTGCTTTCTCAGGCGCAGAAATCGCCGGCTCGGGATTCTCGGGTCCGGCTTCCCGGAGCTCGATTACATCGCTCTCGATTTGTCTTTCTTCCGGAGACAATCTTGATTCACTGGTAGACGGGCTTCAGCTTCAATAAGTACTTTCCTCGCCGGCCCGGAATTCTCTCTCCTGCACGGGAGCTCTTAACAAAAGTCGGGCTTAATCTCGGTCCGGATCGACTTCAGGGCTCGGTGCTATATCGACCTCTTCGAGCTCAGGGCTCTCGCCGGCATTCTTTACGAGATTGAAGGATTCCACCCTCAGCTTTTCCATAGCCTCGGCAACCCGGTGAATACGAGTCGCCTCGCTGGCTATGGCGCTGTTATTGTCTTTTCTGCCATTCTCATCGAATAGATTGCTGAGATGCTCGTTCAGTTTTGCTACCAGAGTCTCGTATTCCTTGAAAATCGTGTGGAAGCGCTTGCCCGTGCCCCTGGGCACGAAAAACTTGCCGTCATTGTGAGTGGCCCGGACGTCCTGCTTGAAAAGATGAATAATCGGCTCCATGGTCCCCACATAAAAGACTACCCATTCAGGTCTCACCGGCAGGTAAGCGGAGCTCGGCTCCGGGAGGGAATCGTTCAGCTCGCTTGGATCCTTGATCTCGGCCGAAGCCGAGCGCGGGACCTTTTTGCGGGTCGCCTCTTCGTATATATTGACCGCCTGTTGCTTGATCTGCTCCAGGCAGAGCCCTATGTCTCTGAGATCGCTGAGGGTGACCTGGTCGTTTTCTTCGATCTGCAGGGAAAGCTCCGACTTCGCCGACCTGGCCGGGGCACTGTCCGATGCCGGGGCCGGGAGACCGCAGCTCAGGGCGAGAAGGGCGATTGCCAGGCCGGTGGCGATTGGTCGATGGGAAAGGGCTGTCACGTTGATTTTCCTCGCTATCAGAGCTGAAAGAGGTCTTCGCTCAGGTCGGGACGGGGCTTGAAGTTATCGAATTCGGTTATGGAGACCAGGTCGCCATTCTTGTAGACTTCCCAGCGGACCGGCACTTTTGTCCTGGCATCGACGAAGATTCGCTCGAGCTTGTGCTCCCTGTTGTCTTCTCTGCCCTGGACCTCGATTATCTTGAAAGTCTGGCCTTTATCGCTCACCGCCTCGTTCGAGACCGATACCTGGGCGCCGTTCTGGGCGCGCCTCTTGAGTCCGGCAAGAAGGGTAGCCAGGTCCGAGGAGATGGCGTTATAGCCGTTGGGAAGCTGTAGCATGCGGGAGTCCGGCTCCAGGGTCATCTTCACGAACTTGAGAGCGCCCCCTCCCGAAGCCCTGATCACTCCGTCGCTCTGTTTCACCACCACCGCACCGTTGTTCATCCCGTGGGAATGGACCTCGAGCCGTACTTTCTGGGGCTTTTTGAAAAAATAGGTGGCTTTGCCGGTCTCCAGCCTGGATTTCTTGATGCCGAGAATTCTAGAATCGAATACATAGCCGGCATTTCGCTTGATGACATTGAGCATCGACTCGACAAAACCCAGACCGTCTGCGAAGCTCTTGCCTTTGACCATGTCATTGCTTGCCCTGGCCTGATCCTCCAGCTCTTGGAAGGTCTTGGACTGGGCGGGAAAGGCGCAGCAAAGAGCTACTAGTAATATGCAGATTGAGAGGGGTATCCTCACGGCCGGCTCCGCTTGCCACTAAGGGAGTGTATTCTACCGCAGCCGGCTCATTTATACTGGACTGCATGAACACCGGTGAGTCACTCAAGCAAGATTTTTTCGAGCAAGCCGAGATACTTGGTCGCTACCGATTCCGGGAAACGCTCGGGGAAGGCGGGCTGGGTGTGGTCTATTCCGTCCATGATCTTACTCTGGACAGGATAGTGGCAATCAAAGTATTGAAGACCGAGGTCAATGAGCAGCTGGCGGTACGCTTTCAGCGTGAGGCAAAGGCCGCTGCCCGGCTCCAGCAGTGCAATATTCTTCAGGTCCTGGACTTCGGCGTGGCAGGCAGGTATCTCTACCTGGTGATGGAGCAGGTGGAGGGCAGGAGCCTGGCGGATCTGATAGCAGATAACAAATTCCTCGAATGGAGCAAGGCCGCTCCGCTTTTTGTCCAGATCTGTGACGGCATGGCCAATGCCCACTATAACGGGATCTATCATCGCGATCTGAAGCCGAGCAATATCATGCTTGTCGATGGGGAAGACGGCGAGACCCTGGTCAAGATCGTCGACTTCGGGCTGGCCAAGAGCGCCGAGGGCGATCAGTCCCTGACCGGGGAAGGGGCCGGCATCGGATCACCGCCATATATGTCCCCGGAGCAAGCCGAGGGCAAAAATGTCGACGAGCGTTCCGATATCTATTCCATGGGCTGTCTGATGTATGAAGCACTTGCCGGCGAGCCTCCTTTTATGGGAATCACGGCTGTGGAGACGATCTTGAAACAGGTGAGCGAGGCTCCTGTTTCTCTCTCGGAAAAGTCCGGCAGGATCTTTCCTTCCGAAATCGAGGACTGTGTGCGGACCTGTCTTGAAAAGGAGCCTTCCCGGCGTTTCAAGCATTTCGGTCTGCTCAAGGATGCCATCGAAGCGGTGCCGCTTCAGGGACCCGAGCGCCCACCCGAGTCCGGTTTTGTTCCGGAGAGCGCCAGCAACACCAAGCCTCGCATCATCGCTGTAGCCACCACGATTCTAGCCGCGCTCTTTTGCTTCTTCGCCTTCAATCTCATGTTTTCTGACGCACCGGTGGAGGTGTCACAAAAAGAGCCTGCACCGCGGGATCCTTTCGTCAATCCGGTGCCCGGAAGGTTGACTGGTGATCCGGCAGATATGGCGCAAAAGCTCTTCGATGTGAGAGTCGAGCCGCTTGGTGTCAGTGTCAGAAGTGGTGCCGGTTCGGTCAATGACGAGAATCTCAAGCTCCTTCTCCGGCATCCGGGTATGAAAGAGGTGCGCTCAATCGCCAGTCTCGATATCAAGGGATCCGAGGTCACCGGCGAGACTTTCGGCGATCTCAGGCACCTTGCCATAAGCCAGGTACGGTTGGGCCACTGTCCCCTCACCGATAAGGGGCTTGCCTGTATAGCTCGTACCAGAGGTCTTCAAATGCTCTACCTCCAGAATAATGACTCACTCACCGCCAGTGCCCTGGCCGGCTTGTCCGCTTGCCCGAACCTCGAATATCTGGAGGTTTCGGGCAAGAATCTCGATGACTCGTCGGTTGTTGAGCTGGCGCAACTCGAGAGGTTGGTCGCTCTGAAATTCATCGAGATGAATCTGGGCAAGCGGGCGATCGAGACCATGACCTGCCTCCCCAGGCTCCATGGCGTGACTTTCAGGACTTGCACATTCGAGCCCGGGGCCCTTTCAGGATTCTCCGGGAGCAACCCTCTCCGGACGCTCTCCCTTGAGGTGTCCGATCTTGACTCGCAGACCATGAAGGCGCTCCTGCAGATTCCTGTGAGTAGAATCACTCTCGATCGTACCCGGGTTATGCCCGGCGTGGATATCGAGTCCCTGAGCAAGAACAAGACACTTAAAGAGGCCAACTTCGCCGGTTGCGAGGGGCTGACCTCGGAGTCTGTCAGGGCTCTTGGTCGAAAAGGCATATCGGTCAAATTCAAACCCTTTGTCGCCAGGCCGGATAGCTATTCGTCCGGGCTCGAGGAGCTGAGCAAGTCCAAGATGCTCGGCCCCTGAGGCGTAGATTCAGGTCTACTCAGGGCTCGATGGAATCGAGAAAGCGCTTGACCCGCGGATTGGACTCGTCGCTGTTGTCGATCTTTACCCAGATAAGGACGTCGGGATTCAGGTAGAACTGGTTGATACTGAACTCATCGCCTGAGTTCATCCTGTACTGCTGACCGAGCCCCTTTTCCACCCCGAGGTCTTTGACGAACTCGAGGTGAAAGGGGAGATTCTGCCCGGCCAGATTGGCGCGCAGCCCATCCAGGCAGTGGGTCTCGAAGAGCTCCAGGGCGTCGGCGTCAGCCGTGCCGGGCGGGATGATCTCTTTGAGATTGTCCTTTCTCTGCCAGATTCCGATCTGGATTTTGTTGTTCTTGGAGTCCATACCCGTGGTGGACTGGTACATCGAGTAGCCTTCCCGCTCGGGATGCTCCACCGGCTCGGGAAGCTCGAAGGTCGTACTGGTTCCCTGAGGCTTGATTGTGGTCCAGCCGTCCGAGTCTCCGCAGGCACCGGTCATTATGGAGACGAGAAAGATCGCTGCTGTCAGACCCAGAATTGTCGTTCGCTTGGACAAAGTGCGCCCATCCCTTGAAAACTCAGTCCAATTTTATATAAACAGAGCGAAAGGTCAAAGATCGTGTTGCGGCGGGTTTCGGGGCTGAGCCCGGAATCGCCCACAGGGTCGAGTTCTGCTAACATTAGGCTTGCTTAGCATATTAGGCCGGTTAAAGACTTGGAAATTCTCGAGCACGAAGACGGCAGGGTCGAGCTGGTGGCGGATGGAGCCCTGGCGGCCAGCCCGCTCTATAACGAGGACCTGGCGCCGGTCCCCTTAACGGGCCGGGTCTGGACCACCTACAACTTTGCCGCGCTCTGGATGAGCATGTCGGCCTGCATCCCGACCTATATGCTGGCTTCCGGGCTGATCGCTGCCGGCATGAGCTGGTGGCAGGCACTTTTCACTATTTTTCTGGGCAATGTCATCGTGCTGGTGCCGATCCTGCTCAATTCCCATCCCGGCACCAAATACGGTATCCCCTTCCCGGTTTTCGCCCGGGCTGCCTATGGTACCAGCGGCTCCAATCTGGCGGCTCTCATGAGGGCTGTTGTGGGCTGCGGCTGGTTCGGCATCCAGGCCTGGATCGGTGGCACCGCTCTCCACAGCCTGTTCGGTGCGATAATTCCCGGCTTCGACGGGCTTCTGGGACCGGCGATCTTCGGTCATACTCCCACGGCCTGGCTTTCCTTCCTGCTTTTCTGGGGCATCAATATACTGGTTGTTTTCAGGGGCATGGACCTGGTCAGGAAACTCGCCGGCATGGCGGCACCATTCGTTTTCGTGATGACCGCGGCGCTCACCGTCTGGGCCGTCAATAACGCTCACGGGCTCGGCAATATCCTCGACCAGCCGTTCAAGCTCAAGAGCCTCTCTCAGTTCATGCCGGTTTTCATACCTTCGCTATCGGCGATGATCGGCTTCTGGGCGACTCTCTCTTTGAATATGCCCGATTTCACGAGGTTCGGAAAAAGCCAGAAAGAGCAGATGCTCGGCCAGGTGGTGGCCCTTCCCCTGGCCATGACGACTTATGCAGGTATGGGCGTCCTGGTGACCTCGGCGGCGATCCTGATTTTCCCCGCGGTGCCGATGTCGGAGCTCTGGGACCCGGTAAAGCTCGTCGGCCATTTCGACAATCGGCTTTTCGTGGCGGTGGCGATGTTCACTATCGCTGTCGCTACCCTTTGTGTAAACATCGCCGCCAATGTGGTATCGCCGGCCAACGATTTCGCCAACGCATTCCCTAAATTCATCTCCTTTCGCACCGGCGGTCTGATCACCGGCTTCATGGGAATCCTGATGCAGCCCTGGCGTCTTCTCGCCGACGCCTCGGCCTATATCTTCTCCTGGTTGCAGGGCTATAGCGGCGGACTGGGCTCCATCGCCGGGGTGCTCATCGTCGACTACTGGCTCGTGCGCAAGGGCCGGCTCTTCCTGCCCGATCTCTACAGAGAGCACGGCGAGTATCGATTCCGGAGAGGCTGGAATCCGAAAGCGGTGATTGCCACCATAGCTGGTTGCGCTGCCGCCTGGATCGGGCTTCTGGTCCAGCCCCTGGCCTTTCTCTATGAATATGCCTGGTTCGTCGGATTCGGCGTTTCGGCTCTGGTCTATTATGCTCTCATGGCATCAGAGCCCCGGTAGCTTCTTCTCCGCCCGGGTGACCGAGAGAACAGGCTTGCTGGCTCCGGACAGCTTGATCAGCCTGTCCACCCGCAGCTTGTCCTTGCTATCCAGACGGCTCCGGTCCAGCACAACCAGGCGGTTCTTCAGGGCCTCCTTTCCGGAGAGCACTTGATTCTTGACGAAGGAGAGCATCAGATCGGTCACTTTCGGCGAGAGCTGACCCTCTTCGAGCATCAGATGCTCGGAATCGCAGGATAAGAGAAATTGTTTCTGCGGGCTCTTGATCATGGAAAACAATCTGGCAGTGCCGCTCGCTTTGGCGAGATTGTCTTTGAAGCCCTGTATGACCATCATCGGTGTGCTTTCGATCTTCTCCCCGTAGCTCGGTGTCTGCCTGATGAAGCGATAATAATTGTACGCTTCCCCGAGACTTAGCTTGAGCTTGACGTTATCGTCGGGATTGGTGGTCCAGTGCCTGATCAGGGCCGGGCTGGTAGTCGCCTGTCTCATCACCGATTTCGCAGCAAAGCCCGGTGCCGGGAGGACCAGGTCGCCGAGACCTTTCATGGTTATGCGCTTGAGCTTGTAGAGCTGCCAGGCCGGCGCCGATACCACTGCTCCATCCACCAGCTCCGGTACCTCGGAGACGGTCTTCATGGTGATGGCACCACCCATGGACTCTCCGAAAAGGACTATCTTCCTTCCCGGCGATCGGCTCCTGAGAAGGGAGAGGAATCTCTTCAAGTCATCGACGCTGGTTTCCATATCTATGCGATTGAAACCGGGACGGTGGCGCTCCGGTCCGAATCCCCGCACTTCCAGCGAATAGACGTCATATCCGCGCCGGGACATTACCCTGCCGAAATCTTCAAAGGCGCCGGCGGAGAGCCCCAGGGCGTGCACGCAGACGAACGTAGTATTGTTGCCGGTGCTGCCCTCCCAGTGCAGGGTGGAGAGCCCGCCATCCAGGGTCTCTACCGAGGGGACCGCTGCTGTCGTGGGCTTCGCCGCTCGCGCCGGAGCGGCTGTGCCGGCACCGATGGTCCATGCTGTTGCCAGGGCAATTAGCATAGTGCGGCTGGATAGGGCTCGGGGATACATGCGGCTGCGTGATATCGATGGTAGTGGCTCTGTATGAAACGGATCTCACCCGGGCGCCGGTGAGTGCAAATCTCCATATATTGCTTTATACCCGATTCTTCCGGAAATTAGGTGAATTCCGGTACGAGTCAGTCGGACTCGGGATCGAGCTGGGCCTCGATCTTGCCCCTTTTGATGGCAGTGGTGAACTTTTCGAAATCGGTTTCCATCTGGTCAGCATACTCGACGGCAAAACTGGCGATGGCCTGGTCGAAGACCGCCTCCTCGCCGAGGTAGCCGCTGATCATAGTGGCATCGCCGGTGCGGGCATGAGCCCTGGCCAGGATGTGACCCATGACCTTGGCGATGGCAATCATCTGCTCTTCGTCCCAGAGATCGGGCTCGGGTTTGATTTTCATGTCACGCAGTTGTCTGATGTAGAAATTGCGCCCGTCATCGAACTGGGTCCAGCCCAGAAAGATGTCCGTGGCGCTTTGTATAATCCGCTGGCCTGCCACGACGCGCTGACCGTGATTCTCGAAAGTGCTCTTGCCGGCATAGGGCTCCAGGACCGATTCGCGTGCCTCTTTGATCTGCAGGATGAGGGGCTCATCGTCCGGCGCCAGCATTAGCGCGACGCCGCAGAGGGTTCCGACACTGCCGATACCCACCACTTTGATGGCCGCGTCCCGGAGCCGGTAGCGGTCGAAGAGCCGCTGCTTGTCCTCCTGAAGCGATGACTTGTAGACTTCCAGGGCTTTGCCGATCTGATCGAAGAACTTCCTCTGCTCGTCCTTCTCGTAGTGATGGAGAAAAGGAGGGTTGTCCCGGAAAGTGTAAGAGCCGTCTTTCTCCTGGGTCATACGCGGAAAATGGAAGTCCTGGATGGAGCGTTTCTTGGCTTTCTTGAGCTTATCCTTGCGGCGCTTCTGGAGCTCCGGGTCGCCGGTCTTTTCGATAACGCTCATCCAGTCGAGCTTGGCATACCAGATATCGAGTATGCTCATCTTCGAGAACTCGAAAATTTTCTTCCGGTAGGCGCGGGTGACCGCCTCGGCTGCATCCTCGGCGGATTTAGGCTTGAAGCCTCGCTCCCGGGCGAGCAGGACGAAGCTCACCGCCAGGCGCTTGAGATCCCACTCCCATGGGGCCGGCAGGGTCTCGTCGAAATCGTTGAGATCGAATATGACGTTACGCTCCGGGGTGGCGAAAGCGCCGAAATTGAGGAGGTGGCAGTCGCCGCAGACCTGCACCCTGATCCCGGTGTGAGCGACGGTGCCCAGGTCCATGGCCATGAGGGCGGCGGAGCCACGGAAGAATGTGAAGGGGGTGACGCTCATGCGCCCGTAGCGGATCGGGGTCAATTCGCTGAGCCTGCCCTGATTCGACTGCTCCAGGACTTTGATAGGGTCCTCCCGGTCGGCAGGAGCTTTCCAGCCGGCGTGGCTCTCCCGGGGGAATGCCTCCCGCAGGGTCTGTCCCCTGAGGCGCCTGTCGTCACGGGGTGATATGGTGTTGTCGTGGAGGAACGCCGTCTCCACGGTAGAGGTCTTTTTCTTGTCGCTGTCAGCCATGGCCACCCTCTTATTTGCGAACCTGCCTGATCAGGTCATACCACCCGGAAGAGGGACTATAAACAAGTTATGTCTCGTGTTTGAGCCACCTTTCACGGTGGGCGGCGATGAGCTCGAGAGCCTCGCTGGAGGAGGATACACAGGTCGGGATGGAGATATCCACCGGGCTTGCCAGCTCCAGGTCGGTGAGCATTGACTGGCTCGCCCACTCCACCAGCTCTTTCCACATGTCGCCGATGAGAATCAGGGGAGTGTCATAGAGACGCCTCACCTGGAGGAGCTGCCAGACCATGGAGAGCTCCAGGAGGGTGCCGATCCCACCGGGCACTACGATGAATGCATCGGACATGATCATGAAATGATGGAGGCGAGAGAAAAAGGTCTTGTGCATATAGGCTTTGCCCACGAAGGGGTTGGCGTTCTGCTCGAAAGGCAGGTCCACCCGGATGCCGATGGAGCGGTCCGAGGCATGACCGTGCACCGAAGCGGCGCCTTCATTGGCCGCCTGCATGAGACCGGGTCCTCCGCCGGTTATGATGCCGCAGCCCATTTCCGTCAGGCTGGCGCCGAGTTTGCGGACGCGGTCATAGGCTCTGGTATCGGGCTTGATTCTTGCCGAACCGAATATGGTGACAAGATAGTCTTCTTTCTTGGTGCGTTGCAGCCTGGTCAGCTCGTTTACCGCTTCCCAGAGATTGCCCACTGCCGATACGAGCACTTCGGATACCTGCTCCTCTTCGGAGAGGAGCACCGCATCGGTACGGCCTGGTCTGGAATTTTCAGTAGTCATAGGGGTTTCCAATACCTTGTTTTCTTTCAGCTTGCAGGTGAATTATAGAGGAGCCGTTCTAAAATAGTCTCATGACCGAGCTATCAAGACAGGAGCAGGCGGCACGCCGTGCCCTCGAGGACATCCGATTCCTCATCGAGACCGGGCCGGAGGGCTCCAGTCCGGGCCAGAGCGCCGAGACAGCCCTGGACGGCCGGCAGATCATCGACCTGCTCACCGGCAATTTCAACAAGCTCGACAAGAACGGCGACGGTATCTCGAGGGACGAGCTCACGACGGCTCTCATGTATCCCCAGTCTTTTCACGCTGACGAGTACGAGATGCTCAAGCTGGTGGCTAAATATTTCGACACTATCATCAATATGGTGGATGACGAGCAGGGGGAAGAGCTACGGATCACCCGAGCCGATGTGGAGGTCCTGGGCCAGTTCCTGGTACATTCCGGCATGAGCCTCGCCGAGCTTCACCGGTGGTGCTCTCTGGAGCAGACGGTGGAGGATTCGGTGGGGCCGCCGCCTATGACCTGGGAGTAGCATGACCGGAGGGCAGGGGGAAGACCTCGTAATTCCCCCATGCAAGCGGCGCCGGGGGTACAGTTTGTTCACAAACGCCCCATAGAATTGTCAGGTCCCAGTTTCCGCCCCTTTGTCAAAGAGCCGCTCCCCCGCCGGCTCATGTAGGTTCACCATGGACGATAAGCAATCCGAAGTTCCCTCCCGCGATACCCAAGACCTTTTACAGCCCCAGCCTCAGGCCCGGCAAGAAAGCCAGTACTTCGGACTGGGAAGCAGCTCCCTTGGCGATCTCTGGAGCCTGAGCGGCAATGGTCAGGGCAATACCGGCAACAAACGTCCGACTGACGGTGAGCAGACCGCAGCCGGCGATGCCAATCATGCCGGCCCGACTGTCAAGGACGGACCGGACGGCAGCAAGATTATCTGCGAGGATGGCTTTTGCCGAATCGTGCCCGCCGGAGCTCTCGAGCAAGCCGGACAGCAGGGGTTTCCCGACGGCGGCAATCTTCTTCGCCAGCTATTGGGAGGCGACGGGCAGAGCCTGCCGCCCGGCGGTCTGCTCCGGCGTCAGCGGCCCTTCGCGCCTCTCAAGCCGTCCCGGACTGGCGAGCTTCCGGGTAACGGTCCGGTCATCAGCCGCATTCAAGAGCTCATAAGAAATCCTGCCGTCCAGAACGGAATCACCGACCTGATGAGCCGCACAGGCGTCAATATCGATCCCGAGCGGAAAGAGATGAGCCTTTCCATGGACTTCGCTTCCATGTACGACAAGCTGTCGGCTCTCAATCCCGAAGCCGCCGATCCTAATCCTGAAACCCGCAGGTTCCTGGCCGGTCTCGATCGAGTCACCCTGAGCGCCGATCAGCTCAAGCTCAAGTTCAAGAGCGAGCAGAAGATGTCTCTGGGCGACCGGGGCTTCGCCCGCGGCTATAGCGTCGCCATGGGCACAGACAACGGCGAGACCAGTTTCAATCTTGCCACCACCCCGACCCGACTTACTCTGGATGGAATCAAAGGAATGCAGTCCGTGGATGCTCAGGGCAACCGGCTCGACATTCACAAGCTCGTCCTGGACACCAGCGATCCCAGGAATCCCACCGGCTCTCTCACCATAGACAACCCGCTCAAAAAGCCAGCCTTCCTTCCGGCAGCCACCCCCTGGCCCGAGCAGGTCACTCTGCCCATGAGACTGCCGGTGGAGGAGCAGCAGAGCCTGGCGAGCACTCTTCCCGGCGCCATCAAGGCCCTAGACGGCCTGCGGACCGCCGCCAGGACCGGGGATATCACCGCTCTCACTACCGGGCTGTCCGGCGACGGGACCGCCGCAGGGGGAACTCTTTCGGACCTGATGAGCTGGACCATGCGCAATCGCGGCCAGTTCGATCTGGAGACCAGGAACCCGATGATCTATGACGGAATCAAAGGGAAATTGCCTCAACAGAACCGGCCAGCCAACACCGCTCCGTTTTTCATGCCGCCTCGACCGGGTGGCGAGCGTCCCCGGATTCGATACTAGATTGTGCTGCTAGAATGACTCCGCAGGCACGGGGTCTCGCAGATGCAGAAAAAAGAAATCGAGGTCCTCTATCGAGACGATCGATTGATCGCCGTCATGAAACCATCCGGCATGATCGTTCATCGTGGCTGGGACAACGATGCTGTCACCGCCGCGGATCTGGTCCGGGACAATATAGCCGGCAAACCCGTGCACGCACTCTATCGCCTTGACCGGGGCACCAGCGGCGTCCTCCTTTTCGGTCTCGATCCCGAGATGGCGAGCTATTTTCAGAGCGAGGCCGTAGCAGGCAGAGTGCGCAAAGAATATCTGGCGCTGGTGCGCGGCCCCATGCTCGAGGGAAGCACCCTTGATCACCCGATCCCTCAGAGAGATGGCGGACAGAGAGTGGACGCTGTCACCGAGTTCGAGCCCCTGGCTCACAAAGACAGGTGGTCTCTGGTGGGGGCAAGACCGCTGACCGGCAGGCTGCACCAGATAAGGCGTCACCTCAAGCATCTCTCCCATCCAATAGTCGGGGACGTGCGTTACGGAAAGGGAGACATCAATCGTTTTTTTAGAGACACATATAATCTCAACCGGCTGGCTTTGCACGCTCGATCGATCGGTTTCACCCGTCCGGATGGAGAAGCGATCGAGATCCTGGCAGGACTACCTGAAGATCTCGAAGAGCCTCTTTCCCGGCTCGGCCTGGCATATCATCTCTTCTGACCGCGCTCGGCGTCGAGCAGGGCTTTGACGTTATGGCTCTCGGTCATGATCAATAGCTTGTCGCCGGCATGCAGCACTATATCTGGTGGCGGATTCCAGTCCACGGAGTCGCCTCTCTGGTGCATCAATATCGTGGTCTCGTACGCGGCCCGGACGTCGTCTATCTTCATGCCGATGAAAGCGGATGAGTCGTGAACCGGAAGCTGGTAAGCATTGAGCAGGGTGTTGCCGAACTGGAAGGAGGAGAGGAGGTTCTCGCTCACCACCGACTGGGCGAAGACCGGAGCCGAGAGAGCCGAAGCGCTGAAGACACAGTCTATGCCCAGGGAGTTCTTGACCTTGTCCGCCAGGCCCTGATCGAACATCCGCATGACCACCCGGATCGAAGGATTGATCTCCCTGGCTGTAAGAGCGGTCTCGAGGTTGTTCAGGTCATTATTGGTGAGGGCCATGAGGGCTTTGGCCCTGGAAAGATTCGCCTGCTCGAGAGAAGTGCGTCTGGTGGCATCAGCGATGATCACCGGCACTTTGCGTTGCTCCATCTCGGTGATGAAACGGCCGTCATGGTTGCTCTCGATACAGACGACCTCTTCGCCGAAAGCCAGGAGCTGTTCGACCACCCGCTTTCCGACATTGCCCAGACCGCAGACCACGACATGATTCTCATATGATGTTGCCAACAATTTCTGCCACTCCCTCGAGAAGTTTCTGCACTGAACGACGATATTTCCCAGGCGTACGGCACCGTCGATTATCACCAGAAGGCCCAGGAGGGGAAGACCGAAAAAGACCGGCACCAGCCGCCAGTCATCCACGAAAGGTATGGGCTGCTCGAAAAAGGTCATATGCAAAGTGTCATATGCGATGCCCAGCAGGCTGTGGTGGTGAACAGGCAGCTCTTTGATCGGATAGATGAAGTAAAGAAGCAGGGTCGAGACCGTAAACGCCAGGGTGACAGTGATGAGGAAGACACGGAACTCCCGGAGCAGAACTCCCGTCAATTTGACTCTGTTTGCAAAGGAGAGCTTTTGTGTTTTCGCTCGGATACTCATCCATTACCATGATCGCTGCCTGCTCATTATCGTGAAGCCGGTCTCTGGTGTAAATATATGGACTGTATATTGATTCCGGTTCTCTGAAGCTTACAAAAGGCGAGGGACTGAGATGACTTTCCGTTTCAATGGCACGTGCAACGTTACACGTGACAAAGTTAGATCATTGTGTGGCAAGGCTTTTGGTCTGGTTGATATGTTGATTGAGCGAAAAACCTTCGCTTGAAGAAAAATTCAATCAGGCGGTGTGGGAGACGGTGACGGAGTCGCCTTCTTCGGTGGAGATGCGGCGCATCTCGCTGACGGGCAGGACCTGGACGAAACGGTGCTTTTGATTCTCCCAGTCCGCCAGTATGGCCGCCGCTCTGGTGCTGTGGGTGAGATGATGATGGTCCTCGATCAGTTTGCGGAGGTTGCTTTCCTGATTGCTAGTTAGAGGAGTCGCCACTTTGTCCTGACCGGCATCGAATCTGGTGGCGAAGGAGCCGTCGGCGTCGAAAATGAAAGCGATACCACCGGTCATACCGGCACCGAAATTACGTCCGGTGCGACCGAGGATGACTACTGCACCGCCGGTCATATATTCGCAGGCATGGTCGCCTGTGCCTTCGACTACCGCCCGGGCGCTCGAGTTGCGCACACCGAAGCGCTCGCCGGCTCTGCCTCTGATGAAAAGCCTGCCGCCGGTGGCGCCATAGAGACATGTGTTGCCTGCCACCACCGGATCGCTGTCGAGAGTACCTTCGGGCTTGATAATGATCTCACCGCCGTTCATGCCTTTGCCGACATAGTCATTGGCCTGGCCGCATAGAGTCAGGCGGATATTACCGACATTGAAGGCGCCGAATGACTGACCGGCGGTGCCGTGGAAATTGAGGACGATCTGGCCTTCGAAGCCCCGGTCGCCATAGGTTCTGGCGATCATTCCGGAAAGCCCGGCGCCGACACTGCGGTCGGTGTTGCTTATGTCATAAGCTTTCATGATTATGCCCTGGGACGACACCGCCTGGATAATGTCTGGATCTGCGACGATGGTCTCATTGAGCGATTTTGCCGATGGATCCGTGCTCCGGTCAAGGGGTGTATCCGGGTCGATGATACTATCAGGCGGAGGCGCCAGGACACCGCTCAGATCTATGCCGCTTGTTTTGGGGCTATTACCGGTAATCTGCTCCAGGAGGTCGGTGCGTCCCACCAGCTCGCCCAGGCTCGTATAGCCCATATCGGCTAATATATAGCGGACTTCCTCGGCGACGAATCGGAAGAATTCCACCACCGATGCAGGGTCTCCCGAGAAGCGCTTGCGTAGCTCTTCTTTCTGGGTGGCTATGCCGACAGGACAGTTGTTGGTGTGGCAGACCCGGGCCATGATACAGCCCTGGGAGAGCAGGGCGATGGTGCCGAAGGCGAACTGGTCCGCACCAAGAAGAGCTGCCTTGATGACATCGCGACCGGTGCGGAGCCCGCCGTCTACACGCAATGTTACTCTCGATCGCAAGCCGCGTTTCTCGAGGTCCCGGTGCGTCTCGGTGAGCCCGAGCTCCCAGGGCATGCCGGCATGCTTGATGGAGCTTATCGGTGCCGCGCCGGTGCCGCCGTCATGGCCGGATACGTGGATGATATCGGCGCCGGCTTTGGCGACTCCCGCCGCTACTGTGCCGATGCCTTTTTCCGCCACCAGTTTTACCGAGATTCCGGCTTGCCTGTTGATGCTTTTCAGGTCATAGATGAGCTGGGCGAGATCCTCGATACTGTAGATATCATGGTGGGGCGGCGGCGATATGAGGGTGATGCCTTCTCTGGTTCGTCTCAGGCTGGCTATATACGGAGAGACTTTGTGTCCGGGAAGCTGACCGCCTTCGCCGGGCTTGGCGCCCTGGGCAATCTTGATCTCGAGCTGCCTTGAGGTGACAAGATACTCCGGAGTGACTCCGAATCTTCCGGAGGCTACCTGGCGGATTTTCGATGCCGCCGAGTCTCCGGGAAGGAGATTCTTGAGTCCGGGGAAGTCGGAGCTGGTGCCATCGCTTTCCACCGCGATGTCGTGATAGCGCAGGGGATCCTCTCCACCCTCGCCGGAATTGGAGCGGGCGCCGATGCGATTCATAGCCACCGCCAGGGCTTCGTGGGCTTCTTTGCTGAGGGCGCCCAGGGACATGCCGCCGGTGAGGAAGCGCTTGTAGATCTCGGATACGGGCTCGACTACCCGTATGTCCACAGGGTGCCGGTCCGATTTGATCCTCAATAGATCCCGCAGGGCTGAAGCCGTTTGCTTGCCGGCAAGCTCACTGTATTGCGTGTAATTTTCTTTTCTGGTCTCGGCGTCGGCACCGGTCTTGTCGAGGAGGACGGCTCTGTGCAGAGCTTTGACCAGCTCGGGATTATTGCGGTGGTGCTCGCCGCTTTTCCTGGAGCGCAGGATGCCTTCGTCGATGAGACGGACATTGTCGCCTCTTCCTTTTTCCTGCAGCCTGAGGATCTCTTCTTTGACGTCGGCGAAGCTGAGACCGCCGATGGTGGTGCCGATCCCTTCGAAGCATTTTTCCACCACTTCATTGCCGAGACCGATACATTCCATGATCTGGGCGCCGACATAGCTCGACACTTTGGAGATGCCCATCTTGGACATGACTTTGAGAAGCCCGGCTTCGATAGCTTGTTTGTAGCGTTGCTGCGCTTCGGCCGCGGTGAGCTCGTGGTAGTGCTCGATGGATTCGACCTTGCTCGGCTCGCCGTCGAGATGCCGCGCTGCTTCTTCGATGTTAGCTTGAACTTTCTCGCTTCTATACCAGTGCCTGATGCTCTCTAAGCTGAGATACGGGCAGACGGCCTGTGCTCCGAAAGAAAGCAGGCAGGCGAAGTGGTGGCTCGAAAAGCACTGGGCTGTCTCCACGACTATGGAAGCGGCCAGGCGGAGACCTTTTTTGATCAGCTCGTGGTGCAGGGCGCCGGCTGCCATCAGGGGCGGGATCGGCAGGGCGCCGGAGCCTTCTGCGCGGTCGCTCAAGATAATGATGGACACTCCCTCCTCAATCAGCCGGCAGGCTTCCCGGAGCATGGCATCGATGGCTGCCTCGAGAGAGGTTTCGGGGTCGAAGCATGTCGAGACCCGGGCTGTCTTGAGCGGTTCTTCAAGGCTGAGAAGAAAGTCCACCTCTCCTTCGTTGAGGACCGGCGAGGGGAGCAGGAGATTCTGGGCGGATACATTGTCAGGCACCAGGGACTTGGGCTTACTGCCGAGGTTGATGGTCAGGGACATGACCACTCGCTCTCTGATGGGATCGATGGGTGGATTGGTGACCTGGGCGAAGCGCTGGCGGAAATAATCGTAGATGGTGCGGGGGCGGCTGGAAAGCACCGCTAGTGGTGTGTCGTCTCCCATGGAGAATACCGGCTCGCTCTCGCTGAGAGCCATGGCTGTGATGATGTTGTCTATGTCTTCTTTGCCGAAGCCGCTTTTCGCCTGCAGGCGAACCAGGCTCTCGGGATCGAGAGAGGGTTGCTCCGCGAAGGCGAACTGGCTGAGGGCCCGCCTCTGCTGGAGAAGCCATTGCCCGTAGGGATACTGGCTCGCCACGGTCGCTTTGATATCCAGATCTCTTTTGAGAGCGCCGGTATCCAGATCGACCGCGATCATCTCACCCGGTCCCAGCCTGCCGCTCTCGATTATAGCGGCGTCGGTGGCGAGGCTCAGACCGGCTTCCGATGCCAGGAGGATGCTGCCGTCCTCGTATACGCTGAAGCGGGCGGGTCTCAGACCGTTTCGATCGAGAGTGGCTCCCAGGCTGTGCCCGTCGCAGAAGACCATGAGGGCGGGTCCGTCCCAGGGCTCTTGTATGGAGCTGAAATATTCATAGAAATGAAGGATCTCGGGGTGCTCCTCGAGATATGACTCGTTCTCGTAAGCCTCCGGAATCAATTTCATGAGCGCCGATTCCGGCGTGTCTCCCTGGCGGATCACATACTCGAGGGCGAAGTCCAGGATGCTCGAGTCGGAGCCTGCCCAGTCCGGTCGAAGCGTGTGGGGATCGAACCTGGACACGCGGTCGCAGTTGGCGTTGAGCCTGGCGATGAGCCAGTTGAGGTTGCCGTCTATGGTATTGATCTCGCCATTGTGGGCGACCATGCGGAAAGGCTGGGCGAGCTTCCAGCGGGTGGTGGTGTTGGTGCTGAAGCGGCGGTGGAAGACTACGAACCGGCTCTTGAACGCCTCGTTCTGCAGATCGAGATAAAAGCGCTCCAGGTCGGTGCTGTTGGCCATGGCCTTATAGACGATGGAGCGGCTGGAGAGGGAGGCTATATAGAAGTCCGGATGGCCGACTGCTTCGGTGATCTCCTGACGGGCTACGTATAAGCGAAGCTCGGCTTCCTCGTTGTCGATGCCGGCGTCCGGAGAGAGAATGAGCTGCTCGATGGCCGGGGCGACGGAGAGGGAGAGGGGCCCGAGGGCGGAGCGGTCCACCGGCACCTTTCGCCAGCTCTTCACGCAAAAGCCGTGCGCTTCGACGATTCGCTCGGCGGTGTCTCTGGCCCGTTGCCTGACCGACTCCTGTCTCTGGGGCAGAAAAATCATTCCGACGGCATCGCGCTCTGATATATGAATCGCGTCTTTCCTGAGGAGATCCCTGGGGATGGCTGTCATGATCCCGGCGCCGTCTCCGGAGCGCCCGTCAGCGGCGCAGGCACCGCGGTGCTCGAGCTTGCGCAGAGCCGCCAGGGCATCCCTGATGTTCGAGAAGAGCGCTTCGGGGCGATAGATGAAACCGACGCCGCAGGCGTCCTTCTCATCTATAGAGACCGGAGTTTTGCCGCAGGGCATTGCTTTACCTCGTTCTTGTCTGCGTACGGGGATTAAGAGCACAAAGAAAGCGACCCCTTCGCAATCGTGTCGCTTTTGATATCAGGATAAAGTTGAGGATGTGCGCGCCGGACCCTCGACAATTACATACTCAGCCCCACAAGCATTAAATTATGGAAAACCGGCCGGACAATGGCAAGGGTTTGTTAACTTTTCCTTTAGTATTCTGCGGGCCGTCAGGCGACCGGGCTTGATGGTATCGCAATCAATATCGTAAGTGGTATCACAGGTGGTGAAACAGACTCGATTTTGCCTCTTTTCTGGCGACTGATTGAGACTATTTAAGCCGCTTCTTCATTGATCGGTCGGCACCGGCCGGATTACCATCTCCCTGTCGTCTACTTTGAGGGCTATCGAGATGGCTATCGAAATGAGCTGTGCCCGGGATGAGTCCGGTGCTCCCGCGGCTGATGTAATCAAACATCTGGTCGATCTTTTCAAGTATCCCATTCTCGAGCCGGGCAGCGCCGGCTATGTCGCCCTGGTGGAGAAGGCTCGCCGTGATCTGAAAGAGTTTGGATATTGCTTGCTTCAGGATTTCGTCGGCGAAGATCGCATCGATGCTCTGGCTGCCGAGGCCAGAGAGCTCGCTCCCCTGGCCTTTCACAACACCCTGACAGGCAACGCCTATCTTACCCCCCTAGACCCTTCCCTGCCTGATGACCATCCTGTCAATCGCACCGACACCACCGCCCTCGGCGCTGTCGCTTACGACCAGATTCCAGCCGAGGCGATGATCAGGCGTCTCTATGACAGCCAGGTCTTCCTCGATTTCGTATCGGACGTGCTCGACCGGGGACCGCTCTTTCGTTATGCCGATCCCCTGGGCGCCATGAATATAGCGGTTATGAAAGAAGGCGATCATCTGCGCTGGCATTTCGATCAGACCGACTTTGTCGTCTCGCTTCTCATCGAAGGATCAGGCGGTGGAGAGTACGAAGTCTATCCCCTGACCCGCAGCCCCGAGGAAGAGAACTATGAGCGAGTCCTCTCGATTCTTCAGGGCGAGCGGGAGGGGGTTATCACCCTCGATATAAGACCGGGCTGTCTGGTCTTTTTCGAAGGTCGTTATTCCCTGCACCGGGTCACCAGGGTCTCGGGAGATCAGGTCAGGCTCGTGGCGCTTTTCGGTTTCGATACCAGCGAAGGAACGGTGAGCTCCGATTACCTGAGAATGATCCGCTATGGCCGAACCGGATAACCTGAATCTGAAAGAGTCGCAGCGCATGGAAAGCGATTCCCTGGGTACGGTGGCGGTGCCCGCCGGGGCTCTCTTCGGGGCTGCCACGGTACGCGCCCTCGATGCCATGAGCATCTCCGGCAGAAGCCTGGGAGACTACCCCGAGATTATCGAGGCTCTCTGCCGGGTCAAGCTCGCTGCTCTGCGCGCCAACTTGAGCGCCGGCGATATCGATGGAGAAATAGCAGGCTATATCGAGAGCGCTCTCGATGAGATTCTCTCCGGGCATCACCGGGAGCAGTTCCCTGTAGACATGCTCTCGGGAGGGGGTTGCATCGCCTTCAACGCCAATCTCAACGAGGTGACGGCGAATCTAGCCAACCGCAAGGCGGGCAGAGCCCCGGGCCAATATGAGCCGGTTCACCCGCGCCAGCATGTCAACTTGAGCCAGTCGACGGCGGACACCTGCCACACCGCTTTTCGTCTTGCTCTGCTCGAGCGCATCGACAGTCTCGACGAGGTTCTTGTTGCTCTTGACCGGACCCTCTCCGGGCAGGCGGACGCCAGCGGCGACATTTATACTCTCAGCCGGACATGTCTGCGCGACGCGCTCCCGGTGAGTCTCGCTACTTATTTCAGTGCCTGGTGCTCGGCGCTTGCTCGCCTCAGAGAAGATCTGGCTTCCTCCCGCACTCGCCTTCTGGCGGTCAATCTGGGCGGTACCGTCATCGGTGACGGGAGCGGCGCCAGCAGGCAATACCGTGATCGAGTCGCCGGTGAGCTCGCTTCCATATGCGGGCGCCCTCTGCGTCTTGCTCTCGATCTTTTCGATCAGGCTCAAAACATGGACGAGCTCGTAGAGCTCTCCGGGGTCCTCTCGAGAATCGCTCAGCTCCTCCTCAAAATCGCCAGGGATCTCAGGCTCCTTTCTTCCGGTCCTGATGGCGGCTTCGGCGAGCTTGTCCTGCCCATGGTCCTCGAAGGATCGTCTTTTTTCAAAGGCAAGGACAACCCGGTGGTGCCGGAGACTGTCATGATCGGCGCATTTCAAGTGATGGGCAGCCACTACAGTGTCGAGGCGGCAGCCTGTCAGGCTGAGCTCAATCTCAATGTTTTCGAGTCCTCGGCGGTGGTCAATCTGATAGACTCTCTGAGACTCCTGGGAAAGGTCGTGGCTATGCTCGATGGCAAATGCCTCCGGGAGCTCAGAGCCGACACCGAGCGTTGCCGGGAGCTTTTGTCTTATGCCCGGGCTGGAGGAAGTCATGCAAACCGTGGACAAGAGTGATACCGCTTGCCTGCTCGAATGGGCCGGGAGCTGGCTGAAAGAAGAGAAGGGCCACTACATCGATGGTGCCTGGCTCCATGAGACTGATGGCGATTGCGGCTCCGGCTCGCTTGCCAGTACAGACCCCAGCACCGGCAGGGAGCTTTGCAAGATCAAGCAGGCCGGGAGCAGGCAAATCGATGCGGCGGTGGCGGCGGCACGCAAGGCCTTTGCCGACAGGCGCTGGCGCTCCATGCCACGGCGAGAGCGCTCCCGCCTGCTGATGAGCATCGCCGATCTGATCAGAGAGCACAGCGCCGAGCTTGCTGCTCTCGAGGCCCTGGATAACGGCAAGCTCTACAAAGAAGCAATCAACGATGATCTTCCCGAGGCCGCCGATGTTTTCGATTATTATGCAGGCTGGACCGACAAGCACTACTCGGAGTGCAGCCCCCAGGACGAGGGTTTCATCAACTATACGGTGCATGAGCCCCTGGGAGTCTGCGCTCTGATCGTCCCCTGGAATTTTCCCCTCCTGCTCGCCATGTGGAAAATCGCTCCGGCGCTTGCCATGGGCAATACGGTTGTGATCAAACCCTCTCCATTCACTTCGCTATCGATTCTTAGATTCTTCGAGCTCCTGCACGAGAAGATCGATATCCCTGATGGTGTCATCAATCTGGTCACCGGCGGTGCCGAGACCGGGCGGCTCCTCTGCGAGCACATGGGAGTGGACAAAGTATCTTTCACCGGCAGCACCGCCACCGGCAAAGCTGTGGTGGCAAGTTCTGCCTCCTCGAATCTCAAACAGGTCTCCCTGGAGCTCGGCGGCAAATCGCCGAATATCGTTTTCGACGACGTGCCGGATCTGGATTTCGCCATCGAGCGCTCTTATGCCGCTATGTTCTCCCATAAGGGAGAGAAATGCTCGGAGCCTACCAGGCTTTTCGTGCACAAGAAGATTCACGATCAATTCGTGGGCCGCCTGGTCGATATCGCGGCCGGTGTCAAATGCGGTGCGCAATTCGACGAGAGCGCCGACCAGGGCTCGCAGTGCAATCAAGAGCAGTTCGACAAGATCATGCGTTACATCGAGATCGGCAAGAGCGAGGGCGGCCGCATCGTTGCAGGCGGCGAGCGCGATACTCGAGGGGATAATGCCCGAGGGCTCTTCGTTAGGCCGACTATATTCACCGATGTGGACAATCGTATGACAGTCTCCCGGGACGAAATTTTCGGACCCGTCCTGGTGGTCATCCCTTTCGCCAGCGACGACGAGGTGATCGAGATGGCCAACGACTCTATCTATGGACTGGCGGCCGGGCTCTGGACCAGGGATGTCTCCCGCGCCCATTCGGTAGCCGGCAGGCTCGATGCCGGTATGGTCTTCATCAATCGCTTCGGCTGCTATGACTTCGCCAGTCCTTTCGGGGGCTTCAAACAGAGCGGCTGGGGCAAGGAGATGGCGGTGCACTCCCTTGCCGCTTATACGAGGCTCAAGTCTGTCTGGCTCAAGCTCTAGATCTAGCCATATTCTCCAGTATCTATATTTGCGGTTTCTCCCATGGACCGGGACTTCGGATTGCCTTACCCTGTGACTACCTGACAGTCCCGAGCATCCCGAGGAGCCAAGCGATGTCCCCCGAGTCGACCATTGCCCGAGCCAAGGAAGGGACCGGGACCACCACGGCCTCCATCGTATCTTTCAACGAGCACTGTTTTACCGACAAAGCCCTGGAACAGCCCGATCAAGCGGTGGGGCTGATCAGCGAATGCTCGGCTGTCTGGATCGATATCCAGGGGCGCTACGACCGGGACTTCGTCAGCAGGCTGGTTTCCCATGTCAGCCAGGAGAAAGGCGTTGCCGATGAGCTCCTCGATCGCTCCGGCGTCTCGAGCTATAAGCTTCATAATGATTGCTTTGTGTTATCTTTCCAGATCCTCTCTGACGACGGGCTTTCGGTCATCGACCAGATCTCCCTCCTGCAAAAGGGGAACACTGTCCTGACCGTGCACTGCCAGCCGCTTCCGTCCATCGAGCAGGTCAAGACAGACATCCGTGCCCACCACGGGCTTATGCATAACAATGGCAGGCTCTATCTCGTCCAGCGATTCGTGGAGGCGGCTATCGACCGGTATCAAGCGGCTCTCGATAGATTCAGCTGCCGGCTCGAGAAAATGGAAGACGATGTGCTGACCACTTCTGAGCGCTCCATGGCTTGCAGTATCCATCGATCTCGCAAGGACCTCATCGCCATCAAGCGCCGCCTGCTCCCTTTCAAAGAAGCGCTTCGCCGGATGGTTCGAGACTCCCGGTATTATGCCAGCGAAGACGAGAAGCTGATAGCCCACGACCTGCTCGATCACGCCAATCTGGCCATGGACAATGTCGAGTATTTCATCAGCCTGACTTCCGATCTCATGTCCCTTCATATGTCGTCGGTGAGCAACCGCATGAACGAGGTGACCACTTTCCTTGCCATCCTGGCGGCGATTTTTCTGCCTCCAACTCTGATCACCGGAATCTATGGCATGAACTTCTATCAAAAGGACTCTCCCTGGAATATGCCGGAGCCCCTGTGGCTCATGGTGATCATCTCGGCAGGATTTCTATTCTTCTTCTGGCGACACGGCTGGTTCAGGGTCTTCTTTAAGGCAGAAGACGACTGAGCTTGCTTATACGATGGTGAATATCAAACTGCCAGATCGAGGGCGAATGGCGCCGCGCCCCCATATGGGGGCAGCTATCGCAACCATGCTTCGCTTCCGTAAGATTTCGGGATCTGGGGAAAACCCTGTCGCAAATTTATACGGATGACCTTATTGTGGTAGGGTCCGCTTTTGGACTCTTTAGTTCAACTTACCAGTTACCAGTTCCAGACCGCCTCTGCCCGCTTGAAGAGCGGATTTTCGCTCGCTCTTCCGAATGGGTCGGGATGTCGCCAGCCGGGGATTTTCGCCATGAGCATCGAATTCGAAGACAGTTCCGTTGAAGATACTACCAATGGTTCTAAGACAAGTATCCTTGAGTTTCCCAGAGTGGTGCATATATACCACCATTACGATAAAGCGCAGGAGAAGTCCAGGGCGGAGGAGCCGCCGGCACTGTCTCCCCTGGCTCAGACTGTGAGCGCTATTCAAGACCTCTTTCGAAAAGTGGCGGTGCCGCAGCCGAAGAAGACGGATTATGAGCCTGAGAACGAGCCTGAAAAGGAGCCTGAAGACCAGTGGTACGACAACGGTGTGCCCATGCCTCCCCCGCCGAGACGCCTCTGGCGAGGAGTGGACGGTTTTCTGGTCATGACTTTCGGCGTGGCGGCCCCGCTCCTGATCACAGCCCTGACTCTGATTGCGTGTCCCAAGCGGATCACCCTGCTTCTCATCAATCATCCCTGCGAGACTCTCGTCGAGATTCTCATGGTGCTCTTTATCCCCTTCGCGGTCTATCGCGCCTGGAGCGCTCTCTGCCGGAGCGACCACCGCTTCGGACCGAGCCGGGGTCTGCTCATGGGGATGGGTATAGCCACCGGTCTGGCCTCTTTCGGACTCTCCATGGCGGCGCTGTTCACACGTTGCGCCGAGTTCAGCGAAGCCACGGGCACGGATTTCTCTACGGGCTTTTTCACTATCGGAATGCTCTCTCTCTTCGCCAGCCTTACCCTTATCTATCTGGCCAGAAGAGTGAGAGCCAATCTCGATTTCGCGAGTTCGCGACTGCGCGTGGCCGTATATATAGCTTGCGGTGTGGTGGTCGGTCTTCTTTCGCTTGCTGCCTCGGAGTGCCGTTCCTGGTGTGTACGGGTGGCGGAGATAGGCGCCCTGAGCGAGGTCGCTGCCGAGCGCAGCGACAGCCTCGAGATGCTTCGCCATCTCGATACGGAGAAGGAGCTTCGCCTGGAGACCGCGGATGCGCGTTCTGTCGGCCTGGCAGGATTCTTTATGCCGATCAAGCAGTCCGATCTCCAGCGTCTCTATTTCACCGTCACCGGCAAGCCTTTCACGGGCGAGTCCGACAGCGACTACAGCGCCATGTCGGATGATTATCTCAGGCGTCATGTGGTGGGCACTCCGGTAAAGGGTCTCAGCCTGGTGCGCTCGGCGATCAATGGCACGATCAGCCCCAATTCGCTTTCCTCTACAGTGAGCTGGACTTATGTGTTTCGCAATGAGAGCGCCCTGGACCAGGAGGCCAGGGCCGAGATCGCTCTGCCTCCCGGAGCGGCAGTGAGCGGTTTGACAGTGTGGAAAGACGGCGAGCCTCTGGACGCGAGTTTCGCCGCCTCCGGCAAGGCTGTCGGCGGCTCCTCTTATACCTCGGTCGGCCACGACAATCCGGCGATCATGACTGACCTGGGAAGAGGTAGATATCTCTTCCATTGCTTTCCGGTTCGGGAAGGAAGCGAGCTGAGAGTGCAGCTCAAGGCTGCTCTGCCCCTGAAGCTGGACGGCGTCGACAGGGCCAATCTCGTGCTTCCCCGATTCATCGCCACCAATTTTGCCCTCGATGGCGAGCACTCTCTCCGGCTCGAGTCGAGCCAACGGCTCACGAGCTTGAAGAGCAATCTCAAAGAGAGCCGCAGTTACCTTAAACGCTTTGTTCTCGAAGGCAGCCTGCCAGCTTCGCAGATCGAGCACAGCCCGCTTCTGGTCAGCGCCAGGAGAGATGCCACCATCGCCAGAGTGGCGGCTTTCGATGAGCGGGCTACCACCATGGCTGAAGAGGATGCGCGCGAGAAGGCGGAAGCTCGCAAGCGAGCTCTTGCCGAGCAAGAGCGCGAGGAGAACGCCGATAGTCAGAAAGTGGTGGTGATGATCGATGGCTCCCATGGAGTCAAGCAGCAGCTCGAAGATGTCGAGTCCATGATCGCTTCCAAGAAGCGAGCCCGGCACCAGGCCGCTCCCAGACCGGAGGCGGTGGAGCCGGTCTGGGCGGTTCGGGACATCCAGGAGGTGACCAGCAAGAACGCCAAGCACGTCCTGGTGGTCATCGACGGATCGAGCAGCGTGAGACCGCAGCTGGAAAAGATCAAGAGCGCTCTTGCCGCGGCTCCGCAGTCGGTTCCGGTATCGGTAATGGTGGCTTCTCAAGAACAGACGGCACTCAGTCAGCCCACCCCGGTCATGAAGGCGCTTCCTCTCTTGAGCGATGCCGGCTTTGTCGGCGGGCAGAGCAATCTCAAGGCCGTGGTCAAGGCGGCGGAGGTCGCGGGCCAGTCACAGGGCGGTGTCGTTCTCTGGATCCACGGGGCCCAGCCGGCGCTTTTCCCCGAAATATTCATCATGAATCCTTTCGTAAGCAAGCCGGCACTGTTCGAGCTCTCGCTCGACAGCGGCGAGACGGACACTCTCGAATATTTCAAGAACCATACGGAGATTGCCTCTTTCAATCCGGTGTACGAGCAGAGCGACCTGACTGCCACCCTTCGCCAGTTCTTCTCCCGATTCCAGCCGGGTGTTCGTGATTTCGAGACGGACTACCGCCTCTCTGACGGTAAGCCTCGCGACGCGGTTGAGCTCGATTGCGCCGAGCAGGAGGAGCTCTGTCTGCTGAGCGCCAGGCGCACCGTGGACAGGCTGATAAAGGAGCGCGACTATAGCGAGGCCGCCCGGATCGCCGTCCGTTATCAAATCGTCAGTCCGGTTACCTGCGTGGCGGTGCTCGACGAAAGCTCCGGGATCCAGGGCGCCACCAACGGCACGATCGGTGAGAACGCTTCTGCCATTTTGGGCGTCAATACCTCGGGCACGGTCCGGGTGAACAATATCGCCAATCTCGAGGCCCTGCTCAATATCGTGGCCAATCTAGCCGAGATTGCCGGTCTCTTTGTCGGTGTGGTCCTCTTCCTGCATGGGCTGCTGATCAGAGAATCCACTTTCAAGATCCTGGGTCTCACTGTCCGGCTCTCGCCGGTCACCAGGGCTGGTATCGGTGTGATTGTCGCCCTTCTGGCTCTGTCCACGCCCGGGCTGATTAACTGGTTCGTGGCATCGGCACGGGACGCCAATCTCTTTTCCTGAGGAGGCAGGATAGTCAAGAGGGTTTGTTCCGATCCCGGCTCGAATGAGGCTGTCGCCCCCGTCGCTTTGCAACGGGGCGGCAGCCCTTTTATAGATTCTTTTTGGGCGGCGCCGCTTGCATCGGCTGACAATTTGCTGCACAATCGCCTTTAATAGTATTACTAGATCTAGATCTCTCACGTTGCTCTGTCAATGAACTTTTCCCAGGAAGAAAGCCCATTCGGATCCATAGGCTGGCTGATCGACCGGACGGCTCCCGGTGGAGAGGTTATTGGGTCCGCCTGGCTGGTCAAGGACGGGACCGCCATCACCGCAGCACATTGTCTTTTGCCTTTCATGGATCTGGTGGAGGCTGTCGCTTTCGAGATTCCGGGGACGGGCGAGCGCTTCGGGGTCCGGGAGATCTCTGTGCACGGGCTTTTCGATCCCTGGATGGCCAAGCGGTCAGCCTCGCAGGCGGGACTCTGGCCGCCTCTGGAGCTGGTTGGCTGGCGTTACAATGTCGCCGCTGTCGAGCTTCTACCTGGTTTGAAGCCCATGAACAAGGACACCCCGGGCAGGATCGCTAAAGCCTGCTTGCAGGCTGATTCCGATCGGGAGCCGGATCTCACCGGTCAGGCCAACCGGGTCCAGATCACTACTATACTGCAAACTCTGATCAATGCCCGCAATCTAGGCACGCTCTGTCTCCGCGATTCGCGCAATCGGACCGTGGCTCGCTTTTATATGTCGGACTCCAAGCTCACCCATATTCAGTACAAGCAGCATCAGAACGAAGCAGCCCTCACCAAGCTGCTTTCCAGCGACGAAGGCGACTACAATTTTTTCTTTTTCAGAGAAATAGATCCGGAATGGATCAACTTCCCTCCGGCGCAACAGAGCACCGCAGGAATGCTCATGAACGGTTATACCGCCATGGAGGAGGCTATCGGGCTCTATGAGACCCTGGGCGGTGACACTGCCCTGGCGATCCAGACCGCTCCCAATCTCTCGGTGGGGGAGCTGCCGCCGGAGGCCCGGGTGGCGGTGGCCTGTGTCTGGAACCATATCAAGTATGGAGTGCCTCTGCCCCGCCTGCTCAAGTCCTGCAGTTTCGATGGTCGCTCCATTCTACTATCGGTCAAATATCTGGTAGACACAGGCCAGGCGACTGTCACCCAGGTCGACCCGGTCTCTGCTCCGGGATCGGCTCCTCTCAATATGGCCGAGAAATGCCAGGCTCGTCGGGGGCACGAGATCTTCGCCCTCTCTGTGGACCCGAGAAGCCGGGGCGGGATTCTGGAAAGCGGTTATGTGCTGGATGTGGTGGAAGGCACGGAAGACACTCAGTTCGTCCACAGTATCGGAATGCCTCTCGAGGCGGTAGGCAGTCCGATCATCATGAATCAACAGGTGGTGGGGATTCATGTCGGACCCATGATCAAGGGAAGCGAGCCTTATCGCGAGTGGATTCATCCCAGTCTCTTCATCAGCTCCGAGGCTGTTTACGACTGTCTTGGCATCAAGCCTCCCGGGGCTCCGGCTGCTCCCGCCGCCGCCCCGGCCGTGGAGGTCTCGAAGCCCGACCTCGACGACTTTGATACCGTGGACAGTGCTGATAGCGAATATCAAGCTCTGGCGAACGAAGAGGAGGAAGTCCAGACCAAGACCATGGGCACCATCTCTGGTCTGTTCACCACCATGAAAGGTATGTTCCAGTCCGTCGCGGTCAAGGGCGAGGGTCTCGAGGTTTCCCTTCTCAAGCAGGGGCTGGATTCGGAAAAATATGACAAAGTCGCCATGGAGACCGGGCTCCGGGTTGGCGATACCATTCGTCTCAGGGTCCGTGCCCTGAGCCCCTGTTATCTGGCGGTTCTTTATGCCAGCGGCAACGGTCAGAATCATCTTCTTCTCTATCCGGAGACGCTACCTGCCTCGGCGCCTCTGATGAAAGGCGCCAGCGAGACTATTCCCGACCGGATGATAAGCATCAGGCAGCCCGCCGGCAATCGCTCTTTCAGCGGACTCCCCATCAGCTCGGGCGGCGATATCGATGAGCTCTTTGTTCTTTATTCGGAGCAGGATTTCATACCCGAAACGATCATGGGTAGACCTGTGGAGGATGTCACTCCGGTTCTGAGCGCACTTCTGAGAGGAACCTCGGCAATGGAGTTCATTCGTATCAGCCACAGTGGAGGCGAGCTCCGGCGCGCCAGCGAGAGTGATCCGAGGAGCTTTTTTGCCGGACGCGTATTGCTTCAGCTCAGGAGCTGACGCCTAGCGGCAGAGCGACTTGATATAGGACGCGTCCCCGGCCCGCCCGGTGAGCCGCCCTCCCTGCATGATCCCGATCTCCTCGAGCCAGGCGGCAAACTCCGGTGCGGGGAGACGCCCGGCAACCTCTCTGAGCGTAGCTATATCGTGGAAGCTGGTGGTCTGGTAGGAGAGCATCACATCGTCGCCCATGGGTACCCCCATGAAATAGTTGACACCGGATGCGGTGAGGAGCATTGCGAGGTTCTCCAGGTCGTTCTGATCGGCGTCCATATGATTGGTATAGCAAGCGTCGATTCCCATAGGAAGCCCCAGAAGCTTGCCCATGAAGTGATCCTCGAGACCGGCTCTGATCATCTGGCGCCCGTCGGCCAGGTATTCGGGGCCGATGAATCCGACCACGTCATTCACCAGGAACGGCTCGAAATGCCGGGCAAGGGCATAGCATCTCGCCTCCAGAGTGAGTTGATCGGCACCGTTGTGCGAGGATGACGAAAGCTCCGAGCCCTGACCGGTCTCGAAATACATGACCCTGCCGCCCTGGTTTTTCAGATGGGCGCGACCGACCTCTCTTGCCTCCAGCAGTGTCTCGATATCGATTCCGAAGGCCTCGTTGCCTTTCTGGGTGCCGGCGATACTCTGGAAAATCAGCCCTGCCGGGGCACCATTTTTGATGGCTCTCACCTGGGTGGTCACATGGCTGAGCACACAGTTCTGTCCCGGCATCGCCAGGGCGGTCATGACCCGGTCGGTGGCTTCCAGGAGCCTGGCCACGATCTCGGGGGTGTCATAGGCCGGATTGATGCCGATGACAGCGTCTCCGACCCCGTAAGAAAGACCTTCGTAGATTGTGGCGAGAATGCCTTCCACCGAGTCGGCCGGATGATTCGGCTGCAGGCGAGCTCCCAGGACTCCTCGGCCTCCCAGGGTGGTGTTCGCTTTCGCCACCACAGGCATCTTGCTGGCTCCGGCGATGAGGTCCAGGCTCGACATGAGCTTGGTCACCGCCGCCGCCATTTCGCCTGTCAGACCGCCCCGGATTGTCTCGATGTCCTCACCGTCCACGGATGCCAGGACGAAACGACGCAGGTCCGCCACGGTCCAGGAGCGGATTTTTTCGTAGGCATCCGGATCCAGATTGTCGTCGATGAAACGAGTAACCTCGTCTTCATCGGGTCCGACAACCGGCGACTGCCGGAGCTGCTCCATGGTTATTTCGGCAAGAGCTTCTTTGGCTTCCACCCGGTCACGCTCGGACAGAGCCGCGATGCCGGCCAGCTCGTCGCCGGACTTGCGCTCGTTGGCCTTTGCCAGAAGCTCGGTGATAGATTTGATGGCTTGCATGGGCTTAGTGTACCCTATGCACCCATGAGCAGAACCGACAAGCTCGAATCGATCACAGCCGGGATCACTCCCGCTCGCCTGGGGGTGGGACGTTGCGGCACTCGTCCTGAGACCACCCCCTGGCTTGCTTTTCGCCGGGACCACGCCGTCGCCCGGGACGCCGTGTCCAGCGAGCTCGGAGCCGGATTCCTCGAGGATTTCGCCGCAACCAGGGGCTATCCGGTGGTCCGCTCCCTGGCAACCGACCGCCGGGACTATGTGCTCAATCCCCCGAAGGGCAAACGAATCTCCGGCGAGGACCTGGCAAGCTTGAAAGAGCTGTGCCCTTCCGGAGCGGATGTGCAGATCGTGATTGCCGATGGTCTTTCGGCCCAGGCGGTGGAGACCAATGTCCCCGATCTCCTGCCCATTCTCGAGAGCGGTCTCGAGCTCGAGGGGATCAAATCCGGTACCCCGGTAGTGGTTCGTTTCGGCAGGGTGGCTGTGGCGGATCAGATTGCCCACGCTCTCGGCGCCAGGCTGGCGATCAATCTCATCGGCGAGCGTCCCGGTCTTTCCTCCGGTGTCGGTCTGAGCGCTTATATGACCCTGGCTGCCGGACCCGCCACCATCAGCTCCCACCGGACCGTGGTGAGCAATATCCAGTCCCGGGGCACGCCCCCGGCCGAAGCCGGCGCCTACATAGTGTATCTGGTGAAAGAGATTTTCGCCCACGGAGTCTCCGGGGTGGACTTGCAGAAGATCCTCTGACCATGCCGGGAGCGGGCGCGAGCGTTGGCGAGCTTCTCAGCGTTGGTATCGATATCGGTACCACCTCCAGCCACCTCATTTTTTCCCGTCTACGTCTCGACAATCTCGCCGGGGCCAATCAGGTCCCCAGGCTCAATATCGCCGAGCGCGAGATCATCTACGAGAGCCCGGTCTATCTCACGCCCCTGTCACCCGGCGGTCTGATCGATGCCGAGGCTGTCTGCGCGATTCTCGAGAGCGAGTATGAGAAGGCCGGTATCGATCCCGCCTCGGTGCAGTGCGGAGCGGCGATCATCACCGGGGGCAGTGCCCGTCTTCCGAACGCCCGGGAGGTGATCGAGCGGCTCGCTCATCTGGCCGGTGATTTCGTCGCCGCCAGTGCCGGTCCTCATATGGAAAGCCTGCTTGCGGCGCGCGGCTCCGGGGCGGCAACCTCGTCGCGGCTCGAGCGCACCACCGTATGCAATATCGATATCGGTGGCGGTACCACCAATATCGCTGTCTATCGAGAGGGAGAGCCAGCGGCTACCTGGTGTCTAGATCTGGGCGCCCGTTTCCTGCAGCTCGACGAGAAAGGCGTTGTCCTGGCTGTCAGCGCCAGCGGCCGGAAAATCGCCCGGTCCTGCGATATCGATGCGGAGCCGGGGATGGCGCTGGACTCGAAGCAGCTCGAGACTCTGGCAGAGCGGGCGGCCGCTCTTATTGTCTCCGGAATAGAGTTGCCGGGTTCGGTTCCGGAGTATCTGACTACCGATGTTCCGCCCGCTACCGGAGTTTCTGTCGACGGATACTGGTTCAGCGGCGGGGTCGCCCAGCTCATGGTCGATCGGAAAGTGGATCAGGCAGTACACTGCCTGGAGTTCGGCGACATGGGGCATTATCTGGCTTCGGCCCTTCGCGGTCTGGTCGGGGCCAGAGGCTGGCCGGTGGCAAGACCGGAGTGCCCGATCCGGGCCACTGTTATCGGGGCTGGCAGCCACTCCCTGATGCTGAGCGGTTTTACGGTGACGGTGGCGGAAGCGCTGCTGCCTTTGAGCAACCTGCCGATTCTCAGGCTCCCCGCTGATTCCGAGGATTCGGATCCGGATCCCGAGTCTCTGAGCGACCGGGTATCGCTGGCTCTCAGGCTCCAGGACCTGAGTCCGGATAGAGCAAGGGAGCCCCTGGCCGTCTATCTTCCTTCTCTGGGCGATCTCGGTCATGCCAGTCTGGAGTCCTGGTGCCGGAATATCTGCCGGGCGATAGAGGAGAATTATCTGTCCAGACCTTTTGTTTTCGTGCTCAGGGAGGATGCCGGGATGGCCCTCGGGCTCCTCTTGAGAAGAGCCCTGGGGACGGACCATATCCTCGTGGTGGATGGAATCGATTGCTCCGACGGAGACTTTCTCGAGATTGGCCGACCCCTGCCCGGGGGCATGACCGTGCCCGTGGTCGTCAAGACGCTGATCTTCAGATGACGAAACCGAAGCTCTCGATGACCAGCCCCATTCCGTATGAGAAGAGATTGGCGATGACGATGGTGCTCATGTCTCTGGCAAGACCGTCGCCGGGTGCTTGTTTGAGGCGATAGTAGACGAGCCAGAAAAGAAAGCACTCGAAAAGAGGGGCGAAGGTCTCTGAGACCACCCGATAGGCGGTCTCCATCTCGATGGGGTTGATAAGACGGGGGAATAGAAAGATTACGAAGGGATAGCTGGCGGCCGACAACCATACACCGGCTATAAAACGGCGCTTGATGCTGTGTTGCCTGGAGAGACCGAGAATTAGCACGGCGGTCTCGAAGATCACTGTCAGGACATAGCCTTTCAGGACCGTCAGGGCGAGTTCAGGAGTAAAATCCACGGAAGCTCCTTGCCGACCTCCAGCCCATTCTACCCGAGAGGCAAAAAAGACAGATAAGCGGAGGGGTCGTCAAGAGTCATGCCAGAGCAAATGGAAATGGCTCCATGTCCTCGGGCAGGGCATGAACGGCAAGATAGGGCTCGGCCTCCAGCTCGGACCGGTAGCGGCTCTGCCTGGTCCCGAAGTCCCGGGGGATCTGGTTGTCTTCCCGGCTCTGGCTGCCGGTGCTCGACACTTTATTGCCGCTATCGTCGTATACGTCCACCTCGCCGTGCAAGCCTTCCTCTCGGCGAGCTTTCGCCTGCCTGTCGCTGCTCTGCCTGACGGTGCGCCTGCCGGTCGCCGGGTCATAGTCCACATAGCCGCCGAGATCGGCTTGCCTGGTGCTGTTGGGAAGAGCTCCCGGTTTTAGCTCGCGTAATCTGCCGTTGACCAGGACCTCGAAAGGCTTGCCGTTCAGCATGATCCGGTCGATCACCTGCTGTCCCTCCGGTCCTTTCTTGAAAATGAACTGTTTGACATTTCCTTTCGAGTCTTTGAGCTCGGTTACGAAACCATCCTGATCACGCTTGATGGCTGCGCCGTCGTCGAAGTCTCTGCTGAGCTCCACGCCGGCGGTGTTATAAGTAGAGGTGGAGGCATCCGGGTTGCGGGTCTGAAAAACGCCGGGGCTGGTCTCCACGGCCGCGAGCCCGTTGTCGTAGAGTTTCAGGGTCCCCTCGAAAGTCCGCGTGTCGCCAGCGGAGCTCACTGTCCAGCGCGGCTTGTCGCTTCCCTCTCTTTGCTCCAGGCTCCAGTGCTGGCGATTGGCGTCGGTGACTGCCACGATCTTGCCGCCTCGCTTCTGCACCACCCGTCCGTTACCTTCCATATCGAGACTGTTGCCAGCTGTGTCCTGGATTGAGAGCCTGCCGGCCTCTCCCGTCTCGAGGCGACCAGCGAAAGAGCCCAGGTCCGTATCGCCTTCGCGGAGCCGCCAGCTCTCGGTGATACTGCCACCTCCTGCGGTGCTTGCTGATCGTTGTCTGACCAAGTTTCGTCCGTCCGAGCCGCGTACTGCCACCACATCGCCGTTGGCATCGCGGATGAGATCGGCTTCATGACCGTTGGCATGGACGATATTCTCGACATTGCCCCGGCCGTCCGAGCGTACCTGAGGACCTTCCTTGTATATGGCGGTGACATCGCCGTCTTTATGAATAGCTACGCGATAGGGGCTCTTGCCTGTGGCGATTTTCTCGCTCTGATGCTCGGTGCCCGGCTTCAATTCGATGACCGTGGCATCGCCTGCCTGACCGACCCGGGCGCCCTGCATCCAGACGGCTTTGCCTTCGCTATTGGTCATGCCTGAGTTATAGAGGTCCACGGACTGCTGCTGGCTGCTATAGGTCATTTTCTGACTGCCCCAGTCGGCATCATAGGAGCGTCCGCCGGAGAAGACCACTTTGAACTTGTTGCTGCGGCTCCCGTCCGCGGCCGGACGGGCGTCACGAATCACCTGCACGGGCTTGCCCTGCTCCGGAGCGAAATTGACCGAAGTGGTGCCGTCGGCGTTTTGCTTGGCCTCTCCCTGACGCCACCGGTAGCCGTCCCAGTACTCCTTCGATTTCGTCCCGTCGGCGCCTTCCCGGGTGCGGGAATACTCGTTGAAGTCGAAATGCTCACGGGAGCCGTCTATGCGCACAGCGGTGCTGGTGCCGTCACCGGCGTCATGGATGATGTCGCCGTTGTCTTTTACTTTAATGACTCCTTTCACCCTGCCTGCAGAAGATCCCGGCAGTCCGAGAGCTTCCAGGGTCTCCGGCGGCACCGCCACCCAGCCTTCGCCGTCTCTGGCGATCTTTCCCGACTGCCCGGCAGCATTTCTCAGCTCGACGGCGGTGACATTGCCATTCTCATCGCGGTCGAAACGGAGCTTCTGCCCTTCCCGCTTGCCGTGGCTGAACTCTATGCCCTGAACATAGCCGGTCTTCTGGTCAATATATAGGTTGCCTTTCTCGCCGCCATGTTCGAAAGGAGTCTTAACTCCTTTGAAGAACTCGCTTTCCGGGGTCCCTCCGGTTTCATTCTCTTTCTCTACTTTATCGGAAAGCTTGCCGTTGGGATAGAGATAACGCTCGTCGCCGCGCTCTTCGAGCTCGCCTACCTGGTTGAAGTATGGATCGTATAGATCGATCGAGTCGGGATCGCCGGGATCGCCGCCGGGCTCGAGGAACACCCTCATGGCGAACTTGCCTTCCTTGATGGATTTCTCCACGTCGGCGTCATACATGCCATCCCGGAATCTCACCGAATACGGTTCTGTCTCATTATTCGGGTCATACTTGATCCAGGCGACCTTGCCTTGACTCTCCGGAAAGGTCGTGGTCACCACGCCGTTGTCGCCGGTGCTCTGGCTCACCGGTCCCAGACCGGCGACGTGATAAGTTCGGGGCGTGCCGGCATGGGATACGGCCTGATCGCTGTTCTCGTCGGTGGAAGCCAGCAGGCTCTCGTTGACGTCGTCGAGGAAGTCCTGATGGTCCTGATTCTGAGCGCGTTCATTTACATCTGGGGTGGACATGATCTTATTCTCGGGGAGGGGAGGTTGGAGGAAGAGGACGAAGAGGAAAAGCTAGAGAAACGGAGAGGGGAAGGGGAGATCAGGGACGCCATATGTGTATGTACCCGGCATCGGGAGAAATTGGATAAAGTTGCGATATTGTTGAACCTCTAAAGTGTCTGCTGGTCAGCGTTTGCGGACTCGTTCCTGGTGCAATTCTACTCCTTCGAGAACCTCGAATGTTTCGTATTTTCCCCCATCCTACGTGATTTCCCGTATTGATATTGAGGGTCGCCGATTCTAATCTGTATGCATCGCTCGCAAACAGCAAATCAAATAACCCGGCGTTGGCCTGCCTTTTCCCTTTTCGAAACCCCCCAATCGCTCGCTTCCTGGAGGTTCAGGCTATGACAATCGATGGCGCTCAAAATGTTGAGCAGGCAGCATCGCAATCATTTGAGATACTGCAACAGGGTATGAGACAGAATCGGCTCTCCGACGCCGTCGAGACCGCCGATCGTGGTCTCGCCAGCTCCGGGCTATCCGAAGCCGAGCGCCGTCAGGTCGGTCAGATCGTCGCCCAGCAGCTCGAGACCGCCGGTCTTCTTCCGAGGGTAATGGTGGAATACGGTCAGTCGCAGTTCAGCGACCTGAGCAACGGCGATCGTTATATTCACGCCCAGGATCTCGATAGCCGGCTGATGTCCGGAATCGAAACTTACTCTCCTATCAAAGGCATGATCGCCCGCTCGCTCCGCAATCGTATCGACGAGATCTCTCTCCAGCACGAGGACGCCAGCAGCCACCATAGCGACAGCCCGAGCCGCTCGGATGAGATCGCCAAGGGCATCAGCAGCAGAGATCTGAGCGAATGGGGTCAGGATCAGAGGAATGGCCGCTTCCACAGCCAGATGTCCCGTCAGATGCTCTCTTCATTCGGCAGCCGTGAGAAGTGGCTCAATCTCGCCGGTCCCGACGGACTGCTCGAGAGAGGCGAGCTCGACCGCGCCAAGCGCGACTCTATGCGTTATGGTCCCGATGAGAAAGCCGTCCTCGACTATATGCGCGAGAATTACGGCGGCATCCGCGCTGCCCGTGACGGGGACAACTGGAACAAGATGACTCTTTCCGATGTTCTCGACTGGTCGGCCAAGCATGGCGCCGACCCTCAGATCGGTCTCGAGCAGCCCGAGTTTCGTCCCCGTATGGGTGACCTCAGCTTCACCGTGGATCCCCGCGACAAGGTCGGCGGCGCCAGTGCCCAGGGTCTCAACGCCATCGAGGTCGGTATCAAGAATCATTCGCTCTCCGATTCGCTTCGCGCCATGGACCAGCATCTCACCTCCGGTGCCTACACTCCCCAGGAAGTAGCTGCCATCACAGGCAATATCGAGCAGTCCCTCGCCCAGCGCAACCTGATGGGACGGGTCATGGGCGAATACGGAAGCCAGAACTTCGACAGCCTCAACAATATCAATGGCAACAAGAGCTATATCCATGCCAGCGAGCTCGATACCGTCTTGCAAAGCAATATCGCCTCGCGATCGCCGGTGGAGGCGATGGTCCTGCGCAACATGAGAAACAACGTGGATGGAATCTCCATGCTGCACAACGATGTCACCAATGACGACAGCGATCGCGCCGAGCAGTCCCGGGGCATCAGCAAAGGCGACCTCAGAGACCTGACCGAGAACACCGAGACCCGCAACAATGACCGTGCAATGTCCGCACGCATGCTTGCCAATTTCGGCCGCACCGAGGACTTCCAGGGTCTGGCCGGCTCGGACAACGTCATCAAGGAAGATGAGCTCGAAGCCGCCCGCATTGACACTTTTAGATTTAATCCCGAGCAGCGTGCCGTACTGGGCTATATGCTGGACAACTACGGCAATATCCGTCACACCGTTGACGGTGACGGACGGGGCATCAGCATCTCGGATATGCTGGGTCACGCAGCCAAATTCGGCGTCCGCCCCGAAGACGTGTTCAGCGCCAACCCTGCGCCCCAAGACTCACAACGGGATTTACAAGGGGATTTGCAGACTGAGTCCGGGCAACCCGAACGTGTGGTACATAGAGATGAGCCGGTGGAAAGACAGCCGGTAGAGAGACAGCCGGTGGAGAGACAGCCGGTGGAGAGACAGCCGGTAAGACCGAGGTTGGAGACATTGGACATCGATCCGCGCCTGGGAGGCCCCAACGAGACCAAGAGTGTCAAGATCGAGCGCAGCGACCGCTTCTGGAATATGGCCAATCGCAAGTATGGCTATCCGGCTATCGAGGCTATATTCGAAGCCAACGGTCTCAAGCCCCAGGCAGTTCGCAACGGTGACAGCATAGAGCTTCGCGACCCCGATTATGTCGCCGGGCGCGAATATGTTCTGCCGAGCCAGGATCAGATTCCCGAACTCACCCAGGCTTATCGTGCCCGGGCCAGCCAGATGCGCGATCAGTTCAGCAGCCGGGTAGGACCCGCCGAGAGCGCCACGGATGTCAAGCTTATCTATGGCGACACGCTCTCTCGCCTGGCCCGTCAGAAGTACGGACGCAACGTTCCCATCGAAGCGCTCTACGAAGCCAACAATCTCGCTCCGCGCATCGTCAATGAAAATGGTTGCGTGATGAAGCTCGAGCCGATTTATTATGCCGGTCGCACCTATGTGCTTCCTCCGGCGGATCAGATCGAGGCTCTGGCTAACTCTTATCGTCGGAAGTACTTCCAGGGCTGACCGGAAAAAAGGTTTTTTTCGAAGGTGGTTCCGGGGGCTGCATTTGCAGCTCCCGGAACCGGGGGTTTCAGTGCTTGATGAGAGCGGTGAATTTGTCCCGGGCACGCTCGAGATTGTCTTTCATGCCTCTTTCTTTCAAGGCATGAGCATAGATTCTCAGGGCACGGACCAGGTGCGGATTCTGAGCGCCAACCTTGTATTGAAGCGAAGTGGCCGACATCTCGAAGGCGTCGAAGAGAGCCTCCTCGTCCTGCTTGTTCAGGCAGATCTGATAGATCATCTTAGCCCAGTCATATGCCGGGTCAGCCCGGCCAACCGTGCTCGAATAAATATCCATGGCGGCCAGAATGAGGTCTTCGGCTTCGTCCAGATTACCGACCCGGACAAGAAGAAAGCAGAGATCCGATAGCGAGTTTGCCAGCTGCACCGAGCTGTCTACTCCCAGCTCTTTGAGAATCTGCACCGATTCTCTCAGGAGCTTCTCGGCTTGCGCTTTATCGTGATTACGATCGAACCAGGCGGCCTTATAGCGGAGAAGGCAGGCATAGAGCTCCCGGCAATCGTCTCCCTGTTTGCTTTTGAGATGGTGCTCGGCTTTGGCCAGGGACTCCCTGGCCTGGTCCATTTTGCCCGTATCGGTCTCGAGAACGCCCAGAGCCAGATAACATGCCGGTACTGCGAATTCGCTCTCTTCGAGCTGCTCGGCAGCGCGCAGGGCGAGAAAGATAACATGCCTGGCCTCGTCGAATTTTCCTTCTTCGTAAGCCAGGACAGCGGAGCGAAAGCGAGCTTTCCAGCGTGTGTAGCGCGGGTCGTTGGAGTGTCTGGCGTCGATCAATCTGGTGCGAATCATACCTTTCCTCTCTGCAGCAAGACAGCCAGGTTCGTGATGGCCATTACCGAAACCGAGTCGGTGATCTCTCCTTCGATAGCCATGGTGACCGCTTGCTCGAAAGGCACTTTCTTGACCAGGAGCTCTTCAGTGCCCTCGGGACTGGCTTTTCCTTCGACAAGATCGGTGGCTAGATACCAGAGGGCCAGCTCGTCGCTCACCGAATTGCTCAGATGGGCTGTGCCCAGAAGCTTCCAGTTCCTGGCTGTCAGACCGGTCTCTTCCTGGAGCTCTCTCCGGGCGGCCTCCAGGGGGTCTTCATCTTCAGGGCAGCCTCCTTCCGGAATCTCCCATGAGTAGAGATCCAGGGGGTAACGGTGCTGCCCCACCAGGTAGAGGTGGCGGTCCGGGGTAAGAGCGAGAACGCCTATGGCTTTGTTCTTGAAGTGAACCACGCCATAAATGCCTTTCTGCCCGTCCGGTCTGACCACTTCGTCTTCTCGCACGGTTATCCAGGCATTGTCGTAAATCAGCCTGGTGCCTTGTGTCTTCCAGGGATTAGCAGTTTTCATGACGGGATTTTAGCAGATCGCCCCGGGCGGACCGGGCTAAATAGTGTAATCTTTTCATGTCTCGCGCTTATACAAGGACCTTCGGGAGTGGATTCTTCCAACAGCCAGGCTGAGCCTCTCACCTATAACGAGCTGAGCGAGCTTGCAAAGAAGCAGGCTGCGGAGCTCGAGGCGCTCAAGAAGAATATCTACAAGAATCACGAGAATATTCGCAAGATTCTCACCAGCGTTCCGCTCGCTCTGGTCGTTTTGAGCACCGATCATAAGATAGAGGTGACCAATAAGCGCACCCAGGAGTTTTTCCACTATGCTCCTGAGGAGCTGGTGGGGCAGCCGGTGAGCTTTCTCTTCCCGGATACCGAAACGGTGCAGGTCGGTCATGAGCCGGTGCGGCTGGTGGGACGGCGCAAGGGCGGCGAGATGTTCGTCACCGAGATCTATGTCAACGAACTCGATATCTTCGGGAACCGGCGCAGTTTCGTGCATATCCAGGACATCACCGAGAGGCACAGGCTCGAGCAGTTGAAGCAAGACCTGGTGGCTATGGTCAGTCACGACCTGCGCACCCCCCTGACCTCCATTAACGGCGTGCTCACCCTCCTCGATCAAAACGCTTATGGCGAGCTCAATCCCGCCGGTCACCGTGCCATTGCCCGGGCGCAGTCGAGCTCGGATTATCTGATCTCTCTGGTCAAAGACCTCCTGGATGCCGAGAAAGTGGAGTCCGGAACCATCGACATCGAGCGCCAGGAGACATCGGTGCGGGCAATCATCGACAAAGCCATCTCCGCCTCCATGGGAGCGGCTCAGCAAGCTTCGATAACGCTCGAGCCCGATTTCACCAATGACGTCCTTTTCGCTGACGAGGACAGGATAGTCCAGGTGCTCATCAATCTGATCTCCAATGCCATCAAGTACTCGCCGGAGAATTCGGTGGTGAAAGTGGTGGCAGGCATCGAGGGGCTGAAAGTCAAATTCCAGGTGATCGATCAGGGACCGGGTATCCCCGAGGAGCACCAGCCCATGATCTTCGAGCGCTACCGGCAGCTCGCCCAGCCCAAGGGTCTCAAGCGCCGGGGTTTCGGGCTCGGTCTGGCTATCTGCAAGGCTTTCGTCGAGCGTCACAAAGGCAAGATCTGGGTGGAGAGCGAGGTCGGCAAGGGCAGCCGTTTCTGTTTCACCATCCCGCAGTCCGCCGATCGTTGAGATCTCTATGAAGAATCTGCTTCGGATTGCGCTATTGTGTATGGTGGCATTTCCATCTGGCGCCTTCGCCAATCCGGCGCCGATAGGCGGTCCCGGTCACAGTCTCGTGCCGGTAGTGCCGAGGTCGGTGAATGACATAAGGATCGAAAGCGAGAAGCTGGTGATCACCGATGGTGGCAGAGACTCCATACCGGCATTTTCCGGTCAGGGCGAAATGAGCGTTCCCTGTGTCGACTATAAGGCTGTATATAGACTGGTCAAGACCAGCCCCGGCAGACGTACTCTGAAAGTCGGCTTTCCTTCGGTGACCTATTCCTACACTGCCGGTGGCAGCGTCGGCGGTGTAAACTCTATAAGCGTCGTATATGGTGGCAAGAATCTGGTTGTCCGTGAACTGAGCAAGACCAGACCGACCATCTATCCGCGCCGCGAATTGCATGGTATAGAACGGGATCTGCTTGCTGCCGGGCTTGCAAAGCCAGTGTCCGAGGCTCCAGGATTCGTCGATCTCGCTTCCCTGGGAGGGAATCGAGAGGAAGCCGCTCGAGCCCTTGCCGGGATTTCTCGATGGAAAGCCAAAAGGCGGCAGGCTATCATCGAAACCCTGGACAGGGTCGTATATGGCGATGACGACTTCGTCATCCGGGGTCAGTGTCTCATCTGGTATGTTTTCGACCTTACTCTCGAGGGACGCTCCCGGGATCTCGAGATCAGCTATAAGAGCCCGGTTCCTTTCGCAGGCTCTTATGACATAGTCTATCTGCTCGGAACTTCCCGCTACTGGGCGCCCCCGCGGGGCAAATTGCAGGTAGTCTTCGAGCCTGACAGGAAGTTTCTGGAAGACGGCGGCAGGTACGATTTCGGGCCGGACGCAAATTTCACCCGATCGGGTGATGGGGGAGATTTCTACTGGGAAATAATCGACAAACCCAGGGATATCCTGATTCACAAGGAACATCTCTAGCGGCATCGGCTCAGGCTCTCTGAGCTACAACTCTCATGGTTACATAATAGTTACCAGGGCGCATTGCAAGGGCATAACCCACTAGCGGGAGCGCCCGACGCGAGAACCGGTAACATCGGCTGGAGATGGTGAATACTTGGCGGAGTGGGAGGGCTTTTATGTCTGACTTCGATTTTGCAAATTCCGGTTTTGACGCCCAGAGACGTCTGGCTGCAAATCCGGGTACCGATTCTGGCATTCTCAGAATCATCTCAAAGGAGACCCGATTCGAATCGATTCTGGTCACCGTCGCCGAGAACCGAAGCACTCCAGTGGATGTTCTTTCGAGACTGGTCAATCATGCCTCTTCCGACGTACGAATCGGCGTGGCTGACAATCCGGAGTGCACAGCGGAGATTTTGCAGATACTCAAGGACGATATCTCGGTGGATGTTCGTTATAGCCTCGCCGACAATCACAACATTCCACTTCGGATCCTGCACGATCTGGCGGAAGACGACAATCCCTATGTTGCCGACCGGGCCCTGCGTACTCTCAACAATCGCTCCCGGGCAGGAATCTCGGTCGCCCCCACAGTCGGCTCCGAAGAGACTCGTAGCGGCTCAATCACGGTGCTGGTGGCGGAGGACAATCGCCATATTCAGTTTCTCATCGCCTCTGTGCTCAAGGGCGACCCCGAGCTGGAGATCCTGGGCACCACCGATACCGGTGATGATACGGTATTCCAGGCGGCACGCCGTGGTCCATCCGTGGTACTTATGGATATCTCCATGCCCGGAATGGACGGTGTGGAGGCCACCAACAAGATCAAGGAAAACAACCCCGACACCAGGATCATAATGGTCACCGGAAGCGACAGTGTCGATGACATAAGGCGGGCTTTCAGGGCGGGCGCCGACGGATACTTTCTCAAGTCGACACCTCTGAGCGAGTTACCCCGCTGTATCAGAACCGTATTCAGTGGCGCTTGCTGGCTCGATCCGGGAATCTCGAGCACGATCTTGCGCAAGTGCTTCGAGACTGGACATTCTGCGGAGCCGACGATCAAAGCCGGCGACAAGCTCATGGCCATAGATACCATGTACAGGCAGATCGACGATCTGGTCGTGGAAGAGGAGTTCGAGCAGGCGATTCTGGTCTGCCGAGCGGCGTCCTTTTTGAGCGAGCGTTTTTTCGGTCGAAAGGCCAAAGTGACGGCCCGCTGCCTGGCAAAGCTTGCCGACGTCTATTATTCGATGAGGGAGTTCCAGAATTCCGAGCATCTGCTTTTGCAGGCTATGGAAAGCAATGAGGACTTCCTGGACGAAGCGGATGAGAGTGCCGACTATGTCCTCTCATCTCTCGGCAAGATGTCTCAGGCTGCCGGCAATATGCAGCAGGCCGAGCTCTATTATGCTTGGTCCCTGCGCATCCGGGAGCGCATGGGGAATTCCGAAAAGATCCAGGAGGCTCGCCAGCGGATCGCGAATCTGGATTGAGAGTCATAAAAGGAGTGGTCCATGGATTTCTTGTTCGATTCATCGTTTATGCCGCACGGTTACTGTCTGAGGTGGACCCCCGGACTGGTGACACTGTTTGTCGTAGGCAATCTCATCGTCGCCATCTCTTACTTCTCGATTCCTGTAGCACTTCTGGTCTTTATCCGCAAACGCAGGGATATCGCCTTCTCCTCCATGTTCAAGCTTTTCGCTCTCTTCATCTTCTCCTGCGGTTTGACTCACCTTTTCAAAATATGGACAATCTGGCACGGCACATACTGGTTAGAGGCTGGTCTTGATACTTTCACCGGCGTGGTTTCTTTCATTACCGCTGTCCTTCTCTGGAAGCTCCTTCCCGAAGCGCTCAAGATCCCGCGACCCAGCGAGCTGGCGCAAGCCAACGAGAAGGTGGCCAACCTGGCGAAAATGGTCGAGTCCTCCGGTGATGGAATTATTGGAATCGATCCCCGGGGAACGATTCTTAGCTGGAATCGTGGTGCTGTCTCCCTCTATGGATTCGAGCCGGAGGAAGCCATAGGCAGACCGATCGAGATCATTCTTCCCGGTGCTTCGGACGACGCCGATCTGGTCAAACAGATCTGCCAGGGCGAGGCGGTGAGCTATTGTGATACCGTGCACCGGCGCAGCGACGGTAGCCTGGTGGATGTTTCTGTGACGGCTTCTTCTGTGCGCAGTGACTCGGGAGAGACCGTCGGCGCCTCGCTCATCGCCAGAGATGTCTCGGACAGGCGCCTGGCTGAGCGCAATCTAACTATTGCCCGGGATCAGGCCGTGCAGGCTCTGAACTTCAAGTCCGAGTTCCTGGCAAATATGAGTCATGAGATACGGACCCCTCTCAATGCCGTGATCGGCCTGAGCGATCTGCTTGCTCGCACGAGATTGAATGCCGAGCAGCGAGATCTTACCAAGACCATTGTAACCTCAGCCAACGTGTTGCTCGACTTGATCAACAATGTCCTCGATTACTCCAAGCTCGAGGCTCGCCGTCTCGAGCTCGAGCTGATGGACTTCGAGCTGGTTCATGTAGTTGAGGAAACAGCTGAAGTGGTTGCCACCAAATCCAGGGACAAAGGCCTGGCTCTGATGACCTATGTGGATCCCGGGGTTCCAAACCTGCTCCGGGGGGACCCTGGAAGGATCAGACAGATCCTGATCAATCTTATAGACAATGCCATTAAATTCACTGAGGAAGGAGAGGTGGTAGTTCGGGCAACCTGTCTTTCTCAATCCGGAAGGGAAGCACTGATAGAGATTCGGGTGAGCGATACCGGTATCGGTATCTCATCGGAGACAGCCAGCCAGCTCTTTACTCCCTTTACCCAGGCCGGCTCGGAGACGAGCCGAACCTATGGCGGAACCGGACTGGGGCTTTCCATCTCCCGCAAGCTGGCCGCTCTCATGAATGGGAATCTCAGCCTCGAGAGTGATCCCGGCGGAGGAACTACCTTCAAGCTTCTAATTCCTCTGGAGATGCCGGGAGCCGATTTGCCGAAGCAAGAGCCAGAGCGCGGTGCATTCGATTACTTGAGAGCGCTCATTATCGACGGGCCCCGGGGCAGCTCGGCGATAGTCCGGGATTATCTTAATTCATGGGGAATGACCTGCGATCTGGTAGTGAGTTTCGAAGCCGCGCTGGAGGCCCTCGACAGCCAGAGCTACGATTTCGTTTTTGTCGATCACGAGCTTTCCCAGGAGGACTGGAGTGCGGTCAAAGCTATAGAAAAGAAGAGCGAGGCCAGGCTACTCTTGATTACTTCTCAGACCCGCGGACTGATAGCCGAGGCGGCGATAGAAGCTGGCTATGCCGCCTGCCTGGTGCGTCCCCTCAAGCAGTCTCAGCTCTTCGACTGTATCATGACCCTGGTGGAGAGCAAGAGTGACGAGACTGACAGTATCTCACTATCCGAAGAGCGGACGCGAGCCGGTCAGGACATCAGCAGCACGAGCCTGATCCTTGTTGTAGAAGACAATCCGGTCAACCAGAAGGTCGCTCTTTTGCAATTGCGTGATCTCGGTCTGGCTGCTCACGCCGTGGGTAACGGCAAGGAGGCTCTCGCGGCTACGGAGTCGACCAATTACAGTCTGATTCTCATGGATTGTCAGATGCCGGTGATGGACGGATACGAGACGACCAGGGCGATTCGCAAGCGAGAAGCGCATACGGGGAACCGTTGCGCTATAGTCGCCATGACCGCCCATGCCCTGGAGGGCGATCGCGAGAAGTGTCTGGCTGCCGGAATGGACGACTATATTTCCAAGCCGGTGAACCAGGCCAAGATTAGAGCCGTGGTAGAGAAGTGGTTGGCGAGAGACGAGGCTTGCCGGGCCGGCAAGAAGCCGACCGGCGGGGAGTTCCCCCAACTGAGCACGATCGAGCTCAGTCAGCTCGAGAAGACTTTCGGGAAGGAAGCCCGTGAGGAAGTGCTCACCTCTTTCACCGAGCATACCGGAGATTATATCGAGCAGCTTGTCTTGGCGGTCGAAGAGTGTGACCGCCGACGAGTGACCGCGCTGTTGCACGATATCAAGGGAATGTGCTCTAGCGTGTTCGCTACTGAAATGGCAAAGCAGTCCTACAAGCTCGAGGTTATGTCCAGGGGAGATGACTTCGACTGGGATAAGATTGAGAATGGGACCAACTTGCTGAAGGACCTTTATCAAGCGGTTCTCGACGAGCTCGAGAGATGCGGGCTCGTATCTCCTGAAAAGGATATTTGATTTCCGTATAAGATCGGCATCGAATGATCGCTCCTGTGCTATTCGAGCAGGAGTAGATGTTGCTGGGATTCGGTGCCCGGTACGGGAGAGATCGAGGGGGACAGACTGAGTACAGACCGACATGCGCTGGCACAGACCCTGGATAGTATCAAGAGAACCAGCCCGGTCGAGCACCGATACCAGAAACATAGAACTATATAGGCTTTGCTCAGGCGGCCAGCTCCTGCTGCCTGCCTTCCATCTGGATGGCTTTTCGGCTCCGGCAGAGAAGATCCTCATAGAGCCTGACAATCAGAAACTGCCCGAAGGCGAGTCCATCCGTGATGGCTCGATCCGAGGCGTTTTCCATGCTCATGGCCAGCTCGAAAAGGGTCGCGGCATGCTCGATATCGAGATGGGCGTGCAAGCTGTAGTGAGCGAGATCCTCTTCTTTCATCCAGCCTCTTTCGATGACGCCTTCGGCTATCGTCTGTGAGATCTCGGAAAAACATAACTCGATCATGCCCAGAGCCGCCATGGCGAATTCTGCCCTTTCATGGGTGCATATCCCGGTGAGGGCGGCATTGAAGGCCTTCGCCTCGGGTCCCGCCGCGGGGTCCAGGCAAGCGTCTATACCCTCGAGGAAGGCTTTGAAGGTCATAGTGTGACAGCGATCCAGGTCGATATTGCCATGCTCGTCGAGCAGGTTGAGCAGGAGCTTCATGCGCAGAGCCGGATCGTCGAGCCGGGAAAATAGCGCCGCAATGGGCTGTGAATAGTAATTGACGGCATGATAGAACTGCTCTTGAGTGAGCCTGAACTCCTCGAGAGTCATGGAGCCGTCTTTAAGGCTGGCGAAGAATTCCCCGTCTGTGGGGCGTTCTTCTTCGAGCTTTATACGGGCGAGGTCGAGCACATAGTTGGATCTCATCATCATCGCTTACACCTCGGAGGAGTTTATGTACCAGTTGTGGTGGCGGGCTGCGGTCAGTGAGCCGGCACCATATACAAGGGCACCGGAGGAAGGAGGCAGGGACGGATCGGCAAGAATCTCTGCGAGGGCCCCGGCGCGTTCGCTATCCAGAGACATGAAGACAGCCTCGAAGCCGGCACGGAATGCCAGATCTCTGGCGGCTGCGATAATGGACCGGGCCTCGCCGGGATCCTCGAACTGAAAGCAGGTCAGATGGCAGTTCCTGATCTCGCTGCCGTCCTCTCGAAAAAGTCGCTTGGCCATACGGGTATCCTCCAGGCAGGCGACCGCTTTCTCCGATCTGGTCTTGAGCCAGACCGGCGCCATGAGAGAGCGCCCGGTATCACCCTTCTCGAAGGCGAATCGATACTCCGGGCGACTCAAGAGATCTGCAAGTCCCGTCGCTTCCTCTGCGGTGATCAGCCTTACCTCGTGCTCGAGGCGACCGGTGCAGACACTGGCGGGTAATTGATGGATGGCGAAGCTACCGAGCCTTTCCATCGGGGCAAGACCGAGGCGGCCGCTGTATCGCTCAGGCGTTATCGGAGTGCCTTCCATTACAACCGCTACTGCTGCTCCTGTTCTGGTCAGGCACCAGTTCTGAAGAGCCCCGAGCAGGGCGAGGAGCGTCCGGCCCGAGCCTGTAGCCCTGGAAAGCTTCAGATCGCCTGTATAAGCGCAGCTCATATACGATCCATCCGGAGTCCGGAGCTCGCGCAGGCAAACCGCAACGGTGCCGACCGGTCCGCTCCGGTCTTCGGCCACGAGCACGGCGCTCTCGCCCATGCTGCCATAGAAGAGACCATAGTGATCCCCGTGGGATATATGAAAGTGCCGGCCTTCACCCAGAGGGTAGGAAAAACTCGCCTCGAATTCTTGAAGCCCGGTCTCGCCCGATTTCATGAGCTCATGCACGGTAATCGCCTTGTTCATAGTCTTATCCCCACATGAAGATCTCTATAGAAGAAGCTTCTCTCGGCAGCCAGAAGATTCTCGGATAGCTCGGGGAGCCAGGCCAGGCCCTCCCTGAAAATGCGAATATAGAGGCTGGAGTTGAGCTGTCTGACAATCAACAGCCCTCCGGGAACAAGGGCGGCGGCAGCCTTTCTGAGAAGGCTCTCGGCAGCTTCGCTGTCGAGCCAGTCGAGGATGTTCGATAGATGGAGAAAATGCAGCGAGCTGCTTACCTGCCCGCTCAGAAAATCGCTCATGGTGCCGGTGGTGAATGATAGCGAAGGAGAAGTCTCAGGCGCCTCCATGGTCAACCAGGGATAGAGAGCTCCGTCTGCGAAGCGACCGTCTAGCATCTGGCATAAATATGGATTGCTGTTCCTCTTGTATAGACCGAGGGCGCGGCGGGTGCGGTCGGCGAAGTGCTCGTGGAATGGTCTTACCGGATTTCGGACGGCATCCGGACCGAATACGGAAAGGAGATTCGCGGGCGTCATGGTGGCGGCGAAGGCTCCGTCCAGATCGGCATCGTCTTTTGCCAGCTCGGCTCTGAGAGCCTCGAAGAGGATTTCATAGCGTCCGCAATAGTCTGCTCCCCTGCCCGCCAGATCTGTGCCATCGAGGTCTCCGAGCACGTCATGGGGCAGGTTTAGCTCGCTCAGAATAGTCTCCATGCTCCGGCCTCTCTTTCCGGCTGGCATGTCGAGATGCCCGAGCAGAGCCAGCCTCTCCTCGGTCTTGCAGTTGTCCAGGAGCCAGAGTTTGAGCTTTGCAAGAGCAATCTGGGCCGGATTTTGATCGACCAGGGCCAGTCTGGCGAATCGACCGGAGGCAGAAAGAGCGGCGGCAGTGCAGCCCCCGGAAGCGATTATTGCTCCATTAAGGTCGGAGCCGCAGAGCTCCGCCAGGGCTATGTCCACCAGGCTGTCCTCGCGCACCTGGCTGAAGCCTACAGGCGCGCGGCAGGCTCTTTCGACCCACGATCGGACCCACGATCGCTCAAGGGTTTGCATATCAATCACTGCTCGGAAACACAATCTCAATCTATTTCAGCTTCCTCTACAGGGGGGACCCAGGCAAACAGTTGACCTACTGTTTGTTGCAAATATCAGGCAAGTAAGTCTCAATAGTGTTTAGCTAATATTAAGAAGATGCGCATTCATTCTGTCCGGCTTTTGGGTTGAAATCTCTTATTTAATGGATATATTTGCGACAATCCGGATTTCCTGGTTGATCTTATTGAGACTAATTTGCATAATATCGCAGTGCCAGTTAGAATTTGTTTTCAATAGCAGGAGTTGTTTGGTCAATGGGCAAACTTTTCTACGGAACGCAAACAGGGACCACCGATGACGTGGCTAATCGCATTCAAAAGGCTCTGCCGGAATATATAGATGAAGTGAAGTGCATCATCTATGCATCGCCGGCTGACTTCGAGCAATGCGACTTCCTGGTGCTGGGCGGCTCCACCTGGGGCGACGGCGAGCTCACCGACGACTGGGTGGATTTCCTTCCCCGGTTCGAGGCTCTGGATCTAAGCGGAAAAGCCGTGGCGCTGTTTGGTCTGGGCGATCAATACGGCTATGGCTACAACTTCGTAAGCGCCATGAAAGTCCTCTATGACATCACCAAGAAGAACGGCGCCAGAATAATCGCCGACACCATCAGCCTGGACGGCTTCGACTACGAGCACTCCGAGTCTGTAGTCGATGGTTGTTTCATCGGTCTGGCTGTCGACGAGGTCAATCAACCCGAGCTTACAGACGATCGCATCGCCAACTGGGCAGCCCTGGTCAGAGCCCAGGCTAAGAGCGCCGTGACGGCGGGTTAGGAGACAGGGAGGACCGGTGATGGACTGGAACAAAGTGAATCTGGAGCTTCTCGGAGGACCTCATGACGGGCACTCCATGCGGTGCCTGTCCATGCCCCCGGTGTGTTTCTTTCTTCCAGAAGAGGAGGATGCCCTCAGCGTATCCGTTTATCTTTTTGGCTCCCTGGTGGGCGATCAGCTCAAATACAGATTCAGGGGCTACCAGACAATCACTGCCCAGGAAGCTGAGCAGTTGAACTACTTCGAGGACAGATCGTGAGCGTAGACTATCTCTGCCGCTGGATGGCGACATTCCCACCTGAAAGCCGAGAGCGACTCAGGCGAATCAACCTGGCTGCCACCAGCTCCAACCATGTGGTGCTGGCGGTGGCCTATGGCTTGTTCGATCCCTCTATCCGGGCGATCAACCGGATGATTACCAATCTCCTCCTGCTGCGCATGCGCCTCGAGCGCAAAGGCGACTGCCATAGAGCCGAGCGCGTCGAGCGCAAGCTCACCGAGCTCCACACCGCCATCGATTTGATCACCGGCGTGAAGAGGGAGCCGGGCGCCCATCACGAAGCCTGCCGCCGGCCACCCCGCAGGGCTGGAGCAAATGGCCGGTCCTCAGAAGCGGCGAGCTTTTGATCCCTATCAGCTCCCGGCGAGGGAGAGTATGTCGGCGAGGTCTTCAGGGAAAACGGTATCGATTGTGGCGCGAAGCTCGTCATGGCACCACCAGCGGTGTTCAGTCATTACCCGGTGCTCTTCTTCGGTGTAGTTTTCATTGGACAGGACTACCTCGCCTACGCGCACGACAAAGTATCGCTCTATCGAAAGGACCTTCTCACCGTCCGGTGTCGGCAGGACTACCTCCCGCTCGGCTATGTGCTTGTCTACCGATTCGATCTTGATACCGGTTTCTTCGAACAGCTCTCGCACGGCTGCCTTCTCGAAGGTTTCGCCCTCGTCCAGGGCGCCTCCGGGAGTTGCCCAGAATTTGGTGCCTGCCAGGGCTCCCTGCTCGAAGCAGAAGCGAAAAAGGAGCACCCGGCGCTCGGGATCGATCACCAGCAGTCGTGATGATGGTCTCCGCCGCATCTATCTCCAGTCGAGGGTGCTCAGGGCGTCTTTATAGACCTTTCTGCCGCGGATGAATTCGTCTTTCGATGACGATTGCACGAAGACCTGACCGACTTTGTTGCCTTCGATCTTGCCGAACATGCCTATGTAGTCCTTGATGCGTTGCCCGTTCTCGTCGAGAAACTGTCCTTCGATCTCCACCACCGGTCTGCCATCGACAGTGATGACCTGGGCCGACGTGACTTTGAAAACCGGTGAGGTCGGATCCGGCGGCCTGGCAGAATTGACGTACTGATTGTCGCCCACAGTGGTCTTGTCGAGGGCGTCGGTAATGCTTCTTATCTGAGAGGGCAGAAGAACCTTCGGTCGGCCCGACTGATCCGCTGTCGCCAGGACTGCGTCGAAATTGGCGAGCTGGGTGTCGTTGAGAGACCGACCCTTGTTTATTACCGTTAGGGCGAGATCCCCCTGGCCGGCGGGGGTGAAAGTCATACGATCGCCACGGGTCTGGTAGACCTCCCGGGTCTGACTCCAGGAATCGGGAAGGTCCATGGACCGGATGCCCGCAATTCCGATATCGTGCCTTGATGATTCGCCGCCCAGTTGGCTCAATCTGACTCCTCCGTCGATCCCGCGAGCGATGGACTCTTCGAGACCGGGAACTACTTCAAGGTTGTGTTTGGGCACATCGCCGCCGCCGTCCATTGCTTATCCCTCTTTCTTCTCGCCTGGTGTTCTGTGCTTGATTGCGCGGAAAAGGTCGTCTATCGAGACTGTCCTGTCATTCTGCGGTCCCCACTGATTGGACATTCTAACCTGGCCGGTGGCCGGATCGTAGTCTGTGATGGAGACGAAATGGTAACGGTTGGGACCGGTGCCGTCTCCTCCAAATATAGGATCGGCAGTGTCCACGAAGACAATGAGAGGCATATTGCCGTTTCTCTTGGCGTCGGCAAGAGCCCTGTCCAGGTCTTCCCTGGATGTGATCCGGACGACATTGTCGCCTGCGTCTATATCAGGATCTTGCAGGACGGCGTTCTGATCGCCATTGATCCGTCTGGCTCCCTCCGCCAGCTCAGGAGCTGTTTGACCGTCGAAACTCCGTCCTTCTTCGGGCTTCTGACCTTTATAGATAAGGCGCTCGCCGGTGTCGCCATCGCCGGTGGGGCGTCCCTGGACGTAGTATTCAGGCGGCATGCGTCGCTGCGTCGAGTCGTTGATCATCGCCGAATTCAGCAGTTGGGTAGCGAACGTGCGATCGTCATCCACCGGCGGGTAGGTACGCTCTTCCACGCCGGGAGTGAGATTCTGGGGCGGGATATCGATGACTTTGCCGTCCGGAGCGGTCCATTTGCCGTCGATGGCAACGGAGGCGACCATCTCGGCAGCCCGGGATGGGTTGCGGGTCATGGTGCGCTCGCCCAGAGAGGTGGCGCCGCAGGTATTGTGATAGCCCTGGTCCATTCCGGAAGGCTCCGCCAGATGCCGAGCGAGACCGCGGGCGGCAAGCACACGATTCTCGGGGCTGACCTTGCCTTCCTTGGCGTCGAGCAGGCGGCTCGTCTGGTCGAAAGTCCTGGCGATCTCGTCTTCGGAGAGTCCCTGCTTGCGGGCGCGGGCCTCGAACTTGCGCATGTTCTCGAGAAACTCTCGGCGAGCCTCGGGATCGGTTATGTTCTGCTCGGCGCTTTCTCTGAGGTGCTCCCTGGACTTGTCGACATCGGGCTTCTCGGTGGGCTCGCCGGGCTGCTCCGGGCGCTCTTCCGGCTCGGGTCTGGGCTCGTGCTTGACCATGGGGTTGTCCGGGACGTTCTTTTTCGCCCAGGTGCCCTGATAGTCCACCTCATTGCCCCTGGAGTCCCGCTGTTTGGAGACGGTGCCGTCTTGATTGACGATACCGCGGAGCATAGGGTGCGACTTGCCGGCATCGTCGGTTCCGAAGATGGAGACCAGATCGCGGTTGCCGATTCTCTGGGTGCTGATTTGATACTTCTTGCCGTCCGGGCCGGTGACCTCGGTGGTGCCCTGTTTGGCCAGCTCCTGTGCAGCTTTCAGCTTGTCCTCCGGAGATACCGAGGGATCGAAGAGCCGCTCCTGCGGTGTTCTTTCCTGCTCGGGCGCTGCCGGCTGGCCTTCTCTTTCGTTCTGGACATCGCTTACCGGCTCGCCTTGAGGATTGATGGACCGGGTCGGATTGTCTGATAGCTGGTTTTCGGTGGGGGACCGGAACAGCTCCGTCTGCTCGGTGTCCGCCGGTCCGCTCTTTTTGAGGCTCAGGGTCTTCAAATCGCCGGTCTGGATAGTGTCGATCTTGTAGGTCTGATCATTTCTCTGGAATGTCTGGACATCGTTTCTGAGGAGCACTTCCAGGCTTCGTGTCCGGTCGGCATCCGAGACCGTTTCGTCCAGGGCTATTTCCTGGGTGGCTTTGATACCGGCCGGGTCGAGCCTGGTCGGCACGGCATTGCGGTCCAGGGCGCCGGTGTGTCCTGGCTCGAGCCTGGCTACCTGGACGGAGCGGTCGGTGCTGATATAGGGCTCGGCCAGGTCTTTGCTTGCGATGTGGTCCGGTCTTATGGAGCCGGCGAGCGCCCTCGGCTGGCTGTCGCCGTAGAGATTGCCCTGTCCCAGATCGAGGGTACCGGAGCTGAGGTCGGTCCTGGCCTGGTCGACTTTGAGCGCTCCATCTCCGATGGCGCTCCAGGCGGTGGTAGAGATATCGGCGGCGGCAGTACCGGAAGCGACCTCTGCGGGGGGCCGATTCTCGACGTGCTCGGAGCCCTGGCCATTAGCAGCCATGGGAACCTCTTGGATTTGGTACTAAGCGAACAAGCGTCACAATGATACCTTCGGGCAAACCGGTTGTCAAGATGGGGTGCGGTCTTGCTCCTTCTTATATTCCCCGGAGCAGGAGCACTCTTTACTTTAATGTGCTCATTCGACTGATCGACTTAATCTTCGGCCCGTCTGCTTCTGGCCGGAAGAATATGATCACGCGGTGGTACCGGGCGGAGTGCCGGCTATGCATTTCCTGGAGCGATCGGCCTGAGCCCTGTATCGGGCTGGCGCGGAATATCTGGATGACTGCTACCGGGGAATTGATCCCTCTCAGTATCGGGACTGAGAGATTCAGGCAATGGAAGTTGCAGTAGAATGAAGAGCTAATGTCCGGATCTGCTAAAGAAACCCTGCACCTTCCCTTCCTGGGTGCGCTGATAATGGGAGCATTGATCAGCCCATGTTTCGCTGCGCAAGGGCAGCCACGCGAGATTTATCATAAGGCGTGGATGCTGGTCCGGGATCGTTACTTCGATCCGAAGCTCAATGGTGTTGATTGGAGCTCATACGAGCACAAGTTCGATAACCGGAGCAAGACGGTCAGTGACGCGAAAGAATATACAAGCAAAATGCTTGAAGACGATTGAAGAGAGTCCAGCATACAAAGTTGGTATCGATGCTGGTGACATTCTTGTTGCCGTGGATGGGAAGAGCTGTGTTGGTTTTGCACCGGAAAAGGTTGCCGAGATGATTCGAGGAAGCGAGGGAGATTCTGGCGGGAGCACTCAAGGATAACCGTCGAGCGACTCTGGTCGGCAAGCCGACACGAGGCGATGCTCTCCATACCGAGCAGTTCGATCTGGCTGAAGACCTGACCCTGGTATTGTCGACCGGTCTCTACTCGACACCCGGTGGGACGGTCATTCATAAGAACGGGATCAAGCCGGATATCATGGTTGAAAACGAGCCTGATCAGCCTCTTTTGGAAGGCAAACAGATGAAGACTGCAATCGAGGTCTTGAAGAGGAAAGTCGCGAAGTAAATGGCGGTGTCTTGATAGTTCCTGCGCGCCAGGCTCGATTCGGCTCGGTCCAAGACGGGGATGCGGGCAGGTGCGGCATATATACCGCAAAAGACCGACTAATGCGGCATATATTTCTCAGATTCTCCCCCTCTTGAAGCAATATATGCCGCACCTCCGGGCATGGAGACTTTATGAGATTTGCGAGATGCAGAAAGACCGCGGAGAGCGCAGCGAGCGGCAAGACACTGAAGGCTCGATTACTGGTTGGCGTTTTCTTCGTGCTCGCGCTTGTTTTGGCGCTGGGTCCGGCGCTTGTTTTGTTGCCCGGTCCGGCGCCGCCGGCGCGCGCAGCCGACAGTTTCGTGCCGACCAGCCAGTATGTCGTTCAGAATGTCGAGGGCTGGTCTGTGATGGTGAACCGGCATCTCCTGACGGACCAGGCGAAGCTCGGAGGGCGCGCACTCGGGCTTCTTCGTCAGAAGCTCAATTACATAAGACGGGTGGTGCCGGCGCACGCCTGCGCGCAGTTGCAGGAGGTGCGGATCTGGCTGGGGGTGAATGACGGTCATTCGCCTTGCTCGGAATATCATTTCAGCCGGGAATGGCTCAAGGAGCATGGTTACAATCCCGACAAAGCGAGGTCTGTCGAAATAGGCAACGCCAAATTATTTACCGAATGGTCGGTCGATCAACCAATGATGGTGCTTCACGAGCTCGCTCACGCTTTTCACGATCAGGTGCTGGGTCAGGACAATCAGGGCATCAAGGAGTCCTTCGACCACGCCCGGGAAAGCCGTCTCTACGAGTCGGTCCTGGATTGCAAGAGAAACCGACGCCGGGCTTACGCCCTCACCAACGAAAAAGAGTATTTCGCCGAGTGTACCGAAGCTTATTTCGGCAAGAACGACTTTTACCCTTTCAACCGGGCTGATCTGCAGCGATACGATCCGCAGATGTATGCCCTGCTCGGGAAGTTATGGCAGCAGTGAGTTATTTCAGTACTTGGAAGGGCTTGGTGCGGCGCTTCTATTTCAACACTTTGTATGTGGTCTGAGCTGGCTGACCGCTTTTGTCCTGCTCCGGGCTTTGCAGCAGACGGCATTCTCGCATGATCCTCCGATAGATCCTCGCCACCGGGGCCCGCAGCACCGGCTGGCTGAGGGACTCGGCGACCATCTCGATCACTTCGCTTTCGCGATTCTCATCCCTGACGGGAATCCCGGCGCTTTCTTTGATGCGCCCGATTTCCCTGGCGAGCTCCAGGCGCTTTTCCAGAAGCAGGGCTATCTGCATGTCGATAAGCGAGATCTGCTCCCGGCAATCGGCGAGCGGTGAATCGTCAGTGCCGCTTTCGAGGCTGTTGAGATTGGCGTTCATATGAATTCTCCTCGTCCTTTTCTAAGCGACAGCGGTTTCGGGTAGAGTCACTTGACCCGGGGCGCCGCTTCCGATGCTGCGACCGACGGCCTCGGCGATGGGAGCAAGGCTCTCGATGAGGCGGTTCATGTCCTCGAGAGAGAGCGCCTGGCGGGCGTCCGAGACGGATTTCTCTGGCTCCGGATGGGCTTCGACAATGAGACCGTCGGCACCGCAGGCTACGGCCGCCCGGGCCAGGTCCGCCACCAGCTCGCGTTTGCCGGCGGCATGGGAAGGATCGACGATGACCGGCAGGTGGGTCAGTTGCTTGAGCATGACCACGGCGCCCAGGTCGAGGACGTTTCTGGTCCAGCGATCAAAGCTGCGGATACCACGCTCGCAGAGGATCACCCGCTCGTTGCCGCCAGCCAGGATGTACTCGGCAGCCATGAGCATCTCGTCCAGGGTGGCGGAGAGACCGCGCTTGAGCAGGACCGGTTTTCTGGTCTTGCCCACGGCTTTGAGAAGGTCGAAATTCTGCATATTGCGGCTGCCGATCTGGAGCACGTCCACATGATCGATGACCACGTCGATATGCTCGGCGGACATGATCTCGGAGATGAAGGGCACTCCGGAGAGCTCTTTGGTGCGCTCGACGATATCGAGTCCGTCGCCGCCGAGACCCTGGAAGGCGTAAGGCGAGGTGCGGGGCTTGAAGAGACCGCCTCTTATAGCTTGCACCGGTCCGCGGGTGAGGACCCGGCAGACTTCTTCCATCTGCTCGAGATTCTCCACTGTGCACGGTCCGGCGGCGATCATCAGCTCTCTGCCGCCGATTTTGATGCCGCCGCCGATATCGATGACGGTCTTGTGAGTGGGTGATTTCTTAGCTGCCAGTTCTGCTTCCAACATTTTTCAATCTCCTGAAAAAAAATCCCGGACCCTTGAGGGGAGGTCCGGGAGAGGTGCTACAAAGTGTGCGACGCTACTCAGGACTTCCCCTGCTTGCTGCGTAGTAAAAAAAGTAAAAGTTGGTGGTGTTTTGGATTCTCATTGTCTTCTCTTAAAAATAAAAGGACCGCAGCTTCTATGCTCTGCGGTCCACCTGTCATTCCGATAAGCGTCTAGCTCACGGCAGGTGAACCTCGGGGCTAAAGAAATAGAAGTAGCGGACTGATTTCATTTTTTTCGAATTCTCTGAAAAAGGCGGCTGTTTGCAGCCGACTATGGGATAGTACTCGGCAACCGGGGGCGGGTCAACAGGTTGTTAAGCAAGAAAACACAAAGCCCCGGGATCCATTTAGATAATTCACGGTCAGTGCTGGCGTTCGACCCAGAGGAATGTGGTGAAGTTGGAAGCCAGATCCTGGAGATTCTCTTCTATTATGTCGAGATTATTGAGCTGCGAGAGGACTTTGCTCCCCATGGTGGCTACGGTCTCGGGCAGCTCCCCGCGTCCCAGGAGCTCGGCGACTTTGGCATGATCGATGAGATCGCCTTGGCCGCTCACTTTCTCGAGCTGAGGATATTTCCTCTCGAGATTGCCCCGGCACTGGGCGAAGACCTGGGGGTGAGCCATTATCTTCTCGACATTCTCGATTTTGACGCCCGGTCTGACCATGAGTGTATGGCTTATTGTGATACCGAACTCCTCGACTATATTGAACCGGTACGCCGCCATGGCATCGATACTCTCGCCCACGACACCGCCTATGGAGTTCTGGATGGCGAACTGACCGCGGTCCACTTCGCCTTCGAAAAGGGCTCTCAGGACATTTTCAGAGGTGTGTAGATAAACCAGGTCGAAGTCTTCGATGTCTTTCTCTTTCAGATAATGTCGTGCAGCCTCTTCGTTGAAGCTGCCGCGCCCGCCCTGGATGCCGACCACCAGCCGGTCTTTGTGGACACGGTTGGGCAGGAGCCGGTTGAAGCTGCGACTCTGGGCTTCGAAAAGCCTGATTCGCATTTTTCTCGTATAAGGATTGAGGGTCTGGAGATCGTTGAAGAGCTGCCAGGTATCGTTGGCGGCAAGCGCCCTGACCTCGTGCAGTTTTTTCGCCCCGAGAGTATCGATGGGGGTCTCCTCGAGACCGAACTCATCCAGGACCCGCCCGACGAAGTGGGCGAGACCCTGGCTGTTGGCCGCCATCTCGTCGTGCTCTTCGGGAGTCATCTCGATAATGTCGAGCTCTCTGCCCTTGAAGTATTCGCTCCAGAAAGCGAAGGTTTCTTCTTCGGCGCGAAACTTGCTCATTACCATCTTCAGGCCGGCGAGCCCTCTCTGGCGGACCGTATCGGGACCGAACATGGGGTGAGTCAGAATCGCTTCTACCGATTCGGGGAGATGTCTGGCGAAAATATCCCGGGGGTGCATCTTCACCGAGAGAACATCGATGACGGTGATCTCTCTTCCCTGTAGAATCCCGGCCTGGAGCTGCCCGGCGTGACCGGCAAGAATTTCCTCGAAAGCTGAAATCGGCACGCAATAGAAGATAGTCCTGCACGCCAGGGTCTCTTTCTCGGAAGCCGGCTGGAAACCGGCTTCCTGGATCTCGTCGCCGGAGCAAGCCGGATCGCAGATCAACAGATCGAAGTCGGGCTTTAATATCGAGGCGAGAAGCCGCCCGAAACGTCCGAAGCCGAATATGCCGACCGATTTCTTTTCAGCCATCGGGATTTCTAATAGACGCGGACAGGTCTGCCCGAGACCTTCTCGGTTGCCACGTCGGCCTTACCTGGAATGCGGCCGAAGGACACTCCCAGTCTCTCGTGCATGGCCACGTCTTTCTCGTCGACATGACGCTGGACGATGGCATCGGCTACATCCATGTATTGAACATTGCCTGCCTGGAAGCTCACCACGGTGACTCCGAAGATTCCTTTGCCAATCAGCTCCACTGCGGCAGAGCCAGCCTCCAGCCCGAAATTGGCGTCGAGCGCCGAGCTGAATCCGCACCGCATGAGGTGCCCCGGCCTGATCTCGCGAACTTCCGGAATCTCGTAGACATCTTCGACGAATTGACCGGTCTTTTGCATGAATTCTTTGATCTGGGGGTCCTTCTTGATCCGGTCCTCTATCTGTTTCACCACATATTTGCCGGCGCCCATGAGCTTTCTGTGACCGAAAGAATCGGGCTCCGAGCTCATGTCCACCAGCTCGTTGCCGGAGGCATCGCGCAGACCCTCGGCGACGATCACCATGGCCGTGCCGGCATTGACGTCGCTCTCCGTGACACGCTTGATGAAAACACCTTTGAGGTGCTCGTAGAGCACATCGAAGTCTACAGGAATCTCGGGGATGAGAATGGCGTCGGCATCGGCGGCGACACCACCGCGGAAGGCCGTGTGACCGGCGTAGCGCCCGAAGACTTCCATGACGATGATGCGGTTGTGAGTGCGACCGGTGGTGCGCAGGTCTCTTGTGGCTTCGGCGATTCTGTTGATGGTGGAGTCGCCGCCCACACTGTAGGGCATCAGGTCGAGGTCCATGGTCTTGGGAGCATGGACGCAGGGTATGCCCTTCTCGGCCAGGTCTTTGACCACGCTGCCGGTGTCGTCGCCGCCGGAGATCACCAGGGCGTCGAGGTCGAATTTCTTGAGACCTTCTTTGATCCGGTCATATTTCTTGTCGTCTTTGATCTTGGAGATTTTCACCCGGGAGTTGCCGGCTTCGCTCCCGGCAAGAAAGACGTCAATCTGCTCTACCCTTTCTCTGGTCAGCCTGGTAAGGCTCTTGAAATCGACGAGATTGTAAAGTCCGGCATAGCCGTTGGGGATGATCCAGGCTTGCATGCCATGGCTGAGGGCTGTGAGAGCCGCCCCTTTGACGACGCCGTTTAGGCCGCCGCAATCGCCGCCCGATGTGATGATGCCTATGTTTTTCACGTTCGCCCCCGGTGATTTAGAGTATCTTATTGAGAGTACCTATAAGACTGCTTGTATATCATGGCCGGCATTTGATCTGGGCTTGACTACCCTCTTTTTGAACCGGTCCGGTTACAAGTCCTTCTACAAGTGCTTCCCGGTTAAGATATGACTTTCCGTGCGAGGAACCCTGGCAAAGTGAGCCATCATCTTCTCAAGCAGGTCGACCACCGGAGCTACCCGCCTCCCCGTGGTCCCTGGGTGATGACCCAGACCTGGGAAGAGCTTCTTTTCGCGCACTGGTCTTTTGCCCCGGAGCAAGTCCAGGCACTTCTTCCCGAGCCTCTCAAGATCGACACTTTCGACGGCAAAGCGTGGGTGGCGGTGGTTCCTTTTCTGATGACCGGAGTGCGCCCGCGCTTCTGCCCGGCGGTGCCGTTTCTATCCAGATTCCTGGAGCTCAATGTCAGGACTTATGTTCGCCTGGGCGATGCCTCGGGCGTGTTCTTCTTCAGTCTCGATGCCGAGAATCCGGTGGCGGTGGAAGTGGCGAGAGCCTGGTTTCATCTCCCTTATATGAATGCCTTCATGCAGATGGCTTCGATGGGCCTGCATCAGGTCTATCAGAGCCAGCGCCGAGACAAGCGGGGAGGCGAGGCTGAGCTGAGTGTCTCGTACTTCCCTGCAGGTGAGCCGTTCCAGGCGCAGCCGGGCAGTCTCGAGCATTTTCTCACCGAGCGATACTGCCTGCTCACTGAGCATGAGGGCAGTATCATTCGTGGTGACATTCACCATATCGCCTGGCCGCTTCAAGAGGCGGAAGCGCGATTCACAACCAATACAATGCTCGAGCCTCTGGGTCTGAAGCCGGAAGGAGAGCCGCACCTGCTCTACAGCAAGAGAATCGAGACTATAGAGTGGGCTCCGCGCCGGCTGTAGAATCGATTCGAGAGAGACTCAGTCGCCGAGAATCTCGGAAAAGCTCTCCATGAGCTGCTCGGTGCGATTGGAGGAGAGCTGAAAGAGATTGTCGATGCGGCGCGAGCCTTTCGGGATAGTCATGGTGGCCGGATCGAGCTCGACCTTTTTGATGGCGGTGGTATCGAGAGTGGTGACACGATTCTTGCTGTTCGTGGCTACTACTATGCGCACAGGCATGCCTCCTATATAAGGAGCGCTTATCCATTCGAGGAAGTCTTTATAGATCGACCTGTCTACGCCCGGGAGCTCGGCGACCCAGACCATCCAGGTCTTGCCGCCTTTGAAGACATACTTGTTGGTGGTCATGCCCGCGACTTTGTCTTTGCCTACGAGCCGCCATTTGGCATTGCTCCAGTTGAGCCCTTCACCGGAGTTCCTGTCCATAATCGCCATGAGGCTGATACGCTTGGCGGCGCTCTTTCCGTCTCCCCGATAATAGACTTTCTTGGCTTTGTTGAAACAGTAGAAATGCGGCTCATCCAGGCGATGGACGAAAACGGTACCCTCACGCAGATTGTCGCCTCTGAAGAAAGCCTTGCTCACATAATTGTTGCAGGGACCGAAGATCTGGTGTTTCTGCTCGAAGAGCCAGGCTTTCTCCCCGGTTGCGCACCAGGCAGGCAAGCAGCAAAGCAGCGCCGCCAGTAAAGAAAGTCCGTTGCTAACCGGGAGACTCTTCATCTCCGGCTATTATAGAAGATTCAGAAGCCGCCGTTGCCGCGGATATGACGCTGGTTGTCCATGCCCAGGGACTTCATCAGACCACCGACACCGCCGTTCTGGACGAAGGCTCCCATGAGGGCGGTGGCGCCGATGAGACCGATGGCGCGTTTGGTGTCGAGAGTCGGAATATAGGCGGGCTGCATATAAGGAGTCATGGGCACCATGGGCACCATGGGCACGGGGCTGATAGTGGGGACTTGCTGCCAGAGGCTCTGGGAGAGCTTCTGGGTGAAGCTCGGTCCGCTCTCGTGCGGGACCGCCGAAACAGGAGTCGAAACAGGAATGGAAGCAGGAGCCGAGGACGCCTGCATCTGTGTGGGAACGGCTTGCTGAGGCATCATCGGTGCCTGTTGCATAACCGGGAATTGATTGATGCCAGCGCCAGCCAGCGGACGATTCATCTGAGCATTGCCGCTCAGAGTCATGGGCATTGCCGGGCTCATTGCCATTGAAGGATTGAGCTGCGGGTCCATAACAGAGTGATATTTCAGTGAATCGTCGACTATATCCACGCCTGTATTCGAGGTCTCCAGCGGAAGTACAGGCTCGAGCCGGCCGCTCTCGATAGCGCAGGCGGGCGCCTGGCTCAGGGCGAGGCTTTCAGGCACGTTGAAAGGCGACTTCTCGGCAGCCAGGGCCGCCTGGGAGCCCAGCCAGGGAAGAAGGGCTATCATCGCCAGAATCAACCGTCTGTTCACTTTCCGACCTCGAAAAACAAGCATAGATATATAGTAGTCAGGCTTGCCGGGAAGTAAATCCGTGAAAATACGTATGGGGGCGGCTTCAGGCGTGGTAAATCATGAGTTATGGCTAATGCTGAGCTGCCTGAGGAGCTGGATTTTCTGAGCGAGCGCTACGGGCGCCTGACTGTCATCGGCAAGGGCGCTTCGGGGCTGGTTTTGAGCGCTGTCGACAAGTCCCTTGGCAAGGCTGTGGCCATCAAAGTGCTCTCGGACCCGGAATCCAGAGACGAGCGGATTATCAGGTTTCAGCGCGAAGCCAGGGTGGTGAGCCGGCTCACCCATCCTTTCATCGTCCGGATCCTTGACTTTGGAGCCGGACCGGACGGTCAGCTCTATATGGTCATGGACCTGTTGGCCGGGCGCAATCTCCTCGAGGTTGTCGGCGGCGCTGGTCCCCTGGAGCCCTCGGTCGCTCTTTCCACAATCGGGCAGGTGGCGGAAGCCCTGGCTTATGCCCACGATCATGGTGTCGTCCACCGGGACATCAAGCCAAGCAATATCATGCTGGTAGAAAGGGAGGATGGGATTCAGGAGCCCCTCCTGGTCGATTTCGGTCTGGCCAGGAGCGAGGATAGCGGTGGCGAGCTCACTCGGGCCGGTCGTCCTCTGGGCACACCCTATTATGTGAGCCCGGAGCAGATCTCAGGCAGGGCTGCCGATTCTCGAAGCGATATCTACAGTCTCGGTTGCGTCCTGGTTTTCGCTCTTACTGGAAAACCGCCCTTTCGGGGAGCTTCGGTGCTCGAGACTTACGATTTGCACCTTCACGAGCCCTTTGCCGGACTCTCCTCAATTCCCGGATATTCGCCCGAAGATTCGCCCGAGTGCCCGGCCGCCCTTTTCGATCGTCTCGACCGTCTAGTGGCGCGCGCCCTGGCCAAAAATCCTGATGAGCGGTTCCAGAGTATGTCCGAATTCAAGGCTGCTCTGGATGAGACTCTGGATCTGATTGCCGCCGAACCGCCTGTGGAGTTGCCTGATTTATCTGTCCTGTCGGCCCCGATTGCCCGGGGCGAGGCGAGCTGGCGCTGGCCTCTGATGATATCGCTTGCGGTGCTGAGTGCCGGGCTTCTGGCCTGGGCTGTTATCGTTCGGCCCTGGCAGATTAGCCCGGAGGCTCCCCGAATCGGAGAGCCTCCGCATCAACGATCTTCCCGCCGGGTGGAGCAGATGAAGGACACTTTCAAGAAGAGCAAGATTGCCGAGCTTTCCGAGAATTACTGGATAAGCGGTTTCAGCGATATGAACGACGAGGATCTGGCCGCCTTGAAAGACAAAGAGGTAGTCTCGCTGCGGCTTCCGTCCACGCTTGTGAGCGGAGCAGGCTTGCGTTATATAGATCCCGACCGGCTCACCGAGCTCGATCTCAGCCAGACTCGCGTAAGCGATCAGAATCTCGAACATGTCGCCGCCATGCGCAGTCTCCGGCGACTGTGGCTCGGGCAGAACACGATTACCGATCGGGGACTGGAGAAGCTTGCTGTTCTTCACCGGCTCAGCAGTCTCGACATCAGTTATTGCCGGGGAATCTCGAATAAGAGCCTTGCCGTGGTGGCCTCCTCTTTCCCTTTCCTCTACTGGCTCGACATCGGTCACACATCGGTGGACTCATCAGGACTGAGCGTCCTCGAAAGTTTGAAGAATCTGAGAATTCTCGGACTGGGCGCTCTCGACCTCGACAGCTCCAGCCTCCTCCCCGTTTCACGCCTGTCTCTGGAGTCTCTTGATCTCTGCGACAACAAGAGAATGGATGACAGCGGGCTGCTCAGGCTCTCCCGTATCAAGACCCTCAAGAGGCTCAAGGTCAATGGTTGCGACAGGATAACTCCTGCCGGGATCAAAGCCCTGGAGAAGAGGCTTCCGGGGCTGAAAGTCTCGACTCGCCGGCTCCTTCTCAATGATCCTCTATATGAGAGGATGCTCGACGTGATGGAGTGATTGAACCGTATCAGGTGGCATCGATGGTTTTCAAGGCACCATATCCGGCGGCCACTTTAAGGGATTATAAACAGAAGCAAGTTGTCAAGAGTTCATTGCTATACTCGTTGCTATTCCCACCGAATAAGCGTTTCTCGAAGGAGTATAGAGATGACCAGCCGTAATGACAGCACCACCCTTTTGAGAATTCTCGAGTGCTCGTTCAATCGCCTCGAAGACGAGCTTCTCGAAGCTCTCCATCTCATCGGACCCGAGTCTCTCGGCAGGATCCTCTACTCTGTAGACAGTATCAGCGACGCCGCAGTCTCCCAGTATGCGGTCCGCAATTTCGATTCTCTCGATATGAGACCGAATCCAGTGGATCAAATGATCTCGCGCCATGAGATCGTCGAGGCTCTCGAGAAAAGCGCCGATGTTGAGGAGCAGACCATTCTGGTGGCTATGTGGTTGCGTTTCGATGAGATCCGTCAGGCTCACCAGGATTTTTCCGGTCCCGAGGCGGCTTTCGACACCCAGATCTCATACACCGATTTTCAGAAATTCGGAGCCGGCTGCTGAGCGGCGGCTAACAAGCTAGCTGTATAGGCGGAAATTGCTTGCGGGCTCTCTTTCAGAAAGAGAGAGGGCTCGATGAGCTCCACCTCGAGCACCACATAACGGTTTTCGAGGTCCCGGACGAGATCGATCCTGGCATAGCAAGGTTTGGAGGGAAGGCATTCGATGACCTTCCCTCCTATATCTAGATGCTCTTTTCCCGGCTCCACAGGTGTGGCGGCCGCGATCTCGTCGGCCACCGAGGCCTGATGCCCGCCCAGGGGACGCCGGGCGGCATGGGAGAATCGCCCGTCGAAATAGACCATGACGAACTCGCCCTCGGCGCTCACCGAAGGAAGGTCAGGCTGGATCATAGCCGGCCATCTATCCGCGAGCCCGGCGATATGGGATTCGGCAGCCTCCGTCTCGTTGTTCAGGTCGAAGGCTTTCATCCCGAAACTACCGGCTCCTACCGCAGGTTTGATCACGACTTTCCGCCAGGGACAGGCTGAGAGATCGGGACTCTCCAGCCACAGTGTCGGAATTACAGGCACTCCGGCCTTTTCCAGCTTATCGAGATAGAGCTTGTTGAGATTCCATTCGACTAGATCGATTGAATTGATCACTTTCGTCTGCAGGGATCTCTGGTAAAGCCAGTCCCGGAAATTCGCCAGGTCGGTGTGATAATCCCAGATGGAGGCGATGACGAGATTATCGTAGAGGGACCAGTCCACCTGCCGATCATTCCAGACCCGGACGCAGGCGGAGCGACCGATCGCTTCCAGGGCAGCAAGGGCCGGTCGATAGTCTCTCTCCAGAGAAGGGTACTGGTTGCTTGTCAGGAAGCAGAAGTCGGCTGATTTTTCCATAGCGCATAATTGTATAGGGTTGCTTCGTGCTTCGGTGAGTAATGTGCAGGCTGACGAGATAGTCGCTGATCGATACAAAGTTGTGCGCCGGCTCGGAGCCGGCGCTATGGGATCGATTTTTCAAGCCCGGGATCAGGTTCTCCATCGTGACGTTGCCATCAAGCTGCTCCATCCCGATCCGGCGCCGGAGCTGGTCCTGCGCTTCCAGCAAGAAGCGCGGGCCGCGGCCAGTCTCGAGCACCGGAATATAGTCAGGATCCTGGACTTCGGCCAGCTGGACAACGGGCAGCTCTACATCACCATGGAGATGGCGCAGGGTCGGTCGCTGGATACGATCATCGAGGATGAAGGCGGGCTCGATCCCGACCGGGCTAGATCCCTCCTGATCGATATCGCCGAAGGTCTGGAGCACTGTCATCGCCATGGCATCCTGCACCGTGACGTCAAACCCGCCAATGTCATGATTACCGGTGAGCCGGGGCATGAGGAGGCGCGAATCGTCGATTTCGGCATCGCCAAATTCGTCAAATCGGAGTCCCGGGAGGAGTTGTCCCGGACAAGGACCGGAGGCGCCCTGGGCTCCCCGGCTTTCATGAGCCCGGAAGCCGCCCGGGGACAGGAGCTCGATCAGAGGTCGGATGTTTACAGCTTCGGCTGTCTGGCTTTTCAGATGCTTTCCGGAAAGTTGCCATTCCACGGAGAATCGGCTGCCGCTACTTTGATGATGCAGATCGAGAGAGCGGCTCCGGACCTCCGATCGGCTTTTCCCGGGGCGTTGCCGGAGGACCTTGTATCGATGGTGAGTCGATGCCTTGAGAAGGAGCCTGGACTTCGATTCCCTTCTTTCGGTGCGATTATCGGGGCGCTGGACACAGTCGATCCGGAAGTTCAAGTTCCCGAAGAGATAGAGCAGAGCCCGGAAGAGGGAAAGAGTCCTTCCGGCAGCAACTGGATTGTCGCCGGTGTCTGTTTGTTCTTTCTGGTTGTCTGCGCGGTCTTTTTCTTGGCAGCCGAACCCACCGGCGAGAGAGGAGAGACCGGCGAGGTCACCGGCAGCCGTGAGGACGCATCCGCCTATGACCGGTTTCCGAAACTGGAGGAGGTCAGACCGATGCTTGTGCCTGTCAAAGGGTCCGGACGATTCCAGGTGCAGGGACATGTATCGGGAAGCCCCGTGGAGGTTCTCAGGGGACGTCGTGACATCAACTATCTGCAATTCCGTCACGACGATCTCAATGGTGATGCCCTCAGCACCATAGTCGGTCTGCCTCTTTCCGCCCTCAAGCTCCTCGAGTGCGATGTGGACAGTAAGACTTTTTCCTACGTCAAGAAGCTGAGAAGTCTGAAGATTCTCACTTTGAGCAGTTGCGACGGGATCACCCCTGATTGTCTCAGAGAGATAGCCAGCCTCCCCGGGCTCGAGAGCATTGATTTGAACCATACAGCCGTGGACGATTCCGGGCTTGCCATGCTCTGCCAGATCAAGACCCTGGAGGAGGTGAGTCTGAGGCGGTGCGTACACCTGAGCGACGCCTCTCTTTCGAGGCTGGCCGGGCTTCCCCGTCTCAAGAGGCTGCGCATCGGCTCGAGCGGTATCGAGGATGGTGATACCAGCGGTTTGCTCGCCTTACGTCATCTCGACGAGCTCGAGGTAACGAAGACTCCTTGCTCGATATTGAGAAGGCTCTCTTTGACGAGCCTTAGCTTTTACAATCTCGAGCGATTCGATGCATCCTGTCTACTCGAGCTCGTCTCCAGACCGAAGCTAAAGAATCTCACTCTTGCTCGTTGCCCGCGCCTGGATCCTGAGCTGGAGTCCCTGCTGCACAAGGCGAGTTCGAGCCTGAGAATCTATGAGCTCGATTATTGAGAAAAAAAGAGGGCATTGCTGCCCTCTTTTCCCGCTCGGAAAAACCCGGTCTATTGATACATGCTGCCGTAGGCGATGGGTGCCGAGAGCATGGTGGACGGCGATGCCGCCATCTGCAGGGCCGAATCGAGTTGCAGCTTGATAGGAGTGCCGCTCGGGACGGTGACGTTGGAGCCCTTTCTGAGAAGCAGGCTCTGGGCTAGCCCGACACCGGCGCCGATGGCTGTTCCGGACCAGGCTCCGCGACCGGCGCCTCTGCCACCGTTTGCGATTGCACCGACGGCTGTGCCGAGGGCGGCTCCAGTGCCGGCTCCCACCAGGCTCCGGACTCCGGCCTGGACGACTTTGCCTTTCCAGGTCTCGCCTTTGAGAGTGTCGCCCTCGGTGCCGGTGGTGGCATATTTGTCTATCGTGCCCATGATGTGGGCGGTTATCGGGGCTTCCATGCCGTCGGGCGTGCGCAGCCTGGTGAAGGTGATGGCCATGCTGCCGGTGCGGCCGAGAAATTTGCCGGCCTCGGCGTCGCTCACCTGACCGAGCAGGATGGTGCCCACAGGGATCTGGGTGTCGCCGAGAATAATCGCCTGGCTGACTTCAGCCTGAATTACGTCGCCTGCTCTGGCCAGCTCGCTCGAGACAGATGTCTTGAGGGTTGCCGGAATGACCATCCCGGCGGGGGCGTAGACTACCCGTCCCTGCGCGTAGACAGGTGCTGCCGGGCTCTGAGCCTGGAATGTGGCCGAGCTGTTATAAGAGGGTATAGATGCGGGAGCCGGGGCTTGTGCTGTCACCGGTGGTGCGCTCGACTGGAAGTCGCCGTTGAGATGCGACACATAGGCGCTGATGCTGGACTGATCTCTCAGGGCGTCGCGCAGGGAGTTCGCCCACTTTTGAGCGAGAAGCGCCGGGGTCGTGGAGAGGGCGCGGGCGCTGGCGCTATCTACGGTGACGACATTATAGCCGCCCAGGGTGATCACGGGCATGCCGCTGACATAGGCGATACCCACCGCTGATGGTGTCTTATCGCTGCTTGCCACCAGGGCGTTGTCCAGATTCTCCTGGACCTGGGCTGCACGTTTCTCGCTGGTGAATCCGCCGGCACTGGCCAGATCGCTTACCACTACCTGGCCGGCGAGCCTCACGCTGGAGTCTGCTGCCAGTACTGCCAGCGATGGCATTGCGAATGTTTGACCGATGATCAAAGTGGCGGCTAAAAGACTTCTCCTGAGGCTCATCTTGCTGGGTTTCATTTTCCTGTTCCTTTTGTTTTTAGTGATCGACAAACACGCTGTGTGCTGCTCCAGGCTGCCCACCGGGCTTCCTGACGCTTCTTCTTTCAATTTCGAATTCCGGGCAATTCCGAACTGGTGAATTAGACAGGCATGCGCCGGCGATTGTTCCCCGGTTTTCTTTTTGAAGCTTTGGTAGGGGTTTCGGGCTCCTGACAAGGGGCGGCAAGCACCTTCTGGAGCAATTATTTGCCGCCCCGCTGCTCTCTTCTCTCGGCTTTCTTATCGAGCTGTTTCTTCAGGGCATCCAGATCTTTCTTGAGATCTCGCTGGCTCTTCTGCAATTCGATGACCTCGTCCCGCAGGTCCTTGAGGTTGTCCGCCGGTTTGCCGGCCGATCGCAGCCTGGCGATCGCCCGTCGCGCTGCCTCTGTCTCCGGTGTGTCCCGGGACGCCTGGGCGAATGTATCGAGCATGGCGATGGCGCTATGCTCCTCCAGCTCGCCCAGAGCGTTTATGGCGCTCAGCCTCAGTGATTGTCTCGGCGAATCGAGATAGCGGGCCAGGAGATTTCTTATGGCGCTCCTGTCTTTTTCGTTACGGGAGATAAAGGCCAGGGTCGAGAGCGCCGTGCCCATACCATGAGCCTCGAAATCCCGCGAGCGGCTCTCGATTGCCCTGACGATGGCATCCTTATATGCAGGATCGTCCTGGGAGCGGATCGCTTTGAGAGCCCCAACAGCAATCATGTTTCGATAGGACGGGCGGCTCAGGGAGCCGAGGAGCAAGTCTCGGACGCTGCGGCTGTGAAAGGGACCCAGGGCCCTTAGAGCGGTTGCGGTAATGGCGGGATTTCTCTCTTTTGATACATGAGCCACCAGTGTAGACTCGGCAAGGGGACTGAAGAAATAACCGATTGCATCCACCACTGCGTTTCTCGCCCGGGCGTCTTTTTGAGCCAGGCTCTGGCAGAGGACGGACAGGGCCTCCGGACTGTGGATCCGCCTCAGGGTCCGGGCTGCAGTCACCCGCACACCATAGAATTCGTCGTTCTGAAGGCAGGTCTTGAGGGCTTCGATGGTCTTCTCGTTATCGAGGCGGTCGAGCCTCTCGGCGGCTAGAATCCTTCCTGCCGTATCGCTTCTGTCCTGGAGCTGTTTTATGAGCATCTCAGCGGGAGGCTGGAAATTGATCCTGGCAAGCAATGTCAGATCCGGATCGATACGCACTATATCCGGTGCTTTATCCAGCTTTACATAGAAGTCTTCTTCGCCTTCCTTCACTTCCACCGGATGGTCGATGGTGGTATCTCCGGATTTGAAGCGGAGCAGAAGGGGGAAATGAAACGCCGGTGGTCCGGTTGTCTGAATTTGCGCCTGGACCTGGGCGCCGTCGCCTCCCCGGCGGTGGCGCCCCGTTTGCTGCCAGTATGGCTTGCTGCCGTCTCGCTCCGGCCGGGACGGTCTCTGGTTGATACTCACACGGGCGAGACCGGACTTCTCGTCCCAGGAATACTGGACGTCGAGCTCGGGTTGACCCGGCTTGTAGAGCCATTGATCGAAGAATCGATCGTAGGAGCGTCCGGACAGCTCTTCGAGTATGCGGTTGAAATCCTCGCTGACCACCGACCGGAATCGGTGACGTTCCAGATAGGTTTTAACGCACCGGCGAAAAAGGTCCTCTCCGAGCTGGCTTCTGAGCATATGAAGAATCAGGGCAGCCTTGGCATAGGCACGATGATCGAATTGCTCGTAGGGGTGATCGTAGTGACGGTCGACCACGGGACGGCTCCCGTCATCGCGCTCCAGGACATATCTGAGATTTTGATAGAGCCCGTAGATCATGTCGTCCCTGCCGTGGGCGTGACCGGCATAGAGGAGCGAATAATAGGTGGCGAAGCCTTCATTGAGCCAGGCATGGCTCCAGTCCTTGCAGGTGACCAGGTCTCCGAACCACTGGTGGGCGAGCTCGTGCACCACCACAGGCTCGCTTCTATAAGAGCCGTCCGGCGAGTAGAGCCCACCCCAGGCAAAAAGGTTCTCGCATTCGGGGCTGTAGAGCACCGAATCGGACAGGGTCGTGAGCGATGTGTTCTCCATCCCGGTGTAATAGTAGTCTCTTACTACGACCTGGCCGTAGCTCCCCCAGGGGTAGGCGATACCGATCTCTTTCTGAAGGTAGTCCATGGCATCGGCTGTGGGAGCGAAAGCCGAAGGCGCTTCTCTCTCGTCTCCCTTCAGGGTGTGGAATGCCAGGGGAATGGTGCCGGCTTTGCTTTCGATCGTGTGGAATTTGCCTGCCACCAGGCTCATCAGATAGCTGACATGGGGAGAGTCTTGTTTATAGGTGACAGCAGTTAGTCCCCGGCTGTCGGTCTTGCTTGCGACCTTTCTGCCGTTGCTGAGGACTGTCATTCCGGCAGGCACATGACAGGTGATCTCGGAGGTGAACTTGGCGTTGGGATAGTCGTAGCAGGGGAACCAGTGCCTCGCCTCGATCATCTCGCCTTGAGTGTATAGATGTGTCTCGGCTTCCGGATAGCCGTTTGACGGGCTTCTGAAATAGAGACCTCTTCTCGGACGGCCGCTGTATCGCACGGTGAGCTTTGCCGATTCGCCTGCCGGGAGAGGCTCCGCCAGGGTGACGGTGAGTTTCTCGTCATCGGCCTGGTAGCCGGCCAGGGCGCGATCGCAGTCGACGGCGGCGATATCCAGATAGGCAGCGTCGAGCTCGAGCACTTCAAGCGGCTTCCCCAGGGCTTTGAGCGTCATGGTCATGCTGCCGGCGATGCTGCGCTTATTGAAATCGGGCGTCAGGTCCAGAGCCAGATGCTCGATGTCGACTTTTCGATCCGGGGCATACTTGGGCGATGCCTGATAGCCGTAGGCCCGGGCGCTTACCGTCGAGGCCAGAGCGGAGGCCAGGAGGCTGCCGACAATCAAGCGTGCTGTGAATCCGGATTTGATTTTTTCCATTTTCAAGCAAGGTAAACATCTTGACACGGGTTTTTCAATTAAATCTCGCCTGTCAGAGCGCAACTTCGGGGCGCCTCAAAGGTATATGACCAGTAAGCAGAATCGCCCTGGAGAGATGATCATGCATGCGAAAGCTAAAATCGGCAAATTCCTGGTGGCAGCCGCCCTCCTGGCCTGGCTGCCGGCCGGAGCCCAGAGCCCCACGGGAAGCTCGCCTCCGATGCAGGGGAGTGTCCAGGTATCCATGGTCGTGTTCCAGGTAAGGAGCAATCCGGACGGCAGCCAGATGGTGGTCGCCCGGGATGGCTCCCTGGTTCCGCTGCCCCCTCCGGGCGTCGCTGCCAGCGCCACCGAGGTGCCAGTCTATGCCGACACTGCCGGGCATTACTGGTACCAGTCCCAGAGCGGCCAGGCTGTGCCCATCTACGACACTCGGCTGACCTGGTCCCAGTCGAGCCCGCCGGCTCAGACCCAGAGTCAGCCTGATAGCCAGAAGAAAGGGCGCCGCGGGGGCGGAGTCCTGGGTACGGCGCTTGGAGCGGCCGCTGGAGCGGCTCTGGGTACGGCCATGGTGAGCTCTCAGTATGGTGTTCCCTACGGAACCCCAGTCTATCCGGGCAATCCGGGCTCGCTCTATTATGTCGGTCCCAACGGATACCCGGTCTATGTCAATCCCGCCAACGCCAGCGCCCTCTACAGCCAGTATGCCGTTCAGCAACAGGTGGTCCAGACCAATCGGCTCAACTATCAGAACTCCGCCCAGCAAAGCGCTCTGCAGTTTCAGCAAGAGGCTTACCAGAACTCCCTGAATTATCAGCAGCAGAGACAGGCTCAATATCAAGCCAATCAAGCTGCCAGGCAGGCGGCCGCCCAGCCAGTTATGCAGCCAGTTACGCAGCCTGTTACGCAGCCGGTTCCCGGCCAGGCAGCGGGGCAGGCTCAGACGCCGGCCCAGCTCGGCAACCAGACTGGTGAGGGAGGACGTTTCGGGCGCCGGGGCGGTCAAGTTGAAGGCGCCGGAGAAGCAGCGCAGGCAGGACGTTTCGGGCGCCGGGGCGGTCAAGTTGAAGGCGCCGGAGAAGCAGCGCAGGCAGGACGTTTCGGGCGCCGGGGCGGTCAAGTTGAAGGCGCCGGAGAAGCGGCTCAGGCAGGGCGTTTCGGGCGCCGGGGCAGCCGTGGAGATGGCCCTGCGAGCGGAGCCGGCTTGCAATCGAGCCGAAACGAGCGCAGAGCTTTCGGGGGAGCCCGGACCGAGGGCGCCGGAAAGGGACGCCGGGGCGCTCAGGCTGGCAGGGAGGCGCGATCTTTCGACGGCAACGGCTCGCGAAACAAGGGCGGCCGGCATCGGGGCCGTTGATTGTCCGTATATAATCTCCCCATGGATCCGATTTCGATTATTTTCAAAGAGGTAGGCGGCGCCGAGCCGTTCTACAAGCTGGTGGATGAGTTCTATGCCGGGGTGGAGGAGGACTTCATCCTGCGCCCGCTCTATCCCGAGGATCTCACCGGTCCCAGGGAGCGTCTGGCGCTGTTTCTCATCCAGCGTACCGGCGGCCCCACCACCTATAGCGATCAGCGCGGCCATCCCAGAATGCGAGCAAGACATATGCCATTCCCGATCGGGCAGGCGGAGCGGGATGCCTGGGTGAGAATAATGGATAAAGCACTGAATGCGGTGCCGGAGCTCGAACCGCACAGAGAGTCGCTGCGCGAATTTTTCAGCGAGTTCGCTACCTTTATGATCAACAAGCAGCCCTGATCATGAGCCTTTCGCATATAGAAACGCGGGAGCTCCTGACCGGGCTCAATGAGCTCATTCAGGCGGGGGATCTGGATGGGACCCGGCTCTATCTCGCCGGGCTCAACGAGGAGGAGGGCTCGGTGGTTTCGCCGACGGCGGTGATGTGGTTCCGCCGTCTGGTTCGGTCGCGGCTCGCCGATCTCGACGAGCTCAAAACCGAGGCCCGCAAGAGCAAGTGCGCTCTGCTTGCTACCCTGGCTACCGCTTCTCTCGACCAGATCGAAAGCCTTAGCTTCGAGTTCGCATACTTAGACAAGGCAGATCTCGATTTTCTCTGCGACCTGAAACCGCCCTGTCTTGCAGGACTCGGTGAAGTGCTCCTCGGTCAGTCTTCCCGCTGGTGGAGCGAAGTCCGTTATCTCGTTCGTGCCTCGGCATGCCCGAAACCTGCGGGGCCAGCCTATGTTCGTGCCTTGATCGCCAGTGTCGAGCCCGGAGAGCTGAAAGGTCTCTGCCTTGCCGAGCCTGACTTGCTGGAGGAGGATCTCTGGAAACTCTTTTCCCGGGAGACGTGCGACCCCGGGCTAAAGCTGCCACGTGCCTGGGTCCCGGTGATGATCGAGCTCTGCCGGGAAGGGCTCCTGGCAAGAGAGCCTCTTCTTGCGGCCTGCCTGTCTGCCCTGGCACTGCCGATAACTTGCCTTCAGGCGTCCTTTTATGTTCGCCTGCATGACGGTCTCGAGCCTTCTTCTCGGGAGCGCCTGGATAGGCTCTGCTCTTATGCCGGGCTTACCGGCGGAGCCTGCCCGGCTGCGGTTTCCTTCGCTATCAAGAACCTCGATCTCATGGACCGCCAGGAGGCTTTGAACGGGGAGGCTCTTCTTGAGTCTCTCGAAAGCATTGTCGTTCCGCTTCCGGCTACCGCGGTCAAGACCGCTTCCCGGCTTCTGGAGCGGATTTCCAGAAGAGACCCCGGGCTGTCCTCCCGAGCCGCAGCCATGATCAGCTCCCTGTGCTAATATAACGCCGGTGGATAATTACAGAAGATGCGTGTTCTTATTGTAGAAGACAGTCCGACTCTGCTCGACTCTATCAGCCGCAGTCTATCCGAGCGCGGTCTGATGGTGGAGCCCGCCTCCAATCTCGAGCAAGCTTCAGAAATACTCAACGGTGTCAGGGTGGATGTGATCCTCCTTGACCTCATGCTTGCCGACAGCTCCGGGCTCGATACCTTCTATGCGATCCGCTCTCTGGCTCCGGATGTGCCGATTGTTACCCTGACTGGCATAAGCGAGCAGGATCTGGCTTTGCAGGCGGTGGAGAGCGGCTCGGACGGTTATCTCCTGCGGGGAGTGGCCAGCAACGAGGCTGTTTTCCGGCGCCTGCAATTCGCCATGGAGCATCATGCCATCGAGAGAGCCCTGCGCCGCAGCGAGAAACGTTTGCGGATCATTCTCGAGAATTCCTATGATGCCTTCATTTCAGTGGATGCCCAGTGGCGGATCACCGACTGGAACAAACAGGCTGAAAAGACTTTCGGCTGGAAGAAGGAAGATGTGCTGGGAAAGGCGCTTGCCACCATTGTCCCCAAGCACTTCCGGCGCCAGTACGCCCGCCGTATCGAAGGGAATTTCGAGGAGGAAGGCAAGAATCTTCTCCGGGCCACTTACGAGCTGGCGGCTGTCCACAGGGACGGGACCGAGTTCCCCATCGAGATCGGCATATTCAAGATCCGCGAGGACGATGATTATCTTTATTGCGCTTTCGTCAAAGATATCAGCGAGAGCAAGAGGCTGAACGAAGACCTCGAGCGTCTCGTGGAAGATCGCACTGAGAAGCTCACCACCAGCAACGAGGAGCTGCGCCAGTTCGCCAAGGTCGCTTCCCACGATCTGCAGGAGCCATTACGAGCGGTGCAGGGTTTCGCCAATCTCCTCGCCGAAAACACCAGGGGCAAGCTCGACCGGGACTCCGAGGAGTTCATCGAGTATATTCTCGACGGCACCAGGCGAATGCAGGAGTTGATTCAAGCGGTTCTCACCCATTCTCATATAAGCAGCGAGGGCTCCGAGGGGCACTCCACCAACTGCAATGCCGTGGTGGTGGATGTTCTAGCCAATCTCAGGCTGGCCATAAGCGAGAGCGGGGCTTCTTTCGAGATAGGTGACCTGCCCGAGGTGGCGGTGGAGCGATCCCAGCTCGTCCAGCTTTTCCAGAACCTGATAAGCAACGCTCTCAAGTACCGGAGCGATAAAAAGCCGCAAATTTTCATCGATGCCGACAGGAGCGGCGACATGTGGCTTTTTTCCGTTCGTGACAACGGTATCGGGATGGATCCAAGGTATTCGGACAGGATCTTTGATATGTTTGCACGGTTGCATGGTAAAACACAGTATTCTGGTACAGGAATGGGCCTGGCCATCTGCAAGAGGATAGTCACCTCTCATGGCGGCACCATCTCGGTGGAGTCGGAACTCGGCGAAGGATCGATTTTTTTGTTCTCCCTGCCTGCGGTAAGAGAAGGAGTAGAAAGATGAGTGACAAGATAGCGATATTGCTGGTGGAAGACACGCCTTCGGACATACGACTCACCGAGGAAGCCCTGAAGCGCTCCGATCTCTCCTATGACCTGAGCGTCGTCAATGACGGCGAGGAGGCCATGGAGTACCTGGGCAAGGCCAAGAAAGAGAATACCCTGCCCGACCTGATTCTGCTCGATCTGAACATGCCCCGGAAGAACGGCCACGAGGTCCTGGCTGACATCAAGGAGGACGCCGAGCTGAGGAAGATACCGGTGGTCCTGCTCACCGTCTCCCAGAGAGACGAGGACGTCATGGAAGCCCTCAAGCTCAAAATGAACTATTATCTGGCCAAGCCCATTACTGCCCAGACCGTCTCGGTCCTGGTCAAGGCAATCCACGAGTTGCACAGGGAGACTGCCTCTCCGGAAGGTAGTAACGAGGAGACGCATATCAGGCTGGTTCTGGCAGGTAATCCCCATACCGCTGCTGTCGTCCTTGAGCAGCTGGCCCTGGACGCCGACAGCAATGTGAGACGACGGCTTGCCGAGAACAGCAAGATTTCAGGCAGTCTCCTGGAGAAGCTCGCCGGTGACCAGAGCGCCGAGGTGCGCCTGAGCGTTTGCGAAAATGCCAATGTCACCGAGGCGATTCTCGAGAAGCTCGCGCGCGATCCCAGCGACGATGTGCGTCTGGGCCTTTCCGAAAACCGCAGCTTGCCGGAGCGTATCCTCAAAGTCCTGGCCGATGACGAGAACGTCTTCGTCTCGGCAAGCGCCAGCAAGACTCTGGCGGAGCTTTCCAGGGCCTGATGATCTCCTGAAGCGCCGCTTCCAGGGGCGGCCGCCGATTAATCGGCGCCCGCCACCATATTCGGTGATCTGAGCGATCGGGGTGGAGCTCTGACCCTCTCATCAGGGTGCCGTTGACGGCCAGGCGCGGTTTTTCCGTCCCGCCAGCCTGGCAGGGAGCAGCCCAGTGCCTGATAATCTAAAGCGCCGGGTAAGTACAGGGAACAGGAAGCCCACGGGGCAAGTAAAAGTTGATGATCAAGCTTCTCCTCTCGGCCATAGGTCTATCGGCAACGGACTGCATGGATCCCGTGACCCTGTCCGTGGCTCTCTATCTCTTGACCACGGCACGGCCGATTCTCAACCTGCTCTTTTTCATAGCCGGCATCGTGCTGGTCACTTTCGCCAGCGGACTATTTCTAGCTTTCGGTCTGATCAGGGAGCTGGACACCCTCTTCTCGCACCCCCAGGGTCTCTATTTCGCGTTCCAGCTTCTCGTGGGAGTCGCTCTCGGCTATGCCGGCTATCGTTATTTCAAGCATGCCGCCGGCAGCGAGGTATTGGCTGCCTCGCCCATCAAGTTCGAGGTCAATCCGGTGGTGGCCTTTGTCATCGGGATTCTTTTCACTGCCACGGACCTGCCTACCAATGTGCCTCTCCTGGGGCTCGCCGATGTCCTGGTGAAAAGCGACGCCAGCTTCCTCACCGTGGTCCTGAGCTGCCTGGCTTATTCCCTGGTGCGAGTCTCCCCCTCTCTCTTTCTGCTGGGCGCTTTCATCGTCAAGAAAGAGGCCAGCCAGTCGATCATCGAGCGTGTCAAAGGTCCGATCATGAAATGGGGTCACCGCCTGATGGCGGTGATCATCTTCCTCATGGGCCTGGTCCTTGTCCTGGACAGTGTCTATTACTTCGTCACGGACAAAGCCCTTCTGGTGATCTGAGCCTCAGAGATCTTCGTCTCTTAGCGGATCGGCAGGCAGTGTCTTGACCGAGGTCGTATATTTGAGGGGATCGAAATCGGGAAGCTTTATAGAGCTGGTGAATTTTTGCTTGCTGTCCACCGGCAGGATTTGACTAACCGATTTCTGGATGTTATTGCAAATGGAATCGAGAGGCAGGTCGTCGCCGTCCTCGCCGAAGGGCTCTTCGATGTCTTCTGCAATCAGCTCGAGACCGATCAGGAAGTAAGAGCTGATCAGAACCACCGGCATGCTCCAGAGCAGCCCCAGCTGCGGTATCACATACCAGGGGATGATAAGCAGGTTGAGACCGATGCCCTGACGCATGAAGGCCCGGTAAGAGACTGCCAGGGGAGTGTTCTTGATCCGCTCGCAGGCTCCGCAGATGTCCATGAAAGCGCGGACATGCTGATCGATGAGCATCAATTTGAAGTCGTTGATCTGACCCTGCTCGACCCAGTCTTGAAGCATGCCGAAGACTTTGCCGGTGACCAGGGCAGGCAGGTGCTTGCCGGCCGGTATGGTGGCGATCGGCTCGATCCCGGGGAGGTCCTTGGTGGGTCTGGTGTCGCGCAGGTGGTGCTTGAGGGCGTAGCAGAAAGAGACCACCAGCTCTCCCATGAGCACTTTTTCGCTATTGGGGACGTCTACATAGGATCTGACTTTCAGGCAGATATTACGCGAGTCGTTGACCAGCTGACCCCAGAGGCGCCGGCCTTCCCACCAGCGCTCGTATGCCGAGTTCGTACGGAAGACGAGGAGAAGTCCGAAGATGGCGCTCAGATAGGCGACATTGGTGGCTTCCTTGAAAACATTCATCCACTTCCCTTCTTCGGCGATCCAGTAAACGATGATTGTGTAGACCGTCATCACCGCCAGGTAGAGCCAGACTCTCCTGAATACCGGGATTTTGTGGAACCTGGTGAAGGGGATGATCCAGACCGAAAGTGCCTTTCTCACTGAAGACTGTCTCGGCGCCTTCTCCCCGTTGCCGCCTACCGGCTGGTGACCCGCCAGCCTGCCGCCGTTGAAGATATGAGGCGTATCCTGATCGCCTGCACGCTCGTCCATATGATCACCGTTTTCGTTCATAACCTACCACTATTGATCCCACGGAGCCTGGGGCGCTTGCCGGGGCTCCTGCCCTGGGCTCCTGAATCCTGTTCGAGCTTACGATTTGCCTGCCTGAAGCAGATTCCAAGTAATATATCTGAATCCGCTCAGGGAATTATTAGATTTCTCTTGTAATTCTAAATCAGGGGCTCAATAACGAATCCGGATTGTGTAGTTGATTTTCACTTCACCTCCGGCAGGCACGGGAACGGCAAACTCGAAGGTATGCGAGTCTTTTTTAGCGTACTGGTGGCTGCTCTCCTCGATTTTCCAGTCGCCGTAAGCATGCTCGATGGCGGTGATGGAGACTGCCTCGTCTTTGTGATTGCGAAGGCTTATCTCCACGGTCATCTTCTGAGTCCGGGTGTTGGGGCGCTCCATGCTGAGCTGCTTGCGCTCCCCAACCAGATCGAAAGCGTCGCCTATGTACAGCCTGACTTTCTCGTCCCTGGGGGTATGGTCGATTAGATCTTCGCCCACGAATTGCAGGGCGCCGTCGTCGTCCCGCTTATAGACCCGGACTTTGCCCTTGGGAAGAGGTATTCCCAGGTTGTTCTTCTTTGTGTTGGCCACCTCGAGCTTGACGTTTACCTTGTTGGCGGCATTGCCCCCCGAGCGGTAAGGCACATGGCCTGAGGACTGGGGCTCGAACACGAATAGCTTTTTCACCGGCACGTCGTTGGCGTTGAAGAGGCTCATCTGCTTGGTCTCGTTGTTATTGACCGAGGTGGTTCCGGTGAGGCTGTAGAGATGGTACTCGGCGAAGGCTCTCTCGGTGAATTGAGGCGCCGCTGCTTTGGAGAGGCTTCCCCTGACCATTGATCTCTGTCTCAAGGTCTGGATATCCTGGACTTTATGGACGTCCCCGGCAAGCAGCTTGAGAGAGGCGTTCTTATAGTCGGCCCCGGATTTGTTGTCGATGGTCACCCAGCTCGTCAGGTCGGCTTTGCTGTCGTCCTTGTTGGCGATGGCCACATAGTCGCAGTGCCAGTTGAGACCCTTTGTCTGGTAGCTGATCTCGGTGCGGTGCTCGCCTTCTTTGCTGGTTTCCAGCTTCCAGAGAAGAGACGGTCTGGAGACGAGACCCCCGGGCAGGGAGTCGAGCTCAGCCTGGCCGGCTGGATTGAGAACCACCCCGGCGTCGGTTTTCAAAACCATTCCGACACTGCGATTCTGGACATTGCCTGAGGTGTCCACCACCGAGACCCGGGGCGGATTGAGGAGGGTGCCGGTGAGGGCTCGCTCTCCGCCTCCGGGTAGATACTGTCTGAAAGTGACGGTCTTGCCCACCGATTTCGAGAGGATGGTGGTGGGGTCCATGACGTCGTACTGGTAATTCTGCTCGCGGACCACCACCGAATTCGGTGCGGTGAGAGACATGAAATTGACCGTGGTCGGATCTATCGCTGCGGCTACATCTTCGAAGCGCAGATAGTTTATCCCGTTTTTCAGATCGACTTTGCGGATGTCTTTCACCAGCCCGAAGTTCTGGTTATAGACAGTAAGTGCTACGCCTTCCGAGTCGGAAGCTGAGACCTCGCCTGCCCTGGCAGCGGTGAAAGCAGCGCTCACGACGCCAGCAACTATAATAGCGGTACTCAAGACAATAGTGGATCCCGGTCTCAGTTTTTTCATTGCTGAATCCTTATCAAGGGCTTTGCAAGCCTTTCGCATTCCGAAAAGAGATTATAGCTCAGCCACCACTGAGGGAGGCGGCACCGGAGAGATAGCGCCAGAGCACTATCGAGACCATGGTTATGCCTACCATCAGGAAGACATAATGGAACGGTCTTTTCTCCCTGGCGAGAGAGCGGATCACCGCCGCCAGATAAACGGAAGATGCAAGGAATGTGGTGCCGAAATAAAGCTCCCGGGGTAGGCTCCATACGACCCGGTTGGCTGAAAGCGCCAGGGACAGGAGGATGAGGATGAGACCGGAGTCCACCAGGATGGAATTGTCTCGCTCGAACTTTCTCTGCACCGGAACATCGCTCTCGGTCTCGTTCTGTCTGGTTTTGAAAACCAGCATCACCGAAAGCAGGACCGCCATGGCCGAGAAAGTGACGGTCTCGACCGTGCGCTCGTCCCAGAAAAGCGTATCCGATGCAAAACTCGGCCACCAGAAGACCACAGGAATGAGAAGCAAGGCGAAAGCCAGGCTCATCCAGACCACCGGACCTTGCGGACCGGAGTTCTTATCATCTTCGGGCTCGAGTTCAGGCGGCACGGCTATCCTCCGGGTCTGGATTATATTACAATTCCGGGCATGTCATCGAAGCTCAGGCGAACCGGGGCGATAATCAAGCTCATCGCCTCCAATCCAGGAATCACTCTGAGCCGCTTGCGAGAGAGGCTGATCGAGCTGGGTCTCGAGGTGAGCGAGCGTACCCTGACTAAAGATATCGACTCACTCAAGAAGGATTACGGGCTTCTTCCGGGGGGCGGCCGTCTTCGGTCCGGCTATGTTCTCGAGGGCATGGCCACCCTTTCTCCGGGCGAGCTCGATGCCGTTCTCGATGCCCTGCATCTTCTCGCCGTCCGTCTGGATGATCCCGAGTCCTCCCTTGTGCTGCAGCGCCTCTCCGGGCTGAGACCGGAGAGCGGCTCCTCGGTCTTCCTGCGTACTGTCAGGCAGCGGAATATTCTGGCGAAGGACGAGAAATACGAGGCGCACTCCGGGGCTCTCTACCAGGCGATTAGAGAGCGGCAGCCCCTGGGGCTGGTCTACAAGACACCGCGTCTCAAAGAGGAGGAGGCGATGAGAGGCTACCCGCTCAGCATGGTTTTTCACGAGCGCGGCTGGTACTGCATCTTCAAGCGAATGCCGGAGCGCTCCTACCGGGCTCTGCGGATCGATCGCATCTTGAGCATAGCGCCCTCTCTCGATCTGCCTGTCAATGACAGGGCCGCCGATGACACCAGTGAGGCGATCTACCTGATGAGCTGCGGCTGGGGCATGACTTTTCCCCATTCCATGGCGGAAGCCGAGGAGGCTGAGACCAAACCGCCAGTGGTGGCACGATTCGATCGCCGTCTGGCACCGTACATTCTCGAGGCGAGAAAGCGTCATCCTCGTGGAGTGGTGGAGCCTGCCAGGGACGGGACGGGGGATGTGGAGTTCCGGATCAGGCTATCCGATCCAAGAGAATTCATCGCCTGGATCAGATCTTTCGGCAGCGCCGCCCGGATAGTATCGCCTTCAGCTCTGGTGGAGCAGGAGAAGGCGGAGATAAGACGCATGGCAGAGAGCTATTCCAGGCAATAAGCCGGAAGAATCAGGTCAGCTCGCAGGCTTGAAGCCTCAGGACATTACGGTCGGCTGCGGCGATCATCGCTTTCTGAGCGGCGCTCACCAGGCTCGCCAGGTCGGTGCCGTCCTGAGGCACCGAGGCTATTCCGAAATAAAGGGAGGGTCTGTATCGCGCCAGATCCGGCGCCAGCCCCGGCAGATCCGCCGAGATCCGGTCGGCAAGGTTGCATGCCTGGCTGCTCTCGATATTGGGCAGGAGCAGACCGAAAGCACGGTTGCCGAAATGCCCCAGCATGTCGACGTCTCGTTTGATAGAGCTGACGGCTCCGGTGAGCATTGCCAGAGCTTCGGCGGGCATGGAGCCATCCGGGGTGTCCGGTTTGACACAGAGAGTGATGAGGGCGAGCATGGTGCCGAAACGTCTGGCCCTGGCGAATTCCCGTTCGAGAAAGAACTGGAAGACCTCGAAAGTGAGGATGCCTGTATCGGGATTATTCAGGATTCGCCAGACAGCATTGGCCCTTGCCGGCTCGAGCTCGATTGAGTTTGCGGGAGTGCCCAGCATGATCAGGCCCGGGCTCGCGCTCTGCGGCTGCTCTTGTGTTGAAGCCGGAGCCGGCGCTGAAGCCGTCTGGAATTCGATGGCTCCCCAGCCGATTACCGGTGGCGTTGGCGCATCGTTCGATCTGGCTGCCGGTGGCGGTGGCGGCAGGGGCATCGAGAGCGGCAGGGTCTCGGCACCGGTTGTCGGCATCACCGGCATCGGGACCTCTATAGTGTCACGATCGGGAATCTTGAGGCTGCGCCCGTCCGGGGCGAGCAATAAGCCCAGTCTGAGGAGATTGGCGGCCATGGTTACCCACTGATCGTGGCGCAGACCCATGCGCTCGGCTATATCCTTGAGGTTGAGGGTGCCATAGATATTGCCGTAAAACTCGGTCTGAGCACGGGGATCGATAGAGGCACCGCGGGCCAGCCTGGCTTCCAGCTCTCCCGGTGCCAGCTTGCCTGGCGGGCGAAGCAGGAAGGACACCTCCGAGATGGCGTTCTGCTCCAGGAAGAACAGGTCCTCCATAAAGCTGTTGCCCTGACGCAGGATCTCTTCGGCTGTGTCCTGGATACTGGCGGCTTCCGGCTGTTTGCCTTCCTCGAAGCGGACCCTGCCGTCTTTCCAGTTGAAAAGATCGATAACCACGGCCACACCCTGACCGAAAGGAGAATAGGCGTGCAGGGGCTTTCCCAGACCGAACTGGACATTGACCGTACAGGCCGGGTTGCCGATCAGGAGATGGCCGGTGGCCTCGTAGTGCTGGGCCGCCTGGATGAGCCAGGAGATCGGCTTGTCCCTCAATTCGCCCTGGAGCATGGACACTACTTCCGACCCGGAGCCGTCCGCCTGGATCTGGCCTGCTATGGTGGTCACGCCAGCACGCTTGAGCCTGTCGCTGAGGGTCTCTCGTTTGTTGTCGGGATTCATGATATGTATATGCTCAGATCCCCGGATTTGCAAACGCACAAACGCCTGCTAGCGAGAAAAGCGGATGACATTTTTATGGTTGTCGATAACATAAGTCTTCGTGCCGAAGAATGACTGTCCAAGTACCGAACCAACTCCTCCATTTGCGGGTACGAAGCCTTTCAAGTCTGTCTTGAGCATAGACCCGAGCTCCACCCTGCTGAGGTTGTAGACATAATATCTCATATGTCCGCTACCATGTCCTCCCAGGTTCGTGATTGCCAGTGGCTGGATCTTGTGAAGACCGATCTTTTTCGCGTCAGAAGTATCAATTAGAATCATCGGCGCTCCGGTGTCGAAGTTCATCTCGATGAGATGCCCGTTGATTTTTGCCTGCACGATGATATTGTCATTCGACATTCGAAATGGAATCTCGATTGAATCCACGGAGACCTGCTTCTCAATCGTTTTGCTGTCTTTGACGAAATGGATATAGTTTCTCTTGGGATCGACGCGGTAGTGCATTCCCCTCAGGAATGGCTGGCCGATGCAAATTGTTCTCTCGTGATCGTCAAGCACGGTTACTTCGGTAGTTCGCTTGATCTTGCCGATTGCAATTTCATAGTTTTTCTTCCAGCCTTTGACAGCTCCGGCTGCGCCGTAGAGAACCGGGATTGACTTCCCTTCGGGTAACGGGAGACCCAGCGTCTTGAGATGGTTGACGCCGATGACAGTACGAAAAGCTCCGGTGTCGATCATCACCGGTATGCGTCTGGCGTTTATAAGCGCATTCACCATCGGCTTACCGCTGAGGTCCTTCCAGTACGGAACGTGCTCTTCATCGGGGATGACATCCGCCGGGGCTGCGGGCTCTTTTTTCTCGGGCTCGTCTTTCTGCTGCGTGAAAGTCTTGACCTCGGTCTTGCTGGGATTTCGCTTGGCGATGGAGGTTGCGGCGGCGCTTGCTGTTGCCACTCGTTTTCGCACCCAGGCTGCCGCCCTGGGAAAATTCTCCTCGACTTTGCTATTGCCCGGGTTGCCTAGCACGTTGGCGATTACCGAGGCAATCACCTCGCCGGAGCCGACATAGTCAGCCTGCAGGTAATAACGCAGCTCTCCTTCTTTCTCGGGAGGAATGGCCTTCTTGTCCAGGTCGTATTCGGCGCGGAATCGCTTGTCCTCCATGATCCCCAGACCGGAGTCTATGATATGGCTCACCTGATAGATGACTTCCCGGGCCAGAGCATCATAGTCCACTATGGGACCGAGCCTGGTGGTTCCATCTATTGTCGGGCGCTCGAAAAGATAGATGTCATTTCCATAAGTCCTTGCCAGGGCATCGGCCATGCGCTCGTGCTCCATGCCCGGCGTCGAGCCTTGCAGGGTCTCGGGCCAGCGATCGGTGAAATTGGGACCGATATTGATCGTGGCGTTGACCTGGTCGGCGATGAGATAGACCCACCTGGGCAGCCTGGCTATTACCTGTTTCACTTTGCCGACGGTGGAAGGGCTCACCGGCTGGTGACCTGGTATGGTAGGGGCGATGATATTGACCCGGTGGATGAAGCTGAGTTTGGGCTTCTGCTTTTCCGCCTCTTTCCGCTCCTCTTCGGATATCTTCGCCGGGATCCGGTTTTGAGGATCGAGCCGGGCGATACACTTCTTGGCCATGGTTTCTGCCGGGAGACCGGCGAAAATCCTGGCTGTGTCGCGATAGATCTGGACGGCTTTCTTGATGTCGCCGGAGGCTGCGTATGAATGAGCCATATAGATATAGACTTCGGCGGCGCCGTTGCCGCCTGCCAGGGAGTCTTCGAAGTGTTTGGCGGCGGTCCGGTAGCTTCTCGCCTTGTAAGCGGCAAGACCTTTCTGGTACTCCTCTTCGCCTCCGGCCAGAGCCGGAGGCATTGTCAATGCCAGAAGAATCGTGACGCCCAGTAGTGGTTTATGCATGTGTCTAACCAGAACTGGTATTTTAATCCAAGTTCACCGTCTCAGAAAGAGCGAACCACCTGCAGGATGTCTGATCTTTTCTCCTGCCTGTCCAGTCCGGACGATGGGGCGGCAGGATCGGCTGTTTGCTGTCCTTAACAAGGAGTCTGAACGTGTTGACATCGAATCCGGAAAGCATGATCACGTCTTCCATGCCAGCCGGAGCCGGGGCGTTGTCGTAGGAAGCAAGGTTCCAGAGGACTACTTTAACCGGACCGATCATCTGCCGGTAGGCTTCGATGGCAGCCACGAGCGGTGGCTTGCCAGGGAGGAAAAAGCTCGCGATGGAACCGGTGAGAGTTGTGGATCCTCCGGCCGGGTGGAATTGCATGTCGGAGAAAAAGAAGAGCGTGCGGGGCCTGAGCATCGAAGGATTGGAGGCGAGCAGCTTTATCAGCTCCATCACCGAGCCGGCCACCTGAGTGCTTCCCCAGCCTACTCCGTGGAGCCTGATGAACTCGGCGAACGAGAGGTCGTTCGACGAGTGCTCCCGAGGCAAGATCTGCAGATGGTCCCCGAATGTGGCGGCGTAGCCCAGATCCTTCGCCATCAGGGCGCTGAAGAGGACCGCAACGTCACCGGCCATGATACTGCTCTTCGTCCCTCCCAGAGGGCAGCTGAACATGGACGGCGAGATGTCTGCAAGGCCGAGATTGAGGCCGGCCGGCATGCAGTTTTTTGCAAGCCTCGACAAAATCGACTCGAAAACCGGCTCGACATTCGGGCAGGGGAAGGCGCGATAGCGGATCTCGCCCTGAAACCAGCGGCGGGGCGCTTTGCCGGTTCTGTAGCGGACCATGCCATCCTTGGCGCAGCGATATCCGGCATAGATCTGGTGCGGCCAGATTCCCTCGAACTTGCGTTTGTTGCTCTCGAGAATCAGCCTGTTTATACTGACGCCGCTTCTGGATATGCACCGTATATGGTTCTTGAAGGCAAGATCGGGAAGGATCGCATCCATGTCGAGGATGTTCTCCCAGGTCATCCGCTTCGTCCCGGTAGTCGAGAGGATCTGCTCCAGTGAGCACCGGCCTCTCTCGGCGTCTTCGAATCGCTTGTGTTTGAAAAACCGCCGGCGGTGCGGAGCCAGTGTGAGCGCTTCGGCATATTTGTCTTTGAGCCTCGTTGGCGCGTGCAGGTACTTGTAGATGGCGAGCTTGTCCGGGCTCAAGTACCTCCGGGCGATTCCCAGGGCGTCCGCCAGGCGCAGTGAGGCTCTCACTCTCTTATTGCCTCTCCTTCGATAGCGGGCTATGGCGAACTGCCTGCCGGCGTATTTGAGCAACTGGTATTCGTCCATCTCATTGGCGGCCCGAGCTATGGCCCGCTTGGCAGCTTCCGGTATGTCGCCGAGACCGAGATTGGTGAAATGACAGACGAAGAGCACCAGATCGTCGGCACGGTGCTTCAAGCACCGGTATGTGTACTCTTCGGTAAACTGCGAGGAAGGGTAGGCGGCACAGAGGATGGCAGCCGCGATGGTGCCCTGTATGCGGTTGCCTTTGCCGATCTTGGGATCGCGCATATAAGCGGCGAATTTCCAGGCGAACCCGGGCTCGTGTCTCTCGGCGGCCAGTAGGGCCCGGCTGTAGGAGAAGAGCTCTTCTTCCTGGCTCCGGTAGAAGGACGGCGCGAAAAGAGTGGAGCCCTTGGTGAAGACGAGATGCTCCAGGGGAGAGTCGATGCTCAGATCGAAGGCGGCGGCTCCTTCGTGGGTGATGGCGCGGGCAATCAGGGCGGTCAGCCCGGTGATGATTCTTGTCATGGCTTCTGTCTCTATTCTGGTAAGTCGGCACCCCCCCGCGCATGGTGCGCGGGGAGTTTAAACCCATAACCGAAGTAGGGGTGCCAGGTATCTTCAATCTAGCAGGCGACCGTAGAGGAGGGAAGCCGGCTTACTGAACCACTGCCGTTCAGTGAGAAGATCTATGCTCAGAAGGCGACATAAATAAACGGCTCCGACGGTATCGAGAGTCGATAGAGAAGATAGTGAAAGAAGCAGCCCATGAGGAAGCCCGCGAACATCGAAAGGGCTATCCGGGCTGCTTTGTTCTCGAGCATATTCAATAGGATAGCCTCCTTGCGAGCTCTTCTACTTCTACTGCCACCAACCTGGCCAGGCGAACGCCTCCCTGATCCGAGAAGTGATTGGCGTCGCAGTAGTCGGATGGCAGGAAATCGTCTCCCACATTCAGCACTTTGTAGCCGAATTTGGCGAAACGCCGGGCGGTGAGCTGATAGATCGCATCGTCCAGGCTTCGCTCGTCGCCAGTCAGCCTCTCTCTGAGCGCCGGGTTGAATCTGGTCTGAAAGACGATCATTTTCTCTTTCAGCTCTTCTGGTGTGAGGGCCGGCACGAATGCGTCGAAGCGTCTGTAAGTGTTCTCGATCAATCGAGCATTGCCGTCGCGGTCGAGAACCGCCAGGTGTCTGATGCGTTCTTTTAGATAGGAAAGCTCGCGTTCCAGTCTCGGCTGGTCATAGAGAGGGGGCTCGGCTTCGTCTTTGAAAAGCCTTCGTGGCAGCAGAAAGCGAGCGCCGGTGGAAGCTGTCCAGATCGTGAAGAACTGCCTGTAGCCGATAGTGTTCCAGAGATCGCAAGCATAGAATAGAGAATCCATGCTCTTGCCGAGTTTGAGATCGGCAATCTGGTTGTTGAATGCCTTTTCGTTCAGATCCGACAGGAAGCCCAGCACCTTCTCCCGTTCCGGGCAGTCCAGGAGCTTGCCTTTGAAGAGGGCGTCATAATAGAGATTGGCATGCTGGTCGTCGAAACCGGCGCCGAACTTGTCCGGCTGCCCATCGGTGAGGCAGATGACCTTTCGTCCCTTTTTGAGCAGGTGCTCGGATACGTAGCAGCCGGCAGCGAAGGGATGCATGCCGTGAAATGAGATATTGGTGACGGCATAGCGGTCGCCCAGAAGACGGCCGAGCTCGTCTGTCCAGAGCCGGTCCGGCGACTGGCACATGCCGTTGAAGACGCTGTCGCCACCTACCACCACCACGATCTTGCCGGGCGGGCTTCTTCTCTCCACCAGCTCGATGAGCTCGCTTATAGTGGGATAGAAAGAAGTATAGGGACTGATGAATCGGTGGATGCGATGGAAGTCGTCGCCTCCGAACAGGCAGGTCTTGCTCGCCCGATAGCCGCAGAAGCTGAGCAATGCCAGAGCCAGGACCAGCCCGACCGTGAAAGCGATGATATCGAGCTTGAGCGATCGCATCAGACCTGACCTCCCATGAGAAGCCGTGCCATATAGAGAGCCCGGTTGAGAGGATAAAAGAAGAGGAGCCAGCCGAAGGCTACGAAGAGCATGGTCAGAGCCCAGGCGAGAACGGGCAGGCGGTCGAAGAGCTTGCCCAGTGCGGCGCCGGGTTTGCCAAGAGCCTTGCGATAGGTTGATGATACGATCAAGCCGGCGCCGTGATAGATTCCCCAGAGCACGAAATGCCAGGCGGCGCCGTGCCAGAGACCGCAGATCGCGAAGGCGATGGTGGCGTTGAGCAGGCGGAAGAACTGCCCCCTTCGGCTACCACCCAGAGGAATATAGATATAGTCTCTGATCCAGGTGGAAAGGGAGATGTGCCAGCGCTGCCAGAAATCCCGCACGCTGGTAGCCAGATAAGGCCAGTTGAAGTTGGCCGGAATCTCGATCCCCATCATCCTGGCAAGACCGATGGCGATATCGCTATAGCCGCTGAAGTCGAAATAGATCCGCAGCGACAGAGCCAGAAGGAAGAGCCACCGCCCGCAATGATCGGTATAGGGAAAGTGAGGCTCCATGCTGATTATATAAACCGTCAGGTTGTCGGCAAGCAGGACCTTTTTGGCGTAGCCTGCCGCGACCTGCAAGAGACCGAGAGCGACCATCTGACTTCGAGGCTTTCTTAGACCTTCCTCCAGTGCCGGGAGAAACTGACCGTATCGTTTAATCGGTCCAGCCACCAGGCATGGAAAGAAAAAAGTGAAGGCGAGAAAGCTCAGGGGGTTTTTGATCGCCGGATTGCCCCGGCGCACCTCGAAGAGATAATGGACGAACTCGAAGGTGAAAAAGCTTATGGCCAGTGGCGGCGTGATGGGCAATAGTGTCGAGACGGCTCGATCGGCGTCGAGACCGATGCTGTCGTTGAGAGGCATGATCAGATCCCTGGCGAGGAAATGCGCGTATTTGTACCAGCACAGAGAAAGGGCGCAAATGACGATTCCCCAGAGGCAGAGACTCCTTTTCTCGGCTCTCCCAATCGCGAAAGTGATTGCCGCCAGCACTATAATTGGTATCATGCCGGCAGCGCCTGCGAAGTGCGCGTGAAAGACGAGGCAAAAGGCGAGCAGCAGGAATAGTCGCAGTCGGCTGCCCGGCATGAGCCAGTAGAGGGGCAGGAAAATTGCCACAGCCAGGACAAACCAGTAGGTCGCGAAGATCATTCTGGTATGGATAGCCTCATGTAAAGGGTCAATTCGAGAAGTGGTGCTCGAAGAGATCTTCGATGTCTCCGCTTCCAAGACCGCCGCCCCCGGAGGAGAACACCAGCTCGGTAAGGGATTTGACAGGCTTGTAATTGGTCGGCACTTTGAAGATGGAGAGAGGAAAGCTCTCTTTTATGATTTTCTCGGTCTTATACACAGTGACCCAGCCAGTCTTGCCGCCTGCGGTCCGGGCATAGGACACCTCCAGGGGAAAGCCCAGCTCCACGGGCAGGGAAAGGTTAATCGACTGGGAGAGGCGCATGCTTTTCGGCACCGGCAGCTTGTCGGTGGTGTAGTAGCGCAAGACCGGCTGTTTGCGCTTGTTCAGACCCCAGGCTATGTCGCAGTCGATTCCCAGTACTTTGGTGCGACCGTTTTTCTTGTAGAAAGGGCAGGGATTGATACTCGTGAATGCGGACGCCAGAGGATAGGGGTCCTTGGTATTCCAGGTGAGAATCCTTTTGTTCTCCCGGCTCACGAAATAGACCCTGTCACAGGGAGGTCTGTGCATGCCGACAGCCACGCCGGTGCTCGCCAGACCATAGTCCCCGGCCACCCTGATCTCGAGCTTCTGAGAGCCTCTGTTCTGGTTGGCGATGATCCGGAATCCCTGTACCGACTTCTCCGGCACGGCAGCGAGCCCGCTCAGGGATGTCAGAAAGGCCGCCAGAAAAAACGCGGCCGGCAGTCTTACCGAAAGGCCAGTCATTGAAGACCGAATTGCGCCAGGATCTGGTCCGCTTCCGGTGCCCTTCCCCAGCTTCGCAGGGCATTCGCGTAGTCGCCCACGATGGCGCTCTTGTAGAGGTCCTGACTGTCCGGATTGCTGGAGAGGATCTGGAGAGCGTATTTGAACATGGATTCCGAGTCGGGTGCCTGACCGACATCGAGAAGGAATCTGGCGATTCCGTGGGTGACTCTGGCCATGTGTATATTGGCGGGTCCGAAGATCTTGAGCCCGAGCTGGTAGACCCGCTGAGCCACAGGCATGGCCTCGGCGCTCTGGCCGCCCTTGTGGAGGGCCACCAGAAGGTGGATGAGGGTCTCCAGGGTCTCGATGGATTCGGGTCCGTAGGAGGCTTCCTTGATTTTCAAGAGCTCCTTGTAGACGTCTTTGGCCCGGCCGTATTCGGTCATGGACGTATAGCAGTGCCCCAGACCTTCAAGGGCCCTGGCTTCGTTCTCGCTGTTATTGCTGGCGGCTCGGGCTTCATTCAGGGCTGCCTCATAATTATCGACAGCAGCGCGAAAATCGCCTTCCGAATATAGTCTCGCTCCGGCCTTAATGAAGATGTCCCAGTTGTTCTTCAATTTCATGCTGACAGTGCTGGTCCCAGCGGTTCATCTACATCTTGCCCAGCACTATAGCAGGAAAAACGTCAGGATAGGGACGGGGGTTGCAAAGCGGGGGTTGGCAATTTTCGGGACCCTTCCGTTGTCGCCGCTCGATATCTGCTGACGGTCCGACCGGGGTGCTCTGATATTTCTTGTGGCGGCAGCCCGGATCGAGTCGGGATATCGGATCGCGTCTTTTTCTTCCGCGCCGAATGCGGTGATAATAGACGCGCTGATGGCAGCATACATGGTGATCTTCAAGGGGGATCTGTCAATGAGAAGAGTATTGCTTTCAATCGCGAGCGTGGTCATGCTTGCGGCGACGGCTCCGGCTCCGGCCCGTGCCGATTCGGGAGATTTCTTGAGCAGCGCGGTGAAAGTGCCGGTGGCCCTGCTCTCTTTCACAGCCGGAACGGTGATCGGTACTCCGATAGCCGTACTGAGAAAGACGGTATCGAATACCAGAGAGACCGCCGAGCAGGTCTCCGGCGATGGCGGAGCGGTGAAGACCGCGGCCGGTTATCTCGTCGGGCTGCCCGTGGGTATCTTCAAAGGAACCATCGAAGGTCTCTGGCTCGGCCCGAAAAACGCAGCCATGAATGCCAGCGAGTCTCCTTTCAGCAAGGATAGCTTCAGTCTGGGCGATCTGGACTGAGTCTCTCGAGTTACGGTGGCATCACCGGTAATATCAGGATCTACCAGATTACTTTGGTGTATTCGGCCTGGCGGCTGGAGCTGTTGATCAACCAGCCCCGGGCTTCTTTTTGCATCTTGTAGGTACAGCGTCCGTAGCCTCTCTTCTCGTCGACCACCAGCGCCCCGGTCAGCTCGACCTCGGCGGAAGAGCCGTCTGTTCCGAAGGAGAGCTTCTCGAGCTTGGAGTCGCCCACATAGAAGCGCTTGAGGCGCGCCAGCTCTTCGACTTTCTGACCATCGGAGAGGGTGTCCCAGCCCTTTATATAGTTGTCGGTGAAGTAAGGACGAATGTCATTCAGGCTCTTGGCGTAGTAGAGACTGCTGTAATACTTGTCGAACCACTTCTTGAAATAGGCCTTGTAGCTGGCCGCTGTTGCTGCTTTCGACCGACCGGCTCCGGCTTTCTTCTCCTGCGCGAGGGCGGGCGGCTGGACTGCCAGAATCAAGAGAGCGAGGACCAGGGTCCCGGTAGTTAAGCTTCTTCCGTACATTACTGTTCGTTTTCGACCTCGACCTCGGTAATCTCCTCGGCTCCCCCTGTCTCCCCGGCTTCGTCGGCAGGGGCGTCGTTCTCTTTGTTACGGGTGATCAGCCTGGCGCTGGACATCTGCTCTTTCATGGCTAGAAGCTCGAGCTCCAGATCGGCGCTGCCGGACATATCCTTGAATTGCTCCTCGAGCTTGGTGTCGCCGCGCATCTCCGCCAGAGCCTCGTTGCGAATCTCTTTCTCGCGGATCTTGCTTTCCAGGACGTCCATTGCGGAGGAGCCTGAATTGGAGAGGAGGTCGTTGGCGCTGGCCATGGCATCGCCTGCCTGACCGCGGGCGATCAGCTCCTTTTTCTTGATGGTGAACTCGCGGAGCTCTTTCTCCATCTCCACCAGGCGACTCTTGAGATTGGCGTTGGTCTGTTTCTGGGACTCGAGCTGCCGTTTCAAGTCTTCTTCTTGCATGGCGGCATCCTGCTTCTTCTGCAGGCACTGGCGGGCGATCTCGTCATTGTCGTTCTTCACCGAGAGCTCGGCTCTTTTCTGCCATTCGACCAGCTCTTTGGTGGCTTTGGCGAGTTGCTGCTCGAGCTTCTTCTCGGTGGTGATGCCGTCTATACATGCTTCTTTCAATTTCTTGACGCCGCCCTCGAGCTCCATCTGGGCCTGCTCGGCAAGAATCTCGGGTGTCTCCAGCTTCTTCAGTCCTTTATTGGCTGTCCCTTTGACTATGTTCATGAATCGCTTAAACATCTGGATTGCTCCTTGGCTCTCTCTTAAAGAATAATACCTCAGTCGCCGGTGAGAATTTCTTCGTCGAAATCGCCTTTGCCGGATTTCTTCTTGACGAAAAGAGTCCTCAGAGCGGGCTGGCAGGCCTATATGAGTCCCGGGGAAGGGTCGTTTCAGGACCATGGTATTCCCATCCCCCGGTCCGAGTATGCTCAGAGAGCCGAGCCCGGTTTTCATGAATGAGTCGAAGGACTGCTTGAAGACCTTCTGGGTCCTGGTGCTGTAGATGGTTATCCACCAGTCGGGCTTGCGGGATATCAGGGTGAATCCCATACGTTGCCTGGGCTTGTGCGGGGCATAGAGGACCAGGCAAGAGACAGAACAGGATGAAGGGCAGAAAGACCGTTCTTCTCACAGGTGGAAGTCTTCGAGAATCTTCAGGCAGCCTTCTTCGATCCTGGCGAAAGTATGAGTGTAGAATTCCTCGTCCCGATGATACGGGTCTTCGAGATCCGCTTCGGCCAGGCGTCTTATCTTCTGCTGCACCTCTGGTGGTGCTTGCCCTCGCACATCACGCTCGACCAGGCTGTCGACTACTACGATCAGTTGAAAGCGGCGAAAATCATCCGGGCGGATCTGTCTCGCGCGGTGAGCCCTGATATCGATGCCGGCGCGACCGGCAACCCTGACGGCCCGTGGGTCGGCTCCGGAGCCTTCGTTCCAGTCCCGGACCCCGGCGGAGTCCACAATTCCCTGAATCGCACGTTCGCTGAATAGCTCTTTCATTATCCCCGCCGCCATGGGCGACCGGCATATGTTTCCCAGGCAGACAAAAAGAATATTCAAAGGTCTTCACTCCAGGGTCAATTCGATTATACTCAACCCTACCCACAAAGGAGATTCGCCGGTGCGGAAAGAGCATCTCAGAAAGGTCAGTCGGGTGGTGATCAAGCTCGGCACCGCAGTGGTCATGGGCGGGGACGGGGGCGTGTCGCTTTCCCGGTTCTATTCCTTCGTCGAGGATATCGCTCTGCTCATGAAAGAGGGCCTCGAGGTCATGGTCGTCAGCTCCGGCGCTGTCGGTCTCGGGTCCAGGCGTCTGGGGCTGAGCGAGCGTCCTGGCACCCTTCCCGGCAAGCAAGCCTGTGCCGCTGTCGGCCAGGGTCTTCTCATGAGCCTCTATGCCGATGCCTTCCAGCGGCTCGGCATCAATACGGGCCAGGTGCTGCTCACCGAAGACGACTTCAGCAATCGAAAGCGTTATCTCAATCTGCGCAGCACTATCGCCGAGCTGTTGCGCCTGAAAGTATTGCCGATCATAAACGAGAACGACACCGTCGCCACCACCGAGCTCGAGTCCATCGGCAATCACCCTGACCTGAAAGTCAATTTCGGCGACAATGACAAGCTCTCGGCCCTGGTGGCAAGCAAGATCGATGCCGACCTCCTGGTTATCCTCACCGATGTCGAGGGGCTCTATGACAGAGATCCCCGCGGGGACAGCAACGCCTCCGTCATTTCGCTGGTGGAGGAGATCAGTGATGAGCTCATGGACTCCATCCTCGCCTCCGCCGCGGCAAGAGCCAGGGACGGCTCCGCCCCCGGCCGAGGGGGGATCCGGACCAAGCTGGAGGCTGCTCGGGTCGCCACCGGCTCCGGTGTGGCCTGCATAATCGCTTCCGGTCTGGAGCCGGGTGTGATCCGCAAGGCCGTTCAGGGCGAGGACACCGGTACTCTCTTCCTGCCCGGGCATCAATCCATGGGCGGTCGCCTGCGCTGGATCGCTTTCGCCACTACGGTAAGCGCCAGCCTGGTGGTCAATGAGGGCGCCCGCAAAGCCCTGGAGATCGGCAAAGCCAGCTTGCTTCCCCGGGGCGTGGTGGAGGTGAAAGGCACCTTCAAGCGTGGCGACGTGGTCAGCATCCTCGATCCCGGAGGCGTGGAATTCGCCCGGGGGATGGTCAATTATGACAGCAGCGAGACCCGGGCGATCGCCGGCAGGCATTCGGACGAGATCAAGACGATCATCGAGAATCCCAATTACGACGCAATAGTCACCCGGGACAACCTGGCTTTCCTTCACAGCCGGAAATGAGAATCATGCAAGAGAGAGCAGTGGATGTAAGAGAGCGATGCCGCCTGGCCAGGGAATCCCTGGTCGAGCTCTCCGCGGCCGGCTCCGCCACCAGGGACGATGCCCTCGCCGCCATGGCCTCGAGCCTCCGCGGGCAGGCTGCGGCAATACTCGAGGCAAATCTTCTCGATCTGGAAGCGGCCTCTGCCATGGTTGAAAGAGGCGAGCTCAGCGCGCCTCTTCTGGCGCGGTTGAAACTCGATCGAGAAAAAATCGACGGTATCATAAACGGTATCGATCAGGTGCGCCGGCTGCCCGATCCTCTGGGCGCGATCTCGCTTGCCCGGGAGCTTGCCGATGGACTGGAGCTCTATCGAGTGGCCTGTCCCATCGGAGTGATTGCGGTCATCTTCGAGTCCCGTCCCGATGTCCTCCCTCAAATAGCTTCTCTGGCTGTGAAGTCCGGCAATGCCGTTCTGCTCAAGGGCGGACGGGAGGCAAAGCATACCCTGGCCGCTCTGGCTGCCGCTCTCGAGGAGTCCCTGGTCCTGGCCGGTCTGCCTCGGGGCTGTCTCAGCCTGCTCGACAGCAGGGAGGACGTGGAAGCGCTACTGAAGCAGGACGACCTTGTGGATCTCGTAATACCGCGGGGAAGCAACGAGCTTGTCGCTCATATAATGGCGAGCACCAGAATACCGGTTATCGGCCATGCCGAGGGTATCTGTCATATTTATCTGCATGAAGACGCCGATCAGGAGATGGCGGTGAAGCTCCTGGTGGACGCCAAGACCCAGTACCCCTCGGCATGCAATTCGGTAGAGACCCTGCTGGTGCACGCAGCTTCGCGGGAGCGCCTGCTTCCCCCTGTGCTCGAGGCCCTGGCCCGGCGAAAGGTCGAGCTCAGGCTCGATGCCCCTGCTCTTGAGACAGCGAGGAAACTGGCTCCCTCAGTGCCGGTAGTCGCCGCTTCCGATTCGGACTGGGACCGTGAGTATTGCGATCTGATTCTTTCGGTCAAGACCGTCGATTCTCTCGAGACAGCGATCAGGCATATCAACGAGCATGGCTCCGGGCACACCGATTCCATCGTAACCGGAGATCAGGCGACCTACGAGCGCTTTTTCCAGGCTGTGGATTCAGCCGGTGTCTACTGGAACGCCTCCACGCGTTTTGCCGATGGATTCCGGTATGGTTTCGGGGCCGAGGTTGGGATCAGCACGGCTTCCATGCATCCCCGCGGCCCTGTCGGCATCGAGGGTCTGGTCACCTACAAGTACAAGCTTATGGGCCGGGGTCATACTGTGGCGGATTTCTCGGGTCCCGGAGCGCAAAAATATACGCACCGGGATCTCTTGCATGGCTGAGAGCTGCCCGATTTGCGGCAAGAGCAGAGCCAGGGCTGACGGGGACGCCTGCAGATGCACTGTGGACACCGGTGCGATCGCATTCGGCTCCGAGCCGGCAGGTGATTCTGTAGCCGATGAGCTGGAGGAGGACTTTCCCCTGGAGCGTTATCGCCCCCTGGAGGTCATCGGACGGGGCGGATCGGGACGTGTGGTCAAATGTCTCGACAAGGTGCTTTCCCGGGTCGTGGCGGTGAAGACCCTGCATGTTCTCGAGCCCGGACAGCTCATCTCCTTTCAGGATGAGGCAAGAGCCACATCGCGTCTCGATCATCCCGGCATCGTGAATATTCTCGATTTTGGCGTCACCGCCGGTAGCGCGCCATATATGGTGCTCGAATATGTCGACGGTATCAGTCTGGAGCGTTATCTGGAAGAGAACGGCCCCCTTTCCTGGTCCCGAGCCGTCAGTATCTTCGCGCCGATCATGGAGGCTCTCGATTATGCTCATGGTCATGGCGTTTTTCATCGTGATCTCAAGCCGAGCAATATCCTCCTGGGGGCGGAGCGGGAAGACGATGTCCGGATCATCGATTTCGGGGTGGCCAGGGTAAAGGAGGAGACTCAAGAACCGACGATCTTCCAGGGCCGGACCGTAGCAGGGACCCCCGGCTATATGAGCCCCGATCAGGTCCTCGGCCATGAATATCGGGCACCTTCCGAGGTCTACAGTCTGGGCTGCGTGCTCTTCGAGTCGATTACCGGCAAGCCGCCTTTCGAGGGCGAGACCGCTCTCGAGATCCTCAACCAGCATGCCAGCAAGGCAGCCCCTTCACTTTCCGGGAGTCTCGATACAGACGTTCCATTATCAGGCGCCGATTCTTTTCTCGCCCGCTGTCTGGCCAAGGACCCCCGGGAGCGTTTTGCCACCATGGGGGAGATGCGCTCAGCGCTTCTGGCGGTTGGCGATGAGCCCGGCGAGACGAGCGTGCCGGACGTGCCGGGCGTCAGACGACCGAGCAAGCTGGAAGCGGCGCCGTTGCTCGTTGTTTTCTCGGTCCTTGCCGGTATCCTGGCCTGCTTTTTGTTTCCAGGGCGGCCAGACGAAGAGAAATCCGCCGCGCCTCGCCACAAGCAGAGGCAGATTCCCATTAACAACGATGACACTTCTGCCGACAGGACCCTGGGTCTATTGCTTACCGAGCCCAGCGCCATGTTCGTCCGGCTCGACCGCCCCGGTGCCGTGGCTTACCGGAGCAGCGCCGCCGACGACGCCGCCCTGGCTTTCCTGAAAGGTAGCGGCGTCCAGGACCTCAATCTCAATGATTGCCTGATCCGGGGATCGGGTCTTGCCGAGCTGAGCGACGAGCCCCTGGACAGGCTCTCTCTCAGGCGCAATCCCATCGGCGATGCCGATCTCGACTATCTCGTCTCCCTGGCCGGTCTGCGCGCACTGAATCTGGATTATACAGGCGTTACCGATGCCGGGATCAAGAAGCTCACCGCTCTGTCTAAACTCCAGTCCCTGGGGATCTGCGGTTGCCGGGTGAGCGAGGTCTCGATCCCTTATCTGCGCTCTTTCGAGGATCTCCAGATACTCGAGGCAGAAGACACTCCCATTGTGAGCGACGAGGGGCTCAAGTCCCTGGCGCGATTGCCGCGGCTCGCTGGCCTCTCCTTTTCCAGGAAATACTTGAAAGGCGATCTCAAGGGTCTTGCCGATTTCCGTCTCCATGGCGTCTCTCTCAAAGACGGCACTGTCACCGCCAGGGATGTCGCCTGTCTCGAGGGAAGCGGGGCCCGTAAATTCACCTTCAAAGAGGCACTGCTCGAAGACCCCGCCCTGGAGGCGCTGTTTGATCTGGAGCGGATTACTACCCTGGAGCTCAACCGCTGCCGTTTCTCGCAAGAAAAACTTGCCGCCCTGGAGGCGGCGGCAGCCGGAAATCGGGAGCGCCGGATCGAGGTGAAGGTGCTCCCGGGAGCTATCAGTCGTCCTTGAAAACCTATTTATGTCACAATGGCTGCCTCGCTGAAGTTTTGTTCGAGGAGGACAGGCCTTATGAAGGTTTTGATGGCTACGGACGGATCTGTGAATGCAGATGCAGCAATCGATGTGATGATCCACCGCCCCTGGCCCGCCGATACCCGGGTGAAAGTGATCACAATCGCCGATAAGAGCCCGGATCTGGTCTCCAAGATTTTTCCATTCCTCGGCGAGAGTGCCAAGAAAGTCGAGCAAGCCTGGCTCGAGAGCTGCCAGGCTGTGGTGGACAAGGCTGTGGCCAAACTCTCCGCGAAGTTCGGCGCCGACAAGGTCGAAGGAGAGCTCATCGAGGGCGATCCAAAAGAAGCGATCATCGAAGCAGCTCAGACCTGGCTGGCCGATTTGATCGTGGTCGGTGCCTATGGCACCCGTAGCGCTGCCGATCATCTGATCGGATCGGTCACCGATGTGGTGGTCACCAACTCACCGTGCGCGGTATCAGTGCTGCGAGGGGTCTCGCCGGGCACCGCCATCAAGGAGATGGAGAACAAACAGCCACTGGAGGAGGACAAGTACCTCCTGACCATCGATGATACGCCGCATTCGCGAGCGGCGGTGGAGTCGGTGCTCAGGCGACCCTGGCCGGAAGAGGCTTTTTTCAAAGTGATCAGCGTAGTGCAGCCGGTGGATGTCGGTCCTTTCAAGAATATTCCTCTGGTCAATCCCAAGCAGTTGAGCGAGGCCGCCTCGAAGGATCTCGAAGAGAAGAGAGCGGCTGCCGGGGCCCTTGTGGATACGACAGTCAAAGAGTTCAAAGACAAATTCCCGTCGGCCACGGTTTCGGGCGAAGTGATCGAAGGTCACCCCCGGGAAGCTATTCTCCAGGTGGCCAGCGAATGGCCGGCCGATCTCGTGATCTGCGGCTCCCGGAAGATCAAGGGACTCGCGAACGAGATTCGTATGGGTGCTGTCTCCAAGGCGATTCTGTTTCACTCGCCGTGCTCGGTGGAGATAGTTCGTTAGGGATTCGCTGAGCTCAGAGAAATCGATTCAGGTGGGTGAAGATCAGGCAGTGAAGCAGCCAGGCCAGAACCGCCGAGCATGGAATGGTGAGCAACCAGGTGCGCATCATATCCCGGGTGACGGCCCACTGAACGCCCTTGATGCGATCGGCGCTGCCGGCTCCCACCACGGTGGAGGCGATCACCTGGGAAGCCGCCAGAGGACCCCCTGTCAGTGAAGCGAAACTGACGATTAGAGCCGAGACGGACTCGGTGACGAGACCGTGAAGCGGTCTCTGGCGATAGATACTGCCTACCCGCTTCACTATGCCCGGAGCCAGGGCGGCAACACCCATGGACATGGCGGCGGCGGTAGAAAGTCTTACCCAGACAGGGATACCGCCGCCGGTCTCGAAACCGGCAGCGCTCAGGGAAAGAGCGATGACTCCCATCACTTTCTGGGTATCGTTGGCGCCGTGACCGAAAGCCAGAAGCGGAACGGAAAGCCATTGCAGCCTTTTCAGAGGCTCGTTGAGAGAGGAGCTGGCATTTACCAGAAGCTTCGTGGCGGCCGCAAGAACGATATAGCTCAGGGCGAAGCCCACTATGGGCGATAGAAAGAGACTGAGAATCACACGCCAGATCCCGGTGGGATGGATGAGCATGCCCCAGTCGCCCGTGATCAGATACTGGGTGCCGCCGCAGCCGGCGATTACCGCTCCGATGAGACCGCCCACGAAAGCGTGGGTGGAGCTCGAGGGAACGCCGAGCCGGCGCATGGCGAAATTCCAGACGATAGCTGCCGTGAGGCCACTGGCCAGCACCGTGAGGAGATCCGGTCTTGCAGGCCAGCTCGTAATTCCCCGGATCGAATGAGCGACGGCGGAGCCACCGAATATGGCACCTAGAAACTCGAAAACAGCCACCACAATCACCGCTTCTCTCTTGCTCATCGCCCGGCAGGCAAGAGCATTGGCAGCCACCGAGCTGCCGTCCTGGAAGCCATTGGTGAAGGTGAACATCAAGCAGAGCACCACCACCAGACCGAGCATCAGGTAGACTACCAAGACCGCTCTCCTCTAGCTCATCTTCACGAGAACATGAATGATTTTCTCCCCCACCAGGTCGATGCAGTGAGAGGCGTTATTCATGGCCTTGTAGACTTCGATGGTGCGCAGGATCATTTTCGCGTCGTCCTGGGCGAATAGCTCTTGCATGGACTTTCGATAGATGCGCTCGAATTTGCTCTCGGATTTCCGGGCCAGGGCGGCTTCGCTGCTCGATTCCTGGAAATTGCTGCCGAGCAGGGCGAAAGATTTGGACAGGTGTCTGGTGCCGTTGACGAGATTCTTTGACATCTTGGCGATAGCGAGGTTTTCACCGCTCATCTCCAGGGCTTCCATCTCTTTGACGGTAGACTTGGCGGCGTTGATTACTTCGTCCAATCGGGCCGATAAATCGTAGATATCCTCACGATCGAACGGTGTGATCAGTGATTCGACCAGACATTTCTGCAACTCGAGCTTCTGCCTGTCCGCTTGGTGCTCCAGATCGCGTACGGTCTGGCAGCGGCCTTCGGCGCCTGCGGCGATCCAGAGCTCCAGGGCTTCCATGCCCTTGAGCGTGGTGGCTGCCTGAGAGGCAAGAAGCGAATAGAAATCGAAGCGCGGTTTGAAGAAGCGCCCAAGCCAGCCCTGGTTATCGTTGCTTTTGTTGTTCAAAACGATGGTCGTGTCGGTCAGTCTCGATTTATTATATACAAAGGAGGATTTTTGCTTTGGATGAACTCTGGCAAGAACAAACCGGATCATTCTCTTCGCGCTACCAGGTGCTGGAGTCCATCGGAGAAGGCGGCATGGGCTCCGTTTTCAGGGCTTTCGATCGAGTCCTCAAGCGAACCGTGGCGATCAAGACGATCTCGGCGCTAGCCAGCAAAGAGAGCAGCGTGATCCGCTTCCAGAAAGAGGCTCGTCTGGCAGCCACGGTCACCGGCAGGCATGTGGTGAGCATCTATGATTTCGGGGTCGCTGAAAACGGAGATCCTTACCTGGTCATGGAGTACGTAAAGGGGAGAGCTCTCAGGGATGTGCTTGCCGAGCGCGGAGCCCTCGCTCTCGCCGAGGGGCTCGAGGTCCTGGATCAGATCGCCGCCGGTCTCTCGAGCGTGCATCAAGCCGGAATCGTTCACCGTGATTTGAAAACCGGCAATATCGTGCTCGACATGACCGATGGGGACGGTCCCCTGATCAAGCTTCTCGATTTCGGAATAGCCAAACGCAGCCAGAATGACGAGGTCGATGCTCTTACCCGGACCGGCGATATTATCGGCAGTCCCTACTATATGAGCCCCGAGCAGGCCCGGGGTGAAGCGGTGGACGCCAGATCCGACATCTATTCGCTGGGTTGCATCGCCTATGAGATCTTCTCAGGCAAAGTGCCTTTTGCCGGCGACACTGCTCTTGATACCATCAATATGCATCTTCGCCGGGATCCCGAGCCGCTTTCATCGGTAGCAACGGTGCCGGCAGAGCTCGACGGCTGTCTGGCTAGAATGCTCGCCAAGCGCAGAGAGGACCGCTTCGAGACTATGACCGAAGTGAGAAGAGCCCTGCAGGCGGTTCCCCTGGTCGCCGCTCCTGCTCTGCCCGCGGCCGACACGAGAAGGCGGGGGGCTCCGCTCCTGGCTGCGGGAGTGATCGCCTGTCTGTCACTGGCAGTGGTGGCGTTGATGTCGATAGCGCCGGAGCCTTCGCTGCTACCATCTTCGAAGGAAGAAGCCGGGGATGGGGCGTGCCAGAAGGAGACCAGTATCTGCGCTTTGAAAGATATTTTCTCCCCGGACAGCGAGCCCGGGCATGTGGAGTCCTTTGTATATTATGGCGAGGATGCCTCTGCGCTTCTCGCCGAGAGCACAGAAAAGGGCACCAGGGTGAGAGTGCTTCTTGTCGGGCAGGAAATCGAAGAGCCGGATTTCAAGAAGGCTCTCGCGCTCGCTCCACGGGTGGTGATTCTCAGCCAGTGCTCTCTCGATGACGAGAGAATGAGGGCTCTTGCCGGTCTCGCTTCTATGGAGGACCTTCGCCTCAATCAGATAAGAGAGCTGAGCGACCGGGGGCTCTTGCTGCTTGCCGGCAATAAGAATATCAAAGCCCTCGCTTTGAGAGACTGCGGGCTCACCGATGAGAGTATCGCGATTCTGAGCCGCTTCCCATCGCTAAGAAAGCTCGATCTCTCGAACAATAGAGGCATCACCGCATCCGGGCTCCAGCTTCTCAAAGGGAAAGGCCTCAACGAGCTGGAGATTGGAGACTGCCCGAATTGCTACGCGAAGGTAGGCGATGCCCTGGAGCTGTCACGGAGCCTGGGGATTCCCGCGGTGCTTACAGTGGCCAGAACCGATACCAAGAGAGTGGTTCCGGGGCTGAAAGCAATCGGCGGGTTGACCGATCTTTTTGCCGGAGAGCAGGGCATGGACGTCAGCGATCTGGTGATCACCAGGCCTTCTAATTGATCCGAATCCGAATCGATCTATTCGGGCAGAGCCATTTGATCGCCGCCGGCGCCGGTGGTATGGATGCCGCTGTCGTCTACCATGACCGAGCCGCTGTCTTCTTCCCGGACGCTCCAGCTGTCCCAGTAGTTTTTCACTACCCAACCCGAGTCCACCCGGCGCCAGTGCCAGCCGTCCGACCGGTCTATGCTTGCCACCGAGCCGTCTTTCTCGTATTCGAAAGAATAGAACTCATCATGATCGCTATATCGATAAGCAGTGATGCGCTCGTTCTGGTCGCGGGTGATTCGATCGCCTCTTCGGTTGCGGTAGCTTTTTTCTTGCTTGTTCATCGTCAGTCTCCTTTGCTTGTTCCAGCGGTCAACGTTTTCACGGGCGCTTCTGCCATCGCTTTCAGGACGGCATCAGCCATATCTCTGGTGCCCACGACCTTTTCAGTCGGGTCGCCGCTCTTGATGTCGGCGGTGCGGTAGCCGCTAGTCAGGGCTTTTTCCACCGAGCTCTCGATCAATTCGGCTTCGTCGTTCATTCCGAAAGAATGGCGCAACATCATGGCTGCCGAGAGGATCTGGGCGACGGGATTGGCGATTCCCAGACCGGCGATGTCCTGAGCACTGCCGCCGGGAGGCTCGTAGAGACCCTTGCCCGAGGCATTGAGGCTGGCGGAAGCGCAGAGACCAAGAGAGCCCGGCAGAGCGGCAGCCAGATCCGAGAGAATATCGCCGAACATATTAGTGGTGACGATCACGTCGAACTGACCCGGGGCGCGCACCAGTTGCATGGCACAGTTGTCCACCAGCATGTCCTCGAAGACGATCTCCGGGAACTCTTCTCTGACCTCATTTGCGACCCGGCGCCAGAGCCTGGAGGTGGATAGGACATTGGCTTTGTCCACCGAGGTGACCCTTCCCCGGCGCTTTCTGGCGGCCTGGAAGGCGGCGCGGCAGGCAGTGCGGATCTGATCTTCCGTATAGGTCGACTCGTCAAGAGCCGAGCGGTTGTCGATTGCGCCGCTTTCTTCGTGCCTGCCGAAATAGCAGTCACCCAGAAGTTCTCTGACAATGAGCAGGTCGACACCGGCCTCGACGATAGCTGGCTTCAGGGGGCTCATATGAGCGACCTGGCTGTAGATTCTCACCGGGCGGAAATTGACGGCGAAAGAGAATGCCCGGCGCAGCTCCAGTATGGAGTTTCGCTCGCAGTCTTTCCATTTGGGCAGCAGGGCTCCGTCCACCGGACCGCCCACCGAGCCGAAGAGAATAGCGTCGGCCTGGCGGCAGACAGAGAGAGTCTCTTCGGGCATATGGCAGCCGTATTGATCATAAGCGGCACCACCGGCCGGGGCTTCGAGCTTTTCGAAAGTGTGGCCGCAAAGCTCGGCGGTCCGGTTCAGGACACGTAGGGCTTCGGTCATCACCTCGGGCCCGATACCGTCGCCTGGTAGCACGGCGATTGTCTTTTTCATCGGCTTGTCTCCATGACCCGGGATTTCATCCAGTCTTTGCGGGCATCTTGGCGATGCCTGTCGATGTCGGCTTCCATGCTCATGATGTAGTCGATATCGTCGAGACCTTGAAGAAGGCAGTGCTTGCGAAAGGCATCGTATTCGAAGGAATAGCAATCCCCTCTCTCGTTTTTCACCGTCTGGCTCTCCAGATCGACCTCGATCTCTCCGGCGCTCTCCGCGAGCCGGTCGATGGCCTCTTTCGGGAGGGCTACCAGTAGAAGACCGTTCTTGGCGCTGTTATTGAAGAAGATGTCGGCGAAGGACTCGGCGACTACCACTTTGATACCGGCGCCGGTGATGGCCCAGACGGCGTGCTCCCGGGAGCTGCCGCAGCCGAAATTGGCTCCGGTAAGCATGATACTGGCGCCCTGGTAGGCGGCCTGGTTGAAAGGAAAATCGGGATCGCTGTCTTTCAGGCGGCGAAAGAGATTGGCTCCGTAGCCCGAGCGATCTACGGATGTGAGAAACTGCGCCGGGATGATCTGATCGGTGTCCAGGTCGTTGTATCTTACTGGGATGGCTTTCGATTTGACTTTGACGAATCTGTCCATGATCTGTCTCCTGGTTATAGATAGCGCTCGGCTGAGGTGATCTTCCCTGCGATGGCGCTGGCCGCCACGGTGGCAGGCGATGCCAGGTGGGTGATACTGCCCGGTCCCTGGCGGCCGATGAAATTGCGATTGCTGGAGCTTATGCAGCGTTTGCCTTCGGGCACACGGTCGTCATTCATGCTCAGGCACATGGAGCAGCCCGGCATGCGGAACTGCGCTCCCGCTTCTTCGAAGACCCGGTCTAGACCCTCTTTCTGGGCTTGTTTGCGCACCGCTTCCGAGCCTGGCACCACATAGAGGGTCACCGACGGATTTACCTTGCGGCCAGAGAGTACCGAAGCCGCCACTCTCAGATCCTCGATGCGCCCGTTCGTGCAGGAGCCTATAAAGGCCCATTCCACCGGGGTCCCGGCTATTGGCGAACCGGCTTCGAGCCTGGTATAGGCAAGAGCTTTCCGGGCGTCTTCCCGGTCGCCTTGCGTCATGCCGGCGTGATCCAGGTCCAGATCCAGGTCCAGAGAGGGTATCGTCCCGTCGACGGAGACTGCCTGGCTGGGATTGGTCCCCCAGGTGACCATCGGGGCGAGCGTGTCCAGGTCGATGACCACTTCCCGGTCATAGGCGGCTTGCTCATCGCTGCGCCACTGTTGCCAGTATTCGATGGCTTCGCTGAGGCGCTCTTTTTCAGGGGAGAGACGGCGCCCGGTGAGATAGGCGAAGGTCGTCTCATCAGGAGAGATGAGTCCTGCCCGGGCACCACATTCGATGCTCATATTGCAGATGGTCATACGCTCTTCCATGGTCATTGCGCGGACGGCCTCACCGGTGTATTCGATGACATGACCGTTGGCTCCGCCCACGCCTATCACCGAGATCAGCTTGAGAATGGCGTCTTTGGCGTAGACGCCTTTTTTGAGCCGCCCTCTGAATTCGACTTTCATGGCTTTCGGCTTCTCCTGGAGGATGCAGCCGGTGGCCATGACATGTCCGACCTCCGAGGTCCCGACACCAAAAGCCAGGGCGCCGAAGGCGCCATGGGTGGCCGTGTGAGAATCGCCGCAGACGATGGACATGCCCGGCTGGGTGGCGCCCAGCTCCGGACCGATGACATGGACCACTCCCTGGGAGCCGCTGTCATAGTCGAAGAAGGGGATGCCGTGCTCCCGGCAGTTGTTGCGCAGGGTCTCCACCTGCCTGCGGGCGGCCTCGTCGTAAAAGGTCTCCCGGTCCAGCCGGGTGGGGATGCTGTGGTCGATGGTGGCGAGGAGGGCGCCGGGGTATTTGACTTTCAAGCCCCTGTCTTTGATGGTGGCAAAGGCCTGGGCCGAAGTCACCTCATGAAGGAGCATCAGGTCCACGGCGAAAACCGCCGGGTGGCCGGGATGCTGTCTGACTACATGAGCGTCCCAGATCTTCTCGACTATGTTCTTCGGTGTCTCGGCTGTCATTTCAGGCTACCACCTCCTGGGGCTTGTAAGAAGAGTCCTTCTGGCTACCGGATAGGCAGAGCTCCATGCTCTCGCAGAGGGCCTGGCAGCTCGCCTCGATGATATTCTCGGAGCAGCCCACGGTGCTCCAGCGCTTTTTCCCGGACGCCGCTTCGATCACTACACGGGTGGTGGCGCCGGTGGCATTCTCGGGATCGAGGATGCGGACTTTGTAGTCCACGAGCTTGACCTCGCCGAGCTCGGGGAAGAAGGGAAGCAGCGCTTTGCGGAGGGCCAGGTCGAGAGCATGCACCGGACCGTCGCCTTCGGCGACAGTGTGGGAGAGGCACTGACCGATCTCGAGCTTGACCACGGCTTCGGCTTTGCCGTTGCCGGCTTTCACCGACATGTCCAGAAGCTGGAACGGCGGGCGATAAGCCGGGTCGGTGCGCAGGAGCATGAGCTCGACGCTGCCCCTGGCGTCTTCGAACTTGTAGCCTTTCTGCTCGAGCTCCTTGACCCGGCTGAGGAGCTGGGTCTCGGCTTCGTGACCGGCGACATCGAGCTGTCTGGCCAGGTGCCGGAGATTACTTCTGCCCGAGAGCTCCGACACCAGCACTTCTCTCTGGTTGCCGACGCTTTCGGGCTCGATATGCTCGTAACTGCCGGCGAATCTGCATACTGCCGCGGCATGCAGACCGGCCTTGTGGGCGAAAGCCGCCGAGCCCACATAAGGAGCGTAAGGATCCGGGCTGAGATTGGCAATCTCGCTCACTGCCCGGGAGAGCTCGGTGAGACCGGCTAATTTTTGTGGTTGCACGCACTGGTAGCCGAGCTTCATTTGCAGAGCTGGCACTACCGAGATCAGATTGGCGTTGCCGCAGCGCTCGCCATATCCGTTTATGGTGCCCTGCACCTGGCGGGCGCCGGCTTCCACCGCGGCGATGCTGTTGGCCACTGCGAGCTCGCTGTCGTTGTGACAGTGAACTCCGATGGAGCCTCTGGCGAAACGCGACTCCACCTCCGCCACCACCCGGGCGACAGTGCCGGGCATGGTGCCGCCATTGGTGTCGCATAGCACCAGCCAGTCGGCGCCGCCTTCATCAGCCGCTTGCAGGCATGCCATGGCATAGTCGGGGTCACCGGCATAGCCGTCGAAGAAGTGCTCGGCGTCGAAAATCGTCTCGAGACCGTGATCTTTCATATAGCGGACGCTCTGGCGGATCATGTCGAGATTCTCCTGCCGGGAAGCTCTCAGCACCTGGTCGACGTGCAGACCGGAAGCTTTGCCCACCAGGGCGACGGTGGGCGTCCCTGCTTCGATGAGGGCTTTGAGATTGGTGTCGGCGGCACAGTCGCCGCCTGCTTTTCTGGTGCTGCCAAAGGCGACCACCCGGGCATTTCTCAGACCGAGACCGGCGACTCTCTGGAAGAACTCGCGATCCTTGGGGTTGGAGCCGGGCCAGCCGCCTTCTATATACGACACCCCGAACTCGTCGAGTAGACCTGCGATCTTGAGCTTGTCGGCCAGGGAGAAGCTTATCCCCTTGCGCTGAGCTCCGTCACGCAGGGTAGTGTCATAGAGGGCGACAGTATTCGGCAGCTGTCTTTTGGCTCTGGAAGACATCTTGCTCTTCTCCTTCTAGGCGCTCGAGATCGACTCGTTCGACGTCGATGAGCTTGTCCATCTGCTTGACTGCCAGCTCGGGATCGCGGCTCGACTCGACGGTAATGCGGGCGGTCATCATGCCTGCCTCCGGGCAGTCGGCGGTCAGGGAGCAAATCGAGAACTGGCGCTGGCGCAGGCGACCTAGAATGCGTTCCAGGGCGCCGGTCCGATTGTGTATGCTCATGTCCAGGATATATCTCATGCTGTGCTCTCCTCTAGCATCTGACTGTTGTTTCGACCGGGGGGGACAAGGGGCCAGACATTGGCTCGCGGGTCGATAAGTACATGGACAAGAAGCGGCCCGTCGCTTCGGTAAATTCGCTCCACGGCTTCATTCACCTGCTCCCGGCGCTCCACCGCCATGGCTTCGATGCCGAAGGCGCGGGCCACGGCCACGAAGTCCGGGTTGTCCGAGAGGTCGACTTCGCTGTAGCGCTCCTCGAAAAAGAGCTCCTGCCACTGGCGCACCATGCCCAGGGATTTGTTGTCGAAAAGGACGATTTTGACCGGGAGGTTGTAACGATTGAGAGTGGCGAGCTCCTGGACATTCATCATGAAAGAGCCGTCGCCGCTCACGGCGATAACCGTGGCATCCGGTCGGGCGAACTGGCAGCCGATGGCGGCGGGCAGACCGAAGCCCATGGTGCCGAGACCGCCGCTAGTCACGTGGCTCCTGGGGCTGTCGAAGGAGCAGTGCTGGGCGACCCACATCTGGTGCTGGCCGACATCGGCAGTAAGCACCGTATCCGGTGTGCGGGCATCACTCAGCGTTTTCAGGAATGCCGGGGCATAGACGAATTCGCCCGGGGCATCATAGGTGAAGCCGAGCTCGGCTTTGCGCTTCATCGTGGCGGCGATCCAGGGATCTAAATCATCTGGCCGGACATGGAGAAAATTGAGGCTTGTCTTGATCTCGCCAGGCACCGGGCAGTCGGCATTGCGGAGCTTGCCGACTTCGCCGGGGTCGCCGTCGAGATGCACCACCCGCGCATGGGGAGCGAACTCGTCGAGCTTTCCTGTGACCCGGTCGTCGAAGCGGGCACCGACAGCGATGAGCAGATCGCATTCCTGAACGCTCAGGTTGGCGGCTTTCGTTCCGTGCATGCCGAGCATGCCGAGATTGAGACGGTGAGAAGTGGCTATGGCTCCGATGCCGTGCAGAGTGGTGACCACCGGGATGCCGGTGGCGTCCACGAAGGCGAGTAGCTCTTTTTCGGCGCCGGCGATTCTGATGCCGCCACCGGCATAGACCAGGGGCTTGCGGCTGGCGGCAATCATCTCCCGGGCTTGATTGAGCTGTCGGGCTTCCGGTCTGGGCACCGCATCGAACTGGCCGCCCTGGAATTCGGGGGAGTCGTATTCGGCAAGAGCGACGTCCTTGGGCAGGTCGATGAGCACCGGTCCCGGGCGACCCGAGCGGGCTATCTTGAAGGCTTCATTGACGATTGCGGCGAGCTCTTCCACCGTCTCGACTATATAGCTGTGCTTGACCACCGGCATGGATATCCCGAAGATGTCCACTTCCTGAAAGGCGTCGGTACCCATGAGTGGCCTGGCCACCTGGCCGGTGATTGCCACCATGGGGACCGAATCGAGAAAGGCATTGGCGAGACCGGTGATGAGATTGGTGGCACCGGGACCGGAAGTGGCCAGGCAGACTCCCACCCTGCCCGTCACCCGGGCATAGCCTTCGGCGGCATGGGCTGCCGCCTGCTCGTGCCGGGTGAGGACATGCTTGATGGGAGCCTGGACCAGAGCGTCATAGACAGGCATGATGGCGCCGCCGGGATAACCGAATACGGTGTCTACCCCTTCGCTCACTAATGCTTGGATCAGTATATCGGCGCCTTTCATTTTCAGCCTGCTGCAACCGGTTGTTTTTTCGTCTCGGCTTTTTCAGAATCCTGAAGCCAGCTCATGTGCTTGCGAAGCTCCGCGCCGACTTTCTCGACAGGATGATTGAGATCCCGGGCGAGAAGCGAGTTGTAGGCTTTGCGTCCGGTGCGGTTCTCTTCCATCCATTCGTGAGCGAACTCGCCATTCCGGATTTCGTTGAGGACGGCTTTCATCTGCTGCCGGGCATGGGCGTCCACGACTCTGGGACCCCGGGTGAGATCGCCGTATTTGGCAGTCTCGCTGACGAACTCATGCATCCTGGCGAAACCGCCTTCATAGATGAGATCGACGATGAGCTTGAGCTCGTGCAGGCACTCGAAATATGCGACTTCCGGTTGATAGCCTGCTTCCACCAGGGTCTCCCAGCCGGCGGCCATGAGCTCGGTGACACCACCGCAGAGGACGGCCTGCTCGCCGAAGAGATCGGTTTCGGTCTCCTCCGCGAAGGAGGTCTCCAGGACACCGGCTCTGGTGCCGCCCAGGGCATGGGCATAAGCCATGGCGACGTCGAAGGCGTTGCCGGTGGCATCCTGATGCACAGCCAGGAGACAGGGGACGCCCTGATCGCGCTCATACTGCTGGCGCACCAGACGTCCGGGGCTCTTGGGGGCGATCAGGACCACGTCCAGATCGCTCGATGGCTTGATCTGTTTGTAATGGACGTTGAAACCGTGGGCGAAGAGCACGGCTGCGCCGGGCTTGAGATAAGGAGCGATCTGACTGGCATAGAGCTCGCTCTGGGCCATGTCCGGGGCCAGCACCGCGACGAGATCGGCTCTCTTGCTCGCCTGCTCGACGGTCTCGGGCTCGAAGCCGTCCGCTTCCGCCCGGGTCCAGGAAGGGCCGCCGGGTCGGGTCGCCACCACCACATCGACACCGCTGTCTCTGAGGTTCTGGGCATGGGCCTTGCCCTGGCTGCCGTAGCCGACCACAACGACGGTCTTGCCGTCCAGGGCTCCTTCGACTACATCTTCTACGGTGTAAACTCTTGCCATTGCTATCTCCTTTGGGTTGATGTTTCTTTCGATTTCATCCAGGTGACCGCGCCGTCGGAAGCCGAAGAGACCGTGCTTGCATACTTGGCGAAAACACCTGATTTGTATTTGATTTCCCGGGGCTCGAATTTCCTTGCCGGCTCGCTGAGATCGGCATGAACATCGAGTCTTCTCTGCTCGAGATTGATCTCGATCATGTCCCCGTTTTTGATGTAGGCTATGGGACCGGCACAGGCAGCTTCCGGAGCGACATGACCGATCATGATGCCGTGGGTGGCGCCGCTGAAACGCCCGTCGGTTATGAGCGCCACCGAGTCGCCGAGACCGGCTCCAACCAGGGCACCGGATACGGCGAGCATCTCGGGCATGCCCGGGGCGCCTTTCGGACCGACATTACGGATGACCAGCACATCGCCGGCTTTTATAGAACGGCTGCGCACAGCATCGAAGGCGTCGTCTTCGGTCTCGAAGACTCTGGCGGGTCCCTTGAAAAGCGGCTCTTCATGACCGGCGACCTTGATCACGCAGCCTTCCGGAGCCAGGCTTCCTTTGAGAATGGCGAAGCCACCGCGATTCTGGAAGGGGTTTTGTGCCGACGCCACCACTTTTTGCCCCGGAGTCTCCCGGGCATTCTCGGCTTCTTCGAAAAGGCTTCTCAGCGAAACCGTCGGGGTGTTCTCGATGAGACCGCCCTCTTGCAATCGGGCGGCGAGAAGACGCATGCCGCCTGCTTTCTCCAGATCCGGGGCAGTATATCGGCCCCAGGGCTTGAAGTCCACGATGATGGGGGTGCCTGCCGAGATCCGGTCGAAATCGTCGATGGAAAGCGGCACATCCATCTCTCTTGCGATGGCGAGGATATGGAGGATTGCATTGGTGGAGCCGCCGGTGGCAGCCACCGAGACGATGGCGTTTTCCAGGGCCTTTCTGGTGAGGATGCGGTCCGGTCTGAGATCGGCTGAAAGAAGCTTCATAACAAGATCGCCACAGTCCCTGGCTGCTTGTGCTTTGCGCGGGTCCGTGGCGGGTATCTCGTTGGCGCCCATGGGCGATATTCCCATGAAAGTGGCGGCGGTGGACATGGTATTGGCGGTGAACTGCCCGCCGCATGCACCGGCGCCGGGACAGGCGTTATTCTCGAGCTCTTTGAGATCGGCTTCGCTCATTAGACCGGCGGCACAGGCTCCCACGCCCTCGAAAACATCCTGGATGGTGACGTCCCGATCATGGAAGCGACCGGGCATGATGGAGCCGCCATAGAGCATCAGGGAAGGAAGATTGAGCCGGGCCAGGGCCATGATTGTGCCGGGTATTGTCTTGTCGCATCCGGAAAGAGCCACCACGGCATCGAACATATGACCGCGCACGGCCACCTCGATGGAGTCGGCTACAATCTCCCGGGAGACCAATGAGGCTTTCATGGACTCGGTGCCCATGGAGATCCCGTCCGAGACCACTACGGTATTGAACTCGAGAGGGGTGCCTCCGGCTTCTCTTATCCCTGCTTTGACATGCTCGGCGAGGTCCCGGAGATGGAAATTGCAGGGACCGGCTTCGGTCCATGTGTTGGCCACTGCTACAAGCGGCTTTTCGAGATCTGCATCGGTTAGACCGGTGGCTTTGAACATGGCCCTTGCCGGTGCCCGATTGAGTCCTTTTTTGATTCTGTCGCTTTCCATTTTCTCCCGGTCCTGAATAGAGTCCCTTAAAACGAAACCCCCACTGCCTTGCGGTGTGGGGGTCTGCGTCTGATGCTTGAAGATCTCTTACACAGGTAGCCCACACCGCCGGTACGAAATAAGTACCAGGACGTTGAGAATGACTACCAGAATAAGAGTTGTGTTCATCAATGGTTATTAGATTAGGATCTGAGTCTAGTTCTTTGAGTTGATCTGCGGGGCGGGCTGTTCGCCCGGTGCAGAAGCAACATCATACTTGCGTCCCGGAAAGAGTCAATATCCCACTTGCGCTGCCGGGTCTTCTTCGTTACATCAGGCGACCGACCGGATCTTTTCGCCTCCGTGGACAGCTTCACGGGCTCCCTGATTGGAGGATCTTGCAAAGTTTCTACACACAAATGATTTGTTTACAGCATCTATATAAGCGCGCATAGCCGAGATCTCGATGTCCTGATCGCAGGCTGTGCCCTGGGACCGGTTCCCGTCCCCGTCCTCGATGACGATAGTGGAGACGCTCTGGGCGTCATAACCGCTCCTGTCCGAATGACTCTGGTGCGAGATTATCCGGGTGGGGCCGAAGCGGCTTTCCACCAGGGTCTTGAGGGCAGCAAGGGCGGAGTCCCTGCCCTGGTGCTCCTGGCTGAAGGTGCCTTTCTCGAAGAAGAAATCACCTTCGATTCTCACCCGTGATATTTCTTTCTCCCTTCCATAGTCGATGGTTTCAACATTGATGGGCTGACGGTACTGGAAGTAGAAGCCGATGAGCTCCTCGTCGCTTATGCCCTTACGTCTTTCTTTCGAGCGGTCTTTGATGAACTGCGCGATGGCGGCTTTCTCGTCGTCGGCACAGACGAAGCCGTAGCTTTCGATAATAGAGCGGGCATGGTTGCCGCCTGAAAGAGGTCCGAATGTGAAGCTTATCTCCTTGCCGATCTTGCGTGGATCGAAAGGCTGGTAAGCCATGGGATTCTTGAGGATGGCATTGGTGTGACCGCCACTGGAATGTCTGGCGGCGTTGGCGCCGGTCACCGGCCAGTGCGGCTGGCGGGGAAGCATGTGCTCGCAGACGAAATCGGAGATCGCCTGGATGCTGTCCAGATCGATGCCTGTTTTCAGATCCCCTCCGAACTGCTCGATGATCATGATGCACTGCTCCAGGGAAGCGTTGCCGGCGCGCTCGCCGATACCGTTGATACATCCTTCGATCTGTCTGGCGGGCCCGTCGAAAACAGCATTGATTGAATTCTGGACAGCCAGTCCGAAGTCGTTATGACAGTGAACCGACCAGGTGATCCGGCGCTCGGGGAAGCGCTCTTTCACCATCCGGGCGTGCTCCTTCATATGGGACACGAAATAGTCTCTGCCTTCCAGGCTGGAGGCGCCCCCGATGGTGTCGGGACAGTTGATGATGGTGGCGCCCCCTTCGATGGCGGCGATTATGAGCTCGCTGGTGAAGTCGAAATTCTCTCTCATTCTCGAATAGCCTTCCGGGCTGAACTGCACTTCGAGACCGGCATCGGAAGCCATCTTAACCATCCTGTAGAGATCTTCGACGATCCTGCCTTTTTTGCGGCTGAGCTCTCCCAGAGAAGCTTCCATGAGCGCCGGGTCCACCGGCACATATGTATGCAGGCGGCCTTTGCCGATTTCTATCACCGGCTCCAGGGATTCGATGGTTTTTACCACCTGGCTCTCCCGTAGCTGGCAGAGGGCGGCGATGGTGGGCTTATATTCCTGACCGGCACAGAGACGGGCGATCTCGTGAACGATCTGGAAGTCGAGATTGCTGGCGGAGGGAAATCCTGCCTCGATGATATCTATCTTCATGGCCGAGGCGAGCTTGAAATAAGCGAGATTATTCGGCAGGCTCATGGCGGCGCCCGGGCATTGCTGCCCGTCCCGGAGGGTGGTATCGAAGATGCTTACTTTCTCTTTCATGTGTAACTCCATATCAAAAAAGGCTCTGTCAGAGACAGAGCCTGGAAGACGACAAAAACCCGGCTCTGTCTACAAGCGAAACGGCAGCAGAAGCAGGGCGAGAAGATTCGACCGGAGATTGATCAGATAGCGGATTTGCGAAAATTCGAGCATGACTAGTTTTTATAGCCAGGCTCTTTCAATGTCAACCAGGGTATCTCGCCTTCGTTACGAAACGAGAGATCGGTCTATGTATGTGATGGCGCGCACTGAAAGTGGTGCCGTTTTTTTATGTATAAGGATATAGATTCCGATCCCGCGCCTTATTCTGTTTTGTAACGAGAGCGCTCCGGGGGTAGTGACAAAGATTTTGTGGCGTCGATAATTGGAGTCATGAAAAACCTGCTGGCGACTATGACCATGGCGATGATGATGCCCTCCGCGAGGGGGGTGGCGCCACGTCGCTGGTTTTTCAAAATTCGTAGATTCAAAATCTGATTGAAACACCAAGTTCGTAGCAGCCGCTCTCCTCGCAATGAGGAGGGCGGTTTTCTCATGCATCCATTTTTTCCGACAGCGTTCCAGGAGGACAGACAATGACACGTGTATCGAGCAATCAAAATCATAAAGAGCTGGGCTTCGCCACCGCCGCTATTCATGCCGGTCAGGAAGCGGACCCCACTACAGGGGCCCTGATCACTCCAATTTTCCAGACAGCCACTTTTGTCCTGGAGGAGCTCGGGGTGAACAGAGGCTATCAATATGCCCGCACCCACAATCCCACCCGGGCCGCTCTGGAGCAGTGCCTGGCCAGTCTCGAGGGAGCCGAGTTCGGTCTTGCTACCGCCTCCGGTCTGGCGGCTGCTTCCACAGTCCTCAACATTCTTTCCCAGGGAGATCATGTGATCTGTGGAGAGGATGTCTATGGCGGTGTCTACCGATTGTTCGAGCAGGTCTACAAAAGATTCGGCATCGAATTCACTTATGTGGACGCCCGGGACAGCGAAGCCGTCGAGGCCGCCGTCCGGGACAATACCAGGCTCATCTGGGTGGAGACACCGACCAATCCGCTATTGCGTCTGGCTGATCTCGGGAAAATCGCGGCCATAAGCGCTCGATACGATTTGATCTTCTGCGTGGACAATACATTCGCCACCCCCTGCCAGCAGAGACCCCTTGCTCTTGGTGCCGATATCGTCATCCACAGCACCACCAAATATATAAGCGGTCATAGCGATGTCATAGGCGGCGCCGTGCTCACCTCCTCCGAGGCCCTCTACGAGCAGCTACAGTTCAACCAGAATGCCGTCGGTTGCGTGCCCGGTCCTTTCGATTGCTTCCTCACCCTGCGGGGGCTCAAGACCCTGGCGGTGAGGGTGGCGGCCCACGAGCGCAATGCCTCCCGGGTGGCGACCTTCCTGGATAAGCATCCGGGGGTGGAAGCGGTCTATTATCCCGGTCTCAAATCCCACCCTCAGCACGAGCTCGCCTGTCAGCAGATGACCGGCTTCGGCGGCATGGTCTCTTTCGTGGTTCGAGGCGGACTCGAGGCTGCCCGGGACGTGGTCGGCCGTACCCGTATCTTCCAGCTCGCCGAGAGCCTGGGCGGGGTCAAGTCTCTGATATGTCATCCGGCAAGCATGACTCACAAGCCCATCCCGAAAGAAGTACGCGAGCACTGCGGTATCGTCGACGGTCTGATCCGGCTATCGGTGGGGATCGAGAGTGAAGAGGATCTGATTGCCGATCTCGATTCTGTTTTGCCCCGTCAAACGGCTCGCGCGAAATCGGGACGCCCTTCCGCCAGCCTCTCGGGAGGTGAAAAGTGAATATCGCCGTACTGAAATTCGGAGGCAGCTCTTTGAAGAGCATCGGCAGAATCAGGCATGTGGCCTGTCTGCTGGCCTCCCGAATAGCCTCGGGAGAAGCGGAGAAAGCAGTGGTGGTGGTATCGGCAATGGGTGACACCACCGACTATCTCCTCCGTCAGGCGCGACGATGCGCGAACGATCCGGATCGGCGGGAGCTCGATCTGCTCCTGTCCACCGGCGAGCAGATCTCGATAAGCCTGCTTGCCATCACCCTCAAAGAGATGGGGGTAGCCTGCCGGTCCCTCACCGGCAGCCAGCTCGGTATCGCCACCGACAGCTGTCACACAAGAGCCAGCATCCTGGCGGTGGATAGCGACAGGCTCCGGGAGCACCTGGCGGACAATGACGTGGTCATAGTCGCCGGCTTCCAGGGCGTGGACGAGAAGGGCGAGGTGACAACGCTTGGCCGGGGCGGCTCGGACACCACCGCCGCAGCCCTTGCCTGCGCCCTGGAAGCCCCGGTCTGCGAGATTTTTACCGACGTGGATGGGGTCTACAGCGCCGATCCCGGTCTGGTAAAAGGGGCGCGCCTGTGGCCTGCCATCGGATACGAGGAGACCCTGGAGCTTGCCGAATGCGGCGCCCAGGTGATTCATCCCCGGGCCGTGGAGCTGGCTTCCGATTACGGTGTCCGCCTGCGGATTCGCAACACTTTCCGTCCTCACCTGGACGGTACTTTAATAGGAGAAACATCAGAGATGGAATGCAAAGAGAGTTTTCTGGCGGTGGCGGTCTCGAGCCGTGACATAGCCTTCGTTTTCGATAGAGCGCCGGGTGATGGCAGTCTCCTGGATTGCCTGGCGGAGCTTTCCGGAAGCGGCGGCTGCCTGATTCGCTCCGTCTCGGGGAACCGGGCAATTCTCGCCCTGGAGGATCGGGAGTCGGCTCCGGCTATCGCCGCCTGTCTCGAGCAGAAATCCGGAGCCCGGGTACAAGTGGACAGCAGTTTCGCCAGGCTGAGCCTGGTGGGGCGCAAGCTGGCCCGTTCCGCCGGGGCTGCCGCCCGACTCTGCAAAGGTCTTCAGGCTGTGGGGCTTTCGCCTGGCGAGCTGGAAGTCACCGATCTGAGGATATCCTGCACGATCCCGCTTGCCGACTGCGATCGGGCGGTTTCAGCCGTATGCAGAGCCTTCGATCTGGACGGTGGCGAGGTCCTTTCAGCCACTGCTTGAAACGATTTGAATCGACTCAACCGGTAGAATCGAGCACCGAGAAGAAGAAGATCACCAGGCCCACCGCGACTATAAGGAGGATCACGCCGATGGTGACCAGAAAACGCTGGTCGTCTTTCTTTCCGAGATCCATCTGCCGCCATATGGTCGTGCGCAAATTGTCCTCGGACATCTCCGGTCTTTCTTCGTCTGTCAATTTCTTACGCCTGACGCCTCTGATACGATGATCTCATCCTGAGGCGATTTTGGCTAGGCGCCGATAATTGAGAGCTAGCGGAGAAAGGTGAGGGTGCCCATGACCCGGAGCTCAACGGCGTCATCCTTGATCTCGGCCCGGGCCTGGAACTCGTAGCAGGGACCGTATTCGTCCACCACTCTTACAGTCTGGACCGAATCGGCAGTCTCGAGAAGGTGTCTGGTGAGGCTGCGCCATTCTCCGGTGCGACCGCTTCCGCTCTTATCCCGTCCGAGCACCGCCGGGCGGACTTCGGGACCGGCCAGACGGGCGGTGGTCCAGGGCTCTCTGGTAAGTTCGTTTCTGTCGATTTCGATAGCCATTCTCTCTGTTTAACTCCGGGATTGAAGGTCTGTGTCAGGGCTTACAAATTCCTTACCGGGCTGCCCTTTCGGTTAGGTGGTTGTCATGGGAGGATTTTTCGAGTTTTTTGCTATCGTGATAAGTCATTCAAACTGGAGGTGGCAATTGCTATTCAAATGGTTGACCCGGTCTCTCGGTCTGTTTCTTCTCGCCTTCGCTCTATCGGGCTGTGACGACATAGACAGGATCGTCTGGTCATCCGACGGCAAGGTCGCCTGTGTCCTGGCGGCCGATGGTCTCCGGCTTACCGACAGCGGTGGCGCCCTCGGCCCGGTGACCGAGCGGGACGTGCGTCTTGCCCGGTGGTCCGGCTCCGGGAGCAGCAAACGTCTCTTCACGGTGACGAGCAAGCCTCTCAAGACCTGGCCCGAGATCGAGAAAATTGAAGAAGCCGAGAATCTTGATACCATCAAGACTTCGGCTGCCGAAATCCTGTTGAGAGCCGATCTGAGCAAGGGCGACTGGGAGAAATTCACCTCCGAGGCCTCGGATCTGCCATTTCTGGCTGAAGCCGCCATTCTTGCCGATCATCAGGATCACAAGAAGCTCAAGGGGCTGTTTGGCGGAAACTGGGACAAATCGATGCGTGACGCCTCCCTGGACGTCTATACGGTGAACGTCCACGATCTCGAGGGCAGCACCGTCGGTGAAGGCAGGCCCCTGCTTCGAACCGCCCGGGAGGTCGTCGATCTCTATCCCCAGGAGCGCCTTTCGGATAGTCGCAGTAACGGTCGCGCCCTGGCTGTGGTTGTCAAGCCCGAGCCTCACCAGGAGCCTTATCCTCACCGGATTCTGGTCCTCGATACAAAAGAAGGCAAGGAGCTCGTGCGTATCGAGGGAGCCAGCAAATTCCCCTCCTGGTCTCCGGACGGCACCACACTCTATTACATAGGTATAGAGGGCACCGGCAAGGCGAGCGATTCACTAACTCATATGGGAAGCTTGAAAGCAGCGGTGATCTTCGATGGCTCCGGGGAGCTCCTGCCATCGGCCGGGGATCATCAAATCGTGGCCAGGCTCATCTTCGGATGCGAGTCCCGGGTCAAGGTCCGCAAAAACGGCGATATCGTCTTCTCCTCTCACGATGTCACCCTGCCCTGCGTGCCCTCCGACTTCTCGCACGAGCACACCATCTATACCCTCAGCCCGGGCAAGCGGGCCACCGTTGCCCGCCTCTTTCCCCGACGATCTTCTCTGGGTGCTGGAAACCTGCGTCATTACTTCGAGTTCAATCCAAGCGAGACCCGGGTGAGTTTGCCTGACAAAGAAGGTTTCGTCACTGTGATCGACCTTGCCACAGGAGAGCTCACGGTCATAGACGGCGAGGGATTCACGCCGTCCGATAGCCTGAAGTTTCTTCCTCACTGGCTCTCGGATGATGTAATCTGCCTGCCGGGGAGCCTCGACGACAATCCCGGTCAGGGCACCGAAGTGGTGCTTTACGATCTGAAAGAGAAGAAAGGCCGGTCGATAAGCCGGGATTGGCCGAAAGCCGCCACCAGCAAGTTCCTGGACTGAGCCTGACGGTTTCGCTCCCGGTGCCCGCGGGCATTATAGTTAGCGGTGGAGGACAGTCTCTTGCAGCTAGCGCGCATCGTCGACAAGCGACGGCCGAATCGGGTACCCCTGGGTATTCTGGCGGAAGAGTGGGCGGTCTGGGTGATATTCGCCCTGCCCGTGATTCATTTCGCCCTGAGCATTGCCAGTGGCGATCCGATTAGTGCGCTTTTTGCCGTGGGCGTGGAGCTCTTTGCTCTCTGGTATCTCACCGGTCTGATTCTGGTGACCAGATCGCTCCGGGTCCTCTATCTGAACCGGGGCAATCCCAATCAGTTCGAGATCGAGCGGACCGCCCGGGAGGCGCTCCTCAAGCTCAATCGCCTGCCTGTCTATAAAGGCATGGCCCGGGTGCCGCTGCTCTCTCTGATGGCCTATGGCGAGGCCATGCAGGGCAAGTATGACGAAGCCGAGGAGACCTACTGGGAGGTGGCGGGCAGCCTTCTCGATCGCAAGCAGCAGAAATCCCTCAACTATGCTCTGCATATCTATAATCTCTCCCTGACAGCCATGAAGCAGGGGCGACCTCAAGACGCCCTCCTGCTGGCGGACGAGTCTCTGTCGACATTCCAGGAGCACCTCAAGAAAGAGCTCCTTGGCTCCGCTTATCCCCTCAACTGGCTGGGCTGGATCTGGCTCAACGAGGGGAATCTGGACAGATCTCAGGAATATCTCGAGCGCGCCTGGCGCATCCTTGCTATGCCCGGCAAGCTCCCCTGGTGGATGCGCCCGGATCATGTCGATCAGCTCAAGCTCGGCAATCGTGTGAATTTCAGCACAGTGATCCTGAGAAGAGGCGATTTAGAGGGGGCTCAGAAGATTTTTCCTCAGATCGTCGGCCTGATTACGAAGAGCTTCAACGCTATGGTGCCTTCCTCCATTAGCGAAGTGGTGACCCTGGCCGAGGAGTTTCGCAAGGCCGGGGACCTGGAGCGGGCCGAGACCCTGCTTGATCTCTGCTACCAGTACGGCAGGAGCATCCCGGATCATCCCGATTGCCAGTCCATCCTCACCGGGTATGAGGCGCTTCTTGTGGACAGCGGTCGAGACGCCGATATCGGATGCATGAAAAATTGGCTTCTGACAAGCGACAAGCACGAAGGCGAATCTAACGATTGAGATCGGGCCAGGCCATGATCGCCCGGTCGTCTATATTCTTGAAGACGTCACCCTGTCTGGTGCCGGCATTTTTCGGCATGGGCACATCCGAGAGGCTGAGGGCCACGGCTTCGAGCTCGAGGGGTCTGGGCGGCGGCAGGATCTCGGCGAGGACCGCGGTCTTGACGCTGGTGGCCTCGGTCTCGGTGGTTATCTTTTCTTTCAAGCCCGGTTTGGCTGGAGGCAGTCTGCGGGCAATCGCTTTTTTCTCCTCTATCTTCTTGCCTCTCTTTTCCTGGCCTTTTACCTGCGCGCTTGTGGTCTTGCTCTCGACTTTTGTCTGGAGCTGTGCCAGGGCCTGTCTCTCCATTGCTTCCCGGCGGAGACGCACGGCCCTGATATAGCGGAGCAAGCGACCGTAGTTCCAGGTCATGCGGAAATTGAAGCCGTCGATCTTGGAGCTTCCCGGAAACTCGAGTATACGAGAATAATTCATCTCTTTGATGGTGGCGAGCAGGCAGCGATTCAAGACACTATCGGCGGTGCTTGCATAGATATGCCCGCGGAGCTTGCCTGTTTTGTCTATGCTGAAGATGCAGGCTGCCGATCCGGTCAGGTGGTCGCCTCCTTCTTTTGCCAGATGCTTGAGCAGAATATATTGAAACGCCCTGGTGAAGCGGTTGATCCAGAAGTCCCATTCCCTTGTGTTCTCCGGTGCCTGCCTGTACTTGGCGAGACCGTCCGGATGGCTCGCCCAGCTCTTGTTGTTGAGCTTGCGGCTCTTGTTCACCAGCTCGAGCATGTCCTCCAGGGGCATGCTCGAGGCATATGTAGGTGTGTATTGTTTTTTCTTGGCTTTCTTCGGATCTTTGCCGATTGATTTCACCCAACGTTTGCTCTGCCTGTACATATCCTCCAGAGAGTCCATGAAATCCGGCGCCGGATCGCCTGATTCGGTCTTGCCGGTCACCATCTGGTTCCAGCCCGCGCCTACCCATTCGAACCAGTTCGGCTCTCTGGGCTGCTTCAGGACCGGTATCTTCGGCAGGATGTCCTGGTTCTTGTCCATGGCTTCCCTGGTCAGGGCTTCCACCATCTCGGGCTGCAACTGTCTGGCTGCCATCTCCAGCTCTCCCAGGGCCTGGACGTCCTGACCGAGACGTTTCTGCACCAGACCAAGATAATAGTGACTCAGCCCATTGTCGGGATTCTCTCTGAGATCGGTGGCAAGCAGGGCGGCTGCTTTGTCGTAATTGCCTTTCTGATATTCGCCGATCGCTTTGAGAATCAGGGTGTGAGACTGTTCCGCCAGCGCCGGTGCCGCCATCAGCAGGAGGCTCATGGCGGTGATCGCTGACAGATCGTATTTGATCGTGTGCTTTCTTTTCATGGCTTCTATCCTGCATTATGCCCGCAATTGTGGAATCGGCGCCCGCCGGGGGTAAGAAGCTAGAACCCGGAAGTCTGTAGATATTCGAGGATATGATGAAATTTATTGGACTGATTTCTCTTCTGGCTCTTGCCCTCTTTCTGGTCCAGAATCCTGCTCTTTCGGCGGAAGGGGCGGACTACGCAGCAAAGGGCCCGGCAGCTTTGCAGAGCCCTGTTTTCAAGTTCACCATGGCTTTCATGAGCAATGCCATTCCCTGGATCGTCGGATTCGCCTTCGACCTGGCCATTCTCAAGAAGTTTCTTTCCTGGAAGAACGCTATCCTCACAGCTCTGGTCGCCTTCGTTCTCGCTTATCCTTCGATTTTCTTCGCCCTTCCCGCTCTCATTCCATTCGTGAACAAGTCGGAGCTCGAGTGGCTGGCGGTTATCGTCTTCGCAGTGGTCCTCACCATCGCTATAACCTGCGTGAAAGTGATAGGCTACTGGGTGATCAATGAAGGCTTGCCGAAAAAGCTGGTCCTCGCCCTCCTTATTTGCAGCGCCGCGGCTCTGACCGGGACCTCCTATCTCGTCTCGATTCTCAAATAAGTGGCGGAGCACCTGCCATTAGCAAACAGTTTCCTCGACCGGTCGGACCTGCTCCATTTCTAAGGAGGTATTTTAGTTGTTGAGCCGCATTCTCATATTGCTTTACGGCATTGCCGCATACGCTGCTTTTTTCGTGACGATCCTCTACGGAATCGGTTTCGTCTCCGGCATTGCGGTGCCCAAGACCATCGATAGCGGCGGTCTGCCGGGGCTTGAGCCGCTCGCTTCTGTCATGATCGATCTGGCTGTGCTCGCCTTTTTCGGCATCGTTCACAGCACCATGGCCAGACCGGAGTTCAAGAGGAGACTTACCAGGATGATTCCGGTGGCCGCCGAGCGCAGCACCTTCGTTCTGGTGGCAAGCCTCCAGCTCGCTCTGGTCTTCTATCTCTGGCAACCCCTTCCCATTGTTCTCTGGCAGATCAGCCACACGGCTTTTGTCTATGCGGGGATCGGCATATCTCTGGTCGGCTGGGTGGTGGTTTTCTGGTCCAGCTTTCTCATCGACCATTTCGACCTCTTCGGCTTGAGACAGGTATGGTTGAATTTCAAGGAGACTCCCTATAGCCATAGCCCCTTCATGGTCAGAGGTCTCTACAAAATGGTCCGGCACCCTCTCATGACCGGTTTCATGATGGCTTTCTGGATAACCCCGACCATGACCGTGGGTCATCTTCTTTTCGCTCTGGTGATGACCGTCTATATCATCATCGGGGTGGCTCTCGAGGAGAAAGACCTGGAGCGTGCCCTGGGCGAGGACTATATCGCCTATAAGAAGTCCACGCCGATGTTTTTCCCTTTGAGGCTCAAACGTTAGCCAGGATATATACTTGATCTATGGAGAAGAATGCGCCTGGCTCTAGCAAACTCAAGCTCTGCACGGCTTGCGATGGTATCTTCGAGAATCCGGACTTTTTCATCTGTCCTCGCGACGGCAACAAGCTCATAGAAGCAGGCAGAGTCGACAGGCTGATCGGGGTCATGCTCAACGAACGCTATCGCGTGGTGGAGCAGCTGCACCGCGGTGGTCGTACGACCATTTACAGGGGCAGACACGAGCTCATGGGAAGAGACGTGGCGATCAAAGTCCTCAATCCGGAATGGGTGTGCGACCAGATCTCGATCAAGCGGTTCCAGCAGGAGGCCCAGGCTGTATCGCATCTCCAGCATCCCGGGGTGGTCACGGTCTATGACTATGGATTTGTTCCGAGCGGCCAGCCTTTCATGGTGATGGATCTCTTGCAGGGCGAGACCCTTCACACCAAAGTGGTGCAGGAGGGACCTCTGAGTTCGGCACGATTCCGCAAGCTCTTCTGGGAGATTTGCGGGGCTATGGCCCAGGCTCATGATCTCGGAGTGGTGCACCGGGATTTGAAACCGGCCAATATTCTGCTCACCCGGATCTATGAGACAGAAGTGCCGATTATCATCGATTTCAGTATCGCCAGGCTGATGCCCTCTTCCAAGAAAACAAACCAGAGCCTCACCCAGACCGGCGAGATTCTCGGAACACCGCTTTATATGAGCCCGGAGCAGTGTCTTGCTGCTTCTATCGATGCGCGCTCGGATATCTATTCTCTCGGTTGCACCATGTTTTTCGCTCTCACAGGGGAGCCGCCTTTCCGGGGCGATTCGAATATCGACACCATGGAGCTGCATATGATGGGCAGGGTGGAAACAGGACGGCTTCCGGCAGACCTAGAGCCGGTCGTGTTGAAAGCCATGGCCAAGAATCACCGGGACCGTTACGCTTCAATGGATCAGCTCGGCGAGGCTCTCACCGGCAAGCCCGTGGACAAGCGGAACTGGCACGAGCGCGGACTGCATCTGGCTGGTGTCGGTGAGAAGAGCAAGGATCAGAACGAACCGCCGAAAAAGAAGAAGCGCTTCTGGTTTTTTTGATCCAGGTTGATCCCGTTGATCGCTCAATTACCTTACAGTAACATTATCCGCCAAAGATGGCAGAGGCGAGCGACCGGGAGCGAGAGCCGGTGTTGGTGCGAACGGCCGGAATCGAACCGGCATCAGCGGAGTCACAATCCGCGGTTTTAGCCATTAAACTACGCCCACAGTAGCGGACCGGAAGGAGTCGAACCTGCCTGCGCCGGGAGGCGCTTTACCACTGGTCCTGAATATGACGTCGGGGGGATTCGAACCCCCACTCTCCGAGTTGAAAGCCCGGTGCCTTACTCCACTTTGGCCACGACGCCATGGCGCCCCAGGTAGGATTCGAACCTACATCGTCTGATTCAGAGTCAGAAGTCCTGCCATTAGACTACTGGGGTATGGCTGCACAGGCAGGGTTCGAACCTGCGACTCTCCGCTTAACAGGCGCCTTCTAAAGCTAGAAGGGCTGCCACTGAACTACTGTGCAAAGATTTTTTTGCAAGAAAAATCAGGAAGCAGAGGGACTCGAACCCCCAACCCTTGCGGGCAACTGTTTTCGAGACAGCGTCCTGATCCAGCCGGTTTACTTCCATGGAGCCGTTGACAGGAATCGAACCTGCAACCCGCTGTTTACAAGACAGCCGCTCTACCAGTTGAGCCACAACGGCATAACCGCATCCAGGATTCGAACCTGGGACCGCCTGGGATCACATGGATTAGAAGTCCACGGCTCTTTCCACTGAGCTAATGCGGTGTGGTACCAGTGGTAGGACTCGAACCTACAACCTCGCGCTGATCCGGCGCTAGACCGGGTATAAGCCGGCTGCTCTGCCATTGAGCTACACTGGCAAAATCTGGAGGCAGTAGGATTCGAACCCACTTTACGCCGCTTAAAAGGCGGGTGCATAGCCATTCTGCCATACCTCCGATTCGGTGCAGCTGGATTCGAACCAGCTTGTCGCTGCTTAAGAGGCAGTTGCTTACCCGTCAGCCATACACCGTCAGCCCCTGCCAGGATTCGAACCTGGACCCTTCCGGTTCGTAGCCGGATGCTCATCCGTTGAGCTACAAGGGCGTGCTTTGTCTGAATTCAAGATTCGGCGGGGCACGGATTCGAACCTGCGAAGTCGTCAGACACGTGGGTTACAGTCACGCTGCTTTGGCCGCTTGCATACCCGCCGATGGAGTCCTCTGCAGGAATTGCACCTGCCTGAGCCGGGTTGCAGCCGGCCACCTCACTACTCGGTCAAGAGGACATGGAGCCTACCACCGGAGTCGAACCGGTATTGCCGTCCTGGCAAGGCGGCGTTCTCCCTTTGAACTAGGCAGGCCTGTTCTGTTTGTGAACTGGTCGCCGCAGCGGGATTCGCACCTGCACGAGCTCACTTATCGGGTGAGTGCTCTACTGTTAAGCTATGCGGCTGAATACCCGATGTCGGACTCGAACCTACAACCTTCTCCTTGTAAGGGAGTTGCTCTACCATTGAGCTAACCGGGTGTGGTGCTTACGGTTGGGGTTGAACCAACGACGCGCAGGACTTCAACCTGCCGCTCTACCCTCTGAGCTACGTAAGCATGGTGCCCAGGGAAGGAGTCGAACCTTCAAATTCCTGTTTCTGAGACAGGCGCATATACCGGATTCTGCTACCCAGGCTTGGAGTATTCATTCTCAATTGCCCCTGGAAGGAGTCGAACCTTCACTGACGCCGGGCTTAAACCGGCCGCATCTGCCGTTCTGCTACAGGGGCATGGTGGAGACTACCGGCTTCGAACCGATGACCTTCTCGTTGCAGGCGAGGCGCTCTACCAGCTGAGCTAAGTCCCCTCATTCCGGCGGATCGTCCTCCAGGCTAGACCGAGAGATCTGCCGCACGCCTGGGCGATGGTCAACCATAGCGTGCCCGGAACTTGACACTCGAAAAAGTGTGTGGTCGCGGAGGTTGGATTCGAACCAACGGCCCCTCGCTTCCAAGGCGAGTACTCTGACCAAGCTGAGCTACTCCACGACAATTATATAAATGGCGACCCGTACGGGATTCGAACCCGTGATCTCTCCCGTGACAGGGGAGAATGTTCGTCCGCTACACTAACGGGCCGTGCACCGACAGTTTTCATACCGACATGTCGAGGTCGTGGTGATGTCCGGGACTCGGGAAATGAGCAGGTCCCGGACGGCGCGCCTCGCCGCAAGGCTGGTAGCCGAATTTCGAGGCTATTGGGCGCAGAGGCCGGAGTCGAACCGGCAGTCTTCAGCTTATGAGGCTAACGTGTTAGCCATTACACTACTCTGCGATGCTGGCGCATCCCCCAGGATTCGAACCCGGATCGGTCGAGTTTGGAGCTCGCCATGTTGCCAGTTACACCAGGGATACATAATGCGCTAGGCAAATCGGGCGACGCCGGCATGTCGCTCGAGACGCTTGACGCAAGGCTGATTTTCAGGGTGCGGTGGTTTGGACCTGTCCGATTGACGGACGTGTCCGGTCGGACCTGAGGATCGCTCAGGCTCTACAGGTGGTGCGCTCGAATTTTCCAATCTGCCCTTAAAGACTAAAAAACCTGGGCTATGGACCCAGGCTTAGCAATTGAGCAAATGAATGTTTCAACTACACCTGGGATATTCGATTGTCGAGCCGCCTTGCGGCTGCGCGAGGACGAATAGATCTGGCATGGACTCAGCATGCATGGACCATATGCGTTTGGCGCAATAATTTGAGGTGCTTAACGTAAACATGATTTGCTCCGTTACTGAATGTCTGGCGCGTCTTTCTTTCCCTCGAGGGATGGAGATGCTACCCGACACTAGGAATAATACCACGGAATTCCACGAATTAGACCACAAAATTCGTTTTTTAATCTCGTTTTTTTGCGGGAAACCGGGGGCCAGCTTATGTTGTGAGCTTTAAAGCAGAATCTATTTTATGTAATAAAAAAAGAGCATCTTCGAGGAAGCTGATGATTACTTGTTTCGAGTCCTGTGACTTCGATAGAGAGCTGAAGCTCTACGTCTGAGTTCTCGATTCTCATTCTTTCCTTTTATGCTCGCGCCTCGCGTGGCCCAGAGCGTATAATTGGCTGGTTCGATAACGAGACCTTCTTGATAGATGGACGAGCCGATCCAAGAAACGACAGAAGAGTATGCCGGCGACCCGGTCTTCAGCCACGATCGCTACCAGGTGATCGAGGAGATCGGTCGTGGTGGTATGGGTCTTGTCTATCGCTGCCGGGATCTCAAGCTCGACAAGGATGTTGCGGTCAAAGTCGTAGCCTGGAGTTTCAACGATGACGACGCGGCTCGCTTTCATATGGAGGCCCGCCTGCTCGCCCAACTGAGCCATCCCAATATTCTCACGGTGCTCGATTTCGGCTATTCCGATGACGGTACTCTCTTTCTGGTCACCGATATGGTCTCCGGGCGGAGTCTCGACAGGCTCATTGCCGAGAATGGTGCTTTCGAGCCTCTGGAGGCGGTCCCGGTTTTCGTCCAGATCCTGGAGGGGATCGCCCACGCCCATGCCGGTGGCATTCTTCACAGGGATATCAAACCCTCCAATATAATGCTGGTGGAAAGGGAAAATAGCGAGCCCCTGGCTATCATTCTCGATTTCGGGCTCGGCAAGCTGATCGCCGAAGATCAGAGGCTGACCCGGACCGGGGCGATGCTGGGAAGTCCGCCTTATATGAGTCCGGAGCAAGCGTCGGGCAAACCGGTGGACGAGCGCTCGGATATCTACAGCATGGGTTGTCTTATCTTCGAGACGCTTACCGGAAGGAAGCCTTTCGAGGGGCAGAACGTGCATGTGACCATGTTGATGCATGTTCAGAAGCCGCCACCGACCCTGGCCGAGGGCGCTGGCGATCGACAGTTCGCCCCGGAGCTCGAGGTTATCGTTGCGCGGTGTCTTGCGAAAAATCCCGATGACCGCTTCCGGAGCGCTCTGGAGCTGCGCGGCGCATTGCTCGAATTTGTCGAGGCGGAGCGGGCTCGCTCTTCCAGTCTGGTGAGCGGGGCTCATGCCATATCCGGCGTCTATAAGAGAATCAATATCTCGCCGCGAGCCTCCCGGATCATATTCGTTGTTTCTTTGATCGCTGTCGGTCTGATTGCTTCCGGGGTGATGCAGACAGCGGGCAATTTGAGGGGGACGCGCTCTGATCGACCCGAAGGACCTGATCTATCGGATTTCAGCGAGCAGGCGATTATGAAGTCGGATGAGGCTCGTGCTCTGCCTCCTGTAATCGAGCACAAGCCCGAGCAGAATAGCGAGTCTGAGATGTGGCGGTCGCCTTCCGGTAGGAATTGCAACGATGCCGAGTATCTGGAATTCGTTTTGAGGGACAAGCCGGAAGATTTGAAGATAACCGGAGAGGCGGTCACCGATGCCGCTCTTGTTGGCATTGGCAAGAGCGAGGCAGCAACGGCAATCAGCGGCTTGAAGATCGTCGGCACCGGTCTCACTGACGATGCTCTTGCGGCAATCGCCGGGTTCCCTTCTCTCGAGGAGCTCATTATCGAGGGAGCGAAAAATATTTCCGACCGGGGAATCGAGCATCTGGTCGATTGTCCCAGGTTGGCAGCCCTGGAGCTGCGCGGGCTGTCCCTTACCGATGATTGTCTGGAGTTCCTGGGTAAGTGCACCGGGATCCAGTCACTTTCGATACTCGATTGCAAGGGCGTGAAAGGAAAAGGGCTCGCCAAGCTGGAGCGCCTGAACATCCTCAATACCCTCTCTTTGAGGGGCAGTGGTATCGGCTCCCGCAATCTCAGGGAAGTCGCCGTCATTCCCAATCTCATGACCCTCGATATCTCCGATCTCGATGTCAGAGACGAGGATATGGCGGCATTGAGCAAGATGCGCCTGGTCCATCTCAATCTTGCCGGCAACCAGCACCTGACCGATCAGGGTCTCTATTCTCTCTATCCGATGACCTCTCTTGTCACCCTGGTGGTCTCCGATTGCAAGGGTATTTCCGATCACGCGGTTAAGACCTTTTGCAGCCGCCTGACCAGAACGAAGATAATTCGTTACGCGCAGTAGCATGGCCCGTACTTTGGTGCGCTATCTCTTCGTTGAATCTCCTCGACGGGGGAGCGAACAATGGAGGTTGTTATGACTACACAGACTAAATTCGAGCGTCGGGGCGCCGTGGATTCCAGCGGACGGGACATTATCGTCGAACGTACCGAAGTGGTGCGCAACGACTCCGAGATTGGCTGGGCCGTGGCACTGATATTGCTTGTTCTGGTCATCGCCATGGGATATGTGCTCCTCACCAATCAGCAAACCCTGGATCAGGCCCTCCTCAAACTCGAGCAGATGGAGTCGCAGTACAAACTGCATGGGGATAAGCCGATCTCGGTACCGTCCCTGAGCGCTCCCGGAGTGCCGACCAAGTCAGAGAACGAACAGCAAGCAGTATCACCGGCAGTGGTGCCTGCCGAGGCTCCCGCGCTGACTCCTGCCGAGACTCCTGGAGAGACTCCTGCAGAAAACGTCGATTCGCCCGCTACAGGGAAAGAGGCAGAGTGACGGTAAAGGCGCTTCCACCCAGGCTCGATCTCCGGTAGGAGATCGAGCCTCCGTGCTCTTCGACGATACGATGGCAGAGATAGAGACCGAGACCGGTGCCGATGGTTTTGCGGCCCTTCTCGGACTTATGAAAACGCTTGAATAGATTGGCTTCATATGATTCCGGAATGCCTTCGCCGGAGTCTTCCACTATCAGGCAGGCGGAGTCCTCGACGCTTTTCCATGAGACCACGATCGACCCGCCTGTGGGAGTATAGCGTATGGCATTTGCCACCAGGTTGAATACCAGTCTCTTGAGCTCGGAGCGATCGGCGCTTACCATCACGGACTTGCCTCTATCGCTCAAGCGCAGCTCGATTTTCTTGGCCAAAATAAGCGGCTCCAGGGAAGAGCAGCAATCGTCTATGACATGGTCGAGATCGTTATCGCTTTTCTCGAGGCAGATCACGTCCTCATCGTATTTGGCCACAGCAAGCAGAGCGTCGGTGAGATCCAGGAGATCTCTTATAGAGGCGATACTTTTTTTGAGTAACCCCTGATAGGCTTCCGGGAGCTCTCCATAGAGACCATCGATGGATTGCTGCATGGTCATATTGAGAGCAAGCATCGGGGTTCGGAGATCGTGGGTGAGGGCGTAGGCGAAGTCTTTGATGGTGTTCTTTTTGTCCAGGAGCTTTTTGTGGAGATTGAGAATTCGCTCTCCGGCCTGGACCCGTGCCAGGAGCTCTCCTTTGTCGAAGGGCTTTGTCAGATAGTCGTCGGCTCCAGCCTCGATTCCTTCCACCATGTCCTTTGTTTGAGTTTTGGCGGTGAGCAGGATGAAATAGACATACTCCTCTGCCGGTGCCTGGCGGATTGCCCGGCAAACGTCGATGCCGTTCACCTCCGGCATCATCCAGTCGCAAACCACCAGTGACGGTGCATCTGCGGCAGTCAGTATGTCCAGAGCTCTGGCGCCGCCGTCGGCGGCTATCACCTTATAGCCGGCTTTCTCGAGTATGATGGTGACGAGCTTTCGAGAGTGCGTGTCATCATCGACTACAAGGATCGGTCTCTCATTCATCTTCGTTCACATATTTGGCCAGGAGCGATGCCACCGAATCCAGTTGCTCGAGCATCACCACTGACAGCTCCCTGACCCTCGGAGCGTCCTTTCCCTTTGCCGATTCCTCGATGGCGGCTGCGGTGCGAGCCGCCTTCTCGGCGCGGAAGTTCGCCATAGCGCCTTTGATTGAATGAGCGAGGATCTCGAGCTCGGTGAATTCTCCGCGATCCAGGTGTTGCTCGAGCCTGCGCCGGTAGAGGGGAATCTCCTCGAGCAGAGATTCCACCGCTTCCTGCAAGAGTTCGGCGTCATGACCGAAGAGGGAAGGAAGCCCTCTTTCATCGACCAGGGGCGGAGGCAGGGGCGCGGCTTTGTGAGGCAGCCGGCGGCAGACCGTGTCGACTTCCTTGTATAGCTCAGCGGCTGAGTACGGTTTTGAGATATACGAGTCCATCCCTGCCTTGAAGAGTCGTTCTCGATCTCCTTTGATTGCAAAGGCGGTGGAGGCGATTATCGGTACGTGCTGACCCGACTCCTCCTCTTGTGCCCTGATGATCAGAGTGGTGGTGATACCATCCATGACGGGCATCTGGACATCCATGATGATGGCGTCAAAGCTCGTGGTTTTCAGCTCCTCCAGCACCGCCTGCCCGTCGGGGACGACTGTACAGGCATGTCCTCTTTTCTCCAGGAGTCTTTTGAGAATGATCTGATTGACCCTGTCGTCCTCGGCGATGAGAATGCGATAGCATCGGGTGAGCTGCTGAGTATCGCTCAGGTCTTTTTCCTGGTTGCTGCCGTCATCTTGCTCGCCCAGTCGTTTGACGCATTTCGTCACGGCACCGAGAAGCTCCGGCTCGCTGACCGGTTTGATAATGATGTCGCTCACCCTGCTCTGGCGGGCGTGCTGGAAAAGAGCCGGCTCTTTGACCGAGCTGATCATGATGATCTCGATGGAGGAGATTCGCTGGTCGGCGCGGATCTGCTCGATGAGCTGGAGCCCGTTGCATTCCGGCATGGCATAGTCGACCAGTACGAGCCTGAAGGGTCGGTCAGACTCATAGGCGCTCAGGAGCCTGTCTACAGCCGAGGATGCACTGGATGCGGTGGTCGGTTTCATTCCCCAGTTCTCGACCATGCGAGCGAGAATCTTGCGATTGGAGGAATTGTCATCGACGATAAGCACCGGCAGATCGCTGAGGAGAACTTCTCTGTTGGCGGCAGCCTGGAGCTGGGTGTCGTCGGGAGCCTGCACTTTTATATTGAACGTGAAAGAGCTTCCCTCTCCCGGAGCGCTTTCCAGCCAGATCCAGCCTTCCATGAGCTGGACAAGATTGTGCGCGATAGTGAGACCGAGTCCGGTGCCGCCGTATTTGCGAGAAACCGAGCTGTCCGCTTGCACGAATGCGTCGAAAATTACCTGCTGATGAGCCTCCGAGATGCCTATACCGGTGTCTCTGACCTGCCATCTGAGCGTGAGGGAATCGCCATCAGCGGCGTCTACGCCTACAGTGATCTCTACTTTTCCTTCATCGGTGAATTTGAGGGCATTGCCAACCAGGTTGAGAAGGATCTGTCTGAGCCTGTTCCAGTCAGCTACGATTATCCTGGGTACTTCGTCCTGGACTCTGACGATGATCTCGAGGTTTTTGTCCCTTGCTCTGGCCACGAATATGCGCAGGAGCTCGTTCAGGCGGTCCCTCAGATCAATCGGCTCGGGAAAGAGGACGAGTTGACCGGACTCGATCTTGGAGAAATCGAGAAGCTCGTCGACTATGCCTGTGAGAAGCTCGGTAGAGGTTTTGACAGTATCCAGATATTCACGCTGCTCTTCGGTGAGACTCGTATCGAGGGCGAGCTGCACCATGCCGTAGATGCCATTAAGGGGAGTGCGCAGCTCGTGGCTTACCTGGGCAAGAAACTGGTCTTTGGATTTGTTGGCCTTGTCTGCGGCTTCCCGGGCTGCTTTGAGGGCCTCGATCACCTGCTTGCGCTCGGTTATATCCTGGATGAACGAGCTGAACAGGAAGAAATTACCCATCTTCAGGGGACCGACACTCATCTCCACGGGAAATTCGGTGCCATCTCGTCGGAGAGCCGTCATCTCCAGGCGCCGGTTCAGCACCGGACCCTCGCCGGTCTGGTTGAAGTGCTCCAGCCCCTTGCGGTGAGCCTCTCTGTACTGGCTCGGAATGATCGTCTCGGAGAGGGTGAGGCCGAGAACCTCTTCTTTGCTCCACCCGAACATGTGCTCGGCCCGGGGATTCCAGTACACTATCCTGCCTGCCTGGTCTGCTCCGATTACGGCGTCCAGAGCATTGTCAAGGACAGTGGCGATATTGAGCTCGAATAGCGCGTCTTTCGCTCCTGTGCTCGAGCCCCGAACGGCGGTCTCGGTTTCCAGAGAGGCAATCTGTTCCTCGAGCTTACCGATCAGTTCGAGCAATTCCTTACGGCTTCTTTTCTCGAGCTTCATAGTCCAATGATTATAGACTATGCGTTGTCCACCGCTGTCCCGATTTTCAGAAGCTTGATCAGGTCGCTCACCAGGTCGAACAAACGGGGCCGCTCTCCCTGTCTCTTTCCCTGTCTCTTTCCCGGATCTTGGGCGACTGTCGATGCAAGGCGATTGCAGGTATTGCGGCAGCGCCTGGAATCCGAGCGTTGCATGGTTGTCCGGGCCTGTCTGCCTTGCTTGTCATGAAGAAATGTAGAAGCCAGTTTCATACTGATCAAGCCGGCCCGGTAACCGGGCACCGCCAAGGGCGAGACTGCGCATCGAAGAGTCGGCATCTCTCCGTTAGCCGGTATGGTCAGAGAAATGACCCTGCACTTCACCGCGGCGCGCACACCCTGCATGATCACATAGAACCCCTGGATATTCGAGAGTTTTACGTCTCCTCCCTCGAGCTTGAGGGTGAATTTCGCGACCGCACTGAGTTGCAGTCTTGATGATCCCACATGCAGTGCATCCACGGCGATTAGAGGAGTGTGGATTATTTCTTTTCGGCGGCTCACGATACGGAAAGCAGCTTCTCTTAGAATACAGTTGTACGAGCAATCGATGGAAAGGAGATGGGGAATCTTCTTAATCGCTCCTTCGAGTTTTTTGATCTGTCTCAGGTAACGCCCTTCACCCTGTTTCGAGAGCAGCTCGAAGAGATCGGTCGGTGTGCATTCGATATTGGTTTCAGCAAGGTCGAATTGTTTCATGGCGAAAGCTCCCTCAGCTACAGTGGGTTTTTCGGACAGGGCGCCCACATGAAGGCTACCAGTATGGTTGCCAGACATAGGACAGCACTATATACGGTTGCACCCTGCCCTGCTCCCTCTTCCAAGAAGAAAGACCTTTTTGCAATAGTAATATTCATGATTGCCCCCCGGCTCTCGCGTTACTGTCTCCATACCTCAATCCTAGCGAGAAGGATTGCTGATGGACATCGGCGAACCTACGGGTTCTCTGCTTTAAGGCTACTGATGGTTGCGGTCGGTCATTCGACCGATCTCTGGTATTCTCAATTCGTGAAAATCAGCTAGACCAGGCGTCTACGGACTGCTTCCACCGCGGCCTGGGTGCGGCCCGAGACGGTGAGCTTCTCGAGTATATGCTCCACATGAGTTCGCACGGTGGCGGAGCTGATCTGGAGCTCCGCAGCAATCTCTTTGTTGCTGAGGCCATCGACGATGAGCTTCAAGACATCCAGCTCACGTTCGGACAGAGGGTTCTTCTCGCCATCGGCTCGCCTGGGACCTTTGCCGATAGCTCCGAAAGCGTTGAGGACCATTCCTGCTATCTGTGGATCGATCCACACGGCTCCCTCCGCTACCGAGGTGAGGGCCGATTTGAGCAGGGTAGATGCTGATTCCTTGAGGCAGTAGCCGGCGGCCCCGGCTGCAAAGGCCGCGAAGACCTCGGCTTCCTCCCGGTGCGACGTAAGCATGATCACACGGCTGTGAGGACATTTAGATAAGAGAGTTTGTGTGGCTTCTATCCCGTCGACGGTGGGCAGTCCTATGTCCATGATCACTATGTCGGGCGCCAGGATCGGTACCCGGTCGATGGCCTCTTTGCCGTCGGCGGCCTCTCCGATGACAGCGAAGGCGTCTTCCCTGGTCACGGCTGCTTTGATGCCATCACGCATCAACTCGTGGTCTTCGACGATAAAAACCGTTGTTCTCTTTTTACTCATTATTATGTGCGACTCCGGCGTGCCAGTTTAGCAGAGAAGATCGGGCTTGAAAATCGAGAGGGAGTCGTCAATGACAACTCCCCCTCTGGCCGGTCGCAGTGGTGGATCGGGATTTCCTCTTTTACATGCTGCCGCGCTTAAAGCAACAGGTATCAGTTCCGGCTGCTCCGGAAAGATCCCGGTCCGGTGACCCATTTGCGGCCGGTTAGCTGCAGGTGGGTTCCATCTTCGAGATTCTCATGTTCATCTCGTTCTGCCTATCGGTATTTGAGCGGACAGGGTATCGGTCAGCCGGCTGATTGGGACCGTTACGCCGCGGTCACGATAATGTAACGCTGCCATCGTAAATTTACGATTGCAAGCCCCCCATCGCCTTTCACACAGGATGCCAGAGTTGAAGCTCCTGGTGGACGAGGCTGCGTTTCTAGGAGTTTCAATCTATGTCTAATCAATTTGCCGGCTCCGATTCTGCTATCGCCGCTCCCGCGACGGGTCTCGATAGTGTTGGTACACAGGCGTCGACGCAGGGCGTGGAAGCGCTCAATAGAGCCGACTTCGGTCAGGTCAGGGATGCCATGACGGTTAATACGGCTAAGGACCATCTCACCAACCTCGAGATCGATCATGGTGATGCCAGCGGCAATGCTTTCGAATCGAGCACCGCGCAGGGCAATACCGACCGCAACACCGAGCAAGCCCGCGAAGGCGCCGGTGGCTCTGCAACCAGAGACAGTGACGAAGGTGGAGAAGCCGGCAGGGACGGTCAGTCCGACGCCACCACCGAGAACGCAGCCCCCAAGGGCAAGGATGGCAAAGGCGATTCACAGGTCAATCAGGACGGTAAGTCCGAGGCCCAGGGCGATAGCGTCAGCGGTGACAACGACGGCCTCAGTAGTGATGGCAGCCAGGAGAACAGCGCTGAGGGAGGCGGCGAAGGCGGCACTACGGCAGACGGCGATCAAGGCAGCACTCCGGAATTCAACGGTGAAGACGGACCTGCAGCCGACAGCGGCGAAGCCACCCAGTCCGGTCCCGAAGCACAGTCTCAGGGCAATCAACTGGGAGAAGGGGCGGATGGCACCCAGGCTCAGGCTCCTGAAGCTATGAGCGAGGGCGACCAGGATCAGGCTCCGGGCGTGAGCGAGGGCGACCAGGCTCAAGCTCTGGACATGAGCGATGGCGGCGCGTCGACGGTCAAGAAAGATGCAGAAGCCATAGGCGGTCAGGCCGGCTCCGATTCGATCAAGAGTGGCGGTGCTTCGGTGGATGCCGATCCCAAGTCCGGAGATATAAAAGCTGGAGCTCAGGCTCACGGTCAGACAGCCACCCAGGCAACCCCTGGCACTATTCTGGAAGGAGCCGGAGGCAGGTAAGCGAGTTCGACCACACAATGGAAGGGTCAGGTTCTGCCTGACCCTTTTCGTCAGGTCAGTCTGGAAAGACGGCTCTGGCATCGTAGATGAAGAGCGCCCGGAGCTTGTCCCAGAAGTCTCCTCCCAGGACGAAGAGGCTGATCACGAAGAGAACATCGGCAGAAAGACAGACATAGAGGCGAGCCGGGGATGAGTCGGGAAGCCAGGACGGGCTGTAGGCGACGACATAGGATGGCACGAACGTGATGATCATGAGCAGAAGCCCCAGCCTGTAACGGAACCGCGAAACGCTGGCGGACGGGGCAATGCGCTTGAGCAGTCCCAGGACCCGGCCCATGATCAGGTCGAAAGCTTCTTTTCCAAGTACTGCTACCGCTATGAAAGCCATGATCTCGGGACCGCCCACCGAGACAAGGCCGACCAGGGATGCCTTCAACCAGGCAGGCAGGGCCGAGGCGATTATCCAGACCGAGAATAAGGGCATGAGCAGGGAAAGAGCGATCAGTGCTATACCGCTGTAGAGCCTCCAGGGGGGGATCTTTCTGGGATTCTCACTGCTCATCCTGTTTTGTCTCCTCTGTGCACATACGCGAAAACGTGTACTCTCATAAGGTAATTTACAGCCTGAAGCCCGGATCCTACACTAAAGAGAGGAGATTTTGGACCGGTCATGGAACAGAGCAAGATAGCCGCCAGCTTCAAAGAGCTTGATGCCTGGACTCAAAGTGCCAGGCAGACTGCTGGTGGTCTTGCGGGTCAATCGATCGCCGGGCGCTATGAAATCGTGGAGAAAATCGGTCAGGGCGGCATGGCGGCCCTCTACAAGGTCGAGGATCTGATCCTTGGCGAGCCGTTTGTCATCAAGATCATCAGACCCGAGGTGGCAGTCAAAGAGATCAACCAGAAGCGCTTCCGCCAGGAAGCTCGTGCCGCCAGGGATCTCAATCATCCAAATATAGTGGCGGTCCACGCCTACGATATCTCTGCTGAAGGCTACCCCTATATGGTCATGGACTATGTAGACGGTTATGACCTGGGAAAAGTGCTCAAGCTCGAGTCCCTGTCCTCCAGAGCTTTTTTCGATATCTTCACCCAGGTGACAAGCGCGCTGGTTCACGCTCATTCCAGAGGGGTGATCCACCGTGATGTCAAATCCAGCAATATCCTGGTCTCTCTCTCCAAGGAAGGGAAGCTCTGGGCCAAGCTGGTCGACTTCGGGATCGCCAAGCTGATCTATCCCATGGGAGACCAGACCCAGGTGCTCACCAGTGCCCGTCAGACCGTCGGCAGTCCTGCTTATATGAGTCCGGAGCAGGCTCAGGGAAAGAAAATCGACGCTCGCTCGGATATCTATTCTCTGGGATGTGTCATGTTCGAGGCCATCTCCGGCCAGCTTCCCTTCAAGGGGAGCACGGCGGTGCAGCTTGCCATGCAGCATGTGAGCACACCGGCGCCGCCTCTGGCACGGATCAGCAGCCGCTGCCCTCATAATCTGGACCGGGTGATCCAGCACTGTCTGGAGAAGAACCCCGAGCATCGCTACCAGAATATGTTCGACCTGCGCACCGATTTGAAACTGGTGGCTGACGGCAAAGAGCCGCTCCTGGGGACCGGGGTCCAGGAGCAGAGCCAGGCTGGAACCAGTCTCCTCGAGTTCATCAAGCGCGATACTTATAGCGGTCTGAACGGTGTTTTCGAGGGACGCCTCTCTATTGACGTGCGTCTCAACAGCGTCCTGGAACGCATTTACGAGCTGGCTTACCCGGGCGATTCGGTCTTGAGGCTCGAATCGAGCGATCCGCTCTTTACCGGAGTCGTGCTGATCAGGGACGGAAGACGGGTGATCGGCTCACGAATCATCGAGGATGGCCAGCAGGGCTACCAGGCTCTGAGACGTCTTCTTACCCTTGCCGCCGGGGAGTTCAAATATTACATCATCGCCAGGGATGACATCACTGCCACAGAACCGAGCTTTATTCTCAATCTCAAGCATATCCTCTCTGTCTATCCGAACCTTCCGGAGTCGCCGGCCGATATACCCGACTCCAGCTCGATGGTTGCGGATATAGGAGCTTTTCGTGAGCTCATGCAGGCCATGGAGACGGATGCTTCCCTGGACGTGCTGCCGGAGACCGTCTCGGACTCGGTCTCTGAGCTCTATGTGGAGATGGAGGGCAAGCAGGAGACCTGGAAGCCGGTGGCGAAAGCGGCAAGCGCCAGCTCCACTCGTCTGTCGGCTTTCTCGGGCGATAACGATCTCTGCGATCTGACCAGGCAAAAGGGCTCTTCCACCGCTGATCTGGCCGCCCATCAGGGGATCAGTCTTTTCTTCCACCTGCTTCTCAATGTGCTCAAGGACCGCACCCTGATCCTCTGCTTCGTGACGGCCCTGGCTCTGCTCTTTCTCTCGGTCAATGTACAGACCCTGCGGGCGGTGCTTTCCGAGGTGGCACCGCAAATGGTACCATCGGGCAAGAAGCAGGAGCGCCGTTACCGGCGTACGACTCAAAACGGCTGGAACTTCTGGTTCAAGAAATGATGCCGGCTAGCGCGCCGGCGGCGGAGTGAAGAGAGGCGGTTTGACCGTTTCCTTCTTCTTCTGCTTCGGAGGCGGCGGAATGAACACAGGACGTTCTGGTGCGGGCTTGCTCTTTTTGAGAGGTGGCGGTGTGAAAAGCGGTGGTGTCAGCTTCTTTTTGAGAGGTGGTGGCATGAAGAGCGGCGGTGTGAGCTTGCCTGTATCCGGAGGTGGCGGGGGCAGGAAGGTAGGAGGCGGCAGGAATTTGATCGGCTTGTCTCCGGGGAGCGGTGCCTCCTTCGCTTTGAAGTCCACAATCGGATGGTTCAGGTAGAGATGGGCGATCGTGGCTCGATCCCTGCTGGTGGGGTGGCCGGTCTGTTTGGTGGATGAGCGGAAGTACATGACGTCGTAGATCCAGGTGGAATGCCCGAGCCCCAGAGAGTGCCCGATCTCGTGCATGCAAACCGAGGCGCACTCGCCAGCTTCCACATTCTTGTCCGGCTCGAAGCACTCGGTGGTCCGGATGGCGACCACCGCGCTGGCAATCGATCCGTCTTGATAGTTGAGTGCCGTGAGCCCGGCTTTCATGCGGTGATCGTTATGGACTTCCCCCATTTTGGTAGACAGTGGTTCAGGCGCAGTCGCTCTGGGCCACTTGTCTGCCTTTTTGTACTTTTTCCTCCGGTGTGAGATAGCCTAACGCCGAATGACGACGTTGATTGTTGTAGAAGATCTCGATATGTTCGAAGATTGCCGTTGTCGCATGGATTCGGGATGCGAAGGTCTGATGGAAAATTAGTTCCGTCTTCAGAGTGGCAAAGAAGCTCTCAGCGACGGCATTGTCCCAGCAGTTTCCCCGCCGACTCATGCTCTGGATGCACCCATGTTCCTCCAACTCGCTTCTGAAAAGGTCGCTTGCGTACTGGCTGCCGCGGTCCGAGTGCGCGACTATCGGCGCTCGACCCCGCCGCTTCAGACCCATCCTGAAGGCGTCCAAGACCAAATCAGTTCTCATGTTGTCCGCCATCGACCAGCCCACTACCATTCTGGAGTAGAGGTCGATGAAGACGCACAAGAAAAGCCAACCTTGCGCCGTTGGGATGTAGGTTATATCGCTCACCCAGGCCTCGTCAGGCTCTTCGGCAGAAAACTGCCGTTCAAGAACGTTCGGCGCAATTGGCAAATTGTGTTTTGAGTCCGTCGTTGTCTTGAATTTGCGTTTTGTCCGAGGGCTGATTTCGTGCTCTCTCATCAGTCTCTCCACGGTGTTGTGACCGCACCTGAAGCCCTCCTGGCGTAACTGCTGGTAGATCCTCGGGCAGCCGTATGTCTGCCTGGACGCTTCGAAGATTTCCATGATTCGCTGCAGGAGCCTGGCTCGGCGCTCCTGCGCCGGAGAGACCTTCCTCTTCAGCCACTTGTAGTAGCCTTGGCGAGATACCTCCAGCACATTGCAGAGCTTCTGAATGCTGTGGTTCTCTCGCTGCTGGCGCACGAAAGCGTACTTTACTTGTTGCTTCTCGCAAAGTACGCTGCGCCTTTTTTAGGATTTCGATTTCTTCTCTTGCTTCTTTGAGCTCGTTCTGAAGCCGTATCAATTCGTCCACCTCAGAACTCCTTTCTAGCTTTTGCTTGTGTGCCTGGACCCAGTTTCTGAGCTTCCAAGCAGGTACTTTAAGCTCTAGGGCCACAGATGCAACCGATCGACCTGGACTAATTGCCAGTCTCACGGCGTTCTCTTGGAACTCTTTTGTATATCCGCTAGATTTGGGTCGTTTAGCCATTTTTACGCTCCTCCGTATTTTTTCACGAAGAACGACTTTTTCCTAGACGCACTGTCTACCGTTTCGGGGGACCTCCATTATACCTGCCGTCCAGGGAAGAGCTGGTCCATTTCACGACGATGTCGGCGCCGTCTTTCCTGTCCAGGAGCTTGTAATTGATCTTCTTCCCTGATGCTTCGCACCAGGTGTCCAGGGATCGGATTACATAAGAGTGAAATGCCCTTTGATAGCCCTTCACACCGTCGCCGTCCGATATGAATATTCTCAGAGGCATTCGCCGGCTTGGCCAGGTGCGGGCGTGGTTGCTCTCTTTGAGCTGATTGAAATAATCCGGGCGGCTGTTCTCGCTCGAGTCGAATTGTTTTTTGTCTTCGTTCAGGCTCGAGAGAAATTCCGATGCCGCCTTTCTTCGTGCCGGATCGCTCTCGAGGCTCAGATATCTATTGAGACAGGAAATTGCGTCATCGAATCTGGCTATGTCCTGGTAGGCGATGGCGAGGTTGTACATTGTGCTCCGGTCTGCGGGATCGAAGCCCAGGGCTTTTTTCGCTTCGGCTATAGCTTTCTCTGTCTTGCCGGAGCGTCGCAGGGCGAAGGCCATGCTTGCATGCGCCGCCGCTGAATAGTCTGAAGGATCATAGGCGGTGACTTTCTGAAGACATTTCACGGCTCTGTCGTCATGACCGGCCTTGATGGCTCTGTCTGCTTCTTTGAGATTCTTGAAGATGTCGACGTCTTTCTTGAGCTCTTGCGCTCTGCTTCGCGATCCGCTACTGCCGGTCATCTTGATGTAGCGATCCAGATACGAGTCGCACTCGTCGAATTTCTCGAGCCTGTAGAGCGAAAGCGCTACGCTGTAGACAGCGGATTCGCAGGCGGCATCGAAACCGAGGGCTGTCTTTCCCTCCGACAGAGCCTTCTCGTAGTCTTTGAGATTCTGATAGCAAAGAGCCATGTCGGCGTGGACTTCCGCCGAGTATGAAGAGGGATCGTCCCTGGCTGCTGATTTCAGCAAGTCGAGAGCTTCTCTGTAGCGATTTGAGCGCATGAGGGTGTTGGCTCTGCCACAGAGGTCGTAGATATTCTTTTCGACCTGATAGGGCCTGATCAACTCACGAGCATCCGCCGCCGAAACCGGTCCTGTTATTCCGGCGAAAAGCAGGGCAGCGATAAGAATACAGGTGTTTTTCGACTGCAACAACTATTAGGGCTCTCGAGACGCTTTTATTTAGTGCCACGGACAAGTCCTCTCTAACGGCCTTCGAGGCTCGACTTAATGAACTCATAATACTTGGTTGGTTTCCGCACCTGATCTAACGGGTATCTATTTTCTCAAGCGGTTGTTTTCTGTAAGCGGAGGTCGAGACCAGGCATGGCGGATAACGTTACCAGCCCCAAGAAGTCGGACTTCGTCAGGGCTTTCCTGGATCTGCTCATTCTCGGTCTGCTCCTGGTAGCAGCCTGTTTCGGCGGTTACTGGTGGGGGCTGCATGAGCGTCTGGCTCCCATCGAGACCGTGGCTCCTGGCACTCCCGGCGCGATTACCCAGAGCCAGCTCGCTGAAAGACAGTCCAGCCAGACCTCCAGACCCGGAGATGCCAGTGCCACCGAGAGCCCGTCCGGTGAGAAGAAGCAGCAGGATATGACGTCGGATAAGCCGTCAAAATCTTCCAGCAAGTACTGGCTCGTTTCATCCGGTACAGACTACACTGGCTACTCCATTACCGTGTCGGTAAACGGCGATCAGGTGGACAATTTTTTCGGTCCCGGCAAGATCGTGGACATCACCAGCCATGTGAATAGCGGAGACAACACCATCACATTCGATGCCAAGCAGCTTGGCGAGCAGTACAACAGGCACAGCGGCGAGAGCAAGTCGATTCTTTCGGTCAAGCTCGTCTCCGGTTCTAAGATTAGCGAGGACTTCAAGCCGTCGGATGTCGCCCTGAGCTACTCGCGAAATGCTGCTGAAAGCAAGGATTTCAACGACACCATGCATTTCACCGCCAAATAGAAATGAAAGCAAAAGGCTTATTCATCTCCACCCTGCTCGTCCTCGACACGTTTCTGGTGTCGTATTATGCGGGTGTGCACGGTCGCACCGTGAAGGTGATCGACCCGATGCTGCCGGCACTGCCGGTAGTGCCACCGGCCGGGAGCGAGAAAGCCAGACGGGAAGAATCAGCCGAGAGAGGCGAAGATTCGGCGAAAAAGTCCGTTGACAAGTCCGGGGAGAAATCCGGGGAGAAATCCGCAAAGACCGCAAGCAAGAAAGTCCCAGAGAAGAAAGACGCCGCCGGGAAAACATCTACGACAAAGGGCAAGGGCAAGAGCAAGAAGAGCTCCGGGACCAGCAAGAGCAAGGCGCATCACTGACAAGCTCTTGTTCTGACCTTCTTGTTGCAAAGCCCTTGTCTACCGTTTTGCTTCTTAAAGGTAAAATGGTCGGCTGTCTCGCCCAGGAAGATATAGTGCAGAGTCTTCTTTCCCGGCTGCCGATCACGGACGTAATACCCTGGCTCGTACCTGTAGGACTCTCTGTCAGGCTTTTCGGCATGTCCCTTTCTCGTCGCGCCTTCGCCGGGCTCTCCTGGCGGGAGATTCGGGGCTATGCGCGCTGGATGGGAATCGGCTCTTTTCACTTCGTGGCATTATCGGCGATCGTGATAGCCATCGCTCTGACTCTGCAATGTGTCAACGAGCTCAAGAAGTATCAGGCTGAAGACCTGGCTGGTGCCGCTATCTCCATCGGCCTGCTGCGCGAGCTCGGTCCTCTGACCATCAGCATTGCCTGGTGCGCCAGGGTGACGGCTCTGGTGAGCGAAGAGACCAGGTCTATGAGAAGCCGTTACGGGAGCGAGCGCGAATTCGCCGAGGGTTTTGTTCTACCGCGTTTTCTGGCCGCGCTCATGGCATCGGTTCCTCTCGGTGCTTACGGTCTTCTGATTGGCTTTGTCACCGCGGGGCTTTTCGGTCCCACTATCGGGGTGAGCTCGGTGACCGATTTCGTGGAGTCGGCACGCTCCGCCATCACCGACCGTGACATCATCGTCTATTTCACAAAATTGATTGCTATCAACCCGACCATTGCCATATTTGCCGGCTGCGCCTGCGGGCTCCTGGCCCGGCGGGGCGACGAGCCGGTGGCCGCCAATGCGGTGACGGCGACCTTTCTCGCCTGCCTTATGCTCAATCTGGCGATTTCCATTGCAGCGTTCTGGTAAGGAGACCCGATGACTCAGGAAGACCAGAGAAAGAGCTATGACGGCCCCAGTCTCTATGCTGACGGCACCCTGGGGCTGTTCACGGTAATCGCGGTGATTCTCCTGGTCTGGGGATTCTGCTGGTTCAAGAGCTATTCTTCTTTGCGAGTACCCCAGAAAGTGAGTGTCCTTTTCAAAGAAGTGGCCGGCTTGAACGTCAATGCTGCTGTTTATGTAGACGGAGTCCGGGTCGGCATAGTCGACAGCCTCCACTGGCAGGGGGAGCACAAAGTGCTGGTGCGCATCAGGATCAATGCTCCGGAGATATCGGTGCCCCAGGGCTCGAAATTCGTAATTCTCACCAATGGCATCGTCGGTGCCAAGTATGTCGAAATTCAATTTCCGGATCGGGAGGAAGGCGCACCGCCAGTGCCACCGATCAGCGAGGACGCCGTGGTCCTGGGCGAAGACCCGGTGCGTCCGGAGATCGCCGTCAACAATATCGCCATCGGTTTGAGCAAGATCGACATGGAGCAGTTGAGCCATAATTTCGAGGCCGATCGCGCCAGGCTCGTGCTGGCCGCCGACCAGCTCGCCATCCTTGGCAAGAAGACCATGCCGGTTGTGGACAAGGCTCTGCCTCTTGCTGACGAGCTCCTGGGGCTGACCAGGGAAATCCGCAAATTGACCGGGAGGACCAATAAGTTCCTGGACAATCCGAAGCTCCCATCCGACCTGAAAGAGACCGCCGAGAAAGCACGCGAGACCATGGATAGCGCGCAGAAGGTGGTGCACGAGGTGAGCACCACCCTCAAAGACGCGAGCCTGAGAAAGGATCTTCTCTCTACTGTGGATAAGCTCAGCAAGGCAGCAGAGAGCGTCCAGAATTCGGTGGAGCGGATCGAAAGGCTCGCCGGAGACCGGGAATTGCGTGGCGATCTCAAAGATATGCTCGCCCAGGCGAAGAACACCCTCTCGAAAGTCGATGATGTCCTCAATACGCCCGGCTTCAAGGGAGATCTGAAAAAGACCCTTATCCAGGCCAAAGACGCTGTGGAGCATGCCGATCTGGCGGCCAGGCAGCTCAATCAGATACTCAACCAGCGCTTCCCGCTGGTGAAGATGATGATCGGTCGTCCCGGTTATATAGAAGGAGAAAAGGAAAAATGAGAGCTCTTGTTCTGTTGTCCCTGGTGATTGTTTCGGCGGCAGGATTTTCTCCGTCGGCCCTGGCTGAGGAGCAGGCTTCCGGCGATGTCATCAGGCTCGAGAAAGAAGTGAAGCTTGCTTATCTGGAAGCCGAGAAAGCCAAAGCCCATGCCGCCCTGGCCAAGGCGAGAGCCGATAAGGCGGCGGCTGAGGCCGCCCGGGCGAGAGCGCTTGTCGAGAGGTTCAAAGCCGCCCGGGAGCTCAAGACCCTGGAGGCACTCGAGCAAATCCAGAAATCAGGCAAATAAGCTGCGGCTTTTCAGTCAGTCCACCAGAAAGAGCGCTTCCTGGCATAGCACTTCGAGCTTGCCGCACTCGTTTTGAATCTCGCCTGCCCTGCCCATGATACTGGTGGTGGCGGGCCGATCGGCTTGCATGAGGTCGTAGAGCTGGCTGATATCCTGGTCTATGACCAGAACGCTACTTGTCCAGGAGTTGATCAGTTTGGAATTGCCTTCCGGAAGCTGTTTCTTGAAGAGCTCGCCGGCCTTCTCGAGATATTCTTCGAGAATCTCGATAGTAGCGGCTCGCGCTAGTATGGACTGGCGACCGGTCTTGGCCCACACTGTAGCGCCGGTGTTCTCATCTTTCGTTTCGAGAATACTCATCGAGCCCTGAGCGAGGGTTCTGGCATTGACCTTGACCTCCGCCACAGCCGCTCGCAAGTCTTGCATCAGGTCCACCGAAAGGCGCGCCTCCGGTTTGTTGAAACCGGCATCGAGCCTGTCGATGAGCTTCGACGAGCCTTCGGTGAAGCCTTTGCTCGCCGAGGCTATCTGATCGACATCGAGGGAGAAGAGAGTATCTTCGATATCGGCATCGACCTCCAGGTTGCGGAAATCCACCACCGAAAGAAGCTGCTCGCCCTCGAAAATAGCCCATTCCACCGGAAGCTTGGATTTGCGATCGAGAACGATCCGCTGGTCCACAAGATCGTCTTCGCCGATTACCTCCACCACATAAGAGCTGCCTCGACCGGGATAGGCAACGGGGGAGTTGGAGACCAGGCAGGTGTGATGGCTATCGAGCTGGCTTATTGTCTGGCTGAGAAGGCTGCCCAGATCGGACTCGAGAATATTGAAACCGTTGGCGGTCCGCAGGAGCTTCGAGTTCGGGGCGACACTGATGGTCAGACCGCTGAACATACCCCCGGACTTGGCTCTGATCTTGCCGTCTTTCTGTCGCACCACCACCGAGCCGGAGCGCTTGCCGGCGTCGGTGACCTCGAAGCGAATGAGATTGGGCGCCTTGAAATAGAAGCGGCCCTTCTCGGTGACCGGTCTGCTCTTTTTATAAGCGACGAGCTGGCTCTCGAAGGAATACTCCTTGAAGGACTTGATTTTGGTCAGAATGCTCTTCAGGAATGCCTTTCCCTCGGTGGAGGTCGGCTTTCCTTGAAGCATGCTGGTGGGCGGGATATTGATACTGGCGTGTCCCGGGGCAGTCGCGCATGCAACCAAGACCGCCGGGACGAGCAGGCAGGCTAAAATTGTTGATCTCAAGGCTCGACTCCTGAACTTTTCAGGGCTCAGTATAGGGCAGTGCGCGTGCCGGGCAACCATTCTCGAGGACTATTTTGCCTTTTCTTTGGGTTTCTTTAGAGTGGTGGACGTGCCGGTAGCCTCTTTCTTCGTCTCGCTGGCGGATTTCGGCTTGATCGCAGGTTTGTTCGAGGCTTTATAGAAGTCCTGATTGTAAAGAGTGAACTGCTTTTCCATGTCGTCGAGGTCCGCTTTCGGATATCTGGCGGCGCTGACCTTTTTCTCGATCTCTTTGAGCGTTTCCAGGCGGGCTTTGAACTGAGCGCCCTCCTTCTCGGTGATCCAGCCTTTGGCAAGACCCATGTCCAGTTGCTCCTGGAAGTTTTTCAAGCGCTCTTTGTATTTCGGGTTGAAGACATTGGCGTCTTTGAAGCCGACGCCGCGGCTATAGGAGCTGGCGGCCGCACCCGGCTCGCCTTTCTTGTCGACTTTCGTGCTGGTCTCCACCACGACTCGCCGGGTGCTTACCCCTTCTCCGGCAAGAGCCGAAGACAGTGTCAGGGAGGAGACGAGGCAAGCGAGAATGGCGCCGGAAGCAGCCTGCATGGCTGAATATGTGAATTTCATAAGGATTGTGTGCTAAACTCCATCACCATGGAAGACAAAAAGAAGCTCGAAATCCTCGATATCCTCAGCCGCGACTCCCGAACCGGGGCTGAGACCATCGCCACTATGACGGGTCTCTCGCCTGAGCAGGTCGCAGAAGTGATTGGCGATTTCGAGAGAAGAGGCATCATCAAGCAGTATACCGCTACCATCGACTGGGAGAAAGCCGGTGTCGACAAGATTGTTGCTTTTATAGATGTAAAAGTGGTGCCTGCCAGAGAGGTCGGCTTCGACGCCGTGGCCATGCGGATTGCCCGGCACAGCGAGGTGCGCAGCGCCGCCCTGGTCTCGGGGGGCAACGACCTGCGGGTCGTGATCGAGACCACTCATATGAACGAGCTGGCTAAATTCATCGCCGAGAAGATCGCCACCATCGACGGCGTAGCCGGCACCAGCACACATTTTCTTTTGCGAAAATACAAGGACGACTACAGTCTTTTCGAAGAGCCTGAGGTCGACACGCGTCTGGTCGTCACTCCATGAAGGCTGAGAGCCGGGGCCAGAGTATGAGCGCCGATACAGTGCATGGTCTCGCGCCCAGGGGGCTCGCCAGGCTGGCGAGCGATTTGCCGGTTTCGGGTATTCGTCGTTTTTTCGACCTGGCAAGCGAGCTCGAGGACGTGGTCTCCCTGGGGGTCGGTGAGCCGGATTTCTTCACGCCCTGGTCAGTGCGGGAAGCCGCCATCTATGCCATCGAGGCCGGGCAGACCGCTTATACGGCCAATGCCGGTCTGCTCGAGCTGCGCAGAGAGATCAGCCGCCTGCTCGAGCGTCTTTACCAGGTCGTCTACAATCCCGAGAGCGAAATCATGGTCACCGTGGGGGTATCCCAGGGGCTCGATCTGGCCTGCCGGACCCTGCTCGATCCCGGAGACGAGGTCCTGGTGCCGGAGCCCTGCTTCGTGGCTTACAAGCCCTGTGTCACCCTTGCCGGCGGGGTTCCGGTGGGTATCGGTTGCAGTGCCGAGAACGACTTCAGGGTCTCTCTGGCGGATCTCGCCGGGGCGCTTACGGCAAAGACCAAAGCCATTCTTCTCGGCTATCCGGCCAATCCCACCGGTGCCACCATGAGCCGGGCGGAGCTTTCGGCCATAGTCGATTTCGCCTGCTCGAAGGGTCTCTATATCATCTCGGACGAGATCTATGATCGACTCGTCTATGACGGAACCGAGCATACATGCGTGGCCGGTTTGCCCGGCGCGTTTCCTCGAACCATCACCCTGAACGGCTTCTCCAAGGCTTACTCCATGACCGGCTGGAGGCTGGGCTATGCCTGCGCGCCCCCGGAGATTCTCACGGTGATGAAGAAGATTCATTCTCACACCATGATGTGCGCACCCACCGTCAGCCAGAAAGCAGCCATCGAAGCTCTCAAGGGAGCTCAGAAGAATGTCGCCGATATGGTCGCTCAATACGACCGCCGCCGACGGATCATCGTGGATGGTCTCAATCAACTGGGTCTCGCTTGCCCCAGCCCCCGGGGCGCCTTCTATGCCTTCCCGAGGGTGGACTCCACCGGGCTCTCGTCCGAGGAATTCGCCGAGCGCTTGCTGCTGAGCGAGCGTGTGGCGGTGGTGCCTGGTAGCGTATTCGGTGACGGCGGCGAAGGCCACATCCGCTGCTCCTACGCCACCAGCATCCCCAGGATTAAAGAGGCGCTCACGCGGATCCGCCGTTTCTTGAGTTCTCTTTGAGTGAGGTAGCCTTTCATGAAAGATATCCACTGGATTTTCGTATTCGCCTCTATCTTGATCACGCCGTTTCTCCCGGCGCTCCTCAAAGCACGTTGCCCCGGATGCTCCAGGCGCAAGCTTCAGTCCCTGGACACCTATAAGGTGGAGAGCGAGGAGGAGACCAGTGGTTTCACCTATACCGCTCTCTATCGCTGCGGCCATTGCGGCGGCTATTTCAAGAAAGTGAAGAGCGGTGCTATGGAAGGCTCGAGCCAGGAGGAGCACGATCGATTGAAGGCAACTGCCGTCAACTGATCGATAAGAACCGATCCGTCCCGATTGCTCTCAGAAAGCGACGGTCGTGACTGGTTGCCACGATGGCGCCCTGGAAGCGCTCGAGCGCTTTTTCCAGGACCTCCACGGTGCCGACATCCAGGTGGTTGGTCGGCTCGTCGAGGAGGATCAGGTCGGGGTCGAGAAAGATAAACAGGGCAAGGCAGAGCTTGGTGCGCTCGCCCCGGCTGAGCTGGCTCAAGCGGTTGTGCACGCTATCGCCGCGCATGGAGAAGCGATCCAGATGAGCGCGAAGCTCGCTTTCGGAGATGCGCTTCAGCAGTTTGTCGAGCTCCAGTCTCATGAAATCCAGAACAGTGCGATCCTTTTTCTCGAGATCGAGCCCGGGGGTCTGGGGAAGATAGCAGATTCTCTCCGGGCAGGGGAGGATCAGGGTGCCCCCGGAGGGCCTGAGCTCCCCGGCAAGAATGCGGAGAATGGTCGTCTTGCCTGCCCCGACCGGTCCGGTTATCGCCAGCCGATCGCCGGTATGGATCTCGAGATCCAGTCCGGAGAATAACCGTCGCTCCGAAAGCGAGAAGGACAATCCATCCGCTCTGACCAGCAGTTTTCTGGCTTTATCCTCACAGCCGAGATCGAATCGTCTCGACTTTTCGGTGAAAGGCTTCTGCTCGCATCGGGCCCTTTCAATCATTTTCTCCAGACGTCCTTCCCGGGCTTTGGCCTTGGCCGCGACTTTCTTGGACTTGCGCCTGAGATGATCGTTGGTGGTCTGGCGCTCGGTCTTGCGAGCCTGCTCTTTCGCCCGGGCAACATCTTCGGTGAGCTGAGCCACTTTGCGCCGGTGCACCACGAGTTGCCTGCGGTCATGCTCGTCCTGGCTCGCCCTGGCTGCTTTATAGAAGCTGTAATTCCCCTGATAGCAGTCGACGGTTTTTCGGCGCTCGTTTATGACCAGGGTCCGGTTGCATAGCCTGTCGAGAAAGTCGCGGTGGTGCGAGGCAATCACCGCGGTCTCGACTTTCGAGGCGATCAGTTCGGCCAGCCAGTCTATCGATTCTTCATCGAGATTATTGGTGGGCTCGTCCAGGAGCAGAATATCGAAATCCTCGCTCTCTATGGCGCTGAGAAAGAGCCTGGCCGCCTCGCCACCGGAGAGAGCGGCAAGAGGGCTGTCGATCTCCCTCCCGGCAAGGCCAAGCCGCTCAAGAAGGATCTCGAGATGTGCTTCCATCTCGTAGCCCCCCTCTTTCTCGAAGACCTCGATGCTCATCTGGTAATTCGATAGAGACGATACATCGCAGGAGTCGTTTTCCAGGTCGGAGGCTGCTTCAAGCATGGCGTTGCGGGCTCGCCACCATGCCGGTCTCAGGCACTGAGCCAGACTGCCGTGCGCCTCGATCTGCTCGGAGTCGAAAGATGAGATATAGAGCCCGCGGCCGCCAGTCTCGAGATGTCCCCGTTCCATGGGCAGATTGCCTGCCATGATCTGAAGAAGGGTGGTCTTGCCGCTGCCGTTAGCGCCGACAAGCCCGGCAATCTCGCCGCGATTGATGGTCAGAGAGCAGTCTTTGAAGATCTCTTTGTTTTGGAAGTATTTGGTCATCGATCGAATTCGCAACATGGTGCACCTCCATTGAGGCGGGCCAGTCCGCACCACATACAATGCATGTCGTGTCGCCAGCGAAGGCCTGCTGTGCGCTCGGCTCGGGCTCACTGCCGGGCTCTATCGCTCAGGATGCTCGCCTGATATCGGGTTGATTGATTGAAAAATTGCTCGTTATATCGATGTCTGGTCGATCATTTCTATTGCTCCGACGAAAAAATGGGTGAACGCTATTGCCTGTCGATAATGCCCATTGTTCGAGACCTCTCTGGTGTCGTCGGTCGGATAGACAATCTATAATACCATGATAATGTCGCGATTGGCTTTTACTGTCGGCCTTTTACCATGCCTGGTCCTCTCTATCGGCTGGGCGCCGCCTTCGCATGCTTCCGACCGGGCCGCTCTTGATCGGAGGATCAGGAACGACCTTGCCAGCTTGAGGAAGAAGCCTTCTGATCCGGATCTGCATCTCGATCTGGCCGAGGCTTATTTCGAGAGGGGCCAGTTCGCTCTCGCGATGAGAGAGTACGATCGAGCTGTTACTCTCTCTCCCGGTGCCATGCGTTATCATCTGGCAAGGGGCGATGCTCTCGAGCAGCTCGACCGCTTTGAGGACGCTTATCGCGATTATCGCGCCGTCCTCGCTATCCATCCGAGGACCGGGCAGGATTTTTATATGCGGGCCCAGACCCTGGAACAGCTCGGTCGTTACAAAGAATGCCTGGTTGCCAGCCAGGCGGCTCTGAAAGAAGGATATCGCAATTTCAAAGTGCTTCGTCTGCGGGGCAAGTGCTTCTACCGTCTCGATCGTTATGATGAGGCCATTCGGGCTCTCGAACAGTCTCTGAAGCTTAGACAGAACCCTACCACTTATCGCTATCTCGGTCTCTGCCAGCGAGCCCTGGGGCGCCTTGATAAAGCCGTTTCGATTTTCGCGGAGGCCGCGAAGCGTTATCCGGACGACGGCGCTCTGCAGCTCGAGACAGCGGTGGCTCTCATGATGGCTGACCGGGTAAAAGAGGCGAAGTCCTCCTATCTAGCCTTCAAGAGAGCCGACCGGACAGAGCGATTCGCGGACTGGCGTGATTTCTCGCTATTTTGCGAAGCCCAGAAGAAGCTGGACGACTACTCCAAGATCATCGCCCTGAACGGAGCCGGCGACGCCGCTCCTGTGTACGAGCGGGCGGTACTGTATATGGAGCTCGGCCAGTACCAGCGCGCCGGTGACGAGATGAAGCGTTATCTCGAGCAGAACGGCTACCAGGGAAGAGCTGGTATCACCGGCGCCATCATAGCCGAGCTCGGGCTGCGGCTCTCGGGCCGGCAATACGATGCCGAGCAGGTCGCCCGTCAGGCGCGAGAAAAGCTCAGTATCAGAAGCTGGCCTTACCCGATCCTCGAGTTCGTCTCCGGAGCCCTGAGCGGGGAGAGGCTCCTGTCTCTGGCCTCGGACAGCACCAGGAAGGCTCAGGCAGGCTACTACATCGCCATGATCGATCTGCTCAACCGGCATGAGAGCCAGGCAATCGCTTGCTTGAAGAAGGTCCTGGCAAGCGATGCCCGGGGAATCGACGAGTACTCCCTGGCGCGGGCAGAGCTCGAGCGGCTTCAGCGCCGGGCTCGCCTCAGGGAGAGGTCTTCTTGAGACCCTCCGGGGCGCCCTGCATCTCTTTGAAGAAATCGTTGAAGTGGCTTTGATTGACGACTATCTCGCTTTCCAGGGACGGCTTGAAAGCTGAGCGGGGCATATCGAGCATTGTTCGCGGCTCCTTTTCGGGGGCGATGCTGTTGGTCTTCAGTATGCTGTAGCTGGCTTCTTTGCGGTTGTAATTCAATCCGAACCCGTAGCTATTGGCCTGACCGAATCGCTTGAAGGATAGCGGGACTCCTCTGTCCGGAGGCGTATCGAAAAGAGCCTGCATAAATCGCGGGACATTTTCGTGGGTCGAGAGCCTGTCGCAGACTATATATTCGCCAAACTTGCCATATTTCAAGCTCATCGGTCTGCCCGTGCTCGATTTGCCCGGAAACGCATAGAGCTTGCAGGTCTTGCCGGCATAAGGGAAGTTGTCGCGCATGAGAACGCGCGGCCATTTGTAGAGGGTCTCGTTATTGGCGATGGCGATGCACGTTTTGATTCCACGCTTGCTCCAGTCAGAAAATGGTCTCACTGACAAGAGCTTTCGTTTTTTCGAATAGAGAAGAAAGTCCCAGTCCGGAGCGTTGGTGCTG
>JADJWK010000003.1 GCA_016716405.1 Candidatus Melainabacteria bacterium | reverse complement strand
GAGCCGGGCGGATCTGGTCGGCGGGCAAAAGCGGTTTCTGTTTTTCGGACGGGGTGAAAACGCCGACCATGGGCTTGAGGTTTGCGTATTGGTCATGAGCGGGCGACCTGGGCAAAGAGAAGAGAAAGGAGCGTCGAGGCGAGGGCGGTCGTCGAATTCGTAGTCGTCGCCCTCGTAGTTACCGGCTCTTGTGCCGGCACGGGGCGGAAGCCATTCCGGGCGGAATGCCCGGCGCGATACCAGGTGAATTTCCAGGTGCCTGACCGAGGCTGGGTGCAGGAGCTGGTGACGGAGCTGGAGTGGGACCTGGAGCGTGAGTGGGGACTGGAGCGTGAGTGGGACCTGGAACTTGCGCGGGACCTGGAACTTGAGTGGGACCTGGAGCGTGAGTGGGAGCCGGAACTTGTGTGTGAGCCGAAGCGTGAGTGGGAGCCGGGGCGTGAGCCGGAGAAGACGCGGGCGCGGGCGCAGGCGCATGTTGGTATTGCTGCTGGTGCGGCAGCAGTTCCTGGCTCTGACCGTAGTTCTGGTTTGGTTGGTAATTCTGGGGGGGGCGGGGGAGGCGCCGGACCGGGAAACTGGCTGGCAGCGTATCCTGGATCTGGTTCGGGAGCCGGTCTTGCTGTGTGGGGAGCAAGCGATTTTTGCTGTCCCGTATCGAAGAAGGCCGACTGGATACTGCTCAAGAGACTGTCTTTACCCTGTGCTTTCAAGCCCTGGGCACCATCATCGGGAGCATGACCGGGGCCGCTGTGACCCTGAGCCGGGCTCTGCATATGGCCAGGAGCCTGGCTCTGCATGTGACCCTGAGCCTGGCTCTGCATGTGACCCTGAGCCTGGCTCTGCATGTGACCCTGAGCCTGGCTCTGCATGTGACCCTGAGCCGGGCTCTGCATGTGACCCGGAGACTGGCTCTGCATGTGACCCGGAGCTTGACCGGGTCCTTGACCGGAAGCCGGCACGGAATTCCTATGCGGAGCGCTCTCGAAGAAGTCGTCAGTTGCTGCTGCTGAGGGGGCTGCCAGGGGGGCTGCTCCGGGTGCGCCTGCCGCTCCCGGCGAAGCGGGATTGGTCTGACTCGCGCTCCCGTCGACGAGTTCGCCGTCCAGAACAGAGCCTTGCTGGTAGCGAGTGGGACTGCCGAAAAATCATTCACCGTCTCAGCCGGCAGCTGAGGCTGTGCCTGTGGGATCTGTCCGGTTTGCGCCGGCTGCACTCCTGGCCGTATGAGAATCCTGCCCGCCCTGCGGCTGATCTGAGCCAGGAGCCTGCGGTACCGGACCGCTGTATCCTCGTTGATCCGACGGGGTCCAGTCGCCTTGATTGGCGAATGCATCCGGATTCGTTTGCCTGAAAAAGATTCCGGGTTTTGCGCCCGGGCGAGGGGTCTTCCTGATTGCCTGGAGAGCCCTGGTTACCAGCAGAATTTCGAGCCTGCGCCCGCACCGGCAGAGTTGCGTTCCTCGTCTTGGTGTTCTTCGTCTGCTGGCATTTCCTGGCTTGGCTACGGACTCCGGGCACTTCTATTGTAGTCTACCGGTTCGATATGTATATGCCGGCTCTTCGCGCGGTCAGTCAGGGGAGTCCAGTCAAAGAAAAACCGGGCTGCTTGCGCATGCCCGGCTTCTTCGAGTTTCCGTGAGTTTCCTTGGGTCTCCGTGAGTTTCCTTTGGTCTCCGTGGGTTTCCTTGGGTTTCCTTGGGTCTCCGGGTCTCCAGAATCGGCAATATCAGTTGTTGCTCTCGAAGAGCTCGGATTCGGCCTGGAGCCAGTCGGAGACATCGCCGCCGTGGCTGCAGCCGCGCTGCGCCCAGATGAAATAAGCGCGAAGGGCGATCTGCTCGGTGGCAGGTCTTTCGGAGAACTGCCGTGGCAGCTTGTTTGGTTGTGGCTTTTGCCGCGGTAGCCTTTTTCAGTGGTTACGGCGGCGGGCTTTTCAGCGGTGGCTTTGCCGGCAGCGGCTTTTGCCGGAGCCGGAGCCGGGGACGGCGACGTGGTCTTGGTTGTGGTCGCCCTGGCAGGAGCGGCTTTGCTCGCGGCTGCCGGCTTTGCATCTGGCTTGGCGGCTGCTTTGCTGGTGGTTTTGGACGGCGCTGAAGTTGTCGATTTCTTTGCTGGAGTCTTCTTGGTGACCATGATCTCCTCCTGAAATAAAGATGGAATGTGATCGATCGGCGATCGCGAAAGTAGGGAAGTGAATATAAAAGTAGTGAATATGTGAGGTGCCCGGATTCGAATTGCCTGAATTCGAAAAAGCCTAGTCTATCCCAGAGCGGCTCTATCTGGCGCTCTTGTAACGCTACATAAAAATCCGGCAGCCAATTGTCACGTTCTTAAATATCGACACCGCACTCTTTGAGCCGTTTTTGATCACCGGCATCATCTCCCGGGCGGCTTTCTCGCCAGCGCAATGCCTTTGACAGCGTCTTCATGGCTGGTGGAAAGCAGACCGATACCGGTGACATCCGGGTGGATGGTGACGCAAGCCTGCTCGCAGAGCGGCTGATCGAGGTTTTGCAGCTGCAGCTTGATCAGGCGTTTGCTGACGCTTCCCATCTTCCTGAAGTGATCGAGATCGACCGGGTCCATCATCTCGTCGATATTGACGGCGAATGACCACATCGGCGCCGAGCTTTTACACTGGACTACCGGGACGTTCTCGGCGACACCACCGTCCACATAGAGTTTGTCGCCAATCTGAACCGGCTTTCTCAGCCCCGGCACAGCCGAGCTCGCCTGCATGGCATAGCTGAGGTTGCCTCTGGTGAGACTGGCTACCTTACCGGTGACCAGGTCGACCACCACCGCCGCGAAGGGAGTCTTGAGGTCCTGGATGTTCTTCTCGTCGTCGGGAAGCTTGGAGCTCAGATACTTGCGGAATTTGTTGCCGTAATAGAGCCCATCATAAGGATGGCGCACCACCCGGGGCAGCACCATAATCGGCGCGGCGATCATACGAACCGACAGCGGTACCGTCATGAACGCCTTCATCAGGGAGCGGTCGAGAAACATCTGCTCGATGTCCTTCAGCGGCACGCCGGCGCAGTACATGCCGCCGATAATAGAACCGATGCTGGTGCCGACCACCAGGTCGAATGGAATCTTCTCTTCCTCGAGGACTTTCAAGACTCCGATATGACCGGAGCCTCGACCGCCGCCGCCGCCGAGAGCCAGAGCGACTTTATACTTGGGCTTTTCCTGTCCGGTGGTGGTAGCTTCGTCGTGCTCGCTGGGCTTTTCGATATTGAGCTTGTCGAGCGAATCGTCGAACTCGTCGCTGTCAGCGGAGTCTTTATCGGCGCTTTCGGCGTCGTCATCGCCGCCTTTCCTCTCCTTCTTCTCCTGGGCAGCCTTCTCTTTAGCGGCTTTTTTCTCTTCCCGTTTCTTCTTTTTGGCCTCCACGGTCTCTTTCTCGATCTTCTCGGCCTCCTCGTCGATGTTGCACATCGCCGGTGGTGCGGTCACGCAGACGAAAAAGAGAAGCGCGAAAAAGACATGGATCATCTTCACGAAAACAGAATCAGACTTGTTGAGTCTCATGGGGACCTCGGGATTACTGGTAAAGCGGCTCTTGAGCTGAATGCCGTATTTTACCCGAAGGCTCCCGGGCTTCCGTGATTTCCGGTTCAGGCGGCATTGCGTGCTGGCTTATACCGGCATGTCAAGTGGGCGTCGATGTGCAAGGCGTGGATATCAAGAGGCGATGTCTAGGAATTAACCAAAATCGGCAGTAATCGAAGATACCGAATATGGCAACGTTTGCGGGATCGGATCTTCACTGGATATGGTGCCAGAGCCAATTTTTTCCTTGTTCAAAAAACGTTACTGATCAATAATGCTGTTAGTTCCAGGTTGATGAGCGATACCGCAATTAGAAATCGAGGTGACCCATGGGACTAGCCGGATACGTTACCAGAACAGCCCGCAACACGCTCGTTCCGACAGGCGAATTCTCCAGGCAGACCAGACCTGCACTGGTGGCCGCCAGCACCCAGAGCATCAGACCGGTGGACGGATCGATCTCTTCGGGCTATCGCGAGCTTTTCAAAAATCGCACCCTGGCAGGCCGCCGCGCCGCCCAGACTTTGACCGGACAGCCGGCCATATCCGCCACCGCCAGCCGCATGCGTATGGTGTCGCGTCTGCGCAAGAAAGAGAAATACATGATCTGGCGCCATGTCGTCGACGACATCATGCGCTACGTCTTCTCGGGCTTCCATCGTTACAGCCCGCTCCGCCTGGTCTACACGGACATCCGTGATATCACCAGCAGTGCGACCCGCAAATCCGGACGCAAGCGGATTTAGGTTTCACAAGGGTTTATTCGATTCTAAAATTCGCCCGGGAGACTGGTGCCTCCCGGCGATCCCGGAGGAAACTCAGCTTGAAAAACGATTGCCGCCCAGAGACAGCCCACCCGTGAAAACATCACGGAGGAAGCTGCCGATGGCGCTGATCTCGTCGTGAAGCAGTTGCAGCAGAATGCCGAATGCGATAACTCCGACAAGAAGATAGAACACCACAGTAATCATTGCTTTTCTATAGGCTCCGTATATAACATCGTATATAACATTGGATCTAACCTGGGTCTGCCAGGGCGTTTCGTGCCTGACAGGCAGCCCTGACATGCAAGAGAATCGCACCGGCATGGTTAATGGGCCGGTTAAGAGCCCGAAGTTCGTAAACAAAGATAGACGGTTGTTAAGAGGCTTGGCCGGAGCCGAACAGCATCCTAATGCTCGTGACCGCAGCATTTCACGAGCATCTTGTTTCGCCAGTGAGCAGCCACCAGGATCAGATTGCCCGCTATCATGAGAGGCAACTCCCACTGATCGCCTGCAATATGGTGGACGAATACGGCGCCTGCGACCACCAGGGTCATGCCCACGATCATGGCAAGCAGGACCTCGATGCGTCGATGCCTGAAATAAGCAGGGACCACAGCGAAAGGGGCGAAGCCTATGATCAAGGCAGCCAGGTACTGGTGCGACTCGTGGCTGTCCAGCCAGCCGAGCCCCAGGACAGGCAGGAAAGCCACCACAAAAAGGCAGCGCGGCACAGTGGATGAGACATCCTATAGAAGCGATGATGCCCAGGTTGTCCATAGAAAGAATCGCCTTCGAGACTCCGTCTTCAGCCTCATCCGCGGAATGGGCAGCGGCGACCCCGGTGGTTATCGCTACGGGACTGCCCTGGTCGGCACCGGTCGGGTGACCGGCCGCATGGTTATGACCGCCGCAGCAGCTCGATTCGGCGTGATCCTCGCTCCGTTTCTTTGATGCCGGGGCGGTTCGGGTCTCGGGGGACATGGGCTCGGTTTCCTCATTCATATTCAAAAATGGAATTCATTCCCAAAAATGGACTTACGAGTTTACCGGATATCAAGACACCCGTAACCTCTATGTACTATATATAAACAATTCTCGCTGGGACCGGTACCTATTTCAGGGCGCAGTCCCGGCAGATGCCGAAGATCTCGAGCACATGACCCCGGACATGAAAGCCGTACTTGGCTGGATGCCGCCCTCGAGCTCTTCGATCAGGCACTGGTCCAGATGGACGCTCGCCCGGCAAGTATCGCAAACCAGGTGGTGATGGTGCTCCCCGGGCTTGACCAGCTCATAGCGCTTTTCGCCGTCGCCGAGATCCACCGCCTGCACAAGTGAATGCTCCGCCAGGGACTCCAGCGACCGATAGACCGTGGTCAGCCCCGGCGCCTTGTTATCGGCCTGGCGCATCATGCCGTGTATGTCCTGGGCGCTAAGCAGCTCGGAAGCCGACTCCAGGACCTCGAGCACTTTCTTACATCCCTTGGTTAAACGCACTGTCTCTGACTCTCTAGCAAAATCTAGCGGTATTCTCGACGGCAAACACCAGTAAGCATATCAGATGGCTCTCTCGATGGGAATTGCTTTAAAGAGGATTTCATGTCCCGGATCCCGCCCGGTTACGTTCCGAACACCGACGCCAGAATACGTTTCCACAGGCTGTCCAGAATGGGCGCTTTCTCCTGCTCCAGGCGCTGCAGATCAAGCAGCAGATCCTGCGAGCTCTTGTAGCGCTTTGCCGGATCTTTCTCCAGGCAATGAAGCACCACTTCCTGAACCGGACCGGGGATCTCGTACCGCCGGCGGAAGCGAGCCCTCTCTGTTCCCGTGTGCTGGTAGACGACTTTCTCGCGCTCTCTTGAACGATAGACAGGCTTGCCGGTCATGGCGTGGAACATCACGCAGGCAAGACTGTATATATCGGTCCCGATGCTCAGCTCTCGCGACTCGAGCTCTTCAGGCGACATATAGAAAGTGTCGTTACACGTATAATTCCGCCCGATCTTGAGCGGCGATTCGAGATCGGGCTCTTTGTAGGAAGTGATACTGAAACCGGTGAGCTTCACTGTCTCGAGACCGCTCTCGGTTTTCTTGACCGCGATATAGCGCGGGCGGATGCAATTGTGCAAGATCCCGAGTTTGTGGAGCATCATGAGCGCCTCGCAAGCCTGGACATACATGCTTATCGCCCTGGGCAGCTCGATAAAACCCTCTTTCTCGATGAGAGACTCGATGGTGACCGGTCCGGGATCCTCCATAATCAGATAGCGCTTGCCGCTGTCGGTGGTGCGGGCATCATATACGGTGAGCAGATGCGGGTGCGTCTGTGCCACCAGAATGCTCGCCACTGTCTCCACCGGCAGTAGCACCAGGGGATCGTAGAATCCCGGATTGAGGATCTTCAGCAGAAAATTGCAGTTGAGGTTGGGATCATAAGCCCGTAGCGCTTTATAGCGCCTGGTGCTCTCCACCAGCTCGATGATCTTGAAAGTCGAGGTGATCTCGGGATCGAGCTCGAGCTCGGCGACAGCCTTTTCGGACATCAGGTGCTCGGGCTCGCCTCTGGAGCTGGCGTCGGCAACAGCCTGATCCGCCTGGCGCGCCGAGTCGGCGGTGGCGCCGGGACCGTACTTGGAGCAAACCGGGCATATACGCTTGCCCGGCGATTCGGGTACACTGACAAGCGGCGAGCCGCATCGGTCGCAGGATTCGACTAATTTGACGGGGGGTGGCTCGCCGGGGTCGCTCATGGGCTGTGGACAGTGATTGCGGTCGCTTTGATGTTGATGCTACTTGCCATATTACTTGATAGGCGGGCGGGTTTTCGATCGTTTTTCTCGAACAGTGCCATCCCCGACCTGGATCGAGCCCTGTCGCTCAATCCCACCGAGCGTCTGCTCTTTATCGACAGGGCGACCTGCTACGAGGGGCTGGGGGAGCACAGGAAGGCTCTTGCTGATTATCTGCTCGCTTTGAAAGACACGTCGAATCCGACGCCGGTTTACAAGCGGTAGGCGGAGACGTGCCCGAAGCTGGGCACGTCGGAGCGGGCTTCGTATTACGAGAAGAAGCTGGGCACCGGTGGGGATGGGAAGTAGGTGTTGGAGCTGTTCGTGGTTGTCAGGGGACGGGAATGTACCCGTCCGGGGTGTGGAGCGTGCCGGCGAAGGCCGTATGCTAAACTACGAGCCTAAGGGCGGTTAGCTCAATGGTGGAGCACTTCGTTTACACCGAAGGGGCTGGGGGTTCGAGTCCCTCACCGCCCAAGGTTTTTCGGGATCGGGTTAGTATCGGTGCCCCTTTGGTGCCCCCGAACCTTTTAAATTCGCGAGGCTGAAGACGCTCTATTATACTGCGTTTCCGGCGTCGGGAGACTTCGTTGAGAAATTTGGTGTCCAGTCTCGCAATGCTTTGTGCCGCAAGGAAAGCCAGGATCAGGATATGGAAGAGTCGCAAGGCGAAACTGAATTCACTCTTGATCAAGCGACCGGTCTCTACCTGCCGCCAATTCAATCTAGTGAGCTTGATCCGACCGAGTCGGCAAAACTGAAAGACCTACTAATCTCGGCCCAGTTTGACCAGGCGGAGCAAATTGCAAGGAAGCTTCAGGCAAATACACGACCAGGTACGCCAGAAGCCGCAAGCGCAGCACACCTGTTGGCCAGGGCTTTATATGCGAACAACAAGCTCCCAGAAGCTGCTGTATATACAGACCTTGCGAAGGAGATTCGTTATCTCCGATCTACCCCACTTGATCTTGAGGGGATCCTTCTAGAGATCCTTTCTGCTCAGCTCCTAGAGCAGTCAGGTGAACTCGATAGGTCTATCTCATTGCTCGATAAAGTAATCGAGCAATGTATGCAACCGAGTTTAGTACCACACATTCACATTCCTGTCATTCTTAAGTGCCTACAGCTGGTAAAGCTTGATAGGTTTGACGAGCTTCAGACTCTGCTACAGGACGTTCTTCCCATCATGCAAGAAAGTCCAGATGCCTCTTATAGAGAGGAATTGAGGGAGTTGTGGGTTGCCATAGCAGAGAAGAAAGAAGACATCTCTCCAATTGTTCGCCTGATTCTCTCTAGCGAGGTCAGTGATTTAATAAATGAAAAAGTACCGTCGAACTTCGAGGGTTGGGTTCCGCCAGGCTGGGCTGAGGATTCCTTATCGAATTTCTTGCAGGTGGCAGAAAACAATACGCTCGCTGCGTTTCAAGATTATCCTTACCAATTCAATATACTCTCTAACATCGAAGCGCGACTTCGATTGACGGCGCTCAAGTCAAAGGAGATCTTTCTGCTTACCGCATACCAGAGACTAGGAGCAGACCTTGCCTTCGATACAATTGAGCCAAGCGACTGGCTTGAAACCTTCTTCGTGATGAGAGCTCATTCTGCCTTTCTCGGAGCAATTAGGCTTGCTATGAGCGCGCACTACGCGGAAACCAATATGGTTCTTAGAGGTGCACTCGAGAACGCAATGTACTGCTTTGCGATAACGGCCGAACAAACACTGAGGCAAGTCTGGTTTGATAAATACAAAGATGCCAGCTCTACCAGACGATTTAAGCATAGGTTCTCGATAGCTAGTATCGCTGAACTTATGACCAAAGCGAATCAAATAGTCAATGATGAGTGTGCTCGTCTTTACGAGCAACTCATTGACCTTGGCGGGCATCCTAATGAGCCTACTTTTTCGACACTCGGTATATCGGAAGTAACGCAAACACATCTTTCACTGTCTGTACCAACGCTTCAGCCCGATCTATCTGCACCGCTCCTAGACACTACCATAGACGTTGGAATACTTATGCTTGAGTTATTGGCATTGGCTTTGCCAAGATGCACCGCTGCCGCTCCATTCGTTTCGGTCGATCATTCAGATGTAGCTCTTCGAGCTTATCATCGCTGGTTAAACCGTGGATGCAGCCACGGCTTCGATGAGATTGACTGGTTTCGAGCGGAAGCGGAAATTCGACTCATGGCGTTAGCGCAATGACAAAATCGATCTTTTGATGGATTTCCTGATCTTGATGTTAGTTGGTCATCCAAGCGACCGATCCTTCATTATGCACTCTCAATAAAATGTCAGAAAATAGCTAGACAAAGCCAACAATGTCAGAGTATACTGTTTAGTAGCTGACAGCGGAGATTGTTATGACGGACGGCCCCTTTAGAAACTCAAACCTTCCAGCCCGTTGGAAACGGTATGGAGACGATTTGGTCAGTGATGCAAAGAGCTCAAGTGAACGCATTGAGCGAGCAGAAAGCGCAATACTCAGGGATCTTTGCACCAAAGAGACTCGGCGTCTCGTCCTTGAGCTCGACGCATATGTAAAGCGACTTCAAAAGGATATTGTGCCCAGAGTCACTGTTGATGGAATATTCGAAAAGTACCAGAAGACACCCCAACTAGATAGCCTTCATCGATTCTTCACTGCCTACCTTGCAAGTTCGTCGTCCATAGAAGCTGCATGGCAGCTGGGATTCGATAAATGGGTTCGACATGAAGCTGCTCGCACCCAAAATCGTATGGTTGAACACTGCATAATCGCACGGGACCGTGGAGACCTGAATCGCACTAACTATGCAAAAGCCATAAAGCGCAACATGGAAACATTCGCTGGAATAAGCTTCAGCAAAGTTCGTTGCGGCTTTTTCGGTGGCGAGAGCTCTTCCAGAAGTACTATGACGAAACGGACTGGACTAGATGATGGACCAAAACTATGAGTGCAAATGAAAGGAAGCTGAATCTTTGCGTGCTAGACAGAGACCAAAGGAATCAAGACGGCTGGTCTGAATATGCCACCATTGGTGACCAGATAGTTTTTGATACAGAAGTCCTTGATGCACTTGCTGTAGGCGGCTGCCAGCCTATTCATTATGATCTCTTAGTTCTGTCTGCTGCAGTCGAGTTTGCAGATCGCAAATGGAAACGTCCACTATCCTGGTCTCGGGATTTATATCTAACCGTTCCTGTCATTGAGATTAAGACTTGGCAGGCGCCGAGAGTTAGAGACAGCCTTGAGCAAGTACTAAAGTATCTGACCGGCGATACTTGGAGATTCGACTTTGTTCGAGCGAGCAATCTTAGGCCATGCGAATTTCGTCAACTGAAGCTGTATTTCAATGATCACAAGACCTTCGCCATTGCCTACAGTGACGGCCTCGATTCTCGCGCAGTTTCTGCGCTTAGTGGCAGCCGAGATGAAGCTCTCTGCATTCGAGTCGCAAACACCCTCCATCACGCACAAGACGGGGATTCCTTCTTCACTCAAATTCCGTTTAGGGTAAAGAATGTTATTGCGAGAGAGAGCAGCTTTCGCTCACGGTCATTTCAATTTGCAGCGATCACAGTAATTGCTGCCCACATTCGAAAGCTCAAGAGAGTTATAGTACCCGAAAGCGGTCAAGGCGCTCTTGGTCCTGCGATTTTGCCTTTGCATGGAATCTATGCAGACTACCGCAACTACCCGGCATTTTTCAGAAAGATGGAAGTCTTTGCGCGAGAACTGCTTGGTTACGAGGTTCAATTCGAGCAACCACGTCTCTGGTTTACGAAAGGACAGACCGTGCTGGACTTTCTAAAACTTCCGAAAAAGCACCCTGATCATCTGACAAACACACGATCTTGTTGGCAGACGCGCCATGTCGTAAATGTGGGTGGAAGAAGACTGCAATGTGGGCTCTGTGCTGCGTGCTTGTTAAGACGCATCAGTCTACACACTGCTGCTGTTTTTGAGACACCGGGTACGTATGTCATCAACGACTTGAGCGCTTCAGACATTTACCAAGCAATGACGGCGATTCCAAATCACAATGATCGAACTAGAATGATCGAATATGGCAGTGTGGGAGCTCGGCATTTTCAACAGTTGGCAGATATGGCGAGCTTTTCTGATGATGATCTTTTTGTTTATGTGTTAGAGATAGCTGAAGCCACCAGAGCTAGCGTGCAGGACACTCTAAAGAACTTGCGAACGCTGTTATCAAATCATGGACAGGAATGGCATTCATTTCTCTCTGCACAAGGAGGTAAGAGTTTCTTGCATAGTTGGGTTGAGGAGGCGCATGATGATCGACCTGAATGAACTTAGTGCACAAGAGATTGGGCGCCGTCTAAGACTAGCTCGAGAGACTGCTGGTATCAAACAAGATGAAGCAGCTCAATTCATCGAGGTATCGCGTCCAACGCTCGTTTCAATTGAGCAAGGAGTCCGCCGTGTACGAATCAAGGAACTTCAGGTCCTTGCACATCACTATGGCACTTCCGTTAATGCCCTGATGCGTAGAGAGGCTGTCCATACAGATTTGATGCCACGGTTTCGGAAGCTCATGGAGACAGAGGACAGCCACACCGCTGAAGCTGTCGAGCTGTTCAACAACTTGATCAAGGCAGATGTAGAACTTGAAAATGTACTCGGCATTGGAGAACGGCGAAACTACCCTCCTGAACAGGGTATTAGTTCTGGTGATATTGCTAGACTTGCACAAGAACATGCTGACGAACTCCGTAGCTTTCTCGGTCTGAGGGGTCCAATCGTCGACATTTTTTCAATTGTTCAAGATCGCTTAGGCATCCGGCTATACCAGCGTAAACTCTCTACGAAATCCAGGGTCGCAGGATTATTCACATACGATGATACTGTAGGTGCCTGCATCTTTCTAAATGCAAATCACCCTGTGCAGCGGCGAACTCAGTCGGCTGCACACGAACTCGGACATTTCGTCGGTACTCGTCGCAATCCAGAAGTGCTTGAGACGGATGAGAAGTTTTTGTCACGCGAGGAGCGTTATGCCAACATATTCGGGCGTGAGTTTCTCACACCGGCTCTATGTTTCTCAGCGAGTTTCAATCGATGGAGAAATATAACCGCTACCGACAGACTGACTCGTCGTTTGGTAATTCTTCTTGCCAATGAATATGCTATATCTCGCGAAGCATGCGTACGAAGGCTAGAGGAACTAGGACTCGCAAAAAAAGGCACCTGGGATTGGTTCCAAGATAATGGCGGCATAACTGACAATCAGGCGAAGGAGATTCTAGGCGAGGCGGCTTATCGGACTGATCCTGCCGAGAGTGATGCGAATCGTTCACTTTCGCATCGGATGAGCCTCATGGCGCACGCAGCCTGGAAGCGTGGTCTCATGTCGGAAGGTCAACTCTCAGAATTGCTGAAAGTAGGGCGACTAGAGCTTCGCAAAATCATAGACGAAATCGAGCTTGAGGAAGAAGAGAGTGATGAGCAACTCAAGCTTCCGAGGTAGTGTGTCATCACACATTATTGACACTAGTGTTGTCATAAACCTCCATGCGTGTGCAAACGGCGAACGCATTTTGTCAGCTATTCCTTGCGATTTTCTCGTAGCTAGTGTCGTAGAAGCCGAACTCGACAATGAGATCAGTCGCACCAATGGTGAATACTCCTTCCTAGAAATGCTTGTTGCGAGACGGATAGTGACCGTAGCCGATTTAATGGACGATGAGATCGAGTTGTTTGGTGATCTTATTGCGCACTTGGATGACGGTGAAGCCGCCACTATAGCAATCGCGTTTCATCGGCAAATGACTCCAGTAATCGATGAAAGGAAAGGACGGGCACGAGCAACCGCCCTTGGGACATTAGAGCCTGCATGGTCACTAGAACTACTTCGCCATCCTTCGGTAATCCAATCACTCGGTCATAGACAGTCAATTGAAACGCTCTATCTGGCACTTCGTGAAGGACGGATGCGTATTCCGCATGAACGCACTGAGGAGGTAATTTCTCTGCTTGGAGAGGAGCGGGCAAAAGAATGCACATGCCTTCCTGGATATCGGGCACGATTCGGCAGCGTCAAGTGATCAAAAATCTAAGTTAGGCAACTTTTCGTTGAAGGAACTAAAGTTCGAGTCTCATGGTATTGACTTGCCATACGGTTGTATGGTACTATTTCGAGGCTTGGGTTCGAAAAGGATAGGAGGATTCTTGCAACTGCATAAACTAACCGTGCTCTTCGACACTTCTTATAATTCGTGATACCAAGAATGGTGAGGGAGGCAAGCACTCGTGCTCCCATGCCCGTATCACCGTCCAGCCTGCATCAGCCAATTTCTTTGTTTGTCTGCTATCTCTCTCTTTATTTTCAGCCAGCTTTGGAAGCCAGTAGGCTTCATTGGTTTTCGGAAAGGTAGCATGAAGCGGGCATCCATGCCAGAAACATCCATCAACCATAACAGCGAGTCTTGAACGCACAAAAACTATGTCGACCGTAACCCCTTCAATTCGACTATGGATGCGGTAACGCAGACCTTTCTTGTGGAGCGCGGAGCGAAGTGCTTTCTCGGCCTTAGAATCCTTGCTCTTGACGCGCTTCATCTGCTCAGAGCGCGACATTGGAGTTTTCTTGCTGGATCGGGGTGACGGCATGATAGACGTATGAGCGTATTGGCTTTCAAGTACCATTCTAAGAAATCCTCAAGTATTTCCATTAATCGGCAGTAATAGACGACCAGGACATCACGCTTCGATTTGCAGCGCATATACCATATAGATCGAATGTAGCTAAAACAAATATGCACCATTCTTGATACCAAGTTCATTGACTGGCCGCGAATACGTAGATATATTCTAGATTGAACTTTTTGTCCCAAGCAGTCGTCAACTAGTTCTGGGCATAAAGGAGAAGATACCATGAGTAAATCTTACAGTGGTCTCTGCGTCGTCAGCCTCTTTTCTGGGATCGGCGGTATCGAGTTAGGCCTGCAATCGGCCGGCCATTCAACGAAACTATTCTGCGAGATAGATGAAGCTGCACAGGCAGTACTAAGACATCAGTTTCCGGACATTCCGCTAAAGTCCGATATCACGAAACTTAAGACATTGCCGAATTGTGATTTGATTGCAGCCGGCTTTCCTTGTCAAGATTTGAGCCTTGCAGGCCAAAAGCAAGGAATCAAGGGCAAGAACTCTGGTCTGGTTGGGCACCTCTTTCGACTGATCGACAGGAAGAGATACAAGCCCGACTGGTTGCTAATCGAGAACGTTCCGAACATGTTGAAACTTGATCGCGGCAAGGCAATGAAGTACTTGATCAGCAGCCTGGAGGATCTCGGCTACAGCTGGGCCTATCGTGTCGTTGATGCAAGAGCATTTGGCGTGCCACAGAGGCGCCATCGCGTGATTCTCGTTGCGTCGAGAATCGATGATCCTCGAGCAGTCTTATTTGCTGATGATGAAGAGCCACCCTTCGGGAGCGAGAAACCGACAGACATCGAAGATGGATTGGCATATGGGTTCTATTGGACCGAAGGAATTAGAGGAGTCGGCTGGGCGATCGAGTCCGTCCCGCCGATAAAAGGTGGTTCAGGTCTGGGAATTCCGTCACCACCAGCAATTTGGTTGCCTAGCGAGGACTTCGTGGGTACTCCCGACATACGAGATGCCGAACGGCTTCAGGGATTTCCAGAGAACTGGACATTACCAGCCGTAAAGGCGGGGCATCGTGAATCACTGCGATGGAAGCTAGTCGGTAATGCAGTATGTTCGAAGGTAGCTAGTTGGGTCGGACATCGCTTGAATAAACCTGGAACCTTCAACAAGGACTATATCGCTCGGCCTGTTGGAGATTCCTGGCCTACAGCTGCATGGGGACGCGACGGCAAGGCTTATATTCAGACGATTGGTGCATGGCCTGAGCAACCGAATGCAGTTCGTATATCGAAATTCCTCAATCACGATATGCGTGAGTTATCTGCCAAAGCGACAGCTGGATTTCTAAGCAGAACGTCAAGCGAAAAGTGCAGTGTCGTGTACTCCGACCGGTTCTTGACTTCACTCAGGAATCACCTGAGTTCAATTGAGTTGAATAACTGATGATATATTTGCAAGTAGCTTCTCACTAGAAAGAAAATTCGATGTCCTCGGGCGAGATCAAGAAAGAATTCGAAGAGCTGGTTTCGCGACTGCCAAGTGATCTTTCATCCAAGAGCTCAGCTAAATGGAAGGCTTTTCGAAACTGGTTCGCAGATTTGTCCGAGGTCGATACGGAGCAGGTCACAGTTCGATACGCCGGCAAGGATAGCTCCAAAATCGAGAATGTCTATCGACGGCTTCAAGAAGCCAAAAGGACGGTCGTTGTTGGTTGCATCTTTCTGGAGCCACCACCGACTTCCGAAGGAGAGATAAGCTCTCTAATCGATCGAGGAGCCAAGTACTGTATTCAAGGACTCGAGGAGCTTCATCTAGAGTCAGTCGTCCTCGTTGTCTTGGACAAGGAAGGTGGAAGACGCTCTGGTCGGGTCGTTCATATAACGATGAGAAAGGGAAGCGAGATCGGTGCGAAACTGAAGTCTGCGTTTCCTGAGGCAAAGATAGACGAAGTCGAGTTGAGCGATGGAGTGCGACCCGCAGCCATCGGCACCGTCAAGCACACCAGAGAGCATGGTAGATCAATGGAGCCGATATCTTTAGACGAAATCTCGGCACAAACCGGGATTGATATCGAAACATTGACTACTTGGACAGACGCGATTGCTCGAAAAAGACAGGCGATTCTTTATGGACCTCCAGGAACTGGAAAGACGTTCTTGGCCGATTTGCTTGCTAGATATTTCTGTTCTGGCGGCAACGGTGTAATACAGATGACGCAGTTGCATCCATCATACTCGTATGAGGACTTCATCGAGGGAATTCGACCTGAGACCGAAGATGGTGTCATTCTATACGCGTGGCAGGATGGTGTCTTCAAGGAGTTTTGCGAGGATTGCAGAGAACTTGATACATCAGTATTCATCATCGACGAGATAAACAGGGCCGATTTGGCAAGAGTGCTGGGTGAGTGCCTGTATCTCTTAGAGTATAGAGGGGAAGAGTTGACGCTCCCGAGCGGTAAGCAGTTTTCGATTCCAGACAACGTTTTGGTCTTGGGTACTATGAACACGGCAGACCGCTCGATTGCTCTAGTCGATTATGCAATTCGGCGGCGATTTGCATTCATCAAATTAAAACCGGATTACGAGTTGATGAGAACCTATCTTGCGCGGCAAGGATATGATGCCGATAGGCTGATCAAGGTTCTTGAGGAAATCAATCGCGAAATAAACGATGAGAATCTATCTCTCGGTCCATCCTACTTCCTGGTGGATGATCTAAAGGGCAGAATCGGAGAGATCTGGAAGACTGAGATCGAACCATACCTGGAAGAGTGTTTCTTCGATAGACTCGATAGGATTGAACGATTCAATTGGACGAAGCTTCGATCTAAGCTCCTGCCATGACCAGAATCATCGAGCTAACAGAGCGAGCAAAGGCTCAGTTTGCTAAGGACGAGATTCCTAAGGAGATTGGAGAAGAGATTCTTCAGAGATATGGTTCAAAGATTGATATCGACTTTCCCTCGCCGAAGACCGAGAATATGTGGTGCCTACAGCCAAGAGGCTGGATAGGAGAAGTAGGACTGTCGAATGATTATCGGCTCTCGATTCTACCGAAGGTACCGATCGGAAACATATTCAGAATGTTGGAGTACGCCTATGGCCTTCAGTCTGCTGTGTTTCATAGAGATCTGGTGAGAAGCGCCAATTTGGAGGAGTTCTTCGAGTCGCTGGCGATCGTGCTCGCGAGGCTGGTGCTGGAGCGGGCGAATCGAGGGTTGCAGAAGAAGTATTTGAGGACCAAGGAGCAGCTATCAGTCGTAAAAGGGAGACTGGATACTAGACGACTTCATGAAGTGGCTTGGACTGGAAAGGTACATTGTGATTTTGCTCAGCAGACAGTCGACGTCATCGAGAATCAAATTCCAGCATACGCGCTGAATCGAATCTTGAGGACAGGACTGGTTAGATATGAGAGTCTACATCTGGTGCAGCGAGCTTTCCGATCTCTCGAAAGCGTTGTGACTCTAAAGCCTAAGATAGATAGGCACATTTTCAGTCGCCTTTCTTACAATAGGCTCGATGGAGATTATGAGGTTATTCATTCGATATCACGTTTCTTCATAGAGAACACTGGTCCTCGACAGGGAGATGAGAGATTGAAGAGTCTTTCTTTTCTCGTCAATATGGATCAGCTTTTCGAGCAGTTTGTAGCAGCATGGTTTAGAGAAAATACACCACGGGAGTGGCGTTTCGGTTCACAGGTTCGAGTGGTTCTTACGAGCGAAGAGGCTGTGCAGTGGGGAATTGACCTGGTATGGTACGGTCGCGATACAGCAGACGTGATTTGTGTTGCTGATACTAAATACAAGACCGGAGAATCAGTTTCTTCTGATGCGCAGCAAATAGTAGCCTATGCGGCCGCCAAACGAACGCGGAAAGCCTTTTTGATTTATCCGGATAGTCCTATCAGTGATGAGACCTTTCAGGTTGGTGACTTCGAGATCGGCTGCATTTCCTTCCCTCTGGACTCCGATCTGGAAGAGTCCGGTAAGCGTGCATTGGAAAGAATTGTTCAGATCTGTTCATCTCAGTCTTGGATCAAGATAAAACAAGCAAAGCACAGACATTCAGGTATTCATATTCATAGTGTCAAAGGCTGATCATCTAGTCGGATTCTCTGTAGACTTGGAGCGTGGCAGCTCGCTTGAAAATCCTTCCACCATCAGGAGGCAACTCATGAAAGTTTCGAGGGTGTATCCGAGCTCCATGAGACATTGTTCGTTCAGTTGGTTCTAGGTTGAAGAAGTACATCGTCTCACCAATTGCCGGTGGAGTCAAAAACTTACTCCAGGCTAGTCCATCAATTCTTACGGATCTGCCAGCCGCATCTCTTAAATCGAGCGTGACCGAATCCTCTCGCTCTTTGGTCATGGTTACTCGTCCCCAGGTATCGAGAGGAATCGGTCTTGGTTGGTTGGGATCATTGAACCACCAGTCTGGTGCTGTTTTAAGATAAGCAGGGCAAATGGGCCGAAGCTGGCAGTTGACACAACACGCACCAGGTCGTGCAAGGTCCTCTGCGTTGACTTCGGTGTTTACCGGGAATTGCTCCTCGACCACCTGAATGGACTGGATGCAGTTTGATCGATGTGTTTTACTCCATGGAACAGGGATGCGGTCGTATCCTTCAAGAAACAAACGGATTTGATGATCTGGAAAGGAGTTCTCTGCCGCAAGTCCGTACAAGCTGAGTTGAGTCGAGTACGCTGCAATCGGCTTGCCTTTGCGGTCAGTCAACCTGCCAGTCTTGAAGTCGGTAATTTCGATGACGCCGTCACTCCGTTTATCGATTAGGTCGGCGCGTCCCCGAATTCGGTACTTGTTACAGACGACGAGAGCCTCTGGACCTATAGCGCACTGGTCGACATCTGACCCATCAGAATCAGAATGCGAGAAACGCTGGAATGCAAAAGGACGAGGGGCTTGGTGTGCAGTTGATAGTGATGAGCGGCGACGCCACTCCCTGAGCTCCAGACGCCTCGCATTCCAGATCGTGCGACCAAGAGTCTGAGAGAGTGGTACCATTCGAGAAGTGCTCAGATCTCCCAGCAGTAGCTCATCCATCTGTTTGCTAGAACTTTGGAAGAGAGAGTCGAATGCATTATCAATTCGAGAACAGTTTCCCCAACAACCTAGAATAAGTTGCTCTCGAATGTGATGTAACATGCTCCCGTACATCATCGCGGGCGATGGTGGCAGTATTCCAGGTCTATCATTCTCATTCCCGAAGACCTTGAGGGGACAGTTTTCGAGATCTGTGAAGCGTGACGGCGAAAAATAGCGCGGTATACGTACGTTTATGATGCTGTCGGGTAGCAACGCGGTTCGCATAGCTCACCTAGACCTGGTTTCTGATCTTTTCGCGGACGAATACCTGTCTTCTCGCCAAGTTGAATGTGTCCCAGCAAAGTGGCTCTGCCTCAGTGGCAGCGAGTTCCCGAGCCTCGAACAGAATGGTGCCCTCTTCGAGATTGTCTTGCCAGTCCCATAATGGATGCGCAACTAGAATCCAGGGAGTGTACCTTCTTCGAAAGCGAAGTCGGAATGCTGCAATACCAGAGAAGTGCACTGGACCGTCACCATCAAATCGCTTGACCATGGAATCGGCCAGGGAGGTTGCAAAGTCATTCCATCTCTCGAGCTCAGGGACGTCGAAGTTTCCATCGAGTCCGCACATAAAGGAGGGATCGATCATAGCTCGCAAGAAGGCAAGACCAAGTTGCCAGTCAAGAAGTCCATGAAAAGGCTGATTTCCATAACGCCGCAAGCACTTGTAGCACGAAGTATTGCACTCGGAATGGTCCTCTTTCAAGAACTCGGACAGAGGATATTCTCCCTTGTCAGTGAGGATGGATGAGATAAATTGGGCGACATAAGGAAATCCCGTGCTGTTCGCGGCTGAAAGGAACTCACAGAATCCTGCGCCATTGACGAGATTGTCGGCAATTTGGAGCAGTGGTCGTCTATCAGTTCTTCCATAGAGTCTAGGCTCCAGTACATCGAATTCCTCGGGATCTATGTCGAGTTCCAACGAAGAACGATTTACGATCAGATAGCTCGCTGAAATAGCCGCAGAGCGAACACCAAGCCAGCGGGAAATCTGCATGAGAGTTGCCTCTTCATGACCAGATGTTGAATCCAGGCGTCCAGGCAGACGATGCAATGAAAGAGCTGGTTGGACATTCGATTGAGTCAGGTAAAGAGAATCGGTCACTTTTGGAGCGGCTAGCCAAAATCTCTCCGTTGGCCCACTAGGATCGAAACGGTCCGGGATTCGCCGAGATAGGCGAGGATGGTTGCTGAGTTCTTGCAGAGGAAGAGTATAGTTCGAATTCCTGTATACCTTTACTTCATGACCAGGATTGACATCGAAGAAATGACTTCCATCATCGAGTCTGGGGCCCCTGTTTAGTCTGAACGTCTTTCCCAGTCTCCTTGTGGGATGGGAAAGCGAGAGAGACCAATTACTATCTGGCCCGAAAGACTGAATCGGGGTGAAGTTGAGCTGTCGTCCCTCAGCCTGGATTGAACGATGCCTTATTCCAGAATCGAAGTCTTCTTTCCTGGTCCTGGGATAAGCTGGAAGGTCTGTTCTAAACGCGTTCGGAACCCGGCATTCATGCCGGTTTTCCAAATGTAGCTTGCTTCCACACGCTGCACATTCATCACTAGGCTCACTATCACCTTGCTCCCTTATTTCGGTCCACGCCTGGCATGCACCGCACTCAAGCAGGAAAAACGGAGTGGAGAATGCATCGTCTTGGAATGGCATTATTTCTTGATCCCTTGAGGAGATGGGATCTGCGAGATCCGGAGTGAATCCAATTGACAGGTGATCGCCTTTGTCGATAACGATCGATGATCCAGGAGCGAATTCATAGATTGCTAGATCTAGGTCTCTATCGACTGTATGCCATTGAACCTGGCGTCCATGTTTCCGCAAACCGAGATAGAGTTTGCGAACTCTGGTGGGCATGCCGTAAAGTGGGAGTAAACCGGCTTCAGCCAGACAATGAGCGAGTCCTGTTTGCCGGGGATCTTGCAGGACTTCGTCAATTGCCGACATTGCGACGCTTGTATCCGGTGTCAACTGAATCGCATCAGTGTCACAGAGGACTCGTGCTAAAGTTTGTGCTTCAGGAAGAGTATCCTCGACACAGGATCGAATCTGGTCCAACCAAGAAGGCTCACTTAGGATTGTATCAATAGGTAGATACTCACCATGTATATCGGGAGGGCTCATAAGGTCTGCTGGATAGATCTCGCCCGCGTTTCGAACATCATTGCGTAGTTTTCTAAACGCCAAGGCCAGCCAGCCTTTCAACAAGAACCTATCAGCTATGTTTTGCAAGCGCTTCGTAAGAAATGGAGTAGGTGGCGTATCTCCTGTCATCTTCTTCGAATGTCGGAAGTAATACAAGTCATGGCTCTTTGTTCTACAAATCGTCAAAGCCATAGAAAACGCCTGACCGCGTCTGCCGGCGCGTCCCACTCGCTGTTGATAGTTAAAACGCTGTGGTGGCATATTGGCTTGCAGGATTACCTGCAGAGGACCGATATCTATACCGACTTCCATCGTCGTTGTGACGGTAAGCAAGTCGATTTCGTCCTTTTTCTTCAAAATCGGATTCAGGGCTCCAAGAACCAAGAGTTCATCTTCGTCTGCTTCTTCTCCGATTTCGGTATCTTCTTCATCAATTCTTGATAACAAAGGGAGGAAGATACCTTTGAATGAGCGTTGTCGCTCTTCGGGATGCTCGGTTTGACCTGTCAATTCTTCGCAGTGTAGACGAAAAGAGGACTGGGTGGAGTTCCCTGAGTATTCTTCTCTGAAGACTCTTCTTGCCAAGAAATTACGAGAATGGAGGTCGCTGACAGGAGACTTTTCGGCTGAATCCCAGTCAAAGGGCTGGAAGCATCTAGTGCATCGTCCAACGCCTTGATGAAGGTGTACTCTACCGCAGTTGTTGCAACGTAGGTAGAGGTCTGATGGTTCGACCAGTTGGATACGAACATCTTCGACGCTGATTACTCCAGAGGCATGACCGCATCGAGCCAGGTCCTGTAAGGCGAGTTCTAGGTCATTGGAGTAGTCGGTTCCCCAGATAGCCTCGGCAAATGCTTTAACTCTACTATTCCGAATTTCTCCTGCCACATTCCAGGGTGGATGACGATCAGCCATTCTTTTGTACGGACTTGGCCAGTATCGGTAACAGTCTCCGAGAACTCGAAGCAATGCAGATAGCTGGCGTGTGCGGCTATCTGATCGTCTTTCTTCCGGAATATCGACTTCCCTGATCGTAACGTACCCAAGCCCCGCTTCTTCGAATGAAAAGTAAGTCTTGCTGAAGATCACGTCAGTCAACATCTTCTGGATGTCAATGATTACCTGCTCGCGAGCATGCTGACTGGCGAGTTGATTAGGATCTTCTGCCTAGAGAATGGTATCATCCACATCTCTCATAGAAAAAAGACGATCTCATCTGTACCAAATGGGTCGTTCGTCTCCAGGTTGGTCACCTTTCGCAAGCTTTTGTCCTGCATCGTCGAAAGGGTGAACTCCTATTGAAACCATATTCGCGATGAAAGGTTTTACGACATTCCCACCGTGAACTACTTCATTTGTATCCTCGAGTATGACTCGCAAGGATACACTTGGCTCCGCTTGGTTTCGCCAAATCTCTTCTAGCTCTTTCACTCGTGATTGAGCCATTTCTCGGAATGATTCCGGGGTTTTTTCGAGATCCTCGATTGCACGATCGAGATAATTTCTTGCCGCATCCGGAGCTCGCTGGGATAGTTCATTACGCAAAGCGAGATAAAGAAGTTCTCTTCGAATATCTTGATGATGAAGCCGTTCAATCGAAAGTGCTGCTTTGGCTGCATCCTGCCGGCTATCCGAGAATGATACCAATTTAGGTGGTTCATTCGGATTCGAGACACGTTGTGCGTCGAATAGTTCCGTGGCCAGAAGTTGAGTGGTCTTGGCGAAACCCGCTCGAAAATTCCTGATTGGGGATAATCTGAATTCGGGGCTTCGACCCACATAGGAGGTACCGCACTTAGGGCAAGCGTACGGAACGTTTGTGCCGCGATCTGTTCGAGTGCGATCATGGGCATCCTGTCTGGTATCGTTTCGATTGTAGTACCAGCCAGGTAGAAGGCGGTCTGATGTATCCGCAGGCGCACGATCTGCTCTCAGGACTCCACCTGTATCTCGTTCCAGGTAAGCTCTCAGCCAGACGCCTCGATCATCATCATCCGTAGTGTCATTCAAGTTTTGAAGTGTCCAAGGCCCAGGCCAGAATAAACCATATTGCTCCCAAGACAAATCCTCGAATCTCTGCGAAATTGACTGATCTGGTAAACCCTCCAGGTTTGGTTCCTGTGGTAGCAATTCGGCTAGATATTGCCTTCCTCCTGGTGCTCTCATACCACCCATGAAGAGTTCTCCACAACACTCGCAATAGGATAATTCGAAATTTCGCAGCTTGCGCTGACCGCTTGGTGTCTCGACTTCAACATGGGAAGAATGCTCGATTGAGAGTACTCCGACTTCAGCAGTTCGGTCACAAATGTATGGAAGCGAACCTGCACCTCGAACTGCGGGTGCATACAATCCTTCAATGCTCCTAAAGAATGTATGGACTCTGAAGGAGGCAGGATTTAGAGACTTCTTCAGGAATCTCCTTAGTCCATCTCCGCAACCTCTTACGAACAGCAAGCCGCGGACAGATTCCAACATTTCGCTATACTGCCAATCTGGAGCCTTGTTCTTGAAGAGCTTGCCAGCTAGTTCTGAGACAGGAATAGCCCTCGAACGGCTGAAGTCCGAATCCGAGTCTTTCTCTCTGCATGCCCATGCAAGACGATCGGCACATTCTTGAATACTCATCTCAATTCTGTCTGGCAAAGGAGCCGGTTTGATAGCAAGTGCATCGGCAACCGCATTCCAAGCCATGCGCAGGTCATCCGTATTGTCCGGCGGAATTGCGAATAGCGGCCGTGCTCTCGGAAACTCGGAGTCAAGAGCTTGAGTTGGAGTGTGAAGCTCCAAGAGATTCAGGAATGGATTAGCGTCCAGCTGCTGCGGAGCATCGCTATACTTCGGCTTTTGTTCATTGCCTGGAACGATAGAACGTAGCCACACATCCTTTGCAGACTCTTCGGATAGTCCGGGGGTCAGACCATATGAGCCGAACATATCCCATAGATACTTTGCACTTTTTTCCGCTTCTTCCTCCGGCGTCGCCGGTAGAGATGCGCTCGATGCAAGGATTCGTATCTTTCTCTGTTGTTCATCACTGGTGGTCAGTCCGAGTCTCTGAAACAGCAGACGTATGAGATACGAGACCTCCGTACCTGCTGCACCACGTTGAAGGTGCAGTTCATCGAGGATGAGGTAGAAATACGAGTCGGGATCTTTCGCCAACCATTCGCGAGTCTTCGCAAATATCGGCTCTTCGACCTCTCTGTTAAGCATCGCACTGAGCATGCTCACGTTAGTAATGAGTATGTCTGGCGGATCCGCTTGCATGTCCCATCTGTTCGTCATTTCGTCTCCGTCAACCGAGGGGAATATGAAGGGAGAATCATCGCTGGTCCAAGCGGATGGTGCGAAATCAGCGTCGTTCTCGGTCAACACTAATCGATTTATCTCTCTGTGCTCCTCATTTGAAGGTGGACGCCCGACATATCTTTGATAGTCCCTGACTAGACCATCCTTGCTTCGTTTTCCGGCTGAGCGAGCTACTTGGAGAAATTCGTCGTGACTGACCGGCAGCTCGGAAGTGGAAAGCCGTGAAGACAATTCATTAGCAGCATCCTGGTCAAGACTATGGAGGCGAGCTTGAATCTGACCACGTTCAATTTGTACCTGACTTTCGAAAAGCTCTGTCAAGCTTCTCTGCCTTCTCTTGAGCTCGGCTCGCGCACCGCCTGCAGTGCGTCTTCTTCCGTGTCATGATCTTCCAGATCGTAACCAGCGGCAAAGCGGATACTTCCGGAGAGGTTGTCTCTTGGTGCATCTAACAGGGGCTGGAAGCCGGGATGAATGTGATGGTTCGTTACGGGAGTGTTCCCAATGTACCGGCCGAAGAAAATCCTATTTCCGTTAAAGTGTCGGTCCATCGCTTCGCGAGCTTCTCGCGAGTCTAGCGCTTTTCTCAATCGAACCAATTGGTCTTCGACCAAGGCATTCATGGGATAGAGCAAGATGGCTCTGACGGCAGCAGTGCGCCTTTCTCCTTCTCTGTGTCGCCTGAAAGGCGAATTCAGAGGAGTGTTCGTCAAAGGCCGCAACCTCTGAGGAATAGCTGAAAAGCTGACTCTTGTTTGTCCATTTCGGTCCACTCGGCTGTATGGTCGGCCATTTTCATCGTGCCACCAGCGAGCTGATAGATAGCCCTGATCAGGTTTGCTCCATGTACTGGCCTCTTTGGTCAATGAAGCTAGGAGGGGAAGCAGGAAAGCCTCTGTCTTGCCCGAACCTGTCCCCGAAGTAACTACAGCTGGAGTCGAAGGTCGTACTCCTCGTTTGAGCATCTCGACCTGGTGTCTATATGGTGAAAATATTCCTTATCTGGATGGGAGTCCGCTTGGAGCGGCTGTTCTAATCCGGGAAGGAAACAATCCAGACAACAAGAGCTCGACAAATGCTAGTCTTTGTTGCTCTGTAAATTCAGACAATAGTTCGTCATCGCTAAGGATCTCATCGAAACTCGGATAGCGAGGATCTGATTGGTACCTCGGAATAGGTTCAATGAGCGGTTCAGTGCATAGGTTTCCAGGAACCCGAAGCAGAGCTTGCCGTTCTGCGGTCACGCTCGGATCATTGATGCGGAATGCTGTGTCGAGGTAGCTGATGTATAGTTCCCGAATTCGTTCGAAGCTTCCTATTGGGTCCTGCATTTAGTCGTTTTCCTCCAGCTCATTTTCTTTCTTTATCCAGGTAGATGGTATGACTCTTCTGAGCAACTTCTGGGTTCTTCGTCCGAAAGGATAAACATATGATGTGACTCGACCATTCTGGTCTAGTAGAGGTCCAGGCAAACTAGCTCCCAGCACCGCGCATAGTCTCCCGAACGGAAGAGGCAGATGCATTGGGGATGCTCCATCAGTACGAATGAAGCCGTCAGAAGTGAGAAAAAATGGTGGTGTTTCACGTAGATCGGCTGCTCGAAGCAATGCCCAACTTCTTATGTAACACCAAAGCATCGCTTCTCCATCGATAAGAATTACATAGATAGAGCATCTATCCTTGTGTCTTCGACGTTCTACCGTAACGATTTCATCCGGATGTGGTGGTTCCTTGTAGTAGAAGCCTGTCTTTTCCCAGCTCCAACGACCAGCAAATTCATAGGAAGGATCTGGAGCTCTATGTTCCATCGAAGACGATGATGATTCAGTAAACAAGTACTTGGGCGTTTCTTCTCTGATTGGTAATAGAGCCATTCAGGTGGCGGAAGACCAATACGCTCCGACAAACTCTGTACCTCATCAGGACGGGTGTTTTCAATTCTGAGTAAGTACGGTTGGTATTCGGAAGGGGCGGAGATTTTCGAGAAACTAATTCGATTCGAAACCGACTCAATGGCAGAAACTACATTGGTGGTGGCAAGGCCAACGAGAGTAGCGTCGACAGTCGGTCCCTTTCTTACTAGAATGAATCTTGGCTTTCTCGGGACTACGATGGTCTGGCTTCTATCCTGTCTGCGAAGTAAATCGATTACGCCAGACTCCGACCATCCTCGGATGAGGTGCTCTCGGGCGTGAAAGTCGCTTGTTTTAAGAGTTTTTCCAATGATATCCTGGAACTCTTTCAATGGTATTCCGCGCTTGCTCTGGCTGAGAGCCGATAGCGCGTTTAGAACCATCATCACGCTCTTTATGGGCTCTACTTTCTTTTCCTCTCTTTCCACGATTGCGTCTATGCGAGATGATTCGCAGCTTCTAGTGGTTTTAGTCGCCGATTCCTGCGCAAAACAACGGCGCTTATAGGAAGTGTAGATTTCCTGCAGTCTTGGTTCTTCATCGAGTGGTAAATACTTATCATTCAGCAAGAGAGAAACTCTGGCTGGCGATGTAAAAGCCTTCTTCCAGTATCTGCGATCGCGGCTATTCGGTGACCGTCCGGAATCTGGAAGTGTAGGCGCCTCTATGTCACCGATGAAGACTAAATCCCTTGGAGTCTTGATTTTACCTATTGCGATCCAGTCGAAGTTGTTCCTCGGTTCGCTGGACATTTCTCCAACACCTGGACCCAAGTATCTCAAACTGGGATCATCCATCAAGAGATCGGCTGACTCAGTTGCAGTGCTAGTAGCGATTGACAGAGGCACAAAATCTCCGCCAGAATGGGTGACCTGTTCTGGTTTGCAAATTCTCGAGCCAATAGGAACCGGCGCCGGGAGGCTTATAATCGATCCCGTAGGAACCTTCACCGAATTTGCAGACAGCTGTTGCACGTCGGGTGAATTCCGCTCCTTCGAAGTGGACTTTGAAAGTAGCTTCAATGGTTATGGCTGCGGGTGGAGTTATGGGCAGATCATTCGGAAGGGCCCAATCGTCGCCTTCATCACGTTCTAATGTCCAAACTTTTCCGTCTTGAGTGACAGAAACCTTGGATGCTCCTTTGGCACGGACCATTGGTGTAATTGGTGGTAGCCAGAGGTAGGCCCCATCCACACGAATACCTCCGACTATTCGCGGGCGAGGAGCATGCGTTGTATGTTCGAGCTGGGAAACCTCGCTCAGAGAAGGTGGTAACTCAGCAAGCTGTTGGACAGTACATTTGTCCACTTCGGACCACCCCTCATACAGGCTCTCTGCAGCAGTACCTCCGTAAGTTTCAATGAAGCCATCAATCAGATCGTCTCGCACTAAAGCCAGTGAGCTACCGTCGACTTCCTCTCCTCGAGCCAAGAGAAAGTCGCCACTGACATGTTCTTGAAAAATCAGGACCCCTTGGGAGATTATAGAGGAGAGGCCGTTTGTCAAGTGGAGTTCACGATTCAAAACTCTGGCGACCAGGTCTTCATTCGTGCAGGTCGCAGGATTTAGGTATCCAGTGTATTGATTTACGGAAAACTGAAGAGGCAGCGAGTCTGTCTCTTCTATAGGTATTTCACCTGTAGTAGCAATCGTAAGAGCGAGCATGTCGTCGTCGTCCCAACCTGCCAGGAGCGTAAATGGATTTGAAAGTTTCTTGCCAGACACTTCGGAGTCGCTAAGGCCATGCAGCGATTCTGCTCGTATCACCCGCCAAAAAGCGCTATCGACAGGATCCTTGCCACCTTTCAAGAAATGTTCGTCGAAGTGTGCCAGGGCTCTATGAAATTCAATTGAAAACTTGTCCGAGTTCTCCCGTAGTGCGGACATAACCCTTAGAATGGGTGGTTCAATCTCGAGGAGGTTATGTGCGATCAGGACGTTTTTTAGTGCTTTCCGATCGCGGAGATTCGGGAAGGCGAGAAAATATGATCGTCCAATTATTGACAAGAAATCGTCTTCAGGTGGCAGAACGAGTTCGGAATAGTCAGGGTGTTGAGCACTCCATCTTGCTATTAACTCCCAGAGCCAGGATAGGCAGTAAGGATCATCTCCATGGGTAAAGTTATCGATCTTGCCCATGATCGATCTGAAGCGTTCTCGTATATTTCCCTGACCGCTCGGGTAACCAGAGGCGAGAAGACAGGTGAACCAGAGAATGCCGAAAAAGTGTGGTAAGGATGTGGACTCCGGAGTCCAGCCATTCGTCTCCAAACAAAAGCCACAGAGAGACTTACCGCGTGGTAGGACTTGCTTTACTGCACCAATGAATGCACACGTTACTAGCTTGACTTCACTCTCGTTACAAGCAGCAAGAGCTGCCAATTCGTCCGGACTTGCTGGTATGCGGTAGACAATAGAACCGTTGCGCTCGTTACTGAGGTAGCGATCTATCAACCATTTATTCCAATCTTCGTAAGTAGCGGTTTTCCAAGATGATTTCGCCTCAGTCGTCATGTTTGCCCTCCTTACGAAAAGAATGGTTGTCATGACGTCTAAGGGCAGACATCCTTGGTGATCGCACTGTTCTCTCTTCCTCTCAGGCTCAGGCTTTGAGTGAAGCTCATTAACGTAGGTACTGGGTCACCAATATCATTCCAATAGAATGACAAGGAGCGAGAGTCTATCGCTCTTCAAAAATGTTACCTGATCAGACTGCAGAATAATTGCAGGTCAGGAGCAACGGTTATTTTTAATCTTGATTGGCGGATTTGCACGGGTGCGGATTCCAGTATCTAGGCGCCAGTTATCTACTGCGAACAGAATCGAGTGATCGCCTGGCGATGGTTCTTCAATAGTCAACGCTTCCCTCGCCTTGACAACAGCGCTTCTCGTTGCACAGCGATAAGTTGTTCCGAGCCAGTCCACATGACCAAATCTACCTCTGACTATTCGTTCATCCCCCCGGCAGTGCCTCACGCGTGCTTGACAATCGCACAACTTCCCGCCGCTTCCAATGGCAACCCCTGCGGGGCGCTTCGCGTCCATTGGGCGTCGGAAAGCCGCTTTGCGGGCTGGCGCTTGTGCTTGTGAGAAGGGCACTAAGACACTTACCGGAGGTTCAAACCATGAACAACCAGATCACGATAGTCGGACATGTCGGTCAGAATCCACATTCAGTCTCCTTTGGAGATACAGGCAACAAAGTAGTGAAGTTCTCTGTGGCTGTGAGGGAATATTCCTCGAAGTCCGATGAGAAGAAGACTCTATGGCTCGATGTCGATGCCTGGAATGGTCTTGGAGATAGAGTTCTTCAGACCGTGACCAAGGGCAGAGAGCTTGTAGTTGTTGGCCGGCTAGGGATCAATAGCTACCAGAAAAAGATCAATGGAGAGAAAGTGCAGATGAGTAAGCCTGTGATTAAGCTTTCCTCCTTCCACCTCTGTGGCCCGAAGCCGACATCTGAAGATGAGGATCAGTCTTCTGGTAATGGCTCTCAGGGAGCAAAGAGAAAGGCCAAGCTTGCTGTCGCTAAGAACTAGATCCTTTTGAGGCAGGGGCATCTAATGTGTCCCTGCCTCTTTTCTTCTTTAGTAAGTATTTCTATCCGGCGTCACTGTTGATCCTCGAGCCAGAGACGGCCTGCCCCGCTGAAGCTCCCGGCAGCAATAACGAGATCCGATGCCGGCATTTGGAGTGACTGGACTGATGAGTTCCCTTGCAGCTAGGGTGCCATCCGACATTAAGTAGCCTGCTTTGCAGGTGGTGCCGCCCCCCACCCCAACCCAGCCTCCACACCTCCTCCCCGAGATACAAAATTCAGAGGGTCGCCTGCCTGTCTGCCTGCCACCACTATTGCTGGCATGGCTAACAATCAGGCTGCTTGCTTACTCCCCTGCCCTGGCATCCAAGCCTAAGCGCGACCGACCACTGTCAATGCCCGAGCCTCCGGTCCCGCTACGCGGGAGGCATTGACAGCGGATCCGCGGTGCGCGCTTTCCGGGCAGTGCGGCAGGGGGTGCGCGGCGCAGCCCTAGGCGCTTAACGGAGGATAAGAACATGATCCAACGAGCACTGAAGAAGCAGCTGAGATACATCGTCCCGGAGCTGAAGCTGGCACTGATCAAAGAGCCTGGCAAGAAGCCGGTGTCCGTGACTTGTCCGAGCGACATCGAGAAATTTGTGGAGCCACTTCGCTTATACTCAGAAGAGCATTTTGTTGCCTTCCATCTGGACGCGAAGAACCAGGTCACCGGATTCCACATCGTTTCTCATGGGACCATCAGCGCCAGTCTTGTGCATCCCCGCGAAGTGTTCAAGGCGGCCCTGCTCTCGAACTCGCATGCTCTGATTGTCGCTCACAATCATCCGGCAGGATCGATCACGCCCAGCTCTGAGGACTTGGAGACGACCGAGAAGCTGATCGCTGCAGGCGAGCTCATCGGCGTTCCTCTTCTCGATCATGTGATTGTCACTGCTGGTGATCTTCGCAGCCTGCGGGAAACCCACGGTTATCTCTGGACTTGAGTCTATTGCAAGTTGGCATTCAGGCCTGCCGGAGCAATCTGGCAGGCCCTTTTCATGCTCTCAAGGAAGCGGTAAATGGGCCTAGACTGTTTCTGACTATCGATGACTTTTACTCACTTTTACTGAACATTCACAGCCGGCTCAGATACTAGGGTTTACCCGGTTGTCAAACCATGCGATTTACCATTACACCAAGACCGGGAACATCGATATACTAGTATCGTCGACTAGCAATGGTCGTGCTTGCGGCAGATGCGCGAGCTACCATCGCAAATGATCAGTAACTGATCCTTTCTTCCTGCTTTTGGCTGTCATCACCAACGACAGCTTTTCAAAAATCAAATTTCGCTCTGAGTCAAGTTGACCGGCGCCTGGAAAGCGGCCGGCAACGCATCAGACCAAATAACAAGGAAAAAACAGATAATGTCAAAAGCGAATGACACTCCGTTTGGAGCTGGCTATGTCCACTCCGAGCTTCTCACTCGCAGGGAAGCTGCTGCTTATCTAGGAGTCGCTGAACAGACCCTAGCTGTATGGAAGTGCACCAGAAGGTACGATCTTCCATACGTGAAGATCGGAAAACTCGTGAAATACCGAAGAGTCGATCTGGACGAATTCATCGCTAAGAATCTTCGAAGCGCATAAGGAAACCAAGTCCCAAGAACTGTAATTATCCCCTCGGGGATTGCACCCTGAAAATAGGGTTGGCCATGTTCGACTGACTGGCTCTTGGGCAAACTGGCTGCGGCGCAATCTCAAATCTAAGCACCATGGCCGGTGTTCCCAGCTTCGAACCTGTCTAACCCGAATATAGACAACAACAATCAGTCACCTGGTGAGCTCGTGCAGGCAGCCTGGCTAAACGCATGCTCTCGCTGCCTCACAGCTCACCGGTAAAGGAGGTGAATATGTCACCACCAAATTCCCTGCTCATTGGTATTGAGCAAATATTCCTGCTTATCTTCATGTTGATGATTCTGGTTGGAATCACCGGAGGAAATCCGAGCATTGTTCTAAAGCTAGTGTTCGACATAGCTGGTCAGGTAGTAACGACTCTTCTGAGCCTGCTCAGCACTCTTCTGATATCGCTAATTCGACTCTCGGCTAATGTTCTCATGTCTGGATTCAAACTCCTCGCTGAGACCCTGGCAAATGCCTCTAAAAGTCAGGGAGACAGATAGAAAGAGACAGAATAACAGCTACACCAACAACAATCGAAGCAAAGCAAAATCAATCTATAGTAACTACCCGCAGTGGCGCCGCGAGGAGGAGGCACCGACTCGCAACAATCATCCGAGCGAAGCGAGACATTACCGGGAGGCTTGACCGTACGGTAATGCAAGATACATAGCGCTAGGTCAAACCTCGAAACGGTGATCCCTAGGGGCTTTTGAGTCTGAGTGAAACTCGCTTCCCTGGTTTTGCCCCTGCGTCAAGTCCCGTACACCCGCATGAGGCGGCAACTTAGAGGATGAGTGACAAGAATGCCATCACCCAGAAAGTTTCATCAGATTTACATCGGTTTGGTCGCCGAAGACAGAGAGCGACTTGCTCAGTTTGCCAAGGCAAAGAAGCTGACAACAACCGAAGTCGCCAGAGAAGCAATTCGATGGTATCTAGACAATCAAGAAAAAATAGGAGAAAAGACAAGAGACAACGAAACAGCACAAGCAATCAGATACGCCACCGACGGACTCGTCAAAGCAATCAATGGCGGTGTCGATAGAATCTGCAAGATGCTAGCCCGCCAGGGACGAGCGATCGGAACGCTCTATGAGCTGAGCTGGATGTCGCTGCCTGATGACGAGAATGCTCGCAAGGCATTCGAGGTGGCAGCCACTAGAGCCAAGCAAAGAATGGCCCGCCACGTCGAGAGCGATGAGCGCGAGCTCGCCGAATCGATGAAGAAGGTGGTGGACAAGAAATGAGCGTTGTAATACACGGCTATATCTCGTCTAGAGATAAGAAGAGCCGTGTTAAGGGCAAGTCGCCCAGGCGGGTTGCAGTAGGGCGAGCGTTAGCCCACGTGAAGTACATCCAGTATCGACCCGGCGAAGACAGAGGTCCGGAAGGCAGAAAGTTTTTTGACGACACAGAAGACAACCTCGACGGTCGCTCTCTGAGGAAAGCGATCCGGGAGCTTGAAGACAGCAAAGTCGTCATCCACAAGCTTACGCTTTCTCCTGAAATCGAGCCGATAGACAAGCGAGAATTCACGCGCGAAGTCATGCAGCAGCTATCGGCTGAGAAGGGACTCGATCTCAAATGGATGGCAGTCGAGCATAACAACACGGCTCATCATCACATCCACGTGGTTGTTCTCGGAAAGGACAAGAACGGCAAGAGTGTTCGAATCGATCGAGACGACTACTCTAAACTCAGAGAATGGAGCGATCGCCATCTGGAGCGAACCCGCCCTCTCGAGTTGCAGCTTGCTCGAGAAGAAAGAACACGAAAAGAGAAGGAGCGTGCCGAGACTCGAAAGCGTGATCGCGAAGCTCGCCGCCAGGAGCGCATCCGGGAAGGTCTCGAACTTCCCTGGATGCACAAAAAGATAGTCCGAGAACAATACGAACCATATTCAACCTGGAAAAAAGAACGGGAGGAGAAGCAAAGAAGTCAGAATCGGGAGAAAGCTCGGACCGAGCGCGCCCCTGGACAAGAAAAGGAGGAGACGATCCGCGCAGCCGGCAAAGAGTGGTCTCGTGAGAATTCAATGTCCGAGTTGAAGGAGCTCAATTCCTATCTCTGGGACAACGTAGACGAACGAATTCCCAGATCGGAATACAAAAAGCTTGTCTCTTGGATTAAGGAGAAGGAAAAGAGGCGAGAGCTTGACCATTCTGATCGTCGGTCCGAAGAGACGGACAAGAAGCCAGAGAAAGAAAGAGACTGGATCGAGTATCAAGGCAAGAATTACAACAAAGACAGCTCATTTGAGAAGCTCTCCGCACTCGACAAAAGACTCCGTGAAAACAAAGCTGACCGCCTTCCAGTAGACGACTATCAAAAGCTCAGAGGCTGGATCGAAAATGCCGACCGAGCTCGCTGGGCTGGTGTCACTGAGAAGCAATTGAAGATCACTAAGGAGCGAGCCGCCCAGGAAGGCGCCGCCAAGACAGCACCATCTCGCTATGTGAATCCACTTCAGCAGCAGATGATGTCGAATCCGGTGGTTGGATTATTCATGCAGGGCGCATCAATCGCCGGTGAGCTTGTTCGGTGGATTGAACTGCGCGACAACCGAGACCGTTTGAAGGAGGCAAAGGACACTCTCGAAGACGCGAAGAAAAACAAGCACAAAGATTATGTCAAATCCGATCGCACCCACGACCAAAGGGCTAGAGACGAGGAGACCATAGAGAACATTGATAAGGCCATCGACGAAAACAAAGAGACGCGCAAGAGACGACGAAAGGAGAAAGAGCTCGAGCGCGCGAAACGAGACCGTGGCCTTGACTATATGAGGTAACGACACATGAAAGTGAATGATTCTGGCATTGTCGATATCGATGCCCAGGACTTTCCTGTGCTCGCCGTAAACGTGTTAGACCGCCTCGGCTATCAGGTATCAAGAGCAAGCAAACAGCTGGATCAGATTCTGGCTGTCGAGCGGCTCGACGAGCAGATAGGACGAGACTGGTGGCGGCACGAATACCGAGTGGTGGTGCGCTGGAGGAGCACCGAGAAGGGAGACATCCTGGTTAATCTCGACATCGACGAGAAGAAAGGAGGAGGTACGCAGAGCGACTGTCAAAGGCGATGCGACCAGATACTCATAGAGCTCCAGAGAGATGCTAAACGCGTTCTGGATTCAAAGAAGCGAAAACAGAAAAGCACCATCTACGGAGCAGCACAATGGGGAACTCTGGAGGAGCTAAAAGCAGCAGGATATCTGCAACCAAGACCCGATCCGAAGAGATTGATTATCGGTCGTGACAGCGTCCAGAAGTTCATCCAGGTCCCCGAGAAGTGGACTCATGCTCACGCAATCGTCTGCGGAAGGACCGGAGTCGGGAAGTCCAGGGGATTCTTTATCCCCCAGCTCATCGAGCGAATCGGAACAAGCATGGTCGTGACCGAAGCGACCCCAGGCTATGAAGCCGGCGAGCTCTACAAGCTGACATCCGGTTGGCGAAAGATGGCAGGTCATCAAATCTACTGCTTTAACGCCTCCGACCTGACATCGCATCGAATCAACCCGATCGATCGAGTCCGGCGGGCGCCGGAAGAGCTAAAGTCGCAGCTAGCAGAAAAGCTAGCCGACCTGGTGATTCTGAACGGAGAGCCAAACGAGGTACGCCACGAGCAAACCTGGAACCGTTCAGAGAAGCTGCTCCTGGTTCCGCTGATACTGCATGCGGCAGCGAGTGATCCTCAATTCGGACATTTCGGCGCCCTACGCTGGCTTCTGTTGACCGGTCCCGACCGACTGGCAAAGGTGCTTCAGAATAGCCCATCAGAAGTTGCGCAGATGGAGTTCGAAGGCTGGATGCGCCTGAGCGGAGAAACCGATTTCAGATACGGTGTCTTCTCAGGACTCATCACCAAGCTGAATCCCTGGATGACAGATCAGATGGTGACTCTCACAGAGACCACCGACATTGACCTGAACGCTCTCAAGAATCAGCTCTTCACCTTCTATCTGGCCGTTCCGAGCCGGAGCAGGGATAGCAAGCTAATCGGATCGCTGATGGTCAACTTCCTGCTTGACCATATCCTCGAAGTCAGAGAGGAGATGCGATACCCGATGACCATGCTCCTGGACGAGTTCACAAACTTCGGCAAGATTTCGGGCATCGGAGATACACTCTCCATCATTCGAAAAAACAAGATAGGGCTGGTTCTCGGCTTCCAAAATTACTTCCAGCTCGAGCAGGTCTACAGCAGAAAGGAGGCGCAGATCATAATCGACATGCCTGCCACCCAGGTCTACTTCAAACAGAAGACCTTCCAGGAAGCCCGAGAGCTGAGCGAAGCGATAGGGCGCACAACGATCGAGGAGGCGACGGTCAACGACAACGGCAGGGTTCATGAGATTATCCAGGGACGAGCTCTCATTACCCCAGACGAACTCATCGGCCTGAAGAACGAAGTCATCGTCTTCGCTCCTGATACCAGTCCACTCAGACTACCGCTCATCTCTCCAACAGCATACGAGCAAGCGCTCGAATACGATCCGCCTCAGCGGCCCAAACACCAGGTAAGCGAGTTCGTTCGCAAGCGCGGACGGACCGCCAGGTGGCAAGCCGAAGAGGTTCAGGAGAAGTCAGATTCTAAGCGACGGTGGCTCAAGAAATCTGAACAACAAAATTCTTCCAGCTCCAATCGAGATACCACCACTCCGAACAGAAACAAGGGGAAGTCTCGAAACAAACAACAAAAGAACCAAAAGCCAGATGGCATGGCACCAGACTATGGCGACTGACTATCGCCACCACCAACCAAAAACAAAGGAGAAAATCCAATATGAAACCAGAGACATACACACTCATGCATAAGATGTTTTGTGTAGCCACTTCAAAGAACGAGTTGGAAATCGTTCTTCGACGATTCAAGGAGATTACGGAGGGCACCAAGAACAGTGCTCGCAGAGAGGACCAATTCGACCAGGCATGGGCGACATCCTGCATCGCTGACCTGTACGCCAGACTCCACGAGCCGTTTCTCGCAGAACGCTCATATCGAGAGGCAATAAGGCTCTTCGAGCAGCACGGAATGTATCTCAATGCCGCAGTCGTGAGCGTCGCCTTCGGAGTATTCCTCCAGGAGATAGCGCGCCTCGATGATACCGAGGAAATGCTGAATCAGAACATCCGCCTTCTAGTGAAATACTGGGGAGTCGGTCATCACAATGTTCTTTCAGCTGAAGAAGAGCTCAAACACTTTCAGCTCACCGGAAACTACATCGAAGCCTTCCGCCATGCCTGGTGCAAAGACTGCAATGTCGATAAGTACGGTGTCGGCTTCGACTTCGAAGACAGTGACAGGGCAGAACTGTAATGGCTGCGGCAATCACACTAGGATTTCTTGCTTTTATGCTGACAGGATCATTCCTGTCGCAAATGGTCCTTCACAGTAATGAAGGCGTTTTCTTCCCCGCCCTTGTGACAGGCATTTGGGCAGCGTGGCCCTTCCTGCACCAAGCCCGGGTTCAACGATACAACTTTCTCCATCCTGTACCACGAGAATACAAGGTTCCGGCAAAACAGGCTTTCGCCAAAGTCAGAGAGCTGCTAGCCGAGACAGTCTATAACTTCGGCGATAAGTGGTACATCTCGAACGCCGACACAACGAGCGGTAGGATAGCCGCCGATCTCAGATTCACCGATGAGCAGATCCATTACGACATGGACGCCAGAGGCCAAATACACACTCGCAAAGAACGCCTGCAGAGATATCTCGGTCTCCAGATGACAATCCGCGATACCGGGAGAGATACCACGATGATCACTCTGGACTTCTCTCCGAAGGTAGAAGGCGTTCAGTTTCATGCCTGCGATTCAATCGTGACAGGCTTAATCGATTCTATCGAGAGTCGACTCGGTCCAGGAACCCAAGTGGCCGACCCTACCGAGACCCGGCTCCCCGCCCCGCCATGGTGGCTAATCTCTCTCAGTGCACTTGCACTATTCGCTCTGATGAGCGGCGTACACAAGGCGATCTTCCAATGATGAACGAAATCCACCAAGCTTACAGCGCACTGGGCCTCGAGCCCGGTGCCTCGTTTGAGGCGATAAAACGCCGTTATCGCAAATTGGTCCTCGTCTGGCATCCAGACCGAATGACCAATGTAGATGCTAAACGAGAAGTCGAAGAAGAACTCAAGAAAATATAGTCAGAATCGGAGCGGCGGCTCCCAGAAGAATCATCGGTCTGGACCTTCGGAGGCAGAACGTCGGCGCAGAGAAGAAGAGCAGACCAGACGACGCACCGCTGAACGAGAGCGCCGGCAGGCCCAGGAGGAGGCCGCCAGGCAAGCAGCCGAGGCAGCGAGGAGGGCAGAGGAGAATAGGCAGGCTGCCGAGGAGGCAGTAAACAGCGAGGAGGTAAGAAAGCAGGAGGAACTCCGTTGGAGATGCTCCGCCGCTGTCGCTGTCGTCTTCGCCGGTCTAGTTCTCTACTGCTGGCTAGGCTGCGCAGTGAGGGACGCGGGTCGCGCGATTGGAAAGCAGTGGGACCAATTTCAAGAGCAGTTCAAGCCAAAGCCTGCTCCGGTGAAACCCATAATCCCCTACTACAAGCGAGAAGCGCCGTCCAGACCGCTCTATCCGAGTCCATTCGCTCCGCCAGCACCGCCTCCTGACGAGTAGACCAGCCCTGTCCAATCAGAATTTCTCAACTCCCATCTTCAATCGCTCACACATCACTCACGACACGAGAGAACCGCGCTTCTATTAGATCAACCATCGCTTGAGCCAGTTTTTTCGGTTCACTAAGGTTCAGTTTTAGCCGAAGTGACCATTAAAATCTCTTAACTGTACGACTGTTGTATCCTTGCAATTCAAGCTTATGGGCGAGTGGCGGAATGGCAGACACGCTAGACTCAGGATCTAGTGTAGCAATACGTCTGGGTTCAAGTCCCACCTCCCCACCATCTAGGTTTCCGCCGAACGGCGTTTTTCATTTTGGGGGACTTTCTTAGCCTCGGCTGGATCACCAGGGAATAAATGCGAGACCTGGCGAAAAGAGTGCAATTGATACCAACCGTGATCAACTAGAGACTTGCTTTCCGTGTGCATCGGGACATTGGTACCGAAACTCTGTATCATTGTTGACTGCCACCGAGATACTATTTTGTCGACACATCATGCCTAGGGTACCGTCAGGTTATATAAATTTTCGCCGCGCACACGTTGCGCACTTAAAAGCTGCTCAGTCACAGTGTCCTTCTCACTTCATGCTCAAATTCTACGCGACGGAGTGCGGTCTCAAATGTGTTGTAGCCAAGCGACATGCGTTGCGAATGCCCAAACACGTTGAAGATTTGATGGTGTCACACAAGTTGTTCGAGCTAGTCAAATTACTGAAGCTTCCGAAGACGGTGCCAGTCAAAGAGGTGAGTATTCGTTCCGCATCCGGCAGCCATACATTCCCTATGGAACGCCTCCACGAAGCCTGGCGATACGGTCTGATCGTCAATTCTGCTGATGAACAAAGCGCTCTGAACTGGCTTGATTCTGTATGTTTATGGGTAAAAGGAGAAATTTGATGCTCTCCTCTGAACAGCGCCTATATACATGGATCGACGTTGAAGACGTGTTTCTGAAATTGAAACAAGACAATGCATGGCCGGAGTGGCTTAAGACTGTGCGCGCCTATTGGGACGGACTAACTCTGGAAGTAGCAGGAGTTGACAACAATGCTGCTACCGACAAATTAAATGACTGGTTCGAACCAAGATTCGAACGGGTGCAGGATGCTGCTCCGCTTGTTGGAAGAATTATCCTGGAGTCTGGCAGTTCCAAACGCGATTTGCCAGCGTTCATTGAGCTCGTTGATCAAGCCGAACAAGAACCCAGACCATTCGTTCCCTCATGGGGCCGACAACTTGTCTTGCGTTCAATTGATGGTCCCGCTATGCCGCCACTATTGGACGACAACTTAGTCCCGGTCGTTGGGTTCCATTCTTTTAAAGGCGGCGTTGGTAGAACGTTAACATCTATCTCTCTTGCCAGACAAATTGTCGACATTGGCAAGAAGGTCCTCCTTCTCGATGCCGACTTCGAAGCACCAGGTATTAGCTGGCTAATTCAAAAGCGTATTCCTAATCCACCCTTTGCTCTCTCCGATTTTCTTTCGCTCTTGCACAGCGAGCCTAACTGGCAAGATGTCGTTTCGCTTAGTGCCGATCGAATACAGAACATGCAAGTCGATGGTATCTTTGTGGTGCCGGCTTTCCGAACTATGGATCAATTTGCAGTTCTAGAGGTTCGCCCCGAGCACATTTTGCAGGGAGCACAAAGCCCTTTTATCCTTACCGAAGCCCTCAGTAATCTTGCTTCTAAGCTAGGTGCAGCTGTTGCGATAGCTGACTTAAGAGCAGGACTGTCGGAACTGTCCGCTGGCTTGATGCTTGACCCCAGAGTGTTTCGTGTTTGCGTCTCTACCATTGGTGGACAGAGTATGGAAGGAACTCACCAAATTTTGCGTGCCATGAGCAGGCTTGCCCCGTCGACCAGAACCGAAGATCCGGTACCAGCCGTGGTACTATCCCAACTGCCACGCCAGGAACCGTTTGCTGAGGTAATAGAAAAACACGTGGAACAAGTGAGTGAGTGGTTATCTGGATGCACAAACTTTGAGTCTGATATCAGTCCAATCTTCATGAATTACTTTGATCCGACTTTGTCGGTACTTCCTGCTGATTGGTCAGAAGTCGCAGATTTGCTGACGAAGGCCGATAGTGGAGATGCTCCGACTCGATTGGCTGAATGGCTTGGTATCGATTCGAGTCAATCGTTATCCTTCGGGAATGACTTCGATTTCGCAACTAAGCGCAAGAACTTTACCGATTGGTCAAGAAGGCTCATATATGCTGAACGAAGTAGTGAGCCAAACCTCTTGCTCACAAAGCCATTATCGGCCCTCGTTTCTGATAATCGAACCCGGGTACCGATTGCAGTAATTGTAGGTGCGAAGGGCGCGGGAAAGACGTACACCTATTTACAGCTAAACCATCGCCGCACTTGGGCCAGATTTGCACAAGATGTTGGAGAATCGAAGATCGACGTTGAGGCTCTTCTTTCTCCAGTGCTGCAGCCCAAAAACCTAGAGGAATCCGTAGCTCGGCAATTACCGACAAGCGCAGCTCGATAGCAAAGAGTCTTGATTCAATGACCCCGGAAGTCATCTGGAATTACAAGACGAAGTTTACTCTGCACTTGCAAAACAACTCAATCAATCTGACTGGAGAAAACTCTGGCTGCAATTGATCGCATTCAGTCTTGGCTTCAATCGCCATTCTGAGCCTGCTAGGTTGATCGAGGATCTTACCAAACAGAAGCAGAGTGTCATAGTCACATTTGATGGATTGGAAGACATCTTCCAGAATTTGGCAAATGACGAGCAGCAGAAAGTCGCATTGAGGGCGCTGTTGCAGGACGTTCCGGATTGGCTATCGCAACAGCCAGAACGTCCATTAGGAGTTGTTATTTTTGTTCGAGAGGATATGGTTCTTGAGGCGATAACACAAAATGCTCGTCAACTAATTCATCGTTATGAATCGTATGCTCTTCGCTGGAGTCATTTGGAAGCGCTGCGTCTAGTAGTGTGGATGTGCGTTCAATCAGGTGTCATGTTCAATCCCGAACAGATCTACCGGACAGATGAGGCAGAACTTCGAGAAGTTCTTTCGAGCTTCTGGGGACGGAAGTTAGGCAGCGATAAGTCTCGTGAAGCACGTTCAGCCGATTGGGTTCTCGGAGCGTTATCTGGTCCCAAAAAGGTTATTCAAGCCAGAGACGTAGTCAGGCTGACCTCCTACGCGGCGGAAAAGTCGATCAGTGATACAAAATGGTCAGATAGACTCCTAACACCCGGTGCGATGCGTAGTTCGCTAGCAGAGTGTAGCAAGGAAAAGATAGATGAGATCATGCAAGAGAATGCTGTCTTACGTGCAGTACTCACTAAGTTGCAGGCGCTTCCTGAACCTCAGCGAATAACCCCATTCAATCCATTGCAGTTGGACAAGGACAAGCTCACCTCCGAGGATCTAAAGCTTTTAGAGTTGAACGGTGTAATTGTGAGAGCTGGAGATGAATACGAGATGCCAGAAATCTATCGATATGGCTTACAGTTCGAGAGAAAAGGTGGTGCTAGGCCAAAGGTTCTAAGACACCTGGAGTGAAGTCGCACTCCAACAAGGTACCTACAACCTACACCTAGAGAATTTCTTTTAGGACCTTTTCCTTTTCCTGAGTTGTTTTCCGATTCGGTTGTCTTGTCTCATCAACAACCAGTTGATCTGGCCCGCAACCAAAAATTGAGTCCAAAAGTTTTGCTACTCCTGGCAAGTGATGGAATAATAGACACTTGGAAAGGAGCCAACCATGCGAAAGAGCAGATTTTCAGAAGAGCAGATTGTAGGAATCCTGAACGAGGCTGACGCCGGTTTCAAACCAGCAGAAATTGCCCGCAAATACGGTATCAGCGAGCACACCTTCTACAGGTGGAAAGCGAAGTTCGGAGGCATGCAGGTCAGCGACGTCAAAAAGATGAAACAGCTTGAAGAGGAGAATTCACAGCTCCGCCGGCTGGTCGCTCAGCAAGCACTGGACATTCAAGGCTTGAAAGCCGTGGTCGAAAAAAAGTGGTAGCCCCTGCGCAGAAGAGGGTAGCCATTCAAATCATGGTCAATGAAGGTCTGTCGGAGAGGCGGGCTGCACGGCTCGTCGGACTGAGCCGGTCTGTCGCTCGCTACTCACCAAAACCAGACAAGAGACCGAAAGAGATCGAGCATTTACTCGAACTCGCATACAAGCACAGACGATTCGGCTACCGCAGGCTTGGCCTCTTCATGCGCAGGGACGGCTATCGAATCAACGACAAGCGGGTGCAACGGCTTTGCAAAATCCTGAGCCTGCAAATCCGGAGGAGGAAGCGAAAGCGACTTCGTGGCACAGGGCAGCGAGTAGCAAAAGCCGTAGAACCTAACTCGACTTGGGCAATGGACTTCATGTCTGACAGCCTGAGTAGTGGTCGACGGTTCAGAACTCTCAATATCGTCGACAGCTACACGAGAGAATGTATCGCCATAGAGGTGGATACGAGCCTCCCTGGGCGCCGAGTGATTCGGACCCTGGAGAACCTGAGGTGGTATCGAGGTTTGCCAAAAGAGGTGACGGTGGACAACGGGCTCGAGTTTACCTGCAAGGAGATCAAGACCTGGGCTCGAAAGAACGGAGTAAAACTCAGATTCATAGATCCAGGAAAACCCATGCAGAATGCCATTGTTGAGTCATTCAACGGAAAGCTGAGAGATGAATGCCTCAACGAGCAATGGTTCTCCAACATCTTCGAAGCCCGGAAGACGATCGAAGAGTGGAGAAACTACTTCAACCACGTCAGACCCCACAGTGCCTTGGGAAATCTGACACCGTGGGAGTTCGCTTTCATGCTTTCCGAACAAAGCAGTTGTTCTTTGCCCTTAGCGGGGTAAATAGGATGTCAGAAGTAGCAAAACGAATGGTACTACGGAAGGGGTCATGCCACCCCCGCTCACATTAACTAGAATCACCAGGTCTGGCAAAGTCAAGGAATCCGAATGGTTATACGGTCACGGAATCAGTAATTCCTTGCAAAAGGTCGGTTCTAGTGACGCAGGATTAAGAGGAGATTTCAATGGCTACAATTCAAGTAGATGGAGATTCTTTCGATTTAGTGGCTGACAGCGTGGTGCAACAGAGCGACTGGATTGTTCAGACATCTCCAGAACATCAAGGCTTTTTTGAGAGCATCAAAGGCGAAGAGAAGACATTTGACCTCGACGATGATCAGCGATTCACGATGAAGGGATATGTGCTCGAAACCAGTGTTCATACACACAATACAGCTAAACAGAATACTCCCCAACTTCAGGTGCAAATCCGCAGAGCGGGCTTGTAACTGGAGACCTGCAAGAGCTAGTACCGTTAGCTATCGAAGCCCGACTATTCGATCACTCTAAGCAGAATGATCAGCGTTCCTTTTTCTCCGGAGCGAGAGATTCGTGTTTCCTACCGTCGATGAATCGATCAAGGTCAGCTTTTCTGTACTTCACAAGTTTGCCGATTTTCACATACGGAAGATCATAGCGACCTGTGCATTTCCAAACAGCCAATGTCTGCTCGCTCACACCGAGAACTTCAGCGGCTTCCCTCCGAGAAAGCAAATCGGTAGAGCTATACTCTCTCTTCGGCTTCGATTTCTGTGGTGCCTTCTTCAGCCCTTTTTCCAGTATCTCGACTGGTGCAATCGGCATGACGTCGTCGGATTCCATCAGGACTTCTTCCTTTATTGGTTCCGAGTCTGGCTCCAGCGGCAGCTCCTTCGGCGGTAACTTATCTGCGACAGCTCTCATGAGACTAGAGTCACTCGATTCAGGCGCTGGTGATTCATCTGAAATCCTAATCAATTGATCACCTTGCGTCGCGTTACTTGGAGCATTTAGATCGACAACGTTCAATAGCTCGCTAGCCGGGTCGAACGTGACAAGAAAACAATACATTCCGCCCTCTGTCTTTTTCAGTTTCTTCATTATGACTTGCTCCGCTTCTTAGCCTGACTCTTGTTCTCCGGCTTGCTCTTCTTCTTCGACTTTTCCCCCTCAGTGAAAGGTACAACATTCTCGTCACTGGGCCGTTCAAGCCCCTCGCCCTCGAACAGGACTTTCTGCGCCGCTTCCATCGCTAAGCGAACAGGATCATTTGTTAGTCGTGCATAGACTGCCGTCGCCGCTTGAGACTTGTGTCCAAGCGCCTTTCCTATCATCTGCATGCTAGTTCCTTGAATAGCAAGGTAACTACCCATGGTGCGCCTCAGATCATGAATTCTGAAGTCTTTCATTCCGGCTTCAGCCACAATCTTCTTGAATGCTTTGTTCGGTGTTTCAAGGTGGCCCGAGGCACTGCCCTGGTCTGACGGAAATACCCACTCACTATTAGATTGCTTCTTCCTCCGTCGCAGGATGTCTAGGACCTTCTCGGTCAAACCGATCGTTAACGGCTCGTCGTTCTTTGTTCGAGGAATACGCCACTGTTCCAGTGTGAAGTCAATCTCGTCCCAACGCATGGCCAACACATTCGATTTGCGCGCCGCCGTTCCAAGGCTCACCAGAATATAGTCCCGTATGGTCTCATCTGGATACGCATGCACGGCTGCTAAAAACCGATCGCGCTCGTCTGGCATCAAGAAACGTTCTCGAGAGTGAGTCTTGAACTTGTCGACTCCCTTGCAGGGATTTTCCTTGCTGAAGTACCCCAGCTTGATGGCCCAGCCGTACATTGCCCGTAGATTGTCGTAGTTCCGATTAGCAGTATGGATACTCTTGTTGCCCAGTTTGTTGACCCATTGCTGGACATCGGTCTTCTTAATGGATGACAGCTTGCGATCAGCCCAATGCGACAAATAGCGCCGGAAGTTTTCCTTTATATCCTTCCAGGTTGAGCATCGTTTCTTAGCGTATTCCTCTATATATAGTTCGAAAAGCTCCCCAAGCGTGAGCTCCTCTCGTTGCTCCCTTTTCTTGTCCTGAGGATTGATTCCCTTGTCTATAGACGAAAGTATCTCCCGAGCCTGTTTCCTCGCGTCCTCGACATTGGTCGCTGGGAAGCGACCAATCTTTATACGATGAGAGACGCCGTCGATCTTCCGCCGGACATAGAATGTTTTCGTTCCGCTGCTGGTCACCTGGACCAGCAGCTCCTTTATATCGGTATCGTAGTAGTCCTGCCTCTTACCGTCTGGCGCCGCTGGCAGCTTCTCTATTCTTGCGACTGTGAATCCTATCCTTTTCTGTGCCATCTCATCAAACCTTTATCCTTTGACGGTTTCCCCAAGATTCCTGCCGGTGCCCCTGCCTCTTTTTCGAGAGGTCAAACCCTTTCGTTGTAGCAGAAGGGGTTTGCCGAAAAGTCCGGTGCCCCTTTGGTGCCCCCTTCAAGCTCAAAAACCACTCTTTTTAGTGCTTGACTATCAAATACCACTATATCGCAAAACGCCCACCAGATCTAGCAAAACCCGCATTAATTCTGGGCTGTCAAGATCCTGGAGCACTTCGTTTACACCGAAGGGGCTGGGGGTTCGAGTCCCTCACCGCCCAAGTTTTTCAGATGTTCGAACGCTGCTGGGATGAGCCTTGAAACACCCATTCTACGAGCATCGTATATGGTATTAAGTCGTCGTCTCGATCGATGAATATTCGATCGGAAGGTGTCCCACCCAAATACTCCACTCATTGTCTAAATTCAGTTCCTCGAGTTTCAACAATAATTTGAGACAGGCTGTCCTGAGGTTTTCATCTTCGGTTACTATTGAAGCGTCTTCAATGGAGGTCCTTATGCCTGCTTCTAGAAAGCTAAAGGTTGCTGCCCTCGACGACGTGATTATTGATAGAGATGATTTGTTTGCCTACATCACTTTCAAAGATCCCGATTATGCCAGCATGCGGCTTCAGATCGGTGAGGAAGTCATCTCGATGAGCGATGAGGAGATTCTCGCTGCTTTCAATGACACGGTGTCGTTTATGCAGGAGTCAGTAGAAAGCAATCCGCCTGTAGAGATTGCTGATGGATTTCCGCAGATCAAGTTCGATAAGCGCTCACGCCAGTGGCATCCAGTGGGCGATGTGCTCCGATGCGAGCTTGTGCATGACGGAGATGTTCTGGTTCAGATCGATGATAAGGAGCTATCCCTGGAAGAATTCGCCGAAATGCTCGGCTCTTTAGCCGGATATGGGATGAGAGTCATGTTTGTGCATCCCTCGCAGTTGCTCGATCCGCCAGAACCTGTGGTTTGCAAAAGGCGACCCGAGCCCACCATTCCTGCATCGCCTCCTCCTTATCCGTCTGTTTTTAGCTAGAACATTTATAGCTAGAAGCCTCAGCGTCAATCTTGGGTTGGCTGCTCCGGTGGCGCTTCGCTGAATGATTCCGCGCTTTGGCTCGAAAGCACGTTCCTGGACACGGGCATTTTATTGAGGTCGCCCGACAATTATGAATATCCAAACATTTGTATGCTTCCCTGGAAGCCGCAGGAATGTTATATGCATTGAATATATCAAGCTGTTCAGGAAGCTGTTCCCGTATGACGAGGAGTCTCGAGCGCCTCATTGGCATAGATAGAGAGATCCGGCGTGGGAATTATCCTAACGTCGAGAAGCTCTGTGGCATTTTCGAGGTGAAGCCGCGAACCATCTACGAGGACATCAGGAAGCTCAAGGACAACTTCCTTCTGGACATCGAATATGACAGATTTCATAACGGCTACGTAAACAGAGATCTCTCCAGGACGCTGCCGTCATTTGACCTGTCAGAAGCTGAGCTTGCTGGTCTTGCTGTCTCTAGAGACATGTTGAGCGGGCAGGCATCCTTCCTAAAGCCAGACCTCGATAGCGCGCTGGATAAGGTGGAGACCCGTGTCTCGGAGTCAGTTAAGGAGCTGGCGACTGAATTTAGCAGCCAGATTCATAATGTCTCGCTTCCGCTGCCTTCTGTGAGCAGAAGGACCTTCGACCAGGTTCGCAAGGCGATCAAGAATCAGAACAGAATCGAAATCACCTATTTCGCGCCGAGCACAAACGTCAAAAGCAGGCGGGTAATAGAGCCCTATCGTGTCCTTCAGCATCTTGGTATCTGGTATTTGCTCGCCTACTGCAGGCTCAGAAAGGACCTGCGAATGTTTGCCTTGCACCGTATTCTGGAGCTTTCCGTCCTGACCGGGGAAAAATTCAATAGAGACCAGAGCCTGGACATTGATGCCTGGATCAGCAATGCATTTCAAATAGAGCGTCGTGGAGAAGAGTGGACCGTGTCGATCCTTTTTTTCTTCTGCCGGCAGCGCCCTATATTCGCGAGAAGGTCTGGAGGGAAGGCCAGCAAATCCAAGAAAAGCCAGACCGCAGTTGCATTTTGACTTTAAGAGCTTGAGCCTCGAAGAGGTAAAGCGATGGGTAATGTTCTATTGCTCCAATGCTGTCGTGCTGAGACCCAGGGCGCTTATCGACATGATCGAGCATGATTTGAAGTCAGCCCTTAAGAATTACAGGAAGTATGACTCCGGCCAGGCTCGCAGACTGAGGGTCGCTGAGCAGTAAAAATCGTCGGAGGCAATTCACCGGACTGCAGAAATACTGCAGAGTGGCAGCCTAAGATTGGATTTTATCGTCAGTGATGAAGATTCACGCCACTGACTTGAAAGATTGCTCGGCATAGAGAATGTAATCAGCTCTGGGAGCTATCCCAGCCTGCGTGATCTCTGCGCGCTGTTCTCTGTCCGCCCCCGTACGATTTATGAGGACATCCGGATTCTCAGGGTCGACCTGGGTCTGGACATTCAGTTCGATCGTTCTCGCAATGGATACTACAACGCCAATCCGGGAGCGGGTTTGCCAAGCTTTGATCTTTCTTTCGATGAATTCAGCTTGCTCGTGCTCGCCAGTGAGTCGCTCTGCGGCTCTCTGGGATCGGCGTTCAATCCTCTTCTCAATCAGGCTCTAAAGAAGATAAGCAGACGGCTTCGATCTGTCCGGGAGAAGGATCTGGAACTTCTGAATTGTGCTATCCGAAGCGAGTATCTGCCTCGAAGAGAATTCTCGCCCCAGACATTATCGGCGTTGATTGCTGCATGCGTCGACGGATCGCTTATCCGAGTCGAGTTTCAGGTCCCAGCAGGGGAGATGCCGAGACAGACGAACCTGTTCCCGTGCTGTATTGTCGAGACGAACAGGCGTTGGCAACTTCTGGCCCTGGACCAGGATTTAGTATTGCTCGAGCCAATCGCGCTCGAGTCCGTCAGCAAGGTCGAGGTTATTGAGAAAAGCGCCTCAATCGAAGTCCCTGAGGCGCTTCTTGAATGGCTATCGCCCAGGTACGGCTGTCTGTTGCCGCACAAGGCAGTGAATCGCACTAACAATTACTGACCTTTCAGATTTCTACCTGGAGGGCTTCAGCTGGATAAGGTTTGTGTGATTGTATCTGACCAGATTCGCCTCGAATATATTGATGCTGAGCATCGGTTGTCTGGCTTCCTCACGCAGCCGGTACCAGTCCTCCGGAATTTCGTCTTGATTTTGGTCAAAGTCCAGGCACTCGAGTCCTCGGAGTTGTCTCTTCACTTTTGAGAGGGACGGGCAATCTCGAAACGCCCGGGGATAGAAGGCAATGCAAGCATCCAGAAGGTTGTCCGGATGGTCGGGGCGGCTGGAATTATTGTCTTCAGGTCGCCAATTGGTTTGATTCCCTTCCTGAAATACCTGGCCTCCATCCACTGTCGGCTGGAATTTCCGATCCAGATCTGAAGTTCGATGGGGTTGATGCCATCGGCTCCCATGAACCCGCCAGGTCCGCCAATGCAATATATTTTTGAGAATCCTGCCATACTTGACCTCCTCAGTCTTGTGTAGATAAATTCCGCGTTGCCAGTTTGGCAAAAACATCAGGACGTTTTTATGGCTCCCTGTTGGCTTATTTGTTCCCCTATAACCGGTGAACCAGCCATGTCCATACTAGAGCCAGGATTGATAGGGCGGCAAGAATTAGAGAAATGCGGGATCGGAGCCTGTAGAGATCGAGTTGTTCGACCTGGAGGCGTTGCCTCCGCCAGTGAGCATAGCTCACGTTGATTCTGTCCGACCTGTCATCGTAGAGAGGGTGTTGCATTATCAGGTCCAACTGCTCCTTGAGGTATCTGTTCTCTCTCTGGAGCTTCCTGAGCTCCTTTTCGAGCTCAGCAAGGTGAATCTGTTCGGCTCTCTGACGCCGAATATATTCCATATCAGAGAGCCACTGATGAGCCTCTCCCATCCGAGGAGGAAAAGCAGGCTATCAGCCCTGGTGAATTGTCTGGAACTTTCGCGTTTATCACTATTTTGTCCTCGGAGCTTGGGCTTGCAGTGTCTCGGGACTTCTGTTGATCATGCAGATCTAAAAGATAGATGCTGGCCCTGCAGTATTTCTGCAGTCTGTTGCTCCGGCTGAAAATTCGGCTTTGTTCGCTGATTGCGCAATCTCAGTTCTCTTGCGAATTAACAATCCCGGAGCAGGATTCAGATATAATCACAAATTCATGGTTACTTGAGCATCGGCAAATGATTCCTCCCCAGATTAAAAAGTCACATGTACTGAAGGTCTTGGAGCGCCTAAATGAGGACGATATTCCTCACAGGTTCCTTAGTGATAAGTTCGTATTGAAGTATAAGGGCAAAGCTCTGCCACCGAAGTACGTCATCTGTGAAGCTTCGGAGATTGCTACGGGACGTCAACTATCGCCTAATGAATTTAGCGGTGGCTCTGAGACAAATTACTTTTTGGAGAGTCTGGGATTTACCGTAGTACCACTAGATCCTGTCTCGCAACATTATAGTCAAATCTGCAGAAAACGCTTTTGCGATGTTACTAATCCTACTGCCGCCGATTACCGGCTAATGGGAGACGTTGAAAAGTTAGAGTATGAGTGTTTTTCGATTTATCTGGAATCCTTCGATGCACTGCCAGAGTTTAATGATCCAGAACGATCGTTGAAAAAACACAATTGTTCTTCTGGCTTGTGGAAGACCAAACTTGATCGCCGGGCGAAGGCAGAAGAGATGTACACCGGCGACCTATTTCGCAGTTCCTTTGAATATGCAAGGACCCGCCATCCCGGGGCTAGCATTTACATTCTTTCGGCTAAGCACGGACTATTAGAGCCAGAAGAAGAAATTGCTCCATATGATGAAAGTCTTGCCGAGAAGACTGGTGCGGAACAACGCATCTGGTCAGATAAAGTCCTTAACCAGCTTGAAAAGGTCGCAGACCTAGAACGAGACACGTTCATAATACTGGCTGGAAAAATCTACCGCAGGCACATCTGCAAGCACATTCGAAACTATAAGCTGCCACTTGAAGGAAAAAGACAAGGAGAACAACTCCGCTTTCTAAAGAAGCAAGTAAAGTGACCTGATTGTAGCCGGCTCGAATGAGATAAAAGTGTTTCTCCGTGACACAATCGATCCAGATGCTCTTGAACTCACATTCCTTCCAGGCCGATTTGAGCACGCAGCGAAAAATTTCAAGAAGTTCAGAGAGTGACGATTGAACGAGCATGTGGTACTGTTCCGCGCTCTTACCCGCGTGAGCAATATTGCTTCGGACCTGATAATAGTATTCCATGGATTCTTTAGGGTCATCAGGATTAAGAGTCACCCTGTTACTCGGACGATCAGCGCGATAAACAATCCGAGGTTCAGGCTGTGCTTCCCTCAGCGCACATATGAAGGCCGGTTCTTCCGAGATTCGCAATATCTTTTTCATTGGACCTCCAGCAAGACTATATCGGAGGCTAGCATATCTCTCAATTGCGCTCCATAACAGGAGATATGCCATCTGTAGGTGCATCATGGGTTTGAGATTCATCCCTTCAGAGTTTGAAAAGTGGTCCAATGTCTCCTGGATTACCCAGGGCGATGGTGAAAAGTGGGTCATTCTTCCCGTCCAACGATACTGCCAAAGGCAATGGAACCTTCCCTTGGATGCCTGCCGACCAACATATTTGCGCTTTACCAGGCTATTGTCGTGATAAAGATCCCACCTATACTGGTGCTTTGGCTCAAGATCGCAGATTGTTTTATATGCTTCGTCGCTGGCGGATTTGTGGAACGAAATCATATAGGCATGGGTTTTTCCCTTTGAACTATAGTCAAGAATTGGAAGTCCTTCTCGGATGAGGAGCTGATTCTGCAATTGAATTGGCTGCACGTCTGCCACCAAAGGTCCTATTCTTAAGAATCCTAACTCGCCTGGTTGAAAGATTCCGTAGGACACGAACGGTAGACTCGTATCGTCCAAGCCTGGAAAGAATCTTCTTCAGGGCAGTTAAAAGACGAATTCTTCTGTGAATGCACAATTGCCTTCCTTTTCTTTCGAAAATTATTGGTTGCGGATATCTCATTATGATAGCTGAAAAAACGACCATCGCGATGTTCCCCTGCGGATGATCACGGACAATACAAAAGAACGGCGATCATTCAATTTGACCGTCAGCACCAGGTGGTTGTGAGGTGACCCTTCCGTAGTACCATTCATTCTGCGAGTTCTGACATCTTCTTTCTACGCCGCCAGGGGCAAAGAACAACTACTCTGTTCGGAGAGCATGTAAGAGAATTCAGCCGGCGTCAGATTCCCAGGGCACTGTGGGGTCTCACGGGTAGAAGCAGGTTCTCCATTCCTCGATCTTCTTCTTCGCGTCGAAGATGTTTATGAACCATTGCTCGTTGAGGCATTCATCTCTCAGCTTTCGCTGAAGGATTCGACGATGGCGTTTTGCATCGGCTTACCGATCGATGAAGTGGAGCTTGACTCGTTCTGGTCTGCCCATTTCTGAGGTCCTTGTAGATGAACTCAGGGCTGTTGTCGACCGTGATCTTTCCAGGAGACCCCGGTACCACTTCAGGTTCTCCAGAGCACGAATCACCCTTGCACCGGGAAGGCTTGTGTCTTTACTTCTGATAGCGAGACACTCTCGGGTGTATGTGTCCACGATGTTCAGGGTTCTGAACTCCCGCCCGTTGCCTGCGCCCGCAACCCAAGAAGAAGACCAAAAGTTTTGCTACTCCTGGCAAGTGATGGAATAATAGACACTTGGAAAGGAGCCAATCATGCGGAAAAAGCAGATTCACGGAAGAACAGATCGTAGGATCTTGAACGAGCCGACGCCGGTCTCAAACCAGCAGAAATCGCTCGCAAATACGGCATCAGCGAGCACACCTTCTACCGATGGAAGGCTAAGTACGGCGGCTTGAACGTCAGCGACGTGGAAGAAAATGAAGCAGCTCGAGGACGAGAACAGCCAGCTCCGGCGGCTTGTTGCTCAGCAAGCATTGGATATCCAGGGGCTGAAAGCCGTGGTCGATGCGAAGAAGAGGGAAGCCATAGGAGTAATGCTCGAGGTGGGTCTGTCCGAAAGAAGGGCAGCCCGGCTAGTCAGTCTCAGCCGTACCGGTGCAAGGTACACACCGAAGCCGGAGAAGAGGCCTGACGAGATAAAGCACCTGGTCGAGCTCGCCCACAAGCACCGGCGGTTCGGATACCGAAGGCTTGGTCTCTTCCTGCGCAGGGATGGTTTCAGAATCAACGATAAACGAGTTCAGCGGCTTTGTCGGCTGCTAAGCCTGCAAATCCGGAAGAAAAGGAAAAGGAGACGTCGTGGCACCGGAGAGAAGGTCGCGAAGGCGATGAAGCCAAACAGTGTTTGGGCAATGGACTTCATGTCCGATAGCCTGAGTGAGGTGACCCCTTCCGTAGTACCATTCATTCTGCGAGTCCTGACATCTTCCTTCTACTGCCAGGGGCAAAGAACAACTACTCTGTTCGGAGAGCTATTGTTGCTTCCAATGGTCGAAATATAGCCAGCGACTAAAGCCAAGTGAGACAGGTGGAGGAGGGAGAAATTCGTCAACGTAGCGAGCATCATAACCTTGCGCCAACCAAAATTCGCGAACTGCGTCATTGTCAGAGATGTCCACTTTGTTCGAGATTGCACCCATCGCCAGTTGCTTGCTCGGAGCCCAAAGATGCTCGTTGACATCGCAGCTTGATTCGCCACGGATCTTACGACAGGTCTTTTCAATAGACCGATCAAGTATTCGATTGTAGTGAACGCCCACAACAGTAATTCGACGCAAGCATCTATCAAAGCTTCTGGATTCTTTGCGACGATCCAATGTGGCAGATGCCGGAGCATTAGTTCTTCTATGTCAACCGCTCCCCAGATCCTTCAACAGGCACTTTGAGTGCGAAATAACCCCGGCTACAAATTCCACTTCGCCTTTGCGTGCGTCGTCTAAGCTCTTGTAGTTTTCGGAACCACGAAACTCGATTAGCCAATTGAGAATCGCCTCTTGGTTTTGGTCGAATGCGTCTTCAGGTCGCGCATATGATCCAGATTTTTGAGGATGTTTTTTCATGGCATAACTAGCAGGTAGAAGCAGCAGCTAACTTCTGGGAAGCATATCTAGGTAACTCGGTCATGTCAAACCGAAGGATTGGCGTCCAATATTGTCTTTGATAACTAGAGGGTCCGTCGTTCTGGTATAGCTATCAAGTTAGAAAATGTCTGTCGAGCGGCACCGGGACTGAGAAATCCGCTCTGCAGGGAGGCTAAACTCAGAGATGCCGCTGCTTCCCGCTGCTTCTCAATGGTGTCGTGTTCACACAAGGGACACAATGCCGCGAGATGATATCCGAAGAGGGATTCTATATGACCGATACGATCATTATTGGTGCAGGTCCAGCAGGCATTAGTTGTGCCCTGGAATGTGTCGAAAATCGAGTGGAGACGCTCGTGCTCGAGAGACACAGTCGAATCGGCGGACAACTACCGGCAATACCGAGCCCTATTACCAACTTCTCCGGAGGAACCTACTCCAATGGTTCTGCCTTCCGGAATGCTCTCGAGAAGACGGCTCGGAAGGTACTCAATGGGGTCGTGCGCACCGCGGTCGATGTACGAAAGGTTGATCTGGCAGGCAAGACTATCGAGACTGATCGTGGTCTACCTGAGGGCAGGACAATCGTCATAGCAACCGGATACCGTGTAAGAGAGCTCCCATTGGACTTACCGATGAGCACCAGTCAGCGATACTTTACAAGAGTAGTGTCCACGAGGAAGAGCTTGGGGAAGATCAGTCGCCATAGTTGGCGGTGGCGACAGCGCCTTACTAACAGCGCTGGACCTTGCGGACTCATGCCGGGAAATTCACTTGCTGGTCAGAGGCGACAGGTTCCGGCCCGCCCCGATGTGCTGGAGAAGGTCATGCAATCCGACAGGATAAGCGTGATACCTGAAGACTGCCATTGTAGGAACACAGGGCGATGGACGCCTCGAGAGTATCGAATTGACGGGTCCGACAGGCAGGTTCGAGATTGATTGCGATAAGGTGATAGTCAAGATTGGCTATTCTCCGAATACAGAGCTATTCAGAGGTCAGCTGGACATGGATGATACAGGTCATATAAAGATTGATAGCTACGGAGAGACCACAGCGGATGGCGTCTTCGCAGCCGGTGATATCGTTCATAACGGCTATGACCGAATCGCCTTCGCGAACGGCAGCGGTGTAGTGGCAGCTAAGGGTGTCCGCCGTGCTCTCGGACACCCGGTGTAGGACTTTGAATAAGTGCTTCCTTGAGCAAAAGTTTGAGGAAGACATTGAGTTGACCACACTATGTTCACCTTAGAGGTCTATTGTGAAAGTATCAAAATCAGACGGAATAATGAGGTTACTGGCATATGGAAGCTCGAGTATCGGATATCGCTCTGTCCAGAATTAAGAACAGACAACAGTCAGCGACAAAAACGCGAAGTGAGTTGGCAGGGGACCTGGGGTCCAACGTGGATCAGGCGAAGCTGACCCAGGCAGCCGCCCTGATACTCGAGGCTATCGGAGAGAACGTCTTCCGCGAGGGACTGCGCGAGACTCCTGCACGATTCGCCCGGATGTTCCAGGAGCTTTGTTACGGGTGTGGTGTGGATGCGTCCTCCGAGATCACCTGCACTTTCGATGAAGGAAGTGATGGAATGGTGGTCGTAAAAGGAATCGGATTCAGCAGCCTTTGCGAACATCATCTGGTACCATTTATCGGAACCGCCAACGTAGCATATTTGCCCCGGGATGGCGTGGTCACGGGACTGTCCAAGCTAGCCAGAGTGGTAGAGCTCACTTCGCGTCGTCCTCAGGTTCAGGAGAGGATGACCGAGGAGATAGCACGGGCGATCGAGGAGACGATCGATCCTCGAGGTATTGCGGTGCTAGTCGAGGCAGAGCACTTCTGCATGTCCATGCGTGGTATCAAGAAGCCGGGATCGAAAACAGTCACAACGGCATTCAAAGGCGAGCTCAGGACAGACAGGGAAAGCAGAGCAGAAGTGTTGTCCCTCCTCAGAGAGTAGCTTCATAGACCGAAGCCCCGCCTAACCCCTTGCAATGAGCCAACCGCCACATCATTGAAGAGGCAGTAGCCTGAGCCGGCATCCGGAAAGGCGTGGTGCGTTCCGCCGGCGAGGTTGATACCCAGACCGTCAGGCTCCTCGATGGCGGCGCCCATAGTTGATACTCGTCCCTGCCACTGCGCTTCGGCTTATTCACCAGCGCCTTCGACCACGGGAAGCCCAGCTTCCTCAGCTGCTCGGCGCTCAGCTCTCCTTCAAAGACGCTCCTGATGTATTCGCTCGTATGGACAAGAGCCAGATCTCCTTCGTCAGCAAGACCGGGGTCGAAGACGGTTTCGATTATGCCTCTGGCAAGAAGCGCTTCTTTCGTCTCCCGATATTTCTCTATGGGGAACGGGTGCCCTTCCGGGAGAGGAATCACATATCGGTCGCTGTAAAAGCATCGCAAAGGAAGAATCCTGCTTTCTCTCGGAGAGGGTGTTCGTGCTCGGGTGAGCGAATCTATTGTATCCAGGTCGGGTGTATTCGAGTCAGGTGTATCTAAATCAGGCGGCACCGGCAGGGCTGGTCCGTACCAGCACCCTCCCGGTGCCATCCTGTTTTTTCCGTCCGCGTCAGAAATTCTAGAGGTTCGGTGGCATGATCACGGTATCGATCACATGCACTACCCCGTTTTTGCACAGTATGTCGGTTTTGGTCACCTGTGCGCCTCCCACGAAGACGCCGTCGTCTCCTGCGGAGATCTGCACAGGCGAGCCCTCTACCGTCTCAGCCTTGGATTGTTTCACCACCTGGGCGGCTTTCAGGCTGCCGGGCACCACGTGATAGGTCAGTACTTTGGTCAGTTTCGCCTTGTCTGCAAGGAGCGCTTTCAAGTCCGCAGGGGGGATTTTCTCGAACGCGCTGTCGCTGGGCGCGAATACGGTAAAGGGTCCATCGCCTTTCAGGGTGGAAACCAGCCCGGCTTTGTCGAGGGCGGCTATCAGTGTGTTGAAAGAGCCGGCCGACTGGGCCGTGTCCACTATGTCAGCAGGTTGCTGGCTGGTCTGCTCGGCTTTCTTATGGCTATCCGAGCATTCAGCCAGGGCTGTCTGACCGGGAAGGATAACGCAGCTCAGCGCCGACACTATTGATAAGGCTATTGCTTTCTCGAGACTCTTCATGTCTGTACCTCCTTGGTGTATGAGCACTACTCTATTCGCTCCCGGTGACCACGGTATGAACACTTGCAGCCTCATTCCGGGGAGCAATTACCAAATCTCGAGTGTGTGGATCAAACAGAGTCCATGTCGAGGCAGCAAGCGCAGCCGGTTTGGGATCTTGCCTCAAGAGTCGACCAAGGCAGTGGAGAGTAAGGCAGAAACGACTCGCGATTCTGCAAGCCGTTTCTGAATCCTCTATTTTCTGACGGGGTCTCAGTCATACATGACTGAGGAGTTCGTCATAGCGAGCGATAATCGCTTTCACTATCGGCATATGCGACGGCCTGGATTGGATAGTTTGTCGGTTAGCGAGCTCGGCCGGTTTAAGTGAATCGTGCACCATCTCATCATACTCCGCCGGCAAGTGAATTCCGTAATGCGCCCAGATGAACCGAATTCCCCTGGTCGACGCCACCAGACCGTCTTTCTTGAGGCTATCCCCGATGAATATTGTTTCGTAGGGGAGAGCGTCGAAATCTTTCAATACCCTATCCAGTCCAGTGGGATTGGGCTTCTCGTAATTTTTCGGCAGCGGAACCAGACGAGTCTTGAGTTTGTCTGTAGCCTCCCTCAGCTCTTGCAGTCGCTTTCTGCCATAGGCAAGAGTGATGGGTCTGATAGGGCTGCTCGGCTCGGGTTCTTCGGTCTGGAGGGCGTAGACTGCATCCATGAGTCCATCGAAGATTTGTTGATTTCTGATGCGTGCCATATACTCAGGCGCGTCACTGAGCGCCACTACCTTGATTCCTTTTTTTCTGAGTTCGGCAAGGGTACGCAAGACACCGGGAAAGGGTCGAAGATATCTTTTGCGGTTCTCATCCATAGCTTGCCAGAACGGCTTGACATACTCTTCGATGAATTTCTCCGGCTCATCACTGTAGTGCGTTCTCGCGAACTCTGTCTCTTCCAGAAGCCATGGATACTCGTGAGTTCCATGGCGCTCCACTACCCGTCCGATATCCTCTGCCAGACTGGATATGGGAAGTTTCGATCGGCGGCTCATTTCCTGCAGCGTGTCTCTTATGGAAGGAACAAAATAGTCCCAGAAAGAAGAGAGTGTGCCATCAACATCGGTAACGACCAGCTTCGTTCTCTGGTTGATCTCTTTTGCCAGTCTGTATGACGGCGATTCTGGTACAGCCATCTCAGGCACGGCAAAGTTGAGCAAGGTCGGCAATTGAACATTCACCATGGATTTCTCTTTATACATAATCTCTTACCCCGATGTCTCTGGTTGGTTGAGTTTGCCGCCACATCATGCATCTCGATAGCGCCGCGGATTCTTCTTGAGTTTGCGATGCTCGAGAGAATGATGATAAAAAAAACAGCTGTTTCAGCTATTGATAGACCGGTTTCTCGATCAGCACAGCACGTGACAGTTAGCGCCTCTAAGTGCAGTGCCTGAAATTTCAGTGAATATTCTTGGCATAAGCATGCCTCCCCTCTTGCTGCTTCGACAGAGGGCATCGTATTCCTGAATAATGACAACTTTATAAAAATCTCTCGATGTCCGAGACGCCTCTCTGTCGTTAAGGTGGCGAGCCAGAGCCTGTAAGGGTTAAGAGATTTGCCGACGGTTATTACATTGGTCTAATGTACAGCACTTGATCGCATGAAGCTCATCGTCTCACCAGAGAGATCGATGCACCGTTAGCGGTGTTAGCGTGTAAAACTCCGACAGCCCGCAGGAAGCTGACCAGAGAGTCATAGTTCCAGGATCTGCTTCAATCTGGCTGCGGCGGCTGTCTCGAAAGCGCCTATGCCACCATGGGCTTCTGAGAGATATTTCTCGATGTCGGCTCCGGCAGTTGATAGATCGCCGAGAAGATAGCTTCTCATCGCTGCCCAGAAATAGCCGGTCTCCATGGAAGTCTTCATGAAGCGCTCGTCCAGCGAAGGTGCGGTCATGAATTTGTGAATCTCGACCGGATCATGTCCGACTACGCTTCGCTCGAGGCTCTCCGGGGCTATGCTTGCCTTGCTGTCTCCGCTCAGCCTTGCTCCCAGCCAGGAGTATATCGGAAGCATCTTTCGATAGATTGCGCAGTTATGATTGTCATAATTGTAGCCCGGATTGTTCAGGGTCTTTCTCATGTCGGCAAGAACAGTGGCGAATCGATCATTCTTCAGGGCAAGACCGAGCTCGTAAGCCTGAATCATAGCCCGCTCTGCTCTCCACATCTCCTCTTTCGGAATCGCTTTGCCTGTTGTTCCGTAGATGGCCCCTTTCATTCCCGACAGAACCTCTCGGCTGTCGCCGAGAATTCGCTCAGCTTTTTCGAAATCGCCCCTGCGCAGACTGATCGCGATTGCTTGATCCGCCAGGTGGTCATTGAAATAATAACCGTTGCCCAGAAGGTCTTTCCTGTAGAGATCGGCTGCGGTGACAGCAGGATTTTCGGTGGCATGGGCCGAGGAGTAGATGATAATTCCTTCTTCCTTTCCTTCGGGGAACCATGCAACTTCGTGGATCTGGTCGAGACCTCCATCACCGACATGGCAGAGACCCAGACGCACATAAACAAACTTCTCCGTCGGTCTGAGAGGAAGCTTCTCGTGGCACCAGCCGCAGTACACGCTGCCATAATAGTCGTCGTAAGAGCGAGCTCTCAGGTATCCTGGCTGCTCGAACCGAACAAATCCCGATATGCAGCCGTTCGATAAAGTAAGATAATTGCTTTCCAGGTCCCTGGTGCTCTCATAGTCCACCAGGTTTTCTGCAGCCGTTCCCCATCCTCCCGTCGGTCCCAGGGGATGCATCGGCAATCGTTTGACGCTGGCGGAGTCTTCTTCCCTGCATGGTGATCCCGGCACACGCTCTCTGGATATCGAGGCAAACCTGCCTATGCCCGAGGCCGATCCCGTCTGGGGCAGCTGGCAGGATTTGAGAATCAAGATCGCTGATAGTGCGGTAAGGAAATATAAGATTGCTTTTGGCAAGGTAAACAAGTCCTATCTACGTCATAATTTTACATGGAGTCCGGACGCCTTCGAGTGGGCAACCTGCCGGTTTTCAATAGCGTTTCGATGTCTCGATCATTCACTTGCGCGACTCCCAGTCCTGCAGATTTTGATTAAGCTTGATCGCCTGCCGTTTGAGCTGCATCGCCTCGAACATGCTCTCGAAAAAGACACCGTTATCATCAAGCAAGGGCAGGCTCGCCAGAGCTTCCCTGCGGAATCGCTCCGCATACGATACCGGCGCCTCCCGAAAATAGCCGGTCTGCCACCAGGTCTCGATCAGTCCTCTTGCTTCGCTCAGTCGGGCGGAAGTCACCAGCCGGTCCGACTTCTCAAGATTGACCTTGGGACTGGCAGGCATCAGATTCCAGAGGTCGTTGCAGGGCCACGCCGAAAACGGAAAGCAATGATCCACGGCAAATTCATTCCGGATTGATTTACCGCTCCAGACACAACGAATATCATCTCCGTTAGATAGCGACTCGTGCACCAGCGACCGGACGAATTGAGTGTCCCTTTCCTCATCTTGCCAGCGCAGGGCGCTCATCAAGCTGTCTAGATCGACACTCTTGCCCCGGTCGCAAGCGTAGCCTTGCATCAGCTCGCTCCACTCGAAGAGCAGTGACGGCTCGATCCAGTGCGAATACCGGCTGAGCGCGTTCCAGATCGGCAACGGAACCAGGAGCTCTCCAAAGCTCCGGAGATAATCGTCGACAATCTCGAGCCCGGTTCGTGGAGTTGACCTCCTGCCGCCGCCTCTGGCTTTGAAAATCTGTTCGGAGCTGTTCGGGTAGGTTATGTAGTTAGCCGGCATACTCCGGATCGTCCCGGCTGCGTCCTTCAGGGCACCATGAATCGAGGCGGCTGCGGGACCGGCAAAAACTGCCCCGACCTTGAGCTCGAATGCCGAAACATCCTTGAGCTCTCTGAAGGGCTCTTTCACGAAACCGAGCCCGCGTTTATCAGGACTCTGCGGAATATCGCTTTCAAGAAGAGGCTTGAACATCCTGATCCAGTAGAGCGCCACCAGACCCAGAGGTATGGAGACGAGCTCATCATCGAACCTCGCCAGCCCGCTGGCGCTGTCCGCAATTCTGAGAATGCACCTCAGAAGGGCTAGCTTGTATGTCGACGACTTCCTGTCCCTGGTGATGATATGCCGCAAGAGCGGCAGCGCACCGGTGCCGTCATTGGGCAGGCGCATAATCACTGTCTCCCAGGCTACATCGGGCCGATTCAGGCGGTCCGGTGTCATGTCTTTTGAAACGACTACCAGACCCTCTGAATCGAGAGCTTTTCGAGCTCCAGGCTGCTGACCGGATAGATCGAATCGGCGATATGATGGGGGCCTTTCCGGAGCGAGATCGAAAGGAAGCCGCCTGGCTTCAAGAGTGATACCAGCTTCCTGAAGACCCGGGGGCGGTCCTCAGGCGCGATATGCATCCAGACTCCGCTTACCAGAACGAGATCGAAGGACATGCCCAGTCGAAGCGTCCTCTTCAAGTCCGGCAGGCTGTCCCGCACCCAGCGGATTGACTCCTGTCCGTGTATTCTCTGTCCGGCGGCGACAAACTCCGGAGCAGGCTCTACTGCCACTACCTCGAATCCGTGCCTGGCCAGCCAGGCAGCGTCGCGCCCTGTGCCGGCTCCTATGTCCAGGGCGCTGCGGGCTTCCTCCGGTCCTGATCGCAGACCGTCAAGCAGCTTGCGAAGACCCGGATGCACGTCCTCGAACGAGACGCTCTCATATCTCGCCGCCAGCTCGCTGACCCGGGCATCGTATCTCTTGATAACGTCGTCGTAGTTCACCCGGGATCAACTCCGTGATTCTAGCCTCAGGCAGTAATTTAACATTGTCCCTTAATGCCTTTGCCATGCCAATCCTGATGTTCAAACGAGCTGGTCAGGTTGGTACAGCAATTCTCATTTCGTGTCTCATCGAACAGTATGCGCCTCGCTGTGGCGTTAGATTCACAGGAAAATCTCCGGCGCGACCTTGAAGCGGTCGGCCAGCCTGACTACGAGCCTCTTGCTCAATCCGCGCTTTCCAGCCAGGATTTCGGATATTACCGATTGTGGGGCTTCCAATTGTCGTGCCAGCTCGGACTGACTGAGGCTATTATCTTCCATCAACGATTCAAGCGCGCGCTGTGGTGTCATCGGTGGTGAGATCACTTTGTGCGCTTCTTCATATTCTCGAATCAACTTACCAAGAATGCTCAGATAATCACTTTCGTCAGGAGTACGGCTTTCTGCCTTCATTACCAGCTCGCTGAAAAGCTCCGAAGCCATATCTAGCGTTTCCTCATCGCGAATCGGGCGCAATGGAAAACGCTTGATGAGGACCAGATACTCTTTGCTCGCACGAACTGTTTTCATAGCTTCCACCCATCATAGTCGCCGTGTGTGACTATTCTTGCTATCCGAACAGTCTGCTCGCAATAGACGACCTCTGCCAGCACTCTGAAATTATTGCCACCAACATTGAAGACAATCAGGCCATTTACATAGTCAGCGCTGTTGAAGGTCATTTTCAAATCGACCAGGTTGGTCCAACGTGCTGCCTCAATCTCTTGGACCCATTCGGCAAATGGGATTCTCGCACTGGCATGTTTGGCGACGAATTTATCGATGGCTCTGCGGTTTTCTATAATCATCCTCAGACTCATTCGAATCGATTCTATCGCAAAATGCGATAGGCGTGCAAGGTCGGATTATCGCATTTCGCGAAATTTAATCATCTTCCCAGGCGCGATAGAACCGAACTTGATCTTACGCCAATCGCCTGCAGGCAGGAGGTGTTGACAGAATGAACCAGCAACGGTCAAGCAGTGCTAATCTCGCTAAGTGATTTGCCTCGGACAAGAAATAGACTTGCTGGATAAGTCTCCGCAATACCACCATGGGCTTCTGAGAGATACTTCTCGATGTCGGCTCCGGCACTCGATAGATCGCCCGGAAGATAGCTCCTCATTGTCCGGATTCCGGGCAGATATTCATGGTCGAGTGATAGAATCGTCAGGTCGGAAAGAGAGCGTTTACGGTAGGCTCCAATGGGTAATAGCCAGGATCGCGCGGATGAGACCAGCAACATCCCGCCCCGCTACGAGCAGTTGGTGCGGCTCGGCTCCGGGGCGATGGGCAATGTCTATCTGGCCCACGATTCGTATATGGATCGAGACGCCAGATCAAGCTTCTCAGCGGAAGTTATAGCAGGGAGTCGCAGATTCGTTTCCAGCGTGAGGCAAAAGCAGCCAGCAAGCTCAAGCATCCGAACCTGATCACCATACTCGATTTCGGATTCGGGCAGAGCAATCAGCCTTTCCTGGTCATGCAATATGTCGGTGGCTCTACATTGAAGGAGCTGCTTGCCAGGGGACCCCTTCCGGCAGTCGAGGCTTGCAAATACGCGGTGGAAGTTCTTCTCGGTCTCGAGCATGCTCACTCGGCGGGCGTTCTGCATCGCGACATCGGCCGGCGAACGTCGTCATCGATGAGACCGGTGAGGCTCGTGTCCTGGATTTCGGTCTGGCCAAGCTCATGGGCGACGAGCAGGAGCTCACCGCTACTGGTGCCGCTCTCGGTACTCCTTATTATATGAGTCCGGAGCAGGCGAACGCCGGTCCTGTCGATCAACGATCCGATGTCTATAGCCTGGGTTGCATGCTCTTCGAGTGTCTCACGGGCAGGAAGCCCTACGCCGGTGCCACTGCTCAAGAGACTTTGATGATGCATCTGGCGGCGCCCATCCCCAGCGCTGCCGATTTTGCAAGTGGACTTCCTGAGTGCCTCGATGCTATAGTCCGCAAGGCAATGAGCAAACTTACGGAGGACAGATACCAGAGCGCGATGGCGATGGCGGGCGAGCTTTATCCTTTCGTGGAGGGACGTCTGTCCGACGACTCCGTCACGCTCCTGGCTAGACGCCCTCTGGCTGAAGTCTCGGTCCGATCGGTCCTTAATTCTGGTAGATTAATGGCACTGGCAGCGACAGCCGTATTGATTGTGATCGCTTTTTCGACCGCCGGCTGGTTTGTATTTTCCTCCGGTCGAGCCCTTCTGCCCGGCCCCTCCGCCGGGAGTACATCGGCTCCTCGAGTCAGGATCGAGCGCTCCGGCGACAGGGCCGTAATTACGGTGGAAAGCTCTGCCACTACCAGCGAAGCTGTTCTCGAGCGGAGCTTGAGCGATATCGACGGCGTCAGAGAGGTCGTGGTGAAGCTGCCGAAGGGTGCCGGTCGAGGGCGGGTTATCGACGTGTCTCGGGTGGACAATCTGATTCGCGCGATCGCACGCGCCAATCCCGGACTCTCGACACTGAGGTTGATCGATGTCCCGCTCGACCGGAGCTCGATTTCGCTTTTGAGCGGCTTCGACGGTCTGAGTTGTGTCGTTTTGACTTCGAACGGACTGAGTGATGGTGCCTTAGAGCCTTTAACCGGGCTGGGGCGACTGCGAGTGCTGGCAATAAGCGGGCAGCGCATATCGGACGCAGCGCTTCAGTCAATAAGCAAGCTAAACGATCTGGAAGCCGTCTATCTGGGCCGTAACTCGAAGATCTCGGGGAAAGGACTGGAGAGCCTTCATGGCTTGAATCTTCGCGCGATCGGGCTCTCCAACACCAGGTGCACGGCCGAGTCGATCAAGAGGCTTCTTGGAGCGCAGAAACGCGTGGAGACTCTGCTTGTTGCCGGACTCGACCTCGCAGACGATGATATGCAAGATATTCTTGCTGCCTGCCCCGGTTTGATAAGTCTCTCAGCAGCCGGCAATCCGATTACCGACCGGACAATCGATTACCTGATTGCCAATTGCAAGAACCTCCGGGAGGTTGATTTGCGCAAGTGCAAGGCGATCAGCCCTGAGTCCATGTCGAGGCTCGAAGGTCTTCCGAATCTGAAAGTCGGAGTCTTGAAAAAGGGTCAAGGTCCTTAGCTATCATCGGTCCCTCGAAAGCGACGCTTTCAAGGCGCGCCCCCGGCTCGCCGTTCTGTTAACCGTATCTGTTAACCGTATTTGTTGACAACGCCGCTATAGTCCACCCGGCGCCGGCTCAGTGATTCTCAACACCGGACCGGCGTGAATCTGCTATTGTCCCGGAGTGCTTTCGAGATTACTCCAACCTCACCACCGGGAGCTCCAGGAAATCAATGGAAACTGTTCTACTCGATACCGAGATAGTTGCGGCTCTTTTGTCTCTGACGGTCATGGAGATCGTCCTCGGCATCGACAACATTATCTTCATCTCGATTCTCGCTTCGCGACTGCCCGAGGAGCAGAGGACAGGGCAAGGGTTCTGGGTCTGACCCTGGCGATTCTCTCGAGGCTCGCTCTTCTTTTTTCGCTTTCCTGGGTCATGGGATTGAAGAGCCCCCTGTTCGAACTGCTCGGGCATTCTTTTTCCGGTCGCGACCTGATTCTTATAGGCGGCGGCGGCTTTCTCGTTGCCAAGGCGACCAGGGAGATCCACGAGAAGATCGAAGGTGAAGAGGAGGTGACCCTGGCTTCCGGCAAGTCAGGCTTTATCGGGACTCTCGTTCAGATAATGTTGCTGGATATCGTCTTCTCGCTCGATTCGGTGATTACCGCGGTAGGAATGGTCGATCAACTCTGGATCATGGTGGTGGCAGTAATCATCTCGGTAATCATCATGATTATTTTCTCGCGCTCCGTAAGCGCATTCATCCATGAGCATCCGACCGTCAAGATGCTTGCTCTGAGCTTCCTGCTGCTCATCGGTGTCGTCCTTGCCGGCGATGGACTGGGGCACCACATTCCGAAGGGCTATATCTACGGGGCAATAGCTTTCTCGGTCTTCGTCGAGATGCTCAATCTTGCAGCAGCTCGTAAAAGGGCGCAGAAAGCGGATTCGCATTGAGCCGTGAATTCAGAGGCTGCTAGAACAAGCTGGGACGCGAGTCAGGCGAAAGTCCACTGGGGACGATAAGAAAAGTACTGCTGCCTGAATAGAGCTCTCTTCCGGCATCCGAATCATACGGGGCGAGCTTGTAATGTTTTTCGAGTATTCGCTCTGGGCTCTTTGCGCGCAGCTTCTTGAGCATGAGTAAACTCGACTCTGTCTGCCGGACCAGGATTTCGCCTGACACTCGCCTGCAATCGGCGCTGAAGCTTCTTGCAGAATGGTCTTCTATATCGAACAGGGAATACGGGCTGTCCTCCGAGTCCGGAGCGATCTTGCCATCTACGAGCTTCAAGAATGCAAGAATCCTGTGCCCGCACTTGCCCAGTTTTATGGCCTTCATCTGCTCCGGCGGATCAGTCGAGCTCGTGCATATCCTCAGGCTGCCGGCGGCATCCAGGGGAAGCCTGTCACCTCGTTTGAGAATCGATTGCGGAGCGAATTCGAGAGTGGCTTCCTTCCTCTGTCCTTCAAGAGCCCTGGTGCTTACCGACTTGACTCTGCCGATCGCTATCAGGTCGGAGTCCGAGCAGAGCCATTCCAGCGATTTCTCGACCACGGTTTCGGCTCTGGCAGGGAGAGCCGAGAAAAAAAGCGCAGATAGAATGATTGTCGGAAACGCCGCTAAATGCATGATCAACAGAGTCCTCAGTCGGCCGACCCTGTATTATCGCAGATTGCGAAATTTAATCTTCGCCGGAGTGGTTTGTGCCGGCGGGTTTCTGCCGGCGGGTTTCTGCCTCCGGATACCAGAAAGAGGTATGATCACTATTTGTCCGTCGAGAAAGACATATGGAAAGCGCAAACGACTCTCAAGTCTTCGGCATTATCTTCACTCTTTTCCCGATCCAGTTCCTGGTCATCTGGTTGATAGTGCTTGGATTGATCTCCCTTCTGAGCGGCTGGAGAAAGCTCAGCTCGAAATACCGGGTCCAGGAGCTACCGGACAATCTCGATTGGCTGGGATGGCAAACGGCCAGGTTCAATGGTTTGATGGACGCCAGAAGCACGCTCTGGATCGCCATGTCCGAGCGCGGGCTCTATTTGAAGATGGGACCTGCCTTCTTCTTCAGGTTTATGCATCCGCCCCTCTTGATTCCCTGGTCGGACATCACCGATGTCGGCACCAAACACCTGTTGTTTTTCAAGTACACCGCCTTCAAGGTGGATGGGGTGAGCATCTGGGTTCTGGGCTCCGGTCTCGACGGGGCTGACAGGTACTGCCCGGCCTTCTGCCGTCTGGAAGGCTAGCCTCGGTCACTCGATTGTCAATCAGCGAATTTTATAGAGCTCGATACCAGATCGGCTAATTTGCTTCCGCGATCCGCGGGACTGGAGACAATGATCTTCACCAGCATCGCGGTTCCTCTGGCACCACCGGTAGTGATGATGCTCGTCGCTCGCCTGCTATCGTACTCTGTCTCGATCAATACCACCCGGCGCCGGTCGATGGAATCGACCTTCACACCGCTGATGCCTTCGCCCTTCTCCTTGACGAAGTCCTGAGCAGCTTCTCTATCCACTTTACCGGCTTCGACGATATCCCTTAACTTCTCGGCATCCTCTTCGGAATTCCTGTAGCAAACCACCACAGAATCAGGTCCCTTGCCGTATTTGAAAGCATTTGTCCAACCGGGCACCAGGGCTTTCATCGGTCCGATCCAGCCTTCTCCATAAAGGGTCAGGGATCCGCCCGTGAATGACACGACCTTCTCAGTGCTCCTGGCGTCGGACTTCTCGGCGTCAGGCTTCTGTTTGGCTGCCAGGTAGTGGTTGACAGGCGGCAATGCGTCCATGGGAGCTCTCCTCAATCAATCCCCGGATCATCTTCTTCAGGTGAGCCGCATCGGGCACACCCTGTCGCTACTGGGGTGTGCCGGCAGATGAGACAGAACCTGGCTCCTTCAGCGCGATTCCCAGCGCCGCTAGTTTTTTCTTGATTTCCGGTACCGCCTTCCGAGCTGCAGCTTCGCCTGCCTGGATTCCATGCGCGCCGTCTTTCTTCTTGAAAGAGACTAGATTGATTCCGGTCGTATCCGGATGGATGTAGAAATCGGCTTTCTGGTCACTGAGCTCGTCGAGGGTGGCGAGTTGGATCCTGAGGGCCTGACGAGCCATCGAGCCCAGACCCTTGAACTTGTCCAGGGGCTGGTCTTTCAGCTTCTCATCTATATCGACTGCGATGACGAAGTCGGCGCCCATCTCGCGCACATGATTGACCGGCACGTTATTGATCAGCCCACCGTCGCAGTATAGTTTTTCGCCAATCTGCACCGGCTTCTTCAGTCCCGGCACAGCAGTGCTCGCCTGCATGGCCAGGGCCATATCGCCGGATGTCAGCCTGCTGCTCTTGCCGGTGACCACATCGGTCACCACAGCGGCATAGGGGATAGACAGCTCCTCTATTTGCTTGTTGTCCAGCTGCTTGCTTACAAACTTTCTGAACTTCCAGCCATAATACAGACCGTCATAAGGCTTGTAGCCGACCAGGCGGAGCATGAGCTCGGCAGGCTCGGTGGCGAGGCGAAGGGCCGGCATGGGAGTGAATTCCTTGGTGAATTTGTTCTTGAGAAATATCTCGGCGATCTCATCGATGGGCTTGCCGGCGGCATAGAAGCCTCCGACGACAGAGCCGATACTGGTGCCGGCGATCAGATCGATCGGAATATTCTCCTCTCTCAATACTTTGAGCACGCCGACATGCGCTGCGCCTCTGGAGCCGCCGCCTCCGAGGGCCAGACCCACTCGCGTGCGCGGACCTCTGGAAGCCGACCTGTCGCTGCCGGAGCCTCCCGGCTGGCTGCCGGCATCGGAATCGACCGGGGAGTTCGCCTGTACCGACTGCTCGTCTTGCGCCTGAGCTTGCGAGACCGGATCGTCCTGTGCCCGGGCAGCAAGGCAGCAGGTCAACCAGGCAAGGCAGACGATGGTCGTATAGAGCTTTTTCATGGTCTTGACTCCAGGGTTCTTGAATGCCGGAGAGGCGGCGCAAACGTACAGCTAATGATGCTACGTCGCCCGCCTCTCGCCCGTCCAGCTAGCTCCTGTAACCTTGACCTTATTTCTCTATCATGGCAACGGGCCTCATGCCAGAAAATGGCATGCCTCAACTTAATTGGAGCCTGTCATTTTCAGTCCCAGAGGACTGCGTTCATTTGATTCTCGAGGGCTTGCTCGAGCCCTTTCTGCTTCGCCTCTTCCTCTGCGGCGTCGAGCCGTTTGCAGTGGACCGAGATATCCTCTTTCAGCGCCTTGAGCTTTTTGAACAGCATCTGGCTGTCGGCGCCGTTTAGGTCTTTTGCGTCTTTCAAGAACCACTCCTCATCGCTCAAGTTCTCCCGAAGGTTCATGCTTTTGGGTTCACCGCCGCCGTCGTCTCCCGGATAACCGGCTGAGGCACCGGGGGCGGAGCTGCTTCCGCCCGAGCCGGGCTCCATATCTTGCTCGCCATCGGTCAGGGCATCCTGCAGTTTCTTTCGGCGCTCAAGATTTGGCGGCAGAGGCTGGGGCGCTTTGACTCTGCCTGCCACGAAGTCTGCGGCGAACTGCGCCTGGGCCCGCAGCATCATCCGGAGGTCTATCCATCGCTGTCCTTCGCCGAAGAGTATCTGCCTTCCGATGGCAGAGGCGACATAGTCTTTGTAGTCGTCATAACTCCATTCATTCAGCTTCTGGACGGACTTGTGCTTGAAAACGAAGTCCCGCTCCTCTCCCGACATGGGCATCGGTTGGGCTAGAAGCATCTCTTCTCGGGTCCATTCATGGGGAGGCTCGGTAGCGGTATGGCTGACGACGCCATCGGCATCGTCATCGGCATCGTTATCGGGGCTTACCGTCTCTGCCTCGGTTGCGGTTTCAGGCCCGGTTTCAGTCCCGGTTTCAGGCCCGGTCTCAATCTCAGTCCCGGTCTCGTTCTGGGTCCCGGTCCTGTTTTGACCATGACAACTGGCAGTAAACCCGGCGCCAGCATATAGCAATACAGCAGCCATGATAATGACCAGGGTTCTGTTTTTCATCTTCGTTACCTCTAAAACACAAGGAAATCAGGGTGCATATGTCGTGAATATCTGCCTCTATGCAAACCAACCGACTGCGGGCAGCAGCAACGGTCCGCCATGCATGCCCTCAATCAATCCCCCGCATCATCTTTTTCAGAATCGGCGAGGCGCACAACAAAAAGATCCCGGCAAGGATCCCCTGCCAGGCCAGAAACGGAAACAGCGGCAGATCGAACTTGTGCAGAATGCTCTCGAGCATCGCCGCCAGATAATTAGCAAGAGCGGTGCATCCGAACCAGAAGCCCATCATCAGGCTGATGATCTTCGGCGGGCTCAGCTTGGTGACCATGCTCAGACCGATGGGGCTGAGACAGAGCTCTCCCAGGGTGTGGAGCAAATAGACGCTGATAAGCCACATCGGGCTCACCTTGTCGCCGGCCAGCGCATAGCTGTTCGCCATGCTCATCACGACAAAGCCCAGACCGAGCAGCACCAGACCGATGCCGAACTTGGCCGGCGTATTGGGGTTTTTCCGATACGGCTCAGGTAGAGCCATCATCGAGAACACCGGTGCCAGGGCGAAGATCATGATGGCGTTGACGCTCTGGAACCATGAGGCCTGGATGAAGTTCTCCTTGCCGAAGAGGCTCAGGTTGGTGTTCTCGTTGGCGAAAAGGTTGAAGGTCCCGCCGGCTTGCTCGAATCCGCTCCAGAAAAATATAGTGAAGATCGCCAGGATGAAAATGACCCCGACCCGGCTCCACTGCTCCGAGCCTTTTGTATTGAGGACCACCATGGTCAGGAAGCCGCCGGCCAGCACAATCAAGCCGCCCCAGAGGATGATGCTCTGGATCGCCACCGGTATGAGCGGCCATGTATTGAGAAAACCGAACACGAGAAGCGCGTTGACCACAACGAATCCCAGCACTTCCAGCAAGTCTTTCATGGTCAGCCGCAGTTCGTTGCCGGTGCGTCCGGGTGGAAAGCCTGACTCGTTGAGTGTCTTGCCCAGGGCCAGGAAGATCACCAGACCCAGTACCATGCCCAGGGCCGCCGAGCCGAAGCCGTATGCCCAGCCGACTGTTTGCCCCAGGGTTCCGCAAATCAGGGGGCTGAGGAAGGCTCCCAGGTTGATGCCCATGTAGAAGATAGTGAAAGCGCTGTCTCTTCTGGGGTCGCGCTCTTCATACAGACTTCCGACTATGGTCGAGATGTTCGGTTTGAAAAAGCCGTTGCCAAGAATGAGCAAGCCCAGACCCATGTTGAGGACGAACCGGCGCTCGTCCATGGCGCCGGCGGCGCTCAGGGCAAGGGCGGACTGCCCCAGGGCCATCAGGATGCCACCGATCAAGATGGACTTTCGCTGTCCAAGATATTTGTCGGCTAGTAAACCGCCCACGATGGGGGTGAGGTAGACGAGTCCGGTGAAGATGCCGTATATGGAGAGCGCATCGGCTCGACTGAGCTCGAAGCCATGCTGGTCCATGGTGGCGGTCAGGTAGAGAACAAGCAGGGCTCTCATCCCGTAGTAGCTGAAGCGCTCCCACATCTCGGTAGCAAAGAGGGTGTACAGTCCCCTGGGGTGCCCCTTCCTTGCTTCTTCGAGCTCGAGGTCTTGTTTTTGCTCTCGACTTACTGCTTCATCGGTCATTTACTGGTCTTTACTTCACTTGTTTTGTTGTCATGCTGAGGCGTCAAGCTGGTCTATCAGATTGCGCATTCACATGATAGATGGTCGAGAGCAGAAATTCCCCGGCTGGCAAAATCGGATTCGGATGATGTAGATTCAGAGCTCGAATCTTCTGAGGAGATATTGTCATGCTCGATTCTCGATTGTCCGGATATGGCACAAACATATCGATAGCGCTGGTCGCCGTTATCGTCATCGCCAGTATCTTCTCCAGTGCCCGGGCGGCGGATCTCTACCCCTTCGAGATGAAAAAGAAGTATCCCAGGGCTTTTGCAGCCTACCAGAAGATGGTGCCTGCCAGATTTCACAAGGTCGCCTGGATTTATTCCCTGGAAGCGACAGCCGGTCCCATGGATATCGTTCAATGCGGCGGCAAGCAATGCCTCGCCGGGTGGCTATGCCAGCCGCACAACTGCGGTGGCAACGAGCTTGCCTACCTCGTTGCCGTGGACGGCACTAACGCTGTCGGCCTGCTGCGCTCCAACAATCTCACGAAAGGCAAGGATGTCCTCTTCGGCAAGCCGGACACAGCGCAGCTGGAATTGTTGAAGAAACAGCTCAATCAGGAATAGTCATGAGCTGGCGCCACTGATGACCCAGATCCGTATTGGCATCCGTGGCCTGGTAGTTGCCGAGATTGTCTATCCAGTGCCTGTCGGGACCGTACTGGACCTGATAATTGGTGCCTGTGTTCGGATCCCGGACGTTCTCCACACCGCGGAAGGCATCCGAGTATCGATTGGCGGCTCGATCCTGCGATGCCTGGCGGTTCCAGTAGGCATTGTGGATACTCTCGTTTGCCGCCTGCTGGCTCCAGTAGCGGCTCATTATCGAGTTCGAGAGTTGCTGGCTGGCGGCTCTGTAGTTGCGGGAAACTTGACCGGCAGTCTTGATTGATTCATTACCCCACTGGGGATCGATCTGGAATGTCTGGAGCATGTGCATGATCAATTCCAGCCCGGCCCGGTCCATTTGAGCCGGACAGACTATTCCTGCGATCTTTGTCACCCACCACATGCCGGTCCCGTATCCGACCGTCGCCTTGGTGCAGCAGAGATAGTAGCCGACCAGGGGCATCCCGCCCTTGTTCGCGGTGATCTTGATGGAGACCGCTTCCGATTTGCTTGCCCCGACGGTGCCGTTTACAGCCCGGGCGACGTCGGGGTGGTCATAGGCTTCCACGACCTGAATATCGGTCGCGTGGGGTTTCAGGTACTTGATAGCGTATTTCTCGGCGAACTTCCTCGCCGGGATGTACTGGGCTACCAGTGACCCGTTGTACCAGCGGCCCGGTCCGAATCCGAGGGCGGTCAACTGGCCGTTGGGCATGGTGTATCCCGGGATCTGGCCGTCGCCGATAAAGGCTGCCACCAGTCCGTCAGGCGATATCGTCCGCATCCAGGGGCGAGCGTCGATAGGCCGCGGGCGCACCATCCCGCCTTCTACTTTCCAGCCTGCCGGTACTTCGACTGTGAACGAGCCCTGGTCCGGATCTCTGAAGGTCGTCCAGCCGCTGAAAGGCACCGGGCTCTGACCGGGGGCGCCATTTGCGGTCTGTGTCTCCGAGCCTGTGTCCGCGCCTGTCTGGTAACCGGAGCCTGAGCCGGAATCAGAAACCGAGTCCGATCCCGAACCGGAGCCGGCGTCCGAATCGTCGTCGGCAGCATCTTCACTGTCACCGGCAGAAGAGTCCGAGCCGCCGTCACCCTTCGATATCTCTGGTGGTTTGAGCGGGCTCAGGCTGGCGATGATCTCGGCGAAGACCTGCACCGGAAAAGGACCGGCGCTCTTCGGATGTTTTGCCACCGCAACCCGCCCTGCAGTCGAGCTCGTGTAGCTGCGGAAGGAAATGGCAGCGACGCCATCCTCGCTCGAATTCGAATAAGTAGATTGAAAAGAGCCTTCCCCGATGCGTTGTGGCTGGCTCCACTGCTCCGCCGGCGCAATCAGTTTGATAAACGTGCTGAAAACATATGGTGCCGCAGATGGTGAGATTATCTTGTCCGTCGAGAATGGGAGCAGAGTCAGTCTGCCACCATCGGCGGCGTCAAGGTCGATCTGCCCCGTCTTGCCGTCGGCTGTGACTTTCCATCCTTCCGGATACCTCAGGGAGATCGTATCGCTCTTGAATGTTCTCCACTTTATAGATCCCTGAGTCTGCGAGTCTTGCTGGCTTGCCGATTCGCTGCCGGCGGACATTTTGCCTTTCACGACTTCAATGGCCTGCAGAGCGCTGGCACGATCGCTTTCTGAGAGCGAGGCGAGCTCGAGCGTTCGCTCGAGGCTGCTGAGACTTTCCCGGTATTTGCCGAGCTCGCACTGCACGTTTGCCAGGTGGATCCAGATCTCCGGTGTGTCCGGTTTCAGATCCGCGGCTTTCTTGAAATACTCCTGCGCCTGATTCAACTGGGCGAGTTTGTCTGACTCGTTTCCGACCATGTAGGCGTACTGCTGGTGCGCCAGACCGACGTTGTAGGTGAGGACCGGATCGAAGCAATAGAGCTCCACCGCTTTGTGGAAACCCTCGAAAGCCCTTTCGAATTGACCGGACTGCAGCATTGACGAGCTTTGATTGGCGATGTCGCATGCCTGGAGCCAGGCCTGCCTGTCGCCTTTGCCCGGAAAGTCGTATGCCAGAGCAGAGCCACCGGACCAGAGAAGAACTGTCGCGGTCAGGAGGCAGACCGGGATCTTTGTAACGCAGAGCATGAATACTCCTGTTCTCGAGACACACAAAATCTAAGCAGGCTACATTATACAGCCGGCGTTTCTCCGTCGTCGCTCCGGGGACAACTTGCGGAGCTACCGGCCTCGCGCGCCCATGGACATCTTGTCGTAATAGTCCTGATGATATTCCTCGGCGGCATAAAAGGCACCGGCGGGCTCCAGAAGATGCTCGCCTGCATCCCTGTCATAGCCCATCCCGCTCAGGACCTCGAGAGCCTGGCGCCTCTGCCGGTCGTCATGGTAGAAGATAGCCGCCCTGTACTGGCTGAATTTATCAGAGCCGATGCGCCTGGGAGCGAAAGTGCTCAGATATTTCTTTATGAGCTCCGGGAAAGTGAGCTTGTCAGGATCATAGAGGACCTGCACCGCCTCGGCGTGCCCGGTCCGGCCGCCGCAAACGTCCTGGTAAGTGGGGTCTTCCGTGGTCCCGCCGGTGTAGCCCGAAGTCGCGTATTTGACTCCTTCGATTTGTTGAAGCGCCGCCTCAACGCCCCAGAATCACCCGGCGGCAAGGGTCGCTTTGTGGAGATTGCCCTGGTCGGGCAGCTTGGCGATGGCAGTATCTTTGAAAAACATATTGAAGACCATGTAACCTGCGCAAACGAGGAGAATTAGATTGAGTGTCGCCTTCATCGGTTCACTCCCGGGTCACTTTTCTATATTATCTTACTTTGCGTGAACACCGGGGGTACAGCAAGAGCTTATGGAACACAGAGGTCAGCGCCGCCTTCTTCCGGTCTCCTGTCTGGTGGCGGTCTTACTGTATCTGACGGCGTCGACCTCGGGAATCCCTGCTCTGGCGCAGGGCGCTTCGGTCAGGCAGCCCTCGGGCAGCAAGGTGATTGAGAAGCTCGACGGAGCCAGCCGTTTTATCTCCCTGCCACCGGCCGAGGAAGAGCGGATCGGCAAAGAGATGAATGCCGAGATTCTCAAGACTCAGAAAGTTTCGGCCAGCAGGAGCCTGACCGGCTATGTGTCCGGTGTCGGCGCCAGGCTGGCAGCGCAGGCCGGGGGCACGAGGGCTCTGACTTTCACCGTCCTTGACGACAACGAGACGGTAAACGCTTTTGCCATTCCCGGCGGGTTTATTTATATCACCACCGGAATGCTGCGGCGACTCGATTCTGAGGGAGAGCTCGCCGCGGTGCTCAGCCACGAGATCGGTCACATCACCGAAAACCACATCAGCGCCCGTCTGCGCAATCTGACCGGGACAAGGCTCCTGGTCGGACTTCTGGGCAAACTAACCGGCAGGGATTTGACCGGCTCCCATGTGGTGAAGATCGGGAAGTACCTTCTCATGCAGAAATTCTCGCGCGGCCACGAGTACGACGCCGACATAGCCGGTGTCGATTTGATGACGAAAGCCGGTTACGATCCTCGTTGCATGGTGACCCTGCAGGAGAAGCTCTATGAGCTGAGCCGGGGGCGTCTCAATATCGAGTTTCTCAACAGCCATCCTTCGAGCGCCAAGCGCGCCAGAGAGGTGGATGAGTATATTCGAGCAAACGGTCTGTCAAAGCCGGGTCTGAGGGTCGATGCGGCTAGATACCTCGAAATGCGGCCTCGATAAGACCCGATCGAGCTTCTTCAAACCAGTTCCAGCGCAGGCGGCTGTAATGACAGTGCCGGCTCTTTCTCCTTGACCGGACTCTCGTCCTTTACCCGCAACCGATCCGACTCTTCAACCCGATCCGATTTTCTCGCCAGGCGCTCTTCTTCGGCAAGGTGCTCGTCGAGCCCGCCCTCGAAAAGGTTTCTGACACAATCGACGAAAGCACCGGCGGCGCCACTATCGAGGACGCGCTGATCGAAGATCAGGGAGACCGCCATACACTGTCTGATTGCCAGCTCGCCGTCAACGACGACGACCCGGTCTTCGGCGGAGCCGATTCCGAAAGTGGCGGTGCAGAGGCAGGGGGTGAAAAGGGAGTGGATCCCGAACTTGCCCAGGGAGCTCACACCGAAAGTAGCGTGCTGGCACTGCAGGCGCAGAGTCGGAAAAGCCTGGCCGAGCCTGAGGATGATGCTCCGCAGCATGCCGGGCAGGCGCGAGAATTGCTCTTGCAGTTTCAAGGGCCTGACATCGGCAATCGGCGCGTCACCGTAGTCTTTGAGCTCCAGGGCGATTTCTCGCAGGGGTTTGGTGATGGGAGCATCGATCTCGCCCAGGAATACCGTGGGCTGCCCGTTGATCACACGCTCGGCGGTGAAGCCGGCGACGATATCGTGATAGGTGACCTCTCTTCCGAAAGGCAGGACCTCGGTCCGGCTCCGGGGGTGCTCCTGCTGAGCGATGGCGACGGCTTTCAGGAGTATGGCCGTGACCGTCACCCTGGAGCCGCGGCTGGCGAGGGTCTTGCGCAGCTCATTGGCATAGGTGCAATCGAACTCGCCGATGAGATAACCAGGCACGGCCTTGCTGTGGATAATCCGCAGAAGATCGAGGATGGTCCTGCGGCTCGTCGCCATGGGCTTGTCGACGATCGAGTGCTTGGTAATACGCTTTTTGGCGGGTCGAGAAGGAGAGGCTATAGGCATGAGGTCAGTCCCTGGCTCGGTATGGGATTTACCAGACAAATGTGCTACCGGTGAAAGACGACTATCTAATCGGCAAAATACTACCATCCACCATCTATGCTTGTTGACAAGTGTGTCGGAGTGTTATGGTTCCCCCGGCGCTCTCTCCGGGACCGGAGGCGCCGGCAGGCAATGTTGCGGGCTGTCCCGTCCCGATCTATCCTCCGGATAATGAGCTTATTCTCACATTGGGCCCTGCCTGCTCCCCAGTAAAGCAGTTTAGGATTCCGGGTATGCTTGAGATCGCCGTATCGCCATCCGGGCGGCTGGTCATCGAGACCAGTCCGGACAGGGAAAGCCTCTCGAAATCGAGCCTGAATATCGCCTCTGCCTTCGAGAAGGGCAGAGGGGCCGGCATTTTCAGTCTGGCGGCCCGGAAAGGCGATGTGGACCAGGGCGCCTCGGTCGCCTTCTGGAGAGAAGTCGCGTCTCTTTATATGCACCAGCTCTGCCGCACCCCCGAAGGTGTAGAGGGCGTGCCCGAGCCGATCGCACCGCCTTCTCAGACCGAGCTTGCCGCCTTGCTCCGTGGCGTTCCGCCGGCGCCGGGTGCCGAATATATAGACAGCGAGCTTATTCTGAGTCTCTGGTCCGAGTTGGACGGCTGGGTAAGATCCGAGGTTGCCGATGCCGGCGGGAGTCTCACGGACTGGATCAAAAAGAACGCTCCGGTCTGGCATCAGGTCGGCCGTGTCTGCTTTCACCTGGCGGAGAACAAGCGAGACCCGGATTTCCCCTTCGCTTTTCTTGCCACATATGCTCCGAAGGTCTCGCAAGCCGGCCGGATCCAGTATCAGCCCCTGAGGAACGCTCTTCTGGAGTATGCCGGGGCAGGCAACAAGAAGGCTCTGGTCAATCTGCTGGCGCCGGTGCACCGGGCGGCCAGGCAGAGCAAGCTGGTCGAGCAGCTTGCCGGCAGCAACGAGATCTTCCAGGCTCTTCGCTGGACGCCGGAGGAGGCTTACCGCTTCCTGAAGGAAGTGCCGTTGCTGGAGGAGAGTGGTGTCATAGTCAGGTTGCCCGACTGGTGGCACCGGCGGCCCCGCCCCCGGGTGGCGGTCACCATAGGCGATTCCAAGAAAACATTCGTCGGTGCCGACTCCTTGCTCGATTTCAGGGTGGATCTGGTGCTCGACGGGCAGTCCCTGACGGTCAAGGAGATTGAGCATCTTCTCAGTCAGGGAGAGGGTCTGGTCTTTCTCAAGGGCCGCTGGCTGGAGGTGGACCGGGATAAGCTCAGCGAGGCTCTCGAGCACTGGAAGCGACTGGAGCAGGCAGCAGGGTCGGACGGCATCTCTTTTATCGAGGGGATGCGCATGCTTGCCGGTGCCTGGCAAGGGCTGGACGGGGACCGGGGGGCCGCCATCGATAGAGACCTCGATTGGTCCTTCGTCAACGCCGGGACCTGGCTGACCGAGCTTCTAGAAGGCTTGCGTCATCCCGATCGGCTTGTGAAGGCGAAAGTCAGCAAGGACTTTCGTGCCACCCTCAGACCTTACCAGAAGACAGGCCACGACTGGCTCTGGTTTCTATCCAGCCTGGGGCTCGGCGCCTGCCTGGCCGACGATATGGGTCTGGGTAAGACGATCCAGGTGCTCTCGGTACTTTCTTCGCTTAAGGAGCAGGACAAGGAGCAGGACAACGGTAAAACCGGCAGAGCGCCATCGCTGCTGGTGCTACCGGCTTCGCTTCTCTCGAACTGGAGGGCTGAGCTCGAGAAGTTCGCGCCGGCGCTTTCTGCTTTCTACGCGCATTCTTCCGAGTCCTCCCCGGAAGAGCTTGCTGCCGTGGCGGCGGATCCTCAGGGGGCGTTTCCGGGTGTGGACGTGGTCATGACCACATACGGGATGCTCGTGCGCCAGCCATGGCTGCTCGAGCGGAGCTGGCGTCTGGTGATCCTGGATGAGGCGCAGGCGATAAAGAACCCGGGCTCGCAACAGACCCGGGCGGTGAAGAAGCTCAAAAGCGAGGCTCGAATAGCCCTCACCGGCACACCGGTCGAGAACAGGCTCTCTGATCTCTGGTCTCTCTTCGACTTTCTCTGTCCGGGACTGCTGGGCTCTTCCGCTAGTTTCAAGAGCTTCGTGAAGTCTCTCGAGGAAAGAGAGCACAGTCGCTATTCGCCACTGCGCGATCTCGTCAGCCCGTATATTCTGCGCCGGCTCAAGTCGGACCGCTCGATCATCGCTGATTTGCCGGACAAGACGGAGGTCAAGGTCCACTGCGGGCTGGGCCGCGAGCAGGCGGCACTTTATGCGCGCTCGGTCGAAGAGTTCGGCAGGGCTCTCAAAGAGGTCGAGGGGATCGAGCGTCGCGGTCTCGTCCTTGCTTACCTGATGCGTTTCAAGCAAATTTGCAACCATCCCGCTCAGCTATCAGGCGATGGTGACTTCGCCGCCGCCAGGAGCGGCAAATTCGGCAGGCTGGCGGCTATATGCGAGGAGATCGCCTCCAGGCGCGAGAAAGTACTGGTCTTCACCCAGTTTCGCGAGATTACCGAGGCCCTGGCAGAGCACCTCGCCGGTGTTTTCGGCCGGCCAGGCCTGGTGCTCCATGGCGGAACCGCGGTGAAAAAACGCAAAGGTCTGGTGGACGCTTTCCAGAGCGATGGCGGCCCTCCGTTTGTCGTGCTTTCTCTCAAGGCGGGTGGTACCGGGCTCAATCTCACTGCCGCATCGCACGTGGTGCACTTCGATCGCTGGTGGAACCCGGCGGTGGAGAATCAGGCCACGGACAGAGCCTACCGAATCGGCCAGCACCGCAACGTCCTGGTCCATAAGTTCGTGTGTCTCGGGACGATAGAAGAGAAAATCGATGCCCTGATAGACGAGAAATCGGCGCTGGCAGAATCTATACTAACAGGTGGCGCCGAGAGCTTGTTGACCGAGATGAGCGACAATGAACTGATGGATATAATCCGTCTTGATCTCGACAGAGTAAGGGTGGGAGAGGAGCGATGAGCGGTTACGACGATTTCAGCGGTTACTCGGGCTGGGGGAGATACGTTCCCGTCTCGACTCGCCGCTCCAGAGCCAGGAAGATTGTCGATGATCTCGAGCGCACCGGCAAGAAGGTCCAGCCCATTTCGATAGAAGGCAGAACAATAGCCCGGACATTCTGGGGCCGATCCTGGTGCGAGCATCTGGAGTCTTTCTCCGACTACAGAAACCGCCTGCCTCGCGGTCGCACCTATGTGCGCAACGGTTCGGTCTGTCATCTGGAGATCGCAGCCGGTGCGGTCACAGCTATGGTGAGCGGCTCTTCGATGTACCATGTGAAGATTGCCGTAGAGCCCCTGCCAGCGCAGAGGTGGCTCGACGTGAAGCGACGCTGCGCAGGCCGGATCGGCTCTTTGATCGAGCTTCTCCAGGGGCGTCTTTCGGACGAGGTGATGGAGGTAGTCACCAATGTCGATACCGGCCTCTTTCCTCTGCCGTCCGAGATAAAGCTCCATTGCACTTGTCCGGACTGGGCGGTGATGTGCAAGCATGTCTGCGCGGCGCTCTACGGAGTGGGATCGAGGCTCGATGAGTCGCCTGAATTGCTATTTCTGCTCAGGGGTGTCGACTCGGAGCAGCTCATCTCGGCTGATTCCGCTTCCTCGCTCATCCTGAAGGAGACCGGTGAGAGACCCGGCGGACGCGAGCAAGTGCGGGATGACGAGCTCAGCGACATATTCGGCATCGAGCTAGTGGTCGCAGACGGTTCTTCCCCGGATATCGAGCCGTCTCTATCTGAGTCGCGATTCTCATCGTCTGGTAAGACCGGATACGGGCAAACAGGATCTGGCAAGGCGGATCGCGATGCTGCCGGGAGACCGCCGCGCCGATCAGGCTTTTCCGGTTTCAAGAGCGGCATCCCGACCGGGCCGGAAGTGCAGAGTCTGCGCGAAAGCCTGGAGCTCAACAAGAGCGAGTTTGCGCGTCTGGTGGGAGTGAGTGCTGCGTCCGTAGCCAATTGGGAGCGCAAGCGCGGGCCTCTGAGCCTGGCCCATAACGGCGACCAGGGACTGAAAGCGGCGGCGAAGCTGACCAGGAGAAAGGCCTGGAAACTGCTGAAGAAGAAATGAGTCGATGAAACATCATTTATAGCCAAGGCCCATCTGTGGATATACTCGCCTGAAATCACAGTGTATGCAGCCTTCTTCCAGAGACCCGGCGTCGGCGCCGGCACATTTATCTGAGTCTCAAGGACGAGGCTTTGATGTACCATTTGGTCAATCGGCGCTGAGGAGCGCTGACCTTCATTTTCTGGCTCGTGCTCGAGACTCGCTCTCATGCACGGGCACTTGTTACCGAGGGGGAGGAGCAGTTTATGTCCAGAGGGCGAATCAGGGAGTCTCACCGGCGTATGGACAGGCGCGCCATGGAGTCGGTGATGGCCAAAGTCGGCAAATTGATGAAGGAGCAGAATTTCGAGTCATTAGAAGATGCCCAGCGATTTCTGAACGAGAAGTTGATCGATTTGAGTCTGGACAAGCTGGAGATTGCGCCGAAGACACCACTGGACAGGGCCCAGAATCTCGTATACAGGGCATTCGAAGAGAGGTCTCGGACAAAGAGAGTCTCCATGGCTGAGAAAGCTATTGCTATATCTCCGGACTGCGCGGATGCTTTCGTAATACTTGCCGAAGACAAGTCCCGGAGCCTCGAGGAGGCGATAGGCTTTTATCGCGAGGCTGTAGAGGCTGGACGGAGGGCGCTCGGAGAAGACGTGATACGCGACCCTGATACGATGTTCTGGGCGGATCACAGCACGCGACCCCTGATTCGGGCCATGGTGGCACTGGCGGAGGCTCTGGTCTTCGACCGGCAAAAGGACGAAGCCGCTGAGATCCTGTCCGAGGTTCTGCGGTTGAACCCCCGTGATAACGGCGGCGCGAGGCTGACACTGGTTCCGGTTTTGCTCGAGTTGGGAAAGCTGGATGAGGCCGAGGCGATCCTCAGCAGGTTTCCTGATGATATCTTCGCTCACATGTATTTCTCCAGGGCGCTTCTGCTTTTCGCCAGGGAAGGCAAGACGCCCCGTGCTAATGCCGCGCTTGAAAGCGCGCTCAAATGGAACTCATATGTTCTCGAGACCTTTCTCGGAAGGCGTAAGCTGTCTTCTCACGATGGACCATTCAGCCCTCACAGCCCGGAGGAGGCGGATCACTACATCATGCGGGGCCTGGGCAGCTGGGATGAGATCCCCGGTGCCCTGAGCTGGCTTCAAGAACTCGTCATTGGCCGGGTCAGGAGAACCACTCTCGATGTTGTCTTTCCGGGTAATGAATTCATTTCTTGAGCAGCGGTGTTAAAGCTTAGCTTAGCAGGACTCACTTCCACTTTATAGAATCGAGCACCTCTCTGACCGTGCCTTTGAGCGCCGCGAAGCCATCCGGCGGGCTCACCAGCGCCACCTCCTGCACGGCTTCCCCGGTGCCGTCGGAGTCGATCAGCATGGACATGGTGCGCAGATCGTTCGACTTGTATCGGCCTTCCAGCAGGAGCACGCGCTTGCCGTTTATCGTCTCGGTGGAGGCTGAGTCGAGCTCGAAGAGCTCGTCTTTCTCCTTTCCCCTGAGAATCTCGCCCAGGGACAGAAACTCGGCTTTATCCAGGCTATGATCGGGCTTCGCCAGGATCGAGTTGAATGCACCTGCCGGAGCGTCCGGCACTCTGACACCCCGGTAGAAAAACTCGAGGCGCGCCTCGGGATTGTCCGGCGGATTGAATTCGGTGAGGCAGGAGAGCTTGTCTGGCGCCGGGCAGACGTTCTTCTCGGTCCAGCCATCAGGCAGCTTTATGGACTGAATCTGTCCGGTGGAAAACCTCCCGTCTCTGGTGGATTTCAATCGCGAGTCCATCTGCAACTCCCTGAGAAAAGGCGACTGCTCTCCGTCCGCTCGAGCGATCAGGACCTCTTGCGGCCGCTCCGGCGGTCCCTGCATTGCGTCACCGAAAACCATAATAACGTCTCTCCTTTTGTTAGTTTGAAGAAAGCCGCCTGAGCAGAGCGTCTTGCTCTTCCGGATTGAGATTTCTCATCAGTTTGGCCGCCTCGAAGAGAACTTCCTGGCCTTCCTGAAAGCGAGCGGAGGGATCAGTGGCGATCCTGGTCATCTCGCCTCTGATTGCTTCGCCGGTCAGACCAGCCTTGCCGGCGACGGTGAGGAATTGTCTGTCGTAGAAGGCTTGCTCGCCCTGATAGGCGGTCTGCCCTTCCGGGTAGCTGCCACCGTTCTCCAGCATCCTGATGCCCAGCATCTGCAGATTGCGCACTGGCGGCATCTGGTCGAATGCTTCGTTCATGAATCCGCTGGTCCTGTCATGCTCGGTCTGATCGAATGTACCGTCCCGGCGTTGCTGCTGCCAGGCCTTGTCCGCACTACCGACCGAGTCATAGATTCCGAGAAGTGCCGAGCCGCCGTCAGGATAAGTTTTCATATGCTCGGCCAGGACTTTGAAATCGGTCTGAATCTTCGTCAGGTCAGGATGGTTCCTCTCCACGTCCTGGCGAGCCCTGTAAAGGTTACCGGTCTCGGGGTTCATTGTCGCGTAGAAAGCCTGTTCCAGCGGGACAGGCGTGGCGATGTGATCCTTGTCGCTTCCCCACTGGTTGTCGATCATGAGCTGGCGCTTTTCGGCGTCATAACCGGTAACGGTGACGACATGGCTGCCGCCTGAATCACCAGCAGCGGTGCTGCGACCGGAATCGGAGCCGAAAGGCTCGGTAAAGGCGTTGACGGTGAGGATGGCTGGTAATCGGCCGTCTTTGCTGAGCTCGGTCAGGCGGTCATGCAGCTGGTCCGGTGTGGCGAAGTTGCCTCCCTTGATGCTGTTGAAAGAGTTGTCCAGGATTCGTCCGCTAAAGTCTTCACCGGTTATGAGCTTGTATGCTTGCGCAATATCTTCCGAGCTGAGACCGGGGGCGTCGCCTTTCAGTCTGGGCGGGGTGTCACGGTCGTCGAACAGCCGTTCGCCGGTGTCTCCGGGTCTGGATGGATCCGGGTTGGTTAATTGATGATAGCTCGTTTGGTCTCCCCTGCTCTGGTAGATTGAATTGACCGCTGCCAGCTGCAAGAGCTGGGACGCATAGCTGCGTTTGCCGTCCGGCGGAGGAGTCAGTCCCGATTCCGTGTCCGGAGCGATACTGTCGGCGGGGACATTGACCCTGGTGCCGTCCGACGCGAGAAAACCACCGGTGGTGGCAATGTCAGCCACCAGATTGGCGGCTCTGGAGGGCTTAGTCGTATAGAGAATGCTTTCTACCGTGGTGACGTTGCAGGTGTTGTGATGTCCCTGATCTATTCCTGTGGGAATGGCTGCCTGGGCCATTACCTGCTCGGCCAACTTTGTCCTCTGTGCCGCGTCGACTTTCGCGTCGGGGTTGTCTTCCAGAAGCCTGCCTGTGGCTTCGTAGGTCTTCTTGATCTCCTCCGGGGAAAGATTGGCCTCCCGGGCCCGGTTCTCGAAACGGATCATATCGGCGGTGAATTTAGAAAGCTCCTGGGGATTGTCGATTCTGGCGCGGGCCGCATCAAGAAGGGCTTTGCGTGACTCGGCCAGGGCCGGGTCGTCGGAGAAGCGGAGTTCTTTGCCCCCTTCTTGCAGGACCATATCGCCCTCTTTGCCAGTGCCCTTGAGGGTGTAATCGAAACCGGGTCGCGCTCCCGTGCTGGTGTCGACAAAACTGCCGTCGTCCTGCTGAATCTTCTTGAAGCTGCCGTTGAGGGTAGCGATCGGGCTTTCGACGCTGTCGATACGTCCTTCGCTGTCGGTGCGAGTCACTCGACCATCGATGCCGGTCTCGACCTGGCTGCCGTCCGCCGCACGGTCGATGGTGGTGCCGTCGGTCTGTTGAACGCGCTGGCGACCATCCGCCCAGGTGGTGATGGTCGGTTTGCCTTCGCCGGACATCGTCGTGGTGCCGTCGTTGAGGGATAATATGCGGTCTCCGTCCGGCGTGTCCACCTGGCTGCCGTTGGACCACCAGCGCATAGTGGTCCCGCTCTGCTCGTGGATGAAATTGCCCGACTCATCGGTACCAGGCAGTCTCAGCTCGGTGCCCGGCTCGATGTTCTCGGAGTCGACACCGTTTATGGTCGCGACGGCTTTTTTGAAAGCTTCCATCTGCTCGGCTGACGGTTTGCCGTACCGTGCCGCCAGATCGGCCAGGGTTTCGCCTTCTTTCAATATGTGGCTGGCCGGCTCCACTCCCCTGTCAAGGTACTCGACACTGGCGTTTCTGTTGCGATCCCCGGGGCTGAGAGCTTCACTGGAGCCCTCCCTGGCTCCTTCACGGGGTCCATCACTGGCTCCTTCACTGGTATTACCTCCGCCGGGTCCTTCACCGGATTCGCTCTTCCGGTAGGACCGGCCTTCAGCCCGGTCGTTCGTGCCCGGAGCCGGGCCGCTGTCTTTCCCATCCGTTTTCCGGGCCCTCTGCCTGTTATCTCGCCCGCTGTCTTCACCGGCCTCGCTTTCCTCCGCCGTCAGCTCCGGGCTCGAGGCTGCGAAGACCGCGCTGCTGTCTCTGAAGAGCGCCCCGGTGTCGAATTCGGGCATGCCAATGCTGCCGTCTTGAAGAGTCTTGCTCCCATCCTCGCTCTTCTTGCCTGCCGAATTGAAGCTGGTGACTTCCCCAATATCGGCAAGAGTCAATGCCCTCTGTCCCTCGGGGCCCGTCTCCTGGGCATCCCTGGGTAAAGCCTTCTCGATGGATTCGGGTCTGGACACAGAAAAACCATGGTTGATAAATAGCTTATATACATATACCCCGCCCTCGTTACGGCAATTCGACCGGTGGACTGAAGACCCCTGCGCCAGCAGGGGCGCCAGTTTTGTCAATATCCTGCGGAAATACTATACTGAGCCTCTTTATGCCTCGAGGACTATGGAGGAGCGTATGGCGGAGGCCAGCCAGGGCGGCGGGAGCGGAAAGGCCAGGCTAGCGGACGAGATGGCCGCTACGCGCACGATTCTGGCTATGGACCGGACGCTTCTAGCCTGGATGCGCACGGCTCTCAGCCTGATCGGGTCAGGCTTTGCCCTGGTGAAACTTCTCGGGCGCCATGCCCTGCATCATCTGACCATCTCCAGAGACGAAGCTCACCTGATCGAATGGATTGGTCTGGGGGTTATGGCTTGCGGGCTGGCTTGCCTGCTCTGCGGGGCAATCGACTATTACAAGGCGGCTCAGCAGTTGCGCACCGATGGCTTCGGCGCAACTGTCTGGTCGCGCTCGATGGTCATGTGCCTCCTGCTTTCAGCACTGACCCTTTTGACGGTGGTGGCAATTTTCATCGAGACGCTGAGCTAGGTTCTCGAGCTAAGGTTTGGCATCGATTCGAGTTTAGCTCGTGCCCTCAGGTAAGCTAAGGCCGCTTACTGCACCGGGTGCCGGCGCGAGGAAGCATTGCATGGAGGCGATTCCGGGATCAATTTCGACTTCTTGTGCGTGCAGTTGGCGGATCATTTCTTTCAAGAGATGACCTGTTCAGGCACCTCGGCGCCGCCACTCATCGTAGTAACGCCGCCCGGCGTTGGTTGTCCTGTAGTCCGCGGGATTCTGGAAGTATGTGCTCGCCCAGTCCCGATTGGACTTGCCCTGATGCGCTTTGTACCAGCCGGGATATCTGTTGGCCCAGGCGTCCGACATTCCCAGGGCCCCGGTGTAGAATCCGTAGGCGAAATTTCCGAACTTCTGATACTGGCCCCCCATTTGTTTGAAGTCCCAGGCGCCGCCGTCCTTGCAGAGATCGAACATCATCTTGAGGGCGGCGAAATAGAGCGGCGGCATGCCCATGTGCCGGAGGAACTTCCCTCGCTCCTCAAGGAGCCTCCGGGCGCCCGGAGGCACTTCCTGCACCAGGGTCTGACTTTCGAGCTCGCGACCTCCCGGAGCCGACAGTCGATCCCTGTGCTCGCTCTCGACTCCCTTTCCATCGACCTTTCTGACTTTACCGTCTCTGTCGGTGATCAGAATCGAGTCGCTGCCCTTCCGGCTCTCGATGGAAGCCACTCTGGTCGAACCGCTTCTGTCTGCCGGGTCCGTCGTGTAGTCGATTGCGCGGCTGCCGATCTTTCCCCTGACCGACGCCGCTCTGCCATGCCTGTCGAACGAGACGTCCAGATGACCGGCTCCGTCAGGATAGGTCAGGCTTCTCTTCATGGTGCCGTCCTCCTTCCTTCGGTCTACTATGGTCAATCCGTCGGCTGTCCTGGTTATGCGGATCTTGCCGGTCTCGTCGCTCTGGATAGTCGTGCCATCACCCAGATGACGCACCACATAATGATCAGTGCCGCGTGCATCTTCATTGTAGATTTTGACATGACCGTCGCTGTCCGGCTTGATGTGACCGCTGAATTTATCGACCTTTCCGTCAGGTCCTGTTTTCGTCCACTGCTCCTTGCCGTCTTTACCGGTCAGGCGATACTTCGTGCCATCAGAGGTGGTGAGGTGCACAAGCTGGGCGCCTTTGTATTCGAGGGTCTGGGTTTCTTTGCCGTTGTGCTCGACCCTGACCATGCTCTTGTCACCGTCCCGGTGCATGGTGGTGCGGACACCGCCTGGATAATCTGTGACCACACTGCCGTCACGTCGTGTTGTTCTGGTGACCTCGCGTTGACCCTGCGAAGCATCATTCTCGTTCTTGTCGACGCGGTAGGTGATCTTGACCGACCCGTCTTGGTCGACTCTCAAGTCGACCTTTTCGCTGCCCATGATATTCTTGCGAGTCCAGGAGCCGTCCTTCTCGCGCACGGTAGTGTCGCCGTTGAAGTCGGTGAATCTTTTCGGCTGGCCCTTTTCGTCGTACTCGAGAGTCGCCTTCTGGTCGCCGCTCTTGAAGTTTTCTGCGGACGCGCTCTTCTCAGGGCTTTCTCCTGATTTGTCCTCGGATTTGTCCGCAGCAGTATCCGGCGAGCCGGGTTTCGATAGCGAGCTGTCGAACAACTGCAGGTCACCTATTGTGCCACTTTCGATGAGGGCGTCGTTCTGCTGTTTCTGGCGGTCTTGCCGGCTCTGCCGATCATTCTGGAGCGAACTCAGAAGGCTATCGTTGTCGATGTCTCTGAGAAGATTCTCGGTAGTCTGCAGATTCGTCTCGCTGCTGCGTTTCTCTACATATCGAAATGAATTCTCCAGGTGTTGTTTCATCGTCTAATCTCCAGGTGGTAGCCGGCGAACGCGCTGGGCGTTCGACGGAGTGGGTCTGTAAGGTTCAGGATAGGGTGGCGAGATTACCGAGTTATTACCTCGACATATTCGAGGCGGGCGGCTGGTAATCTCTCGGTAACATCGCGTGCCTATCTTTGGTTCGCAGAGCACGCGCTTTCCGGCTGACAGCCGCTTATTCCATTGATAGTCCGGTCGCCGGCGACACCCGCGTCTCGCTTCCCCGGATTTGCGCCAGGTTTGATAAGGAGAGACAGGATGCACAGCCCCTTCAGTTTAGAGCTGGGACTCTCAAGTCAGGGTGGAGATAATTTCGGAGTCTCATTCATTTTTCAAGATCAGGTCGAGTCGATTAGACGCGCTCACGGCAACGGACCATACTCGACGGGCGCAATCGAGCAGCCCCAGTCGATCGAATTCGCTCCGCTTCGTTTATTCAACCGTCCCATCGACTGCAAGCAGACGGAAGCGGGAGACCACTACAGGACAGGGGCTGATGATCAGACAGGCATCCTCTTCGGGCTTTTTCTCCAGTTCATCAACCTGTGGCTCAATCATCACCACGGGATGGCGCCGCGGTCCGATCGATACAGGCATCGCCGGAGATACCGCTTTCGACCTGACGAGCTCGAGCCTCAGGAGAGGATCGATTATGGAGCGGTCCGGAAGTCTTCGCCTGGGGATGTCCCGCCAGCCACCGCGCTCGGAAGCAAACTGGCTCGTGCCGCCAGTCGTGTAGCCGCTTTGATGAATCGAACCGGTCGCTGTGCCGAGGGCGTACAGAGGGCGCTCGAGGCGATCGGCTTGCCGGAGTTTCGTGGTAGCGGTCACGCCTGGAACATGCTCGGTCCTCTTATGGGATCGGGAAAGTTCGAGGTGGTGCCTGTGTCGCAGGTCACCGCCGGCGACATCATGCTGAGAAGAAGACCCGGAGACTATGGACACATTGCGATAATCACCGGAAAGGATAGTCATGGCAACTTGATGGAAGCCAGCGATCACCATGCCAGTGTTCGTCTAGATAACCCTCGATACGACAGGACGATTTTCTTGAGACTGAAACAAAAGGACCTGCCATCGAGAATGGTAACAACACGGTAAGAATTCCGAGCTAGTTTGGAACTCGACGGCATCATTAATGGTATCAACCAGGAGGAGATAACAATGACCGATTCGATAGCGCAATCCCATGGTGACTATATCCCTCAAACCAGGGAGTCCTCGATCTACGACAGCCAGAAGGCCGCCCAGGCTCTTTCCCGAGAGGCATACGATTTGGGTCGCGGGCTATCCGGAGGCGGTAGAGGCTCTGGCGGCAAGGGTCCTATGCCGGATGACTTTATCTACGAGGAGGGAGAAGGTGGTTCTTCCGGAGGAATCGAGGGCTGCCCCCATCCCGAGGAAGACGAGCCCGACAGCCCCGAGCCGGAGCCGAATGAGCCGCCGCTCGAGATCGATCCTGATGACCCCGATACGCCTCGCGATCGCGGGCAGGAGCAGCCCGAGGACAATGAGCCTGATTTTCCGCAGTTTCCCGAGCTCGATCCGCAGAATCCCAGCCTGATTCCTCTTGATCTGCAGAAGAATGGTGAGCTCGAGAGAAGCGGAGAGCTCGAGATCAAGCCACTCTGGCGGAAGAACTGATTTCCCAGGACAGTGGGTACTTGGACGATACCGGAAGCAATACCAGTGCTTCCGGTATCTTCTTTCTGTCAAGTCTCATATGAATCTCGGGTTTCTTGCGAGTGCAGAGGCACGGTAAACCAGAAAGCGCTGCCGAAACCGACCTGACTGAGCACACCGATGTCGCCTCCGTGCTCCGCGACGATTCCGGCACATATAGCCAGCCCCAGACCGGTGCCTTTCTTCTCGGTCTCACGATTCGTATCGACCTGCTCGTATACCGAGAAGATCTTCTCGGTGAGCTCGTCCGGTATTCCGGGACCCCGGTCGCTGACCAGCACCTGCAGATAACGATCGATGGGTCTGGCGGTGACCCGCACCACCTCGCCGGGGGGAGAGAACTTGATAGCGTTAGAGAGGAGATTGGCAAGCACCTGAGCAATCCTGTCTCTATCGACCATGACCGTATATTCGGTTTGTTCCTGAGTCACCGAGACTCTCTGCTCTGCGGCGCCGCCTGAGACCATCTCGATGGTCTCCTCGACGATGCTCGAGAGCACCACCGGCTCGCAATGCAGCCCCAGGCGGCCGGCTCTGAGCTTCTCGACGTCGAGCAGATCGTTGACCAGCTTGATCAGGCGGTGAGCGTTTCGCCGGGCGCCCTGCAGCTCGGCCAGGGCTTCCTGCCCTACCGGACCGGTCACCCCCATCTCCACCATCGACAGTGCGTTCTCGATAGCGGTCAGAGGCGTCCGGAGGTCGTGACTGATGGTGGCAACAAACTCCTGTTTCATCCGCTCTACCTTTTTTACCTCGGAGAGGTCATGCACCACAATAAAGAGGGCGCTGTCGAGCTCGCTCCAGTAGACCGACCAGAGCGCCTCTATTGTGGCGGCGCCAGCCAGGCAAGCCTCGAAGGGCTGTGGTGCCTGACCTGCCAACGCCTCTCTCAATTTCGTGTCCACGATCTCGGTGGACTCCTCCTCCACGAGACCGACGATGTCGGATCCGATAAGATGCTCCCCGGATCGCCCGGCGAGCCTGGATGCGGCAGCGTTTGCCCCGGTCACCGTTCCCTGGCTGTCGGTGATGAAAATGCCATCGGCTGCGTGCTCGATGGTGGATTTCTCGTTATTCAGGGCTTTCTCTATTTCCCTGTCGGCGCGATGCAGAAAATCATCCAATGCAGAGATTTCGTCCCTGCCGGTGAGGCGCTCTCCCAGAGGCTTCCTTTCCGCCAGGCGGTCCGTCTTCGCGGCGATGGCGGCAAGCCTGCCTGTGATGCTTCTGGAGAAGATGGACGGAAGGGTCATTACAAGGGCACCGTTGACCAGAAGGGCGATGGCGAGCGTGGTGAATACAAGGTCCTTCAAGTGCGCCCTTTCCAGTGGGGCATTCTTGTTGAGACGCTCCTCGACTTTTACTAGCGAGTCCACATTCCGGAAGAATGCCTCGAGGTTGCTCGGAAGGCGCTCGTCGGTCAGAGTCGTCTTGAACAGCGGCTTGCCACTGGCGTCGACGGGTTTGCGAATCACCGGCTCCAGCTTTCCGAGTAAGACTCTCATCTGCTTTATCGATTCGGTCTGCTCCCTCTTCCCGGCAATAAGCGTCTCCAGCCTGCGCAGCTCGGCGTGAAGATTCTCGAACCTTTCTCTCTGAACAGGCTCTCCGACAAGACCGTTACTGGTCTGGTATGTGACGGCGTCGGTGAGCATCTCGGTGACGGACTTCGATATGACCTGGGCAGATAGAATAGCGTCTCTGGAGCACATCTCGCTTCTTGCTGCCTGAGCTTCTCTTGTCAGGCACCAGGCAAGGATGGAAACAAATAATGTCTGCACCACCAGCGGTATGGCGATGAGGGCAAAGCCTTTCTGTTTGAGAGACAGGGAAGAGAGCATTATTCGGACTCGTCGGTAAAGAGGGGCATCCGAAACCAGAAACGGCTTCCTTCGCCGGGACGGCTCGAGACCCCCACCTCGCCGCCTTGGGCTTCAATGATCGCCTTCGAGATCGAAAGGCCCAGTCCGCTGCTCTTGACGCCGCTGTCAGAGCTGGTTCGGGCACCGGAAAATCGGTCGAAGATGTTCGCCAGGTAAGCTGGATCTATGCCCGGCCCCCGATCGCAGACAGCAAACTCGCCAAGCCCGTCCTTGATCTCGAGCTCGATGGTGACTGTGCTCTCTTTTGGGGAAAATTTGATCGCGTTGGAGAGGAAATTGACCAGCACCTGGACCAGGCGTCGGTCATCGCCCCTGATGGCAACATCGGTGGCGGCGTGCTCGACTTTTATCGACCGCGCGCTGGCGAAGGCCTCCACCGAGTCCACTGCTGCCATGATCACGTCGTAGCCGCTGACGAATCCAGTCTCCATCTTGAGCTTCCCTGTCTCCAACCTCTCGATATCGAGCAGCTCGTTGACCAGAGCCAGGAGGCGTCCGACATTGCCCCGGTTGCGGCCGAGAATTTTGCCGGCGCGCTCGGGCAATTCGCCTTTGTTCCCTTCCAGTAAAAGGCAAAGAGTATTATCGATGGAAGCAAGCGGCGCTCTGAGATCGTGACTGACCATGGAAAGAAAACGTTGCTTGGCCTGCTCCAGCTCTTTCTGCTCGGTTATGTCCCTGGCCACCAGAAAGATTCTCTCTCCTCCCGACTCGGCGGCGGCGGTCCAGAGGGTGGGCATGCGGCTCCGGTCCTTCCTTTTGACTGCTGCCTCGAAAGTGACATTGCCGCGCTCGTCGCTCAACGATTCCAGAGAAGCCGAGAATACCCGAGCATCCTCATGCACTATCAGAGAGCTCGCGTGCGCACCCAGAAGCTCATCGGGCTCGTAGCCCCAGAGCTTTCTGGCAGCCTCGCCGACAGTCGCTATTCGCCTGGATGTGGAGCTGTCCAGAGAGCAGAGGACCTCCCGGGCATGGCTGAGAAAAGCCAGCTCCCTCCTGCGAGTCTCGGCAAGCTTATCCGAGGCCTGATGAAGCGCCATGTCGAGCAGGGCCAGCTCATCGCTGCCCGGGACTGAGGAGGCAAGCGGCTTTCCGATGGCGAGACAGTTGGCGTTTGCCGAGATCGCTTTCAATCTGGAGAGAAGATGCCGGCTGAAAAGATTTGCCAGAAAAATGGTGAGCGAGGCATTGAGCGCCAGACCGCAAAGGAGCAGTATCCAGATTCCGGTGTCCCCGCGCGAAGCCGCCGATCGGAGCCGGAGCTGCTGCTCCCGGCGGTGCAGGTCGTCCAGAGCCGGTCGCAACTCCATGACCAGCGTGTAGAAGTCCGATCTGATCAGTTTGGGCCGGTCCTTCGGCTTGATATCCGGGTCGGCATGGATCTTCTCGAGACGATCGATCAAAACAAGGCTTCGATCGCAGAGGGACTCGGTGGAGGCAGCGAGCTCCTTTTCTCCGGGTCGCTGCCGGACCAGGAGTTTGAGGCTTTCTTTCGAAGAGCGCACTCGTTCTCTGAGGCGATTGAGATCTTCGGCGTAGTTCGGCGTGTCCTGCTCGAAGCCGCGAATTATTCTGAAAAGGCTCCGGGCAATTGTGTCTTCGAATCCGTAGAGCCTGCCCAGGATCTCCTTGGACTCTTGTTGAGCGGTAAAGTCGTTCTGGGCACTGGAAATCAGTCCGGAAAGCGCAACCAGGAAGACAATGGAGAAGAGCGCCGGGGTCAAAACCAGCAGCATGCCCATCTGTCTCAGGCTCAAGCTGTTCATATCGCCTCGAGTATAGCCAAATCCCGCCGGTGGTTCGAATATTTGCCCGGGAAAATGATAAAACTAGAGTCCCCTCTGCGAACAAGAGCGTCGAATGGCCAAGATACTTCTGGTGGAAGATGACAAGGAGTTGAGCCGGCAGGTCAAGGAGTGGCTCGAGCTCAATCATCATCATAACGTCGAAGTGAGCGAGCGCGGAGCCGATGCCCTGGAGCGTCTGCAGTTTTACGCTTTCGACCTGGTGATCCTGGACTGGTCGCTGCCTGAGATGGAAGGAATCGAGATCTTGCGGCGCTATCGCGATAGCGGTGGCAAAACACCGGTGCTCATGCTCACTGGCAGAGACACTATCGCAGACATCGAGCAGGGCTTGATCGGCGGTGCCGACGATTACCTGACCAAGCCTTTCGATCTGAGGGAAGTGGCGGCCCGGGTTACGGCTCTGGTGCGGAGGAAGAGCTCGAGCTATGATACGGTGCTGAGAGTGCGAGATATCGAGCTCGACACCGAGGCTCACAGAGTTTTTCGCGCTGGTACCGAGATCAAGCTGCAGCCGCAGGAGTTTGCTCTTCTCGAGTTTCTTCTGCGGCACAGAAAGGATGTGTTCAGCGTCGATACGCTCTTGCAGCGAGCCTGGCCATCCGAGGTTGACGCGTCTCCCGATACTGTCCGGGTCTGCATCACGAGGATGCGAAACAAGCTGGATACCAGGGGAGAGCCCTCTTTCATCAGGACCGTCCACCGGGTCGGCTATCAAATAAACGACGACTGATATCCGGTTTTTTTCGCAGTCTGGCGGTCAGCTCCAGCGACGCTCGAGGATCGCGTCGCGCTCGTCGGTGGTGGAGCCATTCCCGAGACGCCGTCTGGTTTTGCCGGCGGTCTCGAACTCTCTTTGCTCGTCCAGCCTGGAATCGCGAGTCGGGTGCTGGTCGCTGGGGGCCGGTTTGAGAGGCGGCTTGCCGTCCAGGGGGGCGACGCTAAGCTCGAGTTGAGGAAGGGAGCTGGCGGATTTGGCTCTGTCCAGCCTGTTCAGTCTGCTCATATCTGCCAGGGAGAACTCGGCAAGACCGCCGAGGGCGGGTTTTCGAGATTGCGCTCTTTCCAGGGTATCTTCGAGGCGATTGCTGGTAAGTTCGTACATGGTAAAGCTCCTTGCGGAAAGTAACGTGGGCGATTGCTTGCATAGTAAGTGCCGGATCTTACCGAGTTATTACCGGTTCGGATATCTCCGGATTCGCCGGCTCTGGCAGGAATGCCGCCCCTGAGTCCCTGTTTCTGGGTGCCGCTGAAGCCAGCGAATCACCACTGAGAGTTCCATTGAGAGTTCCACTGAGTTTTGGTGGTGGAAGTCAAGCCCCGCGGGCAATCGAATTGCATTTTCCGGACGGGCATATCGCCCGGGCCGATACAATTGATCTGGCAGATCCTTCCATATGGCAGAACCTTTAGAGATTATGACCTCGTCTACCCGTGGCTTACGAATTGATCGAATTGGAGGCATTCTCCTGGTCGCTGCGATCTCATTCGGCGTTTCCCTCATATGTGCGCACCAGGCATGGTTGCAATATGAGAGTCTTCAGTGGAGCCGGACCGAAGCGACTGTTGTGAGCGCGGATTACGAGAAGCTCAACAACTGCGAGCGCCTCAAACTAAAGTACGAGTATGTGGTGAACAATGAGAAATACGCCTGTGTAGTCGAGCAAGATGTCCTCGAGCGCGAGTTCGAGCCCGGCAGCTCGCTTTCGATCACTTACGATCCGGGCCATCCGGTAACCAGCTCTTTCGCCGATTCGCAAGCCGGTCCTTTTATGGTCGTCTATGCCGCCATCTCCATAGCTCTGTTTATGGTTGGGATCTTTCTGGTACTCTGGGCCCGGGAGAATTGAAACAGTTATGGCAACAGAGTTGCTTACGGGCAAGAGCTCTCAATCCAGCCCCTCATGATCGCCTGCATCCGTTTGTCGACTTTCTCGGCTTCCGCATCCCTCTGCATTTAGACCTGCGGACCGGGAGCCGACACTGGCAATCTCATCGAGGCGCCGGCTCTCGCCTCGGTCTCGAGACGGGAGAGGCTGCTCTGGTTGCCCAAGAGCTCCAGGTTGAGGACCTTGATGGCCACCAGCTTGTTGAGCTTGACATGGCGGGCTTTCAGGACCGTGCCCATGCCGCCGGAGCCCAGCAGACCCATGAGCGCGTAACGGTCCTGCGGAATCCTGGGGATTCGCGCCTGTCCGGCGTTTCAGCCTCCTTGTGGTGCCTGGTCGGACATCGGAGCTAGACCGTTCTATTAAGACATGCCCCCTGCGGGCTGTCTCTGAACGGAACAGCAATCCCCTATCGCCAACCGAATGACACCACCCCGGACTTCCGGGCGTTTATGGCTATAACCGAGCAAGATGCCCCGTCGATCACCGATCGGGTGCTCGATCCGATCGGCTGGTTCGGGACCCGCGCTTCTCCGTGGGCGCCAAGCACGATCAGATCGGCATTGCGCCTGGTGGCATAGGTCAAAATCCCGGAAGACGGATCATCACCCATGTGGATTTCGGTACCGGTAATGGTGGCGCCTATCGATTCGGTCAGGATCTGCGCCATGTCCGTCAGGGCAGTCACCAGGCGGTCCCTCTCCAGAGTCGGCGGCCTTCCCCCGCCGGCGCCCTGACCCAGTGGCAGCGACGACTTCTTGCGGGCCACCGGTGGCAGCACAGTGATCACCGAGATCTCGGGCTCTACCGTAAACTCGATCTTTTTCAGCCACTTTATCGCGGCAATAGAGTTTTCCGAAAAGTCCGTGGCGATAACGATCTTGTGAGGCTGAAATTCGATGCCATCGATCTGCTCGGTGGCAAAGCGCTCGTCCTGAAGCATGTTGTGAAGTAGTGGCGGGCGCACGATTTCCACAGAGCAATTGACAGAATCGGTGACGCTCGATGCGACGCTGCCGAGCCAGGCTCGCTCGGTAGCCGGTCGCCGGTGCGAGCCTATCAGCATATAGTCTATGTCCAGCTGATTGGCCAGCGCAGCAAGCTGCTCGTCGATTTCGCCTTCGAGCACCACGGAGTTGATTTCACAATGCTCGACATCGAGAGCGCCGGCCAGTTTTTCCACCCACTCCTGAGACTTCTGCTTGAGGCTCTCGGCTTCCGCCTTGAGGGTCTCTATGTGTCTGATATCTTCCATGTCGCGCGGGTCAGCGTGCTCATAGCGCCTCTCGAGCACCCGTGCCAGAGTAAAGACCGTTCCCGACGGCCACTTTCTCCTGATGGCGGAGCAGAGGGCCGCGTAGGCGTAGGGCAATTCATCGACCGGTATGAGAACTCGCATGGTCATATTTTCCAATCACTCGGGATAATTTATTATAGTCGCTCCAGACTCCTGGCGGCGAGCACTTTGCGTGCTTGCGACCTGAATCGGGATCGGGTCGATGTCAGTAGAACTATTGTTCAGCTTCTCAGCGGAACATTGACTTTCGGCCAGAGAGGAAGATAGAGCAGGCTAAGCCTGTCACCCTCTGCAAGTTCCAGGAAAGTCTTTTTCGACACCGCCACCGAGCTTCGAATCGAGTGCCTGGAGTCGCGTGGCTGGTAGCTCTCTTCCACCAGCCTGCTCGAGAGTGTGGACTTTCTCTTGCCGGGAGTGTAGACGAAATCGACTCGATAGATGTCGCCATCCTCCTTTCTCGTCTCCACGCTGAGCTGCTTGATCTCGCCTGTGCAGGCTCTGCCGTACCGGAGCACCCACCAGTTCAGGAAGGGCACTATATACAGTGCAAGAAAGAACAGGCCGACGATTGCTATCCATAAAACCGTACCGATGATGTAGACGACAGCAGCCGCCACAGTCGGCGGCTCATACGGCGCCCCCGGTGTTCTTATGTCCTGGGTGATGGTCCTGAAAGCAGGCAGAAAGCGCACGAAAAGCCTTTCGCCTGCAGCCAACCGGTCATATCTCACCCTGCTCACGTGCATCGTCTCGGTAAAGTGCTCGCTTTGCCAGGTATAGTCGATCTTGATCCGGTGGTACTCGTCTCCATCCGAATCTCTTCCTGTATCCTTCTCCAGTAGGACCGCCGGAGTTTCAACTCCGCAGACCGCCGCGGCTCCCAGGAGGACCGGGTAGACTATCAACCCTATCGCGACCAGCACATGAGGCAGGATAAAGAGCCTGGCTATCCAGAGACCGGCGCCGGACATGTTGGCGTCCGAGTCCAGGGGCACTCTCAGACCCTTGCGTCTGCGATTCTGGAATCTTCGTTCAGTTGAACTCGCCTTGATAATCTCGCCTGGCTGGCTGATTTCAATTCTTTTTCGGCCGGTAATGCGTGCGCGGTTGCCTCAGAGGACCTCCACTGTCGGCTGTTTTCTCCCTGAAGCCAGAGGTCTGGTTATAATCAAAGCCATGCTTCTATCGAAGGTTTTTATTGCTTTCAATTCGGTTTTCCCAGTTCTTCTTTGTGTCTGGATTTAGTAGTTTATGGTTAGTCATCGTCTATATGATTCGATTCTCTCTTGGCAACGGTTAAACCCTGGTTAAGGCAAGGCTGTCAATCTAAAACAAGGTATATCACTGGATGCTCGAAAAGCTCAAGAAGACCAAGAAGACCAAGAAGTCCAAGAAGCTCGAAAAGCTCACGAGAAGATCTCTTCTGCTCAGGGCGGGCGCTGCCGGTCTCGCTGCCGCCGTGGCGTTGCCCGATGCCGGCGCAAGCGGTAAGTCCGTTCAGCTGCCTGCTCGATTCGAAGATCTCGATCACCAGCGCTATATGCGCCTCGCCATCGAGCAAGCGAAACGAGTACCCGACTGTCCCTTCGGCGCGGTCATAGTAGACTCCCGAACAAAGGAAGTCGTCTCCCGGGGCCGGGTCCGCAAAGACAAAAATCCGACCTGGCACGGCGAGATGACTGCCATCTTCAACTGTCCAGAGGGTGAAGACTTTCCCTGGCAGGACATGTGTCTATACACCACCGGTGAGTCCTGCCCCATGTGCCAGGCAGCCATTGTCTGGACGAGAATGCCAATGGTTGTCTACGGTAGCTCTATTCCGTTTTTGCAAATTTGCGGATTCGGCCAGATCAATATTCGCGCCCAGAAGATTGTCGATGCCGCCATCTTCGATTACGGCAACTGTACCATCCTTGGCGGCATCCTCGAGAAAGAGTGCAATTCTCTTTTCGAGACTGCAAAACTCATATCAGCAGGCAAGTGACCGCCGATTTTCGGGTATTCCCCCGACGGCTCTCGAAAGACTCCCGGAAGGCCTCCCGGAAGACTACTTGAAGGCGCGAAGCTCTGCTATACTCCGGCATTGTCCGTCGGTTCCTTCGCTGGGTGCTGATCCAAATATGACTGGAGTCAACTGGAAATGCTGTCTCACAATTGCTGGCTGTCTGGTATCGATTGGCGCGCTTCCTCCGGCTGTTCAGGCAGCCACAGCACCTTCCTCTTCGGGGCCGGAGAATTCGCCGTCCGGTTTGAAGGCTCGGCTCGAAGAAGCCGAGAAGAGCTACCGGGACGGTAAGGTCGACGCCGCCATCGAGCAAGCCACCAGGCTGGTCGGGGTTAAGTGCGGGGGATTTCTAGGCTCGAGCCAGACTTCCCGGGACGCCATGGCTGATCTCGCCATATTCCAGATCAAAGCCGGTCGTCCCGATGAGAGCGCCCGGCTTGTCAGGCAGCTTTTGCTTGCTATGCAACTCGAGCTGCCCATGGCTGCCGGCTACGAATCGGATCCAGCCGGGCTCTATGCCGATAGCCCGAGGATGATGAAAGAATGGTTCGGCAGAGTCCTCTCCCGTCTCGTTGAAAAGGACCCCGGAGACACCAGGGCGATCATCGACTCCCTCATAGACAACACCGTACCCCGGGACTATCCTGCCAAGCTCGCGGCCTACTGCAAGAGCATGAAAGAGGCCCTCGGTCCGGTAGCCGGTTTGCGATCGATAGCAGATGGCGAACAGCTCCGCTATGGCGACCCCCTGGCTTCTCTGGCAGAAGATAGCGCTCCGGCGGGCGAAGATAAAATGCCGGGTCCGGCTAAGCTCGATGAGCTCGGTGCGACTCTGCAGGAACTCGCTGAAAAGGCTCGCTGCATGCCGGTGGCCGATGCTCGACCAGCCATCGCGCTCTATCAGCTGGCTCTGGTGGCGAACAGCTCGCGTCATTTCGATAAAGGCGAGAAATTCATCGAAGCCGCCATTGCCAGCCTCGGATCTCTTACCGACACCAGCACTGATGATTCACCGGCGGCACCCGACATGCAGTTGACCCTTGCCTATGCGCTCATAAGGCAGGGCAAGCTCGATGAGTTCAAAGCTCTGAAGGACAGAGTCTTGAAGAATACCGAGGTGAACGAGCGACACCTGGTGACCATGGCTCGAATGACGGACATCGCCGGTGATACCGCCGGGGCGCTGCAAATCTTCAAGACAGCCCTCGACCGCCGTGCTCAAAATGGTCAGGACTCAGGCGCCCGACTGGTTGCCTGCCTATAACGAGCTGGCAGAGAAGGCGAAGAGTCACTAGGTGATTGGCTCATAGACAGTGGTATTCTCGCGCTTCGTAGATCTACGAAAGCCGTGTCACGATGCGGTAACCCGGCTCCGGGTATCCTGGTCGCAGAAGGTGACCAAAGGAGGTCCGCTCATGGACAGGTCGGGTTCGGATGCCGGGATCGGTGCGAAGAATGCTCCGCAACAGCAGAATATGGACGCGGTGGAGAAGATGCTGGCTGAAAGCAACCTTTCGGCAAAGGAAGTATACGATTTCGCCGCCAATCGCCTTCAGAGTGGCATAGGAGGCGAGAACCCGAAGATCATGTGGTTCCAGCTCTCGGATTTCAAACCGCAGAGCGAGCAGGAAGCTACGATGATCAAGTTTCTCCGGAATGCCCGTTCGGACATCGCTACTCTCAATGATGATGAGACTTTTACTGACTTGAACATATCCGCCAGAGACCTGGAGCAATTCAAATTGAGATACGGTGGCGATTATCACCAGAATCTCGAGCGACTGGCCCAACTGAAGAGGCGCTTCGAGTCGTCGCTTCCGGCTCTCGATGAGAATGGCGATGGTGTCCTGTCGAAGCCCGAGCTCAAGACCGGAGCGGACAATAGCGCTCTGGATGAAAGCACACGCAAGTTCGCGGATCTGCTGCATTCGGATTTTGAGAATCTCTCCGGCAACCATTTCGCCACCAAGTACAACCCGGGCTACAGGGCGATCGGCTTATTGCAATTCGAGTCCATGGAAAGGTACTACGACTTCTCGAGAACCAGCGGAATCGGAAATTCTATCCTTCCAGGCTATATGAATAGCAATAACAGGATTCGACTGAAAATTGCGTCATGGCTCGATTCAGCGGACAAGAAGGGAATTTTCGGTCCCGGTCAGAGATAGGCGGAGGTGCTGGATAATCAGCCGTAAGGATGATTGTCGCGACATCGGTCATATTACCCAATCCGGCTGATTGAATGGCTCTACAAGGATAGTAGACTCATCGCCAGTGTCCAGAACCGACAATCAGGGGAAAACGATGACCGTAGCAGCAATTTCCAAAGACCTTTCATTTCTGACCGAAGAGCAGAAAGCCCCGGCGTTCTCGTTTTTCTTCAGAGTCCACTCCGGCTCGGAAAAACAGCTTCCTGACGCAGGCCACATGCGGAGCAAATGCCATGAGGTGATCAAAGAAGCCGGTCTGGACTCGGCACTGACCGAGAATCTATTGAAAAAAGCCGATCATGAGATCGATCAGCTCGACCTGAGCACCGGCGCCAGATCGGTCGGAATCTATGTCTCCCCTGACTATGCCGAGAGTCGGCTCTTCTACACCTTTATGCCCGAGCGGCAATACCGGGGCGAGTTCTTCTCGTGTCTCGAGACCCTCTATGCTCATCAAGAGTCGAGCCCATACGTCCTCTTTCACATGGAGCCTCGCAACCTGCAGGTCTTCAGAGGCCGCGGAGAGCATCTGGAGCTTCTCGCCCCGTCACCTGCTCTCGAGAGTCTGGAACGCGCCTTCAAGCATCGCGATACGCTGCATGCCGATAAAGACGGAAAGACGAACAAAGGCGAGCATTCTGGTAAGTCGATTCAGGAAATCCTCGATGCGATGGCTGCCGTTTGCACTTCCCTGGATTCGCCTGCGGCAATCGCCGGGCTCTCGCTTATCGGCGCAACAGAAGAGGACTTGAGAAAGTCATCGATTCATGCCGTCGCCCTGATCGATGAGGTTCAGCATGCCACCGGTGGTGGTTATCTCCTGGAGCTCGGAGCAAGAATCATGGAACTCTCAAGACAGCGGAGGAGCAAAGAGGCCCTGGATAGCTGCAATACCGCGGCCGGCGCGCATAGAATCGCCAGCCAGATAGACGAGATGCTCGCTGGCGCCAGGGAAGGGCGGGCCGAGGCTCTGCTTCTTCAATATCCTTCCTGGGAAATGACCGGGCTGGTGGAGTTCACTCCTCTGCATGACACAGCCAGAGAGACCCTGTCCAGACACGGCAGAGTCGAGTTCTTGAGCGGCGGTCTCGAGAAGTGGGGCGGCCAGGTGATGCTGCTCCGTTATTGAGAGCGGTCCTGGAATCGCTCTTCCCAGGCGCCGCACTTGATTTTGGTGGATGGAAGGAGCTTCTTTAGCGCTTTCAGGTCATTTATGCCGACTTCCCGGCAGGCGAAGAGTCTCAACTCACGAAGCCGGGACATGCCCGCTAGTTTGACGAGACTTTTCCCGTGGACTCCGGTTCTCGAGAGATCGAGAAAGGACAGGTTCGGAAATGTCGCGGGCAGATGCTCGATGAATCGGTCTCCGGCCTGATTCTGGTTCAGCTCGAGAGATTCGACTCCTGCCGGTCCGGTAAGATGAAGAAGCTCCGAATCGGTGAGATTATTGTCCTCGAGCAGAATTGACTTGAGACTATCGATTCTGGAGATGGCGGCAAGCTCATCAGGGCCAAGATCGTTGTTATAGATGCCAAGGTAAGTGAGTCCGCAGCCGGCCAGGCTCGAGAGATGCTCTGCATTGATATCGGAATTTCTCAGCTTCAGCTGGCCGACCGGTTTGTGCTCCCGGACAAACTCCTCGAGCTGCATGGTTGTCACCGGTCCGTTCGCTACCCAGCCGTCTTTCTCCGGGACTATGGCGGCAGAGAGGTCGTAAGGAAGGAGGCTGTCTCTATGCTCACCTTTCTCCAGGTAGGCGTAGCTGGCGTCCACCGATCGAGCGTTCTCCGTGCGAAAGAGAGGAAGCATAGCGGCAATGGCCGAGGTGACCAGCGCAATAACGATCGCGGCAAAAAGGGTGATTTGTTTCTTGTTGCCCTGGATGGTGGTCATGACCTACCCGAGACCTGATTGCCATCAGGCTCTTATTTGAGAATCGAGGTGAAACGCTCCCGGGCAGTCTCGATCCGATCGCTCATGCCTCGCTTGCGCAGAGCCGCCTCATAGGCGGTGACTGCTCGCACCAGATTGGGATGATTGGGCCCCGCTTTCCACTGGAGTTGTTGCGCCAGAAACTCGATGGCGTCTGCCTTGAGCTCTGCGTCCTCCTGCAGGCAGGCTTTGTATAGCATCTTCGCCCAGTCGTATTTGGGATCGTCTTTGCCGACTGTCACTTTCAAAATCTCGAGGGCCGACTCGATGAGTTTTTCGGCTTCGTCCACGCGATCCTGCCTGATGAGCACAAAACATAGATCGCATATCGAATAAGCCAGTTGCACCGCTGCGTCATTACCGAGACGCTTTAGTCTCTCGATAGAGTCTCGCAGTATGCGCTCCGCTTCCTCGATCCGGTCCTGCTTTTCGTGCCAGATTGCTAGATAGCGCAGGGCCGCCGCATAGAGCTCCTGGCACGATGGGTCGGCGCTTGCGGACAGTGCGCTCAGTCCCTGGTCGAAATACTCTTTCGACTCCTCGAGCTTGCCCTGCTCCATGGCCACAATGGCGATGCCGATCTGGCTTGCCGGCAAAGTAAAATCGTTGTCATCAAGCTTCTTGGCTACTTCGAGCAGCCGGAACAGGAGTGTCCTGGCCTCTTTGAGCTCGCCCATCTCGAAAGCCGATGTAGCGACCTGGAAACGGCTGCGCCACTTGACGAATTCCTTGTCGTCGGATTCCCGCGCATGAATTGCTCTTTCAGAGGCCATTGTGACAGCTTCCCTCCGCTCGACTGTAACGCTCACATCCCACAAAGCAATATTGTCTCAAAATTGTGCAGGGTACTTCGTCATTCGCCCGGATGATCCGGTCGGTCTGTTCTGCCGATCAGTCTTTTGATCCCGTCGATCCAGGTCTTTTTCTCGGGCTTGACTTTGTCGGCATAAGCGCTCCGGGGCAAGGTCTTCCAGCACTTGGTGTCGACCTGGTGCTCTTCGGTTGTGGGCGTCTGGAAACGCAAGTCCTGTATGTCGTTCTGGAGCTGCAGCAGATCCTGATAACGATTGGCCGGATTCGCCTGCAGGCATTTCCTCAAGACGCGCTCGAGCTCGCCGCCCGCGAGGTCCGGGCGGGATTCGGATAGAGGCACCATCTTGTTGGCAATCTTGTTGTTGAATACTTCTATAACCGAGTTGCCGTCAAAAGGCATGCGCCCTGCCACCATCTCGTAGAGCACGATGCCGAAGCTGAATACATCGGCACGCTTGTCCACTTTCTGGTCCCGGGCCTGCTCCGGGCTCATATAGTGAAATGTGGCTCCTTCCCCAAGCACTGCCTGAGAGTGAAGGTGAGGCGCTGCCGGATGAATCACCGAATCAAGATCAATCAGCTTCATCTTCGAGCAGCGCTCGCCGTCGAGGACCATGATATCCGATGGTTTGAAGCTGGCATGCACGATCCCGCGGCAGTGCAGATGATCCAGGGCGTCCAGGAGCTGCAGGGAGAGATCCAGCACTTTATCCAGCGGTATCGTATGGAAGTAGCGGAGGATCGCTTTCAGTGTATAACCGTCAAGAAGATCCATGACCAGAAACGGCTCGCCGTCTTCGGTCTCGCCGAAATCGTGCGCCTTGACGAAGCAAGGGTGATTGACCTGCATCAGGGACAGACCTTCCTGGGCAAGCATCTCTTTGCCTGTGTTGGTGCTGCTGCGGGCTCGCAGGACTTTTACCGCCACCATCTGGTCGCCGGGGAAGACTTTCGCCGAGTAGACCCGGGCCGAGGAGCCCGAGCCCACCATCTTCTGAACCAGATATTTTCCGGCGATGCGCTGGTTGAGATGCGGCGGCGCGCAGGCCTCGTTGTTCAGGTCGAGTTGCTCATAAGGATCGAACATAGTGTCTTTCTACCCCATTTGAGACAAGGGGCAAACCAATCTTCAAACGCCGCACCAGGGGAAGATATTGGCGATGATGGTACAGATCTCGCCATAATCCCAGCCCAGGAATGCTCCTGCAAAGGTCACCATACCGGCCAGCATCATCCCAAGCGCGAAGATACCTGCATGGGCGAAGTCCAGGGTGGTGTTCGCCGGACTGGAGGGTGTCTTGCAGGGGGTAGACGACTCGCAACACCAGGCCTGCGTGCAGCACCGGAACAAGATCAGGCCGCTCGCGAACAATAGTGCTGCCATCCCCATCAGATGTGTTTCTCCGGGAAATTGCATGGTCGTTCTCCTCATATTGACGTTCTGCTGAGGCATGACCTCCAGGTCATTCTAAGGGCGCTTCTTGACAACCGCCTCGAACTTCATCTTTTCTGAAGATCCGAAGTCCTCTCTGACCTGGCAGACCCGGGCATATCTTGTGCCGGTGTCGGTATCGGCGGCCCTGACGATGATCTCGTCCAGACGGCAGCCGATCCGGAAATTCTTTCCTGGTTTGTGGGTACATTGGCTATGAGCCAGCAATTCGGCATCCGGTGCCCATGTCTAAGTTCGACGGAACCAGCGAGAAAAAGAAAGACGGCGGTGACTCCGGCGCATTTCGGGGAAGGCGGCATCCCCTATTCGAGCGCGGGGTCGACTGGAAGTCTATAGAAAAGACCCGATATGGCGGGGCCGAAGCCAATCTTGACGGTTTTTCCGAAATCCCCTGCGAGATCGATTTCGAGATCACCGGGCTCGATCCCAGGCACGAGCGGATTCAAGCCTGTATCGCTGCGGTCAAACAACTGCATACAAACCCCGAGATGTGGTATCGGGTAAGGACCTGCTTGCTCGACGAGTATCGTGATGGCGGACCAAAGCGCAAAAAGGCCCGGGCGGCTCTCATGTCTTTCGTCGATGCGGTGAACAAGCGCCTCGGTGCCACCGGCGAGATCCGGATCTATCCGCTCATAGGCCTTCTGGCTCGCAATGTCGCCGCTGCCGAGGGCGTGGATAGACCGGAGCTATCTGTTCATGTCAATGTCAGCCACCAGGGCGGCTCCCTGGGCCCGATCGGGGTCTGCTTTCCCAGACCGTGACCTGGCGGGTTTTTAATTAGCGATCAACGAGGAGGCGCCACCAGCTCGGTCCAGTCCACCCCGGGGCTCCAGGCAGAATCGGTGCTCAGGACCCTGTCGCCGGTGTTGTTCACCCAGTGATATTTGGGACCGAACTCGACCTGATATTGCGTGCCGGTGCCTGGATCAACGAGGGTGTCCTCATCCCGGATATAGTTGATGAAGTCGCTGTGGGCGCGGTCCGAAGAGCGCATGCTGTTCATATAACGCTGGTGGGATGCGTCCATGGAGCGCATCCGGTCCATATAAGCGTTGTGCCTGGCGTCCATGGCCGCCATGCGGGCGTTGAAATCCCTGGTCAACTGCGCCCGGATGGCTCTGTCCCTGGCTATGGCGCTCTGGGCGAAACGGACATTCTCTCTGCCCTGCGCCTGGTTCCACTGAGGATTGAACTCCCAGGACTTATACATGCGGGTGAAAACTTCCAGAGCCTGCTTCTCGCAACTGCTGTCGGCAAGCAGACCGGAGCAGAGAGAAACCCACCACATCTCTTTGCCTGCCTTGGTGGCGGCGAGGAAATAGGCTACTCCCTGCACTCCCTTCGAAGTGAAATTGTATTTCGCCGTGGCGGCGTCCGATGCCACCACTCCGGCGGTTCCGTTGATAGCCAGGGCCAGGTCAGGGAGATGCTTCATGGTCTCGAGCTCGAAGGTATCGCATTGCTTTGCGAGCCTGCTTCTGGCGTAGTCTTCGATAAACTTATCGGCCTTTTGATAATAGAGGACCCTGGTCTGAAGCCCGTTTCCGGGGCTGTAATTTGAGCCCGGGTGGAAACCCGTCCAGCTCAGAGTCTTGCTCGGAAGATAACGCGGCTTTATGGAAGCGTCGCCGATGAAAATCATCATCTTCTGATCCGGCGCCACCGCTTTGACCCAGGGGCGCAGATCCACCGACATAGGTCTTTCCATGCCGCCTTCCACGCTCCAGCCCGCCGGCACATCCAGGGAGAAAGCCCCTTCTTTGGGATCGACGAATTTCGTGTACTCGATTGGCGCCATAGGGTTCGACGAACCGGTATCGGCACCAACACTGTCACCGGTATCGGTGGCGGTGCCAGCACCGGCACTTGCGGCACCACCGCTTATGGTGAAGCTCTGGAGAATCCCGGCAAGGGAAGCCAGCTCGCTCTGAGCATTATCGTTATTGGGAACATGGAAGATAATCAAACGGCCGGCGGTGCCACCATTCATAGAAGAGAGAGCCAGCCCGGCCACCGAGTTGACATTGTCAGCCATGGAGCTGGCGCGCAGGGCACCAGCCACCATGGCCGGCTGGCTCCAGCTCGTGCCCGAGCCGTATTGCTTGAGCATTGCCGAGAAGAGCCCCTGAGCCTGGTTTATATTGATTGAGCTTGCAGGCAGGAAAAACGGGAAGATCGAGAGCCTGCTCTTGCCGGGGCTGTTTATCTCGAGCCTGCCGGTCTTGCTGTCCTGACTCACGGTCCAGCCGCCGGGATATCTCAGCGAGTAGCCGTCCTTTTCGCTGCCGTATGTGCTCCAGGATGCCGTGCCGCTGTTGTTGTTGTTGTTGTTGTTGTTGCCAGCACCGGCAGGTTGCCAGCCTGTATTGAAAGACGCTGATTTCTTGAGCTCCTCGGCGGAGACTCTGGTTATTTTCGCCTGATAATTGCCCCGGGTCGGTGACTGCAGAGACAGGGTCGTGGTGGTTCCTGCTTCTCCGATGATCCGCCTGAATACCTGATCTGCCGGCAGCCCCTGGACATTCTCGCCGTCCACGGCCAGGAGCAGGTCTCCCACAGCCACACCGGCTCCGGCTGCTGGACCACCCGGCACCACCTGGGTGACCATGAGGCGGCCCATCTGATTCCAGTTGACCACCAGTCCCATGGCGCCGCTTGGAGCTTCTTGATCGCCTGCTTCCATGACCGGGCTGTTCGAATACTGGCTGGCCTGGACCGGCTCCAGGCAGCCTGTGATGAGCGTAACGCTCAACGCTGCAATGAGTAGATTCTGGGACATGATCGTTCCTTGTTAGACGTCCCATTCTAACAGACCGGAAAATCTACTGGTCGCTGTGCTTCTGGCTGCTATCCTTTTCGCTGCTATTCTGGAGCTCGCTTCCCTGCAGCCTCTCGAGTTCCCTCTCTACGGTCTGATTACCGGGCTGCAGTTTCTGGGCCCTCGAGAGTAGCTCGAGGGCTTCCTTTCGATCCCTGGACTCGACGATACGGGCAAGCGCCATGAGCGCTTCCAGAGAGTTCGGACTGGTGGCCAGGAATTTGCGCCAGTTGTCTTCCTCCCTTGTGCGCCCCTGCCGAAGGCGTTCGATCGCTTCGGCGACTCTGCCCCGGAGCCTGTCGACCGCCAGAGGCAGAAGGCTCGGACCGGGCCTGTCGAGCAATTCCAGGGCCCTGGTGTACTCGACAAGAGCCGGGCCCGATTCCTTTTTCTCTTCGAAGTCCTCCGCCAGTTTAATCCTCGAATTGATATCAGCGGGTGTCACCCCTCTGCTCATAAGAAGTTTGTCGAGCCGTTTTTTAGCAAGCTCCATCCCCGGCTCAACGAGCAAAGCCTCTCTGAGGAGCGCCTCGCTCAGTGCGGGGTCTGTTTTCTGCCTCGATTCCGCATCGGCAACCAGAGTGTCCACTATATGAGCATCGATTAGCGGAATGAATCTCTTCACCGCGCAATTTCTGGCCTGACGATATTTCTCGGTGGCATCCTGGAGATGCCCTTCCTTCGCCAGGTTTTGCGCCTCCATAAAAAGCCCGATGGCTTTTCGATTGGCTGCCAGGCTGGAGTTCTTGTCTGCTTCTTTGCCAACCTTGTATGTGAAGCTGTACTCCACCAGGAGAGGTTCCTTTTCTCCTTCCGGCAAGGGTCTGAAAGGGGCTGCCATCGAAATCGCCCTCAGCGCCTCATCATCTTTTGCCTTCAGCCCTGATGACTTTTCCAGCACTGGATGAGTGTGGGAACCGTTCGGATTGATCTGAAAGCTTACCTCTATCTGAAAGCCGTCTCTTGATGGCATCGGAAAATATGATGAGTTCATCCGCACCATGACTTCTTCCTTGTAGGCAGTCATGGGCGAAGCCGGACTGTCTGCCCGAGCTTCAGTCGGCGATTTCGCCTCCTCCTTCTCCAGCTTCGTCAGCTCGCCGGCGGTGCTCGCCTCGCTTCTAATCGCCTGTGCGGCACGCAGGTGGACTATGGCTGATTTTCGATCGCCACGCTTTATACAATCCTTGCTCAATTTGATTCGCTGATCTCTATCCGTCGGGTCGATGTCCATCCACTTGAGAAGTGCATTCAAATTGTCTCTGGTGGATTGATTGTCACAGTAGAAGAGAGACTCCTCCAGGAAGTGGAGCGCTTCTTCGCTTCGACCCTGCTTGCCGCATTCCAGGGCTTTGTTGTTGAGGAAAATAGCCAGGTTTTCTCTACCCATGGAATAGCCTGGATACCGCCTGATGATGTCGCGCATCAACTCGATGGCTTCGTTTGTCTTGCCGGTTTTCTCCAGAGCGAATGCTTTGTTGTTCAAGAGAATCGCTTCGGAAGGCGGCTTCGGTTCGGCACAGAAAGATTCGTTGGTAGCAATAAGGAATCCCAGGCAGAAAAGAGCTATTCGTGAGACCGCGGGTATTCTCATTGCGCTCCTCCGGCCTCGTGCTTATCGAATACCTGCCTGTCCAGTATCTCGAAGATCTGGGGCTTGATTTTGAGGGCGCTGCTGAAAGGCAGGCTGTAAGCCGCAAGAAGCCAGATATTGAGACCCAGGCTTATGGCGATGAGGGCTGTGAGAAGCGTGTGCAGGCGACCCATTTTGGAAGTGAAGAAATAGGTGAATATGATGGTGATGATCGAGCCGAAGAAGATCGCTGCCCAGAGTATCGGCGATAGCTCTGTCTTGCACGTGACACTGCGGGCGCGCCTGGTCTCGCCCAGGATCTTGGCGGAGTCCAGCATCGACGCCTGGAGATTGGATTCCTGCTCGCTCTGTGGCTTCACGTTCACACAGGCGGACCAGATACCGCTGTAGAGCGTCCAGCAGTGTGGGGCCATCTCCATTCGATTCATCTCTGGCCATTCGGTGTGTATGACACAGTGGTTGTATTGCGCGCACAGGCTACGGATCTTCAAGCGATCTTCTTGATTGAGTCCCTCGCAGAGACGATAGATGTTCGCCAGAGAGTTCGCTTCTGCCGAGACCTGGATATTGATCTCGTGATAAGACTCGATGGCATTCGCCACCAGCAGTCCAAGCAGAAGAGAAAAGAGCGTCCCGACCACACCGAGCATGGCCTCGATCATGCCCTGGCTGAGCTCGAGCTTGTCGTCCTTGACCATCCGGTGCGTGAACACCTGGCCGATTACAGCAAGAATCACCAGTACCGTGATTATTATTATTGCCAGGGTCATTGGTCCTGCTCTTTACCGGTTTCTCAATCGCTGCAATTTAGCAAACCATAAGGCTTGCTTTCAAGAGGCTTTCGCCCGCCAGGCTAATCGACTGTCTAGAGCCTGGACCCTTCCGGGCTGTTGAGAGGATTGCCGTTGAAGACCGGCTCGAGCGTATCCTTGCCGATCCTTATATGAGTAAAACCGGAGCCCACCAGAGCGACGGCGAAAAGGACCGTAAGGAGCCAGCCTGCCAGGATCAGGATGATATACCGTCTCCTGATGAGGTCTTTCAATTTATCCTGCCGATTCATATAACCTGCCGATTCATATAAATAGATTCTACCTTCCCGGTCCGGATCAGAGGGTCTGCTAGAGTAGGCTTGTTCTTACCGGCCGGGAAGGGAAATGTCCGTCGATAAATTCGATCTCGAGAAGCTCTGGGACGAGCATCTCGCCTGTGAGTTCTCTGACCGGGACGCGGACGAGACCGTGGCCACCATGGTCGATACTCCTTATGTCAACCATATCCCGACCATGACAGGCGGGCGCGGCAAGACCGAGCTGCGTGACTTCTACAGGGATCATTTCATAGCGAAACTGCCTGCCGATACAAAAACCGTGACCATCTCCCGCACAGTGGGCGAGAACCGCCTGGTGGAGGAGCTGGTTTTCTGCTTCACCCACGACAGGGAGATCGATTTCCTCCTTTCAGAGAATCGCGCCGACGGGCAGATATGTCGAGGTTCCGACAGTGGCCATAGTCGATTTCGTCGACGGCAAGATCGCCTGCGAGCATATCTACTGGGACCAGGCCTGCGTTCTTGTCCAGATCGGCTTGCTGGATCCCGAGGGATTGCCTGTTTGTGGTGTGGAGTCGGCTCGCAAGGCGCTGGACAGGAACCTGCCATTTCGGGATCTGTAAACAATTCCTTAATGATTGGACACAGCCGCTTGGCCCGGCTTCTCTCCGGTGTTAGTCTCAGCCCATACAGTGCAAGGAGTCGCCGGCAGATGGCCCGCAACCTCGAGAACACCATGAGCGAATTCGTCGATGTGCGCAAGCACCATCATCATCACCATGTGTTTCTCCGGAGCGGACTGATCGGACTGCTATAGCCTCTGCGCTTAGAACCTTTCAAGAGTCCGCTCCGGCGGGCTCTTTTTTGCATTTCTTCTTCAGGAAAAACATCATGACACTATCGATCGGGACATCCCAGAAAGACATCGAGCTCGAGTCCCCTGCCGATTCCAAACTGCTCAGCATGGTCATCCCCACCGGGAGAATTCAGGACAAGGTCCTGGAGATCCTGGGCCTTATCGGGCTCGATTTCTCCCGTTCCGGGCGATCTTACAGACCGTCCCGGAGCAACTCCGGCGTCAGGGCTAAAATGCTCAAAGCCCAGAACATCCCCGAGCTGGTGGCCCTGGGCAGGCACGACTGCGGCTTTTCCGGATACGACTGGATCAGGGAGCGCCGGGCCGATGTGGTGGAGCTTCTCGATCTCGGCTTCGATCCCGTTCAAATAGTGGCAGCAGTGCCAGAGAATATCGCTTGCTTCCAGAGCAATCGATACCGCGACCTCGGGCGCCCCCTGGTAATCGCTTCGGAGTATCGGGAGCTGACGGCTGCCTATATGGAGCAATCCGGTATCGACGGGATCTATCTTCAGACCTTCGGCGCCACCGAGGCTCTGCCGCCTGAGGATGCCGACATGATCGTCGACAATACCGCTACCGGTGCCACCCTTCAAGCCAATCGCCTGATCATAGTCGATGAGCTCCTGCGCTCCACCACCCGTTTTATCTGCAACCGCCAGGCTCTGGCGGTCCCGGCGAAGAGGCGCTTGCTCGACGAGATGGTCATGCTGATGGAGAGCTCACTGCGAGCCAGATCCAGGGTCCTGCTCGAGATGAATGTCTCCAAAGCCGACCTGGAGAGGATCGTCAAAGATCTGCCCTGCATGAAAGCGCCGACTGTCTGCCAGCTCTACGGAGAGCAGGGCTATGCGGTCAAGGTTGCCGTGCCGAAAGCCGATGTACCGGCGCTGGTGCCGAAGCTCGTCGCCCTCGGTGCCAGGGACATACTCGAATACCGCCTGGAGAGGATAGTCATATGAGAAGCAGGGTGAAGACAAGGACCCGAATCCTTCCCAAAAAGGCGGTACTTTCGGTGAGCGCCTACAGCGCTCCCTGCCAAGGCAGGCTCGGGTCTGTAAGGCTTGATTTCAACGAGTCCACCAGTCCCGTGGAGCGCACCTATCCCGAGGGTCTCCCGGCATCATCGGTTTGCGCTTATCCGGAATATGGCGAGCTCATGGAGAAGCTTTCCATGGAGCTGGGCATCTCGAAAGAGTCTCTGATGCTCACCAATGGCAGTGACGAGGCCATATCACTGGCGGCCAGTACTTTCATCGAGCCTGGAGTGGACGCAGCCCTTGTCTCCAATCCATGTTTCGTCATGATTCCGCACTGTCTCATTCTCGCCGGAGCCAACCTCGACCAGGTGGATGTTCTGCCTGATCTGGAGTTCGATATCGAAGGTCTCGACCGTGCCCTGGCCCGCAAGCCTCGCGTGGCTGTTTTTGCCACACCGGACAACCCCACCGGTTGCGTGCTCTCCCGGAAGCAGATCAGGACCTGGTGCCGTGACTATCCCGAGACTCTCTTCGTTATCGACGAGGCATACGGAGAGTTCGCCGGAGAGAGCGTGATCGACTCGATCAGCTCATTCGACAATCTGCTGGTTCTGAAGACTTTCTCCAAAGCCTGGGGAATGGCCGGTCTGCGTCTCGGGCTTATTGCCGGCAACCCCGAATTGCTCGGCTTTATCCGCCGGGTGCAGCTTCCTTATAGTGTCAATTCGGCGGCTGTTTTCACGGCCCTGCGCCTGCTCGAGAATAAAGATTCGGTTATCGGTAGAGTCGAGGAGACTGTCGCCCTTCGCGAGCAGATGGTTCGGAATTCTTCTGACCAGGGCTATGTCATGAGAGAGACCCGGGCTAATTTCGGTCTTCTGGGAGCCGGATTTCTGGCCGGGTCAGTGTGCGATTTCTTCAAAGAGAGAAATATCCTTGTGCGAAACCGGAGCAATAGCGTCTTTGGCTCTACAGGCACCTGCGCTAGCAAGCCTGATCCCATGTGGGGTTATGTCCGCGTATCGGTGGGGACTGCCGACGAGATGGAACTGTACCGGAAGACCCTGGAAGAATTCGGCAGGAGCTTTGCGGTTCTATTCGATCTCGATGGCACCCTGGTCGATACCACCAGGAGTTTCGACGAGACGGTGGCTTATCTGGTACGCAAATATAGCGGTCGGGAGCTTTTACAGAAAGAGCTCGACAGCCTCCGCCTGGAGGGTGGATTCAACGATGACTGGGTGGCCGCCAGCGAGCTTCTCCGCCGCCGGGGTGCGGATGCGCCCCTTGCTGAAGTCGCCCGGGAGGGAGTGGCATATTATCTCGCCATTGCCGCCAAGCGCGAGACCATGTTGATCGATACAGAGATTCTCCAGGCTCTGCGGCGCAAATACCCCCTGTATATAGTCACCGGACGCACCCGGGCCGAGTATGCGCCTGTCTGGGGCGAAAGACTGGATAAGCTTTTCGACGGTGTCTACTGTCTCGACGATGTGCCGGGACTGGCCGCCAAACCGAGCCCCGATTATCTTCTCGAGGCCCTCACCGACAGCGGTGCTCGTCAGGGCGTCTATGTCGGCAATTCCGTGGACGACATGCAGGCAGCTCGGGCCGCCGGGCTCTTTGCATTCGGTGTGGATTTCGCCCCCGGGGATTCCAACAGGAGCAGCGCAGGCACGGCCCTCACCGATGCCGGTGCCCAGGTCCTGATTTCCTCCGGCGAGGATCTTGCCGGACTTTTCATGCTTCCTGATAGCCAGAACGGAGAGACGAGATGACTTCAACGATATCGAAAAGCTTCAGCGCTGCCAGGCAACGCCGGGCGAGGGTCGAGCGTATCACTCGCGAGACCAGCATAGTTGTCGAGATCGATCTCGATGACGCCAGCAGACGGATTATCGAGACCCCGGTGCCCTTTTTCAACCATATGCTCGATACTCTCTCGTGCCACGGGCGTTTCGGACTGATAGTGGAAGCCAGCGGCGATGTCGAGGTGGATCCTCATCACCTGGTGGAGGATGTCGGTATCGTGCTTGGTGACGCCTATTTTCAGGCACTCGGGAGTCTCAAGGGGATCGAGAGAGCAGGCTGCTTCAGCTATCCCATGGACGGTACTCTCGTACAGGTGGCCATCGATCTGTGCGGCAGGCGCAATCTGGTATTCAATATGAGTTTTGGAAATTTCCCCATCGGCACTCTCGATCCCAATCTTTTCCGGGAATTCTTCAAGGGGCTCGTGGACGGCATGAGAGCGACACTGCATATCAACTGTCTCTACAAGGACAACGATCACCACGCCGTGGAAGCTGCTTTCAAAGCACTTGCCAGGTCCCTGCGCTCAGCCTCGACTCTGATCGGCGACGACCAGTATGTGAGCACCAAAGGAGTCCTCGATGAGAACTGATACCGGATATGCCCCTGCTGTCGATATCATCGATGCTGCCGGCGGCAATACAGGTAGTGTCTATCGTGCTCTGGAGCGGCTCGGTGTGGCTTACAACAGAGTAAACCAGGACAACCCGCCCGATGGGAGCCGTCCGATTATTTTGCCCGGGGTCGGATCTTTCGGCGCAGTGATGAGCAGGCTCAGACAGGGAGATCTGGACAGCCGGCTTGTGTCGCTTGTCAAATCTGGCGTGCCGTTTCTGGGTATTTGTGTCGGTCTGCAAGTTCTCTTCGAGGAAAGCGAGGAGTCCCCCGGCATAACCGGTCTCGGTTTGCTGCCCGGTCAGGTGAGAAGATTCCGCGAAGGGAAAGTGCCTCAGATCGGCTGGAATCGTGTCGAATCGACCAGACCAGATTTGAGAGGCAGCTATCCGGACGGCTATGTCTATTTCGTCAATTCATATTTCGCTGAGCCCACAGAGCCTTACGAGAAAGAGATCGTTCTCTATCGCGGGCAATACTACCGGAGCTTCTGTGCGGCGGTGCTCAAGGACAATATCACCGCCTTCCAGTTTCACCCGGAAAAAAGTGGTCGATTCGGCATGAGCCTGATTTCTGCCTGGCTCGACCAGTTCGTTCCGGAGGTGGCGTTATGAGCACCACGATCGCCACCGGGCTCTGCAAGAGGATAATCGCCTGTCTCGATATCGCCGGGGGCAGGACTGTGAAAGGCGTCAATTTCCAGAATCTCCGGGACGCCGGCGACCCGGTGGAGCTCAGTCTTCTTTATGAGAAGCTCGGTGCCGACGAGATAATGTTTCTCGATATAACCGCCACGAGTGAGGAGAGAAAAACCACTCTCGATCTGGTGGCAAGGGTAGCAGGCAGGCTGAGCATCCCCCTGACCGTGGGTGGTGGCGTGTCCTCCATCGAAGATGTCGAGGAGTTGCTGTCTGCCGGGGCCGATAAGGTCTCGGTCAATACTGCTGCTGTAAGAAGACCTGAATTGATCAGTGAGATCGCCACCGCCTTCGGATCCCAGTGTTGCGTGGTGGCAATCGACGCCAGGGCCAGAACCCAGTCGGATTTCACCGGAGATAGGGCCTCGCCGTATCAGGTCCTGATCAAGGGAGGTCGGGAAGCTCTCGATCTCGATGCCCTGCTATGGGGCCGCGAATGTGTGGAGCGTGGTGCCGGGGAGATCATGCTCACCTCCTGGGACCGGGACGGAAGCCGGGCTGGTTTCGACATCGAGATGACCAGGGCTTTCTCCAGCCTGCCGGTGCCGGTAATCGCCTCCGGTGGCGCTGCCGGTGCCGGCTGCTTCGTGGAGGTCTTCAAAGACGCAGGCGCCGACGCGGCCCTTGCCGCCAGTATTTTTCATTATTCGATCTGCACCGTGGATGAGATCAAACGAGCCCTGGACAGAGAAGGAGTACCGGTAAGACTATGCTGATTCCCAGTATCGACATTATGGATGGCAAAGCCGTGCAATTGAGGCGGGGTCGCGAGCTTGTCCTCGCCAGCGAGCGCTCGCCGGTGGAGCTCGCCCGGGAATTCAACCGGTACGGCGAGGTAGCCGTGATTGACCTGGACGCGGCCATGGGTCGCGGCAATAACCGCGAGCTCGTGAGAGAGATCTGCCGCAACGCCGATGTCAGGGTCGGGGGCGGGCTCAGAGACGAGGAGAGCGTCCGGGATATCCTCAAAGCCGGGGCACGCCGGGTGATCATCGGCACCGCCGCCGAGCCGGAATTCCTGAGCAGACTGCCTGCCGGGCGGGTCATGGTGGCACTCGATCAGATCGACAACAAGGTAGTCGACAATGCCTGGACCACCGCCACCGGCGAATCGGTTATTGAGAGGGCTCGCCGGTTGAGCCCTTATTGCAGCGGCTTCCTGAGCACATTTGTGGAGAGTGAGGGTTCGCTTACCGGGGTCGATGCCGGGGCGGTGGCCGAGCTCAGAGATGCCATCGAGCTTCCCCTCACCATTGCCGGTGGAGTCCGGGACACCCAGGAGGCGGTCAGCCTCGATGCCATGGGTGTCGACGTCCAGGTGGGCATGGCGCTTTATACAGGCAGGCTCGATCTGGGCGAGGCCGTTTTGAACGGCCTTTGCTTCGATGACGCCGGTCTTATACCGACTGTGGTCAGAGACCGCTATGGCAATCTCCTGATGGTGGCATACAGCTCGAGAGAGTCTCTGTCCCTTGCTCTTTCTGAAGGGCGGGGAGTCTATTTCAGCCGGTCGAGACAGGAGATCTGGCGCAAAGGCGAGAGCTCCGGCAATGTCCAGACTCTTTTGTCCTGCCGTTGCGACTGCGACCGCGACACTATAGTTTTCACCGTGGAGCAGGCAGGCCCGGCTTGCCACAGGGGTAGCTATTCCTGTTTCAATACCGGCACCGGCAGAGACTTCGATCTGGCGGCGCTTTTCGAGCTTATCAAAGACAGAGCCAGGCGCCCGGCCGAGACTGGTGGCAGCGGCAAACCATCATATACCCGCCAGCTCCTTGCCGATCGGGATAAGTTGCGCCGGAAAATCATGGAAGAGGCATACGAAGTGGTTTCCTACTCGTCCAGAGATAACCTCCGCTGGGAAATCGCGGACCTGCTCTATTTTGTCTCGGTCCTCGCGGCAAGCGAGGGGATCGAGTGGGAGGACATCGTCGGCGAGCTCGCCGGGCGCAATGGCTGCTAGGCAAATATCAGGGACTCAGGGAGTAAATTCGATGACATTTATAAAGGTTGTTCGGGGTGACGATGCGCGTTCCTTTGTCCGCAGCCTGTCCGAGCGGGGCAAGGCGGCTCCGGACGCCGCCGGCGTAGCAAGCAAGGTAGGGGCGATCATAGAAATGGTCCGAAGAGACGGGGACGAAGCCCTGAGAGAGCTTGCTTCGCTCTATGGCGATCCGGACAGGCGATCATCGAAGCTGGGCTCCGGAGAGATCGAGTCTTCGATGGCGCTGGTGAGCCCCGAAAACAAGCAGGTGATCGAGACCGCCGCTTTCCGAATACGGGCATTCGCCGAAGCCATTGCCGGCAGTATCGCCCCGGTGCGGCTCGACTATGGCGACTTCGAGGTGGGCATAAATTACCGCCCGGTCAAACGGGCGGCCTGCTATGTTCCTGCCGGGCGCCACCCGCTCCCCTCGACAGCTCTGATGACAGCCATCACCGCCAGGGTGGCCGGGGTCGAGGAAGTCTGCATTTTCTGCCCGGATATTAGGCCCGAGATTGTTTTTGCCGGCTCCCTCGCCGGAGTCAATGAGTTCTATCAGATAGGCGGCGCCCAGGCGGTTGCTGCCGCCGCCTTTGGTACCGCCACTGTCGAACCGGTCGATATGATCGTCGGGCCCGGCAATGCTTTTGTCACCGAAGCGAAGAGACAACTCCAGGGGGTGGTTGGTATCGACATGCTTGCCGGACCAAGCGAGATCTGTGCCATCGCAGACGATGGTGTCGATCCCGAGTGGGCGGCACTCGACCTGCTTTCCCAGGCGGAGCACGCTCCCGATGCCCTGGCATACCTGCTCACTCCCAGTGCCGCCCTTGCTGGGGCGGTGGCCGATGCGCTATCGAGAAGAATCCGGCAGCGGGGCTTGCCAGACTATATCGAAGAATCCATCGAGAAAAGCGCTATCGTCGTGCTCGATTCTCTGGAGCAGTGTTGTCGAGCGGCCGGCGAAATCGCGCCGGAGCACCTGCTTCTGCTCGTCGAGAATCCTGACGAGCTGCTTCCTTATCTCGACAATTATGGCGCCCTTTTCAAGGGATACGGATCCACGGTGGCTTTCGGCGACTATATGGCGGGACCGAATCATACGCTTCCCACTGGACAGACAGCGAGGTTCCAGGGCTGTCTAAGCCCGCTCACTTTCTTGCGCCCGCAGTCGTTCATATCGGTACCCACCGGCGCCCCCGGGCTCGCCAGGGAAACCGCCGCATTCGCCTCCATCGAGGGGCTGGTGGCTCACGGGGAAGCGGCTCTGGCAAGATCCCTGATACTATAGCCGGGATCATCAAAGAAGGAGTCCCGCAAATGGGCACAAAGCGGCTTCCAGTATTGCTCGCGACTCTCCTGGCTTGCTCCTGGACGGGAGCTGAAGCTGCCCCGCAGCCTTTCATGGACCTCTACCACGACTTCACCGGTGTCCATGACGGCAGCGCCAGGACCATCGGGCAGGAGCTCGCTGATGCCCTGGAGCAGAAAGAGCAGATGAGTCAGGCCGGCCCCCTGGTGCTGGTCATCGAGTCCGGCATCTATGTCTACGACCACGAGACCCGTAAGCTCAGCGCCAGAATCAGCCTGCGCTCCGAAGACCCGGCAAGCGGATTTTACGAGATGACGGCGGTGTCGCACGTCGGTCCCGCGGTGGCCTATCTGGCCAATCTCAAAGAGCTGGGTAATCCTTACTGGAAGGAAGGGCTGGCAAAGCTCCTTGAGGACTTGAAAGCTGTCCGCCAGACCAACGCCGTAACAGAAAATCACTGGCTCGACCAGACGAGCTCCCTTGCCATGAAGATCAAGAGGCGGCAGGTGATCGACATGCTCGACTACGGCTGCAATATGGCAGGAAGCTATATACAGTCGGTGCTCGACGATGACGGAAAAGAGTTCACCGCCGATTCGGTGTACCGCGATTTCTATAACGCTTGCTCCGATAAGTTCCCCATTCCTTTCAAGAACGTCATGGTGGGCACGTTCGCCATGGTGGCACTGAGCGACTATTACAATGCTTATCTCGAGCTGCGCGACAAGCCGATCGACTGGTCGATGGCCAGGGTGCTGATCCAGTTTCATGCTGGTACCAATTATGGTGGAGGTCTCACGAAAGGCAGCAATCATCTCTATCAATTCCTGAGACTGGTGTCGGGAGGAAAGCTTCCGGATTCCCGGATATTCTTCACTCCCTATGCCGGGATTCGCGCATCGGCTGGTCAGGCTGAGATGTCTCAGGAGGACTTCGACTTCTATACCAGAAAGGTCTGGTATCACCAGTACGCCCGGCCGAGAGTGGCTTTGAGCGGCTGTTTCAAGAATATCGCCACGATTGTCGTCCCCGATCGCCCGGCGCTTCCCGGTGACAGGGACTACTCTTCGCCTGATGCAATCGATGATTTCATGATCCGTATGAAATACTCTCTGGGCGACAATACTCAACTGCTCTCGAACACCATCGGCTTCTGGATGTCCGAGGAGCTCTCTCGCCATGGCTGGGACCCGACAAAAGTCTCCATCCCCGGTGTCACTTCCGGATTCCCCGGCGGTGTCACCTGCTATCCTGCCCTGAGCCCCCGGCTTTGAAGCTGGTCCCAATGCTCTCCGGAGGCAATTAAGCATGCGCTCGATTCTTTGCCTGCTTCTCATGGTCGCCATCTTTCCACTGTTTGCTGGATGCGATTCGGCTGTCGATAGAGTCGCCTCCGTCGAGACCTGGAATCCGACCAGTGAGGACTGGGAACTCATTCGTCGATTCTGGGACGCGGCCAAAGAGCGAGAAGACGCCCAGGAGATCGGCAGCCTTTTCGATCAGGTCAAGCTCACTTACGACAGGCACATCGAAAAGACCGTGGCTCTGAGAAATCTGCCTCTTTCCATGGTGAATGCTTCTTGCTGCGGGCTTGCCAGGTTGTATTTCGGCAGGGGCAGCGCTCTTCTCGCGGTCAATGAATATAGAGAGGCCGTCAATGATTTCGAGAAGGGTCTTGAAGCCTGCGCCAGGGTCGAGACTGAAAAGCAAATTGGCAAGCAGGGGCAGGACAGGGAGCACGCGATCCGCAGGGGCGCCCTTGTCGGCGCCCTCAACTTGAATCTCGCCCGGGCTCTTGTGCTGGAGAAGCGGTTCGACCAGGCGGTTGTCGCCTACGATCGCGCCAGGGAGCAGACAGAGACCGGTTTGCGAAACTCGGTTTGCGCAGAGATATACCAGGCAAGCACGGCCGCCGGGCAAGTCGAGAAGGCGGCCGCTGCTCTCAAAGAAGTCCAGGCTCTCAATATCGCCCCGGATACAGGTCCGGAGTACTGGTTGCAGAAAGGCAGCTTTCTGAGAGCCATCGGGCATTTCGATGAGGCTCTGGAGGCTTTCGATCATGCTCGAAGGCTCAAGGCTGATGATATCCGGATTCTCTACGGTCAGGCCGCATGCTTCCTTCATTCCGGCGATAGCGCCGGGGCTGTCGAGATATTCGAGGAGTGCGCCAGGCTCTGGCCTTCTGATCAGGGAGTAAAGTCGCGGCTGCATTATGCCCGGGCCCTGGCGTATTTTCAGAAAGGCCAGTACGGGTCTTCGCTCAAAGAGATCTGGGAGGCGGAGCGGTTTTATAGCCCTGATCGTTATGCCCTTACCTTGCGGGCGAGGGTCCTCGAGAAGATGAGCAAAAAGGAAGAGGCGAAGTCATACGGATATCTCGCCGATCTCATCGAGCCGGCGGTCCTGGGGGGAGCCAACCCCGACTCGAAGTCCTGGTACGAGCGCAGCTCCGATCCGGCAAGCGGGTCCTACGATTACTATTTTCTATTGCAGCTTTTTCCCGGTGGACCGAACAGCTCCCTGAGGCTCTAGGACCCGCGAATATCACAAGAACTGTGTTAAGCTGAGGTCAGCGCCGATTTGAGATTCTCAGCTTGCGGGCGCTTAAAGAATTCAGCTAAAGCGAGGTGCGGACATGGTTGTTCATTCATACGGGTATTCGCCCGATTCGTCGGGTACGGATATAACGAGGGCGGAAGGAGAGTCCGAGCTCGGGCTTTTCGCCTCGAATCTGGAGCTTGTTCTCGATCACCGGGACGAGATTCTTCGAATATCGGAATATTTCTTCTGCTCCCCCGGCTTCGCCTGGTGTTCTTGGCCATACCTGGGAGGGGACGGCCCCCTGCCTCTGGGCTATCTTCTCGCTGGCTGGCGCGATGGATGGTTGCGAGAAGCCTGCCCGGTATGCGGGGCGGCGGTCTATATCACCTGCTTCGGAGGCTCGCCTCTTTCAGGAAGCAACCGCTGGACAGGTATCTGCTCGCGCTGCCGGGGCATCGAATCGCGTCGAGGCGCTTCGCCTGACTCTTTCAGAGAGAGGCTTCTGGCGGTAGTCGATCTGCGCAGGCGGTTTCCCCTGGAGTTGTCCGAATGGCAGGAGTATGACGGTTATGAGTTCTGCTGGGGAGGCAGCGGGCTGAGACCGGCTAGAAAGAGACGCCTGGTCAGGCGCAGGACAGCCGAGCCGGTAAGTCTCAAGGTCCTCCTCGAGGAGCTTTCGAGGGGCAATCTCCGCGAGAGTCGAGCCCCCGGCGTCTGCTTGCTCAGAAGTGAAGCAGTGCTCAAATTCAGCCCGGAGCATAAGCGATCACCTTTAGGTAACCGCGAATCGGGAGGTCCATCATGACATAAAATGACATGATAGGATCACCTTTTCGGCGTTGCTCTCATCAATCAGGAAACCCCAGTGCGTTACTACAGGAGAAAGACAAGTGTCGCAGCCATTTCTTCTCTGGCAGCCCTTGTCAATCTGGCTTGTCCCCCGGCTATTGCTTCTGAGCTCCAGGACGATGGCGCCGAAGGCGGTGACTCCAGCCGGCCCGGCACCGCTCTGATTGCCCAGAGCGACGACTTCGCGAGCACCTATTCACGCCTGACCAGAGAGGTCCTGCTAAGCGGTGTCGAGCTGGAGCGTTTCAGCCTGGAGTACAGACGGCATACTCTCAAGGACCCGAAATTTCGCCGATTGCGATTTTTCCTGACTCAGGAGACCGGTGCCGCCGGACTCCTGGCCTACGAGATAACCGCTGTCAAGCAATTGGGACAGGGGCGCAAACGCCCGCTCACAGTCAGCAAGACCGCCCTGGAGAATGGTCTGAACGCCGCCATGATCACTTCCATCATCACGGCTTCGGGCTCGACCCTGGAGCTGTCTACCAATCTGATCAACGGATTGAAACGCACCAGCGCCGGTTACGGCTCCGGGGCGGCCCGGCGCTTCGTGGTGGAGAGGCTCGAGAAGCTAGATCGCTTGCTGGCTCAGCGAAAGGCTCTGGTGGAGGCCAACAAAGACCACCCCGACTACAAAAGAGCACTTGCCGAAAGCGAGGTGTTCGACGAGATGCGGCGATCATTCGTCAACGAGTTCGCTCATTTCTATGCGGACAATCGCCGGACAAAAGTCTTCCAGAATTCCTTCTTTACTCTCAATGCCGCTTATAATACCGTGGGCGCCATCGCCGCCGGTATCGGTTCACAGTCCCTGACGCATCCGCGATACACAGGCACCAGCAATATACTTTTCATCGTCACTGGTGGCATGGCGATGCTCACTCCCGGTATCGCTCACGCTTCCGCCTGGGTGCTGAAGAAAAAGGCGGACAGAGAGCTGAAAAATGCGGATCTATCTCCGGAGGACAAGCAGAAGTCTGACTTCGACGCCAAGCTCAAGGCTCTCCAGGAGCTGCTTCCCGATGCCCATGGCACCCTGGTTCCGGCGCTTTCAGCCGGGAGCAGGTACGGACTGTACGAGACCAGCCGGGACCTTTTCGACAAGCAGCTGGACAGCGAGGTGAGAACAATCCGCCGCCTCAACAAAGTCGCCCTGGAGACCAATATCATGGCTCCGCCTATCGGGGGGCTGCTCATGACCCAGGGTATTCTGGGCACTCTCGCTTACTATGATTATCCAGGAAGAGTGCGAAAGCAGCTCGACCTCAACTATAAGGGCGCCGTTGCCGGCACTGTCGGTGCCGGTCTGACCCTTGCCGGCAACCTCGCCTGGTTGCTATCGAGCATGGCTTACGAGCACCATCTGAGGAAGAACGAGCAGCTACCATCCCAACTGATCGAAAAACGGCTCAAGCACCTGGATGAAGTCGAGCAGGTCATCCAGGCTCTTTAGTGGGCTGCCAGCAAGGGTGAGGCGATTCCTGCCGTGAAAACGGTGGCGTTGGCTTTTCATCGAAGACGACTCGAATTAATCATGCGTTCGTGACTTTCACATTGAATGGATATACGATCGAGTTGCGTCGACTGAGTCTATCAATTTGCTGTTCCCGGTGCCCCTTGCTTTCGAATAGGCTTTCTCGATTTTGGTTCGAGCCGACTCGCTATCTCCCTTTCTCAGGCACTCCAGAGCTTCTGCTACATCTTTGTGGACTTCTGCGTGGGCAGAGTTGACTCTCTTGCTGGCAACCGGATTGGCGGGTCTTGGCGAAAGCAGCGAAGCGCTGATCGGAGCAGCCAGGCAGAGCGCCAGGACAGCGGCTCTGACAGTCGCGGACTGATCAGTGAAGATCATATCCAGCAGGTTCTTTCGTCCGCTAAGAAGATTGAACAGGTCAGCCCAGATGATCAAATATACGATACCGCTATAAGTAACGCCTCCCAGGCATGTCATGACAAGCCAGAAAAAGAACAACGCCGTGCCACGCTTGAATTTCCCGAGCGCGAAGTGAGACGATCCAGGAAGTACGACCCCGAGCAGAAAGTATAAAGTCACTCTCGATTCCCTGAGCGCGGTTTCCTTCACTTTATCCCGAGCCTCGAAAGTACCGCTGCCCCCATCGAGAAGATCCGCCTGAGCACTCATGTTCGCGGCCTCGAGCAAACGATTCTTGCTTCGCTTCAAATGCTCGGAATAGCTTCTCAGAGCAGCGGCTTTCTGGAGATCGCCGAGCGTTTCCGACTGCGCTCTCGCGAAAACAAATAGCGATTCGGCGCCTTCGAAATTGTGGTTCTGACTCTCTCTTTCGGCGGCATTCAGAAGCCGCTTGAACTCGGCGAGTTTTTCCTTCTGTTCGTCGTATGGCTGACGTTTTCTGCTTCTAGCCAGCCTGGACAGGGAGGTCTCGGTCCGACCTTCGTCATGGCAGTCTTCGACGGTACTCTTAGCTCGCCTTCTGGCGGATGAGATCTCATCGAGGGAGAGGCGATCTACGGACTCGTAGCTCTGGTCCGTCAGGACGGACTTGATGACTCTGATTCGCTCTTCAATCTCTTTTGCTTCCCAAGCACGGTCAGGTCGTGATTTGAGAAGCAGCACCAGCGTGTCCAGCCTGTGCGCCACTTCGAGGCTCTCGGGACCATGTTCCAACTCCGCTTCCCTGACGGCTTTTTCTGCCAAACGAACAATCTCATCCGACTCAGTCACGGTGACCGACCTTCTTCTTGACAAAAACAAGGGGCACCATTTGAGACTCCTTTGACATTATTGCACCATGACGGTAGCTGGTACAACGCTGCAACTGACTGCAGAACATTTCTGCTGACAACCCTCTTCGGATTGGCAGTCGTCAGGCATAGACACCTGCTATCATTGTTTGCCGGCTCTTAAGGGGAAGGCTCTGTGATCACATCGAGAGACCTCTCGGCAATTCCCGATCCGCTGCAATTGAGACAGCGGCTGATTGGCCTTTCTGTTTTAGACTCGCTGCTGAAATGCTTCTCGTGTGAGTTCGCCTTTCTCCCCGAGTGGTCGCCCGGCGTGGAAGTCGCAATCCAGAACAACGGGTGCGGCGACATAGTCAATGTGTTTTTCTGCGATGGTGGGACTCTAATCAAGGGCTTCGCTCACGAGTCCTATATGAGCCCTTACGGCGATGCACCGTTCGAGCCGCAAGAGGTGGATGGAGTTCAGTGCTTTCCGGGTTTGCTCGACGGCGTTCCTGAAGCATTGCTGCCGTTTTGTCTCAGCAGTGATGGTGGCATAGAGTCGCCGACCACAGTCATCTGGCGCCTGCCAGGTGGACCATGGGAAAGAGGCAAGTTCGCCTGGCCGGTGGGCGATGATGTGCCCGGTGATCCTGATCTTTCCGGCGATCTTTTCTCGACGCTCTTTATGAGCGTGGATGAGTGCACGGATTGGGTAAGAGAGCATTATGGCGCAGAGCATCTGGATCCCCGGGACGTGGAAGCGATCTTGGCAGGAAGCGCATTGACCAGCGAGATGGCTTCGAGAATACAGCCGGAAAGGCGATCTTCCAGTGCTCGTTCGAGTCAGTCAGGCTACCCCCTGGAATCGGGAAACAACTTTTTCGAAGCCCTGGGGAAAGCCCTGACTCCGGTGAACATAGATGAGGCGGATGCCGCTGTTTTCGAGGCGGTTTTCCATCCCCGGGGATCCCCTGTTCGTATCTATATCAACCATACCGACGGTATCAAGATTGGACCGATAAAAGCCTGTATCAATGAGGCGAAACGCCAGGCAGTTGCGCAGATCTCGAGCGAGACCTCATCGTCGGTGCAGGGGGTAGCCTATGAGTGGACAATCATCACCGAGGACGCCGGCAGCCTCGGTCCGTGCATCCGAGACGCTCTCAGTGGATTGCAGTTGCCGGCCGGAGGTTTTATAGAGTTCCTGGGACAGAAGTTCGATTTATGAGCCGGCTCCAGGTCGGTGAGCTCTTCAACGATCGCTACGAGATACTCTCGAAGCTCGGTGAGGGCGGCATGGGAGTCGTGCTCGAGACACGTGACCGCGTCCTCGACAAAATAGTCGCTGTAAAGCTGCTTTCGAGATCGGTCTCGGAGCAGGCAGCCATGCGTTTCCAGATGGAGGCCCGGGCAACGGCCCAGCTCAACCATCCTAATCTCGTTCAGGTGCTCGATTTCGGGATAGCACCGGATATGAAGCCGTATATGGTGATGGAGTATCTCGATGGAGAGCTTTTCTCCTCTGCCTGCAAATCCGGACACCTTAATGTCGATCAGCTCATCGAGCTTTTCAGGGATGTTTGTGAGGGGGTGAGGCATGCGCACCAGAAGAAGATCCTGCATCGAGATCTGAAGCCCTCCAACATAATTGTCTGCAGGCTCGATAACGGTGACTATCAAGCCAAGGTCGTCGATTTCGGCATAGCCAAGCACCTCCAGAGTGATGGTGGTATTACCGCCGAGGGCGAGATTATCGGCAGCCCGCTCTATATGGCTCCCGAGCAAGGCAGAGGCGCAGAGGTAGATGAGCGCTCGGACGTTTACGCCCTCGGCTGTGTCATGTATGAGGCGCTTGCCCATAGACCACCTCTGAAAGGGGCGACGGCCCTCGAGACCATAGCCATGCACGAGTCGACGGTACCGGAACCGGTTTCTGCGGCCACGTCCATGGCAGTGCCGGACTGGCTCGATTCGGTGATCATGAAGTGTCTGGCCAAATCGCCTGGAGACCGCTTTCAGTCGATGACAGAGCTTCTTGCAGCTCTGGACGCCGGTCCTCAGGCAAGAGAAGAGCAGTCGGTATCAGAGCCCGCCGATAAATCTGGAGCAACAGGCTGGAGGGCGGCTCCGGTGGCTCTGTTGGTAACGGCAATAGTTCTTGTCGGGCTCATTGTCTGGACTTTCTCGCTGGGGAAAAGGGAGATACCGCCTGATGGTGAGAAGAAGAAGCGAGACAACGTCAATGCTCTATCCGGCGATGGCTCCAAGGTTTCGACAAGTCTCGAAGAGAAGAATAGTATCAGAGACGGTTCCGATCCGCCCTTTGGTGTCCGGCCGTCAAAATACGCTCCGGCGACATTGATCGCCAGATGCCGCGACGACAGCGAGGTGAAGCTCTGCAATCAGTTCAAGAATGTCGAGTTCATCGATTTCAAGTATTCTCCGATTACCGGCAGTGGCTTCAAGGATTTGAAGGGCCTCGATAAAGTCTGGAAAGTGAGGATCGGCGCAGGCCCCATCGAAGATCGTTACTTGAGGGATTTGAAGCGCCTGCCCGCCCTCAGGCGATTGGAGATCGAGCAGGTCGATTCCCTGGACGGCTCGGGTCTGAAAGATCTGGATGGTCTCCGGACCCTCGAAATCGTGAAGTGTGCTCTCAGCGACAAAATGTTCGACGGGATCGCGGTTATAGCAACTCTCGAGATGCTATGCCTCAAGGATTGCTCGGGTCTCGATGCCGAAAATCTTTCCAAACTGAAGCTTCTGAAAAAGCTCAAGGCACTCGAGATTTCGGACTCATACCTGGACGATGATAGTCTGGCCGGTCTCGAAAATGCCTCTCTGAAGGAGCTCAACCTGGGACAGAACTCAGGGATAACCGGGCGCTCGATCGGTATCCTAAGGAGCATCCACGGGCTCGAAGTCATTAAAATTCGAGAGTGTATCGGTCTATCGGAGGAAGAACGTCTCCTTCTCGCCTCTCGACTCGGGAAAAATTTCAAGTATAAAGATGACACGGACGAGATCAGACTCAAGAAAGGTCATAAAAAGTGAGCATGGACAGGAAGAACCGATTCAGAGGTTGCCTCATGGGACTGGCTACCGGTGATGCCCTGGGCACAACACTGGAGTTTGCACCGCCAGGGACTTTCAAGCCTGTAGAAGATCTTGTGGGCGGTGGCCCTTTCCAGCTACAGGCGGGGCAGTGGACCGATGACACTTCCATGGCCCTCTGCCTGGCCGAGAGTCTCATTTTACGCAAGAAGTTCGACGCCGCCGATCAGATGCGCCGCTATTGCATGTGGATGAATGACGGTTATCTCAGCCCCCTGGGCTGGTGCTTCGATATCGGGAGGACAACAGCCAACGCACTTAAGAGTTTCGAGATGACAGGCGAACCATACTCCGGCAGCGACGCTCGCTCGAGCCAGGCCAACGGCTCGATGATGCGCCTGGCGCCGGTGCCCATGTTTTTCTGCTCGAGCCCCGAGCAAGCCCTTCAGATGTGCGCCGAAAGCTCGCGCACCACCCATGCCCATATCGTCTGCCGGGATGCCTGCCGTTATCTGGGCGCGCTTATTATCGGCGCCCTGACCGGAGTCTCGAAGGAAGACCTGCTTTTGCCGGAGCCGCCTGTGGTGCCGAAAGAATACTGGCAAGCGAATCCACTGGCCGAGGACATCGCCCGGGTTGCAAACGGATCTTACCGGCTCCCGAAGGATTCAGACCAGATCGCAGGCACCGGATATGCCCCCAGATCTCTCGAGGCGGCGCTCTGGGCTTTTTATAATTCCTCCACTTTCGAAGAGGGCGCTCTTCTCGCCGTCAATCTCGGCGATGATGCTGATACCACAGGTGCTATCTACGGGCAGCTCGCCGGCGCCTTTTACGGTCTTTCCGGGATTCCGGAAGGCTGGCGAGAAAAGATCTCGATGTCCGAGAAAATTCTCGACTTTGCCGACCGGCTGTTCGAGCTGTCCGGGCAGCGCCAGTCCGATAAGGAAAACAGCTTGATATAAGAAGCACGGTTCTATTATGCTCGAAGTCTTTCCAGCAGGCTTTGAATTCGAGCAGAGCGAGCTTTGACAGAAGAGCAGAGTGACAATTTGACCGACCATCTCGAGGTGCCCGGCAGCATCCTCACCAGGTTGGTCATGCGCTTGAATCTTGCCAGGACCCACGATAATGCTGTTCTGGGCAGCGCTCTTCTCTTTATCGCTGTGACCTTCGTCCCGATTCTGGTTCTTTCGGTAATCGACGGATTCGAGACCGGCGGTCTGGTCGATATGCCTCTTCACGAGGATCTGATCACACTCTCCCGCTATCTGATAGCCGCACCGATTTTGATACTATCAGACAGACTGACCAGGCCCTGGCTGGTGAAAGCCGTTCTCCGCTTTCTCGAGCTCGTTGATAAGGATGAAATCGAGGCTTTCAAGAAAATGCTGCGCAGGATTTTCCAGATCCGTGGCTCTGCGCTGGTCGACCTGGTCATACTCGTCGTCTGTATCGCCTCCTCTTTCTTTCTCAAGAGCTACAGCATGAACATCGAGGTCTCGAGCTGGCAGACCGGCATTGCCGGCGGAGTCGCTGCCCTGAGCAGACCGGGATTCTGGAACACTTTCGTGAGCCAGCCGCTTTTCCGATTCGTGGTAATGAGCTGGACAGTCGATTATATTCTCTGGATTTATTTCCTCTGGCGTGCCTCGAGATTTCGTCTCAAGTTGTACGCCACCCATCCTGACAGAGCCGGTGGCTTGAGCTTCGTAAGCGCTGCCCACTCGCAATTCTGCCTGGCGGCCTTCGCCATCGCCGCAGCCGATGCGAGCGTGGTGGCTCAATTAGTCCAGCACACTCATCAGGAGCTGGAGTCTTTCTACCGTCTCGGACTCGTTTTTCTGGGTGTGATCCTGCTTTTCTTCGTGGGTCCGCTTCTGGTATTTTCTCCTACTCTTCTGCGAACCAGGCTCGATGGAATAATCTCCTACGGCGCTCTCTGCCATGAGCTCAGCGACAAATTCGCAGGCAAGTGGTTGCGCAAACGCGGCGATAAAGAGGAGTCAATTCTGGCCAGCCTCGATCCCTCTTCTCTTGCCGACCTGAATAGCAGTTTCAGCACGGTGCTAACCATGCGTCCGGTGGTTTTCGACCATCAATTCGTGATCCTGTTCGTCGTCGCCACATGTCTCCCGGCTCTGCCCCTGATCGCCACCGTAATCCCCCTTCAGGACCTGGTGGTGGAGATTCTCAAGGCTCTCACCTGAGGTCACGTTCCGGTCATTGTCCTCGCCTACTATTGATATTGTTGACGGCGAGGCGTTTTTATGACCAGATCAGACAGCAGTTCACCGGTACCGGCGCGAGAATACATACCGGCACTCCAGGCTCATGACGGTACGGACGACAGGGGCGGTCGGCAGGGCAATGACTGGCTCGCCTCCTGCCTGAGCGATTGCTGGGGACCGAGACCAGTGTCGGACAGGACAAGCGAGAAGCCCCTTCCGGAGCTATCCGGAGAGGCCCTCTCGAGATTCAAAGAAAAGCTCAATCTCCCCGACCACGAGACCGCCTCCGCTGTCAGGCGAGACATCAATCGATACGGCACGAGCCCCGCGGACACATCGGTGGAGCTGATGGGCAGCCATCGCGTCCTGGGGATGGGCGAGTATCACGAAGGGGGCAGCCATTTCCGCGCCACAGGCAACCAGGTGATCGAGCGCCTGAAAGCCGCCGGCGCCACTCATCTGGCGGTGGAGATGCCTGCCAATCTCAAGCCCCTCTATGATGAGTTCGAAAGAACAGGAAAGATACCCGACGGCATGCTCACCGGCTTCTGGAACACCGAAGACTTCAGGAATCTGGTGACAGCGGCCCGAGATGCCGGCATGAAAGTGGTCCCGGTGGATCTGCCCAAACCCTGGGAAGGCCGGTGGTCGAAGCGGGATCCTCACATGGCTGGAGCCATAGGCGAGATTCTCGAAAGCGATCCGAAAAACAAAGTCGTCGCCTGGCTGGGAGCAATGCACCTGGCAAATATGGAAGGGACGGCCAACGATACCTATACGACTGCCGGCACCATCCTCAAAGACAGATATCCGGGCCAGGTTGCCACCATGAATCATGTCAGGCTGGAAGAGCGGCTCCTGGGGCTGACCTCCGACATAAGAAGACCGGTAGCGGTAAAGACGGAAGGAAACGCCGTGGGAGCGCTCAAGGAGAGCGTTTATCTGCAACAGCCGGGCGTCATGTCTCATGACCACTGGGATTACTCGGTGATCTACCCGCTCGAGAACGGTCACCGCTAATCACGATGGTGTACAATCCTCTTTCGTGAAGAGAATAGTCGCCATAATAGCCATTCTGGTAATTGCCGTATTCGTTTTTGTGCCCGACACAAGAAAAGATCTCGGCAAATGGATCTCCGAGGCACCGGTGACCAGAGACCAGATTCTCTATCAGGGCGGTGACGACAGGAAATGGGTCGGTCCTGACTACGAGGTCATCGATGTTTTCTACGCCAGGCGCGATATCTGGCAGGGCGAAATCATCTCGGAAGATGATCTTCAGCCGGTCAGCACTCGCCTTCCGTACGCCGATATCAGGGGAAGGTGGTGCCCTTCCAGGGAAGATATCGCAGGCACCAGGGCCTCGGCATTTATTCTGGCCGGCTCGCGATTCAGCAAATGGAACCTGGACCGTACCGACTTTTCTGCCCGCCAGACAACCGGTCGATGGACCGGTGTCCCGGACAATGACTCGTTCAATCATTGAGAATTAAAACACTTTACAACCGTCTCGAAAAAATGTCCGCTTGTTTGAGACCCGCGATAAGATGCGAGTATGCAGGAAGCGAGCATAGAAGAAGCTGCCCGGGCTATAGAGAATGCCGACGCCCTCTTGATCGGCGCCGGTGCCGGTATGGGAGTGGACTCCGGTCTGCCTGATTTCCGCGGGAGCGACGGCTTCTGGAGAGCTTATCCGCCTTTTCAGGGCCGGACCTTCGCCCAGGTGGCCAATGCCGGGACTTTTGCCGAGGATCCCGGGCAAGCCTGGGGCTTTTACGGTCACCGCCTGAACCTCTATCGCGATACAGTTCCCCACGAAGGGTTCCAGATAATTCGCCGTCTCATCCAGAAATTCTCCAGGGACCATTTCGTGTACACCAGCAATGTCGACGGGCAGTTTCAGAAGGCCGGCTTTGACGAGGAGCGCCTCGTCGAGTGTCATGGATCCCTGCACCATCTGCAATGCGCACCCCGGTGCGGCAGTATCGAGATCTGGTCGGCTCACGGAATCGAGATCGAGGTCGACCGGGAGACTTTCCGGGCTCGCGGTCCCTTGCCGACCTGTCCCGCCTGTGGCGGCATGGCCAGACCGAATGTCCTCATGTTCGGCGATTTCGCCTGGAATCCCAGACGTACATCGGCCCAGGAGACAAACTACCAGAAGTGGCTTGCCCGGGTAAGCCGCGGCAGGGTGGTTGCCATCGAGTTCGGTGCAGGCACGGCCATTCCTACGGTGCGTTACGAATGCCAGCGCCGGTCGAACAAGCTCATTCGGGTCAATCCTCGCGACTTTCAGGTACCGGAAGGGGCGATATCGCTTCGCATGACCGCCCTCGATGCCCTGAGAGCTATCGAGGAGCGATTGACCAATTGCTCACTCTAGAAAGCACTTAGAGGCTAGCGATAGCGCTCGGCCTGCATATTGTACAGCTCGGCATAGCGACCGCCCAGGGCGATGAGCTCTTCATGCGACCCCTGCTCGAGAATCTTGCCGTTTTCCAGTACCAGAATGATATCGGCCATCCGAACCGTGGAGAACCGGTGCGAAATGAGAAGCGCCGTGCGCCCCCGGGAGAGCTCGTGAAAACGACTGTAAAGGGCCGCTTCCGACTGAACATCGAGAGCGGCGGTGGGCTCGTCCAGAATCAGAAGGGCGGTATGGCGCGGACTATCCGAATCGTCACTACTGCTGTTTCCGTCTGCATTGTCCCTGTCTTTGTCTTCGGGCGGCACCCTCATGAAGGTCCGGGCAAGGGCGAGCTTCTGCCACTCGCCCCCGGATATGTCGGCGCCGCGATCGCTATTGGAGAACCATGCCCCGAGAAGGGTTTCGAAACCATGATCCAGCTTGTCGACTACCGCCCGGGCTCCCGATCGATCGGCGGCGGCTTCTATGACATCGAGCATGGCCAGTCGATCGATATCGCCGATGCCGATATTCTCCCGGGCGCTCTGGTGATACCGCCCGAAGTCCTGGAATGCCACCGCCACCCGGCGGCGCCAGTCTTCCAGATCGAGCTCTTTTATATCGACGCCATCCACCAGCACAGTACCGGTGCTGGGATCGTAGAGCCTGGTGAGGAGCTTGACCAGGGTGGTCTTGCCGGCGCCGTTTTCGCCGACCAGGGCCACGGTCTGCCCGGGCAGGATCTTGAAGCTCACGTCTTCCAGGACGGCTTTATCGCTATCCGGATAGCGGAAGCCGACATTGCGAAGCTCGATGCCCTCGTTTATACGCTCGGGAGCACGTCTGCCGCCGCCCGCGGGAGAGGTCGCTATAGCCGGCTGGACGTCGAGGAACTCGAATAGATGATTCAGAAAGAGATTGCTTTCGTATAGCCCGGCAAGTCCCCAGACCATGGAGAGCAGCCCTCCTTCGATCTGGCTGACCGCCCCCGTGTAGAGGGTCATCGATCCAAGGGTTATCCGTGACACCGCCGCCTCGAAGACGATATACGCGCAGGCGCCTATATAGCCGATCGCCGAGATCGAGCCCAGGGATACATTGCGTGTCCACTGCTTGAGCCTGAGGGTGGCATGACGGTCGTGGAAGTCTTTGAATTTTTTCTCGTACTCGCCGATGAAATAATCGCCGAGACCGAGCAAACGCACTTCCTTGGCGGTATCGCGGTCGGTGGCGATCCGGCTGAAGTAGTGCATCCGCCTGACTTCGGGCACTTCCCAGTCGTTCAGTTTCCAGGACTCTTCCTGATGCTGGAACTGTACGATCAGGTGCGGTATCGCCAGTGCCGTCACCACTATGGCAAGCCAGGGATTGTAGAGAAGCAGCACCAGGAGCATGGAGCCCAGACCCATGCTGGAGCGCAGGATAAGGGCCAGATTGAAGAGCATGCTAATCGGGCGGTGCCCGGACTCCTGCCTGGCTTTCTCGAGCTTGTCGTAGAACTTGGGATCGTCGAAAAATGATATGTCGGCAAGGCTGTTGGCCTTCTCCATGATCATGACGGTGACTTTGCGGGTGAGCAGGGCCCCCAGATTCTGATTGAGCAGCCTGACCGAGGGATCTAACAAGTGATTCAAGAAGTTTAGCACCGCCATCAGAACTAGTATCGGTATCAGTTGCGGCATCAATTGCTGGATCGCCGAGGAGAAGCTGTCATTATGCGCCATGCCGGTACTGGCTGCCGCCGCTACGGTGTCCACAATCATCTTGCCCAGGGCGATCTGACCCAGGGGAATGAGACCGAGCAGGCAGTTCAGGGCGATTACCCCGAAGGTGCTGGCCGGGCTGGCTTCCCACAGGAGTTTCAGGACCCGGGGTGTGCCCCGTAGAACGACCATGGCTTTGCGAATCCTGGCTGAAAGAGCCTGATCGGCGCCGGCGTCCGATTGCGCCCCATCTGTATCAGGCGTTCCCATCAGGCTATCCGGAGGCGACCACGGTCTCGAGACGATCGAACTCCTCCTGCATGGAGGCGAACACCAGCCTCAATCTGTCTTCGTCCTTCTCTCTGGCAGCCGCTTCCAGGTCTCTTGCCCGCTCGCTCAAAGAGGTCGCATAGATCATCGAGGAGGCGCCTTTGATGGCATGAGCCTGCCTGGCGAGATTGTCGAAATCCAGGGTGTCTACGAAAGTTTTGAGATTGTGCATACGTTTGCTGGTGTCGGTGATGAACACCTCCACAAGCTTGGCCGACTTCTCCGGGCCGAAACGGCTCATGAGCTGCTCTCTGTCGAGGGCCGGAGAGTCATTTCCCGGAACTGCCTTCGGCTCTGCTTTCGCATCGGGCGACCACTTCCTGACGATTTCGGCGAGCTCCGCCGGGTCGAAAGGCTTGGTTATATAGTCGTCCATCCCGGCGTTGATGCACTTCTCGCGATCGCCGGGCAGCGCATTGGCAGTCATCGCCACTATGGGCAGTCTCTTGCGTCCCTCTTTCTGCTCGATTCTCCTTATCTCTCTGGTCGCCTGGTAGCCGTCCATACCGGGCATCTGGCAATCCATGAAGATCAGGTCGTAGCGATATTGACTGACAAGATCCACCGCTTCCTGACCGTCCTGAGCGATCTGCACATCTACCCCGAGACCCTCCAGCTCGATGGAGGCCACCATCTGATTGGTGGGGTTGTCCTCCGCCAGAAGGACCGCGAACCTTTCAGTTTTGTCTTCACGCTCTTCTACCCGCGCTTGCGCCGGGGCGCCGGCACGGGGTGGCGTCTGGACGGTGAAGGTGTCGAGGGTATCGCCGCTGGCGAGCCTGGCCAGGCAGTCGTGCAATTGCGAATGTCTCACCGGTTTGGTGAGGAAGGCGTTGCTTCCGGCCGCCACAGCCCGTTTTCCCAGGTCGGCGTCGTTGAACGCAGTGAGAAAGACGATACTGGAGTCTTTGAAGCGCGGGAGCTTGCGGATCTCCCTGGTGAGCTCGAGACCGTCCATCTCAGCCATCATATAATCAAGAAGGAAGAGCTCGTATTTGCGATCCGGGTGGCTGGCGATAATCTCCAGGGCGTCCTCCGCCGACTCGGCAGTATCGCATTTGATACCGAAAGACTCGAGATACTCCTGGAGGACTTTTCTGGTGAAACTGTGATCCTCCACGACCAGAGCGGTGGCGAAAAGCCTCTCTCGGCTCTCCGGAGATCGCCCGGGCTCCACCACTTCGAAAGGAATCTCGAACCAGAACGTCGAGCCTCGATTCTCCACGCTGTCGACGCCTATTCTGCCGCCCATAAGCTCGGCGAGCTGTTTGCAGATGCTCAGACCGAGACCGGTGCCGCCATATTTTCTGGTAGTGGAGCCGTCGGCCTGGACGAAAGGTTTGAACAACTTCGCTCGCTGGCTCTCGGACAGGCCGATACCGGTGTCGATCACCTCGAACCGGATGATACCGTCAGCGCCGCCATCGTCTTTCACCCGCGCTCTCACGATGACTTCGCCTTCGGTGGTGAATTTGATGGCGTTATTGGTGAGATTGATCAGGATCTGCCTGATTCTCACCGGATCGCCCACCACTTTCCCGGGCAGCTCCGGATCGACCCAGGACACAAGCGAGAGGCTCTTGTCCTGGGCTTGCGTGGCCAGAAGCTCGGCGGTGCTCTCCACCAGATCGCAGACGTCTATATCGATCTTCTCGAGCTCGATCTTGCCTGCTTCGATCTTGGAGAAATCGAGGATGTCATTGATGATGTCGAGCAGCGATTTGCCTGCTTCTTTGATCAGGCGGACATATTTCTTCTGATCGTCATCGAGCTCGGTGCGATCGAGGATATTGCTCATACCGATGACTGCGTTCATGGGAGTCCTGATCTCGTGGCTCATATTAGCCAGGAACTCGCCTTTGTATTTGTTCGCCTGGTGCAGTTGCTGGGTCTTCTCCTCGAGGCTCGCCTTGACCTTCCCAAGTTGATCGAGAGTGTCGATAAGCTGCTTGTTCTGCTGCTCGAGGTCGTCGACCACCGAAAATGGCGACTCGTCGATCAGGCGTCTTTTCCATTCGGTGATATTGGTCTGGCAGACCCAGGTCGAATTGCATTCGATGAATTTCTTGAGCCTCACCGTGGTGCCCTCTCCCGGTCTGGAGTCGATGGCGATATCGTCCATCAGCGGCACGATACTGGCCAGTCCGCCGCGGCAGGCTTTCCGCTCCGGCGGATGGAGAATGGCGTCGACATCGGCGATGCCCGGCCCGTTGTCTTCGACGACGATCTCGAGAAACTGTCTCTGCCCGTCATTGTCCAGGAAAAATTTGACATTGCCCTGACCGGCATAGTCGATGGCGTTGCGGGTCACTTCCGAGACTGCCGTGACGATGCGGGCCCGGTTCGCCGGACAATCGAAGACGAAGCCGGCTATTTGCCTGGCCCTGTATCTGACCACCACCAGGTCTCGCTCGGCTTTGGCCACTATCTTGAGGACACAGAAAGACATCGTGTATGCTCCTCTAACTTCTCAGGTCTTTGAGGACGACCACGGTAGCGTCGTCGGTATTACGCCTGTGATCGCAGTAAAGGCGCGATGCCAGGATCGGAGCCGAATGCTCCCGGAAATCCTTGATGTTGGCATCCGAAGTGATACCATCCGAAAAGAGCAGCATCGCCGATCCCCTTGGCCAGTCGTATTCGTAGAGCTTGAGACTGCCGGGATTGGCGCCCACGGTTCCCCGCCCCGAGCAGAGACCCTGGGACGCCGGTCCCGAATAGATGCGGGCATTGATATTGCCCACCCCGACAAACTCCACTTTTCCCCTGGTCAGATCGAAGCAGGCAAGAGCCAGGGCGATGCCTCTCATGCCGCTCAGTTTGCGGTCCATGGTGCCGATCATGTTTTCTGGATTCCCGAAGGGATTGGCTCGGAAAACCTCGGCTGCCGCCGCCGCCGATTCGTAGGCTTCCCGACCGTGACCGAGAGCGTCCACCACCAGCACCGATGCCATGGTCTCGTCGAAAGCGAAGCAGACGGTATCGCCGCTCACCGATTCCCGGGGATGGGGGGTGCACAGAGCCCCGACGTCGAATTTCGCTGACCGGGCTCCCCGGGATCTGGGAGGCGAGGCCGGGACTCTAAGGAATATGGCGGTGCCTTTACCGGGAACGGAGCTGATCTCGAATCGGCTGGCTACCCTCTGCATGGCGCCGAGTCCGCCACCATATGTGCCACAGGTAGAATAGCCGTCCTTCAGAGCATTCTCGGTATCCTCTATCCCCGGCCCTCTGTCGATGCTTACCAGATCTATAGCCTGACCTTCCGGCGTCAGAATGGGAGAAGCGAGAATCTCGCCTTTGCCGGCGTGCTTGACCAGATTGGTGGCGAGCTCGGTGGAGACCCGGCTGAGCTTGTCCAGCTGGGTCTCGTCGAATCCACAGAGCTTGCCGATTGCTTTGATCTCGCGCCTGACCGTACCGACATAGCTCAGATCGTCGACGGCGAATCTTGTGTGATTGATGCAGTAGGTCAGAACCATTGTAGAATCGTCGCCTGTGTTCCCCTGTCTTTCTCTGTCTCGATGGTGAAATTGTCCACCAGTCGCTTGACCGATGACAAGCCGTTTCCGAGTGTAGCACCGGTGGAGTAGCCGTCTTTCATAGCCTGCTCCAGGTCGTCGATACCGGGACCCTGATCCCGGAAGACTACCCGGATCGCTTGTTTGCCGGAATACTCAACGACCTCGATACGCATGTCTCCGCCGCCTGCATATTTGAGCATATTGGTGAGCAATTCCGACGACGCCGTCCGGAGATGGGTTTGCCTGGTCGAACTCATGCCTCCTTTCACTGCCTCGGCCATTATCAGCTTGCGGGCCTCGACAAGGTCGCTCTTGCTCTTTATCGACTTCGACTGGTGCCCCCTGACGATCATTTGCAGTCTACCCGTGAGCGGCCGTTTTGCCGAGAAGCTCCATGGCGATATCGAGGGTGGTGGCCATTCTCACACCTTTCATGACCACTCCCATCTCGGTCAGGGTGACCGCCACCGCCGGCTTCATGCCGACCAACACCGTAACGGCGTCCATCAGCTGAGCCATTTGAGCCGTCTCGACGATGATTCTCGCCAGGAACAAATCCATTGAGTCGAGAGCGGAGATATCGATTATTACGCTGCTGAGATCCTCGTCGGAGACTTTCTTGAGGAGCGAATCCTGAAACTCTCTGGCTTGTATATCATCGAGCTCGCTATTGAGCGGCGCGATCACCAGGTCGCCTTGCTTGAGCAGCGTTACCGTGCCTAGAGGATTCATCTCAGGCTCCTGTCTTGTTCCCGGGATGAGGTCCGATCTTTCGATCGAGCCTGGGCTCGGTGTCGCCCTTGATCACCTTGAGACCGAGAATACAGAAAGCGTCAGCCAGGGCTCTGGCCATGGTTGATTTGGTGCGCACTCGCGAGAGGTCGATGCCGAGATGGACTATAGTGTTGGCGATTTCGGGTCTGATACCGCTGATGATACATTCCGCTCCCATGAGCCGGGCGGCATCGATGGTCTTCATCAGATGCTGGGCTACCAGGGTATCGACGGTCGGCACTCCCGAGATGTCCATGATTGCCACGGTGCAGCCGGAGGTAGAGAGAGCCTCGAGCAATTGCTCCATCATGCAGCGGCTGCGCTCGCTGTCCAGTGTCCCTACCACCGGCAGTACCAGAATCCCGTCCCAGAGATGAATGACCGGAGTGGAGAGCTCCATCAGGTCTTCCTGCTGGCGCTTGACCATGGACTCGAGCATCTTCCGCTCGGTGATATCGACCACCGAAGCCATGGCTACCGGACCGTCCGGAGTCCGGAATGGGCTCAGTCCGATTTCTATGGGGAATTCGGTGCCGTCGCTGCGCAAGCCGGTGAGATCTCTGCCGGCGCCCATGCGGCGCGGTGTCGGATCGTCGAAAAAGCCGTTGCGGTGATGAACGTGCTTGCCCCGGAAGCGCTCGGGCACCAGGATCTCGATATCCTTGCCGATGAGCTCGCCGGCGGAGTAGCCGAAGAGCTTGAGGAGATGCCGGTTGGCGGCGACGATCTTGCCGTCTCTATCCATGAAGAGAGCGGGGTTGGTGTTCACCTCAAGGGCGATATCGATCTTTTCCCTGGGCAACTCCAGGATCATCGTTTGACTTTCTGCCATGACTCAATTCGCTCCTTTTATGTCTCATTCGTGAATCTGGATAGGACCTGCCCGACCTCCTGCGCCGAGGACGGTCTTTCTGCCGGATTCTTTGCCAGCATCTTGAACATTATGTCCACGATCTCCCCGGGGACTTCATTGCCGTCAGCGGAGAAAGGCTCCCTGGAGGGCATCTCGTTCATATGCTTGAGCATGATGTCGAAGGGAGAGCCGGGTCCGAAGGCCCAGAGCCCGGTAAAGGTCTCGTACATGACACAGCCCAGGGAGTAGATATCGCTCTGGTGACCGATTTTGCTGCCGCTGCATTGCTCAGGGCTCATATAAGGAGGCGACCCAATCGCCTCTCCGGTGAGGGTGAGCGCCTTGCCGGTGTCCTCCAGGGCCTTGGCGATACCGAAATCCACCAGTTTGACATAGTTGGACTCGCTGCCGTTTCGAGTCAGCATGATGTTCGATGGTTTGAGGTCACGATGGACGATTCCATTCTTGTGGACCTCATAGAGCGCGTCGCAGACCTGCTTGAAGATCCGAGAGGCTGTGGGCACATCCAGCTTTTCGACTCGATCGAGGAGATCCGAGAGGCTCTCGCCCTCGAGATATTCCATGACCATATATGGAATACGCTCGTTGTGGACACCGAAATCGAAGATCCTCACCAGGTGCGGGTGGCTCAAATTCATGGTGGCTTCCGCCTCATTGATAAACCTCGCCCTGGTGCCGTCGTTGGCGGCCAGGTGCTCGTGCATGGTCTTGATGGCGACAGTGCGGGCTATTTGAGTGTGCCGGGCTTTGAGCACCGAGCCCATGCCACCGAAACCAAGTTGCTCCTCGATCTTGTAGTGCTCCGCCACCAGATCCCCCTCGCGAAGGGTGCCGCCGCTCTGCACTTTGCTGGAGACCACCGTGCCGTCATTGCCCTGGAGCTGTTTCATCAATTCGTTGAGCAGCCCCTTCACGAGCGAGTCGTTGATGTTCAGATCTTTCGAGATCTCGTCGAAAGATTTGCCCTGCTCTATGAGGCCAAGAAGATGAAGCTTGCTGTCGGTGAGGGCCGCCGCTGCCGGAGCCGGCTCGGGGTTTCCTTCTTTCTTTTCGACTCGTTGCGCTCGCAGGACTTTGTGGGCGATGGCCGGGTCGAGCCAGGCGGCTCCTTCCATAACCGAGTGCACGGCAGAAGCCAGCAACTCCTTGGCGATATTCTTGGTGCAATAGCCGTCCGCTCCGGCGCTAAGGGCCGAAAATCGTATCCGTCTCCTCGGCGGCGGTGAAGATCAGAACCCTCGTCCCGGGGAGTTTCTCCTTGATTCTCGCAGTCGCCTCGATGCCGTCGACCTCGGGCAGACCCAGGTCCATCATGACAATGTCGGGCTTCTGCTCCAGGACCATGTCGATGGCGGTCCTGCCGTCCTCGGCCTCGCCGATGATTTTGAAGTGAGCCGTCTCCTCGAGCATCATTTTGAGACCCATGAGAGAAATCGGATGATCCTCGGCGATGAAGATGGTTATGTCCCTGGTTGTGGTCATGGCCCGGTCCTTGCCCCTGGCAGGGGAATCATGATGTCAAGGGTCGAAAGTGCCTGGACCTCGACGATTGACGCTTGCTCAAAACGGACACAGTATAACCAGCTATGAGCCCGGCTATTATGAAATTTCAGCTTCTCAGCCAATGCACTGATAAATGATGCACGCTGGCACCAGATCGTCCAGATCGCGGGGGAACCCATAGCTGCTCGTATCTCCCCCCGACTCGACCAGGCGCAACCAACCTTCGTACCAGCCGATGAAGTCCTGGGGTTGCCAGGGACTGTCCGGTCTCACCAGGGTGTACTCCGTAGCCGTGTCACCGAAGTATCCTGCCTGGGGCGCGGTATCGCCGACATAGATGAGATTGCCTTTATGCTTGCCCTTACACACCAGGTGGCACCAGGACCAGAGCACGGACTCGGTGCTGCAGCGTACCTCTGCCAGATTGATGGAGTTGGCCGGCTCGGGGTTGCGCCATGACAGGGGAACGAGCCCGCGATGCGGGCCGGCACCACCGTCGCCTGCAATCGACAGGAACAACCGATAGTCCTCCGGAAGCTCAATCCCATTTGCCGATTCGAATTCGACTATCTGCTCTTCCGTAAGCGGTGGATTGAGAGGCCGCGCTTCGCTGCCCAGGAAGCGCTTGTAAGGTTCCCTGACCAGCACGCCCTCGTCCCACAAACGCTGCAGAACAAGCCGTACTTCTTCTATTCTATTCTCAAGAAATTCCTCAGTCATATCGGCCATCAGTATAGCAACTCAGTTCGCCGTGCCTCCGCTCTTGCCTGAATCGGATACGGGCACCACATCGGAGTCGATCATCCTGATCAGATCCCGGAGATGGTGCGTCATCAATTCCGCCACCATGGCGACATCGGTGATCATGGCTACCTGGTCCGAGAGGTCGTCTATCGTGACGTTCTTGCCGGTGGGCAGACCGCAGACGATGTCGATTTTGAGCTTCTCACGGCGCGATCCGTGCGGCTCGAGATGCCTGCGGCTTATCCAGTGCTGCTCCAGGAGCTCGGCTCTGGTAAGCCCGTTGCCGGTGGGCGCTTTACTGTGCAGAAAACGCCAGACACTCTCCGGATAGCTGGTGGCCGCGCTCGTGGGTCGCCCGAAAAGCTCTGCCAGAACGGTGGAATCGGCGGCAGGACTGATCTTGCCACCATTGTTTTGCTTGAGTGCGTATGTGGACATCCCGGTGGAGACCACTCCTGATAGCATCTGATTGAGGTTCCCCGAAAACGGCGGAGTCGATGCGGAGAATCCGAGAATCGATCCAATCGTGTTGAGGGTCCCCGAAGCGATGAAGTTGGTGGCATTGTTCAGATTCACCGCCCGGTCGCGTTTCGACGATAGACGCTCGAGCAAAGCAGTAAGGCGGGTGACTTCTCTGGAAGCCTCGGCTCTCACGCTGCCGACATCGAAATAGGCCTCGAGGATGGTCTCCAGGATCTGATTGCGGAGCAGGAGCGATTGCTCCCTACTCTTCGGTGCGTTGCCTTTATAGAGCTCGATCAGCAGGGGCCATATCTCGAGCTCTTCGGCGAGCTGCCTGGTGGCCGGATCGAGAGTTTCGATCTTCACTACCGGGAACAGCTCGCGCCTGGGGCGATCTACTAACTGGCTTTCAGTTGACTGGCTTTCCGCCCGGGCAGCCGGGTATCCCGAGCAAACCAAAAAAAGCGACAAGAATAGAACGGCGATCTCAATACTGCGGCCCCTGCCCATGCATCTGCCCTCTAATCTCTCTCTCTTATCTGGCCTTTGATCAGCGCTCGATACTCATTTGACCACGCTGCCCCCGAGACTGGCGATACTCTCTTTGAGCAGAGTCATCTTTTGCCGGTTGTCGGCATTGTGAATTGAAAGCCAGCTCGCCAGGGCATCGAGAGTCTCGGCGCGCATGAAGGCCGTCTCGAGCTGCAGGTGACCGAAATCTCCGCGCCAGGCCAGGGTCTGGTGATCCGAAGGGATTTCTTTCATCAGGTCGGTCACATGGGTGGGAGAGACACAACCGTCCCTGCCGCCCTGCAGAATCAATACTTCCAGATCTTTCGAGGCGGTCTCGGCATATTTCTTGGTTTTGTCCACAAACAGATCCGTGCCTATGAGAGATCCCAGGGAAAGTTTTTTCCGCACGAAAGGATCGTCCAGCATCTCGGCCTGCACTTCTGGACGCTGCGAGCAGAGCTCGCCGAAAAATCCGGCCAGATCCATCTGATGCTTCGGCAGAACGGCTGCTTTGATGCCCTGCCTGATCTGCCCCTTGCCGGCGTACATGTCGTGGTTGACCCGCACTGCCGGGGCGGAGAGGATGATCGCTGACACGAGATCGGGATGCTCGCCGGCGAGCTTGACGCAGAAAGTGCAACCGAGGCTCTCTCCCAGGGCCAGGAGCTTCTTGTCCGGGTGATCCTTCTTGATTAGTTCCGCCAGCTGCACGATCTCGTCATAACTTTTGCCGTGATTGATGGCCGTCCGCTCGTCGTCTTTTGGCTTCTCCTTGCCGTCCTCGGAAAAGAAGCTGGCGCCGAAGCCCCTCATGTCCATGGCCACCACACCGATACCATTGACCGCCAGGCTGCGGGCCAGAACCCGGAAGCGCCTGCCGTGCAGGGTGAGGCCGTGAATCGCCAGGACCATCGCTTTGGGCTCGCCTTCGCTTGGCATCCACTGGTAGGTGGGAATGCTCAGGGCTTTGCTGTAGTCGCCGTTTTCAGTGTAGACATATTTACCGGCCATCTCCGGGCTGACGTAATCTTTGTAGCTCGCGGGCATGGTGCTCTCCCCGGCCAGAGACTGCAGGGGAGCCGTCAGGCAGAGCGCTGCCGCAGCGAGAGCGGACATACCCCGGGAAGATAGAAAGGAAGTAAAAGACAAGGACGACTTGGACGACTTCATGGTGGTTCTCATGGTAGAGGAGATTGTTGGATCGTTAAGCTCGCGTGATGTCAGGAGGCATCTGCCAGCAGCAAAATGTCCTTGCTTCACGGGCCGAATGATCTTACTCCCAAGCATCTTCTTATTCATGAGAGATAATATCTTTCCGGAATCAGGATGGAGGTCAGCGCAGACCCGATGAAAACAGCCATTATTGTTCATGGAGCCCCGAATCATGATGAGGTTCTCGACCCCGGCGTCCCGGCGGCGAGCAACCATCACTGGCTGCCCTGGCTGCAGAAGCAGCTCATCGTCCGGGGATATGAGGCTCACACTCCTGAGATTCCGAAGTCCTGCGATCCGGAATATTCGATCTGGCAAAGAGAATTCGAGCGTTTCGACATAACTCATGAAACCCTTCTTGTCGGGCACAGTTGCGGAGCCGGCTTTCTAGTCCGCTGGCTGAGCGAGAATCGTCATGTCAGAGTGGCTCGCCTGGTGCTGGTGGCACCATGGATCGATCCAGATCGCACGCGCACCACCGATTTCTTCGATTTCGAGATGGACCCCGAGATCGCCTATCGCACCCACGGACTTCATATCTTCAACTCGGACAACGACATGGAGACCGTGCAGACCACCGTCGCGATCTTGAGAGAGCACCTGCACCAGGTGCAGTATCGCGAGTTCCACAACTACGGACACTTCTGCATAGAGGACATGGGCGGCGTCGAATTTCCCGAGCTGTTTCAGACCCTGGTAGAGGGCTTGTAAAATACGATCACATATCGTTCTCGAGCCTGGTCTCGGCAACGCCGGTGACGCTGTCGGCACCGCCATAATAAAGAATCAAGCGCTCACCATCTCTGATGGCGCCTTCCACGAAAACGACATTGGGCACCTGCCCCTTCACCTCCCAGGACAACTCAGGCTCGAGAAGAGGGCTGTCAGATCTGGCGAGCACTTTCGTGGGATCATTGCTATCGAAGAGCACCCAGCCGGTTCGATAGACGAGCTTGTCGTCGGCTCCGTTATAGATGAGCAGGATACCCCTGTCGGTCACAACAGGCGCCGGACCGGGCTCCACCACCCGGGAGTCGAACTTGCCGGGGCGCTTCGGCAGGACAGGATGATCCAGAGCATCGCTCCAGTCGATCAAATCAGTGGATGACGCCACCCCCATCTGGTCGGCATCATCCACAGTGCCCAGATAATACATCCAGTATTTGCCGTTTATCTTGCGATCGACTATCGCTCCGGCCTTGGTCCATCCCCTGTTCCAGCTTCCTTTGTAAGCCGGGAGGATCACTCCGTGCCGGGTCCAGGTCTTCAGATCCTTCGAGCTCGCCAGGCAGAGCTGGGCGTCCTTGCCGTTATAGCCGGTATAAGTGAGATAGTATGTCCCGTCTATGAGCGTCAATCTGGGATCTTCCAGACCGCCATTTTTCTCATAGTCGGTCTCCGGCTTCAGCAAGGGCTCCCTCTCCGCCTCGAATCGGATCCCGTCCTTGCTCCGGGCGATGCCGACAAAAGACGTGCCGGCTTTATTCTGCCCTCGGTAAAGCAAGACATGCTCGTCATCGACTTTTATAGCGGTGGGATTATAAGCGGCCAGGTCGTCGAAACAGTCTTTTCGGGGCGATAAGATTGGTTTGTCGGAGATCCGTTTTGCAGGCGCCAGTGGTAATGTCAGTGAAAGCGCGGCAGCCACCAAAATCTTTGCGAATATGCCCATTTTCTCTCCCTGTCAGTCTGTCGATACCGGCTTGATAAAGTCTCCATCGAGTTCGACTGGAGGGATGAAAAGCCGTTTGTCATCTCGCCACCACCACTGGCCCTTTTCGAGCATATCGAAATCGGTGAAGTGATAATTATAAACAAAGGCTCTCAGATAACGTGGGGGTTTGCCATCTACAAATGCACCCGGCATGAACATCCTCATCACCTCCTGGTCCCCCCGGAGCATGAGACGACACAGATTGAGGACCCAGGGCTCGGTCCGGCCGACATCCATGGCCTCGAACCAGAGACGCCACTCCAGCCTCGGCATATGCGGAGCCATTACAGGGGGAGCTTTATCGAGAGCGTCCACTTTGAACCTGAATGAATACTCCTGCCAGTGGACGAGATCGTCGCTGCCTTCAAAAACAATCTCCGGTCTTTGCGTGGTCATCACCGCGAACATTCCGTAGGAGTTGGCGATATGAAAGGGCGCTATGGCTCTGAGCCCTGTCATGATTGGTACCGGCAGATAGACGCCGAGACCGGCTAGAAAGCGAGATGCTCCGGCAAGAAACAACAATCCTGCCAATGCGCTGACCGCAAGCCTGATCGGCTCCCGTTTTTTCTCTTCAGGTGAAGACTCTTCCGGTATCGGACTGGAGACGAATCTGCCGGGCAAGATTTTTTTGAGATAACGATCCTCTATCAGACAAAGGCTCAGGAAAGCAGTCAGATAGTTGAGAAAAGAATAGTTGCCGGTGACGATAATCATGGCATGCAGCAGCATGAATGAGATACCGGCGACAAGCCGGCAACGCCGGCCGAAAAACATCAAAGGTGGTGCCAGGAGCTCGACGACAAAGGTAGCCGCGCTCTCGAGCTTATGAACAGGAAGCGGCAGGTGATAGAAAAACCAGGCTGCCGGGCTTGGAATCGGCTGGGTTTCGTAGTGATAGGCCATGGCGGTGAGATCCTGCCAGGTCGGATCGCCGCTCATGATCTTGACCAGACCGGCGGCGAACATGAGCCGAAATAGAAGGAAACGCATCAACCATAGAGAAGACGCCGGGGGTGAGGAAAGAGGCGGTGCCCCTTTCCATGGTCTTTCAAGAGGTCGCCAGGATACTAGAAAAAGCGCGATTACCGTCGCCTCGACAAGAAGCCCGTCCGACTGGAACTCGGTGAAAACACCGCCACCATTCACTATGCTCAGATAGAGAATCGCCAGAAGAGCAAGACAGGGTCCGGTGAGAACTCCGGCTATCACCATCAGGGAAAGGACCACACCAGCCACGCATATAGAGACGAGCATGGTGTCGCTGGCATTCAGCCAGGTGAGAGCCGGCAGGGCGAGAAAGGCTCCATCTCCGAGATACTGATAGACACGCTCGAGGAGCCGCCAGGTCGGACACACCCCGGAGGAGCCATTGAGCATGAGCATCTGGGCACTGTATGACCAGAAAGCAGCCAGATGCACGAGCCCGAGAAGACGGCCCAGAAGCCAGGTGGATATGGCAAAAGACTCTCGATCATTTTCGGACTTGGTGCTCGGGTCGTCGGTCATTGTTTCTCAAAAACATCAGTTTAACCGATGAAACCCTGCAACATTCAACTCATGAAACTGTCCTGCAGCTCCTGGAATTTCGCCCGGTCCAGCAATGCTTCTTCCGGCTTACCGGCGTTTTCGAGAATTCTCGCTCGATTCTCGTAAAGAGATGGGCTGAGAGGATGCATGTCGACCGCATGGTTGATATGAGCGATGGCTCCAGCTATATCACCTTCGGCTTCATGAACCAGACCCAGGGCGAGCCAGGATCTGACGCAGTCCGGATCGAGGCTGGTGGCATATTGTGCCGAGACCTTCGCTTCAGGCAATCGGTGCAGTTTGATAAGTATCATTGACCGGAGAGCATGAGAGCCGGAATGAAGCTTTCTCTTCGCTACCGCACGATCAATCTGCTCGAGAGCTTCTTCGAGCTTTTCTTTGTACAGAAAACAGACAGCCCGGCAGATATGGTGCCCGGCGGACAGCGGGTCCAAGAGCTCAGCTCTATCTAGATCTTTCATCGCTTCTTCAATTCGGTCACACCTGATCAAAACTCTTGCTCTATCCAGATAGCCGGAGCAGCTGTGCGGAACCGTCTCGATATAATGCTCAGCCGCTTCGAGCGCCTCCCTGCCGCGATTGAGCTCGATGAGCGCGGCTGCCAGTTCGCAATAGCCAGCAGCCCAGCGACGCAAGTGCTCATCATCGATTTCGATAATCTCTCGTGCATCTCGCTCGGCGGATTGAAAATCGTTGCGACTGAAAGCGAGAGAAGACGCCAGGGATGTAATAAAGTTGTCTTTTTTCTCACCGGCAAGAAGATCGAGAAGAATGCTTTCAGCTTCTTCTTTGAAGTTGCTGGCTAGAAGTGCTTCGGCCAGCCGGTAACGATAAAAACCGCCCTTATCTTTTCGGTTCAGCTGAAGGGCACGTCTAGCGTCTTTTATACTGCGCTCGTACATCCCAAGCTGTCCGTAGATATCCGATCTGACCATGTAACTATGAGCATAGTCAGGGCAGAGCTCAATGAAGCGGTTTACATCTGCCAATGCGTCGACCGGAGCCCCCGGTCCCGGTAGCCTGAATCTGACCTCGCTTCTGGCAAGGTAGCCAAATGAATACGCTGGATCGAGGGCGATTGCCTTGCTGGCATCTTTTTCCGACTCCTCCAGGCGTTTGAGATACAAGCGTAGTCTTGATCTGAGAGTGAAAGCGTAGCAATCGTCGCGGATAGCGAGAGCCCGAGTGGCGAACTCTTCTGCTTCCTGGAATTTATCTTTGAGAAGCAGGCAGTAGGACTTGCAGGAGAGGAGTAATTGGTTCTCTTCATCAAGGCGCAGTCCGGAATCAATAAGATAACTTGCTGCCCAATCAGGACCTGTCCGAATGATTAGTGAGGCCAGCGGCTCTGCCGCAACTGGCAGACCCACATATATCATTGCTGCATAACCTAAAAGAAGGCATGGTATCAGAGCCGGATAGTTCTCATGACCGACTCTACCAAAGGCTAACAAGGCGAGCAAGATAAATAGAAAAGACACAGCCATGCCCAGGAAGGAGTTCATCACTCGCTTTCTGATCACAGCTCTCTTCTGAGACCCTTTCGGATCGATCGGCTTTTTGTCCATAGTTCGATTTTACATTCCGGATCGACCCCTGGTTTATGTCAGGTGACCGCGATGTGAACCTGGGACCAATCGAAAGCCAGAGATTATATAATTGAGCAACCCGAACGAGTAGGTGTGATGCCGTCAGGACCCGAACCGCACAAACAGGAGCATGTTCCAGGAACCTGCACCTGCGCGGATTGCACCAGGGTTGTCCGGGATCTCGGCTCCCTGACAGGCTGGCTCCTGGCTGGACCTTCGGCGCCGGCTCCGGATAATCAAGACGATTTCCTGGAGTGCTGCCCCAATTGCGGACTTCAGCTCCAGCCTCAAAGACCCGGCTCACTGACTCAATGGATATTCAAGTACCAGCTCTGCAAGTGTCAGGCTGGTGGCGGCAAGGCTGCCTGGACAGAAATCGCCGGTCCCGATCTCTTGCCGGTCGATTCCGAGATCGAAGTGGATGAGGATTTTCCGTCAAAAAGATTCGCTCCTCTGAAGATTACGGCACAGGGAGTGAACGGAACAATCTATGAATCGATCGATCGAGTCCTGTTCAAGACCGTGGCGGTAAAGACCCTTCGGTCTATGGACAGCCGGCAATATGTAGCCTTTCAAAATGAGGCACGAGCAATCTCAATGCTCGATCACCCAGGCATAGTGAGAGTGCTCGACTTCTCTTTGAGCGAGGGTGGCGCACCGTTTATGGTGATGGAATTTGTCGGCGGTGAGTCCCTTGATGCATACTTGCGAAAACATGGCTTGCTGAGGGAAGAGCAGGCACTCGATGTTTTTATACGGATTGCCGAGGCGATCGGGCACGCCCACAGCAAAGGAGTTCTCCATCGGGATCTCAAGCCTGAGAATGTCCTGGTGGAAGTGCTCGACTCAGGGGACCTCGATGTGAAAGTCGTCGACTTCGGGCTGGCCAGAATCGCCCGGGAGACCCTCGTCTCCACCGGCTCAGGGGACTGGCTCATGGTGGGCACGCCGGTCTATATGAGTCCTGATACCATGCTCGGTCTGGACTACGACGAGCGCTCGGATATCTACTCTCTCGGCTCTCTCATGTTCGAGTTGCTCTCAGGCAAGCCTCCCTTCGAGGCGGAAGGCCCCCTGGAGTTGATGTCCCGAAAGTCCCGGGAGGACCCGCCAACTTTGAGACAGGCAGGGGTGGTGGTGCGCGATGAGATAGAGAAGATCGTCGCAAGGGCGCTTGATCGCGATGTGAGCAAACGCTACCAGTCGATGATGGAGCTTCTCATCGATCTGAAGACGGCGAAGGCCGGTTCGGCAGGGGGAGAGAGTCCGCATGAGCCAGATCAGGCGGTGCCGGCCCGGGCGAATCCGGTCCAGGCAAAAACAATACCACCGCAACTGGTGTTCGGTACCGCGGGTCTACTCTTCATCGGCTTCCTCGTATGGTTTGCGACCACCTATACCCGTTTAGATGAAATGCCCGAGCTTGACAAGACTGCCCGGGCACCCCTTGCCGATGCCCAGTTAGACGGTATGGCACCGGGCCTGGATCCTGTCGGACATTTCTATCGCAGCCAGTACAGGCAGTACACGACTTACACCAATCCTGATCCCAAGTTCAAAAGCGCCCACCTGGAGGATCTTCGCGACTGTACCGATATCGATGGCGTCTCGGTAACGGACTGTCCTGTCACCTTGAGCGATATGCGATTTCTCGCGAAGCAGAATCTCAAAGTCCTCGCAATCACTAAATGTCGAATTTCCGATCAGGCTCTGGCCATGATCGCGGCGATGCCTTCTCTTGTTGAGCTGAATCTCTGGCTGGTGAAACTCAACAAGAGACCGGTGGACTTTCTGGGCAAGCTGAAAGAACTCAAGGTGCTGAATATTGCCGATACTGGCATCGAGGCTGATCAATTCGAGAGTGTTTCCGGCTTGCACGCTCTCGAGAGGCTCAATTTCAGCGGGACCGAACAAGTCTGCAAGAGAAGGCATTTCGAGATAATCGCTGGGCTGGAGAATCTCAGGCTTATCGATCTCGAGCATGTCGGACCTGATCCAGGCGATCTTGCTTTGCTGGCAAAACTCCCCCGGCTCGATCTTTTGAATGTAGCGAGAAATCATCTTACAGACGAGCATATAAAAGCGGTCTGCAAGATTCCTTCTTTGAAAAAGCTCAATGCCAAGGAGAACGATGCCCTGACACCAGCCTGTCTCGAGTATATTGCAGGCAGCAAGAGTATCGAACAGGTCTTCATATCAGGCTGTCCGTTGATCTCGAAGCGGGACGCCGAAGCTGCAATGGCTAAACGACCGGGTCTGGTGGTCGAAGTCGAGGGGGAAGGACTGGCTAATGACACAGCGGAGTCCATCAAGCTCTTCTCCTTCTGATAAGCTTCGTAAATGACTCGCCTTCAGGGCGAAGATTTGAGATTGCCCCGGGTACATCAGTTAAACGGGGGATCACTCATATGGCTGTCGATTGCGTCAATGGCTGGACGGATGAGAAGATTCGCGCATGCGAGGGGCTCGCTTCCATGCGGAGCATGATTCTCTACGGCGGTCATGTCACCGACGAAACCATGGAGCTCCTGGCCGACCGCTGCCCCAATCTCAAGGAGCTTCATCTTCTGGGAGCGAATGTCTCCGACAGGGGATTCGAGCATGTCGGCAGGATCAATTCCCTGGACTGGATTGTCATAGACGAGACCCCGGTGACGGATCGGGGTATCAAACATCTGGCATTCCTTACCGGTCTCAAGGGTCTGCATCTGCTCCGGACCTGTGTCACAGAGGACGGTCTCGACGTGCTCTTTCACTTTCCCGGACTGAAGTATCTGGAGGCGGCAAGCGACTCCCTGGGCAACCGGGGACTTTCCACCATATCCCAGGTCAACGGTCTCGAGATTCTCCGTCTCGCGTCACCATTCACCAGCGACAGGGACTTTCTCAGCCTGGCATTCTCGCCATCGCTTCGAATGCTCACGGTGGATATGCCCAATGTCTCGAGAGACGCCATCAGGCAGATGGGGGATCGTTTGCAGGGTTGTCTTGTGAGCCAGCAGGCCATATACAGAAATCCGGACGAGGTCATCTACCGTGCACAGACAGCCATTCAATTGATCCGCAAGAACCTGATCATCGCTGACGGAAAAACGCCGACTCTGGAAGAGGCTTTCCCGCCCGAAGCACGATCTGAAGGACCGCCCACCAACAGGCTTTCTCTTGATCAGGTGAGATATCTGATTGCAGCAGGACTGCTCGAGCCCAATCAATTAATCGAGCAGAAAGTCATCAGGAAAGCCCGACAGTCAGGCGAGGAGCCCATTTACAGAGCGCCCGGCCCCGAGCAGCTTTTACTCGATCTTTTCAGAGAGAGAAGGGCCGGACGAGAGAAAGAGAAAGACGGCAACCTGCCCTGGAGCTGGTGATTATTCCGGAAAGTGAAAACGAAGGCACTCCAGGCTCACGGTTCGGACTGCTCAATTTTACAGGGCGGGCGGATAATCGGGTAAAATATCCTGAATTCCAGCCGGGGCATGAACAATGGTGCAGGATACCCAGAATAAGCAGGCTCAGGAACAGTCCAGGAAGGCAGGCACGGCCCATCGTGTCTTCAAGAAAGCCAGCCCCAGCGGGCCGATTATCGACGCGGCCAGAGAGGTCGTGCGCATGGAGCTCGCTCTGAGCAACAAGCTGCATGTGGCAAAACATGATCTCGAGCATATTCGCAAGCTTCCAGCCGGTGCCGGGGTGGTTCTCATTTCAAATCATGCCGACGAGATGGACCCGCGTATCTGTCTCGAGCTCTCCAGGCGCTCGGGCAGGCGTTTCATCTCAATGTGCAACCGGGAAGCTTTCGACGAGCTCTCGGGCTTCGCCGGCTGGGCGCTTCAGCACCTGGGGCATTTTTCTGTTGAGCGCGGCGCTCATGACAGCCATGCCAGGGACTTCGCCATCGATATCGTGAAAGAAGGGAAGAATGTGCTCCTTATCTTTCCGGAAGGCGAGATCTTCTATCTCAATGAGGAGGTCCAGCCTTTTCACAGTGGCGCGGTGGAGATCTGCATGCAGGCGATTTTGCAGATGCGCGAGAAGAACCCCGACTGGACTGCTTTCATCGTGCCCATGGCGATCAAGTATCATCATCGTGGTCGCATCGAGAAAGTCCTCGAGATGCGCATCACCAGAATGGAGCGCCGGCTCGAGCTCTTGCCCATGGAAGATGCTACTTTTGCCGAGCGCCTCAAGCGAATTCAGAGGGAGCTCCTGCTCAGGGAGGATATGCAGCACGAAGTGCGAATCAGCCTCGAAGAGGATCTCTTCGAGCAGATCATCACCACCGAGAAAACGATCTTAGCCCGGGTGGAGGAAAGACACCGGGAAGTGAGCGTGACTCAGCATGAAGTGATCGACGAGTCCTGGCAGTTGAGCGCCGAGATTCGCGCGGATCTCGAAGGCACCAGCGACGATAGCGTTCGAGAAGAGCTCGCGCATGAGCTGTCGGATCTGGAGGAAGTCGCTCAATTGACGAGCTGGCGTCCTTATTACTATGAGGGCGATGTCTCGGCGGATCGGCTTGCCGAAGCGGTTATGAAGCTCGAGCGAGAGCTCTATAAGATCAAGCGACCCAGACAGCTATCCCGGCGGGACGTGCATATCAAGGTCGCCGAGCCGATTGATCTGGGCAAGCTCGCTGACGACTACCGGAGGGATCCCCGGGCATTCCGCCATAGCTTCACCACAGAGCTGCACGATAATGTCCAGGCTCTTGTGGATGCGCTGGTTTATCAATGCGCCCGGCGCCAGTGAAAAACAGCAGTAAAAAAACAGCAAGTGAAGATCAGCAAGTGAAAAACAGCAGGCGAGCTCAGAATTCGACCAGAAGAGATTGCAGTCCGCGCAGAGCGAAGGGGCTGCGGTAGAGCATCACCGGCTCTTTCAGGCGCATCTCCGGAAGGCGCTTCAAGATGGTGCTTATCGCTATTCTGGCCTCGGCGCGGGCAAGCTCGGCGCCGAGGCAGTAGTGAATGCCGGCTCCGAAAGAGACATGTTTTTTGTTTTGACGCTCGATGGAGAAACTGTCCGGATCGGGAAAGAATTCCGGGTCGCGGTTGCAGGCTCCGATGAGCACAGTGAGGGCGTCACCTTTTCTGATTGTTTTGCCGGCAAGCTCAATGTCTTCGTTGGCCAGACGTCTGACTATCTGCACAGGGGAGTCGAAGCGGAGGATCTCCTCCACTGCTTCGTTAATGAGCTCCGGGCGCTCCTCCAGCAGACGCCGTTGCTCGGGGTGACGCATGAGGTGATAGAGACCGTTGCCGATGAGATTGACCGTGGTCTCATGACCGGCGATCAATAAGAGTATGCTGTTCGAGATCAACTCTTCTTGAGAGAGCCTGCCTTCATCTTCCGAATTGATCAGAGCCAGGGAAGTGAGGAGATCTTTTTCGGACCTCCCGTCGTGTGCTTTGAGCTTTCTGGCTATCGCTTTTTTGAGGTAGCCCCTGAGCTCCAGGGATGCGGCAAAGGATCTGGCTGCCTTATAAGGGCAGACATTGCCGTCTAGTGTAGCGGTGATTCTTGTGGACCATTCTTTGAATTTGTCGCGGTCCTCAGCCGGTATGCCTAGAAGCTCGGCGATCACCGTCACCGGCAGCGGGAATGCGAATTGCGCGATCAGATCGGCATGACCGTCCTTCTCGAAGTCGTCGATGAGCCGGTCGGTGATGCTCTGGATCTCAGCTTCCAGGTCCCGGACCACCGAAGGAGTGAAAGCACTGCTTATGAGACCACGCACCCTGGTGTGCTGCGGCGGATCCTGCCTGAGTATATTGTTCAGGCCCTGCCTGCCGAGCAGCTTGAGGAGGATACGCATGGCTTTGCTCGGATGGCGCCAGCGCTCCATGCGCTTGCCATAACGATTGTCCCGGAGGAGCTTGTTGGCCTCCGCCAGACCGGTGACCAGCCACTGGTTGCCTTTCTCGCTGAAGACCACATGATCCCGCCGGCGCATTTCCGACAGCTCCGAATACGGATCTTGCAGGAAGCTCGCCGAGGTCTCCATCAAGGGATCGAAAATTGCTCTGTCCACGGATTTGTTTACCACAGGGTTCATTTTGAGCCTCCTTTGCCGCGTTTTTCTTTGTGTTTGAGATATGCATGTCTCAGAAGCAAGATAAGTGGCAGCTTTATCAATTTCATCATCGCCAGCGCGGCTATAAACTCTAAAGGAACGTTGAACATATTCTCTTGCCTCCGGATGCAGTTACACCCGGGCCAGAATGAAAGTTGCGCGGTTCTGTAGAATCACAATATTGTGTTAACAATTGTCGGTCGTGCTTTTCATTTAGCGGCAGCCAGACCGGCGGTGGCATCTACCGGAGGCTCGTCTGCGGCAATTGGGAGGTAGCCTGCGTAGTTCTTTCTCAGGGCCTCGTCAAAGTGGACTACTTTTATCGCAATATCGCGATATGAGCGAAAGTAGAATTTGCGGTTTTTCAAATCCTTTATCACTGCCCACTGGGTGTAATCCATAGAGCCGCTCTCGTCGCGAATATCACCTCTTGGAATGTCAACGGCGTTGAGAATATGCTCGGCGAGATTGACTGCCTCCGATGGGTTTTCTGGAGTCTCGGCGTACCGGATCATGGCGGCGGTGCGGACAAATCGGGAAGGCGGCGTCCAGTCGCCGGGAATGCCGAGAAAGCCGCTTCCCTGCCCCGGCGGCGCCAGGACCGTGCCCTTGATCCTGATCGGCTCGGCGTTGCCGGCGCTCAGATTCAGGTAGTTTCTAAGGTTGGTGATATGCCAGTCGAATGTCGGAGCATTGGTCATGACTCCGCAAGGGTTCTGGTAGATTCTCTTTTTGCCGTCGATGAACTCCACCACGAGGCTTTCTCCCGATGCGTCATGAAGGGAGAGATGAAGAGGGGGCACCATTTTCATCTCTTCGATGAATGAATCTGTGACCGAAATGCTCTCGAGCCCTTTTCTCGCCTCATCGACACTGGCGGAGCGAGACAGGATCCAGGCGCCGAGCTTGCTTATCTCGACTGATTCCTTGCCACTGCCGGCCGTCTCGTACCGGCTCCCGGGCATCCAGAGAAAACCGGCCGAGAGACCTTTCTCGTTCATTCCGTCGGTGATGAAAGGCAGTCCCAGGGCATCCACTCCAATATATGCATAGCGGGCTCCGGCATCGGATTGATCGGGACGGTAAAGGTGAATCCGTGAGCGCAGCTCCAGGGCGAACTCCAGAGAACGCCCCACGACCACGGCGCCGTCTCTCGATTTCAGCCTGAAATCCGTGCAGGCTTCCGTTGTTGTCATGGAGGTGGTCATGACCAGAGGCAGAAGCAGAGCAAGGGCACTTCGCCTGGGAAATATCGGCATTTCGGGAGACTCCGTGTTAAGAGTAATCAGTATAGCTCCTGGTGTAAAATCAGGCTCCTGTGGAGGAGCCTGACCATGTATTTCGACTCGAGAATAATTCGATCCCTTGCGGTGCTTTTGACTGTCTGCGCCTTTGCCGCGCCCGTGCAGGCATTCGACTCGAATGTGAACAATGCCGCTCAGCAAATCCAGTCGGATACCCGGAGTCTGGTCAAGAGCTTCGAGAATTTCCTGAAGACCAACGGCCGCTGGTCGCCCAAGCCCGGCAGCCCGGACATGCAGGCTTGCTTCGCCATGGAGGATCTCCAGAAGCAAGCCGAAGAGCTCAAGAGGCGAGGAGCAAACTTGAACGAGAGCCAGCTCTCCCAGTCGGTCTTCTCGTTTCAGCAATCCCTCTCCCGGGTCGAGTCGCAGCTCCGTGGCGTGGGAGCCGATCAGATGGTAATGGGACAGGTGAGAGCCGTCCAGAATGATGTCAGGCAGTTGCGAGACTTATCCCGTGGCGCTAGCAGCAGTTTCAACCAGAACAGGTTCGGAGGAAATAATTTCGGCGGCAATAGCAACTTCGGCGGAATCAATCTCGGTGGACCGACATTCGGCAACAACAGATGGAACAACAATTCGACCATGCAGCTTCTCTCGAGCTCTCTCATCGGACCCGGTCTCTACTCCATAACAATGATGGGTCCCAACGGCAGAGAGACAGTGGTATCGAAGCAGGGCTCCTACATGCTCTCGGATGGCGTCCACTCGAGACGGGCTTTCGGCCAGGAGGAAACTATCCTCAATCAAGTCTACTCCGGTCAGACCGGTAGTCTGTATGACAACAACAACAACAACAACAACTGGGACCGGGGAGGTCGAGGAAGAGGCTGGCGCAATCGCGGTGGAGGCGTCTGGGGTAACCGTAACGTCGACCAGAATATCAACGGCAAAGGCATGTTTTATTTCCAGAATATGGCAGCCATGGATGTGAAGAGCGTTTCGGTTCATACAAGAGGCGGGCGCGACGATCAGGTCGACATCCAGCTTACTGCTCGTTCCGGTCAGACAGTGTCGATCAGTGGCACCCTGGACAGCAGGCGAGATGACCGCATGATCGTCAGAGTCACCAGCTCGCAGGGCTCCCCTGCCAGCGGCGAGATGGACGTCTATTTCAACACCGGGGATCAGATTCAGTCGGTGAGCGGAAGCGGCAATATCGGCGAGAAACCCTTCAGCGTGAAGTTCGACATCTGAGAGCCTTCATTCGGGGTTATCGACGGCGCCGTGGGCTCGCATCCAGCCTATGACACCGAGGGTGACGTCATCCTTGAATTGATCCGCCTCGAAGATCAGGTGCTCGGTGCTGCCGAGAAGCACCATGGTTTTCTCGGGAGTGGCCAGAGCCTCGAAGAGATCGAAAGTGCCCTCTTTCTTGACCAGGCGGTCGTCGTCGCCCTGGAAGAAAATCACCGGTGTTTTGTCGATTCGCCGGGCAACCTCCAGATTTTGATCCATGAAGCTATTGAAGGTAAGAAGCTCCTTCGGTGTGAGCATCATTCGGGATGACGGGTCCGACGACCATTGCTCGCGCAGGTCATCGTCACTGGTGGCTTGCTTGATCACCTGCTTGCCGATGTTCATTGGTTTGTTTTTCCCCATCAGATAGCGCAAACCGACTTTCACAGCCGTCCTGGCTCCCTTGTAGCGGCTGCCGGAGGGCACCGAGCAGATGAGCCCGTCGATGTTCTCCGGAGTGCGGCTGGCCACTCGCAGGGCGATAGCACCACCCATGGACTCACCAAGCAAAAACAGCGGCGCCGGCGCATAGTCGCGCTTGATACAGCCAATCACTTTCTCGAGATCCTCGACACATTCCTCGAGATCGAGGCTGTCCTGTCCTCTCGATTCGAGATAGGAGCCGAAGCCGCGCACGTCGAAAGAAATTGTGACGATTCCCTCCGGTGCCACACGGCGCGCGAACGAGTCGAAAGCGCGGTGATGAAGACCGAGTCCATGCACGCAAACAAGAACGGCCCTGGTGGGGACAAGCGGATCGAGCCAGACCCATCCAGGCGCCTCGCTCTTGCTCAACTGGCTGCGCCAGGGACAGAGCTCGTCCGGAATCGTGGCGGTCGTTTTCGCCAGGTATTCGGACTTGCCGGCGAAGATCGAATCGGCGTTCCGGAATGTCTCCGTATAGCCCTTTCCGAAGACCTTTTTCCGAAGAGTGTCAGGATCGACGTCCGGATATTCTCTGGAGAGCCGCAAGAAATTCGTCTGCCTGAAGATCCAGATTGACTTCTCGTAGGCAGCTTCGGCGCGCTTATCGTCTCCTGCGTCTTCGAGGGCCTCGGAAAGCATCAGGAGCGCCCAGCCGTAATTGATGTCCTCGGCGCCATAGAGGTCTCTATACAGCCTGGCCATCTCCTCGTAGTGCGAAGCCGCTTTCGAGAAGTTGCCGAGCTTCTCTTCGCAGGCGGCGAGACCGGCAAGGGCAAAACCGGCTACCAGGCTCCAGTCGCCGGGCTCCAGCACGTTCAGGGCTTTGCGATAGAGAGGAGAGGCGCGGTGATAGAGCTTCTGCTTGTAGAGACACTCGGCCGCGCACAGGTACATCATCGCCGGTGTGTAGTGCTCGCAGGCAGCAGCGCCGGCAATGACCGGGACCTTGCCTGACCGGCTTTCGACAGCACCGTCCATGGCGGCTATCACCAGGGCATATGCGCCCTGATAGTCGCCTCGCCTGAAATGGCTGGCAGCTAGATCCATTTCGCTATCGGCTCCGGGCGATACGGCGAGCAGTCGAGTAAAAATCGCCTCGGCTTCGCTGAATTGCTTGCGCTCGAGGAGCTCCAGGGCCTGTTTCCGGCTGCAGGCGCCGTTTATGCTCTCCGTATCGATTGCGGCGCTCTCCGCCAGCACCGGACCAGCAAGCACAGTGATGCCTGCCGCAAAACAGGTCAGGACGATCGAAGCCGTCTGTCGCCGGATTTTCATAAGCGGATCATACGCGAATGATCACGTCCGAGTCGTCGAAGCGGACTTTGGCGAGCTGGGCATAATGATCGTCTTCGGCGCGATAACCCAGGGCGCATAGCACCACGCTCCGGCAGCCTCTCTTCTCGAGCTCGAGAATCTCGTCATAACGCTTGCGGTCGAAACCTTCCATGGGGCAGTTGTCCACGCCGAGACCGGAAGCAACGGCGATCAGGTTGCCCAGGGCGATATAGCATTGTTTTGCCATCCAGGTCTCGAGATCCTCTTTCGAGGTCCGGTCGACAAAACCAAGCATCATAGATTTGTATGTGGCGATACTGTCCGCGGTGATGCCCCTGGTGGCTAGAATATGAGAGGCGTATTTCTCGACGTGCTCTCGGTCCATACTGTCGAGCCGGCAGATCACCACCAGGTGCGAGCACTCGGCAGGCTGATTCTGATTGAAAGAGGCCTCCACCAGCTTCGACTTGGTGTCGGTGTCGGTGACTACGACGAATTTCCAGGGTTGCAAACCGTAACTCGACGGTGTCAGGACCAGGGCTTTCTGGATAGCTTCCCAGGTCCTGTCCTCGATTTTTCTATTGGGATCGAATTTTTTGGTGGCATAACGCCACTCCAGCTTGTCAACCAGGCTACCAGGATTCATCGTCTCTATTCCCTCATCATCCCTCGACCTGCATAATTTATCAGAATTTCGCCCCTCAGGTCTCCGAATCCGGCGAGTAATCCCGGTCGTTCATAGCGAAAGTCCAGGCCACTGCCTCCCGGGCGGTGGTCATGGTGGGCGGCACCCGCAGGAAATATTCTTTATAAGAGCCGTCGGGCTCCGGGGTGCTGTTCTTGACCCGGACCATGACCAGGGGCTCGTCTCCTTGCAGCTCTTTTCTGTAGAGCTTGCCGCATTCGTCTTCATTAATCAGCTCGGCGCCTATATCCATAAGAAAACGAGAGATTCCATAGGTCTCCATCAGTAACCTCCTGAGGGAGGCATTGGTCACCGACTCGATCTCGGCAGCCGCAAGGGAGCCCGGATCCTCCACATGTCTGCGGGCCGCAACAATGCCGGTCACGGCATAGATCTTGTATCCGTCCGCGAATCTTATAGCCGGGCCTTCCAGGCTGTGGAAGGAGAGGGTCTGGTCGAAGTGGCTCTCTTCCGGGTAAGAGCCTACAAAGCAGATATTCTCGAAAAACGAATACCAGGGCGCTGTCCGGTAAAGAGACAGGATCGATGATAGATCCTCGCCGTCCTTCCCTTCGAAAAAGGGCGCATCGGGACAACCGCATACCTCGTGAAGAAAACCCCGGGGGATGATCTCCGGATGACTCCAGACACCGCTCATATATTGCCGGAAGACCCGCGCTCCGGGAAATTGCCGGAGGGTGAGATTGAGACGATCCCTGAGATTAGCCTCCAGAGGGTTGCCAGGCATCGCCGGGGGAAGGAGCCCGGGCGAGGCAGTGTCCGCGGCGACGCCGAAGCGCTCGGCAATAGCTGGAATGGAGTTGACGCAGAGCTCGATGGCAGCGCCTGCCCTGTTCAGGTGAGCCTGCATGGTGTTTTTGAAGCCATAGTTCAGGTAAGACTTGAGAATCGGATCGGATTTATCATTCATGGTCTTGTCGAGCCGTCTCAGCAGATCACCGGAGCAGAAGGCCTCGAACCGGTCTGCGATATTCTTTCCGGGAAGACGGAGGGACGCGTTGACGACCATGTCTATATCGGTGGACAGCCTCTGCCAGTATTTCTCATCTTGATCCCCTTTTATAGAGTCAACCAGTTTGCTAGTCGCTGAAAACATGGAAAGATCAGAGGAAAAATCGGCGGGAGTCAGAGCCCGCATCTCGAGCTCGCTCAAGATCGACAGGTAGACGAATAATCTGGTGGGGCTCTGGCAATAGATAATCTCCGGCTTCGCAAGCCCCAGGAGCCCATAGAGCGAAGCCACCGCATCTTCGGCACCGGCGGGCATGCTCTTCTGATCCCGCTTCCGGTCTATCCTGAGGGTCTCCTGCCAGGCTTCGATATAGGCATGAAGAGCAGCTTGCTGCTCCTCGTCCAGGATCCCCTCGAACCCGCGCAACCTGCGATCGACCTCGGCCTGCACTTCCTCTTCGCTGATATTGTTGACTCGCATGGGCGCAGCGCAGATCTCCCGCCAGGGTGCCCCGGCAAGAGCCTGCCTGACAATCACCTCGAATACCTGATCCCGAACTCCCGAACCGAAATGCATGCTTTCACCTTATAATTCTCGTCTATGAAATCACCAGTAACTTCTATTTTATTCCCTGCTCTCGGCCCTGCTCTTGTCTTGATCCTCGCCCTCCCGGCATGTGCCGGCGCCAGAGCCGACAAGTTCGTCAGCGACGGGCAGAGCGCCATTCAGGCAGGCAAATTCTCCCGGGCCCAGAGCAGCTTCTCCCGGGCTATCTCGGAGCTTGAGAAGGCTGGTGAGACAAGCACTGCCGGCTATCTGTCCTCCCTTGTCGGGATCGCCAGAGCCTGCCGGGAGCAGCAGAAGTTCGACGAAGCCGCGGCTTTTCTCGATCGTGCCATTACTCTCTGCAAACAGAGCGGTCTCTCCAATCCGGATCTGGAGCCTGAGTACGCGACTCTCTCATCGCTTTGCAAGCTTGTCGACCTCGACAGTCTCGGCGCAGGAACAGCGAGCGCTTTGAAATCCAACCAGGCAGTGGTGGTGGTCACCAGAGACAGCAGTGGTCACAATGTCAGTATCAAGTCTCCCAATCGATTCGAGAGCTCCACAGGCAATGACAAGGTCGACTCTCTCGGTCTCGAGAAACTGGTCACTTTCTCCATCAATCAGCTTCCTGACGGAACCGTGAAAGTCACGGATGTCAAAGGAATGCGTATGCATTCGGTGGAGAAGGCCATGTGGGTCAATCTCTATGGATGCACATTCGGCCCCGAGAATAGCGAGAGCAAGAGACCCTCGGTTATTAGCGCAGGCAAGATGGGGGTGGTGAAGGAGGTCAAGAGGGAGCTTCCACCAAGGGTGTTCGCGCCGGTACAGGGAATCATCGCCTCTATCGCCAGTATGGGTCAGGCGGTCAATCTCGGGCTTCCGGCAGCCTCCGAGGCGGGTGTTGCCAGCAGCGCACCACCAGGTCCGGCCGAGGCCGAGACGCCACCGGAAAGAGTAGAGACCCCGGCAGAGACCGGGATGCCTGTGACCGCGGATCAGCCTGCCGTCAACGAGGCGCCCGGCGCATCGGTCTCGACGGAGATCGATCAAGAGCGGCCGGTCAAGCAGGATCGCGATTTTACCGGAGTAGTCCCGGCGGAGCCGCCGCCTGCGGTCAATCGGGTCGCTCCCGAGCCGGAGAAGAGAAAGCATCGGGATAAAGATGACGATGACGACGACGATGATGATGATGACGACGATGATCACCAGAGGCGTAAGAATATTCGGAAGAGCCATCCGAAACTCGATTCGACCAGAGATCGTGATGACGATGACGACGACGATGATGATGACGACGACGATGATGACGACGACTGACAATCGGTCGCGCCCCGGTCCTGACCTGTGAAGCTCGTCGTCGAGAGACCGAGAGACTCGATCATGATAATCAGCCGCAGCAGCGCTGGCAGCTTCGTGACTTACCTTCTGATGTTCATTCTCGGGCTTTTGTTGATCTGGATCGGCTTCTATATGGGAATGGAGACCGGCGGAGGTCTAGCTCTTTTGGGAGTGGTCTTGTTCTTTGTCGGAGCCGTGAAATGCAAGGTTCCCTATAGAACAGTGATCGATTCTCACGACGGCTCCTTGCTTTTCGAGGAGAATCTCATGATGCCGGACCTCAAAGAGACGTTCATGAGAGATGGTATCAAGCATATTTTCGTGTCGCCCAGGCTCGAGTCGACAGGTAGAGCGAGCTATGCCACTGTCTACAGCGTCGGAGTGAAGCTCAAAACGGGCCGAGAGACCGTTATCGCCGAGACCGGCGACAGCACCAATGCCCGCAGCACAGCAAGAGAGCTTGCCAGGTTCGTCAGTCTGCCTTTACTCGACTCCACATCCGGTGCGCCGGTCTTGAAAGATCCGGATGAATTCGAGATTCCATTGAGCCGGCGTCTCGAGGATATGACTTTACCTGCCATAGCGGCTCTGCCGCCCTCAAGCGGCAAGCAACTGTCCGTCACTCCCGTGCGTGACCTACGCAAGCTTACCATCAAGTTCGGGCGCCGGCCGCCGCGGATGGATGACATGGTGATCTTTCTCGTTTTCCTTGGAATCGCGTTGCCGTGCCTGTCATTGAAGATGTATGCGGAGGCAGCCGGAATAGCGATGATCGGAGTGCTTGTCGCCGGTCTATACTGGCTGACCGAGAGAGAGAGCCTGGCTATCGATCATGAGAAACTGACGGTTACCCATCGGTTTTTTTTCATTCCCTTCTCGAAGTCCATCGCTCTGGATAGTCTCGCGAATCTCGAGATTGTCGACCCGAGAGCGAGGATGCTCTGTGATTCGCTTCTGGTTGAAGATAAGAAATCAGACCTGCCCTCGGACTCGAGAATAGATCCCCGGGAGATCGAGTCCGCCTCTCCTCCTGGTCTCGGTAATGCCAGGCAATCCAGCTCGGAGGTCCTCAGGGTCAGCGGTATCTGTGCGGAAGATCGCGAGGGGAAAAGGCTTTATATAGGTGCGGGACATTCGCCCGAGGACATCGTCAGGGTCTACAGCCTTATTCTTTCTACTCTTACGAAGAGGTGCTGAAGTGGGCAAATCTATTCTGTTTGTTTCAAATGATGGCGGCGAGCTTGCAGGAAGAGCAAGAGAGCTCTTTCTTGCCGAGGCCGAGAAGATGGAGCTGGCTTATAGCGCGTCCAGCTCGGACGGCGGCGATATCACCAGCGATATCACCGGTGATGAGTCGGGTCCCGGTTGCAGTATCCTGATCTCGATCCACCATGAAGGTTCTGCTCCCCCGGGGCTTCCCGGAAGTTCGAAAGAGACCGGAGTGGAGACCTGGACGGTGGGGAGCGGCTCGGATGCCGACTCCGTTCTGGCCGGTCATATAGCCAATCTACTGGTGCGCCTGATCATGAAAGGAGGGGCCCGGGCTCCGCGTCAGGAAGAGGCAGCAGCCTCACCGCCTTTCGACCCGGGTAAATCGAGAGTGCGGGTCGGTCTCGAATCGAAAGGACGCCGGGGCAAGAAAGTCACGGTGATAAGCGGTCTGCTCCTCGATGACACGGAGCTCGATCGGCTTGCCACCAGGCTCAAACAGGCCTGCGGCAGCGGCGGCACGGTCAAGGACGGCTGTATCGAGATTCAGGGAGACAAGCGTGACCGGGTCATGGAAGTGCTCGCCGGACAGGGTTATAAAGCAAAGCGGTCGGGCGGTTGAAATGCTAGGATCAAGCTCATGAACGCCAAGAAATTCGCTGCTACTCTGATACTGACCCTGATTATCACTGCCGGGATATCTTATCTCGGAGCCCGGGGCGATCAGCAGGACCGTGACAATCAGGCAGGCAAAGGCACCGTGACCAGCCCGCCTGATACGGTTGTAAGCCACGAGGTCGATCCGGACGAAGAGAAGTTCGAATGGACCAGGGAGCGCATTCTTCTGGCCACCCCTATGCCCGAGACCGGAGAAGAAAGACAGTTCGTCTTTTCTCACGAGTCCCTGGAGAAGCTCAGGGACTGGCCGGCTTCGAAGTTCGACGAGTATGTGAGCTCGCCTGTCGGACGCCGGCGGGCCGCTCAGGAAGCCTGCCGCTGGCGTGATCTCGCCGCCATGCTCAAAAGACAGGTAGACAGGGCAGCCGAGTTTCTGGGCAAGCCGGCAGTCACCACTAGCAATGGCAACACCGATCCTGAGCTCGCCGCCTGCGACCACGATCAATTCGAGGCCAGATTGAGGAACGGCGAGAACAAAAGAGTCTTCGACCAGCTCAAGTCCTGGCGGCAGTCCATCGCCGACCTCAGCGCCAGGCTCGACGGACTCGAGGCTGAAGCGAAAAAGGCAGGCAAGGAAAAAGACCTGGGTGCGATCCTGGCGGGGGTTGAATGATCCTTTCTCAATGTCGCCGATGGCAGACATTGCTCTGGTTCCTTGCACTTGTAAGCTTCCTAGAGCCCGCCCGGGCAGAGACAGCCGCGGAAGTCTCCAGGCTGAGCCGGCATGCCTGGAGCCTGATCGAGTCGGGGCGGTTCGACGCTGCGCTCGACGAGTTCAACCAGCTCATCAGGATTGACCCCAGAAATGCCTCAGCCTATCGGGGCCGGGGGATCGTCTATGTCTACTTTCAAAAGGCTGTGGAGGGAAAAGCTGATCTCGAGAAGTCGCTGAGCCTGCAGCCGAGCTTTCAGGGTCAGTTCGCCCTTGGTGCAGCCTGTATCAATCTCGACCTGATCGATGATGCCATCAAAGCCTACGACAGTGCTGCGCGCCTCAAGCGCGGAGCGCACATGGTCTATATGATGCGGGGGCGATGTCACTATGTGAGAGGAGATTTCAGCCAGGCGGTACACGATGACGATCTGGCCATCGCTCTCAAGCCGTCTGTCTGGAAGTTCTATCTCTACCGAGCCCAGGCCTATGAAGACTGGGGCAAAAAAAAGAAAGCCGAAGCGGATTTCGAAAAGGCCTTCCTCCTCGAGCCTGGATACGCTTCGGCATTCTTCGAGCCCGGCGCCATCCGATCAGTCAGTGAGGTTCAAGCTTCCGGGGGGAGGCTCTCGGTTCTCGCCGGGAGTCTGAAGGAAAGGTCCCAGCAACCGGAGCTCCTCCTGAGCAGAGGGCTGCAAAGAATGAAGACCGGTGAATATCGAGCAGCCCTGTCCGATTTCATGGTGGTCTCTCACTCCGACTCGCCGCTTTCTGACTTTGCCGGACGTTTTCGAGGTCTGGCCTGTCTGAAGATGAAGCAGTATGATCGAGCTCTCTGCGGATTCAATGTAGCTCTTTTCTACGACCGGACCTGGGTGACCGGCTATTACTACAAGGCGAAGACCCTGGAGGCGCTGGGACGCCGGGCCGAAGCCGCCAGATTCTACCGGCTCTATCTCGAGCGTCTTGCCCGGGCCGGCGGCGCGAAGGCAAAAGATCCCATGGGCTACGAAAGCCCCGGGCGATACGAAAAAGAAGTCAGGCAGTGGCTGGCGAAATTCAAGCAATGAGCCGGCAGCTCATTTGGCGCCGAGGGTGAAGCCAAGATAATTGCCGGTAGTCCTGAGAGAGCGGGCTGCATTAGCGACGGTATCATGGCTGACTTTGCAGCCGCTCTGGAATGTCAGGCTCTCGCCGCACTTCTCCAGCTGCGCAAGAAGCGCCATTCCCCTATCATGGTCGACGGCATAGACAAGGGCTGCCGCATAGATCTTGCCTGCCGGGCTGCCTCCTTTCACTATCTCTTCCAGGGAGCCCTTTATGCCGGCTCCACTGCCAGCCGCTTCCAGGTAAGCACTGAACTCTGCCGGTTGCTCGCCGCCTTCGCCGGCGATACCGGTGGACAATACCCTGGCTTCACGCAGGGTCCTCAAAAATTCCGGGTCTTTTTTCATGGGCAGCTTGCAAAATCTCGAAGTGGGAAAATCTTTATACTGATGCCGGGCGAGAAACTCGGTAGCGATTTTGGCGACCGTGGTCTCCTCGATGGCGCAGCCGCCCCGGTAGAGGACTTTCGAGCCGTCTTTCCGGAGCTTCTCGAATCTGGCGATACCGGCAGGATTGTCCAGCTCCCAGGCTATGAAACAGGCATAGATCCGGCCGGCCGGACTGCCGTTTTTGATGAGATCATCAAGCTCTCTGCCCATCGGATCGAGATGGAGCTCGAGGGCTCTTTTGTAGGCAGCGAATACGGTGCTCCTGGTGGCCTGATTGAGAATCTCGGTCTGCACGGAATTTGCTCCGGCAAGGACTTTCAGGCAATCGGCATCACCTGTTTCGGCGGCGAAGCAAGATACGGGTCCCATGAGAAGCACCAGCAAGAGAAATCGCAGAATCGAGAGACAGCCTCTCATGATCCGGTAAGCTCCCGCCAGCGCGTGCGAAAATGCGCGATGCCCCGATCGCTGGGGTAGAGATGCTCGTCCTCGGCGTCCATGACAGAGCCGGGCAGTTGAGTAATCACCACTTTCTTGTCTTGATTGAGGATGTACTGATTCTGGAAGTTTATCAGAGTTCCCAGAAAGTCCTTCAAAAGTGGCAGAGTGCAGAAGCGCTGATAAGCCCTGAGATAGAGCCTGGTCTCACCCTCGTCCACCGGCACGAAAGCCAGGAACTGCATGAATCTTCCGGTCAGGATATTGAGCAGCCAGACATTGTTGAATTTGAAATGGAAAAAAGAGCTTTTCTTCTCGTCGGTGAACATTTTGATACTATCGCTCTCGAGCTCGAAAAAAACAGGGCGCGATGGATCGGTGCCGCCGCCTATAGTGTTGCGGTGCACGAAGGGAAGGTGGGCATAGTCGAGCTGGTTCTCGATACATCTGGTTATGTGCGTGCGCCAGGTCGAAACCAGGGTGCTGTGCGCAAAACCACCGTCGATCTCAGCGAACCAGGGCGGCTCGCCGGTGACCTCCTCGCCGTGGAAAGCGAATATGAAACCGTGCCTCTCCAGGCAGACAACAGACTCTGCTTTAAGATTCGGAGCGGCCTTTTTCGTCTCGGGCACCAGAGTGCAGCTGCCTTGCCTGTCGAAGCGAAAGCCATGGAAAGGGCACACTACGCAGCCGTCGGAGAGAGTGCCCCCTGCCAGACTGGCTGAGCGGTGCGGGCACCGGTCATGGAGAATCGAGAGCTTCCCCCGGCTCCTGAACAGACAGAGATCCCGGCCGAATCTTCTCATGAGGACCGGTTTGTCCTCCGGCACTTCTCCGGACTCGCCGATCAAATACCAGCCTTCAGGAAGACGCATGCAACTCCGGCTCCGGGGAAACCCGTTGTGAAACAGACAGGGGAAATGGTATCACGTCCCCTGTCTTGACAGGCTCTCTCGCTAGCGGGTCACATAATTCCTGTGCATCCACAGCTCTCCTTCTTCGGGCTTTCCATAGAGCGACTCGAAAAGGACGGTATCAGGGGTCTCCCGTACGATGGTCCAGCTCTTTGCCGAGGTCCTCACTTCTCGCCCCTGCGCCTTCTCGGCTTCCTGCATGAGCTCCCTCAGACCTGCCACCGAGGTAGTGGCATGGTCCGCTTTTGTGAAGCTCTCGCAGAATGCCTCATGAGCAGCCGAGGCGATAAGTTTGGGCCACATCTTCTGAAAGAGCGCCGAGCAGGGATAGACTTCCACCTCGCTCAGTCTGCCGTTGATTGCAAAGGCAAAGCCCACCACGTCTTGCTTTCCGGCAGTTATATGCTTGAGACTATCCAGATACTCGGAGGCGCTTTCGCTTACCTTCTGGTTGTCCAGAGTGAGATTGAGACTGGTGGGCGAGGCATCGGAGGTGACATCTCCATTGTCGACACCGGCGCTGCGAGCCGCTTTATCTTGAAAGTTGCTCACTTCCTGCCAGACGGCATGTTGCTCGGCTCCGTATCGATACGCCATTTTCAAGTCCTTGCCTGTGGTCAGATGACCGGAGTGAGAAAAATGGCTGTCATCCTCCAGCCCGCGCTTCCGCCATCTTCCCCTCTCCACGCAGAAAACCTGGATCGATACGAAATCGCATTCGGGCTCGAGAACGAGATCTTCTCTTATCACCCGGTCCTGTTTCCCCCCTCTGAGAATGTCCCCTGACTGGATGAATACCCGCGTCTTGCCGGTATTCTTGACCCGCAGGGTGTTGACCACTCCGGTCTCCTCCACTACCACCACGCCTTGCTCCAGGGCTTCCTCCAGGGTGAGGCACTCGGGCACTCCTTCGAGGTCTTTCCCCCGCAGGAGAAAGATGGTGAGATTCTTGCTGACAAAGGGCTCCGAGAATGTCTCCATTTCACTGACGGCCGTTTCTCCGCTGTTCTTGTTGTTCCATCCGAATAAATTCATCTGCCCTCCTCGACAACGTTTCAAGACGCCATCGACTGCGCGAACTCGCCCCGACCATATGCTCGGGCGTGTGCCAATGCACGCGGGTGTGGCGCGTTCACGAGATTAAAAAACCAACGCTTTATCCATCTTATCCCCGGATCTTGATTTCCGGACGGACAGGCGCCATATCTTGCAGCATTTTGCAATAATCATACTTTTGTATGTCGTCCTTTAGGCCGGTTTGAGAAGCTCACAATCAGCCGATTAGCAGACGTCAATCGGTTCTGACTGCGCAACAATTTGTAAGAGCCAGCGCTGCTACAGACCCGAGGGGTAGAGAAAATGATCGATTACAGAGAGATTCCCGACACCAATATCATCGAGTTCTCCATCGACGGAAGAGTCACCGCCGATGAATATCATAAGCTGGCCGAGAGGGCCCTGGCATTTTTCGAGAAGCACAAGAAGGTCAGGGTCCTGAAAGAGATCATCAATTTCGAGGGCTTCGACTTCGCCATCTTCAAGGAGAAGCTCCTTCCCGACCTGCTACGCCACCAGGGCGACATAACCCACGCGGCTCTGGTAGCCGACGAGAAATGGATCGAGCAGATCTCGAGCCTGATCACCCCGGCTTTCCCCTGCCGGGTAAGACAGTACAAACTCAATGATCTCGGCGCCGCCCGGGAATGGCTGCGCACCGCCAAGGAAGACGCCATCGAGGTGACCGCGGACAGCAAGGGCAATTGCATGTGCTTCAAGGTCACGGACAAGCTCACTCACCACGATTATGAGTATGTCCTGATCCCGACTCTGGAAGCGGTTATCAAAGAATGCGGCAAGGCTCGTATGCTGGTCGACTTCGGCGAAGAGTTCCACGGCATCGAGGTGCACGCCATGTGGGATGACACCAAGTTCGGTCTCAATCATCGCCATGATTTCGAGCGGATTGCCATAGTCGGCGGTCCGAAATGGTCCAGGTGGGCCGCCCGCCTCGGCGAAGCCATGATGCCCTGCCAGGTGCATGCCTTCGCCTCCGACGACTACGCCGGAGCCCTGGAGTGGGTGAACGCCCCGATCAAATCCGAAGTCGCCGCCAAGTCCTGAGTCTTCCCAGGGAACCGGAGGGCGGAGGATGACACCGCCAGAAATGCCATTCTCGAGATATCGCAATATTGCGATTTCTCGATTCCGGCTTGAAAATGGAAAATTTCCGGCTTCTCTGATAGCGCTTACTCTAGCTCTCCTGGCGACTATCCTGTCTTCAGCGGTGCCGGTCTCTGGCGCTGATTCCGACAAGTCCACCGGCACCGGTGCCGCCGGCCAATCGACGGTTGCCCGCCCGATAACCGACAAATGGGCTCTGGTTATCGGCATAGGCAAATTCGCCGATCCTTCGATTCCGACCCTCAAGTACTCCACGAAGGATGCCGTGGATTTCGCTGATTTCCTTATGAACAAGTGCAATTTCGCGCCTGATCATGTTCTTCTCATGCTCGATGAGGAAGCCACCGACGCCAATATAAGGAGGGCGCTGGGAGACGAGTGGCTTCCCCGCCGGGTGCTCAAGGACGATCTGGTTGTAGTGTACTTCTCCACCCACGGGAGCCCCGAGGAGATCGATATCGCCAGGGACAATTTCGTGGTGGCATACAACACCAGAGTCGACAACCTGTTCTCTACCGGGCTGAAGCTCCGGGATCTCGCTCCGACAATCAAAGAGCGCACCGGCTGCGACCGTGTGGTGCTCATTCTGGATGCATGCCACAGCGGAGCTGCGCAAACGAGCGCCAAAGGAATATTTCGTGGCACCAATTTCGATGTCTCCAGCCTGGCAGGTGAAGGTCAGGTGGTGCTCAGCTCCAGCGACGTCAGCCAGAAGTCCTGGGAGTCATCGCGCTATCCCAACGGTGTATTCACTCACTGGCTGATCGAGTCTATCGACAGGGAAGGAAGTCTCAAAGACGCTTATGGAATGCTGAGAGACAAAGTAGCGGAGGAAGTGAAGTTCGATCGAGGCTCTGAGCAGAGCCCGGTCATGAAAAGCCGATGGAAGGGACCGGAGCTCTCTCTCAAGGCGCTGCCGTCGAGGCCGCGCGCCGTTCCGGAGGAGCAGGTGTTCAAAAGAGTGGATGAGCTCATCGCCCGGGGGCATGGCCCGCAGGCCCGCTGGATTGTCGGATCCATGGCCAGAGCGGGCAACGTGAAGGCGAAGTCACGCTATGGCTCTATGCTTCTATATGGCCAGTTCGGCTCGAAAGATCTGGAGCTCGCCCGGCAGATGCTGTCGGCAGCGGCTAATGATGGCGACTCTTCCGCCCAGCATCTACTCGGTCTTATGTACGAGGGCGGCAAAGGGGTCGAGAAGAGCGAGAGCGAGGCTGTTAAGTGGTATCGTCTCTCCGCCTCGCAGAATAACCCGCGTGGTCTCTATTGTCTGGGCTCCATGTATTTCAACGGCGCAGGAGTTCCGCAAGACAGAAGACAGGCGTTCAGCTGTTTCCAGAAGTCAGCCGAGCTCGGATTTGCGCCGGCGCAGAATACTATCGGGCGCATCTACCTGAACGGCGACGGGGTGCCCAAAGACTACTCCGAGGCCGCCCACTGGCTGGAGCAGTCCGCCCATTCCGGCAACGTCGCCGGAATGTATGCTCTTGGAGATATGTACGAGAATGGCTGGGGAGTCAAGTCGGACTATGCCCGGGCCCTGAAGCTTTTCCGTGAGAGCGCTGCCAGAGGTCATGCCCCTTCCATGAACAGGATGGGACTGTATTACTATTTCGGCCGCGGTGTCGCCCGAGACTCCAGGGCCGCGGCAACCTGGTTCGCCCGGGCCGCTGAAGCCGGCTCATCGGAAGGACAGAACAATCTGGGGAACCTTTACCTGGATGGCAACGGCGTTCCCCGGGACAGGGCGAAGGCTATAGAACTCTTCAGGAAAGCCGCGGCTCAGGGTCTCGACGCTTCCATCAAACGCTTGAGGGAGCTTGGCTACCGTTAGTTCGAGCCCGAGAATTCAGCCAGGATCAATCTGTTACGAGCCCCGGGGGCTTCAGACCAGCCTTCCGGGCGGGTCCATTCACATTGAGCCCGGCTGGTGCCGTCTTCCGGGAATTTTACTGTAAAATAGGGGGTTTCCAGCAAGAGATTCTATTAAAACAGGTACACCCATGACTTCGTCCCCGCCTCCTTCCGCTCCCGCCAAGCCCGGTGATTTCATCCGGGATATCATCGATGCCGACCTGGAAGCCGGGCGCCATCAGAAAGTGCTTACCAGATTCCCGCCGGAGCCCAATGGCTTCCTCCATATCGGTCATGCCAAGTCCATCTGTCTCAATTTCGGGCTGGCGCGAGACTACAAAGAAAGACTTCCCGGCAGCGGCACCGGTTGCAACCTTCGCTTCGACGACACCGATCCCACCAAGGAAGACACACTCTACGAGGACGCCATCAAAGACGATGTCCGCTGGCTCGGCTTCGAATGGGACGACCTCTTTCATGCCAGCGATTATTTCGAGAAGCTCTATGAATACGCCGAGCACCTGATCAGGGAAGGCAAGGCCTATGTCTGCAGCCTCACCGATCAGGAGATCCGCGAGTATCGCGGTACCGTCACCAGCCCGGGCAAAGACAGCCCGTACCGGTCGCGCTCTGTGGAAGAGAACCTCGATCTCTTCAGACGTATGCGCAAAGGCGAGTTCAAAGACGGCGAGCATGTCCTTCGGGCCAGGATCGACATGGCCAATGCCAATATGAAGATGCGCGACCCGCTCCTCTATCGCATCCGGCACAAAGAGCACCATATGACCGGCAATGCCTGGTGTATCTATCCCATGTACGATTATGCGCACCCGCTCTCGGACGCCATCGAGGGCATCACCCACAGTATCTGCACACTTGAGTTCGAGAACAACCGGGAGCTTTACGACTGGATGATCGACAATCTCGTCGATTATGCGAAATTTCCCAGCCGCCCGAGACAGTACGAGTTCGCCCGGCTCAATCTCAACTATACGGTGATGAGCAAACGCCGGCTCCTGGAGCTGGTGGAAGGCAAGCATGTGAGCGGCTGGGACGATCCCAGATTGCCCACCATCGCCGGTATGCGCCGCCGGGGCTATACGCCTGAGGCGATCCGCTCCTTCTGCGCCTCGGTAGGCGTGGCGAAAGCAAACAGCACAGTCGATATGGCTCAGCTCGAATTCTGCATCCGGGACGATCTCAATCAGAAAGCCCCCCGGGTCTTCGCTGTCTTGAAGCCCCTCAAAGTGGTGATCGAGAACTATCCGGACGACCAGGTCGAGGAGCTCGATGCTTCTTACTGGCCCCACGACATTCCCAGGGAAGGCTCGCGGAAAGTGCCCTTTTCTAAAGAGATCTATGTCGAGCAGGACGACTTCATGCTCGAGCCGGTGAAAGGCTATTTCCGCCTGGCGCCGGGAGCCGAGGTGCGCCTCCGCTATGCTTACTGCATAACCTGCACCGATGTGATCAAAGACGACGCCGGCAATGTGATCGAGCTTCGTTGCACTTACGATCCCGAGACCAGATCCGGAAACAATCCCATCGGCAGGAAAGTGAAAGGCACCATCCACTGGGTGAGCGCCCGGCATTCGGTCAACGCCGAAGTGAGGCTCTACGATCGCCTGCTCAGCCTGGAGGCACCGCCCACCGGCAAAGACAGCGAATTTCTCAATGCCATCAACCCTGATGCCCTGCAGGTCTTGAAAGACTCGAAGGTCGAGCGCAGCCTGGGCGAGGCCAAGCCGGGCGAGCGCTTCCAGTTCGAGCGCGGCGGCTATTTCATCGTCGATACGGTGGACAGCAGAGAAGGCGCTCTGGTGTTCAATCGGATTGTCACGCTCAAAGACTCCTGGGCTCGCGCTCAGAATAAGTAGATGAAAGGCTCCGGTTTCATGGCGGGATTGCTGGCGGCGCTCTTGCTGGTATTGCTTCTGTCGCCTCCGGGCGGCTGCGCCGGCAAGGCCGATCCGGCTAAAGCCGGGATTGACCTCTATCGAAAGGGCTCTTACGATCAGGCGGCAAAGATCCTGGCGCCCCTGGCGGAGAAGAGCCCACGCGCGCACGCGGTCAATTACTATGCGGGGCTGTGCAGTATCGGACTCGGTGACACCGAGCAAGCCCGCAAGTTTATGGCCCGGGTCCTGGTCTCCTCGGAGCCCGGGACCGCCTATTATCAGCAAGCGATGACTTTTTTCCTGACCAATGCCGACAAGCTCGGACGTATCTGCCCTTATTCATGCGTGAAAAAGATGTCTACCAGGCTGACCGGCATGATCAGGTGGCGTCCGGGCAAAGAGCCTTTGAGAGTCTTCGTGGCTGATGGCTGGCAGATTCAAGACAAGTATGCAGGCCCCGATAAGCTGGGCTCTCTCCAGAAGATCCTCGCCGCCGGGAGAGCGCGACAGATAATGAAGCTCTGCGACGGCTACGATCGCGACATGCGCAACTATGCCATCTGGGGTCTTCAGAAATGGGACCAGCTTCGCAAAGAAGGCTATCTGAGCTATAAGCTGGTTAATGATCCGGCCCGGGCTGATATCCTCGTTTTCTGGGCACCGCAGCTGGTCGGCGGTCATGCCGGTCTGACCACCTATCAATTGCCCGGGAGCATCGCCGTGATCCAGCTCCGCACCAAAATGCAGTACCCGCTCCAGAAGCCATATCTACAGCAACTCTTCATGCACGTGGCCGCTCACGAGTTCGGGCATGCTTTCGGGCTGCAGCACAGCCAGGTAGCATCGGATTTGATGGCCCCCACAGCCGAGACCATCGAGATCCATAGAAATGGTATCGGCAGGCTTCCTAAAGGGGTCACCGAAAATGACCTGGCCACCCTGCGCACCCTCTATACACTTCCTGCAGACATCTATCTGACTCCGCGACCCTGAAGGAGACTGGCTGATGCTCCAGTCATATTTGCGAAGCTGCCTTGCTGCATTGACTCTTCTTCTCTTTGTTGCGCAACCAGGTTGCGCTGATTTCCAGGCCGAGCAGAATCCCGTGATGGCAGGAAGCGGCTCGGAAATTTCTATCAAGACCAGACCTGCGTGTGGAAGATGATAGTGTCGGAATCGTCCAAATAGACTATCGATCCCCTCAACCCGGGGGAAGAACAGGTCGTTTCAGAGAAGTCCAGGTGATCCCCTGATCCCGCATCATATCCCGGGTCATTCGGGAGCGCTTGGCGGACTCCGATAGCCCCCCGGTATTGACCAGCGCTACCGTCGAGCGGGCGTCGACCCGAATGGACTTGCCAGTAAGCGGCGGGGACGCTTTCAGATCGACGATGTCGCCGGGATAATCGAGAGCCGTATCGATGATTTTATGCCAGGTCTCGCCCGCAGGTGGATCGGGGAGCTCGAAATCAAGGGGCTCCCAGTATGCGTTGAAAGCCGCATAGACGAATTGATTCTCCGCCGGTTCCCGGATCTCGAGAGCGAGGCTGTGCGAATAACTGCTGAGATCAGGCGCGCCGGCTTCGGTACCATGCCAGCGAAGACCCATGGACCGGTCGTCTCCCGCTTCGACTTCGCGAAGGAGATGGCCGTGGGCATTCAGGTGCAGCCTCTGGCTGAACTCGATGAGATGCCTGGTGAAATTGAAGAGGTCGCGATTCTTCAAGAGCAGCTCCCAGTCGAACCAGTTCGATTCGTTGTTCTGGCAATAGGGGTTGTTATTGCCTCCAACAGTCCTTCTCACCTCGTCTCCCATGGTGATCATGGGGGTGCCCTGGGAAAGAAAGAGAATGGTGAGCAGGTTCTTCATCTGTTTCAGTCTCAGGGCCTCGACGGCACCACTTGCTGTTTCGCCCTCGACCCCGCAGTTCCAGCTGAAATTCTCGTTGTGACCGTCACGGTTGTTCTCGCCGTTAGCTTCGTTGTGCTTTTCGTTATAAGAGACAAGATCGTTTAGAGTAAAGCCGTCGTGACAGGTGACGAAGTGAATGCTCCGTCTCGGGTCCCGGTCCGTTAGACCGTAGATATCATCGCTTCCCGAGAGCCTGTAGGCAAGGGATTGCACCGTGTTCTCCTCGCCCTTGACGAAACGCCTGACATCATCCCGGAACGGTCCGTTCCATTCGGCAAAACGAGTGCCCCGGGTGACGAACCAGCCGACTTGATAGAGCCCGGCCGGGTCCCAGGCTTCGGCGATGAGCTTGACCGAGGCCAGGACCGGATCCGATTCGATTGCCCAGAGCACCGGCGGTCTCTCGGAAGGCTTGCCGAAAATATCCCGGGAGAGCACCGACGCCAGGTCGAACCGAAAGCCGTCCACATGCATATCGGAGACCCAGAAGCGCAGGCTGTCTAGAATCAGCCTGCCCACTATCGGATGCTCGGCCCTCAGCGAATTGCCGCAGCCGCTGAAGTTCTTGTAGGAGTAATCATGCTCGTCGAGGGTGTAATAAGTGAGATTGTCGAAGCCTCTGAAGCACAGAGTGGGCCCGAGCTGGTCGTTTTCGGTGGTGTGGTTGAAAACGACATCGAGTATGACCTCGAGACCATTCTGGTGGCAGGCTTTGACCATGTCGCGAAACTCGTCGAGAGCCCCGGCGGCGGTGTCGCTGGCGCAATAGCCACGGTGCGGGGCGAAAAAACTGAGGGGGCTGTAGCCCCAGTAATTGGTCAGTCCGGCTGGTGCGTCGTCCTCATCGAAAGCTTGAACAGGCATGAGCTCGATGGTGGTGACCCCGAGATTTTTCAGGTAAGGGATCTTCTCGGTGACACCGGCGAAGGTGCCACGATTCTCCGGTTTGACGCCTGAGTTCGGGTTCCGGGTGAAGCCTCCCACATGGAGCTCATAGATGACCGTGGAAGAATAGGGAATGGCCGGGCTGCGGTCGTTCTCCCAGTCGTAGTGCTCGCCGTTGAGGGCTACCGAGCGCAGGCTGACCTCGCAGTTGTCACCGGGTGCGATGGCTCCCCGGCGGCTATATTGCTTCCAGCCGGCGATGCCTTTGCCGTATGGATCGATGAGGACCTTGTCCGGATCGAAACGCAGCCCGTAGTCCGGATCGAATACGCCGTGGGCACGCCAGGCATAGACCTGGCCGGGTTTCGCGCCCTCCAGGAAGATATGCCAGTAGTTTGACGTCCGATTCTTGCCGGGGGTGAGCTTATAAACGGCAAAAGGTACCGGGCTGTCTTCCTCTTCGAAGAGAAGCAGGTCGAGTCTATCCGCTCGTTTGGAGTAGACGGCGAAATTGATGCCGTCCGCGCATATGGTGGCGCCGAGCGGATAGCTCTTGCCTGGATGATCTCGAAAGGTCAAACCCGGTCCTTTCTATCCTCTTTTCAGTAGGGCCATTTCCAGTCCGCGAACTCGGGTCTGTCGACACCGTTCTCGTGGGCATAATTGCGGCAGTCGATCTGCATGTTGCGGAATTTCGACTTGGCATGAGCCCCTGCCACCCGGAGCTTGTCCACCCGATCGATGACGTCCATGGCCAGGCTGAATCGGTCGGTCTGGTTGTTGATGGCGAGCTCCAGAGGGGTGTTGATATTGCCCTTCTCCTTATAGCCGCGCACGTGCATGTTTTTGTGGTTGGTGCGGCGATAGGCGAGCCTGTGGATCAGCCAGGGATAGCCGTGGAAGTTGAAGATCACCGGCTTGTCCAGGGTGAAGAGGCTGTCGAAATCCTTGTCGCTCAGTCCATGCGGGTGCTCGCTTTCGGGCTGGAGCATGAGCAGGTCGACAACGTTGACGAAGCGGATCTTCAGGTCCGGGAACTCCTGCCTGAGCAATGCCGTAGCGGCAAGAGCCTCCTGGGTGGCGATATCGCCGGCGCAAGCCATGACCACGTCGGGCTCCATGCCCTGATCGTTGCTCGCCCATTCCCAGATACCGATGCCCTTGGTGCAGTGCTTGATGGCATAGTCCATGTCCATGTACTGCAGGTGCTTCTGCTTGTCGCAGACGATGACGTTTATATAGTCGACGCTGCGCAGGCAGTGGTCAACGCACGAGAGAAGCGAGTTTGCATCCGGCGGCAGATAGATGCGGATCACTTCCTGACCCTTGTTGACCACCAGATCGAGGAAGCCGGGATCTTGATGGGTGAAGCCGTTGTGATCCTGACGCCACACTGTCGAGGTGATAAGCAGGTTCAGGGAAGCGATGCTGGCCCGCCAGCCCAGGTGGTTGCAGATGTCGAGCCACTTGGCGTGCTGGTTGAACATCGAGTCGATGACATGGACGAAGGCTTCATAAGTCGAGAAGAAACCGTGTCTTCCGGTCAATAGATAACCTTCGAGCCAGCCTTCGAGAGTGTGCTCGCTGAGCATCTCCATGACCCGCCCGTCGGCGGCGAGCTCGCCGCCGTCTTTGTCCTCGGGGAAGTAATTGGCCAGCCAGAGCTTTTTGCTCACGGCATAGACATCGTCCAGCTTGTTGGAGGTGGTCTCGTCAGGACCGAAGAGCCTGAAGTTGTTCGGGTTGGTCTTCATGATGTCCCGGATGAGAGCACCGGTGGGTCTGGTGTTCTCGGCTTCGCTGTGTCCGGGCTTGGATACAGACACGGCATATTTCTTGAAGTCCGGCATCTTCAGGGATTTGTAGAGCAGCCCGCCATTGGCATGGGGATTGGCGCTCATACGCAGGCGTCCCTCAGGAGCGAGCGCTTTCAGCTCGGGGAAGAGCTGGCCCTTTTTATCGAAAAGCTCTTCGGGTCTGTAGCTGCGCATCCATTTCTCGAGAAGCTCGAGCTGTTGCGGGTTGGAGCGCACCATAGGCAGTGGCACCTGGTGGGCCCGCCAGCTGCCCTCTAATTTCTTGCCGTTGAGCTCCTCGGGGCCGGTCCAGCCTTTGGGGCTGCGCAAAACGACCATCGGCCAGCGCGGTCTCTTTTTGAAGCCGTTTTCCCGGGCGTCTTTCTGAATGGCACGGATCTCATTGATACAGTGCTCGAGAGTGGCGGCCATGGACTGGTGCATGCTGTCGGTTTCGCTGCCTTCGACGAAATAAGGCTCATAGCCGTAGCCCCGGAAGAGATTCTCGATCTCGTCATGATCGATACGGGCGAGAATAGTGGGGTTGTTTATCTTATAGCCGTTGAGATGGAGGATCGGCAGGACCGCTCCGTCTCTTTCCGGGTTGATGAATTTGTTGGAGTGCCAGGAGGTGGCCAGAGGTCCGGTCTCGGACTCGCCGTCACCCACCACCACAGCGGTGATCAGGTCGGGATTGTCGAGGACCGAGCCGAAAGCGTGGGAGACGCTGTAGCCGAGCTCGCCGCCTTCATGGATGGAGCCGGGGGTCTCCGGGGTGCAGTGGCTTCCGATACCGCCGGGGAAGGAGAATTGCTTGAAGAAAGCGACCATGCCTTCTTCGTCCTGGCTCTTGTCCGGATAGATCTCGGAATAAGTGCCTTCCAGATAAACCGGCGCGAGCACTCCCGGAGCGCCGTGACCGGGTCCGGCCATGAAGATCATGTCGAGATTGAACTTCTTGATAAGCCGGTTCAGATGGATATAAGAGAAACTCAGACCGGGGCTCGCTCCCCAGTGCCCGAGCAGGCGCTTCTTTATATGCTCGGCTTTGAGCGGCTCTTTGAGAAGCGGATTGTCGGTGAGATAGATCATGCCGGCTGCCAGGTAATTGCAGGCCCGCCAGTAAGCATGCATATTCTTGAGTTCTTCGTCTGTCAGGGGCTTGCCCTTTATTGTGGAGCGCGCCGGTCCGTAGGCGCTCAACTCCGAGATGTCCTGTTTAAGCTCTTCGGTTGCTAATGCCATATATCTCTCTCCTTGCCTGAAAAACAAAATTCAGACTTCAGCCACAGGGTCAGGTCAATCTACCAAGTCTATCCGGTCGCAGGTAGATTAATCTCAATCTTTGGATTGACTTCAATATATGGACGGACAATCAGCCTCCTGGCCGAGGGACCTTGTAATGAGACTCTCTAGAATGGCAGGGGGAACTCGGGCAGATGGCGGACTTTTTGATTGCGGTCTGGCGAAGCGATGCCGGCCGCCACTGGAGGAAGTGTGGAAAAGAGAAGAAGACGGGGCGCCGACACCATAGAGATGCAAGCGCCCAGCACCAACGAGGCTGTCAGGAGACATCTGCTCGAGAACCTTCGTTCGGATCAGGCCAAGTTCGCGGCCGTAGCAACTAATCATGACTACTACCTGGCCCTGGCAAGAGTCGTCCGCGACCGGATCATGCGCCGCTGGACGAGCACTGCCAGGACCTATTACGAGAAAGGCAGCCGCACCGTCTGCTATCTCTCCGCCGAATTTCTCATCGGCCCGCAGCTCGGCAACAACCTCGTCAACCTCGGAATATATAAGGATGCCGAAAGCGTCCTCATGGAGATGGGGCTCAGTCTCGACGAGCTCCTCGAGCAGGAGCCCGAGCCCGGTCTGGGCAACGGCGGTCTCGGTCGTCTGGCAGCCTGCTATATGGACTCCCTGGCCACCCTGCAGATTCCCGCCATCGGCTATGGCATCCGTTACGAGTTCGGGATATTCAGCCAGGCGATCAAGGACGGCTGGCAGGTGGAGATGACCGACAAATGGCTGAGACACGGCAATCCCTGGGAAATCGCCAATTCCGATGTCGCTCATGACGTATTTCTCGGCGGTCATACCGAAAAGGTCATCGAGCATGGCCGGGTCCGGGTCAAATGGGTGCCTGACCGGGTGGTCACCGGGGTCGCCTACGACACGCCGGTCCTCGGATACGGCGTCAACACAGCCAATGTCCTGCGTCTGTGGAAGGCAGAGGCCGCCGAGTCTTTCGATTTCCAGGCTTTCAACGTCGGCGATTATTACCGGGCCGTGGATGCCAAGGTATTCTCCGAGAACATCACCAAAGTCCTCTATCCCAACGACGAGCCCGCCGCCGGCAAAGAGCTCCGTCTCGAGCAGCAGTATTTCTTCGTATCCTGCTCGCTGCAAGACATGATCCGGATCTATCTCCAGAAAGAGAAGACTCTCGATCGCTTCCACGAGAAATTCGCGGTCCAGCTCAATGACACCCATCCGGCCCTGGCGGTGGCGGAGCTCATGAGGCTCCTCATCGACGTGCATGAGATGGACTGGGACAGAGCCTGGTTCATCACCAGGAAGACCATGTCGTACACCAACCATACCCTGCTGCCCGAGGCGCTCGAGACCTACAGCCTGCCTCTTATGCAGCGCCTGCTTCCCAGGCATATGGAGATCATCTACGAGATCAACCACCGATTTCTGCATGAGGTGAGCGAAAGCCATCCCGGCGATGCCGAGCTTCTTTCGCGGATCTCGCTCATCGGAGAGCATGGCGACAAGCAGGTGCGCATGGCCAACCTTGCCTGCGCGGGAAGCCACGCCATCAACGGTGTCGCCAGGCTGCACAGCGATCTGCTCAAGACCACGGTCTTGAAGGATTTCTACAACCTGATGCCGGAGAAATTCTCCAACAAGACAAACGGTGTCACCCCGAGACGATTCATGGCTCTTTCCAATCCCGAGCTCGCCAGGCTGATCACCGACAGCATCGGCGATGCCTGGGTGACGGATCTCGATCAGCTTCGCAAGCTCGAGCCTCTTGCCGAGGACCCGACTTTCCGTCACCGATGGAGTCAGGTCAAGCTCGCCCGCAAGAAAATCCTGGCTGAGAAAATCACCGATCTGACCGGATTGCATCTCGACAGCTCCACGCTTTTCGATATCCAGACCAAGCGGATACACGAATACAAGCGCCAGCTCCTCAATGTGCTGCATATCCTCACTCTCTACAACAGGATAAAGCGAGGCGACACCAAGGTCAGCCCCCGTACCTTCATATTCGGTGGCAAGGCCGCGCCGGGCTATCATATGGCCAAGCTGACCATCAAACTGATCAACTCCGTGGCTGACATGATCAATCACGATCCCGAGGTGAACAGCTATCTGAGAGTGGTTTTCTTTCCGGACTTCAACGTGAAGAATGCCCATCTGATCTATCCGGCGGCGGATCTCAGCGAGCAGATCTCGACAGCGGGTTATGAGGCTTCCGGGACCGGCAATATGAAATTCGCCCTCAACGGCGCTCTCACCATCGGCACCCTGGATGGTGCCAACGTCGAGATCCGCGAGCAGGTCGGCGCCGAGAACTTCTTCCTCTTCGGGCTCACCGTGGAGGAGGTCAATCAGATTAGAGCGAAAGGCTACCGACCGCGCTCATTCTACGAGCAGAACCGCGATCTGCACACCGTCCTCGATCTGATCGGATCCGGGATTCTGTCGCCTGCCAATCGCGCTCTCTTTCATCCTCTTCTGGGCAATCTCGTAGAGCACGATCATTTCCTGGTCATGGCCGACTACCAGCACTATATCGATTGCCAGGACAGAGTCTCTCGGGTCTGGACCGATCAGGAGCAGTGGGCGAAGATGTCAATACTCAATGTCGCCCGGATGGGGATGTTCTCCTCGGACCGCGCCATCAAGGAGTATTGCGAAGATATCTGGCATGTGAAGCCGGTTCCGGTGGAGCTCGATATCATCAAGCCCCAGATGGCGACAGTCTGAAACACCGCTTGACTGTGGATGCAAGATTCCCCTGCGGACCCGGGAGGGTGAGATAATGCGGCAGTGCCCGAAAGCAATGCCGTATGAACCCCTTACAGATTATCGCCACCCTCAGAAAGTTCGGAAACTACCTGGCAGGACTGTTTCCCTTTCTGGCGGTCATGGCCGATCGTATGAGCGAGGTCCTTCGCGGCGCCGCCGCCACACCCGCCCTGGCTGGACCACTAAAACGCGTGGCGGAGTCGGTCTACTTCGTCTCGATCTGGAAGATTGTCGAGCGCTTCTACTGGCGGGATTACAAGAAAAACCGTCTGGACCTGAGCCAGTCGCCACCTGAATGCCTGCCGGTGCTGAGACCGGTCTTCCAGACGGCGGCGCTTCTCTGCGTGCTCATACCCCTCACCGGTCTCGGCTCGATGAGGGTGCCCATCGAGACTCTTTCAGGTTTTACCGGGGATGTCCCGTCCTGGGCGGTAATCCTCTGGTTGATTTTTCTACCCATGGGCTGGGCTTGCCTGCTATCGGGTACAGCCGTATCGAACCGCTCCTTTTTCGTGCCTGTGGCAACAGGAGGGCTCTATTTCGTCTCCTCCTGCGTTCTCGATCTGCCCAGAAGCGCGGGCAATGCCTTCCTTCCTGCCGCAGTCCTTCTCAATCTGCTTTTCTGTCTGCGAAGCCGGGAGAGCCTTACCGGGAAATCGCGCTTCTATGACTGGTTGACAGCCATCCTGGCAGGCGCCCCCTGCGGGATCGCCCTTACCGCCCTCACTCCCCTGCGTCCTTTTCTGGCGACGGTGCTGCCTCTTGACGGACCTGCCATCAGCCTGGGTCTGGGAAGCCTTCTGGGCGCAGTACTGGGCGCCGTCTGTCTGGGAATCTCCAGACATCCTCGACTGGCCTCATTCGGTCCCACCAGTATAGGGGCCGTGACCTGGACCAGCTTCTCTCTCATTCTGGTCTTTCTCACTTTCGCTCTTTCCCGGGGCGACCTCGGTCATCTGGGCGGCTCGATCATCTCGAGCCTCGATCTGAGCAACGGTTATCTATGGCCGATTTTCTATTTCATCGGCATTGGGATCATGCACAAGCTCGTGAGCAGCACCAGGGTGATCGCCAGCTCCACCCGGGGCATGCTTCCCTCCTGGCTTCTGGTGCCGTTTCTGACAATCCTGCTCGTCCTCGCCACGGCGGTCTCTTTCAGCGAGCGAATCTGCTTTTACGCCTCCTATCGAAAAGGACCGGTGTGGGAGGCGATTTTCAGCGCCTTCCATCCTTTATATATAGCCACCAGAGAATCGATATGGCTGGTGCCTCTGACCACCATGTCGGTGCACTGGTTCTCCTGGGTTCTTCTTTTCACCCTGGCTGTGGCTTCGGGTCTGGCGATACAGAAGCGTCTCACAGGAGAGGCTGTCTCCAGGCTCTTTTTCATGGTCTGCCTGGCGGCTCTCCTCATCTGGGAGTATGTCTTCCAGCTCTCCTCCTTTGCCCGCACACCATCGCATTCGGTGATCGTTCTCACCCTCTTCGCCCTCTGGCTTCTCTGGCTCATGCACACCATAGGCTGGTCCATGAGCCTGAGCTCCTCGCCCATGTGGCCCGCAGCCGGAAGGCTCGCTACCTATGCCGGCATACTCTCACTGGTGATGCTCGAGATCAATGCCAAGGCTGCCAGTGGCGATTTCCGGATCACCAACCAGCTCTTTCTCACCATGTTCCGGGGAGTGATCGATGTCGGTCTGCCTTATTACTTTTTGATCTGGGCGAGCCGCCGGATGAAAGATCTGACCATCGAGACCGCCACTATCTTCAAAGCTTTCGTGGCAGGCTCCCTCTTCTCCTTTCTCTTCAATCTCCTGGACAAGTTCGCCGCCTGCGGTTTTTCAATCCAGGCGCTCTTGCAATTGCTCGCCAGGCAGAGTCAGGGATGGCAGTCCAGCGGCAATCTCCAGCTCGATCTCGTCCTGCCCGATCTGTGGTTTGTCATACGAGCCATGCTCTATGCAGGGCTACTGCTCATGGTCATGCTCGAGGCCGAAAAACGTTTTGCCGGCAGCAAAGACGCGAAACACTCGATCATCTTCACTCTGATCGCCTTTGCCAGCGGTATCATCGCTTTCTCATCGACTTTCGTGGAGCTTCCCCTGCCCAACGAGATTCGGGTGGCACTGGCCCCGGTGCGCCAGGCCCTGTCTTTCGACTGCAATGTTTTCGTGGTCTATCTGGCTTTCTGGATCCCGGCGCTCCTTCTGGCTATCGTCCGCTTTCTGACAGGCAAGCGCCGCCATCTCATGGGGGCCTGGATTCTCATAGTCGTTCTCAATGCCATCATTGCCTGGTCTTACCAGACTTTCGAGGTGCTGATGCGGGCCTCGGGCACTCTTTATGCTGCGGTGACGGCGGTGGCGGCGATGTTCGCCGTGCTGGTGATCATCGCCCTCGATATTCTGGACGGACCCGAGCCGCCAGAAGCAATCGAGAAAGGCCCGCTCCTTTCTCGTCCTGCTCTCGCCCTGGTAATCATGTGCATGGCTCTGGCGACTCTCCTTCAGGCCGCCGGCGGTCTCGATCTCGAGATGACCATGCGAAAAGTCCCGGTTCTGGAGGAGACGCCCCTTTTCCTGAGCAAGCGCTGGCAGATGAAAGAAGAGCTGCCCGGCAGACCCCTGCCCGCCAACCCGACTATCCTTTTGACAAGACCGGGTGAAGGCTCTCTCACCCTCCTTCAGATAACCAGCCTGGCCCCTGACCCGCAAGGACCGGCGCATCACCTGGAGGCGCTTGTCAAAGCGGCGCTCGATTCGGGCTCGCTTCCCGGTCTCAAGCTCAATAATGTCGAGTCCTGGAACCGTCACTATCCCGGGGCTGTTGCCTGTTATTTCAGCTATGAGCTGCCTGCCGGCAAAAACGTCATGACCATGTCGGGATTGTCCGTCCTCCTGCCTTCGGTGAAGGGCAGGACAGTGGTTTTCTCCCTGTACACATCCCCGAGCACTCTGGAAAAGGAGCGCTGGGAGCTGGCCGCCACTGTCGAGCGCCTGCGCCCCGGGCGATGACCGACCTTCCGTGATATGCTTTGCAAACTCGAGACCAGATACAGAGGGGAGGGCTCCCGGTGGCTGACAAACTCAATCGCGACCTGATCAGAAGCTTTATCGATCCTTACCGGGTTACAGACGGCAAGAACTTCAAGCTGTCCAGAATGGACCCGGACGATACAGCCAGTTTAACCGCGGAGCGCAAAGCGGAGGCAAAAGAGCTCCTGGCTCGCGGCATCAACTGGCTGGCGGACAAGCAAGATGTTCTCTATGCCCACGATCGCTGGTCGGTGCTCCTCATCTTTCAGGCCATGGACGCCGCCGGCAAGGACAGCACCATCAAGCATGTGATGTCCGGGGTGAATCCCCAGGGCTGCCAGGTCTTTTCTTTCAAAGAGCCGTCGGCGGAAGAGCTGGATCACGATTTTCTCTGGCGCTACCTGCAGTGCCTGCCCGAGCGCGGCCGTATAGGCATCTTCAATCGGTCTTATTACGAGGAGGTGCTGGTGGTGAGAGTCCACGAAGAGATCCTCGAGAAGCAGAAGCTCCCGGATGAGTGCATGAGCAAACATATCTGGAAAGACCGCCTGGAGGACATCAAGAATATCGAGCGCTATCTCACTCGTAACGGCACCCTGGTCCTGAAATTCTTCCTCAATGTCTCCAAGGACGAGCAGAAACGCCGGTTCCTCAAACGTCTCGATCTTCCCGAGAAGCACTGGAAGTTCGCCATGTCCGACATCAAGGAAAGACAGTACTGGAACAATTATATGAAAGCCTATGAGGATGCCATCAAGGCTACCGCCACCGACTATGCACCCTGGTTCGTGGTGCCGGCGGACAACAAGTGGTTCATGCGTCTGGTGGTGGCGGCGGCGGTGGTGGAGGCTCTGGACAAGATCAAGCTATCCTATCCTGATGTGGGCAAGGCCAAGTTGAAAGAGATAAGCTCAGTCCGAGCCGCTCTCGAGAAGAGCTAGGGGACCTGTATAATTGATCACTCTGGAGCGGGTCAAAACCGCCGGTATCACGCTTCATTGCGCCACTGCCGGGCAGAGAAACGGCCTGCCCGTCTTTCTTCTGCATGGTTTTCCCGAGGCATGGTTTTGCTGGGAGAAACAGATCGAGGCTCTGGCTGCGGCAGGCTGCTTCGTGGTGGCACCGGATCAGAGAGGCTACAATCTCAGCGACAAGCCTGCCGGTATCAATCAGTATGTGATGGCGAGACTGGTCCGGGATATTCTGGACCTGGCCGACAGCCTGGGGATCGAGAGGTTCAATCTCGCCGGTCATGACTGGGGCGCGGCGGTGGCCTGGAGCACTGCCATGCAATCTCCTGAGCGCCTGGAAAAGCTCGCCATCCTCAATGTCCCTCATCCGGGAGTGATGAAGAGGCTGATTAGAAGGAGCGGGGCACAGCTCATACGAAGCTCTTATATGTTTTTCTTCTGTTTGCCGAAGCTGCCTGAGATGGTCCTGAGCCGCAACGGTTTCCAGGCTTTCATCGACAGGCAGCCTGCCGATCTGACCGAAAGCGAGAAGCAGAGATACAGAGAGTCCTGGTCGCAGCCCGGTGCCCTCACCGGCATGCTCAACTGGTATCGGGCGGCTCTGCTTTCCAAGCAGGATTTTGCAGGAAACCATAGAGTCACGGTGCCGGCTATGATCCTCTGGGGCAAGCAAGATCCTTATCTTTCTTTCGAGCTGGTAGCCCCGAGCGCCGCCATGTGCGATCGGGTTGAGACTGTAATTTTCGAGCAGGCTTGCCACTGGGTCTGTCATGAGGAGGCCGATGCAGTGAGCCGGAATCTGATCAGGCATTTTGTGGGATAATTCCTCTTCCCGATCCGGCAAACTCATGAAACACTGGACAACCAAGCTTGCTACCGTCCTTGCCTGCTGCCTCTTCCTGTCTATTTGTATATCGACTCCAGTTTCTGCCTCGGCTCGGGACAGGAAGAGCAATACCATGCCCTGGTGGAAAACAGCGGTGATCTACGAGATCTATCCGCGCAGCTTCAAGGACTCGGACGCAAATGGCACAGGGGATCTCCGGGGTATCATCGAGAAGCTCGATTATCTCCAGGATCTCGGCATCGACGCGATCTGGCTCACGCCCTGCTATCCCTCTCCCCAGGTGGACTTCGGCTACGACATCTCGGACTACTGTGCCATCGATCCTCTCTATGGCACGCTTGCCGATTATGACCAGCTCGTCCGGGAAGCCGGCAAGCGGGGTATCCGCATTGTCATGGATCTGGTGCTCAATCACACCTCCGACAGGCACCGGTGGTTCGAGGAGTCCCGGGCATCGAGAGACAACCCCAAAAGAGACTGGTATATCTGGAAGCCGCTGAAAGAGGACGGCTCGCCCCCGAGCAACTGGGTGGCTCTTTTCGGAGGCTCCGCCTGGACGAAGGACGAGAAAACCGGTGAGAGCTATTATCACTTTTTCTATCCCGAGCAACCGGACCTGAACTGGCGCAATCCCGAGGTCAAAAAGGCCATGCACGATGTGGCGCGTTTCTGGCTCGACCGTGGCACCGCCGGATTCAGGCTCGACGCCATCAATACTCTGTTCGAGGACGAGAAGCTCACGGACAATCCATTGAAGCCCGGCAAAAACGCTTATGGCGATCCGGATATGGAGCACAAGTACAACTATCTGCTCCTGCCGGAGATTCATAAAGAGCTCAAAGACCTGCGCAAAGTGCTCGGCTCTTATAACGATCACAGGCTGCTTCTCGGCGAGACGACCGCAGAAGATCTGGATCAACTGGTATCCATGTACGGAGACGGCGGTGGAGACGGAGATGAAATCCAGCTCCCGATGAATTTCCGTTTCGCCTATATAAACGAGCTCTCCGCCCCGAAATTCAGAAAGAGCATCGCCGAGATAGATGAGAACGCCAGGGGCGGCTGGCCATGTTATGTGCTGAGCAACCATGACGCCAGAAGACACTTCGAGAGATACGGAGACGGCAGGAACAACGATCAGATTGCCCGGCTCATGGGCGCTCTTCTCCTGACGCTGCGGGGCACGCCGGTGCTCTATTATGGCGAGGAGCTGGGTATGCAGAATCGCGATCCCGAGACTAAAGAGGAGGTCAGGGATCCGATTGGCCTGCTCGGCTGGCCCGAAGAGAAAGGCCGGGACGGAGAGCGCACTCCCATGCAATGGAATGCCACCGAGAACGCCGGTTTCAGCACCGTCAGGCCCTGGCTGCCGGTGTCGAATAACTACAAGAGTCATAATGTCGAGACCGAATCGAAGAAGCCCGGCTCCATCCTCAACTTCTACAAAGATCTCATCAAGCTCAGAAAAGAGAACAGCGCCTTGAAAGAAGGCGAATATATCGCCCTTGCTCGCGACCAGGAGCATGTCCTTGCTTATGCCAGAAAATCTCAGGACAGGACGGTAATCGTCGCTCTCAATATGAGCGCCGCCGGCCAGACCCTGAGCCTTCCCCCGGAAGTGTTCAAAGCCGGCAGGCAGGCACGGGTTCTCCTCGCCTCCCCGGAACAGGAAAGCGCTTCAGTGGATCTCGAGAAGATGAGCCTGGCTCCGTATGCGGTGCTTATTGCCGAGCTCGAGGGCACCAGGTGAGAGCTGTCTCTATCGTCCCGGTGCTGCTGGTGCTGCTCGTTCTGGCTGTCCAGTCCGCCCGGGCAGACGAGAGCTATAGAATTCGATTCGTGCACACGATAACCAACAAGAGCGCCTCGCCGGTGGATGATGTCCGGGTAGCCATAGCCCGCCCCGGCGATTGTCCCGGTCAGAAAATTCTCGGTCTCAGCCCCACCTGTACAGAAGCCGGGCTGAGGCCCCTCGTTCTGCGAGATCAGTACGGCCAGGCTGTCTATCAGTATCTGGTTAGACGACTTGCACCGGGCAAGAGCATGAGCTTCGGCTATGACCTGCAGGTCCGCTTCGATGAGTTGAGACCTGTAAAAGCCGACTCCGGGCCGGGGGCAATACCAGAAAATATACGCAAAATATATTCTCGAGATATAAAACGCATATACGATTTCTCCTCGCCCACCATAAAAGCCCTGGCCGGTCGTTTCGCCTCGAGTCACAGAGATCCCTGGACCCGGGTCCTGGCCATTCACCGTTATGTCTCAGCCAATCTCGAATATAGCCAGGAAGGAAGCTGGGACGGAGCGCCGGAAGTGCTAGCCCGTGGCAGTGGCAGCTGTTCGGAGTTCAGTTATCTTTTCAGCGCTCTCTGCCGGGCTACCGGAGTCCCGACTCGTTTTGCCGCCGGCTCGCGCTTGCGAAAGCAAGCCCCTTATGAAGACAGAGAGGGTCACCGCTGGTGCGAGGCCTACTTCCCGTCAAAAGGCTGGGTGCCTTTCGACCCTACTCTTGATTCGCACCATCCTGACAGACCCAGATACGCCGGGACATTTTTTCAGCCGTCTCTCATTTCCTTTCACGGGGGCGGCAATAGCAACCTTCTGGGAAATGCCTATAACAGCACCAATAACAGAAAAGAGAGTCTGACTCGAAAAAGAGCGTTCTACTGGACGAGGATATAAGATGAGAAAGCTGCTGATCGCTATCGCCCTGCTTGGTCTATGCTCGGCTCCGGCGCGGGCTTCGAGCCCCCCTGCTCCCACGGCTGTCAAAGACGCGGTCCAGAAGCAGAAGCTCCTGGGCAAGCATATGCTCTCCCTGCAATGGCTTCTATTCGACAAGCCCAGGTACGGAAACGCTACGGTGGTAGAGAAGAATGGCGTCCTCTATCTCAAAGGCGAGCAGATAGCCGACGGCAAAGATCATGACTATCTGAAAATAGACGGTATCATCACCGAGATCGGACCGAAATCATTCAAGTTCAAGGGCAAGATAATCTGCCGGGTGCATTACAACAATGACGGCAAAGAGTGCATCAGAGACGGTGACATGACTTTTCTCATAACCGGCAAACGCAAATACTGGCGACTGCAGGAGATGAAATGTCCCGACTGCGAAGTCACCGATTATGTGGATGTCTATTTCAAATAGAAGCGATTGCTCTAGAGCCCCTTCGTCGCCGATATCACTCCTTTGTCGATCGCATCAAGGAAGCGCTGATAGTCCTTCTCGTTCTGCAAGGCGTACCTTTCAGCGAACTCAGCCACAGCAGCCGGCACAGCCTGGCCTCTACCTATATAACCTGCCAGAACCGCCGGATCGCGCATGGGCGCGTGCAAGGGCCCATCCGCACTTTTTAGCGTATTCCAGCATCTCCTTTGGCGAGAACTCCTCCACCGATATCTTCACTTTGACATCGCGAAGCTGCCTGACATAAAAATGCCTTCCCTCGAGACCGACGAAATGTCCCAGGAAAATATCGCTGGACGCCTGCATCAGGCGCTGGCCGAAGACGACTCGCTCGCCATGAGACTGAAAGGACGGGTAGGTGGAATAGGGCTCGAGAACAGAGCCTGTCGCCTGCTTGACCTGGAGGAAAAGGGGATCTCCGTCAGCCGCGAAAAATAAAGCGATCATGCACATGGTACCGACGCTTCCTACTCCGACAACCTTGATCGCCGTGTCGACGAAGTGGTAACGATCGAACAACACCCGGCGCTCCGCTGGAAGGGTTTCTCGATAGTTCTCGATCCCCTCCTTGATGGCGCGCTTGAATTTCGGTGTGCCATACCGCTCATCATGGTAGATTAGAGGTGGCCGGTCCTTGATTCTCGGGACTCCTTCAACGATATGAGCGAGTTTGACATACTCGACCAGAGAATCTCTTGCCACTGCCTTGTCCAGTTCCTTCCGGCGCTTTTCACCATACTTTCGACTGGAGCCCTTCCGGATCAACTCCTCGAAGCAAAGGAAGTCATACCAGGCTGTGAGAGTCTTCATCCTTGCCAGCTCGTACATACGGTCCCGGTAACTCTCGACCATCCTGGTCGCTGCCGCCCTGCCTTCGGACTTCCTGTAGCCATTGTGGCTGCAAGCGATTACCAGGCTGGCCGCCAGGCGTTTCAAATCCCACTCCCATGGGGCAGGGAAGGTCTCGTCGAAATCGTTTATATCGAAGATGATGTTTCTCTCCGGTGTGGCAAAAGCACCGAAATTGCAGAGATGACTGTCACCGCAAGACTGGACGGCATAGCCGGTCTCCGGCGTCGCGACGAGGTCGGCGGCCATCAATACGGCAGCGCCGCGATAGAAAGCAAAGGGGGATGTCGACATCCGTCCGTATCTTATCGGCACCAGGCTCTCGATTCGACCTTTGCTCGAGTCGATCAGGAGCTCCACGGGATCTCCCCGACCCTTCCGGTCAAGAGCGAACTCGGCGTGCGCATCGCGCGGGCATAACTCACGCATGGCCGCTCCGAGCTCGAACCTGTCCTTGAGCGAGCGCACATGGGCTGGTTTCTCCAGATAGTCCGCATGCAGAGGCGGGTGCGAGAACCCTCCCGACTTGACTGCCTTTTTTTGCTTCATGAAAGAGTTCCGCTGAACTGACAGACGATATCAATGTACCCAATTGAAAACGGCGGGGTACAAGTAAATTGTGAGCTCTAAGGAGACCCGGAGTGACCGGAAAACATTTTCACCTCTTTCTAGTGTTGATAGCTTCATGCCTGCCGTGCTCCGCCAGCGAGGGCATGTATCTTCTGCAGGAATCCAAACCTCATGTCACCAGGACAGGCGCCTGGCAGAGCTGGGGCGATCGCATCGAGCTCAAAGCCGGCCAGGAAGAACTGCCTCTGCGTATCGACTTTCTCAACGGGGTGGAGGGACGACCGAGAGTCAATCGCCTCAAGGTCGAGCTTGAGAGAGCTCCGCTCATCAGTCTCGATGATTTCAACAAGCATGCGAGCTTCTCCGTCGATCTGACAGGCAAGCTTCAACGCGGTTATTCCTCGTTGAATGTGCGGGGAGAAGGCCAATCCGGTGCCCGGATGATGTGGAGGCTTTTTATTCGAGGCCCGGTCATCTCGGGAGTGGAACCATCCCTGGTATGGCCCGGGGATGAGGTCAAAATCGAAGGGAAGAACTTCTCGGATCGGCAGGACCGGGAGCTGGTCATGGCGTGGATAGGGCAGAAGCGTGTCAGACCGACGAGCAACGATGCCGGGACAGTCCGATTCAAGGTTCCGAGCAACATCGCCGGCGGCAGGCAGGAAATAAGGGTAGAAGTCGCTTCGGTCAAGAGCGAGCCTTTCGGGATAAAGGTCCGGTCGAACCCGGTCATCAATCGAGTGAACATGCTGGCCTCGCCGCCTCGTCACCCTGTCACCCTCGAGGGGGTAGGCTTCTCGCCGGTGGCATCGGAAAATATCGTCAATGTAGGAAACTTCAGAGCGAATGTGACATCGGCCAGCGACTCTCATATAACCTTCATCATCCCGGAGATGCGATTCCCTCACTGGCATGTTCCGATTCATGTCAGGTCGCATGGTATGCCCGCCAGGGGAAGGGCATTCATTAACGTCGACGAGAGAGTAATCCCGAACGAAGGCATACCGATGCGTTAGACATAGCTCTTGAAATACTCCCGGGTCATTCTGGCAACCACCGGAAAGAGGACAAGCAGGGCTATCAGGTTCGGAAGGGCCATGAGACCGTTGGCGGCATCGCAGAAATTGATCACGTCATCCAGTGAATGAAGCGACCCGATTACTATGAAAATCACATAGAGCCAGCAATAGACGATCACAGGGGTGCCAGTAGAAAGACCAGGCTATGAGGGTGGAGAAAGCGAAACAAAGAGTGGCAAGGGCAACCATCGGTCCCGTGCCCGGGAGCCCCGCCTCGAAGTCGGCGCTCGTTAGCTGTCCCTTGACGGTGACGGTCTCGTAGACGCCGGTGCAGATGATCACCAGAGCGGTCATGGAGCAGATCACGATGGAGTCGATAAAAGGCTCGAGCATGGCCACCAGATATGATACCGCCGGTGCCGACGGTGTCCGAGAGCGCCGTGCACAGGGCTCTGAAAAAAGAGATCTCGCCGGGGTCCGTCTCCCGGTCGAATTTGCCGGCCATTGCTCTCACCGCATGGGCGAAACCCCGGAACTGGGGCTCCTCATTTCTATACTTTTCACTCTCTTCAGGCGAGACAGGGCTGGCTGCGAGACCTGAGTGTTGCTTAGATTCAAATATTCCAGCCTGATCTGGTCGATCCTGGCGATATCCCTGTCCGAGAGGTTCAGATCAGCTAGATCCAGCCTCGAAAGATTCGAGCACAGGAGAACCTTATCAAGGTGCTCCGGGGCTATGCTCGTACCCCCGAGATCCAGACGGCTGAGTTTTTTCAGTGATTGGAGACATTCCAGGTTCGAGCCGTCGAAAGACTGGCAGCGCCGCAAGGAGAGGGACTCAAGACCGCCACATTGAGAGATCTCAGGCAGGCAGTCGTTATCTATTACACAGTAAGCAAGGGTGAGATAACGCAAATCAGGAAGAGCGCGCAAAGCTCTCAGGTTTTCTCCGGTTATCGAGCCGCAGCTATTTATATAGATTTGCTGAATAGAGCGAATCTTGCTCATGGACTCGAAGATCTCAGTCCACCTTTGAGCCTGCTCGATCTCGATCCGGTTGAGTTGAAGTGAGGAGAGTTTCGGAAGAGTTTGCAAAAAGGCAATGCTGGATCCGGTGACCGGAGCGGACTCAATCAACGAAAGATCTTCCAGAGTGCGGATCCGACTCAATGTCTTGAATGTTTTCTCCGATAGCCGGCAGTTATCGAGACGGAGTATCGAAAGAGGAAGCTCTGCAAGAGAACTCGGGTTCGAAGTCATGTCCGCGAATCTAACCTTCAACTGGCGAGTCTGCGGATACCTGGAAAGGATCTTGAGGTCGAGTTGTCCGTATAATCCTGAAAGGCTTATCGAGTCTTTGCCCACGAATCTAACCTCGGGGGTGAGCTTTGCATCTAGGGATGAAGTTCCAGTGTTGTCAGGAGGCTTATAGTCGATCACGGGGCTGGGACCGATAGCGCTGTTGACCATCTGCCAGCCGGCCAGTCCCGCCAGTCCCAGGACCGCCAGGGCTATTCCCCAGAACTTCAGGGATGGAGGGGAAGATCTACTGACAGGCTCGTCTGCCCTGGTTTCCTCCTCTTTCGAGTCGGCAAGCAGAAATTCGCGAGCAGCGGTCATGGTGCCGAAGCGATAGTCAGGATTCTTCTCCAGACATCGCATCAAGAATTCTTTGACCTGCTCCGATACCTTGATTTCCTCGACTTCATCGACCGGCGGCAGCGGAGCATTGGCATGCAGTAAGAGCGTATCGAGAGCGGTCTCACCCCGAAAGGGCACCGAACCTGTAAGAATCTCGAACATTACACAACCGAGAGAATAAACCTCCGAGGCAGGGCTGTAATCGTAGCCGCCCGCCACATCGGGGCTCATATAGAAGGGCGTGCCAGCAAGAGTTCGTCCCTGAAACCTTGTGGTCGCGCCTGTGAGCTCCGAAACCCTTGCAATTCCAAAGTCAATCAGCTTGGCAACTATCTCGCCTTCCTCCGAAAACGATACGAGAATATTGGATGGCTTGAGATCTCGGTGGAAGATGCCCAGTCGGTGGGCATATTCCAGAGCTTCCATGACCTGCAGGAAGATCACACGCACTGTGTTCTCGTCCAGGGGACCATACTCGAGAAGATAATTCTCCAGATTCATTCCCGGAAAGTAATCCAGGACCATATAGGGCACACCACCGGTGGTGCTGCCAAAGTCGAGAATGCCGCCTATGCCCCGATGATCCAGGCGGCTGGTTGTCCTGGCCTCTTCCTGGAAGGACACCAGCTGCTCGGCGGTCAGCACACTTAGCACTTTCACCGCCACCCGCTTGCCAAGAAGCAATCGGTCCCGGCACAGGTAAACAACTCCTGTCGATCCCCTGCCCAGCTCCCTTACCGGTTTATACCGATCGACGGGAAACTCATCGCATTCAAGGGGAAGCATTTCTTCTTCTTCACCGGTATCGACAAAGCCTTCGAATGCGGGTCCCTTCAACGTGCTGCTCTGGCTATCTTCGCCAATTCTCAGGCAAGAGCATATGTCCGAGCGAAAAATCAGCTGGGTCAGGCTGCCCTGCCTGCCCGGATCGATTCGCTTGCCGCAGGAGCGACAGATCGATATTGTTTTTATGTCGTCAATTTGCAGATCGCAACTGCATACGGCAAGCCAGCCGGTGATCAGACCGCTGCTCTGGATATTTCTGGGCATTCGACAGCGCGGGCAGACTCCATTATGAAGCATCGCAGAGCCATCCATTGGGGTCGGATATATTCTAAAATATCACGATGCGAAGCGATCTTGATTTAGCCCACTCCATTGAGCCCGAGCCCATAGAGGCCATAGCCATCCGGGCAGGTCTCGGGCGCGAGGAGATCGAGCTATATGGTCCACAAATGGCCAAGATATCTTTCGCGGCTCTGAGCAAGCGTGTTGAGGAAGGCAGAAGGGGCAAGCTGGTGCTTGTCACCGCCATCACCCCCACAAAGGCCGGGGAAGGCAAGACCACGGTGGCTATAGGTCTTGCCGACGGGCTCGCGGCCAGAGGGCGCAGGGTCATGCCGGCTCTGCGGGAGCCTTCTCTTGGCCCGGTATTCGGAATGAAAGGCGGCGCCACCGGTGGTGGAATGTCGCAGGTGCTGCCCATGGAAGACATCAATCTCCATTTCACCGGAGACATGCATGCCATAAGCTCGGCCAACAACCTCCTGGCAGCGTCGGTGGACAATCATATCCATTTCGGCAATCGGCTCGGCGTCGATCCGGCAAGCGTCTCGCACCGGCGCGCTCTCGACATGAACGACCGGGGTCTGCGCAGTATCATCGCCGGTGCCGGGGGCAAAGAGAATGCCCCGCTGCTCGAGACCGGCTTCAATATCACCGCAGCAGCCGAGGTCATGGCTGTCCTCTGTCTGAGCGACTCCATCGCGGACCTGAAGGCACGTCTCGGGCGAATTGTCGTAGCTCGCAGTTACGATGGCGAGCCTGTGACAGCTTCGGCTATCGGGGTCACCGGAGCCATGGCGGCTCTTTTGAGACATGCAATCAAGCCCAATCTGGTCCAGACCATGGCCGGAACACCGGCGATTGTCCATGGCGGACCCTTCGCCAATATAGCCCATGGCTGCTCCAGCGTCTTGAGCCTGAAACTGGCCCTGAGCCTTGCCGACATGGTGGTCACCGAAGCTGGTTTCGGAGCGGATCTGGGATTCGAGAAATTCTGCGACATAGTCGCGGCACCCCGGGCCGAATCCCTGGTACCGGATGCGGTAGTGCTCATCGCCACCATACGCGCCCTCAAGCTTCATGGCGGTGTCAGGTTCGACGAGCTGGGCAAGCCGGATCTCGACGCCATCAAGCGCGGTCTGGTCAATCTCGAGAGCCACGCTGCCATCGTTTCGTCTACTTGCCTTCCTTTTGTTGTCACTGTCAACAAGTTCACCAGCGACTCGCAAGAAGAAATAGACCTGGTTCTCTCTTTCTGCAAAGAGAAAGGCTGGCCGGCTGCGGTGACCGATCCCTATACAGGGGGAGGCGATCCGGGCAGTCTCGATCTTGCCGACAGAGTGCTCGAAGCTCTAAATGAGAAAGGCCGCTTCGAGCCTTTCTATAAAGGAACCGACAGCCTCGAGACGAAGATAAATTCGTTGTCCGAGAAAATCTACCGGGCAGGCTCGGTGGAGTTTTCCCAGACTGCCGAGAGGCAGCTTGCCTGGCTCGAGAAGCATGGCTTTGCTTGCCTGCCTGTTTGCGTGGCCAAGTCCCAGTACAGCCTCACCGGCAACAATAACGGTAACGACACCTTGCATGTGCGCGAGTTGCGGCTCTCGGCCGGAGCCGGATTTATAGTAGCGGTCACCGGCGAGATCATGACCATGCCCGGTCTGCCCCGGCATCCTGCTGCCCTTGAAATCGACATCGACGATCAGGGCGAGATAGTCAGGCTTTTCTGAGTAATCAGCCCCGGGGTCGATGCTACGATCTCGCAGTCCGGATAAATTAGCCGGCATGAGCACCGAAGGAAAAAGGAAATCTAGAAAAACCGGGACTGAGGAGAGCCAGAGCAAAGACTGCGAAGCCCAGGTCACTTTCGTGCACCGGGAGCTTGTCTCCAGAAGAGCCTATCAGATCTGGGAAAAGCGTGGCTGCGCCCACGGTTTCGACCTGGAGAACTGGCTGCTGGCGGAGAAAGAGATCCTGGACGAAAGCCTTTCCTGAATCTCTATTCTCGCAGCTCTCAATCGAGAGCCAGGGTGAGAAGCGCCAGGCTCTTGTTGACCTTGAGCTTTTTCAGGGCGCCTTTCTCGATCTGTCTCACTCGTTCCCGGGTCACTCCCATGACATTGCCTATCTGCTCCAGAGTGGCAGGCATGCCGGTGTCGAGACCGAAGCGCATGGAGATCACCAGACGCTCCTGGGGGCGCAGAGTCTCCAGGGCTTTGCTCACCCTGTCTTTGAGTAGCTGAGCGCCGGCAACGTCGTCCGGAGCCGCCGTGGAGCGATCCTCGATGAAGTCCATCAGGGTGGATTCGCTGCTTTCGCTGAGACTGGCGTCCAGTGACAGCAGATTCTTCTCGGCTTTGAGAATCGACTCCAGCTTGCCCCTGGACATCCCGGCCGCTTTTGCGATCTCGTCGAGCTCTGGCCGCTTCTGGGTGCGAAGGGCCAGGAGCCGGACGGTCTTGCGCACGCGACCGAGCTCTTCCACCACGTGCACGGGCAGTCGCACCAGCCTGGATTTGTCCGCCAGAGCGCGGGTGATGCTCTGTTTGATCCACCAGGTGGCGTAGGTGGAGAATTTATAGCCACGTTCCGGGTCGAACTTATCCACGGCTCTCATCATACCCAGGGTGCCTTCCTGGATCAGGTCCTGAAAGGCCAGACCACGGTTTCGATAACGCTTGGCGACACTGACCACCAGGCGCAGATTGGCCTGGACGATCTTGCGACCGGCACTCTCGTCGCCATTTTTCAGCTCGCGAAAGAGCTCGATTTCTCGCGCAGGAGTAAGCAGCGGGTAGCGACCTATCTCCCTGAGATAAGTCCAGGTGGAGTCATCGCCGGCCCCTGCCGGAAAAGGTCTGGAATTCTGCTCGCCAGAACGGGAAGCGGTGTCGCCGCTCTCATTGAGTTCATCGCCGTCGCTTTCGTCAAGCAGATCCACAAGCTCGATTGTTTTGTCATAATCGTCAAAACCATTCTCGCCTGTTGATTCACAGCGGATTTCGTCATCTTCTAGCCTCATTGTTCCAACTTGCCGGGGCAAGCTTTTATGACCCCTGAAAGTGCCGGTGGACGGCTCCTTAGAGGTCTTTACTACCATCAGATTTCACTATAACAGGAATCGCAAATTTCCGCCCGCAAAGGTCAAATTTTGCAACCCGTCGGCAGGATGATGACAGGGCGAGGCTTTGACGAGATGATCAGCACAAAGAAAGAATTCGCGAGCACAGAATATGCCCCCCTCCTCAAAAAAAAGCCAGGACTCTCCCCTCTCGGGGCTACCTTATATATTGTTCTGGTGGCTGGGGCTCTTCCTGATTCTTGCTGCGATTCAAAACGCCCATATGAGGGAAATCCCTTACAGCCAGTTTCTCGCCGAGCTCAAAGACAACCGGGTCACCGAAGTGAGAGTGCGGGGCACCGAGATCCAGGGACGATTGAAAGAGGGCAATAACAAAGAAGACCTGGCTTTCAAGACAGTGTCGGTGCCTCAAGACCTGACCAAGATTCTCTCCGAGAGCCGGGTGAAATTCACCGGAGAGCCGGAAGGAAATTTCTGGACCGGCGTCCTCTCTTTCCTGGTGCCTTTTGTTTTCATCATGATCCTCTTCAGCTTCTTCTCGGCCAGAGCCGGTGACGACCGGGGACCCGGGGGCGGCCTCCTGTCCATCGGGCGGAGCCGGGCGAGAGTCTATGTGGAGGAGGAAATCAAAGTCACTTTCGCCGATGTCGCCGGAGTGGAGGAGGCGAAAGACGAACTCAAGGAGATTGTCACTTTTCTCAAAGAGCCCGAGCGTTATAAGAGACTTGGCGGCAAAATGCCCAAAGGCATTCTTCTTGTCGGGCCTCCGGGCACAGGCAAGACCCTTCTGGCTCGTGCCGTGGCCGGTGAGGCCGGGGTTCCTTTTTTCTCGATAAGCGGCTCCGAGTTCGTGGAGCTTTTCGTCGGCGTGGGCGCTGCCCGGGTCCGGGACCTTTTCGAGCGTGCCAAAGCGAAAGCCCCCTGCATAATCTTCATAGACGAGCTCGACGCCCTGGGTCGCGCCCGGGGGATCGGACCGGTCTCGGGCTCTCATGACGAGAAGGAGCAGACCCTCAATCAGCTTCTTTCGGAGCTCGATGGTTTCGATACTACCGATGGGGTCGTATTGCTGGCTGCCACCAACCGCCCGGAGATCCTCGATCCGGCCCTTCTGAGAGCGGGAAGATTCGACCGGCAGGTGCTGGTGGATCGACCGGACAAAGTGGGTCGCAGAGCCATTCTCGACATACATATGCGCGGTCTGACCCGGGCAGACGACATCGATGTGGACGCCATTGCCGCCATGACCCCGGGCTTTACCGGGGCGGATCTGGCCAATCTCGTGAACGAGGCGACTCTCCTGGCTGCCCGCCGCAATGCCGAGGCGGTCACTAAGGAAGATTTCGATCAGGCCATCGAGCGGATCATTGCCGGTCTCGAGAAGAAGAACCGGGTCCTGAATCCCGAGGAAAGACGGGTCGTGGCTTATCATGAGATGGGACACGCCCTGGTCTCGATGACGCTGCCGGGCTCCGAGTCGGTGCAGAAAGTGTCGATCATACCCCGCGGTATAGGCGCTCTCGGCTACACCCTGCAGCGCCCCACCGAGGACCGCTTCCTCATGTCGAGACAGGAGCTCCTGGACAAGATGGCAGTCCTCATGGGCGGTCGTGCTGCCGAATCCCTGATCTTCAAAGATGTCTCCACCGGGGCCGCCGATGACTTCGTGAAAGCCACGGCTATCGCGCGCAACATGGTGGCCCGCTACGGGATGAACAGCGAGCTCGGCATGGTCGCATACGAAGAGGAAGGCTCGCTCTTTCTCGATCAACCGGACAGCTATCACTATCCCGGAGCCCGAATGAGCGAGGAGACCGCCCGGGAAATCGACCTGGGAGTCAGAGAGCTTGTAGGCAAGGCTTTCGAGAGAGCAACAGCGATCCTGGAAGAGAGAGTAGCCGCCCTGCATCAGGGGGCGGAGTTGCTCCTCGAGAAAGAGACTCTTCAGAAAGAGGAGCTCGAGGAAATATTCGCCTCTAAAACAGGATCGGCCATCCGGCTGACGAATTTTGGCGTCCCGGCGTCTAGTCTGGTAGAGATCGATTCAGAAACGGAGTAAGACCATGAAAGTGATTCTTGCCATGGACCACTCGGACTGCGCCGACGCAGCCCTGAAAGCAGTTATGGGGCGGCAATGGACCGCCGATGACGAGATCGCCATCGTCACGGTGCTGGACCTTTTCGAGGTCCTTCCTTCTTTCAGTTTCGATCGAGAGAAAGCTTTCGCCGATGCCCGAGGACTGGTCGAGGCCGATGCTGAAAAGCTTCGTCAGGCATTTCCGGAGACCCGTATAAGCTCCGAGATCCTGGAAGGCTACCCGCATGTCAAGCTGGCGGAGCTCGCCAGGCAGACCGGAGCGGACTGTGTCTATCTGGGAGCGCACGGACGCCGGGCTTTCAGCCAGCTGCTCCTTGGCAGCGTGGCCAATTCAATGCTCTTCCATGCACCGTGCTCGGTGTGCATCATCAAGACCACCGATCTGGCAAGCGGCGGCCGCCACAAGCAAGTTCTCGTCGCGGTGGACGACTCGGAGCACTCCCGGGCTTCCCTGGAGCAGATCCTCGACATGCGATGGCCTGAGGACGTCACATTCCATCTCATAAACGTTCTCGAGAATCCCGGACCTTATCTGACCGGTAAAGAGATCGAGGAGCGCACCGCCAGGCTTGCTGAAAATGCGCAGAGTATGCTCTCGGCCTATTGCCGCTTGCTTGCCGAGCGCTTCGGTCAGGAAAGATGCCATTTCGAGCTCATGCGCGGTCATCCCCGGGAGCAGATCTTGAACAAAGCCAGACAGCTTCCTGCCGGTCTTGTCGTACTGGGATCCCACGGCCGTGATTTCGTCGAGACCATGGTTCTGGGCTCCGTCTCCCAGGCTGTCGCCCTGCAAGCGCCGTGCTCGGTGGCGATTATGCGTCAGGGCTCCGGAGAATTCAAGAAATCGGAGACCTCGAAACAGGCGGAGAAGGCTCTTCAGAAATCGTCCTGAAGCCTGGTAGTCCGATTTTTGTGAATCGGAGTTTACATTGGATAGCTCCGGAAATGCCTGTAAAACGGGCGTTTCCGGTTATTGCACTAAGTTCATGATAATCCTATTCCTTTTAATATGGAAGCTCTCAATCTAATACCGTCATACCAGCCTATTCCGCTACCGGCACCGGTATGGCTGCTTCAGCTCTTGCTGGTACTGGGATTCTTCCTCCATGCCGTCCCCATGAATGTGGTCCTTGGTGGAGGTTTCATTTCGGCAGCCTGTCTTTATGCCGGTCGCCAGGACAAACAGGGCAAGGTCTACCGCATGGGCAAGGCCCTTGCCACATCGCTGCCTCTGTTCATATCTTTTGCCATCACCCAGGGTATCGTTCCCCTGCTCTTTCTTCAGCTCCTCTACGGGCCGATGTTCTACACCTCCTCGGTCTTGATCGCTGTGCCCTGGCTGGCGGTGATCGGTCTTCTTGTCGTCGCTTATTACATGTCCTACTGGACGATCTACAAATATCTCAAACCTAAGAATCCCGAAGCTCCCGACCGCTCCGCCATGGCACCGGCGGTTCTGCTTGTGATGTCCCTGATTTTTCTGGGGGTCGCCTATCTCTTCGTCACCAATATGACTCTCATGCTTCATCCGGAGCGCTGGATGGACCTGTACCGAGCCAGCGCCAACGGCATGAATCTTCCGGGGATGGATCTCTCTACTATCGCTCGTTTCAGCCACTTCCTCCTGGCCGGCTTCGCCGTCACCGGGCTCGCCATCGGATGTTTCGGTCTGGGTATCAATACCCGGGACGAGGATTACTCATCCTGGCTCATAAAGAAAGGCTCTTCGATATACCTGATCATCACCCTGGTCCAGATCTTCGTCGGCGCCTGGTTTCTTGTCAGCCTGCCCAAAGAGTTCATGCTCAATTTCATGGGCAAAGAGATAATCGGCACGGCATCCTTCGGAGCCTCCATGCTCTTTATGGTGCTCTCGCTTCTGGGAACCGGGCTCTCATCGACCAACGGCTCGAGCAAAGCCTTCAGCGGCGGGCTGGTTACCGCCCTTCTCACAGTCCTTTCAATGGTGGTCATGCGCCACCAGCTCAGGGTTTATCATCTCGATCCATTCATTCATCCGGAGACTCTGCCGGTGAGCACTCAGTGGGATCTCCTCATTGTCTTCATCATCTCGGCGGTATTGCTCATCGTTTATCTCACCTGGCTGGGCTCTCTTGTCTGGAAAGCCAACATGAAACGGGAGACGGCATCATGACCGACAAAGAAAATAATGGCAATGGTAACGGCTACGGTCATCTCGAGCTGCCTCCCCTGTCTCGCAATGCCTTCATGAAGTCCTGCTTTTTCGGAGTCGCCGGCGCCTGGAGCGTCATGGCAGCCTATCCCGTATGCCGCTATCTCTGCCCGGCCGAGTCGGAGGAAGAGAAAGTGGTGGTGGAGTCGGTGACGGTCTGCAAAGAAAGCGACCTGCCCCCGGGCACGGGTCGCAATTTCAAGTTCGGTCACAAGCCGGCTCTGGTCACCCACACCGAGGACGGCCAGATCCACGCTTTCATCGCCATCTGCACCCACCTTGGCTGCACCGTGCAATTCAACACCGAGAAGGATCTGATCTGGTGCGCCTGTCATGGTGGCGCTTACGATCCTTCCACCGGCAAGAACGTCGCCGGCCCGCCGCCCAAGCCCCTGGCTCCTCTCAAAGTAGCGGTGGTGGACGGCAGTATCGTCGTATCCAGAACCTAGGAGCTTGAGTCTATGCAAGTTAAAGAATGGTTCGATGAGAGACTGCATATCGATGAGCTGAGAGAGCTCGCCGAAAGGAAGGAAGTGCCTCTTCACAAGCACTCCTTCTGGTACTACATGGGCGGTATCACTCTCATGTATATAGCCATCCAGGTGGTCACCGGCATATTGCTGATGGTCTATTATGTGCCGGCTCTCGACTCGGCTCATGCCAGCATCCTCAAAATCAACTCGCAAGTGGAGTTCGGCTGGTTCATCAGGTCGATGCACAGCTGGGGCGCCAACCTGATGATCTTTTTCGTCGTCCTCCATATGTTCAGCACTTATTTCATGAAGGCTTACCGCAAGCCCCGGGAGCTCACCTGGCTATCCGGAATGATCCTCCTGGTCCTGTCTCTGGCGTTCGGCTTCACCGGTTATCTCCTGCCCTGGGACGAGGTGTCCTTTTTCGCCACCAAGATCGGTCTCGATATAGCAGGCAAGATGCCGGTGGTGGGCGAGATGATCGCCTATATGCTGAGAGGCGGATCGGAGATCGGTCAGGAGACCCTTTCGCGCTTCTTCGTCATCCATGTCTCGGTTCTGCCTCTCTTGCTTGTCATGCTCGCCGGCGCCCATGTGCTCATGGTGCAGATGCATGGCATGTCCACTCCCGCCGATGTGGAAAAGGAGACTGTGAAGAAAGAGAAATTCTTCCCCAACTTCCTGATGAAAGACCTGCTCGTCTGGGTGCTGGCGTTCAACGCCCTGGCGGTAGTGGTCACTCTTTTCCCGTGGGGGCTGGGTCCGGAGGCCGACCCGTACGCGCCGGCCCCCATGGGAATCAAGCCCGAGTGGTATTTCCTGGCGCCGTTCCAGTTCCTCAAACTGATCCCGCCTCGAGTAGGTCCGATTGAAGGAGAGCTCTTCGGGATCTTCCTGATGATGGCTGTCGGTCTGGTGATCGTGCTTGTGCCCTTCTGGGACCGCGGCGACTCCGTGTCGGCAAGTAAAACCGCCACCGCTGTCGGTGTTGTCACACTGGTCGCTGCAATATTTCTGACGATCTGGGGAGCAATGTCATGAACTATCCGTTATGGGAAGTGCCGATCTTAGGCGGGACCTGGGTTATAGGCATAATCGCCATCGTCCATATCTTCGTATCGCACTTTGCGGTAGGAGGCGGTGCCTGGCTGGCGGTGGTGGAGCACCTGGCCTATAAGAAGAATGATGAGAGGCTCTATGAATATCTCAAGACCCATTCGAAATTCTTCGTCCTGGTAACCACCGTATTCGGAGCGGTGACCGGTGTCGGTATCTGGTTCTCCATCAGCCTGGTCAACCTCGATGCCACCGCGTCGCTGATCCAGATCTTCACCCTGGGCTGGGCAGAAGAATATCTCTTCTTCGTCGCCGAGCTGGCCACTGCATTTGCCTACTATTACACCTGGAATACCCTTTCCCGGGAGCAGCATCTGAAGCTCGCCCGGTACTATTTCATTTTCTCGGTGCTCACCCTGGTGATCATCAACGGGATCATCACATTCCAGTTGACACCGGGACAGTGGCTCGAGACCAAGTACTGGCTAGTGGGCTTCTTCAATCAGACTTACTGGCCTTCTCTAATCATTCGCCTGCTTATCATGTTCGCTATAGCCGGCATGTATGGTCTTGTCACCGCCACCAGAATCAAGGACGAGCACCTGCGGGTCTATATGGTGAAATTCTGCGCCCGCTGGCTCCTGCCGATTTTCTTCCTGGGACCGATAGTCGGCTTCTGGTATCTCACTCAGGTTCCCCAGGCCAGTATCGCCACCATATTCAACGGCATCCAGACCTCAGGGGTGGGCAATTTCTCCATCCTGGCCAGAGCCCTCTATCTCTGTCTGATTCTATCCGGGACGGTGCTGGTCTTCGCCTATGTCGGACCCTATCTCAACCCCCGGGGTTTCACATTCCGCATCGCGCTCATGTTCATGGTCTGCGGTCTCATGGTCACAGGCACAGCCGAATGGATGCGCGAGCTCCTCAGAAAGCCCTATGTCATCTATGACTATATGTACTCAAACGGGATCAGGAAGACAGAGGTCCCGGAGCTTGCAGGCAAGAATTTCCTGAGCGCCGCCCGCTGGAAACCGGCTGGTTCCGGCGAGGTCGAGTGCGGCAAGACCGTCTTCAAATACCAGTGTATGAGCTGCCACACCGAAACCGGTTACCGGAGCATGAAAAAGCTCCTGGGCGAAAGGGACAGGGAAGCCATCGAAGGATTTCTGACGGTCCTGAAAGAGACAGAACCCGGGAAAAATCCTTATGCCGGCGTGATGCCGCCCCTGGTGGGAGACGCGAAAGATCTCAAGGATCTGGCAGCTTATCTCTCCACTATCAACGGGCAGGCCGAGAAGCCGAAAATCGGCTCCCGTTAGATTCCACAGGGGGCATTATGGCTCAATCTCAATAATCGTGGGACTCTCGACAACGATATCGGGACGCCGTTTCTTCAACCATGCGATTTCGCCCTCCGGATTCTTGATCTTGGTCAAGATAATTCTCTTGAATCGGCAGCCTGCAAGCTCTCTTATGGACCCGGGAAGGCAGTCACAATCAGTCAGGTAAAAGTTTTCGAGTGGTACTTTGCGGAACAGCCTGAGCATATCGGCGGTTACGCTCAGGTGGGCGAGGCCAAAGCTGGTGAGACCTTTGAACCCTTTCAATGCCTTCAGCGCATCATCTGGAACATCCTTACATGATTGAATGTAAATGGTCTGTATCGAATCAGATTTCGAGAGGGCTTCCATCGTCCCTGCAGGGATGGACGAATGGGGAAATCGCAAAACCACGGTAGTGAGCTTGGGTTTTCGGGCCAGCTTTTCAAAACTTTGCCTGGTAAGCTTCTGCGATCCCAGGGAAATGGTCTGCAGATGAGGCAGAGAGGCTAGTCGATCGATGGCGTGATCAGTTATTCCTTCACTGCCGCTTACATCCAGATTTGTTATGGTCGAAATATTCAGGATGTGCTCAACAAACTCATCCTTCAAATTAGAATCCCGAATAACTAGTGTCGCCAGTGGCATTTGCGACACGTATCTCAGACCTTCCCCCGTTATCCGCGTACTGTTAAGAGAGAGGACTGTTATTCTGCGCTCGCCCTCGAGTTCCTTAAGAGCATCGTCATCGATGTCCAGTACCGCTTTCAGGCTATTGCCTCTCAAGCGAATGAAATTCGCGGTTGGTGACGGAGTCACCTTCATGAGTTCGTCCAATACACCGACTCGAGTTACGCCGGATTCGGCTGGCTCTATCCTGCGATCCCAGGGCTGAATGATAAAGACAACTGGCAGTCCCAGAATTAGTATCAGACCAAGAGCCATACCGAATGCGAGCAATGGAAGTCTCTTGCCGGTCTCGGAGCAGATGGCCTCATCGCTGACCTGAGTCTCACCGGAAAAGGCGCTTAACGCTTCTCCAGTCTCTTCCATTGAGCTATATCTCAAGGAAGGATCTTTTTCGAGGCATTTAGAAACGATCGCTGCAAACTCCTGCGATACCGCTCCATTTGTTACGTCCACCAGGGAAGGTGGCGTCTCGTTGAAGTGCTTCTCGATGGTCTCGAGAGCGCTCTGTCCTGCAAAAGGGGGACGGCCCGCAAGCATGGCGAAAATCAGACAACCAATGGAATATATGTCCGATCGCTGATCCGGCTCGTTGTCCCGGGCCTGCTCGGGACTCATATAGAATGGCGACCCGATAGCAGCACCGGTGGCGGTGAGCTTTTGATCGGCATCGAAGAGAAATGCGATGCCCAGATCGATAATCTTCACTCGGTCATCGACGATTAGGATGTTCGACGGTTTGAGGTCCCGGTGGAGAATGCCCTGGGAATGCACATGGGACATAGTCTCGACAATCTGGTGGGCAATTGTCAGCACTTCCTCCGGTGGAAGCTGACCAATCTCGGTAAGGATTTGAGCGAGGCTGCGACCATGGAGCCTCTCCATCACCAGAAATGGCTCATTGTCCGCGGTGACACCGAAATCGAAAATCTTGACTATTCCAGGGTCGTCAATCGCCGCAAGTGCCCTGGCCTCTCTCTGGAGCCGCTTTATCGAATCGGCGTCCATGGGCAGGTCTCTGGTCAGCACTTTCACTGCGACTTCCCTCTGCAGAATCAGGTCGATAGCGGCATAGACCTTCCCCATTCCCCCGGCACCCAGGAGCTCCCGGAGCTCGAAACGATCGGCGATGATATCGACCATACAGGCTGTCTAGAGGAGACCCAGGGTCTCGAGGTCGGCCACCGGCTCTTCGAATGAGCAGGAGCCTATGGAATGGACGAAATCCCGGCGGGCCGTACGGATCTGCTTTTCACTGAGGCTGCGATCTTTGAAATGGGCGCGCTCGTCGAAGCGAAATACCGCAGGATCGGTCTCGCGCAGAATCGGCTCGATGTCATCGTCACCGTGAAAGGCAAATGCTGATGCCAGAAGGACATTGAGAAAGCCATGCGTCACCGCCCTCGGTGCGTCGCCTTCATAGGTAAGCGCCTGCTCGGCTCTCAGGGGATGGTGCAGACCGGCAGTGGCTTTGAAAGCAAGCCTTGAAGAAGCGCATGCCCTGATAAAAGCCGCCACCGCCTCCACCGACGGAATCGCCTCGGGCTTGACGCCCCCGCAGCGAATCTTGGCGAAATTTCCGGATTCTTTCACCCGATCGAGTTCATCGATATTGCCTGTTGCCCCGACCTCGCAATAAACGGGCAAATTACAGCTTGCCGGATACGTGGTCTCGAAACTGGCCGCTCTTTCGATCAATTCAGTCACCGGTCTTTCGGCGAGCACGGCGAAATGACCGTCGAGACTGCCGGGAGCCTTCTCCATGTCGCCTTCCTTGAGCACGAAACTGCGCAACATGAAAGACCGCGGGGCGCTCCTGTATTCTTGATAGTTTGCAAGAGCAATCTCGAGGGGAAGACCGGCAGGGGGAAACAAGCCTGCATAGTCGATCAAGCTTTCGACAAGAGCTTTCAATGCCGGGGAGACTGTTTTTATCATAACTGGAAATGGTAGCACGTCCCGGGTGTTAATATATGCCGATGACCAGCAACACCCATCTCGTAGAGATTTCCGAGAGAGCCAGGGCGATTCCGCCCTCCAACATCCGCGATTCCATGAAACGAGTGGCGGCAGCCACCGAGCGCGGCGAAGTCGTCAATCTCGCCCAGGGTCTGCCCGAGTTCGAGGCTCCCCTGGCGGTGAAGGAAGCGGCTGTAGAGGCGATTCTGACCAACAAGAATCAATACTGCGACACCTGGGGACATCCTCCTTTTCGCCAGGCCATCGCTGAGAAGTACCGCCGCCATTACGCCATGGAGGTCGATCCCCAGTCCGAGGTCACCGTCACCGTGGGGGTTAGCGAGGCGGTCAATGCGGCGCTTCTTTCAGTTGTCAATCCCGGCGAAGAAGTCATCGTTTTCGAGCCTTTCTACGAGAACTATTTCAGCAATATCGTCCTCTGCCACGGCCAGGTGCGCTATGTGAGGCTCAATCCGCCTCACTGGACTTTCGAGGAAGAAGAGCTGGCAGCAGCCTTCAATGAAAATACCCGGGCGATTATCCTGAGCAATCCCAATAACCCCACCACCCGCGTTTTCACGAAAAGTGAGCTGGAGTGCATTGCCAGCCTCTGTATCAAGTGGGACGCCCTGGCCATCTGTGACGAGATCTACGAGCACATGACCTATGACGGGCGCGAGCATATCGTCATGGCCACTATCCCGGGAATGGCAGAGCGGACATTCACCTGCTCGGGACTGTCCAAATCTTACAATCTCACAGGCTGGCGGGTCGGCTGGGTGATCGCGCCTCCTGAATATAGCGCCGCTCTCAGACGAGTGCACGATTATCTCACTCTGGTGGCGCCCACTCCTTTCCAGATAGCCGGTATCACAGCGGTGTCCCTTCCCGATTCTTACTATGCCGAGCTCAAGACCAGCTACCAGAGTCTCAGGGACAGTCTCTCCGATGCTCTTGCCGGAGCCGGTTTCGGTCTAATCCGTCCGGAGGGGACATACTTCATTTTCGCCGACTGCAAACATCTGGGTCTTTCAAGCGACGAGGAGGCTGCCGAATATCTTGCCCGGGAGCACAAGATCGTGTCCGTGTCCGGTTTCAGCTTTTTCCGGCCCGGCAGCCCGAGCCAGGCTCTGCGCTTCTGCTTCGCCAAACGCCCCGAGACCATAGAGCGTGCCTGCGAGCTGCTCGCCGCCAGATCCTGATTGAAAAAACTAGACCAGCTCCTCGAGGGCCAGTTTCAAATACGGTGCGCTCTTGCCTTTTGACCCGGCGACTTGCTCCGGTGTACCTTCGGCGACAATGAGGCCGCCAAGGTCGGCGGCGCCTGGTCCCATCTCGATCACCCAGTCGCTTCTTGCCACCACATTCATGTCGTGCTCGACGACAATGACCGTATTGCCGGCTTCCACAAGACCATAAAGAAGGATCAGGAGCTTCTCGATATCATCGGGGTGCAGCCCGGTGGTGGGCTCGTCGAGAAGATAGAGAGTCTTGCCTTTCTGCTCGCGCTTGAGCTCGGAGGCGAGTTTGATCCTCTGGGCCTCTCCACCTGAGAGCTCGGTGGCGGGCTGGCCCAGCTTGAGATAGCCGAGACCGACCTGGCGCAGGATATTGAGCGGTCTTGCCACTTGCTTGCTATCCTCGAAGAATTGACAGGCCGCATCCACGGTCATGTCGAGAACCGAGGCGATATCGACACCCTTGTATTCAATCTCCAGGGTCGACTCTTTATAGCGCCTTCCCTTGCAGGAAGCGCAGGGAGCATAGACACTGGGTAGAAAGAGAAGCTCGACCGAGACGAAGCCTTCCCCTTCGCAGACCGGACAGCGCCCCTCGGCGACATTGAAAGAGAAGCGTCCGGCACCATAGCCCCTTTTCCTGGCCTCGTCGGTGGCGGCGAAGAGCTTGCGAATATGATCGAAAAGTCCCGTATAGGTAGCCAGATTGGACCGGGGCGTCCTGCCTATGGGCTTCTGGTCGACACAGACGAGCCGCTTGATCCGCTCCGCTCCGGAAATGGTCGCTTTGCCGCGATCGGGCTTCTCATCCAGGAGCTCATCATCGTCCTCGGCATCCTCGGTATCCTGGCCGGGGTCTTCATCGGGAGAACCGAGCCATTCTCTCACTGTTTGAGCCAGGACCCGGCTTACCAGGGTAGACTTGCCGGCTCCCGAGACACCGGTGACGGTGGTGAGAAGACCCAGGGGAAAGCGTGCTTCGAGATCCCGGAGATTGTGACGGCTGGCTCCTTTGAGAGTGAAGAACTCCCCGGGCTCGAGGCGCGGTCTGGATCTCATTTTCCTTTTGCCGTTGAGAAATCCGGCGGTTACCGACTCGGGACTGCCATCCAGATCCGCGACCGGTCCGCTATAGATCAGCCTGCCGCCGCGATCGCCGCCACCGGGTCCGATATCGACTATCCAGTCCGCCTGGCGCACCAGATCGAGCTCATGCTCGACAAGGATGAGAGTATTGCCTTCCTCTTTCAACCGGAAGAGCATGGAAGCAAGGGGCTCGGCATCCAGGGGATGGAGCCCCGCCGAAGGCTCATCCAGGACATAGACGACTCCGAACAGCCCCGAATGAAACAGAGTAGTCAGTCTCAAACGCTGAAGCTCGCCGGCCGATAGAGTCGGCGCCGGCCGGTCGAGGCTGAGATAATCCAGACCGAGCTGGGAGAGAAGCTCGATGCGCTCTATGATCTCTTCCACCATTACCGGTGCGGCCTCGTTCGTCGCGAGCTCCGGGGCGCCTTTGATGATCTCGAGCAGGCGGCTCACCGGCATCTCCTGCAGCTCGGCTATATCGTGCCCGCCGAAACGCACAGCCAGGGATTCCGGCTTCAAGCGCTTGCCCTTGCAAGAAGAGCAGTCGGTGGTGTTCATGAACTGGAGAACCCGCTTGCGAAGCGTCGCGCTTAGAGTGGTGGCGAAGGTCTTTTTCACATAGACAGCGGCGCTCATATAAGTGCCTTTGTAAGGACGCTGGATGCGATGGGCCTCTCTTTCAGCGTGAACGGTCACCACCGGCTGCTCTTCGGTGAAGAGTATCCAGTGCCTGTCTTTCTCTGGAAGGTCCTTGAAAGGAATATCGACGTTATAGCCCAGGGTGGCGAGGATATCCCGGTAGTTCTTTCCCTGCCAGGCGCCGGGCCAGGCAGCCACGGCTTTTTCTCGTATGCTGAGGCTCGGATCAGGAACCAGGGACTCTTCGGTGACATCATGGAGGACACCGACTCCATGGCAATCCGGACAGGCACCTTCGGCGGTATTAGGAGAGAAGGCGTCCGAGTCCAGCCTCTTGCTACCTGCATCCGGATAGCTTCCAGCCCGAGAGAAGAGCATCCTCAAGATATTCGAGAGAGTGGTGAGGGTTCCCACCGAGGAGCGGGAGCCAGGCTCGGCACGTTTCTGCTCCAGGGCCACCGCCGGCGGCAGCCCCCCTATCTCCTCCACATGTGGGGTCGGGAGCTGGGCGATGAGCCTCCGGGCATACGGAGCAACCGACTCGAAGTAGCGCCTCTTGGCCTCGGCATAGATAGTGCCGAAAGCCAGGGTGGACTTGCCGGAGCCCGAGACTCCGGTGAAAACGATCAGGCTCTCCCTGGGCAGGCTTACCGATAGACCACGAAGGTTGTTCTGCCGAGCTCCCCTGACCTCGATACAGTCTGTCTTTCCGGCTGCCCTGTTACATGACCGGCGCAATATTGTGAGCCCTTGCCTTCAACTGCTCCTGCTCGCCGCGCCTGCCCAGGTAATAGAGGACATAAGCATATTTTCGCAGGTAGGGAACGAGCTGAATCGAATAGGAGCCGTTGATCTCCTCGGCGAGCCTGAGAGCCCGGTGCAACTCGCTGGCGGCGGCGGAATACTGCCTGCGATCGCTGTAGAGACAGCCCAGGGCGAAATGGGCCCGCTGGGCGTATACCGATTTGGATGAGCCCGAACCCCAGATATCGCGGGCTTTCACATAGATGGCCTCGGCTTCGGAATATTTGCCTCCTTTTATGAGGCAACGGGCGAGCTTGTCCATGCGATTGAAGATCTGCGGGTCTCCGGGCTCGAGAATGCGCTCGGTTATGGAAAGGGCGTCTTTGAAATAAGACTCGGCATCGTTCTGCTCGCCTTTGTCCAGGCAGAGGACCCCGAGATTGTCATAGCTGTTGGCCAGGGAGAGGTGCTTCTTGCCCAGGATAGTGCCTTTCACGTCCAGGGCTACTTTGTAGAGCCTATCCGCCAGCTCGTAATTCTGAGCATAACGATGCAGATCCCCAAGAGCATCGCAGGTTATCGCCCATTCGAGAAGCGGGTCCCGCATCACCGGGGCGGCGCTGCCTGCCCAGCCGGTCAGTGGAACTCCTTTCTGCAGCTTGATCTTGCCCTGAGGCTGGCTCGCCTGCTCGCGAAACTTGCCCTGGACATAATCGATCACCCGCTCGGTCATGGGATTGGCTTTGCTTTTAGAGCCATGCTTGAGATAGAACGTAATGAGCTCTCCCATGGGCTGGATGAGATCGCCGCTTCCGGTCCCCAGAGCCACCTCTTTCAGGTAGACTTCCTCCTCCAGATAAGGCTCCGCTTCTTTGAACCGCCCTCGAACCGTGAGAAGCCTGCCCAGTTCGCCCGGGCTTGCTGCAAAGCGGATATCGGGATCGTCCAGCTTGCGCTCCAGAGCGACTGCGTCTTTGAGGAGACGCTCGGCCTTGCCGTATTCGCAAAGGCGAAAAGCCTCGGCGCCGTGTTTTTGAATCTGCTCCCAGGTCTTCAGGGTAGCGGCTTTCTCCTGGGGAGACATCGACGGGACCGGCGCCGGTGCCGGATCACCGGCGGGAGCGGGAGCCACTATGGCATAAGCAGGATCCAGAGCCCGGGCTCCATTGGCCGAATCGACCGGATTTACGGGAATACCCGGTGCCGGTGCCGGTACTGGAGCCGGAACAGAGGCTTCGGGCGGCGCTTGCAAATGAGTCGGAACAGAAGTAGAAACAGGATTAGAAACAGCAGTCGGAGCAGGACCCGATACAGCAGGCGGAGCCTTGGCTGGTGCGCTCTGCTTGACGCCGGGCGGAAGAACGAGAGCCGAAGGCGAAGCACTGAGCCCCTCTTCCCGGGGACCCGTCTTCTCGGTGGGAGGCTTCTCGGCACCCACTACTCCCGGGGCGCTGGTTTCTGGATTTGTCTGAGCATTTGCCTGATCACTTGAAGAGCCAGCGGCGGAACCGCCCGGAAGAGGCGCGGATGCAAGGGATGGTGCCCGGACGGCGCCCCAGAGCAGGGTGACGCTCACAGCTGTGAGAGCGGCGACCGAAACAAATCTCTTCGACTCGATAAATTTCTGTGGCACTGGCTTATTCTAACGGATTAAAAGAGGAATTGCCGCACCCGTCCGGCGCAGGCGGTGCCAATGCCGCCCCGGTGGCGGTTCTCGAATGTTACATGCTTAATCGTGTTATAGTGACCGTTCATCCTGTCTCATCTCGACTCGACTTAAGCATGAAGCTGGTATCATACTCGAAGCTCGCCCTTGCTCTGAGCCTTCTGGCGTTGCCTCTGGCAGCCAGTCCCGACGATCTGGAGAAGTCTTTCCAGGAGGCCATGGCGCTCAGAGAGAAACACGACTATGAAGGCGCCATGGCGATCTACGACCGTATGCTCGCCGCCGACAGCAACAATGCCAGAGCGCATCAAGAGCGCGGTGCGGTTTTCGCCAGCCAGGGACGCTACGGTGACGCGCTCTCCGAGGAGAAAAAAGCCCTGGCCATGGATCCCGGTCTGCATCTGCCGCACATATATACGGGCATGATCTATTGCAACAAGGGAAGATTCCTGGACGCTTACAACGAGTTCAGTAAGGCAAGAGCAATCAAGCCTGAAGGATATATAGTCCATATGCGCCTGGGTGTGGTCTGCCGGAGGCTGAAACGCCTGGACGAGGCCGCCACCGCATATGAAGCCGCCGCCCGGTTGAAACCCGAGCGCTCGGCGCCACACCGTGCTCTTTCGGCTCTCAATATAGAGCGCGGCGAGATCAATACCGCCATCGAGCAAGCGCGCCTGGCCATCAAGCTCGAGCCCACCGCCGTCAATTACAACAACCTGGGCACCATCTATTCGATTATCGACAAACTGGACGAAGCCGGAGAGCTACTCCGGAAATCAGCCGATCTCGATCCGAGCTTCGAGGAGCCCCTTCTCACACTGGGCCGGATTCTGACCTTGAAAGGCGACTACAAGGGCGCCCGGGAAGCCTACGAGAAAGCGCTCAAGATCAACCCCAGAGATTTCGCTGCCAGACAGGCTCTCCGGACCCTGAAAGACAAGAGGATCAAGCGGGTGATAGTCACCGAGTCCAGCAGCGAATGGGTGGAGATCGGAAAAGGGAAAGCTCGGTATCATCCACGACTGACCATAAGAGTGAAGAACTCGAGCGAGTCGAATCTGACCAACCGGACCCTGGAATTCAAAGCCCGGTTCGAGAACTGCAGGACAGGCAGTGTCGCCCATGCCCGCACCCGCGCTAAAGGAGCCTTCGCTCCCGGTGAGAGTATGGAAGTGGTGCTCCAGAGCCGCAAGACCATAAGCCGCTGCGACGACGCCGGCAAGCCTGCCGATTACCAGGTGACTGTCATGGGCTTCATCGACACCACCAGCCCTTTCGAGTCCCAGTACCTGCTCGACCGGCTGATGGATAATCCGTCTGAATAAAAATCGGTCGGAGTTGGTACATATCGTACATGAAGAGATTTACAGCCCTGCTTGCTATAGCCGCCACCATGGCGGGTCTCGGCATGACGCCCGGGGCAAGCCGGGCATCGGCCCGGGAGTCGGTCCGCAAATCGGTCAGAACTTCCTCCGGTGGGACTCTCATAGCCAGCCGCAACAAGGCGAGCCGGTCTAAAAGCCGCAAATCCCGTTCCCGAAAAGGCAAGAAGTCCAGACACAGCCGCAAGAGCCGCAAGCATGTCGCCCGAGTACCGTCCCAGTTCGGCATCCTGGTGCAATCGGGCGACGGAGACATAGTCATGGACCGGCTCTCTGATACCAGTTTCAATCCGGCTTCGGCAATCAAGCTCCTTACCGCCTATGGTGCCATCAAGACCCTGGGTCCGGATCATCGCTTCGCCACTGAGATTTACACAGACGGCAGTCTCGACGAGAGCACCGGTGTGCTCAAAGGAGACGTGATTCTGAAAGGTCACGATCCGGTTTTCGACAAGTCCGATGCCCTGGCGGTCTCGAGAATCCTCAGCGAAAGAGGGATCAAGCGAATCGACGGCAAACTCCTCGTCTCGGACCGATTCTCTCTCTACTGCTCCCCCAACGCCCTGGTCTCGGGCCGCGGTCTGGTCAAGATTATGCAGAATGCCGGCGACAACCGGGTCGCGGTAGGGGGCGGAGCGCAGCTGGGTCAGCCCGGCGAGAATGCGATCCTAATAGCCGAGCATCAGTCTGAGTATTTGCAGGATACTCTCAAGGTCATGCTCAGCCGCTCTCTCAATGGCGCCGCCGAGCGTATAGGCAGTGTCGTGGGCGGTGTCGGGACTCTTGCCGATCTCGCCTCCAGCAACCTGGGCATCCCCAGGGAGAGCCTCCACCTCGACAGTGCCAGCGGACTCGGTCAGTGTCGCATAACACCGAAGCAGATGATGCTTGTCCTGCTCGGTCTGGAAGACGAGCTCAAGAAGAACGGTCTCGAATTCAAGGATATCCTTCCGGTTGCCGGTATCGACGACGGCACCCTGGAAAAGCGTTTCACCGGGGAGAATGAGCGGGGCAGCGTGATCGCCAAGACCGGTACCCTGAGCCATACCGACGGGGGGGTCAGCGCCCTGGTGGGTGTATTGAGAAGCCAGCAAGAGGATCTCTATTTCGTCCTGTTCAACTGGCACGGTGGTGTCAATAATTTCCGCAGCCTCCAGGACGCTATGATCAGGCAGCTGCAGGAGCAGCGCGGCGGCCCCAGGGCCTTCGACTACGAATCCTGAGTATAATCGAAGAAATGCCAGAGTCACCCGGGAGCAATCCCCGTGTCACCCTCAAACCTCCAGCCACCGGATCTCGATTCCGAATTCTTTCCCCTGGACCGCTATCAGCCCCTGAAAGAGCTGGGAAGCGGAAGCGGCGGCTCGGTCTATCTCTGCAAGGATCTCCTCCTGGGCAAAAAGGTAGCGGTGAAAGTCCTGCATGTGCTCTCCGCCGAACAGCTCGTCGCTTTCCAGGAGGAAGCCCGGGCCACCAGCCGGCTCAATCACGAGAACATCATCAGCATCATCGATTTCGGCAGCACTCCCGGCGGCTCGCCATATATGGTCCTGGAGTTTTTCCCGGGACAGACCCTGAGAGCTCTGCTTGATCGCAACGGTCCCATGGATCCCGAGCTCGCTCAGGCGGTCTTCCTCGAGCTGCTGGCGGCCCTGGACTATTCGCACCGGCACGGGATCTATCATCGGGATCTGAAACCGAGCAATATCATGCTGTCAGACCAGGACGTGAGAGTGATCGATTTCGGAGTAGCGAAAGTCTCGGAGATGACCGGGCAGACCACCGAGTTCCAGGGGCGCACCATGGCCGGTACGCCCGGTTATATGAGCCCCGATGTCATCAATGGTTTCGACTATACCGCAGCCTCGGAGATCTACTCGGTGGGCTGCATGCTCTTCGAGGCCCTCACAGGCCAGGTGCCGTTCCAGGCAGACACGGCTCTTTCCACCCTCAACCTGCATGCCAGCTGCGAGCCTCCGGCGCTATGGCAGGTGTGCGATCGAGAGTTTCCGGAGCAACTCGAGACCTTTGTCGCCACCGCCATGGCCAAGTCGCCAGATGATCGCTTCGCAAGCGCCGAGGAAGCAGCGGATTTCCTGCGCCAGCCGATCTATTCCGAAACTGCCTGCGAGCCGGCGCCTTCCTGGCAGAGTACGTCCGGTCCCGCTTCCGCCGGGGGGCGGCCGGTCTTTCTCTATCTTGCCCTGTCAGTCGGCCTGCTTGCCTCTCTTGGCGGCTGGCTGCTTTTCTCGCGGCTATCGACCGGCGAGTCGGCAGCGGTATCCGAAATGCGGATCAAAGACATACCGATTCGCTCGATCATCGCTCCCATAACGGACGAGATGAGAGAGCCGCGACAAAAGGTCTGGTCCGACCGCATGGAGCTCGTCGGAGACTGGAGCGACAGCGCCTATTCGAAAGTGAGAGTCGGTCCGGAGGTTAGAGAACTGCGACTACTCAATCCCAGCATGGAGTTCGGAGACGGCCTCGAGTTTCTCGAGAAGACCAATATCGAGAAGCTGGATGTACGCACTACTGGTATCACCAACGATGCCATATCGCATATCGTCGCCATGAAACGCTTGCGTTATCTTTGCATCGACGCCTGTCCCAATATCACCGATGAGGGGATCAAGATGCTTACCGGCTGCCCCTGTCTCCAGAAGCTCAATTTGAGAGATACCAGAATCACCGACCGGGCAATCCAATACCTCGCCGAATTGCCCAGTCTTCGTGAGATCAATTTGAGCGCTTGCATGAATTTGAAAGGAAGCAACCTCGATCTTCTCAAACAGATTACCAAGCTCTATGCCTCCGATCTCGATCTGGGAGGCAAACTCGAGGGATTCGGCAGGCTCTCCGCTTTGCGCATCCTGGCACTCCCGCGCTGCGGGCTGACCGACAGCGACGTCCGGCATCTGAGCCCCCTGACCCTGGTTGATCTCAATGTCTCGGGAAATAAATTGAGCGATCAGGCAATCCTCTCTTTGTCGAAGATCAGAGGCTTGCGAACGTTCACCGTAACCGGTGACATGGATCTCGCCAGGAGACTGACACCAATCATGGAAAGGCGGAGAATCTCCCTCCGGGTGGAACCGTCGAAACTCTGATCAGCAAGGTCAGGCTACGGCATTGCCGTTGTTCATATTCTTGAAGTTCTGGACCACACCATTGACGGTGTTCACATAAGCGACTGTGTTGTTGCCGTCGCTCGAGGGAGCGTAGACATCGATCACCTGCGACAGGGTAGTGAGCCCGCGTTTCTGGACATAGCTCTCGTCGATCAAGCGAGCCCAGTCGCGGGCGCCCTCGGCCCAGGAATTGTACCTTCTGAAAGTGCCGTCGGTGCCGCCGGACTCCGGCGCTCTGCCTTTGATGTTTCCCATACTGAGGTTTTCGCGGGCTCTGCCGTAACGCCCGCAAGTGGATTCCTGGAGGAAAAAGCCCACGGCTACCGCCGGATCGATTCCTCTTTCGGTGCAGGCGTCATAGAGAGCCTGGGAGAACCCGGCCTCTTTGGCGGCGGGAGAGCCCATCTTCTCGAGGAAAGTTTGAATCTGCTCGGCATTGCAGGAAGGTGGTCCCTTGATGGCGACATCTCCTTCCACGGGTCTGGGAATCGCCGATCGATCGATGGGGCCATTGGGCTCGAAACTGCCGTTGCGGTAACCGCTCTCCGGAGCCGGACCGATATTGCGATTGCCTACGGACTGGGAATTGGGACCGCCATAAGAGAAGGGCCGCGCCGGTGCCGCTACCTGCTGGGCAGCGGTGTCCACGGGCTGGCTCTGGCTGACTGCAGGCTCCGGCTGTCTGGTGCTCTGGTTGACTGCAGGCTCGATGGCGGCATTGGTCTGGGCCGTGGCCAGCATGCTCTTGAGGAATTCGGGCACGTTGGTGGAGCCGGGGTTGGCTTTCTGCCAGAAATAGATTTTCTCCTGGATTTTTGCCACTTCCAGTTGCTGGATTGCTTTCTTGGCGGCAGCCTCTCCTTCCGGGCTGTCCACCTGCACTGTCACCGAGCCGTCCGGATTGGGTGAGGTCTTCTCGGGATTCTTGACGAGATTGCCATCCGCCCCGAGAACAAAATCCGGGACCTGGCCGGAGGAGGCGGTGGTGAAATTGACTTCTTTGCCCTCGCCGATCATGCTGCTTATCTGAGCCCAGGCTTCGGGCTTCACCCCCTGGGGAGGCGGAGGGCTCTCCGGAGGGGCGACAGTGGTGTCCGAGACAGTCGTCTTGCCGATGGTGTCCAGATATTCGTTGCGAAAGGGGGCCGAGGAATCGACAGCCTGCGGCGTGAGCGAAAAGCTCTCCAGTGATTGTGCCATATAGGTGTACCCACTAAGGTGTACGGGGGCTTACGAGCTATTTCAGTATATTCATGCTGCCCCGGGCGGTCCATGGTGAAAATCCCATCCAGCCGGTTGATGGGCAAGCAGGCTCTCTGTCCGGACGGGTACTGTATCGCTGATGAAGGCCGACACTCGATCTCTGCTTATGACGGTTTTGCTCCTCTTTCTCTGCGGCTGCGGCCAGATCAATCAGCTCCGGTCGCCGGCGAGACCGGATGAGAGCAAGGCGGTTGCCGACAAGAGCTTCAGGTCGATTTTCGATCAGATCGAAGCGGATAGGAAACGAGAAAACGACCGCGAGCCTCCGGTCAGACCTCGCGACTACAGACAGTGTATCAACCTCGGGTTAAGAGCCCTGAAAAGAGAGGATGTCGCTGCCGCTGAAAGACCTGTCTTCGAGATCAAGGAGTGAGGAATCAGACCTCCACCGGTCGGCCCGGCTTTTGTATCAGTTTGAGAAGCGCCAGGACAAGAACGACCACAGACAGAGCGAGAGCCACCCAGGCCGGTGTGCTGACACCGGTTTTGATCACCGCTTCGCCAGGCGCCTCGGGATTGTAATGGACTATAACCGGCTTGCCTGCTTCGTAGACAGTGGGATTATAAGAGAGCCCGAATTGAGCGAAAAACTCGGTGATTGCCTCAGGCTCGGCGGAGAGCCGGTTGCTTGTCACATCATGACCGTTTATGTGATAGGTGTAGGTAACCTCGGGCAGATAAACGTCCTCTGAGGTCACCGAGCCTATATGGTGCCTGTCGATCCTGACGATATGCCCGACTACGGTAGGCCACCTGGCCGTGGCCAGACCATGGAGGATCGAATCGCCCATCAGATAGACCGCCACCAGACAGGCGGAACAGATCAGGATAGCGCCTATACTTTTCATGATGCTTGAACTCCCCGGATTCCGAATTCTTGCTTATCATTGGAACAAAGCCGGAGGCGATCGGCATCGGCCCCGGTAGCGATCGTGAAGAACCACTGATTAAACTTCAGCGTAGAAACCACACTGAAGGCCCCGGCCTTTCGCAGTAGTGTCCTTGTAATCGAACTGCTCCAGATCTAGATTTGACTCATACCGGAGGAGGGACTGGCGATGAACGGGGACGGACCGCGGGAAGTCTTCCTGGGCGGAGCCTGCGGGCATACGACCTGGAGACGGGATATTGCTATTCCATTGCTCGAGAAAGCCGGGGTAAGCTACCACGACCCCCAGATGGGTTTCGGAGACTGGCAGGAGAACGACCAGCTCGAGGAGATGCGCCGCAAGGACGAATGTCTGGTGCAGCTCTTTGTTATCACCGGCGACACCAGGGGTGTGGCATCGGTTGCCGAGGTCGCTTATCTGATAGGGGCCGCCAGACCAGTAGCTATAGTCCTGACCGACGTCGAGGCCGGCAGCACGATCTATGACCGGCAGATTGACAGGATAGAAGCCGACGATCTCAACAGAGGAAGGATATTCGTCCGCGCCATGGCCGAAAGGCACGCGGTGCCGATTTTCACCGATGTCGCCCGGGGTACCGCCCATTGCATTGAGCTGGTGCAAAGCCTCAGGGGAACTCTCAGCCTCGAGATGGTGGAGGAGATGCTTTCCCGGGTCGATTTCGCGGAGCTGCGATTCAACGCAGAGCCGGCTCCCGGCGGGTTTCATATATGGCTTCGTGGTCTCGAGATCGACACTTACACCGGCGAGCCGGCTCCGCAGGAAGGACGCAAGTGGTTCGTCTCGGTGCATTGCACACCGTCCGATGTCGTGCGCACAGCTTTCAAAGCGGTGGTCACCTGGAAGGAGCACGAAGTGAGAGAGCACTTCAAATACTCGGGAAAACGTGTTTTCAGCCCGCACCTGAACATCGACGAGATGGCCTCGAAAGTAAAGGAGCCGTGCCGGTTGTGATCAGAGAAAAGCTTTCACTGCCGGTGGTGGACATCTCTTCTCCCGGGAGCCGGGAAGAACTTCTGATAGCCGCGAAAGAGCATGGTATGCTCTATCTCACCGGTCACGGCGTGGATCTCCGCCTGATAAACGCGGTGCTGGAGGAATGCCGGTCTTTCTTCGAGCTGGAAGAGAAGGCGAAGCTGGCGATCGATTCCCGCTTCTCTCCTCATTTTCGCGGCTATACACTTCTCAAGAATCACCGGGACTGGCGCGAGCAGATTCATCTGGGCAGCGAGATCGTTGCCGGGGCGGAGGAATACTGGCAGCTTGCCGGTCCCAATCTCTGGCCCGATAGACAGGCATTCAGAGACACTCTGGAGAGCTATATGAAAGCCATCGAGGCGCTCTCCAGGCGGGTCCTCGAGTCCATCGCCTCGGCTATGGGAAGATCGTCGGGATTCTTCACCGGTCGCATGAAAGACCGGCCCTACCAGCTCGTCAAATGTATGTGCTACCACCCTCAGGATGGGTGCGCAGAGCGCATAGGCGTGACCTCACACTATGACTGGTGCTGGCTCACTTTCTTGATCCAGGATGATATCGGCGGGCTCGAGGCTCTCGGCCGGGACGGCATCTGGAAGCCGGTGGTTCCTGTTTCCGATGCGATCATCGTGAATACCGGCGAGCTGATCGAGATCGAGACAGGCGGTCTGATTCCAGCCAGCGCTCACCGGGTGCTCAGCCGCGAGCACCAGCGAAATCGCTATTCGGTGGCCGTTTTCGTCAATCCTGCTCTTGACGAGAGAATCTTCCCCGAGAGATCTCCGGGAGAGAATGACGAATCCGGCGAGCATGTCCACAGGGTTATCGGGAACAGGCTCGATGAGACGCCTTTTCTCTTCGGAGAAGCCGAATGGCAGAGAAAGGGCGAAGGGCGGTGGTGCGCCAGGGGTGCTTGTTTGCAGGCTCCGGCATCGGTGACTCAGTCTTCCTTTATCTCATAGACCGGCTTTTCAGCAGGTCTCTCGTAAAGTCGCCTGGCCTCATCCATGTCTTTGCGCGAAAGCTCCATCTCTCCGAGCCTTTCGTAGACCCGGGCTCGCCCCTCATAACTGGTGCGAGCGAACTCCGGAGCAAGCTCGATCACCTTGCTGTAGTCTCTCAGGGCGTCACTATTTTTGCCGAGGGCAAAAAAAGTATCGCCCCGGAGCTTGAGAGCGTCCTCGTCGGTGGGATGTTCCGCCAGTATGGCCGCGAGATCCGGCAGCGCCTCTTTATGGCGCCCGAGCTTGATCAATAGAGCGGATCTTTTCCTGAGGGCCGGAGTCTTGTCCCCCTTCCTGAGGTGTTCGAGAGCCTCTGCATAATCCCCGAGGGCCTCCTCATATCGTTTCTGGCGCTCATAGAAATCGCCTCGGGTCATGAATGGTTTACCGACCTTATCCTTACTGCACATCTCTATGACTCTCCGGTAGTCTCTCTCGGCATTCTTGAAATCGCCGATCTTGTCATAGAGCGCCGCGCGATATCGATAAAGACCACGCGCCCCGCTATCGAATGCGATACCACGGCTGAGGGCATCGATGGCTCCATCGAGATCATTCTTGCTCTCATACACAGTGGCCATATGATCGTAGAGCTTGAAGTCCTGGTAGCCAAGCCTCAGTGCCTCTTTGAACTCTCTCAGGGCGGAGTCCGGAGAAGCGCCAATTTTTCCGGACAGGCAGATACCCCGCATATAATGGGCTTTCCCGGAGGCGGGATTCTTCGCGATTGCTTTTTGCAATAGCTCATCCGCTTCCGGATAGGCGCTGTGATCGAGAGCGTCCTGCGCAGCCGCCAGGATCTCGCTGAATTTCTCGAGCTTGTGGATGTCATAGTCGGGATTGTAGTCGAAGATTTTTTTGTCGTCGAGAAACGGTACCACATCCTTTTCCTTCGAGATGGTCCGAGTTGGTGCCGGTGCCTCCGGAGCGCAGGATGAGACTATCAAAGTGACAGCCAGGAGGCAGAAGCCGGGGAAAGCGTCGAAGGCTCTTCTCATCGGGGAGGGAAAAATCTCGTCAGAAGCTCTATATAAGAATGAAAGACGATATGAGGATGGTGAGACTTGAGAATCTCCAGATCGTAGTAAAGATGGTGAACATCCGGGAAGAAGAGACCTTTGTCGGTTCCTGAGTTCGCCGCAGCCATCATGTCCACTTCCGAATCGCCGATTAGCACGGTGTGCGCCACGTCGCCGCCCAGGCTCTCGATCGCTTTCAGCACCGGCTCCGGATGCGGCTTGAAATTGACGATATCATCGGCAGTGACCACTGCTCCGAAATAATCCGCCAGACCATGGCGCTCCAGGAATTTCGTCACCACCGGGCGCACCGAAGAGGTAACGATACCGAGCTTGATGCCGCGACCGCGAATCTCATCGAGAACCTCACCGGCACCTTCGAAAAGCTCTGCTTCGGCGAATACTTCCTCGAGCACCACATGGACTTGCTTGCCGAATTCCTTTTCGCAGGGAAGATCGAACTGCTCGACTATGTCTTTCCAGGCTTTGTAGAAGCAGGTCTCCACGACCTCTTCGTCGGACATGTCGAGCCCATAATTGGAAAGGGCGGACTGGTAGGCTCTCATCCAGAGGGGCAGAGAATGGGTGAGGGTCCCGTCGAAATCGAAAAGGATGGTCGAATATCGCAATTTTGCTATTTCCTGGAATTCTCTTTAGAAATGATAACAAATGAACAGTCAGGCATTTCAATCCTCGTCTTCATCGAAATCAAACTTTTCTTTGTAGCCGCCCAGCCCACGACCAACCAGCCGGGTCTCTCCCTCTACCTTCTCCAGCTCGATGGTGTCACAGCCGCTGTACTCGAGGATAAAGTCGGCGAGATCCCGGCAATGGGTAGTGACCCATATCTGCGAATTCAGAGAGGCGCGGCAGAGAAGTCTGGCCAGAGGCTCGAAGAGATCGGGATGGATGCTCGTTTCCGGTTCATTGATTGCCAGGACAGGCGGTGGTTTGAGACTATGAAGAGCAGCCAGGAGACAGAAATAGTGGAGGGTTCCGTCCGAGATCTCGGAAGCATCGAACGATCGATTGATACCCGGCGTCCGGAAGGAAAGCTTGAGACCTCGCCGGGTTTGCTCGAAATAAATCCGGCATCCAGGAAAGGCCTCATCGACGGCCTGATTGAGACCATCGCAATCGCCCGCCTCCATAATGGTGCCCAGGGCCGAAACGAAATCGCTCCCATCGTGATGCATGAGCTCTGTGAATACCGCGGGCTGAACCTTTCGTAAAGGAGAATCCTGATCGGTCCGGAACTGGTGATAGAACCTCCAGCCGAGAAGCTCGGCTCTCAGCCGGGATAGATGAGGATAGGATTGCGGATCACGAAGATTGGCAAGGACCGACTCATTGCCGGGAACCGACAGAGTGTAGTCCGAGAGCTTTCCCCCGGCGGTCCGGACTTTGACCTCGTTGCGCCCTCTCCTGAGAATCTCTGATCGCGACTCGCCCTTGATGAGCAGGACACGCTCCAGCTTTATCTCCGGATCGTTCCCGAATATCGTGTCTGTCTTTCGCAGAGCAAGAGGAACGAAGCCGCAGTGAATGTCATACTGTAAATCGCCGGTGATGATAGAGAGCTGGAAACGGTCTCCCCTCTCGTATCCTCCCGAGTCTCCCGACCACAGAATCGAGGGCATGCCTCCTTCTTCGGCTATTTCCCGGGCCAGAGTTCCCCTTGCCGTGGCGGACATCAGGTATACGGCTCGATAGAGATTGCTCTTGCCGCATCCGTTGGGGCCGACGATGATATTCATCCGACCGAGCTTCAGCCAGACATCCCTGACCGAGCGATAGTTTCTGATTACGAAGTCGGTTAATCCCAAGCCCCCACCTCAATCGACCTGTGAGCCTCCCGGTCTGAACGGTCTTCTCTTCCTCTGCGTCAGTTCGATTTCCGGAACCGCCACGCTATCGAGGTCAGAATCCAGCTTCTGACCTTTAATCCTGGTTGCGCCGTCCAGCTTCTCCAGCTGGACCGGTTGAACGTCGCATCGTTTTCTCAAGACAGCGGCAAGGTCGCGATTGTGAGTTGTGACGATCACCTGTGAATCGTTGGATGCATGGCTGATCAACTCCGCGAGGGGCTCGATGAGATCCGGATGAATGCTTGTTTCCGGCTCGTTGAGTACGACCAGAGGCGCCGCTCTGGGAGAGAGCAGGGCAGCGAGCAAGCAGAGATACTGGAGAGTTCCGTCTGAGAGCTCCCTGGCCTCGAGGGGCCTTCTCAAACCTGGTGTCTCCATGCAAAATGTCAGTTCCGAATCGCCCGAATCGATAATCAGCTTCGCTCCCGGAAAAGCTGTCTTGACAGACTCTTCGAGCCCGTCTTTATCACCGGTGGCGAGAATGGTCGCCAGCGCCGAGACCAGATCGCCGCCGTCATGACTCAAGACCTGTGTGAGTGTGCCGACCTGAGGCTCTCTGATCGGTGATAGAGAATCGGTGCGAAATTTGTGATAGAACCGCCAGGATGACATGACGCTGCCGAGCACGGACAGCTCCGGAAATTTATGGGGCTCCCTGAGCTCAGCCAGAACCGACTGGCAATGAGCCACGGCCAGAGGATACTCCACCATTCGCCCATCGATGTTTCGGGCTCTTATAGACCCGCGCCGCCGCTCCAGGACCGGAACCGGTCGTTTCCCAGAAAGATAGCTGACGGTCTCGCTCTTCACGTCCGGATCCCCGCGAAAGACCTCGAGCCCCGGACCGCCGCCGGACTGCGGTCTGTCACTGAGAGGAATGAATCCGAACTCGAGACAATAGTCATAGTCTTCGAACCGGGCTTTGAGCAGGATCCTTTTCTCCTCGTTCTTTCTTCTCTGCCCGGCCCAGATGATCGAGGCCATGCCTCCCTCCCCTGCTATGGAGGAAGCCAGAGTCCCGGCCGGGGCCGCTGCCAGAAGCCTGAGGGCTTGATAGATATTGCTCTTGCCGCAACCGTTGGCGCCGACAAGGACGGTTACCGGAGACAGGGGGATGCGAAGCTCCCGGATCGAGCGATAACCCTGGATCTCTAGCTCGGAGATTTGCATATCAGGACCTGTTTGCTGTTTCCTGATAATGGCCGAGCGCTCTCTCCAGATCCTTTTTGATCATCTCCACCAGCTCCTCCGGCTTGAGGACTACCGCCTGAGAGCCGTAGGTGAGCACCCAGCGTTTGGTCTCGTCCAGGCTGGTAGTGGTGAAAGAGAGGGTGCAGCTCCCGTCCTGGTGCTCCACGAGCTCCTGGGAAGAATGCCAGTTGCGTTCTCTTATATAGCGTGCCGCGTCGGGATTGAACCTGATCGAAACCCGGTGCTCCTTTTCGCTGTGCTCCAGAAAGACCGTCGCCTTGAGCATCTCCTCCACTTCCGCCTGCCTTGTCGGCTCGAAATTCGCTTCGGTGATCTCGTACTTCTTTATACGATGCAGGGCCAGGACCCGGACCCCCTTGCGCCAGTGACAGTAAGCCACCACATACCAGGTGCCGCGGTTCTCCAGGAGCCTGTAGGGATCGATCCGGCGGCTGGTGATCTCGCCCCGGCTGGCGGTGAAATAGTCGAGGTCGACACTGACATGATTCTCGCAGGCCCGGTAGAGGTCGAGCATGAGCTTGCGGCTCACATGTATCACCGAGCCGGCGCTGAATCTGATCATTCCCCTGACGTCCTCGAGATCGACCTTGACGCGGTCCGGGAGACGCTCCTGAATCTTCTCGAGAGCGGCCTTGAGTATCGGCTCGAAAGAAGTGCCTGTGTACTGAGAGAGCATCTCCTTGCCGACGGTGAGGGCGAATACCTCCCCGTCCGAGAGCTCGAACTGGGGTAGGTGCTTCTTCTCGTCCTTGTTGTAATAGCCGTTTCTGAACCGGTCGAATTCGATGTCAAGCCCGAGTCTCTCCTTGAGCTCCCGGATATCGGCGTAGACGGTGCGCGGTTGCACTTCGAACATCTGGCAGAAGGTATCGACATTGGGGTAGCGGCCCCGGCGGATCTCCTCTTCCATGGCAATCAACCGCTCTAGACGTGACATTGAGCTACTCCGAAAAGACAGCGGATACGGTAGTCTAGACTACAGGCCGCGCTGGACGACCGGAATCGCCCCGGACAAGATTTAATCTTTCCTTCAGGGCACTGCATATATGTTGCAGTGACGGATCATATTCTCGAAGCATGGAACACACCAACGCAATCCGCGCGCAAAGGGAGAAAACCATGCACTTCACCGACGAACAACTCCGCACCATCGAAGAAGCCCTCGAGTTCGCTCTCAGCCGCCGTCTGGCCGAGTTCGAACGCACCCGTATCGCCCATGACCTCGGCATGCGCCGTCAGGCAGTCAAATGGGCCAAACAAGCCCGCCGCATCAGCTCGGTCCTCGACACGGTGCGGGAGCAGATCCAGAAAGTGAGCTGATTCAAGAAGATGTACCGCCAGAAAGGTGATTCCAGAATCATATTCTCGCCCTCGGACCTCTGCCGGTTCCTCGAGTCCGAGTTCGTGAGCTTCATGGACCGACTTTATCTGGAGCGCCCGGAAGGGCTCATCCGCGATCAGGACTCCGGCACTGACAGGCTCCTGCAGGAGCGAGGCATCGAGCATGAGAAGCAATTTCTCGATCGACTGAAAGCCCGCGGACTGACTGTGGTGGAAATCTCCGGCTCCGGGTTTGAAGATCGATTCGCAGGCACTCTCAAAGCCATGAAAGAAGGTGCCGCGATCATCTATCAAGCTGCTCTGCGTGACGACCGTTTCCAGGGCTATGCCGATTTCCTGATCCTCAATGATAAGCGATCCGGCAACGACGGCTATCTCTACGAGCCCTGGGACACCAAGCTGGCCCTCCACGCCAAGCCCTATCATCTCATTCAACTGGCCTGCTACGCAGACATGCTCTCCAATCTGCAGGCGGCCCTCCCGGACCATATCTATGTCGTCCTGGGCAACGGCGAGACCAGATCGCTGAGGCTTGAGGATTACCTCTATCAATACAGAAAGGTCCGGAGCGACTTCCTGCGCTTCCAGGACCATGGTTTCGATCCGGATTCGCCGCCGGGATTCACCGGTCACGAAGAGTTCGGACACTGGCAGACCGAAGCCGACAATATGATCGCCAGACTCGATCATCTCTGTCAGGTAGCCGGTATAAGACGCAGCCAGATCGACAGGCTCCGGGAGGCCGGCATAGAAACCATGACTGCCCTGGCTACCTGCCGGAGCCAGGCACCACCCGGCATGCGCGAAAGCACCTTCGATAATCTCAGGCAACAAGCCCGACTGCAGATCGAATCCACCAGTTCTTCCCGACCCGCCTATGAAGTGCTCTCTCCCGAGAACGGTAAGGGGCTGGCAGCTCTGCCAGCCCCTTCCGGGCTCGATGTTTACTTCGACATGGAAGGCTATCCCCTGGTGGAAGGCGGTCTCGAATATCTCTTCGGCGCCACCACCGTCAATGGCACGGGTACGGATTTCCACGACTGGTGGGCTCACGATCCGGTCCAGGAGAAAGGTGCCTTCGAGCAGTTCATCGACTGGGTCTATGACCGCTTCAGAAAAGACCCCACAATGCATGTCTATCACTATGCGGCCTACGAGAAGACGGCTCTGAGAAAGCTCATGGGCAGATATGGGACCCGGGAGCGGGAGCTCGACGATCTACTGCGCAACGAGGTCCTCGTCGACCTCCTTCCCATCGTGCGTCAGTCCCTGCGAGTCGGCCAGCCCAGCTACTCGATCAAATATATCGAGCGCCTCTATCGCCCTGATCGCTCGGGCAAAGAAGTCTCCACCGCCATGGACTCGGTGGTCTTTTACAAGCGCTGGCTCGATAGCGGAGATAGCCAGGATTGGCAGACCTCTTCAATTCTCAGGGATATAAGAGACTACAACAAGGACGACTGCGACTCCACCTGGCAGTTGACCCGGTTTTTACGCGAGCTGCAGACTTCCTTCCAGATCGAGCCCACCAGGTCCGCAATCAAGAAAGCACCGGAAGGAAGCGGGGCAGACAGGCGCCAGGATGCCAGGAAGCTGGCTGCCAGGATGCTGGCCGAGCTCCCCGGCGAGAAAGCGATAGCCGAGCTTCTTGGTCAACTGGTCGAGTTCCACTGGCGCGAGGCCAAACCTGTCTTCTGGGCTCGCTACGACCGTCACGCTATGACGGAAAGCGAGCTTTTCGAAGACGCATCATGTCTTGCCGGTCTCACTGCCTGTGGCGTTCCCAGAAAAGAGAAACAATCCTTTCTCTACCAGTACAGCTACGATCCCGATCAGGACACAAAAATAGATGCCGGGGACACATGTTTCTACGCCCATGATCTCGGAGAGACGATTCAGGTCCACAGTATCGCCGACGGACTGCTCACTCTCAAACGCCGGGCAGACCGACCGGCTCCTCCTGAACATCTCAATTTGATTCTCAACGACTATGTCGATGCCAGTGTCCTGGCCGACTCGATCTTCGCTACAGCCTCGGATTATTTCGACGGTCACTCCCTGCCCTCGGCTCTTTTCGACCTGCTCACCGGCAGTCCTCCCCGGATCGAGTCCTGGAACGGCGGGGCGCTTGTGCATCATCTCGAGAGCAGCGCGGACCTCACTGCCCAGGTAGTCGACATAATCAATCGAATGGACAGAACTACTCTCTGTATCCAGGGTCCACCAGGCAGCGGCAAGACATACACCGCCGCCCGGGCGATCGTCTCCCTCATCTCGCGAGGCAAGAGAGTCGGCATCACTTCCAACAGCCACAGAGCCATTGCCCGGCTCATGGACGAGGTTGCCGATGCTGCCTTTGACATCGACCTCAGAGCAGCCAAAGTGCAGTCCAATCTCGCGGACTTCGCCGTGGAAAGCGATCGGGTGGAGCCGGTGAAGCCGGATCAGCTCAATCCTTCGGAATTCAATCTCATAGGCGGCACAGCCTGGCTTTTCTCTAGCTGTCAGGAAGTGGTCGACTATCTGTTCATCGATGAAGCCGGTCAGGTTTCCCTGGCCAATGTCGTGGCCATGGCACCGGCTACCGAAAATATCATTCTCATCGGTGACCAGATGCAGCTCGCTCAACCGGTAAGAGGGACCCATCCCGGCCGCAGCGGTCTTTCGTCCCTGGATTTCCTGCTCGGTGACCAGGATGTCATCCCTGATGACTTCGGGATTTTTCTGGGCATCACCAGACGAATGAGCCCTCCTGTTTGCTCCTTCATCTCCGGAGCGGTCTATCAGGACAGGCTGCACCCTCACCCCTGCACCTCCTCCCGGGCGCTTTTCAGAGCTCGAACCGGACCAATAGCGAGATCCGGGCCGCTCCTCGAAAAGACAGGCGGAATCGTCTATCATCCGGTGGAGCACGAAGGCAATTCCCAGGACAGCCCGGAGGAGGCAGATGCCATCGAGCTCATACTCGATGACCTCATGACTCTCACGCTCCGAACCGAGCAGGGCGAGGCGCCCCTGCGCAGGGAGGATATACTGATCGTTGCCCCGTTCAATATGCAGGTGCGCCGGCTGTCGAAGCGATTTCCGGGTTTTCGAATAGGCACCGTTGACAAATTCCAGGGACAGGAAGCCCCGGTGGTGATTGTCTCCATGTGCGCCAGCTCGGTGGAGGACGCACCCCGGGGAATGGAGTTTATCTTCAGCAAGAATCGTCTCAATGTGGCGATCTCGAGAGCCCAGCTCCTCTCCATCGTGGTCGGCTCCCCCGGTCTTGCCCGGGCTCGCTGCCGGAGGATAGAGCAGATGGAGCTCCTCAATCTCTATTGCCGGATCATGCAGGAAAACCAGATAGTGTAATCTTGCAGGATGTCCGGCAAGCTCTTATCCAGAATCGTATTCATTCTATCGGTCCTTCTGGGGGCTTTCCTTCTCTTCATCCTGGAGCCTCTCACCGGCAAGCTGCTCACCCCGGGCTTCGGGGGAACATCCGGAGTCTGGAGCACCTGTCTGATGTTTTTCCAGATAGCCCTTCTGGGCGGCTATCTCATCGCTTATGCGCTGAGCTCGCTTTCTGCCAGGACACAATCCCTGCTCTGGGGAGCACTGGTTGCGGTATCAGTCTTCTCTGCCAGACTTCCCGACCGCAAGCTCTTCGTCTGTAATGACTTTCAAAATCCGTCCCCGGAGCTCCTCGGTCTTCTGCTCGTACACACCGGTCTGCCATTCGTGGTCCTCTCGAGCATCAGTGTCATGCTCCAGTCATGGTATCGCAAAGCCGGCCACGGCGATCCTTATCCTCTCTATGGCGTCTCGAACCTTGGCTCGGTTCTGGCGCTTTTCGCCTATCCATTTCTGATCGAGCGCCACCTCACCGTCTCTATGACCTGCCAGATCTGGGCATGGATCTATTGCTTCCTGGCTATCCTGCTTATCTATCTCTCTTCTCTGAGCTTCAGAGGCGAAAATTCCTCTTTAGAGCCGGAGGAGCAAGCGGCTCCCGAGCCTGCGTCGCCTGTGGTCTGGTGGTGCGGTCTTTCGGCCATGGGCTCGGCAACTCTGGTGTCCTTCACCACTCACATAACCCAGGACGTCTCCCCGGTGCCGCTCCTGTGGATCATGCCCCTGAGCGTCTATCTGCTCTCATTCATTATTCTTTTCAGCCATCCAGGCGCCTATCGGCGAATCCCCTTCGCTTATCTCTTTGCGCTGCTGGCCATAGCCGAGCCTTTCATCAGCCGGCAATTCTTCGTGGAGGACTTTATCATCCCGGTGCTCACGACCCTGGCACTGCTTTTCGTCGCCTGCATGATCCTTCATGGCGAGATCGTCCTTAGCCGCCCGTCCCCGGGGCGATTACCGCTTTTCTATCTGAGCATCGCCACCGGTGGCGCCCTTGGAGGCATCTTCGTCAATTTCATCGCCCCGGCGATTTTCACTATGTACTGGGAAAGCAATTTTCTCATCGGTATTTCTGCTGCTTTTATCGCTTACCGGGTGTTCAAGGGGAGCTACCGAATTCCCGGACGCATGTCCACACTGGTGGCCGCCAACGACGTGGTCCTGGCCACGCTCTGTTTGCTCTCCATCGTCGTTGCCGCGGTTCCGGTAGTCTATATCAACCGGGATCTCATCGAGTCACGACGCAATTTCTACAGCAGCATCCAGATAACCAGAGAGAAGCGCAACGGCAAACCGACAGTGGAGATGGTGCACGGCAGGGTGGTGCATGGAGTGGAATACACAGGGGGAGACATTGCCTCCAGGGTGCCCGGCATCTACTGGGAGCCGGTTGCCCTCAGTTTCAGGCTCGTACAGGATAGCCTGGGTGGACGCCCCCTGCGCGCCGGCATCGTCGGTCTCGGAGCAGGCTTCAGCGCCGCCCTTGCCGACCGGGGCGATCTCATCGAATATTTCGAGCTCGATCCCAAAGTGAAGGATCTGGCCGAAAAGCATTTTTCCTATCTCAAAAAGACCCCGGCTCAGGTGAAAGTCTCTATAGGCGATGGTCGTATCGCCTTGAGCAAACTTTCGTCCCGTAAGTACGACCTGCTTCTCATAGACGCTTTCAACGGGGACGCCATTCCTGTCCATCTGCTCACCCGGGAAGCCATGGAGCTCTATCTCGAGCACCTGGCCGAGGATGGTCTTCTGGTTTTCAACGTCACCAACCGCCATGTCGATATCGTGCCGGTGCTGGCCAATGTAGCGGCCTCTTTCAATCTCGAAGGTCGGGTGGTAAAGGCGGAGACCGCTGTCTATATGCTCCTGAGCCGAGAGCCCGATTTTTTCGAGAGACTGCCGGGGATTATCGCGGCGGACCGGGCTATGAAGAGGGTAGAGATAAGGCCGGTGCGGTCCGATCCCCGGAGACGCACCTGGACCGATGACTATATCGATATAGTCCCTTACATTCTCTGATTGAGACGACCCTGTCCCTGGATGGACCGTGGCTGACATAGGCTATCTCCCGGGGCAGCTCGACTCTCGGTTCGTGTTGGTCCAGACAGGTGACCGCCATGTCCGCGCGGACAAGCCGGCTCCTGTGAGGTTTCAGATCACGCTCGATGGCGTCCGCTATCAGCTCGGCATCGAGCGGCGCGAATCTGAGATTGCCCTGGAACCGGTTCGGTCCATTGGTCTCGTCTACGAAATGCCAGTCGCACTCGCCGGGCAGAGGACCGGCACCATGCCTGGTGAGATAGCTTCGGGTCACATAGGTGACATCGAGACTCTCGATCCCGAATTCATCGGCAAGCAAGACCACATTGGTCAGTCCGGTGCGGGATCTGGTCACATGGGGGAAGAGGTCCTCTCTGCCCTCGTCGAGCATCAGACCCTGAGCGCCTTCGAAGAGCACATGCCCGGTTCCCGGCGGCAGACCGGAGATGGTCACCCGGCGGAGCATCTCTTGTAGATCGTCGATAAAACCGGCGACGATAGAATCGACCATGAGCTCGAAGCTATCGAGCCGAGTTCCACTCTCGAGCTCGATGCCGAGCTCGGCTAGCCTGAGAGGCAGCCAGATCCGTTTGATGGCCTCGAGCTTGCCTGCTAGCCTATCCGGAAAGAGCGCGTCGGCAAAGACTATCCGAAATCTCCGGTCGCTGAGACTGCGGGTGACGGTCTCGTTGATCCCGATTCCGCAGCTCCCATGCCGCCCATCTCCCCGGGAGAGCTCCGCCTTTTGATTGATATACATATCGATAGGCGTGGACACCAGGGCATCACCATGGACAGTGACCGCCGGTCTCAGCCCGAAAGCCTTCAAAGACTCCAGCTCCCGGTTGAAGAGGATCGGGTTGACTATGAAAAACCTGCTCAGGTGGGTCGGGCAGCCGGCGAAAGTGCCGGCGCCCAGATGTCCGAAAACATGGCGGTGCCCTTCCGGTGTCACCACGGTGTGCCCCGCCTGGGCACCGCCATTGAAGCGGACCACTGTGGTTCCCGAAGGCGAACGGCTGGCAAGATAATCGGTGATCAGACCCTTGCCCTCATCGCCATAACCTGCGCCGATAACCGCATGACCGCTGATCATTTTCCTGCCCTCCTAAAGCCTGGTTATGCCCGAGCCGCCACGAGCGGTGCCGGCGAGGGCCACCAGTGAGTTGCGCACCACCCGGCCGACAGTGCTGGACCAGCCGCCCACCACTTCGTCCAGGTCCCTGCCTTCGGCGACTTCTATGGTCGAGACGATGACCTCGCAGAGCTCCCGGTGATCGGCGAGCCCGATTGCCTTCTGTCCCAGCAGATCGCGCCACAGGCTCCTGGTTTCGGCCGGGCGCGAGCGAAAATAGCTTCCTTCCTCGATCATTATGTGATAGATATCCCAGGTCCGCGATGCCATGCTCAGGACATCCCGGGAATTCATGTCATGTTGAGCCGAGTCTCCCAGGACTTTCTCGACATGCTCTCTGAGAAGCGCCGGAGGTGGAGGCTCGTCTCCCACTGTGAATAGATAGCCCCGCTTGCCTCTTTTGAGGATAGAATCGCATCTGGTGCGGGTGGCGGCGAAATACCAGGGGAGATTGTAGCTCTCGAACTGATTGCCTCCGCCACCACCTTCGATATAGAACCGGCTTAGCTGGCTCGCGAGCCTTATATCAGTCTCGAACTGGGTCACCTGCAGTGGTGCCCTGTCACACCATGCGTCCCCCACCGCCATGAGCATCAGGTGCGGGTCGCTCACCGGTTTGCGATCGTAGATTGCTTCGATCAGGGTACCAAGACCTCTACGGATGAGGAGCTCCGCAAGAAAGCCCATGGATCCTGTATCGTCCACCGCCACAATTATCGGTGTCGATTGCGGATTCAAGTCCGAGTCGCAGGACTCGCGAATCTTGATATGTTTCGGGTCCAGGTCCTTCTCCAGCTTCAGGCTGAATATCTCGGAGGCGCTCTTGCCGCTGGTTGTTTTCACATATTTGTCCCAGTCCTCGGGACTCCATCTCATCGTTCCCATGATCAACCCTCCCTGTATAGAGCCCTGCTGTCCAGGCTCATCTCGACGAATCGCGGCGCACCGAAACATTCGGTGAGCACCTCATGCTTGAATGTGAAATAGTCGCTTTCGGCTCCACCCGTGGTGGGGCAGAGAAGCCAGGCCCGCAGGGCTTCCGGTATCAGGCCGGAATCGAAGTGCAAGCGCGCTCCGCTGCGATCCCCCAGGAGCTCCCGGCCTACCGCCTTGATCGACTCCAGGTCGAGCCTGATATCAGCCCGCTTGGAAGCGAGGATATCCGGAGGCGCGAAATCCAGGCAGCGGCTGGGCAGAGCCAGGAGCCTCTCTTGCACTGGGGCCGAGTACCACCAGCCACCCAGGAGCATGCCGGTGTGCCGCATCGGCGACACGAACAGGGTGTCCGTGGCGATGGCGTTATGGGTGATACCGCTCCACTTTAGATAACAGGCAATGTTGTAGAGAACATTCATTATCCAGCCCAGATGCTCTACCGGAGTGATGCTCCCCCCGAAGTGCTCCAGGACATCGGCCAGGAGCAGCTGGTCAGGCGTCTTTCTGACGATCAGGACCAGTCCCGGTCCGGTGCGGGCCACGAAGGAGTCGAGGATTTCGGGAAGACAGGGACCGATCTGCGCAGCCATCTCCCGATCGGCGAAACCGAGGTCGAGAATACGCTTCACAGCCTGTCTGTAGAGGTCCTCGAATTCGCGATCGATCTCGAAACAGACCGCGTGCTCGGCGATGAGCATGCGCCCGCCTTCGAAGGGCCGAAAGCGGACATACTCGAATTCTCTTATCGATCCGTCCGCCAGGAGGAATCGGCGTCTGCCGGCCACCTCGCTCTCCACCTTATCGAGCGGCTCGCGCCAGTTGCCGGCCTTTCTCTGTGCGATTGCCTGCCTGTAAAGAGCAGCCAGATGATTGATGACCGGACCTGAGTCTGTCCTGTTGCCGGAAGAATCAGGATGCCAGAGGCGGATGAGCTGCCGGTATTCTTTTCGGGCAGTCACCTGACAGAAAGAGAAAAGGCTTTCCGGCTCGGTTATTGATAAGATTTGCCTGGCCGTGAGCGAACCGAGGTCGCGCATGATTGATACACCACCTTTTGAACTGGTTTGATTTGAGATTGCAATAAGCGTATTTCTTACGTTTACTATTCTACCCTGACAGCGCAAGGTTTGTCAATAGAATCAGTATAGCCAAGCCACTGATCGTGCCAGAGACGTTTATATGGATAAAACTCACAACATCCGGGTCCTTGCTGCCGTAATCGAACGGCAGGGTCGCTTCCTTCTATGCCGCCGGCCGCCTCACAAACGGCATGGCGATCTCTGGGAGTTTCCGGGAGGCAAGATCGAGACCGACGAGACAATCCCCCAGGCAGCCGCGCGAGAGCTCAAGGAAGAGCTTTGCCTGACAGTGCGGAGGGTCGGCGATGTGCTCCTCAAAGTGCCGGACCCCGCCTCGGGCTATCTGATTTGTTTCACCGCCGTCGAGGCGGAAGGAGAGCCTGTCCTGATCGAGCATAGCGAGCTTGCCTGGGTGGAGCGCGGAAGCCTGCTCGCTCTGGACCTGGCGCCAAGCGATCTGGCTTTCTGCCGGCATCTGATGGAGCTTTAGCTTATCTATCTCCGGGCTTCGCCGATGGTACCACCGCCGAGTCAGGGAGGACCGCGCTATCTAGAAAAGCGCTGATATCGGCTTTGAACTTCTCCAGGGACGGTCTGTGCACATAGAGCATATGGCCGGCATCGTAGAAAGTCAGGCTGATGTTTCGGGCGATAGCAGGATCGAGCGACATCTGATCCACGGTGTATCTCGTGGCGAAATAAGGCGTGGCCAGATCGTAATAGCCCGACGAGATCCATACTTTCAAATACGGATTGCGAGTCATGGCTTTTCTGAGATCGTCGGCGACGTTCAGATAACGGTTCTCGAAGTGCTTGAAACTCCAGGGCCAGACATCCGCCAGGGTCTCATAGGGCAGATCGCTCTCGAACTCGAGCTCGCGCCTGACATAGTCGTTGAAGGTCGCCGAGAAGGGCCCGTTGACCGCCTCGAAGCTGGGATCGAAATCATTGCGGTCGGTACCCGGATTGAATCTGATCCCGGTGAAACGGCTGTCGAACCTGCCCACCTGGCGGTTCTGATCCATGAGCAGATGGGTGAAAAATAGCGAGTCGCTGAGCCGGCAATCGAGACGCCCGAGATAGCCGGCATCAAGACCGGTGAGACGAGAAAGACGGCCGGCAAGCTCATCTTTTCTAGCCTTGCCGAGCTTATCGCCTTTGAACAGAGAAAGGAGATAATCGCCGGATGCGAAGTCCTCGGCTTCTTTCAAGACTTCATGCAGAGGTCTGTCCTGAAGCTCCGGGGAGAGCTTGCGGTGGTACCAGGCTGTCGCTGTATAAGAAGGCAGAAAAAGGACATATGGCATGTCGTTATTGGGGGAGAAATCAAGGGTGGCGAAGTTGAGCACCGAAGAGACCAGGGCGATGCCATTCAAATAGATGCCGTAGCGCTGCTGGAGAAAATCCGAGAGACCGGCGGCTCTTGTGGTCCCGTAGCTCTCCCCGACGATGATTTTGGGCGAGGACCAGCGCTTGTATCTGGTTATGTAGAGCCTGATGAACTCGCCGACGCTCTCGATGTCTTCTTTGTAACCATGAAAGCTTTTCGGGTCCTCTCCGGGCTCGGTGCGGCTGTAGCCTGTGGAGACAGGATCGATGAAAACCAGATCGGTCTTGTCCAGCCACGAGAAAGCATTGTCCTCCAGGCGATAAGGAGGAGGAAGAGCCTCGCCCCGATCGGTGAGCACCGCTCTTCGCGGTCCCAGACCGCCCATGTGGAGCCAGACCGAAGCCGAGCCGGGTCCGCCGTTGAACGAGAAAGTCAGCGGACGTTTTTCCAGATTGCCGGCGTCCTCTCTGGTATAGGCGATGAAAAAGATCTTTGCCCTGGTCTTTCGCTCTCTGCCGTCTTTGTCTTCACTGTCTTTCTCGCTATCGGATTTCTTGCCTTTTTTCTTTTTGTCGGCGAAATCCTTGAGCAGCATATAGCCGGCAGTGGCTTTGTATTTCACTTCCCGACCGTCGATCCTGACAGTATGATCGGTCACCGAGAGAACCGGGTCTTTCTCCTTTTTATTCTCTGTCGTCTTGGTCCCGGCTTTCTCGGTGTTTCGCGCCGCCGACGAGGCGGGAAAGGGAGCTCCGGCAGAGACGAGGAGCAGACCGAGCATGAGAGCGAACGAAAGAATAGATCCTCTGGGCATTTCAGTTCTCCTGGGCACAGGGAGCTATTGTGCCAGACTTGGGTCTGGCAAGCCAGAGCTGGCAAGGGGTAGCCGGACCGGTCACGGTCGTGTCACGTAGAAGTAACGCAGGAAATCTATATTGATAGAGCCCCCATAGCCCTTCTACCAGAGTTTTTTGCAATATGGAAATCCCGCCCCTCAATATCAAAGGCGATACTCAGGCGCGCGCCTATACCGGCGATAGCGGCGCCTATAACGGAGCCGACTCGATTCACAACCTGGTCTACAAGCCGGACGAAGTCGCCACTGCCCTTCTCGGCGATACCTGGGCGCCCCGCCTCGAGCAAGCTCGCTACGGCAGAGGAAGCTTCTCGGTCCGGGATCTCGCCCGAGAAGCACACGATAGCGTCGGTTCGAGCAGGCTCGGCAACATCGTGCCGGCCAGTGCCCGGGATTTCGCCGGCGAGCGTGTGCCCGCCGGTCTCAAATGCGCATCCACCGCCAGCACCTGGCTCATCGAGATGGGTGCCATGAGCCCCCGGGACTTCAAAATCCGGGTGAAAGACCTGAACAGCTATCTGAGCAGGAATTTCGGACCTCCTCGTCAACTCAACGGCAATTTCGACATCTCGAAATTTCCCCAGGGCCCCATTGGTTTCATCTCGGGCACAGACGGTCCCGGAGGAAGCAACCATGTCGCTTTCGTGGAAAGACAGGGAGACAGCGTCTATATCATCCACAACAATAACGGCACCGTCGTCAGGGAGAACATCAACGAGAAGTTCTATACAAAGGACGGCAAACCCAGATACGGGAACATGAAGCTCTTTGCGCTATGATGAGGTGAATTCCCGAATCCCCGGCGATGAGATTGATGAAAGCCCTCCCGGCAGGACGGAAAATCAAGTACCTGTTAATGCTCGCCGCAGCAGCGTTGCCGCTCAACGTCGCTCTTCCCTGTGAAGCCGGAGAGCCTGAAGGCGATATAGTAGAGAGTGTCAGGACGATGGACCGGCAGACCAAAAATGCCGCTCATATCGCCCGGCAAATCCTTGGCAATGAGAATCTCAGTCGATCACGAGTCATGGCTCTCCTCGACCTGATCGAAGGGGACGCCCCCGAAACTGCCAAGAACGCCGCCTCCATCCTTCCCTGTCTTTTTCAAGACGGCGATTACAGACCGGATCGAGAGATCTGCGCCAGGGCGGTGAGAATGATCAACACCTCCGGGGATCCCGAAATCAAGACGTGCCTGCTTATATTCTCGGCACTGGCGCGCTATCAGGGGAAGGAACTCGTGCCGATTCTCCTTCCTCTTATCGAGAGCTCTTCCAACCACCGGCTTCGCAGGGCGGCTATAGACGCTGTTCCGCCCTCGGCATCGGGCAGCCCCGGGTGCAGAGAAATGGTGCAGGCGCTTCTTGCTGCCCTGGGCGACAGAGACTCGCCGGCGATCAGGGCGGAAGCGGCATTCGCCCTTGGCCGAATGCGCGCTGACGATCCCGAGGTGGTGCCGGCTCTCTCGAGACAGCTCGACGACAATTACCTGCGTGTCCGAGATGCCACTACCGTCGGTCTCAAAGCATACGGCAAGAGCGCCTCGCAGGCGGTGCCGAAACTGTGCGAGATGATGGAGAGCGAAAGCGACTACAATATAAGGGCCCATTCGATCTGCGCCCTGAGCAGCATAGGCGCCGACGATCCCGAGGTCTTCGCCCGGGTCTATAGCCTGATCGACGATCCGCAAATAGGAACAGCAGTCCTCTGCCACCTCTTCAAGTTCGGTCCGGTGGCGGCACCGGCGGTGCCACGCATGATCGAGCTGATGAGAGGCGAGAATGCTTATCTCAGGCAGCGCGCCCTCCTCAATCTGGCGCATATGGGAAGCGCGGCTATGGCAGCCCGACCGCTTATCGAGAGAGAGCTCGAGAGAGGCGACCCCGAATCGGTGAAGCTGGCCAGGTCGGCCCTGGAGAATCTCGATAAGCCATGAGCGATTCCCCTGTCTGCCCCACCTGCCTCTATCCGAAAGAGGAAAAGAGCAAGGGAAGCCTGACCCAGTGGATCATGCTCTGTACCTGCGATCTTTCCAGGCAGTCCCCGGACTCAGGGGAGCAGACCCTCAATATCAAGATCTGCAGCCGCTGCGGCAAGCGGGTGGGAGCCGGGCGTCACGGCTCCTTTACCCAGTTCATCTTCCGCTTTGACCTGTGCCAGTGCGACAGACCTGAGGATCAGGCCTTTCCGGTAGTGAGCGATGATCAAGAAGCAGCTCCCGAGGTACTCGAGGACGGCGAAGAGTTGCCTCTCGATCCAGCCAGCTTTCCGACGGAGCGCTACAAGCCCCTGCGATTGCTCGGTCAGGGCGGCACCGGATCGGTATATCTCTGCCGGGACCGGCTGCTCATCAAGAATGTGGCCGTCAAGATCCTCGACATTCGAGATCCCCGGACATTCGTAGCCTTCCAGGAGGAAGCCAGGGCCACCAGCCGTCTCAATCATCCATCGATTGTCCGGATCGTCGACTTCGGTATCACCGGGGACGGTGCGCCCTTTATGGTCCTCGAGTACGTCGACGGAGAGTCGCTCGAGAGCGTCCTGGCCCGCGAAAGTCGGCTCGCCTGGGAAATAGCCTGTCCGCTCATCGCCGAGGTCTGCGACGCGCTCTCCGGGGCGCACCGCGCCGGTATCTACCACCGGGATATCAAGCCGGGCAATATTCTCATCGAGCGCGGCGGCGGCAAGGATAAAGGCTCGGTGAGAATCCTCGACTGGGGAATAGCAGGGGTTGGCAAGGAGGGCGAAAGCTACTCGCAAACCCTGGCGGGCACCCCGGCATATATGAGCCCGGACCAGGCCGCCGGCAGGCAATTCGATGCCCGCTCCGAGGTTTACAGTCTCGGCTGTGTGCTCTTCGAATGTCTTGCCGGCAGACCTCCTTTCGAAGGCAACAGTGCCCTGGAGGTCCTCAGCATGCACGCCCGGGACCCGGTTCCCGATCTGTCCCCCTGCCTGGAAGAGGCGCCGCCACCCGGACTGGCGGAGATAATTGCTAAGGCGCTTGCCAAAGACCCTGAGGAGCGGTTTCAAAGTATGAGCGAGTTCGCCCGGGCGCTGGAGTCGATCCGGGCGGCGCCGTCCGCGCCGGTAGAGCCGGTTCCGGCGGCGGAGCCGGGTCCGGAGAATCGGAAGGGGAGAAAGACGGCCACGATTGTCGCGGGCGCCCTGCTTACCATTACTCTGGCTGCAGCGGCGGCTTTCTACCTGATTCCGATAAAGACGCCGAAAATCACCTCTCAATCAGCCGGGAGAAAGACCGTTCAAGACATAACCCCTGTCGAGCACGCGGTCCTGGATGATCAGTTGCATTCGGTGGAAAGCCTCATTGCTCCGGAGCCAGGACAGCCCGTCGAAAACAAGTGGACTGTGGAACGCGCCTCGATCACCGGGATCGGCGTCGATGACGCCGATCTGACATTTCTGGCTAATCCGGAAATTTTCGGCGTATCAAGAGATCTCGATCTCAAGTCGAATACCCTTTCCGGGAGTGGTCTTTCGGTGCTGGCCGGACGAAACCTGGGGATGGTCACCATCAGGGCCCCACTTTTCGATGACCGGGGAGCCCGGGAGCTCAGCAAGACAAGAATCGCCGGTCTGCGGATCGAGAGCGGAGGGAAGCTCAGCCTGAAAGGCATCAAGATGCTTCTGGATATCGACGGCTTGCGCTTCGTCGGGTTTCAGCATATGGTCCTTCCGGATGGCGCACTGGAGGCGATCGCCGCCCGCGATCGATTACGGACCGTCCGGCTCCATGACTGCAAGCTGGTCAACCGGCAGGTGGCGTCTCTTATCCCCATGAAGAATCTGCGCTCGCTATCCCTGGCCTACAATCCCGTAGACGACGGCTGCATCGGTCTGCTCGCGAAGATGAAGGCTCTCATCGACCTGGACATCAATCACACTTCGATAAGCGATAAGGGGCTTCTGGCGATTGCCGGTATGAGAAAGCTGCGCAGAATCGAATTGAGCACCGGAGACGGAATCACTCAAGAGGGCGTGAACGCATTCCATAAAGCTAGAGAAGATTGTGATATAGCCCTGCGCGGCATGTTCGGAATGCGCTCGCGCACCGATCTGGACGATCTCTTATTGCCGACCACGACGGATCCGGAGCCCCGGAAGCGCTAGAATCCTATCCAGCAGTAGAGATTCTTCTCGAGCTCGATCTCGTCGCGGATCTCGATCCCGTAATTGCCCACCACCGGGATGGAGGGCTTGAGCTTGCGGCTCTGCTCGATGGCGCCCGGATGGGCGGCGCAGATCACATAGCCGCGGCGCTGGTAGAACCGCAGCCCGTCTATGTTGTCATTGGTGGTGATCATCCACATGCGCCCGCAGGCCTGATTGCGGGCTTCCTCTTCCACCGCTTCGATAAGCGCCGTGCCGACCCCGTGCCACTGCTTGAGGGCGTCAAGAGTAATGAGCTCGCATTCGGCGTCTTTGATGTCATAGGTGGCGACACCCACCGGCTCATCCTCCCCGTCCGTGATCGCCAGAAAGCCGGGAAGGTCCGCGGGCTCATAGGCGACACCCCGGCTGACCACGAAACGACCGCTCCAGATCTCCTGGACTCTCGATCTCAGCCAGGGTCGATCGGCTTTTCCTATTGGCCTGACCCGAATGTCGATTTTAGCCTTCGTATTGGAAGGTTGTTTGATGCTTTGCATAACATGGGTCCTCCGCCTGTATGTCCATCGAGTGATTCCAGCAGGCGCCAGCTAGTTTGTTCTTATAATGATACGATAACACTTTTCCACCCGAGAGATTTCATTTGGGAGTTCGGAGGAGCTTATGAGAAAACTGAGGACCGCCATTATGTCATTGATTATTTTCAGCGCCTTCGCCGCAGGCGGAGCCTCGGCCCAGGGGGATGGCTGGCAGACCATCGCGGTGCCCGGCGTGCCTGTCAAGTTTTCTCTGCCCGAGCCGGTCAAAATGAATGAAGAAGCCAGTCAGGGGCTGGTGGTCTACGCCGCCCGGAAAGAGAAAATGTCTTTCAAAGTGAGCGTCATGAAGCGCAACCTCCAGGAAGACAAAGCGAAGGGGCTCAGCGACGAGGCGGTGCTCAAGATCTTCGCCACCAGGCTTCTTACCGCCAGCAAGCAAATGTTCGCGCAGATGGGCTTTCCCACCGAATTCAAGCCCACTGTGGACAAGCTGGAAGGCCACGGTCCCCTGGAATATGTCGGTCAGGTCGGTAAAGCCACCGTCACCAATCGTTTTTATATCAACGATCAGGGTATCTACTGGGTGGAGGCCACCACGCAGGATCTAGCCAATCAAGACTATAAGAGATTCCTGGACTCGTTTACGATCTAGCCAGGCATTATACTCGGAGTATGAGACTCCAGCTGGCATTATCGGCAGCCGTTCTAGCGGTCCTGGGCTGCGCATCGTGCTCTTCCGATCGGACGGAGCAAGGCACTGCCGGTGATACTGGTCAGAAGAGCGATCGGGAGGGGCTCGATCGTTATGTCATTGAGCCGCCTAAACTCAACCTGAAAGATGCTCTGTCCAAATATCCATCGACCGATTATTTCAAGTCCGCCATTGAAGCGATGAATCATCGGGACTACGATTCAGCGGAGCTGATTCTCTGCGAGGTGATCAAGCGAGACCCGACAAATGGCATAGCATACAAGGAGCGTGGGCGGGCCAGGCTGAACGGTGTCAATCCCAGAGACGACGAGGCCATGGAGGATTTCAAAGAGGCTCTCAGGCTCGGGGTGACCGAGGTGGTGGTCTATGACTATATGGCCCGGGTCTATGACGGAAAGAAAATCCCGAGAAAGGCCATAGAGATACTCAACGAAGGGCTCGAGAAATTCCCGCGGAGCTGCTTGTTGCTGCAGAATCGAGCGGCCCAGTACCTGGAGCTCGAGAACGTCGACATGGCGCTTGGCGACTACAACAAAATCATCGAGATCGATCCAGGCGATTCCTATATCTACCTGGTGAGAGGACAACTCTATGAATCCCTCGGACGGAATCGAGAGGCCCTCTCGGACTACAAGAACGCCATAGCCTGCGAGAAAAAATCCGTCCCTGTTCCCCTGAGTCTTGAGCTTCGGAAAGCCCGGGGCGTTCTTCTCGGCAAGACGGGAAAGCATCGGGAGGCTGTGGAGCAGCTCAGCGAAGCAATAGAGAAGGACCGGAGCGATGACGAATCCTACAGGCTGCGGGGACTCGAATATGAGGCTCTCGAGTGTTACCCCGAAGCTCTCGCGGACTACAACCGGTCCATCGAGCTAGCCCCGGAATTCGCCCGGGACTCTTATGACTGCCGGGCAAGAGTCTACGAGATAATGGGCAAGAAAGACCTGGCCGAGGAAGACAGGCAAAAGGCGAGGAGTCTCAGAGATGCTCCGGCAGAACGACCGCTCTACTGATCCTGCTAGAATCTAGAGGTCCCGATATAACCGGATATCCTGATGCGTCTGCGGACTGCCTGCCTGATCGTTTTTCTTGCATTCTTGCTTCATGCCTGCCATGGGGAGGAGCGGACCGGATCTTCTGATACCACCAGCAGTGCCGCCACCCGGGACGCCGGTGAAGAGGATCTCGACCTCTTTACCAGCTCTCCCAGTGAGTCGAAAGAGCAGATGATCAAACGCTATATCCGGCGCAAGAGCATGAGCGCTCCGATTACAGCAGAGCAGTATCTGGCGGCAAGCAGTGCCGCCATCGACGTCAACGACTACGAAGCCTCCGAAGTGCTGGCTGATGAATCGATCAAGCTGAGCCCGAAGAATGCCAGGGCTTATCTCCTGCGCGGACAAGCGCAATGCAGCACATTGAAGGGCAAGTACGAGAATGCTCTGGTCGATGTGGAAAAGGCACGAGAGCTGGGTCTCGAAGACCCCGAACTCTATATGACCCTGGGCAAGATCTATGACGGACTGGGCAGGACCCGAGAAGCCATCGATGCTCTCAGCCAGGGAGTCGCTCTTTATCCCGACCTCAGGAAACTCTATAAAAGCAGAGCCTCGCTCTATCTTGCCCTGGGGGAGAAGGACAAGACCCTGCTCGATTACGAGCAGATCTTGAAACTCGATCCAAAAGACTCCCTCTGTCGGATTCTCCGGGCACAGCTCTACGAGAGAGCCGGCGAGAACGAAAAAGCCCTGGAGGATTACAGACTGGCAGGCAGACCTCACCCCAAAGAAGGCAAGATCCCCAAGCGTCCCGTGGCGCTTAAATCGAGAGCTATCCTCCTCGACAAGCTGGGCAGGCACCAGGAGGCAGTCGCCGATCTTACCGCCGCCCTCGAGTTGGACAGGCAGGACGACGAAGTGCGCAGGCTCCGGGCCGTGCAATATACCAAGATGAAGAAATTCGATCTCGCCCTGGCGGACCTCAACAGAGCCATAGAGAACGGACCCGAATTCGCCCAGCAAGCCTACCTGGATCGAGCCACGGTTTATGAGCTTACCGGCAAGATCGATCTGGCCCGGCAAGACCGCCAGTCAGCAAGCCGCTTGAAGAAGAAACCAGCGGAAAGACCACTTTTCGAGCTCAAAGATAGCCACTGAGACTATGAGAGGAAACTCACCTGCAGGCTCTTTACTACACGAGTTTTTCTTATAGATTTAAGTAAGTCTTTAACGCGAGGGAGCCAATGGCTAATTTCAGAAAACCGCTCAACACCCAGGAGCTTGTCAGCTACGCCATCAACAACAAGATCGAGGTCGCATCCACCACGGCTCTATCCAATTGCGGCGTGTTGAGACCACCGGGACAGGAGCCTGCCCCTGCCGCCGAATCTGCCGGGCTGGACGAAGTCGCCGGGGTAAAAGAGCCGGAGCCGACCCCTGCCCGGGCTCTGAAGAAGACCGTCAAGCCGACCATGATCTTGAGCGTCGACCGAGTCTCCGGCGAACGTCCCCGCAAGCTCAACGACGTGCTCGGCAATCAGAAGAAGCCCCCGAGAAAGCCGGCCAAGACAATGCTCGAGATATCGAATGCCCCGCAGGAGAAGACCGCCGGCTTCCACTATTTCTCCGGAGCCGCCGAAGGCAGGACATATACAGCCGAGCTTCGCTTCCGCGACCAGTTTGCCGCCGACAATCGCCCGGATGTGACCGGGGATGCCATGGAAAGCGCCGGGATCGAGACAGCCGATCAGCAGTGGAACAGTCTCGGCGATTTCTCGCCGCCGCCCATGGACTTCTCCCCCGAGGCTTTCGATACGAATACCGACGAGTCCAGCTCTTCAACCATGAGCATGCTCGATATCATCGACGAAGGCTACCAGCCTCTCAATCCCACACCCCGGGGCTATCTATCCAGACCGGCCGAAGTCATGGTCAATTATGGCGAGAATGAGACCAGCCTCTCGAGCCGTCCCGGCGGACTCATGGGCGGCGGGCTCGGTGAGAGCATCAGACAGGCGATCAGCGGCAAGAAATGGGCGAAGCGCTCCGACCAGTCTTGAGTCGCAGCCAATTCAGGTCTTTTCTGGCGACCTTCTCTGTCGCCCTCCTGCAGCTTTGTCCTGCTCTTGCCGCCGACAGGAAGAATCCGCCTCTCCCGCCCCTGCAAGCCCTCACCCCGAGCCTGGATCGGCTCGCCCCGCAGAAAGAGCTCCAGGGCAGGGTCGAGGACGGCTACGACGCCACCGTTCTCTCCATTGCTCGCTCGGACAGTGTCAGCGCATACAATGCCGGTCTCAAGCTCTACGAAAAGGGTGACTACGCCCGGGCCCTGGCAGCCTTCCGGATCGCCCTCCGGTCCGCCGAGCGCAGCTTCGGCGCGCAAGATCCCCGTGCCCGGAGCGCCCGCAAAGCGATAGCCACCACTGCCCCCCATGTGTCAGCCCGGCGCCTGCTCGGCTACGAGACAGCCAGCAAAGACATAAACGATCTCGAAGGAACCGTCACCGCCGTCTTCCCGCCCTCCCTGGCCTGGCTCGGCGGTCTCAGGAGAGGCGATCAGGTGGCGGGCGCCGAGAGGCTACCGGACGGCAGCTACAGTCTCAGCATCAGGCGGGACGGCAAGCTCTATGCCCTCGATTTGAGAGCCGGCACGAATGAGGATAGGCAGGCAACGGCCGATGCGCTGCACACCGGATCGATAAGACACCCGGAGCTTCTCGATCGATACAGAGACAGGCTCGCCTCTTATGACTGCGCTCTGCTTATCGATTGCTCGGGAAGCATGGGAGACCGGATTAGAATCAAGAACCTCAGCCCGGACGGCCGCCTGCTCAGCCGCTGGAACTGGTGCAGGCAAGAGAGCCTGGCGCTCTTGCGCGAGGGCGGATCCTTGTTTCCTCACGGGATAACCATCGTGCCTTTCACCGGCACTTTCACTGTCATCAGCGCTAGCCGGGCCGACCGGATCGCCCGGGTCTTCGAAGACTACACCCCCGATGGTGGCACCAATATAGCGGCGCCTCTGGCTTATATGCTGAGCGATTATTTCAAGCGCAAGAACAGCTCGAGGAGCGCTCGTCCACTGGCCATAGCCGTTCTCTCCGATGGGGAGGGCAATCCCGATAGCCTCAGGCATGTGATAGTCTCGGCCACTCAACAGATGAGCGATCCCAGAGAAGTCCTCGTCACTTTCCTGGGAGTGGACGAATCCGAGGCGGGCAGACCGGTGATCGAAGCTCTCGACAACGACCTGGTCAAATCCGGAGCCAGGTTCGACATCGTCGATTCCCGCAGCTTCTCGGAGCTCAGGCGGTACGGGCTTCTGAAGATGCTCGTGGCGGCTCTCATTGAAAAGCAGGTCGAGTAAAGCCCGGTCATTAATCCTGTTACCAATATGGTACGATGGCGCGATATGAAAACGATCAACCGAAATCTAATCGCCGGCTCCATGGTACTGCTTCTCGCGGCCGGGCTCGCTGCCTGTGGGGGCGGTGGTGGCGCCGACTCCGGCAATACGCAGGGAGCGCCCGGGACACCGCAGCAAAGCATGATGCCCGGCGGCGGCGGCGGCGGCGACTGGCAGGAGATGAAAATCGACGGAGCCACAGTCCGGTTCGAGATGCCCAAACCCATCAAGATGCAGGAAGACGCCAGTGTCGGTCAGGTTCTCTATGTGTCTCAGAACACCAAAGAGAAGATGTCTTTTCGGGTCGGCATCACCAAGCGCAATTACGATGAAGACCAGAAAAAAGGCCTCACCGACGAGCAGGTGCTTACCCAGTACGCCCAGAAAGTCCTGGCTGCCTCCCAGCAACAGTTCGCCCAGATGGGCTTCAAGACCCAGTTCCAGCCTAACGGATCGGCCAAGCTGGCCACCGGCATCGCCCAGGAGTATGTCGGACAGGTCGGCAAGGCAACTGTGGTGGAGCGTTTCTACGTGAACAAGCAGGGACTCTATATGGTGGAAGCCACCACCCAGAACACTGAAAATCCCGATTTCGTGCGCTTTCTCAATTCGTTTACGCCTTAATTCCCAGGGAGACAGAAAAGCAATGACTACAAAAGTGGTGGCAGAAGCGATCTCAGCCGAGCAATATTTCGACGCTTATCTCAAATTCGAGTGCAGCCCGCATGCCCTCAAGAAGATGGTGGACGACGGCACGCCGGTGCAGATTATCGATATGCGCACCGCCAGGGCCTATGAGAAAGGGCATGTGCCCGGTGCCGTCAATATCGAGCTCAAAGGGCTTCCCGAGCATCTGAAAGGCATGGACAAGAGCGTCCCGGTAGTGGTTTATTGCTATGACACCTATTGTCACGTCGCGGCCCGGGGCGCCCTGCTCCTTTCCAGGCATGGCTTCGATGTCCAGAAGCTCCTGGGCGGCTATGACGTCCTGGTGGAGAAATATCCCGCTTTTCCGAAAAGTGGCTCCACCGGAGTCTGCACCGACAAAGAGACCTGCGGCTAATAACTGATCCGGCTCCATCCTGATATCCACCGATCACTCCTGAGAGCGATTTTGAGACTGACTGGCAATCTTGCCGTTACCGCCTCGCGCACCGGGGGCATTCCCAGACTGGTCGCAAGATTCGCCGGATGCAATCAGGAAAGAGGGTTTCTCATGAGCAGCTGTCTGACAACAAAAAGCTTTCGTCTCGTTCTTCTGGGAGTGGCTCTCTATCTGGCCGGCACCGTCGCCAGAATGGCATTTCTTACCGAGCTTCCCATGATCGTTGCCGCCGGTCTCGGACTGGTGGCATTCTCGTTGATCCTTCTCGTTTTCGAGAAACGCTGGAGCGAGAAATCGAACCTGGCGATCTCTCTCAACGTGCTCGCCCTGGCTCTGATCGCTGTGAAACTGACCGGATCCTGATTGCTAGTCGAGCATCTCGATGAGGAGCCCGTGCCCTTTCAGGAGATTCAGGGCATCGGGCTCCACCAGACGCTTGTTTCCAGGCGACAAAAAGGCCATGTCGCCCCGGCCCGGAGAGTTCGGGAATATCACCCATCGCTCGGCGCCCCCGGGGATCGAGACCAGTCCGGGCATATGTTTGCCCGGTCCCGGCTTGAGATAGAGCTTGCGGCCGTCCCGGGTAGTGTAGATCGCCTGGCCCGAGCGCTCCCCGGTTTTTCTGGCGCCCTTGAGAGAAGGTACCTGATAGGCAGTGCCGCCTTCGCTCAAGACGAAAGTCAGCGTCCCGTCAGGATCGGCGGTTACTCTGGTGCCGTTTTTCAAGGTCAAGCCGCGGCCGGGAGCCGGGACCGCCTCCTCCAGGGGGGCTCTCCGGCGTGCCTGTCTCTGGATTATGTTCTGTCTGGCTTTGATCAGCTGGTTGGCGATCGAGGCGGCATCGGGCTTTTTGACATCCGGAGCGGCCTGGCAGAATGCCGGGGCGCTGGTGAGAATAATCGACAGGCAGACGAGAAAGAGGAGCTTCTTCATAGTTCTAGGCCTGCCCAGCCTCAGCACTCTCCTAACGAAATCGGCTAGAATTTGCTTCTCTCTATCCGTCAAACGCATCTGGACCGGAGGCTGTCATGACTGTGCTCACCAAGACCCGCGCCTATCGACTCACCGATTTCGATTACAACAAGATCAGTCCTGCCGATGTGGACCTGCCGCCTCTTGGTCCCACCGACGTCCTGGTGGAGATTAAAGCAGCCTCCCTCAACTACAGAGATTTCCTGATCGCAAGCGGTCTCTACAACCCCAGCTTCAAGCTTCCACTCGTTCCCCTCTCGGACGGCGCCGGCCAGGTTGTGGAGACCGGCTCCCGGGTCACGAGTTTCAAGCCCGGCGATAGAGTCGCCGGTATATTCATGCAGGACTGGGCGGCGGGGCCGATCAGGGGGCCTTTCGGGAAAAGCGCCCTGGGCGGCGAGATAGACGGCGTGCTTCAGAATCACAGAGTCTTCCCCGAGACCGGTCTGGTGAAGCTGCCCCAAGGCTATTCTTTCGAGGAAGGAGCCGCCCTTCCCTGCGCCGCTGTCACAGCCTGGAATGCTCTTTTCGAGAGCGGCAGCCTGAAGCCGGGGCAGAGCGTCCTGGTCATGGGCACAGGCGGTGTCTCTCTGTTCGCCCTTCAATTCGCCAGAGCGGCCGGCGCCCGCATTTTCGCGACCTCCAGCAAGGACGACCGGCTCGCGATGCTCGCCAGCCTGGGCGCGCACCATACAATCAACTATGTCAAGAATCCCGACTGGGACAAAGAGATTCTTGACGCCACCGATGGTGCCGGTGTCGATCATATAATCGAGGTGGGCGGTGCCGGTACACTGCCGCGCTCGATCAATTGCGTGGCCGCCGGTGGCGAGATAAGCGTCATCGGAGTGCTTGCCGGCATGGGCAAGTTCGATCCCATAAGAGTGCTGATGAAAGCAATCAGGCTGCAGGGCATCTTCGTGGGCTCCCGGGAGATGTTCGAGAACATGAACCGGGCTCTCGAGACACACGGCATCAAACCGGTGATCGACAAAAAGGTCTTCGGCGCCGGCGAAGCCTCCGCCGGGATCGACTATATGAAAAACGGCAGCCACACCGGCAAGATCATCTTGCGCTTCTGAGGCATATCGCAATGACTGTGTCGGAAAGACCCTATATCTTCTATGAGTTGACCAATAGCATTTGCAGCCGCTGCCTCAAAAGAGCGGAAGCCAAGATCGTCTTTCAAGACGAGCGGGTCTATATGCTGAAAAACTGTCTTGATCACGGTCTCGAGCGGGTTCTCATCTCCACCGACGTGGACTACTACAAGACCTGCCGGAACTTCCTCAAACCCGGGCAGATCCCCCTGCGCTTCAATACCCGCACCGAGCTCGGCTGCCCTTACGACTGCGGCATCTGTCCCGATCACGAGCAGCACAGCTGTATTACGCTTATCGAAGTGAGCGAGCGCTGCAATCTCGAGTGTCCGGTATGCTACGCCGACTCCAGCCCGAAGAAAGGCTCCCACAGGAGCCTGGAGCAGATCGATTTCATGCTCGACGAGCTGGTGAAAAACGAAGGCAAACCGGATGTGGTGCAGCTATCCGGCGGAGAGCCCACCATCCATCCGCAGTTTTTCGAGATCATGGATCTTGCCAGGAGCAAGCCCATAAGACATCTGATGATCAACACCAACGGGATAAGAATCGCCAGGGAGAAGGATTTCGCCCGGCGGCTCGGTGAGTATATGCCGGGTCTCGAGATCTATCTGCAGTTCGACAGCCTCGAAGCGGCTCCTCAGATCAATCTCAGAGGTCTCGATCTCACCGAAGTGCGCCGCCAGGCCATCGAGCATCTCAATGAATTCAATATTTCCACCAATCTCGTGGTGACCCTGAAGAAAGGTCTCAACGACAGCGAGATCGGTGCCATAATCGAATATGCTCTGAGCCAGCCCTGTATTCGGGGAGTGACTTTCCAGCCGATCCAGAGCGCCGGCAGGCTCGAGGGTTTCGATCCGGCCAGGGACCGGCTTACCCTTGGCGAGGTGAGACAGATGATACTCGAGCAATCGAGCATCTTCGGTGCTGAGGACATTATTCCGGTGCCCTGCCACCCGGATTGCATCGCTATGGCTTATGCCCTCAAGACCGGGGACGGCAAGACGGTTCCTCTTTCCGGTCTGATCGGCAAAGAGGTTCTTCTTGGTGGCGCCGGCAATACCATAAGATATGAAGCGGACCAGGCCGTTCGCCAGCGTCTCTTCAATCTTTTCTCTCTCAACCAGACGCCCGGAAGCACTTCTCATGCCGTGGGCGACCTGCTCTGCTGCCTGCCCCGCCTGGAGCACCCCGGCGAGCTCTCCTACCAGAACATCTTCCGGATCATCATCATGGAGTTTCTGGACCCTCACAATTTCGATATGCGCTCGGTGAAGCGCTCCTGCGTGCATATCGCGCATACCGACGGGCGGATCATTCCGTTTGATACCTATAACATCTTCTACAGGCAGGGGCTCGACGTCAGAGCCCTGTCAGGCAAGAAAGAGGTCGGCTGCTCGACATGACCACCATGCTCAGCACCGGCAGCTTGCTTACTTTTCTGGCTTATCTTGCCGGGATGGCTATCTTCTATGTCTTTTCTCTGAAACGAGGCTTCAACAAGCGGCCGACCCTGATGGTCATGCTCGCCGGTCTGGCAGGGGGCGTTATCGGGGCCAAGCTCACCCGCATGCTCTTTCTGACCGGCGCCGGACTCGATCCACTCAGCCTCTTCACGCATCCTGACGGCCGAACCATTACCGGTGGCGTGCTCTTCGGCTGGCTTGCCGTGGAGCTCGCAAAAAAACGCCTGGGTCTGAAGCGATCCACTGGCGACGGTTTCGCCCTGGCTCTTTCTTTCGGCGAGTTCGCCGGCCGTCTCGGCTGCTTTTTCAATTCCTGCTGCTGCGGAGCCGCTGCCGTCTCGATACCGTGGGCGGTGTATCAGGACGGAGCCTTGCGCCATCCGGCCCAGCTCTACTCGGCAGCCTGGTCCCTGACTATTTTCCTCTCTCTTCTACTGGCGATCAGATTCCTTCCGGGAAGAAGAGAAGGGGATCTGTTCCGTTATTACCTGATTGCCTGGGGAAGCGGACGCTTCGTTCTGGAATTCTTCCGGGACCGCACCGAAGTGGTGGCCGGGCTCTCCCTGGCTCAGTGGCTCTCTCTCGAGATCGCCCTGGCCATGGCTATCGGATTGTTTGTCAGAGCCCGAAAGAAGGAGACCGCCTGACTATGGACATGCCCCTGTGCGACTGGTGCGGACAGCCGGTGATGCCGGACTCGGATCTCTGCCCGAAGTGCCACCAGGCCCGCAAAGACGTGGAGGAAGGCAATCTCTTGCCCACAGTGCCCGAGGCCGGCAGAAAGCCTGACAGCGCTCTTGCCACCACAGGCCGGGTCCTCCTCTTTCTGGGCAAGGGAATAGCGGCGCTCTTTCTGGCAGTGATCATGGTGGTGGCCGCCGCCGTGGGAACCTGCTCGTCCATATTCGGGACCATCGCCCTGAACCCGCCGCTTCTCATCCTGGCCGTTCTGGGCTTCGGAGCAGCGTACCTGATGTTTCGTCTGATACGCTATATGTACCAGGAGCCGCAAAAGATGATCACTGCGGAAAAGGCGATTGAAGATATCGACGACACGAGGATAGAGCCATGACCAGAGAAATGGGCGAGAAATTCGAGGGACTGGCTTTCACTTTCTGCAAAGCCGCTACCATTATCCTCGTCACCCAGAAATATGCCCTGCCTGTCGCCGCCGGCCTGGCCGCCGTCTTCTATATGCTCGCCTATGCCAGCGGGAAAAAGGATACCCGTTGCTTCCTGGTCTGGCCGCCCCTTATTGCCGGAATCTGGGCGACGGTCGCGGCGGTTTCAGCTTATCTGATTATCAATCCCCTGTAAGATTGCCCCTGTGAGATTGCCCCTGTGATCAGCCTTCTCGAATCGCACAATCGCTGGCGCCGCCGGCCCGGAAAGGACACAGAGAAAGAGCTCCGGGAGGCCCTTCTGGCGATGGGTCACGAACCGGCAGAGGGCAGCCAGGCGATCGTCGAGACCCTCGAGCGTGTCCTGGCCAACCCATCCCATCGCCTGGCGGCATACGGGACTCTCAGACCCGGTGAGAGCAATCACCATATCGTCTCTCATATCCGGGGAGAGTGGCTTCCCGGAGTAGCCACAGGGCATGTCCGGGAGGTGGCCGGCTATCCGTCTTTCTGTTTTCAGGAGGGCGGACGGGGGATTGGAGTCGAGGTTCTTATATCCAGGGAGCTGCCCCGTTACTATCCGGATATCGACTGTTTCGAAGGGGAGCTCTATGTTCGCGTTCTCGTCCCGGTGCGGCTCGAGAAAGGCGGCGGCAGTATAGCGATCTGCAATATCTACGAGGGGGTCGAACGGAAGTATTGAATTCTCCTCCTTTTTCATGGTATTGCCTTCTTTCACGACTTCTATGAGGAGATGGCAAGATGAGCGAAGGCGAAAAGCGCAAATGTCCGGGTTGCGGCTCCGAGGATATCTTCGAGACCGAATGGGTGGCCTGGGACGCCGAAGGGGTCGATGCGGTCCTGGTCAAGAAAGGACTGATCCTTAAGGATATGGAGCGCCCGGTCTGTGTGGTCTGCCTGGGCTGCGGTCTGGTCTCCAATTTCCTGAGCGTGGAGCAGATCGGCAAAATCAAAGCGGCTCGAGCCACCGAGACCGCAGAGCAGCATTAGTTCAAGGGAGATCATGATATGAAGAGGTTCGGTCAGATTTTAGTCGCCCTCGGCCTCGGCGTGGCCGTGTCCGGGTCGTTGAACAGCACCGCATTCGGGGCCGAGGTCGCCAATATGGACAGCAACTGCTCACCCACCTCGGACTTCTATGTCTACGCCAACGGCAACTGGCTCAAGAAGACTCCGATACCGGACGAATACGACAAGTGGGGACAACTCAACATAATCCACGACAAGAACCTCAGTCTCCTCAAAGAGATCATGGAAGCGGCGGCGGCCAACGAAGAGGCCGAGCCCGGCTCCAACGAGCGGAAAATCGGCGACTTCTATGCCGCTGCCATGAACACCGAGAAAATCGAGAAAGACGATCTCGCCCCCCTCAAAGAGGAGCTCGACGCCATCGCCGCCATCAAGAGCCGCGCCGATCTTCTGGACGTCGCTGCCAGGCTACAGTCCCGGGGCATCAATGCGATGTTCAATTTCAGCTCCGGACAGGACTTCAAGGACAGCACCCGGGTGATAGGACAGCTCTGGCAGGCCGGTCTCGGTCTTCCCGACCGCGACTATTACACCAACGATGACGCTCACAGCAAAGAGCTCCGCGAAAAGTATGTCGCTCACATCGGCAGAATGCTGGAGCTCTCCGGATACAAGAAAGAAGAGGCCGGCGCCGCAGCCGCCAGGATCATGAAGCTCGAGACGGCTCTTGCCCGGGGCTCGATGAAAAATACCGACCTGAGAGATCCGGACAAGGTCTACCACAAGATGACCGTATCCACCCTGAGCGAGCTCACCCCCAATTTCTCCTGGACCGCTTATCTGAAAAATGTCGGCCGGGCCGATGTCGGTGACATCAATGTCGGCCAGCCCGACTTCTTCAAGACCCTGGACAAACTGCTATCCGATACCAGTGTCGCCGACTGGAAGCATTACCTGACCTGGCATCTGGTGGATGCCGCGGCGCCCTACCTCTCCACGAGATTCGTGGACGCCGATTTCGATTTCCACGGGCGCACGCTGACCGGCAAGAAGCAAAACCTGCCTCGCTGGAAACGGGTGATCAATGCTGCCGACCGGGCTCTTGGCGAAGCTGTGGGGCAGCTCTATGTGAGCCGCACTTTCTCGCCGGAGGCCAAGGAGAGGGCCCTCGATCTGGTCAACAAGATGAAAGAGGTCCTCAGAGAGGACCTGGCCAGTCTCGACTGGATGGATGACGCCACCCGCAAGAATGCCATCGCCAAGCTCGAGAAATTCGGTCTCAAAATAGGTTATCCCGATCGCTGGCGCGATTACAGCAAGCTCGAGATCGACCGGGATTCTTATCTGAAGAACATCCTCAATGCCGAGCGCTTCGAGTTCGCCAGACAGCTCGACAAGATCGGCAAGCCCGTGGACCGGAACGAGTGGTTCATGAGCCCCCAGACTGTGAACGCCTATTACAGCGCCGAGCTCAATGAGATCGTCTTCCCGGCAGGCATCTTGCAGCCGCCGATATTCGATCCGGACGCCGATGACGCCACCAATCTCGGTGCGATGGGCATGGTCATCGGTCACGAGATGACCCATGGCTTCGACGATCAGGGCAGCAAATTCGACGGGGACGGCAACCTCAAGAACTGGTGGTCGGAAAACGACCTCAAGCGTTTCAGGGAGCGGATCGCCCTGATCGAGAGCCAGTACGAGAGCTATAAGGTGATCGACGGCCTCCATTTCAAGGGCAAGCTGGTGGCAGGCGAAGCCGCTGCCGATCTCGGCGGTCTCACCATCGCTTACAAGACTCTCAAGAAGGTCTGCCCCGACCTGAAAGAGAAAGACGAGAACGGATTCACCCCGGAGAAAAGGTTCTTCCTCTCCTTCGCCCAGGCCTGGGCGACCAATATCAGGCCCGAGAAAGAGCGTCTCATGCTGGCCACCGATCCTCACCCCACGCCGCATTATCGTGTCAACGGCACGGTGGCGAATATGGACGTCTTCGAGGAAGTCTTCAAAGACGATGAGAAGACAGCCTCGATGATGCTGCCATCCGATAAGCGCTGCCGCCTCTGGTAGGTATCGAGAGAGCGCCCTTCAGGCCCCGGCGATAGCGAAGAAGTTTCGGCGTCCTTCGAAGTCCACGCCGACTATCTTGATGCTTCTATAAATTCGCTGCCGCCAGACAAAGACATACCACCAGCATGTATTGAGGGCGGTCTCGAAGGTGAGCTGGCGGTAAAGCACCGTGGCCAGCAAATGCGTTCCCTGCTCGTCGGCATACTCCGACACCGAGTTGACCAGGCAGAAGCCGCCCTGCTGCAGAATCACCGAGCTCCTCCTGGCCTTCTCCATCGCCGCCGCTCCGGTTTGCTCGGGCACCTCGCCGAGCAGGGACAGAACACCATGCTCGGTATCGTCACCATCACTGAGGGCGACGACGAGCTTTCGCCAGATTTCCAGGTGAAGATCCTCCTGGCTCGAGCTCAGCGCGGCAAGAGCCTCGAAAGCCGATCCCAGGTCACCGGTATCGAAAAACTGCTTCAAGTCCAGGTTGATCTCGTAGTGAGGCATCCGGCTGAATTTGAGATCGAGAGGCGCGAAGGCATGGACGTCGACGCTGTAACGGTGGAAACCCCTTATCTGAATTCCCCGGCACCAGGCCAGGCTCCAGTCGCCTCCCGGCATCCCCAGCGGGCTCGAAGAAAGAGCGACATTCACAGAAGCAGTCTCGCCTGCTTCGATCAACTCGCAAATGAGATTGCGAAGCTCGGCTGATACCAGGATTCTATCTCTGGCGGCGGCCAGAGCCCGGGCGAAATAACGACGCGCGCCTACTATGTCCAGGTTTTTAAGGCAGATCCGGCCCAGAATCGCCAGGGCTGTCTGAACGGCAAACTCGTTACGGCAAACCCGCCTGCCCCTGCCGAATTCCTCCAGGAGCTTCTCGGCTGTGCCGCTCGCCCCGACCGGATCCCTGACACGGTCGAGTTGCCTGCGGGCGAGCCGGGCCAGACAGAGCGACCGGCTGGCCGGTCTGGCAAGCCTGCAGACCTCTTCGAGCTCATTCTCGAGAAGAGCGGTCACCGCCTCGCCGTCACCGGCAGCAGGACCGCTGAAAGCATCCTCGAACAGGGCAGCGATACGATTTGGCCAGTAGGGGCTGTCGGGCTCGAGAGCCTTGCCTTCCTGAAGGAGGGCGAGCGCACGCTCAGGATCGGAGGAAGCGAAAAAGGCCGAGGCATTTCTGAGAAGCCGGGTATCACCGGGAGCCCGACTGAGATGCTCGAGCCAGAGCGTGCGCGCGGTGTCGAACACCAGTTCGCCATCGGTTTGCGGATCCAGGCGCAGGATCTCGCTATCGAACAACTCGTGGCCGGGCTTGTTCTTGACGAACCACAGAACATGCTCTTCCAGCTTGCGCCGGAATCGAAGCCCCCGGTTCCGTCTTGTCCAGTAATAGCCGAGCAGTTTGATCCGCGAAGAAAGCTTAGCCAGGCGGCTCTCCAGATCGATCACATCTCCGGGGAAAAGATTGGCGGCGCAAAGAGCTGTATCGATACTGCGTCCCAAACGATTCTCTCCGAGCCAGGCGGATTGACCCCAGGCAAAATCATACCGCAAGAGGAATTATCGGGCACAATTTCAATCAGTGACGGCGAAGATTGATGTCCGGTCTCTTTCTGATGAAGTCGGCAATGTCTTTGCTGGTCACACGGTCGCAATCCAAGACCTTGAGAGTCACCAGTCTCCTGTCCGCGGCCAGTATCGAGAGAGACTTCCGGGTGATCTTGTTGTTCGAGACATCGAGGGTGGTGACAGGCAGGCAGACAAGCATCCTGACATCATCGTCGGTGAGATCGAGCCCGGTCACCGAAAGCACTCTCAGATTTTTGAAACGCTTGAGCAGGTTGAGCTCCTCCGGCTTGATCGAGGTCTTGTTCAGAATCAACTCCTCCAGGTCGGCGGTCCCGGCCAGTGCAGCCAGCCCCGCTCCGGTGACAGCCTCGCAGCCCCCCAGATCCAGACGTTTAAGCGACTCGATGCCTGTCAGTTCTTCGACCTCGTTGTCACCGATATCGGTATCACTCAGGCTCAATATGGAAAGCTTCGGGCAGTTCTTGAGACAGGCCAGACCCCTCGCGTCGAAGCCGCTCGATCGAACGAGCTCGAGCTGGGTGAGAGTCTTGATTTTGCCGACATGCTCGAGGACCTTGTTGTCTATACCGCAGCGCCGGAAGCTCAGACCGAGAAGCGGAAGCTCCTCGAGCACTTTCATCCCCTCTCCGACCATTTCGTCGTGCTCCATGAGCAGATAACGGAAGTCCTCGCGCCCACGAAGCCTGTACAAGTCCCTGTCGGTTCCGAGACCGACGAGCTTGAGCCATCTATAGCCATCCTGAGCGCAGCGGTGATCGAATACGAAATCGGGGTCGGTAAATGGAATCCTGGCAAGACCCGGATCATCCGGCAGTGGTTTATGCGTCCCGGGCTCAGGCTCCAGAGCGCCATTAGAAAGAGACAAGCAATAGAGTCCGGCGAGCCCGCCTGACAGAACGATGAGAGCAAGACATAACAAAAGCAGCGGTCTCGGTCGCTTCGCCGGCTCCACTGCGGGCAAGCCCTCGGAGATTTCGTCCCCGGCTATCTGGAGACCGGCCAGAGCCGCCTCGAGATCAGCGATACTGGCAAAGCGATTGGCCGGGTCACGGCTCAGACAACGGGCCACGATCGAATCGATCAGGTCGACCGAGCCGTCTGCAAGGCTCTCCCTCGAGACCGAAGAAAGAAGAGGCGCTTCGTTCTCGAGACGGGCGGTCATGGCTTCCATGAGAGTATCGCCGGTGAAAGGCGGCGCCCCCGCCAGAACCTCGAAGATCAGACAACCCAGGCTATAGATATCGGAGCGCGGGTCGGCTGGCTTTCCGAGAGCCGTTTCGGGGCTGATATAAAGGGGCGAGCCGATGACATTGCCGGCTCTGGTAACCGACTGGTCGTCGCTGGCCAGCTTGGCTATACCGAAATCAACCAGCTTTACCTGCGCCTCGCCCTGATCGTCTGTTACGAGCATGACATTGGCAGGCTTGATATCGCGGTGCAGAACACCCTTTCCATGGGCGAATGAGAGTCCATGACAGATCTGGGAGAGCAGGGGCAGGAACTCATCCAGGGTGAGCGTTCCCCTTCGGCGGAGCAGGTCCTCGAGACTCTCGCCTTTCAGATACTCCATGGCTAGAAAAAGGCGGCCATCCCCGGTGTCACCGAAATCCACGACATTGACGATATTGCGATGATCGAGCCGGGCTGCGATGCGGGCCTCGTTCTGGAATCGCCTGATCAGATCTCCCGAGACTTCCGGCTTGAGAACCTTGAGGGCCACGTCCCTGGAGAGGACCAGATCCCGGCAAAGATAGATCTCTCCGAACCCGCCTGTGCCCAGAGACTCGAGTATCTCGTAGCGGTCGACTATAATCCCCGAGGCAGGCTCGCCTGTCATACCCACTTACTTGATCAGGTTATTACAGTAGGCTTCTCGCGGCCGGTGAATTTCTTGATCCCGGCGATCCTGTCGGCAAGAGCGATCATATCGGCGAGAGCTTGCTGGGTTTCCTTTCCCTGTTTGCCGGGATCTCTCTCGAAGCTCTCGAGATAGACGCGCAGAGTGGCTCCATGGGTGCCGGTGCCGGAAAGCCGGTAAACGATCCGGGAGCCGTCGGCGAGCATTATGCGGATGCCCTGGGCGGAAGAGACACTGCCGTCCACCGGATCCTCATAGCTGAAGTCATCGGCGTCGGCAATCTCGAAAGCTCCGAAGCTTTTGCCTTTGAGCCCGGAAAGACCCTCGCGTAGTTTGTCGATGAGCTCGTGGGCGGGATCCGAGGCGACTTCCTCATAGTCATGACGAGAATAATAGCTCCGCCCGAATTCCCGCCAGTGCTCCGCCACGATCTCTTCTACCGACTGTTTGCGCGCCGCCAGGATATTGAGCCAGAAAAGAACCGACCAGATGCCGTCTTTCTCCCTGATATGGCTCGAGCCGGTGCCGAAGCTTTCTTCACCACATATAGTGACACGCCCGGCATCCATGAGATTCCCAAAGAACTTCCATCCGGTGGGAGTCTCGAAACACTCGATGCCGAGACGGTGCGCCACCCGATCCACCGCTGTGCTGGTGGGCATGCTCCGGGCAACCCCGGCGATTCCCTTTTTGTAACCAGGCACAAGATTGGCATTGGCGGTGATCACCGAGAGACTGTCGCTGGGAGTCACGAAAAAGCGCCGGCCGAGGATCATATTGCGATCCCCGTCACCGTCGCTCGCCGCGCCGAAATCAGGGGCGTCGTCAGCGAAAACGATCTTGACCAGATCCTTTGCATAGACCAGGTTGGGATCCGGATGGCCGCCGCCGAAATCGGGCAGGGGCTTGCCGCCGATCACGCTGCCGCTGCCGGCACCGAGACGTTTCTCTAGAATTGCATGGGCATAAGGACCGGTAACCGCATGCATGGCATCGAAGGTCATCCTGAATGAGCCCGAGGTGAGAAGATCCTTGATAGCATCGAAATCGAAAAGGCTTTGAAGAAGCTCCTGGTGATCGCTTACCGGGTCGATCACCTCCACTTTCATATTGCCCAGGCTGCGCTCGCCGAGAGTGTCTATATCGACATCGCCGGCTTCGAGGATACGATATTCCCTGATCTCTTTGCTCTTCTCGAAGATGGCATTGGTGACCTTCTCAGGCGCCGGCCCGCCGTTTCCGATGTTATACTTCACCCCGAAATCCCCGTCGGGACCGCCTGGATTGTGGCTGGCCGATAGAATTATCCCGCCGTGAGCCTGGTATTTGCGGATCACACAGGATGTTGCCGGTGTCGAGAGTATGCCGCCCTGGCCGACCTTGACAGTGCCGACCCCGTTGGCGGCGGCGATCTTCAAGATTATCTGGATAGCTTCCCGGTTGAAATAACGGCCATCGCCACCCAGAACAAGGGTCTTGCCCCGATGCTCCCCGGTGCTCTCGAAGATGGCCTGGATGAAATTCTCGAGATAATGCGGCTTCTGAAAGTCCCTGACCGACTTTCTCAGACCGGAAGTACCCGGCTTCTGATCGCCGAACGGCTCTGTCGCCACCGTCTTGATATCCAGTGTATCGGTATTCATATATTAGGCACCCCTCTTATCGCCACTTCTCGAGGCGCCTAAGTATATCATCTATGCTCAGGGGCAGGACCGAGGAGATCGTCCATCATCGACTCGAACTGGTTGCCCAGAACAATTGCCTCTACAGATGGTGCGATCTTGAACTTATAGTCGTCCCTGAAAATCGACTCGGGCACTTCTACCTGTTTCCAGGCGACGGTTCGGAGCTGGACATCGAGTTTGCCTCCCGGTCTGGTGTACGACATCTCGAATGGCACCTCGCCGATGGGAGGCGACTGATAGAGACCTCTCAGGAAGTCCTTCTGACCGGCATTGAGACCGAGACCGTCGATACAGGTGAGATTCGCCCTCAGGGCCGGGATGTCGTCCCGCCTGCCGCTCCGGAAGATGCCGTTTATACCGCTTCCCGAGTGCGTTACCCGCACGGAAACGGTCAGCATTGGCAAGCCCATTTTATGAAGCCTCTTTATCGCCAGCTTCCGTCTCTTGAAGGGCTTTTTGAAGCCTCCCAGCTTGAGACCGTCGCCCACCCAGGACACCCTGTCAATCAGGCGGCCGGTGCCGTCCTTCCTGTTATATACCAGCGCCTGCCAGTCCGGAGCCTTGCCGACGACTATACAATTGCCCCGGACGCAATTGACCCGGATAGCGCTCCTGGCGATGAAGACCTCGAGATTCCCCAGACCGGAGGAGATTTGCCTGACAGTTATAGCCTTCACTTTCGCCTCGGAAGCAAATCCGGCAGGCTGCAGAGAGACGGCGAGGAGAAAAGCGAGGGCGATGGAAAGGAGTTTTGCAGGCATGAGGATCAGTCTATCATTGCTGGCGAATCACGATGGCGGATGTCACCGAGACTTTCCCGACTCGGCGAGAATTCGCTCGCGGTCCTCTTTGAGCCCGGGACAGGTGCTGTCCAGGAGTGTCGCCTGATCGATGTCTTTGATGGCTTCGTCGAACTCCCGGCGGGCTCTTCTGATCAGAGCCCGCTCATGATAGGCCCTTTCGGTGCCCGTTATATTGATTGAGGCGTCGAGGTCGTTCAGAGCTTTCTCGATATCTCCCTGCTTTTTGAAAAGCATGGCTCGATCTATGTACGCGCGATTGCATGAATCGGCATTCAGGGCGCTGGTCAGATCGGCTATGGCCTCCTCCGTCCTTGACCGATCAATATAGAAAATCGCTCTTTCGTGATAAGCGAGCTCGCGATCGTGACCGGTACTACATTCGATGGCGGCTGCGAAGTCGGCGAGCGCCTCCCGGTCCCTGCCCTGAATCTCCAGAGCCGCTGCCCGACCAATATATGCCTCGGCGCTCTTCTCGAGTTCGAGGGCCCGCTCGAAAGCCGCCAGAGCATCACTGTACTGTTCGGACTTCAGAGCAATCCAGCCCTCCTCGCATTCCAGGGAGTACTGCAGGCCGTGCGGACGGAAAAGCCAGAGATAGGCGTGGGTGGCAGCAAGCTCCCGGGCGAGGGCGAGATGCCGACGGGCCTCCGCGATCTCGCCTGTTCTCCTGAAACAGCAGGCGAGATCGAGCTCGATGCCCGGATCGCTGGCGAAAAGGAGATTATTCTTTGCCCCGAGGTTGATCTCGATCGCCTTCCGGTACTGTCCGCTGTTCTTATAGCGGCTGCTCTGGGAGCCCGGATGCATGGCGAACAATAGACCCAGAGAGAGGCTCGTGACTATGATGAGGACCGCCACGCGGGTCTCTCCGGTCTTAATGGTCATTTTTTCCATCGGCACAACTATACAGGAATATTTTGCTTAAATAGAAATTGGGTGCTCACAGGTCAGGCTCACAGGTTAGAAGCAATGCCACAGCGAAACCAGATCAAAGCCAGCCTCATTGTCGCCACGGTTCTGGCGGTGGCATGTACGGCGCCTGGCGAGGCTCGCCCCCTCACCGGCAATGTCGCCATCGATCGTGTCCATGTGGACGGGTCGCCGGACGGGAGAATAATCGACGGCCAGTCCGGCTCGGTCATCCAGGATGGTCCTGTCAAGCTCGAGAAGCAAGAGGCCCGCATGGACGAAAGCCCGCCTTCGGAGCCCATCAAAGGAGGAGTGGATAAGCAGCCCGAATGGATCGAGGGGAAGGTTTTCAGCAACGACCGGATGTATATGTACTCGTTCTGGCAGATCATGCCTTTCAAGAAAGAGTTCAAATGGAAAATTCCCAGCGGCAAGGTCACCCAGTTGAGGCTGCGCCGCAATATAGTCGTCAACTGGAAGGGACCTTTCCAGCCCGCCGGCTCCTGCACGGTGACGGTAGAGCCGATGGGGAAGGAGCGCTTTCGCTTCCACCACGCCAATCCGGGCGGTCCCCACGGCTATATCGAGCGTGTGGGCGAGACCAGTAAAGGCTTTCCAAGATACCGATTCTGGTTCGAAGAAGCAGGAGGCTGAGAGCTCTTTTCAGAGTTCTTTTATTAGCTCTTGGCTGCCACAGGCTTTGCGGTTCCTGACTCTTTGCGCACCTGCTCCAGAGACTCTTTAAGAGCCAGGAGGAACTTGTCGATCTGCTCGTAGCTGATCACCAGAGGAGGCTCAACCCTGACGACCTGGGCATTGATCAGAGTGCCCGAGATGAGTATCTTTCTGGCGAACAGATTCTTGGCGATGGCAAAGCCGAGATCGTTGTCGGCGAACTCCATTCCCAGCATGAGACCGCGACCTCTTGCCCGGACCAGGATCTCGGGATACTGCGAGGCGAGGTCCTGGAGCTTGTCCAGGAGATACTCGCCTTTCTCTTCAGCCTGTCCCGGCAGGTCCTCTTCCAGAAGAACATTGATAGTGGCTATAGCCGCGGCGCAGGCAAGAGGATTGCCGCCGAATGTGCTGGTGTGCAGATTGGGGTTCTCCAGATATTTGGTCCAGGTCCTGGCTGTGCCGACACAGGCGCCGATGGGCATGACGCCACCGCCGAAGCCTTTGCCCAGGGCCATCAGATCCGGTGTCACACCGTCATATTCGCAGGCGAACATCTTGCCGGTACGGCCCATGCCGCTCTGGATCTCGTCCAGGATCAAGACCGCGCCGTACCTGTCGCAGAGCTCCCGGGCAGCCTTTAGATAGCCGGGGGGCGCCACATTGATACCGCCCTCGCCCTGCACGGGCTCGAGAACCACCGCAGCGATTCGGTCACCGGTGAAATCGGTGCAGTCGAAAGTCATGGCCAGAGCCTCTACGTCGCCGAAAGGCAGATGGGTCCAGTTGAGAAGCGGCAGGAAAGGCTCGCGGAAAATCGCCTTGGAAGTACCGCCCAGGGAGCCCAGGGATTTGCCGTGGAAAGCGCCCTTGGTACCGATGAAGTGACGGCGCCCGGTGGTGAGCATGGCCATCTTCAGGCAGGCTTCCACCGACTCGGTGCCCGAATTGGTGAAAAAGCTGTACTGCAGATCCCCCGGGGCAATGAGCGAAACGAGATGAGCAAGATAAGTGCGCAGGGGATCGATCATCTCCTGGGAGTGGATCGCCTGCCGCTCGAGTTGATCCCGGACAGCCTTGAGGACCTTGGGATGGCGGTGGCCGACATTATAGATTCCGTAACCGCCCAGCATGTCGATGAACTCGTTGCCGGCAAGATCGCGGAAAACGGCGCCGTTATCGTCCCACTCGACGGCGGTGTAGTCGGTGCTCACCGACTTGCGGTACTGGAGAAAGCCGGGATTGACGTGATCGGTCCAATATTTGACCGATTCGGCAATGACCTTCTCTCTCTCGTCGTCGGTGAAAGACTTCTTCTCGATGAGATTCAAGACTTCCTGCGATTTCACCCTGGCTGCGTCAAAATCCTGCGGCATGCTGTGCTCCACACTACTACTACGATGTATTTCCAGAAGATATGAGAATACACCAGAAAAGGCAAATAAACGAGTCCGGGGAAGCTCTTTACAAGCGCGAGCACGCCCGGGAGCCCGGCCCGTGCTACCATTGCTGCCATGAGCAAGGTACGGGCGATATTAGTCGGAGCCGGTCAGCGAGGCACTTTCGTTTTCGGCCGGTATGCCCTGGATAATCCCGAAAAGCTACGTTTCACGGCAGTTGTCGAGCCAGACCCCGGACGCCGGCGGCGTTTCGCAAGCCAGCACGGTCTCGATGAGGGATCTTCATACGAGAGCTTCGATGTTCTAGCTCGGGGCGAGATCGAAGCCGATATCGCCGTCATCGCCACTATGGACCGCCAGCACGCCGAGCCCGCGATACTGGCTATGGAAGCCGGCTATCATGTCCTTCTCGAAAAGCCCATGGCAGGCTCGGCGCTGGAATGCCTGAGACTGGTGGAGACCGCGCAGAAAACCGGAAGAATGCTGGCTGTGGCGCATGTGCTGCGCTATACACCCTTTTTCTCGCGAATCAAGGAGATCGTGAGCTCGGGCAGGCTCGGAGATATACTGTCCGTCGAGCATTTCGAGAATGTCAGCTACTGGCACATGGCACACAGTTTCGTGAGAGGGAACTGGGGCAATGCCACGCGCTCGGGTCCGATGCTCCTCAGCAAATGCTGTCACGATCTCGACATCCTGGTCTGGATGATGAGCCATACCGAACCGCTGGCTGTTACCTCGCGCGGCTCCCTGAGCCACTTCCGCCCGGAGAAGGCGCCACCCGGAGCGACCGATCGTTGCACCGATTCCTGCCCGGCTGAAGAAGAATGCGCCTTTTTCGCGCCCCGTTTCTATCTCGACGAGAAAATCGATCCGTATTTCGCCTATGCCATCACTAGCGATATCAGCCCCGAAGGCCGGCTGGCCGCTCTCCAGACCGGTCCATATGGACGGTGCGTTTATAAGTGCGACAACGACGTGGTCGATCACCAGAGCGTGATCATCGATTTTGCCGACGGCGCCCTCGCGACCCTCGTGATGCACGGGCTATCCGACCGGGAGGGACGCACCATGCGTTATGACGGGAGCCGGGCCAGCCTCAGGGCGACTTTCCCCTTTTGTGGAAAGGAAGAGATCGAGATTCAGGATCATCTCACCGGCGAAGTCGAGCTCGTGACGATCGGCGAGGCGGGCTGGGGACCACACGGAGGCGGCGACGGCAGGCTGATCGAGAGCTTTGTCGAAGCGGTGGCAGAGGGACGGCATGATTTCCTCACCGGCGCCCGCACTTCACTTGCCAGTCACCTCATGGCCTTTGCCGCAGAAGAGTCGCGGCTTTCAGGCAAGACGATCGACCTGGCTGGCTTCGAGAAATCAATCGGGTAGGAGCGGGGTTCGGGCACTGCCCGGCCGGAGAATTCGCAATTTTGCCAATCGGCTCCGGGCCGGTCACGTTCCGGTGATAGCCGGGATCTAATATAGAGCTGGCGTCGGATACGGAAAGCGAGAGAAGAAATGAAACAGGAACCGGTGGACTACTTGAAAGATGTCCGCTTCATCGGCGATGGCAGACGTTTCGTCCCTGACGGTGAGGCGATAGATGTTTACTTGAGCGTGATCAAGCCGGAAGAGCTGGATTCCTTCCTGGAGGATATCCAGAGCGCGAGCTGGAGCCAGGCCAGCAGGCTTGCTTTCAAACGAGTCTTCGAGGAAGCCTGTCTCGATCCGCGAGCGGACGACGAAAGAATGACCAGAGCGCATATCAATTTCATCAAAGAGCTCAATCTCAGAGTCGGGCTGTCATTTTCCACCAGGCTCTATCAGGTGGGCGTCAAGGACGAGAGCGGTCTCGGTTTTTTCCTGTTCCTGGCCAGCTCCCGGGCCGAGATCAACACCTATATCCAGGCCATTCAAGATGGCTACGACATATCCCGCTATCCGGCGGTGATGAAGTCGGGCACTTTCAAAATGCATGAGAGACCGGCAGCATCCTGACCGTCACCAGAATTTGCCTTTCTTGATCAGACCGCCGGCGGAGGAGACAGCATTCCTGCCGAGATCCGCCGGATCGAAAATATCCAGCCCGGGCAGATCATAGAGATCGCCGCCGGCAAGAAAGCCCATGGGATCGGCCTTGAAGTCCATGACCTTGTCCCTGACGAAAACGTCCCAGGTCAGGTTCGCCAGATCGCTTCCCACAGGCAGCGCGATATCGCCGGCTTCCTTGAAAGCGCCCAGCGGATCTCCGGTTGCAAGATCCACTCCCAGAGCAAGAGCATCATCGCCCGAGTTGAGAATGTCGTTGCCGATATGCTCGAGGCCGGCCATAAGAGGATCACGCCCATTTATAGTGACATGGCTGAAAGTGTCGTAGAAAGTATCGAGGGACATCTGATACTCGCCTTCTCCCATCGAGGTGATGCCTTCTTTCGATTCCCCTTCCGGGAAAGTGTATTTCTCCCCGTAGGGATCCCGCACGGTCACCATTTTCTTCTCGGCGTCATAATCGAGAACGCTATAGATATGACCGTCCGTGAGGGGACCTCCGTCATTGCCTCCGATTCCGAGAATGCCGTCGGGCGCGATACCGGCGGTGACCACACGATCGTTATCGAAAGCTTCTTTCAGATCCTTCTCGACATTATCGATACTGGTAGCTCCGATTCCCGGAAACCCCGAGGCCATGTCGATAAAACTGAATTGATCGGTGATCGACTCTTTGCCGGTGAGGAGCTCGTGGGCCGTGCGGCTGTTGTTTACCCGTGCTGTCACGGCAATCCCCTGATTCTCCAGGAGATCCCTGCCCGGTCCTTCATGGGTGTATTTCAGGAACGCCGTCTCGATCAGCTTGGACCACTCGGCTCCGCCATTGGTGGCCTGGGCGCCGGTACCGTCGATAGTGACAGGATTGTTCTTGTCGCCGGGGAAAGTGACTGTATAAGTGCCGTCGTCATTCTGCTCGATCATGTCCTCTATCTGCTTCTGACCGTTCTCGGTGCCGGCCATGGCCGCCAGGGTGCTCATGAAAAAACAGGTTCCTTCAGTTCCCTGGATCACGTTCTCGGGCTTGATCTCTTCGCCGAAAAGCCGTGGCGCGCTGTCGCCGCCGTTGCCGAAGAGATTGGCGGGGCTGAATCTCTCGAAGACATCCTTGATATTGTCGAACTCGATTGTGCTGTTGGTGCTGCCGTTGAGATTGCCGTCGCCTCCGGTCGGCTGGCTCGTCCGGAACTCGTCTACTTCCGAGTAGAGATTCTGGCTGGCGCTGTCGCAACCTGCTCCCGGGCTGCTGGCCCGGTCGGATATAGCTGTGCTGTCGCAGGTCGATGCAAGAACCATGAAAGAAACGTCCGGCAATGAAAAGAGGTGAAGCCGGCTGGGAAAGCCGGTTTCAGGGGTTGAGCGCGGAGGATGCGAGTTTTTCTAGTAAATAGAAAAGGAAGGAGCGATAAGTGGAGCGCGGATTAAAAGGTTGCAAAGAGCATAACCCGAAGTCACGAAAAAGTCACGCAATTTTAATGAAAGAGCCGCCGAGTTAATGATCCCGGACAAAGAAAAGCTCGGGGCGGTAGAATTGTTCCCTATGAAAATAAAATCGCACTTTCGCCTCTGCGCGACCATTCTCAGCATTCTCGCCCTGCTCTGCCTGCTCTGCCCGAAACCGGCCCAGGCCCAGAAGGCTCTGGCCAAACAGCTCTATAACCGGGCAACCATGGCCTATGAGACCGGCAACTACAAACAGGCCCTCACTCTATTCCGGCAGATGATGCAAGCATCTCAGACCGGCAAATACTCCGATCGCGATATTGCCGCCGGTTATCTCGGTCTGGCTGAGACCCTGCGCTCCATGGGGATTTACGAGGAAGCCGAAGAGAAATTCAAGGTCGCCCGGGAGCATTCTGAGAAGTTGAAACTGGGAAAGAATTTTCTCCTTTCCCGAATCCTCAACGACCTGGGCGCCCTCTGTCTCGATATGGGTCGATTCGAAGAAGCCGAGAAGTACTGGCAGGAATCAGAGAAAATCTCGGGGGATTTCTCTTACTACCCGATCAATAACCTGGTCCGAATGTATATCTTCTGGGGCAAGTCGGATGAGGCCCGCAAGCATCTGAGCAAGGCTCTGGAGATAGCTTCCCAGAGAAAGTTCCAGCATACTCTGGCTGTACCCTATGCCCAGTTCAATCAGGCCATGCTCTATACCCTGACCGGCAACTATCCCCAGGCGGAAGAGCAATACAAGGCCAGCCTCGATGAGCTTGCCGCCCAGGTGGGCAAAGACCATCTCTATTACACGATGGTCAAGAGTGGTCTCGCCAAGCTCTATTGCAAAGAGAGCCGCTTCAACGAGGCCGAGTCGACCCTGCAAGACGTGCTCAAGAGCTGCCGGGACGGTCTGGGAGACGATCATCCCTCGGTGAGCCTCTGTATGGTTGAGCTCGGAGACGTGCTCTGCGACCTCGGGAAATATCAGGAAGCCGAAAAGCTCATCGAAAAATCCATCGAGCTGGACAGGAAAATCTATAACACCGACGACAACATCTTCATCGCCAGGGCGAGACACTGCCTGGGCAAAGTGAAGCGTCAGGACGGTCGTTATGACGAAGCAGCCGATCTGATCGCCCGCTCCCTTGCCACCACCAAGAAGTCCCTGGGGACCCAGCATCTGGAGACAGCCCTGATTCTGCGGGATCTGGCACGAGTATATATAGACCAGGGCAAGTTCAAAGAAGCCGAGGAGTCTCTCAATGAGGCCCGCCAGATCGTCGACTCCCAGACAGGTCCCGATCATCCCGACCGTGCTGAATTAGCCAGGGATCTTGGTTTTCTCTATATGAGAGAAGACAGGCTCGGGCAAGCCGAGCCCCAGTTCAAAACAGCCCTGGAGCTCTCTCGGCGGGTCCTTGGCGAGAATCACGCTGTCACCGCCGACAGTGCTAGAGATCTGGGCGAGCTCTATCTCAAGCAGAAACAATACGACCAGGCGGTCTTTTACCTCAAGAATGCCCTCGCTATCGACGAGAGCCTCTACGGCAAGGACGCGCCCCAGGTGGCCGCGGACCTCATGAGCCTGGCCGGGGCTCTCAAAGCCCAGGACAATACCGAAGAATCGGCCAAACTGCTCAGCCGGGCAAACGGTATCACCAGCAAGCTGGCCGGCAGCAATGCCCAGCTCCCCACCATCGATGTCCCGATCAATTTCGACAGCTCTCGTGACCGCCCGGTCCGGGAAAAGTGGGCTCTGGCGATTGGCATAAGCAGTTTTGCCGATCCCAGTATCAACCTCAAATTCGCCGCCAAGGACGCCACCGATTTCAGGAATTTCCTGGTGAGCAAGGAGAAGTTCAAGCCTGAAAACGTCCGCCTCCTCACCGACGAAAAAGCCACCAGGCAGAATATCATCGACACTCTCGGGGACAAATGGCTGGGAGCCAATGTCCAGAAAGACGACCTGGTGGTGGTCTATGTCTCGAGCCACGGTAGCGGCTCCCAGCAGGACGCCGGCGGGGTCAATTTCCTGGTCGCCCACGACACCGACAAGAACAGCCTCCTGGCTACCGGTATCCCGATGCAATGGCTCACCAAGATGATCCAGGAGCAGGTCAAGTCGGACCGCGTGGTGCTCATCCTCGATGTCTGTCACAGCGGTGCCGCCGCCAGTGGCGGCAAGGCCCTCAGCCGGATCATGGGCATGACTCCCACCGAGCTCACCATCGGAAGCGGCCAGATGGTTCTCTGCTCGAGCCTGGCGGAGCAGGTCTCCTGGGAGTCGAAAAACTACGAGAACAGCGTTTTCACCCGCAGGCTGATGGAGGCACTCAGGGTCAACCAGGACAGGACCACTCTCCTGGAGGCCTATCGCAAGCTCAAAGACCTTGTCGAAGGGGAGGTCCTGAGAGACCGCGCCAACCTGCAGACCCCGGTTCTCTGGAACAAGGACTGGGTGGGCAAGGACCCGGCTCTGGCCATCGAGACCGTGCCCAGGGCAGCGGATTGATTTTTTACTGGAACTGCTTGACGAGCCCCTCGAAATCCATCGGCGCCCCGCCGTTGTAGATGACATGGCTCTGGTTATCGAGAAAAACCAGGTGAGGAATACCGTTTACGTTATAGAGCCGTTTCTGGCTCTGGACGTTGTCGGCGTCGAAGTTCAATTTTTCGAATCGGATACCGGAGAACTTTCTGCTTGTTGCGTCGAACACGGGCGCAAACTGGTGACACGGCTGTCACCAGTCGGCATAGAAATAGAGGACCTTCCTGGCGATCTTCTTAGCCGGCGCTCCCGGCTGCTGAGCCGGCGGCGCCTGGGAAGGAGAGCCGCCGGAATAGACCTGGGTCTTCGCTCCGGAGAGCTGATCCAGACCCTGTCTGGCAAGCCCAGCCAGACGGACATCTCCCATGTTCGTCACCTGCCTGTACTCGGACCGGGCCAGATTGAGATGACCGAGCCCCTGGTGGCAGAGAGCCATGTAATAGTGCACCAGGGCATTGTTCGGGAAAGCCGCATCGACTTGCTTGAACTGCGCCAGCGCCTGGGCATAGTTGCCGCTCTTGTAAGTGGCCACGGCCTGGGGATAGGTGACTTTCTGAGCGAGCACCGGCAGCGCCGCAAGGGAGGCAATCAGGAGCGAGGCTATAATCAGACTGGTTTTCTTTGCCATGCGAAAGGCCTCATGACACGGACTCTAACATTGTAATATAACCGGCATGAAAGAAGAGAATTTCAAGGAGTTCGAGCATCGAGGCTGGCAGTCGGTTGCCGGCGGCTATCATGACTACTTCGCCGGGCTCACCCGGCAGAGCATCGGGCCGCTTCTCGACGCCCTGGCTCCCGGTCCCGGGCAGGCAGCCCTCGATGTCGCAACCGGCCCGGGCTATGTGGCTGCCCAGCTCGTCGAGCGAGGGCTGGCCACCACAGCCCTCGATTTCTCGCCGGTCATGCTCGAGAAGGCCCGGGCTCTCAATCCATCCCTGGCGCTGGTGGAAGGCGACGCCTGCGACCTGCCTTTCGCCGACGAGAGCTTCCATCTTGTCTGCATGAATTTCGGCATACTCCATCTCGATGAGCCGGATCAGGCCATCAAGGAAGCCTTCCGGGTCCTCAAGCGCGGGGGGCGTTTCGCTTTCTCCGTCTGGAGCAAGCCCGAGCAGGCTATTGCGTTCGGACTGGTTCTGAGGGCAATCAGCGAATTCGGAGATGACAGGGTTCCCCTCCCTGCCGGTCCGCCCTTTTTCCGCTTCAGCGACCGGGGGGAGTGCGAGCGCTCCCTGAGCGAAGCCGGATTTACAGCTATCGAATTTGAGACAGTGCCGATGGTCTGGGCCCTGGAGCGCTCCGAGCACCTCTTCGAGGCCTTCTACACAGGCACCCCGCGCACCGGCGGCCTGCTGAGAGCTCAGACGGACGAGCAGCTCAGGGACATAAAAAATGCCGTCCTGACTGCCTGCGAGTCCTATAGCAGCAAGAGCAGGGCAGGAGTCGAGATTCCCATGTCCTGCCATGTGGTATCGGGATCGAAATAGATACAGAAATAGAAACAGACGCCTAGAAGATACTCATCTGATTCTCCATGTCTTGAAGGTCGTCGAGATCCTCGAGCAACTTCGCATGAACGGACAATTCAGCCTTTCTCTTGATTGCAAGCTCCTCGCGGAGCTTTCCCTGTACGTTGTCCAGGGTCCACACACCGGTGCCTGCGATATAAGTGGCGGAAGCCGAGCCGACAAGAGGAAAAGCACGGCTCAGATCATCCGGGTAGCGAAATCCGGCAACGGCGAGCTGAGCACCGCGAGCCACCTGGGCGCCACCGACAAGAGAGCTGAAGAGCAGTCTCTCCTCGAGCACTCGCCGCTCTCGGCGCTTGATTGCAGCGCGGCTCTCTGCGCGGTTATCGAACAAAGCATTCTGGAGATTGTAAACCGAGTTGCGCGCATTGAGCGCCTGCAAAAGCCGGGTCTGGGAAGGATCGGCTTTTGCGATCAAGGATTCCAGACGTTTTCGATGCTCATCGAATCGGCCTGCCTCAATCTCGGGCTCCCTGATACCTGCATCCTGAAGTCTCTTCTCGGCTCGACTCGAGGCCATGTCACCACCCCGGCGCACAAGAAGCGGAGCGATGATGACGCTTGAACCGGAGGTCATGAATCCGATTCCTGCGACGCCGGCTTCTTCCGGAATGCGCTCGTCAACTGACAGGAGCGCCTGCAAAGAGCCACCATAGCCGGCTGTGGCGCTACCGAACAGCGTCGTCATGGTGGCCATGTCGCGAGCCGAACGCAGTCCTGCGATGTCGCAAAATGAATATCGAAATTCCGCCACTGCCAGATCTCTCATATCCTTGAGCACCAGACCATCCACTTCGAGAATCTCTTTCTGCCCCGCAGTCAAGAATGCGCACTCTCGAGCCAGCGTATTTCGTTTATCCAGCAAAGCATCGAGCCGGGTCTGCAACCGGAGAAATGTCTTGATTGCCGACTTCAAATCAAGCTTCTGCTTCGCATGCCGCTTCTCCGCCACACGATCGAGAACAGCCTCGAACAAAGTCCCGCTAAGGACGATATTGGCCGCTGTCAGATTGACGATATGTCCGGACCGCAAGAAGTCGCGCGGAGCGGCCGAGGGCGCATTGGCGTAACGATACCGGGAGGAGGCGATCAAACACATGCCGACATTAGTCAGGCACGATCCTGCCATTTTGTAGCCGAATACTCGCCAGGACTTCCACCGGCTCGGCTTCAGCCAGGCCGCATGAAGAAGAGTGGAAAAGCGCATCAGCTGGATCTCGGCGCGAAGAATCTCATTGGTTATCTTTTCAACAGCGAGTAACTTCGCATCATCGCCAGCAACAGGAGAGCCAGCCGAAGGCTGAGCCGGCGTCGGGCCGAAACAGGCCGCCTGGCAAACAAGAAGCAAGAGAATCGCTGCAAACTTGAATACTGGTCTGAAAAACAAGGGGCAACCCTGGGATCTATCGGTATGATTATGGCACCAGAGGCAATCTCAGTTCAATAAGAATCAGCTCCCGAACGGCCAGATTCCACCTTTCTGTTTGCTCAATTTATCCCTCTGGAATCGGCGCCATGAGCTGCGCACCGCTTGCGGTGCATGACAGGTGGTATCGTAGACCGCTATGACATTGGTCAGGGGACGGCTGGCCGGCACCACCACCGTGCCCATATGGCTGATAGCCCGGGAAGCTCCCCCGTCCAGGTTCATGGCATCGAGGCAGCCCAGGGCTTTCATCACCTCGGCCTCTCTCTTGAGGGAAAGACCCTTGAGAAAAACCAGCAAATAGATGCTGTCCCTGCCAGCCGGATAACCCATGGCGCACCGGGGCCCGACTCCCAGGACATGAGGATCGGCGAAGCCTTCCGCCTCGGGATCGACGCAGATGGAGCCGTTATCAAGCAATCGAGGACCGCAGGTTATGGAAAACCAGTAGTCGTCATAATTCGGCTTGCCCTGACGTCGGGCTGTTATCATCTCGGGCTGGTTGCCGAGCTTGATACCGAGAGTAGTGCCATAGTTCTCCCACTGGCTGTATTTGAGGACCTTGCCGTCTGCCACCATGTTGCCCATCACCCTCTTCTGCTGGTCCTTGCTGAAAAAGGTTCCGTTGATGATCACTGCAGCCTTCAGGCGCTTTACGAAAGAGGGGAAGCTCTCGTCGCCGTTCTGGACAGTGGTGCTGTTGGCCATGGTGGCGCCATGGGGCAAACCGATAGTCATGAATGTCTCGGGGTCTTTGAGAGAGACCCTGGCGATATAATACGGAACCCCCGAGGTCTCGCCTTTCTGGAAGACCACCGGTTTGCCCTTGAGGGGCTCGGGCGGGGGCGGCAGGAAAGCAAGAGGCGGCGCCGGGGGCTCTTTGGGCAGAGGCGGCGGAAGGAAGTGCGGGCGGGGAGGCAGCTTCTCTCCGGCAGGAGAGACCCGGCTGACCTTCTCGACCATGGCTGGAAGCCGCCATTGCTCGAGACCGGAGAAAGTCGAGAAAAAGGTCGACCGGGCGAAGAAGAAAGTCAGGGCGAAAGCCAGCATAGACAGACCGACCAGGCTCTCGACGGCGATCAGGGACCCGTATGCGATAGTGGAGACCTTACTGTTCATTCTGCCCATTCATATCTATGATATTGTTTGCCCCATGGCCGAAAAGCAAATCTCGGAAAAGAAAAACAGTATTCTGGGCGCTCTGAGCGATCTGGTGATTTTCCTGCTTTTCGTTTCGGGGGCCGGATTCGCCGGCTATTATATCGGCATCAATCAACGTCTTGCGCCCATCGAGACTGTACCACCAGGGACAGTGGAGTCTCTCGAGTCCCTGGTGGATCGGGCCACCGGCAACAAGGCTGTAATTGCTGTGCCTCCGGCTCCACAACCGGTCGAGACCAAGACCGAAGCCGCCAAACAGGAACCGGAAGAGAAAAAGCCGGAAGAGAAAAAGCCGGAGAAAAACAAGAAAGAGCCGGTGAAAAAGAAATCGGAGGCTGCCGCCCCGGGCAATCGCAAGTTCTATATCGTCTCGCGTGGCAGCGACTATATCGGCTCTTCCATCACAGTCAGTATCAATAATCGACCGATAGACAACTTTTTCGGTCCCGGCAAGCTCATCGACATATCGCCTCTGGTCAGAAAGGGCAAGAACACCATCGCCTTCGATGCCAGAGTCATGGACGATGAATACAATCAGCACCTGGGCGACAGCTCCTTCGCCCTGGCTCTCGATCTGGTGGCGGGTCCTGAAGTAACCGAGAAGGTCGAGCCCGGCTCGGTGCTGGTCACCTACCAGCGGAGCGGAGCCGACGTGGACGCCGACACGAAGAAAGTCGACTTCGTGGTGAGTGATTGAGCATGCGGACAAGAGCCCTGATCATCTCAGTTCTTGTCGCAGTGAATGCTTTTTTCATCGCCTTCGCCATCGGTTTCAACAGCAGGCATGCCCTCCTCGAGGAAGTCCCACAGGCTGACATATTGAAGTAGAAGCTTCGATCAACTATCCTGAGGCGGTCTTTCGAGGAGATTTCAATGACCGGCACCAGAGCGCTTGCTTCGATCCTTCCTGTGTTCCTCCTGATTTCGATCTCCAGTCCTGCTCTTTGCAAGACCTACGAGCTTCCAGGCTTTTTCGAGGACGGCGTCGAATCGGAAGCGTCGAAAGTCATCTTTCACAAGAAGCTCTGGGGCTTTATCGATAAGACGGGCAAGTTCGCCATCGAGCCGCGCTATACCGAAGCCGGTAATTTCCTTGCCGGGGGACCGGCACGAGTAGTGGAAGATGGTCAGGAGTTCTACATAGGCATAGACGGCAAGAAGACCGCGGCGCCGGTGGTGAGTAAAGCCGATGCCACCTGCCCGAGCCCTATAAAAAATCGCAAGGGTGAAGTGGTGGTCGCCACCGCCGGCGACGCGCTGGAATTCCATCCGCTATCCGAGGATCTGGCGGCCGTCGCCTTCAAACAGGATCAGCTCTCGGTTCTTGGAATCGAGGACAGGAAGTCCGCCACCGACAAAGAGCCGGCCGACTCCACTCTGAGCTACAAACGGCACCTCCCCGCTCCCGGAAAGTGGCTCTGGGGCTTCGTGGACAACACCGGCAGCCTCGTCATCGAGCCTCGCTACGATACGGTCTCGAGCTTCGTCGAAGGTCTGGCGGCCGTGCTCATGGACCGTCATTTCGGATTCATAGACAAAGAAGGCAAACTCGCTATCAAGGGCAAATATCTCGATGCCCGGGACTTCTCGGAAGGTTTTGCCGAGGTCAAGGAAGAGACCGGCACCTGGGGTTTCGTCAGCAAGAGCGGCAAGCTTATCGCTTCCGGCTATCAGGAGACAAAGCCCTTCAAGGAAGGTCTTGCCGCAGTCAAGAAGAGCGGACGCTGGGGCTTCATAAATACCGAGGGCAAGCCGGCTATCAATATCCAGTACGATCGGGTCCTCTCTTTTCAAGACGGGCTCTCTTTCACCCTGACCGGCGATCGGGCTTGTTTTATAGATCAGAGCGAGAAAAAGGTGATTAGCGGCCCGTTTCTCGATGGTGGCAGTTTCTACCAGGGACTGGCACCGGTCCTGGTGGAGCTCAACGAAGAGCAGAAACTGGCGCTTCTGGAAGCTCAACGCGAATGGGATCTGGGTTATCTCGACCGCCAGGGCCTGATGATGATCAAGCCCCAGTTCGTCTCGGCCAGACCTTTTACCGAAGGTCTGGCGGCCTGCCAGAAAGGGCTGCGCTGGGGCTATATCGACTTCAAAGGCAATTTTCTCATCGAGCCCGTATATGAGGACGCGAGACCTTTCTCGGAGGGGCTGGCGGCGGTGAAAGTGGACGGCAAGTGGGGCTATCTCGAGAGAACAGGCAAGATGATGATCCAGCCCCGCTTCAGCGATCCGGGTAGATTCAGCGACGGCCTCGCCTTCGTTATCGAAGGCGCCACCGGCTACTATATCGACCGGGCCGGGCAGAAAGCTTTCACCTATGGCAACGACGACATTCCCCGGGGCGCCCGGCCCTATACCTGCGGCTATGCCCTGGTGCCGGTGGGCGATCGCTTCGCCTTCCTCGGCAAAACCGGCAATGTCAGAGCAGAGGATCTGATGCCCGGGACATGCTCTTACAGTGAAGATATCGCAGCCGTTGGCTTCCCTGATGAGAAAGGTGGCAAGCCCCGCTTCGGTTTCATCGGTCTCACCGGCGAAACGATCATCAAAGCGCAATATGATAAAACCAGGCCTTTCGGGCTCGGACTCGGCGGTGTGATGCAGGACGGCAAATGGGGCTTCGTCGACCGGAACGGCCGCCTGGCAATCCCCCTCAAATTCGAAAGCGTCCGGACCTTCTCCGACTATCTGTGCGCGGTGAAGGCCAACGGCAAATGGGGCTTTATCGATAACCGCGGCGATGCCACCATCGCCTGCAACTTCGATGACGCACGCTCCTTCAAAGAGCAGTTCGCCGCCGTGCGCCAGGGCGATCGCTGGCACTTCGTCGACCGCATCGGACGGAATACCTTCAACAAGGACTTCTTCCTCTGCGGCGATTTCAGCAACGGCAAAGCACTGATAGTGGTGCCCCGCTCACCGGACACGAAAGTGAAAGTCAGAGCTTACGAGGAAGACTAGTCGCCCCAGTCGTCGGTAGTCTCCACGGTATTCTGCAGGAGGACTTCCACATCCTCGAGCATTTCCTGGAACAGCTTATAAGTGCGGCTGTTGAGAGGGGCGGAGCGCTGCCGGGGGACATTGGTCGCGGCATCATAATTGTAGGTGACAAGCAGATCGACGGCGCCGTCTCGAAACCGCAGGCGGTATTCTTTGTTCTTGCTCTTGGAGGCTGTGACGCTCTGCATATCAGCCACCAGCTCCCGGAGCCCGTCGAGAAGAGCGTGAGAGACCTGGGCGTTGAAGATGGCATTGCCGGCATTGCGGTCGGAGAGAGTGAGCAGGAAGCGGAAAGCCCGGCCTTTCTGCTGCAGGCGCACGCCGATTCGGTCGTCATCCCTGACCAGGTCCGAGTAGTCGCGCACGACTTCGCCGACCACGTCCTTTTTCAGCATTTTCAGCCATTTCTTGACCATGCCGAAATCTTAACATGCTTTCGCCTTTACATCGGCCCGGACCCAGGAACAAAACCCTATCCCTGAGCGTTATTAAAGCTGTAAGCAGAGGAGACTCGAGAACCATGAAAATGACAGGAAAGATCGCCACGATAGCCCTGGCCGCCGCCGTCGCAGGCTCGGCAGCATTGATCGCCCGGTCCGAAACCCGGTCCGAAACCAGGTCCGGCGCCGACCCCGGCGCCCTGTCGGCATTGGCTCGAAAAGCCGAGATCCAGGATGTGAACGATGCCACCTTCGGCAAAGCCGTGCTCAAGTCAACCAGCCCTGTGCTGGTGGACTTCTACGCCGACTGGTGCGGACCATGCCGGGCTCAGGGACCGGTTCTGGAGCGCCTGGCAGGCTCTTATGAAGGGCGGGTGAAGTTCGTCAAGCTCAATGTCGACATGGCTGGAAAAACCGCCAGCAAACTTGGGGTAGAGTCCCTGCCCACCCTCATGCTCTTCGACCGCGGCAAAATCAAGTCAGCGACAGTGGGCTTCCATGACAGCGCCGCCGTCAGAGAGCTGATCGAATCCAATCTCTGATTCTAACGAACGGAGCCGCCAGCCAGCACCACGCAATAGCAGCGTCCCGGTGTCGAGCAGGGCAGCAGAGAGCCTGTACGGTCGTAGCCTCTTACGATCACCGTCTCGCCGGAGCTGGAATAGGGGCTGACATAGAGCTCCACCCCGCAGGGCTCACCCATGGTTCCGGAAAGACTCATCAGGGAGCCGACAATATTGCTGGCATTGTTGTACTCGTCCAGAGTCATGGAAGAGCCCCGATTCTCGATGACATTCATGAGACGAGGGAAACAGGCCCGGTCATTGAGTGGATTCATATAAGCAATATACTCTCTCAGGGATTGCAGCTCGGCCTGGCTCTGAGGATAGCGTCCATAGGTCCGGTAGTAACGATTCAGGGTAACGGAGACATTTTTGATCACCTGGACGGTGGCGAGCTCCGGAGCGCCGTCTTTATAGAGCCTGGCTCCGCTCTCGTCCACCAGGGACTGATCGACATTGCGGAAGATATGACGGGAAGCATCGCTGGTGGCGTAGACCTCGGCACCGGCTCTGGTGACCTTCACATCGGTTCTGACGCCCGCATCACTGAGGACGCCCTGACCGTTGTCGGCGACATTGAGAGACTTGATGCCGTCCGTGGAGACGAAGAGACCGACCAGGGAGCCCGACGGAGCGGAAAGGGAGGGACCGGCATTGGCCTCGAAGGCGCTGGTTCGTTTGCTCTTCTGATCCGGATTGTCACGGGTCGGCTGGAGTAGACCGGAGATCAGAAAGCCCATACAGAGAATGAGAGCCGAGGCCAGAGTGATACTGCGCCCCCAGGTCCGGCGGAGAGCCACCGTGGCGCCTTCCGGGACATATGCCTTGGAGTCCCGGTGGTTGGCAGACTCCCGGGCGAAGCTGGCTTTCAGCTTTTGATTGGTGGAGAATTGCGCCTGGCGCGAGTCGCTCATGGTCTCGATCACTTTCTCTGCCGATCTGAGCTTGCGTGAATGGCGCTTGCAGAGACTGACCAGGCTCTCTTTCACCCGGGCGGTAAAAGGATTGGCAGGGCCGAGGACTTTCTCGGACTGCTCGAGGAGATCCCGCAGGGCACCATAGGCTTCATTGATATTGTTGCTTTTCTCGAAAGCCCGGGCGAGCTTGAAATGCACCGATAAAAGCTGCTCGGCGGTAAAAATCGAGGCCCGGCTGTCGGTGACGATCACCTGCTCGATGAGCATGATCACCTCGGCATAACGCTCCTGAGCATAGGCGATATCGGCAAGATCGATCAGACAGTTGCAGGTCTTCAGGCTGTCGGCGCCATAAAGCTCGACCACGTCGTTGAGGACGGACCGGTAGAGCTTTTGAGCCCGATTGAGCTGGCCCGATTGCACCAGATCTCTGGCCCGATCGAGAGTCCGATCGGTGGCTTCGAGCTGCCTGGTGATATCCTCGAACGACATATATGTTAATAGGACTGCTGGCGCAGCGAACCGGAAAGCTGGCTGACTCCCAGCTGCTGAGCCAGATACCGGACCTGGCTGGAAAGCTCTTCCACGCGGCCGGGATCGCGGTGGGCCTGGGCGGCCAGATCTTCTGTCTTCTCGTACTGATAGAGATAATTGTCCACTCGTTTGCCCAGCTTGCGAAGCTCGCTGATGCGCTGGACATTGCGGAAGCGCTCCAGGCGAAAAGGACCTTTGACCGGAATCGACAGGCCGCCGAGCTCACGACCGACCAGATCCCTGGCCAGTTTCTCGAGATACTCGTTGGGACTGCCCTGGAAGGAAGAATAGTTGCCGGTGTTCATCGAAGCGATGGTCTCGGGGCTGATCAGGCTCTTGCCGCCGACCTCGGAGCGGGCCAGGATCATCAGAGGATTCTGGGAAATCCGAGAATTAGAGGAAGATGACACCACTTGCGATGCCGGGGCCGCTTTCGGTCTGGGGGCGCGAAGAGCGGTCACTGATTTGAGCTGGGACTCGATGCTGCGGTCGAGCGAATCGAGAGAGCGCACCGCGCCCTGGGCGTCGCCCTTCTTGAAGCTCTCGTCGATCTGGCTCAGCCTGTCAGCGAAAGGCTTGATACCACCACCAAGGCCCTCCAGTTTGCCGAGCTTCTCCTCGAAGCTCCTGTGCATCCGCTGGTACTGCCCCTCGACACCCATGACCTCGCCTTCCACCTTGAGCTGTTCGGTGACTTCGGCAGAGGCAGGCATGGTGTTGACCGAGAAAAAGAGAGCCAGGCAGGCCAGCAAAGGGCGGAGGTGAATATTCATAGGACGATCCTGGTAAGTGTAAGCGGGGAAGAAAGCTGGGTGGCGACTTCGGCGAATCCAGGGCAATTAGAGCAAAAAATTGTAGAACTTTCGTGAAACGCTCCGGATCGCTGACCTGCCTGAATCGCCGGATTTCGCCCCCGGCTCTTACTGATCTCGATTCCAGGTGGAATAAGTAATAGAATAGATTCAACCTGATAGTCGGAGCAACTCCAAAATGACCGAATATATCTGTATCGGTATAAGCACCGTGATGCTCTTCGGGGCACTGTGGGCAATACTGACCGGCGCCTACTCGGCCCGGAGCAAAGCAGACGGCACATCCACCTTCGAGTTCAACCGGTCCCCGGTCACCTACTCGCTCACTATCGGCATTTATATCACCATCGCCCTGTTCGTCCTCTTCTACGGCAAGCCCGAGCTTCAGGGTGAGATTGTCGCCAAGATACCCGAGCTCAAACAAGTCTTCATGCTCCAGGCCACCCAGCACGGGCACCTCAAGCTCTTTGCCGCCTCATCCCTGTTTTTCGCGGTTTTCTCTTTCATTGCCCGCAAGCTCGTGGTCTACTCCCAGGAGTATTCCCAGGGCAAGCCCATGGACATGGACGAGCGTCTCTTGAGAGCATACGAGAATCGGAAGGACAAAGACAATTTCTGACCAATCGAGAATCAGCGGGCTAGCCCTGGCACTATCCCTGGCCCTGTGCCCTCCGGCATCAGCGCAGGAGACGTTGTGGAGCACTTTCATCGAGTCGGCGAAGCAGGCTCAGACCAGGGGAAGAGTGGAGGAAGCCCGCCGTCAATTCGACGCCGCCCTCAAAAGCGCCGAGAGCTTCGCCGACGAAGATCCGCGCAAGACAAAGACCCTGCGGCTGGTGGCGGACTTCGACGCAGCCACGGAGAGACTCGCGGAAGCCGAGGAGCTTTACAAGCGGCTTCTCGCACTGGATGAGAAAAACCATGGCAAGGACGCCCCGGCCGTGGTGCGTGACCTGGCGGCCCTGTCCTCCGTTTACCGGAGGACGAGCCGCTTCGCCGAGGCCGAGGCCCTGGCTCGCAAGGCTCTCGAGCTCACCCGGGCGAGCGGGCGCCAGGGCAAATGTCTGATCCCGTACCTGCTCAATCTTGCTGCCATCGATCAGGACATGCAGAAAACCGCAGAGGCCCGCGAGCTCCTGGAGGAAGCCACCACCATCGCTACCAGCGAAAAAGACAGGGCCACCCTTTTCGAGGTTCTCTTGATGAAAGGCCGGTTGCTTGCAGGCGAAGGCAAATTCTCCCGGGCCGAGCCGGTGATCAGAAAGGCGCTTTCTCTGCGACCGGACAATCGCGAGGTAGCCCTGGAGCTTGCCTCGATCCTGGAGGCCATGGAAGATTTCAGCGGCGCCGCGAAAGTGGTGGAGGACAACTTCAAGAGCGACGACGGCAGGCCAATTACTGTGGAAGCGCGAATTTTCATGGCTGAGCTCGCCCGGCGCAAGCATGACGGAGCCGGTCTGATCAAGGCTCTCAATACGGCGGCAGCGCAGGTATCTCGTTTCAATGGCGGTCGTGACGACGAGCGCCTGGCGGCCCTTCTGAGAAGGCTGGGGAATGTCTATCTGGCGGTGGACAGCTACGACCAGGCCGAAAGCAGGTTCAAGAGAGCTCTGAGACTGGACGAGAAGTATCTCGGCAAAGAGAATCCGGTGGTCGCTCAGGATATGAACCTCCTGGGTACTCTCTATCTCAACCAGGGGCAGTACGCCCTGGCAGCGAGCTTCTACCAGAACGGTCATGACATCACCCGGGCAGCCCTCGGTGAAGATCATCCCGATACGGCCACCTGCTTGAACAACCTGGCGTTGCTCGAGACCAGCCTCGGTCATTATCCCGAGGCCGAGAAGCTCCTGGCGCGAGGTCTCAGGGCAAGAGAAAACAGTCTCGGCGCGGAGAGCCCGATTGTCGCCCTGAGCCTGGAGAATCTCGCCGACGTGCTGGCCCTGCAGGGCAAATTCAAGAGCGCCGAGCCTCTCCTGCTCCGGGCGCTGCAAATTCGCAGCCAGAACCAGAGCCAGGCCGACTCCTCCACGGCGTCGCTGCTCCGGGATCTGGCCAGGATCCAGCGCCAGGCAGGCAAGATAGCAGACTGCAAAGACTCCCTGAGTACTCTTTTGAAGCTGGACGAGAGTCTCTATGGCACCGACAGCGCTGTCCGCGCCCATGATCTTGACAGTCTCGCCGAGGTCCTCTTGAGCGAAGGCGAGAAGGACGAGGCAGCCAGGCTCAAGCAGGAATCGGCTCGTATCAAGCTCAGCCTCCCGGGTCATGCCAATTCGGAGGAGGCAAGAGCCTCGAGCGACCTGGGCAATCAGAAGACCAGACCGGTGAAAGACAAATGGGCTCTCGTCATCGGCATAAGCAAGTTCAAGGATACCTCCATCAATCTCAGATATGCAGCCAAGGACGCCACTGACTTCAGGAACTATCTCGTAAAGGAGGCAGGCTTCGCCGAAGACCATGTCAAACTGCTCACCGACGGGGAAGCTACAAGAGACGGTATCGTCTCTCATCTGGGCGAGGCCTGGCTGGGCAAAGAAGCTCGCCGGGACGACCTGGTGGTGATCTATATCTCGAGCCACGGCAGCCCGGCAAAAAAGGAAGTAGGCGCCAATTTCATCGTCACCCATGACGCCAACCAGAACAACCTGGTCCTGGCAGGCATACCGATGCAATGGATAACCACCGGCATCACCGATCTGATCGAATCGGACCGAATCGTCCTCATTCTCGACGTCTGTCACGGCGGCGCCGTGGGAAGCAAGGGCATCACCCGACCACTCACCGTCAATCCCGGCACCCTCAATGTCGGCACCGGCCAGCTCCTGCTCGCCTCGAGCGCCCAGGATCAGGAATCCTGGGAATCCCTGAAATACCCCAACGGCGTTTTCACCCGGCAACTGATCGAATCTCTCCGGAGCCAGGGCAAAATGACCACCATGAGCCAGGCTTTCAAGAGATTGAAAGTAAAAGTGGAAGAAGAGGTCTTGCTCGACCGTGAAGCCATCCAGACCCCGATCCTGGTCAAGAAGGCCTGGGTGGGCGGCGATCTTCCTCTGGCCGTTGAGCCAACCGGATCGCAAAAGGCGCTAAAATCTCCCTGACAGGCAAGGAGATGTTTTCATAGTGAAAGAGAAAGACAAGAGAAAGGTGGCCCTCGCCCTGACTCTCAGCCTGGCCTTCTGCCTGGCTCCGCCGGCTCTATCGAAAGACTCCACGAAATCTTCCAGCAGGCAAAGCGCTGAGTCGAGCGATCGGAAAAAGCGCCAGACCAGCGCCGAGTCGGTGGAGCTCGTCAAGGGAAACCCGCCGGCCTTTTACTGGAAAACCGGAGACAAGCCCCGCTCCATCCTTCTTTGTCTCCACGAGCTGGGTCTGCACAAGGGTGTCTTCGAGGATCTGGGCAAACGTATGGCTGCCGACGGCGTGGCTGTCTACTCCATCGATCTGCGAGGCTTCGGAGGCTGGCGGGAGAAAGACAAGAATGAAGGCCGGATGGATCTGGAAAAAACCTACCAGGACGTCGTCGGATCTCTGGAGTCAATCAAGAAGCTCCATCCCGAGATTCCGGTCTTCCTTCTCGGTGAAGCCATGGGCGGCGCACTCTGCCTGCAAGTCGCGGCCGAGCATCCGGAGCTCGTCCGGGGGGTAATTACCGCCGCTCCGGGAGGCCAGCACTACAAGACCGTGGCCAACTATTTCAGTGTCGGAAGCAAAGTCCTCACGGGTAGACGCAGCAAAGACTCCGGGATGAGCGAAGAGCTCATGGCCATGGCCACCCCGAAGAAGGAGCTGCGCGCCGCCTTCCAGGAAGACGAGGACGTCAGGCTCGATCTCAAGCCGAGAGAGCTCATGGCCTGCCAGTTCTATATGTACAAGACCAGGAAATTCGCCCGCCAGATCAAAGACCTGCCGGTGCTGGTGGTGCACGGCAAGAATGACGGCGAGTCCAAAGCTGTCGGCTCCGAGGCTGTCTATGACAATCTCGCCACCGAGAAGAAAGAGTATCTTCTGGTGGACGATGGCGATCATTACACCTATGAAGACACAAAAGTCCCTGCCCAGGCTTTCAAGAGCGCCCTGAGCTGGATCGACAAGCATCTGCCCGGAGCCATGTAGATTTCGTCAAGATCCGGCGCGCTTGTAGACCGATCGGCTCAGGAAGCGATAGGTAGTGAGCGAAGAGCAGTTGCCGATGAGCAGATTCTCCATATTGCCGCTGGCGCTCACCACTATGAGAGTAGGAAAGGCGAAGACCCGGAATTTTTTCTGGAGCTCGCTGACGAGAGCCGGATTCTTTCCCGCGGTTTTGTGACAGTCATTGATGCGGACAGGATAGAAGTTCCTGGCGAGAAGCGACTCTACCTCGCGGTTCTTCAAGGCCGTGTTGTCCATGGTCCGGCAGGCATCGGAGACCGGCGAGCTGAATTCCAGAAGCAAGATCTTGTTTCGCGAGCGGGCCTCGGCGAGCATGGCGTCCAGCTCTGCCCTGACCGGCGGAGAAAGCTCCTCACGAGCCGGCTCGCTCGGGGAGGCAGCCCCGGATATGGTGCGCACCTCCCGGCTGTCGGGGCGCTCTCTCCAGGATACCCGATCGATTGAATTCAGCCCTTCACCCGCCTGCGCCGGAAGCAGGGCTAAGCCAAGGCGGGCGACAAGGAGAGCGCCGGTGGCCGCTACCAGATATGGTGGTATCCGCGATGATGATACGTCATTTCGTGCCATAGAAGAATTCCCTCCTTCCGGTGACGGCAATGGCAAGAAGCAGATAGAGCGCCAGGGTAGAGGCGTAGGAAAGATAGGGGAGCGGCGCGAAGCCCGAAGCGGTCATCAGATCATAGACATTGAGGGTGGGCAGGATCAGATACGAGATATACTGGGACGCCGAGAGCATGAGCCTGGTGGCCTCTATCGAGAGGCTCTCGATTCCGCCGCTGGCGATGCCGGCGACGCTCACAGGCGGTATGGTCTGGCCGGCAAGCCAGATATAGAAGCCGAGAATGGCGACGATCTGGAAGCCGGGATGACGATTGAGCATGGTCAGCAGCATGGCGGCCGCAATGAGAGCGGCGTCTAGAAAGCGCTCCAGGACCATGCTGACGATTGCCTGAATGGTGATAGTCTCGCCGAAGACAAAGCCTATGGCTGCCACCATTACATTCTGGATGGCGGCGAGCCCGCCGCCTATAAGCACTATGGCGATCCATTTGGAGAAAACATATTCAGCTTTGCTCAGGGGGCGGCTGAAGATAAGAGGCAGATACTCGCCGCCCCTGCCGCTCTGGGTGGAGGAGTTGCCCGCCAGACCGAGACAGAGAACCATCAGGATGAAAGCCACCCCGACCTTGCCTGTCAGCATCTCGAAAGTCTGAGAATCGGAGGCTCCGTGAAGCATGGAGGCGATTTTCATGCCGATCGGCATGACGAATCCGAGGAGCGCCACATAGAGCAATTTCAAGGGATCGAGACAGGCTGACATGAGAGTGAATTTCACTATGGTCTTGTTGATCACGTTCATGCTTTCTTCTCGCTCTCGAATAGCTGCTCCAGACGCAGGCGCTCGGGCACCGCTTCTTCCACGGGAAGGCCTCTTTCGATGAGCTCGGCAAGAAGACGGCTGGCGCCTTTATGATCCTTCACCCTGAATCGCCCCCATTGCCGGTTGCATTCTTTAACCTCCGCCACCGAGCTCTGGGCAGCTTGCTCCACCGACGGCAGAAGAGTGCCGTTCAGGCTGCACTCGCCCCAGCGCACAAAGATCACATAGTCGGTGATGGTACCGCCCTTGATGGTCTCCACCTGGACGATCTTGCCGTTGCGCAGATAAGCGACCCGATCGCAGAGCCTCTCCACCTCGTCGAGCTGGTGCGAGTTGATGATCGCCGTCACCCCGTCCTGGCGCATACGGCTGACTATCTTGCGTACCACCGCCACGCCGGTGGGATCGAGCCCGAGGGTGGGCTCGTCCAGTAAAGCCAGCCTGGGCTTGCCGATGACGAGCTGGGCGAGATTGAGACGCTGGAGCATGCCTCTCGAATAGGTCCTGAGCTTGCGGCCCCGGGCGGGCTCCGCCAGCTCCACCAGCTCCAGAGCCTCTTCCACGGCTTCTTTCATGCCCCGGCGGCCGCCCCCGGCGAGGCCCCAGTGATACTCCAGGAACTGCCGGGCGGTCATCCAGTGCTCGAACTCGGTGCGCTCCGGGAGATAGCCCGTGAGCGCCCGGACCGACAATAGGTCGGCATCCTTGCCGAAGATTCTGACCCGGCCCGAGTCGGGTCGGAGGAGCCCGAGCAAGCAGCCTATGAGGGTGGTCTTACCGGCGCCATTCGGGCCGATCAGACCGAAAATCTCCCCCTCGTCGACGCTCATCGAGATCCCGTCGAGGGCCACAACGGTCCCGGTTGAATAAGATTTGGCGAGATTCTCCACTACGATCAACGGATTTTCGCTTCTCATCAAATCAAAGCCCTCGATTGCGGTTCGGATGCCGTTCTCAAAGGATAGTCGCCGGAGCCGGCGAGAACACTGGGGAAAGTCCTGAATCGAATTCAGTCTTCCCTGTCTTTGTTGGCAAAAATCGTCACTGCCACCAGACCGGCGGCGAACCCGCCGATATGGGCCGCATAAGCGACACCACCGCTGGCCTCTTCGGCGCCGAAGACCCCGAATCCGGCGGCAAGCTGGAAAAGAATCCAGATACCCAGGGCGACGAAAGCAGGAACATCGGTGATCATCCTCATCATGATCACCCGCACTTTCCGGTTGGGGAAAAGAAAGACATAGCCGCCGAGCACGCCGGATATGGCGCCTGATGCGCCCAGGGTCGGAACATAGAGATTGCCGCCGGTGTACTCGGTGGTGTAGACCTGGCTGAGCCCGGCGAATATACCGCAGATCATGTAGAAGGCGAAAAACTTGAGATGGCCCATGACGTTCTCGAGGTTGTCGCCGAAAACATGCAGAAAAACCATATTCCCGAAGATATGGGCAAAGCCGCCGTGCATGAACATCGAGGTGATCAGAGTCAGATAGACCGGTATCGGCGTCGGCTGCAAGTCGATAGTCCCCTGCCTGACACCGGTGACCGGATTATAGATCGCCACTGCCCGGTCTATGTCCATCCCTTTGAGGATCTCTTCCGGCACCACCGAGAAGGCATAGGTGAATTGCTCGTTGCTACCCAGCCCCTGAAAGATCACGAAAACGATTATATTGGCGATGATCAGCGCATAGGTGACCCAGGGAAAGATCGTAACGTCGCTGTTGTCGTCGCCTATCGGAAACACGCTATAGCCACCTCCGGCAATTCATGAGACAAGGATACCAAAAGGTCACGATTTTTCGCTAAACATTGGCTATGGAAATTCCCCCGCGCGGCGCCGCCGAGAAGCAGCCCGAGTCTCATGTTGAGAATTCACCCTTTGCAGAGAACAGTCTCTACAAGAGCGACATGCGCGGGATTCTAGATCCGCATGGTGGCATGGATTTCAGTCCGAAGAAGAGCTCGTCCGAGTCCGTGCTGGGAAACATGATCAAGACCGGCATCAGCTGGTTGCCTTCCGCCGAAAGCCTGCTCGGCGGGGGCGAGAAGCAGCCGGCGAACCCCGCGAGAAGTCCCGAAGATAATCCCGAAAGCCAGGCCACCGAAAAGCTCCTGGCCGGAATCCTCGCTCCCTCGAGCCTTGCCATGCTCGACAACATCGACTCATTGAAGATCGCTTCCACAGGCAGACCGAATGAGCTCTCCGTGGTCGGCGACCTGGCCGCTTCGGTGACCATGAAAGCCCCGAACGCGATCATCACCGGTCTCGGTCCTCTCGGCGGCGTCACCGCCAGGCCCTGTGACACCACCCTGGACAATTTCAGCTTCAATCTCCGGACCGACCCCGGCGATCTCGATGATATTCGGCTCTACAATATGCGGGGCTTCAACGGTGGTGCCGATCTTTTCAGGCGCGGTCGCAATATCGGCTCCCGGGCAAGCAGCACCCAGTGGATGCATTTCGATGTAGAGAACAACGGCTACGCTCATGTCGATGTCAAGTCGACCTCGGCGAAGACCGCTTATGCATTCGATAGAAGACATTTCGACAGTCAGGGCCTGGCGGGCAGAATGGTCTCCGATCCCGAATTCCGCGAGAATGTGCTGTCTACCCTTCACAAGTTCGAGAAGTCGGTGGACAGCCTCGAGATCCGCAAGACCGGAGCGGGCCGCCATCAGCTCACCATCGATCCGGACCTGGAAAGCATGCCTCTGAATAAACCGGTGAAGAGCATGCCCGGCTTCACCGCCAGCAATATCTACTTCAAGAAAGAAGGCGCCATCAAAGCCGACATCGATACTACCGGTAGTGAGAAGAGCGTCAACTTCCAGAAAGGCGACCTGGAGATCGGCCTCATTTCGCCGCTGGGCAAAGAGTCTCGACTCTCGATTGCCTCCATCTTCACAACCAGAGCCGCCGACGGCAGAGAGGCTCTGAAAGTCCGATTTTTCGGAATACCCGGCGAATTCGACCTGCCCTGAGCGGAGCGGTCGATCCGGACTTGATACAATTTCGGAGTTGGACACGCTCCGGAGAAGTTTTCAAGTGAAACTGTTCAGACTGGTATCGTATTCGATGCCCACCGCCATGGCTGCCGTCCTGGCGCTATTTTGCCCGCCTGCCCTCGCCGGCGACGAAGCCAAAGCCCTTGTCGAGAAGCTAGCCGACAGGTACGAGGCGGCGTTCAAGAAAGCCGACGCTGCGGCCATCGCCTCCCTCTGGTCCGAGGACGGCACCTTCGTCAGGACTGACGGGCGCGAAGTAAGCGGCAGGAAGGACATCCAGAGAATGTACTCGGAATTCTTCAAAGAGTTCGGAGCTGTCGATATAGATGTGGTGGTGGAATCGGCGAAGTCCCTGGGCGAAGGGGCCATCCTCGAGAAAGGATCGGTTGAGGCCAGCGACGACAGTGGCGAGCGTATCCGCTCCACGGAGTATTCGGTCATTCACGTAAAAGAGGCTGACGGCTGGAAGATCGCCAGCGCCATCGAGCGCTCGGTCACCGCGAAGCCCCTCACCCTCGAGTCCATCGCCTGGCTGGCGGGCAACTGGCGCGCCAATGGCGCCAGAGGCGAGCTCACCTTGAAAAACAACTGGCACGGCAAGAATTTTCTGGTCGGTACATTCACGCTCAGGGGCAAGGACGGTCTCGACCGAACCGACACCCAGGTGATCGGCGTCGATCCTTATAGCGGCAACCTGCGCTCCTGGATCTTCGACAGTGATGGAGGAACCGGCACAGGCGAGTGGTGCCGGGACGGCAAAGGCTTCGTGATCGATGTCAAAAGAGTAACGGCAGAGGGGCTGCGCACCACCTGTCGCGACTATCTCCGGCGCCAGGATGACGGCTCCTTCACCTGGAGGTCCACCGAGATAGACGTGGACGGCGAGCTCCTCCCGGACAGCGAGGAAATCAAAGTAGAGAAGGCAGAGTAGCAGAGCGAGATACCCGAGAAGGAATTTTCAATGTTCAATAAAGCAATACCACTGGCAATGTCACTGCTACTGCTCTCTTCGGGTAGCGCCGCTCTGGCAAGAGGCTTCGGCGGCGGTTTCGGAGGTGGTCATTTCGGCGGTGGCGGCTTCGGCGGTGGAGGACATTTCGGTGGTGGCGGCCGCTTCGGCGGAGGCGGCAATTTCGGCGGTGGCGGTCGTTTCAATGGCGGCGGCAATTTCGGCGGCGGCGGCCGCTTCAATGGCGGCGGCAATTTCGGCGGCGGCGGTCGTTTTAATGGCGGCGGCCGTTTCGATGGAGGCGGCGGCAATTTCAATCGAGGTAATTTCGACGGCAACCGGAGCAACTGGGGATTCAGCCGGATCTCGGGCAACAATATCAACGCCGGCCACAACCTCCACAATTTCTCTCCTACCTATATGAACAACCATGGAACCATGGTCCGCAACAACTTCTACGGCGGCGGCTACTGGGGTCACGGCTACTGGGGAGCCCATGGCTTCTGGGGGGCTCCCGGTGGCTGGTACTGCCCGGGTTGGGGCTGGGGAATGCCCTGGATGATAACGAGCTGGGCTACCATGGCGGGCATGCTCGCCCTGGACGCCACCATGATGCCGCGTTACTACGGCTACGGTCAGAATGTCACCTATAACAACAACCAGGTCTATTACAACGGCCAGCCCTATGCCAGCGCCGACGAGTATTACAACCAGGCTCAGAATCTGGCTCAGTCCGGCAAGGCGGGCAAGCCAGGAAAGAAAGACAAGTGGGAGCCCCTGGGCGTTTTCTCTCTCGTCCAGGGCGATCAGAAGAACTCGACCATGCTTTTCCAGATCGCCATAGATTCAAAGGGCGATATCGCCGGCAACTACTTCGACATGCTCACCGAGCAGACCCAGCAGATCAAAGGCAAGCTCGACAAAAAGGATCAGCGAGTTGCATGGATCATCGGGGACAACAAGAAAGTCGTCTATGACACGGGTCTCGGCAACCTGATGAAGGACGAAGCACCGATACTGGTGCATTTCGACAAGGACAGGACCGAGCAGTGGCTGCTGGTCAGAATCAAGAATGACGAAGCCGCCAGAAACACCGGTCAGGTCTCGGACGTCGACGCCGGCGGCCAGACCAGCACCGACAGCTCGGACAGCACCGACAGCTCCGACAGCCAGATCTGATAATCACCTCTTCCCGAAAGCCCAGATACGGCACTTGATGAAATAGGTTCCGGCACTGTCTTCGCTGGCCGCCCATGGCTCATAGACCATTCGCGAGCCGATTTTCTCGAACAGCTCCCTGGCCCTGGCCTGATTGCCGGCAGCTACGGCCAGGCGGCAATAAGCATTGAGAACGTCGGGATTATCGGGATAGAGGGACAGGAGCCCGTCGAATCCGCGGCTGGTTCTTTCCCAGGAGGCTTTGCTCTCTCTGAAGATAGTGTTGTTCTTGTAGAGCACCCTGGCCCGATCCACATACCAGACAATCCGGGCATAGAGCACGTCACCTTCTTGCCCGCCCAGCCTGTCTGCTACCTTCTCGGCATAACGCTCCCAGTCGCCTTCCTTTCCGTACCAGCGAGGCTGCAGGTGATAGACTCGATCGAAATAAATCTGATTGTAGGAAGGGAAGGTCTTCTCGCCCTCGTCCATGGTTTTCTCGTACTCAGCCTGCTCCCAGCTCTGACCGAGGGCCACCGTGCTGGCGGCAGCGTACCAGCGAGGATTCTCGAGACGCTTTTCCCGGCCTTTCTCGAGCCATTCTCTCGCTTTCGCCAGGCGCTCTTTGAAGAGCTTCCAGGCATCTTTCTCGACTTCGCTACCCCAGCCGCCGCCCCTGGCATACCAGGCATAGCCGGTATAAGCTTCCGCCACCGCCACCGGTGCGTAGATCGAATCGGGATTGCTCCTCGCCCAGGCTTCGAGAAGCGCTATCCGCTCTTTGTATGACGTGTCGTCCTCTTTGTCCAGGTGACCGATATCGTAGCCGAAGGAATCGAGCTGCCAGACACCGGTGGTGTATTGCTCGGCCGAATCGATGAGCTTGCCTGCCATCTTCTCGAGACCTTCGAAGTCCTTCTTGTCGGCAAGAGCCCTGAGAGACTTTTTGATCGTCTGGCTTTTCTCCCACCGTTCGGTCTTCTGGTTCGCCGGCTCGGGCAGCCCGGTAGTATCGACCGGCGCCGCGGACGATTCGATAGCCTCCTGAAAGGGGCTGCGGGTGATGAATTTCATAACATCTTCCGAGCAGCCGGAGATAAGACCCGGTAAAAGTATCAGCAAACATGCTCGTTTCCTATTGCGCACCGGTATTTCCTCCAGAACTCTCGGCAAATATTTCCAGCCAGTCGCGTTTCATGTCCACCACCACAAAGCCCCGCTCCGCTGCTTCGCTCAGGGCGCGGTCGAGCCTGCCCACCGCCGAGTCTCGATCGTAGGCATATTCTCGCTCGGCATCGGTGTGGTGGACCAGGAGGCAGAGATGTTTTCCCCTGCCGGCAGCGGTCCATTTGAGCATCTCGAAATCTCCGTCCGAATTACCGAAGGCCAGGATCGGGCGGCGCCCGATCACCGACTGTATGCCCACAGGCTTGCCTGCGCCGTCGTTCAGAAAGGCGATATCGCTCTTTTTGACGATCTCGGGAATTCCGTCTTTCTCGCGATACTCGAGATGGCTGCTGCTACCCACCACTTTCTCCGGGGCTATGCCATAGACACGCTGGGCGAAAGCCCGCATGAAATCACGACCGCCGCCCGAAACTATATAAGTCCGGAAGCCTTTGCTTGCAAGATAATCCAGGAGCTCCAGCATGGGTTTGTAGGCACATTCGGTGTAGAGCCTTTTGAAACGCGGATGCCTGGCGCTTCTTATCCAGCGATCCACATCTTTTTCATAGGCGCCGAGATCGCCTTCCGGGCGGCTGAGACCGATAAGATGCAGAATGCCTTTTGCCCCTGAGCCCGCCAGGATTTTGACATCCCCATCGAGAGCCGCCTTCACCAGATTGTCTTCCTTCAGGCTCGGGTTCTTCGCGGCAGCATCCCGGAGTTGGTCCCGGCAGAAGACGAATTGGGGATAAACAGGCTTCTCGCACCAGAGAGTGCCGTCGTTATCGAAAACGGCTATTCGCTCCTCCTCCGGCACGTAAGCGGGGTTGTCACGGTCGCTGACGGTCTCGACGAAATCGACGATGGCGTCTCTAACCGCTCCCTCTTTCCAGGAAGTCAGGCTTCCTTCCTCGAGATCGCCATCCCGGGCGAGACCGGGGCTGGAGAAGAAGAACAAGAAGAGGCAGAACAAAATGGCCGCAAGCCCGGCGATTTTTACGATTTGTAGTCTCATGGTAAGGAGGGAGTATAACAAAGTGAATAATGAGTTTGAACCATGGACCGATTTCAAGTCAGAGCCGACGCCGACAACCGCAGCGACGCTGCGGCGGCGGTCTACCGGGTGAGACCGGGTGCCAGGGTCAGGGAGAGGCTGAGCCCCTCGAGCAGGACCCGTATCGCCTATGGCTTTGCGGCAGTGGTTGCTTATCTGATCCTCGCTTACCTTTTCCTGAAGCTTCCTGCGGCCAGAGATCTTGCCGAATCCTTCATGCCCCTGCTTGCCGGTCTCGGGTCCCTGCTCCTCCTGGCAGTCTCTTTCCTGGTGCCCAAAGACGAGATCTATCTGGATCGGCTGACCTGTGTGATTCCTTCGCGCAATCTTTTCACCATGCAGCCGAGAGTATTGTGGTCCAAGGTCGATGAGATCCGCCTGGTGGATCTCGGCAAGGACGAGAAAAAGCCCGATCTCGCCCTGAGGCTGGTGGAATCGAATGGCGACGAGCACGACATCTGTCTTGCCGCTCTCGATGCCGGAGCGACAGCCACGCTCTGCGACTATATCAAGCGTTATTGCAGCCATGCCCGGGGAGTAGCTCAACTGGCCGATATCGAGAGATTCCACGAGTATCAGCACCAGCGGCTTCCCGGAGTGAGCTATACCCAGCTCTGGGAATCGAGCGCCGCCGTTCGATTCGGGCTCACATCCTTCACTCCCCTTCCCCCCGGCAAGATGCTCCAGGAGCGTTACCGCATCGAGCGCCAGATTGCCGCCGGCGGCTTTTCAGCCGTCTATCTGATCACCGACGAAGAGGGCATGAGATTCATCCTCAAAGAATCGGTGATTCCACCCAATCTCGAGCAGGATCTCAAGGACAAGGCCCAGGAGCAGTTCGCCCGTGAAGCAAGGCTTCTCTCCAGGCTCGATCACAGCCATATAGCCAGGGTCTTCGATCATTTCGTCGAGGAAGGGCGCAATTATCTGCGCCTGGAATATATCGAAGGCGAGACCCTGCGTTCTCATGCTTCCGCCGCTGCCTTAGGCAGCCACGGGCAGCCGGAAGCGAAGGTTGTGGACTGGCTCCTGCAGCTATCGATAATCCTCGAATATCTGCACGGTCTCGATCCACCGGTAATCCACCGGGATCTTTCCCCGGACAATATCGTGGTCCGCCCGGAAGGCGGAGTCGTCCTGATTGATTTCGGCGCCGCCAATGAGTTTATCGGGGCGGCCACCGGCACCCTGGTAGGAAAGCACGCTTATATGGCCCCGGAGCAGATCAGAGGCGCCGCCGAGCCCCGGAGCGATATCTATTCGCTGGGAGCCCTGGGCTATTTCGCCCTTACGGGCCGGGACCCGGAGCCTATCCGGTCCTCCTCGGCCATCGCTTCCGGGGCGCCGGTCACGCAATGGCTGGACGCTTTCATCAAAAGAGCCACCAGCCTGGATAAAGACGAGCGTTTCCAGAGCGCCTCCCATTGCCTGAGCTACCTCAGAAAAGAGAGCGACTGATGGAGAGGCTTCCGATCACCAGAAGAGAAGTCCTGATCCGCTACGGCAGGCTGGCTCCTCACGCCCGGGACCGGGTCCTCGATCAGTTCTACCTGCTGATTCCGGGCAGCTCCTCTCTGGAAGCCCTGGCCTTCACGCAAGCCTGCACTATCGGCGCCGCCCTTGGCGCAGTCATCCTGGCAGTCATGGCTTTTCTTCCTCTGATCGAAAGGCTCACCGGTCTCGATCGGCCCACCGCCCAGGCGATGATCCCCGCCATCAGCATCATGCTCCAGATAGTTCTTTTCGCCTATGTAATCTTGAGCCGCCGCCGGCAATACCGGAAGAGATACCGCCACAGTCTGCTCGAGACCACCGAGATCGGCTTGAGCGAAGAGCGGATCAATCTGCACAGCCGCATCATCCATGGTGGCTGCGTGACGAAGTCTATCCGGTGGCAGGACATCACCTCGGTGGAGCTCGGCTCGACTGCAGGAGAGGACGGCTGCAACGACCTGATCATCAGGGATACGCAGGGACAGTCCATTTGCTTGAGGCTGGATTATATCCAGACCATCGAAGAAAGACAGATGTTAAGGGACAGCATAGCCCGTTACGCCAGAGACCTCGACACGAGAGCTGCTCTGGGTGGCATGATGCGTATCGGCAGAAAGGACGATGTCCCCTTCACCCGCCTCTGGTGCCAGGCTCTTGCCGATTCGAGACCAAGAGTGCAGCACGCTCTCTTGCTGCCCGGCCATAGCCTCCAGAGCGGCCGTTTCGAGATTGTCTCCTGCATAGGCGGCGGCGGGCAGGGCACCGTCTACGCCGCCACGATGAGCGACCTCGGTGACAACGAGATGGTCGTCCTCAAAGAGTATGTCTTACCTGATGCGGTGCACCACGAAGAGCACAAGAATGCCTGCGAGCAATTCGAGAAAGAGATCAGGCTACTGAGCAAAGTCGAGCACGAGAATGTCATCAAGCTCCTGGACGCCTTTGTCGAAGACCACCGGGCATATCTGGTCCTGGAGCATTTCCAGGGAGTGTCTCTGAGACACCATGTTGACGAGAAAAGACCATTTTCGGAAAAGCAGGTCAGGGAGCTGGCAGTGAAAATGTGCGATATCCTCGACCACCTCCACAATCTGGAGCCCCTGATCATGCATCTCGATTTCTCGCCGGAGAATATTCTTTATAGCGAAGACGGCGGCATCAAGCTCATCGACTTCAATATATCGGTGGAAGAGCACTCCCTGAGGACCAGGACGGTCATGGGCAAACAGCGTTATATGGCTCCGGAGCAGTACCGGGGCAAGCCCTCTCCGGCAAGCGACATCTATTCGCTGGGAGCCACTCTCTATTTTCTCCTCACAGCCCGGGAGCCCGAGCCGATAAGTGTGGCCAGGCCGGCAAGAGTCATCGAGATCGATGCCGATCTCGATGACATAGTAGCTGAAGCCACTGCCCTGGAGGAGAATGAGCGCTTCACCAGCGCCCGCCGGATGAAAGAGAGGTTGCTAGAAGGGGGGCTCGAATCATGAACGAGCTGAGCAACCGGTTGACAGCGGGAAGCCCGGTGGAGGTGATCATCCCCTATGATCTGGAGCCCCGTGGACGCAGCGCCATTATGGCTTTCAAAGAGTCGCGCTACAAGGGTCCGATCTTCAACATGGACTTTCCCTGGCTGGTCACCATGGTGAGCTCGGCGATCGTGATGATCGCCTGGGCATTTCTAGTCGCCCATACCTCGAGAACCTTCGGCTTCAACCCGATCCTGGCGGTTCTGTCGGCTTTTCCAATCTTTTTCGTGGTGGTGAGCCCGCTTATCTATCCCGCTCTCGAGGCAGCCAACCTCAAACTGGCATACGGGAGAGACTGGATTCGCTATCTGGTCGGGCCAAGCCATATCGGTCTCACTGATTCGGGATTCAAGCTCTACTGGCGGGGCAGGTTTTTCTACAATTATCCTTCCCTGGCTATCTGGCCCGAGATATTCGACGCCAATCTCGTGGACGATCCGTTCTATGGCGGAACCAGCCTGCAATTCGTCTATCAGACCGGCTTCGGAAGAAGAATCATGACCCTGCCCCTGAGCGGATTCTCGAACAGGGAGGATCTGGAGCTCCTTCTTTTGAGCTTCGCCACCCACATACCCGAAGACAACCAGAGCCTCACCCTGAAAGAACAAGCTGGTGAGGGCTTCGCGAGACTGCTAGCGGAATTCGACCAGTCCGATGGGTCCCGGCAGTCCGGGCAGTCCCCGAAGAGCCTTCCGGGACAGTCGGACTGATACGTAATTTTCCCATTCCCAGGCCCCCTCCGGATCCGTATCTTATAGATCTGCTTGCCTCGTTTCGAAAAATCTGCGCCCTCTCAAGCCCCGCGCAGTAAGGAGTTCCCGATGGGTCTAGAATCCGGCTTAGAATCCGGCCATGGCGGTCATGCATTCAGGGTGACCGACTCAGCATTATCGACGCACAATGGAGACGCATCCGCAAATCTCAGTCGCTTCGTCTCAGGTATCTCAGTGTCGGACCATAGCCCGGCGAGCACCGCCAGAACAGCCGGAGACGCCAGCTCGGTAACAATCACTCCCCTGGCTGAGCTCGGCTCGAACACCGGCGGTGACGTCCGAGAGGCGGCGCCCAGGACGGCGACTCCCGATCTCACCGCCAATCCCAGCGTCGAGGACCTGGCCAGAGCAGGCGTCTTCAAGGACATGACAGCGTCCCAGACAGACCGGACCGAGCGAACCCGTCTGGCTGCCGGTGAGATCCCCGGGATCACGGTCAAGATGACCGACGCAGGCTCGGATCCCACAAAACAACAGGCCGATTTTCTGATCAGAAAGGACGGCTCCATCGAGCTTCTCAACAACCCCGAGAAAACCGGTCAGAAAGAGATAGTCGTGGCGGTGGAGCGGGATGCCGGTCAGCTCAAGCCCAGCGACACCCAGCAGCAAGCTCTCAATCAATTGATGACTTACTTAGATGGCAGAATCAAATCCCAGTATCCGGAAGCCCAGGCCCAGGGTGTCAAAGTGGACGACCAGCAGAGCCTGGTCCCGGAAGAGCTGAAAAACTCGCTCAAGGTCGACTCGAGCACCGCGCCCACCAACCCGGAGCTGCCTGAGTCCGCCAACCGCCAGATCCAGGACATGAATCGTTTCCGCGGCAGCGGCGACGGCACCATGTCCCGGCGACAGGCGAATGACTACTTCCCGGAGCGTTCGGTTCCGCGGGAGCCTAACGAGAACGACAGGATTGCGGCAGTCAAGGACACGGTAGCCAGCTTCGTCAGCCGCGGCGACCAGCGTCCTTACGAGCATGTAGTGCACCGGGGCGACCGGGGCTGGGGTATCGGTCGTTATGGTCTCACCTATGACATGATCTCTTCCTGGCTCGACAATCTCGATATAGGCAACCTCGAGCAGCTCGAGAAAGAGGGCAAAGTGCCCAAAGGCACAGCCGCCCGCATGAAAGCCATGAAAGAGAGCATGGCCAGAGCCAGGCGCTCGGGCAAGGATTCGGATCTCGATCCTTTCTTGCAGAAGCTCAAAGCCGGTGACAAGAACGATCCGATCACCGCTGACGATATCAATCAGAACTTCGGCAAAGAGGTGCAGGAGCTCGCAACCTCCTACAATGTCGGCCGTTTCGCCGAAGAAATGGGCGGCACCACCCAGAATGTCGATCCCGGCAAGCTCGCTCTGGCTATGACCCTGGGACGCGTGCCCGGCGAGCAGGACCTCAATGATCCCGCCAACAAGCAATTCGTCGATGCTGCCAACCAGACCTATCAGATCGCGCTCAATCGCTATACCCAGACCGGCGACACCATACCCTTCACCGACGCAAGCAATCTCAGCGAGGCCATGCGCAATTCGGTGGGCAAGGCTCTCTGGACCGACTACGCGAAAGAGACCGAGAATGGCAACCTGGGCTGCGTCATAGCAGCCAGCCGCATCCTCAGAGCAGGCGGCGTCCCGGTCAGAGAGCAGCTCGGAGTGGAGGGTCTGAAAAACGACATGGAGAGCCTGGGGGCCAGACCCACCAGTCTCAGCGCTGCCATCAATAGCGGCAGGCCATATGTGATCATCAAGCAGGAAGGCGGCAGCCATACAGGGGTCGCTATCGGACGGACGGTCTTCGAGAACAGCTCGTCTCGGGCCAGGGTGGTCCAGCGAGACATTGGCTCGTCCAGCCTGCGCTCAGGCTCGGTTGCCTATATCATTCCTTCTCAGTATCTCAACACCGACAGAGCCTGATCTCAATTGATCACTACCGAGGCCCGTCCGTATTCGAAGGATCGCGGCGTGCCCACGAATATCATTTTGAGTAGATCTCGATAGAAACCATATAGAGGTATGCGCTCGGCAATCTCATCGCGCACCGAGTCCCGGCGCCGCTTGTGCGAGCGATGCGAAGGCCCGGCCATATGATCGAGCTCGAGATAATAGTTGGTGAGAGGCTGGATCTGGATCTCGAAAAGCCTGTCGTGCCAGTTGACCACGCTCTTGATGGCACGCCAGCCGCTGCGCTTGAGTCGCTCGGCATCAGGAGATAGATAGTCCTTGCTCTCGATGAAGGCCAATAGCGGGCATTCCGGGTCGTCGAGAGCGACTTCCTCGGTCCTGGTCTCCAGGTCCTCCACGAACTCATCACGGCTGTTGCTCACCGTGAGCTTGTGGAGCTCCTCGTCGATCTGCCAGCAGGTAGCCTCGTCCTCGCAGACTATCTTGATCCCGAAGACATCCTTGATGAACTTGCTGTATTTGCGCAGTTGCTTGTCCCTGTGGACCAGCTCGTCGATGGAGAAGAGCTCGTCGGCGAGCTTGTTCACCAGCTCCTCTTCGGCCTTCACCCTGCTGGTGAGACGATTGACTCCACTCGGCGGGCTGGCAACCGGTATATATTCGACGAAATTAGCCGAGAGCATGAGGGGCACCCACCGCCCGTCTTGTTGATAACGGAAGTTATCCAGCACGGTCCGGCCGAGATCGATGTCGGTGACCGAAAAAAGAGTCTCCCTGGTGATACGCTCGCGAAGGAGGAAAGGTCTCTCGTCGTCGTCGGGAAGAAGGCCGATGACATTGCTGTAGAGCTCGAAGTCTCCTTTGAGAAAGACGGAGGCGAGAAGATGAGCGAGGACGTGGAGATGGCGCTCGCCGTCGAGAATATGCTTTTGAAAAGATTCCCGCACCGAGGTAATGAACTCCGAAGAGAGCTCGATGCGGGTAGCGACTTCAGGCTCGGCTTCCTGCTCGCTCTTCTTCACTGCCAGATAGGTGATGAACTGATGGAGAATCGGATCATCCATCACCATGAAAAGCGGCGAGGCAAGAGGATAGCCTGTGCCTGCCTTCATTTTTTGTTCTCTTTCTGAGCCTGTTTGGCCGCTTTATCTTTCAGTTTCACGATTTTTTCCGAGAGCTTCTTAGCGTCTTTCTCCGGGAGCTGCGGATCAAGAGAAAGATAGTTCTCGTACTGAAGAGCCGCCTCATTGAGGTCGCCGGAGCTGGGCTTGTTCATGCGCTCGAGGGCGTTGGCCAGACCATAGCGGGCATCGGCGAAAGTAGGATTGACCGAGACTGCGTGGCGGAAACGATCCACCGCTCCGTCCCACTGATTCTTCTTGCTCAGCTCGTTGGCGACTTTCACATCGTCCCTGGCCGAGGCTCTGAGCTTCTCGATACCGTCGAGACCGCGCTCGACGCGATCGGGATTGCCCGAGAGCTGGCGGGCTTTCTTGAAAGCAGCCTCGGCATTGTCCAGGTCTTTCATGAGCACGGCCACATCAGCAACCGCAAAACACTGCTTGGGATCATTGAGATCCTGAACCACATCCGCCATATACTGAGAGGCCTTCTTGAACTCACCCTGGGCCATGAGGGCTTCGGCATAGGCGAGCTTCTCGCCGTCGTTCTGGGGCTCGCCCAGCTTGCTGATATCGGGTTTGGTGCCAGACAGGCTCATGAGCTTGGCCTGCGCGAGACGCAATTCCATATCGTCCGGACGCAATTTGATCGCTTCCGAGAGATCTCTGAGGGCGGTCTCATAGTCGTTGCTGGCAAGAAGGGCGCCGACAGCGGCTTTCTGAGCCTTGACATAAAGCGCCTGGCTGAGACCTTTCACAGCCTGGTTGTCGTTGGGGCTCATATCGAGGAGGGTCCGGTAAGCCTTGATCGCCTCGTCGGCCTTCTCGAGCTTCAAATTGAGATCGGCTATATGCTGCCTGAGATCCAGGTTATAGGGCATCTGCGAGAGACCGGACTTGAGCTCGGCTAGAGCGAGCTCGAGATCACCGCGACCTTCCCTGATGGAGGCGATCTTCATGTAGGGTTCGGGATTCTCGGGCTTGATCATGATGGACTGGCGATACTCTTTGAGGGCCGCCACCTCATTTCCCTGTTTCTGATAAGCCTCTCCGAGCTTCATCCGGGCAGGCCAGCTATTGGGGAATTGATAGAGCGAAGTATTCAGCTCTTTGATGGCATCGTCCACTTTCCCCAGCTCGAGATAGGTGGAGCCGAGACCGAAGTGGGCCCCGGAGTTCCCCGAGTTGAGATTGACGGCCTGGCTGAAACTGGTCTCGGCTTCCGCCAGGCTGCCTTTTTTGAGCATCAGGTCGCCAAGGGCCGAATAAGCGTAGGAGTGATCCGGATCGAGCTGGATTGCCGTGCGGAACTCGCTGGTGGCAGTCTCGGTATTGCCTTTCTCCTGAAAGACCCGGCCCAGGACGAAATGAGACTCGCCATTGGCCGGAGCCAGACGCACGGACTGCTGGGCGAAAGTCTCGGCCTGATTCAAGAATGATTCTCTGTTGGAGCGAACAGTCTGATTGCTCGACTGCAGACGGTTGAGGATGACCGTGGCCTTTCCGGCAAAAGCCAGGGCATTGTTGGGATCTCTGGACAGGACACGATCGAACATCTCGTCGGCGCCGTCGAGCTTGAACTGCTTTGCCAGTGCCGTTCCCAGACCGACCATGGCAGTCATGTCCGAGGGATTGCTCACGAGGATCTCCCGGAAGAGCTCCTCCGCTTCCGCGAAATTGCCTCTGGCGAGCTGCTTCTCTGCCGCGCCGATGTCGGTCATCACTTTGCCGGTGAGCACGCTTGGCTTTTTAGGCGCCGGCGCGTCGTCCGCCTGATAGGAGGTTCCGGAGCCGGGCAGCGGTACTTGCGCCCAGCCGGGCTGAGCTGCGCTGGCGATAAACATCGACAGGGCAACCGTCGAGGCCAGCTCGACAACTCTTTTCGACGTCCGGAATAGCATTGGAGAACCTCCTTGAAAAGCACGAAAAGGTGATTTTAGCGCGCCCGGGGGTAAGAAATGTTAAATGGCACCGTCCGTGAAGTAAATGTCCGCAAGTCTCAATATACTGGCAGCCTCTCTGGCCATGATCGCGGCTCTTCAAGCCATGCCCTCGAGCGGGCAGGAGACCCGACCGCCGCTGTCGATGGATCAGCTCGTCAACCAGGGCGTCCCCAGGGAGTTCGAGAGCCCTGTTCCGGGCAGTGAAGCACCTCCTGTAGCACCTCCTGTAGCACCACAATATGCACCGCCAGAGATACCAGAACAATATTCGAGCGAGGGCCATACTCCGCATCAGAATCAGGTTCAGGGTCCCGTTCTCAAAGGGGGCGCGGACTTCACCAAGCTGGAAGGCGAAAGCCAGAAGAAAGGAAAAGGAGCCGGACTCCTGAAAGCCATTCTCGGACTCAAAGAGCCCAGGAATTACGGTCCGGTAGTGCGCCCGCCCTGGCTGCCCGGCCACGCCTATACCAACGACTCCATGGTGGCACCCTATCACAATATGAGCCTCCTCTGGTTCGATAAGAGACCGATGCCCAGTCATCCTCAATGGGTTCAGCTCTCGCGCTCGGTTTCTCGATACTGGCGCGGTTTTGTCGCCGATCCCTGCATGGTTTATGTAGAACCGCTCCGGATAGCGCCGGGCAATTTCATATTTCACGGTCGCGAGCCCGGCTCGCCCCGGGGCTGGTTGCAATCCACGGGACTCACGGACGATCACGGATTCCCGCTGTACCGGTACTGGCTCGACCAGTATTGAGCCAGCTCGGGAGGACTGAAGAAGATTTCGGCAGCCTGCTATCAAGACATATGTATGTGCCGCGAGTCTGCGAGTTTTCGTACAACCAGAAGCGGGTAGATTGCATCCATTCCCCGGAAGAATGCGGAATCAAAAGCGATGCTTGATAGAAACATGCTGTTTGTCCTGGTGGCACTGATCTCTTTCGGGGCCGGTTTATTTCTTCAGCGAAAGGGCGGTAAGGTCTCAATGCAATTTGCCGCAATCAGCTATTTCGTGGCAGTAGTGGCGATTCTTCTGGCGCTCATTTCGCGGTGATTGCCGGGCAAGGAAATTCTGGACAGTTGACAATCAGCTCTTTTCCTTCTCTTTGCGGGCGGCTTTGCGAGCGGTCTCCTTCTCTTTCTGCCGGGCGCGCCTGGCCGCCTGCCGCTCCAACCGCTCTTTCTCGAGCTCGGCCTCGATGGCTTCCTGACGCTCTTTCTCGACACGCTCGAGATAATACTCGTAGCCGCCCTCATAAACCTTGAAAGAGGCGTCTTTGATCTCGATTATCTTACTGGCGATCTGCGATATGAAATACCGGTCGTGCGAGACCACCACCACGGCTCCGTCGAAGCTCCTGATCGCGTCCTCAAGGGTCTCTTTGGCCGGGATATCGAGATGGTTGGTGGGCTCGTCTAAGATCAGGAAATTGACCTGGCGGGTGAGCAATTTGGCAAGAGCCAGACGCGCTTTCTCGCCGCCGGAAAGATCGCTGACTCGCTTGTAAACGGTATCGCCACTGAATAGAAAGCGTCCCAGAAGCCCTCTTATCTCCACGTCTTTCCAGTGATAGACGTCATCGGCGATGGTATCGAGGACGGTTTTATCCCTGTCCAGAGCCTCTGCCTGATTCTGCTCGAAATAGCCGGTGATTATATTGTGCTCGCCCAGGCGGACCTCGCCTTCCATGGGCTTCTCTCTGCCGGTGAGAAGTCGGAGCAGAGTCGATTTGCCGCAACCGTTCGGGCCGATGAGAGCGATCTTGTCCCCTCTCTCGATATCGAGGCTGGCGTCAAGAAAAAGAATATTGTCGTCATAGGCGTGCATCAAAGAGTCCACGATAGCGACTTCTTTGCCGCTTCTGGCGCAGGCGGGAAAGTGAAACTTGAGCCCTCTGAGCTCGGATACCGGCGCTTCGATCTTCTCGATTTTCTCGATCTGCTTTTCCCGGCTCTTGGCCTGGGTCGATCTGGTGGCACTGGCGCGAAAACGATCGATAAAAGCCTGCTGGCGGGCAAGCTCCTCCTGCTGCCTTTCATAAGCAGCCTGCTGGGCGGCGCGAATTTCCTCTTTGACCGCCACATACGAGGAGTAATTGCCCGGATAGGTAGTGGCTACACCACGCTCGACCTCGATAATCTTGGTGCAGAGCCGATCGAGAAAACGGCGATCGTGAGAGACGATGACCATGGGCACGGTCTGCTTGAGCAGGTAACCCTCGAGCCACTCGATGGTCTCGAGATCGATATGGTTGGTGGGCTCATCGAGGAGCAAGAGATCCGGCTGCCGGAGCATCACCTTGCCGAAACCCAGACGCATCTGCCAGCCGCCGCTGAGACTGGAAACCAGGCGGTCACCATCGGCGGTGCTGAGCCCGATATCCGGGAGGATCTTCTCGACCCGCCTCTCCAGACCATATCCGTCGGCAGCCTCGAACTCCTGTTGCAGGCGATCGAGCTTGCGCAGGAGCTTCTCCAGCTCCTCGCCGCCGGCCGAGTCGAGGGCTTCCTGAACCCGAAGGAGAGACATCTTGATCTGGTGTGCCTCGCTGAATGCCGTGAGCAACTCGTCCCTTATGGTGTTGTCCGGATTGATCTCGAACTCCTGGGACAGATAAGCGATGCGGGCGTCTTTCGCCCGGAAGACATCCCCGGAGGTTGGCTCGAGCTCCCCCAGGATGATCCGGAACTGGGTGGTCTTGCCACTACCGTTGGCGCCAACCAGACCGGCGCGCTCGCCGGCCTTGACCTCCCAGGTGATCTCTTTGAGGACCTCGCCGTGGGGATAGACTTTGCTTATCCTGTCAAGTCGTATCATGGTCGATAAATTAACACACCTAGCGAGAATTCTGGCTGAAGAATTTCCAGATAAGCTCGCTGGCCTCCACATCCTGGCAGATCCGCCGGGTGACGCCGGGCAGGGCAAGAGCGCCGGGCCAGCTATGCTCGCCCCCTTCGATGAAATAGACCAGGACCTGATTGCCGCCTGAACCGTAAACTTCTTTCTTAACACGCATGCCGTCTGCCGGATCGCGGTCGGGCTCGTAAGACGAGTATGGAGACTTATTGCAATTGTTGTGGTCCACCCACCAGGCGACAGTGTCATGCACCGTCAGCCAGCCCCCCAGGCGGCTGAGAGCATAGAACTCAGGCGATATGGCTGCTGCCCCGAGCTTGTCCTTGTATTTCCCCAGGGCGCGGCTGCGATCGTCTCCCCAGTTGATGAGCGGGTCTTCGGTACCGAAAAAGAAAATAGCCGGCACCGGCTTGTTCGACTGGCATGTGGCGAGAGCCTGGGACATGGCGGTGGATCCCACCACAGCCACGGCAGCGATCTGGTCGGTCATCTGGCAGGCGAGCATCTGGGCGAAATAGCCTCCGTTACTGAGACCGAGGGCGTAAATCCGCCGCCGGTCGAGGCTGAGCTTGCCGGCGAGCTGGGTGATGAGCTTTTTGACATAACCCAGGTCATCCACGCCCCTGGGATTGTTCATACCGTCGGCCCAGCGTCCCCGGGCCGACTCGCAGTAGGCGACTATGAAGCCATTGCGGCTGGCGATCCCGTTGAAGCCAGTAATCGCCACCATGGAGTCAGCGCTCATATTGAGACCGTGGAAGATCAGCACCAGGGGCATGGCCCGGCCGGGCGAATAGCTTGCCGGAACATAAATCCTGGCTGTGCGTGTGAGGCCGTCGATCTCGATCTTCTCCCTGAAGCTATAGCTCTTCGGGCCTTTTTTCGCCGGGACGGCGCTGACGGAGCCAGCTGCCCCGGCGGCAGCCGGTGCCTGATTCTGATAGCCCCGGGGAAGCGAATAGGCGCCGGGCTGCCGCAGATGCATACCGCCTCTTCTGACACCGCTGCCCGGACTCATGCCGGTATAGGTCCGGCCCGAACTGCCGGGACTGACTTCCACAGCCTGTCTCGAGCCCGGCTTGAATTCATATTTGCTCTGGGAAAAAGCCGGGCCAGGAATGAGCGTGATTGATAGAAGAACCACTGAACCAGCAAGAATCGCTCTCATCTCTACTTGTTGAGCTTTTTCATCAACTTGTCGAGGTCCTGCCCTTTGAGCATGCTCGGATCGACATTGGCTGGAATCTTGGACTTGATCGAATCCGGAAGATCGCCCCCGAACCATTTGTCGGTGATTGCCTCGATGAGCCCGTCCTTATTGACGCCCTTGAGCCGGTCGTTGCCCCTGCCGGCTTGCTCGAGCTGGGAAGGCGGCGGCGATGAGGCGGCTATGGGGGGCGCCGGCTTCTGATACTTGAGTATGCGGCGGCGTTTGAACTGCTCGTTGAGGCTGTTCTCGATGCTGTCCAGCCGCTGAGAAAGCAGCGCCTCGGAGCCACCGGTCCTGACCATCGCCTCCACGGCATCGAGAGCCTGGGAGTAGATCCTGGTTCCGACCCCTTCCCGTCCGGCATCTTCGATCATGGTCTTGATCTTGAGCCGGCGCTCTTTCAGAGGACCTTCCAGAACCGGCTCGGATCTGGATTCGGATTCCGGCTGCGGGGAGTTGCCGGCAGGACCGTTGCCGGTGAGACCGGGGAGCTCATTGGCGGGCAGATCCAGCCCGGCTGTCTGGGCAAGAGCATCGGCGCCTGCGCTGAAAGCCAGGGCCAGAAGTACGGTCAAACCAGTGGATAGTCTCATTACCGGATAATCTCAGCAACTTTGCTTCAATTATCATACCCGATTAGCTCTCTCTTGAATTGAGCCGGCTGCCGCCAGGAGTGGATCGAGCTTCTCATGACGGAGGATATAGCCATAATTGCCGATCGCTCTCGAGAAAACATCGCTGAGACGGCTGTGATGAACGATGAGCGAGGCGAATTCACCAAGGACGGTATCGTGAGATCGCTTGTAAGGAAGCGAGTCCTTTCGTCCCACATAGATGACGAAATAAGGACGCTTGCCTTTCTGGGTGGTCTCTCCCCGGGTGATCAGATCCGCCCAGGCCCGGTAGCAGTCGAAGTCATTGGCATAGTTGAACATGTCCACGGTGAGCCCGCCGGGCGGTCTCATATTGACCTCGAGAGCGGTGATCTCGCCTTTCTTGCTCATGAAGAACTCGAAATGGAAAAACCGCTCTTTGACGTTGAAAGCCTCGACGATGTCACGACCGGCTTTCTCGAGAGCCGGCTCGATTTCCCTGACGCCGTAATAGTAGACGTCCGAGTCGGCGTTCACGACTTCCATAATTCCCTGGCTGTATCGGTGCGAGGCCGAAAAGACGATTTTGCCGTCCCTGTCGGTAAGTCCGTCATAGGTGACGATAGGCTCGCTGACGAAAGATTCCATGAAATAGTCGCAATCGAGCTTGTCTTCCATGAAGAACTTCAAGTCTTCTTTCTTCTCGAGCTTATAGGTCTTGGCGGCACCAACTCCGATATCAGGTTTGGCCACCACCGGCCAGCCTACTTTCTCGATGAAAGCGAGAGCCTGTTTTTCCGACTCGAACAGCGCTCCGGGGGCGCACTTGATACCGATGCTCTGGAAGACTCGCTTCATCTCGGACTTGCGTTTTATTCTGGCGATATCCTCGTTGCGGTAGCCGAATATATTGAAGTCGGTGCGCACCCTGGCTTCGGTCTCGAGCCAGTATTCATTGAGAGAGTCGATCCGGTCGATCTTTCCGTAGCGGTGAGTAAAATAGCCCACCGCCCGGAGCACGTCTTCATAGTTGTGCATATCGCCGACCCGGTAGTACTCGGTGAGATTGTTCTGGACGTCCTGGCCGAGATTCTCCCAGTGGACGTCGCTCAGACCGAGGACTGTGGCGCCGGCCCCGTTCAGGCGCCTTACGAAATTCTGGAAATTGGGTGGGAAATGAGGCGAGATGAAGATAACGTTCATGACCCGTCCTGCCCTCCTTGGTCGCTGTCTTCGGTTCCGGTCAGATAGCGCTTTCGCCTGAAGACGTCCGTTTTAAGCGAAGATACCCGATCGAGAAAGAGAATGCCGTCGAGGTGGTCCATCTCGTGAAGGATAGCGCGCGCCTCGAACCCGGACGCGTCAATAATAACCTCAGAGCCCTCCCGGTTAGTAGCCCTGACCGTTATTCGTTTTGCTCTTGTAACGTTTGCGGTCAGGTGAGGGAGGCTCAGACACCCCTCCCGGGCTGTGTTCTTGCCTGACTGGCTGAGAAGCTCGGGATTGATCAGGATCATCAGCCCGTGCTTCTGTTTCATATTGGGGTTCCGGGAGACATCCACGACTATCAAGCGTTTGTGGATGTCGCACTGGGGGGCGGCGATGCCTATGCAGCCCGGAGAGCTGTTCATGGTATCAAGCAGATCTTCGATCAAACCGGCGAGGGACTCGTCTTCGAGAGCCACCGGCTCAGAGACCTTTTTCAATCGGGAATCGGGATAGACCAGGACAGGAAGGACAGCCATTAAAGGTCGGCCACCTCCACGCTGTTCACCGAGAGGTCCACCTGAAGCTCCTCGGCCACCGCTTGCAGCTCGGCCTTCAGGCTGTCTCCGCTGAAACCCGGGGGCAGAGTGACCTCCAGCACCATCATGAAAATCGGCCGATCCCCCGGCGTCTTGCGGGTCTCGACATCGGTGAGATTGACCCCCAGCCGGGCGAGCTCGGCTGTGATACCGGCGACAATGCCCGGCCGGTCGGCTCCATAGACCGATACTATAAAAGCCTCGGCGTCCTCGTCTTCTTCATCCAGCTCCTCGTCGCTGAGCTCCCGGACGAAAACCGACATGCCCAGACGTTCTTCGGCGGCCGCAAGTTTCTCTTTCAGATCGTCGATACTCTTGCCGTCCGGGATCTGGGCCATGAGAATCACGGCGAACTCGCTGCGAAGCAGGGTCATGCTCGAATCGAGGAGATTGCAGCCGAGCTCGAAGAGAATTTTAGAGAGCTCGGCGACGATGCCTACCCGGTCATGCCCGACTCCGGTCAATACGACATTCACTGCCATGGTAAAAGCCTCACTTGGTCAGAGGGGGCATGACCACCAGGTCGATAACATGAACTATACCGTTGCTTGCCGGCACATCGGCGGTGGTGATCAGAGCCTTGTCGGCGTAGACATCCTGCCCCTGCGTCTTGATCGTCAGGGTGTGACCCTCGATGGTCTTCAGGGTGCCCGTTTTGCGCAGATCATCGAGGCTGTGTTTGCCTTCGACTATATGATAGGAGAGGACCTGCTTGAGCTTTTTCTTGTTGGCCCAGAGGCTCTGGACGTCTTCGTAGGGGATCTTCTTGAAAGCGGTGTCGCTGGGGGCGAAAAGCGTGTATGGACCGGCATTCTTCAAAGTATTGTCGAGACTGAAAGCCTGGTCGAGACCGTCGAGCAGGGTCTGGAACCTGGTGACCTCGTTGTCTTTCAGGGTATTGATTATGTCTTTGGGCCGGCGCTCGAAGCCTTCCTTGTACTCGAACCTCTTTGTCTTGGCGGCAAGCAGAGTGCGGCGAGGCTCGGGCTTTCCGCCGCTCTCGATGCCGCCTGCCATGGCCGGCATAGCGAAAACGGTCAGGCTCAGAAGGGCCGGTAAAAATGACTTCGATGCAAAACTCAAAGGTCGTGCCTCCCTTTTCGGTTCGTGATTCCCAGATACTATACTAGACCCATGACCAGTCTAATAAAGCCCCGCCTGAACTTCTGGCAAATCTGGAACATGAATTTCGGTTTTCTCGGAATTCAGTTCGGGTGGGGGCTCCAGCTTGCCAATATGAGCGCCATATATACCAAGCTCGGCGCCAATCCGGACGAGATCCCGATCCTCTGGCTGGCAGGTCCGGTGACCGGTCTTATAGTCCAGCCCATAATCGGAGCGATGAGCGACCGAACCTGGGGTCGCCTGGGCCGCCGCCGTCCCTACTTTCTCACCGGCGCCATTTTCGCCAGTATCGCTCTTCTGATCATGCCCGAATCCCCCTTCCTCTGGTGGGCGGCAAGCCTGCTCTGGATTCTCGACGCCAGTATCAACGTGAGCATGGAGCCTTTCAGGGCTTTTGTCGCCGACAAGCTCGATGATTCCCAGAGGACCACCGGCTTTATCATGCAGAGCTTTTTCATCGGAATCGGCGCCTCCCTCGCCAACGCCCTGCCTTATCTGTTTCGTTACATGGGGGTCGACGGTGTCGCCAGCAACGGAGTTCCTCTGACGGTCCTCTATGCTTTCCGGATAGGGGCAGCTATGTTCCTCGTCTGTGTACTCTGGACAGTTTTCTCCACCAGCGAATATCCCCCGGAGGATATGGAGGCTTTCGAGAAGGAGAAGGAACGGAACCGGGGCGCCATGGGGTTGATCAAAAGCGCTTTCGCGGAGATTCCGGGGGCTCTTGCCCAGATGCCCGCCACCATGAAACAGCTTGCCTGGGTGCAGGTGTTCACCTGGCTCGGGCTTTTCTGCATGTGGATGTTTTTCGGTCTCACCACCGCCTATCACGTGTTCGGAGCAAAATCCCCCGGCGATCCGCAGTTCGACCGGGGAATCGAGTGGTCGGGCTGGTGTTTCGCCATCTATTCCATCGTCTGCTTTCTGGTCGCCTTCCTGCTGCCCCGCCTGGCACAGCGCCTGGGGCGCAAGCTCGTCCACGGGATAAGCCTGGTGGCAGGCGGTCTGAGCCTCCTGGGCATAGCCCTCATTCACGATCCTGTTTCCCTGCAATGGACCATGATCGGCGTCGGAGTCGCCTGGGCATCGATACTATCGATGCCTTATGCGATCCTCTCCGGTTGCCTGCCTGACAATCGCACCGGTGTTTATATGGGAGTATTCAATCTTTTTATCGTCATCCCCGAAGTCATTGCCGCTCTCTGCTTCCAGCCTCTGGTACGGCATGTCTTCCATAATCAGCCGCTCTATGTGGTGATGATGGGCGGTGTCTCCCTGCTCATTGCCGCAGCGCTCACTGCGCGCGTGGAAGACAAGCAGAAGAAATGAAGTATCATAGGTTTGCCTGAGCAGATAGGAAACAGACGGTGGCCCTCTCAACTCTTTTAGTATGCGAGAACGAAGAGAAAGCAGCGCAGATAGCGGCGCTCATCGCCGGCAACTCGGACATGCAGCTTGTCGGCACCACAGCCCGCGGCAGCGCCTCGCGCGAGATCGAGAGCAAGCATCCCAGGATCGTCTGGATCGAGCTCTCCTCCGATCCGGACACCGGACTTTCCCTGCTCTCCGGGCTCAAAGAGCACCATCCAGAGATTCACTTCCTGGTGAGCAACGAAACCCTGGAGGCTGACCTCGTCAAAGACTCGATGCATCTGGGGGCGGTGGATTTTCTCGACGCCAAGACCTGGCAGGATCAGCTCCCGGACGTGATGTCACGGGTAGTGGCGAAAGAGATCAGCCACCAGCAAGCCCGGGCCAAGCTCGACGCCCAGCGCGAGCAGATGCGGCAGATGCTCGAGGCGCAGAAGACCTCCAATCCGCCTGCCAATGTGGACGCCATCAAAGCTGTCCGCAAAAAGTCCATCGAGATGGACGAGTACTCCTCGGCCAATACGATAATGCTTGCCGTGATTCTGGTGCTGGCCATCTGCGGAGCGCTCTTCTATTTCTTGATGCCCAAGTAGAATCCCGCGCAATCACGCTCTCGCCTTTCCAGCTCTCGCTGGCCAAGCTGCTACCGGTCACAGGCGACCCAGCTGTCAAGCAGAAATATATGCCGCACTATCTTTAGCACCATGGAAGCGGAAGTGGAAGCTGCGCTGGAAGGGTCTATCTGAGTCTGTCGATGATCGGGGCGAGCTTGTCCATGAGCTTGAAGCCGCCCTGGTAGCTCAGGTGGCATGTATCCCAGTAATCGCCATCCTCGAAAGTGGTGTCGCTGCCGAAATCAGCCAGGACTGCTCCTCTTTTACCGGCGATTTTAGAGAGCTCCGCCCGGTAGCTGTCATAGAAGCCGGTGGGCATGATACCGCGGTTGGTGGCGGTCAGAGGCATATTGACGAGCACCACTTTGATGCCACGCTCCTGACAGACCTTCAGCAAGCCGTCCATGAAGCCCATCTGCAGGCTGAGCTTATCCAGATCGATATTCTTGTAGCGTTTTTGATATTCCTGCTTGCTGTTCTCCCAGACATCTTCCCTGGTGCCGGTGAAAACAAAGCCCGACTGGCTTTTCTCCCAGCCCGGACGAGCCGCTGTGGAGCCCGGGGAGGCGAGATTATAGAGCTTGTCGGCTCCTTTGTTCACTTCTTTCTGGATGTGCCAGCGCCTGCCATAAAGAAAAACGGACTTGGAGAAGATGAAATCGGCTCTTTCCTGGAACCCGGGCAGATAGAGGTCGGCATAACGAAGGAGATTATCGAGACCGACCAGACGCTGGAAAGAGATCGTCTGCATGGGACCGGAGAGCTCGGCGTCATAGAAGTCCCGGGGGGCGACACCCCAGACCAGGACCGGTGGCATGCGCTCCCCTTTGAGGAACTCATTGGCATAGATATAAGCGTCCGAGGCCATCTGCCCGAATATCGCCATGCTGAAGACCACGGGCTTGCCGTTTTTCTGCGCCAGGCGCTCTTCCAGGGCAAGAGAGCGGTGATGGTGGAAGATATCGCCTATCTCCGGGTGCTCTTTCTTGTCGGTGGACCAGAATGGATACATGACCAGAGAGGAGCCCAGGAGAACCACATCCGGGCGTCCGGGCAGAGCCTTGAACTCGTTGAGAGCCAGGTCGATGGAGCCGGTGCCGTTCCAGACGTTGTTCGAATAGCTGGTTGCCGGGCCGAAAACAGCGAAGAGAACCAGATTGCTGATCAGGAAAAGGGCCAGGGCGATGAGAGCCGCTGCCTTGAATGGCGGCCGCCTGCCGCTGCCCTCGGGAGTCGCCTGGGGCGACTGCTTCTTGTCCGGTCTGGTTAGTGTTTGCACCGTGGTACGACCTGAAATAGGTTCTTGACTATTTTACGGTCGATTCACCCGCTTGGAGCCTCGAAATGGCTATATAAGGCAGCTTTAAGGTGTCATGAGGCGCGAGCCCGGGCCCTGCTTGAAAGCCTGCTATTAAGCAAACGACAACTAAATCACGAACATTTGCCGGGTGACGGTGAAACTCTCGCCGAATATCCGGGAGGCATCCATGATCATGACTATATGCTTGTCCGAGTTGGTTCTCTGGCTGACGACAATCTTCGATTCGCATCCCGGGCTCAACTCTTGAAGCCTGAGATTGATCGCCTCGGCGAGCTCGAAAATACCGTCATGGCTTCCGTTGATGGTGTCCTTGAAGCGGCTGCGGAATTCCTCGAACATCCCGGCCCGCAACAATTCGACCAGGTCCTGAGTGTCGTTGGTGGTCATCGATCTAGCCCTTTCTATTGTTAGACCGATTTTAATTCCCGGGCTTTGCCCCCGTCAACCGCCACCGCTCCTGCCTGGTTTTCTCTGTACCAGGCGACAAAGGCCTCGATACCTTCCTCGATTCCTGTAGTCGGATGGTAGGCAAGCAATTGCCGGGCTCTGTCTATTCCGGCGAAAGTATTGGGCACATCCCCTTTCTGCATAGGCTTGTGGACAATATCAGCCTTTTTGCCCAGGGACTTCTCGATACAGGCGATCATGTCTTTCAAGACCACCGGCTCGCTGCGCCCGAGATTGATGATCTCGAAACAGGGTCGGGTCATCCCGAAGACGCCCATGATCCCATCGACTATGTCCTGAATATACGTATAGTCCCTCTGCGTGCTGCCATCTCCATATACTTCGACAGGCTTTCCCTCATCGATCAAACGGCAGAACTTGTGAATCGCCAGGTCCGGTCTCTGGCGCGGTCCGAAGACAGTGAAAAAGCGCAGGCAGACGACATCGAGACCGGTGTTCCTGTGAGCCGTGTGACAGAGCATCTCGCCAGCCATCTTGGAGGCAGCATAAGGCGATATGGGCCGATCGGTACGATCGCTCTCTCTGAAATGCTCAGCCTGCCGCTCGCCATAGACCGAGCTGGAGGAGGCGAAAACGAAAAGAGGGCGGGTCTGATTTCTCTCTGTCTGACTTCCATCTGACTGACTTCTCACAGACTGAGCAGCGGCACAGTCCAGGAGATTCTGGGTGCCCATGATATTGACGTCCATGTAGAGACCGGGATTCTCGATGGAGGGTCTCACCCCGGCCATGGCAGCCAGGTGGACCACGGCGTCCACCGGTCCCTGGCCAGGATTGCCAGGCGCGAAAGCCCGCTGCACATCCAACCTGTTGCGGATATCGCCCTCGATCAGGGCGAAATTCTCATGGTCCCTGACCCGGTCGAGATTGCGGCGTTTGATCCCGGGATCGTAGAAATCGTTGAAATTGTCGAGAACAGTGACTTTTACGCCTTCTTCAAAGATCAGGCGCTCCACCAGGTGGCTGCCGATGAACCCGGCACCGCCAGTGACAAGGACCCGCTCGAGTTTCATTGACCGCCTCCCATCTCAGGCTGATTCCAGGAAACAAGCATAAAACGACCGCATTTATCGAGGATCTTGCAACCCGTGATCGATTCGAAGAAATCGGCGTCTTTGCTCCGAGCGATAATATACGCCTTTTCGTGATTGTGCATATGGGCGCCGAGCAAGTCGGCGGTGGGGCAGACCTCGACCCGCCTGCCGGCATAGAAAGTGACCGACGGCTTCCTGATACTGTGCACCAGAATCGGCCGGTCGGAAAGGGCCGCATAACGGCTGTATGCCACCACCGGCTCTTCCCACTCCGAAGCGAAAACATCCAGCAATACCGGCCCGAACCAGCCGAATGCCAGGAGCATGGAGCAGCCGAATACCACAAGAGATGCATAGAGGCGTCTGGACAGAGCCAGCACCAGGCCTGAGAAAGCGCAGAGGGCGATGGCGGTGATCGCGGCCGGAAGCGCGGCGATGAGATCCGGAGGGCAGTCTCTGACTTTCGCCTCGACTATGTGGAGAGTGAAGAGATTGCCGCAGGCCAACGCCGCCACCAGAGCCATGCCGGAAGCTATGGGCAGGCGTGCTCTCCTTTCTATGAGCCCGGCCAGAAAAACGCCTGATAGCGCTGCGACGGCAGGGAATGCCGGCAGCGTGTAAGGAATGAGCTTGGAGACGCTGGCGCTGAAAAAGCCCAGTATAAACAGGGACCATACCGACAGGAAGAGACCGAATTTGCTGCTCGTCCCGGCCCGGTCCTTCCAGAAGCCCTTGAGAGAGGCGAACCAGGCGAAGGGCAGGCAGAGAGACCAGGGAAAAAAGCCGCCGAACATGGCTGCTATGTGATACCACCAGGGATACTTGTGATCAACGACAGCAGTGAAACGCTGGAAGTTCTCCCGGAGTATGAATGCCTCGTAGTATTCGCCTCTGGTGACATAGATCTCGAGAGCGAACCAGGGCACCGCTATAAGGGCGATGAAAGCAAGCGCGCCGATGGGATTGTAGTATCTCCAGGCTTTCTTGATCTCGCCGGCCAGAGCATGATATGCCACCATGATGGCACCGGGGATGAGAAGCGCCACCGGTCCCTTGGTCATGACACCGAGGCCGATGAGCAGGTAGCCGAGCCATTTCCAGCGCCCCTCTCCGGACTGGAAGCCATGATAGAGGCTCATGAGGGACCCTGCCACGAAGAGGCTGAGGGGAATGTCGGTGATGGCAAGACGCGAAGAAGCCAGGTAGAGAGGCGCCAGCAACAGCGCCAGAGAAGCCAGTACCGCTGCTCTGCGCGAGGCGTATTTTTCGGTGAACAGATAAGTCGCGCCCAGCAGAATAGCACCACAGGCGGCACTGAAGAAGCGAGCCGCGAACTCGGTCACCCCGAAAGTCTTGAATGCCATGGCCATAGCCCAGATGCACAGGGGAGGCTTGGTGTAGCGAACCTGATAATTGAGATAAGTGGTGACATATTCGCCTGTCTCGAGCATCTCACGAGCAGGCTCGGCATAGAGGGCCTCGTCCGGATTGAAGAGCGGATGGCTGCCGAGCTTGACGAAATAGAGCAGGCAGGCGGCTGAAAAGAAAACGGCAAACAAGATCAGTGTCTTGCGGTCCGCTTTCCTGGATCCGGAAAGCGGAGATCGAGCCCCGACAGAGATCGTATCGCCGGACTCCTTGAAATCACTTTCGAGCTCTCTGGTCTGGGTCTGCAGGGTTCTGGACCTCATGGCAGTTTGGCTCCCGAATGCTACTTATTCCCGGTGGTCGCCATCGTCACCGCCGTCGCCGAGATTTATATTGAGCAACTCATCGACAGCGTAGATCCTTTTGCCCTGGGACTCGTGATAAGTCCGCATGAGGATCTCGGCAAGGAGCCCCATGAGAATAGTCTGCACTCCGAGCATGAAGAACATACAGATGAGCACCGGCAGAGGTGTCTCTATAAAAGTAGTATGGAATCCATACTTCAAGACCACCATCCAGACGAAACAGGCGAAAGCGGCAGCCAGGGAGAGCATTCCGGCTGTGCCGAATACATAGATGGGCTTGGTGAAATACGAGGACATGAATTTCACCGTGATCAGATCGAGGACCACTTTGAAGGTCCGGGAGAGACCGTACTTGGAGGTGCCGTACTGCCGGGCATGGTGGGTTACCGGGATCTCGGCCACTTTCGCTCCGTGCCAGGTGGCGTAGATGGGAACGAAACGGTGCATCTCGCCGTAGAGCCGGACGTCTTTGATCACTTCCCGGCGGTATGCTTTCAGGGAGCAACCGTAGTCATGCAGGGGGACCTCGCTGATCACCGAGATGATCTTGTTGGCGATCCAGGACGGCAGCAGGCGGGTGAAAAACTCGTCTTTCCGGTCTTTGCGCCAGCCGCTCACGACATCGTAGCCTTCGTCCATCTTGTCCAGGAGCAACTGGATGTCGCCGGGGTCGTTCTGCAGATCGGCGTCCATGGGGATGATCACCCGACCGCGGGCATAGTCGATACCGGCAGCAAGGGCTGCGGTCTGTCCGTAATTGCGGACGAATTTCACCACTCTGAGACGATGGTCCTGGGCCACCAGCTTGCCGAGCTCGGCAAAGCTCTGGTCGGAGGAGCCGTCATCGATGAAAATCACTTCCCAGGTGCGCCCGCAGGCTGTCAGAGCCAGGAGGAGCTTCTCGTAAAGAAGCTCGACATTGTCTTCTTCGTTGAAAACCGGAATGACTATGGACAGCTCGGGCTTGACCATGGACTTCCTGAGCTCCCGGCTGGAGATATCGCGGTAGAGCTGATTCTCCCGGGTCCAGTTGACGCCCAGAGGGGCAATCGGGCTGACGCTATTGTTAATCTGGGTCATTGGGCAATTATGACCGCATTGACCGGATGTTTCTTGCACCTTGAGATCTTTTCATCAACTCCTTGAGATTTGTTCATCCACCTGTAGTAACTTATTCAACGGATATAAGAGGTAAGGGGATTTAAGAGGTAAGGCACTGGGTGTGCGGCATCGTCGGCTTTCATAACCTGGACGGCAGCCCTGTAGAGCAGGCTTCCGGCAGGTATCTGGCGTCCATGTGCCGATCCATCACCCACCGGGGGCCGGACGAGGACGGCTCGGTGCTCATCGGGCCGGTGGCCCTGGGCATGACCAGGCTCTCCATCATCGACCTCAAGACCGGCCAGCAGCCCATATATAACGAAGACGATTCGGTCTGTATCGTTTTCAACGGCGAGATCTATAATTTCGAGGAGCTCCGCCGGGACCTCCTTCAAAAAGGTCACCGGTTCAGGACCAGAAGCGATACCGAGACCATAGTCCATCTCTACGAAGAGCATGGTGTCGACTGTCTCCAGCATCTCGAAGGCATGTTCGCCTTCGCCATCTGGGACAAGAACAAGAACCGCCTCTTCATCGCCCGGGACCGTATGGGGGAGAAGCCCCTGCACTGGGCGATTTTTGATAATGTGCTCATCTTCGGCTCGGAGCTCAAGACGATATTCGAGCATCCGGCAGCCCGGCGCTCCCCGAATATGGAAGCCCTGCGCCAGTACCTGGCTCTCGAGTATGTGCCGGCCCCCAATACCCTTTTCGAGAATATATACAAGCTCCTACCCGCCCACTATATGGTGATCGAGAACGGCCAGGTGAACATCGCCTCATACTGGAGCCCCAGCCAGAAAGTCGAGGACTATGGCAGCGAGGACGAAGCCAAAGAGCGCATGCGCGAGCTTCTCGACCGCTCCATCGAGCTGCGGCTCATATCCGACGTGCCCCTGGGAGTGTTTCTCTCAGGCGGCATAGATTCGTCCACTATCGCCGCTCTGGCGGTGAAACATGTCAAAAACGATCTGAAGACCTTTTCCATAGGGTTCGCCGACAGGTCTTTCGACGAGTCGGATCATGCCCGCACAGTAGCCGAGCACCTCGGCACCAGCCACAGGGTCATGCAGTTCCAGCCCGATATCGCCTTCGCGACTCTGTCGGAGCTCTGGGAGGTGATCGACGAGCCCATCGCCGATGCCTCCATCGTGCCGACTTACCTTCTCGCCAAGATGACCCGGGAATCGGTGACTGTCGCCCTTGCCGGGGAAGGCGGCGACGAGCTCTTCGGAGGCTATCCTACTTATCTGGCCCACCGCATGGCCGCTTACTGGAACGCTGTGCCGGCGCCCCTGCGCCAGGGTGTTTTCGAGCCCCTGATCAGAGCGCTTCCCGTGTCCCACAATAATCTCAGTTTCGATTACAAGCTCAAGCGTTTCATCGCCAGCTGCTCCCACGAGCCGATAGCCAGGCAGCTCCGCTGGATGGGCGGTCTACCCATGGACATGCACGGCGACCTTCTCGAGCCCGAGGTGATGGAAGCCTCGTCCTCCATGGCAGACGAGTTCGATCTGATCTCTCATGTCGACACCGACAGGCTCTATCGCAAGCTGAAAAGAGACGATGTAGCCGATCAGATTATGCGTCTCGATCAGCTCACTTATCTTCCCGATGATCTGCTGGTAAAAGCGGACCGTGCCACCATGGCCGCCTCCCTGGAGGCGCGCCTGCCTTTTCTTGCTTATCCCCTGGTGGAGTTCGCCCAGTCTCTGCCGACCTCATTGAAGATTCGAGGCACCAGCACAAAATATCTACTGAGAAAACTGGCTGCCGATCTGCTTCCGGCATCCATTGTCAAACGTCCCAAGAAAGGCTTCGGTATTCCCGTGGCCAAATGGCTCCGGTCCGATTTCAAGCATCTGGTGGACCGCTTGCTCACCGCCGATTATCTCGATCGCCAGGGGATCTTCCAGATCGCCACGGTGGAGCGCCTGAAAGACGAGCATCTGAGCGGGCGGATGGACCGGCGCAAAGAGCTCTGGACCCTTTTGATGTTCCAGCTCTGGTGGACAAAGTTCTTCGACGGCGGACTCGATCTGGACATGGGTGTCGAATCGGATAAGCGGGATCGAGTCCAGGAAAAAATGCTCGAGACGACAATCTCCTGATCACCGGATGGAAGCCATATCAGACATAATGGCGTTCCATTGCCCGCAAAATCAAGCGGCGGTGCTCCAGCTCATCGAAGCATCGGTGTTCAAGTCTCCCAGCCAGGCCCGGATGAGCACCACCCACGGGGTCTGCGGCCGGGTTAAGAACAACGAGTTCGTTCTCACCAAAGTGAGCAACGCCAGAAACGGTTTCGCCCGGGATCTCCACGGTGTGGTGCTGGAGGACGACTGCGGCTCGACGGTGGAATATCGCTTCGAGGTCAGCATGGTCATCAGGATCATGTTCACCCTCTGGTTCGTTCTGGTGGCGGCTCTCTTTGTCGCCGGGATAGTCTTCATCGTCAGAGGCGAGCCGCGCCTGGAGCTGATCGTCGTGCCGGTGGTGCTGCTCGGTGGCGGCGTGGCTATGGTCTCTTACGGAATCACCCGGGGCGGAGAGCAGGAGAAAGAGCTGGAGCAATTCCTGCGCCGAACCGTCACCGGAGAGTATCGCGCCGGTCTCTGACATGAGAAGATTAAAAATTTTTTCAAGACTCTTGCCTGAAATTAGAGTCTGAATAAAATGAAAATTAGACGTGCGGCTCTGCCTACTTCTCAGACTGGCGCGCACTCTAATGAACAGAAAACGAACACGACTTGTACTCATGGGAGGTGCATTCTTTCTATGTCTACGGTTAATGTGAACGCCGAACTCATGCAGGACTATATCAGGGCTGGCTCGGTAGAGGCTTCCGAGAGCGAGCTCCGGGAGCTAGCGTCGAGTTCACATCATCGTGTCCGGATGCGGGTAGCCGAGAATTCTTCCACTCCCGCGGACGTTCTCACCCGGCTTGCCGGAGACAGCTCCGCCGAGGTTCGAATAGCCGTGGCGGCCAACAGCAAGACGCCGCTTTCGACGGTCCTCGACCTGGCCACGGACGACGACGAGTATGTCCGCATCGGACTCGCCCAGGAAGTCAGCACACCGGTGGCGGTGCTCTCCCTTCTGGAGCAGGACGAAAATCCATACATCGCGGTGGAGGCTTCCCGAACTCTGCGTATCGTCAATGAGAGCAGATCCCGCGCTGGACGAGCCAACCTCCGCCTGGTCTCGAATCGCAATTGCATGCCGGCGGCAAATCCGGCATCGAATCAGGCGGTGATGGTGAGCTCGAACTGAGCAGGCTATCACCCGTCTCTGTGATAGGGCAGTATGAGGGAGTGAATCGATCACTCCCTTCCTGCCGTTCAGGATGTAATCAACTTTTTCGAGGCATCCCGAATTAAAAGCGAAGCGGAGGAATTCGCGTACTTTATTTTTGAGAGTCACGGGAGGCGTGACACGTAAAAATGTAAAAACCTTTCTCGATCTAAACACATTCCGGCTCATCCGGGAATTTTGGACGGCTCCGGGTAAATTAGAAGTGGCGGCAATGTGGGCAGCCATAGGAGGGCAACTCGTGGGCGATGATTCGAGTCTCGAAAGCCTGTTGAGACGCAGGATAGAAGACGCTGATTCAGGAGATCTGAAGCTTCCGGCGAACTTCATGGAAGAAATCTTCCCGGAGCGGATTCTTTCTGCCCAGGACAGCTCGGTTCTGCTCTCGATGCTCCAGCGCACCATCGATACATCCACGACGGTTCTCTCTCCTGGCTATGTTCCGGGGAGCAGAACAATCGGCGGAGCAGTGAACGGAGACCGATTCGTCCTGAAGAAAAACGGCTTTTTCGTAAGCCCCTTCACCCGGGAGATCAATGGTCGAGTCGTGCCTCAACAGGGCGGCAGCATCGTCGAGTACAGGCTCGCTCATCAGCCCTTGCTGGTCATGGTATCGGGCGTGGTCTCCGTCGGTCTGCTGGGGGCTACGGTGCTGGCTGCCTGGAGTCTCTATACAGGGATAACCGGGCATGCCTATTTCATCTACAATGCTTCGGCCTTTTTTACCGCCTGCTTCTGGACGATTCTTCCTCTGATCATTCTCTTTGTCCTGGCTGTCTTCTTCAAGCTGGGCTGTCATGCCAGCTATGGCGACGAGGAAGCACTGCTGGATCATCTGCGCAAGACTGCGGCTGGTATAGAGACTCTGAGCTGAGGGCTCATGCCAACTCTTTTTTCAGTCATTTCGCTCGAAACGGAATGGCGTGGCGCCGGCGATACCATTGCGGGGGTCGTGACCTAGAAGACGCTGGAAGGTTTCGGGCGAGTCGAAGAGGAGCACTGGAATCTGCCGGTTACCGGGGTTCAAGGTCTCGGAGCCGAAAACATGAACCCGCCGGCAGCCATTGACCACATAGTAGTTGTCGGCACCGCGGGGACCCGGAGCTCTTACCACCAGGGTGGCAGCCGGCCAGACTGCCGGATCGTAGTCCTCCGCTTTCTGAAGCGGTACTTTCCTGACACCGGCGGAGAAGTAAGGCTGATTCTTCACTTCATTGCCCTGCTCCAGGGAGAAGAGCCTGTACTCTCCGTCTATCTTATCCAGAGCAGTGCGATCTAAGATCGAGAACTGAAGCTCCCCGTTTCGAAGAGCCTGGTTGAATGCAGCAAGCTCGTCGGCATCGAGCTCGAGCCTGGCCAGGGCATTGTCCATCCACATCCTGTAAAGCGGATCGGAGGGTCTCATGTCGGCATCCAGAGGCGGAATGTCGCCTTCACCCCAGTTCGGTCCGGCGGCTCTGCCTGTGGTGCCTTCGGGTTCCCGCAGGCTCTCGAGATTCTTCCTGAGCATGGAGAAGACTTCGGTCTTGTCCATGGCATCGATGAGCTGGGGACTGAGCATGCCTTTCAAAGACCCGGGCATATCGCTCTCGGGCAGGCGCAGGACCCTGTCGATGACGTCCTGCGCTTCTCTGTCCCGGCGGGCGAGCTTGAGAAGCCTGTCGAGACCCTCGCGAATCGGCTCGGGAGCCCCGGCCACTCTCTGCTTGAGACTATCGAGCCGCTGCTGGGGAGACATTTTCTCGAAGTCATCGGCAGAGGGACTCAGACTCTCTCTGAGGTGTTCTCCGGTATTGTCCAGAATGCCGTCCGGATTTCTGCGATTCGGCGAGCTCGTCGGCAGAGCGCGACCCGGCTCGATTTCACCGGGCTCTTTGACCTTGCCGTCCAGACCATAGGCTTCTTTTTCGATAGGCGAGCCGGCATAGTCATCGATGAGCCGCCGGTGCTCGCCATTGACGATGTCCAGCCTGGACTCGAGCATGGTCGTGGCATCGGCCCGGGCGTCGGCGCCGGGCTTGAATCCGACAGCTAGGCCGATGTCGTCTTTCGGAAGCCCGGCCCACTGGTCCATGAGGTCCTTCACGTCGGCAGGGACGCCGTCTTCGCCGTAATATCTTCTTGCCAGAGCCGGGCCGCTATCGGGATCGCTCAGGTCTCTGATCATCTTGTTGAGAGCCGTTGAATCGGACGGATCTTTGAGCTCTTTCAAACGCGAGTCGATGCTGCGCGCGTCATTGCCGAGCTCGCTCGAGCGGGCACCCACAGGCTTCGACTCGCGCACAGCCAGGGCCAGACGCTGGGCTCGCTCGATCTGCGCCGCGTCGAGGGGAGGCGCGCTCCGATCGAGATCGGCGACTGTGGCTAACCATTTCTCATCGAGATCGAGACCGGTGGCATCTTTGTAATGCTTCCTCACCGCTGCCGCGTCCATGGCTTTGCCTTCCCGGGCGGTGGCACGGATGGAGTTGCGAATGATGTCCACGTCTTGCTGGACATGGACCATCTCGTGATAAGTCGTTCGCGAGAGTCCCGGGGCGCCTCCGGCAACGAGAAGATCGGCTTTGGGGAGAATAATCGTGCCCTGACCGAAAGCATAGCCTCCGGCTGCGTGCATGTGCTGGGCCACCTGCACTGTTACCGGTGCTAGCGGATTGGCAGGGTCAGAGCTGTTGCGAGCCGCTACGAAATCATCGAGACCTTGCTGTAACAGATCCCTTCGCTCCAGAGCGCTCTCGTTTGCTCGGGCGGTAATGTCGGCATGCTCTCGTACCCGCTCGTTCCAGCGGGCGTCGAGCTCTCTGAGAGGAGAATCGTCGTTGAGCGAATGAGAGGGGTCTCTGCGAGCTGCTTCGATGTCGGCATCGCCGGCACCGCCCTTTTTGAGCCTGGCGATCTCAGCGTCCAGATCCCGCCGGGTCTGGCGAATTTCGGGATTGAGCTCCTGGGCTCTGGCCAGAGACGGGGTCATGTCGTTTCTATAGAAATCCCGAACCCCGGCCATACGACGGCTGAAGTCCTCGGCAGCCTCCGCCCCGAGAGCGGGCACCGCCGCTTCGATCCTGGCCACCTCGGCGGCGCCGGGTCGCTCGATACGAGGGGTATAGACACCGTCGGAAGGGACATCACCGTTTACTCTCAGGCGTGCCTGGGGAGTCTGCCTCATCGATGGGCTGAAAGTCTGTTTCATATACTCGCGCATATCGGCGAAATAACGATCGAATTGCTCTGCTACTTTCGGATCATCAGGGCGATAGCTGATCTGGCGCTCGAGTTCGGTGCGGTAAATCTCAAGACGCTTCATCTCGGCGGCCAGATCCGCCGGGATCTCCTGTCCGGTCCGAATCAGATCGTCGATACGGTTCTGCAGTTTAATCGTCACCGCCTCGTTGGCTATCCGCTCGGCAGCGAGCTCGGAAGGCGCCTGATGATAGCTGGTCCGATCGCCGGTGAGACTGACATTGCGAGTCCTGTACTCTGCTTCTATGGCATTCAGGGTGGCAAGCCTGGACGGGTCCTGCTGCATGTAGTTGTCGAAGCCCCGGTGACCGACAAGCTCGTGCACCGCCACCCTGTAATCGAGAGGACCGGCGATGCTGCCGTCCAGACGCAGATGATCGAGAGTGACTTCGATGGAGGCGGTACCATCACCGGCGAAGTTGACTACGTTATAGTCCTGTGCCGCCCTGCCGATCCGGTTGTGGCCTGCAATCACGCGCTCGCCCTGGATCTGTCTGGCGAATGCCGGATCGGTACGTGCCAGGAAGTCGATCACATCCGTGGCTGTCTCACCGGCAGCCACAGCAACGGTATTGAGACGAGACCGGTCGAGACTATCAGCCAGGCCGCTCTTGCCGTCCTGGATAATCGATACCGGCTGGTGCTCGCCTATCTCGAGAGGTCTTCCCCCGCTTGCTCTCACGGCCTCGAGATAGGCGACCTCGTGAGGACCGGGGGGAACCGCCACTTTGAAATAACCGCCCATCAGATCCTGGGCCGAGAGCTGCGACTCCGGACTGGAGACCGCTCCGGCAAGGCTCTCCACCGCGGCTCTCTGGGCGTCGGTTTCGGCCACCAGAAGGGCCCTGTAATTCGGGTCCTGCTTTTCGAGAGCCGCGAGCCTGCTGCCAGCCCGCCTGCCCAGATCATCCGGCGGAGTCGTCTGACCTGTGTAGGAGGGGGCATCGTTACCGGCGGCATGAAGCTCCATCTCGGGCTTACCGACCCTCTTCGCCAGACGATTCTTCTCGCGCACAGCATCGATGACCTTGCGCATTGGATCACCGGGGGCGGTGCCGGTCGCTTTCTCGAATGTCGCGGCGTCGCTTTCGCCGTGGATATAGGATCTCAGATCGGTCTCGAGATTGGCCGGGAAATCAACCACCAGGTCCGTTGCCGGAAGATTCTCGATGGAAGAGGCGAGACCGGTCATGGAGGCCGAGGCGGAAGCCGCCTCCACTCTCAATCCGATGACCGCCGTGGATTCGCCGAATTCTCGCTGCATGCGGCCTGCAAACGGGTCTTGAGTGAGACCCGGGGGCACGCTTCCGGGATCCGACACCAGACTTTCCCTGATCCCCGAACTGCGTGCAGGAGCCGAATAAGATCCAGCATCCCCGGGTCTGAAAGCGAGGTCTTTGAGAGAGGTGACTCCCTTGAGGGCGACGGTGAAGGAGCCAGCCATGCTCATGCCCATCAAGCCGCCCATGGCGATGGTCTGGAGATTGGCTTCCAGCCCCTGGTCAGCGTCGAGGCGGGCAAGCGAGCCGGCGCTACCGCCGAGTAAGCCCTGCCTGGAGTTCCAGGCGACCTCGGTAAGCAGTTGGCGCATGGGGGCTCTTGCAAGCTGCGCAATCTCCTGCCTGACCGCCTGCTCCAGTGCCTGATCCAGTTGCCGGGTCAGACCTCGCACCAGAGCTTCTCGCGCCTCTCTCGGGATATCGTCCCGGATCATATCCGAGGCCAGGTGCCGGAGCATCTTCGACACGGTTGCCGGGTCCTGATTCTTGATGGCGTCATCGGCGAATTTAGTGAGCTGCCTCTGCAGGGTCTTCTCTCCACCTTCTTTGAGGAAACTGCCCCCGGCGCTGCGTAGAGCCGCATCCACCAGCCCGCGCTCGCCGGCTTCCACCAGCTCGCCTGCCCTCTTGCGGCCCACTGATTCGAGAATCTCACCGGCTGCCCGGCGGGAGACGTCTTTAGAGAATCGTCCCACATCCGAGACGAAAAACGCGTTCAGGGCACCATCGGCGAAGTCGCGCACACCCTCTGAGAGCATGTCATGATCAGCGACGATGAGATGCTTGGCAGTGACCTTGGCGGTGCCTCCGGCCAGACCCCAGGCGATATTGGTGCCCATGGGGACCTTGGACAGCCCATAGGTGACCCTGGTGGCGGCGCTGGACAATCTCACCAGCTCGGCAGCCCGGGTGGTGGCAGCAACGACTCGGGCGCCGGCAGGAACCTTGCTGAGGATATTGGCGCCCCAGGCTACCATGGACCCGCCCCCGGAAGGCACCGCGGCAAGTAGAGCGGCTACCGTTATGGCGGCATCGACAGCGGTGTCAACCAGCTTGTTCTGCGAATCGATAGAGGCATCGGCGGCTCCGAAGCGCAGGCTGGCTATATCCCGGGCTTCCTCCACGGTGAATGGCCGGTCGGGGTTCATGGCGGCTTCGACAAGACGCCCGTGCATGCGCTCATGATAGTCGCGCATGGTCTGGGTGGTGCCGTCCCAGCCCAGGGCATCGGTAAGATACGTGCCCAGCCCATAGACCTGATTGACCTCGCGGTCGGACATGAAAGCCGCCTCCCTGGCAGTTTCTGCCTCATGCCTGATGCCCCGGAGGCTGTCCCTGAGATCCTGACCGCTCATCTCGGCGTTGAAATCGAGATTGAGATTGGCGCCGTACTTTCGTGAGTAGGCCAGCTTTACTTCTTCCATGCGCGAGTTTATCTCGCTCGTCACCATGGCTTCGGTGATCTCCTGACCGGCAAAGCGGCTGTCCTTTTGCATGGACGCAAGAACAGTGTCCCTGTTCCTGAGTCCATGGAGGACATCTTTGATCTCCTGCTCGGCGGTGCCGAGACCGACCATATAACCACGAAGCTTGTCCTCGGGACGCATCTCGCCCTGCATGAAGGCATTGCGAGCAATCACTCTTTCAGAAGGAGCAAGCCTGAAAAGGGCCCGGTCGAGCTTGCCGGAGGCTGCGTACAACTCGCGCTCCGCTGGCGTCATCGCAGCCCCTGCCCTGGCGCTGTCCTCGTAAGAGCCTACCTGATCGAAATCGAAAACTCCCTGGCTGAGCTCCTGGACCCTTCCCAGCTCAAGCCGTCCGGTCTCGAGAAGTGGCTTGATATAACGATTGTAGTCATACTCGTCCACCGCCTCTCTGGCCCGCTCGCGGAGCGCGGTGGACAGGCTGCGCTCCTGAGACGACAGCTCGCAGAGGGTCTTCTCGTATGATTCCGGCGAGTCTTTCTGGGCGGCGCTCAGTTTGTTCTTATAGCTCTCGGGAAGGAAGAGCGCCTGGCGCAGCACCTCGGGCGATACTGCCAGATCTTTCGCCTGGCGCTCCAGCTCGGCATCGAAAGTACCGTTCTTCCTGGACTCTCCCAGGAGATAGCGCTGATCTTCACGCAAGCGTAGAGAAGTCTCGAAAGCCTCCCGGATCTGCTGCTCGCTTCCTGGAGAGTTGATTCGATCCCTTAGCCCCGGGTCTTCCCGAAAAGCGTCCTGCAAGTCCCGGACGACCTGGGCTTCGTCTGCGTCCCAGTGTGCCGCGTGACGATTGAGCTTGTCGATGACATCCATCTTCGGACGCTTGCCTTCGGCTGCTTGAGCGAGGAGCCCTTCGGCCACGCGCAGCTCCGCTGCCGAGAGACGCTGCTCGAGCCTGTCCATGACGGATTTTCTGATGCCGGTACCTGAGACATCCGCCTGCCAGGCACGCAGGTCTTCGTCGGTCATGTTCTCGATGACTTTGTAGATGTTGTCCTCTTTGTCGTCGTACCAGCGCAGGTTGTCCTCGATGGCGCTTGCCAGATCGCGATTGCCGCTGGTGCGGGAGTCCTCGAAAGATCGCTGTTTGAAATATTCGAGATCGCCGAGTCTCTCCTGGATTTTTCTTCCGGCTTCCCAGTCGTCTTTCATGGATTCGGGCAGAGAAGCAGGCGGATGCTCGTAACCGGGATTGTCGTTGAAGAGAGCGAGCTGTCTTTTCTCAGCAGGACCGAGGCTGGCGATGCTGAGACCGGAATCGAATGCTTCCCGGCCCCTCTCGAATCGCTGCTGCTCGTTATAGAGCTTGAATGCAGCTATATCTTCTTTCGATCCGCCTTCTCCCGGATCGAATCCGGACTCCGCCAGCCTCCGACCCTGCTCGATAGCCCCCTGGTCTCCGATCAAGGGCTGGCTATCGAGCTTTTTATCAATTAGATCTATAGCCCGGCGCATCTCGTCGCGCTGATGCGGAGCCAGTTTGCTTTTCCCGGCGCTGCCGTCGGCGTAGGTAGCCAGGGTCCTGACGGTGTCGAGATAATAATTGCCGGTACCTCTGATCTCGCCGTCCGGTCCGATAGCGCGGGCCATGGCATGATCCAGGCTCTCTCCCGAATCGAGGAATTTCTGTCGGTCTCTTCTGAGATGCTCCCAGTCGGAGATGCTCATATTTTCTATAGAGCTCATCACCTCATGGGTGGACGAGTCGTAGAAATTGCCCCGGTGCTTGCTCAGGCTGCCGAGCAGATTCTCGCCTCCCGATACCGCCAGGGAATCCCAGTTGAGATACTCGTTGACCTGGGACTCCCGGCTCCAGGTTAAGAGATCGGCAGGATCGAGCGACTGACCGGCAGCGTCGTTCATTCTGGCGCTGGCTTCCTGATAATAGCGAATCGCCCGGCTGTCGAAATCGGCGCTACGCTCCTGGGCTGTGTAATAGTCGATGGACTCTTTGTCGTGACGTGCTTCTCTTGTAGCCTCCCGGTAGAAAGAGAGGGCCCGGCCATCTCCCTCGAAAAGATTGCTCTCCGGCACAGGCGGTCGCTTGCGGCTGAGCTCCTGACCGCGCAGATAATCTTTCTGCTGGCTCTGGCTGAATCTCTCGAAAGCGGCTGTTCCCGGATTAGGGAACTCCACCATATTCTCGGGATTTTCAGCGAGGTAGCTGCCACGATCATATAAAGTCTGCTCCGAAGCGCTTCTGGGTCCGGCTTCTTTTCTTTCAGCCTCGGTCCTGCCGGCGAGCACCAGCTCTCTTCCCCGCCTGTAGAGCTCTCTCTGCTCCGGCGGGAGATTGGTGGCGATTTTCTCGATCTCCGATTCGCTGTCCCCGATAATACTGGTGTTCTGGTGGACGCCGGTGGCCAGGCTGCGCTCGCCATACTCCAGAGCATCCCGGGCCAGCATCAAATTGGTGCTGCTCCAGATCGAGCCGAAAGCCTCTCTTATCTTGCGGTCCCCTTCCCGCTCGCCGGTGCCGCCGATGACCTCTCCCCGGAAGAGCTCCCGGGCCGATTCCGGAGCCCGGGACCAGGTCTCCTGGAACATCTGGAGATCCCCTGCATCGATGGCGACCTGGGCCATCCTCAGGAAGTCCTGATCGGTCCGGTTCTCCACGCCTTTCATATAGATACGGTTGAAAGCCCGGGTCTTTTCGGTGAGGTTGTCGTTATTGACCACCGCATCCTCGAGATTTCGGAAAGGCGATTCGGGATTGAGGACGCTCTGGCTTTCTGTGAACTCGCGATCGAGCTCGACGATCTCGGCTCTGGTCCTGTCTCGAAGGGTGTCTCTGATCTCCTGCTCGATCACTTCCTTCTGCCGGGCGCCCATCCCCAGGAAGCGGGTCTCGGTGATCTCCACCAGGTCGGTGCTCAACCTGCCGACATAGTCATCGTTGATATTATCCGCCCGGAGCATGCCCCGGAACCTGGTTAGAGTGGAGCCGGAGAGCTCATCTTCGAATTCGCGATAGAGATCCCAGTTCTTGCCGTGCTTGTGCCCGTGTCTTTCCTGATAGAGCCTGTTCATCACTTCCCGGGCGAGCTTGCTCTTGTCTTGCAGGACATTCTCGATGGTATCCGTGTCGGTGCCTATCCCGAGCAAACCGCCGTTGCAGGCTCGCTCTATGGCATCGACATCGCCTGCCACGTCGGCGCCTTTGACCACCTGCTCGTCCCGGTTCGGGCTGAATCGACGGTGGGTGCCCATGATATCGGCGGATGATTCTTCATAGACACCCGTGGTCTCATTGAGGCTGACCTTCCCTTTCCAGATCTCGCCCTTGCTGTTTTTCCAGGTATCACTGCCGGTCCGGGTTCTGGTCCAGACCTCGCCGCCCTCTCTCTGGATAGTCTTGAGATTGCCTCTCGAGTCGTAAGAGAAATGGTAGCCGGTTTTTTGTTTGCCGTTATAAGACTCGATGAGCCGCCCACCCGGATCGTAGACACGTCTGCCCATGCTGCCGTCGAGAAGGGTCTTGGTGCCGTCGAGACCATACTGGATGAGGTCGCCCCGGTCGCGGTTGTACATATCGGTGAGCTCCACCCGCGCCACCACCGATTTGCCGGTCTCGTCCATACTGAAACGGACCTGACCATCGTGGCTGCGAGGGACTTCTCTTGTCACACCGTCGGCGAGCTTGAAGGACTTCAACTTGCCCGGTTTGCCCTGGTTATCGACCTCGTACTGGAACTCGCCTTTCACCTTGCCATCGGCGTCGAGAATCCGAGTAACCCTCTCGCCGTCGAAGAGCATGGTGGTACCGTCGGCGAATTTCTTGCCTACCACAGCCGGAGGAATCTTCTTGATATCCCGGTAGATCGTCTGCCCGTCAGGCTGGCGGATGGCCTGCACTTCGATATTGCGAGAGCCTCCTCCTGCATCGGGAAGCGCCAGGGTCTCCCGGCTGATCTTCACCCCGTCTTCTCTGGTGGTGGACACCACGGCACCGTCTTCTAAGACCCGTTCGGCACCGCTGGTGGAGCGAAGAACACCATGACGCTTGCGGTCTTGATCCAGACTCTCTCTCAGAAGCGATCCGTCCGGAAGGACCTGGAGGCTCATGGAAGAGACTTTGCCGTCCGGTCCTTTCCATTCGGACATGGGCTCCCCGGCCGTGACCCGGCTGTATGCCTCGACACCATCAGGAGTGATACTGTGCACTTCGACCAGATCGCCTTTCTCATCGGCAATGAAAGTATGGACCGACCGAATCGGATGATCGCGGTCGAGTGCCTCCAGAGAGGCGGTCAGATCCGGCTCCTTGATGAATTTTCGGAGCTCGGTCTCCAGATTCTTGCCGTCTCTGGCGAAGGCTTCTTTAACCGCCCGACGCTCGGCGTTGGAAAGCCCCTCGAGGACTTCCCTGACGGTCCCGGCATCAGCCGGTGTGCGCGCCAGAGCCGCCGTCAGGGTGGCGACGCCACTTTCGACTTTTTGGCTGTAAAGCCTGTCGGGCTCCACCACCCCGGTTATCCGGCCGGCATCCGTGGCGGCTATACTGGAGCCGTCGGTCTTATAGATCAGATTGCTGCCGTCGGCGAGCTTCTCACGATAGATCCCGGTCTCGAGAGCCTGACCGGCGAACTCTCTTTCTTCGCCTTTATCGCTCAAATAAACGCCCGGTCTGTCCTGGGATCTGGTCCAGACCTTGCCGCCGGGCTCGGTATAAGAGGTCATCTCCCCGGCGCTGTCGTAGGTGAAACTCCTTGTCTCGCCGTTAGCCAGGGCGATGCTGGTGACAAGAAGGCTCTCATTTCTTTCGACGGTGGCACCATTGGGGAGCTCGGCACGATAGTGGACCTCGCCATCCTTGCTTACTTTCTGCCAGCCGTCTGCCTGATAAACTGTCGTTCTGTCTTTCTCTTCGACGGTGAGGTTGCCTCTGTCATCGAGAGACACTTTCATGTCCGCGCTGTTCTGGAAAACCGACACGCCCTTCTCGCCATGCCTGGTGACTGTCATCTTGCCGTCGCCGTCATAGGCGATCTCGGTGCGATGGCGATATCGATCCTGTATGAGAACCGGACGATTCTCCCCGTCTCGCACCAGTGTCGAGCCGTCCGGAGACCGGGTAGTGGTTCTGGCGATCGCTCCCGATTCATCGCGATCGATCGTGGTTATCGAGCCGTCTTTCTCGTCCACCGTGAGCTCTCGGGTAACCTTGCCTTGATCTGTCTCCTGGACGAAATGAACGCCGTCTTCCGACTTCCAGACCGAGCCGTCGGTTTCCCTGATCTCGTTTATAACCCCATTGTCGTCTCGCTTGAACTCCATTCGGTGCCCGACCGCATCGGCAGTCTCGAGCAAGCGTCCCTGACTGTCCCTGGCGATGCGAGAGCCGTCCGCTCCGATTCGCAAGTTTTCCTGCCAGGAACTACCGGCAGTGCTGCCCCGAGCCATTACAACACTGCTGTTGTCGAGATCGCGCATCACCCTGACTGTGCTGCCGTCGGATTTATCGATATCGAAGCCGTAACGGCCGCTGGCTTCGGCGAAAAATCTTCCGCTGACGGCATTATCGCTCTGGGACTGTCTGTAGGTCCTGCCGTCGGCGGACGTCCATTCGGTGCCGCCCGACTCGGCAATTCGCGAAACGAAGAGGCTGCCATCGGCAGCGGTGCTCCACTCGAAAGTTCGTGTCTGGTGATTGGCGGTATCGACCCTGGTGAGGTTGCCGAGATGGTCATAATGACTGACGGTGCCGTCCGGAGAATGGCGTCTGACCTCGCCGTCGGGCAGACGCTCGGTCTCGAGCCTGCCGCCATCCTCATAGAGAGCGGTCCGGTTGTCTCCGTCCACTGACCGCCTCAGCAAGCCATTTTCGAAAAACTGCCTGGTGCCGTTGTCGAGCCTCAGCTCGCGCAACTCGCCATCAGGGCCGAGAACGGCTTGGCCGTCTTCGCGATCTTCTATACTGCCGTCATGCTCGGAGAGCCTGGTGAGAAGCGCCTCGGCCTGCTCGTGCCCGTCTCCGGTGAAAGCACGATCGACTATCTTCGAATAGAGAGCCTCCTGGGTGGTGTCACCGGCACGGCGGGCATCTAGAATAGCGTCCCCGAGAGCCCGGGCTTCGTCGTCCGAGAGCTTGCCCGAAGGCCCCACTGACGAGTCCAGATTCATGGCCGCCTTGATCTTCAGGGAGCGCCGGTAGACATCGCTTTGCTCGGCGCTGCTGCTCAGAATCGAAAGCAGAGCTTCCCGGGCATAAGGATTACCCTGGGCAGCCGATTCGGCGAGCTTATCGAACGCCGTATTGATTTTGGCTCCGGCTTCGGGATCGTCGGCCTTTACCCGGCCGATCTCATTGAGAGTGTCTCTGGCCTGGTCGTACTGTCCGGCTCCGGGCTGTCCTGAAGGCCTTCTGGAAGTCAGGCTTATGGCATCGCCTGCCGCCGCCGGAGTCGATTCTGCAGCTATGTCCGCCTCCGAGGCTAACCTGCTTCTGGTGACAGCGAAGTCGAAGTTGCCGTTGGCAAGATTCTCGGTCATACCGCCGGTGCTGGCGAAATTGCTGTAATCATCGGGATCGCTGATATGAAGGCGATAGGAAGAGGAAGCCGCCAGCCGGTCTTGAAGCGCGGCCTCCACCGAGTCCCGGCAACCTTCATTGCCGGCGTCCTCGAGCAGAGACTCGAGATGTTCGTGACACGAGGGACTGATCTCTCCGCCGCCATCGACAATCTCTTTGACCAGATCTTCCACCCGGGCGAGCTGGGTCTCAGTGGGTCTGCCTTTCTGCTCCGGGGACCGGTGCTCCATCGAAGGCACCAGCTCGGCGCCTTCTGCATCGACAAGGCGGCTCTGCATGACACCGGTGGCGGGGTCGAAAGAATCCAGACGCGCTCTGCCATCAGCATATCGTCTGGTCTGCTCCACCCGGCCGTCCGGGTAGACTTTGCCTTCCACCGGTGGTTGCTTGGCTCTCACATGGTCTGAAAAAGCGAGAATCTGAGCGGCACCGGGCTCGCTCACCACCGGCTCGCCCAGGGGCTGACCCTTGGAATTCAACAGGCTGACCGTGAGTTTGCCTGTCGCGGGATCCAGGACCGATTGAAGCCGGCGTCCGTCGGCATAGGTGGAGAGTAGCTCCATGCGACCGTCAGGATAGACGGTCCCTTCCGGAACAGGCAGGTGCGCCCGCACCGAAGCCATGAAAGCGCCGGACACCGCCTGCCCCCCGAGCACCACCGGCTCACCCGCCGGCTTGCCGGCACTGTCATATGATGTGGAGACTATACTGGCTTTCTCTGAATCGAATCGATCGATACGGCTGCTACCGTCGGGGTAGACCCAGCGCTTTTCCGCCGAGCCGTCCGGATAGATGCGCCCTTCGTAATTCTCGTGACGGCTCCTGATATCGTTTGCCCGGCGCTCCATGGTGCCGGCGTCGAGACTGTAGCTACGGCTGCCACCGGCAGGCTTGCCGTCGCCGTCGAAGCTCTCCACCAGCACGGTATTGGATACGGTGTCGAGGGTCTGAACTTCGATACCGCCGTCGTTATGCTTGACCATCTCCTGCATGGTGCCGTCCGCCAGAACTCTCGACTGGCGGTTGGCGACATTTAGTCGCAGGTAGTCGTTCTCTATCCGGCGTCTCTCTTCCTGAGAGCCCTGATGCTCCCTGGCTTCTCCCCGGGGTGTGCCGTCACTGTCGAAGTCCTGTACGGACACCTTGCCGGTCATATTGTTGAGACGCTCGACCCTGAAGGTGTTGTCGGGAAATTCACGCCTTACTTCGATTGTGAGATCGGCAGGACTGGTGGCTTTCACTGCCTGCGCCGGATTGCCTCCTGCCGAGGCCAAATAGGTCGAGATCAAATCAGGCTCGTTCTTGACCTGTGGCTCACCAACCGGAGCACCATCGGCATTGAAAAAGGCTGTGGTGACATTGCCCGATTCGGGTTCGACCGTGATCACCCGGGTCAATCCGGACTCGAAGCGGTTGAATATAGTGGCGGTGCCGTCGGCATTGATCCTGCCGAACGGCTCTCCGGCAAGCGACGACGGTCCCAGGAGAAATTCGTCCATGGCGGCTTTGTCGAGAGTCTTGCCTGTTGTCGCCTCCCCGATCTCTTTGCCGTCGCTGTCCAATCTCCGAACTGAGAGGGCTCCGGTACGCGGATCGAGAGTATCGAGTCGGGAGCTGCCGTCGGCGAATTGATAACGTCTGGTGGCGGTGCCGTCGGGGTTTTGCCAGCGATCGGGCAGGGGCTGCCTCTGCCTGGCTGTCTCCATGAATCGAGACGGTTCGAAATGGCTGCTCGAAGGGTTTTTGGTTACAAGCGATTCGCCTGACTCCTTACCGTCCCTGTCAAGCATGGTGACAGTCAGGCTCTTACCGACCGGGTCATAGGTCTCCACTCGTGAAGTTCCGTCTGCATAGCGGTATGTCAGTCTGGCGGAGCCATCCGGAAGCAGCTCGCCTTCGGGCTGAGGCTGGGCTGCTATGGTATCGCGGGCGAAGCGGCCCGGCTCGAAATCATTTGACTCGGCTCTTGCGGATTGGGACCCCTCCCGGGTCTCCTCGTACTTGTTGGACCTCCTGAACTCGCCGCCGGGACCGACATCCACCGTGCTGCCGTCCAGAAAAGTATCGGTAAAACTCTCTGGACGGCCTTCTTTGAATCCATGCACCTGACGCCTGGTACCGGTGGCCATATCGTATACAACCGGCTCGCCTTCGGGCTTGTCGTTTGCATGAACCCTGAGAATGCCCCCGTCCAGGGACTCGGTGAGCTTCGCCTCGCTGTCCCCCGGTCCCTTGAGCCAGACCTCGCTCAAACGCCGGCTATCCCCCGAGCCCGTATACTCGAAGCGGCGCTCGTTGCCATAAACATCCCGGGAAGAGACCAGCTCACCGGTCTCCGGGTCGAAGCCCAGCCGGGAGCCGTTCTCGAACTCTCTTCCCACCAGCTTGCCGTTCTCGAACCGATCCACCGAGCCGTCCGGACGCTCGATACCGGTGACGGTGCCGGCTCCATCGCGCCTGGTGACGATCCCGGCAAGAGAGGTCTCGGCGCTTCCGGAAGGCGCGCCGCCCTCATCGACCTCGACTGCTTTCCTGGCGCCGGTGATCGGGTCGTATTCAACGATCTTGCCATCGGCATCGACCAGGCGATTCTCCTTTCCGGCATCGGCTCTCTCGCTTACAGTGGTGACCGGTGGATCACCGGGGGTGGTGAGGTCCACTCTGATGAGCTTGCCATTCTCCCGGATGAAATCGCGGACACGGCCCTGGCTGTCCACGGTCTTCTCTATTCGGCCATCCTGAAGAACCATACGGACATCGCTTCTCGAGAGGCCGGTGATCTCGGTACGACCACCGGGATAATCCACCTGCCAGCCGGAAACGCCTTCAGCGGTGCGGCGGGCGAAAGCGAGGCTGTGGATGCCCCGGTCATAGACCGTGACGGCGCCGCTCTCCGGATTCTCGTAAACGGCATTGCCGCCACGATCAAGTCCCTTGAGAGTACCCAGGCTACGCGGCTCGGATTCACCGTCGACGGATTCGAGAATCTCGACAGGGACGTCTTTGTTCTCCTCGTCATAACGGAAAGTTCTCTTCGTCTTGCCGTCGGCGCTCACCATGGACTGGAGCCGGCCATCGGCGAAGATCATTCTCGAGTCGTCTCTGGGATTGGCGAGCTCGCCTTGCTGGACATTGCCCTGGCGATCGAGAGTCTGCCTGCTTCCGTGCAGATCGCTGTAGTCGATGGTGCTGCCATCCTGCTCCAGGGAGTTGCGAGCGCCGTTTCTCGGATCGTAGGAGACAAGCTTGCCTGGTTTGCCGTCGGCTCCCGCCGCCACCTCGCGCAGGACTCCTTCTTGAAGACGCTCCACTACTTCGCTCCGGCTCTGCCCCGCTCGGGTAATGGCCACCTCGCTCACCCGCATGACTCCATCGGGTCCGGCCTCGTATTTGAAATCACGGACATCGCCCTGCTTGCTGCCGGTCTGGGTCAAGAGCCCGTCATCGTTGCGCTTGATGAAAGCACCATTGTCATAGACTCGCTCCACCTCGACATTTCGTTCGTTGAAACGAGATGTGGAGCGATCCGGATTGCGCGAGAAGAGACCCTCCTCGGTCTTCACCGCCATGGTGCCGTCCGGGCGGAAAACAGCCTCGCCGGTCAGAGACCGGTCGTCACCCATGACCCGCCACACCGAAGAGCTCAGGTTTTGCGGGCCGGGAGCAGAGTCGGAAGTCTTGTCCGGTCGCCAGACCTGACCTTTGCTGTCGGTGATACTCGTTATGGTGCCTTCGCCGTATGTGGTCGTCCTGCCGTTCGGCTCGGTCACCACCGCATCGCCGTCGGACTCCAGCATCTTGAAGCTGCCATTGGCTCCGATAGTGAAGCTGGCATCGACCTCACCAGTCTTCCTGCCGCCTTCGAAGACCGTATAGCGATCATCGCCGGTGCGCTCGTAAATCTTGCCGTCTGCGTCAACCACGCGCTGGAGTCGTCCATCCGCGCTGCGCTCGAACTGGTAGGACTTGCCGTTTGCATATGTGACACCGTCGACATGGCCGCGGCCGTCACCGGCTACGGTGGTGCCGTTCATGAAACGCGAATAGACTTTGCCCGACTTCCCATCGATAGTGACGGCATATGGTGTGGCTCCGTCCACCTGGCCTTTCTGCTCGGCGGCGGAGAGAGGTTTGAAACGAACGTCGAAAGCGCCGTCGCCCCGGTCGATCTTCTCTCCTTCCCGCCAGAGTGGCTTGCCTGACTCATCGACCTGACCGGTGTTGAAAATCTCGGTGCGATTCTCGCCCTGTTGCCGGACCATACGCTGCTCGTTCCAGTGCGCCTCGAATCTGGTGCCGCCGGCCAGGTCCACTGTAAAAGAATTGCTCTCATGATCCCTGGTCATGGAGGTGGGACCATCGCTGCCATCAGGCTTGAAGGTCACCGTGGTCTTGCCGCCGTCTTTGCTCACCTGATCGGCTTCACGCCACTTGTATCCGTCCCAGTAAGTCGTCTTCTCGACACCGTCGACGATCTCTTTGCGGGAGTATTCATTGAAATCGTAGACTTCCCGGGCGCCTCCGGCTTTCAGTACCTGGGTGCTCTTGTCGCCGACGCCGTAAATGATGTCGCCTTTCTCGTTGAAAACAAACTTGCCTTTTATCAGGCCGTCTTCGACCTGCAGCTCCAGTCCCGGAATCTTCGCATCGGGAGGAACCCAGCCGTCGCCTTCCTTCTTGATACTGGCGCTCCCCTCGGGACCGCTCACAGACACCGCCGAGACCGACCCATCCGCACCGCGGGCGATGCGAACTTCCTGACCCTTGCGAGGACCTTCGTCGAAGTGGATGCCCACTACCTGACCGGTTTTCTCGTCGATATCGACCCGGCCTTTCTCGGCACCGTTCTCGAAACTCTCGCTGCGACCGCGGCTCACCACATTTCCCGATGTATCAGTGACCGCAAAGCTGCCGTCTTCCCAGCGGCGCTCGGTAAGACCGTTGGTGGAATCGGCTCGCTCAACGAACCGCCCCTTTTCGTCCCGTCCGTCCCGGGTTATGGAAAGACGCCGGCCGTCGCCGTCCACTTCTTCGGTCTCGTAGGTCTTTCCGTCGGTGCCGTCGAAACGACGCTCGATCCTCTGACCGCCATTCTGAGAAGAGTAGATGTCTTCGCTGGCGAGACCACCGGGAGCGTCGGCTTCATAATCCCGGTGCTCGAGATGCTCTTCCTCGCCCCGGGGCATGGTCTGGTCCGAGAGGGCGCCGTCGCTCATCACGGTGCGTGTGCTTCCGTCCCTGAGCGTCAGTTCTGCCACCGGAACGGCACTTTCGCCGGCCTCTCCCGCCTGTATCTCATTGCCGCCCTTGAAGAATCGCGGCTTCTCGCCGGGTTTCTGAACGATGCTGTCGGCGCCCAGAGGAGCTCTTCCGGCACCGCTGAAGCTGGTCACCACCGTACCGTCTTCATAGGTCCTCTGGGCAGTGCCCTCGTCCAGTTGGAACCCCGAATTGTAGACTCCGCGCTGATCTTTGCCGGTCAATTCGATACGACCCGACTCGAGATCGAAACGCCGGCTCTCGAAAGTGCCGTCGTCACGCCGGGTCGTCTCTGTGCGGCTGCCCTCTCTCGAATCGATGGTCAGGGTACCCCCGTCTTTCCGGTAGGTAGCCGTAAACGATCCGTCAGCCCTGGTGGTCAGCTCCCTGAGCCCGTCCTGTTGCCTGGCCGGCTCGAATTCGACTTTGAGGGTGTCGTCTTTGAATCTAGTCTGGGTCACTCCGTCCTTCAAGGAGGAGGAAACTCTCCCCTGGGCGTCGTCTTCAGCGAAAATAGTCTCGGTGCTGCCATCTCCGGCAGTGATCACCTTGCTTGCATCGCTCATCACCGCAAGACGATTGCCCTGGGAATCGTTGATACTGTAGAGCTCGCCTTCCACCTGGCTGCTCGTGCCGTCGGCGAAACGCACACTGGCAGGCTTGCCGGGATGATAGGTGATTCCCGCTACGGCTCTGCCATCGATGCGGGGCGCCAGCTGTGCATCTTCGAACTGGATTCTGGAGCCGCTCTCGCCATAGTCTCTGGTATAGGGTCCGAAAGGGGATCGCTCGATACGGGAGCCCTGGAACTCGCCTATCTCGCTGTCATGACCGGAGCGGCTCTGGGGAGGCCGGCCCGAAGCCTGCGGACTTTCCCCATCCTTTTCTCGAGCCCTGGCTATGAGATCCTGGAGCGCATCCACCTCCGGAGACTCCATATTGCCCTGCTTCAGATCGAGAGTCTTGAGCGGAGAAGAATCGGCGCTGTCATCCTCTTTTCCGTTGCCGTTACCATTGCCGCGCTCGGATACATCCGCATCTCTTGCGGCGTTCTCCGAAGCGGACTCCGGTAGATCGCGATGGGGATCCTGCTTCTCGACTGGAGGATCGGGCTCGCTGCGGTCAGCCATGAAGTATGTTCGCGAAAGGGGAAAGAAACAGTGTCGCCATTTGTTTATATACCCTGCTTAAGAGGACGATCAGAAGTGATATTGTCAGGCTCTCGGCGAACCGATCTTTGCCTGGCAGAGTTTTCCGGACAGCGGTGCCGGCAGGACCTCAATATCAAAAGCCATTCTAAATTTTCAAACCGGCTCATTCCAGCTAGAATGGGGGCTCGAAACAATCGAGCGTAGTCAGGAGATCGACCCGGTTGCAAGGAGACGGTATCCGCATTTTCGACCTAACGAGGTCCACCACGGGCGGCTTCGATGAAGTTGCGGGCGGCCCTCCCTACCGCGGCACCGTCACCATCAGATATTCCGAAGCAGACCTGCAGGACCTGATCGCCTCCTATCCGGAAGAGCGGCGCCGGGACGTCGAAGCCGATATTCTTGGCGAGCTCCGCTATCACCCTCTCAAGCCCTATATCGGTCCGGCCACGATAATCGAGGTCAGTGCCTCGACAGACGGCTCCATCGGCGTGGCGGAGCTCAGCGAAAAGCTCGATCGCCTGAAAGCGAAAGTAGCCCACGGGGCTAATCCCGAGCACATACAGCTGCCCAGCAGGATGCTTCTGAAAACAGGTTTCGACCCGGCAGGATCTGTTTTTCCACATCTCACACCGCAGTCAATCGACCTGCTCTATCGAGACGGTGTCACCCTGGTGGGACTGGACACTCCGGGTCCGGATCACCCCCGGGACGCAGGGGCCGGCAACAGGCATCATTTCCGCCTCCGGGGAATGATCTGGCTTGTCGGTCTCGAGTTGAGCGCTTTCACGGGCGTTCAGGGAGGAATGCTGCTTGCTGCCCCGGTGGACAGGGGAAGGACCGGGCCGGCCCCGGTGCGGGCTGTGCTGGTCAAGGGACGAAGTCAGGGAAAGACTCGATGACTTATTCCGCAAACCGTCTCATCGACCTGACCAGGAACGAGCCGACCTGGACCCTCGCTTTCTCTGCCGGCGCCTCCTCCCCGGATGAGGACCTGGAGCCGTTTGTCGGTCGCTGCCTGATTCTGGATCTTTCCGCTTCCACCAACCGCAGCATCTTGAAAGACGAGCTCGAGAACGCTTTCGTGGGTCTGACCCCGCACTACGAGGCCCGCCTGCGGGGTCTATCTCTGAGCGAGACGCTGCCACCCAGGCTGCTTTTCAAGACTGCCGGCTATTCGGGTTCGTTCCGCTATCTCAGCGAGAATGCCCTGGAGTTCCTGGTGTCCAGAGGGATCAAGCTAATCGGCCTGGACTCCTCCACGGTCAGCGACCCTCAGGCGACGGCGAGCGTCATGGAGCAGAGAGTGCTCCAGAGCGGGATCTCGGTCCTGATCAATCTAAACATGAACGACCTGGGCGCCGCCGCCCAGGGCATTCTCATGGCCGCTCCCCTGCTCATCGGTCAGGGACCGGGACGTCCGGTAAGAGCGGTGCTCTTGAGCCAGTGATCACTTGAGACGCACAGTGCTGGCCATGGGACCCTCGTTGCCCTGGCGCTCCACGAACGTGACCTCGGTCCCCACTTCGAGCCGGTCGAATCTCTCGTTGACAAGACTGTTGGAGTGGAAATAGATCTCGCGACCGTCGATGGTCTCGACAAATCCGTAATCCTCGAAGATCTGGGAAATCTTTCCGGAAGGCACACCGTCGTGGCTTTTCACCTCGCCCCGGCGTTTGCGGGCATAGTCCTCGAGCTGCCGCCGGGCAGCATCGAAAGCCTCCCGCACAGCAGCCGCGATGGCCTCGTGCGAATCACCGTGCCCGTTCGTATCTCTGGTGACGACAATCTCCTTGTCCGGGACCACCATATCGATTGAGACTTGAAAGCTGTTGCCCTGCTTGTGATGACGGTGAGGAAGCTCCACCGTGACCCGGAGGCTTGTTATTCGATCGTAAAAGCGATTGAGCTTCTCGGCTCTCTCATTGATTATCTTCTCGATTCGATCCGAGCGTTCCATATTCCTGAAGACGACCTGGATTGGATTATTCATTCTGGACTCCTTCTTTCGTCCAACTGTCCATAACACAAGAACCACCAGACAATGCGAAGGACCGCCCGGCATACTCCCTGTCCGGTCGGTCATAACTTGTATCACTGGTAAGAGGTAGCTTTTCTAGACCTGATCATGTGGGATCGGAGACTACGGTCAGATAATTCTATGCCCGGTCCCGCCCACGACTAATCACGCCTGTCACTGATATCGGCAAGAGAAAATTGAGGGATGTAATCCTCTTTATATGTTCTGGTCCACCACCGACCCTTCTCGATGAGCTCGCTCATAGAGCTGAAGCGATATTCGTAGAGTTTTGCCCGCAGGTATACCGGAGGCTTATCCGGATCCGGGAAGGGGTTGGACTGAAGGAGATCGCTTACGGAGCGGGAGCCGGTGAGCAGAGCTCTGCTGAAGCGCACGAACCATGGGTTGTACTGGACAGGAGAAAGGGCGGCGAACCACATCTGCCAGTCCAGCCGGGGCTGAAAAGGAGCCACCACTGGCAGTGTGCGCTCCAGAGGACCGGCCTTGTACCGAAAGAGATAGGGCTCCCAGTTGCTTCCGTCCAGGCTTCCCTCGAGAATGATCTCCGGTCGGGTCGTGGTCATCCGAGCGAAAAGACCGTAATTGTTGACTATACGATAAGGCACCAGGGGCGAAGAAAGCGCCACCATAAAAGGTGGCATGACCCCGCCTCCCAGAAGCGCCTGATCGAACTCCACGGCATTGAGAAAAACGAGAAGGGCAAGCAACGGCGCCAGATAGACCGGACGCAATCGAGAAGGCTTGAACTCGTCTGCCCCCCTGGTAATCTTATCGCGCAGAGAGACCTTCATGCGCTCGAGGAAGAAGCTGTCATCGAGGAGCATGAAGCAGAGAGCGATAGTGAGCAGATTGAAAAAGCAATAATTGCCGGTGAGAAGAATGAGGACCTGGAGCGCCACAGTCAGAATGAAGGTGATCAGCCTCAACCGGAGATAAGGGAAGAGCATGCCGAATGGCACCAGCAACTCGATGAAGAAAACACCGGCGCAGGAGGCGATCTGGAACCAGCCCGGGAGCTTGTCTGCGAAATAAGCCAGAGGCGTGGGCAGAGGCTGGGTGAAATAGTGATACTGCATTGCGGTGAGACTGCTCCAGGTCGGATCGTTGCTCAAGATTTTGACCAGACCGGACATGAGCATGAGCTTGAAGAGCAGAAACCGAAAGAGATAAATGACCACGAAAGACGGCTGACCGCGATCGATGAGCTTGCTCTCTCCCTTTGGAAGCAGCGACCAGAAAAAGGCCAGGGGCCGCCAGGAGGCCAGAAAAATCGCCAGGAATCCGGTCTCCAGTAAAAGCGCGTCCCACTGGAATGACATGAAGGTCTGGCCGACCGTGATGATCGAAAGATAGAGAAACCATGAGCCGAGAAGCATGGGCCCCTCGAGAATTCCCAGGAGAGCGAGGAAAGAGAGAAGGGCTCCCAGCCAGGGCACCAGGTTGAGGGAGGTGTCATCGCTTGCCAACCAGAATATGCTGGGATGGCTGAGGACGATACCGGCATCGACCGGGGCGTGTGCCGAACCACCGCCGCCCAGGAGCTCTGCCACCGGAATAATGCCATCCGAGCCGTAAAGCCCCTGCATCTGCACGGCGCAGGAGATGAAAGCCAGACAATAAATCAGTGACAGGAAACGAAGGAATAGAAAAGGGACTACTCTTGCTGTCTCGCCTTCCCGAACCATCTCGCCTCCACCCGGAATTTGAGCTTCAATATAACACTTGCTACCACCAGAGAGGCGACACCGGCAGCAACTCCCATATCGCTGAAAGCCACCACCACCGCATAGGCATAGTCCCAGGGCAGGTGCAACCTGGCTGGCAGTGAGTCGATATGAGCGAAGGCGAGACTGGAGAAATAGAGCCCGGCGATTGTAAACGCCGGGATAAATACCGCCAGGAATATTTTTCTGGTCAACACCAGAGCTATATACCCTGGTTCAATCCTTTCCGAGTGCCCAGTTGCCCTTGTCGAGCTCCCTGACATCCATCTCTTCCATGGTCTCGATGAAAGGTATAAGCCGGCTCAGGCTGCCGTCGTCATTGTCGCCGAAGAACTGACTGACGATTATGGCGTTGTCCTTGAAGCCCTGGATCTTATAAGGGTCGTCCTCGATGATCAGGGTGGTGGAGAGGTCATAGCCGAACTCCTCAGTGCGCTTCAGGTCCTTGGCGAAAATCACCTGGAAAGGGAAATACTCGAACTTGCGGACACAGTCCTCCCGATTCCAGACGAAAATCGGATTGATCCCGGCAGGCACGATCTTCTCGACTATCCTGTCCACATAGGCAGGCGATCCCGCCGACCATACGGCTATGTCGAAACGTGCCGCGGCGGCTTCGATGAGCTCCGTGGCATGGGGTCTCAAATAGACCTGGAGCGGATCGATCCGGAAGTCGGGCTCCTTATCAAGAGGCTCGACCCGAGAATGAATGAGAGTCTCATCGAGGTCGAAAACGATCAGTATGGGTTTCCTTTGCATAAGCCTGAAATATTACACCGTCAGGAAGACACTGGACAACTGGCGATGCTCAGTACTTGCGGCGGCGTGGCGTCAGCCGGATAAATGAGCTCTACCTGTATCTGCCGTTTTTCGCCCGGAGCCAGGTCGAAAGTCGAGAGAGCCGGGCCTTTCTCGCCCCGGTGAAGCACCAGGTGGAAAAGCTCGCCGTCCACCTTCAGTGAGCCCCGGAAAAATACGTTCGGCGCCGGCGGATCGAGAAAATCGATACGCTTCGAGTCGGTCTTCACCGGACAGTCCAGACGCAGGCTGACGGACTTTGCAGTCTTGCTCCCGTTGCTCAGAACCAGGGTGATTTTGTAGAGCACCCCGTAATTGCCGTGGGCAGCATATGCAGTATCAGGGTAGCGCACCATCAGAGGTGCCGACTGCACCTGTCCTGTCCCGAAAGTGCCTCCTCTCAGCGAGGCTATGGGCAGACAGGTCATCTTATCATCGGCGGTGATCGCCACCTCGCCGCGGCCTTCCCAGACCGATCCGGCAGCGACCCCGGCCACACGCCCGTACCGGATCGGGCCGGGCTTCTGGCCGGACTTCTCAGGATCACTGGGAGCGCCTTCCCGGGGACCGGCCAGATTGCCCCTTCGCAGTAGCTCGAGGAAACGCTCCTCCGATGGAGCGCCGTCTTTCGAGCCGTAGAGAGCCAGGGTGGCCACCCGCACGGGACCGTCGCTCCGGAGCCTGAAAAGAGCATTGCGACCATTGATGGGCGGGCTCAGGCTGGCAACCGGTACAGGAAGCCTGGCAAAGACTTTGCATTCTCCGGGCTTCAGTATGATTGTCCCGGGATAGCCGGACCGGGTCTTGCCCTGGAGCAGCTCGGTACAGACCCGATCCCCGGGACCGGCGAAAGTCTCCTTTCCCTTCACGAGAGCCGGCAATTCGATGAACGGGGCGTCCGGTTGAGAAAGATAGCTGGCGCCCTGCAAGAGCTCCACACGCACCGCTCTCGCATCGCTGTTCCCGAGGACCACGCCGATATAGAGATCCTCCAGGTTGCCGCTTTTCACGGCATTGGCGATATGGTGCGCGAATATCTCGAACTCGCCTGCCACTTGCCGGTCCAGATGAGCGCGGCCATCAGCCATACCCTGTTTCGGGAAAAGTGGAGAGCAGAATGCCTTCTTCGCTCACCACCTCGGGACTATTGCTGTTCACGACCGGCCGCTTGTTGAGACCGCCAGGCAGCGGCTCGATGGAAAAATCTTGCTCGGCTGAGACCGGCAGTAAAGAAGCCATCGCAAAGCCTGCGAAGAGCATACAAACCGGAAGATATTTCTTTATCAGATCTGTGACTCCGAAAAATAGCTACCGGTAGAGATCATAACAAGGAGAAGGTTTTGTTTCTTTTTGGAGCGGGGAAGTTGTCGAAGTGAAATACATAATTCACGATCTTCTTATCGTCGCCAGAAAAGAGTTGCGACACTGCAGCCGAGACGGGCATGTCCTGGTCTATTCGGTGATTATCCCTGTGATATTCTACCCGGTGACTTTTATCGGGATCTCCGAATTCGCCCTCTGGAGACAGGGACTCTCCGAGAAGAGCCCTCTTCGAATCGCCGTGGATTTGAAGAGCCAGGCCAGGGTTCCGGAGCTGATTGCCGAGATCAAAGACTCGAAGACCGCCCGCCTGGTAAATGTGCCGGACCCCATGAAAAGCCTGGCGGAGCAGAAGATCGAGGGCTATATCAAAGTCCGGGAGCCCGGGGGCAAGACCATCGCTTATGTCAATCCCAGCAGCGACAGGCACACCGAAGCCGGTCTCCAGATCCGTTATCTGGCCAGTTATGCTCGCTCGAAAGCCAGCGAGAGAGAGCTCAAGCGTGCCGGGCTCACCGGCGATTTCCTGAACGTGCTCGCCATCGAGACCGAGTCGGTGGAGTCCCTTACCGGCAAAGGCAAATCCATGAAGGACATGGAAGACACAATGCTCGCCACCAGCCTGATCTCCGCCGGTATCGCCATCTACACCCTGATGGTGGTGCAGGCGGGCGCGATCTACCCGGCTCTCACCGCTTTCACCGAAGAGCTGGAGAAGAAGACACGCAGCACCACCCGCCTCCTGCCCGTAGAGAAATGGGTGGTGGTGGCCGGCAAGTTCATCTCGGTCTTCATCATGGCCACCTGCTCCGGTCTCTTGAACATCGCCAGCCTGGTGGTGGTAGTGGCTTACCTCTTGCACCGCCTGCCCCTGGACCAGACCAGCCTGATTCCCTCGCTGGACGGTCTGTCCTGGCAGAGCCTGGGCATTCTCGCTCTGCTCTACCTGGTCTCGGTAGCATTCACAGCCTCGATCTACTGCCTGGTCGGCTCCGTGGCCAAGAGCTTCAAGGAAGCCCAGAACACCTCTTCTTTCGTCATGGTGCTGAGCATGGCCACACCGGTGATTGCCATACTGCCCGGATGGACTCTCAACTGGGCGACGGCTTTCGTGCCGATATTGAATGTGGTGCTCGCCTGCAAAGAGCTCTTTACCGGCAATCTTTCCACCCTGCCCCTGATCGCTGTTTGTATCGAGACCGTAGCCGTCTCCTCGGTGTTGATTTACCTCAGCCAGCTCGCCTTCTGGGGACTGGAGCCCACCAACCTGTCGAAGAATGCCACCTGATTTTTTGTTACTCGATTTCTAGATGGAATGAAAATGGGACTCGAAGCCTCGCACCTCACCAGAAAGTATTACGACGCCAAACGAGGCGAATTTCTGGCTGTGGACGATCTCTCATTCTCCTGCGGAAAAGGCGAGATATTCGGACTGCTTGGCCCGAACGGGGCCGGCAAGACAACCACTTTGAGAATGCTCACGACAATCATCAAGCCCACCAGCGGCAGCGCCACAATCAACGGCTTCGACGTGCTCAAGGATCCACTCGCGGTGCGAGCGCAGATCGGCTTTGCCTCCACCGACACCGGTCTCTACGAGCGCCTTACACCGCGAGAGATTCTCGACTATTTCGCCCGCCTCTCTCGCTATCCGGCCGAAAAGATCGCCGAGCGGATCAAAGAGCTGTCGGCAACGCTCCAGATGGATTCGTTTCTCGATACACGCTGCGAGAAACTCTCCACCGGGATGAGGCAGAAAGTCTCCCTGGCCCGAGCTCTGGTCCACGACCCGCCGGTTCTCATCCTCGACGAGCCCACCACCGGACTCGATGTCATAACCAGCAATATGCTGCACGGCTTCATTCAGAACTGCCGCAGTCTCGACAAGTGCATTCTCTTCTCGACGCATATCATGAGCGAAGCCGAAAAGCTCTGCGACCGGATCGGAATCATCCATGGTGGCAAACTCCACGCCATCGGCACCCTCGACGAGCTTCGCGAAAAAACAGGCAAGCACTACCTCGAGGACATATTCCTGAGTATCGTCCAGGAGGAAGTCAGTGAGACGGTTTGACCGAACCGAGATCGTCACTGTTTTTCGCAAAGACCTGACCGAGGTTCTGCGCGACTATCGAACGCTGCTCATCATGATCGTCTTTCCGGTGATCATCTACCCCCTGAGCCTGGTCCTGCCGGTGATCATGGTGGACTACATGAAGAGGGACATGCAGCAGGACCGCAAGTCCGTGGTCCTCGAAGGGGATTACAAGAGCGCCGAGAAATTCTTCCGTGAAGAGAAAAAGCTGAAAGTGGTGAGCTTCGAGAGCCCGGAGAAAGCCCTCCGAGCCCTGGAGAAAAAAGAGATCGATCTGATCGTCCGCTTCCCGCCGGACTTCTCCAGGACGATTGCCGGTGACTTCAAGGCAAGGCCCAGAGTGGTCATCGTCTTCAATCCGAAAGATCCGAAGATGGCTCTTTCCATCGCCTCGGTGCGCATGATCCTGGGAGAGTTCCGGAAAAGCGTCGTGGAGGAGCGCTCCGCAAGCCTTCACTATAAGCCGCCCGAGATCTACGACATTTCGGTCAAAGACGTGAAAGTCAAGCAAGAGGGAACACTGCTCTCCCAGCCAATCCGCACTGTCGTGCCTTTCTTTTTCTTTGCCATGATCATCCTGGCAGTTGTCTATCCGGCCATAGACATCGTCACCGGAGAGAGGGAGCGCAACAGCCTCACCCTCCTGCTGGTCTCGCCTGTATCCCGGCAGAGTATAGTCATCGGCAAGCTTCTGGTCATATCAGCCTGCTCCTTCACCACCATGGTGCTCGGTCTGACCAGTCTCTTTCTGGTCCTGAGCTATATGTCATCGACCCACTCGGAGATGGATTTCACCTTCTCCCCTCTGGGATTTCTATTCTGCATATTGATTGTGACACCGCTTGTGGTCTCGATGTCCGCCATGGGGCTTCTCCTCGCCTCCCTGTGCAAGACTTTCCAGCAGGGTCAGGGCTATTTCACGCCATTCCTGATCGTCGGCATCGCTGCCTCGGGCGTCTGCAGCATGCCTGATCTCAAGCTGAGCAGCGGAATCGCTTTCATACCGATCGTCAATACCGCTCTCTGCATGAAAGAGGTCCTGAGCGGATCAGCGGACTGGCCCTGGGTTGCGGTCACCTTCGCGGTATCCATCGTCTTTGCTCTTCTAGTGTGCCGGGTGGCCACAGGGATGCTCGACCGCGAAGAGCTGCTTTTCGGACTGGAGAAGCCCAGAAGCATCAGATGGCGCGACGGCGACTTTCTCAGAGAGCTCCTTTTCCTCCTGGTCCTGATTTTCCTGCTCATGTTCTACGGTGGTCAGAGCCTGCAAATCTGGGATATGACCTATGGAACGATACTGACCCAGATCCTCGTGATCGCCCTGCCTGCATTTCTTTTCTTGAAGATCGTCCGGGAACCGATAGCTTCCACCTGGCGCTTGAAGATGCCTTCTCCTGTCCAGTTTGCCGGAGCCCTGCTGATCACCCCCCTCTGCATCCTCGCCTCGATTGTCATCTTCGAGCTGCAGAGCAAGCTGGTGCCGGCACCGGAGCTTTTCGAGACGCTCTTCAAGAAAATGATCGATCAGTCCGACAAACCACTCTGGATGGTCATCATGGGGCTGGCCGCCGCTCCGGCAATCTGCGAGGAAATCCTCTTCCGGGGCACCGTCCTGGGTCTGGTCCGGCGCCGGCTCGGGCCTGTCGCATCCTGCATCACAGTGGGGCTCTTGTTCGGGCTCTTCCACACAAGCATCTTCCGGATTCTGCCCACCGCCGCCCTGGGCATGGTGCTCTCCGCAGTGACTCTTGCCAGCGGCTCGATCTTTCCAGCCATGCTCATCCACCTGCTCAACAATGCCACGGCAGTGGCGCTCACCCGAGGCGGCTCCGAGACTGTGCTGGTGTCGTACTGGCCCCTGGCGGTTCTCAGCGGGTTGGCCGGAGCGGCTCTGATTTTCGGGCCTCATTTTAAATCCGAGTAAATGTGGGAACATATCTCTCAGGGAGATGGGGTAACAATGGGAATCGAAGCCAGGGCCGACAAAGGAAAGAGTAGCTCCCCGGGACCTGCCGCGCAGTCCGGGTTGAGTGTTTTCGATGCCTTCAACGAAGTCGACAACGATTTCGCCAATGTCGCCGAGCTCGACCTCTCCGATGATCTCCTCCAGGGTCTCAGCAGCGGGCCTGCCGATGCCGATCTGAAGCTGGCCCGGGACCTGGCCGGATTCGGACCGCGCTCCGACAGCGATTTCAACGATCTGGTCGACAGGGGCGAGGAGGGCAGAGGCGCCGAGTCCGGACAGCCTGCCCCGGAGCCCGCGGCTTTCAGCGTCAACCCGGAGAAGGACCTCCCCCAGGTCGAGGTAGTCGAGCAGCAGACGGAGACAGCCAGAATCCCGTCTGTCACCGAAGATCAAATGACAGCCTCGGTGGACAGAGCCAAGAATCTCCTTCCGGCAGGCAGCAGGCTCGGCTTCGAGAATCGTATGGGTATGGTCGGCGACCGGCTCAGCAGTTTGACCTGAAGGCAGTTTGAACCAGATTAACCTCGACATCAACCAGCACAGCCCCGTGGACCCGGTATCATCCGTAGACCGGATCGCCCGGGCAGTGGAGCGAATTCTCTCTTTCGACGGCTGGATCGGCGAGGAGAAAATCTTCGAAGGCGAGGACCTGGTCAAGATCAGCGAATCGATCGCCCGCCGCGCGGCGGAGCCTTCCACCTTCGTCAATCAGGGCTTCCACAATACATCGGTGACCCAGGCCAAGATGCGCCAGATTCTCGAGACCGACCCGGCAGGCGTGGCGGAGACACTGTCCGACCTGGTCACCACTGGAAAGGCCAGGGTGGGCGGAGAGCTGATCGAGGTCGAGCCGGCAAGCCTGAAGCTCGACCTGGAAGCCCGGCTGGCAAGCGACGAGACGATTATTAACCTGGGGCTGCGGGACGCCGCCGGGCAGCTCTTCGATCTGCTCTACACCCAGGCGGTCTGGACCCGGCGCCGGGACCAGCGCTATAGTTACCGCTTCCACCAGGAAGAGCTGCCTGATAGAGAGACCCAGGCTACCGGCGAGAAGCTCTACCGCCTGGACAATCAGATGGGCGGACGCCAGGAGCATGTCTACGAGGGCCCCTGCCTGGGTCCAGGAGAGGCGTTTCTTCTTAACCAGATCACCGACGGCGACGATAGCGGTATCGTCCTCCATACTTCCGTGGCCGGACCGTATCCCGGCATTGACAGCGAAGCGGAGCTGGAGGAGGCGGTGACGAAATATTACGCCAGGACGAAAAGACCGGCACAGGTCTTAGTGTTTGCCAACAAACTCTTTGATGCGTCTTATCCCTCGAACGGTCACGATCTCCATATGATCACCGCCATCTGCCATGGGGAGAGCAAGCAGTTCTTCTGCCAGAGCTTCTGGGGTCGCCAGATCGACGCACGGCTGAACGGCATCGAAGCCTCGGTCCTCTTCCGTGCCATGATCCTCCCGGAGCGTGTCGAAGGGATTCCGCAAGACTACGACCGGATTCCGCCCCACCAGCGGATTATCGATCCCGCTTACCCGGTGCGCCCTGCCGACCGGGCTGAGAAAATGATCACCCTCAAGCAGACCCTTACCAATCTCCACGACCGCCAGCTCAAGCTCCATAGCTCTCCGGAGGCCCGTCTCCGGAAGAAATACCGGGAAGATGTCCTGGAGTGGGAAAGAGCCCACAGGGAGCATGTCAAACTGTTCGGCGAGTCCATTCCCTTCTCCCGGCCGAGACCGGAGCCCCCGGGCAATATCTAGAGCGACAATTCAGAGCGCAAATCAAGAGTGAGATTCTGGCTCTAAATGCGCTAGAATAAGGGGATTTCGAGTTCAAGCTGAAGGAGGTCCCATGCACCAGACTAAATCCGATACCAAGGTAAAGATCACATACTGCGGCGCTTGAGGGTATCAAGGTCGAGCCGTCAGTTTGGCGGACGAATTGAAGCGCACTTTCAACGCGGAGTCCGAATTGATCAAGTCATCCGGCGGAGTATTCGAGATCGAGTTGAACGGCACCCTGATCTTCTCCAAAGCAAAACTGGGTAGATTCCCGGACGAAGGAGAGATTGCGAAGCTGGTAAGAGAAAGAAATTGATCGTAAGGGCTGCAGAAATGCAGCCCTTTTCCCTGGTGGTGTATAAATAGATCTTATGGACACGCTCTCTCTCTTTCCCTTGCCTGTGGTGCAGTTTCCCAACGCCTTCCTGCCTCTGCACATTTTCGAGGAGCGCTACAAGGCAATGATCAACGATGCCATCGAGGCTGACGAGCCCTTTGGCGTCGTCTACTGCGATCGAGACTCCAGCGACTTTGCCGAAACCGGATGCAGTACCAGAATAACCAGGCTGGCAAGGCTGCCGGGCGGACGAATGAATATACTCACTCTGGGCGAAAGACGCTTCCGGGTGCTGGCGGTGGTCAAGCGCAAACCTTACCTGGTCGCCCATGTCGAGTACTTCGACGACAGAGTCAAGAAACGCGGATGCAAACACCTGGTCACAGAGCTGCACGCGGTTCTGGAGCATATTCTGCATCTCTCATCGAAACTGGTGGACAAAGAGGTGTCCCTGGAAAACGAGATACCATCGGACCCGCAAGAGCTCTCTTTCTGGATCGCCTCGAATTTCTACGGATATGCCGGCGACCAGCAAGAGCTCCTGGAGATGGACTGTACGAAGACTCGCCTGGAGGAGGAGCTGGAGGTTCTTGACGCCACCCGGAAAAACCTCGCTGCCCGGGCATCGATCAAAGACGCAGTAGGTTGAGAGCATCGATCAGTAGTTATCGAGAATCTTCTGGCATAGATGCGCGCTTTCTGCCGCCAGAGCGGCATTGGGCATATCGGTACCCTCGACCTTGGCCTCAGCTGCCGATCTGTCCCTGCCTCCCTCCATATGCCTGGCTATCAGCCGTTCTCTCAATACATCGAGAGGGACGTCCAGATAATAGACCTCGTCGAGATAATACCGTAATCGGTGCCAGGGCTCGCGCTCGAGCATAAGATAATTGCCTTCCACCAGCACGATCGTGTGCTCCGGGGACACCAGACCGGCGTCGGCTATCGATGACTCGATAGATCGGTCGAAGACAGGAAAGCGCGTCGGCTCGTCGCTATTGTCATGCAGCCTGGCGATAAGACTCACGAAGCTTCCGGCGTCGAACGTTTCGGGCACCCCCTTGAGATGGTGCAAGCCAATATCTTTCAGGTAATCGTCCTCGAAATGGTATCCATCCATGGGTACCACCACGGTCTTCTCGGATAGCGCCGGGGAAAGCAGCTCCCGGACACGACCGCTGACAGTGCTCTTGCCCGCCCCTGGCGGACCGGCGATGCCCAGGATGAGCCTGGGCGTATCGAGCGACTTGCCGGAGCGTTCTCGGACAAGTTGCTCGATTCGATCGGCTATCCATCGCGCGGGCTCAATACTGGGGACCATCTGCTGAACTTCTGCTCGGCTTAATAAAGAATCGGCCAACATGCGTTATCATGGCACATTCACAAACAAAATCGAGCTAGATGGAGAACCAGAATGAATTTCAGCGCAAGACAATTGCATAGACTCCCGGTCGGGGGGCGCGATAATCGGCTCAGCCTGGCTATCTTCAAGACTTTTGCAATTTGTGGATCTTTTCTCGCCATGATGTTCTGCCTGCCCGGATGCTCGAGCCAGCAGGCATCAACTGAAATGCCGGAGGCTAACAGCCAATCGGGCGGCGAGCAAGCGGCACAGGCGCAAGAAAAAAAACCGGAAGAGAATCAACAAGGAGAGAGTCAACCAATGTCCAATGCAACAACCACTCCCAGCGGTCTTCAGATCGAAGAAATCACAGTCGGTAATGGTGCCAGCCCGCAGACCGGCCAGACAGTCTCGGTTCATTACACTGGCTGGCTCACCGACGGCACCAAGTTCGACAGCTCGGTTGACCGGGGACAGCCATTCCAGTTCTCAATCGGCCGCGGTCAAGTGATTAAAGGCTGGGACGAAGGGGTTGCCACCATGAAAGTCGGCGGCAAGCGCAAACTCACCATCCCGGCTAATCTCGCCTACGGCGATCGAGGCGCCGCCGGAGTGATCCCGCCCGGTGCCACCCTGGTCTTCGAAGTGGAGCTTCTGGGCGTCCAGTAGACCTTCAAACAAAGCCTCATAATCGAAACAGCCCGGTCTCAGACCGGGCTGTTCTATTTCAACGCCAGGGAAGGCAATCCGAAACGTGCTTCAGCCTCTTGAAAGAACTCGGGAGTGAACGAGAAGAGCAGGGAATGAATACCGCATTTGATGGCAGCTTCGACATTGACCTGACGATCGTCGAGAAAGAGGATCTCCTCCTCGTCCTCATCGATTCCTGCAATCGAGCAACGGTAAACCGCTTCCTCCGGCTTGACACACTTCCGGTCACAGGAGAAAGTGGCGTGGTCGAATCGGGGAAACCATTGGCAGCTCCCGTGGAGATTCTCTTTCAGATCAACCGGCATGTTCGAGAGCAGTCCCGCTTTGATCCCCAGCTCCTGGATTGAGGCCAGCCAGGCGATCATTTCCGGACGAGGGCGGCTCCAGCTCTCGACGTCGATCCTGACCAGCTCGGCCAGAGAAACGGGGTCGATTTCACGGCGGGCAGCCCCGGCGATCTTTCCCCAGTAGTCATGAGCTGGACTGGTGCCCCGATCGTAATCATCTCTGAACCGCCAGTAGAGCTCGACGAAAACCTCCACCTCGAGGTCGAGAAGCCCGGCCATGGACCGGTGGTCCTCAGGATAGGGCTCCAGGCTGAGAACGTTTCCATAGTCAAAGATTACGGCTTTTACTTCCTTCATCCTGAAGAGAATAACAGGTGTCTCATAAAGATATCTGCTGTCTATAAACTCATAAATTGATATCAAGTAACATATACGAATGAATATTTGGGTTTAACTATGCAGGGGGCGGAAACTATCCGCGGGAGGCGCGTTGGACGCCGGATCGCAAGCAGGTCGGAGCCCGAAATAGCGATAGGGTGGGCAATGACAATGTTTAGACAGGCAGGAGCAGGGGCACAAAGGCTGCAGGCGTCCAGCCGCTGGAGCCGTTTTTGCCTCGAGTGGCCCTCTCGGACTCAAGCTGAAGCAGAAACAGACTGGTGAAATACGGATGTCCGTAACCGGAAACGAACTTGGCGAGCTTTTGATCGATCTCGGTCTTATCACGACCGAAGACCTCACCAGCGCCATGGAAGAGCAAGAGAAATCCGGCGATCGAATCACCCTGGTGCTTTCCCGAATGGGACTGGTGAGCGAGCGACAGCTCAAAGACGCTCTCGAGCTTCAGTACGGCGTCAATTACATCAATCTTGCTTCGACTCCCCCGGAAGACGAGCTTATCAGGCTGATTCCCGAAGACATCGAGCGCAAATTCCTTTGCGTACCAGTGGCCAAGCAGGGAGAACAATATTCGGTGGCTATGGTGGACCCGGACGACGTTATCGCAGCCGACGCCATCAAGAGCCATCTGAGCTCCTCGAATTTCAAGAAGCTTGTTTGCACAGCAGACGATTTCGACTATCTGATGCGATCGATTTACGATGCAGCTCCTCTGGAAGAGGAATCGACGAACGGCGGTCCTGACACCGGCGAGAGCATGATATTTGAAAGCGCCGAAGGTGAGACGGACACAGACCCCAACCTCAATCCTATCGAAAGCATGCTTGCCGGTCTCGAGTCGGCCCCGCCCGCGGAGATCGAGACTGAGCCCGAAACAGAGCCCACGGTCGATTTGTCCGAAGCCTCCAGTACCCCGGTGGAGTCGATCAAGGGTGGCGCAAACAAACTCAGGGCAGCATTCGGTTCGCTCTTCGGGAAAAAAGGCAGGAACGCTGAAGAGGCTGACAGAGCAGAAGATACCATTCCTCCTGATCCCGGGCTGGAAGAGCCTCTCGAAAGGTTTTCCGAAAAGGATGTAATAGACAACGTTATCGGTGATTCGTCCCGCCCGTTCGGCTCTCTCTTCAAGGAAGAAGAAGAAGAAGAAGAAGAAGCCGCTGATACCGCCGGTAGTGGTTTTGCTCCCGCGCTCGAAGAAGCAATCGCTCCCGAGCACGCGGGTCCAAGTACCATAGACTCTCTCTTTGGTGGCGGTTACGACGATGACGACGACCTTGCCGGTCTCAGTCATCCTGCCGGCGAAGACACCGAAGAGACGGTGCAGACAAGACTTATAGATCCGGAGGAAATGTCCGATATCGCAGAAGCGGTAACGCAATCGAGCAGTTTCGGCGCCGGTCTCTTCGATGACGATGACGACCAGGACGAGGACTTCACTCCCGTTGCTCCCGATGCTGAACTTCCCAGTCCTTCTCCTTCCAGCCTCTTTGCCGACGACGACGAGGAAGAAGAAGAGGATTTCGCCGCCTCTATTGCCGATGAAATTCCCAGCCCTTCTCCTTCCAGCCTCTTTGCCGACGACGACGAGGAAGAAGAAGAGGATTTCACCGCCGTTGCCACTGAACCGGGTATCCCCAGCCATCCCACCTCCAGCCTCTTTGCCGACGACGACGAGGAAGAAGACGAGGATTTCACCGCCGTTGCCACTGAACCGGATATCCCCAGCCATCCCACCTCCAGCCTCTTTGCCGACGACGACGAGGAAGAAGACGAGGATTTCACCGCCGTCGCCACTGAACCGGATATCCCAAGCCATCCCACCTCCAGCCTCTTTGCCGACGACGACGAGGAAGAAGACGAGGATTTCACCGCCGTCGCCACTGAACCGGATATCCCCAGCCATCCCACCTCCAGCCTCTTTGCCGACGACGAGGAGGAAGAAGAGGAAGAAGAGGAAGAAGAGGACGAGGAGTTCACAGCCGCCGCAGCCGAGCCGGATGTCCCGAGCCCTTCCGCTGCCGGTCTCTTCGCTGACGACGATGAAGACGAGGATTTCGCGCCGGTGGCTTCCGAGCCCGAGACTCCGAGTCCGTCCCTCACCAGCCTCTTCGCTGACGACGATGAAGACGAGGATTTCGCGCCGGTGGCTTCCGAGCCCGAGACTCCGAGTCCGTCCCCCACCAGCCTCTTCGCCGACGACGATGAAGACGAGGATTTCGCGCCGGTGCCTTCCGAGCCCGAGACTCCGAGTCCGTCCCCCACCAGCCTCTTCGCCGACGACGATACGGCGGAGGACGACGACCTCGGTGCTCTCAAGGCTCGTCTTCTTGAGGCTTTTGAGGAAGATGAGCATGCAGAGGCTCCCGCTGAGGCTCTTGTAGAAACAGTCACCGAGCCACTCGAAGAGGCACCGGCAGAAACAGACGAAGAGGACCTCGGTGCTCTCAAGGCTCGTCTTCTTGAAGCTTTTGAGGAAGACGAGGAGGCTCCTGAGGAGACTACTACCGAAACTCAGGAAGATGACCTTAGCGCCCTCAAATCAAGGCTCGTCGAGGCATTCGACGACGAGGAAGACATCGAGGTCCCTACCGCCAAGGAAGCCGAAGAGTTTGAGCCGAGCAGCCTGGCTGCACGATTGATGGAAGCTGTCGTCGGTGAATCTGACACCGAGGTTTACCGTGAGGAGTTGCTGTCCGCTCTAGAAGAAGAGCCGGGAGATGAATTCGGCGATCACTCGGTATCGGAAAGACCCGCTACCCAGGAGCTCAGTATCGGACTGTCATCCAGGCTGGACAACATGCTGGCCGACCAAGTCGAACCGGAGCCAGAGCCAGAGCCAGAGCCAGAACCCGAGCCAGAGCCGGAGCCAGAACCCGAGCCAGAACCAGAACCCGAGCCGGAACCAGAGCCCGAGCCGGAACCCGAACCGGAACCAGAACCGGAGCCGGAACCCGAGCCGGAACCCGAGCCGGAGCCGGAGGAAGAAGAGATGGCTCCAGTGCTGTCCGCCACCAACGAAGTTCCGGTGGTCTCGAAAGAGGGACCGGTACCCGGTCTGAGAACCGAGGAGCAGGTCGAGGTGGTAAATGCGGAACTGGATGTAGATTCAGTCCTATTCGAAAGTTTCGAGCCGTCATCCGAGTCCGAGGTAGATGAGATGGTGGCCAATCTCACCCTCGAAATCGTCGAAGAAAAACCTGAAGATCTGGCGGAGCAAAGCTCTCAGTTCGCATTCCTGGAAGAGATCGTCGAATCCGAGCTGAGTCTCGCCGACGATCAGATCGGTATTCAGGAGCCTGAACTGGTAAATGAGGAAGCCGTTGTCCAAGACTCTTTTGAGAGCGATCTCGGTCTTGCGACTGACGTCGGCGAATGGGGAGATGAGGAGACTTCCCTGCCTTTCCCTGAAACATCGCAGGAATTGCCAGAATTGACGCCACTCGAGCTCACACGCGCCGGGACACCAGCTGCAGTAGCCGAGCCGGAGCCCGTTTTCGAGCCAGAGCCAGAACTTCTTCCTGAACCGGTTTACGAACCGGCTCCTGCTCCCGCTCCTGCTCCTCAGCCCATCAGGCAGGAACAGCCGGTTCTGCCTCCTCAACCAGCTTACGAACCTGCTCCCGTTCCTGCTCCTCAGCCAGTCGTGCAGGAACAGCCGGTTCCGCCTCCTCAACCAGTTAACGAACCGGCTCCCGCTCCTGCTCCTGCTCCTGCTCCTCAGCCAGTCGTGCAGGAACAGCCAGCACCGGCTCCACAGCCGGTGGCACAGGCAGCTCCCGCACCGCCCACCCCGGACGAGTCAACTATCGCCCTGGCCCGTGCCATAATCAGCAAAGCCGTGGAGCTCGGTTGCTCGGACATACACTTCGAGCCGACTACTGATGGACTTGTCCTCAAATATCTGTCCGGCGGGGAAGTTCTGGCGGACGTGACTTTCCCGAAAGAGATCGAGCCCACTATCGTTGCGTCCTACAAATCAATCGCCGGCCTCAATCCGGCGGAGTCAAGCATCTCTCAGACGACGACATTCCACACCAGTGACTATGGTCGAGCCGCCTCAATGAGTGTCTTGACCTTTCCAAGCCCCAGCGGCGAGCATGTCAGAATCTCGATAGTACCGACAGCTTAGGTGCCTGTCTCTCCCAGAGTAGCAAGCCAGAGCTGCACGCGATCGTACTGCTCCTTGCGCTGCATGCTCTTCTCGGTCTTGCCCATCTCTTTGAGAATATCGACTTCGCTCATGAGAGCTGATCTGAGCTTACTGATCAGGGCTGTGGAGGGGACCGAGTCGGAGCTTTTCATTTGCTCGGAAAGAATCTCGATGACCTTATCGTATTTCTTCTCGGCACCGGCTCTGTCGCCTGTTCGAGCAAGCAAGATTGCCTCCACATAAATGGTCTCGGCCATGTCCAGATTGTTGTCGTAGAGCTGCCGGATGGCAAGAGCCTCGTCGAACAATTTTCGGGACTCCTCCGGCCTTCCCTGCAATGCACGAGCAAGCGCCAGATCCGTCTTGATGTCAGCGACCTCGGAGCTGGAGCGGCCGACGGCCTTCTCTTTTATTGCCAGCGAGCTCTCCAGAAGCGAAGCCGCCTTCTCGTAGTCATTGCGCTCCAGATAGACCCTGGCCAGCGACCGCATGCTCCGGGCCAGCCTGGGATCGCCCCTACCGAATTTCTCCGCCCTGGCGAGGGCCACTTTCAGCACATCTTCGGCTTTATCGAAACGGCGCACATAGACCAGAAAGTCTCCATCCTCTTGAGACTCCCACCAGTCACTCTGCGCCTGCCATTCTTTGCTAGTGTAATGGCTGCCGGCTGACTCCCCGCCGCCAGGCAAACCCGAGCATGATACCAGACACGGTGCAACCAGAAAGAGAGCCGCGAAAACCGCTATCTTATCCTTCTTGGTCTTTTTTCTCTTCAGTTGCGGATTCTTCGTCGTCATCAGATTCGTCCTGACTTTCGTCCTTCGACTCGCCTGCCTCTGCTTCGCCTTCAGGCTCATCGGGCTTTTTTGCTTCGGGTTCGGATTTCTCAGGACCCTTTGCGGCGGCAGCCACGGGTCCGGCGGGTCTCTCTTTCTTCAGGACATATCTCTGGTAGAGCCAGATACCGCCACAGACGACCATTACTACGATGGCGACTACGGTCAGGATATTGAAACCAACAAAAATACTATCGAGAAGGGGGTTGGGCTCCGCTTTCCACGAATAGATCTCCTCCACACGCTCGATTTTCTCTGATCCTTTGCAGACCGCCTCAGTGGCGCTTGCCAGGAGAACCGGCAGCAGGAGTAGCAGTCTGTTAACGTACTTCATCGGCGTGACCTTTTTTATACCGTCGAGGCAATTATATGGCATTATTCCCGGCCGTCCCCCGGGCACTGCAAATTGACCGGACGCTTGTTGACATGCCTCAAGATATGGCTTCTCCAGAACGGCACAGACCCTCCGCCTCCAGCCTGCTGGCGAGCGCCAGGAGGTCTCGATCCCGGCCGGGGGAAGCGAGAAAGGAAATGGAGAATACAGTCCCGCAGTCCAACTTTATCGGAAGGGTTACCTGAGGAAGACCGAAGACCGAAGCAATCACTGTCAGTCTTATATTGTCCTTCCGATTGGCAGCCAGGGTAGCGACGCTGGAATCGAGCCGGGGCGGTAGACGTGTGACGGTGGGCAAACATACCGCCCTTTCTTCCCGGAGGAGATTGTCCACCAGGTCCCTCGAGGCATCGATGATGCGGCGGGCTAGATCCTCCTCGTCCAGGCTCACCATGGCTCCCACCGACAGCCGCTCCAGAATCGCTGGACTCACCGAAGAGGAGTTTGCGCACAACCAGTCGCCATAAATTTGCCAGGCTTCCCGCCCTCGGATCAGATTGAAGGCCGAGGCCCAGATATCAAGGATATTGCAGTCTATTCTGGTGCCGGGATCTATCTCCAGGCCGGCCGCACAGGCGAGAGCCGAGTTCCTGGTCCCGTCCCTGAGCTCCTTATCGACGAGGTCGAAAGCAGACTCGAGCAAAACGATTTTCTTGATACCGGAGCCTGCGGAGGCTCTCGGAAGGAGGACCGACCCGACACGCTCGAGAAGCTCTGCCCGGCGCGCCAGCCAGCAAGCAGTATCGAAGCTCGGGCCCAGAGGCCGCACTCCATTTAGTGTCACAGCCGAATGAGTGGGTCGAAAGCCGAAGAGTCCGCAATAGGCAGCCGGAACCCTGATCGAGCCGACGGTATCGGTGCCCAGGGCGAAATCGGATATCGAGGCGGCGACACAGGAGGCAGAGCCGCTCGAGGAGCCGCCCGGGATCCGATCCGGATAGAGAGAATTCAAGGGAACCGGAAAGTGCTCATTAATTCCGTCGAGACTGCAGGCGAACTCATCTGTCAGAGTTTTGCCGATAAGACGGGCGCCGGCATCGAGGATCGACAAGACCGCCGGGGCGGTATCGGAAGCCTCCTCGTGGGTCTGGAGCCACCTGGGGTTGCCGGCGCCGGTCCGAAAGCCCGTGACATCGAAAAGGTCCTTGACCACGAACGCAGTGCCGTTCAGGGGACCTTCCTTCTCGCCTTTCAAGTCAAGGCTTTCGAGGATGCCGTAGCGGGCATTCGAGTCGGTGGATCCAGGCATGTTAGACTCCATGAACTGGGTAGTTATACTAGAGAGCCAAGAGTATAAGACCCGGTAGCGCAAGTCAAAATGGACGTCGGACTGACAGTTGGGGACATAGGATTTCTGATCGCCCTATTCGCGGTCATGTCATGGCTCTCTCTTTCCGTGGAGCTGGGCGATCCACCTAAAGTAAGGAAATCACGCAAGCCTGGCAAAGCAAAAACAGCCGAGGGTGAAGATACCGAACTCGAGAAGACCGTAGTCTCCACCAACTCGGGATTGGCCGATGGTCTGGCCCAGAGCCAGCTCAGCGACACCAGGTCGGGATTGAGCCTGGACGAGCTCCGGGCCTCGTTCGTGGACGGCTACTCGGGTCCCCGCCTGAAGTACGATGTTGCTCTTACCGTTCTCTATGAATGCCAGAATGCCAAGATCGCTCCTCACGATCAGGATCAGGGCATGACCATGGCCACCGAGGCTTTCACAAATGCAACCCAGTCGCTCTTCTTTCCCGGGGGCAAGCTCAGCGAGTGAAACTCGAGAAAAAATCACATACCTTGAAGAGCTGGGGAAGCATTCCGGTCGGATCCACCCTCGTCCCCGTTCGCTGGATCGTACTCTGGCTCGGCTTTGCGGGCTGGCTCGGCATGACTCTGATCAGCACAGGTCCGGAGGGCATTACAGCCTTCGCCTTCAATATGTCCCTTCTAATCGGACTGATTCTTATCAGTTGCTTCACAAGGAGCATCCCGCTGAGAACCGTTTTCATGATGTTTTTCGCTGGCGGGGCCGCCATGGGACTGGCGCTTCTCATCGAGAAAATCTTTTTGATCGGGTTTCTGGTCCCGGCACGCTCCACCCTGGTACCCTTTATCGAAGAGCTGGTAAAGCTGGCTCCTATCGCCTATTTTCTCTGGCGAGCCAGACGATTCTCGCAGTATACTTTCGGGTTGACCGATATGCTTATCATTGGTGCCGCAGTCGGTGCCGGTTTCGGCGTAGTCAACGACGCATTCCTGCACGAGTCTCGTCAGTGGCATCACCAGATTCAGTGGCTACCCACCGCCGACCTGGTTCACTCTTCCTTCCTGGTAGTGGGGCATGCGGTCTGGACGGCACTGGTCTCAGTGATGCTCGGCATAGCCCTTCTGCTTCGTCAGAGGAAGCAAATTGCAGCGACAGTAGCAGTGGCCGGTTTTGCCTGGGTGGTCTACGACCACTATGCATCCCTCAATTTCAATTCCATCAACGCTTTCGTCGCCAACAGCGTTCGGCTCGTCACTGCCCGGGGCAATGTCAGTGTCTTTCTCTTCCTCGCCGCGGTGGCAGGCTCCGTGCTCTTCGATGTCTGGCTGATCATGAAATGGAGCCTGAAAGCATCGCAATTCAGGCTGCCCAGACGCCGGGAGATGTCCGAAGGCCTGGCCGGGCTCTGGGAGTTTCTGCTCGATCGTCGAAGAATGGCCTATGCCAATTTCAGACGGCACGCCCTCCCCGATGATCCGAATGCCAGCATGGCCCTGGCGATCGTATCTCAGAGCCTGATCAATTACCACTCCCCGCCAAAGATGGCCAGGATTCTAGAAGCGATGAGCAGCGACGGTACGATTCAATTCGTCACCGACCAGCTCTCCGACGAAGATATCGATGGACAGCCGTTGACCACCACAAAGCTCCGGCTTCCCGAGCACTATCAGCTTGTTTCCAGAATCAGTATCGGTGGTATGGGCGCGATCTACAAGGGCCGTCACAAAGGCACCAATGCCATGGTGGCAATCAAGATACTGCACCCGCATGTTGCCGCCAAAGAGAACAACCTCCAGCGCTTCGAGCGAGAGGCCCAGGCAGCCTCAAAACTCAAGCATCCCAATCTGGTAGTGGTCCACGACTACGGCGTGACACCGGATGAAGTACCGTACCTGGTCATGGAGCTCATCGAGGGCAAAACCCTCAGAGATGAATTCAGCCAGGGAGTCCTCGCGCCACAGAGGTTTTTCCAGATATTCCAGCAAGTCTGCGACGCTCTGGACCACGCTCACCGGAAGGGAGTGATACATCGAGACATAAAGCCGAGCAATATTCTGCTCACGAAAAGCGATGAGGGCAACGACTTCGTCAAAGTAGTGGACTTCGGGATAGCCAAAGTGGTGGCATCACAAGATCTGGGCAGCCAGGAGCTCACCCAGACAGGGGATCTGATTGGAAGCCCACTCTATATGAGCCCCGAGCAGTGCATGGGCGAGGCCCTCGATGCCCGCACCGACATATACTCGCTCGGCTGCGTCATGTACGAGGCGATAACCGGCCAACCGCCCCTGACCGCGGAGAATGCCGTAAAAACAATCTTCAAACATATCAACGTACGGCCTGAGCCAATTTCGGCGGTCAGACCGGACATTCGCCTGCCTGTGCCGGTGGAGCAAATGATCTTCAAGACTCTGGAGAAAGACCCGCGCAATCGTTTTGCATCAATGGCCGACTTGAGGCAAGCGATCAATCAGTGCCGGACGGCAATGTCTCTCTAACCCCAGGCTGTAGTGGGATCGTAGGTATAGTCCTCTTCGGACTCCTCACCTTTCTTGGGATCCTGTACCGGGGCAGGCGCAGTTTGCTTTTGAGTGGGCTGATCTTGAGAGGGCACCGGAATGGACTGAAAAACCGGTGCTGTCTCTGGTTGAGGTTCCGGAGCAGGGGCAGGAGCAGGGACGGGCATCGGCTCAGGCGCCGGGGGCCAGGCTGGGACTGGGGCTTGGATTGAGATTGGGGCTGGGTCTGGAGCTGGAGCCGGGGCTGGAGCCGGGGGCCAGGCGGGGGCTGGAGCCGGGGCTGGAGCTGGAGCCGGTTCCGGTGCGGCCCAGCCGGATGCCGGTGCCGATTCCGGTGCGGCCCAGCCGGATGCCGGTGCAGGTGCTGATACAGGTGCTGGTGCTGATTCGGGTGCCGCCCACCCGGATGTCGTCGCCGGCGCTGGTGCCTCGGCCGGAGCTCTCGCCGGCTCTAAGGCGGCCCAGCCGGATGCGGGTGCCGGTGCTTGCGCGGGCGCGGGAGCCGGCTCTGGAGCAGTCGCGGGAGCAGCAAAGGCACTCGCAGCCGAAGCTGCGTCGGCGTATTGAGCAGGGGTCGCCTCCTGCTCTGCCGTGGATTCTTCCTGAAGGGCTGCCCAACCACCGCTCTCGAAACCACCTTGCCTGCTGGCAGGCTCGACGGAAGAATTCCACTGAGGCTGACTCCATTGTGAGGCATCATCAGCGCCATCGGACTGCTCCGCATTGCGGGTCGTGTCGCCCGGCTCAGCGCCGGTGTACCAGCCCGAATCGTCGTCGGATTGAGCCCAGGGATTGCCTTGCCCGATCGAGTTCTGTTGCTCCGGCTGCGCCGGATTGCCAGGTGGAGGTCCCCAGGGCTGCTCCGGCCAGCCGGCATTCTGCCCGACAGCGGCAGCGGGCTGCGGCTCCGGTGGGGGCGGAGGCGAGAAGGCCGGCGGCAACGATGCCCCGGCTGAAGTGGGCGGCGGCTGCATATTGACGTACGAGGTTGACTGCTCGTCATAAGAGTGCACCGGCGCCTGGAGCGGTGCCGGCTCTGGCTGGGCTTCTTGAAATTGCGGCTCCTGATACTGCGGCTCTTGATACTGGGGCTCTTGATACTGCGGCTCTTGATACTGGGGCTGCGGCTCTTGCTGTTCCGGTTCTTGATACTGCTGAGGATCTTGATCGCGTTGAACATTCATGAAACAGGAGAGAGGGAGCATGTCGACCACGGCATCCACGAGTCTATTGTCCCGGAGCCAGTCAGCCACCTGGATTTGATAACGCTCGAATTCTTCGGACTCGACTCCATAGACCTCGTCATACTCCATCTGCTGAATGGCGAACTCGTCTTCGAGAGAAGTTCTGACCGCGTTCAGGATGTTCTGCAGAGTCTTGGCAGCATCGTCGCTGATGCGTTTGTCTGTATCGTCTTGCGGGGTCCCGCTGCTCCCTTGCATGATTTTTCTCCGGGACTCATCCCTGGCTCTCCATCTGGCTTTCCGGTCAACCGGCAAGAAGGGCTATTATCGCTGGAGAACCGTCTTAAAAGCCATATGGACGCTATCTACGATATTCCCTTCCGAAAAAAATACACACCTGGATGTCCGAAGTTCTTGTGAGCAGAATGTTACAAACAGGCATCCGGGGAATCTCGACGTCTAAAATAGACCAGGAGACTGTCAATGTTATCAGCAGCTCGAGACAAAGGTCGAATAGCCATCCTGGCGCTAATTGCAGCGGCAAGCCTGACGCTTTTCGAGCAGAGAGGCGCGACAGCCAAGGGCGCCTTCGAGACCCACCTGGATATCGGCAAAGAATATCTGGTCCGGGGCGGCTACGAAAACGCAGTCAGAGAATTGAGCAAGGCCGTCAAGCTGTCGCCCGGGAACAGCCAGGCTCTCATAGAGCGCGGCACCGCCTATAACCAGCTCAAACAGTACGACCGAGCCATAGCGGATCTGACCGGCGCCATCAAAGCCGACAGCAGGAGCAGCCTGGCTTACAACAACCGCGGCGTCTCGTATTTTCGCTCGGGCAGAGCAGCCCTCGCTCTCAAAGACTTCAACAAGGCCATCGAGCTGAAGCCACTTGATCCCTATGCCAACCTCAATTACGGAGGCGCCGCGCTCTGCGCCGGTCAGGGACATCTCGGCGCCGCCCGGCTCGAAAGCTGGCTAGAAAAGGTATCCTGGAAGGATCGCTATACGGGTCATGCTGCCGTTCTGGCCATTCTGAATCGCAGGCAGGCAGGTCAGAAAAAAGAGGAGTCCGAGCTTCTTGCCAGATCGATCAAGCGAGTCAACCGTCTCGATTGGCCGTATCCCTTCCTGCTTTATCTCGACGGGAAGAGAAAGGCGGACGAGATGCTCGAGAGCGTCAAAGACAGTGACTACGAAACCACACAGGCGCGGTGTTTCCTGGCGCTTGCCCAGCAATTCGGCGGGGCTGCCGCCAGAGCCAGGGAAAGTTTCGATTGGGTCAGACGATACGGAGACAGGACCAGTCTCGAATACTGGATAGCCAGAGCTCTCGAGAAGCATTGAATGCGGTGCTGAGCAGCGCAACGGCTTGAAAGAGAATTTGGCGCCCTGTTACCATTAAATAACAGTCGTTAAGGAGGGCCGACCTTGCCTTCACTTCGGAAGAAGCCCACCAGGCCTATCGAGATAGAGCATCACGTGCCGGGCCGCACTCGCCTGCGCCTTCACAAAGCCCATACCCGAGCCGGGCACGGCAGCCGGGTCCATGAGGAGCTGAGCCGGCTTCCCGGAGTCGACAGAGTGCACTTCAACGATCGCACCGGCTCCATGGTCATCGAGCACGGCGATCATCCCGAGATGCTCGACTCCATAACCGGTCTCACCGGTCAGCTCGCCACCGAGATGCTCGAGCTGGTGGTGGAAGCCGAAGAAGTCGAAGTCGCCGAGATTCTCTTTCTCGGCGGCATACTGCTTACAGGAGCCATGGATCTCATGCGCCGCTCGATCAAGCCGCCGGCGGATCCGGGTCTGGTGCACCACACCCATGGACGTACCCGTTTCAAGGTCCACGAACATCAGGCTAATCGGGAATACATGGACCATGTGAGCAGCCATCTCAAGAAAGTCAAAGGAGTACGTGACGTAACTTACAATTACAAGACCGGTAGCATTGTCGTCCATCACGACGCCGAGCATGAGACCCTCAAGGAGGTCGGGGCCGTCCTCAGCGAGCTCTCGAAAGATCTGTTCGAGACGATAGTCAAGGGAGAGAGCGGGACTGCCGCCGGTGTGCATGCCTTTGCCGAGCTGCTCGGCCGCAAAGGCGAAGACGGCCGGGACGAAGGCAATAGCCTGCACGGCCTCCTCCTTGCTACAGGGGTCTATCTGCTTCTCTTCAAGTTCAAAACGCACTGAGATGGCTCTCCTGAAGCGGCGGTCCTTACTGACTCCTGCCCTTTGCAGCCTGAGCCTTGTTACAGCTCTGGCATGGCTGACCGGCGAGAGCCTGGCTATCTTAGACGCCGAGTTCAGCAAAATGCTCGTCTCCGCCTCCGGATATTCGGCTCCAGCGACCGGAGCGCCAGGCGGCGATAGCTGGATAAGATTGCTCCTGGACATCGTCTTCGCGGCAGGGGCGATCTTCGTAGGGCTCAAACTCGACGGGAAATCCAGGCTGATTGCCTGCGCCCAGATTCTGGCGATCTCGATAATCCTCCAGGTGCTCTGCCTGCATTTCTTCGCTCTGGCAGCCAGCCCCTCGTCGCTGTGCCTGGCTGTCGGAGGTGGAGGACTGGCTGGGGCGTGCCTGCGCTGGTACCGGGACACCCTGGATCGCCTGGATAGCCAGAGCCAGGAGATTGCCATCAGGAACGAGGAATTGATCCGCTCACAGCTCCAGCTGATCAAGGAAGACGAAATCGAAAGGCGGGTCCTGGCCGGAGACCTGCACGATCAGGTCCTCAACGACCTGAAGGCGGTAAGACAGAAACTCCAGAGCCTCAGGGAAGCAGAGGACTCCACCGGCAAAGACCGGCTGGCCGCCGAGGTCGACGAGCTGCTGTCCGCCAGCATGACCGGTATCCGGGACGTGATGGACAATCTCAGCCCGGCGGTCCTGGAAAACCTCGGCTTTATCGAGGCAGTGGAAGACGTCCTCAGAAAAGGAGCGGAAAAATCCGGCTACAAGGTCAGGTTCAGAAGCGAGCTCGGACCGGAAGACTTCGACCATCTCTCGTCTACCGAGCTGACCCTGATTTATCGCATTGTCCAGGAGTCGGTGAACAATATCCGAAAGCACGCCCGGGCGGAGAAAGTACGCTGCCTGATCGGACGCCGGGACGGTCACATTCATATCACAATCGCCGACGACGGAGTAGGAATCGGCGACAATGCAATCGGGAACGGCTCCCGGGGACTCGAGTATATGCAACAGCGTGCCGGTATTCTGGGTGCCAGGGTTTCCCTGCGTCCACCAGAGAAGGGCACCGGCACGGTAGTGGATATCTGCCTTTGAGAAAACGAACAGAGGCGCTCAAATGAGATACACTAAGAGATAGAAGAACCGTGAGCGGAGGCTCGGGAAGATGATTATGAGAGAGTTATCCGTGGTCGGGATCGGAGTCGAGAGCCGGTCGGGAAAGCCTCTGGTTCTTCTCAAAGAGCCGACCATCAACAAAGTGTTGATCATCTGGATAGACTCGGCGGACGCCAATGCCATAGTCCGGGCGCTCCAGGAGCTGGAGATGCCCAGGCCGATGACCCACGATCTCATGCTCAATGTCATCGAGGACCTCAACTATAACGTCCGGCACGTGGAGATCAACGACACCGTTGATGGTGACTACCGGGCGGCAATCAACCTCGAATGCCAGAAGCTGAGCGACGACAAGAGCGGCGAGACCATAATCAGGACTATAGACGCCCGGCCGTCCGACGCCATCGCCCTGGCTGTCAAGGCCAGGGTGCCAATCTACGCATCCCTGGAGATCATCACCGAGAACGCAGTGCCTATCGAGCTTGAAAAGTCCGAAGATGATGACGAGTTCAAGGATTTCATCAAGGATGTCAAAGCTTCCGATTTCTTCCTGCCCGGTCAGCAGGAAGGGGACGACTGAATTAGCAGTCGGCGACCGAAAATGCTCAGGCTATTTTCTCGATGCGGTCTTATCCTGTAGACTAGGGTGTCGACTTACTAGGAGAAACCTGTCGTGGCCAAGACCGTAGACGATGCCGCCCCGAAATTCCTGACGATCGAAATAAAGACCTCAGACGGAAAGGTCTGGGGAACGATCCGAGCCGACGAAAAAGAATTCAAAACCGGCTCCAGGGGATTCTACGCCAACGGAAAAGTGAAAAATCCCGAAAATGGATTGGCTTACCAGCTTGGCGCCAATATCATCCTGGTCGGAAGCAAGGGCTGATCCGGACAGACCCCGGCAGCAGCTAGGCGAAGGATATCCCTGCCGCAGAGGGCAGACATTTGCGCCCGCCTTCTGTGACGCCGAGGGCGAGGCGATAGCCCTGATCGAAGAGCTCGAGTCGAAGGTCTTCGGTACTCTGCCACCATTGGCGAGGGCCGATATATAGAAAGCGAGTTGCTCGCACAGCAATGTCACCATATGCGATGACAAACAAAAACACCGCTCAGATTGCTCTCGAGCGGCGTATTTGCTACTTTCTGACAGGCTCATTCGCATGAACCAAGTATCTCGCCACGCCGTAATCAGAATTCAACGTAGCGCGGGCTCGCTTGCTACCGTTTCCGGATAGCGCCACCTGGCGTTTCCGCAAGGCCCCTCGGCTCGAAGTGCTCAACTGGTGTGCACTCACCGTTAACATTGAATAGTCTAGCAAGTTTTTCGCCGCCGAGAAGTACCCCAATAGACATTTAAGTGTTGTCCATCTGGTATTGCCAAGGGTGCCAGTTATACGCAGGTCGAACATGTCGAATACATTAAACAGCCACTGAACCACTGATGGAAACTCGAATACGCTGCCGCGAGCATGCTTTGCATATCAAACGAATATTCAGCGCATAGATTTTTAGAGCACCGCGGATATCTTTTAAAGTCAAGGGCCAATCTGTAGCCTGGCTTACAGAAACGCTGTTAGTTTGCCGATTTCCCCGGGCATGATAAAACTACTGACAACTGAATAGGTTCGTTTTCAATGGCCCGGCGGTTTCACAACCAGCTCTGGGGCATACTAGCCGCCCTTTACCAGGGGCGGCATTTTCTTTGGAAGAGATGGGCTGCAGTGCTATGATCGCCTCCTCTTACCCTTTTCTGGAATCAGTTTTCATGTATAGCCAAGAGATTTCGGACGCCCAGATCGAGTCCATCGCCCTTCTGGACAGCATGACCGACCCCGACTTTCGTCTGTTGATAAGCGACCTGGAAGCCATGGATATGTCCGCGGATCCGGATCTGATTGCGGCCAGGCTGATCGATCCCGACATGAACGGCAAACGACCTGCTCAGTATATGGCCGAGCTCACCTATCTGGTGATCAACCTCCACGTGTACAGCTTCAAACAGGAGATCGAAACCGAGGACGCCGTCCGAGCCATTGTCGAGACTTACGAGATCCTCAACGAGGAATTCGGCAAGGGCAATTTCAAGAAGATCGAGCGTCGTCTCAACGAGCTCACCGCTTGCTATCCGCTTTGGTTCTGCGCCCACGCGCAGTTAGCCCTGGACAAGCGAGAGCGGGTCTTTTCGGGATGCCAGTTCCAGACGAGCATGACACCGGTGGAGATCGATACCGACGAAGAGAGAACCGACCTGGAAAGCCAGTCGATCACCGGTCTCATCAACAGCCTTCTGACCATATCCTACAGACAGGCGGGCGAAGAGAAATCGCTGAGCCTCTTTCTCGATCAATATTCCATCGGCTCCCTGATCGCCAATCTGGAAGAGCTCAAGAAAGAAGCCGAGACCCTTCAACTGGTCCTCTCGGCAAGCGACGTCGAAGCCGTAGTAGTCTGAGGCTCATGGTCAGCATCCTGATTGTCGAAGACATGCCGGCTCTGCGCGAGTATGCCCGGGAGGTGCTGACCGGAGAATTCGGGGAAGATCTGGAGCTCTGCGAGGCCGCCAATGGCGCCGAAGGCATGCGAATAGCCTGCAGCTCGAGCCCGGACCTGATCATCATGGACATCTCCATGCCCGAGCTCAATGGTATCAAGGCGGCCGAAGAGATCTGGTCTCGAGACGATCGAGCGAGGATTCTGTTCTGGTCGCAGTATCACCGCGAGACCTATGTGAGGAGCCTGGGAAAAATCGTTCCTGATGAGGCGATTCACGGTTATCTGCTCAAAGGCGAATCGGACAGCAAACTCGCCGAGGCGGTCAGGTCAGTCCTTCTGAACGGGGATCCCTATATCGATCCGGTGGTCCAGGGGATTCAGAAACGACTCAAGTCCAGAGATCAGTCCTTGAGCGATTCGGAATTCGAGACCCTGCTGGATATAGCAGTGGGACTGACGGACAGGGCTATCGCCAGACGCAGGCATATCAGCGTGCGCGGCGTCCAGAACCGCCTTTCCATGCTCCTGGGCAAACTGGTCCGAGGGCATGAGAGTCATCTGCGCGAATCGGTAGGCATGGAGATTTTCAACCCTCGCACGCGCATAGTATGCGAGGCCCTGCGCCGCGGCCTGGTGGACATCGATGAGCTGCCGGACCTGGACCAGCAGACCTGGGAGTGGATCGAGGAAGATTTCGATTACAGCCCGGACGGCGACTGAGGAAAGACACCGGCGGTCGGAATGTGGTACTGCCTGCAGTGATGCTCGTCGAAGGCACCGGGCTGGTTCTATATACGAATATTTTCGCAGCCGCCTCCTCGAGCCAGATCGAGAGGGGCAATGGCGAAGCACCCGACCTCACCGCTCTACGGCGGCGTCTTGTCAACCGCCGAGCAGTTCATATTCTTGCTAGCTTTCGCTCTTCATCTCCAGAGCAGGGCTGCTCTCGGTGGCGCTGGTCTCGAGGGTCCTGTCGAACCTGTGTCCCTCCTCGAGCTCGAGCATCTGAAGCCTGGTCTCGGCGAGCTCTGCCCGCAGTGCCTCGAGTTGAATCTGCATGGCTTGCAGCTCTTTCTTGCCCGAGATGCGATCGCGTATGGCAGGCATCAGACTGGAGACGCAAATAGCCAGAATGATCCAGGGAGCCACCTCGTGCATGGTGCCGAAAAGTATGCCGGCAAGAGCGATGAGAGTCACCGAGCCGAAAATGATCAGAAGCGGGCTCACGCAGATGAGACCGAGGACCTTGGCGATCCCTACCGCTGTGTTCTCCTGCTTCTCGGGAGTCTTATCCGGAAGATTTTCCATGACGAAATATTATCATATTTCAAAAACCCAGGCCCCGATCGAGCCTGATTCCGGTCAGGATCGTCGCAGCCATGTTCTTTCTGCGTACGCGGACATTTCTAGCCAGCTCGTCGGGATCGAAGGCGGTACTGCCGGAGGTGACCAGAAAATTGAGAGTCAGCAGCTCCGGCCACTCCTGGATAAGCGACTGTACGGCTCGCCCGGGCGGCGAAACAACGTGTCCGAGATGCTCCTCCAGAATCTCGCGGCTCAAAGATGTTTCCCTGACGATAGTGATTAGCGGCTTGCGGCAGGCGTCAACAGGCATGCTCTGGCAGAACTCGACGATGTCCTCCCAGACCGGCAAAATCAGGGTCTCCCGGGAGCGCACCTCGACTATCCGCTTGCCGTCCTTTTCATACTGCCTGGTTGTTCCCTTATTGAGATCGGCAATCAGCCATCCTACCCGGGCGTCGTGAAAAAGAGCCTCGGCGATGCCGACCAGTGTGTCCGCCAGTCCGATGATTATGGTGGGACGTTTGCCCGTGCCGGCGAACATGAATTCGGAGAGGGAGCCGCTGGCACCGCCGCTGGTTTCGGCGATTCTCGCGGCGAGAGCCTCCAGATCGATCTCGCATTGCTCTTCGTTTTCTTGAAGCTCGGGTCTATGCCTGGCCACGGCTGCAAGAGCTATGAGAGCCGTGATCACGAACTCGGCGCCGAGAGCATGGAGGACCTGCTCTTCCGAAAAGCCTCGCCCCAGCCTACCGGCTTGCTCCGGTGTAAGTGAGAGCGGTCTTGCCGCCAACTCCTCAATACAGGTGGCGATGGCGGTTGCCTGACTCGCGTCGCAGCGGTCATGACTGACCTCGTCGAGGCCGCGCCGCAACGACGAGATCCAGTTGCCATCGCGATCCAGGTCCAAAGGGCAGCCCTCCTTCTCACCCCTCATTCAGGGATATGCCCAGACTGGCAAGAAGCATGCTAACTGCCCGGACATCCACCGAATTCCCAGCCAGACGGTATTGAACCGAGAGGGAAAGATCTTCCGGGAAGGAATATTCTCCTGAAAAACCCAGGAGTGCCAGAATTTCAACGGGACTCACGAATCGCACCCGGCCATCCGGCAGGCGAATCAAAGAGCCGCTTGCTTTCCGGCATTTGTAATAACCCCTGGTGAAGCAGATCAGGCGGCTCGAATCCTCCTCCAGGGGGTCGACTATATTGAGAACCGGGTGAAACCGCTCCAGAATCTCGGGAGGGAGAACAAGCGAGGGATTGGCATCATCGACCAGATAGTCGACAAGCCGCCTGCCGTCTCGAAATCGATGGGGCTCCAGCGGAGCGATCGGTCCGGAACGCGAAGCCAGCAAGAAAACACGCGGTCTCAGCATTGGTACACCCAGATCGGTAGAGCATATGCGCTCGAGCCTCGATTCATAGCCGCAAGCACTGAGTGTTTCCCGGAGACCGGCAAAGACTTCGCCGAGCTCGAAGCCCTCGACATTCTCGACGATCAGTTGAGCAGGCAGGCAGCCAGGTATGAGATCGATGAGATTGAGCAGGGAGCGAGCCCTGGGATCGCGACTGTCCAGCCGGTTTCCTCTTCTGGTATAGGGCTGGCAGGGAGGGCTCATCCACCACAGAGAGGACTCCGGGATCATGTCGGCGCTTATCGACTCGAGATTCAAGCTCGACGGCTTTTTCGAAAAGTTCTCGAAAAACACACGATTGGCGTGGCTGTTCTGATCGAAAGCGGTCACCACGTCCAGGTCATATCCGCGCGCCGCTTGCGAGAAGGCGCCGAGCCCGGAGAAGAATTCGATCGCTCTGGTAGTCTTATAAGACTTCATCGCAGAGAGGTCCCGTACTATCAGCGTGGTACAAAAGGTCATATACCTCGAGTTCTAGAGGAGCGCTATGCACAGCACAACGGATCCCGATCCGGACCAGAAGCGACAGCGTCAGGCTGATGCCGAAAGAGATGCTCTGGTCGGTAAGGAGTTCGCCGAGCGCTACAAGATTATATCCGTGATCGGTCACGGAGGTATGAGCACGGTCTACAAGGCCCGGCACACGTACATGGATCGAATCGTCGCCGTCAAAGTGCTGCACCCGCATCTCCTCACCGATCCTACAAGCCTCCAGCGTTTCCAGCACGAATCGAAGCTGGCTTCCTGCCTGTCTCATCCGAATATCATCACTGTCCACGACTTCGGCATCACCAGAGAAAATAAAGCGTTCCTGGTCATGGATTATCTCGAAGGCATAACCCTCGGCGAGGTTCTCGACTCGAGCGGGGCGGTAAGCGAACACGAGGCCCTGGAGATCTTCCGGCAGATCTGCAAAGGGCTTATGCACGCTCACAAGAAACAAGTAATCCATCGCGATCTGAAGCCTCGCAACCTGGTTCTGACATCCGACGAAGACTCATCCATCCTCGTCAAGATCGTCGATTTCGGAATCGCCAAGATAATGCCCCTGGACGGCGAAGTCTCGCAAGCTCTCACCCAGACCGGCGAGGTCTTCGGCAGTCCGATATATATGAGCCCCGAGCAATGCGCCGCCGAAAAGCTCGATCAGCGCTCGGACATCTATTCTCTCGGCTGTGTCATGTACGAGGTGCTCTCTGGCATGCCACCACTACTGGGGGCAAACCCGGTGGAGACGATGTCGATGCATGTCAACGAGGAGCCGCTTCCAATCAACGAGTCGATCTCCGGATTCACTATCTCCAAACGGACCGAAGAAGCGATCATGACCTGTCTCCAGAAAAAGGCCAGGGACCGCTTCCAGTCGGTGGCGGAGCTTCTGGAAAACCTCCCGGAGCCGCACGAAATCAAACCGGCAGTCACCGATGGCGGCACCATCGCCATGCGCCTGGCGGATAGAGTCACCGGCGAGATCCCAAGGGTCACAGGCGGCACGCAGAGGAGGGGTCCTGCACGCCGGAGCAGATACCGCCTCAAAAACTATGCTCGCGTCCTCGGCGCCTTCTCGACAGTGGCGATTCTGGTGGTTTTCTCTTTCCTGGCATTCTTTCCGGGACCCGCCGAGGATCCCGGAACCCCCCTGGCCAAACTAAAGTGGCAGACCCTGATGTCGATCTCGGACTGGCTCATCAAGAACAAGCAGTACACCGCCGCCCTTCCCGTCCTTGACTGGGCCGTGGCCGATGCCCGCAACCTCGGCGACGAGCACGAGAACTATGACAAGCTCATCGAGACTCTCTCAAAACAAATCAGGGCCTACTCCATGCTCGGCATGACCAAGCAGGAGGAGCTGGGTGTCACCACCATTATGGAGCTCGACAAGGAGCGCTGGCGCAATCGGTCCCTTAATGCCCTGGAAGAGATCGAGGATGCCGAGAAACGGATCGCTCAGATCAGGAAACAGGGGAAAGATCCGAAGGACTTCCGGGACGACCCCTATCTCAATTTCGCCGGAACCGTGCTGGCCATAGTCGAGATGGCCAGGCGCCTCGACGCGGTCAGGGATTACGAGCTGGAGGCGAGGCTCCTGGGCAAAGCAGACAAAGTCCTCACCGAGGTGTACAGCGATCGCTTCATCGGGCTTGCCAGTGTCAAGCTCCAGTACGCCGAATGCCTTCGCAAAGTCGACCGCATTCAGCTGGTCAACAGGCTCAAGCTCTATGAGGAGGCAGTCCGGATCTGCAAGCTCTACGCCGAGTCCCAGGGCAAAGCTCTGGTGGATTCGCCGGAATACATCCGGGCGCTTCTCAAGCTCGGGCAGTGGCAGAGAGACCGCAGCGAATTCGAGAAGGCCGAGCCTAATCTCCTCGGAGCCATGAAGCTGGCGGAAAAATGCCGCCAGATACCGAAGTACGAGAAGGCTGAGTTCTACAACAGCTATGCCGACTTCCTCACCCAGACTGGTCGGGAGACAGCCGCCAGGTCGTATCAGGAGAAGGCGGACAACCTTCTCAAGGAATACGAAGTCAGCGAGAGCGCCAGACATCAGAACGAGTTCCACGAGCAGCAATAACAGGCAGGGTTGTCATTGAGGCGAGCGGCGGGCGCTTGATATACAATTTCTTGATCCAGCAACAGGACAGATTAATTGGACCCGCTGTCTAAAGCACTGTTTGCCAACAAGTTCGCCGGAATCCTCGTTGTCGGACCGGATGGAATCGAGCTCGCCAACAAGCGAGCCACCCAGATGCTCGGCCGCTCGCTGGAGCAGATTCAGAAAGCCGAGATCGGCACCCTGCTTTCCTTCGACAGAGAAGATAACAGCCTCCAACATCTCATCGCCGCCAGCCAGGAAAGCGTTGTCAGGGGACTGGCGAGACATTCGGAAGGCGATGTCATTCCGGTGGATATCCAGGCCGAGAAATGCGAGGGCAACGGTGACAGGACAGTGCTGATCATCTCGGATGCCAGGGACCGCGAATCATATAACACCCTCAAACAGCAGTTCATCAAGCGGGTCACCGATGATCTCCGCTCGCCGCTTACGGCGATCAACGGCGCTCTGGCCATACTCAAGTCGGGCAGGCTGACCAAGCTCGGCGACAGCGTGCGCAACGTGGTGGTGATCGCCGAGCGGAACTGCAAGCGACTCACCTTGATGATCAACAACATCCTCGATTTCGAGCGCTATGAATCGGGAACGATAGTCATCCAGCCTCGCCGTTGCGATCTCGGCGTTCTTCTCGAGCAATCCCTGGAAATGGTGAAAGTTTTCGGGGAAGAACGCGGAATCACCCTGGACAAGAAAATCGAGAGCATCAATGTGAGCGCTGATGACGAGCGGCTTCCGCAGGTATTCGCCAATATCGTCCGGGCTGCCATAGCAAGGGCCGCGGATCAATCTTCCATCGAAGTCAAAGCAAGCGACGCCGACGGCTGGGCCGACGTAACGGTCTCCTATGTCCGGGATACCGACAGGGAAGCTAGCCAGGTCATCGACCCCGAAGACGACTGGACCATGACCGGTATCGGCTTGATCAATCTGGATATGGTCCGCCATGTCATCGAGCTGCACCACGGCACCCTCACTCTGAACGAGAAGGAAGGAGCGGATCGACACAGCTTCTGGGTTCGTCTTCCTATCTCTATGGTATAAACGAATTAAGGGCCTTGAATCAGGCGATCGACCCGGGGGGGTGTATCTGTGCACATACGCAAGCTGAGAAATCAGAGAGGTTCAGGTCATGCGGCAGCGGAATTCGCACCGGCGCTGATAATCTTCTTTCTGGTCATACTGTTTCCGCTCATCAATTTGATCATGTTCGCCTGCGGCGTGGGCACAGCCTATCTTGCCGCCAAGCAGTGCGCAAGCAGGGCCGGTACTCAAGCGACTTTCACCGAGGCTCTCAATGTCGTGCAGACCGAGAGCAACTATTTCCAGGCTTGCGGCTTCGGCCAGTTCGCCAAGCTCCAGGGAGTCGGCGGAGCCGGGGGCAGCGGCATCAATCTCTCGGTGGTCGCAACTCCATATGGTGGCGGTCCAGTGACTCAATTCGCCACCAACACACCGATTACCGGTACAGCCGATCCCAACGCCAACACTTATGAGTACAGGGTGGACGCCACTTATACCATCGGTCCGTTCATGGATATGAGCATGATTCCCTGGATAGGAGGCGTGCCCGGTCTCGGACCGCCGGCGCAGATGACATTCTCCGCCGCCAGCACCGCCGAGTTTCCGGAAGGTCTCAATCAGTAGGCCGGCGAGCTTCGATCAGGCCCTCAGCAATGTCGAGGGGAATATGTCCTGGGAGCGAGACAGTCCCCGTCCCTGCTCCTTGAAGGATTCGGCTTGTTTGAGAACCGGCTCGGCTTCCCTGTCGCGACCCTGTTTTTTCAAGAACTCGCCATATTTTTCAAGACAAGCAGCCAGCCTCGAGAGGTTCCGGCGCCTGGCGAAAAGGTCGATAGCTTCTTTGTATGCTTTCTCGGTAGGCTCGGCGGCTCCCTGGTCCTCCTGGATCAACGCCTCCAGGAATTTGAACTCCTCCAGGGGTCCGAGAGGCGTGTCGACCGCTTTCATCACTCTCTGGAACAACTTCAGAGCATCGGCTCCTTTTCCTAGAGCCCTCTGTATGGTGGCGAGCTTGTAGGCGGCCTCGAGGGCGAGCCTGTGCTCACCGGAGAGCGTCTTGCCGAAAATACCGTGGGCCTTGAGGCAGGCTTTCTCTGCGTCCTCCAGCTTGCCCTCGCGCAAAAAGCAGGTGGCTTCACTGGAAGCTACCGGGCCCAGGGCGAAGTGCTCCGGATAATAGAGCTTCTCGTAGATCGCCGTAGCCCTGTCATAATGCTCGTGGGCTCTATCAAACCGCTCCAGCTCCATATTGACCAGGGCGAGATGGTAATGAAGATCAGCTACTCCGGCTTCTTCTTCGCCTAGCGCCGCCTCCCTCTTCTCGAGGGCTTCACGGTAGAAACCAAGGGACTTCTCCAGGAGATCGTGATCGAAATAGAATTTCGCCTTGGCAGTGAGTTTGTCCGCTTCGTTCAGGCTCTGCATGGCCTGGGCGTTAAGTTGTTGGTTCATTGTCTCCCCGGGTTGATCAGACACGCCCATATCCTAAACCCATTCCTCTATTGACATCCCCGGATGCTAAGACTATTCTGAGCTTATTACTAATGAGATTCCACCAATGAAACTCGTTATTGCTTCCCTGACGGCTCTGGCTGCCTCTTTTCTGGTATGCCAGCGGGCGGCTACGGCGCAGCAAGGCTACGGCTACGATCAGGGCAATCAGGCTTTTCAGCAACAGGGCTATCAACAGCCTGCTTACCAGCAAAATTTCCAGCAGCAGAATTACCAGCAACAACCTACCTATTTCGGAAACGCGCAGAAGAGCGAATCCGTGTCCCCTGGCACAGGGACTGAGAGCAGCCAGCCTCCGGGAAGCTATCTCCAGGGTCTATCCGGATCGGCCGGGACACCGGGCTCGTCAGGCGACTCCGGCTCGCAGTGGGGCGCCCAGCAGGGCAGCTTCGACGACGGCTCTTCGGGTGGCGGTGGCGGCGGCAGCATGGTCAAAGGTGCGGCCGGAACGATAGGCAAGATCCTGGGCAAAGGTCTGGGGGTCGCCGCTCCGGTAGCGGGCGCTTACGCGATCAACAAGATGATGGGCAATCAGGGCTACTACGGGAGCCCTTACGGTACTCCCTACGGTCAGCCTTACTCCAACCCGTATGGCTACGGCTCGGTCAATCCCTATGGCAGTCCTTATGGCTACAGTCCCTATGGGTACGGCTCGGTCAATCCCTATGGCAGTCCTTACGGCTATGGCATGACCAGCCCCTACGGGTATGGAATGACCAGTCCCTATGGCAGCCCCTACGGCTACCCGGTGCAGCAGAGCATGGGAAGCTCCCTGCTCAATACCGGAATCAGAGCCCTCTTCGGCGGCGGCACCGGATTTTAGACACCTTACCAGTTCTTGTTACGGATTCTGTCAGGGATCTTGATGCCGTTCAGGGCGGCCACCACGAAGTTGGCCGCCAGCGCCTGACGGAGGCTGATACTGATCACCGGCGCCGGGTCCGGTAGCTTGTTCCCGAAAGGAATCCCGGAGTTATTGTCGAAGTGACCGAGCATATGCAGCACATGACCCCGGCCGAAGGGGAAGGTGACTGCCAGGGCACCAAGCCTGTCGGGATCTTCGGCAGCCAGGTCGAAGCTCCGCACCAGCACACGGACGGCGTCACGATTGACCACCCGGATCAGATGGCTCTCCCGATCGAGCTTCCAGGGAGCGTGGCTGACCGCGTAAGACATGAGCACCGGGTCGGCATCAGTGACGGTGGCATCGTAGACCGCTCTCGAGTTGACTGCCTTGTTCCAGACGACATATTCATTGAAGGTGGTGGATAAGAAGTTGTCGAGAGCCCAGTCGGTAGAGAGCAGATAGCCGCCCCGGGCGACGAAATCTCTCAGCTTCTGGCAGGCCCGGCGATCGATCTCGCCGGCGCAATCGACGATCACCAGGCGGGTGTCGCGAAGATCGAAATCGTCGAGTTCCCCCTCCCCGATGCGCCTGTGGTTGATGCCGAGCTTTTGAAGAGTCTTGGCCGAGTGATCCCACATACCTTTGACCACGATTATCTCGTCTCTACCCAGGCGGCTGGCCCCGAGGGCAAACCGGGGATGACTCTTCTCCAGCCAGGCCCGAAACAATTCCGGAGGAACAGACCGGCTGCCGCTCTGTTTCATCGCCCCGGTGTCGATCATGGGGACTGCCGTGCCCGCGTCAATTCTGCTCACCCGGAGCTTGATGGAGGTCGCCGGTCTTTCCGCATCGGCAGCCACGGCTACCGGCCGGCAGAAAATCACCACCAGGGCTACCAGGGCTAAAATAAATCTTGCAGTGCGGCTTTTGTGCATGAATGAACTTCCGGTACACGAAGACGTTTTTATTCTAGATGAGTTCCTGAGGAAATCGATTTACGTGCTAACCTTTTGATGCCATGCGAACAGCCTCGCTCCTGCTCTTGCTCACGGTTTTCAACGCGGGTCCAAACACCCCGGCAATGGCGTCCGAGAAAGAGAGGTATATGCTCTGTCTATCCGGTAGATGCAAAACCATTCAGGAAGTTCGGTTGAATGGCAGCGAGGTTCTGGGCGGTCCCTCGCTTTCGGTCATGGCGCCCCTAGATGTCAGCAAGCGCGTGAGAGCCGGTCTCAACACCCTGAAAGTCCGTTGCCGACCCGACCCCGATCCGCAGGGCGCTCTCAGGGTTTTCCTGGAAAGACGTGCGCCCGGGCCGAAAAAAGAGAAGATAGCGAGCCTGACAATGACAGCCAGAGAAGGCGAAGACCGGAGCCTGGAGTCGGAGGTGGCTTTCAACATCGTCGAGGATCCCTCTTGCCAGTCCGTGCTCGAGCCGAGCGAAAGCGACAGGCATGCGATCAGGAGCCTGGTGGACGGTTATCTGGCGGCCGTGCGCGAGCGCGACATAGCCAGGCTTCGAAGGCTTTTCGCCCCGGCCCTCAAAGATGAATCCCGCTATCGCCCGGAATCTTCCGACTATTACAAAAGCTGCCTGAACCACGAGATCGCGATGCTGGGGCGGCTGGCAATTGACTGCTGCGATTCCGGAGAACTCGAGCTGACCACCGACGGCGACCGCGTGATCGCCTCGCGGAAGGATGGCAAGCCTTTCTACGCCGCCCGCGAACCGGAGACCTTCGACCTCGGCAAGATCGCCGGCATCGCCGATGATACCAGGAGCAGGAAGCCCGTCTGCCTCAAGAAAACTCGGATATTCCTTTTCAAAGACGGAGACCAGTGGCGAATGTCCCTGGATAGCGGCTTATGAGGCGGCTTCTCGGCTTGCTCATCGCTTTGTTTTCTCTTCTCGTGGCCGCCCTCGGGGTTGCTGGCTATTACTTGTGGAACAGCCTGAGCCTCAGCCACACGCACGGAAAGAGTGAGGAGGTCTTCTCTGTATCCCGTGGTCAGACCACCGACCATGTCATCACCGCCCTGGAGAAGGAGGGGATTCTAGAGAGCAAACTGCCCCTCCGGCTCTATCTGAAGTTGCAAAAACCATCACTGGTCGTGCGCACCGGCGACTATCGATTTCCCTCGCCGGTGACGCCTCTGCAAGTCCTCGAGATCCTGGCCCGGGGCGGCGAAGAGCATGGGCGCCTGACGGTGGTGGAAGGCTGGACAATATTCGACATCGCCAGAGCCATGGCCGGCATCCCCTCACTCAGAATCAGCGAGAAGGAAGCCCTGGCCCTGCTCAAGGATCCGTCCTCGATAAAAGACATCGACCCCGGAGCAGCCAATCTCGAAGGCTATCTATTCCCGGACACTTATTTCGTCCAGGTGGACACCACCGCGCCGGAGCTGGTCCGGTCCATGGTAGCGCGCTTCAAGAGCGTCTGGTCGAGACATCTGGAGAAAATCGCCCGGGCCGCGTCGATGCCGGCACACCAGGTGGTAACCACCGCCTCGGTGATCGAGACCGAGGCCAAGCTCGCCTCGGAGAGACCCCTGGTGGCCTCGGTAATCTATAACCGCCTGCGCAAAGGAATCAAGCTGAGCATGGACTCCACAGTGGTCTATGCATCCAAGCTGGCCGGCAAGTGGAAAGATGACGGTATAGTTTACAAGAGCGATCTCGAACTGAACTCACCTTACAATACTCGTAAGTACCGGGGACTCCCCCCGGGGCCGGTCGGCAATCCCGGGCTTTCTTCACTGAAAGCCGCTCTGGCGCCAGCATCGACCAATTACATCTTTTATGTCCGGGACCCGGATCGAAACGATGGAGCGCACAGCTTCTTCGCCAACAGCTCCGATTTCGACAAAGCGGTGAAGAAGTTGAGAGACTGGGAAGAGCGGCAGAGAAAAGCCGGACTGCGCTGATTACTGAACGAGGGGAGGTTGCCGTGGTAAAAGCTGAAAGCCGCCTGCTGGAGAGAAACAAACCGCTAAGAGACGATGTCAGGCGACTGGGATTCATGCTTGGCGAGACGATAGCGAGACTGGAAGGCGATGATGTCCTGGCTCTGGTCGAGGAGATAAGAGCCATATCGAAATCCATCCACCGTCTCGATCCGGAGAATCGCGACACCGCCGAGGAACTCGGCGCCAGGCTCGCCGAGATCACAGCAAGGGTCGATATGAAGACCGCCGGCAAGCTGATCAAGGCTTTCCTCTGTTATTTCGACCTGATCAATATGGCCGAGCAGAATCACAGGCTGAGAAGACGAGCCCAGAAGGAGACGGACAATCCGGATAGCATCCAGACGGGCTCCCTCGATGCCCTGTTCGCCGATCTCGATCCGGAGAGCAAAGACAGGCTCAAGGACATACTCGCCGATCTCGATATCCAGATTGTTTTCACGGCTCACCCCACCGAGATTACCCGGCGCACAGTGCTGGTCAAGCAGCTCGAGATGGCAAGACAGCTCTATCTCAGGGACCATCCTCCCCTGACCCGCAGAGAGCAAGAGCAAATAGAGGAGCGCCTCTGCTCGGTTGTGGAATCTCTCTGGCTCTCCGACCACATTATCTATTTCAAGCCCGACGTTATCGATGAGGTGAGATACGGTCTCTATCTTTTCGACAGCGTGGTCATCGACGCGATCCTGGAGGTGCACCAGGAGCTGCTTCAACGATACCGAGATCTGGGAGCCTCGCAGACAGAGCCGATGACCTTCACCACATTCGGTTCCTGGATCGGAGGCGACCGCGACGGCAACCCTTATGTCACGACGGCAGTCACGGTCAAGACTCTCGAGCTCCAACGCCAGGTCATCCTGAAGAAATACGTCGACTCCCTGGAGTCCCTCTTCAATCAGGTCAGCCACTCATCAAATGTGGTACCGGTGGCCGAAACGATTTTCGCTTCTCTGGAACTGGATCAACAGGAATATCCCGAGATCCACGAGCGCTACTACCAGCGCTACCGCTTCGAGCCATTCCGCCTCAAGCTCCTCTATGTCCAGGAGAAGCTGCGCCGCACTCTGGCCAGCGCCCCTGACGAGAGCCCCTGCTATAAGAGCAAGAATGAATTCCTGGCGGAGCTCTATCTGCTCAGGGACGCTCTTACCCGGATCGGTTGCCAGGCGAGCATGAGCCGTCTCGACCGCCTGATTCATATGGTCGATATCTTCGGGTTCCATCTGGCCAAGCTCGATATCCGGCAGCACAGCAGCAGGCACCTCCAGGCCCTGGATGTGGTCAGCAGAGAGCTCGGTCTCATCGCCGGTGGCTATGCCGCTTTGAGCGAGGAGGACAAGCTCGCCTGGCTGAGCGAGGAGATCAGGTCCAGACGGCCGATCTTTCCTGCCGAGCTGCCTTTCGACGACGATACGAGAGAGACCATCGAGATTTTCCGGACCATGGCCAGACTGGAGAGCCTTTACGGCAGAGAAGCCCTGGACACTTATATCGTGAGCATGACGAAAAGCCCAAGCGATCTGCTGGCCATTCTCCTTTTCGCCCACGAATGCGGGGTCTACGATCAGTCTCGCCACCCGGAGCGAAGCATTAGCATCGTCCCTCTGTTCGAGACGATCACCGATCTGCGCCAGGCACCGAAGCTCTTCGAGACCCTGCTTGCCATGCCTGTCTATCGAGACTACCTGGCCAGCCGGGGCAATCTCCAGGAGATCATGATCGGCTATTCCGATAGTGGCAAAGACGGTGGCATCGTAACATCCAACTGGGAGCTGTACCAGGCCCAGAAGCGGCTTGTGGAGCTGGCGGAGCGCTCCGGCATCGAGCTCCGGCTCTTCCACGGACGCGGTGGCACCATAGGCAGAGGGGGCGGCCCCACCCATCGAGCGATCCTGGCTCAGCCACCGGGAACAGTATCAGGGAGGATAAAGATCACCGAGCAGGGCGAGGTGATCAGCTCGAAGTACTCGCTGCATGGAATTGCCGTCGGCAATTTCGAGCGTCTCGCCGCAGCCGTGATCGAATCGAGCCTGGCTGAGAGCCGCCAGAGGGAAGAAGGCATCGACGAGCCCGAGTGGCTTGCGCTCATGGAGCGTCTCAGCCAGAAAGCCTTTGCCGAGTACCGCAGCCTGGTGTACGAGGAGCCCGGCTTCGTCGAATTCTTCCAGGAATGCACGCCGATCAACGAGATCGGCCAGCTCCGCCTGGGCTCGAGACCGACCAGACGAACGGCGGGGAGCAAGGCCATCAGCGATCTGAGGGCAATACCGTGGGTCTTCGCCTGGACCCAGAGCCGCTTCTTGCTGCCCGGCTGGTATGGTTTCGGCACGGCCATGCAGGGCGATCTCGAGATGTTGCAAAAGCTCTACCAGAGCTGGCCGTTTTTCCGGGGACTGGTCAGCAAAGTGGAGACCTCCCTGGCTATGGCGGACATGAGAATCGCCGGTCACTATGCCGACAGCCTGGTGAAAGACAGAGACCTGAAAGAGCGAATCATGTCCCGGATCCTGGCGGAATACGACCTGGCGCGCGAAGCCGTCCTGGCGATCAGCGGTCAGAGCCGTCTGCTCGAGCATACCGAATATCTCCGGCTCTCCATCGAGCTGCGCAACCCCTATATCGACCCCCTGAGCTATATGCAGGTCCGTTTCATCAAAGAGCTGAGAGAGTCCGGCAGGAGCGAAGAAGGTCTGAAGCGGCTTTCCAAGATCGTCGGTCCCGGCGGCTCGGCGGAGCCGGACGACCTGCTTGACACGGTCCTCATGTCCATCAACGGGGTAGCCGAAGGATTGCAGAGCACCGGCTGAGCAAGTGCGGGAAAGAGGCGATCGACCGAAAACGCTAAGTTTTCCCCGAGATTGGGAACTATGTAATATGGGCCTCCAGATCCCCGTAAAAGCCCTCCCCGGACATGACCAGCCCTCCCAACGACATCAGAGACACCCAGTCCCGACTACCGCGCAGCACTGATGCGGTGGCTATCGGCACGGTCCTGAACAATCGTTATCAGACGATCTCGTATCTCGGACGGGGCGGCATGAGCAATGTCTACAAAGCTCTGGACACCCGGACCGGGCGCACTGTCGCGGTAAAAGTACTGCATTCGGAGCTGCTTTCCGACGAGACCAGGGTGAAGCGCTTCGAGCAGGAGGCGAAAACCTACCGAAACCTGCGGCACCGGCACATAGTCAAGATTTTCGACTTCTTCACCGATGAATGCGAGCGTCATTGCCTGGTCATGGAGTACATGGAGGGCAAGAACCTCTCCGAGACCCTGGACGAGAAAGGCAGGCTATCGGTGCGGAGAGCCATCAAGATATTCTCCGAGATCTGCTCGGCTCTGGGTTATGCCCACCAGCAGGGAGTCGTGCACCGTGATCTGAAGCCGAGCAATATCGCCCTGGTCGAGAAGGGCGGAGACAGCGATTATGTCAAAATCCTCGACTTCGGCATCGCCAAGCTCATGCCTTCCGACACTGACACAATCACCCAGCTCGGTCTCACCCAGACCGGCGAGATAGTGGGAAGCCCGCTCTATATGAGCCCCGAGCAGTGCATGGCCAAGCCCATCGACCTGCGGTCGGATATCTACTCGCTCGGATGCCTGATGTACGAAGCCCTGACAGGCCAGCCGCCCCTGGTGGGAGGCAACGTCTACGAGACTTTCCACATGCAGACCCATGAGCGCCCCAAGCCCCTGGCGACTCTGAGACCGGAGTTCAAGGACGGCACTCAGCTCGAGTCCATCATCCTCAAATGCATGGCGAAAAATCCCAAGCACCGTTATCAGTCCATGCAGCAGGTCTCGGAAGCCCTGGACCGGGTGGGCTCATATGTGCCTAAAGGAACTGTAGGGAAGGCTCTGGATGCCTGGCACGAGCGCCGTATAAGGGCGAGAGCCGAGCGCGGTCGCGGCATACCACCGGCTCTGGTGGCCGGGCTGACAGCTATGGTCATCCTCTCCTGCGTATTCGTTTTCCAGGATCGGATCAGGCGGCTGATCGAGCCGGCGGAGCATCGCTATATTCATGCCGAGAAGGTCTATAACACAGCCATCGATGCCGCCGATTACGATACCGCCGACAAAATGTCTCTGATCGCCTTCAATATAGCCAGCGAGGAGAAGAAGGACAGCCTGGTGCCGGCCATGGTCAACCTCATTGACCTCTACCGGCTCATGGGCAGGCAGAAGGAAGCCGACAACTTTCTGGAAAGAATCGCTCAGGTCGAGCAGGCCAACAACAAAGACGTATTCAAGAACGAAGACAAGCTTTTCGCCCAGCTCGAGAAAAAGGTGGAGAACGACCCCACCGGTATCGACGAGATCGAGGACTATTGTTTCCAGCTCAATGACCAGGCGGTCACTTATATCGACAAAGGTCTGTACATGCGAGCCCGGGATGTACTGAGCCGGACCATCAAGATAGCGAGAGCGGCTCTGGGCGAGAAAAACCTCGTCTACGCGACACTGGTCGATAACCGCGCCCTGCTTGCTCTCAAGGACAATCTCTCCGAGCGCTACGACCAGATCGGCGCCCGGCTGGAGGAAGCCATCGAAACCCGCTCGAGCATAGCAGGCAAGGAGAGCGCCGGTTTGATCCCGACCCTGGAGGCTCTGTCCGAGGTCAAACGCCGGACCGGCGACCTCGAGGGCGCCGAGGAGGACGCCCAGCATGCCCTGTCCATAGCCCGCAGCGCCTATCGCTCATCGAGCATCCAGGCCAGTGTCGCTCGTCTGCAACTGGCACAGGTCTATCTTTCACAGGGTCAGACCAGCAAAGTCCTGCATCTCCTGCCCCCGACCATCTCGGTTCTGGACCGACCCGAAAGCGAGGCCGACAAAGCCATGGCTCTGGTGCTCTACGGCAACGCTCTGAGAAAGTCCGACAAATATACGGAAGCTATCGCCAAATTCGAGGAAGCCCGGGAGCTGGTGAGGAATATCGCCACCAGGGACCCACTCATAGCTTCACAGGCGCTTCTCGGTCTGGCGGAAGTGTACAACACCAGAGCCAAGCACGATCCGGCCAGGGCCGAGGCCCTCTACCGCCGCTCCCTGTCTCTGATGCTGCGTTCCCCCAGCCGGGAGGAGTCCAAGGTCCTCTATATCATGGAGCGTCTCGCTCGCCTCTATCGAGAATCCGGACGCTCCCAGGAGACTGAGAAGCTCTACAGAATGGTCGAGCATGTGGACAAGACAACAGGCAAGACTATCGGTCTCATCGAAGACAAACTGCTCCTCGGTCAGTATTACAGGGACCAGCAGAAGTTCAAGGAAGCCCAGGACAATATCGAGAACGCCCTTTCGCTCAGCCAGTCCTTCTTCGGGGCGCAAAGCGCCAAGACCTGCGAAGTCACGGCCATCCTCGCCGATACCTATATCTGGCAGAAAGACTATGTGCGCGCTCATGGTCTGGTGAGCGATGCGGTCCTGATGCTCAGGTCTGATAATCTGTCCGGAGAGCTCTCGAGACAGGCAAAGTTACAAGTCCTGTCCACCTACCAGAGATACCTGGAGCAAACCGGAAAGAGGGAGCAAGCCGCCTCGATCCAGAAAGAGCTCGGCCAACTCTGAGCAAGTTCCCTGCCGGGTGTCTGTTGACGGCGAGATCTGGGAACACTATCTTTATGATCTGGCGTCAGCTGAAACTTTCAATGAAGTCTGTCCTCACTTTTCTTACTTGCCTGCTTGCCCTGACGCTGGTCGGATGCACGCCTTCGTCTGATACCACCCCTGATGCGAGCCTGATCGAGCAGGAAGATCCAGCCGAGATCGGTCAGAAATGGGGCTTTATCGATTGGACAGGCAAAATGGTCATCGAGCCCGCCTATCAGAAAGTGAAGCCCTTCTCCGGGGGTCTGGCAGCTGTAAAGAAAGGCGGTCTCTGGGGTTATATAAACTCGGAAGGCACTCTCGCCATCAACCCGCAGTTCTACTCGGCCGGCTCTTTCACAGACGATCTGGCCGAAGTCAGGATGAAAGACGGCAAGTGGGGCTATATAGACACGAAAGGCAATACAGTCGTCCCCTCGCAGTTCGACGGCGCCCGTGCCTTCTCGGGCGGTCTCGCTCCGGTTCAACAGGGAGACAAGTGGGGCTTTATAGACAAGACCGGCAATCTCGTCATGAAACCGGAATACGCTGATGTCATGCCGTTCTCCGAAGGTCTGGCCGCTGTCCAGGTGGACGGCAAATGGGGCTTCGTCAATACCACCGGCAAACTGCAGATCGAGCCCAAGTACGACAGCGTAACCTCTTTCAAGAACGGCGCCGCTGAAGTACGCACCGAAGGCAAGTTCGGGATCATCGATCAGAATGACTTCTTCCAGGAGAGACCAGAAACCGATTCGCAAGCAGCCTACTCCGAGGATCTGGCGCTCTTCCAGCAGACGGGCGAATGGGGCTATGTGGACCGCAAGGGTCATATCGTCATCAAGCCCAAATACTCGCGCGCCGAGAGATTCTCGGAAGGCCGCGCCCTGGTCAAGATCGGCAACAAGGTCGGATTCATCAACAAAGCCGGCCGGGTGGTGATCAAGCCCAAATACGCGGATGCCCTGTCATTTTCGGACGGGATGGCAGCAATCTGTATATTCCAGGATTAGATTGCATCTTTGTGCCGGGCACCGTATTCAATGCCTTCCCGGTCCACCGGCGATCTGGTAGGCACCTTTCAAATAGTTGACATAGCCTGTGTCTCCGATCAGCGTCGAGACCACCTGACCGGCACCGCTCAGGAAGACGACGGTAGGGATCGGTCCGACATCGAGCAGATCCACCAGGGTCTGGCTGGCCTCTTTCTCTATATCTACTCGCAGGACTCTCAGACGTCCTCGAAAGGTCTTCTCGATCCGGTCGAGGGATTCTTCCATTCCTCTGGCCTGCTCGCACCAGTCAGCATAGAAAGCCACCACAGTGGGACTTCCCCCGCAGAGACCGGCCAGCTCCGGACCGCCTGACTGGCTGGGCTGCCTGACTCTCTGCCCTGCGGGCCGGCGCGGCATTTTCAGGAGCATCTGGTTGGCCTGTGCTTTGTTCATGCTCCGGAGCTCCTGCCGGGCATCGCGAAAGCGCCCCTGCCTCATGAGCTTGCGAGCCTGTTCGAGACGTGCCGAACCGGACGACGCAGCGCCACCTCCAGCGATACCACTCTCCTGCCCGGCCTCGACGACTTTGCTGGAAAGCCAGGCCGAAAGAAGCTTGATCGACTGCTTGAGATTCTCGGGCTTCTGATACTGGGCCTCCTCGAAAATCAGATGCTCGCTGGGCAGAGCCACGAAGACCTTATCACCGGTTGAGAGGCGATTGAAAAGCTCCCAGGTGCCGTCCGGTTTCACCAGCTCATCATCGGTTCCCTGGACGAACAAGACCGGCATGCTTTTGATTTTCCCGGCAGAGTCGTGGTTGTCGTTCATAAACTTCTGGAACTGGACCAGCTCCTTTGGCGATATCTCCAGCCTGGAGAGGGGATCTTCACGCCACCGTCTTTTGAGCTTTTCGTTGTCGGTAGCTTGCTCGACGATCTGAGAGCCGATATCGAAGTCTCTTGCCGGGCCGGAAAGAAAATGGAGCGCCACTTTCAAGTCGGTGCGGCCCTGCTGGAAACGCTCTTCAGAGGGTACCGACGAGATCAGCCCGGCAATCTCCTCAGGATAGAGAGACGCGGCTCGCAGGGCGATGGCGCCGCCCATGGATTCGCCCAGGAGAAAGACAGGAAGTCCGGGATAGGCTTTCTTGATCGACTGGATTGCCTGGCGCACATCCTCCAGGCAGGCGTCGAAATCGACTTTCTCTTCACCGGGATTCTTCATCCATGATCCGAATCCACGCACATCGATGGCAAAAACAGCCAGACGCCGCCGGGCGAGCTCTTTGCCGAAATGCTCGAAAGAGCGGCTGTGCAGGCCGAGACCGTGAATACAGAGAAGGCATGCGGAGGGTCTGCTTACCAGAGGACTTTTCCAGGACAGGCAGGGAGCACCCTCGCCGGCCAGAGCCGGAGGAGCCTGCGCCATGGTGAATAGAGCCAGCAGAGCTGACGTCAGCGGAGCTATCGTCTCAGACCGAATGAGCCTGTCTCTGCTGCCTGGAGCGTCTGGCAATCTGGCGATTCTGCGGGTGGCTTTCGGGATCGGCCAGGGTCATATCGTCCGGATCTAGCGGTGCCGGATCTAGCGGTGCCGGATCGAGCCGGAGATACTGAGGCTCGAGCATGTTGCCGTTCCGGTCTACCATCTCGGGATGGTGAACAGCGTAGACGGGCTCTTGATCGATCTGGGGCTCTCGATAGAAAGCGGCCGTTACATCGGTCTGGACCGGATTGGTCCGCGCAGCGCTGGTTTGCAGTGCCACCGCCCGCTGCGCTTGCTTATCCTCGCCGGCTGCCCAGTAGAGTCGCAATGCCGCGCCGCCGAAGCAGACCATGGCGAGCAGGAGCCAGTTGTCGCCCTCCAGGACAAGAAGAAGAGGCACAAGAATGATAAAGACCATGGACACCCAGAAAGTAGTGACTACTGCCTTTCTCTGCTCTTCAATCTTCTTTATCCAGTACGGATGCATATGGCTTGCGCCTCCTTCATCTGCCTGCAATCTAATAGTAATGAGAGAATATTGAAATGGGAATTCTACGCTAAGAATATGAACTCTAGAAAATTCTCACTTTTCAAGAGGAGCTTTCCTCTCATTATTCCGGCAACCATCCTTCTGAGCGGCTGCGGAATCACCGCCGACCTCCTCCACGGCAGCCGGATCGGCTATTGCTACGGACAGGGGCTCTCCATGGTCCGGGAAGGCCGATATCACGAGGCAGTGACCGCCCTGAGCCGCGGTCTCGAGCTGGAGAGCAACCCCGGGCTCTTTGCTGTCCGGGGCTTCGCCTACGGCAAGCTGGGTCAGTATGACAACGCGCTCGAGGACTTCGACAGCAGCCTGCGAAGCCGCAGCGCCGGCAGGGTTGACGATATCGCCGCCATCAACAAGCACCTGAGCCCGGTGGAGTATTACAAGGAGTCATTCGCCTTTGCCTGCCGGGGTCTGGCCAGGGCCAAAAGAGGCGATCCGGTAGATGCCGGGAACCTGGAGACCGCCCGCCAGGACATCGACGAAGCGATCAGGCTCGATCCCCGGGAATCCGCCTGGTACTGCATCCGGGCAGCAGTAGCCATCGACTCCCGGGAGCCGGATCAGGCTCTCATCGACCTCGAGCGAGCCATCGCCCTGGAGCCGGACAATCCCATCCCCTTCCATCTTAAAGCCCTGGCCCTCGATCAGAAAGGACTTCGCCAGGAAGCGCAGACGAGCAGGCGGACTGCCATCAAGCTGGACTATCCCGATACCGTCGATTACACACGTTTCGGAGTCGGCGACGCCATAGACTGATCGGTCCCAGAGAAGTCAGACAGCCACACAGCTCTGGATCGTATCCTCATAGCCCCGCCGGATCAGCCAGCGCGAGTTCGCCGGCTCGAACTCGAGCAGGGAGCCGACTATCTGATTGCGGGGCTTGATGATGAAAAGCTGAACCCGGCCCGGTCGGGAAGCGCCGGGGTCCTCCTCGTCGCTCCCTGTCCCAGCCGGCCTGTCCCCGATTATGCACCAGTCCCGGGCGCCGTTCTGCACCGAGAGCTCCAGGCTGCGGTTGTATTGATTGACATGAGCGATGCCGCTTCTGGCGCTGTGGTCGAGGATAATCTCGAGCAGCCTGGACACGAGCTGCACCAGAGAACCGGGGCAGTCCATGAACGAGTCCGGATCGACCAGAACCGCGTAGATTTCGCTGACTCCGAGACCGATAGCTGCCTGGATAGGCGTGTTGCGCACCAGACCGCCGTCGATCCAGCAACCCTCGCCTCCCAGGTGACGGGGAGGGAATAGCAGAGGCACCGCCGACGCAGCCATGAGCACATCCACCAGCTCTTCGTCGGAATGGATATCGTCGGCTGTGATCAGGCGGGTCTCGAGGCTGCACAAATCGGTGGACAGAAAGCCGACACCGGTGGCGCTCCGCTTCAGACGCTCGATATTGACGTGCTTGCGCAGGAGAGCCTCGAGCGGATCAGTATTGAGAAAGCCCAGTTTCTGCCCGAAGACTATACGCCTGAGATGATTGGGATTGGGCAGCCTGTATACGTCCTGGCTCTGGAGCCGGCACCAGATCTCCTCGAGGACCGGCAGGTCGTCCTGGGCTATGAGGGTGGCATTGATCGCCCCGATACTTGTACCGATAATCCAGTCGAAGTCGAAGTTCCGCTCGCGACAGGCAGCCGCCACCCCTACCTCGTATGCACCACGGCCGCCACCGCCGGACAGAACCAGGGCCCTTTTAGGCCGCTTGGCTGACGGAATTGAGCTGTTCTCGGGCATAGCAAGTATTCGTGAAATGAGGGCTGTCCGCCTACTATCACTTTACATGCTAGACCCGAAAGACGCCAGCCATTTGTGCAGCTCGGCGCCGGAGCGCTCGTCGACAGCGACATTGAGCCTGACACGCTCGATGACCCTGGCCGCTACCAGATCGCCGGAGCGGATGGGGTGACCGTTGAGAAAAGCCTCCAGATCCTTCATATCGCCCACCGAGATGAGCGAGCGAGCCCCTTTGATCACACGCGGGAAAAGATGAACAGGGTACTTCTGCTCCATCTCCTGCCAGTGCTTTTTGACGAAAGCCCAGCCTACATGTCTTCCGGCAGAAGTGCTCAGAACATTCCGCACTAGATGCGGTGCATCCTGCGTGCGCACATCCTCACTGAGGCTCATGGCGAGAGTTCTTGAAAGCAGCTCGTCATCTCTGAAATCAGCCAGCGAGAGGAGATTACGCACCTTGCTCTCGGCAGTACCGGCATTCTTGAAGCAGACGAGCAGGCGATCGTATTCGTCGCTTCCGCCGTTATAGGCGACGATACCGACGATGGCATCATAGAGATTCGGGTTGACGGAGGTCTCGTCCCTCTCATATGCCTCGAAACGCTTTCTCGCTTCTTCTATCGTATCTCTGTCCTGACCCAGGGTGCCCATGGCGGTCAGGACTTTCGAGCGCAGGAGCTCGTCCAGATCGGTCTCGCCCTGAGCGGCATCCCAACCGAGCTTCTCCTTGAGCGGCCCGAGCCTGTCTCTGACGAAAGCGGCGAATCTCTCCCTTTCCGGGCTCGACGGCTTGACGAACCAGTCCAGATGCTGGAGCTGGGAGATGAGAAGCCCGATCACATTCGGGTCCCGATCCTCTTTGTAGGCGCCGGTCATATCGAGATAGAAAGCGATGGGTATTTCGCCGCTCTCGGCAAGCGCCCAGGTATCGCTGAGGAGCTGATAGCGCTCCGCCACGGTCAGGCTCGATACGGCAGCGTCTGCCAGCCGCTTCAGATGGGGGAGCGGGTACTTTACCCGAAAGTAGCCGGAGGAGGAAGCGTTCACCACCAGCGGGGCGTCACCGCTGGCGATGCCTTCTCCGGAGCCCAATTTGTCAGCGAGCTTGTCGGCAAGGAGGATCGTGCCGATATTTTTTTGATCGTCCAGGCGCCTTACCCTGACCGGAATCTGCCAGATAGTGGTGTCGTCTCCGCCCTCGCTTCCGGCCAGATAGAAGCGCTCCTGCTCGAGAAGCAGTCCGCTCTTCTTCTCGGTGGCTGTCACCAGAGGATAACCGGCAGCCAGGATCCATTTGTCCATGATTTTTGACACCGGCTTGCCGGACACTTTCTCCAGGGACTCCCAGAGCGCCGCAGTGGCTGCATTGCCGAACTTGTGCCTGTCTATATAATCTGCTATCCCCCGGGCAAAGACATCCTCTCCCAGATACTGCTCGAGCATGAGAAGAACAGAGGCTCCTTTCTCGTAAGTGATCTCGTCGAACATCGCCTCGGCGTCGTGAGGGCTCTTGACCGGCGCATAGATGGACCTTGTGGAAGCCAGGGCGTCCGAGGAGAGAGCCGTGGCACGCTCGCTGGTGAAGCTGTCCCAGACCCGCCACTCCGGTTTGAGGAAATCCACGGCCTTCACCGACATGAACGAGGCGAATGCCTCATTGAGCCAGAGGTCGTCCCACCATTTCATGGTCACCAGGTCGCCGAACCACATATGAGCCATCTCATGGGCGATCACCCCGGCGACATGCTGCCTCGATGAAGTGCTGGCAGTCTTCTCGTCGACAAGAAGGCGGGTCTCCCGGAATGTCACCGCCCCCAGATTCTCCATGGCTCCCGGTCCGAAATCAGGGATAGCGATGAGATCGAGCTTCTTGAGAGGATATTTGACCCCGAAAAAGTTCTCGAAGAAGGGCAGGAGCTTCACCGCCACATCCTGACCGTAGAGACCCTGGGCGGTCTTGCCGGTGGTGGTCCAGGTACGGATCTCGACCCCGCCAGCCGTGCGCACCGGGGCGGCCTCGAAAGGTCCCACCACCAGGGCGAGTAGATAGGTAGACATGACCGGGGTGTCGGCGAAGCTGTAGAGCTTCTTGTTGCGCCTCTGGTCCTCTTTGATGAAACGAACAGGAGCATTGGAGATGGCTACCATATCCGGATCTACCGAAGCGGTGAGCTTGAAGACCGCTTTGAAACAGGGCTCGTCGAAACAGGGAAAGACACGCCGGGCGTCGGTGGGCTCCAGTTGCGTGGCACAGAGAAAGCGCTCGGCGCCGGACTCGTCTTTGAATCGCGAATAATAGAAACCGACCAGCTTGTCTGTGAGCGCTCCGCCGAACTTGAGCCTGAGCTCGTAGTCGCCGGGCTTGAGCTTTTTCTCGAAACGGAAGCGGACCTGCTCTTTCTCTTTTTCGATGACGGTCTCGGGGCTCAGCCAGGCGCCGTGGCCTTTGTCGAGACTTGCCAGTTCGGGTTCGGCAATATCGAGATCGCGGCTGTGGAGCACGATATCGTCGGTGGCTTTCAAGACCGTGAGAAAGATAGTCTCCTCGCCGGAGAACTGCTTGTTTTCAAGATCCGGCTCGATGAATATCTTGTAAGAGCTGGGCTTGATAGATTCGCTCAGGCGCGGATAGGCGTCCTTGCCTTTCTCTTTTGCGAGCGCCTGAGGAGCCAGGACGATGACGAACACAAGAATCAGGGAAAGCAGTATGGCAGGCGATCTCGTAAGCATAAGCCCTCGCATCGGGTGAAATGGACATAGTACTAGATCTTATTGAATGCGTGTATGCTATTCGGATTCCTGCAAGGAGCCTCGAATATGTATTTCAAGCAGTTTTATCTGGGTTGTCTGGCTCACGCCTCCTACCTGGTCGGCTCCGGAGGCGAGGCGGCCGTGGTGGACCCCCAGCGGGACGTCGATCAATATGTTGAAGAGGCCGATGCTAACGGCCTGAAGATCAAGTACATCATCGAGACGCACCTGCACGCCGATTTCGTCAGCGGTCACCGCGAGCTGGCAGCACGAACCGGCGGGACCATCGTATTCAGCCATAGAGCCGGCGCCCGGTTCGAGCATCTCGAGGTAAAAGACGGAGATGTCCTCAAGATAGGCGACCTTTCTCTATCGATCCTCGAGACCCCGGGGCACACCCCCGAGAGTATCTGCGTCGTCCTGAGCCGATCTCGAGATGGCGATCCCGAGCTCATTTTCACCGGCGATACCCTTTTTGTCGGCGACGTGGGCAGGCCGGATCTGATAGGCAGCCAGGGGATAACCGCCAGCGAGATGGCGTCCATGCTCTATGACAGCCTCTACGAGAAAATCCTGAAATTGCCTGATGAAGTGAAAGTCTACCCGGCCCACGGAGCCGGCTCCCTGTGCGGCAAGAACCTCGGCAAGGAGCGCTTCTCCACCATCGGCGAGCAGAAGAGATTCAACTACGCCCTCAAGTCCAAGAACAAAGAAGACTTCATCGATCTGGTCTGCCAGGACCAGCCCGAGGTCCCGCAGTACTTCCCCCGGGCCGTGGCCAAGAACCGCGAAGGCGCCGATCATCTCGAGACCATAGCCAGCCCGAAGGCTCTCTCGCCGGCAGAAGTGAACAAGCTCATGCAGGCAGGCAAGACGATTCTCGATGTCCGCTCGTCCACTCTGTTCGGAGCCGGTCACCTGCCCGGCTCGCTCAATATCGGCCTGGGCGGTCAATTCGCCTCATGGGCCGGCACTCTTATTGCTCACGACGAAGAAGTGGTTCTTGTTGCCGAAGATCGCGAAGCCGTGGAGGAAGCCGTGGTGAGACTGGCACGGGCAGGTCATGAAGCTGTGGCAGGCTATCTCGACGGCGGCATTTTCTCCTGGAGCAAAGAGGGTCTGCCGCTGCACTCAATCGAGCAGATAACCGTTCAGGACCTCAAAGAGATCCTGGAGAAGGGCGGCGACCTCCAGGTCCTGGATGTGCGACGCCCGCAAGAGTACAGCGCCGGTCATGTGCCGGGAGCCAGCAATATCCCGCTTGCCAGCCTGGCGGAGCGGCAGGGTGAAGTCGACCGGAAAAGACTCACCTATGTAATCTGCGCCGGCGGCTACCGCAGCAGCGCCGCCACATCGATCCTGGCAAGAGCAGGAGAGGGAAAGATCGTCAATATCGTCGGCGGTACCGGAGCCTGGAAGAACTCAGGCTTCGATCTGGAAGTGGAAGCCGGCCACAGTTGTGTATCAGGCAAGCTCTAGACCCAGGTCCACTGCATCCTGGAAGGAACGTTTATGCCCATCTCCTCGAGGGCGCCGTCGAGATTGGTCTTGTTGTTGACGCAATAGGAAAGCAGGGCGATCATGGTCGGCCGGTCTATATAGCCGAAGCGGAAGAGGGTCTGCACTCTCAGAGCATCATAGAGCGTGGTCTCTTTGATGATCTTGCTCTTGAGCAGTACCGAGCCGATTTTGACGGCGCTTTCGCTGGCCATGGAGAAAGCTTTCTCCATCTGCTCTCTGGAGCAGGCACCGCCTTCCACCAGGAGGTCACCCAGCCTGTCGTTGGTATCGGGTTTGTAGAGAAGCTGGAATTCGGCGATGGTGGCATAGACATCTTTGTCCAGCCGGCAGACATCGCTGAGAGCCTGGGCCGCCTGGTAAGGGCGCAGGGTTCCCCGACCGATGGAGGCCAGCAGGGTGCGGGCCGAATCGAGCTGATCGTTGGTGATCATGCCGCGCTCGAGAAGAATCTGACCGAAATCTTTTTTCTTGAACAGCTCGATCTCCATACACTCAGCCAGATCGCTGGGGGAGATTATACCTGCCATATGGAAAAGCTCTTCGATACGAATGTCTTTGCTGTCCGGATGGATGAAGAATCCCAGCTCGAAAAGAGCCTGCTCGAAAGTGATGTCACGGCTGTTGGCATACCGCATGCCCTGGACCGCCTTGTCCGGATCGAGCCCGGCATCCCGCACCATATGGATGGCATTGAGAGCGGCGAGCATGGATTTGACCGTCACCACCTCGGAGAGAACGAGGAGATGGCCGATCATGGTGGAGGAGTCCGAGGACTTCTTCAGAGCCTTGCCGAGCTGGTCTCTGTCGATGATATTGGAGGCCAGGAGAATCTTGGTCAGATCGTTGGTGGCAGTCACCACCACGCCGGTAGACTTGTGAACGTCACCGATGGCGGTGATAGCGTCATCCAGGGTGACTTTCTTGTGAAGAGCTATGCGGACTGCCCTGATGGCCAGATCGAGGGTGATCTTTTTGGCTTCCACCCGGCTGAGAGCCTCCAGGGGTACCTTCATGTCGTCCTCTTCCACCATGCCCGAGTCGACTATCGCCTCCTCAAGGGTCAGATCGAGCTCCACCGCCACTTTCTTGGCTGTTTCGAGCTCTTTCCGATTGAGGACGCCGCTACCCAGAAGCAGGGGCAACAGCATTTCGGACACTATCTTGGGGTTGGAAGTCTTCACGGGGGAAATATCGACCAAAAGGGACGCCGGCTCAATTTATATACCCTCTTTGCCTTGCGGAGATGCCGCCTGGAATCTAAGAAAAGAAATTTTAAGCGAGCCCCGTAATCAAGACCATCAGGGCGAGAATATCGCCAGGTGACACTTAGCCCTGGCCATGAGCTCATGAACAGTATCGCCGAGATGAAGATGGCTGGTGGGACGGAGGTTGGCACCTAACACTACCAGATCCACATCCTCTTCATTAGCGACTTTCAGAATCTCGGCAGCAGCATTGTTCGAGTTCAGGACTCTGGTCTCGACTTCGACGCCATAGGCGAGAGCGAGGGTAGCGACCTGGTCGACGAGCTCCTGAGCCACCATGGCTCGTTTGAAGTCGTCGGCCAGCATGGTGCTGGAGTAATGGCTGCGGCTCTCCACCACGCTCACAGCGCTGACCCGGGCGCCGGTGGCTCTGGCGATAAGGATGCCGAGCTGCACTGCTTTGGAGGTCTGGCCGCCGCTGGATGTGGGCAGGAGGATATGTTTGACGTCCCAGTCCGGTTTCTCTTTCGAGTCGCAGACGATCAGGAGCGGGCAGGGCGACTGCCTGGCCACCCGGCTGACCAGGGGGTCCGAGAGGGTCCTCCGGGCATCGAGCTGGCCGGGAGCCAGTACCACCAGGTCATAGTTCTTACCCGCTTCCAAGATTATCTCGCCCGCCATGTCGTCGTTCTGGGCTACCCTGTGCACCAGGGCGACATTGCCCTCCTGGGAAGCCGCCTGCAGGGTCTGGGAGTGATACTGCTCGAGGCTGCTATTCTCGGGCAAAAGCGTCAGGGATGTGGCCTCGATGGCATGGTCCTGGCCGAGAGTGCCTATGAGCTTGCTGGAGAGCTGCCGGGACGAGCCCGGGCGTATGGGCAGGAGAACACGCTTGATGGTGGACACGAAGCTTCTGGCCTGGGTCTCCTCCCTCTCCAGGCGTTCTTTCTCCTCCTGGGAGAAGGGCACTTTCGGAAGAGAGAGCTTGAGCAGAAATGGTGTCATGGCCGTGGTGGCCAGGGACATGATCACGATAATCGAGAACATGTTAACCGTGAGAATGCCCAGGGAGAAGCCCAGGATGCCCACGATCAGACCCATCGCCCCGCGGGCATTGGTGCCGAAACCGACACTCAGGGACTCCCAGAGATTCATTTTGACGAAATGCCCGCCGGCCACCGAGCCCCCGATCTTGCCCAGACAGGCAGCCAGGGTGACCAGAACTGTGATCCCCAGGGTGTCCAGCTCGGCCAGGATTGTCAGATTGACATGAAGCCCCGCGGCAGCAAAAAAAATGGGAGCGAAGATGCCCATGGTCACCGCCTCGAGCGGGTGAAGGACTTTCTCGCCGACCAGGGGGGACTGGGAGATGATCACCCCCACGGCGAAGGCGCCCAGGACGACATGCACTCCGATAAACTGGGTGATCGCCGAGGAGACCAGGAGAAGGACTGCGACAAAGCTGATCGAGGCGAAATCGATTTTGACGCTGTCCTGGATCCAGCGCAACGCATCGAGGATGAGCTTGCGTCCTACAGTGCCGCCTATCCCCACGAAAAGAAGCATGCCCACCGGCACCTTGAGGAGCTCGCCCATGCCGGTGTCCGAAGCGCTGGCAAGAGCAGCCACGATAGCCAGGATGACGCAGCCGACAACGTCCTGAGCCAGAGCCGAGGCGAGGATGATCTGGCCGACATTGCGGCGCATGAGCTTCATGTCGATAAGCACTTTCGCAATGATGGCCACCGAGGACATTGAAAAAACCGTGCCCAGGAAGGCCCCCAGAATCAGGCGCTGATCGGGCAGCACCAGCATTGTCTCCGGAAGCACGAAGGCGAGGGCGACACCCAGAAGGAAGGGCAGGAGAATACCGCCCACCGAGGTGGCCAGAGCCGGCCTGCCCTGGCTGCGGATGAGCTGGATGTCCGTCTCGGTGCCGGTGAGCATGAGCAGGAAGATGACCCCGAGCCAGGAGACTATGTCCAGGAGATAGCCCTGGGTATTCTCGGGCGGGAAAATAGCCATGAACAAATCCGGAGCGAAAGCCCCCAGTACCGAGGGCCCGAGGATGATGCCGGCAAGAAGCTGACCGATAACCGCCGGTTGCCCGAGCCGGGTCAGGATCTCGCCGCAGATGCAGGCAGTGGAGAGGAGCAGGCCAACCTGAAGAAGAAAGAGCAGCACCCGGTGCTCGCTCAGGGGCTTGCTCTCGGCCTTGCTCTCCGGATGGATATGAGACCTGGTCGCTTCGGACCTCTCATAGATCGGCTCGAGCTGGGTTAGCCTGGCTCTCAGGATCGACGCCCATTTCTGAGCGAGATACTGCTTCGATTTGTTGAAGACCTGCTGGTCATGGTCCGTTACCGTGAGGATCCGGGTCTCCCCGAGAACCACCGAAGGATTGCCGCCGGGCTCGACGATACTGTCAATCTTGTGAGCATCAAGGGTCTTGTCATCGACCACCTTCCTGATCCTGGCGTTGATCTCGAGGGCCCTGGCTCTGGCTGTCAGGTGATAGCTGTCGGCAATGTTGAAGAGGATCGACGATCCGAGCATAACCGGCGCCACATCCTCGGCACTGGCGGGCCCGGCGCCCAGAGAAAAAAGCACGGCAAAGCAAAAACCCAGGCAGAAGCGCAAAAACGACACCTCGACAAATGACTGCCAGGATCTTTTTGCCCTCCTGATCCCGCCCCGAGCCCGAGCGACTGATAACCAAAACCGGCAGAGATCTGGAAGAGGAAGAGCAGGACATTGTCTCGATCCCCATGAGACAATTGGCTGCCCGCTTTCAGGAGTTCAATGGCCGAAACAGCAATCAGCCTCAAACCCAGAATACAGTGGATCGGTCTCATTGCCGGACCGCTTCTCTGCTTCCTGACCGTTCTTCTCTTGCCTCATCACTACCGGGAATCGGCCGGCTCCCTGGTCGAGTTCGCCTTTGCCGGGCGGGTCACTCTGGGAGTGATGGTCTGGATGTCCGTATGGTGGCTGACCGAGCCGATCAATATCTCGGCGACGGCCCTCCTTCCCCTGGTTCTGCTGCCGATTCTCGGGGCCGCGAGCCTGGCCGATGCAGCCAGCCCTTATTCCCACCCTCTCGTCTACCTGGTCATGGGGGGATTCCTGATTGCCCTGACCATGCAAAAATGGCGGCTGGACAGGCGCATAGCCCTGCTCACCCTGAATCTGGTCGGCTCCAATCCGATCAATATGGTCGGGGGGATCATGCTGGTGACAGCGACCCTGAGCGCTTTCGTATCGAACACCGCCACCGCCGCCATGATGCTGCCCATCGCTCTCAGCATCATCGAGCTCTACAAGCAGGATGAGCACGAGCGAGCCGAACGCCGAAACTTCGCTCTCTGCGCTCTTCTCGGTCTGGCCTATTCAGCCTCCATCGGAGGAATCTCCACCATCATCGGCACCGGACCCAATTCATTTCTGGTCGGCTTTGTCGATGAAACCATCGCCCATCAATACAGAGGCGAGATCAGCTTCGCCAGCTGGCTTGCTATCGGTCTGCCGCTCACCGCCGTCTTCCTGCCCCTGGTCTGGCTCCTGCTCACTCGTATCCTCTACCCTCTCGGGTCCCGTGAGATCAAAGGCGGCAGAGAGCTCATCGCCAGCGAGCTCGCCCATCTGGGCCCGGTGAGCCGCGGCGAGCTCCTCACTTTCGTGATCTTTCTAATGGCGGCTTTCCTCTGGACCGCCCGCCCGCTATTGAGCAAGGTCCAGACGACTGCGCTTACCGGACAGGATCTGGCGCCCTTCGCCGGCCTCACCGACACCGGAATCGCCATGCTCGCCGTGATGATCCTTTTCGTCCTGCCGGTCGATCCTGCCAGAAGAGAGTTCGCCCTGGACTGGGAAACAGCCGTTCGTCTTCCCTGGGGGATACTGCTCCTTTTCGGTGGCGGGCTGAGCCTCTCGGAAGCCGTTCAGAATACCGGCGTAGCCGAGTTCATAGCCAGCCAGGCCATGTATTTGAACGGGCTGCCGGTCCTGGTCCTGGTGCTGCTTGTTACAGGCTCGGTTATTTTCCTCACGGAGCTCACCAGCAATGTCGCCACCACCACCACCCTGCTACCGATTCTGGCGGCTCTCGCTCCCGGTCTCGGTGTCCACCCCTATCTCCTGATCGTGCCTGCGACCATGGCGGCGAGTTGCGCTTTCATGCTGCCGGTGGCGACGCCGCCCAATGCCATCGTATTCGGTTCCGGCGAGATCGATATACAGGAGATGGCCAGAGCCGGCATATGGCTCAATATGATCGGCATAGTCTTGATCAGCGCCATAGCCCTCACTATCGTGCCCACAGCCATGGGTCTTCCCTGATCTCCTTTTAAGCGAAAAAGAAGCCGGGACTTAGCCCGGCTTCCAGAAATCGCTATGAAGCAGCCCTTTCATTCGTGGCTGGTATTGGCGATGCGATGCCACCAGGGCTGGCGCAGCTTCTCGATCTCGGCAAGAGCCTCATCGAGCTTGTTCTGCAATTCGATGGCGCGCTCGGCCTGCTTCTGGAACGCCGGAAGCATCGCGATCTTCTGCTCTTGATCGCGGACCACTTGCTCCATTTGCTTGAGACGGGCGTAAGCCCTGGTCAGGCGGCCGTTGGTCTCGCGGAGCATCTCATGAACCTCCTGGACCTGGCTCAGGAGCTTCAGCATGGTCCTGGTCTCGTAATAGACCTGAGTGCGGGGGACCTGCGTGTTCTCCGGCTCTACCACTTCGACATGGGCCTCGGTGAGGAGGCTGTCGAGACCATCGAGATCGACGGGATCGTGGTTGACTTCGGGCTGTGTATTCATCGTCTTCGCTTTCTAGAATCAGAGCTAATATCTGTTGACATTATCAGTGGTGCGCGCCGCCACCGCAACTCTTGATTACTTGCGGCAGGCGGAACAGCCCTGGATTGTCGTATAATTCAAGGCTATGTCCAAGTTTGCCACCTGCCTCTGGTTCGATAGCTGCGCTGAAGAAGCGGTCCGGTTTTATACGACGGTCTTCGATCGCGCAGAGATCAAATCAATGTCCTACTATGGCGGAGTCGGTCAGGACGTCCATCATCGCGAGAAGGGCTCGCTGATGACCATTACCTGTTGTCTGGACGGTCTGGAGTTGATGGGACTCAACGGCGGGCCCGCCTACTCTCTTTCGCCTGCGCTCTCTCTCTACGTGTCCTGCTCGCAGGATTCAGTGGTTGAAAGTCTCTACGCCAGATTGTCCGAAAGCGGCTCGGTTTTGATGCCCCTGGACCGTTACCCCTTCAGCGAAAAATATGCCTGGGTTACAGACAGATTCGGGGCATCATGGCAGTTGAATGTCTCAGGAAGGCCAGAGGAATCGGAGCAGAGAGTCGCGCCGTGCCTGATGTTCACCAATCAGCATCAAGGACGGGCAGAAGAGGCAATAGAGCTCTATACGTCGATTTTCGAAGACTCCAGGGTCGGCTACCTGCACAAATACGAAGAAGGCGAGTTGAAGCCCGGCCTCGTCAAGCACGCTTCCTTTACCCTCAGCGGCCAGCGATTCATAGCAATGGACAGCCCGATCGATCATCAATTCACATTTTCTCCTGCCGAGTCGCTCATTGTCAGGTGCGACAGTCAGGATGAGATCGATTATCTCTGGGAGAAGCTAACTGCCGATGGTGGCAGACCAGATCACTGCGGGTGGTTGACGGACAGATTCGGAGTTTCCTGGCAGATAGTTCCGAGAGTCATCGAGGAGATGCTGACCTGCCAGGACGAAGCGCGCAAGGACAGGGTGCTGTCCGCCCTCATGAGAATGATCAAGCTCGAAGTCGGCGAGCTCGAGAAGGCCTTCAGTTAGGAAACGGACTACTTTTTCTTCTTGCTCTTGAGAAAGTAGAACATGGTGCCGGCAAAAAGACAGAGCACCATGGTAACCAGAAGACCGATACAGAAAATCATCAGGGTGAATCCGCCCGGATCCGCCTCCTGGCTCTGTCTGATAGGTCCGAGCGAATGCTCGATATTCTGGGCCAGGGCCGCCTGCCCGATACCGGAAGTAATACCAATTATCGCGACCGGCAGAAAGAAGTCAGACCTCATGCCTATTTCTCCTGCGGATATTCGAGCTCTCGCCAGCGCCTGATCCCGCCGGCCATGGAAAGCACGTTGGTGTAGCCCATCTTCTGGATATTGAAAGCGGCCAGTGCCGAGCGGAAACCGCCGCCGCAGTAAAGAACCACCAGGGAAGATTTGTCCGGAACGATCTTCTCGATATCACGCTCGATCACGCCGCGGCCAATATGCTCGGAGCCCGCCGCTCTGCCTTCGTCCCATTCGCAGTCTTCGCGCACATCGACAAACCGGAATGGCTCGCCTTTTTTCTGCTTCTCGAGAACCGCTTCGCAGCTGATCTCGGTGACGTGGGGCATTACTTCGTCGACAAGCTTGACAAAGGCTTCCGAATGTTTCATTTGGGGCTCTCCGGCGGTGGGAGTTAAATATAACACCTATGAAATGCGATAATCAGTGTCTCTGACTAAGATATCTGTGTCCCCGACAAGAGGTGCGCGATGCTGTACGAACGCAGGCAAAACACGGTCGAAATTTTCGGAGCCAAAGTTCCGGAGCCGAAAATTCTCATGGACTTCCTGGGTTTCGAGACTCATGTCAAGCAAATCCGCGACAAGAGAGGCGCCCCCATGCCTCCCCTCTGGTACGACCATGCCTCCTATTACATCGTCGACCTGCAGGCAGAGAAGCTTTTCGGACCCGGTGACGTCGTCCCGGTCCCTGAAATAGTCAAAGCCGCAGACTACGAGTTCGAAATCGGCTGCTATGTCACCGCCGGGGCCACATTGAGAAGCAAAGAGGAGGCTCTGAAATTCTTCAAAGAGCACTGCCTCCTCACTATTCTCAATGACTGGTCCGCCCGGGATATCCAGAAAGTGGACATGCAGGGTCTCGGTCCCACCAACAGCAAATTCGTCATCGGCAACAGCATCGGGCCACGCCTGGTCCCGGCATCGGAATTCGATATGGACGATAACGGCGTCCTCGATGCCGAGATGATCCTCAAAGTCAACGGCGAAGAGCGCTCGCACACCAACTACAAGACCCTCTACCACACCCACCCCCAGACCGGCGAGAAAGCCGCCTGGAGCTTCCCTCGAATCCTCGCCTGGCTCGGTCAGCAGAACATCGGCGTGGAGCCCGGCTATGTCATCGGCTCCGGCACCGTGGGTAATGGCTGCATAGCCGAGTTCGCCGCCAAAGTCGACCCTGACACAGGCAAGGAGCTGGCGCCTGCCGGCTATCCCTGGCTCAAAGACGGCGATGTGGTCAGTATGGAAGTCAAAGGAATCGGAATACTCGAGAACAAGGTTAAAATCCCCGCTTTCGCTGCGGTGAAATGAGACGATCGATCTTCCTGATTCTTCTCGTGTATGCCCTCTGGACCGCGCCTCAGGCAGCGGCCCAGAAGGCATTCAGGATAGGCGAAAGCACCGTAAGCGCCGACACAGGCCGGCGCTACAACGAAGTAGTCATGCTTCAGCGCGCCGGCAAATTTCAGGAAGCCCTGCCCAAGATAGAGTCTCTTGCCAGAGAAGCACCGGACGTCATGCCGATCAGGTGCATCCTCGGCGAGATATTCGTCAAAGTCGGCAAGCTCGAGGAAGCCTATGAGATCGGGCGGGAAGTCACCAGCCGCTTTCCCTCCGCCTTCCAGGGCTGGGCGCTGCTCGGCAACGCCTGTCTCTACTCCGGTCGCAAACCCGAAGCCCTGAACGCCTATCAGAAGTATTTGAAACTTGTCGCGGACCCGGCCGGCAAGAAGCAGGCCCAGGGACTGGTGACTCTGCTCACCCAGGAGATCGAGTCGGAGATGAAAAACACCGTAGCCTCGCCTCCCGGAACCTACCTCACGGCCGCCACTGTCCATGGTGTCACACGCTGGACTGCGGACAAGATGCCTCTGAAAGTATTCATCGCCGACGGGTCGGCAGTGAGAGGCTATAAGGAGCCATTCCTCGGCATTCTCAAAGATGCCTTCAGGCAGTGGCAAGACCGGAGCGACAGGACCGTGAGCTTTACTTTTGTGACGGATGCGAAGGAATCCGATATCGAATGCTACTGGAGCGATGACAAAGCGAAGCTCTACAATCCCTCCGAAGGCGGTCATACGATGTTTATCGACCGTCCCACCGGACGGGTCCATGCCGAGATCGTGCTTTTGACCAGCAAGGGCTTGAAGGATGAGGATAACGATTCGATCATGTTCCGCGCTCTTCATGAGATCGGGCATGCTATAGGAATCACCGGTCACAGCAGCAACACCGCCGACGTCATGTATATGGGCGAGACCGATCGGGTCCATGCCCTTACCGACGCCGATGTTGCCACCCTGAAAGCCCTCTACGCACTGGAACCCACCAGGCGCACCGAATCGCACCTGAAAGAGAGCCTCGCCCTCTCTCATTCGGACAACCCTCTCAACAGGGCTATCCTTCTCAATCAGGAAGGCGGCGAGCTATTCAACCAGAAGAAGTTCAAAGAATCCGCCGACAAATTCAGGCAGGCGGCAAAACTGGCTCCAGGACTGGGAGTCGCCAGGGAAAATCTGGGGGTGGCCCTGAACAGCGTAGCGGTGGAGCTTATCCGCTCCGGCGACTATGCTGCCGCGGAGCCTGTTCTCAAAGAAGCAATCGCCTGCGTGGAAGGAGACCCCAAACTGAACGACAAGCTCAGCCTGCTTCTCAACAATTACCAGATCGTGCTCACCAATCTCGCGCGCCCGCAAGAAGCCGAAGCCGTGGCCAGGCGCCGCCAGGAGCTGCTGGCAAAATAAGAGAATGCCCCCGGAGGGATTCGAACCCTCAATCCCTTACGGGCATCGCATTTTAAGTGCGACTCGTATACCAGTTCCGACACAAGGGCAGGTCAGAAGGAAAGATTGTACTCTCTCCGGCTACTTGGCTTCGACACCGGCAGGCAAATCGGCTTCTACCTCGATCATGGCCAGGCTCTCCAGTTGAGTCTCGATCTCGCCGGAGAGCATTGCTCCCCGCTTGAATGCGACCGCTGCCCAGAACGTTACAATCGCCCAGCTCACCCCGAAAATCTCCACTATGGTTCGTTTTATGTTCACCGGATCATGGATGAAGTCGCCCGAGAGACCACAGATGATCAGGGTAAGAGGGTCCGGCTCGTTCAGGAAGCTGAAACGAAGCCAGGAGACGATCTGGATGCCCACCAGGCTGAATGTGAGCCAGGCAACCACGACACAGGACCGTTGCGATAGAGCCAGGGAGGCGAGAGTCAATTCACCCTCGCGTCCCTGTATCGTCCTTACCGGATAACGCAGATAGGCGCCGGCGACAGCGCTGAGAGCACAGGCGGCGAGAGCCCCGACATTGCCGCCTGACCAGGCGACCACCAGGTAGAAGAAAGAAAGAGCCAGCCAGATATACGAAAGATATCTCTGCGCCGGAGGGCTGAGATGCTTCTCCCGGGCTCGCAAGTACGAGACGGCGAGAACGGTCCCGAAAAGGAGCCAGAATAGAGCACCGGTGAGGGCGCCCAGGGACGAGCGAGCCCGCTCGTCTTGATAGCGGGCCAGCAATGTGCCCGATTCATTGCTGACTCCGAAAAGCTCGTAATAGTCCACTCTGAAGCTCTGATAGGCGCCGGTCTTCGCAAACTCTTCCACCCGCCAGGCGAGAAACCGGGAGAGCTTCGCGTCCAGAGCCGTTTTCAGATTGCCGAGAAGGCGGGTGGATAGGGCCTCGAAAACAGTGGCGCTGGGAGCGCGACGGGGGATGGATAGAGGATGGAGAAACTGCCTGTCCCGGCTGAATTGCTCTTTGGCCCAGTTGCGCAGAGCCTCCAGCCCGACCGCGTTGCCGTCGGAGAAATTGGAATGGATGAGCACCATGGCCCAGCTCGAATTCAGGACTCGATCGGCAAAACCCGCATCGAAAGCCTCCTGCAGATCGGTCGCCTCGACCTCCACGGCAGGATCGACAATCACTTCCCGAACCAGATTGCCGCCGGGATTGCCGAAGAAAGACAGCAGGCAGGCAATAAGCACCAGAAGGACGATGATAGAGCCTGGACGTCTGAGACGGGTCATCGATAGAGCCTCTTGCTAACTGTACATTTGTACCGTAAATCGGCCCCGCCGGAGGCAGTCTTGTAGGGTCTTAAAATTAAATGTCTTTCCATTTGGTAGATTATCCGGCCAGGCGGAGTGATACCATATACGGTGCAAGAGTCCGGGATTCCACCGGTCGACCATTGATACTGTTCACTTGCTTTCTTGTTCAATTGTCGACTCGTCGTATTGTCGACTATGCAATATTAATCCATTCAACGATTTATATTGTCGACTCTTCGACTTAAGAAATTAACAAATCCGATTTGACCCGGGAGAAAATCAGCGGTCATAATTGACGCCATGAGCGAGCCTCAGAACTATTACTCTATTTTAGGCCTGACCCCAGATGCCAGTCTCAGCCAGATCCGGAACGCCTTCGAGGAACTGAGGGACCAACTCTCCGCCTCTCGATTCGAGCCCGGGAGCAAAGCAGACAGGCAGGCTGCAATCTGCCTGGAGCGCTGCAGACAGGCGTTTGCCGTGCTCAGTGATTCGGATCGGAAAGCAGCTTATGATCGCCAGACCGAGCAGAGCGGGACTGCCGATACAGGCGGTACCTGCGGTACAGGCGCCACCACCAGGCCCAGGCTGGGGCAGCTCTGCGTGGCCTCCGGCATGATCACCATGAGCCAGCTCGAGGAAGCCGTGGAAGCACAGATCGCCACCGGGCTCCCCCTTGGGGAGATACTGGAGGAAAAGCGCTTCATATCAGGGGTGGAGCTGGAGGGACTGCTCCTCGGTCAGGATCTCATCGATATACCGGCTACCTGCACCGACCCTCTGGGCCAGCGCCTGGTGGCCCTTGGCATAGCCAGCGAGGACATGATCCTCATCGCCCAGATGGAAGCCCGCGCTCAGGATGCCGGTCTCGGCGATGTCCTCATAAGGCGGGGCTGGATCGAAAAAGCGATCATTTCGGCTTTGCTACAGCCTGAGGCTTATCATAAGGATTGATCAGGGCTTCTTTAGAGTCGAATGGAACCAGTTTCAGGGTCTCTTTGCCGATCAGGGCCTCGATCTTCCCACAGCCGCTGCAACGGCGCTTGGGATCGAGTTTGAGGACCGTGCGAAACTCGTGCTGGGCCGCCGCGACATTGCCCATGGAGAAATAGACGGCGCCCAGGATATTGTGGGCTGTGACATTCTCAGGATTGTACTTCACCGCCAGGAGCCCTTCTTCCATGGCCCGGTGCGGAGGCTCCAGCTTCGTTATATAGATCATCCAGGCAAGCCCGGTGTGGGCTTCGCTGCTTTTCGGATTGAGCTCAACCGCCTTCTTGTATAAAGGATAGGCGTTCAGATAGTCCCGCCTGACCGCATAGCCGTCGGCCTTCTTGAGCACGCTCTTGAAGCTCTCCTTCGCCCCGGCAGAAGACAGGGTGCAGCCAAGCACCATTGCCATCGATAGAACGAACACCGGTCTGAACATGGGCTGAAATCCCCGGTCTATAGATTCATCATAGCGGCAGCGAAAAAACGTCTCAGAGGGCGTTAAAAATCCTGTCCCCGAATCGCTTGCCAGCATTGGCTTTCGAGCGCTTTTTCCAGCCCGTGAAACATAATATACATTATCGGACCACTAGAATTCTGCAGCCTGACCCATTACCCGGTCCACGATCCGTCTGGCGGCTTCGTGGTTGCGCCGGTCGATCATGAGCTCGTGATGGCTTCTCATCACCTTGACGGTGAGAGGATGATCCTGCCCCAGGACCTGGGAGCGGATCGTGTAAGCCTGACCGTAATAGCCGTTGGCAGCCTCGAACTGACCCAGGGCATGATTGATCACTGCCAGGTTATAGAGGACCATGGCGGCTTTCTCGCTGTCCTTTCCATCCAGGCGCCGGTAGAGCGAGAGAGCCCGGGCGGCGTTGCCCACCGCCTCATCGATACGGCCGAGGTTGAAATAGATGCTCGAGAGGAAGTTATAGCTGTCAGCAGTCCTTTCGTGCTCGGCGCCATAGGACTGCACTGTCGATTCGAAAGCCCGGACAGCGAAGATCTCGGCTTCATCGAAGCGACCGAGACAATAGAAAAGACCGGCAAGGTTCTTGAGACCATAAGATATGCGCCAGTCCCGCATGGGGAATGCGTTCGCTTCAGCTATCGCTTTGAGCCACATGGCTTCGGCTCTCGGGTAGTTTCCCTCGGCCATGGCTGCTTCGGCAAGATCCTTGTATTCGCTCCAATCTCTCGATCCGCCCTGTTTGCACTCCAGGGGCGCGACCGGCTTCATCTTGCCTGAATTGGACTGGACGATCCTGTGAACCAGCTCCGAAAAGCTGGCTGCCGGAACCGCTCCTGCGCCTGTACTGCTATGGATCTGCCCTGGTAATACCGTCATCTGATTGCCCGCCGCGTAGAAACTGAGCCTAGCTCGCCTGTTGTCAAGAGTATAGGCTTGGTTTGTGACAAAGTCGTGGAATCATAATGAGCCCTCCTGGCAACCCCCGCTTCTCGAACCGTCCCCTTTTTCGACATTTCGTATTGTCGACCGGTTCTATTGTCCCTTTGTCGGCATGTCGACATGTCTACCCTTCTGATGTTCTTATTGTCAACGCCAGGATGCTTAACGGAAGTTAATCCTCCCGCCCGGATCACCGGCAGTTATAAGCTACTCAGTTAGATAATCAGACTATGGTGTACATATGAATAGGGGGAATCTCAAGGGCAGTGCGGTTTCACATTGATTTTCAACACCATCTAGATGTTCAGCAACCAGTACAACATTCCGAAACAGCACTACCGTGTCGAGAACTATCCGACTGTGGAGGAGCTACAGCAGTACATCAAGAAGTCGCAGAGCATCACCGGAATCAAGCATTGCTTCTACTGGGTGGAGCCCGAATCCCAGAACCAGTACACCCTCACCATCCACTTTCCGGAGAAGGAAGGCAGCATTCCCGAATGGTGGATGCACAGCAAAGGCGAGTTCGGTCCGAAGATGCTCTGGTTCTACCGGACAGCCGATCTATCCATAATCTATCCTCAAATACTCCAGGCAGTGGGAGCCCCCGACCCCCTCGCCGAAGAGGAGGAAGAAGCCAAGTCGCTTACCGAGAGGCTGGGACAGCGCGGGCAGAGCGTCTATGCCACGCCGGGCAGCACGATCAAGAAAGAGCTTTCCGAGACCGGAAGCCGCATGGCCATCGCCAAGCTGCTTACAGGCGATCTCGCCACCCTGCCTCTATCCTCGATCCTCCAGACCGCATCGAAAGAGGGCGCGACCGGGAGATTACTGATCAAGGGAAGCGTCGGTGAGTGCGTTATCACGTTCGTTCACGGCAATCCGGTACACGCCACCACCCCCCGGGGAGAAGGACTGGAAGCCCTGATCGAGGTGTTCACCTGGGGTGACGGCCAGATCACTTTCAACCAGGGCACCAAGCCGGACAAGAACACCATCCAGACGCCGGTCGATCAGATAGTCTACAAAGGCGCCCAGCTCATCGAGAATATCGCCTACCTCCAGGACAACGGCATAAACGAATCAAGCACTCTCAGGCGAGCGAATATGCAACTGTCCGAGCAGCAGTTCGAGCAGCTGATCCTGCAGGGACCGCCCCTGGGACTCGAGCTCCAGAAACGCTTTTTCCAGAATCTCGATGGCAACCGAAATCTGCAGGACATCGCCGCGTTCTTGCTCCTCAGTGAAAGCCAGTGGATAGGCGTCGTAGCCAATTTGATGCGCCTGGGTCTGGTACAGCCCCCAAACGGCAAACCCTTCGTCACCCAGCAAGCGCCGCCGCCCGCCCCTGCTCAAACACCTGCTCAAACACCTGCTCAAGCGCCGGGCCCGTCCGCCCAGCCAGCTCAGACAGCAGGCGGTCCGGCACCGATGTCAAATCAGAACATCCCACCACATATGATGGCAACCACTACTGGCGGAACCCCAGCCGCGGGCGGTCCCGCGCCGGCTCCAGCAGCAAGCGCTCCAAGGACTCCCGGATTCCCGCCTCAATCAAAATCGGTCCAGGAGAAAGCCATCGAAAGCCGCTCTCATTTTCAGCAGCAGCTCAGAGCCCAGATGAATACGCTGGACAAAGGTCCGGGAGGCGCAGCCAGCCCCCCACCCATGTCCCGGGTAGCATCTCTGCAGGGCAGCCTCACTGGTGCGCCATCACCGGCGGTGGAAGCCTTCATGACCAGCTCCGGCACTTACGAGTTCGTGACTTCATCGCAACTGGGAATACAGACGGAAGAAGTGAAGTTCGACTTCAACTCATCCAAGGCAGTCTGGTCGGCCCTCTGCAACACCGACACCCGTATCCTCACATTCGAGGCTTTCGAGATGTTTCTCGATCGAGAGTTCGCCAGAGCCTATCATTTTAGCGCCGCCTTCTCATTGATTGTCTTCTCGATGAAGCTATCCAAATCGAACGATCCCGCCCGCAATGCTTCTGATACCATCCATGATGTCGTCCGCGCGATCGGCAAGATCAAGAACGACGTGGATATCTTCGGGCATTTCGGAGAACGCGGCTACGGGCTGATCCTCCCGGGCGCCAATGCCAGCCAGGCCGTCTCCATGGTCGACAAGATCACCACCAATCTCACGAAGTTCTCGCCAGCCCTGGCAAACAACAGACCGATCATGTTTTTCGGAATCGCATCCGTCCCTCAGGACGCTCAGGATGTCGGCAGCTTGATGTCCAATGCTCAGGTGGCGATGCTGGAAGCCTCCAAGCGCAACGTAACCCGATTCCAGTTCAGAGAGCTGACAAGCTGAATCAGCTTTTCTTGCCGCCCTTGCCTTTACTCTTCTTCGACTTGCCGCCAGGTCCCTTCTTCTTGCCGGCCTCTTTTTCGACTTTCTTGCCTGTCGGCTCCGCCGCCTTGTCGGCTTTCTTCTCCGTCGGCTCCGCCGCTTTCTTCTCTTCCGGCTTCTCTTCCGGCTTCTCTTCGGGCTTTACCGCCTCGATGTTGTCGGAGGAAGCGTCCGGGCGGAAATCGAGACTCACTGCCACGACCTGGTCCCTGTCCTCATCCGGTTGGCTCTCTTTCGATTCGGACGCGTTAACGGCTCCCGGCTCGGTGCCGACCTTTTTCTTGGCGCCGGTCTTCCCGGTCGAGGAGGACTTCGCTTTCTCCCCTATCCCCTCGCTTTTGAAGAGATCGAGCAGGGGATCGAGAACGAGCTTGGGCATCCTGAATACATGCTCGGTGCCGCTGGTGGAATTGATCACCAGCTTGCCCGCATCGCTCGTGACGGCGCTCACTTCATCTCGCTGGATGCTTACCCGGGTGGCGCCGAAAGAGCGGGAGACGAACTCGGGCACGAATACAAGACGTTTGCTGGTAATGATGAAACGCCCCGGTTTGTCCTTGTACATAGCAAGGAAAAACGATCGTACCAGATCCTCACCCGGCTGGGGAGTGAACCGGGCACCAAATACGATGGCAGAGAAAATCGCTCCGAAAACGATGAAGATACCGGCCCAGACAGAAATGAACATACCCATGAATGGCTCCCAGGAGCCTTTCAAGCGCAGCGAATTAGCCTTGAGACCTTCCCTGAGCGCTCCGGCGAGGTCGCCGGTGTTCGAGAGGGACCAACCATAATGCCCGTGCGCTTCAGGGTCGCCGGGAGCTAGCTCGACAGCCTGCCTGTAGGCATCTCTCTGCTTCTCCTTCTGATTGAGCTTGCCGTATGCGTTGCCCAGCCCGATATAAATGGTGGCATTGCTCTTGTCCAGGCTGGCCGCCTTCTCGAATGCAGCCACGGCCTTTTCCGACTGTCCGTCCTGAAGGTAGATATCCGCCAGATATCTATGAGCTAGGGGATTCTCGGGCTCGAGCTCGATAGCCTTGCTGAGAGTCTTGATTGCCGGATCGAAGTAAGACTCGCTGCCTTCCGAGTAGCCCAGGATAATGTATGGGTAGGCCTGATCCGGCGTCAGCTTGATCGCAATCTTGGCATGGCGAACCGCTGAGCGCAGGCGGTTGACCTGGGTATAGAGCCAGGCCAGCTCAGAGTGATAGATACTTCTGTTAGGGTCGATGGTGACCGCCATCTCCATCTCTTTGACGGCATCTTCAGTCCTGCCGACCCGATAGAGGGCCTTGGCCAGGCGCTGCCTGAGACCGGCGTTCTCCTGCTCCAGCTCTACAGCCTTCTCATAGACGCGGACAGCGTCTTCGCCCTTGCCTTCCTTGAGCAGGGCCTGACCCCTGGTGATCAGCTCTCCCACCGATTGAGCATCGGCTCTGGTGCCACCGGCAGCACCACCGTCGCTCGCCAGAGCCGGCGCTCCGCAACAAAGCGCGAGACTCAAGGCCAAGAGAGAGAAAGCGGCTATCGGACTTGTCCGGTTCGACTGGTAGGAATTTCGCACGGCTCGATTTTTAGTAAGAGTTCACAAAAAGTACTATATGCCATATTGGCCGCCAGGACAACCAAGAGAAGATAATGTTATATGATCAGGCAATGGAAGAAGCCATAAAAGTCCTGCTGATAGACGATCAGGAAGAGGTTCGCGACATGCTCTGCCTGAGGCTGAGCGTCGAGAGCGGTCTGAGCATCGTCGGTGCGGCTTCTTCCGGCTACGAGGGGATTATCATGGCCGAGCGCACCGGTGCCGATGTGATCCTCACCGACTTGAGAATGCCGGGTCTCGATGGCATCAAGACGACCCAGGAAATCTTCCGCCGCTGTAAGGAGAAGCGTCCCAAAATTATCGTGATGACCGCTTTCGACGACGATGAGTATGTGCTGGAAGCGATCGAGGCGGGCGCTTCCGGTTATCTGCTCAAGGACACGAAAATCGAGGACCTGGCCAATGCGATCCGCCTGGTTCATTCCGGCAGCCAGCAGTTTGCCGAGAAACTCGAGCAGCGGGTGCTCGGTCGCCTGCGCGCTTATTCGGATCGCGTGGATGGAAGCGAAGCGAGGTTTATGACTGAGCGCGACTCGAAAATCACCCGGCTTCTGGCCCAGGGAAAGAGCGACGCTGAAATCGCCGACAGTCTCAATGTCGGTCCGGCGGAGCTCAAGCAGCACCTGGATAATCTCAAGAATCGCCTGGGACTGAAAGACAGGCAGGCCCTTGTTCTCTGGTCCATGCGCCAGACCATGGGATGAGACTCGAATTAATATGGACCAGCCTCTCAAAGGAATTCGCGTTCTCGACTTCACCCATCTCCTTCCCGGGGAGCTCCTCTCGGCCCTGCTCAGCGATCTCGGTGCCGAGATCGTCCGGATCGAGGCGCCATCCCGCGGCCTTGCCCACCGCCTTCCTCCGGTGGTGGAAGGCGAGAGCCTCTATTACTGGGCCCTGAACAAGCGCAAAAAACGTCTGGTAATCAATCTCAAAGACGAGCGAGGCAAAGAGATAGCCTTCCGCCTGGCCGGGAGCTTCGACGTGGTCATCGAGAATTTCCGACCCGGGGTGATGGACAGGCTCGGGCTCGGCTATGAGAGCCTGGCGGCTCTCAACCAGGCAATCGTCTACTGCTCGATCTCGGGCTATGGCAGGAGCTCGAAAGAAGCCCTGAAACCGGCCCATGACTTGAATCTCGTAGCCGAAGCCGGGGTCCTGGATCTCAACCGCCGGCAGGGGGAGCGTCCGGTGATTCCGGCGATTCCCATTTCAGACTATATGTCGGGTCTCCTGGCCGCTCTCTCGGTGGTATCGGCTCTCTATAAGCGGAGGGAATCCGGCAGAGGAGAGCACCTGGATATCGGCATGCTGGACAGCGCCCTCTCCTGCCTGAACATTCTCGCCTCCATGGCGATGTATACCGGTCTGGAGCCGGAAGAAGGCGATTTCATCTATCCCAGGGAGATGCCTGACTACAACGTCTACCGCACCGGTGACGGACGCTTCCTGGCGGTCGCTTCCCTGGAAGATCCTTTCTGGAGGATTTTCTGCGAAAAGATAGGCCGCCTCGATTTGCTCGATGCAAGAAAGAAAGGCCGGGACCGGGAGCTCATCGAGGATATCGCTTCTGTAATCGAGAGCAAGACCCTGGCTCAATGGGAAGCGATCTTCGAAGGCGCCGAATGCTGCGTCTCCCCGGTCAACACCCTGGCGGAAGCCCTGGAGCGATTTCCTCTTGCAGAGCGGGGCATGCTGGACGAGCTCTTCCACCCGACTCTTGGCAATGTCAAGCAAGTAGTCTTCCCGGTGGACCGCAAACTCCGGAATGCCAGCAAGGACCCTCATATTGTGAATGGTTATAACGATGTACAATCGCTCCTGGAAAATGCGGGCTACACACCTGCCGAAATAGATACACTGGTTCAGGGGAAGGTCGTCTCCCACCAGCAGTGCGACTGACGACTCTTGGCAACGCGGTAGAACTGGAAGATGGTCGGAAATCAACCCAAGGTTGAAGAGGAGCAGGAAAATCGATCGGATCTGCGGCTCGGGCAGGTGCTCATCGATCTGGGCATGCTCACCGAAAAGCAGCTCGACCAGGCCCTGAGAGTGGCGCAGCAACTGGGACTGCCGGTGGGGCGCGTCCTGGTCATGTACGAGTATGTCCCGGAGCGCCATCTCCACGCTGCGGTGCAGGTTCAGTCCCTGCTCAAGGACGAGCTCATGAACCTCCACACCGCCAGGCATCTGGCCTCGGTGATCATCAACAACGAAGAGATCACCTTCGAAGAAGCTCTGGCGGCGGTGGACTGGAAACGACCCAAGGCCTCCGGCACGAACAAGCTCGGCGAGCTCCTCCTGGCAGCCGGATTCGTCAGTCAAAAGCAGCTCGAGGACGCTCTGCTCAAGAGCAAATCTTCCGGTGTGCCCTTCGGCAGGCTTCTGGTCCTCAATTCGATCCTCTCCGAGGCCTTGCTGGCATCGGCTCTGAACGCTCAGATCCTGGTGCGGGACGGCAAGATCACCCGGGAGCAGGCGGTGCAGGGACTGATCGCCGCTCGTGAAAGACAGATCGTGGTGGAGCTGCCCCTGATCGAAAGCGGCTATTATAGACTGCCGGCCAAACATACCATCAGGCTTGGCGAGCTTCTGGTGCTGGCCGGTCTGATGAGCGAAAGCGATCTGATGTACGCCGTGGAAGTGGGACTGATCAACCGCAAACCTATCGGGCAGGTTCTGGTGGAGCTGCAGTACATAAGCAAAGAAGTCCTGGAGGAAGCACTCAGGCTCCAGGGCGAGATCATATCCGGGGCCGTCGCGCCGATGATGGCCGCCCACAAACTCACCGAGCTTCACCACAAAGGCTCGAGCGGGGGGAAAGAACCGCCGGTGGTGCCCGACTTCGACGAGATTCCGGAAGTCACCGTGTCGCTGAGCCAGTTTCTCTCTCTGGTCGGTGTCGTCAACGACGACGATATCCGCAAAGCCATCGAGATAGGTGTCGACAACCCGCATATCCTCGGACGCATGCTCTTGCTGGCCGGGGTGATCGACGAGCACACCCTGAAATCGGCCCTCAGATGCTATTCCCTGATCAGAGAAGGCATTCTCGGAACAGAACAGGGATTTATCGCTTTCAACTACAGCCAGCAGAGCGGCATCAGCGTTGACGACGCCCTCCAGGAACTCGGGGTTGTGTCGGGAGGACAGCTCTAATCTCCTCCGTACCGGCGAAGACATTCTCTCTGACCCTGGCTCTGCAGGCTGCAGTTCTGGGAATATTCACATTGCTGGGAACCCTGGAGCAGTCGGTGCAGTCATCCCTGTCCGGCGCCGGTATCGATGCCCAGATCCTGGCTACGATACCGGGGAGCTTCTCTCGCTATCACTTGATGCTTGCCTTCGCCTGTGCCATATCGGTTGGCTACCTGCTCAGAGAATCAGGCCGGAAGGAAGGCCGAATGAGCCTTCCTTTACGGGGCACGGTCATGACATTTCTTCTGGGCTTCATCGCGCTTGCCGGCTCGCTTCAGTTCCCTCTTTGCGGCGATGACTCTTATATCGATTTCCGCTATGTGAAAAACTGGCTCTCCGGAGCCGGCATCGATTACAACCCCGGCCAGCGGGTCCTTGGTTTTACCTCGCATCTGCATGTCCTCTTGCTCGCCGCTCTGGGTATGCCTTTCCGCGAGCCGGACGTGCCGGTGATCGCGCAACTGGTCAATATCCTACTATCGATGCTCAACTGCTTGATGCTCGCCTTCTACCTGAGCGATCTGAAAGGCAGCCCTGCTGCCGGTATCGTGGGCGCGGCGGTTTATGCCCTCGATCCTTACAACACCCAGCAGATCATTTTCGGCAAAGAGACCCAGATGATCGTCAGCGTGCTCATAGTCTCGCTCTGGAGCCTCGAGAGAAAACGTTATCATACTCTCGCCTGGGCATCCTGCCTGGCGCCCTTTATAAGACCGGAAGGATTCATCTGGTCGGCGATCTGTCTCATCAAGCTGGCCACGGTCGAGAAGGGCCGCGCCTGGCGGTATATGCTCGGTCCAGTTCTCGCCGGTCTTACAGCCCTTTCCGTTCTTTTTGCCTTTTACGGCACAATCGTGCCCCAGGGGATGGTGGGCAAATTCAGCATGTTCTACCCGATGCCGGCATTCTCCATGCTCGGCAAATGTCTCTGGATGGCGGGCACCGGTGCGGTGCTTCCGCGCCTCACCCTCAACGATCCCGGTCTCTACGGAGCCCTGTCGATTCTTGCTGGTCCCGTCTGCATCGCCCTCCTCGCCTGTCTCGCCAGAAAGCAGAGCGCCTCTATCTATGTCCCGGCCGTAATCGCTTATCTTCTTGTATTCGGTCTCAAGAACCCGCCGGCTTTCGGCTGGTATCTCTGCTGGTTTTCTCTGATACCGGTCTTTCTGGCAAGCGAGATCTTCTCAAAGGCCATGAAATCAGGCAGAGCGGCCGTATCCGTGTTCGCGATCCTGACCGTGGCGATACTTTCTATTCAACAGCCTGTGCGATTCGCTTATGGAATCGAGAGCATTACCTATCAATGGAATCCGGAATATCACAGGCTCTTGCAATTCGATCGGCTTCTGGCAGAGATCGATACCGTTGCGAACGACCCTGCCAGAAAGCCGGTAATCGCCACGCCGGAGATCGGTTATATAGGTTATCGATACCCCGGTCCAATCCTCGATCTTTGCGGACTGGTCTCCCCCGAGGTGATCCCCTTCGGACGCCCGGAGCTAAGCGCCCAGGAGAAAGGCGAAGCCTTCGAGATCAATCCGGCCATCATAGAATCGCTGAGACCCGACTATGTCATCACCCTGGAGCTCTTCGCCCGCGAGCTTCTCGCCGATCGGTCCTTCAAGAGCCATTACCGGCTCCTGGAGACTCTTCCCAACGACTGGGGAGGGGGAAAAGGGGTTCTTCTATACGAGAAAATCCTGTAGAATCTGCCCATGAAGATTACAGACAGCATCGAAAAAAGCGCTACCCTGCCAGGCAGCTATTACCGCGACGAAGACATCTACAGCCTCCAGAAAGAGCGGGTCTTCGCCCGGAGCTGGCAATTCGTCACCGATACCGACAGGCTCGCCGACTGTATCCTGCCCCACACGATCCTTCCCGAATGTCTCGGAGAACCGCTTCTTATCACGAGAAGCAACGGCAATATCCATGTCCTCTCCAATGTCTGCACTCACCGTGGAAGTATTCTTGTGGAGGAGCCCTGCCCTGCTACCCAGAAGATCACATGCCGGTATCATGGACGGTGCTTCGCTCAGGACGGCTCTTTTTTGAGCGCTCCCGGTTTCGAGGGAGCGGCTGATTTCCCGGGGGAAAACGACAACCTCGCCCGGGCACCACAGGGAATCTTCGGCAAGTTCATTTTCGCCTCGATCAATCCCGATATCACTTTCGACGATCTGGTTGCCGACATGCGCTGCCGGACATCGTTCCTCCCTCTGGAAGACGCCGTCTTCGATCCCGGAAGCTCCCGAGACTATTATGTCAACGCCAACTGGGCTCTCTATGTGGACAATTATCTCGAGGGCCTGCACGTTCCCTATGTTCACCCCTCTCTTGCCCGTATGCTCGACACCAGAAACTATAAGACCGAGCTTTTCGATCATGGCAGCCTGCAGATAGGCGTGGCGGCAAAAAACGAAGACTGCTTCGACCTGCCCCCGGATTCGAAAGAGTTCGGCAAGCGCATCGCCGCTTATTATTACTTCCTCTTCCCCAATACGATGCTCAATTTCTACCCCTGGGGAATCTCGGTCAATGTGGTCGAGCCGATAGACTTGAGCCATACTCGTGTCCGTTTTCTCACTTATGTGCTCGACCGCGCCCGCATGGGCGGTTATTCTCCCGAGGACATAGACGTCACCGAGAAAGAGGACGAAGCGGTGGTGGAAGCGGTGCAGAGAGGCATCCAGTCCCGGCTCTATCGAGCAGGGCGATATTCCCCGGGCTGGGAGAAAGGCGTTCACCAGTTCCACCGGCTGCTCACCCAGAGAGTCTGAAGAGGTCTGTGATATGAAACTGAGAAGAGTCGGATTTCAGAGGTCAGAGGACAGTCCGGCAAGATTCAGCGACGATTATCGTGAATGGCTGGAGGTCGAGACTCAAAGAGCTCGCCGGACAGATCCTGCCGTCGAGGCGATGCAGCTGGAAGTGATCAGGCGAATGCGGCTCATGCAAGGTGAAAGCTCGACTGCCGGCTTGAAAGACGAGCTCGACTCGAAGCTTTCCGCAGGAGAGATCAGGCTGAAAACTCACATGCAAACCATACTCGATTTCCTGACAGTGCTCGAGAGCCTCGACGGTCCCGAAAGATGGGTGTGCACGAGCCACTATGACCTGATTTTCTGGGACAGGGACTACCAGGTATACGCAGACACACCGGACAGGGGAATGCTCTATGTGAGCGTGCTGCCTTTCGCGCCGCCAGATAAGCCAATCTTGAGAGTAAAAGGCGAGCGGATTATCGAAACGCCGAATGTGCTCGAAGCAGCGGAGGAAGCCGCACATATGCTCCTCGTAACAACTTAGACTCAACCGGCCGCTTTTCTCGAATTTGAGCCGTCACAAGAATGACAAGATCATGGTCGACCATCCTCAGATACTCCTGCGCGGTATTCCCATCATGAACAACATCCAGGTGATAGCTCTCCTGCTCCAGACAGTCGCATATCAGCCCGGTCAGTGAGGAATCATCATCGACAATAAGAATCTTGGGCATTCAACAGAGTCCAGAATTGCGGTGAACTCAACGATTGTTCCCGTAGAATATCATCAGCAAACAGGAGCGGAATAACAGGTCACCGGACAGGCGCTCAGGGATCCACCGCCGCCGCCTCTCCGCGCCGACCTACATCTCCGACCTCGTTGCCGATGAAATCCAACCACTTCCGACCACAGGGCAGCCAATCTCGGTGCAGTGGAGACGATCGTGGCGCCTCCTGCAACCGGCTCTCATGTCGAGCTTACAGCGGAAGAACGAGGTGCCGCCGGTGTCCCCGAGACCCTTGTGCGCTATTCGGCGGGTATCGAAGACTGCGATGATCTCATCGCCGACCTGGATCAGGCTCTGAACGCTACCAGGAGAGAGATGGCTGCGGTCTGAGAGTCAGCGCGAATTCAGGGGAGAGAGAGTTTCCCGAGTTTCTCTCTCCGCTTCCATAGGTTTCGAGCTTGCTCGAATTCAAAGAGAATTTCCCGGGTTTTTCTCTCTGGTTCAGGGGCTTGCCGGACTCTAAGAGACGCTCTCGGGATTTTCTCTGGGTGGCTACAGGGGATTGCCAGCCCCTTCAAATCTCGGACAACCAGGAAGGCTGACGAGCGAAAGGAAGCTCGAGCAGGGCGTTCCTGATTTTGCCGTGGAGAGTCTTCACCCATTCGGGCTGGCTGGCATAGTCGATTTTAGGACACCGCATGGAAAGATCGCAGGGAGCGAAAATGACCTCGATCTCGCAAGATCGATATTTGACAGCGAAGCAGGCTGCCGCTGTCGGCTACTCAACCCGGATGCAGACCTACCATGTCCAGGAGGGCGATTGGGAGCGTGAGTGGCGAGGCATCTACCGCCTGCGCTTTCACCCGAACCCGCGCCCGGACGATCTGATGGTCTGGTATCTCTGGTCGTCTGACCGCAGCGGCAAGCCGGAAGGTGCGTACTCGCATGAGACCGTCCTGGAACTTCATGAGCTTTCGACCTGGACAGGCAACCGGCTGCACATGACGGTCCCGAAAGGCTTCAAGCGTCGCAGCGTGCCCGAGGCCTTGCGCCTTCACATGGCTGAGCTTAGACACTTAGAGATTAAGCACGTGGGCAAAGTCGTCGTCACAACGGTGGCTAGGACATTTCTCGATCTGCTCCATGCCGGTTCCTTGCAGCGTCATCATCTTGTTGAAGCTATGCAGGACGCTCGCAAGCGTGGATTGGTCAAGCGATCTGGATAGCCCCTTCTGGACGGCTGAAGATCGCGAATTGCTCAAGGCGCTTGCCGATTAAAGCCATTCATATGAAACGGAGGCGTAGCAACGTGGAAGGGGCGAAAGAGAAGTACGAGACAGCCAGGGCCTTTAGAGTAGCCATCGTCGACAGGCTCAAGCGGCTGGCTCGCGAAACCGGCGAACCTTATCTCGATCTCTATCGCCGGCTCGCGATTGACCGCTTCCTGCCGTGGATCGACTGGTCCAGGTGGACAGCCAAAGGCGGCTGCACCCTGCAAAGACGACTGCCCAAAGTGCGTCCCTCAAAGGATATCGATCTATCGACCTTCGATACTTCCTTCATACTGCCGGATCGCGAGGCGCAGCAAACCGCGCTGGACGGGTGCCACAGAAACCAAGCAATATAGGTTTTTTACCATCGGTCAGGATGCCCACGGAACGGACAGTTTCCAAGTAAAGAAAGTCGTTCAAGGTTTCAATTTTAGGATATAGTTGTCCATTATGATAAGTAGCTTCTGGTTTTGAAGGCTTACCAAGAGAAAACTGGCTATTTTTCGCAGGAATCGTTGCCACCCCTCCAGATGAGGTGAACGAATTGAACGACGTTGAACAGGCATTGCTGCGGCGCAAACTCCTTAAGATTGTTATGGGTGGTCTGGGATTTCTAGGAATTTGTGTTTTGTTGATTGCGGTCCTCAGTATGTTCAGTGGCGGATCACTTCCGGGAGCGGTGAATTCAGCTATTAAACAGGTGCAACTGGAGCAGGCGAAACTTGAATCCGAGAGGCGTAGAGGGCAGTAACAACATTGATCTTCCGATCGAAAATTGGTTCTGTCAATAATTTTGTGTCCTTAGGCTAGATAAGCGGAACTCTTCCTTCGAACTCGATCGCGAACCAATTCAAAGCGGCTCCCCAGTTTCTGACTGGCTTAGTCCACTTCTTGAAGATGTTTCTGGCAGCCAGGTACATGACCTTCAGCACGGAGTCATCATCTGGGAAGATTCCGTGATTTCGGCTAGCTTTTCTAAGGGTCATGTTCACCGACTCTACAGCATTGGTAGTGTAGATGGTGCGGCGTATCTCCTGCGGGAAGAGAAACATCGGTATGATCTTATCCCTCGCCTGGCGCCACGAACGCCCAATCATGCTGTATTTCGGATCCCAATTCTCGCAGAAGTCGTCCGGGTTGGCCTCAGCCTCCTTTTCGTTCATGGCATTGTAGATCTTATTCAGATCGGCACAAAGCTCCTTCCGTTCCTTGTACGACACAAACTTGGTCGAATTCCTTACCATGTGTACGATAAAGGTCTGTACCATGACCTCTGGGAAGAAGTTTGTCACCCTCTCGAGCACCAAGATCTTCGAACCATGATTCATCATCAATCCTCATTACATATTTTCTCCAATTAAGTGCCTTACCTGGCCAATGATGCTGCATCTGGAATCCAGACCGAATCCACGAGTTGCTTTACTGTCTGTTTCAAGGAAATTGCTCGAGCGCTTCCAGTTAAATCTCAGACAACCATGAAGGCTGGCGGGCGAAAGGATACTCGAGCAGAGCGTTCTTGATCTTGTCATGCAACGCCTTCACCCATCCGGGCTGGCTGGCATAGTCGATCTCAGGATTTCGGATGGCGAGATCGCAGGGAGCGAAAATGACTTCGATATTCTCGAGCCCGGTGTCATTGGCCAGGACAAAAAGCTCTTCGATAGCCGTGTTTCCCATGGCGAGGCAGCCTGTGGACCAGTAACTGCCGTGGATGAGAATATCGCCGCCGAGATCCTTTCGTCCATCGGCTTTCGCCCGGGCCCGGTCGAAAGCGTTCGGGTAGTCCACTCTCAGACCCAGATGGGCGATGGAGTTCGGATAGAAAGCGTAGAGACGATAAAAGCCCTCGGGGATCTGCTTGTCCCCCTGCTTGAGCTTGGGACCGGCTTTGCCGCTGGTGCCTATGATCGGGTAGCAGCGAACCTGTTTCATCTTGCCGGTCCTTCTCTCTCTGGCGAAAAGAAAGAGAAGCTTCTCCTCTTTCAAGGCCACCATCACGAGCTTTTCCGGAGGATACTGGACACCGGCATAGTTGAAAAAGGGCACGATACGGCCCCGGGCATCCTCGGCATAGCGATGGAGAGCCTCTCCCATGGTCAGACCCAGAGCTTCCCCGGCAAAAAGCAGGAGCGTAAGAAGAGATGATGCGACGAGCCAGCTTTTCATAGCAAGTGCATTCTATCACCAAAAGAAATGCCGGTGGTGATGACACCACCGGCGATTCTGCAGTCAATTCCGAATCGAGAAGCTCAGCCCATATTCTTGATGATATGGTCGGCGAACTCGGAGGTCTTGACCTTGGTGGCGCCTTTCATGAGACGCTCGAGGTCGTAGGTGACCGTCTTGTCGGTGATCGTGTTGCCGAAGGCTTTGTGAATCAGCTCGGCGGCTTCGGTCCAGCCCAGGTACTCGAACATGAGAGCGCCGGACAGGATAACGGAGCCGGGGTTGATCACATCTTTGTCGGCATACTTCGGTGCCGTGCCATGGGTGGCTTCGAAGATGGCGCAGTCGTCGCCGATATTGGCTCCGGGAGCGATTCCGAGACCACCGACCTGGGCTGCGCAAGCGTCGCTCAGATAGTCGCCGTTCAGGTTGGTGGTGGCGAGCACCGAGTACTCATCGGGTCTGGTGAGCACTTGCTGGAACATGGAGTCGGCGATTCTGTCCTTGATGACGATCTTGCCGGCGGGCACTTTGCCGTCATGCTCTTCCCAGAGTTTCTCCTCGGAGATGGTCTCTTTGGCGAACTCTTCGGCGGCGAGCTGATAGCCCCAGTCTCTGAAGGCGCCTTCGGTGAACTTCATGATATTGCCCTTGTGCACCAGAGTCACCGAGCTCTTGCCGTGCTTGATGGCATACTCGATGGCGCGTCTGACCAGGCGCTGGGAGCCGGTCTTCGATATGGGCTTGATACCGATGCCCGAGTCCTTGCGGATGGTCTTGTCGGAGCTCATGCCTTCGATGAGGTCGATGATCTTCTTGGCTTCAGGGGAGCCGGAAGGATATTCGATACCGCTGTAGACGTCTTCGGTGTTCTCGCGGAAGATGACGACATCGAGCTTCTCGGGAGCGACCACCGGGGAAGGCACTCCCTGGAAGTAGCGGACCGGACGCACGCAGGCGTAGAGGTCGAAGATCTGGCGAAGCGAGACGTTCAGAGAGCGGATACCGCCGCCCACAGGTGTAGTCAAGGGCCCTTTGATGGCGACGCCGAACTCTTTGAGAGCGTCGAGGGTGTCCTGAGGAAGCCACTCTTTGAATTCGGTATGGGCTTTCTCGCCGGCAAAGACCTCGAACCAGGCGACCTTGCGCTTGCCGCCGTAGGCTTTCTCGACTGCCGCATCGAATACGCGTACCGAGGCTTTCCAGATATCTCTGCCGGTGCCGTCCCCTTCGATGAAAGGAATGATCGGATGGCTTGGGGTTTCGGGTTTTCCGTTACGGAAGGTGATTTTCTCACCCTGGGGAACTTTCAGTCCGTTGTAAGTCTTGTCAATCACTTGGCCCATTATTGTTTTCCCTGTTGCTTGGCTTGTTCTCTACACGCACAAAAATGCTGGTCTGGTCAGAATACCAGTAGAATCAGGACTTCCCGCCAATGATCATCAAATACTAAGACTGGAGCCTGGTAGAAATACATGGCTTCCACTAGAATTGGCGGAATCGCCATATACACTGAGTTTTCAAAGGGGTTTTAGAGGCATGAACCTGAATCAGTCCCTCCTCCGGGCCGTCTCCCTCTGGCCGGATAGAGAAGCCGTAGCCGACGGTCAGCTCAAGCTCACCTACAGCGAGCTCGGCGACCGGGTGGCATCTCTCTCCGCCGGGCTCAAGACCGCCGGAGTCCTGCCCTCGGACGTGGTCGGGGTGATCGCCCCCAACTGTCACGAGTACCTGGAGCTCTACTTTGCCGCCGCCTTCGCCGGCGCGGTCCTGAATCCCATCAATTACCGCCTCAGCGCCCCCGAAATCGTCGAGATCCTCAACGATTGCGACGTCCGGGTCCTTTTCGTCCATCAGGACTTCGAAGCCGCGGCCCTTGAGGTTTGCAAGAGCTACCCGAAACTGCGTCAGATCATCTGGCTGGGTCTGGGGACCTCGCCCCAGACCGACTGCAAATCACAGAGATACGAGCCATTCCTGCTCAGCCACCCCGGCGTCGAGCTCCCCGCCGGTCTGCCAGAGCCGGGCACTCTCGCCCAGCTCTACTACACCAGCGGCACCACCGGACAGGCCAAGGGGGTGATGATCAGCCACGAGAACGCTGCGGTCAATGCTCTGGGAGCGGTCAGCGAGCTGGCGCTCAGCGATCGGGATTGCTGGGCGCATCTGGCTCCGATGTTCCATCTTGTGGACGCCTGGGCGGTCTGGGCCGTCACCTGGGTAGGCGGCAAGCACACCTTCCTGCCTTATTTCAAAGTCGCTGAAGTCCTGCCTCTTCTGGAGAGGGAGAAGGTCACCATCACCGCGCTGGTGCCCACCATGCTCGCCGGTCTGCTCAGCTCCCCCAACACCTGGGAATACTCCTATCCGGATCTGCGCATGATCCTCACCGCCGGCTCCCCGGTGGCACCGGAGCTGGTGCGGCAGGTCGGTGATGTCTTCCACTGCGATTACGCTCAGTTCTACGGTATGACCGAAACCAGCCCCTTCCTCACCATCTCCATTCCGCTTGAAAAGCATAAGAACCTGCCAGCCAGACGGCTCCAGGAGATCAAAGCCTCTACCGGCCGACCTTTCATCAGTGCCGAAGTGAAAGTCGTCCGGGAGAACGGTCAGGAAGTGGAGCGTGACGGCACCGAAGTCGGCGAGATCATCGCCCGCGGACCCAATGTCACGAAAGGCTACTGGCACAAGCCTCAGATCACCGGCGAGACCATACGCAAAGGCTGGATCTATACCGGCGACCTTGCGGTGGTGGACGAGGACGGCTTCATCAATATCGTGGACCGCAAGAAAGACATGATCATAACCGGGGGCGAGAATGTCTATTCGACGGAAGTGGAGCATGTCCTCTATGAGCACGCGGCTGTGCTCGAATGCGCGGTACTGGGCATCCCTGACGATTCCTGGGGCGAGATAGTGAAAGCGGTGGTGGTGCTGCAGCCCGGTCATGACGCTTCCGAGACCGATCTCATCGAGCACGTCCAGAAGCACCTGGCGCGGTACAAAGCTCCCAAATCAATCGACTTCGTCGACGAGCTGCCCAAAACCGGAAGCGGCAAGATCTATAAAAAAGGCCTGAGGGAGCGATACTGGGAAGGCCAGAGGAAAAAGGTACATTAGCCCTTGCGCGACCCGCAAACCGTAACATACCTGTCCGTTCAAAGCAGGTAGATGAAAATGCCCGTCGGCAGGCCTGTTCTTCCATTCCCAGTCCAAAAATGCGTTTGTGCCATAAAAAACGGCGAAAAATACGTCAGAAACGCCTAGAAATAACACTTTCAGGTCGTTGATGCTATAAAAGCTCATGGACACACCCATACCAGTCCGCTCAAAATCGAGTCTGCCGCTCCAGTCACGATGATCTGCTTTGCAAAGATCCGCATAGTCGCCGATCCGGCTGGGGAGAACTCTTCAAAAGCAGAAACAATAAGAAACCAAAGTTCATTAAGCGAAAAACTTATACTTTCGAGCCCTGTGAGTCTCATAAGCAAGGAAGCGATAAAAGAGCCGGCCCTTAAAAACTTCGCATCCCCGCACAGGGTGCTGGATTTGTCCCTGTTCTCCCGACACCGCGACTGGTGCCGATCCAGATATCAACCTGTTGATCCGCCCGCTTTACTAATTTTCGAAATCTAAGGAATGCCCTGTTTTTTAACTTGACCTGCCGCTCTCAGGATTAATAATTGCCTTGCGACAAGCGAATCACCATCTTTTTCGTATTCACCACAGGAGCCCGTAATGGATAAGAAGAATCCCGAGTCGAACGGCGACAAAACAAAAATGAGCGAGATTACGAAAGCGTTTTCCGAAGCGCCAAAGGCCACGGACAAGAAAAAGAAAGTCTGGTACGAAGGCGCCGACTAGATAATTGACTTTGAGATCAAGATTCGACGCACTGATTCTGGTGTCCTTCGGCGGTCCAGAGGGAATGGATGATGTTATCCCTTTTCTCGAGAACGTTCTGAGAGGCAAGAACGTCCCGCCTGAGCGCATGGCTGCCGTCGCCAGGCACTACGAGCGTTTCGGTGGCATATCCCCAATCAATCAACAGAATCGCGATCTGATCGCCGCCCTTCAAGCCCGCTTCGCCAAAGACGGACCCGATCTGCCCATCTACTGGGGAAACAGGAACTGGCATCCGATGCTCGCCGATACCATCTCTCGGATGGCGGACGACGGCATCGAGCGAGCCCTGGCTTTCGTCACTTCGGCCTATGGCTCCTACTCGGGCTGCCGGCAATATCTCGAGAATATCGATGCTGCCTCGGAGGTCGTCACGGCGCAGGGCAAGCGTCCGCCAGCGATCAAAAAGTTGCGCGTCTATTTCAACCATCCATGCTTCATCGAGGCCAACGCCGACAACCTCCGACTCGCTCTGGAGAATATCTCCCCCGACAGGCGCCGGCGTGTCAGGGTTCTTTTCTCTGCCCACAGCATTCCCACGGCTATGGCTGACGGCTGTCTTTACGAAAAGCAACTGAGAGAGACTGCCGCGCTGGTGGCGAAAGCAGCCGGAGCAGAAAATTTTGAGGTAGACAGATATGAGCTCGTCTATCAGAGCCGCTCGGGGCCGCCAGGCCAGCCCTGGCTCGAGCCCGACGTCCTCGATCGCATGAGGGAGCTGGCAAGCTCTGGCGACGATGCCTTCGTCATCCAGCCTATAGGATTCATCAGCGACCATATGGAAGTCAAATTCGATCTGGACATCCAGGCAAGAGAGCTTGCCGATGAGCTGGGAGTGGAGCTTGCCCGAGCAGCAACCGTCGGCACTCATCCGGCATTCATCGAAATGATCAGACAGCTCGTTCTGGAAGAGCTCGAAGGAGCCGAAATGCAAAGCCTGGGAGAGATGGGTCTTCTACCTGAGCAGTGCCGGACCGGCTGCTGCCCGTCAGGTCGCTGACTCGAGAAGATTGGAGACCAGATCGAAAAGCCTGGTGCTGTTCGATCCTTTGATCATTATGCAGGTCCCCTTCACCAGATCGGGCTCGAGTTCCCGGGCCGCCTCCGGAATATCGGCACAGCGCTTGATCTCGATGGCACCGCCTTCAGCCTGGTCGGCGATGAGCGAGGCCATTTTGCCGACGGTGATCAGTCGGCTGAGAGGCTGATCTCTGAGCCACCTTCCCAGGTCGCTATGCAAGCCGGGCGCCGCTTCGCCGAGCTCGGCCATTTCACCCAGCACGACGACTTTGCGGGCGTGCGGATAGGCACGCTCGTCGGTGAGACCGGTGATGGCGCATTTCACCGAATCAGGATTGGCGTTATAAGATTCATCGACGATCAACGCACCGGATGCGGTGACGAACGTATTACCTCGCCCCTTCACCTGACGGTACCGGCTCAAACCCTCGCTTACCTCACCCGGGGTGAGACCGGCTCTCAAACCTGCTTTGATAGCGCACCAGGCGTCCTGAAGCTGATAGAGACCGTGGGAGGCGACACGAAACTCTCCTTTCACTCCGTCGAGACTGAATATGGTGCCTTCGGCGCCGACCTCTCTCTCATGGAGAGCATCCGGCGCGAAGCAGTCCAGCTCGCCGTCATAGACCGCCAGGGCGGCTCTTACGAGATGCTCGGCAGGATCGCCCAGAAGGGCCAGACTGCCGGCGCCCAGATGCTCCAGGAGCTCGCACTTCGCCCGGGCGATATTCTCCCGGCTACCAAGAAGCTCTATATGGGCGGTTCCTGCACAGGTGATGATACCCACGTCGGCAATAGCGGTGACGGCGAGCTGGGCTATTTGACCGGGTCCGCGCATGGCCAGCTCGAGAACGAGTACTTCCGTATCGGCCGGCATACTGAGAATCGTCTTCGGGACACCGAACTCATTGTTCTCGTTTGCCTGGGACTTATGAGTGCGGCGCGAGGCATCGAATACATTGAAACACATCTCTTTGGTGGTGGTCTTTCCGGAGGATCCGGTGACCGCCACCACGAAAGGATCGACCTTCAAGCGCCAGTGGCGGGCCAGAGCGTGATAGGCTTCGAGAGTATCTTCCACTTTCAGCACCAGGACTCCGGAGTCCAGACAACTGGAAGAAAAGCCGTTCGCCACGATTACCGCTGCGGCTCCCCGGGCAATGGCGGACTCGACGAAATCATGACCGTCGAAGCTCTCTCCCTTGAGCGGAAGATAGAGATCCCCCGGGGCGATGGTGCGGCTATCGGTAGACACGGACATTGTAGAAGTCGGAGTCGATCCTGCTACCGCGGCGCCCGGCAGGGCCGCAATCAGATCATCACGGCTGAAAGAGGCGCCCATTACTTCTTGAATTTACCGAAAAGACCGCCGAGAAAGCCCTTCTTGTCTGATTCGTCCACCACGGGCTCTTCCGCATGGACTTCCTCGAAGTCGGGCGATACATTCTTGAGCGCCTCGGCGAAATCGATGCCGGAGCGCTTGACGAACTTCATGACCTTGACCAGGTGATGATCGGTGATGATGCCTGAATCGACCAGTTTCTGACCCTGGAGGGCCGAGTCGATGAGCCGCTGCTCGATGAGATCTTTGGAGATGATCACTTCGCCCAGGGAGATGCCCAGTTGCGAGGCCAGGGATTCGGCCCGGGCGACCTCCTCATGATTGAGGATCTCGGCCTGGCGAATCAGCCACATGATCCTGTTGATCGAGCCGACTTCCTCCTGGCGGGCGGATTTCTCGTTCATCACGACTTCCACCGGTACACCCCGGTTATTGGCCTGCCGGAGGATCTCGGCAGCCTGCAGGGTATTGATCTTGCCCTCGTTCACGAGGTTCTGGAGCTTGAGGCTCTCATCCAGGGCTGTAGGTGAAATCATGCCCTGCTGGACCAGAACCTGACCGACGGGCTGGTTCTCAACAAGACCGCGCTCGATGGCAGAGACCTTATCCGATTCGGTCACCAGACCGGCCTGAGACAGAAGCTCTCCCACCCGGATCCTCTCCTGGTCGACCCGATAAGCGCCGGTCTCCGAAAGTGACTGCTCGATGGACTGATGCTTGCGATGGGATGCCGCCAGACCGGCCACTGCCTGGTCATAACTGATTTTGCCGTCCCGGACCAGAACCTGGGCCGTCAGAGCGGAAGCCAGGATATTGGAGGTGATTGCCCGGGCAAGCACAAGGCATCGCCCCAGCGGAAGGTTGTTCTCCTCCGACTGACGCATACATTGATCGACCACCCCGGGGCTGACTATGCCCGAATCTGTCAGAAGCTTGCCCAGCTCTCCGGAGGCGACGACCTCGTTGCGCTCGGCAGGCGGCGTCCAGCCCAGCCGACGGAAGGCATCGTCCAGGGAGATATGGCCTTTGATGCACACGTTAAGGGCTCGCACCCCGAATTCGGCGGAGATGAGATTCTCCCGCAACATGGACTGGACTTCGATGGCAGCCAGGAGATCCCGCTCGCTCAGCTCGCCAATGGTCATCAAGACACGCCCCACCGGCGTGCTCGACTTCTTGGCGACCTGGAGCGCCTCCATCAGCACTTCCTGGCGAATTACGCCGGCCGCCACCAGCAGCTCGCCGATGCGCTTGGTACCCGCCCTTCGTTCTCGTGCTATCTCCATCGACGCCGTTTATTGAAAGCGCAATCGCTTATAATCCCCTGCCCATGCTAGATAGTCTATCAGGCCCTGAGGCCATCCAGAAAATCTATTACGGAAGATATGCCCGTATTTGGAAGAATAACCACTTGGGAAGACAATCCGATCAAACGACGGAGTAAGTGCGGTCAGGGACCACACTTACTCCTACGAGCCATGGATTCTCTAGGTCAGGATTCGGAGCTTAGTAGTTGTCGTCGTAAGGAACTACGAAGCCTTTGCCCTGAAAGATCATGCTATGGCTGCCGCTGTGCGGGCTGGGATAGCCGACGAAGCCATGATGCATACCATAGGCCCAGCCGTGTCCCATACCGTAGAGGGCACCGGCGACCATACCGACAGGTGCTCCGACGAGCGAGCCGGCTACGAGCTCATAGGCGCCGTCCTCGTTGCCGAGGTTACGTGCGACCATTTTCGTTCCGCCGATGGTACCTTTGACTGCGTCCTGGAAGGTCGCGGTCGGGGTGGTCCACATCGTGGTAACGGTCTGGCTGAGCAGCCGCATCGGGAAGTACCACATTTCATATACTACGCGAGCAGACTCGGGTCTTTCCGGATAAGCGAAGCTGGGAGCTGCCATTCCGATAAGCAAACCTGCTGCGATTAGCGATGCAAACAGTTTTTTGAACATTCCTTTCACCATTCTTCCTAGAAATTAGTGCTTGTAGGCTGACTGACCAGCTTATCTCTCTTCCATCGTGATATAGCTCCAGCGGCTGAAAGGCTTTTCCCAGCCTTTCTTCCAGCCGTGGAAGAAGCCACGATAGACACCGTGAAGAGCGCCGAGACCGAAGCCGACGGTTCCACCGATGGGAACTGCGGCAGCAATCTGGCCGGCACCCTCTTCATCGCCGAACTTGCCGGCGACATGCTGGGTACCCTTGAGGAACCAGTGGTAGCTATCGTCGATAGGACCGCTGACTCCGCCGGATACTGCAGCGCCGGTGAGAGCACCGACGGTGCGAAGTGGCGCTTGAATGCACCACATGATGGGCTTGGCCTCATAGTCAAGAGCCATAGCAGGAGCTGTGGCGCTAGCCATCAGCGTCGCTGAAAGGATGAATCGACCTAGAGTTTTGTTTTTCATTATTCCCCCACTTTCCGTGATACCCGAAGTTTGGCTCTAACTCGGGTTATATGAGAAGGTTTCCTAGTTTTCCTCGACTACGATGTAAGACTCGGTGCTGAAGGGTTTTTCCCAGCCAGTCCGCATGCCGTACATCATTCCGGTGATGGCGCCGTAGGGGATGCCCCATACCATGCCTACCGGGATGCCGAGAATAGCGCCCACAACATTCTGGCCAAGACCTTCCGAATCGCCGAAAGCTTCGGCCAGGTACTTGGTCGTTTTGAGAGGGCAGTTGTAGAGAGAGTGGTAAATCACGCCCTCGGGTGTGTCGATAATTGTTGCGGTAGTTGCTCCGAGCAATGCACCGACGGCGCCGAGAGGCGTGCTGTCGTCTGCGAGCGCCGGGGCAGCCATGCTCATGGTCATGGCACCCGCCGTCATTAACGCGATTAGCTTGTTTTTCATAGTTACTCCACTTGGCCCGTGAGGATGGCACGTTGTCCACCCTCTCGTTATTACCATCGTCACTGTTCAGATGCAATCACTTCAGGCTATTCGTCCTTGAATGTGAAGGCGTCTTTGCTGAATGGTTGCTCGAAACCGGTTTTCATACCGTGCCAGCCACCATCAAACACACCATATGCGGCACCACCGACGAGTCCGAAAGGACCACCGACTACGCCACCAACTACCTGGTGGTATGTACCGTCTTCGTCACCGAGTTTATCGGCGACCCATTTTGTCGCTTGGATAGAACCACGGGTACCATCCTTGACCATGCCGAGGGGTACTCCAACGACCGTGCCCACTCCAGAGCCGAGAACTCGAACCGGCAAGAATACGATTGTCCGGAAGGTGTCATCATCGGCGAAGGAGGGAGCTGCCATCGTGCCCACGAGGGTGGTCGCGATAACAAAAGAGGACGCTATCTTCTTAAGCATGCACTTCTCCATCTGTGATTTGTACTAAAGGGTTGACCAAAATCCGAGACCACCGGGCCTGGGACACACCAATTGTACCCATTTTGCAATACAGGTCTATAGACTCCATCTTGAATTTTGTAGTAACTACGCGGAAACATCGATACTGCTTGCCATTCAACGATCTGTGCAACTGTAAAAAGTTTGTTTTCTTGACAGCCGCTTTTCAAGATGCATATCCAGTCGATTCTGGTATCACATACGATTGGGTGCCGCTGGTCATCATACACGGACCATGCGCCTCTTGACGACAGAGGATGCGAGGGGGCGTCTCCTTCTCAAACATTTACAGAAAGCAACAGGCTGATCGAATCGCTTCTTCGTGATTGCCAGGCTGAAGCGAAACTCGCTTGGCTTAACGCTTTTCGTAGCATGCATTTGCCCGCGAAGGGCATGCCAAGAAGACGAACGCGATACTATCGGCGCTATCGCGAATTGCTGCCTGCCCTCAGCGACAGAAAACTTTATCGGCTGGAAAACGGGTATTTTCAGACGTTCGAGGTTGTCTGGCCGATGTGCTCAGTGCGGTGCCAGGTCGAGGCTTGCTTTCCAAAAAGGATCTGGCCGAACGAGATCACTATACACGGAATCCAGTGCAGGAATAAATACGCAGTGACCAGGACACTGTCGACGAGCGCTTCCCAGACACCGAGCTTGCGGTAGAGCCTGGTGGCGATGAATAGATTGAGCTGGCTGACCCAGAGCACTGCGAGAACGGAGAGAGCCAGGAAACTTCCATAGGTAGGACCGCCGGTGAAGAATCGCAGGACGTCGGAAGTCAACTCCATAAGTATCAATGCCGGTACCACGAAATAAACCGTGAATACCAGCGTATCGATTCGCTCTACGAGGGAAAGACGGGTCGGCGAGTTGAGCGGAAATATATAGTCTAGATAACGACGAATGCTTCCTTCTGCCCAGCGCCTTCGCTGGCGCCAGAGAGCCTTGATATTGGTGACGCCTTCCTCGAAGACATGAGCGTCGGGACAGAATTTGATATCCCAGTTGCTGACGAGCAGTCTCATGCTCAGATCGAGATCGTCGGTGAGAGTCCTGTTATTCCAGCCACCGACATCGATCAAAGCAGCGCGCTTGATCAGCTCGCCGTTGCCGCGCAATTCGACCGCACCACCTATGAGGTCACGACCGACCTGGAAATAAGTATCGAGCGAATATTCGGACGCCTGGCAACCGACCAGGAAGCCCTTCTGATGAAGATAGATACGCTTCTGCGCCTGTACCGCCCCTACTCCTTCACCCTGCAGGTGCGGAAGGATCTGGTTGAGGAAGTCCGGCTCTACATAGGCGTCGGCGTCGAAAACAGCAATCACGTCGCCCTTGGAGAGCGGCAGAGCATCGTTGAGAGCGGCGGACTTGCCCGGGACCGAACCCGGCTCCCGGCGAATCACCCGCAAGCGATCATATCTGGTGCAGAGCTCCGCCAGGACCTCAGGCATGTCGTCGGTGGAGCCGTCGTCAATCACCCAGACATAGAAACGATCGTAATCGAGCTTGAAGAGAGTGGCGACGGTGTTGCCTATCACCCGGCTCTCGTTCTTGGCAGCCACGAAGATATCGACCCATGGGTGCCAGGCTTCATCTGCCTCGCCGTTGAGAGCGTCTTCGCTCACGGGGTCGACCGAAACGGATCCCGGCGAGCTATTGAGAACTTTCTTTACAGCCCGGGAGACCCGGCGCTTTACATAATGCCGGGCCTTCTTGTGCCATTCGCTCTGGGCGCTGAACAGCCAGACCGAGTGGGTGATCATCAAAGCCAGGGCGACATAGAGCAAGAACAGGAGCTCGGGTCCGGTGACAAGACTGTCGACCATCTTGAGCATCGCCCAGATGGAAGCCGTTATTCCCAGTAGGATCAGTCTGTTTCGCATATCTTATATAGTTTATATGACAGTCTCAGAGAATACCATGCTCGACGCTCTCATCGGCAGTCTCCTCTTCCCTGGCCACCTCGGCAAGGGCTTTCATCTCCTGGCGGAGATAATGTAAACCGGCGACCAGGGTAGGGACTCCGATAATCAGGAGAGTGGTGGATACGCCTCCGGGGAGGTTGTCAGTGGCGACCCCGGCCAGGATCACCGGAATCGTCGAAGCCGCCGACATGGCGGTATTCTGGGCGCCGAAAACCTTGCCGCGCAATTGCTCCGGCACCGCGGCCTGAAGGGCTGCATAGGTCGGAACCGCCACCATGGCGCAGGATGCTCCGACCAGAGCAGCCAGGGTAAGCGGGACGATCAGGAGCACGCCCCCGAAACTGAAATTCTGCACACCTATCAGAGCCTGAGCATTCGCCTTAAAAAATCCCAAGCTTCCGAGCAAGCTCATGAAAAAACCCAGGAAGCAGAAGCCCCTGTAAGCCAGGAGGGTGGATTTTATATGTCCGCAGAACTGACCGACCAGGAAATTACCGACACCCATGCCGAGTCCGGCAGCAGCCACTATATAGCCGAACTGCTGGGGCTTCAGGTCGACCACCTGCTCGGCCAGCCCCACCGCGATGATATTCAGGGTGATTATCGTGCTGAACAGAATCGTGATCTTGATAATCGCCCGGAAAACATCCCGGCTGGTGACTATATAGGCTATCCCGAAGCGCAGCTCCTCCCACCAGGGCTCCGGCTCTTTCTGAACCGGCTCGTTGTCCTTGATGCCGACAAGGAGCAAAGCCGCGATCAGGAAGCCGCCAGCCACGGCATAGGGGGCTTTGCCGATACCGGTGGAGGAGATGATCGGATCGCCTATAGCGAAACCGAAGCCCAGGGCGATCATCATTGTGGTGAAGAAAAGCGAGTTGGCCGCCAGCAGATCGCCTTTCTTGACAAGACGCGGAATCGAGGCAGTCTCGGCTGGGGCGAAAAACTGGGACCCGATCGAGATCAGGAACGCCAGGGTGAAAGCGGCCGTGGGTGAATGCTTTACGAAAGAAGTGGCGACCAGGGCCACGAATCCGGCCCGCAATAGATTGGACGCGATGAGGACGGCTTTGTTCGACCAGCGGTCGACGTAGACGCCGGCCACCGGGCTCAAGATAATGGCTGGTATTGTGAAAGCCACATAGAGCAGGCTGGTCATCTGGGCGGCGCCCACGTAATGGCCGGCGATAGTGGAGTGCTGAAGAGATGTCAGGACGGCGACAAAAAGCACGAAAACCGCCCGGTCGGCAAACTGCGAAAAGATCTGGGCGATCCACAGACTCATGAATTGCGGATTTCGCAAAACCGAGCCATAGCCGGACTGACTGTTTTCGGATTGTGAAGTCACTTAGAGATACCGATTTAGACTATCTCTACTCTATCAGAGGCTGCCGGCGGCACCGGCGCTCAAGACGCCCCGCTCACGAGTGGCGGTAGTCTTCTTCCCGCCTTCGCCTTCGCCTTCATCCTCGTCCTGCAGAGCCTGACAGATTCCGCGCTTGCTGCCCCGGATGAAATCAACTATTTCTTTCACTTCCGGATAAGGCTCGATCTCCTGCTCAATCCTGGTCAAAGCCTGGGTGGCGTTCAGACCTTCACGATAGACCAGACGGTAAGTCTCTTTGATGGCTGTGCGAACCTCCTGGCTGACATTGACCCGCTTGAGACCGACCCGGTTGATCCCCCGGAACATGCTGGGTCTTCCATCCAGGGTGGCGAAAGGAGGAATGTCGACCCGGGTGCCGGTCATCCCCGAAAACATGCAGAGCCTGCCAATCTGGACATGCTGGTGCACTACGACGAAACCGGCCATGACGGTATAGTCTCCCACCTGCACGTGACCGGCAAGAGTGGCGCTGTTGGCCATGGTGACACCCTTGCCGACCTTGCAGTTATGGGCGACGTGGGCATAGTTCATCAGAAAGCAATCATCACCGATGGTGGTGAAACCTTCTCCGGTGGCACGATGGATGGTGGCATACTCGCGGATATGCACCCGGTCCCCAATCTTGACACCAGTCGGCTCGCCTTTATAGCCCCGGTCCTGAGGATCGAGACCGATGGTGGCACCGGCATAGATATTACAGTCGGCACCGAGCTCGGTATGACCGTCAATCACCACATGCGGTCCGATGATGGTTCCGGAGCCAATCTTGACATTGGCTCCGATGACGCTGTACGGACCGATCTCGGCCAGCTCATGTATGTCGGCGCCATCGCCGATAATGGCAGTAGGATGAATAGCCATGGATTTTCTAATTCCTTATATATATGGTTCAGTCGCGCTTCATGGTGGCCACCTTCTCCTTGTCGATCATGGAGAAGGAAATCTCGCCTTCGCAGGCGACCTTATCGCCGACCCTGGCGATGGCTCGCAGCTTGCCCACCGGTCCCTTGATCTTGAGAAGCTCCACTTCCATGTCGAGCCGGTCGCCGGGCTCTACCATGGCGCGGAACTTGAATCCGTCGATACCGGTGAAGACGCCGAGCTTGTCCCTGTACTCCTCCTTCATCAAGATCGCGATGCAGGCGAGCTGGGCCAGGGCTTCCACCATCAAGACACCAGGCATGATTGCCCGGAACGGAAAGTGACCCTGGAAAAACGGCTCGTTGGCGGTAAGGTTCTTATAGCCCTTAGCCGATTTGCCGGCCTCGAGGTCGGTAACCCGGTCAACCAGCAAGAAAGGATATCTGTGCGGTATTAGCTCCTTGATCTGTTGTATATCCAGTACGGTTTTCATTTCGCTCACGGCGGCAGTGGTCATCCTCCGATCCTCTCTATATCTAGCAAGAACAGGTAGAGTATACAGATAGACCGGCTCTACCGGCCGGGCAATCCGGGCCCGCAGACCGGTCAGGAGCCGCTACGCTGGCGAATAGCGGCAGGCCTGGGAATGTAGAATTTGCTTAATGGGGATCAAGAGGGGCCGGGCTATGGCTGAAGCCGAGATCACAATCAAGTATCGAGAGCTGCTGCCAACCCTTGTCTACCGCTGCCTTTTCGTCATTCTTCCTTCATATATCCTCTTTTTCGTCTGGACCTCCGTCGTCGCTTTCTTCAGCTATCTCAACGGCTTTACCACCATGCAGGCGGGTCTCATAGTCATGGGCACCCTCTCCCTCATCCTCATGTTTCTCTGCCTCCTGGCTGCGGTCGTGGCCGACAACACCATTTTCGTAACCAGGGACGGGCTCTCATTTCCCTTCCTGCTCCTGCCCTCCCGCTCGATGCGCAAGCAGGCGAAATGGGAACAGCTCAAAGGCGTGAAATTCAAGCCCGGCGCCGCCGGTCACCTGACCCTGACTTTCAATGACGGGCGCCGCATCAATTTGAGTCTCAGCCGTCTGGGCGAAAAAGCTCTGGAGGACTTGATCGTCGCTATCGATGTCTGGGGCGGCGGTGGGGACTCCTTTCCGGAGCTCCTGGAGGCCAGGACTTATCTTCATGGCGAGGGCAAGACCGAGTCCCTGGGCTATACCGAGCTCTGGGAAGAAGAGCTGGCGAGGCGTTTCGGCTCCACGAATTTCATTCCCCTGGAGCCGGGGCAGAAAGTCAGGGGCGGCACCCTGGAAGTAGAAAGACAGGTGGCTTTCGGGGGCATGTCGGCAATCTATCAAGTGGCCGGCATGGAAGACCAGAAGCTCCAAAAGATGATCCTCAAAGAGTCGGTGGTTCCGGACGACAGCAACGAAGAGCTGAAGGCGAAAGCAGTGGAGCTACTCACCAGAGAGGCCAAGCTCCTGGCTTCTCTGGATCATCCTCGCATAGCCCGGGTAATTGACATCTTCGTGGAAGAAGGGCGGCACTATCTTCTGATCGAGCAATTGAAAGGTCAGGACCTCAGACGTCTGGTGCAGGAACACGGCGCCCAGGACGAAAGAGAAGTCCTGGACTGGGCTCTGCAGATTGCCGACATAGTGGCTTATCTACATGGGCGCGACCCGCCGGTGATTCATAAAGACCTGACTCCATCCAATCTGATCGTCGACGATGACGGTCTGGTCAGCCTTATCGACTTCGGTGCCGCCAACCTCTTTCTGGGCACCGCCACCGGCACCATCATCGGCAAACAAGCCTATATCGCCCCGGAGCAGCTCCGGGGAAAAGCCCGGCAAGCCAGCGACCTCTATGCCCTGGGAGCGACTCTCTATTTTCTCCTTACCGGTCTCGATCCCGAGCCGATCTCGGTGAACAGCCCGAAGAGCACAAACAGTAGAATCTCGGATTCTATGGACCAGCTGGTCATCGCCCTCACGCAGATGGAGCCGGAGGACAGGCCGCAAACCATCGAAGCTGTCATCGACGCCATCCTGAAGATGGGAGGCAAGAGACGCTAGATGAGCGAGCCCAGCCGCTTCGACGAAGAGTATCAAGAAGAGCGCCGGACGCAGCGCCAGGCTCCCCGGAGCCCGAGCGAATGGCTCAAGGGCTCGAGTCTCTACCGGAACTCTCCCGACCTGATCGAAGAAGGCGCCGGCAAGCGTGTCTTCGCGCCCCGGTCTTTTGTGCAATTCACCCCGGATGGGCGCAGTATCCTTCTCGAGAAAGACGAAGTGATCGAGTACTGTCCGAACGCAGACTTCTATCTGTTCATCAGGCAAATCGAAAAGCTCATTCCCATGGTATTGATAGCGGTGGCAGCCGTTTATATACTCGGCATGATGTTCGGCTTCTTGAGTCCGATGATGGACTGTCTCAAGCAGACCTTCGTCATGCCCTTCAAGCCGTATCTCGCCAGCGGCGCCACACCATCGGCAGCAGTGTCTGTCGCGATCGGCTGGCTCAGCTGCTTTTCCAGCATCATATATGGTGGCGCCGGACTGCTCGGCGCCTGGTGGGCGCTCCACTCCTACTTCCGACCCACGCACGTAGCGCTCCGCTGGGACTGTATCGCTACAGTCAAGCACCATCTCCTGACCAGCTCCTACAGGCCGAGCAGTTTCGCCTGGACGAGCGATATCCAGAAGGTCACGGTGGAACGGCCGATCTTCAAGCGCTCTTCTCTGGACTATCTCGTCTGCATTCACGCCACTGGTCAGAACCCCATCAAGATAAGGCTCGGCGATATTTTCGTACCGGAGGAGAGAAGCTATTTCGTCAATTTCCTCAAGAGCAATACCAATTTCGACGAAGAGGACCTGGAGCTGATCAAGCCGCCGGCCAGCAATATGAGCTATACCGAGCTCTGGCTCCTGGAGCTGTCGGCGCCGCCCAAACGGGACAAGCTCACCCCCCTGGAGCCGGGGACGGTGCTCAATAACGGCAAGTACAGAGTGATCGCCAAGATCGGCGTGGGTGGACAGGGCACCGTCTACTATGCTCACAGCACGATATCGAGTTCGGTGGCATCGGAAGTTGTCCTCAAAGAGTTCGTGCTTCCGGTTTTTCCTGACGCGCGCGTGCGCAGGCAGTCGGCGGAAAAATTTCAGGAAGAGGCCAATATGCTCTCCAGGCTCGATCACCCTCAGATCGTCGATTTTCTCGACCTCTTTCTGGAAGACCACCGCGCCTATCTCGTCCTCGAGAAGGTCGAGGGCACTACGCTCAAAGCCCTGGTGGAAGCCGAGGGACCGCAGAGCGAGAGATGCGTGGCCGAGCTCATGCGGAGCATGTGCGTGGTGCTCGCCTACCTGCACGGACAGAGCCCTCCCATTGTCCATCGCGATTTCACTCCGGACAACCTGATTCTCGAGCCGGACGGGAAAGTCAAGCTCATCGATTTCTCGGTGGCTCAGAAAATCGAGAACGATATCACCGGCTCCGTGGTGGGCAAGGCAAACTACATAGCACCGGAGCAGTTCCGGGGCAAGCCCGTGCCGGCCTCGGATCTCTATTCCATGGGTGCCACCGCCAGCTATCTTCTCACCGGCTGCGATCCCGAGCCCATATCAAGATCGCGCCCCCGGAGCATCAGAGAAGACATCTCCGCCGCCATGGATGACATCGTCGCCAGGCTCACGCATCTCGATCCGGAGAAGCGATACAAGAACGTCGAGGAAGTCCTGGCCGATCTGGATCGATTGGATTGAGACGATCTTTTTTTGGTCCGTGAAGATTTCGGTTAAACTAGCCTTGTGAGCAAGCAGAGCATGAACAGGGATTACATGGACTTTCAAATCAGCAGGCGCGCCCTGCTCTTCTCTCTGGCCGCCACTTCGGTCCTGGGATGGCCTCAAAAAGCGCGGGCCACCCTGACTCCAATCAAGCCCTTCTCCTTTGCTTTCGTCACCGGCGTGCATCTTACAAACAAGATGGAAGACAGCTATCTTCTCTATCACGAGAGCCAGTTGTTTCTTCAGGAAGCGATCAAGAGGATCAATGAAGCCGAGGTCGACTTCACCGTTTTTGGTGGCGACCAGATCGAAGGACCCGGGGATGATGACGAAAACTGGAACCTCTTCATCGACGTGGTCAAGAATCTCCAGAATCCCTGGGACTTCATCCTGGGCGATCGAGATATCGCCGCCACCAGACTGGTGGACAAGATGCGTACCTTCGGGCCTGACTGGAAGGGCAAGGGGATCGAGCTGGACACCCCCTACTGGTCCCGGAGCCCGGCCGGCAACGTGCATCTCATAGGGCTTGACAGCTCGACGCCCGGAAGCAAGGAGGGCTCGCTATCCTCGAAGCAGCTCGAGTGGCTGAAGAGCGAGCTTGCCGTCAACCAGAGCAAATTCACCATCGTCTTCTGCCATCACCCTCTTCTGCCCCCGCCCCCGTTCAACGGCGGAGAGCCGTGGAACAACTACAACATAGTCAATTCGGCCTCGGCCCTGGAGATCCTCAGCAGCTCTCTTTATGTGAGACTGGTGGTCTCGGGGCATGTGGGGGTCAACAAGGTCCAGAAAGAGCGCAACGCCTACCACGTCTCGGCGCCGGCTTTGGTAGGATACCCCTGCGCCTACAAGATATTCCGGGTCGACCCTGACAAGATCGAGATGGAGACCTACGAGGTCAAATACGAGGCGCTGGTCAAGAAAGCGGCCAAAGCCCTGGAGCAGTCGACCCTGGCTTATTACTACGACCGGGGAAAGCCCAGGAAATTCGTCGATCTGAGCCAGGGGGAGAAGCTCGACTGGGACGCTGAATTGCCCCTGGGCGGAGGGATGACCCCGATGCCCATAAAGAAGAAAAATGATAAGAAAAAGAAAGGCGGCCTCAGACTGTGGTAAAAGTTGTATCTGCCACGGGCTGGAGGACATTTCATGGCCGGAAAAACAGAAGCCGAGACCCGCGAGGAAGCTTCGCAAAAACCTTATGGCAGCGGCCATACACCGCTCTCCTATAACAGTTACCTGAGAGTTCCGGAGCTCAAAAAGCTCCAGATCTGCCAGTCGGATCCTCCTCACCACGATGAGCCTCTCTTCATCGTCATTCACCAGTCCTACGAGCTCTGGTTCAAGCTCATCCTCCACGAGCTCGACACCGTCGTGGAGATGATCCAGCAAGACAGAATTCGCCGCGCCAATTTCTACCTCAAGAGAGTGGTGGCAATCATGAGGGTTCTTGTCGGCCAGATCCATGTTCTCGAGACCATGTCGCCCCAGGATTTTCTCGGCTTCCGGCACAATCTGAACCCGGCCAGCGGCTTCCAGTCGAGCCAGTTTCGCGAGCTCGAGATCATGTGCGGGCTGAGAAACGAAAGAATGCTCAATCACTTCAAGGAAGACAAGGAAGCTTACGCCAATCTCCAGGCCCGCAACCAGGCACCGTCACTGGAAACTCTTTTCTACGAGCTCCTCGGACGCAACGGCTTCGACCTGCCGCGCGCCTCTGATACCGCATCCGAGGCGGAGAAAGAAGAGCTTCAGGTCAAGCGGATCAATCAACTCAAGACCCTGTACGAAGAGCCGGATCGGTACCCGGAGCTCACCGACATGGCCGAGCTCCTCGTGGACATAGACGAGCTCATCGTCCTCTGGAGGACCCATCATGTCACAGTGGTGGAGCGAATCATCGGCTTCAAGATGGGCACCGGCGGTAGTGAGGGGGTAGGCTACCTGCGAACCACCCTCACCCAGAGAAGCTTCCCTGATCTCTGGAAGCTGCGCACCCATCTGGAGCTCAAACCTAACGAATAGTCGTGGGAGCGCTTCGCTTCAGCCGGCCCCTCAGCTCCTGAGCCTCCTGGCTTCGTCCCATGGCCGCGAGCATGTCGGCATAATCCTCGATTACCGAATAAAGATAGAAGATCCGCCGTCTCGATGAGCCGTCGAATATAGCCAGGGCGGTCTTATAGAGGGGCTCCGCCTCCTTATACCTGCCCTGCTTGTGATAGACCCGGGCGAGCCCGTGGGAAGAGATTGCTTTCGGTCCGGATGACTCGAGATTCTCGGCTTGATCGAGGGCCGTCCGATAAAGTGCTTCGGACTCCGAATACTTGCCCTCTTCAAAGGCCTGCTTCGCCTCTGTATTGGTGGATTCCCAGCTCTTGTGCCGGGCCGAGTCGTCTGCGGCGAGAGCCGGTAACAGGGCTGTGCCCGGGGTACATACAAGAGCAATAAGGGCTATGCTCAGAATGAGGCGGTTCATGGTAACCTGCCAATAGAGAGACACTTGACCGAGACAGTTACCATTCTAGCTTGAACGCCGATTTAGCGAATCTGAACGTCGAGAAGCTGAAAGCGAAGGCACACAAGCCTATCGTGATAACCATGGTCAGCCTGGTCGTCATCCTTCTCGGGCTCTATGATATTCCCGAATACGTGATGGCCTATCGCTCCCAGAGCTGGCCGACGGTCAAGGGCATGGTGCAGAAAGTCGAGCTGAGCAGGAAGGACTACCGGGAGGGTAGCGCCACCGCCTTCGAAATCCTCTATGCCTATTCAGCCGGCGGCGCTCATATCGGCTCGCGGATCAAGTTCCAGCAGCCCATGGCCTGGAATGACGAGGACACTATCTACCTCTTCGAGCACTACGAGCAGGGCAAACCCGCCCACGTTCACTACGATCCGGACAATCCCTCGGAAAGCTGTCTGATATCCTCGCCATCGATCTCGACCGTATTTTTGAAAGGCACTCTCTATTGCCTGTTTTTCCTCATCTTCTATCTGAGTTTTTATCCGCAGCTCCCGGACGAAAAGGCGGAGGCGCCTGAAGTGAGGGAAGAAGTGCTTGCTGCCGAGCGTTAGGTCTCTTATCCGGTGATTATGGTGAGTGCTGACGGGGAATGACAGACTGGGGACTTATAACAAGAGGCGAGTTATTTGGCTGATTCCGAAGATACGGCGCCCAAGGCGGCAGCGCCCGCCCCGGAGCAGCCGGCACCACCGAAGATCAAGAAGTGCCCCGCCTGCAATGGCGAGTTTCCCGGGCATCTGGTGGTCTGTCCCAACGACAGGACCATGCTCCTTACTCCCAAAAAAGACGAGCTCATCGGTCAGATCCTGAACGACCGCTACAAAGTCGTCGAAGAGGTAGGCAGAGGCGGGATGAGCGCAGTCTATCGCGGCGTCCACGAGCTCATGGACCGGACCGTAGCCATCAAAGTCCTGCTTCCGCAACTCGTCTCCGACCAGATCAGTATCAAGCGCTTCCAGCAGGAAGCCCAGGCGGCATCGCACCTCCAGCATCCGAACGTGATCACCGTCTACGACTACGGTTTCGTCGCCAGCGGTCAGCCTTACCTGGTAATGGACTTCCTGGAGGGGGAGAGCCTCTCGGATATCATCCGCCGGGACAAGCAGGTGCCGGTCAAACGGATGATCCCTATCTTCATCCAGGCTTGCGAGGCCCTGGAGCACGCCCACCAGAAAGGGGTTATCCACCGAGACCTCAAGTCGAGCAATATCATGCTCATCGATTTCGAGGGCAAGAAAGACTTCGTCAAGGTCGTGGACTTCGGCATAGCCAAGCTCATGCCTTCATCAGGCAAGCAGTCCCAGAACCTCACCCAGACCGGTGAAGTTTTCGGCTCACCAATCTATATGAGCCCCGAGCAATGCATGGCTCAGTCTCTCGATGCTCGCTCGGACATCTATTCGATGGGAGCCATGATGTACGAGTCTCTCACCGGTCATCCGCCCCTGATGGGCAATTCAATCATCGACACCATGCAGATGCATATGTCGACCCCTCCCAAGCCCTTCAAAGACGTGCGTCCCGACCTGAGAATTCCCGACTCCCTCGAGCGCGTAGTGCTCAAAGCTCTGGCCAAGAAGCCGGAGGGACGCTATCAATCCATGCAGGAGCTGCGAGACGCTCTCGAAGGAGTGTCCAAGCTCATGGAGCAGGAAAAGCTCTTCGGTCCCGCTCCGGGAGGCAAGACAGGATCGCGAGCGGTCCGTCCAGTGGCCAAGCCGGCCGCCGCCGCACCAGCAAGTGGCGGCCCGTCCGTGAAAGGTCCCCAGGCCGCCGCCGATCCCCCGGCGCCAGACGCTCCGGCGGCCAAGGCAGCTCCGGCCGCCCGGGAGCCCGCCAAAGCTCCGGCCCGGCCCAGACCCCGCAGCAAAGCGCCGGCAGAGAAAAAAGAAGCCAGAGAAGGACCGCCGATTCTCGAGCAGATCAAGAGCCTGGAGTTCTTCAAGCAGAATCTCACAGTCACCATAGCCGTGGCTGCAGTTCTCCTGGCCGGACTGGGCGCCGGCGTCGTGTTCCTTTTCTCGAGCTCCAAGATAGGCTCCATGTTCTCGATGCAGAGCAAGGCCCAGGGTATCGTCTACTACTACAAACCTGCCAACGCCAAGAAAAAAGTCGAGGGCGAGATGTATATCATGACTGTCAACCCGGAGGAGGACGAGGCACCGGGCGAGCTCCTCAAGCTCAACACCGGCAGCTACAACATCGAGGACCGGGCTGCCAACGCAGACGGAGCAGGAATCGGAGATTTCTGGCAGATTGTCTACCATAAGAGCGGCGACAAGAATTTCATCGAGCAAGCGACCGTAGTAGAGACCCAGGCAAGCGAAGACCTTCGTCAGGTGGTCATGGCGATCCGCATGATGTTCACCCAGCTCTGCCAGCCCGGCGAAAACGTCAACATAGATAATCTCAAGAATTTCTACACCAGCGACTGGTTTCTCAATGACGCCGAAAAGCTCGGCAAGACCTGGGGAAAGGTCCGCTTCGAGACCCTGGCGGACGCTAACGACTATCGAAAGAGCAGCTTCAAGATCGAGTCCTACAGCAAAGAAGAAAGCAAAGCCTCGGTCCTGGTCAAGACCAAGTTCTGGATCAAAGAAGGTCCCGGATACATGCGCTTCGAGCTCATTAAGAAAGACGGCAAGAAGTGGCTGATTCTAAAGATCGAGGAAATCTCTCCCAATATCTGGCTCTCGGACGGCGTGGCCCAGGGCGCCGGCGAAGAAGAAGAAGCGGAATGAGGCTCGAACAATCAGCGGGGCGCCCGCAGAGGCAACCGGTGGAAATCGAAAGCGGTGCTCCTGAGCTCGGTACGATCACCGGTGGGCATGACCGTGATCTCTAGATATTTCTGCCCTGCGCTCTCCCGGTTGGAGAATCGCAGCATAGTATCACCGAAATCCTTCTGATAAGTCCTCCGGCTCCCTTCGTAACAGGCGTAGAACTCCGAGCGCTCGCCGGGCATCACCGGCAGCTTGCTGCTCTCGCCGATGATGATGATATCGCCCGGAGCCAGCTCGCCGGTGCCGATTTTGAAGACCGAGAGAATCTTCCCGCCGGCCCTGGCCGTGGTCACTCGGGTGAGGGTCTGCCGGAAAAAGATCTCATTGGCGACGGCCCGGGCGTCATCGTAGTCCTTCTCCGGAACAGCTGCCTGGACAAAGCTTTTGGCCACATCCCGGGCAAACATCCCGAGCTGAGAGTCGTCGATGAAACGCCGGTCGAGATTGATACGCATTCGCTTGATGCGGTTCTGACCGTCCAGGGTGACAAAGAGATTCACCGACAGACGATAAGGCATCTCCTTGCCCGGCCGGAAAACGGCCATGGTATAGCCGTCCCGGGTCAGAGAGTAGCCCATTAGCTTGAATTGGAAGAAACGGAAAAAGTCCTGATCGGCAGCCTCTTTCAGCTCGAGCCCGTTCACCGAGAGAGTCGCCTGGCAGGGTCGGGCAAAATTAATCAGGACAAGGAGCATGAGCGAACCGGCTAGCAGATGGATTTTCGTCCAGCACCGGCGACCTGTCGAGGACAGGTGTTCTGCCTTGGGGGACTTTCCAGATCTGTACGAATCAGGCAACCTGCATCATCCGTGCGTTTCGAGGAATTCTAACTATTACCTATCGTACCGGAAAAGTCGCCGGAGGATAAGGTCTGAAGCACCGTATGCCTGAAATAGCTGGACTTCCACCTGCTCGGGAGACCCTGATTCCCCCGGCGGACCGCTTCCCTTGGTAACAGATTTGCAATCATTAAGCTGGTAACCTTTGCCAGGTAAGCATTTCACGATTTCACCCCCGGTTGACAGGGTGACCCGTAATATTCTTGCTCCTTTACAGGGCAGACTATAATTGGTAGCGTTTTGCTAAGGAAGGCCTTGTGTATTCGTGCCCGAATAGAAGGAAGTAGCTTATGGAACTGGACCCAGGAATGATGATCGTGATCGCGGGCGTTATTATCATGCCGGTGATTATTATCAAACTCGCCAAGAGTTGGAAGAAAGTCAAAGACATGAAAGAGCAAGCAGCCTCCCAGGCCGCTCAGGAGAAATAACTCTCGAAGCCCTTCTGTCCAAGCTGACGATTTTCCAGGCGAACAAACGTTGACCCAGGTCGACTGATCTGTTGTGAATTAGTAGATATCGAAAAACACTCCCTCGCGGAGTGTTTTTCCTTTAAGAAGCCGCACCACCGGAGGTGCCTCGCGCCCTCAGCACCGCCATCGCCACCAGCCAGGATGCCACATAGACGGCGACGGCCAGAATCGTCAGACCGTTCGATCCCACCACCGTGGATAGATACTCCAGGCAGCCGCCCAGAAGCGCTCCGAGGATATTGATGCCCAGGGCTCGCTCGGGTTTGTCCACCCGGGAAAGAGCCCTGGAGAAAACGATTCCAGAAAAGGCAAAAGGCAAGCCGAGAATCAGCAGCCCCACCAGGAGCTTCACCGGAACTCCGGCGCCGGAAAACTGCCCCAGGGGAACGAGATACATGACCGTGAGGGTAGCAAGAAGGCCCAGATAGCCGTGCCATTCCTTGATTGCCTTTGCTTTCATCACCGCCCAGTTGGCAAGCAATGCCATGATCAGCACGAAAGCTATGACGATCGAATTGACCAGCCAGGTGGAGCCGAAGAGAATCGATATGGCAAGCATGGCCCGGGTCTCCATGAGGAGGAAACCGGCACCCAGGAGGAAGAACTGGCTGTACTCCAGAAGCCAGCCCAGATCAAGCCGCATGCGGGCCACCACGATGATGCTCGAGAGGATGAAAACGACGATGAGCATGATTAGATAGACCATAGGAATATCTCGGTCTTTCTGATAGAGGAAAGGCCAGTCGTCGGTGGGCATCTCGACCCGTTGAGACAGCTCCGCCGGATCGATCACCGATTCGGCTCGCTTCTCCGCTATAGCCTGGCGTATAGAGTCGAGACCCGGTCCCCAGAGAATCGTTATGGAACCCGCGTTGTCGAACTGAGTCTTGATTGCCACCGGCTCCACCGGCGACACCGCTTTCACCGCCTGGTAGAGCCTGCTTCGCAGCCAGTCGGTACCGGCAGCGAAACTGAGGGCGGCGATGCCACGGTCGGAGAGATGCCTGGTGGCGGACTCGAGACTCTCTTTCGTGTAGAGATAGTTGTCGAGACGCACCGAGGCCATGGTGGAAAAAGTCGTGTGTGAGTCGACATGCCCGAAGACGATGACGTCATATTTGCCGTCGTCATTGGCAAGAAATGCCCGGGCGTCGTTATTGTGGACATGGACAGCCGGGCTGTCATAAGGCTTTTCCGGATGGATACCCTTGCCCAGCGCGAGAATCGCCGGATCGATCTCGACCGCGTCCACACTCCGGGCGCCGTGCCTGAGCGCCGCCGCCACATCGTTGCCTGTGCCGGCGCCGAGAATGAGCACCGACTCGCATCGGGGAGCGATCTCGTAAGGGAAGTTATAAGTGTTGTAATAGATCTGGAACTCGCTCGAGTCGAGAAGAGCAGGGTGCTTGTCGAGGAAGCCCTTTCTGAAATCGAGGGTCTTCTGGTGATAGTCGTGGTTGACGTCCAGATGAATGCCCATCTCCACAGGACCGCTACCGGTGGCAATCTGGAAAGGCTTGAGATCGATCCGGTAATAAGGGGACCAGATACTTCCGGCGGTGACCATGAAAGCGAATCCGATACTGCCCGCGAACATGACCAGATGCGCCGGCTTGCGAAAAAAAGGCAGCAGCGAGAGACAGCCCACAATCAGCCAGATGCCGGGAGAAGTGCCGAGATAGCTCATCAGCGTATAGACCAGAACCCCGGCCAGGCTGCCTGCCAGATTGATCGAATAGGCCTTGAGAGGCTCCTTGCCGGAAAGCTCAATACCCAGCTTCTGGCCGAGCATGTCGAAGGTGACCACCACCAGAAAGAAGATCGACAGAATCGCTACCACATTGCGAATGAACGCTGTCGCCTCGAGAACGATGGCATCCCAGACGAAGATATTGGGATCGAAGAGGAAGCTTATATTAGTAAGCCCCATCTGAGCCGAGAAGGCGAGAATCGCCGAGATTACAAGAAGCAATAGAGGGAAGACGGCATCATCGAGAGCCGAGCCCTTCTTCGAGGTCTCCTGTCCGGAGCTCTGTCCTCCCAGAGCACAGCCAATCCCCATGCCCACCACGGCAGCAATCAGAATGAGATTCTTGAAAAAACCGAATATTCGAATCTCGCTGGCTATCCAGCGAATCAGCAGGACCTCGAAAAAGAGCACTGCAAAGCTTATGAGAAACAAACGAAGCATCCAGGACCGCTCATTCGATCCCTTTGCTTCCTCAACAGCACCGGCTTCTGACAAGCTGAGTCTCCATCTATCTAGTAAATCAGCATAATAATACAGGAGCTGCAGCTTAGTATTTTCCCCGCCCGGGTAACGGAGCAGACACCCTGCCACCCCGGGATGCTTTCAGAAACGCAAAGGGGAGGTAGGCAATGGCTTGCAAGGCAGTTCGGGGATATCACCGGCAAAGGCTACCGGGTCAGCGGCGATTCTCCCGGACTATCTCGAGCCAGATATCATCGATAGCTTTCTGAAGCTCAGGTGATCCTTTCTTGCGCTGCTCGATCAAATAAGATTCGGCTCGTCTGCCCAGAATCAACAGATCTCTGCGCGCCATCTGCCTGACCACAGGATCCTGATCGAGCAATTTAGTCGACTGGCAGATCGGTCTCATCCCGGCTTTCACCTCGCGTTCTTCTTCTGAAGTTTCGAGTCTGCCCTCATTGTCGAAAGTCAGAGTCGCGGATAGAAACCCTTCATCACCGCCTCTGGGCTGGATCACCGCCTTGCCGTGAGCAACCAGCCCGCGCCCTACGATACGAGCATCGATGGCGGTATCATCGATTGAGAATTGCAGAAAGCCGTCCTGATTCAGTTCGGAAGAGAGCTCGAGCCAGGCTCTCAAGGCAAGTCTCGCGGACTTCTCGTCTTTTACCTGAGAGGCACCGGTCTTGAATAGAGACTTCAACTGCTCCGAGCCAGTGACAAGCACGAGCTTGCCTTTAGAGTCGACGACAAAGATATTGTTGCTTTTCATCGGCTCCGGAATATCGAAACCGACAGGCCAGACTCGAAAGCGCAGCACATAAAAGAGCCGGTTCGAAAACATCTCTTTCAGCGCATCGCTGCGCACATAGAGAAGTCGACCGGACTGCAGGAATGCCGGTCCGGCTAGCTTGTCGGCAAACTTGTCGGCAAATCTGGCGACAATCGCTCTCGGCTTGATCGCGGGCATCACCCTGGCTATGTCGCCCGCCTCCTCAGGCGATGCCCGCCCGGGCTCCAGACGATTGACCGGTTTGTCGACTCGCCCGGAGCGCTCGGGATAGACGACACCGCTTCCGGTTGCCGGCTCGGCGAAGCCTATGCCGGTCTCCACCTGATCCGGCTGAGCAAAGACTTTATCGCTGGCCGTCAAACCCGGAAGAGTGAAAGCGCTTGCAAGAAGAAAACAGGTGACGATCGCTTTTCGATTCATTCAATACCCGACCCCGGTGAGAATAGAGAACTTGACCACCAGCACTGAAAACCGAATCTATCGGCCGGCAGTCCCCGGTTTTTCGTCCTCATAACTATACTCGTTGCTGATACTGCAAGTGCCACCATCGGCTGCCAGAGAAAAAGCCTCGCCGAAGCGAGGCTTTTTATGAAACTCCCGAGGCTGGATTCGAACCAGCGACCAAGTGATTAACAGTCACCTGCGCTACCGCTGCGCTACTCGGGAACGAGTCAAACACGAAAGGGTCGGTCCACCGACAAAAACCATAATACACCATGGTCGGGGATGGGGGTCAAAATTTTAGGTGCCTGTAACAGCCGCGAAGTTCGGAATCCGGACCGGACTCTTGGAAACCAGCCTCCACGGGGAATCCTTCTTTCATTTTCTCCTTTTTCTCCTTTTTCCGGCCGGATTAAGCACTCCTGGCAACGAAGAGGACTTGAAATATGAAGCCTGTGTTATAAAGTCAGACCATTAGACAGACTGGTTTGTCGTCCGGGGCACGGGCTTGTATACTTATTGACCGTTTTAGAAGATGGCGAATTTATTTTCAGTCATTCAGGTTTTTCAACCAGGGGAAAGTCGACATGGGCTTGTTTGGAACGCATAAAATCAGTCAGGGCGCGGCAACCGAAGCCATCAGCATGATCGAGCAATATTTCAGGCGCCGTGGGCTCGATCCCGCCGAGCATGCCCTCCAGGACGCTCAGGGCTACGGCTGGTGGCTCACCGAAGGCTCCGCCAAGATCTATGTATTCATCCAGGACAGCCCTCACGGAGCCGTGCTCAGAATCACGAGCCCCCTGGTCTTCCTGCCTGAAAACAACAAAGAGCAATGCTATCGCAAGCTCCTGGACCTCAACTCCAATCTGAGCAGCTGCGCGCTCTCCACCCACGATCAGATCGTCCTGGTCGTGGCGCAGAGACCGACCTTCGGTCTTGTTCAGGAAGAGCTCGACGACCTGGTCTGGCACGTCGCCTATGTGGCCGACCTGCTCGACAACAAGCTCGCCGAGGAATTCGGCTGCCAGATGTACTCGGATGAGGCAGCCGCGAGTCGCAGTAGTGCTAAATAAGACTCAGGATCCCAACGGCTATTCAACAGGACAAACGCAAAAAATGACTCCTGTCCTCGGTGACGACGACATTCTTTTCGTCTGCGATCTGGCAGGCGAAGCCGGCGCCATGTCCATCAGGCTCCGGGAGAATGTCACCGTCGGGCACAAGAGCGGACCAGGCGACCCGGTGACCAGCGCTGACATAGCCATCTCGGAGTTGCTGGTGGAAAAGCTCAAAGAGCGCTTCCCCGGCGACCAGATCGTCTCGGAGGAGGACAAGAGCCATCCCGAGACGGTGGAGACCGAGAGAGTCTGGCTCATCGACCCCATCGACGGGACAGACAGCTATATAAAGAACAACGGGCAATACTCGGTGATGATCGGGCTCATCGAAAACGGCAGACCGGTTTTCGGCTTCGTTTACGAGCCCATACCGGGTCGCTGCTATTTCGGCGGTCCTGAATACGGGGCATTCCGCAAGGTCAGGGACACCGAGCCCGAGAAGCTGTTCGTCAAAGATAGCCTCGCCTGCAAGGATGAGACCCGCCTGATGATGAGCCAAAGGGATCGCCGCCGCCATCCCTGGGTAGAAGAGCTCCAGACCGTCAATCTCTACAAGACAGGCAGTATCGGCTTGAAAATCGCCCGGATTCTCGAGGACCAGGCCGATCTATTCGTGCATCTATCGGGCAAACTGAAAGTCTGGGATACCGCCGGACCCGCGGCTATTGCCCTGGCAGGCGGTCTCGAGGCGGGGACGCTGGAAAGCGACGAATTGTCCTTCCCGCTTCCCAGCGTTCTGCACCGGACCGAGATAATCATGGGAAGACAGGGCAGCCTGTCCTGGTGTCGTAAGCATTTGAAAGAGCCTCGATAATCGAGAAGAAAGAGAGAAGCGAGTAGCAAGTGAGCCAAAAAACGCCAGCCAGACTGATTACCCAAAAGGCGGATCTTCTCGATCTTTGCAAAGACATAGACCGGTCCGGGCGTGTGGCGCTGGATCTCGAATTCATTCCGGAACGCACTTATTTTCCGGTCCTCTGCCTGATCCAGTGTTGCGTGGAAGGCAAGACCTGTATCGTCGATCCCCTTGAATTGCAGGACCTGATGCCGCTCTGGGAGAGAATAGCCAATCCCGAGATTCTAACCATCCTGCACGCTGCCAGCCAGGATCTCGATCTGGTCCACAATCTCTCCGGTCTGATTCCCAGAAATATCTTCGACACCCAGATCGCCGCCGGCTTCGCGGGCTATGGCTATTCGGCGGGATACAGGCGGCTTCTCAGCGAAGTTCTCAATGTCCATATTCCGAAAACCGAGAGCTTCAGCGACTGGCAGGAAAGACCCCTCACCGCCAGCCAGCTCGACTATGCCGTCAGCGACGTGCTCTATCTCGAGCCTCTCTACGACGAGATCACAAAGAGCCTGAAACAAACCGGACGCCTGAGCTGGGTACTGGAAGAGTGTAGAGCCTACGAAGAGGACGAGCTCTATAACCCCGATCGAAGTGCCGAGTTCTTCAAGGTCAAAGGAGCCAGCAAGCTGCCACCACGAGCGCTGGCAATTCTCAGGGAGCTCTGGGGCTGGCGCGATGAGGAAGCGCGCACCCTCAACAAGCCGGCCCGGACCTTGCTGGCGGACAATGTCATGATCGAGATTGCCCGCCGGCAGACCGACTCTATCGATGCATTGAAAAAACTGCGCGGAATCAGAATCGATCAGGTGAGACGATTCGCTGAGGATATCAGCGATTGCGTACGCGCCGGCAAAGCCATCCCGGACAAAGAATGCCCGAGCTTTCCTTCTTCCCGGGCGCCTTACAAAAGCGAGATCCTCACCGCCGACTTTCTTTTCATGGTGCTCAAGCTTCTAAGCAGCGATCTCGATCTGGCCACCGAGCATCTCGCCACCAGAGACGAGTTGCAGTCCCTGGTCCGCTTGAAAGACAACCAGCTGGATAAGGACGACGCCAAGCACCGTCTCCTCACCGGCTGGCGGCGAGAAGTAGCCGGTGATGTCCTGGTCAGCATCCTCCAGGGAGAAGTGGTGACCTTCGATGTGACCAGCCAGAAAAATGGCGCCAGAAGCCTCGAGATGAGCCTCAAAAATAGCAGAGCTACTTAGAGCGTCCGAGAGCACAGCCTCAAGTGAGCCATTCCGATTTCGAGCCCGGTGATCTGATCGCAGACCGTTATTCGGTCATCGAATTGCTCGGTAAAGGCGGCATGGGCAAAGTCTTCCGATGCCGGGACAGGATCCTGGACAAGGAAGTGGCAATCAAGCTTCTGCTCGATGTCGACGCCGAGAAAGAAGCCATGCGCTTCCAGATAGAGGCGAAAGCCACTGCTCGTCTCAATCATCCCAATATTCTGAGAATCCTGGATTTCGGTCAGACCGGAAGCGGCGAGCTCTTTCTGGCGGCGGAGTATTTGAAAGGGCGCAGTCTGGCAAGCGAAGTAGACGGATATGGTCCTTACAAAGTGGAGGAGGCCCTGGACCTGGCAGCAGATATCGCCTCGGCCCTCTCTCATGCGCACAAGAACGACGTCCTGCACAGAGACGTCAAACCCAGCAATGTCATGCTGGTGGACGAAGAGGACGGCAGCCGCAGCATCCGCCTGGTGGACTTCGGACTTGCCAAAGTCACCACCCATGACGACAAGCTCACCGGCACCGGAGTGGGACTGGGCTCGCCGGCATACTGCTCTCCGGAGCAGGGAGACGGCAAAGCCGTGGACGAGCGCTCGGACATATACAGCTTCGGTTGCCTGCTTTTCTATCTGCTGACCGGACATCCGCCTTTTCAGGCTGACAATCCCCTGGCGACAATTTTCATGCACATGAAAAAGGAGCCCCCGACTCTTGCCGAGATTGGAGGAACAGAGTTTCCGGCGCCGGTGGAAGCGCTTGTCGCGAAGTGCCTGGCCAAGGATCCAGCCCAGCGCCCGCAATCCTGCGATGAATTGATCGAGCTGATCAACCATGCGATCAAGCATGATCCCGAGCCTGAGCAGTCGGTCGATAGCGAATCCGCCAGACCTGAGAATAAGCTCCGAACCGCCATCGCAGCATCAGCGGTTCTGGCAGGCGTCTTGATTCTATTCGGCGCCGATCAGCTCTTTTTGTCCGGGTCCCTGACCAACCGTATTCTTATGAGGCAGAATGCCGGCAGGAGCACCGTCAAAACCGAGCCGACTGTGGACATCATGGAAGAAGTCGCCACTTTGACCGGCATCTGGACAGACAGGGATCTCAAAGAGAGGTTCAAGAACAAAGAGATCCTCGAATTCCGGATGAGAGACCAGGCGAAGGTTCACGGCGAAGGACTGGCGGTGCTGGAAAACACCGATGTCGAGGCCGTCGACCTGACTGGCTCGAGCATAGACAATCGAGCCTGCGGACACCTCAGCCGGATAAAGAACATCAAGCACCTGATTCTGGACAACTGCACGAATATCACCGATGACGGTATCAAGACCCTCGTCCGATCCAAGACCCTGCGGCGTCTTGATCTGGCGGGTACGCGCATCACCGACCGGGCTATCGACTATATCGCCGCCAACACAGGAATCAACCATCTCGACATCGGCGACTGCCATAACATAAGGGGAGAGAATCTGGGAAAGCTTGTTGGCCTGGTTCATCTCAGCCTATCGAGAGATCCTCTGCTCAAGTCACGCCTGCCGGTCCTCGAGGGACTGCCCCGGCTCACCTCACTCAATCTCAACAGCTGCAGCCTCAAGGACAGTGATCTGGATTGCATCAAGGACCTGAATCTCACTATGCTCGAGCTGAAAGACAATAATCTCACCGACGCGGGAATAAAGAAGCTCCAGTCGCTTCACCGGCTGGAGCAGCTGGATCTTTCGGACTGTACCTATGTCAGCCCGAAAGGAATCAGGACCCTGGCCGCCGCATTTTCCCGAAAGGTCAAGATCAAGCCCGATCCCGATCAGGCTGCCAGCCCCTATACGCACGACATCATGACCCCGAACCTCGTTCCCCCTTCCGGCAGCCAGCAGTACCATGAGGCCTTCGGTGAATGGCGAGCCAAAGACATTCCGCTTATGATCGGCAGCGATGTCACCTATCTCCGTTTTCGAGAGATGGACAACGACCTGTCCGGATTCGAGCAGCTCAAGCAAAGCAATCTGCGCATCCTCGACCTGACAAAAAGCTCGGTCAGGGACGAGGATCTCGAGCACCTGAAAAGGCTGCCCAGGCTCGAGCATCTGCTTCTCAATGAATGTCACAACATTACCGACGATGGTATAGCCAGGCTTCGCTCCATGCCCCTCTCGAGCCTGGAGCTTATGGAGACGAATATTACGGACAGGGCAATCGCCTACGCCGGCGAGATAAGAACCCTCCGCAATCTCAATCTCGAGCGCTGCCCGAATATCAAAGGCAGTACTCTGGACAGTCTAAAAATGGTGCGCAGCATCAATATGAAGGACTGCAGAGGTCTGGAAGGCAAGAATCTCAGCAAGCTTCTCTCAATACCCCATATCGACCATATCGGTCTCACCAGTGTCGGACTCGAGGACAGCGATATCGAATCAATGGCAGGCGTGCACGCCAGGCGCATCCACCTCTCATACAACCCCGAGCTCGGCGATAAGACGCTCGCCGTCCTGTCCGCTCTCAAAGACCTGGAATGGGCAGACGTCTCCGGTTGCCGCCGCCTCACCAGGAAAGGTATTGATCAGTTCTACGAGCGCACCGTGAGCGAGGGCCGGAACGTCGAGCTCCACGGTGTTAGACGCTAGTCAGCACAGGGAATCTGATAAACTCTGAGGCTTATGTACGACGATCGGGACTTCGAGGTCGATGATGTCATAGACGGGCGATACCGCGTCCTGGCCCTGCTCGGCCGTGGCGGTATGGGCAAGGTCCTGCGCTGTTACGACGAGATGCTCGATAAAGAGGTCGCCATGAAGCTCATGCTCGACCTCGATGCCAGTATCTATGCAGCCCGGTTCCAGAAGGAGGCCCAGACTACCGCCCGGCTTTCCCATCCGAACATCGTGCGGGTGATGGACTTCGGTCAGACAGGCAACGGCGAGTTGTTTCTCGTAATGGACCTGCTCGAGGGTCGCAGTCTTCAGGACCTTCTCGAGGACAAAGGCTCCCTGTCTGTGGATGAGACCCTGGGGCTGGCCGGGCAGATCGCCTCGGCCCTCGGACACGCCCACCGCAACGGCGTCCTGCACCGTGATATCAAACCGAGCAATATCATGCTCGTCCGGGGCGACACTGGCAAAGACCAGGTGAAAGTGGTGGACTTCGGTCTTGCCCGCTTCGTGGGCGATGACGAGCGCCTCACCGGTACCGGTGTCGGGCTTGGCTCGCCACCCTATGTCTCTCCGGAGCAGGGTGACGGCAAAGAGATCGACGAGCGCGCCGATATATACAGCTTCGGTTGCCTGCTCTTTGCCATGCTCACCGGTCAGCCGCCATTTCTGGCGGACAATCCCCTGGCCACAGTGCTCATGCATATCAAGAAGCCGCCTCCCACCCTGGCCCAGATCAAAGGCTCCGAGTTTCCCCGTCCCGTGGAGGAGCTGGTGGCCCGCTGCCTGGAGAAGTCCCCGGCTAAGCGTCCCCGCTCCTTCGAGGTTCTGGAAGAAGAGATCAATTCCCTTGCCGACTCGCTCAGATACGGAACCCACAATCTGGAGCTCGACGCGAACTTCGATCCGACCAGGAAGAAAAAACTGAGCGTCAAGAAATTCTCGCTGATGGCGGGATCATCGCTGCTTGTTCTGGGCACCGGAATCATGTTCCTGATCGACCAGTCGCTCTTCTCAGGCGATATGACGCGCAAGATTTTTCATCTTCCCGAGCGCCAGGTGGAACTGACCGAAAGGCAGAAACTGGCGGTGATGACCCAGGGTGTCGATATCGGAGCCGACACGACCCGGGCCCTGGAGGACAAGAAACTCACGCCCACAATCGATTACAAGCCCCAGTTCCGGATGTACACGCTCACCGGAGAGTGGACAGACAAAAAACTGCTCGAGCTCTCTCCCGAAGACAAAGCGAAGTTCGAGATTCTTCAGATTCGCAAGCAGAACATCGACGGCTCGGGCTTTGCGGCACTCGAGGACACGGCTGTGCGGCATCTGGATCTGAGCGATTCGGCAGTGCAAGATCCATCGATGAGACACCTGATCAAGATGAAACAGCTTGCCGAACTGGTTCTCAACAAATGCACCAACCTGACCGATGAAGCCGTGAAGATCCTGATGCATTCACCATTTCTGGTATCACTGCATCTTTCCTATACGAAGATCACCGACAAGGCAGTGGATTACATCGGTGAGGCAGGCAAGCTCATCACCCTGAATCTTACCGGTTGTCAGGGAATTACCGGCAAGAATATCGGTGTTCTCGGGAAACTCGAGCATCCGCGAGCCCTGACGATTCTCATCCTGGACCGCACGGCATTCGAGCCTCGCTTCACCGGCGAACTCGCCAGAATCAAGGGTCTGCGAACCCTCCATCTCGCCTCTCTCGGGCTCTCCGATGCCGATGTCGAGCATCTCAAGCATCTCAGCCTGACCGACCTCAATCTCTCCGGCAACGAAAAGCTAACCGAAAGATGCCTCCGTTCACTCCGGGAGATCAAAACGCTCACCAGAATCGACCTGCGGGACTGCCCGGCGATTACTTCCGAGGCCCTGGCAAAATTTCGCTCCGAGACAGGCGGTACTCCCGAGGTGCTCTATTGAAGATAAAAGTCGCTACTACGCAGTATTTCCTCAGGCCGGTAAGCTCATTCGACGATTTCGCCTGCCAGGTCGGGACGATCGTCCGGACAGCGGCGAGCTACCGGGCCGGTCTCCTCCTCTTTCCCGAATATTTCACCTGCCAGCTCCTCAGCCTTTTTCCGCCGGACGAGGGTATGAGCAAGTCGATTCGGAGACTGGCTGAATACCGCCTCGAGTTCATAGAGCTCATGAGCGAGCTAGCATCCACTCAAGGAATGTATATAGTCGCCGGCACCATGCCCGGCGCCGAGGACTCCAGAGTCTTCAACGACTGCTTTATATTCTCCCCGGAAGGCAAATTCGGGGTGCAGGGAAAAATCCAGTTGACCCGCTTCGAGACAGAAGAATGGTTGATCAGCCCCAGAGACGAGCTCAAGGTCTTCGAAACGGCAATCGGCAAGCTTGCCGTCAATATCTGCTATGACGTCGAGTTCGCCGAGTTCGCCAGGGCCGCCGCCCTCTCCGGTGCCCGTCTCCTCCTGGTGCCGTCCTGCACGGACGACCGCCAGGGCTTCCTGAGGGTCCGTTATTGCGCCCAGGCACGAGCCATAGAGAACCAGCTCTATGTAATTCAATCGTCCACCGTCGGCTCCCTTCCCGAGATTCCGGACCTGTCTCTCAACTACGGACAGGCTTCGGTGCTCACCCCCAGCGATTATGGCTTTGCTCGAGATGGCATCCTCGCCCGGGGCGAACTCAACCAGGAGACCCTGGTGATTGCCGAGGTCGATCTGGCCATTCTCGAGGAAGCCCGGCAAAGCGGCACGGTCCGACCGCTCCTGGATAGATCCCGAAGGAATACCAGTGATATCGAGGCTCAGTTTGAGAGCCTCTGAATATCATCCATAATGATCACATGCAGAAGCTGGCCAGATCCACGAGCATCGGTATCAAGGAGAAGCATCAGGTAGCCGATGCTGCCGCTCACCTCGGCTGCCGGGTGACGACAGCGGATGTCTCCGCCAGAACCGGGCTTCCCCTCACGGTAACCGGGACTCTCCTGAACCAGCTTGCCGCCGACACCGGCGGCTCCGTCGAGGTCGACGAGAGCGGCCAGCTCGTCTACCGGCTGCCGCCGGGTTTTCGCAGCATATTCCTGGGACGGCGCTTGAAAGCGGCGCTGAAGCCCGTCTTCCTGCCTGCATATCATGCAGGCGCCTATCTTTTCCGCTGTTTCATGGCGATCATGCTGATGGTCTCGCCGGTGATGATCGTCTCTATCTATTCTCTGGCGCTTACGAAGGAAGGCAAGGCAAGGGACAGGGAGCTCCTCAATCTGTTGCGTCCCTTCCTGAGCCTCTTCGCCTGGCATTACGACCCCAACGATCTGGAAAGGCTGCCTTCTTATCTGCAGTATCCCCCGGAGACGAATTCAAGCTACGCTTACGACATAGTCACCTTTCTCCTGGGAAACGCCTATTCCTATAGAGAGGAAAACGAAAGACAATGGCGCTATATTGCCACTCTCATAAGGACCAATGCCGGAGTGGTGACCAGCGAGCAGCTAGCGCCTTACACAGGATCGAGATTTCAGGACGAATACTCGGTAGCATCGGTTTTGGCTCGGTTCGACGGCCATCCGGAAGTCACCGCCAGCGGTAACATCGTATATGTATTCCCGTCGCTACAGGTGAGCACCAGCGAAAATATCGCCGACGAGCTGCCGGAGCTTTTCGAGGAGAAGAAGATCCGCTTCGGAAGCGCCCGGGGAAGTCGGGCCACCTTCCTCTGGTCCTTCGCCTTCATGAATCTGCTTTTCTATCTTCCCCTGGTCAGAGCCATCGACTGGCTGGCGGAGCCGACGCCGGAATCGGTCTTCGCCTGTATCTATGTGACTTTCGGAATGCTCTTCGCGGTCATTCCGGCCTGCCGTCTCATCCTCACCCTGGTGCTCAATCTCTTCATCGATCTGCGCAATCGCAGGCGGAGAGAAAATCTCGCCCTCCTTGCCGAGCCATCTCCGGAGCTCGTAGTCAAGCTCGAAGAAGCGAAACGATTCGCCAGGGAGCTCGATTATATCGACGGCAGCAAGCTCGAATACCATACCGGGGCGGATCTGGTCGAGCAGGTCTTCGGAGACACCGTGCCTGACTATATCAGGCAGAACAAAGGCCGGGTAGTGACAGTGGAGCCGGAGCAGGCTCCCTCGATTAAGAAGCTGGCAGAGGTTCTCGACCCCGACTCGATGATCTTGATCAATCCACCCGCAGGCAAAGCCGGTCTGGCCCTGTTCGGCAGCTACCGGGCAAGAAGCGTCTTCGTCCTTATCGAGCAGAGCGAATGGGATCACGACAGGATCGAGATCGCCTTCTCCTGCCGCACTGATCTGGATCTCGAAATCGCCAGACCGATACCGAAGAACTTCGTCTCCTCGGCATCCTTCAAGAAAGTGGCGGTCGCGAAGCTGAGAAGCTTCTTCCCGTCCCTGGAGGTCTACAGACCGGCGAGCGAACCGGCTCCGCAATGGCTTACCGGCGATCACCGGTTCAAAGACATACTCACAGGCATATTCCGGCGGCACAATGTCGAGAGAGTCGTCGTCAGAGAAGGGGTGCGGATTATCAAGAAGGCCTCGGGACTGAAAAGGCTCAATGATCTCCTTCAAGACATCTCGAGCCTGGCCGAGTTGATCGAGAATCAAGCACCCTTGATCGAAGAAAACGCCTGAAGAGCCGCATTGCGAGCCGCGCCATGATCGACCACCGGTCCTGGATAATTCACCCCCAGCTCGACTCCGGCGGCGGCAAGCACCAGAGGCGGTGCCTCCCAGGGTTTGTGAATATGGCTCGCCGGCAGATCCCTCAGCTCAGGAACCCACTCTTTGACATACTGCCCCTCCGGATCGAACTTCAAGCCCTGCAAAATCGGATTGAAGATCCGGAAATAGGGCGCGGCATCGGCTCCGCAACCGGCCGCCCACTGCCAGCCCAGGGTATTGTTGGCGATGTCGGCGTCCACCAGCGTATTGTAGAACCAGCGAGCCCCTTCGAGCCAGGAGATTCTCAAGTCCTTGGTGAGAAAAGAAGCGACGATCATTCGCACCCGGTTGTGCATCCAGCCAGTGCTCCAGAGCTGTCTCATGCCGGCATCGACTATGGGATAGCCGGTCAGACCTTTTTGCCAGGCAAGCAGACTGTCCGAGTCATCTCGCCAGGGAAAGCGCTCGAAGTTCGAGCGAAGCGGCCGGCTGGCGGTCTCCGGAAAATGATAGAGAATATGATGAGCGAACTCGCGCCAGCCGAGCTCTTTCAGGAAGACCCCGGCGCTTGCCGCCTCTTGCCTGGAGAGCTCCGCCATGACTTCGCTTGCCTCGATCCAGATCCGAGCCGGGGCAATCTCGCCGAAATGAAGATGAGGCGAGAGATAAGACACACCATCGCGAGCCGGGAGATCGCGCTGGGTGCTGTAAGCACCGATGACACCGGAGAGAAACTCCGAAAGACGCGATTTCGCGCCTTCCTCGCCTGGTCGCCACATCTTCCTGAATCCGGACGCCCAATCTATTCGGGGAAGCAATCCGAGCTCATCGAGAGCAAGCCCTGAAATTTCTGAACCCGGGTCATTACCCGGGAGCCCGGCAGGCATGGCCGTGAGGCGAGCCAGACAGGCAGTAGCGATATCGTTGGAAGTGCAGGCTTTCCAGAATGGGGTGAAGACTCTGTAAGGGGAGCCGTCGCCGGTAGCGATCTGCCATGGCTCGAACAATAGACCGCCGTTGAAAGATTGACATTCGACGCCGAGTCTCTCCAGATGAGCCACCACTCTTTTCTCTTGCGCCACGGCGGAAGGCTCGTAGCGCCTGTTGAAGAAGACCCTTCTGGCTCCGGCAGCGACAACGAGCTCGCCCAGGACTTCCTCCGGTGCGCCCCGCCGCAAGAGCAATCGCGATCCGAGCCTTTCGAGATCGGCGCCGAGGCTTGCCAGGCTGTGATGGAGCCACCACATGGAAGCCTCGCCCGGTCCGAGGTCTCCCTCTTCCCCGGGACAGTGGATATAGACAGGCAACAAGGGCGAGCCCGCAGAGTCAGCCCGTGATAGAGCCGGGTTGTCTGCGATTCTCAAGTCCTGGCGAAACCATAGGATGGACGTGTCGCCACTCACTTGAGAGCAGCCTCCAGAGCCGAGCTCAGGTCGGCCTGCTTGTAGGAGAATCCGGCTCCGGTGAGTTTCTCGGGTAGAACCCGGGTGCTCGAGAGCAGCAGCTCGTCAGCCATTTCACCCATGAGAATCTTGAGACCGAAAGAGGGCACCGGGAATATCGTCGGTCGGCTGATCACCTGACCGAGCACTTTCGTGAATTGAGCATTGGTCAGGGGCTGAGGCGCCACGGCATTGACCGGTCCGGACAGCTCGGCATGCTCGATGGCGAAGAGGACCATCTCGGCCAGGTCTTCATTGGCAATCCAGCTCATATATTGCTTTCCGGAACCAAGAGGTCCACCGAGTCCGAGCTGGAAAGGCGGAAGCATCTTAGCAATCGCCCCACCTCCTTTGCCGATTACCACACCGATCCGGAGGTTGACCACTCTGATTCCGGCATCGGAAGCCGGGGCAGTAGCCCCTTCCCAGTCCCGGCAGACCTCCGCCAGGAAACCTGATCCCGCTCTACTAGCTTCGGTCAGCTCCTCGCTGCCTCGATCACCATAAAACCCTATGGCGGAAGCGGACACCAGGACTTGAGGGGGACTCGCGCAGGCAGCCAGAGCCTCGGCCAACATTTTCGTTACCGCCACCCGGCTTTCTCTGATCTGTTGCTTCTTGGCTTCGGTCCATCGCTCCGAGGCGATATTCTCGCCGGCCAGATGCACTACGGCATCGTACCCCTCGAGCTTCTTGCCGTCTATTCGCCCGCTGCCCGGCTCCCAGTGGACCACCCCCGGGCCGTCGGGACGGCGGGAGAGGATACTCACATCATGGCCCTTCCTTTTCAGGAGTTCCACAAGCTTACTGCCGACAAGACCGGTTCCACCGGAGACCAGAATTTTCACTTTCGCTCACCTCCGAATCTAGCCTACCGCTCGAACGTGTACTGTAAGTGAACGGCTCTACACCGAAGCAGGTTGCTCGCTGGCAAGCTCCGACTCGACCTGGGTGGAGAGAAGATCCTTCAGTTGTCTCTCTCTGGCCGCCTGCTCGGCCCGGACCTTCTTGAGATTCTCTTGAAGCTCGACGATCCTGTCCTCGCTGTTCTCAATCGCCTCCTTGAAACGATCGGCACTGGCTCCCAGGGTCTTGACGTTCTCCCGGGCCCGGTTCTGATTGTTCTCTTCCGCGGCAATCTCAGCCTCGATGCGCCGACCCTCATCCGAGAGCCTGGCAAGCTCGGCCTTTATCCCGATAGCGCTGCGCAATAGCTTCATGAAGTCCTCGTCCTTGAAGTTCTGGTCGAGAAGCCATTGCACATGATTGTGCTGGTGGCTGACATTGAAGAGGCTGTAGCTTTCAGCTGACTCCGACTCGGTCTGGACCTCGAGCTCCCGGGAGCTATGATCGTCCACTTCCAGACGGAACCGGTAGAAATTCCTGGTGATCTCTTCAGCCTCTCGAGACCCGGGGGTGAGGGTCCAGCCATCCTTGTAAGGATGCTCGACAAAAACGGCTTTCTTTACTGAAGAGAGATTTTCCACGATATATCTACGCTTCGATATCTGCTTGAACAGACAGGCGATAATCCCGTCGGTGATACGCACTTTCCAGACAGGGCTGCGCTGGTAGTCATCCCTCACCACCACGCTCACGGACTGGTCCAGGGCATATGGAAGGATTCTCTTATCATCGGGCTTGAGCACGTCGAGCAGGCATTCCCCTGCATAAGACTCATTTTCCATCACCGTCACCGGGCCGGCCTCCAGGGTCAGGCCGGTGGTGTTGACCAGCCTCACCGCAGCGAAAGCGAATTCTCTGTTCTGCTCTTCCTTATATAATATATAGAAACTCGTTCGCCCTCGATAATCTGCTGCACAACCGGGATGAGCGCCGAGCTCCTCCGGGGCACGGTGACAGGGTCTTTGATCTTGTATTCGAAGAGCTCGCCGGTCTGCTCTCCATCCACACCGATTTCCTGGCTCTTCAGTGCATCGACCATACCCCCGTCCATGCCACCGGCGACTCCGGCTCCGAACGCCATCGCCTGAGCCGGGGCGGCTCCCCAGGAGCCGGATTCGGCGCTCCTCTCCTGCAATGACAGACCTCCGACTTTGAGCTGGCGCTCGGCTACGAAGGGATCCGACGATTGCACGCCCTGGGCCTTGATCGTCTTGCGAAGGGGCTTTATAGGATCGTACAGAGGCTGGATGAAAGATATGGGGGCAGCCGATACCAGTGTCATATCGACATTCTCCCAGTCCTCGTCCTGAATGTTGTCGACTATGGCCACACCCTGGAGAAGGAGCTCCTGATCCGTGTTGAAAAGCAGCCTGTAGCTGGTTTTCCAGATCGGGTTCGGGATTGAATAGGCTATTGTTATGTCGCTTTTGCCCTTCTCGCTGATCTCGACATTGAGGAGTTTCTGGTCTTTCTTCCTGAGCGAGAGGAAAAGCAGGTCGAGTTGCTGCTTGAGCTCTTCGGCCAGATCCCGGTCCTCGATATTGAGCGAACCTATGCTTGCTACCGGCACGCGCCTCAGCTCGCGATTGTCCGTGTAGACCACCAGAAACTCTTCGGTGATGATCTCGCCGTCCGCTTTCTTGCGACCGGTATCGATGCCGACTACCTTTCCGGCTACTTTCTCGTCGCCGGAAAAATGAACAGTCACCGGAACCCCTTTCATCTGAGCTACCAGCTTGACAAATCCGTCATTGACCCGGAGGTCGAAACCGAACTGCGAAAGTTTCTCGGCAATCGGGGTCGCCGACTCATAGGTGATCGCAGCGATTCGTGAGCCTTCCTTGAGGACGAGAAGGGATTTGAGCATATCGTCGATTTCGTCCGGCCCGCAAACGAGCTCGACCCGGCAGGGTCCGTCGACCTTGCCCCGCCTCTCGAAGTAACCGATACCGTGCTTGTACAGCGAGACTCTCTTGAGCGGGACTCCAGCCTTTTTCAGTTCCTTGGTCATATATTGCTCCGCTTCTCTCAAAGAAAGAGTATGAATTATTACAGGTCATTCATTATCTCACCCCGATTTGTACCAAGAGTAACCACCTATCTGAATCACGGCTGATTTTTGTAATATGATCATCAGACCAGCAGGAAGGATCTATGACTAATTCAGATAAAGAGACCAGCTTTGCCGAAACCGCCATGCGCCTCAGCGGCAAGAGCGAAGAAGAAGCGACCAGAACAGGCGCGGTAGACAGAGCCGATGATGAAGTCGAAGCTCTTTTCGCGGCCCAGTACAAAACGGTGAACAGCCCCGTTCACCGGGCGGTCTGGGACAACTCGGTGCCCCTGGAGCTTTTCTCCCCGCCCCGGGCTGATTCCAAGGACTCTGCCAGCGAAGTCATGGAAAAGTCCCTGGCCATCCTTGCCAAGCACCGTCACGACAAGACTCAATATGACGAGAAAGGCAAAATCTCGGAGAAAGTCCTCAAAGAGCTGGCTGATGTCGGTTACTGGGGATTGCTCATCGACAAGGAATACGGCGGTCAGGGAGTTTCGGTCCGCTCGTTCATGTCTTTCCTCACCCGGGTAGCCACTATCGAGCCCACCGTGGCCGGTCTGGCCTCGGTCCACGGCTGCATCGGCGCCGTGGATCCGGTGCGCTCCTTCGGCAACGATGCCCAGAAGAAGAAATTCCTGCCTCGTCTGGCAAGCGGCGAGTCCCTGTCCGCCTTCGCTCTTACCGAGCCCAATGCCGGATCGGACCTGACGGCTCTGCGCACCACCGCCACCCTGGAAGGGGATCATTATCTCCTCAACGGGGAGAAGCTCTTCATCACCAATGCCATCGAAGGCCGGACGGCAGGAGTCGTGGCCCTGGTGGACGGCAAGCCGGCGGCCCTTATCGTGGACCTGCCCAGAGAGCAGAACGAGAATTTCCAGATCGTCACTTATAAGCTCCATGCTCTCAGCCACGCTCACAACAACGGTCTCAAGTTCAAGAACCTGAAAGTGCCGAAGGAGAACCTCCTTTCGGTACCCAGAGGAGACGGTCTCACCGTCGCCTACCACGGTCTCAATATGGGTCGCCTGGCGCTTTGCGCCACGGCTTCCGGGGTCATGCGCCTGATGCTGGCCAATATGCTCCCCTGGGCCAATTTCAGAGAGACCTATGGCAAGGCCATCGAGACCAGAGAGCTGGTCAAGCGGCGTATAGCCAGGGCGACAGCCCTGATCGCCGGCAGCGACGCCCTGGTCGCCTGGGGCTCCTGGCTTCTCGATCAGGGTTACCGTGGCGAGCTCGAGTGCATAATCGCCAAGATCTTCGGAAGCGAAGCCGAGAAAGAGTGCGCCATAGAGCTCTTCATGAAGACCCATGGCGGACGCTCTTTCGTGCAGGGTCACATCTTCGGAGACAATGTCCACGATTTCCTCGCTCCCTGTATCTATGAAGGGGAAGGCGAGATGCTCGGCATGGCTTTCTTCAAGGCCCTGGCCAAAAACCACGGCAGCACCTATTTCGAGCCAGTCGGTCTGGCCCTTCAAAAACACGGCATCCGTGCTTTCAACCCGGTCAACCCCGCTCATGCCTGGGCCCTGCGCAGCGAGCTCCTGAAATACATGGGCTGGTACATCTCCCGGGTAGCCTCAGGGAAAGACAAGCGTGAGGTCTCGGACATGGACCCCCGTCTCAACGAGCATATCAATTTCGCCCTCGAGCAGCTCCACCAGCATCCCCTGGAGCTTTCCGAAGCCATGGTCACGCACCAGCTCAAGCTGCCGGACAGGCAGTGCCGCATCGCCGAGATGTCGCAGCGTGTCCAGGACACCATCACGATCCTGGTCACTGCCTCCTGGGCTCACGAGCTCAAGGACAAAGTCATGACCGCCGCCGCCGACATACTCTGCCAGGATCTGACCAGGAAGCTCACAGGCGAAAGAGTTTCGGACAGCTATTTCAAAGCCTGCTCCAAACTGGCAGACATGGTTATCGAAGGCGAATTCAAAGACCTTCAGACCATCGAGAAAGCGGACATCATCTTCTCTTACGAGAAGAACAAGAGCGCCAAGAATCCGGTCAAAGCCGGGGTCTGATTTTTTCTCAGATCGCCAGCTCCACACAGATAGGCGTGTGGTCCGAAGGCCGCTCCTTCTTCCGAGGAGCGACGTCTATCCAGGCTCTCACGCAGCTTTTTTCCAGGGCAGGGCTGATCCAGATGTGGTCGATCCGAAAACCCATCTTGCGGCGAAATGCCATGGCTCTGTAGTCCCACCAGGTATAGTGCCCTCCCTCCCGGACATGGAGGCGGAAGGCGTCTAGGAAGCCCCACTCTCTCAAATGCTCCAGGGTCTCCCGCTCACCGCTGCTGGTCAGGATCTGCTCCCGGGTCATTTCGGGATCGAATACATCTATATCGAGAGGGGCGACATTGAAATCGCCGCACAGCAAGACTTTCTCGTCAGGGTCGAGGTTGGCGTCGAGATAAGCACGCAGGCTGCGCAGCCAGTTCAGCTTGTACTCGTACTTGTCCGATCCGATCTCCTGCCCATTAGGAACATATGAATTAAGTATCGTGACAGAATCGATTTCCGCTTTGACAAAACGAACTTGATCGGATTCAGGCATGCCTGAGAATCCCTTCTCTGCATTCCGGATCTCGCTGCGGGCGATAATAGCCACTCCGTTATAAGTCTTCTGCCCGAAAAACACGCAGTTGTAGCCGATTTCGGCAAAGGCGGCTGCCGGGAATTTGTCGTCGGTGGACTTCGTCTCCTGGATGCAAAGGACGGAAGGAGCCACCTCCTCGAGCCAGGAAAGCACGTGAGGCAGGCGTACCGAAATCGAATTGACGTTCCAGCTTGCGACAATCATGACCGGATCTCCACTCAGAGAACTCGATCTTCCAACAAATCCGGTCAAACGGTCAGCCGGCGCTTCTTTTGTTTTACAATTTCGACACGGACCTCGAGAACGAACAAGCGCGGCATCTTCAGGCTTGCACCATATTTGATACCAGCACAAGACACTCCCCAGATAGCTCTTCCGGGATCCGCTGTAAAAAAAAATCACCAGAGAAAATAAAGAATCCTCTTTTGTTTTTCTTTCGATTCCCGCCCCGGAACCGCCGCCGAAAACCCTTACCGCGACTCACTTTCAGGACCGGCGCAGCTTCAGGGCTCTCGTTCTTCTGGTATGACTTGTAGTACTAATCGAATGTGTAAAAGCTCACACCGACTAGCACAGAATTGACCGATTTGAACAAAAATTTGTATGTCCCAAGATGATAGCTTTGTGTATATATTTGTCTTACTTATAACCCGGCTTGCTGTCTGATTCTTACCAGAGTAGCCTTTTGGAGTTTCAAAAAAAGCTTTTATGCAGTTTCAACCTAAATTGAGCATTTATGCCCCTTTCGGACCTTTACGATATCGATTTTGGTGTGTAAAGTTTATACCCATCGACGGTGGTTGATTGATCCCGCTGCCACCAGACTCGCGGTGACTCTTTGTTAAGAGCCGTGTCACAAATTGGACTGCTTATATATCCGTCATCAAGTAGTCCATAAGAATTACTTTGCCGTTGTGAGGAACAATACCCTATGCCTAAGAAAGTACTGATCGCATTGCCCCCTGCCATGCTGGAACAGGTAGACTTTATCGCCAAGTGTGAGCACCGGACCAGATCCGACCTGATAAGAGAAGCTCTGCGCCGTTATCTGGACAACTTCAGACGCACACAAGGTGCCCAGCTTCAAGTAACAACCATGGAAGCTTCCGAGAAGCCTCTTACCCCCAGCATTACTTGATCAGTCAATCCGGGTCCTGAGCAGCCGAAGTCCTTTCCTCTCGTACTTTCCTCCAGACACCGGTCCGACTGAAACAGCAATCGAAATCCGCTGCAGGCAAAAGCCCGCAGCGGATTTTTCTATGGAAAAGTCATATACTTGGGCCATGTCGGAACAGATACGATCAGACGCCCCGCAAGCGGTTCTCGAAACGGTCAAGAGCCTGAGCGCCGCTGCCGACCTGATCGATGAGACAATTCTCTCCCTCCTGGAAAAACGCGCCACCCTGGAAGAGAAAATGATCAGGCGTTATCTGCTGCGCCTGGCCGTACGAATCTGCACAGTCCGGCAATCTCTGTACGGCAAACTTGCCGATCCGAATCAGAACCTGTCACCGGAGAGGACCGGAGAGCCCCTGAATGAGCTGACCGGGCTTGCCTCTGAAGTCAACGAGGTAATCGGCTCCCTCCTGAAGATGATTCGCTATGACTGGAATTTTCTCGAGCAGTATTTCGAGCATGAGTTCTATGGCAGACTGATCAACGAGCACCGGCTCGAAGAGCGCCTGGCGAAAGCAGAGCAGAATCTGAATCAGTCGTAGACGCCTATCTTTCGGAGGGCCTTCTCGGCTTTGAAGCGAACCTGGCTGTCTCCTTCCGAAGCTGCCTGCCGGAGCGCTTCCACGACCTCGCCCTCTTTGATCTTGAGCTTGCTTGCAATCTTTCCACAGGCTTTGGCGGCGGCTTTGCGAACATCGACATCACTGTCGCAAAGCAATCTGGAAATTTTTATCACAGTCTCCTCGTTGCAAGCGCCGCAACGCTCAAAACAGAGGATCGACTCCTGTTTGATAAAAGAATCGGAGTCGCCGAGAAAATCGGTGATTAACCGGAAATAGGGACGCATCAATCCGGGCTTCTCCTGGAACCAGCGCAGGGCGGCAAGACGGACATAGATATTGTCGTGTTTGAGAGCCTGTCCGAAAATTTTCGCCCCGCTCTTGTTAAAGGATTCGGGCAAACCAATCTTCAGCGCCCGGGGCTCGAAGCCCGGGTAATCGTTCTGCACGATCATGTCATCGACGAATTCGACTAGAGAATCCAGATTCATAAAGGAAATTCTATACTTCCTAATGCGGTTGCTGATTCATTTTCTTAAGAATGTCATACGGATTGAAACCATTCGGCATGGCAGGCATCTGCGGTATGCCGCCCGGAATCGTCCTGGTATTCACCGGCTGCCCCGGAGCCCCTCCTCCGAACATGCCCTGGAGTTGCTGGAGGTTGGTCATGCTGCCCATCATTTTGTTCATGTCCGACATGGGGTCGGTCTGAACCAGGCGGCCTTTGTCGACGGTCCCATACATGATCAGCTTGGAGAGATAGCGTCCCTTGCTGTCATATTTGACCGAAGCGGCAGTGACATAAAGCTTTCCGTAATTGAGCCGCTTGAAGCGCATCACCGATTCGTCGAAATAGGTATTGACCTTGCCGGTGCTGGCGACTTTGTCCTGGGCGCGGGTCATGATCTGCTGCTCGACTACATCGGCGGAGAGCTGCCGGATGGTATTGCGCACAACAGTCTGGCGAAACTGGTTGCCTGACACGCCTTTCTGCATCACGCCGTCGGTGGCGGCCTCGCCAAAATAAATTTTAATCGCCGGGACTTCCATCCCCGCCATGACCTGCTGGAAAGAGCCGGCAAATGGTCCTAGCTGGCTGCTCATGCCGCCCGCCATCATTTGATCGTAAGAGTTGAGATCTTTCATGGGCACCGAGAGCAGGACCGCTGCCGGCTCTAGAGCAATCCGATTGAACCGGTCTTTGCGGAAATTGAAATTGACATTGCCCGATCTTCCTTTCTGCAAGATCTTGGCGCTCTGAACCACCTGGGCCCGGTCCATCTGCACATAGAGGGGGCTGTAGGCATAGCTCCAGATCTGGAGAACGCCTCCCCACTGTCCCTGGAACTCGGTGGGGAACTGCTTGGCGATGGTTCCGGAATACATGGTCTCGTCCACCTGGGCCTGCAGCCGCTTGTCCCGGGGATCGAGCTGCGGGGTCATCGCCTGCAGCTTCGGCATCTTGACGTCGCCCTCGGCGGCGATTTGCTCGATTCGTCCGAATAGCTGCGGGCTCTTCTTCCTGGTCTCGGCCTTTGCCGGCTCCTTGCCGGCTTGCTGCGGGCTCTTTTCCTGGGTCCGCTTCGCCTCTTCTTCCTTTTTCTGCTTTTGAATCTCGAGCATCTCGTCGAGCTTTCTCTGCACCTCATCAAGAGAATTCACCGGCTCGGGCTGGGAGTCCTCCACCTCAGGGGGACTATCGCCCTTGCCGGCAGCCTCTGTGGATGGGCTCGGGTCCGCTCCGGGCTTGACCGAAGAATCTTTGCTCTCTACTGAGCCGGCGGTCTTGCCCACAGGCAAGATGGGCTGAGCCGGAGCGAGAATATTCTTGACGGGCTCTCCCGGCGCGCTCTGGGCGAGACCGGCAAGCGGCGATGTCAGAAGAACGCTCAGGGAGAGAATCGCCTGTATCTTCCTCGATCGCATAAAATCACCTGCTGGTCGGATAGTCCACACTAAATATGGTGCGACTCTACTAGAATACTCAATATTTCTTACCCCTGCTCGCTACTATGCTAAACAAGCAGATCTTGATTATTATGGGTGTCTCCGGGTGCGGTAAAAGCGCCGTAGCGGAGTCCCTGAGCAAGACCCTGGCCATCGAATACCAGGACGCCGACTGGTTTCATCCCCCGGCCAACAAAGAGAAGATGCGCCGGGGGATCGCCCTCACCGACGAAGACCGAAAGCCCTGGCTCGAAGCCTTACGCCAGCTCATTGTCGCCAGCCTCCGGGCTGAAAAATCCCTGGTCCTCGCCTGCTCCGCTCTCAAGGCTTCTTACCGGGATCTGCTTGTCCGTCCGGAGGATCCGGCGGTTTTCGTCTATCTGAAAGCGACTCCGGCAGTAATCGCCTCGCGCCTGGCAGCCCGCGAGCATGAATACATGAACCCGGCTCTGCTCGAAAGCCAGCTCTCCACGCTCGAGGAGCCCGAAGGAGCCCTCACCGTCGATGCAGACAGGACTCTTGCGGAGGTCGTCCGGGAAATTGTAGAGAGTCTCAGCTGAGCGGTCCCGGTTCATAGAAATCCGGTATCGCTGCCGCCGAAGCGGGCATAGGTCTTAAGGGGGCGCCTGCCAGACTTGCCATGGCCGGACCAGAAAACAAACAGTCGCTCGAGACGAGCTTTCTGACTTTCATCGACAAAGCCTACGGTCGCGAGCACCGGCAGGCGGTGCTGGAGCGATTCATCCGCAGCTCCGACCGGCTCATCAAAGACCTGGACGAATCAATCGAGCGTGGCGACGCCTCAGAGATCAGAGAGCTCCTTGAACGGATGAAAAGCCTGGCCACATCTATCTATGCCGGGGATCTTCTCGCTTCGGCCTGGGTCCTGGAGCAGGCTACCGATCCCGACAGATTTCAGGAATTGATGGACTCCATGAAAGATCAGATCAACTGCATAGCCAGACTGGCAAAATAGCCCCGCGCCTGTCCAATTTCCCCCGTATTCGTGTAGACAGCATTGGAGGGACTGGTGATAGAGGAGATACAGGGGGAAAAAACAATATGCAATTCAGACAGAACTCGGCAGAGCATGGAATTATCGACTATTTGATCGCTGCCGACCCGGAGACGGAATCTCGGCATCTGGGCAGTATGGCGGCTGCCAGCACGTGCAAGAGACTGCTCGAGTACATAGCCGAAAACGAGAGCACGCCCTTCTACACTCTCGTGAACCTTTCAAGCCATGAAGATCATGACATCCGGATGGCGGTGGGGAGAAATCACAAAGCACCCTTTGCGGTAATCGAGAAGCTCGCCGAAGACGAGCATCCTGACGTTCGTTTCAGCCTGGCGGAAAACCCCAACCTGCCGGCAGAGATTCTGGACAATCTCGCCCTGGACGAGAATCCCTGGGTGGCATCCCGGGCTTCGAGCACCCTCGAGCGAGCCTCGCAAGAAACTAAGAGAAAGCGCGTCAATACCGAAGTAATAGAGCTCATCCCTTACACAGGAACGCTCCAGCCGGCAGCCCTGCCTATCTATTGACGGCGACCTTCAGAAGGCTCTCTATCTTTCTGAGAACCTCATCGGATAGAACCAGCCCGGAAGCTTCGATATTGTCGTCAATCTGCTCCAGGCGGGTCGCACCGCATATGACACTGGAGACCGCCTCGAGCCTCAAGATCCAGGCGAGAGCCAGTTGAGCCATGGTACAGCCCATCTCATCGGCGACCTTGACCAGCTCGGCGACCTGCCGGAGGATCTCATCGGATACGAGATTGTTCGACATTATAAACATATTGATCCGCTCATCGGCAGCCCTGGTACCTTCGGGTATGGGCTGTCCGGGCTTGTATTTGCCGGTAAGCACGCCCTGGGCCAGGGGCGAGAAGACCACCTGACCGAGACCGTTGGCCGCGCATACTGGAATCACCTCTTCTTCGATTCCCCGTACGAGCATGTTGTAGCAGGGCTGGTTGGACACCGGGGGCATGGCATTAATCGATTCGGCGACCCGAACAGCCTCCTCGATAGCCGGTGCCGGCCATTCGCTCACTCCCCAGTAGAGGATCTTTCCCTGTCGGGTGAGGTCGTCCATGGCTCGCACCAGCTCGAGCATCGGCACATCGCCGTCATAACGGTGGCACTGGTAGAGATCGATATAGTCTGTATCGAGACGCTTCAAGCTCGCGTGGCATTGCTCGAAGACATGCTTGCGAGAGAGCCCCCGGTCGTTGGGACCGTCCCCCATGGGGAAAAAGACCTTGCTGGCGAGAAAGACATGATCGCGCCTTATGCATTTCAGAGCCCGGCCGACAACGATCTCAGCCTGACCGCGAGCGTAGACATTAGCAGTATCGATGAAATTGATACCTTTATCCAGGGCATGACGGATCTGTTTTACCGATGCATCTTCCTCCACCGCTCCGCCATAGGTCAGCCAGCTTCCGAGAGCCACCTCGCTGACCCTGACTCCCCACTTGCCAAGTTTTCGGTATTGCATCTCACTTCTCTAGCGGCAGGAAGAAAATAGTGATGATACCAGGTATCGACACCAGGAAGCTGAAGAGAAAAAACTTCTCGTAGCCCACCGCATCGGCGATATTGCCCGACACCGCCCCCGGGATCATCAGACCCAGAGCCATTAGCGCCGTAGCAATAGCATAATGAGCAGCCTTGTAGTCCCGCCTCACTGTCGTCAGCAGAAAGACCGTATAGGCAGCGGTCCCCAGCCCGTAGGAGAACTGCTCGAAAGAGTTGACCAGGGTGGTGAAAATCAGGCTCGCGTCGAGCCAGCGCCCCGACACTCCGACAGAGGCAAGGGCCTGGCTCAGGTTGACCCCGAAAAGTATGCCTTCGCCGCCGGGATTGAGCATGGCCAGCCAGTAATAGAGAAGGATGGCGAAGTTTTGCACCACTGCCGTCGGCAGAAGACACTTCCTGAGACCGAAGCGGGAGACCAGCCAGCCTCCAAAAATGCCGCCCACGAGGAGGAACAGCATTCCGACAGTGCCATAAATGATCCCCACCTCGGAAGTGGCGATGCCGAGCCCGCCTTTATCCGGACTGTCCAGAAGAAAGGGTTGAGCCATCTTGAGCATGAAGGCATCGCCGGCCCTGAAAATCAAAATATAAATCACCACCGCCACGATGCGCGGCTGATCGAGATACGAAAGGAAGATCGAAAGAAATTTCCCCGGGCTCAGATCCCTCTCTTTTCCTGGACTCTCGCCGGGACTCTCATCGGCCTGGTCGAGACCGACGGAGCCAGGCTCGGGCAGGACCTTCATATGAAGGAGAGAGCAGGCCAGAAAAATCAGAGAGCAGGAGAGGAAGGCTGCAAACCAGCCGCCTTTCACTCCCAGAGAAGTGGACTCCGCCAGACTACCCGCCAGAAAGACCAACCCGCCCGAGCCCAGGAGCCAGGCGACCTTGTATGCGGCATTTCTGATACCCACAAAAAACGCCTGCTGCTCCCGATCCAGGACATCCATATAGTAGCCGTCGATGGCGACATCATGGGTGGCGGAGGCTATTGCCAGGAATAGAAAGACGGCGACGGTGACATAGAGAGCGTTATCGAGGAAGCAAGCGGCTGCGGCAAGAAGAGAGAGAGCAGCCAGCACCATCTGAGCCACCACGATCCAGCGCTTCTTCGTGCTCCGCACATCCACAAGGGGAGACCAGAGGAATTTGAGGGTCCAGGGCAGGTAAAGAAAGCTCGTCGCCCAGCCTATGAAACTATTGCTCGCCCCGAGATTTTTATAGAAGACCACGGACATGAGATTGACCATGGTATAAGGGAGCCCCTCTGCAAAATATAGCGTAGGGATATACACCGAAGGTCGGACTGACAACTTGCTATTTCCATGCATCTTAAAGTTATAGTGTAGTGAATGAATCTCGCCCTGTCTCCGCTTTTATTTCTCATCCTCCGCCTGGCGCTTTCCGTTGTCCTTCTCGAGACAGCAGCCCTTGCTGACGACCTCAACCAGAACCCTCTGGCTATTGATCCGGATTTCGCTGTCGCCACCGGGCGAAAGGTCGATCTCCTGGTTCGGGACAATTATTTCGACCGGCAGAAACTGGAAAAGGTCTGGAAGCCGGCTTTTGCCGGGGCGCGCGAGAAGCTCGAGAAGTGCCGGGACCTGGCCACTCTCCACGATATCCTCAACGGCTGTCTTGCCAGGCTCGAAACCAGCCACTGCGAGTTTGCCACCATAAACGATGAGATTTTCCATTTCCTCCACAGCCTCTTCGGATCTTTCGAAAAACCTGACACGAAGGAGAAAATCGGGCGGGGCCCGGTGGCATTCGTTGGCCTTGTCACGGGCGGACCGAAAAGAGAAAGAGACGAGATCCGCTATGTCCTGGACGGCAGCCCGGCATACCGTGCCGGACTGCGTCCCGGCGACAGGATGATTTCGATAAACGGCTCGCCTTACAGAGGCTATGTCGATTTTCTGAACCGGCAGGGAAAAAGGTTGCGGATCAGAATCGAAAGGGGAGGAGAGCGCCGCGAGCTGAGTCTTACCCCGGAGAAGAAAGATCTCTACGACGCTTATGTGGAAGCCATGAGAAAGAGCGTCCGGATCATCGAGAGAAAAGGACGCAAGCTGGGCTATATCCATGTCTGGTGCGGAGGCTCGAAATCTCATGATGCCCTGATCGAGCTATTGCATGACAGGCTCCTTCATACCGACGGCTTGATCTTCGATCTGCGCGACGGCTACGGCGGCAACAGCCTGGACGATCTGGACTGGTTCTACCGCACTCGAAAGGCCTATCCGGTCTTCAAGACCACCGACAGAAATGGCAAGACGAGCAGCGAGCAGGAGCTCTACGATCGTCCAATGGTGGCTCTGATCAATGAGGGCAGCCGCAGCGGCAAAGAGCTTCTGGCTTTCAGCCTGAAAAACACCGGTCGAGCGAAACTCGTCGGCACCACCACCGCCGGTGCGGTCGTGGCAGGGCGGCTCTTTCCGATCAATTCGAAGTGCTCGCTCTATCTGGCCATCCTCGACATCACCGTGGCCGGCGAGCGAATCGAGGGCAAAGGAGTCGAGCCGGACTGCTCTCTCGAGCTCGATGAAGGCTCGAGAGAAGGAAGCACAGACAACCAGATAGAGAAAGCCCTGGAGATTCTTGATAAGATCTGATGCGCTGAGCTGGAGATTTGTCTGTGTCTTTAGAGCAACCGGTCACCATCAAGAATTTCAGGCAGATTAACGACTGGTTCTTTCGCGGTGGTCAACCGGAGCCCCACGAGTTCGAGCAGCTCGCCAGGCTGGGAATCAAGACCATCATCTGCCTGCGCTGGAGCAGCAAAGTCCTGGTGGAAGAACGGGAGCTGGCCCGGCTCAATGGCATGAACGCCATCTTCATCCCTCTCAATTACTGGTCTCTGCCTACCCGGAAAGATATCAGCCGATTTTTCGAGATCATCGACGATGACGGCATGCGTCCCGTTTTTCTCCATTGCAAGCATGGCTCTGATCGCACCGGCATGCTCGCTTCTTTCTACCGCATGGCCAGGGACGGCTGGAGCGCCGAACAGGCTTATGAGGAGATGAAAATGGCAGGTTTTCATAAAATCCGCATGCACCACTTCAAATGGGCTGTCTACCGGTTCGCCAGCCGCCAGATTGAGGAATTCAAATAGGTCAACTCCGTTTGATTGCCCGGACTCCTGCTTTTCAACTCGATGTCAACAGCGCCGAAGCTAAAGAGATAAAGCGCATTTGCCCGGCCCGGGCACCCTCTTTTGTAGAATCTGGTATGCAACGACTACAGATTTCCGACCTCGAGAGTTAGCCATGACCACATTCACCGCCGAAGACTACAAGAAGTTCTATCAGTCGAGAAAAGCCAGATACGAGACCGCCCGAGAGAAGCTGGGTCGGCCGCTGACCTTGGCCGAGAAGATTTTGACAGCGCATCTGGACCGCTTTCCCGAAGAAAAGCTCGAGCGCGGCAACACCTATGCATTCCTGCGCCCGGACCGGGTAGCAATGCAGGACGCCACGGCTCAGATGGCTCTACTGCAATTCATGCAGGCCCAGATCGACCGGGTGGCAGTGCCCTCCACCGTTCACTGCGATCACCTCATCCAGGCCTATGTCGGTGCCGAGAAGGACATGGACAGAGCCATGCAGGAAAACAAAGAGGTCTACGACTTTCTGAGCTCCGCTTCCAGTAAGCATGGCATCGGATTCTGGAAGCCCGGTGCCGGAATCATCCACCAGGTCGTCCTGGAGAATTACGCCTTTCCCGGCGGCATGATGATCGGCACCGACTCGCACACCCCCAACGCCGGCGGTCTCGGCATGATCGCCATCGGTGTCGGCGGCGCCGACGCGGTAGACGTCATGGTCGGCGAGCCCTGGGGCGTGCGCTGGCCCAAGCTGATCGGCGTCCATCTCAAAGGATCACTGAACGGTTGGGCCGCGCCCAAAGACGTGATCCTCAAGCTAGCCGGTATCCTCACCGTAGCTGGTGGCACCGGAGCGATCATCGAGTATTTCGGCGAAGGCACCGAATCCATCAGCTGCACAGGCAAGGCCACCATCACCAATATGGGCGCCGAGCTCGGTGCCACCACATCGATCTTCCCCTACGACGAGCGTATGGCTAAGTATCTGGAAGCCACAGAGCGCAAGGAAGTAGCCGATCTGGCCAGAGAGCACCGGCAATATCTTACCGCCGATCCCGAGACCGCCAAGGACCCGGCGAAGTATTACGACCAGATAGTAGAGATCGACCTCAGCACCCTCGAGCCTTATGTTGTCGGACCTCATTCCCCGGACATAGCCAGACCGGTCTCCGAGATGGCTGCCGACCTCGAGAAGAACGGCTGGCCCGATGAGCTTCGTTTCGCCCTCATCGGCAGCTGCACCAATTCGTCTTATGAAGACATGTCCAGAGCGGCATCGGTAGCCAGCCAGGGCACCGCCAAGGGACTGAAGGCCCTCTGCGGATTCCTGATCACCCCCGGCTCAGAGCAGATCCACCAGACTATCAAGCGGGACGGTCAGCTCGAGGCCCTGGAGAAGATGGGCGGGACGGTGCTGGCCAATGCATGCGGACCCTGTATCGGTCAGTGGAAACGCGACGATATCGAAAAAGGCGATGAGAACTCGATCATCACGTCTTTCAATCGAAATTTCCAGAAACGCAACGACGGCAACCCGCAGACCTATGCCTTCATAGGCAGCCCCGAGCTGGTCACCGCTTTCGCCTTCGCCGGCAAGCTCTCTTTCAATCCTCTGAAAGACAGCCTCGAGACCGAAGACGGCAAAAAGGTCATGCTCGAAGCCCCGGCTGTCGCCGATGAGATTCCGGGCCGCGGCTTCATCTCCGAAGACACCGGCTATGTGGAGCCGGCAGCCAGCGGTAAAGGCGTGGAAGTGAAAGTCGATCCCGAGAGCGATCGCCTGCAGCTGCTGGAGCCTTTCAAGGCCTGGGACGGCAAAGACTACGAAGGTCTGCAAGTGCTCCTCAAAGCGAAGGGGAAATGCACCACCGACCATATTTCCCCCGCCGGTGTCTGGCTGAGATACCGTGGTCATCTGGACAAGATCAGCGACAATATGTTCATCGGCGCCATCAATGCCTTCGCCGAAGAGCCCGGTACCACGGTGGATGCACTGAACCGCAAGATCGGGACCATCCCCGAGGTGGCCAGACACTACAAAGCCGAAGGCGCAGGCTGGGTATCCATCGGTGACGAGAATTACGGTGAAGGCTCGAGCCGCGAGCATGCAGCCATGTCACCGCGCTTCCTCGGCTGTAAAGCCGTGGTGGTCCGTTCCTTCGCCCGGATCCATGAGACCAACCTGAAAAAGCAAGGTATCCTGGCTTTCACTTTCGCCGACAAAGCGGACTACGACAAAATCGAGGCCGGCGACAGGATAGGCTTCCTCGACCTTGCCAGTCTCGCTCCCGGCAAGCCGGTGCAGATGACCATCACCCACAAGGACGGCAGGCAGGAGAAAGTGGAAGTGCGCCACACGATGACCGCCGAACAGATCGAGTGGTTCCGCGAAGGCAGCGCCCTCAATCTCATCCGCAAGAACAAAGAGGCTTGCTGTCACTGACCCGAGAGATTTTCCCGCAGAAAACTAGCCGGACTCAAGTGATAGTCATGCTGCTGACGCTGCTTCCGCCACCTATGGTGGTACGGGGGTCTCTGCTCTCCTGCTTGAGATTGGTTGCCCGGCGCTCGATATGATCCGCCTGGTCATCCAGTTTCATCTTTCGCAGAAGGGCGCCATAAGCGCTCAGGGTCATGCCGAAAGCCGGATGCTCCTGACCCATATACTGATTGCAACGGTTCAGGGTCTGCAGATATTGATGCTCAGCCTCCATATGCCGACCGGTTTCAGCCAGTAGATTCGCCAGATCGAGGGAGCTGAGAACCACCTCGCCACACTTGATACCCGACACACGCTCATCGATGCTCAGGATGAGCCGGTAGATCTTCTCCGCCGGCGCGGCATCGCCGCGATCGAACCAGCACCGCGCCAGGGCATAGAGCCCGGGAATCAGATGCTCCGCCGAAGGACGCGAAGGGGTCAGCGAGTGCCATTGATTAGGATCGGTTTCCATACAGCTTCCCCACCTCTTGATTTCTCCATCTCTACCATTTTGCTCAGTGGGGATATACAAAGAGGCTAAGTTTGAGGATATTCTTCTTCGGGTTTTCACCAATCTTAGAGAACTCCAGCTCAGTCCAGTTCTCCCAGATGCTCCTTTATGGCAGCCACGACCTCGTGTCTGGCTGTGTCCCAGATATCCGCATGAGCAGTCCCGGGCAGGCGCAGGAATTTCTTGCTCGATACCGCCTCGGCAAACATGGTCTGGGAATGCTCGACCCCGATGACCCGATCCCTGTCGCCGTGAATGAGGAGGAGCGGCGGGTGCTCCTGTTTGAGGATCGAGACGCTGTCCAGAGGCGGCTTCGGAAACAAGGAGGGCGGATAGAGGTTGAGAAGGGGGAAATGCTCGCCGGCAATACGCTTGAGAGAAGCGAACCCGGACTGCAGGATGATCGCCGAGCAGTCTCTGACAGTGGAAAGATAGGTGCTCACTGCCGCTCCCAGGGACTCGCCATATAAAACGATATCGCCCCCCGCCACCTCCAGCTCGCCTGTAAGACAGTCATAGGCTGCCTCGGCGTCATCGCATATACCTTCGACGCTCGGTTTGCCGGTGCTCCGACCAAAGCCCTGATAGTCATAGACGAAAACGGAGCAACCAGAGGCTAACCCGATGTCGGCCAGCTTATCCCGGATAGTGATATTGCCTGAATTGCCGTGGCTGATGAGCATCGTGAAACGGCTGCCGGGATTTCTGAAATACCAGCCATGGAGGCGCTGACCCATCTTTCCATGGAAAAACATATCTTCGCCTTCGATCTCATGAAGGACAGGATTGCCGCCCCAGTCGGAAGGGAATCGGGCAGGGAAGAAGAGCATGGGGCGATAGAGAAGCTTGTTCAGGCGCGGAGCCAGCCCGAGATAAATTAGTGCGGCAAGGGAAGCGCTGCTGAAAATGGAGGTCATTCCGGGCACAGATCTGGAAATTCTCGAAGAAAATCTGGGTGACAAGCTTGGCAAGATTCTTGGTCCTCTGGCTGATCGGCTGTCTATTTCTAGATGATATGCCAGGGACGAGCCCCAAAGTGTAACCGATTGGACACTTCTTGAACTGAACTGCGGTCAGGCGGCCTGACGCCGTGCCATCTCCTTGAATATATCGTCCTGACCGAGAATATAACCACGTCTTGCCTGATCGTCGGCATAAACGGCAATGGCATTGGTGAGCTCCATGAGCATATCCCCGGGAGCGAATTCGCTCAGGCGGTTGAGAATCTGCTCAACCGTCATCCAGTCCTCGGTGACCAGGGGCAGAGCCTGATCGAGCCTGGCAGTGACATAACGATCATGGCTATCATCCAGAATCAGCTTGGCCTTTTTCTTGGCAGATCCCTTCTTTTTCATGACATCCTCTCGATTGGCGCCGCGTGTCCCACGACTACCTACACAACACGTTCCACTGCAAAAATAGACGGAAGAGCGGGCAATCTGTTCCGCAAGGTTGTCAGGCGAGCTTTCACCGAAATCAGCTCCGGTAGCGGCTTTTACCCTTGTCTCTCGATCGCGCCGCATCATCTTAATCAATCTGTAATTAACACCAGGACTATTTACTATCAATAAATAAGATCGCGGCAAATCGAGATTGCTATAATCGGGCTGCTTCAGAGGTAATAATAATGCCGACTTCGCGGCTTTCTGGAGTCATCGGGGCAGCAGTAAATCGAAAAGACCACTGACCGAGTGAATCTGCCCGACGCATCGTGAAGTCGGCAATGCAAATGAAGGTTCGGCAGATGAGCGAAGTTTCCACTGTTCAGTCCACAGCGCACCCGGGCAAGACCACCCGCAAGGACAACTGGTGGTTCGAGCCGGCACTGATTGCCATAGGTTTCACCGCATTTATTTTCTACGGGACCTATAGAGTGTTCGAGAACGGACTCTACGAATACCAGCAGTTTCTCTCGCCTTTCTATTCTCCCAAGCTCATATTCGACTGGTGGAAATGGTCGCCGGCGATCCTCATACTCTGGATTCCAGGGGGTTTCCGGGCGACCTGCTATTACTACCGGAAAGCCTACTACCGCTCTTATTTCATGACTCCTCCTGCATGCGCCGTGGATATCCATGGCGCCGACAAATACTGCGGCGAGTCCAAGTTTCCCTTTATCCTCCAGAACATGCACCGATATTTCTTCTACCTGGCAGCCATCGTCCTCGCCATTCTCTGGTGGGATGTGGTGGTGGCTTTCAAGATCAATGAAGGCGGCTTCTGCCTGAGCGTTCTCGGCCTGGTCATGCTGGTCAACTGCATCCTGCTATCGGGCTACACATTCGGCTGCCACGCCTATCGCCACCTCTGCGGCGGCTCCCTGGATTGTTTCTCGGCTTGCGACTCGGCCAAACGCCGATTCAAGGTCTGGGAATTCGTCACCAAGCTCAACGAGAAACATCAGCAATGGGCGTGGATGAGCCTCTTCTCCGTTGCCTTCGTCGATTTCTACATCAGGCAGGTGGCATCAGGTCAGTGGAGCCCGATTATTCTTTTCGGTTAACTGAGAACCAAGCACATTAGATAGGACAGAAGAAAAATGGCAGATTATGAAACCCACGAGCACGACGTAATCGTTATCGGCGCCGGCGGTGCCGGTCTGCGGGCAGCCATCGAGGTCTCGGCAAGAGGACTATCGGTGGGGCTGGTCTGCAAATCACTCCTGGGCAAGGCTCACACAGTCATGGCCGAAGGCGGCATCGCCGCGGCCCTGGCCAATGTTGATCCGGACGATGGCTGGGAAACACACTTCCGCGACACCATGCGTGGTGGCAAAATGCTGAACAACTGGCGCTTCGCCCAGCTCCACGCCCAGGAAGCACCTGACCGCGTCCGGGAGCTCGAGCACTGGGGCGCCGTTTTCGATCGCACCAAAGAAGGCAAAATCCTCCAGCGCGCCTTCGGCGGGCACAAATGGAAGAGGCTCTGCCACGTCGGCGACCGCACCGGACTCGAGATGATCCGCACCCTGCAAGATCGCGGCGTCCATCAGGGCATCGCAGTATATATGGAGTGCACCATCTCCAAACTCTTCAAGGACGGCGAAAAGATCTCCGGCGCCTTCGGCTATTACAGGGAGTCCGGCAAATATGTACTCTTCAAGACGAAGGCAGTGATCCTCGCTACAGGCGGAGTCGGCAAGATCTTCACCGTCACCTCCAATTCCTGGGAGTACACCGCCGACGGTCACGCTCTGGCTTACGAAGCCGGCGCCGATCTAATCGACATGGAGTTCATGCAATTCCACCCCACCGGAATGGTCTGGCCCCCTGGCGTCAAAGGAATTCTGGTGACCGAAGGTGTGCGTGGTGAAGGCGGACGTCTCACCAATAGCGAAGGCAAGCGCTTCATGTTCGACTACCTTCCTGAGGCAACCAAGAACGACTATGCAGCCACCATCGAAGAAGCAGACGAATGGGTGACTGCCACCCTGGAGGGCAAATCGACTAAAGCTCGACGCCCCCCGGAGCTCTCCACCCGCGACAACGTCGCCCGGGCGATCTATACCGAGGTCAAAGAAGGTCGCGGCTCCCCCCATGGCGGCGTCTTTCTCGACATCAGCTATCAGGACCCCGAACGGGTCAAGAAAAAACTCCCGTCCATGTACCACCAGTTCAAAGAGCTCGCGGACGTGGACATCACCGCCGGACCCATGGAAGTCGGTCCGACAGCCCACTATGTCATGGGCGGTGTGCGGGTCGATGCGGACACAGCCGAGAGCCGGGTCCCCGGACTCTTCGCTGCCGGCGAAGTGGGAGGCGGAATGCACGGCGCCAACCGCCTGGGCGGCAACTCCCTGTCGGATCTAGTGGTCTTCGGGCGACGTGCCGGCATGGGCGCCTCGGATTACGCGGAGAAGCTCAAAGAATTTCCCAGGATAAGCGATAAAGACATCGAAGCCGCTGTCGAGGAGCTGGAAGCCCCGTTCAAACGTGAATCGGGCCGCAATCCCTATGACGTCCACAAAGAGCTCAACCAGATCATGGGCACCCACGTCGGCATCTTCAGAAATGAGAAAGACATGGAAGAAGGCATCAAGAAGCTTGAAGAGCTCAAGAAAGAAGTCGCAAACGTCAAAGCGGAGGGCGGCAAGGAATACAACCCCGGCTGGCACCTCTGCCGCGACTTGCAGAACATGATGATAGCAGCCGAAGCCATGGCGAGGAGCGCCCATTCCAGGCAAGAGAGCCGGGGCGCGCACAGCCGTCTGGACTACACCGAAACAGACAAAGGCAAGTGGGCAACTGTCAATACCTCATGCAGTAAAGACGGCGACAAGATGAAGCTCGAGCACACGCCGCTTCCTGAGATGCCCGAAGATTTGAAAAAGCTTTTTGAGGAGAAGGAGCACGCCCATGCCTGAAGCCACGCTTAAAGTCTATCGAGGCAACGCCGGATCCGGCGAGTTGAAGACCTATAAGGTTCCAGTAGAGGACGGAATGGTCGTTCTCGATGCCATCCATTACATCCAGGCGACCGAGTCGCCCGACCTGGCAGTGCGCTGGAACTGCAAAGCAGCCAAGTGCGGGTCCTGCAGCGCCGAGGTAAACGGTCACCCCTCCCTTATGTGCAAGACCAGAATGGATCGCTTCGAGCCCGGCGAAGAGATCACGGTTCAGCCAATCAAGACATTCCCGCTGATAAGAGACCTGGTCACGGATGTTTCGTGGAATTATGAGGTCAATAAGAAAATCACGGGATTTTCTCCCGACGAATCAGACAGCAAAGAGTGGATCATCCACCAGGAAGACATCGAGCGCGTTCAAGAATTCCGCAAATGCATCGAGTGCTTCCTCTGCCAGAACGTCTGTCACGTCCTGAGAGATCACGATCGCAAGGACAAATTCATGGGTCCGCGATTCTTAGTAAGGGCCGCCGGTCTCGAGATGCATCCGAAAGACACAGCCAATCGTCTCGGTTATCTCAAGGACGAAGGAAACATCGGCTTCTGCAACATCACGAAGTGCTGCACCGAAGTCTGCCCCGAAGAGATCAAGATCACGGACAACGCCATCATCCCTCTGAAGGAAAGGGTTGTCTCCGAGTTCTATGATCCGGTAGCCAAGTTCTTTCGCGGTCTTCTCGGCAAGAAATAGATGGCGCCCGTGGTGCGGCACCTCTGAGACGGAGCCGACAATTCGGGACGATATAGAGGATCGAATCTTCTCTGACCACGGACGGTTCGGAGTGTTGAAAGCTTGTCTCTATCGGGTCCAGGAAGAATTCGCTAAGCCAGGCAGGCATCATGGATGCCAGAGACTGCAAGCGTCTCCTGGCTCGCCTCGAGAGGTCAGCAGTTGCTATGGCAACGGTCTTGTGAGTCACCTTTCGCCGACCGACATAATTGAGAGCCCTGACAACCTGCCCGGCGCGCGTTTCACCCAGCTTCATCTTCCGTTGGCAGGTCGGCTTGAACCTGATTGTGATCAATCCGAACTTGAATGCGCTCTTGCTTCCACTGGTGGCAAACCAGACCTCATCATCCGGGATCTCTGAGGAAGCAATACCGAGATCCGAAGCAATTTCAGAGGCGTGCTTGACAATCCTGCGTCCGAAAGATTTTGCTTTGATGATCGCCAGCTCCTTGAGGGAAAGCTTTCGTTTACTCCCTGGAAGCGAGAAGACGCCCGGTACGATGCGAACAATCTCCCCGCGATTCACGAGGTTGTAGACGGCGTTGTCCACCGCAGATCTCCTCCCGAAAGTGAGGAGATCTCTTGTGGTGAAGATCGTGTCCCGGTCGAGCTTCTTGATGAAAGCTCGGATTCTTGCCGAGGTCGACATGAGGGGCTCTCGCTTTAGGGGTGTCTCTGGTTACAAGTACGAATGAGGGTGGGATTTGGTTCAATTGGTATGCTGTCTTTGAATGAATCCAGGGAATCTCTCTTTCCGATACAGCAGAGAGAATCCCGGGAATCTCTAGCAAATCCATCAGACCGAATCCAGGGAATCTCTCTTTCCGATACAGCAGAGAAAATCCCGCGAATCTCTCTCCAATCCATCAGACCGAATCCAGGGAATCTCCATTTCCGATACAGCAGAGAAAATCCCGCGAATCTTTCTCCAATCCATCAGACCGAATCCAGGGAATCTCCATTTCCGATACAGCAGAGAGAATCCCGGGAATCTCTAGCAAATCCATCAGACCGAATCCAGGGAATCTCTCTTTCCGATACAGCAGAGAAAATCCCGCGAATCTCTCTCCAATCCATCAGACCGAATCCAGGGAATCTCCATTTCCGATACAGCAGAGAAAATCCCGCGAATCTTTCTCCAATCCATCAGACCGAATCCAGGGAATCTCCATTTCCGATACAGCAGAGAAAATCCCGCGAATCTTTCTCCAATCCATCAGACCGAATCCAGGGAATCTCTCTTTCCGATACAGCAGAGAAAATCAATTGAAGATGGCTGACGAAGAATCGCTGATGAATGTCCTGACATCGTGCTATTAATAATACTGGTGAGAGGTTGAGGAGGAAAACCAGAAAATTCACAGCCATTCAGTCACAGCGCTTCCCCCTCCGGAGATTCTCACATAATGCCAGATAAAAGCCCCCTGGATGATATTCGCATAGCGGCACCCTGCCACGAAGACTGGGACATGATGACCGGCGACGAGCGCACTCGCTTCTGCCAGAGTTGCTCGAAAAATGTGTTCAACATCTCGGAGCTGAGCAAAAAAGACGCAGAGTCCCTGATCAGGAGCAAGAATGGCGATCTCTGCATAAGACTCTACAAAAGAGCCGACGGAACAGTGATCACCGATGACTGCCCGGTGGGATTGCGCAAACTCAGAGACCGGCTGAAACTGGCAGCCTCCCTGGTTGCCGGTCTGCTTGCCGCAATCCTGTCCACGGTTCCGGCAATCGGAAAGGAAAGCTGCGATAAGGACAAGAAACCCGCTGCGGACCAGAAAATTCGTCTCATGGGCAAACCAGCAGTGCGAACCGGATGGAATGTCTCTCAACTCAGAATCTCTCGCTCATATTTCTCCGGGCGACCCGACCCATACATCGATATAACCAAAGCCAACCAACTTCAGGAGCTTGAGAACCGACTCACAGGCTTGACGCCTCTGGGTCGAAAGGCGAAGCAGGCGAAGTTCGGAGGCAAGAGCTCCTATTCGTTCACCCTTCCTTCGAGTCCCTGGCATATCGACGAAAGGCTCTTTGTGGTTTACGACGGCGACATCACCATATGCGAAGGCGGCAAGAGTCAGTATTACGTCGATTCGAAAGGGGCAGAGAATTTCATCAAGAAACTCTTTGACCTGCCGGAGAATCAAAAGACAGGCAATCCGGAGTCCCCGGACTTCCGGTGACAGTACCTTTACAACCGGACTGAAGGGCGGTGAGCGAACTGAGAGCTCCCGCGATTGAAAGCACTATATCCGGTACTATGGATTAATTGGCTTCCACCGCTTCGTGGACGAAACGTCTGTAATCCGCATATTCGACCGCGTCTCCAACTTCCAGCTCATCGACAACCACAATGGAGGTGGTTCTCCTCGCCAGCCAGGAAGTGAACATCTGCCTGATAGGCTGCTCGAGCTCAGACAGCCTGATATATCTGACGGCATCCTTGCCGACAGAGCAAGTATAGACCTTCATCATAAAGACACTGCCTCTACGCGCCAATGAGTAACCGGGTCTCCATATAAAACCATCTTCCATCAAGGACTCCGGACGGTCAATACCGGGATGGGTGATTTATCGAATTAACGGAATCAGCCCGGGCGCCTGCTCACGGGAAATCCGAGGAAGCCCAGGAAAGATACTCCGGCCACGATTCCGGCCCCCCAGCGATAGAAGAATTTCTCGACCACATTCCTCTCCAGAGTGATTGTGCCGTCGCACTTGAGCACATCTGATCGCCAGGAGGAGAAAAGCAGGTACCGGCCCGGATGATAGACGTCGAACTCGGCTACCGAAAAAGAATTGAACGAGGAGAGATCCCTGAATGGCACGACTTTCCAGACATACGCCGTGCTGTCATAGGGCTCGATCTCCACGACCAGGGCATCACGGAATCGACCCCTGATGGTGTCCCAGCCGAAGGGATCTCGGATATTGCCCTTGAAGAAAGCCACATAGTTGCCCGGCTGCTTGATATCGATTATATGAACCCCGGCAGCGGTCCGGACGATGGGTCTGTCCAGGCTGATCCATAGCACGACCATTAGAGCCGAGATACAGAAGAAAAGATAAGTCAGCCGGCGTCTCAGCGAAATCGGGTAGAAATAGCGCCGCTCCCCCGGGGCTCCCGTGGTCGGCTGTTTTTCTAATGCCTGACTGTTGCTCATGGCAATTGGCTCCGGTTTCCAGGAAAGATATACCCATTTGAGACCGGGGTCTTTAAATTCACCCCAATACCGGTTCGACCGGATACAATCGTTATCTGGCGATTTAAGAATGGAGAAGAGCATGGAGAGCACCAGATCCATCCCCCTGATTCGCGAATTCACGGCTGAATCCGGCCATAGAGTCCGGCTGGGTCTTGACAGTCAGGTTCTTCGTCTGAAGAACGAGCGCCTGGATGAAACCGACGCTATGTCCTTGAGCCCGTCCCTGGCGGAGCTTGTCAGGGCGGACAGGGAAGGAGAAGAGAGCTATGTGCCCGCTGGCACCCTGATCTTTAAAGCCAGACAGTTCGATGACGGCTTCATGGCCACTATCGAAAAATATCTCCAGGAAGGGCTGGGTGACTTCACCGGCAAGAGGAGGCTCCTCGAGTCCCTGGGCGAGTCTCTGGTAAAGTCCGGTAATAGCCCGGACGCGGACTCTTTCGCTCGGGCTGCGGTGATCGTATTCGCGGCCCTGGAGCTTTCCGGAGCCCGGGCTGCCGGGCTCAGCAAGCAGTGGCAGGAAAAGGTGGACGCGCGGCTGAAACAGTTCGAGGCGCAGCCTGTAGTATCGAAGCCCGTTGCCTATTACACCTGGAACGACGAGTTAGGCGCTGTTTTCAAACAGGATAGAATGCTCCAGACTCCTCTGGAGATGTCCAAAGATGCCGCCGGCGCCAGTGCCCTGGCCGGCATCATCAAAGGGGACAGCGACCTCCTCGATTCGTATCTGAAGCTCCTGGACATGGTCCACAAGCTGACCAATCCGCCCAGGCTACCCGACCTGAGGGTGCTTTTCACCTCGGGAGGAGGCGACTTCGAGACAGAGGTCCTGGCGACGATACCTCCGACAGTGTCGCACGAAGAAGACCTTCTCGCCAAGCTAATCGGTCCCGGCAACCCGGTACCGAAAAACTTCAGCCTCATGGACGAGTTCATAAAAGTAGTCCGATCCCGCAAGATGAGCTTGCGCCCCACGGCTGACTCGGGCTGGTACGACTATGTGACCTGGAGCCTGGCACCCCTGATCGCTCCCCATCTCATGGTCGAGTCCGAGCATCTTTCGGTGGACGAATCTTATTTCGAGCTTCTCGAAGACCTGCTCAGAGGCACCATAGCCCTGGCCAGAATGCCCCACCCAAGGACCCTCCCCGAAAAGGAGTTGGCGCCATCGGCAACTTCGCCTGTCAGCCAGCTCAAGATCAAACCCAGGATCACTGTGGAGCCTCTGCCCACCTTCTATTACCGGAGAGCATACTCTTATCGTTTCCTCAAAAGCGTAGTTTCAGGCATTTTCGGCGAGGACGAGCTCAAGAGAATGCACCGCCTGACCAGGGACGGGAAGTCCCGGGAAGACCTCTATACAGAGCTCGCTTTCATGGAAGATCTTTTCAACGGTGCCCATATCAGCTCATGCCGGGATCTTGGCATGAAACCGGCTCAGACACCCGAATCGAGCCTGGAAGTCTTCCAGGGCTGGGCCGGCTCCTATTACGAGGATCCGGATCTATCCGGGGACCAGAGGACGATGGTGCCCATACACTACGACCTCGAAAGCGGACTGGTGCGTGTCTGGTGCTTTATGGGCTGGCGCCGGGAAGAGCTCAATGTCGCCTTCGAGAAGCCTCCTGAAGTCGAGGTATTCGACCGCAGCGGCAAAAAGCTGGCCCGCAAGGACCTCTGGCTTCGACCGCACAATACCGGCGAGGGAGAAGGCACCGATGAAATCTCATACTCTTTCGAGTCTACGATGTTTGCGGGCTATTATCCGGTCATGGAAGAGATCCTGGTGAAAGATGTCCTTGATCGGAAAGCCTTTCAGAAAGTCTGCGACGAGAAATCATCGCTCAAAGCAATCATCGAGGCCCTGGCCGCCAACTGAGCACCACTAGCAGTATCAATATCAGCGAAAAACCACAGGAAGCAAGCTTCGGGGCGTCTTGACGATATGGAACGACCGGGTGGTGTTTCTGGCGCCCTTGCCTCCGGTCTGACCGCTGTCACTGAGAAGCACGACTATCTTGTCTTGAAACGCCTTTATACAGTCGACCTGGATCAGGCCGGACCGGCTGCTTCCCTCACCCTGAAAGACCGCGACCACCATACTCTTCTCGAAATCGACATGGGGAGCCGGATCACAATACTGGAGCTCGCTGGAATGTCGGTGCCAGACAGAGAGCCAGGTTCCCTCGTCGCGAATGGCCAGGCGCTCGGCCGTCTTGATGCCGCTGAAGGAGCCCCTGGCGATGGTGGTGAAATCCACCTCGTTCGAGGCCGGCTTGGGAGGCATCTTCGGCTCGATGATTTTCGCCTCGATAGCCAGCGCCATGGCTGAGAGAACAGCCAGAGACAGGAAAAATGCGGCAGCGATCCTGAATCTGAGACTGATCCAGGGTCTGAGCCTGAACATGATCAATATCCCTGATCAGCTGCCTGATCTGTCGCCTGCTCAGGCTCCTGATTTGCCTGGCTTCCCTCTTCTGACGGAGCCGTCTGAGAGCTCGGCGTGGTCGGCACATTGACCTGATACGTCCAGGTCGCCTTGGATTTGGAGTCGTTCATTACCAGAGTGGGAATCTGGGCCTTATGCATGAGCTCCTTGGCAGGATCGATAATACCCCGCCGCAGGTTAGGGTCGGAAAGCTCGGTGTTGATGGTGAGATGAACCGGTCCCTGAGCGTTGATATCGGTCTCTTCTCCACCAGGCGTAGCCCAGGTATAGGTGGCGGTGGCGCCGGCAGCAGCAATACCCTCTTCGATCTTGCTGTAGAGCATCTGCCTGATCTGCACCGGCGATAGCCTATCGAGAGGATCCTCCTGAACCGGTCCCCGGGACATTATCTGACCCACCCAGCTTCCCTGGGCAAGGATGAAAGTACCGATTCCCAGCACGAAGAAGACGATGACGAAAGGGACGAGATTGACCGGCGGCTTCTGAGGAGTGGAGCTCAGCAAACTGCTTGTGCTGCGCCGGACACGCTGCCGGGTGCCGCAGGAAGGACAGACTTCTTCGTGACCATGAAGGGGCACTCTACATGTCGGACAATCGTGCATAAAACTCCAGTCGAAGTCGATCCCATTCAGCCTTACCTACTTACCAATTATATGAGAATTGAAAACCAGGTAATAGCTTTATCCGCCGACGAATTTACCGGTAATCTCCTCCTCTCCCGAGTCCGGATTACGCAGGGAGAGAACCATGCCGAAGGCAAGCCCGGCAAGCAGCCCGCCCAGATGAGCAAAAGCCGCCACATGCGGAATCACCTGGTCCAGGACAACCTGAAAAGCCGCCAGACCACCAAGCCAGGAAAGCTCGAAACGTCTTACCGAATCGGGAATTTTATCCTTGAGCCGGTAGATTCCGGCAGCCGAGGCGGCGAAGACCGCCATCACCGCGCCCGAGGCGCCTACCGCGATATCGGTGCTCAGCAGGGAATGGGCGACACCGCTGAGAATCCCGCCTACGAAATAAATAGCCACGAAACGACTGGTGCCGAAAATATTCTCGGCGATCCGGCCGAACCAGACCAGACCGACTATGTTTAGAATCATATGGGTGACATGGGCGTGCAGGAAGAGATAAGTCAGGAGGCGGTAATACTCGCCGTGCAATATGGCCGCTTTGCTCACCGAAAAGCTCGAGACCACGAAAGTCACCCAGGCCCAGAGCCGCTCTTCGCCTGCCACTGGCTTGAAAAAGACCATATAGTCTTTGATTGGACCATAGAGCAGGTAGACCAGAACGATCAGTACCACGATCAGGGTGACGGCCACCGATTGCCTCTGGGGCGAGATGATCTCCTGGACATAGGCGGCCTTCCTGAAGAGTTGCCAGATCTCGTCGACCCGAGCCCGGACGTCGCCGCCTGAGACGAGCCCATGTTTTTCCGATCTGTCGACCCGGCTTTCCAGAAGCCAGTCGATGCGACTCTTGAAACGCTCCGACTCAGAGGCGTTTCGGGAAGCCTCAAGACATTTGCGGGCTTCGCTTTCCTGGCCGGCCGCCAGGTAGCAACGACCGGTCCAATATTCCCGGCTGCTCACCGGAAAGTCCTTGCTCTTCTTGGCCAGGATACCGATAAGCGCCTTGAGCTCGGAAATGGCTCCGCTCAGCGAGAAAAAAGGCAGGAGCGAAAGCGCGAGATACTGCATGGGCAGCATATTCTCTGCCAGCTTGGCTTTCTTTATACATTCGGCGGCATCATCGAAACGGCCGAGCTCAGCATAAGCGCGAGCAGTGGGCAAGAGCACCGAGTGACCGAGCCTCTTACGATCGTCCTCTCCCATTGCCTCATACTGGTCAACGACTCTCTGCCAGCGCCACATGACGCCATTGCCGACGAACCGGTAATTGGAAGGAAGATCCCGGACGTCTTTCGGAAGCCCCTGGCGTCCCTGCCAGTCGTCGAGCAGGGCGTCCGCATCATCACCCCTGCCTTCGATGTATAGAGCCAGCGCCCGGGTCATATCCGACCAGAATCGCCCGGGCAATCCCCAGAAGATGAGCTTCACACGCTCGGAGAGAAGCATCATTCCGCCGGCATTGAGAGTCATGAGATTACGCTGGATACCTGTGTAGAAAAAACGAGAAGGCAGGTAGAAAACCAGCAGGAGCAGCCATCCGACGATGGCGAAGACCCAGTCCGGTCCGACATAGAGCCCCAGTACGCCGCAGGCGAGTACGGGAAGCACTTGAATGATTGAGCCCCAGGACCAGCCGAAAGGGATGCGAGCTCGCACCGCCAGTGCCACCACAGAAAAGGCCAAGAGGGGATAGAGCCAGAGGCTGAACTGCGAGGTCATTTTTGCAGACTCTTGGCGATGAGGGCTTGCCGGAAACGCCGGGTTATCAAATGAGGTCTGGTAATTGCCGAGCCCACCACCACGGCATAAGCACCGTATTCGATGGCACGCTCGACATCCCCGGTATGCCAGACCCGGCCCTCGAGAATCACCGGAACCGTGACAGATTCGATAAGCCCCTTCAACAGATCGAAGCCCGGTCCCTCTGTCTCGTCTGCCAGGCAATAGCTCGTATAGCCGAAAAGAGTCGTGGAGACGATATCGGCTCCGGCGACAAAGGCGGCTTTGCCTTCTTCCAGAGTGGCGACGTCGGCCCAGACAGGTCTGTCGAGCTCACGGTGAATCAGGACGATTGTCTCCTCCAGGCTCAAACCGTCCGGTCGAGGACGAGCGGTGGCATCGAGTGCGATGATATCGGCACCGGCTTCCGCGACCTGTCTGGCATCTGCGAAAGTCGGCGTGATGAAAACCTTCTCCAGCCGCTCCTCTGCCGTCAGACCATCGATTTTGGTAATGCCGACTATGGGAAGACTCGTCACCGCGCGCACGGCACGAATATTGTCCACGCCTTCGAGCCGCAGAGCGTCGGCACCACCATTGATGACGGTCAGGGAAAGAGCGACGATATGCTCCGGCTTGCAGAGAGGCTCTCCGGTGCTCGCCTGGCAGGACACGATCAATCCGCCCTGCAGGGCTTTCACCTTATCGTAGATTTTCACCCTTCGAGATTGAGACATATGAACTTGGGCTGAGTCATCTCCATGAGGGCGAAGCGCACTCCTTCGAGACCGAGACCGGACTCCTTGCGACCACCGTAAGGCATATGGTCGGCCCTGAATGTAGGAGCATCGTTGACCATTACCCCACCGGCATCGATACTGCGCGCCGCCTTGAAGGCGACATTGATATCGCTGGTGAATACACCGGCCTGAAGTCCATAACGAGTGTCGTTCATGGCCTCGATGGCGTTCTCGATGGTGTCATATTTCATTACCGATACGACCGGTCCGAAGACCTCGCATGCCACCACTTCCATATCGGCTCTGGTATCCACCAGGACCACAGGATCGAGCAGGTTGTTCGGGCGAGCCGGTCCGCCGGTGAGGGCACGGGCACCGCCGTCCACAGCCTTATCGACCCACTGCCTGGTCTTCTCCACGGCCCCGGCGTCGATCATCGGGCCCACGTCGGTGCTCTCGTCCAGAGGATCACCGACTTTGAGCTCCTTGACCCGGGACGTGAAGCGCTCAACGAACTCATCATAGATATCCTCATGGACATAGACACGCTGCACCGAGATACAGACCTGTCCTGCATGGGCATACCCGCCACGGCAGGCTGCCTGCACGGCCTTCTCCAGAGGGGCGTCTTTGTGCACGATGATACCGGCGTTACCGCCTAGCTCCAGAATCACCCTGGTTCCGGGGTGCACGCTCTGCCGGAGCTGCCAGCCGATGTCCGGGCTGCCGGTGAAGGTCAGGCAAGCAAGGCGCGGATCGCGCACCAGCGCGGCGCTCCTGGAGCCCTTGCAGGGCACCACGAGAAACGCGCCATCGGGCAGTCCGGCTTCCTTCATGAGCGCCGCTAGCTTGAAGCTGGCTACGGGCGTTTGAGAAGAGGGCTTGAGGACGATGCAATTGCCGCCGGCTATCGCCGGCGCCACTTTATGCGCTACCAGATTGAGGGGGAAATTGAAAGGTGTGATACCGCCAACGACACCGATAGGCTCGCGCAGGATCATACCCATACGATTCTCGTTTCCCGGGAGGTTGTCCATGGCAATCTGCTCGCCATCGAGACGCATGGCTTCACGGGCGGCAATGGCGAAGGTGTTGGCGGCCCGGGCTACTTCGATGCGGGCGTCCTTGATTGGCTTGCCGCCCTCCAGGGCGATAATGCGAGCCAGGTCGTCCTGATAGGTATCGAGAAGGCGGGAGGTCTCAGCCAGAATCTTCGAACGCTGGTGCGCCGGCATTTTGCGCATTTGCTCACGAAAAGTCCGCTCAGCCTGGCTCAGGGCCAGATCGATGGTCTTCTCGTCGGCCTGGGCCACGCAAGCGAAAGCCTCGCCGCTGTAGGGGCTCTTGATCTCGACAAAGTCTTTGTTTGAGGCGCCTTCCACAGACAGCGGAAATTTGACCAGTTCTTTCAACATGACACATACCTAATATAAATGGGAACTAATGCGCCCCGGCGCATCCTCTTATAAACGAGCCTAAAGTTTAACATCTTGAAATTCCAACTGAATGAGCCTTCCATCGGTACGGAGACTATGCAAGTGTCTATACACTCGACAACCATATGTTTAGTCATAATGAAAGAAAGGATCAAAGAGGGATCACGGTAGCCTGTAAATGCTAAACTGTCGAACCTGACAGGTTCATGACATGTCTTTCCTACAGGTAGCATCCTTGCTTCGAGCCGATTCTACGAAAACAAGCGCCCTGAGCGTCTCGCTCTCCCTGGCCTTATTCCTAGCCAGCCAACCCCTTCTGGTCTGCCGGGCCGCCCAGGCGACCTCAGGCGGCAAGAAGCAATCTGCTGCGAGCATCAAAGCTCACAATCAGGAAATCGAGAAGAAGCAGAAACAACTGGATGCCAAACGTGAAGAGATTCACAGAAAGATGATCGAGGTTCGCCGCAAGGAGAAGCTCGCTTATACGCGCCTGCACGACATCAATCACAAGCTCCATAAAATGGACCGGGACATGAAGTCGAGCAAGAATAGAATGAGCACCACTGTGCATGCCATCAACCAGACCCGCATGAACCTCGCCCAGAGCGAAGCCGCGGCCCAGAGCCAGGTTCTTGCCGCCTCCTCGCGCCTGAGAGAGATTTACGAGGGACACCGGCTGAGCTTCCTCGAGATGATCCTGCAAGCCGACTCCCTGCAACAGCTCCTCGACAGGATGTACTACCAGGAGCGGATTGCCGACCAGGACCGCGCCCTGCTCGAGTCCATGCGGGCCCGCTGCGAAGCCCTTGCCGCCAACCGCAATCGTCTCGATCAAGAGAAAAACAAGCTGGGGAACCTGATCTCTGAGATGAGCAAGAAAGCCCTGGAGATGGCCAGGCTGAAAGGCACCCAGGAACAGACCGCCCGCAACCTCGCCAAGCAAAGAGCTTTCTACGAGCAGGCGGAGCGCGAGCTTTCGCGCCAGTCCAAGCAACTGGAGACTCAGATTCTGGCAATGCAATCGGACAGCGAGAGGGACGATTCCGGCGCGCCCCACCAGAAAGGCACCGGACAGATGGCGATGCCCCTCAAAGCCAAGTTGACTTCTCCTTTCGGCTGGCGCCGTCACCCGATTTTCCGGACCCGCAAGTTCCACACCGGCATCGACCTGGCCGGTCCACGCCGGTCGCCCATCAGGGCGTCAGATAGCGGTCATGTGCTCTTCACAGGCTGGTACGGCGGCTATGGCAAAGTCGTCATCGTCAGCCACGGCAAGAACGTCTCCACTCTCTACGCCCACCTGTCGAGCATTTCAGTCTCCAAAGGCGATAACGTCTCCAAGGGCGATATCCTCGGCCTCGAGGGCACAACCGGATTCGCGACCGGACCGCACCTGCACTTCGAGGTTCGTATCGATGGCAAGCCGAAAAACCCGCTCAACTATGTGAATTGACCAGAATTCCTATCGGAAACCGCGACTGGCCATACCCGGAGGCAAATCGAGTTCGTTCTCGTCATTGGGACGGGTGACCCATTCGTGGAACTTCATAGCCAGGATCAAACCGATGGCTATGATAATGCAGCCTATTCCTGACCACAAAAGGGTCTCCTGGCCCATGAGCATGTCGGGATCCGTGAAGGAGTTCTCCGGATTGTCCTTGTCGTACCGGATCGTCACTTTCGGGTAATACTGGTCCCAGGAATCAGCGACGAGCTCATCCAGGTTCATGATCTCGGGCTTGCCGGTCTGAGGGTTGTATCTGATGTTCTGGCTTATATCGATGTCTTTGATATCAGATGGATCGGGCTGTTTGACCTCCGGAATTTTCCGGGCCACCGAAATCCTGACCAGGGTGAGAATCGGCGGCAGGCGCCTCTCTTTCTCGAACTTCTGTCCGGCGATCTTATATGTATAGGTTATGGAAGGCTGAGCGAGGAGCAGCCTGGGATAAGTGATTGGATTGATGAAATTGAAACGAATCCCGATGTCGGTCTCGATAAGCCGAGCGTCGGCGGTAAGCCAGTCCCTGCCTTTAGCCCGCTCCTCGCCCCATTGATTGGAAGTCATGATCAACCAGATGCCATAACAAACCGCGCAAAGAGATAGCGGGTACACCAGCATTCGAAACATGGTTACTGTCCCTTATGTATATCGAGCCAATAAAATGCCACCATGACCAGTGCGTGCGTTATGACCCCGGTCTTAATAAGCTCCGGTATCTCGGTAACCGGAACGAGCCTGATAGCGATCTCCTCGGTGGTGTTGAACACCGGGGTCCGCACCTGACGGATGTTGCGCGCCAGGTAAGTGTGGCAGCGATTGCTCTGAATCGCCGGGTTGGGATGAGTCGTGCCCAGGGGCGTCCACTCTTCCGCCTGATAACCGGTCTCCTCCAGAAGCTCACGCTCCGCCGCAAAGAGAGGATCGGGATCGCTCATGTCGACCGAGCCGCCCGGTATCTCCAGAGTGAAATTCTCGGTGCCGTGCCGGAACTGCTCGATGAGCACCACCCGGCCGTCTTCGGTAATCGGAATCACATTGACCCAGTCGCCTGAGTGAAAAACATAGAAATCATGGGTGCGCTCGCCCTCACCGGTGGTGCAACTCCTGGTGGCAAGCTGCTTATGAACCGTGAAGACCCGGCAATCTGCAATCTTTTCGGACGAAATTCTTTTCCATGGACGCATATACATGATTGGCAATTATAAACCGAAAAAGCGATCAGCACCTCGATCGCTCGAGGTGCTGACCGGGAAAGTGGAAGGAAACTCAGGCTATTTTCGACGCTTTGCTCTTGAGCTCGTCGACAAGATCTTCCTGGCCGAGCAGGTAGCCACGTCGGGCTTGATCGTCTGCATAAGCGATGATCGCCTCGGTCAGGGTATTGAGCATTGACATGGGAACAAACTCACTGACTTGATTCAGCATTCTCTCGACAGTGACCCATTCTTCGGTGTTCAGGGGGATGGCGTCATCCAGCCTGGCGATGATGGTGTAGTTGGAGAGCTTGTCAACCTTGGTATTCAACATCGTACTGATTCCTCAAGAAAGGCCCGCCCCCTTTCGGGAGTCTGGTGCGATTATGCAAAACTCTTGAAAACGCGACGAGCCTTCGCTTCGTCTCTCAATTTTTATTCCCAGAAAAAAGCCTTTTAACCGTCAACCTGGTTGCCAAGCGAGGATTTAGTTATCCGCAATACTTTTTGACGTAAAGATCCCGGACGAAAACCTCTGCCTGCAAGCGATCCTGGACTTCGCCCGCCGCCTGGGCGTCATCCAGGGACTCCAGTAGATCGCCCACCATCGGACCGGGTTGCAAAGAAAGCAGGCTCATAATATCTCTGCCGTTCAGGAGCCTCGGTGTTCTCTTGCGCTCTTCCTTATATAGGACGAACCCGCTGAGAAGGCCATCGAAGTTTCGGCTGAGACTCCCCCTCACTTCAGGGGTCAGACCATCGCCCCTGGTAGCGCCGAGATCGCCGTAGGCGAGCATCATCAACTCGGGCAGATCATCGCCTATATTGCGATAGAAGCGGCTCACCGCCTTCAGGCTCGGCTCCCCATTATGGAAGAGCTGCCCGGGCCGGAGGTGCCATTTGATCAGCTTGATGATCAGGCGGGTCACAGGTCTGGACCACTTCATCCTCTCGGCCAGCGGCTCGGCCATTTCGGCGCCGACTCCGTCGTGACCATAGAAAGTATGCCTGCCTTCCTCGGTGATACTCCAGGTGGCGGGCTTGCCTATATCGTGCAGGAGGCAAGCCAGCTTGGTGGCGGCCAGTCTGGAGATACCGAAAGAAAGCTCCTGCTCCGCCGACTCCCTCACCCAGCCGGGAAGCCCCGGAAGCGCCATCTCCATTTGTCGTACTGCCTCGATACTGTGATCGAACAAGCCCAGATGGTGAAAAGCGTTGGCGGTCACACGCCTGCACTCGGTCAGCTCGGGAAAGACTACATCGAGGAGCTCCAGGGCGCCCATTCGCTCCAGGGTGTCGCCGGAGCCGGGCTCGCCGAGAAGGGCGAAAAGCTCGTAGTTGATCCTCTCGACAGCCACACCGGCGAGGCTCTGCCGGTGCTTTTCGATAAATACCATGGTCGTCTCGTCGATATCGAAGCCCAGCCTGGCGCTGAATCGAAATGCCCGGAGAAGACGCAGGGGGTCTTCCTCGAAAGCCTTTTCGCTGACCGCTCTGACCAGACGTCTCTCGATATCGGCCATGCCGCCTGTGGGATCGAGAAGGACATCAGGCTGGCTCGCCGACCAGGCAAGGGAATTGATGGTGAAGTCGCGTCTTGATAAATCGGTTTCGATGGTGCCGCCGAGACAACCGGCAAAGTCGATCACCGTACCGTCCTCGAGGACCACCCGGGCCGTATCGTTGACCTCATCGAGCAGTACGAAGTGACCCTGGAGATTGTCGGCAATGGCCCGGGCCAGATCGATAGCCTTTCTGTCCGCCACGGCAAAATCCAGGTCCTTCTTGCCCTCCAGTTTGCCCAGTACGGCGTCCCGAACATAGCCACCGACAAGATAGATCGAGGCTCCCCGGTCCGCGGCAAGCCGGCTGACCCGGCTGACAAGCCCGTCAGAAAGCATTCTCAAACTTTCCGGACAGCGCATACTCTTGCTCTTCTGGAGACTAGAGAGTCTCGATCGGTACTGTATCGCTTTCTTTGCTGGGTGGCTTGAAGTGCCCGCCAACATAGACTATCCCACCAACCAGGGAGCTCGTGGTGATGAGCCCGAACCAGATGATCGCATAGGTAAGGGCGGTAGCAGGCTCGACCCCCATGAGGCTGAGGAAATAAGTATAAGCCCACTCGCGCACCCCGATGCCATTGATGCTTGGCGTTACGAATCCGAGCACCGCCACCGAGGGATAGAAGACGAAGTAATACCAGATCGGCACGTCGTTCAGACCGAGAGCCAGGCCCACCGCGATATGACAGATGACAATCACGATCTGCATGGCCACCGAAAGGAGCAGGGTCATGGCAATGAGACCCTTGTCCTGCCAGTAGATGCTCGCCGAGCTGTTATTGAGCTTGCGACTCACCCAGCTGCTCTCTCCCAGGATCTTGTTGCTGAGCTGGGGCAAGAAGGGGGTAATAAGATATACACCGAGAGTAGCGCCGAATATGGGGACCTTGAGCTCCAGAGGCAGGCCGCTTCCGCCCGGTCCCAGGAGAATGCCCAGAGTGGCGAAAAGCAGGAGCACAGCCAGACCCATGGCTCGGTCCACAAGAACCGACGAGGCGGCATGCATATATTTGCCGGTTCCCCTGGAGAGATAATAACAGCGGCTGAAATCGCCTCCGACGGTGGAAGGCAGGAAGAGATTGAAAAAGAGGCCGACATAGCAGTACTGGGTCATCTTCAGAAGAGGCTCCCGGAGCCCCACCGCCGAGGCAAGAAGCTGCCACCGGTGGGCGTTCTGGAAGGGAACCATGAGAAACATCAGGAGAGCGGCCAGGAGAAATCCTTTATGAGCCGAAAGCGCTGCCTGCCAGCTCTTGCTCAGATCGATCTTGCCGAAGAGGAAAAGGCTGGCGAAAAGAACCAGGGAGATACCGAGCTTGATCCTGGTCTTGGTGCCCTGGGACAGGTTGCCGACTAAAGGCAGGCCCGAGCCATTATGAGAATGGGATCGGGCGCGGTCGGCGGATGGGGCACAGCTGGTAGCGGTATTGAGGTCGGGAGTTTCCAGTTGCATAGAAGGCATGTTATGGGAGCGGACCCGGAGTATGACAGCCAATTTTTTTTAGGTGCCTGACAATTAGGCGAATAATACCGCCCATCAGTAGCCTCTATCCCTTTAAAAGCAGTAGAATTAAAATTTCAAAAGGATCGTTTCCTTGTTAAACAAACGACGAATAAAGCCTGTGAGGGCTCATTCGGGAGGAAAAGAGAGCGAGGCACTTGTTACGGTACCGTCCGGGGGCGTGCAGGACACCCGCTCGATGATCTAATATTTTGTTAGGAGCTCTTTTAATCAGAGGATCGACGATTTTGTTCAGTGGAAAAACCTTTACTCGGGTCGGCATTCCTTTTCTCTGTTGTCTTGCAGCCTTCGGCATTCAGAGCTGGCTGATCGCCTCCGAGGCCGGCCAGCCCTCTCCTCATGTCCTGGTAGCTGACGGCAACAACAAGAACAATCCTGTCATGGTGGCTCAGGTTCCCAGGGCGACAGTCATGCCCCAGCTGCTCTACAACCGGGCCTGGCGCCTTATCCGAGAATCCTTCTACCAGCAGAGCTTCAACGACCAGAACTGGGACCGCTGGAAACACAAATACGACGGCAAGCTCAAGACCCTGGACGACGCCCACAAAGCGATCGAGACCATGCTTGCCAGCCTCGGCGACCCGTACACAAGATTCCTGGATAAAGAGGCTTTCGAAGAGGAGAAATCCCAGATCGACGCCCATCTTTTCGGGGTCGGCATGCAGCTAGGCATGAACAAGAACCACAATGTCGTCGTGATCTCGCCCATCGAAGGGACTCCGGCCCAGAAAGCCGGCGTCCAGCCGGGCTGGGAAATCGTCGCCGTCGATCACAAACAGGTCAAGGGTCAGTCCCTGGATCAGGTGGTCAAGCAGATTCGAGGCTTGAAAGGCAGTAAAGTCATCATCACCTTCAATATCAAGGGCAAAGAAAAGGATGTCAGCCTCGAGCGAGACGAGATTCCGATAAGGGCCGTCACCAATTCCGAGATCCTGCCAGGCAACCTCGGTTATATCCGCCTGGACAGCTTCATCTCCTCGAAAGCGAACAACGAGATGAAAGACGCCCTGGACAAGGTCAAGAATACCGACGGATTGATCCTCGATCTGCGCAACAATCCCGGGGGCTTGCTCAACAACGCCATAGAGATTGCCAATATGTTCCTGGAGCGCGGTGTCATCGTCAGTGTCATAGATGCTGACGGCTACAAGCAATCGACTTTCTCGAACAACAAGCCAATCTGCAAACAGCCCATGGTCGTCCTGATCAACCGGGGCAGCGCCAGCGCCAGCGAGATCCTCAGTGGTGCCCTGCGTGACAACGGCCGGGCCAAGCTAGTGGGGGACAAGACCTTCGGCAAGGGTCTCGTGCAAGCCATAAACCGCCTGGACGACGACTCAGGAATCAACGTCACCATTGCCAAGTACCTCACCCCTAACGACACGGACATTCACAAACATGGCATCGTCCCCGACTTCAGGGTGAAGCTCAAAGAGAAAGATCTCGAGGGCGGCAAGGGTCCCTGGTGGATCGATATGACCATGTCCTACAAGGACTTCGACCACTCACCGGCGGATGGCAAAGACATACAGCTCAACAAAGCCATCGAAGTCCTCAAGAAAGAGATCTCGACCTACCGGGAGACTGCCCGGGCGATCACGAACTGACCCGACGGCCGGTTAACAGTCCAGACCTTCGATGGCACGCCCGTGGTGCTTGAGCTGGGTGGTGGTGGAAATCGTCGTGGCTTCTTTTATGAGCCAATCCGGAGCCCGCCTGCCGGTGAGAACCAGGACCGTGGGGTCCTTGCGCCTGGCGAACGTCTCCTTCACCTCGTCCCAGTCCACCAGACCGACCCTGGCGACATCGAGGAGCTCGTCGCCGATCACCAGGTCGTCCCCGCGCTCCAGGGCGGCTCTGATATAGCCGAGTCCTTCCCGGGCGGCTTCCCGGTCTTCAGGAAGGATGCCGTTAGGGGCGCTGTAAAGCCTGAAACTACCACCGGGTCCCGTTCCGATCCGGTTCACTCCGGTATAGTTGATCGTCAACCGCCCCAGACCGTCCCCTTCATGACCCGCCAGGAGACGGAGAGCCCTTCCCTCGGAGGAATTGCCCTCCATCTTGTCGAAAAACACCAGACTGGCATTCTTTCCGGTAGAGATGGCTCTCACCAGCACCCCGAAGGTAGCGGTGCTCTTTCCGCACGCTGTTCCGAGATATAAACGGATTCGCTCTTCTTGCATCTGCTTACCAGCCTGTCAGGTTGTCTCCACCGGAACGGGTCTACCGCTCTTATCCACACAAACGAAAGTCAAATCCGCCGCGGTGACCGGAATCGAATCGCCGCCTCTCATGACCTCCACGTCCACATGCACCGTAATCGAGGTCCTGCCCACCCTCGTTGTGGAAGTATAGAAGCTGACCACCTCACCGACGAAAACCGGAGCCTTGAAAACGACTTCTTTGATCGCTGCCGTCACCACTTTCTGGCGGGTTGTCTTGCCTGCCTCCACGGCTCCGGCAAGGTCGATATGGCTGAGGATGATGCCTCCAAAGATAGTGCCCTGGCTGTTGGTATCCCTTGGAAGGAGAACCACTCTTATGCTGGGGGCGCGATCTATGGACATTCATCGAGTCTCGAGGAGGGCGGAGGCCCGGATAAGCGGGCCGATACAAATGGTATCAAAATTATTCTTTGCATCGCTATCGGTCTCTTATATAATTCAACTCTATGGATTTTTCCTGTTGACGACTCTTATTTGACAATCCTTACCAGACACCTTTACGGAAAAGCGACGATATTATCCATATCGTTTCTCTTGACTTGGGCGCCGGCCCGCTGCGCCGAACCACCGGCGGTACCAATCCCGGAGCTCGGCACGATAGCAGTCGAAGAAAGCCCGCTGGTCGCTCAGTCGGTACCCACGGACACCGTCCCCGCCGGTCCGGCATCCGAAGTCGATAAGCCGGAGCTCCGGATGCCCGAGGATTCCGCTCCTGTGAATCAGCCTTCTGATGCTCCCTCTCCTGAAGACAGGCCAGTCGATCTGACCCCGGTGAGTCTCCCCAGACGGTCGCCTAACTTCAACCGTCTGGACAGCTTCGAGGCCGGTGTCCTGTACCGCCTTCCCACCAGGCTGTTTTTCAGCTCCACCGTAGAGAACAGCCTCAGAGCAGAGACAAATATCTTCCAGACCGAGCGCGATGCCACCACCGACATGATCTACCGGGTGCTTCCCAACACCACCCTGGGCTACGCCCTCACGAGGACCACAAGAGTAGCCTGCAACTATTTCTTCCTGCGCGATCAGTACACCGAGTTCAATCGGCCCCTCAGCCGTAACTTCCACTCGGTCGGTTTCATCCTCAGCCAGGATATTCCGAATCGCAGTAAGTACAACGTCAACCTCAACTTCATGAGCCGTGGGCTCTTTGCCACCATGGACTATCTGGACGAGTCCTTCTTCAACGACTTGCTTCCCCAGCTGAGCGTCAGCAGACCGGTTTCGAACCGCTTCGGAAACGGTGTGCTCTATCTGAACATCCTGGGACAGATCCGCTTCCGCGAGGTCCTGAGCAAGTTCCAGGAAGGCGATCAGTTCTACTCCCTGGGTTATGTCCACTGGCGCGGTCCCTGGCAGTTTCTTTTCGATACGACACTGAACAACAACTTCGGCAGCAAGCGCCTCAGACTTGGCAACGACAATCAGGTGTTCATCCTCACCCAGGAGATCGCCCGGCGGGTCCACCCCAGGTTCAACCTGCAGACTTTTGTACGCAGCCAGGAGATCTATAACATGGGCGCAAGCTCGAGCCCGGGCTACGCTGGCTTCAACTACCGGATTTTCGGAGGCTTGCGTTTCCAGGTAAGCAAAGCGCCAATCTTTCCGGTCCGAATGCAACTGGCAAGCAAATAGGGCAGGATGAGTCTTTCGCAAAGACAGATCGCTGTTCTGGCTCCCCTTCTCGGGGACGAGGAAGAGAGAATTTACGATTGCCCTTTCGAGCCCGACCTGATCCAGCTCCTGCCGGGCACCAATATAGTCAAGCGGCTTCTCATGTTCGTCGCCGCCATCGTGCTGGACAGCTATTGCCGGACCATTTTCGAGGCCTACCGAGTTCCTTTTCTGACCTGCATTGCTCTCCTTCTCGGTCTTTTCGGCAGCGTCATTCTTGCTTTCCGAAGAGCGGGAACCCGCCTGGTGGTGACTACGCGGAACCTCTATGTCGTCGGTCCGGCCTCTGTCCTGCAGAAGCTCTCTATCGAAGACGAGCTTCGCTCAGTGGATCTGAGACGGGGAGAGCAGAAAGTAGTGCTTGTCACCCGCAACAAGAGATACGCGGAGATCGTGCTTACCTCCGGCGATCCGGAGACCCTCTACAGAGAAGTGAAAGACGCCCTGGCGGCGAAACCCGCCGGGCTTCTGGATTTCACCCCGGCGCCCGAGATATCGCCGAAAGAAGAGACCCCGCCGATTGTCATTGTCCCGGAAGCCTTTCCTGACCTGACACCGATATCAGTATCGAAAGAGAAGATCCCAGCCGGCATCGAGTACACCTACGGGATCATCTATCGACTGTTGAGCGAGCTGGCGGGCTCCGTCGAGACCAGTGCCCGCCGGAAGAATTGACGGGTCCCTGACTTGATCCCGGCAACCGGTTTGCAGTTGGCACCGGTCATGCTATAACTTCCCATCACAGTCAGTCTGTACCTGGGTGCTATCTCTATGGCCGATTGGAAACCCGGTTTCACGAGTCGCCACAGCCAGCATGAAGATCAGCATCTGACTGTCTCCGGAGAATTTCCGGCATGGCTGGAAGGCATCCTGGTGCGGAACGGGCCGGCCCTCTTCGAGACCGGAGAGTCTGCCGGCTCGCGACTTAACCACTGGTTCGACGGATTCGCCAAGCTCCATGCCTTCCGCTTCGAGGAGGGCAGGGTCGTCTATCGCTCTCGCTTTATCGAGAGCCGCGCCTACAAGAGCCTTCAACGTACCGGCAAGCTCGCCAGCCAGGAATTCGCCAGCGCTCCGTCAAGAACATTCGGGCAAAGGCTGATGGCGGTTTTCAATCCGGACTTCACCGACAATACCAATGTCAGTGTCTTCCGGATGGCCGGGACCTGCCTGGCCCTTACCGAAACCACCAGCATCAACGAGTTTCGCCCGGAGGACCTGAGCACGGTCGGTCCTTTCGAGTTCGAGGACGGGCTGAGAGGCCAGATCACTACCGCCCATCCTCATCTCGATCCCCGCTCCGGAATGATCTTCAACCTTCTCACAGAAGTCTCGAGAGTGAGCACATACAAGTTTTTCATGCTCGCACCCGGATCGCGCCGACGAGAGCTCGTCGCTTCTTTGAGAGTTCCAAGACCGGCCTATGTGCACAGCTTCGCCATGACCCGGAGATATCTGATCCTCATGGAATGCCCTCTCTTTCTCAACGCCCTGGAGCTGCTTTTTTCCGGAAAGCCCTATATCGACAACTATCACTGGCAGAAGACCGGAGTCACTCGTTTTCTGGTAGTCGGCAAAGATGAGCGTGCCTGCATCGCCAGCATCGATGCCCCGGCCGGCTTCTGTTTCCATCACGTCAATTCTTTCGAGGAGATCGGCGGCAGGATAATCATCGATGCCGCCATATACGATGACAGCTCGATAGTCGAGGATCTCCGCCTGGACAATCTCCTCGAGCACGGGGGCGGCGTGGCGAGAGCCCGACTGGCGAGATTCGCCCTCGATCTGCAAGGCACCGGCAGGGTGGAAGAAATTCCTCTGCCCGACTGCAATATCGAGCTGCCCCGGATCAACTACGGAAAGCACAACGGTCTGGCGTATCGCTATCTCTATGCCTGCTCAGTGGGCGAGGGAGGCTCATTTCTGGACAGTCTCGTCAAAGTCGACCTCGATGAAGGCAATATCACAACCTGGCAGGAAAGCGGATGCTACCCCGGCGAGCCGATCTTCGCCTTGCGTCCCGGTGCCGACGCTGAAGACGACGGAGTGCTGCTCAGCGTCGTTCTCGATAGCGAGGCTGATTGCTCATTTCTTCTGGCCCTTGATGCCCGGACCATGCACGAGGTCGCTCGAGCGCAGGTACCGGGCGCTGTTCCATTCGGATTCCACGGTCAACTTTTTGCGAGGTAAAATCATGAAACGAGCACTGGTTATGGTGGCAACTCTTATACAGCTCTCGACGCCGGGCGCCCTGCCCGCGGATAACGGCAGCATCAAGACAAAGTGAGAATCGCCCTTTTCAAGGACAAAGACTCCTACAAGAACGACGACGGATCAGGCGACAGGGCTTTCCAGAAAGTCGCAGTCAAGATCGCTTCAGGCGAGGCCAGCCACACCTTCGCCGATATCCCCTATGGCTCCTACGCCATCAAGCTCTTTCACGACGAGAGCAATAGTGGTAAATTTCTCACCAATGCCTTTGGAATTCCCAGAGTGCAGTACGGCTTCTCGAACAATGCCCGGGGACGCTTCGGACCAGCCGCATTCGAGAAAGCGCTGTTCGATGTAAAGAAACCCGAGACCAGTATGACCATCTCGGTCAAATAGGAAGCAGATGTCGAGCCCCAGATCCAATCCCGAACCGAATCCGATCATGATAGTGGCCATGGGAGTGGCGCCTGAGAAAGAAGGCGAGTTCAATGAGTTCTATCACCACCGTTTCTTGCCGGCGGTTATCGCCTCCTCGAAAGAGGTAGTAAGCATCAGGCGTTACGAGGAGCTCAATATCAGCGGCACCCTGCGCTGGTACACCAAGCAATTCCTGACAATCTACGAGCTTGCCGGCGAGGAGGGTCTGGCCGGCGCAGGCGAGATTTTTGCCAGACCTGGCATGAAAGACCTGGTGACCGAGTTCCAGACATGGAAACGCAACGACCTGAGGAATTTCAGCCGGATAAGCTACAGACCACGCTATGAGCACCAGCGCAGGACCCTGGACGGGCATTTCGGCAGCCGCCCCTTTATCCTCTGGACCCTCGAGATGACCCCGGAATCGGACAGTTCCTTTCAAGAGTGGTACGAGACCGCCTACCTGCCCCTGCAGGTGGCCGATATCCCGGAATGGTGCGCTCTCAGGAGATACACCAGCGTGGAGAGCGAGCAGGTCCGTCATCTCACCTTTTTCGAGGCCGGCGACGAAAGCTCCCTGATGCGCTCTTTCGACAACCTCAGGGCACGCCACCGGATAGCCCAGAACCGGGAATGGAAAAGACGGGTAGAGTCCGGTCTGGTCTTCCATGACGCCACGAGTTTCCGCTGTATCTACCGCCGGCCCGGCTGAGCTAAGAAATAATGAACAAAAGGCATGTTGCCAAGCGGGCGTGAGAAGCTAGATCTCAATGCCTTCCAGGAGACCCCCTCAGACAACCCGCGAGATGGTATTCTTTAGGCGCAAAGAGCTCAAAAACACGGAGTGATCCCGATCAATGTTCGACATCTTCAAGAAGCAATTCATCGACGTCATCGAATGGACCGAGCAGAAGGACGGAGTCCTCTCCTATCGCTTCCCGGTGATGGACAAGGAAATCCAGAGCGGCGCCCAGTTGACCGTCCGCGATTCACAGATGGCGGTTTTCGTGAATGAAGGCAATGTGGCGGATGTTTTCAGCCCCGGCCGTTACCAGCTAACCACCAACACCCTGCCTATCCTGACCACTCTCCTGAACTGGGACAAGGCGTTCAAATCGCCCTTCAAGTCGGATGTCTATTTCTTCTCCACCCGGGAGCAAATCGATCAACGCTGGGGAACCCAGGCACCGGTGACGGTGCGAGACAAGGAGTTCGGTCCCATCCGCCTGCGAGCTTTCGGCACGTACTCGTATAAAATCGAAGAGCCCACCACTTTCCACCAGAAAATCAGCGGCACCAGAGAGACCTATACCACCGACGATCTCGATGGACAGCTGCGCTCCATGGTGGTGACCGCCATGGCCACCAAGTTCGGTAAAGCCGACACGGCATTTCTCGATATGGCAGCCAACCAGGCCGAATTCTCCAAACAGCTCAAGAGCGAGCTCGATCCGGAATTTTTCAGCTACGGGCTCAACCTCTGCTCCTTCTACGTGCAGAGCATCACCCTGCCCGATGAGTTGCAGGAATATCTCGATAAGCAATCTTCCATGAGTCTCGTCGGCGACCTCAACAAATACGCCAAGTTCCAGGCGGCTGACAGCATCAAGGACGCGGCTCAGAACGAAGGCGGTCTGGCAGGCGCCGGTGTCGGTCTCGGCGCCGGGGCAGCCATCGGCCAGATGTTCGCCCAGAACCTGCCCGGAGGAGGAGGCGGCGGCGGCGGTCAGGCAGAAGAAGATCCTTTCGCCACCCTGGACAAGCTCAAAGGATTGCTCGACAAGGGCGTCATCACCCAGGACGAATTCGATTCCAAGAAGGCTGAAATCCTCAAAAGAATCTCCTGATGCTCACCCTGAACTGTACATCCTGTGGCGCCGAAGTTCGCTTTCGATCTCAGTCGTCTGTATTCGCTGTCTGCAGCTTTTGCAAGGCCGCCCTTGTCCGCAAGGATATGGACCTGGAAGCCATAGGCAAGATGGCCGACCTCCAGTTCGACCTCACCCCCATCCAGATCGGCACCCGCGGCAAGTTCGACGGCGACGGCTTCGAGGTGATCGGCCGGCTGAAGGTCACCTACGATGAGGGCTTCTGGAACGAATGGTATGTCATCTTCAAAGGTGATGACGTGGGCTGGCTCGCCGAAGCCCAGGGCTTCTATGCAGTGTGCAGGCCGGTTACGAAAGGATTCGAGCCGCCGTCTGCCCGGATAATCAAGCCGGGTATGGAGCTCGAGCTCGGTAAGGAAGGCTATTTCGAAGTAGAAGACAAACGCGATGTGGACTGTCTCTACAGCGAAGGCGAGCTGCCGATGAACGCCATGAGGGGACGAAGATCAACCAGTGTCGACCTGACAGGGCCTGACAATCGGATGGGCACCATCGAATACGCCGAGAATGAGACCAGGGTTTTTGTCGGACGCTATCAAGAATTCGACGAGTTCGACTTCAAGCATCTGAGGAGAATCGATGGCTGGTAGCGATAATCCTCAAAAAAAGAATCCGGAAAGAAGACCCGAGACTAAACCGGCCGTCACCACATTCAACTGCGGCAATTGCGGCGCCTCGGTAAGCGTGCGTTATCCAGGACACTCGCTTTCGGTGATCTGCGAATCCTGCCGCTCGGTAATCGACTCCTCCAATCCCAATTTCCGGATCCTCCAGAAGTTCCACAAGGCGACCAGGGACTATACCCCCAGGATAGAGCTCGGCTCGAGAGGCGAGCTATTCGGCAAGACCTGGGAAGTAATCGGCTTTCTGGTCCGGACCGATAAAGCCAGCGCTTTCAGCTGGGAAGAGTATCTCCTCTTCAACCCTTACTACGGCTACAGATGGCTCACCTACAACAATTTCCACTGGAGCCTGGTGACCATGATCAAGGAGCGGCCGGAGGTAGTGCCGCTCCAGCTCTCCGGTTACCGCAGCTCAGCCGAGGTCTACTACCAGAAAGAGCGGTTCAAGCTTTTCTACGAGGGAAGAGCTTTCGTCTCCTTCGTCATGGGCGAGTTCTACTGGCGCGTCAAGTCGGGGCACGACGTGGATATGGCGGATTATATCTGCCCTCCCCGCATGCTCTCGAGCGAGCTCGACGGCAACCAGAAAGTCTGGAGCGTCAGCGAGTATCTGCCCCCGGATATGGTGCCGAAAGCCTTCAATATCGAAGATGATCTGCCCTCGCCCATAGGCGTTGCTCCCCACCAGCCCTCGCCCCTCAAACCCCTCTTCGAGAAGCTCGTCTATGTCTGGGTCTTCTTCCTCTTCCTTTTGACCTATATGCAGTTCGCCCAGCTCAACGCCGCCACCAACGATACGGTCTTCTCGAACTCCTTCACCTATGTGACCAATTCCAAGAGCACACAGACGGTCACGACTCCGGTCTTCACCCTGGAAAGAGACAAGGGCAATCTGGCAATCGATATCTCCACCGATGTCGACAATGCCTGGTTCTATTTCTCCGGCGAGCTCTGCGCCGATGACGACGACACCACCTATCCTTTCGAGCGCACCATCGAGTATTACCACGGCTATTCCGATGGCGAGTACTGGACCGAAGGCAGCAGGAGCGCCCGGGTCGACATCTCGGCGGTACCGGGGGGCAAATACTATATCAATTTCGACACCGAGCACGGCGATTATCCTGCCACCACGAACTCGGCCTACAAGAATTTCCAGCTCCAGGTGAGACGCAATGTCCCTATCTACTCGAACTATTTTCTCTGTATCTTTCTCGTCTCGGTTCTTCCGGTGCTGATCTGGATAGGCAAGCAAAAATTCGAGACGGCTCGCTGGAGCGAGAGCGATTACTCACCATGGGCCTCGGCCATGAACAGCGATGATTGAAGGAGCTTGAGAGACAATCATGCCACAACGGACTATAGTTGTTTTCTATCTTATCGTCAGCCTCATAATCACCTGGCTCTTCTACGAGGCCAATCGAACCGGGTCTAGAATCTTCGAATTAGGCGGGGTCGGTCCGTCCAGGCCCGCCGGCACAGGACCACAACACAAGTAAATCAAGAATACCAGGAGGAAAGATTGTGGAACAAGTATTTGCCTTAAAGCATATAGTGGCGGCTATCGTCTACTCTTTTCTGGGCTTTGTTCTCCTCATCGGCGCTGTGGCTCTTTTCGACGCCCTGACACCGGGACCACTATGGAAGGACATCGTGGAGGAGAAGAACATGGCCCTGGCCATCACCCTTGGAGCGACGATCCTGGCCCTCGGCATGATCATCGCCTCGGCTATCCACGGATAGAATACCTTGACCTGGGCACTGCTTATAACCGCATTCGTCATCTCGACTTGCGGTCTCATATACGAACTGATAGCCGGCACGGTGGCCAGCTATCTGCTCGGGGACTCGATCACGCAGTTCTCCACGGTCATAGGCGTTTATCTCTTCGCTATGGGGGTGGGCTCTTATCTCACTCGCTTCATCGAGAAAAAGCTGATTCTCACCTTCGTCCAGGTCGAGCTTCTGGTGGGCCTCCTGGGCGGATCGTCAGCGGCTATTCTTTTCCTGTCTTTCGACTATGTGGAGAACTTCCGGGTTCTGCTCTATGCCCTGGTGGGCATGATCGGAATTCTTATCGGTCTCGAGATTCCGCTTCTCATGCGTATCCTCAAAGACAGGCTCGAGTTCAAAGAGCTGGTCTCCCAGATCTTCACCTTCGACTATGTCGGCGCCCTGCTTGCTTCGCTGCTCTTTCCTCTGATTCTTGTTCCTTACCTGGGTCTCCTGCGCTCCTCATTTCTTTTCGGGCTCCTGAATATCATGGTGGCATTCTGGACCCTCCATATCTTTCGCAAAGAGCTTCCCTGGATAAAGTCCCTGAACTCCACAGCAGCATTTCTGGCAATCATCCTGGCGGTGGGGTTCGCCTATTCGGACAACATAATAAGATTCTCGGAGGCAGCCGCTTACCAGGACAACATAATCTATTCTACGTCCACGCCATACCAGCGTATCGTCGTCACCGGAGGCAAAGACATCAGGCTCTTCCTGAACGGCAATCTGCAATTCAATTCCAGGGACGAATACCGCTATCATGAAGCCCTGGTGCATCCCGCCATGTCCGCCCATCCGCAGCCCAGGGAAGTGCTGGTGCTCGGCGGCGGCGACGGCATGGCAGTGAGGGAGGTTCTCAAGTATCCGCTGGCGCGCTCCATAACCCTGGTGGATCTGGACCCGGCCATGACCGATCTGTTCAGAGAAGAAGGTCTTTTCTCGAAACTCAATCAACACTCTCTAAGCGATCCCAGGGTCAAGATAATCAATCAGGACGCATTCGTCTGGCTGCGCAAGACAGACCGCCGCTTCGATGTCGTTATCGCCGACTTTCCCGACCCGAGCAATTATTCCCTGGGCAAGCTCTACAGCGACACTTTCTATCGCACTCTCAAGGGTGCTCTCAAGCCGGAAGGCATTGTGGTAATCCAGAGCACCAGCCCCTTTTTCGCCACCAACTCTTTCTGGTGCGTGGTCAACACCCTGGAGGCGGCGGGTTTCCTGACCACGCCCTATCACGCCTACGTTCCTTCTTTCGGAGAATGGGGCTATGTCATGGCTTCTCTTTCTCCGGTCGAGCTGGCCGGCTCCTATCCGGCAGGTCTGCGCTATGTGAGCAGGGAGAGCGTCGATCAGATGCTCAATTTCCCGAAAGATATGCTGCCTTCCAGGAAATGTGTAAACAAGCTCAACAACCAGGCTCTGGTTCATCTGTTCGAATCGGAGTGGGGCGACTATGTCGAAGCGAATTAGCCGGGCGGTCTTTCTGAAGGGACTGGCAGCGCTGGCTGCCACCGGAGTCGCAGGCAAGCTTATCGTCGACAGGGCAGGCGGAGCCGGTCGAAAGATTCCCTGCCGGATGCTCGGTCCCAGCTTCGCTCTCGGTCACCGGATCAGGGACCGGAACGCTCTTTCCGGTCTGAAGCCAGGAAAGACGCTGAATAAGAAACTCACCATAGTCGGTGGCGGCATCGCCGGGCTGAGCGCCGGCTGGTGGCTCAAACGAAACGGCTTCGAGGATTTCGTGATCTTAGAGCTCGAGAAGGAAGTCGGCGGCAACTCCAGGGCCGGTAAAAATGATCTCGGCTCTTTTCCCTGGGGCGCCCATTATGTCCCCCTGGCCAATGAAGAGTCTCGATATGTCAGGGAGATCTTCGAGGAGATGGGCGTCATCACCAGCCGAAATCCCGACGGCAAAGCCGTCTATAACGACCTCTATCTCTGTCACGACCCCCAGGAGCGTCTTTTCAAAGACGGTCGCTTCCAGGAAGGTCTGGTCCCCAATCGAGGATTGAGCCCTGCCGACCGGCAGGAGATGGCAAGATTCTTCAAAACCGTCAGGGATTTTCGCAAAAGAATCGGCAGGGACGGCAAGCCGGCTTTCGCCATCCCTGTGGATTTGAGCTCCCGGGACGAAGCATTCACGGACCTGGACAGGATCTCCATGGCAAGCTGGCTCGAGCAGGAAGGCTACAAGAGCAAGCCTCTTCTCTGGTATGTCCGCTATTGCTGCCGGGACGACTATGGCGGCAACCCCGACACCGTATCGGCCTGGGCCGGAATTCACTATTTCGCGGGCAGGCGGGGACAGGCTGCCAACGCCGAGCAGAACTCGGTGGTCACCTGGCCCGAAGGCAACGGCTTTCTGGTGAACTATCTGAGAGGTAAGCTCGAAGGTCATATCATGGAGAGCTCCATGGTCTTCCGGATTTCCCAGGACGAAGGAGCGGTCCGCTGCTCGGTCCTAGACGCCGACCGGCAGTCCGCCTTCGCGGTGCTGAGCGAGCACATGATCTTCGCGGCACCTCGATTCATCGCCTCGCATATAATCGAGGGCATGACAAGCAAGGAAAGACCCACCTATGCTCCGTGGCTTGTGGCCAATATCAGCCTGCGCTTTATCCCGGAGGGACGGGGAATAGAAGTAGCCTGGGACAATGTCAGCTATTACAGCGAGTCTCTCGGCTATGTCGTATCTTCGCATCAGAACATCACTACCCGGGTTCAGGCCCCCACGGTGATCACTTATTACTATCCGCTCCCCGGAGGAGCACCACCGGCGGAGCGGCAAAAACTGCTCGAGTCGACCCCTGAGCAATGGCTCGATCTGATCATCGCCGATCTCGAGAAGATGCACCCCGGCATCAGAGAGCTGGTCACATCCGTGGACCTCTGGCCCTGGGGTCACGGCATGGTGCGACCGAATCCCGGCTTCGTCTGGGGAGACGAGCGGCGCCGTATGCTCGAGGACAACGGGCGCATACTCTTTGCTCATTCGGACATGAGCGGTATCTCGAACTTCGAGGAAGCCCAGTACCGCGGCGTCGAAGCCGCCGTCAAAGTCCTCCGTAATGGACAGCGGAAGTCATGAGCAGCACCCTATCCACCGCCGCCGGCACCGGAACAGGCGAGCAGCCCTGGCTCTCCTCGCCGGCATTCGACAGCGCCCTCATTATCGCTCCGGCTTTTGTAACGTCCCTCATCGTCATCTTTTTCAGAAGCAGCCTGGAAGGAGCGGAGAGCCTGCCTCTCTGGGCCTGGGTGGCTTTCGTGCTGATGGTGGATGTCGCCCATGTCTATGCCACTCTCTACAGGACTTATCTGAGCGCTCAGGCCAGGGAGAAGAACGGTCTTCTCCTGACCCTCATCCCGGTTCTCTGCTTTGTGATTGGCTGCCTGATCTACAGCCTGGAAGGCATCTATTTCTGGCGGGTTCTTGCCTACCTGGCGGTTTTTCACTTCATAAGGCAGCAATACGGCTTTGTCGCCCTCTACAGGCGCAAAGATCAGGCGAAGGAAAGCAAATTGGCCTGGCTCGATGGAGCGGCGGTCTATATGGCCACCATCTATCCGCTGGTCTACTGGCACTGCCATATGCCACGCAACTTCAACTGGTTCGTGCAAGGAGATTTTCTATCGGGTCTGCCGGCTTTAGTAGAACCGCTCTGCCTGACCGTCTATGTCGCAGTGTTCACTGCTTATAGCGCCAGGGAAATCACGACCAGGCTGCGGACAGGCTATCTCAATGTCCCCAAGAACCTTCTCATCGCCGGCACCGCCCTTTCCTGGTGGGTGGGAATCGTAGCCACCGATTCGGACCTCGCCTTCACCATGACCAATGTGATCAGTCACGGGATTCCGTATATGGCCCTGGTCTGGCTCTATCACGGAAAGACCAGGGAGGAAGGGCGCGCCCCCCTGACCCTTGTACGGAACATCGCCCTGAGCTATGTTCCGGCGTTTCTCCTACTTCTGATTCTGCTCGCTTATCTGGAAGAGGGGCTCTGGGACGGCCTTGTCTGGAGAGAGCATCTGTCCATTTTCGGCGCTTTCACAAGTCTTCCCGAGATCAGAGACGGCTTTCTGCTCTCTATCCTGGTACCACTACTTTCCCTGCCCCAGTCCACTCACTATGTCCTCGATGGCTTCATCTGGCGGGTCAAGGAGAGAGCGAATATTTGGTCGGCTTGAGTGAAAGGGTCTCTCAATCACGCTCGAGCTCAATCTATCTAAGCCCAGAAGCGCCTCCGGACTTTCATCACCGGTATTCGCCGATGAGCTGGAAGGCGGCCCAGTAACGCGGATTGGCACGGATTTCTCCCGCCTTCTTGCCCGCCTCTGCGACCTCTTCTTCATCATTTCCATCGTCTTCCATGAACTCGAGGGTCTTGAGTTGTGCCTCCCTGAGCGCGGCTGACTTGCTGGAGCCGGTGAGCAGGGCCTTATAGAAAAGCCCCATCTGATACTCGGTCATAACGTCGTCCACGTTCCACTGGCTGACCATCACCGACGGGGTGCCGGCGATAATGAAAGCACGAGAAAGACCGATGACACCGTCTCCGGTGATGGCGCCCTTGCCGGTCTGGCAGGCGGAAAGGACGATCAGCCTGGCCGACAAAGGCGGCAAGCCGAGAATATCCTTGACCGAGAGAAGCCCATCGTCACCGGCGCCCGGAGCCATGACCACCGAAGACTCCATGGGAGCATCGGGATTGATCAGACCGTGGGTAGCCAGATGGAGATAGCTCCTGCCCGGAGCCAGTTGCTTGAATCGATCCCGAGTGGCTGCGGCACCAAGGAGAATATCTGCGGACTCGAACATGGAAGCCACTTTCTTCGCTTCTTTCTCCGCATGCGGCAGGGCACCGAGGAATTTATTGGCCTCGGTTATCGGATTCCCGATGGCGAGAAGATTGCTGGGGCCGTCGGCGACCTCTTTATCGATTGCCGATGTAGCACGCAGAACCGAGATAGCAGGAAGAAAATTGAGAGTATGGTCTTCCACCAGATACCTGTTCTTGCCCGAGACCAGCGCCTGGAAAGGGACCAGAAAAAGCGGTCCATGCGGAACTATAGTGACCTCGGTCTCGGCCCTGGCCGGCAGCACCGACTCCACAGGCTTGATCAAAATATCGTAGAGCTTTCTGAGACCCTCCTGGCGGTGAGCCTCCAGCTTGTGAAGGGCGCTCATCTCCCGGGGCGCCGAAACGATTGATGTGTATGTGTCCCGGATAAGCTCTTTGAGATCACGGGAAGAAATAGAGCTCGTTTGAGTGGCGACGACGTCTCCCTGGTCATTGAGGACCCAGATGATGACACCATCAGGCAGGGTGAGATACTCGATCACATAGGCGCCGCTGGCCCTGACCAGGCTCCTCAACTCGGTCATAGAAGCAGGTCTGGCATTGACAGGCGAGATGGCGGATGCCTCCACCAGGGACGATGTCCTGGGCACCACGCTCACCGAGCGAAACCCGCTCTGGCCGTCTCTTTGCAACGAAGACCCGGCCATGGCAATCTGTAAGGGTCTTGCGGCATCTTTCGAAGGCGAGCCGCCAGTATCGTCGTTGAGATCTTCACTGACAAGAGCGACCTTGCCCAGCGAGTTCTGCCCGCGACCTTCGAGCATATCGAGAAATGCCCTGGCTCTGCCGCGCTCGGCGATCTCGAGAGCAAGATCATTGCGCCTGTCCTTCACCAGAAGCGATACCAGATCGCGAAAGCAGTCCTCACGCAAGGTGAGATTGGCGGTCTTGAATGTGTCTCTGGTATATTGCTTGCGCTCCCTGTCCGCCAGGGCGACAGCCTGCAAGAGGTGCTTCTCCGCTTCTTCCGATTCGCCGAGTTTCATACAGGCTTTGCCGAGACCGGTGAAACAATCCCACTGGCTCTCGATATTGCCGATGGCATCAGCCAGCTCTCTGGCCCGGGCATAATAGTCCCTGGCTTTACCTGCCTGGCCCAGCAAGAGGAAAGTCAGACCGAGACCGCGCAGGGCATGACACTGACCGAGCCTGTCCCCGCCTTCTCGATAAGCGTCCAGAGACTGCTCGTATACAGCGATGGCGTCGGCGAAGCGACTCTTGTAAAGACAATACTGCCCGTAATTGTAGGCCAGGGACCCTCTCGTCCTCGACAGAATAGTACTGACTCCTGATTGCGAATTGCCGGCTTGCGAACCGGTCTCCTTATCCGCGCCGGCGAAAACATCCGCCGCTCTCCGGTGGAATTGCTCGAACTCATCAGGCTTGCTCGAATCGAGATAAGCCACGGCAATACTGTCATACATGATTGCCTGCTTGAGCTTTCGGCCGGCACGTCCGTACAGATCGGCAGCCTCCTGATAGCACTGTAGAGCCGGATCGACCTGTCCGAGACTGCGATAAGCCATGCCGCAGTCTCTCAAGACATCAGCCTGGCACTCCGGATCGCTCAAATGATTGTCCCGGGCGAACTTTCTGGCCCGCAAGAATTCTTTCAAAGCCTTTTCGGCATTGCCCTGGAGAAAATAATCGAAACCCTGCTCAGAAATCGCTTCGAGAAGGTCCCGCTTCTCGCCGGTCTTTCTACCGAGAATCTCGGCCTGGCGATGACACTCGAGAGCTTTCTCGAAATCGCCTGATTCGGCCCGGGCTGCTCCCAGATAGATAAGGCAGCGAGAAAGAGAGAGTGGATCTTTTTCTCTGCTCAAAACATCGCTTGCCACCTCGAGAACTTTCAGGGCCTCGGCGGGTCTTCGCTCGCAGAGGTGCAGGTTGCCCACCTCGCTAAGGGCTCTGGCGGCCAGTACCAGCTCGCCGTCGCTCTCGAGCTCTTTGACAGCCCGGGAATAAACCTCGATGGCCTTGTCAGAGAGCTGCATGTCCGAATAGACACGACCGGTCTCGAAGAGCAGGCGACCATATGTGGTGGCATCCACATCTTCCCCGGCAAGCGCCTCAGCCAGCTTGAGGAATTTCAATGCTTCCTGATAATTCTTTCGGGCCCGCTCAACAGTGCCCAGTCCGATATAAGCGGTAATTCTGGTCTCCACGGCGCCATCTCGATCGACAAGGGCCTGCTCGAAAGAGCGCCGGGCCTCGTCCAGCCGTCCTCGTTTGACCTCGAGACTGCCCAGGTGCGCCGAGAGCTTGGCGGCCTCGTCTTTGAGACCGAGCTCAGAGGCGATAGCGGCTGCTTCTTTATATAGCCTTCCCGCCTCGTCGAAGTCCTTGAGAGCTATGTCGATCTCGGCAAGAGCCACCCGGGTATGAAGCCGGCCGACAAAGGTGTCCGCCTCCCCGGGCTTGCGCTTGAGTCGGTCCTCGATGACCAGGGATTCCTCGATATACTTTTTAGCCTTTGTAAATTGCCCCTTCTCGAAATAAGCTTCCCCGAGGCGGTAGAGCAGGTCGCTCTTGCTCTCGAGCTTGCCGGCGCTCCGGGCTCTGGCTATCTCCGCCTCTATATCCTCTATGGTGATTGACTTGCGGGCCAGCGCCGGCATGCCGGGCAATGCAGCCAGCAGAACAGCCGCTGAGAGAAGAGCAGCTGAGAGAAGACCCGGAGATGCTTTTGAGTGGAGAATTTTCATTGCGGGCTTCATAGACCAACAGGAGACTGACGGAGCCGGACCGGAATTTAGCAGGAGCGACAGAACGAACAACAAAGATCAGGAGCGGCGCATACGTACCTGGGAGAGAGCCTGCTCGACATCGAGCCTGAGCTCGGTGGCGGTCTGGTATCTGGCATCCGGCTCTTTCTGGAGAAGCTTGGTGATGATGCTGTCGAAAGGGGTGCCGTCCTTGAACTCGGGCTTGTGCACCGACATCGGCGGGGCCTCCTCGAGGAGGTGCTTCATGAGGATAGACTCGGCGCTCTCGCCGTCGAAGGGCACTTTACCGGTGAGCATCTCATACATCATGATGCCGAGCGCGTACAGGTCCGTGCGCACATCCATGGGCTTGTCCTTGAGCTGCTCCGGCGCGATATATTCGGGGGTGCCCACCATGCGGCCTGTCTTGGTCAGGCGCTGTCCGGCCCCATGCTGGAAATGAGCGATACCGAAATCGACTATCTTGACCCAGTCGGGTCGATCCGACTTATCTTGAAGAAGGATATTGTCAGGCTTCAAATCCCGGTGAATGATCCCGAGGTTGTGCGCTTCTTGCAAGCCGCGACAGATCTGGATGATGATATTGGCGGTGGTGTTGAAGGAAAGAGCACCCTGCCTTTGCAGTCGGTCGGCCAGCGACTCGCCCTTGATATACTCCATCACCAGATATGGTGCTTTGCCATTGATCGCCCCGACATCGTAGACGGTGACGATATTGGGATGATTGAGCTTGGCGGTGACCTTGCACTCACGCATGAAGCGCTCCACCGACTTCTGGTTGGAGAGCATCCAGCCCTGCATGACTTTGATGACCACAGTGCGCTCCATGATCGTATGGTGCGCTTTGTAGACGACGGCCATGCCGCCTTCGCCGAGCATGGACTGAATCAGGTACTTGTCGATGGTTTTTCCGATTAGATTACCGAGATAGCCGCCGCTGGTGGCAAGTATCTGGGCATCGGTCTCCGGCGAGGACGAAGCGAGGTCCTCGCCGCCGTCGGTCTCGGACCCTATCGAGGTCACCTTATCGCCGGATTGCAAATAAGCCCCGGTAAGTGGCGCGGCTTCCAGATTGGCGTTGTCCATGAAAGTGGTGCCGCCCTTGGCCGAATTGATGTCGACCGTGCCGGATCCAGCCTGGGTGCCTTGCTGGGCGGGCATGGCTTGCATCTGTTGCCGGGAAGCCCGCATATTGTCTTCTTCGACGAGCTGGGCGCTGTCTACCGGGCAAAAGAGAGCATAGGACGGATAGATCTTCCGGCAACGGGGACAGACTTTGTTGGAAGACTCGATAATCGTCGGCTTGGTGAGAATGGTGCCGTCGAAACCGCAGAATACCGCGTCACCGGGCAGGGCTCTGCCGCAGGTAGGACAAGTTCGACTGGCTGGTCTGCTCTCCCCTGGTCTGCTTTCCATGATATCTACCATTTGCCCTTTTCTGGCAATACGATCTTTTCCGGATAGCCGAGAAGCGTTGTGCGTTTGGCTTCCACCGGCACTTTCTGGCGCACGGTCTTGTGACCGGGAGCACTGAGCCTCACAGTATACTTCCCGGGAGGCACATCTTTGATGCTTATCGAGCCGTCCCGGCCGCTATGTCCGGTTAGAAAGAATTTCTTATCCTCGCTCTCCAGGACATATGAGGTAGCCGAAGGAGAAGCGTAAATGACGAGCCCTTCAGCCGGCAGAACCAGTTTGAGATATGCCGTCTGAAGGGTATGCCCGCCCAGAGCGAAAGCAGCACCGGCACCGGAGAGTATCCCGAGAAGTCCGAGCAGCAGCGTCCAGTTGACTGCCTTCTGGCGATGGGCCTTCTTTATGGGCTGCTCCGGATCGGCTCTCAGGACATCGATGTCGTCGATTCTTTGCAACTCCCAGCTGAATTTCTTGAAAGCTGAGGAGTCCGGGGCGGAGGAACCCGGCACATAGATCTCGGCACCGCAGAATACACAGAAGCTCTTGCTCAGCTCGTCGGCTTTTCCGCACTTGAGACAGGGCACCAGCGATCGCAGATCGGCGGTGCCGGCCCTCTCACCCGTCCCCGAAAGCCCGGTGCCGCAGTACATGCAGAAGCTCATGCCCTGATCGTTGCGTCTCAGGCACGAGGGGCATTCAACATATGTAATCTCGGAGCTTCCTGCCATAGGGCGATCATAGCAAGAGTTCCCGCCATTGCGTCAATATGGCTAGGGGCTCGGGCTCGCCTCCGGACTGCTGAGAGGGCTCGGCAGTATCGGCGGCTTCTCGGCCTTCTTGGAAGGCTCCTGAATGTCCACATCCCTTACTATCACCGCCGGCACCACGATAGACATGGCGTTGTACTGCCCCTGGGCCACCAGCACGGCTTTCTGCTCGTTGCCGGCCGCGCTGATATCGCGAAGCAGCCTGGAGGGCTGAACGAGAATACTGGCGCCGCGAACGAGCTCCTCTTTGCCGTTGGCTACGCTTACACGATACAGCTCGGTAGGTTGCAGGCTCAAAGACCCCTGAATCTTCGAGAAGACGCTTGTGATAGCCGCCCCCATATTCATGAGCCAGTCAGGCATCTGAGCAATTCTCCTGGCTATATAAACGTAGTCGTAGCCCTGCTCCTTACCCAGGTCGATGAGTTTTTTCTTCAATTTCTTGGCGTTTACCGAAGGATCGGCAGAAACCATCAATATACTCACCGTCCCCACTCCGTTTCCGGAATGCCCGTTGCTCCCGTCCACGCCCCTGGTAGGGATCCTGCTGGTGCAGAGAGTCTTGAGAACCCCCTTCTCGATAAGAGTAATCTCCTGAGCAGGCACCCCGTCGTCGTCTACCTCATAGCTGCCGAAGAGCTTCTGACCTTTGAATTCGGTAGCATTGGGGTTGTCCACCACGGTAAGCATTCGGGAAGCCACCCGGGAGCCGATTTTATTCTTGAAGGGATGAGCCTGCTGAAAAAGCGACTCCCCGCCGCTTTTCTCGTTGGCGCCAGCCACGGTCTGGGCAAGCGTTGCGTGCAAGAGCGGTCCGGCCGCCTCCGGGCTGAAAAGCACCGGGCCGCTGAACTCCTCAGCCAGAGGCGCCTGGGAGACCCGGATGAGACGCTTTACCAGACCATCCACACGCTTCTCCATCACCTCCATGGAGGGCATGTCCTGCGAGTTCAAAGAAGTGAAAAACTCCACGTCGGTATATGTCTTGCCGTCCGCGGCCCGCACCTTGGCCGACGCGGAGAGGACGGTCTGAAGCTTTCCGTCCCGGTGTTTGAAGCCCTCGTTGTTGATCAGCCAGGCATTGCCTGCCTGGGCACTGAAAACAACGACCGAGTTCTCGACTTCCGGATATTTGAGGAAAAGGGCTGAGAGCTTGCGGGTGGCATCCTTCCACTTCTTCTCGTCGACCTCGAGCTTGACGCTCGGCTTGATGAAGACCACCGGCTTCTCGCGGGTCCAATCGCCCAGGCGATCCTGCTCCGGATTGGACTTGAGATGAGACTTCTTCTCCTCGTAGGTCTCGATGGCTTTCTTGTAAGCATCATCGGTATCGAGCCAGACTTCCTGACGGATTGCATAGTAGTCGTCCTCGATGGGAAGCTGCCTGCCCGAGGTTCCTGACTTGCTGCCGAAAAGGCCGCTCAAGCCGGAGCCGCCGCCGGAGCTGTCGAGCTTGTAGTCTCCCACTCTGAGATCGGTATAAAGACGCCGCGAGCGGCTGCGCCGGTCCTGGGAGATGGCGCCGCAACTGGCGGCCAGATAGTAGATGTCGCTCTCGATTACTTTGTACTGTACGAAATACGGCTTCTCATGCTTGTCCAGCTTCAGTCGCTTCTGAGTACGGGACATCTCGTCTTCCAGGGCAGTGAATACGGCATCGTCCTCATCCGGGGTCTCGGTGAAGGCAAAGACCGGCGCGACGCCCAGAATCAAGGAAATCAGAACCAGCAAGCAAACGCGAAAGATGATCTTCAGCTCGGTCATGGTCACTTGCTCCCCTTCTCGTCGGCTTCGGGCTCGGTGGTATGTTCGTCGTCGCTTCCATCACCGTCGAACAAAGGAGGCGGCAACAGGGGTGGCTTGTCCTGCCGCTTGTCCTTGAGCTCCACCTCCAGAGTGCCTACCAGTAGACTCGGGGAGGACGCGGAAACCGGCACCATTCCGGACTCCGCACCACATACGCCGTTAAAGGTGTCGGTCTTGTCGCTGGTGCAAATGATTTTCTCCAGGGCGGTCAGCGGAGTACCGACGATCTTGACTCCCCGAACAAGCTCGTCCGGCCTGCCATCGGCAAAAACCCTGGTCACTACTAGTGGTTGCAGGCTATAGACCTGCGGAGCGGAAGTGGTGGTCAGTGTAAAACCGCCGGCGATATCATCGAAAACCAGACCATACTCTTTGCCCTGCCGTTTCACCTCTTCGATGAGCATGGCACGGAGCTGATCGTAAGGCACAGTCTTCTCGGACTCCACAATCAGGTTGCCCATGCGCGCCACCGGATCCCGGGACGGAGCGCAACGCCCGTGACCGTTGCTCTTGGGAAAACCTTCCACCGGCGAACGAGACATGAGGAATGACTTGAGGACACCCTTGTCCACCAGAGTAACTCGCTGAGCAGGCACGCCTTCGTCATCGTATTTGTAGGTGCCGTTCAAGTGCAGATCTCCCATGAGCTCCTGGGTCGGATCGTCATAGACACTGATAAAGGGCGACATGACTTGCTGCCCGACACTCTTGGTGAAGGTCCGTCCTTCCTTTTCGTCCTTCTGGCGATGACCTTCCATGCGGTGACCGAAGACCTCGTGGAAAAACACGCCGGCAGCCCGGGAGCGCAAAATCGCCGGGCCGACATATGGCTGAGCCACGGACGCGGTCCGCAGGCGATCGAGATTGTCGGCCATGCGCTTGACCAGCTCGGCAAGGCCGTCCCGGTCAGGCAGCTCTTCGAGACTGGTGGCATCGATGTCGTCGTAGAGCCAGAGATTCATGCCATCCTCGGCGCGCGCCTGGGCCATCGCGTAGATGCGGAAATCGGTCCGACTGTCCTCTATGCTGGTGCCCTCGCTGTTCACCAGATACCGCCGGGTGACTTTGGCGGTGAATACCACCGATGATGCGTATATGTCCTTGTATTTTCGGAATATCGCCGAAAGATTCTTGGTGGTCCTGGTCCACTGGTCGAGATTGAGGGAGACGGACCTGGCAGGCTCGAAATAACGGCTTGGCTCTTCCCTGGAGAAGTCATTGGACTTGTCCTCTTCCGTGACATTCACATCCCGGCTGGCCATGACTCTGGAGTATTGCTGCTGGGCTCGTTTGAATGTTCGGTCGGTCTGAAGCCAGAGAGCATGCCGGAGAGCCAGATCATTGTCTTCCAGGGGAACATAGACCTGGGTCTGGCCGCTCAGAGCATCCAGGACATTGAACATACCCGGGTTCCCGCTCCTGTGGGTATTGTCCATCTGGTGCGAACCCACCCTGACATCCACGTTCAAGGTGCGGCGCCGCACAGGCTCGACTTCTCCGGTAAGAGCCCCATACTCGGCGCTGATATAGTAGGTCGTCGTGTCGTACAGTCGATAGCCGAGATAGTAGAGGGGCGCGTCACCAGCCTTCTTGAGCTTGGCGAAGGAGCGGTCGAGCTCAGTCTTGAGCGAGCGCATTACCGGCGACTCTTCCGCCCGCGCTGGAAGAGGGAATGTGGTGGTGAGAACGAGAAAGGCCAGGCATGCCCGGAAAACCGCCAGCTTCATGTTGATTCCTTCTAGTAACAGTGAGTAATTGAAGCAGGATTGATAGAACAATTCCAGCCGCTAGAAGAAGCGTGAATCTGTGATCGGGATCTCGTTACCGGAATTCTCGGCGAGACCGCTTGCCGCTGTTCTTGACTTGCCAAGCCAACGGGATCCTCACCGAGACGCCGGAATCCGGTTAGACATATTTCTAGAAGTCAGAAACTCGGCGAAAGATCGGCGCAAATCGATGCCATTCAGAAAATCCACCGGCCGGAAGGGCGCCGTGCGGGTCCGAATCGTATGCGAATCGGTAAGATAAAGCGGCTGGCCCCTGTCGGTAAACGTCTTGGTGGAGCTCTCGCTTGCCACCGAGCCAGGTGAAGCGCCCGGGCTGAAGTTGACGATCTCCTCCTGCTGGCGGCTTCCCTGCACCCGGCCTCGACCATCCACAGCGGCCACCACCGAGTGGAAGCGAAGACTGACGAATTGAGGAGTCGACCGGTTGCAATTCATATCGATGACATATCGTCTGTCCCTGCCGCCCTGGCGATTGCCATCCGCCCTGAAAGGAAGGACCTCGGCGTGCCAGACTGTGTTGAGCGCGTCCACCTGATGCCCGAATGAGAGACTGACCCGGTTGCTGAGCCAGAAATTCGTCTGCTGCTGTCGCCCCGAGGTGAAATCCTCCTCGAAGGTCTCCTGATCTCCTTCTTTCTGCCAGGTGCCCGCCATCCAGTCCGGAACCGGAAACCACTCCACCCTCACGGCAGGCGCGGCGGCGTCGAGATCGGCGCCTGCCTGGTAGCTGGCTGGAACAGGAGGCAGAAACTCCTTATGCTCGATCTCGGCATCGATGACCCTGGACCTTGCCGGCGGGGGTCCGCCGGCAAGGGCGGAGCAGACTAGAGCAATGACCACGACGAGCCGCAGCAAGGAAGGCACTCCCGCCCGAGAGACTCTTCCTTTATATCAGTTTCCTCCGGGAGGCTGGGTATAAAAAAAGTATCGGAAGCGTCCTCAGAGGCGAAGAGCAATGAAACTTTTGACAATTAATACTGCCAGGAAGCGATGTACGACAATCGCCTACCGGGGAGCCACCGGAGCGGCGTTCAGAGAGCGATACAGGAAACTGAGACCGGAGCTCAAAGGGATCATCGACATTGGCTTCATAGGCGCGGCCGTGGCGCTTCTCCTCGGCGCCTTCAGCTATTACGGCAACGAGATGTCTATGCTCGCGGTGACGGCAGCGGCCATTCCTCTTCTGTTCCTGGCCGGGGTTCTGGGCTGGTTTCTCTACGCCAGCGACTCGATCGTCATCGCCGAGCGCGGCCTGATGTTTCCATCCTGCTTCTTCTTCTCTCTGAGCGGCAAATGCACCAGGCTCTGGAACGATATCAGCGAGATCACCATCAATATCGCTGGAAATGGCGAGGATGCGCCGATCCGTCACGGAGGCGCCTCGATCAGGCTCGAGTTCTTCTCCGGGGGCACGGCGGAGCTGAAGCTTTCCGGATTCGATCCGCAAGGTCTGAACACACTGGTCAATGCCATGGAAGAGTGGGCGACCCGGTGCAAACCAGACAAGAGGCTTTCCCAGTTGCCACGACTTCTGGAGCTCGAGAAAAGCGAAGAGCAGAATCGGCCGAGGCTCTCCTATACCAGATTCTGGGAGGAGCAACTGAGGGACAACTATACTTTTACAGCCTTCGTTCCGCTAAACCCTGGATCCAGGCTGAAAAGCAACTCACTGCGCGTGATCAAGCAGATCGGCTCGGGAGGTTTCAGCGCTATCTATCTGGTCGAGGACGACGAGAAAGTCAGATATGTCGTGAAAGAATCGGTGGTGCCCGACCACCTGAACGAAGAGCACAAATCGAAAGTGCGCGAGCATTTCCAGAGAGAGGCTAGAATCCTCCTCAAACTCGGACACGAGAGGATCGCCAGCGTTTACGACCATTTCGTGGAGGATGGCAGAGACTACCTGCTTCTGCAGTACATAGAAGGCAGCGACACCAGGGAGGTGCTGGGCAAGAACAACCGCCAGAGCATCGCCGACGTGATCGCCTGGAGCCTGGACCTGAGCGAGGTCCTGGACTATCTCCACGGTCAGGAGCCACCGGTGATCCACCGTGACGTCACACCGGACAACATGCTCCTGGACGATAAGGGCAGGCTCAACCTGATCGACTTCGGAGCCGCAAACGAGTATATAGGTCAGGCCACCGGTACCCTGGTGGGCAAGCAAGCCTATATGCCTCCCGAGCAGGTGCGCGGCAAATGCAGCACCAGAAGCGATCTGTACGGACTGGGCGCCAGTATCCACTTTTTCCTCACTGGTCGCGATCCCGAGCCTCTGGCTTCCTCGACACCCTCGGCGCTGCGCGACGACGTGCCCGAGGAGCTCGACAGGCTGGTGCAGAGCCTCACCCGGCTGGACGAGAGCGACCGCCCCCGGGACATCAAAGCCGTCAGGGATATTCTCCAGCGGCTCGCCGCCGGAAGCGCCGCCGTCAAGGACGGGTCGGATCTGCAACAAGTCGGTGGCTGATGACGGAAGTCTTCCAGGGCCGCAAAACCAGGCTGGTGGACTCGAAGGAGAATAGCGAGGCCGGTCTCGAGGCGACGCCGGCCGGGGAGCTCGCTGTCTTGAGAAAGTCCGGGCCGCCGGCAGCCCCCTCTCGAATCGAAGCTGTCCTCGAGTATGGGCACCTGCAACGCGATATCGCTGTTCTCTATCACGAGGTAAGGTCGGGCGGGGCCGGTGGCGAAGTCTCCGCTGCCTTGACATTCTTCCTCTTTCTGCCCATCCTTTTGATGAAGCTCGTCGCCACCGGGGTGCCGATTCTTGTCGATTCGTTCATCTGGCCTGTCCTGCGGACCGTATCCCTGCCTATCTTCCACTCGGCCCTGCACGATTTTCTTACCCGAGGTCTCCTGCTCGTCACCCTCCTCTCGATTCTCGTCGTCTATCTCCTGGTCCTTCTCAAGCTCGGCGCCCGAGTCTCCCTGAAGGCTCTTCTGGAACCCACCAATCTGATCATCACCCGGGAAGGAATCCGCAAACAGTGGACGGGAGCCATGAGCCTGCGATCATCGCTCTACCCGTGGAAAGCGCTCACCGGCGCCCGGGTCAGGGAGGAAAAGAGAAAGGGACGGCATGAGAGAGTTCTGGAGCTCAGGTTCGGCTCCAGGTCTCTGAGTCTCGACCTTCACACGATCAGGACCGCTGCCGAGCTCAAAGTCCTGCGAACCGCAATGGACCGCCTGGCCCCGGAGGGGGTCATCAGTGACGACATGAAACTGCTCGTATTCGACTCGAGCACAGTAGGAACGAGATATACCGAGATCTGGAGCCAGGCTCTGCTCGAGCAGCAGAAGCGTAAGTGGACCCAGGTGCTTCCTCCGGGAACGAAGATGAACGACGACAAGCTCGAAATCGTTCGCAAAATCGGCTCCGGAGGGCAGGGAACGGTCTATCTGGCAAAGCGAAACGATCTCGGCGGCGCACCGCAAGTGGTGCTGAAAGAGTACATTTTGCCGGAGTCCACCGAAGCGCACGACCGCCGGCGAGCACTCAAGAGCTTCGAGCAGGAGATTGCGCTTCTAGGAAGAATCAGCAATGAGCGAATTGTCGATCTGCTCGACGTTTTCGTTCAGGACCAGAGAGCCTATCTGGTCCTCGAATATGTAGACGGGCCCTCGCTGAAACAAATGGTCGAGCAGGAGGGAGCGCTGGAGGCTCGACGTTGCCTGGACTACGGTCTGCAAATGTGCGAGATCCTCGATTGCCTGCACAATCAGGATCCCCCCATCGTCCATCAGGATTTCACCCCGGACAACCTTCTGGTGGGCAGGGAGAATCATCTCAAGCTGGTCGATTTCAATGTCACGAGAGAAGACCTGCAAATCAGGACTTCTCTTGTGGTCGGCAAACAATCATATATGCCACCGGAGCAATTCAAGGGGAAGTCCACCTGCCAGAGCGATATCTACGCTCTCGGGGCGACGCTCTTTTTCCTGCTCACCGGACAGGAGCCCGAAGCCCTGTCGGTCTGCCACCCGGCGAAAGTCCTGAGCACCGTGCCCGACGAGCTGGATAGAATCGTCGCCAGAGCAACCAGCCTGGAGCTGCCGGACAGATATGCTACCGCCCGAGAGCTGGCCGAGGATCTGAAAGCTCTCTCCGGGACCATGGAGGCTAGCGGTCATGTCTGAGAACTCCGGCACGGTCGAGGTCAAGCTTCCCGGTCACCTGGCTGTGCCCTCGCACAATCGGACCGTCATCCTGAGCACCAGACGCAGAATCCAGGCCCTCTTTCTAGTCTCGGGACTCTTCATAGCCTTCTCGCTTCTCTATGAATTCGCCATGGGGCTATTGACCTGCCTGGGCCTCGGCTTCTTCATCTATCTCATCTTCGCCGGCTTCTTTCTCGATCGCACCACTTTCGGTATCAGCACCGAAGGCATGCGCTTCCCCTGGTTCTTTACCGAGAGCCTGGGCGGTCGCCTGGAAGTGCCATGGAGCGATCTAGATTCCATCAATCTCATCGACGGCAAAGAGACAACCGGGCATCTGCTCAAGTTCACTCTCAAGAACGGCCGCCATGCCCAGTTCGCCCTGATCAGGCTCGGCGAAGAGGACCTGAAGTCCATGCTCGAGGTTCTCGCCAGAGTCGATCTGCCGCCCGGCGCCCCTCCGGATCTTCTCGAGAGCATCGAGAAGTGGTGGGAATTCGAGCACAACAACTCGCCCGCCTATGTGAGGCTGAAAACGAACAATATGGACCTGCCTGCTGATCTGAGCCTGGAGCTCTTCGAGCATATGAAGGCAGGAGAAGAGTTCGTCCTGCCTCCGCACCGGGTAGCCTCCATCGTCGCAGCCGGGGGAATCACAGCAAGCTATCTCTGCGACTGCCGGAAGAGCGAAACGCACATGGTCAAACAGTACTGGCTCGGCTGGCTCGACGGAGGCAAACGCAACCAGGTGCTATCAGAGATTGGCGCGGCTCTGGACGAACTGAAAGACAGAGCGCCCGAGCTTCAATCGACACCGAAGGACATCTGGAGCGACGCGGAAAGCCTCTTCGTGCAGATGTCCCCGGCAGGCGGGGATTCGCTTCGCAGGCTGATACGCAGGGGAAAGATCAAGCCGGCGGTTGCGAAAGAGACACTCCTGCGTCTTGCCGGTCACCTCGACGCCATTCACAGAGCCGGCTCCTTTCACGGCGCGGTCGAGCCAGATACCGTCACGCTCTCACGCGCGGGCGAACCTGGATTGACCGAGCCACCCCTGGTGCGTGCCCTGATCAGCAAGCACGCCGATCGCTTGCTCAGCCCGCAATCTACCTACATGGCGCCGGAGCTCCTGGCCGGCAGAGGCTCACCCTCAAGCGACAGCTACAGCCTGGGCAAACTCGCCTATTTCCTTATCCAGCAGAGCGATCCCGAAGCGAGAATCAATCTGCCACCAGGCACCATTAATGGTGATCTGCACTTGATCGAGGAATTGATCCATGCCTGCACCAGAGACGAAGCGCATCGACGTCCCGACATGAGAGCGATAGTAGAATGGCTCGAGGGAAGAGCGCATCATATAGAAGCATGACCGATAGAGACGACACCGAGAAAACGCCGGGCGGCTCCGGCTCCGGCTCCCCGGATCAGACCGATTTGACCGATCTGACCGATCTGACTGCTCACGCTGACCAGGAAGATCCCATGGAAAGCATCATCGAGCCGATGTGGTCCCTCAGGCAACGAACTGAAATAGGCCTCTACCGCACCACCATGGTGGAGCCGGACCTGCGCTTCCCCTACGACTCCACCAGAGTAGCCAGCAGCCCCGCCGAAGATCTCGGCAACAACCTCCTGGCTTACAGGCTCTGCTTTCTAAGCCATATTCAACCCATCTTTTTCATCTGGTACCTGATCAGCTATATCTGCCTCCTCGTCTCTCTGGGGTTCGCAAAAGGGGGCACCGATTCCTTGCTCATGGCCGTGGCCGGCGGCAGTCTCGTCACCATGGCGCTCTTTCTTGCTATCGGAGCTTTCCAGGTGAAAGCGCGGGGAAGCCTGAGACCTGCGAAACTGATCATGCCCAGCAATATCTCGGTCTCACCCACCAAAATCGGGATAAACTGGGGCGGCAAGCGCCTGGCCAGCCTGCCAGCCTGTCTTCCCTGGCGCGATATAGCCCTGGTCCATCTGGAGAAGCACAGACAGGGCGACGAGCAGTTCCATATGTTGAGCATCAGGACTTTCACCGGTCAGGCGCTCCTTGTCGATTCTCGCTGCTTCGAGAGCCCCACCGATTTTGGTTTGCTCCTCAAGTCCATCAGCCAGTACGCCCGGCACGCCATCACCAATCCGGCCCTTTCCCTGGCCGTGCAGAAGACCCAGCTATGGCCCATCGTCTATTGCACAGCCTGGGAGTTCGGCGAGCGGATGGGAGTTTTCAGGCATCTGCCGATGGCCTCGAGGAAGAACAAAGGCAGGGTCTTTGAGGAGCTGGTCCTTTCAGCCGGCACCAGGTTGAAGAAGGGCAGGTACGAGATCGAAGAGCATATCAAGACCGATCTCCGCTCGGTATGCTACCGGGCGCGCACGATCGACAGTCGTATCGAAAAGGACGAAAACCTCGAGCTGCTGGGCATAAAGGAGGACAGCGAGCCGGTGCTCTTTCGCGATCTGACCGCGGTGACAATCAAACAACTCGTCATCGCCAGGCGCAGCAAGAACGATGTCTGCGATGAGGTCCTGCCCTCCTTCGAGCGAGCCGTGCGAGCGAACACATTCTACAGACACAAAGATATCGTTCGCTGGCTCGACGTTTTCGTTGAAGGCGGCCGGGTTTTCGTCGTGTTCGAGCATATCGACGGCGAGAGCCTGGCGCAGAGGATGTCCCGAAGCGGCAAAATGGGAATCCGCGAGGCGCTCAAGATTGCGATCACTATATGCGATATCATCGAGTCGCTCCACTACCAGCAAGTGATGATGCTGCGCCTCGACGTGTTCGAGGCCAGGCAGGGATTCGGCTATCTCGCCCCGGATTGCTTCGCCCTCACCGGCAAGGACGAGATCAAGCTCGTCGAGCTTCCTGTCCTGGAGAAGCTCGCGACCTCCGCCAATCTCTCAATCGGCGTACCGATCAGATATTCCGCCCCCGAGACCTTCGAAGGGGTGATCGTCCCCAGATCGGACTTATACTCTCTGGGATGCATGCTCCACTATTTCCTTACCGGCATCGAACCCGAACCATATGCAGTATCGCATCCGTCATCCCTTGACAGCGAGATCCCGCACCATATCGACGAAATCGTCGCTAAAATGACGGCCCAGAGCCTGAGCCAGCGCTACGAGGACATAAGCGATGTGAAATTCGCCCTCATGGAAGCAAGGGCTCTGGTTCGCGAGGAAACACCGAGATGATCGAGACGACCCGGCCGGCATATTTGGGACTCCATGAAAGCGGAGAGCTCAGAAAGCGAGCTGCAGAGGCTGTGGCCAGCCTGGTCTCCTGCAGGGTCTGCCCGCGTGACTGCAAAGTGGACCGCCTGGCGGATAAAGAGGCGGTCTGCCGCACCGGCCGCTACGCGCAGGTGGCCAGCCACTTCGCCCACTTCGGAGAAGAGGATTGCCTGCGCGGAACAAGGGGATCCGGCACGATATTCTTCTCCATGTGCAATCTTCGTTGCGTTTTCTGCCAGAATTTCGAGATCAGCCAGGCCAGAAAAGGAGAGGAGGTCACTCCGGAAGAGCTCGCATCCCTGATGATCGACCTTCAGAACCAGGGATGTCATAACATAAACCTCGTCACCCCGGAGCACGTGGTGCCCCAGATCATCGAAGCCCTCCCTCACGCTATCGAGCGGGGTCTCGATCTTCCCCTGGTCTATAACACGAGCGCCTACGACTCTCTCGAGAGCCTCAGGTGGCTCGATGGCATCATCGACATCTATATGCCAGACTTCAAATTCTGGGACAATCAAGCGGCGCTGCTCTATGTCAAAGCCAGAGACTATGCCGACACGGCTCGCGCAGCCATCAAAGAGATGCACAGGCAGGTCGGCGATCTGGTGCTGGACGAGAGCGGTCTTGCCAGACGCGGTTTGATCATCAGACATCTCGTCATGCCTGGCGGCATAGCGGGGACTCGGGAGATCATGAAGTTCATAGCCGACGAGATCTCGAATGAGACATATGTCAATGTCATGGCGCAGTATTATCCTGCAGGCGATGTCGGCACCGATAAATATGCCGAGATCAATCGCGGCATCACGCAAGAGGAGTATCTGGAGGCTCTGCAGACAGCCAGGGAAGCCGGTCTGAAATAATGTATACTGTCTCGATGGAACCCACGATGAAACCTATGTACGCCAGGTCGCTCAAAACGAAAGAGCATGGCCGCTATAAAGTCGATAGACGGCCGCTCTGCCACGGCATGCCCTTCGTTCTCACTGATGCGGCCCATCCAAGGATGGTCCTGAAAAACGGCAGCCATTTCCTGGTGCTCGATCAGTCGGCCGGCATTCCAGCCTGCAACACTCTGGGATATGGCTATTATCGCTATGACACCAGACATATAGGCGAATGGGAGATGACCCTCAACGGCGTTCCCATGTCCCTTCTTTCCACCAACGTGTCGGAAGGATACTCGGCTACCTTCCTGCATACCAATGTCCAGGTCGACGGGCTTCCTCAGCAAAACATCATCGTCCAGCGTGACGTGGTGCTCCATGATCTCCTCTGGGAGAAAGTCACCGTCGAGAATTTTCTTAACGCCTGCCTGGAGTGCGAGCTCAAGTTGCACTTCCAGTCCGACTTCGCCGATATGTTCGAGGTGCGCGGTCTCAATCGCGCCCGCCGGGGCGAGCGGATGATACCGGTGCCGGCCCGGGATCTCTCTTCCCTCTTTCTCGCCTATCGTGGTCTCGACAATATTCTGGTCGAGACGCTCATAGAGTTTCGCGGCTTGAAGCCGGTTCGAATCCAGGACGGCGACGTATATTTCAAGATCGAGCTCAACGGCAGATCGAGACAGGCGTTCGAGATCTGTGTCAGCACCGCAGCCAATGGCAAAGAGCTCTCACCAGATTCCAGCCGCATCGGCTTCGATCGCGCCCGGGAGATGGCTGACCGAGACTATCAAGAATGGTCCTCTGCCGGAGCATCGCTGAGCACCGACCACGAGCTTTTCAACGTCTCCATCGACCGCGGCATGCGCGATATCTATATTCTCCGCCAGCCGACCCCCAGAGGTTATGGTATCGCTGCCGGTATTCCATGGTATACCACTATCTTCGGCAGGGATAGCGCCATCACCGCCCTCCAGCTCCTGCCCTATATGCAGAGCATCAGCCGGGAGACCATCGGCGTCCTGGCCAAATATCAGGGGGTCAAAGAAGATCCTTACACCGAAGAGAGCCCGGGCCGGATCATGCACGAGATCCGTTTCGGCGAACTGGCTCGCGCCCACGAGGTCCCCCATACCCCCTATTATGGAAGCGTCGACTCCACCCAGCTCTGGCTCCTGCTCCTGGCGGAGTATGTGGACTGGAGCGGCGATCTCGAGCTGGCACGGCGTCTCTGGCCGAAAGTGAAGAGCGCCATGGACTGGCTGAATCGTATGACCGAGCACGGCTATCTCACTTACCACTGCACCAACAGCCATGGTCTGGTCAATCAGGGCTGGAAAGACTCTCACGATTCGGTGAATTTTGCCAACGGCAAGCTCGCCGCCGCCCCCATAGCGCTTTGCGAAGCACAGGCCTATCTCTATGCTGCCCGTATGGTTATCGCCGGTCTGGCCGACCGGCTCAAGTTCAAGGCCTATGGTGCCCGGCTGCGCAGCGACGCGCACAAGCTCAAAGAATCCTTCCTCAAAGACTTCTGGATGCCCGACGAGCAATTTCTGGCCAATGCCCTGGATGCGGACGGACGGCAGGTCGACGGTCTTTCGTCCAACCCCGGTCAGTGCCTCTTCACCGGCATTCTAGACGACGAGAAAGCCCACCGCGTGGCGGATCGCCTCATGGCACCCGACTTCTGGTCCGGATGGGGGATAAGAACCCTCTCCAGGAGCAATATGGCCTTCAATCCGATCAGCTATCACAACGGCTCCATCTGGCCTCACGACAATTCGATGATCGCCCATGGTTTCAGGAAGCTCGGGAGGATACGGGATCTCCACAAAATCATGGAGGCTCTCTACGAGGTCTCCCTCTCCCAGAAAAACTACCGTCTTCCAGAGCTTTTCTGCGGTTTCGGCAAAGAAGACTCGGACAATCCCATCGATTATCCGGTGTCCTGCTCTCCCCAGGCCTGGGCTGCCGGCAGCATGTTCCAGCTTCTCTCCGCCTGCTTCAACATCCAGCCCGACGCCCTCAACAACACTGTCAGGATCGTCGAGCCCTCCCTTCCGGAATGGCTGGGAAGAGTGGTTCTGAAAAACGTCCAGGTAGGAAAAACCCATATTGACCTGGCTTTCGCATCCAGGGGCAATCTCACCACTTGCGAAATCCTGAGAAAGTCCGGAGCCCTCAAAGTCGTTATCGAAACTTGACCCGACTTGCAAAATGACCGATCTATGCCAGAAATGCAACAGACCCAGGCGGGTTAGCAAGCCTGCATCCCTGACCCAGTGGATGTTCGACGCCGATTCCTGCAATTGCGACAGGTTCGATCCCGCCACCCTCGAAAGTCGAGAGACCGTACAGCCAGACATCTGCGGCACTTGCGGAAAACGAGTGGAGAAGGGGCGCCAGGGCTCCTTCACTCAATGGATTTTTCGAGCCGATATCTGCTCCTGCCTTCGCCCGGATGATTTCAAGATCGAGACCGAGCTCGAGCAAGATGCCCGGTCACTAACGGAAGACGACTCGCCAGCCGCTTCTTTCGATTCTTCTTACCGAACCGATCTCGATCTCACCCGCAAAGCGGGGCTGCCGGAAGAGCGATATCAGATAATCCGTCTTCTGGGAAGAGGCCGAAACTCGAATGTCTATCTCTGCCTGGATATGCTTCTCTCCAAACTGGTCTCGATCAAGTGTCTCTCGTCCACCTGGCTGGGAGAGCAAGAAGTGATCCTCTTCCAGAAAGAAGCAAGAGCAACAAGCTCACTATCCCATCCCAATATAGTGAGAATTCTCGACTTCGGCGCCACCAGGGACGGTCAACCATATATGGTGATGGAATTCGCCGAAGGAAAGACCCTGGCCGAAATCATCGAGAGCGAAGGACCGCTGCCCCAGGAAAAAGCCGTCCGTATCTTCAGCCAGATCTGCGCCGGCATGGAGCACGCTCACCAGAACAATATCTACCACCGGGACCTGAAGCCCTCCAATATAATCGTACTCAAAGACGATCGCAGCGTAGCCGGGTTGAAAGTAATCGACTTCGGTATCGCCTCGGTCATTCACCAGGACGAAGATAGAGAGGACGATAGGGACAAACGCGCTCTGGCAGGGACTCCCGGCTATATGAGCCCGGACCAGCTCCGGGGCGAGCCCTTCGATGCCCGATCCGATATCTATTCTCTGGGCTGCCTCATGTTCGAGGTTCTCTCGGGCAGGCTTCCCTATCAGGCGGATTCCGCCCTGGAAATGCTCTCCAAGCACGCCGAAGGCGAGATTCCCTCGATCGCGCCAGAGGACGGCAATATCACCGTCGATCCGGAACTCGAGCAGATCGTCGCCCGGGCCCTGGCCAGAGACAGAGAGAACCGGTTTCAGTCAATGGCCGAGCTCGCCGGAAGCCTGGAAGAGCATTTCGGCAAGCCAGAATTCATCGAGCCCGATCCTGGCTCGAGCGGTACCGGTAACCCGCGCAAGCAGGATCCCCTCCTTATTCCACTTCTGACCGGAGCTTTATTCATCTTTGCCGGCTCGATAACACTCAGCTACTGGTACTTGAATCAAAAGGCGGAATCGGAAGGCAAGAAAATCGTCACCAAGACCAGGGTCCAGGACCAGTTCGCCGAGACCCGCAGCAAGACCGGCAATTTCACCGACGTCATTCCGGGCATCGCATCAGCCGACATGAACGACACCAGCCTGGACGATCTGCCCGATGACATTACCGAACTCGATCTGACCTCGTCGAATGTGACTGACCGCGGTCTTCAAAAGCTCCTGGATCACAGATTGCTGGTACTCAGGATCAATTCCACACAGATCACCGACCGCGGTGTCGGGACTGTCTGCAAAATCAAATCCCTCCGCAAGCTCGACCTGGCCGACGACGCCAACATCACCGGCGATTCTCTCAGGCATGCGGCTACATTGCCTTATCTTGAATCCCTGGCTCTGACAAGAACAAGAATAAAAGACGAAGACCTGGCCCATCTTGCTCCTGCCCGCCGGCTCCTCGCCATCGCCCTGGGCGCCTGTCCCAATATTCACGGCGAGGGCCTCGTCTATCTCAGAGGTCTGCCCCATCTCAGATCTCTTAAACTCTCCGGTCTGGAGATCTCGGACACAGGCTACAAGAACCTTGCCGCCCTCACCGGTCTCACCTGGCTCGATCTGCAATCCAGCAATCTCGACGACGAACGGGTAGATGCTTTGCTGGCCTTGAAAAATCTGAACGCAATCAATATGGGCTTCAATTCGATCACCGATCGGGCAATCGACAAGATCGCCAGGCTCGAGAGGCTCAGAGAGCTGCGCATCGAGAACTGCCCCGGAGTGAGCCAGAAGGCAGTCGATCGCCTGCTCCGCAAACATCCGGACTGCGAAGTGATTTACAGCACCACCGAACAGGCGCCCGTCGTGGACTCGCTCGGCTTTTGAGCGATCCTCAGCGCCTTCTGGATCCGGCAGCCATGACAATGCTGCCGGCACCACTCGAATCAGCTCTGCTCAAATACTGAGCATAGCGTTTCTCGCTGTATTGCGATGTGGTGTGTCCGGCGAAGAACTGGCACCAGTCTGCAAGAGTATTGTCCGAAAGCGTGCGAAGCACTGCTCCGGCACGCTGCTGCCGCTCCTGCAGCGGCATCCGCAGGCTCTCCTCGATAGCTTCGGCCATCTGGAGGCTGTTATGCGGATCGGCATAGACAGCCTGGTCCCCGACCTCATGCCAGGCACCGGCTCCAGGCGAAAGGAGCAGGGTACCGGGATCGTCATTCTGACAGACGAAAAACTCCTTGGCGGTGAGATTGAGCCCGTCCCGGACGGGGTTGACCATCATCACCCGGGCATTGCGATAACAACCGGAGAGAAGCTCCGGACTCATGGGCGTGTCGATCCAGACTATGGGATCCCAGTTATCCGTGCCATGACGGCGGTTCACCGACTCGGCAAGACCGCGGCATTTGCTCCAGTACTGGTCGAATGCCGAAAGTCCCTCCCGGGTCCGACCGCAGATCTGGACGAATCTGGTCAGACCCGCCCAGTGCGGATACTTGCAAAAGAACACATCGATTGCTTTAATCCGCTCGAATACTCCCTTGGTGTAGTCGGCGCGATCCACCGAGAGAACATAGCCGTCGCCCAGACCCATCTCGTATAGCTGCCGATCGAAGCTAGAGGAGGCTCGGCTCAATTGCTGCCAGTAATCGATGTCGAGACCCAGCGGCGCGACGAAGACTCGCGACAATTTCTGGGTGAGACCGTTACGAACCAGAACCCGGAGGCGTCCGGCGGAGCGCCGCTCTCCGGAGGGCGCTCCGGAGGCGGTGACTGCCCTGAGACGATTCTCGCGATCTCTGCGGAATGTCACCACCGAAACTTCGCTCAGATGGTCCCTGACGAAGCGGGCGAAATTGTCGGCATATTCGGCGGTGTGGAAACCGATGGCTTCACAAGCCAGGAGACCTTCGGCGATCTCTCTGACCGGCTCGACATGCTCGGGCAGGACTTCTGCGGGCCAGGGAATATGCCAGAAGATCTGTTTGGGACCCGCGAAATGACGGGATGCCAGGGCAAGCTGATAGTCCTGGATAAAACAGATATTGTCGCTGCCGCGCCGCTTACTTTCGATAACCCTGGCGAACTGACGGTTGAAGTGCGCATAACGCTCCCGGTCCTGCCTTCGATACGAGGCATGCTGGGGAAGGTCGTGCATGACCGGCCAGATGAAATCATTGCAGTAGTGATAATGGGCCTGGATGAGCTGCGGATTGAGAATCAGCTCCAGGCTTGACCGGGAGGCATTCTCTGCCTGCTTGCTTGCGCATTTGATCGACTCGGATTTGGAGCAGATGTAGTACCAGTTCTGCGCTCTTTCCCCGACCGTCTTCCACAAAGTACCCAGTGCCGTTGAGACGCCACCCGCCATCCCCGGACCACGATACGATGCGATGCTTAACATATATTTCTTTCCTTCACCACTACGACAAGCCTCATCCCCGCGAAGTCAGTCGGGGACAAGAAAAAAACCGGATTGTCTCTACTTTCTACCTGGCTAACTGGCTAACTGGCTAACTGGCAAATGAATGGGGACTCGAAGCCACCGCTTCCTTTCTACGCGTCTACGCGAAGCCATCCGGCTGCCGGCTCCCCTGATTAAACCCTCACAGGATTACATATTCCAGAACTGTGAGATCTTTTTCAGGCGCAAACTGTCGGCTCCGTCTTTGAAAAGCCATGGCCCGACTGACCTAACCCCTGCTCGTTCGGAGCTCGAGCAATCGAGACAAAAGTTCTCCAACTTGCGCCGGTCTTTCAAGCCTGTATTTTGCAATAGAAGCCACTTTCGGGCTTCCCACCCTGACCGAGCTGCCGCCTCGAGAATGGGACCATTCGAAGCCGGGCTCGTCCGAATCGGTGTCTCCAAAGAAAAGAGAAAATACATTCTTCCCGCCCAGACCCAGACGGCGCTCGAGAACCCTGAGCCCATCAGCCTTGGACCAGTCGATGTCGGGAACGAACTCGAAACTCGTCGGATAGTCTTGAAAGCGAACCTTATCGAGATCCTCCCTGATCGCCTGTATCTGCTCGCGTACAAAGGCCATTCTGCTCTCGGCAATCCTGTGCCAGTGCAAACAGATGGACAGACCGTGATCCTCGAGAATCCCGCCTGTATCTTCGTCAGCCAGGGGCGCGAGCCTCCGGACGATCGTCTCGAGCTCGGGTATGGCTTCGGCGATGGCCGCCTCGACAATGGCGCTCCCGTCCCGGAGACGCACTTCCAGACCGTAATTGCCTGCCAGGCTGACACCGTCTCCGGCATCGAAATCGCGCTCCAGGGACCTGATCGATCTGGCGCTGACGATGGCTATCTCGATGCCGCTGAGCCGGGCAAGAGCCCGAAGCGTCTCTTTCAACTCGTCGCTCATCACCGCCAGATCAGGATGATCGGCATAATCCACCAGGGTTCCGTCCCGATCGAAAGCCAGAAAGAGGTTCTCTCTTTCTGACAGATCTTTCAGGAGCTGCTCGGTGTGGCTATTCACAGGCTTGTTTACGGAAAAAAAATCTCAACCCTATTGTATTGTGCTAGTCTGGACAACCGGAGAGCGCAAGAAAATGAATTACAGAAAAGTAACTGCAATCGCTGCTTTCTCGACCGCCGCCATATTCGCCACAGGCGGAGATGCCCAGGCGAAGTGGTTCTTTTTCGGCAAAGCAGACAGAGTTCAGAACGAGAAGCTGGCAACAGCCGCTTACACAGAGGTTCCATCGAGACCGGGCACCGGCGCCGGTGACGATCGAGCCGATCTGCAGTTCGGGCAGAATCGGACCGTGGGCGGGCATACAGCCCAGACCAAAGCCTCGGTCACCCGGACTGCCACGGATCGAGACAACAGGGAGAACCGGGAGGACGACGACGACGGGCGCGATATCCTCGAATCCACTCTCACAATGCCGATGACTCTTCTCCAGCCTCTCAAAGGCACCCAGAAAGGTCTCGAAAGCCTCCAGAATCCGCTGCGCAATCTCAGCGAGCCGATCAAGAAGCTCGAGCCCCCGCTCAAACAGCTCGACGGAGCGATTAAAGAACTGGAGCAGCCACTGAAAGGGCTGAACGAGCCTCTATCCGGTCTCAAAGAAACCACCGGCGGTCTTCAGCAACCTATAAAAACCGTCGGATCCGAGATCTCCGGTCTCAAGCGTCCAATCAACGAGCTCAAGCAGCCTCTCGACGATCTGAAAAAGCCCCTCACCGACCTGGGTCAACCGGTTCAGGCGCTGAGCAAGCCCATATCGGCCCTGTCGCATCCGATAAGCGGTCTCAGCGAGCCCTTGCAAGCGGTGTCCGGCTCTCTTGATTCGGTCAAAGAAGAGATCCAGCTCCTCAGGGAAGAAATCGGCGGGATCAAATCCACAGTCGCCCAGATCGTCTTCTATGTCCTCTGTATGGTCACTGTCCTCTGTATCACCGCTCTGGCCGTCCTGGCGGGACTTTTCGTTTTCATTTCCAGACGCAAACGGGCGCAGTAGAAACAGACCAAAAGGGTCTATACTGTACCCTTATGATGCGTCCCCGGAAATTCTCGATTATCGCCCTGACCATGCTTTCGCTGTGCGTGACGGCAGGATTGACCGTCCCCCGGGCAGGCTTCGCCAGAGTCAGGAAAGAAGCCCTGGAGAAGCGCCGGCGATTCAACAGCCTGGTATCGGAAGGCATGGCTCATTTCAATCGCAAGGATTACCCGAGCGCCATTCCGAAGTTCAAGGAAGCCACCGAGCTGGAGCCCCTGGACGCTTCGGTCCAATATTATCTTGGTCTGACCTGTGTCCATGCCGGCGATTTCAAACAGGCGGAAGACGCCCTCATCAAAGTGGTCCTGGTCTCCAACGAGTCTTCCAACTTCAGGAAAAACGCCCTGAAGTGCTTCGACAGCTATCGAAAAGAATTCAGTCGTGTCAGGCCGTATTGCTGCCTGAATGTGAACGGCAAATTCTTCCACTGGGCCGAGAAGAGCATGCCGGTCAAAGTCTATATCTCCGATGGGCTGGAGCTTCCCAGAGCCTATCAGGGAGATCGTCTCAAACCGGACAGAATCGTCGAGCTGGCGAAATTGCTGCGCAATCGCAACATCGCCGGCACCCTCTTCAAACAGAAGCATTATCAAGACGGTTTCGATGTCTCGGTCAGAAAAGGTCTCGATGAATGGGCATGGGCCGACACGGAAGGCTTTCTGAAATACAAGCTGGTCAAGGATCCTGCCCGGGCTGATATTCTCGTCTACTGGTGCTCGAAATTCAAAGGACCGGAACTGGCCAGCACCGTATACAGCACCGGTCCGGGTGAGCCCATCTTCATCCAGATTGCTGTGGACACCCTCCTGCAGCAACCCCTTCAAAAGTGGCAGGCCATCGTCCAGGCCGTGGGAGCCCACGAGTTCGGCCATGCCTTCGGGCTTCAGAACAGCGACTCTCCCATCGATATCATGTATCCGGTGGAAAAACTCAAGTATTCGCATACCGGGCACAAACAGGTTCTGCCCAATTCGGTGACCAACAGCGACTCCGCCGTCCTGCGGTCCCTCTACAGCCTGCCGGCGCCGATCTTGAAATAGATCTCGAAATAAGGAGAAGCCCATGTTGAACAAACTGGCAAAACTGATGGGATCCGCGGCCAGGGTCAGCCGTGACAAGAGTCCCGACGCAGTCTATCTCGAGGCTCAGAATGCGCTTTCCGACGCCAGGCATGCTCTCCTTCGCCTGAAGGCAGGCAGCCGCCCGCAAGCCGCGAGCGCACCGGACACAGGCCGGACCGAGTTCCAGACTCGTCTCTACGAGACCGCCGAGCTCGCCGTATCGCGACTGGAAGATCAGCTCCAGGAGCTCTTCTCCCTGAAGCAGGTCATATCGGGCTTTCGCCCGGTCACAAGCGATCTCGGTCTGATTCTCACCTCGATCAAGCTCGACGAGCTGGAGTCATTCTGGCGCGACCAGGCGGACACCCTGCGCCTGGACGCAAGCACGACCAGGAGATATATGAAAATCCTCAGGGACTCGCTCAGCGAATCCACGCTTCACGCCTGGAGAAAGGATCTCGAGCGGGATAGAGAAGCAACCCATGCAGAGCGCCTGAACAAAGTGAAAGCGGTTTCGCAAGAGCTCAAAAGCGATATCGAGCGTATGAAAGAATCTCCGGAAAGCGCTCCCAGCGTGAAGCGATTCGAGTCCATCGCCAGTATGCTCAGGAGCCGCCGGGAACAGGACCTGCAACAAAAGGAGATCTGGGCCAGACGAGCCGCCATGGCCGCGGAGCAGAACCGGCAGACCCTCAAAGATCAGGCTCTTGCCCACGAGAAAAAATACGGTCACCTGGCAGATCATCTCTCAGACTGGATCGAAGCCATCGACGAGTTCATCGACTACCTGAACGCCAGAGGCTGAGCCATTGGCCTGGAGATTTTTTACTTTTTCACGCACCCCTCTCCCGGATCGTCCTGCCTGAGTCGGCAAACAGCTCGAATTCCGATAAACCGACAGGACTTTCCGGATCGATTAAACCAGGGGCATAATTGTAGTGTCGGACTAATCGTCGGGGAGCAGGCGAATCACGCCGGTACCGCCGTCCACCTCTACCAGGGTGCCGTCTTCCCAGAGGGTGGTGGCGCCTGTAACACCACCGACACAGGGCAGTCCGTATTCTCGCGCCACCAGGGCGCCATGCTGGAGAAGCCCTCCCACCTCGAGAATGAGGCCGCCGGCATTGACGAACAGCGGCGTCCAGCCGGGATCGGTAGCCCGGGCAACAAGAATCTCGCCGTACTCGAGCGGCTTCTCATCCGGGGAGTTGAGCACTTTTATCCGCCCCCGGACAACGCCGTTCGAGATAGCGGCGCCCAGAACAGTGCCGTCTTCAGCCACCGCCGGCGGCGGCGGTCTCAAGATCTCGCCCCTGGAATCGATGATTGCCGGAAGCGCCCCTACCCGGGCCAGCCGGTCGCAGGGAGCGCGGTTGGCGCGGGCCATGGCGACCAGATCTTTGCGTCCCCGGCTGCCGAATTTCTCGATCTCGTCTATGGTGAGATCGAAAATCTGCTCGACTCTCTCCAGACGTTTCTTCTTCACCAGGCGCTCTCCCTCGACGAGCAATCTCTGCCGGATAGCGTCGAAAACATAAATCAAGCAGTACTTGTGCAGCTCCCTATAACCGCCCAGGGTCACCCAGACATGATAGAGAGCCTGAAAGCGCCGCTTGCGCCGGGGGTCGTTTTCCAGACGCCGGCAGATCTGCTCGAAGGTCTCTTCCCTGAGACGGCGGCTCTCCTCGAATCGTTTGAGAGGATTGTTCTTCTCGCTGGCGGACTCGCTCAGCACGCGGACCTGCTCGAAAAGCATGGACGGATCATCACGATAACGGGGCACCGCTATATCGAGCTCGGCGGGACCGCGATGCCCGTACTTGTCCAGGAAGCCTTTCCATTTCTCGATGAACTCGGGGGGCAGGGTCTGGTCCTGTATGTCCTCGTTCTCATCAATCTCGAGGGTTTCGTCGAGCTCCTGAGAAAGCCTGTAGAGATCGAGGCCCATTTCGGTGGTGACATTATTGGGAAGAGCCATCTCGAGCCGGCGAAGCTCTTCGTCGCTGGCTCCGGCAGCAGCCATTTTCATCCGCCCGACTGCCCAGCGCGATGCCAGGAAGCAGGGCATGGAATGGTGCTCGAGAAAATCGAAAAGAGCCTCGAAAAGCTTTCTTTCCACGACCTCCAGCCGGGCCCTGGATTGACGCAGGACCTGCACCTGTTTCATGAATCTCTTCAAGCCGGTCTGGGCGCCGGCATGGGCGCGGTCCGGGAAGGCGCGAGCCTGCACGACTCCGGGCAATAGAAAGGGGGCTCTGGTCAGGAACATAGCCGGCACGAGAAGCTGCCTCGGACGAAGACCCTGGTATCTGCTCGTGTCGAGCTCCCGGATAGACCTGGCGGTAATCGGATCGACGATGGAGAAAAAGGCGGCCATGCGCTCTTTACCCAGGAGAGCCAGGAACTCCGAAAGCACCATATAGAGCCTTCCGCCGCTGGTGACCAGAAGTTGCATGATATTGTCGCGAGTCATATCGAAGCCGTAGACTTTGCGCGATCCTGAAGAAGCCATTCGGGAGATGAGCGAGACCGCCATGGGAGAGATGGGCTTCTCCAGGGCCTGAACGCTCAGGGTGACATCGAGATAGAGCCTGCGCGGAGCGCCGGGTGGCGTGAGCATGGAGCGATCGATGGGGACATAGGAAGTAATGGGACGTGCCTGGAGTATATATTCCTGGTCGCCGGCCACCGCCCATTCCACATCCACCGGCTTGCGAAAGACGTCTTCCAGGGTCTTCACATAACGAGTGAGAGACAGCGCCAGACCGTCACTGAGACTGATCTCGCCGGAGCCGCCAGCGACTTTATCGGAAGATATTCTATCGGAAGACACGTTTTCGGTGCCACCGCCTTCTCTAAGCACGACCCGGGCTTCCTTGCCGCCGGCTACGCGATGGATGACCCGCATGCTCGGTTTGTCGACGACGATGGTATCGGGGGTGCACATACCCGATACCACAGACTCGCCGAGTCCGAAATTAGCGTTGAATACAGCCTCGTCATAACAATTGGTGAGCGGATTCAGGGAGAAGACCACCCCGGATACTTCGCTTGCTATCTGCTCCTGGACGATAACGGCGATACGCGGCTCGGTTATGTCGAAATCATGAGCTAGCTTGTAGAACTGTACTCGATAATCGAGACAGGAAGCGAAGGCGCGGCGCACCGCCTCTTTCAGCTCCGCCTCCCGGGCACCGAGTATGGTCTCGTAACCCCCGGCAAAAGAATAGCCTTCCAGATCCTCTTCAGGCGACGAGGAGCGTACTGCATAGAGCTGGTTGCCGCTATCGCTTCCCCCGTTGTCGCTTCCACCGTTGTCGCTGTCTTTCCGGGTCATCGACCGGAGAGCGCTCTCGAGCTCTTCCTCCTGCTCTCTCGAGAACTCCAGGGTCAGGGCTTCCTGCTTGAGAACCTTGCAGGCTTCTTCCATAGCCGCGTCATGAACCTTGAGAAAGGCTTTCCAGGCACCGGAGCCTTTGATCCTGTCGATCCAGGGCAGAAAGAACTCGGTAGTCAGAATGAATCCGGGCGGAACAGGCAGACCCACCTGAGTCATTCGGATCAATGACTGGCCCTTGCCGCCCACCTTGCTCAATTGCGCTGTCCGGGCACCCGGGAAATGGACTACTCTCATGTACCCCCAGAAGTTGGAAGAATTCAAGTTTCTCACATTGAGAGCTTGCGCGCCTCTTTGAAATAAGGAGCGGCCGGGAAATTTTCCCGACCGCTCCGATCCCGTTTGCATTTCGCTTCAGGAAAGTCTTTGTCTCCGGCCCGGCTGCCCGAGGACGTCGAGACTGCCGTCGGCATTGATGATCCAGCGGTGCTCGAGATTGCGGTCAGCCAGGGTGAGAACCCGGGCGGCTTCGTCGAAACGCAGATCTGCTATGTATTTCGGGAAGGTCATCGAAGCAGCCGACTGATCGACAGTATCAGCGGCCTCTCTTACCCGGACTGCCTTCCAGAGGGGATAAGGAAACTCGCCGGCCTTTCTGATCAGAAAGACGGCGGAGCTGCCCAGATCCTCGTACTCGAGCTCATTGATACTACCGGTGAAGTCATCGACATTCATCCGAAAGCTGATGCCCGGTATGTCTCTTACTTCGATGTTCATCTGTCCAGCCTCTCGCTAACCTCTAGAAGGCTTACCGGAGAGGGCGATTTATTAGAAGGTTCCCAAGAGGAGAATTATGAAAAGCTGCGTGATCCTTGTAGACAACTCCAACCTGTTCATAGAAGGCATGAAATTCTCGGCCTGGGACAAGGGTCTGGTGGGAGGACATGATATCGAGCCTACCGACACCACCTGGAGGCTCGATTTCGAGACCTTATTGGAATATCTGGCGGAAGAAGCCAAGAGAAAAGGCTGGCAGGTCGAGCTCTGCTCGTTCTCGTCGGCGTTCAATCCTCGCGGCAAGCTCGCCGCTGCCGTGGACAGAGTTCGTCTGCTCGATGAGAGTTTCGACCTGATCGGGCGTTATGCCATATCGAAAGTATCACAATGACTCAGCCAGTCTAAATATGTCATACTGAACGACTTCTAGAGATATGTATTTTGCGACTGAGAGGTCTTGAGTTGTCATGTCAAAGCATTATGATGCCATTATCATAGGCGCCGGGCATAACGGCCTTGTCACTGCCGGATACCTGGCAAGAGCCGGCCTGAGCGTGCTGGTTCTCGAAAAGCGTGATGTCGTGGGTGGTGCCTGCGTAACCGAGGAAGTCTGGCCGGGCTACAAAGTATCCACCCTATCCTATCTCTGCTCTCTGCTGATGAAAAATATCGTCGAAGACCTGGAGCTGAGACGATTCGGCTATCACATCTATCCGAAGAACCCGTCCTTTTTCACGGCATTCCCGGACGGCAGGCATATCTTTTTCTACCAGGACATGAAAAAGACTCAGGAGCAGATCGCCAAATTCTCGAAAAAGGACGCCGAATATTTCCCGAAATACGAGCGCGAGCTGGAGCGGCTCGCCGAATGGATCGAGCAGCTCCTGGTGGAGACTCCGCCCAATATCGTCCGCCGGCGCTTCAGCGACATGGTCAAGCTCGGCTCTCTCGGGCTCCATACCCTGGCTCTCAATGACGGCGAGTTGCCTCGCCTGGTGCGGGTCATGACCCAGAGCGTCAAAGACTATCTCGACGAGCGCTTCGAATCGGAAGAGATCAAGACGACTCTTGCCACCGACGGAGTGATCGGCACCAATGGCGGTCCTTCCACCCCGGGTACGGCTTATATCCTGCTGCACCACGTCATGGGCGACGCTGCCGGTCAGCGCGGTCTCTGGGGCTTCGTCCGCGGCGGCATGGGCGGGATCAGCACCGCTCTGGCTCGCTCCGCCGAAGCGCATAATGCCGAGATTCTCACCGGTGTCGGGGTCTCTCACATAACCATCAAGAACGACCGCGCCTGCGGAGCCGTCCTCGATGACGGTCGCGAGTTCACCTCGGACATCGTCATCTCCAACGCCGATCCCAAACGGACTTTCCTCAAGCTCCTGAACGGCAGCTCCATCGATTCGGAGTTCCGGGCCCAGGTGGAAGGCTCCAAGTGTCTCGGATCATCTTTCAAGATCAACCTGGCTCTCGACGGCCTGCCGCAGTTCAAAGCATTTCCCACTCCCGATGGTGAAATCGGCGATCCTCACAGGACCACCATTCATATCTGCCCTTCTATGGATTATATGGACAAAGCCTGGGAAGACGCCCAGAGAGGCGAGCCGTCTCGGGGCCCCATGCTCGAGTGCACCATCCCCACCGCCTACGACGACAGCATAGCGCCTGAAGGCAAGCACATCATGTGCATGTTCGTTCAGTACGCTCCCTACAAGCTCCGGGACGGGCTGGAGTGGAACGACGAGCTCAAGAACAAATTCGCCGATCGTTGTATCGACTTGCTTGCCGAGTACGCTCCCAACATCAAAGACATCATCATCCACCGCCAGGCTATCTCGGCCATGGATATGGAGACCGAATACAATCTCACCGGTGGCAGCCTCTTCCATGGCGATATGGGTCTCGACCAGCTCTTCTTCATGAGACCGGTGCCGGGCTGGGCTCGTTACCGCACTCCGGTGGACAATCTCTATCTCTGCGGCTCGGGCACTCATCCCGGCGGCGGGGTCATGGGGGCACCGGGCTATAATGCCGCCCGTGAAATTCTCAAGGACAGGAAAAAAGGCAAAATCAAAGTCTGAGTTCAGGGAAAACCCCGGAGCGATCAGATTCAGACAATGGAAAAATGAGATCGTCGGCGTTTTAATCCGGGGACTCATATGAAACTCGATTCCTTTTTGAGAGCAGGCTCTCTGGCGCTTCTTGTCACCACGACCCCGGTCCTCGCCAGGGATCAGAAGCCTATCAATCCAGCCGACATGTCTAAAATGGTCATCGAACGACCGGTCAAGACCCTCTTGCGGGAGCGCACCATGGAAGTGGCCCCGGGAAAAGTCTCCGCCGGTCTGGTGAAATGGCACGCCGAAATGAAGCTGGCCACCGAGGCCGCCAACCGATCGGGCAAGCCGGTCATGGTCTTTCATCTCATGGGCAACCTCGACGATCGATTCTGCTGAACGAACGCACGCCTGGCGAGAACCGTGCTGTTCTCGAGGAAAGACATAGCCGATTATATAAACGCCACTTTCGAGCCCGTCTGGGTTTCGGTGAGGCCGGTCCCGAAAGTCGAGATCGATTTCGGTAACGGCAGGAAAGTCACCCGGACCCTGCACGGCAACATCGCGACCTATATCTGTACGATTCAGGGGATGGTTTTCGACATCCTGCCCGGCATCTATGATCCCGCTCAATATCGTGCCCAGCTCGAGGCAATCGCCGGCGCCCTGGCACAGACCGGCGGCCGGAAAGAAGCCATGTTCGCTTATCACCGCGAGCAGCTCCGCAAAGCCCATGAGCCGGTCCCGGCTACACTACCGGTCGGATTCAGCGGTATCTTCGGCGAGCTGCTCACCGACAGCCGCATCAATGAATCAAGCCGGCGCATGCAAATCCACAGGATCCTGCAATCCCGCCCGGTCACCCCGGAGAGCATCAAGATAGAGCTCTACAGGGACATCCTCCATGCCGACCTCACCGATCCCTATCTGGGTGTAGATAAAGAGATCTCTTACTCCTTTTGAAAGCCGGTATCTTCCTCTCCAGGCCGCACGGGAAGGGAAGACACACTGCGCAGGGCAATTCCGGCACGGAATTTACGGATAGTCTTAGAAACCTCCTCGAGGGACTCAGCCCGGCTGATGCCTTCCATGTATAGAACTTCACGAGCTACCCGCTCCGGATCGAATCCCCAGTAGAAGATCATCAGGGGATTGATCCAGAGCCTGCTGCTGACAGTTCTCCTCGTATGGTGATGGTCGCCGTAATTTCCTTGCAGGGCTGCGATTACCGAGCTGCAAATTACACTCTCGTAACCTCGCATCTCCTGGAAAACATACTCGGTCGCCTCCATAAACAGCTTCACCTCAGGCATGTCGCTGGTCAGAGAGGAGGCTCCGAGGAAAGCATTAGACTTGATCAGATGAGCAAGAGTCTCCAACGCATGTGCGTGGCAAACATCGGTCTCGGCACCGAATCCGAGGCATATCAAGATACTGGATACGTCCTCCATTCTCACCACCGCTGCAAGAGAAGACATGTCCTCGACCGGAGTGCCTATCATCGACTCATCGCCGCGCAAGACAGAATCGATTCCACCATCGATCAGGGCAATGGTATCGAATCCGATATGAGCCTTGAGATCCATGTATGCTTCATGAATACCTCCGCTCGACATGGGCGGAATACAGTAGATCGACGTATCCATGCGCTTTCTACAGAACCACTGGCTGAGATATCCCTCAGGGAAATAGTATTCATCGCCGTAAGAAGAAGCGGTAACCTCCGTAACATGATTTCCGATGCGTCGCCCGGTCACCGCTTCCCGCCCGAGCGAGAATGAGAGATTCGCCAGATTCACCTGGACACCCGCCTCCCGCAGAGCAAAGAACAACGGTAGACCGCAAAATATATCGAAGCCACCACCGGCACCGCAGAGAAGCACCGATTTCGACTGCGAAAGCTTCCTCAGAAAAGCCGGTTGAAGCATTGTCCAATCTCCCGGGATTCTTAACTAGGTCAGTACTCGGTGATGCCCTTTTCGCGCTCGAAGATCGAGAGCCTGGTGACATGCAGGGGTCCTCTCGCTCTTGTCTCGAAAGAGGCAACACCATATTCGGTGGTCTCGTCGGCTTGCGGATTGACATTGACCGGGGTCGCCGGAGCGAGGGAGCCGAGCTGTTCCTTATTGAACTGATCCTGTAGAGAACTCGAATTCTGAGGACTCGATTTGCCGGTCCCCATCCCGGTCACGGAGCCGGAGCCAGGAACAGTTGACTTCTGGATATTCTGATTAATGGCAGCAGCTTGCTGCGCCGCCGTCAGCATCCCGGCGATGCCGGTTTTGACACCGCCACGAAAGCCCCGGGCAGCATTGGCTATGGTGGCACCGGTCTGGGCGACCTTCATGACGCTGTCGAGGCTGGGGGCGGTCGGCACCGATCCCGACGCCGGAGCCGGAGAATAAGTCGAGCCGGTCGAGACCGTCGCCTGAAGGCCCGGACCGGGTGCCGCTCCGACACGCTTCCACTGGGTGGTGATGCCGGCGCTGCTTCTGAGAGTAAGCATATCGCCCAGAAGCGAAAAAGTGCCTGTATCGGTTCGACCGACATCCGAGCGCACCGACCACTTTCCATCGAGAGCGTCGAACTTGCCTGTCTCCAGAGAGGCGCTCCCCAGGGTAGTCCGGTAGCGTCCATCCGCCATGACATGGAAAACAGTCTTCTGAGGACTGGCGCTCTCCATCATCCAGTCCCCCTGGAGGCGCGGCTCGATCCCCGCCAGTGCAGGCAGCGCAAGGCTGAGCAGGAAGAAGCAGAAAAAAGCGATTCCGGTCGAAAGTCTCATGGCTGCCAGTTTAGCATGTGATACCCTATTGGGAATTCTCGAGAGACGACTATGATCCGGACCACTTCTCTCTCAACTCTCATATTCTCGCTCGTCTTTGCTGCGATGCCTGCCTGCCAGGCCAGTCCGGGCTATTCGCGTCTCTATATGAAGAACGCCGAGAGCTCTTATATTCAAGCCCGGCAACAGGAGCAATCGGGTTTTCTGGACGATGCCGCCCGGGGCTACCGGGCCGCTATCGGACAGGCTCTCAATTGCTCGAAAGACCCGTCATTTCTCAATTCGGTCAGAATGGGGGGAGATTCTCTGGGGACCATCGGAAGACGCGCCATCACATTGCAGAAAAAAATCGTCGCGCGTATCCCGGACAGCGCCCGGGACGTTCACTCGATCCAGGCAAGGATGGAGCTCAACAAGCTCTACAAGTCGATGCAGAAAGTGGAGCCGGACAATCCCACCTGGTTCTATCTCGATGCTGTGATGCTGGCTTCGAAAAACAACTATATGGCCGCCACTATCGTTCTCAAACGCGCTCTTCTCTGCAAAAGCGGCTCCCCGGCAGTGAAAGAGAAAGCCCGCAGCCTTCTTTCCCATATCCAGGGCGCCGGAGAGCAGCAACGCAAATGGTTCGTGGCAGACAATGCCAGGCAGGCAAGAGAATTTCAAGAGTGCATCAAGCGTTACGGGCTTCTTTCGGTATCGAGCCCGAGCTCCAATCATTCTGTGGATGGCGGCGGAGGCAATAGCTCGAGCGCCATGCCCGACTGGGAGCGCCGGGCAAGAGACGCCGAGTCCCGCGGCGACTACGGAGCAGCCGATCGTTTCCGCTCGGGAAGCAACACCGTCCAGGACAGCGCCACTCACTGGTAACATTTTTGGGAGCCGAAGGCGCAACTTTTTCCAGAGTGCCGGTTATTCCTTTTTATATGATTTGCATGCTGAAAACTCTTGTGCTGTTAACCCTGGTCTTCATGCCTCTGGCTGCAGGAGCCGAGACTCTTCTTTCCGGCTCGGTGCAGACCAGAGTGGAGACGGTGGATGAAGCGGATGCCGGTCCCCTCACCGTGGAGGTGGCGGACGGCATCTCGCTCTCGGATAGCGGGAAGAAAAAGAGAATCGAGCTGGAGATCTGTTATCCCAGAGAGCTTCAGGAAGGCAGCTCTTATCCGGTGGTGATCGTCTCTCATGCGGCCGTAGCCTCCGGCAGAGACTACCGCCCCCTGGCTGCTTTCTGGGCGAGCCACGGCTATGTATGCATCCTGCCCAGCCACGACGATGCTCTGGCCACCAGGATCGAACCCGGTCAGAAGGTCTCGGTCTTCAAAATCGCCAGTCTCCATAAAGTCAGCTCGAAAGAGCTTCAGAGAAGATCATCCGATCTCGACACGGTTCTCGAGTCCATCGATTTGCTTGCCGATGGACTCCCCGGACTGAGACAGAAGACCGACACGACAAGAGTCGCCCTGGTCGGTCACCTCGAAGGCGCCAGAAGCACCGAGACCCTGGCTTGCCAATGCCGGGACGAGCGGCTCAAAGCGATCGTCTCCATCACAGGCAGATTGCATTATAGAAGGTCTCGCTCGCCGGAGCATCGCTCCTTCGATTTCGAGAAGATTGACAAACCCATGATGGTTCTCGATATAGCAGCCGAGAATAGCGGCGCCGAGAAGAACCGGCAGAAAATAAGCAATGCCCTGGCTGCCCGGCAGGACAAGGACGGTCTTCTGGTCTGCGTGGATCTTAACAGGGCGGTCATCCCCCGACCGTCCTTCGCCCAGATGCGAAAAGCTCTCCGGGGATCGAACCTTTCTCTTTCACCGGTCCGCCTTCCCCGATTCGGAAGAGGGCGAGACAGAGATGACCCCGTCGAAAATCAAGGCGTCAGAGTGAGCCCGGTTGACGGCGCCGAGATGCCCGGTGACAATCTGCTCTCGGTTCTCGGAATCGGCAAGAGGCCTTTCGAGACTCCAGGCAGGAAAGAGAGAATCAACTATGTCATGTCTCTCACTCTGCCCTTTCTAGATGCCTACCTGAAAGACAGACCGGAAGCTCTCAGCCGGCTCAGCGAGCTGGATGCGCATAAGTTCGGACCTTATGTCACCACCGTCGTGCAGCGCTTCTGAATGAGGCTGATAACGGAGATCCGCTTGCCAAGCAGGGCTTGATCGATTAGAGTCATGCCAGAAAGGAGCTTGGCAACATGAAAAGGCTCACCAAATACACGATCGCACTGATCGCGTTTCTCTTCGGCTTCTTTCAATTCGCCGTTCCGGCGGACACGAATCTCGTCCTCAAGGGCAAAGTAGTTGGTATCGCAGACGGTGATACCATCACCATCAAGTGCGGAGACTCCCGGCTCCGGGTGAGACTCTTCGGTATAGACTGCCCGGAGAAGCTTCAGCCCTTCGGCAAAGAAGCCACCGAATTCACCGCCTCCATCGCCCTCAACCGCAAAGTCCAGGTGACTTCTGTGGACCGCGATCGTTACGGGCGGACAGTGGGCTATGTCCAGCTGAACAACGGCGACATCCTCAACTATCTCCTGGTCAGCAACGGCCTTGCCTGGTGGTCGCGCCAGTATGCGCCGGAAGAGATTCAGATAGCCACCCGGGAGATCCTGGCCCGGTCCCGGCACCTGGGTCTCTGGTCCGATCCGGATCCGACCCCGCCCTGGCAATTTCGCCGGGGAGAGACCGGTATGTTCAAGCGATTATTCGGAAGGTAAGACCGTCCAGGTGGATTGCTCTTCCTGGTCGTAGATCCGCTTCACTTCGATAAAGCAGTCCACCGCCCCGGTGGGGCAGTCCCTGATGCACTTGCCGCAGTCTTTGCAGAGATCGTGGTCGATACAGTACCGGCCGAGAATACATTCGATTGCTCTCACCGGGCATGCCATCTCGCAAGCCGAGCACTGAATGCACATCTCGGGATCGGTGACATGCTGTCTCATCTACCCACCGATTGCCTGGAATCCGGAAGCTCCAGACCGAGCTCGCTCAAGGTGGAGCCAATCTCCTCCTGCCAGTGCAGGCGCGCTTCTCTATTGCGCCGGGCTTTGAGCTTGAAGCTGCGATACTGCTCGTTGCCCTCGCTGTCATCGGGACCGAAAGACTGAGCCACCCGCAGGTGCCAGTAATCTAGAGAAGCCTGCAGAGAAAGCCGGCTTGCCGCCTGCCTGGTGAGCAGACCGAGAATGAACTGCCTGCCGAGCTCTTTGTGATTGGTCTCCTGCAGAAGAAACGCCTGGCAGAGCTTCGCCCAGGGCTCATAGCTCGAATCTAAGAAGTCCTCCAGCTGGACCACGGTCATGGCTGCCATCAGATAGGTGAATACAGCCATGTCGGCGAAGCCCTCAAGAGGGTACATCAGGGCGTTGAGCCGGCGGTCGGCGGAAGCCCGGGAATAGCCGAGATCCGTATAACGGCTCACCCTGGCTTCCCAGTTGTGCGAGCTGAAATACTTCTCGAGGTTGATCCCGAATTCGCTTATCAGCTCGTAAGTGCGGCGGGCAGTCACCATCTTGTCTCTGGCGATGGTGGCGACATCGATTCGCTCGGAGAGGCCGGGAGCGAACTTGACAGAGTCCGAATAGGCGGCCGAGCCCGCCAGCTCGGAATCGGCGAACTGGAGCATGAGACCGCTGACCAGGCGCTGGTAGCTCTTGGAGGCGGCGGCGATATCGACGACCCGCTCTCCCCGCTCCAGGCACTCCAGGAACTCGGCATCGGTGGTCATAGACTGGCATCCTCCGCTTTCGCGGTTGCATAGCCGAAGCGCATGTCATAGTCCGGCTCGACATTTTTGGGAATCTCGAGCTCCAGCTCGTTGAGACGCTCGCTGACGATCTCCATATACTCGTCCTGGATCTGCTGGGCGGACTTCACCTTGAGTCCGTATTCGAAATATTTCCCGAAGTGCTCGCTTTCGTCGTCCGGGCGGCCCGGAAAACCGAGACCCATCTTCATGAATTTCTCCACCGCTGCCTGGAGCCTGGCCCGGCCCTCATCGCCGTCGAACTCGATGACCCGGCGCGCGGCCCAGACACCGAATGCCAGGTGGCCTTTCTCTTCCTGCCAGATACGCTCGCTCACCTTGCGCCAGGGAATATAGGAAGACTCTCTGTACTGGCCGAGGAACGCCACCGCAGCCGGTGTTACCACGGTGGAGAACATGGCGACATCGGCCCAGCTGTCGAACATCAAAGACCAGTTCTCTTTGCGGAAGCCATTGATGACCCGCACTTTCGAGGGATCCGGATTGTCCGGATTCTCGACCAGGTGTTGAACCCGGGCGTTGACATCGATGCCCAGTGGCTCGAGGATAGCGTAGCAATACCAGCCATGCCCGATCTCTTCCATGTGTTTTTTGGCAAGCCGGTACGCTTCCTCGGGTCTGGTGGCGTATTTCATGTTCTCAGCCACGCGCTGCCCCCCGGCGAACTCTGAGTCCGCCTGAAAGGCAAGCAGGTCGATGAGCGCCTTCTTGTATTCATCGGGCAAGCGGTCGCCGGAATCGTATGTTTTCATGGCTGGTCCTCTATGGGAAATTAACAGGCCAATTCTCGATCATCCCGGGATGACTCTTTATCATCTGCTTGAATGATTTTGAACCAGTCCCCGGACGGATTTCATGAGGGACTCACCTGGAGAACAATTGCCAGTTGCCCTCGAGATCCTGGATCTCCTGGGGGAGAAATTTCTTCTTATAGCTCATGGAGCGGCAGCCTTCCACGAAATAGCCGAGGTAGAGATGCGGGAGATTGAGACTGCGGCATCGCTCGATCAGAGAGAGAATCATCCAGGTACCCAGGGAGCGCTCCGGGAGCTCGGGCTCATAGAATGAATAGACCGCCGAAAGTCCCGCCGGCAGCGGATCCACATAGCAGGTGCCGACGAGCCTGCCGTCTAGATAGTGGCACCATTGCTCGATGGCAAAGGGATTGTCCACCATGGTCGACAGGTGCGACATGGAGCCCAGGAAATCTGGCTCCGGCCAGCCCACCAGAGCCGATCTGCTTTCATGATGCCGGAGATAGAGCTCGAAGATATCGCGGTTCGGCGCAGCCTCCGAGACCACCACTTCGATGTCGCGGTTTTTCTCCAGGGTTCGTTTCTGGCTGCGGCTGGGCTCGAACTCCAGGCAGAGCACCCGCACCGGTCTGCATTCACGACAGTCCCGGCAGACCGGGCGGAAAAGAGCATGACCGTATTTTCGCCAGCCCTTTTCAATGAGGGACTGGTATTCTTCCGGGCTCAAAGCCGAGACGAAATTGTATTCGAGGCGCCACTTCCGGTCCGGAAGATAGCCGCAGCGATCAGGTGATGTGATGTGCCTCTTGCTGATTTCCATGACAGGCCATTTTAGCCTGCCCGGGAGAGCACCGGTCAGACGGAGATTTTCTCTTTGTCCGGACTCGAGACAGCGGTCACCTGACCGTCGGCGAAAGCACGCTCGATCTGGGTCTTCACTTCGAGACGGCGGAACTCGCTGTGGAGCTGCCAGCCGAAATAAGCCCAGGCCAGGCCGGCTAGACCGCCCACCGCCAGGATCCCCGCAGTGCCAAGACCGAAAACGCTCACCACCAGAAAGATGATCACCCCGGCTATACCACGGGAGAAGCGATAGAAAAACATCTCGATGATTGGCTTGACCCGGTAGAGAATCTCCCGGCTCTGCACTGTGTAAGTGAGCTCTTTAGCAGCTTTGAACCAGGAATGACGGATCGACTCGTCGGCGTGGAAAATCGCCACCACGATGAGCGGATTGGCGAAAATGGCGAAGCAGAGGAGGCTGCCCGCGATAGCCAGACCGGAGGAAGCCAGGGAAAAACCGGTCCCGAAGCGGCGCATCACAGCAGCCACCAGGAAGATCTCCACCCCGAACTCGGCGATCCCTCTCCATCTCTCGAGGTTGGCGTCGATGGCGGCGATGGCATCGCTGCCGGTGGCCATAGTGTTGAGGACCTCGTGATAGAGATACTGGATCAGATCCGGGGTGATGCGCTCGAAACAGACCACCAGGGTGAGGAAGAGCAGGAAGCGGTTACCGAAGATCTCGGCGAAAACGCTCTTGACGTTGTCGAGGTTGTACTTGTCGTCGCCCTTGCCGGCAGGCTTTTTGACTTCGTTCTTGACATTGAGCTTCTCGATCAGAAGAAAAATCCCCAGGGTGAGAGCCACCAGGACGGCAGCCACCAGGAGCATATTGATGGAGCCCATTGACTGCACGAGACCGGCAGTGATGGAGCTGCCAAGAACGGCGCCGAGCCCGCCTCCGCCGGCGATGATCCCGAAAAGACGCTTGGCGCTGCTCGAGTCGAAGACATCATTGGCATACATCCAGAAGAGGGTGACACCCATGATCGAGAAGACATCGAGCCAGACCCAGAAGACGCCGGAGGTGAGACCGGTGGGGCTCTGGAAGAGATACCACCAGGCCAGGAGATTGACGATGAATATCCCGTAGATGCTCGAGATCAGCGGTTTTCTGGGGAGGTGGGCGAACTTGGCATAGATATAGACCACAACCCCGGTGACAAGCGCCGTGCCTATATAAATGAAAGGCATGTTCTCGTTGCCGAGGCCATCCAGAACCAGACCTCTACGGACGGGACGCAAAACATAGTAAACACATATAAAAAGAAAGAACCACAAGAACATCAGACCCGTCTTGAGTCGCTCGCCCTTCTGGATATCGATGAAATAAGAAAGCGAAGTTTGAAGATTGGACATTACGCACCAGCTTGGGATCGAGACCAGGGGGATTCCCAGTTGAAAACGCCGGAGCTTCAGGTAAAGCTGTCAAGTCCGGGTCGAAGACAAGTATATGAGCTTGAAGGCCGGTTTTCATTGGCCATTCAGGAATGTTTAACTTCTCCCGGCGTCTCTTAGATTTCTCAAATATTGCGGCGAGCTAATCAAGCGCTCGAGCCGGCGGTGACAACCCGCTCGTACTCAGCCTTCTCTGCCGCAAAACCATTGTTGCGAGCGACTTCCGCGTACCAGTTGCCGCTTTCCTTGATGGTCCTCTTCTGGCTCTTGTAATCCACCCCGACTATGCCGAAGCGTTTCGAGTATCCATGAGCCCATTCGAAGTTGTCGAGCAAAGACCAGGCAAAATAGCCTTTCACCCTGGCACCATGCTCCATGGCAATACGGGTGTTGAGGAGATGCTCCTTGAGATAGAGCCTTCTGGACTCATCAGATACGGTGCCGTCCTTCTCTACCCGATCTTCGAAAGCAGCACCATTCTCGGTGATATAAATAGGCGGCAAATGATATTCATCGGATATACGCAGTAAGAGATCCTTCAGGGACTCCGGGCTCACTTCCCAGTCCATCTCCGTGTAGACGGATTTGTCCTGGCGGACTTCTTCGCCCTCTTTCGAGATCACCGCCCGGGTGTAATAGTTGATTCCCAGAAAGTCGAGGTTCTGGCAGATGGTGGCCATGTCCATGGGTCTCACTTCCGGCACGTCAGCACCGAAATTCGCCCAGGCCTCAGGAGGGTAGTGGCCTTTGAAGAGCGGATCGAGAAACCAGCCGACCTCCTCCTCCCACTTTCGGCGGGCCATGGCCGATGCCTCCGGGCTCCCGTCGGCGGGCTCGAACTGTCTCATCCAGAGGGCTATGCCCACCTGGGCCAGGGGATTGTTCTCCCTCAGGGTCCTTGTCGCCTGACCATGGGCGACTAGCAAATGGTGCGCCACCATAAGAGCGATACGCCTGTTCTTGAGACCGGGCGCATGCTCGCCTGTGAGATGGCCATAGTACGAGATCGACCAGGGCTCATTGATGGTGATCCAGTTGCTTACCCGATCCCCGAGCCGGCGAGCCACCACCGCCGTGTAGTCGGCGAAATAGGCGCCGATATCCTTGTTGACCCAGCCGCCGATATCCTGGAGCCGCTGCGGCAGATCCCAGTGATAGAGGGTGACGAAAGGCTCGATATCGGCTTCCAGCAATCTCTCTACGAGACGATCGTAGAAATCGAGCCCCTTCAGATTGACCGGGCCGGAGCCACCGGGCATGACGCGGGGCCAGGAGATCGAGAACCGATAAGCCTTGAGACCGAGCTGTCTCATGACTTTCACATCTTCTTCCATACGATCGTAGTGATCGCAGGCGATGTCGCCGGTATCACCGTCCCTGACCATTCCAGGGGTATGGCTGAAGCGGTCCCAGATCGATTCGCCCTTGCCGTCCCGATCCCAGGCGCCCTCGATTTGATAAGAAGCCGTGGCGGCGCCCCAGAGAAACTGCCGGGGAAAAGTCACGCAATAGTCAGCGGTGGGAAAGGAGATACGATGATCGACCATTCCAAGATTCTATTTCAAAATCTTCCCTGATGGTAGGCCGGGCCGTCCTGCAAGCTGCCTGATTTCAAGCTGCCTGATTTCAAGCTGCCTGAGAACCTGGCGACCTCGGCTGCTTCGACCCGGCAATACAGATCATCGACCAGATCGACAAGATAGGCGAACTGATCAGGCTCCGCGTCGATCCAGAGGCGATCCTCCAGATAGGCGAGGAGCGTCTGATAAGATACCGATTGTGGTGCTTCCATAGATTGACTCAAACTTTCTAGAGGCCGCAGGCCCGTTGTTGTTATCTGTTCTATCCGGACAGGACGGTTATTAGGAAGGACCGAAAAGGTATTTTGTTCCCTGGCTCAAGAGCACGAGCAGCAGAGTAGCGATGAAAAGGATGATCGGTATGATCCGAAAGAGAAAATTGAGTATGAACTTTCTGTTCTTATACATAAGTGAAGCCCATGAAGTCGATTAAAGCTTATCTACTGGTGCTCTTTCAAAGAGCGCTGAAGCTTCTCTTTATCTTCCGGCCGCCGCCCTCAGGCACTGCCCTTGAGCCCTGCGACCTGATCGGGGAAGAGGACCAGGTTGGAAAGCAGGAAGAAAATAATGAAGGCAGGGACCAGGCCCGCCCTTAGTATAAGTTCATTATAGGCCAAACTTGATTCAGTAGAATCTCCCCCTGGAATCCGCTGATATACAAAGGAATGCTCCGGCACTCACCAGTCAGGTGAAGCTGCTCTGCCGGATCCGGCATCACGCCAGGCGTTCCTCGTCTTTCGATATCAAAACTCAATCGAGGATATAAAGTGCAAAACGGGATTCAAAATGGACTGAGCGAATCGGATTACAGACTGGGACAGCTCCTGGTCAGTTTCGGGGTGACCACCACCACAGCCGTGGAGAGAGCGGCGCGGCTCTCGGCCCTGACGACCCTGCCTCTGGGCCGGACCCTGGTAATGCTCGACTATGTATCCGAAGTGATCGTGCGAAGCGTGGTGGAAGCCCAGTCAATGCTTCGCGATCATCTGATCGAGCTCGGCCAGGCTCGCAAAGCCATCGAGATAGTCCAGCAGCAGAATTGGAGTTTCGCCGATGCCCTTATCTCGCTCGGCGTCGACGCCACCGCCACCAGAGGCTCTCGCCTGGGCGAGCTTCTCACCGAAGCGAAACGAATCGACCAGAAGCAGCTCGATCTCGGTCTGACCATCTCCGACAACAGTGGTCTCCCGCTCGGTCAGGTTTTTATATTGATGAACCGGATCACCGACGACTATCTCCGCATCACCCTGGCTCTCCAGCGTGAGCTGAGAGCCGGCTTCGTCGATCGAGGCAAAGTCATAGCCCGGCTGATGAAAGCGAGCTCGGCCGATGAGACCGCCACCAATATGCAGCCCGCCAACAGCGTTCGGGTCAAGCTCGGCGAACTGCTGGTAGTGGCAGGGGTGGCAGACGACGAGCAGATGTCCAGAGAGGCGAAGGAAGCCAGCAATAGCGGAAAGCTTCTCGGCGAGCACCTCATGGACAGGGGGATTCTCTCGAAGGATCTGCTCAGCCTGTCGCTTCGCCTGCAGTCTATGCTCTGGTCCAATCGTATCAATTTACCCAGAGCATCCGAGATCATCAAGAACGCAATCAAGCAGGAGTCCGGACAGCTGGAGCTCGAAGAAGGGGAAACCCTGGTCAGTCAGGCAGACGAATCCCGGGTGACCTTTTACGATTTCCTCAGGCTTTCGGGATACCTGTCGAGAAAGAAAGTCGCCCTCATTCTCGAGAAGATCCTCGATCAACCACGTCTCGCTTCGGTGGTGCTCAAGCATGCCGGCAGCTGGGGCGATGCCAGCGAGGAAGACGTCCTCAAGAACGCCACCAAAAAGGCCCTGAGCGATACCGGCACGCTTCGCTTCATCCTCAAAGAGACCAATCCGGAAGAATCGCAATACATCGACTCGGCCCTGGTTCTGCACCAGCTTTTGGAAGCCGGCAAGCTATCTCTCTGCCAGGCTCTCTTCAATTTCAGCGTGAAGCGCAGCGGCGCCGACGAGCTGGCGATTCAAACAGCTTGATTGAGAGTCGAGATTTCCCCGGGCTCTTCCTGGGATCCTGTCCGGGATAACTCTTCCCGGGGCACCCGCACGAAAAAGGTGCATCCGCCCGACTGGCGTCCGGTACATCCTATTGTGCCGCCGTGAGCCTCGACAATGGACTTGGCTATGGCCAGACCGAGACCCCAGCCTTCGGTGCTGCCTTCGCCGTCCCCTCTCTGCCAGAGCTGGAAGATCCTCTCCTGATCGCCGGTCTTGATGCCGGTGCCTGAATCCTGCACCTTGATCTCGACCATGCCGTCCCGGTCTTGAGCCGAGAGGCAGACCCGCGAGCCCGGTCCCGAATGCTTGATAGCGTTGGCGGTGATGTTCACCAGGACTCTGATCAGAGAATCGGCATCGGCCAGGAGCTCGAGCTCGCTTTCGGCGGTAACCAGCTCGATACGGCTCATATCGGCGAGCCCGGATAGAGCCCAGCTGACGGCGTCGAAAAGCTCGCGCACACTGAGGGTCTCGAAGCGCATATGGCGGCGGCCGCTGGCCTGCATCTCGGCATCGAGCAAATCATTGATCAATCGAATCAATCGACTGAGATCCGCTTCTACTCCCGTAATCCGGTCACGGGCCTTTTCCGAGATCTGCCCCAGGGCTCCGGAGCTGAGAAGAGTCAACAGTCCCTGCACCGACATGAGAGGCGAGCGCAGGTCATGGCCGACCATGGAAAGCATGCCGATATCACCGGCGGTGCAATCCTGACAGCTCTCATTGAGAACGACACTGCCGTCGGGGTGCTCTTCCCGGCAGAGACCGCGTCCGTCCGCCTGCACGTGCAGGATGCCGTCGCTCGAGACTCTGACGGCTCCGGGCATCCGCGCTTTGATCCCGCCGGCCACCATGAACCAGGCTCCGGTCAATGGATCGCGCTCGAAAATCACCGGGTCGTCACCGTTGACAGTCTCGACCCGGACCAGCCGGTCGAGCTCGTAGAAAAACTGCCGGCGTTTTCGCCTCTCTGCGGTTCCCGGATAGATCACCGAGAGCACCGGCGCGTTCAGACCGACGCCACGAATCGTGCAGGGGATGGAGTTCTCCACCCAGGCTGCACATACATAAGGATAGGAGACATCCGAACGAGAGCCGGATTGCTCCGGTATCCGGCGCTTCTTGCGCCGGGCTTGCTCGATACCGACTATCTTGAGATCCGTCGATCCCGCCGGCACGCCATGGATTGTTGATGTCGACCCCATATGCGTATCTCGCGGAAAAACGAAACTCTGACGAGTATGCTCGCGGCTAAAACGAACCTACTAAGATTTTCTGGGGTCTGAGGTGTGGATTAAAGATATGAAATATTTGTGAACTTTTGGTACCCAGGTCTCAAGGTGTCGATGGAGCCGGACTTTTCGCCTGCAATACGAGCACATCCGGGCGGCCCTTGCGAAATTTATCGCAAGCGGCGCCATTGAGATTACGGCATCGATAGATCCTGATCCTTTTCAAGCTCCTCATCGAGGCCAGCATGTGAAAGCCCCTGGCAGACAGGTTGCGGCAATCCTCCAGCATCACCTCCTGCACGGATGACGAACGGCTCAACACAGCCATCACCGCATCGTCCACCCAGTTGCCGCCCAGAAGAACGGTCCTGAGCCGGGAAGCGCCCGGCAGGAAGGCAATACCCAGGGAAGACGGTGCTGCCTGGCTGGATCAGGCTGAGATACTCGAGATCGGCGAATTTCCCTATCTCCAGAAGGCCGGCATCGGTTACTTCGGTGAGACGCAGACCCAGAGCGCTCAAAGGCCAGGCCTTCATAAGCTCGAGCCCCCTGTCGCTGAGATCGGCGAAATCGACGAAGACCTTCCTGCGGATCTGGCCGCCCCGGACAGCCTTCTCCACCTCCAGGTCGCAGTTCTGGACTCCTGAAAGGCTCCACTGGAACATCTCGTTGTCGGCGGGGGCATATTTTTCCAGCCAGGTTCCCAGGATATCATCGGATTTGCCGGGATACATGTCTTTCTTGGGGGCATCCACATAGGGCATGGATTGTGGCGGCTCGGCCACGGGCTTGATACTCGAGACCTGCCGCCAGACCGCAAGACCGCTGCCGGTGATTACCAGAATCCCGAGAATCAGGATGACAATCCCTTTGCTGACGACAGGGTGCTTCGCCCCGCCGGGCTTCGTATCCGCCGCCTCTCTTTCCCGGGTGATCAGATCGGCCAGATCGAGCAGGGCGTCCCTGAGCTCTCCCATACTCTGGATCCGCGAATCTGGGTCCTTGGAAAGAGCTTTCGAGACAATCTCTTGCGCGGCGATAGCAGCCCTCTTGCTTTCATGATTCAGAGACATCGGTAAAGGGATCCGGCTCCGGTGCCCCTCGAGAACGGCAAAAAGCGTGTCGCCCTCGACAGGCAGCCTGCCGGTCAGGCACTGTTTTATCGATCGGCGATTAACTCGGGCTCTTCCATCATCAAACACGATTGCAGGGGAAATAGATAGAAAAAGTAGTGCCTTTGCCCGGAGAGCTCTCCACTTCGATCTGACCGCCATGCAGATCCACGATCGCTTTCACTATGGCGAGCCCGAGCCCGCTGCCGCCTTCCATGCTTGATCGCGCCCTGTCCACCCGGTAGAAGCGATTGAAGATCTCGGGCAGGCTCTCCGCCGGAATACCGGCTCCGGTATCGCTTATCAAAAGACGTGCCCCGTTCCCTTCGCTCTTGAGACCGACCCTCACCTTGCCACCACTACCAGTGTACTTCAAGGCGTTATCGAGCAAGTTGGAGAGCAGACGGCCGAGATTGTCGCGGAAGCCGGTAATCTTCACGGAGTCGAGATTCTCGGCAGCCAGATCGAGGCTCTGCCGGGCATAGAGATCGGCGAAATCGGCGAGGCTCTCCTCCACCAGGATCTTGAGATCGAAGGTCTCCGGCTCCCTCAGTCGCCGCTCGGCTTCGGCGCCCAGGCGGATGAGAAGCATCAGGTCCTGAACCAGCTTGTCCATCCGGGCGCCTGCCCGCTCGATAACAAGCAGTCTCGAGCCGGCTTCGCTTTCCGGCTCGAGCTCTTCTTTGAGATTCTCCACCGCCGCGGCGATGGTAGCCACCGGCGTGTTGAGCTCGTGGGCGGCGTCGGCTGTGAACTGCCTGAGCATCTGGTAGGAAGCCTCGATCGGTCTGGTGGTGCGCCGGGCGAAAACATAGCCGGCAATTGACAGGGCGATGAAACCCAGAAAAGCGGTCACGCCCATGGTGGTGGCATAATTGCTCACGGCCCGGTCCCTGAGGGTGGTGGGCAGCTGGATCTGCAGATAGCCCACATGCTCGCCTTCCTCCGAGCTCAGAGAAAGAGAGCGCGAGCGCATGGAGAGGCTGCCGAGCTTGAAGTCGTCGAGTGTATCCACCAGCTCGCGGCTTCCCTGGGTGCCATAGCTCTGGATAATCCTGCCGTCCCGGTCGAAGAGCTCAACCGCCGCCAGAACCCCCATGGGCTGCTTGCGGGTGAGACGGCGGGGCTTGGTCATACTGAGTCTCTGGCCGTCGTACTCCACCTCATCGGAGACCTGGCTGAGCAGGGTCTCGATCTGGCTGTCCAGGGAGCTGGTCAGGGCGGACTTGAAGATGATCAGACCGAGACCGAAAAGGCCGATATAGATACAGAATGTCGTGGCAACGAACTGCGCGGTGAGGCGCAGACGCTGAGACTTCACCATTTCGTTTCCAGCTTGTAGCCGACCCCGCGGACATTCTTGATGATCGAATCCTCACCGCGGCTGCCGAGCTTGGAGCGCAGGCTCTTCACACAGGTGCGCACGGCATCCGGGGAAACCATGGACTCGGACGGCCAGACCCGCTCGATGATCGCCTGGGGAGAAAAGACCCGGTTGGGGTTGCGCAGGAGAAACTCGAGAAGATTGAACTCTTTTGGCTCGAGCTTGATCTCGATGCCATCGCGCACAACCTGCCGGGCCTGAGGATCCAGGCTCAGACCGCAAGCGCCGAGGGTCTCGGTCACGGTTGTCTCGGATCCGCGCCTGATAGCAGCCCTGACACTGGCGGAAAGCTCCCTCAAAGACACCGGCTTCCTGAGATAGTAGTCGGCACCGCAGTCGAGACCATGCTCCATGTCTTCCACCGAAGACCTGGCTGTCAGCATGATCACCGGAGTGCGGTCGCCCCTGGCTCTCAGGTCCCGGCAGATCCCGATACCGTCGAGACCGGGAAGCATCCAGTCCAGAACAATAGCGTCATAAGTGGAAGCGCTCAGCAGATCCAGGGCTGTATTCCCGTCACCGGCCTGCTCCACCAGATAGCAATCGCGCTTGAACCAGTCGGCGATCTGGCTTCTCAGATCTTTCTCGTCCTCGACTAGGAGTATTTTGGCCACCGCAGGCAGCACTTCCTCGACAGAATTTGGAGCTTTCAGCGCACTTTAGCACTAAACAAAAGTGCCGCGCCAGAGGCACGGCACCTTTATCGAAAAGCTCGAGTTCCTTACTCGGCGTCGCCGGCAGGAGCTTCTTCGGAGCCGCCTTCGGCTTCGGAGGATTGCTCGCTGGCGCTGTCTTTAGCTTCTTCTTTCTTGGCTTTCTTTTCTTTTTTCTTCTTGGTCTTCACGGTTTTGGTCTTGGCAGGCTTCTCATCTTTGGCGGAAGCGGCAGGAACGCTCACCATACCGGCGAAGACGACGAGGGCGAGAAGCGAGGCGACGAGATTCTTCAACATATTGAGTCCACTCCTGTTTCGGTAGGCGGCCCCGGGGGCCGACTGTAAAACTCTAGACGGGATCTGTGAGCCTTCTGTGAGGAATCGAAGCGGGTAAAGTTTGTTTTCCCGAGAAAAATCTCAGAGCATGGTCGAGTCCAGGTGATACCAGCGCTCCCGATAGTAGGAGCAGGAACGGATCTTGCGCTCCAGGAGCCGGACTATCTCCGGGACGAAATCCACCCCCTCGAGACGCTGGGCGTTCCCGAGACCGCCGGGGCAGAAGACATTGATCTCGAGGAGTTTGTCCCGAACTATATCGAGACCGACAAAGAACATTCCGTCACTGACTAGCCGCGGTCGGACCACCTCCACCACCTCGAGAATAGCAGGGGTGATCTCGGCCCGGGCTATCTTGCCGCCCACATGAACATTGCTGCGCACATCCTCGCCTTTTCTCAGGCGCCGGAAGGCGGCATATCTGCCATTGCGCATCAGAGGTCTGCCGTTGACCAGAAAGAGACGGGTGTCGCCCTCCTCGGCTTCGGGAAGATACTCCTGGGCGACGATATAGCCGTCCCGGGAAAGGACCTGGACTATCTGAGCGAGATTCTCCCGCTTTCCCCTGCTGACGAAAAATACCCCTTTGCCTGCCGAGCCCTGCACAGGTTTCAAGATGAGATCCCCGGGAAGCCCGGCGGCAAACTCCTCTATATCCTGGAGGCTCATGGTGACGATTCCACGGGGTCGCACCCGCTCCGGAAAGTGCTGCAGATACATTTTGTTGAGAGCCCGATTGAGACCGTCCGGATTGTTGAGGACCACGACTCCCATCTCCCTGGCCAGACGCCCAAGCTCTATGCCCATGGTGGCGGCCCAGCCGGTCTGCTCTTGCGAGAGGGACGGATCGCTCCGGAGCATGAGAATGTCCAGATCCGCAACCTCCGTCTCCTCCCTGATACCGTCACTGAGGAGCTTCTCGAAATAAGCCCGGGGGCTCTTGCAGGGACCGGCCGGGACACGCCATGTCCGGATAGCGAAAATCCCGTCCCTGCGGTAGGTCATGTCGGAGGCAGAGGTATGAAAGACCTGGTGCCCGCACTGGCGCAGGCGGTGGGCGAGGCGATAGGTGGAATACTGGTGCTGCTCTTTCTGCAGATCAGTAACGAAAAAAGCGACTTTCATCCGGGTCAGTATAGGTGATCCGGTTCAGGTAAACACCCGATGTCGCAGCGAAGTTACGTTCTTGCTGCAGCAGGGAAGATCTTCCAGTCCCTCGGTGGAGAGCTCTGCCAGACCGAGACGGGCGCAGTCTCTTTTGAGGGTGTCGAGATAGACGCTGCTTGAATGGTCGAGGATGGCTACGGAAGAAGCCATGCACAGCCTCACGTCTTTGTGATAACGGACGACATCCTCGAGGACCGAGCGGACCCCGAGATTGTTGAAACAGGTGACCGGTCCGGTGAAAACCACTTCGGCCCGCTCGCCGTAACGTTTGACATCGCTTATCGGATTCTTGAAGAGGCTGACGAACGAGCAGTAGAGCGACTGCAGGAAATCGTGACTACCATGCAGGTGATCGGCATGGGCGCGCATGGAGTAATACATGAGAATGGCGATTTTAATGGCGATACCGACACCGATACCAACCAGAAGGTCGCTCATCAAGGTCGCCACCACTGTGGAAGTAAAGATCAGGACCTGATCGAAGCCGAGATCGAAGACTTCCTGCCATTTGTGAGGACCGGCGAGCTTATAACCGATATGGACCAGCACCGCCGAAAGACAGGCGATGGGAATGAGCCGGATCAGATCGCCGAAGACCAGAAGAAAGAGAATCAGGAAAATCGCGTTATAGAAGTTCACCCATGCGGTCTTGCCCCCGGCGACAATGCCGGTGCTGCTTTTGATAATCCCGGGAATGATGGTCAGACCGCCGATCAGGCTGGAGCAGATATTGGAGACGCCCATGGCGAAAAGGGTCTTGTGCGGATTCGACTTGCGTCTGTGCGGGTCGAGCTGATCCACCGCCCTGATAGTGGCCAGGGACTCGGTTCCGTCCACGAAAGTGAGGGCGAAAACAGCCAGGACGATGGTGGGAATCAGGGTCAGATCGCTGAACAGCATTGAGAAGTCCGGGAATACGATGCTGTTGGTGAGTTCCCTGGGAATATCGACCAGCATCGCCGGGCTGAGATGAAAGAGCTGGCCCAGTGCGATACCGACCATGACCACCGCCAGGTGGGCAGGTATATGTTTGATCACAGGCATCTTGAGCTTGGGGAGCACGAATAGAAGAGCCAGGCAGATAAGCGAGGTCGAGAAAACCGACCAGTCCATGACCGCGAGACGGGAAGGAGTCTCGACGATGATCGGGAAGAACTCATGGGCGTCATATTTATGACCGATGAAATTAGGTATCTGTTTGGCTATGATCAAAAGACCGATAGCGGCAAGCATGCCGGAGATGGCGGAGCGCGGCAGCAGATAGCTGAACTTGGCTGCTTTCAGGTAGGTTAGAAGAATCTGCACGATACCGGCGATCATGATCACCCCGAGCACCATCCGGTAACCGGTTTCCATATTGCCGTGACCGAGAGCCGAGATGGAAGCGAAGAGCACCGGTGCCAGACCGGCTGCCGGACCGCTCACCGTCACATAAGCGCCGCCCAGAACAGGAAAGATGAGACCGGCGATAATCTCGGAGGTGATACCGCAGATGGGCGGTGCGCCGGAAGCCAGAGCGATGCCCAGGGACAGGGGTACCGACACCAGAGCGACGATGAAACCGGCGAACATATCCTGACGCCAGTATTTCAGCCCGGCCAGGCCGTTCTGGGGCTTGTCCTGATTCTGGACCTTGTCGAAGTCGTCTGTTGTGCGAGGTCTGCGCCCTGCGTCCCGGCTCGTTTCTTGCGCTGTCGCTTGCATAATGCTGTTCCTCGATAATGTAAGACCCTTATCCGGGGTCTTACCGCATCTTTTCGAGTAACTTCCTTAAAGGGTCCGGATAGCCGGTGCTGTTGACGATTCTTACGTTAACAGCGCATTGTGACCGTCTTGTGATCATCAAGCGATTCGTTACATCGTAAGACTGATCAGGAAAGTGGTCCCTTCACCCTCGACGCTCTCCACCGCTATACTGCCGCCATGCCTCTCCACGGCAGCCTTGACGATGGACAGGCCGAGACCGGAGCCACCCACCGAGCTGGTGCGTGAATCATCGGCCCGGTAGAAACGATCGAAAATGTGATCGATGCTGGCCGATGGTATCCCATGACCGGTATCCGAGACCGTGATGATCAGAGCCTGCTCCTTGATCTCGGCGCTGATGCTCACCTTGCCCGCGTCCGGGCTGTACTTGATGGCATTGTCGATTAGATTGTTGAAAATCTCATAAATCGATTCTTCATGAGCTTCGATGCTGGCATCGCAAAATCGCTCCATATCTATGGTTATCTGCCTGGTCCTGGCCAGGGGCTCATACTCGGCTACCACCGTGGACACCACTTCTTTCAGGTCGACCTCGGTCCGGTGCAGCTCCGATTCGGGATCCTCGATACGGGCGAGGACGATGAGATCCTTCGAGAGATGACGCAGCCGCTCGCTTGCTCTTTTCATCATCTGGAAAAGCTCGCTGGAGATATCCCCTATCTTGGAGGGATCCTGCACCGTCTCGAGACAGGCTTCGATGGTGGCTACCGGAGTGTTGAGCTCGTGTCCGGCGTCAGCCACGAAGCGCCGCAACATCAACATGGTCTTCTCTATGGGCTTCACTGCCGCGCCGGAGAATACATAGGCGCAGATGCCCACCGCCACCGCCACCACCGGCGCCAGGATGATGAGAGCGATTCCGAACTGATTGATGGCATCCTCATACATATCCGTGGGCATCTGCAACTGGAGATAGCCCGCCGAAACGCTATCTCTCTCTATAGGCGCGAACATGGACCGAACCGCCCCGTGCTCTCCCCTGAGCGTCCCCCGGGCCAGACGGGTCACACCATGGGGTCCGTACTCCTTGATCAGACGCTTCTCGGAATCGTAAAGCTGCACTGTCGCCCGGATCAGATCTTTCCGCTGCCGGGCATGACCGGCCCAGACGTCGAGAGAGGGTCTGCCGCCGTCTATCTCGACGACAGGCTGGATCTCGGCGATCAGATCCTCGAGTCCGACATCCATGGTTCGTTTCAGACCGGACTCGAAGACCACCAGGGAAAGCGCTCCGTCAGCGGCATGCAGGAGCATTACCATACCTACGAACCAGAGGGCGAGGCGAAAGCGGATCTTATTGATTATCTTCACTGTAGAGCTTATATCCGACGCCGTAAACGGTCTCTATGATAGACGGCTCGCCGGGGGTATCGAGCTTCTTACGCAGTCTTTTGATATGTCCCCGGACTGTGTCGTTCTGCGCCGCCGAGTCCGATTCCCAGACATGCTCGAGGAGCTCGTCGGCGCTGAACACGCGGTGCGGGTGCCGGACGAAATACTCTAACAGGCGGAACTCCTTGGGAAGCAGATGAACCTCGGAGCCGGCCTTGCTGACATGATGCATGTCGGTATCGATGGCAATATCATTTATATGAAATATGTTCGAATGGCTCACCGCCCCGCGGCGTAAAAGCGCCTTCAACCTGAATTCCAGCTCTTTGAGATGGAAAGGCTTGGTGAGATAGTCGTCCGCGCCGGCAGTGAAACCCATCTCTTTGTCATTCAGAGAAGATCGAGCCGTGAGCATGAGCACCGGGGTGGCACCGTTTATCTCCCGAAACTGCTTGCAGATCTCGATACCGGACATGCCCGGTAGCATAACATCCAGGATGATGACATCATAGCTCGTCACCTTGAGAAGGTGCATTGCCGTGGGCCCGTCGTGCGCCACCTCGACAAGATGATGCTCCCTGGCAAGCCAGTTATGAATGAGGGCGGCGAGATCTCGCTCATCCTCGACCAGTAACACTTTCGCCATCCGCCGGGCTCCCGAAGTCTTCAACTACAAGAGTACCAGAGCCGATGAAATTTCAACAGGACGACAATTACCGGCGGTGCCTGAAGGCTCTGGCCAGGCAGTGACCGATGATGCTCGTGGCCAGCATGGCGATCTCGCCCCGACCGGCAAAGCCTCGCCCGGAGCTATAACCTCGCAGGAGGCTGGCGAAGCTCTGGTCGCCTCCTGCCATGCAGGGAACGCGCCCGTTCCGGAAGCCTGAGTAGAAGTCGCTCCTGCCGGCATAGCCCGGATAGGCCGAATCGGATTGATAATACGGATTGAGCTGCGAGCGCAGGAGACCTGAAATCATCTGGAGAGGGCTCTGGCGGTCGAGACCCATGCATGTGCCTTCCGGCGCCCGATAGACCTCGCATGGAGAGCTCTGACTCAGGATATCGAAGCCCGATATGCCTTGATAGAAATCGTCGGGACTGCTGTCGAAGGGGCTGCTCTCCGGATAGAAATGCTCTTTCATATGAGACCCTTTTATGGAATGAGTCGGGAATGCGGACAACCCGAGCTTATTGGCCGAATGTTCCCGATTTGTACCTTCGACGCCCGGCGGGTGGGGAAATCACCACTCAACTCGAGGAGCGCTTTCCCCGCCGCGGCTTCCGGCAAGAACTCTGATCTTGATACCGCCGACAATGGCACAAGAAAAGACATTCCCGGTGCCGGTCCAGGTGCCCTGCCGGTACATGTCAAAAGGAGTAGCGGTCGCAGAGCACATAGGTCTTGCCCGGCTTTCTCATCACTTTCGTCTCGACGGCGAAGGCCAGGCCTACCTCGTCCAGCTTGCGAAAATAGCCGCTCAGGGTCTGATAGCTGACCTCAATGCCGGGCTTGCCGTGAAGAAGATTCCAGAGCTCTATGGTCAGACGCTTGTTCCCGGATGGTACGGCACCGGGCATAGTGGTCTCCAGACCGGACTGGTCGAGTTGCCGGAAAAACTCGCCGGCATCGGAGAAGGTCAGAGTGCGAGGAGCGGCCTGCAGTTGAAAAGTGCAGTCCTCTCGAGAACCGGTCTCCACCAGGTCGAGAAGACCGGGAAGCTCCCTGCCCGTGTATACAAGTGACTTGAAAGCGCAGATCTGTTTCCACTCGAGGAAGGAGTCGCGCCCGGGAAGGCTTACGATGAGATAGCCCCCGGGAAGAAGAAGGTCGATCAGCCGGGTGATGGACTGCTTGAGATCCCCGTAGCGGTGGAGGGCGAAGGAAGTCGCTATGAGAGCGAAGCGCTCTCCCATGGTCACCGCCGTCGCATCGAGACAGGAGAAAATCCGGTGCTGGTAACGCTCGTAATGGAGACCCTTGAGGTTTCTCCTGCAGGTCTCCACCGCAGGCGCCGAGGTATCGGTGAATACAAGAGTGCGCCCCGAAAGGGATGATGCCAGATAGGTCGAGAATATACCTCGACCGCAGCCGACCTCGAGCACCTTGCCTGGTGGCAGACGATTTTCCGCCTGCGCGAGTACACCGGCAAGCTCGAGGGCGGAAGCCTCCTGTATCAGGGAGACTCCATCATTCGCATATAGATTCGAGATATCGCGCGAGCCCATTATACCGGGGGACGCATATGTCGTCATTCGATCTCCGCGCTCCGACGAAAATGTCGGTCTGCCTCTCTGCACAATGTAGCGGCATTTCCGGAAGACTACAAGCTCTCGCTATAGAATGAGGACATTCTCAGGTGACATTCGAGGCCGCACCACTTGTGGTGCAACTACTCCTGGCCGAAAAGCTCGTCTTTCCACCAGCCGGCTTCCGGTACTTCGCCCTGGCTGACATCGATGGGACGCCATTTGCCGCTGATCGCCCCGGAGACCGTCTGGGCGAAGCCCTCCGCCTCGGCGTGCCGGCCCACGGCATTGAGCAGCTTGGCCAGAGCCTTCAGGACCTTGATGGTCTCGGGATCATCGGAACCACGAAGCTTCTCGTTCAGAGCCAGGGCTTTCTTGTAAGCCTCCTCCGCTTCCGGGTAGCGGTTCTGCATGTGCAGCAGCGTGCCGAGGTTGTGCAGGGCGCTTGCCACATCGACGCTATCAGGCCCCGATACGGCCTTGTAGATCTCGAGACATTCCCTGGCCAGGGCCTCGCTCTGCTCCATTTTGCCCTGAGCATAATAAGTCCGAGCAAGCAGGTTGGTCACCGCCGCCACGGCGCCATGATTCTTGCCCAGGACCCGAAGCTTGATTTCCCGGGACTCGTTGAAGGCTCGTTCGGCATAGGCAAGCTCGTTCTGCTGGAAATAGATATCACCAAGACTCTCCAGGGCGTAGCAATAATTGGGGTTATCGATGCCGTCGCCCCGGGCGGCATCCAGAGCTTCTATCCAGAGCCTCGAGCAGGCGCCCAGGTCTCCTCTGCGCATGGCCGACTCGGCATCCGCCTTGATCTCGGCAAAAGAGCGGGCTTCTTGAGATTTCCTGGAGCTCGCCTCCGGAACCGGCATATCTTCCACTGTCTTCTGCATGGGCGGCGAGGGCGACACTGGCTGTACCGGGGCGCGCCTGGGAAGCGGGACGGTCTGGCGCCTCTCCGGCGGCGGGTCCGCCGCCCTGGGAAAATCCGAAGCCAGGTCCCGGCTTGCTTTCTGGAAAGGCGGGGGCTTGATCAATGAGCCCGTGGTCGGCCGGCTGGCAACCGGCTTGGTGCCCCGCAACTGATTGGCCTCATCGGTGCGGCCCATCCTGTCGAGGACATCGGCGAAATTTTTCAGGAGGCTGACAACCTTGGGATGGCCGGCTCCAAGGGTCGATGAATTGATGGCCAGGGCGCGGCGGAAGAGTCTCTCCGCCTCCTCCAGGTTGTTCTGGACCTGATTGAGCATGGCCAGGTTGGCGAGCAGCGGCCCCAGCTGCGGGTCCATGGGACCCAGAGACCCCTCGTAGATAGCCAGGGCTCTGTAGCCGTAACCGGAGGCTTCCTGCATCTTGCCCTGGAAAAGATAAAAGTCTGTCACCCGCTCCAGAGTCAAAGCGAGGCGGGTATCACCGGCTCCGAAGGCTTCGGCTTCTTCCAGGGTGACCAGCCAGGTAGCCTCGGCATAATCGATCTTGCCTTCTCTCTGAGCTGTTTCAGCTTCCTGGAACTTGGCTGCCCATTCTTCTTCGTCAGGAAACATTCACGCCCTTGCCTGTTTCGAAACCGGTAATAAAAAAGCCGCCCGCAAAAAGATAACAGATCCTGCTATGTCTTACCCGCCCCGACCAATAATTTTCACTGCCTCTGCCGGGCGCTCCCGGGAGGATGGCGGCGAAGATAAGCGGCAGCGCCGTCTGAGAGAAGATCCCGGTGCATTCGCCAGGAATCGCCGAAGAAGTCTTCAGCCACGGACTGATCCAGCATGTGGGTAACCAGGAGGTCGATGGCGGCATCATGATCCGCCGCCGATTCGATAGTCACCACCCGCTTTCCTTCTCTCGAGACTTTCAGGAGCTTGAAGAAGAACTGCAGGGAAGCAAGCCGCTCCCTGGGCATATGACCGGTTCCGATTACCACATGGAGCCGTTTCCACTCATCCTCTCCCAGGGACTGACGCCACCCGGAGACAATCTCATCCATGGTGGCCAGTTGCGAGCTCACCGCCTCGAACGCATTGTCGAGATCGTCCCTGGCAACCGATCGGGCATAGCTCTTCAAATCCCTGTCCGAAACACGGTTATCAGCCAGAACCCTGTCTTGAAATGCCAGGGTGCGATCGATCAGCCTCTCCTGCCTGGCCAGCTGCTCTCCCTCGAGCCCGCGTGCCGCAAGTGTGCTCCGGGCACCGGCTATGGCATCACGTAAGCGCTTCAAGCGGCCGGCCGTCTCTTGATCCAGACTCCGATCCGTATGGTTGGTGAGGATAACGAAAGTACCCAGGGTGATATGCGAAACTTCCTTGAGCAAGGTGTAGCGGTCTTTGATGAAAACCTCGGTCTCTTTTTTCCCATCCCGGATCAGGGTCATGGCATCGCCGCTCACGATAATCACCGGTCCGAGCTCGGCTTTCAGCTCCTCCTTGGCTCGCTTGTAGTCGCCGTGAAAAATCTCGTTGACCTCGCTGAAGGTCGAGGAAGCCCCCGCCGGAATGCAGGCGAAAAGCGAAATCGCCATCGCCACTACCAGGGACCGTGCTGAAATCATGATCATCGGCTCCTATTGCCTGAGAAATAACCGAGGGCTCTGGCTCGACTCAATTCCTCTTTCTCGAGCTTGCTCTGGCCGAGCTTATGGTAGATCATAGAGAGACCGAAGTGCGCCCTTGCCATCACATCCCGGGACGGCTTCAGGGCGATAGCCTTCTGGTAATCGCTCCGAGCCTTTCCCATCGAGCCCATGGAGCGATATACGTCTCCCCTGATGACATAGGGCTCGGCGACATCGCCATGAAGCTCGATGATTCTCGTGTAATCGGCCAGGGCGCGAGGGTAGTCTCGCTCTTTGAGATAAGCGTCGGCCCTCATGAAAAGCGTTTTGAGGTCGCCTGGTCTTTGCCGGAGCACGAACTCGAAATCCCTGGCAGCCTCACCGTAGCGGCCCAGTTTCATATAGAGACAACCTCGATACTCATGACTGCTACTCGAGCTCGGATCGGCCAGGACGGCCCGGTCGAAGAATTTAAGGGCCTCGGCGTTATCGCCTCGCGCCTGGATTATCACTGCGATTCCGGCAAGGGCGCCGGCATCGCCGGGGTCATGGACCAGCAGCCGATGGTATTCGCGCATGGCCTCGGCATTCCTGTCAAGAGACATATAGAGCTCGGCTTTCTGCCGGTATAGTCGGGGCTCTTTCGGATTGAGCCTGATCGCCTTCTCGAATTCGGTCAGAGCCTTCTCTTCCTGGAGCATATTACGGTATAGCCTGGCTTTCTTCTCATAGAGCTTCCACTGCCCCGGGTGGCGCTTGATCTCGGCATCGATAGCGCTTATCCGACCCCGGCCGATCTCGTCCAGATCCTCCAGCTCGTTGAGACTCCTGGAGAAAGCCGGACACGCCGTGACGAGAATGAAGACGAGGGCTGCTCTGGCGAACGAGGACATCCATACATGATACATAATAAAATGTCGGTCTCTGGTGGAGAAGCCGGAACTTGAACGAAAAACGATTGATCATGCTGCGCCCGACAGCCGGCGCGAGCCCGAGGACTCCGGCGGCTGTCGACGGCAAACTGGCTGTCCGGAATATCCGGGCCGACGACCAGGATATCCTGGGCAGACTTCTCTTTGCTTCCTATCACGGCACCATAGACGATGACGGCTCCAGCGAAGAGGATTTCGTCGAGGAGGTTGCGGGGACCCTGGATGGCAAGTATGGAAAGATGCTCTGGGACGCCTCCTTCCTGGTCATCGATCAGAGCGGCAGGGTAGCTGCCACCAGTATCGTCACCGACTATGCGAACCTGCGCCCCCTTCTGGCTTTCAGCGCTGTTCACCCGCGACATCAGAGACTGGGACTGGCCTCCTGGCTCATCGAGCGCAGCCTGGAAGCTCTGGCGAGAGAAGGCTTCGACCGCATGTACCTGGTGGTCACCGAAGGAAACCACCCGGCCCAGACTCTCTATGACAAGCTGGGCTTCAAGGTGTCACCACTCCAGCAAGCCAAGCTGATCGATTTCGGCGAGGTGCCGGTCACTCTGATCAACCAGGCGACTGCCATCATCGAAAGACAGCTCCTGGAAAGCGAGCCCACCAGGCAACCGACCCTGGTGCACCTCTGCGGAATTCCAGGAAGCGGCAAGACTCATTACACGAATAAATTTCTGGCCCGCAATCCCTTCTACTGCCTGGTCCAGTTCGATGGGGTCATGGAATCACTGCCCGGCTATACATGCGACCGGGACAACCTGGGAGCCAGAGAAGCCTTCGAGCGCTGGGAGATGCCGGCGAGGGCCGTCGGCTATCAATTGCTTCAGGCCCTCCTCGAGAACAAGCGCAATGTCATATTCGATCACAGTGCCGCTTTCCCGGAGCACCTGGACCTGATCGGCAAAGCGAGAGCCTGGGGATACAAGGTGGAGATGCACTACATGCAGTGCCCCACCGACATTGCGCTCTCTCGCCTGGAGGAGAGGGAGAAGACGCAAAAACGCCATACGCCCCGGCAATTGCTTTTCCACCGCCAGAACAGGCTCGACGAGCTGATACCGCAATACCGCAAGATCGTCAACCGGTTCGTCGAGGTCAGGTCTTACGACTGACGGCCAGGAGCTCTGCCGGAGCAGCGTCCCAGAGCTCGACACCGACATCGCCGCCTCTGAGATCGAGCAGGCATATCCGCCCGGTGGCCACCTTGAATGTCCCGCTTGCCACACGGTTATCGAACTCACGCCCGGCCAGCTTCAGAAAATACCGGAGCACGCCGTTGCTGGTGATTGCCAGAACCAGGGCATTCTTGTCCCCGCCGAATCCGCCCTCGAGCTCGGCGACAAAACCGGCAACCGCCTCGAAAACCGCTTCCGGGCTGCCGCCCCAGTCACCCCGGTCGGGCCACTGGCAGCGTTTGTTCCAACCGTCCAGGCTGTCCTGGCCGAAGCGCTCCGCCACCTCGCCATCGGTGAGACCGCTCCAGCCTCCGTAGTCGAGCTCATTGAGACGCTCGTCCACAACGATGGAGGGCGGCTCCAAAATATGCTTGTTGACGATCTCCCCGTATTCGACGCAGCGCCTGAGGGGTCCGCTATAAATAGCGGCGGGGCGGCCTGCCTCGGCCAGGACTCTGCCCAGGGCATCGGCTTGCTCTCTGCCCTTCTCCACCAGGGGAGGGTTTTCGCCGGACCCGACCCAGTAGATCCGCTCTCCCGGATCGAAGGTGTTGCCGTGCCTGCTCAATAGTAATCGCATGGTCTTCCCTCTATTGCTGGACCGGTAACGGCTGCGGAACCAGCTCGCCCTCGCTCTCAATGATCGCCTCGACCACGGGGACATCGGTCTCGCTGTCCACGGACCCGTGGGTGCGACCCCGATAATCGACCACCACCACCCTGATGCCGATGCCATTCTCCAGGGCCCGGAGCTGCTCGAGCCCCTCTGTCTTCTCCAGCTCCCCCGGCTCGAGACTGAGATATCGCTCCAGGGTATCTCGCCGGTAAGCGTAAAGACCGATATGACGATATAGCGGGGGGTCACCGCCACCGGTGCTACGCAGAAAAGGAATCATCGCCTTCGAGAAATAGAGAGCGTTATACTGCCTGTCGAATACCACCATGGTACCGCCGACGATTCCCGAGTCTTTCTGGGACTTGAGCTGCCGGTACTGATCGGCACTGATTCTCACTGCCGGTGTCGCCATGGGCACCAGGCTATCCGCTTTCATCACATCGAGAAGAGCAGTGAGCACCCAGGGGGGTGTCAGCACGGCGTCGCCCTGGAGGTTGAGGACGACCTCCGCCGGCGAGCCCATTCGCTCCAGAGCCTGGTGGACTCTCTCGGTACCGTTGGCGCACGCCGGATCGGTGCGCACCACATCGGCCGAGAAACTCCGGCATGCCTCCTCTATCCGGTCGTCATCGGTAGCCACCACCACCCGGTCGGCCCCGGACGCCCGGGCTATCTGCCAGGTGCGCTCGAGCATAGTCCGCCCCTTTATGAGGGTCAGGGGCTTGCCGGGAAAGCGCGTGGAGGCGTATCGAGCCGGTATGACTATGAGCGATTGCATGCGCCAATGTTAGCACAGAGCTTGCTTGCTGGTCTGGCCCGGGCGTCCTGTGATTCAATACATATTGTAGCGGGAAAGATCATAGGAGCTGACCGAACCAGGTACTGTTATGGCTCACAGACACATTCTCCCGATGCTTCTAGCGCTTGTGGCTTTGCTGGTCCTCTCCGGAGAGGCACAGGCGAAGAAAGCCAAACCGTCGCCCCAGGAGGTCGCCCTGGCCAGGGCGAACAAGTTCTACAGCCAGGGCAAGGACGCCGAAGCCAAAAACGATCTGAAAACGGCTGCCTATGCCTATAGACAGTGCTTCGACACTCGTTACCGGAGCTTCGGCTTCCGGGATCCCGAGCTTATCAATGTCTCGAGCCGTCTCGGCAAAGTGCTCGCCCGTCAGGACAATTTCCTGGCTGCCGAGGAATACCTCAAATGGTGCCTGAAAGCCCAGGTCAAGCAGAACGGGCCTGGAGACCTCCGCCTGGTGGACGCTCAAAAGGGACTCGCGGATCTGTACCGCAAACAGGGAAATTTCCGGCTGGCGTCCTCGAAATATGCTCAGGTGGTCACTCTTTACGAGCGCTATGACGAGGAGAACAACGACCTCCTCTCAGCGCGCCTCGATCTGGCAGAAGCTCTCTTGAAAAACGACGAGCCGGAGGCGGCAGGGGAGCAGATAAAGAAAATCGACCAGGCCCTCAGCCATGCCGGCGGCAAAGCCACCATCAACACAGCCAGGCTGGCCGGCCTCAAAGAAGGGATGAAAGCAGCCCTGGAAAAGCCCGCTCAAGCTGAAACTCCCGCTCGAGCTGAGAAGACCGCTCAGGCTGAAAAGCCCACTCAGACGGAGAAGTCCGCTCAGGCTGAAACTCCCGCTCAGGATGAAGCTCCCGCTCAGGCTGAAAAGCCCGCTCAGACGGAGAAGTCCGCTCAGGCCGAGAAGCCCGCTCAGGCTGAAAAGCCCGCTCAGGCTGAAGGGCCGGTCGCGGAAAAACCCATTTCGGCAAGCCAGCCTGAGAGCCAGCCCCCTGCCAGTCAGGCGCAAACTCCGGGCGAGCCAGGCGCTCGGCCCGGGCCCCTTCTTCAAGAGAGAAAGACCGTTCTCGGCATGATCGAGCGCAGCGCCAGACTCGGCATCGGCACCGGCGGCTACGAGACAGCCTATGCCGGGATCGAAGAAATGGTGGCGGCGGGCAAACCGGAATCCGAGATCAAGGCTCGCCTGGACTCGATACGCAAATCGCTATACGAGCAGCTCTCCAGAAAAGCCCTCCTCAACGATCCTCGATACAAAGACCAGAAATACGCCGCCTACCGAAAGACGCATAGTGAAGCGAGTGCCACTAAATTCGGTCTCATGCTGGACAACTATACCCCCATGACTCCGGCTCAAATGAAGTCTTTCGACAAATACGACAACACCCAGATCACCGAAGGGTATATGAAACAGATCGAAGCCGACGTCGCCCGCACCGAGATGCAGAAGCTGCCGCCGGATATGAAATACGGCGAGTCGGGCAAACGCTTCATCAAGCGCCGCCAGGACATCATCAAGCGCAACCGGATCAATCACAACCGCATTCAGGAAGGCTTCGGCGTGCCTCAGAGCGCCGTGCCCGAGCGCTATACTCCCCCCGCCGACAATCATCGGACCGGCATCGAATATCATTGAATCGAAAGGGATTTGCTGCTGGCCCCAGAATAGCTGGCATGGCCTTCTTTCGTGCATCTTTCCATCACTTGTGATCAAAGGCAAACCGATCGGGAGCGCGCTGGCCACTATTGATCGATAAAATAAAACGGATCAGTGTGATAGAGGCTGCCGCAGTCGACGAATCAACTAGTGCCCTGACACAGAGAATCTGATCGATTGATTTGGTGGCATCCTAGCAAGTCAGGTATTTGATCTGGTATTAAGAGGAAATCCGTGTGTCGAGGTACAAGTTGCGGGTGCGGCATATATTTCTCGAAATCAATCAAATTCTTGAAGCAATATATGCCGCACTTGACCACTGGCATGGTCTTGCTTGATGTCTTCTTGAGACGGCATAGGTTTTCAGCTGGTGTACAGTTCAGGTGTACACTAAGCCTGATAAGGGTCGATAAGAGGCTCTCTGCGTGATAGTGAGCGCCCGATCAGGATGACCAGGACCAGTACTGCCACGAAAGTAGCTGCCCGTGCGCCTATCTGCAAAGGCAGCCGATTGAGGGCCATGGCCGTTCCCATCCCCAGAAAAACCGCCGTCATGCTGGCCGCCCCGAGACGCTCATGAACCAGGGCGGCGCCCAGGCTCAAAGTCACCCCGATTAGAATGAGAATCCCGAGCCCGGCAAGAGCGGGATCGAGGACGATACCGAAACTGGCCAGGGACTGGGCAGCCAGAAAGAGCAGGGCGCCGGCCAGCAACGGCAGAGGTCCCGGGCGAGAGACCACTGCCCGGGCCAGATAGAGCCCGGGCAGGAGCGACCAGCAAAGCACCGTAGACAACAAACGCACCGATCCAGTATCGCCGAGCATGATCACTGCCTCGAACTGACAGAGCATGACCTCGAAGAGAAAGAGAAAACCGAGCAGGAAGGCGACGATGTGGCGCCGGCCTATGCTCGCTATGCCCTCGACCGGACAGACCCGGAAGACTACGGTCAGCAAGACGGCGATCATGAGCGTGTAGAGATAGCTCTCGAGCTTGCTCGGTCTACTGGAGCCAAAGGGCACCGATCGCTCATTGGTCAGCATGCTTCCGAAGGGAAGGGGCTGCTGGCACATGGGAGCCATGTCGATTTTTCCGGGTTCCGACCCTGACGAAGACCCTGACGAAGACCCTGACGAATTCGCGGCGTCCCCGTCGAGCTTGTCCCCGGGTAAAGCAATATCAGGATCGTAGTTGGGCTTGAGCACCATGAACGCACCGTATTTGGTAGCGAAAGGACCCTCCGCCGGAACATAGAGCCTGGTCTCGATCAACTGCCGGTATGACTGGCACATGATCTCGGGGTCGGTGCAGCTAACCAGGAGCTTGCCTTTCTCTTTCAGGCGAGTGCGAGCCAGATAGAATGTCTCCTGGGTATAGAGAAGGTCGGGCTGCCGGCTCGGCAGCCGCTCGCCGATAACTATGAGATCGAATTTCTTCTTGCTCCGGTAGAGAAACCGCCGGGGATCGTCCTCGACCAGCTCCACCCCCGGTGCCTTGTAAGGCGAGTTGACGGTCCAATCGGCCATGCCGGCAAGGAAGCGCCTCTCATCCACTGCCGTCACCGACCGGGCGCCGGCAAGCAACGCCGCGGCCACCTCATTTCCGGCGCCGGCTCTCAAGACCAGGGCATCGCCGGGCTCCAGACCGATCTGATAGGGCAGGGTGAGAAAAGCCGGGTCGAAGTCGAGGACCTTGCGCCGGAAATAACGCACCGATGCAGGTGACATGAGCGGGTCGACGCTCAGGGTACTGAAGAGATTGTTCTTCAATACCAGGACAGCCAGTGGCTCGGTGGTGTTGCTGAGCAGATGCGCGGAATAGCTGTCCCCTGAATAGAACCGGGTCTCCGGCGCCACCTGGACGAGCCTCTTCCTGGAAGCATCGGCTTTCCGAGAATAGTTGCTCTGGCTCGAAGATAAGGTGGCAAGCACCAGGGATGCCATCACGACAAAAGCCAGCTGAACGGCTCGATGGCCGGCTCTTCCGTACCCGATCATAACGAGGGCGGGAAAGATCAAATAGAGAGCCGGCAAACCAGCCTCGTTTGCCAGATCCAGCAGGATGAATCCGGCGGCGGCGCCGGCAAGGGCGGCAAGAGAGGCGTTGCCGCCGTCTCTCACCGACCGGGCTGCGTCCATGATTATCCGGGTGACGGCGCCGAAAAGAAAGACGAAAAGCGCGGTGCTCAATAATTCCGGTCGAATGAACTTCGAAAGATATGTGGGCAGGTAGATGAAGCCGGGCTTCTCCCGGGCGAGCACACTCGATACAAGCGCCGGAGCGCCGTCCGGATAGCCGCTTGCCGCCAGGAAGCAGAGCAGGCAGAGCGTGGCGAGCACCACCAGCCCGGAGACAAGAGGGCGCCCAGGCCTGTCCCCGGTCAGGCCAATCGCCATCCCCGCGAAAGCGCAACAGATCAAATAAGGGACCACCAGGTCGAAGCCGCCGACGATATTGACAAAGCTCTGGGCTAAAGCCAGGACGAGAGTCCAGGCGCCGGCCATCAACATGATCTCTTTCGCGGTCAAAATATAGTGTAGAGTTTGAGCATCGGCCAACTAGATTACCATCACTGTGCCTTCCGTAAAAAAAATCCTGACCGCCAAGATTCTCTGGCTAACCGTTCTTGCTCTGGCGGTGCGGCTGGCAACCGTATCGAGGACCGGTCTCACCGACGACGAGTCGAACGGCATCGCAATCGCCCTCACCGGAGGTCTGGGCGATCTGGTCGCCCATTTGAAAAACGACGGCAATGCGCCGTTTGCATACATACTCCTCAGGCTCTATACCGAAATCGCCGGGGACAGCGATGCAAGCGTGAAGTTCGCTGTCATTCTCATGGGCGCACTCACCGTTCCACTGATTTACTTCCTCTTCAAGAAGGACCTTCCGGAGCGTCTCAACCTGCAGATCTGCCTGCTCACCGCCCTGTCTCCGTCCCTGGTGCGCTGGGGCAATCTGGTCAGACCTTACGGCACCCTGGTGGTCGCTGCTTTCATCTCTACTTTCGCCTGTATCAAATCCCTCGACAGAAGAGCTTCATCCTGGTGGATCCCCGCCTACGGGCTTGCCACCGCCGCTCTTGTCTACTCCCATTACTGGGGCGCCTTCGTTCCCGTCGGACAGGCCGGCCTCGCTCTGGTCGGTCTTTCCCGGCGCTGGTTCGGCTGGAGCGAGCTCAAGCGGTGGCTGCTGGGCGTCGCCATCTCGCTTGTCCTTTTCGCTCCCCAGCTCCCTATCCTCTCTTATCAGCTCAAGCACGTAGTCGATCTCTGGGACCAGATATCGAGCATGATCAGGCTCATTCCCGATTTCCTTCCGATGATCATCGTTTGCGACGGCAGCGGCTTCGAGTCGGCGATCTGCACATTTCTTCTGATCGCGGCCATGCTTGCACCAGCGGCGATTATCAAAGACGACGACGGCAAAGTCCTCTTCGACGGCCGGTACTGGAAAGCCCTCACCCTCTGCGGGCTCCTGGGATGCTTCCTGGTTTCCTTCTTCCTGCCCACCATGCGCTTTCGCTACACGGTGAGCTTCGTGCCTCTCCTCTTCATCATGTATGTAACCGGTATAGACACTCTTTTCCGGCGGTCGCCGGAGAGAGTCCGATTTTTTCTGACCAGCGGGATCTGGGTGATGATCTTCATTACCCCCCTCTATCTTCTCTCCACCGAGCCCGAGACCAGCTCCAGGCTGGTGGTCCAGAAGATCGTCGATCAATGCGTTCCGGAAAAGACCCTGGTCTTCGTCTCCTGGCAGGGATTCGCTCCGGCGGTCTGCCGTTATCTGCCCCGGAACATCGAGTGCATCGCCTATCCCGACATGAAAAGGCCGACCTTTAACGACTGGTCCGATATGAACGCCAAAATGCAGGACCCGGACAGGCTTCCAGAGCTCTACGCTCGTTTCCAGAAAATCCTGGACAGAGACGGCGAGCTCTGGGTAATCGACGCCACGCCCGATCTGCAGTCGAAACCCTGGCAACAGCGTCATATCTCGAAAAAGATGTCCATGCTCAAAGCCAACAAATACAGGATGCAACAAGTAAGAGGCTGGCTCGAGGCTCATGCCAGCCAGAAAGGCAAGATCTCGGTGGCCCCCGGCAGAGACGTCACCGCCTATATAAGCGTCTGGAAGAGAAGACCCTAAGCCAGGGGATTGTAATCGTTGAAGATTTTCTCGGCCCGGTCCTCCAGCACCCGGGCCTCATCGACCTCTTTGAGGGCGCGATGGGTAGCGGCCAGGGAGCGCAGGGCATTGGCGAGGAGGGGCGGGAAGCCGGCTTTCTCCCGGATGGAGACAGCCTCTTTCAGATAGACCCTGGCTTCCGCGAATCGCCCCGACTCGTGCAACAAGCTGCCGAGGCTGTGGGCGCTCACTGCCACATCGAGATGATCCGGTCCCAGCACCCGCCGTCTTATCCCCAGGGCTTTCAGATAGAGGAATTCGGCTTCGGCAGGCAGATACTGAGAGCGATAGAGATCGGCCAGGAGCTGGACGTTCTCCGCCACCAGCGGGTGAGCGGGCCAGAGAGACTCGGTCTCGCTCAGAAGCGAGTACCTGAAAAGCATCTCGGCTTCCTCCCGCTTGCCCTGCTTGAACTTCTCTCTGGATAGCACCAGTAACCCTCCTGCCAGGTCCCCGGTGGAGGAGAACTTGCACTGGTGCGGGGTGCCGGGCATGAGACTGGCGGCGCGCTTGAGATGCGCCCGGGCAGAGTCGCTCTTTCCCTGGCGGCTGGTTATAAGAGTGAGCGCCATGGAGGCTATGCCGACAACCTCGCTGTCATCACCGGCAATTTTGCGGTAAGTGGCAAGCGAAGCCTCTACCTCGATCTCGGCCAGGTCGAATTTGCCCCAGGCGAAATAGAGCCCGGCCAGATAATTGCGCCTTCTTGCCGTCTGGGGATCATCGGCCCCGTAGAGCATCTGGGAGATCTCCAGGGCGCCCCGGTAAAACGGCTCCGCATCCGAGAAACGCTCTCGCAATCGAAGCAGAAAGCCTGTGGCATGCATGATCTCCAGAGCCTGCTGGCTGACGGCGCCGCCCTCGGCCTGCTCCACCACATTGAGAGCCTGCCGGTAGAGCTCTTCCGCTTCCTGATAACGTCCGGAAGCATGGTAAAAATAAGCCAGCTCGGTAAGAGCCGGTATCAGGTCCGGATCCGGTCTCGAGGCTGCGGCGCTCCGGGCGCCGGCTCTTGCCAGCCTCTCTTTGAGCGCCTCCAGTCCGGGTTCTCTGTTTGCCATAGTCAGCGCTGTTCCATGTTGCTGTCCATGTAATCATCTACTGCCGAGCGTATGGCAAAGACGAACGCCTGGAAAGACGGCGAGGTTTTCCGCCTGAGACGATAAACGCTGGCGCTCCTGGCATACTCGCTGACTCCAGGAAGAAGGGCTTCCGCCACCGGCACCGGGATCTCGACCTGGAGACCCCGTTCGCTGGCCAGGTTTACGAAATTCCTCTTGTCGACTCCTTTCAGGCGGGGAGGCTCCAGCTCGGTAATGAAACCCATGGCGCAGAGCCGCTCGGAGGCGAGCTCTTTGAGCTCCCGGTTGCGTCCTCCCAGGTAGATCCTATGGTGCCTGTCCCGCATACGGTGCAGCGAGACACAGATCCGGCTCCGGGAGAGCAGGGAGGCAAGCCGTTCGTCCATGAAATTGGTGGAGGTGACATGGCCGCGGGAGCGGAAAGACCCGTTCATGAATACGAAGTCGAAAAGGTTGTGCTCGTTACCGGCGATCGCCCTGGCAAGCTCCGAGGTGCCCGACTCGATATTGCCCCCGTGAGGAGCGACCACCGTCACCCCGCTCTTGCCGGGGCGGCAATAGATGACATAGTCGATCCCCTGCTTCAGATCGGCTTTGAGACTGTACAGATCCGCGTAGAAATCCCGTCGCCTGTGGTGGTAGACGGTCTCGAATCGCTCTGGTGGGTGGGCGTCGCCGGTCATGGAACTCACAGTCTTCGAGGCTGCTAATATAGTAGCAATGATCGGCGGTGTTGACATCTGTCGCCGCCCGGTCCGGCAGTGATATCACCGGAGATACCAGGATCTTCATGGTCAAGTATAGCGATCTGATCGGACGCACCGTAGGCAAACATTACCGCATCGAATCGCTCATCGGTACAGGCGGCTATAGCGCCATATTCCAGGCCACCCACCTGCTCCTTGATCGCCAGGTGGCAATCAAGGTCATGGCCGCTCCGGTCACGGACGGACGGCGGATCGAGCGTTTCGAGCGGGAAGCCAAGCTCGTGAGCAAACTGTCCCATCCGAATATCTGCGGGCTCTTCGAGTTCTGGTTCGATGACGACGGTGTGCCCTTTCTGGTCATGGAGAAAGTTAACGGTCTCTCCCTGGGGCAGTATCTCAAGGAGAAAGGTCGGCTGAGCCTCCCTCATGCAGCCTCCATCGCCCATGGTATCTGCCAGGGTCTCGGCTTCGCCCATGAAAAGGGAATCGTGCACCGGGACATGAAGCCGGAAAACGTTATGATCGACAGTCCCGACACCGACACCGAGCTGGTCAAGATTCTCGACTTCGGAACGGCCAAGAGCCTCAACGACCGGTATATGAAAAAGCTTACCGAGACCGGCTATGTTCCCGGCACTCCGGGCTTCATGAGCCCGGAGCAGTGCATGGGAAGAGACGTGGATGCGCGCTCCGACATCTATTCGCTCACCTGCATGCTCTACCTGATGGTAACCGGACGCGAGATCTTCAAGCACAAGAGCCCGATAATCATGATGAAAATGCATATCCAGGACGAGCCCGATCTATCGGCGCCGGAGCTTCCCCCGGAGTTGATACCGTTTCTGCAGTTGGGTTTCCAGAAGAATCCCGAGGATCGATTCCAGTCGGCGGCGGAATTCGACGAGGGGCTCGGTCAGATAGTAAGATCGGTCCATGCTTCCTGAGCTGCCGCCCACCACTTCCGATATGCAGATCGAGCTGGCCAAAGAGCGCAGCCGTTATGCCATCTCCACGTTCGCCCAGTCCTGGGTGCTCACTTTCAAAGAATTCTTTCCTCTATTCGGGGCCTGGTTCGTCTCCACCTTCATGCCGGTGGTCATTCTGGTCTTCTCCGTGCTTGCCGGTCTCGGCATCGACAAACTGATTTTCCATACATCCTTTGCCGGCTGGTGGACCCTTGCCGGTCTGCTTGTCCCGGGCTTCATGCTGGGCTGGCTGTATGCCGGCTGGATCTATGTCAGTCTCAAAGTTGCCCGAGGCATCCCGGTGAAGTTCGGAGATTTTCTCAGACCGGTTTCGCAATCGATGAGCGCCTTTTTCGTGCTGGTGATCACAGTCATACTCACATCCCTGGGCACCGCCTGTTTCGTTCTTCCCGGCGCCCTGCTCTTCATGCGACTGCAACTGGCTCCGTTCTATGTAGTCGATCAGAACATGGGTCCTTTCGCCGCCCTCAAGAGAAGCTGGCACGACACGAGAATGATGTTCGTTCCCCTGGGTCTTCTCGACCTGCTTTACGTGGGCTTGAACTTCGTCACCTCCACAGTGATCTTCGGGCCATTTCTCTGCAATATGGGACTCACCGTGGCCAGTGCCCTGGTGTACAGCCAGTGGCTCACCGACGAGAATCATCCCGATATGCCCAAGCTCGAAGGCGAAACTTGATAGAATCGACCGGATTATGAAAAAGGGAGAAAAACCATGAACCAGCTTCCTGCCGTTCCCGCCCTCGGTCTCACCCTGGCGGTTCCCCGGGACAGGGTCAAGCAGATGCTCGAGACCCAGATCAATCGCGGCGGTGAGCTCCTGCAAAGACCGGCTGCCACTCCGGAGGAGATGGAGCAGCTCAAACGGCGCAAGTGGGACTGGACCCTGGAGACCTGCAATGTTCTCAAGCAGGGTTTCACCACCGAAGCGGTGTCATCCTTTTTCGCCTCCAACGTTTTTTTCGAGCCGAGCCTCAAGTTCAATGATTTCGAGCGTGATCTCGAGGAGTTCCCCCTCGATGTGCGCGGCCGGATTGACAGGCTCTGGGGACTGCACAAGATGCTCATGGTGATTCCCGAGCCGCCCTGCGGCGAATATATAGCCGAGCAATTCCATCCGCGCATCTACCAGTGCTCATGGAAAGAGTTCGAGCGCCACCATTTCGGCCAGGCCATCGCCAATGCCGTGCAACTCATCGAAGACGAGATCAAGCTGGCAGTCTCGGGGAATATCCAGGAAAACGGTGTCGAGCTGATACGCCAGGCCTTCGATCCCGAAGAAGGTCCCCTGAAAGATGCGGCGGCCACCGATGATGACAACGCAGGTGTCGCCGATCTGCTGGCCGGCTTTTTCGGCCGATACAAGTGCATCAACGAGCACAGTATCCTCGATCTCCCCCAGACGGCCCGGGCCCTTTCTCTGGCAAGCTATCTCATGAGTATCGTCGAGGCCCGCAAGCCCGCCAAAGAAGAGCCGGCTGATGCACCGCCGGTGGATTTCGAATTCCTCAAGGACTGACGCGTGTTTTTTGAAAGCAAGCTCGAAAAAATATCGCTCAACCTGTAGTGTGAGAGACCAGCTTCTTGCCGTAGGGCATCCAGTACGACTTCGCCTGGGTGGAGAAATCCCAGTGGACATGCTTGGTCTCCCGGAACTGCTCGAGACCTTCCTCGCCGAGCTCCCGGGCGCCTCCGCTCATTTTCATGCCCCCGAAGGGACCGGCATAGTTGTCGGTTAGTGGATCGTTTATCCAGATTGTGCCGGCCTTCACCTCCTCGAAAAAGATTTTTGCTTTCATCGGATCGGTGGTGAGCAGGCTGGCTCCCAGACCGAAGTCAGAATCGTTGGCAAGCTCGATGGCTTCCTCGAAGGAGCGGTATTCCATGAGAGGAATTGCCGGACCGAAAGTCTCTTCTCTCATGATCTTCATGGAATGATCCACTCCTGCGATCACCGTGGGCTCGAAGAAATATCCCTTCGAAAGCGACTCCGGACGCCTGCCTCCGGTGAGCACCCGGGCTCCGTGGGCGACGGCGTCCTTGATATGATCTTCGACCTTGCCCCGGTAGCTGTCGCCGATCATGGGGCCGACATCGGTGTCCTCGTCGAATCCGGAGCCGAGCTTCAGCTGTTTCACCAGCGAGACGATCGCCTCGGTGAGCTCTTTGCTGCGTCCCTGGGGGATATAGACTCGCTCGGTGGAAGTACAGACCTGACCGGCATTGGCCAGGGCGGCATAAGCGAGAGCCCGGGCCGCGAATTCCGGATCGGTATCCTCGGCGATCACGAAAGCGTCTTTGCCACCCAGCTCGAGATGCAGCTTTTTCATCATCGGCGAGGCCAGGCTGGCGATTCTCTGGCCGGTGGCCACGCTTCCGGTAAAAGCAATCACCGGCACGTCGCGGTGCTTCACCAGAGGCTCGGCGACTTCCCTGCCATAACCGGTGACGACATTGATCACCCCTTTCGGGAAGTGATCGAAACAATGCTCGACCATATAGAGAGTGGCTAGCGGTGTCAGCTCGCTGGGCTTGATGATCACCGTATTGCCGGCCGCGAGAGCCGGAGCCACCTTCCAGGCCAGGAGCAGGAGCGGGTAGTTCCAGGGGATGATACAGGCCACCGGGCCGAAAGGCTCTTTGACCACGAAATTGAGCTGAGTGTACTCCCCCGAGGGCAGGAGCCGGCCGCGCTCGTGACGGCCCAGCTCGGCATAATAGTCGAAAGTGGTGGCAAGCCATTCGAATTCCTCTTCGTTCTCGGGCAGGGGCTTGCCTTCTTCCCGGGTAAGGATCTCCACGATCTTCTCCTGGTGGGCTCTCATTTTCGCAGCCGCCTCATGAAGCATTGTGGCCCGGACATTGGCTGAGGTCCGCTTCCAATCGGAAAAAGCAAGCCTGGCCGCAGCGATGGCTGCCAGGGCATCTTTCTCGAGTCCCCTGGGGGCTTCTCCTATGGTTTGCTCGGTGGCCGGATCGATTACGTCGATCATCTCGGTGGCACTGCCCATAGTGAATTCGCCATTGATGAACTGTAGCGGCATACGCTCTCCTCGCTTGCGGTCGCAAAAGGCTAATTATAGACCAATGCCAAGAGACAACACTTGCTACTATTGTCGCTCCGTTAAATAGAGCAGCGATATCAAGTGGCAACTGATCTCTCGGTAACTCTCAAATGGGTCCTGGCAATCTCTCTGATTGTCTATGTCATGGTCATGTTCGGCGTCTGTCTCTGGGCTCACAAAAGGGTCAAAGATGTCGAAGACTATGTGGTGGCAGGCAGGCGCCTGCCCCTGTCCCTGGCCTGGGCCACCCTTCTGGCAACCTGGTTCGGAGCCAGCACTATGCTCACCCAGGCAGGCGAGGTGGCCAGGGAAGGAGTCAGGCAGGCGGCGCTGGATCCCATAGGAGGAGGGCTCTGTCTGATCATCGCCGGGACTTTCTATGCCAGGCCTCTCTGGGAGATGAATCTCCTCACCAGCTCGGATTTTTTCCGGATCAAGTTCGGCGAGAAAGCCGAGATCATGTCGGCGCTGATTATGATCCCCAGCTTTTTCGGATGGATTGCCGCTCAATTCGTGGCCTTCGCTCATATACTCGACTACTTCTTCGGTATCCCATTCGTGCTCGGAGTTCTTCTGGTCGCCATAGTCGGTACGAGCTACACGCTGCTGGGCGGCATGTGGTCCGTGACTCTCACCGACGCTATCCAGATCACGCTCATCATCATCGGCTTGATTCTGCTTACCTTCAAAGTGTTCGCCGCCATGGGCGGTGGTGATTTCAGCCATGGTCTCACCTCGGTCCTCGCTCATGTCGAGCAGGTCTCGCCGGAGAAGCTCGTCTGGATCCCGCATGAATCAGCGTCGCAGTTCTGGGGCTGGGCGTCGATCCTCTGCGCCGGCGCCCTGGGCAATCTTCCCGGTCAGGATCTGATGCAGAGAGTATTCGCCTCGAAAAGCGCCACCGTGGCCAGACAGGCATGCTGGGTGGCCGGGGGCGCCTATCTCGCCCTGGGCATGCTGCCGGTGCTCCTGGGTCTGGCTGCCGCCAGCCATTTCGGATCGAATAACGAAGACTCGGTGATTCCCGCTCTCGCTCATGTTTTCCTCGATCCTGTATACACGATCATTTTCGTCCTGGTCCTGCTCTCGGTGGTGCTCGCCACCATAGATAGTGCTATCCTGGCGCCCGCTACGGTAATGGCCCAGAACCTCCTCATCAAGGTCAAGTGGATCAAGATATCCCCTCTCGACCTCAATCGTCTCTGCGTGCTCTTCGTGGCCACTTGCAGCCTGATCATGGCTCTCACCCAGAGCCGGGCTTTCTCTCTTCTCGAGAACGCTTACTCGATGACTATGGTGGGACTTTTCGTGCCTCTCACCCTGGGTCTTTTCCTGAAGCCGAAAAGCGGCTGGCCGGCCATCGCCGCCATGATAGTCGGGCCCGGGCTCTGGCTCCCGCAGTATATAGCCGGCTGGACGTACTTTCTCCAGGGCTTCGAGCCTATCGGATCGATCGGGCTGTCCCTGTCCCTGTCATGCACCGGAGCGGCGCTGACTGCTTATTTGATTCTGCACTATCTGCTCAAGAGCCCGGTCACTGCGGACTGAGATCGAATCTGACTATGGTCCGCACGATTTCCCCGGGAGCGTCGCCGAGCCCCTGCACCACACCACATATAATACCACCATGGCTCAAGCACATTCCGAGAGACGGGCCGTTGTCCGCTTCCACATCCACGAAAGCCCGCCTCACTCCCGACTCCTTGAGGAAGTCCAGGCAATGCCTGAGAAGCTGGGATCCCAGACCGAGTCGGCGGTAATCCGGACTGACGGCGAGCTGCTCGATGAGCACCAGACCTTCCCGGCACATGAAATCAGGCGACCAGTAGATGATCCCGGCGATTTCCCTGTAAACACGCAGAACCCGGATCCGTCCCTGCTTGATCCTGTCCTCGAGCACTCCTTTCTCCACCTGCCTGGTGAGTGCCGCCTGATTGATCTTGTCTATACTGTCGAGCTCAGCGAGATCGCCTGCGGCGAACTCCATATCAGATAGTTCCATATGTACATTCTAACGGTTGGGATGGCGCTGCGCAATTTCTTGATTGAGAACAGCCAGACCTCTGGCCAGCTGAGCATCCGCCCCGGAAAGCCGCAGGGCGCTGTCGGGGTTTTCCACTTCAAAGTCCGGCTTGACCCCGATCCTCTCATCATGGGCGTTGCCGAACCAGTTCCCATGAGGGCTGTAATAACGGAAACTGGTTACCCGCAGTTTGCTGCCGTCAGGCATGCCATTGATGACGGTCTGACCGATCCCTTTTCCATAGGTGCGCGTGCCGACCACCTTGGCATCTCCGTTCTCCTGGACCGAGGAAGCGAAAATCTCGCCGGCCGAAGCCGTCATGCCATTGACCAGAACCACCGTGGGCTTGTTCACCAGATCCGGATAGCGAGGCATGGTCTTGACATCCTTGCCGAAAAATCCCTGCCCTGTCTCCACCGAAATCCTGTCACGTTGCAGGTTATAGACGGTGCTTGCATATTCCGGATTGGCCGGATCAGAGGCGACCCGGGTGCTGATGGAAAGGAGCCGGCCATCCTCGACGAATAGCGAGGCGCTGGTGATTCCCTGGTCGAAAAGCCCGCCGGTGTTGTCCCGGACGTCGATGACGAACCCCCTGGCTTGCGGGTATTTCTCGATGGCGGCACGCATCTCCTCGACGGTGTCCCGCTGCATGAAGTCCTCTACCTTGATATAAGCTATATCGCCGGGCAGGAGAGTATCGCTCACCGCAGGCACAGTCATCTCTTCCGGGGTTACCGTTATATCTCTGGGCTGGCCATCCCGCATTATTCCGAGATTCACCGGCTGGCGATCCGGATTGTCCAGGATTTCGCGCAGCCCGGTGTATTTGACAGTAGAGGTGGAAACTCCGTTGACCGTGCTGATCACATCCCCGGCCCGGAGACCGGCTTTCTCAGCCGGGCTGCCCTTGATGATCTCGTTGATCACGAAGGGACCTTTGCGAGGCTCCCTGGTGGTGGCATCGAGACCGGGAATCTGGAAGTCGACCCCGATGGTATGGTTGCGCCCCTGGAAAAGAGCGTCCAGATCCACTGATTTCTGCCCCCGGAAAAGACTGTTATAAGGGTCCCCGGTCCTTTTCAGGGCATTCTGGGCGGCGTCCAGAGCGTCCACGGTCCGGCCGGTGTCGCAGTAGCCTTTCTTGATCGCCTCGATATCGCCCATGGACTTCACATCATAGATATTGCGGGCAGCCGTATCGATGACCCGGATGAAATCCGGAGACGGTTTGCAGCCGGGATCGCCAGGAAGGACATCAGGACTGACCGGAGACACGAAGACATTGCCCCGAGGCTGCCAGGGACCTTCGGCAAGCAAGACCCGGCCGGTCTCCTGGCTGTCTATCGGAGTCATGGAATCCCTGTCCGAAGCAGGAGCTGCCGAATCATTGCCAGAGTTCAATTCCGCCATATCTCGCCTGAATATCCGTGAGGTGCTTGGTCCTATTGGATATACATGTTATTTCGAGAATCTGGACATGATCACTGGGGAAATCACGAAATCCCGGATAAAACCTCGGCGGCTCTAGAAAACGACCCCATGGGGCATGGTTTCACGCTGCTCGTTCTCGCCGGGGGAGAAATGAATCGATTCGAGAATATCTTTGAAATTCTCGCGATTCTTTGCTTTCACCCTGGGCTTGCCGGCGGCGAAACGACGGACGATCAGGCAGGAGCACCGGCAGTGGCTGACCACATATCTGGGGACGCTTCCCGAGAGGAAAGCCTCGAAATTGCTGTGCCCCTGGGAGCCCATGGTGATGATGTCCGGCTGCCATTGCCTTTCGGCTTCGAGAATCACCTGGCGGGGCTCGCCGGGAACCACGTCGATAGTGACATGCTCGTTGCCGACCTGCCGGCCGAGCTTGAGAGCATGCTCCTCGAGCATCTGGAAGGCTCTCTCCTTGAGCTCCAGAAAGCGCTGGTTGAGCTCGTTATACTCGAGTTGGGGAAGCTTGTCCGAAAGCAGGGCTTTGTACTCCGGCACAGCCATGAGCAGCTTGAAGCTGGTGCCTCTCTTCCAGACCTGGTTGGCAATCCAGCTGACCGTCTCGTAAGAATAGAAAGAGCCCTCGATGGGGACCAGGACCTTATAGCCGTGAGCTCCCATGGAGCCGCCCTGGACTTCGTCGGTGGGCTTGACCACGAGCACCGAGCAGGCAGCCTGATCCAGGACGGCCTGGCAGACGCTGCCGCGCATGAGCCGGCCCCAGCTGCTTCGCTCGTGGGCGGCAATCACGATCAGGTCCGCCTTCCACTGGCCGGCGACTTCCAGAATGCTCTCTTTCGGCGAGCCGAAATGCACCCGGTAGGTGATGGTGCATTCCCGCTGCCACAAAGAGAGCTCATCAGCCAGCTCTTTCAGGTGGGCGGATTTGACGACAAGGATCTCCTGCTGCCGGACGGCCTTCTCCTCATGTATAGCCAGGGGGCTGCCGGCGCCACGGCCGGCGACATTGAATATGAGGATCTCCGAGCCCGGATCGAGCGCCATGGTGGCTACCAGGCGCAGGGCGTCAAGAGAATATTTTGAACCATCGTAAGGTACGAGGATTTTCATTGTTCCAACTTCTAGTTATGACAGAGCTGCAAAAAACTGCCTCTTTACGGCTCCGGATAGGATAGCAGGATGTCATAGGTGGACGAACGATCTTCCAATTTCCTTCACCTGTATGTTAAGTGTGAAGGACATGGGAATCCTCATAGACTGTCAAGCAATAAGCAAGGCTTACTCGGGCAAGAAGCTATTCGATGGACTCTGCCTCACTATCGAGGAGGAGAATCGAACCGGTCTCATCGGGCCCAACGGCTCGGGTAAATCGACTCTGTTAAGAATTCTCGCCGGGCTCATGGACGCCGATGAAGGCGAGATCGTCACCAGGAAAGGGCTGAGAGTGTCGGCAGCCTTTCAGGAGGGGGACAAGGAGATACCGGCGGATCAATCGGTGGAAGCCTTCCTGAGAGAAGCCGTGGAGCCGCTCGAATGGCAGGACTACGAGAAAGAGGCTGCCGTGGACCAGGCAGTCAAGCGTTTCGGCTTCAGGGACCGGGAAAAACTTGCCTCAGAGCTTTCCGGAGGCTGGCGCAAACGTCTGACCCTGGCTGCTGCCATAGCCGCCAGACCCGATCTGCTCATACTCGATGAGCCCACCAACCATCTCGATCTGGAAGCCGTGCTGGAGCTCGAGACCATACTTTCCGAGCAGGACGGCTCATTCATAGTCGTCACCCACGACCGGGCTTTTCTCCAGGCTATCTCGAACCGGATTATCGAGCTCAGCCCCCGCTATCCGTCGGGCTATCTCAGTGTGAGCGGCAGTTTCGCCGATTTTCTCCGGATCAGGGAAGAAAAGCTCAGCGAGCAGGCGAACCTGGAGCAATCCCTGGCAAGCAAGGTCAGACGGGAGATTGCCTGGTTGAGCCGCGGAGCAAGGGCAAGGCAGACCAAGTCCAGCCATCGAATAGAAGAAGCCGGCAAGCTCAAAGAAGACCTGGAGACCACCCGGAGCCGCAACCGCCAGACCCAGCTCGATGTCTCTTTCCAGTCTTCGGGCAGGCGCAGCAAGGAGCTGGTGAATGCCCGGGGGATTGAGAAAAGCCTGTCCGGCAGGATGCTCTTCGCCGATCTCGATCTTCTGATCACCTCCCGGACCCGCCTGGGCATAGTCGGACGCAACGGCTGCGGCAAAACCACCCTGCTCAAGGCGCTCACAGGCGAGATCGACTGTGACCGGGGATCGATCAAAAGAGCGGAAGGGCTCAAGATAGTATGGTTCGAGCAGGACCGCAGCAGTCTCGACCTGGACGGCACGTTGAAACACGCCCTGGCCGGCGACAACGACACGGTCAGCTACCGGGGGAGGTCCATGCATATTACCTCATGGGCTCGAAAGCTGCTCTTCGAGACCGAAAAGCTCCCCCTTACCCTGGGCAATCTCTCGGGCGGAGAGCAGGCCCGGGTCCTGATCGCCCGGCTCATGCTCCAGGAGGCTGACGTTCTTATTCTGGATGAGCCCACCAACGACCTGGACATTCCCACCCTGGAAGTACTGGAGGACAGCCTGACCGAATTTCCCGGGGCGGTGATTCTCGTCAGTCACGACCGGATGCTTCTCGATACGGTCTGCCAGGAGGTTCTGGCTCTTACAGGCAACGGGCCGGCGGAGTTTTTTGCCGGCTATTCCCAGTTCGAGCCCGAGATCCCGCGATTTTTCAGAGATAGCGAGACTGAAAGAGGAGAGAGCAAACGCAAGACCGGTAAGCCCAGGCGGGAGCGAAGCGGGCTCACCGCACCGGAAAGACGCGATCTCGAGTCGCTTCCCGGGCGGATCGAGACCGCCGAGCTTGCCCTGGCAGCCCTCGAGGAAAAAATGATGGAGCCGGAGATTGCCTCGGACTTTTCCAGGCTCTCAACCATCGCCGCGGAGCAGGAAAGCCTCAAGAAAGAGCTCGAGAGCCTCTATGAGCGCTGGCAGGAGCTCGAAGCCAAAGCCCTGACCTGAGCTCAGAAAAGCCGCTCGCCCTCGCCCTCGTCGCTCTCGAAATCATAGATGTTATAGATGGCCTGGCCGTTCTCCGATCTCAGAGGCTCGCCGTTCTCGCCGATTCCGAAGACAAGAAATCTTTTCTCGCCGTTGCTGACGATTCCTATGCTGCCGGCGGTACCGTTCCAGGAGCTCGGTGGGGTGCGGCGCCAGACCAGATCGAGATTGCTCTTCTGATCGATGGAGGTGTCATATACCACCCTGAATCGATCCAGCACTCTGAATACCCCGGCGCTCGAAGGCATCGGCATGGGCTGGCTGGGATCGAAGCGAGAAGTGCGCTTATAGAGAACCGCCAGAAGCCGGTCGCAGTCGGCGGTGCTGGCGGGAAGGCTGCCTTCCTTTCGATAATAATCCCGGACCACCGAAGCGACATTGCGCATGTCTGCCATGAGACTCTGCGACGAGAAGCCGATCTGGCAATCCGCAGGCCGGCAAGCAAGAGCAGCTACGCATGCGATTCCGGCGCCAAACAGTAGATTTCGCAGGCTCATGGGCTATGAATCATACGGAGCAACCGGGTGGCTTTCAAACGCAAATCCATGACGGCGCCACCGGCCAGCAAGCGGCCGAGATGATCCCATTCGGGCACGGAAAGTCCTCGGGCGATTGTGCTTCCGGCGACAATAGCGTCCCGGGCCCGCGAACCCACCACATCGTCCATCGCCGAGTAGGAGCCGGCCGGCGCCGCCGCCTTCCGGCTTCTCAAAGTCAGCATATCTCTGGTGATCACCTGACCCGGCTCGATGTCCACCCTGGCCAGGACAATCTCCTGGTTGAAGACAAGCAGCCGGCTCCAGGTCTCTGCCTGGCTGACACCGAAAGCCACGGCTCCGGAACCGATCAGGGTAGTGGTCAGAACCAGGGCCGCATAGCTCCTGGTCGTCCGGGGCAAGGTCGCGTAGTCAGGCGCCGCCGCCGCCACCCCGGCGGGAACGAAGGACTCTCCCCTGCGGAGGCGGATCTTTTCCTGCTCGCCCTGACGCTCCATAGACAAGACTCCAGACAATCAATTTTCATTATAGTCGAAAGCGGATAATACTCAGGAATCATTTTCTTATAGAAAAGACCTGTGCTACCACCAATGGTACCACACAGAGAAGCCTCCTCAGGCCCATGCGCCGGTGCGGGGTTTTGAGCTATAATCGCTGTGACCTCAGGGACCTTCCTTCATGGAGCCGGGCATGGAGTCGGATCTGCTCCTCGAACTACTCGATTACTTCGCCTCGATCAGCGCTTTCGAGGCGTTCTTCTGGCTCCTCGTCCAGAACATCCTGCAGTTCGCGCTCTGCGTGGGTGGAGGCTGTCTGGTCGTCCGTCTCTGTACCGAGAAAATCATCTATGCAAGACCGGACCCGCTATCAGCTTATGAAATCAGGCTCGCGGTCCTGTGCGTCATCTTCAACAGCCTGGTAGCGCTTGCCGGATGGTATCTCTGGAAGCATGGAATCATCGTTATCAGGCGGGAGACAGGCTTTGCAACCCTGGTGGATGTCTTCGTCCTGACAATGATGATGGATTTCCTCATGTATGTGACCCACAGGATCGTGCACATTCCCGGAATCTTCGAATATGTGCACCAGACTCACCATCGCTACCAGGCAGTCCGTCCCCTGTCCCTTTTCGTGATGAGCCCCCTTGAGGTCCTGGGCTTCGGCAGCCTCTGGCTCCTGGTCCTGAGCGTCTATCAGGCGAGCTGGGCGGGTATCGTCTTCTACCTTCTTCTCAATGCCGCCTTCGGTGCTCTCGGTCATGTAGGGGTCGAGCCGTTCCCCCGCCGCTGGATGAAAATCCCGATCCTTCGCGATATCACCACCAGCACTTTTCATGCGCAGCATCACCGTGAACCGAACAGCAATTTCGGATTCTATACGGACATCTGGGACCGGCTCCTGGGCAGTCTCAATCAGTCCTATGAAAGCCTCTTCTCGGAAGCGGCCCGGGGCAAGGAGATTCGCTCTTGAAAAACGCCAGACTGGTGGACACGAGAGAGCTTTTCACGAAACGGTCGTTCTCGCTGGCTGTCTACAGCGTCGATCTGCCACCTCCGGTAGGGCTGTCCTGCTGGGCTCTGGTCAGCCAGGGTCTCAATCAGGGGCGCACTCCCGAGGCTATGTTCTGTGTCAAAAGGGCTTCTGACATTGACGCCTTTCCCGAGGATCTGATTCATTTTTTTCGCATCCTGGGCGATATGAGTTATGACGAGAGGCTGGACTTTCCCGTGGACAACGGGCTGCTCACCGAGTTCGAAGAGATGCCCGAAAACTCCTATTCCGGAGTGGTCTACGCTCCGGCAAACGGCCTGGCAGGCTTCGAATTCCTCGACAGGCCGACCGTGGCCGCCATCGGACTTTTCGAGCACGAGATCGAAGTGGTGAAATATTTCGGTGCCACCAGAATGCTGTCCTTAATGGGTCAGCACTACGGCTGGTATCCCTACCCTGCGGTCAACAACCCCCACAGGGAGGTCTTCATCGACCGGGAGGTAGTGAAAGCGATGACCGCCGATCCCATCGCCAGCATCCTGGCGGTGCGCTCCCGAGACACCTGCGTCTATCTGGAGAATGCCGACCTGGTTCTCGAGACCTCCTGGCGCTCGGCGCGCTCGCTGGCAAGCGGGCTGGACCGGATGCCGGACAATACCGCCATTCGCTTGATGACGGCTCCGAGCCCGGCGGCTGACGCCACCCTGGTCTGGCGCCACGGATGCGAGGAGGGCAGCGCCATCATGGCGGACCCGGCTCACAAGCCCGACAGAATCCTGGGCTCTTTCATCTGCCTGAGCGGGGGTCAGTTCGAGGACAGGGCCTCCCTTGTCTCAGATGGTTATATGGTCATGCTCTCCCCGCCATCCTGGAGCAATTTGAAGACCGCCCTCAAGGACAATGCCGATCTTGTGATACCAGATATAGAGGCACGAGAAGAGACTGTGAACCTGCGCCTGCGCTGGCTCCCGGAGCGATAGATCAGGCTTTGGTGGTATTGTAAGCGCCGACCAGCATCTGTTTGAGCCGCCTGGCCGAATCCGGACGTTGATCCTTCTCTTTGTTCAGGCAGAGGAAGATAATCTTCTCCAGCTCGCTCATGATCACCGTGCCCGCAGCCAGAAATGGCAATCTCGAGGGATACTCGCTGACATGCATGGTGAGCACCTCGAAAACCGATTTGCCGACAAAGGCTCTTTCAGCAGTAAAAGCCTCGTACATCACACAGCCGAGCGAATAGATGTCGGTGCGCACATCGAGGGACTCGCTCCGGCACTGCTCGGGGCTCATGAAAGCCGGTGTGCCGAAGACCTGACCTGTCTGGGTGAGCCTGATGTCCTGCTGCTCGTGCACGAACTTGGCGATACCGAAATCGACGAGCTTCACGAAGGCATTGCCCCGCTCGTCCGGAATCAGCATGATATTGCTGGGTTTCAAATCGCGGTGCACGAGACCGGCTTTGTGAGCCGCTTCGAGAGCGTCGCAGACCTGGCAGAATATGGCGATCAGCTCGCCTGTGTCGGGCTGGCCCTTCTCGATGTACTCCTGGAGGTTCAGGCCGTCCAGATAATCCATGACGATATAGGGCTGGCCGCCAGAAGTGATTCCCGAGTCATAGACCGTCACCAGGTTTGGGTGCTGAACAGCGGCGGATGTGCGCGCCTCCTGCTTGAATCGCGTGACGATCTCCTGATCGCCGGCGAGTTTGTCATGGAGCATCTTGATAGCGACCCGGCGGTTCATGTATTCGTGCTGAGCGTCATAGACGACACTCATCCCGCCTTCGCCGATCACCGATTTGATCAGATATTTGTCGGCAAAAAGCGCTCCGGGTCTGAGATCATCTTTGTTCAGGACCGCGGCGGTGTCGCCGCCGGGAGGCTGGGAAGCCTGAGAGGCCTGTCCGCCTCCCGTGAGGACGCCGCCGAGAATCTCGCGAAGAGAGCCTTCCACATCGCTTACCGAAATCCCGAGGGTGGAGGCGATCTGCTCTTTGCCCAGACCCTTTTCGATGAGCTTGAGAACTTCCACATGTTTGTTCGAGATCGAGCCTGTGGCGGTCTGCTCCTGCTGAGCCGCCGGAGCACCGCCTCCGGCACCCATGCTCCGCTGTGCCCGGAGCACCCGGTTGGCTACCCCGGGATCCAGCCAGGCTGCTCCCATCATCACCGAGTTGATGGCGATGGAGAGCTGATCGGTGGAGATCTTCTTCAGGCAATAACCGTCGGCGCCGGCGTTCAACGCAGCGAAAATAGTGTCATCGGTCTCGTCGCTGGTGAACATGATAATCCTGGTCTCCGGATGGGAGCCCTTGATCACCTGGGTGGCATAGATCCCGTCATGAACTGGCAGTCCGATGTCCATCAGAATGATATTCGGCCGCACCTCGGTGGCGACATCGATAACCTGCTGGCCGTCGGCGGCTTCGCCCACCACCTCGACCCCCTCGATCTTGCCCAGAGCCAGCTTGAGACCGAGCCTGGTCAGCTCCTGATCCTCGGCAACAACGATTGTGACTCTGTCAGCCATTTACATCCTCTTCCACAGGCTTTAAATTGTCCCAGAATCCACCGGTTTCGCAAACTATTTGTATCGTCTGATCACTTCGATGGTTTCGGTATAGGCCGCCTCGATCTTCTCGGCGAGACCGGCGAAACGGGCACTCTCCGATGCTTTGGCGGCCTTCTCGAGCTCATAGAGAAGCTCGTAGAGAGTGGTCGCCTCGATGGACATGGAAGCACCCTTGAAAGCGTGCGCCACCGAGGCTACCACCTTGTCATCGTTGCGAGCCAGGCCTTCTCTCAGCTTTTTGAGCTCGCCGCCCAGAGAGTCTTCGACGATTCCGAAGAGCATCTTGATCTCGTCCTCGGCAAAACGCTCCCTGAGAGCAGCCATATTCAGGAGACGCTCTTCGTTCGAGCCTGCCGGAGCCGCCCCCGAAACGGGAGAGGATACGGGAGAAGACACGGGAGAAGACACGGGAGAGGCTACGGGAGTCGACACCGGAGCGGTCGCCGGAGAAGGCGCAGGAGCCGGGGCTTGCTGCGCCGGTAACGAGGTGCCGGTGGTCCTCGCCCCGGGCGGGGGCGGCGGCTGGGCCGGCATCGAACTCCGGGTAACTCGCACCCCCGGTGGCGGCGGAGGCTGAGCCGGCAACGAGCTGCCGGTGGTCCTCACTCCGGGCGGAGGCGGAGGCTGCGCAGGCAGAGAGCTGCCGGTGGTCCTGACTCCGGGCGGGGGCTGGGGTTGCGCAGGCAGAGAGCTGCCGGTGGTTCTTGCTCCCTGAGACGGCGTCCGGGCGGGTGGGGGGCTCGAAGTGGCTCCGGCTGAAGCTTGACCGGCCCTTGCGATCCAACTCGATGCCACCTTCTTGAGCTTCTCGGGATCGACTGGCTTCATGATGAAATCATCCATGCCGGCGGCCAGGCATGCGTCCCGGGCTGTGTCCCAGGATTCGGCGGTCATCGCCACAATCGGGACTCGCCGTGACGAGCCCTGCTCCATCTGGCGGATCGCCCGGGCGGCATCGAAACCGTCCATCTCGGGCATCTGGCAGTCGAGGAGAATCACCCCATATGAATTGCCAGCCACCTTGTCCACGGCAATCCTGCCGTTCTCGGCCAGGTCGACTTTGAAGCCCATCTCGGTAAGCAGGATCTCAGCCACCTGCCGGTTTATCTGGTTGTCGTCCACCACCAGAATCGGGAGACTCCGGCTATGACCTGGACTCGCCGCCGGCGCCGACGCTTGCTTGCCCGGAAATCGAGCGCGCGGAAGATCCTGCGACTGTATCTGAGCGGAAATCTCGGACCTCTCCTGGGCGCCGTCCTTGCTCGGAAAGCGCGCCCGGGGCAGCTCCTGCTGGGGCCCGGTATCGACAGGCTGCTGGACGCCGGTCTCCACGATGGCCTTGCCCACCACATTCATGATGCAGTCGAAGAGTTGAGACTGCCTCACCGGCTTGGTGAAATAAGCTGTGAAGCCGTTTTCGATGGCCTCATTGCCGAGGCTCTGGTCGTCATATGCAGTTACTAGAATCAGGGCCAGCTCGTCATAAGTATGATCGGCCCTGATGGCCTTGCCCAGCTCGAGACCTGTCATGCCGGGCATGCGCATATCGACGATGGCCAGTCGGAAAGGATCGCCGTGGTCGCGGCCGGCCCGCAACAGGCCCAGTGCCGATACCGGATCCGGTGACAGATCGCAACGCAGCCTCCAGGAAGTCAGATAGCTCTCCAGCACCTGCCTGGAGCCGAAATCGTCATCGACGATGAGAACACGCGTGCCGACGAGCTCGCGAGCCACTCTGATACTCGGCTGATCATGGGAGATCTTGACGGGCAGATCGAAACCGAAAGAATTCTTCTCCGCGATGCGCTCGGATTTGATCTGGCCGCCCATAAGATCAATGAGACCGCGGGCGATACTGAGACCGAGAATACCGGCGGAGACCGGAGTCGATGGAGTCGCCTCGCCTTCGGGTCTCTGCCGGAACAGCGACTCGACATCCTCCTCGGAAGCGGGCTCACCGTCATCTTCGACAGTGAAACGCAGAACCGCCACGAATCTGTCCGACTCCACCAGAGAGCATTTGACCAGGATACATTTAGTGCCGGAGCCATTCAGGGCATGACTGGTGAGGTGCGAAAGAACCTGCCTGATCCGGGCGCCGTCGCCCTGGACCTGCCGGGGCACTTCCGGCTCGACATAGGACATGAGGGTGATGCCGCGCCGGAGAGCCTCGTCCGAAGCCACTTGCGCCACATCCTCTACAATGCTGAGAGGCTCGAAATCGGTGACCTCGATGACCACCTTGCCGGCCTCTATCTTGGAGAAATCGAGAATATCATTGATAACCGTGAGCAGATTCTGGGCCGACTCCCTGATCAATAGCGAGTACTCCCTCGCCTTGTCGCTCAGCTGCGAGCGCAAAAGGACCTCCACCATCCCCAGAACACCATTCATGGGCGTGCGGATCTCGTGACTCATGTTGGAGAGAAACTGAGCCTTCTGCATGGAGGCCTCGATAGCCAGATCGTGCGACTTGGCAGCCTCGAGGGTACCGAGCTCGAGCTCTTTGTTGAGTTCGGTAAGCTCTTTGATCTGCGCCCTGAGATTCTCGTTCAGCCTGGACATCTCCGACTCCGACTCACGGCGCTCCAGATCGATGGCGCTGATCCTTCCGGCGGCCCAGACAGAGGTACTGACGAGGAACACCATAGACGTGACGGTGAAAAGAGAAGCGCCGAGCTCGCTGCTGCAGAGACCGTGGTGCTGGCCCATGAGCCGAAGGAAGCCGAGCAGAACCGGCCAGACAAGCCCCTGCGGAAGGAGCACCCTGAGCACGAAGCCGGCGGCGGAGTCATCGGTGAGAACCGCAGCCAGCCCCTCATGAAAGCGCGCCACCACCAGAGCCACCATGACATAGCCGAGGACCAGGGCTTCGATGGGTGAAGGCGCCATGCTCATGCCGAACATCATCAAGTCATGGAGCCCGTAGAAAGCCGCCGTCAGGGAAAGCATCATGGCCACATAGACGGGAAGGAGAAAATACTGACCGACAGCGGTGGCGCGTTTTCCCCAGAGCTGCGAGAGAATGGCTGTGAAGCAGAGAAGCAACAGGCAGACAGCCATAGGAATATCGGTGACTTTCTCGCCGGCGAAATACAGCAGCTGATTGGTCAAATGATCGCAATCGATGGTCTTCTTGGTGCAATTGTGGATCAAGAGAAGACCGGCAAATACGAATGAGAGCACAGAAAGGACGAGGCCGGGAATAGTGCGGTCCTCTTCCATGGCCCGGTTGGACTGCAGATAGGCTGAGGCCGAAAGAAAGAGAACGACGAGAAAGGAGGCCGGTGAGATTCCGTGGGCGACCCAGTCTGCCGGGAGCCATCCGAAGATGCCGGTGTTGACGAACAAACCGGCCGTAGCGAAAACAACCGAAATAACCGCTCCGGCACGACCGATGTCGCGCTCGAAAGATTTGCGCGGGGTGCCGTCGGTCACTTCCCTTCCTCCGCGCTGCTGTCCTGGGTATGCGGGGCCCACCTGGCCAGGACGCTCTTGAGCGCCTCGGCTGAGACCGGCTTGCTTATATAGTCGTCCATGCCGGCAGCCAGGCAGGCTTCCCGGCTACCTTCGAGCGCGTGCGCAGTGAGAGCGACAATGGGAATATGAGCTCCGGTGCGCTTCTCCAGCAGCCTTATCTGCTTGGTTGCCTGATAGCCGTCCATCTCCGGCATCTGGCAATCCATGAAGATGACATCGTACTTGCGAGCATTATACTCACGGATCGCCTGCAATCCGTTGCTGGCAGTGTGGCAGCGAATGCCGAGGCCCTCGAGCAGCACCACCGCCACATGGCGGTTGATCGAATTGTCGTCCACCACCAGGCCCAGCCCCCGGGCCGGAGTCTGGGAAGAGCCGGTCGACTCGTGCATGCCGGTCAGGGACATGGAGCCGTCCGTGGCCTCCAGTTGCCTGCCGGAGGAATCGGTAAGACCCAGAGAGGGTGCCGAGCGACCGGTGGCGCTATCGAGACAGGCGAGAAACTCGCTTCGTCTGATCGGGCAGCGCAGGGTCGATTTGAATCCGAGCTTGCGGATAGTGTTGTCCATGGTACCCTCGTATTCGGTCACCAGAACGAAGCCTATCTTGCTGCTCATTTGCCTGAGAATCCTGGCTGAATCTTCCCGGTCTTCGGCATTGCTCAGATAATGTGCGTCGACGAAACCTATCCAGCTCGCTCCGGCATCCTCTTCGTCGGGCTCGGCGAAATGCTGCTCGAGAGCGGTCAGAGAGTTCATGGCGACCACAACGAAACCGAAATAGTCGAGATAGGAAGCCAGGAACTCGCGAGAATGATGATCTCTGACCACCACCAGAGCCCTGGTGCCATGCCTGGGCTTTGTCCGCAGAGCATCGGGCTTGCGCACCCTGGCAAGATTGAGAATCATCCAGAAAGTCGATCCTTTGTCCTTGACAGCATGAACGTCGACCTCGCCGCCCATCATCTCCACGAGCTTTTTGGAGATGCTCAAACCCAGACCGGTGCCTCCGTACTTCCGGTTGATGGAGCCGTCAGCCTGGACGAATGGCTGGAAAAGCCGCCGGCGCTCGTCCTCGGTCATTCCGATACCGGTATCCTCTACCGAGAAACGCATCTGCACTTCTCTGTCCGAGCCGCCGGCAACATTGACCCTGATAGTCACCCGCCCCTTCTCGGTGAATTTGATAGCGTTACCGGCCAGATTAAGGAGCACCTGACGCAAACGCACTTCGTCGCCCACGACCGATTCGGGAATGGCCGGGTCTATATAAGTAAGAAAAAGCAGACCCTTTTTATGCGCCTGTGGCGCCAGCAGCTCGCCAACACCCTCCACCAGCTGCACCAGGTCGAAAGGCTTGTTCTGAATAACGAGAGTCCCTTCCTCCAGTGAGGAGAAGTCGAGGATGTCGTTGATAATCAACAGGAAAGAACGACCGGCGTCTCTGATCACCAGGACATACTCTCTGATTCGCTTGGGAAGATCGAGCCTGAGCATGGCTTCGACGATACCCAGCACACCGATCATCGGGGTCCTTATCTCGTTGCTCATTTTGGAGACGAACTCCGATTTCATGGACGAAGCTTCCAGGGCCTGATCCCGCCCACGCTTGGTTTGCTCGCTGAGATTCTCGAGATCGTGGTTGATCTCGGCGAGTTTGCGGAGCTGTTCCTGATGATCCCGGGTGAGTTGCTCGACCCTGTCCTTGAGACTGGCCCGCAAGTGATCGAGCTGCCGCACTGAAGACGAGGAGAGCAGAAGACTGGCCGAGAACAAACCGCTTATGGCGGCGGACATGAGCGCGCAGGAGACATCGGCGCTGTACCAGCCCGAATGCTCTCCGTAGACGCACAGGAATGAAATGGCCATGGGGCCGAACATGGAGAGCGGCAGGAGGCGCCGGAGCATAGCACTACCGGCGGTATCGGAGGCGATGAGCCAGGCGTAGCCGCGATCGGGACGGCAGAGGCAGGCCGCCAGACACATCATGAAAAGCACTCTGGCTGTCGGAAGAGTCATGGGCATCTGCTCCACCGATACATAGAGATGCGCCTGGAACGAGAATCCCAGCATCACAAAAATGCTGATCAACAAGGGCAGGCACAGCACGAGCTGGCCGAATCTGATCGAGCGATCTCGATCACTGGTCAGGAGGCTGAGGGCGATCCCCAGCATAGCCACGCAACCAGCGGTGGTGGGACTGGTGCGAAAAGGAGAGAACTCCGTCACCGGTGGCAGAGTCTGACCCCAGACTATGGAGTCGAGGTCGAAAGAATAGTCCGCCACCTGCTTGCCAAGGATGAGGAGAGCGACGAGCGCGATACCGGAGGCGACACTGGCGAGTATCTGCTGCTCGGTCTTGTCCGATACTGAAAAACAGGTGATGAAAGCCGTGGTCAGACCGAGAACCACAAAGAACAAGCCGGTGGTGGGAGCCAGGTTGTCCACGGGGTCCGAGCCCACACCAAAGGCGACACCGGCATATGAGAATGCACCGAAGACCACCACCAGGACGCTCAGGATAATGGACTGCAGCCCGACCACCCGGAACATCTTCCGGCTCTTCGATTCCAATAGATCTGGTGTGGCCTGCACCGGGCGCCGGGACTCCTATTAATAAGGTGGACGATCAACAAGATAATAGCCGGATTGGCTCGGCAGTGCACCTATTTTCGTCCACTCCTCCCGACAACCGGCAATTTGGAGCAGGGGGTGAGATTGTGCGATACTAGCATCGGTCTATCGAGGATCGCCCGGTGTTGAGCAGTTCTGCCAATCGTCTGTCCATGAGCCTGACAACTCTGTTCAGAGTGGTCCTGACTTTCATGACCGCCTTTTTCGTCATTCTCCTCATTCTGATTTTCAATATTCAGAAGCTGCAGAACGACACGGTCGAAGCCGAAGAGAGACGTCACAAGTCCTACCGTCTCGCCGAGGAGATGCGGCAGAGCTCTGACGATCTCACACGTATGGCCAGAAGCTATGTATGCTCGAGCCGGGAAGCCTACCACGACTACTACAGGCAGATACTCGATATTCGTAACGGCAAGATCGGAAGACCGAAAAACTATTCGAGCACCTACTGGTATTTGTATCCGGGCGGAGTGATCGAGTCCAAGCACGGCAAACCGGCCTCCCTCGAATCGAAGATGAGAGAGACCGGCTTCAGCGACAAAGAGCTGCAGTTGCTATCGACATCGCGCCAACGATCCGACAACCTCGTCAAAATCGAAGAAGAAGCCTTCGCCGCCATGAAAGGCAAATTCAAGGATGACGACGGCGAATTCACTATCGAGCGCGACCCCGATCCCGACTACGCCCGCAAGCTCCTCTACTCCGAGGAATATGACCGAGAGAAAGTCAGGATCATGGAGCCCATCGAAGAGTTTCTCAAAGAGGTAGACGAGCGCACCAGACACGACATGGTCATCCTCGAGATCAGGGAGCGGCTCTATATACGCTACGCCATCGCTCTTCTCGGCGGCTTTCTGGTCATCGTGCCTTTCCTGGGAATTCTCCTCAGGCGCAGGATCATGGTGCCTCTGACCTGCCTGGTGCAGCGCTCGAAAGAGATTGCCCAGGGCAACTATTCATCGGACGTCAAAGTAGAAGGCATCAAAGAGCTCTCCACCCTCAACGAGGGATTCAACGAGATGACCTCAGCCATCAACAGTCGGGTCAACGAGCTCAAACGAGTCCAGGAAGCGCTCAAAGCCAGCGAGGTCAATCTCAGGAAAGCTCAGGAAGTAGCCAAGATCGGAAGCTGGTATCTGGACAGCATGGAGATCATCCATCTCACCGACGAAGCCATCAAGATAATGGGTCTGTCCGCCGTGGGAAGCCTCGACTTCCAGGCCTTCATGAAGCTCGTCCACCCCGAGGAGCGAGACTATGTGCGCACCGCCTGGAACAAAGCCAGAAAGTCCGGAGCCCTGGATGTCGAGCACCGTGTTATGGTGGGCGCCGAGGTGCGATGGCTGCACACCAGGGGCGCCATCACCCTGAGTGGAGACGGCGAGATCGAGTCCGGAGTGGGCACCATCCAGGATATCACCGTGAGAAAGCTGGCAGAGATGCGCGATCAGAACCGTCGCTACGTTCTGGAGCTCATCGCCAATGGTACCAGTGTGCCCACCGTCCTCGACACGCTCCTGAACAATATCGAAGAGGAGGTTCCGGACAGTATCTGCTGCCTGATGATCGCCGATCCGACCGGGAGTATCTTGAGAGTCGGCGCGGCACCGAGCATCGGCGACGATCTCAAGGCGGCCCTGGACGGTATCGAAGTGGGACCCGGCTCGGCATGCTGCGGCGCTGCCGCTTTCAGCGGCGAGAGCGTAATCGTGGAGGACGTGCGAACCCATCCATATTTCCATCGTCTGCGCGAGGCTATGAAGAGCGCCGATCTGAGAGCCTGCTGGTCCTACCCGATCATGTCCGGGAGTGGCGACGTCCTGGGCACTCTGGCGATCTACAACCGGAAGTCCTGCTCGCCGAATTCCGAAGAGATGGATGTCGTCCACGCCTTCGTTCACCTGGCCGGGATCGCCCTGAGTTCGGCCCGGGTCCTCAAAGCCGCTGTCTGATTCGTCTTCTCGCTTCAGTCCCGGGGAGGGAAAAGAGCTCCGCCAGGAGAAATCTTTCCGTCTATGGAAACGAATCCCTCGCCGGCAAGCTCGACTAAGCTGAAAGGCTCGCAAACCACAGGGCGATCGTCCACCACATCGCCGCCTTCCATTAGCACCACTTTCAATTGCGGCACCAGGCTGTGCGTGCTGCCATCCACGGCGGGGGTCAGCCCTCCGTCAAGAGCCCTCAGAGTCTGGATTCGCGCAAGCGAGCCTATACCTTTCGGTGTGACGGATTGCAAATCATGTATGTAGAGCTCCTCGAGTCTCGACCCGGAGAGACTCGCCAGGCTCGAGTCGCTGGCATCGGTCTCGGAGATATCGAGTCCCCTTAGCGAGGGCAGAGAAGCTATAACGGACAGGTCCCTGGCTCCGATTGGATTATGCCTCAAACCCAGATACTCGAGACTTCTCATACCGGCAAACAGCTGCGGGTCGGAAACCGCGCCATAGCTCAGATCAAGATGTTTCAGCCTGCTCAGCCGGGCAATCTTCTTGACCATCGAGTCAGTCACCCCCGACTGATCGAGGCTTAGATACTCGAGACCGGGAATGTCGTCCACCAGCAGATCGACCTGCTCCTCTGTGAGAGGCATTCGCTTGATCGAAAGCCGCTTGAGATTGGGAAGCGCGCAAATACTCTGAAATGTCTCCCCGGTCATTCCTGAGGGCGCGCAAAGCTCGAGCCGCTCGAGATTCTTCATCCGGGAAAAATCGAAAGAGAAAACCTGTGTATAGGGGTAGAGTATGGCCAGCTGCTCGAGAGTATCCATATCCTCCAGGCTGGAGCCGCCGTTCGTCTTATCTTTGATCGGCATCCGCACCAGAATCAGATTCTTGATCGAGGTCAGATCGGGAATGGTCGCAAAGGTATCGCGGCTGAGTTTTACGTCCCGTAACTCGACGGTATGTAGTTCGTCGAGATAGAAGAATACCCCCCTGCTGAGCTCGGAGCTCACCAGCTGGAGGCTCTTCACACCCGGGATTAGCAGCTGGACGATCTGCAGATTCAATATCTTGTACGCCCGCAACCAGGTCATATCACCGGCCCTGAGCTCCTGGATCTTTTCCTCGACCGGCGTCTCGAAAGTAATGGATCCCCTGTCCACCGGTAGAATATCCGGGCGTAGCCTCGAGACTTCCTCGAAGTCAGCGAGACTGGCCCAGTCCGACTTATCGACATTCTCAGGCAGGGGTCTGGACGGCGGCGTCATGAAATGAGAGACAAGGACCAAGCTCATGATAGCGAAAGATACGACAAATGCGATTGAACCCAGAGGCGGGAGCTTCCTGGCTCTCGGCACGGGTAGAGATCGGACCTCGTCTAGCAGGGGAGCGGGAGGCTGGGGAGGGGGCTCCGGCTCGGGCAGAGGCGCTGCGGTCTGGGGCTCGAACAGGATGATCTCGGAAGCGTCTATCTCGATAACCGGGCGCTCGGCTGTGTCCTCAGCCTCGGCGGTCTTAGCCCGCGCAGGGGCGCTCGATTCGCGCAAGCGCTCAAGGCACTGGCAGGTCTCGAAGATCTCCACCCCTTCGACGCCGTCCTCGTCCCCCACTGAAGAGCGCAGTACGCTACCGCATCTCTGGCAGGTGATGCTCAATCGGATTCCCTGGTCTTTGCGGCTCTCCATATAGGACTTTTACCCAGCCGGGTTCGGTTCTAGTTTGCGTGCCGGAAGCCAGTGGCACCAGCTCTGAACCCGCGCGGATCTCTCGGAAGGATTCAGGACCTTCTCCATAAGCCGCTCCCGCGCTCAAGACATAACTGCGAGCCTCTTACGGTAGCCTCAACATTACCGAATAAGACCATTTTAGGTAAAGTAGGGAGAGAGAAATCCCCAGTATGCAGGAACCTGACAGGTGGCAAGAAAATCTCCCCGGACATCATTTTCGGGAAAGTCTCGGAGAATAAAAAACAGCCCTCCGGTTAAGCGCCCGAATCTCGAGAAGCGCTCTCGCGAGTATATTACCGTCGCAGAACTCAAGCTCCTCGTGACCGCAGCCAAGCTGACCGGCAGGCACAGCGTCCGGGACTCGCTGCTCATCCTCATGATGTTCCGGCACGCTCTGCGCGTGGGTGAGCTCATAGATCTCAAATGGGACCAGCTAGATCTCGACAATGCCAAATTCCATGTAAACCGCCTGAAAAATGGCGACGCCTCCGTCCACCATCTCGAAGGAGACGAAATCCGAGCACTCAGGAAACTACGGCGCGCCTATCCGGACTCGGCATTCGTCTTCCTCTCCGAGCGAAACGGCCCCCTGTCCCACAACGCCATCTACAAGCTCATCGCTCGGGCAGGCCAGCTGGCAGAGCTTGAGCTCTCAGTACATCCGCACATGTTGCGCCACGGCAAAGGCTATCAGTTAGCCGCCTCCGGCATGGATACTCGTTCAATCCAGGCGTATCTGGGGCATAAAAATATTCAGCATACGGTGCTTTATACGAAGCTAGATCCCGCTCGTTTCAAGGGTTTCGGAAAGGACATAAAGCTATAGCTTTGTTCGATAACAGGTTCACCAGTCCTGTTACAATCTTCTCACACATCTTAGGACTTGATAGTGCTTCAATCGACCGACTATAAAAAGGCAGTCGCGCTTATGAATCTCTGTATAAGCGGATTATCGTGTAATCAAGTCACCAATCATCAAGGACTTTACCTACATTTCGCTCCAAGGATGAGCGAAACATCGGAATCAGAGTTCTTACTGGCGATTGATACCTTTTGGCGGATTAAGAGCGATGGTGTTAGGGGTCCAGTAGTTGATTCAAATAGTATTAAACGTGCTCAGAATCCTTCGGAATCAGCACGAATTGGTGCGTTAATTGGTGAAGAGGTACGTGATGTTTCTGTCTCGTCAACGAAATGGTGGTCAGCTCACAAGAGCGCCTGAGTCATTTCCTGTCAGGCCAGGTCTTAAGGAGAGAGACATGACAGTTAGGTTATCAACTCATTACCGAATGCTTTTTCTAGTTCTTGTTTCGGCGTTAGGTTGCCTTTATGCTGCCAAAGCAGATGAAATTCCTTCCACGCGAGGAAAGACAATTCCAGACGCTGTTGAGGGATCCGATGTTATAGTAATTGCTTTGTTTAAGAAGATTGAGGATGAAAAAAGTACGTACACATATTACTCTCCTCCGGTGGGTTACTTTGAGGTTCTAGAAACGCTAAAAGGAAAGACGGGCAGCAACAGCTTAGCAGCGTACTTAGAATTTGGAATAAGAAATGAGCCCAAGCCAACTGCCTGGAAATATGAACGATCTTCTTTGCCAGAGGAGGGATCGAAATGGATATTGTTTTTTCCATCTGTGTATCCAAATTTAATCAACAGCACGTATGCTGGGTCATTTGGCAGAGTGCGGCACTCACAGGAAAACCAACGCATGATTGAGAGGATCTTAGACCTTAAGAAATCAGTGGAGGGAAGAAAGTCCCTCCACCGAAGATAGGAACTACGGAACTTGTCAATGAATTTGAGACACTTTTTTCAAAATTCGGTTAGTCCAAAAAGTCCGAAATCGGGGCACATTGGGTACCCCAAAAGTCGGATTTAGCCAGGCGAGCTTTCGAAAAGTCCCACAGAGTAGGCGTTTTCGGAAACTCAGACTGAAACATAACGAACAATATCAAACACCGCCGGCAATACTGATACCGTGGATAATATCGCTCATTTTCTTTCTCTCGATCATATCCGAATGGTTAATCCAGGCAGCTGGGGGAAGCTGAATCGTACGAGGCGCACCGCCACCAAATCGCTCAGGATTACGCCTGTAAGCTTTGTCCATCCTCGATCGAGCCGAAGGTTGGGAAAGTCTGGCTGGTACTAAATCCTGGAAAAACCTCGCCAAGCATATCTCGTTCAAAGTTACAGAAAACCGAAAGCATACTCACCATGGCTCTGTTTGCCGGCGAGGTCTTATCCAACGAATCAGTCGCGGACCAAAGAAGTCAGAACTGGAAGTAGATGAATTTGTTCTGCTCTTCGGGCATGAGGGCAATCATGATGATAATCAGAAATGCGCAGTAAGCGCCTTTCATCCAGCGCGGGCGCGAGGGCCAGAATTGCATGTCGCGCAGCGGCTCCGAGATGATATGCGCGATCACCAGACCTGCCAGCACATACGGTATCATCGGGAAGATCATCGGACCATTGCTGGTGAGAAATTTCAGGTGCTGATCGGGCCAGAGCTCCCACAATTTCATCATGCGCCCCACCATGTCGAAAGAGGTGGGCAGATCGTCGGCGCGGAAGAAAACGAAGCTGACGGCGAAGGCCTGGAAAGTGATGAAGATCGCGATTGCGTGCCAGATCTTGCCTTTGACGAACTCATAAAGCCAGTCGATACTCTTGTAGAAGAGCATCCACTGGCGGTGGACGATGAGCGATAGACCCTGGAAGGCGCCCCATGCGACGAAGTGCCAGGCGGCTCCATGCCAGAGCCCGGCCAGAGCTGTGGTGAGAATCAGGTTGCGGTAGATCGCCGGCACCGAGCAGCGCGAGCCACCGAGCGGGATATAGACATAGTCGCGAAACCAGAAGGACAGCGATATATGCTGGCGGTGCCAGAGCTCCCTGATATTGTTTGACATGTATGGAACATTGAAATTAGGCGGCACGCAGAGATTCATCATCAGTGCCGAGCCGATGGCTACATCGGTATAGCCGGAGAAATCGCAATAAACTTGAAATGCAAAAGCATAGGTGGCTAGCCACAATTCCAGACAGGTGAAATCGCTCGGGTTCTTATAGACGAAGTCTACGTAAATGGAGAGATTATCGGCAAGCAGGATCTTTTTGGCGAGACCATGCAGGACCATGACGAATCCCTTCTCGAAATTGTCCATGTCGAAGGGTCTGGCCTCTTTGAGCTGAGGCATGAAGTCCTGATAGCGTTTGATCGGTCCGGCGATCTGGCTGGGGAAAAATCCCGGCAGGAGAGCGAAATGGATGAAATTGCGCTCGGGCTCGCCGCCCTTGTAGACATCGACTATGTAATGCAAGAACTCGAAAGTGAAAAAGGAGATGCCCAGTGGAAGGAAAATCTTCACCACGATGTCGTCGTGGGGAAGACGCATAAAATCCATGACGCCGAAGATGTTTTCGAGAACGAACTTTGCGTATTTGTAATAGCCGAGAGTGCCGACATTCACTAGAATCGCGAAGATCAGCCACCATTTGCGCGTATGCCCCGCCCACTTGAGAACGAAGCCGATCAGGTAGTTGAAAATCGTCATGCCGATAAGCAGCAGCAGATAAACAGGATTCCAGGCCGAATAAAATACGTAGCTGGCGATAAGCAAAATCAGTGCCCGGAACTTCCTGGGAAGGCACCAGTAGAGAAACAGTACTATGGGCAGGAAAAATATATACTGCAGACTATTGAACAGCATGGCCGGATTATACTCTATGGTCAGACGTGTGACATTGCCGCAGAAGCCGGGAACAAAGACAAGGCAGACTCGCCTGCCTCAGGGCCGATATCAATAACGGACGCTCCAAGAGAAGTCTCAATTGAATCCCTTCGCCACTAAGCTGCTAAGAATCGTCACCTCGGTGCCGGTGATCACGCTCATGCTTCTCGGCTGCGCCGAAATTTTCATGCGCAGCTTCAACATCCCCAGTACTTTCGGATATCGCTCGTCCGATTCCTGGCAGATCTCGGATCGCCTCGCCTACTGCTTGAAAACCGTGCCCGATGTCACCATCGTCGGCTCCTCCCTGATGCTGCCCCTCAACCAGGACGGCAGCGGCGCCCATTTCTATACGGGTATGCGCACTCCCTATCTGACCGAGCTGATGAGCAAGGCGTCCGGGGAGCCCATCGAGTGCCTCAATCTGGCTACCGGGAGACAGACCGTGGCCGAGGCTTATCTCATCGAGAAAGCCGTGTCGGCACGCAAGCGTTATCCGAAAGTCCTCATCTACGGTCTCATCCTCCGGGAATTCGTCGACGAGTACTATGCCGGCGAGTGGCGCGGCGAGTCCTTCGGGGCGGTAGCACCATATGCGCCGGCAGATCTGCAGTCGGTTGGCAAGATCTACAGCAACCGGGGCATGCTTGATTTTCTCTTCTCCCACTACCTTTACTTGTATCGGGATCGCTCCGCAATCCGGAACTTCTTGTCCGCCAATACCAAGGATTTCCTGGATCTGATGCCCCTGGATATGCCTTACAGCCGCATGTACAACTTCGTACAAAAACCGCAGCACCGGGGACTCCTGTTCGAGAGGCTCACCCCGCAAAATATGGAAGCGATGATGCACGAGGTCAATAAGCGCAATCCCCAGAATGTTCGCGATACTTTCCGCCAGCACTTCACATCGATGCACGCTTATCCGCCGCGCAACGCCTGGAAGATGCAGCACCACTATCTGAAATCCCTGGCCGAGCTTTGCGACGAGAAAGAGGTCCTCCTGGTCCTGGTCAATATGCCGATCTCCAAAGAATTCCAGGCCATCGCCCCGAAAGGTTCTTATGAAGGCTTCCAGCAATGGCTCGATGAGCTCTCGCAGAAATGGGGGTTTTTCCTCATTGACCTGGCTTTCGATCCCGATTTCACCGAGGATCGCTTCAAAGACGGACTACATCTCGACTATGAAGGCTCGCGGATTCTTGCACGCAAGATTGTCAAAGCCCTGGAGCGCGACTATCCGACCATCCTGCGGACCATGGCCGAAGAAGCCCGGGAGAGAAAGAGCCGACAGCGATGATTGAAGAGCGAAAGGAACCAGGGCAAAGAGCAGCAGATCTGAAAATTCTGGACTTCATCATCCTGCTTGGACTGATCTGCGGCTGCTATATGCTTTTCGTCCACAGCTTCTTCTCCGCCGACGATCTATGGCAGGTGCACTTCGCGCATCGAGTCGTCAGCGGCGAGCTGGATCTTCTATGGCTCAACTTCTACAGCAATTATATGCAACTGCCCGGATTCGACTTCTACCGGCCGATCCTGGGAGTGACCTTCGCCCTCGATTACCTTATCTCGCGAACCGATCCGCTGGGCTATCACCTGACCAGTATCTTCCTGTTCTACTCAGGCGTGGTGATCCTTTATCTTCTGGTTCGCGAGATAACCGACGACTGGCCCGAGGCCAATTCCCGCCTGATGGCCCTGGCCAGCTCAGCACTGTTTGCGGTATCACCGCTCAACGCCGAGGATGTCGTCTGGATCTCAGGACGAGCAGACACCTGCTGCCTGCCTTTCTTTCTCGCCTCTATCCTCTTTGGAATCAAGGGACTGAAAGGAAATGTCAAACGCAACCTCTCCCTTGCTCTGGTCTCGTATATAGTGGCACTGGGAAGCAAGGAGCTGGCCATTGTCGCACCGGCTCTGGTCTTCTCCTATTATGTCCTCTGGAAGCGAGCTCGCCCGGAACCAGTCGCTGCTGAAGCAGCCGATGAGGAAGCAGCCGATGAGGAAGAAGCCGAAGAAAAAACAGGTGATGATGAGAAACCTGCCTCCCTGTCAGCGCTTTCCGGAAATCTGAGAATCAAGCAAGATGAAGAGACCGCTGATAAGCTCGAGGAAAAGCCTCCAGCAACCGCCGAAGCTGGCTCAGAAGAGACGAAAGAAGCGGATAAAGAAGAGGAAGACGATGAAGAAGATAAAGAAGATAAAGAAGAAATAGAAGACCAGAAAGAGCGAGAAGAACAAAAAGAACAAGAACCAGGGCAAGAAGAAGAAGAAGAAGAAGAAGAAGAAGAAGAAGAAGAAGCGCCGGAGCTGGCTCTCAGAGTCATTCGCGCAATCGAGTACTGCAGTCCCTTCGTAGCCGTGGCCGCTGCTTACCTGGCCATGCGGTTCTTTGTCTTCGGTAACAGCCTGGGAGGCTATACAGGCTCGTTCGGCGTGGCGATGCGACACAAGTTCTACTGGCGGTGGATCGAGCATGACATGATTGCCCGGCTTCTGGTGCCTTTTCCCGACTATGTAGACGATCTCAGTCACCAGCCGCGCCTCGCGGCCACGATAATCGTGGCGGTCTGCATTATCATCGGGCTCTTGAAAGTCCGTTTCATGGAGGTCCGCAAGCGGCTCTTCATATTCATAGCTGTCTGGTGCCTTGTCACTATCCTGCCGGTGGTGAATCTCCTTATCCTGGATGCCGATCTGAGAAACTCCAGGCTTCTGATGCTTTTCACCATTCCTATATCGATGCTCTGGCCCGCTCTTCTCTTCCATCCCACAGTCCAGACCATGGACTTCCCCCTGGCTGACTATCTCAGACGTTTCACCCTGGCTATCGGCACCACCCTCATGATGATGCTCACCGGAGCGTTCAGCTGGTGCACTTTCGAGATCAACAAGGACTGGCAGAAGGCCGGTGACATGGTGAAAGACGTCTGGAAAGCCACCATAGCCCTGGTCAACAGCCGCAAGCCGGACGAGAGGGTGATCCTGCTCGGGCTGCCCAGCTCATACCGGGCCACCCATGTGATCTATAACGGCTCGACCTTCTACGACCTGCTCAAGCCGCCTTTCGTGACGCCGGCTATAACAGACAGGGTGGTCACCTTCCTTCCCTATATCGTCGGGCCCGGAGAGACCATCGACGCCAGCCGCCTGAAAGCGCTCCTGGCTGACACCGGCAAGAAGTATTCGATCTGGCGCTGGAACGACGAGGACGCTGTTTTCTATGCGGTCCATCTGGCGACGCCCGAAAAAAGTGTTTCAATGAGGGCGCCTATGAAAGTGGGCACCGCTCACCAGCCCGGCATCTGGAGACCGATGGGGTTTGCCGCCTACAAGCCCCTGGACGACTACACCATGGAGATGGAGCACACCAGGGAAGAAGACGGCATGATCGTCACGGGTTTGAATATCAATCCACTGCAGGTTGACTTCCTTGAGTTCGATATCTCCATAGAGGTCGATCCTGCCGACCTCACCGAACTGATGCCGCTCTCCGTCTCCTGGGGCGCCACCGGCGGCAACTCGAGCATCCATGCCATCAAGAAGAACCCCCGTGGCCCGATCACCAACGCCCATCTGCGCCTCAGACTATCGAACAACTGGCGCTGGTACACCAAGGAGCGTGTGGATCGTTTCATCATCCAGATAGGCACAGCCAAAAAGATCGTGATCAAGAACATCTCACTCACCCCAGCCGACGATCTCGTGCCGGCCATCGCTTTCGAGAATCTCGAGCCGACCACCAGCGGCGAGCATGTCTGCGGGAAAAAGGAGAAAGTGGTCCTGCTCTGGGACAACAGCCTGATCGCTCGAGCCCGGGATGCGAGGATTCAGATAAGCAACCTCAACTACTTTTTCAATAACACCGCGGTTAACCCGCGCTCCGAACTGGTCCAGAAGCAGATGCGCGTGAAAGGCAAAACAGGGCGCATCGAGCTACCCGCAGAGCTTTTCAGGACTCCCGGCTATTATCAGGTTCGTATGTATGCCGTCGACGAGGACGGCAAAGCCACCGGCGAGATGTCCGACGCCCTCACCCTGTACAAGCTGGGCAACTACAAGGACACTTATATTCATTGATATTCAGGCAATCAGTCGCTTTCTGTGATATTTTCTCGATCCGTTCGACCCGGTACAAGGCATCGCTTGACAATGAGTACATGGAAAGAGCTCCACGACAGAGGCTATGCCCTGGCCACCGAAGGTGACGCCGAAGGCGCCGAAGAATTCCTTTTAAAAGCAATCGAACTGGCATCCAGGGAAGGCATGGAGGACGAGCTCTGCGACAGCCTCAACTGCCTGGCCGTCATCTATCACCTGACCGACCGGCTGGATGATGCCAAAGCCCTATTTCAGCGGACCATAGACGTCAATCCGGACTCCGAGGAGTTGGGAGCCGCCTATGATGGGCTGGCTACTATCCTCTGCCAGGAAGATCGCTATGACGAGGCCCTGGACCTCTATGCCATAGCCCTCTCCGAGTGCCGCAAGCACGACTCCACAGCCGGCGTGCTGGAGGTGGAGTGCAAGCTTCTCTCGCTCATGGATCTGCTCGGTGATTTCGGCGAATCGGAAGTCGAGGCGGAGACTGTCGAGCAAGTCAGAGAGAAGGCCGCACTGGCCTTGAAGTTTCTCGAGCTCAAGGAAGACGCCGGTGCCGAGGCGATTATCGAGGCTCTGGACAGCCATATCGACAGGCTCCAGCAAGAGCTGGCCGCTTCTCCCGAGCGCCTGGTAGCAGAAGAGAACGCTCTGGCAGAGCGCTCCGTCCTTCTGGGCAGCCTCTGGGGCGAGACCCTGGCGAAGCAATTCGGCTGGCACTGGACTTTCGTGGAGATTGGCTCTTCCAGGATCCTCACCATCGTCTCCCCGGATCGCTCCCTGGCTATCTATCCATGCCAGTTCGTCTCTTCCTGCCTCCTCGACGCGGACAGGGACTGCACCATACTGCTGGCCTATAATATGCTGCAGGATGGTCTCGGGGACGTACCCGCCAATGGATTCGAGAACGTCATGGAAGGCGTGTTCAGGATGTTACCGGAAGAAGCAGCGAGCAAGCCCTGATCGGGAACGACAGGAAGTCGATTGAGCAGTTTCGTCAAGATTTCTGCCATGCCGGTGCCGGCGCCGGCGCTCTACCGGTGGCATATGCGACCGGGGGCTTTCATGCGTCTCAAGCCGCCCTGGGAGAACGTCTCCCTGGTGGGGGGATCGGAAGAAGTAGCAGACGGCTCCCGGGCCATTATCGAGATTCGCCCGGGTCCGGGACCGATTCCGGTCATAAGATGGACAGCCGAGCACTTCGATGTGGTCGAGAACCGCTCCTTCTCGGACCGGCAGGTCTCGGGCCCGTTCGCGCGCTGGTGTCACCAGCACATATTCGAAGAAGTGGACGAGCAATCATCCAGGCTCGAGGACAGGATCGAGTTCGCCCTGCCTCTATTGATGCCCGGTTTGCTCGTAGAAGGCAAGCTGGAGCGCCTCTTCCAGTACCGGCACGACCTCACCAGGGGCGATCTGGAAATTGGCAAGAGACTCGCGGATAGTTTTGGTTCGGGCACTCTGAGCATAGCCCTGGCCGGCGACACCAGCGATCCGCTGGCAGCCGCGCTGAAATCCTTCCTGACCACCCAGGGTCATCGCATAGTCGATCCGGACCAGGCCGGGATCATCATCCAGCTTGTCAGATCGAAAAACTGGTCCCGGGCTTTCCAGGAGCTCGAGGAGCGCGACGGCTCCCGCCGCCTGGTCACGGTCTATTGCGGCAGGGGCGAGCCAGATCAAGAAAGCCTGCAGGAGCTTCGGCGCTGTCTGGAGACTGAAGGCGAAGGTGGCGCCGTGGCGATTCTTCCCGGTCTGGTGCTCGATCCGTACAGACCGGCCAGCGCGGACGGATCTGGCACCATATATGATAGCAATACGAATCTCCGATGGATCAGCCAGGCGGACCTCCTGGACACGATCTATACAGCCGCCGCCGACCTTGATACAGGAGGGCTGATTTATGCTCATTCACCAGATATGGTGAGCGCTTCCGAGCTCGGTAAATATCTTCGCCGGGGTCTCTCGACATTTCTTCCGGGACCCCTGGCCGAAATGAAAGCCTCGGAGCTGAACCGGTCCATTCTGTCGAGGAGCGCAGGTGCCGGTAATCTTTCGGGTCCGGAAGGAGCCGGGGGAATCCGAAATTTCAGGCATCCCACTCCGGGAAGCGCAATGGTCGCCATACTGGGCGTGACCACCTGAGGAGCCAGGATTTCATATCTTCATACTCTGATATTAAATGCGGCAGGTCGGGCATAAGAAAGTAACCACCGGTAGGCTTCGAGCCGCCCTTTTTACTAGCCAAACGACGTTGGACAGTCTGGTCATGCAGAGCAGCTATTCGCCTGGCAAATTCCCTACCTTCCCTTTCGCGAGCTCATCCCGCGACACTTCCGCGGATACCGGCTATTACGGCTGGGTCATGCACCCGGTAATCGACCTCCTGCTCGTCTGCGGGGGGCTGATCTGGCTTTTCGCAGCGCTGATGGCCACCGGGCTCATCCCGGCGATGAACAACCCCACCGGTCCTTTCATCACCACAGTGACAGTCGCCTGCCTGATCGTCTTCACCATGCCCCACCAGATGGCGACTTATCTGCGAGTCTTCAACAGCAAGCTCACCCGGGACAAGCTGGGCAAAGCCGTCATAATCCTGGGTCTTGTCTGTATAGCCATGGGTCTGATGGTAACCAGCTCCCCCTACTGGGCCTCGATCATCGGCCGCTTCACCCTGGGTTTCTCCTTCCAGCATTTCTTCGCCCAGGCTTACGGCATCGCGCTGCTCTACTGCTATAAGCGCGGGTTCATGCTCAGCAAGCTCGAGAAGGACACTCTCTTCTGGCTGGTCCAGGCCGGTATCTGGGCTGCGATCACCGGCATATTCAGCCATCCCACCCTTAAGGTAGGCGGACTGACTCTCGAGCCGGTCATGGCCATTCCACTATGGGTGCGTGGCATCTTCGACGCCCTGGTCATCGCCCTCACTGTCGCCTTCCTCACCATGATGGCCGTGAAATGGCGCAAGACAGGAAAAGCAATCCCTTTCCCGGCGGTGCTGACGCTTGTGAGCTGCTTCTTCTTCCTGGATTACCTGACCCGGAACGGCAATCTCCTTGCTATCGCCATTCTGGGCCAGGCTCTTTTCCACACGCCCCAGTATCTGGTGATCACCACGGCCTATCATCTGAAAGAGGTAGGTCTGCCCGAGGACCTGCCCCGATCGAAAATCTGGACCCAGCTCGCTAAACCCACAGCCCTCAAATACCTGGCCTTCGTCCTGGGGGCAGGCTGGATCATGTCCACAGTGATCGGACCTTATCTCCCCGAGCTCGGCGCCCTGGCAGGATTCAAGCTCGAGCTCGCTCTCTGCGGCTATTACTGCGCCATCAATATCCATCACTATATGGCCGACGCTCTTATCTGGAAGATGAAGGACAAAGAGACCCTGGATCTCCTACTGGCCTGAATCTATTCGCCCAGAAACTCGACGAGATCCTCCACAGGCTTAAGCTTCTTCTTCTCGACGGTGGAGCTTGTGATAATCACCTTCGGTATCTTCCGGACGAGATCGCTTACCGCTTCTTCCGTGACGCTCCTGCAGCCTGTCAATGTAAGTACTTCGAGCTTCTTCAAGGATGCGAGATAGCCCAGGCCTTTGTCGGTCACTCCCGGGTTGTCGTTCAGATAGAGATGACTGATCGTGCCGGGATTATGCTCGACGAGATACTTCAAGCCCTCATCGGTGATACCGTCAGCGCTGATCGAGAGCTCTTCCAAAGGCAGACTGGCTACATGCTCTAGAAAACCGTCGCCTAATTGCGGGCAGTCATCGACTATGAGCCGCCGCAGCCGCCGGCGACCGGCCAGATGAGCGAAGCCTTCGGCAGTGACTCCGGATACGCTGTTCATGGTGATTTTTCCGAGATGCCCCAGGCGACCCAGTGCGGCCATAGTCTCATCGCCAATTTTACAATAGCTCAAATCGACATCCACAAGATTGCTCAGGCGATCGAGACGGCCAAGAGACCTGTCCGTCACCGCATCGTGGTTGAGGTCTATGACTTTGAGCTGAGCGAGCCCCAGCACGATTTCCATATCGGCATCGGAAAAGGTCTTCTGCTTCGGGATCAGAAGCCCGCTCAACCTCCCCCCCTCGAATCGAGAGAGACCCTGCCACTGGCAATCTATATCAGGCTCGAAACGCAGATACTCCAGATCCTTTATCCTGGCTATCGCATCGAAATCAGCAGCCTTCACCCGACCTTTCAGGTAATAGGCTCTCCCTGCTAATTTCTCGATCTCATAGGTCCTGATCGGTTTACTGTCCCTCCCGGCTCCGGACAATCTCAGGAGTGGCCACGATTTGATCGTCAGCATTGCTCCGGCTATAGCGACGCAAAATATGAGTACTACAACCAGAGATGGTCTGAACTGCATCCCGGTCGTTCCTGTCGCGGGACCCTCGGTCTCGTCCAGGGCCTCTATGGCCGCAGCCAGCTCGGCCATTTCATGAAATCTGTCTCCGGGTTCTTTAGCCAGACAACGGAGCACCACCACCGCCACCATTGAGGGTGCGCGTATGAGAGCCGGAGGACTTTCCCGGGAGTGCTTGAGGATAACCTCCAGAGCGGTTTCGCCCTGAAATGGTTGGCACCCCTCGAACATCTCGTAGGCCAGACAGCCAAGCGAATAGATCTCGCTTCGCTGGTCGAAGTCCAATCCCCGTGCCTGATCCGGCGACATATATGCGGGTGTCCCGACAATGGTGCGCCCCTTAACGACCGTGGTCTCTAGCCCCTCCGGATTGACCCTTGAGACCCCGAAATCGATGAGCTTGACCCCTGGCTCCGGCTCGTCGACGAGAATCACATTCTCGGGCTTCAAATCCCGATGAAAAACACCCTGACTGTGAGCATATTCCATTGCCTTTGCCAGACTGTGCAGGACAAACAGAGCCCGATCGGTACTGAGGGCTCCGTAGAGCTTGAGGTGCTCGGCAAGAGATCGTCCCCGGAGATACTCCAGAACCATATAAGGCACACCACTTTCGGTGGCGCCGAAATCGAGCACCTGGACGATACTGGGGTGATCGAGCCTGCTTGTCGCCCGGGCTTCCTCTTGAAAGGCGACAAACTGCTCGGAAGAGAGCTGATGGAGGATCTTGACCGCCACCTTTTTGCCGAGCAACCTGTCCCGGCAAAGATAGACCGAGCCGCCGGCACCCCGGCCCAGCTCCTCGAGTGGCTTATATCGCTCCACCGGAAAGACGTCTTCACCGAGGGGAAGCTCCTGCTCCTGCGCCTTTACGAACTCGCTTGTACTCTCGCTAAGGTTGCGGTCGAGAGATACACCTCCACCAAGCTCCTGTCTCTTGCAGGCGCAGAGATCGGCCCTGAATATGTACTGGGTAAAGGAACCTGCCCGGCCGCCTCCGGTTCGCTTGCCGCAATCCGGGCAGAGGGCGACGACCAGAGCTTCGTCCATGCCGGGAAGCAGGTCGCAACTGCAGACGCTTACCCACTGAGTCATCGAGGACCTGGCCGAGCTCTCCTTCGGCTTCAGGCATTTAGGGCACATGTCTGAACGGCTCGACACAGTAATATATATTATCCCCGAGAAAGGAGTCACGAATGTTGATCGATTGCAGCAAAGCCAGTCCACAAGAGCTTTACAGGATTCTTCTCGGCGCCGTGGTGCCCCGACCCATCGCCTGGGTCTCCACCATATCCGAGACCGGGGTGCCTAACCTGGCACCATTCTCCTTTTACAATGCATTTTCGGCCAATCCTCCGATCCTTGGAATCGGCATAGGCTCGAGGCGGCTCCCGGACGGCAGCACGGCACCGAAAGACAGTTTCAAGAATATCGAGAGCCGGGGCGAATTCGTAGTCAATGTAGTGAGCCGTCCCCTGGCTGAGAAGATGAACCTGACAAGCGGGGAGTACGAGCCCTCGGTCAACGAGTTCGAGGTGGCCGGGCTCACCCCCGCAGTCTCGACCATGGTCGCTCCGCCCCGGGTGGAAGAAGCCCTGATTGCCATGGAATGCCGGCTCTTCCAGGTGGTGCCCCTGGGTGGATCCAATCTGGTGCTGGGCCAGATCGTCTGTATCCACACAAGCGATGAAGTCTGGAAGCAAGGCGATATCGACCTGGAGCGCCTGGAGCCGGTGGGTCGCCTGAACGGCTCTTCTTATTGCGAGACCTCGGTGCGTTTCGAGATGCCCAGACCGCGGCATTAAAGATAGATGGCTGGAAGATTACCAGAGCTGCTTCTAGTGACTGCGCTTCTACTGAGTCCGGGCTCAGCCGCTGCGGCTCCGCCGGACAGCGCGATCACCGACGAGCTCATCGCGATCCACGAGCTTTGCCTGGCGGGAAGATATGAAGACGTCTACAAGAAGACCAGTGCCCTGATCAAGAGAAAGAGCTGCCCGCCAATAGTCTATGTCAAGCGTGCCGAAGCCTGGCTCAGCAAGAGGAAAGTGAAAGAAGCTGTCAGCGACCTCGACAGGGCCCTGGCTCTCAATCCGCAGCTCAAACAAGCCTACGAACGGCGAGCCCAGTGCAGGAGAATATCCGGCGATGTTCCCGGCGCCATCGAGGACATGGAGCGGGCTCTCGCTCTCGATCCACTGGGGGACTCGATTCTGCTCGATCTTCGCCCCCTCTATCTTAAGAATGGCAAAAGCGAAGAAGAGTACAGGAATGTCTTGAAAAGCAATCCTCTTTCCCGGGCTATCGCCCTGGAGACAGCCAGGAAGAACAAAGAAGCCCTGGCCGCTTACAACGCCTATATCAAATCGCATCCGGGCAACGCTTTCGGCTATGCCTACCGGGGCAATCTCGAATACTATCTCAAAGATTACAAGAGCGCTCTCGCGGACTACGAGACAAGTCTCGCGTTCAATCCGTCCGGTGGTCGCGAGCTCTTTTTCGTAGCGAACGCCCTGAGCGCTCTGGGAAGAAAGAAAGAAGCCATCGCTTACTACGAACGAATGGTGCGGGTCTCGGACAACATGGGTTTTCGGTTCAAATACGCGAAAGCCCTCCGGGATCTCGGCGAGCCGGAGAAGGCCATCGACCAGTACAGCAAGATCATCTCTCTTGGAAAAGGCAACGCCGACGCTTACCGGGGCCGGGCAGACTGCTACCGCGAACTCGGCCGGTACCAGCACGCCCTGGCCGACTACACCCGGGCCATCGAATTCGATATCGACGAGAGCCCCGACACTTATAAGAAGCGAGCCATGATGTATGACAAGCTCGGAAAGAAGGGGCTTGCCGCGGCGGATCGCAGGAAAGCCGCTCGCCTCTCCCGTTGAGCCGATACCGCGGCCCATGGCGTATGTGATACTATTTAGCTGAAGTCCTGAGTCAACATGAGCTGGATGCCACTGAACAAAGAGATCTGGGTTGTCGGAATCGAAGAGGGACTCAATAGCCTCCACATCCGCATGCTGCAGCGAGCCCGAGATTTGCGAGGCAGCTCCAGCGTATCGGAAGAGATCGGCGATCAGGGCATAATTTTTCGCATCGACTGGTCCGATAATGCCAGAGAGGTTTTTGTTACCAGGCGCGAAGACGGCAGCATAAGGATCTTCGCGCCGGAGGATCTGGACGAGGATGAAGTGGAGGTCTGGAACGACAAACTTCACGAGTTTCACCGCGAAGTCCTCGAGCCCATCGCCGACACCACCGGAGGAGTCTCCACCGTGGTATGGGACGAGCCTGACAAGACTTATCACATCCTCTCCCAGATCGGTCGGGAGATAAGCGAAGACTGGCTCGAAGAGCTCCAGGAGATCGTCGAGGAAGAAGTCACCATCAGCACCCGGGACCGGACCTATTACAGCTTCCCGGACACCGGCTTCGAACTCTGCGCCGACAGAGCCGGGGGCAAGCTGAATACGATATTTTTCTATTCGGGTAGAACCGGACCGGAACACGAGTATCCGTTTTGTCTGCCGGAAGGCCTGACCTGGCAGATGACCAGGGACGAGGCCAGGGAGCGGCTGGGCGAGCCGGATCAGTCCTCGTCATTGTTCAACAAACTGGACGGCAAGACTTTTCACTGGGATGTCTTCGGCTTCGAAGACTATTGCCTGCACCTGGAGTACGACGACCGGTACGTCCTGCGTTTGCTCACTGTCATGATCGCCGATGTGGACCAAGTGGACCAGATAGATCAAGTGGACCAAGCCGAGGACTGACATTCAGAGCTTTTCGGAAGCACTGAACTCGATCTCGACTCCGTCCTTGCGATCCTTTATCGACAGGTCCTTTATACGCAGGTTTCGCCATAGCGGATCGTCTTTGTGGAAGACGGTCAGGCTGCCGCTGTGGCTCACCGGAACTTTCACCTCTTTAAGACGCCCGAGAATCACCTTCTTCTCGGCCGCTTTCAGAATGCCGCCGGCGACCTTGCTCCAGTCGAGCTCAACATCATCCGGGATCTCGAACTGCATGGCGAGATTATAGTCGAGCATCTCAAGGGGGCTGTTTGGCTCTTTCCTGAACTTGTACCGGGCTGTGCCATTACCCTTGGCACGGCCCGAAAGAGTCCATGGGCACTCTTTCCAACCGTCATCCCTGTGAAAGACGAGTCCGCCTTTCTCCACTGTGCCGGTCACCTCGACGTCACCACTAGCGGTGAACCTCAATGTCTGATCGTCGCCGCTCACGAGTTCGCCGATTGTGAAATCTTCTACCGAAACCCGGTCCGCCACCACATGCCGGTACCGCCACTTCCGATCCTCTCTGAGAGTCTTATGGAGCTTGATGCTCATGGTGCGCGGCACTTTCTGCCTGATCGCCTCCTCCAGAACCAGATCCGGTATCGTCACCGAGCACTTTTTCAAGTCCACCCTGGTTGTACCGTCCACCACCGACAGATCGAGGCCATCAGCCAGGACATCGGTCTCTCTGGCGCCCAGGAGCCGGGAGCCGGCAAGGGCGAAGTCCAGATCGCTGCGGATGGATATACCGTCACCGACCTCCAGATCGAGATTGCCTTTCAATCTTTTGAGCCTGACCGAGGTTTGCTTGAGCTTCAGAGTCGCTTCGCCCAGATCCAGCGAGAGCGGCATCTTCAACCTTGTTCCGGCAGCTCCTTCCGCCTTCGCCAGGTACATCTCCCGGGGCACTGTCAGGACCGAATTGGGGCCGCACTTGAGGGTGAGACCACCGCGGGATGCCTTCCATTCCAGCTCCCTGAGACTGGTAGCGCCGCCTTCGAGCTCGAAAGAGAGACTTCCTGTCTTGCCGAAATCCACCGGACCGACCAGGGTATCCCCGAGGGTGAGCCTGACGACGGTGGGCTCCTTGGCGATGGTGATCGTCGCATTGGTGGCAAGGGCCGGCTCGCTGGTTCGGAAGTGAACGCTTCGATCTTTTTGATTGATCGAGACATCGAGAATGCCCGGGACAGGTTGATGGAAATGCCCCCGGGTCTCGTGTATATCGGTCTTCAAGAGAAGATCGGCAGAGATCATATCCATGGACGCTCCGAAATCGAGATTCGGATGAGCGAGCTTCGCGGCATCCTCCCACTTGAGCTTGTCGAGAGAAATGGCGCATCGCCGGGCAGAGACGCTGGAGCGTTTCTCTTTGCCGAAATCGAACTTGCAGCTCTCCAGATTGATCGACTTCGCGGTACCGACACCAGCCGGCAAACTCAGGGTGAGGAAAGCTCCGGACTTGACGGCATCGAGTGCCAGATCCGCGTCACCACCCTGGAAAAAGCAATCGACTTTCTCGCCGGGCCACAAACAGTGATCTCCGAATTTGAAGTTGAGATGCAGCCTGCCTCGATAATCGAGATTGTGATCGATGTCAGCCGACAGAAGCTCCACACGCGATCCTTCGACCAGATGGAGATTCCTTTTTCCGAGCTCGAGCCGGGAATCGGGACGAATGAGAAGCTCCAATTTCTCGAACCTGGCGTTATCGATCATGTCCTTTATGCTGCCGCCGGGGCTGCCTGCCTGAATGAGATTGAGGAAAAAGGCAGTCAATGTCCGGGCCAGGCTGATCTCGGCGCTAACCTTGCCTTTCTGAACCTCCACGGTCCTGGGGCAGGGCACCAGATCGATGCTGATCTGCTTGCTTGTGGAGAATCTTCCCCGGGCGTTCCTCGTGGATATCTCCGCCGGGTTGTCGATGGGCAGCTCCAGATCCAGCGCAAAACTGGTATCTTCAGGGATAGACATAACCACCCCGTTGACCACGAAACTGCCGTGCTTGAATTTGCCCTTCACCCGGATGTCGGTCTTCCGGGTGACATCGGTAAGCCGCCGGATATTGCGATCGGTGATTCTCACCGAGAAGGCCGCATCGACGCTGTGCTTCCTGGAATCAGCGAATAAGCTGCAAGATGCCAGAAGCGGCACCAGGGTCAGGATCCAGATCAGCAAGGGAATCTTTCTCATCTCAATCGAAGATACCGGGAGCAAACGGCATCAGAGACTCCTGAGCGGAAAGGACCGGCAGATTCCTGGGCTCGTCCTGGCAGATCCCCATGAAGCCGTCATAGATCTTGAAAGTGACATACTGCCGTCTGAGCTCCTCCACCGCGTCCTGGCTCATATTGACCCTGATATCAAGAGAAATGTTCGCGGTCCTGTCGATAACCAGCAGACAGGCTGCCCGCTCTCTCAGGGAGCGGCCCTCCAGGCTCTGCCCTCCGGCTTTCTTGCATGCCTCCAGGGACTTGATCAGACGATAGGCCAGAGCCGCCTCGGGCTCCGCCTCGAAAGCCGCGGCCATGGCTTTCAAGCTCTCGGCATTGGCAAGCATATTACCGAGGATCAAGAAATCCTTGCCCAGGAGATGACCGGCCCCCTCGGTCACCTGATTGCCGGTGAATATCAGGTGCCTGCCGTCCCGTCCGAGAAATCCCACCTGCCTGTACTGGATATAGCGATCCAGAAGCTCCAGGGCATTTTCGATCTCGGTCATCGAGAGACCACGCTCGACCAGCTCCAGAATCCGTTTTTTCAGGCTGCGGGAAGGATAGGCCTGGCAGGCTCCGAGAACGTATCCATCCTTGCTGTGGAAAGGCACGATATTGCCGGTGAAAAGACCGCAGGAAGCCGACGCCAGAGCGAGCTCCCCACTCTTTCTATCCAACGCGATTATCGTGAATGTCATTGAACGCTCCTTGCGGATAACAGAATTTTGACACAAAAGGAACGGCAGACAAAAGTACTCCCGCCAGCTTCTAACAGGGACCCACTAGATTGGATCCATGAGCACAAATATCAGACAGCTTGTGGATTTTGCCATACGGCAGTCCCTCTCGTGCATCTTTCCGATCACTATATTCGCCGCCCTGGCCCTGACCAGGGTCATTTGCCTGCCGGGGCTGCCTCGCTATGACCTGATCCTGATCATCTGTCTACTGGTCCAGTTCCTCATGTACAGATCCAGGCTCGAGAGCGCCGACGAGTTGAAAGTGATAGCAGTTTTTCACGTGGCCGGTCTCATCCTGGAGCTCTTCAAAACCAATATGGGCTCCTGGAGCTATCCCGAGCCGGCTTACAGCAAGATCGTCACGGTCCCGCTCTACAGCGGTTTCATGTACGCCAGCGTCGCCAGCTATATGTGCCAGGCCTGGCGACGACTCGATCTGGACCTGACCTCCTGGCCTTCTCACAATCTTGTCTATCCCCTTGGCGCGCTTATTTACATCAATTTTTTCAGCGAGCACTACATGTTCGATCTACGTTATGTTCTCATAGCCTCCGTCTTCATCCTCTTTCTCCGGACAAGGGTACTTTTCACCGCCGGCGAGGTCAGACGATCCATGCCGCTTTCCCTGGCATTTATCGCGATCGGCTTTTTGGTCTGGGTGGCCGAGAACATCGGGACTTATCTGTCCGGCTGGCAATATCCGCACCAGGCGGACACATGGAGAATCGTCCACAGCGCCAAGATCACGTCCTGGTTCTTGCTGGTTATCGTCAGCTTCATCTTTGTAGCCGAGCTCAAATATGTGAAAGCGAAGCTCGCAAAGCGCCCGGGGGCGGCCCGCTCATCAGCCGGTTATCTGCCGGGCTCGGCGCCAGGCGATGATGCGTGCCCAGGATATTTGCGCCAGAGCCAGACCGGTAAGAGAGATGATCGCGCCGAAGAGCTCGTGGGGCAATATCGGCGTATCCAGCCATAGAGCCGCCACTCCGCCTGCCACCAGGGGACAGAGCAGAGCCCAGAGAGAGGTGGTGCCGGCACCGTCATGCTTGATGGCCCAGTGCCAGATAGGATGCGCCACCAGCACCGGGAAAATTACCGAAAAGCCCATCAAGATCCAGTCCAGGGTGGATATTCTCGACCAGTCCTGGGCTGCCATGGACGGAGCGCACATGGGGATGACCATGAAAGAACTGATGAAGATCACCCAGAACATGAGGGTTACAGGATGATAGTCCTTGACCAGTTTGGCGACCATGACGTTATAGATGCCGGCGAGCAAGGCGCTGGCCAGAGCCAGCAGGTCACCCAGGCGGAAATCCATATGCCCTGATAGGGCTCCCTCGAAAATCGCCAGACCTATGAGACAGACCAGCGCTCCCATCCAGCGCGCGCCGCTCACCACCTCATAATTGCGCCAGGCACAGATCGCCAGGGTAGCCAGTGGAGTGGTGGCCCCGAAAAGGGACGAAGCGAAAGCGGTTGTGTTTGCCAGACCGAGATAGCCCAGAATCTGCGGGATGCCGAAACCGAGGAAAGCAGCTACACAGAGAGCCCCCAGGGTCTCCTTGCGGACCTTCAGGGACTGCCCTCCGCACAGGACTACCAGAAAAGTAAGAGGAATCAGAGAGATATATCGCAGACCGACATAGGTGAACGCCGACATATCCTGGAAGATGAATTTGACAACGACCGCATTAGCGCCCCATACAAAGACGACGAAAAAGAGTCCGATTACTAATGAGATTCGAAGCGATGCCATAGATGAAGGATATCACCCAAAGATCGGGCCCTGCCTGCATTGATAAGGAATGTGTTGGCAACCCCGCCTGCCAAGAGGCGCCCTTGCCAACCACCTCTGAGGCTCGGTAATATGGAGCCCCCCGTGGCTCGTCCCGGGGCGAGAATTGCAATGGCAAAAATCCTGGTAGTAGAAGACGACTTATCGATAGCCGATATGATCCGCGACTGGCTCGCGGACGAGAATTTCCTGGTGGAGATCGCTCTCACCGGAGAGAATGCCAGGGAGCTGATGCAGCAGTTCGAGTACGACGCCATCGTTCTCGATTGGACACTGCCCGACGACAACGGCATAGACATCCTCAAGAGCCTGAGAGAGAAGGGCAATGCCACTCCGGTGATCATGCTCACCGGTCGCGATCAGGTCGAGAGCAAGGTGGAAGGGCTCGATTCGGGAGCCGACGACTATCTCACCAAACCCTTCAACATGATGGAGTTGACCAGTCGCTTGAAAGCACTGCTCCGAAGACCGCACGGCGGCACGAATGTGCTTTCCTCCCACCATGTCAGTCTCGACTCTTCCAGTTACAGTGTCACCGTCAATGGTGAATCAGTCTCTCTCCATTCCAGGGAATTCGCCCTGCTCGAGTACCTTCTCCGGCATCCCGGTCAGGTCTTCAGCCCGGAGGCACTCCTCGATCGAGTCTGGTCATCCGATTCCGCCGTGGGACCGGAAACCGTGAGACAGTGCGTGAAGCGACTGCGCAAAAAAATCGACATCGAGGGAGAAGAGTCGATAATCGAGAATATCTACGGAGTCGGCTACCGGCTCAAGAGGTAGGCGAAAGAAACTCTCCCGCCAGGGCAGGAGAGCCCCTCTGCTTGCCCTGGAAAGCTTAGCCGAAAAGCGACCTGAGCAGGTCCCTGGGAGAAGGAAGACCCAGGAGGTCGTGCGGTCCGGGAGGATCCAGCGGATCAAACGGAAGACCGCCGTTGGCAGCCAGCTCCAGCGGGCTCGGCGGCAAAGGCACGCTGCCAACCAGTTCGAGCGGATGGGGCGGTGCCGTCAAGGAAGCTACTAAGTCGATGGGGCCGGGCGGAGTGAGATTGCCTACCAGATCGCGGGGTCCGGGGAGATCCACGGGATCGAAAGGCAGACCGCCATTGGCCACCAGATCGAGCGGATTGGAAGGCGCAGGCAGATTGCCTACCAGATCGCGAGGACTGGGAAGCCCGATGAGATTGTGAGGTCCGGGAGGATCCAGGGGATCAAAAGAGAGACCACGGTTGCCGAATAGATCGAAAGGATTCGGCGGTGAAGGAACGCGTCCGATCAGATCGAAGGGACCGGGCGGTAATGCGAAGCCGGGAAGACCGATGCGGAAGGAGCTACCGCAATCACGACCGAAGTCTCTTCTGGCGCCACCGAAAATACCCAGGGGATCGAAAGGATCGAAGCGCGGCATGAGCTGACCGATCCGGCCGAAGAAATCACCGAATCTGGAACCGCAGCGTCCACCACGTCTGTGGCGGCCGCCATGATGATGATCGCCGCCGGGGTCATGATCGACCGGAGGCTGCTCCACAGGCGGATCGCAGGGTCCTTCCACCGGAGGCTGCTCCACGGGCGGATCGCAGGGTCCTTCCACCGGCCGCTGCTCCACGGGCCCCCCCCCCCGCCCCCCCCGCCGGCCCCCCCCCGCCGGCCCCCGGCCCCCCCCCCGGGGCCCCCCCCCGGGCGGATCGGAAGGTTGCTCGCAATGACCACCACCCCCATTACGGTCACCACGTCCACGGTGATGGTCGCCGCCGCCCTGATGACCGTGGTCTCCCCGGTCATGGGATTGGCGCTCGTGGGTGCTGCCTTGACTGTTGCTGCTGTCGCGCCCCTGACCGGCACCGCTGTCGGTGCTGCCCTGCTGTCTGCCATTGCCGTTGTTGCCGCGGCAATCAGCAAAGACATCGCGATTGAGCTCATGCTCCAGCTCATTGTTCAAGGAATCCTCATCCTTACAATGGTCCGAGCGATTGTCACGATCGCCAAAGGCACTGGAGTGAGCTTCACGGGTCCAGCAGTTAGCGGCAGTAGTCTTGATCGGCGAGCTGCTTTCTATGCCTTCAGTAGGGTCTTGGGGCGCATCGATAGGAGCATGTGGCATCGGGAAATCCTCCAGAGCCGGTAAGGGGCAGGACAGGTGGGCGGGACTCTACGCTCCAGGGGCGGGGAGCGGTTCGTCTCAGAGGGCTTAGTAATGACTGCCATTGCTTCGCAGAAGGCGGAACGCTGAATTCGGCTGTCGGTTGCCAAGTTAGCCAGGAAAAGTGACACAAATGTGACGCGGCCGACCGGGAACAGTAATATAGACCGGGAGCCACGCCGCAATCAGCAGCAGGAAATCGAACACCACATGCTCAGCCGAATCAAGCTCGGACAAAAGGCGCTCTTGCTGGTAGGGTTACCCCTGGCCTTCGAGCTGGGATTCGCCGTGGTCATGTTCTCTCTCATGCATGATGCCGAGCAGGACGTCCTGCTCACCAACAGGACCCAGAAAGTAGTATCCCAGATCAACAAGATATTCATCGACGTATTCGAGGTCGCAGTGGAAGCCAAGTCCACTACCTCGGGAAGCATGCAGCTTGCTGAAACCGCCGAGTTGATAAAACACCTGAGGGAAGAGATCCTGGATCTCAAAGATCTCTGCTCCGATATTCCGGCGCACGTCAAACGAGTACAGGGGGTACTGGACTCGATGGATCGCCTGCTCGACGATCTAGGCGAACCTTCCGCGAAGATGAAAGACACGGGCGATTGGGTCAGCGACAAAGAAAAAGCGAGATCCATGAGACCGGCATTCCGGGACATCGCCGTGGAGCTTCAGGCAATCAGAAAGGATCACGAAAAACTGGAGCTCAAACGCCTCGATGACGAATCGAAAAGGCGCAAGCAGATCATGAATGTCCTGCTTGTCGGCAGCATCATCAACGTCATCCTGGCCCTGGGGCTGGTCAGCCTTTTTAACCGGAATATCATCCGAAGGTTGAACAATCTCATGGCCAACACCTACCTTCTTTCCATAGGAAAGCCTCTCAATCCCCCGGTGGCTGGCTCCGATGAGATAGCCCACCTGGATCGGACCTTCAATAAGGTAGCCGGTGATCTGCTGCGGGTCATGAACAAGCAGCAAGCTATCTTTCAAGACGTGGTGGACGTGATCTGCTCGGTGGCGGAGGACGGCTCTTTCACCGAGGTGAGCAAATCGGCGTCGAAAGCCTGGGGCTACGATCAGAATGAGCTTGTGGGCACCAATCTTTTCGATCTGGTGGTGGCGGATGAAGCTAAAATGGTGAAAGCGAAATTTCAAGAGCTCCGGGAGACGAAAGGCAAGACCCAGATCGAATGCCGGCTGCGCAAGAGCAACGGGCCAATAATCAATGTGCTCTGGTCGGTGAGCTGGTCCGAGACCGAGAAAAGCTTCTTCTGCGTAGCGCACGACATAACCGAGCGCAAACACAATGAAGACCTGCTCATCGAGACCGAAGCCACCCTTCGCACCATCGTCGAGAATTTACCTATCGGTCTGATTATGACCAACCTGGCCGGCACCGTGAAGATGCTCAATCCGGCGGCTCAAGCGATGTTCGGGCTGAAACATGAAGAAGCCTTCGATCGCAAGATCGACAAATTGCTCGAGCTGGGCAGCACTCTCGATATAACTAAAGAATCCATGGACAGCCTGATCGGCACGAACACAGAGGTCAGGGCACATCGCTTCTCGGGCGAGACATTCCCCGCCGAGATCGCCGCGTCCTCCATCAGAACAGCCGAGGGCAGGCAGATAATATTCCTGGTGGTAGACGTCACCGAAAGACATGAAGTGGAGAGAATGAAACGGCAATTCGTAGCCATGGTGTCCCACGAGCTGCGCACCCCGCTGACTTCAGTGAAAAACTATCTCGAGCTCATGGAGCGCGGCACCTACGGCACCCTCAACGATCGCGGACGAGAGACCCTCGGGCGGGTGGAAGAGAATCTCAATCGTCTCACCGGGCTCATCGAGGACCTCCTGGATATTGAAAAGCTCGAGTCAGGCTCGATGACTCTCGAGATGTCCCAGGTGGAGCTGGAGGACGTTCTCGATCTGGCCATGGAGAGCGTGCGAGCCGCTGCCGCAAAAAAAGATATCGAAGTGGTAATGCCTCCCACCGAGCTCGTTATCAAAGCCGATCGGGACAAGCTTGTGCAGGTGCTCACCAATCTCCTGGCTAATGCCATAAAGTTTTCCGACGCTTGCAAGAAAGTAGAAGTGAAAATCGAGAACTCCGATGTCAGTGTTAAAGTGATTGTCATCGACGAGGGACGCGGAATCCCTCTTGCAGCCCGGAAGAAAATCTTCGAGCGCTTTCAACAAATCGAGCAGGAAGATTCCAGACGCTACGGCGGAGCCGGTCTGGGACTGGCCATCTGCAAAGAGATAGTCACCCTCCACGGTGGCACCATCGGTGTCGAGAGCACAGAAGGGAAAGGAAGCCGCTTCTGGTTCGAGATTGCCAGATGACTCGTTTCCAGTCGCATAACAAAGTCAAGGCAGGGCAGCTCGGGCGCGAAGAAATATGAGCCACTCGAGAATTTTCAGGCTCAGCTCGTCCCTGCTAATGGCTGCCTCCACTTTTGCTACACAAACTAGATAGGGCATCCCTTTTACAGGATTGCCCCAGCTAGTAAACTAACTGGAAGCGAGCTGAGGAAGAAAATGATCAAAGTCGGAATCGTAGGGGCCACAGGATATACCGGACAGGAGCTCGTCCGGCTTCTTCTGCCGCACCCGGACGCCCGCATCGAATGCCTCACTTCCAATTCATATAAAGGAAAGAAATTCTCCAGTGTTTTTCCCGCCTTCGACAGGCTTGTAGACCTGGAGCTGATGAGCACCGACGACCTCGACGAGATCCTCGAGCGCTGTGACTTCGTTTTTTTCGCCCTGCCCCACGGCATCGCCGCCGAGCTCCTAAAAACTCGACCTCTGGCTGAGGCCAGGATCGTTGATCTGGGCGCCGATTTCCGCCTCCGGAACGCCCGGGACTACCAGAGCTGGTATCAGCTCGAGCATCCCTGGCCGGAAGCGCTGAGCAAAAGCGTCTACGGTCTCTCAGAGTGGCGCCGGGATCGGATCCGGGAAGCGTCCATAGTCGCCAACCCTGGCTGTTACGCCACCTCGGTGGAGCTCGCCCTCATCCCCCTGGCCGAGGCCGGGCTTCTGGGGGACGACACGATAGTCGACGCCAAGTCGGGGGTTTCGGGAGCAGGGCGCTCGGCTTCGGTGGACACCCATTTCAATGAGTGCAATGAGAGCATCAAAGCCTACAAAGTCGCCGCCCACCGCCATACTCCGGAAATCGAGCAGGAGCTGGGCTCTTTTGCAGGACAGCAGAAGCGCATCACTTTCACGCCCCACCTCATACCGATCCAGAGGGGCATCCTCTCCACCATATATTGCAATCTTCCAGAGGGTGTCGGTATCGACGAGATCCGCTGCCTATATAGAGAGTCCTATGCCAGCGAGCCTTTCGTCCGCGTCCTCGAGAACCGCCAGTCACCGGAGACCCGCTGGGTAGCCGGCACGAATTATTGCGACCTGAGCATCAATATAGATGAGCGGACCGAACGGCTGATCATCATCTCCGCCCTGGATAACCTGATCAAGGGAGCTGCCGGGCAAGCAATACAGAATATGAACATAATGAGCAATTTCGACGAGACCAAAGGACTGAGCCTCCTTCCACGCTTTCCCTGAACCCATTTCCCTGAATCATTTCCAAACATTCTGTTGACACTGCTCCGGACCGATGTTAACTTCCTTGCATAATGAACAGCATCAGCACCAGCGCCAGCAACAACTACGCCGTCAGCCCCCGGCTCCGACGCCCTCGATTCTCAGCGAGCTCGGGGAAGTCCAGGCATAGTTGACGCGCCAGTTTCGTCATCTTTCGAAGCCCCCGAGTATCGCATACTCGGGGGTTTTTGTATTCGGCCATATTCAGGGAATCAGGAAAAATGAAAACGACAATCAGCGCGATAAAAGGTGGAGTCACCGCGGCCAGCGGCTTCAAGGCTGCCGGAGAGCATGTCGGGCTCAAGCGCAAGAGAAAGGATCTGGCGATCCTGATGAGCGACCATCCCTGCCACTATGCCGGCACTTTCACCACCAGCACAGCCAAAGCCGCTCCGGTGCTCTGGAACAAAGAGATCCTCGAGAAAGGCTCCCCGGTGAGAGCTCTGGTGGTGAATAGCGGCAACGCCAATTCCTGCACAGGAGCCCAGGGTTTCGTCCACACCCGTCAGATGGCTGAAGCCGTAGCCGAGCACACCGGCTGCCAGCCCCGGGAGGTCCTGGTCGCCTCCACCGGCATCATCGGCGTTCCCCTGCCTATCGATGATGTCGCCAGCGGAATCGCCATAGTGGCGCCCCTGCTCGGCTATTCGAAAGAGCACGGCAGCAGCGCCGCCGAGGCGATCATGACCACCGACTCTTTCATCAAAGAAGCTGCCCTGCAGTTCGAGATCGACGGCAAGCTCATCACCATGGGCGCCATGGCCAAGGGCTCGGGCATGCTCCACCCCAATATGGCCACCATGCTTTCTTTCATCACCACCGACCTGAGCATCAGCCCGGCTCTCTTGCAAAAGGCTCTGAGCAATTCGGTCTGCGGCACTTATAACATGATCTCGGTGGATGCCGACACTAGCACCAACGACATGGTGGCGATCCTGGCCAACGGCGCTGCCGGCAATCAGACCATCGAAAGCGAAAACGACGACTACTGCCTCTTTGTGGCTGCTCTCAACGAGCTCAACGAGCATCTGGCGAAATCCATCGCCAGCGACGGCGAAGGTGCCACCAAACTGATCGAGGTAGAAGTAAAAGGAGCCGCAACTCTGGAGGATGCCCGGACCCTGGCCCGGGCCGTGGTCTCCTCCAATCTGGTGAAAACAGCTTTCTTCGCCAGCGACCCCAACTGGGGCAGAATCGTAGCCGCCATGGGCGCCACCGGTATCGGCTTAGACACAGGCGTCCTCTCCATCGAGATCGCCGGCGCCGGTCTCTCGAGCTATCTCCTCAAAGACGGCAATCCCTGCTGGATCGAAGAAGGCAAAGCCGCCTGCATCCTGGCGGCACCGGTGGTGAAGACCACGGTGTTCATGGGCGGCGCCTCGCCGGACAACCAAGACTATCATGACGCCCGGGCCTGGGGATGCGACCTCACCCACGAATATATCCAGCTCACAAGCAGATACCGGAGCAGTCACGTGGTCGCCATTCCGGCAAAGTCGGAGGTGGTGGCATGAAGCTCGTAGTGAAAATCGGCGGAAGCACCCTCACCTCCCCCGCCACCCTCGACTGTCTCTCGCCGCAACTTAAAAGCCTGGTAGCGGAAGGCGCCACGGTCTATATAGTGCACGGAGCCGGTCCGCATATCAGCGCCCGGATGCTCGAGATAGGGCTGACGCCGCGTTTCGAGAACGGTCTCAGAGTCACGGACGAGGCCACTCTGGAGCTAGTGAAATCGGAGCTCGAGTCGGTCAACACCGCGATTGCCGCGGCTCTCTCCTCGAACGGCCTGGACATAGAAGCGAAAGGACCGGGGACCGGGATCTTCGAAGCAGTGAAAGCGAGCCCGGAGAAAAGCGGCGCCGACCTGGGTCTTGTCGGTGAGATCACCGGGGTCGACCTCCATGCCCTCAGCGAAGGCAAAGTCTGCGTGATCGCTCCTCTGGGCTTCGACGGCACTTGCTTTTACAACATCAATGCCGACCATGCCGCCATGGCTCTTGCCGGGGCAGTGGAAGCCGACGCCCTGGTCTTTCTCAGTGATGTGGACGGCGTGCTTCTTGATCGCAACGATCCGCAATCCCTGATCAAGCAGCTCATGCCCGGTCAGGCCGAAGACCTGATTATCTCCGGATCCGTCCAGGCAGGCATGATCCAGAAGTTGAAAAACAGTATCGAAGCTCTCACTCTCGGTGTCCGAAGGGTGTGCATAACCGACGGACGACGAGCCGGCTCGTTGATAGAAGCGGCTCTCAACCGTATGACTTTTGGAACCACCCTATTGCAAGAAGGAAAACTTTCATGAAAACTCTCGACAAACCCGCAGTCAAATCAATCGTCAAAAACAAGAAAGAAGAGCAAAAGCTCTATAACTTCCCTCCCGGTCTCCTGGGCGGTATCTCCCAGAGAATGGCGCCCCCCGAGGGCGAATCGCCCCTGGCGTTTGTTCTCAACGAAAACACCCTCAGAGGTCACGATCTGATCGGAATCGAGCAGCTCACCAAAAGCGAGATCCAGCTCATCATCGATGTGGCGCTTCTTTTGAAAGCAAACAAATTCGATGAGACCCAGACCCTTTTCGCCAAGGGTCAGACCCTCGCCATGCTTTTCGAGAAGCCTTCCCTGCGGACCCGTTTCACCTTCGAAGCCGGTATGACCCAGCTCGGCGGCCACGCCGTCAATCTCGAGACCAGGCTCGGAGACAGAGAGCCGGTCTCGGATGTGGCCAGGAATCTGGACCGGTGGGTAGACGGGATCATGGCCCGGACCTTTTCGCACAAGACCATTCTGGAGCTGGCCGAGAATGCCTCGATCCCAGTGGTCAACGGTCTCTCCGACAGAGAGCATCCCTGCCAGGCGCTCTGCGACTTCATGACCATCTTCGAGCACAAAGGCAATCTGGAAGACGTGAAGATCGTATTTGTCGGAGACGGCAATAATGTCGCCCAGTCCCTGATGCTCACCGCAGCCAAGCTGGGATCGCATTTCACCCTGGCCTGCCCGGCAGGCTATATGCCCGAAGACGATATCATCGAAAAAGCGATGAGCGCTGCCTCCGTCTCCGGCGCGGTTATCAAAATAACCCACGAGCCCATGGGCGCAGTCCACGACGCCGATGTCATCTATACCGATACATGGGTATCCATGGGGCAGGAGAACGAGATGAGAAAACGGGAGCTCGCCTTCGAGAAATTCCAGGTGGACGAGATCCTGATGAAACTCGCCAAGCACGACGCTATCGTCATGCACTGCCTGCCCGCCCACCGGGGTCAGGAAGTGGTGAGTGAAGTCCTCGACGGACCGCAGTCGGTGATTTACGACCAGGCAGAAAACAGGCTGCATGCCCAGAAAGCGATCATCTCGTTGATCATGTAACTGATCCAGTGATCTCGACTATCTGCCGACCCGGCGCATGGAGAGCATGTCCCGGGCCGGATCGCGAGCTCCTGCGGTGCCACCGATCTCGATATCCACAGCCAGACCACCGCTATAATAGCTCTTGCGCGGCTGAGCCGTGAGGTTGCCTCCGTTGAAACCACGGAAGAGATTGAAAGCGCTCCCTCCCGGATCGCTCAGGGTCAGGCGCGTGCCCAGATGCCCTTTGCCCAGACCCGAGGCGAAGTGCTCGTCTCCGCCATACTCCCTGATTTCGCACCAGTTGAGAGGCGTGCCCGCCAGAGGCTGACCGCCGTGCTTGCCGCCATACTCGGTGCCCAGGAAGCGCACATTATCGGTGATGATAATCACCGGAGACAGCCCGCCTGTGATGCTGGTATCGGATACCACCACAAGCTGGGACTCCGGTGCCAGCCCCGGGGTGAATGGCGACCTTTCCATGGTTCGTCTGGAGATCTTGCCGTCCTTGCCGAACTCGTAGAGACAAAACTGGCTGCCGCCCCAGGAAAAAGTCTCATCGATCATCGCCATGACCGAGCCGAGCTTCGGGCGTAGATTGCCGTTTCGCAAAAAGCAATAGAGATGCTCGGCGAGCTGGTTGCTGGTGGTAGCCGGCACTTTCGGCTGGCAGCGACGCATCCGGGCCTCGCGGTCCACCGGATAGTCTCCGTCGAAGGCTTTATAGATCGTCACCCGGCGATCGCAGAAAGTGCCGTCTTTCAATAGATCTCTCCAGGACTGCATTCCCCATACAGGCCCGCCGGTAAAACGCAGGGTCATCACGCCCCTGGGTCCCGAGTCCTCCATGCTGTATGGCTGGCAGCAGACCACATATCGCAGATCCGGGCTCAAGCCCAGCCCGCCCTTCGGAGCATCGGCGCGAGTGACGGTGCAGACCAGACGGACGATAGAGCTCACCCGCCGCTGGTCGGCCTTTCTGAATCGCGAAGCAGTGACAATCCTGGAGGAAGAGCTGAGACCGGCGAAGTAGAAGGCCTTTTTACCTACCGGAACATTGACGAAGGGCTTATACATACCGCCCTGGCTCATTTCCGGCCGGACCCGGGCATAGGGCGGAGTATGCTCGGGCTCCGGTATGGCGATGGTGGTGGTACCGTCATCCTTGAGCCATCCGCACTCGAGATTTACCGACTTGAGACGCAGGTTGGCAGGAAGATGCGCCTTGAGATACTCGGTGACGTGCTTGAGAGGCTCGATCTTCTCGCCGTCCATATCGGTGGCCTCGCCGCCACCAGCGGCGGCGGCAGCAAGGGCTCTGTTCAGGCGTTTGACCGTCATGTACAGAAAGAGCCGGTCACGATCCACCAGGGACATCATGGTGGCATTCTCGAGAGCACCAGCGACGATGGTGTTCTGGCGGATGGTGCCGGTCAGGGTGTTGATACCCATAACCGGCAGAGGCTCGCCATCCCGGGCTAGAGTCGCCCGGCCCACGGGCGCATAATTGCTCAGGGAAACATAGCCGAAATGCGGGTCCAGGACCACAATTCGAGAAAGGTCGCTGGCTGCCACCAGGCATGCCGCCTCCACCACGCTATTGGCCCGGTCCCTGTCCACGAAATAGAGCCCGAGCTGGCTCTGCACTATGAGAACCGGCACGACGATAAAAGCGATCACCACCATGATCAATACCAGCACATTGCCGCGCCGGCTGCGCAATCTCAGTCTCATGATCGCCCCTCCTAGAGTTGGCCGCCCAGACGAGTTATTCGCTCGGTAATACGGGACCAGGCATTGGCGATATTTTGCTGCATCGTCTGCAAATGCTGCTGCATTCGGGTGATGAGGTTCTCCTGCCTGGCTATACGACTGGGGCTGTTACTGTTCTGCTGGAGATCCTTCAATCGATTCTGAGCGTCCTGAATCCTGTTCTGCAGATCACGGGCTTTGTTTTCCCGATCGCGCAACTTGTTGGCCTGATCTCGAAGCTTATTGATCCTCTGCTCATTTCTGTTCCCGGGATTCGGATTAGGATTAGGATTAGGATTAGGATTAGGATCAGGATCAGGGTCAGGCTGGGGTTGCGGCTCCGGATCCGGTTGTGGATCCGGCTCAGGTTGTGGATCCGGTTGCGGATCCGGCTGCGGATCCGGTTGCGGCTCCGGTTGCGGCTCCGGCTCGGGTTGAGGCTCCGGCTGGGGATCCGGCTCCGGGTCCGGCTGGGGATCCGGCTGCGGTTGACCGCCACCGCCGCCGCCATTGCCGAGATTGGCGATGAGAGTGGTCATCTGGGGAGTATCGACACCATTTCTCGGCTGCACGCCGAACATATAGCCCTCCCACCAGGGACCGGCAGACCAGTATGTATAACCCAACCAGACATCGCTGTTCTGGTGCATATACTGGAGCATGGCGCTGAGGCTCGCCAGGGCTCCGGGGTCCGACGTCACACCGATCTCGCTCAAGAATGCCTTTCGGCCATTGCTACGGCACCAGGCGGTGAAGCTGCTCAACGTAGCCACGGCATCGCTGGGGCTCAGGTAGTCCGTATGCCGCCCGGAGCCGTCATGGTCGAGATACTGGTGCATGTCATAAGAATAGTTGTTGAGTGGATCGGTGACATTGATCATCACGCTGGCGTTGACATCGAGGAAATTGTTCGGGTGCATCCAGTAAGTCGAAGGCACCAGGATATGATTGGTGGCACCGGTGGCGCGTATGGCGTTTATCGCTGCCTGGTCGGAAGCCAGCCAGGTCTGCGCTGTCATGTTAGAGCCTATAGGCTCGTTCATCAACCCGAAGATCACCTTGGGATTGCTTTTGTAGTGATTGGCCAGTCGGGTCCAGAGATCGGCGAAGACCGAATTGGGCAGGCCCCCGCTGGTACCGATAGTAGTATTGAAATAAGCACCATAGTTATGCGGATCAATGACGGTGAAAAGACCCTTCGCTGTCGCCCGTGCCACCACGGCATCGAGCCTGGCCAGCTCGGCTGCATCGAATTCGCCGTTGGCCTGGCGCTGGAGCCTCTCCCATGAGAACGGCACCCTGATGGTGTTCATTCCTTTGGAAGCGAAATAGTCGACATCCTGATCCCGAGGATAGACATAGTGAATATTGACGGTGCCCGGCTGCACATGAGGAGCCCATTCGGCCCCGGATATATTGACTCCCTCATAAGTCATGTCGGCACGGGCGGCATTGGTCGTGGCGAAGAAAGAAAGTGCCAGCGCAACGAAATGAAGGCTCAGGGGCCTGGGCCCTTGAGTGAGTAGAGATGATTGCATAGTAAGGCCCTCCCGAAAAGGCGACGCATGACTGCGACTAGAAGACGCACTCAGCCCGACGAAACGCACGGCGGCTCGTCTTCGATGTCACAATTTTTCCAGGAGACTTACTCAGTGTAAGCCCAAATCCGAGAAACGAGTAACGGTTGCCCGAAAAATTCCTTTCCGATCTCTCTAAACCCAGCAGAGGCGCCACTTTACAATTGCCAACATTGCGTTAGCAGAAAATGAGCTGCTCAAAAAAGAGCCGCCCGGGGCTCCTGGATTTCCCGGACGGCTCTATCTATGAGGACAGTGAGCCGAGTCAGAAGCAACCGGCGGTCTGAAGCCCGGTGTCTGTCAGCGTTCTTGTCCAATTCTCGGAAGATTAATGGAAGAAGAGAATCAAACGATCTAATCTAGCCTTCTGCGTTTGTTATCCTTGATCCATTACTAGTATTATCTATTATGCCGGCATCAAGAAAACATCAAAATACTTACCCGGTTTGTAAGATCGATGTTAATCGATTCTTTTATGCCGCCGCCCGTGATATCACTCTTGTGATATCGCTAGCAGTACCAACACAAAACGATGAGCAGGAAGTCAATCCTGCCCACCGCTCGATCGTCCGTTGGAATACGGCTTGATTAGCCGAGATCTTCCTCCGGTGTAGGGGCGTTGCTGTCGCTGGTCACAGGCGCATCAGGTGCTCCGGCGTCGCTTCTCCACTTGTGAAATCCACGCTTGCCATGATGCATCTTGCCATGGAAACCCTTGCCATAATGACGGCTGCCCATGAGCCCTCTAGACAAGAACTTCTTGCGGAGCTCGGCTTTCTGCTCGTCTGTCAGCACAGCCATACGGTCTGCGATGAAGCCGGCGCGAGCCGTGGAGATCTCATCCTTGATACCATTGATCTTGGATTGCAAAGCGAGCAAATCGGACTTGCTGGTATCAGTTTTGGTGACAGCGTCGCGGAACTGATCTTTGAGAGTCTTAAGCTCAGCGTACTTCGGAGAGATTTCGCTCTTGAAGCCGAGCTTCAAGGTGTTCAACTTCTCGAGTTGATCGTCTGTGAGACTCTTCATCAATCCACCACCTCTACAACCTCCACCGGGACAGGGACCGGGACCAGGGCCGCCGGGGGCACGCGCCGCCAGAGTGGGGCCGCTCTCTACTATGGTCACGGGATCCGCCGCTGCCGGCAGAAGAGCCAGACCGGATATCGCGAAGGACATCGCTGCCAGAATGGATACCTTTGAAAGTTTCATAAGTTCGGTCTCCTTTTAGAAGTAATTGAGCAGGTTGCTCAGAACGCCATTGCTGACAGGGGTGTAATAGGGATTGTTGATGTTGTTCAGGTTGTTGTTATACCGGTAGTTGATTGGCCGTCGGCAGACCTGGTTCTGCCAGTTATTGGCCAGGCGTCTCTGTTTTCTGATGCGCTTTCGATAGGCCTTGCGAGCATGCTTCTGACCGTTGCTCCAGTTCTTGCCCCTGTTCCAGTTCTCGCCGTCACAGGCAGAAGCGGGCAGGGCAGAAGCAGAAACGGCAAGCATGAGCGCGCCAGCCATAAGCGCCAGGTAATTTCCTTTCATTTTCCTTCCTCCAATTTCTCAGGCTTGCTAACTACGACGATAGCTTTCCGGAAAAGATTCCCCGAATATTCTTAGATTCGTTTAATTTTTGCGCCGTTATGCTTGAATCCAGGGCATTCACAGGCATAATAGTTGAATTTACCAACAATCGAGCTCTCCACGTATCTCATGACGCAGGATTTCGATTCGAGTTCCATCCCGGAAGGAATGAAAATTCCGGGATTTCTTCTCACCCAGTCCGGCAGGATCATCGTCGAAGCCATAGCCGAGACCCTGAAGCCCATGGGTCTTGCCACCATGGAGTTCGGTCTGATGCGAATCCTCTCTGTATACGGACCGATCAACCAGCAGAGCCTGGCAGCCAAGTACAACCTCGACCGAACCAGGGTCACTCAACTCGTGGACAGTATGGAAGCTAAGGGCCTGGTCACCAGGCAGAAAGACCTCCGGGACCGGCGGTCCAACCTGATCCATCTCACCCCGGCCGGAAAGCGCCTCTTTACCCGGGCAGTCAAACAGGTGACCAGGTGCCAGAACGAGTTCCTGGAGCCCCTGTCAGAGGACGAATGGGAGCAGCTCAAGAGCCTACTGGTCAAACTTCTTGAACATCACACCGGCAGATGATCGAGCTCAATTGCGAGAGTCTTCTATAATCCGTCCGTCCCTGAGACGAACCACCCGGCGAGCATGGCCGGCCACTTCCTGATCGTGGGTGACCAGCACCAGGGTAAGCCCCCTATCATTGAGCTCTTTCAGGAAAGTCATGATCTCCGATGAAGTGTGGCTGTCCAGGGCACCGGTGGGCTCGTCCGCCAGGAGAACCTGGGGATCGTTGACCAGGGCGCGGGCTATGGAGACTCTCTGCTGCTGTCCCCCGGAGAGCTCGCTGGGCCGATGATTGATCCGGTCACCCAGAGCCACCAGGCGCAGCATAGTGGTGGCCCGCTCCAGCCGCTGCTCATGGGGAACGCCGGCATAGACAAGGGGGAGCATTACATTTTCCAGGGCGGTCATTCTGGGTAGCAGATTGAACTGCTGGAAGACGAAACCGAGCTTGCGATTGCGGATGGCGGCCAGGGCATCCTCGTCATAATCCTCGACCTGCACGTCATCGAGGATATAGGTGCCGGATGTCGGTCCGTCCAGACATCCTATTATATTCATCAGGGTGGATTTCCCGGAGCCCGAAGCGCCCATGATGGCGATGAACTCGCCCCGGGCTATCCGCAGGGTGACATCGGAAAGAGCATGGACCGGCTGGGAGCGCAGGGCATAGACACGGCAGATATTCTTCAGATCGATCAAGATTCCTCCTATTCGGACCTGAGTGCGTCTATGGGATCCAGCCGCGAGGCGCGACGGGCCGGATAGATTCCGAAGAAGAGCCCCACCAGGATCGATGTGAAGAAAGCGATGATCACAGACCAGGCGGTCACCACGGTTTCGTACTGGACCACGGACTTGAGGCCATAAGCGCCGAGATAACCGAGCCCTATACCGAAGATCCCCCCGGCCAGAGAAAGCACAGCGGCCTCCACGACGAACTGCAGCATGATATCGGACTGTCTGGCACCGACAGCCTTTCTGATCCCGATCTCGCGGGTGCGCTCCGTGACCGAGACGAGCATGATATTCATGATCCCGATGCCGCCCACCAGAAGCGATATGCCGGCGGTGGCACCGAGCAGGACGGTGAAAAGTCCGGTCATTTTCTGGCTGGCCTCGAGCAAATCCTGCTGAGAGCGAAGATAGAAATCATCTACCATGGGCGGTATTATCCTGTGTCTCAGCCTCAACAGATTCGTGATCTGGAACTGAGCCGGCAGGATATCGTCCTCGGTTTTCGCCTGCACCAGGATATATTGCACCGAGCGCCCGGTGGCGGCGTTGAACCCGAGCAGGCGATTGTAAGCTGTGGTGAGGGGCACGATCACCATGTCGTCCATATCCATGAAGCTGCTGCTGCCTTTCTTCTCCATGACGCCGATCACTTTGAAGAACTCCCCTTTGACCAGAATGTCCTTACCGATGGGATCGGCTCCGGGCTCGAAAATTGCCTCGGTGACCGTCTGGCCGACAACGCAGACACGCTCGTTATGCTCGAGATCCTGTTCGTTGAAAAAACGACCTGATTCGACATGGAAGTTGCGAACCTGGCAATAGCTGGGCGTGGTGCCGACTACGGTGGTGAGGGCATTCTGCCCGCCGAACTGGACCTGAAGAGGAGCATTGATGCCCGGGGCCACTGCTCCCACGGTCGGGCACATATCTCTTATAGCGTCCGCGTCAGCCACCGTCAGGGTGGCTGAGCTGCCCATTCCCATGCTCACGTGGCCGACGCTGGCGGAGCCGGCTCGGAGATAGAGGATATTTGATCCGAGAGCGCGAATCTGCCTGTCGGACTCGGCCTTCGCCCCCTCGCCAACAGCCAGCAGAGCGATTACCGCAGAAATACCGAATGTAATACCGAGGATTGTCAGGAAGCTTCGCAAACGATTGGCCAGAATCCCCTGAAGAGCCAGTCTGGCCATCTCGATAATCGACACGCCAACCGCTCCTGCTAGTGCCTTCTGGGCATACCCATGCGTCTCATGCCCCGGCCGCTGCTGCTCGACTCCTGATAGCCGCGCTTACCGAGCTCTTCCTTGGACAGCGAGGTCAGAACAAGATCCCCTTCCTTGAGACCGCTAATCACTCTCGTATCGGATCCGGCAGTCCGGCCCGCCTTTATAGGATGGAATCTGGGCTTGCCTTCGGCATCCGGTACCAGAACCCCGGTCTTGCCCTTTTCGGAGATCACACAAACCGTCGGAACGATCAGGACATTCTCGAGCTTGCCGGCAAGAAACTCGGCGTTGACATTCATCCCGGACATCAGGTTTTCTTCGGGATCATCGTCGATGGAAGAGTGAACCTCGAAAGTCGTGACATTCTGGGTCACCACCGCCGCCGGCGCGATGAGAGTCACCTTACCGTGAAACTCCCTGTCAGGATAGGCATTGGCGACGATTCTGGTGGGCTGCCCGATCTTGAGGTGTCCCATATCCGTCTCGGAGACGTAGGCGATCACCTCGAGCCTGCTTGCCAGGGAGACGATCGAGCTCGAAGTGGCCGAGTCGGTAGCGGCGGAGGTAGTAGGAGTGACGATGGAGCCTTCCTCGGCATACTCCTGCGAGATGATTCCATCGAAAGGCGCTTTGATCCGGGTGTCGTTGAGCTGGCTCTCCAGATACTTGAGCTGGCCTCGCGCCTGCTCCCGGGCATGCTGGGCGGCCCGGACGTCTTCTTCCCTCGAGCCGGCCCGCAAGAGGCTGAAACGCTGCTTGGCAGTATCGAGATCGGCTCTCGTCTGAGCCAGCCCCGCCACCGCCTGCTGGAATTCCTGCCTGGCCTGCTCCAGGGATATCTGGGCGACATTCTCAACCGTGACAGCATTGAGACGATCCTGATCCGAGACAGCCCCTTCCTGGGCGAGCTGTTTCATGCGCATGGCATTGGTCTTGTCTCGCAAGAGCTCGGCCTCCCGGGACTTGACCAGGGCTCTTGCCCGGTTCACCGCCTGATTGGCGAACCTCACCCCATCCTCGCTCTTGCGCACCTGAGCCTCGGCCTCGGCAATCTCCTGAGGTCGGTTTCCGTTGACGGCCTTGTCATAATTGGCTTCTGCCAGATTGAGCGCCGAACGGGCGGCTTCCACCTGGCCGATGAGATTGCTGTCGTCCATGAGAGCAATCAACTCGCCTTTCTTGACTTTCTGGCCCTGGCTCACCAGGAGCTTTTTAATCAGCCCGGTGACCTTGGGGCTGATTTTCACCTCGTGCTCGGGCTTCACGGTTCCGGAAGCCGAAATAGTCAAGTCCATGGAGCCGCGCTCCACCCTGGTGGTGACCTGAGTCCGCTCCTTCTTCTCCCGGCTGCCAAGCATACTGTAGGCGAAATAGCCTGCCACAGCGAAAACCGCCACCATCGTCAGCAGGACCAGTACCCTGGGGGCGCTTCTTCTGGCGACACCACCGCCTGTGTGCAGCTTCTCTTTGATCATGATACGGCTGATCTTACCATCATGCCGATGCGAAAGCGCGATCTGCGGCGGCCCGGCAATTTAGCCAGCAATTTAGGACGAGTACGGTCACCCTAATGGGTGAACATTCGAGACCTGCAAACTCAAGCGGTCGATTATGAGGTAATTTGGTAGGAGCAGAATCGGCCGAGCCTGGTTTTATGTCACCTCAATCATCAAGCACGCTCAAAGTCGTGATCGTCGACGACCACAGCATCGTCCGGGTCGGACTCAGGATGCTTCTCGACACCTGGCCAGAGATTGAACTGGTGGGCGAGGGCAAGGACGGAGTCCAGGCTTTAGAGCTTGTGGAGGCGCTTTCACCGGATGTCGTGCTCATGGACATTGCCATGCCGCTCATCGACGGCATCGAGGCCTCACGGAGAATCCGCGCTTTCGATAGAGATGTCAGGATAATCATGCTCACATCGCATACGGACATCAAGGTGATCCAGGCATCCCTGGCGGCCGGAGTTAACGGCTATTGCCTCAAGGATGTCAGCGACGACCGACTCAAGAGAGCCATCCTCTCGGTGCTGGAAGGCGATGTCTGGCTGGACGCCCGAGTCAGCAAGGATATCTTGCGACTAGCCTGCGGTGATCAACCGACCGGCTCGATAGAGATATCCGCCGCCGGCGAAGAAGCAGCCGACAGCCAAGACAAGACCTATGGCAACCTCTCCAGCCGCGAGATGGAAGTCCTCGGGCTGCTGGTACAGGGACTCACCAATAAAGAGATTGGCGAGAAACTATTCATTACCAGAGACACCGTCAAGACTCATATTCGCCATATCATGGAAAAACTTGCTGTCAGCGACCGCACCGAAGCAGCCGTCAAAGCGGTCCGCTGCAATATTGTCTGATACCTGATATCACCCATCCGGGAAAAACTCTCGCCACTAGGGTCGATGCCTTTAGTCTCTTTCGATGCAATATTGGTTGAAGGAGGCAACCGCCATGCATACTGTTAGCGCATTAGAGGCAGATACTGCAACGGTCACCAGACCTATCTCTGTCCTGGTAGTCGAGGATCAGGAAGTTCTCAGACTGGGACTGAGACTGAGCCTCAACGACGCAGAGGACATCGTGATCGTGGGAGAGGCTGGTGATGGTCCGGCGGCGGTGCGCCTGGCCGCCGAGCTTCGACCCGCCCTGATCCTCATGGATATAGGACTTCCCGGCTTCGACGGTGTGGTGGCCATGAAGAAAATCAAAATGGATCAGGACGCAAGAGTTCTGGTCCTCTCCAGCCATAGCGAGGAGAAGTCCATCTATGCAGCCCTGGAAGCAGGAGCCGACGGATACTGCCTCAAGGACACATCGAAGAACCAGCTCATTTCGGCTATCAGATCGGTGGCCCAGGGGGGTACCTGGTTATCGAACGATATCGCAGAGAAAATGTTTCAATCCCTGCGAGCCGTCGACCCGGAGGCCACAAATCAGCACGCAGCTCTCAACACCCTCGAACTCCGGATTCTCAATTCGATCTTCGAGGGCTCGAATATGATCGATATCTGCCAGGAGCTGAATCTATCCCAGGAGGAAGTGCTGGGGTACACGACAAGGGTTCTGCAAAAGATCGCCGTCAAGAAACCTGCCGAAGAAGGAGCCGATTCCGGAAAAAGAAGAAGAATCACCGGCGAGCATGTGCTCTCGAGAATCTGCCGGCGATGCTACCAGCATCTACCGCTGGATTCAGAAGAGTGCCCCTATGACGGCTCGACTGCGGATATAGATGAGCTCGTGGGAACAGTCTTCGCCGATCGGTACGAGATTCTCTCGGTTCTCGGGTCTGGATCGGGTGGCACCGTATATAAAGCCAGGCACCGCTTCATGCACAAGCTCGTAGCGATCAAACTGCTTCATGGCGAGCACCTGAAAGACCTGGACCTGCTCCGGCGATTCAGGCAGGAAGCGACATCCTCCTCGGTGCTTCAGCACCCGAACATAGTAAGCGTCCTGGACTTCGGCTTCTCCAGCCAGGGAGAGCCTTTCATGATTATGGATTATCTCGATTGCTACTCCATGGCTACCATTCTCGAAGCCAAGGGTCATCTAGCGCCTGTAGAGGCAATTCCGATTTTCCTGCAGATCTGCGACGGGCTCCAGGTCGCTCACGACCACGGCATCATTCACAGGGATCTGAAGCCCGGCAATATACTCGTCTCGGGCTTCGGATCCCCGTCAATAAATGTCCGGATCGCCGACTTCGGCATCGCCAAGATGACCAGACCCCTGGTCGATGGCGATCTCGTCAAGACCGATATCGGGCAGGTCTTCGGCAGCCCGCTCTATATGAGCCCCGAGCAATGCCGGGGAGAAGAGCTGGATTCCAGCTCCGACATCTTTTCCATGGGATGCGTCATGTACGAGACACTTGTCGGTCACCCTCCTGTCGTCGGCAAGAATGCAGTAGAGGTAATGTACAAGCGAACCACTGAGAAAACTCCTCATATAGGCAGTACCGAAATCGGTGCTACTCTTCCCGCCCTGCTCCAGGAAGTGATAATGAAAGCCCTGAGAAACCAGAGATACGAGCGTTACAGGCGAATCGGCGAGCTCAAGACGCTACTGACAGGTTTAGTGTTCTGACATCAGGAGTCCAGCCATGGGAAAAACAATAGAAATGGCCTCAGAAGCCGATATGGAAAAGGAGCTGGCTATCATCTCCCGGGCATTCGGCATCGCTCTTCCCGAGCTGGTAGAGCAGATCAAGCTCCTCCTTCGACCGGAGGAGGAGACCCCGCCGGATTGCAAAGGACTGGAGGAAGCCATCACCAGAGCACACCAGTTGAGGGGCTCCGCCGGAGCCTATGGATTCAGGAAGGTAAGCCTGATCGCAGGAATACTCGAGGACCAGCTCATTCTCCTGAAACAAGGCCGGACCAGCGGTGTCGAGAGAATCTCGAACTGCGCCGGCGCCGCTCTGAATCTCCTCGAAAGTCAATGTCGGGGAATCTCACGCGACTTGCTCGATCGGCCCGCAGACGCCGAGCCGGCTGCGATCGTTGAAAGCACCAGAGAGACTGATCAAGCCGATACGGTTCTTCTCGTGGACGACGATCCCGCCTTCGTGAATTTCGTGCGCACCGTACTGACCACCGGTAGCGATCCCATGGGAGTCGTCTCCGTAAAGTGCCTGGATGAAGCCATGACGCTCCTCGAAGATATGAAACCCGCTGTGCTTCTTCTCGATCTCGGACTGCCCGATAGTGAGGGACTCAACACATTCCTGGCCATCAGAGAGCGAGCGGCAGACATTCCGGTCCTGATTCTATCGGCCATGGAGGACACGAGAGTAGCGGACAGGGCGGTCGCAAACGGCGCCCAGGACTATCTGATCAAGAGCCGTCTCTCGAAAAGCGCATTAAGACGATGCGTCCGCTACGCGAAGGCTCGATTTCAGGTCGAGCGGAGCGCGCACCGTCTGAGAGCCATAGAGGACTTCACAGCCACGATCGCCCATGATTTGAAAGTACCGGTGCAGGCCATGGAGCGAATCACCCGACACATTCTCAGTCAAAATCAACTTCCCGAGGAAGTGAGCGAAACTATAAGAATCCTGCACAGCTCCAACCAGAAGGTCCTCACTCGGCTGGAGAATCTCCTGGAGCTCTACAGCCTGGAATTCGGAAAGGTCAGACCCGATCCGATCGAATGCAACCTTGCTTCGATCCTCGAGGAATGTCTCGAGATAAAGAGTCCGGACCTGGAACGAAGAGATCTGAAGTCCGAGCTGAGCGCGAAAGAGACCGGCCCGGTCAGGACGGATCCTCTGCTTCTCAAGAAAATCGTCCTGGAGCTCCTGGAGAATGCATGCAAATTCGCCTCTCCCGGCAGTAAAGTCAGCCTGCTACTGGAAACCAATCGAGGCAAGATCTCGCTGACTGTTACATCGAGGGGTCAGACCATTCCCAAGGCACAATTGCGAAGCCTGTTCAAGTCTTTCTGGCGAGGCACACCCGGAGTCTGCCATGTGCCGAGCACCGGCACCGGTCTCTATTGTTGCAACCAGATCGCCAGGATCCTGAATGGCTCCATGAGCTGCACCAGCGCTGACGGCGAGACTTCATTCACGGTCCTGCTCCGCGCCGGCAAGGAAACATACGAGAATTTCTCCGGGCAACACTGAAAGAAAACAGTGCTAAGCATGGAGCACGGAGGTGTTCCATGAGAGCCGTAGTTCGTTCTATCTCGATTATGACCGTAGCGATGGCCCTGGCTTTGACCGTGCCACCAGCTCCGGGCCAGACCGAGAGCTCAAGAGGCAAACCCAGGGTGGCACTGGCTCTTGGCGGCGGCGGCGCCCGTGGTGCCGCCCATGTGGGCGTCCTGGAAGTGCTGGAGAAAGAAGGGCTCAAACCCGACCTGATCGTGGGCAACAGCATGGGCGCCATAGTGGGCGGGCTCTATTGCGCCGGCGTTCCCCTCTCCGAAATCGAGCATCTTATGGAATCCGGCGAGATCAAGAAAGCTTTCAAGCCGGTCCCTGTTTCTGTACAGATCGTCAAGAAAGCAGTCAGGAAGCTCGCCTTCTGGCGAGAGAAGGAATTTCCGGGATTCTACTCCGGCAAGGCGCTGGAGGACTTCGTCAATGAACAGGTCGATGAGGACAAGCGTTTGATCGAGAATCTCGACTCGCCCTTCGCGGCTATCGCAGTCGACCTCACCGACGGTCAGGCTTACAGGCTCACCCGGGGCAACCTCGGACGAGCGGTGCGAGCCAGCTCCAGCGTCCCGCCTATCTTCAAGCCCGTGGAAGAAGGTGATCACGTCTATGCAGACGGAGGGATCAGAGCCAATCTGCCGACCTTCCCGGCAAGGGACCTGGGTGCCGATGTGGTGATCGCTGTCAATGTCGACGAAAAGCTCTCCCGGGTCAGCAAGAACGAGCTGAAATCCTACGGTCGACTTGCCGACCGGCTGTCAACGATCCTGCTTGCAGTGCGGGACAATTTTCACGAGACCGGGGCCGACCTTGTCCTTCGCCCGGACGTTACAGGCATATCCCTGCTCTCCATCGACAATGAGGATTATCAGAATGCCATCGAAGCAGGAAGGCAGGCAGCCCGGCAGAATCTAGACCTCTACGCAAGTAAGCTCAGTCCCGCGAGACTGTCAGGGGCTCGGCGGCTCCGCCACAGCTCCTGGACAGCCTGGGAAGCCGGCTTTCCAGCCAGTCGTCGAGGATCTTCGCGACACCGTCATCGAGACTCTGCTGCTCGAGAATCAGATGCCCCCACCCCGGAATCACCCGGAAGTCGACATCGCTGGATCCCATCTTCTTCACCAGATGCGGTACCGACTCGGTTTTGAAGAGCCGGTCATTCTCGCCCGACAGGATAAGAACCGGAAGATGCTCGGGCATTCCGGCCACATCCTCGAGAGAACGCCTGTTTGTAACCGTTGCTTTGACGAGCTTGGTAGGGCTGGCCTCATGCCTGATTCTGGGATCGTTTATATAGTCATCGATGACAGCCTTATCATGGCTGACGTCTTTACGGACATAAGGGGTCAAAGAGAGGGGCGACTTCGGGCGCACCAACCCCCGGACTACATCAGGGAACCACCGGAGCCGGGGATGAAACCGCTGCTTGTAGCAGAGGGCACTCAAAATAGCGCCATCCACCAGGTCCGGCTCCTCCACGCATGCCCAGACGGCCAGGTTGGCCCCCATGCTCTCGCCGAGCAAAATCAGGGGACGATCGGGATACTGCTTGCGAAGGAATCGCAGCGAATCCATCAAATAAGCCTTGCTGCTCTCGAAATTGATATTCTTTCCGCCACCGAATTTCTCGGGCTCGCTGAGCCAGCGGCCGAAGCCGCTGAGATCGAAAGCATAGACAGGCAGTCCTTTGCTGGCCAGGTGCCTGGCGGTGGCATCGAAAGAATCGGCACAGAGAGTGAAACCGTGCACGGCCAGAACTACTGCGCGAACAGGTCTGGACTCGTCCCGCCAGAGGACCACAGGAAATTCGAGACCGGCTGCTTCGTCCGGGGACACTCTATACTCCACTTCGGCTCGCGCCGGAGAGCCTGCCAGAAGCAGGAAGGTGCCCAGAAGTAGAATCAGGAGATTTTTCATGGTGCCGTCCGACTGAGCCCCAGAGCGATATCAGGATAGCCTGACTCGATCATATCGACAAAACCTCTTACCAGGTTCCTGTCGGAGAATTTTTCGGCAACCCTGCTCCTCAGCGCCATCGTCCGTGCCCTCAATTCGGCGCTGCCCAGATGCTCGCCCAGTAATTCCCTGATTCTACCGGCAAGCGCTCCGGTCCTCGAGAGATCCCTCAGAAAGAACGAGTCTTCCACGATGTAACGGCCTCCCGGGTGCGGATGACAGATGATGGGAACCGAGAGTAGAGCGGCTTCGATGAGAACATTACCGAGACCCTCGTTGAGACTGGGAAGCACGAAGATATCGGCGGAGGCGATCATCGATAGGGCCTGGTCGGGAGGCAGGGTGAGGAAGCGCACACGATCAGAGAGAAGACGGCGGCCGAGGGACTTGAGGGCCTGGGAGTCGGCGTCCTCGGCCCCGCAGATGAGCAGCTTGATCTTCCGGTCAGCCAGGGACGCTACTTCCTCGATCAGATAATCGATGCGTTTGTGATAACGGTTGAAGGCAGCGCTGCAGACGATCAGGCAATCATCCGGTCCGGCACCGGCTCTCTGCCTGGAATCACCGGCCTCGGTGTGGACTATGCTCTCCACGTCTATGCAGTTGCTCAGAAGCGCCATGCGGGAAGCCGGTATCCCGGCTTCGAGAGCCTCTTCCATGGCTCCTGGATGCAATTGCTGGACGAAGTCGAAAGACCGGTAGCTCTCCGGTCTCAGGGCGCCGCCGTTCGCGAAGATGACCCGGTAGTCGAGACCTTTCAGCCGGGAAACAGCCTGAAGCATATGGGCCAGGGGTACGTCCTTCACCCAGACCACATCGGGCCGCAGACGCCCGAGCTCGAGCAGGAGACCGGGGAAAAAAGTGATCTGCTCGATCCCGTAGGTGAGCTCGAAGCGATTCTTCTCCGGCAGGAATGGCAGGTGGGAGAGGGGCTCGATCAGCGGATTGAGACGCGAGAAGTTTGGAATAGTCACGGCTCCGGGCGCCTTTCCCCCGGACAGGAGATGGACGTCCAGATCGGTCAAGCGGACGAGAGCGTCATACCAGCGCTTGGTGGAAGCCTCGAAACCGCGCTTCACATTGCCGAGGCCGCTCGACACCAGAGCGATCCTGGGTCTCCGGCTCGATTCTGCTCTTTCTCTTGAGATCAATGAGATGGATCTACTTACGAAGAAACTCCGGGAGGCATTATACTTTGTGTTTTATGTTCGTCCTATCTCTGGTTCTAATCGCTATCACCATCATCGCTGCCCTGGTGCAGACGATCTCTTTTCAGCGCCTGTGCGAGTATGTCGAGACCGAACTCGAGGCGGAGAGACCCGATTACCAACCTAAAGCATCTGTAATATTGCCTTGTAAAGGGCTGGACCCGGGATTCAGGGAAAACATCAGCCGCCTTCTGGAGCAGCGCTACCGGAGCTTCGAGGTCATCTTCGCTGTGGCGGAGGAAAGCGATGCCGCTTACGGCCAGCTCAAAGAGCTGGTGGATCTTTACGGCGACAGGGCTAGAATCGTCGTTGCCGGGGTGGCGCAAAACCGAGCCCAGAAGCTGAACAATCAGCTCAGCGCCCTCGACCTCGCAGCCGAGGACAGCGAGGTCCTGGTCTTCGTGGATTCGGACGTTATCGCCAGGGAAGACTTCCTGGACTGCCTGATCAGACCCCTGGCGGATGCGGATGTGGGAGTCACCACCGGCTACCGGTTCTATCTGTCGAGCTCGGCCAATCTGCCGGCGATCCTGCGTTCCCTCTGGAACAGGATGTCGGCATGGGAGATGGCCAGCGATCATGCTTTTGCCTGGGGTGGAGCAATGGCTGTGCGCAAGGAGATCTTTAACCGGGCAGGGGTGAGAGGCGCCTGGGAAAGAGCAGCCGATGACGATCTCTCGCTCACCACCTGCATCAAGGCACTGGGGCTTCGGGTGCACTTCGTCCCTCAGTGCCTGGTCGCCAGTGATGGCGATGCCGGTATCAAAGAGATCATCGACTGGACGAACAGACAGCTTATCCTCACCAAAGTCTACTATCGCCCTCTCTGGCTGAGGGCTATAGCAAGGGCTCTGGTCATGCTCGTCTGGCTCGGCGCTGTTACGGCTGCAGCCGTCGGCGCCTTCGCCTGGCGCGACAGTGGCTGCCTGAGCGCCCTCATCGCCGGCGCCACCATATTGCCGGTAGAGGGCTACTTCCTGATCCGGGCGCGCCGACTCTGGGAGAGAGTTCTGGCCGATCGCGGTCAGCATCTGCGAGAATCGCTCTGGAGCTCCTGCCTGGCCATACCCATGGCTCACGTCGTGCTTCCTTTCCTGACACTATTCTCGGTGCTCACCAATAAGATTCAGTGGCGCGGTGTCACCTACGAGCTGAGAAGCCCGAGGGAAGTCCTGGTGGTATCACAGCCCCGGGGCTGATACCACAAACGATATCAGTTGACGGAAATATTGCGGACCAGCTTCCGCCCTTCACCGCTGTCTCTGAAACTGGCCTCGGCAAGGGTCTTGGCTTTGCGAAGGCGCTTGTTGATCCTTCCCTTCAGAAAGGCGTTAACCAGAAAACGCGGCACCGGCAGCCCGGCATCGACATAAGAGGAGATCTTGAAATTGGTCTTGTTCTCTCCGACTGTGGAGAGCTTCCAGTCGCCTTTGAAGGTCTTGACGTGCTCGGACTCGAGCAGATCGTACTTGAGAATCTCATTCTCCTTGACCGTGATCTTGATGAGCATCGACACTGTGCCCATAAACGGTATGGATGGAAATTTCTCCTCGATGATCGCTTCATTCGAATTGGCTTCCCTCTTCTTGAAAGTGAAACCGAATTTCTTATCGTCGGTGATGGTCTTCCAGACCAGCGGACGCGGCGCATTGATGACGATGCTCGAGACCACAGGCTTGTGCTCGTTGCTGGCCAGAGCAGGCGAAACCGCAAGCAAGAACAGCGATATGAAAACTGTTGCCCTGATAAATCGCAAATCTGCCGCCCCCTTCCCCATAAATTATCGCTTTATGGACCCGGGCGCAAGAGGTGGCAGTCACGGACCGGTGCCTCTTGCCTCCGGCGAGGCGCTCAGCTCGCCCGCTGCCGCCTCGAAGGAGAGCTTTCCGGATCTTATTCGGGATTGCAGTTTGAGGGCACGCACGACCGTGTCGCGGGTGAGCAACTTTTCCCTGACAAGAAGAAAGCCGAGATTGACCTTTTCCCGGCGAGCGAGCTCCACCAGTCCCGGAATCCTGCCCTTGGCAAGCAAGCCAGCCGCCACCAGGAGCTCGCCGAGACGGGCCACCAGACCCGGCTCGTGCACGTAGCCGCGGGCCCGGAGATGGTGCTCGAACTCCCGGCACTCCAGACTGCTCCGGGCGAAATCGCACACATACGGATTGCTGTCCTCCAGGAGCCTCAACAAGTATTTCTCCGGTAGCGACGTCTCCTGCGCCAGAGACAACCTGACATCTATGTCAGGATCGCTACAGAGCCTGTCGAGGAAATCCTCAGGAGCCGAGCTGTTAGAGGCGACGCTCGCCCGCACCTCCGGATGAGGATCGTCGAGCAATTCCCTCAAAAGAGAGACCGGGGTAGCGGGATTCTCAGCCAGCCTCCGCCTCGTCTTGTAGTCTCCGCACCGGTAGATCTTCCATAAGATTCCGGCAGGAGCCTGCGGATCCCCTGCCGCTATATAGTCTTCGATTCGCACCTGCTACTTTCCTCCCGTCAATCGGTTATGCCTGGAAGAGAGCCGCCGGTAACACCTGCACCGGAAAAAGATGACGAGGGAGGTCATTCATGGACCTCCCCCGTCCATCAACCGCATTCTAAGTAGCCCGCGAAGTCTACCTGTAACGATGTTGCCCGAGAAAGCGCACAAATGCATCCCCCGACATAGTTACTCAAAATATATCTGCCAGGGGATGCAAAGAAGTTGAAATGACAGCAAAAGCCTCTAGAATTTTTTTCTATGAACAGGCTCAAGGATCTCAAAGAGCTCTTAAACTGGTTTCTCAACCAGTTCCCTGATTCGGGCTTGATTGCCATGGCTGTCATGGCATTCGGCTTCGGGATCCTGTTGTTCCTTCATTTCCTGGGCAGCAAGGAAGCAACGCCCGGTTCTCCGGTACGGGCCCAGGCACCGGCTGCGGTCGTGCACCACCACCACCACCACTACTATTACCCGAGCAACAACGGCCAATACACCGAGCACTACGTCAGAAGCCGTTTCGGCGAGCCTGATAGACCGGCATCCGGACACGACTACTCGTTCGCCTCTGGCCAGGCCGTCGCCTACTGAGCCGAATCGGCCCTATGCTCTTCGATAAGCCTCATCTTTTCTGCTCGTGACATCTGCTTGAGCCTGTACTCGTAGCTCATCGCCAGGGACCGGCTGGGAAAGCCTCGACTGTATACAAGCTCCACCGGCAGCCTCGAGCGCGTATAGCGCGCTCCTTTCCCGAGGTTATGCGCCGCAATCCGGCCGTCCAGATCATTCGTCCAGCCTGTGTAAAGCGAACCGTCCGCGCAGGCGACGATATAAGTGAAGCATGAAGAGCCTTTATTACTGTCGTCCAGAGCTTTCGCAACCTCGTTATAGACGATCAGCGGCTATCCGGTCCGCCCACATAGTGGAGCACCATTTCCTCCCACTCGGGCCAGTCATGGGCGAAGCCGTCCCATGTGCGGAAAGCATGCCAGACTCCAAGGCTCCAGAGGTTATTCGAGAGCTCCACCGAATGCGCGTAGGCATGGTCATCGCGACCGGTGGAAAAAATAATATCGAGCTCCTTCACCTTCTGCACATGATCCGGAGCATCGTGCATGCGGCGCACCAGCTCCACCGGGTTGCCCTGGTGCACGTTATCGTCATAATGATCGCCGACCCATTCTCTGATGTCGTAGACACCGCTCAATCCTACGACCCGATTGAAATGCTCCGGAAAACGAAGACCTATATTGACGGCGTGATACGCACCGAAACTGGCGCCCATGGCGATACTGTAAGGATTGTCGTTCTTGCTCCGGGTGAGCGGCAAGACCTCGTCCACAACATACTGCTGATACTGGAGGTGCCTGATCGCCCGCTCACCGGGGTGGACATGGCCGTTGTACCAGCTCTCGGAGTCCACGCTGTCGAGACAATAAATCTGGAGCCAGCCCTCCTCCAGATGTCTCCCGAGAACATTCATCATGCCCCGGTTCTCCCAGTCGAAAAAACGTCCCTGGGAAGTCGGAAAGCAGAGCGCCCTGGCGCCGCCGTGCCCGAAAACGAGCAACTCCATGTCTCTTCCGAGATTGTGGCTGTACCACCGGTGATATTCTCTGTGCATAGGTCTCCCTCTGGAATTGGGGGATTGTAGCACCCGGACCGGCGTAAGGTCAGCCTTTCGTTACTTTCTCGAAAGCCTGACCGGCTCTTCGAACCAGTAACGATAAGTCATGAAGCCATCCGAATCGCGCCCCAGACGCTCGAGATAGCCTCTGGGGCCGCCGGGATCGGCATGGAAGAACCGAAAATTGCCTTCCGGACCGAAGGGAGCGCAGGTCATCCGGCACGGAGTCGAGGGCTGCTTGCCCTTCCAGTGAGCCAGCACCGTCTTCTTGATGGTCATCGGGCTTTCTGTATATCGGGGAATCTCAGACTTGATTGTCCTGGACATGAACGGCAGGATGACACGCTTTGCTACTCTCATGATCATCATGTCGTTGGTATATACAGGTCCGGGTATCCACTGAGGCGGGCCTGTCCTGACATACTCGCGGCTGCGCCGATCCACCTGGGGAATGGCCTTTGTGAGCGCCACCTCGCTATGACCCGGATCCACGACTTCCAGTGATCCTTTTAAAGCCTCGTGGGCCCCTGCCGGAGCCCCGATGAGAAAGGCAATCAAAACCAGGAACGCCAGCCGCATGAATCACTACCCCTGTCTTCATTCTACAGGCGGGCCGAAATGATAATCTAACCGGACTGTGGAAAAAACAACCCTCACTCGCGACGACTGGCTCGACCAGCTCCGCTTCCAATATCCGCTCAGGAAGTACCAGAGCGATATCATCGCGCTCTGCGATCGAAAGCTCAAAGACGGCGAGAAAGAGCTCCACATAGTCGCTCCGCCGGGATCAGGCAAAACCATTATCGGTCTCGAGATCATCACCAGATTCCGCTGCCCGAGCCTGGTGGTCTGCCCGAATACCACCATCCAGTCCCAGTGGGCGGACAAGCTCGGTCTCTTTCTGGAGCCCGAATTCGCCGAGCTCGCCAGACCGGCGATTATAGGGACCCACGAGGACAGACCCCTCAAACCGATCACGGTGCTCACCTACCAGGTCTTATCGGTGCCGGGCAAAGAGCAGGAGTTTCTCGAAAGCCATGCTCTCAGAGAGTGGGCAGACGAGATGGCGCGGAGCCGCTCGTTGAGCCGGGGCGAAGCCGAGGTCCGCATCCTCGATCTGAAAGCCAACAATAAGAGCGCCTACAAAAAGGAGATCAGCCGTCATATTACCCGCCTGCGTCGCAAGCTCACCGACTTCATGACCCTGGAGGAGATACTCCACGACAATGCCCTGGAGCTGGTGCAAGACCTCAAGCGCCAGGGCTGCGGCCTGGTCATCTTCGATGAGTGCCACCACCTCACCGACTACTGGGCGTCTGTGATGATCCACCTGGTACGCCGCCTGCAGGACGTCACCGTGGTCGGTCTCACCGGCACGCCGCCGGAGGCCAAGACCGGCAAGCAGAAAGCACGCTATCTGACCCTGGTGGGCGAGATAGACTTTCAGGTTCCCACCCCGGCCCTGGTGAAAGAAGGAGGTCTGGCGCCTTTTCAAGACCTCGTCTATTTCACCGAGCCCACCGCTGAGGAGCGCGAATTCCTCAAGGAAAAGCATCAGGATCTGCACGATATCATTCAGAACAGGAAATTCCGCGACTTTGTCGAAAGCCAGGAGCAATTCGTCGAGCGCAAGCCGGAGCTGGCCATGGCTCTTGCCCGCTATTTCTACGCAGCCAAATTGCCCCTGCCCGGCGACCTCGTGGTTTCGGAGGCAGTGAGACAGTCCCCGCAGCTCGAAGACTGGCTCGAGCTCCTCGAGGACTTCGCCCTCAATCATCTCAAAACGAGCCCCGACAAAGATGACCACGAATTGCTCAAGACAATCGGCGGCGCTCTCAAGAAAATCGGCTTCAGCCTGTCCGAAAGAGGCATCAGATCCAGCGCCTCGCCGGTAGACAGGGTGCTCGCTTATTCACAGAACAAGAGCCGGGCGGTCGCCACCATTCTCGATACCGAATACGCGGCTCTCGACGATCGCCTGCGCGCCCTTGTGATCACCGACTTCGAGCGCATGTCCGCCACCGTGCTCAAATCGGTCTCGACGGTGCTCGACGCCGATGCCGGAGGCGCCATCGGCGTGGCAAGAGAGCTCATTGCCCACCCGGTGTCGGCAAGCATCAACCCCTGCCTGGTGACAGGCACCATGGTCCTGATCGACAGCCGTATCACCAAGACTTTCCGAGAGACTGCCAGACGCTATCTCGAAGAAGCCGGCGAAAAAACCGAGCTCGAGCTCACCCCCTTCGAAGCCGACCCGGCTCTCACCGGGGTCAGCCTTTCCGGAGGCGACTGGAGCACCAGTTTGTATGTGGGCCTGATCACCCATGCTTTCGAGACCGGGGTAACCAAATGCCTTGTGGGCACCAGAGGGATCTTCGGAGAGGGATGGGACTCCCAGCAGCTCAATACGGTGATCGACCTGACCACCACCACATCGCCGGTCTCGGTCAAACAGCTCAGGGGAGGGGCATCAGGCTCGATACCAGCAATATCAGCGATCCACTGGCCGATCGCAAAGTCACCAACAACTGGGACGTTGTAGCCATCGCCCCGGAGCTCGAAAAAGGGCTGAACGACTATTCGCGATTCGTCCGCAAGCACCAGGGCTATTTCGGCATTGCCGACGACGGCCAGATCGAGTGCGGCGTCGGCCATGTCCACCCGTCTTTCTCAGACCTCACGCCGACAGAGGTCTTCGCGTCGCTTCAATCTTTCAATGAGGAGATGCTCAAGAGAGCCCTGGTCCGAGATCAGATCTATGAGCTCTGGAAAGTAGGCAAGCCCTATGCCAACCGGCAACTGGGCTGCATAGAGATAGCGGCTCTGCCAGCACCCGGAGCGCAACCGGCCCATGTCATCGCCGGCAGCACTTACCCCGAGCACGCCCGGCAGCTGCGGCAGCAGATCGACCGAGCCCTGTGGATCTATGTCGCCGGGGGGATAGTGGCATCCATCACCCTTGCCGGGGTGCTCATGAATCCATTCCTGTGCCTGGTATCGTCGATGGTGATCGTCACGACGTCGACCATTCTCGGTCTGAGGCACAGAGCACGCGTGAGAGAGAATCTCGAGAAATTCGTGGTGGTCGACGCCTCCTCCGATCGAGCCGGCTGCCTCTCGAGCATAGCCCGAGCTCTGCTCGATTCCCTCATCGAGAGAAATTTCCTGCCCGGCGATATCGAGCCTGGAGATATCGTGATCAGCCGGCGCAGCCACGACAATTACAGGGTATTTCTCGAAGGAGCGAGCGAAGAGCACACCAGGATCTTCGTGAAAGCCTTCGAGGAAGTCATGGCTCCGGTGACCAACCAGCCATACCTGATCCCCCGCTACAGCTTCGACCTCGAAGGTCTCGATAGCAGGGCAAGGAAGTCCTTTTTCAACCTCTATCTCAGAGGTCGGGCCGAGCCTGACATAGCGGCTTACCATGCCGTGCCCAGGCTCCTTGCCCGTTCCGAGAAAGGCAGGGAGTCATTCGAATTCGCCTGGAACCACCATGTCAGCCCGGGATTTGTCGTAGCCACGCAGGAGGACCCACTGATCCTGGAGAAATATTTCGGACTCGGTCCGAGTCTTGCCGAGAGATTGTTGTGGGATTAATGAGGAAGCGGAGATGAGGGCGAGCACCACTGCCGATGCCATTCTCGAGCATATAAAGATCCTGGCCTCGGAGCGCTTCGAAGGCAGAGCACCGGGAAGCGACGGTGAAAGAATCACCATCGACTATCTCAGGGACTCCTGCCTGGACCTCGGTCTGGCGCCGGCAGGAGAAGACGGCTATTTCCAGAGAGTGCCGGTTATCGGGATCAAGTCGAAGCCGTCGGTATATTTCAAGACGGGCTCTTTGTCGCTCGCCCCGGAGTTTCCGGAGCAATTCGTCGCCATGTCCCGCACGCGGCAGGGCACCATAGATATCGCGAATGCTCCGGTAGTCTTCGCCGGCTACGGCATCGAGGCCCCGGAGTATGGCTGGAACGACTACAAAGATACGGACGTCAGGGGCAAAGTCGTGATCGTTCTTATAGGCCAGCCGGGCAGACCGGACAGAGAGGACCCCACAAGACTCGACGAGAGCTTTTTCCGGGGCAGAGCCCTCACTTACTATGGACGCTGGACCTACAAGTATGAGAAAGCATCCGAGAAAGGCGCCGCCGCTGTCCTGATAGTGCACGAGAGCGAGCCCGCCGGCTACGGATACGATGTAGTGAAAGCTAGCTGGAGCGGCGAGAATTTCGATCTGGGCCGCAGCCAGGAGCGCGTGCAAGCCGAAGGCTGGCTCTCTCTGGAATCGGCAGAGAGGCTCTTCGCCATGAGCGGCAGGTCTTATCAGGACCTCAAGAAAGGCGCGGGCCAGACCTGCTTCGAGCCTGTGGACCTGGGCACCACCGCCGACATATCGGTAGAAAATACCATCAGAGAATTCGAATCTCACAATGTCCTGGCAGTGATTGAGGGAGAAGACCCGGACTTGAAGAGAGAGTGCATCATATACAGCGCGCACTGGGACCACTTCGGCAAGAAGGAGAAGGACGGCAAGGTCGAGATCTATAGCGGTGCCCTGGACAACGGCTCAGGAGTCGCTATGGTTCTCGAGATCGGTCGACGCTTCATGAAACGGAGACCCCGGCGCTCGATCCTCCTCTTTTTCACCACTCTGGAAGAGTCGGGTCTTATCGGCTCGCAATACTATATTCGCCAACCGGTTTTCCCTCTCGAGCAGACAGTAGCTGTAATCAACCTGGACATCATGAATCTCTGGGGCGCCACCCGGGAAATTATCAGTATCGCCCACGGTCACTCCACCCTTGACGAGATTCTCAGCGCCAGGGCGGCCGAGCAGGATCGCATCGTGATACCGGATGTGGAGCCAGAGAAAGGCTATTTCTACCGCTCCGATCATCTGCCCTTCTTGCAGAGCGGCGTCCCCGCCCTCTTCTTCCTCAATCCGGGCTCGGCCTACCTGGGAAAAGATCCGGACTATGCCGCCCGGAAGAAGGCCGACTATATCACCAACGACTACCACAAGCCCTCGGACAAAGTAAAAGACGACTGGGACCTGGCCGGAGCCGTGGAAGATGCGGAGCTGCTTTTCCGGGTCGGAGAGGATCTCGCCAACGACAGCGGCAGACCCGCGTTCAAACCGGCTTCGGAGTTTTTCGCAGAAATTCAGAAGACGAACTGAGGCCGGTCTTTCAGCTCTTCGAAGCGCTCCGCAATCAGTCTGTAGAGCCGGGCCGGACGATAAGAGCCTTCCTGGGACAGCTCATCGAGCTCTTCGAGAATTCCGGATGCAAGAAACTTCTTGCGAAAATTCCGGTTGTCCACGGGCTTGCCCAGAACCGCCTCATATACCACCTGAAGCTCCCGGAGGGTGAATTTCTCCGGAAGCAGACTGAAAGCCGCGGGAGTGTACTCGATCTTGTATTTGAGCCTGGTGAGAGCATAATCGACGATCTCACGGTGATCGAATGCGAGATCCGGCAGCTCGGCGGTGGGCCACCAGGCTACTCCGCTGGCATCAGTGTCGGCTCTGAGATCCAGAGAATCGGCGCGGAGCAGCGCCATATACGATACCGTCACTGTCCGCCCCCGGGGGTCCCGCTCCCGGGCCCCGAAAGTATAGAGCTGCTCGAGAAAAACATCCCGGACATTGGTCTCTTCCACGAGCTCGCGGTGGGCGGCCTGGTCGAGGTTGGCGTCCTCGTCGGTGACGAAACCTCCGGGCAGCGCCCAGGAAGAGCGGAACGGCTCGTATTTGCGTTTGATCAAAAGCACTTCGAGCACGCCCTGCTCCACGGCCAAGGCGACTATGTCCACAGTCACTCGGATGCTCCTGCTCATACTAAAGGACTCCTCTCAGCAAAGCGCACGGTGACCGCTCGTCTAATCGCGGTCGAGCATGACATCGGTCTCCTCCACCGGCTCCTGCTTGATCACTCCATAATCCTGCTTCTCTTTTCCTTTATAGCGCGAAAGGGCCTGGCGCAGAAGATACTCGATCTGCCCGTTGACACTGCGCATCTCCTGCTGCGCCCAGGACTCCAGGTCCTTATAGACCTGTTGATCGATACGCAGCAGGAAGGACTTTCGCGGCATTATCTCAATACAGAGTGCCGGCGTTCACTACCGGCTGGACCTGGGTATCGCTGCAGAGCACCACCAGGAGATTGCTCACCATGGCAGCCTTGCGCTCGTCGTCGAGATTGAGCAGCTCCGTCCTGGTGAGATCCTCCAGGGCGCCGGTGACAATGCTCACCGCACCGCTGACAATGGCGCGCCGGGCAGCCACCACGGCTTCGGCCTGCTGGCGCTTGAGCATGGCCATGGCGATCTCGGGCGCATAAGCCAGGTGCGAGATGCGAGCCTCGTCCACGGTGATGCCGGCCACCGCCAGTCTCTGATCGAGCTCCTGCTTGAGGGTATGGGAGACCTCATCGACGCGGCTTCTGAGAGTGGTCTCCTCACCCTCGCCGTCATACGAGTAGAGATTGGCCAGGTGCCTCACGGCGGTCTCGCTCTGCACCCGCACGAAAAGCTCGTAGTGATCGACATCGAAGATCGCCCGGGCGGGCTCCGAAACGTGCCAGACCACCACCGCGGCAATCTCGATGGGATTGCCGCTCAGGTCGTTGACCTTGAGCACCGGCGACTGGAAGTTCTGCAACTTGAGCGAAATGCTCTGGCGGCTGCAGAATGGATTGACCAGGACAAGGCCGTTTCTTTTCACAGTACCGCTGTAAGTACCGACAAAAACAAGCACCATGGCAAAGTTCGGCTGGATGACCGCGAAGCCCTTGCTGAGAAAAAGAGAGGCTCCGAGGATCAGCCCCGGGAGAACGAGCTCGCCAGGGTCGGTGATCCAGCGCTCCCCCAGACCGAGGAAAACCGATATGAATGCAAGGGTGGACCAACCCATGATTCCAATCAAAACCAGAAGACCTGCCCAGGCTGCCGCACCGCCGAGGTGCCAGTGGGTTCGCTCGCTTGTCATATCAGGGGACCTCGATAGCCGCTATTGAAACGATAACACAATGATATCACATCAATAGCAGCATGACCATCATGGATAGCCCGCAAGGCTCATAAAATCGTGCTTTGGATATTGTCAGGCGCGTCTAGAAAGCGACCCCGGTGGCATAGATTCTATAAGTCCCCTTTGACGAGGCTTTCCCCATGGCCGACGGAGCTGGCCCGAAGCCGGGCAATTCCAACAACGACGAGAGCTACCGGATGTTCTTCCCCCGGGACGCCCACGACACCAGTGACGATCAGGACGCCCTTGACGATGATTACTCCATGGACGAGCGGGTGGGCATGAGCCTGGAGGCCGACTCCCACAACGAGCCGGCTGCTACGAAAGTAGCGCAGGCCGAGGCGGCCGAGCCCCAGAATCGAGCGGCGGATCGAGCACCAGCAGTCGATAAGGTCCCGGGCAGCGAAGATAGACAGCGACTCTCCGTCTTCGATGAGAAAGTCGGACGGGCTCACAAAGTTCTTGACGAGAAAATGCTGGAAGCCACGGGAGATAGGGACAGAACAAGAAAACCACTCAGCCAGTCCCAGCTGAAAGCCCTGGAGAACTGCGACCAGATCGGTCTGGCCACCAGCCTGCTCCTGGCAGCGCCGGACGGCGCCCGGGCAGGCTTCGAGCGCCAGGTAAGCCAGCTCGATATCGAGTCCGGGACGATCAAGCGAAGCATTCGAGACAATATCGCCGGTGTCAGCGACAAGACCAAGGATTTCCGGATTCTGCGCGGGGCACTGCTTATCTCCACAGGCCGCGATGAGGATATCCGCAAAGGCGAGCTGGAGTTTGCCGGTCTCGTAAGGGACTACCCCGGAATCGAGAACGAGAAGAGCTTCCGGGATATGGTCACCAGGGTGTACAGCGAGATGGCCGCCAACCGTTTCACCAGGCTCGGTCTGGCACAGGGCAAAGCCCCGGTGGACATACCTCTATATGAGAGCACCGCCAGAGCAGGAGATGTCACCGGCACGGTCAAGCCCCTTACCGCCGAAGAAAGACAGCAGGCGGACCAGAGCATCAAAGACCTCACCGAAAGACTGAGAGCCGGAGATCTCAAAGGAGCTCTGGAATCGGCGTCCACCGCCGCCGGTTTCAGCGACCGCGCCCATGCCGGAGTCGAGCAGGCCCGGGTCGATGTTTTCCTGCAAGGTCTCAAGCAAGATGCCGCCATTGCCCAGAAAAACTATCTTGGCCAGGACGTCACCGGGCTGGTAGAGCGCCGGCTGGACTACGAGAGAATCGAGCAGGCTGCCGGCGAGACCTCCAGACAGAGCCGGGAGCGTAACCTCATATTGAATGTCCAGCGATCATTCCTGAAGATCAGCTCACCGGACAGGGACCTCTTCGACCAGGGGAAGAAAGAGATTCTCCGGACCCTGGAGCGTACTCCCCAGCTCGCTTTCAACCAGGAGTTCGAGTCGGGGCTTCGCAATGCCTTCACTTCGCACTACAAAGCGCCCGCGGCAACCGTCGCCGAAGCGCCGCCTCAGGAAAAGCCAGGTGGAACCGTGGCAGACGACCTGAAAACGGCCGCGGCATCGAATCCGGTGCCCGAGTTCAAGCCTCCCAGCCTCGACGAGATCGAAGACGACGGCACCCTGGTGCCCAGGTCAGTGAGCGAGTGGGACGCTCAGGCTCCCACCGGCGAATCGAGCACCACCGAGAAGCTTATCTATCTCGGTCTTGGTGTCGGAACCGGACTCTATGCCTACAGCAAGCTGAAAGGGATCTATCAAAAGGCCCGGGAAAGACGAGCGCAGGCGGGCTCCGCTGAAGGCCGCGAAGGTACCGGCGAGGAAGGCAAGCTGGACCGCCAGGAGCGCAGCCGTCTCAAATCCGGTCTCGAAAGAGAGACAGTGGAGCGCATGGACAGGAGCGTCAAAGAGCTGGCCTTCTCCATCAAGGAGGGAAGCGTCGAGAATATCAAAAAAGCCATGGAAGGCTTCGAGACAGTCGGACGGGAGCTCTCGGGCAATCCTCGCGAAGCTGACGCCCGCCGGGTAATGGAGGCCGAGCTGAGAGAAGCGATCAACGATCCGAAGATCGAGATCAAACTGCAGCCCGGCCGCGCCGTTCAGCTCGAGATCGACAACCAGCGCCTGGGCATGAAACTGCAATTCGGCAATGCCGAGACCAGTCCCTCCCTGATCGTGCCGGACGGCGAGGGAAGCAAACGAGTCGGTCCGCGAAGCGGCAGCGAGTACAGCGACAACCTGGCCAGGTTCGCCGCCGATATGAAAGCCCCGGAATACGGTCCTTACACCGTAGACCAGCTGGACAGAGCCTTCCAGAGAAATCCCGCCGAAATGCTCGACCGGGTCAGAGAAGTAGCCGATCTCGGCATTCGCACACCGGCAGCGGTATCAGACTGCCTGATCGAGCAGGCCGGATTCGCCAGGGCCCTCGTAGACCAGCCCGAAGTGCTCAAAGAAAAAATGAACGCCATCCTCGAGAGTCGCAATCCGGAGCGAGCTCTGGAGATGCTAGAGCGCTCCGGCGTACGGGCGAGACTGTTTCCGGAAGGCGATTTCAGCACTCCCGAGAAAGCCAGGCAGACCCTGGAGACATTCCTCAAAGAAGGTCCCTCCAGAGGCGATGCCGTCGCCGCGAAAGTCGCCCGGTCCCTGAGCGCCGACACCAGAGTCTATAACGGCGAAGGCGTTCATGCAGCCCTCGATCATCTCGCCGAGACAGTCAACAAGTCGGAGCCCAGGACACCGGCAGAGCTCTCCCGAATAGCCGGCGATTACCTGGAGCAGGGCAAGACCTTCGAAGAGCGGCAGCGCATCAAAGAGATCGTTGACGCAGGCGGCGATAGCCTCATAGCGGGCAAAGCCGGTCAATTCGATCTCGCTGCCGCCGTGGAAAGTTCAGGCGAGCTCAAACCGGGGCTTTCGAAACTGGTGGAGCTAGGCGAACGAGATCTGGCCCGGGACATCATCAAGCTTGCCGAAAAGGGCAGCCTGCCTGATTCGGTGAAAGCCTACCTGGGCGAGCGCGGAGCAAGCCGCCTGGACACCCATCTCGACTCGATAAGAAGCCGGGTGGCAGGCAGTCTCGCCGGGGCCGAATCGGGCACCGGCACCCTCGACACGACCAGAGCCGGCGGCACCGGCAGTGCCACCGCCACCCTCGAGAGCACCAGCACCCGGCATGATACCATGAGCGGATTCAATGTCACGGGTAACAACGCCAGAGACATGATGGTGCGCATCTCCGAGGCAAGAGGAGACGGCACCACCTCCGAGCGCTATGTGCCGGTGGGCGACATCAAGCCCGGAGAGCTGGAAAAACGTCTTGCCGAGTTGAAAGAGACAGATCTGACCGCTCGCATCAAAGCCGCCGAGGACCGGATCAAACAGCTGGACGCGACCAGGGATAAAGCCGAGATGGAAAGACAGAAGGTCGAGCTCGAAGGTCTCAGGCACCTGGAGACCATGCGCGCCGAATACCTGGCAGCCAGAGAATCCGGTCAGGGCACTCGCTACTGCGAGCGCACCATCGAAGGTATCAAGAGCGGCGGCCGCCTGGGCTCGGTAATCAAAGGCGCCGGTCCGGTGGTGGGAGTTCTGCTTCTCTTCAACGCTCTGGCACCGGATCTGAAGTCCGGCGGTCGAAGCACAGAGCGCGTGCGCCCCACCGGCAATTGAAGACCCCGGGAGATAGACAGTGAGCGGTCCGAACAACAGCGGCAAGAACAATCAAAACGGGAGCCCCGCTCCCGAGGATCCACTTCATACGGATCGGCCTACTGAAGACCACACCAGCCGGGTGGAGTTGGAGGAGGACGCCAACCTGGCGCTCTCGGACGACTCTTTCACCCAGGAGGAGGAGGCTCCTGACACACTCAAGCAGGCAAGAGGAGCGTCAGACGATCTGGCTGCCGTCCTTCCCGGGGGCGTGGAAATAGACTTTTCCGACGATGAGGATCAAGAGCCCGAGCCGAAGCCAGAGCAAAAGCAAGAGAAAGAACCTGATCCTTCCAGAGAGCCCTTCGAGCAAATCAGCGAGCGTTTCAAGACAGAAGAAAAATTGGAGACTACCGGAGACGGTGACCGGGCAAGAGAAAAACTCGCCCCGGTGAAAGAGGACCTGATGAAGATGCTCGGTCAGCTTCCGCCGGCACCGGGTCAGGCAGGGGAAGTCGATGTGGCTGAATTCATGAGAAAGGTCGAAGGAAAAGACTTCGGCTCCATGACCACGAAAGAGCTCCAGCTCGGAGTAAGACTGGAAGCCGAGGTGCCGGGCTTCGCCGAGAAAACCGGAGCCGGCATCACCCGGGAGTCATTCCGTCTCACCAATCAGTTTCTGAATTCAGCGGTTATCGGCGCCCATGACGTCCTCTCCCAGATGAAGCTCTCCATGGGACCGGGTGATCCCCTGGGTATAGCGAGAATCGGCACCGATCCCGGCAATGCTGGAAAGGGCATTCCCCACGATCCGGACACCATCAACAACCTGATCAAGGACGGCAAGCTCGATCTGACCAGATTCAGGGAAATGTCCCGTTCCGGCCATCTCGAGACGAGTTTGATTCTCGAGCCCGATGGGATTCCATCCAGGCTGGACATGGACAAAATGAGCAACAGCTTCGACTGGCTCTACGCGAACCAGGACCGGATCGCCACCACGACCAGGCGCATCGACGCCAATAATCAGTATTTCCTTCTCAAGGACGTGCTCGGTTACGACAAGCCCAACTACAGCCCGGACAAAGTCAAAGACGGCGATCTCGAAGCTTATAACAGCCGCATGACCGAAGTCCTCAACCTGCTTTTCCGGGTGCGCAACTATGGCGAAGCCATGGTATCACTGGATAACGTCGAGGGAGATTTCGACAACAAGCAGGCTCTGGAAGAGCTCAAGCAACTGGGCGACTATCAGATCGATCCGGAGAGAAAGAACTTCAGGAGACTTTCGCTGCGTCTGCCGGACGATCTCACCGCCACCGCCGGCAATGAGCGGGTCTTGCAGGGCATGCGGGACTGGCTCCAGAAACACAGCGCCCCGGTCGATCAGGCCATGGAAGAGTATCTCAAGGGCAACTTCGTGCGCTATGGCGACGTCCAGCAAAAAGGCAGAGTGGGCGTGGACTCCGCCGGAAAAGTAGTCTATATCAAGAACGAAGCGGGCGATCTGGTCACCGTCACCACCCCGGATGGCAAAGTAATCAATGCCAGCCTGGACGGCAGCCGCTACTACGATCAAGACGGCGTCGAAGTACCGGCGGAAAAGGCTAAGGAGCTCGCCGGGCGGAGCGTCGCCAGCGAAAGGGAGTTCCAGTACGTCAACCAGGAGTTCGATACAAGGGACGAGGGCAAGAACGTCCACATCGACAACCGCCGCCACTACTACCAGGATCATCTGCTCAACTACCAGAACTGGTTCGGTATCAAACAGGGAGACGTTTCAGAGAGCCGCTCCTACCAGTTCGATCGCTATGTCGGTGTGCAGACCCAGTCGGGCACCGTGCAACTGGTAAGAGCCGACCGGATGGGCGAGTTCAAGGCAATCCAGGCTTTCTTCCATCATGGCTCAAAGATCGCCAGCGCCGCCCTGGACGTGGGCATGATCGCCACCGGATCCATAGGGGCCCGGGCCGCTCTCACCGCCGGCAAAGGTCTCTATGTCGCCACCAATGTCGGTCGCGTCATGCTGGGAGTGGGCGGTCTCATGGATCCGGCCTTCAGGCAAATGGGCGACACTGGAGAAGCGATTCGTAAAGCCCGTCATATAGCCATACTCGCCGATGTCACCCAGGGGCTCGGGCGACAGGGGCTGGCGAAGCTCTCGGCAGGCAAGCTAGCCTTCGAGACCCCCGGAGCGACGGCTGTGGCAAAGGTCATCGAAGAGTCAGCCCGCATGAAAAGAATCGAGACGGCCACCAGGTGGGCTTTCGGGGCAGCCGATGGCGTCTGGCTCCCGCTCATGAGCAATGAAGCTCATGAAAAGATCAAGCGCGGCAGGGGAGAGGACTCATTCGCCTATCTCCACGACGCGCTCATTCAAAGAGGCTCCGGTCTCGGTGACACAGGCGATAGGAATTTCAGCGGTCCCCCGGATGCGGCGCAGGCAAGTAAAACGGCATTCTCTGTCTACCGGCCGCTGCTTGGCGGAGGCGAGAATACCTCGATCTTCGATCGGACCGAGAGCGCTCTGGCCAGCGGCGACGCAAACGCGGCCGCATCTTTGCGCGGCGATCTGGTGGCACTGTTTCATCCCACAGGAGCTTCAATCCAGCAGTGGAAGAAATCCCACGGGAACGAGAGCGCGCATATAGAGAGGATAAAGCCCGGCGAGCTCCCGGTGGAGAAGGAGTCTGACAAGACGGAGAGAATTGCCACTGCCATATCCCTGCTCTATCTCGCCCAGAAAGACGGAAAGCTGCCCGATGACGGTGTCCTTGCCAGACGGCAGACGACGGTGCCCGGATACTCTTATTATGTCTCGGGTGGTGGCGAAGGCGCACCGCCGGTGGAGATCAAAGTTCCTCCGGAAAGCCTCGAGCAGACCATCACCACGAACGATGTCATCAAAATCCTCAGCGATGCGGCCCTGGACAGTGCCAACCCTGCTTCGCAGATGGCCGCCGCGGACGCGCTGTTCCGCACCGGCTCACTGCCTGCCGGTCGCTATGCCGGAGTGCTTCTGGATGTAGTCGACAACAGCGCCGCCGGAAAGGATCTGAAATTCAAAGCGCTGCGCCAGATATCCGATCTTCTCGTGGTGGAGCATGCCGAAGAGAACAATCCGGCTCTCGGTCAGGTCGACAGGCATCGCCTCCTGGCAGCAAGCTATGGGCTGGACGAGAGCAATCTGAAAGATCGCCTGGCGAACCTGGCCGGTTCTGGCGGAGACAAAGACATAAGAGCCATGGCGGCGGCGGTGCTCTTCACCCACGAGCGTCCGGACGGCGATATCGCAGACTATCAGAGACTCTGGGACGAGACGGTGCGACCAGGCAGGGAAGGAGCCTTCCATGACGCCTTCGTCGCCGAGATGAAAGCCACCCTGGCGAAGCCCCTGCCCGTATACGAGCCGGTGCCGGTGAATCCCACCCGGCAGGAGCTGGAGCGCTATAAAGAGCTGGTCGATAAATTCGACCAGGACCTGGCAGCATTCGACCGGGGTCGCACAGACAAGCTCGATTCAGCCCGCGCCCTCGGAAATCTGGACGGGCCGCAGAGAACCACTTATCGAGCCGATATCAACCGCGCCCTCATGGACACCCTGTCCTTCCCGGACAGGCAGTGGATCAAGTCGGACGTCCGTCGCGGGGATCAGATCCCCGACATGACTACCACTGCCCTTGCCTTCCACCAGGCAATGGATAACTGGAGCAGCCTCACACCGGAACAGCAATCGAAGCTGCGTGATTTCGGTCTCGAGGTCATGGACCGGGGTTATGAAGATCCGGCTCGGGCAGCGAAAAGCAATTACCAGGCTTTCATCCTCAAGGCCATGGTAGCGGAGAACATCCCGGCGCTCTTCCCGGGCTCGACCAGTATCCCCGCCGATTCCGAACTAAGACAGCACTATCACGAGCAGGAGATTTTCATGCGTGACTCCCTCCTGCATGTCCTCTCGGATCGAGCGAAGATGCGGGACTGGGGTCGAGAAGGCACCATGGCTGTAACAGCTATCAAAGGGCTCACCCATCTGGGTGAAGGCGAGGAGATCGGTGCCGGACAACCGGGGTCGCGCCCGGTGGGTCAGGTAACCGAGACCATTGCCATGCGTCTTGCCACCAGAAATGGTGAGTTCATCGAGCGTGACCCCTTTGTCAGAGCCCGCGCCCTGCAAGCGATCAATATCCTCGATCCGTCACTCTTCACGAGGTCCCGAGAAGAGCTCAACATGCTGGGTCTCCCGGACATCAATTTCCAGAGCCTGCTCAAGACCGAATCCGATCCCCTTGCGGTGAAGACACTGTTCGCGGTGGCGGATCGAGCCTGCAGCTACCAGAATCCGGAGGACTTCCAGACCCAGCAGGAATACTGCCAGGTGGTGAAAGACATCAGCGATGGAGCGCTTCTCGACAAGAAGCCTGAAGAGATAAGAGACTGGCTGAAGAGCTCGCCCTTCAGAATCATCGATCAACGGGTCCTGGCCGAGCAGGCCAGGCTCAACGCAAAGGACTATCTCTGGTCCGGATTCGGTGGCTGGCTCGATCAGACCTTCACCTCGAAAGACACGGAGTATGCCAGGGAAGAATACCGGGCAAACCATGTCGAGAGCTATCGTCTCAACCGGGACCGGGAGAAGCAGTTCAAAGAGCTGGCGAATTTCCACCAGATGTCCAGGCAGGATCAGGACATGACTATCAAGTTCCTGGTTCATATGGTGAGCGACGGCGATCAGCAGATCATCCCCCAGGACAAAGAGCGCGAATACAGGATAAAAGCAGCCCGGCTGCTCTGCGAGATCTCTCAGAGCAACGGTCCGGCAGGAGACCGGGTAAAGAACAAAGCGCTTCTATCCACCGGCGTGATCACAGCCCTCCTCGACTCATCGGCTGATCTTCCGGCCGAGGCCAAGCGACACCTGGTGAGAGCCGTGGGTTACCTCACCGATCGCAACTATGGAGCCGATATAGACTCCGGAGAGAAGGCCAGCGACTACTCCGTGATCACGCCCCGGAAAGCAGGGGAGGTGCTCACCCGGGCACTCGAGCGCGAAGCACGAAATATCAGGCGCCTGGGCGACAGCAGCGGCGAATCTACCAGGCTCCAGATAGGCATCCTCGATGCCATCCACGATATCGGCTATATGGGACGCTATTCGGTCCTGGCGGCCATGGGTCCCGATCCCCAGCTCGACCCCGCCAATCCGGGGACTTATCTTCCCCAGGTCAGGGAGCGAGCCCGGCAAGTTGTCGAGTCGCTCTGGTGGGGCACGGAGAGACTGAGCCATGATGCCGGGTTCGGAATGCGGATTCAAGGCAGCCGCCCGTCGCCCCTGACAGGCAGCGCCGATTCCGATGCCACCAAGATAGGCGCGCAACTCATCGGTCCCCAGGAGCGCAACTTCGAGCAGGTCGCCAGAGACATCTTCAAGAGCGCCGCCAGCGTCCCCATCGACTCCGCAAGCGACCCGCGGGTGGCGGTGCTGGTGAGAGCCCTGAGCCATCCCAATCAGAGAGTCGAGCTCGCTGCCGCCCGAGCCCTTGCCGGAGCCGGACTGGACCCGGGCTCCGAGCCGGTCAGGGCAGCCTCCCGCAAGCTCCTCGAAATGTCCCTTTACGGCGAACGCCAGGTCTACAAGGCAGAAGCCGGGCGGGCTCTTCTCGCCCTGGAGGGCACTGGTGACCGGAGACCGGCAAGCCCTGACGAGCTTCTTCATGGGGTCGGCTGGCTAGACCGAAACGACGGGGACGGAAGGAGAGCAGACCAGTCACCACCGGCGGCGACCCTGGCGGCCGGCGTGGAGGCCGCCCTCAATCCGCGCGATCGCAGTTTCGACAGCGAGATCACCGCCTCCCTTATCACGACCCGCGCCGAAGAAGTCGCCGACTCTTTCGTCAACGGTCAGATGATTCCTCTGACCAGCGCCAGCGACCCTCGCCGGACCAGACTCGCTAAAGCACTCGGCAGCGACAGCGAGCGGGTGCGCTTTGCCGCCGCCCTGGTTCTCTCCGGAAGCGCCATAAAAGCCGACCGGGATCTAGCTGCCGGCCAGATGCGCCAACTCTCACGCACCGTCGAGAGCCTGGCATCCTTCAACTACAAAGACGCAGTTCGTGCCATCGTCGACACCGCCAGGGGCGGTCCCATAAAAGACGTCTTTGATCCCAGAAGAGAAGCTCTGACTGAGGCGCTTTCTCACGACAATGAGCGTGTCCGTCTGGCTGCTGCCTGGCGGCTGTCGGAGAGCGCCATCGGCGGTGACAGGCAGACGGCTATGGCGCAACTGGCTGCCATAGCGAACGGCTCCGGCAACGCCATCGGTCGCCAGGAAGCGCAGGCACTGCTCAAGAATATCATCGACTGCGGCAACCTGGACGACCAGCTCCTCGCCCACAACGCCTGGCAAACCGCATACGATGCCAGCAGCGCTCCTGGGAAGGTGCCACCGCCTGCCGTGCCCAATGAATACAGCCGATCCATAAACCGCATGCTGATGGAGCCGCGAAGCCATCTGACCGACTTCGTGTACTACACAAGCACCACCGACAAGGTCAATCTGCTTCGCACCCTCACAGGCTGGTCCCAGGAGACCCTGGACTACCAGCTAGGCGCTGAATACAGGCTCCGGATCAAGCCCTCCGAGAGACGTGAGGAGAACACCGCCGATTTGATGCGATTCTCTACGATCAATCGTTGTGCCAGCCACAATCCCAAGCACCAGTATGGATACGAGGAGAGCAGGAGCTTTCGCCTGTCCCTGGGCGGCGCATATGGCGAGGTCCCTCTCACCGACCAGCAGAAAGCCAGCGCCCTGGATTCCATTCTATTTCGTCATATACGAGGCGAAAATATCGCAGGCGCAGGGAGCCTCGACAGCCTGCTCGCTTTCAAAGACTCTGGCACCGGTAGGGGCTCGAATCTGGAATCATTCGTCAGCGGCAGATCCGACCAGTTGCTCAAAGACTTCCTGGAGCAAATCAAAAAAGACACTCCGGCAGCAACTCCGATCCGTTCGAATACCGGGACCGCTCTCTCTCCGGCAGCTTCGCCGCCCCGCTGGAGACCGGCAGCCGCCTTCGAAGGTACCAGTTTTCTGCAGATCAAGGATCGCAATCCGGGCTCGATTTCCCAGACCGAAATTGAATCCCTCTATGGCGGGGTCGGTCTTCTGAACAGGCGCGCCGGCGCCAGGCTCACCGATACCACTGACGGTGATGCGCGGAAGCTCGCGACGGATCTGGCAGGCGAGCTTCCCGGCAACGGCAGGCAATGGTCGGAGGATCTTTTCGCCAGCATCAAGCACAGCCCTATTGCCGGCGACAACGATCCGCGCCTGGCAGTCCTCGACCAGGCCCTCCGGAGCGGAAGCGAAAGAGTCCGTCTGGCATCGAGCTGGATGCTCAGCCAGAGCGGCCGAGAAAAAGATCTCGAGAAAGCCGTGGAGACCCTGGCATCCCTGGCGGTGCAGAGCCGGAACCGGACGACATCCACAGAAGCTGCCGGTCTCCTGAAAGACATGATCTACAAGGGTAGTGACACCACCAGAGATGCGGCTCTCAAAGCCTGGAAGGAGATCTGGGAAGCATCCGGCAGAGAGCCTTCTCGAAAGCCACCCGAATTCAACGATGCCGATCAGGCACGGAAATATCTGGAGCGCAATCCTGTGGCTGCGCGCAGTCTCTATGCCCTACCGGTGGATCACCGCAAAGCTATCTTCCTCGCCATGAGCGCCGCCGGTGACGGCAGACCCTTTACCGAGGAAGAGCTGGACGCCCGGATCAGCCCTCCCACATACACACCGGTTCTCAATCGCCAGGCCGACCTCTTTCAGCTTCAAAGCAACCCCTTCCGCCGGGAAAACCCTCTAGATCTATTCACAAATTCATTTCAAACGCGTCCATACCCTGTGGCAGATCGAAGCCGGACCGGAGCGATTCTGCTCGAGTCCATAAAACAGCGATATGCCGCCACGGTTCCGGAAGCTAGATTCTCATTCGACCGCGACGGCAAGGTCGTCTTTGATTTAGAAAGCGATAAGCCCGGATCGGAGCCGCTGAGAATAACCACTACTTCGAGCAACCGGATCACCTTCAGCGAATCGGCACCGGATGAGCTTGTGGGACAGTTCCTCAAAGAGATGCTCGATACAAGACCCGACCTCGGACGCAGACAATCCCTGGATAGCCGATCCCTGGCCACCATGTACAAGAACTGGCTCAGCCAGCGCGGTCGCGGTCTGGACTATGGAATCGATCAGCTCGAGATGGCCGGTCTGGGTCTCCACAGCGACCTTTCCACGGACAGATGGGTCGACGTGAGCCGCCGCCGCGAAACGAGCCTGAACAATGCACTCAACCGCGAGCTGGCCGCCATGATAGCACCGCGCCTGCTCACAAGAGAAGACTATTCGCCATCCTGGACACCACCGCCGGGAAGCGCGCTCAGCGCCGAAATCGCCCGTCCGGAATTTCTGTCGGCACCGCCAGTGGAGACTCTTGCCCGTTACCGGAGCAATATCGTTGCTCTACTGCCGGAAGATCTGAAAGAGCACCAGTCCGAAGACGGATCCATACCGCTCTGGTATATCCAGGCATTCGCCCGAGACAGGGCGCCGGCAAACTTCGAGGGCAACCCGAATTTCAGGGTCCTTCCCGGACTGTCGAGCAAGAGCAAGGGGCAGTATCTGGTCATCCCCCGGGACGACAGAACTCTCAGGACCATGGAGCTCGACCGAACCGGCCAGCGCCTGCGGGTCATACAGACCTTTCTGGACAACAAATAGACAGTCAATTTCCGCTGGGAAGCACTCGCTCGCCGCGCCTTTCCGCGGCCTTCACCTCCGGCGAGAAGGCATTGAACAGCAGGAGGAGCCCGGTCAGCAGGCCGGTCTTGCCCAGTAGCTCCGCGGTCTTGCTCCTGACACTATTTCTGGTGGCCTCGCAAAGAGCCACGCGCTCACCGGCACCGCCGGCGCTGTCATATCGCCCTTTCAGCTCGGACAGCCACTCGAGCCCCTCGAGTCTTTCCCTGGCCTTTTGAGCGGACCGCTCGTCGCCGCTCCCTTTCAGGCGCTCGAGCTCGGTCCTGGCCGTCTCGATCTGCTTCTTCAACTCGGCGGGCTCGAGCCTGGCGAGCTCCTCCGAGAGCTTCTCGCTGCTCACATCCGCCAGACGAACAGTACGAGTGGTGACGGTGCCGTCCTGACCGGGGATATACTCTACGACATAGGACTCATGAGCACCGGGCCGCTCGGAAGAAGCAGCCAGACCATCGTGCCGCTGCCCGGTAACAGACGGTTGAGCCGGTCTGGAGAGCTCCACCGCTGCGGAGCTCTCCAGACCGGCTCCGGCAAGAGTCCTCTCCAGAGAGCGTCTCAAAACCGAAAGCCGGCCTTCAATCCGGGCGATGTTCTCGCTGTTGCGAAGATAAGGCTCGAGGCTGGAAGGCAACTCGATCCCTCTTTCCTTCAGCTTGAGAATATCGGCAAGAAACGGCTCGAGCTCCGGATTACCAGTCGAGAGCCTGCGGATCTCCTCGAGCGTTGTCCTGAGACTTTCGTCGGGCAGGGCGTCGATTCTCTGTTTCAGCTGTGAATCCCGCCTGATCCTGTACCCCGACTGCTCGAGGTCACCGGCAAGCTTGCCGTCATACTCCCGATAGCGCGGATCGAAGTGCAGTTCCCTGCCCTCTTCAGTACTGAGAGTGTTCCAGGCGTGACGCTGACCGTCGAAAGAGCCGTCAGGCTCTGCCCCGAACATCCCGGTCTGGAAGCCGACAGGCAGGCCGAGCCTGTCTCCCATGGCTTTCACCAGAAGAGACTGAGGCACGCAAGTGCCGACTCCTCGCCTGATATATTCACCCAGATAAAGGGACTTGCCCCGGAACTCCCTGTCCATCTGATACATGGCATCATCGGCGGAAAAACGCTGGCCCTCGTGCTCCGGCTTCCATCCGGGAGGAGGCGTTGCATTCTCAGGAGTGAGAAGGTCGTGAGCGAATCTTGTAATCAGTTTCATCTTGAGCCGAGGATCCTCGATACCGCCGAAACGAGCGCTTGCCTCGTCCAGCACCGCTTTCAATACCGGATCATTTGCCGGGTCGACAACAATCGGCACTCTCTCTACCTCGACACCGGTATCCCTGTCCTCGTGCAGCTCGGTGAATCGCATCCCCGGTAGAAGCGGCTTCTCACCGGGGATGTAGCCCGCCCCTCTCAGCTCGAGACTCTGCCTGGCAGCAGGAGAGTCGGAGACATCCGCAGCCGGAGCCAGAAGGGGACCGTTGCTACCGGAGGCCCCGGCTCTGGCGAAATCGGGGATCTCGAAAGACTCTATTCCCAACTCCATCCGACCATTGAGCACCACTTTCTGCCCGGGCTCGATATACAGCTTGTAGCCGGCCGGCTCTTTCTGCCATGCCTGCGAATCGACACCGTCGATGGAAAGCTCGCTGTATCCGACTTCCTTGCGGACAAAGAGACCGTGCTCGTCGGCACCCACCGAGAAATTTCCCGAGGCGAGCTTGAGGTCGTTGTATGAGGAAGCACCCATGGATTTGATCTGTCCTGCCGGAAGGACATCGATACTCTCGCCCCCGACACTGATACTGTAAGCAGTGCGACGCCGCCGAGATAGAGAAGAGGCATCGTCGATGCCGGGACGCCCTTTTGCCTGTCCGGACTGCTCGGCGGCGAGCAGATGGGCGAACTCAGCCAGGACCGTGACTCTCGCCTCCACCGGCGCGCCGGCGCCCCGGGGCTCGTTGCGGGCAAAATCAGCCTCGAAGTCACCGGGCCAGAGATCGGTGATCTCGGCCAGCCTGGTCGCCCCGGACTGATCGCGGACACGCAGTAAAAGTGCATGGGTCTCTTTGTTCTCGATGATCGAGAGGATGGTCACCTGACGACCGGCCATCTCTACTGAGGGCGCGTCTTTCAAGAGATGCTCGAAGGAGCCCGGGTCGTCCCTGGCATTGAGGAGCTTGGAGCCGATCAAAAAGACATCGCCGGTGCTCTGCCTGAGGCGCTCCAGACCGATGGCTCTGGCTCTGCCTTCTCGGGTGCTGAAACCTTCGAGACTGGTGCCTTTCAGATCGGTCTCGGTGAGCATGCCGGTCTCGACAAGATGGCCGATCACATCCTTTCCCTGCTCGATATTGTCGGCGATAGACCCGACGATCTTTCTGGCCAGCCTCCCGGCGGCTTCGCTGTCACCCTTGAGAAGAGCCTGGTTGAACTGCTGCTGCCAGGAAGCGACGGTAAGATAGTCGGCCAGCTTGTTAAAATCCTGGCGCATGCGCTGCTCGGTCTCCCGGGGAAGCGAATCTTCCCTGAGCGCCCGTTGAATCGCGCGCGCCCTCAAGGCCGCATCGGGTTTTCTCGCTCTCAGCTCGTCGCTGGAGAAGGCATAGGCATTGTTGTCACCGCTCCGGGCTCTGAGATCGACATCGAGACTCTTGAAGTGCCTGAGCACCAGGGGATGGTCCCGGAGGGTGCCCCCGGCTTTGAGAGCCTTGAAGATGGCTTCCCGCTGCTCGACGATCTTTTGCGAGGGACCCTCGAGCTTCGACGAATCGATGAGGGCGAGCTGCCTGTCGAAACGCGCCTTCTCAGCGCTGAGAGCCTGGTCGAGAGCCTCCTTCGAGCCTCCGAACTCGGACAGAAGAGCAGTATCGACATGGTCTGCCGGGCTCGTTCCGGCAATGCGATCGCCGAGCATGCGCTCGAAAGCCAGTCTCGCCTCCGGGCTTTCGATCTGATTCCGGCTTCTCGAGTCCTGAATGAACCGACTCATAAGAGACTGACGAACACCTTCGGGATCGACTCTGGCAGCCGCCATCAAATCGAGATGAGCGGTCTGGTGCCCGAGCTCATGAAGAAGCGTCCTCATCGGAGTCTCGGCGTCGACGCCCACATAGACGACACCTGTCTCCAGGACATATTTCCCTTCGCAGTCTTTTAGCGATGCGAACTTGATATTGTCGGTGGTGAGAAGCTCCGGGGGAATTCCCAGTCTCCGGGGTATGCCTTCTCTCTTGAGGGCATCGATAGCTCGAGATGCCGCTCTCTCCGAAATATCAGATGCGATCTCGGATCCCGGTCTCGATCGGCTGTTCCGGCGCAGGGGCAGGACCATTGCCTTGATCTCGCGATTGGCTGACTCGATTCCCCTGACCAGTCCATCGGGAAGGAGCCCGTACGGAAGCGCCCTGATGGAGTCCTTCTCCATAGACCTCATGGCTAGAAGACCTTCCTGGCGCAAGATATCACCGGAGGAGGAAAGGGACTCTCTCAAATCCCTGGTGGAGAGACCGGCTTCATTGAGCAGGAAAAGGGTCTCGTTGCCGAATATGACATTGCGGGCTTCCATGGCGAGCATTTCGCGTTCGAATCCATCATTGGGAGTAAGACCGGTAAGATCGATGGCGGGCCGATACTGGGGATCGCCTTCGGCAAAAGGAGAATAGATGCGCACCTGATTGCCGTTACTCTCGAGATGCTCGGCAAAAGTTGGCGAAATCAATTTGCCCTGCCAGTGCTGCTGGTGAGCCTCGGTCAGGGAAGCCGCCATAAGAACCGCGTGTCTCTTCTGCAGAGCCCGGGTCTGCGGTCCCTCGACAAACTCGAGATCCGCAGCCGCCTGCACCCGGTCACCATCGACGGTTCTTTCCGGATGCATGATATCGACCCGGGCACCGGACGGGAGCTCCACTATGGTGACTGGCTCGCTTACGATATAGCGCTCTCCCGAACGAGAGACCGAGGGATGCTTGAGACCCTCGAGATAGGTTGCAAGACCTCCTGCGCTAAGGTCTCCCGCTGCCAGGACAGTTTCGCGTCTGACGAAATCGACCTGACCGGGGTAATTGCCCGCACTCTTCAGTAAGTCGTATCCCTTCTCGAAACGGCTCTCATTTATCGCTTCGACACCGGCAGCCAGCTTCTTTCGGAACACGGCCGTCTCCTTCTCCGGTGCCCTCTCGACACCGTCGATAGTGACTGTGCTTGTCGGGATTTTGAGCTCGGTCTTTCTGACCGGCTCTTCGACCTCTACCGTCGAGACGGACCGGCTGCGCTCGACAGGCTCGGAAGAGACCAGGTCGCGATGGAAGCCCGAACGGCCGTGACGGTCCACCCCGGCACTGGTGGTGATGGCGGTTCCTCTGGGAATCAAGACCGAATCTGCAGGAACCACGGCATGGTAGGGATCGACCCGCATGTCTATGGTGCTCTCGGCTCCGGCTCCTTTTTCGACGCTCAAAGAATAGACGGTTCCGGTTCGCGGATCGAGCAGATGGCGGTAGCCCATCAAAGCATCACGCCCGTTCATCATCGCGGAAAGATCCAGGAGCCCTGCGAACTCGGCCTTTTCGGGAAGCACGCCTTTATTGGCCCGCACCATCTCCTGCGCGCCCCTTATAAGCTGCTCCGGTGCTCTGATATCGTCGCCGTGGTCGAGCTGATTGCGGAAGATGAACACCCGGCCGTCGTCCAGCCTGCCCTGAACGCTTCCAACATCCGGCGCCGACGCATCGCCGAAGACGACTTGCTGGTTGTTGCGAAGTGGCAGATCCCGCCTCATGCCGTCGAGCACAGTAAGACCGGAGCCCAAAGCGCCCCCATCCATGGTGGTCAGGGAGAGCGGCGGGGCATTGCCTATCTTGATCTCTTTCTTTCCAGATAGATCGACCTCCACATCACCGGGGATCAGAACCCCGTCGACCAGTACCCGACTCCCGGATGGAGCCAGAAGGCGGCTCCTTCCGAGCTCGTCACGATAGATTATGGCGGTGCTTCCGTCGGCTCCGGGCAGACTTCTGGCACCATCGACATAGGCGCCGGCCGTCACCGGGACACGGACATCGCCTTCACCGAGGATGACTCCCGATCCCGGCGCGATCGCCTGATCGCCGGCTACCAGATAGCTCCTTCCTGCTACAGGCTCGGCAGGGCGCGCAACCGCAGCGGTTCCGGTATCAGGCCTGGCCTCGGCGTGTGGCTTTCTCTCGTAGATACGCACGGCAGTGTCACCCCGGTCATACCAGTGATCGAGCTCGATTGTCCTTTTCAGATCGAACTCCCGGGAGAGAATCTCCCACATGGCACGGTCACCGGAGTTGCCACCGCTGCCCGGCGAGACCACTATCACTTTCTGAGATGCGGCAAGCTCCGGGCTGGCGTCGCCGGCTGCCAGATACTCGGTGAGGGCCCGGGCGCCGAAGGGCTCGTTATAGGGAGGCCAGGACAGCAGGAGAGTCTTCTCCGGATGCGAAGCAGCCGTGTATTCGCTGCCGGAATGGACGTCCGACCAGCTCCTGCCGCCCTGGGGATAGAATCGATTACGTCCGCTCTCAACCGGATGAAGATCGAACGCATCAATAATCTCCCCTTTTCCATTCGTCTGGTTGATCAGGTGCTCCAGATAGCCGGTGCCCGCACCAAGAGAAAATGCTCTTCCCCTGCCTTCGCCGCTGCCACTGGTCTTGATGGCATCGACGATCTCCGAGAGGGCCTGATTGTGCACAGGCGAGTAGGCGTGCATGCGCACCAGATGATTGAAAGCATCGATATGCTCCAGGGGTCTGTCCCCGCTTGCCCGACGAAAACCAAGAAAAAGCTCGTGCAGGCGATTCTCCCCTTCGGGACCGAGCTGGCTCCGGCGAGCCTCCTCCCAGGCCTCCTGCCTGAGCGATAGAAAGTCGTCGCCGCTGGACACACCGGCAGGGCTTATCTGCAAGTCACCGGTGGCGCCGGTGATTCTCATGGTGAGCTTGCCGTTTTCGCCGGGCTCGAATCGTGCTGAAAGACCGTGATCTTTGAAAACCTTCGCGATGCTCTCGGTCATACCCTCTCGAGACGGCGCCTCCGACTCCCCAGCCGCCCTCACCAGAGCCGCGAGAGCAAGCGAATCGCCCCTTTTGAGCGCGTCCAGAGCGAGCTCCGGAACTACCAGCCGGTGGACGTCGGTGGCGGCGGCGGAAAAGCCCTCGGTCATATAGCCGATCCTTTTCTCCTGGTCGATCCGGACAAGCCGATCGTGAGCCGATTCCTGGCTCATTTCCGGATTATCGGGGCGATTGTCCGACTTATAGGAAGTATCGGGTCCGGCAAGAATCTCGAGATTGCCGAACTCGCCCGGGGCAGACTCACCGGAGCTCTTCTCGACCTCCCGAGCCGAATCGAGATTGCCCGACTCCGAGAGCCTCAGGGACGGCTGAAGGTCACCATAGCCCTCCCGGTCCACGTTTTTCGGTTCAACCGCCTCGGTCCTGCCCGGGTCGGGAGCTTTTTCGTCGGCCACGCAACGCCTCCCGTAGTCTCTGGTCCTTGATCTCAGGCTCAATACATTGTGCCCGGCCAAATCAGGGACGAAACCGCAAAGTGCCACTCTGCAAGGCTTACGCCCAATATCAAAAGTCGAGATCCCCGTTCATCTCGTAAGCTGCCGGTGAGTCGGTGCGCACCATGCATTCGGGCAGCCTCTTCTTGAACCGCTGGACAGCTTTGATCTGCTCCCTGGAGATAAATATTCGCTGGAGACTCTTGATCCGCACGAGCTTCTCGATGGCGCCCGCGGTGAGTTCGGGGTTGCCGGAAAGGTCCAGGCTCAAGAGCTTGAGAGCCAGCAGGGGCTCGATGTCCTTATCAGTGAGTGAAAGGGACGCCAGCCGCAGAGCTCGAAGACGCTTCATCCCTGTGAGCTGCTCGATGTTCGCGCCTCTGAAACCGCTATTCGAGAGCATCAGTCTCTCGAGCCGGGGAATGGCGGAAAGTGCGGCGAAGCCGTCCCCTGTAATATGCCTGCATCCCTGCAGATCGAGCAAGGTCAATTCCCGGCATCCCTTCAAAGAAAGAACATCCTCATTGGTGGCGCAGGAAGTCTTCAAGCTAAGAGTCGACAGGAGAGGCAAATCGCAGAGATAGCGGCAACCTCCCTCCATGCCTTTCACTCCTTTCAAGAACAAAAGCCTCAGCCGTCCCATTTTGCTTATCTCCTTAAGCCCGGCGGGTTTGATATACGAGCTGGTCAGATCCAGAATCTCGATGGGCAGACCGGAGACATACCCGAACCCGGAGCCGTCGAAGTCTCCATTGCGGAGATTAAGCTGTCTGATGTCGGTTCTGCCTCGAAGCTCCTGCAGGTCACTGTCGGTGGTGCCGTTGCCGGTCACCTCCTGGCCGCGATCGATGAAACCGGTCTTGAAATCATCTCCCTGAAAGTCGGCCATGAGCACCACGGGGTCCTCGCTGATCTTTCTGGTCTCCTTCTTGGACTCTCTCAAGGCGGTGCCCGAGCCGAAGAGTATTCCGGTGACAACAATCGCCCCTGTGACAACCACGAAAGCGATACCCGGAAGGACCGCCCTCTTAATCGATAGCGGTGAAGAAGGCACCGGCCGTGGCGCCAGGAACTCCTCCAGCTCGTCGAGACCGCCCTCGAGCTCGGCTATGGTCTGGAAACGATCCGCCGGGTCTTTCTCCAGGCAGCGACCGACTATACTCTCGAGCAAGACGGGGACATCGGTCGCGGTGCGCTCCGATAGAGCCGGCGGCGGTTCGCTTGAATGCATCATGATGGTGGCAAGGGCGGTCTCGCCTTTGAACGGGACCGAACCGGAGAGAACCTGGAAGATAAGGCAACCGAGACTGTAGATATCGCTGCGGGCATCGGTATGCTCGCCCCGTCCGCCCTCGGGACTCATATAGAGCGGCGAGCCCATAGCCGCACCGGCCATGGTGAGCCTCTGAGCATCATCGCGATTCGACCGGGCTATGCCGAAATCAACGAGCTTGACCAGCGAACCTCCGTCCTCGCCCTCGACGACCATGACATTGGACGGCTTGATATCCCGGTGGCAGACACCGTTGTCGTGAGCGTAGGCAAGCCCCTCACAGATCTGCCTGATTAGAGGAAGAGCGCTCTCCGCTGACAGGGACTTCTCTCGCGCCAGAATGCCGGCGAGACTCTCGCCCTCCACATATTCCAGAACAAGATAGAGACTGCCGTCCTCGGACTGACCGAAGTCCAGCACCTGAACTATATTGGGGTGGCTGAGCCGAGCGACGATCTTCGCCTCGTTCTGAAAGCGCCTGATCTCTGCGGGGGAATCATACGAGAGCAAGACCTTGATCGCTACATCCCGGAGAAGCACCGTATCGCGGCAGAGAAGCACTGCTCCCATGCCGCCCTCACCCAGCTTCCTGATCAGGGTGAAACGCTCTGGTATCCGGAGGTCCTCTGAAGTCGTCATTTTCCCTTGCGCTCGCGCTCTTGCTCCACCTCGAAGAACAAATCGATAACCCGCCTGTCATGAAGCTTGCCCTTGTCCCCCTTATCCGATTCGGTCTTGATAGCGAGTTCGGGACGGCGCCGGCGAAGGCGCGCCAGAGCCGTCTCGGTCAAATCCGTGCACATTCTCAAATTGACCCTTCGCAGGGACTTCATGGAGGCGATCACCTCGAGGGACCTATCGGTCAGCAGGGGATTCTCTGCAAGCTCGAGAGCAGTGAGACGGGTATCCTTCAGAAGCGCGACCTCTTCGTCGCCGATGCCGGTGTCCACCAGATTGAGCTGGACGAGATGCTTGAAACCGGCGAGCGATTTAATGGCAGCCCGGTCCATATTGGTGTTGTTTAGTGTCAGGTGCCTGAGCTTGCCCAGCCTGGAAAGATGCCTGACACCATCTCCGGTGATACCCTTGCACCGGCGCAAATTGATTTGAGTCAGTTGCGGATAGATATCGGCGATATGTGCGAGAAACTTGTCGCTCACAGCGGTCTCGCGCACGTCGAGATTGGAAAGCGTTGCCGGGCCGGTCAGGCGCATCATCTCCTCGTCGCCCAGTCCCGGCGATCCGGAAATGCTCAGGGTCTCGAGCCTGGTCAGTCTGGCCACCTCGGCGAGGGCGCCCGGCTCGATCTCGGGGCGGAACATGCGAATAGAGGTGACAGGCTCTCTCGATAGCGCCAGAAAGCCTCTCTTGCCGATAGAACCATGCTTGAAGTAGACCCGGTCCACCACATGGTGCTGAGCGAGATAGACGATATCGTCATCGGTGACCATGGCTCTGGCCGACCAGCCCTCGTCTCCCCTGTTGAATTTGACATCGACATTGGGAGGCAGGGTGATCACTTTCTCGTCTCGAGCCAGAGCTTTTCTTATCGTCTCGGCATCGGATCGTGCCTGGGGCGAGGTGGCTTCCAGGTCCTGCCTCAAGAGCGGCACGAGTATTCCCAGGACAATCACCGTAAAAAGCACGGCACCTATGCCAATCCAGAGCAAGCGACTCTTATTCATAGACTGCTCCTACTGGCTGAAGGTGTCCATCTCGAAATATGGAAGCGTAAACCAGAAGGAGCTCCCCTGTCCTTCATCACTATCCACGCCGATAGTGCCACCATGAGCGGTGATGATCGCCTTGCACTGCGCGAGATCCAGCCCGGTGAAATCGCTGGCCCGGGATTTGCTCCGAGAGCCGTCGCCGGCACTGGCGATATCGAAAAGAGTATCCTGATTGTCATAGCTTATGCCGGGGCCGTTATCCGAGATGGTGACCACCACCGAATAGGGAATCTTGCCGAGCATCACATTGATGACATCGGAGTCCGGGGCGTACTTCACGGCGTTGCTCAAGAGGCTTATCAGAACCTGCTGGATTCTCTCTTCGTCCAGACAGAGCAGCACATCATCGAGCTCTCGCTTGATCACTATACCTTTTCCCGATGCCTGCGGCTCCACTTTCCGGACGGCGACTTCGATTACCTCGCCGAGCTTCTTGTTGCTGAGGTCGAGCTTGATCTTGGAGGCGGCTCTCTTCTCCTCCTCGATTGCCTTAATGGAGTTCTGGGTCATGACATGCCGCCTGAGCTTGGTGCTCAGAGCTTCGGCCATGGCGTGAACACTCCGGTCTATCCCGGCGAGCTCGTCATCGCCGCCGAGCTCCGGTTGCAAAGCGCTCGATTCGGAGATCCTGCTTATATTCGCGGTGATGATCGCGATGCGCCGGACGAATCGCTGCCGGAGGATGATAACAAGAACCCCCGCCATCAGAGCGTTTGCAAGAAGGGACGTAATCGCAATCCCCTTGATATCGGCGGAGAAAGACTGGCTAGCGCTCATTTGCCCCGATTCAGCCGCCACCGACCCGGAGCCTGATGAGACACCGATCTCCCCGGCTTTCTCCTCGAACTGCTGGGCGCGCACGATGATGAATCCGGCGAAAGCCACCTGCACGACAAATGCCAGTCCAATCGACGCGAGTCCGAGAGTAGAGAGCTTCATTGCCCAATTATACTTATGAGCATGAGAATTATCGTCCCTGGCTCAAAACAGAGGAGGGAGACGGGCTATCGGGTCTGCTCGTAGAAAACCACCCAGTTGGTCTGCTTGGCGGTCTGAGACCGGTCATTGCCGATGGTGACGATTTCTCCCGTCTCGGGATCGCGATACCAGCCTTCGTCCCAGGCGCCCATGTCGGTATAGAGAGCGTCTTCCACGCCCATGGCGGCGAGGTCGGCATTGAAAGTCTTGAAAGTCATTGCGGACTCGCTCTCAACAACACCCTCGCGGCCGTCGGCGAACTTGACGATAGCACGCATCTGGAAGCTCTTCTTGTCTTTGAAACGTGCCGGCGTGCCTTTGTGCACGAGCTGGAATTGCTGGAAAAATGACGCCTTGCGCTTCTGTACGGACTTGATGAACTCCCTGGTAAAGCACTTGCCATTGTCGCTTGGAAAGATCTCGAACTTGCCACCCGATATGAGAATAGCGCCGCCAATCGGTCTGGAGATGGCCCTGGCATTGCTCACCCCGCCACGAATGCCGTAGATACCGACCACGGTGCCGGATTTGGTGGTAAATGCTGCCGGGATGCAGAACTTGATCCTCTCGTCCTTTTTATCCGGACGCTTGATCTCCCAGCCGATGCGAAGATCGCCCATATCGTAGAAGTGGTAAGACATACCGCTATCGCCCTTAATTGAGCCCACCGAAAGACCGGCAGCAAAGACCGGCTCTATGACGGCGAGCATGACCACGAGAAAGAATGCGAGACCTGGGGCTACCGAAGGAGATGTCATTGTTGCATCATACAACGAGGTGCCCGGAAAAAGACAAAAAAAGGACCCGGGAGATGAGGGTCCCCCGGGTCGGATGAAAAACCCCGCTGCAACTTTAGAAGGTCGAGCGTGTGGTGGTGGTGGTCTCGGTAGTGACCTCACCATCCGGATGCTTGACGGTTCTGAATATCGTCAGCCGTCTCGTGGTGGGCACTTTGGAATCTACCACGACCATGGGCTCGAGAGCCACGGCTTTGAGACGGAACTCGGATGCACGCTTGAGGCTGTGGGAAATCGAATCGAGATCATTTCCTACGCTCAGAGCTTCGTCGAAGGTCAGATTGCCGTCCGATGTGATCCGGGCATTGAGATTGCCCTGGATAGCAGCAAGCCGAGAGACAAGGTCGTCTCTGCTCGCCGCCGGAACATGACCAAGCTGATTCTCCCTGCCTACCAGCTTCTTTAGAAATGCGATCCTGTTGTTCAGAGAAGAGGCCAGCACGGAGGAGAGATCGTCATGAATTACCACTGCCCCCGGTGCGCTCTTTACCACTGTCACGCTCGGTGAAGCGGGCGTGATTACGCCGATAATCTTGCCGTCGGTGGTGACGATTTCCCCGGAAGCGTTCAGGGTAGCGGTGCCGGATGTATCCAACAGTTTCACGACCTCGGCGTTCAGCCCGACAGGGTTGAGCCGGATCTCGTCCGCCCGAGCGTGCTGCGACATGATACCAATGGTAGCGGCTACAGCCACGGCAACCGAAATAGTTCTAGCTCTATGTTTAATTTGACCGATCATACTTTCCTCCTTGCTCGCTGCCATCACCTCGGGTGCACGAGCACCGATAGCGGCGCCGCTCTCGCGTTCGAGACAGCGGTGCCAGGCTCCTGTTCGATGACTGTCATCGAGCTTTCGCTACCATTGACCTAGCTCAGTCGGTCCCGGCCATTGCCGCACACCGCTACTGATTTTGAAGTCGCTCTATCGTGACTGAGGCTCTGTGAGCCACGAAGGGATTCTCATCGAGGGTCAGGGACTCGAGAACGAGATCATCCGTAAATGGATTTTCGGCAAGAACGAATCGCACCGTTGGACTATCATCAGTGGTCAGAGGCATGACCACGAGCATAGTGGCGTTGTGATTGCTGGCCACAGCCAGCCTCACCTCCTTGTCCGGGTGCTTCGCGAGAACTGCAAGTACATCCGCTGATGTCGCAGGATTGGCTGCGATTCTCGAGAGAATGTCGATACTCCTGATCTCGCATGCGATACCGCGCAGAACCACCGCAGGTGTCTGGGGATCGCTGGCGATGCAACGAACGGCTGAATCGTTGGCCAGTTCTTCGTTATTGTTCATATAGGTCTTAATGTACTCCAGAGCGATTTGAAGCTCTTCTCTTTTGTCTTGGGATTCCAATTCGTTTACTCCATTCATTTTGACAATCATAAACTCGGCTCATCAAAGGCAAAGTAGCACGGAAAGCCTCTATCGAAGCAGATACATACCGGATATAGATCAATCAGGAATCGAGGACGTGGCAAACCAATAATTGAGGACCTCACCTATCGATCGCTCGTATTCATTTGGATCGATAGGCTTGGTCAAAAATGAATTGGCATAGCCGCTGAAGGTTCGTTTCACGTCGACAGGATTGGACGAAGTAGTCAGAATAATCACCGGAACATGCCTGAGTCGGCTGCTTTCCTTTATATCGGAAAGTAGATCGAGTCCGCTTCGACCCGGCAGGTTCAGATCGAGAAAAATGATATCCGGTATCTCGGCGCTCCCGTCCTCGGTCATTTTGCGAAAATGTGCCTGGGCCGCCCTGCCCGACTCCAGGACCTCGATGGTAGATCCGAAATCGGTCCTGGCGACACATCGCTTGAACATGAACACATCGGCCGGATTGTCCTCGATAAGCAGAATCCTGATGGTCTGCGAGGCAGAATCCCCGGAGTTCTCCACCTCCGCCATCAGCTCGGTTATGGTAGTCCCGAGGGCATCGGAGATTTTCTTGAGGCTCTCGATGCTCATGTTCTTGCTGCCCTTCTCGATGTTATTTATATAGGTACGGTGCAAGCCGGAGCGCTGGGCCATCTCGGTCTGAGACATGCCAGCCTCTTCGCGCTTTCTTCTTATAAGCCGGGACAGATTGTTCAGGAGCCGGGACTCGTCATTCATTGAATACTCCGAAAGCGATATTTGTAGACTTTACAGTACTTATTATAAAGGAAGCAAGACAGAACCCTCAACATGCATGCCAGGTGAAGGCTTCAGGCGCTGATGCCTGACGACTACAGCTGCCATCTCAGGCAATCTGCGCAAATCTCTAATAAATCCGCGAACAGATTCATTTCAGAGCGTTTACAAGGACAAGCCCAGTCCAGACTGCAGACTATTGCCTACACTTTTGTTGACAATCGACTCACGCTTGCACTATATTGAATACAGACCCCGGAGGCGAGAAACAGGAGGTAGCAATGAATACTAGTAAAAATGTTTCCGCAGTCATATCGATTGAAGACTACAGAAATCGGAAGCAAACGACAGAACTGGTGCAGGCAGAAGCTCCCGAACCACGAAGCATTAAAAGAAGACTGAACATAAGACTGATCAACAAACAACCTATCAATAGACAGGTGCAGTCATTTCTCAGAGCAGCAGCAACCTTGCCCAAGCTCACCGAGGCTCAGGAAAAGGCCTTGATCGAAGCAGCCCAGAACGGCCATCAGGAGGCAGCCGACACCCTGATCCTGACCCATATGAAAGTAGTGACCGCCCTGGCGAGAAGATACAACGGCAGAGGTCTGCCTCTGCAAGACCTCGTGCAGGAAGGAGCAATCGGTCTGATGACAGCCCTGGACAAATTCGATCCGGACAAGGGAATAAGATTCTCCACCTATGCAACCTGGTGGGTGCGTGAGGCAATGACCCGGTCCCTCTCCAATAAATCGAGAAACATCCGGATACCGGTCCATCTCAATGAGTTCATGACCAAGCTCAGAAGAATCCGCTCCGAGATGTCCATCGAGCTGGGGCGCAAGCCCGAGCCGGAAGAGCTCTCCGAGCGCCTGGGCGTCAGTAGAGAGAAGGTCGAATCGGCCCTCATTCACTGCCAGCCCTGCGAGTCTCTCGATCAGAAAATCAGCACCGATGATTCGGACGGACACACTCTTTCCGACTCGGTTCTCGATCCTGACGCCGACAATGCGGAGATGCAACTCGAGCAAGAATTCACGAGAAAAAGAGTAGAGAAGCTTCTGGAGCGTCTCAGCGAAAAAGAGCAAACCGTGATACGACTTCGCTTCGGATTGAAAGACAGTCGCGAAAGAAGCCTGAGAGAGGTGAGCAAAGAAATGAGTCTCACCAGAGATCAGGTCGGCAAGATTTCTTGCAGAGCTATGCGCAAGCTCAAAGAGGTCGCCCTCGCCGAGCATATGGAAGACTGCCTGGCATAATCGAATAACCCCAGGAGCACTCTGCGCAAACAATTCAAGGAGGAAACAATGAATTTTTTAGTTAGACTCGTGCTACTGGCACTGGCATTCGAATTTATTCTGCCGATGATCTCGGGCATAAGCGTCCATGGCGGTTTCATGACTTCTCTTGGACTGGCTCTTATGTTCTCGATACTCGGCGTGATAGTGAGCTGGATTGCCGCCGCAATGACAGCGGTAGCAGCGATCGGCACCCTCGGGCTTGCGCTCCTGGTTCTGATACCACTATGGGTGCTCGGCTTCTGGTTGATTCCAGCCTATGTGCTGATCCTCACAGCAAGCGTCATGCCTGCTTATCTAACCGTCAGCGGCTGGGGCCCGGCGGTGCTTGGTGGGCTGATCACCCTGGTAATCGGTATAGCTACCGATCGACCGTACCGGAAAGAGGTGCCGGCCTGAACCACTGACAATTTTGAGAGTTCTTCGAGCAGAAGGAGAACGCCTCCTGTTGCAAATGATGACAGCAAGACAGGAGCGCCCCGGGCGCTCCTGTCATCTTGCAACAGTCACAACCTAATAACAAACTCCACTTGAGAAGATGCTCAGCCGACATATCCTGACAAGCAACCACCTGGAAAGGCACTCTTCGCCGACGCCAGAAACAGGTAAAGCACACCACCCATGGTTCTATCTCTAGAAACCCGCGCATAGACCTTCTGACAACACAGGTAAGATGTCTCGTCTTGTAAGCTTGATCACAAATAAAAAACATTCGTCTGTTATTTTGATGGATTGGTACCCGGTCCCGCTGTAAGGAATCACTCGTGAAATTCGCCCAGGCAAGCTCGAAATCCTTAGTACTCCTCTCGATCTTCCTTCTCTCCCAGACAAACCTGGCGGTACTAGCCCAGACAGAACCCGCGACCCCTGAGGCGCCGGTGGCCCTGGAGGAATCACAACCATCCAATGACAATCCGGAACAAATGGAAAGTCAGGCGGCCGAACCTCAGTTAGAAGAGCCTCAAATAGAAAAGCCCCCGATTAGCAAGACACCGGAAAAGAGGTTGATAGCCCAGGCGCAGGATGAGCCTCCTGTCCTGAGACAGGGCATCAGCGTCAGCGATCGTGAAATCGAAAACAAGATCGACGGACTCACCAGAGACATCCTTCTCAAGCTGGTGGAGCTCGAGCGATACGGTATCAATTACAACCTGATCTCGGCTAAGCAGGGCAGATGGAAAGGCTGGCGCTATGGTTTCTTCGGCGAAGCCAATCTGGGTCTTGGCCTTGCCGGTTGTATCACCTCGGTGGTCAACCGGGGCGGCAACCTGAGCCGACCAGGCCGGGTGAATGTTCACCTCCAGGAGAGCTGCAACTATATGCCGATGATAGGAAATCTCATCGGAGCCGGCGGCGCCGGTATCGAACTCGGTCTGAATGGATTGCACGAGTTTCAGGCCATGAGAAAAGGCTATTCTCCATCCCAGGCGAGAAAACGTGTGAAGAACCTGAGAACCGAAATCGAGAGCCTCCTCGAAGAGCGAGCCCGAATGATCCAGGCGGCCTTCTCGGTCGAGACTCTCAAAGACCGGGCCGAGCTCGATCAGGCGGAAGAAAAGGTCCTCCGCGATCTACTGGCCCAGAGCCTCCAGCAATTCGAGCGTTTCTACATCGGCAAGCGCCGGCTCATCGCCTTCCAGCAGATGCAATATCTCTTCGATATCTCAAAAAACGTGACCAGTGCCGTGGGCTATCAATTCGCCTACGATTCTCTAAGCCATAAGCACCGGGTCTATAACGGCCGTGCCGGTATCATGTTCGTGGTATCAGGAGCTCTCTTCACTGCCGGTCCGGTCCTCAGCCGTGCTTTCGGCAAACTGATGGCAGAGCGCCACCGCCGTCTCCTGCGTCCCACCACCCGGGTGGCGGAAGAGCAGACCCTCGAAAGGCTCAAGAGCGATCACGAGTTGCTCGACAGGTTTTGCAAGAACAGCGATTGCGATAAGGCAGATCTCGTAGTCGATCGCTCGGCGTCGATCTACGCTTCCGGAGAAAAGCACTTCGAGGACGAAATAAGTCGCTCCGAGAAAGCAGAGGACAAGGCCAAGCTGATCGCCACCCAGAATATCGCAGCCGGCACCTTCGTCGGTGGCACAAAGATCGCCAGCGGGGTCCTTTTCATAATTCCCGGTTACAACAGGCGCTACAACGCCAACTCCGGCGGCAAGGCCGCCCGGGGCACCAACGACTTCCTCTTCGCCTCATCCTTGATCTCGATCCCGGCAACATCCTTTGCCATCCTCGACACACTGCGTATCAATATTCAGGGAGAGATCAACCGCAAGAGATTGAAAGAGAAAGGCGAGCTTCCAGGACAACTCGCCCAGGCAAGGCTCGAAGAGCTCGATCAGATCGAGAAGCGGGTCAAAGCCATCAAGCTTCGATAACCGGTCGCAAGAGCTCAGCGCTTCTTGCCAAGCAGCTCCAGTCTCTCTTTGAGATGGGGATAATTGATCAGGATGTTGGAGTCGAACTGCGGATCGATCGCCAGAACTTTCTTAAGCAGCTCGTCCGAACTCTGAAGATCGCCGCCCTTCCAGTTAGCCGCAGCAAGATGGATAAGGCCATTGGTGTACTGCGGATTGACTGAAAGGGCCTGCCCGAGAATCTCTTTCGCTTCCTCCAGCCGCCCCTGCTCCACGAACAGATGACCGAGATTGCCATAAGGCCACTCGAAGTCGGGATATTTCGCGATCAGATCTCTATAGGATTTCTCGGCGCCCTTGCTATCTATCAAGCTCTGATTTACCGCAGCGATGTTTTGACTCACCGCCTCTTCCGGAACATCGTGGCGAGGTAGATAGGCGTTGAGATAGACCTGGGCCAGTTTTCCGGCACCGTCGGGATCGAGGACAATTGCCAGCCTCAAAGACTTCTTGGACTGGGCGATCCAGCCAGCCAGCTTGTAACGCTTGCCGAGCTCATAATACTGGTCACCGTTGAGACCCTCCGGGACCTCTTGCGGCGGAGGCCCTTTCATCAGCATAGAAAGCGCTGTAAAAATCTTCTTCACCCTGTCACCCCGGCAGACATCCCTGGATTATTCCCCGACCGACGCCGGTCCAGTCAGCGCCAGCGCATGATAATACCGGCATCGGAGAAGGACGGCTCACACGCTCTTTCCCTTGATAACGCCCACCGAGCAGGGCGCTCGCTTGAGCACCTCGTCGGCGACACTGCCCAGAAGGAATTTCTTGAATCCGCTCCTTCCATGAGACCCCATAATCACCAGATCAGCCTCGATGGCTTCGGCAAATTCGACTATCTTCTCACTCGGGTGACCGGTAAGCACCTTGGCCTGCACGTGATTGCTCGGAAGCCTGTCGCGAATGGCAATGCAGGACCGGGCGGTCAGGTCGGCACAATCGTCATAGGTTGCTTGCTCGACGGCCTCATCGCCAAAAGGCGGCACGCCCAGACCTACGTCAACCGGAATAGGCTCGACTACGCTCAGGACGATAAATTGGTCGTTCTCCGTCCAGGGCATCTCCCCGATATACCGGAGCACCTCCTGTGAGCACGGCGAGTCATCTATCGCGACTAGAACTTTCATCGGAAAACCCTCTCGAATGCCCTTGAATGATAATCCCGATCCTGACAGGATCGTCTTTACGGCGCCTCATCCGAAGGCATTATTATGCCCATAAAGAATCGAGGTAAAAATCAGGCAGAGGCGTTATGCTTGGTAATGTCGCCAGACTTTAGTTACTTTCAGGGAGGCGCCCGATAAAGATGCTCTCGGACTGCCATGGTTGCTGCCCTGATACGCCGGAGTCTGTCGAGACGCTGCCGACAGCCGGGATATGATATGCCCGGAGCCCTGACCAACCGGGAAAAGCTCGATACACTGGCAGACTTGATCAACGGTCTGCGCGCCAATCTCTCTGCACCGGCCATAGTGGCTTGCAAAGATGTCGGCGAGAGCACCTGGACATACGAGGAGCTCTCAGACTCAGCCTGCCGTCTGGCTGCCGGTCTGCGTCAGAGGGGCGTGGGCAGAGGCGACTATATAGTGCTCGTCGGCGATAACAGCCCGGAGTGGATTCTCTGCAGCCTGGCTGTGATGGCAGCCGGTGCTGCGGTAGTACCAATCGATGCCAGGACGGACGACAAGACCCTCGCCTCGATACTGGGCAATCTGAAGATCAGGCTCTTTGCCGCTTCGAAGAGGAGCCGGAGTCACTTGCAAGCCCTGGTGCGGGTGCCTCCTGAAAACTTCGTGGTGATGGACGATCCCGATGACGAGCGCTACTGGAAGAATATGCTGGCGGAACCGACCACGGACCGTATACCGCTTGCCCCGGATACGGTAGCAGCCGTATTCTTCACCTCCGGCACCACAGGCAATCCAAAGGGCGTGCCGCTGACGCACCGCAACCTGACATTCCAGATCAATACCCTGGCGACCATGCCCGATCTCGTCCACGAGAGCGATCGCTTGCTCCTGCCCCTCCCCCTGCACCATATCTATCCATTCGTCATCGGCATGCTGCTTCCCCTGGCCTGCGGGCGTCCGATCGTATTGCCGGCGGCTTTGACGGGCGAGCGCCTCATGCAGGCGATCAAGACCGAGAAAGCCACTGTGATTATCGGTGTGCCGAGACTCTACGAAGCCCTCCTCGACGGCATTCGAGCTCGGCTCGCTGCGCTTGGCGGCACGGCTTCGATAGTCCGAGAGTTAGCCCGGATCAGCATCTGGTGTAGACGCCGTCTCGGGATCAGGGTAGGTCGAGTTCTTCTGGGCGCCCTCCACAAAGAAATCGGTCCGGACCTGCGAATCCTCACCTGTGGTGGCGCCTCCATCGACCCGGAGCTGGTCTATGCCCTCGAGGGTCTCGGCTGGAAAATAGCGATTGGATACGGACTGAGCGAGACCGCAGCGCTCCTGACACTGTTGACGCCCGATCGGGGAAGGGTAGACACGGTCGGTCCGCCTCTTCCAGGAGTCGAGCTGAGAATCGACCAGATTTCGCCAGCCAGCGAGGGATCGCCAGCCAGAGAGGTTTCGCCAGACAGCAAGGTTTCGCCAGACTCGCTGGCGGCAGCCGGTGAGATTCTGGCCCGGGGTCCCGGCGTATTCTCAGGCTATCTGCCCGCCCGAGGAGAAGTCTCGACCCCGGGCGAGCCAGGCAGAGAAATCTTCACAGAAGACGGCTGGTTCCGCACAGGCGACCTGGGCTATCTGAAAAATGGCTATCTCAAGGTGGCAGGACGTGCTTCCTGTGTCATTGTCAGTCAAACCGGCAAGAAGATAGATCCGGAGAAACTCGAGGAAGTATATAGCGAGGATCCGTTTATTTCAGAGATCGGGATCCTCTCTTACAAGGGAAAACTGGTGTCGGTGGTCGTTCCCGATTTGAAATCAATAAAGGAAGCGGGCTATCGCAGCATTCAGGCGGCTACGCACAACGCGATCGACAGACAGTCTATCTGTCTTCCAGGTTACAAACGTTTATCGGGATTCGTGGTGGCAAGGACACCCCTGCCGAGAACATCGATGGGCAAGATTCAACGCCACCATCTCGCCACACTCTTCGAGCAGCTGAAGAGGGGAGACAGCGCCAAACCAGCTCCAGCCCCCCGACTCCCGGACAACGAAGACGACCGCCGCCTGCTGGCGCGTCCGGCTGCAAGCAAAGTGTACACCTACCTGGGGGAGCGATACGGGACGGAAGCGCTCAATCTCGATGCCGGCGCCCAGCTCGATCTTGGAATAGACTCTCTGGAATGGCTGACCCTTCAGCTTGCCATCAGAGACATGACCGGCATCGGGCTGGACGAGACCGCCGTGCTGAAGATCTCTACTGTCCGCGACCTTCTCAGAGCACTGGAAGAAAGAGATGGAGAACAAAACGGCACCGGGTCGATTCACGTTTTTCAAGACCCCGAAAAACTCTTGAGCGAGAGCTTGAAGTACTGGCTCGAGCCCCTCAGCGGTCCCGAGAGAGTCATTCAATACGCACTATTTACGGTGATAAAGCTGGTCGCAAGAGCGTATCTCCGCTTGAAAGTGGAAGGACTCTCCCACATAGAGCCCGACCGGCAGTATGTCTTCATTCCCAATCACGCCAGCTATCTGGACGCCTTCGTGCTCGGCGCCGCAATTCCGGAGAGCCACCTGCGCAAAACCCACTGGGCGGGCTGGACAGGTATCGCATTCGCGAACAGCCTGGCGCGTTTCGGCAGTCGAATGGGACAGGTGATCCCCATCGATTCCGAGCACGCTCCGATTTCCAGCCTGGCCCTGCCGGCTGCTGCCCTGAAACGGGAAAAGAGCCTGGTATGGTTTCCGGAGGGACGACGCACCCTTACTGGAGAGCTGCTCGAATTCCGGAAGGGAATTGGTCTTCTTCTCAGCAACTGTCCAGTGCCCGTGATCCCGGTTTATTTGAAAAACACTGCTCTCGCCCTGGCGCCAGGCCACTGGCTCCTGAAGCCGGTTCCGGTAACGGTGCGATTCGGCGCACCACAAGAAATCGCCGAGCTGCTGGAACAGGGGACAGGATCCACCCCGGAGGAGCGCATTATCTCGGCGCTGGAAAAGCAGGTAGAAAGCCTCGCTCGTGACTAGATAAAGATCCAGGGAACCAGAGAATGGAAAGGTGAATCAACAGACCCGAGAGGATGGCCGTTATCCGGAACTGGTGAGCGGGAGCTATGAGCGCAGGGTCGCCACAGCGCTTGACAATACGCTTGCCTGTGCGGTGCTGTGCCAGGCTTGCTACCATATGTGTCGGACACGAGGAATCCCGAGCTAAAAGTGCAACCTCTCGCCACCTATCTCTCTGACCTGATACCGGCAGTGCCTCCCATTATGTGGCACCTGTTAGCAAACCGGAATGTGCAGCTGACAAGGACTTCCTGCTCGGTGGCGTCGCTTTCCATAGCGCTCAACGCGCTGACATCGGTGCATTGCCGCGGGGTCGTCGAGCAAACTCTGGATGAGCCGAAAATCCTCGCCCGGATGACCATGGACGAGCTGCGCCGGAATCTTTCCCAGGGGACCGGAAGCGCCACCCTCAACGAGGCAGCCGAGATCGCCGTCGAGACTCTCGCCGGTCTGGAGCTCTTGAATCACTCCGTGACCGCGCACCATATCGACGAGCCGAACGAGACCTTTACCGAGATCTTCAGAGGCGACCTTGCCGGTTCCACCAGCGGCTCTTCGGTTATAATCGTCAATTACCATCAAGGTATCGCAACCGGAAAGAACCTCACCCACGGACATTTCGCTCCGGCGGCCCCGCTAACCCAGGATGCCAGAAGGGTCTGCGTTGTGGATCCTGCCAGAGACAGAGCACCTTTCGTGCTCGACCTGGAGCACCTTGTCAGGGCAATGGCCACAAAAGACAAAGATTCCGGACGCAATCGCGGCTATCTGAAAATAGCGCTCGGGAGTTGACATGAAAGATTTCACTGGCTTTCTCATTTCGTTCATAGAAAAAGAGCTGGATGAAGATTTCATCCGAGCCGTATCGGAATACTCGAAAGAAGAGCCGAAAATCGAAGGAATGCGAGGCTCGGATATCCAGTTTTATGCCTACGCGAAGTCCGGCTTCGATCTGATCCAGAAAGAGGGACGGCTCGACTCCATTCATTTCTTCTCCGGCGATACCCGCGATGGTGAGCGTTTCCTTTCCGATCTACCGGAGGGTCTGACCTGGTCGGACGATCAGAATTCGGTCAAAGAAAAGATGGGAAAGGATCCATTCAAATCGCAGAGCGCCATAGCAGGCAAGTTTCCCTGGTCATACGACATCTACGACAGGGGAAGCTACCAGCTTCATGTGGAGTACAATCCGGACCTGACGATTCGACTGGTTACGGCTAGACGAAAGAAATAGATGAAACGAATAATCGTAACGGTATTACTGTTGATATCGGCGCCAGTGGCGCTGGCTCGGCAGGATGATGATGCAAGAAGTCTTCTTGACACCAAGCAATGGGCAAAGGCAGAGGCGGTATACGATAAATTGTTGAAGTCCGATCCGAACGACCCGGTCGCCTTGAACAACAGAGGGTTCGCGAAGCACCGACTACAGAAGTACGAAGACGCCATTAAGGACTACGACAGGGCTCTCAAGCTCAAACCGCATTGGTCAGCGGCTTTGAACAATCGAGGAAGGGCACTGAGACATCTGCACAGATATGACGATGCGCAAAAGGACTTTTCGGAAGCTATAGAACAAGCACCGGAAAGCGTGCATGGCTGGAACAACAGGGGACGGACCTGGGCAGACCTGGCAGAATACCAGAAAGGAATCAGCGATCTGACCAGGGCTATTTCGCTGGATCCTGCCTACAGCTACCCATACTATAACAGGGGAATCTGCTACCGCGCTTTGCATGAGGACAAGCTTGCCGATACCGATTTCGAGCAAGCTCTGAAGTTGGGTTATCCACGTGAACGATTAGATTGACTAATCAGCAAAGGGACATCCGCCTGAGATGACTCCGCAAGGCAGAACCTGATGGACCGTGGCATACTATTTGACGCTGTCGCTGCGCTGCTTGCTGACCCAGTCGGGAAACTCATCGTCGAAGTAGGGACCGGAGATAGCCCGGGCGCCCTTCTCCGACCACGAGAAGCTCATCCAGGCGTAGGGCTTGGATTTGAACTCATCCGGAAGCGGCGGCAGATCGGTTACTTTGCTGAAGAAGTCCTTGATTGCCTCGACAGATTTTTCCTGCCCGGCTTCCTTGCTCATGAAATAGGACTCGGTGATCTCTCCGTTGTCACCCAGGCGCACGGCGACATAGACATTCCCCTTCCCAGATGCGCTGGTCCATTCCTTGAAAAACTTGTCTCTGAACTGGCTGTCGAAAGATGGCGGCTCACTGATGGCCTGAGCTTCTCTCTCCTTCTTCCTGTCCGGATTGATGCCGAAGCTCGAGCTGAATTCGCCGGAATCGTCTTTGGTATGCGACTGCCAGTAATCTTTGTAGACTTTCCATTTGCCGTCTTCTCTCACCAGCACCAGCTCGCCGGTCATGGTGAAATTGCCTTTCTCCTTGAGGGCGAGTTTGTCCGGCGGCAGGTTGGCAGGCTCCAGCTTGTATTCGACACGATCGGCGGCTCTCGTGGCGCTCAAGATCCTCACCTCGGTGGGCTGCTCCGATTTGAGCATCTCGAGCATGAGCCCGTCCATATCGATACCGTCCTCGGTACCGGCCTGTTTTTTCATTCTGTCCATGTCGTCCAGTTGCGCTCTGGTGTAGAAGGGAAGCAGCTTGTCAAGCTTGTCGGCCTTCTTGATCGAGGAATAGTAGAATGCCATGAACTTGTCCGGATCCGTGGTCGAAAGAGATGCACCATCGGCTTCGGTGGACTTTCCACCGGCGATGAGCATATGGCTCACGTCATACTCCCGGGATTCCGCGGCGGTGGTCAGAAGGCTTGCGGCGACAACGGACATAACGATTCTCGAGTATGCGCACTTAAACACGATATAGCTCCTCCGGCGGGCGTCGGATAGAGTTTAACATTGAAAGGCTGGAGTCTGCTGATCATTCCCTCCCGAGAACGACACGACGTCTGCTATGCCCTCTTCAAGATTTTACCGAGCCCCGGAAGTTCTAGACCTGATGGCGCCACAAAGTTGGGAGAGTCCATTCGTCGCAATAGCAGTCATGCTATTGTTCTTCGGTGGATGTTTCTACCTTGTAGTAACCGTCCCGAGCTATCTTCAGACTGTCTACGTCGATAAAGAAATGCGGACCGACAAGTCACTGCAAGTGTTAAGGCTCCTGCTGGGTGACGACGCTCGCTGATTGCTCGAGCAGCCTTTCTAATTGTTCTCTAAAAGCCTCGCGCCCTGTAGGACTCGAACCTACGACCTCTTGGTTCGAAGCCAAGCACTCTATCCAGCTGAGCTAAGGGCGCATAATTATAGGATAGACAGATCCTACTCATCCCGGGCAGGCACGTCAAGACGAAATTGACATTCAATGAGCCCTTGTTCCAGCCAAACAAACCGAGGCGAGGAACCAGGGCAATCTGTACCTCCTTTCTTTTGCTGAGCCTGTTGGCAAGGATTCCGGGATTGAGCGAACCCTGAAAAAGTGCGGGCTACCTCCCGTCTTTCCCGGAATTTAGCACTAATTTCCGCTCTTGCGGCGAACCACCGAGAAGATCTCGGACAGGTAATTGTCCATCAAGCTTATCTCCGAGCGCAGATCCTGGAGCATGGCAATCCGGTCCTCCAGCACATCGATGGTGAGAACGACGTCCTCCTTGACCCCGGAGATCCGCTTCATCCGCTCGTGATGCCTGGCTTTGTGACCCTTATGGATAAGACAGTACTTGGTGCACTCCCAGCGGTCCACCATGGTCTCTCTGCGGCTCATGCCGCTCTTCGAACCGGCTGGGATCGTATTGAGGTACTCCCAGACGCTGTCCGGGAATTCAGGATGCTTCTCCATATCCGGATAAATCAGGCGCGCCAGGACATTGGGGACGCCCTGGCTGAGCTTGCGCTGCCCGCTGTTGCTTTTCACCGCCCAGCCGGCAATGCTGCCTTCCATGACGCCTTCGACGACATCGATGACATCGGGAGTGACGAACTCCAGACCCCCCAGACGGAGGGCACCGGACATGATACCAGTCAATCCGCCTGCCACAAGGTCGGCATAGCTGTTCAGCCGGATCGCTCGATCGCGCTTTTCGGCCAGCACAGCCTTGACGTGCATGGCCGTCGACATCTCGCGGTCGATCTGGTTGAGGGCGCGCTTGATATCGAAGCTATACTCGAGCACGGTCTCGATCAGGCGCTGCTTCTCGAACATATGCCTCATGTGGAATTCGGTCATCTCGAAGGTCCTGGGCACAGGCTCCGAGCAGTAACGCTCGAGATAGGGAAGCAGCCCCCAGGCCTCGGCAAGCTCGCAGGCGTTGATCGATATGTCCAGCTCTTGCGATTTGCGCGCCAGCTTTTCGTGCGGCGGTGTGATCTTGCCGGCGATTATTCTGCGCCGGTCGCCCTCGGCCGGTCTGGTCGGCGGGTGGGAGGCTCTCTCCGGGGGGATCGAATCGGCTGTCTCGCCGCCGGGCGCGGCAGCCGGACTGATCGTAAGCAAAACATCCGGTGCTGGAGCATCAGTCTGGGCCCGGCAGGAAGCCGAGCCGGTAACCGGCAAAGCGAGAGCCAGTCCAATCGAGATGACGGCGGTGATTCTTGTGGTGGTGCGCAAATACTAAACCCGGGCTTCCTGGAAGACAATATATTCTCACAAGAGCCGGACTGTCGGCATTAAACCAGGTGCAGGTGCAGTCACCGAAAAGCAGCGGTTGCCAAGAAAAGATATCGGCTATCATTGCACCCATGTGCGGACGGTATACAATCGCTCACAGCCACAAAGAGATCATCGAGCGTTTCAAGATCGAAAAGGAGATGCTCGACTGGGAGCCCCGCTACAATATCGCGCCATCGCAAATGGTGCCAATTATCATCGAGCAGGAGCACACTCCTGGTGAACGCCCGGTTCGGATTATCCAGCCTTCCAAATGGGGACTGCTTCCTTCCTGGGCGAAAGACCCGAAGAAGATCAGACCGATGATCAACGCCCGGGCCGAGACCATTGCCGAGAAGCCGACTTTCAGGAATGCCTTCAAAAAGCGCCGCTGCTTGATCCCGGCAGACGGCTTTTATGAATGGACCGAGATCCAGGGCAAGAAAACCCCGGTGCGGATCAGGCTCAAAGCAGGCGAGCTCTTCGCCTTTGCCGGACTCTATGAGGACTGGACCTCTCCTGAAGGCGAAAAAATCAGGACCTGCACCATAGTAACAGTCTCTGCCAATGAGACCATCGCAAAGCTGCACGACCGCATGCCCGCCATACTCCGCCCGGGGATCGAGGATGAATGGCTGAGAGCGCCCGGTGATGATCCAACCAGGATTCTTTCTCTGATCGGACCATACGATGACGAGAAGATCGACTATTACACGGTCTCGAAGATAGTGAATTCTCCGAAAACAGACTCGCCGGAGTGCATGGAGCCGGCGCCCGTATAGGATCCCTCAGTCTCCGGAAAAACCCTCAGCGATTCCACTGAGTGAAAGTGCCGTACCATTCGGCGATAGCGCCGGACGGTTTGAACGACGCCACAGCCCGGGCCAGGAACCATAGATAAACGGGCGGCGAGCCGTTGCGTCTGGAGCGGTCACGGGTCAGCCGGAACTCGTATTCGAAGGTGTCGCCGCTTGCCACGCAGCGCATCCACTCGCGAGTGAAGTCCGGTCTGTCCTCGGGATGAATCAGATCGAACCAGGAGACCGCCTGCTCCGGCGAATATCTCAATCCGGTCAGCTCGTAGAAGCGGTAGTTCCAGAAGACCACCGAGCCCATGGGATCGGCGATGAAAACGATCTGGGGTATGGCATCCGAGAGCAAGCGGAGCTTGCGATTCATGGCGACCAGCTCGTGGAGGTTCTTGCGCTCCTCATCGAGCTCGAAAGGAGTCAAATCCGACCAGTCGGAGATTCCGATATGGCGCACCCGGGCAAGAACCATCCTGCGAGTCCTGGAATTCATCGACTTGAGATTGACGTCTACCCACATCTGCCTCGCCTGGGAATCCCGACACCACCATTCGAAGTTGTTCTTCCCGTCCCTGGCGGCTTTATGAATCTGATCGAGAGCCCTCTCATCCGTATAAGGCCCGGTTCCCTGGCTGAAAAAGCCCACGGTCTCGCCATGAAGGATGTCACGAGGATAGCCGAGCATCTGGGTGCAACGGCGGTTGACGAAGAGTATCTGACCATCTCCGGCGTCATGCACGAAGAGCGCGTCGTCGTTGCTGTCCATGAAGCTCTCGAACAGCGACTCGTAAAAGTCATGCGAAGTCTCGGCCCGGCGCCGCCGGGCGCGATCGCGCAGGACAGCCCGCTCCAGCTCCGTATCAGGCAGCTCGGAGATACGAAGGGACTGCTCCAGCTCCCTCACCCTGGCTCGAAGCCTTTCGAGCTCATCGATATTGTCGTCTTTTCGGGACATGACCGAATCGAGTTCCTGCGTCGAAGTGTCGAAAAGTGACTCCGAAGATAATGCCGTGTATCCCGAGCGTCCGCGAGCTACCTGGCTTTAATACCCTGCAGCGGCAGTCAATATTCAATATAACAAGAAATGATAGCAAGAAATGACCCGAATGACCGCGCCACTTAGGAAGAGATGCATTTTCGGGCGGCTCAGGCGGAAAGAACCGCCATCTGGGCGCGGATGCTCTCGATCTGCTTCTCGAGGTCGTCTTTCAGAGCTTCCTGCTTCTCCACTTTGTCCGGAGGCGCCTTGTCCTTGAAACTCGGCGAGTTCAGGAGCCCGGCTACTTTCTCCAGCTCTTTCTCCTTGGCGGAAAGCCTGCCGGTGAGCTTCTCCTTGGTCTTCTCGACATCGATGAGCTTCTCGAGAGGCAAATAGATGGTGGTCTCCGAGACAATCTCGTAGGCGGCCCGCCCGGAAGGCTGCTCCTTGCCGGCCAGGAAATTGACCGGATTGGCCCGGGCCAGACGCTCCACGTACTTGACATTGTCGAGCAGGACTTTTCTCTCCTGCTCGCACCCGACAAGAAGGAAGACCTCCGCCTCGACTTTGGCGGGAACATCGAAAGTCTGCTTGAGATTACGCACCGAGCGCACCACTTTCATGAGGTGATCCATCTCGTCGTCGGCGTCATGATCTTTGTCGCGATAGTCCCGGCGCGGATAGGGCGCGTACATGATCGACTGCACCGAGCTCATGAAGTCCGACTTGGGCAGATAGGACCAGAGCTCTTCGGTGATGAATGGCATGATCGGATGAAGCGCTCTCAGAAGCCCTTCGAAGATCACATAGAGCACATTGCGGGTCTGGCTCTTGCTCTCGCCTTCGCCGTCGAGCTGGATCTTGGCGATCTCCACATACCAGTCGCAGAAATGATCCCAGATGAACTCATAGAGATCCCGGGCAGCCACGTCGAAATCATAGTCGTTGAAGCTCTTGTCGAGATGCTCGAGGAGATCGTTGTACTTGCCCAGGATCCAGCGATCGGCCAGGCTCAGCTTGGCGAGGTCCACCGGCTCGATCTCGTAGTTCTCGAGCTGGCTAAGCACGAATTTGCCGGCGTTCCAGAGCTTGTTGGCGAATTTCTTGTATTCCTCGAGCTTCTCGTCGCGAAAACGCACGTCCTGATCGCCTTTAACACCCATGGAAGCGAACCAGAAACGGTTGGCGTCGGCACCGTACTTGTCGATCATATCGATGGGATCGATGGCATTGCCCTTGGACTTGGACATCCGCTTGCCGTCGGGGGTCTGAATGACCGGGTGGATGAGGACATGCTTGAAGGGAATGGTCCCCAGGAATTTCAAGCTCATGAAAATCATTCTCGCCACCCAGAGATTGATGATCTCCCGGGCGGTGGAAAGCACCGTGGTCGGATAGAAATGATGGAGCTCGTCTGTTTCTTGCGGCCAGCCCAGGGTGGCGAAAGGCCAGAGAGCGGAGGAGAACCAGGTGTCGAGAACATCTTCATCTTGATTCAGATTTTTCGACTCGCACCTGTCGCATGCCGACGGCGCCTGCTCGAAGGCGTCCTCATGACCGCAGTCGGCGCAGGTGTACACCGGAATGCGATGCCCCCACCAGAGCTGCCGGCTGATGTTCCAGTCGCGGATATTGCGCATCCAGTCGAGATAAGTGGCAGCGTAACGATCCGGGATGAACCGCACCCGCTCTTCTTCCACTGCGTCGATAGCCGGCTTGGCCAGCTCTTTCATGGAGAGATACCACTGGTCGGAGAGATACGGCTCGATCACGGTGCTACACCGCTCGCAGTGCCCTACCCCGTGGGTATAGTCCTGGACTTCCTGCATGAAGCCCTGCTCCTCGAGGTCTGCCTGGGTCTCTTTTCTTACTTTGAATCGATCGCCGCCGCGATACTTCTCCGGAACGAACTCATTGTCCATGAGCTTGCCGTGCTCGTCGATGCAGACCGGCTGCTCGAGCTTGTGACGCTGGCCGACCTCCCAGTCGTTGGCGTCGTGGGCGGGAGTGATCTTCAAGGCCCCGGTGCCGAACTCGCGGTCAACATAATCGTCCGCGATTACCGGAATGAGTCGATCGGTAAGCGGCAGTCTCACTTTCTTGCCGACGAATCTCTTGTACCGCTCGTCTTCCGGATGCACGGCCACGGCCACGTCGCCGAACATGGACTCGGGTCTGGTGGTGGCGACGGTGAGATGACCGCTGCCGTCTTCCAGGGGATATTTGATGAGATAGAGGTGGCCCTTGATCTCCTCGTGCGCGACCTCGAGATCAGAGAGGCTGGTGAGGCAGCGGGGGCACCAGTTGGTGACACGATTGCCCCGGTAGATGAGCCCTTCCTTATAGAGGGCGACGAAAACTTTGTAAATCGCCGTTACATAGGTCTCGTCCATGGTGAAAGCGATGCGATCCCAGTTGAAGCTGACCCCGAGGGCTTTGTACTGGTTCATGATCTGGTTGCCGTACTGGCTGCGCCACTCCCAGATACGCTCGACGAATTTCTCCCGGCCCAGGTCATGGCGGCTGAAAGGCTTGCGCTCGCCCTGAGGAGTGTTCTTCATCTTCTCTTCGTGCTCTTTGCGGAGCTGCTTCTCGACAACCATCTGGGTCGAGATCCCGGCATGATCGGTGCCGGGCTGCCAGAGCACGTCGTAGCCCTGCATGCGCTTGAGACGGATGAGGACATCTTGCAGGGTGCCGTTGAGAGCGTGCCCCATATGGAGGTTGCCGGTGATATTCGGAGGCGGCAGGGCAATGGAGAAACGCGGTCGCTCCGGATAGATCTCGAGATCGAAAAGGCGATTCTCGTGCCAGAACTCGGTCCAGCGGGTCTCTACGCTTTTGGGATCATAGGGGCCGCTGGCCAGCATGCTCTCGGATGTCTCCCGGGTCGATGTTTTTTGCATATTTTCAATATTTCAGGGGCGGGGCTCGGCTCCGCAAAATTGCGGGAAATGGGATTATAACGGGCTTTGTCTCCCCCTCTCAAGGTTACTGCCGATCTATATAGAGAAATATCAAGTTCGCAAACATATAACATTGAATGCACTGTCCGGCTCAGATGATAAAATCTGCCAACGTCCGCAGATCGGCAGCAAGATCAGCAGGAAGATCAGCAGGAAGCTCGGCTTCCCTTGACTACCACCTTTCGACATTTCAACGGGAATATTCACTCAAATGATTTCATCCAATGATTTCCGCCCTGGCGTAACGATCCTCTACAACAACGGTGTCTGGCAAGTCGTTGAAGCCATGCACGTCAAACCGGGTAAAGGATCGGCCTTCGTACGCACCAAGCTCAAGAACGTTGAGACCGGCAATTCACTGGAAGCCACTTTCAGAGCCGGTGAAAAGCTTCCCGCAGCGGTCATCGAGAAATCGGACATGCAATATGTCTTCAAAGCCGGCGAAAACTTCACCATGATGGACACCGAGAATTTCGAGCAGATGGAGCTCGCCCCGGATCAAATCGGCACCGTCGCCGAGTTCCTCAAAGAAGGTCTCGAAGGTATCACGGTCCTCAGGCACGATGGACGCGTCATCGGTGTCGAGCTTCCCACAACCGTCGAGCTCGAGATTTCCGACACGGCGCCGGATGAGCGAGGCGATACCAGCTCCGGTGGCGGCAAGCCTGCCACCCTCGAGACCGGCGCTGTCATCACCGTGCCTTTCCACATCAAGATTGGCGACCGGGTGAAAGTCGACACCCGTACCCGAAAGTACGTCACGAGGGTGTAAGAACTGCTGTGAAGATAGATCTAGACCAAATTCGTGAGCTTCTCGCCGTGGTGAGCGCCACCGAGGTCACCGAGCTGACCATCGAGTTCGGCGATCAGCGCATCACCGTCAAGAAATCGCCCCCGGTGCTGGCTGAGACAAGCGCGCTGCTTCCCAAGCCGATCGTCGTAAAGACCGACGAGGTGAAAGTCGAGCCCGCTGCGACAGCAGCGCCTCCCGCTCCGCAGCCGGTCCGCACCGCCCCCGAGCCCAGCCCCCCTTCCCAGAGCGAGAGCAACGGCTATATCCATATAACCTCTCCCATGGTCGGTACTTTCTACCGCTCGCCGTCACCGGAATCGCGTCCTTTCGTCGACATAGGCGATCATGTCTCGGTAGGCGATACTGTCTGCATCATCGAAGCCATGAAGCTCATGAACGACATGCCCTCCGAAGTGAGCGGCAAGATCATCAAGGTCCTGGTGGACAACGGCACCACCGTCGAATACGGTCAACCCCTGTTCCTCGTCGATCCCAAAGGCTAAAGCCGATGTTCGAGAAAGTACTGATCGCAAACCGGGGCGAGATCGCCCTCAGGGTCATCAGAGCCTGCCAGGAGCTCGACATCCATACTATCGCGGTCTATTCGCAAGCCGATGCGGACTCGCTGCATGTCAAGCTCGCCGACGAAAGCTACTGTATCGGACCTCCTTCCTCCCAGCGCAGCTATCTTCACATACCGGCCCTGATCTCGACAGCCGTGGTCACCGGCGCCGACGCGATCCACCCCGGCTACGGCTTTCTGAGCGAGAACGCCAATTTCGCCGAGATCTGCCAGGAGCACAGGATCAAATTCATCGGTCCCAGCCGCAGCGCCATCACTTCGATGGGGGACAAGTCATCGGCCCGGGAAACCATGAAAAAAGCCGGCGTGCCGGTGGTGCCGGGGAGCGAAGGTCTGATCACCAGCGAGGCGGAAGCTTTCAGCCTGGCTGACGAGATCGGCTATCCGATCATCATCAAGGCCACTGCCGGCGGTGGCGGACGAGGCATGCGCGTAGCCACCGACAAAGCCCAGCTCGGCGCCGCCCTCACCTCGGCGCGCAGCGAAGCAGCGGCCTCTTTCGGAAACGGCGGCATCTATATCGAGAAATATCTGAAGCCGATCAGGCACGTAGAGATCCAGGTCATGGCCGATCAGCACGGCAATTGCATCCACCTCGGAGAGCGCGATTGCTCGGTGCAGAGACGCCACCAGAAACTCGTGGAAGAGTCGCCCAGCCCGGCCCTCACCCCGGAGCTGCGCGAGCAGATGGGTCACGCGGCGGTTCTCGCCGCCCGGGAGATCAATTACGAAGGCGCCGGAACCGTGGAGTTCATCTTCAAGGACGACAAGTTCTATTTCATGGAGATGAACACCAGGATCCAGGTCGAGCACCCGGTCACCGAGATGATCACCGGCATCGATCTGGTCAAAGAGCAGATCAGAGTCGCCGCCGGAATGCCGCTTTCGATCAAGCAAAGCGACGTCGACATACGCGGTCACGCGATCGAATGCCGGATAAACGCCGAGGACCCGGAGCGCAATTTCCTGCCTTCCCCCGGTCGCGTCGATGCATATATCGCGCCCGGCGGTCCCGGGGTGCGGGTGGACAGCCACTGCTATCCCGGCTATGTGATCCCTCCTTATTACGACAGCCTGGTGGGCAAGCTCATCGCCTGGGGTGCCGACCGCCAGGAAGCGATACAGAGGATGCAACGGGCTCTCGATGAATATGCCATCACCGGCATCAAGACCACCATCCCGTTTCACCAGCTCGTGCTCGCCCACAAGGTCTTCCAGGAAGGCCACGCGACCACCGATTTCATCGAAAAACACATGACTCCAAACAAAGTCAAATAAACTGGATCATCGTGCTCTCAACCTGGTATAAAAAGGGGCTCGAGACGGCTCCGTAGCTCAACGGTGGAGCGAGCGACTCATAATCGCCAGGTTACAGGTTCGAGTCCTGTCGGAGCCAGAAATTATTGCTATCGAACTTGCAGGCACAGGGAGCACCCATGAAGGTCCATTGGCTTTCTTTACCGATTGCGGTTCTTTTCTTTCTATCCGGCTTTTCCGCCCTGGTCTACCAGATTTCATGGCAACGCCTGCTTGGTCTCTTTCTGGGCATAGACGTCTTCGCCGCCTCGGTAGTGGTCGGCGCTTTCATGATCGGTCTCGGTACCGGAAGCGCCGCCGGAGGCTATATCGCTGATCGAGTCAAGAAAAGCGCCCTGATACCAATCTTTGCTATAACCGAGATAATCATCGCTGCCTTCGGTTTGGCTAGCAAGACCCTTTTCTACGATTTCCTGCCGGTGCTCAGCCGTGATCTGGGCTACGGGCCGATGTCCCTCGTCCTGCCCTGCCTGGCCCTCATCCTTCCGACTTTCTGCATGGGACTGACCCTGCCGCTTCTCTCCAGGGCGCTTATCGCAGACACGCAATCCGCCGGTCGCAAGATCGGACTTCTCTACGGTGTCAACACCCTGGGTGCAGCCGCCGGCGCCATTTGCTCGACGGTCCTCTTCATGCGTTTTTTCGGGATCACCGGCGCCCTTTGCATAGCAGCGATACTGAATGTGGCGACTGCTCTGGGTTCTATGCTGGTCAGCCTTCAGTCCCGGGAAGAACAGCATGACCTGCTTTCGACCCGGAAGATCGAGGAAAGCCCCCGCGCTTTCGGTATCTATCCGCTAATCTACTGCCTGTCGGGACTGACGGCGCTTGCACTCGAGCTGATCTGGTTCAGGATGCTCGGAGTGATGTTGAAGTCGAACAGTTTCACATTCTCCTGGCTGCTCTTTCTCTATCTCACAGGACTCGCCGCAGGCACTTTTCTCGGACTGGCCAGGGTGGACAGATTGCCGAAACCTTTTTTGAGCTTTCTCGGTCTGCAAGCATTCGTCACCCTCTATAGCGGTCTGTCCGTGTCGGTTCTTCTCAACTGCACCGACAGTGCTCCGTGGCTGGCGCCGGTAAAGAAGTATTTGAGCTCCTACGAGCCCATGGACTGGAGCTCGCTCTCCTCGCCCGATCCGACCTTTTTCATGCTCTATGTGGTCGTCGCCGGTCTCCTCATCCTTCCTCCGACAATGGCTATGGGAGCCAGCTTTCCTCTCCTTCAGAAAGCGGTGCATACCGACATGGAGAGCATAGGCAGGCGTGTGGGATGGCTGCAGTTCGCGAACATCGCCGGCGCCACGATCGGAACGATACTGGTGGGAATTTTCACCCTGGGAGTCCTGGGGACCAGCGCTTCTCTGAAGATCGTGGTCGCCATCGGCGGAACCTTCGTCTTTCTCTTCTGGCACATTCGATCCCATGGCATGAGAATTCCCTTTCGGATAGGCGGTTATGCCCTCGGCCTGGCCGCGGTAGCTTTCACCTTCGTGTCCATTCCGAAACACCGGGTCTTCTGGGCCAGGCTCCATGGTGTCGCCCCCCACGAGATAATCGTCAAAGAGTCCGCCGCCGGGGTGACTTCGGTGACGAGCATGGGAGGCTATTTCAAAGGCGTCAACAGCGTGTTCGTCAATGGGCTGGGCCAGGCTTTCCTGCCCTTCAACGTCTCGGCGATCCATACTCAACTTGGTATGCTGCCGATCTTCTTGCACCCGGCACCGAAAGACATAGGAATAATCGGGCTTGGTTCCGGAACCACGGTCTTTTCTGCCGGAGGGAGAAAGGAAATCCGGTCCATCGATTGCATCGAGATCATCTCTTCGCAGATCGATGCCCTCAAAGAGCTCGAGCCCAGAATGTCTTACCGATCGCTGACCAACCTCCTGAGCGATGCCCGAATCCGCTTCCATTTCGCCGACGGTCGCCGCTTCATCGCCGAGCAAGGCAAGAAGTTCGATGTGCTCGAAGCCGACGCTCTGCGACCGCAAAGCGCCTATTCCAACAATGTGTACTCCAGGGAGTACTTCAGCCTTGTGAAAAATCACCTGAAGCCGGGCGGTCTTGCAATCACATGGTCTCCCAATCGCCGGACCTATAACAGCTTCACCGCCGTATTCCCATACTGCGTGGAGTTCGGTCCGATTCTCGCCGGCAGCAATGAGCCCATCGAAGTGGATATCAGCAAGATCAGGCGACGCTGGAGCGATCCGTTCAGTGACAGGTATTACAGAGACGCCGAGATCGACCCCGAGAAAACTCTCGGCGACCTCCTGGCGATGGCCAGGAAAGCTTCGCCTTACAAGAATGCCACCACGCCGAATTGTTTCAATGACGATCTCTATCCTCGCCAGGAGCTGGGCACTCCCGAGGATCTCTGACTCAGAATTTGTCCAGGACCGAAGCGCCGGGCGCGTACGAGTCTATACCGCGCTGTAACGCCCTGAGAAATCCTGCCGTCTCCTCCGGTGCCGCGCCTTCGCGGAAAACGGGGTCGCCGAGCAGCAAGCCTGCCGCCGCCGGTCTGTAAGGTAGGACGAGAAGCGCCGGCTGCCGTCCCTGGCTGTAGCTGCGTGTCTTTATCCAAACAGTCGTGTCGTCCGCATAAAGCAGAACGGCTCGAAGCGAATGCATCGAATTGGCATCCAGATTGGCCTCACCGATAGCCTTCGCCTCCTGGGCGCTGGCGGCCTCGACTCGCTGCATTTTTCGGCCAGCGGCAGTATCGTAGCCCAGGATCGCCATGACTTTCTCGCCCTTCGAGATCGACTCGGCGGCATGACTGAGTATATTGCCGGCAAGCTCCATGGTGAGCTCGCTCTCGTCAGCGGGAGCCAGGGTGGTGACTCTGGTTGAATCGCTCGCCTCTCTGACGACTTTCTCGAGGTCGGCACCACAGGCGGTGCAGAGCCCGAGCGCTATCAGGAGCGCTCCTCCGGATCTCGTGCATGCGGACAGTGCTCTTATTTTTCCATGGCTCCGGAGACAAGGGTCTGATTGATTGATTCCTTGAGCTCCAGAAAAGAGTCTTTCAACTCTTTGGAAAGCTGATCGCTGCGCTCCTGGCACTGCACGATCTTGATGGCGGCGGGCTCGAGAAATCTGCTGTCGGGCTTGCCCCTGGACTTGGCGTAGGACTTGTCGACTTCCCGCACTTGATATAGCGCCTTGCGCAGATCCTTATCCATCTCCTTGGAGAGGCGCATCGCCTCGAGCAGATAGAAACCGGCACTACCGTTGCCGTAGCGAAGGTTCATCACCATTTTCTCGGCGCGCCCTGGTTTGCCCGAGGCGTCGGCATTTCCTGCAAGAGGCATCATCAGGCAGAGCCCGATGAGAAGGGCCACCCTGGAGCGAAACGTCTTTGGCACTGGCATTGGGAAAACTCCGTCGATCTGTGAGCAGTCAACATGCTAGCAGACCTGGAAAGGTGGTTGCGCCGACCGGCAAAAGATCATAAATTTCATATCTTATGAAAGCCCTGGCTCCTGCCGCTCTAATCGCCACCGCAGCCTGCCTGCTCTTCCAGTCGCCGGAGGCGCTGGCAGAGGCGGCGCACAGGCTCATCGAGTCCGGTCTCGAGCACGCAGGCTCGGGCAGGCTGGATGAGGCAATCGAAAAATTCCGCCAGGTCCTCCAGAATGATCCGGGCAATGTCGAAGCCAGGAACAATCTGGCCGTCTGTCTCAAGAAAGCAGGCAGGCCGCAGGAGGCCATCAGGGAGCTGAGCAGAGCGATAGAGCTCAGCCCGCTGCGAGCCGAGCTCTATAACAACCTGGCAACTTCCTGTCTGGCTGCCGGCGACAATGACTCGGCCCTGGAGGCCTGTTACAAAGCCCTGCATCTCAAGCCGATCTATCCGGCAGCCCAGTTCAATCTCGGGCATATACTCGCCCTCAGGAACGATCACCAGGCAGCGGTGGAAGCCTATCAGAAAGCCATCAGGGACAGGGGAGACAATCCCGAGTATTACCGGGACCTGGGGGACAGCCTCAGGGCTCTCAAGCGTTATGATCAGGCCCTCAGCGAGTACGCCAGCGCCGCCCGCCACGGAGACAGGAGCCCCTCCCTCGCCTACCGTCAGGCGAAATGCCTGGAATCCCTGGGCAGGCTGGACGATGCTCGCCGAACCCTGAACGGACTGGTCGATCTCGCTCCCGAGAACACCGAGTATATGAACAGCCTGGGAGTGGTTCTCTGGAAGATGAAGCACCCGGGCGAGGCCTCTTTGGTCCTCGAGAAAGCCCTGAAAATCGACCCGGCCTGCTATAAAGCCAGAAACAATCTGGGGGTGGTCCTTTACGATCTTAAAAGACAAAAGGAGGCCCTGGATGTCTGGCGCCAGACCCTCAAGCTCAAGCCCGATTACGGTCCGGCTCATTTCAATCTGGGAGCCGCCCTTTTCGAGGCGGGCCTCTACAGCCAGGCCGGAGAGGCCTTCCGCAAAGCAATCGAGGCCGACCCCCGGGACGCCTCCGCCCACGATTATCTCGGTCAGGCTCTACTCAAATCCGGAAAGAAAGCCGAAGCCATCGAGCACTGGCGGGAAGCCATCAAGCTCGACCCTGATCTCGCCCGGGCTTATCTGAATCTGGGCCGGGCTCTATCCGGCAGCGCCGGGACCGGGTCGACCGGCCGCCGAACAGACAGCTAGGCGAGATCTGAAATTGAGCAAATGAACTGAAGAGCCGGATTGGCTATCATTTCGCCATGGAACCGGACCCGACCTTTAATTTCAAAGAGACCCTGGCAACAATCAACCAGGCGGCCTACGCCGTAATCTGCCATATTCTTTTCGATGCTGCCGTCCATGGCATGATCGTGGCGGCTCTCATCGGGATTGTCGGGTATCTCCTGAAAAGCAGGAATCACCGCTTCGGCAAGCCTCTCCTGGCAGCCAGCCGCAAAGTCGCCATCGCCTGCCTGGTGGTGGGCATGCCCGGAGTCCTCAGCTTCGCATTCACCGGCGGTCTGCCCGATACCGGCAATTACAACGTCCACTCCATCGGTTTCATCGTCTTCTGGTGCATGGCCAGCATCCCGGTTATCGGGGAAGAGATGAATTACCAGTGGTTCGGGTCCTCCGACAAGCCGTCATCCGGTACCGCCTCCAAGAGCGCCTGAGCATTTTGTGCTATCAATTAGGGTAAGAGCCCTGGTCGGGAGAAAGCCATGAGAACCGGAAATATCATAGTCGCGTTGATTCTGGGGGCGACCCTGGCTCAGGCGGCTGAAGCCCAGAGCTTCGGTGTCAATCCCGGAGGCCAGCAGCTCAACTCCGTTCCGGGAGCCGGCTTCAATTCTTATGGATACAACCCCTATAACCGCAGCGCCGGCTTCTACAATCCCAACCCCTACAGCCACGGGATCAACTATCCAGCCTTCGGCATGCCTCTCTCCACCGGTGGAGGCTTCTACAACATTCCCTGCGGGCGCACCAACCTGCCCATGTGGAAAGCGCCCTCAGGCTACTATTATCCCTGGGCTCCTCGTCCGGCAGGATTCGTCTACGCTTATCCCATGCCAGTCCTGATCGTTCCTCAACAGGCGGAAGCGCCGGCGCCGGCCCTGCCACCAGTCTCGGTAGCGCTCACCGACATGGAGAAGTTTCTCGAAGAGAACAAGAAGAGCAGCAAGCTTCAGGAAAGGGACATCACCAATATCAGTCGTCGTATCAAAGACCTGCAGACCAAAGAGCGCAGCCTGAGAGTCTCGGGCGGGGGCACCCTGGATCCGTCCGATGAGGCCCAGCTCAGACGTGATCTCGAGCAGGTGGGCAACGACCTCTCCTGGCGTCTCAACCGCTGAGATCAACTGCCTTCGAGCAGCGGAGCCAGGGGATGCTTCTTGCCCAGACTCTCCACCAGGATGCGCCTGAACTCGTCCTGGACCACCGATAGCGCTTTCGAGGCATCGAGGATCCGCCAGCGTCGGGGCTCTGCCTCGGCGAGCTTGTGATAGCCTTCCCTGACCCGGTGATGGAAGTCGATTGCCTCTTTTTCCATCCGGTCATGACCGCCCGGATGCAAGCGCGACAGCCCGTCACCGCTCTCGATATCGAAGAGGATGGTGAGATCCGGTCTCAGCCCGCCGGTGGACATCTGATTGAGCTGGTCTATAAGTGCCAGATCGATATTGCGCCCGTAGCCCTGATAAGCCACCGTCGAATCGGTGTACCGGTCGCAAAGCACTACGCACCCGTCTTCCAGGGAAGGTCTGATGAGCTCCTCCACGTGCTGGGCGCGGTCCGCCTGGTAGAGAAGCAGCTCGGCCATGGGGACGACGGTATTCTCGTTGGAAAGCAATATCCTGCGAATTTTTCGGCCGAGGGGCGTTCCCCCCGGATCTCTGGTGACCACATGCTTGATCCCCAGTGAATCGAGCTCCTTGGCAAGCAACTTGACCTGAGTCGTCTTGCCCGCCCCTTCAGGACCTTCGAGGGTGACAAACGAGCCCGGGTACGCCTTTTTCATCGAGCCTCTTATTTCGCTATAGCGGCAATCGCCGAGAGAATCACGTCTCGGCTCTGTTTGCCGTCGAGCCGGTCAACTTGCTTTTTCTTGCTGTCCAGAAGGATCAGCACCGGAAACCCATCGACTTTGTAAGTGTCGAATAGAATCCGCACTCCCGGAGTCATGCCGTCCATGCGCTCGAAACAGACCTTTTTGCCGTACTTGTCTTCGGCTTCTTCGATGAATGGAGCGATCTCCTTGCAGGGCACGCACCAGTCCGTGTAGAAATCGAGAACGGTGGGTTTGCGCTTCACCCTGGCCAGATCGCCGAGCGCCTTCTTGGCGTCATCTTTGAGCTTGCCTTCCCCGTACCGAGAGACCACCATGAACTCCCCTTCGGCGGAGATGAACTCACCGAGCTTCTGGTGGGCGACGCCCCGAAAATAATGAGCGGTCATATTGCGCTGATCGAGAAGAATGGCTTTGCGGGCGTGCTTCAGTGCATCGCGGTATTTGCCGGCGGTAACCGCCGCCTTGAGAGCGTCCACCTCTTTCTTCGCCGCTTCCCCGGTCCCTGGCTGCTGGCCATGCGCTTCCTGTTGAGAACCAGCAAGCAGAAGGGAAACCACGATCGAGGCTGCAAAAGCAATCAGGTTTCGGGCAGATACCGGCAATTTCGACTCCTGGCAGGGCTACAGGGCTGCAGAGCTACAAGAATAGCTATTTTGCCACAATTCAATTAATCCTGCGTGATATCATTGTCGTTTCATATATACGATACGCCTACCTAACTCGCGAGGTCGCAGGTGATGACTGAAACACTGACGGCACCCAAGGTCGATTTGAACCGCAAATGGCAGCTCTGGATCGACGGTAATTTCCGGGACGGTGCTTCCGAGAGGACTCTCACCAACCCTGCCGACGGCAAGGTCCTGACGAAAGTGCAGGAAGCCGACAGGGCGCTCGTCGAGCAGGCTATCAAAGCGGCTCGCAAAGCTTTCGACGAAGGACCCTGGCCGCGCACTCCCGCTGCCGAAAGGGCTGCCCTGCTTTTCACCGTCGCCAACCTCATCGAGGAAAGACGCGAGGAGCTCGCCGAGATCGAGACTCTCAACTGCGGCAAACCTGTCCGCGAGGCCTCTTACGACGTGGATGACGCCGCCGCCTGCTTCCGCTATTATGCCGGTCTGGCAACCAAGCCTTCCGGTCTGACAGTGGACGTGCCGGCACCATCGGTGACATCAATCGTACGCGAGCCCATAGGCGTATGCGGGCAGATAATCCCCTGGAACTATCCCCTTCTCATGGCTGCCTGGAAGCTGGCACCGGCCCTTGCCGCCGGCAACACCTGCGTGCTCAAGCCATCCGAGTACACCCCGCTCTCGGCCGTCATCCTGGCTGAGATCCTTCAGCAAGCCGGTCTTCCCAACGGCGTAGTCAACATCGTCCTGGGAGACGGCGCCGTCGGCCATGTGATCGCCGAGAGCGAGCTGGTGGACAAAGTTGCCTTCACCGGTAGTGTCAAGACAGGCAAGTCCGTCGCCCAGGCTGCTCTGTCCAACCTCAAGAAAGTCACTCTGGAGCTCGGCGGCAAATCGCCCCTGATCGTCTTCGAGGATTTCGATCTCGACACAGCCGTGGACTACGCCCTCTTCGCCATCTACTGCAATGCCGGTCAGGTCTGCTCGGCAGGCTCGCGAATGCTCGTCCAGGACTCGGTCTATGACGAATTCCTCAAACGCCTCGCGGCAAGAGCCAGGAAGATCAATGTCGGCCCCGGTCTCGATCCCGAAACCGAGATGGGTCCTCTGGTAAGCGAGACACAGCTCAAGCGGGTGATGGACTATATCGAGATCGGAAAGAGAGAAGGCGCCAAGCTGGTCACCGGCGGCGACAGACCGGAAGGCGGCAGGTTCGGCAACGGCTATTATGTCAATCCGACTATCTTTACCGACACCAGACCGGACATGCGCATCGTCCAGGAGGAGATCTTCGGACCGGTGGCAGTGCTTCAGAAATTCTCCGGCGAGGAAGAGGCAATCAAGCTGGCGAACGATACGCAATACGGTCTTGCCGGGGCAGTCTTCACCAACGACATCACCCGCGCCAACCGTGTGATCAAGTCACTGAGAGCCGGTATCACCTGGGTCAACGGCTATCACAACACCTACAACGAATGTCCCTGGGGCGGCTACAAGCAGAGCGGCTGGGGCAGAGAGCTCGGTACCTTCGGTCTCGAGGCCTACACCGAGATCAAGCAGGTGAATGTGAACATGGAACCGTATCCGGTGAAGTGGTTCAACTCGTGAGAGAGCCGGCGACGTAAAACCGCCGCTTTCATTATTAAGCTATGAGCGTTATTTAATAGACGGTCTGCCTGATTGCAGCCTCCCTGCATGGCGCCGCCGAAACGCCTCATGACAACCCGGAGCTCGGAAGGCCGACGGGGAACACCTTGGCATGCCGGGCTGTCATGTTAGAATACGCTCGGAGTTCGAAGTGACAAAGAATAAGAGCAGAAGACCCGCTACAGAGAAAAAACACGTCCTTCTGGCGCTCTCGTCGTTCGTGGCGTTTTCGCTCGCCCTGGGGCCGGTAGCCAGCGTATCGCCTGCCCGGGCTCAGGAGAGCCCCCTGTTCAATGTCGAGATCGAGGACGACGAGATCATCGAAGACAACTCCGAAAGCAAGCCCGAAGCGAAAAGCGAGGAAAAGTCCCCGGAAACCGGAACGGGTCTGAAAGTCGATGACATAAGGATCGAAGGCAATCGCCTGGTGGCCACCGAGGACATCACCAATGTGCTCAAGACCAAGCGCGGCGACTCATTCGACCGCAGCCAGGTGGTGGAGGATCTGAGAGCCATCAACGAGATGGGCTATTTCGACGACAAGTCCCTCCAGGTGGTGCCGGAGCTCTCAGGCGGCGGAGTGCTCCTCAAGATCCGGGTGCAGGAGAACGCCCCGGTGACCCAGTTTTCCTTCCAGGGAAACGATATGGTGAGCACCGAGGATATATCCAAGATCTTCGCCGACCAGCTCGGCAAGCCCCAGAACCTCTCGCACCTCTCCGGCTCCATCGAGAAGCTCGAGCAGATGTATCACGACAAGGGCTATGTTCTCGCCCGGGTCACCGATGTCAAGGAATTCCCGGATGGCAGCGTCAGCCTCACCATCAACGAAGGTCAGGTCGAGAAGATCGAGATCTCGGGCAACCGGAAGACCAAGGATTTCATAATCCGCAACAACCTCCGGCTCAAGGAAGGCACCACCTATAACGAGGCGCAGCTCACCAGCGACCTCAGAAAGCTTTTTGCCAACGGCTATTTCCAGGACATCAGGCGGAGCCTGGTGCCATCCGAGAAAGATCCCAACAAATTCGTCCTCAAGATCGAGGTAGACGAGAAGCGCACTGGCTCGGTGGGCATCGGCGGCGGTGTCGACTCCATCGCCGGTCCTTTCGGCTCTCTGAGCTTCTCGGATGCCAATTTCCGGGGCAAGGGCCAGATAGTCTCTTTCAATTCCCAGGTCGGCTCCGGAATTTTCAACAACGTCTCGAACTCTCTCAATAACGGCGGCACCTCCTATCTCCCCAACCAGCGCACCTACCAGCTCGAGGCCAACTGGACCGAGCCGAGCCTGAAGGGCACCAAGACATCGCTTTCGGTGTCGGGATTCGGGCGCAATTACACCAGCCTCATGATCGACCAGGCCGCCCAGCGCACCCTGGGCGGCTCGGTGACTCTTTCCCGGCCGTTCAAGGAGAATTTCCGCCTCAATCTCGGTCTTTTGGGCGAGAACACCAACCTCAGAGATCTCGGCAGCTACTTCAACACCGCCTCCACTTTCGACAACATGGCCAGCCGGGCGCTCCAGCTCGGCAGAGCCAGCACCCTGGCCGGCGCCGAGCAGCTTGCCGGACAGGTCAGGGAGGACCAGCTCCGGGGCGGCACTTTCATGACCCTCAATCCCTCGGTCACCTATGACACCAGAGACGCATACATAGACCCCACGAAGGGAACCTATGCCCGGGTATCGGCGGGCCCGTCCCTCGGTCTTTCCGGCTCCAGCTTCGTCAAAGCCGGTGCCAGCGTGAGCAAATTCATCCCCCTGGGCAAGTCCACCACCCTGGCCTTGAACGCCCAGGGAGGCTCGGCCCTGGGCGGCATCCCCCAGTTCGCCCAGTACCGTCTCGGCGGCTGGAACGGCATCCGCGGTTACAGGCAGTTCTCCGACCTGGGCACCGGCTCATCCATGCTCATGGCCACTGCCGAAGTTCGTACCCGCCTGCCTCTGCCCAAGAGCGACAATAAAGTCGTGAAAGCCATCGACGAGCATGTCAAAATCGCCGGCTTCATCGATGTCGGTGGCGTGGGCGGCAACGGCGTCACCAACAGCCTCCTGGGGCGGGGCAGTATGGGAGGAGCCGTCGGCATCGGGCTCAGGATCAAGATGCCCATGCTCGGTCTGGTTCGGCTCGATTACGGCATCCCCTTCCTCCAGGCCGCCACCGGCAGCCTGATGCCGCGTCTGACCGTCGGATTTGGAGAGAAGTTTTAAATACGTTAGACAGACCGACAGGATAAGCCCGCGCTCAATGGTGTAAGATGAGCCCACTGGCGAGTATTGACGCGACTAGACAGACTACTTAAAAGAGTCCACCAAGAAGACGGAGAAAAGCATGCTCAGCACCCGCAAATCCATCACTCTCGTAAGCGCCCTGGCCATTGCCGCCGGCGGAGCCGGTTTCATGAACGCGAACGCCCAGGCGCCCGACGCCAAAGCCAAGCTCGGAATCGTCGACACGAGAGTGGTCTACGAGAAGTTCCCGAAGATCAAGGAGCTTCAGGACCAGGCGCAGAAAGAAGAAGAAAGAATCCACAAGCTCATCGAGCGCGGCAACAAAGAGTATCAAGCGGCTCAGAAAGCCAATAAGCCCAAAGCCGAGCTGAGCGCCCTCCAGAAACGACTCCAGGGCGAGATCAACAAAGAGCTCGAGAACTACCAGAAGAAGTTCCTCGCCGAGCAGAAAGAAATCCTCGATCAGTTCGACAATGCCGTCAAGGCTGAGGCCAAGAACAAGAATCTCGAAACAGTCCTCGATAAGAGCACAGTCCTCATGGGCGGTCTCGATATAACCGAGGGCGTCGTCAGCAGACTTGCGGCAGCCACCAAACCCGCTGCGAGCGCCAAACCCACCACCACGAAGTGATGGGATCGATTGCAGGGACCACGGAATAAGCGAGATGACGGCGGTGCCAGAAGGTGACACCGCCGTTCTTGATGTCTAAGCTTGATGTCTAAGAGAGGACGAGAGAGAGCCTGATGAAGCTTCCACAGCCAATGAGCGCAGGGCAGATCGCCGCCGTTATCGGCGGTCAGGTCAAGGGAGATGCCGAGCATAGAGTCTCCGGCGTCGCCGTCAATCCGTTTGCCGCTACCACCGATGATGTCGCTCTCGCCACCGACAGAGCGGTCCTCAAAAGGCTGGAAGACTGCAAGGCCGGAATTCTTATCACCCCCAACGACACCGGGAGCAAGAGCGAGAAGCAAGTTCTCATCTGGGTGGAGCGGCCCAAGCTGGCGATTCAAAAAATCTGCACATTCCTGGCGCCGCCGCGCTTCTACCCCGAGCCCGGCATCCACGATACGGCCGTGGTCGACCCGAGCGCCGAGGTAGCCTCCGATGCCGCCATCGGACCAAATGTCGTCATCGGTCCCGGTTCCAAGATCGGCTCGAAGACCATAGTAATGGCCAACACCGTGATCGGTGGCAAAGTGACGATCGGAGCCGACTGCCTCATCCACCCGGGCTGCCAGATCGCAGACTATGTGATTATCGGCAATCGGGTGATCCTCCAGCAAGGCGCCAACCTGGGCGCCGACGGCTTCGGCTATGTCACCAGGACCATGTCCAATGCCGAGCATCTCTACAAGGGCCGGCGCAGCGAGCTCAGCGACGAGCCCAATCCCCATCTCAAGATTCCGCATATCGGCACGGTGATTCTCGAAGACGACGTCGAGATAGGCGCCTGCACCACCATCGATCGTGCCACCATAGGCGCCACTATTATCGGAGCCGGCACCAAAATCGACAATCTCGTCCTCATAGCTCACAACTGTGTCTTCGGCAAGGAAAGCATAGTGGTCGGGCACACGGCCGTGGGCGGCTCCTGCATGGTGGGCGATCGCACCATAATGGCCGGGGGCGCGCGCATCACCGATCATATGAAGATCGGCAAGGACGCCATCATCGAAGGGTGTGCCGCGGTCATCAAAGATGTCCCGGAGGCCGAGATTCAGGTCGGCATTCCCGCCACTCCCGCCCGCGAGCAGCTGCGCCTGCAGAAACTTTTCAGGAATCTTCCGGAGCTGGTGGCGGAGACCCGCGAGCTCAAGGAGCGAATCAGCAAGCTGGAGGAGAGGCTTCTCAACTCGCCGGTAAAATGAAAAGCACGACAGGCAAAATGGCGACTCTTGGAAAACCACTGGCCACATATAACGGCCGGGGTCTGACCTCGCGCCGGGATGTCACCGTCAATCTCTACGAAGGCGAGCCCGGTCAGGGAATTATTTTCATCGTCCCGGATATCGAGCGCTTCGGAATTCCAGGAGAGCCGCTGAAAGAAGGCGAACGGGAGTTCTTGCCTGCCACTCTCGACAGCGTCATCAGCACCACCAGAAATACGGCCCTGGGCAGAGGCAGAAATCGACTCTGCTTCGTCGAGCACATCCTCTGCGCCGCCGCTCTCTGCAATGTCGAGGACATCTATATCGAGGTCCTGGGTTTCGAGGTACCGCTCGAGAATGGCAGTTGCGACTTCTGGATCGAGCTTTTCGAGAGCTGCGGCTTGAGACGCGATCCACCGGAAGCGACCATCGAGCTCAAAGAGCCGATCACCATCACATCCGGCCGAAGAGCCGTCATGGCCATCCCCGACGAGAGATTCTCGGTCAGCTATATGATGGACTTCAACCATCCCAGAGTCGGTCGCATCTGGCGTACCTGGAGCCCCCCGGAAGACATCAACGAGCTCGCCCGGGCCCGCACCTTCGGGTCGCTCGCCGAGCACATTCTTCTTGGATTCGAGGAATTCGTCGTCAGCTATACGAAAGACGATTTCACCATGGAGCTGCGTTATCCCGACGAGCCGGTGCGGCATAAGATGCTCGATCTAATAGGCGATTTGATCCTCACCGGTATCAACCCCCTGAGGATCAAAGCGAAATTCATCAGTATCCTGGGCGGTCACCAGCTCGATGTCGAGCTCGCCCGCCGTCTCAAGGAAGCCCTCCAGTCCTGAGCACCGCCGATAGAGCCAGCCGATTCGAAACCGGATACAAGTTCGGGGATCGCTATAGAGTGGTTGCTCTAATCGGACATGGTGGCATGGGCACCGTCTACCGGGTCTATGACGAGGTCCTCAACCGTGAAGCAGCGCTGAAGACCCTGAGCGGCGACCTCACGCAAGAATATCTGGTCCAGTTCCAGAGAGAGGCGCGAGTGGCGAGCACTCTGGAGGACCGGCATATTGTCAAAATTCTGGACTTCGGAGTGGAGAGTTCCCAGACACCTTACATGGTGATGGAGCTTATCGAGGGCGATAGCCTCAAAGAGCTGCTCAGCCGGCGCAGACTGAAGAAGGAAGAAGCCCTGATCATCCTCATCGAGATCTGTCGGGGCGTGGAAGCCGCTCATCTTGCCGGAATCGTCCACCGCGATCTCAAACCAGCCAATGTCATTATCGAGCATCCCGACAGCGAGCAAGCTTCGGTGAAGCTCCTTGATTTCGGAATCGCCAAGGTGACCTCTCGAGATCAGGGAATCTCCACCCTCAGCAACGCCGGTGTCGCCGTGGGCAGCCCCTTCTATATGAGCCCGGAGCAGGCCAGGGGAGAGCCCATCGATCAGCGAACAGACATCTATTCGATGGGATGCATGGCTTTCGAGATGCTCACCGGCAAGCGGCCTTTCGAGGGAGCCACCACTTTCGATACTATCAATCTCCATATCAATCAGGCGGCCCCGGCTCTTTCCCGGACCGATCCCGAGAGGACCTGGACTCCGCAACTCAAGCAGACAATAGCCGCCGCCCTGGCCAAAGATCCGGAAGACCGCCTGCCCTCGATGGAGGTCCTCAGAGAGAGGCTCGTCGAATCTCTGGAGGCGGAGTCTCTGGCTTCGCCGCAGATGACCGGCGACAACCCTCCGGTCAAAAGCAGCCCGGCACGCAGCAACACACTCGTCTGGCTCGCAGCCCTGGCCCTCCTGGCTCTTCTCATCACCGGTGGTGCGTCCTTCCTGTTTCGCGACCCTCCGCCTGGCGAGCCCGAAAGCGTCGCCACCATAGAGGAGCGAGCCGACGACACCGAGCTCCTCTCAGGTATGGCAGACGTCGAGAAGCGTAACGCCTACCTCCAGGTCGAGGGAGAGAGAGCCGAGCAGACCATCGCCGAGCTGGCGACCACCGAGCACCAGTACCGGTCCATAGCTGTCTTCAATGCCAGGATCACGCCTTCGATGATCGACAATCTCGCTATCGTCGGTCCGAGAAAGCTGGCTTTCACCAATTGCGTCCTGGACGACGACATCCTCGAAAGGGTCTCGAAAATCAAGTCCATTGACAGGTTCAGCCTTCTGGGCGCGACCAGTATCACGGAGAAGGGCTTGAGAGCCCTTGCCGATCTTCCGAAACTCTACCTCTTGAGACTGGAGCGCTGCAACATAGACAACAGCATGATCGGCGCGGTTCGTCATATGAACCGTCTTGTCCGCCTGGAGATGGCGGACAATCGCAAGGTGACCGTCACCGGGATAAAGTCCATCGGCAAACGCAGCCGGCCCCTGCTCATTCTCGCCCCGGGCTGCGCCTGCGCCGCCCAGATAGGCTATGCCGGGGAAGAGCTGGAAAGAGACTACAACATCAAGCTCGAGGCCGGAGACAACGCCATCTGACACGCACTCTGCCTGTCAATGGGCTAAAATTCGCCTTGTTCCCGCACGAATGAGGCAAGCTTTGAAAAGACGCAGACTATGGCTTCTGGCAGCCACCATCGCCATCCTCGCGGCATCCCCTTCCACGGCTCTTGAAAAGAAGGTCTCGGGCACGGACTCGGAAGGGGTCTCCCTGACGGTCTATAACCAGAATTTCGGTCTTATCAAAGACATCCGCCAGGTGGAGCTGGATGAGGGCATAAATTTCCTGCGTTTCGGGGACGTGGCCGCCTCTATCGATCCCACCACGGTCAATTTCATGTCTCTGACGGCGCCGAACAGCGTAGTTGTCAGGGAGCAGAATTATCAGTACGATGTCATGGACCCCAATACCATCCTCTCGAAGTCCGTGGGCAAGTCCCTGACGGTCAGACGGTTCACTCCGGGCGGCGGCACTGTGGAAACCACCGGCACTCTGCTCAATTCGCCGGTCGTTACCATCGTCGATACCAACGGCAATGCCTCGGTGAGGCACAACGGTCTGGTAATGCGCACCGATAGCGGTATCATCCTCAGCCCCCAGGGAGAGATGCAGATCAGCGAGCTCCCCGAAGGTCTGGTCTCCAAGCCCAGCCTCGTCTGGAAGCTCGAGGCCGGCAAAGCCGGTAATCACAGGACCGAGATCAGCTACCAGGCGAGCGGTCTCAACTGGCATTGCGACTATGTGGCGGTGGCAAACGCCGACGACAGCAAGGCCGACCTGGCCAGCTGGGTGACCCTGGACAACAAATCCGGCGCCACCTACAAGAACGCCTCTCTCAAGCTCATGGCCGGCGACGTTCACAAGATCCAGCCTGCCGCCCCGGCCGGCTATGCCATGGACATGGCCTCATCGCGGGCCGAGAGCATGGAGAACCAGTTCACCGAGAAAGCCTTCGCCGAATACCATCTCTACAGCCTGGCCGGCAAGACCGACGTGCGGGACAACGAGACCAAGCAGTTGAGCCTCTTCAACGCCAACAACGTACCGGTGAAAAAGCTCTTCATATTCGAGCCTGAAAGCCCGAGCTATTACGGCGGCTATTCCACCGACAACCAGAAAAAGGTGAACGTCAAGCTCGAAGTGGCCAATACGAAAGAGAACAATCTCGGCATGGCGCTACCCAAAGGGAAGGTCCGGGTCTACAAGAAAGACGACGACGGCTCCCTTCAATTCGTCGGGGAGGACCTTATCGACCATACCCCCCGGGACGAGAAGATACGGCTCTATATAGGCGACGCTTTCGACCTTGTTGGAGAGCGCAAGCAGCTCACCATGCAGAGAGTGAACGACCGCACCAACCGCATGTCCTACGAGATCAGCCTGCGCAACCACAAGGATAAGGACGCCACCATCACAGCCGTGGAGCATTCAGGCGGAGACTGGAAAATCAAGGAATCGAGCCATCAATACAAGAAGACCGACTCCAGGACCTTCGAGTTCCAGGTGAACGTCCCGAAAGGCGGCGAAACCAAGATCACCTACGAGATCGAAGTGAAGTATTAGAGACGTCAGCGACGGAATATCAACCTGGAGATGACCAGTCCGGCGGCGAGTAAACCGGCGCCGGCACCGATCTTGCCTGCCTGCCATTGCGGCGTGGTTACTTCATGACGCTCCGGAGGCTCGACTATCTGGACCTTGGGCACGACCTTGCTGCCGGCAAGGGTATTTACCACTTCTCTGACGCCGTCGATGGGAGCCTGGATGAGCCCGTGACCGAACGAATGAACCAGGGTACCGGCCCAGTTATTGCTGGCAGCGGCGGTCTTATCGCCACCTTCCCCTTCATGGTCTTCCGATTCGTTTACCGGTTCGGCGTCCACCACCGGGATGTCTTCATCTGACGTCATTGCGCGTTAACCTCTCGAAACTGACCTGTTCTCATTTTATTCCCGGCGCCGGTGTCAAACCACATCCTTTACCCGGTTAATTTATTAGCCGCTTAACTTATAATGACAACATGACCCTGAGCATCTTCTTATTCACCGCCGCCCTGGTCATGGTCGTATGCGCCCTGTCCGTGGTCTTTTTCCGCTTCGTCATCCCGCTTCTCGAAAGCTCCCGGCAGGAGACCCCCGGCACAGTGGATGCCGAGCAGGCCTCCCGCTCGTGGTCGGCCGAGACAGGGGATACGGCGTTTCTCCTGGACTGGCGGCTCTGGTTCCTGAAAGCCGTGCCCATAACAGGCCTGATCATTCTGCTGGCCATGGTCCCCTGCCTGAGCTATCTGGCCGACCGGGATCCCGAGTCCGCCGAGTATTTCCACAGGCGAACCATGCTCATCCAGAGGCTTCTTTCCGGCGACCGCAGCGCCGACAGCACCGATACCCAGATCAAGCTCGCCCACCACTATCAGAGCAAGGGGCAGGAAGACGAAGCCCTGAAAGAGTTTCTGGTCATTCTGGACCGCCTGAAAGCCGATCCGGGCGGCACCGATCGCGCCACATCCGGGGAGGTCTTGCCAGGGGACAAAAGACTTGCCGAGCTCAGAAAGCATACAGCCGAACTTGCCGTCAAGCGCGAATACTACCCTGTAGCTGCCGAGCTCTATCTGGACCAGGCGAAACTCTACCGGAGTTACACCCGGCTGATGAGGTCCCGCCGAACCGACACCAGGCTCGAATATCTGCTTGCGATGTTCGAGGCAGGGAATTTGAAGATGCTCGAGAAGCAATATCGTCAAGCCGACTCGATCTACTCCCAGGCCCAGAGTGAGCTGAGCTCTCCGTACCACCAGGAGGTTTCGCTTTGCTCCGGGAAAGACCGGGACACCCTCCTGAGAGCCGCTATCAAAGCCCTGCGCAATCAAGAGAGCTGCCGGCGAATCATGGGTCTGGCTGCCACCCTTCCCGGAGAAGAAGCCGATCGTCTCGTGAAGATTCTCGTCTGGGACGCGCTCAAGCCGGAGATCGAGACCAGCTGGCGTTTCTTCGCCCCCCGCATGATCGACCACCCACCCTACAACGCAGTTGTGAAGGCAGAGGTCACCCCTCACGGCCGGGTAAAGAAAATCGAGATGGCAGTGGGCTCCATGGATAGAATGAACGACCATCGCTGTATCAGAGGGCTCGCTTTCAATCTAAAGAAGATAAAGCTGGACGGTCTGAAAGAAATGAGCGAGTACAATATTCCAATCTATTTCACCGTCAGCTATGGCACCACCGGTGCCGCCACCGGCGAAGCGACACCTTACCAGCTCGAGAGCCCTTATTCATATCTGGGACTGAGATAAGCAGTGAGCGAGAAAACCGATAAAGCCGAGATCTGCCCGCGGTGCCAGATGCCCCTGGCTATAGCGAGCCCCGGCAGTATCACCCAGTGGATTGCCGTCTGCAAGTGCCAGTCCCTGAGCCCCGGCGACGAACACACTGAAAGCGAAGACTCGCTGCCTATCTGCGGCAGCTGCGGCAAACGAATCTCAGCCGGTCGCGCCGGCAGCTTCACCCAGTGGATATTCCGAACGGACCTCTGCGCCTGCCAGGTGCCGGCAGAAATGAGACCGGCTGCTCCGGCAGCGGACCAAAAACCCGATGACGGCTCCTCGGTTATGGAGGAGGAGCTGGACCCCGACGAGATCGAAGTCGGGAGCGATCGATTTCCCCTGGATCGCTACAAGCCGCTGCAGGTCCTGGGGAAAGGCGCCCTGGGAACGGTCTACAAGTGCCGGGACAGACAGCTCAACAAACTGGTGGCAGTGAAGATCCTCCAGCACATCACCGGGGCGCAGCTCCGCCAGTTCCAGGCCGAGGCGAGAGAGATGAGCCGCCTCAATCATCCCGGCATAGTATCGGTGATGGATTTCGGTGTCACCGCCGGTGACACTCCATATATGGTGCTGGAATATGTCGAGTCCCGGACCCTGGCTTCTCTACTCGACGAACGCGGACATCTGGAGCTCGCCGAAGTCTGCGAGATCTTCTCCCGGATCGCCGACGCCCTGGCCCACACCCACGAGAAAGGGATATTCCACAGGGATCTCAAACCGGGCAATATCCTCCTGTCAGGCAACGACATTCGTATCATCGACTTCACCGTGACCATGCCCGGGCAGGATGCCGGGAGCTTCGATCCGGCAGGGATAGTCTGCACTCCGGCCTATATGGCTCCGGATCAATTCGCCGGACACTCCTTCGACGCCCGATCCGATATATACAGCCTTGGCTGCATGCTATTCGAGGCCCTCGCGGGCAACCTGCCCTATCAGGGAGACACTCCTATCGAGGTGCTATCCCGGCATGCCGCAGCCGAAATCCCTTCTCTTGCGGACTTCCGTCCGGATCTGGAGGAAGAGCCTTCGGCTCGCATGGAGGAAATAATCCGGTGCTGCCTGGCGAAAGATCCGGAAGACCGATTCGACCATGTCGGCGAGCTGGCAGCGGCGCTCCAGGAGCTTGCTCAAACAGTGACGGAAGGGAGAACAGCCCCCGGAGCGAATCCCGGCAGCCCACCGGCACCGGTGCTCAAGATCGTGGCGCTCTCGGTTATGGTGATTGCGCTCCTCACCGGCTCAGCGATTTTCCTGACGTCGGTTTTCCTGACGAAGTCCGGCGAGAAAAGCGGGCACGATGAGAAAGCGCCGCAGGCCCTGAAACCCGTCGACGATCTCGACGGTCTCGACGTACGGGCTGACTGGTCGGCGGGAGACGAGGTCTACTCTGTAGGAGCCGATAACAATACCGGCGCGAAATTCCTGCGCTCGACCCCGGCCGGTCTCGTGGCTTACAAAGCCGCCTCGGACGAGCTCACCGACAATGACCTCCAGGAGCTGGCAGACAAAGACGATCTGAATATCCTCAGCCTGGCGGGCTGCGCCGCAATGACCGGCGAAGGTCTCTGCCTCCTCGAAGGAAAACCCCTCACCCAGCTCGAGATCGAGTGGCTCCACCTGAGCGACGAGGGTCTCGACTGTCTCACCAGGCTGAAATCGATTCAGGTGCTCAATGCCTCGCACATCGAGATGACTCCCGAACGCATTGCCAGGCTCGAGGAGCTTCCGTCTCTGACAGTCCTCCATCTAGTCGCCTGCAATATGGACGCCGAGCGCGTGCGGGCGCTCACGAAGCTCAGGTCTTTGAGAACAGTCACCCTGGATCACAACTGGAAGCTGAAAGTGGAGGATCTCAAGCCGCTCAATGCCATGAGACTGAAAGTCTCGGCAGGGAGCTGCCCTGAGATCACCAGCCTATTGAGGCTGAAAAAAGCTCTGCCTGACTGTTATATCGAAGCCGGCGAATATCCGAGCCTCGAATGACAAGCTCCGATCAAATCTAGATCGAATGCTCCCTCTGTTGATCCAGCTTGTACTGGATCACTTCGAGCAGCTCCTCGAGACTGTGGGGCTCGCTGTTGCCGTCGAAAGCGCCGCACTGTATATAGTGCCGGTTGAGAAGCTCGTCCCATTCCTGACCGCTCTGGGCGAAGCGTGATTTGCCCAGCCAGTTCATCTTGATCTCGGCCATCGGATCGAAAGGTCGCATATCGTCCACCAGCACCCAGTACCTGGGGACGTCGAGGTCCTGGAAGTTATCCGGTCCGTAGATCTGCTCTATATGGGTATCGAGATTGAGGGTGCTCAGGACCTTGGACTGGAACTTGGAATAGCCCAGGGTGAGACATTTCACCGAATAGTCCTGCTTGAGGAGCGCGAGAAAAGACGAGGCGCTCGGCCGGGCCACGGTGCTGCACCTTCTCATGCGATACCAGAAAGGCACGCCATGATCCGGCACTCTCAGCTGGAACATCCGGTGAAGACGGGTATTTACCAGGGTGAGATCGACATCGACAAAAACAACTGTTTGATCATCTTTCATCACTGATATCTATAGATGCTTTCCCACCAGGAGCTCGTCCACCACCAGCTGGGCAGCGCCAATGAGCCCGGCGTTGCCGGCAAGCTCGGAGTGGCGTACCTGGATATTCTCGCTCACCACCGGGAGACTGCGGTCGGCGATCATTTCGGCGAGCAATTGCAGATCCGCAGAATCAGCCAGACCGCCTGTAAGGACGAAACAATCGGGATTGAGGATATGGGCAAGATTGACCATGCCGTGGCTGACATGCTCGTGCCAGCGGTGCACGATTTTTTGCGCCAGGAGATCTCCCTGGTTGGCGGCAGCGAAGATAGCATAGGTGGACACCGAGCCGACGCTCCGGGCAAGGGGCGACTGGCTCTCGGTAACACCGTCGAGCATCTGGGCGGCGGTGGCTACAAGACCGCGACCGGAGCCGTAGGCCTCCCAGCAGTCGAAGAGCCCGCAGGTGCAGAGCCGCTCGTTATTGATCGAGATCCTTATATGTCCTATCTCCCCGGCAGCGAAGCGGCTGCCTCGATAGAGCTTGCCGGAGAGGATTATTCCGCCGCCTATACCGGTGCCGAGGGTGACCACCACCACACAGGTGAGACCGCGCAGGGCCTCGCTGCGAGACTCGCCGTAAGCAGCGGCATTGGCGTCATTCTCCACCAGGACAGGCAGGAGCAAACGGCTCTCGAGCACAGACTTGAGCCTGGTCCCGGCCCAGCCGGGAAGATTGCCGGTGGAGCCAATCACCTCGCCGGTATTGCAGTCGACTATACCGGCGGTGGCGACACCGATACCGGTCAGGTCGATGGTCTTCTTGAACTGCTCGACCAGATCGCACAGGGCCCGGATAATCTCTTCCGGATTATCCGGGGTGGCTACCTGTCTGGTCTCGCCGATGAGCTCGCCGTTACGCACAGCACCGGCTCGGATTTTCGTGCCGCCCAGATCGATTCCAAGGGCAGGCATGGTAGATCGGGCCAGCTGGTCGATCTCCCGGGCCTGGCTCGCGCTCTTCACAGTGTCGCTCATCAGATTCCCCCGAGATTTCCGTGGTCGGGACTCTGCTTGAGAACCAGCTTGTTGAAGCCCACAGGAGCTCCGTAGATGATATCGAAGCCCACCCGGTTGATCCCGGTGACCATCTCTCTGGAGAGCAATACTTTGAAGTCCTCGGGACCGATGGCTGCTGTGAGCATCTTCGAGTAGAAGAGCTTGTTCTGCAGGTTGTAGCCGAGTCCGCCACCCAGGGTCAGGTATTTATTGACTTTCACGTCACCCTGGAAGTTCACCGAGCGGGAGCCCTGGATGAACTGGTCGAAGACGAAAGGCGAATTGCCACGGGCCATGGACTGAGCATAACCGATCTGGAAACGTGCCCGGTTGAGATAGACATCGAATACGGGGCTCACCTGTCCCAGTAGGCTGGCATCGCCGGAGCTGTAGCCCCTGGCCGCGACACCGCCGAAGAGATAGCTCTTGACTCCGAATTTCTCGTCACCGAGAGCGAAGAGCGGATGGGTACTGCCGGTGAGCTGAACCTGAGCCTTGAAGGCCGAATTCAACACCGTCGAGGTCTGGGTGCCGCCGAAAAGACTGGCATATCCGGGGCTCAAGTTGACCAGCTGCGGGTTGTCCTGGTAAAAGCCGGCAGACGAGCGCAAACCCACGAAGCTCATATACGGGACCTTGTCGAAAATCCTCCGGTCCACCACCTCGGCGGCAACACGGGCACGGCGGAAACCATAGAGACCGTCATCCATGAAGCGGTTGATACCGCCGGCGAATTGAGACGTGTTGTTGATGCGATAGCGAAGATCGGCCACCAGAAGCTTGTTCACCGAGCCTCCGGCGATATTGGCCTGCAAGCGCGGCGTATTGATGCTGGCCTGACCGGAAAGACCGAGACCGCCGCTGCTGTTGCCGTTGAGATCGCGGCCGCCGATCTGGATCATGGGCGACCAGGCGATGGTGCCTTTCTTGCCGAACAGGCTCGTGAAGCGCGGACCGATGTGGGTGCCGCCTATCTGGAGGTTGTTGCCGATGGAAGGAGCGACAGGGAGGATGACATTATTGCCTTCCTTGGTGATGGTGGCGATCATCTTGCCAGTCGGAATGCCGAACTTGCCGATCATCATCTTGCCACCGAATACGGTGAGGTTGCCTTCTTCCTTATACTTCTCGTAGACCATCTTGCGGGCCTTGAATTTCACCACCTGCTTGGAGGGCAGGTAAGCACCGGGATTCTGCCGGTGCTGCATAGCGGCTTCCCAGTGGCTGATCGGTCCGAAAAAGGGGTTCTTGCCGAAATAGACCGGCTCCGGGAGCTTCAGGGTCCCTTTCTTGAAGGCGAGACCTTCATTGGAGCCCTCGCCGGTGCGAGCGATGATGGTGGCACCATTGATCTCGGTGTCCGGTGAGGTGATCAGATATTCGTCCTTGCCCACCTTGAACTTGAAGGACTTCCCGGTGGTCACCTGGCCGTCCCTGATGATGGTGACATGACCGCGCGCATCGATGGTCTCGTTTTTCTGGTCGTAGAGGATCATATCGGCTTCGAGCTTGCTGTTCTGCCCGCCGATGATACAAACAGCGTTTCCGGTGCCCAGGAAGGTATTGTTCTCGCTGTCATATTCGGTGTCATCGGCGACAATCTGGATGGTGCCCTTGAGGGTGGTGCCCTCATCGATCTCGGAAGCGAGACCCTGCTCATCGTCCATCACCTCATCGTCCTCGATCTCGACATCGAAGGTGCGGGGGCTGGGCTTCAATTCCGGGGAGCCCGAGCCTTCGGGCTCGGAGCTGGTTGGCGCGGGCTCGGCCGGCTCTGTGGCTCTTGTCTCCGCGCTTGTTTCCGATCTTGTTTCCGATCCGGATTCGGTGCCGGCACTGGTGTCGATCTTGGGGGTGAGGGGAATAAGCAGAGTGCCGGTCGGACGGGACTCCTCCGCCAGGACAGGCAGGCAGAGCGGACCGGCCGACTGCAGGGTGAATGCCGTGAGAAGAGCGATGGGGACGATTCTGGCTCTGGTGGTTTTGAGATCAATCACTGGATCGGACCGAATTCCTCTAGCAAAGGAGCAATTTTACTCTCTACTACATAAAAGATGTCAACAATGCGCACCAAAAGATAGTATAGGACTGCAAATCGAAGATCAAGGAAGATTCCGAAATCTAACGACGCCGCCTCGAGATGGCTGTGCCGGCCGGCCATCATAATGAGAGAAATGTAATTCCAGAGTTTTTCACGAAGAGCCGCGAAGGTGTTCCAGTGGAGTGCGTTTTCCTATTTAATGATGGGTTGAGAATGGACCCTTTCATCTTTCAATCACCGACAAGAGTTTGCTTTGGCGAGTATATGAGCGCCACGGCTTTCGACTTGATCCAGGAGCTGGGCGGCTCGAGGCCCCTGGTGGTTACCGACGACTTTCTTGTCAAGAGCGGACTGCTCGAGGGGATGCTCGAAGAGGTTCCCCGGATCAACGGCGAGCACGCCATATTCAGCGATGTGCCCCCGGATTCGGACCTGGGCTGCGTGGACCGGGCCAGCGACTACGCCCGCAGCAAAGGGTGCGATTCGGTGATTGCCGTGGGCGGCGGCTCGGTGATCGACACCGCCAAGGTCGTCAACATCTGTCTCTCCCTGGGCGGACATATCCTGGATCACCAGGGTCTCAACATCATCGAGAATCGACTCAATCCCCTGGTGGCGATCCCGACCACCACCGGTACCGGATCGGAAGTCTCCTATGTAGCCATGATCAAAGATACGAAAGACGAGCGCAAGCTCGTCTTTGGCAGCCGCTTCATGGCTCCGGATGCCGCTATTCTCGACCCGGTCCTGACCCTCACTCTGCCCCCGAAGCTCACCGCCGCCACCGGCATGGACGCAATCACCCACGGGCTCGAGGCCCTTGTGGTCCCTTCCACCCGCTCGGCCTTCACCGACAGCCTGGCAATCGCATCTATGAGAATTCTTTTCGAATTCCTTCCCCGTGCCACCAGCCATGGTGATGATATAGAAGCTCGATCCCAGACACTGATAGCAAGCACTATGGCCGGCATAGCTTTCAGCAATGCCGGAGTAGGCATCATCCATGCCCTCGCTCATGCCACCGGGGCCCGCTTCAAGACCCATCACGGAATGACCAATGCCGTCTTCCTTCCGCACGGGATCAAGTTCAATACCGGGAGCTCCGCGGCCAGATATGCCGAGGCCGCCCGGGCCCTTGGTATTTACGACAAATTCGATGATAATGAAGGGACGGAAAGATTGGTCCGGGCGATCAAAGAGCTCATGGACACAATCCAGTTACCACAAAACCTCGAGGCACTAGGCGTCCCCAGAATGGATCAGGATCAAATGCGAGACTGGGCTCACCTGGTCATCGAAGATCCGGCAATCATGTTCAATCCAAGGGATGCCAGCCTGGAAGACGTGATAGAGATTTTCGAGAGGGCCTATTGATGCCGTATTTCTGCGATACCAACGAGCTGGCATCGGTCATGGAAGAGCTCTGGGCCACCATCGCCGACGCGCCGGATGTTGCCGAGCCTCTAATCGAATCCCGCCTGGTGGTCCGTTTCCATTATCGCGATCCCGAAGGCAGGCTCACCGTGGATTGCTCCGACGGCAAGCTCATGAAAGTCCTCTGGGGGGAGTGCGACACCAAACCGGTTGTGGAGATGTTCATGAAATCCGACGTCGCCCACCAGTTCTGGCTCGGCAAAGTCAACGTACCGGTCTATCTCCTTTCGGGAAAAATCGTCGCCAAGGGTCCGGTCAACAAGGCCCTCGCTCTCTTGCCCGCCATCAAGCCGGCCTTCGAGCTCTATCCCGAAGTGATCAGGAGAGTCCTCAATCGTTCCCTGGCCGCGGCAGGAAACAAGCCCCATCCCGATGAGGCCAACAACTAGTGTCCGGTGACCGGCTTATCCTCACCGTGGGCGAGCTCGTCCTGGACTGGATCGCCAAGGACTTCGGGGTGGGATTCATCGAAGCCTCCACTTTCGTCAAGAGCCTCGGGGGGAACGCCGCCAATGTCGCCATCGCTCTCCAGCGTCTCGGCACCCAGGCGAGGATCCTGGCCAAAATAGGCGCCGACGTCCACGGACGCTATCTTCTCAAGGTCCTCACCGACGAGGGGGTAGACACCTCGGCGGTGCTCATCGACCCGAACAACGTCACCGCCCAGTGCTATGTCTTCACCACTTTCGCCAACGACAACACCTTCCTCAACTGGCCCCCGGGCAATGCCGCCCACAAGCTGGACGGCGACGATATCGACCCGGTCCACTTCCAGTCGGCCCAGGCTCTGCACGCCACCGGGATCTCGCTTATAGTCGAGCCCCGCAAGGCTGCCGTGCTCAAGTCCATGCAACTGGCCAGGGAGAACGACATAGCCGTTTCCTTCGACGCGGGCTTTCCCACCGGTCAGGGGGAAGGCGCTATCAAAGCCGTGGAGGATGCCCTGGCTCTTGCCCATATAGTCAAAGTCAATCTTCCCGAGCTGCTTTTCTGGTCCAAGTACACCGGGGAAGACCTCAGCGACATTCCCGCCGATGCCATCGACTATTACGAGAAGCCCCCCAGCAGCGGGCACGAGAGCGCCGTCGACCTGGTCCATCTCCTGGATCGGGACCGGGTAGCCACTCTGGCCAGAGCCCTTGCCGGACACTTCAAGCCGGATATCCTCCTGGTCACCATGGCGGATCGAGGCTCCCTCCTGTTAGCCGGCAAACACCAGATCTGGACCGAGGCGTTTCCGGTGGAGACCGTCGCCGGGGTGGGTGCCGGGGACGCCTATGTGGCGGGCTTCCTGCATCGCCTTCTGAGCCTCTCCGGCAAAGAGCGGCTCCTGCGCCTGGTGGAAGATCCTGATCCGGAGCGGCTTACCAGAGCCGCTCGTTATGCGTCGGCAGTGGGAGCCATCGCCACCACCAGCCTGAGCGCCCACGAAGGCTTGCCCCGGGCCGCTGACGTAGACAGATTGCTGAGCACCTGCGGCAAGCCAATCGACTGACCCCGCCTGTCTCGAAGCGGTTGTCATGGGGTTTATTTCATTTTACTTTTATCTCTACTCTTGTTAGTCTAGACAGGTCTTCTTCCCGGACATGCTGCACTATGGAATTGCTCGCCCAGTTAGTGAGTGTCTTTCACGGCCTAGCCAACACCGTCATACTCTTGATCATCTGCATGACCACTATCATGTCGGTGTTACTCTACAAAGTCATCTTCCAGTCCGGCTTTTTCAGCTCTTACGACCGCAATCTCTGATCCTCAGGGACTGAGCACCTTGTCCGCTGTCATCATGTATTCGCAGATGGCGAACATATTGGTGATGTCGTCTTTGTCGATATCTTCTTTGAGCCCGTAGAACTCGACACAGAGGCCGCAGGCCAGGACATCGCAACCCGCCTCCTTGAAGTCGGCCAGGACCTTCCGGCAGGAGGAGTCCCGGGAAAGAAGCTTGACCCCGGTATTGGCCATCAGAATCGCCCGGGGAATGTGGCCCGAGTCGAGCATGGTCTGCAAGAAAACATCCAGCAGACTGCGCGAGAAGCTCTCGTCACCCTGACCGAAATAGTCTTTTCCCAGAAAGACAACGGTCCCCACCCCGGTCTCGGCCGGAGAGGAGCCCTGACCATGCGCATGGGCGCCGGGAGCGGGAGCGGACTCTCTTCGAGGGCTCTCGCCATTGCGCTCGATAGTCACCCTGAAATGCTCTCCTTCCGGGGCGCTGGTCATGGACACTTTCTGGGAGCGGGCGAGACGCTCGAGGTTTTTGACATTCACCTCGGTCTCCACCAGGGCCTCTATGCGGACCAGGCTCTTATCGTCGAGGAGCTTCTTTGTCCGGAGCACGGGCTCGGGGCAGACCAGTCCGCGCAAATCAACTACTTTCTTCATGCTCTGTCCCTCTTTTTGAACGTTAAATCAGAATACTTTTACCCGGCCCGGGCTTTCTCCCTCGATGAGGCACCCGGCGATACTGGCACGCAAGCCTTCCGACTTGAGCGCCTGCAAGAGCTCCCGGGCCTGCTCCTCACCCACCGCCAGAAGAAGACCGCCGGAGGTCTGCGGATCGAATAGAAGATCTTGATAAGCGAGATCCACTTCCTTTATATAAGAAACGAAATCGGAAAATGACTGGCGGTTGCCATAAGCGCCGGCAGGCACGAACCCCTGCGATGCCAGCTCCACGACGCCGGGGAGATACTCGATGGAGCAGGTGTCGATCTCGGCGACAAGCCCGCTTGCCTTCGCCATCTCCCGAACATGACCGGCAAGACCGAACCCGGTAACGTCGGTGGCGGCATTGACTTTGAAACGCCTGGCCACCGAGAGGGCGACGTCATTGAGCTCGGTAAGCGAGCTGACCAGGTCGCTCGCGGCCCCCTCGTCGAGTTGCTCCCCTTTGAGACCCAGCAAACCGACACCGGTCCCGATCGGCTTGGTGAGAATGAGGACGTCCCCGGGCGAGGCACCACCATTGGTGAGCATCTCGGAAGGGCTCACCAGACCGGTGACCGAAAGTCCGTAGACCGGCTCGCTTGCCTGAATCGAGTGCCCGCCGGCAAGGCTGGCGCCGGCTTCCATCACCTTGTCGGCCCCGCCTTCGAGGATCTTCTTCAGAACCGAAAGCGGAAAATCGCAGGTCGGGAAGCAAACGATATTGAGGGCGAAGACCGGTTTGCCGCCCATGGCATATACGTCGGAAAGGGCATTGGCAGCCGCGATCTGTCCGAACGTATATGGATCGTCCAGCAAGGGCGGAAAGAAATCTACTGTCTGAATAATTGCAAGGTCTTCTGAAATTTTGTAAACAGCGGCATCCTCGAAATGCTCGATTCCGGCAATCAAGCGCTCGTCACTATTACCGGACAGACCGCCAAGAAGGGATGCGAGCTCGGCGGAGCCGAGCTTTGCCGCACAGCCACCGGCTTTGATGTTGGCGGTCAATTTTTTGCTATCGATATCCGGGGCTTGACTCATACAGAAGACCTCTCTTCGATACGCAGGAGATCGACTCTAATACATATATAGAAAAACAACAATTCGAAAAAGGCTCATCTAACGGTCCTTCTGAAAACCGCTTATTATGCACTTCTTGGAGAGCCGTCATTTCGGACATTCCAAAAATCCTTTTATATTATTTCAAAGCCTTTTGAGTATTTATGGGCGTTTGAGCCCTTTAAAAACAATGGGCCAGCGTGTAAATTCTATAGCGGAACCCGACATCACGCTTAGCATAGACGGATGACCTGCGAACGTCTATGGGCTTACGTGGTTTCGTATATTTTTGGTTTACCCACGTTCGTTTCATATAAGGTTGTCGCATGCCCAAGAAAGTACTTGTAGCTCTCCCGCCAGGATTACTCGAACAGATTGACTTTGTAGCCCAGGTCGAGCACCGCACCCGCTCGGATCTGATTCGCGAGGCTCTGCGCCGCTATATAGAGAACTTCAAGCGCACCCAGAGCCCACAGATGTCCGTAAGCACAGTGGGCAACCAGAAAGTCGCCCTCCTGACCGACGCCGAATAAGAGCCGGTTTGAGTATTTTCCCCACTGAAACCGTTGACTTCCTAACCCAAGGTACATAACATTATGAAGAGCCCATGGCGTGGGCATTTCATAAGATTGAACCCGGGTTATGAATTTCGTCAACATCCTGATTACAGAGCTCGCATTCGTCACAGTGGTACTGCTGGGACTGGGCTTTGTGAAGCTGCCCAAATTCCTCACCAGGAAGCAGCTTTCCAGGCATTTCCCCTGGGGATACTATCCCGACCAGGTTCCCAGAGGCGACCCGGGTTATTTCCCCGAGCACAGGACCGACTTCTTGCATGATGTCGGCGCCGAGTTCGGCGGTCTGGACAATCTCGGAGATTTCGGCGAGTTCAGCGGCTTCGGAGAGCTGGGCGAATTCGGCTCGAGCTTCTGGGGCGGCGGAGAGTAAGGTCGTCTATACTTAGTAGCTGTGAACGGCACTTACTATTTCTGGCTCGCGGGCTTTGTCGTCCTCATCGCTCTTTCCCTGGCTTGGAAAGAGAAGCTGCGTTCGCTCGCCCTTACTGCGCTGGCCATCTATGCCACTGTTTTCATCGGCACCTCCGTGGTATCGAGCTTCCAGGCGCGTGCCCGGGGTAATGCCGCCTATGTCAAAGCCGACCGTGCCGAGCTCAATCTCAAACTGAGCTCTGGCTTTGTGGCTGTCGAGAGCTATTCGCCATTCCGCGACAAGAAGAGCTCCAACGAAGTCATCGCCAAGTTCTACAAAGACGCCATCGACTGTCTGGACGACGCTATCAAGGAAGCGCCCAAGTCCTCCATTCTCAGGGCCCGAAAGATCATCATCGAGATGGACCGGGGCAAGAGCACCGCCGAGGATCTGAAAGAGCTGGCCAAGATCGACTCGGACAAAGCCCGGGACCTGCACCTTCTCCTCTCGAGCATCGCAGCCCGCAAGAAAGTACCGCCGGAGCAGTTCAAGAAGCTCGAGACGATAGCCGGGAAAACAGTGCCGGCAGGCTGGTACCGCCAGATCGTCAAACTGCAGCTCTATAAGGCCCTGGGCAAGAAGAAAGACTTCCAGAAGCTCCACCAGGACTTCCTGGAGAACTATATGTATTTCATGGTCCGCCTGGGCGTCTTGTTCATGGTGGTCGCCCTGGCCGCAGTGGCTGGATTTTTCGTCATTCTCGCCCAGCTCTTTTTCTTGAAACGAAGTCCGACCTCGGAAGCCGAGCGCGACTTGATAAGCGCGCCGCCGGGCTGGACATGGAAGACCGTTTTTGCTGTTTTCGCCGGCTGGCTCTGCGTGGAGTTCCTGCTCGGTCCGCCACTCAAGGGTATCTCCAGCAATCTCGGCACCATAGCCACCGAGCAGGGCGCGACCATGGTCGCTCTGATGACCGCCCTTCTCTATCTCGTCCAGAACCTCCCGGCGATCTTCCTGATCTGGCTCCTGGCTCTCCGTCCCAACAAGCTGCCCTTCATGGAGACGATGAAAATAAGGACCAGGGTAGGAAAGACCGGACCGTACAAGCTCATCGCCGCCGGCGTCGGCACCTGGTATGCAGCTATCCCGGTGATCATCGCCACGGTTTTTCTCGTCACCAGACTGGGCTTCCAGGGCTCGGACAATCCTATCGTCGCCATAGTCCTGACCGCGGCAAAGGACGCCAGCCCCTTCGGAGTATTCCTCTTCATTCTCACCCTGGGGGTGCTCCCGGCCCTGGTCGAGGAAGTTCTCTTCCGGGGCTTCCTCTATACTTCGCTGCGCCGCAAGCTCGGCGCTTTCGCCTCGATAGTCATAAGCGCCGCTCTCTTCTCCCTGGCTCACATGGATCTCGGCGGCGCCATCCAGCTCTTCTGCCTGGGCTTCCTCTTCGCCTTCATCTTCGAGAAGACCAAGAGCCTGATCCCCTCAATGATCTGCCACTGTATGTGGAACTCGGGAATGTTTCTGATGGCAATGATGCTTTTCAGTTGACGATTTCAGCAGATTAAATGGGCATAGATCACTTGTCGGGACAGACAGGGATCCGCCTTCATGATACAAACCGGCCCTGGCCTCAAGCTGCAGTCCGATCCCCGAGTCAGGCGGGTCGGCACCGAGGCGCTCTGGGTCGCCATAGCCATCGGCACGGTCTTCTCGCTCCTCTGGATCCTGGTATCGGTTTTCGTGGCACCCTATAACCTCTACTGGGCCGTGGTCATGGCCAGCGCCGCCATCGCCTTCGTTCTCCTGCTTGGCTTTACCGCCTACGGCTCGATCAGGGACGGCAAACGGAGATACTGCCTGGAGCTCACCGACAGCGAAGCGGTTCTTACCGTCACCGACCAGCTGGAGAAGAAGAAGTTCACCCAGATGGTTCTCCTGGATGACATAGTCTATGCGGAATACTATCCATACAGAGACTGCCGCTCGATAATCTTCCATACGTCTTACGCCCGGATGGAAGTACCGCTCTGGCCTCTGCCGGGAATGGGTCAGGACGTGGTGGACTTTCTCAACGGTCGCGGAGTGCCGGTGGTGGATGTCCAGTCCGACGACCCCATCCCGGACCCCGTCTAGCTCAGCCCGCAGAGCCCAGCCTTGGAACCACCGGACGAGATCCTGCGCCGCGCCGACCTGCTCTACAAGCAGCAGCGTTACGCCCTGGCCGAGGAGCATTTGATCAAGGTCCTCGAGCAAGACCGGGAGAACTCGCACGCCCTGGCACTCCTGGCCGCTTGCAGCGGCTGCCTGGGCAATGCGGAAAAGGCAATCGAGCTTGCCCGGCAGGCAATCGCTGTCGATCCGGAAGATGACTATAGCTATTATCTACTGGCCTGGTATCTCCCCTCCACCGGCAAAAACAGAGAAGCGCTGGAAGCAGCTAAAAGCGCTGTCAGCCTCAACACCGAGCCATGCAATCTGGCTGTGCTCGCCACATGCCATCTCGGTCTCGACCAGCTCGACGAAGCCCTGGCTGCGGCTCAGCACGCCCTGGAGCTGGATCCGTCATCGAAGGACGCCCTCCTGACCATGGCCCTGGTTCGCCGGGCGAGAGCGGAAAGGGAGGAAGCCGAAAAGGTCCTGCAACAATGTCTTGCAGTCCACCCGGACTGCGGAGAGGCTCACGAGGATCTGGCATGGTGGCTGGTAAGCCGCCGCAAGACCAGCCAGGCCGCTCATCACTTCAAGACGGCATTACTGATCGACCCGACAGTATCGACCAGGCGCGACGGACTGGCTGTCACCTTCCGTCTCGACGACGACATCTTCTTCGCTTATACCAGGGCATTTCTCTGGTGGGAAAGCCGGGGCTTCTGGATGAAACTCTCCACGGTGGCATTCTTCCTGCCCATGTTCTTCTACTTCGCCTTCGCCGAAGACGACGAGCGCATGCGCCCCGAGCTCGATTTCTCTCCGGAAGATAGCGCCTAGAGAACCTGACCTGTAGGATAAAGAATTCGGCATCCCGTCAGAACTGCATCAGAGCTGCATCAGAGCTGCACGCGGTAAATCCGCCAGAACTTCGACTGGGAATGAGCGATCTAGAACGACTCAACCAGCCCTTCCGTAGAGTCAATCGGCTAGGTGCGGCATATATTGCTCAAAAAGCCGAAAACGAGGCATATATTTCCGACTTTTTCTTGATTTTGAGGCAATATACACCGCGCTTGACAGCCGGGCAATCAAGCCTGGCAATCAAGCCAAACCGCAGAATCAAGCCGGGAAAACCTCTGGCTATTGACTGGTAGAGACTTCTTTCTTGCCGGCCTGGGAGAGACTGAGCTTGGGGTACATGGAGCCGACCTTGCGGACAAGCCCTTCTTCGATGAGACCGTCGATGGCTCCGAGAACGTCGTCATTGCTGAGGGCAGCATACTTGCCATAGGTCTCTTGCCGGTCCAGACCTGCTTCGATGACATCTCTGGCTTTGCTTCCTCTTAGAATCTTGGCGAAACTCGTGCGCCCGACCCGCCCCGGAAGGGCACGGACAAGCTCGAGAATGTCCCGACGCAAGTCAGAGTTGTCGGAAATATCAGAAATACCGGATCGAGCAGAGCCGCGGCCGGAGTCGGAAGAGCCGCTACCAGAGTGGCTGCCGGCCGGAACCTGATAGAAGAGGTCCGGGTGGCAGACATCACATCCGGTGCATGAGCCGGCGAGCCGCTGTCCGAAGTATGCAATGATCGAGCGCCGGCGGCAGGTCCGGGTGGTGGCATAGCCGATCATTTTCTCGAGCCGATCTTGATCGCGATACTTCCTCTGTCTCAGCGCCTGGAGGTCGATGGCGGGATCGATGCGATCGGGCATGCCATCGTAGAGAGTGCCCCGGCTGTCTACGTCCACCAGCTTAATGGCACGCAGGTGATCGAGAGCACCGTTGAGCGCCGGCGCTTCGATATCGAGCTTACCGAGAAGCTCCTGCCAGCGCAGACCGGCCAGACCGGCACCCTTGATGAGACGATAGATATCGGTGACCTGATTGTCGTCGGGGTAGTTCTTGCCGAGGAGCCACTTTTGAGTGAAGATGTCCTTCTTCTGGAAAAGCAGGGTGCAGACCGCCGGCTTGCCGTCGCGACCGGCTCTGCCGGCCTCCTGGAAATAACTCTCCAGGGACGAGGGCAGATTGTAGTGAATCACCCGGCGGATATTGCCTTTGTCGATGCCCATCCCGAAAGCGGTTGTGCAGGCGATTACTTTGATCTCCTCGTTCTCGAACTTCTTCTGGACCCGGTGCCTGGCATCCCCGGTCATTCCGGCGTGGTAGCAGCCGGCCTTGAAGCCCCGGCTCTTGAGAAACTGAGCGACCCGCTCCGACTCTTTGCGGCTGCTCACATAGACCACCACCGGCTCGGTCTCCCGGTTGATAGCCTGGATGAGAAATGCATCTTTGACGGCGGCGTTTTTCGACTCGACGACCTCGAGATGAAGATTGGGCCGGTCGAGCTCACCGGCGACAACAGCCATATTCGGCAGAGCCAGGGAGCAGACGATGTCCTGCCGCACCCCGGGCGTGGCTGTGGCGGTGAGAGCCAGAACGGTGCCCGCCTGCAACTCGTCGAGACGCCCGGCAAGACTCCTGTACTGAGGGCGGAAATCATGCCCCCACTGGCTGATGCAATGGGCTTCGTCGATGACCAGGAGCGATACCTGCACTTCCTTGAGCAGGCTGCGGAAGGCGCTCGACTCGAAACGCTCCGGCGCCACATAGAGAAGCTTGACCAGACCCTTTCTGATCGCATCGATCCGAGCGAACTGCTCGTCTTCACCGACGGTGCTGTTGAGATAAGTGGCGCTGGTGATACCACGGGCAGCAAGACCGACTACCTGATCACGCATGAGAGCGATCAGGGGCGAAACGACAAGGGTCAGTCCCGGCAGCATCTGGCTGGGAACCTGATAGCACAGGGACTTGCCGTAGCCCGTGGGAAGAAGGGCGAGAGTGTGCCTGCCGGCCAGGACATTGTCTATGACTTCGCGCTGGTGAGGTCTGAAATCGGTCAGCCCGAAAAGGTCCTGCAATACCTGACCGGCCTGGCTAACGGAAACCGACAAGTGGGACACCTCACTGCTCTCGGGACAAACACCGATCCTTGCATGATGCGCAGTGCCAGTCAAATTAAGACGAGCAAACAGTCAAGATCTTCGGATTGCTCGAGCCGATCGTATATACAATCCGTATCCGACGAGCAACCAACCGAACCTATTCCACCAGACACATTTTCCACAAGACTCATTCGGATTTGACGAATTTTTTCTCGGGTCCCGTCCCGACAAGGGTGTACTCCTCGAAGCGGCCCCGGGAGCCAATCGGCATCCTGAGCTTGTTGCCGTCCAGTTCCACCCGGCTCTGACCGGAAAGCGATCCGAGCACGGTCCAGTTCTGGCTCCGTCCCCGGTCGGCATACTTCTGGGGCGGATGATACTTAATCACGTCCACCTGCAACTGATCGAGACCGTTGCCCACCGCTGCCACGATCTCGGGGCTGCCGTCGGCGTCGAAATCGTGCTGAGCGATATCGATTATAAAACCATCCTTGATATCACCGAAATCATCGAAGGCCGAGCCGGAGAAGAATTTCATGGGCAGCTCCACGGCGACGCCCTTGAAACACGCCAGTATACGAGTACCGTTAGGGTGATTGCGCCCGACCGTGATCTCACCCGGTTTGATCCTGGCTTTGAAAGCCGGCTTGATCACAGCGTCTATCTCTCCCCCGGACCAGATCGCGGCTCCAACCAGATGTTTCTTCCCGGTGGGGTCGGTAAGAAGACCGTTCTTCAAGAAGTCGCTGCCAGCGAAAACTGGCAGAGCGAAAAGAGACAGGCAAGCCGATAGCAGAAGAGCGAGACCGAACGCTCGTCTCGACGGGACCACGATCTCAGTTGGCCTCGAACATGCGGAGATAATGGCGATACCACTGGCTCTGGAAGAGCCGGGACGGATCGTGCTTTTTCTTGAGCGCGAGGAATTCTTCGAACTGGGGATAGCAGCTTTCAAGAGCCGGGCGCTCAACATAACGGTGATAAGTGAGATAGAAAGAGCCGCCCAGATCACGGGCGATATCGATGAGAGCACGGAATGTGGTGGCAGTGGCGGAGAGCGCCTCGCTGCCGTGCTCGGTGTGCAGATTGAAGATCACGCAGGCGAAACGATCCTTCGCCCAGGGAAGAAACGTCTGATCGTCTTTCTCGATCATTCTGATAGTACCGTAAATGATATCAGTATCGCATTTTACGAAGAGCTCTCTTGCCCGGGCGAGGAAATCCGATAGCTTTTGCCTGGGGACATAGAGCTCGGTGATGATCTCGGTGGCATTGGTGCTCTTGAGCTGGCGCTCCATGTCCCGGTGATAGTCGTCGAGATAGGTGCTCAGTTGCATGGTGTCGGACCAGTAGACCTGACCGTCGGTCTTCAGATAATGATCCATATACTTCTCGAACGCTCGGGTCTTGTCGGTATGGGCTAAATCAAGGAGCTCTTTCCATTGCTCGATGCTGAGCTTCTGAGCCGAGCCGCCGTCCGGAACCCGATAAGCATCCGTGGCTTTGTATGTAGCCAGGATGCCCCGGCTCAGGAAATCATCGCTCTTATGATCGATGGCAAATTGAAAGTCGCCGTATTCGTGGCCATCGGCCACCAGCTCGTCCATGCGCTCGATCAATCGGTCGGCGCTCAGAGCTTGCACATGTCTGCGCATGGGCATACGCCGCCTCAGCTTGAGGGTCACGGTAGTGACCACTCCGAACAGCCCATAGCCTCCCACCACCAGCCTGAAAAGCTCGGGGTTCTCGGAACGGCTGACGGTGACGGTATCTAGAGAGGGAGTGATCATCTGGAACTCGATGATGTCGTCCACCAGGGGCTTCATGCTGAGACCGCGACCATGGATATTGGCGGCCAGGCAGCCACCGATGGTGAGATTGTCGGCGCCGGTGGGCTTCTGGATGATGGACCAGATCTCTTGATAATCCTGATCCCTCTGGATGAGCGCCAGACCGTTGATCAGGTCCTGCCACTGGATGCCGGCCTGGACTTTGACCCGACCTTTCTTGCGGTCCAGGTCGATAATCGAGTCGAGCCCGCGCATATCCAGAAGCACGCCGTCCATGACGAATTGCTGGCCGCCCATGGCGTGACGACCGCCGCACACGGCTACTGGTATGGACTGGCTGCGGGCCAGCTTGAGCTCGCTGTAGAGGCGATCGAGCGAATTGATCCGCACTATGTCCTGGTGATAAATGACGTTGAGCCTGGAATGAACGTCCTCGACGACTCCGTCCTGAAACATCCTCCGCCTTCTGACAACGGAGTCGTTTTTACCGGAGCCGGTTCTCAAGACTTTTCTCCTGCGTGGGGACATTGTTTTCAGCGGTCCAAGAAGGAACATTCACACCTTATCGCCTTTCGGCGACCCTCGATTAATCCTTCATAGATTATGCATAGACTGCTAAAACGTAGTAAAGTTTAAGCTCGTTCAACTAACCGCGGCGGCCTGGTCAAATAAAGGCAGTCGTGCGACTTTCCGGTCATCGAAAAAAGAGAGGAAGCGATCGATGCTCGAGGCTGTAACCATAGAAAACCCACTGCTTACAGGCCTTTCCGAAGAGAAACGCCCGGAACCCTTCTCCCTGGTCATTTTCGGAGCGCACGGCGATCTCACCAAAAGGAAGCTGCTTCCTTCTCTGTATGCGCTGTATATACAAAATCTATTGCCTGAGAATTTCGCCATTCTCGGCTCGTCGAGAACCGCCATGACCGACGAGGAATTTAGAGAAGCCATGAAGGAATCGGTGGTCAAATACGGCGAAGACATCGATTTCGACGAAGAATCATGGACTCGCTTCGGGCGCTGTCTCTATTACCGAGCCGGCAATGCCAACGAGCTCGCTTATTATGAAGAGCTCAAGAAGACGCTGGAGCAGATGGCAAAAGACCATGGCACCAAAAACAGCAATATCTTCTATCTGTCTACACCGCCCAGTCTCTACCGGCCGATCATCGAGAATCTCGGCAAGTCGGGGCTCTCTTTCAAAGTGCGTCCCAGTGCCGAGGGACCGGCATGGCCCCGGGTGGTGGTGGAGAAGCCCTTCGGTCACGACCTGCAGTCGGCGCGCGACCTGGACGATCTCATTCATGAAAGCCTCAACGAGCACCAGGTATACAGGATCGATCATTATCTGGGCAAGGAGACGGTGCAGAACATAATGTGCTTCCGTTTCGCCAACAGCATCTTCGAGCCTCTCTGGAACCGGGACTATATCGATCACATACAGATGACCAATGCCGAGACCATCGGCGTGGAAAGCCGCGGTCCCTATTATGAGGAAGCCGGGGCGCTGCGGGATATGATCCAGAACCACCTCATGCAGCTTCTCGCCCTGGTGGCCATGGAGCCCCCCAACTCGCTGGCCAGCGAAGATACCCGGGACGAGCGCACCAAGGTCCTGAAAGCCATCCGGCCCTTCCAGAGCGATACCATCGACGATTATGCCGTGCGCGGTCAGTACGGCGAAGGTTTCGTCCTGGGCAACCGGGCGATTCGCTACCGCGACGAGGACAGAGTCTCGCCTGCATCCAATACCGAGACTTTCGCCGCTCTCAAGATCATGATCGACAACTGGCGCTGGTCCGGTGTGCCTTTCTATATGCGCACCGGCAAACGTCTGGAGAAAAGAGTCACCGAGATAGCCGTACAGTTCAAGGCTCCGCCCTACGAGCTTTTCTCGGGCATGAGCAAGACCGGTCTGCGCGACTTCATCGCCGCCGAATCGCCCAATGTCCTGGTCATGCGGATTCAACCGAATGAAGGGATCTCCCTCAAATTCGCCACCAAGCAGCCCGGACCGACCAATCAGCTCCGCTGGCTCACCATGGACTTCAACTATGGCACCGCATTCGGTAGCCGGACGCCACCAGCTTACGAGCGCCTGATCCTCGACAGCCTGACAGGCGACCCGTCGCTCTTCGCGCGCTCGGACTTCGTGGCTACCTCCTGGAACCTCCTGCAGCCGGTCCTCGATCACTGGGCACGCACCAGCCCGGACGGACACAAGGAAAGAGCCTCCGGAGTGAGGCACCTGGCATTTCCCAACTACGAATCGGGGTCCTGGGGACCCCAGGCCAGCGACGAGCTGATCGGCACCACCGGTCATGCCTGGAGGGTTCTCTGATGGCTCCCGCCGGTTCTACCGTCCCTGATACCACCACCGCAAGCGCCTTTCTCAACGGCAAGCTGCACCATGTCGATATCGACGCCATCGAGAAAGAGCTCTACCGGCTCTGGGCGGAAGCCGATCAGGAAGACGGTCATGTCACCCGGGCTTGCTCCCTGAGCTTTATCATCCTGAGCGGCGAGGGGAACGATCCGGCTCTGGCCGAGGAGATCCTCACCGAGATCACAATCAAGCATCCCTGCCGGGCGATCCTGGCCATCGCCGAGCCGGCCGAGACCGAGAGCCTGGAGGCTTATGTGACGGCGCGCTGTCACATGATTCCGGGGGATTCGGGCAAGCAGATCTGTTGCGAGCAGATCACCGTCCACTGGAAAGGAGAAGGCACCAGACAGCTGGTGAGCGTGGTGGCACCCCTGACCATTCCGGATCTGCCCACTTCGATCTGGTGGCAGGAAGAGCGCCTGGTGATCGATAAGGTCAAGCCCTTTTTGCCTCATATAGATAGATTCATCGTCGATACCCTGAAGATGGAGCGTCCTTACTCCGGTCTGGTCGGGCTCGAGAGCATGCTCAATACGCTGACCGGCGGCGCCGCCATCTACGATCTCAACTGGCTCCGGCTTCTGCCGTTTCGTCAGGCCATCGCTTATGCATTCGAAGAGCGCCGGGGTATCCTGGGCGTCGAGGATCTGGATCTGATCTCCGAGGTAGAGATTCTCGTCACCGCCGACGAAGGCCAGGCACCGAATTCACAGCCGATTTCGCAACCGATTTCCCAGCCCCTGCTGCTTATCGGCTGGCTGGCCTCGAGACTGTCCTGGCTGCTCGTCTCGGCGAGAAAGTCCGATGGCGCCTTCGATGCGGTCTATCGCCTGAGCCGCACCAGAATCGACACCAGGGTAAAACTTGTCAAAGACGAGTCGGTCACCCCCGGTCAGGTCAAAGACATTCGCATCGGTCTGCGCGATCGCCCGGACAAGGTCCTGAGGATCTGGCACAAGCCCGGAAGCCCGGGACTGAGCACGCAGCTCGTACCCAGGGATAAAGTCGAGGACTCCCGCTGCTGTTGCAAGGAGAAATCGCAGACCGAGCTGATTGACGGATTGCTCGATAATCCCACCAGAGATCCGGTACTGGAGCGGGCAGTGTTCGCCGCCTGCGACATGATCAGGTCCTTCAGATGACTACTAAAGAAGAGCCGAGAGCGAGAGCATGACCAATCAGCCCATAGTCAACGTATTCGAGGACGAAGAGCACATGATCGGCGCTCTGGCGGAGCGCATCGTCGACATGGCGGCAGCATGCCAGAAGCGGACTGGCAGATTCGTAGCGGCGCTATCGGGAGGCAACACCCCCAGACCTCTTTATGAGAAGCTCGCCTCCGAGCCCTTCGTGAGCCGCATGGACTGGGAAAGTTGTTTTTTCTTCCTTTCGGATGAACGCTGTGTCGATCATGCCAGCTCCGAAAGCAATTACAACATGATCCGCCAGTGCCTTCTCCAGAAGGCTCCGGTGCCGGAGGAGAACATCTTCGCCACCCGCTTTCAAGAAGAGGATCCGGTGAAGTCCGCCGCCGACTACCAGAGCATTATCGAGAACTTTTTCGGAAATGGCGGCGCGGTCCCGGCCTTCGATCTGATCCTTCTGGGGATGGGTCCCGACGGTCACACCGCCTCGCTCTTTCCCGGCACGGCGGCTCTTGACGAGAAAGAGCGGCTGGTGGTGGCCAATTTCGTCGAGAAGTTCGACGCTTATCGCATTACTTTCACCCTGCCCCTGATCAATCGTGCCGAGCACGTATTCTTCATGGTCACCGGTCACGCCAAATCCGAGATCGTCGCCTCGGTTCTCAGCGACGAGTCCACGGACTATCCCGCCCGCCTCGTCGGTCAGGCGGACTCAGACTATGCAGGCGGGGCCGAGAATCGAGAATTATGCACTATTACCTGGTACCTGGACAAAGGAGCATCGTCGCTCCTGGACCTGGCCGCTACCCCGACCTAGAAAAAAGAGCAAAGGAGCAGACAATGAGCGACAAATCCAAAATCGGACTGGTGGGCCTCGGTGTCATGGGCGAGAATCTCGCACTCAATATCGAGCGCAACGGCTATCCGATCTCGGTCTATAACAGGAGCCCGGACAAAATCGACGAGTTCATGGCGGACCGGGCCAGAGGCAAGAAAGTAGCCGGTCACAAGGATATCGAGTCTTTCGTCGACAGCCTCGAGACACCGCGGAAAATCATCCTCCTGGTCAAAGCCGGCGCCCCGGTTGACGCCACCATCGACAAGCTCCGTCCATTTCTCGATGACGGCGATATCATCATCGACGGGGGCAACTCCCATTTCGACGATACCCGCCGCCGGGCCAAGAGCCTGGCCATGGACAGCGTTCATCTCATCGGCTGCGGCGTCTCCGGCGGCGAAGAAGGTGCCCTGAACGGGCCTTCCCTGATGCCCGGAGGCGAGAAATCGGCATACGAAGCGATCCGGCCGATTCTCGAAGCCATCGCCGCCCAGGTCAACGACGGTCCCTGTGTCACTTATCTCGGTCCCGACGGTGCCGGTCACTTCGTGAAGATGGTGCACAATGGCATCGAATACGGTGATATGCAATTGATCGCCGAGGTTTATGACATCATGCGGCGCGGTCTCGGCATGGAAGCCGAAGCGATCGCCGACGAGTTCACCCAGTGGAACCGGGGCATCCTCGACTCTTTCCTGATCGAGATCACCTCGCAAATCCTCACCGTCGAAGACGACGACACCGGCAAGCCCCTGGTCGATCTGATCCTGGACAAAGCCGGACAGAAAGGCACCGGACGCTGGACCGCCGAAGTCGCACTGGAGCTCTCGGTGCCCACCCCCACCATCGACGCCGCTCTCACGGCAAGACTGCTCTCTTCCATGAAAGACGAGCGGGTGCTCGCCTCTCGTGCTCTCATTGGTCCCGAGACCGGCAAGACCGGCAGTACCAGCGAGGTTTCGTCGATGCTCAAAGCGCTTGCCGATGCTCTCTATGCCAGCAAAGTCTGCAGCTATGCCCAGGGTATGGCTCTCATAAGAGCAGGCTCCGAGCATTTCGAATGGGGAATCGACATGAAAGAGACAGCCCGGATCTGGAAAGGCGGCTGCATCATCCGAGCCCAGCTGCTCGAGAAGATCCGCGCTGCTTACGAGCGGCAGCCCGAGCTGAAGAATCTTCTGATGGACACCGAATTCGGTGCATTCCTCGTCGAGGCTCAGAGCAACTGGCGCAAGGTCGTTTGCTTCGCCCAGGAGCAGGGTATTCCGGTGCCGGCTCTATCTGCCAGCCTGGCTTATTTCGACAGCTATCGCAGCGAGTCTCTGCCCCAGAATCTCACCCAGGCCCAGAGAGACTTCTTCGGCGCCCACACCTACGAGCGTGTGGACAGGCCCGAGCTCGGTTTCGTGCACACCGACTGGCCCGCCCACGTCAAGGAGCGCGCCGGCAAGGCCTGAGAAGCGGATTCGAGGAGCTTCGCTCGGATCGCCTGATCTGAAACCTCCGGTCTGAATCGGGTCTGGAAAAGACATGCCCACCTACCAGCTCACCGCCATCAATGTCGGCGGCTTCCCCCTGGGAGAATCCGACAAGGTAGTGATCCTCTTCAGTAAGGAGCGGGGTCTGGGCCGCGCCGTGGCGAAAGGCGCCCGCAAACCAGGCACGCGCATGGCAGGAAAGTCGGAGGCGCTCTGTGTCAACAAGCTCCTGCTCGCCACCGGGAAGTCTCTTGATATCATCACCCAGGCCGAGAGCATCGATACCTACCAGGCGCTGAGGACCAATCTGGAGAGCCTCACTTTCGGGCTGTACTATGCCGAGCTGACCAGAATTTTCGGTCAGGGACTGCAGGGAGAGGAAGAAGTCTATTTCGATTTTCTCACTGCTTCTCTGGCCAGGCTGGCCAAGGGGGAGACAGCCCCGGCCCGGGCATGCCTGGAGTTCGAGATGCAGCTTCTGGCCATGCTCGGCTTCCAGCCCGAGCTCAAGGTCTGCGTGCGTTGCCGCGCCCCGCTCACCGAATATAGTATCAATGCTTTTCTCACCGAGCGCGGCGGTGTTTGCTGCAAAAATTGTGGCGGTGCCCCGGACAGGCGCGGTTCTTCAAGAGTGTCGGAGGAGTATGAGAGCTTCGACGAAAGCGCCGAGAAAGGAGTCTTCATCACCCCCATGGTCTGGAAGACCCTGGTACTGGCAGAAGCAGCAGCCTCGGGCTCATCGGGGCAAGCCTCCGAGACGGCGGCAGCACCACTGGCAGCTGCCCGGCGCATAATCAGTCGCTATATCGAAGAGCGAGCCGGTCAGCGCCCGAAAGCCCTGGATCTGCTCAAACAGCTCTAAGCTAGGCTAATTGATCGGAGTTGCAAAGGGCTTTCCTGAGTCAACATTAGTGATCGAAAACGGAAGAAAAGGGCCAAAACCGCTAAAATAACGGGACATTACCAGCGCGGTAAGGCGGGGAGGCGAGCATGGTCAGTTTGAAAGAGTCGGATCCGGAGCTTTACGGGATCATCGGGGATGAGCTTAGCAGGCAGCAGAACTCCATCGAGCTCATTGCCAGCGAGAATTTCGTCAGCGAAGCGGTCCTCGAGGCCCAGGGTTCGGTGCTCACCAACAAGTATGCCGAAGGGCTTCCGGGCAAGCGTTATTACGGCGGCTGCCAGTTCGTCGACAAGGCCGAGCGCCTGGCCATCGCCCGTCTCAAACAGCTCTTCGACGCACCGCACGCCAATGTCCAGCCCCACAGCGGCGCCCAGGCCAATATGGCGGTCTTGTTCGCCATGCTCGAGCCCGGTGACGTGGTCATGGGAATGGCTCTGGACCAGGGCGGTCATCTCACCCACGGCTCCCCGGTGAATATGTCCGGCAAATGGTTCCAGGCGAATTTCTACGGTATCGATCCCGAGACCGGTCGAATCGACTACGACAAAGTCGAAGAAGCAGTGAAGAAGCTCAAGCCCCGCCTGATCGTCTGCGGCGCCAGCAACTATTCGCGGACCATCGATTTCGAGCGCTTCCGCAAGATCGCCGACGGCGTCAAGGCTTATCTCATGGCCGACGTGGCCCATATAGCCGGGCTCATCGTCGCCGGTCTGCATCCCAATCCTTTTCCCCATGCGCACTTCGTCACATCGACCACCCACAAGACCCTGCGCGGTCCCCGGGGCGGCGTGATCATGTGCCAGGAGGAATTCGCCAAAGAGATAGACAAGGCTGTTTTCCCCGGCATCCAGGGCGGTCCCCTCATGCATGTAATCGCCGCCAAGGCAGTGGCTTTCGGAGAGGCGCTCAAGCCCGAGTTCCGGCAATACCAGGAGCGTATCGTCGCCAATGCCAGAGTGCTCGCCCGCACCATGGTCGACCAGGGTCTCGAGATCGTCTCCGGGGGCACGGACAATCACCTGATGACTGTCGATCTCAGACCGATCTCGATGACCGGCAAGAGCGCCTCAAAGCTTCTCGAGGAGGTGGGCATTACCGTCAACAAGAACGCCGTTCCCAACGACCCGGAGAAGCCCTTCATCACCAGCGGTATCAGAATCGGCACACCGGCCGCCACTACCCGGGGCATGGGTATCGCCGAGATGGAGAAGATCGGCGCTCTCATAGCCGACACCCTCAAGTCCCCGGAAGACGAGACGGTAAAAGCCAGGGTCCGGGAAGAAGTCAAACAGCTCTGCCAGAGATTCCCTCTCTATCCGCAATATAGCGAGCGTCTCGAGCGTCTTGCCGGTGTCAGCTAGATTGAAGACAGGAAGATAGAACGAGCTCATGGCCGAGGAAGACACTGCCATCATGGTGGACGACCACAAGGAGACAGGCGCCCCTGAAGCACCTGTTATGAGCGGCAGCAAGGCAGTCTCGGCGGCTATCGTCGTCTGCCAGGTTCTCCTTTTCCTCACCGGCTTCGTCTGGGCAATCGGCTTCGTGCCCCACGGTCATCTGGACAAGATGCACATTCCGGGATTCCTCATGGCCATGTCCATCTCCTGGTGGCTCACCCCGGAGATCCGCTCCCGGGCCATGAAGCTCGGTCTGGTGGACAAGCCCGGTGAAGAGCGGCGCATCCACAAGGTAGCGGTCCCGCGCCTTGGCGGTGTCGCTATCTATATAAGCATGCTCACTACCATCACTGCCCTGGTAGCCATCGCCGGACGTCTGCCGAAAGATGCCCGGGGGGTGGAGGGGATCGGCGGTATCGCTATCGGTGGCACACTGGTTTTCGTCCTGGGGCTTCTGGACGATCTGGAGTCTCTCAAAGCCCGCAACAAGTTCCTGGTGCAAATCCTGGCTGCCTGTGCAGCTTATAGCGTCGGTATCAGAATCAAATCCATCCCGGTGCCCCTCAATATGGACCTCGATCTGGGCTTCATGACAATCACCGGCGGAGTGCCCATCGAGCTCGGTTATCTGAGTCTGCCTATAACCGTCCTCTGGCTGGTCGGGGTAGCCAATGCCGTCAACCTCATCGACGGCATGGACGGGCTTGCTGCCGGAGTTTCCGCTATATCCGCCCTGACCATCTGGAGCGTCGCCCTCGGGGACAGCATCACCAGACCATACGCAGCCCTGATGGCAGCGGTCCTGGCCGGTGCCCTCTTCGGATTTCTCCGCTGGAATTTCAACCCTGCCCGGATCTTCATGGGGGATTCCGGGGCATACCTGGTGGGTTTCACCCTCGGGGCGATTTCGATCACAGGAGTGATCAAGGGGGTGGCCGCCGCCACCGTGATTGTTCCCACTGTCCTGCTCGTGGGCCTGATTCTCTTTTTCCCTCTGCTCGACACCTCATGGGCGGTGCTCCGCAGGCTCGCCACCGGACGGTCGATCTTCTCTCCGGATGACGGTCATATCCATCACAGGCTTCTCAAGACCGGCCTCTCTCAGAAGAATGTCGCCTATCTGATCTACCTTGCATCCGGAATACTCGGTCTGATAGCGGCGTCATTGGTCGGTCAGCAGGAGTACTTCCTGAAAATGGCAGCGGCTGTGCTGGTCATGGCCTTCTTTTTTGCCGAGGTGCTCAACCGCCACCGCCAGAGAGGGAAGGCGGAAGCCACACCGGATACGGTGCCGGGCGAGGTTCCCATCGAGGACTTCGAGTCCGATTTCAAGCCCGATCCCGAATCGGAGCTTCCCGGGGAGCCCGAGAACAGCAGCGCAGAAGAAGCCGGCGACTCTCCGGAAGATCGAGAAAGCTCCGCCGATCGTGCCTAGGACCTTACTGGCAATTTCAGCGATAACGGCTCTGGGCCTTTTGCTGCGACTGATCACCCTGGGAGCCGGCATCGACCTCGATGACGCCATCACTATCTATGTGGCGGGCAGCAATGGGATCGCCGAGCTGATCGAGAACACCACCGCCTACGAGTTCGGGCCGCCGCTCTATTTCATGCTCATTAGCGCCTGGGCGGCTCTTTTCGGCAAGGGAGCCGTGAGCCTGGCCCTCTCGTCCATCCTCACTGGTTGCCTGCTCATCCCCCTGACCTATATGCTGGCTATCCGCTGCCTGGCTCCAGACAGCGGGGCGGGCAGGCGCCAGGCCCTTATCGCCTGCTTCTTTGCGGCAGTGTCCCCCCTGGCGGTATTCTTCTCTCACGAAGTGCGGGCATATTCCCTTCTATCGGTGCTCTGTACCGCCACCATGATCTTTTTTCTGGACAGCCTGGAGAATGCCTCGACAAAAAACCTCGCTCTGCTCTTCCTCTTTTCCACCCTGACGGTCTATACGCACTATTCCGGGCTCTATCTCATCGCCCTTCTCCTTCTGACCGCTCTTCTGAGTAGACCCCGGTCAAAAGGTCCGGTCCTCAAAGTCTATCTCGCTTTCGGCCTGGCTCTCCTGGCTTTCGCCCCCTGGGCGCCGCAGCTTTTCACCCATCTCGGACACGGCACCTACTGGGTGGACCGCACACCGCTGGTGAAGGCTCCTGAGGTCTTTGCCTCCAACCTGGCAGCCACCCTGCCTCTTCCCTGGATCGCAGGCTTCCTGGTGGTGGCGCTCCTGGCGCCGGTAGCCCTGATCGCGCTGATTGTCAAACTGGTGCGAGGCAGATACGAGCGGCCGGGCACCGCCAGGACCATGCTCTATCTCACGGGCTTTGCCCCGGTTCTCACCCTGGGCTTTCTGACTCCTTTCATTCTGGGCTATTGCCGCTATATGACACCATTTGCAGTGCCTGTCTGGATTATTCTTGCCGGTTTTCTCGAGCCGCGGCTCAAAGGCAAACTCATCCTCCCGCTGCTGCTTGCCGCCCTCGCCATCGCCAGCGCTCACGAGATATCGACCATCGCCTCCACGGATCGAAATGGTCTGAGAGCCGTGGCCCGGGACATAAAAGACGGAAAGTACCGGGACTGCGCCTTTCTTGTCGTGCCGGATTTCGATTCGTACACGCTTCTGTATTATCTGCAGGAAGAGCAGCAAATCGATCTTGCCGACGGCTATCTCACCTTTCCCCGGGCCGGGGAGCGCAAGCCCGCCTCCCACCGGGGCTATGCCGAGCTCTGGAGCAGGGAGGGTGCCGTCAGGGATGCTCTCGAAGGCGTCGGGGCGCTCGACAGGAGCCGTTTCCCGAAACTGGCGGTGATCCACGACCGCGGTCTGCTCGAGAGCAGCAAGATGCCCGCCCGGTCCGTCTCCAGGTCACTGATCGACGAGCTTTCCCGGCGTTATGGCGAGCCCATGAGCACGGTGGAGTATCACCGTCCGGGCAGATCTTTTGATTTATATATATTCGATTTGAACCGGGAATAAATTCTTAGCTTCCCAGAGCTCGAGAGGTCGTTCTCCCATGACTATGGACCCGGAAGATTTCGGCAAGTCTTTCAAAGGCTTCATGGACCAGATGTCCGCCAGCGTCGACAAAGAGAACACTCTTTTCGACAGGCTCACGGCTCATTTCGGAGAGGAGCCCTCCCGTTATCAGGCAATCACCGAGAAGTTCGAGAAATATGACCACCCCAATCTCCAGCTTGCCCTGGATCGCTTTCTGGAAGAGCCGGGCACGACCCATGAGCTGATCGGGGTGACCACCGGCAGCGAGTATCTCACCTGCTCCCTGGCCAATATCGCCACTCCGGCGGCGTCGGCTGGACTCTATGGAGGCGGCGCCAGCGGCCGGGAGGGTCCGGTGGAGTTCAGCAATATCAGGGTGGAGGATGACAGCATCAGAGCCTGCGTCACCAACGGGCTGTTTCTGATCCGCGACCATGGCGAGCGCCTGGCGGTGCTGATTCAACTCAGCAACGACGGGCTCAGCAAACGTCCGGTACTGGAAGCGATGGCTTCCCAGAAGACCACCGCCGAGCGCTTTTTCAGCCGCATCCGCACTCTTTTGCGGCAGCGCAATATCTACCGGGGTCACGTGATCTCGGTCTCCCAGGAGAGTATGCGCGGAACCTCCATCAATTTCCACAGATTGCCAAAAGTGAGCCGCGAATCGATCATCCTGCCTTCCGGTCTGCTCGAGAAAATCGAGCGCCAGACCATCAAGTTCGGCCAGCGCTCCGATCGGCTCCTGGCTGCCGGCCGCCATCTGAAAACCGGGCTCTTGCTGCACGGTCCGCCCGGGACAGGCAAGACCCTCACCGCCATGTATATCGCCAGCGAGATTCGCAACCGCACGGTAATCCTCATGACCGGGCGGGGTCTCGGGCTCCTCGAGCAGTCCTGCCGCATGGCCCGTATTCTCGAGCCTGCCATCGTCATCCTGGAGGATGTGGATCTGATCGCCGAAGAGCGCGGTATGGCAACTGAGAAAGGCTGCTCCAATGTCCTGCTTTTCGAGCTTCTCAACGAGATGGACGGACTGGCGGACGATTGCGACGTGATGTTCTTGCTCACCACCAACCGACCCGATGTGCTGGAGCCGGCGCTGGCTGCGCGTCCCGGTCGCATCGACCAGGCTTATCATATTCCGCTTCCCGATGCCGAGTGCCGCGAGCGACTTTTCGACCTCTACCGCCAGGGTCTCCAGGTCGACGTCAAGAACTGGAGCACCTTCGTCAAACGGACCGAAGGGGCCAGCGCCGCCTTCATCAGGGAGCTCCTGCGCAAAGCGGCCCTTTTCGCCAGCGATGACGACCGGGATCTGGTGGTCAAAGACGCCCACCTGGACGAGGCCATGCACGAAATGTGCGTGGTGGGCGGTGAATTATCAGCCAGCCTTCTGGGCTTCAAGAAAAAAGCGGTAAAAAGAAAGGGCACAGAGAAGTAAGCAAAATACAGAAGGGGACGAATTGCCCAACTCGATCAATAGCGACAATCAGGTGCAGGTGCTGGTCTTCAAGGTCGGCCCCCATAAGGCGTGCCTGCCCCTGGAAGCTGTGATCCAGGTATTCGACTCGGTGAGCTACGAGCCCCCCCCGGATCATCTGCAAGGTCTTCTCAAAGATACTCGGCCCGGGGTTCTGGGGATCATCAATGTGCGGGGTCAGGATGTTCCCCTGGTGGACCTCAGGCCTCGCTGGAACCTGCCCGACAAGCCGGTCTCCCTCACGGACCAGTTGATCGTCATGCGTGCCGGGGGCACCACGGTCAGCATCATGACCGACCACGTGCTAGGCACCAGGACCTATCCCCGCAGAAAGATCTTTCCCCTGAGCCGTATTCTTCCCGGGGAAGCGCCCCACGCCGCCGTCGCCGAGACCGATGGAATCATGCTATTGTTCGACAGCGACAGCCTGTTCAGCAGCGATTCCCTGACTGCTTTCAAGACGATAAACAGGAGCCGGCGTCATGAACGAGAATGAAGGAGTGCAGCTCCTGATGATGAGAGTGGACGGCAAACCTTTCGCCATCGAGGTGGACAGGGTCATGGAAGTGCTGGAAGCCGTCCAGCCGGAGGAGATTCTCGACCAGCCGGCGGAGATTGCCGGTCTGATCAATATCCGCGGTGACATTGTAGCCGTCAGCAGCTTGCGGGCCGCCGCCGCGCGTCACAATAGCCCCGGTGAAACCGTAAGTCGGGCCGTCGACCCGGCCGATCGAATCATCGTCGTCAGGGACGGTGACTCCAAGCTGGGGATACTGGTGGACCATGTCGAGACGGTTCAGCTCTACCAAGAAGAGCAGCTCTTCGCGCAGTCTCTCTCACCCCTGGCTTTCCGGCTGGTGAAAGTCACGAACCGCACCGTCGAGCTCGTGGAATTGCGTGATTACATTACCGGGTATCGTTTGTAAGGAGGAGATCCAGATGGTCAGGAAATCTCAGAGTCTCTCGCCGGCGCACAAGAGGGACGCCGTATTGAGGCTCTTGCAGGGCGAGACGGCCAGCAAGCTGGCCAGAGAGCTCGGCGCCACCACCAGAGAGCTCAACGAATGGCGTGATGAATTCGTCCGCACCGGCACCGAGAGCTTCAAATCGAACGGGCACCAGCCCGCCGCCGGCAAGATCGAGGACTACAAAGAAATCGACCTTGTGGTCCACGAGCTCTCCAGGCTCGCTCATGTGATTCTCGAAGCCTCCACCAACCTATCCATCAACTCTACCCAGACCGCCGCGGCGGTGACCGAGACCACCACTATCGTGGAAGAGGTCAGGCAGACGGTGGAAGTATCCAGCCGCAAGGCCCAGAACGTTTCCACCGACGCCCGAAGCGTCCTGCGAACCTCCGAGCTCGGACAGAAAGCCGCCAATGACGTGCTCTCGGGCATGCAGGCTATCAAAGAGCATATGGAGTCCCTGACCCGCACCATCCTCACCCTGCGCAACCAGACCAAACAGGTCGGCGAGATTATCGCCACCGTAGATGATATCGCCCAGCAATCCAACCTCCTGGCCGTCAACGCCGCCATCGAAGCAGCCCGGGCCGGGGAGCAGGGCAAGGGCTTCGCTGTCGTCGCCCAGGCGATCAAGAGCCTCGCCGATCAATCGAAGAAAGCGACATCCAGCGTTCGCAGCATCCTCAACGAGATCGTGGAAGCCACCGCCTCCGCCACCATGAAAACCGAACACGGCAGCAAAGTGATCGGGGACGGAGAAGGCTATGCCTCGCAGGCAGGCAGCGCTATGGTCACCCTGGCTGAAAGCATCAATCGCTCCGCTCAGGCTGCCATCCAGATCGAGGCTTCGAGCCAGCAGCAGCTCCAGGGAGTGCAACAGGTTCTGGAAGCGATGAAGAGCGTCGAGGAAGCCAGCAACAACAATCAGAAAGGCGCCAAAGAGCTCGAGGAAGCGGTCCTCAAACTGAACGCCCTGGGCTCCGAGCTGCGATCGCTGACTGAAAGGCTCGGGGGCAGACAAGAACAGCAGGACTGAGCTGAGCCATGAGTGTCGATCTCTCGCGAAACTTGCTGCAGACCGTTCTCGAGTGGATCGAGTTCCATATGGGCCTGCGCATCTCCGAATCCCGTCTCGGCGATTTCGAGAAAAGCCTGCGCCTGGCCGCCTCCCAGTGCGGATTCGAGGACCCGAACGAATATGTCACCACCCTGGTCAGAGGCCGTCCCGACCCCAGAGACATGAGCTTTATCGCCAGGTTCATCACCGTCGGGGAGACCTATTTTTTCCGGGACCCGCTCTCCTACCAGGTGCTCATCTCCTCGATCCTGCCTTCCCTTCTGCCCTCTCTCGATCACGGCGACCGCGACCGCCTGAGGATATGGAGCGCCGGCTGCGCCACAGGCGAGGAGCCCTACTCCATCGCCATGACCGCGCACTCGGCATACGGCAGCCGGGCAAGGGGGCGAGTCGAGATCCTGGGCACCGACATCAACCCCGCCTGTATCGACGTGGCCAGGAAAGGCGTTTACCGGCGCTGGTCTTTCCGGGACGTGCCCGGATTCATCAAAGACAAATTCTTTCGCATGACTGCCGACGAGAAGTTCATGGTCAACGACGATATCAAGACCATGGTCGCCTTCAAACAGCTCAATCTGGCAAGCGACGACTATCCCTCGGCCCTCACCGGCACCGAGGATCTCGACGTGATCTTCTGCCGCAATGTCCTGATCTATTTCAGCCCGGAGCGCGCCACCGAGGTGCTCGCCCGCTTCCACCGCTGCCTGAGAGAAGGCGGCTATCTCTTCCTGGCACCAAGCGAGATACCGCATCCGGCTCCTGATGATTTCAGAGTCGTCAATCTCCAGGGCGCTATCGTTCTGCGCAAAGAGACCGTCACCGCTCCTCACGAGACCCACCAGGTGCGGATCATCAAATCCAATTACTCATACTTCGGCTCGGGCTCCGGAACCGAATTCAAGTCCTACGAGAGTGTCGTCGACATTACCGACTACTCCCAGGAGGAGACCCGCGAAGACATCGTGCCGATCTCGGCTGACATTCTGGAGGACATCGACGACCTCTACGCCCAGGGACGGTATCACGAGGTCATCGAACAGCTCATGAAACACCCCTCCGCGGAAGAGCAGCCTTCCACGGCCCTGGTGTTGATCGCCAGGTCCTACGCCAATCTCGGCAATCTGGAGGCAGCCATCGACTGGTGCGACAGGCTGATCGAGACCGACTCGGTGAACCCCAAGTGGTACTACCTCAAAGCCACGATACAGCAGGAGAAGGGGCTCGAGAAGAATGCCATGACTTCGCTGAGACAGGCGATCTTCCTCGATCAGGACTATGTCCTGGCCCATTTCTTCCTGGGCAATATCTACAGGCAGCACGGCAGCGTCGACGACTCCAGACGCTGCTTCGACAATGTCGTCAAGCTCCTCAAAGACGTGGATCAGAGCCAGACGCTGCCTGATTCGGACGGCATGACCGCAGGCCAGCTCATGAGCATAGTCAGCTCTTTCGGAGGCGATTAAGGTGGCAGAGAAGAATATGAGCGATGTGCTGGGAAGCCATCTGCGGCGAAGCATCCTTAAACGCCGGGCAGTGCAGCTCGCCCGGCCCATAGACAAACCCGAGATCCCGCCGGGACGGCAATATGTTCTCTTCGAGATCGCCAAGCAGCAATTTGCCTGCGACATCAAGTACACCGACGAGGTCTTCCAGCTCAAGTCGGTGCTCCCGGTGCCGGGGACGCCCCCTTACGTCCTCGGCATCATCAGCCTCCGGGGGCTACTCACGACAGTGGTCGATCTGAGACATCTTTTCAATCTATACGAGAAGAGCGTTCTCACCAGCGACCGCTGTATCATCGCCAAGAAAGGAGACTTTCAAGTAGCGCTGCTCACCGACGAAGTGCTCGGGCTCGAGTTTATCGCCGATGACGACATCCAGGATGGCGCCGCGATCATGGACAATATCCCGCGCCAGTATGTCAAGGGCATCACCATCAACGGCACGATCATAATCGATTGCCGAAATCTCCTCAGCGTCGAGGCTCTCGAGGTGAATCAATAATGGACCCGGAATTTCTCAGCAAATTGAGAGAAGCCTTCAAGGAGGAAGCTGCCGAGCAGCTCCAATCCATATCGACTTCCCTGATCGCCCTGGAGAAATCGCCGGAGCTGAGCAAGACCACCATCGAGAGCCTCTTGCGCACCTTCCATTCCTTGAAGGGATCGGCCCGGGCAGTCAATGTCGGCACCCTCGAGCAATGCTGCCAGACCATCGAGTCCCTGCTCGTCGGCTACCGAGACGCCGGCATCAGCATTCCGGGCAGGGTCGCCTCCACCCTCAACGACGTCGTGGGCAGTATCCAGAAAACCATACACGACCTGGGATCGGTGCCTGACGAAGAGCTGGAGACGGATCTCCAGAATACCCTGAGCGCCCTGGCCGCCCTGGAGCCTTCCGGGGTGATAGCCATGCCCGAGAAGCCGCAGGCGGCTCCCGATGGCGGACCGGAGAGCACCATCGTCCCGGGGAGCCGCCTCGACGCCGGCAGCTCGGTGCGCATACAGGTTGATAAGCTCGACGAGGTGGTGAAGCTCTCAGAAGAGCTGGTCAACGCCAAGCTTGCCTTTGCCCAGCGCCTGGTGGAGTGTCAGGAGCTCTCCTCCCTGCTCAACCAGTGGAGCCGGCGCTGGCAGAGGCTGCGCCCCGAGCTCGAGAACGAGGTGATGAGACGGACCTCCCTGGCTTATCGGAAAAACCAGGACTACTCGCCCCAGACCAATGCTCTCAGGGAGTTTCTCGATCTTCACGACAGTTTCGTCGGCAGTCTCATGGAGAGCATCAACGCCATCGAAAAATCGGTCAATGCCGACCGCCGCGGTATCGACACCCTTGTGGACACGCTTCTCAGCCGGGGGCGGGAGCTGACCATGGTACCATTCTCGGTGCTGAGGGACCTGCTCAAACGGATCGCCTGGGACATATCCCGCCAGCAGGGCAAGCGCGTCCATTTGAAAATAAAGGGCGGCGATGTCGAGATTGATCGCAATATTCTCGACGAGCTGAGAGACCCCCTGGTGCATCTCATTCGCAACAGCATCGATCACGGTATCGAATCGCCTGAGGACAGGGAAGCCCTGGGCAAGAGCCCGGAGGCATCCATCGAGATCACCCTGGAGCCGATCGGCGGAGGCAAGGTAAGGATCTCCCTCAAGGACGACGGCAAGGGAATCGATGTCGCCGCGGTCAGAGCCGCCGCTGTCGAGAAAGGCATAGCCGGGGCGGAGAAAATCGAGGAGCTCTCAGACAAGCAGGTCATGCAATTGCTTTTCCGCTCGTCCTTCTCTACGAGAGACGCCGTCAGCCACATCTCGGGCAGAGGGCTCGGTCTGACCATCGCGAAAGAGATTGCCGAGAAGCTGAACGGCTCCATCGAGCTTTCTTCCCTGAAGGGTCGAGAAACCGTGATCCAGATCACCGTGCCTGTCAGGCGCGCCACCATGGTCGGTGTCACCGCCAGGGTCGGCAGCCAGACCGTGGTCATCCCCACGGTGAGCATGCGCTCAGCCGTCCGAGCCCGCGATCAGGACGTGCGGATGATCCAGGGACGCTGGACCATGAGCTACAACGAGAGGCTCCTGCCGGTGGTGCGTCTGGCCGATATCCTGCAGGTCCATTCCCAGACATCCATCGAAGACTCCACAGCCCTCATCGTGGGCAGCATCGAGCAACCGATAGCCCTGCTGGTGGAGGACGTCACCGGCGAGCAGGAGGTGGCGGTGAAAAACCTCCCCCAGCCTCTCACCAGAGTAAGGAGCATCGCCGGAGCCACCCAGCTGAAAAACGGGGATCTCGCCGTGGTCATCAATATGAACGATGTGCTCACCTCCTCTATTCTGGTGACCACCCTGACCACCGGCGAATTTCCGGCGGCGCCGCCGACCCCGGCCCAGAGCAAGCCTCCGGTCAAGCAGAGGATCCTTGTGGTGGAAGACTCCATCACCTCCCGTGTCCTGCTCAAGAATATCCTCGAGACGGCAGGCTATCTGGTCTCGGTGGCCAGCGACGGTCAGGACGGCTGGGAAAAGGTCAAGTCCGAGCCCTTCGACCTGGTGGTCACCGATGTGGAGATGCCCCGCATGAACGGCTTCGAGCTCACCGAGAAAATCCGCTCGGAGGCTGCCCTTGCCGACCTGCCGGTGATTGTCGTGACCTCCCTGGCGTCCCTGGAGGACCGGCGCAAGGGCGTCGAGGTCGGCGCCAGCGCCTACTTCGTAAAAAGCAATTTCGAGAAGTCGAATCTGGTGGACATGGTGAAAAGGCTTATCTAGAGAAATGGAGCATCACATCCGAGTCCTGATTGTCGAAGCATCCGCAGAGCTCAGCGAGCGGATCGCAGAGATTCTCGCCGGGGAGCCGGGCATAGAAGTGAGCCATGCCACCACGGCGGAAGAGGCTCTCGCCCTCGTGGAGAAAGAGAAGCCGGATCTGATCACCGTCGCTCTCGATCTTCCCGGTCTTGACGGACTTTCCTTTACCAGGCAGGTGATGGAGAAGGACCCGATCCCCATAGTGGTGGTGAGCGAAGTCAAAAACTCCGATTCACTGATGCGGGCATTCGAGATCATCGAGGCCGGTGCCCTGGCTGTCGTGGAGACACCGGGCTCGGAAGAGCGCCAGGATAACAAGGAAATTGGTCAGGAAGTCCGTGAGGAAGCCCGGGAGAATTTCAGGAGACTCTCCCGGCAGCTCATCACCACGGTCAAAGCCATGTCCGAGGTAAAGCTAGTGCGCCGGCGCAGCAACCTTGGCCCCCGCATCGCCCATCAGCCGGTCAAGCACATAGACTATCGTCCGGAGAATATGCTGCTGGCCGTGGGAGCATCCACCGGCGGTCCGGCAGTGATTCAACGTCTGCTCAAAGAGCTTCCTGCCGACTTTCCGGTCCCCATGGTGATCGCCCAGCATATCGCCCCGGGCTTTCTCACCGGGTTGCGCGGCTGGCTGAGCGCCACCACCGGCTACCGGGTGGAGATCGCCGCTCACCATCAAAGACTCGAGCCCGGAACCGCCTATCTCTGTCCAGACGGTTATCAGACCGGCGTCTCCAGCGCCGGACGTTTCGTGATCAATGATCAGAGCCTGATCAACGGCGTCAGACCATCGGTGGCTCATCTTTTCCGCACTGCCGCCGAGGCTTACGGGCCGCGGGCGGTGGGCGTCCTGCTCTCGGGCATGGGCAGGGACGGGGCCCGGGAGCTCAAGCTCATCCGGGATCAGGGCGGCATCACCATCGTCCAGGACGCGCAATCCTCTGTGGTGCACGGCATGCCCGGCGAAGCCATCAAGCTGTCGGCGGCCTGCCATGTGGTGGGTAGCGGCGAGCTGGCTCGCCTGATCACCAGGATCGTCTTGGGCGAGTCGAGACCGGTTAGATGAGGTCAGGATAGTGAGCACAGAGAACGGACCGCCTTTTCAAGTATTGCTGGTGGAGGACACTCTCACCCAGGCCATGCTCTTTCAGCATCAGCTCGAGCGCAGCGGCATCGGCACGAAAGTCGCCCGCAGTGGCGTGAAAGCCCTGGAAACCTTGAAAGAGACCAGACCCCGACTGGTGCTCAGCGACATCAATATGCCTGAGATGAGCGGCTACGAGCTCTGCCGGGCGATCAAGGAGAATCCCGAGACCGCGGACCTGCCCTTCGTCCTTCTCGGAACCGCCCTCAAAACAGAAGAGATTGTCGAGATAGTCAATTGCGGAGCCGATGACTTCCTCCTCAAGAATCTCGAGGAAGAGGCCCTGGTCGACCGGGTCAGAAGAGCCCTGGACAGGGGACGGAAAGGACGGAGCGGGGAGAAACTGAGCCTCACGGTCGGCATCGATGGGCGGGATCACGACCTGGATGTCTCCGCCGAGCAGATGAGCACGATCCTGGTCTCGCTCTATGACATGCTCTGTCTCAAGAGTCGCTAGCGTCTGATATATAAACCCTTCAAGCGCCTCACGAGCCGGACTAAGAGCCCGTTTCTAATCATTTGTATGTGGTACAAGGTTAAAGGACGCCGTTGGCCGGTAAGTAAAGGAACCGCGTAATGACAAACGACTGGACTAGGCACGTAGAATCTCTGAAATCGAGGCTGAGCGAGCTAAACGAGACTATCGAGACGATCAAGACCTCGGTGGAATCGCGACCGGGCCTCGATGCTGCCACAAGGGCAATCGCCTCCCTTCTGCAGGGCGGAGAGACCGGTCTGAGCAGTTTTCCCTCGGTACTCAGCGAGATTCTCAAAGACCCGCTCCTGGGAGCGATAATCGTAGGTCCTCACGGCGAGTTCTTGCTCTTCAACCTGACCGCCCAGGACATGCTGGGCAAACCCTACCTTTCCGGGACGGGCAGGGTGGACTACCGGTTCATGGACGTCAGCCAGACCGTCAGCCTCAATCCTGGCGACCTTCCCTGGGCGAAAGCCCTCTCCGGTCAGGTCCTTCCTGACGTGCGCCTCTACCTGGCCGGTAACGACGGCACCGATAGCCGCTGGCTGAGCGTCTCGGCGACTCCTTTCACCAGCCCGCAGCGACAGGTCTGCGGAGCGGTGGTGTTCATGATCGACTCCACCGAAGAGGTCAATCTGGAGAGCTCGATCGAATCAATCTGCGACACGATAAGCAGCCAGATAGCCCAGGTCGGCTCCACCCAGGACCAGCTCCAGGATCTTGCCGAAAAGCTCTCGAAAACAGGCGTACAGAGACTGCTCACCGAAGGCAGAGCAGGAATTCAGCCGGGCCCCGGGGGTGAGCCCAGCCAGCCAAAAAAGTCTCCGGCTAGCGAGCCGCTATCCGAGCCGCCCGCCTTCGGGGAGCCCAAAGCCCCGATAATCCCTCCTGCGCCGGTATTCGACCGGAGCGAGCCATCGCCACCGGTATCAGAGGCGGCGCCGCCGCTGCCTGACTCGAGCTTTGCCACGGTGGAGAGCAATGCCTTCGAGACCGCCACCGAATCCGGCACGGACGAGCCCGAGTCGGCGGCCGACGAGCTGTCTGATATTGATTATCAGGACCTCGACAGCCGATACGAAAAGTCATCGGAAAGCAGCGAGCAGGAAAGCTCCTCTCCCGAGACGCTCTTCGGAAAGCTAGCCAACTACACCCAGGAGCGATCCGAGGAAGCTGAAGAGCAGGAGGAAGAAGAGGAGGAGGAAGAAGAGGAGGAGGAAGAAGAGGAAGCGGAGGCTCTTCGGCACGATTTCTATCGCGCCGAAGAGGCAGCAGCCGAACAAGAAGCCGAACAAGAGCTTGAATCGGGGCTTCCCTGGCCGAATCTGGTCGACGCAACCGAGGATTATCCTCAGCCTCTCTGGGAAGAGTACACCCAGACCGACGAAACCAGCGCCAGCGAGTCTTTCCAGAATCGGGTCGAAGCCGAGCCTGCCCTGGAAGAATCGGAGAATGGCAGCATGCTCGCTGAAGACAGCGGCGAGTTCGCGCCTCTAGAAGAAGAATCGGAGATGAGCTTCGACGACCTGGAAGTGTCAGAGGTCACCGGTGCCATAGAAGAGGCATCAGAAGAAGCTGATGAGGAGGCCGACGAGTCCCTGATGGAAATTCGTCAGGCAGCCGAGGTGATCGAGGACGAGTCCATCAACGAGTTCGAGGATCAGGTTCCAGCCTATCTGGGCGCCACCGCTGAAGACGAAGCCGAATATCAGCAACATGAGCTTCAAGAAGAAGAAGAAGAAGAAGAAGAAGAAGAAGAAGAAGAAGAAGAAGAAGAAGAAGAAGAAGAAGAAGAACATCGCCAACAACGGTCAGGAAGCCCTGGATGCCCTGGTGAACAACGACTACGAGCTCATCCTCATGGACTGCGATATGCCGGTCATGAACGGATTCGAGGCCGCCGCCCGTATCCGCAACAACGAAGCCTTCTCGCACAGCCGCATCCCGATAATCGCTCTCACTTCCTACGATCGTGAAGGCGACCGCGAGAAGTGCATTGCCGCAGGCATGGACGACTATATCACCAAGGGCGCCAGCCGCAAGGAGCTGAAAGAGACCATCGAGCGCTCCATTGTCTCGGCGAGGGAGAAAAGCCAGGGCATGGGTGGCGAGGATCTCGAAGAGGATCTACCGCCGCTCGATCTCGACTCTCTTCTGAAGCTCTACGGCAAAGAAGAAGTAGAAGAGATAAGCAAGCTCTTCCTGAGCAATATGGGCACATACATCGAGTGCATGCAGCTTGCCATCGACGAGAAAGATGCCGAGTCGGTAGTGCACTTCTCCAATGCGGTCAAGGGACCCTGCGCCGCCCTCGGTATCAAATTGATGACCCGTCTCACCACCGACATCATCACATTCGCCGAAGAAGGCGACTGGACCCAGGTCAGGGTAAAATACATGCGCCTGAAGGCTGTCTTCGTTCAGACCAGAGAAAAACTCAAAAAGATCTGCCCGGACGATTCTCTGATGGCCACATGACCGACCTGGAGTAGAAGACGCTGGAAGAGATCACCGATATTGTAGCGATACACGAGCTCGCCGAAGAATTCGATGACGAAACAGCCAGGGAGCTGGCTGCCGCTTTTCTGGAAGACACCGCCTCGGCTTTCACCCAGATCGATCAGGCTGTGCAAGCAAGAGATCAGGAGAGCGTCAGGCGTGCCGCCCATATGCTCAAGGGATGCAGCCGGGTAATCAAGGCTTCTCTATGCGAGAAAGCCAGCCGGGAGCTCGAGGTCGAGGCCGCCGCCGGCAACTGGGAATCCATACCCGAACGGATAAGCGCCCTTCGCCAGGCTTATGCCAGCACGGAGACCTTCCTGCATTCCTATATAGAGGGAAATAGCGGATGACCCCGGCGGAGACCACTGCTCTGGCCGTCATTGCCGCTTGCGCGGTGGTGGGCGTGGTGCTCCTTCTGGTGCTGGTGAGAGCCCGTCTCGAATCCGAGCGCAAGCTCAACGCCGCCTTGCGTGAGGAGCTCCTCAGCGAGCTCAAGACCCTGGCGCGGAGCAGCCGTGACGAGATCGACCAGGTGAAGTCCTCGGTGGACTCCACTCTCAAACGCCTGGAGCTGAGAGCAATGGGCTCAGGAGAAAAGGCTGGCTCGCCGGATATAGACGACAATCTCAAGCCATTCCTGGCGGAGCTGGATACGCTTTTGACCACGATCGCCTCGCAGATTATCGATGATACCAGGGACGGCACCAGGACCATCAGAGAGAGCATGAACGATCTCCAGGCCAAGCTCGTGGAGATGTCGGCGGTGGACAAATTCGTCCAGCTGCTCGACGACCGGGACGAGCGCCAGCGAGCCCTGATCTCTGCGATCAGACGCCTGGGCGACGACGAGGTGGCAGCTCGCCTGGCAGTCGCCTATCCCAGCGAAGGGGCCATCTCGATCCTCCAGGACATAGCCGTGAGCGGCAAAGGCAACGAGCTGGTGGGCTGGGCCCTCATGGGAGTGGCGGACAAGCATTTGCAAAACGGCAAGCTCGAGCTGGCCGAGACCTTCTACAAACAAGCCCTCTTCTCCCTGGAGAATTCCCTGGGAGAGAACCATGAAGACGTTGCCGAGATTCTCGACAGCCTGGCCAAGATAGCCATGGGTCAGGGAAGACCGGTGGAAGCCGAAGAGATGCTCGAGCGCGCGAACAAGATCAAAGCGAGCTTGCTGGGCGCCGAGCACACCGAAGTAGCCGAATCGAGCATCAGCCTGGCGGACCTCTACTCGAAGCAAGAGCGCTATCAGGAAGCCCTCCCCCTTTATCTGAGGGCGCTCGAGATAAGCAAGAAATCTCTGGGTCCCGACCACCTCCAGTGCCTTAGCCTCCTGAACCGACTCGCCGAGATCAACGAAGCTCTCGACGAGCCGGTGGAAGCCGCCCGCTTCTACCAGGAGATTGCCGACCACCAGGAAGGAGAGGCGCTGAACGAGACCCTTATCAAACTCGTGCAGATCTTCGAGGCTACCTCCAACTGGCAGAGACTGGAGGAGCTCTATCGCCGGCTCATCGAGCAGTGCCGTATCAATGACCCTCGTGATCAGCTCAAATACGCGGACTATATGAAGTCCCTGGCCCGCGTCCTGCGCCGACGGGAGAACAAGACCGAGGCCATCGCCGTCTACCGGGAAGCTCTTGCCGACGTCGAGGACCTGCTCGGTCCCGAGCACAGCGATGTAATCGTCCTCGTCGACGAGCTTTCCGATGCCCTTATCGACGAAGGGCATCTGGACGTTGCCGCACCACTGGTGATGCGCACCTTCAAGCGCTCTCTTTCGGATGTCGAGTCCGATCGTTTTCGCCGGGTCCTGGGCAAGGTGAAGCTCCTGGCCGAGCGCCTGCTGCTCGAAGGCGAATACGATGTAGCCGAGGATATGTACCAGCAGGCCCTCACCTCTATGGAGAAGCTCAAAGAGCCGCCGGGCAAAGCGATCATCGGTATCCTGCGCAAGATCTGCATGCTATGCGCCGAACGGCAGGACTACGAGAAATCCGAGGCGGCTCTAAAACGCGCCCTGAGAATCACCGAGCTCCTCTTCGGAGAAGACCACAGCGAGACCCAGAACATGCTCATGCAGCTCGGTCACCTGATTCAAAAGCAGGGCAATCTCCAGGAGACGGAAGCGATCTACAAACGTGTGCTGGAGATGCGCTATAAGCTCCTGGGCACCCAGGCCCATCCCGACATCATCGAGTCTCTGGTCGAGCTGGCCAAGCTTTCGAGAAGGCAGAACAATCTCACCGAAGCGGAAATCTACGAAGAGAGCGCCATCGAGATGGCCAATACCGTATTCGGTGAGAACGCCGCGGAAATCAAAGAGATCTCACAGGCCATCGAATCAGTGCCCATAGACATGGAAATCAAGCTGGAGGAGAACGCCCTCAGGCAGAGCAATCCCTGATGTCAGCCCACGATAGCAAACTGTCGCCGCTGCCCGATGTCGGCGATTTCATATTCTTCTTCATACTCGACCTGCTGCTGGTGGTGCTTCCCAACCAGCTCTTCGCCGACGGCTCCACGGGCTGGCATCTCGTCACCGGCGACTATATCCTCGATCACGCCGCGGTGCCGCACAAAGATTTGATCTCCTACACATTCGCCGATAAGGGCTGGGTAGCATACGAATGGCTTTTCGACCTGGCCGCAGCCGGCATCACGAGAGCCGGGGGGCTCAATCTTCTGGCGGTGGTTCTCACCTGTCTCATCGGTTTCATTTTCCTGTTCGTCTATGACCGCTGCCGGAAAAACGGTTGCGGCATCGCCGCCTCGGCATTCCTTACGGTGACTGCCTCCCTGGTGGCAGCCATGCACTGGCTGGCCCGACCTCACCTGGTCACTTACGCCGGTCTCATCGTCTTCACCCTGGTCCTCGATCGCTTCTACAAAGGGACTATGAGGATGAAGACCATGATCCTCATCCTCTGTCCGACCACTCTCATCTGGGCCAATTGCCACCCGGCATTTCCCCTGGGCCTGGTGGTCACCGGCGTCTATATTCTCGTAGCCGCCTGCCAGTCCAGACTCCTGGCCCGGGAAAGCGAGCGTCGAGCAGCTTTCGACAAAGCCCTGGCATTCGGCCTGGCTATCCTGGTCTGCTCCCTCACAAGCCTGCTCAACCCATACGGGCTCGAGCTGCATGGCTATATCCTCGAATACCTGCGCGGCCAGGATATTCTCAAAGCCACCGACGAGTATATGTCCCCGGTCTTCCACGGCGGGTTGCACGCAACCTGCCTGGAGCTCCTCTTCATCGCTCTTGTGGCCGGGCTGGCAATTTCTCGCGAACGTCTCGGCAAGCCTGCCCTGCTCCTCGCCATGCTTTTCGCCCACGCCAGCCTGACCAGCGTTCGAAACATGCCGCTGTTTGCGATCTTGATAACGCCCATGATCGCGCTGCTCTGGTCGAGAACAATCCTGACTAAAGAAGAGCCGCTCACCGCCGGCGCTACCGGTATCAAGCGCGCTCTCAAGCAGTTCGAGGAGCAGGAGGCTCTCTGCAAAATGCACCTGGCTCCCCTGGCCGCCACCATCACCCTGATAGTCGTGGCTCTTTCAGGCGGCAGTGTCTTCGGCAGGACCATCATATCCTCTGGATTCGATCCGAAATCGCTGCCTGTCGAGACCCTCGATTATGTCAGAGACCATGGTCTTGTCGACAAGCCCGGGCTCAATTACGACAACTGGGGCGGTTACCTCTGTTACAAGCTCGGTCACCGGGTATTCATAGACGATCGCGCCGATTTCTACGATCGGCAATTCTATGTCGAGTACTCGGTGATGATGGCAGCCGGAGCAGGCTGGAGGGATTATCTCGAGAGATCAGGAGCGCTATGGGTCCTCTTCCCCAATACAAGCGCCCTGACCATGGCACTCAAAGCCGATCCGCACTGGACCCTGGTGAAATCGGATCAGGCGTCGAGCCTTTTCGTGAAAAAAACTGATAGAGTATTGTCCGAAAGCAACAAGAGCAAATGGGAAAAAAGTCCGCCAAGCATTTAATAGTTGGAGCCTCCGGTCATGTCGGCCGCGCCCTTTTCAGGGTTGCCATGGACCGGGGCGAGTCGGTAAGGGGCACCAGGCTGACTCATGAGCGCAGCGATCTCGATGAGCTCGATATCCGCGACAGAGACGCTGTGGCTAGATTATTCGTCGCCACCAGTCCAGAGGTGGTCTACCTCTGCGCCGGTCTCACCGACATAGAGAAGTGCGAGCGCTGGCATCACAAGAGCTACCAGACCAATGTCGAGGGAGCGCGCAATGTCATCGACGCCGCCAACCATGTCGGAGCCCGGATGATTTATCTGTCCTCCGGTTATATCTTCGACGGCCGTCAGGGACCTTATCACGAGAGCGCCCCCACCAATCCGCTCTGCATCTACGGCGCCCACAAGCTTATCGCCGAGCATCTCGTTGCCACCAGCGCGTCTTCCTGGCTGATCATTCGAACCCAGTGTGTCTATGGCTGGGAAGACATCGGGGGCAGTTTCGTCTCGCGACTCATGCAAAAGCTCAAGCATGAACGTCTCATCGATGTGCCCCGGGATCTAACCGTCTCGCCCACTTACGATCGCTGCCTGGCCGGAGCCATTTTCGAGATTGTCGAAATTGCAAGGGATTCGAGCACCGGCGGAGTCTTCCATGTAGCCGGCGCCTCTACTTGCAGCATGTATAAGTTCGCCCTTGCCACCGCCCGGATTTTCGGGTGCGATCAACGCCTGATCAATCCGGTGAGCACCGCCGATCTCGGCTGGAAAGCCCTGCATCCCGCCGACGCCTCCCTGGTGGTGAGCAAAGCTCAGGATGCCGTGAAGACAGTGCTTCTCCCCTACGAGATCGGTCTCGAGCAGATGCTCAAAGACGAGCTCTGACTCGACTGTAATCACGGGCATACCTATCCGTTCAGTGCAGGTATGCTGCGAAGGTCGGGCGGGCCAGGTTCGAGAGTTCGGACCGGCAGTTCGCCTGCGGGTGGGCCTATTTTATCTATGGGAGTGCCCACGAGTTTTTATAGCATCAACGACCTGAAAGTGTGATTTCTAAGCGTTTCTGACGTATTTTTCTCCACATTTTATCGCTCAAACGCATTTTTGGAAAGTACTGGGGTCTCTTACGGCAGCTTGGGCATTTTCATTTACATGCTTTGATCGAAGAGAGAAGATGAGGGGAGGAAACTCGGGCTGTTACCGTCAAAAGGCAGCGCTGTGGCTCAAGATAGGCAGAGCGACGCATCCGAACCGGATGAGCCCGGGAGACGACAAGCTCCTCTTTCTCCGCGACCTGGAGCAAGAGAAAGTCATCACGCACCAGGAGTTCTATGACTACATGGTGGCGCAAGCGGTATCAGATATAAAGACAGGGAAGCCGATGACACCGGTTTTCGAAAGACTAAAAGCGACACTTACCAGGGAAGAGCAAGAAAGCCTTGTCAGTGATATTCTGACCAGAACGATTTCTTGAACCGACCCCAGCGGAGAGAGCAAATGGACGCAGATGCTCCCAGAATTCCAGACTATATGATGATCGCCAAGGGCGACCAGACTGTGGAAGAGAAGTACGGGTTTCTCAACGAGCTTGCCCGCAAGCGGGGCAAGACCACTATAGTCAGCTACGGTCCGATTCTGATGATGGAGCTCGGAAGCGATTGGAAAGAGCGGGGAGTGCATGTGATCGCAGGACGACCCGCCTGGCAGAATTACAGGCTGGAGAGTCCACTCTGCACCCTCCGGGTCTATCGCCTGCCGGTCAACCATCATGAAAGCACTGCAAGCTTTGTCAGAGATCTGGTAGAAAATACAACCGGACCGGTGAGCAAAGAGAAATGGAGAAAAATCACAATCTTCGGAGGAGCAGGCAACCCCAGGTTTTTTACCATCGAATCTATCGAAGTCCTCGAGCTGGGCGGGAAGAAACTGATTTCAATGGTCGGGCAGCACATCAAAAATGACGGAGCCCGCGAAAAATCTATCCACGTCAGCCTCTCCGGGGACTGGAAAGACTCCTACGAATGCGGCATCGGCACCACTTCGGACAGAGACAATTTCGACAAAGCCGTGGCGCGCTTCGACCAGGCGCTAAAGACAGTGCGCTGGAAAGACTCTCTCTGAGAGTAGCGGAAGCCCTGCTATTGTTGAAAGCCCTGATCTTGGCGCTCGAGTTTCTTGCGGTCGAGCTCGTCTACCAGCTTCTTGGTGCGATCCTCGGCTTCGATGCTGTCCTGGAGCTTCTTCTCACGCTGGGCTTTCACCGCCATCTGCTGCATGCGGTAGCGATTGTAGTCCTCCCGCGCTCTGCGGCGCTCGAGCTCATCTTTCTTTCTTCGCTCCTGGCGCTCGCGCTCCGCTCTCTCAAGGGCTTCCTGCTCGCGTCGCCGGCGCATCTTGTCGAGTTCGGCCATTGGCTAGATCCTCCATTAAGGCCAGCTTAGATTAGTGTAGTAGATTCAGTCAAGAGATCAATTAAAAATTGTAGGTCTCGTCCAGGGTGGTCTTGCGAGCCACCCCGCCTGCCACCGCCGCCTCGGCCACGGCTCTGGCAACAGACTCGGCCACCACGGGATTGAAGACCCCGGGTATGACATAGTCCTCGTTGAGCTCGTTCTCGGCGATCACCGAGGCGATGGCATGGGCCGCCCTCAGCTTCATCTCCTCGGTAATGTCGGTAGCCCGCACATCCAGAGCCCCGCGGAACATGCCCGGGAAGCAGAGAACGTTGTTGATCTGGTTGGGATAGTCCGAGCGGCCGGTGGCCATGATCCGCACATACTCCTGGGCGTCTTCGGGCATCACTTCCGGGGTGGGGTTGGCCATGGCGAAAACGATCGGATCCCGGGCCATCTTCTTGAGCCAGTGAGCCTCGACGGTGCCCGGTCCGGAAAGACCGAGAAAGAGATCGGCGCCCTCGAACGAATCCTCGAGGCTGCCCTGATAGTTGTCCGGATTGGTGTGCTCGGCGAACCACTCTTTCATGAAATTCATATGGTCCTTGCGTCCCTTGTAGACGGCTCCCTTGCGGTCGAAACCGATGATGTTGGAAACGCCTGCGGAAAGCAGGATCTTGGAGCAGGACACACCGGCAGCACCAATTCCGGTGACGATGACTTTGAGGTCCTCCATTTTCTTGCCGACAATCTTGAGCGCGTTTATGAGCGCCGCCAGCACCACCACGGCGGTGCCGTGCTGGTCGTCGTGGAAGACCGGGATATCGATCTCTTTCTTGAGCCTTGCCTCCACCTCGAAGCAGCGCGGCGCCGAGATATCCTCGAGGTTGATGCCGCCGAAGACCGGGGCTATGTGCTTGACGGCCTGAATGATCTCTTCTGTGTCCTGGGTAGCCAGACAGATAGGGAAGGCGTCGATCTTGCCGAACTCTTTGAAGAGCATGGCCTTGCCTTCCATCACCGGCAGCGCCGCTTCCGGTCCGATATTGCCGAGACCGAGCACCGCCGATCCGTCGGTGACCACTGCCACCGAATTGCCTTTGATCGTCAAAGTATAAGCTTTGTCTCGCTCTTTGTTGATCGCCATGCAGACCCGGGCGACACCGGGAGTGTAAGCCATGGAGAGGTCGTCGCGGGTGCGCAGGGGTACTTTATTCTCCACCCGGATCTTGCCGCCCAGGTGCATCAGGAAGGTACGGTCTGAGACATGCACCAGCTCGGTGCTCTTCAGATGCTTGAGCCTCTCCACGAGCTTCTCGCCATGGCTGGAATCGCGCATATTGACGGTGATGTCACGGATGATATAACGGCCTTCGATGCCGTGGATATCGATAGCCCCGATATCGCCTCCCTCCTCGCCGATGGCCAGGGTGACTTCGGCAAGGCTGCCGGGCTCGTTGAGGATTTTCAGCCTCAGGGTGAGGCTGTAACTGGCGCTCGGTCTGACAAGATGATGGTTGTTCACTGGTTTGGTATCGTCCCTGGTGCTTTCCTGAGAGGCTGTCTTCGTAGTTTCCATTTTGTAATTCGATTCTCTCCATTGACAACGAGCCGCCAGCATCTTCCGATGAGGATGTGTTAAGCTGCTTGCTTATAGAAGGATAGGATATCTCAAAAAGGAAAGAGACATGGCATCGAAAGACAGAGAATTAATCGGCAACTACGAAGTTACTAAAGAAGGCGTTGTCACGCGCCGTGAAGTTCTGTTGATGGGAGCCATGGCTGCAGGTTCGGTGGTTACCGCATCGGCGGCGACTCCGGTGATAGCCGCCGAAGCAGCCGGGAAAGCGGCAAGCGATCCCTACAAAGCCAAGGACTTCGAGAGCCTCTGCGGCAAGCTGGACGGCTTTTCCGCTTCGCAGATCCAGCAGCACCTGAAGCTCTACGCCGGCTATATCGCCAAGTCCAACGAATTGAGCAAAAAGCTCACCACTGTCGACATCAGCTCCGCAAACGCCACCTATTCGGAAATCCGCGAGATCCTCATCGAGCAGAGCTTTGCAGTCAACGGCGTTGTCTATCACGAGTTCTATTTCGGCAATCTCGGCGGCAAGGGCGGCGAGCCGCAGGGCGACATCAAAGCCGGCATCGAAGAGCGCTGGGGCTCCACCGGCAAATTCATGGACTTCCTCAAGGCAGCCGGCAAGTGCGCCCGGGGCTGGGTGATTATCGGCTTCAACACCCGGGGCGGATTCATCGACGCCTTCGCGCTGGATCTGCACAATTTCGCCTCTCCGGCCAATATCGTGCCCCTTCTCGTTCTGGACGTCTACGAGCACGCTTACATGATCGACTACGGTATAGACCGGGGCAAGTATCTCGAAGCCTTCGTGGACAATATCGCCTGGGATGTGGTGGGCAAGCGCCTGACCCAGGCTTCCAAACATCCCACCGGTTGGGACACCACCGTCTAGGGTTCGACAGCAAGCAAGGTCTTTCGAGAGTTATTTCTGCCCTTCGATGGTGAGGGAAAGCTCGATCTTATTGGGCGCAGGCGGGCCTTGCTCGTAACTGGCGGGCTTGACACCGTGCCGGGGCACCACTTTCACCGAACGCGAGAAGAACACACGAGAGTCTTTCACGAGCTTTCGGTAATCTTCGAGGCTCATGTTGGTGGAGCGGAAAGGCGTCGAGGGCATGGTATTCATCGCCAGTGAGATGGGCTTCTCGGAAGCTTTCACAGGATAGGCATAAACGAATATCTTCTCGTTGGAAGGCTCTTTCTCGGTATTGGACACCTGGAAATCGAAAGTGCTCCGGGCTCCACCTATCTCCACAGAGGTGCCGGCTTTGACCAGAGGATCTTTCTGGCAGGCATTCGGAAAGATCTGGGTGAGAACGGTGCCGTCATAGTTGAACACCAGAACGTTGCAGTCGGCGATGGCGCTCACCAGGACTTTGAGCTTCTCCCCATGGCGATAGCGGGGGGACTTTCCAGGCTTGTTCAAACTGGCTCTGATGATCTGCTCGTTGTTGTCGTAAGTGGCCGGGACCACCAGGGCTGGCTCGGAAGCCTGGCTCGACTCGACGATAGAAGTCTTTGGCACGGCAGCTTTAGCCGTGGATTTAGCGGCGCTATTAGCGGCCGGCCTGGATATAGAAGTCCTGGCCGTGGCGGTCCTGGCTGCCGGTCTGGATTTGGGAGTCTTCACCGTGACGGTTCCGGTCTTCTCTTTCTCGGCCCTGTCCAGCTCTGCTTTTCTTGCCTCCTTCTTGCCTGCCTCGACCCGGGCATTCGCGCGAGCCTTATTGACCGGGTCCAGATAAAGCCGGTCCTTCGAATTCTTGATCTCGTCCTTGCTGGGCTTCTCCACCTCCACCAGGGCGGCTTTCGACTCGCCGGAGCCGCTCTGATCCGCGCGAGGACCTTCCTGGCAGAAAGCCGGGCAGAGAGGAAGCAGCAAAGAAGTGACCACGAGGACTAAAGAAGAATTTCGCATGGCAGGAGCCTCTCAAATTTGCTCAGCAGGACTTTCGGTGTTTTGTTTGGGAGCCTCGCCCGGATTTCCGGTGGAAGCCTCCGAATTTTGAGGCGCGCCGCTCACGTCTTCCACTCCGACATGACCGTCTCCCGGAGCAGGAAGAGGCTCCGGCTCGGTCTTAGCAGGCTCTGGCTCGGTCTTAGCCGGCTCTTTCCGGCTCTCTGCAGTTGCTGCCGGATCCGGCGCGTCGGCGGGTCTGGGCTTGGTGCCCCGGGGAGCATCGAGGACCTGGTAAAGGACCGTATGAGGGTTGTTCTTCTGTAGTTCTTCGATGCGGCTCATGAGCTCCGTAGCCGTGAATGGCAATTCGCACTGTTGCGTGTCTACCTTGGCTGCCTCATCTTCTTTTACCGGTGATCCCTTGAATTTTAGGGCGAGCAAATGCAATTCGCCTTTATCGTCAGCGCGGATATAGTTGACGCCATAGCCGTCGATCACCCGGAAACTGCCGCCCCTGGTGATTGTGTCGAACTTGGTTGCCGGCGGCGGATAGAAGATCCAGGCTCGATCGCCTTCGACATAAAATAAGTACAGGTAGCAATCGGACCGCGGGGTAAGGGTAATAGTCACTTCCTGACCGAGATAGTAGCCGTCCACCGGCTCGTTGAATTTCACCTCGATGGGCTGGATGTCGCTCTGGCCGACGCGCCAGCTTTCGAGATTGGGATAGACCATGACGATCCCTGCAACAAGAAAAGCCACCAGGCTGCTCACCAGGAAAGAGAGAAGACCGGGCCCGAGAGCGAAAAAGAGACCCTCGGTCCGGGTGGGCACGGTCTCCGGGATGGAAAGGGCTCTGAGAGCATCTATTGAAAGGGCCAGACGGATCGAGGTGGTGGGAAGGTTGAGACCGGGAAGGGTGGCTGTGTCGCCGCAGTGGATCGCCACCACCGAATTGCGATCGAAAAGAGGCGAGCCCGAGTCGCCCGGGGAAAGCGCCAGATCGTGAAGAAGGTGGAAACGATCGTCTTTCTTGAGCCGGCCCAGATAACGACCCACCTGTGCCAGGGGAAACTGGCTGGTGGTGAACTGCCCCAGATGGGAGGGGTAGCGGATGGCGCTGAGGCTCTGCTGAGCAGGGACCTGGACGTCATAAGTTATGGGCAGAGCCCGGGCATTGGAGTCAGGCGGCCTGAGGTCGACTTGAAGAGTGGCGACATCGAAGCGGACCAGCTGGTCTTTGCCCTGTCCGTAGCTCGGGTGGGTCTTGATCGAGCGGACCACATAGCGGTTCCCCGAGGCCGGGAATTTGACGGTGATGGAAGCGGGGGAGCGCTTGTAAGCCTCAACCACATGACCGCAGGTGACCATGGTGTTGGGGGCAGCCAGCCAGGCCTGACCAAGTATCTCGTCCTCGCCGTCTTCCACGAGCACGATATGTGCCAGGGAAAGGGCAAAGGAGTCCGGATCGCCGGGCAAGCCTATTAAGTTCTGTGAGGAAGAAGAAGTTGACACTTTGGTCTGGAATTAAAGACGGGACTGCTTCTAAAATCAGTTAGTAATCTTCTCTATTCTATATAAATCAATGACAGAAGCCCAGCAGAATGAAAACCAGGAGACTCGAGCCAAGCCCGCCCGGGCGGTGGGCCGGTACGGTCTCTGGCTGACCCTGGCATGCCTGGTGATAAGCTTCCTGGCGCCTTATGCCGTCACTTTCCATCAAGCTGTCAAGTCCTACAGGGCTGGAATCAGGACCACCGAAGCCATAAGCCAGATTACCGAGCAGGATGCCAGGAGCAAAGCTCTGCGCTCCGGGCTCGTCTCTTTCATGATCGCTCTTTTCATACTGGCGCTCTGGCGTTTCGATCAGCTGGTCTTCCGCCGGGATGAGGATCTCCGGGGCGACCGGCGGATAACCGCCCTCCTCTTCTGCCTGGGATTCTTTCTCTGGATCGCCTGGTCCGGCATAGCCAACATGATGATCATGGCCAACGACGATATTACGGACGTGCCGGCCCAGCTCCCCGGTCTCTCCCCGCGCTGACGCCCGATAAGCTAAAATTATCTCCCCTGGAGGGCTTTGAGAGAGACTGTGCTCACAAGCAAAACAGAAGTGGAGGAGATCCTGACCATATCCCCGGAATGGCGGGCCTTCCTGGCACGTGCCGAAGAAACCGCCCGGGAGAAACAGTCACGTTCCCGGTCTCATTCCGGGTCACCCAGAGAATCGCCACCTGCCCTGGCGCTGCTCGAGCAGGTGGGGGCGGAAGCCATCTATACCAAGGCGAAACTCCTGGGCGCCGAGCAGGGAAGATTTCTCGACCTGATCCGGGACTTCTACTTTCAGCCCATGTTCGCCCGCATGCTCACCCTCAATCAGAATCTCAAGCGTTTCTGGATCCAGCGCCGGGTGGACAGGGAGACCCAGGAGCGGCTCTGCGTGTCGCTTTCCACCGAGCTGGCCCTGAAGCTCCATACCGCTCTTATCAAACAGATGAGCGAGAACAAAGAAGACGGATTCAAAGTCCTGCTCCCGGCCTATGCCCAGAGATCGGTTCACAACGCCGTGGTGGATTATGTCCGCAGCGAATGGCAATGGGAGAGGGATACTCTCCAGGATCTGGATCTCGATCCCAGCCAGGTGGACCCGCGCACCCAGGTAGCCGACCAGGCCGAGTACTCGCCTGAGTATCAGGCAATCTCCTCGGAGCAGGTCAAACAGCTCAATGAGGTGAGAGCCCACCTGAGCGCCATGCTCGGAGACCAGCGCTATCCCCAGGACGCGCTCATCGTGGTCGATTGCATGTTCGGTCTCGGTCTCACGCCTCATTCGAGAGCCGGTGAAGAGATGACCATGAGGGAGTGTTGCGAGAAGCTATCGCTCAAAGGCGACACGCAGGCCCGCCAGATCGCTCGTTGCCAGGTGCTTCTCGACAAAGGTCTCGATATGATCAGGGAAGCCATCCGCACCAGCATGCCCGGTGTCGCCCAGGCCTGGCAGGCTGACGTCAACGTCAACTCGGCCTCCCGCCGGGAGCTCAATCACTATCTCGGCCTCACCGAAGGGGAGGTGGACAGGCTCCTCCCCAGCCGCCAGTACTACTATCTGGAAGAGATGGCGGAGAGGAAAGTAGTGAAACAGGAGCGCATTCCTGAAATCGCCGAGAAAGGCGCCGTGGCCGCTTTCATCCCGGTGGACCTCAACAGCGCCACCCGCAGGGATATCATCGATATCTGCGGCGCCGACAAGACCGCCGCCAAAAAGCTCGTCGAGAAACGACCATTTGACAGCCTGGAAGACATCTTGAAAAGCGGTATCCTCGACCAGGCTGCTCTGGACAGGCTCATTGCCAAGGGAGCCGTTCTCAAGGTCCAGCGAAAAGCAGCGGTGCCGTTGAATACAGCCGGCGCCGGGGAGCTTGCCGCCCTCGGGCTTGAAAGGGAGCTCACCGAACGGATTCTCAGAGGCCGCCCCTTCCAGAGCTGGACCGAGCTGGAACAATTCATCGAGCCCGACCCGGAAATCTGGAGGATATTGCGTGAAAAAGCCTGTCTTTCATAACAATCCGCCTAAATTCCCGGAAGTGCCAGTCGACCCCAATGTAGCACCGGGAGAGAGAGCATGAATGCAGTAGCACTTAGCCCAGAAATCATTCGCCTGGCACAGATCAGAGCCAGAGAAAACGGACTGTCTCTTGATAACGAGCTGGCCAGACTGGTGGTGGAAGAGCTTGTCATGTCTCTGGATCCCGAGCTCGATCTGATCCTCGAGCCCGATCTCAGCCTCAATGCCCTGGACAGCCTGGCTTTCGCCATCGGCGCCAACGACCTGGTGCTGAACGGCAAGCATATCGATATAAGAGCCATGGATGACACCGGCCGGGTAAGCCTGGACAAGGCTCTCATAGGCAGCCCGCTGCTGGCGGTGGGCACCCTGGTGGTGAAGTTCGACTCCACTGCCTGCCTGCCATTCAGTGCCCGGGTGGTCGCCCATATCCCCCCGGGCTCCTGGCTCAGCGGCGAAGAAACCGGGGACCGCATCTCCGTAGCGGTGGAAGCCGACCCGAATTTCGATCTCGAGGCGGTGCTCAAGTCCATCGACGCCCGGGTGCAGATCCCTCTGGATCGAGCAGTCAGCGTTCTGCCCGACGAAGCCGAGCTCGCGACCTTTGTCAACGACCGCAAGCGTATCGTCGCCAGCCGGCAAAAACAAATCATCACAGCTCTATGCGCCAAGCATGAGATCCGCGATCTCGCCCGGGAAGTGCCGGTCGATTGCTCGAGGAAAACATTGAATGATGTCCTCAAAGATGGTGCCACCTGGAACCGCCGCACCGAAGAGATGGCAGTGGTGCTGGCACCGAAATTCAAGTCGCTTACGAAAGAAGAAGTGAAAAAGGCGATTGTCGTCACCGGGGAAACCTATGGCGGTCAGCCCGAGGCGCCGGAGTTTCGCAAAGCAGCAATCAAGACTCTGACCAGGGCTCAACTCGAGCGAGTCTCGAGCTCCGCCAGGGTGAAAGCCATAGCCGAGCAAGTCCTGGCCGGCAAATCGGTGATGGAGGCGGTCAAAGGTCTGGTGAAAAGCAGCGTGGCAGTGGACATCGCCTCTGCCATCAAGACGAAGCGCGGCAAGGTAGAGAATTTCGTGGCTGCCACCGCCGAAGAGATCGGCTTCGCCATCAAGCAGCTCTCCCTGCAACCTGCTTATGCCACCCACAGCACCAAAAAAGAAGCCGGTGTCGAGTCCATCAACGAAGCTCTCGAATTGCTCTCCGCCTGCCAGATCCTCGAGGATCTCGACAGTCTCGAGCGAGAGTTCATCGAGTCCTGATAGTTTTTCATGTGGTGCTCGAGAAGCCGGCGGATCTCCAGCCGGCTCTTCCTGAAGAGGTGAGATCGTATGAGCGAAGCCGACAGAGCCTGGCTCGAAAGAGAGCCCGTATCTTATTTGAGCAAGAAATCGAAAAAGACCAGGGCCCGGCGTGACCCGGGCGGTCTTCTGAAGATCTGGGGAAGAAAGGCAGAGGACATTGACCGCCTTATCAATCATCTCAGCGAGCCTGCCGAATCCTTCGAGCCGGCGCTCAATCGCAGGGAGTTCAAGGCGAACATCTGGCGGGAGGTGATCGACCATCCCTGGGACAACGAGCTCGAGGAGCTTGCCGCCCTGCTCATCGGAGCAGTGAAGATCGGCTGTTTCGGCGACAGTGACGGTGTCTATGCCACCATTTTCAGACCTCTCGAAGATCCCTGCCAATCAAATGCCGTCTATCTCTGGAGCCATGAGACCTATTACACCGATGAAGTCCTGGCATTGAGCCCGGATGTCTTCGCCTATCAAGCCGACCTGGTCCGGGACTGCGAAGCGGGCAAGCTCTCCGGGACCGGCATGGCGATTGCCTGGGCGAAGCTCGCCTTCAAGATCCATGCCACCTGGGCCATGGCCGCCGGTCTCGAAGAGTCCATTGAAAGCGAAATCGAAGGCGCCCCTGACAAAGGCTCTTTCAAAACCGATCTCGATCCCCGCGCAGCGATCCTCCGGAGCTTCTGGCGCGGTCAGTGGATTGCCCACCTCCTGAGAGAAGACGATCGGCGGCGTCTCGATGACGTGAAAGAGTGCTTCAGACCGTCGCTGAACCCGCCCTATACGCAGAGCGAGCACGAATCGGAGCTCTCCCTGGGGGAGCGGCTGCCTGCCACGGCGATCTATCTTCTCTGGCGCTATTTCTGGTTCGATCAAAAAGACCGCCTCGCTCAGTGCGTCGAGACTTATAAGACCCATTACGCACCGGTGGTGCGCGATCTCGTCGAGCTCATCGAAGACCTGGAAAACGGTGGCGGACTCCAGGCTATAAAGGATCTGTCGAAAACGAAAGCAGAGTTCCTGAGGCTCGATCTGGTGCCGGAAGGAGCGGAAAGACGCCGGGCAAAAGAAGAAGAACAACGCCTGGCCAAATCGAAAGAGCTTTCCGGACTTCAAAAAGACATAGAAGAGCGGGCCGCCGCCGGTGCCGCTGCCCTTTTGGATCTCGCTTATGACAATACCGGAGACCCGGAATCTATGGAAGTCATCGAGAAGTACGCCCGAACAGCAATCGAAGACGATATCGCCTGGCGCATTCTGGACAGCCTGAGAAGCAGAGAGCTCGAGCGAGGAGGCCGCATGGTCCCCTGCGAGCTTGCCGCCCTGGCTGAACCGGCTCAACCGCTACTTCCGTTTCTATACAGTGATGCCATAAACGGAAAGAGCCCTTACTGCGCCATGCTCCTGTTCGGTATTTCGCCGGATGTGATCGACAGAGATCGGCTTGCCAGACTCAAACCGGCCCTCCTTCGACAACTGAAGACGAAAGAGGAATTCAATCATAGACGCACTCTGGCGGTCACTCTTCTCGACCGGCTCGGCGCCCCGGATACGGTGCCCGACCTGAGCGCCATAATCGAAGAGTTTCTCGAAGAGATTGCGGAGACCAGGGGTTTCGACCTGAGCATGGCGATCATCCCTTACAAAGATTTGCTGATTAGCACAACCCGAGCCCTTGCCGGCCTTGCCCGTCCCGGCACCATCGCGCCTGCAGAAGAAAGGGAGCATGTCCTGGCGCTGCTCGAGAGGCTCGCCCGCATAGCCCTCGACCGAGAAGGCGGGTCCATGGACCTGGCGGTTGCGATACTCGAAGCCCGCCTGGCCTGGGGCGAAACCGATCTGAGAAAACAGCTCGGGGCGATGCTGGCAGGCAACGATACACCGGAGAAGATCGCCGCTCTCGATGCCATCGAGAAACTGGCACCGGTGCTCACCCTGGAGCAATGGAACGAGTTTCTCATGTTCGGCTTCGACAATCCCGATGAGGGCGACAACGCCGTCACCCTTATGCACTACCGCGCCGGAAGAGCGCTGCTCGCCGCGCATCCGGAGCTGGGCGACGGCAGCGAAAGCGATCCTGCCGATCTCGCCTACCAGGCTTGCCTCGAGCCGGAGGTGAGCACTTATGGAGAGGATCGCTGGAAGCACTGGTGGATAATCGCCTGCCAGACCGCCGGCATGTTCGAGGAGATGCCCCTGGACCCGATTCGGAGAAATCTCGAAAACGAAGATCCGGAGCTAAGAGCTGCCGCCTTCGAAGCCCTTGCCAAACGCGGTGGCAAGCTGCCCGACCTGAAACCGCTCAGTCACGTCGATATCTGGCAGGCCGAGAAACGGTGCAAGAGCGAGGAAGAGCTGGCAAGAGCTATCCACGACCTCCTCACCGATCCTTATGCCGTAGCCCGGAGCGCCATAGCAGGCTGGCTCTGGGAGCATCCGTCCGCGGTCGCCGCCGCACCGCTTGCCAGGCTCGTGGAAAAAGCCCTGGACAGCTTCGAGGATCCCGGCGCCGGAGCCTCTCTGACCGCAGAGCTCGACTGGCTGGTGAGAGCCCTGGCCAGGCATGCACATTTCGAAGGCACCGCCCCCGCTATCAAGCGTTGTCTCGCTCATGCGAATTTCGAGATCACCTGCGCGGTCATCGACAATCTCGAGAATCTCTCCCTCGATTTCGCGCCACAGCTCTTCGCCATCGCAAAGACCGACGAAGGCTGGCGCCGGGCCGCTATCGCAAAGTGGGCACTCTCGAAAGGCGAGCAGAACGAGATGGCCACCGCCATCAAAGGAGCCGGGCTGAACGATCGCAAATTGAAAGCCTGGACGCAGTAAAGCGAAGACCTCGAAATATCCCGGGAAAAACTCGAATCTAAAATCGTCTTCTTTCCGATCAGGCCACGAAGCCGCCGTCGATGTTCAGCGTCGCCCCTGTCATATAAGACGAGCCGCTGCCGGCGATAAAGGCCGCGAGCTCGGCCACCTCTTCGGCGGTGCCGTACCGGCCAAGCGCGGTGGCGGTCTTCATGGCTTCCGAATGATCGGCGTCAGAGGGATTCATATCGGTGTCGATAGGCCCGGGCTGGATACAATTGACGGTGATACCACGCTCGGCCAGATCCCGGGCGGCGCCGCGGGTAAGCCCGGCCACCGCGAACTTGGTCATGGTGTAGAGAGCGCTTCCGGGCTTGAAAGATTGCTCGCCGTTGATACTGCCGATATTGATTATTCGCCCGCCTTCTCTCATATGAGGCACCACCGCTTTCATAGCCGCGAAGACCGAGCGGACATTGACATTGATTATCTTCTCGAAAACCGAATCCGGTGCTGTGTAGAAAGGACCCTCTCTCCAGATTCCGGCATTATTGACCAGGATATCGATATGCCCGAACTCGGAAGCGACTTTCTCCACGGCGGCGATCACCGCATCGGGGCTGGTGGCATCGGCTTGCAGGGCCATATGCTCGCGCTCACCGTCGAGCTCGGCAACCAGGGACTCGGCGACATCCTTGCTTTTCTGATAAGTGATCGCCACCCGGGCGCCTTCGGCTGCAAGCTTCCGGGCGATGGCGGCGCCTATTCCCCGGCTGCCGCCGGTCACCAGAGCGGTCCTGTCGGTCAGGCTTCTCACTTTCTTCCGAAAAGATTTTTCAGTCTATCGGCAGCGCCGAGCTTCGGTCTGTAGAACTGGGCGGTCCAGCCGGGCTTGCCGCTCACCAGGGGATCGACTTCCTGGGAGCTGCTTGCCATGTCCACCACGGTCTTGCGCACCGCCCGGCATTCGTCCAGGGCACCAAGACCGTTGACGGTAAGGGGCTGAAGGTTGTACCCGTCTTTCACCTGCGCTCCCGACAGAGAGCCGGCGAATCTTGCCACCTGATGAGAGACGCTGTTGCCGAGCCACTGGTGTACGGGCAAGCCGAAAGCTCGATCGAGGTCGGCCAGGACCTGTCGCTGTTTCTCGAAATCCCAGGCAGTGAGCTCGCGACCTTCGGTCATGCCGATGAGGGTCTCTCTGATAGCCGGGTAGGGCCTGGCATTGAAGACCACCGAATAATCGAGCCCGTGACGGGCGATGAGCTCGCTCTCGACCTCGTGATCGGGCTTCATCAGAGCTTCGAGAACGGTCTTGCCGGCCCCGTCCACGAGAGCCAGGGAGACCAGCTCGAACTCGCTGTCGCCATCGTTCTGCGGACCTTCGTGTCTGGTCACCTTGGTGGCGAGAATCAGCCAGTCATCGCTGTCGATGAGAAAGCGCGCCCAGAGGATCGAGCGATTGCGGTCCATGGGGTTGGGATGAGGCACGAGGGCCTTGTCTGCCGGTCTTGATGTTGAAGTCATAGCCAGTCCGTCGAGATGAAAAAAACTATTTTATACGGGGCGCTCGTGGTTGCCATTAACACTTTGCAATTAAAAGACCCCTCCCGGCGGGAGGGGTCGATTCATGACGTTTACATGGCTCTTTACTTGGCTTTGTCTTCCATGACCTCCCCGTGAACCTTGCTCTTGGCTCCCGGGATCAGCGAGGCGGATGATGCTGCCTCGCCGGTGAATTCTTGCTTGAACTCGGCCAGATAAACGTCGCCGGGCTTGATCACGGCTTCCTTGCCTTTGATGATCATGTCGGCTACGAGGAATCCTCCGGGCAGTCCGGACACGACGCCCATGGCGAAGCCTTTCAGGCGGCGGTGCGGGACATTCTTGCCCACGGGCTGCAGAAAGGCGAAAGACGGATTGATGGCGCCGATGATTCCATAAGCAGCCGGCACCGCACCCATACTGAACACACCACCGGCTGAGGCCGCTCCTCTGATCGCCAGGTGCACGGCCTGGTGCTTGAGCTGGGTGGAAAGCGGGCTGGCAAGCTCGCCTTTGTGATTGACGCCGAGGACCCGGCCCTCGTTCTTGTTCTCCACCACCCGGCGGATGAAAGCAGGCTTGGCCACCAGGGGAAGGTGCTCGCCCTGCCTGGTGATGATTTCGTCGAAAGTCAGACCAAGACAACCGCTGGCTCGCATCCAGCGCTTCGGAGAGAGCTCGGCATGGAGTATACGGCGAGCCCTGGCGCAACTCGAGATATGCCCGATAACGATATCGCCTTTATGAGCGACCTCTCGACCGCCTATTTTGATGTCTACTTTCAGGCGACCTTCGACAGGATCGCCTTCTTTGGCGGTCTTGCTGCTCAGGGAGCTCATGATCGCCACAGGAAACCTGGCGCCGGCTGCGATCTTGGTCTTGCCGGGCTCGTCTTTGATCTCTTCCCACTGAATCTCTTCGACGGCGGCGCCGGTTTCGTCATTGTCGATGACGATTACGTCCACTTCTTGCGTGACAACAGGTGACTCTTCGCCGACTACCGTCTCTTCGCCCAGGATATCCTCGACCTCGAGAACCGTTTTCTCCACCGAGTCGTTGAGAGGCAGGCCGGGCCCGGCGACGGGCTGCACCGCTACCTTGATATCAATCGGCGGATTGAGGGGCAGCAGGAAGACTGGACTCTCGGTCTCTGCGGCCATGGCTGCAAGAGGCAGCGAGCAGGCGATGAGAGCCTGGCTGATGGCGAGGGATACTGTTTTGCGGAGCTTGATGTTCATGGTTTTCTTCCCGAGTTTTCGAGGGTGCGCGAAAAGAGGCTCCCCGGGAGCCGGGTTGCGCATATCTGTGTTGCCTTCGCTCTAACTTTCTACACGAAGTTAAACCGCTCTAAACCCTTGAAAACCCTAGCGGTCTTTACAACCATAGAGCCTGAGTATGGTCCGGCGGTCTCGATCCGAAAGCCTGTCGGCACCGGACTTCCAGTACATGATGTCGAGCCCGTTGGGGCTGTGGGCCAGACCGAGGGCGTGCCCGAACTCGTGCAGGGCCAGGTTGCGAAGCTGTCTGACAGCATGGCCGGAAAGCTCTTTGCCGTCCGGGGACGAGCAATAGACCCTGAGATGCACCTTGTCCAGCTCGTCGCTCTCCCGGCCGTCCTTATGAACATACTGGGCAGCAGCCCTGCCGGCGGAGCCCGGGGGGATGAAGTCGTAATTATCGACACGCTCGATATAGATGTCGCAGTCGTCCCTATCGTCCACCAGCCGATAAGTCAACGGCATGCCCTCCAGATCGAGCCATTGCTCCACGGTGTGCTTGACCATGGCGAACAGCTCCGGACCGAACCCGGACCTCTTGCTCGTGTCTATACAGATCTTCAGTGGTCTGTCCGCGGACCAGCGCGCCACCTCATAGCTTTTCAGATAATCATCGCGGTGTGGCGGATCTTTCTTCCTCACCTTCACCTCGTTGGCGATATCCTCCGCCAGCCAGTAGATATACTCTTTCTCCTCCGGGTCTTCGACAGACTTGAGATGTCTCCTGAAGAGAGAAACCGCCTTCTTGAAGTCTTTCTCGGCCAGATCGAACTTGCCCAGGGAGTCATAGAGGAGACCCCGGGCGTAGTACCAGTCCGCTCGCGGTCTCGGCTTCTGGCTGGGGTAGGTCCTGAGCATCCGGTCGTAGAGCTCCAGGGACTGCTCGTTCAGCAGAGCCGAGCTCCGGATATAGGCGAGCTGCCAGAGATTATCAAGGACATCGTCGGCTCTCGAGCCGGCTCGGTCCTCTTTCAGAGTGAGGAGATAGGAGCAGATCCGGTCTGCCTCGTCATATTCCCGGCAGCCGATATAAGCATCCACCAGGGTCTGGAGACAGTCGTCGATAGTGCCCTGCTGGTCGACGTCGGCAATCGCCCGGACGCTCCTGGCGTGCTCGAGTTGCTCGGCGGGAGTGAGCTCGACGAAGTCCCCGACGGGCATGCTACTGGTATCGAATCCGGTATCGGACTCCAAGCCCCTGACCCGGTCCATCATCCTGGAGAGCCTGCAGGCATCGTCCTCAATACCGCGGCAGAGAAGCCCGAGACCGCGACTGAAAGTCGCCGCTGCCTTGCGCGGCTCTCCGGCAGACAGATAGATACGTCCCAGGGTGGAGAGTGTCATGGCAAGACCGGTATCGTTGTCGCATGTCTTGCGAAGATCGGCACAGCGTCTCATGGCGACGATGGCCGGATCGTACTTCTTCTGCCAGAAATAAGACTCGCCCAGATCATATAGCACTCCGGACATCGGGGCGAGGCGGTCAGGAAGGCAGGTCTGATAGACAAAGAGACTGTGCCAGAAAAGATCCTGGGCGCGGCTCTGGCGGCTCTGCAATTTGTGCTGGTATCCGACGAAATAGAGCGAGTCGGCCAGTTCGGAAAGCTGCTCCGGATCGAGATCGGGGAGGGGCTGCCGGGCTCTCTTATCATCCTGAGCCTGATCCTGAGCCTGATCCTGAGCCTGAGCCTGATCGCTCTGTTCGATGATATCGCCGGCGGCATCATAGACGAATGCCGGATCGGGAAATATCTTGTTGAAACGCGCCAGCAGAGCCTGGCGCATGCATTCCATGGAATCCAGCATGACCGAGCGATAGATAAAGCTATCCCGGTAGCCTTTCTGTTTTTCCGATGCCGAATCATAGAGGGGCCGCAGACGCTTGTAAGAGTCGGAATAGTGACCTTCCGCCATCTCGATCCGGGCCAGGGTCTGATCGGCGATGAGCCTGTCCGGTGCCGGAGTATCGGCGGTCCAGAGGCTTTCGGGCAGAACCCGGCGCGCTTCCTCCACCCGCTTTTCGAGAAGAGCCCGGGACGCACTCACCAGGGCATCGCGCAGCTCCGAGCCGAAGCTCACGCCGGTCTGTCGCCCATGAAACTCTTCTTGCAATTCCTCACGGCATGCCGAAATAGCCGCGAAAAATCGCAGGGGAGCAGCTCGAGCAGTATCCCGGATCTTATCCTTATTGGTCTCCAGATTTTCGACAATCTCGGCAAGACGCACACACTCTTTGAAGCGTCCGGTGAAATAGAGCCTCTCGGAAAGCGCGCCGGCGGCTGTCTCGAAATCGCCGGCAGCCTGCCTCGAGAGCTCGCTGAAACGTCTCTTGAAAGCCGATTCGGACTCGACCTTGCCCGACTCGAGCTCGTCGGGATAGATGTCTTTGCGCCATCTCGCCTCGGTCTCGCGATCGTGCTCCACCTCGAGAAGCAGCAAGGTCCTGAGGACTTTTCTCGCCCGGGGAAAAGAGCCCAGGCGCAAATGGGCAAGAGCTTCCAGATAAAGGGCCGGCCGTATGGCCGTATGATCAAGCCCGAGGGCTCGCAGATCGTGCCTGGCGTCGCCTATATGGAGGAGAGTCCCGCGATAGTCCTCCTGCTCGAAAGCCGCCTCCGCCAGGACGAGATTGTTCAGATAGTCGTTCATCGCTTCGCTCAGTCGATACGGACCTTCGATCTCCAGTGTACTCAAATCGATCATCGCTCGATCATCCCAGACACCCGGCTGGCTGGACTTCTCCCCGGAAAGGGCTGTCACGCCGGGGGCTCCTGCCAGAGCGATTGAAACAGGCAAAAGAAGAGACCAGAAGGCTCGCAACACATTCCCCATGATTAGTTGTATTCTAATTCCTATATCCTATCTCCGGAGCGGGCCAATTCGGTATGAGCGATTTTCAAGAGAAGTTCCATTCGATGACCGATTTCGTGTCGGGAGCCGCCAAATCGATCATGGGGGCCATCGACCAATTCACCTTCAAGATGCTCGTGGACGGGCTGAAAGCCGACGACTTCGAGGCGGTGAGCGGCACCATCGAGCAACTGGAGCGGGAAAAGAGACCCCTCAGCATCCCGCCTCTCTATTTCGTCTGGCAGGCGCATCCCAACAACCTGCTCAGGGAGCGCGCCCACAAAGCCCTGGCCAAGATTGGCGATATCAAGGAGATCGAGAAGATCACCAGGGACAAGTCGACGGAAGAAGGAGTCAAGATCCTCCTGGAGAAATACGGTCACTACCGGCAGTGACAGCCGGCTAATACGCGATCAGGTCGCCGAGCCCGACATTTTGAAGGTGCTCTCGAAGAGAGAGAACCAGGTCGACCTGGTTTCTGGCGGGAACATTGACGAATTCCCGCTCGCGGCTCAACTTGCGACCGCCGTTGGTGGTGGCGGTCATATTGCCGTAGCAGTCGTAAAAACGGTTGAAGACGGCAGCCACGACCACGGTGGGGGCGGCCAGGGCATACTCGGTGATCCGCTCTTCCGTGTAGGCATCGTTGATCTTGCGGCTCTGCTTGTCGAACTCGACATGGAATATCCTCTTCCTGAGGGCGAAGGACCGCTCCTCAGCCTTGGCTACCTTGATGGCAATGACATTCTGGCAGTCGATCTCGGCGCCCATATCGACATCGGTAATCTCCGGCGAGATCAGCGCCATCCAGACGGTTCCCTTGGCGTCCCGGAGATCGCCCATATGGTCATGCTGATAAACGTTGGAGCTGCTGGGCATGGTGTAGTACGCTCCGCTGTTATGATCCCAGCTCTTGAGCATGCGATACTGGCTCGAGACCCAGTCTCCCGCGAGCCAGTGCGGAATGGTATGCCATTTAACATGCAATTGCAGAGGCCGGTATCCCTCGAAAAGATTTCCCGGTCTCAACTCCTCGGGCATCTCCATGACCTTGTCGGGAAGCTCGTACGGTCCCCAGTCCTCGCCGCCCTGGCAGAAGCCGGGCAAGATCGAGCCGAAAAAGAGAATCAGAAGGGCGGCTATCCGGATCACGATTGCGAAATTTCCTGGCATATACTGACTAATTATGGATCAAATTCCGGAAGACACAAAAGACGGCTCGGCGGAGAGCGCAATCGAAATCTCCGAAGAAATTAGCGGCGGCTACGCAGCCGAATATACCGCTGGTGAGACCGGTCCGATGATAGAGCTGGTCAAGGAATCAGACCTCCCCGAGTCGCAAGACGGCGTCGGCAGGACCCCGGTCGACCTTCCGGTGCTCATGGTGGCGCTGGCCACCTTTACAAGCGGTATCACCGGTATCGTCCAGCCTCTTGCGACCAGGCTGGCCGTCCATCCCAAACTCTTTTTCCTGCTCAACATCTACGACTACTACCACTGGAGCAAGATGCTCTCGGTGTCGTTCGGGCTTTTCCTGATCTTTCTGTCCGTCCATATTGTCAGGCGGAAGAAGCAAGCCTGGCTCCTGACTTTCTGTATCGCGTCCCTGTCCGCCCTGGTCAATGCCGCCCGTTTCGGGATCGAGCATCTTCCTCTCATCAAGGACACCCAGCTCAGTATCAGCATACCGGGCTACACAGTGGTGGTGCCTCTACTGACGGTGGTGCTCCTCTGGTTCTTGCGGCACCGCTTCACGGTGCGCAGCGAGATAGAATCCCTGCGCGAGGCGCTGGCTCTCATTCTAGCCAGCGTCGTTCTGCTGGTGGCTTATGGCACCCTGGGTTTCTGGTTGCTCGAGATACGCGATTTCGGAATGAATTTCGAGATCGACGAAGCCTTTCAGCGAGCCCTGAAAGAGCTGGTCCTGGTGGGCAACACCGACATAGCGGCGAAAAGCCGGTTTGCCTTGTGGTTTCTGCACTCCCTCAAGATCCTGGAAGTCCTGGCCGGCGCCTACTGTCTCTATAGCCTCTTCAGACCGATTCATTACCGCCTGGTGCTCCACGCCGAGGAAATCGCCCGGGCCGGGACGATTCTGGACAAATACGGGCGGGACGCCCTGGACTATTACAAGCTCCTGGAGGACAAGTCTCTGTTTTTCGAAGGCGACAGTTTCGTCGCCTACACCACCAGCCTCAATGTCGCCATATGTCTCGGGGATCCGGTCGGTCCGGAGGATCAGCTCGAAAAGCTCGTCAGCAGCTTTCGCTCCTATTGCCACGAGCGGGACTGGAAGCTCGCCTTCCTCCAGGTGAGCGATCGGAATCTCCCTCTGTTCGAGAAGCTCAAGCTGGAGGTCTTGAAAGTCGGCGAAGACGCTGTGGTAGACCTCGATGAGTTCGTCGCCGTTACAGTGAAAGGCAAGAGCTTCAAGTCCACGGTCAAGAAGTTCGAGAAACAGGGCTTCACTGTGGAGCGGCACAGCCCACCTCACGACCCGGCTCTCATAAGCACAGTCAGAGCCGTGTCCGACGCCTGGCTGAGCCTGCCGGGCAGGCGCGAGCGCGGATTCAGCCTGGGCTGGTTCGACGAGGCCGATCTGCAGAAAGACAATATCTTCGTGCTCTATGACGCAGACCGGAACGCCGTCGCTTTTGTCAATCAGGTGCGCAGCTACCAGGCCGGTCAGGCATCCATAGACATGATGCGGCACGGCAAAGATGTCCCCAACGGCAGCATGGATTTTCTTTTCGCCAGGCTTTTCACCCTCCTGGCAGAAGCCGGCTATCACAGTTTCAATCTCGGACTTGCGGCACTTTCCGGTGTCGGGGACAAACCCGGAGCGAGCATGGAGGAGAAAGCCTGCCACCAGATCTATGAGCGCATGAATCGCTTCTTCTCATACAAAGGGCTCAGGCAGTACAAATCGAAATTCAAACCCTCCTGGCAGGAGCGATTCCTGATCTATGAAGGCGGCGCTCCGGGTTTGATAAAGACAGCCCTGGCGATAACCAGGGCCGGCGAGATTACTGACTGAAGAGATACGACAATCTACCAGCGACCGTAACCGCCTGATTGACGACCGAAGGCGCCCATTCCGTAACCGCCCATGAAGCCGTAGCCACCGACACTATTGAAAGTGCCGTCCTCGGGGGGTCTACCCCAGGAAGCCGCGCCCATCTCGCTCTGCAGCTCGTTGAAATAGTTCATCTTCATCATTCGATCGAACTTGGCAGCATCCTTCTGATCCTGCACATTCTGGCGCATGGCGACGATATCGTTCTGAAGGTTGGAGGAGGTCTGCATCTGAGTAGTCTCGAGCCTGCTGATCGCCTGGGTGAGCTTGTCGATGAGAGCCTGCTGGTGGGCTCTGTAAGCGTTGTCGCGATCGATCCAGGACTGCAGCTCTTTGAGCTTGTCCTGAGAGGCAGCAGTTTTCTGACCGCTCAGCTCCTTGATCTGCTTCTCGACTTTGAGCCGATAAGGAGCATTCCTGGCTACTTCGCTCTGTAGATCTCGCTGAGTCTGCATCTTTTCTTCTTCGAACTGCCTTATCTGACCTTGATTGATCTGGAGCATCTGCTCTTCGTCACCGAATATGCCCTGATCCGCTCCTGCGACCTGGGAGAGCGCAGGTAGCGGCATGAGGCTGACGGCGACAATCGCTGCACTGCTCAGGATTGTTCTTGCACCCGTGCGTTTCATGTCCTTGCTCCTTCTATATCTATGTCTTGCTTAATCGAGATATCTTACACAAGATGATGATAGATCTCAAAGCTCAGGAATTCGTGAGGAAAAGACGGTAACTGAGGGGGTCGAGAAAAAATCTCCGGAAATTTTCGAAATCCATTGAACTCTTGACTTGGTTCGAGCGTTTAAGGGGTTGAAGGGGCGATATGAGCCCCCTGGATTCATTGAAAAAGGAGATTTATCATGAAATGGCAATTGATGGTCGCGGCCCTGGGCATCGCGCTTACCGTCCCAGCCCAGGAAGCCTGGAGCTACAACCCTCCGGGGCCCGCCGGCGGCGCCGGTCACGGCAAGTTCTGGCATTACAACCCCGCCGGTCCCAGGGGCGGTCGCGGCAAAGGCTGGAATTACAATCCCCCCGGTCGCGGTCGGGTCAAGTTCGTCAACTACAACAAGACGAACTACGGCAACAACTGCACCAGTAACCGGATCAATCCCCCCGGACCTGCAGGCGGCGCCGGTCACGGCAAGTTCTGGCACTACAATCCCGCCGGGGTCAAGGGCGGTCGCGGTCAGGGCTGGGTGTACAATCCCCCGGGTCCCGGTCAGACCCGCTTCTATTGATCGCCAGCAGAAAGCCACCTCCGGCCGGACGAAGCAAGAAGCATGGACTTCTTGCTTCGTCGCTGCCCGACAACGGGATGTCCGGTCCGGCTCGGCGCGTTTCGCCGATAGCGGCGTCAGGGTAGATCTAATGGCATGGATCTGGTCGGGAGCTCTCCCTTGCTCGACAGTCTGCTAGCCGGAAAGTATCGACTCGAGGAGAAACTCGGGCAGGGTCACCTGGGAATCGTGTACCGGGCTTCGAGCACGGCAGACGAAAGCAGGAGATATGCCATCAAAGTCCTCATCGAAGAGTTCTCCTCCGACGAGCGAGCGCTCCAGCGTTTCAAGCGAGAGGGCAAAAGCAGCCGGTGCTCTCGACCACCCCAATATCGTCAAGATGATCGAGTTCGACTGCACCGAGAACGGCAGCTACTTCATCGTCATGGAGCTCGTGGAAGGCAAGACTCTCAGACGGGTCATCCGCCGCTCCGGACCGCTTCCCTACGAGAAGGCGATCCCTATTTTCATTCAAGTGCTGGACGGACTCGAGCACTTTCACGAAAGAGGTCTGGTGCATCGTGATATAAAACCGAGCAATATAATCCTGGCCAATTTCGGCACCGCCAGTGAAACCGTCAAAATCGTCGATTTCGGACTGGTCAGGCATATCGACGCCGATAAAGCGAAAGAGGAAAAGGTGACTCTCGAGGGCTACGTCACCGGCACTCCTGCCTATATGAGCCCCGAGCAGTGTCTTGGCGGTCAGGTGGACGCTCGCTCGGATATCTATTCTCTGGGTTGTGTGATGTTTCGAACCCTTACCGGTCTGGCACCGGTACCGGGAGCGACGCCCCGGGAGACGATGACCAATCAGGTACAGAGATCAGGTCTGAGCTTCGATCGGGCTCCTCCTCATATCGAGCTGCCCGAGACTCTCAAAAATATCATCAGGACAGCCATGGCCAAGGAGCCGGGAGAGCGGTATCAATCCGCCGCCGAAATGCGGCAGGCATTGCAGGCGCTCTGACAGAATCTAAAGATCTCATGCCATGACAATGGCGATACCCAGGACCGAAAAGATAGCGAAAAACCACAGCAGGACATTCTCGTCCGGCTCGTCAATCTTTCCGATGTCTGATCCTCTGTCGACTACCGTTTCGACAATCGAATCGTGAGCAAAAACGGCGACCATCGATAATCACCTCCCGAAATCCCAGTTTCCAGAACCGTCAGGTGCAGGACACCTCGGCGATATCAGAGTCTATCCTCCTCAGGAAGCGGCGTATCTCGGCACCCTGACAGGCGCTGGTCACCCTTCTGTATGTTCTCTCCGCACGGTCGACAACAAAAGGATTCTCGTCTTCCATGAGAACCACCAGTAAGTCGGGGTGCAGATTGTGATTTTCAGCCATTGCAAAACGAATATCAGAATCCTGATCTCTAGCCAGGATCATAAGAACCTCAATCGAGGCCGAGGGATTGTCGGCCACCGCCTCTCGTATATGAGACCGGCAGTGCTCGGCAAGCCTCATCAGGATCGAAGAAGGGGTGCAGGGATTGGACGCTATCTGCTCGAGCATCCGTTGATCGATTTTCTCGAATAACATACCGAGCAGGTCAGGCACCGGCCGATCGTCGTAAGCGATCATCTTCGGTGCGACGGCATCGGCGAGGCTAGCGGGAACATGATTGAGGGTCTCGATGAATCTGTCGATGCAGGCTGTTGCGTTCTGGTTCATATAAATCCACCTCCAGATGAACGCTCTCTACTGCTTTCCGCTTGCAGAATTTGCCGGGAGTCCAGACCCATGCAGAATTTACTTTACACAATCGTTTCTCCCCCGGCAACCGGGACGTCTTCCGAGAAAGACTGAAACTGCCAGGACACACAAGCGGCATTAATACAATATTAACATTGCCCGTTCGCGCCTGTGTAGTCTATGTTCTACTTTCGTGATTATTCATTGCGAAAAATTATCCTCCCTGTCCAATTCAGCCGGTCACCGCATAGATAACCGTGACTCCCCGGCCCAAGCCCCTCAATTCAAAAATGATCCTAGACTCCGCCTGCAGCGGGCAGACTCAGTGCGAACCGCTGATGCTTGCCCGGAATGACACAGCATTTCGTTACGACGATCAGCTCTTCCAGAACTACCAGCCTGAGCGAGCTCAGCCTCGCCCCGAAACCGGAGACAGCTCCGCAGAAAGCGGCACCGATTACCGGGCTCTTCTAGACCAGCTCCAGACCGGCTTCTCGAAACGATTCGAAGTGAAAGAGGAAATCGCCAGGACCGGCGGCGGGGCTCAACTGACAGAAAGAGAGCACGATCAGGATCTGGAGAACTGGAAGACCTATGAGCGTTATCTCGAGCCTGCGCAAAAAAGCGCGGTGCAGGCCTTCGAGCTTATCGGCAGCGGCACGGCTCAGGGCGTGAAAGATGGCGAGAGGCTCCTCCTCGAAACCCTGAGGCTACGTCCCGCGCTGCAGTTCAACAAGACCTTCCAGGAAGATGTCAGAAAAGCTTATCGCGACATGGCCGCCAATCGCCATGGTCAGCCTCTGCTGGACTTCAGGAGCGAATTACCGCAATTCGACAGCGACGCAGACCCGATCCTTAGAAAAAGACTGGAGCTTTTCCGCGACAAGATCGCCCTGGACCGCACCATCGCCCAGACCGCCGAGAATGGCGGCGACACATCCGGACTTACCATGATGCGCACCCAGATAGCAGACCGAGAATGGGACGCCTATCAAGAATTTCTCGCTCCCTCGATGCAGAGCGCAAGACAGGGGTTCGAGCTCATCTCCTCCGGCAATGCCGGCGCCGGCAAAGAGCTCCTTCTCCAGGCGCTTCGTCAGGCTCCCGAGCTGGAGTTCAGCAAAGATTTCTACGAATCCACCAATCGCGCCTTTGAAAGCTACGCTCAAAGAATTGCAGGCTCGGAAGCCGGACGCGAATCGACCGAAAGGGTCGAGCAACCATCGCCACAAAGCGAGATGGCGCCGGCATCAGACCGTGCCTTCATGCCACCGCCGCTGCCTGAGGAATGGAACCGACGCTGGCGAGAGCGTTATCATCCAACCGGAACCAGCCCCGAACAGGACACTTCCGGTATCCTGCCCGCGCGGGACGCCGGCACAGGGCGCGATACTACCGCCACCACTGACGATGCAAGCACCAGTCACGATGCTAACACCGATGCTGATACGACCGAACCCGGCACAGACCGGAACGGAGACAACGACACCTCCCCCGGTGACACGCCTCAAGACTTCAAACCGCCGGAGCTCGATGATGTCGAGGACTTTCGTATTCCGGAATTCGACGATGCACCGCACATCGACCAGGCGACTCTCAAGCGCTGGTACGAGGACCCGACCATGATGACCATCCTCGGCGTAGCCGGCTTCGTGATCTCTTTGAAAGCAGGCAAGTATGTCATGAGCCGTATCAACCCGAGCAGGCCGCAAGAAAACGGCTCTTCCGAAACCCGTGCTGATAGAGCCGAATCCGAAAGAGCCGCAGCCGAAAGAGCCGCAGCCGAAAGAGCCGAATCCGAGAGAGCCGCAGCCGAAAGAGCCGAAGCCGAGAGAGCCGCAGCCGAAAGAGCCGAATCCGAGAGAGCCGCAGCCGAAAGAGCCGAAGCCGAGAGAGCCGAAGCCGAGAGACCTCGAACTGAAAGAAGAGAAGGCACAGGTCAGCAGGAGCGCGTCACGGAGCGCACTTCCGAACCCTTGATTGAGCCTGACAAAGTCGAGGTTCCGGTAAGGGAAGGCCAACCTGACCGGGCAGAACCGGCAAGACGCCCCCGTATAATTGGAGACGCCACCACCTTCGATCCTCGTGTACAGGGCGAGCAAACTGAAACCGGAGTATTCGACCGTCGGACAGGAACCGGCTCGGAGGCCATCTCGGGACTCGATCGGACATCCGAGCGACTGTCCAGCAACGAGATAGAGGTCCTCAGACAGGAGATAGCCAGACTCAAAGGAAGCGGAATAGAGGCCGATCAGGTCAAAGGCCGGAACCTGGAAAGAGTGGTGGGAATCCTCGAGGGATCGAACAGCCCGCGAGTTCAAGACGCGGCCCACAAATACATTCTCGAGCGGATAAGAGAAAAAGGCGACATCGAGGCTCGCGCCAATGGAACAGTATCTCGCGGTGTGGGCGCGGCTCTTATCGTGAGCGCTGCTCTGGCTTTCTACATCGCCTATGAAGCCAGCAAGGAAGAAGACCGGCAGGAAAGCGACTCCGGCGCCACGATCAATGCCCGGTAATATCAAAACCACTAATTTCCAAACCTGTCTAAAAGGCGTCCGCACTGAATAGATACCGGTGTACCCTCTTCAAACAGACCCCTGATGCCATCTCCACGAACATCAGCAGAGCAACCTGCGCATAGCGTCTATTCGGACTTCAGCCCCCAGCCGAACGAACGCGGACCGGAGCGCGACCAGTCGACATCGACACCCACCGAGACCTGGCAGAGGGTCGCCGCCCAGATCTGGTCGGGGCAGGAACAGGCGCCAACCGGACTGGATAATTTCCTGAAAGGCGTCGAGCAACAGAAAGAAGCCGCCGACCGCAACGACCCCGGACAACTCCTCGCGTCCATGTTTGCCGGAGTAGAGTCCAAGGTAAGTCTCATGGACAAACATTCCGAAGAGACAACCCCTTCAAACACGCTCGAGCAAATTGATCAGCAAGACCGCGAGAACTGGAGCGCCTACAAGCGCTATCTGGAGCCGGGCACCACGCGTGCCACCATGGGCTTCGAGCTGATCGAGTCAGGCAAAGCCGAAGCTGTCACCGCCGGCGAGCGCCTCCTGGTCGAAGCCGTCACCCTGAGACCGGAGCTCCAGTTCAACAGGCAATTCCAGCAAAGAATCCGCAGCGCCTATGCCGAGATGAGCCAGAAGCAAGAGGGAGAAACGGCTCCCACCGGTGCTCCCGCCGCCGACCTGAGCGCCATGGACAGACCCACCGGAGCCCTCGACGAGCGCCTGAGCCTCTTTCGAGAGAAGCTCAGACTGGAGCGTGCATATGCCCAGACAGCAAAAACCGGCGGCGACCTGGGTGCCCTTTCGGGTCAACGCGAGCAGATCTCTGATCGCGAGTGGCACAGCTATCAAGAATATCTCCGTCCCGGAACAGATAAAGCAGACTCCGCCTTCACCATGATCGCCAGCGGCAGCCCGGCTCTCAAAGCCAAGGGCGTCGAGCTCCTGAATCAGGCGGTGAGACTCAGACCCGAGCTCGAGTTCAGCAAAGACTTCAACGACAGGGAGAAAGCAGCCTTCCGGGAGTACAACAGCCGTAAAGTCGACCGTCTCCTGATGCCCACCAATCTCTGGCACCAGCCTCGCCACCATTCCGGCGATGCTGCCGGATCTCTGGAGGGCGGGGAAGCGGCAGATCCGCATCAATATAGGATCGAAGGACACTCTCCTGCCAATGAAGCGACCGAACCGGACCCGGTCCGCACCGAAGCAGATACCGGAAGAGATACCGGACGCGATAGAGGTATTGATACAGGTTCTGATACCGGCTTTAATACCGATCTCGAAAACAGTATCACAACCGATGCTCAAACAATTCCGCAAGACAACCTCGAGCCAAACCCCGACACCACAGCCAGCAGGAGCGATACCACCGCCGATGACTCCATCCTCAAAGATGCGGCTCTCGCCCTCGCCCTGGGCTATGCGGGCTACCGCCTGGTCAAAGAAGGCGGCAAGCTCCTGCTCGAGAAGCAAGACAGCTCGAAAGAGCGCGTCGAAGCGACTCCCGAGAAGCTCGAAGAGGTCATGGAAGAGTCTCGCCGGAGAAAGGCGGAAGAGATAAGAAATCTGGCAGGCCAGCGGGATCGCATGAGCGAGACTGTCGAGACCCTGAGGACCGACCTGGACAGAGCCCGCCTGGAGCGACAGGAGCTGGAGCGTCGCAGCAGCGAGGAACGCACCGGTTTCGAGACCCGCCTGGGCGAATCAGAGAAAGCCCTGCAGGCAGCACGCCAGGAGCTGAAAGACGCAAAAGACGCCTCCGCGCAGGAGAAGCTGGAACTTGAAGAGCGAGTAAGAGGACTCGAAGAAAAGATCGAGACCGACACGAAAACCAGAGTCGATCAGGAGACTGCCAGACAGACGGAGAAAGCCACCCTCGAGCAATCCATTGCCGAGCTTGAGAAAAGAGTGGAAGACTCCGAGCGCGCCAGAGAGACCACTCGTGTCGAGCTAGAAAGTAGAACCCGCGAGCTCGAGGCCATGGGCGGCAGAGTAAATGAGCTCGAGCGCGATCTCGCCCGAAACCAGAAAGATCTCGGCGAAGAGCGGACAAGAAGCTCCCGACTGGAAGCCGATCTCGAGCAGACACGCACCGATCTGAGATTCGAAAGAGAGCAAGCCGCGGCAAACGACAGCAATGCCAGAAAGGAAATCGAGGGTCTCAAACTGAGCCTCACCGAGCTCGAAGAAGCCCGACGGATGGAAGCGGCGAAAGCCGGCCAGAATCAGGAGCAGGCCCGACAGGAGATCGAAGGTCTAAAGAGAACAATCGCCGATCTCGAGACAGCAAGAAGCCAGGATGCAGAGACAGCAAGAGAGCGTGACACTAGAGCCGGACTGGAAATAAACGGTCTGAAAGAAAGCCTCGAGAAGCTAGAGGCGCAGCGCCGCCTCGAAAGCGAGCAGAGCACCGCTCGTGATGCCGCATCCTCCCGGGAGATCGAGACTCTCAAAGCAGACATCGCCCGTCTCGAGCATGAATCGGGAAAATCCTCCCAGGAAGTGAAGACCCTGGAGGAGAGCCTGAGAGCGCTGGAAGCTGCAAGGAAGCAAGAGCAGGAAGCGACCGCCCGCGAGAGCCAGCGTGCCCGGGAGCAGATCGATTCGCTCAAGACCAGCATCGAGACTCTCGAGACCGCCCGGCAGCAGGAAATAGAGCGAAACACCGCTTCCCAGACCGAATCGGCTCGCCAGATAGAATCACTGAAACAAGAGCTACAGCGAGTCGAGACTATCAGACAGCAAGAGTCCGAACGTGCCACCACAAGAGATACCGAATCCAGAGCCCAGATCGAGACTCTTCAAAGAGCCCTGACCGATGCGGAAAGAGAATCCCTGGGTAAAGACAACACTATTGAAGTCCTCAAAGAAAGAATCACAGGACTCGAAGAAAGCTCACGGCAGCAGTCGCAATCAACAGCAGAGAGCGAAGAAGCAGCTCGCAAGCGCATCGCCGAGCCGAGCGAAAACGTGGACAAGCTCGTGGCCGAGCGCGAGCAGGCGTCTCGGGAAAGAGCCTCGGAGCAAGCGCGCTCCATCGAGCAAATGGAAGCTTTCAAGGCCACCATCGCCCAAATGCGTCAGGACCATAAGAGCGAGAGCGAAAGAGACGCCCAGACGATCGATCGGCAGGCCAGCGAGATCGATACTCTCAAGCGCTCGGTCAACGACCTAGAGGCTAAGAAAGCCGCTCAAGAAAGAATCGCCGAGACCGAAAGAACGAGAGCCGAGGCACTCGAGACCAAAGTCAACGGTCTCGGCACCAGAATCGAAGAGCTCGAGACTGCCCGCCGCAACGACGCTCGCCAGGCTGAAGAAGCACAGACTAAATCAGCCGATGAGATCCGCCTCCTCAAAGAATCAATCACCTCCCTGAAAACCGGCCATCAGGAAGAAATCGATAAAGCGGCCCGAGACGCTGCCACCAGAGAGACCGAGATCAAGACCCTCACCGATCGCATCGCCGAGCTCGAGCGCACCGCTTCTTCCGACCAGGAAAAAGCAAAGCAAGCCACCACGCAGATCGAGACTCTCAAAGCCAGCCTCGCCGAGCTTCAAACACAATCGGCAGAGGAGATCGCAAAGCCGAGGAATCCGCCACTCGCTCCGCCGAGCAGATCAGAGCCCTCGAAACACAAATCGCCGACATCGAGAAAGCCCGGCAGCTAGAGCAGGAAAACGCATCCAGAGCCCAGACCGAGGCATCCAGAACGATCGAGAGCCTGAGAGCGGAGCTCACCGGGCTCAAAACCAGCAGCGATCTCAAAGATCAGGCAGCCCTCGAGAAAATCGCCGGTCTCGAGCGCAATCTCGCCGACCTCGAAGCCAGACGCCAGGAAGAGACCCGACAGTCTCGTCTGAAGCAGACTGAAAGCGAAACAGAAAACCAGAACCTCAGAAAAGCACTCCAGGAAATCGAGACCGCCCGCGCCGCCGACGCCGAGAAAGCTCGCGCCGAAGCCGCTAAATCCTCCGCCACCATCACTACCCTCAATCAAACCATCTCCGACATGCAGCTGGCTCACGAGAGACAGGCTCTCGAAGACGCCCGCAGACTCGAGGAAGCCACCAGGCAAATAGAAGAATCCGGCAGACAGATCGAGAGCCTCGGCACCAGAATCGAAGAGCTCGAGACTGCCCGCCGCAACGACGCTCGCCAGGCTGAAGAAGCACAGACTAAATCAGCCGATGAGATCCGCCTCCTCAAAGAATCAATCGCCTCCCTGAAAACCGGCCATCAGGAAGAAATCGATAAAGCGGCCCGAGACGCTGCCACCAGAGAGACCGAGATCAAGACCCTCACCGATCGCATCGCCGAGCTCGAGCTCACCGCTTCCTCCGATCAGGAAAAAAAACAAAGCAAGCCACCACGCAGATCGAGACTCTCAAAGCCAGCCTCGCCGAGCTTCAAACACAATCGGCAGAGGAGGCCTGCAAAGCCGAGGAATCCGCCACTCGCTCCGCCGAGCAGATCAGAGCCCTCGAAACACAAATCGCCGACATCGAGAAAGCCCGGCAGCTAGAGCAGGAAAACGCATCCAGAGCCCAGACCGAGGCATCCAGAACGATCGAGAGCCTGAGAGCGGAGCTCACCGGGCTCAAAACCAGCAGCGATCTCAAAGATCAGGCAGCCCTCGAGAAAATCGCCGGTCTCGAGCGCAATCTCGCCGACCTCGAAGCCAGACGCCAGGAAGAGACCCGACAGTCTCGTCTGAAGCAGACTGAAAGCGAAACAGAAAACCAGAACCTCAGAAAAGCACTCCAGGAAATCGAGACCGCCCGCGCCGCCGACGCCGAGAAAGCTCGCGCCGAAGCCGCTAAATCCTCCGCCACCATCACTACCCTCAATCAAACCATCTCCGACATGCAGCTGGCTCACGAGAGACAGGCTCTCGAAGACGCCCGCAGACTCGAGGAAGCCACCAGGCAAATAGAAGAATCCGGCAGACAGATCGAGAGCCTCGGCACCAGAATCGAAGAGCTCGAGACCGCCCGCCGCAACGACGCTCGCCAGGCTGAAGAAGCACAGACTAAATCAGCCGATGAGATCCGCCTCCTCAAAGAATCAATCACCTCCCTGAAAACCGGCCATCAGGAAGAAATCGATAAAGCGGCCCGAGACGCTGCCACCAGAGAGACCGAGATCAAGACCCTCACCGATCGCATCGCCGAGCTCGAGCGCACCGCTTCCTCCGATCAGGAAAAAGCAAAGCAAGCCACCACGCAGATCGAGACTCTCAAAGCCAGCCTCGCCGAGCTTCAAACACAATCGGCAGAGGAGGCCCGCAAAGCCGAGGAATCCGCCACTCGCTCCGCCGAGCAGATCAGAGCCCTCGAAACACAAATCGCCGACATCGAGAAAGCCCGGCAGCTAGAGCAGGAAACCGCATCCAGAGCCCAGACCGAGGCATCCAGAACGATCGAGAGCCTGAGAGCGGAGCTCACCGGGCTCAAAACCAGCAGCGATCTCAAAGATCAGGCAGCCCTCGAGAAAATCGCCGGTCTCGAGCGCAATCTCGCCGACCTCGAAGCCAGACGCCAGGAAGAGACCCGACAGTCTCGTCTGAAGCAGACTGAAAGCGAAACAGAAAACCAGAACCTCAGAAAAGCACTCCAGGAAATCGAGACCGCCCGCGCCGCCGACGCCGAGAAAGCACGCGCTGAAGCCGCTAAATCCTCCGCCACCATCACTACCCTCAATCAAACCATCGCCGACATGCAGCTGGCTCACGAGAGACAGGCTCTCGAAGACGCCCGTCTCGTCCAGGAGCGCATCACGGCAATGGAAGAGGAAGCGAGACAGGCACGCCTTCAATACGAGCGGACCCTGGCCGAGCTCAATGAGCGTCTCAGACAGGCGGAGAGCGAAAGAGCCCGGTTGACCGAAACAGTCGAGGCTCAGAGGGCCGAGAAAGCCGCCCTGGAAGAGCGCCTTGCCACAAGCGAAGCCAGACCCGTCGCCGAAAGACCAGCCGAAAGCGAAGCCAGACCCGCCGCCGAAAGACCAGCCGAACCTGTCGTGAAGCCCGTGGTCACTGAAGGCGAACAAGCAACGCGACAGGTTCCGGAACGAACTACCGAACAGCCGACCGAGCGCCCTGCTCGCCGCCTGAGAATCCTCGGGGACGCCGTCGCTCTCGAGACCCCGGCTGTCACCGCCGAATCCAACGGCAACGGCACTTTCAAAGTCTCCGATGGTCCTCAGAGCAGTTTCGACGGCAAGGTGGAGAGCACCGAAAGACTATCCGGCACCGACCTCGAAAGACTGAAAGGCGAGATTGCCAGACTATCCGGCACCGGAGTCGAAGCCGATGCAGCTAAGGCAAGGAATCTCGAGACCGTGGTCCGCATCCTCGAAAACACAGGCAGCCCGAAGGTCCAGGAAGCAGCTCATCGCTACATCGCCCGCCGCATAGCGGAAGGCAAGATAACGGAAGGCCGGGAAAGCGGACCCTCCGGCAGCGGTCGCCCGGCTGAAGCAGCCTTCGGAAAAGGCGTGGGCTTAGGGATTGTCGTCAGCGCAGCCCTCTCCTTCTATGTCGACTACCAGAGACAGACTCACGGCGCCGAGGACCATGACCCAGCAGCCACTATAAGCGGTCGATGACCTCAGTATGGAAAACCGCCGGATCTGTCGAAAAACTTTCCAAGGGCGATAGATACGGATACCCCTCCATTCCCCGACGGAGCCCCGACTTCTATGCCCGGTGATAACATAGTCCTGGCGGACAACAGCAAAGAAACGACCTCGGAAACCCCTCAAGATCAGACCAGCAGAGCTGCCAACGAGAAGATGCTCGGCGACAGCCGGTCCATGACGGTCCAATCCGGCTCGCCGGATGAAGGCACAGTCAGAGCCGGCTCCGATACGACCGGCTCCGATGCGACCGGCTCCGATGCGACCGGCGCCGACAATACCCTTTCCGGCTCCAAATCGACGGATAGCCCGGTCCTCCCGGAGGTCAGCATCCAGAACGACAAGCCCGCCAACCCGGAAGAAGCCCAGCGGCTCCATTTTCTCCAGCAACAGCTGATCAATATCTACCCCCTTTACCAGCCCCGGGACAACAACGCCACTCCCGAAGATATCGAGACCAGGAACAAGCAGGGTGTCGACCAGCTCAATCAGGAAGCTCGGGAAGGAAAATTCGGACCGGCAACAAGAAAAGCCTATCAGGACATGGTCACCTGGCTCGAGCGCTCGGCTGTGCCCGGCGCCATCACTGAGCTGTCCCGCCTGTCCCTGCCGCTGCCGCCCGGCACTCCCCTGCCGCTTCCGGCGGACGCCCAGGGTCGTCTCAGCGAGCCCGGCTATTATCGCGAGCTGGTGGCATCAGGCAGGCTAAAGCCCGAGCTCGGTCTCAAGCCCGACAGCATCCCAGGCGATCGCGAAGTCGAGAAGATCGACGACGTCATGCGCTGGCTCAAAGAAGTAGATGGCTCCGCCCGCACGGCAAGAGAAAAGCTCCAGGACGACATTCTCGAGCGCGAAATCAAAAAAATTGTAACCGATCCCGAGCAGCAACAAGCGTGGCTCGACAAGCGCAACTCCAATCCCCGGGAATGGCGCGCCGCCGCCATGGAAGCCGTTGATCTGGCGACCCGAGTCGGCCGTTACATCGAAGCCATGGACGGATTGAACCGAGCCGGTCATCGCTTCGGCTTCAGCCTCCCGGAAGGCGCCGAAGTGGTGCGTGACGACAAAGGCAAGATTACCTCGGTGAAGCTCGATCTACCGGACGACCTTCGTCTCGGTCATCCCGAGAATGCCGAGAAGATGGAGAATCTCAAACGCTGGATGGCAGATCACGGCGAGCAGATCGATCAGGCAGTAAGAGAAGTGATCGAGCTCGAGAAAAATCCCGACCGCCTTCTCTTCTGGGGCGAAGTGGAAGTCCCGGGCGGTCTGGTCAAGCTCGACGAGAAAGGCGAAATCTCTCAATTCGTCGACCGTCAGGATGCCGACGGCAGCGAGACCGAGCTCAATCTCGCCGCCATGGAGTTCGATGTCGAAGAGATAACGGTAGACGGCAAGAAGAAAATAGTCGTCTCCAACAGCGTCCAGTACCAGCACTCCAACTGGTACAACTATCTGAATATCGGTGCCGACGATGTCGGCAGCCGGATCGATGTCGGCAAGCGCGAATACGATCCCGAAGACTGGGTGCCGATCCGCAACGGCGGCAAGGTCGAGATCGTCCAGGCCAAAGATCTGGCCGACTGGCGTCTCAAACAGCAAGTTTTCCACTACGGCGAGAAAGCCCTTGTGGCCACCCTCGATGGTGCCATGCTTGTCACCGGCACCATAGGTGTAGCCGGAGCGGTGAAGGCCGCCCAGGCAGGAAGACTGGTGATGAGCCAGGCGATCAAGCAGGGACTGAAAGGCGCCTTGCGCGCCACCGTCGGCGCCAGTGGTATCGTTAACAGTGCATACTGGAGCGAATCCGAGACCGGTCGAGGCATCCAGACCGCCCGCGGCCTATATTTCGTAGGCGAAGCCGCCCTCGGTCTCGGTGGCGGTGGCTTGCGCCTGATCAACCGCATGCGCGGCGTCGAAGGCGTCGGTAACAGCGCCCATGCGGTGGTCGAGGCCGAGATCAATGCCTCCAGATGGGCCTCCACCTATAGATATGCAGACAAGGCCGCGACCCTTACGATGTATCCATTCGCCTATCTGATCACCGCCGATATCGGGCACCAGATCGAGACCCTCAACGACCTCGGCAAAGGCAATCCCCTGCACACGGCAATGCGCCGCGCCCAGGACGGTCAGGGCGACCACGCCCCGGAGGGCACCAGCGAACCTGCCATCGACAACACGAAAGTCCAGAACATCGAGCTCGACAATTACGAGAGCTTGCTTGCCGGCGACAAGATCAATCCCGAAATCAAAGAGATCCTGGATCGTACAAGAAGACTCATCGAGGAAAACGCCAGCCAGGATGAGAAGCAGGCTTACATAAGAACCCTCATGGATCGTTTTCTCCCCAATGGTGATGCCATAGTCGCCGAAGAGAAAAACGGCACTTTCGAGAAAGACCGCCAGGACAGGCACACAGCCTATGCCGACACCCAGGACCGGGCGGTGCAGACAGCCGCTGCTCTCGCCATTCTCCAGCTCACTCGCGGTCGAGACGGCGCTCTGCCCGAGACCCTCGGCAGCCGCGAAGTGGATGTTCCCTCTTATGAATATACGGAAACCGAATATGGTTTCGAGTCCAGTTACGAAGTCACCCGCACCAAGCCCGCTCGCAAAGAAAGCCAGGAGCTCAAGACCTCCGATATAGCCGCATTCTTGAGACGCGAATTAGAGTCGCCCAAGCCCGAGTCGAGACTCGTGGCAAGCAGCGATCTCGCCCTGCAGCTCGGAGTAGCCTCCGGTCGCGAAGTGGCGGGCGTACTTCAAGATGTCATCGCCAGCGATACTACAAGCCAGACCGAGAAGGTCCAGGCGGTTCTTCGCCTGGGTGCCGTGGCCGACGCTTTGAAAGTCCAGGAGCAGGCACAAGCCCAGTCGATGACCCCGGAAGAGACCTTCAAAGACGAGTCCCGCCGGGTCGGCCTCACCTCGAGCGCCATCGAAGCCTATCTCGGCAACGTCGCCAGACAGGGCGGCAACCAGGACCTGCGCGCCGCCGCCGCCCTGATGCTCCAGGCCGGTGCCGAGAGCGCCCCGGCAGACCGGCAGGCGCTTTTCAGCCAGTACGCTCGCAAGCTCGCTGAAAATCAGGGCACCGAAGGCGCCTTCTCCCGGTATGCCGTCGATACCCTCTCCACCGCCATGACCGACAGCAACAAGACCGGCGATCAACGCCTGGTAGCTGCCTCCAGCTTGCTCGATCTGGTGGGACCGGAGGGCGGTGCCACCGCTTATGAAGCGATTGCCAATCTGGTTGACAGCAAGAATGTCGACCTCTCGAGGCGCGCTATCGAGCGCCTCAGCCCCGAAGGTCTCGCCCTGCTCGACAAAGAGAATCCCCAGCTCGCCACCAGAGCGCGGGAGCAGGGTATTCAAATAATCAAAGACACCGCCGCCAGGGTCAGGGACGGCTCCCTGAGCTATGCCGACGAAGCCCAGAGAAGCGCGTTCTTCAATGCGATTCTTCCCCTGATGAAAGACGGCACCCAGCTTCAGAAAAGCCAGACCGATCTTCTCCTGCGAGGATTCATCGACCCGGCAAGCGACTCCTTTGCCGACATATCCCCCAAGCTCAGACGTGCATCGATAAGCGCCCTCAGCGACCTCGGCTCCCGGGGAGCCCTGGAAGTGATCCGCGAACGTCTCACCGGATCGCCGGACAAAGGCATCGAGCGGGACTGGGACGCAGGCGTTCGTTATGAGGCGCTTAAAGCCCTCGAGAACATGAAAGACCCGATGCTCAGACCGACGGTGCTCGGTCTTCTGGACAAAGAGACCGATCCTGCAGTGTCCGGCCTCCTGCGGGAAGTGCGCTTCAGCCAGGAGCGACTGGATCCGACATCCGAAGAGTATAAGAGACGTTATCAGGAAACCGCCGCCAGCCTCATGCACGATCCTTTCGAAGGCTGGGACAATTTGAAAGCCCAGGTGGACGCTTACCGCGCCAACCTTCCTCAGGCAAGCAAAGATCAGGCTCTCAGCCTGTTCATCAGAAAATGGCGCAACGACAACTACTGGATGCTCGACGGTGTAGAGTTCAACCGCTACCGCGACAAGAAAGGTCAGGAAGCTGCCGACGGGGTCTACTCTGGTGTAGGCGGTTTCTTCTCCTGGGTGTTCTCCAGCGGCTCCACCGTCCGAGCCGAAGAGAACAAAGCCCGCAATGCCGAGCGCCAGAGAATCACCGATCGTCGCGACGGCGATTTCCAGGACCTGATCGAGAAAGCTTCTCTGCGCTCCGCAGAAGGCATGAAGGCCAAGATGGCTCTTGTAGACATCCTGGTCAACGGCGGTCAGCCCTTTGCCGACAGCGAATCGGCATGGGCTCAACAGAAAGTCGCCGGAGCCATCAGAGACATGGCGCGTCCCGGTCAAGAGAACCGCGACTATATCGTCTGGGCAATCGAGACCGGACTCACCAGCGGTCCCGGCATGGACCCCACAGCCAGACGCTATCTCCTCGAGGGTCTGGTGAACCTCGCGAAAGAATCAGGCAACGGCGGCACGGCGGTCTCTCGCGAGGAGGCAGCCATGATCGCCGCCCGGGCTCTCGATCTGCAGAACAATCAACGAGCACCATATCAGCCGGATCCCACCATTCAAGGACAACTGGTCCAGCTTCTCGGTCAGTACAAGCACCACCGCACCTATCCGGTCCTCGAGGCTCTGGCTGCCGAGCGGCGCGGCACCGCCCTGGGCGATCAGGCCCTGTCCGTGCTGGCCGATCTGAGGGACTCGGTCAATGTAGTCTGGCAGGACACCGCCGCCGATCACACCACCACGCCCGCCGACCGCTCGAACAATCTTCGTTCGGTCCTGGGCGACAACAAAGACACCCAGATAACAGTGGAAGCTATCATGGCTTCGGTCAAAGGCATGCCGATCACCGGTCGGGATGACCCGCGCCTGGCGATGCTCCAGATTGCTCTCAACGACAGCAATCCCAGAGTGAGACTGGCAGCCAGTTATGTTCTTTTGCAAGGGGCGGACCCGTCGACTTTCGATCTGTCGGCGGTGAGGAAATCACTGGAGGAGATGAGAGATCATGGCGGACAAGCGGGATACAGGCGGGACGCCGTCGAGCAGCTTCGACTTCTGGAAGCGAAGTGAGAGGCGATCAAGGAATTCAAGAAGCGACGAATTTACCAGCGGCTACCCTACCAGTGCCGAACGAGACCGGCTCAAGTTCAGGGTCTTCTGCGCCATCTCCGGAGTCGATCCGGAAGGTGCCGACGCGGCCAGACAATTGCGGCAGCTCATGGATCGAGCCGGATTGCGAGATCCGGAAAATTCTCAGGCGAGAGATCTGGAGCAAGCCGAAGAGCATCGGAGACAGTGCCTGATCTATGGCATAGACCCCGCCTCGTCCGAAAAAGAGCTGCACCGGGCCCGGTGCAGCTATTGGAATGTCCCCGAGCTTCTCGCTCCGGACCGGAAGTCTCTCAATCAAGTCCTGAAAATCCGGTATCATTGCCAGGATGAGCATCGCTGAGCAAAAGAGAAACACCCTCGCCTGGCTGAAAGCCAATATCCCGGCGCTACTTCCCCTGGGTCTCGAGACCGGCGCCGGTGCCATCGCCGAGCAAGCCAACCGGATTATCAGCAGCGACAATCCCGATCGGTCCATGACCTGCCAGGTCCTGGCTGAGCTCGTCTCCACGGGCTTGATTGAATTGAGCGACGCTTTCGCCCTGGTGCGCACCGGTCTGCTATCCATCAGAGATCTCCCGGAGAACAGCCGGATCAACCTGCTCATGGCGCTTGCCGCCGCTCTCTCCAGCCCGGCGAACGACTGTGTCAATAAAAGCAATTCGATATCGAGCCGGGAAGCCGGAGAGCTCATGATGAGGGTGCTGGAGGAGACAGCCCGGGGTCCCGAGAGGCAAGAGCGCTTCATGATGAGCGCCCTGGAGATGGTAGCCTTCACCGGTTATCTGCCCGCCCTCCCGGTGGTGCAGGCTCTGGCCGACAGACATCCGAGCTCCGGAGTCGCCGAGCGCGCAAGGAAAGTGCTTATCACCCTGAAAGACTCGGTCCGGATTCTCTGGCACAATACTCAGGCGGATCTCACCACAAGTCTCGCCGAGCGCGCCTCGATCCTCGAGAAGTATCTGGACGAGCCGGCTCTCAATACCGACGAGCGAATTCAGGCTCTCTTCGACGCCACGAAAGACACGCCTCTGGAGCCAATGGACCCGCGCATGCTGTCGATGGAGAGGCTTCTCTTCGAGACCGATGAGAAGCTGCGTCTGGCCGCCGCCTACGTGATCGTCACCCTGCATCCCCTGGACAGCGGGCTTTTGCAGGCGGCCATTAGAGCGCTGGCCGAGATCGGGGTGAACGGGCGCCGCCAGGGCTGTTGCCGGGAAGCTTCCCTGATTCTGGAGGAGATAGAGAAAATCGAGCCGGATCTGAAAACCGAGATCGAGCTTGCCAGGCAGGCGGCCAACGCGCGTTTTCTGGAACGTTTCGGCTTCAAGATCTAGAACAAGCTCGAATCGATTCAGAGATTGAAATTCTTCTCGGAGGCTATGGACATACTGTCGAGCTTATTGACGAAATCGTCGGCGATCACGCCCACGGCATTGCTGATACCGCTGTGGAAGACTGTGAAAACGATGAAGAGACCTATCGCCACCAGCAGATAGACGCTGCCGTACTCACTGCTGGCAGAGCCGGATTCGTCCTTGATGAAATCGTCTAGCACTGTTTTGACCCTCACTGGCTGGCAAGAGAATATAGCCCGGCCATCTATAAGTAAAGACGGGAAATACGAATCTTTGTGGATTTCGGGGCTCCGGTCCTGAAACCTGGCTCATAGTATGCCACTATGAGCGCACTCTTATTGACATCCCTGCTTTACAAGCGTAACGTCGAGGAAAAGGAAACAGCAAGGAAGCTGTATCGGTACCTCGCCCGGGGGAGGTAGACATGTTCACGCCCGTATCCGTACACCCGCCAGAGCACTGGCAACACGATCACAACGAGAGCCAATACAGACGCCTGGAGGAAAGCGGCGGCAACCTCCTCACAGACAGTCTCGCCGCCCTGGCCCGCGCCATCGACAAAACCGTAGCCAGCCTCGGCCGGGCTTACAGGCGCTGGCGGCGCACGAGCCGGGTGATTCTCGGTCGGCGTCTCCAGGAAGCCCAGGGCCAGGCCATGAGCAGCCAGGAGCTCGAAGAGCTCCTGGCGGACCCCAATCCTCTTGTGCGGATGGAACTCGCCTGGAATGAATCGGTGCCCGTGCGTGTCCTTCGAATCCTCGAGCAGGATGAGGAGCCGGTGGTCTGCGAGGTGGCCAGACTTCGTCTCAGACAGATGAGAGCCGCCTGAGCTCGCTTTATTTGATGGTTATGGGGTCACTGCCCTTGGATTTGGGGACATAGTCCCTGTAGATGGGCGACTCCTCATAGCGGAACTTGCGCACTGCGCGGCGCACCGGTGGCGGTGCAGTCGTGGTGCCACCGCCCGGCAGATTCGCGCCGGTGCCACCAGGACTGGTGCCCGGCTTGCTGGCGCCGAATTCGTCGGTGCCCAGAGAATCGTCCATCGCCTCCAGTCTGTCCTCGAGCTTCTCCTCGTCCCCGGGGCCGCTCTTATGAAAGAGACCGCTCAATTGCCGGGAAGCGCTCATCCAGGCAGATCCCAGTTCTTCCTGGTGACCGCTTGCATAGAACAATGCGCCTCCGACAACGCCCACTACCAGGACCGTGATACCCAGCACGGTGAAGAGAGTCCGCATCGGTGACTTCCGTTGACCGCCGATCGTGAACTTGTTTGTCAATTGAAGGACCACGGTCTGCTCCTGCTCCATGGACTTCTGCTTGAGCGCCACCATATTCAATATCGAGGTCTTTAAGTCACGCTCCGACTGCCTGGCAGTCATGATTTCGTCATAATCGGTGACATCGAATTTGCTATCGGGCTCGCTCGCCGGTTTGGCGGCACGGGCCGCCTTGGCCTCGCGAACCGAATTGATCCAGCCTTCGATACCGTCCCGGAACTCGCGAATCGCCTCGAAACGCCAGTCCGGATCGGTCTCCATGGCTTCGTAGACGAGCTGGCTGAGCTGCTGGTTGTTGATCAGGTCCGGTCGCATTTTGGTGACCGGATCGGGCATGGTCTCGGGATCGCGATGGGCAGCGATAATCTCGTCAGCATTCTCGTACGGATACGGCAGAGCGCCGGTGATGAGCTGATACGCGACGACACCGATACTGTAGATGTCGCTCTGGGCTCCCGGGTCGAATCCATCGATCACCTCGGGGCTCATATATTGCGGAGCGCGGAGCTTTTTCCCGCCTCCGACGAAATTGCAGAGCTCCCGGTGCAGGGCCGGCGAGCCGAAGTCCAGCACTCTAACTGCGATAGAACCTTTGGACTCGAGCAGCAGAATCTTTCCGGCGCTGAGACTGCCATGATAGATCCCGCTTTCGTGCGCCGTCACAAATGCATCGGCCAGTTGAGCCAGCACCCTGGCTATGTCTTCTTCCTTGTCCACCCGCCCGACACCCTCAAGAAGCTCGGCGAGAGTGATGCACTCCGGATATTCGTAAACTATAAAAGCCAGTCCCGATTCGTCGCTTTCCGCCTCGAGAAGGCGGGCGATAGCCGGGTGCTCGAGGCTGCGGCTGCGTATCTCCCGGACGAATTCTCTCGCGTCATCGACCCGCTTGAATTTTGCGACCTTGATCGCCACATGACCGACGACATTGATGCCCTTGCCCACATAGAGCGCAGAGACATCGTCGTGAGCCAGTAGCCTGTGCGCCGAGTAAGTGTCGAGAATGACCCTGTTGAGAAAACGGTCGACTCTCACATCACTGCTGGAACCGGGCTCCCGGTCTGCCACCGGCTGAGATTCAACCGATCCGGGAGCAGGCAGCTTCGGACGGAGAGCCAGAAGCGCCCCCCCGGCGTCCGGCAGGTACAGATCCGGAATCGAACACAGATCCGGAATCGAACACAGATCCGGAATCGTCACAGCCGAGATCATCCTCTTCCTCTTCCTCTTGTCGCTTCCTCTGATTTCTTCGTCATCGTCATCATCTTCCTCTTCGCTTTCTTGCTTCGGCTTCGCCTCCTCGACCGCTTCAGCGGGAGGCTCCGGTTCATCCTCGAACTCATCGTCGGGAATATCGTCGATCTCCAGATCGGTCCGCATTGCGCCCGGCTCCGCCGGCGAAACAGGCTGATCCCGGGAGGCTGCCTCGTCCGAGCCGGCCGCATCGGCCTGCGTGTCCTTAGGGGATGCTTTTCTCAGGTCGTTTCTGAGGTCGTGCTCAAGCTGGCGGATGAAGGGAAGCGGGTCGCCCTCAACCGGCGGAAGCTGGTCTTTCTCAGGGCCGGAGTCGGAGTCGGAGTCGGAGCCGGAGTCTGTGACCTCGTCCGTATCCGGGGTTTTCTTCACCAGACCTGACAGGACGCCCTTTCTTGGAGTCAGGACGATCTCCGAAATATTGGGTTGGTCAGGATCTCCCCGGTCATGATTGTGATTGCCGCCCGACACACCGGCGGCTCCCCCTTCCGGGAGAGCGTCTTGCGGTCCTTCGACCTCACCGGACCTCCCGGTGACTCCGATGTCCTCATCGTCTTCCAAGGCGACTCTCAGACAAATGCATCCAGGTTCTATTTTCCCGACATATAGATAATAGCAACTCTTGCCTGCGATCTTGATAACATATGGTAACCCGAAAGTGTTACCGAATTCAAGCGACGGGGCAAGTCAGAAACCGGCCTGCCCGGGCGAAGCATTATCGGAATCTCGCGAAACGACAATCGGACAGATGACCTCGAAAATAATGCAGACTGTCAATACGAAAGCCGTGAGAATGTCGATAGCTTTTATAGAGTAGAACAGCAGCGCTCCAGCCACGGCATAGCCGGCGACAAAGCCGTTGTTCTCGAAAAGAAGCACTCTCGACACATCGCCATAGGCGGTGGCACGGCTTTTGAGAAACCAGCCTGCATAGCCGCTTATCAAAATCACCGCTAAAAGGACGCAAACCAGAGACCAGGCGGTGAAAGGCGCGGATCTCGCGACCAGAACCGCGACCCCGAAGGAGACAAGGGCAGCTATCTCGAGCTTGAGCGCCAGATAACGGTCGGATACAAGTTTCATCCCGGCAATCGAGCCAAGAAGCCAGAGAGAGATGAGCGAGAAATAGAAGAGCACTCCGGCTCCCTGGGAGTAGATCAAGTGGAAGACCAGACCGACCTGAGCGCTTCCCAGCCAGAATCCGTTGACTACCAGATCGAAATTCTCCCGACTCCTCATTTCATGACCTCCGGCAGATGCTCCCTGGCGAATAGCAGGAGGGCGGCGAGATTCTCGCTGTCGTGGGGTCTGGTATCACCAACGATGGCGCGAAAGGCGCGGTCGTCGAAGATCTGGAAGCCCTGTCGCTCCTGGACTCTCGCCTGCTCTCTGAGGCTTTCGATAGCCGGTGGCAGCTTCCTGGCACAATAGAGTATCGTCAGTCCCAGGGACTCGCCGGTGATCGCCCTGAGATCCGCAAAACTCTTGCAGGCGCTGGCGCCGATCGCTCTGGCTATGGGGTCGTCGACTTTGTAAGAGCATGTATTGATGGCGGCGATGCCACCATCTTTGAGGCATCGATTGAGCTCGCCGAAAAATGCAGGCGTGTAGAGCAGAGCCGTCTGAATATGAAAGGGCGCCGGAATATCGAGCACTATGAGATCGTAGCTCCGGTCGGGCAGTCCGGCGATGATCCTGCGAGCGTCGCCGATCTCGAGCTTGAAATCGGACGCTGAAAGCTTGTTGAGATCGTTGAAATACTTCATACCGTAGTCGGCGACTTTCTTGTCGATCTCGATGGTGGTCACCTCGAAGCCCTGACGCACGAGATATCCCGTGGATGAGAGGCTTCCGGAGCCGACTATGAGAGCCCTGCCCTTATCGGCAACCAGGCGGCCGGGAAGCTCGGCGATGTAATAATTGAACCAGTAAAGATCGCTCGCGTCGTAGTATGGGATGCCGTCGAGGTACAGAATCCGGTCTTTGCCTTCGGTGACCACATCGATCCTCTGATAAGGCGAATACGTAACTGCCATCAGATGCGGGTCCTTCTGGTTCCAGTAGCACCGGTAGTAATACTGAGCCGCCTGCGCATCCAGTGCCGGATAACAAAAGGCCACCAGCGCCGAGGCGAGACAAGCCGGTATCGTGAGGGCAGCGCTCCCCACCGAAAGATGCAGGGCAAGGACTATAAAGGCATAGAAAGCCACGAGCAGAAGCTGCCACGTAGGCACAAGCGCGATGAGCCCCAGAGCAAGGACCGCCCCGGCGAGTTCCAGGCAATAGAGGCCGACGAAGTCGCCGCCGCTGCGGACCATCCGGGGCAGGAAAATCGCGAAGAATGCCGAGTAGAAAAGCCCGGCGCCCAGAAAAACCACGAGCATGGCCACATGCTCGACATTGAGAGACATCAAATATGCCACCAGGGCTCTGATCCCAAAGGGCATGACCAGAAGCGAGACGAAGGTGACGGCGCCCCAGAAGGCCAGGAATCTCGGTCCCACTCTGTCGGCCAGATAATAGGCGATACTCGGACCGATGAGGATCATAATCACCGCCGCCACTGTAATGAGCTCGGTGGAGAAGAATGACGAGCCGATCTCCCTGACCGCTATGTACTGAGTCAACATGAGGACCGCACCGCAGTCCAGTATAAGCAGCTTGTCTCTGGTGACCTTCACGCTTCTGACTTCGAACTCTAACCTACCAGCTCGGAGGCCAGCACTATCCTGCTGCTTCCCTCGCTGGTGGCTCTGTCTCTTGCCACCTCGGCCGTCGCCAGAAGCGATGCCATGTCCTCGGCATCGTCAGGAAAAGAAGCCACCCCTATAGCCATATTGCTGGCGGCAAAACGAAACTCCATAGAGGAAGAGAGCATGGACTTGATGATCCTGTCGGCGATGGTGGCGGCGTGCATGGCGTTGGCCCCCATGAGACAGATCGCCACGCCGTGCTCCTCGTAGTGGGCGACAATCCCCTTGAATCCCTGCACACTGGCGATACACCGGGCGAGATCCTTATAGCCGTCCAGATTCAGTATAGGCTTCATCTGATTGCTGGACACCTCAACAGAAAGAGTGTTTATCAGAATGATGGAGAGGGGGCGCTCGGCTGAGAACTTGAACTCGTGATCCACCAGATAGAGAAATGCCGGATAGCTGAAGAGCCCTGTGTCGCTGCGCAGCAAGACCGCGTTGATAGGAGCGATGAGCGACGGATCGAGATGCTTGGGCTCGACCTGCAGACGTTTGCTCTCGATGACGCTGGCCACCGTCACGACCTGACACCTGAGCAGCGCGGCTATACCGCTGACCCATTGAGTGCGGCTGAGTCTGAGGATCTCGACAATGTCGAGGACACGCTTGCGACCGTCGATCTGGAGATAAATCGCCTTGAGAAGACCCATGTCCTGGGCCTCGCCCTGGCTCAATATCGCCTCGAACTGCGCCTCGGAGAGATTGGGATTGGTGCGGCCCATCACAGTATCCATGCGCACGCCGCAGGCTCTCACATATTCGGTATTGTCGAGGAGCAGGCAGCCCTCGAGGATCATGGTCTCCATGACTTTTTTGATGGTCCGCTCGTCGGTCTTGAGCTTGGGCTCGAAATGAAATTCCCCGTCCTTCCAGCAGATTACCTGAATGAAGCACTCTTCGCCACTGCCCCTGGTGCCCTCGGCGTGCACCGGCGCGCCGGACTCGAAAAAGATATCGGCATAGGCTGCCTGTCTCTGAATACGCAGCCTGCCTGACATCTCCCCCATGGAGATGGACTGCAGAAGGGTCGTGATATGCAGGACCTCGAGGTTTCCGGTAAGAGCCTCCGGCATCAAGGACATTTCCTTGATCGCCTCGATGGGCACCCGGTCGAAAGTCTGCTCGAGGATGCGCCTGGCCTCGTTCATCTTGGTCTTGGACAGGGCGGGCGGCTTCTGATCGCCATGGAATGTCGTCTCCGGGACCCTGGCGGTCTCGTTCAGCACAGCCTTATCGATGCTGGCGGCGATTTCCTCGGCGTCGTCGGCGTGAACGGACAGTATCCTGTGCTCGTTCTTGCCGCCCAGCATGAAGAGCTGCCACTCGAAAGTGAAGCCCCGGGGAACATAGCGCAGTACCAGCTTGAACTCCATCTTAACTTCGACGTCGCTCCAGCGATAGACGAACTTGACGTCTTTACGCCGGGCGGAGGCCACCATGAACTTCTTCAAGTCCTCAGCCGTCGGTCGCTGGTCTAGACGCTGCTCTTTTTCCGGGTCGCTGGGCCATTTGAACATCGAGTAGCTCTGCCTGGAGGAGAATCGGTCCGTGCGCTGGCTCATTCGAAGTCAAGAGATCGAAATATAGAACGTAAGCCAGACTATGATTCTACACCCTAAATTCCGTCGAAAACCTCGAATCTGAGAAATCTCGAGATACCGGTGCTATTTCGGAAAATTATCGAAAACTTGAAAGCCCGAGGTAGTCAGGTGGACATCGATATCCCCGTCGAAATGCCATCGGTACCAAAGACGGTGCCGGATACGCTCACCTGCTCAGGAAGCAGATATAAGGCTCCACCGTCACCTTCTCTCCACGACTCTTGAGAGCCGCGAGTTCGGTAAGAAGAACCCGGAGCCGGTCGAACCTCTCGATATCGAAGCCCGACGACTTATCAGCCGACTCCGAGACCCGGTCCTCACGACTGATGCCGGCAGCCTCCACCAGAGCCAGACCATCGCGAACGACTATCTCGAGGTCGTCGGCACCGTAGGTAATCCGGCACTGGCAAAGAGCCTTCAGCTCTTTGCCCTGCAGGAAGTGCCTTGCTGCACCGGTGAGCAAGGACTCGATCCTGGCGCAGACATCCTCGGGTGAGATTTCCTCGTTTTCCTCTTCGTCCTCGTTTTCGTCCTCGTTTTCGTCCGCCTCTTCCACATCAACCTCATCGGAGAATTCACTCGAGTCTTCCTGCGATTCTTGCGAAAGTCCATCTTCCGGACCGCGCTCACTCTCCTCTTCCCTTTCCTCGTCCGTGAGCGCTTCGACCAGACGGATATAGTTTCGCCAGGAGCGCCAGAGACGCATGCCGATCAACAAAAGGGCCCGAGCTCCGATAGCGGTGAAAGGAGCCAGATCGTGACGGGCGAAAAACATCTCGAGACCGGCCTCGATGATCTCGGGCTCGACTTCCGAGTCCAGATAAAGCAGCTCCGGAGAAACCTCCCCTTCTTCGATGGCATCACACAGAAGTCTGATATTACCAATAGTGCTCTCGCTGCTGAAAGGACCGATGTGGTGCACATCATCGCAGGTGGTGGCTGCCGACTCGAAGTCATCGCTGTAGAACCAGACCCGCCTGTCGTTGTTCTTGAGGCTGGCATTATAAGGCGGGTCGTGACGCTTGATCTCCTCGACCTCCAGAAGCGCCGCCTCGAAAGGCGTCCGGCAGACAGTAAAATCGAGATCGTACACTTGCGTGAGCAACTCGAAAGAGCTGGAGGTCTTACGCTTGCGCCCGCGAAAATGGCTGTTTACACGACTTCTCAAAGATGTCGCCTTGCCAACATAGAGCACCCGACCCTGCCGGTTGAGCATGCGATAGACGCCAGGATTGTCCGGCAGATTGAGACGCTTCTCCGGAGATAGCTGATACTGCAGCTTGCCTGTCCGGCGCCGGGCTCTGGTGCTCAAAAACTCTTGTAGCTCACCGCGGGTAGTGACTCCTTCCTCCTCGAGCCGGGCGGCAAGATGCTTCCAGATCTCGCTTGTGGTCCCAACATGACCGGGAGCACGCTTGAGGTCATCCAGCTCGATTCCCAGAAAACCACCCAGAGCCCGGATGCCCCTCGAGGGCAGATCCGGATAGAGACGCCGGGCGATCTCGAAAGTACAGACCGGCGCGAATGGCAGCCCTTCATAAAGCCCGTGCCGCCCGTACTCCATAAACAACTCAGTCAGAAACGGCAACTCGAACCGAGCGTAGTGAATCAGGCAGAGAGGCGGCGAAGGCAAGAGCCCGAGGGCCCCCTCCAGGGCCATAAGAACATCGGACGGCGACTGCGCCCCGACCATATCGTCATTGTCGATGCCGGTAAGCGACACTATTCGTGGTGGTATCGGCTCGCCTTCGGGCTGCTGGATCAGATAGCTGACGATCGACGGGTCCTCCGAGCTGGCAGCCGAGGTCAGACAGTAAGCGAGCTCGAGAAGATTGCCGGTGGCGGGGCTGGCTCCCGTGGTCTGGCAATCCAGTATGAGCACGGGAGTATCTATGAGGCGAAAGTCGCCCCCGGATGTTTTTCCACGCTTCTTCTTCTCAGGCAAGACTCCAGAATTCATTGATGTCCTTCAATATACTATTTGATACCAGCTCATTTGCCGAGGTGTCGAACCAGTAGTCGGGCATGGCTTTGCCATAGGATGGCTCGACAAAGCGCCGGTCCAGTAAAACAATCAGGCCCCGGTCTTTCTCCGAGCGGATCACCCTGCCGGCGCTCTGCACCACCCGGGACATACCGGGATAGACATAAGCATATTCGAAACCGCTGCCATAATGGCGCTCGTAAAAGTCAGCCAGGAGATTGCGCTCGATATCGAAGACCGGCAGCCCGGGACCGACGATGATCACCCCGATGAGCATGTCGCCGGGATAATCCACACCTTCGGCGAAGACTCCGCCCTGCACGGCGAAAAATACCGCCGGCTTGCCAGGCGCCCTCAGCCGATCGAGATATTGATCGATGGCGGTGGATCTCATCTCGCGCTCTTGAAGAAGCAGCTCGGCGGCGTTTCTCTCGAGCTCTTCTCTAGCCAGGGCAGCCACCCGGGAAAGAAACTCGAAGCTCGGGAAAAAGACCAGATAATTGCCCGGTCGCTGAGCCACTATCCGGCATACAGCCTCGGCGATTTTAGAGTAGTTCTTTTCCCGGTCGGCGTATTTCGTCGACACTTGCGGGATCACCATGAGCTTGCGATTGCGCGCCGGAAATGGCGAAGGCAGCTCTTTGCTTTTGAGATCCCCGCCATCGAATCCCAGAAGACGCGCGAAACAATCGAAAGGTTTGAGAGTAGCGGAGAATGCCACCACCGATCGAACCCCTTGATATGATTCTTTCAATCGGGCAGCCGCATCGAGACAGAGAACCTTGAGTATGCCGCCTTCTCTAACCTTCCAGAGAGTCACCGACTCGCCGCCTTTTTGAGTCAGGGCCTCGACGAATCGCTGTACTTCAAAGAGCAGACCTAGAGCCGGGTCCCCGCGACCAATCAATAGAGACCCCGAGAGATAATCGCTCACAGCCCCGGATATCTTCTCGGCGAGCTTCTCGAAACGACCGGCGTCCACCGTCACAGGCTGGTCTTTCCTGGTGGCCGGGCGGTGGCTCCGGACAAGCTCCTTGAGCTCCTCCAACAACCCGCGGAAAGGAAGAGAGAAAGCAGGGGGCAGAGCCTCGATGGCTTTCGCCATCTCGCCGAGCCCGGCAAGAGACAGCTCGGCACTGTAATAGCCGGCCACACGATCGGGGAGATTGTGCGCTTCATCGACAATCAAATCGGGCGCCTCGGCTTTGATCCCCAGGCGAGGCTGGAAGCGGCCCATGATATTGCGCGGTGAGAATACATAGTTGTAATCACCGATCACCACATCAGCCCGGCTTATAGTATCGAGAGAAAGCTCGAAAGGACAGACTTTGTACTTTTTCCCGAGCTCGATGAACTTGTCCCCATCAAGACCGGCTGTCGAGCATGCCCGGTCGATGAGATTGTTCTCCTCGACTTTGCTGTAATAGTCCCGGGCATACTGGCAATAATCCGGATTGCAGAAGACCTCCTCCTTGAGACAGAGCTTCGCCTTGGCGGTGAGGGTCAGGGATCTCAGATCGGGATTGTCCCGGCGCAACTTCTCGGCAGCGTCCTCCGCCACCCGGTGCTGGCTGTTCTTGGGAGTCACATAGACGACCTGATCGCCCCGCCCGAGGGCCTCTTTGAGCGTCGGGTAGAGCACCCCCAGGGTCTTGCCTAGACCGGTCGGCGCCTGGATCATGGCGCGGCCGGCGCTCTGCACCACCTCTTCCACGCAGTCGATCAGATCCTGCTGCCCGGGTCGGAGCTCAGGCAGCGGGAATTTCATGGTCTCGGCGATTCTCCTGCGCCTCTCCCTCTGTCTGGCAAGCATCCGGTATTCGGAGACCACCGCCTTCAGACGCCGGGAGAGCCAGCGCTCGTACCATTCGAGATCGAGCCTGACCGGATAGACGATGACGTCCCCGTCCTTCGAAGACACCAGATGAAGCTCCAGCTCCGGAACCTCGCCCTTCTCCCTAAACCAGATATAGCCATAAGTCAGAATCTGGAGGATGTAAGGATGATCCGGCTCCTCGGTGAGGCGCCTTTTCAGGCCCCTTATATCGAAGTCGCTCTTGATCTCTTCGAGGCAAACCGCCCCGGCGGGCTCGCCGCCGGATGCGTTAGACTGCGCCCCGCCGCCTGCTGGTCTAACCCCGTCTATCCGGCCCTTCACCTGTATTTCAGCCTCAATTTCGGGCTCAGGCTCACCCGATTCGCCCCGGAGCTCGAAACGCCTGTCGGACTTGACCTCGATCTCGTAGCCCTCGATCTTCTTCTTGCGGCTATTGAGATAGCGGCTGTGCATCTCCTGACCGGCCTGAGCTATCCGGGCGCTGGCGGACTGGCTCTCGATATGACCCCGAGCCGGGCAGGGCATGGCGAAGTCGCGAACCGCAAGCCTGACGTTGAGTTTGGCTGGAGATGTCATAAAAAACCGAGTCGCGACCCGAACAAACACAGAACCATAGCTATGTATGGTACGACTGTTCTACCCCGGGGTCAACGGATACTTTATTTATTGGGCCGGATCTTGTCAGGATGCGTGATCTTGGTGCCACAGTGCGTGCAGTGAGGGAAATCGCCTTTCCAGTTCTTGGGGAAGACGTGCCCGTTGAGCTCACAGCTTTTCTTCTTGCTCTTCCTGGCTGTCGGGATCAAAAACCCGAAGATGCCGAATATGCCTGAGAAAAAGCCTCCGATTTTGCGGAGGATAGTGACATGGGGGGCAGACTCCTTCTGCACCGTCACCTTCATGGCTTTGATCTCGTGATGGGTGATTCTGGCGGGTCTCCGGGGCGGCTCGGCACCGCTGGGCAGGCCACGCTTCTCATGGACCATATCGAGCAGGGCATCCTGATCGGCGCGGTCCTCGCCCTGATAATCGGAATCGTCGTTATACGGGTTCATATTCGTGTAGCTTCGAAAATAGTAAGGGTGATTCTCCCTATATTCCCACTATCTGATAGTTTATCCAGTTTACAAGAAGCCCGCTCGAGCATTATCCGACAGATTTGCTTAATCGCTTTATGAATAGAAACAGGCCGATCCCTTAGAAGCGTCACTGGGTCTGTTAAAATTCGAATCCGCTTGCGCTTTTTTGGAGTAAAGAAATGGGTAAAACCGTTGGAATAGACCTTGGTACGACCAACTCGGTAGTCGCCGTCATGGAAGGCGGCCGCGCCACAGTAATACCTAACGCCGAAGGCGGCCGCACCACACCATCGGTGGTTGCATTCAACAAGACCGGCGAGCGCCTGGTCGGCTTGCTTGCCCGCCGTCAGGCCGTGGTCAACCCGCAGAACACGATTTATTCCATAAAGCGTTTCATCGGCCGCCGCTACGACGAGGTCACCGAGGAGCTCAAAACCATCTCCTACCGCGTCAAGCAAGCCCCGGACGGCGGTTGCCGAGTCACCATCAAAGACAAGGACTACACCCCCGAAGAGATCTCGGCAATGGTCCTGCGCAAGCTCAAAGAAGACGCCGAGAAATATCTGGGCGAGACGGTGGACTCCGCCGTCATCACCGTCCCGGCTTATTTCAACGACTCCCAGCGCCAATCAACAAAGAACGCCGGCACCATCGCCGGGCTCGACGTCCTCCGCATCATCAACGAGCCCACCGCCGCAGCGCTCGCCTACGGCATCGAGAAAAAAGACATCGACGAGACGATCCTCGTATTTGATCTGGGCGGCGGTACATTCGACGTATCCATTCTGGAGGTCAGCGAAGGACTCATCGAAGTCCGCGCAACCTCCGGCGACACCCACCTGGGCGGCGACGATTTCGACCAGTGCCTGGTCAACTGGATCGCCGACGAGTTCAAGAGCCAGGAAGAAATCGACCTGCGCAAAGATCCCCAGGCTCTACAGAGACTCACAGAAGCCGCAGAGAAAGCCAAGATTGAATTGTCCTCGGTCACCGAGACCAATATCAACCTGCCTTTCATCACCGCCAACGAGAGCGGTCCCAAGCACCTGGACATGAAGCTCTCCCGAGCGAAATTCGACGACCTCACCAGAAGCCTGGTGGAGCGCTGCCGCGGTCCGGTGGAGCAGGCCCTGGCCGACAGCAAACTGAAATACTCGGACCTCAACGAGATTGTGCTGGTAGGCGGCTCCACAAGAATCCCGGCGGTGAAGAATCTGGTCAAAGAGCTTACCGGCGGCAAAGAGCCCAACCAGACCGTCAACCCCGACGAAGTCGTGGCAGTGGGCGCCGCTCTTCAAGCAGGCGTCCTCGCCGGCGACGTCACCGATCTGGTGCTGCTGGATGTAACCCCGCTCTCCCTGGGTATCGAGACCATGGGCGGCGTTTTCGCAAAATTAGTCGAGCGCAACACCACCATCCCCACCCACAAGACCCAGCTATGCTCCACCGCAGAAGACAATCAGAACGCCGTGGACATCTATGTATTCCAGGGCGAGCGTGCCATGGCCAAGGACAACAAGCTCCTGGGCAATTTCCGTCTGGACGGCATTGCATCGGCTCCCCGGGGCGTGCCTAGAATAGAGGTGAGCTTCGACATAGACGCCAACGGCATCCTCAATGTCTCAGCCAAAGACCTTAATTCAGGCAAAGAGCAGAAGATCACCATCACCGCCAGCACCAACCTCAACAAAGAAGACATCGAGGCAATGGTGAAAGAAGCCGAGTCGCATGCCTCCGAGGACAAAGAGCGCCGCGAGCAGGCCGAGCTGCGCAATGAGGCCGACAGTCTCATCTATTCTCTGGAGCGCGATCTCAAGGAAAACGGCGAGCACGTCACCCAGGGCAGCAAAGACCGCGCCCGCGAACTGATCGAGAAGCTGCGCGGGCAGATTGCCGCCAATGTCGGCGAAGACGAGGCCAAAGAGACCATGAACGAGATCCGTGGACTCATGGTGGTCATCAGCCAGGAAGTCTCGGCCGCCAAACAAGCCGCGGCTCCGCAGTCAGGCTCGGCCGGCGATGGCGCAGGCGAAGAATCCAGCGAGAAATCCGGCGAAGAATCCAGCGAAGAATCCAGCGAAGATTCTGGAGACTCCGATGGTAACGGCGGCGAGCCTGAGCAAGAAGAAGAAACCGCTCCGGAAGCCGAATCGGATACGAAGCCGAAAGCCAAGCGCAAGAAGAAAAAAGGCGCGAAAGCCGCCAGCAAGAACGATGGCGACGATGACGCCATCGAGACGGAAATTGTCGAATGATCCGCCTAATTGGCAAACTTTTTCCGTATTTGAGATAAAGAACCATGGAGGTCTATTCCGTGACGGTCAAAACGCAGCACAAAAATGGCGGGACAGCACGACTACTCGCGCTGGCTCTCTCGCTTTCGATCTTCGCGGCAGGCTCCGTGCCGGCTCCGGCGCTGAGCGCCCCGGACAACGTCCTCAGGCAATTCATCATTGACCCTGTGGAGCTGGGCAAAGGCGGCAAGTCATTCCTGACGTCCGACGCCAAGATTCCCTGCATGTCCTGGGTGGATAAAAAGCCCGTGGCGATCGTACTGGCGATCCATGGATTCGGTCTGCACAAAGGAACCTACGACTCCTTCTCCCGGGATCTCGCCGCCATGGGAGTCGGCGTCTACGCAATTGATGTGCGCGGTTTCGGCTCCTGGGTCAAGAAAGGCGTCAACCGCATCGACTTCGACGGAACCATGAGCGACATCGCCGTCACCCTCAAATATATAAGGAAGGCCCATCCCAAACTCCCGATCATCGTCCTCGGCGAGTCCATGGGTGGTGCCATCGCCATGAAAGCCGCCTCCCAATATCCGGATCTGGTGGACGGGCTGATCTCGTCGGTGCCGGCCGGCGACCGCTTCGACCAGGCAGACTCCGAGCTTGGCATCGTCAAGCATGTACTGGTGCACGGCATGAACGCACCGCTGGATGTCGGCCCGTCTGTTGTGGGCGCCGCCACCAAGAAGCAGGGACTGCGGGAAGCCTGGCTCTCCGATCCCCTGGCCCGAACCATGGTTACTCCGGCGGAGCTCGTCGAGTTCAACAAGTTCATGAACAAGACCTTCGACTATGCGCCGAAGATCAAAGCGATGCCGGTGCTCTTCATACAAGGGTCCAAAGATAAGCTGGTGAGACCGGCGGGTACCTGGAAGCTATTCAATAGAATCAACTCGCCCCACAAACAATTCGTGCTCTCCACAACCGCCGAGCACCTGATCTTCGAAGGCGGACAGTTCAGCGACGAGGATCTCAGCTTTATCGCGAGCTGGATCGACGGCTCGGTGGTTGATATCCTGCCTGATAAGCAGAAGGTGAAAGAAGCCATGACGGCTGAAGCCGACACCAATGGAGCCGGCGCGAGCAGCAACGGAGCTGATGGCGCGGGAACCGGGACAGGAACCGGCACGACCGGAACAGGAGCCGGCACCGGCGCTGCGACCACAACCGCCTCAGGCACCACGGGTACCGGCACTGCAGGCACTGCCGGCTCGACCGGTTCTACCGCGATCGCCAGCGCCACCACCCCAGCCGACACCAGAGAGCGCAAGAAAACATCGCTCTCCTACTGGATCGAGCTCAAGCGAGGCGGCAAGACCTATCGCTGCAACAACAAGATGTCCTTCCAATCGGGAGACGCGATCAGATTTCATGTCATTCCCGAGATCGATGGATACGCCTATGTGGTCCTGCAACAGGGCAGCACCGGCAGCAGTGCCATCCTCTTCCCGGTCAAAGGGCAAAACAACTACCTGAGACAGGGCACCGACTACCCGCTTCCTTACGACGACTGGCTGGCTTTCGACGCCAACCCCGGTCTCGAGAAAGTGAGAATCATGTTCTCCCGGACGCCTGTGAGCGAAACCAAGCTCAAGAACCAGGGCACCAAAGTCGCTTATGTCTCCGCCGACAGCAGCGGCGCCAAAGACCTGATCGGCACCGGCCTGCAATTGAGCTGGGACGATCCGACCCCGGTCATCATGCCCGACGAGATCGACCGGTCGACCCGACTTGCCGACAGCTCCCGGGGAAGCCAGGTACATCTCTCCTTCGACCAGGCTGACGGAGCCCTCGCCTTCGACGTAGCCCTTCTGCACCAGTAACTATTAAATTGGGGGAAAAATGCAAAGAGTCCGAGCCGCAGCGCTAGCAATTCTATTCACCTCGATGCTCGCCGCCCCGGCGAGAGCCGAGAAGAGCACCGCCGGACAGCCACCTATTAAAGGCGTGCAATTCACCAATGTGCAGGATCTGGATCCCAACAAGAAATCCGAGAACATTCCGATAAAGCAAAAATGGGCCGTGGTGGTCGGCGTCTCGAAGTTCAAAGAAGGTCGGCTCGCCAATGACGATCTGCTCAATTCGAAAGCCGCCCACGAATTCGGGCAATTCTTGCTCGACCCCAACGGGGGTCGCTTCTCCGAGAAACACGTCCGCCTCCTGACCAATACCAAAGCCACCAAAGAAAACGTCCTCGCCACCCTGGGCAGCTCCTGGCTCGGCCCCCTTGCCGGACCGGACGATCTCGTGGTGGTCTTCATCTCCACCAGCAGTTTCCCCACCACCGACGGTGGTGCCTATCTCTGCGCCTATGACTGCGCCCTGGACAACGTCTACGGGACATGCTTCTCCATGCAAGACCTGATGACCACGCTTCGCAAAAATGTCAAAGCCAAGCGTATCGTCCTGGTGCTTCAAGCCGCCTACAGCGGCGCCGCGGATCTCGGGCAGGGGTCCAAGGCGCTCTCGAAGAGCTTCAATATCGACCCCGCCAAGCTCATCGCCGGCAGTGGCTATATAGTGCTGTCGTCGAGCAAGCCCAATCAGATGAGCTGGGGCAACATCTTCTCGCACAATCTCATCGAGGCTTTGAAAGAAGAAGGCGGTCTGGTGCCCCTGAGCAAAGCCTTCGAGAAAGCGAAGAAAAAGACCGAGCTCGACACGACCTCGTATGCCGGCAGGTACACAGCCAAGCAGACCCCGGTCTTCAAATCCGATTGGAAAGGCAAAGACCTCGCTCTGGGCACCCCAGCCATCGCCGATGTGCAGGACATCCCGGCCGACGTGTCCGGATTCCTGGCGGCTGAGGCGCACTACTTCAGAGCCAACGACGCGCTTACGAAAGGCGACATGGACACCGCCATGCAGGAGTATCAGAAAGCCATCGAGACCGATCCGAAATACGCGGCTGCGCTTTCGGACTATGCCACCGTGCTCGCCCTCAAGGGCGACAACGACAAAGCCGCCGAGCTCTATGTGCGGGCTATTACAGAAAAGCCTGACGAGGCTCTGTACCGGGCGAATTATGCCCGCGTGCTCGAGCGCCTGGGCCGGTCGCAGGAGTGCTTGAAAGAGCTGGAGAAAGCGTATCAGCTCAATCCGAAGGACAAGGTCGTGCTGACGGCGTTAGCCAGCCGCCTGCTGGCCGGCAAGGACGCTTCGGGGGCGGCAAACATATTGGAAGAAGCCGTGGCGTTGTATCCGAAGTCTTCGGACCTGCACAACCGGCTGAGCTTTGCTCTGGCGCAGTCGGGGCGGATCGGCAAAGCCGTGGAGCACGCCAATGCCGCTGTGAATCTCGATCCGAAGTCGGCGAGCGCCCGGATCAATCTGGGGTCCACGCTCTTGCTGGATGGGAACACCGCCGGTGCGATGGATGCGTATAAGGCTGCGGTCAAGATCGATCCGAAGAACGCCAACGCGCATTACTTGCTGAGCCAGACTTATGAGAAAGCCGGTCTCAAAGACGACGCCCGGTCGGCGCTCAAGACCTTCATCGAGCTGGCTCCGGTCCAGGACCCGCGCCGCGCCAAGGCCGAGCAGATGCTGGGACGGATGTAAGCCTATTTTCTAACTATATCGAGAACTGGCGAATGGCTACGAGTATTTTTGCAACTGAAATACAAATTCTTGAATTCTTAATCCCTCTTTAGACCAAACTCCGGGGGGTCATCTTTCGAAGAGTGGATGGACCATGGTCAGCTTCTCTGTAGAATGGTTCGGCCGTCACCAGAGATTTTGTGCTTCGAAGATGGTGACGATTTCATGAAGAGACTAGAAGGAATTCCGTCATCGCTTCTTGGGCTTATTCCACCTGAGAATAGACCAGCAAGCTCAATGATTGACAACATGGTAGCCATCATGATGCGAGACAACACGATAAGGCTCTACGTCAATGAACTATACATAACCGCTGAAGTGCAGCCAAAACGGCGGTAACAAATTCGACGATGACATAGCCGACAGACATTGCTGCGCCCTCATGGAACAGAACGAAAACGTACCGAAGCGCGGATACTGTATTTGTTTTCAGTAGGGTGGAGGAAGGCTTTGTTTTTCGATCTTTCGGTTTTGCACGGTGATCGACCAACTGACCGACAATATCAGATAGACGAATTATTAGCGGCTCAGTATGCGTACTTAACGTTTCAACACTTGACCAAGATAACTGATGATGAGTGGAAAGAGTTCTTTAGTCAACAATGGTTCCCGTTCATTACCCTATCCAAAGCTACCTTGGAAGCGATGAGGAGACAACTCAAGCTCGGCGATCCAATTGATAATCAACTCGATACGATTGCAAGTGATTTTGATGGTCAAATTGAGCAGAAACTTCAGCAGTGGGCTAGTAAGCGAATCTTAGCGGATCACATTGATTTTATAAACATCGCGGTCGAGCGATACCAAAACAAGACTTCTCAGATGGTTAGAAGGGATGCGACCTATTACACAACAAGAAACACCCAACCACTGCCGCAGTAACTGGTCATCATCAAACAGAGCACAAATACAGTCTATTGTTACCTGAGCGATTCAATCAATATCTGACAGCTTCGTATTTCGCTAATTTTGATCCGGACCAGCCGGAGGGAGTATCTAGAAACACTGTCACTCATGGAGTGGCTGCTGCAACGGATTTAAACTTGAAGAGCGCTCTTATCGGGCTTCTCACTCTTGATCAGATAATCTTCTATACCCCTACTGTGGCTCATTCAACAGACTAGACCGATAGGGTAAGCAGACCGCCATTCAGAAATTCCCATGAAGTTCACGGCACACCATTAGGCGATGAGGCTCCGCTACCCTCACTAGCGCAATCCGTAAACCACCTATCCCAAATCCACAGCAAGAGAATACCACCGATGAGTCCAGGCTGCAGACACTGAAACACGCGAACTAATCCGGAGACGAATCAACGAGCTTTTTTGGGTAGGAAGCGAGTAAGGACCAGTAAAGAAACATATCACTATGACGAATATCAATTTCCGCACAGCACAGTTTTTAACCAGCGCCCAGAGCCTTGAGCAATGCCCTCCGGAGAGAGGTATCGAAGTCGCCTTTGCCGGGCGCTCCAATGCCGGCAAATCGAGCGCCATCAACAAACTGACCCAGAACAAGAATCTCTGCCGCACCAGCAAGACCCCTGGACGCACGCAGTTGATCAATTTCTTCAAGCTGCACGACTCGCCGGATTTGAGGCTTGTCGATCTGCCGGGATATGGCTATGCCAAAGTTTCGCAATCGGTAAAAGAGAAATGGCAGGAGCATCTATCGCGGTATCTACATGAGAGACAGTGCCTGAAGGGGCTGATTCTGCTGATGGATATCCGTCATCCGATGCAGGAGTCGGACACCATGATGCTCGACTGGGCAGTACAATCGGAGATGCCTGTTCATGCCCTGCTGACAAAATGCGACAAGCTCAAAGGCGGCGCAGCGAAGGTCACTCTGCGCGAGTTCCACAGGGAGATCGAAAACGCCGGTCTGGATGGTCTGGTATCAGCGCAGATTTTTTCCGCCCAGAGCGGACAAGGCGTCGACGAGCTGGCCAGACTGCTCAATACCTGGCTACAGCCGGAAAGATAACAGGTTTCACAACTCCTTAACATGTCCCTGCCATAGTGAGCGAAGACCGGCGGAGAGCCGCATTACCAGAGGACGAAAAATGAGCGCAAACGCCGGACTGGCGATCGAGCATTCTGATTCGCATATGGCCCTCGGCCAAATGGAGCTGCTGAGCTCCGGATATCTGCAGGACTCAGTCAGAAACGAACTGGCTTCTTTCTCGAGTCTCCCGCGTAAGGAGAGCCCGGCGGTAGCCGCTCTGTTTGGCAAACCCGAGATATTGGGTGCTTCGCAGGAAGCAGAGACAGTCGGCGACTGGCGTAAGAAGAGCCTGCCGCCCAGTCTCACCTCCTGGCTCCTGGAGACGCCGACCCGCAACAGCATTACCGTCAAGACAGATGGTCATGAAATGCAGTCCAGGGTCCTCCTCCCCGAAGATTACGATCCTGCAAGAAAGTATCCGGTGGTAGTAGGTTTCCACAGCTATCCAGGCGACGGGGATGGATTCGGCCAGCTTATCGGCGCCGACCGCCTCACGCAGCAGGGCATGATCGTGGTCCTTCCCAGCGCCGAAGGCGGCATGTGGAAAAGCGACAGAGTCGGAGGCATCAGCTATTTCTCGAACCCGTTCAAGAAGGGGCATGACGACATTGCCGGGGTGAAAGAGACTCTCGATGTGATCGGCAAAATCTATTCTATCGACAGGGAAAACGTCAATTTCATCGCTCACGGGCAGGGTGTGCCGGTAGCCACCGAGCTTGCCCGCCAGCTCGATCTCGAGGCGCCGGGCTCGGTCGACAAGCTATTCCTCACCTCGGGCACCATGGTCAATACCAGCGACTCATCTATCGCCCTGCGGGGAACCGACGTAGTTCATTATGAGCCGGGCAGCGACTGGGTGCAGGACCTGGGGAACTTCGTCACCGGCACCGACAGCACCGGACAATTCCTGTCCAAGATGATCGAGACCAAAAACTGCGGACTGACCGCCGATCTCAACAATGACGGCGTCAATTTCCGCGTCTACAACTGCGCCGATGGCGCCAGCGTGTTCCGCCTCTATGAGAGAAACGGCGAGGTTTCCTATCCCGGTCAGCCGGAACGTTTCGATGGCATTTTCGGAGCCGGCTCCACCTCGAAGGTCGACATGACACAGATTGTAATCAACATGATCAAGCAGGGTCGGTTCTCTCGCAATCCCTAGTCCGAGGTGCACTGGTACCCCGCTGGATCCCCGGAAACATTCCGCAGTGACTAATACCCGCCCTGATAGGGGACGCCCTGCTGTTGCTGCTGAGGCGAGATCTGGTTCTTGAGGAAATTTCCCAGCCCCTCTTTGATCATGCCTCCGGTGCTCTGCGGGGTCGTTCCTGCAGCCGGAGCCATCATCTGCTGATTCTGAGCCGGCGGTCCGCCGGAGAGGAACATCTGCCCGTTCTGCACGAATACGTAGAAGGCGTTGCCTGTTTGAACATTGGTCATCATGTATTGCCCCGGAGGAAGATTGACGTTCCCCAGAAGAGACGGCTGCTGATTCAGTTGCTGCTGTCCCTGCCCGACCAGAGTGTCCTTTAGCTGCTTCATGAACTGCGCCCGGCACGGCATGGCACAGAAGAAAGCGACGACGAGAAGCAAGATCACATTGCGTTTCATGAGGTATTCCTTCAAGCGATCGGCAGGATATGAACAGGTTGAGGCAGCCGAGTTCTCCGATTATAGCAATTTCCCCTCGGGACTAGATATTGCCGGGTTTGCGGGTCCGCCCGGGCTGGCACAAGGAAATAAGGACGGTCCTTTCGAGGAGACCAGGGTCTAGTATGTCAAGGCGCCTCAAATACTCTCGATGGAAAAGTTCCTCGCGTCAGAGAAACCATATTCTCCTCTTGGGCAATCAAGCAGATCCACGCGAAATCTCTCTACATTGCTTCGTGCGTCAAACTGCACTTCACATTCGGGCAGACCTTTCATGCTCCTGGTGTCTACGACGAGATTCTGACTTTTTCCACCTGCAGTCACTCTGTATCTATAAATGCCCTGGTCCACTGACGGATAGGAAGGCCCAATCTGCGCTTTGAACATATAGTGCCTGCCCTTTTCAACAGGGGCATCGAAAACAACACCTTCATTTTTGTAAAACTGGCAGCTACGCCCCGGAGGATTCTTCAAGTTGATCCTCATCCTCGCCGCTCTGCTCTTGTCCAAACGTGAGAACCATGCCTCAAAGGCTGCAATAGTTTTATCCCGGTAATTATCATTGAATTTTACATGTAGCTGGCGTGTATTCAGAGCACCAGGGTGGTGCTCGATAAACCAAATCAAGTCAGGATCAGTGATATCGTTCTTGGTACTGGGCGAAAAAGGGGTAGCCCAGGTGACGTCCCAGGAGTTTTCTTCATGGTCGTTGTAACAGAAAAGACTTATCGGCATTCCCGGTGTAGCAATCAGCCTGGCCTCCGATGCAGAAATCTTCCGATGCTCGACTCGACCGTCTGGGAACAGGACTTCCGCTTCCAGCCTGGAATCTCCCTTGCCCAGACTGAATGAAACACTGGCAACGGTAGCACCATCCAGAGTGGTGCGCGCCACGATTGTCGTCCTCTCTGGATTTCTTATCGTTTCCGTCTCATCGAAAACAACCACCTCGCTTCCGTCTATCATCTCCTGTATCAAAACGGACTGTGCCTCGCCAATCTTTGTGCCCACGCTCTCCAGAAAAACAAGTCTCTCTGTCTTAACATCTGAGCTCGAAGGAATCAGAGTCTCTCGAACCAATCTAACGAATCTTGGTGCAAACACTAGATGACTCGGATTGATATGCGCATATATTCTATCGGTAGAGCCTTCGCCATGCTTGTCCAGAAGAGTAACGGTATGACCGAAAGGATTCAATAGAGCGACACGAGTATCGAATGGCAATAATTCAATCACCATCAGACAAATCACGGCCGACGCTATCGCAATCCCCAAGAGCGATTTTTGCGGCCTTCCTCGTTTGACCCGAGTGCCAAGAAGTCTATCGTGAATAGGATTAAGTATGGAATCCAGAGCCGCCTGCCTGATAGACCTGTCTTCGATCAATACTCTCTTCGCAAAGGAAATCAAGAACCAGAATATGAAAAAGGGAAACAAAAACGACTTGATGATTGAACGCAAAAGCAATCTGGGAAAGGAGGGTTGTCCGCCGAATCTGTCGGTGACAACCAGTCCGAAAAGCATCTTTCCCGGTGTCGACCGAAAAAAATACTCGAAAGACAGAAAGTAGAGGAGCATGTGAAGAGCAAACTCTAAACTAGAGGGGATATGCCTGGATTGAAAATACGAAGTTCCGAAAGCCCAGTGACACAGCAGCGAAATGTCTCGGAGCAGGTCGACAACAATAAATGTGATAGTGGAGGCCACAAATATAGCGAGGAAAAGGTCGAGAGCGAAGGCGAGAACTCTCTTTATAGAGTCGAATTCTCTGAGATCATTCGACTCTATCTGCTGCTGCACCTTGATGTTTACCGGACTACCGCCTCTGACTTTCTCCAGATCGGCTTTTAGCGCTCCTGCTGACGCATATCGATTGGCAGGATTCTTCTCGAGGCATTTGAATACCACCTGCTCGAGATCCTTGGAGATCTGTAACTGTTCCCTGCCCTCGACCAGGCTATTCGGCTTCTCATTGAGATGTCGGAAAACAGTCTTGATGGGATTGTCGTCAGCAAATGGTGCTCTTCCGGAGAGAGCTTCATAGAGGATACAACCCAATGAGTATATGTCCGACTGTATGCTGACCTTCTCTCCAAGTCCCTGCTCCGGGCTCATGTAGAGTGGACTTCCGAAAATGTCTTCCGTCTGAGTAAGATAGTTTGTCTCGCTGTCCTTGCTCTCCCGAATCTTGGCTATGCCGAAGTCGATTAACTTCGCTCTCAGCCCGGCTTCATCCGATCCTTCGAGAAAGATGTTACTGGGCTTCAGATCTCGATGAATAATCTTTGCCTCGTGAGCATACTCGAGAGACTCGCAGACGTCTTTGAATAGATCCAATACCTGATCCTGATCCAAGAAGACTTTCTCCTTGAGCATCTGATCCAGGGTGATTCCGCTCAACAGCTCCATTACTATGAAGGGCTTGCCATCCTGGTTGATTCCATTGTCATAGACCTTGACGATTCGTTCGTGCGCAAGTTTTTGTGTGGCTCTTGCTTCTGCTTGAAAGCGCTTGAGACTCTGCTCATCTTCCATCAGCTCACGGCGAATGATCTTCACAGCGGCTTTCCTGCTCAACTCACGATCATAGACTTCGTAGACTCGCCCCATTCCTCCCTCGCCGAGGAGAGAGACAATTTGAAATCGATCAGATAAAGACGCCTCCTCCTTAAGGACAAGATCTTCCTCTATGGACTCATCCTCGTGAGATGGTCGACTGGATTGAGTCTCTTCATTACACCGGCAGATCTGTCTCTTATCTGAAAAGATCCAGCCTGTCATCCTGGCTCTGACGCCGGGTTGCTTGGGAGCACCGCACTGAGCGCAGGTCTCTTTCAACCTGACCTTCTCGACATCTTGCTTGTTTGGTCTCTCTGCCATCGACACGCAGCTCCAACAGTCTATTTGGTCTTGCTTCGAGAATCGGGCAGAGGCAATCGCCTTTCTCCTCTGAGGCTCATGGTGAATCCACAAGGGAGGCTTGCCGGCCCGTTGCTGGCAATACAGAGATAGCTACCGGTAATCAGGGCCACCGGCAGTCCGACCTCATCCAGGTATGCTTTTACCGTTCTGGGGCTGCCGTCAAAGTAATGTCTGATTTTTGTCGGGACACTGGCATTTCTAAAGTTCAGGTTCAGGCGAATTTCCCTGGTCGAACCACGCTCATCGGTCCACTGGAAAGTAACGCGGTGATTCCCAAGCCTCCGGGTGAGCGAAACTTCTATATCCACCGGTTTTGTCGTCTCTATAATTCGATTTGCCTTCCGGATCCAGAACAATTGACTCGCGCAACAAGTGACGAACCATAAAGGAATCAGGGCGAGAGGGATCAGCGGAATCAAACGAAACCATGGTCCGCTCAATATATAACTTCCGGTCAGCAGATGCGCCAGATACGAAAAGACGGCAAGACCGAAAATGACTACCAGAGGCAGGAATGCTAGCAACATATAAAATCTGCGTCGATACAGATAAGCGATGCTGGCGTTTAACCTCTTTCTCCCACCAGAGAAGCTTTCCTGCACTTTCTGCAGCTCATGTTCCAGAGCCTTCGCGCTGTCCGGTCTTTTAGAAGAGTCCTTCTCCAGGCATTGCATAACCAGCCTCTCTAACTGTGCAGGGATCGCGTATCCGACAGACACGGCGCCACAGGGTCTGGGCTGGGCAGTAAGATGGAGCATAATGGTCTTTACAGGATTGTCCGCTACAAATGGTGGCGAACCGGTAAGCGTCTCGTACATCAAGCATCCAATCGAATATAGATCTGACTTTGCATCGAGGTTCTCGCCCATGCACTGCTCGGGACTCATATAGTATGGGCTGCCGAACAAATCTCCGGTCTTGGTTAGATTGAGGGTCTCTCTGCTCACCCGGGGTAAGACCTTGGCAATGCCGAAGTCCACCACCTTCACGACCTCGTTTCCGAATTCGTCGAGCGTTATCAGAACATTGCTCGGCTTGAGATCTCTATGGAGGATTCCTCTTTGATGGGCGTAATCGACGGCTTCGACAATCTGCAGGAAGATACTGGTTGCTCTTTCCGGCTCGATGCAGGTGTTCATGTTGATAACTTTCTCGAGGCTGTCTCCATCGATATATTCCAAGAGTAAATACGGCAATCCTGCGGCAGTGGTGCCACGCTCATAGATTGGAACCATGCCGGGGTGATCGAGTTCCTTCGCCAGATCGCTTTCACGCTCGAATCTTGCTCTGGCTTCCGCGTCTAGAGCAAATTCACTCCGCAAAACCTTTTGCGCAAAGAGCTTACCGAGCTCTACATTCTCGACCTTGAACACAAACCCCATTCCACCCGAGCCGATTTGCTCGACAAATCTGTAGCCCGGGAAGTCACCGACCAGTTCGAGATATCTCTCATGGTCTTGAGCGCTCTGGGTTTCGCCGGTATAGCCCTGCTCTGTCGCGATCAGGTGAAACTTACGTCTCTGACACAGACAACGATTGCCTCGAAAAATCCAGCTAGTGACAGAGAATCTCGCCCCGAATACAATCGGCTTCCTGCAATCCGGGCAAATTCTCTCCCCACCGGTTTGCAAACTAGAAACCTCTGAATGTGAACTCATCAGCCTCTACGACGCTCCGCGATGGCCATTTTTATGATATCACCAGGGCAGGGTCTAAGACCGGTACTCTAGTTGGACAGAGTCTGAGTATCTACCGGATCGAAAGACGCGGTACAAGTTTCGCAACAACTCAGCCCCCGGGCTATACCCGGACGGGCGCCGGGTCCGAGCGTCCACCCCGGACCAGGCGGCAGGCAAAACAGAGCAAATCCCCGCTCCATTGAGGACTTACGTTGACATCCGTACCGACACGGTGCCATAATCGGTGCTTCTCATGAAACTGATAGGCTCTATCTATTAAGTACAGAGTCAACGATTGAAGTTTTCTATCTCCTAGTAACAGAAGAAAAGTCTCCAGTCGCTTTTCAGAGACTTCGAATGTTACACAGGCCAGTCGAGCGCATGTGCGCACGATACCGGCCCTACAGAATAGGAAACAATATGCAATTTATGGAACTTGGCCTGTCCGAGAGGATGGCTCGATCGCTGATGACTCTCCAGATCGAGGAGCCTACCGAGATTCAGACGAAAGTTATTCCGGAGACTCTGAACGGTCGCGACATCATGGCGTCGGCGGAGACAGGCTCCGGCAAAACAGCCGCCTATGCCCTGCCGATCATTCACGACCGCAACAAAGGCAAAGCGGAAAAGCGCCGCAAGCCCAGGACTCTAGTGCTGGTGCCAACCCGCGAGCTGGCCATGCAGGTAGAAAGCCAGTTCGAGCGCTTCTCTTGCGGATCCGGGCTGAGAACAGTCTGTATATATGGTGGCACCGGATACGGTCGCCAGATCCAGGCACTGAACCGCGGTGTCGACGTGATTGTCGCCACCCCCGGTCGCCTGTTCGACCATATCACCCGCGGTACCGCCGACCTCTCGATGGTCGAGATGCTGGTCCTCGATGAAGCCGACAGAATGCTGGACATGGGATTCATGCCCCAGGTTCGCCAGATCGTCAAAAAAGTTCCTGAGCAGAGACAGACCCTCATGTTCTCCGCCACCATCAGTAAAGGCATCGAGCAGGCTGCATCCGAATTCCTCCGTGATCCTAAAAACATCAGGGTGAACACAAAACGCCTGGAGCCTAGCAGCATCGAGCAGAAAGTCTTCTATGTCGACGAGCTGGACAAGGAGGCGCTCTTGCTGGATTTGCTCGAGAACCAGCCGGAAGTGAAGTCCGTCCTGGTCTTCACACGCACGAGATTCAGAGCGGCCAAGATTCGCAAGAAGCTCAATGCCGCCAATGTCAGAGCAGAAGAGATTCATGGAAGCATCTCGCAGAACCAGCGTGAAAGGACACTGGCCCGCTACCGGGACGGCAAGTTCGCGGTCCTGGTGGCTACGGACATCGCCGCGCGCGGTCTCGATGTGCCGGAGATCAGCCACGTGATCAACTACGATCTGCCTGACTCCGCCGAAGACTACGTCCACAGGATCGGAAGAACGGGCCGGGCAGGACGCACCGGTACGGCGCTGACCTTTATATCCAACCAGCAAAGACACCTGGTCAGAGGCATCGAGCGTGTAGTGGGACGACAGCTTGGAGATCGCCCGGAAAATGGACCGGAGCCCAAACGCCAGCAGAAGCGAAGACCGCCCAGATTCAAGGGCAAATCGTCCAGACCGGCGCCGGCTCATCATCGTAAAAAATCCCGCAACGCTGTCTAAGAGGATTCCCGGCAGATCGCTATGAGAGTGGCTTCATTCTTCAAGCTCTTGATTAGCTATATGATTCGTAAGACAAAAGGAGCCAATCATGATCGTTCTAGAGATTGTCGGATGGTTCACTTTCTCGATAATACTGATGTCCTTCATAGAGCATCAGGTCCACAGCCGACTCATGCACAGACCGAGCCTGCCGCGCTTCAAGAAGACCTTCGAGGCGCATGCGGTTTTTCACCACATGCACTACCTCAAAATATTCAGCGACGAGCCGGTTCCCGATGGTGAGGACAGGGAAATTCGCCTGACCGTGAGGAAAGCTCCGATCAAGGCTCTGCCCTTTGCCATCCCGCTGGCGTTGATTTCCTGGAAAGGCGCCCTCATTTTCGTCTGCACGGCTACTCTTCATCACTGGATCTGGAACAAGCTCCATCTCGAGATGCACAAGCCCGAAGGCAGGGGATTCAGTCACTGGCCGGTTTACAAGTACCTGGCCAGGTATCACTGGCTGCACCACCGGTATCCGAACAAGAATTTCAATGTGGTCTTCCCCTTCGCCGACTTCATCCTCGGCACCACGGCCACGGCTACCGCCGAGGACCGGCTGCGCATGGACAGGGAGTTCGCGCACCCCGGCGCCCGGGTTGACGGAGAGCCGGAGATGCAATTAGAGCAGTTGAAGGCTTCGGAGCCTGGGGTGGCGGTACAATCAGTGGAGCCGGCAGAGCCGGTAGCGCAGGTGAAGATATAGCTTCGTCGCATAACTACAAATTGTAGTCACGCGACTACAAAATCAATTATGATGACTACAGCAACGAGAATGTATCCTTCAAACAGGAACGAGACAGGCAGAAAGAGGCAGAAATGATTGAATTTGCAGTGTTTTTCGTACTTTTCTACATCTGGCACGGCCTGGGAGTAACCATCGGCTACCATCGGCTGCTGTCCCACCGGACCTTTCGTTGCCCCAAAATCGTCGAGTATTTCCTGGTCCTGCCGGGCTATCTGGCCTTCGAGGGCTCGCCAATCTGGTGGGCGACCATACACCGCGCCCACCACAGACACACGGATACCGAGCTCGATCCGCACTCCCCGCGCTTCGGTATCGCCCACGCGCACTTCGGCTGGCTGATGCGACCGACCTACCAGTCCCACATCGACCCGTCCACCCAGGCGAAAGACCTGATCTCGGATCCTGTTTATAGATTCCTGGAGCAAGGCGGCAATTGGAACCGGGCTCACGCTCTGAATTTCGCCCTCAACTTCTCGGTGCGTCTGGCGATCTTTGCCTTTTTCGGCTGGGAACCCGCCCTTGCAAGTCTTCTTGCCGGTCTGGCTGTCTTGCAGATCCCGCTCATGCTGAACCTCTTCTGCCATATTCCGGCGCTAGGCTATCAGAACTACCGCACCAACGAAGACAGCGTCAACGTCTGGTGGGTCGGACTGCTCGCCCTGGGCGAAGGCTGGCACAACAATCACCACGCCGCGCCCGGCTCTGCCCAATCCGGTATCAAACCCTTCGAGTTCGATTTGTCCTGGCACATCATCCGCTTCTTGAACGCCGTCGGTCTGATCAGCAACGTCAACGTGATCCCTCACGAGAGACTGGACGAACGATTCAACAAGCAATCCGTTGTAAGCGCCGAGCCCGAACGCAAACTCGAGCCCGAGCTCGTGAAAATCGGCGCGGAACGCAAAACAGCCGCACGACTGTCAGCGTAGCGATAGCCTGGCCGCAAAAACCTGAGATAGAATTGAGCAATGACGAAAGCATTGTCTCGTAACGCCGCGGTCTTGCTCGCCAGTGTTCTTGTTTCGGCATCAGTCTCGCCAGACGCGCTCGCCGACGGCGACTCCTTTGTCGATCGACGCAGCAGCCCCTTCATGGAAGAAGTCGCTGCCACCCAGGAAAGCGAAGCCGCCGGCTGGCAGTCTCTTTATGCCGCCTATGCCTGCGTCTGCCATCACAAGTGGAGAATGACCTCCGACTGGCTCCGTGAAGCACTCCGGGAAGGTGGCGCCACCCAGATGCTGCAATCACGCGGAGATCTCGCCTATCTCTGCAACGGACTGAGTGGCGTGGCGGCAAAACAGAATCAAGCAGCCGTACCGGAGACTTCAGTCAACGCGCAGGTACTACAGGCGCTTATTACCAGCAAAGTCGGAGAAACCGAAGAAGCAATCGATGCCCTGAAAAGAGTCATCGTGAATAATCCTACCTATCCGGCTCTCAAATTCCTGAAAGAAAAACTCAGGGAAATGGAATTCGAGAGATCGAACCACCCCTGGATGACACCACCGGATGTGGCACAAATCGGCGGCAGAAGCAATCGATTCTCGAAGTGGAGATCTGACAAGTTCCCGCTAAAGGTCTACATTCCCCCGGATACGGTCGCCTCGAGAGTCGCGGGCTATCGAGCCGGCGATGGCCAGCTCTTTCGCACCGCCTTCGACATCTGGCAAAAGAAAAGCAACGGCAAGATCCGGTTCGTCATGGAGCCGGCGAAATCTGCAGCCGATATCAAATGCGACTGGGCAAGCGATCAAAAAGAGCTCAAACTGCCGGACGCCGTCGGCGTTTGCAGCCGAACAGCTGACCGGAGCAATTATCTGGTCGGAGCCGAGATAAAGGTCCTCACCTTTTCGACAGACCACGCTAATTTCAGCAAAGACGAGGAATTTCGCAAGAATTACCTGCAAGAGGTCTGCTTGCACGAGATCGGGCACAGCCTTGGTCTGAATCACAGCGCGAGCGAAAAGGACTTGATGTGTCCGCGCGTTCACATTCCTCCAGTAACCAACCCGACAGGGCGCGACCTGACGGCAATGACTTCCCTGTACCTGAGCAACATCTATGAGACCATCGGTGCCGCCCTCGACGCCGTCGACAGTGGCAAATACAAAGCAGCGCTCATTCTTATCGAAAAGGCATTGGCTAAAAATCCCGGAGACAGTCAGGCTCGCGACGCGCTCTGTGCATGCAGCTTCAATGCCGCGACAAAGGCACTGCAAGACCAGGACTATGAAACCGCGATCAAGCTACTCACAAAGGCTCGAGACCTCACATCCGCAAGCCGCTCGGACGACAAACGCGAGCAGGTGCTCAAAACTTTGCATTACGCATATCATCAGGCCGGGAAGTCGAAAGAAGCGCGGGATCTAGAAAAGCTAGATCCATCCCTGAATCCTCAGGCTCCGAGCAGCGCTTCTTTCCTCGATCAATACGGGCTCAATCGCGAAGCACTGCCCTGTTACGAAGAAGCGCTGGCGAAGAACCCGGACGATCTGGCCGTTCGAGAGAAATTCTGTTTTCTGCTCGTTATGCTCGCCAGAGACGAATTGAAGAGGAACCAGGACGAAGAGGCCATATCGCTCCTGACGCGAGCCAAAGGGATGCTCAGGAGGGGAATGCCGGAAGAAATCATAGACAAAGTCATCGGGGAGCTTCGCCGCGTCTATGAATGGTCGCACAGGTACGACGAAGCAGACCAGGCGGCCCGAGAAGGCGCGGCGCTCAAACCACCTCCGCCGGCTGAAAGGTAAAGGACTCCGCAGGATGACATGGCGGATCTCGTGGCTGCAGCGAAGGAAGCACACCCCGACTCATGGGCGAGCCCGGCGGCCGAGAAGTCGCAATACGCCAGGTTGAAGTCGACCTACGAGCGATATGCTGCGGAACTCCGAGACAGCATCGCATTAGTCCATGCGAAAAACCGCTCCGGCTGGGCAGCAGCGCTCATAGTCAAGTACAGGGGATACGATGGGCGGAAACCACCCAACCCACTTGCCGCTCTCTTCGAGCTCAGGCACCGCCTGATAGACATGACGAACGAAAGCGCAGTGGTCGCCATCGAGTGCGGACTGCCGTTCGAGAGGGTCGGTCCCTGAGACCGGGCCGCTCTGATGCTCCTACTGCACGGTCGCGATTCGATCCACGGCTCGATCAACCAGCGCCTTCCGGGTTTTCTCGGGGTACGATTGATAGAGCCGATTCAGCACCTCGCGCAGGGTCTGGCTCTCGTGGCTGTCCCGAGCGATCTCCGAGAGCATGTCACGATCGATCTCGCCGGTTTGCCGGTTGAAGAACAGCTCCGCCCACTGAGCGAGGCCGGCATCGCCCGGCTTCTGGCTCGAGCCGAGCTTGCCAAGCACATCCTTCATTCTGTCGACCATGCTGTCTCTAGCCACCCGCTCGAAATCCTCCGGAGTCCTCGCCCGCAGCAGGGCGGCCAGGTCGGCTTCGGTGGGCTTCACTCCCAGCCTGTCGAAGGCGCGCTGCGCGCCTATAAGGGCACGATCGTCCGGGATCTCGCTTGCCGGACGCCCGCTGGATAGCTGTTGTCTCAGGCTGGCGATCTTCCTGGCTTCCGCTTCCGTAACCGTGGGATCGATGGAGCGCAAGCGCTGAACTTCGCTCACCGGCGGAGCCACCGGCTGCGCTCCCCGGAGAGCGGCAATCTCCCTCTCTACAAAGCGCAAACCACCGTTTCCGTTCCGCGGGTTGACCAGCCGCTCACGCAATAGAGTCAGGTTCGCGTTGCTTCCACCCTGCTCTGCCTGACGCACAAACTCTCTGATTCTAGCGGCTTGTGCCTCCAGACCGGCAAGATCGCCCGGCGCTGGAGAGTCACTGAGGCTCGGGAAATGAACCCTGCTTGCAGGATTGAGCTCGGCGAATGTTTCCGGCTTGATCATCGAGGCTGGCCGGTTCCTTATAAGATCGACCAGATGACTCTCCACCGCCTCGCCGGAGGGTCTGACACCGTCTACCAGTCTGCCTGTCCTGAGATCGTAATTCGAGCGATGATCGAAATTGACGCCCGGCGATCTTCCCGGGATATGAGTCGCGAATCGATCGCTCTTCTCCCATCCGCCCGAGGGTGTATAGTTCTTCAGGTCGACCGGCAAGATCCTCCCGTCTTTGATGTTGATCAGGGCTCCGTCGAGTCCGGCGTGGTCGGCGGTGGAGCCCTTGGTGCCGGGCACGAACACCCAGTTTTTCAACTCGGGATTGTTCGACTGCGAGATCGCGTCCATGATTTCGCGCTGCATGGCATATTCGTATCTGGTACCGGCTACGGCATCAGCGCCAGGTCTCGAGAACCTGTTCGCCACGCCGCTCATCTGGTCGCGATAGAATCCGAGTACCCGAGGGTCGGCGCCGCGAAGAGCCTCGAAGGGAATCGGGAGATCCCTGCGGGCGCCGGCCATGAGGACCAGGTCGGCAAAAGCTCGGGTATGCTCGGGACCGGTGGTGCCTTCAGTGATAAAGCGAAGATTGTCGCTGAGCCGCCTCATGTCATCGAGATCTCTCGTCCTGGTTGCGGGATTCTCGGCAAAGCTCGTCAATTTTTCCAGGGACGTCCTGTTCAGTCTGTCAGCCTGCTCCTGACTGATCAAGCCTCGCTCGACGGCGGATTGAAGCGAGTCCTTGCGTCCGTACTTCAAGAGATCCTGAGCGATCTCCCTGGACCCGGGCACCTCGGCAAAGGCTGCGTTGAGCCTGGGCATCGCGGCGTCTTTTCTGAAAGACTCGAGGATCTCTCTGGCTGCCGCTTCCGGATCCCGGACACCAGTCTTGCGAAGCCGGTCCGCCAGGTGTGCTTCGAATTCGGGGCGAGCCACCTCGCCTCTCTTCATATAACTCTCGAAGCCGGACTCCACCGAGCGCGCCACCGACTCTGCGCCGCCGGCTCCGTGACGCTCGAGGACGTTGCCGACGCTTTTCTGGAAGATGCCTTTGAAGGCGCTGCCGCGAGCGAGGGTGGCACCATCCACGACACCGAGTATGGCGGCCTCGGTGATGTCGCCCCGGCTGAGATCGCCCTTGATCAGATGCTGGGTGCCACTGCGGGCGGCGACAGCCGTAGCCGTAGTCAGAGCCACGCGCGCGAGGGTGGTGCCCACCGGCAATCCGCCGACGGCAAAGCCCGCGGCGAACATAATGGTATCGGACAGATCGCGCGCGTACTGGTCTTTGGCTTCGCTGTTTTCCCGGAGCGCCTTCACATACTTCTGGAAAGCAAGATCGATCTTCTCTGCCATCTCCTGCCGCTTCTCCGGTGGCAGATTCTCGATGAGTTGAGTTTGAAATTGATTCTGAGCCTCACCTATCGAGATCTCGCTGACAGCGGTGTGCCCATAGAGCCCGAAGCCGCTATCGCGCACTGAGTCCCTGAAGGAGCGCTCGAGATCGCCCCGGGACATTGGCAGGCTCAGCTCGACCTGGCGGCGCTGATTTTCGTCGCCGTTTCTGGCGAGCTCATCGGGCAGGAATTTGTTATAGGACTTCCCATAATCGTTGATGGCTGCCAGTCGCTCCCCGGCTGGAAGTTTGGCGAAATTGTCGATGAGCTGCTGTTGATCGATGGTGGCACCCAGAGATCGAGCCCGGATCTGATCGACTAGAGTGAACTCCTGATTGGGACGCCTGAGGACATTGATGGCTACCTCCCGCTGTTCGCGGGTGAGCCCCCGGAAAGTGCTGTCCAGAAACGCTTGCGCCTGCGGATCGTTGCTCCTTGCTCGATCGGCGTTTTCGATAATACTCTGGCGCTGGTCGGCAGGGATCAGCTTCAAGCCCTTGAAATAGTTTGCCTGATCGACGCTGTTCCAGAGCACCCCTCTGCTGATGTTCATCTCGAGCAAATGCTCGGCGCTGATACCACGACCATCCAAAACAGACCTGCCATATTTCTCGAAACCATCGCCGAAGGCGAAGCGGGCAGCTTGCTCCAGGCGCGGCTCTTTGCGCGCCTGCTCGGGCAGCCTGACGATCGACTCGGCAATGGCCTGCGGCGATGCCCCTTGCAGGCGCGACAGATAGACCTGCTCGGGAGCGCCGGCACCGACATCCTGTCCCGATTGGAGCCTGGTGAGCATCGCCCGGGCCGCTTCGCGAGCGCCTTCCGGCATAAGATCAATCCGCGCATCCAGCATCCGCCGGCGATCTCCCGGCAGAGCCGCATAGTCTTCCGGTCTGGCACGCATGAGCGCCTCGAAAGTGAAGCTCGGACCATGCGGTCTGAAAGGCTCGTTCTTCCCGAACTGGACATAATCGTCGGCAGCCTCGGCCAGGGTCGGGTGGCGCGCTGCAAGGGATGCCTCGGGAGGCAGGTCGCCGGGGAAGATCTTGGTCATCTGCTCCCGGGCGGCTTCGGTCTCGATGCCGCTCAGCTTCGAACTCGAATAGACTTTGCTCTCATCGCTTCCCGGAGGTCCGCCGATCAGATCCCAGACCTGCTTGCGATACTCGGGATTGCGCAGGAGCTCCTGGTCTCTTGGGGTAAATCCTTTAATCGCGTTGATCACTTGATCACGCCCCGACGCGGTAGCGATTCTGCCTACCAGGGTCTGCTCGCCGTGAGCGGCGATGTCTTCCCAGTTGGTGACGGTGCGCTGGCGGGTGGAATCCCAGATCGAGCTCATGGATGAAGCCCGGACCAGGGACTCGCGCACCCGCTGGTAATACCGCAGAGACTCTGTCTCCGCCGGATTAGCGCCTTCGGTCTTGCCGGACAGGGCCAGACGCTGCCCCTGCTCGAACTGCTGGCGCTGTTGCGGGGTCATCATATGCAATACCAGCTCCACACCCTTTGTGTTGTCCGCGATAGAGCTGCGCTGAAGATCGATGAAAGTAGCCGTGTCCAGGCGGCCGAACCGGGCATAATCAGACGCCTGGCGGAAGTCCTCGTTGCTCGAGAAAGCCTCGCGCAGCCGGGCCTCGCCCTCGCCGTTATCGCCCAAGAACTGCCGGCGCGCTTGCTTTGCAGCGTCCGAGTCGCCGGCGAAAGCCTCTTTGAACATGAGAAGCTTCTGCTCGCCACCGACATTGGCACCAAGAGCGATATCGGCGACCTGGCGCAACTGCTCCGGGCTCAGGCTGTTTCCGTGTCTGGCATAGAGCAGGGCGATCTCTTTCGAAGGAGCAGAGAGACCGCTTCCGGATATGGTCTGCTCGAGATTCCGTCCGGTCTTCTGCTGAAGCTCCTGGCTCAAAGCCTGACGCTCAGGCTCGCTCATACCCCGCAGGCTGACCCGGACATTGTGCTCGACAAGAGCCCGCTCGGTGCTGCCGCTGCCCAGCCTCGACAGGCTGTCGAGATTGCTCTGCAGCCAGGCTGCGTCTCTGGTCTCCTGCCGGGGCTCGAGCAGGAAGACGGCAGAATCCATACCGGCTCTGCGAAGGTCGGCTCTCAGATCCCGCTTGGTGGAGTCTTTGAAGAGCTTCTCGAACTGCTCTTTGTCCTGCTCCGGTATCGATCTCAGGGTTGCCTCCACCGCCTGCGAGTCCCGGGAGCCGATGCTCCGGCGCAGGGACTCCACCGCTGCTGTCAGGGTCTCGGGCGCCAGGGAGAGTTCGGAAGCAGGCCGGGTGACAAGGTCGGCGACCGCGCGGCTGTCACCAGCAGGGGCTACCTCGACCGGCTGGTCCCCCGCGCGGTCAGTCAGGGTCCGCTCCTGCGGCGCCTTCGCCGGCGCTTCCGGGCTCGCCTGTCTGGCGCCCTGAAGCTCAGGCGGCGCCAGATAGCCGGCGGTCAACGGTCTGATCGTCGCTTCGGTGATCGGGCCCCTGATTATGACGGTGGAGCCGCCATTGACGAAACGCAGGCCATCGGCCGTGCCGTCCACCTGCCCCGACGGGTCCGAATGCTGCCATTTGCCGTCTGCAAACTGCCATCGGGAGCCGTCCTGAAGCTGGATGCCCTTGAGCTTGCCTCCCTCCCACTCGAATCTCGTGCTCGAGCCGTCCCCGGTCTTGAGCTCCCGGGGGAGCTGATCGGCATACTCGACAGTCGCGCCGTCTCTGAATGTCGTCGTGTGCTCCGTCAGTCCGTGCGGTTCCATGCCGGTGACAAACTGCTCGGAAGATGCCGTTCCGGTGAATTGACGTTCCTCGGACTGAGCCTTGAAAGCCGTTCTAGCCTCGTGAGACAGGCTGTCAACCCTGTCTCCGGTACCTGACAGAGACGGTGACTGAACTTCAAGAAGGGAGAGCGATGGGAGTTCGGCCTTTCGGTCAGGGCCCTTAGAAACTGCTCCCACCGCACCTTCCGGAGCTGAAGGCGAAGGAGACGTCATGGCAAAAGTAACGCTTGTGGTAACGAACTACCGCAACTCTAGCCTGTTCGAATAACCACAACGTGACGGCGCTGGTGCCCGGGTCCGAAAGCAGGCTCGCTCCGCGCCCCCATTTCATCGCCCAGTTTCAGCGCCCAATTTCAGCGCCCCATTTCATCGCCCAATTTCATCGCCCAGTTTCATCGCCCAGTTTCATCGCCCAGTTTCATCGCCCAGTTTCAGCGCCCAGTTTCATCGCCCAGTTTCATCGCTCCATTTCAGCGCCCAGTTTCATCGCCCAATTTCGCCGAGCCACTGCATGAGCTGCTCGCGGGCCGGCCTTCCGTGGGCCCGCATATTCAGGGTTGGGTCGAAGATTCGAATATAGGGCAGAGAATTCAGTCCCTCTACCTGGGCGATCGGTGACTTCCAATCGATACCCTGCACATCCGGGCGATTGACATTGACTGTACGAATCGCCAGGTCGTCCCTGGCTTCCGCCAGATAAGGCAACTGCTGCTTGATGCTCATACTCTGCTCATCGTATGGGCTATAGAGGAACACCACATTGAATTTGCCGGGAACCAGGTAATTGCCTATGTTGAAGCACTCTCCCGGCTGGTCTTCGTTGAGCTCCAGATAGCCCATCGACTGGATTTCGCTCTCCGGAATCCGGTCGACCGCAAGGAATCTGGTCTCCTCGCCGGACGAGCAACCGGCAAGTGCCATCACAGACAGCGCCAGCACCGACAGGAAAGAAACAACCAATCCGCCAGGTCCCCTCTTAGCTCTTCGCAACGAACGCTCTCCTCTTTCAATTCATGCTATTCTAAGGCGTAGCCAAGAGATTGAGAATCGGATCACAGGTTATATGCAGATAAGGTTCCTCCTGATTACCTGACAAGGAAGACTATGACCCGGCGATCTTCAATTCTAACCATCTCCGTTTTTACGCTCCTCGCCCTGGCGAACTGGTGGCAGATGTGCGACGCAAAAGACCCCGCCAATTCGCAAAGCCGGGCAAACGACAGCAACAAACCCCTGACGGCAAAGCTCGTCCTCTCGTCCGGAAATCTGACGGTCGAGACAGTGCCCGACCTGATGGTGAACTTCTCATTGACGAACACCAGCACCAAGGCCATCAATCCAGAAATCACCAGCTCTCTTCTCGTCGTAGACGGCGGCATCTACAAAGATTCGGCTTTGCTGTTCGGCAACGGGCCGAGGGACTCGAGATTCTCAAGCCTGCCTCCCGGCGAAAAGATCGAGTTCCGTTATCCCCTCGGTCACCTTTTCCAGAAACCCGGTGAGCACTCGCTTGCCTGGCGCGGCGAAAACTTCGACGAAGTAACCGTAAAGCTCACGGTGAAGCGGGAAAAGAGTCCCTGGAAACTCATGGCGAGATCGCCCTGGGCGAAGGTATCCGCCGAGCGGGCAGCTTACAAAGCGGCCGGCAGCAAGCAATTCTATATGCACGTGAGGATCGAGAATCTCACAGACAAGGTTCTGGGTTTCGAGTGCACGGATCGGTATCATGTGTTCTACCCCAATCAATGGGCTGAATCGCAGATCCCGCGAAGGCAGGTAATCTCGGAGATGCGACGCAATCCAATCAAATTAACCGCCGATGAGGTCAAAGGCATCGTCACACTCTTTAATGCTGTTGCCACCACCGGCAAAGCCTGCACCCGGCTCGTCAACGCTGCCGACAAGCGCGCCATGATCAAAATCATGCCGCACTCGACCTGCGACTATTTCATTGCCTTCATAGGCGGTAATCACGCCGAGCTCGAGAAGGTCGAGCTACCATACGCGATTGTCGTGATGGATGGAAGAATCAGTCTGACAGACGGCAAAAATGTACAATCGGTGGGCCGGCCACAAGACGACTCGATGATGGGCGAAATTCCCCTCGAAACACCATTGCTACTGCGCCCTCTTCCCTCTAACGCGGTAATCCTCTGATGACGAGTCCAGTCAGTCGAGCCAGCCAGAAGACTGACTTCGATCAAGGCAGAGTCGATTCAAGGACAGTCACGAAGAATGACGGACACCTTCTTCATGGGCTTTCTTGCCAACTCGCCTGAGGCAATTCAGAAGATCTTCGACAGCAGATTCCGGTCACTCCTGGACCTCGAATTCTTCATTAGTATCTAAACAGCGAAACTAAGGCATGTTCTATCAGTATGATAAAGCCTCTTCATCAGGCATAGCCACATGGCCGCTTAGCTTTCTCACGAAATCGACGAAGACGGCATTGCTCCAGCCGAAACCGGCCACCGATCCGTACAGCCCGCCCTCCGGCACCATTTCCGGTGTCACGACATTGTACTTCTCCCACATGGCACCGGTGCGCTCGAAGATGGTGGCGCAATTGGTGATCCATTTCGCCCGGATGCGATTGGCGTCCTGTCTGTAGCCGTAGCGGTCGAGCCCTTCCACCACGAGCCACTGCAGGGGCGCCCAGCCATTGGGGAAAGCCCACTGCCGGCCTGCTTGCTGGTCGAGCGTCGTGACCAGCCCACCGTCGTGCTCGAAGCGGGGCAACCAAGATTCGACCATGTGCTCGGCCTGCTCGTCCGTAGCCAGGCCGGCCCAGAGCGGGAAGAACCCGGCCAGGCTGGGATTGGTGTCGTTGCTCTTCTTTTCCAGATCGTAGTCGAAGAAGAAACCACAGCCATCTCGCCACATCCTTTCGCGCATCGTCACTGCGCGCTCCTCGGCGCGCGCCTTCCAGGAATCAGCTCGCTCGTCGTCGCCGAGAAGAGCGAACACTTCGCCAAGATCGATCTCTCGGGCATAGAGAATCGAGTTGAGATCCACCGGCAAATGATGCATCCAGCGATCTTCGCAGCGGGTGGAATGATCCCACCCGCTCTCGCAGGAAGCCAGCATGTCGAGAAAATTGATATCGAAATAGCGAGACAGCCCGAACTCCATCAAGCGATGGTGCGGCTGCTCCCTGCCGAGCCAGACATTCTCCTGCTCGGCTTCGGCCAGCAGAATCATCTCCTTCAAGAACTCCAGGGCCTCAGCCTCGTTGGATTTCTTGAGAACATCGAAGGCCAGTTTGATCATGCTGGTGAAGAAAGGCGGCTGACTGCGCGACAGGAAGTAATAACGGCTGCCGTTGGGGATCAGCCCGAAGCGCCTGAAAAGATGAGCGAGGTTGTGGGTCATCCCGACGATCATGTCCTCGTATTCCGTATCGAGCAGACCCAGCGACATGAAATAGCTGTCCCAGTAGTACATCTCCTGGAACATCTCGCCGTGACCGGGGACCAGATACGGATGCGGCAGCCCGATGAGCGTCTGCCTGTCCTCCGGGTTGTGCCTGATTATCTTGCTCCAGTAAGCGTCTATGTAGGCAAGCGGAGCGTCGATCAGGGACACGCTGGGAAGAGGCAGCTGATTGTGCATGGATTTCGAGGTCTCGAAGGGGATCAGGATCCTATAACAACTGGAGGCAGAAAGGAATACCTATTCGCCACCCCCCTTTCAACTGTCCGGTCAACTGCTATAGAATAGACGCCTCAGCCCCGTCAGGAGTGAGAATACGGTGTCCGACAAGGAAAAAACGAGCTTTCGCTGGGTCGTGCTCGGCCTCGTTTTTTTCATCACCATGGTCAATTATCTCGACCGCTCGGCAATCTCCTACGCCATCACCGCTATCAAAGAGGAGTTCGGGCTCAACGACCAGGACTTCGGCTTCGTCGCCTCCGCATTCGGTATCGGCTACATGATCATGACCGTTGCCGGGGGCATTATCGTTGACAAATGGGGCTCGCACCGGATCTGGGCGGCGGCAGCCTTCCTCTGGTCGGCGTGCACCGCCATGATGGGGCTGGCAAGCGGTTTCTGGATATTGTTCCTGCTCCGGACCCTGCTGGGAGTTGCGGAAGGTCCGCACTTTCCCGCCCTGACAAGGGTGGTTGCCGACTGGTTACCGGTTTCGGAGCGCGGGCGCTCGACGGCGCTGGGTCTGGCGGCGGTGCCCCTGGCTTCGGTCATCGGCGCTCCCTTGATAACGTCCCTGATTTTCCACCTGGGCTGGAAAGCGATGTTCGTCGTTCTGGGATTGCTCGGCATTGTATGGGCGGCGGTCTGGCTGGTTGTCTTTCGCGACTACCCGGAAGCCAGTTCCTTCGTCAATGAAGCCGAGCTCAAGCATATTCGCGAAGGCAGGCAAGTGGACCGCAATCGCTCCATCCATGAGATAAGGAGCCAGGAGCGACAGGCCGGCAGCACCACCTGGAAATTCATGCTCACCAATCCCTCGCTTCTAGCCAACAACCTGGCTTTCTTCTCCTTCGGCTACGTGTTGTTTTTCGCCCTCACGTGGCTGCCGGGTTTTCTCGAGGGAACATATCACCTGAAGCTCAAACAGGTCGGCGTCTTCCTCATCGCCCCCTGGCTCACCGCCGGCATCTTGCTTGCTCTGGCGGGCTTTCTCTCCGACTGGCTCTGGCACAAGACCGGCAGTGCCCGCAAAGCTCGCTCGCACATGATCTGGATCTGCCAGCTCCTTTCTGCAATCAGCTTCGTGCCCGTGATGATGACCAGCGATCTCACCGTCGCAATTACCTCCATCTCTCTCGGCGTGGGCTTCGGGCTAATGCCTAACGCCGCCTTCTACGCACTCAACTGCGACCTCGCCAGAGACCGGGCTGCCACCAGCCAGGGTATCATGAACTGCTGCTTCGCCATGGCAGGCATTCTGGCACCGGCGGTGACCGGCATTCTGGTGCATCACACCGGAACCTTCACGGCACCATTCGGGTTGCTTGTAGTGCTGAGCCTGGTATCGGTCCTCGGAGTCGTCCTCTTCCAGAAACCAGACGAGCATCTCAAAACCGAATCAACCGGATAGAAAATCTACTTGGTCTGATAGACGTATTTCGAGCCATTGAAGGAATAGGTCAGATACTTGCCGGTGACGATGCCGGAGCTGGGCGAATCCTCCGGAGGCTCCTTGATCAGAGGCACCTTCAGCGTCTTCTTGTCACTGGACAGCTCGAAGCAAGCCCGCTCATCGTACTCGCCGAAGGCGAAGGAAATCGCATTGAGAATTCGCTTCTTGGTCTGGAAGAACGGATACTTAGTCAATTTGCCGTTGGCGATAACATAGGCGCTTATCGTTCTACCATGGCTCATCCCCGAGCCGATGAAAAGATCGCGCACCAGATACACTGTCTTGCCGTCACTGGTCTTGACCGTATCGAGGTCCTCGAAGGTCGAGCCCGGATCGCCCTCATTGCCGGTGGGATTGAGCACCAGAGTCTTGAGCTTGTTGTTGCCCGCGTCGTATACGATGAGCGAATAGAAAAAGTGCATCGTGCCACCAGTAAGAGTGTCCCAGGAATAGCACCGGATTTTCTTATCGTCCGACGTCAGGACCGTAAGCCCACTCTTTGCCGCAGCCTTGAGCGGATCGCTCATGACCGCCGGCTGCACGACGACCGTCTTGAGGTATTTCAGCATCTCGTCATTGAGGGACTGCAGCTTTTCATAGTCGTCGCTGTCTTGCTGAGTCGTCGTGATATCGGCGATCATCTTAGCCAGCTTGGCGTCCGCTTCCTTGCCGGTGACAGCAAGGGCAGAAGAGCCGAAAAAACCAGAGCAAACAAAACAAAGGGAAAGGAGGCTTCCGATCAAACGACTCCAGGAACTCATCATAGCAAAACCCCTTCAAGGCGATCGGCAAGAATACTAGCACCTTCCCGCGCCAAGAATACCAGCACCTTCCCGCGACAAGAATACCAGCACCTTCCCGCGACAAGAATACCAGCACCTTCCCGCGACAAGAATACCAGCACCTTCCCGCGACCAGAATTGAAAGAGCCTGCGGAACCGCCATCTAACGGGAACCTCACGCAAATATGAGTACGTGCAGACGACAGTGGACTGCCCGGCGGAGAAATCAAATGGAACAGGCTCTTACAGAGGGGAGCGGCCTGTTCAGCAGTCTGAGAAGTCGGCTCTGCAGATCGCACAGGGTCTTTGTGCCCGGCAACTTGCTGGGCATCAGGCAGAACCAGAGCCCGAATCGACATCGAAAAATGGTCTCGTCGCAAAATATGACTGTCATGTCAAAATTTTTTCGAAAAACTTGACCTCAGAGTCATAATTTCGTCCGTCGTCGAGCTGGTCCGGACTGAAGCGCTAGCGCTCGTCGACTCGACATCGAAAAATGGTCTCGTCGCAAAAATATGACTGTCATGTCAAAATTTTTTCGAAAAACTTGACCTCAGAGTCATATTCTCGTCCGTCGTCGAGCCGGTCCGGACTGGAGCGCTAGCGCTCGTCGACTTGACATCGAAAAATGGTCTCGTCGCAAAAATATGACTGTCATGTCAAAATTTTTTCGAAAAACTTGACCTCAGAGTCATATTTTCGTCCGTCGTCGAGCTGGTCCGGACTGAAGCGCTGCCGGAGTCGATAGCCGACGCGGGCGACATTCTCGATGATCGACGCGGATTTGTCGCCGTCGTCGACGACTTTGCGAATGCGACTGATCGCCATTCGGACGCCATCCGGAGTTGCGTCCGAATCGTAGTGCCAGACCCTGGCGAGCAAAGTATCGACGCTGAAGATTTCGGTGGGATGCCGCATCAAGAACTCCAGCAGGGCGAAGTCCCTGGGCAGCAGGCGCAGCTCCTTGTCCCCGCGAGCGATCCGGAAGCGCACCGGATCCAACATCAGATCGCCACAGATCAGGGCCTCCGACGCCATCTGCCGCGGTCGCCGCAGAAGCGAGCGAACTCTCGCCGCCAGCTCGCGAACATCGAAGGGCTTGGTGACATAGTCGTCGGCACCGGAATCGAGTCCCTGCTCTTTCTCGGCGATGGCGCCCTTGCCGGTGAGCATGACTACCGGGGCGCTGCCACCGGCGGACCGATAATTCTTGAGGATGTCCAGACCGCTCATCCCCGGAAGCTGCCAATCGAGGATAATGACATCGTAGTCATTCATCCTGAGAGCCTCCATGGCCTCGAGCCCGTCGCCGAAGCTCTCGACGATATGGCGCTCGGCACTGAGCCCATCGCTGACCAGCAGAGCCATATCCTCGTTGTCTTCGACCAGTAGAATCTTCGCCATGCCTGAAAAAAACACACCAGATTGAGCGCTGCACTATTAAAACAAATCGGACCGATTCTTGACAATGCCGGATCGGCATTCGCGGGGAAGCCGGCTTCGCCCTGACGGTTTTGCCAGACCGGGTCTCGGGGATAAAGAGGACATGCGCTTATCCCTGACAGCCAAGGTTCTTCTTTACGTTATTGTGCCTCTGGTGGCTCAGATGATCCTTCTGGCGTCTCTCGCCAGTCTGGAGAGCAGCGCCGAAAAGGCCCTGGAGGCCTCTGTCAGGCACCGGCGAATCGCCGACGGTATCAACGACATTACCAACGAGATCTTCGAGCTGCACAAGCTCTATCGCACGCTCGGCGATATGCAGAAGATCTCGATGGATGATGCGATCACCAGGAGACATATCGAAAAGCTGAGGAGCGATTTCGCCTCGCTGAATAAACTCGCCAGGGCTCAACCCGAGGTACTCGATGCTGTCCTGAAATCAGAGAAAGCGGTCAACGAAACAATCACCGCCTTCCGCTCCATACAGCTAGACCTGCTTGCTCTTCATACCCCGGTCGGTACGGCGAATCGAGCCAACCTCCTGCAAAAATTCCGCCGCACCGCCAGGCAGGACGCCGTCTTCGAGAATCTCATACAGGTCGGACTGGAGCAGCGAAGGCTCTCCGACGACGCGCCCGAGGAGCAAGCTGCCTTCCGCCAGCGCGCCTATTCGGTCATGCTCGGCATGGGCGTCCTCAATCTATGCATAGGTATAATGCTCTCCCTTTTTCTCACCCGTGGTATCATCTCCCGGCTCAAGAAAGTGAACGACAATACCTTCAAGCTGGCTAGCGGTCTGCCGCTCAACGAGATGATCGGAGGATCCGACGAGATAGCACAGCTCGATCAGGTTTTTCACCAGATGGCTGCGGAGATGCGAGAAGCAGCGCGCAAACAGTCGGCGATGATCGACAACGCACGCGATTTCATTTGCACGCTCGACGATCAGGGTCGCTTCATAGCCGCGAACCCGGCATCCCGGGAGCTGTTCGAAATTCAGCCCGAAGACTTGCTCGGAAAACACTTCATCGATCTGGTGGCAACCAGCGACGCCGCACGAGCGCTCGGCTTCCTGGAGGAATTGAAAGCCGGCAGGAATCCGGACCCTCTCGATCTCGAGATGAAAACGAGCACCGGCGAATCCATCGAGACGCTCTGGTCGGCCCACTGGTCCGAGGAGGAGGGCTCCCTTTTCTGCGTCACTCACGATACCACGGAAAGACGTCGCGCCGAAAAGTTGAAGCAAGAAGTCATGGCTATGATTACTCATGACCTGCGAACACCGCTTTCGGTAATCTCGAATGTTCTCTCGATGCTGGAGGCGGGAGTCAACGGTTCTCTCACCGAGAAGAGCAAGCGCTATGTCACCATGGCGCGACGGAATTCAGACAGAATGATCAGCCTGGTGAATGATCTATTGGATGTAGAAAAGATCAAGTCCGGCATGGTCACTCTGGACTTCGGCACAGTCGCCCTCGACGAGGCTTTCGAAGAATGCGAAGCCATCTGCGCCGGCTATGCCGAAGAGCAGAAGGTCGAGCTCGTTTTCAAAACGAGTGGTATCACAATTCAAGCCGACGGCAAAAGACTGGATCGGGTTCTGGCCAATCTGGTATCGAATGCGATCAAGTTTTCCCCCGAAGGAAAAACAGTAACAGTATCGGCAGAAAAGAGCACCGACTCGGTCCTTGTAAAGGTAGAAGACGAAGGTCCCGGGATTCCCGAAGAGTTGCGCGAAAGCGTCTTCGAGCGCTTCCAGCAGGTGAGCTCGAACGCTGCCGGCAAGGGCGGCTCCGGTCTTGGTCTCGCGATATGCAAAGGAATCGTCGAGCTGCACGGCGGCAAAATCTGGGTGGAAGGCAAAGGCACCGGCAGCATCTTCGTCTTCAGCCTGCCTTCAGGCTCGAGCGAATCCTGATTCGAAGCTAAATCAGCCCTGGTTATAAGTCCGTTATAACGCCAATACACTTCCGTTAGTGTTCGGAACTATCGTGGACTTGTGCTCCGGAACCCCGGCATCCCACTAGCGGAGCCTTCTAACTGTTTCTTCTTCGATGAGGTATCACCAATGTACGACTCGACGACTCAGACTAAATGTATGGATGCGACTGGTCCTAACAGCACGGCTAAATGCGGCAACGAGCAGATGGCTGTGGATGCCTGGAGAAGCATTTCGGATCTCGATAGAAACTCTTCACGGACAGGTCGGGACCTGAGCGGGGACACTATGACGATTCCGCCCCTCTATGGTGAAGGAGTCGCAGGAAACACCGCAACCTCCGGACGGAACAGGAACGACCAGGTCTCTGGCAATACCGAGGATGGAGCCGGCGAGCCCGGGAAGAAGCCGGGAAGCCGACCCGATATAGACCCGGGTCATGACCCCCGGCTGCCCTGCAAACCAATAGATAAACCGGGCGATAAACCATGCGTCAAACCGGGCGATAAACCCGGCGATAAGCCCGGCGATAAACCCGGTCCCACCGATCAGGATCGCTGCCCGCCGCCCAGGCCATTTCCGCCGAAGCCTCCCCGGGATCCCGGCGTCAAGCCCGCATCTCCGGCAGACAAGCCCAAACCGGGTAGCAAGCCAGGAATTACGGATGCTGAGCCAGCAGCTCTTGACGGCAAGCCCGAAGCCGAAGGCGAAGCCCCCGACAGCTCGATAAAGCAGGAAATTCTCGAGCAGCTTCGGAATGCGCCCGGAGGCGACCAGGAGCTCAAACAGCAATTCAGCGAGCTTTTCAGACAGATGCTTCACGAGAACGAGAGCCAGACAGGCCGATAGTCCTGCCGACCTTGCCTCGCGAAAGGAAAGACCCCCTTACCAGGGGGTCTTCTCCTGCTTGTTTCCTTAACGGAAAGACAAGAGCGAGAACGGCAAAATTAGCCGGATTGGGGCTTCTCGATCTTAATCGCGGCTTAAGCTTCTGAGCGCTAAAATTCCGAACCTCGGGGTAATAGATTCATTAGGAAAGTTCAGAGGCAGACAGAATGTTAATCGGATTGCTCGTCCTTACACTCATGACCACCGCCGCGGTCGTAGTCAACGACTATACAACCTGGGGCGGTCCGGAGTTCGTCGATACCGAGAGAGAATGAGCGAGTCCGCAAGAGACTACTCGAGCCCCTTAGAGATCGATCGCTACCGAATATCGGGCCTTCAGGCTAAACAGGCCGATCATCATCGAAAAATTCGCCGCCGCCCCAGGATGTGTAATCGTTGATTAACACGGCGGTAGCAGTTCCGATCGTCACAACCAGAATTCCCACAATCATTATTTTCCCCTCCCAGCTCGTATGAATATTTCAGCAGGTGGCGCTGCAGGCGTTCAGGCTACTTAGCCCCTTCCTGCCCAAACGACCAGTGCACATAGACCGTCTCCTCAGCGGGCGAAGGCTTGATGTCGAGCCTTCCCTTGAAGGCTTTGTCTATCGACTTGCCCAGCCGAGTAGCGAGCCAGGTCGTGGTAGTATCGATCTCGATTCTTCCCTCGCCCTCGGCACAGCGAACCATGCGAGAAGCCGGATTCTCCTGCCAGCACTCGGTCTCCACATGCTTGACCAGGGACAGCAGCTCCCGGAGCCTTTCGGGCTTCATGGACCCGACCTCGAGAACCACCAGCCCCTCGACGATTTTGTTATCTACCCGGCGGCAGCCTGGACAGAGTCCCTTTTCGACTTCCAGACCGGCTGGTCTGGAAAGAGAGGTATCGATGACGTGCCAGCGCTTGTCATGATACTCAGCGCCGCACCCGGTGCAAATCATGAAACCGGACGGAGCCTTATTCTCCCGCGTAGTCGAGGACTCCGTATGCTCGCGTGGCGCTCTACGCCCGACACCGGCGGAGACTCTGGACCTCTTTCTATCCATACGATCCACCTCCTTGCCAACCAGGCGTCAGCAATCAGCTGCTGGGAATGGCCGAGTTAGCGACTGACTTTAGTGTAGGAGATGCTGCCCGCGGCGGAATCGGCCCGGGGGATAGTTACGGAATGGCATCCAGCCTGCTGAAGCTCAATTGTCTGTTCGAGTTATGTCACAAAAGCCCTGAAACAGCATATCATTGGCTCGTGGATTGAACGGCTCGGAATTCTACCCAAGTCGCCAGGAGGGCTTTGAAGCCGAAGGAGACTGTCATGCAAAAGCGCAAACTCGGAAATAGCAATCTCGAAGTATCAGCCATCGGGCTCGGCTGCATGGGCATGAGCTTCAGCTATGGACCTCCCAAGGACAGGAAAGAGATGATCTCGCTACTTCATCAAGCGGTGGACCGGGGAGTGACATTCTTCGATACCGCGGAAGTCTACGGTCCTCTTTTAAATGAAGAGCTTGTCGGCGAAGCGCTATCGCCTCTGAAAGAGAAAGTCGTCATCGCCACCAAATTCGGTTTCGATCTCGACCCCACCGGGAAGAAGAAATGGCTCGGTCTCAACAGCCGCCCGGAGCATATAAAAGAAGTCTGCAATGCTTCCCTCAAGCGGCTGAAAGTCGACACTATCGATCTTTTCTACCAGCACCGGGTCGATCCCGCCGTTCCGATAGAAGAGGTTGCCGGTGCCGTCAAGGAGTTGATCGAGGCCGGCAAGGTCAAACACTTCGGTCTCTCCGAGGCCGCTGCCCACACCATCCGCAAAGCCCATGCCGTGCAACCGGTGACTGCCCTGCAAAGCGAATACTCCATATGGTGGCGCAATCTGGAAGACGATATCATCCCGACGCTTGAAGAGCTCGGTATCGGACTCGTCTCCTACAGCCCCCTGGGAAGAGGCTTCCTGACAGGCAAAATCGGAGCCGATGCTACTTTTGCCGCCACCGATTTCCGGAGCACCCTGCCCAGGTTCGCGCCGGAGGCCATGAAAGCCAACAGGGCTCTGGTGGATCTGCTGGAAGAGATTGGAAGAAGCAAAAATGCCACCACGGCCCAGATCGCCTTATCCTGGATCCTCGTGAAAAAACCCTGGATAGTGCCGATTCCCGGGACCACCAGGATCGAGCGGCTCGAAGAGAATATCGGCGCTGCCGCGCTGAATCTGACGGCAAGCGACATCGAAGAGATCGAGAGCGCCGCCTCGAGAATCAACATCGAAGGCGGGCGCTATCCCGAAGCCCTCGAGAAGATGACCGAGCGCTGAGTGATCGGCGCCGGGACAGGAAAGATTCATCCGACATCAGGAGACAAGCAGGATCCCCGGGATCGAAACCGAACGCTATCAAAGGACCAAAGCCTATAGCCGCCAACCAGCACCGGTGCGGGAGCTAAGCAAGCTCCCGAGCCCCCCGCCGGGGGGGGGGGGGGGGCCGGCCGGGGGGGGGGGGGGGGGGCCCCCCCCCCGGGGGGGGGGCCCCCGCCGGGGGGGCCGGGGGGGCCCCCCCCCGAACCCAGGACTGGGACCGACCCCTGTGGATATAATTGACAGCTGCGGCATCTGTCATGTCGGACGACACCAGGTTCTCGCGGAGAAATGGGGCAAAGCAGGCACACAAACAGCTCTCGGTGCCCGGTCATGGGATAGCCGGCATCGTCGAGAAGGTCGGCGAAGAAAGCTCTCTGGGATTCCCCCTCCGGCCGGTGCAATCGGGTCCGGCGCGTCGGCTTGCATGGTCGACTCTTGAAGCGCAGGGGATTCCTGCAATGACGGCGTAGAGCAGTATTGTAACAATCATATGGTGCCACCTATAACGACATAGCTCTTGCGCAAAGCCTCCACGGAGCATGGTGGCTTTCGGGATCGCGTATTACCGTGGACCAGCGGTTTCGTTGCGCGCAATCCCGGAGAATACATTCCTCCCCCCTGGAGCAAGCAGCGCCGCTTCTCTTTGTGCCGGGATCACAACCTATTCGCCCCTGAGCACTGCCATACGGCCCTGGCAGGCGGGGGCACTGGTCGCGATCCCGACGCCAGGTGGCCAGCAGGGCCCGAGCGGACTGCCGCAACGATGTCGCCCAGCCCTGGCGACGGGCCCCCCAGGCTCCAGGCAAAAATGGTGCCACGCCTGAGGCCTATGGCCGCAACAAGGTCAGCGAGTGGCAGCGCTGGAGGAGGCGCCGAGGAGAAGTGCCAGGGAGAAGTTCCGGATCTCGACACCATTGTCTAAAGTTCCGCCGCCAGACCGTTCAACATATGGCTAACGCCAATATCGCCATGTCACATGCAGGCGTGTCCATGGTATACCTGGTGGGAGCGCCTTCCCGACCGCAAGAGATTCCCCGATCAGTTCACTCCTGCTTCAGCATCATACCGCAGGAAGAAATTTGCCCCTGGCAGGAATTGGCTCAATCGATAGGCTTGCGAAGGTACTTGAAGCCCCCGAGTTGCCTCGAGCTCTCGACAGACACCGAGATGTAATCGACTGGCAGCCGAAGCCCGCGTCGATGCTCCGCGTACTTCTCGGCCGCTTCACCAGGCTTACCAGGCTTTCTGAAAGGCGACCCCTGGAATGACTGGACCCGTCTCGCCAGTGCCGGCGACTTATCTTCGGAAGGACTTATAATCTCCCGTATTCGGGTCCCGGCGAGATTCTCTGAAAGAGGGTATGACCAAATGCACCACCGATGCATGCCGAAATCAGAGGCCTGGTGGGTCCGAGCTTCACTTTCAGGTTCCTGGCGGACTCGAAACTGTATCAGATCCCGGGCTTGTTGAGCAGACATCCTAATATCCCAACCGAACCTGAGAACGTCCGCCCCGGGTACAATTCCGCCACATTTAAGGCATACAATCATCTACCCCGATCAATCATCTAACCAGATCAGTCCTGCGCCCCCTTCCCCTCCAGGAGACCCTCTATGGCAGACCGCGCATTACCACGCGATGCGGGGACGGTGCACGATGGCTCGACCGACCTTTCCCATTCGGAAAGTTTCCAGAGCTTCCTGTTAGACCCGGGTCTCAGGTTGGAGACCAGAGCCGGAACTCCCGACAAGACTCCAGCAAGCTCGGGGAACTCACCCCCAGGCTATATCTGTGACGGCGATGTCTGCCGCCCGATCAATAGCGATCTCCCGGGCTTCATCCCGAAGGACAATCTTGCAGGCACGGATAATTTTCTCCAGCTGCCGTCTCCTTTCTCGGCCAGGAAGAAAGAGGCTCCCGCGCTGCAAGTGCTCGCCGATCTCGACCCGATGCCTGCCAAAAACAGCTCGGGCGACAACCAGGGCGCCGGCACCTATGCCCCGGCGCTCTCCGGCAAGACCAATCTGGATCTGCTCGGTCAGTACCTGGGCAACGACATCCTCGATATCCCGTCGTTGACCACAGCACATTCCGGCCGCCGCTCCGCCGACGGCGTCGTCGAGTATCCCGCCCACGCATCAAGAGCCGGCACCACAGCTGCCGGGCAAGAAGAGGTCAGCGTCGAATCCGACCGCCTGTCTACCGCCTCGGTCAGTCTGGACGACGGGACCTACCACCGGGACGACCGCGGAAGGGTCACTCAAACCGATGCCGGCGACAACACATCGGCAAGCAACAAGTTCGAGTACGGCGATCAGGCGCACCCGGACCGGGTCACCCGCGCTACCATCGACGGTGTCACCTACAAGCGCCTGGCGCCGATCACCAGCTCGGGCAAGCCCGTGGAAAAAGACGGGCGCGAGATGGCAAGCTGGACCATGTACGACTCAGCCGGCAAGATCACCGGTCACTTCTCGGGCACTTTCGAGATGAGCCCGGACGGTGTCCTCACGAAGGTCGACTACAACTCCAACCAGCCGTTGGTCGAGTATTACGGTGCCGGCGGCCAGAAGCTCAGTGCCGAAGAAGCCCAGAAAAGAAATCAGGAAGGCATCTGGCCAGGCACCGTGGACGTGACGCGCGCGGATGGCTCTTCGATTCACGCCGATCTCAAAGGCAAGACCGTCGAGTCTATTAAAGAAACCCGCAAAATTAACGGCAAGACAGAACAGATCAACTGGACCCGCAAGGGCGACCTTTATATCTCGGATCAGAATCCGCCCGAAGAGCGCAAAAACGTCCGGGTGGAAGAAAACGGCGACTTCAGCTACGACCTGAGAGACGGGACGCATATTGTCGAGCATAAGGACTCGACCTCGGATGTCACCATTAATGGCGTCACCAGCAGTTTCGACAGCACGGGGCGGCTGGCCGGCGTGGGCTCCGAACTTGGGCACCGCTCGGTCGAATACAAGACCGACGCCTCGGGTCAGCCCCGGGTCGAGTCTATCGAGACGAAGAGCGGCAAGCCCGAGAAGTCCCATTCATGGAAACGCGACAACAACACCAATATCTGGGTCTCGGATGACGGTGCCCGAGTCAGCGATCTGACCCTGAAAGCAGACGGTCGTCTGGAATACACTAATGCCGGTGGCAACAGAGTAATCGAAGATCTCGATCGCACCACCACCGAATACGATTCCCTCAATAGCCCCCTGAACAAGCAATTCGCCAGCGGCGCCAGACGCGACTTCACCTATGATGCCAGAGGGCTCAAGTCCTTCCGAGACTATGCGCCACGTGATGACGCCGCCGGCGACTACCAGACCGACTGGGTCCGGTACGGCAACGGCAAAGACTTCGTCTCCACCAGGGACAATGGCAAGCAGTACACCAGACGCGATGTCTCCGTCGATGCAAGAGGCGACATAGACTATCTGGGCAACGACAACAAACGGCACATCTCGAAAGCCGACGATCTCGACCGCATCGCCTCGGGCGAGTTCATCATGACCGCCGAGTCCATCACCGAAGCCCGGGATCGGCTCACCACCTCGGCCTCGCAAGCAGGCATAGACATGAAACGCTTCGGTGGGTGGATGAAAGAATTCGAGGAGCGCTCGGTGAAAGAGAAGCTCGATCCGGAAAAAGTCGTCAAAGCCATGGACAACC
>JADJWK010000002.1 GCA_016716405.1 Candidatus Melainabacteria bacterium | reverse complement strand
GGTCAAATTGGTTCATCTGCCACCATCCTCTAAAAATCAAAATCGCTAGTGAACGATCGCCGCAGCATGTATCGGAGAGACTTATACTCCTTGCTATGCGATGTGCCAGCTACTTTTTCCCGCAGCTTGAGAATCACTTCCTGGCCATTTGCCTTGTCAGCATCTCGCGTAAGTACAAAGCGGACCGGAAGCTCGCGATCTCTTGGGTTATCTGAACGAAGGTCGAAGGTCAATTCGTGGCTGTCGGAGATTAGTTCACCAGCCTCCGTATAAATACCAGCGCTCAAAACCCTTTGTTGAATCTTATCGGTTACTGGTCCTGTCTGATATAAGGTCACCGCCACTTGTCCTGACGTTATCACAGAACTGGCACCACGAAGAATATCCACATCGACAAGAGAGACATCACTCTGACGTTTCTTGTTGATCTTGAGCACCGGAATCACCACTTCCTGCAATGATGCTCCACCATGCACAAATCGGCTACCTGATCCTTTCAACCGAAGGCGATTTATCGACTTGGGAATCTGTACTTCCACCTCACCGGTAAGTCCAAGCTGTTCTGGCATAAACTTGTGTAGACTGGCCGTCTCAGCAAGTCCTTTTCCTAGTACAAAGCGGCGGTCTCTGTACAAAATCTTTTCGCCTTCAGGATCTACTCCCGCAAAATCGCTCTCCTCAATGGCGCGATTCTGGTAGATAAAGCCATGATCTGAAGTCACCACCAAATTATTGATGTTAGCCCCGGTAAGTTTCTTGATCAACTTAATCAGGTCTTGCAAGGTCTCTTCTACAGCCTCAAAAACTCGCTCTTCAGACTCGCGCTTATCACCGGTCGCATCTATGCGATTGTGATAAACATAAATCAAATCATGCTCACGCACTAAAGCTCTGCAGTCATCGCCTTTCATTGACATAAGCTCTTCAGCCTTGCAAGCCGTCGCGCGAGCGCCTGCTGCCCGAGCAAGGATCTTGGACCGATTGGCTTTACCTTGAGAGCTTTGACCGTCCACAAGAACTGTTCCTGTTACATTATCAGCAATCGCAAGCTTCCTGTTTGGAAGAAGTGCAGCCATTCCGAGCTGGGTATAACTTGGCAGCATCGAAAGAGCTGGTTCAAGCTGCGCGGTATACCGGTCCTCTCGCCTGATGAGACTCAATAATTCATCGCCAATCTCATAACGCATGGCGTCAGAAATGATCACGCAGACTTTTTTGTCCTTGCTGAGAAAGGGTTCCACACAACGAAAAAAGAACGTCTTCTGCTTCTGGACAGGCAAAGCTTCCCATTTGGAAGCTGTATCAACAAACGTTTGAAATCGGTCTCCCAACTTCAATAGAAAGTCGTTGGTGTATAAATTCTCAATTTGATTGGTCAAGTCCGCCATAAGGGAGGCTTGTCCTGACATTCGGACATGAAATGTGAATTTGCGATAAAGCTGATCAATCTGATACCAAAATGAACTGTAGCGTTGCACACCATCCGCCAAACTCTCCATACTGAGCTCAGCTTCGCTCAGAGCTCGCATAAACTGAGCCGCACTATCAATCGCTTCGTAAAGATGGTCGTACTTGCGATACCAATGACCTTGTCGTCGCTGTCGGACGATGAGCGAAACATCGCCACTGGATATGGTGCGCGCCGCAACGGCTCTTACAAGATCCCTTATGATCTTTTGATCTATGAGCTGAAAGTAGTCTAGTTCCACCAACTCGCGGAAATCTCGCTTTGCAAGGTCTTGTTCAATTTCAAGGACTTCTGCAGAATCGGCCGAAAGATCTTCAAACCCGCCTTCAAACACCCGGCTATCCTTCCAGCGCTTCAGAAACACTTGAACATCTTGAGACATCCGAGATGGTTCTCGTTTCTCGCTCCAATCCTCTTTTCTGATCTTCGAGTATTTATCAGGATTTACATCCATCTCATAACAATCCTGAAAGACTCGAATTTGAAAATCCTTCAGACTCCGCTCCTCCGAATGGTACTCATACAGACGATATAGCTGTTCCCAGAGAAACTCATCCAAGCCGCATCGGTTAATCAGTTTGAACTTTTCGTCCTTACCTTCAGCCATCTCTTGAAGCAGACTTCTGACCACTTCATCAATATGGACATGCTTGTCCTTACTACCAACGCACACAGCCAACATCTTTAGACGAATCTGTCCAGCTGTGTCATCGGTATTTAGCAGACCTTTCAGATCGTCCTTGCGTTTAGCTGCCTTGAAGAACTCTTCATGCACCTGAACGATATCAGTGAATTCGTGTCCTAACTCTAGATCCGCCAACCACAGTGCTACCCTATCAGCGCGGAACTCTACATTGGCTAGCTGCAGATCAAGAAGCCAGTTGTCTAAATCATCAGGAGCCGGACCTTCCCTATAAATCAGAAACTTCTGGTCTCCTTCGCCTCGAAGAATCCGGTGCTTGATGCCAAACTCATTATTACTTAGCTCAAGCTTCTTGACGCCCGGTAGAGAAAAAGCCTCATAGTCACTGCGCAATTCCTCCTTGGTGTCATACCAAAACACGATCCGATGCCGATCGAACAACTTAGTAAGAGCCTGAGTAATACGGCATTCTATCAATAAACCATCCTCAATCATCTTTTGCTTCCAACCCGGCTATCTTCTTCAAAGCAGCACCAAACTTGGGATAATTGACCTTTACACCGTCATCCAAGTCAATCTCTACTTGCTCTGTGGCTAATGGATACAGCACATCGCGCTCGAAGTCCTCCATCTCCACTATCATTTTCTTCACTTTCTCAATTTCCTTCAAGGCTTTTGTCTTTTCAGTCTGAGAAGCACTGCCGCTTCTGCTAACCTCTTCTAAGTGATTCTTGTGAGAATTGAGTTTAATGCGAAACTCGCGCAGATAGTCATTTAGTACAACACTGACGGTATCCGGACGGTAGCGGTGCATGTAAATTAGCGCATTGAAGCTGCCCTTGGGGCTAGAGAACAACCAGTAAATCGGACGTTTCTTGTAACGCTTAACGTGATCATTGTAAAAATCATTGAGGAAGTAATCGCGAATGCTGTAATTGCGCTTATCCTTGATGTTCAACCCTTGCTCGACAAATTTGATGTTCTCCTCGTAATGCTCCTCGCCGAATGCCACACGGAGGAACTCTCGAAAACGTTCTGTAATGTCATCAGTAAACCAGTCACCGTCGAGCATTGGAATCACGTTGTCGTCATCGGCAGGGAAGCTGGACTCCGGCACTTGTTTGAGGTAATCGTGGATAGTCTCACCCTGATTAGCCAGGATCAACCCTGGTTTGTCCAGAGAGTAACGGCCGAACATGCAGCCCACAGCGTAGGAGACGAGCTCGCGCATTGTGTCGGACAAAAGCAGCTTCTCTAACTCTTCCTCTGTTTTGCCAGTACCATATCGGTAGCGTGGGTTCCTCAGAAGCGTAACTTCGCGGAGCTTTGCTTCAGGTGTGAATTCGGACTCAAGGCCAAACTCAGTAATGTAGATGGAATTGTTCTCAGTCTCAAACGTGATTGTATCGATAGCGGCTCTGTTCCAAGCCGCTCTTGCTTCCATGTATTGTTGCGCCATTGACTCTTTAGGAAATGAATTCGGCAAAAGAAAATGAGTTGTGAAATCCCAGGAGAGTTCTTGCGAATCCCAATCTCTCTTAGCAATGTTAATCAGCTGATCGGCAATGGCACGTGCACGTGATGAAGTGAAGTTTCTCTTTACAGGAAGCTTCCCTACATAGCCAGTGTTGTAGTGCATTCCCGGAGCAACAACGTTCATAAGTTGAGCGGCGACGCACGAATTCAAGTAAGAGATTATATCAGGAATTGTGAATGGACCATCCGGTTTCTGGAATGCGCTCATAGCCACGACGTCAAAATGATAATTCTGGGGACGCAACCTAGCACCGATGACGCTCTGACCTACGTCAGACCACTCAGCACCCTCGCGGAAGTAGTACGACATATTTTGAGGACGAGAGCGGAGTTTGCCATTCGATCCCTAAAATTGCGTATCCGTACCATCATCCTTCCAGTCAATGACAAAAATGCATTACCATACCACTTTCGAAATTCTCCGCCTTTGCAATATGGATACCAGCGTTTAGGACCTGGTCCATCAAATGAAATGTCATCAAAGGCAACCTCAAACCAGTATCTCAGAAAGTTGTCGTTGTCGCCTGTCTGTAATCCGACCTTAAGATCAGCCAGTTCGCTAAGCGGTTGTGAATTGCGAAAGACGCGAAAGGATTCATCTCCGAGCCAAAATGCTATTGGACTACCACTAATGCTCTTAAAGTCGGTGGTTGTCCGACTATAAACAGGATATTGCTGAGGATTGAAAAAGTTCCTTATTAGCTCGTCGTTAGACTGAACTTCGCGCTCTCGTTTGAAAAGACGCCTAAAGAGACCTCTGCTAGTTGGAGTCTGATTTTTGAGAAGGATAAACTCGCAGCTTTCAAAGTCAGAGCCCCAGACGCCTCGTCCGTTATCGATAAGTAAATTGAGGAAGGCGTCTTTTAGAACAGCTTCGCGAAGTTCCTCGTAATCGGACAGGAACAACCAGTTGCTTAGAGTTATCATTCCTACCACTCCATCGCCCACTACTAAACCTAGGTTACGTAAAATGAAAGCACCAAGAAGTTAGCCGAACCCTCCTTGTAGTGTGTTCTGATGAATGACTTCAAGGAATCGTCCATTTGATTGATGCCCATGTATGGCGGATTCGCAATTACTACATGGTACTTGGGACTCAGGTAGTCTGCCTGCCTTAGTGCTTGCAGCACTTTTTGATGGGTCAGGCTCAGGAGCAGATGCTCAGAGACATTTTTTGACTCCAGCATTTTGAGCACCCCGCCTAAAGCGGTGTCATCGGGACGAATCAGAGAGCCGAAGTTGTGGGCCTCCTCGAACTGACGCAGGGTGGTCTGTAGCCGCGAGTTAAATAGGTCTCGCCCGACAAATTCCATGTAGTTTTGCAGTTCCCCCTTGTCGAATCGAACATTCTCCAGCACGCAGATGTTCGGCTTGACGCCCTTGCTAAAGAATCGGCGCTGTTTGGCGCGGGCCTTCATGGTCAGGGCAAAAGCGGCCAACTCCCCGGCGCGTTCGTCGATCTCGATACCATGGAGGTTGTGGGTGAGAATCTTTTCCGGAATCTCGGCTGGTTCGTATCCTTCCTCCTCGTAGATGGCGTAGAGGAGGTCGAAGGCATAGGTGAGCATGTGGCCGGAGCCGCAGGCCGGATCACAAATCTTGATCTCTTCTGGCGAACTAATTCGCAAGAAGTCATTCTCTGGTTGTACGGGCTCGATATAGTAGTCCATTTTCTCGACCAGTCGTGACCCAGGACGATTAAGCAGCCATAGACGGCCGAGAGAGTTCTCCACTAAGTATCGGACTATCCAGTGTGGAGTGAAGAGCTGCGTGGCGGCTGGGATGTTCTCAGGCGTGATCTTCTTGTTATTCTTTAAACCGTCGAATACTTCATCCTTTTTCTCTGAAATGTAGAACTGGTAAAGCCAACCAATTACCTCTACGTCCTCACAGACATCAGGCGTCATCGCCTCTCTGGTCTGCCCGAGGACAGACTGGTCTGAAAGCAAATCATCAGGCATCAAAAGCTCAGTGTAGTCATCGATATGCTGAAATAGGACTGGCATAGCCTTGTTCCAATAATTGCAAGCAGCAACTACAAGTAGGCGGTAAGCTTCTCCTTGCGAATCCTGGCTCGTAGCTTTACCCTCAAGCAAAGCAAATATCTGCTGCCGAATTCTATCGGGAACCATCTCCTCGTCGATGTGCCCCATCTTGGCTTCGGCAAGAATTTCGGGTTGGACCTGCCCCTCCATGGGCGAAACCACTCCGATGCGAGTATATCGATTTACATCCATGAAACGCAGAGCACAGAAACGATTAAACCAGATATAAGCCACACGCTCTACAACCTGGTCTTTGCCATAACTCTTAATGGCTTCTTCCAGCTGCTTGATGGATTCTGCGTTTTCCCGCCTCGCTGTGCTGTTCTCTGCCAAGACAAGTTTCAACCTTGCCGAGACCTGCTCCAACAAACTACGGCGAGCATTCTGTGCAAACTTCTTTAGCTTCGCTGTTTCCATCTTTCCTGCGATCTTCTGTTCGAGTGGCTCAATCATATTTGTATCCTCTTGCCCTTCCTAATTTCTTCCATCAAGGCTTCACGCATAGATTTCAAATAGAGCTCCACATCACTTTCGTCCTCCAGCCATGCTTTCTCGAAAGACCTTTACCGCACGGCTAGCAATATACTTTACTTTCGGTTCAGCCTTAATTCGTGGTGCTTGCCTCACCCTCGTTCACTTGTTTTATTCCATCTGATTCTGAAGCAGATTCTTCACCTGATGGTGCTTGAGCCCAGCTTGCCATCTGTGACAATAACTGCTGGTAGTTGCGTTCCTCAAATTGACGCAGCGAATCGCGGACGACAGCAATCAATTTTTCTGATTCGATAGACCCACTGAAATCATCAAATGAACTCTTGATCTGTTCTTGCTGTTCACTAGCTAGTGCTTCAAACTCGGACATTGCGCAAAGTCGGTCTTTAAGCTTTGCGACAGACTCTTTCGCATTTGCAATTTCAACATTTACCTGAGCACCTAGTTTCTCCTGAAGCAGTTCAACATACCTTTTCAGGTCTTGCATATGATTGTTTCTAAAGCACTCCGGATCATTTAAACTGGATATTATCAGGCTTCCTTCTTCGCCTTCGACATAACTGAAATTAGGCTCTTGAGTTTGTACGATGTTACGCGCAAAATCAAAGATCGTTTTCTGCGGTCCACTCATGAACTTTAAAATCGGATCGATGACAGTTTCTTTCATTTTAAGCAACTCGTCTTCCTGACGAGGGAGTTCAGTTAAGTACCAGCCATACTGTTTGCCGGTCACTCCATTCAACTTCTCTATCACCGGAGTTAGTGCACCTAGGAATGGATATTGCGACGCTTGCTTCTCCAATTGAATAAGTTTTCTATAAGTTCCTGGAATCTAGTACTGGTTTCATTGCCAAGCGCTTTTGCCTCAGTGGAGCGTGGCTGGTCATCAAAGAAATCTTCATAGAATTCCTTCAGTGCCCTAACTTGAGATCCGGTAAACTCGATTAACGGTTCCACAACAAGGTTTCCGTGTTCATGGCTATTGCGAAGAGACCTTTCTAGTTCTTCGTCCTCTAGGAGATTACCGTCTGAACGAACATCAACTTTGCCGCGAGCGCACAATTTCGCCAGCGTGCACAATATTGCCGCGTAATACCATCCGTATGGTTTCTGCTCAAATCGCTCGATCAGATTTTTCACTGTTGTGCGCACGCTGTTCTTGTTATTGCTCTGAATAAACGCAAATACTTCCTGTTCGGATTCAGCAAGCGTGCTGCTATCTGTCCCAGAAATATTCAACTGTGATTGATTTAAGCAATTCGTCAGGTCCTTTTCTGTATAAGAAATTCCGCGTAACATGCGAAGATTTGGGTAGACCCGGGAAATCAGTTCGTGAAATCCCTTCACTACGCGAGTTTGAGCGTCCTCGGAGCCGAGATCTACCTCGCTCCCTGCGACGAACAGCTTTGCACCTCCCATTAAGATCTTGACCCTGTCCTGTAAATCTACATATCTTTCCCGATTGCTATATTGCTTGTCATTCAGGATGCGTTTGACGACGTCTTGTTGAGTAGTCGACATATTTTGTCGAATGTATTTCTCTGTCTGCTTATACATCATTAAATCTCGAATGACGCGTTCATCTGCAGGCATTACTACCATGAGCTCGTCTCTTCCCATGTTGCGCCCCTGAAGAACAGATACATCTTCCGCATCTTGACAAAATGGGCTGATAACGTGAATCGATAGCTCCTTCTCTCGTCCAAATAATCGATCATCTAACTTCTTGGAATAGGGGTAATCCTGACCGTTCTCGTCGTATCTAATTTTGGGGTTCTTGATGATTTGATCAAAGATGATCTTTTCAAGCTCCGCCGAAACATCTGAGGATTCTACTTCTGTGTTCTTAATCTCCTGCTCAACATCCTTTTCCTCATCGGTGAGATATTCGAAGAGATCTCCGTTGCGCTGAATATAGCTCTTGTCCTCTAACAGTCTTAATGCTTCTTCAACGCGTTTTTTTAGAGCTGGGAGCTCTTGGTCGAAGCCGTCCAACATCAAGACACAGAGATTGCGAACTGTAGGCTTAAACTCTTTGACGTACTTGACCAGGAACAGTGCCTTTAGCAGTCTAATTGCAAACGGACTATCCAAGCCCTCAAGATGCTTTTCAGCCTGAATGATTGATCGCTGAATATTTGACTTTAGGGTGGTGCGAATTCCGTCAAACATAAGATCAAAGGTGGCTAGCTGGCCGAGTTCACATTCTCCAATTTTGGTCGCAACCTGCTGAAACACCCCTAACATCGATCGCTCCCCAACAGAACTATGCTTTCCTTCAAAAGCATTATGTTGGGAGAGACTGTGGATCGCAGACTGAAACAACGCAAACTGATATGGAATGAACGGATAGCTGAAGATAAAGTGATTTAGGTCTTGAAAGTTACGATATGTCTGCGAACCGTCTGCAAAGTCAAATAAGGTTTTGAAATTGTTGGATTGTGCCTGGTAAATGGTGGTAAGGAAATTGCGACCATCTTCGGTTTTCGCAAGCAGCCGCTTTTGAATGACTTCAGCTACATCTGCGCTGGTTAGCTTCATCCGGTTGGCGAATCTTGCCTGAATTTTCGAAAAGTCATTGCCCTGCTGCTTGCCCATTTCGCCAACAACTGTTCCCATATCTTCCTGAGCGGTCACTATGATCCATGCACGTCCTCTGCATTTTGTAGCCAGGCTCTCCGCTATTGTCTGAAGGTTTGTCATTAATTTGACATTGTCGGCTATGTATTGCCCAACCTCGTCTACAAAGAAATTCAGACGAAAGTCAGGGGATTGGCGTCTTATGTAGGCGTGGACTTGTTCAGCAAAATCTTCGATAGAGACACGGTATTGGCTGCGGTACTTATCGAGAATACCCATTGCCGAGTCTTCATCACCGTTGGTCACTTCTGCATAAGCTTTTGCGACGTTCTTCGCTTCAAGTAGTGCTTGCTCCCGCCCTTTCTCCCAGGTTTTTCCAGCCACCTTCTCATAACTAGATTTGAACTTTTCATAGAGTTCGCGACTATCAAGGTCACGCTCGAACTGGGCAATGTGTCCCTGTTTGCCGTAGTAACCGCACATCTCGTCAAACACTTTGACGAAGACTGCTAGAAGCGCATCGACCTGGGTTTTGCTAATGATGTCCGCTTTCTGATCTATATTGAATAGAATACTTTTGGAAGGTATCGAAACTGCTTTTTTGAGGTCACCACGCAGGATCTCGTTGTCTTCGCACTTGGGTAAAAACAATTCGAATGCGGATCTTCCGTCTATCTCACGATTCTCAATTATCAATGCCAACATCTTCAACAAGTGAGACTTACCGGAACCAAAAAATCCAGAAACCCAGACTCCATTAGCCCCCTCGTAATTGTTGTAGGCTTCAAGAAAAGTCTCTAGTCGCTTCTCAACCTCGTTGGTAAGCACGTATTCTTTTATCTCAAGGCTCAAACTCGCCTCATCGTCAGCTTTTATGACACCTTCAATAGGACGATCAACAGGCTCTTTGAAAATGGTCTTGAGATTCATGCAGCTTCCCTCTCTTACGCTTCGCAATGAAATATGTTGAATGCTCTGTAGTATTTATCGTCATGCAGTCTTCCAAAGAGATCGAGAGACGCTCCGGACTCCAGTGAATGTCTATATTCACCCGGGAAAAACATGACGGTAGGTTTCTCCTTTGCCCAGCTCTGCAGATTATTCAGGACATTGTGCGAACGAATGTAGGGAAAAACCTCTCCAACGCCGGACAGAAATAGAACATCGAAATCTGCATTCTTCATCTTCGCCACTATTGCAGGTACAAGATGAGCCTCTGGATCTAGAACACCTTGCAAAAGCTCCTTGAGCTGTTCCTTTGTCACAGACTCTTCCGTCTCAAGAATCTGTTCCCATATCTCACGCTCTTTGAGAATTTCAATGGACAGGTCATAGAGGTTGATATCCAATGCCTCTTTGCCATTCTTCTCAAGGCGACTGATTAATTGTCTCCTCAGTTTCTCCATCCCAGCAGCCTCTTGAGGCTGAAATGGACAAATGAAGAAAGGTACTTCGTTTCCGAGACCTTGCTTTTTGAGAAAGCGCTCTCCTGAAATTACGATAAAGAGGTGTTCTAATCTATCAGGCAAAGACATAGTGGCTATATCTGTTTTCACGGTCTTGCCTCCCTAAATTCGGAATCTGATATCGGGAAGTACAAAATATTCTTGGAAGTGTTTTCAGAAAGGACTCTCCAAACTCTTGGACTGATTATCACCGGGGTTATCAAGTAGGCTGTTGAGAGGAGATCAGCCTCTCGAAGCATTTTAAAAAGAGTCTGCCGCAGTTTGCTTCGCGTTGCCGGTTTGATTTTCTCCACTTCGGAGTGCCATTCTGCCTTCTGATTGAAGAAGGAATCATAGTGATCGTGGGTCAAATCCGGCTTCAGAGTAATGTATCGCTCATGAAGGACTTCAATAGCAAAGTCAGCTATAAATCTATATCTTCGGCAAACAGCCAGCCACAGGAGATACCCTTGCTCTTGTAGATTACCCTCCACTAGCAAAAGAAGCTCTTTCTTCACTCATCCTCTTCAAACGAGAAATGATTTCGCTACAGAGACGTTTGAGTGTATTCAGAGTCCGGCTTTGTAAAAGATTTTCAGCGATAACTTTGTCTCGTACAGCGTTCCATTCACCTAATTCTAAATATAGTGCTGCAAGCTTCACAGATTCATGTTGAAGCAAAGTGCCAGTTGTGAACGACAAACTGTATTTGATATCTCTCTTTCGCTTTTCCAATCCTGTTGTGGCTATCATTGCCACATGCTCCTTATCGACTAACTCGTTGACACCCTGGAGTATCGACCCATCTCGTGTCCGAAGCCGTATCTCGTAAAGCTTAAGAGTATATCAAGTCTGGCTCGTTTAGCCCACTCAGCTATACTGCAGCGCCTTGTCAGCAGGAGTCTTTGTTGCCTATTTTGGGATTGGCAGAGCTTTGCCTGCAGGCTGACAAGTATTTCGCAGTTTAATTTGTTCTCCTGACAGCCAGGCTTAGCTCTCTTACCAGAGAGCATCTCCGCTCATCCGAAGATCATTTCTCACCCAGTCCAAAACTGAGTTGCTGTGATAAGATTTTGGAGGAGTCGATCGCCATGGTTAAGAGCGGCCAAAAAGACGACGCCTTTAGAACACGTTTTCGTGCTTTTACGGAACATCATCGTATAGTCACGCTGGCGTGGTAGTGCTTAAACACTCTTCTCTACCTTCAAAAGACCAGCAAATGACAACGAGGTGTGTCTAATGGACGACAACGTATCCAAATCTTGTTCTGATTATCTTCGCGAGCGCTTCCCAGGGCTGAAGGCTTCGCATGCCAGAGAGCTTGTCGCTGCCTTCTTCGGCTATAAGAGCCATGCGGCTCTCTTGTCCGATAAAGCCCATCCGATCGAAGAGCTGAGCGACGCTCAGATCTTGATTCCAGATGAGTTGATGATCTATGACCGGAAAGGATGCTTGAAGAATTTGCCAGACTCTCTTCCTTCCGGCATGGATCTAGCATACGAGCTTGCCGACTTCCTTCAAGCGGAACAGCTATTTGAAGGTGAGGTCTGGCATTGCGATGATATTGGCGAATACATAATTGATGAGTATCTGCCACAGCATCTGAGTCCTCAGCTCGATGATGAGCTGGCGGACGTGATCAAATCAGTAAATGCTTTCTTCGAAGAAATTGAGTATGACGAAGTCGAGGTCGATGAAAAGTCCAACAAGATCTACATCACGGTAAAGGGGACCTACTCCGGAGTCAGTTTAGACGACGATGATTTCAATGGTGATACCATCGACTTCCAAGTTTTCATCAAACTACCGCGCTGGGCTGGCAAGGTTGCCTTTTCGGAGCCTGAAATCGAAGTAGAAGGAACTGTGAATCGTGATTATCTCGACGAAGAAGATGTGGCATTGGCGGCATCTTGAGCTATCTGTCGCTTCGAGCTTTTGCACTGATGTTCTCTCTTTCTATTTGAGAACATTTAACCATCTGCTACTTAGGATTCCGGAGGAGTTGGGTTAGGGAGATAGACCAAGGCACCACTGGCAGTTTCTGCTAGTTCTTGCTCAAACCCCCTGTCGCTTATATTTACCGTGCTGAACGCTACCACAACTTTTCGATGCTGCAATGGCAAACCCCTGTAGGGCGCTGGCGCGTCCTTGCACCCTGCGAAAAGCGCTTTGCGGCTGGCGCTTGTGTTGAGAGATGGGCACGAAATACACGAACGGAGGTTTTCCAAACCATGAATAATGCAGTAACTCTTGTGGGTCACGTCGGTCAAACTCCCAGCGTCAAGACATTCTGCGACACTGGAAATAAAGTCGTAAGGTTCTCCCTTGCAGTAAGAGAATACTCCTCCAATACCGATGAGCAAAAGACCATGTGGGTAGATGTCGTTGCCTGGAACGGGCTCGGCGACAGAGTTCTAAGCACAATAACTAAAGGCAGGGAAGTCGTTGTCAACGGCAGGCTCTCTATATCTACCTACTCCAAATCTGTGCAAGATGAGGAAGTGACTATCTCCAAGCCGGTCATTAAGCTCTCTGGGTTTCATCTCTGCGGGCCGAAGCCAACTTCTGATGGGGAGAGCACATCTGATGAAGTGACTAGTAAGAGGGCGAGGAAGAAGTCCACCTGATAGGGTTACATACGTCTTTCATGCAGGGGCGTTCTCGTCCCTGCATTTTTCTTTCGCTATCCTTAGATGCGTTCCTTCTGTCGCCACTGAGGTCCATCGATTAGAGCAAGTGGTCGCCCCGCAGCAAGGTCAGAAGCACAGCAATACAGTAATGTTCCTTCAGGTATCGGCACAATGCCATATTGCTAACTGCTGATTCCGGCACTCTAGATTCCTACCAGTCTTAGTTCTGATTGCCTGTTCTGCTGTCCGATTTTACTGACCAAAGGAACCTAATTCAACTTCACGTCGTCTGCTTTCAGTTTTTCTTTGAAGACATACCTGCTGACTATGCGCTCCATGGTATCCAATTTTGCAAACACATGCCTCGTCCAGACCTTTCCTTCATCACCTGGGAATCTGGCTGCAGAAGCAACAATTGCTCGCCTTAGCCATGGTGCCGAATTCGCAAAATCAGACTTTAACTCACGAAGCCAATGACCCTGACTCGATGAAATAGCTGCGCACACAATTTCTCGTCTAACTGAAGCGCTCCCAGCCGAGTAGTAACGAGCTGTAATCTTTTCTACATGATCCAAAGCTGGAACATTTGTGAAAGTATGCAGAAGGATTATTTGCAGATACTCACTGTGCTGTAGCAGCTTATCATCTAGCGCTCTCAATAATTTTTCACCAAGCTCCGTGACGTCTCCATCATAGTTAGGCGCTGCCGCCATAACGTATCTGCCAACATTTCCTAGAACTGGAAGAAACTCCTCAAGAGAATCTAGAATGAAATTCAAAGCTCCTGGAGCACCCACTTGCGACAATCGCCGAAGAAACCAACCCACCCGAGCATAATCGACTGGCGTAGCACTCAGATACATCTTTAACAGCGACTCTAGCTCTTTCTCCCCGAACTTCGATAACTCGTCTGCAGAAAGGGTAGCCAAACTTACTTGCCGATATGGATCGGAGCTAGTCTTCTTCGCAATTATTTCGAGAACCTCCTTTTCTTCTTGGTTGAGAGGTCTGTCTTCAGACATGGCCAATGCAAGTTCCATAAATTCCTGCCTGTTCATGACCTTGGTCTTCTGCTTTTGAATTGTTAGTTTCTGTTGTCGATCCAAAATCTCCGCCAGATCATAAAGTGCAATCTCTGCTTCTTTCTCCGAGTCGCAAAAAACATGAATGTCGTCGACGTATCGGCAATAGTCATAACCACGCGAGTTCAAACTTCCATCGATCGTATTCAAGGCCAACTCTGCCAGAATATGCACCGAATGTGGTCCTACCGGGATGCCTCGAGAAACTTTATCAGAAACACTCTGAAGCATCTTGGTAATAATCTTCTTCTCTGCCTTCCCTAACACATCTTCAACCTGGTTCTCTAAGTTGTGGTGATAAATCTGATTATAGAAATCAGTTATGTCTGCTACAGCAACCCAACTATCTTTTCTCTGTAAAGCTTTTTTGTATGAAGTTTTCCAGAAGTCATACCAACCATTTGTTTGAGAATAGAATCGACCATGGTTATCAGGCGAGAATCTGTAGGAGAAAACCCTATTTTCCGACATCGGTACTCTAGCGGCCTCAATTTTCTTACCAACACTCTTTATAAATGCAGCAAGAACAAGACTGTCCAGCGGTTCTAACTGCGTACCTCTTCTGAAAACATAACGATCCTTTGGAACTACGAAAGAACGTCCACTTTGCCATGTATAGCTAGATACGTCCAGTTGAGCCAGCTTATCGAGAAGCTGAGGCCAATTCTTCTTCATGGCCTCAACTTCGAACAAAGAAGGAAACAAATCCGTGTCCCCTTCTGCCTGAAGATGTTTCATTGCCCAATTATAAGATGTCTTTGGAAGTTTCATTTCTTTCTCTGTGCGCAGTCGAGAGATTATTTTCTAGGCTACATAGGAACCTCAATATTTTAACCCACAAAGATGACCATGCCGCCATCTGGCTATCTGCTCCCATCTCCGCTTTTCTCTCCCTGCCATCTCTGCCGACCGTACCGGTCTGCTTGCTACCTCCCCTGCCTGGCTTAGGAGCCTAAGCCCGACCACCCACTGTCAATGCCCACGCCCTCCGGGTGCCTGACGGCAGGCATTGACAGCGGAGCCCGTGGTTCGGGCTTCACCGGCAGTGCCGCAGGGGTTACGCGGCGCAGACCTAGAACAGGAGGAATAGAGATGAACACCCGGACATTGAAAAAACATCTTCGATATATCGTTCCGCAGATGCGGCTGGCGCTCATCAAGGAACCAGGCGCGACACCACAATCGATCCGATGCCCGGATGACATCGAGCGTTTCGTCGAGCCGATGAAGTTTTACGACACCGAGCACTTCGTTGCCTTCCATCTTGACGCCAAGAACCATGTGATCGGCTACCATATCGTTTCGCAGGGAACCGTCACCGCGAGCCTGGTTCACCCAAGAGAGGTGTTTAAGGCCGCTCTGCTAGCGAACTCGAATTCAATCATCGTGGCTCACAACCACCCTGCCGGTTCGCTCACTCCCAGCGGAGAAGACATCGATGTCACCAGTACTCTCATCAAAGCAGGCGAACTCCTCGGTGTCAATGTCATCGACCATATCATCGTCAGCTCGAATGGTATCACCAGCCTCAGAGAATCAAACTCTTACCTCTGGAACTGAGTTTCCATCGATATCTTGCAGTCAGCGATACCAGATGGTATCGCTGACTGCTTTTTCACTTCTTCTTCGCCATCGAAGCTTGACACAGGTTACCCGGATAACAACGACGGCACCTTTCCACGAGGTCATCACTGTCAACCCCTACTTGACACCGGCCGGGTATACATACAACAATGCCGCATACATCGCCGGTCACTGTACAGTGTCGCATTAGAAGCCAATATCTCTAAGGAATTCCGCAAGCTCATTCTCGACCTCGGCAGCTCGCAAGACATCTTCATAGCCAACTCTTTCACGCAATCTCACTGCCGCCATGCCTTTCCTGTATTGCGGCCAAGCCCTCTGAAGAAGAGTCATAGCGTCTCGTGGTAATGTTGGCCGATTATCTCTAAATCCTTCGAGATGCCTTAGCAAGAATGCTTCATGGCAAGGTTCCTGCCAGATCATCCTCAACCCCAATTCTCGTGCTATGTTAGTTGCGTCCTGATCCCTTGCTCTATCTTGTCCTCTAAGATCGCTGTCGAGCAGCAACGCTCTACGAATGTAGGCTGGACTGCCTCGTCTTGCGTTCCTGATAAAATGCTCTTCGCACCGTTTTACCAGTGTAAACGGATCGCCGCCACCCGGTCTGAGCAATACAACATCGAGATGGATATCCTGCCTTCGCTCCTCAAGAAGGTCACCCAGCAGGGCTCCATAACCGCGTTCGCTATCACCCTCACAACCAAGGAATATCCGGCGCCGCTGTGGACGCAATCGACGACGCCTATTCATCAGACTTCTGGTCATCCGATCTTCGGCACCGCTCCATATACGCCACTAAGATACTTACGATAAAAATTGTCAGTCCGCCTGACCGCGTGAATATCGCCTAATCCATAGGTCATGGTCCGGCCTTGACTATCTTTCTCGCAGAAGAAGATTTCTTCCTTGGTAAGCTCCTCCAGTAGCGAGGCTCCCTGGCTGGTTATCCAGAGTTGTGCATCGTAAGGGTTTCTCTCCGGATCGTAATACCACCGAAGGATCTCTGGAATTACAAGCGGATGAATTGACAGATCAAGCTCGTCTATAAGCGCTATGCCGCCCATCTCCAACGACTGAAAAATCAGTGGAAAAATCTTGATGAACTGCCTGGTTCCATGACTTTCGAAGGGAAAGAGAAGTGGCTGATCAAGCCCGCTATGATCGATGGTGAAGATAGGACCGTTGGCGGTGACGAGAACATCCAGCTTTCTGATGCCCAGGTCAATACGCTCGATCTCTCTATTCAAGGCATCAAGCAGGGTTGGGTTCAATTTGTACATTTGCGCGACCGAGAGATCGTCGAAATCTGCCTTATCTAGCAATATGTTGGATACAACCTGCCCGGCAAGATTCCAGAGATATAGAGCAATCTCGTGCTTCAACTGCACAAGGGTTGATATAACACTCACGTTATCCCGAAGAATCTTCTCTAGAGGAAGGTTGTAGCCGGACAGACCGAACATTCTGTGTCCTTTCACCTTCCCACCCTCGTCTCGATGGAACAGCCTGACTTGCTTATTAGATTCGATAGGCCAGTATTTCAGCGTCTCGGACAAAACCTTTATCGGTTTGCCGGCTGGTCCTCCCAGGACGACTTCGTATCTGTAAATGCTCGAATCGTTGAAATACGGCTCTGGCTTGGCCATATCGAGCGGATTGGATGGTCCCGTAAACCATACTGCCAGCCGCGTGGGCTCACTCTGCATCTTCTCATCGAGGAATCTACTGAATGGAAGATTGCCATCCGGTGAGATAGAAAAACTCTCCCGAACGAACCACGCAAGGAAGGATAGAGCTTTCAATACATTCGACTTCCCAGAAGCGTTCTGCCCGAAGATTGCAACAACTTTAGGAGCCCGCTCAGGCATACCCGGCCCAATCACCGATAAACGGCCGGGACTGTCGGACACCGACCGACCAACCCTTAGATCAATAACCTGAGGGTCCCGGATTGAGTAGAAATTCTCGATTTCCAGCCTGAATAGCATTTATGCACCTTGATTCACAATGCCAGTATATCATTAAGTCGCTTTATTGACATTTTTCTGTCGTTTTTCTGGTTTATCTGCAAATTGAATAAGCACTTAGCCTAGAATCTGCGCATACATCGCAAAGTCCATCTTGTTGACATGGTAAACCCTTTCGTATATATTGCAAATATACGAACATGGAGGGCAATATTTGCGTACCAAAGATCGCGAGAAGTTCGTACGACTAGCCAATAAACGAGTTAATCGGGCGGTAAAGGCTCTTCATCTAATTGGAAACCTATCAAACAAGTCAAATTACGATTACACCGAAGAGGACGTATCGAAGATTTTTGCCGCACTGAAGGTCCGAATTGGAGCGATGCGAGGAACGTTTCCGCTCGCCGTATGCCCTGGCAGAAAACGAATTTAGACTGGAATAATCCGCGCCGGATTGACTCAGCAGCCCGGGAATATTCAGAGCCATTCCAATCTGTGGTAGCGAATCTGCTACCACCAGACTTCCACACGCTATGAGGAACCAATAATGACTTTGCCAGATTGCATGGAGCATGATGCCAGCAAACCATCTTTTCACAAGTTAATCAGACAGCAAGCAGAAGCACTTTCCGCAGGTCAGCAAGTGAATGTTGATGAACTCGTGGACACGCTTTTAACTTCGCCGCCGCCCCGAGATTTGCGCGAAGCGAAACGCCTCATAAGAAGCGCGAACTATCTGGAAAAGGCACTCTTCAAAGCGAAGCACTATGAGCATTGCGTAGTAACATTGGAATTTGCCGTGAATACGGCAAAGAAGTTCGAACTGACCAAGCCGCTCCTGAGATCCACACTGTACCTGGTACGAGCACTCTGGACAATAAAAGACTATCAAGACGCTCTTAAGTTTGCGCAAGAAGGAGCGGAGTTAGCCAATCAAAACCAGCTTAAAATCATGTCCAGGCGATTCAGTCGATTAGAAGAGAGTATGGACCAATATATTGAAGCACTAGTAAACAATCCAGAGCAGCCCGGGTTGTCAGCGAATGAGCGCTTTCAAAAGGTCATTCTGGAGCCAGCCTATGCTTTTGACTTGAGAGCACCGATAGATAGAAAACCACTCAAGCGACGCGCCGCCCATGTATCCACGCTGTTAAAGAAGCTCTGAGTAAGACATTAACCTCTGGCCGATCAGATGGGCATATACTAGAATAGCGGCAATTATTCAGGTTCACGTCTGTGGCTGACCAATCCGAGAAGTCCAAAACCCAAGAAGTCTCGAGCGAATCGAGGGTTGAGCAGGGCGCCTCCAGAGCAGGCAGCGAGCAGGCCCAGGCCGACATGCCCGAACACCTCCAACAAACTCAAAAGAAGAAAAGTGCTTTCGATAGAGCAGGGCTAATTTCCACAGCCCGCAGCCATGTAAGCGAAACCTTCGGCCGTCCGGAAATTTCAGAAGAGAATGATGGAGAGAGAATTCTGCATGTAGCGGAAGTCTCTGATAAGAAAGCCGCCAAAGCAAGCGATCCTCATCCTTCATATATCAGAGGTCTCGAAGCCGCCAGACAAAACGCAGCCACCCCGGATGAAGCCGCGAAGATGGAAGTTAAGTTTACGGAGCAGTACATAGAGAAGAAACTTCAGGAAGCCGCAACCACTTCAGGAAAAGATCCGGCTGAGCTTCTTAATCAGCATGAGTACGATCCAGAAGATCCGAACCATGGTGGCACTCTCAAGATACCGCAGAATGTAGCTGAGAAACACTCAGACGGTTCGGTGCTTCTCAAGATCAATGTTTCTGAGAATGTTGAGGCAACAGAAGAGGCTCAACTGAAGAATACGCCGGATGGCTGGCTGGAAGCAGGCCGCAGAATAGCCGAGCTTCCTATCGATAAGCAATTCGAGATTATCGGCTCCGGTCTCGCAGCCGGCATTAATCAGTATCAGCATGACGAGAACCAGCGAGCCTGGGGACGCCTTATCGGGACTGTCCAGGGTATTGGCGAGGTCTCTGTCAATCTAGCCAAAATCGCCGACTTTAGCGCGGCGCTCATTCTGAACGACGAGGAGCGGGCCGGAAAAATGGGCGCAGAGTTCGGGCAAGCTCTGGGCGAAACCATCGTCGGTGGCGTGAAGCTTTTCAATGCCGCACATCAGTACCTCTTCAACATCGGGTTCACTGGGGACTATTCCAAGCCATTTAGAGATGTAGCGATGGTGGGTGATGCCCTGAATCAAAAATGGTCTGAACTTCCACCCAGAGAGCAAGAGCGAATAGTATCTCAATTAACGACTCAACTACTTGCAGAAGGAGCAATTACAGCCGGCGGTGCTTCGATAATAAGTAAAGCCCCTAAGTTTACGAAGATACTGGATACTGTCGCAAAAGAGACGAGAGAGCTGTCTGTATTGGCTGGTGGTAAAGCACATAAGGCCGCCGACGCAGTTGAGGAAGTTATACAAGATACTGTTCAGCAAGTACTAGATGGCGACATCAATCTGGGAAGAACCGCTGCCCAACTAGACGAGTTGTCTGCCGGGAAGGTCCCGAAAAGGCGCCATCTTCTTGCGGAGGAAGGCGACAAAGACGAGCTTATTCCCGTACCAGAAGACTTTGGCGAGCGGATGCTGCACTATAACGCTTCTGCGATAGAAATTCGCGATGCAGTAAAACAATTACCGGAGGAGATAAGACAGGCAGTAATTAAAGGATACCTCGACGGAAGGGTCAGAATTGTAGAGAGTATGACTGATGTTGCCGACATTCTAAAAAGGGCTAAATTGGATGTCACTGATGAATACATTGAGCAACTGGGCGGCGTTTTCGTCACCATTTCTGATGATGCGGGAGAACCAATTGGTGATGGGATATTTGTTGCCCTCACCACAACTGACCGGTACACTGGAGAGCGCAGTCTGGTAAAAAATACTGCCGGAATTTTTCGCCATGAACTAAGCCATGCGATAGATAAGCTCGTTGGAACTAACGATAAGTTTTTCTCGGACAGCGATCTGTTTAAGCAATTGAATGACCTGGATCATGGAGAACTGCTAGGAAAGCTAACGGTCGAGGAACTGGGCAAGCTTCAAGATATTTACTTGCTTGACAGTTCCGATGTCAGACAAGAATTGTTTGCGCAGGTTCTTGCCTGTAAGCTAGGAGGCTGCACCTTTCCAGAAGAGCAATCTTTGATTCAGAAAGCATTTCCCAGAATCTGGGACCTCGTCTTTGGAGGAGAGAACTAAATGTCAGAAGATGCAAAAGATAACAAGTCAAAAGCGTTCGGCCCTGACGACAACTCCATGCTCGCTAAAATTATGCGAGGAGAGATCAAACTGGAAGACGACGGTAAGCCACCAGAAGAGCATCCAGTTCTCTGGGAATCCGCATCGATGAATGAGGCCGATGGCCGCATAGTAAGGGTCGTCAACGGAACTAACAAATTCGAATATTATTCAGATGATCCGCGCTACCCTCAGATTGTAGAGAAGCTTAGAGAAACTTTCCCAGACCTTGCCCCTGGAAAAATCTGCTTTCGCCAAATGTACAAAGGGGGACGCGTTGAGATCACGACGAAGGAATATGGAAAGTTGAATGACAAATAGCTCTTCCTCTGACAGTAATCAGATACGCACCGTATTCTGGGAGACCATATCCATAAGGGCAGAGGACGAGAAAATCGTGCATGTGGTGAATGGTCAATCAAGAAGAGAGTATCCAGTCGATCACCCCGCTTACGATCTGGTCAAGAGAAAGGTGATGGACAAGAACCCTGAGCTGGCTCCAGGAAAAATTAGCACAATCCTTCGATACTCCGATGGGAGCGAGAAAGTCGAAACTAAGAAGCTGAGCTTCTGAACCTTCAAAAACAGCTCATGTCTTTCTAATTCTGCGCTTCTCAGTGAACAAAATAGACGAACTTCTTGACCGGCACCCCCGCGAGAAATACCTCGACGGTATGCTTCCCTTTCCGGGTTCCCATCACGACATCCCAGTCTTGATAAATATAGCCATCGACAATTTCGACAGACTCGCCCTTACCAGGCTTCGACTCGCGGTCATCCCAGATTTCATAGACCCGCACTGATTTACGGGGAGTGTCCAGCTTGATCCGCCAGCCGTAAGAGAATCCGACTTCCTTTACATGGTTGGTCCTTTTGAAAACAACATCTCTCCCTTTCCGCTCTCCCGGCCCCTTATCTGCCGGAAACGCCCCAAACTCAGCACTTACCACCTTCAAGTCGGGCGCAATCGTCGCTACATATGCGTCCTTCGCCGAAGCAGCGCTAAAGACTTGCAGAGCGAGGATGGATGCTATCACAATCAACTTCACAAGCTTCATCATACGACGACACCGAATCAAAGTGTCTGTCAAATCACTTGTCATAATCATGGCTCGTGGTCCTACCAACTTTTCAGCTCAAGGCGCGGTCTCTGACTGCAAGATACGTGCAGTAGCTCCTCAAATATTGACTAGTTGGATTAAATTTCAGTGCGAAGCAAAAAGCAAAAATAAATAGATCCAGCTCATATTGCTACTTCTCGGAACCACTCAACACCAAACCTCTTGGCATTGAGGTGACTTAATTACTATAGGAATAGACAATAAAGCCTGCCTTAATCTATGAGAGGTTGCTTTACTATGTCGAAACTTAGAGTTCATTTCACTGCATACCGAACCTGCCTGGTCTGGCTCATGCTGCTCATCCAATTGGTCACCTGCCCGCTGGCAAAAGGGGAAACTCTACTCGGAAACGGTGCTGGCGGTACAAACATTCAAGGTCCCTCCGGTTATGGAAATACCACAGGTGGTACTAACGCCTCTTCCATAGGACTTAATAGTACGGCACCAGGCACGAACAGCACAGCATTCGGAGCTAACAGTTCCGCAACAGGAAATAACAGTACAGCGCTAGGAAGTCTAACCCAAGCACCCGGTCTCTCGACTACCGCTGTCGGTAGCGACGCTCAATCAACCGGAGCAAGAGCAACTGCTGTAGGAGAAAGAACAAGGGCAACTGGTCCCTTCAGTACCGCAGTCGGAACAATATCTCAGGCTACCGGAGAATCATCTGCAGCTTATGGCGATAACTCAAGAGCAACAGCGTTTGCTGCTACTGCACTAGGCGCCGGAAGCCAGGCTCAAGACATCAGATCAACAGCAGTGGGTCAAAACAGCACCGCATCAGCAGCAGACAGTGCAGCGCTGGGAAGCTTTGCACAGGCAACTGGACAACAAGCTACTTCTCTAGGATTCAATGCCCAGGCAACAGATGCGCAGGCAACGGCCCTGGGGGAACGAGCTTCTGCCAGTGGCTTTGTAAGCACCGCAGTAGGAAGTCTAGCTCAGGCACAAGGACTATCGACCACAGCAGTCGGCAGCGATGCTCAAGCTATTGGCGCTCGAGCAACTGCTGTAGGAGAGAGGACCAGAGCGACAGGCCCTTTCAGTACGGCCGTTGGAACGATCTCACAAGCTACAGGCGAGTCATCCGCTGCATATGGAGACAACTCACGTGCTACTGCGTTCGCAGCTAGCGCCCTAGGAGCAGGTAGCCAGGCTCAAGGAGTTAGATCCACTGCAGTAGGACAAAATAGCACTGCGGCCGCCGCCGATAGTACCGCTGTTGGAAGTTTTGCTCAGGCAACCGGTCCTCGCAGTACCAGCGTAGGTGAGAGAAGTACCGCAACTGGATCTTTCAGCACCGCCATGGGTACCATTTCACAAGCTACTGGCGAATCATCTGCAGCTTATGGTGATAACTCAAGAGCTACTGCGTTTGCTGCAACAGCAATAGGAGCAGGGAGTCAGGCTCAAGCAACGAGATCTACGGCCCTGGGTCAGAACAGCACAGCCTCAGCTGAGGACGGTGCAGCGCTGGGAAGTTTTGCACAGGCAACTGGGCAACAGTCTACCTCGCTCGGATTCAATGCCCAGGCAACAGATGCGCAGGCAACGGCCCTGGGAGAGCGAGCTTCTGCTAGTGGCTTCGTTAGCACCGCAGTAGGCAGTCTGGCTCAGGCGCAAGGGTTGTCTACTACAGCGGTAGGCAGCGATGCTCAAGCAATTGGTGCTCGAGCGACGGCTATCGGAGAACGAACCAGAGCAACAGGACCATTTAGTACGGCCGTTGGAACAATTTCACAGGCGACTGGCGAATCATCCGCAGCCTATGGAGACAACTCCCGCGCAACTGCATTCGCAGCTAGCGCCCTGGGGGCAGGTAGCCAGGCTCAAGCAATTAGATCCACCGCGGTAGGACAAAATAGCACAGCAGCCGCCGCCGATAGTACTGCCCTCGGGAGCTTTGCTCAGGCATCCGGACAGAGCTCAACAGCACTCGGTTTGAATGCCAGAGCCACCGGTACCGATAGCTTCGCCGGAGGCACCGGAGCCCTTGCGTCAGGACAAGCCTCAACGGCCATCGGTTTGAATGCACAGGCTACGCACTTCAGCACGACTGCAGTTGGCGATGGAGCACAAGCAACCGCAACAAACGCATCTGCATACGGGCAAAACGCTCAAGCACTCGCTGGCAACTCCACAGCTATCGGCGACGGAGCAAGAGCACTATCCACAAATAGTGTCGCACTTGGAAGTGATTCGGTTGCGGATCAAATCAATACCGTCTCGGTGGGTAGTATAGGAAGTGAGCGCAGAGTGACTAATGTAGCCGCAGGAGTCGGTTCTACCGATGCCGTAAACGTGAGCCAACTACAGACAGCAGGAGCCGACACGCTGAACGAGGCCAACGCGTTCACCAATCGACAGGTTGCAGCAGGACTTCAAACATCCATCACATATACCGACAACCAGGTAGCGCAAGGAGTCGAGCAGGCGAACAACTTTACCAATCAACGATACCTCCAGTCTATAGCCTATACCGACGGCAGGGTCAATGACTTGAACAGCCGGATAACCAGAATCAGACGAAACTCCTATGGTGGAATTGCTGGAGTTGCCGCTATGGTCACAGCAATGCGCGATCCAAGACCAGGAAAAATGACCGTCAGCCTGGGAACCGGAATTTACGGTTCCCAGGTGGCAGTTGGAGCAGCCATAGCATATAAGTCGAGATCCTCGCGCGTTCGCTACGCTGCTGCGGTATCACAACCGGTGTCTGCCCCAATTGGCCCAGTCGGCGGAGCAGGAGTTGGCTGGGAGTTCTTTTGAGCCAATCTGAAGAGCTGCCTTCAATGTAGTGTAGGGATATGCTAGCTCGGACTGATCCCACGATTGTCGCGACCTAGACTCTCTATTGTAAACCGATTAGTTATATAAACGAACTTCACGAAAGCTACCGAATATAACTCCCGGCTACGGCATGAAAAGTAGGAATTTACCTACAATGGATTTCTATCCAGTCTGATATCAGATGTAGTACTTGTTGAGGCCTACTCTTCGAAGCTGTGACAACAGGGCATCGCCGTCAATTAGCTCCATTGGCTTGTTTTGAGCAAAAGACGTTGCAGATTTCGAATATCCTCCAGTTGTAATTACAATTCCCTTGTTCGCTCGTAAATGCTGCATTACGCCATAGAGTTCTCTGATTGTTGTTACTCCGACAACTCCAGAAAACCGTTTCACTTGTATGACAATTTTCCCTCCCAGCATAGGTCTATAGTCGACGGCGATACAATCAATACCACCGTCCCTACTTTGCCGGGTCACTTCAGTTCGGAACCCAAGCAGCTCGAAGAGGCGGCCTATTAACAACTCAAAATCCCTAGGATTTAAGTCCAGCAAGCTGATCATCTGGTCAGTTTGGCTAGAATCAGCAAAGATTTCTGCACGGCAATGACTACCGATATACTCTACGATCTTGGCTCTCGCCTCACTGTCGGTGACACTTAACTTTTTGCTTGGTTTCTTCCGTGTCGTTAAACACCATGTCTCCTCAAGAATATTCAGCGCCTTCTGGAATTCTTCCGATTTAGGCAAGGTCAAGACTCGATAAGTGCCCCGCTCATCACCGGCACGCCAAACAGAAGCTTGAAGAGCATTCTTAGCTACCGAACTGTACAACTCCTTGAGCTGCGTCGCGTAGGAAGAAGCATGTATCTTGTCGTACTGAAGTAAGATCAAGAATAACTCCATGGGAGGGTTTGAGAAGAAGTTTCCAAACTCCCTGACCAAACACCTAAGCTCTGATAGGAACTCGACCAGATCGTCATCCGATATATCTACGGTATTCATGATTAATTCAGCAAAGATAGCAGCTTGAGGACCGGACAAACCTCTCCTTTTGAAAAGGTACGCGGCTAAATGAAGCAACTCTACTAGAAAATGCTGTGCGTCAATTCCTCCTAGCTCGGGCACTTTCTCAATGCTGGTGTATAGGAATGACAGCCTCCTGCGAACTTCACTGAGATTCTTCGACTCTGCCATTTATCTGAGTGACTCCGATATGCTCAAGACTATCCTGAGATTATAGAGCGTTCTGGAAAGAGCCACTAATTGATACCTCCCGACCTTGACAATTCGCAGCTCAGACTCATATGGATGCCTATAGGAACTTCTACCACACCAAAACGAGAACCTTCACAACCAGACTACCCGGGAAGAAGCAAGACTTCGCTCACAATCTTCCTGTGAACTGCCTGTACTCGGTTTGAGAAAAATTCCCTATCAAAGAGCCTCTTAGAGAGACTCTTCTCTAAACGCCCTTTGCGGAAAGCTGGCGGGGGTTGATCGCCACGAAATATATGAAAATAACTTCTTGAGAGATACCGATAACGTTCTCTGCGATAAGCAGGGGGTAAAATGAATCTCGGTTGAAGTATAACTGTAAGGAACAACAATGAAACTCACACTGCAACATAGTAAGTACGTTGGAGGTCCTCTGGCTGGAAGGGATATTTCGCCTCCAGACTGGAACAGTAAACATTATCTCATTTCAATGCCCGAGGGTACTGATACCAAACATTTCTATAGCCTCCGCTCACTCAAATATGCGGGATTGCCACCGGAGTTTACTGGAATTGACAGAGTCTCAGCTATTTACTATTTGGGTGAATTTAAACACGATGAACCCAAAGGACAAAGGATTCTGCCTTACTACATGCACTCAATGAATGAGAGAGAGGAAGGTTGGCCTTTAATCGACAATGTCAGTCACTATCTCAATAAACACCATCCACGGCTTATTGTAATTGTATCTTTCTTCCTAGACTGGCCGAAGCTTGAAATTTCTCAGGCCTTTCACCAGAGCTCTTCTCGAGATAGCATTGAAGCCTTCATAAAATTTGCCAGTACTCTAAGATTCGACGAAGACCACGAAGAATATCTCTAACTCACCACCTTGAATCCTATCCTTTTCCCCAGTACAAAAATGCACCTCGGAGTATAGAATAGGAATTGTGGGAACAAACACGCACCCCCACAGTCTTTCATGAAGGTTGGCAATTAGCGACCTGATTCAACCCAGAGCCTATCTGCAGATACGCTTCTGTTCAAACTGCTAAACCACCTTCTCGCTTTTCGCTGCAGCTATTTTTCTTCAATCATCTTTTTCAACACCCTGCCTTTAACACGTCACTGACTGAGCAGGGTCCAACAGCGAACTATTCGCAAGGATAAGAACAATGGAACAACCGAATACTGCCTCGGCTACGAGCTCGTTTCGTTCCGAGCTGCTTTCGCGCCGTCAGGCTGCGGAGTACCTCGGTGTGACAGAGCACACGCTCGCCGTCTGGAAATGCACTCGGCGATATGATCTGCCTGTTGTGAAGATTGGCCGACTGGTCAAGTACAAGAAGTCTGATTTGGACGCGTTTATTGAGCGCCGCACTGAAAGCGGCTTCTCTAGAGCTTAGCTCGTTCCATCCCTATCAAAGCAAAACAATGGAGTAGAAGTATGGACAAACTTCTAGAACTCTCGCTCGTCAGCATACCTGAAGCAGCTGACCTTCTCAGCATCCCAACTCACGAAGTATGGTGGCTGATCAAGACACGACGCCTCTCACTGGTGCGCATCAAGAAGCGGAATCTGATCTCAATCGCAGAGTTGCGAAAGTTCATCCGCAAGCACACCTATGAGGCATCGCGATCTGACCACGCCCCGTGCGACATCGTGTTCGATTAACGATTCTGGATAGCTCAGCTCCTCATAGGGGCTGGGCTCTCTTCCCTCTTCATCAGAACAATGAACAATCAGGAATAGACAAATGCAATTTCCATCACTGACCACAATAGTCGAGCCTATCTTTCTTCTTCTCTTCATGGCAGTCGTACTGGTATCAGTCGCCGGAGGAAACCCGGATTCAGTTATCCGACCAGCAATTGCAATTGCCGGATCTCTCCTCCAGGGGCTGCTCACTCTAGCAATCAATCTGCTCACTACAGGAATTCAACTGGCAATTAGTGGACTAACAACTGCGCTCAAAGCCCTCGGCGAACCAAGCAAATCTCACTCCAGCCGGTTGAACAAATAACCATCTGCGAAGCAGAAACTGAAAAGGATTCATCAATTTTAATTCGATTTACGCCGGTGGGAACAGACCACATACACCCCCAGGTCACAGCGGTACACGCGACTCACTGGCACTGATGCCGAAGGCATCGCCGCGCCGACGCAGTCGGTAAGGCAAGATAAAGCGCAGACTGCGTCGCGCGGTAAACGCCCTTCAGGCGGACGGTTTAAGGGGCTGCCACCACATCCGATTCTCACGATAAGGGGCTGTCGATCTTCCCAACCGCCTATCCATCAACAATAAGAGAGGCTGTCACATGCCAAAACCCAGAGTCTACACTCCATACAAAGTAAACCTTACATCAACCGACCGCGAGAGGCTAGCGCAAGTCGCGCAGCTCGAAGGGAAACAAAAAGGGACCATATTGCGACAGGCTGTTCGCTGGTATCTCGAACACTATGAAGCTATCAAGAATGAGAAGCGCGATAGTGTCTACGCCAGCCAACTCAAGGACACTGCCAATCGTCTGGCGGCAATGCTCTATAGACTGAGCGTCGCCACCGAAACACTCTACGAGTTTCAATGGTCACTTCTCGATGACAACTCCCAGAGCCTCTTCGAAGCCTGCAATACAAAGGCGAAAACCAAGCTCCGAAAGAGACTGGTTCAAGAGGAACGAGAGGTAATCCAGAAGATTACTGAGGAACCCAAGAGATGATTGTTAGACACTCATACATCTCGGTGAACTCAAAGAAATTTCGCGGTATCTCATTCGGTATCGCAAAGCAAACCGCCTTCGGAACAGCCCTGGCGCACATCAAATATATCCAGCACCGACCAGGACCAGACCGGGAGGAGGGAGGAAGAGAGTTCTTCAATCAAGAGAGCGATCAAATCGACGGCAAGGATGTAAGAGAAGCGCTCCGAGCGCTCAAAACAAGGGGCGTCGTTATCCACAAGCTGACGCTCGCCCCGGATGTTAATCCGAAAGACCCGCGAGAATTCACCCGGGAGGTGATGAAAGGTCTCAACGAAGCAAAAGGCACCGACTTGAAATGGTTCGCAGTAGAGCACCGAAATACAGACCATCACCACATTCATGTAGTTGTACTCGGCAAGAATGCGAACGGAAAGATGGTCCGCTTCTCGAAAGATGACTACAAGACCATGAAGGAGCACGGCGACCGCTGGCTCGACAGGAATCATCCAATCGAGCGCAGACAAAAAGAGTTCGAGCGAAACTACAGCGGACGAAATCTTGAGCGAAGAGAGCTGGCTCTCTGGAGAAAGATAGAGAGGAATGAGCTTGCCTTCGAGAGAAACAAAGACACTCAGAGGGGCTCACAGAATCTGAACCAAAGTCGCTGGATTCCAGACGCACAAATAAGAGCCATGGCAAATCCGGCGTTCGGACTGTTCATGTCGGCAGCAGGAATCGCAAGAACACTTGTTTCCTGGATCGACCTCAAAGACCGTCGAGACCCTCTGAAAGAAACCAAGAAAGAGCTTGAGGAGCGAAGAGACGAGATTAAGGACATCCTCAGCAAACCTTCTGGCACCGAAAGCCAATCAACCCACAAAGAATTACTGGAGAAGATCGAGAAAGCCATCGAGAGGCTTGAGCAAGCAGAGGAAGAACGACGAAAACGCCCGAGCCGAGAAGACCGTGACCGCGATCTCGATATCCAGGGAGGACGATAATCATGCCATCAAATACACATGAACAGCTAATCATCCCGCTTGCCGACGACAAGGATGTCGCCGAGGTTATCTGCACGGTCCTGGGAGGACTGAGCTACCAGATCCAGAGAGCTTCACCGAAGTTCCGACAAGTGATCGCCACTGAGAGCTTATCGGAGCAGCACGGAAGGCTTAGATGGAGATATGAATTCAAAGCGACCATCTCATGGTCACCGGGCAAGAACGACTCAAACGTCACGGTGACTGTTTCGGAATCAGAATACTCGAACAGCCAGCTCGAATGCTCCAAAAGGTGTTCCTCCATCGTCAAGGAATTAGCAGAGGCAGCGGACAAAGCAAAGACTCTAAATGAAGAGAACAGAGACACCCGATATGGCTCTGCCGAATTCGGAACGACGGACGACCTGGTAACTGCAGGATATGTAACGCAGAGACTGGTCCCAGATCAGCTTCTCCTAACTAAACATCAAGGAAAGTTCCTGGCGGTTCCCCAACGTCTCACTCCATACCATGCCATCGTATGCGGGGCGACCGGCACAGGAAAGTCGAGCGGCTTCTTCATCCCGAATCTTATCGAAAGACTCGGCTCGTCGATGATAGTAACGGAAGCTACGAGCGGAACCGAGGTACCCGAGCTATTCAGCAGAACAGCTGGATGGAGAAAGCAGGCAGGTCACAAAATCTACTGGTTCAACCCGACCGACATGACATCAACGAGAATCAATCCGGTGGACCTCGTCCGATACGCACCAGAAGATCGAACAGTCGACCAGGCGGAGGCGCTAGCAGATCTGATAATCAGAAACACAATCCCTCCCGGTTCTCGCTCCGACCCTGTATGGGACAAGTCAGAGAAGTTCCTGCTCCTCTCACTTATTCTCAACGCCGCAGCCGCGGACAAACAATTCGGACATCTCGGAGCTATAAGGTGGCTACTTCTCAAAGGAACTCCGGTAATCCAGCGTGTAATGAATGACTCTCCTAGCGAACTTGCCGCCGACCAGTACGACGGATTCCTCGAGAATACCTCTGAGAACTTCCGGCACGGAGTCGTAAGCGGGCTGCTCAGTCGATTGAATCCCTGGCTGACACCACAAGCGGTAACACTGACATCGACGACGGACTTCTCGATAGATGAACTCAAAGACCAGCTGTTTACCTTCTACCTTTCGGTTCCAGCCCGGCGAACGGACATGAAAACCATCGCCGCCCTCACATTCAACTTCCTTCTCGATACAGCCCTCAATCTCAAGTTCAAGAGACCGCTAGCGCTTCTCCTCGATGAGTTCACTAACTTCGGATACGTCCAGGGGATGTCCGACGCGCTCTCCATAATCAGGAAGACAGGCATCTCTGCCGTCCTCGGCTTCCAGGACTACACCCAGCTGCAGAAGGTCTACGGAACCACCGAAGCCGACATCATTCTAAGCCAGCCAGGAACCTCGATATTCTTCCGACCCAGAAAGATTCAGCAAGCGAGGCTCCTGTCAGATGCCCTGGGCACAAGAACATTCCACGAGAAACAGATTCTCGATAACGGTCACGTGGTCGACAGGTTCATGCCCCGCCCTCTGATGACCCCAGACGAGCTTATGGCCCTCGATGAGAATCTGGTTCTGATATTCACTCCAACTACCAAGCCGGTGAAAGTCTCGAAACTGCACTGGTCAGAGTATGAGCTTGCTACCGGCTATCCGCCGCCAACGGCTTCGCCCCATTCAATTGAAGAGCTGGTCCGAAGAGGAGGCAGAATCGGTCCTCGAAAGAAGCGCTCTTACAAACAGCCGACACCGCCGACGAATCCTCCGACCGAGGGCCAAAGAACGGACGACCGGCAATCAAATCATCAATTAGAAAGTCGAACGAATCAAGGAAGCAGCCCGCTTGATCGGGATACGCCTGACCTTGATTTGTTCGGGAGGTAATGAACTATGTGGATAATTCCATTCGTTGCTGCTTTTGCTGCCTGGTGCCTATGTGGTGCCCTGGGCAATTTTATCTTTCATCACCAGACTGCCGCATTCCTCTCTGGAGTTATTGGAGCAACCTGGGCATTCTGGTTTGTTCATCATCAAATCGTAGAAGCAGAGGGTAACCTGCTAAATCCGACACCAAGGAAATACAGCTTGACAGAGAAGCAGGCGCTAGCGCTCCTGACCGACTACTTCGCCGAACGGTCGACATCTTATGGATCAAGCTGGAGACCAAGAACGATTGATCAGCAAGCCGGTCGGCTGGTGTATGGCATTAGCTGGGTCGAAGAGATTCAATCTTTCGAAGCAGATAACAACATGAACATCCGGCAATCTACAAAACGATACCCGCACTTTGTTGAAGCTGAAGTAACCTGTTCGGTCACCGATAGCGGTGCTACAAAACTTCAAATTAGATATGGTTATGAAACCAAGAATGTCGGCACTTGCTTCCAGTTCATTCGGCAGACCACCACCGAGATTGACCGAGTCCTCGGATACGGAGTCGAGATCCAAGAGGAGAAGCACCACCCGATTCTAAATCCACTGATACCGGCAATCATTCATATCTTCCTTCTGGCAATCATCGCAAATTGCTTCTTCACCGAGATCCTGCCAGTTCGATTTGAAGAGGTGCGTAAACAAGAGCGACTTCTTGAAGAGGCTAAACGAAGGTACGAGGATGAGCGCAAACGCATCGCCCAGGAGCTCGAAGAGCTGGAACGCTCGAAGCGACAAGAGCAGGAGCGCCGCAAACATAAGACGCACCACCATTCCCCTGAAGTCATCACCATCACCACCCCAAGACACATGAGCACGGAAGAGATTCTCGACTGGCTCAAACAGAAAGGACTAATCAAATGATCGACCTGACACCATACTTCAATATTCTTGGACTGCCACCAGACGCCACCTGGGATCAAGTCGAGCAGCGCTACAGAACACTCGTAATCTTTTGGCACCCAGACCGGGTCTCCAGCCAGCATCATAAAGCATTAGCGGAGGAAGAGTTGAAAAAGATCAACAACGCTAAGGACAAGCTCAAGGAGCACTGGCGAGATTGGCAAAACCAACCACGATCCTCTACCTCCTATAGTCAAGGCTCATCGAGCCGAGCTAACAATGCCAAGAATGAAAACGCAGAGAAGAAAAACCAGGACAAGGAAAGAGCCGATGATGAGGCTAGAAGAAAGCGCGAGGCTGAAAAATCGCCGAAGAGAGGAAAAACGCCGAAAGCAACAAGCTGATTTCGAGACCGCCTACGATCAATACTCCTGCTCGGAGCAGGACAGAAAGGAGAAAGACTTCAAGACTCAGAGGTTGGGCCGCCGGCTCCTTAGTGTTGCCCTGTCTGCCTCACTGGGATTGCTTATTCTGGAATTGAGCTCCGAGTTTTTTTTAAATTACTGGATCCACTCTCTGAAGAGTGAAGAGTTGACTTGGCAAGTAGCAAAGAAGGATCCGAGCTTACAAAAACGATTTGATATGAGCAAAGATGAGGTGCTTGACAATCCTGGCAACTCAGCACATCCATTCTCTCCGCCCATGTCGCCACCACACTAAATGAAATCTTTGAACCGCAGTTAACCAAGCGAGATAACAGTCACGCCATCTATCTCCGACTCACTTTCAGGCTCATTGGGGCAGCGATAAATCAGATATCGATGAAGCCCGGTAAATTCTCTAATCCTATACAGGTCTTTTACAAACTTCTCGTTATTGGATTTCCTGACCGCGGCGAACACTTCTGCGGCGACTTCTCCTTCCTGGCTCTCTATATCCGGTCCAGTACTGCGATGTCCAGGTTTCAATATCCATGATTCAGCGGTATGACGACTCATTAAAATTTCTAGCCCGTCGATAGCAGTAAGGCAAGTGGCATGAAGGTCTATTTGTTCAGCAAGATTCTGAGGACTGCTCGGATCGAAAGGATCACATCCCAGCCGGTCGAATTTCAGTCTCATCAGAAGGTTGGGTTCCTGACATACAGTCTTAAGGTTTTCTCGCGCTATCTCATGGGTTTCTTGAAGAATCGCACGAAGGTGATGAAGATCGGCTTTCGATCTAACAACTCGCATATCTGCTTAAAATCACCTCTCTCGTTAACTTTCATAGTATCGAACATCTAAGAACGCGACCCGACATCGCCAAATGCGTCGCTCCGATAGTGATGTCGGTTCGGGTGAATTCCACCAGTTGGAATCGAGAACGCGCGCAATTATCTTATCCCAATACATGTCTGGTGACACATTCTTTCGTATCCCAAATTCGCTACAGAGCCTGTCCCTGTTCTTGCTATCAAAGCAAACGAAATAATCTGGGCGTTTCATCGAAATCAAACGCGTGATTGTTCCTATACCTGCATTTCTAAAGGAATTGCTGATGATGCTTAAGTACTTGTCAAAATGTAAGCGAGTAACCGGACCAGTCAAAGGGATTTCATCAAGTGCAGCAGAGATTTCGCTATTATTCTCGCTAATCGCGCGTTTGAAGTAACCATGCCCTTGCATGCTACCAAACCACTTCCAGTCTAGAGCACCACGACTAAGAAATCCTGCTATTCCTTTTCTACAATCATCATCGAGCTGATTGAAGTGCGTACTACTTTCAAATAATCGCCTGGCTTCTTCCAAGACGGCCAGGCGACCTTCAATAGTGTGAGTTTGATCAATACTCACTGAATCGAAGTAATCTGACCACTTCATAACAAATAACGGCACCTCCAATGGTGACACCTTTGGTAGTTCCTTGGCATCAGATACGGAATAATGCCCAGCCAATTTACCCAGTCGAGGTTGTTGCCTCTTCCAAATACTGCGGTATTCCGCAAGACTATTCTCATTAAAAGTCTTGCCATTAGAGAAACAATGATTCAAACAAGCATCAATCTGCTCATAGACGTCTCTGTCCTCCACATCCGATGAATCGAAGTGAACCGACACTTCATAATTCCGAGAGAATGCATTCTTCGTAAAATTCGAACTCCCTACAATGCAATCCCAACTGTCATCACCATGCTCAAATAGATAAAGTTTGGGATGGAATACCCCTTCTGGATTCAGAACAAACCTGACTCGTTCATTATCAAGAAATTCATCAATAAAATCGGGATGCGTTTGATAGAAATGTGTTCCGACGACAATCTGATGGATTTTATGCTGATTCTCTTTCAACACTTCAAAAAGCGAAAAGCTGCTAGACGCCCACGCCACAGCCCATCGAAGTCTCTTGCACTTTCTTGTTAATTGTTCAAGCAGGACGGCCGCGCCTGACGTCAATAGCTTCACTACATATCATTCCTGCAGAAGCCGAGCCAACAGAGCATTATAGTCCACAAGCAATCTCACAACAAATCCACCAGTGCATCCTGCCTGCTCTTCATGAATTTGAGGATTCTTGAAAGAAATCCTTCAAAGTACTCTATAGACTAGAGCTGAGCAATCACCCACCCCATCTGCCTTTCCAGTCCTTCGTTACCACGAAGAAACAACGAGACGGTTTCATCGCGAAACCGTCGCCGGAAAGTGCCACCAGATCGGTATCTGAAAATTCCCGAAAATTCATCTCTAGCCTAGCCCCGACCTAGCCCAGAGTATATGCCGATCCTCAAGAAACTTGGGCGGTGAGGGACTCGAACCCCCAGCCCCTTCGGTGTAAACGAAGTGCTCCACCATTGAGCTAACCGCCCTTAGGCTCGTAGTTTAGCATACCGCCTTCGCCGGCACGCTCCACACCCCCGGACGGGTACATTCCCGTCCCCTGACAACCACGAACAGCTCCAACACCTACTTCCCATCCCCACCGGTGCCCAGCTTCTTCTCGTAATACGAAGCCCGCTCCGACGTGCCCAGCTTCGGGCACGTCTCCGCCTACCGCTTGTAAACCGGCGTCGGATTCGACGTGTCTTTCAAAGCGAGCAGATAATCAGCAAGAGCCTTCCTGTGCTCCCCAGCCCCTCGTAGCAGGTCGCCCTGTCGATAAAGAGCAGACGCTCGGTGGGATTGAGCGACAGGGCTCGATCCAGGTCGGGGATGGCACTGTTCGAGAAAAACGATCGAAAACCCGCCCGCCTATCAAGTAATATGGCAAGTAGCATCAACATCTAAGCGACCGCAATCCCTGTCCACAGCCCATGAGCGACCCCGGCGAGCCACCCCCCGTCAAATTAGTCGAATCCTGCGACCGTTGCGGCTCGCCGCTTGTCAGTGTACCCGAATCGCCGGACAAGCGTATATGCCCGGTTTGCTCCAAATACGGTCCCGGCGCCACCGCCGACTCGGCGCGCCAGGCGGATCAGGCTGTTGCCGACGCCAGCTCCAGAGGCGAGCCCGAGCACCTGATGTCCGAAAAGGCTGTCGCCGAGCTCGAGCTCGATCCCGAGATCACCTCGACTTTCAAGATCATCGAGTTGGTGGAGAGCACCAGGCGCTATAAAGCGCTACGGGCTTATGATCCCAACCTCAACTGCAATTTTCTGCTGAAGATCCTCAATCCGGGATTCTACGATCCCCTGGTGCTACTGCCGGTGGAGACAGTGGCGAGCATTCTGGTGGCACAGACGCACCCGCATCTGCTCACCGTATATGATGCCCGCACCACCGACAGCGGCAAGCGCTATCTGATTATGGAGGATCCCGGACCGGTCACCATCGAGTCTCTCATCGAGAGTGAGGGTTTTATCGAGCTGCCCCGGGCGATAAGCATGTATGTCCAGGCGTGCGAGGCGCTCATGATGCTCCACAAACTCGGGATCTTGCACAATTGCATCCGCCCGCGCTATATCGCGGTCAAGAAAACCGAGAGCGGTCTCGAGACGGTGAAGCTCACCGGCTTCAGTATCACTTCCTACAAAGAGCCCGATCTCGAATCGCCGCTGAAGATCGGGCGGAATTACACTTGTAATGACACTTTCTACATGTCGCCGGAAGAGCTCGAGTCGCGAGAGCTGAGCATCGGGACCGATATATACAGTCTTGCCTGCGTGATGTTCCACGCCATGACCGGCAAGCCTGTCTATCGTTCAAGAGAGCGCGAGAAAGTCGTCTACCAGCACACGGGAACAGAGAGGGCTCGCTTCCGCCGGCGGTACGAGATCCCCGGTCCGGTTCAGGAAGTGGTGCTTCATTGCCTGGAGAAAGATCCGGCAAAGCGCTACAAGAGCTCGCAGGATCTGCTGCTTGATCTGCAGCGCCTGGAGCAGGAGAAAGCGCCCATTCTGGACAGCCTGTGGAAACGCATTCTGGCGTCGGTGTTCGGAACGTAACCGGGCGGGATCCGGGACATGAAAATCCTCTTTAAAGCAATTCCCATCGAGAGAGCCGGCCTGATATGCTTACTGGTGTTTGCCGTCGAGAATACCGCTAGAGTTTGCTAGAGAGTCAGAGACAGTGCGTTTAACCAAGGGATGTAAGAAAGTGCTCGAGGTCCTGGAGTCGGCTTCCGAGCTGCTTAGCGCCCAGGACATACACGGCATGATGCGCCAGGCCGATAACAAGGCGCCGGGGCTGACCACGGTCTATCGGTCGCTGGAGTCCCTGGCGGAGCATTCACTTGTGCAGGCGGTGGATCTCGGCGACGGCGAAAAGCGCTATGAGCTGGTCAAGCCCGGGGAGCACCATCACCACCTGGTTTGCGATACTTGCCGGGCGAGCGTCCACCTGGACCAGTGTCTGATCGAAGAGCTCGAGGGCGGCATCCGGGCCAAGTACGGCTTTCATGTCCGGGGTCATGTGCTCGAGATCTTCGGCATCTGCCGGGACTGCGCCCTGAAATAGGTACCGGTCCCAGCGAGAATTGTTTATATATAGTACATAGAGGTTACGGGTGTCTTGATATCCGGTAAACTCGTAAGTCCATTTTTGGGAATGAATTCCATTTTTGAATATGAATGAGGAAACCGAGCCCATGTCCCCCGAGACCCGAACCGCCCCGGCATCAAAGAAACGGAGCGAGGATCACGCCGAATCGAGCTGCTGCGGCGGTCACAACCATGCGGCCGGTCACCCGACCGGTGCCGACCAGGGCATTCCCGTAGCGATAACCACCGGGGTCGCCGCTGCCCATTCCGCGGATGAGGCTGAAGACGGAGTCTCGAAGGCGATTCTTTCTATGGACAACCTGGGCATCATCGCTTCTATAGGATGTCTCATCCACTGTGCCGCGCTGCCTTTTGTGGTGGCTTTCCTGCCTGTCCTGGGGCTCGGCTGGCTGGACAGCCACGAGTCGCACCAGTACCTGGCTGCCTTGATCATAGGCTTCGCCCTTTTCGCTGTGGTCCCTGCTTATTTCAGGCATCGACGCATCGAGGTCCTGCTTGCCATGATCGTGGGCATGACCCTGGTGGTCGCAGGCGCCGTATTCGTCCACCATATTGCAGGCGATCAGTGGGAGTTGCCTCTCATGATAGCGGGCAATCTGATCCTGGTGGCTGCTCACTGGCGAAACAAGATGCTCGTGAAATGCTGCGGTCACGAGCATTAGGATGCTGTTCGGCTCCGGCAAAGCCTCTTAACAACCGTCTATCTTTGTTTACGAACTTCGGGCTCTTAACCGGCCATTAACCATGCCGGTGCGATTCTCTTGCATGTCAGGGCTGCCTGTCAGGCACGAAACGCCCTGGCAGACCCAGGTTAGATCCAATGTTATATACGATGTTATATACGGAGCCTATAGAAAAGCAATGATTACTGTGGTGTTCTATCTTCTTGTCGGAGTTATCGCATTCGGCATTCTGCTGCAACTGCTTCACGACGAGATCAGCGCCATCGGCAGCTTCCTCCGCGATGTTTTCACGGGTGGCCTGTCTCTGGGCGGCAATCGTTTTTCAAGCTGAGTTTCCTCCGGGATCGCCGGGAGGCACCAGTCTCCCGGGCGAATTTTAGAAACGAATAGACCCTTGTGAAACCTAAATCCGCTTGCGTCCGGATTTGCGGGTCGCACTGCTGGTGATATCACGGATGTCCGTGTAGACCAGGCGGAGCGGGCTGTAACGATGGAAGCCCGAGAAGACGTAGCGCATGATGTCGTCGACGACATGGCGCCAGATCATGTATTTCTCTTTCTTGCGCAGACGCGACACCATGCGCATGCGGCTGGCGGTGGCGGATATGGCCGGCTGTCCGGTGAAAGTCTGGGCGGCGCGGCGGCCTGCCAGGGTGCGATTTTTGAAAAGCTCGCGATAGCCCGAAGAGATCGATCCGTCCACCGGTCTGATGCTCTGGGTGCTGGCGGCGACCAGTGCAGGTCTGGTCTGCCTGGAGAATTCGCCTGTCGGAACGAGCGTGTTGCGGGCTGTTCTGGTAACGTATCCGGCAAGTCCCATGGGTCACCTCGATTTCTAATTGCGGTATCGCTCATCAACCTGGAACTAACAGCATTATTGATCAGTAACGTTTTTTGAACAAGGAAAAAATTGGCTCTGACACCATATCCAGTGAAGATCCGATCCCGCAAACGTTGCCATATTCGGTGTCTTCGATTACTGCCGATTTTGGTTAATTCCTAGACATCGCCTCTTGATATCCACGCCTTGCACACCGACGCCCACTTGACATGCCGGTATAAGCCAGCACGCAATGCCGCCTGAACCGGAAATCACGGAAGCCCGGGAGCCTTCGGGTAAAATACGGCATTCGGCTCAAGAGCCGCTTTTTACCAGTAATCCCGAGGTCCCCATGAGACTCAACAAGTCTGATTCTGTTTTCGTGAAGATGATCCATGTCTTTTTCGCGCTTCTCTTTTTCGTCTGCGTGACCGCACCACCAGCGATGTGCAACATCGACGAGGAAGCCGAGAAGATCGAGAAAGAGACTGTGGAGGCCAAAAAGAAGAAACGGGCCGAGAGGAAGGCTGCTAAAGAGAAGGCTGCCCAGGAGAAGAAGGACAGGAAAGGCGGCGATGACGACGCCGAAAGCGCCGATAAAGACTCCGCTGACAGCGACGAGTTCGACGATTCGCTCGACAAGCTCAATATCGAAAAGCCCAGCGAGCACGACGAAGCTACCACCACCGGACAGGAAAAGCCCAAGTATAAAGTCGCTCTGGCTCTCGGCGGCGGCGGCGGTCGAGGCTCCGGTCATATCGGAGTCTTGAAAGTCCTCGAGGAAGAGAAGATTCCGTTCGACCTGGTGGTCGGCACCAGCATCGGTTCTATTATCGGCGGCATGTACTGCGCCGGAGTGCCGCTGAAGGACATCGAGCAGATGTTTCTCGACCGCTCCCTGATGAAGGCGTTCATGACGGTACCGCTGTCGGTTCGTATGATCGCCGCGCCGATTATGGTGCTGCCCCGGGTGGTGCGCCATCCTTATGATGGGCTCTATTACGGCAACAAATTCCGCAAGTATCTGAGCTCCAAGCTTCCCGACGACGAGAAGAACATCCAGGACCTCAAGACTCCCTTCGCGGCGGTGGTGGTCGACCTGGTCACCGGTAAGGTAGCCAGTCTCACCAGAGGCAACCTCAGCTATGCCATGCAGGCGAGCTCGGCTGTGCCGGGGCTGAGAAAGCCGGTTCAGATCGGCGACAAACTCTATGTGGACGGTGGTGTCGCCGAGAACGTCCCGGTAGTCCAGTGTAAAAAGCTCGGCGCCGATGTGGTCATCGCCGTCAATATCGACGAGATGATGGACCCGGTCGATCTCGATCACTTCAGGAAGATGGGAAGCGTCAGCAAACGCCTGATCAAGCTGCAGCTGCAAAACCTCGATCAGCCGCTCTGCGAGCAGGCTTGCGTCACCATCCACCCGGATGTCACCGGTATCGGTCTGCTTTCCACCAGCCATGAAGACGCTGTCAAAGGCATTGCTGCCGGCGAGAAAGCCGCCCGGGAGATGATGCCGGTGATCAAAAAACGGCTCAAAGAGTGCGGTGTCGATATTTAAGAACGTGACAATTGGCTGCCGGATTTTTATGTAGCGTTACAAGAGCGCCAGATAGAGCCGCTCTGGGATAGACTAGGCTTTTCGAATTCAGGCAATTCGAATCCGGGCACCTCACATATTCACTACTTTTATATTCACTTCCCTACTTTCGCGATCGCCGATCGATCACATTCCATCTTTATTTCAGGAGGAGATCATGGTCACCAAGAAGACTCCAGCAAAGAAATCGACAACTTCAGCGCCGTCCAAAACCACCAGCAAAGCAGCCGCCAAGCCAGATGCAAAGCCGGCAGCCGCGAGCAAAGCCGCTCCTGCCAGGGCGACCACAACCAAAACCACGTCGCCGTCCCCGGCTCCGGCTCCGGCAAAAGCCGCTGCCGGCAAAGCCACCGCTGAAAAGCCCGCCGCCGTAACCACTGAAAAGGCTACCGCGGCAAAAGCCACAACCAAACAAGCTGCCACGGCAGTTCTCGAAAGACCTGCCACCGAGCAGATCGCCCTTCGCGCTTATTTCATCTGGGAGCAGCGCGGCTACAGCCACGGCGGCGATGTCTCCGACTGGCTCCAGGCCGAATCCGAGCTCTTCGAGAGCAACAACTGATATTGCCGATTCTGGAGACCCGGAGACCCAAGGAAACCCACGGAGACCCAAGGAAACTCACGGAAACTCGAAGAAGCCGGGCATGCGCAAGCAGCCCGGTTTTTCTTTGACTGGACTCCCCTGACTGACCGCGCGAAGAGCCGGCATATACATATCGAACCGGTAGACTACAATAGAAGTGCCCGGAGTCCGTAGCCAAGCCAGGAAATGCCAGCAGACGAAGAACACCAAGACGAGGAACGCAACTCTGCCGGTGCGGGCGCAGGCTCGAATTCTGCTGGTAACCAGGGCTCTCCAGGCAATCAGGAAGACCCCCTCGCCCGGGCGCAAAACCCGGAATCTTTTTTCAGGCAAACGAATCCGGATGCATTCGCCAATCAAGGCGACTGGACCCCGTCGGATCAACGAGGATACAGCGGTCCGGTACCGCAGGCTCCTGGCTCAGATCAGCCGCAGGGCGGGCAGGATTCTCATACGGCCGGAGTGCAGCCGGCGCAAACCGGACAGATCCCACAGGCACAGCCTCAGCTGCCGGCTGAGACGGTGAATGATTTTTTCGGCAGTCCCACTCGCTACCAGCAAGGCTCTGTTCTGGACGGCGAACTCGTCGACGGGAGCGCGAGTCAGACCAATCCCGCTTCGCCGGGAGCGGCAGGCGCACCCGGAGCAGCCCCCCTGGCAGCCCCCTCAGCAGCAGCAACTGACGACTTCTTCGAGAGCGCTCCGCATAGGAATTCCGTGCCGGCTTCCGGTCAAGGACCCGGTCAAGCTCCGGGTCACATGCAGAGCCCGGCTCAGGGTCACATGCTCGGCCCCGGTCATGCTCCCGATGATGTTGCCCAGGGCTTGAAAGCACAGGGTAAAGACAGTCTCTTGAGCAGTATCCAGTCGGCTTTCTTCGATACGGGACAGCAAAAGTCGCTTGCTCCCCACACAGCAAGACCGGCTCCCGAACCAGATCCAGGATACGCTGCCAGCCAGTTTCCCGGTCCGGCGCCTCCCCCCGCCCCCGCCCAGAATTACCAACCAAACCAGAACTACGGTCAGAGCCAGGAACTGCTGCCGCACCAGCAGCAATACCAACATGCGCCTGCGCCCGCGCCCGCGTCTTCTCCGGCTCACGCCCCGGCTCCCACTCACGCTTCGGCACACACACAAGTTCCGGCTCCCACTCAAGTTCCAGGTCCCACTCCAGCTCCGTCACCAGCTCCTGCACCCAGCCTCGGTCAGGCACCTGGAAATTCACCTGGTATCGCGCCGGGCATTCCGCCCGGAATGGCTTCCGCCCCCGTGCCGGCACAAGAGCCGGCCAACTACGAGGGCGACGACTACGAATTCGACGACCGCCCTCGCCTCGACGCCCAGGGTCGCCCGCTCATGACCAATACACCAAACTTCGCAAGCCATGGTCCGGCGTTTTCACCCCGTCCGAAAAAACAGAAACCGCTTTTGCCCGACCCGACCAGATCCGCCCGGCTCCCGGCGCCGCAACATTCGCAAGCGCAGGAGCCGACTCGCGATCAGCCGGTAGATCCGCAACCACAAGTAGATCCTCAATATCAACAACATTATCAAAATCCGGCATCACAGCCTTTTTTCGACCAGGTCCAGCCGGAAGCCGCTCCATATCAGCAGCCGTATCAGCAGCCATTTCAGCAGCCATATCAACAGCCCTATCAGCAGCCATTTCAGCAGCCATTTCAGCAGCCATTTCAGCAGCATCAGCCGCAAGCCGGTGATCACGCCTACCCCTCGAATCAAGCGCAAGCTCATGTTCAGGATCAAGACTACGACGACGAATTCGAAGACGAAGACGACGACTACCAGGACGACGGGTACGGAAGCGCCCGCAGCCAACGTTTCAAGCGTCTGGGCAAACTCGTCACTCCCGAGACGAAAGGTCTCTTCCTCTATACTTTCTACCAGGCGAAAGAGCTCGTCACCAGCCCGTCCAATTTTTTCCGCACCCTTCCGCCTCCGGGCAATATCGCCGAGCCGGCGATTTTCCTGCTGATCATGACCATCACCGGAGGGCTCCTGGCCGGCATCACCAGGGCGAACCTGCTGATCACCATCGGTTTTGTGGTCGCCAATCTAATCGGCGCTACCTTCTCGGCTTTCGCCATGTGGAAGCTCTATGTCATGTCCGGAAGCCAGCGCAGTTTCGAGGAGAATTTCAGAGTGGTGGCATACAGCCAGGTAACCCTGCTCCTGGCGGCATTGCAGGCGCCTATCCTGGGCGTGATCACCGGGCTCCTGGCTTTCATCGGAACTGTCTATATTCAAATCCAGGGAATGACCCAGATTCACGATCTTCCCCGCAACAAAATTATCGCGATACTGATTGGGGTATCACTCTTTCTTGCCATCGTCCACGTCAAGCTCGGAATGTGATCGAGGCGATCTTATCGCATGCCGCCCGCGTTATGCCGAATGATTGTGCCTGAAATTGTAATAGGTGAAACAGGTCCCCTGGTTGCTCACCATGGTGGCACCCTGAGGCGAATTGGGATGACAGCTGTTGCCGAAGACCGGGCAATCGGTGGGAACCTTGAGCCCGAGCAGGATCTGATTGCTGATGCAGGATGGTGAGTCGGCGCGGGACTTTACGTCGACCTCGAACTGGCTGAAAGCGTCGTAAGAAGCGAACTCGCTCTTCATGCGGTAGCCGCCGCGCTCGACGTTGCCGATGCCGCGCCATTCGCGGTCTTTCACTTCGAAAACTTCCGAGATCAGCGCTTTGGCCTGCTGATTGCCGTCTCTGGAGATTGCCCGCTCATACTGGGATTTGACGCCGCTCTTGCCGGACTCGAGAAACTTGACGCAAGAGAGAATCCCCTCGAGCAGGTCGAAAGGCTGGTAACCGGTGATTACAAAAGGCGCCCCGTATTTCTGGGAAAGGCGCTCATACTCGCTGGTTCCGGTGACGCTGCAAACATCGCCCGGGCTCAAAATGCCCTTCACCGGCGTGTCCACTGTGCGCAAGACCCGGGAGCAGACCGCCGAGACACAGGGGTGCGAATAGAGCAGGTAGAAGTTTTTCAGTCCCAGACGTTTTGCCTGCCAGACAGAAAGAGCATTGAGCTCGACCTTGGTCTCGAAACCGATAGTAAAGAAGACGACTTTCTTGTCCGGCATCTTCCGGGCGAGAGTCAGGGAATCGAGAGGCGAATGCACGACCCGGACGTCGGCGCCCCGGGCTTTCATCTCGAGCAGGTCGCAGTCGCTGCCTTTGAGACGGAGAAGCTCGCCGGAGCAGCAGAAGACGACATTTTCGAGCTGGGAGATGGCGATGGCCCGGTCGATGGTGGCCAGGGGCGTAGCGCAGATGGCGCAGCCCGGACCGTGCACCAGCCGGAGCTTTTCGGGAAGGTAACGCCTGAGGTCGTATTCAAGGAGCGTGCGTGTCTGCCCGGCGCAAACCTCCATGATGGTCCAGGGGCGCGAAGCGGCAGAAGCGATTTTCTTGGCTATTTTCTCAACTCGTCGGACATCGAGCCTCGTATCTTGCGGATCTATTTCTAGGCTTTCGTCTCGGCTTGCAAACAAGGTGCCAGGCCCTCTCTCACTTCCAACCAGTCAATGATAATGTCCATCTGGTTAAAAGTACCCGTTTTCTAAAGTCTCAAATTCCAGGCAGGCAAAGGGAATTTCTCGCCCGGACTGGCTTATCGCCCCCCAGGCAAGGCATTGACGCAAGAGCCCCGGCTCCAGCCGGTATTAAGATCATTGCAATTCTTAAAGCGCCGGATTAAATGGTTGGGCTCCGCCGGTCGCCGGCACGAATCTTTCAAGTCCGCCAGGGCCGCCGGATCCTCGCGCGAAGCAGCCGGAGCGAATCGCCCCGGCTGCATTTCCCTGACAATATAGACGAGCTCAGCTTATATAAGCCTTGAGGGCACTCGATTTCTTGTTGTTCCGCATTTTGCGCAGAGCCTTGATCTCTATCTGCCGAGCCCGCTCCTTGCTGATGCCCAGAACCGCGCCGATCTTGGTGAGAGACCGGGGAGCGTCGCCGGTCAGCCCGAACCGCAGCTCGATCACCGACCGCTCCTGAGGATTGAGGCTCTCGAGGAGTTCAGTGACATCCTCGTGGAGAAGGTTCTGGGTAGTCCTCTCGGTGGGCAGGGCGACGACATTGTCCTCGAGCACGTCAGCGAAAGTGCTATCGTAATCGGTGCCAATCGTGGCATCGAGCGAAAGCAGGTTGCGCGAGGCGTTGAGGGCAAGGAGCACTTTCTCTTCGGACTCGCCGATCCGCTCGGCGATCTCGTCGGTACCCGGCGCCCTGCCCAGCTCGAGATAAAGCTCGCGAGCGGCCCGTTTGGCTTTGAGCAGAAGTTCGTTCATATGGACAGGCAGGCGAATGAGCCTCGACTTGTCAGCGATTGCTCTTGTGATTGCCTGTCTGATCCACCAGGTGGCGTAGGTGGAGAAACGGAAACCACGTTCCGGATCGTACCTACCCACGGCTTTGAGCAGGCCGATATTCCCTTCCTGGATAAGGTCTTGCAGAGAAAGTCCTTTCCGCAGGTATTTCTTGGCGATGCTCACTACCAGGCGCAGGTTTGCCTGGACGAGCGTCATTCTCGCCTTGCTGTCGCCAGCCCGGGCACGCCTTCCCAGCTCAAGCTCCTCGGCGCCGCCCAGAAGCCGGTGCCTGCCGATCTCTTTGAAGTAACGCTTGAGAGAATCATTCTCTACGGGAGCGGCAGGCTCAGTTTTGTTGGCGCTGCCTTTCGGACGGCCCCGACCGCGCCTGGTCAGTGCCGGCGAGATCACCTCGAACTCGTCGGTGATCGAAACCCGGTCGTTCTCGAACTCATCGGGATCGATTTCGGCGTCGAGGTCATCCGTATAGTCCGGCGCATCCTTGTAGTCGTAGTCAAAAACATCGCACTCATCGCTGCGCTTGCTCGAATTTTTCATCACTACCTCCCACCACCATCAAATTCAGGTCCACACCGAAGGCCGATTTCACTCACCCGGATTCTTCTACCTGCGGGGCTTACATTTCTATTAGACCCAGGACAGGCGTCAAAGTTCCGTAAATATAGCAATTACAAGCTTTTCTTAATTTTTCAAGGGGCCCTTTTGGGGCACTCTTCCGGGGCGCTGAGAGCCTTGATTGTAAAGAGAGAAGCGTGATATCATCACTGCAAGAGGTTTGAGTCAGAGAGTTCCACCCCGCTTGCGAACTACCTTACTAGCAGTATCAGCAGCAATTATCGCGCTCCTCTTGCTGGCACCACAGCCGGTATTATCCGCCGCCGAGCAAGACGCGACAATATCGCCTTCCGCTGCCCCCGATCTCGCGACCCCTGCCGAGCAGGCATCCCCCCCGAGTAAAGATGCGGTCTCACCTGAAGGGACGCCCTCGAGCAAAGTAGAATCCGATGCGCAAGCTGTTCCCGCGAGCACGGCAGCATCCGGTCCGAAAGCATCACCGAAAGAGAACACTCTCTCTAAAGAGGATATTCAAAGCCACCTCGAGCTCAATAATTTCGATCAGGTGTCTGATGGAATATTCAGGGGCTCCAATCCCTCTGATCACGACATCAACGTACTCTCTCAGTACGGGATCAAAACGATAGTCAATCTCAGAATGAAGGGAAAGGCTACCAGGCACGAAGAAGAAGTGGCAAGAGAAAACGGTATTCGCTACATTCATATACCAATGGGTTTCAGACACCCGCAAGACCAGAACACGGTGAAAGCCCTCGAAGTCATCTGCGACCCTCAGAACCAGCCTGTTTTCATCCACTGCCTCCAGGGCTCCGACCGCACAGGCATGATCGTCGGTATCTACCGCCGTCTATTCGATAACTGGAGCTTCACCCGAACCTACGCCGAGATGCACGAGCATCACTTCAAGCCCTGGCTCATGGGCATGAAAAAAGCAGTCAGAGACTGCGCTAAATCCGCCCGCCTGGTCTCTATTGCCAAGAACAGCTCTGACAAAGAGAAAGAGGCAAAACAGCTTGCCAGAACAGGCGACGCTCCCCTCTAGTGGTCTCTTTCCAGTTCCGGAAAATCGTCTAGCCTTGACGCGCATAGCGGCTCGAGGCAATTCATTTATATAGCTCGTGCCCACTACCTGTTTTCAGAACCTCAACCGATATCGGTTGAACTTCCAAATTCGACCCATCCCGGGGACGGCAAAAAATCCCGCGGACCTTGAGAATGCGATCAGGAGCCGGTAGAGGCGCTTTTCACGTCAGCCCAGAGCGCCTCTTCGTCATAGCCATCGTCGACCACATCATTGGCAGCCTGGGTTGACGTATTGTGCTTTCTCGACTCTTCCAGCTTTCGCATTCCGGGGTCGAGCTCATACAGCCTGTAAAGCGGTCCCAGAGACGTCTTGAGACTCGTCAGGATACCGTCAACCTCTGTACCGATGAGATTGAAGGCGGCTTTGGCCTGGGGAGTGGTGGCGTGGGTGTCTATGTCGTCGGCCAGACGAACGAGTTTGTCAGTCTCATTGACCAGATTGGTCAGGAGCTGGAGGACCTGTATATCCTTCGTCTTGTTGGTTGTGTCAGAGGACATTGCACCTACCCATATAAACTATTTAAGCAGCTCACGGGCTTCTGTGGGAACCCTGTTTGTTCCGAAAGTCGAAGATTGACCGGCAAATGGGATTCTGACATGATAGCAGGCGTTTCCGCTGGTGCTGCGAAGTATGGGCCTGCTTGAGATCAAGGGACTATCCACCGTATTTCATACCGAGCTGGGTCTGGCTCGTGCAGTCGACAACATCAGCCTTTCCGTAGAGCCCGGGAAGGTTCTCGGGGTGGTGGGCGAGTCCGGTTGCGGCAAATCCATCACATCTCTCTCGATTTTAAGACTGGTTCCGCCTCCCGGGGAGATCGTCTCCGGGGAGATTGTTTTTGACGGGCAGAATCTACTCTCCTTGAGCGAAGCCAATATGCGATCGATCCGGGGAAACAAGATCGCTCTCATTCCCCAGGATCCGATGACCTCCCTGAATCCGGTCTACACTGTCGGCGACCAGATCATCGAGGCGATCGAGCTCCATCAGAAAGTCGACCGGAAGCAAGCGAGAGCCCGTGCCATCGAGGCTCTCGAGAAAGTACGCATACCTCAGGCAGCGGCTAGAATCGACGATTATCCTCATCAATTCTCCGGCGGCATGCGCCAGAGAGTGATGATCGCCATGGCTCTCTCCTGCAATCCGCAGCTTCTCATCGCCGACGAGCCCACCACGGCTCTCGATGTCACGGTGCAGGCGCAGATCCTGGACCTGCTTAGAGATATCCAGAAAGAGCAGAACATGTCGATTATCCTGATCACCCACGACCTGGGTGTTGTCGCCGAGATGTGCGATTACGTGGCTGTGATGTATGCCGGCTCGGTAGTGGAGAGGGCTTCGGTGAAAGAGCTTTTCGCCGGTCCGAAGCATCCCTATACCGTAGGCTTGCTTCAGTCCGTGCCGAGACCGGGATCGACCCGGTTGCAGCCGATTGAGGGACAGCCGCCGAGCTTGATCTCCCTGCCTGCCGGATGCCGCTTCGCCGGGCGGTGCCCACTTGTAGAAGACCGCTGCCTGGCTCAGATTCCCGAGCTGGAGGAGAAGAGCGCCGGGCATCAGGTCCGCTGTGTTGTCATCGAAAAAGCCTGACTTGCTGGGGCATGCGGGAGAAGAGCGTGCGCTGGCTGATGTCTTCGGAGCTGATGTCTTCGGAGCCGCTATTTCCGGAGCCTATTTCCGGAGCCTCTGTTTCTGGAGCCTCTTGATCGGCGCCACTGCCTCCGGTGCCTCGTACTCCGCTTGCCCATAAAAGGGATCTGTATAATTCGTGCCGATGGGCTAAACTGATAGTCGATGCTGAAAAAATCGCCACTTCTTTCTCGCCTGCTCCGGCTGTACTTTTCAGCTCTTTCAGCTCTCGTTGTGAATTTCATGGCGACCGGTCAGACCCGGGCGGAGCCGGTCTCGACTGCCGGTGATAACCGGAAAGATTCATCGGCTATTTTCGACAACGAGCCTCGCCACTATATCCTGGCCCCTTCGGAAAGACGTGGTGTGCTCTTCGAGTACGACATGATTGCGCCGCGCTCGGCTTCTTGCGACTTTGAGGGCGGCGACAGCGATGATGACGCATCCGACGGACCGGGGGCCAGCGGGGGAGATGCCGGTGCAGACGGTGACCAGCCGCTTCAGGGCTTCATCGACGTAAGCTCGAAGTCCGGGCCGACTCCGGCGCTCCAGGCTATCGTTCCGTCTCTCGACCAGATGAAGAAAGTCCTGGAGGGCAAAGTGAGCGACACCGGCAAGGTCGAGCTCGAGCAAGGCGCCGCCCAGAGCGACGAGGAGAAACAGCGATCTCTCATCGCCGAGGCCTTTTTGAAACACGGCACCCTGGGAGTGCTGGTAGTGGCTACTTTCACCGGAACCCTGGAGGTCTACCAGGTGCTGCGGGGCAGTCCGGCTCAGTATGCCGGACTCAGGCCCGGCGACAAGATCGTCGAAGTGAACGGGCGCAGGATCTCGGGAGCCGATATCAAGAACATCTATCACATCCTCACCGGGTATCGCGGACAGAGCAAAACACTGAGAGTCCAGCGCGGGATCGACCAGCGGACCATGGTGGTGCCACTCTGGGGAATTTATGATTTCCGGGACAGGAGAAGTCAATATATAGAGTATTACTGGTATCTCCTCTATCACAACCTGATCGGTCCGAAAGACTACGAGAAGGCGGTGAAGCCTTTCCTCTATTTCAAGCCGCCCACAGTGAGACCGCCGAAGAAACCTGCCGGTAAATGATCGAGCCTGAGAGCAACATGGATATCCTGCTCTTGCGCCGGGTACTGGCTCCCCCGTCCCTGTTTCTGCTAATCTAGTGGCTTATGCGAATCCCGACCACAGCACAGATAAGAAGCCTCGAATCGGACTGGATCGCCAATTGCGGCGAGCACTGGGGTCAGGTGCTCATGGAGATTGCCGGACGGGGCGCCGCCATTCGCACCCTGCGCCTCTGGCAGGAAAGTCCCGGTCAGGTGGTGGTGGTCTGCGGCAAAGGCAATAACGGCGGGGATGGTCTTGTGGTTGCCAGGTACCTGGCTCTCTGGGGGCATCCCGGTTTCGGTGCGGGTGATTCACACAACCAGACAGATGGTGGGAACTGCCGCCCGAGCAAGCGCGAGAGCCGGCGCCGGCACGAGTTCGAGTGCAAGTCCGAGTTCGAGTGGAAGTTCGAATTCGAGTGCAAGTTCGAGTTCGAGCGCAAGGTCGAGTGCAGGTTCGAGTTCGAGTAGTCCGGGCTCTCACGACGACGATATAGACGTGCAGTTCGCCAGCAAAGAGAGCAATGTCAACCTGGCAATCCTGGAATCCCTGGGTGTCGATATCGCCGCCCTCACCGAGGAGGCTTTCCTGCCCCTCGATGATATGCACGATGAGAAAGGCGGGGCTTCAGGTCAGGACAGCTTCACCGAAAGTCTGTCGGTAAGTCTGCCGGAAAGCTTGTCGGAAAGCCTGTCAGAAGGTTTTTCGGAAGGCTTCAGCGCCTCCGATCCCGAGGTTGACGGAGTTTTTCTGGGCGCCTCCCTGATTGTCGATGCCATATTCGGTACCGGGCTCGATCGCCAGGTCGAGGGTTTCTACAAACGCGTGATCAGAAGCATCAATCGCAGTGGCAAGCGGGTGATCGCCATCGATGTGCCGTCAGGGATCGATTCGGACAACGGTCAGGTCCTCGGTGCTGCCGTGCGCGCCGACGAAACCGTCACTTTCGGCTATCTCAAACCGGGTCTGATCACACATCCGGGCACCACCCTAAAAGGCGCCATCTCGATCGTGGACATCGGGCTGCCCGAGTTGCCCGATTCGCGTAATGGCGAACCGGATATCAATCTCACCACCGTCGATATCGTGCGTGAGATTCTGCCCATGCGTCCGATGGACAGCCACAAAGGCACTTTCGGCAGGCTTCTCACCATCGCCGGCAGCCTGGGCATGACCGGGGCGGCGCTGCTTGCCGGTCTGAGCTCGCTGAAAAGCGGAGCCGGTCTATGCTATCTGGCGGTGGCACGTTCGCTACTGCCCCTGGTGCCGTCTCAAGAGCTTGTCTACAAACCGATGCCCGAAACCGAAGCCGGCAGCCTCAGCCTGGCGGCCTTCGAGACTCTCAAGCACGAAGTCGACCGCGTCCAGGCGGTCATCCTCGGTCCGGGGTTGAGCACCAATGACGAAACCGTCGAGCTGGTGGCAAAACTCGTCGATCATATAAGCGTCCCCTGCATAGTCGATGCCGACGGGCTCAATGCCCTGGCCCTCAAGAAATGCGGTCTGGGGGAGGCGTCCCAGATGTTCGTTCTCACTCCCCATCCCAGAGAGCTCGCCCGCCTTCTGGAGCAGAGCGTCGCCGAAGTCCAGGCGGATCGAATAAAGGCTGCTCTTGCCGCTGCGAAAAAATTCCGGTGCACCGTCCTTCTCAAAGGCTCAATGAGCGTCATAGCAAGCTCCGAAGGCGAAGTCTATATAAACCCCACCGGCAACGCCGGCATGGCCACCGCCGGATCGGGCGATGTCCTCTCCGGGATAATAGGCGGTCTCCTGGCCCAGAAAGTTGATCCCTTCCAGGCCGCCGTGGCCGGCGCCTATATACACGGCCGGGCAGGCGACATCCTCGCCCAGGAGATCGGCGAAGCCGGTATCATAGCCGGTGACCTGGAGCGAGCCATCCCCCTGGCGTTCGAAAGCGTTAGAGAAGGCGAGCGCGGCGGTCTCGAAGCCGATCTGCTGGACGCCGACGCCGGCTGATATTTCAAACGGCCGGGTATTTCAAACAGCCGGGTATTTCAAACGGCCGGGTATGTCAAACAGCCAGGTATTTCAATTGCTGGAAAGCGCCGGCTCGGCGAACTCGATGCGTCCGGCTCCGGCGTCGAAGCTCGCCCTGACGCCTATGGGAAGAATCCGGCATCCTGGCCCCTCACCAAGGGGCAGGTTGAAGCAGGAAGGCAGGGAGAGCCGCTCCAGCCTGTCGGCGAACATGTCCTCGAGAGAAAGAAGGTTGCGGCTGTCCCGGGGTCCGCAGTTTTCGAACTCACCACAGGCGATGCCGGCGAAGCGTTCCATCCGGCCGCTGACATAAAGATTGCTGAACCAGCGATCGAGAATGTCATAGCGCTCGTTCCTGTCTGCGAGCGCGACGATGCAACCATCCGTTTCGACCTGGTATCGAGTCCCCATCAAAGAGCAGAGGGCCGAGAGATTGCCCCCGGTGATCTCGCCTGTGACTTTCTGGCCGGCCACCGGCGCGAAGCAGAATCGGGGGGCGGTGACATCGTGATTGCCTGCCACCGGGGGCAGGACCTCCCCGCTTGTGAGGACCCTCTCGAGCTCGGCGATGGAGCCGGGGCTCCGCACCCTGTCGAGATTGGCACCGTAGAACGTGACAATTCCGGCGAGCTTTCGCATGGCAAGAAGAATGCAGGTGGTCTCGTCGCCGCCGATAACTATCTTGGGGTCAGCAGCCAGAGCCCGGTAGTCTATTTTTTCCAGAAGCCTGAGGCTGCCGTAGCCGCCGGTGAGGAAGATGATGGCACGCACCGAAGAGTCGGCGATGGCGGCGTTGAGGTCCGCCAGCCGTTCGGCGTCGCTACCGGCCAGATAGCCGTGGGTGGCAAGAGCGTGCTCGCCTGTCACCGCCACGAAGCCCATTTGCTCCACAAGCGCCCGGGCCCTTGCCACTTCCACCAGGCTCTTCGGCCGCGAAGCCGGTGAGAGGAGCGCCACCCGGTCTCCGGGCTCGAGAGCCCGCGGCTTTTTGATGGCGCTTCCGGCGGCTGGATTGTTATCGTGGCTGGTGGTCATCTTTTCCAATCAGCTCGTCGCCGACTCCTCCAGTTTGAGCACCACCATCTCGTCGCCAGCCGAAAGGGATGCCATCACGCCCAGTGGCAGGGTGCACTTGTCGGCGGAATGCCCGATCCGCATACCGTAGATGACGGGATATCTCGCCCCTGCGAATTTTTCCCGGAGCATAGCCTCGACGCTCTGGTTGAGACTGAGGACATTGCGCTTACTGTTGCCCGGGCGGCAGGAGACGCACTCGCCGACAATCAGGCCGGCAATATTTTTGAGCTTGCCGGCCAGCTCGAGCTGGGTGATCATCCGGTCGATGCTGTGGGGCTCTTCGCCGACATCTTCGATGAAGAGCAGGCGTCCCCGGGTATCGATCTCCCAGTCGGTGCCCATCAACTGCCGGATCAGGGTGAGGCAGCCTCCGGTGAGCCGCCCGCGACCGCGCCCGGGAGCGATCACCATGCGGTAGGGCGGGTAGTCAGGGTTCCAGTCCTCTTTCAGCTCCGGGTCCGGCACCTCGCCTCCGGGTTCGGTTCTGGTCAGGAGCCTGACAAAATTCTCATAGGTATATTCGCTCTCGAAAAAAGACCCGGCGGTGGGGCCGTGCATGGTGACAAGCCCGGTCTTCTGATGGATGGGGATGAGCAGACCGGTTATGTCGCTATAGCCGATTAGCACTTTCGGATTTTTCTCAATGAGCTCGAAGTCAAGATGGGGAAGCAGCCGGACACTGCCGTTGCCGCCCCGGATCGGGAGGATGAGTTTCACTTCAGGATCGGCCCACATGGCGTGGAAATCGCTCAGACGCTCCTCATCGGTACCAGCCAGGTCGCTCCAGCGCCTGAATGTGTTCTTGCCTATCTTCCATTTCAAGCCCAGCCGCTTGAGCCACTCGAAGGTGAATTCGACGTCGCCCTCTTCGAAGATGGGCGAGGACGGCGCCACGATGCCGACAGTGTCACCCCGGCAGATCACCGGCGGCTTGATGATTTGCTGGCTGGCAATCTCCTGGCTCACAGACTCCCGACTCGCAGACTCCCGACTTACAGACTCCCGACTCACAGACTCCCGACTCACAGACTCCCGACTCACAGACTCCCGACTCACAGACTCCCGATTAGCAGACTCCCGACTTTCCGTCCCCGGACCTGCATCACTCGCGCCCCTGCCGACCGTCTTCGTCGCGCCATCCCGGGCTCCACCTGAGCGAATCGACCCTGCTATAGTATAGGCTCTAACAGGTAAATAGATTAATGCTGAAAACCAGGTCGAACCCAGAGTCCAAAGCCATGAGCAAAGCCCACCATGCCTCCCTGTTTGGTTCCGGGCAACTGGATTGGCTCCGCAAAGCAGTAGTTTTTGCTGCCGGGATCGACATCGAGGCCACTATTGCTTCGGACCGGGACAACAAGTTCCGCCGCGACCTCTTCGAGAAGGCTTGCCAAGAAGGTTTCGGCGCCCTGCCATTTCCCCGGGATTATGGTGGCACCGGCGGCGACTATGTGAGCTTCTGCCTGGTCAACGAAGAATTCGCCCGGCGCTGCGTACCGATCATGAGCTCCCTGGGCGTACATGTACTCTGCCAGGAGCCTGTTTACCGCTTTGGAACAGAAGAGCAGAAGAAGAAATATCTCATCCCCTCCAGCGACGGACGCTACCTCGCTGCTTTCGGCCTCACCGAGCCCGACGCCGGCTCCGACACCGCCGCTCTCAAAACCAGCGCTCGTTTCGACGGCAGCGCCTATGTCCTGAATGGCGCCAAGACTTTCATTACCAGTGGTGCCTCCGCCGACTATTTCATCGTCATGGCCAAAGTCATGGGCGAGCCGCACAAACCCTTCCCGGACAAGTTCGATCCGGAGAAACGCGACGCCGGTATCACCGCCTTCATCGTCGAGAAGGATTTCCCCGGCTTCGAGATCGGGCAGAAATTCGACATGCTGGGCATGCGGGGCTATTCCACTTGCGAGCTGGTCTTCAACGACTGCCGTGTGCCGGTGGAGAATGTTCTTGGCGAGCCCGGCTGGGGCAGGAAAGTCGCTCTTTCGAGTCTCGCCAAAGGCCGGATCACCATCGCCGCCCAGGCAACAGGCTGGGCGCAGGGAGCCCTGGACGCTCTCCTTGCCGGATTACGCCGCCGGGTAACCGAAGGCAGCATGGACGAGAATCTCAACGGTCAGGCAGTGCTCGTAGGCGATCTAGCCATAGCAGTGGAAACTGCCAGGGTTCTCACCTATCAGGCTGCCGCTTCGGTCGACTCCGGTCAGGCTGATGTCACTCTGGCCGCTATGGCGAAGATCACCGCCACCGATACAGCCATGCGCGTCTCCACCGAAGCCCTCTCGATCCTGGGAATGGAAGGGCTGGAGCCAAATCTTCTGGTCGAGCGGATTTTCCGAGACGCCAAGGCAGGCCAGATCTACGAAGGTACGAATCAGATCCAGCGCATGCTCATCGCCCGCGCCCTGATCAACTGAGACCATGGTCAAAGACGACAATTCGAAAAAAGTGCCCATGGAGCTGGGTAGAGCTGGTCAGGCGGGAGACGCCGGCAAAAATGCGCGCGAGACAGTCGCCGAAATCGCCGCGCCCATTCGCATAAGCGAGCACCCGGAGCAATTCGGCAAGCTCTCGCTCCTGTTCTGGACCTTCGCCGGGTTCAGACCCTCCCGTTATCTGCGCTATATCCCCTGGATCGTTCTTTTGATCCTCACCATCCTCGGTCTGCCCATCGCCTTTCGTTTTTATATCGAATCAAAAGGAGAGCCCACCGGCCGGGTCTGGCTCGATTCAGCCAAGATTATTTTCATCTATCTGACCGTCTCCTCTTCAGTGGCCCTGATCGCAGCAGGAATCTACTACAAGAAGATCAAGCGCGACCTCGAAGAATTCGAAGAGCTGGCTTTCCTCGGGCGCGACTTCGCCCGGTTCAATCTTCCTTATTACCGCCAGGAAATCAAACAGCTCAACGAGAAGCTGGCAGGCACCAATAAAGAAGAGGTGCTCACAGGCATCGACATGTTCAAGGATCTGATGCCGGTGATCAATCTCCTCATGGCCAAAGAGAAGAATCTCCTCAAATGGGGTCTCTCAGGACTGAAAGCCCTGAAGACAGTGAAGTCCATTTTTGGAGGCAAATGAGTCAGGACAGATGGCCTTGAGCACCAGAGAGAAATCGACCTTCGACTTCAAGAGCTACTTCGAAGAAAGCCGCACCCTCGTGGACCGCAAACTCGACGAGCTCCTGGCCCCTTCCGAGCCGGAGCTTCTCTGGAAGAGTATGCGTTATTCGGTGTTGTCAAGCGGAAAACGCATCCGAGCGGTGCTCTGCCTGGCAGCTGCCTCTACTGTTTCCAGATCTCAACCGATATCGGTTGAGGTCCTGAAAATGGTGCTTCCTTGCGCTTGCTCCATCGAGATGATCCACGCCATGAGCCTCATCCACGATGATCTCCCCTGTCTTGACAACGACGATCTCAGAAGAGGACAGCCCACCAATCATGTTGTTTTCGGCGAGGCCGTCGCGCTGCTTGCCGGGGATGCGCTCTTGATGCAGGCAGTGAAGACCCTTCTAACCTCGACTGACAGATCGGTGGACCGGGAGGTGCTTATCGATGTGGTGGAGAGACTGGTGGACGCCACCGGCGCCGGGGGTATGGTGGGCGGACAGATATTCGATCTGATCTATACCGGCAATGCCGATCTAAAGCATATAGATAAGGATGGGCTTTCCGGGTCGTGTCAGCAGAGCAATGCGGAAAGAAATCCGAAAACAGGGGTCATAGACCTGGAGGTCGTGGAGAAGATTCACCGGGGCAAGACGGCTGCTCTGATTACTTTCTCGCTCTGGTCCGGGGCTCGGCTTGTCGGGGCTTCACCGGTGCAGCTCGCAGGCATGGAGCGTTTTGGCGGGATTGTGGGGCTGGCTTTCCAGATCGCTGACGATCTACTTGATGTGACCGGGGACTCGAAGACCCTGGGTAAAACGCCTGGAAAGGACCAGGCGGCGGACAAGGCAACCTGGATTCGTCTGTTCGGTGTGGACGGCGCCAGGCAGAAACTCGAGGAATTGAAAGAGGAAGGCAGGAAGGTATTGAAGGAATGCGATCTGATGCCTGCCGATTTCGATGCTCTGCCCGGGCTTCTGGATTTCGCCATACAGAGGACTCACTAGAGGAAGGAACTAAGTTGGACCTGGATTTATCACTTTTGAGCAATGTCTTCTCGAGCTTCACTTTCGGCGATGCCGGTCATGCCGTGGCGGCTGCCGCAGGCGGAGCGGATTCGCGAGGATGGCAGGTAATACTGGTTACGGTGCTCTGCAGTTTCATCGCCCAGTCGGTGAAGATAGTCGGAAAGCTCTTCACCACCGGCAAGCTCGACCTGCGTATGATGGCTCAAACCGGCGGCATGCCCTCGAGCCATAGCTGCTGCACTATGGGGATGGCAGTCTCCGTGGGGCTCATCGAAGGGTTTAATTCTGTCTCATTTGCCATCGCACTTTGCCTGGCCATGATCGTCATGTATGACGCTGCCGGCGTCAGACGGACCGTCGGGCTGCAGGCCAAAGTTCTCAATGAAATGATGGAAGAACTCTTCTCGGAGCACCCGCATCTCAGCTCGGAGCGTATTAAAGAATTCCTAGGACACACGCCTTTCGAGGTTCTGGTAGGTGCCGCCCTGGGATCTATCCTCGCGTATGCGTTCAATATCCTGACTATTCAATACTTCCTGAGCTGAGGACTATTGGCTAGACCCCCATGTCATGCGCTGGAAACCCTGAATCTATGAAAAGAACGTAATACATGACTACCGCATAAAACGGTAACTTTTGCTCTATAATCAAGGTCTTGGAAAGGGTTGCCAGGTTCAATTCCAGAAACCCACGTTTTTTGAATGTGCGATAACGGAATTGACTGTGGAGGATTTCCTCTAGATTGTGTTGGCAAATGAGAAGTCATGAGTCAACCGGCTACCCACCAAGCATTGGCAAATTGATCTCAATATGTCGATGACCGTGCGTTGGAAGTGGTGGCATTCGCTGCCAAATTCACTAATTGCTGTACCAGTCGGATTCCGTGTTATTTGCAAAGGAGGAGAGGCTAAGCAACCGTAACCAATCAAAAGAAAAGAAGCGGAAGCAGCGCCCAAAAAATATAAATGAACACAACGGTCCAAAATAACACCACACCCAAAACAACATCGCCACGGCGTTCGCGTTTTCCTGGCAAAGAGTCGGGTTCGGTCTCTTTCAACTTGACCGCCCTGGGTCGCCAATTGCTCAAAGAACAAGCAGCCAATGCTAGCGTGTCCAACGGTGACTACGTCGAAATGCTCATTCGTGAGCGTGCCGGCATGCCTCCTTTGAGACTGCCTGCCTCTCTGAAGCAAACCGGTCCCAAAGGCGGTGCCAAGTCCTTTTTCTTCGGAAAGAACCGTGGCACGACAACTGCCGTATGCGTGACCCCTATGGCGCACAGACTGCTCGATGAGCAAGTCGCAGCTTCCAGAATGAGCCGCGGCGACTACATCGAGTATCTGCTTCGCGAGAAAGCCGGAATTATTGAAGAATCCTTCAAGAATTTCAATCTGGCCGCATGGCAGCAGCAGCAGGTGCAAATACACCAGCAGCAGCCCGAGCCCCAGACTTCCTTCGCGCCGCCAGCACCTCCGCAACCGGTGGTCGAGGTTCAGCCTGTTCAACAACAGCCTACCCCGGCTCCGTTTCCGACCCGTGACTGGAACTCCAACTATTAAGCTGGAGACAAGCTAGGAAGATACAAGGGATCAAATTGTTCCTCCTTCAGAGGCCTTCGTTTTGCTCGAAGGTCTCTCTTGTTTTCGCGATCCTGACCACAATCTGAACCTGACCCTCACCCTGAATCTGATTCGGACCCTGAACCAGAACCTGAACCTGATTCGGACCCTGAACCTGAACCAGGAGAGACCGGCGAGTACCGTCCATCGAAAGTCGCTTTCGGCACGATATACTTCTCGCCTTCCGCACCAATTACCAGATAGTCACCGGAGACACCGCTGCCGGTTCCCTTCAGGGTCTCAACTTTTGTCGGCGTATCGAGCTGCATGGCTCTGGTGATGGCGGTCTTCATAAAGACGCCTTCCTGACCCGGAACCGGCGAATAGGTCTTATCGAAGATGGAAGGCTTCACCGTCCAGGTGGAGCCGTCGGCGCCGGTGAGTTTCCATGCCGGTTTCGGAATGCAAATAGGTATGGCGGTCGAGCGAGCTATCGAGAAACCTGCTGGTCACGCCCATAGCCACAGCCGGCAATCGGAATCGCCGCACCACGGACAACACCAAAGGCGCCCTTGAGGAGCACCCCCTCCGCGGCACCCAGGGCCGCGTCCACTACCTGGTGCTCGATCGAGTCCTCTGGGCGGGCGCTATCGAGAGCATAGAGAGCCCCGGTAGCGGCCCAGCCCACTGGACCCCCCACAAAAATCCCGGCTACCTTTAGAGTGGTGTCACCATAAAAATTGATACTCTCCTGGAGCCTGACCGCCTTGCCGTCCTTCTCGATCTGCCGGCGCACATCCACCCGCATCTTCTCGGGGGCGCCCGGATAATTCTTCTTCTGCAAATCCTCGCTTCTGCAAATCCTCGACCCGGGCGCGCATCTCCCTGAGCTTCTCGAGCGAATTCTCGTCCTGCCGCCAGATGAAGTCGAAAGCTCTGCCGAGATAGCTCTCGGACTGCTCAGACTTCTCATGCGCCTCCATCTGCCGATCGATATCGCCCAGGGTGAGCTTGAATTGATCGATACTGGCGAGACCGTCACCCTTACTGGTATCAGCTTGAGCAAGCGAAGGCTCGGCGAAATCGAGCACCATGGTTCATCCCCCTGATTCCACTCTGGTTTCATTGCCGGGGGGTGAGCCGGTACCTGGCTATTACTGGTTCTTCATATTTGTTAAAACAGCCGCCTGGTTGCCATACCTGACTATATGCGGTAGCCGAAAGTTCTGGACAGCTCCGCAAAAAAATGAAACTGAAGGCTCTCGCTGATCTGGTTTAAACGCTCCGTTCGAGCAGAGGCTCTCACTGATCTGGTTTAAACGCTCCGTTCGAGCTAGAGGCTCTCGCTACGCTTGTGGCTGCGGCTCGGGGGCTCGAGGAGCTTGCGGCTATCCATTGGCGAGAGATTCTCGGCGCAGGCGAGCACGGCACCGAACAAGGCGGGGAAAGCCGCAAGTGAAATGCCCATCCCCAGAAACAGTGCCATATCCCAGGACATACCCTGCATCAGTAGCCCGCGGATCATGCCTACGGTGGCGATCAATACCGACCACACATAGACCATGGCATGGTCGACTTTGAAATGGCTCCATTCGATATCATCGGGACGGGCAAGCACATTGGCGAGATACAAAGCCTCTGTGGCGAAAGCGATGATAAAACAACTCCAGAACCACTGCCACCACGGAGTCAATTCCTTGATCTGGGAACGGATACTACTGGCGGTGCCAGGCTCCCCTTTCGCATCGAGGATATCAGCTTTCAGTTCCATAACCTGGCCGATCCGAACCCGGTCTTTGAAGAATGCACCATTGAGCGTATCGAGGGCTTCACCTACCTGATCGAGAGCGCTCAAATAGAGCCCCTGCTTTTCATAGCCCATAGCCATGCCTTCCAGGGTGGCGATATAACGCGGGTCGCTGCTCTTACCCTCCCGCAGGACCTTCTGGGATTCGGTCTTGAAATACTCAACGGTCTTCTCGGGATCGCCGAACTTAACCAGGCGCCGCCCCTCGTCGCTATAGCTCTCCCAGGTCACCCTGGTCTTGAAGTGGTTGATGGCTTCAGGAACAAGGGCGATAGCCATTATGGCAATCAAAACTAGAAGGCATTTCTCTTTGAGTCCCATAGCCTAACCCCCGCAACAGCCCGACAATGAGCCTCCCTATGCATCTTTCCCCTGCTTGCGAGCTGGCAAACTCCCGGGCACCGAGCTTGTTACAAGCTAGAATTCTATTATGGTCGATAAGTTCAACTATGCCGGATTCTGGCGCAGGCTCCAGGCCTGGTCCATAGACTTCGTCCTGGTAATGCTCGCCACCCTGGCGGTCGGGATCATGGTCGCCCTGATCCTCTACACCGCCTTCACCGCCTTCGCCCTGGACGAGAACACAGCCAACCGGGGATACAACCTGGCAGGCATATTTGTAGGCGCCCTGGTCTTCATCGCCTATTTCGCCGGCTTCGAAAGCTCGCAAATCCAGGCCACACCTGGCAAAATTCTTATGGATATCAGAGTCACCGACATGAACGGGCAGAGAATCTCCTTCCTCAAAGCCCTGGGAAGGATGGCAGCCAAATTTCTTTCAGGCTTCCTTTTCTTTCTCGGTTTCATAATCGCCGACTTCACCGCTCAGAAGCAGGCGCTCCACGACATCATCGCCCAGACCCTGGTCCTGAGAAAAGCGGAAGCCGAGCCTGAGCAGATCGCGGAGGCCGATCCCTCCACTTCCAGAACTTCAACCGATATCGGTTGAGGTTTCAAAAAGAAGGGCTCATCCCCCCTCCTTTCTACATGTTGGCGCCAGCCAGGTTCGGGCGCTCCGGATTGGCCTGGACGATTGCTCGGTGGGAGGCATAGGCGAGAATGGCCTCGACCTGGCTGAGATAGTTGACTATATATTGAGCCCTGAATCCTCTCTGGATGAAGGCTTCGAGCCTGAGCCACTCTTTTACCGTATCGTGGAGATGGGTGATCTCGTTTCGGGCGGCCTCGAGCTGCTCGGGGGAGGAGTCGGGGTGCAGCTCGTGCATCGCCTTCTGAATCGCCTCGATCTGGACGATCACGTCATTGGTGCTGGCTGTGTCGGAGAGGATGTGGGTCCTGGGGTCCTGGAGATAGCGATTGACCATGGCGGCGAAGTCATCGACCAGGAAGCGGCTCGCTCTAATGGGCTGAGACTGCGGAGTGAGCAGGGTCTTGCGTCTGTAGGGACCGACCCTGAGGATATCCATTCTCTTGTCGTCCAGATGGGCGACGGCAAAGATAGTCGTACCCAGGGTTCCGTTCACCCGCGCCTGGTCTATCTGCTCGATGAGACCGGCAGCATCGAAACGTCTGATAGCCAGGCCGGGATAGACGAGAGCCTTGTCGGCGGTGGCTTCCCGGCAGAAATCTGCCATTACCGCAAGACTCTTGGCGTCTTCGGCATAGGTCATGGGGTTGAGTGTATCGATCCAGCCGTTTGCCACCCAGGTTTCCCAGTCTTGCTGAATGGCATTCCGTCTCATGCGGGGGGGGAAGGCGTAGACGGCTGCCGAGATTCGCAGGCCAGGCCTGGTGCTTCGCACCAGCTCCGAGGTTTCCCTGACGAATTCGTTGACCTGCTGGATCTTCCAGGCTATGAACATTTCCCGAGTCTGGTCATCGAGCTTATCCAGGGAAAAACCGGTCTCCTGCTCGAACTTGACCCGGCTTAACCAGTTGAAGCCCATCTCGGAACCCCTGTTATTGAAGGGATAGCGGATATAGTCGAGCTGAATGCCGTCGACAGGGAAGCGGGTGATCACTTCAGTAATCAGATTCTTGATGTACTGTCGGGCATTCTTGTTGGCGGGGTCGAGCCAGAACTCGGTCTGCCGTGGCGGCACCAGAGCGCCATTGCGGCCGGCCATGGCCAGGTCGAAACCATGCCGGCTCAAGACCGGGCCGGGATAGTCAGGCTCTTTGTTGATGATCGGGTTGTGCCTGGTATTACCGACGCTGAAGATCCAGAGCCAGGCATGGATCTCCATGCCCCTCTTCTTCGCCTCGGCGACTGCTGTGCCCATGGGATCCCAGGAGACGGTCTCGGGGTTCTGATCGGTTAACTTGCTGCCTGGATACATTACAAAACCGGCGTTATTGGTCTCGAAATAAACCACGTTGATGCCGGCCCGCTGGAGTCTGTCGAAAAGAGCCTTCATGCCCTGAGCGTTGCGGCAGGCGACGATGGTCCCGCGATCGAGCCATACCGAGCGGGCCTCCACCGGGCGCACCGGCATCGACTGCCCGAAAGCGATAGCCAGAAGGCTCCTGGCTTTCTCGAGGTGATTGTCCGCTTCAGCAAAGCGGCGAGCATGATAGGCTTCGTGGAACTGCTCGATATGCTTGATGGCCTGATCGAAATTGCTCTGGATAACGCCCATGGGCACGGCGAACTCGGCCTGTTTTGCAGTGCTGATCGCTTCTTCGGTGCGTTTCTTCAAGTAATCGAGCTCGTCCTTGATGGACTGGTACTCGGCAAAGCTGATTTTTACGGCCGCCTCCTGGGTGATACCGGGGCTCAGATCATCCAGGACCATAGACATGAACCGCGCGTTAGCGGTGATTTCACCCTGCAGACCCGGCGCCCATCCGAAATAAGCGACATTGTTCTTGCGAACGATGGCGGCGCCGGCTGCGGAGGACTCCTGGGATTCCCACCGGGCCAGGGTTTTGCAGCCGTCTGTGATCTTCAGCCTGGAAACAGTGGTCCCGACAGCGAAGTCTTCTTTGATCGGAATCGGTGAATCGGTCCAGGCAAGCCGTGCAGGCTCTTTGAAAGTGACAGACTCGGCCGGGCTCACTCCGGAAAGCGAAGCCACCGAGGCAGCCCCGGGCTGCAGCTGGCCGCCGCCGTCGGTGATCAAGACGCGACCGCCGCCGCGGTAGTACTCGGTGAGACCGTTGACGGCATCGGCGGACATGTCTACCAGAAGAGGTACGACCACGAGCTTGTAAGCGCCAAGCCTGGACCTGCCGGCCGCCAGGTCGCCGTCATAGATTTCGTCGAATTGAATGTTGGCGGCGCCGAGAGTGCGCTTGAACTCGAAATAGTCGTTTTCGTAGGTGCCCAGATGCTGGTACTGATAGGTGCCGGCATTGACCTTGCTATTCAGCACCGCCACCGGTGCTTTCTGCTTCTCGTCGGCACCGGCTGGTGCCACGCAGGCAGCGCCCAGGGCGAGGAGAAAGAGAGCCGGAACCAGTTTCAGAAGGATTTTGAAATCGACGGTTTCTCTAGCCAGTCTCATACTTCTCTCGAATCACCTCGTATCTCAAAATCGCCACGCATATGTCTTAAGTTGTCTTCTGCTTAATATCGTCTACTCTTCACCAGCCGCTCGATCTGACGATCGGCGTCGCGCTTGGTGATGGTCTGTCTCTTGTCATAGAGCCGTTTGCCCCGGCAGAGACCCAGGTTGACCTTCACCCAGTTGGCCTTGAAGTATAGTTTAAGCGGAATCAGGGTCAGACCTTTCTCTTGTATCTTAGATTTTAGTTTCAAGATCTCTCTTTTATTGAGGAGCAGGCGCCGCTTCCTGACCGGGTCATGGTTGAAACGATTGCCGTGGTCATAAGGAGATATATGGCAGTTATACAGCCAAACCTCGCCATCCTCGATTCGGGCATGGCTGTCCTGAAGATTGGCTTTGCCCTGCCGCATGGATTTCACTTCGGTTCCGGCAAGCTCGATACCCGTCTCGATGGTCTCGAGCACCTCGAATTCGTGTCGAGCCCGGCGATTGTCCGCAATCGTCTTCAACGGGGGCTTCCCGTCCTTCTCGCCGCTCTTGCTTTGCTTTTCCGCGGTTTTGCCTTTTTCCGCAGTCTTGCTCTGCTTTACCCTGGTCATGCCCCGGGAACTCCTGATCTCAAATCCGAAACGGCCGGTCTCCAGGGACTTGGGTCCCGAGAACCAGCAGATTTCAGTATAAACCGAAATGAATTCCAAAAACTTGTCGCGGGGCTGCCAGCGTCCGAAAAGCCTTTCCGCTTGACAATTCATGGTATCATAAAGCCTGTTAGAGGCGCTGATTCCTTCCTTGTATAAATGATCAAGATCAAGCCATTCTTCCTCACCGACACCGCCCAGGTCCGGGCGCTTCTCCGCCACCAGGACGGGCCCGTGCCCTACGAGAGCTTCTGCCAGGAAGAAAAGATCTTCGACGCCGGCTTCACCTTCTGGCAGCACTGGCTGCCCTGCAACTGGCATCTCGGTCCTTCGGTCTATGTCGCCAAAGACGACGGTGTCGTGCTCGGTCTGATTTCGCTCGACGCCACAGGCAAATCAAACAACTGCTGGCATATCGATCATCTAGTGGTCCATCCCCAGCACCGGGGCCGGGGCATCGCCCAGGAGCTCATCCGCTACGTCCTTGCTCAATTCGGCAGCCAGGGCATCAACCACTTCACAGCAGAGGTCTCGGACCAGAACTCCGCCGGTCTGTCACTGCTCGGCTCCTGCGGCTTTCGCAGGTTGACGAGACTGACCTATTACCAGGTCCCCATAGACTTCCAGGAAAACGCCGATCCCGAAGTGCTCAAGAGCTTCCGCCTCGCCCGTCCCGGAGACCAGAACAATCTCTTCCAGCTCCACCAGAGTGTGCTGCCCTCCGACATCAGACGCGTATACGACTTTGTCGCCGAAGACTATCAAGTACCCGAACTCAATATAGAATCTCTTGAAAAAATGACCCGTAAGCTTCTCAAACACAGGACCTGGTACTGGGTCGTCGAAGAAAACGGCAGGGACGTCATCCCCTGCGCCGCCAAAGTAAGCGCCCACAGGGAAGGTGACTTTCATATCGAATTCCTGGTGAACCAGGGCTTCGAGCATCTCGCCGACGCCGTAGTTGAATTTGTTCTCACAATGATGCGAAAAGCAGGGATGAAAGGAATGGTAGTCATAAAGGTTTACGACTTCCAGAAAGCCCTCATCGAAGCCCTGGATCGCGCCGGTCTCGACCGAGTCGGCTCCTTCTCCCTGGTCGGCAGAGAGCACTGGCTGAGAGCCAAACGCCCCCGCCTCTCCATCGACCAGGCTGTGACGATTCCACCTCTTGGCCGCCCGGCCATCAACATTCCATTTATTAGCCCCGAATACAGGGTCCTCGAGGGATTCGACGAAGACGGAGCTTGATTCTCGAGCTCTTGACCATACGGTTTCTGGATCTTCAACCGATATCGGTTGAAGTTTTTCAAGTAACGGCACGGGCCCCTGCTGATTTGTAAAAGAATTGAGAAACTGCCCGGTAGCCCGGTGCATCATCTGATAAGCTTTAAAGTCGCCGAATCCTCACGGTTTCGCTGTTTGAGAGCTCGGCGGCGTTGACATGATTCCGAGACTGTCGGTATCATTGCCTTTCGCTCGATTTTCGTTATCTATATTCAGGAGCTTTCTGGTGCCAACCATTAATCAACTCATCCGCCGAGAACGCAAAAAGGTCACTTTCAAGACCAAGTCTCCGGCCCTGAAGGCTTGCCCGCAGCGTCGCGGAGTATGCACTCAGGTTAAGACCACCACACCGAAGAAGCCGAACTCGGCTCTGCGGAAGATCGCCAGGGTGCGCTTGACCAATGGCATAGAAGTAACGGCTTATATCCCGGGTATCGGTCACAACCTCCAGGAGCACTCTGTGGTTCTGGTCCGGGGCGGCAGGGTCAAAGACCTTCCGGGTGTCCGCTATCACATCGTCAGAGGCGCCCTCGATACTGCCGGCGTCAAGGACAGAATGCAGGGTCGCTCCAAGTACGGCGCCAAACGACCCAAGAAATAAGTGCCTTCAATCTAAGGAATACAGGAAATGTCTAGACGAACTGCTGCAGAGAAAAGAGTCCCCCTTCCGGATCCGGTTTATGACAGCCAGCTGATCCAGAGATTCATCAATAGAATGATGCAACGGGGCAAGCGCAGCACCGCTCAAAACCTCTTCTATACCGCCCTCAATATCATCGGCGACAAGACCAAGCAAGAGCCTTTGGAAATCTTCAACAAGGCGATCAAGAACGTCACTCCGCTGGTAGAAGTCAAAGCCAGACGGGTGGGCGGCTCGACTTATCAGGTTCCTGTGGAAGTGAAGCAGTCCCGGGGTGTCGCTCTGGCTACCCAGTGGATCATCACCAATAGCCGCAAAAGAGGCGGCCGCAGCTTCGCTGAAAGACTCTCCGCCGAACTGCTCGATGCCAGCAATGGTGCCGGCGCTTCTGTGAAGAAGAAAGACGATACGCACAAGATGGCTGAAGCCAACAAAGCTTTCGCCCACTACCGGTATTAATCACCGAGTTCGCGAACCTCATTTCAGTTGGTGCCGAGTCTCTACCCGGCCATAACCATCGATCCGTTACTTTGCTTGCTGGCTGAAAGCCAGTGTAGATCGGGCTCTCGATCTGTCTACCGGAAGCTCCGAAAGTGCCTTCCCCAGACCCCGGGATCCCCAATTGTAAAGATAGACACGCGATAAGCCCGTATAAATCCGCAATATTCTTCTCTACTAAACAAACCCGTGGTATTTTCCAAGAGGAAAATTTCCCCGTAATCAAACCGCCCTAAACTCATATGGAACCCTAAAATGGAACTCGTTAAAGAAAGGAAGCCTTCGGTGACACTATCCAGCTCGCTAGCCAATATTCGAAACATGGGAATCGCTGCCCATATCGACGCGGGTAAAACCACTACCACTGAGCGGATACTCTTCTATTCCGGTCTAATCCATCGGATGGGGGAAGTGCATGAAGGCACCAGTGTCACCGACTGGATGGCCCAGGAGAAAGAGCGTGGTATCACGATTACTGCTGCCGCCATCACCAGCAACTGGAAAGACAAAAAGATCAATCTTATAGATACGCCCGGACACGTCGACTTCACCGTCGAGGTGGAGCGCTCCATGCGCGTGCTCGACGGCGTCGTCATCGTTCTCTGTGCCGTGGGTGGCGTTCAGCCCCAGACCCAGACGGTGTGGAAACAGGCCAATCGCTATCAAGTACCGAGAATGGTCCTGGTCAACAAGATGGATCGCTCCGGCGCCGACTTCTTCAAGGTTCTGAACCAGATCAAAGAAGGTCTGCCCGGTCTGCATTCCACCTGGGCTAATGCTCATCCTATTCAGATTCCCATCGGCTCCGAAGATCGTTTCATCGGTATCATCGATCTCATCGAGCGAAATGCCATCTTCTACGAAGAGGATGATCCGCTGGGCAAAAAGACCCGGGTCGGCGACGTCCCCGGCGACCTCATCGACGAGTGCGACCAGTGGCGCCATGCCCTGGAGGAAGCAATCATCGAGACCGATGACCGGCTCATGGAAAAATTCTATGAAGGTCAGGAGATCACCACCGAGGAGCTCAAGGCCGCTCTGCGTAAAGCAGTCTGCGAAAACAAGATCGTCCCGGTCCTCTGCGGTTCCGCTTTCAAGAACAAAGGCGTGCAGCCGCTTCTCGACGCCATCGTCGACTATCTGCCTTCGCCCAGCGACGTTCACTCCATCCGCGGCTTCCTGCCCTCCGGCGAAGAAGCCATCCGCAAGTACGATCCGGACGAGCCGTTCTCGGCCCTCGCCTTCAAAGTGATGAACGACCCTTTCGTGGGCAAGCTCACTTTCCTGCGGGTCTACAGCGGTCGTCTCAAGACCGGCTCTTATGTGCTCAACAGCACCAAGGGCAAGCGCGAGCGCATCAGCCGCCTGGTCCAGCTCCAGGCCGACGAGCGCACCGATATCTCGGAGGCTATCGCCGGTGACATCGTCGCCGCAGTCGGCTTGAAAGACACCAGCACCGGTGACACCCTCTGCACCGACGAAGCGCCGATAATTCTGGAATCCATGAACTTCCCGGATCCGGTCATCTCGGTGGCCATCGAGCCCAAGACCAAAGGCGACGCCGACAAGCTCGGCACCGCTCTGGGCAAACTGGCTGAGGAAGACCCGACCTTCAGAGTGTCGGTGGACCAGGAAACCGGTCAGACCATCATCGCCGGCATGGGCGAGCTTCACCTGGAGATCATCGTTGACCGCCTCCTGCGCGAGTTCAAGGTGGAGGCCAATGTGGGCAAACCCCAGGTCGCCTACCGCGAGACCATCAAGAAAGCTGTGGCGCAGGAAGGCAAATTCGTCCGTCAATCCGGCGGCAAAGGCCAGTTCGCCATCGTCAACCTCGAGATCGAGCCCAGCGAGCCTGGTGCCGGTTTCGTCTTCGAAAACAAGATCGTCGGCGGCGCCATCTCCAAGGAATACGTTCCGGCGGTGGAGCACGGTATCAAAGAAGCCATGCAGGGCGGCGTCCTTGCTGGCTACCCGATCATCGACGTCAAAGTCCGGCTGGTGGACGGCAAAGAGCACCCGGTGGATTCGAGCGAAATGGCCTTCAAGACCGCCGGCTCCATCGGTTTCAAGGAAGGCTTCATGAAAGCCAAACCGACCCTGCTCGAGCCGATCATGAAAGTGGAAGTGGAAGTGCCCGAAGAGTACATGGGCGACGTTATCGGAGATATCTCCGGTCGCCGCGGCAAAGTCGAGGGCATGGACACCACCGAGCATCTTTCCAAAGTAAAGGCCACTGTGCCGCTTTCCGAGATGTTCGGATATGCCACCGACATACGCAACAAGACCCGCGGTCAGGGTACTTTCGTGATGGAATTCCTCCACTACGAAGAAGTGCCCCCCACCATGGCGCAGCAGATCATCAATCACTGAGCCAGATTATCTTGCCCGATTATCTGGCCTGCTTATCTGGCCTGCTTATCTGGCCCGATTATCTGGCCTGTTTATCTTGCCTGATAATCGCCGGTCACTTCGATCTCATCAAAAGCCGGGAGTCTTCTCCCGGCTTTTCCACGGACATATTTGGGACATACTTGCCGGTCCCAATATAGCTTGCAAATGGGTTACCATTGAGAGTCCTTTCTTCGGGATTCTGGCGGCCAGGAGATGTCATGAAGTATCTGCACAGCGGCTATATCTTATTCTGCGAGTCGTCGGAAAGAAACGACGAAGGTGGGCTCAATCTCAAAGGCATCTTCGATGTCTTTGTAGTCAAGGAGCTGCCCCTCAGGACCACTAATCACTGGGTGATCGGTTTCGGAACGCCTTATGAGCGCCGGCAGTACAAAGGGACGGTTTCAATAGAGAACCCCAAAGGCGAGGTGGTGCACACCCACGAGTTCGCCGCCAATGACCCGAGCGAAATCTATAAAGGCCACCATGTCTTCCAGCCCAACCTCGAGCTCACAACCGAAGGCATGTGGTCGGTAAAAGTCAGCCTCCAGAACTGGAAAGACGAGAACATGTGGGACTTCGAGCGCAAGTTCTGGTGCATGATCGAGCCTGATACCCCACCGGATCCGTAAGTTCGATCCAATCCCGTCGCCTTCGGCAAGATTGACTAATTGCCGTGCAGTCTTTCGCTTTCGGCACGCAAGGCTCTGGTGATATCCCTCAAGTCAAAACATATCGCCAGATCTCTTCCGGATGCGCCCGGCGCTCCAGGTTCAAGCAATCGATAGTCGCCATAGATCCCGCCCCGGATCGAATCACCAATCAAAAAGGCACACCCACCGACACCATGGTCGGTGCCCTCTTCATCGTTGACCGTGACGCTGCGCCCGAACTCAGAATAAACGAGCGTGACCAGGCGGCGGCCCCGATTGTCCCGGTCTGAGCGCGCTCGCTCTCTCTCCACCAGCCGATCGAGCTCGCGGAGAAGCCGGTCATGCCCGGGCCGCTGTCGGCAATGAGTGTCGAATCCGTCGAGCCCGATCCTGGCGATGGGCAGAGAGCCGGCGACAGATAAAGAACTGAAAATCTCGCTCCCGGTTTTCTCAGATGCCAGGGAGTGCGACTTGGTCTGCCCCGGGATCCCGGCACCCAGAAAAATGGCTACCTGCCCCTCTCGAAAACGCTGTGCAAGAGCAGAGAGAGAAGAGTTGAGATAAAGCTTGCTATGGAGCGGCAAAAGCGGCTCGGGCGAGGACAGGGCCTGCTCCCCGCGTAACTCGCGATACCAGGCGGCATGTGCCGGAACAACAGTATTGAGAGCGTCATTGCCTCCTTGAAGCTGAATCGCCAGCAATGCCAACGGTCTCTCCTTCGCCCCGGAACGCCTGAAAAGACCGGGCGGCGCCACTTTCCGGGGAAAGCCCGCAATCGCCATGGAAAGCCCCATCTTCAAGACTGAACGCCGACTGCATGTCGAATCAGGCACAGTAATCGCTCCAATATTAGAGACTGGTAGACAGAAACATCCACAAGAAAATAATAACAAAACCCGATCACACTGTCACTTTCACCAGAAGTGGTGTCACCGCCGTATCGGCCCTCCCGACGCCGGCGCCCCGGAGCAAACACGCCCGCAACAGCGAATATCTCCCCCACCTCTTCCTGTCTCGATAGCACCAGTGAGAGGCGAGATAGCTCTGCAAGTACTTTCTACTGATACCCATATAGGTGGACCGTATAAAGACCTTGATGTCTTCTACAAACTCCATGGCTCCCTCCCAGAGCTGTTCCCCGGAGCCGTTTTGAGCACTGTCCCCGACGCTCTCCGGCATGCAGGCCTCATAGAGTTGAATTCCCACACGTCTGGCGTTCCCCTTCAACTCGAGCATGGTTATCGCAGCCATAAGTGTTCCCGCAGGAAGGGAAAGACGTTCCGCCAGCTTATCGAATGAAAGCGGACCCTGACTTAGAGCACCAAAAACCGCCCGCTCCGCAGCATCAAGTTCTGGTTCCCCGGTGGGAGCAATCTGATAATTCGCAAAGACCGGAGCCGGAGATGAAAGAGCCGAATTGCTCGCATCAGAATTGATGGCACCGATTATGATGTCCCCGGTCATTCTTTCAGCCTCAGCTTCAGCTTCACTCTGCTCCTCGCGAGGATGAACCCGGGCCGGAGTCTCCCGGCTCCGTCGGCAAAACAGGTCGAGAAAAAGATTGGAATGGAGATGCCGAATCGAATCTTCTCTTTGAGCTTCGATAACATCGGAAAGAGCCCTGAGTATTTCGTGTGCGGTTGAATACGCAATTTTCAGCTTCTGATGCAAAAAACATGCACTCACTCCCGCTCCGCTCTCCATAAGCCAGATGGCCGCAAGCCAGGCCCGCAATAATTTCTTCCGGTGAAAAAAAGTACCAGAAGTGATCCAGATTTTCATCCCACAACTCGCGCAAAATGCACGTCTATCACCAGAATCTCGGTGGAAGGTTCGACCACCACATTCCTGGCATATCAGATGGTTCTTGAGTTCCCTGTAGACCGCATCTATACAATGTTCTTCGGAGCGAAACCGAGTCTTGAAAGATCTCCAGCTCCGCTCGAGCTGAAATTTACTTTCATCGATAGAGCGTTCCTCTTGCCGATCTAGAAACAGGAGCATCAGAAAAACCTCCTCAACTATCCAGATGAGACGGTCGAGGAAATAAAAAAGTTCAATCTCTGGCTTGCAGGGTAGTAGCAAGATCAAAACTTCAACCGATATCGGTTGAAGTTCCAGAAACACAATATTATCGACACTGGAATTGATACCAGCGCGAGAGAAAGAAACTGGGCGGTACTGGACTCGAACCAGTGGCCCCCACTATGTCAAAGTGGTGCGCTACCAACTGCGCCAACCGCCCATGAATATGCAATTTTAGCTCGAAACGTCGCCTCAGGCAATCAAAAACTAGGCGGCACCCAGATTCGAACTGGGGAATAAAGGTTTTGCAGACCTCTGCCTTACCACTTGGCTATGCCGCCACAAAGTAGATGTCGCAGCATGAGACGAATTTGATCGTATTATCTAATTCCGGTTCGTGTCAACGATAGGAGCCTCTGTATCAAAAGAAGTTACCAGATTACTATTAATGAAACGTAAGAAGACGCACCTTGACTACCCTGGAAGTCCGACAACAGGAGACCGGCGCTGGCTCAAATAATCATAAATAGGATAGTTCAGGCGATTCCACTGCTTTTCTTGTTGTCTGTGGCTTCCTTCGCTCTTATCAGAATGCTTCCAGGCGACCCTGTGGAGGCTATGCTGGGAGAATCTCCTCAGAACATAGACTCGCAGCAACTTGCCTTCTTGCGTCATGAGATGGGTCTAGATCAGCCGATCCCGGTTCAGTACGGACGCTGGCTGGGTGGCTGGATCGGCAAAGGAGAACTCGGTCGTTCCTACCAGGACGGCAGACCCGTACTGGCGGTCATTGCCGAGCGTATGCCGGCAACCGTTCTGCTGGTGTCGATCTCGATGTCTTTCAGCTTTTCGCTGGGAACAGCCTGGGGTCTCGTGCTCGCCTGGCTGAGGCTGACGGACCGGTTGCGCTGGCTCGAAGAATCACTGGTGGCTGGCTCGCTGGCTCTATATTCGATTCCGGCCTTTCTGGTAGGCATAGCGACGATATTCGTGTTGACCGAGGTCTCAGCCTTGCACTGGGTTCCAGTCTTTTCTGCCTTAGACCTGGAGAATAAGGAAGCTCTTCCGGCTCTGCTGCCCCTCGCTCTTGTGCCTGCCATAGCACTGGGTCTGCCCAGAGGCGCAAGAGTCGCTCTGTTCATCCGCACGCTTGCCCTGGATGAAATTTCTCGCAATTATGTGACCATGGCTCTGGCCAAGGGCTCTTCTTACTCGAGAGTCATTGCCGTGCATGTATTGAGAAACTGTCTTCTCCCGGTGGTCAACTTACTCGCCCTTTCCTTACCAGCCCTGATTGGAGGCTCGGTGCTGATCGAGACAATCTTCGGCTGGCCCGGCATGGGAAGACTGGCTGTTGAAGCGACCTTCGGCAGAAACTATCCAGTCAGTACCTGTCTGGTTCTCATCTATGGAACCATGGTGGTCCTCTCCAATTTGCTTGCCGATGTCTTGAGTGTCTTTATCGATCCGCGACTGAAAGATGGGCTCTCAGGACCGGGAATGGCACCGAAACAGGGACAGCTGTGAGGTGCTGATGTCTCGCTACTACCTGATTCCATGCTTTCTGTCCCTTCTGTTCATGGTGGGTTGCCTGATCTCCCAGAACCCGGACGGAGTTCTCGTCAATCTCAATGCCATCAATATGAAACCGGCCAGCCCGGGTCACCTCCTTGGCACCGATAGCATGGGCAGGGATGTTTTCACCATTGCAGCCCTGGGTGCCCGTACTTCTCTTTCAATCGGCTTTGCAGCGGCGTTGCTTGCTGTCTCCTTCGGAACGGTCTGGGGAGCACTGGGGGCAATGTCAGGACGAATCGTCGGGTCTCTGATGATGCGAGTAGTGGACTCAATGCTCTCGGTTCCTTCTCTGATTCTTCTTCTGGCATTTTCAGCCCTGATCAACAGGCCGGAATTCATAAACCACCTGCCGAATTTCGTCGAGAAACTGCTGGGGATCAGTAATTACTCCCTGGGACTGTTGCCAGTGGTCTCGGTGGTAAGCGTCATAGCGGCCACCTCCTGGTTGGAGGCGGCCAGGATAACCTATTCCCGGATATCGGTGATACGCAATGAAGAATATATCGAAGCTGCACGATCACTGGGGCTTGGCACTTTCGAGATCCTGAGACGCCACCTCATCCCCAATGCCAGAGGACTGGTCCTCATTCAGGCAACACTCCTTGTCTCCGATGCCATCGTTATGGAAGCAGGTCTGAGCTTTCTGGGACTCGGTCTGGGACCTTCCACGCCGAGTTGGGGCTCGATGCTGAGGCAGGCCGAGGCTGATATTTACTTCGGCAACTGGTGGGCTCCGCTGGTTCCGGCTATCTTGATATCGTTGACAGTCTTGAGTGTCAATATGCTCGGGGAGAAGGCGCTGGCTGCCCCGAATGCGTCAAGCAGAGGGACTTGAGTCCGGATCTTCAACCGATATCGGTTGAGGTTTCACAATCAAGCCCTTACCGGGTATTACCTCTTGCCAATGGAGAGGGCGGGCGAGCTCGACGCGGAACATGTAAAATAATCCGGACGCAGATAACTTCGCGGAGATGGGACCAGGTGCCAAGATCATATTCGAGCAAGAAATTCGCAGCAAAGCAGGGCGGGCTGGCACTGCTTGTGGTATCAGGGGTTCTGACACTGTCGAGCCTTGTGATGCTTGCCGGATGCGGCAATGACAAAAGTGTCACTTTCAAGTCGGCCGGTATGACTCATACTTTCTCGGAAGGCGAAGAGAATATTCCGAAGGAGTTGAAGGTTTTTGTCTATCCAGGGGCGGCGGTGGCTGGCGCCACTGACGCGCATGACAAGGAGGGCGAGGAGGCACGGTTTCTTTCGCTGTCCACTGCGGATACTATCGAGCAGGTCGGTGACTGGTATCAGTCGGCACTCGAGAAGGGTGGTTGGACAATAGACTCCAACGAGAAGATGCCCCGCATGATCATAATGTCCGGGCACCTCAATGATCTCGAGATGAATGTGGTCATGTCCGAAGACGGCAAGAAGACCACAATCAGTGTCAGCCAGGGCAAGTCGGTGGAAGGCAGCGTTGACGAGAGCGAGATGGAGAACTTCACTCCCAACCAGCTCACCCCGCCCACTGACTGACTCCTGTCTTATGGCTGCGAAGAACGAGACAGGCGAGATCCCCAACCCACCTCTTGCCGAGGTCATATCGGCCACCATCACTGGTTTTACGGCAGAGTGCCTGCCGATTGCCGAGGAAGCCCCGGACCTCGCTCCCAAACCGCGTTTCGGCAGCTTTCTCCGGGTCGAGTCTCAGTCGAGCGGTCTTGATATCATCGCTGTTGTGTATAACGTCACCACCGGTCCTCTCGACAGCGTGCACCGCCCTTCCGCTCTGGGCATGACCCGGGTCGAGCTGCAGACCGAGCAGCCCCATATTTTCTCCCTGCTCAGGACCGAAGTGCATGCTGTAATCGTAGGTCATGCCATCGCCGGACGCGCCTTTCAGCACCTCCCTCCGCAACCTCCGGACGTGCATGATTTCGTCTATGCGGCAAGCAGCAGGGAGGTGCTTTCCATAACCGAAGACTTCGAGCTTCTACGGCTGCTCACTGGTATCTCGGAGGTGCCAGCCGATGAGCTCATCGCTGCCACCATTCGCGAAGCTCACCTGGTGGTGGGCGGTGACGACGACTATCTGGTGGAAGCCGGCAGGAAGCTCTCGCAGATCATGCGCTCCGACTACGACCGCCTTTTGTCCATACTCAAGAAGATCAAGCCGGAGCTTTACGGAAGGTAGCAAGTGAAGCGCGCAGGACGATTTGGAAAATCCGGCGATTTCTGATAGCTTTTTCTAGTTCGGCGCACAGGTGGTGGAGAGGGAGGTTCGCATGACGCAGCAGAGCACCGACAAACGCGTCTATTTGAGACAATGGGTCGGGCTGGCCGTCCGGGTCGTGGCCACCGGCGATCTCACCTATGAAGGCAGGCTTACCAACCTGGCTTTCGAGGGGCAGAACCGCCTGATGTATATCATGCTGGACGACCGGACCTGTATCAATTTCGACCAGATCGTTGAAATCAGTCTTTCCGAGTAGAAGCGTGAGAGTAATTTATCTAGGAACTCCGGAATTCGCAGTGCCGACTTTGAAGGCGCTTATAGACGATCCTTTTTTCGAGGTGGTGGCAGCGGTCTGCCAGCCCGACCGGCCCAGGGGCAGGGGCAATAAGGTCCAGGCTCCGCCGGTGAAGGAGACTGCCGTCGCAGCCGGTATCACTGTGCTTCAACCGGAAAAGCTGGGCGCCTCGCCGGAGACAGTCGAAGCAATGGCGGCTCTGAAGCCTGATGTTCTTGTCATGGTCGCTTTCGGACAGATTCTCAAGAAAGCAGTGCTCGAGATGGCTCCCCTGGGGGTGATCAATCTGCACGGCTCGCTTTTGCCCGAGCTCCGCGGGGCAGCCCCGATCAACTGGGCGATCCTGCGTGGTCTGGAGCAGACAGGAATAACCACCATGCAAACCGACCGGGGCGTGGATACCGGAGCGATGCTCCTCAAAGAGAAGATCGACATCCCTGTCGATATGGACGCTATCGAGCTCGGAGCGAAGATGGCGAAGGTCGGAGCCGATCTCATGGTCCGCACCCTGAAAGGGCTCGCTGACGGATCGGTTAAAGCAATCCCACAGGACGACACCCTCTCCACCTATGCCCCCCTGCTCGAAAAGGAAATGGGCGCGATCGACTGGAGAGATGGCGCCAGGAAAATCCATGATCAGGTTCGAGGTCTGCGCCCCTGGCCCGGTGCTTTTACCGGTTTCAAACAGCAGGTCCTGAAGATTAACCGCACGGCGCTCCCGGGTCCGGAGCCCGGAACTGAAGGTCCTGCATCTTCAAAGAGTCAGCTTTCCCCGGGAACGCTTATACTTGCCTCTGGGAAAGGCAGAAGCAGCGTCCTGGTCGCCTGCGGTGAGAACGGAGGGGAGCGCCTGGAGCTGATCTCGGTCCAGCCCCCGGGTAAACCGGGGACAGACGCCCAGGCATGGGCCAATGGCGTTCATCTCAAAGTTGGGGACAGGCTCGAAACCGTAGTCCTGCAGCAAGCCTGAGTTTTGAATAGCCGAAAACAGAAGAGTCAGAGATAAAAGAGCAGTCATGGAAGAAAACTCCAGGAAGGGCGAGAATTCATCGCAAAACAAACAGGCTGCCGGCGGCAAGCAGAATCCCGGCGGCAAGCAGAATCCCGGTGGCAAGCAGAATCCCGGCGGCAAGCAGAATCCCGGCGGCAAGCAGAATCCCGGCGGCAAGCAGAATCCCGGCGGCAAGCAGAATCCCGGCGGCAAGCAGAATCCCGGCGGCAAGCAGAATCCCGGCGGCAAGCAGAATCCCGGCGGCAAACGGGCTTCGGCTGGGAAACAAGCATCGAACGCGCCCCATAAAGAGAAAGGTGTCGAATCTCGCAAGCTGGCCCTCGAGATCCTGCTGAAAGTCGATCGGGAAGGCGCTTATTCGAATATCGCCCTCAAGAAAGCCCTTGATGGAAGCAAACTGTCCGGTCGCGATCGAGCGTTTGTCACCTGCCTGGTCCAGGGTGTGACTCGTAATCGGGACTATCTCGATCATCTGATCGCGACGGTCTCGGACCGCCCCGCCGACAAGCTCGCGCCGGTCCTTCTCAATACCCTCCGGCTGGGGATCTTCCAGCTCGAGTTTCTCAAGGATCTGCCACCAAGAGCGGTGGTGAGCACCGGCACCTCGGTAGCTCGCATGTGCGGTCATGACGGACTGGCTCGTTACACCACCGCCGCCCTCAATCGACATGTCAAAAGACAAGCCGACCAGGCCGGTGGTGCTCTTTCCCAGAGCGCTCATGGTAGTGCTCAGCCCCGGAGCGCTCAGTCCGAAAGCGCTCAGCTCGAAACCGCTCAGCTCGAAACCGCTCAGCTCGAAACCGCTGCCGCCCTTTCCTTGCGCTATTCGATGCCGGGCTGGATCGTCGAGCGCTGGCTCACCTTCTACGGTCCCGATGAGACCCGGGCGCTCCTCGAGCACAGCCAGAGCGAGCCAGTAATCGCCGTGAGAGTGAACGAGACCGCCATGACCCCTGAAGGACTCCTGGATCTGTTCCACCGCCATGGGGTGAAAGCCAGACGCTCGAAGCTGGTAGAGCCGGTGCTCATCATCGAGTCTGGTACAGGTAGACTTGGCGGGCTCGACCGTCTCCCCGGCTACGAGGAAGGGCTATTCAGCGTCCAGGACGAGGCGGCGGCCCTTGCGGCTCTGGCCCTTGCTCCTTCGCCCGGGCAACTCGTGGTGGACCTCTGCGCCGCTCCCGGTGGCAAGACCCTGCATCTCAGCGAGCTCATGGATGGCACAGGCAAGATTTTCGCCGTGGACCGCAACGAGACCCGCCTGGAGCTTCTGAAAGAAAGCCGCCGGCGTCTCGGTCTCAGCAATATCGAGATTGTCTGCGCCGACGGGCTCACTTTCAGCCTTCCTGGAGACGCCCTGGCCGACAGGATACTTGTCGACGCCCCCTGCTCCGGGACCGGGGTGCTCAACCGCCGCCCCGACCTGCGCTACCGGCGCCGTCCCGAGGAAATCGAAAGCCTGACCGACCTGCAACTCGGCCTTCTCCGGAACGCTTCCCGGCTTCTCAAGCCCGGGGGCGTTCTGGTTTATGTCACCTGCTCGGTGGAGCCCGAGGAGAATCAGGGAGTTGTCGACAAGTTTCTTCAAGAAAACCAGGACTTCCACCTCGACGACCTCAGCCCATTCCTGCCCACGGCTCTTGCCGGGAAGCAGACAGACGACCTGAAGAGCGGTCAGATACAGTTGCTGCCTTCCACCATGGCGCTTTCCGGTTTCTTTATCGCCCGGCTGTTGCGCTCCTGAATCGTTTGAATTGTCGCCATATTTGGTACGAAAAGCAGAGGACTTTCCAAGCTTCGGGGTGAATTCCACATGGGCGAGCTTCTGGGTATAGGCATCTTCATAGTGCTCGGTTACCTGATCTCCGGCATCAAATTCGTCAAGGAATATGACCGGCTGGTTATTTTCACCCTCGGTAAAGCCACTGGCATCAAAGGACCGGGACCGACTTTCGTTTATCCGATCCTGCAGAGCCAGAAAAAGGTCGATCTACGTGTCATCACCATGTCCATTCCCATGCAGGAAATAATCACCAAAGACAACGTCTCGGCCAAAACCGCTGCAGTCTGCTTCTTCCAGGTGGTCGATCCTTTCAAAGCCGTGACCAAGGTGGAAGACCCTTTCACAGCCACCAGCCAGATCGCCCAGACCACACTGAGAAGCGTTCTCGGTCAACACGAGCTCGACGAGTTGCTCACCGAGCGCGATGGCATCAATCATAAACTCTCCGCCATAATCGATCGTCAGACGGAAGGCTGGGGGATCAAAGTCAACTCAGTGGAAGTGAAAGACGTCGAGATTCCCGAAAGCATGCAACGTGCCATGGCCAGACAGGCGGAAGCGGAGCGGGAGAGAAGAGCCAAGATCGTGGCTGCAGACGGAGAGCTGCAAGCTGCCGAAAAACTCTCCCAGGCAGCCATGAAGATCTCGGCAGCTCCCGGCGCCATGCAGCTGAGACAGCTCCAGACAATGGTAGAGGTATCCGCCGAGAACAACTCCACCATCATCTTCCCGATTCCCATCGAGCTCTTCGAGCACCACCACAAATCCCCGCTCAAAAATCTCGAGTCCATGGCGCAGCCGCTGATACAGCCGCTAGTCGAGCATCTCACCGGCAATCAGCAAGGCACCACTCTGAAAGTCCCCGAGAAGGACAAAGAGCAAGCCTGACTTATCCAATCGACCCAAAAACTCACTCGAGACTGCTTAGATATTCAGGAAGCGTTTTTTCCCTGGGTTTCTTGACTATCCAGACACAGGCTTCGATGACCGCATCTTTCAAGGTGTTATGCGGCTCCTCTTCCATCTCGGCTTCGAAAATCAAACGATAAGGGGCAATGTTCTCCCCGTACCAGAGAAAAACCCGCACCGCCTCACCCGTATGACCGAAATTCACCAGCAGATGGTCGAGGTCTTGAGGAGGCGTGACATCGAATCCACGCCGGTATTCGGTGAATGTATCGAGCCCGTAAGCGACGTCGCAGCCTGCCCGCCATTTGCCGAAAAGCCCCGACTCTTTGAACGCCCGCCCCCGGCAGATGAGGAGCTGATCGCGATTGCGATAGTAAGATAGCCAGCCACGAAAATCGTGAGGGACCTCATCACCGAGCCTGACACCAATCTCCTTCTCTACCGACTCGAGAAGCAGGACACAGTCGGCAGTCAGCTCCGGAATTCCTTTTGCCGCCTCTTCCTTGGCGATCAATTCCGACTCCAACTCCAGTAATCGCGCATGAAAAGTAGACAAGAGTCGATCCCTGAAAGCTGCCTAACCAGTATATTCCCTCAGCCGCCCAGTTCTCTACAGCCAAGAGTTACCGCCACAGCCAGCATGATAACGCCAAAGGCTTTGCGCAACCAGCTATCCTTCACCTTGAGAGCCACCGACGAGCCAACGAAAGAGCCGGCAATAGCGCCCCCCATCATGGCAAGCATGAGCTCGATATTGACATGCCCGAGAAGATAATGAGTGATTGTTCCCGGAATCGAGACCGAGGCGATGACCAGCAATGACGTTCCAAAAGCCGACTTTATCGGAGCCTTGAAGAAATAAAGCAAGCAAGGAACCAGGACGAAACCTCCCCCGACCCCGAAAAACCCGGCCAGACTTCCGGCCATGAAACCGATCACGGTTACCATCGCGGCAGAATCGGCATTCGAGCTGGAATTCGAGCTGGAAATCTGGCCGGAATCCGAACTGGAAATCGGGCCGGGATCCGAACGGGAATCCGAATTAGAATCCGGGACGGCGTCAGTCCCCGCACCGGTTCGTCCAGACGGATCGCTGCCCTGTCCACTGAGCTTTTTACCGACACCAAATACAAGGTCAGTGCCGGAAAGCAGAATCAAACACGCGAAGGAAAGCATCAAAGCACGCCCGTGCACCACATTGGTAAGCCAGGCCCCGGCGAGAACACCAGCGATAGCCGGCAGCATTAGGGCAAAAGAGAGCTTCCTGTCTACCAGGTCCTTTCTCAGATAATTCACAGCACCGCTTATCGACGTCGGAATAATCAGAGCCATTGTTGTGCCGATGGCCACATGCGGGCTGACTCCCATGATCAGTCTTAGAAGGGGCGTACAGACAATCCCACCACCGACGCCGAAACCGCCTGAAAAAACTCCGGTAAGAAAACCGATAGCAAGGACCTTGACGATCTCGATAGTTGAATAGGTCACATGAACTGGGCGATGTAGCGCCCCAGATCAGGATTCTCGGCGATCATCTGATCAAAGCGAGGATTCTTCGCCAGGATCCGAGCGACTTTCCGATCACGCCTGATTGCGCGATAGATTCCTTCAGGATCAAGGGTGACGACATTGCGGACCCCTGTATTGGCTGCCAGTATACGAGCAGCGCTTTTCCATTTGGTAATCCGCCGGCATAGATAATGATCAGCTTCAGCAATCTCGGCTATACGGGGATGTGAGGCAAGAATCCTGGCGGCAGCGCTATGGTTGGTGATCGCCTCGATCACCTCAGGCTGTGCCAGAGCAATCTTGTCCAGCCAGTGGTAACGAGCCATGCGCTTGGCAACCGTTCCGTCCTTGCGCAAGCGGTCCAGAGTATCCACAGATCCGGCAAGAAAACCGGGCTTAACAGGCTTCAGAGACTCCACAGCCTGAGGTTGAGGCTGAGCCGGTCGAAGAGCCGAATCATCCTCCCCTTCCGCAGCCGGAGCCGTCCAGCCAGTCAGGCTGAGGAGAAGACCGATAAACACCGACCGCCGAATCCTGCTACTCAAGGCTCTTTCCATGAGTAGATTCTAGCACGATGCCAAAAACCGGCTGTGGTGGCAGGTCTCCATGACAGATAGACAACCCCGGCATATGCCTCAGGTCCTTTTTTGGATCTTCAACCGATATCGGTTGAAGATCCAAACCCGGATAGTCATGAGGTCCCTGCAATGTCCCTGGAAGCCCCTACCTTGCCTGCATTTATCCTTATAGTAGAATGTCATTAACCTTTCAGACTATGCGGCAAGCAGAGAGCCAAGAGCTTAGAGATGACCAGTTCACACGGTCCGGGACAGAACAAGCAGGGCGATGCCGACAGCGGCAAGACCCCGGATACCCGGGATGTCCCGGGTAAGGTCTCTGACTCGGCTCAATCCATGTCTTTCAACGAGCTGCTGAAGGACTCCCAGACCAGGAGCACTGAGAAGGGAGCCGGGACTCCCGGAAATCAGGCTGATTTCGATGCCAGACGGACCACCGACATTACCAAGCTTTTGAGCGGCGGCAATGTCGCCCGGGACCTGACGACCCAGCCTTTGGCCGGGCGCGACTTTACCTGGTCTACGACTCATATGCTCGATGCCTCGGCCAATATGGGGCTGACGATACCCCTGGGGCTCCGGCAGCATTTTCGATTGCGGGGAATCGAGAAGAAAGATGAGGACGACTCATTCAAATTCAAGAATTTGAAGAATGAGGCTGACGATTTCTTAAAAAACATCAAGATCGAAGACGACTCCAGGCTCAGTGACGCCGAGCGCAAGGATCTCCACGATACCCTGGAGGCTCTCCGGAACGCCTGTAACGAAGATGATCTTCTTTCAAATAGTCTTCATCTGGCAAGACTTCTTCAGCATTTGCGATATATTGAGGAAGCCAGGAAGGCAGCCGGTCTGGCCATGGGGACCGACCCGAAGAGTGTCCTGGCCAATCAACTGTTCAAGGAGTTAGAACGCGTGCATCCATCGGACATCGCCATTTCACCGGTTACTGCCAGAGCTCAGCTGACCAAGTCAAACCTGGCCCGGCGCATCATCGACCTGGGAAAGGGCAATGTCATCGTGGTTGGCGACCTTCTCATCGACGAGCTTCTCGAAGGGCGGCCCGAGCGGATATCCCGGGAGGCGCCGGTGCTCATTCTCGAGCATGTGGACACCAATCTCATTCCTGGCGGGGCTGCCAATACCGCCAATAACATCACCGCCCTGGGAGGCGCCTGCCATGCCATAGGAGTTTGCGGCGTCGACGAGTATGCCGGCAAGCTGGCTGCCATGCTCGAGAGACACGGAATCACGCATGACCTGGTGGCGGACCCTACCAGACCGACCACTGTGAAAACGAGGATCCTGAGCAAGTCTCATTCTCTGATGCAACAGCTCCTGCGCCTGGACCGGATTGCTCACCGGGATATCGATAGCAGTGTGGAGCGGGAGCTGGGGATGAGAGTCGCCGCCGCTGCCAGCCGCTATCAGGCGATTATTCTCTCGGATTACCGGGCGGGTGCCATTACCAACAGTATCATCGAGAGCTGCCGCAAGATCGCCCGGGAAGCCCGTACCCTGCTAATCGTCGACGCGCAAAACGGCTTCGAGCGCTTCGGCGGATGCAGCCTGATCACGCCCAATCAACCGGACACCGAAGCGGCACTCGGTTATAAGATCGATTCACCGCTGACCCTCAATCGAGCCGGCGATGAGATGCTGCGACTCAGCGGCGCGGAGGCTATACTCATTACCCGGGGCTCCGAGGGAATGGCATTGTTTCGGAAGAATCAGCCGATGGAAGAATTGCCGCCGTTCAACCGGAGCGAGGTTTTCGATGTTACCGGAGCCGGTGATACCGTAGTCGCCACCATGGCTCTCGCTCTCGTTACCGGTTCGTCTTATGTGGAAGCGATGGCTCTGGGCAACCTGGCCGCAGGCATCGTCGTCAAGAAATCAGGAACCGCCGTTACCAGCCAGAAAGAGATGCTAGACACTCTTGAAACTCTGGACATTTAGAAGACTCGAATCAGCCCGCCATTCTCACATTGTATTTGTCGATCATGCCGGCATATATAGGCTCATGGGAGAGGACCTTCATATCCTCGATCAGGCTGGCTTGCATCCAGGCAGGAACGCCCTGGAGAACCTTGTCGAAATGATTGACCATCTTGGCCGTATAGTCGGCGATGGCCCTGTTGTTTCTATCCAGGAGATCGCTCTCCGGGCTACGATGGGCTTCATTGAAGTCGATTCCGCTCTCGGGCGCGGATTTGGATTGATCGGCTTCAAACAGTATCTCGGTCATCGACATGGGACTTCTCCTTGGAACGGGCCGCCATCAGGCTTACAGGTGTCTATCGGAGTCGGACAGAAATTAGACAGGGGCACTACGTAGTTTCCGCACTCAGGAGGCGAGACTTAGAGGGATCTAAGCAAGACCGGCGCCTAGAGTGGGAAAACTACAATCGCCCCCGGTCGGGTCCTGGAGTAATCTCATTGAAGTAAATGCTCTGGCTGAGGCAAACTATATGTATTCGATCATTTCATCTGAGCAGACCACAGGACAACTCATGCAGATTGCCATGGACGGGAAGGAAAGCCTTTCGGAGATGGACCGGAGCCTCCTGGTGGAGATCCTGAAAGAACGAGGTCACCGGGAGCTCGATTATGGCGAGGAGCTCACCTGCGGTTCGATAAGGCTGGTAAAACGAGTCACCGGCAACGTTTCGCTCTTTTTCGGAAATAAATAAAGCAATCTCCGAAAGCAATCTGTGTATGATCAGGGCTGTTTACCCGACCCGAGACTGAACAGCCATGATCAAGAAGCGTCCCAATCCTATCGATATGGCAGTACTGGCCACGGCGATCACAGCCCTTATCGGCTTTGGTCTGGCCCGAGCCGGACACGCCGGTGTCAATCAAGTCATCGAGGGTGTCCACAAAGTCGGTATCGATGTCCATATAATAGGATTGAAAACCCTGGACACGGACATCTTCAAGGTCGGCGAGAAGACCGCCATCACCATCAGGAACCGCCCGGTCGAGCCCCCCATGACCATCGAGAAGGTCAAGCACTGGGAGCATCTGGCCAGTTTCCTGGCCCCTGACGCTAAAAGCGCTATCGCTTTTCCGGATCCAGCCAACCCAACCGCCCACGATTTCCTGGTAACAGTGAGCGATGAGGGAGAGCAGACCCGGGACGGCTATGTGGTCCGGGGCCAGAAAGTGAAAATCGGCAACATGATCGATCTGGAAGGCTTCAAATACAGGGCCACCGGCGTAGTGGTCGATATCGGACCCTATAAGAAGTAGCCTTCGTGCGTACCTATTATATAAAGGTTAAACAAGAGATTGCCCGACGCCGAAGCTAGACCCCGCTCTCCGATCAATCGCCTGGTCTGCAGGCTCTCTCTGGCAAACGGAGCGGGAGCCTGGTTCCAGGAAGCAGTCTCGGGCTCGCTTGTCTTGAGACCCTTTATCGCGCTGGGCACTATCTGCCGGAAGAAGCTCACCGGTCTCTCGAGTCTGGGCGACATTCTCCAGAGCCTGGCTTATGCTGTGGCCATCATCATGCTTTTCGCATTCGGGCTTCCCCGCTTCGCCAATGACAAGTCCGGTCTGGCGATCATGGCACTGGCCGGTCTCGGGCTCTGGTGCCTGGGCTGGCTCACCGGAGGCAAGCAGAAACGCGCGCCTGATGCCATGGACTACCTGGTCCTGCTCTATCTAGGCGCCAATATAATCGCTACTTTCGCGTCGCACTATTTCATCCCCAGCCTCAAGGGTCTGGCTAAAGCCGGGGTCTTTATTAGCAGCTATTTCTATTTCACCGCCCTCATGGCCGGATCACGCAAGAAGCAGATTGGTCTTTTCGCTGCCGCAGTCCTCACCGCCCTGGCTCTTTCCATCCACGGCCTCTACCAGTACAAGATCGGGGTGGCGCCCCTGGCGACCTGGGAAGATCCCACCCTGGAGTCCCATGCAACTCGGATCTATTCCACTCTGGGCAATCCGAACCTGCTGGCCGGCTTTCTCCTGCCCTCAATCCCCATCGCCCTGGGATTCACCGCCTGGCTGGCGAGCAAACGGCAATGGCTCCTGGCCCTGCCGGTGCTTGGAATCGCCGGTCTGATCAGTCTCGCCTGCATACTGACCGAAAGCCGTGGCTGCTACCTGGGTCTTTTCGCCGCCTTTCTCTTCTTCGGAGGCGCTACCGCCCTCAAGCTCTGGCTGGTCAAACCCCGGCTCAGAGGGCTCATAGTCGGTCTGGCCCTGACAGGGGTATTGGCAGGCGGGATCGGTCTCACGAGAATCCCGAACTTCAGCCAGCGAGTGGAGACCATGTTCTCCCTCGAGCACAGCTCCAATGCATACAGATATAAGGTATACAGATCATCTTTCGAGATGTTCAAAGACAACTGGTGGTTCGGCACCGGTCCCGGCAACGAGACTTTCGTGCGGGCTTATGGGCTCTATATGGTAAGCAGCTTCGACGCCCTGGGCACTTATAGCGTCCCCCTGGAGGTGGCAGTGGAAAGCGGCATTCCCGGGCTTATCAGCTTCGGAGCTCTGATTTTCTGCCTGCTGGGCAGGGCTCACCGGATTTTCTGGTTCAATGAGAACGACGCACCCGGCAATTCCGACCAGGCTTCCCACGAGGGTTCCGACCCGGCTTTCCGACCTGGGCTCCCATAAGACCGGCGGCACTTCCGACGGCTATCCCTGGCTGGTTCTCGGCCTGGCTGCCGCCATCGCCGCCCTCATGGTACACGGGCTGGTGGATACGGTCTTTTACCGACCGCAGATTCAGTTTCAGTTCTGGCTCATTGTCGCCGGGCTGGTGGTTGGAATAAGTACCGCGAAGGAGGAAAGATTAAACGAGACTAAGATTAATGCGAGTTAATTAAATCAAGCTAATGTTTCGTCTCGGGACCGAGCATGCGCAAGGATCGCCCCGGATCCCGAAAAGGCGCATTGTATAATGAATACAGAGATCGACTCCAGATTTGTGAACCCCGAAACCCTGAATTCCAGGTTTCTTGACAGGGTGGGTATATTAAAGGATAATAATTAACATCTGTTTAATATGCGTTCTTCAGCGTCTACTCTTACTAACTAGCAAAGAAATCCTAAGTACGCATACGGCTGGATACACCACGGAGGAAACAGCCACATGAAATTAAACCGACGGAGAGGGGCTACGCTAGGATTGGTGGCGGTTTGCGTGTTCGTCATCATCATCCTTGGCGTCGGCTTCTTTATCCTCTCGAAGATTATCGGTGGTGGACGCGAAGTCGCCAACGCCACCGATGCTGGTGTTTTGACCGTTGCCCGGATGGCTCTCTCGCCTACCGCGGTATCGGTTAACTACAACAGCCTTTCGGGACTTGCAGCCACGGAGTTCATCGGACTCGATCCCACAGTAACCGGCATCGGCAACACCGGCGGTTCTGTGAATATGCAGACTCTTAACCGGGTCTTCGGTCAGGCCGTTCTTGTCGCCCTGAACGCTCAGCAGATTGATACTCCGCTTGCCGCCCAACACGCCAATGAGGTTGCCACGGCAGCCCGTGCGGTATCTACCGAAATTCGGAATTTACTGTACAACACCAGCACAATGGACTCCCACTTCATCAGTGTCGCTCACAGCAACAACACCAAGATGTGGCAGGGAAGCCCGGTCGACCTGACTGGCAGCATCCAGTCTGCTTTCATGAGACCCGGCTATTCCACCAACGTGTATTTCCATGGATCGACCAACCTTCCTGTCAGCCCGCCGGCTAACATTTATAACAACCAGTCCGGCGCCCGCGACAAGAATGGCGACCCTTACATGGCAGGTTATGTGAACTTCAACATTCCCTGCGGTAACGGCGCGAGTGTTCAGATTGCCGGCGTACCTGTATTCCCGCAAACTCAACCTCACCTTGTCGACATCGGCGAATTCGATGCTTCGACAACCGATCCCATCGCCGGTGCATATCTTCCCCCGAACGCATTCAGAGCCAATTCTCAGGCTATTGAAGGCAACGCTGGCAGCATCGGCGGCACCGCCGCTTGCGCCATCGTCGGAGCTCTCGAAAGCGATTTCGCAATCAGCATGCCGAGAGGATATGTCCGTATCATCAACGGTGAAGATGCAAACGCTCAAAACACCCCGATCACCAACCCGGTAATCAACGGTCAGAACGACATCTTCAACAACGAGCTCTGGCCGCCTTCCAAACTGATGGTCAGCGAGCTCGGCAGCAACACCGTGTACACCCAGAATCCTTCGGTCCTCGCTGACTTTGCGGCTTACAACGCCGACACCACCGGAACGGCCACCGTACCGCCGTACAGTGGTGGTGTGTATGAAGTGCTCTCCAGCGCTCCGTACTACAGAGAGATCACCGATCCGCAAGAACTGATCACAGTCGCCAAAGGCGGAACGGGCCCCGGCATCGTCAACTCGCCTGTGGATTGTGATGCGTTCAATATCTGGGATCCCAACCGCGCCCGCTGCAAGGCAGACCCCACCGGTCTGAACCCTGGCAGCATGCCGCACTCCGCGTCCGCTGCCTTCGGAAGAAGCAGCGCCACGGATCCCAACCCGCCGCAAACCGGCTACACCAACATCGAGTACATGAAGGCCAGCCTTCTCAACCAGCGTGCTAACGGTGCCAAGTGTGCCACGGTCACCCCTCCAGCGCTACCGTCCGGTATGAAGAAATTCCACACCGACGGTTGCTACAACACACCGACCAACGCAGTCAACTTCGGCCAGATTGGCTCTCCGATGGATTATCTCGATCAAATCGGCGACAACGGCTCGAATGCCTGCGCCAACAACATTCTCCAGTTTATCGCTGACAGAATGTCTCAAGTGGACTACACCATCGACGTCAACAAAGTCAGAGGAGCTCTTGCCAGCCAACCGCTGCAAATGGGTTCTACCCTGGCTCTGTACTCGCCCGGTCCCGGTTCTCTGGTACTCACGACGGTCAACGCCGGCTCGTACTTCCAGGGCAACCCCGCCAGCGCCACAGGCGTCAATGATGGTGCCAACTCCACCCAGGTAGTTCCTTGCGAAAACACCTACCGCATCGACACCACTATCATCAACTCCAACAAAGGAGCTGGTGGCAGTGTCCAGTGCCCGATCGGTGACGCAAACTACCACGAGTCGCCCTTCGTAGACGACGCTCCCATCACTGCTGTGGACCGCTGCATGTGGACCCCGGCTTCCGGTTGGAGAAACCTGCTTGGCGACATCAAATTCGAAAACACTGCGCAAAACGGTGGGCAATTCTGCAAACCCAACTAGTTGCTAGCAGCTAATCGAAACAACTAAAAAGTCCACTCGACCAATATGAGGTATCATTCAGGTAGGGTGGACTTTTAGTTTGGATTTTAAGAGGGGAGTTATGTTTAATCGCATCATCAGACTGTCTCTGGCATCCCTTGCATTGTCCCAGTTATTTCTGACGGCGGAGACCACGGTCTGGATTCAGTCTGCAAGCGCTCAATACGGGCAGCAGAAAGTCGGCACGACCACCTACGATCCACGCCGGACCAAAGAACAGGACCCGGAATTCAAAGCCAACCAGCTCGACCGACCCATTGCCCTTCCCGGACTTCCTGATTTCACAGGCAAGCAGCATTTTATCTCCGGTCTCGTTTACCCGAATGCCAAGCAGGGTCCGGGCTATTTTCTCAGTTTCAACACCGAGAATACCGAGCAGCAGGTCAAGGACTGGTGGAGAGCGGCTCTTCAGGGCGGCCAGTGGTCTTTGATCTTCCAGGACGACAGATGCGTCCGGGGAAGACTGAAAGACGGGAGCACCTGCACGGTCCAGGTCGAGGCGCCGCTGAATTCTACCAAGGATAAGATGAAGAACTGCAGGTCCAGCTACTCTATCCACTACCACCAGGTAAAATAGTGGTCCGATGGCTGAAGCCCGGCTTCGCCGCTTTTGCTACCTGCGTATCCTTGATTTCATGCGGTAACCTCTCGAGCATGGACGCCAGCGCCAACGAGCTCGCCCTGGGCGACAAAGCCAAGACCAGTGGACCTGTGGACATCGGGCTTTCCGGATTCACAAGCCTCAATTATCTGAGCAAGTATCAGATCCTCGCCACCCGGGGACATCATGTCAACAGGAATACCGAGCTCTTGCTGAGACCTTATGTCCCAACCGACTCGGTTTTCGGACAGATCGAGAATAACAAGCCCTGGTGGGGTGTGAATGGCGCCTTTGTCTTCGGTTCCGGTCAGAGGGCGATAGAAGGAGCGGCTGAGGAATCTCGCTTCCTGCTCAATCCGTTCCTGCTGGTTGGTCTCAGCCCCTGGAGCGCCGAAATCTGGGATACAGAGAAGCTTTCCGAAGGAGATCTTCAAGAAGAGAACTTCCCCTACTGCTGGATGCCCTCGGTTCTCAGATGGTATCCCGAAAGACGCGTGGTTCAAGTTCTCTACGATGTGACCGCCTATAATCGGTCCCTCCAATCCTGGGAGCCGAAAATCAAGGATAAGAGCCCGATTACAGTCTTCGGTCTGGTTGCCTATAACGCCAGAGACTTCGGATATAGCTACCTGAATGTGCCTCTCGAAGACTGCAGCAATATCGTCAACCACGAGAATCCCGGTCATGCCGTAAAAATCCACCAGTTCATCCACTGCGGCAACAGCTCTGGCTACCCGGGCGGTTGCAACAACATGAGCCCAGCCCAGAAAGAAATCGATCATCTCGAATTCACAGGTCTGCCTGCCACACTCAGAGTGGACCTCTTCAAGCAAGACCCCGGTGCCAGTCTCAAAACCCCTGACCTCAGCGTCATCATTGAACTCCGCTAAAATCGACCTTCGCTATAATCGACCTTCGCTAAACATGGTGAAAACTTCAACCGATATCGGTTGAGGTTTTCTAATCTCTCTCTTCCGCTGGTCTGGAATTAGCGTCGAAAGGACAGACGAAATCATAAGAGGGCATGGTTGTCAGGCGCGGATCGAGCACGGCTCTGCCCACAGTGAAGTTATAGACAACTTCGAATCCGGGTCTGAGGCAGAGATATTCATTGATGGCGCCGTCGATGAAGCAGCCTATGCCGGTGGAGTCGATTCCCCGAGCCCGGCATGCCAGATAAAGAAGCTGACCGATAAATCCGGCCTCGTAATGAACGAGACGGTAGAAGCGCTGCGAAAATAGCTCGTAGCCTCCGCCCATATCAGCCACCATAGATAGTGCAAAGGCGCCGTCCATGGCGATGTCCTGGAAACAGCTCGCTCCCCTGGCGAACTCTCTCTGATCCCCGACCATCACGGGCGAGAGAGTCATACTTTCGCGATCGAGATAGTACAGTCCAGGAGCCAATCCCTCTACCCTGTGAGCGTAGATGTAGAGGTGCACCAGATAGAATGGCTTCCTTCCAACAATTCCATCGGTGTTCGGTCCTCTTGCGACCTGGAAGTCCGCCCGAAAACCAGTCGTAGCCGCCCAGAGTATAGCTGAGAGATCCTCGATCGTTATACTTGTTCTGCCGTCCATATCCACAGCCGAGCGTCGCGACCGCACAGTCTCGTGCACGCTATCCTGAAGGCTCTCCGGTATGACTCCCTGACCATTCTCCGGTTCTGATCGGGGACGCACCGTGACCAATGGCACCATGCCTTCTTCGACCGGACCGGGGCGTCCTTCACTGACGCCTGGAAGTCCCGTGCTAGCGAGCTTCTGACAGAGCTCCAGATATGCTTCCTCGCTCAATGAGGTGCAAGCATGCGCAGCTTCGATTTCCGGGTAACCGACAATCTCGGAAGCCAACCTGGCCGGACTTCCGATAAACTCCTGACCCGCAGGAGACGACCAGTCCAGGACCGACATCGAGACATCATGCTCAGGGAACCGATCCTCCCGGTAGAGCGCCAGAATACACAGGGGAGCGATAGACTGCGTACCGCTCTCACGATTTCCGCCGGTCATCCCGAATATCTCCGCCGCGGGACCATCGGGAAAAATCGCCCGAGCCGCGCTCCGATAGCCCAGAGCCCGGGCAGACACCATGAGAGCAGCAAGAGCATGGCCTAAATCGTGCTGGCAATAGCGATATGCCCTCTGTCTGTATTTCCATGATTCCCTGAAAAAGACCGAGCCCAGACAGATTGCCAACTCCGGCTCGGGCAGGGGCGCAGCGCTCAGCCCCGCTATCACTTCATGATCCTTGCTCGACCAGAGTTCTGAGAGTATGTCTTGATCTGAGCGCCGCTCGAGCACATGTCTATCTACCCGATAATGATAAAGACCTGCACCCGGCTCAGCTTCGAACTCTCGACCGCACAACAAGAACGTCTCAGTAGGATGCAGGTTGCCGGATGAGGCATTAACTCTGAGAGCCCAGCGATGATTGGTACCTTTGATCTGCTTCCAGGAGCTTATCGCCATTCCGTAGAATAGAAGGTCACTGAGGAGCCTCAGTCCGCAGGGCACCACTTCGGGTACCGGAACCGGAGAACTGGAATCGAGAATGGCGAGGATCTGGAAGAGATCACGGCGCGATACAGTAAAATCGGCCGGCAACTCCACCGCCGGCGCCCCATCGTATCGCAAAAAAGGATCCGGTTGATTCGCCCAGTCGAGTCCAGGTCCCCGGCTGAATAGACTCTCGACGGTATGCTTGGTGAGCCTGTGATACCCATAGATATCGGTATCGGTAAGTGATCCGGTGGTCGGATTCGAGCTCATCGTCTCAATATATCATGGTGCAAATAATATTCACGGAAGACATCAGCTCTATTCCTAATTCCAGCCTGTCAAGAGCCGGGAATCATCGAGTAGAAGGGTTTTCCAGAACCGCGGTAATAAGGACGGTGCAAGTACAGGAAAAACCCTATAGTAACTCGAAACAGGCAATCGATATGCTGGTAAATACCTGGCCGCCGGTAGATATTAGCCCGAGAAAGATTAACCATGCTATCGGCGGCTCCTTGGTAAACAGACGGTGTCGGATGGATCAGGTTCCCGAGCCCTGCTTCCCCGATATCTTCTGTTGCTCGCGGATTTTTTCGGACCTTGTCAGAGATGCGCTGAATCGAATCTCAACCGATATCGGTTGAGATCTCAAAATCAGATCTTCAACCGATATCGGTTGAGGATCCAGAAGACCGACTCAATAGTCGACGAAAGCCACCACTCGAGCCGGTGCAGCACTGGCACCAACGAGTTTGAGGGGAAAAAAGCCGACCTTGAATCCTTTCGCTGGCACTTGTTCGAGATTGGCTAACTGCTGGACCACGAAAAACTCTTGTTGCCTGTGGGCAAAATGAGCTTCCCAGATGTACTTCTTGTCACCGGTGCTCTGGTAGTCCATGATCATCGCCATAAAAGGTCTGTCCCAGCCCAGTGCGTCTGTGCCTCCCACCAGGGCACCCTGATCTGCTAGAAATCGTGCTGACTCGGCGGTAAGACCGGGATAGCTGTACTTGACGGGATCAGTGATCTCATATTTGTCGTGGTCAGTTCGCAAGAGCACGGCATCTCTTTTCTTGATCTTGTATTCGATCCGGTCCAGGGCGCTCTGGAGGTGATCGACGGTAATAGCTTTGCCAGTGCCTTTCAAGTGCGTAAGGTCGAGAACCACACCGTCCAGATAGAGATCCTCGAGAGGAATCTCGTCCACTGTCCTTGCCTTTTCACCGCCGCAGGTGCTGCCGTAATGCAGGGGGGCATCCACGTGGGTACCGAGATGGCTGGACATGGTCAGATTCTCCTCGGCCCAGCCTTCTCCTTCAGGGAGTTCGGAGGGGGAGCATCCGAAGAGAGCGCACATTATCTCGGCGCCTCTTTTGTTGTCTATATACTCAATCTCGGGCGCGATTATTCTGAGAAGCGGCTTGAGAATTTCGGGGAAGCGAGATTCATCCACCGGCGCCAGGGACCTGGTCAGGTCAATTAGTCTGGTCATTGCTTTTGCCTAACGAGTGTACCAGAGGTTTCCACGGGCTCGCATGTCCTCGACCAGGACGCTCACCGGTATATTCGCTGATTCGTCTGAATAGATCTGGGGCGGAATCATCACCGTTAGCCGCTCCGGAGTCGCTTCCAGAACTCGCGCCTTGTATTGGCCGAAGAGGACTTCGACTCCGGTGGGATTGGTGCCGAGATGCCGACCGCTGATTTCGAGACGGTCGGAGACGGCATCCGATCTTTTGAGGGCGAAAACCTCCGGGGTCGGATCGATTTCGATCAGATAGGGAGCGCTCTTCAAACCGTTCGTGGTGACTTCCAGATCCGCTTCGCCTTCCTTCAGCGTGTTGGGGACCTCGATGGTAAGGCTGGTTCGGGTCGAGGCGAGGGTTCTAGCTTTGACACCATTAACGGTGACGATGTTCTCGTCTGGATCCGGACTGAAACCTGTTCCTGAAAGTATCAGGCGTGCGCCCCCTCTGGTTCTGTCTGGATTGAGTGCGGCAATTCTCGGGAAGACTGAACCTTCGAGATTGAGAGAGAGAACCGCGCCTTTCTGACCCTTTCCTTCGATGACCAGGGTGTTGGTGCCTTCCTTGACCAGGTCGGTGAGCTCGAGACGGATGGTCTGTCTTTGCACAGGATCCTCATCGAGGAGAAGATCGCCGATGGGCTCTTCGTTGCGATCCAAGGAAGCGACATTCAGATCGCCACAGAGGAAGACTCTCAGCCATGTGAACCCGGGGCTGTCCCCGAAACCATTGTGGATAACAACCGCCATGCGCCTCTTGACATCGGAGGCAGCGAGATTGAAACGCATGCTGAATCGCTCGATGCGCCTGGAGCTGGCCCGGAAAGGACCGGCAGAAGAGATATCCTCCACCTGAAAAGCCCGAGCCGCACCAGGGCTCAAAAGAGCGGTGATCACCAAGAGGAGCGGGACAATCTTGAGATAAGCCATCCGGTGCCCGGTCAGAACTCGGCGACCAGACCGAAACTGGCGATGAGGATGATGCAGGCGAAATAGAAAATAAAGAACCAGGTCCAGCGCCAGATGATATCTACTTCTGTAAGTTCCGGTGGTTTGGTGGGAGGCATTTCCTTTCCTCTTTACTCGTCTTTCTTATCGTCTTTCTTGGAAGATTCGTCGCCATTGCCTTCGGCTTTGGACTCTGCATTTTCTTCCGTTTTCTTTTTGTCTGATTTCTTGGCTTCAGGCTTCTCTTCGGGCTTCTTGTCAGCAGCCGGCTTGGCTTCAGCCTTCTCAGCCGGCTTGGCTTCAGCCTTCTCAGCCGGCTTGGCTTCGGCCTTCTCGGCCGGCTTGGCTTCGGCCTTCTCGGCCGGCTTGGCTTCGGCCTTCTCGGCCGGCTTGGCTTCGGCCTTCTCGGCCGGCTTGGCTGCTGCTTTGGCAGCAGGTTTGGCGGGATCGCCGAGTTGAGCCAGAAAGTCCTGGAAATCCTTGGCTTCGCTCAAGAAGCGATCTTTCTGAGGACGAGCCAGCCAGAGGGCGAGGATTCGTCTGCGATCGGCCTTCTTGAGACCGGGCGGACGCAATCCAAGAAGGCGGTCTCTGATCATCTTGTTGCCTTCCCGATAATAGCAATCGCCAATCTGGCAGCCGCATACGATAACGCCGTCGGCGCCGGAATTGAGAGCGGCCTCCACCATCAGCGGCTGGATCATGCCGCTGCAGGGAAATTTCACCACCTTCACCCCGGGCTGGCTGGCGAGGTGGCCGCTCTCCCCGGTTTCGGAGCTGAGATCGGCAGCACGTTCGCAGATCAATGTTATTACCGTCTTTACTTCACCCATTTTCGATTACCTGATCTCCATTGACTCTTTGAAAAGGCGAACTAAGCTTCCACGAGCTGTTTGATTCTGGCGGTCACCTCGGCATCTTCCATATTGGGAAGGTCGATGGCGTCGAAAGCGCAGGCTCCGACACAGACACCGCATCCGGAGCAGCGGAAGGGCTTGACCGTAGCCAGGAGCTTGAATCGCGATCCGGCAGGAGCCGGGACCATCTCGATGGCCTGGTAGGGACAATCGAGCGAACAGAGGCGGCAGCCGACACATTTGTCGTTGACCACTTCCGCCGCCTCTACAGGCTTGGAGCCGTAGAGCATCGGTAGCGGCACCAGGCAGAGACCACCGAAGATGACAATCATCCAGAACCAGTAGCCTGCCGGGCCGGCAGCAGCGAGGATCTGGTAGGGCCACAGGAAGAAGAGATCGACATCCATCATTGTGGGGGTGGCGTTCAGATCAGCCATCTTGGTGGCGGTGATCGGCACCAGATAAACTACCGCGAAAACGATCGCCATGAGTATGTAGTTCAACGCCGGAGGCGGAGTTATCACCGGTCTGGTCATCCGCACATAGTGGATCCAGAGAGCGAAGAGCAGCGAGAAGGAAAGACCTATATGAATGAAGAGGAAGTTCGACAGGGTCAGATTGGTGATCGTCCGGCCGTTCATGAACCAGTGTTTGAGGGACTCGCCGATAAAAGGAACCGAGTCGAATGCCGAAACGGTCATTCTGGTGAGGAGCAGGGAGCGTTCGTCCCAGATCAGGTAATAGCCGGTCTGACCGATGAAAAGGACCATGATCAGAAGCACGATGCCGGAGATCCATTGCACCCAGCGATACTGCCGGAACCTGTCGGTGAACCAAACCCGCACCGCGTGCAGGACTATAGCCACCACCATTGCGTCTCCGGCATAGCGGTGCACACCGCGGATGACGGCACCGAAAGGAATCTTATTGGTGATGTAATCCACCGAAGTGAAGGCGTTGACGAGGTTGAGGGAGGAGTAGGCGTTGTCGACGGTGGGAACGTAGTAAGCGAACAGGAGAAGCCCGCTGAGGAAGAGGATATACATGATGAACTGAGGCAGGGCACCATGATAGTAGAAGGGGTTGTATTTGCTTTTTACAACCTTGTTTGTCAGGTCTTCTACGCCAAGGAAGAAGGCATTGAATATATTTGTTTTCCCCATGCTCAGTTCCCCGTACTCCCCTCTTTTGTTTTTGACTCTTTCTTACTAACTTCTTTCAAGGCTCACTTCTTCTCGGGAATAATCGTCTTCTCGACCTCGTCCTCGCTGCCGAGTGTCATCACAGCCAGAGCCCCGGCGGTGAGAGCAAGTCCCAGCATCAGGGAATAGACATACTCACCCAGGGGACCTTCGGCCTTTTTCTCGGTAAGCGGCTTGGCAAGTCCATCACGTTGACCGTTGAAAGACTCCACCAGGTGATTGGTCGGACCTTCCATCTTGAGTAGCTGGATGGTATGCGGCAACTCTACCTTGGTGCCGCTCTCCGATTCGGCGATGGGCATATGGAGTTCTCCCCAGAGCATGCCCAGACAGCCGACCACGCAGACGCCTGCGAAAACCAAAGCTATAACCACTCTCAATTGACTCACCGGTAATTCTTGCTCCTACTTTTTTCTTAGTTGCTCCGCCGCTCATCGAGGTATTTGCTGATACCCTCGAAAAGACCGATTCTTTTCCGCAGGGTCCCTTTGGACTTCTCCTCGAAGTAAATCCAGTAAGCATGGATACCGACGAAGAGCAGCGTGGTGACGGTCCCGAGGACCAGGATTCCGACACTGCCGGCGGTCAGGGCATGGTTGACTTGCCGCCAGCCTTCGAAGAACCAGGAAAGAGCGATTACAGCGCCGGTGAAGACCACCAGCTTGTAAGCGAACTTCACCTTGACCACGCGAGGCGAAGCCGCGTCGTGAGAATGCATTTCGCAATCCTCGCCGCCTCCGCTCTTCTTGATAGTCATGGTCTGGTTCATCTAGCTCTCTGTTTCGCTTGTATTCCGCTTATTTGTCCGCTGCTTTCGGATCAGGCTTGCCGTCTCCGCCTTTCGCCCAGACGAAGACATAGATGGCATAGATGGTGGTGAGCAGACCACCGATCATCCACCACCAGTCCACAACAGGGACTTCGAGGGGATAGCTGGCTTCCACGCCTTTTGTGAGACGGTCAGTGAGGGTGACATAGTCGAAAGCCCACTTATTGGCGATCATGAAGTCCATCATGCCGTCGTACTGCGGATGGGTCTCCGGCGTGAAAGTGGGAATCATCTTGAAGATGAAATCGAAAGCCGTGCCATTCGTCTTGAGCTGGTTGATCTGGTTGACGATCTCGGTGCCGCCGTCGACCTTGGGAGCCCATCTGGCGGTCACCGCCTCGACGAAATCGACGTTGTAGGGCATCTGAGCGCCTTTGGGAACGACCTTTCTGATCAGCTCCTCGAGTTGCGGTCCGGCGCCGCCCATGAACGGACGCATCATGCCGTAGATGGCACCATGCCCCAGGGGCGAGAGGAACATCTCGGTTTGAGCCATGTAGTAGTACACCCAGGCCCAGAAGGTCTGCATGGCACCCACCGCCGCCAGAATGATGGCAGGCATGGCCAGCTTCGGTCTGGCTTTGGCGTCGGCGCCTTTCATGAGAATCCAGAGCTGCCAGACGATACCGATGTCCACGGTGAGATAGAGGAAGGCTCTCCACCAGGGCGGATCGTTATGGATGTTGGCTATGTTGGCGATGATCAGCAGCGAGAAGACGATCCAGCTGACACCGCCCATGATGGTGGTCATGAGGATGAAAGGTCGCTTCATGATATTCTTCTCGGCGCCGGTCACCCAGGAGTCGATGAAGGGCAGAAGCACCACGGTTATCGGAATAACCAGGGTTATCTCGGTTGCCACCACGGGCTCGAGATATTTGTACATCTGATAGAGCCCGAGGAAGTACCAGTCCGAGAGGATAGGCAGGGGCGTCACATCGGGGTCCGAGCGCCTGCCCTGGGCCGCCGGCAGAATGATGGCGGTGATCAGGAGCATGGCCATGACGATATTGCGCTTGATCCAGTTCAGGGGTATGCGCTGATAGTTGTTGTTGTAGAAATAGATCTCGACCAGAATCAGAGGAATGAGCGAAAAGGCCAGGTGCAGAGAGAAGAACCTGGTAATCGTCTCCTGGGTGATCGCTCCCCCTGCCCCGAGAAGCACTTCGGCGGTGTTCCAGCCGAGGTGCAGGGACTTCACCAGGGGCGCGTAGTAATCGCCCATGATCGGGAACTGGTCCATATAGGTCGGGAAGGTGGCGAACACCTTGGTAGCCCAGAAGGCACGCTGGTTCCAGATGAGCAGATAACCGGTCAGCCCGGAGTACATGGAAAGTAGTAAGGTCACCAGCGCGATGGCGACGTTGAATTCTTTGCCCGGTTTGTAGTCGGCATTGATGAACATCCTGAACACACGGATGGTGGCGGCGATAATCATGGCGTCCGCTCCGTATTTGTGGACGCCTCGCATGATATTGCCGAATGGGATCTGGGTCTGGATGGTGAGAATCGAGTCGAAGGCCGCGGCTTTACTGGGCACGTACCACATGATCAGCACCAGGCCTGTCGCCATGGTGACGAACCAGACCAGGTAGAAAATCGGTCCGATGGCATAGAACGGATTGGTCTTGGCCTCGAGCTGGTGATGCTCGTCGAATATGTCTATATTCTTGATTCGCGTGCTTATCCAGTCGCCGGCTTTGGCGACCCCACCCCACAGTCCGGAGCTTGTTTGTACGTTGCTAGGCAATTGAACCGGCCTCCAGTGAAACTACCTTATAAGAGTCGCCATTCTTCTCCACCTCGAATTTACGTGGTGGTCTCGGAGCCGGTCCGCTAACCACTTTGCCGGCCTGGGCGATATCGTAGACGCTCAGGTGGCAGGGGCAGGCGAAGACCGGCCCGTTGGGCTTGTAGTTATAGCCCTTGGCACATTCTTCGGGATCCTTGACGAAATTGAAGATACAGCCCAGGTGGGGGCAGATGCGGCTGTATGCCACCACATCACCATCCGGCAGCTTGACTATATAACCGGGGATGGTTCTGACTTCCTGGAGTTCGGGGTTGTATTCGATATATTTCTGGTTGAACATGAACGGAATGCAAGTCCAGGCATCCGGGAACTCCGCCGCCTTGAACTCCGGAATCGGCTTCTCGGCCAGGGGCTGGTCGGACTGACCGAGCACATCCAGGGGTCCCAGGGTCGGTCTGAGAAACCGCAGGAAAGGCGAGGCCAAAAGGCCGAATGTAAGAGCCAGCGGTATCGCCGCCAGTGTCTTAACTAAAGTTCTTCTTTTAACTCCCTCGGTCATCACATATCACCTGTCTTAATGGTATTGCCTCGAAAAAAACGTCAGTGGCTCTCCTCTGCTTTCGCGGGCTCGGAGCCCGCCTGAGTCGCGCCCTCATCTGCTCCCTTATCCGCGCCCTGATCCGCTCCCTGGGTCATATCGGCAGGAGCCGCTCCGCCGCCCGTGGACGCCGGTTCGGTCGTTGCTGCCGATTGCGGGGCAGCCGGCGCGGAGCCGGTGGAAGCAGCCGCCACTTTCTCCAGCTCGGGCTCGGCAACCTCGGCGAAGTTGCGGATATACTGCACCAGCTTCCATATATAGTCGGCATCGAATTTCACGCCCTTGGGCTTGTCCTCTTTGCCGAGGAAGTTAGGCATGCCTTCCCACTTGATACCGTTGGCGATGTGGTCCCAGATCTGCTCGTCGGTGCGATCGTAAAAACGATTGAACTGGTTGAAGTTTGCAGGAGTGGGCTGCAACACCAGACCCTTGTTCAGCGGGCCGTCTCCGGCGCCTTTCGTGCCGTGGCAGACGGCGCAGTTGGCGCCGAATACCGGGGTGATCTTGTCGTACTCTTCCTTGCTGAGCAGGGGCACCGAGAGAGAGCGGCTGTAGAACACGAGGTTCCAGAGCTCTCGACGGGTCGCCTGATTATTGAATGCCGGATGCTCGAACTTGCGGACCAGAACAGGCTCCTCGTTGCCATCCACTGGACCGGCGGAGAGGACAGGCTCCTTGAAAATCTCGCCTTCGCCGAAAGCGATGGCCCGGTATTGATCCACGGGCTTGCGGGAGCGCATGATCTCGGCATCGGTGAGATCGAGGTCGCACTTGCCGGCCACGCCTTTGCCTTCCACTCCATGACAGCTGGCGCATTGATACTTCTGCCAGTAGACGCTGCCGTCAGCCACCGAAGGACGGGAGTCCGGGAAGATGACTCTATTGTCGCCCCTGGTCAGGTCGGCGCTGCTCAGGTTGGCGTTGTCTTTGACCGAGACTTCGCCGCAAGCGGTCATTGCCACCACCAGCGGAATCAACATAATCAGTTTTTTGAAATCAAATGACATTTTGGTAAGCGCCTACTCTAATAGTTGAAAAAGGGAATCCAGGAAACTGCTGCATAGAGGAATATGAGAAGGAAGCAGACCACCAGGAATGGCGGCGGCGGACCTTCGCCTATCCGGTATTCGGATACTTCTTCGTAATGCTCTTCTTCGTGTTTTGCTTGTTCTGCCATCTTCTAAGTCCCTTCTCTAAGATTCTCCCTTGGCTGCTCTGATCCGATCCACCGCAGCCCTGGCTTTCTGCGCGGCGCCGCCGTCCGGAGCGTCATCGAGCATTTCGAACTTGCTCCCCTCGAAATCCTCGAAGTCGCCGTTACGCAAAGCCCAGAGCATCGCCAGCACCGCCCCGACGAAAAAGATCGCGCAGACGGTGAAGGCCACATAGATGCCTGTGTCGAGCGGTGCCTGATTGAGGACGCAGTTAGGGCACATAGGGGACTCCTCCGTCAGTGGTTACCGTGGTGGGGCTCGTACTGCTGCTCGGTGAGCTTGGGCAACTTGATATGCTCAGCCTTGTCGAGTTGCTCCACCGAGTTGATGGTCACTTCCTGATCCTGGGGAAGGGTCTTCAAGTAAGCCACCAGGTACCACATCTCTTCCGGGGTGAGCTTCCAGGCGAATCTGGGCATCCGGGTCCCCGGCACGCCTTCGGCGATCCGGTAGTACCACATCTCATCGGAATACTGCTTATAGAAAGGTCGGCTGAAATTAGCAGGCTTCTTCATGAGCGAGATCGAGTTGGGACCGTTGCCGTAGCCGTCGAGACCGTGGCAGGCGGCGCAGTTCTGGGTGTAGATTCCGCGACCGGCATTGGCGCTGGCATCGTCATTGGTGTTCACGTGCCTGTTCTTGGCGAGCTCCTGACCGGTCCAGGTGCTGGGCATATACTCGGCAGGCGCCTCTACATAATGCTCGACCTTACGTCCGTTGCCGAGAGTCTGGATATAAGCCACCAGGTCGTTCATGTCCCGGTTGCTGAGATAGCTGAAGCTGGGCATGATCGATCCGGGTTTCACTGCCCGGGGCTGGATCAGGTGAGCTTTCTGCCACTCGGAGGGGAAACGTCCGCCTTCGTTGGTCAGATCGGGACCGGTACGGGCGGTGCCGAGCTGGTGCGGAGTCTCGTAGTTGAAGTCGCCGGCTTTCACCAGAGGCCCGTAGCCCCGGTCTTGAAGGCGGGTGAACTGGGTGTGGCAGTAAAGACACCCTTCTCTTATATAGATCTTCCGGCCTCTAATAGGATCGCCGACATTGGACATGGCTTTGTAGTTGTTGAAGCTGTCCGAGTCTTTTGGCTTGAAGAGGACCATCGGCATGAGCACGGTGGAGAAGATGATGATGAAAAAGGTTGAGATGATACCGATGGCACCTAACCGGTAGCCGTAACCATTCATTAGACCTTGACCTCCCGGGCTTTTGCCTTGACCGCAGTGCCTTCAGACGAATAAAGCGTTTTCACGACGTTGTAGAAGAAGATCAACTGTCCGGTGACAATCATCACGCCGCTTATCGCTCTCAAGAACCAGTACGGCCCGAGGGTGTTCGACCACTGATCGACGGGGATGCCCATGAACCAGCCGGCGGACTGAATGAGACCGGCGGTGGTGAGGGATGTCATCATCAGGAGGAAGCCCAGGAACTTGAGCCAGTAGTGAGCGCGAATCAGTCCTTCGCTGTGCCATTCCTTGCCGGTCAGACGAGGAAGGCTGTAATAGATGGCCGATGTGAGGATGAACGAGAAGGTGCCGAGCAACGCCAGGTGCGCGTGACCGACTACCCACTGGGTGAAGTGCAGGTACCAGTTGACCCAGCGGGTCGCCTGGAATGGACCCTGGACACAGGTGACCAGATAGAACATGCACGAGGTGACCGCGAAACGCAGGGGTAGATCGGTGACCACCATCTGCCAGCGGCCTTTCATGGTCATGAAGAAGTTGGTCAGCACGGTGAGGACCGGGACCAGAAGGAATATCGACGAGATGATTGCAATCGCCTTGAGCCACTCGGGCACGGGTGACTGGGTGATATGGTGGGTGCCGGTGGGAGCATAGAAAAGGGCGATGCCCCAGAAACCCAGCATTGAAAGACCATGGCTGTAAAGAGGAGCCTGGGTGAAACGGGGCAGGAGATAGTACATCATGCCGACGCCCACTGTGGTGAACCACATTCCTAATATATTGTGTCCGTAGAACCAGCCGACGATGGCGTCGTTCAAACCGGGAAGAGACACGAAAGTCCGCTGGCCGATGATATAGACAAGGGGGAACCAGAAGAGCGAGCCCAGGAAATACCAGAGGCTTACGTAGAGCTTCTGCACCCGGCGGGTGACCACGGTCATCCAGACGTTATAAGTGATGAGCAGCAGGGCGATGACAGCCATCACATCCAGGAGGGCGCCAAGCTCGGCATATTCCCTGCCTTCGGTATTGCCGTTGAGCAGAGTGCAGAAGGCGCCTACCATCAAGAGGTTCCAGGCCCACATTGTGAGATTGCCGAGACGCTCGGAGTGGAGCTTGTTCTTGCAAAGAGTCGGAACCATATGGAAGATGGCTCCGACATAACCCATGGAGAGCCAGCCGATGGCCACTCCATTGACATGCCACATACGCAGGTGCGGCATGGACATCTGCGGGATGTTATGGACCATGTCCGGGTTGGAGAACTCCATCGAGGCAAGAAGCCCGGCTCCCATACCGAATATGGACCACCACAATGCCGAAAGGAAGAAATTGCGACTGGCACTGCCTTCTCTGTCGCTCAGGAATTTGTCTAGCAAACCGCTCACGGGGAAATCTACTCCAATGGCTTCCAACTGGTGACCAGAAGAGATTCTAGATTACTGACATCATTGCGATCGCCCCGAATTCAGACCGGCAATGTTTTTTCACTGAAAAAATATTCAGCCCGGCTACTGAAATCAGCTACTGTGGCGCGTCCGGAAAGGAAGCTCCGGACTGCAGGATTTGATTAATCGTTTGTAAACAGAGAGACCGCTCCGGGCAATCAGGGCACCGGACCGAAAGCTCCCCGCTATCGACTTTTATAAAAAAATTCGCCTTTTGCATACTCCATCGATATCCAGGAGGATTTTTAAGCAGTGTTACCACCGGTGGTGACATCCTGATCGGGATCAGGCTCGGGACAGGCGCCTGCATTAGCAACGGAATCCCCGGACGGCTCTTTCGGCTCTCTCTTCTTTCTCGGTTCGGGCTCAGGCTCGGCAAGATTCTTGCCGTTGTATTTGTTGGCCGTGAAAACGGCGCCTCGTTTGAGCAGGCAGGAAACAGCCTCTCTCGCCAGCTTCAGAGACTGCTCATAGAGCTCGCGATCAGCCTCGGCCACCGGCGAGAGCACGAAGCGACTCCTCGCATCCCCTCCGGGATCGGGTCCCACGCCGACTTTCACCCGATCGAAATCACGCCTGTCCCGGAGATGCTCGATTATCGACTCGATACCATGGTTGCCGCCGGCCCCGCCTTTCTGCTGGATCCTGATCTTGCCCAGAGGCAGAGAGACGTCATCGTGCACCACCACCAGATCGCTGAGCTCGATTTTGAACCAGTCCAGAACTGCCTTGACGGCCTCGCCGGACCTATTCATATATGTCAGGGGCTTGACCAGAACGATCTCCTCTCCCCGGCCGAACGGCACGCGAGCATATTCGTAGTCGGCGCCGAAAAAGCTCGTCTTTCTGCGGAAACTGGCACCGAGTTCGGTGCCGAGCCGGTCGATTACCTCGAAGCCCGCATTATGCCTGGTTTTCTCATACTCCGATCCGGGATTGCCCAGACCTACCACTGCCTTCATCCGGAAACTCGCTGTTGGGAAATTGCCTTGCAAACAGGTAAAGAGATCCTATATTTACACCTTATTTACACCTCAGCCGCGATCTTTGTTCGATTACAGGATATAAAATTCAGTTTGTCCGACCCTTTCAGCAAGAATACCCGCTCAACCTAAAAAACGATGACCAATAACCACGAAGACACAGGAAATATACCCTACCTGCCTCACACAGCCGGCGACCGGGAGAAGATGCTCGAGGCTATCGGGGTCCGCTCGTTCGAGGAGATCATCGCTCACATCCCGGCTGACCTGCGGGTGAAAGCCCTGGCCATGAGAGACGGGCTCTCCGAGATCGAGCTCACCAGGCATATCGGCTCCCTGGAAGCGAAAAACGTCCCCGCCAGCCGCCAGGCATGCTTTCTGGGGGGCGGCTCTTACCGGCGCTATGTCCCTTCGGTGGTCCCCCAGATAGTCTCCCGCTCGGAATTCGCCACCGCCTATACCCCATACCAGCCCGAGGTCAGCCAGGGCAGCCTCCAGGCTATCTATGAGTTCCAGTCCGCTATCTGTCTTCTCACCGGCATGGATGTCGCCAATGCCTCCATGTATGACGGTCCCACAGCCTGCGCCGAAGCCGGTCTCATGGCCTGCCGGGTGACCGGTCGCAAAAAGCTCATCGCCCTCTCTTCGGTGAACAGCGAATACCGCATGGTCACCAGCGCTTACAGCAAAGCCTGCGGCTTGACCTGGCAAACTCTCGATAGAGAATCACCGATCTGCTCCACCATCGATTCAGTTATCGGTTCCGATACGGCTGCAGTGATCGTCCAGTATCCCAACTTCTTCGGATGTTTCGAGGACATGGACGCGATCGCCTCCCGGGTTCATGAAGCCGGGGCTCTCTTCGTCGTGGTGAGCGATCCCATCGCGCTGGCTTATTTGACCACTCCGGCGGAGCTCGGTGCCGACATCGTGGTGGGCGACGGTCAACCCTGCGGCAACTTCCTGAGTTTCGGCGGCCCCAGCGCGGGCTTCATGGCTACCCGCAAAGACTATGTGCGACAGCTCCCGGGACGGCTCGCCGGCGTCACCGTGGACAACCGCGGACAGAGAGCTTTCACCCTCACTCTCCAGACCCGCGAGCAACATATCAGGAGGGAGCGGGCCACCTCGAATATCTGCACCAACCAGGCTCTCAACGCTCTTTCCATGCTCGTCTATTTCACCATGCTCGGCAAAGAGGGCTTGAGCCGCCTGGCGGAGATCTCGCTTCTTCGCGCTCACTATCTCAAAGATCTCCTGGTGGCTATCGACGGCGTCGAGCTCGCCTTCGAGGAGCCGTTCTTCAATGAGTTTCTCTTGAAGGTCGACCATGATGTCGACCAGCTTCTCGATTCCATGAAAGCGAAAGGCATTCTCGCCGGACTCAAGGTAGCGAGCATGTATCCAGAGCTCAAGAGCCATATCCTGGTGGCTGTCACCGAGATGAATCCTGTGGAAGAGCTCGATGACTTCGCCCGTGCTCTCGAGAATGTCATGGCGAATCGCAAGAGCGGAGCCAGAGATACAAAAGTGGCTGTGCCTTGAGCTATAATCGAACGAAAGCGAGAGCGACTCAGGAAAACCAGATGAAGCCAGGAGAGCACAAAAGACTCGGATCGGAAGCCGAAGCTGGCGCCGGGGCGAAAGTGGAAGTGGAAAAACAAGCAGAAGTGGCGGTGAATACCAGAGAAGTGCAAGCACAGGCAGACGATTCGGAAAAAGGCGGTTTTTTCAAAGGGATCGTGCGCGAGCTTGTGGAGCTGGTGGTGGTCACCCTGATCCTGCTCATCGCCATCCGCTGGATAATCGGCGAAGCTCGATATATACCCTCGGCATCCATGGAGCCGACCCTGCAAATCGAGGACCGGCTGATCGTCGAGAAGATCTCCAAGAATCTCGGCCATCCGATTCAACGCGGGGACATTCTGGTGTTCTACCCGCCGCCGGTGGAGATGGGGGGCAGGGACCTGCGAAACGATCCTCTGCATATTTTCGGAAGGCTCACCGGATTGCCTTTCCTTCCCAACGAGCCGGCTTTCATCAAACGTGTAATCGGTCTGCCCGGAGACCATATACGGGTTCAGGCCGGAGTCGGTGTTTTCATCAACGGCCAGCTCCTGGACGAATCGGCCTATATCAAAGAAGTGCCTGAATACAACCTGAACGTCCTGGGCGATATCGGCGGTCATAACACCACCGGCGAGCATATCCAGCCTTACGGCGTGAAGAAAGAGCCAATCATCGTGCCAGCCGGTCATCTTTTCATGATGGGAGACAACCGCAACAACAGCGAAGACAGCCATGTGTGGGGATTCCTCGATCAGAAGCGGATCATAGGCAGAGCCTGGGTCCTGATCTGGCGAAGATTAAATCCGCCCATCTATCCCCGGATTCTTAACGAATGATCAGATGGGTATATTATTTATCGAGCATGGGTTGGGTTGTGTCCACAAGAGGTTCAAATGGCCAAGTCTTCTTCTTCGGTGTCCGGCCGGCAAAAATCACCTGAGACCGAATCCGAGTCCAAGGACAAGAAAACCCGCTATCTGAAGGGCGCCAAGAAAGAGAGCGCCGGCAGCAAGAGCAAGAGCGCCGGCGAAAGCAAGACCAGGGAAAAAACCGCCGCCTCAGGCAAGCCCTCTCGAGAGAGAGAAGGCGCCCTCAAAGAGTTCGAAGAGGAGCTGAACAAACGAGAGGTCGCCCTGATCGAGCGCGAGATCAAGACCATCCGCATGCAGGAAGAGCTCGACCGGCTGCGCCCGCTCTCTGGGCTCTATCGCGTGGTCAAAGCCATGGCTACCGAGAGACGTCTGGACTCTCTCCTGGACACCATTACCCGTGAGACCCAGAACATGCTCAAAGCCGACCGTTGCTCGGTTTTTGTAGTGGAGCAGAATTCGGGTGAGCTCTGGACCCAGGTCGCCCAGGGGCTGGTGGGCTTCAAGACGATTCGCATTCCCCTGAGCGGCACCAGTATCGTGGCTTATTGCGCCCGTTCCGGCGAGATCATCAATATTCCCGACGCTTACGACGACGAGCGTTTCGACAGGGAAGTCGACAAACACACGGGCTATCGCACCAAGAGCGTCCTCTGCGTTCCGATGATGAACCGCTCCCGGGGCGTTATCGGAGTCTTCCAGGTCCTGAACAAGACTGGCGGTCCATTCACCAGCGAAGACGAAGACTGGTTGGTGGGTCTGGCTGCCGTAGCCGCCGGCCTGATCGAGCAAGCCCAGGCCTATCAGGAGATCGAGCAATTCGTAGACAAGACCCTCGAAGTGCTCGCCCAGACCATCGATAAAAGAGACCCCCTCACTGCCGGTCACTCCATCCGGGTCACCAATTACTCCCTGCTCATCGGTCAGGCCATGAGCATTCCGGCCCAGGATATCGATGTCCTCCGGTATTCGGCGATGATGCATGACTACGGCAAGATCGGCGTCCCCGAGGCGATTCTCTGGAAAAACGGCAGGCTCACTCCGGAAGAGTATGCCTGCGTTCAGACCCATGCTCGCATTACTTTCGACCTGCTCTCGAACCTGCCTTTCACCCGCAGGCTCGAGGCGGTGCCATTCGTCGCTTCCTGCCACCACGAGAAGCTCGACGGGACCGGCTATTATCGCGGTCTGGCCGGCGACGAGATTCCATTTCTGGCTAGAATAATAGCCGTGGCGGATGTTTTCGACGCTCTCACCTCGGTCCGTCATTATCGCAACCGCATGCCCATAGACAAGGTCTACGAGATTCTCGAGTCAGGCATGGACAACCACTTCGATACCCGCTGCGTGGAGTCCTTCTTGAAGCTCCCCTGCCACCAGGTGCTCACAGTCATGGAATCGGAGCGCGATCACAGCGCCTCGGGAAGTATCGATATGTTCCGCAATGTCACCTGGCTGCGCCTCACCGAGCTGGTCTCCGGGGCGACACCCAAACGGGGCGAGGAAGGGCTTCTGGAGGCTTTCCAGAATATTTACAACCACGGTCTACCCAAGGACTATCAGGCTCTCGACTAAATGACACCGACAAAAAGACGGCGCTTACTGGTCCCGGCCGCCGTAAGCGTCCTGGCCGCTCTGTTATTGCCGCTGTTCTTGCCGCTGTACTTGCAGCTTTACTGGCAGCTCTTATCTGCCTCTCCTGCTGCAGCCCAGCAGGAAGCCGGGCAGAGTGAGCCGGCAGGCGACGACAGCCCGGCTGCGGCTACCTGGAACGGTCAGCAGCTTTTCGTCTATTACGCGACTCTGGACAGTCTCACCCCTTCCCAGAGGGCCGCCCGTACCAGCCGCATTATCAAGAGCCTGGTCGATGATCCCGACTTCGAGCCAGGTCTGGTGAGGCTTTCCGAGACGCCCCAGGGAACGGCGATCATGTACCGGGATATGACCATCGCCACGGCTTCCATCGAGGACGCCAAAGCCGCCCAGAGCAGCACCCGCCAGCTGGCAGCCCGGTTCGCCGCCAAGCTCCGGGGGCTTTTCGTGGAAAAGAAAGAAGAGCTCACCGCCCAGCAGGTGGCCATCGGCTCTTCCATCGCCGTGGGCGGGCTTTTCATCCTCTTTCTCGTAATCGTCCTCCTTTTCAAGACCGGAAGCTCCACTGTAAGCTGGCTGAAGGGCACCAAGGACAGAACCCTCAAAGACATCAAGATCCAGAACGCCACTCTGGTGAGCTCCGATATGCTGGTCAATTCGCTCATCTCAATGGTGCAGCTCCTCCAGCTGGTCGTCTTCCTGGCGGCGGTCTATACCTATCTGGTGGTGGTTCTCGAGAGCTTCCCCACCACCAGGAGCATGGGCATCACCCTCAAAGAGATGTCGACGATGCCCCTGGCTAGCGCTTCCGAGCATTTCATCGACTTTCTCCCCAATCTTTTCGCCATCATCATCATCGGTATCATCACCTATGGTGCCATCGCCTTCTGCCGCTTCGTCTTCGACGCCATGGAGGCAGGCACCATTTCGATCTCCGGCTTCGAGCGGGAATGGTCGCGGCCAACATACAAGCTGATCCGGGTCCTGATCATCCTCTTTTTCCTGATTCTCGCCCTGCCTTACTGCCCGGGCTGGGAATCGGACTCTTTCAAGCAAGTAGGCCTGTTTTTCGGTCTGCTCTTCTCCCTGGGCTCCACATCGGTGGTGGGGCATATCATGGCCGGAACGGTGCTCACCTATACCAACGCATTCAAGAAGGGCGATCGGGTGATGATCGGCAATTGTCTCGGCGACGTCATCGAGAAGTCCATGTTCGTCACCAGGCTCAAGACTCCCAAGAATGAGGTAATCTCCATTCCCAACGCCGAGATTCTCAACTCTCACGTGGTCAACTACAGCAAGATGGCCCAGGAAGGCGCTCTCATCCTCCATACCGAGGTGACCATCGGCTATGACGTCCCCTGGCGCAAAGTCAACGAACTCCTGGTGAGAGCCGCCGGGCAAACCGAGCACATTCTTGCCGAACCCGAGCCTTTCGTCCTCCAGAGAGCCCTCACCGATTTCTCCATTACCTACGAGCTCAATGCCTTCACCAACGATGCCGGGCTCATGCCCCGCACCTATTCGGGACTCCACGAGAATATCCTCGACCAGTTCAACCAGGAAGGTCTCGAGATCATGTCGCCCCGCATTTTCAGCATTCGCGACGGCAACTCCCTCACCATCCCCCGGGAGAACCTCCCGGACAACTACGAGCCGCCAGCCTTCCGGGTTGACACAGGCAAGAAGAGATAGACCCTTGATTTATCGCTTTAACAATAGAAAGCAAACAAGAGCAAAATAAGCCGGCCTAAATGCGAGCCGCACTCAATGCTATTAGAATGGCCGGCATGGCCAGTAATTCGAGATCCGGATCAAGATTGCAATCGCCGAGCCAGTCAGCGGGCTTTCCCGCTGCCGGACTTTTTATCGGCGGCAAGCTAATCGGCGGCAAGCTTTTCGCCGGTCTGGTTATCGTCGCGGTTCTGGCTTCCGGTATCGCTTTCGCTTCGACACCCACCGATGCCGCCGGCGCCGTATCGGTCGGGGAAGCAAGCAGCAATGCCGGCAAACCGAGTCTCATAGACAGGCTCGAGCCCATGCCCCTCGAGCCTGGTCAAGAACCCGGAAAAGAACCCGGAAAAGAACCCGGGCAAGCAGACGACAACGCCGATGGCACTACCGGCGATACTGCCAGGAAGTCACGCGGATCCGCCAGAGAGAAAGACAAACCGATCACGGTCTTCGAGGATCAGGACGAGGAAGACGAGGATCTGGCGCCCACTGGCGAGGTCGATGTCTACCTTTCCGTGGCGGTGCCTCATACCCGCAATGTCGTGGTCAAGGGAATGGCTTATCCTTATCCTCCCAAGATGCCTCCGATTAGCTCGAATATGATTCCGGACGACGACAAATCAATCAAAGAGCTTCTCATGGGAAGCGGCTATCTCAGGCGCCAGACAGCCAACCAGCCCAATCCTCTGGGAGGCTGGCGCTGGCAGTACGCTTTCAACAAAGCCGTCAAAAAGAGTCGGCTCGCATTTCCTCATTCGATCGTCGAGCATTACCGCTGGTCCAATGCCATGGTCAAATTCGTCAAGCCCGAAATCCAGCAGATCAACAGGTTCGAGAAACAGCGCCTGGCCAGGTACCAGCAGGAAGAGGCATTTTTCACCGAGCACTCCGAGATAATCAAGCACGATTCGGCACGCCTGGGTCTCGATCCGGTAGCCATCGAAGTCCTGCCCGCCAGCCCCAAGCGGGTCGGACTCGACCTGAAAGTCAAGGTAGCCCGCGCCAAATGGTGGTTCGTCGTGGATTACACCGTGCCCGGTCTCACTTATCACTGGCGGATTATCAGGGATCTCGCCAAAGAGAAGCCCGAGCGCCTGGTTCTCAACGAAGGCAACGCCATCTCTATCGAGGGCGGCTGGTAGAAACCTCGTGCACCACCACCTGCACGGTAGGCTTGGCATTGAGGCGCCCCCGCAAGGTCTTGACACAGAGATCACGCAGTGCCGCGCGCATTGCACCAGTCTCGGTGCCGTCTTTGATCTCCGATACCGCCTCGATTACGACCGCTTTGAGCTTATCGACCGTATCCTGCCACTGGGGAGCGCGCAGGAAGCCGGATGCCCCGGCAGTCACCGTGGGACCGGCGATTATGTTCAGGCTCGGGTCGACAACCATGCAGACCGTCACCACTCCCTCAAGGCTGAGGGCGCGCCTCTCTTTCACCGATGCGGTGGAGACCCTCTCTCCCTGCTCGCGGTTGAAGAGAACCGGCTCCGCCTCGATGCTTCCAACGAGACTGGCGACGCCGTTGCGAATCTCGAGGATATCGCCGTTATTGATCGGAAAAACATTCTCCGGATCGAGTCCCCAGTCTATGGCAAGCTGAGCATGGTGCATGATATGGCGGCCTTCGCCGATAGCCGGAATGAAATAGCGCGGCTTCACCATGGAGAGCATCAGTTTGAGCTCCTCGCAGGAGGCGTGCTTGCTGACATGCACCCCCTGCTTGAAACCCTGCACGGCATGGACACCGAGACCGAGGAGTTGATCGAGGATCATGGCAAGGAATCTCAGCCTGCCCGGCATGACATGGGCGCTATAGATCAGGCTGTCGCCTTCTTTCAGGGAGATCTCGGGGTGATTGCCATAAGCGAGACTGTAGAGAACATTGAGGGGATCGTCCTCGATACCGCTGGCGATCACCATGACCCTGTCTTCGTCAAGGCTCTCGAGTTCCTCGACGGTGGCCTCGAGGCTGCGATCGTAGATGAGGTTCCCCGTGATCGCAGCAGCCAGGGCTGTTCTCAACAACGAGTCACCGACCAGCACCACTTTGCGCCCGGTGCTCCGGGCAATATTGAAAAAGATCTGCAGGCGGTGGGTATTGGTCCCGGGGAAAACCACCAGGACCCGCCCCTCCGCCGCGCCAACGGCCTTCTCCAGAGCCGGGGCGATCGAAGCCTCCGAGGGTGTATAACCGGTATACTCGACCCCGGAAGAATCGCTGATCAAAAGACTGACCCCCCGATCCCCGGCTTTGCTGAAACCGCCGACATCGAGAAAACGCCGGTCCACAGGGGTCTGATCGAGCTTGAAGCTGGATGTATAAACAAGATTCCCCGCCGGTGAGCCGATAGAGAGGGCGCAGGCGTCGGCGATGGCGTTATTGACCGGCAGCCATTCCACCTCGAATGGACCGATCTCGTACGGGCTCCCGGTCTCCACCGTGTCCAGGAGGTCGGGAAGGCGGCTGGAAGCGCCACCGTCGGAGGCAGCCCCGGCAAGAAGCTGGCAGACGAAACGGGGCGCCATGATTCTTGGAATGTCAAGATGCCTGAGCAGATAGGAGACCGAGCCGCAGTGCTCTTCGTGCCCGTTGGTGAGAAGCAGGGCCAGGATCCGCTCTTGATTCGTCTCGAGGAAATTGGTGTTGGGCAGAAGCAGGTCGACCCCGGGAAGGCTCTCGTTAGGATAGGCGGCCCCGGCGTCGACCAGGAGGATCTTGCCGCCATAGCCGACGATCCAGAGCAGCTGCCCCAACTCGCTCTGCCCGCCAAGAGGAATGACGCTCAGGCTGTCATAGTGGATATTGGCCGTGTCGGAGGCGATAATGCTCATTCTGAAAAGATAGCAGCTCGGGCCCGATCAATTTCTTAGATGTTTGGCCCGGTCCCAAAAGAATTCAGGAAGTCGTACAATCACAATTGTCCAGTAGAGCCACAAGAGCCAGAAAAACGAATTAATCATGATTGTAAGCAAGCCATCCGCCCGAGACCTACTCTTCGACAACGCCTCAGCATTCGAGAGCCGCACTGCCCTGGTCGACTCCACCGGAGAAGTCTCCTACAAAGACCTCTACCGGCTTGTGGAGACCTTTCAGAGGCACCTGATCGAATGCGGGACAGGCCGTGGCGATCGTGTGCTTTTAACAGGCCGCAATAATGCCCAGCTGGTAGCAGCGATTCTTGCCTGCTGGCGCCTCGAATGTCTTGCCATTCCCATCGACTTCAGGATGACAGTGGGCGAGGTCATCAATATCTGCCAGAAAGTGCAGGCCCGTGTAGTGCTGGCATCCGAAGCCTTCGCCGAGATCGAGACCCTGAAGAAGGGGATTCTCGAAAAGGGATCGAAAGAAAATGGCACCAGGTTGTTCACTCTCGAGTCAGTAGCCGCGAGCGCTACGCAGGGATCGGTTATGCAGGAGCCCGGCAGCGCAGGGGAGCCATCGAGCTATGACTTCGATGCTCTTGTAATCCTGACCTCAGGCACCACCGGCACCCCCAAAGGCGCCGTCCACACTTTCGAGTCACTCATAGAGAATCTCAGGGAGCTCTCCTACTATTTCAAGATGAGCGACACCACAAAGCTCGTTCTGCCCCTGCCGGTAAGCCATATTTTCGGTCTGGAGGTGCTTTTCATCGTGCTCCTCCACGGCGGCACCGTGATCCTCTGCGATCTCGACCCGACCTCGATGATCGGCGCCATCAACAAATACGAGCCTCAGATCCTGGCAGGCGTCCCCACCATCTATGGTGCACTCCTCAGCGCCGGCAGAGAGCGCCTCAATCTCGATGCGGCCGAACTTCTCCTCTCCGGCGGCGCCCCCCTGCCCGTCAGCCTGGCCAGGCAATTCGAGGAAACCTTCGGGAAGCGAATCAACAACGGCTATGGCAGCACTGAATCGAAGCTCATCTGTCTCAACATAGACGGACCGCTCGAATCAATAGGGCGGCCGATTGAGTCAGCCACTATCAGGGTGATCGACCCGGAAGGCAAAGAGCTGGAAGAAGGCCAGGAAGGCGAGATCTATATCGATTGCCCCCTGGTCATGAAAGGCTATCTGGGTCAGGATGAGAAAACCAGAGAAACCCTCACACCCACGGGCTACCGCACAGGCGACATCGGCTATGTCAAAGACGGCTATGTCTTCATCTCAGGCCGCGCCAAAGAAATGATCATTGTCGCAGGAAACAAAGTCTTTCCCAGCGAAGTCGAAGACGTACTCGCCAGGCACCCCCTGGTCAAAGAAGTCGCAGTCACGGGCGTGGAGCACAGCCGCCTCGGTCAGATCGTGAAAGCCACAATCGTGATATGCGACACCGGTCTGAGCGAGAGACTCGTCGGCCCCCAAGCGAAAGAAACCAGGGAATCCGTCCTCGCCGATCTGAAGTCCTTCAGCAAAGACAATCTCAAAAGAGAGCTCCGCCCCATGGTCTGGGACCTCCGACCGGATAGCCAGCCCCTGCCCAAAACAAGAAGCGGGAAAATCGATAAGAAGATGCTCTCCTGACAACCATGCCCGGGGTGAGTCGCTATTCTGGATCTTCAACCGATATCGGTTGAGGTTTCAAAGTGAGTTCCTGAGATCTCAACCGATATCGGTTGAGATCTCGAAATAAAAACACGGCGCTCAGACTCGTGAACCCAGATCGTTATCGCATCGTATATAGGATAAATGTGCCGAGTATATAAACGGCCAAGATTCCCAGGGCGTCCCAGGCCATGAAGAGCTTTTTCTTTTCGGCTCTGTAAGTCAAGCCGATAATGGCTATGGAGGTCATGATCAGACCGGTGAGGGCGCCTACCAGATGCGTGGGCGAACTCACTTCGAGAAGGGCTCCTTTTACGTAAAGAGCGTCGTCGAAGCTGAGAATGGCGAGATTGAACAAATTGCTCCCGAGAAGATTGCCGACTGCCATATCGAAGGCGCCTATGCGGGCTGCTGCTATACAGACGACTATCTCGGGCAGAGATGTGGAGACGGCGATAAAGACGCTGCCCACAAACGTGTTTCCCAGACCTGTCAGTCTGGCGATTTTGTCGCCGAGTTCCGGAAGGAACATGCCCGCTATCATGATCAGGAGTGCATTGACTCCGAAGAGAATGCAGGCCTTCTTGAATGAAACGTTGTCATGATAGAACTCTTCGGCCAGGTCGCCGACGAACTCGGCCACCCGGTTCTTCTCATACTGATAGATAAGTTTCATGGCAAGGATATATAGAAGAATGAAAAGGGGGCTGAGGGGCTCGGTCCAGCCGATGGTGGGCAGGTGCTTGCCGGCTACGATATCCAGACAGGCAAGACCGAGCATGAGCTGGCCGAATCCTGCCGAGAGCACGTGCCCTTCATGAACCTGTCTCGAGATTGGCTTGGGACCGGACATCACATCGAGCCAGGCGATGATCAGGATATTGCACATGCAGCTGCCGAGAACCGAGCCTACGGCGATATCGGGCAAATCGTTGATGAGCACCGAGCTCACCCCGGTGATCAGCTCAGGAAGCGATGTCACCGTTGCCAGTAGAACCAGGCCGATCCATGTCCTGCCCATGCCCGTTTTTTCGGCAATGACATCACCATATGTGCTGAGCTGTTTCCCGGCATAAAAAATCACCAGGGTGCACAGACCGAAAAGAGAATAGATTACGGCTGGGTTGTCCACAGGTTGAAAGGAGTTGACGGCAATGGCGCGACTTAGATTCTATCCTAAAGAACCGCAGTCTCGCGATAGGCGCCGAGAACCTCCCGCATGGCATCCGAGATCTCTCCGAGGGTGGCATACTCGTTCACGCAATCGAGAAGAGCGGTGAAAGAGTCCTTGCCGTCCCGAAGAACGGTCTTGAGATTCTCGAGGGTGTTGGCGACTTTCTCGTTGTCCCGTTTTTCGCGCAGCCTGGCGAGCCTGGCGGTCTGCCTCTCCTGATACTCGGGACCTATCTTGAGGATCTCGATCTCTTCTCCGGGGGCTTTCTCCTTGAAAGAATTGAGCCCGATGAAATGCCGGTCCCCGGACATGAGCTGCTGCTCGAAACGGTAGGCTGCATCCTGGATCTCTTTCTGGAAGAAATGCTTCTCGATACCGGCAATGACACCACCGATCTCGTCGATGCGGGTGAAGTACTCCTCGGCCCGGCGCTCCATCTCATCGGTGAGCCATTCGATGAAATAGGAGCCCGCCAGGGGATCCACCACATCGGCGACGCCGGTCTCGTGAGCGATGATTTGCTGGGTCCGCAGAGCGATGTGCGCGGCTTTCTGAGTGGGCAGACCGAGCACTTCATCCATCGAATTGGTATGCAGGCTCTGGGTGCCGCCCAGGACACCGGCCAGGGCCTCGATGGCCGTGCGGACGATATTGTTCTCGGGCTGCGGCGCGGTCAGGGAGCACCCGGCGGTCTGGGTATGGAAGCGGAGCTTGAGCGTACGCTCGTTCTCGGACCCGTACTTGTAGCGCATGCGTTTGGCCCAGATCCGGCGGGCAGCACGGAACTTGGCGATTTCCTCGAAGAAGTCGATATGCGAATTGAAGAAGAAAGAAAGACGGGGCACGAAATCGTCGAGCTCGAGACCGGCCTCGAGACCGGCATCGACATAGGCGAACCCGTCGGCCAGGGTGAAAGCAAGCTCCTGCACCGCTGTCGCTCCGGCTTCCCGGATGTGGTAGCCCGAGATCGAGATGGTGTTCCAGCGCGGCACTTCCCGGGTGCAGAAAACCATCATGTCCTGAATCAGCTTGACGGCGGGCCGGGGCGGGACCAGATAAGTCTTCTGGGCGATATATTCCTTGAAGATATCGTTCTGCAGGGTGCCGTTCAGCTTCTTCCAGTCGAAGCCCTGCTTGCGGGCGTTGGCCAGGAACATGCAGAATATGATCGAAGCAGGACCGTTGATGGTCATGGAGGTGGAGATTTCATCCAGAGGCAGGTCTTTATAGAGGATCTCCACATCCTCCAGGGAGTCGATGGCGACACCGCAGACACCAACCTCGCCGTGAGCCTTGGGATGATCCGAATCGTAGCCCATGAGCGTAGGCAGATCGAAAGCGGTGGATAGACCGGTCTGACCCTGGCTGAGAAGATATTTGAAACGCTCGTTGGTCTCCTCGGGACCGCCGAATCCGGCGAACTGCCGCATGGTCCAGAGCTTGCCACGATACATGTCCTTGTGGATGCCCCGGGTGTAAGGGAACTGGCCGGGATCGGCAAGCTGCCTGTCATAGTCGAAGTCTTTCAGATCCTCTTTCGTGTAGACCGGCTTCAGAGGGATGCCCGAGATAGTCTCGTAGACTCGCTCCTTCTTTTTGGGTTTGGAAAGCTCCTTGACCATAAGTCCCCCTTGCGGCTCTTACAATTGTATATACCTGATATGATTTTCCTACTAATTCGCGCCATATTCAAGGTTTCTATATAAAGGACTAATTCCATGACTACCGCCAGCAAGACTCAGGACGCCCGGAAGATGCTCGAAGACATCCTCGAGAGCAAGGAGCCGATAGCGGTGAAAGCGCCCAGGGGAGCCGAGCTGAACGCCCGGGGCTGGTTGCAGGAGGCGGCCCTGCGCATGCTCCTCAACAACCTCGACGCCGAGGTAGCCGAGCGCCCCCTGGATCTGGTGGTCTATGGCGGCTCGGGAAAGGCGGCCCGCAACTGGGACTGTTTGAAAGCAATCGTGAAATCGCTTCTCAGCCTGGAAGATGATGAAACGCTCTTAATTCAATCCGGCAAGCCGGTGGGCATATTCAAGAGCCACAAAGACGCACCCCGGGTGCTCATCGCCAACTCGAACCTGGTGGGCAAATGGGCTGACTGGGATCATTTCCGGGATCTGGAGAAGAAAGGCCTGATCATGTTCGGCCAGATGACCGCCGGGTCCTGGATCTATATCGGCACCCAGGGCATTCTCCAGGGCACTTACGAGACTTTCGCGGCGCTTGCAAGAAAGAGCTTCGGCGGCAGCCTGAAAGGCAAGATCGTTCTGACTGCCGGTCTTGGTGGCATGGGTGGTGCCCAGCCCCTGGCCATCACCATGAACGAAGGAGTAGCCATCTGTATCGAGGTCGATCCGCACCGCATCGAAAGACGCCTGGAAACCCGTTATTGCGATACGAAAACCGACAGTATCGATGAAGCCATCACCATGGCGAAAGAAGCAGCCTCCGCGGGCAAACCCCTTTCCATAGCCCTTCTGGGCAACGCCGCCGACGTGCTTCCCAGGATGATCGAGAAAGGCTTCATTCCCGACGCCCTCACCGACCAGACCTCCGCCCACGATCCCCTGAACGGCTATATCCCTCTCGATAAAACCGGCACGCCCATGCCTCTGGCTGCTGCCGAGAAGCTGCGCCAGAGCGATCCGGACGCTTATCTCGAGCTCTCCACCGCCGCAATCGCCAGACACGTTCGGGCGATGCTGGACATGAAGGAGAAAGGTGCCATCACGTTCGATTACGGCAACAATATCCGCCAGGTCGCTTTCGATCACGGCGTCAAAGATGCCTTCAGCTTCCCGGGATTCGTACCGGCATATATCCGGCCGCTTTTCTGCGAAGGCAAAGGTCCTTTCCGCTGGGCAGCCCTTTCCGGGGATCCGGAAGACATCAGAGTGATCGATGAGGCTATCCTGACCAATTTCAAGCATGACGAATCGCTCTGCCGCTGGATCAAGATGGCCGGCGAGAAGGTCGCTTTCCAGGGACTGCCGTGCCGGATCTGCTGGCTGGGTTACGGAGACCGGGCTCGCATGGGTCTGATCATGAACGACCTGGTGGCGGCAGGCAAAGTCAAGGCGCCCATCGTCATCGGCCGCGACCACCTGGACGCCGGCTCGGTGGCCTCTCCGAACCGGGAGACCGAAGCCATGAAAGACGGCAGCGACGCCATCGCCGACTGGGTCTATCTCAACGCCCTGATCAATGCTGTCGGTGGTGCCTCCTGGGTGTCCCTGCACCATGGTGGCGGTGTCGGTATCGGCTATGCCCTGCACGCCGGTCAGGTGATCGTCGCCGACGGCACTCCGGAAGCGGCAGCACGCCTGGAGCGGGTGCTCACCACCGACCCTGGCATGGGTGTCATCCGCCATGCGGATGCCGGCTATGAAGAAGCCATCGAATGCGCCCACGAAAGAGGCGTGCGCATCCCCATGGAAGAGATCTGAACCTGGATCCAGCCGAGAGCCGGCACCATAAACAGTGGCAGAGCCGGTAGCGTGTGGCTGCATCGTCCCTGGACACGGCTGCACAGGGCAAAAAAACGGTAACAAGGAACACTGAGTCCGGAGCCTGCTCCTGGAATATATCCAGGAGCAGGTCCTGCCCTTTAAGCTTTCTCATCGCCCCTTGAGAGCTCCAGAGCCCGCCAGCCAGCCGCTCCGGAGGCTATTTAATTAGAATAGTTTTCCCCTCCACTTAACTTCCGGCTAACGGACGGGCGATATGATAAGCCTGGTGGAGACTTTTTAGTATCGCGAGACCCAATAACGAGAAGATGGCCAGGCTAGTTCAGAAATTCGGCGGCACTTCCATAGCCGACGTCAACAAGATCAGAAAAGCAGCGGAGATTGCCGTGGAAGCCGCTGCCAGCGGCAACGAGGTGGCCACCGTCGTCTCGGCCATGGGCAACACCACCGACCATCTGATCACCCTGGCCGAAGAGATCACCAGCGCCCCCAGTCCCCGGGAGATGGACATGCTCCTGGCAACCGGCGAGCAGGTCTCCATCGCCCTGATGTCCATGGCGATCCAGCAGCTCGGCTACCAGGCCCGCTCTTTCACAGGCGCCCAGGCGGGGATCATGACCGAGAGCAATCACGGTCTGGCAAGAATTCAAGAAGTGATTCCCACGGCAGTGGAAGCCAGTCTCGCCCGGGGCGAGATCGCGGTAATCGCTGGTTTTCAGGGCGTGGCCGCCAATAACGAGCTCACCACCCTGGGCCGGGGCGGCTCCGACACCACCGCCGTCGCCATGGCTGCTGCCATCAGCGCCGACCGCTGCGACATCTATACCGATGTCAATGGAATCTATACAGCCGATCCCAATCTCCTCACCGAAGCCCAGAGACTGCCGGCAGTGAGCTACGAAGAGATGATGGAGCTCTCCGCCACCGGCGCCCAGGTTCTTGCTGCCCGCTCGGTGGAGCTCGCCATGGACACCAATGTTCCGGTACGTGTTCGCTCCACTTTCGAGCCCATGGATCTGGGCACGCTGATCACAAATCGTTTGATGGTTCCCGAATATGCAGTGTGCAGCATCTCCTGCGATATGAACCAGGCAGCGGTCACTCTCAAGTCGAGGGTCGTAGAGAAGAACGCCAGATCCCTGGAGGGAGTGTCGGCGCTTTTCACACGGCTGCAAGAGCTCGCTATCCAGACAGACATGGTCATGCTCCTGGCTCACGAGGACGAGCCTTCCCAGGAAGTGGCCTTTACCGTGGACCGCAAGTCCCTTCCCCGGGTCCAGTCGATCATCGAAAGTCACGACCGCGCCCTGGGCAATCCCCGCACTCATATCGATACGGATATCGCTCGCATATCTGTTGTGGGCCGTCGCCTCACAGCCAGACCCGAAATCATTGCCAGCATTTTCGAGGCCCTTCAATCCGGTGGCATCCCGGTCAATATGGTAACCACCGGCGATATCCGCGTCAGCGTCCTGCTTCCCGCAAAGTACGCCCGGGACGCAGTCAGGCTCATCCACCGCACCTTCAAACTGGAAGAAGGCTCTTTCATCGGCTGATTGTGTTATCCTTTGCCCGGAACGCAGATTCAAATATATAGATCGGGTGATTAATATGCCTTCTTTCGAGAATTTCTTCGACAAAGTCAAGTCAGCCACCGGCAAGACCGCCAAGCTGGCAAAGCTCAAGATGAACGTGGTCACTCTCACCTCCGAGAAGAACAAACACCTGCAAGCCATCGGGCAGCGCGTCTACAACCTCTTCGCCGAGAATCACGCCATCGACGGCAATGTTCTCAAAGAGAACGTGCGTGAAGAGATCAGCCAGATCGAGCGGATTGACGAGAAAATCCGCGAGCACGAAACCGAGATTGCCGATCTCCAGTCGAACACCCAGCATGTGGACGTCACCGATGTCACCGATGACGCCGAAAAGAATTGATGGGCAATAGACTGGTGGCAAAATATCTCCTGCCGGGCGCGCTGGCAATGCTCACCACGGGCAGTGCTATTCAGGCTGTCCTGGCGGACGCCATCTCGCCCAATATCAACACCAGCGACAAAGTCTACAGCCGCGAGAAACCCCGGTCGAGCTTCTACGGCACCGGTGTGTCGGGAAGGATGTCCGAGGCTTCCGCCCTGCGTTTCGAAGGCGATCAACTGACCATCGAAGGCAAGTACGAAGAAGCCCTGAAACTGCTCACCAAAGCTGTCCAGCTCGATCCTCAGGATCCAACCGGCCATCTCTTTCTGGCCCGGGCCCTGACCGGCAAGCTGAAAGGTCAGGACTTCAGCACCCTGGATGAAAAGCTCCTCTCGCGCTGTTTTGAAGAGTGGACTCTGATCCGCCGTCATGACGCCGATCATGAGAATCAGTACGAAGCCAAAAAGAATCTGCGCTTCATCAAGCGAGTAGCAAAAGCGGTGGAAGAAGAGAAGCTTCCCCCGGAAGAGCGGAACAAGAAGAAGTCATTTCTTGCCGGCAAGAATCCGTTTTCCAAGATCTTCCACTGATTCGATCCGCAAAAGCGACGTTTTTTCGACGGCGCAACCTCATCTTACATCTGGATCTGTTGGCACAGAGGCGTTGCGAGATCTCTTCTTTGCGACGGAGAGTCGCATCGACTGCGCTTTGCTCAGCTCGTCCGCATAAGGAGAAAGCAGCTCTACAACACCCTGGTAATTTTTCGCTCTCATAAGTTCTTCCGAACGGGCAAAGGCCTCTTTCTTTTCTCTATCAATTCGGTCAAGTCGCATCCTCTCTTCAATCATCGCTTTTGTTTCAGGATCTAGAGGATTCAGGATATCGAACATCTTCATGGTATAGAGGAAGGCCGCCTCGGAATCAGTTCCTGGATCAATTCTGGTCCCTTCGACCCACTTATCCAAACGTTTCTGATATTGTTCTTGTAGCCATTGGTCAATAGCAGGTTTGTAAGGTCTGACCTGCGAGAGAAAATACTCGATCTGGTCTGCCTCCTCCTGCTCAAGATAATCTATAAAAGCCAGTTGCGCACCACAATCTGAGATTCCGAAACGCTTTGCCATCGGGATCAGATGCTTGAATTCAGCTGGAATCTCCTCCTCCTCTATTTCTCTATCTGCGCCAAGGGTGAAATCCATCATCTCACATGCCCGGTCGACGAAAAAGCCGATAGGTTCGATGTCACCAGCTCTTAGATCTCGCCTTTTTCTATTCATCCAACTCAGTCCCCATTAAAGCACCAGGCTTGTACCTATCTTCCAGAAGGCGTTTCACCGATATCATACAATGAGAGCTGCGTATTCGCATGTATTTGGCCGGTGATTGGATCCACTCCGATCCTGAGATGGGAAATCAGTCAATCATTGGAAACCAGATACTTACTCTTATAGCTCTCGACCAGGTCCAGCTCGCCCTGCGTGAGCCTGCTTTCCACCAGCTCGAATCCAAAAGACTTTTCGAAACCTGATTTCATGGCTTCTTCGAGATCGGCAATAGCCACCTCCCGGTCCAAGATCTCGAACAGATTGGCATGACGGGCGGCTTTACCCCGAGAAGAACCATCTCCTGAAAGAAGCCGGGGAAGCAGATCCTGGTCCTGATCGAGCAATATAGATCCGTGCTGGAGGACGCCTCTGCCTCTTCTCAGCTGGGCGCTGCCCACCATCTTGCGGCCGCCGATGTGCAGGTCGGCGGTGGTGGTGGCCTGGAAACAATCGGAGTAGTCCCGGTAGCTTTTTTGAGACGTGCCGACTTCTACCTCGACTCCCAGACTATGGAGAGCTTCGATGATACCCTGGCAGATCTGCCGGTAAGCCCCGATGATCGAGTCTTCGAGAAAGCCCTCACTGCCCGCGGTGCCCACAAAGGCATAGGTGAGCTCGTTCATATGCAGGACCGCCCGACCCCCGGTCGGCCGGCGAACGATATCGATGCCTTCTTGCCGGCAGCGCCTGACGAAATCTTCCTCGAGCTTCTGACCGTAGCCGATCGAGACCGCCGGCGGTGACCAGCCGTAAAGACGCAAAGTCGGCGGCGTCCGACCTTCAAGATGAGCGTCCAGCATGGCCTCGTCCACTGCCATATTGCTGGCCGCATCGAGAGCCCTGTAGCTTACCAGGCGTGCCACCAAATCAGGATACGCTCGCTTTCACCAGGGATGGTACCGCTACTTCTCTGGCGCTAAAAGTAAATGCCGAGAGAAGGACCTCTTTGATCTCCTCGAACTGTTTCTCAGAATCGCAGTGCACCATCGCCAGTGGCTCGCCAGCCGCCACCCGGCTGCCCACCTTGGCTTTGAGAACCACTCCCACAGCCAGATTGATCGGGTCTCCCTTTTTGACCCGCCCGGCGCCCATGAGTTTGCACGCTTCGGCGACTTTCCTGCCGTCCAGGTGCTCGACCCAGACATCATTGCTCTCCGGATTGAGAAGCTCAATAACCAATGGAGCCTGAGGCATGATCGAATAATCGTCCACCACCGCCGGATCGCCGCCCTGGGCTTTGACCAGGGTGCGGAAACATTCCAGAGCGGCACCGTCATCCAGCAGACCGGCAAGGATCTCCCGGGCTTCTTTCTCGTGATTGGCTTTGCGGGCAATCACCAGAGCCAGGGAGCCGAGAGAGAGACAGAGCTCGCGAAGATCTTCCGGACCGCCTCCTTTGAGAGTATCAATAGCTTCCGCCACCTCTACGCTGTGACCGACAGCCCGCCCGAGAGGCTGCTCCATATCGGTGACCACGGCTGTGACCGGCTTGTTGAGAGCGCGCCCCACACCGGCCATGGTGGCAGCCAGTTGTCTGGCCTTCTCTTCGGTGTCCATGAAAGCGCCACGGCCGCATTTGACATCGAGAATGATCAGATTGGAGCCGGCAGCCAGTTTTTTGGACATGACCGAGGCGGCAATCAAGGGAATGGACTCGACTGTGCCGGTGACATCCCGGAGAGCATAGACCTTGCCGTCAGCGGGAGCCAGCTCGCTGGTCTGGCCTGCCACCGCCATCTTGATCTCTTTCACCTGGGCGATGAATTGATCTTTGCTCAGGGAGCAATTGAAGCCCGGAATCGCCTCGAGCTTGTCGATGGTGCCGCCTGTGTGTCCGAGTCCACGGCCGGAGAGCTTGGCCATGGGGATGCCGGCAGCCGCCATGAGAGGCACGAAAACCAGGGTGGTCTTGTCCCCCACCCCTCCAGTGCTGTGCTTGTCGCCCACAAACTCGCCTATAGAGCTCAGGTCGAGGACCTCGCCGGAGCGGCACATGGCATCCGTGAGCCAGGCGGTCTCCCGATCGCTGAGCCCGCGCCAGCAAACGGCCATGAGCCAGGCGGCAAGCTGGTAATCAGGAAGCGTCTCGGACATGATCCCCTGGACCAGAAAGTCGATCTCCGCCCGGTCGTGCTCCAGGCCGTTACGTTTTCTCAGGATCAGATCCACTGCGCGCACAGTCAATACCTCGTGATTTTTCCCTGATTTTACAGGATATACTATACTCAGCTTCGGTCGAGGAGCGACTTTGAGCAAATCAGTATCGACAATCACCCGGATCGGACAGATCGACTTCAGCAACTGTCTGCCTGTCAACCTGCCAATCAGCCAGGGAAAGGTAGATATAGAGCTGCAGGCGCAGTTTCATCCTGACAATCCTGCCAGGCTGAATGAGATGCTCGGCCGGGGAGAGCTCGATATCAGCGCTGTTAGCTCGTTTTTCTATCTGCAAAATCGAGAGCGTCAGGGGCTCACCTTGCTTCCCGGTCTTTCCATCGCCAGCCGGGGCGATGTGGGAAGCGTCCTCTTCTTCCATTCAGAGAGCCTGGAGCTCCTGCCGGACAGACCGGTCGCCGTGCCTGATACGTCCCTGACCTCGATCAATCTGCTCAAGCTGATGATCCATGAAAGCACCGGAAAAATGCCGGAGCTGCTTGTATTGAGCCAGGTCGAGCTCGACGGACTGATCGAGAGCGACAGGCTGAGAGCCGGTGGACAGGACTTCGCCGGAATTCTTCTGATAGGCGATCATGCCCTGAAAGCGGACGAATCCCTCGGATCCCGACTGGCCCGTACGGATCTGGGCCGCTGGTGGTGGGACAGGACCGGTCTTCCCATGGTCTTCGGGCTCTGGGCGGGACGCTCAGCCTTCGTTTCCGCCAATGAATACTCTTTTCAACTCACCGCCAGGGCCCTCAACCTCGCCTGCAAAGCGGGTCTCTCCGATTGTTTCGAGGCAGTGCTCGAGGCTGCCGGCCGAAAGACCGGTCTCGATCGGGAGAGGCTGAGACATTACTATACAGGGGAACTAAATTACCAGTTGAGCGACGAACATATAGCAGGTCTGGAATTGTTCCGGACGATGCTCAAAGACAACGAGCTTCTTAAATGAGAACTAAAAATCAGAGAGCGATCACATTGGCGGCGCTGTTTTTCTTGCCGCTGGTCTTGCCGGTTTTCTCGAGTCCGGCCCCGGCCGCAGACAAGAATGAAGCTGTTGAAGCAAGCCAGGTAAACGATCTGGTCCGGATTCTGGAAGAAGCCGAGAAGTCCTTCGCCGAGGGCAACTATGACCGGGCCCGGCAAGAGTATGTGCGATTGAGGGATCGCGCTCCGGACAACATTCTCGGTTATCTGGGTATCGGCAGGATCGACCTTTTGCAGGGCAAGAATATGGATGCCCTGGAGCAACTCAGCAAAGCTGTGGAGATCGCCCCTCATTCCCCCGATGCTCAATTCGAGCTCGGATCCACCTATCTGGCCCTGGGCATGCTGGACGATGCCATCAAGCATCTCAAGATCGCCGCCGACATAAGCCCCCAGAGACCGGAGATCCAGTACAAGCTCGCCAGCGCCAGGTCTATTCTGGACGCCAGCTCGGTAAGCCCGGGAGCCGCTGCCCAGGACGCCGGCGAGGCACCGGCAAGTGCTGAAGAGACGAGCAGTATCGCGATCATACACCGCCTGATCACCAGCGGCCGCCTGGAAGAATCGGTAGAGCAGGCAAAGAGAGCCGCAGAGGCGCATCCCGAGAGCCCCAACCTGCAATACCAGCTGGGCATGCTCTATAAGGCCCGGGGGGACATCAACCAGGCCCTGGTCCAATTCGAGAATGCCCTCATCCTCAATCCCCAGCATGTCCTGGCCCTGGATCAGATCGCCATGATCTATCTCGATCAGAACAACTACGCCGCCGCCGAAAAAGTACTCGATTCATGGATAGCCCTGGACGCAGACGATCCTTCCGCCCAGTTCGGCAAAGCCTGGTGCCAGATCATGAAAGGGGATTTCGCCAGAGCCGAGGAGCATCTCACCCGGGCAGTCCAGCTGGATCCTAGAAATGTCGAATTGCTCAATCACTACGGGCTGGTGCTCAGGGAACGTGGCGACGACGGGCGTGCCATGCGGATCTTCGAGCGCGCCGTCGACCTCAAGCCCCAGGCCCGCTCGCCGCGGCTGAACCTGGCCATGATTTATCTTGCCGACGACCAGGCTCTCAAGGCGGACAATGTCATCGATCCCCTGCGCAGCAAGCAGATGCGCCGCCCTTTTTTCATGGCGGTCTCGGCTCTCTGCCACGCCAGGCTCGGCCAGCTCGAGGAAGCCATGAGAGAGTCCGAAGCCGCCTACAAGCTGATGCCGGACATGCCCGTATCGATAGTAGCGCGGGCGGAGGTGCTGTCCCTGGCTAAAGATCCGCAAGCGCTTCCCCTTCTCGAGCAGGCCAGAAAGCGCTACCCGCGCAACATCCTCGTGCTGCAAGAGCTGGCCGAGTCCTACGCCAGAAATGGCGACTATGAAAGAGCCGAGGACTGCGCCCGGGAGTCTCTCACCCTCAATCCGGACAATCTCAAAATCGCCGAGCTCCTGGTGGAGATCCTCGCAAGACAGGGGAAGGTGGAAGAAGCTTTCGAGTCCGCCTCCTCGATCAAGTATCCGGATGAGCGCAAAGTTCGCATGCTTCACGGCCGGGTACTTACCCTGGCCGGCAAGAAGAAAGAGGCTGTCGCATATTTCAAAGAGCTGGTGGAGAAAGACTCCGACGATCTCGAAGCTGCCTACAGGCTCGCCGAGCTATATTTCGAGGACGAGAAATTCAAAGACGCCCGGCGGTGCCTGGAAAATATCCTGGAAGAGGACCCGGGCAGGGAGAATTCTCGCCTGCTCCTCGCTCGTCTCCTGTATGAGACCCGCAAATACAGAGAAGCCCTGGGCGAGCTCACTCATATAGCCCCGGACTCCGAAACCGGACTTGCGACCAGCTGTATCGAAGCGCGCTGCCACTACCGGCTCAAGCATTATCGCCAGGCAATCGGCGGATTCGCGACCTGCATGAGAAACCGCGATCTCGACCCGGAAGAGCTCATAATGTATGCCACCGCCCTGAAAGAGACCGGCGATCTCGAGCAGGCCAAGAAGATGCTGGCCCGGGCCAGGGACAAGAATCCGGTGGACCGGAGCATCCGCTCCCAGATCAGGAAGCTGGAGCAGGACTTGCCGGCAGTGGCTGAAAACGACGCCCGCTAATATACTAATACTATGGTTCTATCTTCCGGTCATTCGGACCAACAACAGTACCCATACGTTCTCAACCGTCGCTGGCAGGTCACGGACAAGCTCGGTCAGGGAGGCATGGGCACCGTCTACATGGCCCAGGATCTCAACCTTCCCAACCTCAGCGATCAGAAGCGCTCTTGCGTAGTCAAACAGCTCAAGGACGATTTCTTTCGGGAAGAGGACCGCGAGAAGGCCCTGCAGTTCTTCATCAGGGAAGCCCAGGTCCTCGCTTCCTTATCGCACCCGAATATCGTCAGGGTGCTCGACTTTTTCACCCAGGACGGGCGCTCTTTCCTGGTCATGGAATATGTGGAGGGTCTCAATCTTCACGAGATGCTGGTGAAACGCCAGGAGCCTTTCGCCGAAGAGAAAGTTCTCGAATGGGCCGTGCAGATTTGCGATGTTCTCCATTATCTGCACACCCACAACCCTCCGGTCATCTATCGTGATCTCAAGCCCAGCAATATCATGATCGACGTCATGGATCACGTCAAACTGGTGGATTTCGGTATCGCCAGACCATACGAGGATACGGAGGACAACACCCATGTCGTATCCCAGGGCTATTCGCCTCCGGAGCAATACTGGGGAGCGGCTGATCCGCGCTCGGATATCTATGCTCTTGGATGCACCATGTATTTCCTGCTCACCGGTCAGGATCCGGCGGCTCTCACCGTAGCCTCGCCCCAGAAGCTCAATCCGGAGGTCTCGGATCATCTCGATAGTATCATCCAGAGAGCTACCCAGCAGGATATCTGGAGCCGCTATCAGTCCGCCCTGGAGATGAAAGACGAGCTCACCTTCCCCCGGGAGAAGGACACCGCCGGAAGGCCGAGACCGCTTCTGGTCGCCTGCCTTCTGATTGTTCTATCCGGTCTCTTTCTCGGCGGTCTCAAAGTTCTGGCCATGTTGAGCGAGCAGGTGCAGACAGCCCAGAAGAATGTCACCGAATACAGTGCCGAGCGCGAAGCCCTGGAAGCCGATCGCAAACGAATCGAAGCAGAGAAAGAGGAGTTGAAAAAAGCGAAGATGTCCATCTTCCAGAATGCGCTCCAGGCAGCTACGGGTGATAATTCGAAATCCGGCTCCGCTTTCGATTCCAGCTCGAGCGCACCGAATCCGGCGGCCAGCGCCAGTCTTCCGCAATTTCCCAGTTTTCAAGAAAGCGACGAGATCGAGCTTACCGATCCAGAGGGCCTGAAGTAGCGCCACAGGAGGTCGACCTGGCCGGAAAGGAGCAAGCGGGCGGCAAGAGCAAATCCCAGCAGCGCCGGGATTTCATGCTCGTTTCTCTATTCGGTCTCCTGCTTCTGGCCGGTACCATTTTTGCCCTCGCCCGGGTGGTCGACCAGTCCGAGGAGCATATCGCAGAGATCAAGAGCATTCATGTGGCCGGCACCCGGGGCTCGGACAACAAGGTCAAAGAATCCGAGGCGAATCGTGCCCTGAGGATCGAGGTGAGCCGGTCTCTCGACGCTGAAAGGCTCTCCGCCGACTATTATGAGCTCACTGACGATTCCCTGAGCTGTCTGGAGAATATGAAACGGCTCAAGGATCTGAGCCTCGGCTTCACCAGGGTCTCGGACCGGGGTATCGAGCATATCGCCAGGCTGCCTCTTGTCAAACTGAATCTAATCGAGACCCGCATTACCGACAGGGGTCTTTCAGGCATAGCCCGGATCAAGAGCCTGGCGGTCCTGAGCGTCGCCTCCACCGGGGTCACCGACCGGGGCATGATCTACCTGAAAGACCTGGAGAATCTCCGGGACCTGAACCTATCGAACACCCGCATCACCGATAGAGGCATCGCTATCCTGGCCCCTTGCCTCCAAAACCTTTCGAGTCTGAACATCGGCAATACTTTCGTCACCAAGAACTGCCTGCCCGGCCTGGCAAGCATGAGAGGGCTCCAAGGCCTGATCATAGACGGCACCGAGATAAGAGGAGGCGATCTGGAAGATTATCTGGCCGGCAAAATCGATCTCCTGACTCTGTATATGGAAAACTGCCGTGTCACCGACGGTGATATCAAAGCGATCGTCAGGTCCTTTCCCAGGCTGAAGCATCTAAATATATCGGGAACCGGAGTCGGGGAAGAAGGCATAAAGAGCCTGGAGCAGCTTCCATCCCTGAAGCTGCTCATAATCAGGCGAATGCCGGCCATACCCGGGCGAGCGCTTGACAGGCTGAGGAAACGAAAACCCGACCTTTCGATCGATCAGGGTCTGGTGAATTTGGATAACATATTCAAATGAATCAGAAGACCAAGTCAGGACTCTGCCTGCCGGCTCACATAGCGATTCTCGCACTCTTCTACTGCCTCAGCCTGCTCTCCGCCGCCACGGCGGAGAGCCTCGCCGCGCAGCATGCGGGCTTCGCGGCTAGTGAGACCGTGCCGGCGGCCTTTGCACGTTTTCTGATCTTTCTGCCCCTGGCACTACTGATCTCACTGGGGCGCACTCATCTGGATCGCCGCCTGGCGGACTCCTCCGAAACGTTTGCCGATCCAAGATCATGCCCTATCTCTTTCAATGCCGTAACCATCCTGATGGCTGCCCTGTTCTTCTACACGGCACTGCGGGGGGTGCTCCAGTTTCCGATCTGCGGGGACGACTCGTTTATTGATTTTCGGTATGTCAGAAACTGGGTCGAGGGCATCAGCTTCGACTACAACCCCGGCGAGAGGGTCCTGGGCTTCACCTCATACATACATGTCGCCCTGCTTGCCGTTTTGAGCAAGATCTTCAACTGTCTGGAGCTGCCGGTTCTGGCGCAGCTCACCAATGTAATTTTCGCTATGATCAACCTGGCGCTGATCTACTTTTTCATATTCGATCTCTACAAGAGCCGCCTCAGCGCTCTGCTCGCCTCCGCCGTCTATGCCCTGGATCCCTTCACCGCTCAGCAGATGATCTTCGGGAAGGAAGCCCATATTCTCATCACCATGCTGATTCTGTCCCTCTGGGCGATCTTCAGGGACAAACCGGGATTGCTTGCCTGGCTCGCCTGCCTGATTCCCTTCGTGCGCCCGGAAGGCGCAGTCTACAGCCTGGTCTGTTTCATCTGGTCTTTGAAGTCCCGAGGGAAAAGAGCCCTCCTTCTATGGCTGGCTCCGCTCTCCACAGCCGCTCTGGCTCTACTGGGAGTCTTTCTCTATTTCGGCACCATAATTCCCCACGGCATGATCGCCAAGCTCGCCATGTTCTATCCCTCGAGCTATCCCAAGATCTTTTTCATGGCTCTCTGGATGATGGGCACCGGCACCCTGATCCCGCGCTACTATGTCGCCGCGCCGGGTCTCTATTACGGGCTTGGCTGCTCGATTCTCGGGCTTCTGATTTTCGGCACTTTCGCTCTCTCCGCCCTGAGAGGCAAGCTTGAGCCGACCCGCATCTATATGATCACTCTCACTCTGTATCTGGCGATTTTCGCTTACAAAAATCCCGAGGCTTTCAGCTGGTATCTCGCCTGGTTCGCGCTCTTTCCGGTATTTCTCGTGGCCACCCTGGCATCTTCGGCAGAACGGCTCGCCCCCCGGGGCATCAAGCTTGCCGCCTGCCTGCTTTTGCTCTCAGGCTTTCTCGGCGCCCAGATCAGCCAGCAAGTGATCAGACCGGTACCGGCTCTTTCAGCCATCGTTTTCGACTGGAGCCCCGAGTTCGACCGCATGATCAAATTCGATCAGGCCCTTGCCGCCCTGAACCGCGAGCCGGGAGGAGCCGGAGCCCTTCTTGCCACTGCTGAAATTGGTTACATCGGCTTTCATCATCGGGGTCCGATCCTCGATCTGGCAGGGCTGCTCTCCCCTCAGGTGATCCGATACGGTCACCCGCCTCTATCGCAGCGTGAAGACAACAAGGCTCTCGAGATCAATCCCGCCATCGTCGCCGATCTGAAGCCCCCTTATATAGTCTCCCTGGAGGTCTTTTGCCGGCTGCTCATGAAAGAGGACTTTTTCAAGAGAGACTACAGGGTCCTGGAGTTCTTCCCGAACCGATGGGCCGGCTCCCAGGGCATTTATCTCTTCAAGCGCAAAGCTGCAAGAATCAAAGGGGACTAACAACCGAAGTTTGCGCACAGGCGCATGAGTTCTCTCCTGCCTGCCATTAGACTGAATAAGGAATAAACGGTCGCCACGCATTCGTCTCCAATAGCCTCATGACACAGATCGGTCACAAGTTCGCCACCGGTCTGCCAGGGATGCAGCCTTACGATGCCTTGAAGAACTTGAAGAACTTGAAGAACTCGAAGGACATCAAGACAATGAACAATGAATACAGCAAAGCGATCGAATGCCTGCGTCAGTCTCACAGAGAGATTTCCTCGGGTCGCTATTTCCTTGCCGAGCTCACCATCGACCAGGGGCTGGACCTTGTCCGGGGCAAAGAGGCGCTAAGAGGCACGAAAGCTGCTCTGCTCAATAATCTCGCTTTCATAAGATTGCAGCAGGGTCTGGTGGAGGAAGCCAGGGAAATCCAGAAAAGCTCGGCCACCATCTTCGACGCGCTCGGCTTCGAATTCGACTACAAGAATGCGGCCGCCAATCTCGATACTCTTAACAACATCGGTATCTGATTGCCGGATGCTAAACTGTCATCCTTATGGATCAAGAAAGCCGTGTCTGCCTGCCCTGCCATGCTTATCTGGATCAGCTCCGGCTGCCCTACAAGCGATGCAGCTTTTCCCCGGCCACCGAGAAGGGTGCCGCCAGTGTAGCCCGGGCTATCGGGCTGGAAGAGAGACAGGCGGTCAAGACCCTGATTTTCGAGACCGGCGAGGGCGAATCTCTCCTGATCATGCTGGGCGGTGACCAGAACGCTGTCTCGGGACTTCTTAAGAAAGCCGTCGGCTCTCGCAATATCAAGCTGGCGTCACCTGAGAAAGTGAAAGAGCTCACCGGTTATGCAATCGGGTCCATTCCGCCCTTTTCCTGGCAGCCCGAGGGCTTTCGCACGATCATCGAGGCGACTCTCATGGACGAGCCTGTTCTCGGGGTAGGAACCGGATCCTGGGGCGAAGAGATACTCATCGAGCCGCCGGTGCTCGTAGAAGCCAGTAAAGCCCGGGTTGAGAATCTGACGACAAAAGAGGAGCGATAATGCAATTCGTGGTAATCGGCTATGACGGCGAAGACGATCAGGCCCTGGAGCGCCGCCTGGCTGCCAGGGAAGCCCATCTGGCCATGGGCGATCGGATGCGGGACGAAGGCACCATGCTCTACGGCGCCGCCATACTCGATGACACCGAGAAAATGGTGGGCTCGGTGATTATTCTGGAGATGGACTCCAGAGCCGAGGTCGACCGCTGGCTTGCGGAAGAGCCTTATGTCAGAGGCGATGTCTGGAGAAAAATCGAGGTGAGGCCGGCCCGGGTCGGGCCCAGTTTCGCCAATCTCAAGCCGGTCAGGGCGGCTACCTGATCAGGTGCGTCGACGAAGCGGCAAGCACCGCGACGCCGAAGATCACCCGGTAGACGACGAAGATCCAGGTAGAGTGCTTTTCGAGAAACTTGATCATCCAGTCGATGGCCAGATAGCTTACCACCGTCGATGCCACCAGACCGATAGCCAGAGCCGGCAGACCGGAATCGCCTATACCGATCTCGAAAAGCTCTTTGAGCTCCACCAGACCGGAGAGCACGATAGCGGGAATGCCCAGCAGAAAACTGAATCGGGCGGCATCCGCGCGGTTCAGCCCGAGCAGCATGGCTGCCGTCAGGGTCGAGCCGCTCCTGGAGCAGCCGGGAATCAGGGCGAAAGCCTGACCGATCCCGACAAGCAGCCCGTCGAGCACTCCCATATTGCTGAGATTGCGTTTTCTCTTGCCCACCACCTCGGCAATCACAAGCAGTAGACCCATGACGATGGAAGCGGTGCCGACCAGCCAGAGGGCCCGCAGAGGGCTGTCCGATTGCTCGAGTACTTTCTTGACCAGAAGCCCGATCACGCAGATCGGAGCGGTACCGATTATGATACCGAAAGCGAGACGGCAGTCCTCGGCGCCGTAGTCGCGTTTTCTCAAAGCAGTGATGGTGCCCAGACTGATGCGGACCAGATAGTGCCAGAAATAAGCGATAACCGCAACCACAGAGCCGAGCTGTAGAACCGCCGAATAGGCGGCTCCGGGATCTTCCCAGCCCAACACCGCAGGCACCACTCGCAAATGGGCACTGCTGCTGATCGGCAGAAACTCCGTCAGACCCTGCACCACTCCCAGAACCGCAGCTTCGATAATCGAGATCGAATGTGATACCATATCAGGTGATTTCTTCTATTTGAGAAGGATCGATCTGCTGCGACTCAAGAGACTCTTCACGGTCCGAGATCTCCTCTGCATCGGCATCATCGCCGCCGTCTTTTTTGACCTGCTGGATCCAGGCTTTCATCCCCTCCAGATTGGAGACGTTGCCGGCCAGACGCTCTAGCTCGGTGCTCCTGGGCTTGCCGCCGAGCTTGAGGAGCAGCCGGTCAAGGATATCCGAGGACTCCCGGGATAAGGCGACGAACTCGAGGGCGATAGTAGTCTTGTTGGCCAGCCAGTTATGCTCGACTCTGATAATCCGGGCTGTCAGCTTGATATCGCCGTCCTGGGAATGAAGCGTTGCTCCTATCTCCTGGCCGACCTGGAGATCCTCGTTGTCCAGGCGGCTGGTCTCGATGGCGGAGCCTGACTTGCAGAGGTCCACGGTCTTGAACTCCTGCTTCTCTTTGCCGCCTATATCGAGAGAAATCGTCACCGGCACCTCGATATGGACGCGAACGGCGGTGCGCCGCTGCGACAGAGGCTCGAGCTTGGGATAACTGCATACCAGCACGGTCCGACCTTTGACAATCTGGGTGCCCACCACCTGAGAGCTCCACATACCATTAAAGGTCAGGCGGGGCGAATCGTTGACGAACCAGACTCTGGTACCGCGACCTGGCTGCCTGTGCCCATCCTTGCTGGTTCTGATATCGACAAGAAGATTCTTGCCCGCCCGGTCGATAATGGTGGCACGACCGAATCCGTACTCCCCGGGAGCGGATTCCACTTTTACTTTGAGCACCTGGCCGGATTTGAACATTGACACATTATCGCACCTCGGAAAGCTCGAGGGCGAGACGGTAGGCCTCCGATTTTTTGACACCGAAGAGCCTGGCCCCTTCCCGGGCGATCTCGCTCACTTTCATTCCGGATGCCAGGGAGCTGGCGATGAATTCTCTCAACTCGACCTCGAGGTCCCGGTCGCAGTCGCCTTTCGGTCTCGGAGCTGCACCCTCCACAACCAGGGTGAACTCGCCCCGGAGATTATCTTCGTTGAGGTGCTCCCTCACCCGGGAGACCGGGCAGCGTATATATTGCTCGAACATCTTGGTGAGTTCGCGGCCAAGACAGATGCGCCGGTCCCCGAGGACCGCTTCCACCGCAGCCAGTTTCTTCTCGATATCATGAGGAGCGATATAGAAGATCAGGGTGCGGGGATCATCCCGCAATTCCTCGAGCTGCTTTCGTAGAGCAGCAGGCTTGTCAAGCAAGAATCCCTCGAAGGCGAAACGCTCGGTGGAAAGCCCGCTTGCCACCAGAGCCTGGATGAGGGCAGTGGGCCCGGGTACCGGCACCACCTCGAAACCCAGCTCGATGGCGGCCGCGACCATCAGGGCGCCGGGATCCGAAACCAGCGGCGTGCCGGCATCGGAGACCAGGGCAAGGGTTCCTTCCTGCTCCTGCCACTGCCGGAGGATTCCCAGACGGCTTTTCTCGTTGAACTTGTGGCAGCTCATGAGCTCTTTGCTCAAACCCAGGTGGTGGAGAAGCTTCCTGGTCACCCTCGTATCCTCGGCAAATATAAGATCGGCATCGGATAGGGCCTGTCTGGCCCTATCCGATAGATCGCCAAGATTACCGATGGGTGTAGAAATTATGAACAGCTTTCCTGACAAGAGAGTTTGCTCCGGGGGTAGTCGGGGGATCCTTTTAAAAGCTCCAACCCGAGCACATTCTATCGATTGTCCATAAATCGGCCAGCGTCTGTATATAACTGACAATTGCAAGTTTTCTACAGGTTTTCTACAGTTGTAGACAATTTAATCACCCCTGTTAATAACTGAGCCTTGAACCAGATCGAATAGCCTCTCCCGGCGACCAGTTCATACAATCGGCAATCGTATCGGGACCGCATATCGATCAGGGCTCGCGAACCTCGAGCAAGAACACACGTGGCGTTAAGAGATCAAGCCAGAATTTCGTCCAGCTTCAAAGAGCTGAGGCTTTTCACTGCCCGCTCAATACTCCGTAACAATGCCTATATCCTCGCCGGGCGAAGCGATATCGAAGCAGACGAGCACATCAGGGAGCTATTGGACGCATATTCGATGAGGGCTCTCGCGTCATGGCTGGCTACAAAATATGGATTCCACCAATACGCCATCGATATCGAACCGGCTGGAAGATCTGACATCCTGAAAACCGACGCGTTCCTTCTGACTACCGGTCTCTATCCATATACTCGAGACAGGGATAATCAAGAACTCCGCATCCGGGGATTCGAAGCAGTGCTCGAGCATATTCCGGACATTCTCGCTCCCCTGACGGATAGAGGAGAATATCTGAGTCTTATTGGCAGGCTCTTCGAGCAGTTCACCACCCACATAATCGATATAGACACTGATATCACTCTCGATACCGTCTCGAAATATGAAAGGCGCAATAAAGGACAGTTCTATACGCCACCAGAGGTAGTGAGGTACTGTATCGAGGCTGGCCTCCCAGCTCTTTCAGCCGATTTCATGAAAGAGCTCAAATCGAGAAAAGACAGCTTCAAAATCCTCGATCCATCCTGCGGCACAGGCAACTTCCTCACCGGCTTCCTGAATCTGCTCGAGAGCCGCGGCGCCGATCCGGAAGCGATCTACGCAGCCGCCCGGGACAGCGTCTATGGCATAGATATAGACAGCCGGGCAGTGTCTCTTGCCAGGCTCTCGGTGCTCCTGGCATCGGGTCCGGCAATCGGAGAGCTCGCCCGAAGAAAGCCCGGTCCAGGACAAGTCCGCCGGTTTCGCAAGCTCACCGGGGAGCTCGCTCTGTCCCTGAGGCGCCATATCATCCTCTCCGATTCGGTGATAGCGGCCATGTCCCCTGTCTCCGCCACCATGAGCGGCTCCTGGTTTCTTCCCCGGAAGGACTCCGGCGATTTCGACCTGGTGATCACCAACCCGCCCTACCTCAGTTATGGCTCAAGAGATCAGAAAAAGCTCTCCAGCACCATGGCCGGTGTCTATCGCAACTTCTATCCGTTCTCCTCGGAGTATAAGATCCGTCTCAACGCGATCTTTCACGAGCTCTCTTTGCGCTTTGCCAGACCCGGCGGGCGCGTTGTCCTTCTGGTGCCGGATAGTTTTCTCACGGGCAGGCGTTATGCCAGGCTGCGCCGGGGGCTGATCGAGAATACAAAGATTCTGAGCATCACGGAGTTTCCGGACAGCATCATCGCCGGTGCCACCGTCGGTCGCTGGTGCGTCCCCGCCTACGAGCGCAAGTATGGACGCAAGAATAACCAGCGAAAAACGAATGGCGCGTCTTCCGAGAAAATCCGGCTCCGCTCGTTTATCTACAGCAAGCCGGTCTCTTACCGGATCGACCTGCCGCATCTCGTCGCCGGCGAGCATAGCCGCTTCCGCCTGGTCTTCAACGAGAATGACGACAGAATTGCCAGATCCCTGAGCCGCAACAGCCTGCTCGGATCAGTCCTTCGCGGTCATACCGGCATCAGAGCCCGGGCCGGTCAAAAAACCGTAATCGCTTCCGCCAGGCTTTCGGCAAACCATAAGAAAGGTCTGCGCTCGGGCTCGGCAGTTCGACCATACAAAGTCGAATGGGACGGGAACTGGATCAATGTCGACAGCGAGCTTCTCTATGCCGGTGGTTTCAACCCGCAGGTCATAGGCCGGCCAAAGCTCATGGTCCGCCAGACCGGCGACCGTATCATCGCTGCCCTGGATGAAAGCGGTCTCTATCACCTGAACAACATCCACAGCTTCTCCAACTCCAGAGTCAGGGAGAAGTCCAGAGATATAGACCTGCGCCTGGCGCTTGCCTGGATGAACTCGAGCCTCTGGCTCTATCTCTATAGATTGCGGACCAGGGAGCAAAATCGAGCCCTGGCTCAAATCGATATCGAGACCCTGGAGGAGATGCCGATCCCGGAAGCCTGCCCCGAGCTGGATCAGGCGATTATCGAGCTGGTCGACGGGCTGGACTCGAACCCGGATCCAGACAGCCTGGCTGCGATAGACAGGCTTGTCTACCGACAATACGGTCTCAGCCGGGAGCAAATCACCCATATAGAAAATGATTTAAGTCTCGGCTCCGACAACGGAACCAGTCGGTCTGACACGGATTCTCCGGAGGTCCCGGGACCCGACCGATCACGATTGCGGTCACAATCAGGCACCGGAGAAAGATTAAGAACGAGCCGGTGAATTACAATTTCAGCAATGAAATCTAGACATGCCTCGAAAACAGCCCTTCTGGCAATCGCCCTATCAGCTCTATTGGCGCTGCTGCTCTCGGCGGCACCTCCGTCGCAAGCCGGCACTCCAGCCAAAAAGCTGAGCCCGCTGGAGGCGGCGAGAAATCTCAAAAAGAGCCTGAACGCCGCCAAAACCTCTCAGCCGCCTGTGTTACGAGACAAATGGGCACTTATAGTCGCCCTCGATTCTTTTCACGACAAGGCCTTTGCGCCAATCAAGTTCGCCCAGAACAATGCCTTGAGTCTCTCTACCCTCCTCTCGAACCCTGATATAGGCAGATTCGGTCCGAAACGAGTCCTGTCGGTCACCAACAACAAAGCAATCAAGACAAATATAGTGAAATGTCTCGGGGAGCCGTGGCTACTCAAGCACGCCCTTCCCAACGATCTCGTGATTCTCTATTTCAACACTCGCTATATCCCCACCCCCGACGGCCGGGACCTCCGGCTCTGTTTTTACGAAGCCGATTCCGGAAGCCCAGAGACAGGCACGATCAAGCTTAAAGACACCCTGGCCGAGTTGCGAAGGCGAATTCAATCACCCTATATCCTCGCCATTCTCGATATTTCCCCGGCAAATGAGAGCCCGGGCGGTCCGGTCCCGGACCCGGCAATATTCCAGACGATTGCTGACGAGACCCATACCTCGATCTTTGCAGCCAGTCAGCCCGGCACCGTTTCTCACCCGTCTTCCGTAGCTAATTCCTCATTCTTTATAGCCAGCCTCCTCGACGGTCTCAAGTCCGGAGCCGGAGAGATGGACCTGGCTACTGTCGCCCAGTATGTGAGCCAGAGCGTCGGCGCCCAGGTCCATAACGTTCTCGGCAAGAGCCAGGAGCCTGTCCTGGCCGTGCCCCAGGATGCCAGGGAGATCCTGGCCATAGCGCCAGGAGTCCCGGTGAAGAGCTCGCGCCCCGAGCATGTGCGTATCGGCCACCCCCTGGACAAAATGCCCGAAGTGAAAGCCCGCCTCGAAGCCAAAGAGCGCCTCCGGGCTCAGCAAGCCGCCGCCAGGCAAGCAGAAGCAGAAGCAGAATCTGCACCCGAGCCAGAGCCCGAGCCTGAAGAGAATATGGAGGAAGAGGAGGATGTCGCCGATGTCGATTTCGGTCCCTATATGGCTAAGATGAAACGGGACATTCAAGCAAGATGGAGCCCGCCTAAAGGCTTCAATCAGAAGACCGTAGTCGCCGTCTTCTCCATTACCCGGGACGGCAAAATCGTAGACCCGGCAATAGTCGACGGTTCCGGGGACGCGAAAGTCGACCAGTCCGCCATGGATGCCCTGAAAGCGGCCTCCCCCCTGGACCCGCTTCCCAAGGGATCGCCCCCGTACGTCCAGATCCGCTATCTGTTCGACTGGAAAGTGTCGAAAAACTGAGAAGCCATGACCCAGGAGACCCGTTTTTTGAAACTTCAACCGATATCGGTTGAGGTCTCAAAAAACAGTGGCTCGAATTCTATATAAGAACAAGTATTAGCTGTCATTTAGACTCGACTACGTATTATCCGCATTGACGATCATGGTTGCCCCGGGTAACTTGGTAACAGAAAGGGATGGAAGCGCACCGGTCGGGCATTTCCAGGCAAAATCGAAGAGAAGCCTTTCCCTATCCAATAGCTGGTGTGTGGACCAACAAAAGGGAGTAACCAAGACAGAAATGGCTGACATTATTAATGAGGGCAAGCACGAGCAACCCGAGCCACAAGGTGATGGGCTGAGTTTCGCCAGGATACATGAAGGCATGGAGACTCGCGCCGACAAGCCTGCCGCCGGGACTACCGACTCGACGGTTGCCAGTGTCGAGCGCTCCATCGAGAGCAATGCCAAAGAGGGCACATCCGAGCAGGCAGCGGTCCAGATCATCGCCCAGGCCGACAAGCGGGCCGAAGGACTGCCCGAGAGCACCGGTACCGGGCCTGCATCCGAGTACGGATCCAGAGAAGCATATACGCAGGTCAAGCAAGATTTCGCCTATCTGAACAACAAAGGCTATTCATTCCCGGTAGCCGACAAACTGACGGTCTAGGCTCGAATTAGCTCTATTCAAGCAGAGAAAGGCTCCGGCATTACTCCCGCCACCGCCCGGATCTGCGCCGATAGAACTCTGAGAAGGCGTTCTCTCTGTGAGAGCGCCTTTGCCTATTAATAGAATCTAAGTAACCAAATGCTTACCGGGGACGGGCTTCCAGACCACGGTGCAGGAGCTTATATGCTAGAATCCCTTTCCGTTAATGTCATGGCCAGGCGGGAGAAGTCGTGCCTAATATCAAATCTGCAAAGAAGAGAGTTCTAACCGCGGAGCGCAACCGTGTCCGCAACCGGGTCTGGAAATCCAGAATCAGAACCGAGCAATCGAGACTGGAAGAAGCGCTCAAGTCCAGCAACGTCGATGGCGTGGATGAGACTCTCAAAGATTATTTCGTGGTCGTGGACAAAGCGGTATCCAAAGGTGTGCTCCATTCCAACACCGGTGCCCGCAAGAAGTCCAGATTCACCAAGAAGATCCAGCTGCTCAAGGCCGGAAGCTAAACGCTAGTTTCGTTGAGTGTTTAGAAGATTCCGGCTATATTGAGTCTGGCAAAGGCGAGTACCTAAGGTCCCTCGTTTTCAAGGTACTGCCTGGGCTCGCATACAGGTCTGCTCAAGCAGGCTTTTGAAATCGGCCAGAGGGATTAAATTGGAAATCAAAGTTTCTGACTGTGCTGGGGTCGTGCAGGAAAAGGCATTCAGTAACGCTTCTGAGATAGAGATCGACGAGGTAGAAGGGTCATTTCACTTTATCGGTCTCGGCGGAATCGGCATGTCCGCCCTTGCCAGGCTGGTTCTGGCCCGGGGCAAAGAAGTATCCGGCTCGGATAAAGCCGACTCTGCCATCCTCAGGGAGCTCCGCGAGAAGGGTGCCAGAGTCCATGTCGGCCATGAAGCCGCCCATGTGAACGGTGCGTCGGTGGTGGTTGTCTCCACCGCTATCAGCCCGGACAACCCCGAGCTCGTTGAAGCCAAACGGCTGGGTCTGCCCATCAGGCACCGCTCCGAGATGCTCGCTCAGCTTACCCGGGGGCGCAAGCTCATCGGAATCTCCGGGACCCACGGCAAGACCACCACCACTGGTATGGTCGCCCAGGTCCTGATCGACGGTGATCTCGACCCGTCCGTGGTGGTCGGCGGTGTTTTCTCCAAGATCAAAGCGAATTCCAGGCATGGCGACGGCGAATATTTCGTCGCCGAAATCGACGAGAGCGACGGTACCCAGACCAGAGTCAATTCGCATATAGGCGTGATCACCAATATCGAGACGGATCATCTCGAGAATTATCCGGGTGGTCTCGAGCAGATTCTCGAATCGATGCAGGTTTTCGCTCGCCAGACAAGCGACATTCTCATCCTCTGTGTGGACGACGCCGGTTGCCGCCGGCTGGCCCTGGCTCAAGAACAAGAGGGTCAGAGCCAGACAGCTCCCGGGGCACCCCGGATCGTCACCTACGGGCTCCATGACGGCGAGCATGAAAGCCAGTACAGTTACGAGCCCTGTGGGGCATTCTCCATGCGTGTCTATCGGGAGGGCAGCCTCCTCGGGCAGATCGAATTGAGGGTGCCCGGCACCCACAACAAGAGCAATGCCCTGGTAGCCTGTATCGTGGCCATCGAGCTCGGTATTTCGTTCGAGACCATCGCCGCTTCTCTTTCTGAATTCGAAGGCGTCAACCGGCGTTTCCAGATACTCGGCAAGCAAGCCGGTGTCACCGTGGTGGACGACTATGCGCACCACCCCACCGAAATCGCCGCTACCCTGAAAGCCGCCCGGGAGTTCATAGCCGGCTCGAGCAGTCCGGGCTCCAGGCTGGTGGCGGTTTTCCAGCCTCACCAGCCGACCAGGCTCAAAAATCACTGGAAAGCTTTCTGCGAGTCTTTTGGCGATGCCGATCTGGTGCTCGTCACCGACGTCTATATCGCCAGGGGCAAGCCCATCGAGGGAATCAATTCCGAGACCTTCTCCCATGCGGTGCTCAACCGGAGCTGCCGGTATATTGGCGGTCCCACCCCGGTTCTTGCCGCTGCGATTGTCGAGCTCCTGGAGCCCGGCGACACGGTCATGACTATCGGGGCCGGAGACATCACCGCGGTGGGACCGCAGATTCTGGAACTTCTCAAAAATAAAGAGCCCAATGGAAGAAGCAACTAATGCTCCGCTGGCTCGCTTCACCACCCTTAAGATAGGAGGGGAAGCCACCCGGCTGTGCCATCCTCGCACCCTCGACGAGCTCGTCGAGCTGGTAGGCAGGCTCGAACAGAGAGGCGAGCCCTGGTTTATCATCGGCGGCGGCTCGAACCTTTTGATCTCCTCTGCCGGAGTGAAAGGCACCGTTATCCGCACCGCTTACCTGACCGAGATCAATAATCCCGAGCCTGATGTCATCGAAGCGGCTGCCGGAGCGAGGCTTCCCCATATGGCCAAACAGGCGGCCCACCTGGGACTTTCCGGTCTGGAGTTCGCCGTCGGCATACCGGGCACCGCCGGCGGTGCGGTGATCATGAACGCCGGAGCGCACGGGAGCTGCATCGCCAATATCCTGGAGTCCGCCACTGTTTACGATACCGAAGAAGGCGACCTCAAAGTCTATAAGGCGGAAGAGCTGGACTTCGTCTATCGAGCCTGCAAGCTCAAACCAGACAAGCATGTCGTGGTCTCGGCGCGGTTCCGGCTCCAGAAAGGCGATGCCTCTTCCATTGAAGAGGCGACCAGGCACAATGAGGACTACCGCTGGCGCACCCAGCCCATAGGCTGGCCCAATGCCGGCAGCACCTTCAAGAACCCTGAGCCTGAGCGGGCTGCCGGCTATCTCCTCGATCAGGCCGGTGCCAAGAATCTCAAGGAAGGCCAGGCTGCGGTCTCGGCTATTCACGCAAACTTTGTGATCAATCTTGGTAAGGCTACGTCGACAGAAGTGACGTCCTTATTGCAAAGGATGCAAGCCTGCGTGTACGATTCCTATGCGATTCGTCTGAAGCCGGAATGGAAGACCCTGGGTGAGTTCGGCGCCGAAGAGATGGCGGTGTGGGAGAAATAGATCATGAAAGAGTTGCCTGTAATCGACAAATCGACCAGAATCGGAGTTCTCTACGGTGGACTATCGAGCGAGCGTGAAGTATCCCTCCGCTCAGGCGCCAACTGCCATGCCGCCCTGAAAAGACTGGGCTATGTCAACGCCGAGCTCCTCGACGTTGATACCGATATCGCCACCACTTTGAAAGACCGCAAGATCGAGGTGGCCTTCCTCTGCCTGCACGGCAAATATGGCGAGGACGGCACCGTCCAGGGGCTGTTAGAGCTGCTCCGCATCCCCTACACCGGCTCCGGCGTGCTGGCCAGCGCACTGGCCATGGACAAGATCCTCACCAAACGGGTGCTCAGCGCCGAAGGTCTGCCTTATCCAACGACGAAGATCGTCGGCAAGAGCGACTTGAAAGACACTGCCTGGATAGAGGAGCTCGAAGACAAGCTTCCGGTGATGATCAAGCCTCTGAAAGAAGGCTCGTCGGTGGGAGTGCAGAAGATCGAAAAGCCCGATGATCTGGAGAGAATCATCCGCGAAACCATCACCGAATATGGCGGCGCCATAATCGAAGGCTATATCACCGGTCAGGAAATCACGGTCGGTGTCCTGGAAGACAGCCAGCGAGCCAACGGCAACGGCAATCACCTGGAGGCGCTTCCGATCCTCGAGCTGAGACCGAAGTCCAAAGCCGGTTTCTACGATTACGAGGCTAAGTACACCAAAGGCATGACCGAGTTCATCCTGCCTGCCGAGCTCAGCGAAACCACTACCGGTCTGGCCAAAGAGCTGGCGGTCAAGGCTTTCCGTGCCCTGTCCTGCAGCGGCTATGCCCGGGTGGACATGATGGTGGACCGGGAGGGAAGACCCTTTATTCTCGAGCTCAACAGCCTGCCGGGTATGACCGATACCTCCGATCTTCCGGCAATGGCGGAGAAAGCCGGTATCTCGTACGATGCCCTGGTCGAGCGCATTCTCATGAGCGCCGGTCTGGACAAGTAATAAGCCAGACGATCTAGCTCTTGCCGGTCACCCAGTTGATAAACCGCTGCCAGATGCTCTCCGGCTCGGAACTCGCCGATGATCTGGACGAAGATCGCGAAGCAGGTCTGGATGAGGTTCCGGTGCGGTGTCGGCCCGAAGTCCTGGTGGCCGATTCCTGAGTCTCCGATTCCGGCTTATAGACAGGATTGCGGCTAGAGGAAAGGTGTTGCTGCAGGTCCTCGAAAAGCTTCTTGATACCTGTAGGCATGTCCTCGTCGCTGTAGACCTCGCTTTCCGCTCCCCGGGCCTGGGGCAGGCTCTCCGATTTGGCGGCCTTCAATCCGGAGGACATGATCTTCTGGCTTATGTATTGCTCTTCGCCGCCCCCCTGAGAGCCGGCAAGCACCTCATCGGGGATATCGAAATCAGGATGGATCTCCTGATAGATCCGGTAGAGACGGTGCCTGACCAGACGAGCGGTGGCCGGGCGGTCTTCGGGACTGTGAGCGGTGAGCTCGGTAATCAGCCTGTCCAGGTTAGGGAGCAATTCAGGAACCTGCTGGCTCGGCACGCAGGTGAGCAGAGGGCGCGGTCTCACCCCGGTGAGAAGGTGCGAAAGCGTCGCCCCCAGGGCATAGAGATCGCTTTTCGTCTGGGGCTTGCCGAAATACTGCTCGGGAGGGGAGTAGCCGGCGGTCACCACGCGAGTGGCAGAATCCTTGGGCATGAATACCTTGGCAATCCCGAAATCGATAAAGATGATCTGCCCTTCCGGGGTGAGCATAAGATTGCTCGGCTTGAGATCTCTATATATGATCGGCGGCTCGCGCTCGTGAAGGTATTCCAGGACCTCGCAGATCTGGATGCCGACTTTCACCGCATCGTCCTGGGAGAAAGGCCCGTAGTTCTGGATAATCGTCTCGAGGTTGTTTCCCGGCACATAGTCCATGACCAGGAAATAGGCGCCGTCGGCAGTGGCATGATCGTCGAAGAATGTGACGATGCCGGCGTGCTCCAGCTCCTTGAGCAACTGGGCCTCTCGCTTGAAGAGGCGCATGGCTTCCTTGAGCTCCTCCTGATCCTCGGTGTCAGAGCGAAGCTGCTTGATCACACATTTGGAGTTGCTGTCGCCCCGGCTCCGATCCTCGGCAAGATAAACGACCCCCATGCCGCCCTGAGCGATGGGCTCGCACCACTTATATCGTTGAAACCAGTCTGAATATGAATCGGTCACGGAAGATCTCGCACCGGGCGTTTACGGCCCTTCAATACCCTAGCATTAATGCAAGCAACCTGTAATTGCCGGATTCGGAATTTTAAGAGCGCAAGTATTGACATACTTTTGTATGGCATCTACTATGAATGAGTCTCCCCGGACGGATAGCCAAGCAGAAAGAAAATAAGGCGGTCAGCTCCGCCGGGAGGATTTTATGAGCCTAGCCAGTATTTCTATTGTGGGAAACCTGGTCAGAGATCCGGAGAAAGTCGAGTTCAACGACGGCCGGATCAAGTCCAGCATGGTTGTTGCGGTCAACGGTTTCAGCCGCTCGAGCAAGGAGAAGACCGCCGAATATTATAAGGTCGAGACCTGGGACAGGCTTGCCCGACTCTCCCTGGACTATTTGAGCAAAGGAAGCCAGGTGACGGTTTGCGGACGCCTGACCATAGAGCGCTGGATAGACCGGGACGGCAAACAGAGAGCCACTCCCACCGTGCATGCCAGCCAGCTTGCCCTGCCGCCCCGGCCGCGGGACAGCTCGAGTGAGAAGGTAGTTAAGCAATTGCCGGAGCAATTGCCGGATGATCTGCCGGAGCAGCTGCCGGGTCCAGCAGCGCCGTCTTCCCTGGAAGAGGAGGCGACCAGGGAGTTCTCGGCAACGAATATAGCAGCCGAAGAAGAGCAGGCCTGCGCCTGACCTCGCCCTGATGAGAAAGGGCTCCCGGGAGCCTTTTCTCATTCTCATCATCGAAAAAAATGGAGCCCTCGAGAGGATTCGAACCCCTGACACCCTCCTTAGGACGGAGGTGTTCTATCCACTGAACTACGAGGGCGGATAAGACCTCATTATATTAGAGTTCTCGAAATCTGCAACTCGCCGGCTGAAACCTGACACCACCGACAATACTATAATCGGACGAAAGGGTTGAAACCGATTTCGCGTTTTTTCTCCGGGCTGATGCTGGAAGCTGCTGTTTTCGAGATGTCCATGATCGGGCTGACAAGGACGGTACCCGCCAGCAATACTGCCACTGTACAGGCCAGCAGCGCTGCCCAGGGACCTTCCTGGGGGCTGCCCACGAAAGCCGGTCTGTCTTTCAGGCTGGCCACCGCTTTCGACGGCTCGGGGACCACCATCATGATCACCACCCGGGTGTAGTAATAAATTGCCGGTATCGAGGTGATAAGGGCCACGGCCACCATCATCCAGCCGACCGGAAGCTGGGCCATGGCATAGTGCTGGGAGGCAGCCGCAGGCAGATTGTTGAGAGCCGTGGACATATCGGTGAGACCGAGACCGGCTTTGAATATGAAGATCTTGGCGAAAAAGCCTGCCGGAGGCACCGGCAGCCCTGCCAGGTTGAGCAGGCAGACAGACATCAGGATGGTCTGGATTGGACGCTTGCGAATCAGTCCGGCATAGTCTTCGATGCGGTCGCTACCGGTCTCATTGCTGAAAAGTATGGCACCGGCGAAGGCACCCAGATTCATCAGACCGTAGACCACAATATAGAAGAGCATGGACTGCAGGCCTTCGGTGGAGAAAGCCACCAGACCGATGAGCATATAGCCGACATGAGCGATGGACGAATAAGCCAGCATCCGCTTGAACGAGGTCTGGGCAAGAGCGATCAGATTGCCGGCGATCATAGAGGCCATGGCCAGGAAGCTGACGAGGAGCATCCAGTCAGGGAAAGCCGTGCCGAGAACCTCGATGAGAAAACGCATGGCCACGACGAAACCGCCAGCTTTGGATCCGATAGAAAGAAATGCCGTCACCGGAGTGGGGGCTCCTTCATAGACGTCCGGTGTCCACATGTGGAACGGGACTATCGATAGCTTGAAGCCTATGGCGCTGAGAACAAGAGCCAGAATCAGCATCTTGAGAAGGGTGCCGCTGCCCACAGCCATCATCTGGAGCTTCTCTCCGAGAATCTCGAAAGTCGTGCCGCCGGTAATGCCATATATAAAGGAAAGGGCATAGAGCAAAGTGGCGGTGGCGGCGGCGGTGGAGAGCAGATATTTGAGGGAGGCTTCACCGCTGCGTGGGTCGCCCTTGGAGAATCCGGAAAGCAGAACGCAACAGATGCTCAGGGTCTCGAGAGAGACGAAAAGCATGATCAGATCGGTGGTTCCGGCAAGAAACATCACCGCGACCACGGCAGTGAGAAGAATGGCGTAGAACTCACCGCGGTTGCTCTTGAAATGGTGCTCGTATCCCATTGTCATGAGAATGACTATAAAGCCCACCGCCGCTGCAATCAGCCCGAAGACGGCCGTGAGAGCGTCCACTGTGTAGAGCCCGCCGAAAGCCTTCTCGTTGAGATTGAGCTGGCCGGTGAAAAGAAAGAATGAGACAGCCAGCGAGGCAAGACCCAGCCAGGGCGTGACCGCCTTCTTGCTGGGCAGGAAAAGGTCCCATACGGATGTAAGGAGAATCGCCACCACCACCACTATCTCCGGTGCGATGAGCGATACCCCGGTAATATAGGACTCAAGACTGTTCATGGACTGCGGCCACCTTGGCTATTCGAATACTAAAACAGAGACCATTCTACAGGTGCAGGACCATTGTTTTTAGCGTCCCGGCGGCGGCGCCGGACCGGCGCGAATCCCCGGACGCCCCACCCAGCTGCTCTGTCGAGCCCTGGAATCGTCAACTTAAACCTCTCCAATGGAATTGCCATTTCGTCACACAATAGCTGATACACTGCCCGAACCCCGGGATTTCTATTTCAGCCCGGCGAATTTTCGGTAATATAGACATACACGGTGTTTTCAAAGAGCATGGCTAAAAAAACTGACAGGGACAGAAGTACCGACGCCACAGACAGGAAAGGACAGGCAATCCTGGCGCTGGAGGACGGGCGGACGTACGAAGGCCGCAGTTTCGGCGCCTCCGGCACCACAGTAGGCGAGCTGGTGTTCAACACCAGTATGTGCGGCTACCAGGAAATCCTCACCGACCCGAGCTATGCCGGTCAGATAATCACTCTCACATATCCGGAAGCTGGCAACTATGGTACCAACGAAGGTGACATGGAGTCTCGCAGGATATATGCGAAAGGGCTGGTAGTCAGGCACCTCACCGAGAATTACAGCTCGCATCTGGCCCAGGCGAGTCTCGATACTTTCTTGAAAAAGCACGGCATCCCCGGCATCACCGATGTCGATACACGCTCAATCACCCGCCATATCAGGGACAAAGGAGCGATGCGCTGCACGATCACCACCGAGATCGGCGAGGACCTGGCCGAGAGCCTGGAGAAAGCCGTGGAAACAGCCAGGCTGGCTCCGGAGATGACCGGGCTGGATCTCACCGCCGAGGTCACCTGCCCCCAGAGATACACCATCGGTGAAGGCAAATACCGGGTGGCGGTAATCGACTACGGTATCAAGCAGAATATCCTCGAGCTGCTCGCCGCCCAGGGGCTGCACCTGACTGTCTATCCAGCCGACACGAAAAGCGCCGATATCCTTTCGGGACGCCCGGACGGCATTTTTCTCAGCAACGGTCCCGGAGACCCCGCCGCCTGCGAGGGCGCCCTCAAAGAGCTGGCAGCGCTTCTCCAGGCAGGCAAGCCGATCTTCGGCATCTGTCTCGGACACCAGCTCCTGGCGTTATCCATGGGCGCCCGCACATTCAAGCTCAAGTTCGGGCACCGGGGCGGCAATCAGCCGGTGAAAAATCTCGACACCGGCAAAGTCGAGGTCACCTGCCAGAATCACGGCTTCGCTGTCGATGCCAAATCCTGCCCCAAAGAGCTGAAAATCACCCATATCAATCTCAACGACAACAGCGTCGAAGGATTCAGGCACCAGAGCCTGCCGGTATTCGGCGTGCAATATCACCCGGAAGCCAATCCCGGTCCCCATGACTCGAGCTATCTGTTCAGGCAGTTCTACGAGTTGATCGACAAATCCGGAGCAGGAAGGAGCTGATTTGTACAAACTCGCCATCTTCGACTTCGACGGTACGCTCGTGGACTCCGCTCCCGGGATTGTAGACGTGATGTTCCAGGTGGCGGAGTATTACGACTTTCCGGGCTCGGTGGTGGAGCACTGGAAACAGCTCATCGGCGTGCCCCTGAATGATCAGACCGAGATCATCCTGCCCGGCACCGGCAGGAAATTCCAGGAAGAGGTGGCGGACAAATACCGGGAGTTCTACAACAGCCGCTGTATCGAGCTGTGCCCGCCATTTCCGAGCCTTTTCCACCTGCTCGAGACGTTACGCAATGCAAACATCACCATTACGATCGCCTCATCAAAGAAAAAAACCATCATCGACCCGGTCCTCGAGCACCACAATATCCAGGGTTATTTCAGTCTGGTCATCGGCGCGGAAGGTGTCAAAAACCACAAGCCGCACCCCGAAGCGGTGCTCAATACCTTGAAACATCACAAATGTTCCCGAGACGACGCGGTGGTGATAGGGGACAGTCATTTCGACCTGGAGATGGCCAGGAACGCCGGCGTGGACGCTATCGGGGTCTCCACCGGAGTGCACGGACCCGAGATCCTCAGACAGGCAACGCCGATCTCGGTAGTCGGCTCCCTGACCGACGCTCTGGAGCTTATTCTGAACGGCCGGAATAAAGTGGCCTGAACGTCTAAAATTTTTTGCAACCACCATCATTACAGGCCTTGATAAGATCCTGTTCCGACCTTTGTTTATCGAGCCCGAGGTTTCTCCAGCCTGATTATGAAGACCGCGCCTGCTAAATTGCCCGGGGCAATTCTAAAAGCCGGACTGGCAGCCATTCTGCTCTGGCAACCCGCCATCTGCATGGCGGAGGATTCTTCGCAGGCAATACCAGAATCCGGCAGCGACAAGGAAGCGGCACGCAAGCCAATCGAGGTCACCACTGAAGCCGAGGCGATCAATATCACTTATGACGTCGGTCTGGCCCGGGACCAGGTGAAAGCCTACCCGGATGATCCCGAAGCCCATTTCGTCCTGGCTGTGGCTCTCACCCGCACGAGCCAGGTGGAAGAGGCCTGGAAAGAGGTGAACATATCCCGGCGTCTGGCGCAGAATGTCGGCGGTCCCGATTATTTCAACAGAATGATCGACGAATACGAGGGAATGCTCGCTCATTCCCCCGACGACAACAAAGTCCGCTATCACCTGGCCTGGGCTTATTACATGAAAGCCTACCTGCTCACCGAGTACTCCCGAAAAGTCTACGAGCAGAAAAAACGCCTGGAGATGGCTCAGGCAAAAACCGCGGACAGAGCTAAGGCTGACGAGAAAGTAGAGACTAAGCCCGCCGACTGGCAGAGCCAGTGGGTTGACTCGGGCATGAGCAACGCCGAAACAGATGCCGGAAGCGGCGCCGGCAAAGCCTCACTTCCCGCCTCCGGCATGGAATCGGTGATTGATAAAGCCGAACCACTGGCGGTGCCTGTCATCAAGGGCTATTACCAGAAAGCCCTGGCCAGACTCGACGAGATCCTCGCCCGGGAACCGAAAGATCTCTGGTCGACTCTATACAGAGCGCATCTCCAGGCCGAGTGCACCGGCGATCTGGCATCGGCGATGCGGGTCTGGAGGCGTTGCCAGGAGGAGGATCCGGGATCCCCGGCTCCTTATTTCTTTCTCGGCGAAGGTTATCTCAAACAGGGTAATCTGAGGGAAAGCCTGAGCAATGTCTCGAAAGCCGTGGCACTCAGGGCACTGGGCAGATAGGAAAACAGCCGATCAGGAAAGGATATGTTCTCGAGCATCTTCATCAAACTCAAGCCTTTTCTCAAGCTAGCCCTGGCTCTGGGAATCGCCGCCGGACTGGTGGGCGCCATCTATTACGCTCAGCAAGAAGCGAACCGGCAGATGGCCGAGTTCGAGAAGACCAAGGACAAAGACGGCGCCATGGGCGAAGAGGTGGCGGTCAAAGAGTACGAGCTCAAAGAGGTGGACGAGAACAACCAGCTGCGGTGGCAGCTCAAAGCCGCCAGCGGCATCCTCGAGCCCCGTACCAAGGATGTCGACTTAAAAGGAATAGAAGTCAAGTATTATAACGAAGGTCAAGTAAGTTTAAACATCCAGGCTCCGGTGGGCAAAGCAAACGAGCTCACTCACATTATCCTGCTCAAATCGGACAAGGACAACAAAGTGCTTGCCATGGGGGTCTCGAACCAGACCAAGATGGAAGTTGCGGAGATGGAATTAAACAAAAAAAATCAGTTCAAGGCTACCGGGGGTGTTAACATCGAGTGGCCCGGGGTAGCCAAGGTGACAGGAGACTCGGCCGAAGGCGTGATTTCGCAGGTCAAGCTCATTGAGCACATAGTTCTCAGGGGGAACACCCACTCCATCATCGGTATGTGAAAACTAGAAAGCACTCAGAGATGTCAAAAGCAAACAGGATACCTCAGCTACTTATATCCGGCACTTACCTCCTCTTCGCATGCTTCGGCGGTCCGGCTCCGGCGGCGGCTCAGGAAGCCGCCGGGGGCGGTCCGATCGATATAGTCGCCGACGAGCAGGAATTCGCCGAGGACCATGTCCTGGCTAAGGGCAAGGTCCGCGTCACCCAGGGCGACACTATCATCGACGGGCCGATCGCCAAGCTCTTCCGGGACGAGAGCGGCGCCGCCAGCAAAGCGGTTTTCACAGGCAGCCCCAGGCTGGTCCAGGGAAAAAACAAGATCAACGCCGCTCGCCTGACCTTCGAGATCAAGACCTCGCGTATTCTCGCTGAGGGCAGCGCCCATTCCGAGGTCTATACCGAGGACGGCGTATCGGACAAATCGGAAGGCGGCGCCCCGGGCTCGGACAAGATCGTCACTGACTCTCAGATCCAGGAATACGAGCGCGAATCCGGTCGTTTCGAGGCCCACGGCAATGTCCGGGTAGTGACCGGGGACATCAAAGTCAATTCCAAGCATATGAAGATCGTCTATGGAACCAATCGCAAGCCTGAAGCCGCAATCTTCACCGGCGACGCCGTGGCGGTCCAGAACAAGAATGTCACCCAGGCCGACTCGATCACTTATTTCCTCACCACTCAGAGACTGCAGGCTACCGGTCATGTCCGCTCCCGGGTTATCGAAGAGAAAGAGAAAAGCGATGCCTTAGACTCCGGCGACACCAGGAAAGCGGCAGCCGAGAACGGCGAGAAGTTCGTGAGCTTCGGCGGCTCATCCGGAAGCAGCGAGCAACCTATCCTTATATACTCGGATGCCCAGGACTATAACAAGCAGACCAACCGCATGGACGCCGTGGGCAATGTCCGCATCTATTACGAAGACTCGGTGGGCAAGGGTCCGCGGGTCGCCATGCTCAAAGACGCCGAAGGCAGACCCGAGCGCCTGATCTTCACCGGTCGCTCCCAGGTCACCCAGCCCGGACGCAAATGGATCGGCGACAAGATCACATTGATGGTGGCCGACCGCAAAGTCCTGGCTGAAGGCAATACCAAGGCAGTAATCGTACAGAACAACAAACCGAAAGAAGAAGGCCCGGGCAACACAACGCCGGCCAGGAACAGACCGGCAGGGGGTCGCACCCAGCTAGCCGAAGACGGCAAGAAGCCACTCTAGAGAAACCAGGAAAACATTCAGGAAAACATTCATGACCCAGATACTGGCAGGACCATCCCATTCCACCACTCTCAAGACCCTCAAGATCGAGGGCTTGCAGAAGAGCTACGCCGGCAGGCGTGTAGTGGATGGAGTCAGCTTCCACGTCAATCGCGGCGAGGTAGTCGGTCTGCTCGGTCGCAACGGTGCGGGGAAAACGACTTCTTTCGACATGGTCCTCGGTCTGGTCAAGCCGGAAAAGGGGACCATCACCCTCGGGGACAAAAACCTCACCAGACTTGCCATCCACCAGCGCAGCCGACTGGGAATCGGCTATCTGCCGCAGGAGAACTCCACTTTCCGCAAGCTCACTGTCTACGAGAATATCCTGATGATTCTCGAGCTTCGTAACGTGCCGTCCCGGGAGCGCAAAGAAAAGATCATGCACCTGCTCTCCCAGTTCGGGCTCGAGCATCTGGACACAGTAGCGGCAGTGCAGCTCTCCGGCGGTGAGCGCCGCCGTCTGGAGATCGCCAGGACCCTGGCTTCCGAGCCCGAGTTCATTCTCCTGGACGAGCCCTTCACCGGTATCGACCCGATCTCGATCGCGGAGATCCAGGGTCTCATCCGCCGACTCCGGGACGAGTGGAACCTCGGCGTTCTTCTCACCGACCACAACCCCCGGGCGACTCTCCATATCACCGACCGGGCTTATCTCATCGACCGGGGCCAGATTCTCGTGGCCGGTACCTCCCAGGAAGTAGCCGAAAGCCCCGTTGCAAGGAAACACTATCTTGGCGAGGACTTCACCCTATGAGTCTGCAAATGAAGCTACTCGATCGTTATATCGCCAACGAGTTCTGGCAGCCTCTGCTCTTCGGTATTGGTATCGTCACCGGTGTCTGGTTCGGAGCCGACCAGCTCAAGACGATCTTCAACCTGATCATGCGCTCCGGCGTGCCCATCGACCTCGCTCTCTCGATCATCGGGCTGCACCTTCCCGAGATCATCGTCATGACCATCCCCATCGGCGTGCTCCTGGGCACCCTTCTGGTCTTCAACCGTTTGAGCGGCGACTCCGAAATCATCGCCCTGCGCACCAGCGGTGTGAGCTTCTACCGGATCATGATCGCCCCGCTTCTTTTCGGGCTTTTGACCAGCTTCATGAGCTTCGGTCTCAACGAGCTCATCGTGCCGGTGGCCAACCGGACTTCGAAGAAGCTCGAGTTCCTGGCTCTCTATAAAGCCGAGATGCCCTCCGGCACCGCCAATTTCACCTATATGCAGAGAGACAAGAATCTCCAGCTCGAGCGGATTTATTTCGTCGACAAATTCGACGGCGAAAAACTCCAGAACGTCATCATCCTGGACTTCACCCGGAACAAGCTGGTGCAGATCATCAGCGCCTCCCAGGGAATCTTCAAGCACGGCGAATGGGTCCTCGAAAGAGGACGGACCTATGTGGTGGACGCCAGCAGCGACATCACCCGGATCCTGCAGTTTCAGCGCCTGCGCATACCCGGTGTCAAGAATGCTCAGAAGCTCATGGAGTCAGGCACTGTACTTCCCACAGAGATGAACATGTGGGAGCTGGGCGCCCATATCGCCACCCTGAAAGAGTCCAATGCCGTCACCAACGATTTGCTGGTGCGTTTCTACCAGAAGTTCTCCCAGCCTCTGGCCTGCCTGATCGTGGCTCTGGCCGGCGCTCCTCTGGGACTTCTTGCCAGGCGATCCCGTTCGAATATCGGTCTTATCTATTCGGCCGTTATCGTGTTTCTCTATTACGTTCTCCAGTCCACTTCCGGCGCCCTCGGCGAAGCCGGTCGGATTCATCCGATGATGGCTGCCTGGTTGCCCAATACAGTGATCGGCACTCTGGGCCTGATAATTCTGTATTTCAAAGCCAAGTAGATAAACTCTCTATAATCACCCTGGCCAGATGCGGAAAACCGCATTGACGCGCCCTGGATACGATGGTTATCTCTTATATATAAAACTCCCTCTCTCTGTCGACAGTCTTGACAAGCAACAGTCAGATCTCCAAATCCATCATTCGGACCAGGCGCTCGATAAGACGCCCCTGGCTGACTTTAGCCGTGGCAATTCTCCTGGTCACCGTGCCGGTCCTGCCTCTCAAATTTCTGGGAATCCCCGGGCCGGACCTGGTGCTCAGCAATTTCTACCAGCCTCTCCTCACCAATCTCCGCTCTCAAATCGCGATTCCGGAAAAGACGGAGCGGAGAAGCACCCGAGAGGCAGCGACGGAAGCCAATCTCGGGCTGCTCGATCGCAGCAACCGGGCCATCCTCAAAGAGCTCACCGAAAACCCGGACGATCCCAGTCTCCATAACCGTGCCGGTCTAATCTGTCTGGAGCTGGGCGAATATCAAGCAGCCATCACCCATTTCGATCAGGCGATCGCGAGAGCCCGGGAAAGCGCCCGCTCCTTGAGGCGCGAGGCCGACAGCGCCAGGGCCCGGGGCGATCTCGATCGAGCGGCAAGATGCATCGGAGAGATCTCGGCGATCAATGTCCAGCTTGCCGCCGCTCATAGCAGCCTGGCTCGGGTCTATGAGCGCCTCGGACGAAGCGACAAAGTGATCGGACAACTGAGAGAGCTGGACAGAGAGATTGCGCTTGCCACCAGCAGTGGTGACGACCAGAATGCCGCGAGCAAACCCGCGCAGTCCGGAGATCCGAAGCGGCTCGACCACGAGACCGCCACCATGCTGGCCATGGCCAATTCCCTGCGTCAGCAAGGGCGTCTCAAAGAAGCGGTCGACGCCTACAAACGTCTCATCGAACGAGCGCCGTCACTGGCGGCGGCGCACAGAGAGCTGGCAGTGACCGCCAGGCTTCAGCACAATGTCTGGCTCGCCGAGCAGGAGCTCGAGAAGACCATCGAGCTCAATCCCAACGATGCCACCGCCCACAATGCGCTGGGAGATGTCTTGATGAGCATCGGCAAGGTCGACGAGGCCCGCAAAGAGTATCTCAGGACCATGGCGCTCGATCCCAAGAACGGGCTGGCGGCATACAGCCTGGGCAATATCTACGCCAATCAGGGCAAATTGAGCGAAGCCAGACAGGCTTTTCAGAGCGCTGTGGCCGCCAATCCCGGCTCGGCTTATGCCCATAACAATCTCGCCACCATGTGCTCGCTTTCAGGCGACTATCAGAGCGCCGCGGCGGAGTTCGTCGAGGCGATCAAGCTCTCCCCGGACATGGCCTCTGCACACTACGGACTGGGAATCGCCCAGCTCAATCTCAAGCAGTACCCGGCTTCGATCAGATCCTTCAAGACAGCCCTGGTGCTCAATCCATCTCTGCTCGATGCCAGGCACAAAATCGAGATCGCCCAGAGACGGGGCATCACTCCCACCCGCACCCAATTGAACTGAGCCATGAGCCCTTTCGGTGAGCTCCGATGTCTGCTCCTCATCGGTATGCCGGGAGCCGGAAAGACGAGCTGCGGTCGGGCCTTGAGCGGGCAGACCGGCTATCCCTTCGCTGACAGCGACGATTTCATCGAGAAAGCCACCGGCAGATCGATCGCGGACATCTTCGCCACCTCGGGTGAGCCTTATTTCAGGAAGCTCGAGCGCCACCTCATCGAATCGCTGCGCCGGCTGGTCGAGGACAGCGGCTCATCATTACAGGAACTAAATATTCTCGATCAGCTGCTTGGCGATTTCGTCCAGAATGCAAAAAGGCACGGTGGTCTCATCCTTGCCACCGGCGGCGGACTGCCCTGCCAGGCAGGGAACTTCGAGATCCTCGCCAGTATCGGGATCACGGTTCACCTGAGCTGCCCCCCGGAAACCCTCGCTTCCAGACTGGCCGGGGACACGGTCAGACCGCTTCTTTCGAGATCGGCAGCGAGCGTCCGTGAAAAAGATAGCTCTTTGAATCGTATCAGGGAGCTCCTCGCTGAACGTCTCGACTTCTACGAGAAAGCCGCAATCACTGTGGACACATCGCTTTCGAGCGTGGAAGATGTTGCTGCCTCTGTTAGATTAGCGGTGGAAAGGGCTGAAAAGGTGTGACCGGTAGAGCCCGGCAGTATAAAATCATTGCAGTATAAAATCATTGCAGGTAAAACGAAGGCCGAGAGGAGAGGATCCGACGTGGTCACACAAGACGAATTGATGTACCTTCAGTCTCAGCTTGAAGGGCTCGAGTCGATTTTCATGGAGTTGATGCCTTTCGGTGTCGAGCTAAAACGTCAGCATGTCCAGGATTTCTATGACAAACGGCTGGACGCTGCCAAGGTCCCGGTCTCGTCCGTAGCTCCCACCGAGCTTCGCCGTCAGTTCAACACCAAGGCCAACCAGGTTCGCAACCTGGTGGACAGCGCCGAGTCCCTGGGCGATGCCGGCAACAAGCTCAATCTCATCAGGGCTGCCGCTTCCCTGCCGGAGGAGCGTTCCCACAGTATTCTCGAGCCGGTTCTCGAGTTCTGCAAACAGCTGATTTTCGACAACAAAGCCGATCCGACCCTCCTCGACCGGATTCTCCAGAGCGGCGAGCTGCGCTCGGTGGAAGCCAGGATGCTCCTGGCCGCCTCCATGTTCCTGGTCCCCTATACCGTGGACTACGGCGGTGTGCAGAGCCCGGTGCGGGACGTCCTCGCCCAGTTCATCGGGCTTGTCAAGGCGGAGCGTCTCCTGGCTCGTAACGATCCCTTCCTTCTCGAAGCCCAGTGCGCTCTGGAAGCTCTGGAGATGGAAGAAGTCGAGAGCCAGATTTGAAGATTCTTGTAATCAACGGTCCCAATCTCAACATGCTGGGCGCCCGGGAGCCCGAAATCTACGGGAGCACCAGCTTGAGCCAGATCGAAAGCAATCTCGGGCGGCTGGCCGGGGAGCTGGGCGCCGAGCTCGAGTTTTTTCAGTCCAATCATGAAGGCGCCCTCATAGACAGGATTCAAGAAGCGAAAGGGGCGTCGGTGCGGGGTATCCTCATCAATCCGGGCGGCTTCGGGCACAGCTCGGTGGCTCTGCGTGACTCCCTCAGCCTGTCCGGTCTGCCCTTTGTCGAGGTGCATATCTCGAACATCCACTCCCGAGAGGACTTTCGCAAACGCTCCTTGTTGAGTGATATCGCGTCTGGTGTCATATTCGGATTCGGCGCCTGCGGTTATGAACTGGGGCTCAGGGGGCTTCTCGCCCGCTTGAGCGGGTGAAGCCATCTTAAGAAATTCCCCGATTCAATTCAGGCTCGATCCCGAAAAACTGGCTATAATAGGCGCTTAGTTCTCAGGCAGGCAATCGAGTCCAGGCTAAACTTGATTCATACGACCAGGCTATTGAAGCAATTACCCGCATATATCTGCGCCACGGCGCTTCTATATACCCTTGCCCTGCCGCTGGCAGGCCCGGCTTTCGCTGAGAAAGCCGATTCCGGGACCGAGGATCTGAAAAGCAGTACCGCCGGCGAAACGGAAGAGAAAGCAGAGGCCGGGGACGAAGCTCGGAATAGCCAGCCTGCTGAGGTCGACGTAAAGACCGCCGAGAAAGAGTTGTCTGATTTCGAAGCCGAGACCGCAGCCCGGGAAGAAGCGGCTGCTAAAGGCACGCAGGAAGAGGACAAAGCTGCCGAGAAGACCGACGAGAAAGCCGCGCAGAAAGCCGAAGAACCACCAAAAGACCCGAAGAGGCCTCTCGAGAAGAAAGCAGTGGAGGCTTACAACCGGGGAGTCGACCTGCACAAGAAAGGTCATCTCAACAAAGCGATTGAAGCCTATAAAGAAGCCATCCAGGAAGACGACCGTCTGGAGCAGGCTTTCAGCAACCTGGGCATGCTCTACGCCGCTCAGAACAACTGGGACAGGGCCCTCGAAGCCTTCGAGAAAGCCCTCACCCTGAAGCCGGACCGCACCCAGAGCCTCAATGGTATCGGCTCTGTGCTCTTCCAGCTCAAGAAAAACGACGAAGCCCTGGCAAAATGGAAAAGAGTAATCGAGCTCGATCCCGGATTCGCTTCGGCTTATTACAATATCGGCCAGCTCCTCGAGTCGGAGAAGAAGCTCGAGGAGTCTCTCAGGTATTACGCCCGGGCCATCGCCATCGATCCCCGCATGGCTGACGCCTACTATTGCGCCGGCTCGCTGCTCAAGCAGAACGAGCACCTGGCTCCGGCCCGGGTGCTTCTCGAGCGCGGCATAGCACTCGAGCCCGGCGGCAAGTTCGTCCGGCACGCCCGCAAACAGATAGCGGATATAGACAAAGTTCTGACCAGTCAGAGAGAAAAGGATTCTCCAGGCGCCAGCGCCAGCGACAGCAAGAGCGAGAGCGGTCTGCGCACGGCCCGACGGCAGGAGCCGGACAAGAAGACCGGGGACAAGAAGACCGGTGGCGGTCTCAAGAAGATCTTCGGCAACAAGCTCAAGATCAGGAAAGAGAACGGCAAAGAAGTCGATATGTTCATCCAGCCGCCCTCCTCAGCCGAGGATCTGCAGGCCAAGCCAAGCGAAACGAACTGATGACCGCAGATCTGGCAAAACAGAAAGCCATAGCCGAGATTATCGAAGGCAAGGTTGTGGACGACTCGAAGCGCGTCGAAGTCTGCATCAAGGGAACCCTCCTGGGCTTTCCAGCGACTCTGGAAGCGATTCGTTCGGGGTTTCCTTTCGGCGTCTCTTATTTCGTCGAGACCGAGCTCGACATGAAGAGCCGCCCGCCTGCCGACCAGGTCTTCTATATATCCGTGGTGCCCCGCTTCGCCACCGGCATCATCTCTATCCTCTCCCGGATCTTTCTTTTCGAGTCCCGGGGACAGTCGGTGGGGGACAAGCATTTCGAAGGACGTTATGTGTTCAACCACAACAGCTTCGAGCTGGCCGAGCGCTTCGTGCACTATCCGGGCGTCAAGGACCGTATCGAGGACCTCCAGAAATATACGGGCTTCAACGAGCTGGTGGTGCGGGCCGGCTATGGCGTCTATCTGTCTCAGCCCAAGTCCTTCAACCAGCTAGACCTGGATGTTTGCAGGGAAGCCTTCCGGCTCCTCGGCGAGCTCGGACAGGTAGTCTTCGACGCCTTCTCTCCGGACGTGAGAGCATAACGGATCAATCGATTGATCGAAGTAAGAGAGCTAGTCAAAGCCTACGAGGGCAGAAAAGACCTCGCCCTCAAGGGTATCAATCTCGATGTCGGCAGGGGAGAATGTTTCGGGCTCCTGGGTCCCAACGGTGCCGGCAAGACCACTCTCATGGGGTGCATGCTCGGGTTGCTCCACCCCGACGGCGGCACCATCCGGATAGACGGTCTCGACCCCAATGACCTGGCGGTGCGCGAGACCCTGGGATTCCTGCCCGAGCGCCCCTTTTTCGAGTCCTGGTTCACCGCCCGGCAATTCATCGCTTATCACCACGCTCTGTCCGGAGGCGATCGCAAAAAAGGCAAGCAAAAAGTGGAGGCTGTCCTCGATATGGTCCGTCTGGAACCGGAGACCCGTGACCGAAAAATCAATAAATTCTCCCGGGGCATGTTGCAGCGTCTCGGGCTTGCCCAGGCGCTCATCGGTGATCCTGCCATTCTATTTCTCGATGAGCCCGGCTCCGGCATGGATCCCCCGGGGGTAGCCCTCTTGCGTGAGCTCCTTATCGAGCTCAAGCAGAAAGGAGTGACCATAGTTCTCAATTCGCACCATCTCGACGAGATGGAGCGTGTCTGCGATCGGGTAGCCTTTATCCGCAACGGCGAGATCGACAGTATCAAAGCCATAGCCGACGGCGACGATCTCCCGCACGTGCTCAGAATCAAGTGGCTGGCTGGAGCTGAGGAGGAAGGTCTGGAGAAGCGGCTTGCCGCCGAGATCCTTCCTCCCGGAGCAGCTCTTCTGGAGCTCACCGAAAGAAGTGCCAGGATATCGGTGGAGAACTCGGCGGTGGCGGCCGCCACTCTCAAGGCCATGGTCCATGCCGCCATCGAGGTCCAGTCAGCCAGCCCGGAATCCACCACCCTGGAAAGGCTGTTCGACAAGAAACAATGAATCGCACTATCTATACGGAAACAATCTTGAAGATCTGCCGGCACAAATTCGTCATGGTCTCTCTGTTTCTCATCGCCCTTGCCGGTCCGATTCTCGATTCAAACAAAGATATCACCCCGATGATGCCCACGGTGAGCGCGGTGGACCCCAATACCGTCTCGATTCTCCTGGGCTTTTTCGTTGTCACCATCACCAGTTGCGTTGGCTCCCTCACCCTGGGAGGCCGCAGCGACTATATGCCCCTCATCGTGACCAGACCCTTGCACCGCTTCCAGTATGTGGTGGCCAAATGGCTCGCCCTGGCAACGGTAATCGCCGCCGTCACCGTCACCCAGGCGATCATTCTACTTTTTACCGGAAGCTTCGGCCATAGCGGTCTCACCCCGCTTATGATCGCCGCTGCCTTTCTCGATCGGATCGTAGCGGCGCTTACAATCTCGAGCATCTTCACCTTCATCTACCTGCTTCCCAATCAAAGCTGCATCCTGGTCGGCATAGTCGCCTTCGAGCTCGCCATCGGCATTCGCATGGTGCCGGCATCCATGGTTTTTCCCCAGAGCGGCTCCAATGCCGATATCACCATGATGGAGCTTCAGATCATGGGCACCCTCGACTGGCTCACCCGGGAGATCATCCCGGTGCTCTTCGGAGGGTCCGCCCTGCAGGGCTTCGAGAGCTATATGAGCCTGCTCTACCAGGGAGCCAGTTTCCTGGCTCCCAAGGTCGACACTTATGATCTGATCACAGCCAGACCATTTTATTTCACTCCCCTTCTCGAAGCCGTCAGCAATACTCTCATCGCCCTCACCTGTGCCACGGCGATAGTCAATGCAAGGGAGTACCATTACGATGCTGATTAAGAAAGGCAATACCAGGGGCAATGTCTCACTTCTACTCGCCTCCGCCTTGATAGTCACCGGCATAAGAGTTTGTGTCGAGCATCTCGAAACAGGAGCGGGTATCCCGGCCTCGGCGAAGATAGCCTGGCAGGCGGTGCCGGCAGTGAGCAAAGAGGCGCTGAAAGGCTTTTTCATCAAAGACGAGGACAAAGACAAAGAGATAGAACGAGAGCCAGGAAAAAAAGCCGCACACCGGCCGATGGATTTCGAAAGATTGTTCTCCTCCAACACGGCAAGACGTCCTGTCCTGATCTTCTATACCGACCAGAAGAATATTCTCTGCCAGCGCATGGCCAGGCTCTCCGTCTGCAATCCCGATGTGAGAGAGCTGATCGAGAGAGATTTCTTCCCGGTTAAGATTGCTTTCGACAACACTCTCAATGAGACCGAATACGCCATCTATCGAAAGTATTCCTGCATCATGGCGCCTCATCTGGAGGTGATCTCGCCGGACGGCACCATGATCGGCAGCATGGGCGGCTATCGCAACGCCACCGAGCTATTCAAAGATCTGAAAAGAGAGCACCGGAAGTGCATGGAGAAGGAGTCCGATGAAAACCGAGCCGATTGAGAACAGCCCCGCCTATCTGGAGGCGGTGGAAGGAATCTTGAGACGATATCTGAAGACCTTCCCGGAAGAGGTCGGGGCGCTGGCGGCTCTCACAAGCCAGCTCCGGGAGAATGGACCGAGTATCTGCCAGCGCCGCAATTTCCGCGGGCACCTCACCGCCAGCGCTCTGTTTGTTGATACCACTTCCAGTACCGCTCTGCTGGTCCACCACAGGAGCCTGGACATCTGGATACAGCCGGGCGGTCATCTCGATTCGAACGAGCTCCCCGAAAGCGGCGCATTTCGCGAATTTACCGAGGAGACCGGGATCACGGGCGTTCGAGCTGCTGACTGGCACAGAAAGAGCGAGATACCCCTCGATATAGACACCCATTTCATCCCCGCCAATCCGGCACGTGGCGAGGATAGCCATTATCATCATGATTTCCTCTATGTCCTGGTGGCGGACCAGCCCGGGAGAGCGCCTGTAAAAATAAAGAGAGACGAGCTGATCAGCTTCAAATTCGTCGAACTTGCCGAGCTTATTAAGAGCCAGGAGCCCAAACTGGCGAGAGTAGCCTCGAAACTGGCAGAATATGGTAAATTATCAGGACGAACCTAATCTTTCAGCCCGCGGAGGTGGCAATCAATGACCGAATCCACTACCCAGGAGAGCACAGCCGTGGTCACCCTGACCGAGGCTGCAGCCGAACAGGTAAAAGAGCTGCTCAAAGAAGAGCAAGGCAAAGAAGGGCTGAGGCTCGAGATTCGCGGCGGAGGCTGCTCCGGCATGTCTTACGGGCTGAGCTTCGATACTGCCCAGGAGAAAGACCACGTCATCGAGCAGCATGGCGTCAAAGTCTTCATCGATCCCAAAAGCGCCATCTATCTCAAAGGCACCGTCCTGGACTTCCAGAGCGGTTTGCAGGGCAAAGGCTTCGTGATCAAGAATCCGCAAGCCAAAGGGACCTGCGGCTGCGGCGAGTCTTTCTCTGTTTAGAGAAAATTCAGGACTATCCTCGACCCGTGCCGGTCAGCCGGCACGGGTCGCCACTTTCGAGTCGAACAGAAAAAAGTAGAGAAAGATGGACACCAGGACAATCAGAGAGAAAGGTTGTTACAGGCTCCAGGACAGGACCGCCCTGATCAGAGTACGGGGCGAAGACTGCCGGCGTTTCCTGCAATCCCAGGTCACCAGCGATCTGAGCAGGCTGCAGCCTGGCGGCGGCCAGCTATCCGCTCTGGTAAATCGGAAGGCTCAATTGGTGAGCGTGTTTCATATCTATCTCGACCCGACCGGAGCCGAACAGGAGCCTGTCTATTACCTCCTCGCCCCGAAGGCTTCCCAGGTCATCGAGCACCTGGAGCGCTTCATTTTCAACGACAGGGTGACTATCGAAGAGGTCAGAGCCGTCCCCTGTCTTGTCGAGGGAAGGCTGAGCAGGCTTGTCTTGCAGACCGGACTGGACCGACCCGACGCCGGGCTTTTCAACCAGGGTATCTGGCAGGGCAGGCTCTTCGAACAAGAGGTGAGGATATTCTCGGTAAGCCAGACCGGAGAGACAGGTTTTCTCATCTACGCCTCCGGCGATCCCGGAAGCTTGCGCGAAGCAATCGAGAAGGAGGCCTCCGGCCGCGGCCTCGTGAAACTCGAAAATGGGCTTGAAAATCGGCTGGAAGACCAGATTTCCCGGACAGCCAGAATCGAGGCGGGTCTTGCTGCTTTCGGCGTCGATTTCGACCGGGACAGCCTGATTGCCGAGACCCCTTATGCAGAGACGGCTGTGAGCTATGAGAAAGGCTGTTTCCAGGGTCAGGAGGTCCTTGCCAGGATACGGAGCCAGGGAGCGCCCAGCCGGGCCCTGGTGGGCGCCGAGCTCAATCCGCCTCCGGACCGCGAACTGACCCCGGGCAGTCCTGTCCTGCTCAACAACGGAGACCCGGATACAATCGGCTATATCAAATCTAATTGCCACTCCGAGTTTCTCGGTAGATATCTTGCTCTTGTGATGATCAAGCGTGACTACCGGACCCCGGATCGCGACCTGGAAGTGACGGTAGACGGTCACCGGGCGACGCTCACCGTCAGGATTCTCCCTTTCTATAAAGGCCCGGACCTGGGCGAGCAAGCTCGCAGTCTTTATGAGGAAGCGCTAGAGGAGTTCGCCCGGGAGCCCGCCGAGCTCCCCGCCGAAGAATCACGATCCATCGCCCTTCTGCGCCAGGCCCTCGCTCTCGATCCGGTCTGCGAAGATGCGCTGGAGGCACTGGGGGTGATACTATCCAAACGCGCCCGTATCGATGAAGCGATCGCGACCATGGACCTTCTCAAAACCCTCAATCCCGACTCGGCAATGGCTCACACCAATCTCTCCGTTTTCTGGCTCGAGAAAGGAGACAAAGAAAAAGCCGAAGAGCATAAAGCCGAGTCCATGAGCATCCGCATGCGCGAAGCGGCAAGACTGGCTATGGAAGAGAAAAGACGAGAAGACCAGGCGCAAGTGAAACGAGAAGAGACAGTCTCGCGAATGGGAATGTTCGAGCAGGTCCTGGCGATAGACAGCCAGGACCTTCTGGCTAATTACGGCATGGGCAGCTGCCTTCTAGAGCTCGACGAGCCCGGACGCGCTCTCGAGTATCTGCGCAAAGCCATCGAGATCAAGCCCAGTCATACTGTCGCTTATCTCGATCTGGGCAGGGCTCTCCTGGCTCTGGACAGGCGCAAAGAAGCCGCCGACGCCTGGAGCCGGGGAGTGGAGGTGGCGGCGAAACGAGGCGACATGGAGCCCCTCAAGAAGATGCAGGCTCATCTTGCCGCGGTTGAAAGTTGAAGTAATCGTTAGAAACCGGGAATAAATATAGATACTATGAAGAACAAACTCCTGGTCACTCTTGCAGTCATGCCAGCCCTCGCTCTTCTGTCGGCGCCGGCGACAGAAGAGCCCGCCGAGGCCAAGGCGAAGCGAAAAGCCAGCAGAAGCGCCACCAGACAGAACAGCTCCATAGCAAACGAGGCTATGAAAAGCGTTCATCAGAGCTACACCCAGGGTCGCTATCGCGATGCTCTCGATAAGATCGCCATCATGCCCCCCTCGGACATCACCCATTATTATGCCGGGCTCTGCTATCAGGGACAGGGCCAGCTCCAGAGCGCTGCCTCCGAGTTCCAGTGGGTGGCAAGCTATAGCAAGAATCCCAGGCTGCAGGCCAACGCTACCGCGGCCCTCGATTCGGTGAGCCGCTACGCTTCCAGACGGACCTATTCAGGAAACGGCAATAACTACTCGAGGGTGGCCTCGACGACCCACAGCGCTCCAGTCAGAAGGCGTGGTTGACGCTGACACTCCAGGGAATCAGGTTGGTTCCCAGATACCAAAGACAAGCTCAGGAAAAGCGCTCATTGGCCCTAATCTCCCACCAGGCTCTCCTGCTGGTCGAGAAAATCGTTGATGGCTTTCTCCTGCATCTCGGCGCTGCCCAGGCTGGCGGCTTCTCTGACCTTTTTCAGGAAGTCCTTGCAGTGCGAGGGGGGCACCACAGTCTCCTCCTTGCGCCCTTCCGTATCGGTGTAGGTAATGCGAACCTGCTCGGTGCCGTCCTCCAACCGCTCGACCTTGACGGTCTTGGTGGACTGAGGCTTCGCTTTGCTGTTGGTGCGGCTCTCAGGCTCCACCCCCGAGCCGCCCTGCTGGCAGGCCGCCAGCAGTATGGTAAGGGCAAGAACAGGCAGGGTTCTCAGAATATGCTTCATTTCTGGTCTGGTCTCGTTGATCCGGTGCTATCATTCTACGCGACTTGTTAGAATGAATTGTTCATGCAAATTATCCTGTCGCGAGGTCTGACATGCTGCGCACCAATCTGCTTCTCTCCCTGACCGCTATCGCTCTCGGACTCTCGAGCCAGTCTCCGGCTCTTGCCAATAAGCCCCTGGAAGCAGGCAAAGCCGTGGTGACCAAATCCAAAGCAAAGCCGGCGCCGGTCCGGGACAGGAAAAAACAGCTACGTGCCAACTATCACTTCAACACAGCCGAAGAGCACCGCCAGGCACGCAATTACAGCGCCGCCGTCGAGGAGTACAAGAAAGCCATCGCCGATGTCCCGGATGATCCGGACTTCTACAAGCATCTGGGCGGCACCTATGCTCAGATGGGCAAACTGAAAGAAGCCGAAGACGCCCTGCGCACAGGCGTCAAGCTCGATCCCAAAGACTGGCTGCTCTGGAACAACCTGGCTGTCACCCTGCAAATGGCCGGCAAGAAGGACGAATGCGCCGGGGCTCTGAAAAAAGCCCTCACCCTGCACCCGCCGAATTCGGAAGCAGAGAAGATGAAAGTCACCCTGGACAGTCTCAGCGGCGGGAAAGGCGAAAAGGGTAAAAGGGGCGCCAGCAAAAACTGAATTATTGCTGGATCTTAAGAAATAGCCTGCCATTTCACACTTTTGACACAATCTCGGTGTTTAATACGAACATCGACGCAGGAACTTCAGAAAAGGGGATCGAGGGATCGAACCTGTTGGGGCAGCACCAGCGCCTGCGAGCACTTACAAGACAAACAGATACTCGTAGAAGAGACGCATGCAGACGTCTCTTTCGGGTTTTCAGGAAGGCGAGACGGTTATCTTGCTGGATCCCGCATCCCGATCCTGAATATCTCTACAGGAATCAGGCGCAGCAACCACCACCGGTGACCGCTTCGACACAGACATTGCAGAGCTCGGCCATATCCGGCTTCTCGCCTACTCTCCGGGAGAACTTCCAGCAGCGGGCGCATTTCTCGCCGTCTGCTTTCACCACCACCACCGTGATTCCACTCTCGCTCACTCTGGCTAGCACTTCGGCGTCGGTCATGCCGCCATTGCCCGAGTCGCTGAGAGCGGCCTGGGAGGTGATGAAGAATCCGGGCAGATCGGCGCCCAGGGAGGCGACCCTGGCCGAAAGCTCCCTGTCCTCGACATTGAGTATCACCCCGGCTTCCAGGGAGCTGCCTATGGCCCCGCTCTTGCGGGCTTCCTCCAGGGCTTTGTTGACCACATAACGCACTTCGATGAGCTGCTTGAAAGAGGCTGCCAGCTCAGGATTACGGTGCGAGCTCTCGCCCTGCGGGAAATCAGTGAGAAGCACGCTGGGCTCCCGGGCTTCGCGGCTCTTTATGGCATCGGGCATGTGCTGCCAGATGTCTTCCGCCATATGCGGTGTCACCGGCACCAGCAGCCTGACCAGAGCCTGGAGGAGCTGATTGAGCACCGTCTGCACCGCCCGGCGGCTCCGGGCTGCCGGCGCCGATGTATAGAGCCGGTCTTTGGCGATATCGAAATAGAAGCTCGAGAGGGTGACCACGCAGAAGTTCTGGAGCAGTTGATAATACTTGAAGAACTCGAAGTTATCGAAGTCTTCGTTGATCTCATCAACCACTTCCGAGAGGCGGTGGAGGATATATCTGTCCAGATCGCCGAGGTCTTCGTAAGCCACCGCGTCTGTTGCCGGGTCGAAGTCGTGAAGGTTCCCCAGCATATAACGGGCTGTATTGCGCAGCTTCCGGTAGACTTCGGCGAGCTGAGCGAGCATATTCTTGCCGATCGGGATGTCGTCGGTGTAGTTGACCGAGGCAACCCAGAGACGCAGCACATCGGCCCCGTATTGCTTGATCACCTGATCCGGCTCCACGACGTTGCCCACCGACTTGGACATCTTCTTGCCGCTCTCGTCCACGACAAAACCGTGAGTGAGGACGGTCTTGTAAGGAGCGCGATTCTTCACCGCCACACTGGTGAGAAGGGATGACTGGAACCAGCCGCGGTGCTGGTCGCTGCCCTCGAGATAGAGCTCGCAGGGTGTTCCCCTGAGCTCCTCCTGTCGGGCGTCGACAACCGCCGAATGAGTCACCCCGGAGTCGAACCAGACATCCATGATGTCGGTCTCCTGGGTGAACTCGCCGCCGCCGCAGCCGCACTTGAAGCCGTCGCCGAGAAGCTCGGCGGGACTCTTGCTCCACCAGGAGTCGGAGCCTTCCTTCTCGAAGACCTGAGCGACTTTCTCGATGGACTCCTCGGTCATCAGAGGTGCGGAGCAGGCGACACAATAGAAGACCGGGATCGGCACACCCCAGGAACGCTGGCGGCTTATACACCAGTCCGAGCGATTCTCCACCATGGTGAAGATCCGGTTTCGGCCGGAAGCCGGTATCCATTTGACCGTATCGATAGCCGCCAGAGCCTTGCTGCGGAAACCGTCCACCGAAGCGAACCATTGCTCGGTGGCCCTGAAGATGAGAGGCTTCTTGCACCGCCAGCAGTGCGGATAACTGTGGCTGTACGAGCTGTTGGCCATGAGGGCGCCGATCTCTTTGAGATGCTCGACGATGACCGGATTGCTCTTGTCGAAACGCTGCCCCGCGAACTGGCCGGCCTCTTCGGTGAAGATGCCTCTGCCGTCCACAGGCGAGAGGATGTCGAGCTTGTACTGGCGGCCGATCTCGTAGTCCTCGGGACCATGACCGGGAGCGGTGTGGACGCAGCCGGTACCGACCTCGGTGGTGACGTGCTCGCCGAGCACCACCGGGCTCTTCCTGTCCATGAATGGATGTCTGGTGTCGATATGCTCCAGGTCGGCACCCCGGGCAGTGCCGAGCACTTTCACATCGCTTTCTGCCAGCCCCACAGCTTTCAGAAAAGCATCTCTGAGGTCGTTCACGACGACCAGGATCTCTTTGCCGGTATCCAGGAACTCGTAAGTGAATCCCGGGTGCAGGCATACTGCCATGTTGCCGGGCAGGGTCCAGGGCGTTGTGGTCCAGATCACGAAATTGACCGGCCTGGTCCTGTCGACGAACTCGGGAAGGCGATCAAGAGACGGCTCGTCCACCGCGAAGCGGACATAGATCGAATGGGAGACATGATCGGCATACTCCACTTCCGCCTCGGCAAGGGCGGTCTCGCAGTTCGGGCACCACTGCACGGACTTGAGACCCTTGTAGAGATAGCCTTGCGCAGCCATCTTCGCGAAGACTCGCAGCTGGGCAGCCTCGAACCGGGGATCGAGGGTGATATACGGATTGGCCCAGTCCCCCCAGACACCAAGGCGCCTGAAATTGGCTTCCTGCCCCTTGAGATTGGCCAGGGCGAAATCCCGGCAGCGCTGCCGGAGCTCCACCGGCGTCAGGGCCGCCCGCCCGCCTTTGACGTCTTTGAGAACGGCATTCTCGATGGGCAGACCGTGGCTGTCATAGCCCGGCACATAGGGGCTGTAGAAGCCCTTCTGGGTCTTGTACTTGGTGACTATGTCCTTGAGGATCTTGTTGAGGGCAGTGCCGATATGGATCTTGGAAGAGGAGAGATAAGGGGGTCCGTCGTGCAACACGAACTTGTCGGCATCTTTCCGGCGCTCCTGGCACATCCGGTAGACATCGATCTCGTCCCAGCGCTTCTGGAACTCCACTTCCCGGACGAAGCTGTTGGCTTTCATCGGAAAACCCGTGGAGGGCAGATTGACGCTATAGGATTTGCTTTCGCAGTTGCCTGTCATGGGAAATTCTCTCCTTTAACAAAAACGCCAGCCCGGGGCTGGCGGCAAGGTCTGTTGACAACCCGTCGCCAGCGTCTATGGGCTGATAATTGCCCGCCGCTCTTGAGTTGAAGGGGAGACTGCCATTATTGCAGCTTGCCTCCGGTCCTGGGTATAACGAGATCAATCAGGATAAGGCCCGGTGTCGGGGCCAGTCAACAGGCTCCGGGTCCGAGTAAAGCTATATCAAGCGGAAGCTATATCGAGCTGAAGCGATTTCAAGGGAGCAGCAGGTGAAAAGAGAGAGAAAGGTTGCTTTCAGGGCGGCGCTCGAGGCGGGTCGGATTCAGCGGGAGAAGCTCGGGCTCGCTCACAAGGTCGACTATAAAGGCGCTTTCAATCTTGTCACCGAAGTCGACCGGGCCTGCGAGGAGCTGATCAAGAGCATTCTGGAGGCAGAGTTCGAGGACGACGCCATCCTCGCCGAAGAATCAGGGGCGAGCCGGGTGAAGTCATATCGCCGCTGGCTCATCGATCCTCTGGACGGCACCACCAATTATGCTCATTCCTATCCTTTCTTCTGTGTCAGTATCGGTTTCGAGATGAACGGCGAGGTGGTACTGGGGGTGGTGTACAACCCGGTAAGCGACGAGCTCTTCTGGGCCGAGCGCGGCGGCGGCGCCTTCCTCAATGACGACCGGCTCCAGGTATCGGGCACGAGAAAAATCGGCGAGTCTCTTCTGAGCACGGGCTTTCCTCCCGATACCCGCAACAATCACTCGGACAATATGCTCGAGTTCAAGACCCTCACCAGCCACTGCCATGGTGTCAGACGCGACGGCAGCGCCGCCCTTGACCTGTGCTTCGTGGCGGCCGGGCGCACCGACGGCTTCTGGGAAGCCGGGCTGGCCCCCTGGGATATAGCCGCCGGCTCCCTGATCGTCACCGAGGCCGGGGGCAGAGTCAGTGACCTGGCAGGCGCCGATCTGGATCTCGCCCGGGGCGATATCATCGCCAGCAACGGTCATCTCCACAATCAGATCAAAGCCGCCCTGGCCGAAATACAGGTCAAATCTTGAATCAGCGTTTGTAACGGCCGGTCCAGGCGCCTATGGCCACTTTCAGCACCTGCAGGAACATCCTGGGAGAGTCGGTGAAAACATTCACCTTGGATCCCTCAACGTTCGCCCAGTTGATCGGCACCTCGTCGATGGCGTACTTGCGCAGCCGGGCGATATAGAGAATCTCCACGTCGAAGGCGAAGCCGTCCATGGTGGCAACCGAGAAGATGTCCCTGGCCACTTCTCTCTTGAACATCTTGAAACCGCACTGGGTGTCATAAATCCCCGGCAGTACCAGGCTTCTGACTATGAGGTTGAAAGAGTTGCCCAGATACTTGCGGTAAGCCAGGGCGTCTACGAAGCGTGACTCGTCCGGCTTGGCCCTGCTACCAATGGCGATATCGCTTCCTTTCTCGATACTGACGATGAGCTTCTCGATTTCCTCGATCGGAGAGCTCCCGTCGGCATCGTTGAAGATGATCAGATCCCCTTCCGCCGCCATCATTCCGGTGCGCACAGCATAGCCTTTGCCACGGTTGGGCTTATAGCTCACAACCCGGACATTCTCATGGCTACCGGCGAAATCCTCCACCGCCGCCACCGTGGCGTCGCTGCTGCCGTCGTCCACCACCAGGATCTCGAAGCTGCGCTTCTGAGCCGACATATAAGCATGCACCGAGCTCAGGGTCGCCGGCAGGCGGAGCTCTTCGTTGTAAGCGGGAATGACAACCGTTATCTCAGGCATCCCTCAAGTATAGGCTACTTGAAATCGTCTTCAGTAGACGTTGCCACGCTCGGGGTCGATAAAGAAGAAAGGTTGCGTACGGGGGCTCCCGGGACCGGTCGGTCGGAAGGGTCTGGCCTTGTTACGGTCTACGAACAAGGCGTTGCCCGCCGTCCCATCGAGACCGAGCATGAGCCGGTTCTGATCGATGGAGGTGCGGCCCCGCTGAGTGCCCGGATCGTAACCGTCCCGCACCCAGCTCGAGACCATGGGAGTGATCCAGCCGTCCACATGGCTCTGGTCCCAGCGGTACTCGCCGGGGCTGCCGCCGTTCATCATGCGATAGGCATGCTCGGCTCCTTCATTGTGCTGGCCGAGATAAGACAGTCCGGTGGCCATTCCGTCGCCCAGCAGCTCCGCCGACTCGTTGATCACGGTATAGCCTGCCAGGGGACGCCAGACACCGTTTTGCAGGACCTGCCTGCCCATCTGGCTGGCGAAGGCGCCGGCCTCTGTGGAAGCCGACATCACACCGGGCTTGACGAAAGGCATCTTGCCGGCGGCTCCGATAAAGAGGGCGTTGGAGCCTCCTTCCATCAAGGTGCCCATGGCGGCTCCCCTGAGGTCTTTCATACCGGCGGCCAGCTCCATTGTATTGGTGGAGGCGGAGATGCCAAAACCGGTGGACAGCGAATACTTGAAGAGGTTGGCTCCCTTGGCCGCCATGGTCAGACCTGTCCCGGCGGTGGTGGCGCCGCCGGCCATGGCGTAAGGCGCCACGATCATGGCTGCTTCCACGGCTCCTATCTTGGCTCCGGCGATGAGACTGTCCACACCGGCGATCTTCTGCCGGGCGATACTCTCGCCGCCCCAGTGTCCCAATGCACCACCGGCAGCACCAGCACCGATGGCTACACCGGCGGTGGCAGCCAGACCGAGACCGGCGGCACCGGCTACCCAGAGGGCACCACCGGTAGCAATTCCACCGACCACGATAGCGGCGCCGATCGCGACGGTCTTCCAGTTGCGCTCCATCCAGCCCCCGATGCCGCCGCGCACTTCGTGCATGCGGTTGTCGAGCTCGAGCTGGCCTTTGAGTTTGACCAGGGGATCGTCTTTGTATTGATCCCGCTTCATGAACTCGGCACCACGCCCCCTGGCTTCCGGGTGCTGCTCCTCGAACTGCTTGATGATGTCATCGTTGACTTCTTTATAGAGACCGCGGGCGGTGCCTATATCGTCGCAGCCCTGGGCGAGCAGGCCGTTCATGTATTTGGTCATGCGCTCCTGCTGGCGGATCTGCTGCTCCCGGGCCTGGACTTTGGCGTCCAGGATCTTGATCTCCTGATCGATGCTCTCCTGGCGGATTTTTCTGGCGCTCTCGCTGAGGTCGCTTGTGCCCAGATTCTGGCGCTCGCGCTCGAGCTCGGTCTTGCGGGTTTGATCGGCCTGGTTGCGTTGCTCTATATCACGGCGCATGAGCGTGTTGGCTTTATACATGTCCCGGATATCTTTGAACGCGCCGCTGGGGTTGGCGCCATTTTCCCCGTAGTTGCCGTCTTTCAGGTTCTTGACGAAGTTGTTGTAAGAGTTGTCCCAGGCCTGGGGCTGCACGCTGGTGACCCCCAGGGTGAGCTTGTTCTCGAGGGCGGCGGTATCGATATTGCCATACTGACGGTGAGTGATCTGACCATCCTGGCCGACACCGTATATCAGCATCGGACCGGCGGTGGCGTCGATTCGTTTGATCTCCTGATCGATCCGCTCTCTTTCTCTGGCTTTCTCCTCTTCGGACTTGCCGCTCTTGTCCAGGTCTTCCCGCTCTTTCATCAGGTCGCCCTTCTGTCTGTACAGATTGGCGTTGCGGAAATCCTCGGCCTTCACCGAGTCGAAGAGCCGGGCTGCCTCATCGTATTTGCCTTCTCTGACAAGGATATTGGCATACTCTAGCTTGGCGCCATTGGCGATGGTGACCATGCCCACCATCTCTTTGGATAGACCGGAATCGATGTTCTCGGGCCTGCCCGCCTGGTCGATGATGGTGGCCAGATCCATACTGGAGGCCATCTCGGCGGCCCGTCTGAATCTGTCTCTCTCGGTCGCTCTGTCCTGCTGCCCGCCGGCCTCGGTGCCTTCTCTGAGCAGCTTGAGCATATCGGTGGTCGTCTGGGAATCTCGATAGATATCCTTGAGACCATCCAGCACCTGAGCGCTCACCCGGGCCCCGGGCTCGGTGTACTTGGTCTCTTCCTCGTGCAGCCGCGCCCGCATCAGATAGCGGAAGCCGTCCATATACTGCCCCTGGGGCACATCTTCTCCGAGCTTGAGCTCGGGACTGGTGTTTCCCTTGGCGGTCTGGTCCGCCATCCGCAGGTTGGTGAAGCTCCGGGCATGGATGAGCCTGTCATAGACGGCATCCCGCTCCATGAGCTTGCGGAGATCTTCGAGCTTCTGGCGCGTCTCGTCAGTGGTGCCCGGCGCATTGTATCTGGCGATCATCGCTTCGGGAGTGATGTTTTGCCTGATGGCCCCGAGGGTCTCGCCGGTGATTCCTTCAAGACCGTTGTCCGAGCCGGTGGAAGCCGGCAGCAAACCGAGCTCTCTGGCGGCGTCTCTTATCCGGACATAGTTACGGTCGCGCATCTTGACCACGCCGTTCTCGCCATTGAGGTCGATCTTCTCGGCGACATCGATGGCTGCCTGGGCCTCGTCCCTGATCGTCGTCTTCGAGCGCCGCACGACCTCGGGATCGGCCACGGAGGGATTGCCCGAGTAGAGCTCGAGCTTGCGATCTTCTTCCTGCACTCTCGAATCATGGACCTGGAGCTGGTCCGAAACACGCTTGAGCTCTTCGAAACGCCGGGCGTCCGGATCCTGGCGCTCGACCCGGTCATTGACGGCTACTCTATCCGAGCCGCCCGGAGTGGTCTCGGTCCGGCCGTCACCGGTCCGGTTGCCGGTCTGGTTGTCTGTATTGCCCGCCGGCTTGGTACCGACAGGTTTGTCCATGACCGCGATCTCGACCAGGGTAAGACCGGCAGGAGTAGTTTTAGGTTGACCGCCGGTGGAATCGGTTTGTTGCTCGAAGGGGTTGCCCATGGAATGGAGCCTCATGAAAAAACGAATGTAATGGGACACTCGTCTATATGCAGATTATGCCCATTTTGGACAGAATTTCCAGAGGTCTCCATCCCTGGAAGGCGCACTTAGAAGTCGTCGGGATTAGCCTGGACATTGCCTCCGGGCTGTCCGTCATTGCCCGCCGGCCTCGTCTGCGCGTCGTCGGTCCGGGTCTCGCCGGCGTTCCGGGCAGCTTCCTCTTCGGCTCTTCTTCTAGCGGCCTCGTCCTCGGCGGCTTTACGGGCGGCGGCTTCATCAGAGGCTTTCTTGGTCTGCTCGTCGAGATATTCCCGCAGAGTCTTGAGCTCACGATGGCCTTCCACGAACGGAGCGTTCGCCACTTCCTGTCCAGCGTAGTCCAGCTTGGTTCTGATGTCCTGGGCGAACTGTCTTTCTCCGTAGTCGTCGAAGAAGGTGCTGACGGCCAGGGGGGTGCTGAGACCGACCATGGGAGCCACGGCGTTGCGAGTTCCGGTGAGACTCCGGGCAAGCAGCCCGTCCATGCTCGAGGAAGCGCTGGTGGAGGTGAGGTTCTGCCACAGTCTCTGACCGGGACCGATATACTCCATGGTTCTGCCCCAGGTGCCCATCGTTTTGCCCATGGGCGAGCTCCAGAGCGGCACGGCCCGGCCGGTTGGCGAGAACATCTTCATGGTCAGGAGAGGCGCCAGAGGAGTCGACATGAAAGGACCCATGACTTTGGCTGTCGCGATCTCGAAGCTGGAGGCATTCTCACCCACATGCTGAGTCGGGAAGTTTGCGGTCATCATGGCATCGCCCAGAGACATGCCGCCCTGAGTGAGCTCGTAGACCCTGGAGGTATTGCGGTAGAGACCGAGACCGACCAGGCCCTTGAGATAGTTGCGGTTGCGCTGCAAGATCTCGACCTGGCGCGGCAACCGGGCCAGATCCCGGGCGGTGGTGGCCTCGGTGACCTCCAGGGGTGAGACCTGGAACTGCCGACGGGTGGCCGACCACATATCCGAGCCCCACTGGGAGACCGAACGGCGACCGGCGTTCTGCGCCACGCCTTCGCTGGCTTCGGCGAAAGCCGCCGACTGGGTGTTCCGCAGACGGAACTCTTTGCCGAGGCTGCGCGAACCAAGTCCGACATCGAAAATCTGGACGCCCCTGGCCGCCACTTCGCTCATGGAAGTGCTGCCTTCGAGACCGGCATTGCGCATAGCCTGGATAAGGGGCCAGCGCTCCGCCATGGTCAGATTCTGGTAGCCGCCGCCTTCGGCGAGGAATTTCTTCAGATCGCCTACCCGTGTGATCTTGTTTTCTCTGGCTGCCTGGAGGAAGAAATCGTCCAGACCGGACACACCTGACTTGGCAGCATCGGCGAGGAGAGTCTCGTCAGGAAGCCCGGCTCTGATGATCTCCTGGCTGCCGGCACGCAGAGAGGTGAGAGGTCTCTCGGTCATGGCCACGAAATCGTCCAGCGTACGGACGCCCTGAGTCTCCAGGGAACGAGCCACGGCGGAAGCGTCGAACTTGGTATTGCGACCGACCAGGCTCATCATCTCGAAGATGTTGTTTTTCAGGCCATTAGCCTCGATTATCCTGACCACCTCGGGAGCGGTGGCCCGGGTGCCTGCCTTCAAGCCGCTTGTAGCGGGATCGAATTTCAGGGCCAGGTCATCGAGACCGAGACGTCGGAAGCCTGCCGCCAGCGATTCGGCGGTCTGGAAGCCGCCGGCTTCGGCGACTTTGGCCACGTCCTGGGAGCTGAGCTTGCCGGTGGCGTCTCCAAAAGTCGAGCCGGTCCGCTGGACCAGACCCGCTACTCTGGGTGCCCGGGCGCTCAGACCACGCATGGCGCTGGTGGTCCACTCCTGATTGATGAGATTGAGGTTGCCTTTCTCGCCCCGGATCATCTTGTACATGACACCGGCGGTGAGGGTCGAGGCGACCCCATGGAAAAGAGCATCCTGAGGGCGCTCCCACTCTCCGGTGAGCCCCCTGTAGGTGAGGGCGTGGGTACCGCCGGCGACGGTGACCGCTGCTCCGACGCGGAGCACCGAGCGGGTCAGGGACGCGGCTATCGGTCTGCCTTCCTTGCCTCTGGTACCGGCAGTGGCTACGAGCATCAGACCGGCAGCGGTCATCGCCGCTCCGAAAGAGAGAGCCTGGTCGAATCCGCTGGTCTCCTTGAGCATAGACTGCAAATGCTCGTCGCTCATTCCCCTGGCACGGTCGACAAGCACGCCGAGCTGCCCTGTGAGTTGCGATCTGGCCTGGTTTTCCGGCTTGAGCGGGTTATAGCCCTCAATCGATTCGAACTGCTCGACTGCTTCTTTGATCAGGCGTCCGCCTTCGGCGCCGCTCCAGCCGGGACGCTGTCCATATGAGTCGGTCCAGATCGGCATGGGCTTGTCGGTGCCGTTCTCGTCGAACGTGACACCGGCGCGGAACTGCCCGGAGGCTTCGCTCTTGGCGCCCAGGGCGTTGTTGGCGGCGAGCATGCGCGCTTCCACCGGAGCCAGCCTCAAGTCTGAGCTGCCCGGAGCCGCTCCGGATATTCTGGCGATTCCTTCGTTGAGAACATCGGCATAGCCGACCTTCGGCTCGCCGCCTGGCTCGAGGGGGAAGCGCGGAGCATTGTCCATGGCTGCCGTGTCGGTGGTAGCCAGCTCGACCTCGGCCTTGATCATGTCTCTGCCGTCGGGCATGAAGTTCTTCTTGATCAGATCGGCCTTTTCGACGGCCTCGGCGAAATACCTGCTGGCATCCTCGTACTGGCCCGCGACTCTGAGCTTCTCGGCGAGTTGCAGGCGATAGTCCACCTGGTTCTGAGCGATCCTGAACGTATTGATGATGCCCCGGTGCATCTGGAATCGATCGGCGTCGGTGAGCGTGATGGTCTCGCCGGTATCGGGATCCTTGCCGGTGCGAAGAATCTCCTGCATCTTCGCCACGTTGCGGGCTTCCTCTTCGAAGTTGAAGGGGACGATCTGGCCGTCGACGGCGATGCTGTCGTTGCGGCGAATCAACTCTTCGAGGCCGACTCTGATCGGCTGGATGTTCTTCTTGATCAGGTCGTTATTTTCGAGAATGCCTTCGGTGACCTGACCTTCGGCGTTGGTCGACTTGACCTTGACCGTGGCCGCGTCGATCACCGACTGCATGAGCTCGGTATCGGTCATACCGGCCAGGCGCATATCTCTGGGAGGCTCGGTCACCTCGCCACCTTCAGTGGTGCGGTCTAATGTACCCTGACCCTGACCCTGATCGCCGGTTCGCTGACCGCCCTGATCTCCCTGATTGCCCTGATTGGGAACCGGATTGTAGGCAGCGAGATCGAGACCGACCTTGCCCGCCAGTTCGCTGACTTTGGCGCTGCCGGCATACTGGCCGCGCATGTCCTCGGGGAGTCCGTCCAGGGCTTCCTTGAGCTTGTCTCTGGCTTCGCTCTGCTTGCCGCCATCCAGCAGAGCCTGGGCATGCATGCCCCGGGAGCGGAACTGCAGGTCTCTGAAAGTGAGGGTCTGGCTGTCGTTATTGTATTCGAGTCCCTGAAGCATCAGGAGCTTGCTGGCATTGTCGCCGACAAGACCGCGCCATTCGTCGAATTTGCCCAGCCATTCGCCTTTGCCGCTGTCGGTAAGGGACTTGCGGGCAGCCGCCACGTCTTCGGCGCTGGCATTGGGAGTGACCAGGACTCTCGCCTGGTCGATCTCGCCGTCCTCGAATCCCTCGAACCCGCTTATCTGCCCCTGGAGCTCCAGGGCTCTGGCTTTCTTCTCGGGCTCCTGCGGAAGGAGCTGATCGCGTTGCTCGATGATCTTGCCGCGGTTGGCCTCGCCTTCGGCGACCTTGCCACCGACCACGGTGGACAGGCGGTCGAAGAGCGGACCGAACTGCTCCATAGCGGCGGCGGTATTGGCGGTCAGGGTAGCCTGATCCGGCATCTCGCCTTCCGGCTTGTTCGCACCGCGGGCGATATTGAACAAGAGACTGGCCTCGGCCGCCATGACATCCAGGCTCATGCCACCGTAAGAGCCACCATCCCTGTCCTGCTCGGGACGCTTGAGCGCGGCGTCGAGGAGCTCGGCGGGCTTGACGCCGTTAGCCAGGGCATCTGTGCGCAATGAATCGATCAGCTCGCCATCGATATTGCGCCCGTAAGCGTCGGCGGACAGCTCTTTGACCCTGGTCTGATCCTCGGCGCTGCCGCTGCCTTTGAGGGCGGTGGCATAGAGGGAGCGAACCGTGGCCGAGTCGTTGACCTCGAAAGCGAGCTTGCGTGAGAGCAACTCGGATTGATTGCTGAAATTGATATAGGTCTCGGCAGCTTTGGCATGATCGGCCATGAGAGCATCGAACTCGGGGTTCTCGCCCACCAGGGTCTTGAGATCCGTGGCGCTCTTCCGGTAGTCCTCCATGGTCTTCGCTTCGTTCATCTTGACGAAGAGATCTTTGGCCGGATCCTGTTTGTCGGTCGGCAGATTACCGAAGACCTGGGTCATCGATTGAGTGACGCGGACCGCAGCCTGGGCGACCGTCTCGGTACCCTTGCTGGTCTCGATCGGTGTCTGGACTTTTTTGGTCTCGGCGTCGGCGATGCGCTCTTCCAGAGCCGCCCGGTTCGGTGTGTCGCCGGCGTCGGCATCGGCCATGGCTTGCTCGAACTGGGCCTTTATTCGCTGGACTTCGGCCGGATCGTCCGGCCATTTGATCTGTCTGTTGCCGGCATCGTCCACCACTGTCACTGCCTGGAAGGCAGCAGCAGCATTCTCGTAAGGAGACTTGCCGTTTCGCGAGGGCGAGAGATTGCCGGTCTGGGGCTGCTCCACACCAGACTCGGTGCCGTCCCCCACCGGACGCGTCCGTCCCTGATCCTGTCCTTGCTCCTGTCCTTGCTCCTGTCCTTGAACCCGCTCCGGCCCCGGTCCCTGTGGACGAGCCGAGCTGTCTATGAAGTCGATCATGTCCTTGGCGATGTCGACATCGAACTTGCGCTCGATCTCCCGGCGGCGGCGGTGGAAATTTTCGTCACGGATGAGACTGGGATCGGCCTTGATCGCGTCTTCGAGCCACTTGCGGGCCGGCGAAACCGTCTGCCCGTCCATCTCCACCGGTCTGATCTTGCCGGCCTGATAGAGAGCCAGGGCGGCATTGCCCCTGGTGAATCCCGGAGCATGCTCGAGAACGTTCAGATTGCGCTCGATGATCTTGAGCTCTTTGAGCTTCTCGACATCGGTCTCGGACTCCATGGCTCTCTTGACGATCTCGCGCTGGCGCTTATAAGCTTCCTGCTCCTCCGGCGTGACCACCTTTGTCGCTTCGGTGAAGGACTCCATGGCCCGCAGCAGTCTCTGATCCTTCTCCTGCTCACTGGGATTGCCTGCGTTTATCTCGCGCAGCCTGGCGCCGGCCGCGTCCATATGCTGGACGACGTCATTCACTTCTTTCTGAATGGCGCCAGCATTCCTTATGATCTCGTCCAGGGTCTCGACCCGTCCACCGGTGGTATCAGTGGTGTCCCGGCTGGGAGCCGGCTGATCGAAAACGATCTCGCCTTCGAGCTCTTTCGGAACCGGCTTTGGTCCGCCGCTATTGGCCTGCTCTACTCCGGTATCATGGGCTTCGGTGCTCAGACGCTCGGTAGCCTGACGACTCACCTGCGCCGGGTCTCCCGTGATTGCATCACCGGTCTGTCCGGTGGTGCCCTCGGGCTGAACCGCGGTCCTCTCGCCCTGACCATGGCCGGTTGTTTCCTCGGGCTGTACTGTGGCTCTCTCGCCCTCGCCGGTAGTGGTCTCGGCACCGGTTTCGTCTTTCAGGTGCAATATATCGTCAACAACCGATCCTTGTTGTTGCCTGCCGGAATCGGCATCGCCAGTCTCTAATGCCATTTGGGGGGACCTCATTTCATTGCGCAAAACAGCCCGTAGCGCCTAGCTTAATTGATCATTCCCGGGGATGTATGTGGGAAAACTACGTAGGAACATCCACAGGCTGCGAAAATTTTATCTTCACTCGGGCAAGCCAGGCTCGACCTTCTCCATCTTCTATACAGTCCCCGGAGATCCTGGACAGCCCTCATTTCATTTTAAATCCACCACGGTGACACCGTCACCACCCTCGAAAAGCTCGCCCGGCCGAAAACGCCGACAATAGCGCGAGTCTTGCAGATAGCTACGGGTGGCTGATTTCACCGCTCCCGTGCCATGCCCGTGGATGACCATGACCGGACTTATATGGGAGACGGTGCAACTGTCGAGAAACTCCTCGAGCCGATCGATCGCCTCGTCCACGCGCTTGCCCCGGAGGTCGATAGTGTTGAGGCTGGTGGGGACGAAACCGTCCAGCCGATCTCTATTGCTCTCGACTTTGCCGGTGGCTCCGGTTTTGGCTCCGGTTTTGGCTCCGGTTTTGGCTCCGGGCTTCGCTCTGGGCTTCGCCGGAGCCTGAGCGGGAACCAGATCCTCCAGAGAGACATTCACTTTCAGGCTACCGCAAATAACCACGGCCTTGCCTTCAGCGGTCAACACCTTCTCCACCACCCCTTTCTGGTTCAGAGAGACGATCAGAACATGCTGGCCTGGCTCCAGAGGGGCAGGCTTTTTCGAGACGGGCAGGGTTCGCCCGCCCGCGGCATCCAGGGATTCTTTAATGGAGATGAGCTCGTCCCTGGCCTTCTGGGCTGCTTTCAGGCTCGGTCCTGCCTGCAGCTCCCGGGTCAGATTCTTGATCTTATCGGCGGCCTCCCGGTACTGCTCTTCGAAAACACCGGCAGCCTGCTTCTCCAGGGCAAGACGTCTCTTTGCCAGAGACTCCTCCTGCGCTTTCATCCTCTCCTCGCTCTCGGCAAGGACACGCGCCTTCTCTGCCAGATCATCTTCGGCTTCCGCCAGGCTCAGAAGTCGAGACTCGAGCTCGGCCATGGTCCGGTCGAGATCGCCGGAGCCCTTATCCAGAAGACATCTCACTCTCTCCACGACGGCGGCGCTCAGACCGAGACGCTCGGCAATCACCACGCCTTTCGAGCTTCCTGGCAGGTTCGGACGCAGCCTGTAGGTAGGAGCCAGAGTCGCCTCATCGAATTCCAGACTGCCGTTCAGGAAGCCCTTTTTCTCATAGGCGAGGAGCTTCAACTCGCTATAGTGCGTGGTGGTCACCGTCAGGGCGCCTGAATCGGTGAGATGCTCCAGGACGGCTTCGGCGATGGCGGCTCCCTCACGGGGATCCGTCCCCACCCCGATCTCGTCGAGAAGGATGAGAACGCCGGAGGAAGCATTCTCGACTACTCTGACAATATTCTGCATATGCGATGAGAAGGTCGACAGGCTCTGCTCCAGGGACTGCTCGTCCCCGATATCCGCCCAGACCTTGCGGAACACCGGGATCCTCGAACCCGCTCTCACCGGCAGGTGCATTCCCGCCCTGACCATCAGGGACATCAGACCGACCTGCTTGAGAAGCACAGTCTTGCCGCCGGTGTTCGGCCCGGTGATAACCATAGTGCGGTCCCGGCCTCCGAGTCTGAAATCATTGCCCACCACTGAATCTTCGCCACTCTCGCCGTTGAGCACGAGCAGGGGATGGCGGCCGTCCAGAAGCTCGATCCGGTCATCAATGCTCAGCTCCGGAGCGAAGCCCCGGTAACGCAAAGAAAGCCGGGCGCGGGCCATGATCACGTCGAGATCGGTAAGACATAGAAAGTCCGACTCGATCTGGGCGAGATTCTCGAAACAGAGCCGGGAGAGCCCGGTCAGAATCCGCTCAACCTCCCGCTCGGCTTCCGCCTCGAAGAGCCTGATCTTGTTTGTCGGCTCGACCACCGACATGGGCTCGATATAGACAGTCAGACCGGACTGCGAGCTGTCATGGACGATGCCGGTGAAAGAGCCCCTTTTGTTGGCGTCCACAGGCAGAACATAACGCCCGTTGCGCTGGGTGATGATAGGCTCCTGAAGAATCTGGGACATAGAGGCGGAATGAATGAGCCGGTTGAGTTCTTTCTTGATCTCCTCATGAAGCCGCCGAATTCCGTTGCGCAGACGCTTGAGCTCCGGGGAGGCATCGTCTTTGACATCGCCCCGGTCATCGAGACAGGCGAACAGCTCGTTGCGGACTTCCGCCAGCGGATAGAGCCTGGGAGCGAAAGCGGTGAGAGCCCCGAATCGGTCCGGGGACAGGAGCGAAAGAGAGCTCTTCACCCGGCTGGCCAGCCCCAGCACGTCTCTGACCCGCAAGAGATCGAGATTGCTCAGAAGGGCTCCCCGGGAGAGCCTGGTGTTGATCTCACGCAGATCCGGAACTGCGTCCACAAGCAGGGGCGACTGGCTGGACAGCATGGCCTCGGCCTCGGTGGTCTGGCTCAGGAGCGTCTCTATCTCTTTTCGATCGAGACTGAGAGGATGGCTGGCACAGATCTCCCTGCCATAAACCGAGAGCGCCTCCCCGGCAAGAAAGGAGAGAAGACGGTCCCATTCGAGACTGCGGAAAGATCGGAGGTCCAGGTCGTCTGATTCGATGATGTCAGTTCAGGGTCTGAGACGTCGGAGGCTCGGGAAAGATATTGGGCTCATTGGGGCTGAGACGCTCCATGCCGAGATTGCCCATGAGCTTTTTGAGACGAATCTTTTGAAGCTCGTAACAGCGATTGTTGCGCTTGTGAACCACCCCGATTCGCTCCAGTTGCTTGATCGCATCCAGATGATCTTCCGGAACCGAGCCTACATCGACCGATCCCTGCTCGAAAAGCCAGGTGATCGTCGGAGAAAGGGTTCCAAGAAGCTTCCGCATGGGTTGTTCAAAAACAGGCATTATCAAATCTCCTAGTTCCTGGCTTTAGATTCTAACATTTTTCAGCGGCTCGAACCCGTCAAGCGTTTAACCTGGGCTGGTTTCGAGACATGCCGAGGTCTGGACCATGAATGAATATGCCTTGATTGAGACCTGTTAATAGTTGTGTAGTTCACCTGACAAGCAATCCATATACCGGGCATATTCGGCTCCTGCAAATATTGACAAGCAATTCCGGATAAATCAAAGGTCATGCAGCTGTCAAAATGGGGGGCATGATCTATCAATTCCTGGAACACCGCCCCCAGATCCATGAAACAGTCTATGTGGCGCCCACCGCCGTGGTGATCGGCAGGGTGGTTTTGAAACGGGGAGCGAGCGTCTGGTTCAACACTGTTATCCGGGCCGACATCAACAGTATCGAGATCGGCGAGAACACGAATGTCCAGGACTCCTCAGTGATGCATGTCACCCACGAGCACGGCGTCCTCCTGGGGGACCGCATAACAGTGGGACATGGAGCGATCATCCACGGCGCCAGAATCGATTCGGATTGTCTCATTGCCATGGGCGCGGTGATTCTCGATGGAGCCCATCTGGGCTCCGGCTCCATTGTCGCTGCCGGAGCGGTGGTCGCTCCCGGGATGGTGGTTCCGGAAGACAGCTTGCTGATGGGGATCCCGGCAAGAGTCGTGCGCCGAGTCCATGACCGGGACAAAGAGCGCTTCGAGCGAAACTGGCGCAACTACGTGGAATACTCGAGACAGTTTTCGGAAGAGGGCAACCTGCTCCTTCTGGAGAATTAGGCGGATAACAGCCTCAGCGAGAGGCTTTCATCGGTCGGGCGCTGTCCAGATGGCCGAGGAGCCATGAGCTTACCGCCTGCCTGGTCTCGGGCTCGATATGGGGCGTCTCCAGGAGAAGATGGCCTTTGCCGGGGAACCACTTCACTGTCTGATCGGTAGATTTCAGATGCTCGACCAGCACTGCCACGCCATTGCTGTCGATGACACGGTCGCGGTCGCCCTGGATGATCAGGACCGGGATCCGGGCTGGCACGGCTCTGGCGAATTTGACATTGCTCCTGATCAACCGGAAAGTCCGAACCATGTCCCAGACAGTCAGACGCTTGCGCACCAGGGGATCGGTCAGGGTGGACCTGGCCACTCGGCTGCTCTCCGAGGCAAGGGCTTTGATATAGGGGGTGATGTCCACTTCCTTGTTGGGCCTGCACATGACATTCACAGTGTCGAGCACGACCCTGGGAGAAAAATAGATACGGCGCTTGATTGCCGGGCTGGAGAGGACAAGGCCTCCATCGACTATCTCCGGCAAATCCGCCGCAACACGAAGAGCCATACCGGCGCCGAGACTCTCGCCGATGAGAAACATGGGCAGGGCCGGGTAACGCTCGTGCACAGCCCTGGTGAGGGCGGCGATGTCTCTGTAGCTCTGCGTGTACTGGATTTTGGCTGTCTCCAGATCGTAGTCGAGCAGATCCCGGACCTCCTCCTCGCCCATGGACTCGACGGTCTCGCTCTCCCAGCTGCCACCGGTCGGAGACGGGGGCGGGGGCACCAGGCTCTTGAGGTCCAGCTCGTCCCGCCCTTTCAGGCACCAGCGCCCGAAACCCCTCATGTCCGGGGCGACCACTACAAAACCCTGCCGGGCCAGATCCCTGGCCAGATTCTCGTAGACGCCGCCATGCATGATCAGACCATGGAACGCCATGGCTACCCCCACGGGCTTGCGGTCGTCGTCGTGCCAGACCATCACCGGCAGATCGGGCGGAGCCCCTTCGATGGCGGGATTGTCTTCGCGGACAATCTCCGCCTGCACCGGGGTGAAAAGACCGACTATGGATGCCAGCAGGATAGCAGTGGCTTTCAGGCTGATTCTGAGCATTTCTCTTGGCTTGCCTAAATCGATGGAAAGAACTGCACTTACTGTCTTTCACTTACCAAGATTTGACCGATCTTAAAACCTGTTTCTATAGAATATTCGTGAACAATGCTTACCCGGAGGGGCCGGAGGGTCTCCAGTTGTGTAAACTGGGCACTCAGCCGGATTCGAAAGACCGTTGCGAAGAATCTCATCGCAGAGAACTCAATGCCCAAACGCACCGATATAAAAAAGATTCTGGTCCTGGGAGCGGGTCCGATCACCATCGGTCAGGCCTGCGAATTCGACTATTCCGGAACCCAGGCCTGTAAATCCCTCCGGGAAGAGGGCTTCCAGGTCGTCCTCATCAACTCCAATCCAGCTACGATCATGACCGATCCGGAAGTGGCCGACAGGACCTATGTCGAGCCGGTCACCGCCGAGGTAGCCCGGGCCGTGATCGAGAAAGAGCGCCCGGATGCCATTCTGCCGACCATGGGTGGGCAGACAGCCCTGAACGTGGCGGTGCAGCTGGCGGAGTCCGGGTTCCTCGACGAGATGAACGTGATTATGGTAGGCGCCAAGCTCGACGCCATAAAGCTTGCTGAAGATCGCGATCTCTTCAAGCGCAAGATGATCGAGATCGAGCTGGATGTGCCCAACTCGGGCATCGCCCGCAATATCCAGGAATCCCGACAGATCGCCTCGGAGATAGGCTTTCCGATCATCGTCCGGCCGGCCTTCACCCTGGGCGGTATCGGGGGCGGCATCGCCTACAACCAGGAAGAGCTGGACGAAATCGCTCTCTCCGGTCTCAATGCCAGCCCGGTCCGGGAGATCCTGCTCGAGGAGAGCGTCCTGGGCTGGAAAGAGATCGAGCTGGAGGTGATGCGGGACTGCGCCGACAACGTAATCATCGTCTGTTCCATCGAGAATTTCGATCCCATGGGAGTGCACACCGGCGATTCAATTACCGTCGCCCCGGTCCAGACCCTTTCGGACAAGGAGTATCAGACTCTTCGCGATGCCGCCATCAGAGTGATCAGAGCGGTGGGAGTGGATACCGGCGGATCGAATATCCAGTTCGGAATCAACCCCAAGACCGGACGCACAGTGGTCATCGAGATGAATCCCCGGGTCTCCCGGTCCTCGGCCCTGGCCAGCAAAGCCACCGGCTATCCGATCGCCAAGATTGCCGCCAAGCTGGCTGTCGGTCTCACCCTCGATGAAATCGCCAATGACATAACCCGGAACACTCCGGCTTCATTCGAGCCGGCTCTGGACTATGTTGTCACCAAGATCCCTAGATTCAATTTCGAGAAATTCCGGGGCGCCGACACAACCCTCACCACCCAGATGCGATCGGTGGGCGAGGTGATGGCTATCGGCCGGACATTTCAGGAATCGGTGCAGAAAGCTCTGCGCGGTCTGGAGCTCGGCATAAGCGGCTTCGCGGCCGTGCCCCAGCGCTCCCGGGCCGACTTCTGGGAATGGCGCAGCCGGCTCTCCAAGCCCAGCCCGCACCGGATCACCGATATTTTCGGCGCCTTCGAAGCCGGTATCAGTGTCGAGGAGATCCACGATCTCTCCGCCATCGATCCCTGGTTCCTCCACAACCTCCATGAGCTCTACCAGCTGAGAGCCTCGCTGAAGGAAGACTGCGAAAGCCTCGAGGAGCTCGACGAGAAGACTCTATTCGAGCTCAAGCGCCGGGGCTTCTCGGACCGCCAGCTCGCCGACTGCCTGGAAGTGAGCGAGAAAGAAGTGGAGGACAGGCGCCGCGCCCTGGGAATCGAGCCCGCTTACAAGATAGTAGACACCTGTGCGGCTGAATTCCAGGCTTTCACGCCTTATCTCTACTCGACCTATGAGAAAGAGACTGAAGTGGAGCCGTCCGAAAAGCCCCGGGTAATGATTCTCGGCGGCGGGCCCAATCGAATCGGTCAGGGCATCGAATTCGACTATTGCTGCGTGCATGCCAGCCTTGCCCTTCGAGAGCTCGGCTACGACTCGATCATGGTCAACTCCAATCCGGAGACGGTCTCTACCGACTATGACGTCTCCGACCGGCTCTACTTCGAGCCCCTTACCCTGGAGGATGTGGTCAATATAGCCCGGGTTGAGAAGCCCGAAGGAATCATCGTGCAGCTCGGCGGTCAGACCCCCCTCAAACTGGCCAGGGGGCTGGAGTCGCACGGTATCAAGATCCTGGGCACGCCCACAGACTCCATCGATATGGCCGAGGACCGCGAGCGATTCGGCGCCATGGTGACAAGACTGGGTCTAAGGCAGCCCAGAGGAGCCATCGCCCGCAACGAGAAAGAAGCGAGACAGGCTGCCAGTGACGTCGGTTATCCGGTCCTGGTGAGACCCAGCTATGTCCTGGGCGGTCAGGCGATGCAGATCATTTATAATGCCGACGATCTCGATCACTGGCTGGAGAGGGGCTTCCACTCGGGCAAAGAGATGTCGATCCTGATCGACCAGTTCCTGGAAAACGCCATCGAGATAGATGTAGACGCCATTTCGGACGGACGTGCCACAATCATCGCCGGGATCATGGAGCACGTCGAGCAAGCCGGCGTCCATTCCGGCGATAGCACCTGCGTGCTTCCCACCCAGACGATCCCTCTCAAAGTGATCGAGCAGATCAGGGTAGCCACCCAGCAAATCGCCAAAGAGCTCTCGGTGAAAGGCTTGATGAATATCCAATTCGCCCTGAAAGACGAAGAGCTCTTCGTTCTCGAGGTCAATCCCCGGGCCAGCCGTACTATCCCGTTCGTCTCGAAAGCCACCGGGGTGCCCTGGGCGAAGATGGCCGCCGGAGTGATGGTAGGCAAGTCCCTTTCCCAGCTGGGTCTTTCACCCCGGCACATTCCCCCGCATGTGGCGGTGAAATCAGTGGTGATTCCTTTCGACCGTTTCCCTGGAGCCGAGATCTCCCTCGGACCGGAGATGCGCTCCACCGGCGAGGTGATGGGCATAGCCTCGCGCTTCGACCTGGCTTTCGCCAAAGCCCAGGTGGCCACCGGACAGTCTCTGCCCCTCGAGGGCGGCGTCTTCGTCTCGGTCACCGACAAATACAAGCAGGAAGTCGTGCCCATCGCTCAGAGCCTCTATCAGCTCGGCTTCAAGCTCATCGCCACCCGGGGCACCGCCGCCACCATCAGCTCGGCCGGTATTCCGGTGCAGCTCACCAACAAAGTCTCGGAAGGCAGACCGAACCTGGTGGACCAGATCAAGAACAATCAGATCCAGCTCTGCATCAATATCCCCAGTGGTCGCACAGCCAGGGGCGACGACCAGATCATCAGGCGAACAGCCATCAACTACGGGATCCCGGTGGTCACCACCCTGGCGGGAGCGCGAGCGGTAGCCTCCGCCATCGCCGCCATGCAGACCGGGGCCATAGAGGTCAAGAGCCTCCAGGAGTATCACAAGAACATCTCTTACTGGGAATCGGCAAGCAGGACCAAGTCTGCGCCTTACTCTGGTATATAATGGCCCCTTTTCATAAAGGAGAGACAGTGAGCACCGACCTGGCTAAATATATCGACCATACCCTGTTGAATCCGCATGCCACGGCCAGAGAAGTAAGCGCCCTCTGCCAGGAGGCGGCCAGGCACAATTTCTACGCTGTCTGCGTCAACCCATTTTACGTCAAACTTGCACGCAAAGAGCTCGCCGGTTCAGGAGTGCGGGTGGCCACCGTGATTGGCTTTCCCCTGGGAGCCAATACCACCGAGGTGAAAGTCCTGGAGACCAGGCGGGCCATCGCCGATGGTGCCGAGGAGATCGACATGGTGATCAATATCGGTGCCCTCAAATCCGGTGACATAGACTATGTCACCGCCGAGATCGCCGAGATCGTCAAAGCCGCGTCCGACACACCCGTGAAGGTGATAATCGAATGCGATCTTCTCAGTGACGACGAGAAAGCAGCCGCCACCCGGGCCTGCATCGAGGCCGGCGCGTTCATGGTCAAGACCTCCACCGGTTTCGTCCGTGACGGCAAGGGTGCCACTGTCGAAGATGTCACCCTCATGCGCAAGACCATAGGCGGTAACAAGCTCGGCATCAAAGCCAGCGCCGGCATCAGGGACAAAGCCAAAGCTCAGGCCCTGGTCGAAGCCGGCGCCGACAGGCTGGGCACCTCGGCGGGAGTCGCCATAGTCGAAGGCGCGGCAACAGCGAAGTCTTCATATTAAAAAGCGAGGAAAAAATGATCATCTCTAGAAAATCGGTCCTGGCAGCGACTCTTACCGCCGCCACAGCGCTAATGTGCCAGCCGGGAGCCCTGGCCGGTCCCCAGGCTGACGACCATATGAAAAAGGCCGAAGAGCTCTACCGGAAGATGAAGGTCAAAGAAGCGGCCGAGCAATACCGGGAAGTGATCAGGCTCGATCCGAAGAGCGCCAGAGCGCACCAGAGACTGGGCGCGGTCCTTGCCGCCATGGACGACTACGAGACCGCCATCCTCGAATCGAAACAAGCCATCAAGCTCGATCCGAAAGACTATCTCGCCCATGTCGTCCTCGGTCAGATCTATGCCAACCAGAGCAAGATGAAGGAGGCCCGGGCGGAGTTCCAGCAAGCCGTGGCGCTCAATCCCAAGTCATTCACCGGTTACATGAACCTCGGTCTGGCCAATACCGGTCTCAATAACATAGACGACGCCATCAAGGCCTATACCAAAGCTGTGGAGCTCAAACCGGAGAAAGCCATGGCCCACCACAACCTGGCCCTGGTCTACCAGCTCAAGGGCGATTTCACGAAAGCCATAGACGCGGCCAAGAAAGCGGTGGAGCTGGCGCCGAAGAATCCCATGCCCCTGCTCGGTCTCGGCAATATCTACGGCGACGCGGACAGGGTCGACGAGGCAATCAAGACCTACAAAGATTGCCTGCGTATGGACGACCGCAATTTCCTCGCTCATTGCGGGCTCGGCTGGATGCTCGAGAAAAAAGGCGATCTCGAAGGCGCCATGGCCGAGCAGAAGAAGGCTCTCAAGCTCGCCCCGGACTACAGCCGCGCCCGTTATCGCATGGCCGCCATTTTCGCCGCCCAGGGCGATCAGAAGAAAGCCGAGAAAGAGTTCAAGCGCTGCCTGGAGACTAAATCTCCCGATCCCATGGCTTTCGTCGAGTATGGCAAGTTCCTTCAGGGAAGCGGTCGCAAGAATGAGGCTCGCGCTCAGTATGAGCAAGCCCTCAAGCTCAGCCCGGATCTGAAGCTGGCCAAAGACGCCCTCGCCAAACTCTAATTGAGCAGCGGCAAGATACTGGGTCGCTGGGACTCGGTCGCGATCAGCATTGGAATCGTTGTCGGAGTCGGCATCTTCAGAGTGCCCTCGGAAGTGGCCAGCCAGCTCCAGAACCCCACCCTGATCATAATCGCCTGGATTCTCGGAGCGCTGCTCTCGACCCTGGGAGCTTTCTGCTATGCCGAGCTAGCCTCCATCTATCCGAAAAGCGGCGGCGACTACATCTATCTCAGGGAATGCTACGGCAGGCTCACTGCCTTTCTTTTCGCCTGGTCCGAGCTCCTCATAACCCGCACCGGCTCGGTGGCGGCGGTGGCGATTCTTTTCGGCGAATACTTCTGCGCCCTGGTCGATCTCCCCGCCGCCAGCGCCGGACTCATGGCGGTACTGGTGGTGGTGCTTCTTTCCGCCCTTAATTTTCTCGGTCTCAAAATCGGCAGCCGTCTTCAAAACATATTCACCATCCTGAAAGTGCTGGCGCTCTCCATGATCATCCTTGCCGGATTCGCCACTTTGAAGACCCCGGCTAATTCTTTCGACTGCCGGAGTCTCTCGCTTTCGCCATCTCTGATCACCTCAGTATGCGTGGCCATGGTGCCGATACTCTGGACCTACGGAGGCTGGCGTGACAACGTCTTTCTCGCCGGAGAGACGAAAGAAGCCGCCCGCTCGATTCCATTTGCGCTGATCAGCACCTGTTTCATCGTGGCGTCAATCTATCTGGCCATGAATGTCCTATACCTTCTATGGCTTCCCATGAGCTTGATCCAGAGCTCCAGGCTGATCGCCTCGGATCTTCTGCAAGTGCTCTTCGGCGGTGGCGGAGCCAAGATCGTCGAGGGATTGATCGTCATTCTCAGTTTCGGCGTGATCAACGCCCTTCTTCTTACCGGCAGCAGGATCGCCCACGCCATGGCCGAGGACAATCGTTTCTTCTCTGTCCTCTGTCATATGGACAGAAAGACGATGACTCCCCGCAAAGCGCTGTTTTTCAACTGTCTCTGGTCTTGCGTCCTGATCCTCCTGACAGGCAGGTTCGAGAGGCTGATTTATTTCACCGGGCTGGCTGTCTGGATCTTTTTCGCAATGGTGGCAATCTCGATCATTATTCTGAGACGGCGTCAGGAGAACTCAGATGAAAACCAGTCCGGCAGAGAGATCTTCAGGGTGCCTGGCTATCCATTGACACCTATTCTGGTGGCAGGCGTCTCTTTCTGCCTGGCGGCGGGCACCATCTATCACGAGCCCGGCGACTCGCTCACAGGTATAGTCATCGTCCTTGCCGGGATTCCGGTGTTTGTTTTTCAAGGCCGCCGCAGACCCTAGCCAGAGTCTTTATTTCCTTCAGACAGCTGCATTTTGAGCGCCTCCCAGGGCTTGGTGCGCCAGAGCGCCTCCACATAACGTTTGCGGATCGCCCCGGTCAGCCCGCTGCGAGCCCCGAGAGTCGCCTTGCTCATCTCCAGGCCTTCTTTGTATACCGCCTCGGACTCGTCATATTTGTTCTGGGCGCTGAGGACAAGGCCCAGACCATAAAGAGACTTGGCTGCATAAGCGCTTTCGATTTTGCCGTGGCTCCGCCACCAGTCGATACCGAGACGGTAGAAGCGCTCGGACTCCTGATACTTGCCCATACGCCGGTAGACGTCGGCGAGCTTGCTGGCGGTGTCCGCATAGTCACCGGGATCTGTCTCCTTGGTGGCATCCACGATGTTGAAAAGCTTGTCGTAGGTGGCCCTGCCCTTCTCGAGATCGCCACGCCTGGCATAGATATCGCCCAGGACTCGAAGCGGTTGGACTTTGCTCTTCTGCTGCAGAGACTCTGTCTCCATGCGCGAGACAGCCTCCAGACAGGCTTTCTCCGCGTCGTCGAACTTGTCCTGCATGAAGCAGACATAGCCCAGGGCCTGATAAGCCTGGGCGGGGCTGAAAGGTCCGACGATAGTCTCGGGCAGCTTGAGGAGCTCCCGGATTTTGTCCTCCGCCTCTTTCCAGTGACCGGAGCTGTAATAGAGCTCGATAAGACTACCCAGAGCCTTGGCATACTCTTCCGATTCGGGTCCCTGCTCTTCGCGCACCAGCTCGAGAGCGTCGATGGCGGCTTCTCGCCTGGGACCGTAGCCTTCCAGATCGGGTTTCTCGCTCTTGTTCTGCACAACCCAGAGCAACTCGTTATTGAAAGGCGGATACTTGGTCTCGGTGCTTCCGAAACTGGTGGTCACCCAGAAAACCGGCACCCCGATAAGAATCATGGTGAGAAGCAGGAAGAGAACCAGCTCCGAGCTGATGGGCACAATCCCCAGGCGGCGCTTGCGCAGGGGCAGGGAGATCTGGAAGGCGCGGGCCTGGGCTTCCCACTCGTCACTCTGGGCGACCAGCATGAGATTCAGGTCGGATTTCAGATCGCTGACATTCTGATAGCGCTCGTCCGGCTCTTTGGCCAGGCATTTGAAGACTACTGTCTGGAAGCGCGAGAGGAGATTCTGATCAGCGTCCTCCAGCTCGATCTCCCGGGGAGGCTCGTTCATGTGCTTGTAAGCGGTCTCGAGCACGTTCTTGCCGACGAAAGGAGGCTTGCCGGTAATCGTCTCGTACATGACACAGCCCAGAGAGTAGATATCCGATCGCTGATCCAGACGTTTGCCGGTGCATTGCTCGGGGCTGAGATAGAGAGGACTGCCGAAGACCTCCTGGGAATGGGTGATATATTGAGCCGACTTGTTGTGCTCGGACTCCTCGGCCAGCACGCGGGCGATCCCGAAATCTACCAGCCTGACGTCATCCACGAACTGCTCGTTGTTCAGGATGATGATATTGCTGGGCTTGAGATCGCGGTGCTGATAGCCGCAGGACTCCCCCTGCTCCAGCCCCAGGGTAACCTGTCTGAATAAGTTGACCGCCCGCTCGATGGAGATGTGACCGCTCTTGCTGAGCAGGTCTTCGAGACTCTCGAAAGAGAGACTGTCCATGACCAGGAAGATCGACCCGTCGCTGGCGATGAAAGCATCGCTGTAATTGCAGACATTGCTGCCCTTCAGGGTGGTGGACAGCTGCTTGAGCTTCTGCTCGAACTTCTTGAGGTTCCGCACGCCCTCGATCAAATGCTTGTGCACCTTTTTGAGAATGACCGGGCGCCCGGTGCTCTTGTCCACCGCTTCGTAAGCGGTGCTGAGACTGCCTTCGCCCAGGCAATCGAGGATATCGAAACGCCCGTCCAGGGACTTGCCGACGAGAGGATCAGCCTCGCCGAACAGTGATAGGTCGTTTGCCTTTAAGCTTTTTTCCTGGTCGGTCATGCCGGTAGGTCAGATTTCCGGAGTTGGATTCCACTTGAGCAATCTTCTCCTATTATAGAAACATGTCATTGACACCGGGGTCCACGAAGGCTTTCAGAGCGCTATCCCCGGCATCCACCAGAAGCTCGTCTCCGAGGGCGAAAGCGTAGACGATATGCGGTCCGTCGATGAAAATCGAGCCGGTCCGCATCTGAGAAGTGACTTTTATCGGACAGGACCGGTCCAAAGAACCGTGCAGAAACCGGAAGCTGTCCCCGGGTCTGAGATAGGGCTCCCGAACCAGGTACTGGAAACGGTCGGCGTCGATACGCTCCACCGGCGCGCCAGCGGAGCGCAGGGTGCCGGTGGACCCGGCCGGGGTGCCGATCAGTATCCCGGAGCTCCGGTGCTCCTCCCTTTCTCCCTCGATATCGATGAAATATCGGCTGGTAGCGGCAGGGCTCTCGTGGGCGACGAGGACTTCGTTTAGAACCCGCTCATTGAGGACCTGGCCGTTTAGAGTCAGCTTCAGGCGAAGGATCTCGAGGGGCTCTATGGATCCCTCTATGATCCGATCCAGAACGCTCGCGAAAGTATCACCGTTGGCCATGCAGAAATGACCGAAACTGGAGGACCGGGAGGAATTGACGCCGAGAAGCGGCAGATCCAGCAGGGAATGGGAAGCGTCGAGAAAGGTCCCATCGCCCCCCACCGAGATCATCAGGTCCACATCCTCGATGAGATGATCCAGCTCGGCACGGGCGATGGAGCGGTATTCGATCGCACGCTCGGATAGAGCCCGGTGGACCATCTCCACCGTTGCCAGGTGCTCCTCATGGGCGAGCCTCACCCGGTTGACTACCTGATTCCCTTCGGCCAGGAGCTTGAGGAAGCGCTCTTCTTTGTACTCTTCACCCTGTATCTGATACATGGTCTTTTTTCGCAAGACCAGTACCTTGCCTACTCTCAATTCGAAGTGGCTCCAAATACCAGCACTGCAAAAAGTTAGCAGAAATCCGGCGGCATTACCAATACGATATACTTTATAAGTTCTCGCGCCCGCCGTTCTGCGTATGAGGAGGTCCGGATGTCTCTGACCGGGGCACAAATTCGCGATAAGTTCATAGCTTTTTTCAAGGAGAAAAAGGGCCACCTGCATCTGCCCTCCTCCAGCCTCATACCGGATAACCCCACCCTGCTCCTCACCTCGGCCGGAATGGTCCAGTTCGTCCCGATTTTTCTTGGCAACGCCAGACCCACAGAGCCTCCCCGGGCGGTGACCGTACAGAAATGCGCCCGGGCAGGAGGCAAAGACTCGGATATCGAGAACATCGGCCGAACCGCACGCCACCATAGCTTTTTCGAGATGCTCGGCAATTTCAGCTTCGGCGACTACTTCAAGAAAGAAGTCATACCCTGGGCCTGGGAATTCGTGACGAAAGACCTGGGACTGCCGGAAGACCGGCTTATCGTAACGGTTTTCGAAGGCGACAAAGAGATCCCTTTCGACCAGGAAGCTTACGAGATCTGGCACAAAGTCGTGGGCGTGCCCGAAAAGCGTATCTTCAAGATGTCCCGCAAAGACAACTTCTGGGGACCGCCCGGTCCCACCGGTCCCTGCGGTCCCTGCTCCGAGATTTATTTCGATCGCGGAGTCGAATACAGCAAATTCGACAATCCCGATCCCGACATCATCGATCTCGATGACGACGACCGCTATGTCGAATTCTGGAACCTGGTTTTCATGGAGCTCTTCAAAGACGAGAACGGCAAGTTCACGCCGCTCGAGAAAAAGAATGTCGACACCGGCTCGGGTCTCGATCGAGTCTCGATGATCCTGCAGAAAAAGAACAACACTTTCGAGACCGATCTCTTCTTTCCGATTCTCCAGGACGTCGAGAAGCTGTCCGGCAAGAGATACACCGGCGGTATCATGCGCGGTCTGCCCGAAACACCAGAGCAGAAGATCGACAGCTATCTCAAGATCATCTGCGATCACGCCCGCTGTGTCACTTTCCTCATCGCCGACGGTGTCAGGACATCCAATGTCGGCAGGGGCTATGTTCTCCGTTTCATAATCCGCCGGGCCGCCCGATTCGGACGCCTCCTGGGAATCGAGCGACCCTTCCTCCACGAGCTGGTGGACAGGATCGTCGCCATCTACGGCAAGGCCTACCCGGAACTCGAGGCCAACAAAGATCTGGTCAAGCAGGCGATCAAGGACGAGGAAGAGCGCTTCGCCCGCACCATCGACCGGGGGATGCACATACTCAACGAGATGGTGGAGTCGAAAGCGGCTGTCCTGGACGGCGCCGAGTCATTCAATCTCTATGCCACTTACGGCTTTCCCCTCGAGCTCACCGAAGAGATCGCCCGGGAGCATGGCAAGACCATCGACATGGAAGCTTTCGAGAAGGCCCGCAAAGAGCATGAGGAGGTCTCCTCGGTAAGCAAATTCAATATCGTCATCACCGGGGAAGAGGCCCTGGGCGATATTCTCCGCAGTCACGGCGAGACAAGCTTCACCGGCTACAACAAGCTCGAGGACCGGGGAAGCGTCCTGGCCATATTGAAAGACGGCAAACCAACCGAGAATCTCTGCGAGAATGACGAAGCCGATATAGTGCTCGACCGGACCCCTTTCTATGCCGAGTCCGGAGGCCAGCTCGGCGACCACGGCATCCTCGCCAATAACGGCACCACCCTCAGGGTCCTCGATACCAGAAAGCATGAAGGTCTCCACCTGCACCGGGTGAAAGTGCAGTCCGGCAGCCTCCGTCCCGGTGACACAGTCGAGTCGAAGGTAGACAGCGAGAGACGCTCCGCCACCGTCCTCCATCACAGCAGCGCCCATATTTTCCACGCCGCCGTTCGCGAGCGCCTCGGCAAACATGTGGTGCAGGCCGGGTCCCAGGTGGGCCCGGGCTCCATGCGTTTCGACTTCACCTTCGAGCGCCAGCCCACCAGAGAAGAGCTAAATGACATAGAGAATCTCATGAACACCTGGGTCCAGGAAAATGCCACCGTCCGGACCACCGAGATGAGCCTGGACGAGGCGAAAAATACAGGCGCCATAGCCATGTTCGGCGAGAAATACGGCGATCTCGTCCGCGTCGTCCAGATGGGTGATTTCAGCCTGGAATTCTGCGGAGGCACCCATGTGAACGCCACCGGCCAGATCGGCTTGATTAAGATAGTCGATGAAGGTAGTATCTCATCCGGTACCAGACGGGTGGAGGCCTATTCCGGTCAGAAAGCCTGGCAGTACATCCTCGAGCAAATGACCTATCTCGCAGAAGCAGCCGGCAGGCTGAAAGTGAAACCGTCGGAGATCCTCGCTCAGATCGAGCGCCTGCAAGAGCAAGTCAAAGAGAAAGAGAAACTGGCCGGCCAGCTCCAGGACAAGCTCGCCATGGCCAAGGTCGGCGAGCTCACAGCCAGACGCGAGACCGCAGGGGACATCGGTATCATAGCCGAGATCATCGAAGGGGTCACTCCGGACGCCCTCAAAAAGCTCGCCGAGAGCCTGGTGACCGGAAAGAACAATGTCGTTATCCTCGGCTCGGTGCAGGCTCCCGATCGGGTGTCCCTGGTCTGCGCCGTAGCAAAACCCCTCACCACAAGAGGCTTCAATGCCGGCAAGCTGGTAGGCGAAGTCGCCACTATTTGCGGTGGCAAGGGAGGCGGCCGGCCGGATCTCGCTCAGGCCGGCGGCAAGGAATCGGATAAGCTCAAGGAAGCCCTGGAGTCCGGCAAGATTAGAGTTCGGGAAATAGCCGCTGGCAATTAGAGAGGATGACAATGACAGCCAAACAAGCCTATGTGTTCGCGGACGGCGGCTCGCGAGGCAACCCCGGTCCCTCCGGTGCCGGAGCTCTGGTCAGAGAAGGCGATCCCCGCGGTCCGGTGGTGGCGGAGATGGCTGAGTTCCTCGGCACCACGACAAACAATGTCGCCGAATATACCGGTCTTGTAATCGGGCTCAAAAAAGCCATCGAGCTCGGCTATAGCGACGTGGAAGCCCGGATGGACTCGGAGCTGGTGGTGAAGCAGATCAAAGGGGAATACCGGGTCAAGAACGAAAAGCTCAAACCTTTATATATGGAAGCGAAGCTCCTGATCTCCAGAATCGAGAACTTCCGCATAGTCCATATCGCCAGGGAGCTGAACAAGGACGCCGATCGCCTTGCCAACCAGGCCATGGACGGCGCTCAGAGCCTGCAGAGCTGAGCCATGGCCAAGCGACCCAAGCATCTTCGCAAAAAACCCGCCCCCCGCCGCATCGAATCCCGGGAATCGAAAAGACCCGGAAATACGATGATCGGCCCGCCGATCATAAAGCGATTCGCCTCTTTCCTCACTGACCTGCAGGAAGGCAATATCACCTGGAAGAGCACCCTCCCTGTAGTGCTCTTCCTGCTCGCCATGCTGGGAGCAATCATTTTCTTCTACAAGGCTTTTTGACTGCTTTTGTCAAGCTGAACGATGCAAAGAACCGAGCTTTTCAAAAACTCAACCGATATCGGTTGAGTTTTCCAGTCAGTGGTATCCTAAAGATTTTCGACCGTTCCAGGGGAGACTTAATCTCATGAAAGCAATCATGCTCGTGCTTCTGGCAGGCATACTCGGTTTGATCTCGACTGGTCCGGTCTTTGCCGGGGCTCCCCCGGTGAGGATGTCCATCGTCACGGGCGGGGGCAGCGGCATCGAGCAGGAGATCGTGGACCGGCTCACGGCGAGGCTTTCCCAGAATCCCAATATCGCTATCTCGACGGTCAACCCGGACTGGAACGTCACCTGCTCCATCAAGGACTTCATGGACCAGATGAGCGGCCAGATCCGATATAACGGCAATGTCGAGGTCAAGACCCTGAGCGGTCATGTCATCGCTACCGTAGCGGTGCAACAGTACAAGCAGGATTTCTCGGTCACACCCGGAATGCCCCTCAACAAAGCCCTGGTGGACCGGGCCGCCAGAGAGGCGGTTGCCGGGGCCGCCGACCGGGCCCAGGGACCCATCGAGAATGCGGTCCGGGTGGAGATGGATACCCGGGAAAAGATTATCAAAGCCCAGATCATGGCTGAGCAGGAAGAATATGATGGAGCTATCAACTCGCTCCGCCTCGTGAGTGCCGACTCGCCGCACTTCCAGAACGCACGAACCCTGATGGAAGAGTTCGCCATGGAGAAAGAATCCCTGGACAAGCTCAAGAGTGCCGAGACCAGCGTCAAGACAGGCAAAGTCGCCCAGGCTGTGGCTCTTCTCAAGCAAATCCCGGCCAAGTCGAAATACTCGGCCCGGGCCAGGTCGCTTCTCGCCACGTACACTAAGAGGGCGCCGGCGAAAAAATTAGTGAAAGTTAAATCGACTAAGCCCGGTGCCGTCTCGGCTGCTGACAAAAAGGCTGAACTCAAAGCCCTGGACAAGGTTCTCGAGATGGAGAAGAAAGCCATCGAGAACACCCAGGCCAAAGTGCGCAAAGAGCTTTCTAAGTAGCTCTGTATCATTTAATTGAAATCAGGCAGCCCGAGCCTTTTTGATCTACATTTGTATCCAGTAAGCTAAGGGCTTCTATTCTGGATCATACAGTGCATCGGCTTATATGCCTGAGGAGAAAAACTATGATCTTTCGTAAAACCGGTATTCTGCTGGTTATGGCAGCTTTCCTGGTTAACATTTTCTGTGCGCCGGTATCATACGCTTCCGCCAAGCGTCGCATCGCCATCATGCCTTTCGATTCCCACCACTGGGCGAGCGCCATCGCCAATGTCGACCTCGGCGAGGCAATCGCCAGCATGCTCGTGACCAAGTGTGTCAATGACGGCACTTATTCGGTGATCGACCGCAAGATGCTCGATTCGGTCATGAAAGAGCAGAATCTCTCGGTTTCGGACCGTGCCGACCCGGCCACCGCTTGCAAGATCGGTAAGATCCTGAGCGTGGACGCCATCGTGGTAGGCACAATAACCCAGTTCGGCAACGAGAAGAGCTCCACTTCAGTGAGCGCTCCCACGGCTTATGTCCCCTCCATTCCTTATGTTGGCGGTATCGGCGGACTGGTGGGTAGCTTCCGTTCCAGCAAGAGCAAGACCCGCGTCTCCATCGACGCCAAGGTCATCGATATCAACACCACCGAAGTGCTGGCCGCTTTCCAGGGCACCGGCGAGTCGAAACGCTCCAGCGGCGGTCTCGGTATTGTCAGCTCCGACACCTACGGCGACAGCGCCATCGCTGACGAAGCCACAATCCAGGCAGTGGACCGTCTTTCCGAGCAGCTGATCGCCTCGGCCAATAAGATCCCCGACAACCAGGCTCTTATCGCCAAGGATGTCCAGGGCAAAGTCGCCGATGTCTCCGGCAACACCATCATCGTCAATGTCGGCAAACGCGCAGGCGTGCAGCCCGGCAGCAAGCTCCAGGTGGAGCGTGCTTACAAGACGATCCGGGATCCGGATTCGGGCAAAGTGATCAAAGAGCTCTTCAATACCGTAGCCGTTATCGCCATCAAGGAATCCGATGATGATTCCGCCACCGGCGAGCTCGTGAGCGGCAACGGCGTGCAGGTAGGCGATGTCGTCAAGCATGTCTCCACCGCCGTCTCCGGGGTAGTCCTCGGCAAGGACGGAGAAGGAGGCAGCAAAGGCGGCGCTACCGGAGCCACCAACTAGAGCCTCTCAACCGGAGTCGACAGATGAGTCGGCTCCGGTTTCTTTCACAGGAGTAAATCGAGTTGTTCGCCAGAAAAACAGTCTATATAGCCGGAGTTTGCATCGCCGCAGTCTGTCTCCTGGGAGCCCTGGCGCCTGCCACCGCCAAGTCTACGCCGGACTGGGAGAAGGAGCTGGCCAAAGGGAATAAGGAGCTTTCCCTGAACAACAAAGAGAAGGCTGTGGAGATTTTCACCAAGAAGGTAGAGAAGTATCCCAGCTCCGGCGCCTGTCACACAGCTCTGGGACGAGCTCTCAAGCGACTGGGCAAGCTCGACCGGGCCAAGGACGAGTTCAAGAAAGCTACCCAGGTCGAGCCCTCATTTGCCGACGGCTTCTACGAATATGGCTGCTGCCTGGAAAGCGACAAGCAATATGGAGAGGCTGCCGAAGCCTTTACCCAGTACCTGAGCCTGGCGCCTTCCGCCAGTGACAGAAAGACCATCGAGGACCGGATCAGATTCTGTAGAGACAACATGTAAGCGAGGTGAGACGTGACAGAGTATGCATTTTTCGAAGGCAATTTCGTACCGATTGAAGAAGCGAAAATCAGCATCAAGACCCACGCTCTGCAATATGGCACCGGTATCTTCGAAGGGATAAGGGCCTACTGGAACGAGAAGCAGGAAGAGTTGTTCGTATTTCGCATGAGAGAGCATTTTCAGCGGATGTACGAAAACATGCGCATCCTCCATATCGAATGCAAATACTCCGTCGACGAGCTCTGCGACCTGGCTATAGAGCTCCTTCGCAAGAATGCTCCCCGCACAGACATGTATATCAGGCCTTATGCCTACAAGTGCAGCCTCAGGGTGGGACCGGGTCTCCAGGACAATCCCTCGGATCTTTCCATATATACCGTTCCCTTCGGCGCCTATTTCAAGGCCGAAGACGGGCTTCGCGTCATGGTCTCGAGCTGGCGCCGGGTGGACGACAACGCTATTCCACCCCGGGCGAAGATATCCGGCGCCTATGCCAACACAGCCCTGGCCAAATCCGACGCCGTGCACTTCGGCTTCGATGACGCCATCGTCCTGGATCAGGGCGGGCATGTCTCGGAAGGCTCGGCAATGAATATATTCATGGTCAAGAACGGCACCCTGATTACGACACCGAGCTACGACAATATCCTGGTGGGCATCACCAGGGCCACCATTTTCGAATTTGCCAGAGAAGAGTTCGACAAGAATGTCCTGGAGCGCAAGATCGATCGTTCCGAGCTCTATACCGCCGATGAGCTTTTCTTCTGCGGCACAGGCGCTCAGGTGGTGCCGATCATCGAAGTGGACAAACGGAAGATTGGTGACGGCAAGATGGGACCGATCACCAAGATGGTTATGGAGACTTACGACGACATAACTCACGGCCGTATGGAAAAATATAACAAGTGGCTGACCCCTGTTTATGCCGAAAAAGGAAACAAGATAGGAGCCCGCTGAGTCTATAAGAAGACCGTCCCTGGAGGAAGGGCCTATGAGTATTCGAAAAGCCGCTCTTGTATCGATGGCGATTCTCATCGCCACAGGTATTTCTACCGGTCTGCCGGTGATTCAGCAGGCTTTAGCCGCTTTCAAACCGAGCGATGTCTACCGCCAGTATCTCAATCATGTTTATTACGCCAAGAGCGTTCACCAGATCGAGAACTATTTCATGGAGCCGACTCGCAAGAACCTGGAAAACCTGCGAGGAGAGCTGGCGGAAGCGGCCCTGAAGCGATACAAGCGAAGCTATATTGCCAATTTCAAAGTTATCAAGGAAGAGGTAGTCGGTGACATGGCCTTTATCGAGGCTGAAGGTCTCGCCTCCGACTGGGGTCAGGTTTGCCACGCCAAAGCGAGGGTGGAGATGATTCGCGAGTCCGGAGCCTGGAAGATCAAACACCAGGTCTGGCAGGGTCTGGTCAATACACCTCGCGGTCAGAACACCAGCATCAAGTAGTCAATCAGAATCCGCGCGGCCCGGCACCAGGGGCACGAAACGCACGGGCATGAGGGTCTCTTTCTCGATCCTGCCCTTTCTCTTTCGGATACGGATCAGCCACTGAACGTTCGTATCTCCCACCGGAATCACGAGCCGCCCGCCTTCGGCAAGTTGATCGATGAGATCCTGAGGTACCGCCTTCGGTGCTGCTGTGACGATGATTGCATCAAAAGGCGCTTTCTCCGGCCATCCCCGGTAGCCGTCAGCCACGAGGATCTCGACATTGTCCACGCCGATCTCGGCGAGGTTAGCTCGAGCCCGCTTTGCCAGAGGAGCAAGGAGCTCCACCGAGTAAACGCGCTCCACCAGCCCGGAAAGGACGGCGGACTGATAGCCGGAGCCGGTACCCACCTCGAGGACGCGATCCGCCCGGGAGAGCTCGAGAGACTCGGTCATATAGGCGACGATAAAAGGCTGGGAAATGGTCTGCTCGAGCCCGATCGGTAGGGGAGCGTCTTCATAGCTCGCATCCTGAAACTGCTCCGGCACGAAGCGGTGCCTGGGCACCCTGGAGACCGCTTCCAGAACCGCCTTGCTCTCGATTCCCTTTGGCTCGCAACTCCCGGACCAGGGACTGACGCTCTGAAACTCGCTCGGATAAAGCGCTCTGATCGACAATCTGGCTGTCATCCTCGCGTTCGTGCTGATTCTTGTTACTGTCGTGTTTGCTGTCCTCGCCCGGTCCGGGAGGCTCCTGACTGCAGCCATTACCGGCGGAGACAAGCCCGGCGAGGGTCATGGACGACAGAAGACGAAGCCAGTTGTCTTTCCTGGATTTTTTCGAGTCGCTCTCCGTCCCATCAGGCATTGAGATCTGGTCCTGAGTCCGTTCTGTCTTATGACCATCCAGATAAAATGCTACCATTTTTGGCGCCGGGTCGGCGCCGGTAATTCCAGAAGAAGTTTCTAGCGAGCAGGTTTCTGAGCGATCCGGATAGCTCCCTTTTCGGCCTCGGTCTTGAGATTGGCAAGGACCACGGGCATGGTCCTGGCCAGTTCCCGGTCCACCAGAGCCTGAGGCATGAGCATTCCGCCGTCTATGCGCTTCACATAATTGACCACCGTCGCCCGGCCGGCATCGGCAGGCAGGAGCTCCCAGTAGCCCTCGTTCTCCTTGAAGGCGCCACTGTGACGATGCCACTTGATCCGGTGCGGCTCGTCCTCGGTCAGAGCCAGGACATAGTTGAACTTCCATAGCCCACCCAGGGACGCCACCTCGAAGCGGACCTTTTTGACATTGCCTTTGCTCTCCAGGAGCTTGATGTCCCTGACATTGGCGAAAACAGCGACAGCCCGATCATAGTCGGTGAGAACCGACCAGACCTCGTCCGGGGTGGAGTGAATCTTCACCGAGCCGACATGATAGCGCTTGCCGTCCAGTATCTTTCTCTGACTGGTGATTTCTTTACCGTGACCGGGAGCCTCATTGACGGTCGAGGCGATAGGATCACCTGTCTTCTCCGCAGCGCGGGCGCTCCGGGCCGGGAGCGAGACTGAAATAACAGAGACAGCGAGAGCCAGAGACAGGACGGCTGTCCTTTTTCGAGTCGACATCAGTGATACCTCAACATGAGCGGGAAACGAGAATCAGCAATCAGTGCGCAGCCAGTCAGTCGAGGGCTCATGCATCTGGCGCATAACCTCGAGAATCTCTTTCTAGCTGCGGAAAACTTCTGGAAAATTCCTGACTCTCTCGAAGACGCCTCCCTGATGCAATTGTTCCCGGCCTCAATGACCCGGGTTGTCCAGGAACTTTCGAGATCGACTCGACTTCAAGCTGACATTCGCCCTCAGAACGCTTCGCGCTCCAGGAGCTCGTTGAGCTTCTGCTTGGCTTTCAGGGTCTCTTTGCTCTTCGGGCCAAGATGCTTCTCATAGATCGCTATTGATCGATCGATACATCCCTCGGCTTCCTTATAGCGGAGCTGGCCCTCATAGACCCTTGAGAGCCAGAGCAGCTCGGAGGCCACCGAAAGTCCTTCGTTACCCTCGATACGGGTGCGAATATCGAGGGACTCCCGGATCAGATCTTCGGCAGTCTCGAGATTGTCCAGGTTATAACTGCAGATGCCGAGATTGAAGAGCGTGTTCGCCAGTTTGGGATCGTCATTGCTCAGGACCTTACGCCGGATGGAGAGGGCGAGCTTCAGCCTGGTGGCGGCTTCCTCCCAGAGTCCCTGCTCCATATAAAGCCCCCCCAGATTATTGACACTGGCAGCGACCGGCTCCGACTGATCTCCATGAGCAAGGCTGGCGGCCTTGAGACCCCGGATGAAAAAGGCTTCGGCATTTTTGTAATCACCCACCGAAAGGGCCCGGCCGCCAAGATTGGCCAGTCTGGTCCAGTCGCTTTCGGATGCTTTGTCCTTACCGCCTCTGGCCTCGGCAAGCTCCGGCTGCAGGACCGTTGTCCCGAAGAAAATCAGAAAGATAACCAACGAGATTGCTCCCAGAAACCGCATGACAATCATACTTGCAGAAATCCTCAGCTCTGATAAGAATACAGCATGGACTCGACTATGATTCTCACCTGTCTCGGCATTGTCACCGCCAGCTCGTTGCTGGCGGCATTCGGTCTGCTGGCGGTACGCCGGTACGTGAAAGCGGAGTCACTGAAATCGTCCCATGAAGTCGGCGGTTACCTGCTCTCCATAGTCGGCACCATCTATGCCGTGGTGCTCGGTCTGGTGGTGGTGGATGCCACCGCCAAATACCAGCAGGCCATGACGATCACCGAGCAGGAAGCCAACTGTCTCGCCGACATTTATCTGCTGTCGAATCAGTATCCGGAGAAAAAGAAGGAAGTCATCCACGATCTCTGCAGAGCTTATGCCAGACAACTGGTGGATCAGGAGTGGAAGCTCATGAACTGCTCAAGACAGTGCCCCCAGACCCAGGGCACCGCCCTCGAGCTCATGCAGGCCGTTTGCGATTTCGAGCCCGCTACCGAGAAGGAGATTGCCATCTATCCGATTACGGTCCAGGAGGCCTGCAGCCTCTGGGACAATCGCCGCGCCAGGATCAATCTCGCCACCCACGGCATGCCCATGGTGGAATGGGTAACCCTTTTGGTGGGCGGAGCGCTCACCATAGCATTCACCTATTTCTTCGCCATCAACAGCCTGAGAACGCAGTTGTTGATGACTGTGATAGTCACCACGATCACGTCCCTGAATCTCTATCTGGTCTACGTTTTCGCTCACCCTTTTTCGGGGCTCCTGCGCGTCACTCCGGACGCCATCGAGCTGGACCGATCCATCTTCGAAAAGGTGAATCGCTGACCGAAAGGCGATCAATCAAAATACGGCAACCGAAAGCCCGGGAACAGGAGGCGGTATCGCCACGTTCCACTGAATCGAGTCCAGAGTATCGGCGATAGCCTCGGCGCAATCTTCCAGGCTCGTCACCGGTGCCGAGAAATGGATCTCATCGATGCGTGTCCCGTCCGAATCAGCGTCCACGAAAACGCTGACGAAACTCCGATCTCCGGCGGTATCGGTCCAGAAAACAATGAGCACGGCACGGTGATTGAGCTCCCGCACCTCGGCAGACTGCAGTAAAATCGCAGCTTCGCTCTGCCCGGAGACGAACGCTCCGGAGACAGGTCCGAGAATGTCGGACACTCCTTTAAGCTCGGCTCTGTCCAGGACTCTTTTCACCCCTGCATGGGAGAGTAGCCTGCGAAAAGCAGAAGCCGTGCCGGAGTCGACCTTGAATCCACGATGCCAGAAATCCAGGGTCACCTCGAGATCGGCTCTGAGACGGAAACGTTTGAAAATCTGCCCGCAACAGGAAACGTCTCCGGAAAGAGCAGTGGATCGCCGGCACTCTTCCCAGCCGCTCAGGCGGAGGAATTTGATGCTCCTCAAGATCTCTCCTGATCGGCGGCTGGCATCGGTATTGCCGCTCGGAAATCGCATTTCGCTTATCAGTCTTTGCATGTCGATTCTTATTGTTCCTGCTGCGCGGTGAGTTCTCCAGAGAACAAACAGGATACCCTTTTTCGTCGCCGGTTCCTTGAAGTAACGGGGCGCCGGGTGAAGTCTGGACAATTGACAATGCCACAACCGCCTGACAACCTCAACCGTAGAATCCCCACCAGGTCTGGTCAAATAAAAGCAAACTCATCCAGAGCCGCCCTGGCGGGGTGAAAGCGGTCGGCTGTCCCGGCTCAGCCTCAAAAACCCCGTAATAGCCATAAATACACAGTTCGTCATTCTCTATAGGCTCAGGGCAAGCTCAAATGTATAATCTTCATTAATAATTCCGCCGGTCTAGAAGATGACCCAGACATTCGAAAAGCCACTCATCAAGCTCCTGGAGGACCAGGGTCGCGAAGCTGCAGATATCAGACTGGTCCAGAAAGCCTACGACTTCGCCCACAAAGCCCACGATGGCCAGCTCCGCAAGTCCGAGGATCCATACATAATCCACCCGGTGGAAGTGTCCATGATCCTCGCCGAGCTCGACGCCGACGTCCAGACCCTCTGCGCCGCCCTCCTCCACGATGTGCTCGAAGACTGCGATGTCACCCCCAAGCAGATGGAGAAAGAGTTCGGTCCGGACATCGTCACCATCGTCGAAGGCGTGACCAAGCTCGGCAAGTTCAGTTTCAGCTCGAAAGAAGAGCGCCAGGCCGAGAACTTCCGCAAGCTCATCGTAGCCATCGCCGAAGACTTCCGGGTGGTCCTGGTGAAAATGGCAGACCGCCTGCATAACATGCGGACCATGGATCACATGTCCCCCCACAAGCAAGTGGAGATCTCCAAAGAGACACTGGAAATCTACGCCCCGCTGGCCAATCGCTTCGGTCTCGGGGAAATGAAATGGGAGCTCGAAGACCTCGCCCTCCGTTATGTCCAGCCCGAAGAGTTCGCCGAGCTCCAGAAGCTGATCAGCGAATCACGGGAGGAAAGGGAGATCCTCCTCCAGCAAGTGATCGACAAGCTAGCCGAAGAGCTCAAAAACCGCGGCATCAATGCCGACATAGTCGGACGCCCCAAACACCTTTTCGGGGTCTGGCTGAAAATGAAAAAACAGCAGAAGTCTTTCGAAGAGCTCTATGACGTGCACGCCATCAGGATCATCATAGACAGCAGCCGGGACAAGAATTTCTGCGAAATCGGCAAAGACCCCGACACCCAGAAGTGCTACGAGGTCATGGGAATAGTCCACAACCTCTTCACCCCAATTCCCGGGCGGTTCAAAGACTATATCGCCATGCCCAAATTCAACAACTACCAGTCCCTGCACACAGCCGTCATCGGCGCCAAAGGCAAACCGGTAGAGATCCAGATCCGCACCCGGCGCATGCATCACGTAGCCGAATACGGAATCGCCGCACACTGGCGCTACAAGGAAACAGGCTCTTCCACGAAAGCCGACTCGTCCACGGACCGAAAACTGGCCTGGTTGAGACAGCTGGTGGACTGGCGCCAGGATCTAGCCGACGCCCAGGAATACATGGAAGAAGTGAAAATCGATCTCTTCTCTGATCAGGTTTTCGTTTTCAGCCCCCGGGGCGACGTTATGGATCTGCCCACCGGCTCCACCCCCATCGACTTCGCCTATCGCATACACACAGCAGTAGGCCACAAGTGCGCCGGCGCCAAGATCAACGATCGGATTATGCCGCTCAATACAGTGCTCAAAAACGGCGACATAGTCGAGATCATCACCACCAAAGTCCTGCAACCAAAAATGGACTGGCTCAACTTCGCCAAGACCCACGGAGCCAAGTCCAAGATCCGGCTCTGGTTCAAAAAGCACCACCGTGACGAGCACATCCAGCAAGGCCGGCAGATGCTCGAGTCGGAGCTCGGAAGGGCATCTCTAGATGACTTCTTGAAGTCGGAAAAGGTAGCCGAAGTCGGCAAAAAGCTCAATCTCAAAAAGGCCGAAGACCTGCTCGCCGCCGTCGGCTATGGCGACATTACGGTATCACAAGTGGTTCATCGCCTGCGCGAGATGGAAAAGCAGGATGAGATTGAGAAGAAAGGCTACATGTTGCCGGCTGCTCAGGAAACCAAAACCCGGGATATCGGCAGCCTCGGCGGACTCCTCCACCATCTGGCCAAATGCTGCCAGCCGGTACCCGGAGAGGAGATTGTCGGAGTAGTCACCAGAGGCAGTGGCATCGCCGTGCACCGCAACGATTGCTCGAATATGCTCCAGGTAGATGAGGCGAGGCGCATGTCCGTGGACTGGTCCACCGAGAGAAACACCACCTATCCAGCCTGCCTCCTCGTCGAATGCCTGGATCGAGTAGGTATCGCGGGCGATATCCTGAAGAAAGTCTCGGATAATAAAGTAAACCTTCGCGATTTGAGGGTGGAGACGAAGAAAGAGAAAAAGGCCGCCGTCATTATGCTCATACTCGAGGTCTCAGACATCAGCCAGCTCACCCAGGTGTCTCAGTCGATCTCCCAGATAAGCGATGTCATAAGGGTGCACCGCAAAGACCACCGTAAAAAAGGCGCCAAAGCAGGCCAGCCTCCGGCCAGCAATGTCACCCCCCTGAAGTCCCCCCAGAAAAGCAACGAGAAAGGCAAGTCCGAGCCCAGAGCCCAATCTGCCGATTGAGTATAACCGGGGTAGATGGGAAATTTTCGGGTTCAACCGATATCGGTTGAGAAAATTCCACCTCATAGCTGCTCCCAATTTAAGGACTACCCCAAATTTCAATGAGACTAGTTCTTGCTTCCAACAACCAGGGCAAACTCAAAGAACTCAGAGAGATTGCCTCCACCAGCGACTGGCTGGAGCTGGCCCTGGCTCCTGACGGCTTTGACCCGGACGAGACCGGTTCGACGTACCTGGAAAACGCCATAATCAAAGCCACCGAGGCAGGCAGGATGACCGGCGAGATGGCTACCGCTGACGACTCGGGGCTCGAGGTGGAAGCCCTGGGTGGGCGGCCTGGACTTCATTCAGCCCGCTATGTCGAAGGTAGCGACCGGGACCGGCGGCTGGCCCTTCTCCGGGAACTGGAAGGGATACCGGATGGAGAAAGAGGAGCGCGGTTCGTCTGTGCCATGGCCCTGTACTGTCCCAGACAGGACCGGATCATATTCGAGGCGGAAGGCATTTTTTCCGGCCGAATCGGTTTTGCGGAGCAGGGAAGCGGTGGCTTCGGATTCGATCCGATTTTTTATCCCGAGGACTGTGACGTTACAGCAGCACAAATTTCGAGCCAGGAAAAAAACCTCAAGTCCCACAGGGGGCAAGCCTGGCGAAAGGTGATCGAATTTCTGGAGAAAAACTTCATCCCTGGATGAGAAAAGCGCCATGTACAGGATGGTTCACAAGAGCTAAGCTGATTTGCTCGTCCCGCCAGAAAGAATCCACCAAGAAAGGAGCGCCATAGCGTGACGGAATTCCTGGTTTCCCCTCCCTCTACACCCCGGCTGGCGGCTGGCTACTGTACTCCAGCACCGCAGGCCGACAGGGAGATCGATCTGAAAGAAGCTCTCGAATGGCTCCTGGGCTCGCCTGAGAATCATGACCTCGAGATCCCCGAAAATGAGCGCCGGGCTCGCAAAGAGCGGCGCATCGATCTGCTTATCTGGCTCATGAATCTGGAGCTCAGGCTGAGCCCTTACAGCGAGCCTGCCTGATATCTATCTAGCAGGGAATATCTTTGTGACTGAGGATATTCTCTATGCTCGAAATCACCCGCAAAGAGATAATCTACTGGGCGCTATTCACCGGTCTGGCGCTTTCCTGGCTGCCAATCTGCTGGGTCCTGAGCATGATGGGGGTCTCATGGTTGACTGTCAGCCTGGTGATCTTCCTGCTCCTGGCTCCGGGTCTCGCCACCCTCGTCTCTGTCGCCCTGGTGTCGGCCGGTAGCGCTCTTCCCGGGAAGGTCCATCTCTTCACCGAGGCCGCCGAATTTCTAAGCCAGTTCGGTGTCACAATCGACCGCTTTCTGAGCGTTGTGCCGGGCAATCCCTTCAGTTTCGGGGAGACCTCCCATAAGACTCTCCTGGCAGCTCTTCTGGCCGAGCGCGAGGAATTCGAAGAAGCCGAAGGTCTGCTTGTCGAGATCATTCGAAAGATCGAGTCTGATTTCGGTGTTGACGCGCCTGCTCTGGTTTTCAGGCTGGGTCTAATGGCCAGGGTGCAGAGAGGTCTGGGCAAGTTCGATAAGAGCATCGAGTCCATCGAGCGCCTGGAGCACCTGGCCGAAAAACATGGGGAGGCTGTGGCTCTGTCCGTGGCTACGAGCCTTATCGGGCTTTCCACCACTTATTCCGAGCGCGGCCAGATCAAACGTGCCGAGGAAATCGGACAGCGAGCCATCGATATTCTCATGAATTTGGAGCCCAGCAAAGGAAACGACGCTCTGATCGCCATGGGTATCAATAATCTCGCCTGTGTCTATGATGATATGTGCAACTATGAGAAAGCTGCCGAGCTCTATCAAAGGGCCCTTAAGCTCAAAACCGAGACCCTCAAGCCCGGCGACCCGTCCCTGGGCTATGCTTATTGCAACCTTGCTTTCGCCCGGATCAATCAGGAGCGCTTTTCGGAAGCCCTGGATCACTCGAAGAAAGCCCTGGCAATCCTCGAGGCCTCCGGGCAGAAAGACCGTCATATCTGGGCCTGCACCCTGGAGAATCTCAGTCAGGCACAGCGGGGTCTGGGGGAGCTGAAAGAAGCCAGAGAGAATCTCGACCGGGCGGTTGCGCTGAAAGAAAAGCTCCTGCCAGGCAACGACCCCTCCCTGGCATCCTCGTACGCAGAGTTGGCCAGGCTTGAGATGGACGAGGGCAATCTGGAGAAGTCCCGGTCCGATTTTGAGAGAGCCCTGGCTATCTATGAGCCCATCATGGGTGAGAATCATCCAAAAGTCCTGGCGACCCTGAAAGACTTCGAGACGCTCCTGGCACGACTTGATGACAGGGCCGGTCTGGAGAGCATCAGAGCCCGCATCGAGCGCATCGAAGCGGCTCTCTCGGAAGGCGAGAGCTGAATCCGGAGCTGAACGGCAAAAGTTTGATATTTCTTGGTAGATAGGCTTCCAGGCTTGAAGAGCAGCTAAAATTAGCTGGCGATCCCGCAAAAGAAGACTGGAAGAAAGTGGCATATACGGACCTGAGAGAGTTCCTCGAAGTCCTCGAGCGCGAGGACGAGCTTGTTCGGATAGACGCGCCGGTGAGCTGCGATCTCGAGATTGCCGCAATCACCGACAGGGTGAGCAAATCCCGTGGCGCTGCCAATAAGGCATTGCTTTTCACCAATGTGGAAGGCTATGACATGCCCGTGTTGATCAACGCTTTCGGCTCGATGAAACGAATCTGCCGGGCCCTCGAGGTGGATAATCTCGATGAGATCGCTCACCGAATCAGGCGTTTGATTAAACCTAAAGTGCCCGAGACCATTGTCGATAAGCTATCGATGCTGCCCATGCTCCTGGAGGTGGGTCGTTTTCCCCCCAAGGTCACCCATGGACAGGCGCCCTGCCAGGAAGTCGTGGTCACAGACCCCGGTGAAGCCATGCTCGACCGGCTGCCTATCATCAGGTGCTGGCCAGACGATGCCGGTCCTTTCGTCACTCTGGGGGTGGTTATCACCCGGGATCCCAAGAGCGGTCATCGCAATCTCGGCGTATACCGCCTGCAGAAGTTCGACAATGTCACCACCGGCATGCACTGGCACAAGCACCATGACGGCGCCAGACATTTCGAGGAGTCCCGCCGGAGCCAGAAGGAAAACCAGAAAGAAAACCAGAAAGAAAGCCTGAAGGAAAACCAGGGGAAAAACCTGCAAGAGGACCGGACCAGCGGTCAGCCGATGGAGCCGCCCAACTATGGAACATTTTTCGATAAAGAGAAATATACCGGCTCGGGTAATCGTATGCCGGTAGCTGTGGCTCTCGGTTGCGATCCCGCCATCACTTATTCGGCCACGGCGCCTCTGCCGCCGGATATCGACGAGCTCATTTTCGCCGGATTCTTGAGACAGACGCCGGTGAAGCTGGTGAAGTGCAAGACTGTCGACCTGGAAGTCCCTGCTCATGCCGAGATTATCATCGAAGGCTATGTGGACCAGGACGATCTCAGAAAGGAAGGACCTTTCGGTGATCACACGGGCTTCTACAGCCTCGCGGGCATCTTTCCTACTTTTCATGTTACTGCGGTCACCCACCGCCGCAATCCCATTTATCAAACCACCATCGTCGGCAAACCTCCCCAGGAAGACTGCTATCTAGGCAAAGCCACCGAGCGGGCGTTTTTACCCATGGTACAGATGCTGGTCCCGGAGATAGTGGACATGAACCTGCCCTGGGAAGGGGTTTTCCACAACTGTGTGATCCTATCCATCGACAAGCGATTCCCGGGTCATGCCCGGAAAGTGATGAGCGCCCTCTGGGGGCTCGGGCAGCTTATGTTCACCAAGTTCGCTATCATCCTGGATGCCGACGTCGATGTGCAGAACCTCTCGGAAGTCGCCTTACATGTATTTGGAAATACCGACCCCAAGCGCGATATGATGTTTGCCGAAGGACCCCTGGATATTCTCGACCATGCCTCCCCTCTTCTCGGATACGGATCCAAAGTCGGTATCGACGCTACCAGAAAGTGGGAAGCAGAAGGCTTCCACAGACCCTGGCCTGATCCCATAGTCATGTCCAGAGAAATCGATGAGCTGGTAGAAAGCAAATGGAGCCAGTATGGATTCGCCTCAGGCGCGGGCACACGTGCCAAACCTGCTACAAGCCGGCGCTGAGCTGCGATCGACCCGGCTCGCCCGGAATTATGACTCTCCGAGTCCGGTCGCGAGTGTTCCGGTTTCGATGGGCGTATTCATCTTTCTGGCTCTGGTGCTGGCACCAATCAGCCTGCTTGGAACCGAGCCGTCTCTTGCAGCTGATTCAAAAAAAACATCCCGGAGCATCACGACAAAGCGTTTCGAAGAAGCCGAGATGCTTGCGAAAGCCAGCCGCAATCAGGATTGCCTCAAGGCTCTGAACAATCTCATCGCTGCCTCCCCCGGATTCGCCCCTGCTTATGTCTTGCGAGGCTGGCAGCTACTCATATTGAACAAGCCGGAGCAGTCCATGAATGACTATAATCGAGCGATCAAGCTTGATCCGGCCAATGCCGGAGCTTACAAAGCCCGGGGCTTTCTCAATCGTCAGCTCAAGCATTTCGAGCAGTCCCGTCTCGATCTCGAGAAAGCCGCCCGCCTTGCCCCCGGCGACGCCGAGATCGATTATCTGCATGGTATCACCTGTTTGCTCCAGGGCTTGCACAACCTGGCCATCAAGGATTTCAGCGAGAGTATAAAGAAAGCCCCGCACCACCCCTATGTGGCAAGCGCCTATTACTGGCGAGGCCGGGCCCTGCAGATGATGGAAAAGGACCGTGAGGCAGTGGCTGATTTCACCCGATGCATGGAAAAGGATCCGGGCTCTGATATGAGCCGTTCCCTTTCCTACAGACCCCCTTCCACTCTGGACATGCTCTATGGCACCAGGACCAAGCGGAGCAAGCTCGGGCTTCTCGAGAGAGGGATCTCGAATAACAAGCTCGGCCGTTTTGCCGAAGCCGAGAAAGATTTCGATGCGGTGCTCGCGGTCAGCCCCGACGATGTCCTGGTAGTCGAGGAGCGTGGCAATGCCCGCCTGCGCCAGGGCAAATACAAAGAAGCCACCCTCGATTTCAACAGGGCTCTACTCAAGGGCACGCCCTCCACCGAGCTCTACTACAAGCTGGGACTGACCAACTTCTGCGAGGGCAAGTACAGACGTTCGGCCTTATCTTTCGATGCCTGGTTCGAGCGCAATGGCTTCAGCGAAAGAGGCTCAGCCCTGGCTCTCCTGCTCACATGGGCGTCCCATAATCGCCTGCGGGACGCGGAAGCCGCGGCTGACCTCCTGGAGAAAGCTTCAGCCGCTCGCTCGAATCCTGCTACCGCCAGTGTCCTGGATCTTCTGAAAGGCAGGAAAACCAGAGCAGCCGGCAAAACCAATCAGTGCCTGACCCGTCTTCTGATGGCGCTCGTCGCCGGCGGCAAAAAAGGGGAAAGGGCGCAGGCGAGGAGCCAACTGGACTGGATCTTGAAGAACGTCAGTCGGCTGAGTGACGAATACACCGTTGCCGGAGCCGAGCTCAAGAGGCTGGAGGCTCCTCCGGCCCGAGCCCGGGGCTGACGGATCGAGAGAGGCCCCGGTTTTCAAGAGGAAGATTTTTATCTTCGGGCGTTGAATCTCCGGCGAAGCGGGCATAACACTTTTACGAACCCAATTGTTCGCCTGCCATAAGTCTCGCGCAAGCGGGTTTCAGTCTGTACTTCGTATAAATCAAGAGCGTGCGTCATGAGAGTGTTGAAGCGCATAGTTGGACTTTTCATGCTTATGTTACTGGTGACCGGGATGGTCTACCAGCCGGCACAAGGTCACAGAGCCCAGCCCCAGGAGCTTTACCATGAAGCCTGGGAGCTTGTGAAGCACAATTATTTCGACGCCAACTTCAACGGCGTCAACTGGAAAGAGCTCGAGCACAAATACGACGGCCGTATCAATACGGTTGAGGACGCTCACAAGTATATAAAGGTCATGCTCAAGACTCTCAACGATCCTTACACCCGATTCCTCGATCCGGTTGCCTTCAAGGACGAGAACGATGCCATCGACGCCAAGATAGTCGGGATCGGTATAAATCTAGTAAGCAAAGACAAAAAGCTCAAGATCACCAAAACCATTGAAGATGGTCCTGCCGAAAAAGCCGGTGTCAAACCCGGTGACGAGATCATCATGATCGACCATCAGAGCTCTGTGGGAATTACCCCCGAGCAAGCTGCCGACCGCATTCGCGGGAAGATCGGCGAGCCTGTTCACCTCGCCCTGAGACGCCCGGAAGGAGTAAAGCATGTCACCATTGTCCGTGACGAAGTGATCATCCATGCAATCAGCGCCAGGATGCAGCCGAACAATATCGGTTACATCCAGATCCACACATTCATCTCGAACGATGCCGCTCGCGAGTTCAAAGCCGCCCTGCTCAAGCTCAACAGAGCCGACGGTCTGGTCATCGACCTGCGCGAGAATCCGGGCGGACTCCTGAGCAATGCCCTGGATATAGCCGACATGCTTCTCGAGTCGGGACCCATCGTCAGCACCATCAGCCGCCGCGGCCGCCACACTGATATCGCCTCCGGTGCCCCTCTCACCCATCAGCCCATTGTGGTCCTGGTGGACGAGGACAGCGCCAGCGCCAGCGAGATCCTGGCAGGCGCCCTGCAGGACAACAACCGGGCTGTGCTGGTCGGCACCAGGACCTATGGCAAAGGACTCGTGCAGGAAATCAACAAGCTCGGCGATGCCGCCGTTCATATAACCGTCTCCCGGTACCTCACGCCCAGCGGTGCCGACATCAACAAGATCGGTGTGAAGCCGAATATCACAGTGGCTAAAAAAGACGAGCAGCTTCCTTCGGCTCTCTCTTACCTCAAAGAGAAAATCGCCTCGAGCAAGCGCCCCCTGCGCACCAGCAGCCTGGTCATCAGCCACTGAGCGCTGTCTGCTGGCAGCCTGTTGACATAATCGAAATAGATGTCAATATTACATAAGATACCTTTAAGGTTACGGATACAGGTAGAACTATGGCTGCTTTCAAGAGATTGATCCTGACCGCGATGGCTCTCTGCCTGGTGCCGTCTCAAGCCTCGGCACAGGTTCGCTCCGATGACGCTTTTACTCAAGCTGCCGGTCAATCAGACTGGATCACCCCGGGCTCCGGCTCCGGATCTGGTTCCAATTCCGTTTCTAGCAGCCCCGGCTCCGTTTCCAGCAGCCCGGGTCAGTCCGGCTGGATCACTCCGGGCTCCGGCTCCGGCTCTGGCTCCAATTCCGTTTCTAGCAGCCCCGGCTCCGTTTCCAGCAGCCCGGGTCAGTCCGGCTGGATCACTCCGGGCTCCGGCTCCGGATCTGGTTCCAATTCCGTTTCTAGCAGCCCCGGCTCCGTTTCCAGCAGCCCCGGCCAGTCCGGCTGGATCACTCCGGGCTCCGGATCTGGTTCCAATTCCGTTTCTAGCAGCCCCGGTCAGTCGGGCTGGATAACTCCCGGCAGCAGCCCGCCCCAGAACAAGGCTCCCCTTCTAGGCGAGGTTCTCAAACAAGAGCAGGGGTCTGGTATAGGAACTATGCAGCCCGGCATGGGCATAGGAATGCAACCCGCCGCTGGTCTTGGACTTCAGGGTATGCAGCCCGGCTCGGGTATGGGTATGGGCATGCAACCCGGCTCGGCTATGGGTATGGGTATGGGCATGCAGCCCGGCTTGGGTATGGGTATGGGAATGCAGCCCGGCATGGGCATGGGTATGGGAATGCAGGGTATGCAGCCCGGCATGGGCATGGGAATGCAGCCCGGCTTGGGTATGGGTATGGGAATGCAGGGTATGCAACCCGGTATGGGTGCCCTCGGTTTGCTCGGCGCCATGGGTGCAGGCGGCGGTGGTGGCGGCGGAGACCTCGCCGGCGGTATCGTCAATATGCTCATGAACGTCGTCCCAACAGGCAATACCAGTCAGGGACCGCCACCGGGTTTGATTCAGACCCAGGCGGCTTCACCGATCAACAAGATTCCCGGTGCCCGTACTGTTCATCAGACCGGTCACACAATCAACCGCAGTGTCAATCGCGGCATCAACCGGGGCATCAATCGAACCATCAATCGCGGCATCAACCAGGGCCTCAACAAAGGTCTGAAGATGATGAACTTCTAGACCAGCTCTTTCAAAAGTCGACTCAAGGTCTGCCGGCCCTGGTCTGATCTTGCTCCAGCTGTTTGGACACGAAGCCGGCCAGCTTGTGCAGAGCGTCCATGAGCATGGTGAAGTCCGAGGTGTGCTTGGCCCTGTAAGCAGAAGGCACCAGGAGGGCAGCGTCCCCGATCTTTCCCTGCCAAAAATAGCTGATCGAGAGCTGGTCGATCAGCCTGTACTCAAGAGAGACGTCGAAATCCCGGGCATGCTGGAGAACCGACAGAGACATCTTGAGATAGAGCTCGGCATTCTTGTAGTCGTTGCTCTTCAGATATGCTGTACCCAGGGCGATAAGACTGGGAAGTATATGCGGGTCCTCCCGCCCCCATTTCGCCTGGGACATCACCAGAGCCTGCTTGAGCAGCTCTTCGGCTTCTTCGGATTTGCTCATACTCATGGCGATGGTTCCGAGAGACTCCAGGGTCATGATTCTCAGCTCGTGAAGATCTCCAAGCCTTTTCTCGAGAATCATTCGAGCTCTCTCTCCGGAGGGCTTGCCCGCCTCGAACCGCCGGTCCTTGAGAAACTGCGTGGTGAGATTGAAACAGGCTATTCCCAGAAGGGGATGGTCCTCAGGCAAAATGGAATCGCCGAGAGAAACCGCTTTCCTGGAAAATGCCCTGGCACTGGCATTATTGCCTGAGGCGCTGTAATAGACCGAAAGATCGCTCAGGGAGCGGACCAGGTCCGGATGCTCTTCTCCCAGGAGCTTCCTGCGCATGCCATAAGCTTTGGTCAAACATTCGCCGGCCCTGTCGAGATCCTGGCTGCTCAAAAGGCAGATCCCCAGGTCGGAGAGAGTGTCGGCTATCTCGGTGTTATAGGGACCGAGCACCTCCTTGAAGATTGAAAGGGCCTCCTCGAGATTCTGCCTACCCTCCTGGAGCTGCTCCAGACCGGTCCTGGAGGCGCCGAGGCGGTTCAGAACAATGGCTGTCTCGACGCTGTTGCGCCCCTTATGCTCCACGGCAAGTTCGAGGGCCTGCTCGAGATGTTTGAGGGCCTCCGCATATTCGCCTCTGAGGACAAGAACATGGCCGAGCCAGGACAGAGACTCGCCATGAGCCCAGGTCTCGGCTCCTTCGATCAGGGCGAGATTCCTTGCCTTCTCCAGGCTCTCCAGGGCGGCACCGTAGTCTCCCTCCTCGATCAATCGCTTGCCTTCAGACAGGGCTTTTTCGAAGCTCATTAGATTATTCCTGTATTATTGAGTATCTCGATTGCCGATCCGAGATAGAAAGGTTGTAATTAGACTCTTTATGCCCTACATAGCCGAAATTAGCCGCACCAACCCTTCTTGCTTCGTATTTCTAATAGACCAGTCCGGCTCCATGCAGGATCCTTTCGGCTCCCTCACTGGAACCAAAACAAAAGCGATGGGGGTGGCTGATGCCATCAATCGTCTCCTCCAGAACCTGGTCATCAAATGCACGAAGTCGGAGGGAATTCGCGATTATTACTATGTCTCGGTAATCGGCTATGGCGGCAAGGGCGTCGCCCCGGCGTTCACCGGACCCCTCAAGGGTAAAGAGCTCGTCAAGATTTCCGATATAGGCAACAATCCCGCTCGTCTGGAAGAGAGAAGACGAAGCGTCGAGGACGGGCAGGGAGGAATGACCGAGCAGACATTCAAATTCCCGGTCTGGTTCGACCCTACTTCCTACGGCGGCACCCCCATGAACGCTGCTTTCCAGAAGTGCACCTCGATCATAGTCAAATGGCTCGCCGAGCACCCCAACTGTTTTCCTCCTATCGTGATCAATATTACCGACGGCGAGTCTACAGACGGCGACCCGTTCCAGTCGGCCTACGACCTGATGACTCTCTCGAGCGCCGATGGAGACGTTCTCCTTTTCAATCTCCATATATCCTCCTCGAATCACAAGCCCATCGAATTCCCGGACTCCGAGGCCGTGCTCCCGGACGCTCATGCCAAGCTGCTTTTCACCATGTCCAGCCCCCTGCCTGAATACATGCGAACCCTGGTAGGCAAAGAAGGCATCCTGGTCTCCTACAATACCCGGGGCTTCGTTTTCAATGCCGATCTGGTCTCGGTCATCCGCTTCCTCGACATCGGAACAAGACCGAGCAATATGCGCTGACGGAGCCGCCCATGAAAGTTTCCAGCCACTGCTTCCGCCTTCCGAAACAGGGAAACAGCCTTCTGGAGTACGAGGATGCCGCCTGGCCAACCGACGGGACCGAGCTGGACTGCCAGATCTTTCGCTGCGCCGTGGCTGACGGAGCCACCGAGAGCTCTTTCTCGGACCGCTGGGCCAGGCTTCTTGTCGAAGGTTTCCATCGCCAGGCTGATCTGGCAGACCTCAGACAGGCCTGGCAGGACGAGATAAGCACGATAGAGTTGCCCTGGTATGCCGAGCAGAAAGCCGACTCCGGAGCTTATGCCGCCTTTCTGGGACTGGTCATCGAAGAAGGGGGCGGAAGAATGCTCTCCTTCAAAGCCAGCAGTGTCGGGGACTGCTGCCTTTTCCAGATCAGGGGCAAAAGGAGAATCATGACTTTTCCGGATTTCACCTTCGAGTCTTTCGACAGTACCCCAGCCCTTCTCTCGAGCCGAGCCGGCAACTCGGGAGAGGAGCCGGAAGAGCTGACCACCAGCGGCGAGACCGAGCCTGGCGACTCTTTCGTCCTGCTCACCGACGCCATCGCCTCATGGACCCTCAGACATCCTGCCAGGGTCGAAGAGCGATTGCTCGAGCTGGTTTCCCTTCAATCCCAGGAAGAGTTCCAGGAGCTCGTCAACAGCCAGCGTGACAACAGGGATGCCGAAGGCCGGCCGGCCCTGAAAAATGACGATGTCACCCTTCTCTCCATCGAGATCAAGACCTGATGTTCAATCAATTCTCCGACAGCGCCATCAAAGTCATACAGCTCGCCCAGCAGGAGACGATAGAATGCGGCCATGCCGTGACAGGCACCGAGCACATCCTGCTCGGCATACTGGCCGACGAGACCTGCCGCCCTTCGGTAATCCTCAAGTCTATGGGCATCACCTTCAAGAAAGCCCGGGAAGAGGTGATAAGGATAATGGGACGGGGCGGCACAGGCAGCCATCCTGACTTTTCCTTCAGTCCCAGGGCTAAATCCCTCCTGAAGATTGCCAGAGAGGAAGCTGACGAGCAGAAAGCCCCTCTGGTCGATACCACGCACCTGCTCCTGTCCATGCTCAAAATGCCCCGCTGCACAGCCCAGAAAGTTCTCCACGCCCTTGATCTGGACCGGGAATTCCTCCAGCAAAGACTGAAAAACATAAATCCTCAGTCCGCCCTTCTCGCCGGAAGCGAAACCACCGATCAGCTAAGTGAGCTGCACAGCAGGATCAGACAGGGAAAAATCGAAAGCCACGACCAGGAGCTCCCTCCTGAGCCGGATCCGATGATTGGCTATATCATTGATCGAAAATACCAGATCGAATCGGTCATCGGCCATGGTGGCATGGGAGTAGTCTACAAAGTCAGGCATCTCGTCCTCGACCGCTATTTCGCCATCAAAGTGCTTCATCCCTACCTGGCGTCGGACTCGCGAAACAAGCGGCGCTTCCAGCGTGAAGCCCAGGCCGCCAGCCGTCTCACTCATCCTAACCTGGCCACGGTATTCGACTGGGATGTCATGGAAGACGGGCGTCCTTACCTGGTCATGTATTACATCGAAGGAGTGAAGCTCTCGGACCTGATTCTCAATAATCACTCAGTGCCCATCGCTATCTGGCTCTCGATCTTCACTCAGATATGCGATGCTCTCAGCCACGCTCATAACCAGGGAGTAATCCACAGGGATCTCAAACCAAGCAATATAATCCTCAGCAAAACCGGCGACACGGCACATTTCGTAAAGATTGTCGACTTCGGAATCGCCAAGCTCCTGCAAGAATCGAGCGAGGCCAGGGATCTGACCCAGGCCGGAGAGGTCTTCGGAAGCCCGCTTTATATGAGCCCGGAGCAATGTCTCGGACAGAATCTGGACATAAGGAGCGACATCTACTCTCTGGGTTGTGTTATGTACGAAGCCCTCACCGGCTTGCCTCCCTTTTTCGGAAGCAGCGTCTACGACACTATGAACAAACAGATCGTCGAGCCGGCCAGAAGAATCAAAGATGTCGAGCGCAGTTCCTTCGTCGAGATCCCCGATGACCTGGAGCTTGTCGTCATGCGCTGTCTCGAGAAAGATCGCGACAAACGCTATGAAAGCATGCTGAAAGTGAGAATCGATCTGGAGCGAATCCTCTCGACAATTCGCGGATAGGATATACTTTCGTTTTTCGACGAACATCAAAGCAATGACCTGGCGAGAGCTGACAGTCCAGAATTTCAATTCCCTCGAGCGCAAAGTCGTGGTAGATGTTCGCTCGCCATGCGAGTACCAGATCGAATCGATCCCGGCAGCGATTAACATACCGCTGCTCAGCGATGAAGAGCGCTCCCTGGTAGGGACCATCTATAAGCAGGAAGGCGAGATGCAGGCAAGGCGCCGGGCCGTGGGCATGATAGCACCGCGAATCCCCGTCATAGTAGACCGGATCATGGCAATCAGAAAACCCCGGCACTCCCTGGTAGTCCACTGCTGGCGCGGCGGGCTGCGAAGCGAAGCTGTGGTAAGCTTTCTGAGCGTAGTTGGAATCGATTGTTTTCGCCTTACAGGCGGCTACAAAGCGTGGCGCAAGCAGGTCGTCGAAAACTTCGAGCAAGACGCCTACACTTTCGAGACGATTGTTCTGGACGGTCTGACCGGAACCGGCAAAACCGAGATTCTCTCCGAGCTGAACAAACAGGGCATCCCCATCTGCGACCTCGAGCATCTCGCCAACCACAGAGGTTCCACATTCGGCGCCCTCGGTATGGAACCGCAACCAAGCCAGAAAGATTTCGAAGCCAGGCTCTGGTGCCTTCTCGAAAAATGTCAAGCTGACACTCTGATACTCGAAGCGGAGAGTCGCAAAATCGGGCGTCTGGCCCTCCCGAATTTTCTCTATCAACGGATCAAGACAGGACGAAAAATCCTCATCGAGGCGCCCATGTCTAGTCGAGTAGCCCGGCTCCTCGAAATCTATTCGCGGGGCATCGAAAAAGCCAACGTAATCCGCATGGTAGAAAATTCAGCTCCCATCAAAGAAAGACTCGGACGAGAAAAAGCCAGAACTCTCATCGATCGTCTCAAGGCAGATGATCTAGAAGGCTTCGTCGAGATGCTCCTGTTAGATTACTACGATCCGCTCTACACCAAACACCTGGCGCTATCAGGTCCTTTCGAACTGACCGTCGATAGTCAGGACCCTTCGCGAGCGGCGGCCGAAATTGCCGAGCATCTGGCGCGCACGAAGACAAGCTCGAGCAAAAACTCCATAATGAATTCCGGTCGATAGTAATGTACTTCGCTATCGACAAAGGTCACAACCTCCCCGTGAATCGTGGGGCAACAGGCTTAGAGCAGGAAGACGATCTCACTTTCGAGCTCGGCAATCTACTGATCGAAGAATTGAAAGAAGCGGGTCATCGAGTCATCGATTGCACCCCCGGTTATGCCGACACTATCAATGATGCCCTCAGAAGAAGAGTCGAGAAAGCCAATGAGGCAAGCGTCGATTACTTCGTGTCGATTCACTTCAATGCATTCGACGGCACAGCTTATGGCACCGAGGTCTTTCACTACCCTGGAAGCGCGCGCGCACGCGATCTGGCAATTCGAGTGATTGCCGAGCTGGCCGCCCTTGGATTTCGAAACCGGGGAGTAAAAAGCAATGACTCTCTTTATGTACTCAAGAAAACAACGATGCCCGCCATTCTAATCGAGGTCTGTTTCTGCGACTCCACCAGGGACATGAAGCACTATCGCAAAACAGGAGCCGCGGAGATCGCCAGGCGAATCGCGCGCGGTCTGGCCAGCGCATCTAGACCATGATTCTGACCATTAGTGGCGTCATAAAGATAGTCGGCTTCTCGGATCGGCGCAAACATGCTTCGAGAAGAGCTCCCGGTCCCCATCTCTTTCTATCGGTAAAGCACCAGTAAGAAGCGACATAACTCTGAAGATACTTACGGCTAATTCCTCCGAAGACTCTCTTCACAAAACGAATCGCACCATTGACCACATTCGAAGCACCCTCGGAAATTTCCCCCGGCGAAGCAGCGAGCTCGACTCTCTTGTAGTAGGCTCCAGAACTTCGCTGAATCAATCCATCAAGCTCAAGCATGGTAAGAGCTGCCACAGCAGGGCCGGTATCAAGACCCGTGCGCGAACAGAGGTAATCAACCGAACGGGGTCCCTGAGCAAGATGCATATAGATTTCCCGTTGATCCTCAGGTAGACCGGACACGTCCATCTGCGAATCATCAGAATCCTCTTCAGCCTCCTGTTGCTCCTGCAATACTTTCTCCTCCGCCCGAGGGTGTTCCCGGGCCGGTGTCTCAGTGCTACGTCTGGAAAAAGTGTCAAGGAAAAGAGCCGACGGAACAAGTTCGTAGGTAGTACTGGATTGCTCCTCCACCACGCAGGCCAGAGACCGCAGAATATAGTGAGCCGAAGAATAGGCGATACCCAAGAGCTGCTTCAACTGAGAAGCGTTGATAAAGACACCATGCTCCATCATCCAGATAGCAGCCAGCCATGGCCGCAGAAGCTTCTTTCGATGAAAAAAGCTCCCGGCAGTCAGCCAGGACTTCCTGCCGCAGGCGCGGCAGAGCATTACTCTCGAGCCGCGCTCCCGGGCGAAATCACGCCCATCACAAAATAGACAAATTAGAGAACCGCCGACAATCCGGTAGATATCCTCGACGCAATCAATCTCGTCAGCGTAACACCGCGAGAATTCCTGCCATGCCAGGAAAACAGCCTGATTGCGCTTGCTATATCCGTCGCTGGATCTGTCGTCCATGATCCACCTCCGCTCTATTTATAGAACGATAAATGAATCAAAAAAGTTCAATCGAAGAAAACCGGATGTGACTTTTGAAGTTCAACCGATATCGGTTGAACTTCAAAAAAAAGACAATCCCCTCTCAAGCACTCGATCGTTGCCGATCAGGTCTGACATCCTGTATGACAGTCTCAATCTTGGATAGCAGGGACCCAAGACCAACGCGCTGAGTGGCGGATGTAATGACCGGATTGGGAACCTGCTGCATCAGCCATTCGAGATCTTCACGACGCACGATATCAGCTTTATTCAGAACGGTGATGATCGGCTTGTCAACAGCGCCAAGTTCACTGAGAACATCGAAGACACTGACTATTTGCTCCATCACATTGGGATGACTGGCATCCACCACATGGACAAGCACGTCTGCTACTGCCACCTCCTCGAGAGTTGCACGGAATGAGGCGACTAGCGACGTGGGAAGCTTCTTGATGAATCCGACCGTATCAGAAACGAGGACCGGACTGTGATCGGGTAGTGTAGTCCGGCGAGTAGTCGGGTCAAGTGTCGCAAAGAGCTTGTTCTCAACAAAGACATCGGATTTGGTAAGAGCATTGAGAAGAGTAGACTTACCTGAGTTTGTATAGCCGGTGAGAGCAACCACCGGAAGATTGTGGGTTATTCTCTGCCGACGCTGAGTGTCCCGGTAGCTTCTTATTCGCTCTGTCTCCTTCTCGAGAGAGTTGATCTTGGACCGGATCCGACGCCTGTCGATCTCAAGTTTGGTTTCCCCTGGTCCCCTTGTCCCGATACCGCCGCCGAGACGGCTGAGAACCTTTCCTTCTCCCACTAGGCGCGGATATAGATACTTGAGCTGGGCGAGCTCGACTTGCAATTTTCCTTCCTTTGTGCGGGCCCTTTGAGCAAAGATATCGAGGATCAGCTCAGTTCGGTCGATCACCTTGATCGCCATCATCTCTTCCAGGGTTCTTTGCTGTGTCGGAGTAAGCTCTTTGTCGACAACCACCAGAGTAGCTCCGAGCTCCTGGGCCATCAGGGCGACCTCCTGTACCTTGCCTGATCCGAGGAAATGCCTCGGGTGCGGCTTCTGTCGGGTCTGAGTGACACGCCCGCAGATGGTGGCTCCGGCGGTGCGAGTCAGCTGAGCGAGCTCGTCAAGGTCATCCTCTACCTGCCAGGAGTCGGTACCCTCCGAGATCAGACTGATCAGTATCGCTCGTTCTTCACCGGGACGCACCGGTAGTCCGGGGGCCCGGGCTCTAAACTCCTGTTCCAGAGAGCCGATAAGCTCCTCGAAATCATCCTCCTGAGCGCCTCTGGCAGTTTGCGGAGGGAGAGTCTTCCAGAGCCGACCTTTGCTGTCTCGACCGGGCAGAAGATGTGCTATGTGCACCACGTCTGCCATTTTGGACTGTTCTCCTCGTGTCCGGCTGAAAGAACCGCTAGGATCGACTTCTATCTGGGCGAGAAGGTCAAGCCGGTTCTGAGCCAGGCAATGCAGGTCCTCTTTGGAGAAGACTTCGATCTGGGCTGGATCAGTCGGCGCCGTCCCACCCGGTTCTCGAACATCTTTCGAGGGAGGTCCAGCGAGGTGGGTGTGAATTATGCGATGACCGCAGAGACGGCCCGGGCCTACTCTTACGCCTCTCAGCTCGGGCATATTCACTTGCACGGGAGAGCCGACCGTGACATTGACGATCTGCCCTCTTCTGTTAACGACAACTGAGACCGGGTAACCTGTGTTGTGAGAAATCTCGGCGACGGAATCCGCTAAATCCAGTGTAAGGATTTTATCCTTGGGGATTCGCTTTTGAAGAATTCTGCTGAGCTGTTTGACTTCCGATTTCTTCAGGCCTTTAGCGTTGGCCAGGTCGAGTTTTCCGTGCAAAAACGACTTCCTCCGGGTCAGGGATAGCAGCGGGGAACAGTAACTGTCAGGTTGGTAAGTCTCACACCTGCATCATACCCGTATTTATCAGCAATTTCACTCTGATTTAATCTATCCCCGGTACCCGAAAAGGATATCGAAAGACCCTCAAATGGTCATACAGATAGCCCATTCGGATTCAGACTCGAGGAGATGGCGGCACAGCGTCTGGGTATATCGTTGGTAGAGCTTTGCTTCATGCCAGCATAGGCAGAGCAGCGAGACTGGATATCGATTCCACATCCTCAGCCCGAGAAGGTCCCCCCCCGGAGGTTAGCAGTGAGAAGATCCGCCAAGAACGCAAGCCTTAAAGCTGGCTGGACCGTGCTGATGATCGTCCTTCCCATTGCTTTGCTTCCGGAGGCTCTGGCTGAAGAGCCGCTTCTTCCCCCCGAGCCCGGTGATGAAGAAGCAGTGACTGGCAAGAGCTCTGCAATAAACCCTGATGAGGCCGGCTCCAGAAGCAGCCCCGCGGGCGATACCCAGGCCAGCACGGAAAGCGGACCAGCATCAGGCTCTGCAGGTTCCGGACCGAGTGTCGTTCCGGGGCCCCTGGCCGAGGCGCGTCAACAACTCCTCGACCAGATTATGGTGGCGAAGGAAAATGGCGTCGGCATCGCCTCTTACATGGCCGCTTTTAAGTTCATCGAAGAGATGACAGGTAGAGGAGCTTCGGAAGAGGAGATCAAGAAGCGCATGATCCCGCTGGTTACAGCTCTTTCCGACCAGCTGAAGACCAAGGCATCGATCGAGCAGGCCAGGCTGGACGCCCAGACGAATCCCCGCAAGCTGGAATTCGCCAGGGGCAGCATAATAGCGCCGGGTCAGTCCATCCCTCAGGAGCTCACCAGATTTGGAGGTATGGGCGGCGCCGGCACCCAGGATCTAATCGACAGCATCGTTCGAAACAAGATGGGTGGCAACCTGCCCCAGGGCGTTTCCGCGCAGGATCTCGGGAGCAAGCTGAAGGATCCAAACATCATGAACAAGCTCAAAGATCCCAGCTTCCGAGAGAAACTCAACGATCCGCGTATTCAGGACCTGATCAGAAAATACAAAGGTCAATAGTGCTTGAATCCTTACTCCACGAGGACACACCTGAGCCTGATCACGATCCTGGTCCTTGCTGGCTTCGCCGGCACCCTCGGTAATTATTTCGTAGCTGACGACCTCTGGCAGGTCCACTATTTCAGCCAGATCCTGGACGGTCAGTGGCATCTCTTCTGGCGCAACTTCACCGGCTCTTTCATCGAGCTTCCGGGGGCGGAATTCTACCGCCCCGTACTCGGTATCACCTATCTCATCGACTGCGCCCTCTCCTCAGCCAACCCCATCGGCTGGCATCTGACAAGCGTCTGTCTCTATCTCGGCGTTTGCTACCTGCTTTATTTCGTAGTCAGAGAGTTCACTAATTATGATGAGGATGACAGCCAGAGCGTCGGCGTATCTCTCATAGCGCTTTTCACCGCCTGCCTGTTTGCTGCCACACCCCTGCATTGCGAAGCCGTCTCGTGGATCTCCGGGCGGGCCGACGTGCTAGCCGGATTCTTCTACCTGGGTAGCATCTACCTGTTCCTATCATCAAGGAAGAGGGACGCTTCCGATAAAACGAGATGGATTAGATATCTGGGTTCCCTGGCCGCCTATGTCCTGGCTCTGGGCTCCAAAGAGATTGCCATATGCCTGCCTGCGGTGATCCTTTTCTCGCCTCTTGTCACCGGGGAAAAGCCAGGCAAGACAATGGTTCTCTCCCTGCCATATCTGACGCTCTCGGCACTCTATCTTCTCTTGCGACTGGCCGTTTTCGGCACCATATTAGGAGGCTACCAGGGCGGCTTCGGCCGAGCCAAATCCCAGTACATAATCCAGCAATGGCTCGATCCGCAGATATGGATGCGACTGCCCTTTCCTGTGAATATAGCGGCTACCGGTCCGGTTCTCCATCCCTTCCTTATAATCGCGGGCTGTCTTGCGGTCTGCCTGCTCCTTTTTCTGGTAAGGGTGGTGATGCGATCACTGGAGTGGACACGTTACTTATTCGTTCTCGCCTGGCTGCTTTCGACCCTGGTGCCAGTGCTTGGCATATGGGGGATCGATCCGATGCTTCACAACAGCCGGCTGGTATTTTTTCTCACCATGCCTCTCGCCGCTCTTTTCCCTCTCGTTCTGCTGCAACCTGACAGACTGGCGCAACCTGGCGAGCAGGCGCATCCGGACAGTCGCAGTCTCAGAAAGAATGCCCTGAGGGCAGTCAGTGTCGTCTCGGTTATTGCTCTGGGACTTTTGACGGGCGTCTATCTCTGGCTATCACTGGGGGTAAATCGGCTCTGGTGCGAGGCAGGGCACACTGTGAGCACAGTCAGGAAGCACTGCGAGACCCTTGCTCTGGAGCTCCCGGCGGGCAGGACAGCGATCATCCTCGGTATTCCCGAGGACAACGAAGGAGCTTTCCAGATCCTGAACGGCTCGACTTTTCATCATCTTCTCTCACCGCCCCTGACAAAGACGGACCTCTCGAGCAAGCTTTTGACATTCAAGCCATTCGTATTCGGTCCCGAGACCCAGATCAACCCGAGCCGCCTGAAGAATCTTCTCTCAGGCGAAAACCCGCCTGCCATCTATGTCTGGGACAGGGACAGCGAGGCTCTGGCGCCCCTGCCTTTTCTAAGCCGAGGTACGGGCGAGCCCATCCGGATAGCATTTGGCGAAATCTCCGATAAGGCCGGCGCCAGCCAGTCCGGAGTCCCGGCAAGCCCCATAGGCCGGATCGATGGCCGCACCAGAGACGATGGCGTTCTGGAGCTCAGCAGAGTGGCCAGAGGCAGCGGTCTGGAAATCACGGATCTCTCGATCTGCCCGCTCGATATCGACTACATAGAATTCGAGATGCGGGTCACCCAGAACGAGAAAGACTTATTCTTTCGACAGCTCACTCCAGTAATCGCCAGATGGAACCACCGGGAGCGAAACTCAGCTATAGGAGCCATTCCCAGCAACCGAGCGAGAGCTTATCCGGTCCGGATCGGTCTCAGCCAGTACTGGAGATGGTATCAAGAGCCGTTGATAAGGAAGCTAGAGATCCTCTTCGGCTCCGCCGAGCAGATCGAGCTGGCGGATATGAGACTGCTTCCCTCTCGCACGCTGGTGCCCCGTCTGGATGTAGAAGGAAACGAGCCCCGACCGACCGGTGAGTTCGTCGTGAAAGACGATAACCTGACCCTTTCCTGGGACACCACGGCTATTGAAAGCAGCGCCGGCATATTGATGGAGACAAGCCAGCCCAATTTCTTCTTCGACGCTCAAGCAAGAAAAGTCGATCTCCTGGAGTCGACAACCATCCAGCAAGCGGAAGGACGGCGCACGATCAGCACCAGCGGTGTTCCCGAGGGCTCCTACCTGCAAGTGCGAATACATGCCCTTGGCAAAAACGGCAAGCCTCTGGGCGAATTCTCGGACCCGGTGACAGTCTTTGTCAATCGAGGCAGACCGAGCACATATATATTCTAGTCTCGGACCGGCAATCGAGCTCGACCCAGAGTCAACAGCCGGTAAGAATTCGGTGCCGGATAAGCGGTCTGGCCCCGGACTCCCCGCAGGACCTTGGAGCCGGCAGAATCTTGGACGGATTGAGGAGACCGCCTGGATCGAAGCACTCCCGCACCATCTGCATCATATTCATATCACCCTCACTAAAAATCAGGGGCATATCGAGAAGTTTCTCGATTCCGATACCATGCTCGCCTGACAGTGTTCCGCCCAGCTCCACGCAGAGCTTCAAAATAGCATGGGCAGCTTCGATCACCCGTTTCACCTCATCCTCGTTGTCCCGGTGATAGAGAAGACAGGGATGCAGATTGCCGTCCCCGGCGTGGTAAACGTTGGCGATCATGAGGTCATGGCGCTGCCCGATCTCGGCAATCTGGTCGATGGCTTCAGCCAGCCTCGTGGGAGGAATGACACCATCAAGCACATAGCCGTTGGGAGCGATGCGACCCAGGGCACCGAAGGAGGTCTTGCGCGCCTTCCAGATACGCGCTCGATCGGTCTCGTTTTCAGCATGGATCACCTGGATGACATCGCTCTTCGCGAGAATGCCATCGACAATCTCTCGTTGAGCCTCGATACCAGCAAGGGGGCCATCGAGCTCGATAATCAGGAGAGCATCAGCATCTCGATTAAGACCCATGGCCAGGTAGTCCTCAACAGCGTTCAAAGTGAGCCGGTCGATCATCTCCATTGCTGCGGGGATCACACCGGCTGCCACTATATCGGATACCGCCTGACCACACTTCGAAATGGACGGAAAATAAACAAGAAGGGTCTCCACCGCCTGAGCTCGCGGTATCAGTCGAAGGACAGCCTCAGTGGCGATTCCGATAGTGCCCTCCGAGCCGATAAACACACCAAGCAAATCGAGATCGCAAACCGCTCTCGTCTGCCCCCCCAGTTCGACCACGGAGCCATCATAGAGAACCACGGTCGCCCCCAGGACATGGCTGGTAGTCATGCCATATTTGAGACAGTGAGGTCCACCAGCATTCTCGGCGATGTTTCCGCCGATGGTTGAAGCCACCTGACTCGAGGGATCCGGAGCGAAATAGAGCCCGTATGGAGAAGCCGCCTCTGAAACGGATAGATTGGTGGCGCCAACCTCCACCACCGCCAGGCGCTCTCCGGGATCGACCCTGATTATCCGCTTCATTCTGGTCAGCACCAGGCTGATCCCGCCCATGATCGTGGTGCTTCCCCCGGAGAGGCCGGTTCCGGCGCCCCGGGGAGCAATCGGAAGCCCACACTCGTGAGCCAGCTTCACCACCCCGGCGACCTCTTCAGTGGAGCCGGGCAGCACCACCAGATCGGGTCTGGCGATGTCGAGGGTCTCGGCGTCGCAATCATAGACCGCCAGATCCTCGGGCGCCGAAAGAACATAGCTCGAGCCGACAATCTCAGCGAGTCTTTCTGCCAGGTCCTGTAACTTCGAATTCATCTTGTAGATGATAGCGAATTCTACTGGCCCACGCGCTCGCTGTCGCCAGTCTGATATTTGAAGCCGTCGACCTGGAAATTCCAGAGGAAAGTTCCGGTCTTATCGACGCTCATGCGTCTCGAGCCCATGGGAAACTCCAGAATAGGGCTGCCGTTCATGGACTTGACCACGCCGAAAACCAGGGTATTAAAGATAAGATTGGGGCTCTTCCGGATCATGATTATATTGCCCACCTGGTGGTTCCTGGTGACGGTATAAGCGACCTGACAACAGAGCTTGCTGCGATTACGGGCAAAAGCTGTCTTGGCCAGGGCATTGAACTTGAAATAAATACCCTCAGCCACCCGCCGGTGCCACTGGTCCCAGGCCAGCTGCATCTCACGCGAGCTGTCCGGATCATTGGGATCCACTGCCGCCGTCGGAGCCTGGCGCTGCATGGGCTCCTGTACCTGCTGTACCGGAGGCGCCTGATCCATGACCGGAGGCATGTTCTGACCGTCAAAACCGCCCCCCTGGTCGACATTTAGATTGAAAGGAGCCTGCTCGGACTGCGGACCCTGCACATCGAAAGCCGCCTCCGGAGCATCGAAACCCTTCTCTCCAAAAGGATCTCCGGCATTTTCTATCTCGTCGCGGCTGAGGCTCGGGCCTGACTCGGTATTGATATAGTTCGAGTTGATCGCCTGTAACTCGAACTTCTTCTTGCCGTCTTTGCTGCTATTCTTTGAACCGGCAAACGCCGGTACGGTAAGCACCTGGGCAATCATCAGAAGAAGAGCTAGATAACCGAGTCTTTTGATATGCATATCTGGGCAGTCCGTTGATATTGAAGCAGGTTATTAAATACCTCTTATGTTAATGTACTCCATTTCTCTAAAAAGTAAATTCGCATTTTCCCCATAAAGCCGCCGAGGACCAAATGAAAGAAGCCACTCCAGACCAGCTTCCGCGAACCGCCAGAGGAATTGTCGACAGTCATGCTCATGTCGTCACCGAATACTTCAAAGAAGATCAGGAAGAGGTCATAGACAGGGCCTTTGCCTCGGGGGTCTGTCAAATGGTGAACCCGGCAGTAACAGTAGACGATTTCGAAGAACTCAGAGAGCTGGCTCGCCGCTATGACAATCTCTACATCGCCGTCGGTCAACATCCTCATGAAGCGAAAGACTGGTCCGCATCACTGGCTGCCAGACTGCGCGACAGCCTCGAAGAAGAAAAAGTAGTGGCGGTGGGGGAGTGCGGACTCGACTTCTACTATAACCACAGCGATAGAGAACAGCAGCTAAAGGCATTTCGCGAGCAGGTACAGATTGCCAGAGACAGCCAGAAGCCGGTAATCGTCCACTGCCGCGATGCCTGGCAAGAGGCTATAGAGATTCTGAAAGAAGAACAGGACCACCGTCTCAGAGGTGTTTTCCATTGTTTCACAGGATCGCCTGCGATCATGCCCCTTGTAGAGGAGCTCGACTTCTATGTCTCATTCTCAGGTATTGTCACTTTTCAAAATGCCAGGGATATACAGGCCTGTGCTCCCCTCGTACGAAAAGACCGACTGCTGGTAGAAACCGACTGCCCCTTCCTTGCGCCCCAGAAAATGAGAGGGAAGAGAAACGAGCCCTCCTTCGTCTGGTGGGTGGCTGAAAAGCTAGCGGAACTCAGAGAAGAATCCCTGGAGCAAATCGCCGACCATTGCGCGGCCAATGCTCGCAGCCTTTTCGTTCTACCTGACCTCTCACTTTGAGGAGTTCAACCGATATCGGTTGAACTTCCAAAGACCAGCCAATCCCCAATCGGGCGGCAGTTATTTCAAACGCTGCTTGCACTTGGCAATCAAGGCACTGCTCTTTTTGGCAAATCGAGAAGATCCTGGAATATTCTCCAGAACTGTAATCGCCTTCTTATAATCCCGTTTGTTCGCATAATCGCTACCGAGGCGGAAATAGGAATCGTTCATTCGCTCTCTCAAGTCATTTGAGAGGGACTTCTTCGCCTCGAGCCCCTTCAATATCTGTATGCAACCATCATAATTGCCGCTTTCAAAGAGAGAGATAGCGATACGAGCATCATTCCAGTTTGTATAGGCCTGACCGACATAGATTACTGAGAGTATGGTGACAGCGATATAGACAGCCGATTTTATCTCCGTCATTCCGAACGAGAATTTCTTTTTCTTCTTGACCGAGGACATTTCGGAAGTAGCGCGAGACCAATCGTAGGCTTCGTTAAGAAGAGAGCTTCCGCCGGCTTTCGCCGATTCGTTGAGTGTCCATTCGCCGCCACCGGCCCTGTTAGACAGGGATAGATTGGAGGAACCGGAACCGGTGAATGGTATCCAGTCCTCGGCTGGATTATCTTTTGCATCCATCATGATTCGGCGTCCCCGGCAGACTGCCTCAATTTCGTGCCAGAATTCCTCGGCGCTCTGATGCCTGTCTTCCGGGTTCTTGTTCAAAGCTTTTATGATCACATTGCTCAATCCGGGTGGGAAAGTGACATCCGGCATCATTGCCCCTATGGATGGTGCTTCCTTGTTGACATGCATGAGCATCAACGCCATCAGATCATCAGCAGCGAAAGGTCTCTGTCCCGTGAGTACCTCGAAAAAGACTACACCTAGTGAATAAATATCGGAGCGGGCATCGACCTCGGCACCTTTGCATTGTTCCGGGCTCATATAGGCCGGACTGCCGCAAACCTTTCCTTCCAGGGTGAGCGAAGCCGAGGAACCACCGGCTTCTCCCCACATTTTGGCGACACCGAAATCGACTACTCTGACACCGTTGTGCTTGATCAAATTCTCGCTGTCGATGGGCAGCTTGACGTCGACTTCTTGAAGGACGATGTTGTCGGGTTTCAGGTCCCTGTGTATGACACGATTCTTGTGCGCTTCGGCGATACCCTCGAGAACCTGCTCGAAGAGCGGCAGCGCTTCTTTGACCGTGAGCTGGCCTCTCTGCCTGAGTAGCTCGGCCAGGGTCATACCGTCGAGAAACTCGGTGACGATATAAGGCTGACCATCCGGCATCATACCGAAGTCGTATAGATGAATGATATTGGTGTGGTGAAGGCAGCTCACTGCCTTGGCTTCTCGATGGAAACGCTTCACCGAGTCCTCTTTGGACCCTAAAAACTGGTGGAGCATCTTAACAGCCATCTCACGACCGGTCGACTCCTGGATCGCTTTGTAGACGACCGCCATTGACCCTTTCCCCACATGACAGAGGATCCTGTACTTGTCCCCGACTAGCTCACCGATGAGCTTATCGTTGCCCACGGGAATGAGCTTGCTCCCGTCGTTGGGGCAGCTGTCATTATCTTCCGAAAAGTGAATATTGCACTCGAGGCAAAGCTTCATATTCTTGTTTCCCGGCGCGACGCCTAACGGCGCTTCTTGCGCCTCTTCGAAGACGACTTCTTGGATGATTTTGTCTCTTTGGAGAACTTCTTGATGAGAGACTTTGCCTCGTCATACTTGTCGGAGTACTCGGGAATCAACTTGAGAATTTCCACCGCCTCGTCTCGAGCATCGTGCTCGCCCTTCCATGTCGCCAGGGCTATATAGCCCTTGTCCAGGCGCTCGCCGAGCATCGGGGAGAGCTCCATTTTGTCGTTGTAGCTCTCGAGTATATCCACGGCTTTGCTGATCTGACCCTGGTTGTAGAACTTGTCGAACTCGGCGGCAATCTCTTTGTCTCGGGCGGCGACATCATCGCCTTTTCCGCCTCCGGAGGGAATCATCGAAGTAACGCCGGACAGAAGTTCGGGAAGCTTGCCGAACCAATTTTGCGTGAAGCCGAAATAACCGACTCCGCCGATCACCAGCAATGCCAGGACCGGTGTCTTCAAATCGAAACCCACTCCTTTTCCCTGCCGACTGCGGAGATTCTTGCCACGGGAGCGGCCTGCCTCCGCCTCCGCCATGGCGGCCAGTCGATTATTGCTGATATTCTCGAGATCCGCCGGGGAGAAACCACCCGCCTGCTGAGAGTACTGGGAGTAATCCTCCTCGGGTTGCTGCTGACCGCGAGCGTGCTCCTCCATGATGCGATTGACCACGTCACGACGGCTGGCGTTATCAGGAATGATTGAAGGCTCCGGCTCGCGCGCTTCCGGAAGCTCTGCGTCGAGGTTACCCAGAGACTGGGCGTCGAGCTTTTTGTTGAGCTCGGCTATCCGCCTGGCTACGGCGTCCTGGTCGTACTTGGAAGATGTTCCGACGCCGCCTGGCTCGCCCATGGGCTGGCCGGCACTGGGAATCCCTCCGCCGGTGCTCTGGTTCCCACCGAATCCCCGGACCCGCGAAGCACTATCGCCTGGTTGACCGGTATACCGTTCATCGCGATTGAAATCATCACTGCTTTCGAAAAGCGAGGTCACTTCGCGAGAAGAAGAGATACGAGGACTCTGGCCTCCCTCCACCGATTCGGGCGCCTTATTGGCGGCTTCGAGCAGCCGGCTCAGAGCGTCGGAGGTGGAGGTGGAGGGATTGGGACGCTCGCGACCGGCAGCGAATCCAGGCTGACCGCTGGCGGCAAAGCCCGAGGCGCTGCCGGTGTCGGAAGAAACATCATCACCATCGGCACTCATGAGGACCTCCGAGAGTTTGGCAGCAGCTTGCGAGATCCCAAGATTGGCAGCCGGTTTCTCATCCGGGGCGTCACTCCCCAGTTGGCCACCGTCAGCGACGTCGTCGAGCCACTTGTCGACAGCATCGGAAATTTCATTGGTAGCTTCGGGCATGCTGTTGAGCGATGTCCGAGCCGAGCTCTTGCCGGGTCTTCCCCCAGGCGCAGCGCCGGATGACATGGTGTCGTCCGGGAACATATCGTCCACCGCGGCAGATATCGGATTGGTAGCTTCTGGCATCCGCCCGATCTTGGACTCGTCTTCCTTGACGGCGTCGAGCAGAGCGCCAAGAGCCTTGTCCTTGTCCTTGTCCTTTTTCATGCCGTCGAAGAGTTTCTGGCCCTTGCTCAAGTCGATGGACTGGAATCCTTCGCCGGGAGCACCAGGATCGACGAAGCCACCAGGCATGGTGCCAAGAGCTGCTTCTTCCTCATCATCTCCGGCGATAACACCGAGAAGCGCACCGAGGCCGGTGCCTTTCTTCTTGGGAGCAGCGCTATCGACGCTACCTTTATCGACTGACCCTTTCAAGACATCGCCGCCCGGCAATACGGTCTCGTCCGGACCGAACAAATCGCTTGCAGAAGGCGGGGACTGGCTCTCTTCTCTGTCCTCATACAAGGCGCTGATCGGAGACGGCCCGTCGTCTTCTGAAGTCTCCTCTGGTCCGGAGGATACAGGCGATGAAGCAACAATCTCATCGGACAAAAGCGAAGCCGGAGAAGAATCCTGATCATCAAAGCTGGGTAGAGCCGGGGTATCGAAACCTGACGGTGGCTCCTGCATTCCCGGTTGCATTCCCGGCGGCATTCCCGGCGGCATTCCCGGTTGCATTCCCGGTTGCATTCCCGGCGGCATTCCCGGTTGCATTCCCGGTTGCATTCCCGGTTGCATTCCCGGCGGCATTCCCGGCGGCATTCCCGGTTGAGCACCGGGCGGCATCCCTGGTTGCCACTGGGGTGGATAGCCTTGAGGATACTGAGGCATGGGCTGGCCCGGTGGATAGCCTGGGGGCATCGGCTGACCTGGCTGCATATATGGTGGCATCTGAGGATAAGCACCGGAGCCAGGCATATAAGGCATCATTCCTGGCGGATAGGACATGGACTGGTCGTAACCAGGTGGCATCTGCTGTCCGGGCATCATCATTCCGGGCGGATAAGAAGTCGCCTGATCGTAACCCGGCGGCATCATCGGCTGCCCGGGCATCGCCTGCCCGGGTGCCCAGTACTGATAAGGCGGCATCGGGTGGCCTGGATACCCCTGGGGCGGGGGCTGGGTCAGAGGAGTTCCGTCCGGCCAAGTGCCTCCTTCCATTTCCGGCACCTCCGCGCCGGTAACGGGCATGAAGTTACCTGTTTTCAGAGCCTCGACTTCATCGTCCCAGCTGAACTTGGAAAGTCTATCCTCAGGCGCCTTGGCAGTACGAGGCTTGTCCGATGCCGGAAGGTTTCCGTCCAGGTCGGAGGCTCTCTCGCCGGAGGGTCTTTCGGCAGAGGCCTTCACAGCAGGGGTCTTGCTCCGCTCCTGAGCGGGACTGGGTCCTGAACTGGCTACTGAACTGGCTACTGGGCCGGGTCTGGTCGGCTGGCCGCCGGGGCGGGAAGCCGGTCGATCAGGACCTGATTTACCGGGAGCAGGGCCTGCCGGCCCGGGACCGGATCGCCCGTCCTTGCGGGACTCGCCCCGGGGACGCTCCGGAGAGCCTGGGCGAGGTCCAGGAGCAGGTGCCTTGCGCGGCTCCTCCTGACGAGGACGGGGCTTCTCTTCCTGGGGCGGGACATAACTGTATACAGAGGGCGGGCGGGCTTCCGCTTTCGCTGGTGCCGGAGGCGTCCGGCTACCGCCGCTACTGCTGCTGCCTTCTGGAGGTCGGCTGCCCGCCGGCTTTTTTACCAGGGCGGCTAGACGAGACGAGGTCGACCCGGGAGGCTTCGACCGCATTTCCTTGCTGGCCTCGCGGCTATTGGTGGGGCTCAGGGTTGGCGCCGGCTGGCTGCCCCGCTCCGGCGGGCTCGAAGAGCTGGTGCCGGAACTGGTGCCCGAATTCGGACCGGAACTGGTGCCCGCGTCCGAGCCCGGCCTTGTCGGCTTGCTTCCCGCATTCCTGGAGCCTTCCAGAACATTGGCACGCATTTTCGAAGCCGGAAGTGGAGGCGGTCCGGAAGGCTTTTTCGCCTGAGGCAGAGGCGGCGGTCCGCCTGGCTTGCCCGCGACTGGAGGGGGAGGCGGCTTGGACACCCCATCGGAGGAGGCGCCCCGGGGTGGGGGTGGGGGAGCAGGCCGGGCGGGGGGAGCAGGCGGCGGCGCCGGTTGCGCGGCACGGGTGGCAGCGCCGGGTCCAGGACCGGAAGCGGGAAGGCTGCTCGGGTTCGGGCTGGCTGAATCCGCCGGCCGAGCCGGAGGGGTAGGAGGCATCATCAGCTCCATCATGTCCTCAGGACCGGCAGCGAACTGGGGCTTTTTGGGCTGGGGCTCCAGGAGTCGCTCCGTGGGCAAGATCTCGTGCTGATTGAAGGGAATATTGTCGGTCACCATTGACTTGGCGCGCTTCTGTCCGAAACCGGTCTTCTGGCAGGCAGACTCGAAATCCTTCCAGAACTGTCTCACGGAAGGCTGGCGCTCGGCTGGATTCTTGGAGAGGGCTCGGGCCACCACTTCTTCGATTTCCGGAGGGTACTCCAGGTCCGGTCTCACCGAGCTCATGGTCGGAGCCGCCTCGGTAACCGTCTTGTACATGAGTTTCATCAGATCCGGCGCCAGAAAAGGCCGTCTTCCGGTGAGCATTTCGAAAACTATGACTGCAAACGAATAGAGATCGCTCGTGAAATCGAGCTCGTAGCCCTGGCATTGCTCGGGGCTCATATAAGCCGGAGAGCCTGCCACTGTCTTGGGCTTGTTGAACCGAGCCCGGGCAGCACTGTCCTGCGGAGTATCGGCGATACCGAAATCGAGCACTTTGGCATAGTCGCCGTGGCTCTCGTTCTCCTCGAGAACGACGTTTTCGGGTTTCATATCACGATGGATCAGACCCTGGTCGTGGGCGTGACAGAGAGCATCGGCAACCTGCCCCCCGATACCGAGGACTCGGCTGGGATGAAGGGCGCCCTTCGATTTGATCAGGTCGGCCAGGGTGACACCCTCGAGATAATCCATGACCAGAAACGGCTGACCGTCATCGGTGACGCCGGACTCCCAGACCGTGATGATGTTCGGGTGGCGAAGTTTCTCGGCAGCCTTCAACTCTTTCAGAAGTCGGTCCAGGGACGATCCGTCGGCTCCGAGATAGCTGTGAATAACCTTCACCGCCACCTCCCCGCCCATCATGAGCCGGGTGGCCTTGTACACGATACCGCTGCTGCCCTTACCAATGACCGAATCGACTACATATCGGTCCTTGATCAACGCTCCGATGAGAGGATCCTTGCCTACAGGCTCGAGTTTGGCTGAATCCTGCGGACAGACATCCACGTCTTCCGAGAAATACTGGTTACATCTAAGACAAAGTTTCATTGAAGTGGTGCTGCCTGCCCCTTGCTGCGAATTGCCCGCTTCCAGTTAGGATCTAATTACCCCTCTACCTTTCTAGTTGTAAACGCAAAAGGGATTATCGGACGGTAGTGTCACCAATCTTTGCCTGTCTGGACAATTTCTTCATGACAGGCAAAAACGCCGGTTGCTGAGCGTCGAGGTGAATCAGCCAGTGCTCAACCCATACCGCCTTTAATTGTATTCCCTATTTTCTATCAATAAATCAAATTTAGCGGATTCACTGGAGGACCTCCGCAACAGTGGCTCTGCTGAACCATTCGCCGGGATGTCGGGTGACGATGCCGGCCAGCTCCAGCATGGTCAGGGTGGCAGAAAGCTCTCCAGCCCCCATCCCTGACATCTGGCTGAGATAGTCGAAATGAACCGGCTCCGCCGATAGCATCTCGAAGATTTCTTTCTCCCTGCCGAAGAGCTCCACTATGGTAGGCGCTGCCTCCGCCCTGAACGAGGTTTCCCAGCCGAGTTCTTTGAGGATTCGACCGTAATCGGAGACAGCCTGAGCTTTGAGATTGCAGATGAGACTGTTGGTGCCTGCCGAGGTGCGGCTGTCGATTCTTCCGGGGATTGCGAAAACCTGCCGCCCTTCGACGAATCCTATCTCAGCTGTGATCAGCGCACCGGATTTCTCGCCGGCCTCCACAACCAGAATTGCATCCGACATGCCTGCGATTATCCGGTTGCGGGCAGGAAAGCGCCAGCGCTCCGGCGGCGTGCCCGGAAAGAACTCGGAAACCACCGCGCCGTGCTCAGCCTGGGTGAGCTTGTCATAGAGCCGCTGATTCGAGGACGGATAACACATATCCACGCCGCAGGCGAGAACCGCGACACTCCTGCCGCTGGCCTCGAGCGCTCCCCAGTGAGCCAGAGAGTCGATGCCCACCGCCATACCACTAACAATGGTGACACCGGAAGCGGCCAGATCGTGGGAGAATTGCTTGGCCACACGCGATCCATATGTCGACGGCTTTCTGGTGCCCACCACCGCCAGAGCCGCTCGCAAGTCCTCCGGCGCAAGCCCACCCTTCATGTAGAGGATCACCGGGGGATTGTCTATATGCCTGAGCCTGGACGGATAACAGGGATGGGAATAGGGTAGAGCAGTGACCCCGGTTCTGTTAAATCGCTCGACAACCCGCTCGGGATCAATCTCTTTGCGCCGGGCATTGAAAGCAGCAATGAGCTCCTCGCCAAAACCTCTCACATGACGGAGTTCGGAAGGGGTCGCCTGCCAGGCCTCCTTGATAGAGCCGAAGCGCTCGATGAGCTGGAGGATTTTCTTGATCCCCACCCCGGCGCCGGTGAGACAATCGAAGGCAAGCCAGTAGGACAGCTCCTCCCGCGAGAAATGCTCCTCATCGTCCAAAGCCCGACCCATAACTTTCTCCTGCTGCGGCCACAACTACAGTATATTTCGTCTGCGCGCCCGTCTCTATGCCGCAAAACACCGAAATGCGCAAGGGCTTGATTAGATGCTAGCATTAATCTCATACTGGAGGTCGACTCATGCCCTGGCGTAACAACAGAGGAGTATCCCTGAGCGGAGCCGTGCTTGCCGCCCTGCTCTTCGTATTCCCGGGGAGCCCGGCAGGCGCAGAGCCGAGCCCGAGTGATTATCAGAAAGTCGACCAGATCGAAAAGAAGCTTTTTTTCAAGACCTATTCGGAGAAGCTGGAGAGTCGCCTGACCCGAATCGAAAAGCGCTTTTTCGGGGAAGCTCTCTCTGACAGCCTGGAAGAGCGTCTCAAGAAAATATTCGAAGTAGCCGATCCCATGCTCAATCAGGCAGAGCCACCGGCACCGACGCCAGTCGAAGAGACGAAAAAAACCGTGGATCCTTACCCGAACCCGGGTAAAACCCAGTTCGAAGACCCGGAGGCCGCTGCCGAGCGCCAGAAACTGGCCGTGCAGAAAGCCCGGGATGCCGAAATCAGAACCCTTCTCAACGAAGGCATATCTTTCTGGAAAGCGAAGAATGCCGGGGCAGCCATCGATAAATTCGAGCAGGCAATCAGGCTGGATCCCGGCAATCCCGAAGCTCATTTCAGCCTGGGCGTAGTTCAAGAAGCCCGCGGGAAATTCTCCCTGGCTCTTGCCGAGTACAACAAAGCAGCCGATCTCAATCCCGACAATATGGACTACAAAGATGCCATTGTGGTGGTGCAGAAGAAAGTCGAGAAGAAGGGCACCGATGCTCAGCTGGACGAGATGGCCGGACGCGCGGCCATGGCATTCAGACGCAAGGAGTATATTTCCGCCATGGATCTGTACAAGCAGCTCGAGCAGAAATATCCGGACAAGGCGCTCTATAAGTACAACATCGGCACCATCTATCTGCTCATGCAGAACCCGGTTCAGGCGCTGGACTATTACCGAAAGGCCTACAAGCTCGACCCTCATGAGGCGCGCTACGAGACGGCCTACAAAAAACTGAACGATGTCGTCAAAAAAGACGAGAAGAAGCAGGAGCAGATGGCTTCTCAATGGAAGAAAAACGAGCGCCAGCATGAAGCGACTCTGAAAAAAGCACAGAAGTCCGGGCAGAAACGCCCTCCGGACGGTCAGCCCCGGGCTCAAACACAGCCGAGACAGCAGCCTCAGCAAATTCAACAACCACAGCAACCACAGCAGCGCCCTCCCCAGCAGCAACAGCAGCAAACGGGGCTTTCGGCGTGGCAACAGCCGGGACAGCAATTGCCCCAGCAGATGCAACAGATCCCCCAGCAGATGCAACAGATCCCCCAGCAGATGCAGCAGATGCCCCAGCAGATGCAGCAGATCCCCCAGCAGATGCAGCAGATCCCCCAGCAGATGCAGCAGATCCCCCAGCAGATGCAGCAGATCCCCCAGCAGATGCAGCAGATCCCCCAGCAGATGCAGCAGATCCCCCAGCAGATGCAGGCAGGCTCTATCCTTCCCTCATTCGGGATCCTGGCGCAAGCACAGCCTCAGGGCGTAGTCGTCACCACTGTCGGTATCGGATCGCGAGCCGCTCGCGCCGGGGTCGAGATAGGCGATGTGATCATTTCCGCCGACGGCATGGCGGTATCCTCCCTGGACGACCTGGCCAGAGTCCTGGCCGGCAAGACAGGAGCGCCGGCGATCCTGATTATCAAAAGGGGCGGGCAGGTCGGTCAGATTTCCCTTTGAGTAATAGCACCGCCTGTGACACCATTAGCGGCGCCGCCAGATCCAGCTGTAGCTCTCACCGGCGGTGGTGTCTTTCATGGAGTCATACAAATCGCGGACAGTCATTGCCACCTTGCGGTCGGCGTCGATTCCGGCAGAAGCCAGTTCGGCACGGCTACGGAAATCATAAATCGGGCTCCAGGAGTTATCCACGCTGACGGTCTTGCTCTGCGGGTCGTAGCCGGTGACCAGAAGCACGTGCTCGCCGCCTGCGGGTCTTGTGACGCCGGAGCGATCCTCGCCTCGATCCAGCCGATCCTGCTCCCGTTTTCTCAGCTCGACAAGACCGGTGTTCAATTTGACGATGACGGGGAAATGAGCACCGGCAAGGGCCTGCTCGAGGTTGCCTTCGCTGTCTATTGAAACGCCCCCGAGCGCCTTGAATCGTGATCGATCGCCCACATATTTGTCCTGGTGCGCGAGCATCCTTCCCGAAGGAATCTCACCGCTGAGCTGATGGTACACGTCCAGAAAGCGATCCTCGTACATATTCGGGCCATTGAAATCGGCGACAACGCCGTTGCCGTTCATTCGTTTGCCCAGCACATATTCGGTACCGTTAATCTGTTTGCAGATTCTCTCGCCATGATCCGAACCGCCGTCAGGAGCTTCCTGTTTGAAATAGAGCGAGCCTTTCGGAACTCGCTGTCCGGTGGGATCGGTGGTCTGTCTTTGATAGTAGGTATTGACAGCGGTGACATCCCAGACCTGGCCGAGCCAGGTACGCTGCCCTGGCTGGGGCGGGAACCTGGCTTCAGAACTGCCTTCCCGGGGAAGAAGCGATGACATCGGTGGTCTGATCGTGCTTCCGTCGTGAGTCTTGATCGCACCGGTCTCGCTGACATCCGCCACCACTTTGCCGACAACGGAGGGTCTGTCATAGAGGAACATGCCTCTGACAGTGGTGACATTACAGGTAGAGTGATGCCCCTGCTCGTTCCTTTCCGGTCGGGCAGCGTGCCAGAGAAGCTGCTCGCCGAGATCAGCCCGCTGTTTGGCTGTCATCTTGCTACCCGGGGGAGTATCGAGCAGACGCTGAGCCTGCTTGAAGAACTCCTGTTTTTCGGTCTCCGGGAGATCGTCTCTGCCAGCGACGGTGCGGGCGTCTCTGAGCATGCGGGACTTCTGCAGTCCGTCGAGATCGTTGTTGCCGACAATCGCCGCCTCGATAGCGCCGGGGCTTTCATAGGGTCTTGTGGCATCGAGAGGAGAGTCTTTTAGTGCGCCGCTCGCATCCCTGGTCCAGAGCCGGTTGGCGCCGTGATCCTCGAAGCTCTCGAGCTGTCCATCTCCGTCGTGGACGAAGCTATAATCCGAGCCTGCTTCGCTGACGCTCTCATATCTTCCGTCCCGCTTGACCGTGCTCAGCTTGTTCAGCGGGTCCTCCACCGAGACGAAACCGTCACGGCAACGTTTCTCGAAGCCGCTTCCCCGATCGACGAAACTATACGAGTAGCGTCCCTCGGAGTCTCTTTCCACCTGAATATCAGCGTCCACGACCCTGCCGTCGAGCTCGTACTTGCCGTCGGCTCTGCGAACATACTCGCTCCTGCTTCCATCGGCATCCACCGTCATCTTCTGCGGCTTCAAAGTGCCCCCGCCGGGCGGAAACCCCGAAGCGAACTCGAACTGGCGGTTGCCGTCCTCACCTTCGAACTGCAGATCCATCGACATGGAGCCATCCGGCTTCAGGGTCTCGGTCCTGCCATCGGGTCGGCTCACTGTGGTGACATTGGCGTCTCTTCCTGACAGCGGCGTGATCCTGAGCTCACCGGTCCGACCGTCCAGCTCCATGCGACCATGCCAGCCAGTCTTGGCGGCGGGGTCGGTAGACCAGACGTCGTCTCTCACCTGGTAAAAGTGCTGGTTCAGGGAGATGTCCTTGATCCTGTTCTTTTCTTCGTCCCAGTTTATCTCGAAGCTCTTTTTGCCCTTGCGGTGGACGGTGGCTGGATGATCCCTCTTGAAGGCGCTCTCGTCGGGATAAACAAGGGAAGAGCCGTCGCCGCGGCTGCGTATGATACTGCCGTCGGAGAGTGTGAGCCTCAGGCTCGCATCCCCTTCCGCCTGGACATCGGTGATCTTCTGCTTTTCCGGGTCGAATCCTCCGATTGATTTTCGACCGGCCAACCGGGGCAAGACACTTTCCACTTCTGATTCTGATTCGGTTCCGGCACCGATTCCAGCCATAGTTCTCCAGTCGCCGAGCGCCCCGAGCCCGACCTCGCCACTCAAGCCGAAATAGTCACTGGATTTGTCCGCTACTCGAATCGAAGGCAGGTACTGGCTGGCGGTATCGCTGCGCAGAAATCCCCGGATCGGATCGGGATCCGCTCCGGCATCGGCCAGCCGGCCCTTTTCCGGAGGCCTGGGCTCCGCGGCTTCTCTGGCTACAAATGAGTTATTGCCGACTTCGAGGGGAGGAGTCATGCGCTTGCAGACAATGACCTGGGAACTGGACAGATCCAAGTCTAATGACTGTATGTGATTTTTTGGTATCCTCTCAGGAAAGCAACGCCGCTACCCGCCTGTCCAGGGACTCGGGCTCGGCGTGGTCACTCTCTGAGTCCACCACGCGCTTGATGTTGTAGACCGTGTCTCTTTCCACGGGAATATATCCGGCTGAGACGATGAGCTCTTCCATCTTCTCCTTGGCCAGTTGCAGAGGAGTCTTGGCTCCGGCCGCATGGGTGATCTTCTCCTCGAGAATGGTGCCGTCCATGTCGTCGGCGCCGAAAGCCAGAGCGACCTGGGCAAGGGACTGTCCGAGCTGGATCCAGTAAGCCTTGATATGGGGGAAATTATCCAGGAGAAGACGCGATACGGCGATGTCTCTCAGGAGGTCCTCGCTTCCGGGCTCCCTGACCTCGTCCTTGATTGTGGTGCCCTCGTAATAACACTTGAGCGGGATGAAACACATGAAACCGCCGGAGCGATCTTGCTGCTCTCTCATGAGAAGCATGTGGTCCACCTTATTCTCGATATTCTCGCCGATGCCGGTGAGCATGGTGGCAGTCGTCTTGAGTCCGAGACCATGGGCGATACCATGGATCTCGAGCCAGGTGGAAGCGGGCGTCTTCTTCACCGCCATACGCTCGCGCACGGACTCGTCGAAAATCTCGGCTCCCCCTCCGGGCATTGAGCCGAGCCCGGCAGCGATGAGACGCTTGAGAGTCGCCTCATAGGAGATGCCTTCGAGATTGGCGAGATACTCGATCTCTACCGCCGTCATAGCCTTCAAATGAATATGCGGGTACTCTTTCTTGATACTGCTGATGATGTCTTCGTAATAAGCCAGGTCACAAGCTGGATTGAGACCGCCGACCATGTGAATCTCATTGATACCGAGCTCTATACCCTTACGCGCCTCGTCAAGGACCTGGCTCACCGACCAGGTATACCCCTCGGCGCCGGGGTTGGCGTAGGAGCAAAACCGGCAGGTCTCGACGCAGAAATTGGTCGGATTGAGATGCATGTTGTGGATGTAGTAGACATAACGCTCGCGGCCGGCACCGGCTCTGGCGGAGCGGGCGAACTCGGCGAGAGCGGCGAGCTCGAGCATATCCCGGCACTGATAGAGCCTGATGGCGTCCTGGCGGTCCAACCTGGCGCCACCTGCCACTTTCAAACCGATATCATAGATATCGCTCGACCGGGGGAGAATTTCGTCGACAACAGCTACCATGATCGAAGTCCCTGTTACTGCAAAAGATGGGTTCAGACTATCGATGGGGATCTTATCACGGTAAAGGGCCTGAAACCCGGTTAATGGAGACCGGGATGGAGCGAATGCCATAGACCAGATAGCCCAGGGTGAGCAACAGGCTGAGAAGATGCCAGTGCGGGAGAGAGACGGCGAAGAGACGCTGGAGCGTATCGATTAGTAAAGCAGGGGTGATAGCCAGGACCGAGAGCCTGACAAGCTGGGGATAGGAAAGCGGGCGGCGATTCAGATGAGCCAGGATCTTGCCCAGCAGTCCCAGAATTAGAGCCTTCAAAGGTTCTGCCAGGAGCGAGGCGCCGGCGAAGATGCAGAACAGGGCGGGGGCCGCGAAGTTTCTCACATAAATGAGAGGCTGCTTCCAGGTGGAAGGATCGAAACTGCTCGGCCAGCTCTCCGTGAACTCTACCTCTTTCTGGCGTCCCCTGTACTGCAGATAGAATCGGTCCCGGAAAACGAAGATACCGTCATCCCGGGCCACAGGCATGACAGGTCTCTGCGCCAGGTCGAAACGGATCAGGAGACGGCCGTTACGAGGATCCGTTATCTCGAGAGGGCTATCCCTGTCGATCTCGAAAATCTTTTCCTTGTTGACGCTCATCACCGGCATCGCATCGATTACCGGCAGGACGAATTCGTCGAAATAACGGCTCACCGAGACCTGCAGGCGCAGGCTCAAGACTGCCCAGGATGCGAGAATGAGCAGGCACAAATAGCGAAATGCCAGCCCTCGCCAGTTTCTAACCGCCTCCCTGTAAATCTCGCCATCGTAGAAACACAGATAGACTGCCTGCCATGCCCGACTCTCTCTTTCTTCTGGCTCTTTCACAGGGTCCGCTCCGGATTGAGATAGAGATAGTCAGGGGCATAGCCATCCAGGTCAAAGCCGAGCTTTCTCAGGGCCAGTCCGCATCCGAGAAGGCAATACCGGGGCGGTCTCCTGACGATGCCCGGAAAATTGATAGTACCGATAATGGTGCGATCATGACCGTCCACGTTCTTCCAGTAGACCACCAGTTTGACCGATTGATCGGTCCGGAGCTCGTCGAGGCTATCTTTGAAGCGATTCCGCCAGTAGGACTCGGTGAGACACTCGGGCGAACAGGCCGAGGCCGGTCCGTGATCACCTGGATTGACTGACATCTCGACTCGCACTGGATCTCGACCCTGAACCCGGCTCGCAATCGCAAACCGGTCAAGTATATCAGTCTATCCAGAAGTTCTCGCGAGTACGGTTGGCAGCCATGCGTTTCTCGAGATCGCCAAGCAGATGCAGATAGGGATTGCACTCGGCTTCGTCTTCGGCCTGGCTCTGGGCTTGATTCTGGGCTTGATTCTGGACTGGGCTGAAATCCAGGGCTTCGCTTTCCCGCGTTCTCTGGAGAAGTTGCTCGGCCAGTCGATCGGCTTCTAGATCCAGGCTGTTCACAGGAGCGTCTTCGTCGTGGTACAGAGGCAGAGCCGAAAAACTCTCTTCCATCTCGTCCATGGGATCGACACTGTAGTGAATACCGCTGAGGGTAAGCCGATCGTTCTCCTCGAAAAGGTCTTCTTCGGGTTTGCTGAATGCCATGAAGCTATCCTCCATAGCCGGCAGCGGATCGAGAATGTTGGCTGCGCTTCGAGCCACCTGACGCTCGGCGACCCGGTTGTGGAAATCGATGGCATCGAAGTTGCCGCTCTGCTCCTGGTCTTCTCTGCCGAACCATTTGCCGATGGCGCTCCGGTCCCTGAGCCTGGTGGTGACCACATCTCTGCTCTCGACCTCCTGGGTGATTCTTCTGCGCACCGAGGTGATATCGAGGCTCGACGTGGACGTGAGATTGTCCTGACGGGCTCTCAGGCGCACCAGTCTCTGGCGGGCAGTGTCGAGCTCCCGGGGATCGATGCTCTCTTCCCGGGCCAGGTTTCCGTCGACCTTGGCGGTCAGTCTCATCCAGACATACTTGAATTTGTCGAACACTGCTTTATCCCCCTGCCATCGTTGCGGCTCAACGAATCTCTTGACAAGACTCTAGCGCTACCAGGCCCGAAGTAAATGGGGTAATTACGTAGGCGAGAATTCTAGGCTATGGCCGGGTCAGACAAAACCCATACGTTTGTTGCGCTCTTTCGGGCTGGTCCTGACCCCTTTGACCCCGATATCGACCAGATGCCTGGCCATGAGCTCGAAAAAGCGCTCCCGGTCCTTGGCCCTCACCACCGCCAGGTTATGGGCCTCAGCCAGAGCGACAGGGTAACCATGACCCTTCACCGCCTGGGCCCGGATAGCCGCCAGAGCCAGATCGAGCAGCTCACGGCGCTCGGTGACGTAAGCCGGAAACTCGAGCCTGGCAACCTCGGCGCCGGTATTCAGATAAGTGAAGCCGACCTGGACGTCCCGGGGAAGCAAGGTGGACATCCTGGCCCCGGAGAGAAAGAGATTACTTCTCTCAAATTTGTTGAGTTTTGTCTGAAAGAGAGCGCGATCGGTGAGAGGCCATAGCCTCGAGCAGGGAAAGTCCTCTTCGTTGAGATGGCCGCAATAACTCCGGCAGTCGGGCAGATCAAAGGGGCAGGCGAAAGTACGCAGCATATTGACCGCGTCCGAGCTCCGTGAATGAGAGACATAACCGAGAAGAGGGATGCCGTTTACCGAGAACTGCCTGATCAGATTGACGAAGCGATCGAGAAAGCGATCCTGGTATGACGGTGCCATCTTCTCCACCGACCAGGGTATGAGGGATCCGTCGAAACAGGCGACCACCGGCAGCCCTCTCTCTCCGGCCAGGATGCTGTGATAAGAGAGGATCTCGAGCTCGTACACAGTACGCTCCAGGGATACGAAAAGCTCGTCGATATGCATACGGCGGCGGTCCACCAGGGGATACAGATCCTCTGGACGGTGATGAAGGCGGGGGAAACTCTCGAGCCGGGGAGCCTGCTTGACTCCATAAGAGACCAGGGCAAGCCCGACATTGAGGAGATAGCAGCTGTGCACTTCATGATGGCTGGGCATGATCTGGGAGCCGTCCACCGCTACCACCGTGTGCCCGGCAGGCGGCTCGGCGGTGGGGTAGGTCGAGCCGAAAGGCTCGAGGGTCCGGGCGACCGGCCAGAGGACAAGCTCTGCGGCGTCGAGCATGCGCTCGTCGAAAGCGCCCGGATCGCAAGAGGCCTCCTCGAGCACCGACATGGCGGCGCCAAGAGAGCTCTCCTCGGATGGCTCTTTGAGAGAGTCGCTACCGACGTCTTTAATCTGTTCGACGAGCTTGTTGAAATCGAGCATATTACAGAAGATCTTTGAGAGCTGCTTTGAACCTGGACAGGGTAGCCAGCTCTTCCGGCACATTGCCCGCAGCCAGCTCCTGTAAGAGACTATCACAAGCCAGGGTGATCCCGGTCCTGGCCGAGAGAGCGAGCCCGAAAGCAGCCAGCTCGCTTACCAGAGCGGACTGGCAATCGGGAGACGGCGCCCTGCCGAGCACGAAATCCAGGTCATAACCAAGAAGTTTGACACCTTCGTCGGTCAGATAGATCCTCAGATCGGCGAAACGGGAAGGCACCACCGGCGGCACCAGAGACCAGAGATAGGTGAGCCGGGCGCAAACCGCCTTTACACAGGCTCCCGGATCGACTCCCGCGGCGCAACCGGCATTGAGCTCCACCGGGCTCGGTACCCTGTTCACCAGAAAGATCCGCGCCTCGCTCTCTTCCTCGAGATCGAGATGAAAATCCAGAAGAGGCTCGATACCTGGATTGCTCAGAGACTGAAGGACGCGCAGTCTCTCGAGGAACTCATCGCTCCCCGTAGCAAAGGGGCCCGGAACCACCCTTATCAAAACCGCACTGCCGTCGCCCCAGAGGTCCTCGCCGAAATAGCACTCACCGGTAGTTTCGGGGACTCGAAAGCGGAGCTGCCACTGTTTGAGGGAGCCGCTAAAGGCCCGTCCCGGTCCTTTGCCCACAGAGAGGTCGCCATCCCCCACCAGGTCCACCGATAGCGCGCCTAGAAGCGTCCGAAAATCCGGATCCGCAAGCGCCGAAGCACTGATCACTTCCACCCGGCAGGCGGGCATGAAGTTATTGCCACCGGTGCCCAGGGGTAGCCCGGCTATAGCCGTGGCCAGCCTCTGGCAGGCGGCATCCGCATCAGCCGGACCGGTCCCGGGCATCAGTACCAGGAATTCGGCCGGAGCCGGACATGTGACCGTGTCCCTGTCCCGCAGAAGAGCCGGCACTTTTTCTTTGAGAGCGCGAATGAGGCTGTTCTTGAGGGCAGTCTCACCGGTCTCCTCCAGCTTCCGCCACTGCAGCACCACGAGCAGTCCCAGTGAGAAGTCCCTCCCGGTCTTCCTGTAAGTCCGCAGGCACTGATTGAGATTCTTTAAAAAGCGCCGGCTCGATGCGATCGCCCTGGTGCCGGTGTCGGACTTGCTGCCCGAAGAACCCGATCGGTTATCGGGATCGCGCCGCCTCTCGAGGATAAATCTGTCGGTATTCAAGCCTGTTCGTTTTTCGCTCATTCTAATATACAATCATGATTTGGAGATCATGACGTTGTCCCGAACCAGAAGACAGATACCAAGCGAGATCAAGCTGGCCCAGAATCTGGCCGGGCGCCTCAAGCAACTGCGCGAATACCGGAATATGACCGAGCTCGATCTCGCCAGAGCCACCAGGCTGAGCAGGCAGAGGATCGAGGATCTCGAAGCCGGAGTCGAGACATGGCTATCCGCCTCGGACCGGCAGGTCCTCTCCAGGGCTCTCAATATCGAGCCGTCCGTGCTCCTCGAGTCCGAGCTCAGACCGGATTCGGGCGCTCATCCTGTTTATGCCGAGCAAGAGAGATTCGTCCTGAGCGAGCTGAGCGAATCGATTCTCGCCGGCAGCCGGGATCTGGTCTGCCCGGCCTGCGGGTCGGGCCTGCGTTGCAGCATCCAGAAGGGATTCGATATCCAGGGAAGACCAACCTGCCTGCCCAAGGCTTTCTGCCAGAAGTGCCCTTTTATTCTCAAATGAGAATTCGACATTGCACCAGCAGCGGTGCGCTCAAGCGGAATCGCTGGACTCCGGCGCCGGGGTTACGCAACGGCGCTCGAAGCACTGGCGCGTGGTCTCGCAAAGCTTCTCCTTGAGCTCGGCGAGGCGCTGAGAAATCTCGATACGACGTTTTTGCAGACCGAGCATCTGCTGGCGGCGGTGATCATCCATGGCCTCGCTGTAAAGCTCGTTGAGCGCAATCTCTTCGCCCTGAGCCCACCAGAGGTCCTCGATGACATTGCCGATCTCGTCATATTCCGCTTCGTCCAGCATCTGGTCGAAAAGACGGTACTCATTGCTCAGCATATACTCGATGGCGCTGCGAACCTCCTCCCTGACGTGCTGGGCGGCGGACGACACCACCGAAGCCAGCAATTCCTGGTCGAGGGGACCGGTACGCTCGGCGAAATGATAGATTGACTCATCGAGCAGATAACGCCGGAAAGTCACCTGGCTCCAGAGGAACTCCGAGAAATATGCCACGCAAACGCGATGGACGATCTCGGCCCGGGCTGGCAAGTTGCCGATTCGCAAGCCGCTTCTTTGCCCGAGCGAATTCAGGGAGCGAACCGCTCCGTACATACGATCGATAAGCTCCCGCAAGCCGCTTACCATGGAGTCCCTCAATCCGGGCAGCTCGCGATAGACCGCGAGCTCCGAAGCCATCAGTTGCAGAGTCTCACGGCGCAAGAAAGTGAGATTGGCCCCCATATCGTCGAAGATCTTGCTGGAGGTGGCGTCGCTCATGTCGATCAGAGCCAGGAGCAGGTGTATGGGCTCGATGTCCGGCTGACCGAAATAGAGAGAGTAGTCGAAAGCCCTGAGAAGAGCCTGAACCGCCAGGTCGCTGAAGCCGATGGGATGCTCCACGGACTGGGGAGCCACCACGGGCTGAGGGAAACCAGACTCGACGATATCCGGACGGTCCGAATAGAGGAGCTCGGATTCCGGCTGGTCTTTGAAATGACGCTCCACCTCGGCCCTGGTGGACTCCTCCTCCATCTTGTTGGTGGCAAGGGCCGCCGCCGCCAGGGTCTCCGGGTCGACAGTGAGAGCAATCAGGAGGTGCTCCGTGCAAACATAGCGGTGGTTCATATTCAGACACTCGGCCATGGCCTGTTGAATGACGTTCAAGAACGACTCACCAGCCCGCTCGAAGACGGAGTCAATCATCGGGATCTCCAATTAAATTATGCTTACACTGGAGAATGGTACTTTCTTGATTACCGGATAGCAACCTCGCTTAAGATAAGATCGACAGCTACGGAGACACCTTTTGAAGATACTGATAGCAAACGACGATGGAGTTTTCGCGCCGGGCATCCGAGCGCTGGCACGACGTCTTTCGGAGAATGATGGGCACTCGATCTATGTGGTGGCTCCGGATCGGGAGCGCAGCGCCACCGGGCATTCCCTCACTTTACACAAACCGTTACGTGTTCAGGAAGTGGAGCTGGAGGGACGGATCGAGAAAGCCTGGTCCACCACCGGCACTCCCAGCGACTGCGTGAAGCTGGCCATCTCCACATTGATGCGCGAGCCACCCGATCTGGTGATCTCAGGAATCAATAATGGTGCCAATCTCGGCTCGGAGATCCTTTATTCGGGCACCGTCGCCGCCGCCATGGAAGGGACGTTCATGGGCGTCGGAAGCATCGCCGTCAGCCTCGCCCATGAGGGCAGGCCACGACGCTTCGACGTGGCTGCCGAATTCATGGCTCGTTTCGTCGAGCACTACCCGGCCCTGGAGCTGCCTGCCCGTATCCTCCTCAACGTCAATGTGCCTGCCGTCTCCTTCGAGGAGCTGGCGGGCATACGCCTCACCGAGCTCGGGCAGAGGATGTACAACGACTGGTTCGAGCACCGTCACGATCCCAGAGGCAACGACTATTACTGGCTTGCCGGTCACGCCATCAAAGAAGGCGAGAAAGAGACGAGCGACGCCCACGCCATTCACCAGGACATGATCTCGATCACCCCGGTATCGTTCCAGATGACCGACCGGGACACCCTGAACCGCTTTCAAGACAAGAATCCCGACATTCTCGACTTGATGAGAGGTGCGCGTGCTGGACGATAAAGAGACCGGTACGGCGGTAGCGGAGTCCCGGGGACTCGATCCGGACCGCGCCCTCTCTCGCTATTTCCGGGACAGGGAATGGCTCTTCAAGACAGCGCTGGGAGGGGTCTTTTACGCCTCCTCGATGCTCCTCTTTCTTTTCCCCCTGGCGATTCCCCTTTCGGTCTCGCTCTGGGCCCTGAATACCGGCTACATTCTCAGAGTCATGCGAGTCAAGATAAGAGATCAGAGCGCCCGGCTTCCGGACTGGAGCGACGTGCCCGATCTATTCATTTCTGGAATGAGCTGGATAGCCATCGCCACCGGCTTCCTGCTTCTCACCTGCACCCAGATCATGACGGCATTGATCATCGGTGTAGCCCTGAGCTCGATACAGGCTGTCGGACCGTTTTTCATCTATTACGCGCTTGCCACCATTATCGGTATCAGCGCAATCACTCTGCTCCAGCATTTCTTCACTTGCGTCCTCATGGCCAATTTCGCCGAGAAAGAGACCATGACCGCCGGCTTCGAGTTCTCCACGGTGCTGGCCCGCATCAAAGAAGAGCCCGGCGATTTCCTCTGCGCCTGGCTCATCGGTCTCGGTCTCGTCCTGCTCGCGCTGGTGGTGCCCGTGCTCACCCTGGTCGGGATTTTCTTCATCCCCTCCACTCTATTCTGCGCCCAGCTCCTGGGCGCCGTCCTCATGGCTCAGGCCTGGGCAAGAGGGGAAAAGATCGAAGAAAGAGAGCTCAGCGAGCCACCACAGTCTTGAGCCGGCCCTCGCTGGTGACAAAGCGGCCGCTGGTTCGCTCGCCGATATCGGAAGGCACCAGGCGGTCGCGATCGATCCGGTAGGGAGCGGTGAGCGGGCTCACCCTGGGTGGGCTCGCCATCTGACGCATGTACTGAGCGAGCCAGGAGCCAAGCTGCACAGCATGGTCCCGAAGATAGCCCACAGTGGCGCTGCCAGTCGTCCGGCACTCCTGTGTCAGGGTGCGAAGCTCCGCAGGCAGCTCCGGGAGGTTGAAATTGATTGGTCTCGTCTCGAAATCCGGAAATACGCTACTGCCGAGCTTATTGAGAAGGCGACCGGCCCGGGTGGCTGATAGATCGATCACCAGTTCGCGCTCTTCGGAGACGTCTTCCGCAGGGGCCGCGGTGAGAACCGCCAGCTTGCGCCCGGAATTGTCCTGCCTGCCATGACCGTCCGCAGCGCCGGCCGGTATGCCCGGGGCAAGACCGGTGACCAGGAAGGAGAGGCAGAGAGCGAAAAGAGCACGGGTTTTCAGCATGCGGCGATTATCTCACACAGGGCGAAGCTCCCGGCCGGCGCTTTTCTAAATCCTTGATAACCTCGATAACCTCGCCCGGCGCCCGCCGAGGTTGATAAAGGATAACTCTGTTAAGCACCTCTTGATTACAAATACAGGAGCTTATGATAGGATTGGTTTAATTAGCCAGCCCTGGCGTACTCAGCGGCGGATAATAAAGGATTTTCTCTGATTTTTGATTGCAGTCAGCTCAGGAAAGTGATGGAAGAACCTCATAGCACCGGCTCTTGCGAAAGCAGCGACGAACCTCCCCATTGGTGGTGCCGGGATCTCATCGGGTCTGAGGTCGGCTTAGAGGAGGGCACAATGGCGCCTGTCTGACTTGCGCCGATCATGACTTTACAAGAGCTCGCAATTATCATCCTGCTGATAGTGGTTCTGACTCTGCTCAATGCCTTCTTCGTAGCTGCCGAGATGGCTCTTGCCAGAGTGAGACGAACGAGGATAGACGAACTGGCCGAGAAGGGCGGCACCCTCGCCCGGAAAGTCCAGATCTACCTCGATGACCCCGACACATTCATAACCGGCGGCCAGCTCGGTATAACCCTCGCCATGCTCATCGTCGGTGCCGTGGGCGAGCAGGCTTTCGCCGAGCGGCTATCCCACTGGCTGGCGGACATCGGGCCGGGTCTCTCCTGGAGCCCGGACCTCATCCTCACCGGCCAGGTCATCTGCTATACCCTGGTTTTCACCATCACCGCTTTTCTGCAGACAGTCTGGGGCGAGATTCTCCCCAAGACCCTGACTTTCAACCGGGCGGAGCAGGTTATCCTCTGGACCATATATCCCATGCACTTCTGGTGCCTGCTCACCAAGCCGCTTCTGATCGTCATGAACAATGTGGTCAGGTATACGCTTAAAATCTTCAAGATCTCGGATCCTCACGGTCACCACCTGGTCCACTCCGAAGACGAGCTCAAGATGCTGGTCTCCGCCAGCCACGAAGAAGGCGTGCTGGAGGAAGGCGAGGAGGAGATGATCCATAGCGTCTTCGAGTTCGCCGACACGGTAGCAAGCGAGATCATGACTCCGCGAAGGGACATGATCGTGATGGCGGCAGATCACCCGGTGAGCGACATGGTGGATCTGGCTCTCAAGCACGGACATTCCCGGATTCCCATCTACGAGGAGGGCATCGACTCGATATTCGGCCTGATCCATATAAGAGACGGCATGAGAGCCTACGTCGAGGGCAAAGAGAAGCTTCCAGTCCGGGAGCTCGCCAGACCCATACTGATCGTCCCGGAAAATAAAGGTCTCCAGGACCTGCTCACCGAGTTCAAGAAAACCAAGACTCATATGGCGATAGTCGTGGACGAGCACGGCGGCACCGAGGGCGTGGTCACCTTCGAGGACCTCCTGGAGGAGCTGGTGGGCGATATTGCCGACGAGCACGATATCGTCGAAGAGATGATTCTGGAATCGGAAGAAGGCACCATCATAGATGCCAGGATCACCCTCGAGGAAGTCAACGAGATGCTCGATCTGGCTATCGAGGACGAGCAGTTCAATACTCTGGGCGGCCACGTATTCGGCCAGCTCGGTCACGAGCCCTCGGTGGGCGATGAGGTGGAGGCCGGCGACTATACCCTCCGCATCGAAGAAGCCGACAGGCACCGGATAATCAAGCTCAAGCTGATCCGCAAGGATCCCGACGAGCAGGAAGACGACGAGGACGGAGCCGGAACCATCGCCGAAGAGAGCCCGAACGGCAGCTCCTCGAAAAAACATAAAGCCGCCAGAGGCGAAGACTCGGTAAGCTCACTGGAGGCCAGCTCCTGAATTGTCCGGGGAGAAGAGAAGCGAGGAATTAGTCAGGGAAGCCCGCAGGCTGACAGCCAACAAGAAACTCGGACAGAATTTCTTCGTCGATGCCGGACGTCTCGATCGGATTGTCGAAGCCGTCAATCCAGCCGCTTCCGATCACATAATCGAAATCGGAGCCGGTCTCGGCTTTCTCACCAGTGCCCTGGCGGCAAGCGGTGCCCGCATCACCGCCATCGAGCTCGACGAGAGGCTCTATCTGCGCCTCACCGACAAATTCAGGGAGCGATCCAATGTCAGTATCGTTCACGGTGACTTTCTCAGTTTCGACCTGGGAAGCCTGCCTGATACCAGGGTGAAAATTGCCGGGAACATACCCTATCAGATAACCAGCCCGATCATCTCCCGGATCTTCGGCGAGATCGGCAAGCCCAGACCCTGGCTCGCAAAGGTCGAAGAAGTGGTAATGACTGTCCAGCTCGAGGTAGCCGAGCGCCTGGTGGCCAGACCGGGAGGCAAAGACTATTCCCAGCTGACGGTCTTGAAAGACTACTATTTCGATGCCGAGCTGCTATTCAAAGTCCCTCCCGAATGCTTTCTGCCCCGGCCCGAGATTACCTCGGCTGTGGTCAGGTTGAAGCCCCATCCGGCACCACCGGTGAAGCTCGCCTCCAGCGATCACTCCCTGCTGCGCACCATAGTCCGGTGCGGTTTCAAGCAACGCCGGAAAATGCTCAAGAACAACCTGGGCTTTTTGAAGCTCAGCGATCGAGAGATCTCGGATATCCTGCGCTCGCTCAAGATAAACCCCCTGGCTAGAGCCGAGGATCTGAGCCTGGTCCAGTTCGGCATGATCACCGATGCCCTGGCCGCCCTCCAGAAATGAATCAGAGTCAGAAATCGATAGCAATCGCGAGCGCCAGAGCTACAGGCAGGGCCAAACTGAATCTGAGCTTCCGCATACTGGGCCTAATGAACGATGGCTATCACCAGGTCGAGACAGTGCTTCAATCGGTCGATCTGGAAGACTCGATCACGATCTCGGTCAGTGATGATAGCGCCGGGGGCGGTATCATCTTCGGCCGCATCGACAGCAAAGTGTCTGGCGATTTTCCCCTGGACGGCAGCAATCTCATAGCCAGGGCCGTGGACCTCTACAGGCAAGAGGTCCCGGAGATCGGCAAGCTTTCTCTGAAAGTCGACATCGTCAAAGAGATTCCGATCGGTGCCGGCATGGCCGGCGGCAGCGCTGATGCCGCCGCCACCCTGGCCGCTCTCGATCGAATCATGGGCGACCGGCTCGGCATAGAAAGACTGCTGGAGCTGGGGGCCAGGCTCGGCGCCGACGTCCCCTTCGCCATCCGGGGAGGTACCTGTCTGGGCACGCACCGGGGCGACCGCCTCGAGGACATCGAGCACGAACACAAGCTCTTTTTCCTGATTGTAAAACCGCGCAATCTTTCCATATCCACCCCCGGCCTCTATAAAAGCTTCGACGAGTTCGTCGCCGGCAGAGACTCCGGCTCCGCCGCAATACCGGCAGGCAAGCTGGCGGAGTCCCTCCGGGAAGGGAATCTGGAGACGCTGGTGGCAAGAGTGGGAAATGACTTCGAGCCGGTTCTCTTCCACAGGCACCCGGAGCTTGCCGGCTTGCGGGACAGAATGCTCGAGCTCGGCTGTTTCACCGCCAATGTCACCGGCAGCGGGCCCACCCTTTTCGGACTGGTGGCAAGCCGCGAGCATGGTCGTTATATCAAGCGCATGCTGGCCAGCGACCCTTTGCGAAAAGAACGCCAGGATGCGCCTTACTACAGGCACGGACGCCTGGATATATTCGTGGCCGAATCGAGAGAGCGAGGCACAATCGTCGATTGAAAGAGAAAAAGCCCAGACTGGTATCCCGTAAAACCGCCCTGGATATGGCGGAGAAGCTCTGCGAGCTCTACCCCGATGCCGATTGCGAGCTGACTTTCGACTCCACCTTCCAGCTTCTGACCGCCGTGATCATGTCGGCCCAGACCACCGACATCCAGGTCAATAAAGTCACCCCGGAGCTCTTCAGCCGCTTTCCCACCGCCCGGGACCTTGCCGAAGCGCCCCTGGAGGAGATCAAGAAAATCATTCGCCCCACCGGCTATTTCAATGCCAAGGCGAAAAATATCCAGAGCTGCGCCATGGCTCTTGTGGAGCGCTTCGACGGGGAGGTGCCCTCTACCCTCGAAGAGCTGACCAGCCTGCCGGGGGTGGGGCGCAAAACCGCCAATGTGGTGCTCGGGGTCGCTTATTCGGTCCCGGGCTGGACTGTCGACACCCACGTCCAGAGGCTTTCCAGGCGGCTTGGTCTGACGCGTCAAACAGACCCGTACAAGATCGAGAAAGACCTGCAAAAGATATTTCCAGAAAAGGACTGGTCTAAGCTTTCCATCACCCTCATCTGGCACGGGCGCCGCCTCTGTTTCGCCCGCAAGCCGGACTGCCCTCAATGCCCGATAAATCATCTCTGCCCGGCTTCCGAGCTTTAAGCCGGATCTCGGGCTCAGTGACCGATCCGGACAATGTACGCCATGGTCGCTCCCGGTTCGTTGTATCCTAGTTGAATGACAGAGAATACGCCCACCACCCAGAGCAGCGATCAGGCCCCGGCACCGGGCACCATCCCCAGGCTCGGTTTCTGGCCGAACCTGATTGCCTCCTTCAAGCTCATCCGCGAGGCGGTGAAATCGGAAGGCCAGAAGATCCGCAAGACCGATCCCCTGACGATCTGGCTGGTGCCCGCCCTGGCTTTCGCGCTCTTATGCGTGTCTTTCAGCACCGGGATAATTCGCCTGGGCGTGGCCATGCTGGCTTATTTCTCGGCTCTGCTTTATATAGCCGCCCGCATTGGCATTGTGAGGAGCATGAACCATCGCCAGGTCAATCTAGTCTGGCATATCATCCTCTGCTCTTTTCTTGCCGGAGTGCTGTTCGCTTTCGTGGTTCTTCACCTGGTCCAGAATCTCTGACGGCGCAGTGACGTCTAGATGAGCGAATCATCCCTGGCGGGGCGCTATAAAATTCTCGCAGAGATCGGTGCAGGCGGCATGGGCCGGGTATATCGGGCCCGGGACTGTCGCCTGGATCGGGAAGTGGCAGTGAAAGTCCTGCTCGTGGACGGAGCCGATGAATCTTACCTGACTCGCTTCCAGCGCGAGGCGAAAGCGATAAGCGCCCTTGATCACCCATCCATAGTCCGGGTGCTGGACTTCGGTCTGACCTTGGACAATCACCCTTTCATGGTTCTTGATCTGGTGCCGGGTAGAGGGCTGGACTCCTACGCGAAAGAGCACGCACCCCTCGATGCCGAGACAGTCATCGAATTGACCGGCAGGATTGCCGAGGCCATGCAGCATGCCCATAATCACGGGGTGATCCACCGCGATCTCAAGCCATCCAACATCATGGTGCAGGAAGAAGGAGGCATACTGAAGCCACTGATTCTGGACTTTGGGATAGCCAAGATCGAAAGCCGAGATGAAGGGTTGAAAACCCTGACAAGAACCGGCCAGATGATCGGCAGCCCGCGTTATATGAGCCCGGAGCAAGCTCGCGGAGAGAACCCGGACGGGCGCGCGGATATCTACAGCCTGGCATGCCTGGCTTTCGAGCTGCTCACCGGCGAGCCGGTTTTTCGGGGCGATACCGCATTCGAAACCATCGAGCTGCACCTGAGCGAGAAAGCGCCGTCCCTTGCCGACCGCAATCAGTCCCTCGTCTTCGACCCGCGTCTGGAGAAAGTCATGGCGAAAGCTCTCTCGAAGAGTCGAGATGATCGATTCGAGAGCATGAGCGAATTCAGAGAGGCTCTCGAAGAATGCAGGCGATCGACTGTGGCGGCAGAACCCTCAGAACCAGCCAGCATGACCGGGCGCCCTCCCGGACCGATTCTAATCGGTGCCGCAATAGTTGCGGTCGCCCTTTTCCCGCTGCTGGGAATTGTTTTCATGGACCCCACCGACAGATCGACCGGCAAGCCGGAAAAAGTCGAGCATAGAGGCGCTCTTTCCCCGAAGAGCAGCGAGCTTGCCGAGAAGACATTCGAATCGGCTCTGAAAAGCAATCTCGGCGAGAAATACAGCAAGGATCGATGCCTGCGCCTGAAGGGAGGCGAAGTAGCAGCCGGTCTCCAGGGTGGTGACGAAAAAGTTCAGATAGTCTGGCTCTCGGATTGCCCGGTCGACAGGGCTCGAATCGACAGGATAAGCCTCTATCCGGACGTCCGCCGAATCTATCTGGAGAGATGCGTTATGCGGCCCGGCGCTCTTCAACATCTGGCGAAGCTCGCCGCCAGACAAAGCCGACCCTGTCTCCGGGGACTGGTCAAACTCTGGCTGGTAGAGTGCGGTTTGACCGGCGCCGACCTCGAACCAATTGCCACCATCGAAAACCTCGAGCAGCTTAATTTGAGCGCTAATACCGGACTGAGCGCAAGAGCTCTCGGTCTGCTTGCCCGGCTGCCTCGATTGCGATCCCTGACAGCGGATTCATGCAATCTCGATGACGGGGACATGCAAGCCATAGCGGCGATTCCGTCGCTGGAGCATCTCTATATCCGGGACAATCCGCAGATCACCCTGGCGGGTCTCGAGCCTTTCCGAAATCGCAGGAGGCCTGGCATTCACGTAGAGGACAGAGGCATATTCGAGGGAAGCAAGCTGGACGATATCAGAGAGCAGCTCGGGGTCGACATCCACTAGACTATTGCTTGACTTTGCCGCCGAGAGCGCGGATGCGGCTGTCGATCTCTTTGATTTTGCCCCGTGCCTTCTGCCTCGAATAAGCGCTCTTGAGCCGCTCCATATACGGTATCAGCTCGCGGCTGCTCTTGCCGAGGGCGGACTCGGCGATGGTCAGGCTGGTCTCGTATTCAGCCACGGCCTCATTGATTTTGCCTTCGTCCAGCAGGATGGATGCCAGGAGATCACGATTATGGTTGGCGTTATAAGAGTTCTTGCCGAGCTCCCGCTCCATCCAGGAAAGGGCTGATCTCGCCTCTTCCTCGGCCAGCTTGTATTGTTTCTGACTTCTGAGAATATGAGCGAGCTGGGTCTTGGAGAGAGCGATAGCCAGAGCCTGTGGTCTCTCCTTCTTCAGATAGATGTCCAGAGCCTGCCTGATGTAAGACTCGGCGTCTGCATGAAGCCCCTGACGGTACTTGGCCGAGGCGATGCAATAGAGATCCTGGGCGACCCGCTCATGATCACGGCCGTATCGCAACCGATCGACCTTGAGCAATCGCTGGGAGGTTCTGTCGAGGGCACCCCAGTCATGGCGCATCTGGTAGATATTGCAGAGATGCTGCAGAGTAGCCGACATTCGAGGATGTCTGTCGCCGCTTATCACATCGCGAATCCTCACAGCGTGGTTGATGTAATTCAAACTGCGATCATCCGCCTTTTTCCCTGCCTTGAGCACATAGGTGTCAGCCAGGTCCTCTACCCAGATCATGGTCTCCTGGTGCAGGGTCTTGTCTTTCTTCTTCTTCTTCAGGAGCTCGATGACGTTCTTATAGTCTTCCTCCGCCAGCTGCTCTTTGCCACCGAGCAGACGGACATTGGCCAGACGCGCTTCTGTCTCCAGGAGTTGATTCGACTCCGATCCGATTCGTCTGGCCACTGCCTGAGCCTGGAGATAATAGCGCTCGGCGGTGCCCCAGCTACGCTGGGCTTCCTGGGCACTGCCATTTTCCTTGAGATCGACCCAGCGGTGCTCCAGCTTCGTGAAGGAGGAAGGGGGCGAGGGATGGACCGCCTCCGGGCAGGCAAGCCCGAGAGCCAACCAAGCCGCTATCAGGAGCTCAAATTTTCTTCTTGAATCTCTCGGCATAACCGGTCATCTCGACATATCCGCGGCCCCTGTCAGGCGCGCCATCCACGGTGCCTTCCACATCGACGCAACCTTCCCAGTAAGTGACTCCGGTAGATTTGCCGGTGACCAGCTCCTGCCCCTTGAGAGGAGGAACCACTGTCAGCTTCAATTTCTGCGATGGTATATCAATTCGCCAGGCGATTGGATACTTGCCTTTGCTTATCGGACTCTGCCAGTGATCCGTAGCCTCGATCCGGAAATCCCCGCGCTCCAGGTGACGGCTCCTGCCATCGGCGAAGACGATGGTCCCGGAAGAATGCCTGTCTATAGTGCCGTCTTTGCGGCGCATTACATAAAGCATCAACTCCTTTCCCGAATCGAGCTGGATGCTGAACCAGTCCCAGCCGACCTGGTCCTCCTGGAGCTGATTACTGCCGAATTCGTGATCCATCCAGGCCACCGCCCGGACTCTCTCGCTCTTGCCCCTGACGGACAGTCGGCCGGCTCCGGCGAGCCTGGTCAGTGAATAATAGTGAGAAGCCCGCCCTTCCCCTTCGGCCTTCTGGCTGATCCCGTTCACTCCGTGAATCACCGGCGCCTTTTTCGAGCGCAGGGCCAGATGCAGGGAAATGTCTTTCTCGTCGGCCCTCAAAACAAGCGTGTCTCCCAGAAACTCCATGGACCAGCGCTCATTGAAGACATAGCCCTCGCCCTTCTCGGCTGAGGCCAGCCCCAGACCGGGTCTGTTCAGCTTCTCGAAATAGCGGAATGAGCCCCCGTCTATATCGGTGAGTGCGAAATGGGCGAGATAGAGATTCCTGGTCGTCCAGGCCCTGCCTATCTTCTTCGCGGCTTCCTCTGCCGGATCCGCCGAGGCTGTGCGGAAGAAGGTGAGCTCGAAACCGTAGCGAGAGCGGCTCTCGCCGGTGAGATGCCCGGTGAAATACCACCACTCGGTTTTGAAGTCATCGTGACTGCCGTGATCGTAAGGGAAGCTGTACTTGTAGCCGGGCAGGGCCTGACGGTACTCCGCGGCACTCCCCCGCGGCATGACGCAGAGAAGAAAAAAGAGAGCCAGAAAGAGCGACCCCGGAAATTCCCTACTCACTGCGCACCACCTCCGGAGCCGGGGTTCGGGAAGCCATGCGCGAGGGTATCAGGCCCGATAGAACGGCGGTGAAAAAGACTATGAAGAAGCTCTGGATAATGAAGTCGCCGGGAACCATATACCTTACCGTCCAGCCGAATGACTGCTTGTTGATAACATAAATCAAAAGTATCGAGAGAACAAATCCCAGGGCCGTCCCGGCGATGCTTCCCAGAAGCCCCAGGAGCCCGGCTTCCACCAGCACCATCCTTCTAAGGGAGGCAGCGCTCATGCCCAGGTAGGAGAGAATACCGAACTCCCGACGTGATTCGGTGATCAGGGCAAAGAGGGCGTTCATCACCGAGAGAATCGCGACCACTATGGCTATGGTGTGAAGAGCATAGGTGACAGCGAAGGTCTTATCGAAAATCTCGAGGATCCGCTGGCGCAGCTCCCCGGTCGTGCGGATGGAGAATCGCGATAGACCACCGAGGTCTCTGACGATCCGGGAGCGCACCCGATCCGGATCGACACCTTCCTGCAAGACTATGGCGAAACTCGTGATCGACTCGTCCCCCAGGCTCTCGACATAAAGATCCCTGGGAATGACGACATATCCTGCGTCGCTCACATAATCGTAATAGACATCCACCACCCTGAGCGCTAAGACACCGGAGCGCACCGGCAACTCTACGGTGTCGCCCGGGGAGACATTATGGCGCAGGGCGAAACTCTCCGAGACGATCGCCTTCCGTCCCGTAATCAGGGCGCAGACCTCCCGGCTGGGCCGACCTGATACGAAGCTGAGATTGCCGAATCGGCCTACCACTTCGAAACGGGCGCCGCCGAGGATCGCCGGTCTGCCTCGATAGAGCACCGGCGACTCGGACCAGGGCTCCACAGCCCGGACACCATCGACATCCGCCAGGGAGCGCTCGATAGAAGCAGGAAAACCGGCGCTGTGGCTGCCACCATCCCTGGCGGCTGGACGCATCCAGAGATCCGCCACCAGGGTCTGCCTGGCCCAGTCGGTGACGGTCTCTCTGAAGCTGCCGATCATGATGGCAAGGGAGATCATCATCGCGATTCCCACCGCCAGGGTGGCCACCGCCACCGATGTCCGGCCGATGGTACGCCTCAGGGTGAGTGCCGCCAGCTTCCCTTCCAGACCCAGGACCGTATCGAGCAGGCAGGCGATGGCGGGTAAAAGGAGCTTCAAGATTAGAGGCAGCGCGAGAGCGAGGGCGAAAACATAGAGAAGCGCTGCCAGATAGCCCCAGAGAGGGAAGCCATCCACCGGCGGCAGGCCGGAGAGAAACCAGCCGCAAGAGCATAGAAGCAGGGAGCATAAGAATAATGGCGAGGAGAACCGATCGATTCCCTCCTCATTGGAGAGCCTACGGGTAGCTGAGATCGGCTCCACAAGAGAGCCTTCCAGCGCCGGGGGAAGCGCCGCCACCACCGTCAGAGTCACCCCGATGAGCACGGCGAGAAAAATGAGCCGATAGTCCAGGGCGACCTTCTCGAGAGGGATATTGAAATAGAGGCGCTGATAGGTCTCCGCCACCGCCGCCAGTGACCAGTCCGCGAGCAGTATTCCGAAGCAGGCTCCGGCGATGGAGCCGGCCAGACCGATGAGAGCCGCCTCACCGCACAGAAGCAGAACGATACTGCGCCGTCTCAGACCCATGGCCCTGAGAGTGCCGATCTCGACCCGGCGGCGGATCACCGTTATGGCGATGGTGTTATAGATCAGGAACATCCCGACGATGAGGGCGATGAAAGTGAGAGCCCAGAGGTTGTACTCGAAAGACCTGGTCATTTTCTCGATCGCTCTGGTCCTGCTGCCTGGAGGCTCGGCGGCAAGCCCGGCGGGCAGCTCACGATTGAGCTTCTCGCTGATCGGCTCGAGGCTCTCCTGAGCGACGATGATCTCGACCCTCGAGATTTTTCCTCTCTCGCCCAGGATCTCCTGGGCAAGAGGAATATCGCACACCAGTAGCCTGCCCGAATAAGCGTCACCGAGACCGGTGGCCTCCAGAATGCCTGTGACCGGCACGGACACCGTGCGGTCGTCCACGCTCAGAGTCAGCGAGGAGCCGGGAGAAAGACCCTCCTCCTGGGCTATTTTCCTACCCAGAAGAACGCCCGAGAGATTCTCCAGGGAGCGGCTTCCTCCTGTGCCGCCGCCGGAGGCGAAAGAGAAAAACTCGGAATCGGCAAGCATGTCGATACCGATAAGCTGGATCACCTCGGACGATTCAGTCTCGCCATCGCCTTCACCGATACAGACATCGGCGCTCAGCACCGCCGCGTATTTTCCTCCCGCCATCCAGAGCCAGCTGAGATCCTCCAGAACAGCCTCGTCCATATACCGCCCTGCCACAGGCGATATCTCGAGATTGGCCCGCCCGGCCACCCGGTCCACCGAATCGCGAAAGCTGCTGAGGGCGGTTCGGTTAGCCAGGCTTATGGCAAGGAAGACGGCGATCCCCAGGGCAATACCGCCTGTGGTGATGAGCGTCCGTACCCGGTTTATAAGGCAATCTCGAAGGACGAAAGTCTTGAAGAGAGAAAGGATGGCAAACACTACTGCGGACTCGCTATCCTCCCGTCATAGAGCTCCACCACCTTGCTGGCACGGGCTGCCGCTTCCGGGCTGTGAGTGGCCATCACTATGGTCAGCTCGATGTCCCGGTTGAGGGACTCGAGCAGGTCCAGGACAATCTTGCCGTTGACGCTGTCCAGGTTGCCGGTGGGCTCGTCGGCCAGCAAGAGCCTGGGCTCGTGCACCACGGCCCTGGCCACCGCCGTGCGCTGCATCTCGCCTCCGGAAAGGTGCGAAGGCATAAAGCTCCGGCGCTCGCTCAGCCCGACCCGCTCGAGAATCGCGGCGGTGCGCTCTTTTACCAGACGACGGTCGACACCATTCAAAATCAGGGGCAGGGAGACATTCTCCTCCACCGTCAGGGTGGGCAGCAGATTGAAAAACTGGAATACGAAACCGACAGACTGACGGCGCAGATCGGTCAGCTCCTTCTCGTTGAGATTCGAGACAGACCGGCCGTCGATCTCGATGGTACCGCCGGTGGCCCGGTCCACACAACCGATGATATTGAGAAGAGTGCTCTTGCCGCAACCGGAAGGTCCCAGGAGGGCGACGAAATCACCCCGGGAGAATTCCAGGCTGACCTGATCGAGGGCTTCTACGCGCCTCTGCGCATAGCTTTTCGATATACCCCGCAGCCTCACAAGGATATCGGCCGTGGGACCTGGATTCGCACTTGTCAACGAGGATACCAGAAGTTCCGGAACCCATATATTCTACCGGGTTCCGGTAATAATGAGAGCTTGAAATGGAGGCCGGGATCCCCTATCTTTGAGCCAGGTCAACGACTAGAAAGTAGTTAAGGTTTGAGCCAGGTCGCAGCTTCGCGTTCGCCTATCCAAGACGGCACAATCCAGAGCGCAGCCGATGAGAGCGCACTCTCGAGATTGAATTTCAAATACGACCTGCGTCGTTACCAGAGAGAAATCATCGAAATAGTCAACCGGAAGATCCGCTCCGGCAAAAAGGAGGTGCATATCGTGGCGCCGCCCGGTGCCGGCAAGACCATCATCGGTCTGCAAATAGTCAGCCACCTGAAAGCACCGAGCCTGATACTGTCGCCCAATACTACCATTCAGGCGCAGTGGTCCCAGAAAATCAGCCATTTTCTGCCGGAGACCGGCGAGCCCCTCGATCCCGCCTCGGTAATCGGCACCCACGAGGACAGGCCTCTCAAGCCCATCACTGTTCTCACCTACCAGGTCCTCTCCACCCCCGGGCGCGAGCAGGAATATCTCGAGCAGCTCGGGCGCAAAGAATGGGTGAACGAGCTCAGGAAAAACCGGGGCATCAGTCACGGTGACGCCGAGCTCAGGCTTCTGGAAATCCTCCAGAACAACCCCACCGCCTACCGCCGGGAGCTCTCCAGGCATATCAGCAGGCTCCGCAAAAGACTGTCCGATGTCCTGGACATAAACGAGGTTCTGCACAAAAACGCCATCAACTTGATTCAGACTCTCAGGCGTCAGGGCGTCAAGACGGTCATTTTCGACGAATGCCACCACCTCACCGATTACTGGGCGGCAATCATGCATCATCTCGTAGCCATGCTGGATGATCCCGTGGTGGTTGCTCTGACCGGCACGCCGCCGGAGGGCAAGAGCGCCAGCCAGGAGCACCGCTACTCCAGCCTTGTGGGCGAGATCGATTACCGGGTGCCGACACCGGCTCTGGTGAGAGAAGGCGGTCTGGCTCCCTACCAGGATCTGGTCTATTTCACCCGCCCCCTTCCCGGCGAGCTCGAGTTTCTGGCTTCCCAGCACCAGGGATTCCACGAGCTTGTGGACGAGCTCATCGGCAAACGCGACGAGCTCACCGAATACAGGGTCGAGTCCGTGGATAATCTACAGAGTAAGCCGGAGAGCAAGCCGGGCTTGTTTCTCCCCGACGGAAGCCTGGACAACAGCCCGGATAAAATCCTTGCCCGCTACCAGATCAAAGACCAGAACGGCAAGTTCTCGCCCCTTCTCAGCCATATATTCAATCGTCTGCTCGGCGTGGCCAGGGATGAGACCTGGCTGGACTTCGCCGCCAAACGCCCCCAGCTAGCCTCGGCCATGTGCCGGACCATGTGGAGCTTCCGCTTGCCGGTACCGCGCAATGTAAGCCGCTCCGAGACCGTGGTCATGCCTCCGACCATCGACGACTGGATGGCGGTCATCGAAGACTATGCATCTACCGTCCTGAAGCTCAGCGCCTCGCGAAAAGACCACGCTCTCTATAACCGCATCCGGTCCGTATCCCGGAAGCTCGGCTACGGCATCACCGAGCGCGGTCTCCGGCGCCAGCCTCACCCAGCGACCGGGTCCTGGCTTTCAGCGAAAGCAAAGGTCAGGCGGTCTGCGAAATCCTCTCGGTGGAATTCCGCAGCCTGCAAGAGTCACTGAGGGCGATAGTGGTCACCGACTTCGAAAGCATGTCGGCCACCGGTCTCAAATCGGTGCAGGGTGTCCTCTCCGATGACGCCGGTGGAGCCATTGCCGTCCTCAGAGCGATCCTGGACTCGCCGGTTTCAGCCTCCATCAATCCCTGCCTGGTCACCGGCTCGCTTCTGATCACCGACAAGCGGATCACCGCCCGCTTCGTCTCGGCAGCCACCAGAATCCTCAGGAAAAAAGGCTTCCGCATCAATCTCGAGGTCTACGAGACCGAAGGCGAGCCTTTCAGCCGCATCACCGCAAATAGTACCAGCTGGGAGCCCAGACTCTATGTCCGCCTGGCCACCGAGCTCTTCGAGGCCGGGATCAGCAAATGCCTGATCGGCACCCGGGGCCTTTTCGGAGAGGGCTGGGACAGCCAGGACCTCAATACCCTCATCGACCTCACCACCGCCACCGCTCCGGTAACGGTGAAGCAGCTCCGGGGCCGCAGTATCAGGATCAAAGAAGGGGACGAGAAAGCCAGGCGCAAAGTGGCCAACAACTGGGATGTGGTCTGTATCGCTCCCGAGCTCGAAAAAGGTCTGAACGACTACAAGCGTTTCGTCAAAAAGCACTCCCAGTTTTTCGGAATCTCAGACGACGGGCAGATCGAGAAAGGTGTAGGTCATGTCCACCCCTCGTTCTCCGATATGACCCCCAGCGAGATCTTCGACCATGCCGAGCAACTCAACGAGGAGATGATCGAGCGAGCCCTGAGCCGTGAAGAGATCTACGGACTCTGGAAAGTCGGGCACGCTTACCGGAACCGCACCGTGGATTGCCTGGAGGTAAGCAATCTCGACACCCAGTCGATTATCGCGCCTTTTCTCAGGCACAATCTCAGCCAGGCGGAGCATGCCAGCGAGCTGCGCCGGAACCTCTTCCATATCTGGGCAGAAACCCTGGTTTTCGGCGGCTTCCTGGCCCTGACCAGCTATCTTGCCCTGAACGGGAGCAACACCGGCATGGCAGCCGCCGTCACCGTTCTGACAGCCTCGGTCATCCTGACGTTGAAACGTTATTCGAGACTCTCGGTCCGTTATATCGGCGAGCTCTGCCGAACCTATTCGGAGCCGGAGCATATACGGTGCATGGCCAGGGCGGTAATTTCGGCCCTCAAGAGGGCCGGGCTCCTGACCGGGCCGGTGAGCGTTGACGATTTAATCATCTCTCGCCGCCTCAACGGCAGTTACCGGATCTTCGCCAGCTGCCACGACCTGGAGTCCTCGCGCCTGTTCCTGGAAGCCATGAGCGATGTTTTGCGCCCCCTCACCAATCCCTCCCATGTCGTTCCCAAGTTCAGCTTCGTGCCTGCCTGCCGCATCCGAAAGGACAGCAAGGACAACAGGGACAACAACAATGAGAAGGGCTCCAAGAAGTACGAGACAAGGCTCTTCAAGAACTTCGTGCGAGGTTATCTGTCCGGACGGCTCGAGCCCACTCTGATTCGCTACTATGCCGTGCCCCGGGCCCTATCCCGGTCTGCCCGAGGGCGCAAGGTCTTTCTGGAGGCCTGGCAGAAATATGTCAGTCCCGCCGAGATGATCGAATCGGAGAAAAACCCCGAAATAGTGGGAAAATACTTCGGTCGAGGACCGACGGTCCTGGACAGGCTCATATGGGAATAGCAAAATAGATTTCACAGATATATCACGATGAGCTAGTATTGTATAAAGATGTTCGATACTACAGCTATCCTCATTGATGCAATGGAAACAGACAAGCCGTTCGATTTCTCATCTCCGATCAAAGAGTACCGCGCAGGCGACACCATCACTTGCGAAATCCGCTACAAGGCGAAGGGCGGTTTCGCGCTCACCCTCCCCTATAACGACGTCCGCCATGCTTTTCTGCCGACCTCCCTGGAATTGACTCCCGGCGATCTCATCCGGGTTTTCTTCGTCTGCTATGACGGCAGCAAGATCCTCGTCTCCATGACCGAAGACGAGTTCCGCAAGCACACGTCCGCGTCCCGGCAGACCTCATCGTCCTGAATCCTCCTGAGTGGAGGGGCCAATTCTTGATTCGCTTTTCCCGGGCTCGCCGGCGAAACCGGGACGCGCCACCACTTGCAGTGACAGGCAGGCGGTGTTAGCACCACAAGCAATACCACATACGACACCGAATAAGATTGCGGCTGTCGACTTCGTATCCCGTCAACTGGACAATACATGTCCACTGTGTTATGATTGTTACTGTGAAAGAGAAGTAGTATTTTCGGGATTTGCCGGTCCTGTGACAGCAACAGGGGGCGAGACCTGTCCAAACGCTGGCTCTGGCGGAAGCGGCAAGCTCGCAGAGCCCCCCGGGTCATGGTCCCGCCCGCATACCGGACCAAACGGACACTGCAAGAGGTGAATTAATGAGAGACTCATTCGGAGAAAACAAGATCTTCAGCGTTATCAGAGATTGCCATTCCTCCCTGAAGTGGCTGAGCCAGGAAGAAGGCATCAGTGACAAAGAAGCCCCGGAAGAGCATCGAGAGAATCTCAAACAACTTGAGAAGCTGGGTATCGTATTCCGTCGCAACGGTCGCAGCCTCGGTATTCGCTGGCAGCGCCTGCGCCGCCTGGTGGAGAAGTCCGCCCGCGGTCAGGGTGTTCCTTACGAGCCCGCCGATATCGTCGAGTACTTCGCCGTCACAGTCTAGCCAATCCCCAGTCGATACAGAAAAGCCCGGCTTGACAGCCGGGCTTTCGAATTACTGATTGGGTCCGGGACAAAACCAAATACGAAATCAGTCCTGCTTGGAGCGAAGAAGCACGCCTGAGAGAATCTCCATGGCCTGCTCGTCGAACCGGTTGTGCTCCAGAGCCTTCTGCAAGAATGCTTTCTCCTCTTCAGAAACGATGCCGTCAGCCATGATCAACTCACGAATAACTTTGGCTTCGTACTTCGACACTTTGTTATCGTCAGACAGGCACTCTTTGAGGGCTTCCTCCAGAGAAATTTCAGCCACGTTAACGCCTCCTTATTAATCGACACTCCGAGATGAGATTATACTTTAATCGAGGTCAGATGATGGAAATTACTGCAACAGAGCTGAAAGAGCGCCTGGATAAAGGCGATGAAATAGTCCTGCTTGACATTCGCCAGGAATTCGAGCTACGGATCGCCTGCCTGGACAATACTCTGCATATTCCCGGGGAAGAGGTCGCAGCACGGCTTGGGGAGCTCGAGGGCTTCAGGGAGAAGGACATAGTTGTTTATTGCCGAACCGGCACGCGAAGCCAGCGTACCACCGAATTCCTGCTCTCACGGGGCTTCGAGAAAGTCTTCAACCTCACAGGCGGCATCTATGCCTGGTCCGACGATGTCGACCCGACGGTCATGAAATATTAGATCAGGGAACGCTGACCATTCCTTCCTTGTCGATCTCGATGGTGGACGTCCGGTTATCGACGGAGAAAATGAAGGTCGAGGGTCTGAGAGGCCGGCCCAGTGGGCTGAAAGTGACCATTCCGGTAAGGGACAGCCCCGGAGGCAGAACCACTTCCTCGTTGGCTCTCGTCTCGCTCTTGATCAGATAGCGGTAAGGCGCCCTCGAGTCACTGGGGCTGAACATGCCTGTCTGGGGGTGCACCGCCTTGAGGGTCACCTCTTTCCCTGTCCGCACCGCTGTCTCCTTGGCATTGTGCAGATCCTGGACGAGCTCGTGGGTGGCGTTTCGAACCAGGAGCTGGCTCTGAGTGTAGCTGACCACCCGGAAAGCAAAGAGCGGCACTGCCCCGAACATGGCGAAAAAGACCAGGGCCTCGAATTTCCGGACCTTTGCCCAGCTCATCTCGAAGCCGAGCAACTTGGCTCCATCTCGCTCCGGTTTTGGGTCGCTGTCAGACACTTGAATCTTGAAAACCGCTTGATACCTTCACAAAAAGTATAGTTCAACTGTCTGGCGATTGTTATAGACTACTTCCCATGGCAATCACGGATTCCTCTAAAGAAAAGCTCAAATCTCGTCTCGCCAGAGCCATCGGGCACCTCAATCATGTTTACCGCATGGTGGACGAGAAGAAATATTGCATAGACGTCCTGCACCAGCTCAAAGCAGTGCAGTCCGCCCTGGACAAGACCTCCGAGCTGATTCTCAAACAGCACCTGGAGACCTGCGTGGTGGAAGCGGTGAAGAATCAGGACTCCGAAAGAGTGATGGAAGAGCTCATTCAGGTGTTCAGAAAAGCTCCCAATCTCGACGTGCTCGCCGACGACTCCGAATCACAATCGGGCTGCTGCCAGTAGCCGCCAACCCCTCCCCGGGGATGACTTCCGCGCAAGCGCTTTCTGCCTGATCATGGACGGTCGTAGAGGACACGACTGTTTTGCGGGAGCCGACAAATGAGATTTCACAAGCAGAATATGCCATCGGCATCGGTGCGGTGGCGGCATTGTGCATGGTAGCGCTGGGCTCCCTCGGTCATATCTGCGGTCATATGATCATGGAGGTCGAGCACGCCATCAACTATAACGGCGCCAAATCCTCTCATCCTCATGCGACGATAAACCCCAGCGCTACTCCCTGGGTCCTCGACTGATCGCCTCCGGCAATCAACCGATCAAGCAGTCTCGACCTCGGCAGCGAGCTCGAGTCCGAGCTCCTCGATCATCTGATCGCGCATGACGAATTTGCGAGGCTTGCCTGTAACAGTCAGGGGGAAGTCCTCGACGATCTTGATATATCGAGGCACTTTGAAATGAGCGACCCTATCCTTGAGCCAGGTTCTGAGCTCTTCTGGGTCGAGCACCACCTGCGGTTTGGGCATCACCCATAATGCCACCTCCTCGCCGAGCCGATGATCGGGCACTCCGAACACCTGGGCCTGCGAGATCTGATCGTGAGTGTGCAAGACCTCTTCGATCTCTCGTGGATAGACATTCTCTCCGCCCCGGCAGATCATGTCTTTTTTTCGACCGGTGATATTGAGGTATCCATCTTCGCTCATGACGCCGAGGTCGCCGGAATGAAGCCAGCCCGAACGGTCGATGGCATCGGCTGTGGCCTTCTCGTCCTGCCAGTAGCCCATCATCACCAGATGACCCCGGCAGCAGATTTCCCCCTGAGCGCCACGCTCGACCACGGCACCGGTCTCGGTATCGATTACTTTCACCTCGATTCCAGGAATAGCCCGTCCGACCGTGGTGGCGCGCTTCTCCAGAGAATCTCTTGTAGTGGTGGCAGTCATCAGGGGCGAGGACTCGGTGAGCCCGTACAGAATCACCAGGCCGGCGAGATGCATCTCGCTGATCACCCTCCTCATGAGCTGAACCGGACAGGGAGCACCGGCCATGAAGCCGCCCTTCAAGGAGGACAGATCGAAGCTCTTGAATTCGGGATGCTCGAGCTGGGCGATGAACATCGTGGGCACCCCGGATATATGGGTGCAACGCTCTGACTGCACGGCTTTCAGGGTAGGAAGATCAGTGAAGAAGGGGCTGGGAATGACCACGCAACCTCCCACGCTGAGAGTGGCCAGGGCGGAGCTGATCATGCCGCCGCAATGATAGAAGGGCATGGGAACGCAGAATCGCGAATCTCGATCGATCTCCATGGCCACCGCCGCCTGGTAAGCATTATTGATCAGGCTGTGATGGCTGAGGGTGACACCCTTGGGAAAACCAGTGGTGCCCGAGGTGTACTGAATATTTACCGGCGAATCGAATTGCACTGTCCGGCGTCTCGCCTCGAGCTCCTCTGGAGACGAAAAAGCAGCCTGATCGCAAAAGCGCTCGAAGGGCAGGAATTTCTCATTGAACGAATACTGACCGTCCGACATCTCGTCGGGATCAATTACCACGATGGTCTCGAGGCCGGCACAGCGACTGAGCGATCTCGGCGAGGACGCCGAGAATACCTGGGGGGCGATCTCGTGAAGCATTGCCAGATAGTCGCTGGTTCGATTGCGGACGATGGTGAAAAGCAGTTTGAGGCCGGACTGATTGATGGCATATTCGAGCTCGGCGGTGCGGTAGCCCGGGTTTATATTCACCAGAATCAGCCCCGTCCTGGCCGCAGCAAGAAAGATCACGAACCACTGGCTGTTATTGGTGGACCAGATCCCGATCCGATCGCCCTTCTCGAGACCGGCGGCCAGAAAGGCCATTGCCAGCCGGTCCGCCTCCCTGGACAGCTCGCCATACGAGAGTCTCACCCCTTCGTCGATGGAGACGAGAGCGGGTGAATCGAGACTTGCTGAAGCCACCCGATCGATATGGTCGGCAATGGTCAAACCGATAAGAGGCTCGGATATCACCGCATGGAAATAGCTTGGACCGCCGGTGCTCACACCGGTGCTCATATAGGTATGACTTCGGGACCGCCGAGAATCAGGATGGTTTTCCGGTCGGAGCGATCACGTCTGTCAGGACGGCTCTCGCTCCGGTCGGTGGATATATTGAGATAACGCATCAGGTCTTTGCTATTGCTGCTGGACCTGGTGGCAGGAACACTGATACCGGCGACAACAATATCAGCTGCTTTGCTATTGCCGTGGGCTCCTGCCGACCCGGCGGAGAAAGCCGAAAGGAGGAGCACGATAATGATTAGTGAGGCGCGTTTCATAAGCAGAGTATAGAGGCGGGAAAGTCCATTGGAAAGCTTCCTTGGAATGGTTTAAGATTTCAGTAACAAGGTGATTTCAGAAGATGAAGCATTTCTCACTTTTATTGACAGCCCTCACTCTTACAGGCACAGCGTTGATCATCGGCGGTTCGATGCTGCCGGGACACTGCCAGAGCGAGACACCGGCTCAGATGCAGTTGCGGGAGCACATCAACAGGGGAAACAACCTCCTCAACCACCGGCAGTTTCAAGAAGCCATCAAAGAGTATGAGAAAGCCATGGAAGTGGAACCAGGCAATCAGATTGCCAGGGACAACATCGCCCTCACTCACGATAAATGGGGTTACTTCCTCTTCCATCGGAACAACTTCAAAGAAGCACGGCTGCAATGGGAAGAAGCGCTCAAGGTCAATCCATCCCATGCCAACGCCCGGCGCAATTTGCAGATCCTCGAGATGCACCTCAAGCGACTCGGCCTTGACGAGGATGGCAAGAAGAATGAAGACGTAGCGCCGAAAGAGTCGGAGGAAGATAGCAAAGCTTCCGGAGATGAACCCGATAAGAAGTCCGATGATAAGTCCGGGGGCAAGATGCAAGCCACCATGGATACACCCCAGGCTCCACCGGCGGTGATTCTCTCCACCGGTGGGCGCAGCGTCAGCATTTCCGGGGAAGGCAATGTAATCGACGACTCGAGCAGCGTCGGCCCGGGCAATGATACCATTAATGATGCCAGAAAAGCAGCTCCGGAGCCGGTCAAGCCCCCGGTACGCGCTCCCTACAAGCCGCTGGTCAAACCCTCTCTTAAGCCGCCTCTGGCACCGCCCGCAAGACCGCCGGTTACACGTTCAGAGAATGAAGAGAATGAGCAGAATGTAGAGACCGAAAAGACAGAAGAAAGCGAAAAGGCCGACAACGGCGACGACTCGGTGGAGGACACTCTCTCGCAGCTCGAGGAGCAGGTCTTCGGGAAGAAACGCGAGAATCTGCCGATTCTCAAACGTCTCGAGCAACTCGAAATCGATACCATGGGAAAGAAGAAATCAGGCAACGTGAAGACCAGGCTCAAGAATCTCACCAGAACATACGGGCTCTGACAACGATGAGCGACTTCCTCGATACCCTGAAAAGTCTCCTGGCCGGCAAGGAAAAGTCCCGGTCCGAAGACGAATCCGACGAGGTCAAGGAAGCTCCCAGCAAAGAAGAGCTCCTCGGAACAGTCTGCCACTATACATGCACCAAGATGTGTTACGGGACCAGAGGCGAGTCGTCTCAGTGCTGCAAACTGGGCAATCGCGACTTCATCATCGGCAAGATCCACGATCCCGAGAGGTTTCTCAAAGATCTTGAAGAATACCTGGGAGAGCCGGTTCGCTACCAGGACGTATTCATCGATTTTCGTGAAGGCTCTCTGATGTTTCCGGAGAGATCCTGCTGGCAGAACCCGGACAATTATCCGGCATTGCGCGTAGTCTCCGATCCCAAACGCGGCTTTCCGTGCCGATTTCTCAAAGAGAACGGCATGTGCTCGGTGCATGAGATCAAGCCCCAGACCTGCCGGAGTTACTACTGCGATTACCTCCAGGACATTCTTTCCAACCTGGACGAAAAGCTCTGACGGCTATTGATAGAAAAGCGATCTGAACCTGATCCAGCCGCCCTGGCGGGCGCGACTCGTGGAACGGTGCGTGTAATGGATAACGCCTCCTTTCTGATTCCAGACGAACTCGCCCCGCACCCTGACCACGTCTCCGGCGCTCAGAGGCACACGCGGGGCCAGGTCGATATTATGGGCGACCAGAATCGTTCCACCATTACTGAGCTTCAAGAGGAAGCGCTGGTGCGCTCTGCCTTTCAGATCCTCCGGAAGGATCTTCAAAACCCGGGCTGCTCCTTCCACCTGATAGTTCATCAGATGCCTCTCCTGGGCTTCCACCAGGGCGGCATCATCGACAGCCTCGATGACCTCTGCCGGAGCCCGTCCCGGTGCACTGCCTCCAGCCTGCGCCGGGACCAGATTAGATGAAAGCGCCCCGTACGGGTTTATGTTGGCGGTCGGGCTCGTGCCGGTATTGACAGGGGTATTGATGGGGGTGAAGAGCCGGCCGTCTTTGACCGTAGTAGTAGTAGTAGTAGTAGTAGTAGCAGTCCGGACCGCTTCGGCATCCTCTCCGTCCTTGCCCTGGAGTCGCCGCCCGAGCCTGGTGGCCAGGGCGTGAGTGGGCATGCTGGCCCGCTTTCGTACCTCCTGAGACGGTGCCGGGGCCAGCGAGGGCGCCGGCGCCGAAGCGGAAGCGGAAGCCGAAGCCGAAGGCGGAGACTCTGTTTGCTGGCTGGACACCACCCCATTGCTGCAGCCGGCCAGAAAGACCATCGCCCCGATCGATATCGCTTGAATATGCCTTCCGGTCAATGTCAGACCTGCCCTTGATGAGACTTTTTTCTCGACCCGGTCCCCGTTGCTTCCTCGTATTATAGGTGGCGAGAGCGTTCCTGTGGTATATAGTGGAGAGTAGCAGTAAAGCAAGAGTGCCATGTTTCCTTCTGTCTACATTACCGGAGATTCCGTTAACGCTCGTGATTATGTGGGCGACCTCCGGGAGCGCGACTGGCGTGCTCTTGCTCTGACAAAGCTCCAGAAGAGCGGTCTGAAAGTAATCAATCCTCTCGAGCTGGCCTGGTCCTTCCGCGAATGCGAGAGCGGTCTCGGCACCGATTCCGCCGACAAGCGCGTGCGCCGGGCCCTGGAGCTCATCGATCAGTGCGACGCCCTCCTGGCCAATCTCGAAGAATCCAGCTATGCAACCGCCATGGAAATCTTCTATGCCCACAGGCACGGCAAGATGGTCACAGTCGTAGGCCCCTCGCCTTTCAGCCCCTGGGTCCTCACTCATTCCCAGGCCCGTTTCCGGGACATCGATCGGGCCATCGACTATATCATCGAAGAGCACCCTCGCACCGCCCCGCTTTCCTGGGCTCTTCAGTACGAAGCCCAGCTCTCGGAGCGATACGAGCAGATGCCTCCCTGCGGAGAGCCGGACTACAAGTTCATCGGGGGCGAGCTGCCGGTGCTGGTGGTGGCGCCCCACGCTACCGCATACTGGCGGGAAGGCGAGTTCTACGAGCAGGATTCTTTCACCGGATCCCTGGCGTCGGTTGCCAACCGCATGGCGGGCTGCCATAGCCTGCTCAGCTATTATTGCTGCGTGGCCGACCCCTGCTGGTATCTGGATACGCCGTTCCGACGCGCCCTCACCGACTTCGTCAAAACAGGCAAAGTCGGGCTCACAGTCCTGTTGCTCGGCTCCACCTGGCACGAGGCTCCCGGTCTGCAAGTCTCTTATTACGGCAAGAAAGCAGGACGTGTCTATCACAGGCTCCTGAAAGAAAAGCTGTCCAGGCTCGAGCCGGTTGATTCCAGCCGTTTCGACGAGCCTGTCAGGCCGCTGGTTCGATTCCTCCACGAAGAGCTCGCCACCCCGACCATAGTGGTTCGCATGCACAAGCGGTACAGGATGCCCAGGCTGCAACCCAATCTCTTCTCCATGGTCTCCTCTCTTCTATCCGAATTCGTATTCGAGGCCGGCAAAGAGCTAGAGCGGAGTCGACGCTAGATGGCCGAAGAAATCGTCTGTTTGGTGACCTGCCCCAGGGACAATGCCCGGGCACTGGCTGCGAGCCTGGTGGAAGAGCACCTGGCGGCCTGTGTCAATATAGTCGACGGGGTCACCTCCATCTACCGGTGGGAAGGAAAAATCGAAGAGGACAGCGAATCCCTCCTCCTGATCAAATCCAGCCAGGCGATCTGGGACGCGCTGTCACGCCGGATTGCCGAGATTCATCCTTATGACGTGCCCGAGATAATCTGCCTTCCTATCGAGCTGGGCAACAGGCCCTATCTCGCCTGGCTCAACTCCGAGATCTTCACCGAACACAATGACCGGGATGAGGACTATGACGACTGAGCCCCGATCCGAAACAACAATCATCGATGTTTTCTGGAGACGGGTTGAGACCAGTCCCGAAAAAACCGCCATTCTGGTCAAACAAGACGGCGAATACAGACCGCTCACCTGGCAGGAGCATGGCGAGATCACCCGTACCGCCGCTGCCGGGCTCCTGAAAAGCGGTATCAAGCCCGGGGATCAGGTAGCGGTGATCTCCTCCACCAGAGCTCACTGGACCTGGGCGGACCTGGGCATCCTCTCCATAGGTGCTCGAACCGTCCCCATCTACTCGACCCTCTCGGATGAGGAAGTCCGCTTTCTAGTGAATCACTCGCACAGTCGAGCCGTCTTCGCTGAAAACGAGCGTCAGCTCCTGAAGTTGGTCGAGGCCACCGGCGAGCCGCCGGAGAGGCTCGAGCTGGCAGTGCTTTTCGACGGCGAGGCGGTGGATCTCGGTCCGGGGGTGAAGGTGATCACCTGGAGCGATTTCCTCGGCTGCGGCAGGAGCCACCTGGAGCAGGATCCCGAGGCGGTGAGCCGCCTGGCCGAGCAGGTGAACGAGGAAGATCTGGCCACCATCGTCTACACCTCTGGCACCACCGGGGTGCCCAAAGGAGCGATGATCCTTCATCGCAATATCTACAGAGTCCTCGAATCCATGGCCGAGCTGATTTCTTTCGGCGAGAACGATCTGGCCCTGGCTTTCCTGCCCCTCTCCCATGTCTACGAGAGGGTAAGCGGGCAGTTCCTCTCGATCTATCACGGGCTGCCCTATGCTTATGCCGAGTCCATGGAGAAAGTGGCGGAGAACATGACCGAGGTCAAGCCCACCGTGCTCAACGCCGTGCCCAGGTTCTACGAGAAAGCCTACCAGCGTGTCCAGGCGGCGATCAGACAGATGCCCCCGGCCCAGCAGGGCTTTATTCGATGGGCCATCGGCATCGGCAAGCGTGCCACCAGACAGAGGCTGGAAGGCTCGCTCTCGGACAGTATCTGGAACCAGCTCTACCGCGCCGAGATGAGGATCGCCGAGCGCCTGGTCTTCGCCAAGATCCGTGAGCGTTTCGGGGGCCGTCTCAGGCTGATGACCTCCGGCGCCGCCCCCCTGTCCAATGACGTCCATCTCTTTTTCGAGGCGATAGGCATTCCGATCATGGAAGGCTATGGTCTCACCGAGACCTGCGCCCCTCTAGCCTGCAACCGCCCGGATGATGTTCGTTTCAAGACCGTGGGCAAGCCCATTCCGGGGATCGAGGTGAAGCTGGCCGAGGACGGAGAGCTCCTGGTGCGAGGTCCGTCGGTGTTTGCCGGCTACTTCGAGAACGAGGAAGCCACCGCTGCCGCTTTCGCCGACGGCTGGTTCAAGACCGGCGATATAGCCAGGATCGACGATGGCGGCTATATCACCATCACCGACCGCAAGAAAGACATCATCATCACCGCCGGAGGCAAGCATATAGCGCCTCAGATGATCGAGAACCTCTTCAAAGGCGATCCCCTGGTGGCTCATGTGGTCGCCTACGGGGACCGGCGCAAGTATGTAACCGCCCTTTTCGCCCTCAACATGGATGCCCTGGTTGACTATGCCCGCAAGCACAACATCAGCTATTCCCAGACCGCCGAGCTCACCCAGAACGCCAGAGTGCGCAGGGAGATCGAGCGCCTGGTGGAAGACAGGAACAAGAACCTTCCCAACTTCCAGAGGATCAAGCGCTTTCTCATCCTGGGCCGGGAGTTGACCATCGAGGAGAACGAGCTGACTCCCACCATGAAGGTGAAGAGAAAGGTGATTACCGAGAAGTATCTCGACCTTTTCGATTCGATGTACGACACCGAGGACCTGGAAGCTCAACGCGCCTGAAGCCGGGCATATAAGAGTCAGATCTATATGCTCTAAAGATTAAATGCGCTTTACTTTCCCTTGGCAACTCACTACAATAATCGCGGTAGCCTGTAAAAGCCTGCATTCAGGCATTCCCGACCAGCCGCCTATTTACTAACAAACGACAGGACTTAACGAGATGTTCGATTCGATTGGACGAGGTTTCCGCTTAATCTGGGCAAGCGTGAGAATGGGCTGGCATGACAAAAGATTGCTCCTGCCAAGCATTCTAACGGTTTTGAGCAACATCTTCTTTGTCATCCTTCTGTATTTGCAAGCCAAGACCCAGTTGGGCGGGGCTTCCAAAACCGCCGCTCAGTACATGTCCCAGACCGACAAGCTCCTGCAATCGGGCGGTCAGGGTCTGGCTGACGGGGTCGGCATGCTCGGTCTCAATGGTCCTATGGATCCCAGCGGGCTCGGTGCCATGACAGGCTCGGTCAATCCGGACACCGCCATGGCCGTCACCGGCATTCTCTGCGTCTGGTGGCTGACCAACCGCTTTTTCGAAGGGGTGACCACGGCTCTGGTCTACAGCCATCTCACCGAAGGCAAGGGCTCGGGCAAATTCGCCACCGCAGCCGCCGCTGTTTTCACCAGCCTTCCTGCCATAATCATGCTCGGCGTTGTTACCCTGATAGCCAAACGCATCGCCGGCTGGCTCCGGCACAAGCGCGGCGCAGGCGGAGTCTTCGGCTTCGGATTCAATTTCCTCGCCGGTATCATCGAAGTCTTCTGGACCCTGGCCGGACACCTGATCCTGCCGGCCATCGTCATCGAGGGCACCTCTTTCTGGGGCGCCCTCCGGAGAGCCGATCGCATGGCCCAGGGCAACCTCCTCACTATCGGTGTCGGAGAGGTCGGGGTCGATCTGATCTGCAAGATCTTCACCGGTGTCGTTTACGGTATCGGTGTGGCCGGATTCGGAACGGGCTGGGCTCTGAACTCTTTCGCCTCCCCGCTCTTCATAGTGGGCGGTCTGGTATGGGCAGGTCTGGTCCTTGTCTCCACAGCACTATCCATATATATACGCTCGGCTTTCTACACCTGTCTCTATGTCTGGGCAATCACCGCCGAAGAGGTGGAAGAGGCGATGAGAGCCGACGTTGCGCCGCCGGCGCCACTGGCAGCCGCCCTCTCTTAGGTCGGAGACACCTATCGATCGGCATCCGGGAAGACATCCTCCGAGAATCCAAGGTCCCGGGCTCTGGCGAGGTCTTTCAAGGCCGCCTCTTCCGATCCGCGATTACGCTCGGCTCGACCACGAAGGAAATAGAGCTCTCCTGAGCTCGAGCAGACCCTGATACCGGCAGATCCAGCCTGAACGGCTTCATCTGAGTTTCCGGAAGCCAGCAAGCAGCGAATCAGACCGGCATGAGCACTGGCGTCTGATGGATCCGCCTCGACTCTCTTGCGCCAGAAAGCTATCTCCTTTTCGAAAACACTCTTGGTGAGCTTGCTGTCGCCTACCTTGCGACAGAGATCATACATAGAACCGAAATAGGGCTCGCCGCTATCATCGTCCAGATAGAGGGCGAGGGCTTCACGCCAGTCTTTTTTAGCGCTCTCCCCCTTGCCCAGCCGGTTGAAGAGATTGCCCCGGATGGCCAGGTAATAGGCATAATGATCCTCTTCGATTTTCTTGCCGAGGATTCTCACTGCCGCCTCCAGATCGGGCTTTTCCTCCTGGCTCCTGTTCTGGCGAGCATAGATATCGGCCCTGCTCAGCCTGGCCAGATAGTCATCGGGTCGATCCTTTATCCAGGCGTCGCAAACTCTCAGAGCCTCGGCATCTTTGCTGTCCTCCACAAGAATCGCCACCTTCATCTCGTAGGACTCGCCCTCATAGCCGTTCGCTTTGCCGTTGATGACACTGTCGAGGTCGGACAGGGCTCTTTCTCTCTCCCCCATACGCCGGAGAACGCCGGCTCTATAGTAGTAGCTCCGGTGAGGACTGCTGCTCAGCTCGATGGCCCTGTCATAATCGGCCAGGGCTCGATCGAGCTCATCGCGTCCGGCATAGAAACCGGCACGATTGTCATAGTACTCGGCATTGCCCGGCTCGAGGGCGATGGCCTGGCTGTAGTCCCGAAGCGCATCCTCATCCCTTTCCAGATTGCTCTCGACACTGGCCCGCAAAGCATAGAGCCTCGCCTTTCTCCTGCCCAGCTCGATAGCTCTGTCGAGGTCCGAGAGGGCGTCTTCGTATCGCTCCAGAGATGAATAGGCCTCCCCACGCTTGGCATAGGCCCTGGCATCCCGGGGGTTCTTATCGATGGCTTTGCTCGCATCCTTCACCCGACGCTCCCGGGAAGCCTCCCAGTCTTCTCCCGGGACATAAGCGATAGCGTCTTTGAAATCCTCGAGATAGTCTTCACCACCGATGGTGAACCAGAGTGTAACCATGGCAATAAGATTCAAGCAGACCACTGCCAGCGCGGACACTGCCAGTTTATTGCCGAAAGACAGGGAAGACCAGCGGATCATTTGCTGTACTTTTCCAGACCGATGCGGAAATTCTCGTTGCGAATCTCGCAGTCCGGGCGGCGAACGCTGAACCTTGCGATACCACCAGCGGTGACACCATTGTCTTCAGCCAGCACAATAGTCTTGAGACTCTTCATGGGCACGAACAACATGAGCTGATCGTCGGTCAAATTCGTCCCTACAAGATTGATCGATTCGAGCCGCATCGGCAGGAGAGCCTCGAGATTGCCCGGAGCGAAAACACTATAGCTGAAATCGACCAGGCGCAGATGCTCCATTTTCGCCAGCCGCTCGAAACCATCCTGCTCGAGCTTGCTGCCAAGGAGGCCAAGGCTATTGAGAAGCTTGCCGCGTGAGGGGCTGTCGGCAAGCCCCTGGCAGAGAGCATCGAGCTCTCCGGCCGTCACTGTATTGCAGCTCATCATGCCAAGGAATCTGAGATTGGGAATGCGACCGATCCGGCGTAAAACAGGACCGCGGTCGCCACTGCATCCTCTCAGCTCCACCATCAAAATCCTGCCGAGATCGAGACCGTCCAGGGGACTGTCGTCCACCAGCTTGTAATTAGCGATGAACAACTGCTTTCGCCTATCGTCGTAATTGACCAGGCCGGGCCCTTCCGAATTGTACGGACCGAACTGGAGCTCCGGCCGACCAGCTTCCGGATCGGTGAAAATATCCATCGACGAGCTGCTCAGCAGGTCATTTCTAGCCTCGATAGCTTGTTTCTTACCGGGGCTTCCGGGCTTTTCCATCCCCGATTGGTACTCCATGGCCAGGGGACCGGCAAGAAGCACCAGGAGAAGAATCAGGACAGCAACGAGAATACCGGCTGGAGCGAAGGAGTCCCTTTTTACGCCAACGCCGGCACCGGTCGCGCTATCAGACCGGTCAGGCGATGCCTGCTCTCCCAGCACTGAAAACGCATCGATGGCCTCCTCGATGGTGGCAAAACGATCCTCCGGCTGCTTGGCTATGCAACGACGCACGAATTCGGCTACCTCTGCGGAGCAGACCGCCTGAAGCTCATGCAGAGGCGGTTCGCCATTTACCTGCATCGAAAGGGTCTCGAGAGCCGTGCCTCCTTTGAAGGGCGGGTGGCCGGTGAGAGCCTCGAAAATTATGCATCCCACCGAATAGAGCTCCGAGCGCTGATCGTACTGATAGCCCATGATGGCGTCCGGACTCATATACATGGGACTGCCCACGATGGTGCGCCCCTGGAATTCCGTCGAGGCACTGATCGCGCCTTCGATGCGCGCCACACCGAAGTCGATGATCCGGAGATCCGGACCGTTCTCGCCGTCTCGAAGCAGGAGGTTGCTGGGCTTGAGATCCCGGTGGAAAATCCCCTGCCTGTGAGCGACGAGCAGAGCCTCGAAAACCCGGGTCACAAGCGGTCTGAGATACTCGAGGTCCATCGAGCCGTAATGGTCGAGATACTCTCTCAGAGTGATACCGGGGAAATACTCGAGCACCATGAATGGCGCACCGCTGCTGGTGCTCCCGAAGTCGAGAATACTGATAAGATAAGGGTGATCCAGCCTGCTCGTGGCTCTGGCCTCGTCCTGAAAAGAAACGAGCTGTTCGTCGGTCAGGACATTGAGCACCTTGATTGCGACCTTTTTCCTGAGGAGCCGGTCCCGACACAGATAAACGGTCCCGCCGGCGCCGCGTCCGAGCTCCCTGAGAGGCCCATAGCGGTCCACCGGAAAGTCCTCCGGCGCCAGATCCAGCTCGTCCTCGTTCTCGTCGTCCTCGAGATAACCTCCGAAGACCGCCGATTTCAGGGGCTCGAAACCTTCGACGGGGACCTCCGGCACCGGTCTCTGGCAGGAGCACAGGTCCGATCGAAAAATCATCGATGTAAGGGTGCCCGACCGGCCTCCTCCGATCCGCTTGCCGCAGCCCCGACAGATGTGCACCGAGACCGCCTGCTCCTCGGCCCGGCTCAGGGCTTCGCAGTTGCAGACCGAAAGCCACTGCGTGATGCTGCCGTGCATCTCTTTCCGCCTCGGCTTCATGCATTCAGGACATCGTTGCGACTCGACCGTCACGGATCGCTCCGGGAATAGACTCTCCTAGGAAATATTCCCTTCTGCCTGCCGCTCTAATTCCCCGGTCATGGCCGCATAGCAGAGAAGGAATCCCGCCAGGACCATATGGAAAACAATCGGGATCGTCCCGTGCATCCAGCGTGCCTCAGGGAAAAGAGCCATATAGATGCAGTACCTCACGGGCATGGACCAGAAATAGGCCAGGGCAAGGGGTCTGAGCGTCCGGGTCAGCTCAGGATGGGCCCGGGAGAAAAATCCTTTCTTGAAACTGAGATCGAGACACACCCTGGTGTAGAGCACGATGATCAGGATCTGGAAGAAAACCAGGCACGGATAAGGCAAGAGCCCCGACTGCCATTGGTCGAAAGCGGGGAGGGCGGGAGCCAGACCGAGGCAGACGAAGAGCTGGCCGAGAACTCTCAGGCAGAAGAGTGCGAGCAGGAACCACATTGTTAACACATATGAATGCATAGACCCATGCTAATCCCGCGCCTTCAGGCAATCCCCTCCGGTGAGACAGTTAATCTACTGATCATCGGAATCGTTCTATAATCCGGGCATGAAAATGAAACTCTCTATCAGCCTCGCTCTTGCCCTCGCCACCGTTTTCGGTCAGCGAGCCTTTGCCCAGGAGCTGCGCCCCGCCATCGAAGTGCCCAGAGACAGCGAAAGCGATTCTGCCCCTCTCGATCCCAGAGAAGAAGCAGAGCTCGAAGAAGCAGCCGAGGGCATCGTCAGAGACGAGAATCCCGAAAGCCCGGCCGTCAAACAGCCTGTTTCAAAGGAAGCGCCGGCTCCTGGCTTCAAAGAGAACCACGGCATAATCACCGATTCGGTTAAGGGTGTCGAGAAAGTCGGCGGCGGAGCTGTCAAAGGCGTCGAGATGCTCGGCGGCGGCGCCGTCAAAGGCGTCGAAAAAGTCGGCGGCGGCGCCGTCAAAGGCGTCGAAAAAGTCGGCGGCGGTGCCGTCAAAGGCGTCGAGATGGTCGGCGGCGGTGCCGTTAAAGGCGTCGAAAAAGTCGGCGGCGGTGCCGTCAAAGGCGTCGAGATGCTCGGCGGCGGCGCCGTCAAAGGCGTCGAAAAAGTCGGCGGCGGTGCTGTCAAAGGCGTCGAGATGCTCGGCGGCGGCGCCGTCAAAGGCGTGGAAAAAGTCGGCGGTGGTGCTGTCAAAGGCGTCGAGGTCCTGGGAAGGGGAGCAGAGAGAGTCGGCCAGGGGGCCGTCAGGGGTGCGGAGGCCCTGGGCAGCGGCGCCCTTCACGGTGCCGAAAAGCTCGGTCGAGGCATCAAGAACCTCGGCAGAGGTGCGCACCACCCGGATAGCGTTTCGGATCCGAAAGTAGGCTCCATGAGCCCGCCAGACAACCAGGCGAGCCAGGCTACCGGTCGAACAGGCGAGCAGCCCCAGGGCTGGTCTCAAGACTGAAGAAGAGAGAATTCGCTGTTCTTTTCGCTGTTCTTTTCACTATTCTTTGATAGCCTCGAGGACTGCCTGTCCGACTCCGGTCCGGACCACCTCGTCGAAGGACCGGTGATCGACTATGTCGTATCGGGCTCCTTTGCTCACGAGATTGTCGTCCAGTCCGGCTAGAAAATCGCCGCCTTTGTCCGACTGTCCGACCTGAATGAAAAGGACTTTTATGTCCGCCGGTGAAGCCATCTGATTGGCTGCTTGAATCAGAACAGAAGGAAGATTGGCACGATCATCCGGAAGCCCATCGGTGAGAATGACCACGGTCAGTGGACGGGTGCCTTCGGGATTCTGCCTTTTACGGGCCATGTACTGATTGAGCTCCTCGGCGAGAAAGACGACGGTATTCTCGCTGCCACCGACTTTGGTGCTCATGAAAATCGCCGGAATATCCGCCGGTTTGACACTGTCATGGACAGTACGCCAGTCGTTGAATAAAACCAGCCTGAAGCCTTCCGGCTTTACTGACGCAAGCTCGCGGGAGAGACTCATAGTCTGACCGGGCCGTCCAGCGCCAGCGGCTGATGGAGCCGGGATTGCCACCCAGAAAGCCCGGGGAGCGATCATTCACCGGAATCTCCCCTGCCGTATGCGGGCAGTCCCTCGTGTTCATCGAGAAGGACTTGTCCACGAAGACCACAAGATCGCGCCTGGCGAGCGGCTCGAAGCCAGTCTCCACCAGCGTTCCCGATAGCGGCGGCGCCGGGGGTCTTTTCGCTTCCGGGAAAAGCGAGTCGACACTGGCGTTGAGAAGCCTGCCTCTACCCTCATCAACAGTCTCGCCCTCGACCTCGTCTATCCGTTGCGCCGCTCCATACAGCACCGTCGGTCTTCTCAGCCTGGTCTCACCGGCTTCGGCAACCTGATTGAATGTCGTGGCTCCCAGGAGCAATAGACTGAACGCCGCGGCCTTGAGCAAGACGTGCATAAAACTCTGAGCGCCTCCGACAGGACGATTCATCCGAAGATATCCTGCAAAGACGTTCTGGTCCGGATTTAGTTCCTGAACAATCCTACTTTGCTTTGGCAGCCTCTTCGGCGGCTTTCTTGAGCGTCTCTTTCATCTGGTCCGAGTCACGCATCTTCAGACAGCGATCGTAGACCTGCTTGGCCTCGTCGTCTCGGCCGGCAGCCACGAGGCAGGCATAGACTACCCCGGCGTTGTTGACGAAAGGATCGAAGTCGAGGTTTGGCGGAATGTTATCGCCGAACTTCCTCTTCACTGCATCAGCAAGCTTTTTCGACTCGGCCTCGAGCTCATCGAGCTCCTCGAGAGGCTTTTGCATCCCGAAGGTTCCAACATCCTTGAAACGTCCGCGGTTGAGGAGCATGTTCTCGAGACCGGGCTTGAGGTCGCCATAGGCCTTCTCCTTCTCAGGCCTGTCCGCGATGGCGTCGAACCAGGAAAGGGTCTTGTCGTCTTCCGCCAGAACGGTGTTGAGAATAGCCCAGGAAAGACGGTCTTCCTTCTCTGCGCCATCACGAAGAGTCGAGATTCTCTTCTTCGCCTCGGCGCTGCGGCCCGCGACCCTTGAGAGAAGTCCGGCAAGCATGGATCGCCTCATCTTCATCATCTCTTCTTTGCCCATCGGGCTATTGCTCCAGAGCCAGATGAACTGGTCCGCGGCATCCTCGTTCTTGCCGCTCTCGAGATAATAGGCGCCCAGCTCGAAATGAGCTTTCGCCTCGCTCTCGCCGCCTTTGCCGTCGGCGGCAGTGACCGCGTCCTTGAGGCGATCGACTTTGGATTTGCCGGAGCCCGCTGAGGTCAGCCAGGAAATCAGCTCTTTCGGATCCTTGAAGCCCAGATCCCGATCGACCTCTTTCTGGCCGCCGTCGCCGAAGAGAATCAGAGTAGGCATGGCCTGTATGCCCAGGGACTTCGCCAGCTCTTTCTCCTTGTCCACATCGATCTGGACGGCTACGAATTTTTTCTCCAGGGCTTCCCTGACGCTGCTGTCGGACCAGGTCTGCTCGTCCATCATCTTGCAGGGTCCGCACCAGGAGGCTGTGCAATCTACCAGAAGGAGCTTGCCTTCTTTCTTTGCTTTCGCCTGAGCTTCAGGGAAGCTCAGATTGCCGAAGACCTCAGGCGCCGCCAGGGCCTGGAGCGCACAGAACAAAAAAGATACCGAGGAAGAGACCGCGAGGGCGGCGGTCAAGAGAACGGGTTTTCTCACTGAATTAACCTCTAGGGATTGAATTCAGATTTTAGTACATTACTCACATGGTTTGCGATAGAGCGAAAAGCTGCTCGGAATAACGCCGGATCACATGACCCAGGGCAAGACGCGAGCGCCAGGAAGCCGGCAGGTTGGCCTCGCCGTAAAAGGCGCCGGCGAGCTGTCCATAGACTGCGCCGGTGGAGTCGGCGTCGAATCCCAGATTGACGGCCAGCAGACATCCTTCCTCGAATGAGCTGGATTTGTAGAAGGCCCAGAGTGCCGCTTCGAGACTGTTGATAACCGAGCCGTCGCCCATTATTTCTGGAGGCTCTTTCTCTTTGAAGGACCCCCGGGCAATCGCCTCGATCTCGGGGCAGAGGGGCCGGTGCGCCCAGTATTCCTTTACCGGAGAATAAAGAGGCGAGAGGAGCTCGTCCTTGCCGACTTCTTCTTGCAAGGCTCCTAGAATCAGAGAGCATAGATAACGACAGGCGTCGATGCACCAGGGATGAGCATGAGTGGTGCGCGAGCTCTCTCCGGCAAAATCCAGCGCCCGGGTGGGCTGCGCGGCATAAGCCAGGGCCATCGGCGCCAGGCGCATGATCGAGCCGTTGGTGGCGGAGCTCTCGTCGGTGAGCCCGCTGAAGCTCTGGCGGGTGCTCTCGAAATTGAGCAGAGCCTTGCGGTTGACCGTGCCGACATCGAAGCACCAGCCCTGGCTGCTCAGATGGCCGCTGTGATACCACTTGAGATAGCGCTCCATCTGATCGGAGGGATCGAAACCGCGGCATTCGATGAGGCTTTCGGCCATGCAAAGCGCCATGGAGGTATCGTCGGTCCAGTCTCCGGCGCGCAGTTTGAACACGCCACCACCGGTCATATCAGTAACCGGCTCGAAGCTTCCCGGCTCCAGATACTCCAGCGGCGCTCCCATAGCATCGCCTATGGCCAGGCCGAACAAGCTGCCCCTGTATTTGTCGATTAGCTCCAAAGCAAAAACCCCGGTAATTCAGTCCGCTACCATAATAGCCTAAGGTTGCTTCACTTGAAAGAAAGCCCCGATGACGGCAGGATTGAGCATCCAGACAATGCCTCCGGACAGAACCGGAGGCATGTCGGCAACCTCTATGCAACAGACGGCGCCTTTCTTGAACGGCATGCAAAACTGCTTGCTACCGCCGACCAGGGCGCTGACCAGATCACCGACATCCGGCTCGTGGCCGACCACCATGATCTCGGGTCTGTCCTCGTATTTGGAGAGAAAGCTGAAAACCTCATCCGGAGCGCCACCGGGAGCGAGACTGCCGCTCAGGAGACGCTCTCCTTCCAGGTGCTCCTGAAAAATATCGGCGGTCTGGCAGGCTCGCACCAGAGGACTGGAGACGATGGGATCGGGTCTGGCGCCCAGGGTCTTGAGAGCCGATGCCACCATATTCGTCTCGACGATACCCCGCTCCGAAAGCGGTCTTTCCGCGTCTGTTCTGATCTCGGCTGTCAGACCGTCCACCGGCACTCCGTGCCTGACCACGTATATCTTCATCGGCGCTGATCCTCCATGCTGACATTATGGTATTTCGGATGTAGAATCACAACAATGAGTGAAAAGCCACGGATAATCGGACTTGACATCGGCGACAGACGCATCGGGATCGCCATATCCGATCCGCTGGGTATCACGGCGGCAGGACTCGAGACCATCGAGCGCACCAATACCAGAGAAGATGTCAGCCGGGTCAAAGGCATAGCCAGGAGACACGGCGCCGTGCAGATCGTGGTCGGTCTTCCCCTCAACATGGACGGCAGCTCCGGGGACCAGGCGGAAAAAGTCCGCTCATTCGCCAGCAAGCTGGCAAGAGCGACAGGTCTGCCGGTGGTCTATGAGGATGAGCGATTGTCAACAGTAGGCGCAATCCGTACCCTCACGATCCAGGGCGTCAAGACCGGCAACAAGAAAGCTCTCGTGGACATGCAGGCCGCAGCCATCATCCTGCAGCGTTATCTCGACGGCGAGACGCCCAGGCCATCTGCCTGATTTCTCCTGCCTGCTAGCGTTTCGGAATCATAACACTGAAGACAGTACCGATACCGGGCTCGCTCTCCACTTTGATCTCGCCGCTGTGAGCGTCGACGATCTGTTTGCAGAGGTAGAGCCCGAGCCCGGTTCCCACTGCCTGACCCCGGCCTTTCTCACTGCGCCAGAACCGCTCGAAGACTTTGCCGAGGTCCTCCCTGTCTATGCCGATTCCCGAATCCTTCACATAGACTGTCACCTGATTCGGTGTCTCCTCGCCCCATAACCTGACTTTTCCTCCTGCCTGGGTGAATTTGATGGCATTGTCGAGAAGATTGAGAAAAACTCGCTTCAAAGCCAGGGCATCGCCGAGCATAAATCCCTGCCCGGCGGAGAGACCGGTCTCGAGGTTGACGCCTTTCTGCTCGGCTACGGCAGCAAGCTCCCGGGAGCATTCCGTGGCGATGTCGAAAAGCGATATGGAATCGCTGGCCAGATCGGCTTTGCTGAAGTCGTACCGGTAAACCTCGATGAGGTTCTGAACCATTCGAAGCAGACCCTGGTTGCTGCGCCTCAACATGCTCAGCACCTCGGATTGACCCGAGTCCACCTCGCCCAGAGCACCGCCTATCATCAGCTCCAGGGTTCGATCGGCTCCTATGAGAGGAGTTTTCAGGTCGTGAACGAGAGTGGCGATGAAGTCCTCTTTGAGCTTGTCGTTGCTGGATTTCTCATCGACCTCGATGGTGCTCACGCAAACTCCGATGACCGCTTTGCTCTTGTCCTTGAGTGGCCAGGCAGCAAGATCCCAGAGCACCGACTTCTTGTCGTCACCCTGGCCGAGATCCACACGGTGAGCCGTGAGCTGTACAGTAGTCTGCTCGGTGAGCACCGACTCGAGAGACTCTCGAGGAATCGATCCCACCACTTCCACGAAAGGCAGACCCACCAGGTTCGAAGGCTCTACACCGAGCTGATCCGCCACCGCTCGACTGGCTTTCGTAATCACCAGGTCTCTATCCAGCTTCCAGACACCGATTGGAGCATCCTCCATGGTGGATGAGGCAGTCTCTCTCATCGACCGCGGCTGATAGTCGCCGGTCTCGCTCCAGAGCCTGGCGAGTTGCCTGGTCTCGATGCGGTGCTGGGTGGTGCCGGTTTCGCTTATATCGGTGCAGGTGCCTATAAAACCCAGAAACTCCTTGTCAGGTCCCATGAGGGGCGTTCCGGAATCGAGAATGCGGCGGAAAGAATTGTCATGACGGCGCATCCTGTACTCGACGTGGAAGTTCTCGCGTTCATCTAAAGCCTTTCGAAGAACAGCAACATAATTGGGTCTGTCCTGGGGATGGACGCCGACAAGCCAGCCGTCGTTGGCGAGGGCCTCGACATTGACCCCGGTGAAATCCGCCCAGCGGCTGTTGAAATAATTGCGGACACCATCGACGCCAGCCATCCAGACCATTTTCGGAACGGTGTCGGCAAGCTTGTCCACCCGCTCTTTCAGCTCTTTGATCTGTTGCCCGGCGCTGAGCTCCTCGGTCATGTCGCGGAAGATCGCCATGGCGCCTATGACCTGGCCGGACCTGCTGGTCAGGGGCGAATAGTAGGGACGATATACCCGCATCACCCCGCGCAGTAGATAGCGTCTCATCTGGCCCGCAAAAGAGAGACCCGATACGGCTCTGGCGATCTCGCCGCCAAGTCCTTCGAAAGGCAGAACATCCACAGCGACTTTGCCCAGAACATCTTCACGCTTGCGCCCGAACATGCGCTCCATGGCATGGTTCCACAGGAGCACCCGGTTCTGCAGATCGAGGGTGAGAATGCCGTCGAAACTATGGGTGAGAACGAAATCGCTTATCTGCGAGGTCATCTGCACCCCGGCATTGGAGCGTTGCCAGACACGACCGACGATGCGGCTGAGCTTTCCATCCCGGAGCTCTTCCCGGGTAATCACTTCGTCAGCCCCGAGCCGGATGAGCGCAAGAGCTTCGTCTTCACCGGCGTCGGGCACCAGGCACAGTATCGCGCTTCGCGGCGCCGAAGCGCGGATGAAGCCCAGAGCCTGCCCGGGGTCCTTGCTCAGGATCGCCTGATCGACAAGAACAACATCAGCGTCTCCGCTTTTCAACCTGGACATGCAATCGCGAGGGCTTTCAGCAAGCTCCACACATCGACTGAAATCCACCAGGCAATCTCTGACCTCCGCCAGAAGCTCCCTGTCGCCTCCCGCCAGAAGCACTCTTATCTCGGTCAGATCCTGCACGCCGGACAGACTCTTATCAGGAATAATCAGTATCTAATCTACTCTACCATCAAGCGACCGCTCCGAGGTGACGATTGGCCAAGCCCGACCGGAAAGGCGCCCGGGAGCCGGGGCCCATACGCTATAATCGAATCTGCTTTACCTGAAAGAAAGCCCCCGGACAAGACAAGACAAGACATGAGCCCACTTTACATCGCCACCTTGATACTGACGACCCTTCTGGCCATGGGAATCATAATCCTGATTCTCCTGCACTCGCCAAAGGGCGAAGGGCTGGGCGGTATAGGCGGCACAGCCTCGATGTTCTCGGGTAAGCGCGGCGCCGAAGCCGGTCTCGATCGGCTGACCTGGGGAATGTCCATCGCTTTTCTCATATGCTGCCTGCTTCTCGGATTCGGATTCATCCACTGAGCCATGCCCTTCACCCTTCCGACCGATGAGGAGAAGCATGGATTCGTCCATGCTCAATTCGAGCGCATAGCCAGGCGATACGACCTGACAAACGATGCGATAAGCATCTGCATGCACCGCGCCTGGAAAAGACGGGCAGTGGATCTGCTTCTGCGCAAGACCGCTCAAGCTCGAAAAGAGCGCGCCGGTAAATTTCTCGACGTCTGCTGCGGCACCGGCGATCTCGCCCTCCGCCTCGCTGCAAGGCTCGGTCCGGAAGACCATGTAGTCGGGCTTGACTTCTCCGGCAATATGCTCGAAGTAGCCCGGGTCCGGGAAGCATCAGCCAGACGGGATGGCGAGATCGCAGCCCGGCTCGAGTTCGGGCAGGGAGACGCCCAGAATCTTCCTTTCGCCACAGACGAGTTCGACGGCGCCATAATCAGCTTCGGTCTGCGCAATCTCAGCGATCTCGACCGCGGTCTCTCCGAGATGGCCAGGGTAGTGCGCCCGGGAGGCGCGGTGATCAATCTCGACCTGGGCAAGCCCGGAGGTTTTCTTTTCGCTCCGGCGTTCCGCTTCTATTTCGGAAACATCGTTCCGATTATCGGGCAGGTCCTGCAAAACGACCGGTCCGCCTATACTTATTTGCCGGAATCAAAATCGACTTATCCCGATCCCGACGAGATAAGCAAGCGTTTTGCGGAGGCCGGCATGACCGACGTCCGCCATATCGCCCTGGCCGGCGGCTCGGTGGCTCTGCATTATGGAAAAGTCCAGTAGCAAATCGATTATGGTGGTCGCCGGCGAAGTCTCCAGCGACAATCATTGTGCGCCCATATTCGAGGAGCTCCGGGCTCGGCATCCGGACCTGAAGATCTGGGGAATCGGCGGCGAGAAGATGAAAGCCGCCGGAGTGGAGCTGGTCTACGAGAACAAGCAGCTCTCGGTGCTGGGCTTGGTGGAAGGTCTGAAGCTTATTCCCTTTCTCGCCCGGGTGCGTCAGGAACTCCTCAGCCGTATCAAGCAGGAGAACACCAGTATGGTGATGCTTGTTGATTATGGCGGCTTCAATCTCCAGCTCGCCTCGGACATCCGGTCTTCCCGCCGGGATCTTCCTGTCCTCTATTTCATATCGCCCCAGATATGGGCTGCACGCCCCTGGCGTATTAAGACTATAAAGAAAAACACCTCTAAAATACTTGTCATTTTTCCTTTCGAAGAGCCTCTCTTCCGTAAAAACGGCGTTGCAGCCAGGTTTGTCGGGCATCCGCTCCTGAAGAACCTCCCCCGCGCAAAAGATCTCCCGGACCGCCAGAGGTTTTGCGCCGATCACGGGCTCGACGCTGAAAAGCCCCTGATTTCGGTATTCACCGGCAGCCGCCGTCAGGAGATCCTGGCTCACGCTCCGGTGATAATCCAGGCGGTCAAAGAGGTCCTGGAGATGAAGCCCGGAACCCAGTTCGTGGTCTCTCTCACCAATGAGACCCTGGGCGAGATTCTCAAAGCGGAGATAAGCAGAGCCGGGCTGCCGGAGAAGTCAGTGGTCTTTGTCGGCGCCTCCGAGAACTATGCCGCCATAGCCGCGAGCGACCTGGTCTGGGCGAAATCGGGCACCACCACCCTGGAGGTGGCGATGTTCGGCAAGCCCATGCTTATCTTCTATCGAGGCAGCTGGCTCAGTTTCGTGTTCGTGATCCTCTACAAGCAGATCAAGAATGTCGGACTGCCCAATATCCTGTCCGGAAAGACCCTGGTTCCTGAACTATTACAACTGGATTGCCGCGCCCAGCAACTCGTAAGATATACACTCGATCTTCTCGATGTGCCGGGTCTGCGCAAAGAGATCTCCCGGGAGCTCCTGGACATCAGAGACCAGCTCGGCAAAGGCAACTATGTCGACAACTGCGTCGAAGAGATCGTCAAAACACTGCAGTTGAATTGAGTAGATGAAACTGGCAATCTCAACCAAGAGCTATGAGACCTACAGGAGGATGTTGAATTACATCCGTCCTTACAGTGTCCCGTTCGTGTTCGGGATGCTGGCCGCGGTCCCCTCGGGGTCCATGGAAGCTCTCATGGCCTGGCTCGCCGGTCAGGGACTGCAGAAGATCATCGTCGAGGGTCGCGCCGACTTGCTGGTCTGGGTGCCGGTGGCGGTGCTGGTCATAGCCGTGCTCCAGGGGCTCTTCCGCTTTCTCGAGTCTTATCTGATCAGGCTGGTGGGCGCCTCCGCCATCAGGGATCTGCGCAACGATGTTTTCTGCCACCTGGAGAGACAACCGCTTCAATATTTCCACGGCAATCCCTCCGGTGTTCTCATAGGCAGAGTGGTCAACGACATCGCCGTCATCGAGAATGCAATCTCCCAGACCTTCCAGACGATGATAAGCCGCACCGTCACCCTCATCTCCCTGGCTGCCGTGCTCATCTACCAGAGCCTCTGGCTCAGCATCATCGCGCTCTCGATCTTCTCCCTGATTCTCGTGCCCGTTCAAATACTCGGCAAGAAAATCAGAAAAGCCTCCCGCAGCGGCCAGGAAGCCATAGGCGAGCTGGTCGGCGTCCTGGGCGAATCTATACAGGGCGTCAAAGTCGTTCAGTCCTTCAATCTCGAGAGCTACCAGATCGATCGTTTCAAAGAAACAAATCAGAATTTTCTCGATGCCACCATGAAAGCGGTCCGCAACGAGGCTCTGATGTCGCCGGTGCTGGCTCAGATAGGCGCTGTGGGAATAGCGGCGGTGATCTGGGTGGCAGGCGATCAGGTCATTCACGGGCATATGACGGTGGGGGCCCTGACCTCCTTCACCATCGCTCTGATGCTTCTCTATTCGCCTCTCAAAACCATCGGTCGGGTGAACGGCATCATCCAGCCCGCCCTCGCCGCTGCCGAGCGTGTCTTCGACGTGCTCGACGACGAGCCCGCCCTGACCGATTCCGAGAACACCGTAGAATTGCCCCGGGGATCCCACGATATCAAGTTCGCCCATGTCTACTTCAAGTATCCCGGACACGAGGAGCTCGTTCTGGAAGATATAGACCTCCTCATTCCGGCAGGCAAGATGATAGCCCTGGTCGGCAACTCCGGCGCCGGCAAATCCACCATCGCCAATCTGGTCCCCCGCTTCTTCGACCCCACCGCCGGTGCCATCCTCATAGACGGCAGACCCCTTCCCGAGTACGACCTGTATTCACTGCGCAATCAGATCGCCGTGGTCACCCAGGACAATTTCCTGTTCAATACCACTGTCGGCGAAAACATCATGCTCGGCAACACGAAAGCCAGCCAGGAGCAGATCGTCGAAGCAGCCCGGGCTGCATACTGTCACGATTTCATCTGCGAGTTGCCCCGGGGCTACGACACCATGATCGGCGAGCGGGGCATGCGACTCTCCGGAGGACAACAACAGCGGCTGGCCATCGCCCGGGCGATTCTCAAAGACGCCCCCATCCTCATCCTGGATGAGGCCACCAGCTCTCTCGATAACGAGTCGGAGGCCATGGTCCAGCAAGCCCTCAACAATCTCATGCAAGGCCGAACTGTCATTGTCATCGCCCACCGTCTCTCCACCATCCGCCACGCCGACGAGATCCTCGTCCTCGAGAACGGCAAGATAATCGAATCAGGCAACCACGAGGAGCTCGTCTCCCGCGACCAGGCCTACGCCCGCCTGCTCGAAGCCCAGTTCCAGCGCACTACCTGATCGCCGATGATCCCGGAAGATCATTTGCGCGAGCATCTGAAGTCCCTGCTTTCCGGGGACGAAAACCTTCTCTTCGTAGCCATCCCGGATCTGGGAAAGTCGACGAATTACCTGACCGAGACAAGGAATGGCATCATCGGATCGTTTCTTCTGGCAGGCTTCTTTTCCACGATGGTCTATTTCAAGTATGGTGATGCTGTTCAAGCAGCGATGATCTTCTCAGCCGCCTCCGTCCTTGTAGCCTCGATCATCTGCCTGAACAATCTCGCTTTCTTTCAAAGGCAGGGCCGCTGCATCTACGGAATCAGCGACAGAGCCCTGATTGTTCTGCGTTACAGACAACCGGTGAGAAATCTCAATGTCGTATCGATGTCACACCCTGGCGAATTCGAAGTCGAGCGGATCCCATTCAGCGGTATCTCGAGCATGACGGTGATGAGAAACAAAGACGGCTCCGGTCACCTGGTATACGGACTCAGACACGAGTCCAGAATGAGGCATTCCCTGCTCTTTCCGGATGTCGAAGCCGCCAAACAGAGCCTGCCCGATGCAGTCAAGATCCTGGTCAACGATCCCGATCCACCCCGCCTCAAGGGATGATTTTCAGACGAAAATCGGAGGCTCCGGTGTATTCAATTTGAGATCGGTATCAATTTAATGCAACGCACGTAAAGCGGTTTATTAATTCTGCTTGACTCCGGTATCGCTTGTGGTGTCAGGTCTTGAAAATAGCAAAAGTCCCGAAACCCTGATTTTACATAAGTTCATTACTGTTGCAGCGAAATTTCTTTGTTCGAAAAAAAAGAGAAAGTCACATGTAAAGCTTGAGCTTCTCGATGATCTCATCGGTGAGGGGAGTCGACTTCCTGGTGGTCTCATCGGTAAGGACGATGACACTCTCGGCGGTGGAAGCGCAGACTCCGTCCTTGAAAATCGCCTGGCCGACCACCATGGAAGACTTGCCCAGAGAAAGGACCTTCGAGCCGATCTCGCAGGCGCCCGGATAATTCATCTCGCTGAGATAGTCGAGAGAGAGCTTGACGATGACGAAGGCTCTACCCGGACCAGAGATGAACCGGCCGTTCTCGTAGAGGAACTCGCAACGGCCGGACTCGAAAAGAGTGCAATAGACCGCATTGTTTATATGCCCCTGGCGGTCGGTGTCGCCATAGCGCAACTCGACACTGGTGAAGCAGCGGTAAGCGCTTCTATCGGTATCGGATACCGTCTGTTTCTCCTTCCGCGTCATAAGATCTATACAGGAAGAACGCTGTGCTTTTTCCGGGGCAGATCGATCTCTTTGCTGGCGTAGACGTTATAGCGATTGATCAACTCCTGACGGAGATTCTCCGGCTCCACCATGCCGTCCACCACCATCTCGGCGCCGAGCTTGAAGATATCGACGTCTTCGCGATACTCGCGACGCTTCTCCTCGACAAAGGCAGGTCGGTCGTATTCGGAAAGCTCGCTGATTTTCTTGGCATAAACCGCATTCACCGCCGCTTCCGGTCCCATCACCGCAATCCAGGCGGTGGGAAGAGCGAGACAGGCGTCGGGCTCGAAAGCCGGACCGCACATGGCATAAAGCCCGGCTCCATAAGCCTTTCTCACCACCACCGAGATCTTGGGCACATCGGCGGAGGAGACAGCCGAGATCATCTTGGCACCGGCCCTGATGATCCCGTCACGCTCCACCTTGGTGCCGATCATGAAGCCCGGCACGTCCGCCAGGAAAAGAAGCGGGATATTGAAAGCATTGCAGAGCCAGATGAAACGAGCGGCTTTGTCGGCGGAGTCCACGAAGAGCACGCCGCCTTTGACCCGGGGCTGGTTGGCGATGATCCCCACAGCCCGGCCATCGATACGGCCGAAACCGGTAATCAGCTCCGGAGCGAAGAGCTTCTTCATCTCGAAGAAAGAGCCTTCGTCGATGAGCCGGTCGATGACCTGATACATATCGAAGGGGATGTTCTCTTTCTCCGGAATGATCTGCTCCAGGGTCTTCTCGAAAGGAGCGGGTTTCTGAGAAGGAACATCCGGGACTTTCTTGCTGCAATTGGCAGGCATATATGAAATATACTTCTTGCAAAGCTCGATGGCTTCTTCCTCGGACTGCACCAGCACATCGCCGCAGCCACTCACCGAGCAGTGCATGCGAGCGCCGCCCATCTCCTCCAGGGATACACGCTCGCCGATGACCATCTCGGCCATGCGGGGCGAGCCCAGATACATCGAAGCGTGTCCTTCGTTCATTATGACGATGTCGCAGAAAGCCGGAATATAGGCACCACCGGCTGCAGACGGTCCGAAGAGCAAGCAGATCTGCGGGATCATGCCGGAGAGCTTGACTTGATTGTGGAAGATCTTGCCGGCGCCGCGCCTGCCGGGGAACATCTCTATCTGGTCGGTAATCCGGGCGCCGGCAGAGTCCACCAGATAAATCAGGGGCACTTTCAGCTTTTCAGCGGTCTCCTGAATCCGGATGATTTTCTCCACCGTCCGCCAGCCCCAGGATCCGGCTTTGACCGTGGAATCATTGGCCATGAAGCATACCGATTTGCCCTGGATCTGACCGATTCCGGTGACGACACCGTCGGCGGGCAGAGACTCGTCGAGACAGTTGGCGAGAATGCCGTCCTCCACCTGGAAGCCGGGATCGAGCAGGAGCTCGAGACGTTTGCGGACAAAGAGCTTGCCGTCTTCTTTCAGCTTGGCATGATACTTGGGCGCGCCGCCTTCTTTGATCTTGCCGAGCTTGGCGCTGAGCTTCTCGCTCTTCTCGATCTTCTCCGATTTCTTGTCGGATTGCTTTTCGCTTTTGCCGGCTGCTTCCTTGCTCTTTTCCATTAGTTTCACGTCCATTACCGTCACCTGTGCGAAGCTGTCTCTTTGTCTGGCAGGCTTCAATCTTTCAGTCTTCCGAACCTAAAGCATTTTAGCCGTCCGGATAAGGAGCTTCTCCATTTCTACCGAATTTCTACCAAATGAGGACCGAAATGGACGATGAAGCTTTAATCGATATAATGAATTGTCCCGACGACGACAGCTGTCAAGCGCACCTCGAGAAGAAATCAATGACCCGAACCCACTCGAGAAGAGAGTTTCTCAAAACGGTGGCCCTGTCATTCGGCGCCTCGCTTTGCTGGCAAACTGGCTCGAGCCCGGCAGCTCAATCCGGGACATCCTGCAAGATCGGCTCCTGGAGGGGCGACGATTTTACCGTCGGTCACCGGATAAGAGACGGGAAGATTCCCAGGCTACCCTCGAAAGCCAGTAAGAAAGTCGATTTCGTCATCGTCGGCGGCGGCATAGCGGGGCTTTCCGCCGCTCACTATCTCAAGGACGAGAGCCTGCTCCTGCTCGAGCAGTACGACAGCACCGGCGGTCACGCTACCGGCGATTCTTTCCGGGGAATCGACTACTCTTTCGGCTCGCAGTATTTCAGCGATATGGATGGGGATCTCGGCGAGCTGGTGCACGAGCTCGGTCTCAAGCCGGTGAAGATGGAGACCGGAGATAGCAAGTGGTACTGGGAAGGCTCCATGACAGGCAGCCAACCAGGCACCGCACCGGGCAAAGAGCTGGCGCGCCTGAGAGAGGAAGTGAAAAGATATTCCGGCATGTTCTCTTCGAATATACTCGACGACTATCGCAAACACCCCGAGCTCAAGAAGCTCGACGGCAGCACTCTGGATTCGGCGCTGACTTCATACGACCCGAAATTCCTGGCGCTCCTGAACAGCTATTGCAAGTCTTCCCTCTGCGGGGGGATCAAGCAAGTATCCGCCCTTGCCGGGCTTTCCCTGCTGGACGATCTCAATCTTCCCACCTACGAGTTCGAAGGCGGCAACCCTGCTCTGGCCCGGGCGCTTGCCGCCAGTATCAGGAAAGCGCAGCCCGATTCGGTGGTCACCGGCGCCTTCGTCTGGTCCATCGAAGTCACTGACGGGGGCGCATCAGTGGTCTTCGGCTCGGGGAAAAAACTGACAAGAGTCGAATGCAAGCATGTGATTGTGGCGATACCGCATATGATTAGCAGCCGCATTCTCCACGGGGTCGACGACAGGTTGAAGGCATCGCTTTTCGGCTTTCGCTATGGCTCCTATCTGGTCGCCAATCTGCTCCTGCGCAAACGAGTCTTCGACGGTCCCTTCGATAGCTGGTTCGCGCCTCCGCTTGATTTTGCCGACATTACCGTGGCTGAGACACCATATATGATGACAGGCAATTACCGAGAGGAGATGGGCTCGGTGCTCACGGTCTATCAACCCTACGAAGCTGCCAGCCCAGGCAGGGTGCTCCTCTTCAAGGGAGACCGGGAAGCCCTCTCGTCAAAGATGATCGATCAACTCTCGAAGATCGTTCCGGAGGTCACCGGCGCTCTCGAAGAGATTGTCCCGGCCCGCTGGGGTCATGCCCTGGCAGTTCCCAGACCAGGCTATTTCGATCTGGTGGACAGGCTGCCCGCCCTTTCCCCGGACTCGCTCTCTTTCGCCCACTCCAGCGCTCTCGGTCTTCCCTGTGCCGAGGCTGCGGTGAGCGCGGCAAAGCAGGCAGTGGCGCGAGCCCGAAAGAAGGTAATCTCCTGATGCCTAACCGAAAAATAATCCCGTTCATAGCGGTCCTGATCTCGGTCATAGCCTCTCTCGCGTCACCAGCGCCGTTTTGCCTGGCTGGCAATCAGAAAGGTCCTCGCACCAGCAACCCTCAATACTGGCCTCCGGCCCTCAACAACTATTATCCGGACATGGAGCTCGTCAATCAGGACGGAGGCAGGACCCGCCTTTCCTCTTTCAAAGGCAAAGTGATCGTCATCGAGCCTATCGGTATGTCATGCCCGGCCTGCCAGGCCTTTGCCGGAGCCAACCGGTCAGGGGTGCGACCCTACGGCGGGGTGAGACCGCAAGCCAATCTCCAGTCTTTCGAAGAGCTTCTGAAAAGATATACAGGACTGAGCCTCGGCGATCCGCGCCTGGTCTTCGTCCAGCTTCTTCTCTACAATCCGAGCATGCAAGCGCCCAGTCAGGCAGAGGCGCGGCAATGGGCGGCCAACTTCGGAATGCGCACCGGTGCCGGATGCTATGTGCTGGTCGGCAGGCAGAATATGGTAAACAAATACAGCTATGACATGATCCCGGGATTTCAGCTGGTGGACAGGGATTTCGTCCTGCGCTCCGACTCCACCGGTCACAATCCCAGAAACAATCTCTACACCCATTTCTTCCCCATGCTCAAAAGAGTGCTCTGAAAAATGCGTTTTCGAAAGGTCACCGCAATCGTATTGCAAACAACCCTGCTTTTTGCGGGGCTGGGGGCGGGGTCTGCTGCAGCCCAGGCCAAGCGCAAGCTCATCTATATGACCAGCCGGCGCCTGACCGCCTCCCAGGTCCTGGGCTTCTACGGCTATCCGGCCATGGTCGATGTGGCGGGCAGCCGGCGCCGCGGCACCTATATCTATCAAATACCGGGAAGCAGCTCGGCGAAATCCAGCGGTCTGGCCAAAGGCGATGTCCTGATCAGCATCAATGGCCGGGTAGTGGAATCGCCCCTGGTGGCGGACAGCATCCTCAAGACCCTGGCCGGCGAGCCCACCAGGGTGGTTTACGCCAAACGTGTCGGGGACGGACTCAAGCTCATGCAGGTGGACACCGGCTGGGGGAGCCTCTGCAGTATGGCTGCCGCCGGCTCGGGAACCGAGACCCATTACAGAATCGCCCCGGGTAGACCGCGACCTCCGAGCAACGAATCCGTCGAAGAGCTGGAAGCTTATCTCCTGCAATTGATCAATAACGATCGCACCAGCAACGGCAACATCGCCAGGGTACGGCGCAGCAGCGCCCTGTCTGCGGTGGCCCGGGCCTATGCCGAGGACATGTGCAAGCGCGGCTTCACCGGGCACATCGACCCGGAAGGCAGGAGCCCTCAGGACCGCGCCCGGGCCGCGGGGATCGCCGCGCCGGTCTGCGAGAATCTCGCTTTCTACACTGATCCGCGCGCCAGCCAGAGAGCGATGGTGGCTCGCTGCCAGGCCAATATGATGGCCGAGCCCCCGGACAACCCCAATAATCACCGGGGACAGATCCTCAATCCTGACAATATCGTCGTGGGAGTGGGCGTCGCCAAACGCAAGGACGGCGGCGTCATGATCGTCCAGGAATTCAGCCGAGCCGATGTGCCCTGAGCTCAGCGATAACGCCGTCTCGAAGGTAGAAGCCGCCAGCCGGAAGAGAAAAGACTGGGGATCAAATCGAAGATCGCCTCGAACATGAGGCCGCGCCTCTCGAGATTCCGCAGTCTCGACACAGAACGGCTGCGCTCGTTGCGCAGGCGGTCGTACTCCTGATCGCTGACTCGATTGAGAAAGAGCTGGAAGCGCCGACCCTCGAGAGCGTCGTTGCGCAGAAATGCTCTGAATCCCTGGGTGGACACGTGAGCGGCATAGTGCTCGCTCAGGTCCTGCTTGTTCCGAACACCATTGTCCCTGTCGGGAAGAGTGATGCCTACATTAACGCTAATTCGTGGTGTTGTTTTCACGAGATTGCCCCCTGCGCGGAGGCCGGAATCAATTGAATCGTCTTCTGATAACCCGACCTGACCACGTTTCCAAAATCGCCTTTCGCCTTGGTTGTCAACAGGATAAGAGATGTTACAGCGCCTGTCCAGTTATATTAGCTTAGTTTATGGGAGAAACCGTACCCCCATTAGTGTATTTCCGGTCACAACTTGGTCATAAGCGTGATCAGCTCTTTGCCCTGATCCTGTGGAAATGAGTCCTGGGGCTCGAATACGAGATCGAATGAGAAGGTGCCATCGAACATCTCGAAAATCTCATCTTTTGATATCGAGAAAGGCAGCCCCCCGCCTCGCCTTTCGCCTATCCACCAGAGGGCTAGAAACTTGCCGCCCTGGCGGAGGAGATCCCGTACAGCGAAAAAATAGCGTTTGCGATTATCCGGAGATATAGAGCAGAAACAAGTATGCTCGAAAACACTGTCGAAATAGCCGTGATACTCAAAGAGATCGAAAATATTTCGCTGTAGTAGAAAGCCGGTGGTCCCGGCAACGCCGGCTTCCTGGAATTTTTTGTAGGTTGCGTTGATGGCATGCTGCGAAAAATCGATAGCCGTCACCTGATAGCCGCTCCGGGCAAGCAAAAGAGCATCGTGACCGGTACCGCAGCCCAGCACAGCCAGCTTGCCCGGCGGCATCTTGTACGGAGTCTCGAGAAATGTCTTGAGGGGAGGCGCGAAAGTGCCGTATTCCCAGGGTGTCATTCCCTGTTGATAACAGAGATCCCAGAATTCCGGCGAATCAATATCCGGTTGAGCTTGTGCCTGTTCCGTCATAAGCAAGCATTAAACCATATTGCCTCCTGAGCGAGGAGTGAAAGGCAGGAGCTAATCTGATAACCTTCGTACCATCTTTTGAAAATCGAAGCGCTGACAATTGAGCGGCTCCACCGAGCCCGACCGAGTCAAGTCGAGCTTCTGGACCTCGATGGACTTTCAGATGAGGCTCCCAGGCTGCCGATCAAAAGCATCTCCGAAATGGGAATTGGAAAAATGAGCAAAAAAATTCTTGTCTCGCTTGTGTGTCTGGTGACCGTCACGACGTTGACCGCCGAGGCAGCCAACAAACCTGCGGCGAAGCAGAAAGTGCAACCACCGCCTCCGGACTACTTCCCGGTGCGAATCAAAGACGATCAGGGCAAGCCGATCGAGTGGTGGTGGAAGTACACATATACGAAGTACGACGTGAACGGACAGCCGTCGGACAAAAAACTCGACGACTTCAAGAATCAGGTCGTCGCCGCCGAAGAGCAGCCGGATAAGTCGATCATCTGGAAGATAGACACGACGAGCCCTTCGATGAAGACGATTCACGAATGGTACATCAAGCGGAAAGGCAAAGTCATCTGGCATAAAGAACAATATGGCGATGACGAGAAGATGTATGTCCAGTTCTTCCCGGAGCGAGTTCTATTGACCAATCCACCAGCCAGAGAAGAAAACTGGAACTGGAAGGGCAAAGGAAACATGGGCATCGAGATCGATAACACCTCCACGGTTCTCTGTCAGGAGGAGGTTGAAACCCCAGCCGGAAAATTCAACACCATGAAAATCCAGGTTCTCGGGACTCAAGGCGGACAGCCAATCAATCTGACCTACTGGTGGGCCCCCTGGGTCGGTCTTGTCAAATCGGCAGCGAAAAATTCGGTTGTTGATTCGGAAGCTTCGCTGGTCGACTATAGCTTCAAAAAGCCGCCTCCTAAGAAATGAGTCGAAATCAATGAAAATTTCGCGATCGCACCAGCGGATCTCCGGCAATGGTCGGCAGGGGCTCGAAGTGCATGGCGATGACATTGGCCACGCCGAACTCGAGCTGCAGCCGTCCGTCCACACGTAAGAAAGAATTGCTCAAGATCACCCGGCGGTACTTCTCGAAGATCGGCGGGCGGATTATCACATTGGCCAGACCGGTCTCGTCTTCGAGAGTGAGAAAAACGAATCCTTTGGCGGTGCCCGGACGCTGCCGGCAGATCACGGCGCCGGCAACGCTCAGGGAAGTGCCGTCCTCGCCGTCCTCCGCGAGACCGGTGCAGGTGAAGATCCCGCGCTCCTCAGCCCAGCTCCGGTAGAACCGCATGGGGTGCTCGCTGGTGGATAGCCCCATCATCCTGAAATCGGTCACCACCGTCTCGAGCTCGCTCAACTCGGCAAGCACCGGCGGCGGCGTCTCCTGCTCGGACAAACCGGCCATCTCATGCAGGGAGTCGAGAAGCGGCGTGGGGCGTTTTGCCTTGAGCTTGCCGAGCACCTGCCAGAGAGCCTGACGCCTGCCCGGACAGAAGCTCTCGAAAGCCCCGGCCCGGGCGAGCACTTTCAGATCCGCCGCGCTCAAGCCGCTGCGTGCCACGACATCATCGATAGACTGGAAAACACCGCCATTCCGCCAGGACAGGAGAAGTGAATCCCGGGCTTTCCGGCCGAGCCCGTCCACATAGCGCAGCCCGATACGCAAAGCCGGCTCGCCGTCGCGATCGTCAGGCTCGAGAGTGCAATCCCAGGCGCTCCTGCCCAGATCCACCGGACAGACCCTGACACCATGCCTGAGGGCATCGCGGACGAGGGTGGCAGGGGAGTAGAAGCCCATGGGCTGCGCATTCAGTATGGCGCAATAGAACTCGGGCCGATAATAGCGCTTGAGATAAGCGGAAGCATAGACGAGAAGCGAGAAAGAAGCTGCATGGCTCTCGGGAAAGCCATAGTTGGCGAAGGCCCGGAGCTGGTGGGTGATAGTGGCGATAGCGTCCTCGCTGAAATCGTTTTTGCGCATGCCGGCGGCAAGCTCCTCGCAGAGACGGTCCATCTTCTCCTGGGAGCGCTTGTGGCTCATCACCCGTCTGAGCTGGTCCGCCTGGGAAGGAGTGAAACCGGCTGCCACCACCGCCAGTTTCATACCCTGCTCCTGGAAAAGAGGAACCCCAAGGGTGCGCTGCAGTATCGGCTCCAGAGACGGGTGCAGATAGACTACCTCTTCTTCCTTGCGCCGGCGCCTCAGATAAGGATGGATGATATTGCCCTGGATCGGGCCCGGTCTGACAATGGCGATGGAGACGATGATATCGTAGAAACAGCTCGGCTTCAGGCGCGGCAGGATATTCATCTGGGCCCGGGACTCTACCTGGAAGACCCCTATGGTATCGGCGTCGCAGAGCATCTTGTAGATCGAGGGATCGTGCATGTCGAGCTGCCCGATATCGATATCGACACCACGGAAACGGCTCACCAGTTTGAGCCCCTCCTGGATCATCGTGAGCATGCCGAGACCGAGCAGATCGATCTTGATCATGCCCACCAGATCGATATCGTCCTTGTCCCACTGTATGACAGTGCGCCCATCCATGGCGGCGGGCTCGATGGGGACGAGCTCTCCCAGGGGTCTGCCCGAGAGAACGAAACCGCCCACATGGATCGATCGATGCCTAGGCAGTTGATGGAGCCCTGATACCACGTTGAGAAGAAGCTGCACCCGCCGGTCCCGCGAATCGAGACCGGCATTCTCCAGACCGCCGTCGAGGAGCTTCAGCACCGCGCCCCGGGCTTCGCTGTGCTCGGCTTCCGCCGCCAGCCGGTCGGCGGTCTCCTGGGAAAAGCCCAGCACACGGGCTGCGTCGCGCACCGCCGAGCGCCCGCGATAAGTGATGATCTCGCAGACCATGGCAGCGTGCTCCCGCCCATACTTCTCGTAGACATACTGAAGCACCGTCTCTCTTTCCTGATGCGCTATGTCGAGATCGATATCGGGAGGCTCGTGGCGCCCTTCCGAGAGAAAGCGCTCGAAAAGCAGCTCCATGCCCACCGGATCCACCGCCGTGATCATCAGGCAATAGCAGACCGCCGAATTGGCCGCGGATCCCCTCCCCTGTACGGCAATGCCCCGGCTGCGGGCGAAACGCACGATATCCCACATAATCAGGAAATAAGGAGCCAGATCGAGACCGATGATCATCGCGAGCTCATGCTCGATCTGCCGCACATGGGCAGGCGTCAGAACCGGATACCTGAGCCCGGCGCCCTCCCAGACGAGCTTGCGAAGAAGGGCATTGTGATCCAGATCAAGATCGCGATCGATACCGCAAATGGAGGCGATCTCGGGAGCCGGCTGGAACACCGGCAGCGGTGTCTTCAAGCTTCCCAGGCGAAACCGGCAACGCTCCGCCACCTCGATAGTGCGCCGGATCCCGGCGAGATCGTGACGCCAGAGACGAGCCATCTCGGCCGGGGACTTCAGATACCAGCTGCCGTTGGGACGCAATCTCCGGCCGGCCCCGGCAAGAGTAGTCTGGTGGCGGAGACAGGTGAGCACATCATGAACTATCCGCTTCTCCGGCACGGCATAATGGACATTATTGCTGACCACCCATGGTATGGCACGAGCCGCGGCAAGCTCGACAATCTCCCGGGCAATGACCTGCTCCTGAAGGATGTGATGATTCCAGACCTCCAGATAGAAACGATCGCCGAATACCTCCTGCATACGCATGGCGGCAGCGGCGGCACCGTCCCTGTCCTTCCGGGAGAGAAGCGAAGGGATGAGTCCCCGGGGGCAACCTGATAGAGCGATAAGACCGCCATTTCGCTCGAAGAGCTCTGCCAGGGAGATCCGGGGCTCTCCCCTCTCCCTGCCGAAACGGCTGAGGGTGATGAGCCGGCAGATATTCTTGTAGCCTTCCTCGTCCATAGCCAGAAGAACCATATGGGAGCCGTCCTGAAGAGTGATCTCGGCGCCGATTATGCCCTCCAGCCCTGCTTCCCTGGCGGCATGGGCGAAACGCACCGAGCCCCCCAGATCGTCGTGGTCGGTAAGGGCCAGAGCCGAAAGCCCGAGCTCCACGGCCCGACCGACCAGCTCTTCGGGATTGCTGGCGCCGTCGAGGAGCGAGAAAGCCGAATGACAATGAAGCTCGGCGTACAGAGAACTCTTGCCCCCTCCACTGGAACACTTGTCCATTATACCATACAAAAGTATGCTACCAGTATTTTCGCAGATTCCTTCCCGAATCGAGACTGTCGAAAAGGGCCTTGCTCCAGCCATCCACCTCACCTTTCAGGTCATCGCCTCCGGAAAACATCACCCGGCACCCTGGATGGCTCCGGCGAAAAGCCTGCAATTTCGCCGAGGAGACCTTGAACGAGCGCCTCAGATCGAGCGTCTGCAAGCCGGGGGGCAGCGCCTCGAGACCGCTCCCGGTAAGCTCCTGGCTGACTATCGACAGGCGCTCGAGCCTGCCGGCACGACCGATTATCTTCAGCTGCCGGTCGTTGGTGCCGCAAAACTTCAAAGTCAGACTCCTGAGACCTCTCATAGAGACGATCTTCTCGAGCTGGCCGTCATCGAGATCGGTCCTGGCTATTTCGAGACCGGCAAGATCGAGGGCGCTGACCCCTCTGAGCAACTCCCTGCTCAGATCGACCCGGCTCAAAGAAAGCTCCTGGAGGGCCGGAAAGCCTCTCAGCGCAGCGAGCAAGCGGGGACCGAGCTCGATCCCGTCGAGACCGAGGATGCGCAGCTCCGGAAGAGCAGCCAGCCTGGCAAGAGACTTCTCGCTGACCCCGGGCACTCTCGAGATTTCCAGGCCCTTGAGCGAAGGCGTAGAAGCGACTGCCAGAATAGCGCCGTCATCCACCAGATCGCCGCCTATATGGAGCTCATCGAGAGTGGTCCCCGAAAGAAGATCCTTGATACCATTGCTGGTGATATTCGTGCCCATTATATCCAGAGCCCTGAGATCCTTCATCGAGGAGAGGATCGGGACCGCCTCGTCGCCGACTTTCACATTGGTGATCTTCAAATCCACCAGACCGCAATCGGCTATCGCCGCCAGTCCCCTGGCAGTCACCGGGTCGCCGTTTATGATAATCGAATAGATATCATGCCTGCCGGCAAGCTCCTCGAGTTGCCTGTCCGTGACGCCTTCCTTGGCGAGGAGCCGGGCCGGACCCTTGCCGTCGCCTACTTCCGAAAAATGCGGCTCGATGGCGGTGGATACGAGACTGGTGAGAGGCGTCAGGGCAAGATCGGACTCGGAGACATCCTTCTCAGCCCTGCGATCGGTGATCGCCACCGAGCGGTTTACCAGATAAGCGCCGGAAATAATTGCCACAACCAGAGATGTCGCCAGAATCGCCCAGAACTTTCCCGAGCGCCAGCCCTCCTCGCTGATGAAGGTCCAGACATGCTGGGTGACCGGCGTCGCCGCCGGCTTCTCGCTCTCGATAAGATCCTGCAGAGCCGTGAGGATCGCCTGGTCGAGCTGCTCTACGGAAGCGAATCGATCCTCGCCGTCTTTCTGCAAGCAGCGGGCCGCTATGATCTCCAGGGCTTCAGGGAAGACCTGGCCCGTGACGCTGGCCTCGCCGAGATGGGGGGGAGGCTCCTCGGCATGCTTTCTCATGGTATCGAGAGCGGTATCGCCACTGAAAGGCGGCCGGCCGGTGAGGGCCTCGAAAAATGTACAACCGATTCCATAGACTTCCGAGCGCTCGTCATATGATCTTCCAAGAGCTTGATCCGGCGGCATATATGCCGGCGTGCCCGCAATAATCGCGCCGTCCTCGCCGTCCGAGCCGAACTTGCCCAGAGCCACTCCGAAATCGATGATGCGGACATCGGGCTCGGCGCTGTCCAGACCGGACAGAAGAATATTGGAGCTCTTCAGATCGCGATGGAGAACCCCTTCGCTATGAGCATAGCTGATCCCCTGGCAGACTTTGTGGAAGATCTCGAGAGCCTGGCGAAGACCGAGTGCCTTTCTCTCGGCGAGCACCAGATCGAGACTTACTCCATCGACATATTCCATAGCCATGAATGGCACACCACCGCGGGTGACACCGAAGTCGAGCACCTGGACTATATTGGCATGGTTGAGATTGCAGGTGGTCTTCGCCTCTCTCTGAAATGCCACCAGGTCCTCGTCAGCCTGCCTGTTGAGCACTTTCACCGCCACCTCCTTGTTGAGGAGCCGGTCGTTGCAGTAATAGACCGTACCGGTGCTTCCTCTGCCGATCACCGAAAGAGGGCGGTATCGATCAAGAGGGAAGCGATCCGGATCCACTTCGATCTCATCACCGGAATCTTCTTCAATCTCGGCAAGGGCTTGCATTCCGTCGAGCCCGGCGGAGGCGTGCTCGAGCGGCTCTAGTCTCGGTCTCGGCACCGCGCAGGAGCATAGATCCATACGAAAGATCCACTGGGTGAAAGAGCCCGAGCGTCCCGCTGCCACACGCTTGCCGCACTCGGCGCAGATGCTGGTCAGCTCCTGCCCTTCCTTCTCGGCGGCATCGAGAATCGCGCAGTTGCAAGCCTCGATCCACTGTGTCAGCGAATGCGACCGCCCGGCAAGAGTTTTCACTCCACCGCAGCGTGGGCAGCGCTCATCGTCAGATCTCTCGCTCATGAGCTTCTCGAGCTTTGCAGACTAGATCCGATATACCCGCTGATATAGCTGCTAATCAGACCTCTACCGCATCGTCCTCAACTCGATCAGGCGGCAGGTCACGACCTCGCTCTCGAAGCCGCTTTCGGCCAGATGCTCATATTCGCGCAAAGCGCGGTCGTATCGATGGAGAGCGTAGAAAGCCCCGGCGAGAGCTTCTCTGGTCGCGAAACCGGCTTGCCCAGGAAGCCCTTCGAGAGCTTTCTCGAGAGAGACGATCGCCTCTTCCGCCCGTCCGGCGGAGATGAGCTCCAGACCGAGATGATGATGGATATAAGGATAATCGCCTTTCAAGAGCCGGGCTCGCTTGAAAGCTCGAATGGCTCCTTCCTTCTCGCCCTGTGCGGAGAGCACCAGAGCGAGATTGTATTGCGCCGGGAAGCAAGCCGGATCCATTCCCAGAGCCCTCTCATAAGCCTGCCTCGAAGCTGCCAGGTCCCCTTTGTCCTTGAGAAAATTTCCCAGGTTGTTGAGCAGGGTGGGATTGTCGGGAGCTTGCCTGGAAGCTCGCTTATTGAAATCGATAGCGCTATCTATTCTGCCTCTCCTGTAGCACACCATGGACATCAAATGAAGAGCGTCGGCGCTCGAGGGATCCGCCTTCAGGACTTTCGAGAGAATCTGCTCGCAATATTCGAGATTGCCCCGGTCGAGCTGATCCGAAGCAGTCACGAGAGCCTGGCTGATATTCATGCTTTGCATGGCTGAGATCTTAGGACAAACCAGTCCATCGAGCATTAATGCCCTGTCAGGAAGCCAGCACTGACACCGGTGCCGTCCGCAGTGTAACCGGACGCTTACCTATCGGCGCTGGAAATATCTCAACACCCCGTCGGCTATGGCGTCCACCGCTGCCGCTCTGTAGCCCGGAGAGGTGAGGCGAGCGAGCTCTCTGCGATTGCTCATATAGCCAAGCTCCATGAGGATCTGAGGAGCCCGGGCGTCCATCTCGAATTGCCGTTGAAGGACATTGCGGTCCTCGACCCGGCCTCCTCCATGCGTTCCGACATAGCGATTGAGCTCTCGCACCAGGCTACCGTGCACTGCATCAGCCAGAGGTCGATCGTGAGGATCGGTGAAATAAGTCTCGATACCACTGACCGAAGCCGACCTGCTCGAATTGGCATGAATCCTGAGCACTATGTCAGCGCCCGAGCTATCGGCCTTGCTCTGACGCTGCTGGTTGGTGACCAGCACATCGCTTGTTCGAGTCTGAACGACCTCCGCTCCCATGGATTGAAGCTTGCGACCCAGCTCCAGGGCATAATCCAGGACCAGATTCTTCTCCTCCACCCCCTGGTGAACGGCTCCGTATTTCGGATGGTTGGCTCCGTGCCCGGCATCGATATAGATCTTCTTGCCCGCCAGGGGCTTGTCCCGGCTCTCTGTCACCCGGTCGCCTTCCGGAACTCGATCGAAGTAGGTGGGGCGATCTTGATAATAGCCCTGCGGCTTCTGACCGTCGGTGGAAAAACGCCAGGCAGGCGGCAGAATACTCTGGCCGCTAATCGGCCTGTCTCGGACCGGAGGCTCGACGAAGTCTACGGTGCTTGCTTTACCACCATCATTGCCCTTCTGGTCCTTAAACAGATCGTTCCAGCGGCTCTTCCAGGCTCTGTCGCCTGCAGCTCCATAGCTGTCAGCGTAGAACTTGCCGGGATCGCCATGATCGGCGCGACCCTTGCTGCTCTCCGGAATGAAAAAATCTTCTGCCAGCGCTCAGCCTCCCTTCGACATGTCAATATTATGCCCACAGGATGCCGCCTTGACAACCGTCGGGAGCATCCGGCTAGAGGGTCTGCGTAGTATGAGTGACGATGCCGCCCATGGTGATGAGCAGGATACCCAGAAGACGCAGGGCGTTGAAACGCTCCTTGAGAATCACCAGAGCCAGAAGATACATGACCAGCGGATAGCAGCCGGTGATGGAGACAATATAAGAAGCCGTGGCCAGTTGCAAACCGACAAGATAAGCGAACGCCCCCAGGTAGAGGCAGACCGCCGAGATCGAGACCGGCACCCAGAGACCGGCCGTTCGCGGCACCTCGAATTTTCTGGCGCGCAGCAGATAGACCCAGAGAGCCAGAAGACAGAGAACATCCCAGAGACACTTGCCGGCAAAAGCCATGAGCGGCGAGCCGGCCTCCAGGGCTATCTTGTCGAAGATCCCCCAGATCCCCCAGAGTAGCGTCGTCACAACAATCAGTAATATCAAAAGTGGTGAGAGCCTCAACTTCTCGGCCCCGGTCCTCGCCGACCAGGATATGGCAAGAATCCCGGCAAGCACCAGGGCGCTTCCAAGAAGACGTACCGGAACAAGAGGCTCTTTGAGGAAGAAGGTGGAGATGAACTGCAGGATGATCGGATATCCCGAAGTGATTCCCAGAATGAAGCTGGCGTCGGTCATACCCATGGCGACGAGATAGAGGATCATGGCAATGAAATAAGCCACTCCTGCCACACCTGTCCAGAAGAGGACCGGCTGGTTGATCCACTGTCCTGGCTCGAGGACGTAAAGTGCGCCCAGGGAGAGGACCAGTGCAGGCAGAGCGAAAAGATTGAGGCAGAACATCACCATGAGCGGCGGTGCCTTATCGAGGGCAAGCTTATCGGTAATGCCCCAGGCACCCCAGCAGATCAGGGTGGCGATCACTGCCACATTGAGGAGCAGGGTATTGTCTAGGCAAGCCAGGAGTTCCATTCGAATTAGAGTAGCATGTCAGTCGAAGATTCCTTCGATGTGCCAGGATCGAAGCTCATGATCGTAAACCAGCATAACCAGGAGTTTCTGCCCGAAAGGAGAGCGGATAAGAGCCCTGTAACAGGACCGGCGTACCGGAGCTTCCCACCAGAGCCCCGACAGGCATTCGGGTACGGTAATAGCAATGATCTCGTGCCAGATTCCCCCGAAGTTGACGGCGCCGGGCCGCGACTCCCGAAACTCCACCATTACCGGTACTACTCCACGGTCATCAGCGCCGTCACTCTCGCTGCATTTCTTGAGCACCATTTCCGATACCAGTCCCGAAGAGCCCAGGAACTGCTCCACAAAATCGACATCAACGGCAGCCGGCTCACCACCAGTCTTCTCGATGACCGGCCGCCAGCGCCCGGCAAGATCATGGAAATACTGATCGTCCAGAACCGGACGAACCAGGGCTTCGTCGCCAAGCCTGACAGCGATACGGGCCAGCAGGAGAGAAAGCGCCTCACCGCTCTTGCTCCCGAGGGGATCGGCTCGCCCGTCACTGCTCCCGGCGAGGCTCAACTGTTGCCGAGACTCGGGCGCCGTCCGCACGATGGTCAGCTCCAGGGCCGTGAACTCCCGGGCGATGGGCTTGCTCTCGAGACCGAGCCGCAATACCTCGAGGAGAAACTTGCTGTTACTGGAAGGGCTCATCATCCTGATCGGTCTCTCCTCGATCAATTCGCTATCGTGATAAAACCCGATGGCAAGCTCTTCGGCGCAGAGAGACTCTCGGGAGAGCTCGAGAACGAGCCGATCGATCAGGGACTTGATCACGAAGATCGTATCGGTGAAAGACTCCACCGGCCCGCCGAGATCGACGAGACAGTGATAGCTCCTCTCTTTCACTGGTATAGAAGGCTGCCTGGCGTCGAGACCGCAAGCGAGATGATAAGCGGCAAGAGCACCGGCACCGAAGCGCGAGCAGATCTCGTCCGGAGCAAGAGCGGTGAATTCGCCGATACGATCGATACCGAGACTCCTGAGAGTCTGCCGAGTCTCCATTTCGACAGGCAGGTAGTCGACAGGCAAGCAAGCGAGAAAATCCCGATCGCCCCCCTCCGGGACCAGCAGCCAGCGGCGCCGGGAAAGCGCCGCCACGGTGGCGGCGAAAGCACTGTCAGCGATACCGACACTGGCTTCGGTATAGCCCCGGCGACTGACAAGCTTGAGAAGCTCCCGGCAGAGCTTCCCCTCTCCGCCCATATACCTGAGACCACCGGCGTCCAGGAGGAAATTGGCAAGGGAGCCCGCAGATGCGCTCACCCTGGGGGAGCAGGAGATCAGATCGGCAAGCAGCTCTTTCTGCGCCTGCCGGCACAGAGACTCGTCATAATCACGCCAGAGGAGCTCGGAGCAGAGAGCGCGGGCCTGAGAAAGACGCATCCCCGGTGCCACCATGGCAGCCCCGGCTTTTCGCGAGCAGAAGCGAACAGCGGATCGGCCGCCGATCAGGACGAAAGGTCTGTCCTTAAGCTCGGGCTCGTGCTTTTGATGTGCGACGATCGGGAGGTTGGGGATGTGTAAACAGGCGATTCGTGACATTGGTGACGAGCTCTATCTCCATATTGCGGGTCAGACCATCTTTCTCGATAAAGCCCCGGATACCGGGAAGGATCATGACCGGCCCGCCAAGACCGTCCTGACGAGCATAATTGCTCGACCATTGGAAACCGACTCTGGTATGAGAATGATCTCGCCCCTGTCCCGGATCTTCCCCGTCTTCATCCCGCAACAGGATGAGAGCCGATCGCGACCGGTCGAGAGCACGCTGCAAACGAGCATAGATACGATCGCTCAGATAAGGGATCGTGACAAGATCGAAGATCACCACGTCGAAGATATTGCTCGCGATCAACTGCTCGGCAGCCCAGAAGGCCTCGCGGCGGACGCTGCTATCCCCTGTTCCGCCGCCTCTCAGGCGCAGCACCATGAACTGCCCGCAAGAGCCCTGCCTGCCACCAGCTGTGATCATCCCCGCAGGCCAGGCACCACACAGCCCCCGGTCGACAAAAGCCCAGTCGAAAGCAATCAAGCGGCTGAAAGTATCGATATAAGCGACGTTGAGCCCGGACATGCACCAGTATGCCACCACGCTTCGTAAAAGAGTGGTCTTTCCTGATGAGACCGGACCCGTCCAGGCGCTGATGCGCCGGCGCGCCAGCCCCCGCCCGCTTTCGGAGTCGATTTCGGCAATGCCTGTACGCAGGACCCTGAGGGCGTCTCCTGCGGAGAGCCATTTGCCCGGAAATAATTGCTCGAGTTGCTGGCGTAGAGATGCTGCTTTCAAATTAGATAGAGCCTGACTATTATCGATTCTCACATTTTACACATACATACGTATGCGTGTCAAGCTCATGGAAGCAATCCGCCATCCCGGTGGACAATCCTGCCCCCCAGAATAGTCATGAGCACCCGGGTCTCATGGATGGTCTCGGGAGAGACGGCGAAAAGATCGCGATCGAGGATGATCAGATCGGCATCCTTGCCTGCCTCGATGGAGCCGCGCCGGTCCTCGCAATGATTGACGAAAGCGCCGTTGATCGTATAAGCCTCGAGACAGGCCTGCAGAGCGATTTTCTGGTGCGGGAGCCAGGATTCGGCTGCGGCATCCCCGGGCGGGGCCCGGCGCACCGCCACCTCCATGGCATCGAAAGGATTGAGAGACGACACAGGCCAGTCGCTCCCACCGGCGAGCCTTGCCCCGGAGGCATAAAGAGCGCCGAGCGGATAGATATCCCGGCTGCGCTCCGGTCCCAGAACCGGCTCGGTGAGCTCCTCGATATATTTGTCCCGCTGGCACCAGAAGGGTTGGACCGTCGCCGTCACGCCGAGCTCTCGGAAACGCGGAATGTCCCTGGAATCGATAAGCTCCAGGTGGGCGATATGATGCCTGAGAGAAAGACCGGCGCCGCTATTCTTGCGGCTATGCTGGAATGCATCGAGGGTGGTGCGCACCGCCCGATCGCCGATGGCATGGACATGGACCTGAAAGCCGTTCCTCTCCAGCAGAGCGACTATCTCTTTCATCTTCCCGCCGGGAAAATTGAGCTCGTCTCTCTCTGTCTTGTCCTGGATCCCCGAATAAGGCTCGATAAGCGCCGCGGTATGGGCTTCGATAACCCCGTCGGCAAAGAGCTTGGCGCTGCTGAAAGAGACCATCTCGCTGGAATACCGGTCTCTGAGCTCTCTCATGCGGTGGACCTGGGCTGCGAAGTCCTTCTCCGGATCGATCTTCCAGGCGGTGCTTACCCGCACTTTCAGCTCGCCTTCCCTTTCGAGATCGAGGTAGGCAGTGAGGAGCTCCATATTCACCCAGGCGTCCTGAATGGATGTGATCCCCATCCGATTGGCGAGCTCCTGACCGCGGCGCAGACCCGCCGCATAGTCCTGGCGCGAGCGCTCCGGGATGAGCTTCTGGATGATATGCATGGCGGTCTCTCTCAGGGTTCCGGTGGGCTCGCCCTTCTCGTCCCTCTCTATGCGACCGCCCTCCGGATCTCTGGTATCGTGGGTGATGCCGGCTCTGGCGAGCGCCGCCGAATTCGCCCAGCCCGAGTGATAGTCCTGGGACTCGAGGAAGACCGGACGGTCTGGAATGATTTCGTCGAGATCCTTTTTGCTCGGATTGCCACCCTCGAAAAGAGGCAGGCTCCAGCCAGCCCCTCTGATCCACTCGAGATCCGGTTTGGAGGCGGCGTAGTCCTTGACCTTCTTCAGCACCGCCGAGCCGGTCTTGCAGTCATCGAGGTTGCATTCATTGAGATGGACCCCGCCGTCGGCCAGATGGACGTGACAGTCGAACATTCCAGGCATGACCATGCCGCCCCGAGCATCGATCACCCGGGTCGCTGGACCGATATGACTGGCCGCACCATCATCGGTACCGACATAGACAATTCTGTCGGCCCTGACGGCCACGGACTGCTGCCACCGTCTGGCGGTATCCATGGTGTAGACGCGGGCGTTCTTGATGACTATGTCAGCCGACAAAGTGCCCTCCCCGGCTCGAGCGGCCGGTGTAACGGATAGATTGACGGAAAAGAAGACAGCCAGGAGGAAGAAAGCCCAAAGGGTCCTCACGCCCTGACCTCGGCAGCGCTCAGGCGAGTGACGTTTTTCTGGCAGGCGGCGATCATGGCGCCCTGAGCAACAGAGAGAAGGTCGGTGAGCTCTTTGGAGTCGAAAGGCACGCTGGCCATGCCGAAGTGAAGGGCCGGTTGATAGGCCGCCAGCCCCTGAGCCTGCTGAGGAAGCTCGCTCATGATCCGGTCGATGAGATTGGCAGCCTGAGCGCTGTTCACCCCGGGGAGAATCAAGCCGAAACCACGCTCGCCGAGATGGCCGATTACATCGACCTCCCGTTTGATGCGATTGATGGCGCCGGTGATCGACCGGATCTCTTCCTTGCTCAATCCGGCCGGGCTGTCGGCAGCCGCCAGGCGAATACAGAAAACCACCAGGGTGAACTCGGTGCTGAACCGGAAAGCCCGCTTGAACTCCCGCTCGAGAAAATAGAAAAAGGCTTCCTGGGTGAATATATCGGTCTGGATATTGTGAAGGAAGGCTGCCACCTGCATGCTCATGGCCGGCTTGTAATCAGCCGGTTTGTCAGGAACTCCCACCTCCACGAGCCCGCTGGCAGGAGCCGAAGAAGGCGGCAGGTCCGGGGAGCCGGGCGCCACCGAAGGTTGCTGGAAGATGTTCTTGCCCGGTCCGAAAGATGCCATCTCGCCGGTGGCCGGTCCATGGAACACGAACTTGGGCGGTTGCAGGGGAGCCTTGCCATGGCTCTCGGGATCCTCCGGCAGACTGAGATTGTGGGTGGTGGACTCGGCTATGGACTTGAGAGAGCGGTTATCCGGAGTCATCACCAGTCCGAGCTTGAGAAGATTGACTGCCACTGCGATAGTCCGGCTGGGACCGAGATTGTACTTGTCGGCGATCTCTTTGAGGCTGAGATTACCGTCCAGATCGTAATAGACGGTCTTCTGTACTTTCAATCCAAGGGGCGCGCCATCCTGGAGACGCCGCTCGAGTTGCTCGTCGCTCCCGGCATGAATAGGCGGCTTGTGAAGGACCGACATGAGCTCGAGACCATGCTGGCGCATGAAATCGAGATTGGCGAGATGCTCCTCTCCGAGCCTGAGAAGCTCGTCGGTGGACTCCTGCACGCTGGCTGCCTCGGGCTGTCTGTCCGCCTCGAAATGAGCCAGGCCTTCCCGCCAGGTAAAGAGCTCCATCACTGCCTCCAGCCCGTTCCCCACCGGGGAGGTGGCATGAACTGGCTTGCCCAGACCGAATTGCACCACTATCTCGCCCTTGCCGCTGTGGACGTGCAGATGCCCGGTATGCTCATCCTTCTCGGCTGTCTGCAGAATCATGGGAACCGAGCGCACCCGCAAATCGCCTCCCAGAGCGCCTATATCCGCCGGCATTGGCGGAATCGGAACCGCGGCGGGGGCGGCGGGAGCCCCCTGAAATCCAGTCTGGGCGCCCATACCCGTGCTCTGAACAGCGGGCGGGATGGTCATAGAGGCGGTATCGGGATGATTGGTCTCACTATAGATCGCTGAAAGATCGGTGGTTGCGGTCTTCTTGAAACGATCGCCCAGGCTCGTCGGTTTTTTCGCCTTGGTCTTCTCCTTCTCCTCGGCTTCGCCGTCCAGGGGATGGGTGGCGCCTACGGAAGCCAGGATCTGCGGATAGATTATCGCCAGGTCGGAGGTCTTGTAGAACCAGAGCATTTTCTTGCCGCCGGTAAGACCTTCCTCGTTGAACCGCCACTCCATCTCTTCGGTCTCGAAATGACAGTGGACAGAGAGAAAAAACTTCTTGTTGTCCTCCGGAACCTCCCAGAAAAAGATATGCTTGATGCCCGTGAACTTGCGGGCTTTCGCATACCATTCGGAGAGCACCTCGACGGAAGGGTGGCAATCCACCCTGTAGGTTTGCTCCGGAACTATGCCTCTTTTCGGTGTGAACATGAATAAAAGCCAGACCCCTTATGTTCATATGCTCAAATTCATGCAAATACAAACCCCTGATTCGATCTGATATTATTTGCCGTAATTTTCAAAAGGGAAAACAGGTGTTACCGAGCATACTCTGGGCAGCATATTTCTTCGGGAGCAGCGCATTTTTCGTCACTATCGCCGCTCTCGTCTGCCTCTTCACAGCTCCTTTCGATCGCAACCGCCGCCTTCTCCATCTCTACGCCAGCGCCTGGGGCATGTTGTACATCTACACGAATCCGTTCTGGCGCGTCAAATACGAGGGACGCGAGCACATCGATCCGAGCCGCACATATGTGCTGGTGGCGAACCACCAGTCTTACTGGGACATACTCATCCTCTACGGTCTCTACAAACCATTCAAATTCGTCTCCAAAGAGTCGATCTTCAAAATGCCGTTCATCGGCTTCAACATGATTCTCAACCAGTATGTGAAGATCGAGCGAGGCAATCTTTCGAGCATCAAGCTCATGATGGCCACCTGCAAAGACTGGCTGAACAGAGGCGCTTCCATACTCCTCTTTCCGGAAGGCACTCGATCGGAGGACGGCGAAATACATAATTTCAGGGATGGTGCTTTCCGGCTGGCCGTGGATTGCAATGTCCCGGTGGTTCCGGTGGTGATCGACGGCACCTTCGATGTCATCTCGAAAAAATCGAAGAGGCTCAATTTCAAAGCAGATATGACCGTCAGGGTTCTGCCCCCGGTCGACCCCAATGATTTCGATCGAAGCTCGGGTCTCATGCGCAAGCATGTCCACAAACTCATGCAGGAGAATCTCGACGAGATCCGGGGCAAGACCAGGCTGATCGCCGACAACAGCCGTTAGCCCCGCCGCCGCAGAGCATTGTCAGAGCTATCATCGGTCTTGCCGCCTTTGCTGCCCTTGCCGGCCTTGACCACCTGATCGGCATGATACTTGAGGTCCTCGAGCTTCTCTGCCCTGGCCCCGAAATATACCTCGGTATAGAGAGCCATGAAGGTCGAAAGGGCATCGGGGACATTCTGAGCGGCACGCTTGCCGTCCCTGATATCCTTCTCGACTATATCTCTGACGTTCCGCACATATTCGCTGGGAGTCTGCCAGGGCTCGCGCTCCACCTGGGTGGACTTGCGGACCGCCCGGACGACCTTCTGATACTGAGCCCACTCGGGACCTCGCCTCGACCTGTTGAGGAGCCAGTCGCGGATAATCCTGTAGAGCTTGCGGCCTGCGACGATCAATACCACCAGGGCGAGGACCGCCGCCAGAGCGCCGAGGACATAGCCGAGAATATTCCTCTTCTCCGCCACCGCCTCCCTGGCGCTGTCGATACCCAGATCCTTCCTGACCTCGTCGATATGATAGACCTGCTCGCGGCGCTGGGCGGGCAGGAAGCCCTCGGGAAGCGGGTCGAACGCCACCCATCCGAATTTCGGAATATAGGCCTCGGCCCAGGTGCCTATATTGCCACCACGAACCTCGCGCACGCCACGGACGGCGTTCCACTCACCGGGGGTGAAGCCATGGACCAGGCGAGTAGGAATACCGATGCATCGATTGAGCATCACGAAGGCGGAGGAGAACTCCAGGCTGGTGCCTTCGCTGCGATTACGGAGAAAGTCCTGGACGAAGTCCTGAGTCTCCGAATCGGCTTCTCGATAAGGATTGTATTTATAATTCTTGCGCAGGAAATCGGCAATCTGCTCGGACTGCACGAACCAGTTGTAGCGGGGATCGCTGTGCTCCTCGGCAATGACGAAAAGTTCATCGGTCACCGTATCCGGTAGCTGCAAGAACTGACTGTAATCGTCGCGCACCTCCTCCTCTTCGGCACCACTCAGAGGCGGCATGGTACGCATGAGGGGCAGATCGTAGATCGGCAGCTGCGTCTTGATCTTGAATGTCGATTCGGCCTTGAGCTCGGCTCCGGCTTTGATGGTGCCCATCGAGTCGACGGTGACCCTGGGCTGCTTCAAAATCAGCTCCTGGGGAATCCAGGCTCCGGGCACGATATTACCGATGGTGACTGCTTTGACTGTCACGGACTGGATCAGGTCGACGCTCGGATAGCGCTCGGGAACGCGCAGGGCGTCGGCCAGCCCGATATTGAATCGGCTCTGCTCGGAAGAGTCGAAAACGAACCGGCGGGGCTTCTCCGGGATCACCTCCAGCGGATCAGGCGCGGGCGATTCTTCTTTGACAGAATCGGGAGCGGTCCGGGGAGCGCCGCTTCCGAAGGTTATCTGGGAATTGCTGCCAGCGTCCGGGATCTTCTGGGCTTTCATGAGAATATTCGTGGTAGCCGGTGGCGGGACATTGCGGCCCGGAACACCCGCGATCGGAGCACTGGCGGCAGGGACCTTCACTTTCAAGGGCTGCGGAGACTTCTTCACCTTACCGTCCACGACTTCCACCGGACGGCTGTCTTTCTTTGCTTCATCCGAGACGTCCCAGTAGCGCCCGTCGAACTTGTCGAAACACATGCGCCGCATATAGGCGAGGCGCCGTGACTTCACTTCCATAATGAGAGCATCGGAATCGATCTCGCTCTTCGAGAGATCGAGCTTCTCGTCCCCGAGCAGGGCGAAAACACCGGTGGTATCGGGTCCCGGGTGACCGCCCCCACTGCCGCCGCCGCCTCCTCCGGAGCCGCTGCCGGAGCCGGATCCAGAACCGGAGCCCGAACCAGATTGGGCACCATCTCTGCTTGCCTCGGCGCCATTGCTCTGCGCACCCCTGCCACCCTGCTCTCCTGCCTCTCCGGAGCTGCCGCTGCGGTTGCCCTTGCCGGCGCCCTCGCCGACCCCGGCATTCTTTTGACCACCGGAATCGACGCTCTTGCCTCTATTTTCCTCGCTCTTCTTGCTCTTCTTGCTCTTCTTGCTTTTCTTGTCCTTACTCTCTGCTCCGGCGCCACCGGACTGCGGTGCGCCCTGACTGCGAGTGTTGGGCTGATCCAGACGCTTGCCATGGGCGCCGCGCTCGTCCTCGCGGGGCTTCTCCTTTCGCTTCCTCTCGTCCTTCTCTTTCTTCGATACCGCAGGCGGTGCTTTCTGCTGAGCCTTGCCGTCTTTGGTCCGGGTCGGCGGGATCTTCGCCATCTCCTCGTTTTCCGCAGCCAGGTGCTCTCGCTTTTTCTGGTGCTCGCGATTCTCCAGGGTGGAGATGAGATTGGTATTCTTCCTGAACCAGTCTCTGCCGCTCTGTCCGCGGTCCTGTCTCATGGCCGGAGGTCTGGCCGGGAGGACGACATCGATGGCATAGTTGGGATCGAACGAGCGGCTGTAAGCCATGATCCTGTCCACCAGCTCATCGACTCTCGGGATCATCAGGAACATCAGGGCGGCCAGCACAGGTATGGCGGCAAGAAGTCCGATAGTGGCGCCGGCCCGGCTCCGGTAGCGAAACCGCCGGCCGGGCACCGGTATCTCCGGAGCGGAGCTGATAGGGCGGTCGAGCCAGGCGTTCAGGGTGCGCGAGACACAGTCGAAATAAAGCATGATCGCGCCGAGAGTGACATAGCAGAAAGCGCATATTCCGAAAGGCAGTCCTTTAGCCACCGGCGCTGCCGCACAAAGAAGCAGCAAGCCTATAGACGAGGACACGTTCAGATCCGAGCGGGTGCGCATCTCGAAGGTCAGAAAAGTAAAGACCCCGGCAAGGAAAAGAACGAAGGGCGAAACGAAGTCGAATTCGTCGTGGAGCTCCCCGGTTAGTTGATAGAGCGTGAGACCGCCGGTGAGGATAATCCCGACCGCAGCAACCCAGCCCATCCAGCGAAGCTTCTCGTGCCGGTGCTGGTAGCTGAGGAAGCTGCCCACCACGACGAAAGTCAAAAAGAGAGCGATAAGGGGCCAGGATATACGAACGAAAACCGAGCTGGCCACCACACAGATGAGGGCCATCAGAAAGACGACAATCCTCAGGGGAATCGAGTCTTCTGGCGGCTCTGGCGGCGGCTCTTGCGGAGGCGGCTTCTCAAGATCGCTCATAACATCTCCAGATCGGCCTCCCATTCGATTCTACCAATTACCAGCCCGTCCACGGGACCCATCTCTCTTTTAGAATCGCTCTCTTTTCGCTTCGGTCTCGATACGCCGAAATTGACGCTTCGATCTCGATCCGGACGCCTCTCGGGCTCCTCCTCGGCCCAGTCGGACTGGATTATGGCGAGCTCCACCGGAGTGCAGATTATGTCCCCGCCTTTCTGGGGATTGTATTTCATCACCTGCTCCCCGGTCGGAAAGACACTGAGCAGGTCGCGCTCGATTGTCTGAATCTCGGCTTCGTATTCTTCGAACTCCGCTGCTTTCGAGAATCGCTCCTTCTCCTCGTCGGTGAGACGGGTTCCGCTGCTGACCGGCTCGACCCGGGCAAGGATCTCCGAAACCAGCTCCAGACCTTGATTGACATTGCGGGGCAGGTCCGACATGAGGGGAAAGCACTGGGCCGAGCTCACCGGCGGGAAAAGAATCAGGTTCGGCACCTGCCCGAGCTTGTAGCCGTAATGACAGAGCGAGAGTATGGTGGTCACAGCCAGCTCGAACTGCTCCTGGCTGCGCCAGTTGCTCCTCAGATTGAGCAAAAGATTGAATACCGGCAGGGTCTCCTGGTCGAACTGCTTGACCAGAAGCTCTCCGGCTTTGGCGGTAAGGGGCCAGTGGATATGTCTGCGGCTGTCCCCGGTCTGCCACTCGCGCACGCTCCGGAAGCTGCTCGACTGGAGAGTGATGGAGGCACCGACATGGGCCTGTCCCATGGTGGACGGCACACCCCGCAGATGCTGGAGGAAATTACCGGCGAGCTCGTGGATCCGGGGATAAACAGTAATCGAGACACCATCGCCTTCCCCGACTTTTATATGCCTGGCCCACCAGCAGACACCAAGGGGAAAACAGGTCGATAGCTCCACCCCTTTGAGCTTGTAGATGCCCCGGGACAGAAGCGGTGTCGGAAACTCGAACCAGCGCTCGCGATCCAGGGTCTCCACCAGCACCGGCTCCGGGGGGAGTATCTTCTCGAAAGTGCGTCCGTCCTTGCCCCGGCGAGCCACATCGACACTGAGCCTGAGCCACTTGACCGGGAAGAACATCGCCAGAGGTCCGAGGATCCGGCCCCGGTTGAGCTTGAGAATCACCGCCGCGTCCTCCGAGGAGAGGACTTCCCGGGGCAGGGAATAGCCGACCTTGATGTCGGCCAGGATGATAAGGGGCAGGATCGCTCCGAGAATCCCTGCACACATGAAGCTCGAGGCCAGAAAATAGAGCCACTCGTTAGCGCAGATCGCTCCAAAGATCCCTATAGCCACAGCCACCAGAAGCATGATCAGAAAGCGGCTCTCGAGATAAAGACGCATGCCGAATCCCAGGGGAAGCCGCCAGCCGCGCCTTCTTGCTGGAGCGAAGACAGCCGGGGAGGAGAGGTCTTCGGACCTCTTCTCGATCTCGCCGGACTTCAGACCACGCATACCTCTCATGGTTTCTGGCTCAAGACGGCACTTTGACTGTCTCGACTATTTTCTTGATGATGTCGCTGTGACAGATGCGGTTCGACTTGACCTTGGGCACGATCCTGTGCCCGAAGACGAAAGGAGCCAGGAACTTAACATCCTCGGGGGTGACGAAATCCCGGCCTTCCACGAAAGCCATCGCCTGAGAAGCCTTGACCAGGAGCTGCGCCCCCCGGGGCGAGACCCCGAGAACCACCGAGGGATGATCCCTGGTCGCTTCCACGATGTCGATGACATAGTTCACCAGGGCCTCGTGGACGAATACTTTTTTGCGGGCCTGGCGCATGGACAGGACGTCATCCACCGAGAGAACGGACTGCACCGAGAAGGAGCTGTCGTTCAGAGTCATCTTGATGATCTCGGCTTCCTGCTCCCGCTGCGGGTAGCCCAGGGACATGGAGACCATGAATCGATCGAGCTGGGCTTCCGGCAGGGGAAAAGTGCCGTGGTGCTCGATGGGGTTCTGGGTGGCCATGACGAAGTAAAGATCCGGCAGCCTTCTGGTGACACCGTCGCTGGTCACCTGCCCCTCTTCCATGGCCTCCAGCAAACTCGACTGGGTGCGGGGTGTGGCCCGGTTGATCTCATCCATGAGCAGGATATTGGTGAATATCGGTCCGGGGACGAAGTTGAACTTCGCCTCTCTCTGGTCGTAGATGTTCACCCCGGAGATATCGGAAGGAAGCAGATCAGGGGTCGCCTGGATGCGTTTGAAATCAGCTTGGATCGACCTGGCAAGGCTCTTGGCCAGAAGGGTCTTGCCGACCCCGGGCACGTCCTCGAGAAGGACATGACCGCTGGCAAGCATGGCCACTACGGCCAGCTTGGATGCCTTGACCTGCCCGACCAGCGCCCGGCCCATATTGTCAACCAGCAACTTCGCCTTGGGTGATAGCGTGCTGACTTCCTGTGCAGACGCCACTGCTTGCGGTTGATTCACCACCCACCTCCTGATTATCCGACTCAGCCATCATACCCGACCGATTACGAGCCCTAAACCCGCAATAAGCTATAATGCTCCTGTGAGATGTCGGTCACGGAAAAATCATGTCTCAGAACACAAGATTACTACTCGTCGCACTCGTGGTCCTGGTTGCCTTCGGGATCTTCCTCCAGAGCCTGATCGCCAGGTCCCTGCAGGACACATTCGGAGCGGACAAGGGCGTGCCGGAGGTTCCGCAGCCACGCTCGCCCTACGCCCAGAAGGGCGATCCGCCGCCCAAGCGGGACGCCGATGAGAAGAAGCCCGGTCAGGTAGGGGTTCCGGGCGGGGTCCAGATCCCCAAACCCGTGCCGGCCAAGGCCAAGTAGAAAGCACCGGACAATCGCTCAGCCGGGCGGCTGGTTCCCGCTTGCAGCAGAGGGCTCCGCAACGGCCGGCGCCTGGTCGCGGTTGGCGACCAGGTGCCGGAAGAGGACGGCGAGAGCGCCGGCCACCGGCAGAGAAACGATAATTCCGAGCATGCCATCGAGGCGCGCACCAATCATGATGGCTAGAAAAATCAGGACCGGATGCAAGCCGATGGCATCGCCTATATAGCGGGGCGCCACGATATTGTCCTTGATCCACTGAAAAAGATTGAATACCACCAGCAGTATCACTACCTGGACGATACGATCGCCGGGAAGATTGCTCATACCGCTCAGCAAGACCGAGAGAAGAGCGGGCAGAAAACCGAGTGTCGGACCGATGACCGGCACTATCTCCCAGACACCGAGGAAGAGCCCGAGAGCCAGGGCATACTGGACGCCCAGCACCATATAGACCACCACCATAAAGACACCGAAGAGAAGACCCAGCACGATCTGCCCGCGGAAGAAGGCATGGAGACTGACATCGATCTCGCAGAGCACCGTTCGAGCCGGACCCCTCCTGGCTTCGGGAAGCAGCCCCACCAGGGACGACACCATGGAAGAGCCTCCCTGCAAGAAATAGAAGGACAGCACCATGACACTGAGACCGTAGACGATCCAGGTCATCGTAGACATGGCCACCGCCGTCATCTGGCTGACAATGGCATTGCCGTCCGGTCTGGGCAGGTTGCCGGCCAGCCCGGAGATGACCTCCTGGAGATCGGGAAGGTGGTAACGGGCGAGAGTGGCCTCGAGGGGTCCGCTCATGGTCCCGAGACTATCCGCCCACAGAGGCAACTGGTTGATGGTGCTGTTGAGCAGATCCGAGAGCTGGACCATCATAGCCGGGACGAGAAGGACGATACCAAGAATGGTCAGCACCGCCATGATAGCGTAGACGGCAAGGACGGCGAGAATTCTCCTGCCGCAGGCCTTCTCCAGACTGTCCACGAAGCCGGATACGGTGTAAGTGAAAAAAATCGAGATGGCGAGGATGCGCAGGATATCCGAGAAGATTAAAGCCAGCTGCACGACCAGATAACCGATGAGCAGGCAGAGCGTCGTTATCACCAGACGGCGCTGCAAGAGAAGCAGGCTTTCGCCCTGATCGTCGGTTTTCGGCTCGGGGAAAGGCTCTTTCATGACACTCAGCGCGAGTTGAGCAACCTTTTCAGATAATCCACTTTCTGGACGACTCCGGCATCGAGCTTGTCGCGGGGAGCCAGCTCCATGGCCCGCTTGTATTCATACAAAGCATCTTCACCCTTCTGGAGCTTCATATAAGTATCGCCGAGCAATCGATGGAAACGAAAATCCCCGGGCACCAGAAGTATGGCCAGCTTGAGCTGCTTCTCGGCCTCCTCGAAATCCTCCTGGTTGACAAGAATCTCGGCCAGGCGATAGCGAGACTCGACATCCGAGGCATTGCGCTTGAGAGCCTGGCCGAACTCGGCAGCCGCCTCCGATCTCTTGCCGAGACCGGCGAGAATGATGCCGAGATTGAAGTGATAATCGGCGCGCTCGGGCTTGATCTTGAGTGCGAGCCTGGCTTCTTTCTCCGCCTCCTCGAACTGTTTGAGCTCCTTGAGGACGACGGCGAGATTGTTGTGATAAGCACCACCACCGGGATTCAGGCTGATCGCCTTGCGATAGAGACCGGCAGCTTCCTCCAGCTTGCCCTGGCTCTGCAACTCGATTCCTTCGAGATTGCACTGCCTGGCTTCCTCCGCGTCGGCTCTGGCTGCCGGCTGGAAAGCGGCGGCGATCGCGCCAACCGCCAGAAAGCAAATCAGGCTCCTGATTCTACGCCAGATTCTACGATTGATTTGGTGATCTGGGTAACGCATCTTCCCTGGCTCTGATATCCTAAATTTCTTACCTCGAACGGGAATCGGATAATCTCGATTGAGCTCCCTCTGGCGGCTGATAACCTTAATCCTTGTAATCGCTCTGACGATTGGTCTGATCGTCATGATAGTGCTTTTTGCCGGATCGCAAAAGCGAGTCCGCCATCTCAAGAACGAGAAATTCCAGCTCTTGAGCCAGGTGTCTTCCCTGACCACCGGCAAGTCTCCTGATTCTGCACGAGACGAGCAATCTCTCTACCGCAGGGACTTCGTCAGCCACGAGGACGGCAACCGGGACAGCTATATCCTGTCGCCGCCCCTGGTGCATCCCTCGGACGGCAAGTATGTGCTGGTGGTCTACCTGCATGGCATGGGGTCGAATTATCTCGAGCCCTATTTCGTCCCTGACAAAGAGCCGATCGCGCCCCGCTTGCGAGAAGCCTTTCCAGGGATTGTCCTGGCTTCCCTGAGCTATGGCAAGGACTCCTCCTGGACCAATCCGAAAGCAATAGCCGACATCAACCAGAACATCAGCGAGCTCACCTACGCTTATCCGGTGGACAGTATCGTCATGATGGGCACCAGTATGGGAGGCTGCGCCGCCGTCTACTACAGCGCCGTGGCTCCCGAGCCGATCAGGAGGAGAATCAGGGGCGTGGTGAGTATCGAGGGCGCCGGCGATCTCGCCGAGCTTTTCCGGTCCACCGGGTCCACAGTAGTCAAATTCGGCATCGCCGGCGCCATGGGCGGGGCTCCGGAAGCGGTTCCTGATATCTACCGGCAATCGAGCTTCCTGAGCCACCTGGACGAGCTCCCTCAGAACACTCGCTTCGCCATAGTCTCGGCCCGCCAGGATACGACCGTCCCGCCGGCATTGCAAAAAGAGCTGAAAGAAAGAATCGAGAATCATGGCAACCCTGTCAGCTTCGTGGAGCTCGACGCCGGTCACGAGATGCCACCACCGGGAGTCTATGTAGACGGCCTGCGCTTCGTCCTTCAATGAAGCTTTCTGTCCCTGGTATCATATGAGCATGAGCGACTCGCGACTCAAGACGACCTTAATTTGTCTGGGAATCTCTTCAGGACTCTGCCTGGCACCGGATATGCTACCGGCGGCTCGAGCCCAGAGCGCTTTCTGGGACACGGCAGCGCGCCGGCAGTCTCAAGATCTCTCGTCGGCGGCTCTGAACTATCTGACAAACCGGGCGGACAAAAAAAGTCATAGCTTCAAATTCAAAACCAGATCGAAAGGTGGAGTCGATAAAGCTATAGAACTTCTTGACCGGGCCGTCGCAGCCGATCCTACCGATCCGCTTCCGCACTATCTCCTGGGCATTGCCCTGGCCATGTCCGGTCGCTTCGAGCCGGCTCTGGAGGCTCTGAAAAAAGCAAACAAGCTCGATCCGGACGAAGAAGAGACCCTGATCGCCGCCGGTCTCGCCCAGCATCTCGGCGGCAACTACCGCAGCGCCGTCTCGATCTGGAGCAAGCTCGAGAAGCGCACCGAAAACCTGACGCCGGTTCGTGTTCTCCTGGGCTACGCTTATTTTCGCCAGGGGGACTTCGACCAGGCCCTGGACAGCTTCGCCGCCGCCACCGAAGAGAACCCTTCCTGTCAGGCTGCTTATCAGGGCATGGCCGAGATCTACCTGCTCTCGGGAGATCTCGTCAACGCCCGGCAATACGCCAGCCGGGCCGAGTCCATCAGCACCTACCCGCCGGTGAATCTCATGCTTGCCGAGATCGATCTCATCGAAGGAGACGAAAAATCCGCCCGAAGCCGCCTGAGCGCGTGGAAGAAGAGCACTCGCAAAGGACCGGTCCATCGCTCGATGACCACCATAGGCTTCTCGGATCAGCACAACTTCCAGTGGGATCCCCTTGGTCATCAGCGTCTCGACAACGACAGCTTGATTCAGGCGCGCAACCTTCCGGCGGACAAGGCCTCGAGAGCAGCCGGTCTGGGCAAACGGGGCAAAGCCGATGACCTGATCGCCACCGTGAAAAAAGGTCTGGCGGCCAATCCGCGTGACTTCTTCCTGGTCCATGAGCTGGGCTGCCTCCAGATGGCCCAGGGCAATCCGGCAGCCGCCCGGGCGAGCTTCAAAAGAGCGCTCAAGCTCTGTAGTCAATGCAATCTCGATCTCATCTATCTTGCCTCCTGCTCTCTCATGCTCCAGAAAGAAGATGAGGCCAGGAGCTATATGAGCCGTTATCGAAAAATCTATCCCGGTGCCACCCTCAGGCAGGAGTTGAGCGATCTGACCGAGGCCCCTCAAGAAGCCGAGGCCGAAGCAGGAGCTCTGCCAGGCGAGGACAAGGGCAAGAGAAATGGCAGGGGAGAAAATAAAGACAAGAAAGAAGAGCCGGACGGCTTCTGATGAAGCAAGCCGAGAAAGAAAAGCTATCCCGGGAGATTCTCCTCACCTATATCGGGGTTGCCGTGGTGGTGCTCATCCTTGTGATCAATTTCGCCCTGGTATTCTATGTAACCGACCGGATGACCAAACTGGAAGAGCGCAGCAATGCCATCGATATCCGGGGCAGAGATCTCGAGCCGGTGCCGATTCCCGATCTGACGAAATAATCAGCTGTGCTTCTTTTTCCAATCGCTCTTGTAGTGGAGCTTCTTCCAGGTTCCGTCCTTGCGCACGAAAACATCGGTACAGTCAGACTCGTAGGTCCCCGTCTTGCTGCCGCCCACCACTTTGGTGGCGTGGAAAGTGACCACGGCCGTGTCTCCGTCGACCCGGGCATAAGGGTGATCGATGGTATAAGAGAGCACCGGGCTTTTGCCGACATGGGCTTCGTGCCAGCGTTTCTTCAGATCTTTCATGACCGCTTCCCGCCCGACCAGGAGCTTTTTGCTGTGACCATCGAAAGTGGTGACGCCTTCGTCCAGATACTTCTCTAATTCATCGAAATTGCCGTCCGTGTATGCCCGGGCGATCTTCTTCAGGGTCTCGAGCACCACCTCCGACTCCGAGCAGGCCGCGTGAGGATTGGTGCAGCTGACTTTGCCGCCTTCCGGGCAGGTCCCCTGCTCACTGTCGATGGCCGAAACCGGCGGCATCGCGAACGCGACGGCGAGGGTAGCGAGAATAGCGCTCTTTCTGATCATATGCTTGCAACCTCCGCTAAATTCTACAGGCAATTCAGGCACAAGTCACGTGCGACCTGCAACTTCTCACTGCACCCGCTTGATGGCGTCCTCGATATTCCGCAAAGACCTGTCGGTGTCACGCAAATAAGAATTGACCACATCCAGCTGGCGATCCAGCTCCGCCATCTTCTTCTTGATCTCGTCGGCTTTCTCCTCCAGGTGGGTTCTCTGGTCTATGAGAGCATCCCTGGTCTTGAAGAGGTTGTTGTAGACGGTCTGGTCGTAAGCCCTCACATATCCGGCACAGTAAGACAGGCTGCTCGCCAAGACGATCAGGACCAGCAACGATAGCTTCTGCCTGGGCACGACTGGTTTCTCCTTTAGAACCCCGATAGAGAATATTACAACCAATATAAAGGTAGAAGCTAGAAAATCCAGGTTCGCTGGAGAGCCTTGCTATATTGCATGCCGTCGCAAAACAGATCGGGAGAGAGCCAGTGAGCGGAACAAGCACGAGCAAGACAGAGACCGGACCTGACTACCGGCAGGCCCTGGAGGGCGAGGCCCGCACTCTCTGCGAGCGTGCCATCGCTCTGGGCATGGCGGAAGACCTGGGTCTGGAGAACGCAGGCGATGTCACCACCCTCGCCACTGTCCCGCCGGATGCCGGAGCACAAGCCCGGGTAGAGCTTCGCCAGCCAGCGATAATCGCCGGTCTCGAGGTCTTTCAGATGGTGATGCACGGCCTCGACCGGGATCTGAAGTTGGACTTCCACTGCCAGGAAGGAGACAGAGTCACCGGAACACCCTGCGACATCTTGAGAGTCACGGGCAATGCCAGGGCAATCCTGACCGCCGAGCGTCTCGCCCTCAATCTTCTCCAGCGCATGTCGGCCATCGCCACCATGACCGGCCGCTTCGTAGAGAAAGCCAGGGGAAGCGGCATCGAGATCCTGCACACGAGAAAAACCACCCCCGGTCTGCGTGCTTTCGAGCGTTATGCGGTCCTGGTCGGGGGCGGCACCCTGCACCGGGCCGGGCTCTATGACCGGGTCCTGATCAAAGAGAATCACATCACCATGGCAGGCTCGGTAAAGGAGTCAGTCAGGCGCTCCCGTCTCGCCTGCCCCGATCTGATCGTCGAGGTCGAGACCAGGACTCTCGCCGAGGTCGAAGAAGCCGTGGAGGCGGGAGCCGATATCATCCTTCTGGACAACATGAAACCCGAACGGGTGCGGGAGGCGGTCAGCCTGGTGCAAGGCGCAGCCAGGCTCGAAGTCTCTGGCGGCATCAATCTGGACAACCTTGCTTCCTACCTGATCCCAGGTATCGACTATATATCCGTCGGGGCCCTCACCCACTCGGTTCCGGCGGTGGATATGAGCCTCACTCTGGATTGAGAAACGTTGAAAAGCGACTAATTTCTGTTAACAAACTTAAAATTGTGAAGACTGTTAAGCGCTGAAACACTGCTAGATTCAGCCTGGCGAAGATCGAGCCCGGCAATTGTCAGGGTATATTTGATTAACATATAAGCAGTTCTCAATCGACGATCAAGGCTATACACTAATACAGTCTTCAACTTCTCTTCATCTTTTCGTCAAGCACCGCCGCGAAGAGGTCTCCAGTCGGCCGGGCTGATTAATGTTGTCGATTTTTTCAAGCGTTTCTCTAAGGACCCATAACCATGAGCAAACCAACCAGAATATTCATAGTCGAGCAGGACGAACCCTCGCTTGTGATGCTCAATCTCTGGCTGGACAACCTCGATGACATCGAGGTCGTGGGCACCGCTCTGGCCGGCGAGGATGTTCTCGGGCGCATCGCCCGCAGCCGCCCGGACGTGGTGGTCTTCAAATGGCAGACATCCACGGTGAGACAGATCAAGACGACCAGGGACGCACCGGCCCTGGTGTGCATCCGGGACGGCAATTTCCTCGCTCTCGAAGGCACGATCAACGGCACCCCCGAAATTCTCATCCCCTCGACCCATACCTGCGACGACTTGATAGAATCAATCAAACGGGCGCCGCCAAGCGCCTGGCGATGCACACGAAGCCCGAGATGCCCCTTTCCAAGGCCGGTTAGAATCAACCTCCATCCAGTTTTCCCAGGGCTCCTCACTCTTTTGGCGATGTTGCTTTTCATGCGCCGGTTTTTGCATGCCTGGCTGAAAGACCCGATCCTGGTCGAGACCACTGCCGAAGCAAGTCCCGGGTCTATGGTCGAAAGCGGCTTGCGCCCTCCCGAGATTGCTTATCTGGTCAGAGGCGGTGATACCACCCACGCTCTTATCGTCCTGGCGGTGGACCTCACCCAGAGAGGTCTGCGCAAAAACGAGGACGAGACCTTCAGCGAAAGCCTCTGCGACTACGAGAAGAACATGCTGAAGATAGTCCGGGAGGCTCTCTCGAGCTGGGCGACCAAGAAGACTAAGCAGGCCGTCCTGGGCAACGCCCGCAGCCCGCGCCAGATAGCCGCCCGCATAACCTTCCTCTATCGATTCCTGACCCGCTCTCTGAAAGTCTTTATTGAAGAAACCATCAGCGATCCTATGAAGCTCAAGAAATATTTCTCTTACCAGGGTCTTCTGAGAATCCTGGCTGATTTCACCAGTGCCGGTTACCGGCAGGCTTTCGAAGAAGAGCTGCGCAAAAGCCTGCTTCGACGCGGTCTCATACTGGATGCCGCTCATCGCCACCGGGCGGCCCGGGCCCTCTCCACTGGCGCTGTGCTGGGCCTGGTCGGGACAGCCTTTCTCGCCTTTCATTTCGAAGGCAGCCTGGCAAGTGCCCTGATCATCTGGACCACTTCTCTTGTCATGAGCATGGGAGCCAGAATTGTTCTTGCCCTGCGCAATCTCGTGCCTCTCTATCAGGAGCTGGCGGTGATCGCCGATCAGGTGATCAGAAAGAGCTTCAGGCTGAAATTCTTGATTCTTCTATTGCGCTCCTTCAATCTGCTTGCCACCACCCTGGCGATCGGTCTGGCTCTCCTGGCGGGCCTTGTCGGTATCGGGCTCTGCCGTCTCCTCTACGAGCCCACGGGGAGCTTCGAGCTCCTCACACTGATCGCCTTCGCTCTTGCCAACTTCGCGGTATTGCAGCTGGCCTTCGATGCTTTCGACCTTTTCACAAGAGAATATCCATCCGGAATCGCCAGAAAGCAGCTGGACAGCCTCAGGGCGGAGCTCGAGGACAAGAGCCCCCTGGATTCATTCAAACTTTTTCTAACCAGTAGAAATTACGATCCGACCCTCTCCAAGCTTGTTGCCGTATATGGAATCGAGACACTGCTCCTCTTTGTTTAACAGAAACAAAGTTAAGAGCCGCCCGTGAAGGCGGCAACGCCGGGACAAAGCCAATATAATGTGTTTTTGCTTTATTCGGCCCATGTCAAGAAATAGAAGTACCAGAAAACTCGAGAAAGAATTCCCGGCGGTGATCACCGGCGCCTCGTCGGGCATAGGCAAAGCGCTTGCCCTGCGCCTCGCCAGACGCTACCGGGCCAGACTCGTGATCAATGCCCGCAGCGTCGAGCAGCTTGCCGTCACGAAAGAAGCCGTGGAGAAGCTGGGAGGACACTGTCTGGTCGTCCCGGGAGATCTGGCGGAGCCGGGACTGGCAGCCTCTCTCGTGGACAGATGCCTGGAAGAGTATGGCGGCATTCATCTCCTGGTGAACAATGCCGGTCTGGCCAGACCGGGACAGATACTCGATCTCGACACCGACGACTGGCGCCGGGTATTCGAAGTCAACTTTTTCGCCGCCCTGGAAGCTACTTACCGAGCCCTTCCTGAATTCAAGAAACAGGCAGCGGGCAAGATCGTCAATATATCCTCGGTGGCAGGCAAGGTCGCTTTTGCAGGCAGCGTCTGCTATGCCGCTTCCAAGCATGCGCTGACGGCCATGTCCACAGGCATGGCCGCAGAGCTCGCAAGAGACGGGATCGACATCCTCACCGTTTCGCCGGGCTGGGTACGCACCGAGTTTTTCGAGAAGAACAGCGTCGACGACGCCAAGAACCCCACCCTGATCGCCAGTCGCAACGACGCTGCCGGTCTGCTTATGCGTTATGTTCTCTCGATCTCGCCTGAGAGCGTGGCGGAGCAGATCGAAAAGAATCTAAACAGGGGCGGAAGCCACGAGATGATCATGACCGCGCCGGGCAAACTGGTTGAGAGACTTCAGGCTCTTGCTCCCGGTCTGGTATTCTCGGTTAATTCCAGGCTGCCGGTGTCAGCCACGGACAGCCGGGACAAGAGCAAAGCTCTCGATAAAGTAGCCGGATGACAGCGGAGAAAGAGAAGATGCCGGACTTTGACTATGACGAGTTTCTGGAGAAGGCCTCCGCATATCGCTATGCCCTCCAGAAGGAGAAAGAGATAAAGTCCAAGAGGCATCAGACCATGTCCGCCCTGGGCGCTGCTGCCGTCAATCTGGTGGGCATGCTCAACAACACCAACGGCAATGATCCCGATCCCCGGGACACAGTGAGCCAGCTTCTCACTACCGACCTGGCCAACGATGTCATTTTCGTGCGCTCCGGCAAACGTCGCCTGACTATCACTATCCTCAGCGGCGTGGGCTCGGACGCCGACCTGCCCAATCCCAGAAACGAAAACTGCGGGCAGATCTTCGCTTATGCCTTCATGTCCGATCAGGATACCGCCACCCTGGTCTCACGGCTGCGAATCTACAACAACGGCGATATAAGCGACGGGGAGATGTCCTGGTCGCTGAAGGACGGAGCCGAGGGTTGCTACCCGTATATGTCGAGCCTGATCACCAATTGTCTGTTCGAGCTGGAGATGAACTGGACCCGCACCGAGAAACTCCCCTCTTTCCTGGCCCAGGTGCCGATCGTCTCCGGTGAGGTTCATCTGGAGCACCTCCGCCGCACATCCGGACAATATTCAATAAAGCCGGCCCAAAAACCAGCTGAGAAATAGAGACGGCACTATAATGCCAGTAGGATCTGTTTCGATTTAACGGACTAAATGGCTGAGCTCGAGCTGTGCATTCCTTATAAAAGCAAAGCCTGCCAGGTGGGCGTTGTGGCCACCGCCGCACTGATGCCACTGTGGGGGATCGCCATTCCCTTTTTTCTGGGTCTACTGACCAGCCAGATCATCCAGCACCCCCATCAGATCCCGGCAATCGTTGCTTTCGCCCTGATCATCGCCCTCATTGCCATACCGGCATTCGCCATTGTTCTGGCGGCGATTTTCGAGGACGACCTGATTGTCGTAAGCCGGGAGGGCATCGCCTTTCCCCTGAGGATGCTTCCCAATCTCGCCTTCAAGCGAGAGCGGAGCTGGCACGATCTGAAATTCGCCACCCTGAGCTCGGCCGATTCCGGAAAGGGCAGCACCGACCGCCTTCTCGGACTCAATTTCGGCAACGGCGGCAGTGTCGTCCTGAAGCTCAAAGATATGGAACGCACGGATCTGGAGCAGATGCTCCTGGCTATCGAGATCTGGGGAGAAAACTGCAACAGAACCCAGGACCTGATTGAATTCCAGAACGATCTGCAAAACGAGAACCTCGGTCTGACTGCCATCAGCTATACGAAGATGTGGGAAGAGGAGCTCTCCCGCCGTTTCAGCAATACCTCCTTCATTCCTCTGAAACCAGGAACGACCCTGCAGGAAGGACGCCTGGCGGTAATCAGGCAGCTTGCTTTCGGGGGGCTCTCGGCAATCTATCTGGTCCAGCTCAAAGGCTCCGAGCTGGTGGTGCTCAAAGAAGCGGTGATTCCCGGCAACAGCGACAGCGCCTCCCGGGAGAAAGCCCAGGAGATGTTCGAGCGTGAAGCGAAGCTCCTGGTCAGGCTCTCCCATCCCTACATAGCCAGGGTTCTGGATCATTTCAGAGAGAACGAGCGCCATTATCTTCTTCTTGAATACATACGCGGTCAGGATCTGCGCCAGCTCGTCAGCCAGAAAGGTCCCCAGAGCCAGCAAGAGGTAGTGCAGTGGGGGATTCAAATCGCCGACATACTATCTTATCTGCACAGCCAGAGCCCGGCTATCATCCACCGGGATCTGACTCCGGACAACCTCGTCCTCGGTCACGACCACAAGCCGGTCCTCATCGACTTCGGCGCCGCCAACGAATTCGTCGGCACCGCCACCGGTACCCTGGTGGGCAAACAGGCTTATATAGCTCCCGAGCAGCTCCGGGGCAAAGCCTGCCCGGCAAGCGACATCTATGCCATGGGGGGCACGCTCTTCTATCTGCTCACCGGTCAGGACCCGGAGGCCTTGATGGTCTCCCATCCCCGGGACATCAATCAAGATATCGATGAAGATCTGGACAGCCTCGTCGCTCAATGCATGAGCATGGAAGTGGCGGAGCGTCCGGAGAACCCGGCTAGAATCAAAGAAAGCCTCGAGGCAATCGCCGCTCGAATCGGCACCGCTCCTCCTGCTTCGGTTCCCTCCACGGAGAGCGCATGAATCAGCTCGTCAAACTGGAATACTATCGCCCCAGCGACACTTTCGGTATCGATTCCGAGCATGAGGTGCTGATTCCCTATCATCCTTTCCACAGCGCCGAGCGCTGGCTCTCGCACCGCTTTTCCGTCTGGAACAGCTGGCGCGCCTGGTTCGCCACCATTCTCATGGTCCTCTTTTTCGTCCTCGGCGGTCCCGGGGCCATTGTCGAGCTCACCAATACTCTTTTCGGCTATTCGGGCGGATCAGGCGCCATCGGCGCCGGCACCGGGGCCGCCACCGGACTTCTGTCAACCAGCACCATCTCGTCGGTCGCCACCACCCTCGGTGGAGCCGCGGCGGCGGCGCCGGTGGAGTCGATCTCGAGCATTCTCGTCCTGCAATTGATGGCTCTCTTCTCTGCCGGGGTAGCCGGCATCGCCGGCTATAGCTATATGAAACGCCCCACGCATCTGGCTCTCAGCAACCGGGGCATAGCCTGGGAATGGCGGCGCTCGGCACTGAGCTCGGGCTGCCTGATTCCCTGGGGATCTATTCAAGCGATTGATCTGCTCTGGCCCGAAGGGAAGACCTCGCCCCTCGATTGCATAATCCGGATCCGTACCGAAGATCAGAAGACCCCCATGGAACTGAAGCTGGGAGGTCTCGCCACCAATGAGGACCGCCAGAGATTCCTCGATTCTCTTGAGCGCTGGGCGCCGCACGTGGCCAAAGACGCCCAGCTCGTGGAGATGCTCGCCACCCCGCAGGATCAGAGCTATACGGAGCTCTGGCTCAAAGCTCTTTCGGCGCCCCCGGAGCGCGAGAGACTGACCCCGCTAATCGCCAACACCCGCCTCCAGGAAGGCAAGTACGAGGTCTTCGGCCAGCTCGGCGTCGGCGGTCAGGGCACCGCCTATGAAGGCAGGCAGAATGACGGCGAGGATATCGTCCTCAAGGAATTCATCCTGCCTGTCTATGTCGATATCAATGTCCGCAAGCAGGCCCTGGAGCGCATGCAAAACGAGGTGCGCATGCTCAAAGCCCTGGATCACGAAAAAATCGTCAAGCTCAAAGACTTCTTCGTCGAGGACCACCGGGGCTACCTGGTGCTCGAGAAGATCGACGGCCGCTCCCTGCGCATGCTGGTTGACGCCGAAGGCAGGATGGAAGAGGACAGGGTGCTTGATATGGCGCACCAGATGTGTCATATGCTCGAATATCTTCACGGACTCTCACCGCCTATAGTGCACCGCGACTTCACCCCGGATAATCTCATCCTTCGCAAAGACGGCATGCTCAAACTCGTCGATTTCAACGTCGCCCAGCAGAAAGAGCACACCGTCACCAGCACGGTGGTGGGCAAGCAGTCCTATCTGCCGCCGGAGCAGTTCCGGGGCAAGCCCACTCCCCAGAGCGACATCTACGCCATGGGTGCCACCATCTTTTTCCTCCTCACCGGCGAGGACCCCGAGCCGATCACCATGTCTTATCCTAAGCAGACTGTAGAGACCGTCAGCGACCAGCTCGACATGCTGGTGGCGAAAGCGACATCGCTGGATCCGGCTCTGCGCTATGCCGATATCCAGGAGCTTCGAGAGGACCTGCTGGCTATAGCCCCGGAACCCGGGAAAGGAACAGCGGAATTGACATGAAATCGCCTTTCTATCTGATTGCTCTTATTGCCTCATTTTCTGGTCCGGCTCCGGCACCGGCCGCCGACACCTCGAACTGGTATCCGTCATCCATCGCTCTTCCAAACGGCATGAGCTATCACTGCAAGCTCACCCCGCTCCCCCAGTCCCTCAAAGGAATCCCGGAAGGAGACCGGGTCTATATCAATCATGCTTATGCCATGATTCTCCGTTGCGCCCAGGCGAAAACGATCATGGTGGAGGCTCTCAAAGACAAGTCGAAAGCAAGAGCCGGCTATTCGAAGTATTACTACTCCACCAGAGAAGCCCTTGAGAAGCTCAGGGCGGAGCCGACCCCGAAAGGACTGGAGACTTTCAGGAATCAAGTGGTCAAAGCAATCCAGCTCCAGATGTCCTTTTTCGACAAGGCTTCCACCCTTTCAGAGAAGGGGGCATCCTGGGGACAGATCATGGCCGTGCCCGAGGGCAAGCAAGCCTCGAGCCTCCTCTTTGCCGCCTGGGCTCAGATGCAGAGCCGCTACCCGGCCTGGGACGCCGGTACCAAGGACAGTGTCTATCACCACCTCTGTGCCCTGGATCTTTTTTGACGGGTCGACTATCGATTCTTTTTAGACTGTCAAGATCAACATACAACGTGACAGGTGACAAAGCTAGATCCTTGCCCTGTCCTGACTGAAGCTTCCTTGATATATCGATCGGTCCAAAATCGCTTTAAAGCAAGACATACTCCTCGATCACTTTTGTCGCCCGGGGATGGCAGACAGAATTGGTGACCACCAGCGAAAGCCTCTCCAGAACAAGCTCGCCGAAGCTCTCTTCACGTATCGAGGCGAGGCGATTGTCGAAGGCGGCTGAGGGCTCGGCGGAAAACCGCGAGATGGTGACATTGCCGAAAATCACATCGTCGGACATATAGCGCTTGTCGTCGGCTATCCCTTCGAGCTCGAGCCCCTCTTTCAGAGACCTGATCAGAGCCGGGTAGCCATCCGAGGCGAAGCCCGCCACACTCAGGCTGTTCTTCAGGCGGATGAAGCCGCAGAGCTCGAAAGATAGCGGCGCCAGCCCGGCGAGCCTGGAGCGAAAGACCCGGCAGGCAGCATCTATCTCGTCCGGTCCGAAACTGGGAGGCTTGCTTATTCGTCTGACATTCTGCACGGTCAAATGAAGCGACTCAGGAAGATAGTAATACTGAGCCGGATCGACTTCTCGAAAGCTCTCTATCAGTGCCTGAATCCGCTCCGAGACGACCGGCGACAGGAAACCAAGAAGGGTCAGGCAGAGCTCATCGCTTGTCGCGTAATCGCTTTCCCTGGGGACGGTAAAAACCGGCGCGGATCCGTCCAGGCTCTGTGCCTCGAGCCTGTCCATGAGCTCTCTCTGCTTCTTTCTGTAACCGGTCGCCTGATTGCCCGCCTGCCTCATGCTATGAATGATAGACCACCTCGTGGCGAAATTGATGAAATGTGATGAAACCAAATTGGCCACCGCCTGCTACAGGGCTCGATCCCGGTTCTCGCTGTCAATACCGTATCTGGTGCTCATTTCTCAAGACTCGGAGGCTGACTATGGGCGTTTCACAAAATTTTCACAGTCGAGAACTTAAGATACAATCGACAACTCGCCGCTCGCAAAAAAATCTTAGTACAGGGCAGCACGCGCCGCCTGCTAGCCGAATATGCTTATCATCAGCCGGAAGCCCACGTGCTTCTGGAAAGGAGTTCCCGGATGACATTCGATTACAACACCTGGCGTGGTGACAGTATCACTGCGTCAAATCAGCCGGCTTCCGGACTGGACGACGCTTTGTTTCGCCTGGAAATGTGGCGCTCAAACTTGCGCGGCGACGAACCCATGGTCGAGCTGCATTCTCTGCCTGGAATCGAGATCGTCGGCACAGAAAAGGACGCCCTGGACAGTCAGCCGACGGAGGCGCGACACCTTATGACCCAGGCGGATAGCAACAGCGCCGACTACAAGGTGGAGGCACGGGATCAGGGTCATGTGCCGGACGCTCTCGAGGCAAAGCTCGGTCTGATGCTCAGCGAAGGAACGCTCGATTGGAACAGCCCGGAGGGAAGATTTCTATCAAGATCACTCCAAACGGCATACAGAAACGGGGGAGTAGACGGTATCCATGAGCTCGTCAATGGTATCAACAAGTGGCTCGAGGGTACCGGACGAACTTTCAGCATGGATGTTACCACGCCCCCTCACAGAGACCATCATCCCGGTCGATATAATTGGGAGCTGATGCAAGCCACCTTTTCCCTTACCGGACCGGGAAACCAGCAGATCGGCGGCCCGCAGCCGCTGTTCCTCATGCGTGACACCCAGGGAGACAGAGAAGCCTGAAAGCGCGCTCTGATCTAGGAAACAGCGCAATCTCTCTCCTCGACCCGCAGCTTGCGATCGAGAATGAAAGTTCCGAACGGATAGAGCGCGGCTATGAAGACCTCGAAGATCTTCTTCCCTCCCCAATTGTGCTCGGCTATAGCGCGTACCATGGCGATTAGATAGGTGATAAAGAGAAAGCCATGGATGCTGCCCGCTACAGTCACAGCCAGAGGATAGCCAGCCGCATATTTGAGAGGCATGGCGATAAAGAGCAATACGATAAAGGAAATTCCCTCTGCGATTCCGACTGTTCGCAATTGACGAATGGTGTTCATGGGTCCTCCTGGAAATCGCGGATAGCTCATGATACCGGGAACTGCCTGTCCGACTGCACTATACGAGAAAGATCTACAACAATGTATAGAATGAGGTTGATGTGCGATTGCCGGGGATTCATACTAGTCCACATGGTCGACTCGTACGACGATTCTTCCCGAGACGATACGGTCGCTTCAACACCGGCCGACCTGTCCGATTGTCTTCCCGCTCGTTACAACGTCCTTTCGCTTCTCGGGGAAGGCGGTGCCGGGGCGGTCTATCTTGCCAGAGACTCCATCCTCGATAAAGTCGTGGCCGTCAAAAAACTGCATAACACTGCCAGTCAGTCGCAAGCCGTGCGCTTCCATCGGGAAGCGAAGGTGCTCGCCACCCTTAATCATGCCAATATCATGAGCGCTCTGGATTTCGGGCTGACCGAAAAGCAGGAACCCTATCTTGTTCTCGATTATGTGAAAGGAGAGTCGCTATCCTCCTGGCTCGAGCAGAACGGCCCGATGGCAATCGACCCAGCTCTGTCTCTTTTTATCGAGCTTGCAGACGGTCTCGCCCATGCCCACAAGAAAGGTGTCGTTCACCGGGACATCAAGCCCAGCAATATCATGCTGGTCGAGGACGAGAAATCGGACCAGAGAACCGGTCGAATAGTGGACTTCGGTCTGGCTAGGGAGATGGAGGGCAATCAGGAGCTTACCCGGCCTGGCGTCGGGCTGGGTACGCCTAAATATATGCCTCCCGAGCAGATACAGGGACTTCAGACCGATGAGCGGTCTGACATCTACTCGTTCGGCTGCCTGATGTTCGAGGTCCTCACAGGCACTCCCGTCTTCAGCGCCGACAGCCAACTGGCGATGATGAGTCTTCACTTGAACGATCCTCCAGCGACAGTCGCTGCAAGACTGAGCGAGATGGAAATGGATTTCAATCCCGAAGATATCGCCGGTCTGGACAAGATAATCACCAGGTCCCTGAGCAAGTCTGCCGATGATAGGTTCAGGGACGCGTCGGCGCTCCTGATGGCGCTTCAAGAAGAGCAGCAAGCGTATTTCGTGCGGGAGTCGGAGCGTGCAGCACAGGTACCGGAGCTTCCGTTATTCGGCAAACGAGATTCGATCTCGGTCGGTAAACTGATCTTTATTGCTGTGCTCATCCTCGTCGCTGCCGTTGCTCTCTTCCTGAAATTCGCCCCGAACGCCTCATTTGGTCACCGCCCGAGCTCGATGAATTCTATTCGGCTGGAGACTATCCCGACGATCTCTCCAGACTAGACGCCCAGCAGGCCCGGCGATTTCGCACCGGGATTCTATCCGGGCTCTAGAGCAACTTCATATCCTTGAGAATGCCCACGGTTATTTCCCGGGCTCGCGGTCCCCAGGCACCGTCGGCAGCCCGGATATTGGTGGCGAAAGCATAGCTCTTGCCGGGCTGGATAACGTAGCCGACATACCAGCCCATGACTTTCTTGCCTTTGCGCATAGCCGAACCGGTCTTGCCGTAGAGCGCCCCCCGGGAAGTCTCCTCCTGGCGGAGAATGCCTCTGACTATCCCGGTGGTGCGTTTGGAAAATGGCAGCTCGTCGGTGATCAGACGTTTGATAAGACTGACCTGCTCGAAAGGCGAGATCTTCAAAGAGCTGTCGAGCCAGAATGTCCTGACACCGCCGCTGAGATCTTGATTGCCGTATTCGGCTTTCTCTATATAGTTGCGCATGCGTTTGCGCCCGACCCGGGTAGCCACCCTCTGGAAATACCAGACACAGGAATTGGTCACCGCCGACTGCAGGGTCTGATCGCGGTTCCAGCTATCGATACTGTATCTGGTGCCATCCCAGTCAAGGGTGGTGTTCTCGCTTTTCAATACGCCTGTCTCGAGACCCACCATCGAATTGAAGATCTTGAACGTCGAGCAGGGCGAATAGCGGGTCCGGCAGGCCTCGGGATGAAAAACCAGGCGCGCCCCGGTTTCGATTTCCTCGATAACCATAGCAGCCTCGAGCCCCTGAAAGCGCGGGGCAGGATTATAGTCCTCGATTCTTTTCGGATGCTCTCCGGCAGCAGCCGGGATACCGAGGCAGAGAGCCAGGGTGAGAATGAGAGCCAGCTTGATCATCGTCCCAGTATAGTCACTCGACAACCGATTGAGACTTGCGCTTGCTCAGGGCGACTCGCTTGTCGAGGGCCTCGGCGTCCGCCTGACGGCGGGTCAGGCGCAGGAGATCGGCATAATTCTCCAGACAGGTGATGACATTGTCATGCTCGGGACCGAGAGCGTCTTCCCAGATCTCGATGGCACGCTTGTAGAGGGACTCGGCTCTCTCCAGGTGACCGTTCATATGATAGAGACTGGCGAGGCCAGCCAGGCTCTCGGCGACTTTCGGGTGATCCGGCCGGAAGGCGGCTTCTCTGATAGCCAGAGCCCGGCGGTAGAGGGGCTCGGCTTTGTCGTACTGCTCGGCTTCGTCGAAAAGCGATGCCAGATCGATGAGGGCGCCGGCAACCTGGGGATTGTCCCTGCCGTAGAAATTCTCGAAGACCGTCAGGACCTGCCTCAAGGCCAGCTCGGCCTCCTGGGTCCGGCCGTGCTCGCTGTAGAGGAGCCCGAGATTGCGATAGATCTCGGCGACCTCGACATGATCGTCGCCGAGAAAGCTCTGCCTGAGCTCCAGGGCCTTCTTGTAGAGAGGCTCGGCCTTGTCGACCCTGCCCATGCCCCGATAGAGCTCCGCCAGATTATTGATGGCGATTGCCATGGAGGGATGGGCCGCCCCCAGGGCTTTCTCCTGGATTATGAGAGCCTGGCTGAAAAGCGGCTCGGCATTGCTGAGACGGGACTGAGCCAGATAGACCATAGCAAGATTGGCCATGGCCGCGCCGATATCAGGGTGATCCACCGCCAGCACCCGGTTTCTGATGTTGAGGGCGCGCTCCAGGAATATCTCGGCTTCGTCGAAACGGCTCTCGTGATAGAGAAGCAGGCCAACCGAGGTCAGATACTCCGCCAGCTCCGGATTTTCGGCGCCAAGAGCCGCCTCCATCTGCGGCAGGAGGGTGAGCAGATCTTTGATGTTCTCGTTGAAGTCCTGGTTAGACATAGCACTATATCGAGCTTATCACGAACCCCGCCTGCGTAATTGCCGTCTTGCCACGGCCCTTCTTTCAGCCGATAGTAGGGTGAGCCAAGCGAGGATAGAGCCAATCTATGAAGGAAAGAGCCTTTATCGCTGCCACCCTCGGCATTCTCTTCGACGCCATGGACGCCTCGATTTATTTCATGGTTCTTCATCCGGCCCTCTCGGATATTCTCAAAACGACCTCGGACACCGAGATCGGCTATTACGGGTCGCTCATTCTCTGTATTTTCATGGTTGGCTGGGGAATAGGCAGCCTGGTCTTCGGAATTCTGGCAGACAGGATCGGAAGAGCCCGAACCATGGTCATCACCATCCTGCTCTACGCCGTCTGCACGGGGCTGTGCGCCACAGCCACCGACTGGATGCAGCTCGCTTTCTACCGGTTTCTGGTGGGCGTGGGCATCGGCGCCGAGATCAGTATCGGTGCGGTGATGCTCTCCGAATTCTTCGAGGGCAAGCACCGGATTCTCGCCTCCTGCCTTATGGAGGCGGGGTTCTGCCTGGGCTATCTGGCCACCAGCCTGGCCAATCTTTCGGTGGGCAATGTGAGCTGGCGGCTGATGTTCCTCATCGGGATCCTGCCTGCTCTACTTGCTCTTTATATAAGAATGCGTCTCTCGGAGCCTGAGAATTTCAAGCAAGTCCAGGATGAAAGGGAAAAAGCCAGGATGCTCCAGTCCATGGGCCACAGGGTGGAGTGCAGCCGAGCCCTGACCTCGCCTGTTGCGGTTCTCTTCTCCAGAGAATATCTTCGAACCACTCTGGTGGTCACCACCCTTGCCGGAGTCGCCATAGTCGGATACTGGGCGGCTGTCTCCTGGATTCCAGCCTGGATCAACCAGCTCACCGGCAATCTGGCGGTGGCCGAGCGGAGCACCGCCGGGATTTTCCTGAACGTCTCGGGTCTCATCGCCTGTGTGGCGACCTTTCCGATGATAAAACACCTGGGCAGGATAAATACTCTCAAAGTCTCCTACCTGTTCTCGCTCATAGCCACGGTGGGAATGTTCGTCCTGGTCAAGTCCTACGGGCCGGATCTTCTCGGCTGGATTTTCGCCGTGGGCTTTTTCACCTCGATTCCATTCGTGGTTATGGTAGTGGTCATTCCGGAGCTCTTCGCCACCGAGCTTCTGGGCAGCGCTTCCGGACTGGCATTCAGCGCCGGCAGGCTGGCGGCAGCGGCGGCGGCCCTGGGCAGCGCCCAGGTAATCGCTACTTTCGGCGGGTCCTATGCGGCAGCCGGAGCGGTGGTCGGTCTGGTCTATGCGGTGGGATTCCTGGCATCGTATATGATGCCGGTCACCACCGGCGAGGTCCTCGGTCCCCTGAGCCGGACCCGACGCATCGATGCCGAGTCGCCCCCTATACCTGTGCCGTCCTGATAATTAGACACAGAGAATCTGATCGATTGATTTGGTGGCATCCTGGCAAGTCAGGTATTTCATCTGGTATCAAGTGGAAAGCCGTGGTCGAGGTACATGTTGCGAGTGCGGCATATATTTCTCAGATTTTCCCCTTCTTGAAGCAACACATACCGCACCTGACAACCCGCATGGTCTTTCCATCCTCGGGGTATGTAGGCACTGAGAATGCAGACTCGAGCCTATGAGGGGATGAACCAGCAATTCCTGTGCCGTCCTGGCTCACTTGTCCTTTTCCACCGACTCGATGGTAGCCTGGGCTGCGGCAAGACGGGCCACCGGCACTCTGAAAGGCGAGCAGCTCACATAGTTGAGACCGAGACTGTTGGCAAAAGCGATGGAGGCAGGCTCGCCGCCGTGCTCGCCGCAGATACCAAGCTTCAGGTCGGGACGAGTTTGCAGACCGTATTCCACGGCAATCTTCATGAGCTTGCCGACCCCTTCCAGATCAAGGACCTCGAATGGATTGTCAGACAGCACTTTGACCTGCTCGCCCTGACAGTCGAGACCATCGAGATAACGATTGAGGAATTTTCCTTCAGCGTCATCCCGGCTGTAGCCGAAAGTCATCTGGGTGAGATCGTTAGTGCCGAAACTGAAGAATTCTGCGTACTCTGCGATCTGGTTGGCGGTCAGGCAGGCCCTGGGGATCTCGATCATGGTGCCGAATTTATAGTCGACCTCGGTGCCGGCTTTCGCCATGACTTCTCTGGCCACCGCCTCGAGCTGGGTGCGGGCGATCTTGAGCTCGTTGACATGGCCGATCAGGGGGATCATGATCTCGGGGAGGACCTTCACGCCCTTTCTGCTGACCGAGATAGCCGCTTCGAAGATGGCTCGCACCTGCATCTCGTTGATCTCGGGATAAACGAGACCGAGACGGCAGCCTCGAAGGCCCATCATCGGGTTCGACTCTTGCAAGCCGGCCACGGTCTTGAGCACCGCCTCTTTCTTGCGCAGCTCGACACCGACTTCGCCCCTGGCTTTCATGGTGGCAATTTCTTCGATAAGCTCTTCGGGCTTGGGGAGGAACTCATGAAGAGGCGGATCGAGAAGCCGGATGGTGACAGGCAGCCCGTCCATGGCCTCGAAGATACCCTCGAAGTCTTCCTTCTGCATGGGCAGCAGCCTGGCAAGGGCGTGCCTGCGGTCATCCAGATTGCCTGACATGATCATCTCCTGGACCACCGGCAGGCGATCCTGACTCATGAACATATGCTCGGTCCGGCAAAGCCCGATCCCTTCGGCGCCGAACTCCCGGGCGAGCTTCGCGTCTCTGGGGGTATCGGCGTTGGCTCTTATTCTGAGCCTGCGAGCTTCGTCGGCCCAGGAAAGCAGCGTGGTGAACTCTTGAGAGAGCTCGGTCTCCTGAGTCTTCACCTTGCCGGCGAAAATTTCGCCGGTGCTGCCGTCGATGGAGACCCAGTCTCCTTTATTGATCACTTTATCGCCGGCATGGAAGAGCCCCTCGTGCATGTCGATCTTGATGGCGTCGCAGCCTGCCACGCAGGGTTTGCCCATGCCCCGCGCCACCACGGCGGCGTGGCTGGTCATGCCGCCCCTGCTGGTGACCACGCCCTGGGCGGGCACGATGCCATGGATGTCGTCGGGACAGGTCTCGATCCGTACAAGGATCACTTTCTCGCCTTTTTCCGAGAGACTGGCGGCCTCGCCGGGATCGAAGACGACCTTGCCGATGGCGGCGCCGGGGGAGGCATTGAGACCGGTGGCAAGGAGATGACCTTCCTTCCTGGCTCGCTTCTTGTCCTCGCTGTCGAAGCTCGGCAGCAGAAGCTGATTGAGCTGCAGGGGCTCGACCCGGGAGAGGGCCTCGTGTCGACTGATGATCCCCTCGTCGGCCATATCCACGGCGACTTTCACGGCGGCGGCGGCGGTGCGCTTGCCGGTCCTGGTCTGGAGGAGATAGAGCCGGCCCTGCTCGACGGTGAACTCGATGTCCTGCATATCGCGATAGTGCTTCTCGAGAAGACCGACATTGGTGAGGAGCTCCTCATAGACTTTCGGCATACGCTCGGCCATGCTGGCGATTTTTTCCGGGGTGCGCACGCCCGCCACCACGTCCTCGCCCTGAGCGTTGACGAGATATTCGCCATAAAGCGCTTTCTCCCCTGTGCTTGGGTTGCGCGTGAAACAGACACCGGTGGCCGAGCTGTCGTCGAAATTGCCGAAGACCATGGACTGAACATTCACAGCGGTACCGAGATTGTGGTCGATCTTGTGCAGGTTGCGGTAATAGACGGCGCGGCTGTTGTTCCAGGACTTGAACACGGCTTCCACAGCGCCGAAGAGCTGCTCTTTGACGTCCTGGGGAAACTGGCTGCCTGATTTCTTCTCCACCAGAGACTTGAACTGGGAAACCAGGTCTCTGAGATGCTCGACTTCGAGCTGGGCATCGGATTCGATACCGAGACTGCTCTTCTTCTCCTCGAGAATGTCCTCGAACTCGTGCTTGCTGACACCGAGAACGACATTGCTGTACATCTGGATAAAACGTCTGTAGCTGTCCCATGCGAAACGCGGATTGCCGGTGATCCGGGCAAGGGATTCCACGGTCTTGTCATTGAGCCCGAGATTGAGAATGGTGTCCATCATGCCCGGCATGGAGAATTTCGCCCCGGACCTCACCGAGAGCAAAAGCGGTTTGTCGAGATCCCCCAGTTTCTTGCCCAGGCTCTTCTCGACGCTTGCCAGCTCTTTGAGGACCTCATCGAAGAGACCATCGGGCATCTTGCCGGTCTTGCTGTATTCCCGGCAGGCCAGGGTGAGAATCGTGAGACCGGGAGGCACGTTGACACCGCTGGCGATCATCTGGGCGAGGCCGGCTCCTTTGCCGCCCAGCAAGTCGCGCATCTCGGCGACATCGCCGCCGAAAACCTTGTAAGCGTCATCGAAGAGGAAGACACGTCTCTTTCCGATCTTCTCGAGGGTTCTGGCGGTTTCGGTGGTGCTCAGCATGGTGGGAGCCTCCTTGCTCTGTTTTACTCATTGTCTGATGAACATATAGACCTCGCTGGAGATCTCTTCGATTGCTTTGGCGGATACATCGATCACGTGGCATTTGAGCTCACGGAAAATTTTGCGGGCATAGTTGACCTCCTGCCTGATCCTTTCCGGGTCGGCATAGTCATTCTCCTGGGGCATCTTGAGAAACTGCGCCCGGGTGGTTCTGATCTCCTGGAGCAGATAAGGCTCCAGGTGCAAACCGACGATTTTACGAGGCGGCACTTGAAAAAGGCTCAGGGGAGGATCGACACCGTATACGATGGGCACGTTGGCCGCTTTCAAACCGAAATGGTGAGCCAGATACATGCAATTGGGGGTCTTGCTGGTCCTCGAGACCCCTGTCAGTATGACATCGGCTTGCAGAAGCCCGTCCGGATTCTTGCCGTCATCGAAGCGGATGGCGAAGTCCACGGCCTCGATCCGCTTGAAATAATCCTCGTCCAGAAGATGCAGGCGCCCGGGCTGCGAGAGAGGCACCTGACCGGTGAGTTGGGAGATCCGATCGATAAGGGAGCCGAGCAGGTCGATGGTGACGATTCCGTACCTGGCGGCTTCCCGCTCCAGGGTCTCGCGATACTCAGGAAGCACCAGGGTGTAGGCGATCACAGCCTTGTCGGATGCCACTTCTCGGACCAGGGACGCGATCTGCTCCAGGGCTTTTACCTGGGGCAGCCGATAAATCGAGGCTCGCCCCGGGGGAAACTGCACAACGGCAGCTCTTGCCACTGCTTCTGCAGTCTCGCCGCTGCTGTCCGAAAGAGTAAAAATTATGAGCCCGCGTTTTTCGTCAGCGGTAGCTGTTCTTATCTCGCTCTTGTCAGGCTCGTTCATAGCATTGGACCATTTTTAACATCCAATGCATATAAAATCATTAGTCAAGTAAAATATTAGAGATGAGAGAGCCAGGGAAATTCGAAGGACGTCGAGCCGGGACCAGAAAGCCCATGCCGGGCCTGCTCTCGAGTCCGGCTCGAGCACTCGCGCTTAGTCTCATGCTGATCCCGGTGCTGATTCCGGCTCTGGCGCTCACCGGCTGCGGCCCGGAGCCCGGCGCTAATGACAGGACCGGCACGGATATATTCCTGATTTTCGAGCGCCTCACACCTGTCCTGGCTAAAGACCTGAGCGTGCCGCCGGAGACCATCACCATGGGCGCCAATCTCAAGAAAGACCTGGGCGCCGAGGAATTCGAGATCGATACCATCTGCCTGGATCTCGAGAAAGTGTTCGACGCCGATCTGAGCCTGGACCAATTCCGCAAGCTCGAGACCGTGGGCGAGATGGTCGACTATATCCGGATTCACAAGAGGCCGGTTGCTAAGAAAGTCGAAGGCATGCCGAGTTTTCTCGGACAGCAAGACCATTCAGAGAAAAAACCATAATCAGGCCCGAACAAGAGCGAGATTTTCAGGGAATCCGGCGGCTGATCGAGCGGGCGTTCGGCAACGGTTCTGGTGGAAAATGCGGCGAGGCGGACCTGGTGGAGCTGTTGAGGGCCACCGAAAGCTATATCCCGGAACTCTCCCTGGTAGCTGAAGAGTCCTCGATCCGAGGTCATATCATGATAAGCCTGGTGTCGCTGGATCCCGGGCAGACTGAAAAGTCTGCTGCATCCGCTCTCGCCCTTGCACCGCTGGCGGTGTCACCCGAGCACCAGGGCCGGGGTATCGGAAGCGACCTGGTGAGAGAGGCGCTGAAACGCGCCGACGACCTCGGTCACGGGCTCATCATCGTACTGGGCGACCATCGCTATTACCGGAGATTCGGGTTCGAGACAGCATCGGTCTTCGGAATTCGGTGCCCATTCGAGGTACCGGAGAAGCACTATATGGTCCTGCCTCTGTCCGGATACAGAAAGGAGATGAAAGGCCTGGTCGTCTACCCGGAGCCTTTCAGATCGGTATAGTGACGCACTGCCGCAGGGCCAGCAGATCAAGGTCTTTCTCGATATTCTTCTTGAGATTGCCCTGGCTGACCAGGGGCACGCTCAGAGAGCCGCTGTAACCGAGCACTCCCAGGAAAGGCAGGCCGATCCTGTTGGTGAGCAGAATCTGGAGATCATCCCGGCTCAAACGGTCGTTCATGATCGTGGCATCACTCTTGCTGGTCTCCACCATCACCAGTGCCACCACATCGGCACCGCAACCGTAGAGATAGCGATAGAAGAGGTCGAGCCGCTCCAGAGCGTCAATCGAGTAACGGCCGACCAGAAGACATGGCAGACCTGTGATCGCCGCCATCTCGCCGACACTGGTCCAGGCTCCCAGATTGATGTCGACCGGGGTAGCGGCGGTGCCCGGGATCTCGACAATAGTGAACGAACCGGGTCTGGTGGCTGCCAGAATGAGCTCCCTTCCATCATCGAGACGGGGAGGAAAGTCCAGGCAGCGAATCTCGTAATCGATCTCGGTACCGGCAATGGACCTGATGAAACGCATCTCGGAAGACTCCGGTCTCTCGGCGCCGATGCGCAGAGGCTTCACTACCCGGGCAGGCACACCCTGCTCGGCCAGGACCGCGGCCAGTCCGGTTCCGATTACGGTCTTACCGCATGCCGGCTCGCAGCCGACCAGGAGGAGCGCACCACCTGCGGAACTGCCTGTAAGACGCTCGGGATTGCTCGATTTTGCATCGGTGCTCATGGTCATACAATAACACACCGAGAATTATCAGCGATCCTGCTGCATGGCCAGGCTTCCGCCCGAGGACACGGTGCTCTTGATCACGTCGAAGGCCTTCTTGAGCTGAAGATCTTTCATATCCTCGGGAGCCCGCTCGCCGTTGCTCTCCTCGTCGCTCCGGAACCAGGGGCCTTTGCCGTCCTTGTATTGCTTCTTGTTGAGCTTCACCTCGAAGTCGGGATTAATCCCTTTCTTGTCGATATCACAATCATTGGGAGTGAGATACTTGGCGATGGTGACATTGACACCGCAGCCATCCTCCAGGCGGTTGATCCCCTGCACCAGGCCTTTGCCGAAAGTACGCTCGCCCACCAGGACGGCCCGGCTGTTGTCCTTCAGGGCACCACTGGTGATTTCAGACGCCGAGGCGCTGCCCCGATTGATCAGGACAACCATGGGAATGCGGCAGAGAGGCTGCCCCTTGGCCATGACCGGGGTCTTATAGCCTTCGCGATCCACGGTGGAGACCACATAGCCCGAGTCAAGGAAAAGATTGGAGACATTGATGGCCTGATTGAGAAGACCTCCCGGATTGTCCCGCAGATCCACGATCATGCCCTTGGCGCCAGCCAGCTTCTCCAGGGCGCTAACCACCTCGTCGTCGGTCTTCTTGGAGATGAAGCTCGATATCCTTATATATCCGATATCGGAGCTGAGCATCTTGACCGTCTCCACCGAGCGCAGTGGAATCCGCCCCCTAACGATCTTGATCTTCCGGTGCTTGCCGTGACGGTTGACAGTCAGCCAGACAGGCTTGTTGATCTCTCCCCTGATCTTTTTGGCCGCATCGTCGACTGTAAACCCCTTGGTGGAGCTGCCGTCGATCTCGTAGATCTCGTCGCCGGCCTTCACCCCGGCACGCTCGGCGGGAGTGCCCTCGATGGGCTGGATCACATATATACGATCCGATTTGCGATTCAGCCCGATTTTCACGCCGATCCCGCATAGCTCGGCTTTGATCTGGGACTTCTCGTCGTCGAAGGCGTCCTCGTCGAGGAATCGGGTGTAACGATCCCCGAGACTGGCCAGCATCGTCTCGATGGCCTTGTGCGCGTCCTCGGACGTCTCCAGCATTCCGTCATACTTGCTGCGCCAGCGATTCCAGTCCTGGCCGTTAAAGCTGCCGTCATAGAAGTCTTCCTTGATCATGCTCCAGACTTTCTGATAGATCCGTTCAGGCGACGGAGCGCTGCGCAGAGGCAGCGAGGCTACCCTGGCCCTTTGCATGCTTGTCTCCGCCGGCGCGGCCAGGGAGGAGGTCTGGAGAGCGATAAAGCCTGTCAGAGAGACTACGAAAAGAAGCTTCCGGAACATTTTCTGTGGATTTCCCGGGGCCCATGCCCCAAAAACAGACGTAAATCTAGGTGACACCTGCGTTATACCCAATTCCTGTTATTTATATGCATGCCTATCCTTGATTCTGTGCGGCTTTGCCGCGAAAAGGACTGGGGTTTATCAGGTGCTACCATTAAAGCGTCTACAGGGGTCTTGTTACGAGGTCATGATGGCTGGCTCAAAAACGGCTGAGATAGGGGTTTTCGGAGGCTCCGGCTTTTACAGCCTGCTCTCCGATTGCGAAGAGGTGGCAGTGGAGACTCCCTATGGAGCCCCCAGCGAACGTATCGCCATCGGATCCATGCCGGGCTCCGGCAAACAGGTGGCTTTCATGCCCAGGCACGGCAAGAACCACCATATTCCCCCGCACAAGATCAACTACCGGGCCAATGTCTGGGCGATGAAGTCCCTGGGGGTGAGCCGCCTGATCTCTCCCTGCGCCGCAGGCAGCCTGCAAAAGAGGGTAGCTCCCGGTCACTTCGTGGTATGCGATCAATTCGTCGATCGCACCTCCGGAAGGATCGACACCTATTATGACGGTCCGATCACCACTCATGTGTCGAGCGCCGACCCTTACTGTCCGGAGCTCCGGGAGCTGGCGGTGAGCGCCGGCAGGGAGAGCGGCATCACCATGCACGAGCGGGGCACCGTGGTGGTGGTCCAGGGACCGCGCTTCTCCACCAGGTCCGAGTCGGCGTGGTTCTCGTCCATGGGCTGGGAAGTGATCAATATGACCCAGTATCCCGAGGCGTATCTGGCCAGGGAGCTGGAGCTCTGTGTGGTCAACATAAGCCTGATCACCGACTATGATTGCGGCCTGGAAGGCGAAGTCGGACCGGTATCCCACTCGGAGGTTGTAAAGGTTTTCAGCGAGAACAACACCCGATTGCAGAATCTACTGGCGGCTCTGATCGAGGCGATACCGCCGCGATCCGGACGTTGCGCCTGCGCCGAGACATTGAAAGGCGCTCGATTGTAGGAGAAGATATAATATGAACGTCAATCATATGGTAGCGGTGCTGGCTGTCTGTCTGGCTCTCAGCTCCTACCTGGTATTGAGGCGTTACGGCTTTCCCGAAAAGATCTGCATCGGTGGCGGAATTTTCTGTATCCTTGCAGTGGCAATTTTCTGGACGAGCGTGTTGCTAGGAACCGGCGAGGATGAAGATGAGAATTGAGATTCGACGACCGATGGCAGTGATGCTGACGGCAACCAGCCTGCTGTCACCGATCTTTGCGACCGGAGCCCGGGCCCAATCCGGCGAGAAAGCCGCTGAGAAGCCCCCGGCCCTGACGATCAAGAAGCCACTCATTCCGGTGACCAGGGAATTCGCCCTGGACAACGGTCTCCAGGTCATCGTGGCTGAGGACCACAGCGTGCCGGTGGCATCGCTCGTGCTCATCTATGATGTCGGCGCCCGCAACGAGGTCAAGGGACGCTCGGGATTCGCCCACCTTTTCGAGCATATGATGTTCGAGGGCTCTCAGAATATCCCCAAAGGCGATTTCTTCAAAAGGGTCGAATCCGCCGGCGGACTGCTCAATGCTTCCACCCACGCCGATTATACAGACTACTTCGAGAAAGTGCCCAGCAATCAAATCGAGCTTCTCCTCTGGCTGGAGTCCGATCGAATGCGCTCTCTCAAGGTCACCGAGGAGAATTTCAAGAATCAGCTCGAGACAGTGAAAGAAGAGAAACGCCTCCGCATCGACAACCAGCCCTATGTGCCGGCGGAGCTCGAGCTCGAGGAGCTGATCTTCGACAACTGGAGCAATTCGCATCCGGTGATCGGTTATTTCGAGGATCTTGAATCGTCCACCGTCCATGACGTCAAAAACTTCTTCGATACTTATTACGTCCCCAACAACGCCGTCATGGCCATCGTCGGCGATGTCGACAGCGACGAAATCGAGAAGCTGGTGCGCAAATATTTCGGCTCTATTGAGCCTGGCAAAAAGCCACCGGCACCGATGGTGGAAGAGCCGGTCCAGACCGAGGCGAAATACCTCAAGGTGAAAGACTCCCACGCCAAGCTCCCGGCTTTCTGGATCGCCTGGAAAGCGCCGGCGCGTCGCGAGCATGACTCATTCGTCTTGAACCTAATCCAGTCGATCCTGGCCATGGGAAGCTCCTCGCGGGTCTACCAGCGGCTCGTCAAAGACGATCAGGTCGCTCTCAAGGTCTCATCCAGCTACGAAGAGCGCCGCGGTCCCTCCAACATCAATTTCTTCGTGGTCGCCAAGCCCGGAAACGATGTCGACAAGGTCAAAGGAATCCTTCTTTCCGAAATCGAGAAGATCAAGACCGAGAAGGTCAGCCCTGAAGAGCTCGAAAAAGCCAAGAATCAGATCCTGCGCCTGCTCTTCTCCTCCGGCAGCTATTACTCCCTGCAGGGCAGCCTGGGAAGAGCGCAGATGCTGGCTCAGTACAAGAGCTTTTTCGGAAGGACCGACCTGGTGGACCAGGATGTCGAGACTTATCTGAGTATCACCGCCGACGACATCAAGGATGTCGCCTCGCGAATTTTCACGGACAACGGTATCACTACCGTCGAAGTCGTACCGGCAGCTGAAAGGAGCACGCAGTGATGAAGTCGAGCAAGCTTACTCTCTCGCTTATGGCGGCCATTCTGGTCCTGGCGAGTCCGGCGTCCCTGCTGGCCCAGACAGAATCAAAGACAGGATCGAAGACGAAATCGGTAGATGCCGAGAGCTGGCGCGCCAAGCCTCCCGAGCTCCCCGAGCCTCGCCCTTTCAAACTCCCCGAGGTCGAGACCTATCGGATGGACAACGGGCTCGAGGTAAAGCTCGTCGAGGATCACCGCTTTCCATATGTCACCGCTTTCATCGGTTTCAAAGCCGGCATGACCCTGGAGGGCAGAGAGCAGAACGGTGTCTCGAACCTCACCGCCAGCATGATTACCGAGGGGACCGGCAAGCGGAGCAGCAAAGAGATAGCCAGTCAGATTGCCTTTATCGGCGGCGGTCTGAGCGCTAACACCGGATATGATTTCACCATCCTCAGCGGCTCGGCTCTCTCCAATTATCAAGACAGGCTTTTCGAGCTCCTCTCCGATGTCCTGCTCAATCCGAGCTTCCCGGAAGACGAGCTCAAGCTCAAGAAAGCGAACTGGCTGCAGGAGCTGGTCATGCAGAGGAGCAAGCCTTCTTTCCTCCTCGAGGAGCGCTTCCGCAAAGTGGTCTTCGGCGGCCATCCGTACGGCGTCGTGGCGCCGCATCCCGACCGGGTCTCCGCCATAAAGCGCGAGGATCTGGTGGCGTTCCATAAAGAGCACTATATTCCCAACGACGCCATTCTGATAGTCCTGGGTGATTTCGACCGGCAGGCCATAAAAGAGACCATCAAGGCCAGGCTGGGCGACTGGCAGAAAGGCACGAGAGCGGTGGCCACCCTGCCTGAGACGCCTCGCCACGAAGGCCGGCATATCTATCTGGTCAATCGCCCCGGCTCGGTGCAGACATCGCTCAAGCTCGGGAATCTCGGAATCAAGAGAACCGATCCCGATTATTTCAACATCCTGGTGATGAACGAGATTCTCGGCGGCGCAGCCCACTCGCGCCTCTTCGTCAATATAAGGGAAGACAAAGGCTTCACTTATGGCGCCTACAGCCATGCATCGGCAAAGGTTCATCCGGACGAGTTCTCGGCCAGCGCCGATGTCCGCACCGAAGTGACCGGACCGTCTATTCAGGAGTTCCTCTACGAGCTCGAGCGTATACGCAATCTCAAGGTCTCGGACGAAGAGCTCGATACAGCCAAGCGTTATATCGCCGGACAGTTCCAGCTCAAGCTCGAGACCCAGAGCGGTCTTGCCGGCAGGCTTCTGGAAAGCAGCCTCTACGATCTGCCGGCCGACTATCTCGAGACTTTCTCGAAAAAGCTCATGGCTGTCACCGTGGATGATGTCAGGCTGGCCGCCCGCAGGCTGATCCAGTCGGAAGATCTGGTCATCGCCGTGGTAGGCGACGCCGACAGGATCAGGCCTGATCTCGAGATGTTCGCCCCGGTGGAGGTCTACAGCGCCGAAGGCGAGCTGATCAAGGGCGAAAAAGGAATCTAGCCGATCTAGCTAATCTCTGGCTCCGGTCTCGATTCGCTTCGGATTCTTGATCTTGTATACATAGGTAGAGCGCACCTTGAGATGGCGCCCGTCGTCTTTCTCGGCGCCGGGAAGGCTGGCGACCAGGAAAGGCACGGCGATGAGCACCCTGGTGGTGGTCTGTAGTTGCAGGACCCGCGAGTTCTCGGAGATATCGTCATTGAACATGGTGAACTGGGGATGCTCCACCCAGTTTCCCCCGCGACCGCAGGATTCCATGCCGCTGCGAGCAGCCTTGATCACAGCCTGGGTGTCCTGGCCGTCCAGAGCCTCTTTGACGGCCAGCTGTATGCAATCCCGGCAGACCCGATCGTTATATATCTTGGCTCGGGCGATGACGAACACGTTGAGCAGAATCAGGGCGCAGATAATCAGCAGGAAGACCGATATCGCGACTTCGATAAGGCTATGACCGTTTCTACGCATAAAGATGGCAACCGGGCGCTACACAAATAGTTTACCCGTTTTTCGACTGATTCAGCCAGCCTCGGCACTCACTCGGACAGCACCAGCTCGCCGAGGAAGGGCAGCTCGCGATAATTCTCGGCATAGTCGAGCCCGTAACCTACCACGAAGAGATCGTTGATTGTGAAGCCGACATAGTCGGCCTCGACGTCCACCACCCGGCGCGAAGGCTTGTCCAGGAAGCACGCGATCTTGAGCGTCTCCGGGGCAAACTGCTCGTTCAGATAAGCAAGGAAGAACTTGGCGGTGCGCCCCGAATCGATGATGTCTTCGATTACGAGGATGTTACGATGACGAATATTAGGAAGCTCCAGATAGGGGGTCTGAACCTGTCCCGAGCTCTCGGTGGCGCTGCCGTAGCTAGAGAGCCTGACGAACTCTATCTGCAGCGGGCTTTCTGTCTTGATCTCCCGAACGAGATCAGCGAGAAAGCAGAATGCGCCTTTCATGACACCGATGATCACCGGATTCTCCAGATCGCGGAAATCCTCGCTGATGGTCCTGCCCAGCTCGGCTATTCGTTCTTTGATGACGGCTTGCGAATAGATTTCGTTGATCTTGTTCTGCGGTCTGGTGGCAGGCGGCATGGGAGTTCCTCCGGCAAAGCCTAAGATCCTAGCACGCTCACCTGTCTGTGCTTTTCGTTTTTCTTGAAAAGACATTCACCTCTTACGAATGTCGAGATCACGATCCGATCATCGCCAAGGAATACCATGGACGAGAGGATATCGTCGGTAGTCTGCTCGAGGATGTCGTCGGCGATACCGGTGCGCCGGGTCGGATCGGCGATGATGAAATCGGCTTCCTTGCCCTGCTCCAGAGAGCCTGTGCGCTCGGCCAGACCCAGGGCCTCGGCTCCGGCCAGGGTGGATCGATAGAAAAGCTCCCGGGGCGTGAGCCAGTCCGAGGGCTGGATATAGTTGGCGTCCTTCATGACGCCGAACATCGACATCTGCGGTCCGGCGGCCACATCGGATCCCAGACCGAAACGGATGCCGGCGTTCAGCACCCTGGTGTACTGGAAAACACCGCTTTTCAGGAAGAAATTGCTGCTCGGGCAGTGAGCCAGGACGCTCTTGCGGTCCGCCAGCACTTTCAGCTCGCCATCGCTCAAATGAATGGCGTGGGCCAGGATGGAGCGCTCGCCCAGGAGCCCGTGGCGGTCGTAGACATCGACATAGTCCCTGTAGCCGGGGAATTGCCTGGCGACAAACTCGATCTCGCCTGTGGACTCGGAAAGATGAGTGTGCATGAAGCTTCCCGGGCTCTTCTCGAGCAGCTCTCCCACCCCGGCGAGAAGCTCCCGGCTGGAGGTGACGGCGAAACGCGGCGTGTAAGCGTAAAGAAGCCTGCCGTCATCCTGACCGTGCCATTTCTCGTAAAGCTCGAAAGACTCCTCCAGGCTCACCGAGGCGGTTTCGGTCAGCTCCTCCGGAGCATTCTCATCCATCATCACTTTGCCCATCACAGCCCGGATGCCGGACCGGCGTGCCACGGCGAAAGCGCAGTCGGCAGCCCGCTTGTGGATGGTGGTGAAGACTACGGCTGTGGTGGTGCCGTTCCGGACAAGCTCATCGAAAAACCAGAGGGCGATCTTCTCGGCGTGCTCTAGATCCGAGAATCTCGACTCGGCGGGGAAGATATACTTGTCGAGCCACTGGAGCAGGTGCTCTCCGGATCGGGCGGTCTGGGTGACCTGGGGAAGATGGATATGCAGATCGATAAAGCCGGGCAGGATCAATCTCTTGCCGTGGTCCTCCAGGCTATCGACAGGGAGACTGCCGTCGTACTCGTCGAAAGGTCCGGCATAAGCGATACGACCTTTCTCGTCCACGAAGAGGAGACCGTCCCGGACATCGAGAAGACCTCCTCCGGGAAGGGGCGATATGATATGCCCTCGGTGGGCCCTTGGCTTTCTGTCTTTGGGGGTTTCTACTGGCATGGTCGAATTGGCTGGATATTAGAGACGATTTTATCGCAATGCAGTTGAAGGACGCAGACAATAATGATCTGAGCGCGGTGCTCAAAGAGACCTGCCGGATCTGGTCGCCGGGGCTGCCTCAGAGCCAGTACTTCGATTATCTGAGCGCTCAGCTGAACAGTAACTGGAGCCGGGCAAAGAAATCGATGCGTTTTCTGGTCCTCAAAGACGATCCGCTATCGCCGCCCCTGGGAGCCCTGAAATACTACCATCTTGCTTATCGCGTCCGCGGTCTCGGGGAGCCCGTCAACATTGCCGGTCTGGGCGCCATCTATACCCTCCGGGGAAATGCGCGGCAGGGGTCTGGGAAAGACCATGGTGAGGCTGGCCGTGGACCGGGCCCGGGCCGAGGGCATGGAAGCGGTGCTGCTCTACTCGGACATCGGCAGCGATTTCTACCGGTCATTCGGCTTCTTCGACCTGGACTGCCGGTCTTTCGAGTTCGAGATGGGCAGATGTGCAACCGGGGAGACTGCCGATAAATTCCAGGGCTATAGAGTGGAGCCCGCCTTCGCCGCCGACGGCGAGCGCCTGAGACGATACTACCGGCAATGGCAGAGCCGGCAACCGCTGGCCATCGCGAGATCCGATTGCTACTGGCGTTTCATGCTCGACCGCGACGCTTTCATCAAAAAACACAATCCGAGCTGGGCTCCTGTGGAAGCGGTCCTGCCGGAGGATCCCGAAGCAAGAGGCTACGCTCTTTTCAGAATGGGTACCGAGACCCTCAGAGTGCTGGAGGTCTGCGCCATCGCCGAGGAGGTCCGGCAAGCGCTCTGGAAAGCCTTGACAGGAGTTGCCCGAAGCCGGGGCCGGAGCCGTCTGGAAGGCTGGGAATCGGCGCTGGCTGACATTTACCCGGGCCGGCACCTGCCAAGAGAAGCAGGATCTATGCGTATAAATTTGCGGGCGAAAGAAAAGGGTATGATCTTAGCTCTGAGGGACGAAGTTGCCAACTGGACCTCGATAAAACCAGCACCTTTTTTGGAATTCGACCATTTCTGATGACCAGAGCAGACACCGCCATCTCGCTTACCGCCCACCTGATCCTCGACCAGCTCAACGCCGAGGGGGTTCGTTATATATTCGGGACCAGCAGCACATCTGATTCGCCCATTGCCATTACGTTGCTTGCCAGCCGCTATCACGAGAGCGACATCATCAAGTTCGTCGGCTCCCTGCATGAATCGATAGCGGTTTTCATGGCCACAGGCTATTCTCAGGCGACCTCGCTTCCCAGCGTTGTAAACCTGGCCTGCGGGCAGGGGATCCTCAATGCCATACCCGCCATCTATGCTGCCAAACGAGCCCAGGTTCCCATGGTCATTCTGGCGGACCAGGAGGACTCCCACCTGCTCAACGACGACCCGCCCCTGTCGGTGGAGCATCATATCCTCACCAGCTCCCTGTGCAAATGGATGGCGGAGGCCAAAACAGCCCGGGAGGTCTGCAAGCTCCTCCGCCGGGCTTTCCATGAGGCCTTCACGCCGCCCAAGGGACCGGTGATCCTGTCGCTTCCCATAAACCTCTCCCTCTCCTCCGCCAAGGCGGAGATTCTCAAGCCTCCCATTACCGGGCCCCTGGGTCCGGCAGACGAGAATTTCGTCTCCAAGATCGTCCAGAAGCTCATTGCCGCGAGCAATCCCTGCATCATAGCCGGCAACGAGGTCTCCCAGTTCCGCGCTCGCAAAGATGTGGTCCTCCTGGCCGATGTGCTTGGTTGCCCGGTTTTCTCCGAGCCCATGCCCACCGGGGTGAACTTCCCAAACCGGCATCCGCATTTCGGCGGTGTCCTGCCCACCAACCACGCCGAGACGAACAACCGTCTCAAAGACCACGATCTCTTCCTCCTGCTCGGAGTGCAGAACCGCCTGCCCAACAGGGGCGACGGTCCCTCCCTGGTCCCCGACACAGGCACCGTCATCCAGGTCAATATGGACGGTCACCTGGCCGGGCGCAGCATCAGAAGCAATTTCGCCATTCAGGCCGATATCTCGGAGACCCTTTCCAGGGTCCGCGCCGAGCTCCAGCTCCAGGTGGACAAAACCTGGCTGGAGGGAGTCAACAGCCGGGCCCGCAGTACCATACAGGGAATTTCAGCACGGCGCCAGAGTGTCGAGGAATCAATCACTTATCCGGATCCGAAGCGACCGGCCAGCCTCTTCTGGCTCCTCCGCATTCTCGACGGTGTCCGCCCGCAGAAATCGGTGGTGGTCACCGATATTGTCGTCGGAGAAAGCGCTCCCTTCGAGGTTCTCAGCCTCGAGAGCGGCTCTTCTTTTTTCGCCTCCACTTCAGGGATCTCTGGTTATGCCCCGGGAGCGGCTCTGGGAGTGCAATGGGCAGGCAGCGACATTCCTGTCATCTGCATCTGCGGTGACGAGTCCTTCCTCGGTCTGCCCCAGGCCCTCTGGACGGCCGCCCATTACGACCTCAACTCCAAATTCGTGATCGCCAAGACCCAGGGCAGAGACAGCCTTAAAGTGCTGCCTTCGGCGCCAACCCGCAAACCGCCCCGCTGGGAATTCGCCGAGCCCGGCATCAATATAAGCCAGCTGGCTGCTGCTTTCGGAATCGCATCCAGCACGGTGAACACTTTCTCCGAGCTCGAGACGGAGCTCACCAGGCTCTTCGAGAAACGCGGTCCGCGTCTGGTCGAAGTGGTTATCGAATAAGTTGTAAAGAAACAATCCATTCGCGATCGCATCAAAGCTTATCGAAATCGGTATTTGGGCTGGTCTGAGCCTTGATAGTTGATAAACTTTAAGACCTCGACTCCCACTACCAACGGATATCTAACTGTGAAAACCCTAGCCGCCAACAGCACTGAGAAAACCGGCAAAAAAGAGCAGATCGTCAATGACTTCCAGATCCATGTCGCCACAGTAAACGGCTCTGGAAGCCAGTCTTCGAACACTGTTCTGATGCGTGCCATCTTCCAGATGGGCATACCGGTTTCTGGTAAGAACCTCTTCCCGTCCAACATCATGGGTCTTCCCACCTGGTTTACCATCCGGGTCAATAAGGACGGTTATGTAGCCCGCACCCCCCAGGTGCATGTGCTGGTGGCTATGAACCCTCAGACCGCTGTCGAGGACGTCAAAGAGCTGAGCCCGGGAGCTGTCTGTGTCAGCCCGGTAGAGCTCAATCTCGACAAGATCAGAGATGACGTCAAGCACTATCAGATTCCCTTCTCGGATCTGGCCAACCAGGCTACGGAGAACATCAAGCTTCGCAAGCTCCTCACCAATATCATCTATGTGGGCGTCCTGGGACACCTTCTCGACGTCGAGCAGGAAGAGATCGAGATCGCCATCGCCCGCCAGTTCGAAGGCAAAGAGAAAGCCATCGACCTGAACGTCAATGCCGCCCGCATCGGTCGGCAATGGGCCAGGGAGAACCTCGACAAGGACGATCCGTACAAGCTCAGCCGCATGGACAAGACCAAGGGCAAGATCATCATCGACGGCAACGGCGCTGCCGCCATCGGCTGCATGTTCGCCGGCGTTTCCTTCGTCGCCTGGTATCCCATCACCCCGTCCTCGAGCCTCTGCGAACAGCTCATCGACTACATGGAAGAGTTCCGTATCGACGAGAACGGCAAACGCACATATGCCGTGGTCCAGGCCGAGGACGAGCTTGCCGCAGTGGGAATGGCACTGGGAGCCGGCTGGGCCGGTGCCCGCTCGATGACCTCCACCTCCGGACCGGGGATCTCGCTCATGTCCGAGTTCACCGGCTACGGTTATTTCGCGGAGATCCCCACGGTCATCTTCGACGTTCAGCGCGTCGGTCCCTCCACCGGTCTGCCCACCAGGACATCCCAGGGCGATCTGATAAGCACCTATTTCCTCTCCCACGGCGACACAAAGCATCCTATCCTGCTTCCGGCTTCGGTGGAGGAATGCTTCGAGTTCTCGGTGAAAGCCTTCGACATGGCGGAGCGGCTCCAGACCCCGGTATTTGTACTTACCGACCTGGATCTGGGCATGAACAACTGGATGGCTGAGCCTTTCGAATATCCCAAAGAGCCTTTCGACCGTGGCAAGGTGCTCAACGCCGAAGATCTGGAGCGCCTCGGAGGCTTCGCCAGATACAAAGATGTGGACGGCGACGGCATCCCCTATCGCACCCTGCCCGGTACCAACCATCCGAAGGCTTCTTATTTCACCCGGGGCTCCGGACACAACGAGAATGCCGCCTATACCGAGAAACCCGAAGACTATGTCAATCTCATGGACCGCCTCAAGCGCAAATGGGAGACAGCTCAGAAGCTCGTCCCCTTCGGCATAGCCGATATGAACAAGGACGCCAAAATCGGCATCATCGCCTTCGGATCCACTCACTGGGCCGTCCTCGAATGCCGCGACCAGCTCGCCGCCAGAGGCATCCCCACGAGCTATTTCCGCATCCGCGCCCTGCCTTTCACCCACCGTGTCAAAGACTTCGTCGACGCACACGATCATGTTTATGTGGTGGAGCAGAACCGGGATGGTCAGATGCTCGATCTGATCCGCATGGAGTTTCCCATGCTCGCCACCAAGCTGCAGTCGGTGCGCCACTACTCGGGCATTCCCATCGACGCTCAATTCATCACCGATCACATTGCCGAGCAGGAGAATTAGTGAAATGACTCAAGCATCCCAGACATCCCAGCCCACCCCCCCGGCCCGGCAACCCCAGACCAATAAGCTCGGGCTGACCCTGGCCGACTACAAAGGCTCGCCCTCGACTCTCTGCGACGGCTGCGGTCACGACGCCATCACCAGCCAGATCATCAAAGCCTTCTGGGAGCTCTCCATCGAGCCCCACCAGGTGGTGAAACTCTCCGGCATCGGCTGCTCGAGCAAGACCCCGGCTTACTTCCTCTCCCGCTCCCACGGCTTCAACTCGGTGCACGGGCGTATGCCCTCCATCGCCACCGGTGCCCATATGGCCAACAAGAAGCTGATCCTCCTGGGTGTGAGCGGGGACGGCGACACCGCCAGCATCGGTCTCGGGCAATTCGGTCATCTGATCAGGCGCAATGTCCCGGTGGTCTATATCATCGAGAACAACGGCGTCTACGGTCTCACCAAGGGACAGTTCTCCGCCACCGCCGATCGTGGCAGCAAGCTCAAGGACGGCACCGTCAACGAGCTCACCGCCATCGACCTCTGCGGTCTGGCCATCGAGCTGGGCTGCGGATTCGTGGCCCGCTCTTTCGCCGGCGATCCGCGCCAGCTGGTCACCCTGCTCAAGGCGGCGGTCTCCCACCGCGGCACCGCAGTGCTCGACGTGATCAGCCCCTGCGTCACCTTCAACAACCACGCCGGCTCCACCAAGAGCTACAAGACAGCCAAAGAAATCGATACTCCCCTGCACGGTCTGGACTATATCCCGTTCTACGAGCAGATCACCGTCGATTACGAAGAAGGAACCGTCCGTGACGTCCAACTCCATGACGGCTCGGTACTGCAGCTCAAGAAAATCGATCGCGATTACGATCCCACCGACCGCTTCGCAGCCGACAGGGCCATCCACCAGTCGCACAGGGACGGTACCCTGCTGACCGGCCTGCTCTATATCGACAAAGAGCTGCGTGATTTCTCCAGCGTCAAGAATATGGTGGACGAGCCCCTCGCTAGCCTGCAGCAGAAAGACCTGAGACCTCCGAAAGAGTCTATGGACAAAATCATGCAAGCGCTAATGTAGATCCGGTGCGACGCCCGGACTTCGTGTGCATCACATGCTGCAGCTCATCGCACTTATCCTGGCGACTGTTGCCTTAGCCGGCTGCCAGTCGATGTTCGAAGCGATGCCTCACAAGAAGTGGGGTTTCATCGACAGGACAGGAGCCCTGGTGATCGAGCCACAATTCGATGACGTTCTGAGAGATCAATATGGTGGTTGCATGCCACTTTCGCACAAAGTGTTCAAGAACTTCAGCGAAGGACTTTGCGCTGTTCGACTCGGGAACAAGTGGGGATTCATCGACAGGACCGGCAAATTTGCCCTGCCGGCGAAGTATGACAATGCCGGAACATTCAGCGAAGGCCTCGCTCTGGTCAGGACCGGCATCAAGTACGGTTATATCGACAAAACCGGGAAAGAAGTCATTGCAGTCCGATTCGATTTTCCTGCTCATGCCTCCGCTGCGCGCAACAACAATCCCGACTGGGATTTTTCCCAGGGGCTGCTCGAAAGATACGAGTTCAGCGAAGGTCTTGCAGTCGCCGAGAAGAACGGGTTGTTCGGCTTCATAGATAAGACAGGCCAGTTCGTGATTGAGCCGGAATACGCAGCCGCTAATCCCTTTCATCAAGGTATCGCAAGAGTCGAGCGGCTCACAGACCGACAAACTCCGCAACAGACGATTTTTATCGACAGGACGGGAAAAACCGTGCTGGCAGCCGGCCGACACGGCGTCGATTTTGCCGAGGAAATTTTCCTGGCCACGAATGCGCATTACGATAGATCAAGAAAGATGCATTACATCCGTTCGGACGGCACACGCCTTTCGAAAAACGAGTATGATGATGCCCGCATTTTCAGCGAAGGGCTCGCGGCGGTGGCGCCACGCTTCACCGGCTCCAGCCCGAACAATTCAGCCTATGGTTATATAGACAAATCAGGAGAGCTAGTCATCAAGCCTTCATTCGATATCTCCGGCAACAACATTGCTGCAAATTTTCGAGACGGGCGGGCAATCGTCAGCCAGACGAAAATCGATGTACTGGGTAACTACAATCACCTGGACGGCATTATCGACAGGCAGGGAAACTGGGTTTTGCAGCCGAAATACTCGCACATTTCCGCTTTTTGTGACGGACTGGCACGGGCCTTCTCGGATCAGGGAACCGTCTATCTGGACAAGAACGGCAGGGAAAGGATAAGAGCAGGCACTGGATGGGGAAACAGCTTCAGCGAGGGGTTGGCAGCCGTCATGGAAAGATAGGCAATTCATAGAGATCCCTGGCGTTCCCGAGACTGCATCTTCTTTCAGATGGACCGCCCGAGCAGGAGAGACCCGGTGAAATATTCAATGAGGCGCAATAGCTTATCGTTCGGGAGGACCTGCACGGTCAAAGACGAAGAAGAAAACGATCTGTATACCGTCAAGAGCCCGCTCCTGTCCTGGGGAACCAAACTCAAGCTGGTGGACATGAATGGCGTCGAACAGGCCGAAGTCTGCCAGAGACTGTTATCCTTCATGCCGGCTTTCGAAATATCGAGCCGGCGAAAGAAGTTGGCAGAAGTCAGACAGAAGTTGGTTCTATTCGGGGACCGCGCTATATTCAACCTTCATGCTGAAGGTCTCAAGAACTGTGTCGTAAATGTCTCCTTCAGCGATCGAGAATGTCGATTCGTTAGTGACAAAGAGATCATAGCGTCAGTCTCCGCCGGATTCTTCTCGCTTACTGCTCCATACGACCTTGATATTCTCGATGATGAGCACTCGATTGTCATCCTCGCCGCATGCCTGGCAATTGATAACGTGTGCAACCGCACCTTCGCTGACCTGCTCAAATCCCTTGAGAAAGGGCAAGATTGATTCACATTCTCAGGTCATAGAGATCCCTGGCGTTCCCGAAGAGGATGGAGGCAGTCGTCTCCTCGGCCTGGGAAGCACTCATCATGCCCTCCTCGACCATCTCGCCCAGGACCCTCTCCAGGGTATTCCTGGTATTCAGTATCCCCAGATAGTGGGTCTCGGGAATGGTATGCCCGTCGCTGCCGGCAAGCAGCCGGGTGGGTGGGGCGACATTCAGGGCTTCCTCGAAGAGCCTCTTGAGAAGACCGGGCAAAAGAAAGCTCGCCAGGGAGAGGTCCATATAGATGTTGGGGTAGACAGAGGTCAGATAGGCGGCCTGGCCCACGAATGGATAACAGTGGAGGAGCACGAAATCGGTCTTCCGGAATTCTTTGAAGAGCCCAGTCAGAAGCGACGGATCGCAACGGCTCAAATCGAGATCGCTGTCCCCGAAACCGCAATGGACTTGCACGGGCAGGCCCATTGAGCCGGCGTGCTCGAAGACCCGGCGCAGCATATAGTGGTGGCAGGCGCTCCCTGCCATGCGAACCTGACCGCCCCCTGTCCCGTATAGCCGCTCGAGGTCGGAAACCGCCTCAGCGTGAGAGGGATCTTCTATGGGAAAGCCTCCCCGGTAGGCGGCAATGGTCTTGAGCGCCACCACTTCCGGTGCGGAGACCGCTTCGATAACCGACGAGATCAGCCGATCCAGATCGGATGCATGCCCGCCCGGGGATTCGAACAGGCTCTCGAGGCGCAGCACCCGGTAGGTGGGGCGCCCGCACAGGCGGCTGAGCTCGTCCATGGATACGAAGCCGGGGCCCCCGTAACCGTCATCAACCAGGATGGCGCCCAGGCTCACCTCGTCGAACAGGTCTTTGATGAATTCCGATTGATCGAGACTCTGCCGCAGCCCGAGATACTTCTCCTCGCAAGAGTCAGCGTCATCGACACCGAATCTGGAGCCCAGTATCCGGAGCGCCCGGCGATATGCCGCCGAGACCGGCACGTCCCTCTCGATCACCCGCAGAGAAGCGGACTCGCTGAACGCTCGCCTGAAATCGAGCCCGTCCATGAGCAGGAAGTCCCGGCGAAGACCGTGGGCATGGTTGTCGATAACAATCATCAATACATCTCAATACCGCAGACGGTGCTGAGCGAGCTCGAACTCGACATCGTGGGCGAAGGCCGCCGCCTCGGAGGACTTCACCATGATATAGGTATTGGCCAGCTTCTCGCCCAGGACTTTCATCAAATAGATATCGGTCTCGAGCTCGATGAGAGCGCGGGACAGCGACGTTGGCAGGCGCTCGATCCCGAGATCCTGCCGCTCCTCCTCGGAAAGATCCGCCGGATCCAGGCTCACATCCGGGGGAGGGCTCATCTCTTTCATGATCCCCTCGATGCCGCAGGCGATCACCAGGGAAAGGGCGAGATAGGGATTGATGGTATTGTCCACGCACTTGATCTCGATATTGGTGCTGTTCTTCTCGTTGCCCCAGTAGACGGAGGGAACACGCACCGCCGCCTCGCGGTTGTCGTAACCCCAGCAGGCATAGGCAGAGCTCCAGCTCTTGGGCTTCAGCCGCCTGAATGAGTTCGCCGAGGGACAGGTGAAGGAAACGAGAGCGGGCAGGTGCTTGACGATCCCGGCGATGAAAGAGAGTGCCGTCCTGCTCAGACCGCCGCGCTGGTCGAACATGACATTTTCGGTCATATCCCGGTTCCAGAGACTGAGATGCAGGTGGCAGCCGTTGCCCGGCTGCTCCTCGAAGGGCTTGGGAGCCATGGTGAGCTCGAGACCCTGATTGAGAGCCAGACCCTTGAGCGTCTCCCGGACCAGCAGATAACGGTCGCAGGCCTGCATGGCGGGGGCGTAGGCGACACTGACCTCGTGCTGTCCGTGACCGAGCTCAGGATAATATTGCTCCACCGTCACTCCCTGACGCTTGAGATACTCCACCAGAGTGGCGAAGAAGCGGTCCGCCCGATTCATCCCGTCGGTGCCGAAGCAGACGCTGGTATCGATTGGTTTCCATTCCCGCGACTCGCCCGCCTCACACCTGGTGGAGATCAAGAACTCCGGCTCGAAAGCCGCCTGGACCGTATAGCCGAGCTTGGCGGCGTCGCGGACCTGCCTGCGCAGAAGCTCTCGGGGGCATAGCTCCCAGGGACTGCGGTCGAGCTGGATCATGTCGCAGAAGAACGAGGCTGATGACTCCACATATGGTAGCACCGCGAAAGTCTCCAGATCGGGCACCAGGCGGATCTCGCCGGTAGCACCGAACCCGGTATCACTTTGCAGCTTGTCGAGACAGTTCATCGCCATCATGCCCTTCACCAGACCGATGCCGCTCTCGAGCCGGCCGGGCAGAGTGGAAAGCGAGCTGGCTTTGCCCCGCACCAGACCGGATAAATCGGTATAGAGGAACCGGACCAGGTTGACGCCGTAGCGGCTGCCTGTCTCGATAACTTTCTGAGCCGTAGAAGTATTGGTCATCGGTCTAATTCTACAGAATTACGAAAAAAGCAGGTTGTCAACAGGTTTGTCGGACGTTAAATGAGAGATCTCTCAGGGAACAATGATCCCAGCACACCAGAAACCTCCCTCACTGCAAGAGGGCTTAGAGTCATGACACCGTCCCGCATTCTAAGAGCGTATTATCTTGCCACATTTCTCCTGGGAGTGGCTCTCACCCTCCTGGTCACCCACTTCGTAGCCGTGAAAGAGCTGGGAACCAGGGGCGCCGGTGGTCTGATATTGTGCTGGAACGTTCTATTTATAATGCTCCTTCCTCTCATTCTCGACTGGGCCGAGCGCCGCTATCTGAAAGCCCGTTTCATGGCTCTGGAAGAGGTGGCCAAATCCAATCCCGAGCTGGCCGAGGTTTTGAGGAGCCAGTGCCAGAAGTTCTCGATTCCGGGGCTGAAACTGGCGGTGATCGACACAAAATCGGACGAGCTCTTCTCCTACGGGCTCTGGGGCTCCAATCCGCGCTTGATGGTCCCCGGCTATCTTCTGGACAAAGGTAACGAGACCAAAGTAATCCCCAGCATCGAGGCTGAGCTGGCCCGCATCACCCGCCGGGACCACACTGTCATCTTTCTCATGTTCGCAGCGGTGCAGGTGACCCTCTACGCCATCCTGCTCTCACTAATCTGATCCTCAATTCTCTTCGAACATGACCGATTCGAAGACCTCGAATCGAACCCGGTCCCGCTCCGACCCGCTCCAGGAGCCAGCTGGATAGCCTGCCTTGAGACAGAGCTGGTCCAGGGTCTGGCTCAGGGTCCAGCCGAACTCGGGAGCCACGTGGGGAAGGAAGACAGACTGGCTGTTGCCGATATGGAGAACAATTCCATGCCGGCCAAGCTCGATCTCGTTTTCGGAAGCGATTCGCCGGGGCGGCGTAAGCACACTGATCTCGATCTCGATATCACCGAGCTCATCGCCTTTCACTCTGTCGAACCGGTGATCCTTCGAGGCGGCGCCCACGGTATTGTCGATTACCGCCTCGAAAAGAGGCTTGATCGGCCAGATATAGCCGATACATCCGCGCAACTCCTTGCTCCGGCTGCCTTTCTTGAACAGGGTCACGAAGGCGCCCAGGGGTCGCTCCAGATTATCGGTAATCTCGATGCCCCAGCCCTCCGCAGTCTCGCGGTCGGGGATTTCACCCTCCTCGACGAAACTAGCGAGAGTAAGACGAGCCAGCCGCAAAAGAGCCTGCCGGTCCGCTTCCTCCAGGAGCTCATCGAGACATGGCAGGGTCCTTTCCGGCCAACCGTCCTGGCAACTGCGGCTGGTGAAAGCCAGGGCCAGATAAGAAACCGAATTGCTTCCCTGCTCCTGACCGGTATCCCGGGACGTCCGGTAGCGCAGAAGGCTCGCCCGGGCATCGTCAGGGAGCATGGAAAGAAGGACGGCGCAGGGATAGTAACCGCATATGGTGCAGCGTGTGCGATCGTGGAATTCGATAAAACCGGTGAGATCATTGTCCCTGAGATAGCCGAAAGCATCCTCGTCCAGCTGCCTGACCCGGTTCGGGATATCGCGATCGAAAGGCACATAATCGTATCTCGGTCCGAAATGAGTGAAGTCAGAGCTCACCACCACGATATCTTCCGGTCCGATAAAGGTCCTGATTATCTGCCCCACCAGCCTTACATCGGCGGGATCGCGCAGAGCCCCGACGATCAGAGGGACGATGCTGACGGCCCCGAAGGCATGCCTGATGAAGGATAGCTGCAGCTCCAGGGAATGCTCCTGTAGATGCACGTCTTCCATTGTTTGAAAAAGCGGATAGCCAGAAAGCGCCTGCACCACCTCCTGATCGACCTTCAAATCACCCAGGGGGGTTCCGAAAATCCGGTCGGAAGACAATGCCACTCCCACGAAACCGGCATAATGGCTCGGGCCCATCAGAAAAACCCGGCTCAACCCTTCGGTCTTGGCCGCCCTGGCGAACTCATAAGCGTAGGCGGCGGTGGAGCCGGAATACATGTAGCCGGCATGAGGCACCACCATGGCCAGGATGCCGCCCTCGGGCTCGGGATTGTCTTTGAAGATCGAATCGGTGGGGCTCTCCTCCAGGCGCAGGCGAGCGTCGGCAAAAAAGCCGTCGAGTTGCTCGTTCAGCCTGGTCTCATTGGCCTCGTACCAGGTTCCGGCGAAACGCGGATCGCGCCTGCCCCCGGAGGACTCCTTCCTGATTCGCCTGAAGATGTTCATTTGATCGGGTCGAGGGTGATATTGATATGCCGGGATCCATCGCCATGCTGGGTCGAGGCCGACTGAAAAACGGCAGTGAGCTTGACTTTTTTGCCACCAGGCAGAGCTTCGAAAGGCTGCGCCTTGACGAAAGCCTCATTGGCGGCCATCTCAGCCGGCTCGGACTGAGGCTGGCTGGCGGTGGCGATATCGGAGACTGTCCCGTCGGTGTCGAGGGTACTGGTTATGGTTACTTTATTGTTCCCGTCCGGGACAAACCAGTTGTCGTCGAACTTCTGACGCAGCCTGGAGATATAGCCCTGATAAGCAGCTTGATTGGTTCCCGAGCCCTTGCCCTGGGCGATGCCCGCCGGACAGCCGTAAATCACGGTCAGCACTGCCATTGCCATCGCGATCAATAGAACACGTACCATCATCGATCTCCTGAGTAATCATCTTCATCTGATACAAGTATAGCCATGCAAAAAAATATTCTTCGCATCCGGAAAAATCGCAATATTGCGATTTATATCCGGATCAGTATCAGGATCGGGCATCGGGATTATTGGCGATCTTGTCGCCCTCCGCCAGATCTACTCCTTTCTTCAGGAGCCCTCCCGGAGTGTCGCTGCCCGGTCCCGACCGGGACTCGTGAACAAGCTGTCTTTCGATCTCGCGCTCGGTCTCAGCCACCTCGTCGAGCTCCTGATCGACCTCCATGATCAGATCCTCGATGGCATCGGCGTCGGCCTTGCCGTCCCGAACCAGCCTGATCAAAGAATCCTTTTTGGACTCCAGCATATGCTTTCGGGCATCGTTCACCTGCATGCTCTCGATGATGCTGTGCTCGAGCCTGAGGTCCTCGATGGACTGGGCGACCTCGCTCTGTCTCCTGCTGATCTCTTTCTTGAGCTTGTTGAAGACGCTCTGGGTGATCACGCCCCGGCTGCGCTGGTGCTCCAGATCGTCCAGGGCCTGGGACTCGGCAAAGAGCCGGCTGCGCAGCTTGATGAACTCCTTGATCCGTTTGTCCTCTTTGGCCATGGAAAGAACCCGGACCAGGGGCTCGATAGTCAGTCCAGGTATGAGAAGCGTGAAAAGCACCACCCCGAAAGTCATTACCACCAGCTGCTCTCGCATGGGGAACTCCCGGGGAAGACTGAGAGCCAGAGCCATGGAAAGCGAGCCTCTCAGAGCTCCCCAGAAAAGAAGATGCCGCCACTTGATCGGGATTGGCAGGCGGTTACTCGAGACGAAGGGCGAGAATCCATAAACCACGACCATGCGGGCGAGCAAGAGAGCGCCCACCGCCACCAGGATCTCGGCGCCGTGCTCCCGGAGGAGACCGAGGTTGATCTGCAATCCAATCAATAGAAAGACCAGAGAGTTCACCACGAAGGCAGCGTACTCCCAGAAAGAGTTGACCGCCAGACGCGTGGTGGCGGACATCCCCGTGCGGGACCCGTAATGGCCCACCACGATACCGGCCACCACCACGGCGATGACCGCCGAGGACTTGAGCTGCTCGGCCACGAGATAGGATCCGTAAGCGACTATGGTGGTAAGGGTGATCTCGAGCAGATGGTCGTCGAAATAGCGGGTGATTCGAGAGCCCAGGAGCCCGACACCTAGACCCACCAGGGCACCGATCACCACGACCTTGAAGAACTCGAAAATCGAGCCGAATATCGTCATTGGAGAGGCCGTGATGAAAGCGGTGACAAGCACCATCTTGAAGAGGACCACGGCGGTGCCGTCATTGAAGAGGCTCTCAGCCTCCAGGGTCATGTTCAGGCGCCGGTCCAGACCGAGCTTGCGAAACAGGGCAAGCACCGAGATCGGGTCGGTGGCGGCGGTCATGGCGCCGAAAAGGAGCGCCGAATGCCAGTCCAGCTTGCAGACGATATGCAGGACCCAGCCTGTGATGAACATCGAGATCACCACGCCGATCGAGGCGAAAGCCGAGACCGGTTTCCATACCTGTTTCAAGTCGGCGAGCTTGATATTCCAGGAAGCCTCGAAAAGGAGGGCCGGCAGGCAGACGAATAGAATCAATTCCGGTGTCATCTCCACTCTCGGGAAGAGATGAGTAGAGCCGATTACAAGCCCGACTATGACCAGAGCAACCGAATATGGCAGACGCACCCATTTCACGGCGAAACCTACCGCCGATGCCACCATCAAGAGGACCATCAGAATCTCGACGCCGTGAGCGGTGTGCAGAGTTGCTTCCATTTCCTCAGAAAAGCCCCTCGCGCATGGCTTTCACCGCGGCCTGGGTGCGATCCGACACCCTCAGCTTCTCCATGATGTGACGCATATGGGTCTTCACCGTTTCTACGCTCAAGACCAGCCTGTCGGCGATCTCCTGGTTGGAGTTGCCGTCCACCACTAGGCGCAGCACCTCGAGCTCGCGCTTGGAGAGCGTGGAGGCGATGGAGCTGGTATCGACCCTGTCGTTCTGGATCTCGGCGCCGCGGGTGGAGGCCTTGAGCACCCTCATGGCGATGCCGGGGTCGAGCCAGGCCGCCCCTTCCGCCACCGACCGGACAGCCATGACGAGCTGACTGCCCGGGGTCTCTTTCAAGCAATAGCCGTCTGCTCCGGCCGCCAGGGCGGCGAAAATATACCGATCGTCGTCGTGGGAGGTGAGCATGATCACCCGAACGCTCTCGAATCGCTCCTTGATGAGCCTGGTGGCCTCGATACCGTCCACAAGGGGAAGACCGATATCCATGATCACGACATCAGGCTTGATCTGCTCCACTTTCAGGACCGCCTCGCGGCCGTCCTGGGCAAGCCCCGCTACCTCCAGGCCCTCGGTCTGATCGACGAGGACTTTCAAGCCTATCCTGACAATCTCCTGATCGTCGACGATAACGACCGAAATAACCTGGTCCAAGAGCTTTCTCCTTCGAGCGGTCCCTAGCGATTACTAGGGATTCTGCCTGGGATCCTCCAGGAGCAGCCTTTTCAAGACCTTGCCGGTGGAATTGCGCGGAAGCTCCTCTCGAAATTCTACCAGCCGCGGCACTTTGTACGGAGCCAGATGAGCACCACAATACTCTTTCACCTCGTCTTCATCGAGGCTGAAACCGGTGGCGGGCACGACGAAGGCTTTCACCCGCTCGCCCATATACTCGTCCGGCACACCCACCACGGCTACATCGGCAATCCCGGTCATTTTCAGGAGGACCTGCTCCACCTCGGCGGGATAGATATTCTGGCCGCCTCTAATTATCAGCTCTTTGCTTCGCCCGACGATGAAAAGATAACCGTCCTCGTCCAGATAGCCCAGATCCCCGGTAAGGAAAAAGCCCCTGTGGAATGTCGAGGCGGTGGCCTCCGGCAAATTGTAATAACCGAGCATGACATTCTTGCCCCGGACCGCGACCTGGCCGACATTTGCGGAGCCTCTCCCGAGAGGCTCGAGATCCGGTCCGAGAACAGCCACCTCCACTCCCTTGATGGCCGGACCGGCGGAGCCGATTTTCTGGGCACCGGCTGAAAGCGGAGTCAGGGTAGCCACGCAGGCCGATTCGGTCATGGCATAGCCCTCCAGGATCGGGCAGGCGAAAGCTTTCTGAACACGCTCCACCAGCTCGGGCGGAATGCTGGAGCCGCCCACCACGCCGAACCGCAGGGAGCTCAAATCGAAGGAGCTCTTCTCGATCTCCATGGTCATGAATCGGAACATGGCCGGCACTGCCGGTAATACCGTCACTCGATGCCTCTCGATCTCGCCAAGAGCGCCACGGGCATCGAAGCTCTGCATGATCGCGATGGCGCCGCCCTCGAGCAGGGTGCCCACCAGCACCACCACCATGCCGTAGATGTGGCAGAGGGGCAGGACCGCCAGCAGGCAGTCGCCGGGATAGAGCTCCAGTCGGCTGCTCTTCATGGTGTTGGCCGCCATGAGATTGCCGTGGCTAAGCATCGCACCTTTGGGTTTGCCGGTGGTCCCGGAGGTATAGACGATAAGGGCGAGGTCCTCGGGGCCGGGGCCGTCAGGGAGATGCTCCACGGGGAAATCTTCGACAAGCGATGCGGCCCGGACCGGCACTGCCTTCTCGACAGACCGGGCAGGATCGAATGCTTGCTCGTAGCAGAAAACAAAAGCAGTCTTTCCCGCCAGACAGGGGCTCAATTCCGCCATCAGGCTCTCATGGGTGATCACTGCCAGGGCTCCGGAATCGCCCAGAATATGGTCTATCTCCTCGCTCTTCAGGAGCGGGTTGATCGGCACCACCACCGCGCCCAGGCGCAGAACGGCAAAAAAGGAAACCACGAAATCAGGATGATTGAGAAAAAAGACTCCGACCCTGTCACCACTATTGATACCATAGCCGGCAAGCAGGGAGGCCAGGGACTCGATCCTCGCCGCCAGTGTGCGGTAGGTCGTCAGACTCTCGCCGAAGCGAAGCGCCACCCTGTCGGCGTGACCGCGCGCGGACCGGCTGAAGAGGTCTATGACAGTCTCATTTCTGTCCCGCAATGAAATAGCGCTGGTGTTGGAAACAGACACGTCAGGCATAGTGGAGAAGTCTATCCGATTTCCCTTTACTTTTCAAGAACGACCGCCTCCACACCATCCTCGTGCTCCAGGAGATACTGCCGCTCCGGCGCGATATAGCCGTAATTGACGAGCTGACTGCGAAACTCACCTTTCTCGAAAGTGAGGAGCCATTCGTTATAGCCTTCGTTCTCGTACTCCAGGCTGATCCCGTCGTCTTCGGTGAAAAGCCCGATCCCCCTGTCGCCGTAGCAACGGAAAGTGATCGGTGCCGACTCGTATTCGGCGGTGCTCTGCATCACCGGCGAGTACGGGATTATGGAGCCGTCCCTCACGAAAGCCGGCACCCGGCCGAGCTCCATATTGACGGTGTGCAGACGCCCTCCCGGCAGGGGAGCTCCCCCCTCGAAAGGATGCCAGAGCCCTTCCGGAAGATAGACCGTCCGCCGCCCGGCTCCCCGCTTCAGTACCGGAGCCACCAGAATATCGCGGCCGAAAAGGAACTGGTCCTCGATCTCGTAAGCGTTCTCGTCCCCCGGATAGTCCCAGAACAGCGGTCTCATCAGGGGAGCGCCATTTCGATAAGCCTCCCAGAAAAGATTGCGTATATAAGGAAGCAATCGGTAACGAGTCTCGATCAGGTGACGGCAATGCTTCTCGGCCGCAGGTCCGAAAGCGAAGGGCTCCTGCAGACGGGTCTTCATCGCCGAATGATTGCGGAAAAACGGATAGAAGATACCGACCTCGTACCACCTGACAAGCATCTCCGGCGAGCAGTCGTCGCCGAAACCGCCGATATCGACTCCGCAGAAAGGCACTCCGGAAAGACCCATATTGACCAGCATGGGCACACTGAGAGCGAGATGCTCCCACCAGGACATGTTGTCCCCGAGCCAGACCGCCGCATATTTCTGGATGCCGGCATAACAGGAGCGGGTGAGAACGAAGGGCCGCTCGTCCGGGTTCATGGCTGTCAGACCTTCATGAGCAGCCCGGGACATGAGCATGCCGTAGAGGTTGCGAACCTCGAAATGGCCGACCTCGCCTTCCGGAGCCTGCTGGACGAACATCTGATGCCGCGGGTCCGGAAGCTCGACGGCGTCCACTGGCAGAGGCGGATCTTGCTGGCCGATCATCTGGGGCTCGTTCATGTCGTTCCAGACGCCTTTGATACCATTATCAGTGAAGAATCCCTGCATGGCCGCCCACCAGACCCGCACGTCATGCCTCAGGAAGTCGGGGAAGACACACTGCCCGGGCCAGACCTTGCCGACAAAGGGCTTGCCATCGCCCTTCTTGACGAAGAAGTCCCGCTTCATGCCGTCCTGATAGACGCCGAAACGGGCCTCTTTCTTGACCCCGGGATCGACGATTGCCACCACGTTGAAGTCGTCTCCGGCCAGATCCGCCACAAGCCCTCCCAGGTCCGGGAAACGCTCGGGATCGTGGGTGAAGACCCTGTATTCATCCATATAGTCGATATCGAGCACAATTGTGTCGCAGGGGATCTTGCGCTCCCTGAACTGCCTCGCTACCTCTTTCACCGTCTTCTCGTCCGGATAGCTCCAGCGCGATTGCTGGTGCCCCAGGGCCCAGTTGGGCGGCAGCTTGGTGCGCCCGGTCAGGCTGGTGAACGCGGCCAGGAGATCGGGCAGCGAGCACTCCTCGAAGGCATAGAGGGTGAAACCTCGCCGGGAGAGCAACTCGATGGAGCCCTCCCCGTCGAGCTCCGCATCCAGCGACCAGCGCTGGCGCGCGGGGCTGTCGAGGAAAAAGCCCTGGCACCGGCCATGGTGCGCCACAATCAGCAAAGGAATGGACTTGTACATCGGATCTAGCGACGGAACATGGACCGGATCGCTGTGATTGAAAAGAGTATGGGCGCGGCCTCTCAGATTCAGCCCGGAAAGACGCTCGCCCAGACCGAAGCAGAAGGCCCCTTCCGGAAGCTTGAAGTAGAAGTCCCAGCGGCTCTCCGCCGACTGCTGCCAGACCAGACCAAGGGGAAGCCCCTCGAGCTGAGGTTTCTCTGATTCTCTCCAGTCGATACCGGCAGCACGGTCGACCACCGGGTCCGGCCCCTCTGCCGGATCACTGACAGCATAGGATAAAGGCGGCGCCTCCGCCCCGGCAGGAGCCACCCGCAGGCGGGACACCCGCACACCCTGGACGTCGGCACGGTCAAGGCTGGCTTTGCCCTCGAAAATGTTCTCGGGTCGCTCGGAGGAAGCTCCCCTGGTCTTTAGCTTGCGCGCTTCCAGCCAATCGGCGGGCGATTCGAGCTGTTTCAAGTTGATGTCCTCCGTGATGAGAAGAAAAGACTCAGCGTGGGGTTTTCTCCAGCCTGGCTACTCTGGCTTTCGCGTCTTGAAGACGCTTGTCGTCGGGATCGCTCTCCTCGATGAACTTCTTGAGAGCGATAACAGCGCCGTCCGGATCCCTGGTCTTCTCCAGGGCGGAGGCGAGCAGATAATAGCCGTCGCTGGTCTCCGGAGAAAGCGTGAGGGCCTGGCGGAAAGCCGCCTGGGCTTCGTTGGGACGGTCACCCTTGAGCAAGAGGCCGCCGAGATGGAGGAACATGGCGAAAGAGCTGTCATTGATGAGCACCGCCTCGTGAGCGTGCTGAATAGCTTCTTTCAACCGTCCCCGGGAAGAGAGGGCATGGCTCAGACGATCGTGGATGTCGGCATTGTCCGGATAGAGCTTCAGGGCAGCCGTCAGGATACGCACGGCCTTCTCGGCGGCGCCCTTCTCGATCTCCTCGTCAGCCAGCCCGAGAGTGGCCGTGAGATTGAGAGGATTGAGCCGGTGCGCGGTCTGCCATTGCTCGTACGAAGGTCTTCCGGTGCCGGCGAGGGCAAGGGCCAGAGAAGACCGGTAAATCGAATTGTCCGGGCTGGCAGCCACTGCCCGGGCGAATTTGTCGGCAGCGCCTTTGCGATCGCCTGTCCTCATCAGGGCGGTGCCATACAGATAATTGACCCGCCCGTCCGATGCGAGCTCGCTCTTGCCCGCCTTGCAGGCATCCGCTATGGTGGCCAGGGCGAGCGCATCCTTGCCGTGCCGGAAGAAAGTATAGACCCGGGCGGATAGCGCCCTTATCTCGGCGTCCTTCGCCACGGAAGCGAGATTGGGGCTGTCGTGCTTCTCCGGCTCGGAGCCGATCTTGAAGCCCAGGCTCGACGAGCCGGCATAGAGCACCGGTGTCTGGATCTTGCAGCCGGTACAATCGGTGATGATACTGGATACGGTGCGATCGTGAGCGCGGCGAAAGATCTCGTCTACCGCCGATTTGCCCTGATCCTCAGCCAGGGTCTTGACCAGGCAGTCGCTGAAATAGCTTCCCCAGGTGGGCTGGTTGGGGCGGCTCGAGACCATGACGACGAGATTGGAGGGAAGCTGGTTGTTCTTGAGCTCGACATTGTACTTGCCGAACTCGGTCTTGCATCCTGACACCATTTCCGGTGCGCCGTTGAAGAGAGCTTGCAGAATCAGCACGACTTTGCGTGCCTTGACGCCGGTCTTTATCCGCTCGATCAGCTCCCTGGCGGGAATCGCCGTGGCAAAGAAATTTTCGAGCTCGGTGTCGTAGGGAAGGAGATAGACTTCCCCGTCGGCGGCCGGGAAGCAGAGGGTATTGACTGCCACCACCACCAGATCGTCGGGTCCGGAGACGGTCCCCAGGTATCCCTTCCCCAGGGCGTCCAGAATGGACTGCCGGCCGGCATCCTCATTGGCGAGGACAAGAACATGGTCCTGATCGAAACCGGCTCTTTGCACCAGGGTATCGTGCAACTGGCTGGCCGCTTCATCCAGGCGCGAAGCCGTGCGCAGCTTGCCGGAGGCATAAGAGCCTATACCAATCATCAGCCCCCACTTGCGGGCGAAGCCGGTGGGAACCGGAGCCTGCACCACTGGCGTCTTCGCCTTGCTGGCCGGAGCTCTGGTCTTGCCAGCGGCATAGCCCGGAGAGGTCAAGAGAGCGGATGTCAGAAGAGCGAGACTGAGGATGACCGAGACTGAAAGCTTTCCGAAAGACATGACGTTCTCAACATAATGGGGCGAGACCGTCACATTATTGCACTTAATCGAGTATCTTTCCGATTCCCCTGTCGAGGCAGTTCTTGCCGGAATAGCCGATGTTATAGGTGACCACCTCGCCATCGGTGTTCAGGAAGACGACGGTGGGAATCGGGCTGACCTCGTAGCGATCGACGATCTTGTCGTTCTTGGGATCGTCGACATCCACACGCATGATCGAGAGCTTGTCTCCATAACGCTCCTCGACGCTGCTGAGCTCGCGGTCGAGTTGCCGGCAGGGCTCGCACCAGGAAGCATAGAAATTGATAATGGTGGGTCGGGCCCCCATGCCGGCACCGCGATCTCTGGAAAAACCGAAAAGGGCGGCCAGAAGACGAGTAGCAGGGCCGACCTTCGGTCTGGAGAGATCGGCAGGCAGGCTCATGAGAGCTTGATTGGCTCGCTTCGCCGTCTCGCTTCCCCTGCCCAGCCTGAGAGCCTGGCGGAGATGCTTGCGTGCCTGCTTGTAGTCTTTCAGACCGAGATAGGCTTCCCCGATGAGACATTGAGCCTCGGCGCTCTTACGGTCCTCCCTCAGATAGAGGTCCAGGCACCGGGCGGCCTCGGCATAATTCTTCCTGAGAAGGAGATCCCTCCCGGAGCTGAGGTCGGCAGCGCCGGCGAAAGCCGCCTCCGGTCCGAGAAAGAAGGCGGCGCAGAAGCCAGCGGAAAAGATACAGATGAATTTTCTAGCTCGGGTCATTTGCTTGGTTCGTTCCTATATGATCGTCCAGCCAGGCGGTCACCGTGTCGATGTCCCGATCACTGAACTGCGCTTCCTCGAAAATTAGGTGCTCGGCACCGGGGATTAAAACAATCTTTCGATCGCTGGTGGCGAGCCTGTTGAAGAGCTCCACGGTACCCTCCGGCTTGACGAGCTTGTCTTTGCAACCCTGAACGATAAGCACGGGCTTGCTATTGATTCTGGAAGCGCTCTTCTTGTTGCCCTTCATGAAGCGGTCGAACTGCAAGAGCTCGCGGGCGGAGAGATTGAGACGGGCAAGCGGGTCGTTCAGCCAGGCTTCCCGAAGCTCCTCCTTCTGGGTCGCCTGTTTGACCACACCTTCGCCGACATTGAAAGGCTTATCGGGATCGTCGATGAGATGAAGCGCCACTTTCAAGCTGGTTTTCTTCTGATTGAAGCGATCCCCCGCCGGAACCGAGGAGATGAGACCGTCTACCAGATCGGGGTAGAGAGCCGTGGCCCGCAAAGCGATGGCGCCACCCATGGACTCGCCGAGGATGAAGACCGGCTTTTCGGGATGAGCGCGGCGGATGACCTTGAGAGTCGAGCGCACGTCCTCCAGGCAGCTGGTGAAATCGACTTTCTCCCGCCCCCGGGCCTCCATCCAGGAGCCGAAGCCCCGGACGTCGATGGCATAGACGGCGAAACCACGGTCTCTCATAGCCTTGCCGAAGGCCTCATAAGTGCCGTTATGAAGGCCGAGACCGTGCACGCATAGAATGACGGCCTTGATCGGGGAGTCGGGATCGATCCAGGCGAGACAGGGAGCATTCCCCCTGACGGTTTTCGGCTCGATCCGGGCCCAGACATCGGGCATCATCGAGAGACTCGAGAGGCACAGACAGAGCAGGAATCCAATAACGGGGCGGCTGGTTCTCATGAGCTATCTATATAACAAGTATCTGCGCGCGACCGTTAAATTTTCTTATGGCTTCCGGTGAGAAGACCCGGAGACCGCCCCGAATAGCCCCCGATTGCACCGGGACAGCCAGCATAATACCGGCTTTATTTGTGAGAGAAGCGCCGAGAAAGGACAATGGTCCCTATCATTACCAAGGGCGAAATGACCGGCAAATCCGATACTCGCGAACCGACTCGCAAACCGAATAGATTCCAGACAGCGCTATTGCCGATTCTCCTGACGCTCTCGCTCATTATCGATTGCGCCGCGCTTTCGACGCTTCTCCCGCTTACCTTGATCAATGCGCCCACTCAGGCCGAGACCCTGATCGGAACTCTGCCAGCGGTGGCAGTTCTGGCGGTCGCCCTTCTCCTTGCCGTCCTCACCGCCGGCTCGGCGGCAGGTCATCTGGTCGCCCTTCTGGTAACGCTCATCCGCGGCTGCCTCCTTTTCTTCCTGCCCGCTCTTCTCAGCCAGGAGTCCGTGACGGCTGCCGAACTCGGCAACGGCGTGACACTGCTGGTGGTGTGCGATGCCTTGCTTGCCGTCTATGTTGCCGTCCGCGCTAAAGCGGTCACGCCTGTCGTTCTCGGGCTTCTCATCGCTGGTCTGGCGCTCATTCTTTGCACTGCCGGCACGATCTCCGGGCCACCGGCCAGCGCGATCGCGAATTTTTCGATTTTTCAGGCACTCATAGCCGGCACCGGGTTCTACCTGATTGCCCGCTCCGGGGGCCGTGCCGGGGGAGATACCGCCGGGACCGGGCCCGGCTTCGGGAAGGCCGCCTGCCTGGCATTATCGGCATCATTTCTAGCGGTTCCGCCGGCTCTCTGCCTCCTCGAGCCGGGATCGCTTTCTATCCACTTTCTGAGAGCCTCCTCATTGCTTCTGAGCGCGGCGATTCTGGCCTGCCTCACCTGCCTGAGAGCGTCCTGGTCGGCTCGCATTGCAGCCAAACGCGAGCAGGTTCTTTTCTGCCTGCTGCTGCTTCTCGCCCTCACGGCTCTCTGTCCGCTGCCATCTATATCGATAGGGCTGGCCTGCCTGGCCTCTTTCTGTGCGGGGCTGATTGTCGGATCTTCAGACGGATCTTCAGACGGATCTTCAGACGGCTCTTCAGGCAGATCCTTCGGAGTTCTTACCGGGAGCGCTGTCGCCGTCGCCGTCGTGGCTACCTACCAGTCGTGCCTGGATATCTCTCGGACCGTTACGGTCTTACCGGCAGGCACGGTAATGCGCTCGCTCTGCCTCGAGTTTGCCGCCAACACTGCTGTTCTCATTCTATTGTGGAGCCGCTCTCGAAGAGCGATTCTGCGATCTATTCTCAAGCTCTCCAGGTTCGAGATCGAAAGCGCCGCCATTACAAGCGGTACCAGGGAGCGACCGGCGCTGGTGGCCAGCAATTTCGGCGCATCGAGAACAGTGCTGACCGCCCTGGCTCTTGGATGCGATACCATGGTGGCACCGATCAAACCGCTGACCATGCGAATCATGACTGCGCTTGCCGGCATCGAGCTGGTCGGGAGCTTCGCATCGACAGCCCGGTCTCCTCTTGTTTTTTACGGTCCGATGGAAATCGCTCGCAGTCTCGCCGGCGACTCTATCGACGCAGACTGGTTCGTTCTTGCCGATAAAGGCAATGGTGCGGTCACGGTACTGCCGGCGATGCCCCCTCTAACCATCAAATGATCGAGAAAAATGACTGAGAGCATCTCTTTTATTCTTGTACGACCGGAGTTTCTCGGCAATATCGGCTCGACCTGCAGGGTCATGAAGAACTTCGGCTTTAGCGATCTCAGGCTCGTGGAGCCTCCTCACAACTACAAGGACTCCCAGGCTCGCATGATGGCTGTGGGCGCTTTCGACATCTTGAAGAGGGCCCGGGTGTTCGACAGCCTCGAGACGGCTATCGAAGACATCCAGCTTGCCATAGCCACCTCCTCCGGAAGAAAGCGGAGCCGCACCCTGGACAATCTCTGGGACCTGGCCCCCGAGGCGGTGCGTCTCTCCGCGTCCAACAAGATAGCCTTTGTTTTCGGTCACGAGCGAAACGGGCTCAGGGACGACGAGATGGCTCTCTGTGACCGCAAGGTCCGCATCGAATCGTCGCCGGACTTCGCTTCTCTCAATGTCTCCCAGGCAGCCGGAGTAGTCGCCTATGCCCTGGCGGTGGCCACCGGGAAGTATCCGCGGGAGCCGGCTGGAGCCGTCCCCGAGTTGCCCAGCGCCGGGGAGACCGGCGAGCTCATGGAGCAGCTCGACCTGCTCCTTGAAAATAGCGGTTTCGCGCGCTCCTACAACAAGAGAAAAGTCATGTCGGAGCTCCGCGATGCTCTATCCCGGATGACCCCCACCAGGCGAGAGGCGGATCTTTTGAGAGGGGTGCTCTTTCGTCTTAACAAAATGCTGGAACCCAAGTGATACTGATAACACCCATATGGTTTACTATAGAAACCCTACTTACTAAAAAATGGTCGAGGAAGACAGTTTTATCATGACCGAATTCGGACCTTATAGCCTGCGTTCCCCGAGGGACTTTTTCAGCTTGGTTCTCAGCCGTGCTCTCAGCCTGGCCTTAATAGCCGCCGTATGCTTCTCGGTGTGCGGCTGCGTCCAGAAGAAAGCAGAGCCGGTCGACGAAGCCACCGCGTTCGAGAAAAGCTTCACCGAGGGGGAGCCCAATCCGAAAGTGGAGTTTCCCGAAGATGCCTTCGAGAAAGCAAAGACTTATAAGGATGAGCTCAAATACAACATGGCCGAGAAGGTCTTGATGAGCAAGATGGAGCAGGCCAAGGAAGCCGGTCGCGGCACCGTCCAGCTCGGCAAGTATCTGGTCCGGCTCAACAACTGTCTGCATAATCAGGGTAAAGACTTCGAGGCGATCAAATATGGCGAGATCGCCCTCAAGATTTTCTACAACCAGCCCCTTGACAAAAGACCCCTGGCACCCTGGTTCGTGAATGCTCATTCTTACCTGGCCCTGAGCTACGACCGGCGAGGTATGTACGACAAAGCCGTGGAGCACTACCGCAAAGCCATCCAGGACGCCTCCGCCGCTCCCAAAGCCGAGATCTCGCCCCTCTGGATGAAGCTCCTCTATGAGCATCTGGCCGAGTGCTACGACAAGCAGGACAAAAAAGAGGCTGCCGAGAAGATCCGCGAGAAGCTCGCCGAGATAACCGGCGAAAAGCCCAAGCCCAAAGAAACGCCGAAACCGGCCAAGAAGAGCTCCCGCTAGCGGGGACGCCGTTTTGGAAGGTGAAGGAGAAAGGGAACGATCCTTAAAGCAGCTGCTCGATATCGTTCTCTGGAAAGATCTCTGGCGGGCCTGCCGCAAGCCCCTGATCACCATATTCTTCTTCGGCAATTTCGGGCTCATCTATCTGTGCTTCCAGATGGACAACATCATGGCAGAGGAGCTTCTCAAGCCTCTCAAGGGCTATTTCCTCTTTTTCGGACTGGAGCAGCGTTATAACGTCTTCGCCCCCACCCCCCGCCGCACCAACCTCAATGTCATCGCCCAGGTGACCTACCAGGACGGCAGCACCCGTATATTCGACTTTCCCCGCATGGACCGTCTGTCTCTCCTGGAAAAGCTGCGCAAAGAGCGCTGGCGCAAATTCCTCAATGACAATATCGCCTCCCGCCGCTTTCCCTATCTCTATGATGATGTCGCTCTCTGGGCAGCAAGACAGAGCGACATATACCGAGACAATCGCCCGGTCCTGGTCACTCTCTTGAGCTTCGTCTCGGACATTCCCACCGTCTCCATGTCGGGCGTCTTGCAGGAGCATGCCCGGAACCTCGCCAATACCGAGAAGACCAAGAAAGACGATCCCAATATCGAGGACGCCCGCCGCAGCCCCGACCCCGACGCCACCCGCAATCAGTACGGCAATGTCCTGCAACCGCCTAATTTCGACCTCCAGGTCCTGACTGTCTATGAAGTCAAAGAAGGGGATCTGCCATGAGCCTCGATACGATCAAGAGCGGGATCGATCGCTTCCTTTTCGCGCCTGTCTCACCGTATCCGGTGGCAGCCTTCCGGGTGCTTTTCGGGCTGCTGCTTCTCCAGAACGCCCTGTTCATTTATCCGGACCTTCTCACCTGGCTGGGCAGAGAGGGAATCATCTCTTATCAATCGGTCTCCATGGGTCTCGAGAAGAATGTAGTCCTCAATATTTTCAATTTCCAGCCCGGAAACGACACCTGGGTTATGACCGTCTTCGGCGCTTATGTAGTGGCGTCGGTGCTGCTCACCATCGGCTTTCAGACCCGCCCGGCCAGTATAGTCGTCTATCTTTATCTGGTATCCCTCTATCATCGCGACCCCTTCCTTCTCAACAGCGGCGATACTCTCATGCGCTCCACGGCCTTTTTCATGATGTTCGCTCCCGCAGGAGGAGCCTGGTCGGTGGATCACTGGCTCCGGAAGCGCTCTCTCGAGGCCGACTACTGCGAGCTCGTCAGCGCCTGGGGAATGCGCTGCCTGCAGCTGCAGATATGCGCCGTCTACTACGACGCCTTTTTCGCCAAGTCTCCGGGCTGGGTCTGGGTGCTGGGCTCGGCTGTCTATCTCGCTTCGCGCATCGAGCCCCTGGCCAGATTTCCGCTGCCCATATCGCCGGAGTCTTTCGAGGTAAGCCGCCTGGTCACCTGGGGAACTCTCTTCATCGAGTTCATCCTTTTCAGCTTCATATGGATACGACAGCTCCGCTATTACGTGCTCGCCCTCGGCATCATCATGCACCTGGTGATCGACTGGACCATGAATATCCCGCAATTCGAGTGGCTGATGATCGCGCTCTATATAGTATTCGTCTACCCGGTGGATCTGGACCGGATCATCTCCCCTGCGATTGCTCGGCTTTCTCGAAAGAAGCCAGCCTGATCGAGCCGAATTCTCTGTCCTCCTCCACCAGCTCGAGATTGTGCCTGGCGGTGGAAGCGAGCTCCGGACGATTCTCCCGGGCCGCCAGATCGGCGGCCTCTTCGAGCTGGCCCCGGGCATGCTCAAGGCGAGCCAGGCGAAAACGCATGTCTTTGCCCTTGAAGGCCCTGGTCACCTGGCTCCAGAAATAGTTGTGCACACCGAGATTATTGAGGACCGTGGCTTCGGTATCGGGCCGGCCCAAAAGCTCGCCGTAGAGAGTGGAGGACCGGTCGAATCTTCCGGTGACCCGCATCGCCGTGGCCACGTCCTCATAGAAAGGAAGCTTCTCCGCCGCCTGGAGGTCGGAGCTACCGTCCAGAATCTCCTTGAGCCGGCTGGCAAGCCTGCTCGCTTCTTCTTTCCGTTCCCGGCGCAGGTAAAGACGCAGGAGACCGTCGAAAGCCCGGACTCGTTCGATGTCCTCGAGAAAATAGCTGGACTCGACTTTGTTTCTCAGATTGAGCTCGAGACGATCGTCGGCAGCCAGTCGCTGGGTGATCGAAGTCGGGTTCACGGCGGTGGCGCTCATACCGTACAGGGCCAGACCGGCCCAGGCCACCAGGATGAATGCCGGCAACCGCAAGATCTTGGGGAGGACTATCCGCTCGAAGAAGCTGTTTTCCTGATTCACCTGATTATCAGCCCCAGGGTTGGAGATGCGCGTGGCATGCTTATATTATAAAGTCGACTTAAGCTTGCATCAGTCTAAAAGTAACCGGGAGCGTCCTCATGCCTTCGACCAAAAGCTGGAAACCGGACCGTATCAGCACCGCCCTCCTGATCACCCTATCCCTGGCATCGGCCGCCGTCGGCCCCGCCCTGGCGGAGGGCAAGACCATAAGCGAAGAGCTGGCCCCGATTCTCTCCAAGGGCTACGAGCTCATGCAGCAGGGAGACTACAGCCCGGCTGTGAAGACCCTGGCCGGAGCCGTGCGCACCGACTCGGACTCGATTACGGCAAGACGTTACCTGGCTTACGCCCTGGTGAAGAACGGCGACCCCAAAGATGCCATTGCCCAGCTCAATGCAATTGTTAAGAAGATTAAACCAACTTATTTCGAATGGTGCACTTTCGGCGAGGCTTATCTCGAGGCCGGCTCCGTGGACCAGGCCAAGAGCTGCTTCGAGACCGCCCTCAAGCAGAGCCCCCGCTGCGACTACGCCAGGAGCGGTCTGATCAGAGCCAACCTCAAGAACAACGAGATCCAGGCTGCCCTGGATCTTGCCGAAGAGGGCATGAAATCAGCGAAAGACCAGGAAATCTACGACTACTACAAAGGTCTCTACAGGGTCGCCTACAGCCATAAGAGCGCGATCCCAGCACCGGCGGTGCAAAGGATACAGGAGACCAGGACCGGCGCGGATACCCCGCCGGCCCGGGCCCCCAAGGCTTCCGGAGGGAGTTTCGACGCCGCCCTGGACGCTATCAGGAACCAGCGAAGAATCACCAACAATCCCGGCGGCTAGGGCTCTGGCAGCAGGCTTTCGCAACACCCGAACGCCGCACCTGGGGCGTGATCCGCTAAATTGACAGGGTTTCAAAGCGCGTGCTAGGATTAAAGGAAAGTTAATTTCCTGTCATGCGCCATTGGGAACGTATTTCCCAATGCTAGTTGGTATGGGCGATTTTCAGGAGGACATCGACTACCATTATTTTCGGCGACGCTTACTAAATTCGCTCTAGTGGGCAGTAATTACAAAAGATGCGACTTTATTGCCTGGGTGGACAGACAAAAATGACTGAAAAACGCAACGGATTAAACCCGAACAGGTTCAACCCAAACAGGTTCAACTCGAACAGGTTCAAATTACACAGGCGAACAAAGAGAGGAGCTATGGCTGCCGAGTACGTGGCCACAATGTATCTCCTCTTCATGTTCATTTTCTTCCCGGTGCTCAATCTGGCGACAGTGAGCATCAACGCCTTTTTCCTGTGGTTCGCCTGTAACGCCGGGGCTCAGATGGCCGCTAAGTCCCCGTGCTTCAACAGGCTGATCTATGTGCCGGCAAATCCGCCCGGCACACCCTATCCGGGAGCCTACGACACTGCCCGTGCCCGGGCAGCCCAGATTCGTAACATGTTCCCCGGCATAGGCTGGACGGAATCCGCCACCAATCCCAGGGTGGACATCATCATGGAGCCGATCAATCCGGCGTCGGGCTTGAGCACATTTATCAAGACCGGCCCTTCACCGCTATCAAGCGGTGATCCGGCTCCCGATCCGGATGAATACACCATGCTCCTGAGAGTTACAATTAACGGGTTCGCATCGCCGCTCATCAATGTCCCCTGGTTCGATATACCTGGACTGAGCAAACCAATGGACCTGGTCGTGACATCCCAGGCGCAGTTCGAAAATCCACCGGGCTTGAGATACTGAGAGTTTTGATTTCACTTGCAATTCGATTGAATGGAGGACAGGCCTTCAGAATGTTGGAGGAATAAACGGGCTATGTTGCACTCAAAAAAGATTCGCGATCAGAAAGGTGCGGCCATAACCGGATTAGTCATTGCGTTGATGTTGTTCATATTGATGGCTGGATTATTCGCCTTCGATGCGAGCCGCGTGCAAATGGCACAAAGAGAGCTGACGGCGACATGCGACGCCGCCGCTCTTGCCGGTACAGCCATGCTAACCAGTTATGACGTCAGTAACGATCCGGGACTGACCAAGCTGGCTAACGCGCAGCAGAACGCTGCCGCCTACGCATACAATATGTTCCAGATGGGGAACGTGCTGGGGAGATTCCTCAACACCAACACCAGCCTGGTGCCGGACCTGGCGTCCCTGACCACCACCACCGACGGTGAGGCCAAGGTCGTCATCGGTCTTGTAGATCCCCTCAACAGTTTCGCCACAGTCGACCCGACCCCGCCTGGCAACGCCAACGGCCGCGCCATCGCGGTGTTCGCCGGCTACGGCTACCACCCGGTGTTCATCTCCTTCTACGGAGTCGGCAACGTCGGTATCCGGGCGAGCTCTATCGGTGGTCTCCCGCAGGTCGACGCGATCCTCGTATTCGACTATTCGGGCTCCATGGACGACCTCACCAAGGTCACCCTGATCAAGCGCTGGTGGAATCCCTTCGGTGGTCTCACAGCCAGTTTCGCCCTCGACGCCAACGGCACGGACAGTATGGGATGGAACACCAGACAGTCGTTCCTGGAGACCGAAAAGTCCACCAATCCCACCAACTTCGTACCCGGTGCCGCCGGCTCGGCGCCTTTCAATTACGTCAAGACAGGCAAGCTTCCGGGTCTGGTATCGAATACCGACCGGGGCTGTATCCAATATGACGAGGCACCTCACCCGAGCACCAACCAGTCACTGCTCAAGTATATCGACCACAACTCGGCTGCCAATATCCAGGGTCAGTCCCTGAACGTATTGCCCCCGCAAAACCTGGTCAACTCGGAGACTGACGTCAACCTCAGCGGTCACGACCTGATCGTCTACAAGGCTTATCTCAGGCACGCCCTCTTCTCCAACGATGTCGGCTCGCCTCCGGGCAACTGCCCTGCCCACAGGCAGGCTGCCGGCGGCGCCTGGACTTCGGTGGTCGGCAATTCCTACGCCTGGGCCGATCCGCTCACCGACCATTTCCGGTACCCGGCCTACAGCTCCAACGGTGGACTGGGTAACTCCCTGAACGGACCGCAAATGGACGATCCGGGCGACCCCTGGAACACGAACCTGCCAGTCCATACAGCCCCCAACATCTACACCGACCTGGTGGTCAATATAGCCAATCCCGGCTCTTATCCCTACCAGCAGCCTCTGGATGATTCGGGCAACGATGTGTTCTCCGGCTTCAGCTATACCTTCCCCGGTTATCCTGATGAGCCTGACAGCACCATCGCCGGACAGCAATACGACTTCGCCAATATCGCCGTGGTCGTGGAAGCTGCCCGGGGCAACCTGGATACCCAGGCCAATCTGGACGGCACCGGTCTGCACCGGGGCTATTTCCTGAACGCCTCCGGCGTCAGCGGCTATCAGGGTCCGACTGCCAATATGACGGTGAAGGCAGGCTACCAGAAAGCCTACCAGCGCCTGGCCATGTTGTGGTCCCAGCCCATCGCCACTGCGCTGGACGGAGCCGATCAGGGCTTCTTCCAGAAGCTCGGGGCCCTTGCTGACTGCCGCTTCGGTTTTGTCGGCTTCTCCGATAGCGATCCTTTCGGAGCCGCCCCGAACGTCAACAGCATGGCGACACCCCACTCGGGTATCGTCAACGGGGCTGTCGGCACCTCCCAATATCGTGCCAAGAGCAGCTACTACATTGACGTAGCCATGCAACCCTCCACCCTGATCGGTACCACGATCTGGGACGGCAGGCACGTGGGGAGCGAAGCCAGGATAGACGAGAACAACGACGTCCAGAACCCAAGCGGTCTGCCGGGCTTCCGGGTACCGCGGACACCGCTCGATACGAGCAACAGCCAGCAGGAGTCCCTGGACATCGTCACCAAGGGGTCCAAGACCGGTCTGGTCCCCTGGTCCAACCCCACCGCCGGTGACGGCCTCTACAACGGACGTCCCCTCTCCGGGACCATGTGCGCAGAGGCTCTCCGCACCGCCCGTCTCGAGTTCCAGGCCGCCGCCTATGACGGTCTCTCTCGAGCCGGCTCCAAACGAGCAATCATATTCTTCACCGATGGTATCCCATCCGGTGGTGTGCCTGGTGGCTCGGGAGGTTATGGCGGCACCGAGGCCAACGACTCCTGGACCGAGGCCGATTCCTGCAGGACAGACGGCATCGCCATCTTCTCAATTGGCCTCAATATGCTTGACGACCCGACCCTGAAATCCGACCAGAATATATTCCTCGGAAACTCATCCACGGGTCTTTCAGGCAGAGCCAAGAACGGTGGCCGCTTCTTCGAGTGCAGCTCGGTCAGCTCCATCAAGGAGTCCTTCTCCGCGGTGGTCAGACGTCTGACCCAATCGCAGAGATAGGAAGCGGTAAAAGCAAGCGTACGCGGTTTTTCACGTACACTTCACGTAAATTGCCTACAGTATTACTGTAGGCAATTTCTCTTTTTTCGGAGGAAGTTCGGTGAAAAGTCAATCTCCGCGTTCGCGAAGAGGTCTAAGAACCAGACTTTTGACGCGCCTGACAAGAAGTATAACCGGTATAACAGCCATCGAACTGGCTGCCGTGGTAGCGATTCTTATCGTCGTCTGCGCACTCAGCTTCAATATCTGTATCCTTATCTTCTCGGCGGACATGTGCGACAGGGCAGCAAGGGATTGCGCCCGTGCAGCAGGTATGATGTCCACGCCGGCAGACGCGCAAAGAGCGATGAACGCAGCTCTGACACACCACCAGACCGGTGCGCCTGGTTTTGTGATTACGAGCTTTACCGCACAGCTGGTCGTTTTCGAAGATTACTACCAGCATCACCCGGCACTGCCAATGGTCGGCGCCGCCACAACCACCACCAGTGGTTCCTCCGGCGGTGTCAACCAGAGCGTCATGCCGACCCCGGATACCGGAGCGCCCGGACCATTCGTCATGGTCCGCACTACTCTGAATGCCCGGATTCCGGCGCCGATTTTCTTTTTCGGCGCTCACTTCCAGGGCAACAGCGGCAACGAGATGCAGTTCCAGAGTTTGTATACCTTCCCGATTACAAACACCCTCGGTCCTGTCGTCGTCGCCAACGTAGCTGGCGATCCGATCATCGGTAACGTCAACACCACCACCGGTGGTCCTCTCGGACCCGGCGGTCCCCTCGGTCCTCTCGGTCCGAACGGTCCCGGCGGTCCTCAGGGTCCCGGCGGTCCTAAAGGTCCCGGCGGCCCTCAAGGTCCCGGCGGTCCTCTCGGTCCCGGTGGTCCCGGCGGTCCCGGTGGTCCCGGCGGTCCTGCCGGTCCCGGTGGTCCCAAAGGTCCCGGTGGTCCCGGTGGTCCTGCCGGTCCTGGCGGTCCTGCCGGTCCTGGCGGTCCTGCCGGTCCTGGCGGTCCTGCCGGTCCTGGCGGTCCTAAAGGTCCCGGTGGTCCCGGTGGTCCTGCCGGTCCTGGCGGTCCTGCCGGTCCTGGCGGTCCTGCCGGTCCTAAAGGTCCTGGCGGTCCCGGCGGTCCTGCCGGTCCTGGCGGTCCTGCCGGCCCTGGTGGTCCTGGCGGTCCTGCCGGTCCTGGCGGTCCTGCCGGTCCCAAAGGTCCTGGCGGTCCCGGTGGTCCTGCCGGTCCTGGCGGTCCCAAGGGTCCAAGCGGTCCCGGTGGTCCCGGTGGTCCTAAAGGTCCCGGTGGTCCTAAAGGTCCTGGCGGTCCCGGCGGTCCTGCCGGTCCCAAAGGTCCCGTAGGTCCCGGCGGTCCTGCCGGACCCGGTGGTCCTAAAGGTCCTGGCGGTCCCGGCGGTCCCAGCGGTCCTGGCGGTCCAAGCGGTCCCAAGGGTCCTGGCGGTCCCGGCGGTCCTGCCGGTCCCAAGGGTCCTGTCGGTCCTGCCGGTCCCGGTGGTCCCGGTGGTCCCAAAGGTCCTGCCGGTCCCGGCGGTCCCGGTGGTCCCGGCGGTCCCAGCGGTCCCAAGGGTCCCGTAGGCCCTGGTGGCCCTGCCGGTCCTGGTGGACCCAAAGGTCCTGCCGGTCCTGGCGGTCCCAGCGGTCCCGGTGGTCCCAGCGGTCCCAAGGGTCCCGGTGGTCCCGGTGGTCCTGCCGGACCAGGCGGTCCCAAAGGTCCAAGCGGTCCCGGTGGACCCGGTGGTCCCAAAGGTCCTGCCGGTCCTGGCGGTCCCAGCGGTCCTGGCGGTCCTGCCGGTCCTGGCGGTCCTAAAGGTCCAAGTGGTCCAGGTGGTCCCGGTGGTCCCGGTGGTCCCAGCGGTCCCGGTGGTCCCAGCGGTCCTGGCGGTCCTGCCGGTCCCGGCGGTCCCAGTGGTCCCGGCGGTCCTGCCGGTCCCAGCGGTCCCGGTGGTCCCAGTGGTCCCGGTGGTCCAAGCGGTCCTGGTGGTCCAAGCGGTCCCGGTGGCCCAAGCGGTCCCGGTGGTCCCAGCGGTCCTGCCGGTCCCGGTGGTCCCAGCGGTCCCGGCGGTCCCAGCGGTCCCGGCGGTCCCGGTGGTCCCGGTGGTCCCAGCGGTCCTCTCGGTCCCAGCGGTCCTCTCGGTCCTGCCGGCCCTCTCGGTCCCAGCGGTCCCGGTGGTCCCGGTGGTCCCGGTGGTCCAGCCGGTCCTGGTGGTCCCACTTCTTCGGAAGGCTAGTTCCCCCAGGGACATCGCAAACAAAAAACGAAAGTCTGGCTCCCCGGTCTGCTACCGGGGAGACCTTTTTATTGGGGACTTTTTCGGACCAGGTATCCTCTATATAGGAATGCTTGCAGAGCGCATTCATCGAGAATTCGAGCAAGAGGAGCTGATTGCCGCCATTTTCACAATTAATCTCGAGCCCTCAGACAAGCTCTGGAAGAGGCTGCTGGCGTGAATCCCCGGACTCACAGCGATTGCGAGCACTCGAAAGATTCGCGCAAGATTGTCAATTCGTGCCTATCTCCAGCCACCACTGCGTTTGCGCGATTTCCACCCTTGCCCGGATATGACAATTCATCGGTATCGCGGCGATAGACAGCACTTCGCCAGATTAAATCATTGCCGCCCCGGCACTATTTTCGCCACTTTTCACTATTCATGCACGTTTGCCCGATCACGCGCATGCATCGAGAAACTTGCCAAAAGCCGCTTTCCACCATCAGCACTACGATACCACGGATGATCAACACCCCGAAACGCCGATCCAGTAAAGCTTTCACGAATCCTTCAGATCGCTCTATTGTAGTAGGATAGTAAAGAGTCTCATGAATAAAGGAGGTTAGGTGAGTAATCGATCTCCGAGCCGGCGATCGGGTCTTCGAGCAAGGCTTGCTTCGCGGCTTAATCGTTTCCGAGGAATTACAGCTATCGAGCTCGCCGCAGTCGTCGCGATTCTCATCGTCGTCTGCGCTTTGAGCTTCAATATCTGCATCCTCATCTTCTCGGCTGACATGTGCGACAGGGCGGCGAGAGATTGCGCCCGCGCCGCCGGCATGATGTCCACGCCAGTAGATGCCCAGCAAGCCATGAACGCTGCGCTCACCCATCACCAGACCGGGGCTCCCGGTTTCGTGATTACGAGTTTCACAGCCCAGCTTGTTGTTTTCGAGGATTACTACCAGCACCACCCGGCACTGCCCATGGCGGGCGCCGCCACCACTACCACAAGCGGTAGCTCCGGCGGTGTCAACCAGAGCGTCATGCCGACCCCGGATACCGGAGCGCCCGGACCATTCGTCATGGTCCGCACTACTCTGAATGCCCGGATTCCGGCGCCGATTTTCTTTTTCGGCGCTCACTTCCAGGGCAACAGCGGCAACGAGATGCAGTTCCAGAGTTTGTATACCTTCCCGATTACAAACACCCTCGGTCCTGTCGTCGTCGCCAACGTGGCTGGCGATCCGATCATCGGTAACGTCAACACCACCACCGGCGGTCCTCTCGGACCCGGCGGTCCCCTCGGTCCTCTCGGTCCGAACGGTCCCGGCGGTCCTCAGGGTCCCGGCGGTCCCAAAGGTCCCGGCGGTCCTCAAGGTCCCGGCGGTCCTCTCGGTCCCGGTGGTCCCGGCGGTCCCGGTGGTCCCGGCGGTCCTGCCGGTCCCGGTGGTCCCAAAGGTCCCGGTGGTCCCGGCGGTCCTGCCGGTCCCGGCGGTCCTGCCGGTCCTGGCGGTCCTGCCGGTCCTGGCGGTCCTGCCGGTCCCGGCGGTCCCAAGGGTCCCGGTGGTCCCGGTGGTCCTGGCGGACCCGGCGGTCCTGCCGGTCCCGGTGGTCCTGCCGGTCCCAAAGGTCCCGGTGGTCCCGGCGGTCCCAAGGGTCCCGGTGGTCCGGGCGGTCCTAAAGGTCCCGGTGGTCCTGGCGGTCCCAAAGGTCCCGGCGGTCCCGGTGGTCCTGCCGGTCCCGGCGGTCCCAAAGGTCCGGGCGGTCCCGGTGGTCCCGGTGGTCCCAAAGGTCCCGGTGGTCCCAAGGGTCCCGGTGGTCCCAAGGGTCCTGCCGGTCCCAAAGGCCCTGCCGGTCCGGGCGGTCCCAAAGGTCCGGGCGGTCCCAAAGGTCCCGGCGGCCCGAAAGGTCCGGGCGGCCCCGGCGGTCCTGCCGGTCCCAAAGGTCCGGTCGGTCCCGGCGGTCCTGCCGGACCGGGTGGTCCAAAAGGTCCGAGTGGTCCCGGCGGTCCCGGCGGCCCAGGCGGTCCCAGCGGTCCCGGCGGTCCTGCCGGTCCCAAGGGTCCGGGTGGTCCCGGTGGTCCCAGTGGTCCCAAGGGTCCCGTAGGTCCTGGCGGTCCTGCCGGTCCTGGCGGTCCCAAGGGTCCCAGCGGTCCCGGTGGTCCCGGCGGTCCCGGCGGTCCTGCCGGTCCCAAGGGTCCCGTCGGTCCTGGCGGTCCTGCCGGTCCTGGCGGTCCCAAGGGTCCCAGCGGTCCCGGTGGTCCGGGCGGTCCTGGCGGTCCCAAGGGTCCCGGTGGTCCGGCCGGTCCCGGCGGTCCCAGCGGTCCCGGTGGTCCGAAAGGTCCCAGCGGTCCCGGCGGTCCTAAAGGTCCAAGCGGTCCCGGCGGTCCCAAAGGTCCCGGCGGTCCCGGCGGTCCCAGCGGTCCCAAGGGCCCAGTAGGTCCTGGCGGTCCTGCCGGTCCCGGCGGTCCCAAAGGTCCAAGCGGTCCCGGCGGTCCCAGCGGTCCCAAGGGTCCAGGCGGTCCCGGCGGTCCCAGCGGTCCCGGCGGTCCCAAGGGTCCAAGCGGTCCCGGCGGTCCCAGTGGTCCCGGCGGTCCCAGCGGTCCCGGCGGTCCCAGCGGTCCCAAGGGTCCCGGTGGTCCCGGTGGTCCCAGCGGTCCCGGCGGTCCAAGCGGTCCCAGCGGTCCCGGTGGACCCGGTGGTCCAGGCGGTCCCACAGGTCCCGGTGGTCCCAGTGGTCCAGGCGGTCCCAGCGGTCCCGGCGGTCCCGGCGGTCCCAGCGGTCCCGGTGGTCCCAGCGGTCCCGGCGGTCCAAGCGGTCCCGGTGGTCCCGGCGGTCCAGGTGGACCAAGCGGTCCTCTCGGTCCCAGCGGCCCTCTCGGTCCTGCCGGTCCCCTCGGTCCCAGCGGTCCCGGTGGTCCGGGCGGCCCGGGTGGTCCTGCCGGTCCTGGCGGCCCGACATCTTCGGAGGGTTAGTCCTCTCGAGAAAAGAGCTAAATTGCCTACACCCTTTAGCTCATCAAAGGCTCCCCGGCATGCTGCCGGGGAGACCTCTTTTTGCAGGCTTTTCTATTCGAACAGATCGCCCGGTCTCACCTCGAAAACGAAATGAGAGTCTTTGGTGACGTGATGGGGCAGTCTCTTCTGAGAGAGGACTCTCTCCGGGGAGGGCTCCGGCAGTGATACGAAATTGAAGCAGAAAGTGACCATTTCAGCCCGGTTGCCCGGAGACGAGACACTGCTGGCGATATAACGGGCTATGGCAGGACGGTAAGCGACCCCCACCGGGTTCGACATATAGTCATGGAAAAGCTTCTGCAGCTTGTAATGCTTGAAAGCCTCGAAACGGCTCATAAGGTCGAAACGAGGAAACTCATAGAGACGCTGGGAGCCGTCCTCGAAAGTAATGATGGCGGTATTGTGAAAATTCATCAGGCGCATGTCCGGGGCGAAAAGCTGCCAGATCGTCTCCACCCCGGAGAGGGCCCGCAAGGGACGCATACAGGGCCGGAGCTTCTGATTGAGCTCGGGATAGTGCGAAAGGGAGACGAGATTGGAGACGACCAGATAGATCACGATGAAACAGGTGAGAAACACTCTCCAGGAGCCGGCTTCGATGGCCCTGCCGGGACCCTGGCGGTCTGCTTCGCTGACGCTGAGAGCGGGGGGCTTCTCATTCATTTGCCACCGCCTCCGGTGCCCTCTTCCTCGAGACCGAAGCGAGAATCGACTCGATGGTAGCGGGATCGGCGAAGAGCAAATAGGTGGCGATGAAAAAATACTCGAACATACCGAGATTGAAGCACCAGTCCAGACCGAGCTGGAAGAGCACGCCAGCGACCACCACATAGTTTCGGGTCTTCTTCGGCCAGATGAATGTGAAAAGCAGAAACTCGATCCAGAGAGTCGACCAGGTAGCCAGCTTGCAACCAAAAGCAGAGTCCAGGAAAACCGGCATGGGCAGCCGGTAGAACTCCGTGAGCCTGGTGGCATAATAAACTGCCGATCCGTCGGTCCAGATGTCGCCGCACACTTTATAGATCCAGTTGATGAAGAAGATGAAGGCGAACTGAATCTGGATCAGCCGCTGAGGCCAGGGCTCGAAGAACTGCTCCGGCGGCTCCTTTCGAAAGAGAAGATTATCCAGGCTGAAAGCTCTGTCGCAGGGCGCGAAGCAGAGAAAGAGGAGGCAGAGCCGGGCATAATTGTCCCCGGCGTTCAGCATCAGAGGGAAATGATTGTTCAGGCTCAGCAGGCAGGCGAAAGCCACTATGGTCGAAACCCTCGTGAAAAGCCCGACAGCCATGAAAATGGAAGCGGCCACGCCCATATAGATGAAGCCCAGCCGGAAAGAATCTTCAGGAGGGAGAAGGAGAAGGAGATCGAAGACTTGATTGCTTCCGTACTTGAAAAAAAACAGGGGCGCCGTTGGATAGACGGCGTCGACGCTGAAGAAGAGCCTGTAATAAGGGAGATAATGACCGAGGAGGTTGACGGCCAGGAAAATGCCGAAAAGAATCCGGAAGAGACAGATGGGCCTGACGCTAACCGGCTCGAACCAGAATTGTCTCCAGGCCGACAGGGCTCCAGCGATTGCCTTCATGGCGCCACTTCCGGGAAATATCCCTGCCACGACTTCTCGTCAGGCATAACTGTCGACATACTGGACCGGTTCACGGGAAAACGCATGGTGGCATCGAGAACATAGCCTCTGGGCATATTCGCCCGCCTGGTGAACCGATCGAAAGGCGGTACCTTTTGACCGCGGAAAATATTGGTGATAGTCGCGGGCGGATTGTCCGGATCGAAATTGGCCGCCACCATGAATGGCGCTCCGTAAGGCCAGAGCTTGCCGCGATTGTCGAAGGGATTGGCCCAGTATTCCGAGACGAATCGCCGGACTTTCAAATAGGTGAAACGATCGAAAACCGAGAGAAGCTCGATGCGAGGCCATTCGTAGAGCCTCTGGGAGCCGTCCTTGAAGGTTATGAGACACATGGAGTATTGATTCATGGTCCTGATCTCCGGCGCGAACAGATTCCAGCGCTGGGTGAGACCGAAAAGCAAGACCAGGGGCTTGACCGCCAGAGCCGCAGCGCACTTGCTATCGGGCAGGTTTTGCAGAGCCGCCACGAGAAGATAGGCGACGATGAACAGGCTTATAAATATCTGACGTACGCTCAGCTCGATCGCTCCTGTAACGGCATTACCGGTTACCCCACCTATACCTGTTCTCGGTCTTCTCTGCCTGATGTTAAACTTAAGTCAGGTAGCAAAAACAAGCATTAATAGCCTACCAGTTACGATTTTAGTACGGCTATTTCCGAGGGTCGAATTTGCCGGACCAGAGCCCCAGCTTGAAACCGATGACCGTGCAGGAGGCCCTTGAGCATGCGCCTCGCCGGACGCCGCTGGACAAGACCTGGATGGCGATACTATCGGTCTTTTTTGCTTTCTATATCGCCGATTGCCTGATCTGGTTCATGGACGAATGCCCCTTCAAAGAAGCGGTGGTGCCCTATACCCACCCCCCCATGATCGCTTTCGGCTGGACCCAGTACTGGTCGCTTTTCTGCCCGGAAGTGCGCAATGTCATCTATCACGAGACCGCCGTGGTCACTTTCCAGGACGGCTCCACCAGGCTCTATGAGTTTCCCCGCTTCGACCTGATGAGCGAGAGGGAGCACTTCAAGCGCGAGAAGCTGCGCAAGATGTTCCTGGACAACATGCCCTGGCCCGGCTACGAGCAATTCCTGCCCGTTTTCGGGCGTTATATCGCCAGAGCCAATGACAATCCCGACTCTCGTCCGGTACAGGTCACTTTCGTCCACAATATCTGCAATATCCCCGAACCGACCTTCGATATGAGCAAGTGGACCTACCGAGACAGACTTCCTCATCATACCGTCAAGGATGTGAAATTCGTCTTTCAAGTACGCAAGCCTGATCTCGATGAGAGCCCGAGCGAGGAGTCAGCACTCACACCATGAGCATAAAAGACGACATCAACAGGTTCAGGCAGGGCTGGCAGACTTTCTGGTTCGCCCCGGCGTCGCCTGTCCCCATGGCGCTCTTCCGCATAGGGCTGGGTCTGGTGGTGATCCAGTGTCTCGTCGTTCACCTGCTTGCCGACTGGCATCTCTATTACGGCGACTATGCCATCGTCCCGATCGAGGACATGATAAGCAAGTACTGGCGAGGCGATCCGTATTTCGATCTGATGCTCCTCCTGCCTCCCGGCGAGGAATGGCGCTGGTATTTCTTCTGGATGACCGCAGTCTTCGCCGGCATGATGACCGTCGGCCTTTTCACAAGGGTGAGCGCGGTCCTCACTTTCCTCTGCTTGATGTCGCTCCAGCACCACTTCCTGATCAACCAGAATGCCGGTGACAACTATCTCCGTATCGCCACCATGTGTGTCGCCTTCTCCAATGCCGGAGATGCGCTCTCCCTGGACAGCGTCATCAAAGGCATTCGCCAGGACTGGCGTGTCACTGGTTTCCTGGCGCCCCTCTCCTCGCCCTGGGCGCAGAGGCTTCTTCAGGTCCAGATCTGTCTGGCTTATTACCATACCTGGGTAGCAAAAATGGCCGGGGAGACATGGTTCAACAAAGGGACGGCTGTTTATTTCGCCACCAGATATGACGATGTGATGCGCTTCCCGCTTCCTTTCATTCTGGACAATTACTATTGCATCCAGATCCTCACCTGGGGAACCCTGGTGGTGGAATTCGCCCTCTGGTCGCTGATCTGGTTCAGGGCCACGCGCTACTGGGTATTGCTTGCCGGGCTCGGTCTCCACCTGGGTATCGAATACTGCATGAACCTTCCCATGTTCGAATGGCTGTTCATGCTCACCTATTTCCTCTTCATCTATCCCGAGGACCTGGACCGCTTCTGGAGAGGTGTAGTAGCCTTCGTCCACAAGCATATCGCCAGGCCGTCGAAGCTCATGTTCGACGGATCCTGCATAGTCTGCGTCAGGACCGTAGGTCTCATCCATCGTCTGGATATTTTCAAGCTCGTCGATCTGATCGACTTCCGCACGGCTACCGCCTCCGAGCTCGGGCTCGAGCCTGCCGACCGGGATCGTCTGGAGAGCGAGATCCTGCTTGCCACACCTTCCGGCAAGGTCCTGGGGGGCTTTCAAGCTTTCCGCTATATGACCGGCAGGCTTCCCCTTCTCCTCGCCCTCTTCCCCCTGCTCTACCTGCCCATCGTTGCTCAACTGGGCGAGCTCGTCTACAAGACGTTTGCAGCCAATCGTTTCAAGATCCTCGGCGGCCGCTGCCCGCAAGGGGTCTGCCAGAAAGCCACCAGCTCATAAGGACGAAAGCTCATGGGTCCCAAGTTAGCAGTTCTAGCGGTTCTCGGAATACTCTTCGCCTGGGTGATCGTGGCTACCATGCCCTACCGGCGCCAGGTCATCGAAGAATACGACCGCAAAGATTACTTCCAGATGGTCGACCGCCAGCTTTTCCAGGAAGAAGCCAACTATAACGCCATGAAGGACAATCCAAACGCCGACCGGGAAGAGCTCCTGGACAGCCGCGAGCGCCTGGCCATGCTGTTGTGGGAAAAGCGCGATTTTCTCAAGGCGCTCGAGCATCTTCAGGCAATCAACGAAGAGCGGGCTCTTGCAGGTGCCGGCTCCTATAACAGCAAATATGTCGACTCCATGCTGCGTCTTGCCGGTCTCTATCGCGATCTGAGCAACTGGAGAGCAGCCGAGGCCATTTATCAAGCCCTCCTCGAGTACGACAAGAAATACGCCAGGCCAGGCGAGGACATCGCCCGGGACAAGAACAATCTCGGTCTGCTCAATTATCTCGAAGCCACCGGCAGCGATGACGAAAGCTTTCGCAAGAAGCTCATGGAAGACGCCCGTGCCAGGCTGGATGAAGCCGTGGCTCTCTACGAGACCAGCAAAGGACCGGACTCAGCCAATGTCGGCAACACTCTCTGGAACCTCTATCTCGTCCAGAGAGATCTGGGGATGAAAACCGAAGCCACCCGCACGAAAGCCCGGGCCGAAGCCATAGACGCGCGCATGAACCGCAAATGCAAGGCTCCCTGACCGAGACTAAATCGGATTGGGAAGCTCCGGGGGCTTGATGTTGTTCTCGGCCTCGAGAATCTCCACCTCCTGGACAAGAAGAGACGGGGCGATCACATGACCGTAATTGTTCGAGGCGGTCTCCACGGCATAGACCCGGGCATCACCCCCGGTGGCAACAATATCTTTGAGAATACGCATGGTGCTGGCTCCGAAGCTAGCGCCTCTCACGAGCTTGCGCTTGCCGTCCTTGAGAGAGACCTCGTACATCACTGCCGGGCTCGGGAGCTTTCCCCCGGCAACCGAGAGGGCTTCGCTCCATGAGCTCAACTCGTCGAAGAAGTTGATCTGGTAGAGATTGTCCAGCTTGCTGACAACCACGGCATGATCGAGTCCCGACTCCCTGGCCAGTTTGCGCAAGCGGCGATGGAGCCTGCTCTCGCTCATCGGTCTGGTGGAGTCGAGAATGAGGACCGAGGTCTTCGCCTCGCCGGTGGTGGTGCCATGCCCGTTGCTTTCCTTATTGGTCTTGCTGGGTGTCCTGCCGCTCAGGAAAGTCCTGAGAAAGCCGTTTTCCACGACTTTCACCGGACGGGCGAGGACACCTTCGTCATCGACGTCGTATCCTCCCATCAAAGGAACTCCACGATAGCTCCTGGCGGTAGGGTCATCCGTCACACTGAGAAAAGTCGGCATGATCCGCAGCCCGATTTTCTTTTCCAGGGGATTATCGATACTGGTATCAGACATAGTATCAGAGGGAATCGCCCGGTGAGCCTTGATCGAGGGAGCCAGGATCGAAGAGACGAACGACGCGGCAGCTTCGTCCTCGAAAATCACCGGACCCTCGTAGGTCCGCGCCGCCGGCGCATTGGCCAGCCTGGTGAGAGTAGCGGCCAGCTCCCGGGTGCGGTCCATCATCGCTTCCCTGGACGGAAGATCATTGCGATCATGGGCGAGAAACACAAGCTGATCGCTTGACGGAGAGCCATCGTCGGCCTGGCAGCAAGCAGCCACCATTACCCGACAGGCTCGCTCCGCTGTGCGCACCCGGCTGCCCTCGCTATTGACCAGCCAGGTATTGATTACCCTCTCGTCATAGCGGACCCAGGAGCTGCGCACCCTTGGAAAATCGCGAAAGACCCCGGAGAGATCGCGAACTCTCTCTGTCCAGGTCTCCCGCTGCGAGATTCGATCGACGTCAGGCGCCAGCCTGCCAGGCTCCTGAATGACCTCGACGGCCGGCGCCCTGGAGAAGTCGTCGAGATGATCGCTCTCCTTTTTCTGCAGATAGTGAGCTTTTTTAGCATCCCTTGCCGCCACCGCCTTCTTGTAAGCGCTGTCGGTAGCAAGCCAGAAAGAGCGCCTGATCCCCATATAGTCGTCATCGACACCGACCTCCGTAGCGCTGGTGCCGCTCCATGACGGACCGACGCCAGTGGAGTCCTTGAAATTCGAGCTATCCGACTCGTAGGAGCCCACCCGCACGTCCACGTCCAGAGTCCGCTGCCGGCTACCGGACCGCGAGCTCACCGCCCCGAGCCTGGCGTCGACGGAGAAGTCGATGGTCTCATAGAGACTGTAACGAATATAGTATGGCCTTTCGTGATCCGGCAGGCTCAGGCTGGCAAGCGAGCGCTGAAGCTCGTCGCTCATGGCCCGCAGCCTGACGTCATCGACTGCCCCTCCCGCCATCGCCGACCGGCAGGGCAGGAGAAGCATAGTCACCATGACCGCTATCGCGATAGCTCGTCTCAAATTCTCTTGTCCTCCCGGCAGGCATGACCAGGATCCGGCAGGATCGGCGGAAGGTCGTCCGACTTCTTCTTGCGCTCGACCTCGATATTCTCGAGGAGCAGGCTGGGTGACGAGGCCGAGACCGGAACCCAGCCTGACTCGGCACCGCAGGTGCCGTTGAAAGTCTCGAAATCGTCTCCGGCAGCAAGGATCCTCTCGAGAGAGAGGAGCGGCGTGCCGACTATGTCCACTCCCCGGATCAATTCGTCCGGACGCCCATCGGCGAAGACTCTCGTTACCGAGAGCGGATAGAGAGAATAGAGTTGCGGCTCTCCGACCCGGGTCATGGTGGAGCCCCCGGCTATGTCATCGAAAATGAGACCATAAGGCTTGCCCTGCTTTCGCACCTGCTCGATGAGCATCTCCCTGAGTCTTTCCTGGCTGACCCGCGCCGATTTCGCTGCCAGGACCATGAGATTACCCTGCCTTGCTACCGGAGCATTTCCCCAGCTGCACCGGCCGTGCCCGTTGGACTCGGGGAATCCGGCAAGGGGCGCCCGGCTCTTGAGAAATCCCTTGAGGACGCCTTCTTCCACCAGGACCGCACGGCTTGCCGGCACCGCCTCGTCGTCATATCGATAATGACCGGAAAGCTCGGACGACTCGGTCTTCTTCATGGTCGGATCATCCACCACCGAGATGAAAGCAGGCATGATCGAGCTGCCTACCTTGTCTCTGAAGGTTCTTCCCTCATCCTCGTTCTTCTGGCGGTGACCCTCCAGGCGGTGCCCAAGGACCTCATGGAAGAATACGCCTGCGGCTTTGCCTCGCAAAATAGCAGGGCCCGCATAGGGCTCCGCCAGTGGTGCCTCGCGCAGAGCGCCAAGACGCCTTGCCAGGCCACGGACTCTCTCTTCCACGACGCTTTCCGGAGGCAGCCCGTCGAGACTGGCGGTCTCGATTCGATCGTCGAGCCAGAGCTCCATGCCGTCATCCGCGACGGTCTCGGCATGAATGGCGATGGATGAGGAAATATCGCAGCTGCGGATCTCCCGCTCCTCGCTGGTCAGGATCTGCCTGACGGAGCGCTGGGCCGAGCAGGCGACATAAGAGTCCTTGACGAGTGGATACTCGTTGAAGATTCCCGAAAGCCTCCTCACGGTCTGGTCGAAAGCTCCTGCCTGCAAGGGGAAATCCGCCACCGCCTCGAGATCCCGGCAGGGTCCGTAAAGTCGGAAGTCTCCCGACTGGTCGATCTCTTTCACCCTGACCTGCCTGGCGCCCCTGGCCAGGGCGAAGAGCTTCTGGGCGTTCTTGAAAGCCTTGTCGGTGGCCTGCCAGGCCGGATTGCGGATGGCAGCCTCATTGAACTCCTCGGGCAACGTGTACATGGACGAAAAGGAGCTGCTGAAATCGTTCTGGCCGCGCACAGGGTGATAGTTGTCGAGCGCTTCACTGCCGGCTCGCACCTCCACCTGCAAATAGCGAGAATGGCTCGGACTGTCGTATTCGGCCATGAGCGAGCCGGCGCTGCCCCGGGCGGAGACATAGTCGTCGCTATAAGCCCGATAAGCGATGAAATAGATCGGCGCCTCGCCGCGCCTGGCCAGCAACCGGAATGATCGATCCAGCTCCTTCTTGAGGGCGGCGAGCACCAGATCGTGATAACGCGATTCGCCCTCTCCTGAAGAATCGCTGCTCTGCGCCCGGGCACCGGAACCGGATAACAGAGGGCTGGATAACAGAGGGCTGCACCAGAGGAGAATCGAGAGGAGCAAAACGAGCTTTCGACGCATCACTTTTTCAGGCTCTGTCGAAATCTAGCACGGCGAGGCATTTCTATCTATCCTTTTTCGTCTTCCCGGATCTCGAGTCGAACTCGGGCTTGAGCTTGAGGACATTGAGGGGATACTTGAATCCGAGATACTCGATGGCAGGATGCACGCCCTTGTCCAGATTCCAGTCCGCCATCTCGATGGGAGCGTAGTATTTGAGAATCTTGTCCTTGAGACCGCGATTCTCCAGGATGACACCCATGGTCTCCTGATCATAAAGAACGAGCGCCGGTCTGTCCCTTCCGCTCAAGTCCTTATCGAGCTTCTCAAGGACCATGTCCATATGATAGCCGAGCGGACCGGCGGTCTCCGGAGGCTCGAGAGGTGTTATACGCTCCGAGATGCTCAGGGGCTCGGCGGTCAGAAGCCCGCAGGAAGCGGGTTTGCGTCCCAACTGAAGAAGCAGGGGATAAGCCGGTCTGGCTCTGGGATTGAGCACGAGAACGCGGTCGCCCGGCCGGGTCTCTTTGAGGATCTGCTCGGCAAAATTAGCGAGATCGCTTTTCGGAGCATTGCCCGGATAGCCCTGATCTGAAAGGCTGAGATACTCCACCCCCGATAGCTGGCTCCATTGATAGAAAATTCCTCCCAGGGCCGCCAGCCCGGCAGCCACCGCGATGGCACGAGCAGGGAGGCTCTGATTGAATATTCCGCATATCCAGTTGAGCACGGCTCCCAGGGCCAGAGCTGCTGCCAGAGCTGCTCCATAAACGAAGGGAATAGCCTGGAAAGTGAGCATGTGCCCCTCGAAGATGAAGATCCCGAAAGATGCCACCGCAATCACCACCATCGGCACGATCAGGCTGCACCATTTGCGCAGACCCAGAGCCACGGTCACGGCAACGATCATGAAATAAACCAGATCTCTTCTGTCCGGGGTCTTGTCCACATAGCTGAGTATGTCCCACCAGTGCTTGTAGTCGTACATCAAGAGGGGCAGAGCGAGAGCGGCGTAGAGACTGCTCATGGGGGCCGGGATCATGATGAAGTGCGAAAGATAGATAGCCAGCACCAGGGCGCAGGAAGTGAAGTCATAGCTGGAGAACGGCTTGAGGCTCTGCTTCTCCACCCACCAGACCAGCTCGGTGGCGATAAAGAGAAGGGCGAATAGAGGCTCGAGGGAAAATCCGATCCCGGCTGCCGCACCGCAGGCGACAAGCAGGCGGGGCCCAAGGATCTGCCCGCAAAAGCTCGCTTTACGGCAGAGGAAATAAGGTATGGTGAGGAGCATCAGGAGATGATGAGCCTGGCCGAACTCGCTGATGAAAAGCAGGCTGAGAGCAGCAAAGCAGATCAGAAAATAAGGGGCGCTTGCCTGGTCGCGACTCTTATGATCGAGAAGAACGGCTTTACAACCGAGAAGAGAAAGCAAGAGGATAACAAAGACGAAAAGATTGAAAACGAGAACAGGGTGGATATTGATCAATTCGCTTACAGCCGCCGGCAGAAAGAGAAGATAGAGCATAGCCGGCGAGGAAAGCACGAAGAAATCGGCATAAGGAAGCTTTCCGTTCACCATCAGAAGGGCTCCCTGGAGGTGGACCGCCGCCTCGGCGGGAATGAGAAGGGGGTGGAGGAGAATATGCGCGAGAATGACCAGGAGTATCGCCAGCACAGTGGCGATGGTGGCGAGGCGAGCCCCTTTGCTGGCGGTCCTACTGACCCGTGACGTTCTGGCTATTACCTGCATCGAATCCCTGAAGCTTCTTGAGTGGATCTAAACGGAATACCCGGAAAGAATCGATCTCGTCGATCTGCTTGTAATCTCTCAAATATTTGCTGACGAATTGAAAAGGCTCCAGATAGTCTCCCACCGGCGAGTTCTGGATAAGGACCAATTCCGGTTTGTTGTTCTCGATGTCCTCGCCGTACTGCCGGATGATTTCCGGAGTGTGATCGTAGAGAGCCCGGTTGAACGGGGTATCCGGTCGCTCGTCTTTGATGTACTGGAGCACCGACAGAATGACGCAGTGAAGATGCCGGGAGCCTGGCTTGAGCCCGAGCTGCGTCACGAACGGATACTCGGGCTGCACTCCGTTCGACATGAAGACCACCGAGTCGCCGGGCCTGGTGTTGTCGAGAACTATATCAAGGAAAGGCGACTCCACGTCTTTAAGTGGACAGAAGCCGCTGTAGCCGATCCGGTCGAGATCGAACTTCTCGGACTGGAAAGTGTCGATGGTATCCACCGCCGCATCATAGATGCCATACCCGAGAAAGAGCACCGGCACGCAAAAGATGAACAGGGATGTGGAAAGAGAGAACATCTTCTTGAGCTCGCGAAAAGCCAGATAGATCAGATAGCCGGCGAGCATATAAGCAAGCATGAGAGCCGAGGCGAAGACCGGTTGATTGTGATAGGTCCAGCCTTTGAACTGGATGAGATAAGCGATGTTCGAAGTCAGGCAGAAAATCGCCAGAGGCAGAAAGAGTCCCGAGCGGCGGCGCATGGCCAGGGCCAGAAGTATGGCGCCGGTCATCAGGAAGAAGACATTGCGCTTGTCCGGCGGCGAAAACATAGCCGCCAGGGAGCAATCCCAGAAGTTGTAGCCGAGCTGGAAAGCCGGCACGATGAAACCAAGATAATTTTCCCGCATCTCTTGTGGTGCCAGGAAAAAATGGCCCATATAGGCGAAACCAACCAGGGCACAGGCTATGGTCTCGGTGCTGATGAGCGGCTTCAGTCGCCGGTGATCGAGAACATAATAGAGCTCTGTGAGAGCCGCCGGAATGAGGAAATAGGGCTTGAGACAGACCCCCAGACCACCGATGATGCCCACGGCAATCTTGAGACCGGTACCGAACTGACCCCGGCCGCTCCAGGTCAGCCAGCGGAGCACGAAAAACGGCATATAGAGCAGCACGAAGATGTCTTCTCTCTGCCCGAAATCGAAGCGCAGAAAGAAATTGAAAGCACAGATACCGATGGCGAAAGGCAGGAAAAATATCGCCTCCTGCTTGTTGCCGCGCTTGAAGAGAAGATAGGTGCACAGAAAGGCTGAAAGACCGATCAGAAATGTCAGGAAGAATCCGAAAGCCTGGGTCGGGTGCAGCGAGAACCATCGGGCGGCAAAGGCGGGTATGGTGTCCAGATACCAGATCAGGGGAGGATTGACGTCGAACATGTCGACATAAGGCACTCTGCCCTGGGTGATCAGGATAGCGGCATGCAGATGCAGAGCCGGATCCCAGCCGATCTTGAGCGGATGGAGGATAGAGGTATAGAGCAGGCGGGCCACCACCACCGCGACGGTGAGGTAGCAAGCCAGGCGTAGCTGAGCAAAAGTCCTGTCACCCGGGCTTTCGGGCTTGAGCTCGGAAGCTTCCTTCTCGGTCAATAGCCCCAGTCCCGATAGTAATGCTCGTCGGTACGCCAGTTGTAGAGATACCAGTAATGGTTGATATGGTCAGTCTGGTTGTCGATCCGGCTCTTGAGCTTGAGATACTGATAATTGATGGGCTGGAGCCCCTCCGAATCAGGAAAGAGCTTGATGAACCAGCGCCGCGCCACTTCTTCCCTGTCTTCACCGGTGAACTGGTCCTTGTTCCGGAGAGTGGCTTCCTTGGTCATCTTGAAATAGAGCCAGGTATCGTGGGAGCCCGAGACCTCGCCCCCTCCCTTGAAATTGCTGACGCTGGTGAAGTTGTCCTCGAAAGTGTCGGTGAAGAGCTTCTCGGGCTTGACACTGTATTTGTCGGACATGACTCTGTAGCCGTAATAGAGACCGAAGCCGATAATCGCCAGGGCAAGCGCGATCAGTGGTCCGCGAAAGCGTACCAGGGCGTCATCTTCTCCTAGATTGGTGCTGCTACTTGGATCTTTCATTCTTGTGAGTTTAGCAGGGACGGGCGGTCCTGTTCTATCGGATCAGGCTATCAGAATCTCTCGACAACGTTGATCCCGCAATCGCCATATGGCAGCGTCGGATACGAAATGATGGAAATTGATGCAGGCCTGGATGGAGCTTGCCACCATGGCGAAAGTGAAGCCGAAATACATCATGAAATGTGGCACCACCACATAGATGAACATCCCGGCGACGATGGTATAGGCCCAGTATTTGAGGGCTCTGGGCTTGAACCACTCCTGCCATATGTGCTGCACCGCCATGCCCTCGGGAATGCCTTTCTCTTTGAGATAGAAACCCAGGGAGACCGCCAGGTACTGGCTGCCGTGGAAAAAGGGCGGGCCGTAGATCCAGACCATGGACGAAGCCATGCCCACCGAGAGACCGATACCCACCACGGTGAGAACCACTCCCAGGCAGGGCACAGGCATAAGCTGCCCGTCCCGGTGGTATTTCCGGATGATCATGCCCACGAAGAGCACGCTCATGACAATGAAGAAAGCCTGGCCCATCTCGGCGATGAAGGGGGGCAGTCCCCAGAAGGGCACCTGGGTCTCGAAATAGACATAGGGGCTGAATTCGCGATAGCAGAGAATGCGGGTGATCACGATTATGGAAAGACCGTGCATGAACCAGCGGAAGATCTCCCGCTCGACATTGTTGAGGTAATAGCCGCGCTTGTAGCAATAAATCAAGCCGATTCCGTAGCACTGCCCGACATAATGCTGGAAAACCCACATCAGGTGGACATAGACCACGATGCCGGCGGCTTCCCTGAAGAGCAGGGCCAGGGTGAGAAGGGTCAGAGAGAGCCAGGGGAGATAATAAGCGTAGAGCTTGAAGATTTTGCGACTTTCAGGCGTCGCGTAGATCCTCATATAAGTGGCCACGGTATGGCTGTCGGCAAAGACATGCTGGCCGAAGACCCCCAGGGCGACCATCAAGGTGCTGACGGCGAAAGCCCCCATGACCGGCACATGCTCGTCAACAGGATTCCAGCCGTAAGTGAGGAAGTGAATCCCGAAAAGTATCCAGAGGAATCCCCCGAACACGAAGAGAGTGTCGAACCAGGGATTGACTATCCAGGCGTACGGTTTGATTTTCTCCTGGGCTTGTGCCGGAGTTCTTTCTCGAAATCCCGAAATAGGAATTGTGCTGCTAACCAAGATTCCTTCTTAGCCTCCCTAGCTTAGCGCGGCCACACTGCGGGGCTAACTGCTACCAGTATACCAATTGAACTCGGATGACCTCAGGCCAGAAGAAGATTGCGGCAACGTTTGTCCCTCAATCTCCAGATAGCTGCGTCAGTGATGAAATGGTGATAATTCACCACTCCGAGAACCAGCCCGCCGATCATCCCGTAATCGAATCCGAGCTGGGAGAAGAAGTGCGGAATACCGACATAGAAGAAGCAGCCGGTGAGTATGACCGTCCCTACATACTTGAGCCCCGGCGCCGAGGCGGCGAGCTTGCCTATGTCCCAGGTAGTCATCCCTTCGGGCATGCCCCGTTCCTTCAGATAATAGGCCAGGCATACCGCCAGGTACTGGCTGCCGTGGAAAACCCCGGGCACGTAGAACCACATCATGGCATTGGCTGTGTCCTTGGAGAGACCGAGGCAGGCGACGGTGAGGACCAAAAGAACCGAGGGAAGCGGTATGAGCTGCTTGTCCCGGATGAATTTGCGCACTACCACGAAAATGAAAAGGACCGTGAAGCCTATGAAAAGAAACTGCGAGACATTGAAGAAGACTATGGGCAGAGGGCCCCAGAAAGGAATCGGCACACCATAGAAGTTGCGCGGGCTGAAATCCTGGAATGTCAGGAATCGCACGATTACGAAGCCGCTCATGGAGAGAATGAACCAGCGGAAGATGAACTTCTCGAGCTCGTTGAGGATATAGCCCCGCTTGTAAGCGTAAATCAGTGATATCCCGAAAGTCTGAGCGGCATAATGCCAGAACACCGTGATCAGATAGAGATAGACCAGACCGCTGGTGAACTCGGGCTTGGTCAGACCGAGGATGAAGATCGGGATACAGGAATATACCAGCCAGGTCCTGTAAAACTTGAAACGCTGGCGATCCTCGGGGCTTCCCCAGATCCGCATATAGGTCGCGGTGTTGTGCGAATCGGCGAAAAGATGCTGGGTGAGGAACATCGAGGTGATCAGAAAGACCGATGTCCGGCTGTTCATCTCCACCGGGACTGTCCAGCCCAGGAAGAAATAATTGACCAGCATCAGGCAGAGGACTCCTCCGCCGGTCACGAAAGCAAAATCGAAAACAGGATTGATTATCCAGGGGTAAGGCTTGCCGGTTTCGGTCCTGGCCTGCGCCTGGGACGATGAGTTATCCGGGATATTGCCTGCACCAGCTACACTACTGACCAAAGCGTCTACCTTCCTGAAGCTTTAGGGATCCATGTTTGCAATCGACGCCGGCTAGCATAATTGTACCCTCTTGGAGGGCACTCTAACTCGGGTTTCCTCAATGTTACCGGGCTAGATAATAATCGGACGTTCTTCTTATGGTGCTCTCGAAATCAGTGGGCTTGAAATCGAGCTCTTCCTCCGCCTTCGCCGAGCTGAAAAAGATATTGTGCTGGGCGAGCCAGGCTTGCTGGCTGGAAAGGGGAAACTCCCGCCGGAAGAGCCGTCCGGCCTTCTCGGCCAGTTTGCTGAGAGCGAGCAGAACCGATCCGGGAACAGTCACTATATTGGCCTTCACGCCGCTGACCCGGGCGAAGGTCCGGGCCGCGTCGGCGAAAGTGAGATTGGCGCTCACCAGGCAGTAGCGCTCGCCGGTCCGCCCTTTCTCGATAGCCGCCAGATGCGCATCCACGACATCGTTTATATCGGAGAATGTCACTCCGCCCGGAGGCACGAATATCAGAGAGCGCTTCGCCATCGACCGGACGATGGCGTGGTGGTGAGCGTGGGTATCGCCCTCCCCGAGCGTGATCCCGGGACTGAGAATGAGAGCGGGAAGACCTTTCTTCCAGGCGTTGAGGACTTCGAGCTCGGCCGCATATTTCGAGTCGCAGTAATTGAGACCTCTGCCCCCGAGGTTGTACTGGATGGTCTCATCCGCTATCTTGCCGGGCTCCGGCAGGCCCATGGCGGCAATCGAGCTGGTATGGATCACTCGCTTGACGCCATGCCGCAGGGCAGCCTCCATGACGTTCTTGGTGCCGAAGACATTGACGGCAATCTGACGCTGCTCGTCCTTGCTTTTATAAGACACGAGCCCGGCCAGATGAAATACGATCTCGATGTCCTTTACAGCCTCCTCCACAGCGTCTCTGTTCGTGACATCGCCGCTCATATGCTCGATGTCCAGCTCCCTGAGACCTTTCGGAGGATTGCCGGAGCGCCCGAAAGTGCGGACCCGATAACCTTCGTCAACCAGACGGCGAACCAGATTGGTGCCAATGAAGCCGCTTGCTCCCGTTACCAGAACCTTCCTGCCGGCTTCACTTTCCGTTGACATCGAGTCGCCTTCCTTCACTAGAGTCCGCCCGGACAGCCGGTATATAAGTAGAGAGCGCGTCGGCTAGCGGGGTGGGCTCGCGACCGATGAGGTCCGCGAGGCTATTAGTCTGGCATATGTTGTCCGCCAGCGAAAGTATCACCTGGTCCTTGCTTAATGTCGGTACCTCTTGAAAAACCTCCATAGCCTGCGCAACCAGCATGGCCACCGGTCTGGCCAGTCTCACCACCCTGGTCTTGATCTCGAGAAGCGCGCCCAGACGTCCCACCAGGTCCTTCATGGCGATTATCTCGCCGCCCCCGATCTCGAAGGTGCCCTGCCTGTCCTCCTCGAGACAGGCGATGATGGCATCGACGAGATCGCCTATGAAAACAGGCTGAATCTTCGCTGCTCCGCCTTCCACCAGAGGCACCGCCGGTCTGGTCCGGATCAGCTCCAGGAGCCGCTTCACGAGCTTGCTGTCACGATTGCCGACCTGGCGCCCGACTATCAGCGACGGTCTCAGTATGGCATGGCTCAGTCCCGAACCCCGGAGCGCCTCCTCGGCCAGCCACTTGGTGCGGTGATAAGCCGAGGGCGAATCGGCTCTGGTACCACAAGCGGTGACCAGCACCATTTTCGGTATCGCATACTGCCGGGCGTAATTGATCATCGCGTTGGTGATCCCCTGGTGCAGAGCCTCGAAGCTCTGGTTGCGCCCGGGTGCGATACTGCCGATCAAATGAACGATGGCGCCGACGCCATCGAACACCGATTCCAGCCTGGAGGCGCTCTCGGGACGCACAGAGATATCGGCCCTGACGACCTCGACCGGCAGGCTCTCGAGGAAAGCGACATCGGCGGGGTTGGACTTCTCGCGGACGAGACAGCGCACCCTGAAACCTTCGCGCCGGCAGAGCGCGGCGGCGAGATGGCTGCCCAGATAGCCGGTGGCGCCGTCCACCAGGACCGTAATCGGCTCCGCGCTCATTTGCCCGCCAGTTTCTTCACCCGCCGGTAGACGGACCTGGCCAGGGTCACCTCACCGACCTCGTTGCCCTGCGCCCGATGACCCAGATACTGCAGCAGATAGCCGAGAAAGATCAACCCGCCCCCTTTGAGACGGTCCCGGCCGGAGAAGAAATAGAAAAACCCTGCAAAAGCCGCCGGCACGCCGACTAAATGGAGGACGGCATTGACCGGATGAGCATGCCTGTGGCAATAATCAGCGACAAAGCTCGAGAGCTGACAGCCTCTCTCTATACTCTCGACGCCGCCGGTTTTGCATCCGTTGTTACCCATTGTCCCTCCTTGCTGAGCGTCTCTTTCATTCCTTCATTGAACGGTATCCGATCGACATAGCCCAGATCAGTCTCGGCCCTCGCGATGGAGAATCCCTGGTTGACTCCGGCCAGGCGGAAGGCCGCTCTCGAGAATCGGGCCAGCGCTCTCTGCTTGTCGGGTCCGAGGAAAGGCGCGATGGTCGAGATGATCTCGCAAGCCGGCTTTGCCACCACCGATGGGATCTTCTTCTTCACCCTCGGCAAGCCGAGACAATCGGCGATGGTATCGAAGAGCACTTTCTTGGTGATCTTCTCGCCATCCGTGAGATTGTAGACTCTGCCGTAAGCGTTCTCATTGAGAATCGCGCCCTCTATCGCGCGGTTGAGATTCTGCACATAAATGACATTGGTCTCTTTGGCGCCTCCGTCGATGAGCATGGCCTTGCCGCGAGAGATCGAGTTGATCAGCCGGGGCAGCCAGGCTCGCTCGCCGGGTCCGTAGATGAAGCCCGGTCTCAGAGCCGTCACCTCGATCTCGCCGGCTGATGCCTCGCTCATCACGAGCTCCTCCGCCTCGACTTTCGAGTCGGCGTAGGCCTCACCGCATCTGGTGAGGGGAGCGGACTCGTCCACATCGTACTGGTCGCCCTGCCCGGTGATGACCGACAGACTGCTTATATGGATGAACTGTTTCACTCCTTGCCTGGCGGCGGCGGCCAGGGCTGCCCTGGTGCCACCGACATTGATGGCGAAGATCGTCTCTCTCTTGCCGTAAGGGTCGACGCTCCCGGCAGCGTGCACAAGCACATCGATATCCCGGAGCCTCTCGCTCAGAGATCCGACATCCTGAATGTCAGGGATGGTCTCGATCCTGGCTCCGCTACCGGAGAGCAGGGCTTCGGCTTTCTCGCGATTGCGGGCAAGAGCCGTGACGCCGTAGCCGCGATCGGCGAGATACTTCGCCAGACTGGCTCCCACCAGACCGGTGGCGCCGGTGATCGCTACATTAGGTCGGGATTGGGACTGGGATTGGGCTTCATCGGCCATGGTATCAACTCCTCCGGGCGAGCTCGAGCACCAGCTCTGGATCAAGAGCCTCGAGCCTCTTCGTGAAAACATCGTGGCTGGTCAGAAGGGGAATCTTCACCTGCGCCTCCGGCGCCCCCTCGCACACCCGCTGCTGGCGCAGGCGAGTGTAGGTGCCCCGGGGAAGGAGGTGCAGGCGGGGGCGCTCCAGGCGCCTGCTGGCCCGCTTGTCCTCGTATTCCGGATTCTGCTCCCGCAGGCTGCGATCGAATTCGGCCTCGAAACGTCCCCTGGAGGACTCTTCCAGATCGCAGCCGCTATTTCCGAACTCGGCATAGCAAATATAATAGGGCGGATAGCCGAGCCTGACCTCGGCGGTGAAGTGCGCGACTCCGTCACCGTCGAGCTCGGCAGCCGAAGAGCGCACCGCGGCGAGAACCTGCTCTTCGGTGACTTTCTCGCCGGTGATCGAGCTCACCCCCAGACCCTTGCGTCGGAATTCGATGATCGGCGTATTGTCGAGATAATCGACGACCTCCACCAGATCGTTGATGTTATAACGGTAAAGACCGCCCGAGGTAGTGAAGAAAATATAGTAGCGCCCGCCTCTTCTCAACTCGTCTGCGAGAAGAAAGCGTGGATTCTCTGAGTCCATATCTTCTTCCGCCACGAACTCGAAGAAATGGCTGGTCACCGCCAGCACACCACCGGCGCCACCATCGCTTATCGGTATCGAGCCCCGTCCCTCGGAGGCCATATAGCCGAAATCTCTCACCGGGATCGGTCCGTAGAACTCGGGAAGACGCTCCAGGTAGAAAGACATCGGACCGCCCTTCCAGCAGGAGATCACCGACAGCTCGGGCCACACCCTGCGGGGCAGGAGCCGGCCGTCCGTACGCAAGATCCGCTCGAGCTCTCGAGCCCGATCCGGAGCCGGCTTGAGACAATAGTCGAAAGCCCGGTCTAGCCCTCCGCCGGGAAGGTAGGCAGGGTTGATAGTGCCTCTTCCCAGGTCCTCGATCAACTCGTCGCCGTGCTCCCGGAGCTGATCGGCCAGCAAGAGAAGGCTCGACGGGTTGCATCCCAGAATCGCCGTGACATTCTCGGCTAATGCCGTTCGCAGCATCATGTAATACTTGCGGTCCACATCCTTGATCTTGCAGATCTCGAAGGGCATGGCGAAATGCCGACGGATGATCGCCGGCTGATTGCGGTTGAGCATTCCCGAAACCGCTCCATAGGGCAATCCGGACTCGACCCTGCCTTCCTCGTCGTTCGAGACTATTATCAGGAAGCGCCCACTGGCGGCCTTCTCGAAGCTCTCGATCAGATGGTAGTTGTGGATCTGGAAAGCATGCGTATAGTCCCGGAGGTGCCGGCGGGTGATCGGCACGAACTTGGGCTTGGCGGTGGTACCGCTAGTAGTGGCATACATGAAAGGGCTCTCGACGGTGAGCTGCCGGGACTCTCCCCTGGCGCTTCGCTCGATATAGGGACGGAAGTATTCGTAATCCCTGGCGGGCACGTGACGGCGGTAGCGCTCGTAAGAGTCTATTGCGGCGAAATCGTGGTCGTCGCCGAATCGGGTCTGCACGTTGCGGGCGATTATCCGCTTCAGCATAGCTCTCTGGACTTCGCCCGGGTTCTTGAGAGCCCTGTAGAAACGGCGCACATGAGTGTGCTTGCGAATCGCCTGGCCAATGGTTATATCGAGATTGCTCAGATTCAAATGCTTTCCCCCGGTTCTCCTATGCGGCTGGTCACACCGAGCCGCCCACGAGCGTGCTGCGCCGGCGCGGCTCCCGGCTGGTTATGCAACGATCGAGGAGCCTGTCGTCGACATCGACTCCGAGCCCGTAACCGCTCAATAGAGGGGCGCTGCCTCCCCGCCTGAAAGTAACATCCTGTCGCGTCAGGTCACGACGGAGAAGAAAACGATTGAAAGAGCCTTCGCAATTATCGAAGGGTCCCTTCACAGCAGCCCAGCTTCGTCCTGCCGAGCTCAAAAGGGCCGACTCGCCTACCTGGGCGCCGAGCATCACCCCGACACCACTGGCGGAGGCCATATCGGCGATTTCGCAGGCGACAAGCGCGCCACCCACTTTCGAGAGCCGGATGTTGAAAGCATCGCAGGCTCTCTCCTCGATGAGCTGGCGAGCCTGCTCGACGGTGCAGAGGGACTCGTCGGCGACCAGTGTCTCGGGAAGCTCCGCCGTGAGCCTTTTCATCCCCTCGATATTCTCGGGCTCCACCGGCTGCTCGATGGAAGACACTTTGAAGCGCCGCATCTTCTCGGCGAAATAAATCGTCTCATCGACGGTCCAGGCGCAGTTCGCATCCACCCGCAAAACAACATCATCGCCCAGGATGGAACGAGCCATCTTCAATTTGAACTCATCCTTCTCCCAGTCGCGACCGACTTTCATCTTGACTGTGGGAAACCCGAAATACTTGAAGAAAAGCAGGATACCAGCCCAGGTGAGGGTGCCGCCGAAAGGGATCACGCCCCCGTACTGGACTGAGCGCTGGATCGAAGCGGTGGTCCCGGCGTCGCTCCGAGTCCGGGTAATGTCCCAGATCGAAAGCAGGGAAGCGAAACTGAGATAATTGGCCCGGGCCACGGCATCCATGATCGCCATCTCCACTGCGCACCACGAGGCGCCGCGCGGAAGACTCTTGAGACCGAGCTCCTCGAAAGTGCTGGAAAGAAAGACGAGCACCGCCAGAGGTGTCTCGAATTCCCGGCCCATGAGCCGCGGGATATAGTCCTCGCGAATGGCGCGCAGGGCACCATCGATGGTTTCACCGGTGACATAGTCCCTGGGGATGCTCTCGCCGTAACCGACATGGGTATTGCCGGCCTCATCCACCACCTCTGCTTTCACCAGGACATTCTGAGAATTATTGCGCGAGGCCAGGGAATGTCCAAAGGACAGACGAAATGGCAAAGTGATTGCCGCGACTTCTATGTTGCTGATTCTCATGGGTCACACTCGACCTCAAACAATTACCGGGGAGCGGGCTTGAATCCAACCAGAAACGAGATGAATGTATTCCTTGAACCAGGTCTCATCGAACTCGATGGAGTGATGAGCTTCCGGAAAGATTCGCATCGATTTGTCGGCGGAGCCGGTACGCGAAAGCCACGCCTCGACTTTCGGAATATCGACGATCTGGTCCGAGCCGCCCTGGAGTATGAGGGTGGGCAGGCTGATCCTGCTTGCAGCCTTCTGGCTCAACCGGGAGAGCATGAAGCTCTCGAAAAAGAACGTCGAGGTGGCCTCCCGTATCCGCATCGGATCCTTCTCGATATAACCGAGATAAGTGGGGTTGTCGGTAAACATGGTGGACTTGATCGGGATATCGAACTTTCTCAGGGCCCTTCGATCTCCCATGAGATGATTGAAAGCGATGGTGAGCTTTGTCTTCATATCGAAGTCCACCCTGGTGTAGATAGCCGGACAGCTCAGGACCATCCCGGATACCGGATATCCCTGGGCGACGCCGTCTTCCTTGAGCCTGGTCTTCTCGTCCACTTCACGGCAGACGAGAGCGGCTGCCTTGGCGCCCCAGCAATGGCCCCAGACCACCACGGCGTGACCGGGATGGTCCACGCTTATCAGACCGAGAAGCTTGTAGATGTCTCCCAGATAGGTCTTATAGCTTCCCAGATGGCCACGGTCCCTGGGATTCATCCCGGCGCCGCGCCGATCCGGTGCGTAGACAGTCACGCCTTTCTCGTTGAGAGCGCTGGCCGAGTTCTCGAACCACTGGCTGTGACCCTCGATACCATGAAGGTAGAGGACCACCGGCGCGCCGCTATCGCCCCGCCAGATCCGGCATCCGAGCTGCACTCCGTCGTCGGCCCGGTGCCATAGAATCTCCGGCTCTTTCACATGTCTGGGCGCTGATCGCAACTCAGGCAGTGGTATGGAAGCGAGATCTTTCAAAACGCAATTCTCTCAATGGGCTAGATGAGTTTAGCACTTGCGCTGCTACCGGCACAGGCTTTCAAGAGACCAGTCTAAAGAACACTTAACGAATGGTGAACGATTGGTAAAGAAGATTAGCGCTTAGAAATCAAGTCTTTTAGAAATCGTAGTAACCTGTAGGACTAATAGCCCTTGACTGCTTAACCTATCTCAATGTCATCCAACTCCCGAATGTGCCCCTGGCTGGCGGACTTACTCGACAAGCTCAACGCTGGCTGCGCCAGAAGCCCTTTCATAGTCAACCTCGAGCAGAGCGCCGAGACACTTTCGACTGGCCGCAAGCTCTGTCTCACCCTCTGGCCTTTCATCTCGGATCTGCCGGCTAATGTTCAGGCGGTCCGGGACAAGCTGCCCGGCGAGATGGTCCACACCCGCCAGCTATTCGATCATCTCAGCGACGGCGATCTCTACTACCAGGGGCTCTATCTCAAGCAGTGCCAGCTTGCCGGGCTCGAGCGGGAAGAGCTGCTGGAGACCGAACCGGAGGAGAGCACCGCCCATCTCACCGGCTTGATGACCCGCTATTGCAAAACAGGGGACCTGCGGGACGGCATTTTCGCCATCGTCACCGCCGAGCTGGCAGCCACCACCTATGCCCGGCACTCCTATCCTTTCTTCGAGCATTATTTCGAGGCCAACCCCCAGGATTGCCGGATCGACATGGAAGAAGGACTGGCCTGGCTGAAACTGCATGCTCGGCCGAACACCAGGCATGCCATCTGGATCAAACGTACTATAGATACTCTTAATGTGGACCCTCCTAACGAGATGCCCGAGCAGGTAGAGAAATTATTGGAGGCGATCTACGGATTATGGCAACTTCCCGGGCCCAGGAAGCTCACAGGTGCGCACAGCCTATGACCGGAGTCAGAGCGATAATCATGGGGGCAACGGCGGCGCTGTTTGCCTTTCTCTGCCATTGCCTGCCGGCCACGGCCGGGGAAGACGCGGCTGCCGTAGCCCTCAATCTCGGACGGCTGGCCGAATCAAAGATTACCGCCGACAAGGTGGACGGCCGCGAGTTCATCGAGCGCATGAACAAGGCTGCCGACGACATGGACTGCTATTCCTTCGACTACACGATGAAAGTCTTCAAAGACAAGAAGACCATTGTCGAGAGAGGCGATTTCTACTACAAGGAGCCCGGTCTCATCAGGCTCGAGGAAAAGGGTCCATACAAGAAGGGCGCCGTGGCCATCCTGGGGCGAAACGGCAAGGTGAGAGCCCACCTGGGCGGCGGTCTGAAACTGTTCGTCGTGGAGCTCGATCCCGAATCCGGACTTCTGCGCTCCGCCAACGGGCATCCCATGGTCCAGTCCGACCTCAAGTCGCTTGCCAGGGCCCTGCGCGCTTTCGTGAAGCAAGGCGTCAAAACGCACGTCACAAAGGTCCCCATCGATCTGGGAGCCGGCTCGAGCTCGGTTCATATTCTCGACCTCCACAAGAGCGGCAAGCTCTGGAAGAGGGTGGCGGTGGATTCCTCGAGCCTTCTGCCTGTGAAGTGGTGGGACTATAACGACGAAGGCGGTCTCCATTCCTTCGCCACCTGGGAGAAGCTGGTCACCAACCGGACCCTGTCGGACCAGCTGTTCACCATGAAAGGCGACGTGAAAAACATCAAGGACAAGCAAGTCTCGCAAACCATCAAGAAGGAGATACAAGATTGATTCACCTGAACCTGCCAACCCTGGTACTCGTCATCCTGTTCGCTATCGGGGCGGTGCTGGCGGCTCCGGTCCTGTTCAAGGGATTCTGCCGCCGCGGCAAGGGCGTCAAGTACGAGCAGAAATTCCTCATCCAGAGAGCGCCCCAGCTCGTATCGGTCTTCACCATTTTCCTCATCGTCTTCAGCGGGCTGGCTTATAACGGTCTCTTTCCCCAGGCCACCGGTCTCACCCCCTTCATCACTCTCAGCGCCGGCGGCGATCCAGCCGGCGCCACCCTGATCGTCTCCTGGCTCGGCATAGCGATATTCATAAGCGGTCTGATTTTCATGATAGGCGGCTGGTACTCCCTGGGAGAGTTCTTCTCCACTGATGCCGAAGTGATGGAGAATCATACGGTCAGGGACACCGGGCTCCTGGCTTTCGTCATGCATCCGGCTTATTCCGGGATCATCCAGTGCCTCCTGGGAGCATCCCTGGCCTGCACCTCGATATTCTGCGCCCTGTTCACCATAATCATGGTGGCACCCCTCTGGCTGCGCCGTGCCAAATACGAAGAGGAGCTCCTCATCGAGGCTCTGGGCGAGCCCTATAAGCAATATGCCGAGAATATGGGCTGGCGCCGTCTGGTACCCCGTTTCATACCGATAGGCGTCTGAGCTCTTGTTTTTGGATATGTCCGCAGCTAAAATGGTGCTATAGATGTGGAAACAAAGACACTTCCTTCGCGGAGCCACCGCATGCGCAACCATCGCCATGGTCGCGACGCTCTGCGGGCTTCCCGCTGAAGCTCGCAAACAGGCGAAAAAGGAAATCGTCGAGATAATTACCGAGAAGCGTGATGGGGACAAGACCTTCATCACCGGCCGTACTCTGATCAACGCCCCGGCCGACATCGTCTGGAAGACTGTCCACGAAGAGCGTCAGAAAGATCCGGACATCGAGTACAGCAAGATTCTCGAGAGCCACGAGAATCATTGCCGTCTGGAGCAGAAATTCAAGCTCATACCGGTAATCGGCACCGCTGTCTGCCAGATGCACAATGCGGAAGTGCCACTCAAGCGAATCGATTACAAGCTCATCTCCTCGGACCGGTTCAAAGCCATGGAAGGCAGCTGGGTGCTTTCCCCCGGAGCTTCGGAGTCCTGCACCGTACTGGAGCTGACTACTCACCTGGATCTGGGATTCCCTGTTCCGCAGGGCGTCATGACTTCGGTCACCTCGGGCAAGCTCAAGAAACGTCTGGGCAACGTCAAGAAAATGGCCGAGCGCATGCACAAGCAGGTGGCAACCACAAGGGATACCGACCTGCAGTAGGACTGATTGATTCCGGGACTACTTGCCGCGGGTGAAGACTTTCTTGACTCCGTTGCCGGCGGCTTTCACACCCTGACCGAGCTTCTTGAAAGGCCAGGCGATAGCGTTGCCGGCTTTCTTCACCGCCGAATCCTCGGCCCTGGCCGGAGACTGTGCTGTCACCGCTAAAATGGTGAGGGCGACGAGGATGTTTCCGATATTGCGCATTACTAATCTCCGGTAGTTAATTGAGTCGAATGTAATGAAATCAGAAAACCGCCATTCTTGCAATAAGCTAGTATGAAGCTATGTCTATGAAGATAAGACCGATTCCTCTCTCGACTGTGCTCCTGGTCACGGCGTTTACCCTCAGTCTCAACCTGCTTGCCTGCAAGAAGCAAGCCGGTCCGGACCCGGAGCGGGACTCCATGGTCCGGGCCTTCGGTCAGGTCAGGCGCGTGCTCATGAAAGAGCTATCCTGCTCGTCGGATCGGGTACTGATCAGCTCGAACCTGTACATGATGGGAGTAACCACCGATAACCGGGACAAGATCAAGGCAGCCCTGGACAAAGAGCTCGGCTTCTCGGTCCCGGAGAGGCTTCTCCTCGAGAAACGAAATGTCGGAGACATCGTGCGCTTCGCCGCCGAAAGACAGATTTCGGACGCCGGCGAGGCAGCCGCCCGGAAGCAGCAAGAAACTGCAGAGCAAGAAACTGCAGAGCAAGAAACTGCAGAGCAAGAAACTGCAGAGGAAGAAACTGCAGAAGAGAAAACTGCAGAAGAGAAAACCGCAGAAGAAAAGAACGCGCCAGAGAAAAACACAGCAGGCGCCGAAGAAGAGAACCACTGATCAGGGCTGGCTTCTTCCCGCCGCGCCGCTTGTGGACTGGGCTAGTGCCGATGAGGTCTCGACTAGAAGCTCCAGACGAACCTGGAAACGGCTCTCGAAGTAGGCTTTCTTCTCGGACAGCGCCCAGGCCTCGGCCATGCAGTCCTCGCCTTCTGCCACCGTGGGCACCAGGCTGATGGTCAGTGGGCGCCGGCCTTTCTTGTCCAGGGCGCTCATGGTCACTTTCAAGTTCTCGATTACCTGACGGTGACTGCGGTCCAGGGCTTCGGCGATACGCAGTATGGCGGACAGGTCCTCGACCAGGGGACGGGCAGACTCATTGAGACCGATCCAGGCCTCATGGGTATCCTTGGGCTCGGAGCCTCTGTGATAACGAGCCACCGAAGCGATGATCGCCACCTCCTCCTCGGAATGCCCGAGCAGTCCGCCGTTACGGATGAGATAGTGAGAATGCTTGTGATGACCCTTACGCCCTATATGAGTGCCTATGTCGTGGAGCATGGCGGCGGCCCAGAGAAGATGAGCCTCCTCGTCGGTATAGTCGTGAAGGACACCGCGGGTCTGCTCGAAAATGATCGAGGCCAGATAAGCGACATGCTCGGCATGCTGGTACCCGGCGCCATACTTGTCGACCAGGGTATAGACGCTCTCCGAGCGGGGATCGCGGTGATCGTCCAGGACGCCTTTGAGCCAGCCGGTCTGGAGGAAGCGATCCACCACCACGCCTTCCCGGAGGGCGGCTGTGCAAACCGTCAGCGAGTCGGCATTGAGAGAGCGCATGGTCTCGAGAAGGACGATCGCTCCAGCGAGGATCGTCTCACTGCGGTCGCTGCTCACACCCTTGATCTTGCCGCCCGAAAGCGTCTGGCTCTCGATATAGGAGACCAGCTCGGTGAGTCGGGACAAAGGGATCTTCCATCCCTGCAGGGAGAGGTTGGGTTTTCCCATCCGAACGCGGTCGAGCTTGGCCAGAGCCTGGATTGTCCCGGACGTGCCGATCAGTTGTTTGAACCCACCGGCGGACATAACCGCGGCGGCAGCCGGACGGAGCTCGCCGCGAACCTCGTCATGAAGCTCCTCGATCGACTCCGGGGTCGGTCCGGTCTTGCGGAAGAAGCGCTGGGTGAGACGCGCCGCGCCGAGCTTGTAGGACTCGGCGAAATAGCAAGTCTTGCGATCGGCAGCGATGATCTCCGTGCTACCGCCGCCGATATCAACAATCGCAAAGCGCCCGCTCAGATCGGGCATGCTGAAGAGGACCCCGAGATAAATCAGCCGTGCCTCCTCTTTTCCCGAGAGCGTCCGGACATTGAGATTGAGCTCGGCGCGAATGAGATTGAGGGAGTCCTGGCCGTTGCGCGATTCCCTGACCGCCGATGTGGCCACTGCCACCACCGTCGAAGCATCCCGGGCGTCGGCATGATTGAGCATATTGGCCAGGATGGTTACCGCCGCATCCTGAGCCTCGTCATCGATGAAATGATTGACCAGGGATTTGCGAAAGAATGGAGTGGCGTCCCGCACTCGGGAGATCACATCGAAACCGTCCCGGCTCGCCCGGGCCCGGCAGATGATCATATGGAACGAATTCGTCCCCATATCGATGACAGCCAGGACCGGACCGCCCGAAGCCTTGGCGAACGGTCCGCTCTTGCGATTAACGGTACCGCCGCCAGATTTGCTCTTCTGTCCTTTCGCCATTCGATATCTTCCGGTCGCCTCTGTCTAATCTAACTCAATCGCAGCGATTCTGTATATACCGGCTTGCTTCCAGGGCAGCCGCATCGCCGCTTCTGACACAGTCCGATATGCCGACGCCGCGGTAGGAACTGCCCGCCAGAAACAGTCCGGGAAGCCCGGCAAGAGCCCTCTCTATCCTCTCCACTCTCTCTTGATGCCCGACCAGGTACTGAGGCATGGACTTTCTGTAACGCCGGACCCGGGAAATCAGCGGAGACTCGCTAATGCCAAGATAGTCCCTCAAATCGCCAAGAGCCAGGGCTACAAGATCATCGTCGCTCTTTTCGACCACTCCCTCATTGCGCACACCGCCGAGAAATGCCCGCAACACATGGACATCTTCCCCGTACCGCTCCGGAAACTTGTTACTGGTGAAACTGCAGGCGATTATCGAGCGGACCTCGTTATGCGGGATGACGAAGCCGAAGCCTTCGACCTTCGACTCGATCGAGCCAGCCGGGAAGACCAGATTGATCACCACCGAGCTGGCCGCCTGAATTTCGCTGAGAGCTTCACTCAGATCTCGATCTACTTCACTGAAAAGAGAAGCCGAGACCTGGGCCGGCAGACAACCGATTACAGCATCGAAACTGCCGAGCTCGGCACCGGACGCGTCTAGAAGGCTCCACCGGCTGTCCCGCCGGAAGACAGCGCCGATCTCTTTGCCGAAAGCGATGCGCTGCGACCCGATCGTCTCCACCAGCCTGTCGACCAGCCTTCCCATTCCGCCTTTGAGAGACGAGAAGAGTCCGTAACGCGCCCCGGCGGTACTGCCGTTGCCCCTGCTTTTCATGAGCGCTCGAATGACACTGCCATGCTCCCGCTCCATCTCGACGAACTGCGGGATCGCTGCCCGGGCGCTGAGACGCTCTACGTCACCGACATAAATGCCGCCGACCATGGGCTCCACGACATTGGTCAGCATCTCCCTTCCGAAACGACGCACTACGAAGTCCGAGACGCTCTCGTCGCCCGGGGTCAGGCGCCGGGGAAGGGCGAGCTCCATCAAGCAGCGCGCCTTGCCCAGGGGCGAAATCAACGGTGTATCCAGATAGGGGCCGATTCTGGACGGCGCCAGCATGACGAAGCCCTCGGGCAGGGGGTGGAGCCTTCCCCGATGCGCCACGAGTGAGCGCCGGTTGGCTTCGCTCAGCCCGATCAGCTCCGATTCCAGACCGAGCTCGCGGCAGAGCTCCAGAGCCTCCGGCTTGGCATTGAAGAAAGAGTCGGGGCCTCCTTCATAGACAGTGCCGCTCTCGTCTCTAAAAGTATCGATGACACCGCCTGCCCGATCGCTGGATTCGAAGACTTTGAGCTCGATAGAATCCGGTCCGGCAAGCATCCTGTGCGCCGCTGCCAGCCCGGTGATCCCGGCGCCCAGCACAGCCACCTTCTTTCCGGGCTCTGTCATCAGCGCCTGAACGAAAGCTCGCGGACCGTCTCCACCAGATACCTGGCATTGTCGACCGGTGTCCCCGGCAGGATTCCGTGACCGAGATTGAAAACATGACCGGGCCTGCCATCCGCCTGGCGGAGGATATCCTCTGCGTGGCGGCGGATCGTGCTCCTGTCGGAGAGAAGAACCATGGGATCGAGATTACCCTGGATGGCATGGTCGAATCCTATGGTCTGCCAGGCATCACCCAGGGATACTCGCCAGTCCACGCCGATGACATCGGCGCCAAGACGGCTTATGCAGGGGAGCAGGCCGGCACTGGTTGTGCTGAAATAGATAACTGGTGCTGCACCGCCAATAGTGCGGATCAGAGACTGCAGATGGGGCTGAACATGGAGCTCGAAATCCAGCGGCGAAAGGCAACCGACCCAGCTGTCGAAGATCTGCACTGCCGCGGCGCCGGCGGCGATCTGCGCCAGGAGGTAGTCGGCGGTGAACGCCACCAGCTTGTTCATGAGCAGGCTCCAGGCTTCGGGCTCGGCGTGCATGAATGTCCTGGTCTTCTCGAACGACCGCGACGAGCCGCCCTCGATGGCATAAGAAGCTACGGTGAACGGCGCCCCGGCAAAGCCGATCAGGGGGACGGATTTTTCTCCATCCAGCTCTCTGCATGTGATCTTGATAGCCTGACTGACATAATCGAGATCGCTGGCGGCATCAGGAGCGGGCAGCCGCTCTACGTCCGCCGCCGAAGCGATGGGTCTTTCGATCACCGGGCCGTCGCCCTTCTCGAAACGAAGCCCGAGACCGAAACTTTCCATAGGCAGAAGGATATCGGCGAAAATAATCGCCGCATCAACATCCAGCTGCCGCACTGCCATCACCGTGACCTCGCTTGCCAGCTCGGGGGTTTTGCAGAGAGTGAGAAAATCTACTTTCTCCCTGATCTCCCTGTACTCCTTCTGATAGCGGCCGGCCTGGCGCATCAGCCACACCGGAGTGCGCTCGGTCGGCTCCCGGCGAAAGGCTTTCAGGATGGTGGCTTCTTGAACGGATGCGGTCATGGTGGGATTCCGGTCAGTGCGATTCTGGTCGGTACGGTTCAGGGACCGGGCTGTCGGATTGACGCAGAGAAAACAGCCTCTCGATCACCTCCGCCACTACCTGGTTGGGAGTGGACGCACCGGCTGTAATACCGATAACGACGTCATCCGGCGGCAGCCAATCGCGAGCGCTGACGGCGGTGGGCGTGCTATGAGGCTTGTGCATGATCTCTTCCGGCGAGATTATGCAATCCGGCCCGTCGATATGATAGGCAGGGATCCCACGGGTCTCGGCGATCTCCCGGAGATGTCCGGTATTGGACGAATTGAATCCGCCAATGACGATCATCAGTTCCAGTGGCTCCTCCACCAGGGTCAACATGGCATCCTGCCTTTCCTGGGTAGCATCGCAGATAGTATCGCCGGGAGAAAGAAAATGATCGTCGAGCTTGCCGGGTCCGAACTTGCTCAGCATCGTCTTCTCGAAAAGCTTGCCGATCTGCTCGGTCTCGCCCTTGAGCATGGTAGTTTGATTGGCGATCCCGACCCGCTCCAGATCACGATCCGGGTCGAACCCGGTCGAGGTCGCCTTGGCGAATTTGGCGAGAAACTCTTCCCGGGATCCGCCTTCCAGAATATACCGGCATACCCATCGAGCCTCGGAGAGATTCTGGACGACCAGATAAGTCATCGCTCTCGAGCTCGTGGCAATGGTCTCTTCGTGATCGTATTTGCCATGGATGATCGCGGTGAAGCGGCCGTCTCCATACTTGATCACCCGGTTCCAGACTCTTGACACCCAGGGACAGGTGGTGTCGACGATCTCGCAATCCAGGGACTCGAGGATTCGCATCTCCTCTACTGATGCCCCGAAGGCCGGAACGATGACGACATCGCCGGGGTTCACGCCGGAAAGATCTTTGCCCCCGGCTTCGGTCACCGGCAGGAAATCGATGTCCATTCCCGCCAGATGAGAGTTGACCAGGGGATTATGAATGATCTCGTTTGTTATCCAGATACGCCGCTCGGGGAAATGACGCCGGGTCTCGTAAGCCATGGAGACTGCCCGATCGACCCCCCAGCAGAAGCCGAAAGCATTGGCCAGCCTGATGGTGATACCGTTGCGTGTCAGACTGTTGCCTTCTTCTTTGAGCCTGGCGATTAGATTTGACTCATAGGCCGCAACGAGGTCCGGCTCCACTTCGTCTTTGAGCCCGAATCCTTTTCTATGGTAGTTTCCATTTTTCACACCACAGATTTTATACAAACGGATGGGACACAATCCACTATTTCGGTGTTATTATAACGCTGGCTTACGCTTACTATGGACGCTAGTTTATAGGATGTTTCTAGGGGAGGAAACTTAAGTGCACAAATCGCTATCGTCGCTTGCCGCGGCAATCGCATTAACAGTTAGTATGACGGCTCCCGCCTTCGCCGACGACGCCGCAACCATGGCCAAGAATACCGCCATGTTCCCGGTCAAGGCGCTGGCAATCGGAGCTGGAACAGTCGTGGGCGTGCCCGTGGCAATCACCAGACGCGCTTCGTCCCGCTCAATCGAGTACACCCAGAATTTCGCTGACCAGATCGGTGGTCACGAGCACATCATTCCCAGCTTTTTCGCCATGACCCTGGGCGTTCCTTTCGGATGCCTGGTAGGCACCGGGGAAGGAGTGTTCTACGGTGGCCGTAATGCCATCGTCCACGGCAGCGAGAAGCCTTTCGGTCTGGCTTCCTTCTCCCTCGAGTCCGAGCTCACCGACTGATTAACCTGAAAACCGGCGCCGATAAGACTGCCAAGTTCTTAACCGGAGCCGGTTTTCTTTTTCTGAATTTCTCGAGAATGCCGATTCAAGCCATTATCTTCGATATGGATGGAGTCCTGGTGGACTCCGAGCCCCTGCACCTGGAAGCGTACAGCCGCTATCTGGCGAGATACGGCAAGCCCTATGGCAAAAGCCATAACAGCCAGTTTCTCGGGCGCAAGGACAGCGAGATCGCGCCTGTGATCATCGAGCAGCTCGAGCTCGAAGTCAGCCCCGAAGAGTTGATAACAGGAAAAGACGAGATTTTTTTCGCTCTCGTCAGGGACCATGCCCGCCCGATGCCGGGTTCGAGAGAGGTCCTCCGCCAGGCAAGAAGACACGGACTGAAGGTGGCTCTGGCCTCTTCCTCCAAAACAAGCGCCATCGAGCTTATCGTCGGTTGTCTCGAGATCCGGCATTTCTTCGATCATCTTGTATCGGGTGACGAAGTCCCTCATGGCAAGCCGGCTCCGGATATCTTTACTCTTACCTCGCAGAGGCTTTCCGTTCCGGCAGCCAACTGCCTGGTCATCGAAGACACGGAGAACGGCGTCAAAGCCGCCAAGAGCGCCGGGATGCTCTGCCTGGCAGTGCCCTGCGATGCCACCAGCAATCAGGACCACAGCCTTGCGGACTGGAAACTCCCGAGCCTGCAGGACTTCGACCTGGCATCATTAATATCGGACGCATAAAAATAGGTCATATAAACCTATCTTGACATGACAAGACTAATTCCAAGTACGTACGCTTTTTTCACGGCTGGGTATAAAAGTCTGGAACGAGCGACTTTCAGTTGTCGAAAAGTGGCAGGTTATATATATGAGATCGATTCCAAAAGAGCGGATACTTCGGGTCAACTGTCCTGGCTATGGCGTTGACGGTCATCTGAACCTGGGTAGCGCCAAAGCCCTGCACAATTACACTGCCATCATCGTCAATCCGGTCTCGATCGCCCATATCTTCGATAAAGACCCCGAGCTGGTGCGCCAGGCGGATCAAGCCATAGCGGCAGGACAGACGAGCTATGCCATAGACGACGACATGCTCCTCCGCAACATCGCTGCCGAAGTCGAAAGCCGCATCCTGGAACTCTCTGATTTCCTCACCCAGGGCGGCATCATCGTTTATTTCCTCTGCCGCCCGTTCACCATTCAAGGTCCGACCCTGGCACTGGACAATTATTACTGGCTCGAGAGCCTGGCTCCGGACCAGCCCAACGATCAACATATCAGGCATATGAGCGCCGTCGCTCAGGGCAGGCTCGTCGAAATCTCCCAGACCGGCGAGAGCTCCGAGTTCTCTTCCTACCTCAGGCAGCAGGGTCTGGAATGGAGCACTCTCATCAGGGAGACCTTCCTCACCGACGGCTATCACGTCCTGGCCACTGCCGCACCTGAAAAGTGCATAGCCGGTCAACTCTACATAATGGACAGCAATGGCAGAGTCGTCTTTCTCCCGGCGCCCTTCTCCCCCGATTTCGATCGAAGCCTCGTCGATGGTCTCAACCTCTGGTATCAGGGGAGGCAGCCCACCGCCGACGAGATGGCGGCGGAGCAGAGAGAAGCAGCCGAAATGGAAGCAGCCAGAGCAGCGGCAGTACCCGAGCCGGCAACCGGTCCCCATCTCTTCCAGGGCGACCAGCGGGAACCGGAGCCAGTGGCTGCCGCACCGGAATCGCCTCGCACGACGCATACCAGCATTCCCGCCGGTGGTGGCGGGTCGCTCCAGTCGGCTCTGGATGGCAGCTCGGTCTCCGCAGATGAGATCGCCGCCTCGGTATCCGCCGAAGCACAGCGCTTCGAAGAAACCGTTGCCAACCGGATCTCAGAAGAGAAGAAGAAGACATCGGCAAGCATAGATCTGTCGATATTCGCCCAGACTGCTCGACAGCTGGTAGAAAAAACCGCTCAGAAAGAAGAGGAGCGTGCTCCCGAGCCGGCGGCTGCTCCCGCTCCTGCTCCGGAGCCCGCTCCCGAGCTCGCTCCTGCTCCCGAAACTGTTCCTGTTTCTGTTCCCGCGCCCGAACCTGCTCCTGCTCCTGCTCCTGCTCCTGTTCCCGAGCCTGTTCCTGTTCCTGCTCCTGTTCCTGTTTCTGTTCCTGTTTCTGTTCCGGCTCCCGAGCCGGCACCGGTCCCAGCTGCAGAAACGATTCCCGAGCCCGAAGCGGCGCCAGCACCGCCCCCCGAGCCGGAACCGGCTCCAGAGCCCGCACCGGTGCTCACTCCGCCCCCGGAGCCAGTCTTCGAAACGGCTCCTGAGCCTGAGCCGGCTTATGAGCACGTCTATGAGCCTGAGCCATTGCCCGCGCCAGTCCAGCCAGCTCCCCCGGAGCCCGTCTATGCCCCGCCGCCGGCCGAGCCGTCTCCGGCTCCAACTCTTCCCGATCCTGTCTATGACGATTCGCTGGCTTCAAAAATTGCCTCGGAGCTCTCCCTGGAGACCCTCGATGTGAGCGCTGGCGTTACAGCAGCGCCTGTCCAGCCAAGTGTCTCCAGAGACCCGCCCGCTGCCGTGACTGGGACTACTGAAGCTGGAATACCCGAACAAGCTTATGGAGAGAATACTGTGACGAACCATCAGAACACAACCGAAGAGGCTAACAAGCAGAAAACAATGGAGCTCCTTCGCGAGCTGGAGAAGTCCCAGGCTCAACAGGCTCAGCAGCCTGTCCAGCAGCAGCCCATGGCACCGGCACAACCTGTTCCGCAGTCCATGCCGGTGCCCGCCCCGCAACCGCCTGTGGTGCAGCAAGCGCCGCCCCCGGCACCGGCACCAGTGCCTCAGCCGCCTATGCAACAGCCCATGCCCCAGGCGGCCATGCCGCCACAACCGGCTCCCCAGGCTGCTCAGCCTCCGCAGGAAGCCGCCAAGCCTCTCCTCAACACGCTCTTCAAAAAGCCTGATGCGCCCGTGCAGCCCGCCGACTCGAACAATCACGTCAATTTGAATGTTCCGGAGTGGTGCGTGGGCTTCTCGTTCTCATACCTCGACGATCTCCGCAGAGAGCAGAGCGCGCTGGCCGAGCAACTTCATAGTATCCAGGCCAAGCTCAATACGGTCGAGTCGAGAATAGCCTCGGTAGAACAATTGAAGCAGGCTCTCCTTGCCGGTGACGAGTCGGTCTTGAAAGACGCCTGCAGCACGGTCTTGAGCCGCCTGGGCTGGACGGTGAATCACTCTCCGAGCCAGAGCAACGAGCTGCTTCTGGCCAATGTCGAGCAACCGGAGGCTCTGGCCAGAATAGTGCGGAGCGATGACGAATGCAGCCGTACCGAGGTCGCCCAGGTCGCCGAATCGGCGATCTCGTTCTGGGACGAGCACGAAGTCGAGCCCAAGGGCATTCTGGTATCCTGCTCCTGGGCTTCCGTACCGCCCGAGCGCAGAGACAGACCCGACTTCAATGACGCCGTCAAGAATTTCGCCAAGAAGAAAAATCTGTGCCTGATGACTTCTCTGCAATTGCTGGGAGTCTACAGGGATATCGAGCTGGGAACCGTGTCGCCGGATCAAATTCGCAGGCAGATCCTCGAGACCAGCGGACACCTTTCCGGATTCGCGGTGGAAGTGGCAGCCGGAGCAGCAGTTTAAGTCGACCTGAGATAACGTGGCAACGCTACCAACAATACTTATAGGGGAATGCGGAGACGATCTTGTCTCCAGGATCGAGGCCCTCATCAAAAGCCAGCCCGAGCTCTCATTTCAGAAGACCATCAGCCGCAGCGACGCCCTGGCCGAGTTCGAGGGAGCCAGCTCCACCCTGGTCTGGCTGGAGCTGGAGACCGATCCCGAAGCAGGTATAGGCCTCCTCAAAAAACTGGTGGACGCCAATCCGAACGCTTATTTCATAGTCAGCAAGAACGAACTGGAACCCGACCTGGTCAAGCGCTCGATGCAGGCAGGCGCTCTCGACTTCCTCGACCACAAGGGCTGGGGAGCTCAGATAAGAAGCGTGATCAGACGCATCGCGGCCAAAGAATGGGGGGTCAAACAGGGCGGCGGACCGGTCGCATCCATTCCAAAGAAAGGCAACTGGTCCCTGGCTTCGCGCACCCTGGCGACTCCGCAGATCCCGCCCGCCCAGCCGCAATCGAAACCGGAACCGAAACCGGAACCGAAACCGAAACCGGAACCGGAGCCCAAAGCCGAGCCCAAGCCCGAGCCCAAACCCGAGCCCGTGGCGGCGCCATCCCCGCCAAAAGCAGCGGTCTATGAAGAAGAAGAGATCACCGAAGAAGAGATAAAAATCAGCTCTGACGCAACGGCCCTGAAACCGGAGCCCGAACCGGAGCCCGAACCGGAGCCGGAGCCCGAGCCCGAGCCTGAGCCCGAGCCTGAGCCCGAGCCGGAGCCCGAGCCTGAGCCCGAGCCTGAGCCGGAGCCCGAGCCCGAGCCCGTGAAGCCTGCCGCACCGCCGCCGTCACCCGTGGCAAAAAGAAGCCCTGGTCTTGCAACCCCCTCATTATCGAGAAGCAAATGGGAGGAGCTTGATTCGATCATCTCGAAGAAAATTCCTGAGGAAGAAGAGACCGATATCAAGGAACCCGGACAGAATGCGCCCTCGACATCGACTGACCGCCCTCCCCTTGCCGGATGGGTCAAAGAAGTCGGCGATATCCTCGACTCAACCTTCCCGAGTGGCGAATTCTCCGTAGAGCCGAAATCTCAAGAAGCAGCCGAGATTGCCGATGCGATCGACCCGGAGGAGAGCAAACGGGGCGATCTCGACTCCGTCGGTAACAAAGCGAAAAGCAAATGGGGTGATCTCGACTCCATCGGCACTCCGGACAAGACTCCTGACATTACTCCGGACAAGCCATCCGGTCAGACACCTGGTAAGGCCCCCGAAGCCGCCGGTCTCGGCCGGTTCGGCAGCACCGCCTCTTCGAAAAGCAAGTGGGGCGATCTCGACTCCATCGGCACACCGGCCAGTCAGAAAAGCAGCGCGAAAAGCAAATGGGGTGATCTCGACTCCATCAGCACTCCGGACAAGACTCCTGACATTACTCCGGACAGGTCATCCGGTCAGACACCTGGTAAGGCCCCCGAAGCCGCCGGTCTCGGCCGGTTCGGCAGCACCACCTCTTCGAAAAGCAAGTGGGGCGATCTCGACTCCATCGGCACGCCATCAGACTCCATCGATGCGCCTGTTTCACGCAATTGGGACGAGCTTGGATTGGGGAAGGGCAGCCCCGTCAATGAAGCCGAGCCTCGGGGCGGTGGTTCGGTCGAGGATTTTCTATCCGGTGGCACCACCGGCAGTGAGGAGTCTTCCCGGGCCGATGAGGCCGCGAAAGAGGAGGAGCGAGTCCGTCATATGCCCGCCCCTCAAGCTCAGGCGCCCAACCGCTGGACAAGCAGCGAAAAAGACGGAAGCGCGCTCAAAGAGATCGGTCAGATGCGCGGCACGGTCAAGAAAGAAAAGAAACCGAGAGAGAAGAAGGAGAAAGTAGAAGTCTCGATCTCGGTAAGCTGGGAGGTGACCAGGCTGATCCTGGCATTTCTTGCAGTCATGATGCTCTCGGTCTCGACCTTCGCCCTCTTCATGTACTGACACTGAGCCTGTCGATCTTTGCGGCCAGAACGAAGTCGCTCTCGGAGAGGCCGCCTATCTTGTGTGTCCAGAGCTCGATAAGGAGCTTCCCCCAGGCTATGGTCAGATCCGGGTGGTGGCCCCTGCTCCTCGGCCAGCTCGCCGATCCGGACCGCCAGGTCCATGGGTCCTTTGAAATCCTTGAACCGATAAGTCTTGACGAGCTTGCTATCATTCTCCACTGTCCAACCCGAAAGCTCGGCAAGCATCGGCTCGATCTCGGCCGGGCCGAGAACCGGAGTACCGCCCCGGCAGGGCACGCAAGTTCTATCCGCGAGGCTCATACCTTCCCTACATGCTGAACTTGATCTTGCTGGTCAAACGCTTGTCGAAGAACTTAGCCTGATTGAGGTCTTCTCTGGCGAGGACGTTCTTGCCCATGCGATAGTGCACATAAGCGCGACCGAGATAATACTGGGAGTTGTTGGGACGAAGCTGCAAAGCGTCATTAAGGCAACCCATAGCAGCGAACCAATCCTGGAGCTGAATGAGAGCCTTGGCGCGGACATAATAGAGATGAGCGTTACCGGGGTCACTCTTGATGGCGTCATGATACTCTTTGGAGACCTGCTTGGGATCGCCTTCCACCTCGAAATATTTGGAGTCCAGCAAGAGAGCACCGTCACCGGTCTTGGCACCGCCGGAGGGCTTGGCTGCGACAACATCCTCGACTGCAGGGGCTGCGGCTGCCGGGTCGGATTTGAAGGCTACCAGCCTGTCTCGACTGTCCGAAGCGAGTTCGGACTTCACCGAATCTGGCACCACTTGTGGTGAGCGGGGCGGAATCGCCACGATCAGATCGTTACCGGACCAGCGCCCTTTCAAGACCGGAGTCTGGCGAGCCCCGGGACGATCTTCTCTGACCTCGTCCTCGACTGCATTCTTGGCCACCCGGAAAGCGTCCACCAGAGTGGTGCGCTCTCCCTGGCTGCGCAGACCGCGCAGGAGATTGCGGGTGAAGACACCATTGTCGTAGCGCTCCGATTCCCATGAGCGCTCGCTGGGCTGGCTGGAGCAGATGACCAGCTGGCCGGAGCCCTGGGCCAGCTCGGCAGCGTCGAAATTGCCGATGCGAGACATGCCTTTCGAGGTCGGTCCCGCGAATCCGCTGTGACAGGCGTCCAGGACCAGGAGAACACGATCGGTGAGCACTCTTCCCTGTATGGAGTCCAGGAGCTTCTGCATCTCGATACCGGTAGCGAACAGATCATCGGGATCGGAGTCGTAGCTGACCAGATAATTGCGTCCTCTGACATCGAGCTGGCCGGGACTTCCGTGAGTGGAGAAATAGAGCACTACAAGGTCGTCCGGCTTCACTACCCGCGCCAGGAACTTGCTGCCAAGCTCGGACAGGAGCCGGCGCTGAGTCGCTTTCTCATCGAGCAGCACACGAACATGATCCGGTTTGAAATTGGCTTCGTTGACCAGATAGTTATAGAAGTCCGATGCGTCCTTGGCGGAATACTTGAGCCTGGGAATTGCCGGGTTATCGAACTTGCTTATCCCGACCACCAGAGCCCATTTGTCTCTCACCGGTCTACGGGTTAGCTCGTCGAGCTTGTCTGTGAGCTCCCTGGTGGAGCTGTCGGCAATTTCTCGAGGAGCAGGTTGTTCTGCTGCCGGCGCTTCGGCAACCTCAGGTTGCTTCGCTTCAGCAACCGCCGGCTCTTCCTTGACCGGGGCAGTCACAGTATCGGGCTTCTCAGCGACTGTCTCGACAACTTTCTCTTCGACTGCTTTCTCTTCGACTGCTTTCTCTTCGACTACTTTCTCTTCAGCCACTTTTGGCGCCGGCTTTTCGGCTATTGCTTCCGGTGCTTTCTCGACAGTCTCTTCGGAGGCTATCTCAGGAACCGGCTCTGAGACCGGCTCCGTAGCTCTCTCGGCAATTTTCACTGCTTCGGGCTCGGCGGCCTTTTGTAGCTTTTCAGCCTCCGCAGGGGCAGGCTCGAGGCTGGTGCCCTTGCTCAGACGCCTGAGAATCTCGGTAAGCTTTTCGGATCCTGCCTGGAGATCCTGAGATTCGCTATCAGGAGTTACCGCGGTAGTCTCTTCTATTTGTACAGGCTCTTTTACAGGCTCTCTTGCAGGTTCTTTTGCTTCGGCGGCTTTCGGCTCCGGCTGGGCAACCGGCGCGGGCACCGCGCTAGCCACCACTGCGACGGGCTCGGATTTGGAATCGGTCCCGGCTTTCTTTTGCTCGGCCGGAGCCGCCTCCAGAGACGGAGCTGGCTCGGTCACGCCCTCACCATAAGAGAGCAGATTGTTCAGACCGGCTCTGGCGAGCATGTCATTGAGAGATGGTCCATCGACGACCCTGACGTCATCATAGGCGATGCCACCGTGCCTTCTGGCGAAGTCGTAGCGATAGAGATTCTGCTTGGCGGTCTTATTGCCGGCCTGGGCGGCGCTTCGATAGTTTCTCAGGGCCTGGACGGTGTCTGCCGGGACACCGAGACCATATTCATAGAGATAGCCGACATTGCAGAGAGCCGTAGGGTTGTTGAAATTAGCTGCGGTGCTAAACCACTGCATGGCTTTCTTGAGGTCCGCAGGTACCGCGATACCATGCTCGTACATGAAGCCGAGGTTGTTCTGGGCGTTGGAGTTGCCGCTTGCAGCAGATTTGTTGAGCAGTTCGAAGGCTTTCTTGTGACTCTGCTCTACACCCTTGCCGTGAAAGTACATGCAGGCCAGGGCGAATTGATGCTTGGAGCTTCCGCCTTCAGCCTTTTCGATAATCGAGGTCTTGAGTGACTCTTCCTTCTCTACTTGAGCCAGAAGATACCAGTCGGCGATAAACCCGGCTTCTTTTCCGCCGGACATGGGTTCTTCGGCACCGGAGCCCTGCATTGTGCTGTACGCCCTGCGTGCCTGACCTGCCGGCACGAGACTGAAGCATATGAAAGTTATCGCCAGAAAGGTCAGGATGAATTTGCGAATCATCTCGAGCACTCCGCCATTTTTATAGATTATCGGTCCATCCATAATAGGGCGTGGTACGACCGGTAACAAGAGGTTGCCAAGCGGTCTCGCCTAAAAGATTCTTAACAATTGTTATTTCAACATTCCATCGGGGAACGCGGGAGACTCGTCACCGGGGACCGGCCGGTCCCCAGGGACCATTCGGACCAGCCGGACCAGCCGGACCCCCCGGACCCATCGGACCACCCGGACCAGCCGGACCAGTCGGACCAGACGGACCAGTCGGACCTCCAGGACCTCCGGGCCCACTTGGACCTCCGGGACCACTGGGACCGCCGGGCCCGAAATTGGGATTCATAGTCGCCATTGGATTAGACTGCCCGCCGGAACTAGCGGCAGGGGGTGGAGACAGGCTCGCGCTGCTGGCTACCCCACCGCTTCCTGCATAGTCGGGATTCTCCATGGGTCTTTCCGAGACTATGGTGAAAGTCATTGGACCGTTCAGACCGGGAACGCTTGCTATCGGAAATGGAATGGGAAGAAATGGGCTGCAGGTCACGGTGGTGGCCACGCTTACGATCTGGTCGCCGGATTGACCGGGTCTGTAGCCGATATCGGTTTGAGGATAGCCCACGATCTTGACGAACTTGCCCATTCCACCGAGCCATTCGTCAGGGAGACCCTTCTTGATCAGTCCGTCCGCCCTGGCTGCATCATCGAAACGAATCAAGGCAGCTTCGCGTGCCTGGTTGCTATTGAGCACTCCGCACAGTCCGTAAGAAACCCCGATACTGATGAGGTCGATGAGCGGGAAGAAGAAAAAGAGCAGCAGTACGAACATGACGACGGGGAACTCCGCCATCTGAGATCCTCGCTTTCTGCTGCTCAAATTTCGAACATTTCTCATTCCAAGACCCTATCACAAAACTCAGACTTCGTCTTCCTCAGACCATTCATCAATGAGGTCCTCCGGGTCGTCCTCCGAGACGACCATGGACAGCACCGCCGCATCATCCTTGTCCGGCGGCGGGCTATCGTCGTCCGGCATACGTGCCAGTACGCCTTCGATGTTATAGACCAGGTTGAAAGAGACCCGGGACATCTGAGCGATGAGAATCGCCTCATAGACTGCCACGGCCCATGGTACGAGGGTCCAGCAGAGAGCGAGATAGGCGTATCCCCTGGCTTTCTCGCCCAGGTAGAACTTATGAGCACCGAAGACTCCGAGCAGGAGCGCGAGCCAGAATGCGGTGCTCCTCGTCCTGCCGCCCTGCACGGGCTTCTGCGCTGCTTCGATCAGACGATCCTTGCGAGGATTGCTTCTCATACCGGACTCTAGCAAGCCTTCGACATCGAGCTCCTTCCCCGCCATCACCATGGGGCTCCCCTCATGACCGCAGGCACAGCGGGACAGGGAAGTCTTGCCCTGACGGAAAGGATAGACCTCCGCCTCGGAAAGCAGCCTGAAACAACTCGGGCAATAAAGCTTGGCACTCTGCCGCTCTTCTTTCTGACAGGGCACGAAGCGGCACTCGGGCTCCACCTCCATCTCGCCTCTGTTTAGCCGGTCTATGCGCTTGCGTATCTTCTCCCTGGCCGTCTCGTCTGCTAGCAGTCCTTCCACCGCAATCAGATTCTCGATGGCTTCTTCTTTCTGACCGAGTTTCTCATAGGCATCGGCAAGACCCTGACGGGCCTTGATCTCGCTTGTCTCGAGCCCGGCTACGCCTTTCACGCGCTTGAGAGCTTCCCCGTAGCAGGCATGGGCTTCATCGAAAGACTTCGACTTGAACGCTTTGCGACCACGTTTCATCCAGGTGCCGAAGGCTTTCTCCAGATCTTCTTCCTCGATGGGCACTGCCTCGACGATCGGAATAGCATTGGACGAAATGAACTGACCGCAGTCATGGCACTCAATCTGCCAGAATTCGAGATTAGTGCTGCAGACCGGACACTGGATCATCTTCGATCATATATTGGAAGGGTAATTGCCCAGCTTCACTTTCAATCGGCTGCTCACACCGTTGCGGACGATGTCCATGTCGAGCGTATCGCCGGGCTTGGCGGCATGGATGAAGGCACGCACCTCGTCGCTGGAGTGCACGGGCGTGCCGTTCACCCGGGCGATCAGATCGCCGGGATGGAATCCGGCTTCGGCTGCCGGTCCGCCGGCGACGACCTTGTTGGCCACCACGGCTATAGGCTTGCCGGGAAGGCTGCTGGCTTTCTTGCGCTCCGGGTCTATGTCACGCATATAGAGCCCCAGATAAGGTCTGACGATGCTGCCATCGGACATGAGCTTCCTGGATACGCTGCTGGCCAGGTCCACGGGGATGGCGAATCCGATTCCCCTGGTGCCGCTCAAGACAGCGCTGGTACAGATTCCGATCACCTCGCCGTCGATATTGACCAGGGGACCACCCGAATTGCCGGGGTTGATGGCGGCGTCGGTCTGGAGGAAGGCGACATGATGATCGTAGTCGACCCGCCGATCCAGAGCGCTTACCACCCCCACCGAGACAGAATGGTCGTAGCCGTAGGGGCTGCCGATGGCGATGGCCCAGTCTCCGGGTCTGATGTCGTCCACGGACCCGAGCCTGGCAGTCTGGAGATAGTTGGCGTCTATCTTGATCACAGCCAGGTCGGTGTAAGCGTCTCGACCGATCACTTTCCCCTCGAATTCGCGCCGATCATCCAGAGTCACCCGGATCTGCGTATTGGCCGGGATGACATGGTTGTTGGTGAGAATATAGCCGTCCGACTGGATGACCAGCCCGCTGGCTTGATTCTGACCGGGTCCGTGCGGTCTGGTCCCTTCATGGGCATAGCGGGTGTCGATGTTGACCACCACAGGGTTGAGGCGCTCGACTATATCGGCGATGGTGGTATCGCCCTTGAGCAATCGAATTTTCCGGGGCTTCTCCTTGCTTCCCGCCGGAGCCGCTGGCTTCGGCTCATCGTCATAGAGGCTGGAGACATGGGAAGTGCTGGGGAAAAGGAAAGAGCCGCACCAGATTCCCACGGCAAAAACATTGAGGGCAAGAAGCCCGAGAATAAGCTTCCAGGCATTGCTCAGGCCGGTCTCCACCGCCTGAGCGGTATTGACGGGTCGACTGCCGGCGCCGGGAGCCGTCGAAGACGAATGAGGGACACTGTGAACGCCGGAGCCCTCATCGCCGTCATCCACAGGCATCGGACCGCTGTAGGAAACCCGGGGGATCGAATCGCTCCCCGAATGCTCGGTGATCATCTTGAGCCTGGTCATGGTGATGCTCTGGGAACGAGTCTTCCGGTCGGTATTGCTTTCGGCACCCTGCTCTTCGGACGAGCGGCGATTGCGCATGCCGCGGATTTTGACCTCCCCGGCCTTGCGCGCCTCTTCGGCAGCTTGCTCCAGAGTCTTAGCCGGTTTGTATCGATCCCACTCTTGCGCCGGCTGATCCTCTAGCAGCGCTTTGCGATCGAACTCGTCGATTTCTATGTTGTCGTCCCCGGGCGAAAAATAGATCGGGACGTCATCATCTCTTTCGTCGGACATCCAGCCGCCATTCCTCCGTATGTAGGGATCATACCAACAGACAAGTCAGTTAAAACGGTTCGTCAGACGGCAAAAACTGCCCATAGAGCCCGGATTTCGCACCATTAACGGTGCCTGCCCGCAAGCCAGGTCGATCAGGTAGACCACGCCAGCGATTGCGACAATGGCAGCGTTGAGATGAAGAGCCTCCGGAGCCCCGATCCTCGAGGCCAGCCAACCGATAAAAAAGCTTCCTACAGGAGCGAGACCGAGAAGAACTGTCATATAAATGCTCATCACCCGCCCCCGGAGATTGTCCGGGACGGCAAGCTGCACCAGGGAGTGCGCCCCGCTGAGCATGGTCACCATGGCGAATCCTGTAATCAGCATGATCGCCTCGGAGAGCCAGAGGGTTTTCGAGAAGGAGAAAGCCAGGAGGCTGAGACCGTAGAGGAAGGCAGCCACTCCCACGCCCGGGCGCAATATGCCGCCGTGGCCGCGGCTGGCAAGAGTGAGGGCGGCAAGAAGAGCACCGACACCGTTGCAGGCCCGGAGGGCGCCAAGGACCTCGACGCCACCGCCGAGAATCTCGGAAGCGAAAATCGGTAGAACCACCGAATACGGCAGTCCGAAAAGACTGATGACACAGGCCAGGATCACGATCCGGCGCACCGAGGATCTGCCGATCACGAATTCGACCCCGTCGGACAGCTTCTTATCATCGACTTTCTCGCCGCCCTCACCGGAGCGTCGCCCGCCCTTTATCAACAGGAGCGCCGTGAGAGCGGCGCAGTAACTGATTGCATTGATCGTAAAACAGACCCCCTCGCTGGTCATCGAAACGAGTATCCCCGCTGCCGCCGGGCCCAGGGAGCGCGCCACGTTGAACATGGAGGAGCCGAGGCTGATGGCGTTCACCAGGTCCTCACGCTCCACGAGATTGACGACGAAAGCCTGCCGGAACGGGACCTCGAAAGCGTTGACAGTACCCAGGAAAAGAGCCAGAAGCACGCAGTGCCAGACCTGGATATTGTTAGTGAGGGTGAGAGCGGCAAGAACCGTCGCCTGGCACATTGCCAGGACCTGGGTGATGATCATCACCCGGCGGCGATCGACCCGATCAGCCAGAGCCCCGCCAGCCAGACCGAAAAGGAGCATGGGCAGGAGATTGCTCCCTTCCACCAGGCCGAGCATGACCGGCGAGCCGGTCATCCGCCAGACCAGCCAGGAAAGAGCCACCATCTGCATCCAGGTGCAGGAGAGCGAGATTATCTGGCCGGCGAAGAATATCCTCAGGTCCCTGTATTTCAAGGAACGGAAAGTCTGCCTGAGCTCTTTCGAGAGGCTCAAGATGAAAGCGCCAGAACCCGCTCCACTCGGTCGGGGCTGGCGCAAAACACCTCGAGCATGGCCACGGATTCCTGGGAGAAATTGCATATTGTCAGCCGTCTCTCGAGCAGCCTGACATGCTCGGCAAGACGGGCTGTCGCTCGGGACGACTCGAGATCGGCTCGCTCGAGCTGCCCTGTGATCAGATCGAGCTTCAACCGCAGACGAAGCAGGCAGATGAGAATCGTCAGATGATGGAGCCCGGATACGATGCTGAGGAAATTGAAACCGGGTCCGAAATAGAGCTTGGAGAACACCCTCAGATAGAGAAAACGTCTCAGGATGTCCTCGAGACTATCGGGAAGCCTGCCCAGGCTGGTGCCGGCCAGATCGGCGATGCTCGACTGCCGCCCGGCATAGCGGATGGTCACCCCTTTCTGTCCGGAGAGAACACGGGAAAGGAGATCTCGAGCATCCATATCGCCGGTGGTGCAGTTGAAAATGTCGTCGGGGAAATAGAATCGAAGCATATACTCGACGAGATGCTGATCGATGAGCTTGGCAGGAGCGTCGAAGCCGGCCATGTCGTTGAGATTGACAGTGCCGGGAATCATCTCCCGAAAAGCCCGGCAAGCCGTATTGAAGCTCCGCTCGATCCGGGCCCCGGTCCTTTCTTTTCCACTCTCACTGTCCTGGGCGGCAAGCAGGGCGAGCAACGGCGCTTCTCTCTCGATATAATCGCTCCAGCCGATGTCGACACCGTCAATCACCTGGATGCCCGACCAGTCGAGCTCGAGGCCGGGGAAAAGGCTGGCAAAAAGATCCAGTCTCGATCGCAGGTGCTCCTCCTGGTTGCCCAGGTCCTCCCCCTGGTTGAGAATGACGGCGGTGCTGGCGAAACTCACCGAGGCGTAGATACCGCTGGGAGTGGCAGTAAAAGTATAGGGGAACATCCGGCACATGGCAGGCTTCTCCTGCTCTCCAAAACGCTCGTGCAGGGCGCAACGCGACTGCTCGGTGAGAAACACGCATTTGCCGTCGGCGCGCTTCTCGAGACTGTGGGTGAAGACCTGCAACTTGGCATCGCTGCTTTGCAACACCCTGAACAGATCGGTTTCGCTGCTCCCGAAATCGGAGGCATGAGCCTTGATGCGCTTGAAGTCCTCGCCGGTCGCCGGCACCGGCCAGTTGAAGCAGCAGTCGCCGCAGCCGCTGCAGGAAAATCTGACTCCGGAAGGAATATGAAGCGTGTCGACCGGTGATGCCATGTCGGTCCATTATAGTTTATGCTCGTATCGATATCAGAAAACCCGATGCCAGAAGACTTACCGAAAAAAGAGCCCGAAGAGCCCGCCGCTGTGCCGAACGACCGTCAGGCGCTCCTGCTCTTGCTTTTTACCGGCGCCCTGGTTCTGGTCCTTCTCTATGGCGGCTCGCTATCCTCCCCGGACCTCCTCGATGAATACTTTCTCAAGAGCTATCTGCTCAGGCCGGGCGATCTCGAAAGTGTCTCAGCCGTCTCCCTGCTCGCTTTCCAGGGTCCAACCTTCGGCGACTCCTGGGGACAGCTCGCCACTCTGGGAACCGCGCTCTGGGTCGGACTGACAGGCAATAGCCAGGTCCTCTCCCGCCTGCCCGGACTGCTCATGCATCTGGGCGTCACCGTGGCAACCTTCGTCGCGGCATCAGCCCTGCTCCGCCCCCTGCCTGTGCCATGGCTGCCGATTTTCATGGCCCTGGCATTTCTGGTCTATCCACTCTCGGCCGAACCGGTCCTCTACCTGGGCGCCCGGGCCTACCTTCTCGGTCTTCTTTTCCTGGTCGTCTCCATGGCCCTCTATGTCAGATCCAGAGAGAAGCAGAGCTTCACCATACTCGGTATCGGCACGATCATCTACGGGCTCGCCATACTCAGCGACCGGACCCTCTGGCCGCTGAGCTTCAATTTCATCTCCTACTATTTCTGCGGGCTTCTTCTCGCGGACAAACCGATCTTCCATCACGATCGAAAAGAAGCGGCTCTCGATCTGGCCGAGGCCGAAGAGCTCGAAGACGCAGTGGACAGGCTCCTCGCCCTCGAATCTAAAAAAGAGGGAACAAAAAAAGAGGGAACAGGAAAGGAAGAAGCGAAAAGCGAGAATAAGAAAGAGAAAGGAGAAAGCACCACCAATGATACCAGCAGAGACCCCGGAGACGATCTGAGAGATCTCTTCCAGAGCCTCTTTCCGGCCCTGCCCTTCGTTGTGGTGGCTGCGGCAGCCTGCCTGTCTAGCCTGCCGACCTCGCCCACCAAGCAGCTACCGAGGGAGATGCTCGTCACCTGGTCGGACTGGTTGAATATGGGCGCGGTCCTTTTCGAGCCGGCTCTCGGCGGCTCGTCATGGCTCTTTCTCCTCCCTCTGCTGGCCTTGCCCATCGCCCTGAAGAAGAGCTGGGATTTCCGCCGGCAGGCAGTCTTTCTCACGATCTGGCTTTTCATGGCCCTGGTGCCTCATATGCACCAGTCCATAGAAGGATCCGCCGCCGGACCAGCTATGGCAGGCAGCCGCTTTCTCTACCAGGCATGCCTGCCTGCCTGCGGACTGATAAGCCTTCTTTTCCTCTCGCCTCTCTATGCAGCCGCCGGCTTGAAACCAGGATTGCTTGCGGCAACCAGAGCCATTGTCATCGTGCTCTTCTCAATTTTCCTCCTGGGTTGCCGGGACCATCTGGACGGCCGCATCGAGGCATTCGCCAGAGGCGCCGCACAGGCCGGCAAGCTCCGGGAGTCCGTCTCGGGCAAGACCGCCGGCGCGATCCTTGTCAGGGGTCTCGACCCCTGCCTGGCCGTGGCATCGGGTCTCGACTCCGGCTCCCTGGTCCTCATGGATAAGAGAACCGGGCTCCTGAGAGCTCCCGCCGTGATCGAGAGCAGGCTCGGCACAAACGCCCCGCCGGCTTTTCGCTTCGATCCCCAGGAAGGGACTCTGGAACCGGAGCGAATAAACTATTCATCGGCATCGCAAGCAGTGAGCCTCAGCCTGACCGCACCGCCGGTGAAGGCAGGGGTGATGGCCGAGACTTTCTACGACTTTCCCTGTGACAGCGGCATGGGCATGGCGGCAATCTACAGCGAAGATGAAAAGGTCGATCTCGCCTTCGATTTCTCGGCAATCGAAGGAGCTGAGGCGGCGCTCCTGGAGATCAGCCGGGCGGGCATCCCCTTCGAGAATCCGAACGGCAATCACCTGAGCCGGCGTTCCTCATTCCGGACCATCAAGCTCACCACCGGACCCGGAGAGCCCCACGGCAGGGTCCGGATCGGAGCCCGGGATTTGCGGCACCGGGGCGTTTTTTATCTGCGGGCATTCGCAGTTTCGAGAAATGGCAATATACTAGGACGTTCGAGCGACGCCGTGGCGATTCTTGCAGCCCCGGAGCTCGCTCTCCCGACCAGAACAGTAGGGACAAAGCCATGACTGCAAACAAAGTATCCATCGAGATGAAAGACCTGATCTTCTCCTGGCGAGACGATTCTCCCGACAACCTCTACTATTTCGACAAACATACCGGCGAGGTCAGGCTGGTCAACCGCAATCTCGACGATCTGAAAGATCTAACCGACGAGATCGAGCTCCACCGGGAGCGTTATCTCTACCTGCCCAAGCCCGAGCCGGGTCAGCTCAAGGACGACCTCAAGGATTTCATGAAAACCGTCTCGGACCCGCAGCGCCGGAGCGTCCTGGACATGGCTTTCGAGAGCCCCCACGTCTATGCTTCCTTCCTCAAGATCCTTCAGGGATGGGAAGGGGAGAGCGAGCGTCTCGAAGAGTTCCTGGACGGCAGAGCGCGCTTGCGCGTGGTGCAGTGGCTGGAAGCGAACTGTATCGAGACCGATTCCTTGAAAACCACTCCCGACGAGAATTGAAGCTTATTATCGTCTTATCCGAGGAACAAGACAGCTCTCGCTCCCGACTTGCTTGTTATAGCTCTTGAAAGCAAAGCAAGAAAGGACCCCGAATATGACTATCGGACTGGCTACCCTGGTGACCGTCGAGATCACCATCCTTTATCTCCTGGTCACCAGAACCGAGAGACGACCGAGAAGGACCGGGACAGTAGATAGAAACAGGCGTCACAGCCAGGAGAAAGTGCCCGAGTTCGCTCGCTGTCCATATCTTGATCGATAAAAGCATTAGAGCAGGCCCGATCAGGGTAAAACAAATTTGTGGCTTCTATTCCATCCCGCGAGCCCGCGAGCCGAGCAGTGACATCAGTAGACGAAAGATGGGAAAGACTCAGGGGAACGGCTGAAAAGGCCCATTCCGAAAAGCGCTGGGTTGACGCCGAGCAGGCATGGCTGATAACACTGGAGGCGGCAGAGGAATTCGCCGAAAACGATCGCCGCCTGGCTCTCACTCTGGAGAAGCTGGCCGAATGCCTCTTCCTGCAGAGCAAGCTCACCGAAGGCGCCGTCTACTGCAAGAGAATCCTGAAAATCTATACTTCGGTCCTCGGTCCCGAGCATGTGGACGTCTCTCACATACTCGGCAACCTTGCCATGATCTACCATCTCAGAAGGCACTTCGAGCAGGCCGAGAAATACTACCTGCAAGCCATCGAAATCAAAGCCCGCGCCCTGGGCTCGGATCATCCCGAAGTCACCAAGCTGAGAAGCAACTATGCCGACCTTCTCAGGGTCAGCAACCGCACCAAAGAAGCCGACAAGCTCAAGACCGGCGCTTCGGTGGTCACCTCCGGAGGCTGGAAGACCACCACCGGGGCCCACGAGGCTTACGAGCCACCCTCGAGTTTTGCCGCCCGCCGGCCGAAACTGCCCCCGGCCCCGGGCCAGATCGGAAAGGCTCCCGGCAAGATTCCGCCGCCACCGCCGCCGAAAGCCCCGAACGGTCTCAGCCGGGAGGACGCCCTGGCGAAATGGAACGGCTTCAAGGAGCTGGCCGAGAAGGCCTTTTTCACCGGCGACATGAAAGAAGCGGAAGCGGTCTGGCACGATGCCCTGGAGATCGCCGGCACCTTCGGGGACAGCGATCCCAAACTCTCGTACACTCTGGAGAGCCTGGCCGAGGTGAAGTTCCGTCTGCAGAATTACAAGGCCTCGGAAGGCTATTACCGGCGCGCCTACGAGATCAAGCTCAAGGCTCTGCCGCCGGTGCATATCGCTCTTGCTGCCAGCGCCAACAATCTTGCCCGGGTCCACTACCAGATGTGCGATTACGATCGTGCCGAGGAGTTCGCTCTCAAGTGTGTCAATATCTATGAGAAGCTCATGGGACAGGACAATCCCAATGTCGCCTGCTCCCTCCATAACCTGGCCACCCTCTATCATGTCCAGCGCAAATATCGCGAAGCGGAGCCGGCTTACAAGAGAGCTCTCGAGATCAAGAAAAAAATCTTCGGTCCCGATCACCACGAGACCACCAGACTGCTCAAGAGCTATGCCGACCTGCTGCGCAGCACCAACCGGGGAAGCGAGGCCGACGAGCTCGACGCCGTGGCGGTCGGTCTCATTACCGGTACCTGGAAGACCTTCGACATCGAGGACAACCAGTCCCTGGCCTCCACCGACGACAAGTGCGATATCTGCGCCGCCAAACTCAACGGAGCGCCGACCTGTCCGGCATGCGGCTTCGAGGTCTCGATCGGCGTCATCTGAGGAATAGGCTTTGCCCTGGTGCCCGAAAGGAAAATATATCTGGGACTTCTGGTTCGCCAGCCGGGAAGGCGAGACCCATGTTTTCTACCTGCAAGCCGAGACCGGCGGACGGCCTGCGGACCCGGAGGTCCTGAAAGACCGCTCGAGCATAGGGCATGCGGTTCTCGGCCGGTTCGGCTGGCGCGAGGTCGCAGCCGAGCCGGTCCTTTCAGCCAGCACCGCTGACGGTGCCTGGGACAATCTCAGCCTCTGGACGGGAAGTGTCGTACAGGATCATGAGAGCGGGCTCTATTATATGTTCTACACAGGAAGGAGCAAAAACACTCCCCGACTCTGGACTCCCTCCGAATGGCAGCACCCTCAGCAGATAGGCGCCGCCACGTCCACCGACCTGCTCCGCTGGCAGAGGCTCGAATCCTGTCTCGACTCTCCCATCATCGCCAATCCCTGCACCACCGATGGTTTCGACGGCGTTGCCTGGAGAGATCCCTTCGTCGATTGCTTCAATAAAAACTACTATTGTTTCGTCTCGGCCCGCCTGACTCCCGGCGCCATCCACAAGAACACCCGTATAGAGAGCTTCGATGAAGGCGGCTGCATAGCTTATCTCACATCTGCCGACCTCAGCGACTGGAGCGGATCGACAAAAGAGATCCTGGTCGCCTCGAGAGATTTCTACCAGATGGAGGTGCCTCAGGTATTCTGGCGCACCACAGGTGACACCAGGCTGCTTTATCTGATCTTCTGCGCCCAGGAGAAGGACTGCTCCAGACACAGACGACAGAACCAGCCGGAGAGCCAGAATCGCACCGGCATCTATTATATGAGGTCCGAGCCGGTGGCAGCCGACTTCCGGGGGCTGCCACCACTTACGGAGCCGGCCTGGCTCCTGGTCGAAGGACTCTATGCCGGCCGAATTCTCGCGCCGGAAAGCGACAGGCTGTGGCTTTTCGGATTTCCTTTCGACACGGGCGGACTGGCAGAACCGGTCGAGCTAGTCTTCGACGGCGCCGATCTGATTGTTGCCTAACGCTGCGACGGATCAAGCGTTCTCGTGCTGCTTGTTCCACTCGGCAATCTCTCCCGGAATCGAGATGAAAGTGCCGTTGGCGATCTTGGCTCTGAATTGATTCATCTCGAAGGAGTTACCGACGGCTCCCTTCATGAATATCCCGGCGTTGGCTTCCATGCCGGCCACACGCACCGCCTGGGACTGGGCGGCACAGCCGGTGGCCATCATACTGTCGAGGGTGGCCAGCTGATCGAAAGCTCCCAGTTGAATGCAAAGGGCCTTGGCGGCGGAGATCTGTCCGAGTCCGCCTTCGATACGTCCGAGCATGCCGGCGACGTTGCCACCGGTCTTGCCGAGGGAGAGCGCCTCCAGAAATGCTGGCATGGCCACGGTTCTGGCACCATTCACCTGCGACTGGACGGCGGCTTCGGCCTGGGCTTCGGTCATGCCTCCATGGGCGTAAGAGGAGCCCTCACCGCCCCAGCTACCGGAGCTGGAATCGTATACTGTATGACCCCGATAATCAGTTATATCGCCGTTTGAATGCCAGGTCATTCCCGAAGACAGGTTGGTGAAGTCACCACTGGCGCTCATGGTCGAGAAGGAAGTCTGGCGGTTACCCTGGCTGTCCCAGGAGAAGTTGTCGCCGTTGGCGTCTACACCGGTGAGATTGCCGCTCCTGTCGATGCCCGAGTGTTCCAGTACCTTTCCGCTCTCGTCGGTTCTCTGTCTGGAGGTTTCACCGTCCGGCGTGGTCGTCATCTCGGAGTTGGTGCCGTCCGGCATTCGCATACGGTTGCGCACGCAGCCATCACTGCGCGTGATCACTCTACCGTTGGGAAAAGTAATAGTCGTGCCGTCAGCGGATACAGTCACTCCGCTCATCGTCACACCGTCGAAGGTTCCGGTGGAGGCATCATAGCTCTTTCTCTCACCGAGGCTGGGCCCATTCTCCCCGACGATCACTTCGCGGGCGTAAGTGCCTCCATCACGGTCCATCCTGACCAGGTACCATTTATCGCCTACTTTCTGGTACTGGGACTGACCGTGGCCGTCGCCGGTGCTCTGATTGTTCAGGAACTCATCAAGACGTCCAGCTTCGAAGGCTCTTTTGAGCATGTCCAGCTTGCGAGCGTCGCGGTCGTTGGGATCAGTCTCCTGAATCTGTGTATCGGAGACACCGTCCCTGATAGCGGTGTCGAATTTGGCGCCGTTGACGACACCCATGACTCTAGCCGAGCCATCCGGATACTCATGGATTGTTGTTTGACGATTGCTCCACTCCACACCCTTATCGTTTTTGATCACGTGGGTGACACCATCCTTGCCTGGAATCACCAGATGGACATCGACGACTTTACCGCTGGCGTCCCTGGTGACGGTTCGCTGCAGACCGCCTTCGACATGCTCGACGGTTACCTTGGTGCCGTTGGGTCCATCTCGTTCCGGCTCGGTGGTTACCTTGCCGAACTGCTCCAGACTGGCCGCGGGATCGAGAAGCTCCCTGGCCTTGCCCGGGGGCACATCCGAAGAGGTTCCCATGATCTCGATTTGAGCATCCACGGCAGCCCGCTGCTGCTCGCCGTAGGACTGGACATCCATGGCGTTAGAGTAAAGCCGGTCGGTATTCGGGACGAGCTCCCGGGCGTTGTCCATGAGAGCTCGCTGCTCTTCGCCCAGAGAAGACAGATAATCGCCGTCCTTGCCTTTGCGTACTATGCCATCCTGGAGGAACCAGGTCTGACCTCCATCGGCATCCGTTTTCACAGCGGTACCGTCGGCGAGGCGAACCATGACGTTACCATCGGGGCCCTGAATCCGGGTCATGCCGGTGCTCTTGTCGGTATCGATCCAGCTCTGGCTGGCGGTGTCATACTTGCTCTCGAGCTCTCCGGCACTGAAGGGACTGTCGATGAATTTCTGGACCTGCTCGAGATTCGGGACCCGCTGGCTGAGCTGGTCATGTGCTGTGGCCTCGTCTACTTTGGAGCCCTTGCCCACTACCTGCTGCTGGATTTCCTCGAGACGCTGCCTCACCTCGGGCGACAATCCTGCTGAGCCGCTCTCTCCTGGCGGAGCCACGTCTGCCTTGTCCGAGACCGAATATTTGCCGTCAGCGCTCTTGTGCACCGTAGAATCTTTGAAATAGTAGGTCTGGCTGCCATCGGCATTACGAGTGACCTTGGTTCCGTCAGGAAGCTCCACAGCCACTCTGCCGTCTTTGGCCTCGAAACGCTTGAGCCCGGTATCCTTATCGACATCGATCCAGACTTTGTTCTGGTTGTCGTAGGTCGTATCCGCATTCTCTGTGAAGAAAGGTGTTTCGAGAGCCTTCTCGACGAGATCGAGCTTGATGCCGTCAGGAAGCTTGGATGAAATCAGGCTTTCGGCGCTCTCGTTGCTGGTCTCGTTCCAGGGGTTCTGATGAGGCGCGAAATTCTCTGCCTGCTTTCCGAAAAACTCACCAGCGTCTTCATACTTGCGGGAGAACTCGAGCATGGTCATTTGCGCTATGCCAAAGGAGCCGGTGAGCTGTCCATCCTTGCTCTTGCCCAGGGCACCATCCGAGAAGATCCAGCTCTCCTCTCCATCTGCCCCCTTAGTAATTGTGACGCCGTTCTTGAGCTTCAGTTCAACGGAGCCATCAGCGTTCTCGGTGCGAACCATACCGGTATCGGGATCAGTATCGGTCCATGCCTTCTTGTCCTGATCATATTTCATCTCGACATTATCGTCGCTCCAGGGGCTATTCAGGAACTCCCTGACCTGGCTCAGATCCTGCCCGTCCAGGCGCTGACCTGCCAGAGCATCGAAATCCTCAGCGCTCACCGGGTGACCGTTTCTCAGAACATCCGAGGTCAGATCCTTGGCACGCTGCTCGAGCTTGGCGCTCTTCAGATCCAGAGAGCTTTCCAGGTTGATGTTCTGGATGAAGCTGTTCTCGAAAGTAGAAAAATCATCCCACCAACCCTCCATGGATCCGATCGGATCGACAGCGAAATCGATTGCGGCCGATCCGGCATCCTTTATAGTCGATACGGTGGAGGTGAATCCGTCCTTGATGCTTCCCCAGATCGACTTGGAGCCTTTCTCCACCATTCCGGGCTGATCGGCCCCGGCTTCCGGTCCATCGTCCCGGACCTCGGTGGTGACCGCCACATCTGGAATGGTACCGCTCGCCACCAGCTGAGCCTGGACTTCGGGGCTAGCAGCAGTGGCTACCGCACCTCCTTTTTCCAGAGTCTGGCGAACTTCCGCCTGAGCTGTCGACTCGCCGGAGTCGTCCGCCTCAGCGCCATCATTCTGGTCGCCGGCATCGGCAGTGGCGGTTGCCGCGGCAGCTCCGTCGTCCCTGCTAGTGCCGGGATGACCCTGAGCCTCTTGAACTTCGCTGAGACCGGCTGAGGAGGCCTTGTCCGTCTCAGTCTTGGCGTCTCCCTGGCTGCCGGCCGCAGACGTGGAATCACCGCCAGGAGGAGTTGGCTTCTTGGCGGCTTCTTGGTCTGATTGTGGAGCTGCGTTAGTCACAGGTTTGATTCCCGGAAACGGGCTATCGAAGGGCTTTTGAATTTGATGAGGTAAAACTTATATTTAGTAAGTGTGTCTATTGTCAAGCACGCAAACACCAATGTCAAGGAGCATTTGCGGGAATTACGTAGTCGCCGGGGCGAGAATTAATCTTTCGAAAGCAAAGCAGCTCAGACAATCATCTCGGCGTTGCCGTGATTTCTGTCCCAGTTTTTCATCTCGTCTACGACACTGATGGTGAAGGTGCCGCCGGTGGAAAGCTTGGCACGCAGGCTATTGAGGTTCATGCCCTGACCGACACCACCGCCTTCCATATAGAGACCCATGGTGCTTTCCATGGTGGCCTGGCGGTCGCTCTGAGAATTGGCGGCAAGGCCGGTGGAGAGCATGCTGTCCAGGACACCTATCTGGTCTACGGCTCCCAGGGCCAGACAGAGAGCTTTGGCCTGGTCTATCTGACCGATTCCGGCTGAAATCATGCCCTTCATATTGGTCATATCACCGCCGGTCTGACCGCTTGCCAGAGCCGCCAGGAAGGCGGGCATGGCCACAGTCCGGGCTTCGTTGACCTCGCCCTGGACCGTGCTCTGAGCCTGCTCGGTGCTCATGCCGCCGGTATAGTAATAGTCGTAAGAATCGGTGCCCCAGCCGCTTCCGTACCAGAGATTGTCAGAGGAAGTGAAGATAGCCGCCCCGGTCGAGTCGAAAATATCACCGAGACCATCGATCTTGAGACCGTTGACGTCCATGGTGACATCATCGCCGTCGAAGTGGAAGCCGTCGTTCTGGCCCTTGCCGTCTCTGGTGTTGAAATCGGCGATGGTCTTGCCGTCGTGGTCTTTCCAGACCACATTGCCGGTCTCTGGATCCCGGGTGATCGTGTAGCCATCCGAATTGGCTATACCGGGCTGACCTTCGTTGCCCCGGACATCACGGAGTGCATGGGGAGCGTTGTTGCGGTCATTGTCCCTGGCATACTTCTCACCGTCAGGCTCGGCATCCGGTCCGGAATAAGCGTCCGGGGCGACTCCTTCCGATACGATGTGGCTGCCGTCTTCGCTGGCATCGGCTGAAATTCTGTGTTTGCCGCCGTGGTGACCGTGAGTCCACGCACGCCGGTGGTCGCGCCCGATGGTGAGACCGCCGATAGTGCTGTCGCCGGTCTGGGAATCGGTCAGCATACCCAGGTTGGCAGGCTTGCCATTCTCGTCCACCAGGGAGCCGTTGTCATCGAAGCGATAACGCTGACCGTCGACATAGAGCTCAGCCTGACCCGACTGCTTGTCTATGGTCATGACGTGGCCGTCGCCATCCGAGGTATACCACTTGTCCTCGGTCTCACCTACACCCTCGCTGAGACCGTGCTTGCTGATGTCGAAATTGTTGCCTGTATCCTGCTCCACCCGGGCACCGTTGTCGCTGGCTACCGTGACGCCGTCGACCACACCGGACCAGCGCCCGCGGCCTTCATGATTGAGTACGCTATAGGTGCCGTCATCATTCTTGAAGCGCCACTGCTCCGAGCTGATCGCGCCGCTCTCGTCACGCTGGCGAGTGACCACCGAGCCATCGGACATTCTCAGGACCACCGAGCGACCGTCGGCAGACTCGATCCGCTCGAAACCGGTATCAGGGTCGGTCTGAATCTTATCGCCGTTAGGACCGGTCCTGGTGACCACATTGTCGCCTTTCAGACCAGTGCCCAGGGCATCCATCACCTGACCGAACTTACCGCGCTCGCTGCTACTGGTACCTGGAATAGTCATATCGCCGATCTTGCCTTCGACGATTTCTCTGCCCGCCTTGCCGCGAAACTCCTGGACTTTGTCCTTGTTGGCGTCGAGCAGCTCCTGGCCGGCGTCATTGCTGACAGCAGCCAGATCCGAGGCAGACTGGATGTCCTGATCGGGGTCGCCGCCTATGCCGAGCCAGTCGCCGGCGGTGTCATAGAAGTCGTCCCAGCCTTCGGATAGAGAGTCGAGAGCAGAGCTGGCCGAGTCTTTGAGAGTGCTCACCGCCCCGGCAGCCCAATCGCCCATGCGCCCGAATACGGTTCGGGAGCCATCTTCCACCATGCCGGGCTGATCGCCGCCGGCCTCGGGTCCATCGCCCTTCTTCTCGGTGCTCACATCGCCAGTATTGAGAAGGCTATCGGCGCTCGGAAGACCGGCTGCAACTGCTACCTGGTCCGAGGCGCCATGATCCTGGCCTTTCTTTTCGGCGCTGTCTGTTTTCATCTGGTCGAAAGCTTCATTGGCGCCGTTGGTCGAGGCTCCATCGCGCTGCTTCTCAGCGACATCTTCCTGCCGCTCGGAGCCCTGATGAGCGTTCTCCTGACCCTGGACAGGAGGCTTATTGACTTCGGCTTCTTGACTCTGACCTGCCACTGGCGAACCCCTTGCGAGGCAATGAAAATCTGAGAACGGATACTAGTAAGTCAATATATTGTCAAGCAGCTTCCGGGCAATGTCAAGCACCGCCAGGGTTAACTCTTGCCCGGCGCCCCCCCTCCGGCGAAAATTTAATCTACTTAAAAACGCAAATCCACGGGTCTACCGTAGAGATAAGCCTGATATGGCTGCATTAAATACAATAGAAGGCAGATGCGCATCCCCGGAACATCTATCGGCAGGGACTGAAAAGATGCAAGACCGGGGACCGATCGGCCAAAATAGCAAAGAATATCCATTATATGGAATCCCGGCGAGCAACCATGACCAGACCTCGAGGCAAATCAGCAAAAGTGACAGCTCAACTGTCCTTTTTGCTTTTTGCAGTGGTCGTCTCGACCGTGCTGGCCTCCTGCGACATGGTCAGGAAAGTCGCCGGTAGCGCCGGATCTACCGGCAAAGAACCGGCCGCAGGACCGGCCACACCAGCCGGGCCTGCCGGGAGCAAACCGCCGGCCGACGACATCGACCCCAGGATCAAAGGCAAAATGGCCGGTTACTGGAATCTGGGCTACCAGCTCAACGACAATGTCTACACCTCGAGCATCAAGCTCAGCCAGAACGGTCTGACCTTCTCCGGAGAAGGCACCGACGATGAGACCAGCAAGCCTTTCACCATAGAGCAGGGTCAGATCCATGGCAATCAGGTGATCTTCTTCAAGCACTACGATCAACCCAATAACCGCCGCCAGACACCGGTGGAATACACGGGCACCCTGGAAGTCGAAGGCGTACCTTATATGAAAGGTGACTTCATCGTCGCCATGAACGGCCAGCACATGTCCGGTGTCTGGGAGGCGGAGAAGCAGCAGGAGGGATCCCCGAACAATCCCGCTAGCAAGGGCTCTTCTGAGCCAGCCGAAAAGCAGGAGCCTCCCCAGCCGGCTATGAAGCCTCCGGACCATGCTCCGGACCTCTCGGGCAAATGGACCGCCGGCTTCGAATACAAGTTCAAGACCGTGCAGTCCACCATGTGGCTCGAGCAGCACGGCGATAAGCTCGCCGGTCACGGAATCGATCACAACACCGGCGAGAAGTTCGCTATCGAAAAGGGCTGGTATGCCTACCCGAGAGTGACGATCATCAGGAAGTATCCCCGGATCAAAGGAAAGAGCGGAGTCATCCCCGAGCACACCATGACCTTCAAGGCAGAGGTGAGCTGGGTCTCGGACAAGGATTACCAGGGACCGTATATGTCAGGCAAGACCGACGGCGGCGGCAACTGGGAAGCCCAGCTGGTCCGCTAGCTATACTGGAGCGGAGCTATTTCAGAACACCCAGCTTCTTGCCGACTTTCGTGAACTGCTCGATGACAAAGTCGAGATTGCGCCGGCTGTGGGCTGCCGAAATCTGGCAGCGCAGGCGAGCCTCGCCCTTGGGCACCACCGGATACCAGAGACCGCGGACATAGACGCCTTCATTCAAGAGAGCATCGCTCATGTCCTGAGCCGTGGAGGCTTCGCCCACCATTACCGGGACGATCGGATGAACGCCCTCGATGATGGTGAAGCCGGCGGCTTTGATCTTGCTGCGGAAATATTCGGTGTTCTCGCGGAGCTTCTCCACCAGAGAAGCATCCCGCTCGAGCATATCGAAGACTTCGATGGATGCCGATACTATGCTTGCCGGAAGCGAGTTGGAGAAAGTGTAGGGTCTCGATTTCTGGCGCATGAAATCGATCAGCTCTTTCTTGCCGGCGATGAAACCGCCGGCGGCACCACCCAGCGCTTTGCCCAGGGTGCCGGTGATCACATCGACCTGGCCGTGCACGCCGCAGAGCTCAGGCGTCCCGCGTCCGGTCCTGCCGAGCACGCCGGTGGAATGGGAATCGTCCACGAAGAGCAGAGCACCGTACTCGTCGGCCAGGGCGCGCATTTTAGCCAGATCGGCATACTCGCCTTCCATGCTGAAGACCCCGTCGGTGGCGATGATGCTTATCCGATAGCCCTTCGACTTGTTCTCTTCGAGAGCCTTGCGCAGGTCTTCGAGATCGTTGTGCTTATAGGCTTTGAGATCGGTCGTCTTGGTGGTCTGGCGGCAGAGCCTGATACCATCTATGATACTGGCGTGGTTGAGCGTATCGCTGTAGATGATATCTTTATGTCCTTCCGAACCAAAGTCGTTGTTCAGAAGAGCGGTGAAGAAAGCCTCGTTGGCGGCGAAGCACGAAGAGTGCAGGATAGCGTCCTCGACCCCGAGGAATTTGGCGATCTTCCGCTCGAGCTCCAGGTGTATCTTCTGGGTGCCGCAGATGAAACGCACCGATGCCACCCCGTAGCCCCAGGTGTCCAGACCGTTTCCGGCGGCAGCCTTGACCCGGGGATGATTGGCCAGACCCAGATAATTGTTGCTGGCAAGCATCACCGCGATCTTTCCGTCGGTGCTTATCTCGGCAGCCTGGTCGCTGTAAAGCGGCACTTCCCACTTGTAAGTCTTGCTGGCCTTGGCTGCCTCGAGCTCTTTCTCGATGGCGGCATAAATCTCTTTCGGATTCATCGAAGCGGCGCCTCTGGACTTGTCCTGGACCGCAGAGTCACTTCCAGCCATGATCTGACCTCCTTGCACTGGTGCGATAGATTTTATACCATTTACGGCTCGAATCAGGGCTCGAAAATCAGGGCTCGAAAATCAGCTTCATCTCGGCGCCATTGCCAAGCACCTCGAAAGCCCTCTGGTAGTCGTCGAGTCGATAGGTCTTGCTGGCCAGAATCTTCTCGAGCTTGGTTTTGACGTCCAGGGACTCGGTCTGCAGAAGCCGGAGCATCGTCTCCCAGGTGTCGAACATCTTTCGCCCGAAGATGCCTTTGACGGTGACGCCTTTCCAGATGACACCATTGGCGATATCAAAACCATCGAGAGGCTTGCGGGTTATGCCCAGAAGGAGGACAGTGCCCCCGTTGCGCACAATCTCGAAAGCGTCGCGATAGGCTGACGGCGATCCGGACATCTCCAGGACCACATCGACACCATTGGCCATGGTCTCGAGCTTGTGGACGGCTTTATAAAATTCCCCGGACCCGCCGCCGACATCGAAACAATAGTCGGCACCGAAGTCGGAAGCCAGGGAGAATCGCCGCTCGACGTCGGCGGCTTCGGTGACATAGATGCGGCTGGCGCCGAACTCCTTGCAGAGAAAGGCCGCCATCAAGCCCAGGGGGCCGGCCCCCAGAATCGCCACCGACTTGCCCCGGACATCGGCTTCATAGACGGTATGAACGGCGTTGCCGAAAGCATCGAGCATCGCCCCCACCCGGGTGGGGATACGGCTGGTGTCGCCACCCTTGCCCAGAAGAATGACGTTCTTGTAAGGGACCGTGACGAACTCGGCGAAACAGCCGTCGAGGTGGACGCCTTTCACTTTCACCCGGGTGCAGATATGTTCGCATCCCGTGCGGCACTGGAAACAATGCCCGCAACTGAGATGCATCTCGGCGGTGACATAGTCGCCTTTCTCGATGCGGTGCTCCACCGGCACATCGACGAATCGATCCGCTCCGACCCCGGAGCCGACCTCGTCTACTATCCCGCAGAACTCGTGACCTACCACTATGGGTCTGTAGCTGTCCTCGGGACTCAGGTAGCGCTGCATCTCCCGGCGGATGCCCTCGGAGCCCGTGCTGTGATAGATACTCTTGTCGGTCCCGCAGACCGCGGTGGACAGAACCCTGATGCGAACCTCGTGGGAGGCGATCTCCGGAACAGCCAGGCTCGACTTGAGCGCAAAACCATCTTCATTGAGGGACTCTTTCACCAGACAACGCATTCCAGACACTTCAGACTCCTTTCCCGGAAACAAGAAGCAAGTCTAAATCAATAGATCGATATTGTTGAGTACCTTCCTCTAAACATATTGAAATCATCTCTGTTCGTTCAAAGCAGGTAGATTAAAAGCCCATCGGCAGGCACACTTGAGCTAGAGTCCCCGCCAATGCCCAGTTTCCCCCAAGCTGCCGTAAAAGACCCCGGTATTTCATTTCCAGACCAAAAATGCGTTTGTGCCATAAAAAACGGCGAAAAATATGTCAGAAACGCCTAGAAATCTCACTTTCAGGTCGTTGATGCTATAAAAACTCGTGGACACCGTTCAAAGCAGGTAGATTAAACATGCCCACCGGCAGGCAAACTGCCGGTCCGAAATCTCGAATCCGGCCCGCCTGACCTTCACAGCGTACCTGCTTCGAACTGACAGGTATGCTCTAAACATATTGAAATCATCTCAACTAAATCAAATCTCGCCTGACGAGAGCCCCGTCAGCGCAGCCTTTCCAGAATCGAGGATAGGCGCTGGGGAGACTATCTATAGGCGATGGCTATCCTGTCTTAGTGTTAGTTTAGTTGCCAAGAATCACCCTGAGCCATAGATTGGTCAGTACACCTACACAATTTCTTTAGATTTGGAATATCAATCAATAAATAGCGGGGATACGCTGATGAGCTTTGATGGAACCGACCGTGACAACGCCCAGGAAATGGATGCCGGAGCCCTTGGCGCTATGGAGATTGCCTGCATGGCCCTGGCCGAGTCCTCTATCGTTCGAATGATCGTCATGGGTAGCGGTGGACCGGAAAACGGCGAGATCACCGAGCAGGGGCTGCGTTTCGTCAGGCATATCATGTCCTCGTCGAAGGCCTGCCAGTCCGGATTTCTCCCCAATTTCAAAGACATGGACTGCATCAAGGAAGTGGCTCGCGATTATATAGCCCGGGCCGGCACTCCCACCCACGCCCTGGCCAGCATGTATCAGATTATCTGAGATCCAGGCTCTTTTCTCAGGTAGAGCCTCAAATCGGCCCGCGCTTCATCGGCAGTGGCATAACGCCGTTCGGTATCGAAGGCGGTGGCAGTAGCGACAATCCGATCCAGCTCCTCTGCGATCCGGGGATTCACCCGAGCCGGATGAGACGGCTCCATGGGCTCGGGATCGCTGCCGGTGAGCAGATAATGCAATGTGCATCCCATAGAGTAGATATCGCTCTGAGGTAGCGGGGCCCCGCGGAATTGCTCCGGGGGCATGTAAGCCTGCTTGCCCACCACACTGGCGGCTCTGCTAGATTCGAACTGGTGCGCCACGGTGAAGTCAACCAGCTTCAAGAGACCGTCCACGCGCACGATGAGATTCTCCGGCGTGATGTCCCGGTGGATAACCGGCGGTCTCATACCGTGAAGATAGACCAGGATGTCGCAGATGCTCGAAGCGAGCCGGGCCGCCTCCCGGGGCTCCAGAGGTCCCTTCTTCTCCACCCGTTCGCGGAGGTTCTCTCCTTCTATGTACTCCTGGACGAGATAGCCGCGATGATCCTCGATGAAGCAATCGAAAAGCTTTACTATCTGCGGATGGTCGATACGGCAGAGGAGATCCTTCTCCTGATTGAGCAGCTCGTACTTCTGCTGCTCCAGAGCATTGCCGCGGTAGACCGGCAGGACGTACTCCTTGAGCACCACCAGTCCGGTCTGGCTCTCCACACCGTATGGCAGGAGGGCGCCGCCCTTGACCCGGGCGACGTAGGCCGTCCCCTGACCGCCTCCCCCGAGCCTGTTCACCACCTCATAGAGCCCATCTTGAAGAAGGGTTCCGGGGCTCAAGGCAGTGCGGCGCTTGCGCTTGTCCGGAGCGGTGAAATACTGGAGCCAGAGATTGGTATAGCGGTCGTCCCCGAAGCTCAGTTGCCGGCGCCCGACATTCCATTCGAGAGCCGCCCCGGGAGCCTCGCTGCGTACTTGCGAAAGAAAAGACTCCTCGTCGACCCAGGCGAAAGCGTTCTTGAACCTGAGCTTGAATGCGACACCATCACTGGAGCCGATCATGACGAAATTCTCGGTCTTGCCGTCCTTCCTCTTGCCCTGCACGGTCTCCAGGGCAGTCAACTTGCTCCAGGGAACGAAATATGACTTCTCGTCGGAAAAGCGCTCGCGCCCTATCTTGATACCGGCTCCGGTGACATCGAGGATCTTCAGCTCGGAGCGCTGATAGATCCGGTTGGTGTGGACGATCGAGCCGGCGATGAGAGCGGCGGCGGCGAAGACCAGCATGAAGAAAAGAGAGCCGACTTCGTGACCCAGACCGCCCAGTATGTAGCTATGCTTGAAAGTAGCAAGGATAATAACAATTACAAGAAATGCACCGGAAGCGAAGGCCAGGGTCGTATCGATATTGGACTGCTCGGTGAAATCGCCGGAGCCGTGCTGGTGGGACACGATCTGGTAGTCCTCGGTGATTCTCTTGCAGGGCTCGAGCTTGTCTTTCATGGACCGATCTCCGAGAGATCGTCCACAATAGCCAGCCACTGGCTCGCCGTCTGAATTCGCTTTTCGACCTTGACCGCCGTGGATGATCTGATCAAGTTGTTGAGATGCCGCGATATGCGGGCGCCGCGCTCGAGGGCGTCGCTCATGGAGAAAGGCTCCGGATCTCGCCCCACAGCCAGAAAGAAAAGAGTCGCCCCGAGCGCGTAGATATCGCTTGCCGGTCTGGCCTTTCCCTGAAACTGCTCGAGGGGGATGTAAGCGGACTTGCCCACCACGGTACCGGTAGCGGTGCCGATGAAATTATTGGCGGCGCCGAAATCGATCAGGGTCAAGCGTCCATCGCTACCGACGATTATATTGTCCGGTGTCAGGTCCCGGTGAATGACAGGAGGCTCGAGACCGTGCAAATAAGCGACTATCTCTCCGAGCTCCCGGGCCCAGCGCAGCAATGTCGTCTCGTTCTGAGGACCGTACTCCTGCACATAGCTGCGCAGATTCTTGCCTTCCACATGCTGGAGCACGATATAGTGCCGGCCTTCCTCAACGAAATAATCGTTGACGCTGGCGATATTCTCGTGATCGATCCGGGAGAGAAGCTGAGCCTCCCGCTCGAACATGGACACCGCCTTCTCCCTGGCGGCATCATCCACGGAGTCGGGAAGGAGGAATTCTTTGAGGACGACTATGGACTCATCGGCCTGCCGGGCGAGATAGATGGCCGAGAGCCCGCCGAAACCGACCTGACCGACAATCTCGAAACGATCGTCTTGAAGCGTATCGCCGCAGGCCAGCGGCACGAAAGCGGTGGAGCCGAAGCGCCCCCGGAGCTCGTTCTGCCAGAACTCGGTGAAACTGAGAGCAGAGACAGTTCCCGGATCGAGAAATCCAGGAGCCCGATCCGAAGAAGCGATCTGGGCCAGACCGAGATTGAGCTCCGCCAGGGAAGGCTTGATCGGGACATCCGGTCGATAAGTATTGATGATCAGAAAGAGCTTTTTCAAGGAAGCTCTCGAAAAGCCGTCAAGATTGAAGGGCACGATAGCGCCATCGCGGAAGATGAAAGCGAGACGGTTGGGGGTGGCGTTGAGAATATCGTCCTTGAGAAAACGCACCTCTTTGAGCTCGCTCCAGGGCCGGTCCAGCTGGAAATTCGCCGACAGAAGCTGAATAAAGGGCAGTCTCAGTCCTTCCTGATCCGCCTTGATAGGATTGCGTCTCGAGACTATGGCGCTGCCGATCATAATCAGCCCCATGGCGGCGATGATAACCACGAACGCCGAGATGAAGAGCTTCTGGAAGAGAAAAACCAGGAAACCCAGCATGCAGGTGCCCAGAAGCACCGTTGCGACCCCGCTCTGGTCAAGGGCCCCGGACATGACACCCAGGAAGGAACCCACAGGAGTGCTGTCCACATAGTGATCGTAGTCGACCAGATGATCGACTTCCACCAGGGCGTTTTTCTTGCTACCCACCATAGGCTCAGAAGAACTTCTTGACCGGAAGCTGCAGCATCTCGGCGCGAACAACGGGCAGAGGCGGGAATCCGTAGCTCAGGAAGGAGTCATGGAAGGTGCGCAGGTCGAAATTGCCACCTCCCTTGCCGTCGATAAGCTTGCGGTATTCGTCCCTGAGCTCGAGAATCTTGAGCTTGCCCATGGTGTAGACCAGATAAGTCGGGTCCATTGTTCCTCTTTTGGCCTCGCGCTCGCCATTGGCTTTTTCCTGATAGCCTTCCTTGACGAAGAAATCCACACCCTCGGAAAGCGTCATCCCCCGGGTGTGCATCTTGATACCGACAATATAGCGGCAGACCCGGAGCAGAGCGTCATGGACCATCACCAGCTCCAGGGAGCGATCGCCGGCGCCGAAGCCCTGCTCCACCATCATCTGCTCGCAATAGTGAGCCCAGCCCTCGGCATTGGAGCTGCAGCCGAGGATCTTTCGGATCCTGCTGGGCGCCTTGTTGACCCAGAGAAACTGCACATAATGGCCGGGATAAGCCTCGTGGACGCTGGTATTGAGAAGATCGCCCCGGCAGAAGCTCCGCATGTGCTCCTCGGTCTTCTCCGCCGACCATCCAGCCTCGGGCACGGTCACATAATAATAGGCCTCTTTCGCCTTCTCCTCGAAAGGACCGGGAGTGTCCATAGACGCGAAGGAAAGCGCCCTGGCAAAAGGCGGGGTCTCCTCGACCCGGGCGCGCTCTTCACCGGGTATGGTGACAATCGGCTTTTCCACGCAGAAAGCCCGGATTTTCTCCAGGACCCCGGACACGGCTCTGACAAGCTCTCCAGGGTCTGGATGCTCGGCTGATATCTTTCGAAAGATCGCCACCGGGTCTATATCGCCGGCTTCTTTTGCGGTCCCGGCCTCGGCCAGAGCCAGGCGGCTGAACTCGGACTGCAAGCGGCTGAGCTCGGCTTCGCCCCGGGCCAGGAGCTCGTCCAGGGGCTCGTCCACGAATTCGTCATAGAGAAGCTTTCTCGAATAACGCTCGGCTCCCAGGGCGAAATCGCCGCTGGCCCCGGGAAGAAGCCCCACCTTCAAGAATTGCTGGTAATCCCTGAGAGACTCGAGACAGCGGTAATTCGCCTCGGCCAGCCGATCGAGAGCGTCCCGGTCATCGACGTCCTTGAAATAATCAGGCAGGGTCTTCTCGAAAAACTCGATGATGCCAGGCATCTGCTCGAGAGCGATCTCGACGTAGACCCGGGGAGTCCGATCGCTTCTCAGATTGATCTGTCCGGCATGCAGAACGGCCTGGACCTCGAAGACCCTGGCTATAGCGCTTTCCAACCGGTCTTTTTTCGGAGCGAAGTCTCTCTGGATCAGGGAGAATACAGCAGCATTGGCGGTGGAGCTGTATAAATCCGGGTTGGTCTGCCAGGTCTTCAGGTCATCGAGATCGAGCAGTCTCGAATTGATATCGCCGGCTATCAGGTTCCAGTCGATCTGCTCATTGCGGTCCAGGGCGTCGAAATCGATCTCATCAAGCTCGAGCTTGAGCTGTTTGAGAGCGGCGACAGCCGCTCTAATCCCTTCCGGGGAGAAGTCCGGCAGCTTTCTGTCATAGTCATGGATGCCGAACTGGGTTGCGAGGTCGGGACGGCTCTGACAGAGAAAGACGATATAGCGCTCGCTCAGATCGGCGAAGCGCTTTTGCTCCGCCGGAACCGGACCTTTGCTCCGCTTTCGGGAAGCGAGCAGCTCGCCTCGCCTATCTTTGCAACGGGACTCCTGCGACCAGGCGGGCTGCCCGGGGCAGAGCGCCGCGGTCGAGGAAAGCAGGGAAAGCAGGAAGACCAGGGAGAGCAGAGAGAGGCTGCCAGCCAGTCTCGCGCTAAAATCCGCCAAAGCCCTTATCGTCATAGCGCTTGTCTTCTCCGGAGTCGCTCCAGCTCATGAAAAGACGATAAGAATATCATCTCGTACCGTTGAAATAGAAAAAAACCATTACGCAGCTATCGGGTATCGCAGAGGGCCCGGAGCGCGCCGAAAAGAGGACGATAACGCCGATAGCCAGGCATGGTGCCAGCTCCGGCTCCCCGACCCGGAGTCACAATCCTTAGTTACATAACGGAATGCAGGATCGCAATGCTTGTAGAATTTGTTGACTGGAGATCTAGAGACTCGAATATGTCTGGTTACCGAATAATCGTAATGGTCAAGCAGGTCCCCGACCAGGGGTCCAAAGCCGGTCTCAACCCGGATGGCACGATCGACCGCGCAAGGGCCAAACGGATGCTCAATCCGTTCGATCGTTACGCCCTGCAGGCGGCTCTGCATACCAAGAAGCTTTATGGCGGCACCGTCACAGCCGTGAGCATGGGACCGCCTCCGGCAGTGGAGATTCTTCTCGAAGCCCTCGAGCACGGCGTTGACCGGGCCTTTCTCCTCTCGGATCGCCGCTTGGCAGCCTCCGATACCCTGGCCACCGCCTATGCGCTCTACAAGACCATCGAGCATGTCGGCGGCTTCGACGTCATCTTCTGCGGGCTCCAGACCACCGACGGCGACACCGCCCAGGTCGGACCGCAACTGGCCGAGCGTCTCAACCTCCCGCAGGTGACCTATTGCGAGGACTTCTCTATAAAGGATGGAGAGGTTTACGCTCGCCGGATCATCGAAGGGGGGCACCAGCTCGTCAAGGTGAAACCGCCGGTGCTGGTGACCATCGCCAATTCTTATCATCCCCTCGAGTACAAATCTTTCCGGGGCGCCTGGAGGGTGCAGCAGCTCCAGCGCAACACCGAAGAGCTCCAGCAATACATCAAGACCGTCACTCTCGATGATGTCGGCGCCGATCCGGAGCGTTGCGGCTTGAAAGGATCGCCCACCATCGTTGCCGCCACCGAAAAGGTCGGAGAGCTTGGCGGAAGCTGCAACATGCACGAAGGAGAAGCTCCTGATCTGCTCGTGTCCGAGATGATCAAGACCAGCTCAGTATCAGAGTTTCTAGTCAAGAATTGAGGTCGGAAATACGCAAGCGCGGGAATCATGAGCGAAGACAACAACAAAGAGAAGGGTGGAGACAATAATTCCGACGAGATGCCGGACGTCTCCCAGTACTGCCCCAAGGGCGAAGTCCTGGTGGTGGCCGAGCATATCCTCGGCGATCTCCAGCCCGTCACCCTGGAGCTTCTCGGCGCCGGTCGCATCCTCGCCGACAAGATGGAGCGCAAGCTTCTCTGCCTGGTCATGGGCCACGATCTGGGCGACATACCTCAAACTCTGGTGGAATATGGTGCCGACGAGGTCTTCGTCGCCGACCACCCGGAGCTCAAGAATTACCGCACCCTTCCTTACCGCCGGGTGGTCTGCGATTTCCTGGAGAGCCTGCCCGAGCCTCCGCACACTTGCCTTCTGGGCTCCACCACCACCGGCCGGGACCTGGCTCCGCGTATAGCAGCCCACTTCGACACCGGTCTCACCGCCGATACCACCGAGCTGGACATCGGTCCTTACGAGCACAAGAGCAAAGTGGACCCGAACAAGATCGGGCTTTATCCCAACTGTCTCTACGCAATCAGACCGAGTTTCGGTGAGAGCCTCAAAGCGAGAATACTCGGTCCCTGGAAAAATCCCCAGATGGCCACCACTAGACCCGGGGTGATGGTCCCCCTGAAGCGCGATCCCGATCGCAAAGGCAAGATCGAGAAGATTCCGGTCAACTTGCTGGAAACCGATCAGAGACTGGTGGTCGCCGAAGTGGTACGCGAAGTCGCCACCGGCATCAAGCTCACCGAAGCCGATGTGATCGTGAGCGGGGGCTACGGCCTCGGCACCGAGGACGGCTTCAAGCTCCTCAAAGAGCTGGCGGACTGTTTCGAGAACTCCGCCGTCGGAGCCTCCCGGAAAGTCGTCGACCTCGGCTGGATTCCTTACCAGCACCAGGTCGGGCAGACGGGCAAAACGGTGCGTCCGAAGCTCTACATCGCCTGCGGTATCTCCGGAGCGATTCAGCACCGGGTCGGCATGTCCAAATCGGGACTTATCATCGCCATCAACAAAGACCCGGATGCGCCGATCTTCAAGTTCGCTCATCACGGTATCGTCGGCGATGTCTACCAGATCGTCCCGGAGATGATCAAGCAGCTCAAGAAAGTACAGTCAACAGATCAGTCTACAGATCAGGGGGTCGAGGCAGTTGTCGGAACGCATTGAATACGATCTTTTGTTAGTCGGAGGCAGCCCCTCCAATCTCGTCCTGGCCTACCATTTCCTTCAGATGGCCAAGGACAGCGGCAAAGAGTTCTCCATCGCCATCCTGGAGAAGGGCAAGGAATTCGGCAGCCACGTGATGAGCGGCGCCGTCTCCAATCCCCACGTGCTCAAGAAAATCTGGCCAAACTTCGAGGAGCTCTCCTTCCCCATCGAAGCAGTCTGCAACGACAGCAATATGTCGGTCCTGGGAACCAGCAAGAAATTCGACATCCCGCGCAAGCTCTACCCGAAGTCTTTCGATAAGAGCGGCTACCTGGTCCTCACCCTCAGCCATGTCGTCAACTGGATGGCTCACCAGCTCCAGGAGAAGGACAAGGAAGTGGAGAACGTCACGATAGACCTCTTCACCGGATTCTCGGCTCACAAAGTCGTCTTCGAGGAGGGTCGGGTGGCAGGCGTCGCCGTCACCGAGAACGCCTCCTCCGAAGAAGATTATGTATATGCGAAATTCACCGCATTTGGTGACAAAGGATTCATCTCCCGGGACGTCATCGATCACTTCCAGCTCAGAGACTGCCCGCAGATCTGGTCGGTGGGCGTCAAGGAAGTCTGGCAGTGCGAGGAAGACTACCAGGGCAAAGTCTGGCACACCCTGGGCTGGCCGCTCCTGGACGGCACCTTCGGCGGCGGATTCGTCTACGGCATGAAGGACAAGAAACTTACAATCGGCATGGTGATCAGCCTGGACAGCCAGGACCCCAACATGAACCCGCAGCTCAAGCTGCAGGAATACAAGATGCACCCCTGGATCCAGAAGATGATTAAGGGAGGAAAGCTCCTCAAATACGGTGCCGCGCTCCTGCCGGAAGGCGGCTATTACAGCCTGCCCAAGAAATTCCAGGTACCCGGTGCGCTACTCCTGGGCGACGCCCTGGGCGTCCTCGATGTGAAAAACCTCGCCGGCATAGACCGGGCGATGGAATGCGGCTATGTAGCCGCCGAAGTGCTCTATGATGCCCTGATCAAGGAAGACTACACGGTCGAGGCACTCGCGCCTTATCAGAAACGCCTTGAGGACAGCTTCGTCATCAAAGAGTCTTACAACAACCGTTATTTCCGCTGGGCCTTTATCGAGAATCCCAGACTGCTCTCCGAGTACCTCCCGGACGTGGCGAAGAGCGTTGACAAGACCAGCGCCTGGTTCGGCGGCCTGAAGCTGCTCTTCAAACATCCTTTTGGCGCCACCAGAGATGGTATCCGCTCTCTGCGCATGATCCAGGGACAGATCGATATCGGCCCGATCAAGTACAAAAAGGACTGCACCCATATCGTGCCGACCTTCGTGCCGCCCCGTTACGATGAGCCGCCCCATGAGTCGAGCACCATCTACTCGCGGCCCGACGCGGTATTCTACGCGGCCACCAAATACCATGAGGGCAACGAGCATATCGACGAGTTCGACGCCGCTGTCTGCGTCAAGTGCATCGACACTTATCACAGCCTGAACAAGACCACGCCCTGTGTCGCCGACTGCACCGCCGAAGTGCACCGCATCGATATCATCGATGACGTGCGCAAGCATGGAATGTCTCTGGAAAACTGCATACATTGCCGCACTTGCGAGATCGTCTGCCCCGAGGTAAACCTCCGGGTCAAGCCCACCGAGCAGGGAAGCGGTCCGGACTTCATCGGACTCTGAGAAAGCATAATCTCGGGCAAGACAAGACAGAATCATCGCATTCTGCTATTCTTCATTGCCTCCCATGCCGGTCACCATCTATCCTGGAATTCTGTTCGCTGTCGCCCTTGCGCTCTTGATGCCCGCAAGGGCAGAGTCCATGGAGCATGCCTTCCAATGGTGGCAGCCGGTCTATATAGACACGGCCCTGGTGGATCCGAGGTTGCGGGGCTATCTCGAGACCAATCCCCGGCTCAATGACGGTCTCCAGGGAATAAACCAGTTCTTGCTGCGCTCGGCCCTGGGCTACAATATCCGTCGCAACCTGGCTTTCTATCAGGGTTATGCCCTGGTAAACAACTGGAACCAGGGTTACACGCAGGAAAACCGCCTCTACCAGCAGCTCGGCTATGGCATGGTGATCGGCAAGAAGCTCCAGGTCCTGCACCGTCTCCGTCAGGAGCAGCGCTTTCTCGACGGCACCAATGGCGTCTCCAACCGGACCCGTTATTTCCTGCGCCTGGCCTACCCACTGGGCAAGACCTTTAATTACGTGACCGCATCCGACGAGATCTTCATCAACCTGAACAGCCTCCAGGGCGGACCACCCGCCGGCATCGACCAGAACCGTCTCTACTGCGCCCTGGGACGGCAGGTGTCACGGCACATGCGAGCCGAGCTCGGCTATCAGTGGCAATATGTGAACCGGGACGACAAGTTCGACGATAGAGCCAGCCACGTCCTGATGACTCAGCTGTTCCTGAATTTCTAGGCTCCTGACCTTTCTCTAGCCTTTCTTCTTCCTGGCCGGAGCTTTGGCTCTGGTGTCATCGCCGTCCAGATGGTTGGCCTGAAGATAATCGAGGACGAACTGATTGACCATCTTGCCGACGGTGTCACGGACCACTTTTCTGTGGGTGACAGCCTGATCGTGATAGGTGACGCTCCGCACTGTGACACCGGGATCGCGCACCAGCCTGGCCCACTGAGTGACGGTGAGCTCCACTACATTCATGTCGCCGCCCCCGCCGAGGATCTTCACTTGCAGGATACCGTCAACAGGCTTCGTCTGGCCGGACTGCAATTCCTTGATTTTGGAGACCGGGATGGGAAGCTGCTTGAGCCTGGTCTCGATCACTTTCTCCACATCGGGAAACGGATGCGTGCCGGGGATCCCATATGATATGCCGCGCATCCCCTGAAGGGAGGGAATCATCAGATCCTTGCGCAGCTTCTGGCGATGATCTCTCATGTCGTCCAGGGAAGGTATCTTCTCGCCGGCGATCTCGGCGGCAGAGCGAGCTTCTGCCTGCTGGGTGGTGGCATCATCGGAGACCGAGTCTTCGACATCGTCAGCCATGACAGGCAAGAATGAGAACAGCAGGGTGCTCACGGCAAGCGATGCAGCGATGGTACCGAACTTCCTTGTCAACATATCTCTCACTCCTAACATCTCTGAGTCCGTTAAGAATATCACGCCGTCAGCGTGAGAGCATATTGAGGCTCTGCATCACCTGGCTGAAGCCATTGGCCCGTCCCCCGACTCCACTCTGTTGCAGGCTGCGAAGCAGGGCACCATAATTCTGGGCACCGCCGCCTCCTGCATAAGATCCGCTCGTAGAATAGTTGCTGCCATAGCCGCCGGCTCCGGCTCCGCCGCTCACCGCCGAAAGCATACTTGACAAACCGGACATAGAGCCGAGACCGGCAGCTCCTCCGGCTCCACCACCACCCATGAGGCTGCTCAGCTGGCCCATACCATCGGGAACAGGGCTGGTGTTCATGACCTGACCGCGCACCACTGTGCCGTACATGATGAGCTTGCGCAAGAATTGCCCCTTATCCGTATAGTCGACCGAGGCAGCGATGACATAGAGATCACTTGGAGACTGGCGAGTAAAACGCATCACCGTCTCGGTATAGCCGCTCTCCACCGCCCCGCTGCCGGCCACCACCGAGCGGTTGCGGGTGACTATCTGCTCTTCGATCACCCTCGGTGCCAGCTGCCGGATGACATTCTTGACCACCCGCTGATCGATCTGATTGCCGGACACTCCCACCTCGGCGCTACCACTGGTGGAGACACTGCCGAAATGCAGGATCACCGGTATCTTCATATTGGCCATCATGCCCCCGACCATGGGGCCCAGCTGTTGACCCAGCTTCTGAAAAGAATAGCTCTCCTGGGCCGGAATCAATATGCGAACCTTGGCAGGCTCGAGCTCGATGGATCTCCCGGTCTGCCTGAAGACGAAGTTGACCGTACCGGACTTTCCGGGCTGCAAGATTTCCGCCATGCGTCGAGACTCAGCAGGGTCTAGCTGCTCCGAAAGACCCGAGGCGTTATAGCGCCAGACTCCGAGGTTGCCTCCCCAGGTGCCGCTGAAATCCACAGGGAATGACCGGGCGACGCTGCCGCTGAAAGTCGTCTCCCTGGCGCCGGCCCTGAGCCTGGTGTCCCGGGTATCGAGCTGTGCCGTCTCGGCTTTGAGCACCGGCATTTTCACATCGGCTTCCGAGGCTATCTGATCAAGACGTCCATAGAGCATCACCTTCCTGGCCCCTGCTTTCAGTGCCGGGGTCGGTCCCGAGCTGCCATTCGAGTCGTCTACCTGGGGCTTCTCCATCTGGAGAGCGGCGGACGCTGCTCTCGGGCTCTCCTCGCTATCTTCAGGGACCGCCTCTTTCGCCGGCGCCGCCGTGTCTTCGGAAGGCCATGACATATCCTCGGCCAGGGCCGGACTCGAGACCAAAGAGCTGCACAGAAGCAATGCCGAGACTGTAGAAGTGATCTTTCTTTTTCGTTCCATCATATTTCCCGATTGAAAACAGACCGCCAAAGCAACAAGAGCGGGCTTCTCTGCTATGACCCGGCAACCCGACTCCTGGCTCGGGTATCTTATTCCACATTATGCAAAAGAAATCTAACCGAAAGTAAACAAGGGGGAGAAAGCCCTTGCAATCCTGCATTTTTATGCAACAATAATGCATACTTATGCACTCAAAAGCAGAGCGCCACCGTTTCATCCTCAGGCTCGTCAGGCAGAAAGCCATCCGCACTCAACGCGAGCTCCAGGAGAGCCTTCAAAAAGAAGGATTGGAGGTGAACCAGGCGACCCTGTCCAGAGACATCCAGGAGCTGGGTCTGTTCAAGACCTCGGTAGCAGGAACGACAAGATATGCATCCCCCGATCTCTTATCTGCCGGCAACTCGACGACGACGACGACGACGAATTCAGACGCGTCGGCACGCGAGCTGAGCCGTTTCGTCAGGTCGATACTTGCTTCGCAGAACATTCTTGTAGTGCAAACCGACAGCGGGGCAGCCAACCATGTCGCTGAAGCAATAGACAGCCTGGGCTGGCAGGAGATCATCGGCACCATAGCCGGAGACAACACCATAATGCTGGTGGTGAAAGAAGGAGTCGAAGCAGGCTCCACCCGCAACCGATTGACGAAATTGTTCGAGCTCTGATCGCGCCGATTCACAAGAATCGATTCTTCTCTTCGCGACCAAACTCTCAAGGAGCTCATCACATGAAAAAAGTATTGCTCGCCTATAGCGGCGGTCTCGACACATCCTGCATCCTCAAATGGATAAAGACCGAATACGACGCCGAGATCGTCGCCTACTGCGCCGATGTCGGTCAGGAAGAGGACTTCGAGGCCCTCAAAGCGAAAGCCCTCAAATGCGGCGCTGTGGAGTGCATCGTCGACGACCTGAAAGCCGAGTTCGCAGCCGAGTATATCTACCCGGCAGTGAAAGCCGGGACGGTCTACGAGAAAGAATACCTCCTGGGCACATCCCTTGCCCGGCCGTGTATAGCCAAGGGAATGGTGGAAGCGGCCCTGAGAAACAACTGTGACGCCATCGCGCACGGTGCAACCGGCAAAGGCAATGACCAGGTCCGTTTCGAGCTGGCGGTCAAGGCCCTGGCTCCGCATCTGAGCGTGCTCGCCCCCTGGCGGATCTGGCCCTACGAAGGGCGGACCGATCTGTTCGACTACGCCGAAGCCCATGGCATCGAGCTCCCCATCACCAAGGAGAAGCCCTATTCTATGGACGCCAATCTCATGCATATCAGCTATGAAGGCGGCATTCTCGAAGATCCCTGGCTCGAGCCGCCGCAGGATATGTTCCTCTGGACCAAATCGCCCGAGGCGGCACCGGACACTCCCGAATATGTCGAGATCGAATTCCAGGCAGGCTCTCCGGTGGCGGTAAACGGCACCAGGCTAGGCCCCCTTGCCTTGGTCGAGACCCTGAACGAGCTGGGCGCGAAGCACGGTATCGGCCGGGTGGACATCGTCGAGAATAGATATATCGGCATCAAGTCGCGAGGAGTCTATGAGACCCCGGGTGTCACCATCCTCTATAAAGCGCATCAGGCCATCGAGTCTCTCACCCAGGACAAAGAAGTAGCCCACCTCAAAGAAGGCTTCGCCGCCAGGCTCGCCGAATTGATTTATAACGGCTACTGGTTCGCTCCCGAGACAAAGATCCTCCTCAATGCCATCGAGGACACCCAGATGGTAGTCACCGGCACCGCCAGGATCAAGCTCTACAAAGGCAATGCCACCCTGGTAGGAAGAAAGGCTCCGGCCTCCCTCTACAGCGCGAGCCTCTCGAGCTTCGAGTCCATGAGCTCGGCAAGCGAATTCTCGCCAGCCGACTCGGGCGGATTCATCAATATCAACGGTCTGAGACTGTCCACCTGGAGCAAAGTCAATGAAAGTATTGAGAAAGGGATTCACGCAACAGCTTGATCCTCTCGTGACCAGGTTTGTTTCCTCCGCAAAAGACGACGAGGCGCTTGTCGGGTTCGACATCCAGGGCAGTCTCGCCCATGCCGCCATGCTCAATGCCTGCGGTCTCATCGACGGCGACATCTATGAAGCCATAAAGTCGGGGCTCGAGCAGGTAGAAGACGAGTTCGCCTCCGGCAGGGAGCTTTCCGAGGAGCTCGAGGACGTTCATATGAACGTCGAAGAGCGACTCAAAGAAATCGCCTTCACCGCCGGCTCTCATCTGCACACGGCAAGGAGCCGGAATGACCAGGTCGCCACCGACATGCGCCTGCTCGTCGTCGACAACTGCAAGAAGATAAGTTCGCAGATCGCCGCCGCCCAGAAAGCCCTGGTGGCAGCCGCAGAAAAGCACAGAGACGCGGTCATGCCAGGCTATACCCATCTGCAGCGAGCCCAGCCCCTTCTTTTCGCCCATGCCATGCTGGCCTTTTTCCAGATGCTCGAGCGTGACAGGACCCGCTTCGACAATGCCCGCAAGTTCTCATCGGTCTCACCCCTGGGAGCCGGGGCCCTGGTGGGGACATCGCTTCCCATCGATCCCGAGATGTCCGCGAAGACCCTGGGCTTCCCCTCTGTTTTCGCCAATTCTCTCGATGCGGTGAGCGATCGGGATTTCGTCCTGGACTTTCTCTATGCCGCCTCCACCTGCTCGATTCATCTTTCCCAGATGGCCGAGACCCTGATTCTCTGGATGACTGCCGAGTTCGGATTCATCAGGCTGCCCGACAGCCTGACCACCGCCTCGAGCCTCATGCCCCAGAAGAAGAATCCCGACCCCCTGGAGCTGGTGCGCTCGAAGTCAGGCACCATAGTCGGAGAGCTGATGAATGTCTTCATGATCCTCAAGGGTCTGCCCCAGGGATACAACCGTGACCTTCAAGACACCAAGCCTCCCATCACCAGGGCTTTCGAAGCCATCTCAGGAGCTCTTTCGGTGATCACCCTGGTCTTCGATAATCTCGAGGTGAACAGCGAAGCCACTACCGCGGCGGCTCTCGATCGCAGCCTCTACGCCACCGACCTGGTGGAGTATCTGGTTGGCAAAGGAGTGCCCTTCAGGCAGGCGCACGAGATTGTCTCGGTCCTGGTCAAAGGCGAGGGAAAGCCAATGGCCGAGCTCAATCTCGATGACTTCAAGAAAGCGGCTCCCCAGTTCGAGGCCGATGTCCTGAGCAAGTTCTCTCCTCATACATCGATAGAGGCGAAGATCTCTCCGGGCAGCACCGGGTCCAGGGCAGTCTGCGAGGCGCTCGAGAAAGCGAAAGACCTGCTTGCCTGAATTGTCAATTCCAAGTGACAGTCTTGGGCTACAATTTAAAGATGGATCGCAAGCATGCCTCTGTCGAAGCTGAAAACGTCAGGCTCAGAGTCGACGAGGAGAGCGGGCTGCCTGATTTAGGCGAGAGCTTTGAAGTCCTCGACCTTATCGGTCACGGGGGCATGGGCTCGGTTTTTCGAGTGAAAAGCAAAGCGGACGGCTCGATTCTCGCGGCCAAAGTCCTGCGCCGGGAGCTTCTCGACGACAGGGCTTCCCTGAAGCGGTTCGAGCAGGAAGCCGACGCCATAGCCAGGCTCGATCATCCGGGTATCGTCAATGTCCATGGCAGGGCCTCGACCACGCAAGGGGTTCCCTATCTGCTCATGGATTATGTCGAAGGCGAGAGCCTCGATTCGAGAATCGAGAAAGAAGGCGGGCTCGACCCGGCGCGCACTATATCGATCTTCGAGCAGGTAGCCGAAGCCCTCGAATATGCTCACGGGAAAGGGGTCATCCACAGGGATATCAAACCGTCGAACATCATCCTGAGCAAAAGCGAGACCGGACTGGAGACAGCCAAGCTCGTGGATTTCGGCATCGCCAGAGTGCTCGAAGGCGAGAGCCGGGAGACATGCGACCTCACCGCCACCGGCGATGTTTTCGGCTCGCCGGCTTATATGAGCCCTGAGCAGTGCCTGGGCTTCATGCTCGACGAGCGCTCGGATCTATACAGTCTGGGCTGCACCATATATGAGACCATCACCGGCAGCACTCCATTCAGTGCCGACAATCCGGTGCAGATGGTGGTCAAACAGATCCATGACGAGCCCCCGGCGCTTCCCTCCGAATACCGGGGCAACCGTCTTTCCCGGTTCTTGAATGAGATCATCTTTCATTGCCTGGAAAAAGATCAGAAACTGCGATATCAGAGCGCCCGGGAGCTCAAAGAAGATCTTGCCGGTCTTCGTCAGGGGACTGCGAAGCCGAAATACCGGATCGGCCGTGGTATCAAGCCCACCTTCACCAGGAGGCAGACCATCGGGGCTGTCTCCCTGGCTATAGTCCTGCTCGGCCTGTTCGGCTCGACCAGAGATATTTTCAGCCTGCTTTTCAGCAGCACCTATTCTCTGCTGTTCGTGCTTGCTGTCACCATGACAGGCGTCATCGCATTCGCCGTCTCTGCCCGGGATAACCTAGCCAGGATAAGAAACGGGCTCACCACCGCCCGGCAATGGTGGCTGACGGCTACGCAGATAAGCCTGGTCTGTCTCGGACTCGCCTTTCTCCCCAGCATTATCAGAGCGGTCATCTTCGGCTATGCCCCCCTGCCATACTGGGTCGTAGAGCTCGAATTCGCTGCCATAACAGCTCAGATGGTCTTTTCCGTCCTGACTGCCCTCCTGGGAATTCGTTACCTTACAGGCTCCTCGACCAGACAGATGAAACCAGCGTCAATCGCGGTCCAGACCTGTATCACAGTGTCGATACTGCTTCCGGTCTCCGCTCTTCTCATTCCGGAGCAGCTCTCGAAGCTGCCCGAGTTTCTGGCCGAGAAATGCTATCGCGTCAGACCGGAGCTGGCTCTGTCACTCTACGATCTTGCCGATCGGATCCATCCTGAATCCAGATTTATTCTTGCCGAAAGAGCCCTGGTCGAAGAATGGCTCAAACATTACGATGCCGCCCTGGCAGATATGCAGCGCCTGGCCGAGCGAGGACAGGAAGACGATTACTATCTTGCCCGCCACGCTCGCATGGCTCTGGAGGCGGGCGACCTGAAGGAAGCCCGCCACATTGCCACGCGGCTCATAAACCATCCCAGGCTCGCCGGTGACGGTCACAGGTTGAAAGCTGTCTGCCTTGCGGCATCGGGCAGGCACGCCGAGGCGGTTTTACAGATGCGCCGCTCGTCGGACTACAACGTGTCCTATGTGCCGGACTGGTCTCCTTTTTACGAAGTCGGCTCCCTGATCGCTCTTGGCATGCATGATCAGGCAATGAGCCATCTCGATGACTTCGCCCGGGGTAGCTCCAGTGAAAGAGTGAAGAGTAATGTCCTCAAAGGGATATTGCTCGATCGTGAAGGCAAGCACAAGCTCGCCGAGAGCTCTTTCGCCGCAGCGGCGATCATGGACGACCCCAGTCATGGCAGTCGGCGAATGCACTGGGGAGTCAACGACCACCTCGCTCTGGCTTATGCCAACCAGCGCCTGGGAAGACCTGAGCAGTCCCGCTACAACATGGACCGCGCAAGCTACTTCGGGCTGGGCAAAGAAGATCTGGCGGCGTCCCTGTGCATGGAGTATTCCGGTCTGGATCTGAGCTGGGACCGCGAGCAAGGCAATCATAAAATGGGTAGAATGACTGAAGATTCCGAGTAGTTATTGTAATGAGCAATGAAGACTCTCCGGTAAATGTCGATCAAGACAGGATCAAGATGGCATCCGTCGATCCCGGCTTGCAATCGGACTTTCCCGACCTGGGCAGCCGATACGATGTGCTTGCGGCTGTCGGCAGGGGCGGCATGGGCACGGTCTTCAAAGTCCGGGACCTCAGCCTGGACAAAATCATGGCAATCAAACTCCTGCAAAAGGAGCTGGCGGAAGATGCGGCAGCCCGCAAGCGATTCGCCCAGGAAGTGGAGGCGGCAAGCCGGCTGACCCATCCGAACCTGGTCTCTATATATGGTCATGGAGAAACGGATAGCGGCATCCCCTTCCTGATCATGGACTATATCGAAGGAGACAGCCTGGCCGATGTCATCGAGAGAGACGGCCGTCTCGAGCCGGAAAGAGCCCTGCAGATATTCGCCCAGGTGGCAGAAGCAGTGGCCCACGCCCACCAGCAAAATATCATCCATCGCGATATCAAGCCCACCAATGTCATCTTGAGCCGCACCGACAACGATGTGGAGATAGCCAGGGTGGTCGATTTCGGTATCGCCAAGGTGCTTCCTTCCGCCAGCCGGGAGACCCGGGATCTGACCCAGACAGGCGAGGTTTTCGGAAGCCCCCATTATATGAGCCCTGAGCAGTGCCTTGGTTTCATGCTCGATCAGAGATCCGATATCTATTCATTCGGTTGCCTGATGTACGAGACCCTGAGCGGCGCTCCGCCATTCGGCGGAAGCAATCCCATCCAGCTGGTGGTCAAGCATATCCATGACGACGCCCCGTCTTTTCCGGCGGAGCTCAAAGGCAGCCGCACCATGCAGTCCCTGGAAAGCGTCATCATGCACTGTCTCGAGAAAGAGCAACAGGCACGATACCAGAGTATCGAGGAGCTCAAGCAGGACCTCGAGCTTCTCAAATCAGGCAAATCCTACCCGAGATATCAGGTAACGAAAAAAACAAAGCCGACCCTGACCAAACGCCAGACCATAGGCGCCATCGCTCTCACTTTCCTGCTTTTCTTCTACCTGGGCGTCGGAGGCTCGGCTTTCAGCAGCAGCCTGGTTCAGAAAGTATTCTCGATCCTGATGCTCTGTATCTGCGGGGGCGGTGTTTATGCTTTCCTGCCCGCCGGTGTGCAACTGCTCAAGAAAATCAAGGGCTCGGGAACGCCCCGCCAGTGGTGGCTGGCACTCATGCAGATATCGATCGGTCTTTTGAGCATAGGATTCACCCCCTATCTTCTCAAAGAGATAATTATCGGCTACCAGCAGCCGCCTCAGTGGTACAGCACCATATCCGGTTTCTCCGCCATCGGCCAGGCATTCTTCACCGTTCTGGCAGTAGTGAGCGCCATAGCCTATTTCCTGCCCAGTCAGGCTAAAAAAGCTCGTTTCCCAATGGTGGCTGCCAATGCGGCTATCATGATGATCTCAATCACCGCCGCCGCCTCTTTCATGTTTCCCCAGCAAGTCTCTCGCTTTCCCTACTGGCTCGGCGATAAATTTCAATACGGTCAACGGGATCTCGCCGTGCAGTGCTATAAATTAGCTGCTCGGCTCAACAAAGACAACGAGCAGGTCATATTCGCCGCCGGAAGGCTTCTGGAGGAGCTCGGCAAATTCCAGGAGGCCAGGGATCTCTATGCGAGCGCTCACAAACGGGAGACCTGCAAAGAAAACCTTTTCTATGTCCATTTGCGCCTCAAAGAGTTCGACAGAGCCTCGAGCATGCTCCCGGATCTGCCCAACCGGAGCTATCTCCAGGGTCTTCTGTTCAGCGCCCGGGGTCAATTCGACGAAGCTCTGAGGTCATTCCGATTTTCGACTGATCAGTCGGCCGGCAACGGCTATTATCTGGGAGCCCTGTGCGGGGCCGGCAGATTCGATGAAGCCCTCGACAAGCTCAAGGACGACGACCTTATGAGCAATGTCCGCAGAGGCATGATACTGGACCAGATTGGCAGACATGATCTGGCCAGAGAAAGCTTCAAAAGAGCGCTGGACAATTTCAAGAACGAAAATGGCTGGTACAATCAGGACTTCCAGCTCGCTCTAGCCTATTCGGCCTATCGCCTGGGAGATATGGAGCAGTACAGGCGCTTCCTGGAGGGAGCAGAAAACAGGAACAGTTTCCCTGCAAATTTGGTCAGAAGCCTGGGTTTCGAGTTCAGCCCGATAAAAGCTCTCTGGTAACCCACGAATACAGTTTCGAGATGCTTCCCCCACCTGCATCCCACAACTTGACAGCGCTTGTCTTGAGGATGACGTGGCAGTAGCATAGAGATATTGGGAACCGGAGATCTCGAGCTGGCCGTCTTCAAAAAAGAGAAAAGGCACCGGATATGGTTGGCAGCAGCGACCCTGACAGCCGGACTGATCACAAGCAATTGCGGCACTGCTTTCGGTGACAACGGCGGCACCGGCTCAGAGGAGAATGACGGGCTGATCAGAAGCTCGGAGTTCGCGATCTATGACCTCCAGGAAGTCCACGACCAGCTCATGCGGGAATTCTCCCGCCGCCCGATCACCCAGGTCCAGCTCGAAGAGTTGAAAAAACGTCTTCTCGAGCAGCTAAATATCCAGCGGTCTATATTCGAGCAGGCCGAGAAGCTCAATAAGACCGCCGACGACTTCTTCCTCAAAAGACGTTTTCCGGAAGCCGTCAAAGCCTACACCCAGATTCTCGAGCTCAAGAACCTCGCAGTGAAAGAGCCTTTCCTCCTCAAGCGCGGTCAGTGCTACGAAGAGATGGGCGAGCTCGACAAAGCTGTGGATGACTACCAGTCCGGTCTTGCTGCCGGCGACTCGTACAGAGCGATGTTCCGCCTGCGTCTGGGCAAGGTCTTCATGCGCCAGGGTCTGGACGATAAGGCCCTCGATCAATTCAGCCGCTCGATAGACGAGGAGGAAGGGAACTTTCTGTCTCCCTTCGGCGCCCGGGCCGATCTATACATGAAGACACGCGACTATGAGAAAGCCCTCTCCGACTACACAAAAGCCATAGACAACTACATCGATTATTTCAAAGAGAAAGGCGTCACCCTGGTCGGAGACAAAATCGACCACTCCCAGACCGCCACCCTGGGATTTCTCTATCAGGACCGGAGCCGCGCCCAGACCGCTCTTTCCAAGCACGAGCAGGCGGTGGCGGATCTCGAGCTTGCCGAGACCTTCACGCTGCCGGCTCTCAGAGAAAGCGTCAGCGTCGCCCTGGCCAGGGCCTATGAGGACGCCGGGCAGAAAGAGCGGGCCGGCGAGAAACGGCGGAGCGTGCTCAGGAAACACGACGAGAAGATCGAGACGGATCCGACCGCCCGGGCTTTTCACGACCGCGGTCTTGTCTTGCTCGAGCTCGATCTCCCGGACCGGGCCGCCTCCGACTTTGCCCGGGCAATCAGCTTGAAGCCCGAGGACCCGGACAACCACTATCACCTGGGACAGGCGAAAAACGATATGGACGAGACTGGCGAAGCCATCGAAGCGCTCAACAAAGCGATCGCCCTCTCGCCATCCGAATCCAGGTATTACTACGAGCGCGGCCGTTGCTACCTCAAAAACAAGAAACTCGACAAGGCTCTTGCAGACGCCGAAAAATCAATAGAACTCGATAAGGCCCGGGGCAGATATTACGAGCTCCGGGGCGCAATTCTCGAGAGACTGGGGCGCAAGAAAGAAGCCCGGGCCGACTTCGAGAAAGCATCGACCATGGGAAGCGCGGACGAAGACCTTCCTTAGAGAGGCAAGGGCCCTGAGATATATAGTCGCCGTCGAAGGAACCGTCGACACCTCGCAATTCTGGCCCCGCGGGACCAGCGACGCCGACACGATCAATCTCGATATCTCCCGGGGCGGCTTCTACTATGGCACTTTCGACGCCGAAGAGCTCGCCTCTACCGAAGTTTTCGAAGGCGCCTATTGCCTGGTGGAAGACGACAGGGTGAGACCCCTGATCTCGAGAAAAAGAATCGTCGCTATTCGTCTCCAGGGAGTGGACGCCCCTGAGCTGCATCTGCCGGTGGAGATGGAAGGTCTACCCAGCGAGCACTACCGGCAGTTCTTCGGCAAAACCGCCACCGTCAAGCTCTTGAAGGGTCTGGGCGGTCCGGATCAGATCCTGCCCTGCCAGGTGTGGTCTTATGTGGACAGTCCCGGCGACCTGTTCGACGCATACGGGAGGCTGATCGGGGACGTTTTCATTAAACCGGGCACCGCCGGCGAGTTTCATATCAATTCCTGGCTGGTGGAAAAAGGTCATGCCGTTCCGACTTTCTACGCTTCCATGCAACCGGAGGAGATCGCTTATCTGCGGGAGCTCGCCCGGCGCGCGCTCAAAGCCAGACGAGGTCTCTGGGAGTATCTGATCAGTCGGGTGAGACGGACCGATCTCAAACTCCGCTTCCGCTACTCCGACAGGATATTCGACCAGACGAAAGACATCGGTCCGGTGCTTTTCCCCAAAGTCTTCCGGCGAGCGGCTCGCTGGATGGCTGCCCTGAAAGACGGCACCATCGAGCCCGATACGCCCTTCCGGGACTATCTGATCAGCCAGCCTCCGGTGGTGTTCACTTTCACCGATGACTTCCTCAACCACGGTCCATTTTCGATGATCCCCAGGTACTATCTCGAAGATGTGATCAGCCAGGGCGGCAGCCTCGATATCCTGCCCATGGATGCCGTCTTCTACGAGGCTCTCTCCCGGATCTATGACCGCAATGGCAATGAGATCAGGGCTTTCGAGGAGAATCCGCCGGGTCTGCTCAGGACCGTGAAAGTGCTCAGGATTCTGGGAAAATAGTCCATAGGGCGGGCTGTCCTTTCCCGGCAGCACATGACAGACGATCAAGAGATGAGCACGAATAGCTCGGTAAGCGTCAGAGAGGCGCTTGCCGACCGGTATGAGATCGTCGCCGAGATCGGAACCGGCGGCATGGGCACTGTCTATAAAGCCTACGACATCAAGCTCAAACGCAATCTCGCCATCAAGGTCCTTCATCCGGACAACGTCTCGGACCAGCACATGATCCGCCTCCACCGGGAGGCCCAGACCATCTGCCAGCTCATCCACCCCAATGTCGTGAACATCTACGACTTCATGCTCCACGAGAACGAGCCCGTGATGGTCATGGAGTATGTCGACGCCAGCTCCCTCTTCAGCATCGTCAGTGAAACCGGTCCTCTCGACCTCAAACGAGCCATCACGGTCTTCCGCCAGATCTGCGATGCCATGGAATATGCGCACCAGCACGGAATTCTGCACAGGGATCTGACTCCGAACAATATTCTCGTGAAGGGCATCAACACCAGACGTCCCGAAGTGAAGGTCGTGGATTTCGGCGTCGCCAAGATCTCCACCTTCGACCGCAAAACCATCACCAAGTCCGGCTTCATCGTCGGCACAGCCTCTGTAATCAGCCCGGAGCAAGCCACCGGCGACGAGACCGACGCCCGCAGCGATATCTACTCCATGGGATGTCTGATGTTTTTCTGCTTGACCGGGCGCTATCCATTTCTCGGAAAGACCTTTCTCGAGATCGCCACAAAGCAGGTCAAGGAGGAGCCCCCGGAGCTCTGCCAGGCCAACACCGAGATCGACTATCCGGAGGAGCTCGAGGATCTGGTGGCTCGCTGCTTGAACAAAGATCCAGGAAGCCGATTCCAGACCATGGCCGAGCTCAATGAGGCTCTGGACGGGCTCGAGGATCTGATCGCGGTCAACAAGACCCTCATCCTGAAGCTGGAGGAAGAGCCGGTGGAGCAGAAACCCACCGGCGAGCTTCTGGTGCTCACTGTGGTGGTGGTGGTGCTCGCCGCCCTCGCCGCCTTCACCTGGTGGACGTTCGCCCAGGACAAGACCGGAGAATATGTCGGTCTCTCGCACTCGGAACGACGACCGAAAGTGAAAGAGATCAACGACCAGCAGTGGCTCGTCCTGGAGGGGACTCTCGAGCGGGACGATTTCGAGCGAATCAAGGATTATCCGAAGATCAAGAGGCTCCGCCTGAAAGGCGCCCGATTCGATGAAGAATTTCTGGAAATCGTAAAAGATCACGACCTGGAGATTCTCGATCTGCGCTCCACCGAGATCGGCGAGAAAGCCCTGGAGATCATCGCCGGCATTAAAGGTCTGCGGTCCCTGATTCTGGGGAGCTGCCCTTTCGTCAATGACAGAGGAATGGTCTATGTCAATCGGATGCCCAGACTGGTCGTACTCGACCTGGAGAACACCCAGGTCACCGATGACGGAATCGCTAAATTGACCGGTCTCAAATCTCTGGAGCTCATCTATATGCCCTGCAGTCGAAAAATAACCGACCGGAGCATGAGCTTCATCAATTCGCAGAAGCATCTGAAATCCCTGAGCGTAAATCACACCGGGATCAGCCAGGCTTCAGTCCGAGGGCTCTTCGAGAACGACGATATGATCTTCATCGGACTGAAAAACCTCGACCTGGATGACGGAGCCATACCGGATGTATTGAGCCCCAACCTGACCATGCTCGAGCTCTCGGGCAATCGATTCACAGACAAGACAATGGCAAAGCTGGCCTGCCTCAGGCGTCTCTGGTACCTGGACGTGACCAATTGTCCGGGAATCACCGAGCAGGGAATCGCCAGGATCAGTCTAGACGATGAGAACCCCAGGCTCCGGATAATTCTCACCGACCGGCATCCCAACCTGGAAGAGCGTGGCTTTGTCGACACAGAATGGTACTACGAGCCATATTCCTATGATCTGTTGAGGAGCAATCCAAGGCTATTGAGACAGAAAGTGACCGAGTGGCAGATCCCGATCCATTGAATCAGAGGCCCTCGGGACCAAGCAGGATAGTAGTATCGATCTTGGTCTCGTCCTCGTCCCACCAGTTGGAACGCTCCTGGTTCTTCCTCCTGATCCATTGCAGGGTCTCGGGCTTTCTCATATGCTTTTGAAAGACTGGATCTTCCAGAAGAGTCTTGACCTTGGGGTTCTTCACCGAAGCGATGGCTTTCATATCGGTGAGCTTCTCCGGATGCTTGAAAAACTCGGTCATCTCCGGATCGTCCTTGAGCTCGGCGAATCTCGGATACAGCTGAATCTCCCGAACCTTCTCACCGCCGGACTGGTTGTATTTGAAATCGTTCACGATCTGCGAGCGCTGTCTGGCATAGAACAGAGACTCAACCTCACCCTTGGAGCCATCCACCGTCTTGAGATCGCACTTCGAGTCGGTCTTCCGGAAAGCGCTGATGTCAGCCGGTGCGATTCCGGGACACTTCGTGACTACAAGGACTCGAAGACTCTGAGAGCCTGCCAGGGTCGCCAGACCCTTACCGGTGAGCTTCTCGCAACCGCTCACATTCAGATAAGTAAGGGACGGCAGATCTCTCAGCACCACCAGAGCCTCATCGGTGATCTCCAGAGAGCGCAAGCTGAGATTCCGCAGTCTTCTCAGATTCGCCAGACTGGCGATGCCACTGTCGGTGACTTCGCTGGAATCGAGAAAAAGCGATTCTATCGAGCCGCCTTTTGCCACCTCCTCCAGAGCCCGGTCGCCTACGGCAGTATGAGAGACATCGAGACCTTTCAGAGATAGATCGCTCAACAGCGAGAATTGGCTGCCGGTCACCTGGCTGCCGGAGAGGCTGACATGATCGAATCCGCCTCCTTTCTTCAGATAAGGCATGTCCTTATCGGCAAAGCTCGAAAGGGCCTGAAACCAGCTCTCATTGTTGCGATGGGTCCGGTAACCGACATCCTCGGGCATACTCAGATAGTCGTTACCGACCGGCACCGCCATGGGAGGGGACTTGACCGATACAGCACCGGTCTCGTTCCGATTGACGGCTTGAAAGATCAAGATCGCCCCGACCATAGCCGCCAGACCGAGCAGCACGCTGATTCCAAGCATCCGCGTGCGCCCGGACTTGAGGCTCAACAACCCTAAATGAAAAGCAGCCTCCACCGGAACCTCGACAGGCTCATTTCTTGCCGCAGCCGCCTCCAGCAGATGATCGGAATAAGACTGGCCGATTGCCTCCAGCTCTTCTCTTACCTCGGCGGCGCTCTGGTAGCGAAACTCCGGGTCCTTCTCCAGTAGTCTCATAACGAGGTCCGCGAGAGCTTCCGGAAAATCGTCACCGGCAAGCTCATCGAGAGGCGGAGGAATCTCCCCTATATGCTTGTTGATGGTCTCGAGAAGAGTCTCAGACCGGAAAGGCGTCGTCCCGGACAGAACCTTATACATCAGGCAGCCCAGAGAATAGAGGTCCGAACGCACATCCACCTCGAGGCCCTGGCACTGCTCCGGGCTCATATAGAGCGGGCTGCCGACCCGAACCCCCGTGGTGGTGAGCTGTTGATCCTGGTTGCGGACCTTGGCCAGACCGAAATCGACTATCTTGACCAGGGTCTCTCCCTGATCGCCCCGGACCAGCATTATATTGGACGGCTTGATATCCCTGTGAAGGATATGGTGAGAATGGGCATGCTGCAGACCATCACAGATCTGCATGAAAATCGGAATGGCGATCTCGGGCGGAACCCTGTTGTGACGCCTGCTCAGGTCCGTCAGGCTCTCGCCCTCGAGGAGGTCCATGACCAGATAAAGCTCGCCCCGGGAAGTCTGGCCGAAATCGAGCACGTTGAGAATATTGGGATGACCGAGCTTGGCGGCTGTTTTCGCCTCCTGGTGAAATCTGATAATCGCCTCGGCAGCGAAGTCATCGAGAAGCATTTTGATGGCCACCGGCTTCTGAAGCACCTGATCCCAACCGCGAAAGACCGAGCCCATTCCGCCCGCGCCAATCTTTGACTCGAGCCGGTATCGAGAGCCGAAAGACGGCAGGTCTTCTACGGAGTCTTCGCTCAAATGAACCATGGACCGGGGACCGCAGCAGGTGCTATTTCTATTTTCCACATTTGCATGCGGACTGCACCTAATTCCAACCCGAGAAAAATCGCGGCTTGAGCCCCTCCTTCTCGTCCTCGTCCAGATCCTCGAAATCCCCGTCGACAGGCCAGAATTCTTTCACGACATTGCTCTCTTTGAAGAACTCTCCCTCGAAGATCAGACCCTGGTTGGCCTGCGCCAGAGCAGCGGCAAAAACGGGAGCGAGGATAGTGCTACCGTATTCGGTCTCATTCTCGACTACCGTGAGCTCGACATTGCACAGCCTGAGCCGCGCCGGAATCATCAGATCCTTCTCTTGCTTCAACACTCTGGCCAGCTCGACGAAATACGGGTCTCTGTTCTTCAACCCGAAAAGCGCGCCAATACCTCCCCTGCTCGACTTCAGCGCCGTGTCGATTTGAAAGGCCTGAGCCAGGACAGTGACGGCTGTCAAAATGCTCTCGTCCTGATACTTCCAGCCCTTGAGCCTGGGAGCTCTGAGAGAGACACGCAACTTCCGCTCATAAGGAAGCTCTGACTCGAAATCGAGATGAGGTTCTGCCTCGCACTCGAGCTTTTCCTTCTTCAGAAGGTCGAAAGCCCGGTTGACTTCCTTTTTCGTGAATGCCGGCAGATAAATTTTGTAGAAACCCATGATCCCTCAAGTATAATTCAGTCGAAAGCACATGTCTCCCGTATACAAGTCAGCCCTTGTTCGCAAACCCGGAAGCAATTTCGCCGCCGGGCTCACGCATGGCAATCTCGGGCTCGCCAACGCGCAGAAGGCCATGCTCCAGCACGAAGCCTATTGCGACACCCTGGCATCTCTGGGTCTTGCTCTCCGCGTGCTGGAAGCGGATCCTGAATATCCGGACGGATGCTTCGTGGAAGACACCGCCATTATCCTGGATGACCTGGCGGTGATAACCAGTCCCGGTCATCCGGACAGAGCCGGCGAGACCAGAGCGGTGAGGAAAGAACTCGAGGGGAGGCTCGCCATAAGCACCATCGAAGCGCCGGGGACTCTGGACGGTGGCGATGTACTGCGGGTCGGCAACCGTTTTTTCATAGGTCTCACCGAGCGCACCAACCAGGATGGTGCCGGGCAATTGCAATCGATCCTGGAAGATCGCGGCATGGATGTGGCGATCATAGAGGTGAGGCGTTTTCTCCACCTGAAAAGCGGTGTCACCGGACTCGACGACGATTCCATCCTCTGTATAGAAGAATATGCCGGTCATGAGAGCTTCGCCGGAATAGGAAGGAAGCTCGTCGTGCCGGACAGCGAGGAATACGCTGCCAACTGCCTCTCGGTCAACGATCATGTGATTATCGCCGACGGCTTTCCGCAGACGAGAAGCATCCTCGAGAAAGCGGGGCTGGCAGTCATCGCCCTCAACACCACCGAGTTCCGGAAGATGGACGGGGCTCTTACCTGCCTGTCGCTTCTTTTCAGTCAAGCACTATAAGAGCCATGCGGTCAGATCCCTTCGGATACGGACAGCCGGTCGGCCAGGTCCGCAACCAGTTTTATCGAGCCCGCCGCGGCCAGGTGAACAGTGTCGCGGAAGTCGGCGTCTTGAAACTCCGAGCTCAATTCGTAGTCGATCAGGTCGGCACCGTATTTGGTACTGATTGCTTCCAGGCGACCGAGATATTCGTTGCGCAGCGAAGGCTCGCTCAAGAGGCGATGCCCGTGGCTCACCGGCATGTTCACCAGGGTCACGGCAATCCCCCTCCTCTTGCAGGTCTCGAGAATACTCTCGAGCATCGCGAACTCCGATCGGAGCTGACTCATATCCGGAGGGTTATAGCGCTGCCTGTAATCGAGCTCGTCGAGCACAACAGGGCTTGCGACAGGCGCCGGCTCCCCGGAGTCTGCCGGGGGTCCGTCGGCGGGCGTCCGAACAGGCTCAGACTCGCTGGTGACGCTCACCACCGATGCCTCCACCTCCTTTTTCTCGAAATTGATCACATCGAGCTTATGAGAGGTAGGACGCTTGAAGAGCAGGCTCAGATAATGATCGGCAGCAAGCTTGAGCTCGCCTCGATAGCGCCAGACCGGAAAGAGCGCCGACTCGACGAGATTGCTCATATCGTCGGCTTTTGCATTGCTGGCAAGCAGTCCCCAGTTGGCGCAGATATAGCGGGCGTCGCTGAGCTCGAGAGATGTCGGCGTAGCGCCCAGAGGCGGATTGACCCGGTCGACGAAGTCTCTCAGACCGGCGGCAATAACGACCCGCCCGGGCTTGTGCCCGGCTTCCAGGCTGCGATTGAGCACCAGGTGCATGTCCGAGACCATGGCGGCGGGAATGGAAAAATTGAAGACCCGGACCTGCTGGCCGGTAGCCCGGGCAAGCTCGCTCTCGAAACGGTGCGCGGCGGTGTATCCTCGCAGGGGGCTGACTCCCCGGCTCTCCATACGCTTCATCAGGGGCTGGTCATAAAAGCCCCCGGTCTCGGATTCGTAGAAGGCATACATGGGCAGGGAAGAGCCGAGAAGGAGAATATCGGGTCCCCGGTCGGCGGAGGCGAGCTCCTGCATTTTGAAGGCGATGCTGGTCTTGGCCAGCTGAAGCGGGGGAGTCTCGTCTTCAGGCACTATCCGGAGAGGATCGACGTTGAGAACCAGGAAATTGATACCGATGAGAAACGCCAGAAGCCAGCCCAGACCAGCCCTGGCAGCGTGGTCACTGGACGGCTGAGTGGAGACTTCCGGAGAAGCCTGCCCTGCCGGTGCCCCGGGATCGCTCTCGACCCGTTCGATGGTGCCCAGTGGTTTTCTTGAGACGCCCAATTTCTACCCTCGATCCAGCTTGCAAAGATATCAAAAAGGAGAGTCTCAATCCTTGAAGGTCTCTCACTCGTTCTGGCGATCCCCCGACAGCAGTACCTGAAAGGGCTCGGCTCCGCGATTAGTCCGGGTTAAAGATTTGTCAAGTCATGGAGAGCCTAGCTGGCAGAGGGATCGTGTTAGTATCACCTGACAATGTTATTTGCCAGTCTCCAGTACCTGATCTTCCTGCCCACGGTAGTGCTTCTCTACTGGCTGCTCCCGCATCGATTCCGGCTGCCCATGCTGCTTGCGGCCAGCTGGTACTTCTACATGTGCTGGATCCCGGCGTTTCTCGTCCTCATAGTCTCCATGACAGCGCTCAATTTCTTCTGGGGGCGATGGCTCTATCGGGCTCAGAGCCATCGCAAGCTGATTTTTTCCAGCGGCATCGCCGTCAATCTTCTCTGCCTCGGTATCTTCAAATACGCCAATTTCTTCGGCAAGAGCGCCGCTTCGCTTGCCGGCTGGCTCACCGGCAATCAACCGGACTGGAGCCTGAACATCATCCTGCCTCTGGCTATCTCGTTTTTCACTTTCGAGTTCATTCACTATCTATTCGAGATCCACCGGGGCCGCAAACCCATTGACTCTTTCGTGCTATTCGCCCTGTTTGCGGCCTTCTTCCCGACTCAGATAGCCGGGCCGATAAAACGCTATCCGGACTTCGAAGCCCAGATGCAAGCCGATGCCGGCAAGCGCTTCAAGCTATCCATGGTGGACAATGGCATTCCTCTGATCGTTCTCGGTCTGGCCAAAAAAGTATTGCTCGCCGACAATCTGGCTGTCTTCGTCCAGATGGGGCTTGCCGATCCGTATTCTTATGGCGCCCCGGAGCTCTGGTTCTTCGCATATGCTTTCGCTTTCCAGATCTATTTCGACTTCTCCGGCTACACCGATATAGCCCGGGGATCGGCCATGCTTTTCGGTTACAAGATCCCGATCAATTTCAACATGCCTTATATCGCCCGCAACGTCGCCGACTTCTGGCACCGCTGGCACATCAGCCTCTCCACCTGGCTCAGGGACTATCTGTTCATTCCCCTGGGCGGCTCCCGGGGCGGTCGCTGGCTGACCCACCGCAATCTCTTCCTGACCATGGCTCTGGGCGGACTCTGGCACGGCGCCTCCTGGAATTTCGTGGTCTGGGGAATCTATCAGGGCATGGCTCTGATCGTTCACAAAGAGTTCAGCTTACTTGCCGAGAAGATAACCGCCCTGAAAGGCTTTTTCGCCTCCAAGCTCTGGCACTATTTCGCCGTCATCCTGACTTTCCACGTCGTCTGCGTAGGCTGGATTTTCTTCCGGGTGGAAAACATCGGTCAGGCTTTCGGAATCGTCAAACGAATGGTCCTTCTCAGACCCTTCTACTCGCCTATCGAAGCCGGCTCTTTCCTGATGCTCAAGCCCGATCTCCCTCTGGTGGTGCCGGCTCTGATCACCATGGTAGCGGTGCTACTGATCCTCAATATTCCGGTGAGCAAACTAAACGAGTCGGGCCAGTTCAAGAAATCATCCCCAGCTCTGAGAGCAGCTTTCTGCTCCCTGCTCATTCTCCTGATGGTAATTTTCCTGCCCGACACCTCGCAGCCCTTTATCTACTTCCAGTTCTGAGTTTCGGAGGACTGACCGGTAACATTCGCGAAATCATTCCAAGGGTAGAGGTAAAAGCCAGGAACCGAGACTACCATGAACTCGATAGCTAACTCCTAAAATCCGAGAAAAACCGACACCCACCGGCAGGTCGCCAGAGAAAAAGCGAAAGGTCGGTTTTTCTTTTACTACTAAAAGACATCTGCTCATACCGACAAGTGGCTCAGAGCGCCCAAAAAATTACTAGACACTGTCATTCCTTTTGCTGATCACACGATCGTATTCGCCGATTGGTGCCGCCCCTGCAAACAATTTGCCCTCTCTCAATCCCAGGATGGATACATCTCCATCTCCAGTCGCGGAGAATTTGAGTGTCTGAAGGCGGGAGTCCCGAATGAGAGCACCAGATAAAAAACCGAGCACGTCCCTCTTGAGCCGGACTTACCTGACCGCAACCCTTGTCTTGACAGCCTTTAGCCTTCCTGCTGATGCAGCAGAGTCCGCAGCATTCCAGAATCGCTGCGCCGGTTGCCATTCCATGGGCGGCGGCGCCCTGGTAGGACCCGACCTGCTATCTGTCAAGAGCTGGGAGGACACCAAGCTCCGCTCGGAGATCAAACGCATGGAGGCAATGGCCGGGCCGATGACGGACAAGGAAATCGACGAGATCCTGGCATTTCTGAAAAATCCCGAGTCGGGCAAGCAAACAGAGACTGCCGGGAAAGAGACTGCCGAGAAGGGTACTACCAAGATCAAGCCCGCCGATACAGCGGAGTCCGAACCTGTTACGGAGGGAGAGCTGCCGGGGTCGGCGGAGAATGGCAGGTTGATTTTCAATGGCGCTCGCCCTCTTTCTAACGGTGGCATGTCCTGCATAGCTTGCCATCAAGCAGGCGGTCAGAGCCTTGGACCCGACCTCTCCGAAATCTCCAAGAAATTCAAAGGCAAGTCCCTGGTATCGGCCTGCCAGCAGGCGGCCTTCAAAGTAATGCGACCGGCTTACAAGGATCACAAGATCACCGAGAGCGAAGCCTATGATATCGCCAAATATTTGCTATCTCTCGAACCGAAGAACAATGTCAGCCAAGACAATATGCTTGCTACCGGCAGCGCTATTTCTGTCGGCATCCTGGCTCTGATCTTCATGGGGTACAGCAGAAGACCACGCAGAGCAAGACAAAAGCTCAAGAGGAGGTAAGCCATGGGCTGGATAAAGGATGTTTTTGCTCCCAAGGAGAGACAGTGGGAAGATCTGTACCGCAACCGGTGGCAGTACGACAAGATCGTCCGCAGCACCCATGGCGTCAATTGCACGGGCTCCTGCAGCTGGAACGTCTATGTGAAAAGCGGGATTGTGACCTGGGAGCTCCAGGCCCTCGATTACCCGACCATCAGCAGGGATATTCCGCCGCACGAGCCAAGAGGTTGTCAGCGCGGCATATCCTGCTCATGGTATCTGTACAGTCCTCTGCGCGTTAAGTATCCCTATGTCAGGGGCGCCCTCCTCGATCTTTATAGAGAGGCCAAGAAAACCTTTCCGAACGATCCTGCCGGCGCCTGGGCGTCCGTCGTGGAGAACCCGGACTCTCGTGCCCGCTTTCATAATGCAAGGGGCAAAGGTGGATTCCGCAGGGCAACCTGGCCGGAAGTCTACGAGATAATGGCCGCCGCCAATCTTCATACGGCACGACGATACGGATCGGATCGCGTCGTCGGCTTCTCTCCGATTCCTGCCATGTCGATGGTCAGCTATGCTGCCGGTGCGCGTTTCCTCCAGCTCTTCGGCGGTGTCTCGCTCTCTTTCTACGACTGGTATTGCGACCTTCCTCCGGCCTCTCCCGAGATCTGGGGAGAGCAGACCGATGTGGCCGAGAGCGCGGACTGGTTTCATTCCAAGTTCGTTGCCGTGGTCGGCTCGAATGTCCTCATGACGCGCACCCCCGATGCTCATTTTCTCGTGGAAGGACGGCACAGGGGCTCGAAAGTGGTGGTGTTCTCTCCGGACTTCTCTCAGTCATCCAAGATCGCCGACGAGTGGGTCCCCATTAATCAGGGGCAGGACGGAGCTTTCTGGATGTCGGTCGGTCATGTAATCCTGAAAGAGTTCTATGTAGATTCGAAGGTCGACTACTTCCTCGGCTATATGAAGAAATATAGCGACGGTCCCCTGCTTGTCCGATTGAACGAGCAGAAAGACGGAACTTTCAGAGCCGGACAGTTTCTCCGTGCGGAGTCTATCGACAAGTCAGGCAAGATCGAGAATGCCGACTGGAAGATGGTAATGCTGGACAAGAAAAGCGGCGCTCTCAAGATTCCGAAAGGCACCATCGGGCATCGCTGGCAGGAGAAGAAAGGCGACTGGTCACTGGTGCTCGAGGATACCGTCACCGGAGAGCCCATTGATCCGGCTCTCATGATGTCGGGAGGGGAAGGCAAGGATATCGACCCTGATACCGTAGTCGATGTCGGCTTCCCTGACTTCTCCGATGGCAGAAACGACCGGGTGATGATCAGACAGGTGCCGGCAAGGAAAATCGAGACCACCGAGGGTCCCGTTCTCGTGACCACCGCTTTCGAGCTCCTGCTCAGTCAGTACGGTGTCGCTCGCGGTCTCGGCGGTGACTATCCCAAAGACTATGAGGATCCCGACAGCCCTTTCACGCCGGCCTGGCAGGAGAAATTCACGGGTGTCCAGTCGAGCACGGTGGTCGACTTCGCCAGACAGTGGGCCAGAACCGCTCAGCGAAGCAAGGGTAAATGCAGTGTCATCATCGGTGCCGGGGTAAATCACTGGTATCACAACAATCTGATCTATCGGGCGATCATCATGCCCCTGGTCCTGTGCGGCTGTGTCGGCGTCAATGGCGGCGGTCTCAACCATTATGTCGGTCAAGAGAAACTGGCGCCCCAGGCATCATGGGGTCCAATTGCCTTCGGCGGAGACTGGGCAGGTCCTCCCCGCCTTCAGAACACGCCTTCGTTCCATTACATGCATTCGGATCAGTGGAGGTACGACGGCAGTTTCACCGAGATGTGCCCTGTCGCCGACGATACCACACACCTGGCTTCCGGCCACACTGCCGACAAGCAGGCCCTGGCTGTTCGTCTTGGCTGGCTGCCATGCTATCCCCAGTTTACACGCAGCAACTTCAAACTGGTCGAGGAAGCCAGGTCCGAAGGCGCCACCACTGACGATGAGATAATCGCCAATGTCGTGGACAAGCTTAAGAACAGATCGCTCAAATTCGCGATGGAGGATCCCGACAACCCCGAGAGCTTCCCCAGAGTCTGGTACATATGGCGCGGCAATGCCATTTTGAGCTCTGCCAAAGGTCATGAATACTTCCTCAAGCACTATCTTGGCACCCACAACAACCTGGTTGCTGAAGAAAGAGCCGGTGAGCTCGTCAAGGAAGTCACCTGGCACGACAAAGTGCCACTGGGCAAGATGGATCTGATCGTGGATCTGAACTATCGCATGGACTCCTCGGCCCTCTATTCGGACATAGTCCTTCCGGCTGCCACCTATTATGAGAAGCACGACCTGAACACCACAGACATGCATTCTTTCATTCACCCCCTGCAGCCGGCTGTTCCCCCTTGCTGGGAGTCGAAGAGCGACTGGGACATTTTCAAGGGGCTGGCGGCAACGACTTCAATCATGTCACAACAGTATTTCCAGGAGCCCGTGGACGACATCGTGATTGCGCCACTCCTGCATGACACTCCTGCCGAGCTGGCCCAGCCGACCGTTCGGGACTGGGCCAGGGGAGAGTGCGAAGCGATTCCCGGCAAGACCATGCCCAGTTTTAAAATAGTGAAGAGGGACTACACCAGGCTGCTTGATAAATTTACATCGCTCGGCCCGAATTTCAGAAATAATGGGCTGGCGGTGCATGGCACCAGCTATGATGTCAGCGACCTCTATGACGACTATCTGCTCTCGCATCCCACCAGGACCTGGGGAGGCAACACTTATCCGTCTCTGGAGGAAGCCAGGGACGCCTGCGAAGCCATCCTCCATTTCGCCGCCGAGACCAATGGCGAATGCGCTTACCGGGCCTTTGCCTCGGAGTCCAAGAAGACAGGAATCGACCACACCCACCTGGCTCGAGACAGTCGATCGATCAGGTACTCATTCGACGATATCACCGCTCAGCCCAGGCGTATCCTGACTACCCCGTACTGGACAGGAATCACGACTAACAACCGGACATATTCCGCCTATTGCCAGAATGTGGAGGAGCTGATCCCCTGGCGTACTTTGACCGGCAGGCAGCAGACCTACCAGGATCACGAAGCCTATATCGCCTATGGCGAGAACTTACCGGTGTACAAACCCAGAGCCGAAGCCAGCGTCACAGGCGATCTCGTCCAGACGAATGGAGACAAGAGAAGCCTGATCCTGAACTATCTCACGCCCCACGGTAAGTGGCATATTCACTCGACATTCGGCGATACGCTGCGGATGAAGACTCTCTCGAGAGGCATCGAGCCGGTCTGGATCAACGACAAGGATGCGGACCTGATTGGTATCGAAGACAATGACTGGGTGGAAGTGCTGAACGATCATGGTGTCATGTGCACAAGAGCGAATGTGAGCGCCAGGATTCCCAGGGGACTCGTCATGATCTACCACTCTCCGGAGCGGACCGTCTCGATTCCCAAATCGAGACAGAGAAGCATGAAGCGGGGAGGCGGTCATAACAGCCTCACTCGGGCGCGCCTCAAGCCTCTTTTCATGACCGGCGGCTATGCCCATCATACCTATGCCTTCAACTACTGGGGCCCGCAAGGTGTAAATCGGGACACCTTCGTAGTGATCAAGAAGCTCGACGACCCGGTGTTCTGAGAAGATTTTCTGAGGAGATTGAGAGATGGATGTACGAGCTCAAGTATCAATGGTCTTCCACCTGGACAAATGTATCGGCTGCCATACATGTAGCGTGGCGTGCAAGAACGTGTGGACCGACAGGGCAGGGGCGGAGTACATGTGGTGGAACAATGTCGAGACAAAACCTGGCACCGGTTACCCGACGCTCTGGGAGGATCAGGGACACTACAAGGGAGGCTGGAAGCTCGAGGGCAAGGACCGCCTCGCTCTGGCAAGCCAGAACAAGCTCGATTCATTCTTGAAGCTTTTCTACAATCCGAACCAGCCCGGTCTCGACGACTACTACGAGCCCTGGACCTATGATTACCGCAATCTCTTCGATGCCGAAGAAAGCGATGACCAGCCGACTGCTATTCCGATTTCACAGATCACCGGCGAGCCCATGGATATCGAGGCCGGTCCCAACTGGGATGACGATCTGTCGGGATCGCCGGTTTACGCCGAAAACGATTTCAATCTCGACGAGCTGAGCGACGAGGAGAGAGCGCAGCTCTTCGAGATCGAGCGAATCTCGATGTTCTACCTCCCCAGAATCTGCAATCACTGCGCCAATCCGAGTTGTGTTGCCTCCTGCCCATCCGGTGCCCTCTACAAGAGAGGGGAGGACGGCATCGTTCTGGTCAATCAGGAGGTTTGCAGAGGCTGGCGGGCCTGTGTCGCGGCATGCCCATACAAGAAAATCTATTACAACTGGAAGACCGGCAAATCGGAGAAATGCATCCTCTGTTATCCAAAGCTGGAGACCGGCCAGATTCCCAACTGTTTTCAGTCCTGCGTGGGTCGAATCCGATACCTCGGCGTCCTCCTTTACGATGCCGACCGGGTTGCTGACGCGATGAAGGTACCCGATCGATCGCTTGTCGAGTCCCAAAGAAGCATCCTCCTCGACCCATCGGATCCGGCAGTCATCGCCGCCGCCAGAGCCAATGGCGTATCGGAGGAGTTCCTGCACGCGGCAGTCAACTCTCCGGTCTACAAATACGTGATGGAATGGAAACTGGCCCTGCCGCTGCATATCGAATACAGGACCATGCCGATGCTCTTCTACGTCCCGCCCCTCTTGCCGGTCATGGGCAAGCTGGATAACGGCATTTATGAGCACACCACTGAAAGCTTCTTCACGGCCGTCGAGAACTGCCGCGTTCCCATCAAATACCTTGCCACCCTCTTTTCAGCAGGAAACGAGGAGATCGTGGTGGCATCTATCAAGAAACTCATGGCAGTTCGGTACTATATGCGGTCCCTCGATATGGACGATATCGATCTGGTTGAGATAAGCAAGGCGCTCAGAGAAGGAGATACCAGCCCTGAGGAAGCCATGGCGATTTATAGAATGACGGCGTTGCCGACAATCTACGAGCGCTATGTGCTGCCCCCGATTCAGAGGGAAGAGACAATCGAATCCACCTGCAGCCCGGAGGTCTGCAAAGGCTGCACCGGAATGGGCGTCAGTGTCACGCTCGAGAGAGGTCCTTGAACATGGTCGACTCGCTGACAGAAAAAGGAAAAGCGATGTGCAGCCTGGCTGCTCTTCTCGAATACCCCGGGGAATCTTTTTTCGAGGATGCGGAGAGGGTGGCGGTGATATTGCAGGAGAACCGCCCCAGGGCTGCCGCCAGCATCAGGAAGTTCCTCGCGAATACCGGTGAGAAGAATCCCAAGGATCCGGTGAGCGAAATGGAAGAGCTTTTCACCAGGACCTTCGACATAGCGCCGATTGTCTGCCCCTATATCACCGCACACATATACGGGGATGAGAATTTCGACCGGGGCCGGCTCATGTCGGCTCTCTCCAGCAAGTTCCTCGAGAGGGGATTCGCGCCGGGCGCCGAGCTTCCCGATCATATAGCGGTATTGCTCAGATTCGCGCCCTATCTCGATGAGGAGGAGCTCACCGAATTGTCGGAGCTATGCCTGAGGCAACCAATTGCAGCAATGACGGACTCTCTTCGTGATGCGGGCAGTCCTTATCTCTATGTATTCGAGGCACTTCAGACAACTATCGAAGGAGTTGGCAGGCATGATTGACTCGTTTCTCTACATAGCGCTTCCTTACGTCGCCATTGCAATATGTATTGTCGGATCCATTTACAGGATTCGGAAGGAGCCGATGACCTATTCGGCGCTCTCCTCGCAATTCCTCGAGAACAACGGTCTCATGTGGGGATCGTTACCCTGGCATATCGGCATCATACTTATCCTGTTAGCGCATTTGCTGGCCTTTCTCTGCCCGGAGCTGTGGCAGAGACTGCTCTCGGACAGACCGGTCCTGCTGGCTGTCGAGGTTCTGGGTTACGGTCTCTCGATTCTATGCATCCTCGGGCTTGTGGTCCTTACGATCAGGCGCCTCACCTCACCCAGAATTCAGGCAGTAACCACAGTAATGGATCTGTTAGTGCTTTTTCTCCTTTTGGTGCAGGTCGGCTGCGGTCTGATGATCGCGATTCAATACCGGTGGGGCGCTCTCTGGTGCACCGGCACCACCTGCCAGTATTTATGGAGTCTCATGACATTCAGACCGGACCTGGCTTACATTCAGGATCTTCCCCACGCGGTGAAAGCTCATATCACGGGCGCCTGGCTCCTTATACTCGTCATTCCGTTCTCCCGATTGATTCACCTGTTCTCGGTGCCGATCGCCTATCTTACCCGTCCGCCGCAAAACGTCATCTGGGCGAATCCGCGCCGGTCCGACGCGAGCAATGAGGTATTTGTGAAAGAGGAATCGAGACGTCATTTCGTCCTTGCCGCAGGCGGGATTCTCTTTGGCGGATTCCTTCTGGTTGTCGGGACCTTCGACAAGATCTTCCAGTTCTTCTTCGGACCTCGTCTGTCCGCAGAGGACGAGACCAGGCTCATGCACGAGAAGCTCGAGCGGCTGAAGATCACGGCGGAGCAACGATCCCTCGAGGTGGAGAGGAGGGAGAGCCGGTACATATTCGTGTCGGCGCTCAAAGACTTGAGCGAGAGCGAAGGCAAATATTTCATCGATTTCTCCATGCGGCCTGGAATCGCTTTCAAGGGAAAAGATGGTTTGCCCATCCTGATTTCGGCTAAATGCACCCATCTCGGCTGCACCGTAGGGAACAAGCTGGACGATGAAGGAAGGATACTCTGTCCTTGTCATGTATCCTACTTCGATATCGTCACAGGACAGCCGAACGACGGGGCACCGGCGAAGGAGCCGCTTCCTCATATCAGTTGGGTTCTCATGAATCAGGGTGGAGAAGTGCTGGTCAAGTACACTCCGGGAAAACAAGCCGAGGGCAATACCGCTCCTGGAGCGATTGCCGATGCCGGAGTCTATGTAAGTAAAGCGGAAGTCTGAGGAGCACAGCTATGGTTGACGGCAGACAGACAGGCAATGCAGATTCGCGGGCGGAGAGCCTCGCCGTGCGTGTCACGAACTTTGTCAGGGATCGCTTTCCCGTAGATAAGATGAACTTTCACTATATGGTGGAAAAGAAGGAAGTTCCCGTCCACTCCATGAGCTGGGGCTACTATACCGGCGGGCTGACCATGTTCTTCTTCATGATTCAAGTGATTACCGGTCTCTTTCTGATTTTTTACTATCAGCCTACCGTCAGCGATGCGTTCATTTCAGTCGAGTTCATCAACAATCATGTCAGCGGGGGCGCGCTCATCCGCAACATGCATGCCTGGTCGTCCTCGGCAATGATATTCTTCGCGATGCTCCATCTGATCGTCGCCTTCGCAATGAAGTCTTTCGTCAGACCCCGCGAGGTTACATGGATCGCCGGTGTGCTGCTTCTATTCATCACCTTCACTTTCGGTTTCACCGGGTATCTCCTGCCCTGGAACCAGATTGCCGTAAACGCCACCAAGGTGGGACTGCAGTCTATCGAAGACGTGGGTCAGTATCTTCCGGGCGTGCTCTCGACCCTGCCCAAAATCTTGCGCGAGACTTTTCAGGGCGAGGCAAGCGTCGGCCAGTCGACCCTGGGCAGGTTCTATGCTCTGCACGTAGTGATTCTGCCCCTCTGCCTGGCTGCCCTGCTCGGTCTGCATCTTTTCCAGGTGCAATTGCACGGCATGAGCCAGGGAGTCGACGAAAAGCCGAAGAAAACCGAGAAGTTTTTCACGGTCTTCTTCTTCAAAGACCTCGAGGTCTGGGCCGTCGCGTTCTTCGCTCTCTTCGTGCTGGCCCTCTCTGTTCCCTTCGAGTCTTTCCTGCCCTTTCCTCTACTTGCTCCTTATGATCCTCTCGGAGCGACACCTGCGGGAATCAAGCCGGAGTGGTACTTCTTCTTCGTCTATTATCCGCTGGAGATGCTTCCTTTCTGGGTTATCCTGCTTCTCAGTCTTGTGGCTGTGGTGGTTCTCTTCCTGACCCCCTGGATTTTCAAAGGCACGAATCGAAAGACCCTGAGATTCATTGCCCTTCTGGCAGCGGCTTATCTGATCGTGATGACTGTATTCGGTCAGGACATCTATGAGGCTCTCAAATCATGACTGCGATGTCTAATTCACGCTCGTTGGTTTTTATCGCCCTGCCGGGACTTGTCACATGCCTCTTCTGGAGCTCCGCAGCCTTCGCTTACCCGCAATTCCAGGAGTTCGTCGAGAAGCGCTCGCACCAGCCGGTCAACTGTGCCATGTGCCATGCCAACGGCAACGGTCCAGACGGCCATCAAGCCGGTCAGATAGGAAGTCTGAGCGCCGAGGAGCTCAAGCGTCTCGAAGAAGCTCGCGCAGCTCTCGAGAAGGGTAATGACATAAAGAGCCCTGTTCTAAATGAATTCGGCAATGAAATCGTACGGAGTCTTGGTCGAAAGAAAGTCATTTCATTGATAAAGGAGCCCGAAAAATTATACGACGAGCTCCCGGCAGATTCCGATCTCGACGAGGATGGTGTCCCGGATCGTGAGGAGTTTCTCGACGGTACCGACCCGACCAACAAGTATCACGCTGCACCGATTAAACTCTTTCTGATCAATCTCAACCGGAACAAGATGCATGTAATCCTGGCTGCAGTCGCGATCTTCTCAATCAACTTCGGACTCGTTCACATGATTCGCGGTATATCGCTTCTAGCCGAGAAGAAAAACTAGAAGAATCATTGCGGAGAGTATGGGTTATAGCCGGTAACCATTTAGACATCTCGATGTCAAGCCAATAGCCTTACAATTGGATTCCATGGTGGTTTATGGTAAATGCTAAAGATCGCAGGAGCAAATAACAGTCCAGTCAGACTGTTTCTTACTAATTTATTCGTATTAAGCATCGTCCTTCTACCTCCTGCCGCATTTGCCCAGACCGGGGACGGAGATGCTGCGCAGGACACCCAGAGTCAGGCGAAGCAAGAGAGTCAGCCAGACGAGAAACCTGAGTTGCGAGGTATCCCCTCTGGTGATCGCGAAGGAAGCACCGGCGATAAAGCTGGCACTACCGGTGGTGATGAGCCCGTCGTGCTATCCGGAACAGTCAGTGCCGACTTCGAGAAATCCGGTCACCTGGCCAACCAGATAATACGAAAAGAGCTGGAGCTGCTTCGTCTCAATACCGGCTTCCGGATCCTCACTACCAAGCAGAGCAAATGGAAACGCTGGCGCACATTCGCCTACAACATGGGCGGATCGGCGGTCTCTTTCTCAGGCATTACGACAGTCAACGCGGAAAACTGGCGAACCTGGCGCAAGCCCGCCCGAGCGGATCGTACCGTGCTTCGCTCGGGACCGATCCTTCTTTTAATCGGGCACTGCATCGGTCTGAGCGGTGCGGTAATCGAGGGCTCTCTCGATAAATTCGAAGAATACAGGAACTGGCGCCAGGGATTGAGTCCGGCTGCTCACACCGAAAAAGTGATTGTCCTCAAAAAAGACATCGATGATCTGTTCAATCAGCGTGAAGCTCTTCTAGCCTCGAGCACCAGCCTGTCGGCCGATCAGCGAGCCCTGGCGTCTGCCGAAAGCAGAGTCTTGCAGGGAATCAGGGACCAGGGGCTGATCGAGTATGCGAACTTCTATGTACGGGCAAGAAAAAGAGCGCTTGCTCGCGACTTCGAGTACCTGAACACCATCGGAATCACTACCACCGGCGGCTTCCAGGGCTCCATCAATGGTTACATGGCTGTCGAGAAAAGAGATCGAAAGTATGCTCAGTCAGCAGGATTGGGCTTCCTGGAGTCGGGATCGCTCATCGTGCTCGCGCCCTGGATGAGCAAGGGAACCCAGATGGTGACCGGTAAGATTGTCGGCAAAAACATCAAGAAGAAACTCGGTGACCTCGGTGGAACGTCCCTCGAGAAACTGACCTCGGATCTCGACGAATTGAAGAAGAAAAAGATATACACGCCTGCAGGCGAACGCCCCGGCAACATAGAGAACAGGCTCGTGGCCTATGATGCGGCCAGAGGAGTTTTCGACGAGCAGAAACACTTCAACGCCGGTGAAAAGAAGAAAGCGGATGCAGCCTGGAAAGAGCGAGTCTTTTTCAACACTATAGTAGGAGGCACCAAGATGGCCTGGGGTACCAACCTGGCTTACGGCGGCTTCAGATATGCAGGCAAGAGCGTGAAGACCAATCCGAGAAACTTCTCGAAATTCGTGGCCATCGGCTCGACCCCCTATGTCGCGGGGACGGCGACATGGATGTTCGATGCCCTGCAATCCAGGACTCGTGGCGAGATGGATCTGTTTACCATGGGTACCCAGCAGGCCACTCCAATTCACAAACTCAACCGCCGCCTCTCTTCAATCGAGAAAATCGAAGAAAGTCTAGGGAAATAGGAGCCTGTAGAAGTGGACAACAAAGTCAGTGCCGGTTCGATAACGGTACTAACAGCCAATACGATTGCCTTCTGCGCCTGCTTCGCCTGCTGGATGATGTATGGCGTGCTGATTACATTTCTCGTCGATAATGGCGTATTCCAATGGGACAAGGCACAGATGGGATGGCTCATCGGTACGCCTGTCCTTACAGGATCGGTACTGAGACTCCCGATAGGGGTCCTGACTGATCAGCACGGTGGAAGACGAATTTTCACGATCTTGATGATTATCGCTGCGGCAGCGGTCTACTGCGTCAGCCTCTGCAATTCTTATATTGAATTCTTGATGGCTGGACTCTGCTTCGGAATCAGCGGCGCATCCTTTGCTGTCGGTATCGCCTACACATCGGTCTGGTTCCCGAAAGAAAGGCAGGGCACCGCCCTGGGGATCTTCGGGGCCGGCAATGCCGGAGCGGCATTAACAAGTCTCCTGGCACCGCACTTACTTATCTCCCTGACCGATCATATGAAGAACCTCGACGGCTGGAGGATGATGCCTCGAATATATGCCGTTATCTTGCTGGCTATAGCGATACTATTCTTCCTGGTTACCAGAGAAAAGCGAGCCGAGCATACCGAAGGGCTGACCATGGCCGAAAGGCTGGCTCCTCTGAAGAAGCTTCAGGTCTGGCGTTTCGGGCTCTACTACTTTTTCGTATTCGGCGGCTTCGTGGCTCTCGCTCAATGGCTGGTGCCATATTATTTGAATGTTTACCATATGTCCCTGGCCACGGCCGGTTTCATGGCTTCCCTTTTCAGCCTGCCTTCTGGCGTGATTCGTGCCCTGGGTGGCTGGATGTCTGATCTCTGGGGAGCCAGATTCGTCATGTATCTGGTTCTGATTTCATGCCTTGTATCTTGCTTCCTGCTTTCCGTACCTCGAATGGATATTCAATCACCGGGTCAGGGGGTCATGGCACTTTCAAAAGGCGTCGTGACATCGGTGGATTCCTCGCAGATTACGGTAGGCGAGAAGCCCTACAAGCTGCGCCAGGTAATAAGGGGCGACCTGCTGACCATCGCTGACGATAACGATGATCTGCTCATCTGGCCTACATTCGCCTCCTGGCAGGAGCCCGTGGTAAAAGTGGGAGATCGGGTCGAGAAGAAGCAGCTCATCGCCAGAGGGGTCACCCACATATTCTTTCAGGCCAATGTCTGGATATTTACCGTCCTTGTATTCGTGATCGGCATCATGACCGGCATTGGAAAAGCCGCGGTCTACAAGCATATTCCGGACTATTTTCCAGACAGCGTCGGTGTTGTCGGCGGGATTGTCGGAGTGCTGGGAGGTCTGGGAGGCTTCGTGGGTCCTATCGTCTTCGGAGAGTTCTTGAAATGGACCGGCATATGGACTACTTGCTGGATCAGCCTGACATTCCTGGTAGCTGTGTGTCTCGTCTGGATGCACTGGACAGTCACTCATATGATGAACGAGAAACAACCACGGCTGGCTAAAGAGTTCGAGCGCCTGCATAGCTCCTGATTACCTTCTCGTGCTCGATATATCGGCTTACTGCGATTGACCGATGCGAGGATCCGCTCGGGCTGTCAAGATGCTACTAGCGAGATTGTGGCCGGTCTTTTTACCGGAGTTTTGTCATGGACGAATTTTCAATAATGGTCTGCCTGTCGGGCTCGGAAGAAGCGGAGCAGGCCTCGCGTCTGGCATGGTCTCTCGCGCGGACAGCGGACTGTCCCGTAGTTGCCGAGCATGTCGTCGATGCCAGCGGTCCGACCTGGCTTCTGAACAAGTATAGTGGCGAATTTATCGATAGGGATGAGCTGGGGTTCTATCACAGCACCTTCTGCGATTCCCTCCTGAGTATTGCAGAGCTCCTCAAGGATAAGTATCAGTCCCTGTTCTCCTCTCAGAAGCTCATTGGAAGCTGTAATGTGGACTACGGCAATCCTGTATCCAAACTGATCAGGAAAGCAATCAATCACAATCTCGTCCTCTGCGGTAACCGCCAGTTCGAGGAGCCGAGGCTACGCGGCCAGGTGCTTGGCGGACTGGCCCGCAATTGTCCTGTTCCTCTTATAGTTGTAAGAAAAAGTGACGCTTCCCTGACCAGACTGGCAATGCTCGTTTCAGGCAATCATCTCTGTCCCCGCTATCTGCGTTCTTGTTCCGACCTTGCCTCAATTTTGAGGCTCGAGCCAGAAATCGTCTGCATAGGTACAGAAGATGAGCCTCCGGAAATGAACAACTTCAAGACCATGGTGCGCAATATCATGCCTGAACTCGATAGAGTCAAAATCAGATCCAGATTCATCGATGCCGACTGCGGCTCCATCGAGCTATGGACCAGGACAGATCGACCGGTGAATATGACAGCTCAGCCAGATACGCTTGTAGTGGTGCCAACGATGAAGATTGGTCAGCAAAGAGTAACCATTCTCGGCGAGGAAGTTGGAGCGTTCCTCGATCACCTGGAAATGAATCTTGTCTGTCTGTGGCCGGAGGAATATAGGCACGAGCCATGGGAAAAGACTCGCTTGAGCGATGAACTCGAGATGTCCACTATCAAGAATGTTGCGAAAGGAAAAGCCTGTCAAGCCTGTACATGAGCGGCTTGCAATGGTTTCGCCGGGGTGCCTGGTTTTGAAATTCTCCAGGGCTTGCTAGTATCGGCCCGGTAATGACAGGTCGGGATTCATATCCGGGGAGGATTCTATGTCGGAGCCGATGCTCATTCAAGGCGGTATGGGAGTGGCGGTCTCGAACTGGAGACTGGCGCGCGAGGTCTCCCTTGCCGGACAGCTAGGAGTAGTCTCCGGCACGCTCATAGATGTGGTGATGTGCCGCCGCCTGCAGGACGGAGACCCGGGAGGTCATGTAGTACGAGCTCTCGAAGCTTTCCCCGATCGTGTCATCGCCGATGATATCATCAATCGATACTATATTCGGGGAGGCAAGCCGAAAGAAGCACCATACAAAGTCTTGCCGATGCACGCCATGGTGCCGAACAGGTCCCTCGACGAGATTACTGTTGCTGCAAACTTCGTGGAGGTTTTCCTGGCCAAGGAGGGTCACGACGGGCTGGTCGGCATCAACTATCTGGAGAAGATCCAGTTGCCTACACTACCGTCCCTTTTCGGAGCAATGCTTGCCGGAGTCGACTATGTCCTGATGGGCGCTGGAATCCCGAGAGCTATTCCCGGAATTCTGGCGAGTCTCTCCTCCTGGCAGGAGGCTCGCCTCCGAATCGCCGTTACCGATGCTACCGCAGACGACGACTTCTCCGTATCCTTCAATCCGAGCGACTTCTTCCGAGCACCTGACCTCGAATCGAGGCGGCTGCCTCTCAAAACACCCAAATTCCTTGCCGTGATCTCGTCGGTAGCACTGGCAAAAACCCTGACCCGGAAGGGAAGCAGTCAAGGAGCGGTTCACGGATTCGTCATCGAGGGCCACAGCGCCGGAGGTCACAATGCGCCCCCGAGAGGTCCCTTGAGGCTGGACGAGCAGGGACAGCCCGTCTATTCCGAGAAGGATAGAGTGAATCTGGCCGAGATCAGAGCCATCGGTCTCCCGTTCTGGCTGGCCGGCTCCTTCGGAAGCCGGGAGATGCTGGACCTCGCTCTTTCTGAGGGTGCCCAGGGCGTACAGGTGGGGACTCCCTTCGCGTTCTGCCGGGAATCAGGCTTCGAAGAATCAATCAAGAGAAAGGTCATCGACCTGGTCAAATCCGGCCAGGCTAAGATAGAAACCGACTGCCGGGCATCCAGCAGCGGCTTTCCGTTCAAGATCCTCGATCTCGATGGCTCTCTGTCCAGAGAGGAGGAATACATCAATCGACAACGCGTTTGCGACCTTGGATTTCTGCGCGAGGCATACAAACGCGAGGACGGAACCGCTGGATTTCGTTGTCCCGGCGAGCCTGAGGCTCTGTACGAGATCAAGGGCGGAGACCCGGCCGATACTCCGGGGAGAAAGTGCCTATGCAACGCCCTCCTCGCCAGTGCCGGTCTACCGCAGGTCCAGACGAACGGCGACCGACATTATATCGAGATGCCCCTCATTACTGCTGGTGAGTCGATAAATGAGATTGCTCAATTCATCGAACCGGGAAGGGACGACTACTCAGCCAGGACAGTGGTGGAAATGATCGTGAACACCGATTGAGATACAGTTTTATCTCAATCAAACAATCCCGGGGACGAATCGCCACCTGACCCTCCGGCAGTACTCCTGGTAATGAGGCTCCACGAGTAGATGCCTCTCTTCGGTAATCGCTCTGGCCCAGTATATGAGGCCGAGCAGTATCAATATCAGGACGACGATCGGATCAACCGCCCCCTCGAGATAGATAACCGGAACAAGGGCCAGCCACCAGGCAATGTTCTTTCCCGCATAGGCCGGATGCCTGACGATCCGGTACGGTCCCGAACAGATGATTCCTCTGTTTGTGAGGTTGGAGAATCGCAATCCGAAAGCCAGGGTCGACCAGCTGTATATGAACAAGAGCGCCATGACTCCGGCAGAGAAAGCAATGGCCGGAACCGGCTCCCGTTGGAAAAGAGCTTCAGGGCAGACCATGGCTATTCGTGTCAGAGCCAGGCTCTCGAAAAAGAAATTGAAAGGAGGGTAACAGATCATGGCTACCAGCCAGCCGGTGGTCGTCGGCTCAACCGAAACGAAATGCGTGTCGAGGAGCCGGCAGGACGTGAGATAACCCAGCATTGCCACGGTTACATCCAGAATGAAAATAAAGTCCGATGCGCTTGCGAAACTCGAGTGCAGGAGCTTCGAGAGCAGCGGCATACCCTGCTGAAGACTAGCCCAAAAGGAGACCACCGCTGTGGCGTCGATCTCCCATCTTCTCCACCAGTGAATGCAGCTCACCACCATCACTGGAATGAAGAAAGACTTGATTATAATTCCTCGAAAAAGATTCTTGATTCGATCCATTTCTTCCGGAGACAATGACGACGCCCCTTCCCTGTCTTTGCGCAAACTGAGATGCCGGCGCAGCCAATTTCCCAGAAGCAGGAGCTCGTCCCGGTCGCTGATCGCATGTCTCTCCACCATGATGAAATAAAATGGGGCTGACAATAGAATCAAAGGCAGTGCCACATAGAAGAAGAGGAGAATGGCCGGAAACGTACCGGATAGAAGAAAGAAGACCGTCCAGGCTATGACAAGGCTGACGACCAGGGCCAGGCAGCGATCAATGACAGCCGAGATGCTCACTGGCCGTCGCTGCCTGAAATCGAAATTCCGCCTGTAGACTCGTTTTACAAAAACCTCATATCCGGACATCATGAAAAAAACAACGGATACAACAAGTACCTTCCGCAAGGACCAGACCGGTCCATCGGGCTCGCCGGATAGAGCAGGCAGTGCAATGAGAGCGAGAGCCAGAACTGAAATCGAGACAAGAGCAAGATAGCCAGTGGTGGCCGACTGCGTACAACCCAGAGACCAGGTCGGGTCTCGCTTGAATCCCCCCTTGGCTGGAACCAGAGTCATGGATTCTGGAATTCTGCTCCTTTGCGCAGATAGTACCACCAGTTAAGCACTACGCAGACAAGGTAGAACACGGCGAATCCGAACAGCGCATATTCTGGAGTAGTAGCCTTGATCTGCTCTCCCAGGACTTGAGGAATGATGAATGCACCATAGGCCGCGACGGCAGAGGTCCAGCCAAGCACCGGACCGGCCTGCTCTTTATTGAAGACCATGGCGATAGTCCTGAAGGTCGAGCCGTTTCCGATTCCGGTAGCTGTGAACAACACCAGGAATAACAGGAAGAAGGGCACGAAGAATTGCTCCGGCATGGCGCTGGAGTAAGCAAGCTGCAAGTAATATGCGGCCGCCAGGGTGCTTGCCACCATAACCAGTGACACCACTTGAGTTACTTTCGCGCCCCCCAGCTTATCAGCCATCATGCCCCCCAGAGGCCGCGTCAGGGCACCCAGGCAGGGCCCGATCCAGGCATACATGAGCGCGCTGGGACCGGCGGCATTGATGGTATCGTGTGTCATGACTCCCTGCGCATTGACTACATGGCTGAAGCCGAAGATCACTTTGATAGCAAGGGGAAAAGCAGCCGCAAAGCCGATAAAAGAGCCGAATGTCATGGTATAGATAATCGTCATTACCCATGTATGCTGGTTCTCGAAGATCTTGTACTGGCGCTTCAGGTTCTTGCTGATCTCGCCGGGAATAAACCTGAGGGCATAGACTGTTGCCGCGATGATGCCCGGCAGGACCAGCCACTTGCTCACATCCAGCCCGGAGCCGTTGGCCGAGCTGGGAAGAATGAGCCAGAGACCGATAGCCGCAGTCAGCAATCCGAGGAGCAACATACCGCTGATTCTAAGAAAACAGCTCAACGGAGAGCCGATATCAGGGGAGACATGCTCGTCTCTGATGTTGTTCATGAACAGCCACGATGACAGTACTAGCGGCACCAGGACAATCACCCAGACATACCCGGCGTTCTGAATAAAGGTCTCTGTGCCAGCAGGTATCTTGCCCAGCAAGCTTCCGCTGGCGCTTTCCAGGATCATGCCTTTTTCGCCGAGAATTCCGAAGGTCATCACCAGAGGTACTAAAACCTGCATGGTTGTCACTCCGAGGTTGCCCAGTCCGGCATTGAGACCAAGGGACAGCCCCTGGACCCGTTTCGGGAAAAAGAAACTTATGTTGGACATCGAGGATGCGAAATTCCCGCCACCAATACCGGAAAGAAGAGCCAGTACCTGAAAGACCCAGAGTGGCGTGGTCTTGTCCTGAAGCGCAATTCCAGTGCCGAGCGCAGGTGCAATCAGCAGTAGTGTCGTGAAGAAAATCGTATTGCGTCCTCCGGCAATGCGAATGAAAAAGGTGCTCGGAATTCTCAGAGTCGCCCCTGAAAGCCCGGCAACCGCGGTGAGAGTGAACAGCTCGTCCTGCTTGAACGGGAAGCCCAGGGACAGCATCTGCACGGTGATCACGCCCCAGTACATCCAGACTGCAAAACTGGTCAGAAGACAGGGTATCGACACATAGAGATTGCGGAATCCTATGGATTTGCCCTCTGAATTCCACTGTTCCTCGTCTTCGGGGCTCCAGCCTCGCAGATCGCTCTTGTCAACGGACAGCCTCGATCCCTCTTGCGATGTTGAAATATCGGTACTCATTGACTATCCCCCGAGCGGCTCTGAAGTTATGTATTAAGAAGAATGTATTCCACACGAGCCCTGATCTCAGGGACTCCATGAGCGATTGACAGGCTATCCAGCATATCGGCCACGGACATCAAAGTGGAAGGCGTATCCCGGGCACCCCGGTGACTGTAATCTTCGATTGCCGTATTGCAGATTGAAGAAGCAGCAGAGAAATCGTCCCGCTCGCAAAAGACCATCGCCATGTCGAGAAGCTCGTCCATGGACTGCCGACTGCTCGTCTTCCCTTGATGAGAGATGCAAGATACCGATGCAAGGCGACAATAGAGCCTTCCGTGTTTCCTCTTTCCCTGAGCACAAAGTGAAGCACCCAGACCCCTGAGAAAACCCATCACCTTCGAACTGGACGGGTCGATATCAAGTTCGGTCATTATTACGAGTCCCTCGTTGAAGACTGACCGAGCCTCTCCGTACTTGCGCAGGAGATATTTCGTCGTAGCCAGAATACTTAGAGCCGTCGCCAACCTCTGAGAGCCGGGTCCATAGAGCTCCTCGAGGCAGAGAACCAGCATCTCTGCCCAGCTCTCCGCGGCTTCGTACGTGCGCAGCTCGAAATTAAGCGAAAGTAAACGGGATAGAGAGTTTTCGAGGAGCGAGGACCGGTCTCCGAGACTCCGGCATGCTTCAGCTACTTTCTCCGGCCGCCGCCTGGCCTGCTCCTTGCCTGGAAGCAACTCCTTAACGATAATCTCGTCGGTATGTAGACAGAGCTGAAACTCGCAGGACAGGAGATAGCTCAGGGAGAGCTCCGAAAGACAGGTCAGGCGGATATCGGTATCCGGATTCGAATCGAGTACTCTGAGATAAAGTATTCGTGCCTTCGCGAACCGATAGTTGGCACGATTGAAATTTGCCTTTCTGATCCTGACCAGGCTATCGCCCTCCATGGCTGGAGAGTAGGCATTCGCCCTCTCTGCTCTATCTTCTTGTGGGTGATTCACCGGATGGATGCCCCCGAGGAAAATTCAATAGCATTTTCGGGCCCCGGGTCTATAAGGTCATCACTCCCGGGGACGGAACAATTGAGCCGCAAGATGGTTTAAAAAAGGTTACCATCCAGTCGGTCTGGGACCGGATCCTCCCGGAATTGCATGGTTTATACTCTTCCCCATGAACAGGCTCATCGACCCTTTCGGGCGCCAGCATACCTATCTGCGCATTTCAGTTACAGATAGATGCAACATGCGCTGTTTCTACTGCATGCCCGGGAAAGGTCTCGAGTGGAAAGATCGGTCGAGTATCTTGACTTTCGAAGAGCTCGAGCGAGTTTCTCGAATAGTCGTTAAGATGGGCATTAATAAAATTCGCCTGACAGGCGGTGAGCCTCTCCTGCGCAGGGGTCTCGAGCTTCTTGTCGGTAAGCTCCGCAGTATCGAGGGGCTCGATGTCGTAGCAATGACTACTAATGGGCTCCTCCTGGGAGATCACGCCAGGATGCTTCGCCAGGCCGGGCTTACCCACCTGAATGTCAGCCTCGACAGCTTGAGACCCGATCGTTTCAGACAAATCGTAGGACTGGACGAGCACCATCGTGTCATGGCAGGTCTAAAGGAAGCTCGAGCCGTGAATTTTCGGAGCCTCAAAATCAATGTTGTGGTTATTGACGGTGTCAACGACGATGAGATTCTGGACTTTGTCGACCTTGCCATCGACTGGGGAGTAAACGTTCGGTTTATCGAGTTCATGCCGTTCAAGAACAACAACTGGGAGATTGACAAAGTGGTCACCTATCAGCAAATGCTCGACCTCATCGCCAGCCGTCACGAGCTGATTCCCCTCACAGGCGAGCCATCCTCGGTCGCCAGGGACTTCCGCATCCAGAACACGCCTGGAGTCGTAAGCTTTGTAACCTCGATGTCCGAGAGCTTTTGCAGTACTTGTAGTCGCCTGCGCCTTACTGCTGATGGTTCAATCAAGACCTGTCTCTTTGATCCTGCCGAGATAAGCATCAGACAGCAGATACGCGAAGGTGCAACCGATGCCGAGATAGCAGATGCGATACAGAAAGCCCTTGAAGCGAAACCGGAGGCTCATCCGCCAGCCCGGGAAATAGCATCAGGGTCTAACAGGTCCATGATCGATATTGGTGGCTAGTTCTTTGAGGCTTAAATCGATCTTAAGAAACAAGGTGTAAATCGAGCGGGCGGTTATGCTCCATCAATACCTTTGAAGGGCAGGGAAAACAATGCAATTCCCCGACAAGATTTCAGGTAGAGACATCGCCCTGGTCCATCGTCTAGACGGAAAAGGCAAGAGGCTCTGGTGGCAGATGCCCACTTTCGGCGGACCGAAGCCGAAGAAGGCCGATCTCCGGCAGAATGGGGCTCTGAAAGTACTGCCATTGTTCTTGCTCCAGATGCCGATTGTCCTGTTCATTTTCTATAAAGCCGGTCTCGATGACTTCTCATCGCCGGGAGGTTTGTTCATTCTGGTATCGATTCTGGTAGCAGTCGTGAGCTGCCTGTTCTTGTTCATCTCCATAGCCCGGCGCCACCGCTTCAATGTTCACGAGGTGAGAATCCTCGATGATGGGATGGAGCTGCTGGCTCCGGGCCTGCGCCGCCGGATCAAATGGGTAGACATAGCCGAATTTTTTCCGGCAGGGTCAGATCCGCCCGGATACGACATGTATGCGCTCTGCCTCAAGAACGGTGACCGTTATTTTCTCTGGAAAGAGCTATCCGACTGCGAAAAACTGGTGGAGACGATCAACAAGAGCGCCGCCGGAGCATCCGGATCTTACAAGGCAAACTTCGGTATTGCCGATAGTTATTTCGATACGGCCATCATCGCATCATGGGCGGTGCTGATCGCGGTCGGCACCAATCTCGCGCACGCCATATTCGTCCCCGAAAAGGCCCAGGAGACCGCCCAGATCTTCAACCTGGTAGCGCTATCGCTGCTGGTGATTCCTGCAGTCGCGCACTGGTGGATTGTCGCCAATAGAGTGCCGCAGCTCGTAAGAGCCGGAGAGCACGGGACGTTCATACGGACCCGCAATCGATCATTCATAGTCGACTGGAATCAGGTGACCGGAATCAAGAGAATAGCTGTATTCACTATCCTCAAAACCCGCACTGGCTGGTTCGCCATGATGTCGGGCAAAGAAGACCCGATCACCCTGGAATTAATCTACAGGAAAGATAAGCTCCTGACCCACAATCGACAATAGTGACAAACGAAAAGAATCGCGCCTCAGGAGCTCTCGTTAATGGCGATCCAAACCGAGATGCCCATGGCGATAAGAACGAGCGCTATGACAATCGTCATAGAAGCCGCAAGCATGAAAAATTCGAGTTCCGCCAAACTGACATCCTCCTGCGGGTTGACGCCTAAACTGGCGTCAATTTAGAGCAGTGACCCCTCGAGGTCCGACAGAGCGAACTTCACTGACTTTACCGACTCCGGTCTGAGCCACTCTCCCAGCATTCGTCCAAGCAGAGCGTAGCATTGCTCGGGTATCAATGCTTCATCGCCTATGTCGCCTATGGTCTTCATCGATTCGCCGTAGATATGGCTGGTGATCATCTCCAGCCTGTACCGATTGCCCTCCTTGCCTATCGAGAAGATCCTCCTCTCCCCTTTCGGGGTCTGGATAACCGTGCTGAAGGGCAAGGTGGGCTCGAGCTTGAATCTCTTCACACAATCATAGAGCACGAGGATCTCGTCGGCACCGCCATGAATCATGGAAGCGCACGAAGGCATCTCGCGTTCGACCACATATTCCGATACCTTTTGACTGGTGAGCCCGACCAGTAGAGCCGGTACTCTTCGATGCCCGACAATCTTGGCTTCCAGAAGGCCGCTAGCGGACTCGACCATGATTCGATAGCTTTCGGGACCATCGAGCTCGCTGATCGATATCTCGATATCGGCACCCGGAGTAAGTCTGTACTTTTTCTCGAAGGGCACGCTATTCGGCTTGATCAGCTCCTTCAAGTCGGTCCGGAGTGCTTCTAGAACCTCGCATGACAACATCGATCTCTCCTCGAATGAAATTGGGTATGGACCAGGGTCAAAGGCAAGCCTGATTCCTCCATGCTCTGAGCCTGAAGGAATCAAGACAATTCCTGGCCAATATAGCAGTGAAGCCCGCGGTGAGACACCGCAGGGCTTCTAGGCAAGCTTTCAGCCTGTCACTGAACTACCTGGCGTTGGCTTTCGGCTTACAGAGATCAACAACAATTTGCCGGCCGTCGACTGTTTGCCGGTTCAGGGCAGTCATGGCCTTCTTCGCCTCGTCCTCAGTCTCCATCTCGACGAAGGCGAATCCTCTCTTTCTTCCGGAATCTCTGTCCAGAGCAACATGCACAGATGCTACATTGCCGGATTCGGAAAACATTAGTTTGATGTCGGCTTCTTCCATGCTGAATGGCAGGTTCCCGACGTATAGCTTTGTATTCATAAACTCCTTGAAACAATTTCTTCTGCGGTCTTAAACGAATTCACCGCAGCGTCGACATGGCAGACGACTGGGTACAGTATTTCACAGTTTCGCCCCAAAGGATAGGGTATTTCGATTCTATTTACAGAGTATCGATACCGTACTCGATATCAATGAACGTCAGGCTGATGTCGTCACATCCGAATCCGCTTCACCCCCGAACCCGACGATCACCGGCGCCCGCAAATAGAGGCTCTCATCTACAGACCGGACTCCGGGAAAAGACATCAAGCATGCTTGACCACCTGAGATCCGGTCGCCTCGACAAGTTTCGCAGGCTCGGGCTCGGTGCTGGTCGGGAACGGAGCATTGAGAATCAAGCCGCAGGTGTTGCAGAGATCGGTCCGACCGATGCATCGAAAGCTGCACCTGGGGCAGAGGAAGTAACAATCCTTGTTATCCTTGTGTCTCAACCGGGGCTCTGTCTCTGCCTTAATCCAATTGAACATGGGCGGCTCCTGAGTCAATTCGACTGCTTAGCTCAATCCTTACTGTACAGCCATTTTGAACTCGACACCGGTCTGGCGGTCCGAAGCTCGAATCGGCGTTTGCGTTAAGGACTGCAATGTGCAAGAATGCATTTAGAAGCAGTTTTGACTTCACTGGATTCAAAGTCAAGGACGCACAGTCAAAAGTAGTCGTCCGGAGCCGGAATTTAAGTCAGAGAAATATGCCACAGGCTTAAGACCTGTGGTTAGTACATCAGGTGCAGCGCATCAGTCACACTGCTAGTGTACATATCGAGTTCAAAGGAATTTATATGCAAACGAAGTTGTTCGTTCAGAATCTCACCGATCTTTGTTCGGTGGAAGAGTTGCAAGAGCTGTTCGCTCAGTATGGAGAGGTCAAGTCGGCCAGAATCCCCACGGATTCGCGCTCGGGAATCTCTCGTGGGTTCGGATTCGTCGAGATGATGACGCAAGGGGCCGCTCGTGCAGCCCTGGACTGTTTGAACAGGAAGAATTACAACGGGAAGGTTCTGCGCGTAGCCTTCTCGAAAGAGCAGGGCCCACGCAAACGCGGACTTGCGTACAGCTATCTGTTCTAGAGGGCGAGCGGTCCGGTCGCAGTATCATTTCGGCAAGAGTGCCTTTACCTGGATTCGGCTTCGTCATTGGATTCGGAATTGGCTTCTTCGTCCTCTTTCGCATAGGTATCGAAATCGCCAATAAGCGATTTGCCAGGACATACTTTTACCAGCGGACAGCCAGCGCAGTGAACTATCAATGCAATCGGACAAATAGTCATGTGAGCACCTCAAAGAGCTTCGGAGCGGCCTGAACATCACCAGGTCCTCTTTCTAACAGCCTATCACGCTAAGCGTGCCAGAGAAGCTGATACCAGAAAAAGTGGCACGATGCCCGGGAGGGAATGGGAGCCGATCTCTCGATCCCTCACATCATCGGGCTGAACATGCTATCATGAGATTATCTGATGTATGGATTTTGTCGGAAACTCCTTCGAACAAAGCTGCCGAGAACAGTTTTGGCCTCAAATCCCCAGCCCTATCACAGTGGATTTTGATTGGCCGGCAAACACCTCGCGGAGTCTTTCTGGCTCGAGATTCACTGCAGCAAGAGTGAAACACCATGCGAATTCTCGTGATGGAGGACACGCCTTCGGGCGCGACGGAGTCTTGTGCTCTCCTCGAACGACTCGGCTATGAAATTGCCGAACGGCGCCCGTTCGCCGGAGAGGTGTTAGCGGCGATGTAAACCCGAAGTTATGCGGCGAAAAGCGCGGTGGATAGCCGCCGTCGCCGGGCGTATATCCAGAGCATAGATTGAGTTCGGCTAATCAAGCAGAGAGATTGAGAAGCCGGAGAAGCGAAAGGGACTCGAGCTGGTACCTCGAATCCCCAGACATCGTGGAAGACGATGTTGTGATTACTATCGATCACCAGGATGCAGCTGTCCAGTCGCTTTTCCTAATGGAGAGTGGAGGGCGAGGAAGCGGTTGGTCGGATATTTACTTGCAGCTGGTGCAGAGCCCTCACGGTCCTGTGCCAGGATTGTGACTTTCGTAACCGGTATTGCACGCAAGAGTGCTCGAACCTGGGCCAGGCAGCAATCGCTCCGGCTAGCAGGGGCCAGGTATCAAAGGACATTCGAAGGTGCTCGAAAGCATGCCGCTCGTCAAGCGGCCTACAGGATTAGACAAGAGGAGAAAGTGACGCATCAGTCCTTCACAGAATCCGATGCTCCTGAAATAGTTGAGCAGGCGGAGCAGGAAGCCGTCCTTTCATCCACATTACAACCCGAGACATCTCTGAGACCCTTGCACTGCAAGAGCTGTGGGAAGAGGTGCGGCTTTGTCGTGCGCCGATGGACAGGCTCGAGCCTGCGCCGGCGTGTATAACGAAAGCAAGGAGAAGAAGATGACTGTTTCAAAGGAGATAGAAGCTGCGATATTGCGCTTCTTCCATGTTGAGAAGTGGCCGATCACGACAATTGCAAATCAGCTAGATGTGCATCATTCGGTCGTCAAGCGAGTGTTGAAGGAAGATGGCGCGCCTGGCGACAGGCTAATCATCCGGCGCTCCATGGCAGATCCGTTCATTCCATTCATCCAGGAGACGCTGAAGAAGTATCCGAAGCTGACGGCGACCCGGTTGCACGAGATGGTGAAGGCGAGAGGCTACGTGGGCGGCGTGGATCACTTCAGGGATATCGTCGCCAAGTATCGTCCGTACGAGGCGGAGGCGTATTTGCGAGTTCGGACGCTGCCTGGAGAGCAGGGGCAGGTGGACTGGGCGCATTTTAGCAAGATCAGGATCGGGAATGCAGAACGCCGCCTGTTGGCATTCGTGATGGTGCTCTCCTGGTCCAGGATGATTTTTCTGAGGTTCTACCTTGGAGAAGCGATGCCGAACTTTCTTCGAGGTCATGTTGATGCCTTCGAGTTCTTTGAGCGTTTGCCCAGAAAGCTCCTGTACGACAATCTGAAGTCAGCCGTCATTGAGAGAAGCGGGGACGCCATCCGGTTCAACGAGACTCTTGCAGAGCTGGGCTGGGCACTATCGGTTCGAGCCGGTGCCGGTGAATGTTGCCAGAGGTAATGAGAAAGGGAGGGTCGAGAGGGCGATCTCGTACATCCGAAAGTCCTTCTTTGCTGCTCGGGAGTACAGCGACCTGGAGGATCTGAACAGGCAGGCACTGGACTGGTGCCGAGGAGTGGCGGCGCAGAGGCGTTGTGCGGAAGATCGAAGCATGACCGTGGCTCAGGCATTCGAGCTCGAGAAGCCGAATCTGATTGCATTGCCGGACAACCACTTTCCTGTTTACGAGAGGTGCTCGGCCCGGGTCGGCAAGACTCCGTACGTCAGATTCGACCTGAATGACTACAGCGTGCCGCACATTCTCGTGAGAAAGACCCTGCAAGTGGTGGCAGACCTCGAGACAGTTCGAGTCATGAGCGGGTTGACTGAGGTCGCATGTCACAGGCGTTCCTGGGACAAAGGGGCTCAGATAGAGGACCAGAAGCACATCGAGGAGCTCAAGGAGCAAAAGCGGGAGGCGAAGAAGCACCGGGGCATGGACAGACTTCGTCTGGCGTCGCCAACGACAGCAAGATCTTGCAGCTGGCGGCTCAGCGCGGTCAAAATCTCGGTGCTCTCACTTCCGGGCTCTTGAATCTTCTAGACCTCTATGGTGCAGTCGAGCTGGAGCAAGGCGTCTCTGAGGCGGTAGAAGCTCAAGCTTGCCACGTGTCTGCTGTCCGGCAGGTTCTTGAGCGTCGGCGGCGCGAGCAGAGCCTGCCGGAGCCGGTAGCAATTGCCGTGCCTCCTGATCCTCGCATTCAGAACCTTGTAGTAGTCCCGCATGACCTGGCCGATTATGACGTCCTTCATGCCAGCAAGGAGGACCAGCAATGATTCAAGATCTGAAAGAAAAGGCAAAAGAGCTCGGGCTTCATTCGATGGTGAGATACTGGGAGAAGTACTGCAGCCAGGACTGGCTCCCGACATTTCTTCAGGAAGAGGAAACGGAGCGGGCTCAGCGCAGCATGGACAGGAGGATCAAGGAAGCGAAGCTCGGGCAATTCAAGCCCATGTCGGACTTCGATTGGAAATGGCCGAAGAGAATAGACCGTGAGCTAATCGACGAGTTGTTCTCCCTTCAATTCCTCGATGGTGCCAACAACGTTATCTTCCTGGGACCAAACGGTAACGGCAAGACTATGATTGCTCAAAATCTGGGCAATCAGGCGCTGTTAGCCGGACACTCCGTTCGATTCACTAAAGCCAGCCAGCTGCTGGACGAGCTGTCAGCTGCCGACGGTTCATTCACGCGTCGCCGCTGCCTGAATCGGTACAGTGCTTACGATCTTCTGATCATCGATGAGGTCGGGTATCTGAGCTATGACAATCGGTATGCTGACCTGCTTTACGAGGTCATCAATGCACGATATCAAAACCGGTCGACTGTTGTCACCACCAATCGACCCTTCCAGGAGTGGGGCTCCGTGTTCCCGAACGCAGCCTGTGTCGTGACGCTGGTTGATCGGCTTGTCCACAAAGCGGAGATCATCTCGATTGAGGCAGACTCCTACCGGTACAAAGAAGCTCAGGAACGAGCGGCTGAGAAGGAGAAGAAACGAAAGACGAAGGAGAAGAAAAATGCTTAGAGTCATGATTTACCTTGAATGCAACCACTGCAACGAGCCCTATGAAGAAAAGCTGGTGGCCGCAAGAAATCTCAACGACGATCTTGATCAATGCGTTCACGAATTAGTGCTGCGTGCTGAGCGGGATCAATGGGAGTGCCGAAAGAACGCGACCGAACACTACTGCCCTTCATGCCTCGAGCCCTGGATGTAGTCGCTCGCGACGGGGTAACCAATCCACCACGCGACTGGGCCCGGCACGGAAGCCGGGCCCAGCTCTTCTCTGTGGTATCCACCTGCACCGACACAGAGGCGTGCAGCTTGCTGCAGCCGATGTGTCGGAACCGTTCGCCAGGCAGGCGAACGGAGCTCTCTTCCTTTCAACTCCAAAATTCACGCGCCTTTATGTCGCCGGCGACAGAGAGGCAATAGCCGAGCTGGATCTTTGCGTTGACGCTGTCCTGATTGATATATCGAACACCGAGTGCAGCGGTTTGGAGAGCTTCGCCAGGCTGCAAGAGCTCAACAAGAGTCAATGCATCGTTGTTCAGTCGGTTCACGCTGAGCATCAGGTGGCTCTAGGCTTCATTCGAAACGGAGCGCAGGACTACATAGTCAGGGGAAGCGAAATCGAGGAATCCCTTGCGCTACGCTTGCACTATGGATCTGAGCGAAATCGAGTGGCACTGGACCAGCGCCTCCGTGAAGAGCGCATGAAACTGGTGCTGGAGGACTCTTATGACGCCTTCATATCGATGGATGCGAGGCTAGAGATTACGGACTGGAATAAGCAGGCGGAAAGGACATTCGGCTGGACTGGATGAGAGAAATCAGCAAGGACGATGATGCTCCGGGCTTTCTTTTGAGCCGTTTGGCTGTAAGCTCTGACATTGAACTGAAAATGGCGATAGCGGATCATTCAAACACACCCCTTTCCGTTCTGCCGATGCTCGCCAACGATGACAATCCGGACATAAGGTTTGCCGTGGCCGAGAACCACAACATTACAACTGAGATTCTTGGCAAGCTGACCGACGATATCAATCCATACATCGCATTCAGGGCACAGAAGACTCTGGACAGGATCGCAGCGGAAAATTGCGCGCCGGCTTCGCGTTAACTTATTCCTTCTCGAAGAAAATGTGTCCGGTTGCTTCGTACACTCCCTTGAGAAGGCCCGGCTGCGCTTCCATCTCTTCGTATTCATCAATGACCAGACTCGCCGCGACTGGCTCGGGCTCCAGCTCCCTGGCGAAGCCCAACGCCTCTTCCGGAGAATCTGCCACCACCTCGAGAGCTCTCAAAAACTGCAGGACATGGCTCTCTCCGTCAAAGGGCTCGTGCCACTTCCCCTTAACTATCAAGCAGAAATGACGTGCCTGCGCGGAGCGCCGGTCGTTGAGCTCTCGGAGTTTCTGAAGTGCATAGAGGTCCGATGCCATGACCACGGCTCTCCGCAAAAGAGGAAGAGCTTCAGGGCTCTTGTCTTTCTCCCAGAGGGCTACTGCCAGCTCCACCATCAAGGTGCCTTGCTCACGAGCGCTGAAGTTCTCTGCATTGTTCTCCAGGAAAAACCTGCAATGATCGATCGCCTCTTCATAGCGTTCCAGCCCGTTCAATACCGAAGCCTTCAACGCGGCCGACGGAACCTTCCATTTCTCTGGCAGAGCATCAAGCAATCTGAGCGCTTCGTCGTGGCGCCATTCTCTGTAGTGCACAAGCGCCTGGTCGAATCTGAGAAGCGGCTCTTCAACCCCGGGACAAGCAAGTGCCTCTTCGTAGCAGCTTCTAGCCAGATCATGCCTCTTCTGGTCGGAATAGAGAATGCCGAGTTGTCGCCAGAGTGGCCAGGCTTGCGGCACAACGGACGTTCCTTCCTCGAGGATCTTTATCGCACCTTCTTGATCGTCGTCTTGCAGGCAACAGGCCGCTAGAATCTCGAATCCCCCGGAGAATCTAACTTTCTTGAGCTCTTCGCCAATCTCTCGAGCCTCCTGGACCTCGTGTTCATCAAGGAGAGAATATGCGCGCTCCATAATAGTTCTTGAACTGCAATAGCTCTTGAACTGCTATAGAGGTAGCTTGCCGAAGTCGATACCCGGAGAGGCAGACACCAGGGTCACGCGTCCGGCCAGGTCGTATTCGAAGGATACCGGGCTCAGACCGGGAGCCGTCCTATGCGTCATGCGGCCGACTTCATCAAAGGAAAAGCCGATATCGTCGGCAGCCTTTCCTACGCATTGGGCCCCGGCGAAAATCTCGAATCTCTAAAAGTGGAGCGGGCGACGAGTCTCGAACTCGCGACCTACAGCTTGGGAAGCTGTCGCTCTACCGACTGAGCTACACCCGCGTACCCGTTAATTGTATCACCTGTAGCCGTCCGGATGTCAAAGTCAAACAGACCGGACCCTGGCGTTCTTTTTCATCTTCGAGAACCAGGCTTCGACATTCTCGAAGTTCTTGCCGTAATCGAAAACGCTCTTGTTGTTCTTGTTCTTGCTGGAGCACTTGACATACCATCTGTTCTCGGATAGCGGGTTGATCTCGACCTCGATATACTCGCCTCCCGAGCGCCAGCTCGCCCCGGAGGTCGCCCGGCTGACGAGATTCTCGACATCGTCTGTGACCGACTCTATATACGGTATCGAGAGCAGGGCTTCCCGGCTGGCCGCGAGGACTTCCTTGGAGCTGCCCTCCACCTCGAGCTCGCGGTGCTGCTCGAGATCCCAGATGCGCTTATGATGAGTTCCCTTTGCCAGGTACAAATGAGCGGATAGATCGAGAAGGAGGAAGACGAAGGTCAAGATGATCGCCACCACGAGCCCTATGGATAGTCCCCATTTAGCTGCGTCGATAAAAGCGTTCTGCTCGTTGTGCAGGACTATGATGAAAATGAAGCAAAGCATGCCGATACCACCACCGATACCAAGCGCCATCACCAGAATCGCTCTAATCGTTCCTAGAATGTATCGGAACAGTCCCGCCATGAGACCTCCAGGTCAAAGTATCCTGAACTGGCTAGGAGGGCTGCTCGACGGGCTCTTCAGCCTCCTGCTCCTCTGTCGCCTCGCTCTTCAGATACCAGCGCAGAAATCTGAAAGCCAGATAGACAGGCGGCAGGGTCACGAAAAGACAGATCAGTTTGTCAATGAATTTGAACATGGTTACGACTCCTCATCGTCATCGAGTGCACAGGACTCGTCATCGTCTGTTGAAAGCTTAACACCTTCTGCCTTTATATCCTCGACATCCACAGATTCGACTTCCAGCTCATCGACATGGATGTCGATATCGTCCGGAGCGTCGTCTTCGACGTCACCTTCGCCTGCCGAAATATCGTCCTGGAAGTCCTCGTCCTCCTCCTGGTCTTCTTCCAGGTCCTCGTCCCGGTCTTCCTCCTCGTCATCCAGGAGGTGCCCCACACCCCCGGAAAGACCGAAAGGTATGCTGTCCACCAGGGCGGCGGCGGCTGCCTCAGCCTCGGCCTTGACTCGCTTGCGCTCCTGGCGCTCCATTTCCTTTTCCGCCGGTGAGCGCCGGGGGAAAAGCCGTTTCCGGCAGCGGGTGCAAAAGCAGAAGCTTCCGGGACTCAAATGCTTGAAGTCGATGGCTTTGAAGCCCACGGGCAAGAAAGCGCGGGTACCCACCAGACGGCGATCGAGCCCCTTCAGCTTGCGCTGGTAGATGATCACATATTCGTGCCGGCAGTTGGTCTCAGCATTCATAGTAGATTATTTTAGCTCAGCTCGGGCTCAGCGCTGCTTGGTGACCGGAAACTCTTTTAGAAAACGCCCCTGCCAGAGGATCACCACCGCCAGCTGGTGGTCCGCCCTGACTGTGTGAGGGCAGGAGAAATAGAGCCAGCGGTCCTCGCCCGGGGGAAATGGTCGGGCCGGGGAAGCCACCGGCAAGACGACCATACCGTTTTTCTTCCTGGTGGTGTTGTCGAAGAAGACAGCGGTGAGATTGAGGTCCTCGATCGGCATGCCGGTGATATTGCGAATCTTGATCTTGCCCTCCGGCGTGAGGCTGTCCTTGGCCAGCCAGTTCCGGGAAAAAACAATCGAAACAGGCGTGCTGCCGGGATTCCACGCCTTCTCCTCGTCCTTTCCGGCATTCTTGTCTGCACCCACCGGCGCCCCCATCATGGCAAGCTGCTCAGCCACTCTCTCGGCATGGCCCTTGACCGCAGTCGCTTCCTGGAGCTTCTTCTCGGAGATGAGCATATTGCTCCAGTTGACCAGGGTAGTTCGGAGCTTGGTGAGGAGCTCCGGTGTCGGTCTGAGTATGGAAGCTTCCTCCAGAGCCCGGACAGCGCCGGCATAGTTGCTGAGCTTGAGATTGACATCGGCCAGGAGCTCGAAATTCTCGACGCTCTTCTCTTTGTCTGTAAGACCGATAAGGGCGGTCTGGGCTTTGTCGAACTCTTTGCGCTCGAGAAGGAGCTCGATGAGATGATGCCGGACCTCGAGATTATTGGGGTCGTTGTTACAGACTGCCTCGTAATTCTCGATTGCCTTTTCAGGATTGCCGGTCCGCGCGTAGATAGCCGCCAGGGCTCGCCGGGTCAGGGGCTCGTCGCAAACGCTCAGGCTTTTCTCCAGGAGCTTGATAGCCGCCGGGTCATCCTGGTTCTGGGTCTCGGCGACGGCTGCCAGGCGGCGGTAGCAATCGCTGAGCTTGTGCGGAATCGCTTTCATGGTGGCTTCATCGAGGCTGCCGCTCAGGCTCTCGCCGAGCTGGAGATGGTGGATGGCTTCTTCGAGCTTGTTTTCGTTGGTGTTCTGATCGGCCCAGTCCAGGTACATCTTCGCTCTTTCCGCCTCGAAGAGCTTCGGAGGACCGATGCGAGCCGCCGAATGAAAAAGCTTCTCGGCTTCCTCGAAATCGCCCCGGCGCTGGTAATAGTCGGCGAAATCGATGATCACCGGCTTGATCTTTTCCGCCGACAGGTTCAGGCGCAGGGCTGTGTCCAGAGCGGTCCGCCCCTCGGCATAGCGCTGCGAGGCCAGATAGCCGCGGGCCAGCCAGGGATAGACCTCGCCGTTGTCCGGCTGTTCTCTGGAAAGCTCCTCCAGCATTGGCAGCGCGAACGCCGCCTTGCCTTCCCTGACCAGCTTTATAGCCCGGGTGAGAGGCGTTTCTTGCGGACGACTAAAAAAATAGGCGGCCCCGGCGAAGCAGCAGAGAATAAGAACCAGAACGAGGGTCTTGAGAAGGTTTGAACCACCTTTAGTGGCATTGTCTTTCTGTTCTGTCGGCGTCGCTTGCATTCATCGATGTCCCTTGAAGATATAATATCGTGCTATGGAACCAGCCGCGATCACTCTCAATCAAACGAGCCGGGTCTTCGAGCTCCCGGGTCGGACCGGAAAGCCTCTCTATTGCAGGCAATGGGGCGATGAGCAGGAGGCCCGGGCGCTCGTCCTGATCATTCACGGTCTCGGGGCTCATTCCGGCTGGTTCGAGGCCTTCGGAAGCCGGCTCGCCATGCGGCGATTCGGTGTTTTCTCCTTCGATCAAGTAGGCTTCGGTCTCCGAAAAGATCAAACATTTAACAGCCGCAGCCAGTGGCAGGACGAGGCTGTTGCCGTATACAACCATGTCGCCGGGCTGGCTTCCGGCAAGCCGGTCTTTCTCATGGGCAACAGCATGGGTGCCCTGGTGGCGGTAAAGATATGCCGGCTCTTGAATCCCCGCCCCGGCGGCGTGGCCATATTCTCCCCGGGTTTCGACGGCTTCCCGGGAAGGTTCACTATTCCCTATAAGCTGAAAGCCGTGGCGACGGCGCTGATCGCTCCCGATACCGAACTGGCTCTGCCCTACACGGTCGACGACATCACTTCCAACCAGGCAGTTCGAGACGAGCTGGCGCAGGATGAGCTCAAACGCCTGACAATTCCGGCTCGCATGGGTCTCGAGCTTCTAAACTTCACCAACGAGTTGAAGAAAGAGGTCCAGACACTGCCGGTTCCGCTTTTCATGGCCACCGCCGGCATCGAGACCATCGTCGACAATCGGCACAGCGAGCGGTTCTTCGACAAGGTCGACAGTCCCGAGAAGACCCGGGTGACCATGGACGATTGCTGGCACGACCTCATGTTCGAGGCCCAGCTTCCCCGACTTCTGGACGAGCTCGAGCCCTGGCTGGTCCGCAATCTGAGCAGCACCTAATCTACATAATAAGTGCTGAGAATAAGTGCTGAGCAATAATTTAGGTCCGGCTCCGGAGGTGAACATCCCGACAGCACCGGCAATGAAGAGGAGGAGCCAGGCCGAGCAGAGCTTCAAGTGTTTATCATCCCTTGGTAACCGTGACCAAAGCTCATATAATGAGTCACCGATAGGAGCAAAGCCCGCTCTAGCAAGGACGGTGAACAACGTGCGACACAATCTAGCTTCGATATTTCGCTGCCGCGTCAAAGAAATGGGAGACCGCCCGGCTTTCATTTACAAACCGGATCGCAAGTCAGCTTACACGCAGTTGAGCTGGACCGGTCTCGGCGAGCGTGCCGAGAATCTCGCCTTCGGGCTTGCCGAGCTCGGCCTGGAGGTCGACGGCAAAGCTGCCATCTTCAGTGCCACCAGTCACTACTGGGTTCTCGCCGACCTCGCCATTCTCAGCAACGGCGCCGTATCGGTTCCTATCTACCCGACAAGCTCTCTCTCGGACATCGAATACATCCTCAATAATTCCGAGGCTCAGATTGTCTTCGTCCAGAACAAACGCCTCCTGGCCAAGATAGAAGGGCTCAAAGAGCGGATCCCGCATCTCAAAGTAGCGATTCTCATGGAAGAATCGGGAGACCCCGAGACTCACACAGTGGAATCCGTCGAGAGGCTGGGCAGAGACCGCCGCGCCGCCCACCCGGAGCTGGTCTATCGCCGCTGCGAGAGCCGCGAGCGCCGGGACCTCGCGACTATTATCTACACTTCGGGCACCACCGGCACTCCCAAGGGCGTGCCCCTGACCCACAGCAACATCATGGCTGTCATGGAGGACCTGCAGGGCGTCCTGCCTGTGACCGAGAACGACATCTATCTCTCTTACCTGCCTCTGTCCCATGTTTTCGAGCGTGTCTGCGGCGAGTACTACTGGCTCCATTCCGGCGGCGCCTGTGCCTTCGCCGAAGGGATCGAGTATATGGCCAAGAACATGGGAGAGGTCAATCCCAGCATGATCCTGGTGGTGCCCAGGGTGCTCGACCGGATCTATACGAAAGTGAAAAGCGGCATCGAAGGCGCCTCCGGCAGGTCCCGCCAGCTCATAGAGTGGTCCATCGAGGTCGGCAGACAGATGGTGGAGCACAGAGCCACTGGCGAAAAGCCGCGCCAGGCTCTCAGGCTCAAGCACTGGCTCGCCGAGCGCGTGGTGCTCAAGAAGCTGCGCCAGCGGATCGGTCCCAACCTGAGGTTGATCGTCAGTGGTGGCGCCCCCGCCACCAGAGAGGTGCTCGGCTTCTTCAACGCCATCGGCATATCGACCCTGGAAGGCTATGGACTGACCGAGACCGCCGCTCCCCTGAGCGTCAACCCCAGTCACCGGGTGAAGCTCGGCACCGTCGGAGCGACCCTGCCTTCCGTCCAGGCCCGGCTCAGCGATGACGGCGAGATCCTGGTGAAGGGACCGACGATCTGCTCCGGCTATTACAAGAATGAGCAGGGCACAGCCGAGGCTTTCGAGGACGGCTGGTTCAAGACAGGCGATATAGGCACCATAGACAGTGACAACTATATAACCATCACCGACCGCAAGAAAGACATCATCGTCAACTCCGCCGGCAAGAACATCGCACCCCAGCGGATCGAGGCGATCATCAAGACAGTGCCCCTGGTCAACCAGTCAGTGGTCTTCGGAGACAAGCGCAAACACCTGGTCGCCCTGATCTGTCTCGATGAGCAGGCGGCCATGGAATACGCCAGGGAAAACGGCTGGCCTTGCCAGACCTTCGAAGAGGTAGCGAGATCCGCGGAGATCTACGACTATCTTAAGAAAGAGCTGAGAATGCGCTCCGGCAGCCTGGCTGATTACGAGCAGGTGAAGCGTTTCGCCGTCCTCGAGAAGGAGCTCTCGGTAGAGGCAGGCGAGCTCACAGCCACTCTCAAGATCAAGCGCAACGCAGTAGCCCGCAATTATGCCGATCTGGTGAACGCCCTCTACGAAGACAGAGCGCCGGTAGGCGTAGAATCCGGAGCGGCTGGAAACAACCGGTTCGCATCGGCGCGAAGCTAATTCAGATTTCAGCTCAGTAGCGGCGCCGAAGCCGTGCGGTCGGCCTTGTCCAGGGCCGCCACGCGCAGCACCCGGGAGCGTCCGGCTTCGAGGACGAAGAGGGCTCCGTCCGAGCCGAAGGCGATACCGGTAGGGTTGATCAGTCCCTTGAGGAACTCCTCGGTACGACCTTCCCGGTTCACTCTGATCACTGTTCCGGCTCGGCCGGCGGTTATATAGAGCCGGCCCAGGCTGTCCATGGCTAGATTGCCGTCATAGCCGTCGGCGAAATTGAAGCTGTCCGATTCGGCGATAGCCACACGACTCACTTCCCGGCCGTCCAGGGAGCGTTTGACCACCGAGCCGGTGGCGTGCTCCAGGCACCAGAGAAAGCCGTCTGGATCGAGGAGCAAGCCCTGGGTACCGTGTCCGGGTCCGCCAATCAAAACCTCGGCATCGCCGGCCTTGTCGACTTTGAAAATTCCGCCTGTGTTGGAGGGGAAGTTCGAGACATATACCTCTTCGCGAGGGCCGATAGCCAGGTCGGACAGGAAGGTGCCGCCGCCGGTCTTATTGCCGTCGAGCTGAGCGAGAATCCGCCCGGACTTATTGGGATCTATTTTATAGACGATCCCCTGGATGGTGGCCACATAGAGCACCCCTTTGCGATCGAAACGCAAACCGGAGATCGTGCTGTTGCCACGAATCCGGGCATACTCGGTGGGCTGACCGGAATTGTCGACGAACCAGACGCTGCCGTCCACGGAGAAATAGATGCCGCCGGGTCCGGCGGTCATCCGGGAGAACCGGTTGGAGAAGGTGGAATTAAGCTGGGAGAGGACCTTGACCGCATAGCCCCGGGGAGCGTCGGGGAGGTCGATTACAGCCTGGGTCTTCTTGGCTTCCTTGCCGCCTTCCTTCTCTTCTGCCTTTGTATCGAAAGACTCGTCGTCCTCGGCGATCTCGGCAGTAGTTATATCGATGTGGAGTATGAGGTGTAGAGGTATGAGGATACGGCGGATATGGATCTGCCCGTCCGATTCATGGGAGTAAGATTCGACGTCGATATGATCGTGATCCACCGAGAGGACTCGGCCGGTAACGGTATTGTGGCAGCCCATTCCGTACCAGATTTGAATCTTCTGCCGGTTTTCGACGAACCCTTGAAGCCGCGTCCTGAAGCTCATACTTTCTTGCTATCCTCTCGACTCTATTCTTCTAAATTATCATCACTGACCCATTCGGATGGCTCTACCACCAGGCCGTGGTTCCAGAACTGCTCGAGTTTGTAAAAGTCACGCTCCTTGCTCTGCAGGATATGGACTATAACATCCCCGAAGTCCATGACGACCCAGCGGGCCTCTGATAATCCGACAATCGACTTGGCCTTCCGCCCGCGCGGCCCGAGACGGTCCTCGATCTCCTGGACTATCGCCTTGACTTGCGCTTTCGATTCCCCCCCGGTGAAGACGAAGTAGTCTGCCAGCAGTGTCACTTCCCTGACATCCAGGACCACCGTCGCATTGGCTTTCTTCGTCTCGGCTCCCCGGGCTGCGATGAAGGCGAGGTCGCGCGATTGCACTAAAGAAGAGGTGGCGGATTTTCGTCCCAAGTGAGTCCTACTCTCTGTAATCAGTATAATAGTTGTTCCCATTTTCGCATCCAATTCACGCCGGGCAACCAAGTTTTTGACCGGCTCGAGACAGTCGAGATCGGCGGATTTGTTTATCAAGAGCCACTTTTTATGGATTCGCTCTTGTCTCGAGCCGATAGGTGCTGTATCCTTGCCGGTTACGTGGTTTTGGAAGACCACATTAGACTTGACCATTAACTCAATCGTGAGGGACAGGAGGAATCTCTGTGAACAAAGCAGAACTAGCTGCTGAAATAGCTAACCGCACCAACAACACCAAGAAATCCGTCGAAGAGATGCTTCAAGCTTTGACCGAAGTCGTTGTCGAGACCGTCGCCAAGGGCGATCGCGTTACTCTGGTTGGATTCGGTACTTTCGAGCGTCGCCAGCGCAATGCTCGTGAAACCAACAACCCGCAAAAGCCTGGTGAAAAGATCAAGGTGCCCGCCAAGCGCGTACCCGCTTTCTCGCCTGGTAAAGAATTCAAAGACAGAGTCAATTCCTGAGAATCGACAGTCTGGAAAATTGAGAAGAGGGCCATCAGGTCCTCTTTTCGTTTTTTGCCGGTTCTATTCGGAATCCGAGTCTCCAGAGGGCTCTTCTTCTTCGATATCGGTCATCACATCCGATTCCATCCGCTCCCGGGCTTCTTTTCCGGGAATCGCCTTTACCGGCTTCTCCTTTATATCGGCTCCGGGAACGACTTTCCCTTCCACGGTCAGAAGCTTCTCTGCCTCACCCCTGGCCTGCCTGGCATCATCGGCTTTGCCCATCTTGTCAAGGACGAGAGAGACCAGGAGCTGCGCCCTCGGATCCCTGGGGCTCGCACCAGCAGCTTCTCTGGCTTTGGCCAGAGCGAGATCGAGCTTACCGTTACGGGCCAGAAGATTGACCAGCTTCACCGAGGCGGGTGTGTAGCCTGGCCTGATGCGCAGGCAGCGTGAATAGCTGTCACGAGCCAGATTGAAGTCGCCCTGGGCCTCGGCAGCCTGGCCGAGCTCATAATGGACCATGGACTCGATGGTGGAGGGATTGCCCGACTTCTGATAACCCTTGTTGTCCGAGAATTTACGCCAGGACTCCTCGAGCCTGGTTATGGCAAGGGTGTTTTGACCTGCCAGACGAGCATTGATGCCGGCATCGTAAAGACCGTAGGCCTGGTCGAGACTGGCATAAGCCGCCTCACGCCTGGTCCTGGCAGCCAGCTCTTCCGGGCTGGGCTTGTGAGCCTCAGGCTTTCCGGCGGCTTCATGCCGGGAAGAGCGCGAGCGGCTCCTGTGACTGAGGGATCGGCTCCGGGACCGGCTCGATTTTTTCGAGCCGGATTTTCTCGAGCTGGTTTTTTTGGCGGACTTCTTCGCCTTGCTGGAAGATTTCTTCTTGGAGGTCCTGGCGAAAGCAGCCATACCGGAACTGTATCCCGATCCGGACCCGCCTGCAGGCAGGAAGGAAAGACCGGGCTCCAGAAGCGACACGGCTGCGATCAGGACAGAGAGAGCTCGAAGCCGGCGGATTGCGGCCACCGGCGGGGAAACCGGCGAGTTAGCTGGACTTGACCGGGTTTCTCTGCTCACACTCTTCCCGTTCTTTGTCGGTGACTTCTTTCATAGTCAAGTTAACACGATTACGCTCATCGATCTCGCGTACTTTAACAATTACTCGATCACCGACCGAGACGACGTCTTCAACCTTGTTCACCCTGCGGTTCTCGAGCTGGGAGATATGAACCATGCCCTCTTTTCCGGGCAGGACCTCGACAAAACAGCCTACCGGAATAATCCGGGTAACCCGACCGGCATAGACCTCGCCGGGCTCGATGCGCTTGACCAGACGCTCGATCATGCGTTTGGCTTCTTCGCCCCCGTGCCCTTCGACACTGCCGATAACCACTGTGCCGTCGTCCTCGATATCGATGGTGGCGCCGGTCTCCTCGATGATCCGGCGGATCATCTTGCCGCCGGGACCGATAACGGTGCCGATATCTTCCGGATCGATCTTCATGGTGATCAGGCGCGGTGCCCAGCGAGAAAGCTCGGAGCGAGGCTTGTCGAGGACTTTCTCCATACACTCGATTATATGGATTCTGCCGCGACGAGCTTGCTCGAGAGCGACTCTCATAATCTCGATGGAGATGCCCTGCACCTTGATATCCATTTGCAGAGCCGAAATGCCGTTTCTGGTGCCGGTCACTTTGAAGTCCATGTCACCGAGGAAGTCCTCTAGACCCTGGATATCCGAGAGAATGGCGAAACGCTCGCCTTCGAGAATCAGACCCATGGCGATGCCGCCCACCGTATCGAGAAGGGGAACGCCGGCATCCATCAAAGAAAGACAGGAGCCGCAGGTCGAAGCCATGGATGTGGAGCCGTTGGATTCCAGGACTTCCGAGACTACCCGCAGGGTGTAAGGGAAATCCTCCTGGCGGGGGAGCACAGGGATGATCGCCCGCTCCGCCAGAGCGCCGTGACCGATCTCGCGGCGACCGGGACCCCGCATGGGTTTCACCTCTCCCACCGAAAAGCCGGGAAAGTTGTAATGGTGCATATAGCGCTTTTCGGTCTGGGGGTCGATGGTATCCAGGCGTTGTGCATCGCCGGCGATACCAAGCGTGGCAACCGAGAGAGCCTGGGTGGTGCCCCGAGTGAACAGGCCGGAACCATGAGCGCGAGGCAGTATACCCACTTCGACGGTGATCGGGCGGATTTCGTCGCACTTTCTGCCGTCGGCCCGGAGACCGGTGTCGAGCACCTGGGCCCGCATGAGCTCGGCTTCGTAAGGCTCCATATAACCTTTCAGGGCGCCTTCGCTCCAGCTTCTGAGCTCGTGCTCCTCGGGAAGCTCATTGACCGCCTCGACAACTGCCTTGAAGGCCTCATCGAGAAGATTGGCGCGAACGTTCTTGTCTGTGACGCCGTTCATGGAAGCTTTGAGCTTCTCGGTGGCTTTCTCTTTGAAGATTGCTTTCAGCTCGGCGTTCTTCTCTTCGCCGACGAATTCTCTTCTCTGGACGCCCAGGGAAGCGACGAACTCGTTCTGGAGCTCTACTTGTTTGCGAATATGCTTGTGACCGTAGTCGATGGCATTGAGAACGTCCCGCTCCGAAACCAGGGAGCAGCCAGCCTCCACCATCATGATCGACTCGGCGGTACCGGCTACGACGATGTCAATATCGGATTCTTCAATCTCGGTGTGGGTGGGATTGGCGATGAATTTGCCTGCCACCCGGCCGACCCGCACGGCCCCTATCGGACCCTGGAATGGCAACCCGGCAAGCATGATCGACACCGAAGCACCGAGCATGGCAAGGGTGTCGGTGGGATTCTCCTGGTCGGCGCTCATTGCTGTGGCGACGATCTGGACATCCTGACGGTAGCTCTTGGGAAAGAGGGGGCGAATCGGGCGATCGATGAGACGGCTGGTGAGAATGGCCTTGTCCGAGGCGCGGCCTTCCCGTCGCAAAAAGCTTCCGGGCACCCGGCCCACAGCATAGAGCTTCTCTTCATAGTCCACCAGGAGCGGGAAATAGTCGATTCCTTCGCGAGCGTTACGGGACTCGGTGCAGGTGACCAGGAGCATGGTGTCGCCGCAACGAATCTCGCAGGCTCCGGAGGCCTGTTTGGCCATCCTGCCGGTTCGGATCGAAACGGTCTTGCCGTCGATCTCGAGCTCTACACACTTGGTTTTCTCATCGCTAATGCTGAGCACTTCTTTTTTCCTCTTCTTTTCTCATAAGTACGAAAGCTCTCATCAAGAAAAAACGACGACTACCCGCAACAGAGGGTATCGCCAATTTTTTCGTAAAAAAACAGGTTAATGAAAGCAAACGGCGAGCCTGGGCTCGCCGGAATATTGATTACCGTCTCAATCCTAGTTTTTCGATCAGGCTGCGATACCGCTCCGGGCTTCTGCTGTTCAGATATTTCAGGAGCCGTCTGCGCTTGCCGACCATCATCAGGAGTCCACGGCGACTTTGAAAGTCTTTCTTGTTAGTGCGCAGGTGGTCGGTAAGCTGGGTGATGCGTTCGGTGAGCATCGCAACCTGCACTTCGGGAGAACCAGTATCTTTATCGTTGACGCGGTTGCCGACGATAATCTCGTTTTTCTTTTCTAAAGCAAGTCCCATCTATGTCTTTCCGTATTTTATATGCGTGAAATTCAAACCGGAATCTTAGCACAGGAATTAGTCCAGTATTGCATTTATGGGAATTCCTCAAGGTCGGACGGTAACATTAGTCAATAATAGACAAAAGCCGGGAATCTGCCTGATTCCCGGCTTCGATGAATTTACGAGAACGAGTTGAGAACCGGTTAAGGCTTCTGGAGCTCGGGCTTCCACTCGTCGAGAATGGCGCCTTCGATCGGGCAGACCGAGAGGCAAGCGCCGCAGTCGATGCAGGTAGCATCATCGATATAGGTGTATTTGGTGCCTTTTTCGTTGGTCTTGTCCTCGGCCCAGTGGATGCACTCGACTGGACAAACCGGAATACAGTCACCTATTCCTTCACAAACATCAGCAACAATTGTGTAAGACATTTGGCAAACTCCTCATTACATCATTACTAAGGTGTAGACTCGAAACTCAGCGTTCACAGTGTACTAAATCCCAATCCGATTCTAATTGATTCTTCCAATTCTTAACACACATCAATCGCTTCGATGCGATGTAAAATCGGTTCGATACGATGTAAAGAATAGAGAATAAGTCCGACAAGCGGGAGACAAGAAAATCATGAGTGAGACAAGAGTCAATGTTTACACCGGGCAGGGCGCTCATGTGGGCTATTTCGTCAATCCGGTGGTCAAACAATTCCCGGAAGGCGAATACGAGCTCCAGGGAGTCTTTTATGACAGCCAGGGCGAGAAAGTGGTCAAGATGGACATCAATCCGGAGATCCTTCCTTACGAGGCCGACCTGAAAGAGGTCCAGGGGGCCGCTCATGAGCGGATCGGACGGGTCTATGTCCAGCGCGGCAGGCAGCCTGTCATGATGACAGGGGCGGCTCGGAACTGAATACCGACCGAAAGCGCCTGAATCGGCAAGCAACGAAAAGCAGCCCCTGTCGGGGCTGCTTCTGGTAAGTTGACCTCCAGGACCGGCCCTTATGCGGGGGGTTGCACGCGGTCAGGTTGGGGGGCCTGGCGAGGGGGGAATCACGTGCCGGGCGGCCCAGTGGAGTCTTCTTTCGCTCACTGATACAGGTATAACAGCTTCCGAACCCGGCGGTCCTATAGTCATTCCAATAAGTCTTTATCGGGTTTCTTATGTTATCTTGGCAGTAGCAATCTTTATATGTAAGTAGAGCAGGGATCTAACGCAAGAAGCCATGGATGCAGAATCGGAGACAGTAGCCGAAACCGGCACCGAAGCCCGCAGCGAAAAGCACAGAGAGCGGTTGGTACTGCTCATAGAGCCGTGCGAATCGGACCGCAAGAAATGTCAGCAAGTAATCGTCTCCCAGTCACCCCTCTACGATGTCGACACCGCCGAGACCGGGGAAGAAGGCATTGCCCTCTTCGAGAAAAACGACTATGACGCCGTGGTCTTGAGCTATGACCTGCCGGACATGACCGGAGAACAGGCAGCAAGGTCTCTCAATATGAAGAACCCGAACACGCCCATAGTGGTAATCACCTCCACCGACAGCCCGGAACTGGCAATCAGGATGCTCACCTCGGGGGCCATGGACTATCTTCCCAAAATAGGCAACTACGAGAAATTCCTGCCTCGAACCATCACCACCAATCTCCAGCGCTCGCTCTTGCTGGAGAATCTCAGGGAGATGTACCGGCGCGTGGAGCAGGCATCGCTGGACGAGACCCTTCTCAACCGTTTAATCGTTAATATTCACGGCTCTCTGGAAGTGGCTGATACCCTCGAGCGCGCCACCCAGAGCCTCTTGAGCGAATTCAATGTCTCCCGGGTCGTCGTCTGCCTGGCCGACGACGAAGGGAAGCATATGCGCATAGCCCGGCAGCGCACCAGAGCCGATATCAAACCTGTTTCAGACAAGAGCATCCTTTTCGAGAAATATCACGATCTCCTCCTCGACATCGGGGAGCGCCGCCCTCTGGTGGTGATGCAGGACGACACCTTCGCTTTCGCCCAGGACGTCCGGGTGGAGATGCACTCCTACAATATCCTCTCGATGATCATGGTGCCCCTCGTATACAGCGGCAAGCTCACCGGGCTGTTGCACATGGACCAGGTGGAGTTCAGCCGTCTCTGGTCGGTATCCGAGATCAATCTGCTCAGCCGCATCGCCCACCAGCTTGCCATCGCTCTCAGCCAGGCCAAGCTCTATCAGATCGTCCAGGTGCAGAGCACCAGTATAACCAAGCTCACCGAGCTCTGCAGCCAGCTCAATGACGTGGTCAATTCCACCAGAGAGCTCACTCAGAGGACTGAGAGCCGGGAACGGGTGCGAGTAAAGCTCAGCGGTCGCGAGCTCGAGGTCTTGAAAAAAGTGGCTCAGGGTCTATCGAACAAAGAGATCGCGCAAGAGCTGCACATAACCGAAGGAACAACCGAAGTGCACGTCTCCAGGCTGCGCAAGAAGCTCGGGGTAACGAGCCGCGCCGCCCTGGTGCGATACGCTTACGAGAATCATCTGTCTTGATTCTGCCTGCAGCGCCCCCTAACGGGGACCGCTACCCAGCTTTTTGTACATCAAGAGCCAGGATGAATGCTTGAGATCGTTGATCCTGTCGGCTATGGTCGGAGTCACCCGGGCGGGTCGCACCACCGGTGCTACCGTAGCGACAGGTGGGCGCGGCGGCACCTGCGAGCGCTGCTGGTATTGGTACCAGACATCGCCGTCTTTCAGATTGAGGGCGGCCGCCAGTAGAGACCGGTAATCGGGATCGCCGGGATAGACTTTCACCAGCTCCCTGAGCATGGCGATGGAGCTTGCCAGGCTCCCGAATTCGAGCTCTTTGACCAGCTTCTTGAGAGCGGTCTCCTCGGCGGTGTCCCGGGCGAGATCGCGCTTGAACTCGGCACCGGGTTTGATGTCATCACCAGCTATGGAGACCGGCGCTTGCTGCTCTCGAGATTGGCTCGCCCCGGGAGCCGGCTCCCAGTAGGCGGGCGCCTCGAAATATTCTTGCTCCGGTTGATCGGGCTCCGGTCGCTCGGGCTCGAGGACAGGGGGCTGAACGGAGCTCCGGGTCTCGGGAAGGGCTGCCCCGGGCGGCTCGGGACTCGCCGGAGTAGTGGAAGGCTCGGGCTCGGGCTCGGGCTCGGGCTCGGGCTCGCTCTGGGGCTCCGGCGGCGGCGTACTCTCTACGTCCCCGCCTCCGGTGGTGGACCAGTGACGCCTTGCATGACGGCGTCTGGCTCGTTCGTTATCGTCGTCATCATCGTCGTCGCCGTCATCATCTTCTTCGTCTTCCGACCGGTCCGTGATACCGGCGCCGTGATCGACGCGGTACTCGCTCGCGGTGTCGGCAGCCACTGCCGGCAGGAGCGAATTCCCCGAGCCGGCGACGCTGGCCGAGGCAGCCAGCGCCAGGACGAAAACGGCGCCAATAGGTAAGAATTGTATCTTCGCCGCCAAATCTTCTGCCATCCTCTCTAAACTAAAGCTTACCACGTAGAATATATACCTAAAGAAGTGGATGATCTGGTAAATGATAATGTCGAGTCAGGACCGGTGCGCAAGTATCCGGTTGGTTTTGTCGTCAAATTCGTAATTCTCTGGCTCCTCTCCCTGCCCGTGATTGCCGCGGTAGCTCTGACAAGCGATATCAACTGGACCAGACCCTATGTGGAGCAGGAGCTGGTCGACTTCCTCAAGCGCGATGTCACGCTGGGCGACCTGACCTGGAGCTTCGGCCATGACGGCATCAATATCGAGACCTCCTCGATCAAGATCAAAGACCTCGGCGGGAGCCCGTTTCTGGATTGCAAGCGGAGCCAGGTGGGTGTGTCCGTCCTGGCGCTGCTCCAGAAGAAGCTGGTAATCAAGCACCTGGATTTCAACAGCCCGGAGGTATGGCTGGTCAAGACCGGACCGAACAGGTGGAATTTCGACGACCTCCTGGTAGAAGGTCCCGAAATCCAGCTGGTCCAGGTCAATGATGGACTGGCTCATATAGTGGACGCCACCAGAGACCCCGAATGGAAGAGCCCTTTCGATCTCGAAGCGATAAAGCTCAACCTCAACTGGCCCAGGAAAGGCAAAAAGCTGCCTTTCTTCTTCGCGGCCCGGAGAGATCACAAGAAAGACGATAAGGACGGGAATTTCCGCTCCACTATCACCGTGGAGGGACTCGGTCAGGGCGAATTCGCCACCTGGGCGAAAAACCCTTATTCCTTCAAAGTATCGGCTCGACAGCTCGATCCGAAAGAAGCGCTGACCCTGATAACGATCCTCAGAGAAGACGGCAAGGCTCAGGCGGATAGCGATATATTCCAGGTAGAGGGGCTGATTAATGCCGACCTGGAAGGCGAGGGCACTTTCGAAAACGGCCTTGCCACCAAGATCGCGCTCAATATCGAGGGGCTCGGCCTTAGAGGCGGCAATTTCGGTCATATCGAAGCCGGCAAGACATCGGGCTCGGCCCATGTCAAGGTCAGCGGCAAGAGAGTCGCCTGGAAAGACTTCACACTGAAGCTGCACGGCATCGAGCTCAAATCGACCGGCGAGCTCAAAGAGTGGCAGGCGGAGAAAAGCGACATTGCAGCCGAGGTCATGGGTCATGTCCAGGACATCAAGGACCTCAAATTCATCATCGATCCGGTCAAAGACGCAAACAAGCCGCTCATGAGCGGAATAGCCGGGCAACTCATCGCCCAGGTGAACCCCTCCCGTCTCTCGGGGACCGCCAACCTCGAGATAAAGGTGAGCGGCACCACCGAGCACACCAGCATCGTCACCAACATAGACACCCAGAAACTTCAATTCAAGGACATCATCAAAGACGCCCGCAGCCAGATGCCCCTGCTCTATATCTTCGGTATCACGCCCGAGTCGAAGATTCGCGGTGACATCCGCATCGCCAACCAGAATCGCATAGAGCTGGTAAACGGCGAGCTGACCAGCTCCACAGCCAGGATCAAGGCGAAAGGCGACATGGATCTGGCTAATAGCAAGGGAAAAATCGAGATCAAGGCCGAGTCTATCTCGCTCAAAGAGACGGGAATCAACCTCAGGGTCAACCGTAAAGAGCTCCGCAAAACATCCGACTACGCCGACACTTCCGAGAAATACGATCTCAAGCTCGACGGAACCGCCACTGCCGATGCCACCATCATGACCAACGGCGACAACTTCAAGCTGACCGGTCTGGTCAATCTGATAAACGCTTCCATGTATCTCGGCGCCAACGGTCTCAAGCTGTCCGGAGTCAACGGCAGGATCGATCTGGACGGCAACAATCGGGGCGGCTCGTTGAAGATAAGCGGCATAAACGGCAACATGGGCGAGGGTAAGTTCGAGGTCGAAGGATCGGCGACCTTCTCTAATCGGCCCGATCTGAACATTGCTCTGCATGCCACCAGCTTCGATCTCAGACACCTGAGCGGACTCGTGGACCTCTTCCGGATCGAGGTACCCATCCTCGCCGAGCGTTATCTATACGGGAGCGTCAAAGACGTTCGCATGAAAATTACCGGCACGCCGGTGGAGCCCAGGGTCTTTTTCAGCGCCGTCCCGGACAACCTCTACTACAAGCCCCCCGGCATGGACAAGCCTCTTCGAGCCACATCCGGTCTCATCGTCTTCGCCGAAGACCAGCTCGTCATGCGCGACGTCGACCTGATCACCGGCGATAACCAGATCACCGTCACCGTCTCAATCGAGAATGTCTCTAAAGAAGCTCGTATCGCAAGAGTGAAAGCGAAGACGGAAGGCGTGGAGCTGGCCGAGCTCCACTATTATCTTTCCTCGGCCCTGATGCCGCCGCCGATTCGCAAAGCCTACCAGCAGATTCTGGACACCTACAAGATCTCCGGTCCATACGGGAAAGCCTACGGAGACATATTGTGCTTGATGCGCCCTGACGGAGACGTGGTTCTCGATGGAATCATCGGCTTTTTCAAGGTCGGCGCCGGGGTGTTCGATCTACCGGTGAGCGATCTGGCAGGCATGATCGCCATCTCCGGAGCGGACCTGATGCTAAAGGATCTGCACGGCTCGATCAATAAGAGTAGTTTCTCGGTCGACGGGATCATAAAGAGCTACCGGAGCAAAGATCCGGTCTGGCAGACCGAGATGAAAGCCCGCCTGACTCCCCGGGATTTCGAGCGGGTCCTGGCTGTGATCAAAGACAGAGTCGACACCGGGGGCGTTACCATCAAGAGCAAAGGTCCCCTCTCGATCCGTGCCAAGCTCAACGGCGATAAGACCAGGAACGATTTGAAGTTCTCCCTGGCCTCCGACCGAGAGAACGGTCTGGTGATCGCTAGCCCCTACGGGTCCATCAGCCAGCCGGCCGGTCTTCCTCTCACCATCGACGCCTCCATAAAAGCCCGGAAGCCCGAGGTGAAGATCGAGGACATGCAGCTCCTCATGGCGGACACCATGATGTCGCTGAAGGGAAAATTGCTCTTCGATAAGACCAGGAACAGGCTCCAGAAAATCGACCTGACCTTCGCTGTGCCTCAGGAGGCATCCCTGAAGACCCTGATCGAGATGATCCGTCCGGAGCTGGCAAGCGGCATGAAAGGCACCATCCAGGGAAGCCTCACCGCCAGAGGCGAGGTGACCAGACCCCTGCTCTCAGGCAAGATGCATCTCTACCGGGTGCATGCTCCGGCCCTGGCTATCGAAGGTCTCGATGGCATCATCGAAGGCCACGAGAATACCGACGATCCCGCTGTCCTGACGAGCGCCAGGGTACTTTTGGAAGACGCCAAGATCAAGAATCTCGTATTGCGTAATCTGGGAGCCGAGATCGATCTGCTGCCTGGCAAGGATCGCGGCAAGCGCGGCCGGCTGGTGATCAACAAGGGCAATGCCACTCTCGCCGGTGGCCAGCTCGACTTCAACGGCTGGATGGACATGGACGAGCACTCTTATTTTTTGAAAGCCTCGACCCACGACGTCTCCGCCCGCAAGCTCTCCGAGAAGCTCCTGGGCAATCCCAGCGAGATAACCGGCGATTCCGAGTCGAGCATCGAGCTCAAGACAAGCGGCACCAGCCGGGAAGAGCTGGTAGAGAATCTCGAGGGCTGGGGTCATATCGAAGTACACGATGGTGTGGTGGGTAGATTCGGCACCCTCCAGACCAGGCTCACCCAGTACAACCTGCTCACACAGGGAATCTTCGGCTTCAATCTCAACAACCTCGTTCAGAGCGTCTGGCCGGTTCGTACCGGCGAGTTCAGCGAGCTCCGCAACGACTTCAGCATCCAGAAGGGAGTCATCCGGATCAGCGAATTGCGATTCGAGGGCGACGATATGAGGCTCTGGGGGGTCGGTGAGGCCAATCTTCCCGAGAACGTCATCAGTCTCGACATCGCCGGCAAGATCCCGAGGGTCACCAAGTCGATGCTTGGTGGCACTGTCGGTGACGTCTCCCGCAGTTTCACTCTTCAGCGCGCCTTCAAAATAGTCACTTTCGGAAAGCTCGAGAATCTCCCGGCCCTTCCGGTCATCGGCGCCATCGCCACCGACAAGCCACGCACTTTCACTTTCAAGGTCGATGCTCCCCTCGATCAGCCGAAAGTCCTGGCCAAGTCAATCGAGAAAAACTTCAAATGGCTGCCGAACAGGCCCACCGCCACCGCCCACCCGGTGCCCGGGATCACCCAGTGAGCAGCTGAGACGTCCGACTTGTCAATTGCATTTATCAAGTAGATCTGTATCATATCCACCATGGATACAACTGAATACACCGCATGCTCGGGCGATGAGGAAAACCGCCCGGGCGTTACCGTCTCATCGGTATCGATATCGATATCACATCTCATACCGCCCGCAGGAGCCGCCTGCGGCCCGGAAATTATCAGCAGCACCGTATCCATAAGCACCGGAAGCAACAGCGGTCAGCCTCGATCGGCCGAAGAGCGCGCCACCACCTCCGGTGCGATCAATCTCACCAGGCACCTGAAGAGCTACCTGGAGCATGTCCGCCTGGAGCGAGGTCTCTCATCACATACGGTGGCAGCCTATTATCGCGACCTGGGAGCCTTCGTCAAGTGGCTGGGCGGCCCGGAAGCCGAGCTGCCCCGACACGGCGAAATCACCCGCTATCTGGCGGTCCTGAAAGACCGGCGCCAGAAGCCTGCCACCCTGGCCAGGGTCCTGGCCAGCCTGCGGGGCTGGTTCGGCTGGATGACCCGCACCGGTATTCTCGAAAGCGATCCAAGCGAGATCATCGCCAATCCTCAGCAGGGAAGGAAGCTACCCGCGGTGCTCACCATAGACGAGGTGGAGAGGATGCTCGGCGCCTGTGAAAGTCCCAGAGAAAGAGCGATCATCGAGCTTCTCTACGGATGCGGTCTGAGAGTCTCGGAGCTGGTGGGTCTCGATATCGATGACATCTCCATGGAGCAAGGCTACGTGCGTTGCCTGGGCAAAGGCGACAAAGAGAGAGTAGTGCCGATTGGAAGCCGTGCTCTGGAAGCGTTATCTATTTATCTCGACTGGCAGACCCGCCAGGAGGTCCCCCGGAGTCCGGTCAAGCGCAAGCCGGGCCGCCCTCGAAAAAAACGTGCCGGGGGACGCAAAACCCTGACAGGGCTCGGTGGCATCGAGCTCCCTGCGATCAAGAGAAATCGCCCCCCGGGCGAGGCGGTCTTCCGGGACTCCAGCGGCGGGCGCCTGAACCGGACGGCTATATGGCGGATTATGAAGCAAATCGCCGGAAAAGCGGGGGTAAGCCGCAATCTCTCACCCCATACCCTGAGGCACAGCTTCGCCACCCACCTCATCGAGCGCGGAGCCGACCTGCGGTCGGTCCAGGAATTGCTCGGACACAGCAGCGTGGTGACCACCCAGCTCTACACACATGTTTCCAGGAGCCATCTGAAGCAGGCCTATCAAGGCGCTCAGCACCGCTTCGGCAACCCCGGCGGCGAGGCCTCGTAACAGATGTTCAAATTTTAATGGTCGGGCCGATACACCATAACCGCCTATGAGTTACTTTAAGTGCGGTTATCGAACCGCGACGCTTGTAGAGTCCTGGCAGTGTCCTGAAATCGGAACTCCGCCAGAAGAGCAGCCTGAATCGCGAACCCGAGCCTCGGGCGACAACAGGCGTCGGAAGCAAGAAGTCTTCAGAAATGTGCAGGAAATCGGGGCAGGGTCCCCGAATCCGAGCAGTATCAAGGAAGGATTTAATGAGTAAAGTGAAAGGCACCAAGATCGCCCAGGCGGCCAAGGACCTCAATGTGACTTCGGTCACCATCAGACGCTATATCAGCGAGTTCAACATCGAAACCGCCACCGATCAGAATGGCATCAAGGTGCTTCCCGAGACCGCCATGGAAGAGCTGAAAGAGGTGCGCAGGCTGAAAGAAGAAGGGCTCACCAATCCCAAGGTCCTCGAGCATATCGAAGAGCAGCGCAGCAAAGGCGCCAAGAGCAGCAAGAAGAGCAAAGTCCGAGAAGAGGCCGAAGAGAAAGAGGTAGCCGAAGAAAAGGCCGACAAGAAGCCGAGCCGCTCCCGCTCCAAATCGAAGTCCGAGAGCACCACTACCCGCAGGAAGAGCCGCTCCAAGGTCGAGGAAGAGATAGAGGAAGAGGTAGAGGAAGAAGAAGAAGAAGAAGCCGAAGAGGAGCAGGAAGAAGAAGCCCCAGCCGCTCCCAGACGCGGTGCCCGGCGGAAATCTGCCCGCTCGACCGAAGAAGAGCCGTCGGAGGACGAAGAAGATTCGGAAGATACGGAAGGCGAAGCCGGCGACTCCGGACAGGGAGAAGGGAGACTCAAGCATTCTCTGACCTGCCAGACTTGCGGCAAGACTTTCGAGCACCTCAATCCGAGATTGAGAGACTGCCTCGACTGCTATCGCTCCAAGCGTAAAGAGCGTCGTCGCGGCGGCGATCGGCACAAGAATGTCATCCAGCATCCCCTTGCCCAGCAGGTCGTCAGCAAGATGGCCAGCCAGCAACAGCAGAAGACCAGCGCCCCTGCCGAACCGCAGGCGGCCCCGGTCAGAGAGATTGCCAGACCGCAACCCGCGGCCCACGCAGTGGGAGTCACTCAGCCGATCATCGGCGGTCTCAAGACCAAGGTGAGAAGCTACCGCAAGGCCATCGAGGAGACCAGGCAGATCACCGGCTCCCTCAAGAGACGCCTGGAGCGCCCGGATCTTCCGGAAGGCGACCGCCGCTGGCTCGAGCAAATCTATGCCTACCAGCTCATCCTGCACCAGGGATGGCGGCATCTATCGGAGTACCGCTCCACCACCAATCAGCAATCGAAGTCGGACGACTGATCTAAAATCGAAATCGATCTAGAATCGGAATCGATCTAAAACGGATCAGGAATCTTGGCGGCCGGATCATTGCCAGGGTCGAAAACCCTGTTGGGATCAGCCTGTCTCTGCATTGAATCGATTGACAGACCCGGTGTCATGCCCGGTGTCATGCCCGGCGTCAGGCCCGGTGTCATTCCCGGCGTCATTCCCGGCGTCATTCCCGGCGTCATTACCGGTGTCAGGCCCGGAGCTACTCCTGGTGTCAGGCCCGGCGCCGAGCCCATGCCAGAATCAGCCAGACCGGGTACAGTCACCGGTGCCGCCTGACCATTCGGTCCCGGAGCACTGGCAATCATGCTCGAGAGGTCCATGGTCCTGTTGACTCGAACAGCCACTCTCTGACCTGCTTCGACAAGAAACTCCCTGCCTCGCAAGCGGCGGTTCTGAACCCAGCCGATCCCGGATCCGAAAGAGCCGACCATGCCTTTCAACGATTGACCGTAGTCGGACAGACTGAAACCGGCGAACCTGGTACTGGGCTCGCTGAGCTGATCGTGAGCCGGGTTGTGATCGATGAGACCGAAAAACTTGGTGCTGCGACCGTCAGGAAATACCAGGGTCTGCAGCGCTATCGTGACCCGGCCGGGCATGCCCATCCGCTGATTGGCAGCCGAGAAGGTGCCCACCACGGTGCCGAGGATCCTCGCGCCCGGAGGGATAATCATCTGGCCGTTGTTTATATAGCCATCCTCGAGGACGATGGAGAAAATATCGCCGCGCTCGCTCTTCGTGGAGCTCACACTGGTGTCAATCACGCCGGACAGGACCGTCCCCACAGGCACTCGGCTGGCACTGACACCCTTCCAGAAAGACGGCGAAAAGCCCTGCGCAAAAGCGTTGGTCGAGCCCGCCCCAGGACTGCCCGGCATATCGCCGCCGGGCACATTACCCATAGACCCGGCCGGATTCCCCAGTCTGCCACCCCCGTATATCTGAGAGAAGCTCTCCAGGCTGGTGGGCGGCGGCTCCGGACGCTCGATCTGCCACTGATCCCGGGACTCCGCCGGAAGCACACCCGCGAGCACCGAAAACAGGACTATCGCCAGGATTCTGGCAATTGCGGGAGGCGCTCCGGGCAGGTATTGTCTGTTCATTTGATTAATTTTAATAGACCTTCTTATAGCAGTCTATGTGAAGAATACGCAGGGTCGGGCTGATTCGAGACCGCCAGAGCGTGCTAGAATCTCGCTTTGTTGCCATTTTTCAGGCGAGCCCGGAGCTAATCCGGTCTTGCTCGAGAGCGGCTCCAACCAATGGCTCCGCAAGCAACTGGAGCCACAAGAAAGTACACCCTTGCCTGTCGGGTCCGCCGGCAGGACGCTATGACCGAAAGGGGAAAACCAGTGTCAGAAGCAAATCTAAAACTATACGAGACAATCTACATCGTCCGTCCCAACCTGGACGAAGACGGTGTGGACAAAACCATCGCAACGGTCGAAGAATTCCTGAAAGGTCAGGGAGCAATCGTCGACCTGACCGATAAGAAAGGCCGCAAGCGCCTGGCTTATGAAGTCAAGAAGATGAGAGACGGTTATTTCGTGCACTCGGTATTCCGGGCGCCGGCCGAATCGCTTGCAGCGATCAAGCGAATGATGACTCTCTCGGAAGATGTCATCCGCTTCCTGATCGTGGCGATTCCGCCCATCGCGCTGGAAGCCAGTGCTCAACTCTAGGCAGGGAAAAAAATGAGCTTAAGCAAAATCGTTGTATCGGGACAGGTAATCAAAAGTCCGGAGAAACGTTTCACCCCTAACACGAACGTGGCTGTGACCGAATTTGCCATTGCGGTCGCTTCGCCCCCGCGTCAGGGACAAAAGCAAGAGCCCACCGCCGTCAAGGTTATCGCCTGGCGCGAACTCGCCGAGCGTTGCGCTCAGGAGATCAAGAAAGGCGACATGGTTGCCGTTGACGGACGCCTGCAAATCAACAGTTTCACTACCTCGGACGGGCAGAGACGCAAAGATGTGGAAATCGACGCAGTATCAGTCGAGAACCTCAGCAATCTGAGCGAGCCCAGAGGCGATCTGGCTCCCGCCGGTGTCGCTTCCGGCAGCTCCCAGGAAGACCTGGACGCCATCTTCGCCTCCGAAGACGAAATCCCGTTCTAAATCTCGAATTCTCGAAAGGAATTAAGTCATGCAAACAGAACAGAGAAGACCAATGAGAAGCCGCGGCGATGGCCCTCCCCGCCGCCGCAAGACCTGCAACTTCTGCGCCGACAAGGTCGAGTATATCGACTTCAAAGATCCCAACCGCCTCAAGAAATACATCACCGAGCGCGGCAAAATCCTTCCCCGCCGGATAAGCGGCAACTGCGCCGTGCACCAGCGCGGTCTCACCGTAGCCATCAAGAGAGCCCGGGACATCGCCCTGATGCCTTACATGGCCGAAGGCTAAAGAGGGATGAAGAACCGGGCAACTCCGTTTGACGTGAGCTGCCCGGTTTAACCCTATATGTTGTTTAAACCAATATGTTGTAGAATCTGCAGGTACTACAAATCGAACAGATGTAAGTGCCGAAGTGGTGAAATTGGCAAACACGCTACGTTCAGGGCGTAGTGAGCGCTTAGCTCTTGTGGGTTCAAGTCCCACCTTCGGCAGTTTTTTTCCATACCGTGTCATACACAAGAGGTGCCTTTGGTTATAGATCCCAGACGACCAGATTCCAGACGAGAGCTGCCGATGATCAACGAGCGCATCAAAGTTCGAGAGGTAAGGCTCATAGACGATGAAGGAAATCAGGTCGGGATTGTGCCAACCAAAGACGCCCTGGAGCGAGCCCGGGAGAAGGGGCTCGACCTCCTGATCGTGCAGCAGGACGCCAACCCGCCGGTGGCGAAGATCCTGGACTACGGTCGCTACAAGTTCGAGCTCGACAAAAAAGCCAAAGAAGCGCGCAAAAAGCAGACGAACGCCGACGTCAAAGAAATCAAGATGCGCTACAAGATCGAGGATCACGACTACCAGGTAAAGCTGCGTAAAGCCAAAGAGTTCCTTAATCACGGGGACAAGGTGAAAGTCCTTACCATGCTCCGCGGGCGCGAAATGCAGCACAGCGACATGGCTGTAGACCTCATGAACCGTTTCGCCGATGAGTTAAAAGATTTAGGAACTCTTGACAGAGCGCCCAGACTCGAGGGCAGGAATGTTATTATGATTCTTTCGCCTGGCGCTACCAAGCGATAAGGCGAGAGTTCAAGCGTGTTTCGATTTGCTCGCTCCCGATAAAAGGGGTCGGGCATCAAGGGTTCTAAATCATGCCTAAGATGAAAACCAACAAAGCGGCTGCTCGTCGCTTCAAGATCACAGCCACCGGCAAGGTCTTGAGAAAACAAGCCGGAACCCGCCACATCAACGAGTGGATGGCGCCTAAAGTGAAGCGCAATCTGCGTGGCTGGACCGATCTGGACAAGGATGTCAAACAGCACATCCTCGAAATGTTCCCCTATCGCAAATATTTGCGATAGGCGAATAAGACACTACGGCGTTTTGTCCAAGGGAAGCTCCTCCCCGCCCACAGACGCCTGATCAATCATCTACGAAGAAGGAGAATGAGATGGCCAGAGTAAAACGCGGCAACGTGCTGCAGAAGCGCCACAAGAAGATCCTCAAGTACGCTAGAGGCTTCCGGGGCAGCAACTCCAGACTGTTTATCGCCGCCAACCAGACAATCATGAAGGCATGGAAAAATGCCTTCCGCGACAGACGCAAGCGCAAGCGGGTCTTCCGCCGGCTCTGGATCACCAGGATCAATGCCGCCTGCCGTTGCCAGGGTCTGAGATACAACCAGTTCATCAACGCCCTGAGCAAAGCCAATGTCGAAGTGAACCGCAAGCTCCTCGCCGAGCTCGCAGTCCACGACAAAGAGGCTTTCACCAAACTGGTGGAAATGGCCAAAGCCAATATCGCCTGAGCGTGAACATAATCCCCATAGAAAGCACCACCAATCCGCTGGTCAAGCGAATACGGGGGTTGAGTAACAGAGCAGCCCGGAGAAAATCCGGGCTCTTTCTCATTGAAGGCGTCAAAGTCATCGATGAGGCCATCTCCCGGGGCGCCGGCATCGAAGACCTGGTGGTGAGCAAGACCTATCTCGAGTCAGGGGACCACCAGATCCTCAAAGACGCGCAGAGAGTCTTCCTGCTCAACGACAAGCTCTTCGCCGAGCTCACCGACACCGAGACCCCCCAGGGGGTGCTTGCCATAGCCCGCATGCACCAGTGCCGGAAAGACGACCTTTTCAGGGGTGCCACACCGCTGGTGGTGATCCTCGATCGGATCCAGGACCCGGGCAACCTGGGCACCATATTCAGGACCGCCCTGGCATTCGGAGCAAGCGGTCTCATCCTCAGCCACGGCACGGTGGATCCCTACAACTCCAAAGTGGTAAGGGCCGCCTCCGGCGCTCTCTTCGCCATGCCTTTCCTGAGCGGTCTGACCCTGGACGAGGCCCTGGAGCTGGTGCGGAGCCGGGGTCTCAAAGTGGTGGCTCTCACAGCGCCAGCAGACAGGCGTATAAGCGAGCTGGACCTGAGCGGACCCACCGCTTTCATTCTGGGCAACGAAGGTCAGGGCATAGAGAAAGACGCCCTGGGCGCCGCCGACGAGACGGCCATGATCGAGATAAGCCGGGAAAGCGAATCTCTCAATGTCGCCATCGCCACCTCTGTAGCGCTCTACGAAGCCCGCTCCCAGCGGCAATAGGATCGCCCGATATCCTTCTCGATTCTCGTCACACAATCGACACTGTTCAGTCACCGTTTCGACACAGGTCCGGATAATAGTGATTCTTGTCAGCCATAACTGATGCCCTCGACGCAAACAACTGGCCCATTCTGCTTGCGTCTAGCCCATAATCGGCATAGGGGGGCCCCCCCCCCCCCCCCCCCCCCCCCCCCCCCTCCCCCCCCCCCCCCCCCCCCCCCCCCCCGCCCCCCCCCCCCCCCCCCCCCCCCCCACCCAAAGAGACCCGGTTTTTGCCCGAAACCGGGTTTCTGGCTTCTTGCAGATTACAACTTTTCTCAAGGATACTCTTTCACCGCAAACAGAAACCCGGCCCTCGCGATTGCGTTGACCGGGTTTCTGCGGATTGCGCAGGAGTAACAAAGCGAAGTCAGTTACCGGCGCGGATCAAACTGAAGGAGCTGGAGCTCAAACCAGAGCCGGAGCCAGCTCGCGGGAAGCGAACTGCTCTTCTTCTGTGGAGCCGGCGAGAGCCGCGGTGGAAGCCTTGCCGCCGCTCACCGAGGTGAGCACTTTGTCGAAATAACCGGTGCCCACTTCCCGCTGATGCCGGACCGCGGTGTAGCCTTTCTCCTGGCTCTTGAACTCTTCTTCCTGGAGGCGGACATAAGCAGCCATGCCTTCCCGGGCGAAGCCGGAGGCGAGCTCGAAAGCGCTGTGGTTGACCGAGTGCCAGCCGGCCAGGGTGATGAACTGGTACTTGAAGCCCAGGGCACCGAGTTGCTGGTTGAACGTGGCGATGGTGGCATCGTCCAGGTGCTGCTTCCAGTTGAAGGAGGGCGAGCAATTGTATGCCAGAAGCTTGCCGGGGAACCGGGCATGAATCGCTTCGGCGAAAGCTTTCGCTTCTTCGAGATCGGGCTTGCCGCACTCGAACCAGAGCACGTCGGCATATGGCGCATAGGCCAGGGCGCGAGCGATGGCGGACTCGATCCCGTGGCTCACCCGGAAGTAACCTTCGGCGGTGCGCTCACCGGTGGTGAAGGCACGATCGCCTTCATCGATGTCCGAGGTGAGAAGTGTGGCATCCAGAGCATCGGTGCGGGCGATGATAAGGGTCGGCACGTCGAGCACGTCGGCAGCCAGGCGGGCAGCCGTCAGAGTGCGGATGAATTGCGAGGTCGGAACCAGGACTTTGCCTCCCAGGTGACCGCATTTCTTCTCGGCGGCGAGCTGGTCTTCGAAGTGCACGGCGCTGGCGCCGGCTTCGATCATGCTCTTCATCAGCTCGAAAGCATGCACCGAGCCGCCGAAACCGGCTTCGGCATCAGCCACGATGGGGACGAACCAGTCTCTCTGGCACTCGCCTTCACTCGATTCGATCTGGTCGGCGCGCATGAGGGCGTTGTTCAGCCTCTTCACCAGCATCGGTGCGCTGTTGCTCGGATAGAGGCTCTGATCCGGATAGGTCTGTCCGGACATATTGGCGTCGGCAGCTACCTGCCAGCCGCTGAGATAGATGGACTTCATGCCGGCTTTCACCATCTGCACCGCCTGGGATCCGTTCAGGGCACCGAGTCCGGTGATATAAGGCTCATTGTGGAGTAGGTTCCAGAGGCGGCGGGCGCCGAGCTGAGCGAGGGTGAACTCGACCTTTACGGAAGCTCTCAACTTGACCACGTCCTCTGGAGTGAAGTCGCGTTTGATCCCGCGCCATCTCTCGTCCCGGGACCAGGCTTTGAACAGATCTTGAATTTGCTCTGCTTTAGACTTGTGCATCCTTCTATCTCCTTTTTTATCCAAATTAAATGTAAGACCCGGCGGGAATGGTGAGGAACTCTACGAACTCGTCGGCAAGGACCAGCTCGTCGAGGATTCGGGCAGCGTCATCGAAACGATTGTCCGGGGCTGCTTTGAGTTTTTCGAGAAGCTCTTCTTTCAACTCCGTATAGAGCTCTCTGGTGATCGGAGTGCCGTCATGCATATGAGCCGAGACATTGATCCACTGCCAGAGCTGCGAGCGAGAAATCTCGGCGGTGGCGGCGTCTTCCATCAGGTTATAGATAGCCACGGCGCCGGAGCCTCTGAGCCAGGCTTCGATGTACTGGAGAGCGACATCGATATTGTTGACCAGACCCTCCCGGGTGATCTTCGCTTCGCCGATGGCGGTGGAGAGAAGATAAGAAGCCACGGGCTTGACGTCTTCACGCAGGACGTCTTTCTGATGGGCTTTGCCCCCGAGCGCCTCGTCGAAGACTGCTTTCGCCACCGGCACCAGGTCAGGGTGAGCCACCCAGGTGCCGTCGAAGCCGTCGGTGGCTTCTCTCAGTTTGTCTTCCCGCACTTTCGCAAAGGCGGTCTCGTTCACTTTCGCGTCTTTGCGGCTCGGAATGAAGGCGGCCATGCCGCCGATGGCGTGGGCACCGCGCCGGTGGCAGGTCTTCACCAGGAGCTGAGCATAAGCTCTCATGAAAGGCACAGCCATGGTCACCTGGGCCCGATCGGGCAGGCAGAACTCGGCATGCTTGCCGAGCTTCTTGATCATCGAGAATATATAGTCCCAGCGACCGGCGTTGAGCCCGGCGGCATGCTCTTTGAGCTCGAAAAGAATCTCGTCCATCTCGAAAGCAGCCAGAATGGTCTCGATGAGGACAGTAGCACGAATGGTGCCGCGCGGGATCTCGATATAGTCCTGGGCAAAATTGAAAACATCGTTCCAGAGCCGGGCTTCGTGGTAGCTCTCGAGCTTGGGCAGATAGAAATAAGGGCCGCTTTCCCGGCTGATCAGCTCCCGGGCGTTGTGGAAGAAATAAAGACCGAAGTCGAAAAGGCTGGCGGAGACAGGCTCGCCTTTCACTCTTACATGGCTTTCGGCGAGATGCCAGCCCCGGGGGCGAACCACCAGAGTGGCGAGCTCTTTATCGAGCTCATAGGACTTGCCTTCCGGGCTCTTGAAAGTAAGAGTCCGCCGGACGGCTTCCATCAGATTGAGCTGGCCTTCCACCACATTGGTCCAGGTGGGCGAAAGAGAGTCTTCCAGATCAGCCATGAAGACTCTCGCTCCGCAATTGAGAGCGTTAATCATCATCTTGCGCTCCACCGGTCCGGTGATCTCGACCCGACGGTCCTCGAGATCCGCAGGAGCGGCAGCCACGGTCCATTCGCCGTCGCGGACACTGGCAGTACGCATGGAAAAATCAGGCAAGAGCCCGCTGTCGAGAGCCTTCTGGCGCTCCCTTCGGCGCGCCAGGAGCTCCTGACGGCGGGGCTCGAACTTCTCGACAAGGGCGGCTACGAAATCGAGAGCCTCCGGGGTAAGAACTTTCTTGCCGGCTTCCGAAATCGCGCCTTCGACTTCTACTTTATCTATCACTGTCTTATTGATGGTCATCATGGAGCTTCGCCTCCTGTTCAGGTGAGGACTCCACAGGGCTGCATCAATCCAACTGCAAGCACCCTTTCTCTCACCGTGGGAATATATTGATATATTGACGCCAATAAATCAATACATCAATCTTTTAATTTTGCTCCTGTTGCTAAAACAGTCCCCCCGGTGATAGCCGTGCTACATGGAATATGGGCCGCCAATGCATCCTATTTATATGAATCCACCTGATAAACTGTTCTGGTTGTGACCGAATCGGAAAAGCTACTGACAGGCACGCAGGCGGCTGAGTTTCTCGGCGTCAAGCCCGCCACGCTCTATGCCTATGTGAGCCGGGGGATGCTCGATAGCGTCCCGGGGCTGACCGCCAGGCAGAGAAGTTATCGTCTCAGCGACCTTATCCGGCTGCGCCAGTCTAACAGGGGCTACAAAGCCTCGGACAGCGAAGATTCGACCTGGACCGGGCCGGTGATCAAATCGGCGATCACAGAAATCAGAGAGGACGGTCATTACTATCGTGGCGTGAGCGCCATCGAGCTTGCTCAAAACGGCAGCACTTTCGAGGACGTGGCAGAGCTCCTCTGGGAAACAAACGGAGACATCGAGCGCTGGCAGGGACAAGTGCCATTGCCTATACCGGCTCATCTCGCCGACGCGGCAGCCGAGGTCGATTCGCTCGATCTGTTGAAAGGGCTCCTGGTCTCAGCCGAGATGTCCGATCCTGTACCGGGCAGGCTCACGGCAGACGGTATCTTCGAGACAGCACGCCGCCTCATCGTCACCATGCCCAGAGCTATCGTCACCGACCGGGGACAGGCTTTTCCGGCTACAACAAATATTGCCGAGAGCCTGCTTTTCGCGCTCACCGGGGACAGCTCGAAAGAAAGAGCCAGCCTGGTCAATTGCGCCCTGGTTCTATGCGCCGACCACGAGCTCAATGCCTCGGCTCTGGCAGCACGCATCGCGGCATCCTGCGATGCCTCCCTCTATTCATGCCTGCTCAGCGCCCTCTCGACTTTCAGCGGCACTTCCCACGGATCGGCAAGCCGCCGGGCCGAAGACATAGTCGGGGGCTCGCTGAAATTCGACACCACCAGAGCCTGGCTCAATGATTATCTGAGAAAGTTCGAGCACATCCCGGGCTTCGGTACCGAGCTCTATCGAGGAGGCGACCCCCGGGCAAGACTGCTCATCGAGATGGCGCACTCCGCCTCGGATAGAGACCCGCGTCTGGCCAGGCTCGAGGAGATCGTCGCCTGCATCCGCGAGCTTCTCGGTCTCGAGCCCAATCTCGATTTCGGACTGGCGGCCATGTCCTACGCACTGCATCTGCCACCAGGGTCAGGCACCACTATTTTTGCCGTCAGCCGCACCGCCGGCTGGATCGCGCACGCCGCCGAGCAACGCAGCTATGGCGGCAGCATCCGGCCCCGCGCCCGTTATATCGGCAAAGCCTGAAGACGGTCCGATTCTTAATCCGCAGTAAAGGAAACTTCTGTCCGGCAAGGGGACCACTATGATGGTCTTAAGTCTTCTACTGCCACGGATCCGGATCATGTATACGGATAACTCCTATGCGATTCATCTTCTCGGCTTCATGCTCATCGGCTTCTGTCTTTTCGAAGCATGGCAAGGAAAGCTTTATGGCAATCGCGGCCAGACCGAGTTCGACAAAGAGCCCCTTCGCTTCGCCGTAGGGGGTGGGCTGCAGCTTGCCATCGGCATCCTGATCGCCCTGGACACAAACTGGACCAGAGGTCTGGGCTATCAATCCAGTGTTGTACTTATTCCGGGTCTGTGCATAGCCTGCTCGGTCTTCTTCGTGGTGACATCGCGTACCGCCTCGCTCCTGACAAAACGAACGCCGAGTAAGTCGCTGGACAGTGGCATGCAAGAAACAACCTTGCATCTAGGTCCACCCACCATAGGCGTCCTGGCACTTTTTCTATTCTGGGTGCTCATTGCAGTCATCAGCCCGGCTATATTCGCCGATCTAACACAACCAGCACTGACCTGGCACTATTTCAAAAGCCTCACTGGTATCTGCCTGATCTTCGTTCTCTGGACGCTTATGGGAATATCCTTCTGCTTTCCCTATAAGGCTTCCGTCGACTCAGATAGGCTCTATCTCAAGTCGCTCCTGGGCATCACTGCGATCCCGCTCTGCAAGCTCGTTTCAGTGCACAAGAGAGACTTTCTGATCAGTTTCGTCACTTCGGACAAGAAGTACATCATGGTGAATTGCTTCACAGACTCGCCGGAGCACAGAGCAAGCACGCGCAAGTTTCTTGGCAGGCTTCAGCAAACGGGTTCAGGCTTGACCATCCGTACGAATTAATTACATAGCCTGGCCGGTTCCCCGGGAGTTGTTACAATATCCCGGTAGCAGGCGGCTCATGTACTTTTGCCCTGATGGAAGATTTCACCCCCAGAGAAACAGCCGAACTGGGCTCGATGGAGCCCGGGCCGGAAGCAGGCCGAGAAAAGCCACGTGAAGAAAAAGACCTCCTGCCCTCCACCGGCAACGGCGGACCTCCCGAGAATGCGCCTGCCACGTCCTATGCCGGAATTGAGGAAGAAGACGACGACGAGACGTCCATGACCCTCTTCGAGCATCTCGACGAGCTGCGCACCAGGCTATTTCGCTCCATCGCCTATATCACCGTCGCCTTTTTCGTCTCGCTCTTCTTCTGCAAAGACATCATGCGCTTCCTGCAAAAGCCGGCAGGGGACATAACCTTCCAGGCTCTATCCATAGAAGAGCCGATTATGGTCTTCTTCAAAGTCGCCTTCTACACAGGTCTTGTCATCGCTTCGCCTTTCGTGCTGCTGGAAGTGGCGCGTTTCGTAGGACCAGGTCTGACTCGCAAAGAGAAGCAGATAGTCACCCCGGCTCTGGTGGGCGGTCCCCTCCTGTTCGTCGCCGGAGCGGCTTTCGCCTATTTCATGCTGCTTCCCCCGATGCTCCATTTCTTCAGCAGTTTCGGTCAGGGAGTCACACCGATCAACCAGCGCCTGGACTTCTATATGACTCTGGTGTCGAGCATCATGCTCTATATGGGACTCTGCTTCCAGCTTCCTATAGTGCTTTTCGCCCTGTCCTTCACCGGTCTGGTCAATTCCAACCAGCTCATCAAAATCTGGCGCTATGCAGTCCTCGCGTCCTCGGTGGTGGCCATGCTGATCACTCCAGACCCCACGGCCTTTTCCATGCTGCTCGTCATGGGGGCGCTGATCGGGCTCTATTCGATCACCATAGTCCTGTTGAAGATCTTCGGCAGGTAGATGGCATCATGGAGTTTCTGACCAGGAGCCAGGACTTCCAGATAATCCTCTGGATACCGCTTGCCCTGATTACATTGAAAGGTCTCAAGGACGAGTGGCGCAAGCTCTGGGACAACGATCTGACCATCGCCGATCGCAAGACTCTCTGGCGGCTCAATATTCTTTTTCTGCTACCACTGACGGTGCTGGTGCATGAGCTCGGTCATGCCATCGCCGCCATCGCATTCGGGGGCACCGTCGAAGAGCTACATTTAGGAATCTGGTGGGGTTATGTCACGCCCAGTGGTAGTTTCACACCCCTGCAAGACCTGATCATCGCCCTTGCGGGCAGCGCTGTGCAGACTGTGATCGGTATCTTGACCCTGGCCGCGGCCCTCTTCGTTAGCTCACCACCGGTGGTGACGCTTCTGGTTTATGCCGGGATGTCTTCCATCGCCGGCACCATGATCATCTATCCGCTCATGTCGGCTGTCGGCGCTTATGGCGACTGGGTAGCTATATATGGAAGCAGCGAGAAAAGCGCCGTCATAGCCGTGGCGGTCTGCCACGTTATGCTGATCGGTCTTTTCTTCTTCGCCGTCTTCAGCAAACCTACCAGGGTCTGGTACACCGGCAAGACCAGGCCCAAGTGGCGCAAAGACTACCGGGCCGCTCTCGACCGGGTGGCGAAAGAGCCGAGCGCGATCAATTACTTGAATCTGGCCTGGTCCTATTATCTGGTGGACATGAAAGCCCAGTGCCGCAAAACCATTGCCATAGTGGAGAAAAAGGACCCGAAGCTGGTGGAGCGCTGGTTTCTGGTGGGCTGCCTGGAGCGCAACTCGGGCAATATCGACCGAGCCGTGGAGAGCTTCGAGAAGATAGTCAGGGCGCCCAATGCAGACGACGTGGTCCGGGTGCGAGCCCTCATGGCCGAGGGGCACTGCTTATCGGACAAAGCCGACTTCGACTGCCAGGACGGCAAGACCGACAAGAACGCCGCTTATGCCCGTCCCCTGGCGATCTTCGAGGAAGCCGCCGCCCTCAAGCCCGAGCTGGCGGACCCCTTGTTTTTCAAGGCCAGTGTCCTTAATAAAGTAGAACTTCACAAAGATGCCGAGAAACTTCTGAAAAGCCTGGATCAATACCAGTGGCTCGATCCGACTCTCAAGGCTTCGGTTCCCCACGAATTGAAGGTTGCCAGGAAGCCGGAAAGCAGCAATGAATAATTTTCTCTCAGGCTTATCAAGGATCGCGACCATATAATGTCAAGCCATTACAAACGGTTGCCCCTTTTGAAATCGCATTAATATGCCTGACAACCCAAATACCGTCTATCTCTGGTGTGTATCCGGAATAGCGATTCTGGTGGCTCTCAACACCGTAATCCGGCTTATTTCGGAGCGCTATCGATTCCCCAAAGACGACCTCAGCGACGACGATCGCGGTCTGATCTGGCGAGCGGTGGTTTTCCTCGTCTATCCCTGCCTGGTCCTTCTCGAGCTCAGGGCCACCATAGTAGGCACCGAGCTGCTCTCTGGCAGTGTCGACAACTGGACCTATGGCTTCCTCTGGTATGAGGTGGTGCCCTCCTCCATAGCCAGGAATCTACTTATCCCGGCTCTTTTCAGCGGCGAGCTGGCGATTCTTCTGCTCACGATCCTCATATTACCGGTGCTCTTTTTCCGCCCGCACCCTTTTCTGGCTACACTGATCGGCTATTCCGCCACATTCGTGATGAGCGTCAACCTCATCATCGAGCCCCTTCTATCATTCACCGGGCTGGGAGGCAACAAGTGGACCCTGGCCCTCGAGTCCGGAGCCACGGAGCAGATCATGCCCCTGATTCTCGGACATCTGGTTCTGGCTGGCGCCTTTATTTTGATAGTGCGGAACAGTCACATCCGCATGTGGTTCTCGGAGCTTTCCCGCCCCGAGGCGAGCGACATGCTCAAACAAGCCATCGACGAATACAGGTCTTTCAATGATCAGACCGCCGATGATGAGACTGCCCGCATAACCTGCCGTCTCGGCCTTCTCTATGACCGGGCCGGACTCAAGAGACAGTCGAAGAAACAGCTCAAGCTCCTGGAGCGTCAGTGGGCCGACTCGATCTACACGGCTTTCCTGAAAGCAATGGTGGCATATCGTCACTGCCGGTTCGAGGACGCCAGGGCCTACTTCGTGGTGGCATCGGATTACCCGGGAGTAGGCGAAGCCCTGAAAGCGAGCCTTCTTGCCGCTGCCGGCTGCGCTGCTTTCGCCCACGGCGATGCCGTCGGCGCGCTCAATCTCGCCGAACGAGCCCTGGAATTCGACGACGACTGCCTGGTGGCGAGGATGGTGAAAGTCGACGCTTATCTGAAGATCGGCAGAAAAGAGCAGGCCGCCGACGAGATACTGATAGCCATACACTCCGGTCTTACCCTGGACCTGGAAAATAAGGTGCCCCTGGATCTGGAAAAAACCTTCAACGCCATCGCCTCGATAGACGAGACACAGCCGGTGGCGAGGGCTCTTTCAGCGATAAGCAAAAATTAAGCCGCTGGTCGGGACACCTTCTATGTATGCAATGAAAATGAGGAAGGAACAGGTTGTTGCCGGAGAGGCAAGTCAATACGTAGTTTCCTCATTTCTGACCGCAAATGCGCGACGGTTTGCGCATTTTGCCCATTTCATATGAGGTAACCTCCGGACTATCATTCTCCCTGTGATAGGACTAAGATTGGGTCATGCTCGGCAAATTGAACCTCAGCCTCAATATTCGCGCCAGGATGCTTTTGCTGTGCCTGGGCGTCGCCCTGCCTCTTCTCGCTATCGGCAGCTTTTCGCTCTGGAAGCAGTACGGCACCCTGAAGGACGAGTCCAAGCGAGCCACGGGCTTTCAGGCCGCCATCGCTTCTCGCACCCTCAATCAGTGGACTCTCTCCCAGCTTCGCTCCGTTCAAGCTCTCTCGAATCTGCCCCGTCTGGCCGGTGACGATGCCGGGAATCTCGACGAGATTCTCGAGACGGCGCTCGCTTCGCACCAGCGCGACTGGAACGAGATCGCCCTTATAGATAGGAACGGCATTCCCGTATCAGTGAAAGCCAATCAGGGCGAATCCATAAAATCCGCCTCCGCCGGTTTTCTCGATCAGGGTCTATTGAAGAAAGCGGCCAAGTACAGACATGCCGTGCTTTCCGATTTCATCCGCTCGCCCTGGACGGAAAAGGCGGGGCTCTTCGCTATCTCGCCGGTCAGCGAGGAAGGACATCTAACCGGATTTCTAGTGGCCGGTATCAAACCCGACGCCGTCCTTTCCGTTTTCAACGGACTCTCCAAGCAGCACGGCACCGTGATCACCGTGGTGGACAGCGCCCATCGAGTGGTGGCTCGCACCCTGGAAAACGAATACTGGGCAGGCAAAGATTTCAGCCATTCCCGCTGTGTCGAGGCTGCCGCCAGAGCCGACTCCGGTAGCATCGAGACTGTCGGCATAGCCGATCCCACCCCCCGCGCCTATGCCTTCGAGAAAGCCGAACCCAACGGCTGGCTGGTCATCGTCGGGGTGCCGACCAACACCATATACGGCGGCGCCTATCAATGGTTCACTCTACTGATCGCCCTCTCCCTGGGAGCCATCGCGGTATCCCTGGTGCTGGCCTATCTGGTCACCAATCATTTCACCAGGACCATCAACATACTGGTGAAAGAGGCCCTGGCGGTAGGCAAAGGCGACTTCACCAAGCGTGTCAACGTCTCTGCGCGTGACGAGCTCGGTACCCTGGCCCGGGCTTTCAATACCATGGCCGAGATGCTGCTTTTCGACAAAGAGCAGAAGAATATGGTCCAGCGTATCTCGCTATCGGTCAGACAGTCCCTCAATCTCAACGACATTCTCAATACCGCCGTCAAAGAGCTCGGCGAGAATCTCCACGCCAGCCGCTGCTGCCTGGCGCTCCTCGACACCCACGGCACCATCGCCACCTATGACGACGAGCTGATCTTCGACTATGTCTGGTGCGACGAGAGCAAAGGCGGCGATCAGCTTCGCACCCGCTGCGTGCCCATCACCGGCAACAGCGCCCTCAAGACGATTCTGGATCAGGGCACCACTATGTCCCTGGATGTCCTGGATGATCGGTCTTCTCCTATATTCGACGACGACAAGCTCGCCGCCGACGACTGGAAATCAATCAAATCGCTTATCGCCTGCCCGATCAGCACCAGCCAGGGCGTGCTGGGCATGATCCTGGTGCATCAATGCGATCGCCGCCGGATCTGGTCTCCCTATGAGCTCGAGCTCGTAGAGGCGGTCGCCGGTCAGGTGACCGTAGCCATGGAGCATGCTCGCCTCTATGACCGCACCAAGCGCATGGCCGAGCAGGAGATGTTGATCAATCACATCGTCCGCTCGGTGCGAGGCTCGCTGGATCTCGACACCATCCTCGGTACCGTCACCCGAGAGCTCCTCCACGCTGTGCGCGTGGATCGGGTGCAGATCGTCCAGCCCCGATCCGAAGACCCGCTGGTGGTCACCCACGAATATACGATACAGGGCTATGAAAAATGCGTTGACCTGTGCATGTACCCGGAAAACATGGACTTCTCGCCGGCAGAAAGACGCCGCCGCCCGAGCGGCATTCGCAACACCGTCCTTGGTATCAACCTCGACGGTCTCATTGACGGAGAGGACAACGAAGAGGCGCCGGACAAAGACACCGACTCCCTTCTTGCCGATCAGGCGACCACTATGCACGAGGCGCCCATCGCGGTAATAAACGACACCGGTAAGGACAGCCGCTGCATTCCTTTCAAAGCTTTTCTCGACACCGTCAATTCCAGGGCTCTTATCGCAGCGCCCCTTTTGCATGAGAATCGCCTGGTCGGGCTTCTCATCGTGCACCAGTGCGCAAGCACCCGCGAGTGGAACACCAGCGATGTCCAGCTGGTCACCTCCATCGCCAACCACCTGGCCATTGCAGTCACCCATGCCCAGCTCTACGCCCAGGTCAGACACCAGGCCATCACCGACGGTCTCACCGGTCTCTACAATCATGTCTACTTCAAGAATCGCCTCGAGGAAGAGCTCCGGATGGCAGACCGGAAAGGCACATCCTGCTCGCTCATCATGATCGACCTGGACAAGCTCAAATATATCAACGACAACTACGGTCACCCGGTAGGCGACGCCGCCATCCGCCAGGTGGCAAGCATTCTCAAGACCGTCTTGCGAAGCGGCGACACGGCAGCGCGCTACGGAGGCGAAGAGTTCGCCGTCATCCTGCCCGAGACTTCGCTCCTCGAAGCGGCCCTTATCGCCGACCGTCTCTGCACCAGAATCAGGAGCTCCCAGGTTCCCGGTCTCGGTCAGATCACCGCCTCGCTCGGAGCATCTTCTTATCCCAAGCAAGCCCGCACACCCGAAGAGCTTATCAACAACGCCGACAAGGCACTCTATCTCGCCAAGAACGGCGGCAGAGATCAGGCACGTATCTACGAAGAGCCCGAGACCATAGATCTTCCCGCCGAACTCGGACCTGCCGAGCTCGGACCGGGACAGACATCCTTCGCTCCGGACGAGGCGAGGTCTCAATCCCACCAGTAGCAATGCCCAGGCTAGTCCTATTCGATATAGACGAGACCATGATCTCCTCCGACGGAGCCGGCAGGCGGGCCATCGGCAAGGCTCTCGCCCGGATGTTCGGTGTCGAGCCCGGATCGATCAATGTCTCGATGTCAGGCAAGACCGATCCGCAAATTCTGCGCGAGATCCTGCAGGCAGCCGGCATGGAGCAAGACGAGATCGACTCCAGGCTGGACGAGATCCTGGCTATCTATATCTCGCTTCTCCAGCATGAGATCGAGAATTCCGGTCATTACATCATCCACACCGGCGTCCCCGAGATTCTCGACGCGCTCCACCGGCACAACGACGCTCATCTCGGTCTTCTCACCGGCAATATCGAGACCGGCGCCCGGATGAAGCTCAATCGCTTCGATCTCAACGGATTCTTCCCCATCGGCGCTTACGGTTCGGATTCGGCAAACCGTATGGACCTTCCCGAGATCGCCAGCGGCCGAGGAAGCAAGCATTACCGGATCGATTTTCGCCCCGAAGAAGTGGTGATCATCGGGGACAGCATCTATGACGTCCTCTGCGCCAAGGGATATGGAGCCCGGAGCATCGCCGTGAACACCGGGGCGACCAGCCTGGCCGCCCTTGAGGAGCAGGAGCCCGATTATCTTTTCGCCACTCTGGGCGATACGGACAGGGTTCTCGAAGCGATTTTCGATTGACCGGAAACAAAATCGATCCCCCGCCGTCTTCTGAGTCATTGAACACAGGGCTTTACCCCCGCGTCCGACAACGCGAACGTGCCACCAAGAACGTCAGCAAAGGCTTTGCAGGTCCTCCGCAATGCCGCTGGCGTTCTTGTCATGCCATATCTCGTGTCACATGAAGATTATCGCCCGGCACCCCGTGGTATGAAACGGGAAGCGCAGACAGGAACGCCCTCAGGACGGTAGAGATGTCCTCCGATCTGGAGCTCTCGGTCAGTTATAAAACGCTTCCCACCCGGATCGGGTTCACGATCATGTGTGCCCTGCTTCCAGTCTGGGCTCTCATGGCACCAATTCTCCTCGGGCTTTTCATTGGATTTATAAGCCAGAATCCGGAGAACGCCAGCTCCTGGGCCACCGCCATCATCTGTCTCGGCTTGCTTTCGATCTATATCGGCGGCGTCCTGCTCACGGCTTTCACGGAAGACGACAAGCTCTTCGTGTCCAAAGACGGGATCGCTTTTCCGCTATTCTTGCTGCCCCTTCTCAAGCTGAGACGCAACCGGGGCTGGACCGAGCTGCGCTCAGCCGACATAATCGACTCGGAAGGAAACGATCCGAGGCTCCTTCTGACTTTCAGCGACTCGTCGGTGCCTATCAGCCTGAAGAACATAGACAGGTCCGAGACCGAGCAACTCCTTCTATCGGTGGAGCTCTGGGGAAGCTCCTGCCAGCGATCGCCGCAGCTGGTGGACTATCAGTCGAGCCTGCAGAACGACCTCCGCGGTGTCAGCCAGCTCAGCTATACCCAGATGTGGGAAGAGGAGCTGGGCAGGCGTTTCAGCGCCACTTCTTTCGTGCCTCTCGAGCCCGGCGCTCAGCTCAAAGGCGGCAAGCTCAAGATCGTGAAGCAGCTTGCCTTCGGAGGGCTCTCGGCTATCTATCAGGCTCAAGAGAATGAGCTCGATATGGTGGTGGTGAAAGAATCGGTGATTCCCGAGAATGCCGACCCGGATACTCGAAAGCAGGCAGAAGAGCGCATCGCCAGAGAAGCGAAATATCTCATGCGCCTGAGCCATCCCAATATCGCCCGGGTCCTCGATCATTTCGTGGAGGAAGGCAGGCATTACCTGCTTCTGGAGTATGTCCACGGTCAGGATCTCAGACAGTATGTAAAACAGAATGGTCCCCAGGAAGAGGAGAAAGTGCTCGACTGGGCCACTCAGATAGCCTCGGTGGTGGACTATCTGCACGCTCAGGATCCACCTATTATTCACCGCGATCTCACCCCGGACAATCTTGTGCTACGAAACGACGGCAGTGTGATCCTCATCGACTTCGGTGCCGCCAACGAGTTCATCGGTCAGGCCACCGGCACCCTCGTAGGAAAGCAGGCCTATATGCCCGCCGAGCAGCTCCGGGGCAAAGCCGTCAGCCAGAGCGATCTCTACTCTCTGGGCGGGACAATTTTCTACCTTCTCACCGGCCGCGACCCCACACCGCTATCGGTATCACATCCGAAGAACGTTCTGCCGGCCGTCTCGGACCGTCTCGATGAGATCGTCGCCGGTCTCACCGCCTTCGAGACCGAAGATCGCATCCAGAAAGCCTCGGATCTGAAAGAAGCACTCGAGACCCTGGTTCCAAGCCGCGAGGCTCTATGAATGAGCGATAAAGAAACCGGCAAGCTCGACATCAAAGAAGAAGCCCTGGCTGAGAAAGAAAGCAACGCGCCGACCTTGAAGGTGCACGAGGAAACGATTCGAGCAGAGAGCGCCGATCTCCCCGCGCCTGTCGAAACCGACAATCTCAAGAATAGCCAGAACGAGAGCGCGAGCCTGAAAGAGAGACTGCCCCGACTCGGCTACTGGCAGCTCGGTATCCTCGCTCTTTTCTGGGCGCCCACCGGCATGCTCCTGGTCGGGCTCTCTTACTGGTTGTTTGCCGGATGCCGGCTGATCACCCTGGCAAGAGAGAAATCCGGGCTCAAATATGTGCGTGTCTCCAATTTTCTGATTATGTCGATAGTGCCGGCAGTGATTCTGGCGCTGCCAGTGCCATGGTTCAACGGGATAGGTCAGGCGATGCTGGCGGTGGCATTGAGCTGGGGACTCTACCAGGTAGCCTGGCCGTTTCTCACCGGTCTCAGTATCGAGAAAGCTCTTGCGAAAAGAACAGGAACAGAGTCGCAGATGACCTTGAGATGGGTAGTTCCGTTTCTCTTTGCCCTTTCAATGAACCTCTTCCCGATTTTCATCGCGCTTGCCTCCACTCTCGTCAGAGTCGTACACCGAACTATTTCGGCCAACCCGTCCATATCTCTCGACATGTCCCTCTACTACACGGTGGCAAACTTCGTCCTGACCCTTGGTTTCGTGCTCATCGAGTTTTCCTGTCTTCGCTACTTATCCAGTCGGCTCCTCACCCTTTGCGAGCAGGACGCAAGCAGGCCGAGAAAAGACGATAAAGAGTCGAATCAATACACCATCCGCTACCGCGCCTTTGCCGGGCTCGAGCGCTGGCTAGCCCATCGCTTCAAAGAGCGTAGCAATAAGAAGCTCTTCTATCTGCTTCTGGTGATCCTCCTCTTTTTCGCTCTGGGAGCTCCGCAATGGGGCTTGACGATTCTGGCGAATCTCGCCCAGGTCGGCTCGGTGGTCGGCGGAAGCGCCGGCGGCGCGGAAGGCGCAGCGAACTTGCAGTTTCTATGGTTCTTCCAGTGGTCCATCGTTCTCTCAGTGCTTGCTGCAGGAGCGGCTTATCTCTTCAAGCCCACGCATCTCTCCCTCAGCGAGAAGGGTATTCGCTTCATGTGGCATCACGGCATCCTCAACCGGGAGCAGAAGCACCTGGCCTGGCAGAGCATCAACCGGATCAGTATCGAGATGCCCGAAGGCAAGACCTCTCCCAGCGACCAGATCCTTGTGCTTCACACCGACGTCGGCCGGAATGTCAAAATCAAGCTCGGCTCGATCTCGGATGTACTCGACCGCGAGCGCATTCTCAAAGCCATCGAGAGATGGGCACCGGGAGTCCATCGCGACGTGGCGGTGCTCACGGCACTGGAGGCTCCCGCGGATCACAGCTATACGGAGCTGTGGCTGAAAGCGCTCTCGGCACCGCCCAAGCGCGAGCGATTCAAGCCTCTCTCCAGAGGCGCGAAGCTCAAAGACGGTCGCTTCGAGATGATCGAGCAGCTCGGAGTCGGCGGGCAGGGCACCGCCTACCGCGTCAAGGACAGCGAAGCCGAAGAGGACGTGGTGCTCAAGGAATTCATCCTGCCGGTCTATGTCGATGTGGCGGTAAGGCGCCAGGCTCTCGAGCGCTTCGAGAACGAGGCTCGCATACTCAAGCAGCTCGACCATCCCCAGATCGTCTCTCTCACCGACTTCTTCATCGAGGATCACAGGAGCTATCTGGTCCTCGAGCATATAAACGGCAAATCACTCAAGCAACTGGTCATGGAAAATGGACCGATGAGCGAAGAGCAAGTGAAAGTCCTGGCTCTCCAGATGTGCACCATCCTGGACTATCTGCACGGTCTCTCTCCACCGGTGGTGCACAGGGACTTCACCCCTGACAATCTCATCTTGAGAGAGGACGGCACTCTGAAGCTGGTGGACTTCAACGTCGCCCAGCAAACCGAAGCCACCGCCACCGGCACCGTGGTGGGCAAGCATGCTTATCTTCCCCCGGAGCAGTTCAGAGGCACCCCGGTCCCGGCAAGCGATCTCTATTCGATGGGAGCCACCCTGCACTTTCTTCTCACAGGGCAGGACCCGGAGCCCATCTCTATCTCGCACCCGCAGAAGATCAACCCCTCGGTGAGCGGCGCCATGGATTTCCTGGTGGCCAAAGCCACAGCCATGTCCCTGGAAGATCGCTATGCTTCGGCGGCCGAGATAAGAAATGACATCGACACTAAGAGCGTTGCCGAGCTTTGACTATCCGAACCGAGCAATCGGATTCTTTCAAAACAGCCTCCGCCACGCTGCCATAGCGAAGCTTGTCGAACCCCTTGCGTCCATGGGTCCCAAGCACGATCATGTCGGCTCCCCACTGCCTGGCCCAGGATATAATCTGCTCGGCGGCTGCACCGCCTACCACCCTGGTATCGATTGAGTTGTCCGGAAAGTGATCTTTCAACTGCCGGGCGAAATCTGCCACCAGCTTCTCCTGGCTTTCGAAAGACGCTTTACGGGCGACGCCGGACTTGTGCGAATCGCTGCCGGCCGCCGGAGCTACCACACTCAAGATCAAGAAAGAATCCGTCTGGAGGGCCGGTCTCTCGGCAATAAAGGCGACAGCCTGCTTGGAGACCTGGGATGCGTCCACGGCAATCAGGAATTTCATCGTTGCCAGCCCTAGAAGAATTCAACGGTGAATGCCGGTTTGCCGGCGCAGATTCCGAACAGAGACTCCGGAACCGCCGCGGGGCGCTCCTTGAAAGTGCCGGTGACATATTGCACCAGCCGTCCGGGATCGACCCGGAAAACATCCAGCTCTTCACCGTCGGCGATACCATAAGGCTGGCTGACGCCCAGAGGATCGTCGACGAAAATCGGCTCGTCGGCACCCACCGCCTCGAGAAACGCCTCGGTGTGCACCACTCTCGACATGACGCCGGGGCGCTTCTGGATGGTGAAGGGAGGATCGGTCACCCCGATAGCCAGGATCGGATCGACATCCGGGCAGACGAACTGGACCTTGTCGAAATGGAGATCCTGCATGCGGCGCAGAAGAGAGAGACCGTCGAGCAAAGCGCCCTGATCGAGCCAGGCCCATTCGACGATCTCGAGAGTGCGCTGCTGTGGATTGCGAGCATTGAGGATGATATAGCCGCGCTCGTGTTTGAAGACATAGGAGTCCCGATGCGGATGGTGCAGAAGACGGCGCCATTGCACCTCATTGCGCTTGATGCTCAGGTTGCTCCTCTCGATCCAGCGATCATGAATGGGCTTTAGCTCGCCCCATTGATCCAGAGAGAGCCGGCGATAATTCCTGCTGTCGCCCACATCGGGTATGACCCGGGCGTTTGCTTCCACCTCGTAGCGGAAATCGGAGACGGCAAAACCCATACGTCCGTAGAAAGGATAGGAGAAGGGCCAGAGCGACGAGATCGGCACGCGCATTTCGTGGAGAGCCTGCAAACAACTGGCGAGGGTCAGGCGCATGAGACCCCGGCGCCGGTACGACGGATCCGATGCCACTGCGGCGATGCCTCCGCAGGGAACGAGCCGGTCTCCCAGCCACATCTGGAAATGAGTGATGCCGGCAAGACAGACCAGGTCGCCTTTATGATAGGTGCCGAAAGTCTGGTCGAGCATGGTCTCGTAGAAGACCTTCCAGCGCTCGCAATCGACGAAACCGAAAGAAAGCGACCAGATCTCGATGGCTCTCTCGAGATGATCCGGCGTCACCGGTTTGACAACATATTCCTCTGAAATAGTCAGGGCTTTCTGCGAGTCTTTCATCGATTCGTCCAAAGTCAAGATGACCATTTTAGCTTAACCGGCAGATATAATGTGTCGATAATAAAAGCGATTTTCAGATAGCTGGTTCGAGACCGAAGTGAGAAAGTTCAGAGGCAACAGACGAAAGGTCCAGGCTTATGTAGGTCTGGGCTCCAATTATGGCGACAGGGTCGGCTTTATCCAGCAGGCGGTCCAGCTCCTCAAGGACATTCGCCAGATCGAAGTACTGGAGTGCTCCAGCCTCTACGAGACCGAGCCCCTGGGCGACGAGTACGGTCCGGAGCAGTGGTTCGTCAACGCCGTGGTCACCATCGAGACCTCATTTTCCGCCGAAGAGCTGCTTGACGTGCTCAATGACATCGAAAACAGGCTCACCCATATGCACAAGTCCGAGTTGCTCAGGGGGCAGAGAGAGCACGACGGCAGAGTGCGGATCATCGACCTCGATATTCTCTTCTATGGCGACGAGGTGCTTGATACTTCCAGCCTGAGAATCCCGCACCCCAGATTGCATATGCGGGCATTCGCCCTGGTGCCGCTACTGGAGCTCAACCCGGAGCTGATGCACCCGCTGCTGCGCAAGCCAGTGGCCAGGCTTCACGAAGAGCTGCCCGAGCCGGAGCAAGTATTTCTATACGGGACTCGCGCTCGTGAGGACCATGGCTGAGACCACTTTCAAGATTGGCACTGACATCTGCTCGATAGCGAGAATCGAGCAGGTATTCGGCAAGTACCAGGAACGATTCCTCAAAAAGATACTCACCGAGGACGAGCGAACCTATGTCCTGAGCGCCCGCAGTCATATGACAAGCAGGCTGGCGGCGCGCTTCGCCGCCAAGGAAGCGACCATGAAAGCCCTTGGCACCGGCATTCGCGCTATCAGCTTCAAAGAGGTGGAGGTCATCCGGGCGAGCTCGGGAGCGCCTTCAATCAAGCTCCACGGGCGAGCGAGAGAGCGAGCCGACCAACTCGGTCTCACGCATCTCGAAGTCAGTCTCAGTCACGAGCGCGAGTTCGCCGTGGCTTTCGTCCTCGCCTACGGCTCGACTTCCTGATGGCGGTCATCACTTTCCTCAGCGATTTCGGGCTCACCGACGGCTATGTCGGGATAGTCAAAGGAGTCATAAAAGGCATCAATCCGGACGCCGAGATCATTGATATTACCCACGATATCAAACCATGGGCGGTGCAGGATGCAGCCTGGGTACTCTTCAATGCCAGCCGTTTTTTCCCTGCCGGCTCCATACACCTGGCCGTGGTGGATCCAGCGGTGGGCTCGGCCCAGAGACGAGTTGCCATTGCCAGCCGGGACATGATCTTCGTCGGACCGGACAGCGGCATATTCTCGCTGGTCACAAACAATTCCAGCCGCGCCGTCGAGCTCAGCAACAGACGTTTTTTCAGGGAAAATCTGTCCGCAAGCTTTCACGCCCGGGACATCTTCGGTCCTGTGGCGGCTCATCTGTCGGCCGGCGCTGATCTGTACGACCTTGGCGAGCGGATTGAAGTAAGCGGCCTCAATCGTATCCTGACCGAGCCCATGACCGAGAGCGCCATGGGTCTTATCGGCTCGATTGTCTATATAGATCGATTCGGCAATCTGATCACCAATATCCCCAACGATCGGGTCGGGGATGACGCCAGACTCACCGTGGGAGAGGCCTCGCTGAATCTGCTGGCCACCTATGCCAGTGTCGAGGTCGGTGCTCCCCTGGCTTTCAAAGGCAGCCACGGCTTTATCGAGGTGGCGCTCAACCAGGGAAGCGCCGCCGAGGGACTTGGAATAGGCTGCGGTGCCGCCGTCAGGGTGGAGAATCGAAGCTAAATTATCCGCCGTCTCAATCGCAATCCACGCCACGCCGAGAAGCCCCTGCTGACGGACTTCTGGAGAATCGAGTCCGGGACGGTCCGCTGCGTACCGGCGCGCCTGGGCATAAAGGTGATGTGGCCGGGCTTCTCTCCAGGCAGGTTTGTTTCGATGCCAAAGAAAAAGAACAAGACAGAATCAGAAGAAAAGCCGCTCCCGGAAGAATCCGGGGTGATTACCGACGAGCCCGAAGCTGAGCCAGAGCCAGAGCCTGCTTTTACCGAAGCGCAGATGAATCAGCTAGAGACCAGGCTCGACGAGGAAGCTCAGATTGATAAGCCGTTCAATCTGCCGAGCAAGAAAGTAATCACGATTCTCTGCCTCGCTCTGGGCGGGCTTTTCTACCTGACTTCTCTGGCTTTCACCAGCGAAGTCCTTATTCTTCTAGCCGGTATGTTCGTGTTTCTGGGAATCTATCCGGAGACCCGCCTCAAGATGAAAAACCGGACCACTCGTCTGGCGGTGGAGTTCGGCTTGATCTTTGTCACCTCGATAGTAGTCTTCCTTCTTCTCAAGACCACCCTGGGGAGCGATATGGATCAGGCCAAAGTAGTGATCATCTTTCTGACTATCATGGCTGCCAGGCTCATAGTCTGGCCTATCTATACATTTGAAGACGACGACTGAATTCGCAGAAAAACTCTCTCGCGGCTTGAGAATATAGAAAAATTCGACCTGGTCAGGCTGGAGCCTCGGGCTCCTCTTCCTTGGCTTCTTCGTCCGGGCTGGTGTCGATGGGCCTGCCGATCGCCATGGCGATCATCAGGCACTGGTCCACCCTCTCCATGATCTCCTGGGGGAATGAGCCTATCTTGCTGACAAGAAGAGTCTTCGGAATAGTGGCGATGACGGTACAGTCGATCACCGAGTCGAGACGGAGCCCGCCCTGCTTGCCTTCTTCCGAGTCCATCTTGACCACGACCTGGGTGGGCTCCCGGGCCGCCCGGGAGGTATTGCTGGTGAGCGGGACTAAAAGAACATCGTCGAGACGCTCGTTGTTGTAGTCGTTGCTGATCAGCACAGCCGGACGCCGCTTGGTCTGGGTCTGACCATCATCGGTGGTATAGGGAAACGAGACGAGGACTACATCGCCCTTCCGGTATCTGGCTGGTTGTTTAGTTGACATCCAGTGGACAACTATTAGTAAGTCAAAACAGGCAGGAAGCTGCCGCTATTAATTGTACCAACGTACGGTCCGGTCCGGCAGAGATTTTCAGCCAAAATCGAAATGCCCAAATAGGGCTCCGAAGAACCCTTACCGGACAAATTAACGAGACAGGAATCTAGACGTCTTGATAGAGACGGTCGTAAACGTCGGCGTCAGCCATGACACGCTGGGAGAGGAACGTGGCTGATTTGACGGCTTCAGTCCTGTTGGGGAGGTGCGAGAGAACGACTTCTTTCAAGACGTTCCAGGCACAGAGCTCGACAGGAATCGGCTCCTGATTCTTGAATCCCTTTAAGAGCTTATCAATATCCATGTATTGAGCGGGACCTCGTGAAGATGGCGAAATCGAAGAATATTTCGGAAGTATAGAGGCTTTCAAGAGGATAATCAAGTTTTTTTTAATGTTGGACCTGAAATCTAATCTTGAGAACCTTGTACACCTCAAGAGCTTTATTCCCAGAAAGCCCCGTGAAAATAACAAATCCGGACCATTTTTTTTCTGCCTGGAGGGGGGAAATCCCTAGTTGAATCGATCGGGAAATTTCTCTTTCAAGAAATCGATTGTTCTCTGGGTGCCGCCCCCGGGCACGATTATTTCGGCGATTCCCTGCTTGAGGAGGTGCTCCCGGTCCTCGTCCGGGATGACGCCGCCGCCGAAAACCAGGATATCGTCCACGCCCTGGCTCTTGAGCAGCTCCACCACCCGGGGAAGCAGGGTCATATGGGCTCCGGAGAGAATGCTCAGACCGATGGCATCCACGTCTTCTTGAATCGCTGTCTCGACAATCTCCTCGGGGGAGCGGTGCAAACCCGTGTATACGACCTCGACTCCGGCGTCGCGAAGGGCCCTGGCAATCACTTTCGCCCCTCTGTCGTGCCCATCGAGACCGGGTTTGCCAATTAAGACTCTCACCTTTTTCTTTGCCATAACGGTAGCCATCTTCTATCTCCGGGTTATATAGAAGACGATTTTACATTAAAATCCCGGGCTTCAAGGAGCAGACTCGATGGTCTTGGTGGCAGTCTTGGCCTGGATAGTAGCCGCAAGATCATCGAAGGGCTTCAGGTTGTACTTATTAATCAAATAAAAACATCTATTGGTCTTGAGAAAGACATACTTGAGAAAGCGGGGCTGCTCGAAAGCGGTTATCTGCTCCCAGCGAAGGGTCCTGCGGAAGAAAAGCATTTGCAGGCGGATCCTCTCGCCGTCCGTCTCCACTTTGTTGGCCTCGAATAGAAGCGGTATCAGGATCATCACATCCACCACAGCCAGGAAAGCGAAGAAAAAGAGCTCTTTGGCGGGGTCCATGGCAAGACCCTGCATCATCCGGTCCCGCAGGCTCATCACCATCGAGAGGTTGAGCAGGAGCAGGACCATAGAACCGCTGTAGCGGAAGAGCTTGCCCAGAAGCCACATTTTCCAGACCCGGGGTCGATCGTAATCCACCGGTCTGGCCACAATCGGTCCGGACTCTTCTCTGGTGCGTTTCTTTTTGCGTTTAGCCATTACTCGATACTTTAATACATCTTTCAAGGATAGAAAGATCCCTCTAAAAAAAGGTACAACTCAAACGTTCCCTTAGAACCCCGATCTGGTGAAATGATGGCAAACAAGAAACTCGCTGACTACCTCTTCGAGCGGATCAAGAAAGCCGGCGTCGAATGCACGTTCGGTATCCCCGGCGACTTCGTCCTTCCTTTATATGCTGCCCAGGAGCGCATCGGAATCAAGACCGTAGTCATGACCCACGAGCCGTCCATCGGTTTCGCCGCCGACGCCTATGCCCGCCTCAAGGGACTGGGTGTCGCCCTCACCACCTACGGGGCAGGCGGTCTCAATATGATCAATCCCATCGCTCTGGCCTATGCCGAAGAGTCCCCGGTGATTGTCCTAAGCGGCTCCCCCGAGACCCGCTACCGGAGCCAGAAACCGCACCTGCACCACTGCGTCAAGACTTTCGATACCCAGTACAACGTCTTCAAGGAAGTCACCGAGTCCCAGACCCTCCTCGAGAACCCTCTCACTGCCCAGACCGAGATCGACCGGGTTTTCGACACCACCATCAAGCAATCGCGTCCCGGCTATATCGAGATCCCCCGGGACATGGTCAACTTCGAGATCCCGGTGGTAAGCGAGCGGGCACCGCAATCGGTGGAAGGCGATTCCCCGGCGGTGGCCGAGGCAGTCACCGAGATCATCGATCGCCTGCAGAAAGCCAGACAGCCGGTGCTTTTCGCCGGCGCCGAGGTGCGCCGCTTCAAGCTCCAGGACAAGGTAGTCAGCCTGGCGCAGGCCCTCAATATCCCGGTGGTCACCTCGATCCTGGGCAAGGCCTCCTTCCCGGAAAGCCACCCCAATTTCATCGGCAATTATTTCGGACAGTTCGGCAACCCGAAAGTAAGAGAATATGTCGAGACCTCCGATTGCATCCTCTGCCTGGGCACCGTGCTCACCGAGATGGAGACCGCCGGCTATACCGCCAAGCTGCCCACCGAGATTCTCATCCAGTCCACCGCCCACGAGCTCAATATCGGCTATCACGCCTTCCATGGCGTTTCTCTCAAAGCCGTGGTGGAGGACCTGATCGAGAAGGCTGCCAGCAAGGTCAAGCCCACTCTGCGTTTCACCATACCCACCATCGAAGACGAGCTGGTGAGCGCTTCTGAGAATGCCAAACAACTCACTGTAGCCGGCATCATCGAAGACCTCAACGGCATGTTGAGCGACAAGTTCGCCATCGTCTCGGATGTCGGCGACTGTCTCTATGCCGGTCTGAGCCTGAAGACCAATATCTTCATCGCCCCGGGCTATTACTCGAGTATGGGCTTCGGCGTCCCGGCTGGCATCGGCGCCGCCATGGCCGCTCCGGAGCTCCGCCCGATCATCCTGGTGGGCGACGGCGGTTTCCAGATGACCGGTATGGAGATGAGCACCGCGGCCAAGCTGGGCATCAACCCGATCATCATAGTATTCAACAATGCCAGCTATGCCATGCTCAAATTCATCGACAAGGAGAGGGACTATTACGACCTGCCCACCTGGGACTATGCCGAGATAGCCAGAGCAGTCGGCGGCAAGGGTATGCGTGCCCGCACCAGGGAAGAGTTCCAGAAAGCCCTGAAAGAAGCCGGCAACAGCCAGTCCATGTATCTCATCGACGCCGTGATCGAGAAAAACGACATCTCGCCCACCCTCAAGCGTCTCACCGACCACTTCGGCGCCAAAGTACGGGCGGCAATCTCATGATCGGCCGGGCATCCGGAGCCCTTCTCCTGGGGGCGATCCTTCTTTGCCTGGCGCCTGCCGTCATGGCCAATCCCTACTCGAAAGACAAGAAAGTCACTTATTTCGAGCGAGCCGTGGCAATGCCCAGAGCGGCCGCCGGCGCAATCGCCGGGATCACCGTCGGAGTACCGGTACGAATCGGTCACGATATCAAAGAGCAAACCATCACCATGCAGAGGGTGCTGGATAGCGATATGTCCGGAGGCGAGAGCGATCTCACCAGCAAGGTCATGTCCACCATGGTAGCCGTGCCTTACGGGCTCGTGAGCGGTATGATCATGGGGACCATCAAAGGTGTCGAGAAAGGCGTCAGCGCCGGGGTTTCACGCCCATTCAGCCGAGAATCCTTCAGCCTGGAAGAGGGAAACTAGAGAACGTTCGTATTTCCCCCAATGACAGATGGCCGGGGTTGAGGCATTATCGGGACATAGAGAGCGGACCTCCAGGCGAAATCGAAGTCCGATCTTCACTCCCTCAGGCAATCCAGAAGTTTCTCATGAACCCGTTACTTGCACTCGCGGAAACCCCGCAGCCCAAAGCCATCGATCCGGCCTTACCAGAAAAGACCGAGCCCGAGAAAAGGGGCCTGGTAGGTGAAGCTCTGCAGTCAGGGCTCCATACCTTTATCCAGAAGCCAATCAGCGCTTTCACTCAATTCGTGGACGAGGGTCTGCACACCAACCTTCTGCCAAAGGTCCAGCTAATCGAAGAGCCAGAGCCTGCGCCATTCATGTCAGCGGACTGGCACGCACAACAGGTCGGCAATGTCGCCGGCATGCTCCCCTGGATTCTCGTGGCCAGAAAAGGAGCCCGGGGCTTGATGATGCATACCGGTCTCTCCATGGAGGCAGCTTCGGTCACCAGCGCTTCCATGCTCAACACCTATCGTGGTCTGGCAGTCACCGAAGGGGCGCTCACCGGATTTCTCTACGAGACAGGCTTCACTCCGGTCAGCGGCGACGGTGATTTCATCACCCAGAAGCTCAAGCACGGAGCCTCGGGAGCCATAGCCTTCGGCGGCATCACCGCCGGAACCATCGGCATCAACACTATCGGGCGTTCCCTGGCGGAAGGCTCCCTGACTCGCGCGGTGCTCACCAATCAGGTAGCCGCCGGCGGTCTCTCGGCGATTCCGGCGGGAATCGGAAGCGGCATCGCCAATCCGCTCATTCTGGAGAATCGAGCTCCGACACTGAGGGACATCGGCGAGACAGCATATGGCTTCGCCTTCATCGGCACCGCCGCCGGAGCGGCCCATTTGATACCAGGCAGCAAACAGGCTCTGGTGGAGAAGATCGCCAGTGGCAAAGCACCCCTTTCCGACCTCGTCGGCAAGGGTCCCAAACCGAAACCGCTCATTGATGTCGTGGCTGAAAAAGGCAGAGACCTGGCATCGCGAGTCGATGAGCTGGCCGAGTCCATCAATCCTATGGGGGATGGTCTGCAACCGGCATATGCCATGGCTGGCGCCCGGGGCGTCCGCATGAGCGGAACCGGCAACACTCTGGGCGACGTCGTCAAAATGGAGATGCGCGGTCAGAACGGCAGAGGCACCGAAAGACAGGTAGAAAGACGCACCGAGAGACAAGAGCCTCGCGAGCGGGGAGCCGAGCAGCCCATCAAAGCCTCGGACGCCCTGGAGAAATACGGTCAGAGCGAAGCTGCCGAATATGTGCGCAGTAACCCGAAGCTCAGGAATGTGAAGGTCAAGCCGGAAGCCATCGGTTTCGGAAACGATGCCCAGGTGGTTCTGGAGGTCCTCCCCGGCAAGGAGTTTCCGCACGGCGCCGCCCTCAAGGTGGTAATCCCGGAAGGCGGCTGGGATTTCAATTTCGGCAAACGAGCCCGGGACGCCGAGGTTCTGGGCAAAGTTCGCGAAATGGAAGACGGCTCTACTCTCTATTTCCAGGAGCTGGTTGAAATGAGACCCAGCTATGAGAAAGAAGCCCTCGATCGATACTTCGCCGAGCTCGAGAGGGCCGGACTTTCTTTCGAGGATCCCGGAAGCAATCCCAACAGCCAGATCGGTATCAGCAGGAGAACAGGAGAGCTGGTCACCATCGACTACACCACCGTAGGCGAGCCCGGTCACAGACAGTTTCTCACCGACTATAACTACGGTCGCGAAGAGTTCGAAGCCGAGACCGATCCTTTCGCCGCTAGGAATAGACCAAGCGAAGAGCCCGTATTGCCGGAGGTCGACTACGGACGAGAGAGAGCCAAGCAAGATCTCCGTCAAAGCGACAAGCTCGATCCGACCCAGAGAGAAATTCTCGATCAGCTCATGATGGGAATCTCGGTCAAAGAGACAGCCGAGTATGTGGCTTACATCAAAGCCGCCGAGCAGGGCACCGCCCCGGACGTCGCAGGCATGACCCTGAAAGTCCTGGAGATGGAGAAGATGGCGAAATCCCAGGGTCTTCTCTGAGTTTGTTTACCTGACTTAACCTGAAAGAGAAAACGCTTGCATTTGCCCGGTCAGCTGATACCATTTAGCGTCATGAGTCACGCACGCATAGCAAGAGCAAACGAAACGGCATCCACCTGGCGGACCTGGCGGGTCTTCGACATACCGGGCAAGCCGCGCTGGTGCTGGTGATTCCATAGAATTCCATCCACCATACTGAGCAAATGAAGCAGGCCCGGAACAAGGAGCCTGCTTTTTGTTTTCCAGACAAGCAGACCGCGCATGGGCAGCGGCGCTTCGCTGTGCACTACCACCGATACCAGAGCATATGAACATCAAGAACAAACTGGACGAATGCATCGACCGCATCCTATCCCACTTCGAGCCGATTATGGTATTCGAGAGAGAAGAGAGCTACTCCCTGCTGGTTCTTCGAGCCAGCGAAATCATCGCTTTCGAATCTATAGAAGGCGCAAACGGAGACTGCCCTTTCGCCTCTCTCAGGGAATATCAACAAAGAAACGAAACAGAGCTCCTCGCCGGCTTTCTGGGATACGGACTGACAGCCGGCACCGCCGGCATAATCAAGCAGAAAGAGAATCCACTTTCTCTTCCCGATGCAGCATTCTTCGCCGTATCGCAAGCAATCCGGGTGGACAGGAAAAGCGGCGAACTGACCCTTGTTGCCGGCGATCAAGCCCTCGAGCAAGAGATAAGGAAAGCTCTCGAGACGCAGGTGCCTGCTCCGGAGAGCCTCTCAGGAGATCTCCGCTCGGCCCCGGCGCCCACTCCGGTCATGGAGAAAGCCGAGTTCCTGCGCCGGGTGCAGGAAGCGAAAGCCCTCATCGAAAGCGGCGAGGCTTTCCAGATCGTCTTGAGCCAGCGCTTCACCATGCCTTTCCAGACCAGTGCCCTTGCCGCCTACAGGCTGCTGCGCCGGGAATCGGGAGCGGCTTACAACTATTACCTTCGTATGCCAGGCTTCGAGTATCTGGGCGCCTCCCCGGAGACCCTGGCGACTGTGCGAGGAGGGCGACTGGCCCTGAAAGCCCTGGCCGGCACCAGACCCCGGGGACGCTGCGAGGACGAGGACAGGCGGCGGGAAAGGAATCTCTTGAGCTGCCCCAAAGAGCGCGCCGAGCATATGATGCTGGTGGATCTGGGGCGCAATGATGTCGGTGCCGTGAGCGTAGCCGGCTCGGTGCAAGTCGGGGAGCTGGCCCGGGTCATGAGACTGCCCAATGTCATGCACCTGGCCACCAGTATCGAAGGAGAGCTGGAAGAGCATGTAACCGCCCATGATGCGATCAAATCCTGCTTCCCGAGAGGCACCGTTTCCGGTGCGCCCAAGAAGCGTGCCATGGAAATCCTCGCCCTTCTCGAAAGCGAGCAGAGAGGCATCTATTCAGGCGGAGTCGGATTTTTCGAGCTCGGCGGAGACGCCGACTTCGCCATCGCCATTCGCTCGGCCCTTATCAAAGACAATCGCGCCCATATAAATGCCGGAGCCGGGATAGTGCACGACTCGATCGCCGAGCACGAATACGCCGAGACTCTGAACAAGGCCCGGGCAATCATCGAACCTCTGAGGAGAGCATCATGCCGATTCTGATCATAGACAATTATGACTCATTCACATTCAATCTGGTCCAGCAAGTGCGCGCCCTGACCCGCCTGCCAGTGGTCACCTTCAAAAACGATCAGATTGCTTTCGACCAGATAAGGGCGAAAAGACCCCACGGAATCATAATCTCGCCCGGTCCCGGGCACCCCGCCAATCCTCGGGATTTCGGGATCAACCGCGAGATCATCGAGAGACACCGGGAGCTCGATTGCCCGATCCTCGGGATCTGCCTGGGACATCAGGGGATCGCGCACTACCTTGGCGGCTCGGTGGTGAAAGCAGGCACAATAGTCCACGGCAAATCGAGCCGCCTGGACCACAGCCGGGACTCCCTGCTTTTCCGGGACATCCCCGAAAGCTTCGAGGCCATGCGCTATCACTCCCTGGTGGTGAGCGAGGAAGACCTGCCCGCATGCCTGCGAATAATCGCCAGAGAAGCAGGGGCCGGCACGGTCATGGCCATAGAGCACAGAGAGAGCCCCCTTTTCGGACTGCAATTCCACCCCGAGTCTATCGGAACCCCCGGCGGCGCCTACATCATGAGGAACTTCACTCAATTATGCTCGCACTAGAAAGACTGAGATCAAGCGGAGAGCAGCGCCGCATCGAGGCTGTCCGAGAGTTCGGCAGGGACGCCCTGGATATCTGTGGCACCGGTGGCAGCGGCATCGCCAAGTTCAACATCTCCACTGCCGCAGCCTTCATTGTCGCAGCTGCCGGAGTGAAGGTAGTCAAATTCGGCAACCGCAAAGCCACTTCCCGGAGCGGCAGCATGGATTTCCTGGAAGCCCTGGGGCTCGGCCGGGAGCTCGACGAAAAACAGCTGAAGAGAGTCCTGGAGCAAACCGGCCTGATCTTTCTCAATGCTCCCTATTTCTACCCCGAGCTCAAGAAGCTGGCAGCTCTTAGAAGAAACCTGGGAAGATCGACGGTTCTCAATTTCATCGGTCCGCTGCTCAATCCGGCTCGACCGCAAAGACGCCTTATGGGTGTCAGCGACAGACACATGCTGCCGGTCATAGCCGCCCATCTCGAAAAAGACCGGAGCCTCGAAAGAGCCGTACTGGTCCACTCCCATACCGGTCTCGACGAGCTGACCACCGGGTCCGGCAACACATTCCATCTAATCGGGCAGCGCCCCATCGAGATCCACGCAAGAGACTATGAGAATCTTGCGATCACATCCTCGTTCGCGCCCTGCTCGTATCTGCCGGGAGACAACGCCGAACTCCTCGAGGCGATTCTGAGAGGACGGCACCGGGGATCGGCGGTGGTAAGCGATCTGATTTTCAATAGCGGAGCGGCGCTGTTCACCGCCCTGAGAGTCCGGACCATCGACGAGGGCATCGAGCTCGCCAGGAATTGCATCGAAAGCGGTGCCGCCCTGGCCCGGCTCCAGGAGACAAGAGGAGCTTATCATGCTGCTTGAGCAGATCATCGCGAACAAGAGAGCCGAGATCGAGCTCCTGCCCCGAGCCCATAGCTTTCCGGACAGGAAAGACGTTCAGAGAGCGAGCTTGAAAGAAGCCCTCCTGAGAGAAGGCGGGATCGGGATAATCGCCGAGATCAAGCCGGCTTCCCCTTCCACCGGCAGCTTTCCGGAAGTCCTGGAAATCGAGGAGCGTCTTTCGGGATACAACGAGCATGCCTGCGGCATCTCGGTGCTCACAGACAGGAAATACTTCGGCGGCAGTCTCGAGCTGCTCGGTCGGGTCGCCGCTCTCACAGAGAGGCCGGTATTGCTCAAGGACTTCGTCATGGACCGCAAACAAATCGCCCTTGCTCAGAGATTCGGGGCCAGCGCCGTGCTGCTCATCGTCAAGATCCTGAGCCGGGATCTCCTTCTCGATCTGATCGGCGAGTGTCAGGCGCGGGGGCTCGAGCCACTGGTGGAGGTCAACGATGAGAGAGAGCTTGGCCTGGCCACCGCTGCCGGTGCGGAGCTCATTCTTATCAACAATCGCAACCTCGAGACCATGGTGGTGGACCGCCGCACCACCCTCACCCTAGCCCCTCGGCTGGAACCGGGACAGATCGGGATTTCGGCAAGCGGTATCGAATTGCCGGAGCATATCGAGGAGCTCCGGGGAGTGGCGCGGCACTTTCTGATCGGCAGCGCCCTGATGCGCGCCGCCGATCCAGGCGCTCTGCTGGCTGAGCTCAAGGACCCAGAAAGGAGAAACGGCCATGCCCCGGCTTAAGATCTGCGGCATCACCAGGCTCGAAGATGCCGTGCTGGCGGCCGAGCACTGTGCCGACTATGTCGGTCTCATATTCACCCCGGTCTCCCGACGCTGCCTGGAGCCCGCAAAGGCACGAGCGATAGCCGATGCGGTGCGAGACCGGGTAGCCCTGGTCGGAGTCTTCATGGATCAGGACCCGGCATTTATTGGAAGGGTCGTGCGAACAGTCGGTCTCGACTTGATCCAGCTCCACGGGGAAGAAGACCGGAAGCTCATCGCCAGGCTCCCGGTACCGGTGATCAAGACCACTTTCTACGGACCAGGAAGCGGCGAGCCCCGGGAAATGGAGGCTGCCTCCTATGCCCTTCTCGATCGCCCCCGGGGAGGATCGTCCGCATCAAGCGGGGAGCCTGACCTGGATGCCCTGGCAGGCGCCCTGGAGAATCTCGGGACGCAGAGACCATGCTTTATCGCCGGCGGTATCACCCCGGACAATCTCCCGGTCATCCTGAATCGAGTCTCCCCGTATGCAATCGATATCTCGTCGGGAGTGGAAAGCGAGGCTGGGATCAAGTGCCCGATCAAGATCGAGCGCCTGAGACAAGTGCTCGGCAAATACGGAGAGAGAGCAAGCGAGGTGAGTCATGATTCTTGACACCAGATACGGTACTTATGGCGGCATCTATGTGCCCGAGACCCTGATTCCGGCTCTCAGCGAGCTCGAGACCGCCTTCAGCGCCGCACGCGAAGATCGAGCGTTCATCGAGGAGCTGGACTGCCTCCTGTCAACATACGCGGGGCGCCCGACCCCGCTCTACCACGCCGCCAATTTGACTGAGCTCTACGGCGCCAATATCTATCTGAAGCGCGAGGACCTCTTGCACGGCGGCGCGCACAAGACCAATAACGCTCTCGGTCAGGGACTGCTCGCGCGCTCCATGGGCAAAAAGAGAATCATCGCCGAGACCGGCGCCGGTCAGCACGGAGTCGCCACGGCCATGGTCGGAGCGCTTCTGGGAATGCCGGTGTCCATCTATATGGGCGCCCTGGATATCGAGCGCCAGCACCAGAACGTCCTCAGGATGAAACTGCTGGGCGCTCGAGTGATCGCAGTGGAGACTGGCTCCCGCACTCTCAAGGACGCGATCAATGAAGCCCTGCGCGACTGGGTCGCCAACCTCGAGAATACTTATTACCTGATCGGCACCGCCGCCGGCCCTCACCCCTACCCGACCATGGTTAGGCGGTTCCAGAAAGTGATTGGCGAAGAGATAAGAGAGCAGTTCAGACAGCTAAGAAACAAGCTCCCGGACCATGTGGTGGCCTGCGTGGGGGGCGGCAGCAACGCCATCGGCGCCTTTGCTGCTTTCCTCGACGACGGGCTCGACCAGAGAGTGCGGCTCACCGGCGTGGAGCCTCTCGGTGAAGGGCTCGCTTCCGGCAGGCACGGAGCCGTCCTCGGTCACGGCAGTCCGGGAGCCCTGCATGGCATGAAGAGCATGGTTCTACAAGATACGGACGGTCAGATCCTCGAAGCCCACAGCATCGCCGCCGGTCTCGACTACCCCTCGGTGGGACCCGAGCACGCCCATCTCAAGGAGCGGGGCCGGGTAAGCTACGAAGGCGTCACCGACAGCGAGGCCGTCGCCGCTTTCCTCGATCTGACCACCGCCGAGGGGATCATTCCTGCCCTGGAAAGCTCCCATGCCCTGGCCTGCGCGAAGAAGCTCGCCGCCGGCTGCGATCCCGGCACCGACATAGTCGTCAACCTTTCGGGCAGAGGTGACAAGGACCTGCATACAGTAGAGCGGTTTCTGCGTGAGGAGAAGAAATGATGCCGGATAGACTGAGCGAGACGATGGCAGTCCTGAAAAAGAGAGGCGAGAAGGCTGTAGTACCGTTTCTGGTGCTGGGCTATCCGGACAGGAGGCGTTTTCTCGAAGCTGCAAAGGCCCTTATCGAAGGTGGTGCCACGGCTCTCGAGCTCGGTCTGCCCTTTTCCGATCCGCTAGCCGACGGACCCATAATCGAGAATGCCGACCGCGCCGTTCTGGAATCCGGGCAGACCGTCGACCAGGCCCTCGAGCTCATCGGGATCCTGCGGGAGCTCGCTCCTCCGCTTCCCCTGAGCCTTCTGACCTACTTCAACCCGATGCTCAAAAGAGGCATCCCGAGATTTCTCAGTGAAATGAAAGAGTCAGGCATCGACGGCATGACCATAGTCGACTTGCCCCCGGAGGAATATCACGAAGTCGAGCCCCATATGAAAGATCTCGGTCTGGCGCCGGTGATGCTGGTCTCGCCGCTGACTGCCGGGCAGCGGCTGCGGACCGTCTGCGCCATGGGGGCGGGCTTCGTGTACCTGGTCTCGAGAGCCGGGATCACCGGGCTATCATCTGCTTATCAGGGCACGCTCAGAGATAGCCTGGAGGCTGTGCGAGAGCAGACTCCCCTGCCGGTGCTGGTCGGATTCGGGATCACCAGGAGCGAGCAGGCTCGCTCCATGGTGGCGATGGGAGCCGACGGGGTTATAGTCGGCTCGAAGATTATCGACATAATCGACCGATGCGAAGAAGGCGAGATGCCGCATGCCCTGACGAATTTCGTCTCCGATCTCAAGAATGCCATGAGCTATAATCATGTATCGTGAGCGAATCCATAGATACAGAGCCCGAGGAGAAGCCCCGACCGCAAACCGGGGCGGCTGAGAAGAGCGATCTAGCCTCCGAGCCCGAGATGCTACTCGAGCCGGGGTTCGAGAAACAGTCAGGCAACAAGATCAAGGACCGGCTCTACAAGATCATCTTCGAGACTGACACCTTCGCCGGAAGAGCCTTCGACATCTGGCTATTGATCGCCATTCTCGGCAGTATAATCGTGGTGCTCCTCGACAGCGTGCGCTCGATCAATGCAGTTCATGCGAGGCTTTTCACTGTTCTGGAATGGACTTTCACAGTGATGTTCACCCTCGAGTACCTGCTCCGGATCTACTGCTCTACCAACCGGATCAAGTATCTGAGGAGCTTTTTCGGCATTATCGATCTTATAGCCATCATTCCTTCCTATATCGGTATCTTTCTCGCAGGCGCCCAGTATCTGATCATCGTCCGCACCCTGAGACTCCTGAGACTCTTCAGGATCTTGAAGCTCGGTCGCTATCTCAAAGAAGCCGAAGTGATGTCGCTGGCCGTCAGATCGAGCGGACCGAAAATCATGGTCTTTCTCTTCGCGGTTCTATCAATGGTGACAATCATCGGCGCCCTGATGTATTTGATCGAAGGCGGAGAAAACGGCTTCACCTCGATACCGCGCAGTATCTACTGGGCGATCGTCACCCTCACCACCGTGGGTTACGGCGATATCGCGCCGACCACGGTGCTCGGACAGATTCTCGCCTGCACAGTCATGATCCTCGGCTACGGAATAATCGCCGTCCCGACAGGCATAGTCTCCGTGGAGATGCACAAGGCGGGGCGGAGCTATACCCTCTTGAAGAACTGCAATAATTGCGGCGCCAAAGGACATGAAGAAGACGCCGCTTTCTGCAAGCACTGCGGAACCAGGCTCTCGGCAGTGAAGATCAACCGCTAGATGCGGATGGCTCAGGCTTCCGCCGCCTGTATCCGGCAGAGGCTGCTGAGGGTGCGGTTCATGAGCTTGTAGAAGTTGTTCAGACGCTCGAAGTCATCGATAGCGCCTTTTACCCTCGCGGAGAGGATATTGCAGTTGTCACGCAGGGCTCGCCTGGAAGGAGCCGAATCGGTATTGTCGCAATCGGCCCAGAGCTGGATGGTGGGCTCGTCCAGGATGAGGCGGCGCAGGGCGGCGTCGTCGAAGAGCTCTTTGACCAGGCTCTCGTCATTGCCCTTGATGATGAACGCCCTGTCGAAGTCGCCGTGACCGATGACGATATCCTGCATGCCCAGAAGCTTCTGGAAGCCCTGGATGAATCCTTCCGGATGGATGGCGAACTTGAAATCGCCCACCGGCTTGTAGCACGCTTCCACCGTGGAGAAATCGCCTTTGCCCTTGCCGCCGGGATGCATGGTATAGACCAGGCTCCAGTTAGTCTCGGCAATGGGCACCATGAGGCTCATCTCGGTGTGGCTGGAGTCAGGGTTGGGATCCTCGACCTCGGCCTTGAACTCCTGCGAGAACTCCATCCACACATATTTCCAACCATAGATCTTGCTGTGAAGTTTAACCATCTCTCCCCCGACTGACTGACCAAGCGAAGTCTTATATATATCAGACTATTAGTGCTGCTTTCAGGTAAGCCCTCTCATGTTGTAAATACCGGCTAAACTAATTCCTACTCGAACATGACCGCTCTCGACGCTCTAACTCCGCCCGACAAGAAAGAGGCACCCCTGGTAGCCGGAAGCCTCTGGCGCGCCATCTGGATAATGTCGTGGCCGCTCCTGCTCACCACTGTGGCCAACTCTCTGGTCGGCATAACCGACGTCACCATGGCCGGCACCCTGGGCTCTGCCCACCAGGCAGCAGTGGGTCTATCGGAGCAGATCATCTTCATGTTCCTGCTTTTCATCATGGCCACCGGTACCGGCACCACGGCGCTGGTATCGCGCTACTGGGGAGAAGGCGATCGAGAGAGAGCCCAGGGCTTCGCCGCCCAGTCCCTGGTTCTCTCGGTCTGCCTGGGTGCCACTCTGGCCGCTGTCTCGTTCTTCGCTTCCCATTTCGCCCTTGGCTTCTTCTGCGAATCGAAGCAGGTGGAGACCCTGGGGACGGCTTACCTGAGCCTCTTCAGCCTCTATATGATCCCCTTCAGTGTCGTCTGCATAAGCAATTCAGCCTTCCGCGCCATCGGCGACGCGAAAACCCCCCTTCTTGTGGTTCTGACCTTCACATCGATCAGCATCGCCGGGGACATTCTCACGATCAAGTGCGGCTGGCCGGTCCCGGGGCTGGGCTTGCAGGGCATCGCCTTCTCGGCTCTGACAGGCTCGTCCATAGCCTGCCTGCTCTCGATCTACAAAATCAGTCGCTCGGAGCTCGCGCCCTGCCTGAGAATGATCATCCCGGCAGTGCCGGAGATGATCAGAAAGGTAGTCAAAATCGGCATTCCGTCGGCCTTCCAGCGATTGGCCTGGGCGACCAGTGTTTTCGTGCTCTTCTATATCCTGGCTCGCTGCCCGCAGCCCACCGAGGCTCTGGCCTCCTGGAGCGTGGGCATGCGCGTGGAAGGGCTGATGTTCATGCCGGTCATGGCTCTATCCATGGCGGTTTCCTCCATCGTCGGGCAGAATCTCGGCGCCCGGGAGGTCGAGCGCGCCTATAAAGCCGGCTGGCATGTCACCTGGATAGGCGTCGGCATGCTCACTTTCCTGGCAGCCATCCTCTTTCTCATGGCTGAGCCCATCGCCACAGCCATGTGCAAAGACGCCACCACTATCGGCTATGTCACAAGCTATCTGCGCATCAATGCGCTCTCGGAGCCCTGGCTGGCCCTGGGCATGATCCTCGGCGGAGCCTTCCAGGGCGCCGGGGATACCCGCACCCCGATGTGGATAACGGTGACCACCAACTGGATAATCAGGCTGCCTCTGGCCTGGTATCTGGCCATCGAGATGAAGCTTGGTCCTCAGGGAGCCTGGTGGGCGATGACATCATCAGTGGTGATCATGGGTCTGCTCTCCGCCTGGCGCTTCCGGAGCCGCAGCTGGACCAGGCTCCATATTTGAGCCTGGAATCGCCACTATGAGCGCCAGAACGAACCAGTAAGCCATACGCACCGCGCCGGTGCCGAAATTGAACTCGAAAAGACCAGCCACGATCAGGGTAGCCACCGCTCCCAGACAACCGAGCCCCAGACCGGTGTCGAAGGGCTCCCCGAGCGAAAGACCACGGCGGAAGCGCCTGTAGCAGGCGCGCGCCGAGGCGACGATCAAATGGATATAGGCTGCAAAGCCGGTAATTCCGAGAGTAGCCAGGATATGAAGATAGTTGCTGTGGGCATGAACCAGACGATCCGAGACCCCGGGCACCACGGCCTCCGGGATATTCTGTGCCGGATAATGCCTGATCCCTACTCCCACCAGCGGGTGACGGCGGAAGACATCCAGGGAGGTCATCCATACCCGCAGCCGCACGGTCGTGCTCACATCCTGCCGGTAATCAGCCAGAAGTGGCTCGATCCTGGCTCTCACCACCGGCACCGTGAACCAGGCGGCCACCACAAGAGTGAGAAGGAGGAACACTACTTTCACGAACATCCGGCGCGATACCAGAAATGAGAGGACCAGGCTGGCAGCCATGACACCCAGCCAGGCACTGCGCTCGCTGGCGAAGAGGAGTCCGGCGAAGTTGAGAGCGGTGACGAGGAAATAGATGGGCGGACGATTGAGCGGGGCCGGCAGGCTGCCATAAGTCCTGGTGATCAGGAAGCCCAGAGCGACCATGGAAGAAATCTCCATCTGGCCGGCAAAAGCCATCGGATGACCGATGAAACCGGTGGCCTGCAGGTAGGGAAAGCGGGAGAAAGGATGGAAATTGAGGATCTGCTGGAGGCTTCCCCAGGTGCCGGACACCGCTCCGGCAAGCAACATCAGTCCCAGAAGGTTTCCAGCTGCAGAATTTCCGGGCACATTGCGGCTCTCGCAGTTGTAGCGATAGAGGACCTGATGCATCCAGAAATAGACCATCATCGCTTTGAGACTGTAAAAGGACTTCCAGGCCTCGTAAGGACCGTGGTTGACGAAACCGGAGAGCGCCACGCAATAGGCGAATATCAAGAGTGGCACCGCCAGCGGCGCCTTCAAAGCGCCCCCGATTCGCGAGTCGAGCGCGTCTCGCGAGCCGGTTCGCGCCTTCTCGAAGAAAGCGACAATGATCGCCAGAAGCCAGACGATCAGTCCTTCGATGAGAAGGACCGAGCCCACGGTGATCGGAGCGAACACCAGTCCGGCGTAGAGCATTGCGAGAAGACGCTCAAGCCTGTCGAGAAGTTTTTGAGCCTTGCTCATCAAATCTCAGGCCCAGTTGGTAAGTCCCATGATCTCCCGGACGTCCCGCAGAGTGCTGCCGGCCACTGCCCTGGCCTTCTTGTTTCCATGCTCGAGGATTTTCTGGACCTTCTCAGGCTCCCTGGCGAGAGCCTCGCGTTTTTCCCTGAAAGGCGCGAAAAACTCATTGACCACTCCTGCCAGACGCTTTTTGCAATCGACACAGCCGATCTGAGCCGATTCGCACTCGGCTTTCACCACCGATTGCAGCTCTGCATCGGCAAAAACCCCGTAGAGGGGCCAGGGAACTTCGCAAAGGTCCGTATGACCCGGGTCGGTGCGAGCGACACGGGTGCGGTCGGTGATCGCCTTCGAGATTTTGCTGGTGGTATCGTCGGGAGTATCAGCAATCTTGACGTCGTTATTGTAGGACTTCCCCATCTTCTGCCCGTCCATGCCCTTTAGAAGAGGCGTGGAAGTGAAACGCGGCTTGGGCTCCGGGAAATAATCGACCTCGTAGAGACCGTTGAATTTCCTGGCAAGATTGCGGGCGAATTCCAGATGAGACTCCTGATCTTTGCCTACCGGCACCAGCTCTCCCTTGAAAGCCAGAATATCCGCGGACATGAGAACCGGATAACCGATCAGTCCATAAGTAACCCGATCCTTCGCCTCTTCCTGATCGGCAGCCAGCATCTTCACCATATCCTTGAGAGTGGGCTCGCGCTCGACCCAGTTCTGCCTGGTGATCATCGAGAGCAAGAGATGGAGCTCGGCTATCTCGGGCACCCCGGACTGCACGTAAATCGTGGCCTGATCAGGATCGATCCCCACGCACAGCCAGTCCAGGGCAATCTCGAAAATATTGCTCTTGATCTCGCTGACATCCTGGTACTTGGTGGTCAGGGCGTGCCAGTCGACAATCGAGAAAAACGACTCATAGTCTTTCTGAAAGGCCACCCAGTTGGTGAGGGCCCCGAAATAATGTCCGAGGTGCAGGCGTCCGGTGGGACGCATCCCCGACATGATTCTCATATAAGTTATTGCTCTTTGACGGCGGCAGCTTCTTGATGGTTCTCTCTCTTGGGTTTGGCGGGTTTGCCTTCGGCAGCGGCGGCGATCTGCTCGCGAACCCTGGCCTGCTTGCGGCCTTCTTTCGCCTTTTTGCGAGCGCGTTTCTCACGCGGATTGTACTTGGTGGTCATGAATACCTCCTTGCAACCAAGCCTGAATAAAAGCAAGAGCCGAATATACCATGCCTGCAAGGCGGTCAGGCTATTCCGGCGCGAATCGCTCTCTTTCTTGTTTCAATCTGTCGAGATCGGCGGGCAAAAGACAGCCGGTGCCTATGAGAAGTTTGTGAAGCCCGATCCCCTGACGCTGCGAGATAGCCTGCAACTCCTGGAGCTGATCGGTGGAAATCCGGCGGCGCTGAAGAAGATACTCCTCGATGGAGAGCTTGTTGAGCAGGAGCTGGATAGTGAGCTCCATGACACTGTCGTGATGCATGATAAGACCCTTCTCGAGGGCGTAGCGATAGGTGGCGAGGATAGCCGCCTCGGTCCGGTTGGAGTCGGTCAATACCAGGAGAAGCGTCTTGGCGCGCTCCACCTCGGTGAGCACCTCTTTCACCATGGCATCGACGGAGCCTGCTTCGAGGGCTTCCTTGCCCTCTTCGGTGACCTTGAAGATCGTATTGAGAAGACGCTCTATATCGATCGAGACAAGGGGAAGTGGATCGGTGCGGCGCAGATCGAAAGAGCCGGAGCTCTCAGACTTGCTTTCATGATCGTTCGCCGATACCATGGGCGATGCCGGCACCGGAGCCTGCTCGGGCAGGGAGCCTTCGGTATCGACTCGTTCCCGCTTTTTCTTGGGCGGCGCCGTCTCCACCAGGGAAGCGGGCACAGTGGGAAGCTCCTGGGTATCAGTACCCGTCTTCTTCTCCTCCGGCTGGTCCCAGGTGGCATCGATTTCAGCCTGGCGCTCGGCACTGCTTTTAGTACCGTTAGTAGGAGGTATGGTATTCTCGATCTCCAGATCCCGGGCCCCCTCGGGACCGAAGCGAAACTCGGCAAGCTCCCTGAGCTTGGTCGAGACCAGCTCTTTGAGCTTGGCCCTGTATTCTCCGGGATCGATATTGCCCGGTCTCACTACTTCCACCGAGCCCGTCACCACCAGACGGAAAAGCATGCCCACCGCCATACGCAGGTCGAGCTCGAGCTCGACCATGGCCTGATGCATGGTACGCCCGTCGGTGATCCAGCCCAGTACCTGATAATCGTACTTCCCCAGGGGCTGGACTCGAAGGGCGGCCTGCCACTCCTCGGTGCCGAAATTCGTCGAAGGCACTATCTCGGTGTTGAGACCGACATTGACCTGGCGAAGGAAAGCGAACTGATCGGTGAAGGTGCCTGGTTGGTCCAGCCGGTGGTCGAGGTTGGGTTTGGCAGAGAGAACGTAATCCCTGGGCAGCGTCTCGATCTTGAAAGTTCCGTCGCCCCAGGAGACCACTTCGGTGAGAGCATCGTGACCTTCGAGAATGCCGAACTTGGCCACCCGCAGCCTGCCCCTGACTATGGTGAGATCGCAAGACTGTCCCGAGCGACGTATATGAATGTGGTAACTGCTGCCCGATTCATCCGCCAGTAGTTGAAGCAAACCCGGCAGGCTGATATCCGCTAAGCTTCCTTCGATCATGTCTACCTCTGATCCCGATCCTGAAGGATATATTGACCTTCCATCAACTATGTTCCCTGCCGACCCGGGCTCTTAATTTACAAAAGTTAATTCCTTGCCGATCCGCTACAGCTTGCGGGGAATTGGGTAAATACAGACATAGGGGTAGATTGGAGCTATTGACTTTGGGTTCTAGAGTCACCGACGAAATGACGAACGACTGGTCCGACCTGTCCATGGACGACGAGGACGCCGATCAGGATCAAGATCCAGATCCGCTTCTCGACGACGAGGACAGCAGCAGCAGCGGCAAGCCTCGCCGCAAAAAGAGCGACGGCTTCACCGAAGACTCCGTGAGGCTCTATCTGCGGGAGATCGGTCGTGTCCGGATGATCAAGCCGGACGAGGAGATCGAGCTTGCCCGCCGGATCGCCGCCGGCGATACGCAGGCCAAACAAAAGCTCATCCAGGCCAACCTGCGCCTGGTAATCTCTATCGCCAAGAAATATGTGAACCGCGGTCTCCCGTTCCAGGATCTGATCCAGGAGGGTAATCTCGGGCTGATCAGGGCAGCGGAAAAGTTCGACCATACTAAAGGATTCAAATTCAGCACTTATGCCACCTGGTGGATCCGGCAGGCAATCAGCCGCGGTCTGGCTGATAAATCGCGGACCATCAGAGTGCCGGTACACATGGTGGAATCCATCAACAAGCTCAAGAAGACCAGTGCCAAGCTCTCCCAGGAGCTGGGCCGAAAGCCTAACGAAGAAGAGCTTTCCATGGCGATGAAATTGCCCGTCTCCAAGATCCAGGAGATCCTTACCGCCGATCGCGAGCCCGTCTCCATGGAGATGCCGCTGAACCGCGACGAGGAGACTTATCTTGGCGACCTGATCGAGGACAACGAATCCACCAGACCGGATTCCACCACCGAAGAGGAGCTTCTCAGGCAGGATATCAGCCGCATGCTTTCACAACTCACCCCTCGCGAGCGCGACATCATGCACCTCCGTTACGGTCTCGAAGACGGCAGGCAGCGTACTCTCGAAGAGGTGGGGCGTCTCTTCAATATCACCCGCGAGCGCGTCCGGCAGATCGAGCACAAAGCATTTCGCAAGCTCAGACAACCTTCCTGGTCGAACAAACTGGTCGGTTATCTCGACGACTGAGCTCGTCACTATTAGAATTTCGATCTTACCCGAGCGCCTGTAGCTTGATACCTTTATATGTTGCTAAAAACGGTAGAGGTGAGCCGTGGCGGAGAAGCAGGCCGTAGCTCTGGAAGAACTCACGACGCTTGTCGACAGCGGCCAGCGCCAGAAGCTTCGCCTGCTCCTGAACGAGCAGCATCCTGCCGATCTCGCTGAATTTTTCGGTGAGATGGATCCACCTCACCGTCTCTCATGCTTTCGCCTGCTCGATCTGGACAACGCCTCAGCGGTTCTGGCCGAGCTCGATTCGGACAATCAGTGCGAGCTCCTCTCCTCCCTGGGCGATATCGGCGTGGTGCCGATTATCGCGCGCATGTCTCCCGATGACGCCGCCGACGTGCTTTCCGAATTACCTCCCGAAAAGGCCACCGAGATCATCGAGCAGATAAGCGACGTAGAAACCAGGGTCGATCTCAAGCAACTGCTCCTCTTCGAAGACGACACAGCAGGCGGGATCATGTCCACCGACTATCTCTCGCTGTTTGCGCGCATGTCGGTGGGGGAAGCTCTGATCCAGCTCCGACAGATGTACGAGGATCTCGAGGAAGACATCTACGACATCTATGTGGTCGACGAAAACGAGCGCCTGGTAGGCAGAGTGACTGTGAAAGAGCTGTTCACCGTCGATCCGAAAGCCCAGGTGGAAAGCGTCATGGATACGGACGTTCCAAAAGTGACCACCGCCACCGACCAGGAAGAAGCAGCCGAGCTGGTCGGCCGCTACGACCTTCTCACCCTGCCTGTCGTGGACGATGCCGGCAGGCTGTGCGGTATCATCACCGCCGATGACGTCATCGACGTTTTGCGCGAAGAGGCCACCGAGGACATCTACCAGTCTTCCGGTATCAGCGCCGGCGAGCCCGGAGAGACGCTCACCTATAACGTCGGCAAGGCATTCTCAGCCAGGCTTCCCTGGCTATTGATCACCCTGGGCATCGAGACGGGCTCCGCCACGGTAATCACACATTTCGACTCGGTCATACAGCAGACCGTTGCTGCCGCGTCCTTCATGCCTCTGTTATCGGGAGTAACAGGCTCGGTAGCGACCCAGAGCACCTGTATCGTCATTCGCGGTACCAGCTCTCGGTCGCAACTCAATCTCAGGACGATCTTCCGGAATATCATCCACGAGCTCAAGGTTGGTGTTTTGCTCGGCGTCTTCTGCGGCATCTTCACTTATATAATCAGCCTCCTGATCCACAATTCCCGCCAGGAGCTCGGCATCGTCGTCGCTTTCTCGCTCACCCTGACCATGACCGTAGGTGTTGTAATTGGTACCACGATGCCCATGCTCTTCCAGAAGCTCGGCATCGATCCGGCGCATGCCAGCGGTCCTTTCATCACAAGCATTCTCGACGTATCGACCATGACCATCTATCTGACAATCGTTCACTACTTCCTCTCACACCTGATCTAATCTAATCCAATCTCACCAAGGACGCTCCGATGACCACCAGCATCAACCTCAACCAGGATCTAGTCGAAAGAAGAAAGAAAGCCCAGAGTGTCGATGAAAAGGCAGCCGCCAGACGTCACGACCGCGGTTACCTTCTTGCCAGGGAAAGAATAGATGCGTTATGCGATCCCGGCAGCTTCATGGAAATCGATCGTTATGCCATGCACGAATGCATGGACTTCGGCATGGAAAGCAAGAAAGCCTACGGCGACGGCGTGGTCACCGGACACGCCACGATCGATGGCCGCCCCATCTATCTCTTCGCTCACGATGTCACCTTTCTCGGTGGCGCCCTCGGCGAGGTCTTTGCCCGCAAAGTCTGCAAGATCATGGACCTGGCCGTCAATGCCGGCTGCCCGGTCATCGGTCTGAACGAGTCGGGCGGCGCCCGCATACAGGAAGGCGTGAAGAGCCTGGCCGGCTACGCCGATATCTTCTACCGCAATGTCAAAGTATCGGGCGTGATACCGCAGATCTCGGTGATCTACGGAGCCTGCGCCGGCGGAGCAGTATACAGCCCCGCCGTCACCGACTTCACTATCATGGTCAAGGACCACAGCTATATGTTCGTCACCGGACCCGAGATAGTGAAGACCGTCACCGGCGAGTCGGTCACCCTGGAAGAGCTGGGTGGCGCCATGGTGCACAACACCCGCTCCGGGGTTGCTCAGCTCCTGGCCGAGGACGAAGAGGACTCTTTCGAGCTGGTGCGCCAGCTCCTGTCCTATATCCCTCTCAACAACCTGGAGCCCCCGCCCTCCATCGATGTCGGTCCGGACGCCGACCCGCAGGCAGGCGAAGCCCTGGATAACCTGGTCCCCCAGGATCCAATGAAACCTTATGACATGCTCCAGGCTATCGAGTCGATTTTCGACTACGGTGAATTCTTCGAGGTCTCCCCACTCTTTGCACGCAACCTGATCACCGGCTTCGCCAGGCTCGAGGGACAGGTAGTTGGTATCGTGGCCAATCAGCCCAGAGAGCTGGCCGGCTGCCTGGACATCAACGCCAGTGTCAAAGGCGCTCGCTTCGTTCGATTCCTCGATGCCTTCAATATTCCCGTCATCACCTTCGTCGACGTGCCCGGCTATCTTCCCGGCACCAATCAGGAATTCGGGGGTATTATCAGGCACGGCGCAAAACTACTTTACGCTTACTGCGAAGCCACGGTGCCCAAGCTCACGGTGATCACCCGCAAGGCCTATGGCGGGGCCTTCGACGTTATGGGCTCCAAGAATGTCGGAGGGGACTACAACTTCGCCTGGCCCACTGCCGAGATCGCCGTAGTGGGAGCGGAAGGCGCCGTCAACCTCCTCTATCGCAAAGAGCTCAAAGAAGAAGACGGTAAAGACCGCTTCGACCGTCTCGTTTCCGAGTACCGCAACCGCTTCGCCAATCCCTTCATCGCTTCCGAGCAGGGTTATATCGACGACATCATCCTGCCCTCCGAGACCCGCCGCTATCTCAGTAGCGCCCTCACCATGCAGAAAGACAAACGAGTCGAGCGCCCGCGGCGCAAGCACGGCAATATTCCTCTTTAAGGAGCCGACTCCAGGCAGTCAATTCCAGCGGGGAAGCTGAGGGAAGACCAGGTCCACTCCGGTGAAATCCTCGTTATAGGCCAGGAAATCGACCGGTATCGAGGCTGGAGGGGGAAGCTGAGCCTCGTACTTGCCTATCGGGTCGTCTGTGCCGACGATCTCCTCTATCTTCTTGAGGACTTCCTCTCTCCTTGAGCCGGGGAAGCAAACGAAACATCCGGTCAGAGTGCCCCTGGTCATCTGGAGCTTGCTTACTTTCTTGAGGAATGTGTTCAGGTGCTGGATACTGGTCCGCTCGTCCAGCTCGCCCGCGCGCTCGGGGTCTACCAGCCTGGCGATGATCAGGGGTCTCTCGTTGCGATCGAGAAGGACCAGGTCGCTCATGGGCTCTTCCTTGCTGGCGAAAATCCAGCCGCCCAGGACCCGATCCAGCTGTCCGTGATCCACTCTGGCTATGGATTCCCACAGCTCTTTCTGGCGATTGTAAAGACCGGTACGGTGAGCCTGGCGGAAAAATGTCCTGAAAAGGAATTCCAGGAAGACCGCCGCATGGGGCGGCAGATAATCGTCCTGACAGTCTATATTGACATTCGCGCAGGCGCTCTCCAGATCCGCCGGACTCACCGATCTCGGGCTGGTGACCACGGAATGGAGATTGAACGCGTCCTTCTGGTGCGTGCTTATCGAGAACTTGGCTAGGGTTTGTGCTGACATTTCTTTTTAAGACATTAGTATATGTCCTAATTGTTCGTGGTACATCTATGTTAACGACTTGCGACAGGAGGTGTTTACAACTTTCGCGAAGATACCTGTTTATCTTCTGATGATGTAAACTAAAAATAGGCGTGCGGCTGTTCATGTACAGTTTTCAGATGGGGGAAGACTGTATCGTGAATGAGGGGCAATTGACTGGCTTTTCTTTGCTGACCAATCCATCAAATCCTTGACGCGATATCAGCTAATGGTGCCCGATAATCGGGCCGGTCTTTCTTTGAGGTTACAAGATCCGGTAGCAACTTGAACATGGCGCTCTTACCATCTCGAACAAATTTCCATATTTCCGCCTCCTCCGTCTTAAGCGAGATAAAAAAGGGTGGAGATGAGAAGCGTAATGAGTTCGTATGGCTCAACCAGGAGCGTGTCTATGCCATAGCTCTGCTTGCCACCGGCAACCATGACCATGCCCAGGAGCTGACAATAGCGGCATTCAAGAATGCCTTCGCGTCCCTTTCTCAGAAGATGCCCAAGAAGGATAGCGAACTGACCATCTGGCAATGGCTGTCCGACTTCATAGTCGAAGCGTGTGCCGAGTACCATGCTCAAAACTCGGACCCACCGAATGAGAACCCCAATATCGATCCCGCCGCCGACGGCTCGGCGAACATGGACTGGGAAACCACCGTCCTTCTGGGCGTACAGAGAATAAAAAGATGTCTCGGCTCGCTGCCTGAGGACCAGTTGAAGGTCTTCTATCTCAGGCACCACTTGGACCTCAACTACGATCAGATTTCCACCGTTCTCAATCAGACTGTCGAGCAGACCATGTCTGCCTTGTTCAGAGCTCGAGTGCAAATCGTAAAGTGTTTGGGTCGAGGATGAGTAACCCCCGTAAACCAAGCTGGTAAAGAATATGATGAATTGCAGCGAGTACAGGTATTTAATTCAACAGAGATTCGATGAGGAGCTCGGAAGCAACGACGCCGGTTCTCTCGATGAGCATATAGACGATTGCGAGTCCTGCGCCAAGTTCGACCATCAGCTCGAGCAGATGATCCAGGGCGCCGAAGAAGCCTCCATGCCCGAAGAGCTCACCCCCCCCAACCCGGAAGCCCTGGCGAAACTGGTGCAGCAGCAGCTCCCCCAGCAGAAGGGGAATTTTTTCTCCGCCATCACCAGTATGTTCCAGACCGCTCCCAAGACCGATCCCAAGAAGAAAGGCGGCAGCCGTGGAGGCAGGGGCGGCAAGCCCGCCGGGGCGCCCGCCACCGGCACCAGTTTTCCCCATCGCAACAAGCCCAAGCGCTCCCCGGCCGAAGATCGCGACCAGGAAGAAGACGCAGCCATGCTCGCCCGGGTCCGCACTCTGAACAAATCAATTAGCAGCCAGCAGCAGCAACAGCCGGAGCCGCCACGAGACTCCCGGGATGTGCAGTCGACCACCAGCTCCCTGGGCGAGAAATTCGGCTATGACATGGGAAACGCCATGAGCCCGGACGAAGCGCCTCTCACCCTGGCAGAGTCGATCAGGCGAAAGATCTCCGAATCGCAGAGCATATCCACCCAGCCCGATGCCTTTCCGGAACCCCTTTCGGAACCCGAGCCCCTGCCTCCCCAGCAAGACCAGTGGAACGCTCCGATTCCCATGCCCGCCTCAGCCCCGGCCGCCCCGCCGGTAGCCATGAGCCAACCTCAGCCTTATGCCAGCCATCCGGGAAGCGACATCGGTCTGAAAGCTCCCGGCGCCGCCGGCAATGATGACAGCGCCTGGGACACCAGGCCGCCTCGTGGAACCATCGGCGATGCCGACAGCGCCGACTGGGGACCGCCTCCTCAGGGGGGCACCTGGGAAGAGCATGGAGCAGCCGGAGCGGCAGCCCAGGGAAGCTGGGGAAGCCCGGCACCCTCCGGTGCCGGAGCCTGGTCTGAGCCATCCGGTCTTCCAGGCAATCAAGCACAGGCGCCGCCCCAACTCATGGCACCGGATCCCTCGCAAGCAGCATGGTCCCAACCGGCTCCCCAGACCGACGCGCAAAGTGCCTGGCCGGCACCTGCCGGAGCCGGCGGCCCGGCAGCATGGTCCAGCCCGGGACAGGAAACCCAGCCATCACAGCCTTCCCAGCCATCTCAGCCACCCCAACCTTCACTGGACAACCAGGGATGGAGCTCGCCGCCGTCACCGGCAGGCGGAACCGGCTGGGGCGGAAGCGATACCGCTCAACCAGCGCCTTCCGGTGGGCAGGACTGGGGCCAGTCCCAACAAGGCTGGAGCTCTCCGTCAGCCAGCTCCGCCGGGGCAGGCTGGGGAACGGGTCAGACGACCGAAAGCGAAGGAAATGGCTGGAACAATCAGGCACCGGCTCAACCGGATGCAGCCTGGCAAGCGCCTCCGGCTCAGGCTGCCCCACCGGCACCCGAGCCCGCCTCGACCCCCGACCCGACTCCCGGATGGTCTTCTCCGGACTCGAGCTCATCCGGCTGGGGCGCACCAGCCGGCCAGACGGACAATAGCGGCTGGGGCAAGCCGGCCGCCGATACAGGGACCCCCGCGGCTGCGCCGGTTACCGGATGGTCCGCAGGCGGAGGCGGCTCCTGGGAAGGAGCCGGTCAACCAGCAGCACCGACAGACAGCGGAGCCGCCTGGGGCAGTCCGCCCGCAGCCAACCTGGCAAGTCAGGGTTCAGGTTCATGGGCGGCGGTCTCGCCGGCAGGGCAACCGCCCCCGCCAGCGCCGGAAGCCCCGGCCGCGCAAGACACAGGCGGCTGGGCCGCGCCCGCCGCTACAGCCTCCGGCTGGGGAGCCCCCGGCGCTGAATCAGGCACCGGCTGGCCTCAGGGTCCGGGAGCCCAGGCAGGAGGCAGCACCGGTGCGTCCGGATGGGGCTCAGGTGCCCCTGGCGGCAGCTCCGGCTGGGGAGACAGCTCCCCGGCGCCACCGGCAGCACCCTCGTCTCCGGAAGAGTCCGGTGGATGGAGCATGCCGGCGGCGGCAGAGAGCCAACCTCAAGCGACAGGATGGGGTCAGGCGGCACCGGCTCAACAAGCCACCGGATGGCCGTCTGCCACTCCGGAGGCACCGGCAGCACCGGCAGCACCGGCAGCAGGCAGCTGGGGAGGCGCTCAAGCAGCTCCGCCGGCGCCAGCAACCGATGGGGTCGGCTGGGGTCAGAAAAAAGATCCAGATCCCTGGGGAGGCGGTGCTCAGAGCGAGCAAAGTCGCCCGAACTGGTCGATCCAGGCCGAGCAGATGGAAACCGGCTCTTTCAAAGCGTTCCAGGAGACCGGTATGAGCATGGACGCCCTGGCGCCGTCCCCGCCCATGCCAGCACCATCGGCAGAGCTGCAAGCGAACCGATTCGACGTTCCCATTCAAGAGAGAGCTCAGGAGAGAGCTCAGGAAGCAGCCCCGGCCCAGGCCTCGGGACCGTCCTTCGCCGATGCCGGCAACAGCCACTGGGATGTTCCTATACAAGAAAAACTCAGACAACAGGGGGGGGCACCGGAGCCTTCACCGGCCCCGGTTCCGCCACCGCAACCCGGGGCCGCACCGGCAGCCGGAGGCTGGCCTGCGCCGCCAGCCGGTAACGAAGTTCAGAGCCACTGGGACCTTCCTATCCAGGAGAAACTGAAAGGCACCGAGGCGCCGGTACAACCGGTACAACCTCTACAACCTGTACAACAGGTTCAGCCTGTACAACCGGTTCAACCTGTACAACCGGCTCCTGCTCCTGCTCCTGCTCCTGTTTCCGCACCCGTTCAGGGTGGCGGTCTCTTCGGGCAGAAACTGGATGATTCAGCGATCGACAAGATATTCAGCGCCAACCTGGGCGTGACCGAATCGGTCTCGCAGCCTATCGGACAGGCGCCTCCTCCGGCGATGCCAGAGCCTCCTGCACCGCTGCCGCCCCCGGCTCCGACCCCGGTAAGCGGGGGATGGGGAGCTCCGGGAGCGGCGATGCCGCCGCCGCCCTTGCCGGGAGCACCGCCGGCGCCACCGACCCCGGACATGTCCTTCGCGCCGCCGGTCCAGGCAGTCGAGCCTGCTGCGCCGAAGTTCACATCGATCCCGCAGAAAGATGCGCTCCAACAGGCCGCCACCGATCCCGGTCTGTTCAACCTGGACGATGCCGCAGTCGACCAGATATTCGAGAAGATGGGGGTCGCCGAGGAATCGAATTCCATCCAGAGTCAGGCACCAATGGCCCCGCAACCCGGCGCACCGCCGGCGACGGGAACACAGCCAATGCCCGGTGTTGTAGAGCCCGTTCAGCCTCCGCAACCGATCTCGCCACCCTCTTTCGGTATCGCGGAAGCCGCGCCGCCACCACCTCCGGCACCGCCACTGCCTGTTCAGGCGGTGGCGCAGCCACCAGCGCCGCAACCAGCGCCGCCGGCACCACCGGCAATGGCACCAGCACCACCCCAGCAGTCTCAACCCGGTCTCTTCAACATATCGGACTCGGATATGGACAGAATGTTCGACAACGTTCTGGCCAGTCCCGGAGCTGCCGCACAAGCGCCGGTTGCGCCTCCCTCTCCGCCGCCTCAACCCCAGGGATTCCAACAAGCTCAGCCGGCTCCCCCGGCCTTCGGAGCCCCGAGCCAGGCACCACCTCCGGCACCACCGCTGCCGGCTGCTCCCGAGGCTATTCCCGGGGCTATGGCGGCGCCACCGGTACCAGCGTCTCCGCCGCCTCCGATTCCGGCTGCTCCCGAGGCTCCGGCCCTGGCCCATGTCGCGCCGGCCATGCCGGTACCGAAAGTAGAGGGCATAGGACGGCTCGATGCCGGCTCGGATTCTTCTGCCGAGGCGGGTTCGGGACGGATCGCCGCCATCGGTAAGTTTCTTCTCGATCAGAAAGATCTGGAAAAACTCGGCAAGATCACTGCCGCAGACCAGTCCGACGTCAAGATGCGCATCCTGACCACTGAAGCATCGGAGGATCTCCAGACCCTTCTTTCAGAGATCGGCTCGCAACAGAGAGTGATCGGCTCGGTGATCGTGGGCCACGACGGTCTGCTAATCGCCAACACCATGCCCGAGGAAGTGGACGCCGAATCGATCGGAGTCTGGGCGCTGGGCGTCTATATGAACACCGAGCACGTGATCAAAAAGATGGGTCACGAGCGGGTTCACCAGGTGGTCTCCAGGACGCCCAGAGGTTATGTGGTCATCGCCGACTTCGGCGGCGGTCTACTGGTCACTATTACCGAAGACACCGAGACAGAGACACTGATTCCGCTGATGCGAAAGATCACCGATCTGGTCTCTTAGAACGAGAATCGAAAGGGCGGAATCGATGATTCCGCCCTTTCCCTTTCAATCAGATTGCGATTCTCACCCGGGACTAGTTTTCGATCTCGGCATCGATTACGTCATCGTCTCTGGTCTCGCCTGTCGAGCCCTGGGCCGACTGGGAGTTGCCGGCGGCGGCGCCTACAGGTTGCCGGGACTGGACGTCCTGCTGGATGATCACGTCGAGACCGCGAAGCTCGTTCATGAGATTCCGGATAGTGTCCAGATCGGCCTCATCCTTCATCTTCTGCCGGAGATCGGCTATCAGATTCTCTGTTCGAGAACGAGTTCCGGAGCTCACTTGTTCGCCAAGCTCTTTGAGCTTGTGCTCGAAGGTGTAGCACATGGAATCGGCTTCGTTGCGCACGTCGATCCGCTCCTTGAGTTGCTTGTCCTCCTGGGCATGAGTCTCGGCCTCGCGGATCATCCGCTCCACGTCATCCTTTGAAAGGTTGGTCGAGGCAGTGATCGTGATCTTCTGCTCTTTGCCGGTGTTCTGGTCCTTGGCGCTCACCGAGAGAATGCCGTTGGCATCGATATCGAAGGAGACCTCGATACGGGGCATGCCGCGCGGAGCAGCAGCGATGCCATCCAGACGGAAATTGCCCAGCAGTTTGTTCTCTCGAGCCAGAGGTCTTTCACCCTGGAAGACATAAACATCCACTCCCGGTTGATTGTCCTCGGCGGTGGAGAAGGTCTCGGACTTGTGGCAGGGGATGGTGGTGTTCTTCTCCACCAGCTTGGTGAACACACCGCCCATGGTCTCGATCCCGAGAGAGAGCGGGGTGACATCGAGAAGAACTACTTCTTTCACCTCGCCAGCCAGAACGCCGGCCTGGATCGCCGCTCCCACCGCCACCACTTCGTCGGGGTTGACGCTCTGGTTCGGCTCTTTGCCGCCGGTCATTTGCTTGACCAGCTCTTTCACAGCCGGAATCCTGGTGGAGCCGCCCACCAGCACGACATCGTTGATCTCGGAGAGACTCAGACCGGAGTCTTTGATTGCCTGCTCTACCGGTCCACGGCAGCGCTCGACGAGCTCTCTGGTGAGATCGTCGAACTTCGCCCGGGACAGTTTCATGTCCAGGTGCTTCGGACCGGTCTCGTTGGCAGTGACGAAAGGCAGCGAGATCGTCGTCTCGGTTACCGAAGACAGCTCGATCTTGGCTTTCTCGGCGGCCTCGGTGAGACGCTGGAGGGCCTGCGGGTCCTTGCGAAGATCGATACCGTCGCTCTTCAAGAACTCGTCGGCGATCCATTCGACCAGACAATGATCGAAGTCGTCTCCGCCCAGGTGAGTGTCGCCGCTGGTGGACTTCACCTCGAAGACACCATCACCGACTTCCAGGATCGAGACATCGAAAGTGCCGCCGCCCAGGTCGAAAACCAGAATCGTCTCGTCGGTTTTCTTCTCGAGCCCGTAAGCGAGGGCCGCTGCCGTGGGCTCGTTGATGATCCGGAGGACATCCAGTCCGGCGATCACGCCGGCATTCTTGGTGGACTGCCTCTGGGAATCGTTGAAGTATGCCGGGACCGTTATAACGGCACCAGTGACGGTTTCACCCAGATAGGTCTCGGCATCCTGCTTGAGCTTGCGAAGCACCATCGCCGAGATCTCCTCAGGCGAATAATCCTTGCCCTGCAGGGTCACCTTGCAGCCACCGTCCGGTCCCTTGGTGACGCGGTAGGAGGTCTTCTTCATTTCCGATTCCACTTCCTCGAAGCGCCGGCCGATGAAGCGCTTGATAGAATAGATAGTGTTCTGCGGGTTGACTACAGCCTGCCGTCGAGCAAGCTGACCGACGAGCCGCTCTCCGCTCTTGGAGAACGCCACCACCGACGGGGTGGTCCTCGCACCTTCGGCATTGGCGATCACGGTTGGCTGACCGCCTTCCATAACGGCCACGACCGAGTTGGTGGTGCCTAAATCGATTCCTACTGATTTACCCATAAGATAACCCTCGAGTGAAGATACTAAGTTTTGCCGCAGGGCATGAAAATTCGCGGTCTCCAAGCACAGACCCTTCTATTTCTCAATTTATTCAAGACTGGCAGGAGATCGGCAAAACACTATCTTTCCTTAATTATCTAATGCTGTCATACTTTGCTGCATGCTCCAGGCATACCCAGCAATCAGACACACTATCCGGCTCCTGCCCGGTTTGCTGGTGTTCTGGGCGGGTCCACTATATGCCCAGAATTCTTCACCGGGCCCGGTCCAGGTTCCGCCGCCGCCGGCGGGCACGTCCATGCCCACCGGTCTTGTTCCGGCTCCGCCAGTCAACAAGATGGACGATCCCACTACTTCCCTGCGCCTGGTCCGGGGAATGCGTATAGTTTTCCCCATCCAGGATGGTCTGGACACCAGGTGGAAGCGCGTCGGAGACTACTTTTTCGAGGCTCATATTGACTACTACGACAGCCGGGGCTACGCCTTCGACTGGCACATGTCCGCTCCGGCGGGAGTGTCAGGCTCCCGGGCCGTAGAGATGGAAGATCAGAGGGCTGCGCACAAGGTCAGTCTTTTCTATCCCGACCGAGAATCGGCCACTATGATCGGCTTCACCAGCATCGTCAGGATCTCGGACTATCTCTATGGAAAGCTCAAAGCCGGCGAGAAAGCCAGCTTCGAGACCGACGGCCCGGACAGCCCCCTGGTGCATAAAAGACACACCATGCCTGTGGCAACCTCCATCGAGCCGGTGGGTGAAGATACCTTAGAGATCGCCATCGACGGAGTCAAGCGAAGAGTGCGGGCGATAAAAGCCAGGACCGATATCGGATGGACCTACTGGATCCTGGACAATCCAGCCTTTCCGATCATGCTCCAGGGCGACGGGCCTTTTCGCTGGAGCGATATAAGTATCTCCTACCGGGACGCCGGCGGCGGAGGCGGCGGTCAGGGTCGCACCATGGACGATACCAGCCGGAAAGCCGCCAGAGAGGCCCGGAAGATGATCGATGACCTGGAGAAATCCGGTCAGGCCACCTCTTACCTGATTCTTTTCGATTTCGATTCGGACAACCTCAGACCACTGAGCAAGAAAATACTCGACGAGCTTGCCGATTATCTGGCAGGCAAGCCCGGCCTTTCCCTGCAGGTAGAGGGGCATACCTGCAACATAGGCGGCAAAGCTTACAACCTGGATCTCTCGAGAAGAAGAGCCAGGTCGGTGAAGAACTACCTGGTGGATCACTGTCGCATCGATGCCTCCAGGCTCTCATCGGTGGGCTACGGATTCGAGCGCCCCCTGAAGAGCAACAGCAGCGCTGCCGGCAGACGCAAGAACCGGCGGGTCGTTTTCAAGGAAGTCGCCGAAATCAAAGATTAACCACGAATCTACGTGGTTTCCCCAATGCCAGATGCAGCAAGGAAACATAGAATATCGCCATCGTTTCTTTGACCTGATCCAATGGCCCCTCAGAACCCCGAATTACCAGCAAGCAATAAGCTCCTCGCCATGACGGAATCGACCATTGGCCGAGACAGTGGCAGTGACGGCAACGATAGTCTCGGCGACAAGCTCTCCCGGGAAGCCCATGTGATCGGGGGCGGGATTGTCGAGGGAACAAAAACCAGCCTGGACAGGGCTATGAGCGATCCGATGACGGCAGTCAAGCTCGGCGGCTCTTTGATCGTCGGCACGGCCCTCACGGCGGCCAGCGGACGCAAGGGTCTGGTCGCCACCGGAGCAAAACTGGTCGGTCTCGGTCTTGGGCTGGCTTTCGGAGTCGAGCTCTATGATCAGGGCAAAAACATCACGGCAGTGGCGCTGGACACCTGGAACAACCCTGGCAATTCTGCCGCTAATCGGGCGAATATCGCCAGCCATATGGGCCCTTTCCTGGTGGACTCGGCAATCTATACCGCCGGCGGGCTATCCGGGGTGAAGCTCGGACAGCGGTTTTTCCCGGCGGCAGGCGAAACAGCAGCCCTGAGCGGCAGCGCCAGGGCCCTCAAAGCGGCAGAATCCGAAAGAAGCACGATCAACGTCAACTTGCTGGAGCGAGGCAGGGGTTTCGAGGTCAATCCGGTGAGCCTGACCACCGACTCTCCCCTGGGCGCTTCGGTGGCTGCCATCAAGCCCAGCATGGCGAAAGTAGAAGCCCTCACCCTTGCCGACGGTCGGCTCGGGGGTGGTCAGGCCACCGGGGTCGCCGTAGGCGAAGGTCAGATAGCCGTCAACCGCCACCTGGTCAAAGACGCCATCTCGGTGACAGTCTTCGACGGCACCGGCAACCCGCACGCCGCCAGGGTCAGAAAGCTCAATCCAGACAGTGAAGTCGACCTGGCTATCCTTCAGCTCGAAAACCCCGGGTCATTCAAGGCTTTCAGCCCCGCAGTCATGGCTGAAGCTGTGGCTCTGCAAGGTCGCGAAATCGCCATTGTCGGGCATCCACTCGGTCGCAGCGAGCTTTTCGTCTCACCGGGCACGGTTCGTACCCAGAGGGGTATAAATATCGCCTGCTCCGCCAATGTCCATCCCGGAAACTGTGGCTCGGCAATCATCGATATGTCCGGAAAGCTTCTGGGAATCATGAGAAGCGAGGGCTCGGCAGGAGTGAATGCCACCCCGTCTTCCTACATAAAGAGCCTTCTCGATTCGAGGCTCTTCGAAGTCGAAGGGCTCCGGAGCGGACCGGGGAAGACCCCTGTGCCTGCTCTGAAGACAGCCTATGAGGTGGACGCCCCCGCGGCGCTGAAAGTCGTGGACGGAATCTTCGGCGAGAATGTCAGCCGGGGCGTACCCACCGACTTCTTCCATGCCAAAGCGAGAAAAGCCGGCGATCTGCTCCTCAAGACCGAATACAGCCCCAACACCAGCGAAATCACCATCACCCCCATGACCGTCAACGGCAAGCCTGCCGGCCAGGCTCTCTGGCCCGGGACGGACATTCCGATCGGCAGCTCCAGGCTCACTTTGAAGTTTTCGGAGGGATTCTCGAAAGCCAGCATGCATTCGGTCAATGACCCCACCGGTACCCTTCTTCGCGGACTCGAGCTCTCGGGCGGGCAGCCGAGCTACCTTTCGACATTGAAACCGAGCAGCACCGCCTTCCTGGCCCCCGAGACCGTTCCTGTCTCCAGAGCTATAGCAGCCAGAAGCAGCCGCTTCCAGTCCTTCCTCACCGGTTTCGGACCCTACGCTTCCGGCCAGATCAGCGCTCTCGGTTTGACCGGAATCGACGAGATCCTTTCAACTCGATAACGGAGGCGGACCGATCTCATCGCCCCCACCTGGCGCCGCGGCGATGCTGCACCAGGAATGCAGCTCCCTGAGAGTCATCTTGCTATGTACCAGAAATTGCTCGAGTACCTTGAGATCGGCCCTGGTAATCCTTGTTTCCTCACCGTCCTCGTCGTCGGACATATTGATTATCGTGTCGAAATACTTGGTTATCAGGCGCAACATCTCGTATTCATCAGTGGTGAACGACTGCGGATTCATGAGCGCACGCATGACCTCTTCGCGATCGATCCCGTCATTGTTGGGATCGAGTCGCTCGAAGTTGTGCTCTAAGAGCTCGATGATGCTGGGACCATCGAGATAGGTCTCCCCATCGTCCCTCTCTACTTCGTCTCCCTCGCCATGAAGGAGCCATCTTATGTCATTGAGCGCGGCCTGCGCGGCCTGGTGCCTTCTAACCTGATTCATATTCGACTCGTCTTCTTTCTGGCTGGTGTTTCTCCATTTCAAGCAAGCAGTCTGCTTCGGTGATAGACGCCTTCTCTCCAGTCCTGGTGCCGGGCGCAAAGCCAGATCTCTCCATCAGTCACACCCCAATTAGATTTTTCCCGGATTCGCATAATCGCAAACCAGTCCGCGCCTGAGTCCACAAGATGGCGATAATGGCGGTCCTCGTGCCGCTCCGCGCTATAGGAAACCCCATTCGCGTGAAAGGCAGCCACAACGCAAGCCTTCTCGCCAGCCCTGCCGAAATCGCCGAAAATCTGCCCATGTCCCTGCGATTTCTGATGAAATGCCACAACCAGAGCCTCGAATTCGCTTTTCAACCGGGCCGCCTGACCGGCATCATCGGTCCCCAGCCGGGTGAGAATAGCCCCGCAGGTGCTCTCCTTGATGGACCCAGGCAGGACGATGCCTTTCCTGACCTGGGGACGGCGTCCGGAAGAGGAAGAAGAGGAAGCGGGACCCTCCCCGGAGAGCATCACCCGGAACCAGTCCCGGTCCTTCTTCCGGACCCGGGACAGGTCCGGGCTGGCGAAGACGAGGAGCCTCCCGGCTACCGGCCCGCCGGGGCCTGGAACCGGCAGGTCCTCGAGATTCACCTCAATCATAAGAGAAAGAGGCGCGCCCTGCCGGTCGCAAGGCCAGGTCTCCGGCAGCAAGACGCCCGGGCTTCCCCCCAGCCGCACCGGGCTATCAGGGTCTTCCCCCCCGGCAAGGTCGAGAAAGTTACACGCCGTTCCGGCTTTCAAGAGCCTTTCCAGAATCGCTCTACGGGCGTCCCCGGGAATGCTCTCCAGGAGGCTGCCGGCGGGCACGAGATCGGAAAGGAGCTCCAGGGATTCTTGCATCGTAGAATAGTAATTCATGAGAAGCTCTAATGGAGATCGAAAATGAAAGACCGGCTGAAAGCCTTCCTCTTATGCTCGCTTACCCTGCTCGTTCTTTCCCCCGCCGCGTTCGGCCAAAAAAAGAGTGAATTCAAGATCAGCAGCTCGGCGTTCACCGCTGGTGGTGCTATACCGAGACAATTCACCGGTGACGGCAAAGATGTCTCACCGCCTCTCAGCTGGAGCGGCGCCCCTCAGGGGACGCGCTCCCTGGCCCTCACCTGCGAGGACCCGGACGCGCCGGCCGGCACCTGGTTCCACTGGATAATCTTCAATATTCCGCCCGCTACAGCGCGACTCAAGGAAGGAATAGCCCCCAGACCCACCCTGGCCGAAGGGATCAGCCATGGCAAGAACGACTTCGACAAGCTCGGGTACAACGGTCCAGCGCCCCCGAAAGGTCCCGTTCATCACTATCACTTCAAGCTCGTAGCCCTGGACTGCAAACTCGACCTCAAGCCTGGCTGCTCGAAGAAGGAATATTATGAATCGATCAAAGGTCACGTCCTGGCCAGCACCGAGGTGGTAGGGACCTATAAGCGCTAGCCCGATGGAAAAGCTCAGTTGGACGGGATCAGGCTGGTGGAGCCGGCGGTCATCTTGCCTGCACCATCCTGGCCGGGAGCTGCCGAGACACCGCCGACTATGCCGGTCTCGCTGTCCGACTGGTGCGAGGGAGCCACATCCGGAGTGGTATCGTCGATGGACGGCGAGGGCGCCGGCATCTTGACCCGGGTGTCCTCACCCACCGGCACCGGCGGTGCCTGATCGTCCACGCTGATCACCCGGTTCCTGTCTCCGGTGCCCGCCAGATCGTCGCCGAGGCGCTCGGCGCGCTCTTCGAAATCAGATGCCAGGCTCATCTTGCCGGCTTCCTTATAGACCCTGGCCAGACACAGGAGAATCGTACGAAAGTCGAGGCTCTTCTCGCGGTGATTATTGAGCATGATCTGCCGGGCTTTCTCGTAGCTGGCGATGGCCTGGTCGAGCTTGCCCTGCTTCTCGTTCACCCGCCCGATCTTGACGAGAGTGTCCACGGTCTCGGCAGAATCGAGACCGTACACCTCTTTCTGCACTTCCAGAGCCTGCTGGTAATAGCCTTCCGCATCACCGTCGCTCAGAGAATGCACCTCGGAGGTTTCTCCCAGAGTAGTAAAAGACCTGGCCAGAGCCTTTTTCGCGACCTCCTTCTCGACCTTGCTTCCCTGGGAAGCGATGGACTGCAGGGCCGATACCGTTCCCTTGCTGGGGAATAGCTGGGCTATCCTGGCACCGGTCTCGGGATTGGTGAGAGTCGAGATAGCGATGATCGCCATCTTCTTCTCGGACTCCGAGCCCGCCAGGTGAGGCATCAGCTTCTCCATGGTCTGGACTTCCTGGATCTTTCGCTGGGCTTCGTTATTGCTATTGGTGAAATAGATCCCGATAGCCGAGATCAGCACCCCCGAGATGAGCGGTGTCAGAGTGGAGAGCTTGTCCCACAAATCGCGATCTCTGGTCGGTCTCTTCTTGAGCTCTTCGAGATCTTTCGCCAGCTGCTCGTGGCGCTCGGCGACAGTCTTGCTGAGCTCCTCGTGCCTGGCGACAACAGAGTCTATCCTGGAGTGGAGTTCGTGTTCCTGTTCGTGCACATACTTTCTCCCCGACCCATGATAGCAGGCCGGTTCAATCCTGCCAAACCACATGCTAAGCTTACCCCATGGATTTCCTCTTAACGATGATGGCACTGTCCGCGACAGCCGATCGACCGGCGCAACGCGCCTCGTATCATATAGCCCGCTCAGCCCGCCGGTCTGACACCACTGATAGCGCCGCTCCCGAGACTGCCGGAAGCCTCGCCGAAAACCTCTTAGAAAAGGCGCAGGAAGCCGGCTCGGAAGGCAGGACCGAAGATGCCGTGAAGCTCCTCGAGAAAGCGATCGATCTGAGCCGAGCGGCAAACGATGAGAGCTCTCTGCGTACCGCCTACCGCAAGCTCGGCCTGCTCTACAGCACCATGAAAGACTATGACCGGGCTGTGAAAGCCCTCGAGCAGTCGATAGACCAGAGCACAAAGGATATCGGCACGCAAGATGATAGTATCCAGGCCAAGACCGATCTGGTGGCAGCTCGTTATGTTCTGGCGCGCACTTATCAGGCAAGCGGCGACTTCGACCGGGCTACCGAGCAATGCCAGCTGGCCCTCGATCTCGCACTGTCGGACCTATCCAGTGCCCCCCTCCTGATCGCCAGGATCAAAGCCCTGAAGACCGAGCTCGTTCTCAGCCATATAGAGAGCAAGCTCGACAAGCCCAGCGAAAAACCCGAGAGCCAGACTGAATTCGCCATGAGAACACCGCTCACCGGGGAGGTCAGCACCATGGCGGCAGGTAGCGTCAGGACCGGCGGCTCTCCCCTTCTGGTATCAGAGATACCGAGCCTGGATCGCAGTGCGGAGCCGCCTCTGAAAGCCGAGACAGAGAGCAATGTCGTCCTTGACGGAACGAGAAAAGCCCGCCTCACCCTGGCCCAGAAAGTGACGGAATACGGCTCCATGGGTCTGGGGCTCACCGCCTCCATAGGTTCGCCCTGGATGGTCAACCATGTCCTCAACGGGGGCTCCGCCCAGGCCGCCGGGGTCAGGAAATGGGACATTCTGCTATCGGTGGACGGTCATCCGATTACCGGTGTGGACATCAAGACCGTACACTTCATGCTCACCGGCAGGAAAGGCGAGATCAGGAACCTCGAGGTCATGCGGGAAAGAAACAAGCTGATGATTCAAGTCCCGCTCTGGAACGTCTATGAAATGCGTGATCCCGCCACCGAGCATATCGAGTATTACTGGTTTCTCCTCTACAATAACTACATCACCGGTCAGGAGTACGCCAAGCTGGCTGCGCCCTACGAGAAATATCTGAATTGACGGTCAAGATTATAAAAGTGTTGAGGCGAGGCGAAGACTCGCCGGAATAAATAAAATTGATATTGGTAACTGGTTTCGGATAGTTCGGAGAACCAATCATGGCACTGGGCAAACGAATACTTCTTTTTCTGGTAGTTAATATCCTCATAGTCACGATGTTCTCCATCGTCATGCGTGTCTTTAACCTGGAGTACTACCTCACCGACTACGGTCTCAACTACACGAGCCTGGCATTCACCTGCCTGTTCTATGGATTCTCGGGCTCTTTCATATCGCTTCTCATCTCACGAGCGGTGGCGAAATGGACCTACAGTATCCAGCTGATCGGCCCGAATACAAGCGATCCCGGACTGCGCCGGATCTATTCCATGGTCCAGGATCTCGCCCGCCGCGCCGGGCTTCCGGAGACACCGGAAGTCGGCTTCTACGAATCCCCCGAGATCAACGCTTTTGCCACCGGTCCGTCGAAATCCAGAGCACTGGTGGCGGTATCGACCGGACTGATCACCTCCATGCGCGAAGACGAAATCGAAGGCGTGCTCGGGCACGAGATAAGCCATATAGCCAATGGCGACATGGTGACCATGACCTTGCTACAGGGACTGGTCAACGCTTTCGTGATGTTCCTGGCCAGGGCGGTCGCCTATGCCATCACCCGGGCCGGCTCCCGGGACGGAGAAGGCAGCTATCTGGCCTATATGCTCATCACCCTGGTCCTGCAAATCGCTTTCATGCTCCTGGGCTCCATCGTCATCAACTGGTTCTCGAGAATCAGGGAGTACCGGGCCGACCAGGGCGGCGCCAGCCTTGCCGGCAGAGATAAAATGAGACATGCCCTGGAGAGGCTCAAAGCGAATTTCGATGCTGTCGAGGGAAGACAGGGAGCTTTGCAGACCCTGCAGATATCGAGCAAGCCCGAAGGTGTCCTGGGAATGCTATTCGCCTCCCATCCCCCCCTGGAGAAGAGAATCGAGCGCCTGAGCAATTAGATCCTCAGTCTATCTTGGCGATGTTCCGGTGGAAGCGCGACACGACATTGGGGTCCGGGAAAATCCGCACTCGGCTGTGGTCTTTGCCTTCATACTGGAACTGGTCCAGCACATAACGAATGCTCTCGAGCCTGGCTTGCTTCTTATTGTTGGCTTTGACAATGATCCAGGGGCTGAATGAAGTGTGGGTCTTGCTGAACATGTCCTCTTTGTATGTCGTATATCGATCCCAGAGTTCCTGGGCTCTTTGATCGATGGGGCTGAGCTTCCATTGCTTGAGGGGATTTTCGCGCCGAGCCGCAAAACGTCTTGACTGCTCGTCTTTGGAGATCGAGAACCAGAATTTGATGATCGAGATTCCCGATTCGAATAGCATGTGCTCGAATTCCGGGACCTGGCGCATGAATCGCTTGTAGTCCTCGGGAGTGCAGAAGCCGTTCACCGGCTCGACCACCGCGCGGTTGTACCAGCTGCGGTCGAAGAATACTATCTCCCCGGCGTTGGGAAGCTGTTTGACATAACGCTGGAAATACCACTGCCCGGACTCCATCTCGCTGGGCTTGGGCAGAGCGACGATCCTCATGGCCCGGGGATTGAGGTGCTCGACGAAACGTCTTATAGTGCCGCCCTTGCCGGCAGCATCCCGGCCTTCCAGAATCACCGCCACCCGGCGCTCGGTCTCCTGGACCCAGCGCTGCAATTTGATCAGCTCGATCTGGAGCTGGACGAGCTCGTTCTCATAATGGAGACTATCCAGGACTCGATTGAGCTTGATCTTTCTCGATTTGAGAAGCTGCACCAGACCGTTGCGTGTATTGAGAAGCCTGACGTCCTTCTCGGTGAGAACGCCCTCCTCGGCCTGAGGATCGAAAACCGCTGAATCGGTGACCAGGGAGAGACGTTGGCTTTCTGCACCATTTTCGCCACCACCGGTCCTATCGGTCGCAGGCCTGCTGCGAGTCTTCTTGCTCTTGTTTGCCATAGGTGTTTTATACCCATATAATTCAAACATGGTCAAAGTTTCCAAGCGCGTTTTCCTGGCGGGCGCCGGAGTTTGCCTCCTTCTCGGGCTGACGCTGCCCATATCAAATTTCTTCCTTCCCCGCGACCAGATCGAGGTCGAGGGCGGCACCGCGGAATTCGCCCGGGCATCTGCGGTTTTGCAGAAAAAATGCGCCGACTGCCATTCGCCGGACATGACATCCTATCCGATCTATTTCAAACTGCCCATTGCCAACCGCCTGATCAGGGAAGACATAGACGAAGCCCGGGAGCACATCACTTTCAGCCGGGACGAGCTTTCCGGCAAGCAGAGATTCTCCGCCGTCGCCCAGGCCAAGATCTATTCGGTCATGGACGCAGGCGAGATGCCACCGGCAAAATACACGCTCATGCACTGGGATGCCGGCATCACTCAGTCCGATAAAGATGCCGTCCTCGCCTGGATCAAAGCGGAAGGCAGGTCCGTCGGGGTCGAGGCGATTCCGGAGAAAAACCCCTTCGACCCCGACATCAGGAAGGCCGCCCTGGGTCGAAAGCTCTTCCATGACAAACGACTCTCCGGGGACGATACCGTGTCCTGCGCCACCTGTCACGCTCTCGACAAAGGCGGCACCGACCATCTCGAGACGTCCACCGGCATAAGGGGACAGAAAGGGCCTGTCAACGCGCCCACGGTGTTCAACTCGATCTATAACCTTGCCCAGTTCTGGGACGGCCGCTCGCCGGATCTCAACGACCAGGTCGGCGGCCCGGTGAACAACCCTGTTGAGATGGGCTCCAACTGGGAGCAGGTCATGAGCAAGCTCGCGGATGACAGGCTTTACCGGAAAGAGTTCGCCGACCTCTATCCTGAAGGCATGAACGCCAGAAGCATCGCCGACGCCATCGCCAGTTTCGAGAAGACCCTGATCACCCCCGGCTCAGCCTTCGACCGCTTTCTGGGCGGTGATCTGAAAGCTCTCAAGAAGGACGAGCGCAGGGGCTATGACCTGTTCGTGAAGTATCGATGCGTCACCTGCCACATCGGTCCTGCCCTGGGCGGCCGATCCTACGAGAAGATGGGCGTGAAAGGCGATTACTTCGCCTGGCGCGGCGACCCGACCCGGGCCGATCTCGGTCGCTTCAACTTCACGAAGAAAGAGGAAGACAAGCAGAAGTTCAAAGTCCCTACCCTCCGCAATGTGGCTCTCACCTGGCCTTATTTCCACGACGGCTCCACCTCGGACCTGGGCGAAGCTGTGAAAATCATGGCAAAATACCAGAACGGTGTCGATCTATCGGATGAGGATGCCGGACTGATAGTGAGATTCCTCCACAGCCTGACAGGGCAATACGAAGGCAAAATGCTGACCACGGCGGATAAACCCGATTGAGAAACCTACCGAATCATCGAGCTACGACTATGATCCTGACTGCGAGCCTGGCTCTCATTATCGCCGCGCAAGCAGGTCTGCCCGGCACCGCAGGTGAAGTCAACTGGGCGGCAAAGAATGCTGAGCTCACCACCGATGAGTTCCTCAATCTCCTTTTTCGCAGCGAATATCAACCCTACCACACCATTGCCAGACTCAAAGTTTCTTTTGTTCCGGGGCAATCGCCCGCTGACGCCGTGCTCTTCATTCTGGCACCGATAGTGGTGCCGGAACCCGACCTGCCGACCGGGGCGAACCTCGAAAAATCGCTGGAGAACCAGGCCTCGATCTTCCGGGATATAGCAGCGAGACTCCTCGAAAGCCCCCAGGTGAAAAAGCGCTGGCCGGGAGCGACCATCGCAAAGAACTTCGTGATTCGCTTCACCGACGCCAATGTGAAAGGCAGGACTATAGCTATATTCGCCGCCGATCGCTTCGAGAGCGAATCCGAGATTATCGAGGGCCTGGAGGGCGACCTGAAGCCTCGCATCGGCGAGCCCTGGAATCAATAGGAGATAGTTGATTCATGAACTCAAGCATTAACTTGCGATTAATCGCCTCTGTTGTTCTTGTAAGCTGCTCCGTTCTCGCTCTCGCCCTGGCTCGGTCCGGCGAAGCAAGCGCCCAGGCCGCCTCGGGTCTGAGCGTCGAGGGACTGAGAAGCCAGATAGAAGGCAGGCTGGACGGTATCTGGTCCAATATCTCTCCGGGACAGGGCGGCGGCGCCGTTATCGATTTCACCATCGAAGGAACCGGACAGCTGTCCGGACTCAAGCTCTTCAAATCGAGCGGCAACGAGAGCTTCGACCATGCCTGCGTGGGCACCATCAAACGTCTGGTTCCCCTGCCTGCTCTTCCTCCCGAGCTCGGCGTCAGCTCCATGGCTCTGAGAGCGACATTCGCTGCGGCGCCGGCGAAAAAGGTCAGCCTGGGTTTCGCTCCCCTTACCAGCCAGAAGAGCCAGGTCCCCGCCAGCCAGCCGGCGCCGCCTGCTGCTTCTTCGACGATGGCCCCGCCGGCTGCTTCTTCGCCATCGCCCCCGCCGCCCGAGCCGAAGCCCGGACCGGTCGATGCCAGGCTCGCTGTGAAAAAACTCAACCAGGCGGTGGTTGCCATCAACGACAACAATTTCAAGACCGCCATCGCGCTTCTCGAAGAGAGCCTCAAGCTCAATCCGGACTACAAGCTAGCCCGGGACAACCTCGCAGTCGCATACAACAACTACGGTATGGAACTCAAGAACAACCCGGCGGAAGCCATAGCGATGTTCCACAGAGCTATTGCCCTGGAGCCTGCCAACGAGCAGACCAGAGGGAATCTGGAGAAAGCGATCAAACTGGCCGGCAAGGATCCGGCTTCTTTCAAGGACAGGGTAGACCTGGGGGACCAGGCAGCCAGAGCCGGAGATAAGGTCGGAGCCCGCTTCGAGTACGAGCAGGCTCTGGCGATCAAAGACGACCCCCGGGTGAAAGCCAAAATCCAGGCGCTGTTCGCCCCACCGCCTCCGAAAGAGCCTCAGCAGCAGGCACCCGTCAAAACGCCGGCTCCCAGCCAGCCATTAGCCCAGAAAAAGCCGGCTCCGCTCAAGAATCCGGTCAAGAATCCGGTCAAAGCGGCGGTTACATCGGCTGCCCCGGCCGCCGTCAATCAAAAGCTCGACACGGTCTACAAACACCTGGACGAGCTCGAGCAGCGCTACTTCAAGAGGACCTTCGAAAGCGACGACATCATCACCCGTTTGAACAGGCTCGATGTAAAGCTATTCGGCAAGCCCCAGCCCGGCAATCCGCGACGCAGGCTGGACGGTCTCCTTCTCATGCAGTAGGAATCTCACTGGGTGCTAGCGTCGCGCCTTTTTCATCCGGGCGAGCTTTCCAAGCTGCTTCTCGAGACTCTCGAGATTGTGGCTTCTGGCTATATCGACACTGGTCTCCTGAGCCCTGATCGCCTCTTCGAGCTTGCCTCCGTCGATCAGGCTGGTAGCCAGGATCGAATAGGCATCCGAAATAAGACCGGCATTGCTGGCGGCCTCCTGCCCCGATAGTCTCTGCCAGTAACCGACCGCCAGCCTGGAATGTCGCTCAGCCGCGGGGAAATTCTTCTCCGCTCGATAAAATCGGTACAGCTGCTGAGCGGACCATGAAAGAGATCGCACCAGCGCCGGTGCAGGTGCCTCGATACCGGCACCGATTGCCACGGCCTTTTCGTAATGAACCCGCCCCTCCTCGAAATTGCCGTGGGTCGTGAGCACATCGGCCAGGTGTGTTTCCTGAGCGCAAAGCTCCGGCGACTCTCCATATCGTTTCTCGGTCGCCTGACAAAGCTCTCTGGCAAACCTGATCAGATCGACCTGATTCTTCTCCCGGCTAGCAAGAGAACACCGCGAAAGAAGCGCCGGCACGATCCAGACCCTCTCCCCGCGGCGCTCGCAGATCGCGATGGCCCGGTCCAGAGAGGCCCTGGCTGCATCGAGCCGGCCGTCTAAAAGACAATTCTGACCGTGGATACAGCAGAGGAAAGCCAGAATAGTGGCATCCTTGCCCTGCTCCTTCTCAATCATCTCGATAAACCGAGCCGTCTGCTCAATCACTTCCCGATAGCGACCCCGGGCAGTCAACTCCGCGAGCTTTTGCTGAGAAATCGGGATCGCGGATTGCTCGTTGAAATTGACCGAGCAAGCGGGCATTCGCCTGGCTATCTCCCCGACTTCCTGTTCGGTAAGAGCAGTGTGCCTGAGATCCAGACTTGACAGTCCGTCGAGCTCGAGAAGATCGCCGATGGCGCCTCCGTCGATCTCGGTGCGGCACAGATCGAGACAGTGAAGACTGGGCAGCCTCGCAAGGCGTCGCAGAGACTGATTGCCCACCGCCGTATTGCCTAGATAGAGCTCCTCCAGCGACTCGATTCTTTCGATATTCCCCAGGGAGCTGACATTGGTGTCGGCAAGGCGAAGAATGCGGAGGCGCGGGCTGTCTATCCGCGCAAAAACCTTGTCGGTCACCTCGCACATAGAGAGATCGATTTCGATTGCATCCTTGAACTTGCCCAGCTCCACGCTATTCTCATCGTCCACCAGCATGCGGCCATCGAGCTTGCGGGCAACGGGGTCGTAGCAGCCGTCGAGGGCGCTCGGATTCAGCTCCGACGCTGTTTTCTCCACCTCCCTTTCCGGAACCGGTGCACTGCCTTCCCGCAAACCGACTGTGGCGTAGAATCCTGCCACCGCTATCAGTGCCACGGCAATAACCGAGTGCTTGAACGGAAAATCGAGCCGTGCGCGGGAAGACCCGGAGACTGTCTTGACATTCTCCCTGTCGGTCCCCACCTCACCTTCTGCGATTCGCAGAGCGGCGGCCAGAGACTCCATTGTCTCGTATCGATCGCCGGGCTCCTTGGCGAGACACTTCTCCACCACATTTTGAAGCCAGCCCGGAACGATGTCCGATCCGATCAGGTCGGCAAGGGCCGGCGGCATCTCCTCAGCGTGCCTGGCCAGGGTCTCAAGAGGGCTGCCTCCAATGAAAGGCGGGCGGCCGGCGAGCATCTCGAAGATTAGGCAACCCAGGGAGTAGACCTCCGAGCGCCGATCATATGGCAGACCGCGGGCGGTATCAGCGCTCATATAGAAAGGCGTGCCGGCAAGGGTCTGTGAGCCCTCCGGCAATTCTCGCCAGCTCTGCTGATCCTGAATGATCTTGGCCAGCCCGAAATCGATCAGGTGCACAGAAAGGGCTCCGGCGTCCCGGCTCAGGATGACATTGCCCGGCTGGATATCGCGGTGAAGGACGCGATGATCGTGCGCATAGGAAAGCGCCTCGCAGAGCTTGACAGCGATGTCGCAACATTCGGTCCACTTCAGCGGCGCGTTCTCTTCGAGATATTCGGACAGCACGGTGCCGTCTATGAAGTCCAGAACCATATACGGCGTGCCCCCGGGGGTCACGCCGAAATCGAGCAGGCGCACTATGCCTGGATGATTGAGCTTGCTGGTCGCCCTGGCCTCCTCCTGGAAAGAAACCATTTGAGCCGCTGTCAGAGTCCTCAGCACCTTCACAGCCACGAATTTCTTGAGGAGCGGATCAAAAGCCTTGTAGACCTCACCTGAGGCGCCACTACCCAGGAGCTGGAGGGGTCTATAGCGACCGAACGGAAAGCTGTCAGCCGGTAAATCGAGAGCTTCGGCGCCAGCTTCCGACAAACCAGCCATCCGGGGCCCTGGCGGATCGCCGGACCGGGTCCCCGATGGAGCCTGGCAGGTGCAGAGATCGAAACGAAAGATAAACTGGGTCAGAGAGCCGCTCCTCCCCCGGGCTTGCCTCTTCCCGCAGGTGCGGCAGACAGAGTGCTGCTCCGTCTGGTCACCGGTGGAGCCGGACTGAGAGCAACGGCAGCGGCTCAGCCATTGCGTGAGACTGCCGGAGCCATCTAACGACCTCGGGCTCCCGCAAATCTTACAGAGTTCTTCTCTCAAGCAAGCGGCTCCAGTCTAGACGTCCAGATCCCGGGCCATGACAGCGCCTCCGAGGTCCTGCCTGGCCCGCTCCCGGGCGCTCTCCGCCACCGCCAGGAGAGTCGGCATATCCTGGGCATCTTCGGGGAATGAGGCACAACCGATGGTCAAAAACGTCGAATCCGTGCTGGTCATGGCCAGCTCGAGAATGCTCGAGGGAAGCGACTTGAGGATCGCCCGGGCGATTTTCTCCGCGGCGGCGAACTCGGTATTGAAAAGAAGCAAACCCAGATCGTTCTCGTAATGGGAAATTATGCCCCGGAAATTGGCGACTCCGCTTATCTCCCGCCAGAGCAACTGAAAACCCTCCGGACTCAAGGTCGAGCGACCCTCGCCCTGATCCCTGCCGGAGTTGATAGCGAGCAGGATCACCGACAGGGGAACATCGGGTTCGCTATTGATGTGATGATTGAGCAGGTAGAGGAAGGATGAGTAATCGTAAAGCCCGGTATCATCACGTAAGAGCTTGTTCTCGACGCTCTCGATCAGGGACGGATCGAGAGCCTTGGGCTCGACCGCGGCGGAGCGCCCGCCCGATTGACGGAGAGTGATCAGATCGAGCCGGAGAAGCGAAGCGATGGCGAAGACCCAGCGGCTGCGGGTGAGCCAGAGTCCCTCGACGATCTCCTGCACCGTGCGGCGCCCGTCGATCATGGCATAGACTTTCGTCTCGAGCTCCGGGTCGTAACTCTGCTTTTCCCTGAGCACAGTCGGCACACGGTCGGCGGTCAGGGACGGGTCCCGGCTCACCAGCACCGAGCCCATCTGCAAACCGGCGCCTTTCAAATAGACGGTGCAGTCCATCAACATGGCACCATCGAGCACCAGGCGATCGAGAGCGGTGGAGATGGTTTTCTCGTCGGTCTTGAGTTTGTGCTCGAACTGGAAGTCGCCGTCCTGCCAGCAGATAGCCTGAAGCAGACATTCCTCTCCGACACCCCGGCTGCCTTCGGCATGAGTCGGCACGCCATCCTCGAAAAAGACATCGGCAAACGAAGATTGTCTCTGGATTCTCAAACGCCCGGACATTCGATCGAGCTTGATGGACTGAAGCAGATTGGTGATGCTGACGATAGCCAGGTTGCCTTTGAGGACCTCCGGCGCGCTGGTCATCAACCTCGAGTCTCCGAATATCGGTACGCTGTCGAAAGTCCTGGTGGCATCGAAGCTCTGGCTTGCCGCCTGACCACCGCTAACAGAACCGCTAACAGAAGAATCGTCGGAAGAGTCTCCGGATAGCTCGACCACTCTGGGGAGCTTGCTCATCGTGTCGAAACCGACCTTCTCCTGGCCGGTCCGGACCATGGACTGCAAAGAAGTATTGATCCGGCTCTGAATCGACTCGACGTCGGCACCCACCGCATACCAGAGCTCCAGAGCGCCGGCCCCGGAGCGGGAAAGCATTCGCCACTCTGGCGCTCCTTCCTCGCGGCCGATTATGGTGAGGAGAAACTCCTCATTGATGCCCGGATCTTTCCAGACGAATTGAAAAAGGACGTTCTTCTCGGTCTGGCAGAAAGTCAGGAAACGTCTCAGGTCTTGCGGCCCGGGCTTGGCGACCAGTCTCTGCAGACGTTGGGCGGCGCCACCTTGTTGTGAGCTATTCTCCTGACCGCCTGACATGGTGATCCCTGTAGTCCCTTGTAAACCAGACCCTATTCTACTAGTAGAGCTGTTTATATTAAAGCATGCTAATGAGCCGGATTCTCGGGAACTCCCTGATATCGGTGGCGTCCCAGAAAGAGTAAGCAAGTTTTTTTGATCCGACTCCCCCGAATACGCACCCGGTCGCCAGCCGAGTGCGTATTTTCTTGCCTTCACCAGCTACCAGAAATGACCGGAAGAGCCCCTGGCCCGGCGGATCAGCCAGATCCCGCCGCAAGCGAATTGAAATGCCAGGACAAGCACCGTCAGACCCACTGTATTTATCCTCTCCATCTCGATACCGGTTCGGATTCCGTTTAAGTCGAGAAGGAAGAGAAGAGCGAAAAATGCCGCCCCCAGAGACTCCAGGATGAGACAAAAGCAGAGCAGGCTGAGCCAGCCGTCCCCGGCATAGAAATTCGTGCCGTTCTTGAAAGCGGCGCTCAGACCGCGCATGAATAAGCCTACTCTCAAAACGAAATAGAGAATCACGAAAATGCATGACTGCATGAAAAAGCATTTCGCAAATGCGATCACGGCGGTCACCGTATCGAAGCTCTCGAACAGATAGAGATAAGGCAGGAATGAGACCGCAAAAAGTATCAGGGCGAACTGCCAGATGCGGTCGCTTTTTTGCTGGGCGCGCTTGACCTGATCCAGCAGAACCAGGGGCGGCCCGCCCGCGAAAACGAACTCCAGATCCTTGACCAGCTCGGCCATGTGCTGGTAGCGCTCATCGGGAGCCTTGGCGAGACAGTGACAGACAATCGACTCCATAGACTCGCTGATGTCCAGCGTGCGGTATTTGCGGCGAAACCCGCCGACATTGTAGTGAAGCTGCTTGAGAATTACTTTCACCGGATTCGGAGCAGCAAACGCCGAGCGGCCCGTGAGACATTCGTACATCACGCAGCCGAGAGAATAGATATCGGTGCGCTGGTCGATCAGGTCTCCCCGACACTGCTCCGGGCTCATATATTCAGGGCTGCCGAAGACCTCGCCGGTGCGTGTGATGGTCGATATGGTGCTTCCTTCCACCTGCCTGGCGATGCCGAAATCGACGATCTTCACCAGGGGATAGCCGCCTGACTGCTCGACGATGATATTCCCGGGCTTGAGGTCGCGGTGGATGACCCCCCGGGAATGAGCATGAGCCATGGCATTGGCTATCTGGATAAAGATCTCCAGTGCCTCTTTTTCGTCCAGGAAAACCTGTTTCTCGATAATCTCGGCCAGCGTCTCGCCCTCGGTATACTCCATGGTGAGATAAGGGGAGCCCTCGCCGAGCAAGCCGTAATCCTTCACCGCCACCAGATTGGGATGGTCGAGCACAGATGCGGAGGCTGCCTCCTGCTCGAATCGTCTGACCGCCAGCGGATCGTCTGCGGCATGGAGGAGCTTGAGGGCGAGATGCTCACCGGTAACCCTCTCTTTCACCTGGAGCACGGTGCCCATCCCCCCACGGCCGATTACACGCACCAGCTCGAAGTTATCCGGCAGGACGGGAAGACTCTCGGGTTCGCCGCGGCTCTCTGTATTGCCGACAGCCGAGACCTCGCAGGTACAGGAACGGAAGAGCCATCCGGAAAAGGAGCCGTGAGGAGTTTTCGAGCGATTGCGCCCGCAATGGGGACAGCTCAGAGCAATCTCTTTTCGTGCTGCCTCGCGCCTGTTCATTTCGATATCGAGTCCAGATCGAGATCCGAGTCGACGATGCGTTTGTCACGGTCGAGAAGCTCCAGACGCACCTGAACCGCCCGGGGAAGCGAGGACATCAGCCTTTTTGCTTCCGCTTCGAGTCTCTCCGCCTGCTCGCTCTCGCCTAGCCCTTTGCCGACAGCAGCGCACTCTCCATAGAGCCTCGCCTTCTCGAATATATAACTATCCTGCTGCAGAGGTCCGGCTCGCACCAGATCGAAATCGCCGAGAGCCCGTTGCAGGGCTTCTTCCGCCTCTTGCTTTCTGCCTTCCCCGGAAAGACAGGAGGCGATCTTCACTCCCACCGTAGCCCGGCGCATGGGATTCTGCGCTCCGGCATAGATCTCATGAAGCCTCTCCAGTAGAGCCCTGGCATCCTCATATTTTCCCCGGCTCATCAGGGCGCTGGCGTAGGAGCGCAACACCCGCCGCCCTTCGAAGCTATCCGGACGTCCCTCGATCTGCGCCAGGGACTCCCGGTAGATCTTGAAAGCCCGGTCGTCGTTGCCGGCAAGCAAGAGGGCGTAGGCCAGACGCAATTTGTCGAGAATTCCGGCCTGCCGGCTCGCCCCTTTCTTCTCGTAAATGGCCAGGGCTCTGTCGATTTCGCCCTGAGCCAGAAAGTCAGCAGCCAGAGCCTGCTCGAGCGAGCCTGCCTGGCTTTCAGGCAGGCCGGCGATCACCTGCCCGGCCTCGGACCGCAGGGACCGGGCCCGGTCGGTTTGCGAGCTGTTCGCTCCAAGATAGAGGAGGTTGGCGAAGCGAAGCAAGAGCCTGGCCAGCGACTCTTTCGATTCACCCTGCCTGGCCTGGTCCAGGACGGTCTCGAAAAACTTGCCATCACCGATATCGAGATCCCTCATCAGGCATGCCTCCACAAACTCGGCCCGGGCCTGGCTCTCGCTGCCCGGAGCCTGGGGAAGATAGAAACGGCCCAGGGCGCGCAGGCCTTTGACCCCGGGCTTATTGCGGTCCGGGTCACGGACGATGGCGAGAATCGATCGCAGATCTCGCTCAGCCTCCTCGAGATTACCGCTATCCAGCTCGATCTTGTACAGGAGGCGCCAGAATGGAATCTGATTCTGGCTCCTGTCCCGTCGCTCCGAAAGGATGTCCAGACCGGAAAGACAATCCCGCCTGGCGCCTTCCAGATCTTTACCGGCATACTCCTCGCTGGCCAGCAGGAGCAGGGCGAAAGGCTTGTTGTATGGATCGGCTGTCGCCACAAGCCGGCGGGCGATCGCCTTCCTCCTGTCCAGCTCGCTCTTGGCGGTCAGGTTGAGGGACGAGAAGTCCGAAAGCCACTTGAAATCATCTTTGAGCACAAACACCGTGCAGGTCCCCGCTATCACCAGAAGAGCGAGAATCACCAGGGCGAGATTGCGAAATGATTTTCCCTTTACAGGAGAGGGAGAACGGCGCCGGCGCATCTTGATTGTCTGTCCCCGGGAAGCCCGCTCCAGATCCTTTCTGAGTGCCTGCATGGAGCGGTAGCGGCTGCCCGGCTCTTTCTCGAGACAGTTAGCCACGATCTCGGCTAGACCGCGTACATCCTTGAGACAGGTAAGCTTCGGGGCAGGATCGTAGAGATGCTGGAGAACTACTTTTACCGGGCTCTCATCTTTGAAAGGGGGACTGCCAGTGAGAGTCTCGTACATGAGACAGCCGAAAGAATAGATATCCGAGGCCGGTCCCATCCGGTCGCCCTGACACTGCTCCGGGGACATGTAGAACGGGCTGCCCAGGATCTCGCCGGTCTGGGTCAACTTGGTAGTGGCTTTGCCGGAGAGGACCTTGGCGATTCCGAAATCCAGGACCTTTACCCGGTCGCTTCCGTCCTCGTCCAGGACTATGACATTGCTCGGCTTCAGGTCCCGGTGAATGACCTTCCTCTGGTGAGCATACTCCAGAGAAGCCGCGATCTGGTCGAAAATACCCAGAGCCCGCTTCTCATCGAGAGGACCTTCCCTTTCGATGAGGCTCGAAAGACTGGGACCGTCGAGAAACTCCATGACCTGGTAGGGGATTCCTCCGGGTCCCTGGCCTGAGCCGAAAACTCTCACCAGATTGGGATGGTCAAGCGAAGCAGCGGTTTCCACCTCATGCCGGAAGCGCCCGGCAGCAGCCTCGTCCGAGGCCAGCTCGGAAGACAGGACTTTGATTGCCACACGGCACTGCCTGGTATGGTCATGGACTTCGTAAACCGTCCCCATGCCCCCGGAGCCGAGCTCGCCCAGGATCTGGAAAGAATCGGGAAGGATCGCCCGGGCAGGCGTCTTGCTGCAGGTGCAGCGACGGTCCTGGAAGATCCAGCCGGTCATGGAGCCGCTCGAGATGCCGCCTGCGGGCTTGCCGCAGACGGTACAGAGCCCGGCACGCGGGAGTGAAGACAGGTCTTTCTCTTTCACGCTCAACTCCGGATGCATATTCTTTCTACCCCGGTCTCCGACCCTCAAAACCGGACTGGCTCGGACTTCAGGGCTCGACAGCAGTGCCTCACCATATATGGTGGCACAACCCGGACTATTTGAGATTTCTCTCATCCGCAATGTTAAGCTGTCGGGGCACAGGTCTTTGATACCTGACGCTCAAGCTGTCATACTGTACCCACGCTTCGAGAGAAGCTCGCTTGCGGCATCTTTTGTTCGGGCCGCAGCTTCCAATGCAGAGTGAGTTAAATGAATACAAGACTATATGTAGGGAATCTCCCATTCAGTATCGACGAGACCGACGTGGAGAAACTCTTCTCCCAGTCCGGAAACGTCAAATCCGTAGCCATGCCCATCGATAGAGAAACCGGCCGAAAACGCGGTTTCGCCTTCGTGGAGATGGAGAATGCCGAGCAGGCGGAAGCCGCCATCGAGCAATTCAACGGCAATACCGTGGATGGCAGAAAGATTGTCGTGAATGCCTCGAGACCGAGAACCGGTAACTGGTAATCGGTCCGTTCAGACGAAAAAATTCAGACAAAACAGACAGGCGGGTACTTTCAGTGCCCGCCTGTCCGTTTCTTGTGCTGATTTATCTTTTATAGACGTGACAGCAAAAACCGGGGAGGGCACCCGAAAGTGCCCACCTGCCTGTATTTACAGATTTGTATCAGGCTGACAATCATTTAAGGTTGTCGGACCGCGAGCGGTCTATCGGCTGGAACTCGCTTCTCTGCACTCGACTACCCGATGAAGTAATGTCGAGCCTTAAAGATCTGAGCCCTTTACATCAATGTCCCGGTTCAATCCTGCCCAAAACATGCGATACTGGCAAGCGGTCCAATTGAAGGAGCACACGCGTGATCGAGTTCCTCGCAATTTTGCTGGTGTCCTACGTTATCCATGGTCTGGGCATGACCATCGGCTATCACCGTCTTCTTTCGCACCGTTCTTTCACCTGCCCCAAACCGGTGGAGTACTTTTTCGTGACCCTCGCCTATCTGGGTCTTCAGGGCTCTCCCATGTGGTGGGCTGCCATGCACCGTGCTCATCACCGCTTCGTGGACACCGAGCTCGATCCGCATTCGCCCAAGTACGGTCTCTTCAATGCCAGCGTCGGCTGGTTGATGAAAAAGAAGTATCCGGACCATGTGATACCGTCCGTACAGTGCAAGGACATGTATAACGACCCGTTCTACAGATTCCTGGACCAGAACGGCAATATCACCGCCATGAATTTCCTCTGCCTGGGGATCTGCATAGCGTTTCGTCTGGTCCTCTGGGCGCTCTTCGGATGGCAAGTGGCCCTGGCCAATGCCATCGGCTCCCTGGCCATCTTCGGCGTGCCGCTGATGCTCAATGTCGTCTGTCATATTCCGCGTCTGGGCTATAAGAACTTCGCCACCGAAGACGATGGAGTCAATGTCTGGTGGGTCGGCATCCTCGCCCTGGGCGAAGGCTGGCACAACAACCACCACGCCTACCCGGGCGCCGCCCGCAACGGCATGAGACTGCACGAGATCGATGTCTCTTTCATGACCATTCGCATCCTGAAAGCAATCGGACTGATAGGCTGGTTCAATCCCGGTCCCAAGATGAAAGAGAAGCGGCCCATCAGAGTCGCCAGCCTGGCTGCTTCGAGCTTCGCCCACCGGCGCCACAAAGTCCTGCGCAGACGCAAGCTGAAAGCGCTGGCTCGCTCGGAAGCCTGATCAGCACCAGTTCTTTGCATTCGTCTCTAATAGAGCATAGCAGTCGCCGTCGCAGGCGGTCAGGCAAGCCTGCAAAGACTCGCCTGAGGGCATGCGCTTGAGACCGCCCAGGCAACGAGCCAGAGCGAAGAGCCGGCGCCCCTCGGCGGGGCCCGAGAGGGCCAGGAGCTCCGCCAGGCCCCGGGGAACTTGAAAATGATGATAGTCGATAGGGGTGGTCCAGTCGCCTCCCCAGATCGGGAATCCGAGTTCGGCAAAGACCGGCGCAATCTTCTCTACCATTCCCGGGCGCTGCAGACGCCGGTTCATGAATCGCCAGCCGGCCGGAGGGAAGATAGTCGCCTTGCCTTCCGGCTCGTCGAAAACCACGTAGGGGTTATTGAGCGGATTGATATCGATGGCCAGACCATAAGCGTGTAGCGAGAAAGAGGAGCTGCCTTCCACAAGCCTGCAATTGAAAGAGGAGGAATTGTTATCAGCCATGGAATCATCGTCGCTGCCACCATAATGATGCAGACCCCGCACGGAGGCCAGCGGGAACTCCATGATTCTCAGTCTCTCGAATAGAGCAGCCACGGCTTCGGCGATGACATCCATGACAATAATCTCGCCGTTCTCGTTCAGCCCCCCGTCGAAATCGACATAGGTCACAGGCACCCGGGCCAGACGCTCCATGGGCAGAGGAGCGCCTTCATGCCAGACGCCCGTAGCGACCATGCTCGTCTTCAGCTCATCGCCAAGAGGAAAGTCCATGCCGTAAGTATAAACCTGCTTCAAATCGGCGGCATAATGTGTCAGACTCAGGTTCCCTGTTCAAGACCGAGATGAGATGAGAATCGGGTTTTTCGTCAACGACGTTCAGAAAGAGCTTTCGCACTACACCACGAATGGTCTGGCCCTGGCTGCCATCGGCCGGGATCACGAAGCCTGGGTGATGGGGGTGGACGATCTCATCTACGACGAAGACGACAAGGTGAAAGCCGTCGCCAGGCACGTGCCTAAGAAGAAGTACAAATCGAGCGAGGCTTATCTGAAAGATCTGAAAAGCAAGCAGGCTCGCGTAGAGGAGATCACTCTTGACGATCTCGACGTTCTCTTCCTCCGCTTCGATCCTGCCCGTGAGCCCGAAAGCAGGCACTGGGCGCGCCGGGTCGGGATCGATTTCGGGAGGGCCGCCATGCGCAACGGCGTCCTGGTGCTAAACGATCCCAACGGTCTTTCCCACGCTCGAAACAAACTCTATTTCCAGCTCTTCCCCCAGAACGTGCGACCGAAAACGATCATCACCCGCAATCGCGAGCACATCAAAGCCTTCGCCAGCAAACGGAAAGGCTTCATCATCCTCAAGCCCCTCCAGGGTTTCGGCGGGAAAGGAATCTTCAAGGTGAGAAGCACCGAGACATCGAACCTCAATCAGATCATCGACGTCCTCAGCGATGGTGGTTATATCGTCGCCCAGGAATATATCGAGGAAGCCAGCAAAGGGGACACCAGGCTATTTCTGGTGAACGGCCAGCCCCTGCGCTTCAAAGGCAAATACGCCGCTTTCCGCCGGATCATCGCCGCCGAGCACGGGATGCCGCCCACCGCCTCCTTCGAAAGGGCCGAGCTCACAGACGAGATACTCGAGATTGCCGAAGTGGTTCGACCGAAACTGATCCGGGACGGAATCTTTTTTGCCAGGCTCGATATAGTCGGCAACAAGCTCATGGAGATCAATGTTTTCACCGCCGGCGGTCTTGATCTGGCCCGGAGCTTCGAAGGACCGAATTTCTGCCAGGCCATAGTGGGCGCCCTGGAGCGCAAAATCGAATACATCAAATTCTCGCGCCGCAGCTTCGACAACCTCGAAATGGCGACTATGTAGATCTCGTCAGCCTTTCTGCCGCCAGTTGGGCGGCTTGATGATCCGTTTCTGGCACCGGTAGCAATACCAGCAGAAATGCGGCTCGAATGCCCCTGCGAAGCCTCCTGTATGACGGCAGATTCCGATGGGGCCGAATCTCTCCAGAGAGAATGTCTCTTTCGGCGCCCGCTCGTAACTCTTGTAGGTATAGACGACCTCATCGGCATTTCCGCACTGCGGGCAACCGGGCTGGTTGTTGTATATGTAGGAGAAGATTATCCAGCCCAGGAGAGCCGCAGCCAGCGCCGCTATCAAAAGCGGTCGATGAGGCCTGAGCATTTTCCAGTCGAGCTTGCTCATCGAATACTCCGGGCGGTTCGTCTCAAACCGGCACATAAGCCCTGTCGCCGAACCGCTCTCTGAGGATGTTCCGCAAGGCCATATCCCACTCGTAGCGACTGGCGAGGCAGGGACCACCCTGACGGGCCAGGTGGGTGACGGTCATGAAATACTCATCGGCATAAATCTGATCGAAGGGGCTCATGATCGTGGTCATCTGTGTAACGGCGTTCATGAAACTGCCGACTCTTCTTACCGCATCAAGATCCCTCTTGCGGGCCAGACTGTAGATGACCCAGCTGATCACCTCGGAAGCCCCGGTTTCGAGAAGAGTCGTGAGGAGCTCGTTGCCTTCGCTCTCGCTGGCGTTCTCCACGAACTGGCAGGCGATCAGACCGGCAAGACTGACATAGCCACAGGAAAAGGCCATGAGCAGGAGCTTCCTGACGAAATTCCGATCCCGGACTCCCAGAACAGCGAGGGAAAACTCTCCGGCCTCGAGCTCTTCGTCACGCTCGTAGAGATAGTCGAAATATTCGATGATCGAACCGAGGCTGCCATATTTGAGCACCAGGGACTTGAGACTCACGAGAGTCTTGTTGTAGCAGTTCTGGTGCGCCCAGCGCATCAGGTCTACAGGCTCGAACCTTGTCGAGAAGGTGTCATCGGAGAAGCAGGTCTCGAGACAGGTCAAGATGAACCGGCTGTCGTTCGCCTCCAGGCGAGCAAGCAGGTCTTTGAGACCATCGCCGTTCTCCACCTGCTCCAGCTGCCAGCGCATTTGAAGGAAAAGGAGAGAATCGGTGGACATGGACGAATCGGCCAGGTCGATCCCGGCAGCGCTGAAAAGCCCGGTCAGGCTCTTGCTGTCCGGCTCGTCTTCGGTATGCTCTTTGGCCTGGATCAGAGCGCATATGTCCAGGGACCGGTGGAAACAATCCCAGGCTCGGCGGTGCTCGTCCTTCTCGAAGTAGAAGTTGCAGGCTTCTATATAGACACGAACGGCGCGCTTGTCCAGGTCCACCGAGGTCCTGTCCTTGATGGTCCAGTAGAGAAATGCCACCGAGAGCCAGATCTCGAGCCGGGACGAACTGTCGAAAAGCGACTCTTTCTCGAGACGATCAAGAAAGCGGCAGAGCATCAAGAAGACCTCCGGCCTCCGTATGAAGGGGCTCATGGGACCTTCTATACTCAACAGATCGGTGAGCTTGTCCTTCAAATAGTCGTTGCTCCGAAAGAGCTTGTAAGCTTCCTCCTCCTCCTCCTTGAGATAGCGGACGACACTGAGCAGGAAAACAGCCTGAGCCTCTTTGCGCGCGCCTATGCCTGGCTCTTTTCCAGCCAGGAAGAAGTAGTTCTGGGCAAGGGAGAGATTGCCCTGCATGGCGAAAGAGAAACCCATATTGATCAAGAGAGCGAATCGATTCTCTTTGAGCTTGCCTTTCTCGGTCCGTTTGAAAAGAGTCAGATAGGCGGCGGAGGCTCCGTCATAGTCCCCCTGGTGGAACAGCCTGTCGGCTTTGCGCAGACGCTGGCTGAACCAGGAATAGGGGCTGAGAGTACCGTGAAAAGTATCGACCATGCTGGCGGCACGGTTCTTAACCCGGCTCATTCCCTTCCTCAGAGACGATGGCGATCTGGACGAAGGCGCCTCGCGGTCTACGGTCTCGGACACCGCACCGTCCTTCTCGAAGCGAGTGCCGAGAAAGACATCATTGCCTCCCTCGGAAGGCTGATGATAGAGCGCTCTGGCTTTCCTCGCCTTCTCGGCTTCCTCGCCGCTTTCGGGCTTCACTGTCGGCAGGAAGTCCAGCTCCTGCCGGTCGGCATGCAACTCGGGGATCTCGCTCGGGCGCGCCCAGAGCATTCGCATGAGAAGCGCGGCCCCTTCGGCGATCTCATCGCTCCGGTGCTCGAACAAAGTCTTGAATAGCCTGGAGGACTCCGGTGCCCGGAGGTCTGTTCGCCGGAAAAGTATGCAATCGTCACCGCCGTCGAACTGCTCGAACAGGGACGGATCGATGGAAAGAGCCAGCAAGGAATAGTGGATCAACCAGCAGGAGAAATTGTCCACGATCGTGTCGTAATGATACTCATTGCGCTCGGGGTGCTGATAGTTCGGATGCCCGAGCTCGAGGCTGAGCATTCCGGCAAGCTCCGGAACGAAAAGAGCATCGTAATCCACCAGGCGAAGTCCGTCCCGGGAGATAATGATATTGCCATGCTGAAGATCACCGTGGGCGATACCAGCACCGTCGAGCGCTCCGGCCAGCTCGTCGAACTGAGCCAGCAGATCCGCCATGGCGCCTCGATCGCGGTAATTGTCCTGGATATAGAGATCGAGTGTGTCTCCGTAGACCCACTCCATCTTCAAAAGAGGGTACCAGGATCCGTGCACCTTTATACCCTCCTCGAGATAGTAGAAAGGCACGGTGGCTTCGAGTTCGTCCATGAGAACGAAGTCGCTGATTTTCCGATAGCGCTCCTTCTGGTCCGGCCTGTTGCTCAGGAAGCAGCGCAGGGCCCAGTGGCCGGTGGCGGTGGTGATCTTGTACACGCTTGCGAAAGCGCCGGTCATCGCCCGGGGAATTCCCAGGGCGGTGAGGGCCAGAGTACCTTCTCTCAGGTCGCTGTCGCCGAAGCTGATGAGCGGTGTCTGGATGGCCTCGTTATACTCTTGCGGGGTCGGCCAGTGCATGTTCTCGGGTCTGAAATCAAACAGATCAGATCATATATTCCAACAAACTCGCCGCGTCTAACCGGCCCGAGCAACCAGCGGAACGGTTTCAGATTTTCTTAATTTTGACACTACGAGTAGTATCAGCTCCCGAGCAATCTTTATCGGCAGCCTTTATCGGACAAAAGTCAGGAAGGAGAAGGCCAGGGCCGCCACCAGCATAGCCGTGCAGACGATCACACCCAGCAACCAGATGACTTTGCCGAAGAGCTTGAAAATATTGCCGGCCAGCACCAGACCGAAGGCGCAGGCAGCGGTGAGCACCGCCACGGTGATGCGGGGATAAGCCTCCAGGGTCGCCACCAGAGTTCCCAGGTGCATCCTGAGAAGGTCCACGACGCCGTGAAGTTGATAGACGAGTTCCATTTCCTCAGACTCCGATAAAATCGTCTATAAATAATACAACGGAGGATTCCCATGGCCGATATTCTCGAAGTCCGCTCCCCCTTCGACGGAGCAGTGATAAGCGAACTGGAGCTGGCTTCGGAAGCACGGGTGGAAGAAGCCCTGACGGAAGCCTGGGCTCATTTCGACAATCGCTCGCTCTGGCTGCCGCCCTATCGACGTATCGAGATTCTCGAGAGGCTGGCGGCCCTGATGGAAAAGAACAAGGACACCCTGATCTTCACCGCCCTGGAAGAGGGCGGTAAGCCCTATGTCGATACCGCCATCGAGGTAGATCGGGCAATCCAGGGTGTCAAGCTGGCGGCACAGGCTGTGGGCAATCTCTCCGGAACCCAGGTGCCCATGGGACTGACCAGATCCTCCACGGAGCGGCTGGCCTTTACATTCTTCGAGCCGGCGGGCGTGGTGGTCTCGATCTCGGCGTTCAACCATCCGGTAAATCTGATCATTCACCAGACCGTCACCGCCATCGCCGCCGGCTGCCCGGTCATCGTCAAACCGGCTCTGGCCACGCCCAATTCCTGTCTCGAGGTGGTGCGCCTCATTCATGAAGCCGGTCTTCCGGAAGCCTGGTGCCGTGCCATCGTATGCTCGGACGAACTGGCGGAGCGCCTCGCCACCGACGCCCGGGTAGGCTATCTCTCATTTATCGGCTCGGCCCGGGTGGGCTGGTACTTGCGCTCCCGAATAGCCGCCGGTACACGATGCGGTCTCGAGCATGGAGGCGCCGCTCCGGTAGTGGTCGACGAGACCGCCGACTTCGATGCGATGATACCACTACTGGTGAAAGGTGGTTTCTACCACGCCGGTCAGGTCTGCGTCTCGGTACAGAGGATATTCGCGCCCAGGGCTCACGCCGAGCATCTCGCCGGACTGATCGCCTCCCAGGCAGGCAAGCTAAAAGTCGGTGATCCGGCCGATCGGACCACCGATGTCGGGCCCCTGATCGCCGCCCGGGAAGTCGACCGGATCGAGAGCTGGGTGGCTGAGGCTGCCCGTACCGGCGGCATCATAGCCGGTGGCGGCGAGAGGCTCGAGAGCAATTGCTTCCAACCCACAGTCATACTCGATCCCGCCGTCAACACCCATGTCTCGACTCAAGAGATCTTCGGTCCGGTGGTCTGTATCTACTCATACGACTCCATAGATCAAGCCATCGATCAGGCCAACAGCCTCCCCTTCGCCTTCCAGGCATCGGTCTTCACCCGAGATCTCGATCGCGCTCTCTATGCCGGTCAGAGACTCGATGCCACCGCGGTCATGGTCAACGACCATACGGCATTCCGGGTGGACTGGATGCCTTTCGGAGGCAGGGACGATTCCGGGCTGGGGCTCGGAGGAATCCCCTATTCAGTCAGAGAGATGTCCCGGGAGAAAATGCTGGTTTTCAAATCTCCCGGTGTCCAGTGAGAGAGGAGCGATGACCGGAGCGGCACAGGATGCCTCGGGAAAATGGCGGGGCTTCTATACATACAGGCACAATCCCGATGCCGGCTGCGCCTTCGACGCCCATCTCGAGGTCGAAGAAGGCGTCTTGAGCGGCCGCATTCATGACGACTACGAACTGGGCGAAGCGACCGTATCTGGTGCTTATCACTTTCCTTCAATCAATTTCACCAAAGTCTATGTCTCCGGCGAGCATGCCCCGATCCATTATGTCGGCACAATGAGCGAAGACGGCAGGAGCATGAGCGGCACCTGGCTGATCACCCACGGGCAGATCCGCTGGAGCGGCACCTGGCGCGCCCACCGGAGCCAGGAGAACGACAGTCGCGCCCGCACGACCAGCAAGCAGAAGAAGAGACAGAAAATCAAAGATAAACAGCTCTGAGATACAATTGGGGCGATCTTACTAGAGGGAGAGCAGGCTCCATGGCCCTTCTGATCGGCGCAATTGTAGTGATAGTGAGCTCCGCCGTTGCGGCGGCCGGGGCGGTGCTGGTCCGCAAATGGGTCACCGTGCCCAGTCGCGAATCGGTCAATAACATAGGCGGCAGCCTCTTCCAGGTGATCGGCACCCTCTACGCCGTTCTCCTCGGTCTGATAGTCGTGGACACGATGAACACCATGGCGGAGATTCGAGTGACCATCGAGCAGGAGGCCAATGCCGTGGCCAATATATTCATCCTGGCGGATGGTCTGCCATCCGCGACCGGAGAGAGAGTCAAGAAGCTAGCAGCAAGCTATGTCGATATAGTGATCGACGAGGAATGGCAAGCCATGAGCCGGTGCCAGGTGAGCAAAAAAGCCGCCATCACCGTCGACCAGCTCTGGCGCCAGGCTATCGGTTGCAAACCCGAGGACGATTCGCAGACCGACATCCGCTCCCGGATCTTGAGCCAGATGGAAAACCTGGGAGACTGCCGGCGCAAGCGCCTCCTCTCCAGCATGCACGGAGTCTCGCCGGTGCTCTGGGCCGTGCTCATTACCGGTGGCATAACCACCGTTGCTTTCACCTATCTCTTTGCCGTGGAGAGCCTGACTTTCCAGCTGATCATGACCGGCGTCGTGGCAGCCAGCGTCTCGCTCAATGTCTATCTGGTCTTCCTGTTCGGATATCCATTCTCCGGCGCCTATTCGCTTAATCCGGAAGGTTTCATGGCCGACCGGATCATCTTCAAGATCCGGGAGAGCGGGCTACTCGACAGGTTCCAGTCAGACGAGATCGACCTGAACCAGCTCCGGGATCACAACGAGGATCCGGCTGAGATTACAAATTAGCCATACTTATCTGGTATAAGGATTCTATGAGCGCCAGATTGACAACCATATTGCTTCTTTCATTATTTGTCAGCCTCCCCTGCCAGGCTCAGGACAAACAGCAGAATGGCGGCTATATTTCGAACAAGGGCGACGCTCTGCAACGCCTGGAGAAATTCCGGGGCGACCAGTCCAGGGACAATCTGCAGTACCACCGGGACAAGCAGCACAACATTAATCCCGGGGCGGGAATGCGTTTGGGCTTGCAGCAGGGGATGGCTCCGGGTCCGTCTACCTATTATCGGAATCGACCCGGCTACAGTCAGAATCAGAATCAGAATCAGAACAATCAGCAGAGCAAATCGCAGTCTCTTGCTCCGGCACCGCTCATGACCAGGCCGATTCCGGAGCAATCGGGTCCGCCTCCCGGACAGAATTTCAGGCGTCCGGACGGCAAGAGCGCTCTCCACAATCCCGGAGCCCCCGGCGAGACGATGATGGACAAGCTCAAAGTCCTCAAGGGAATGCAGGCCCAGAGAGCGGCGCAGTGGGCTAAAGAGAAGAATATAAAGAGTTCGGAGATCGAGATACCGGGCAAGTAGAAGTTTATACTCTTAGGCATGTTTCCCGCTGGAGGACTCATGTCCCGTTTTCTCGCCTTGACAGTCGCCTTGCTGGCTTTTCTAGCCCCGCTCAGTCTATCTTGCTCAGCCGCAGAGTCTGCTCTCGAGGTGACATGCGCCGCCGATCGCAGTGAAGCAAGAATATTCAAGAGCCCTATCCTCGATATGGTGCCGGGAAAAGATCGTCCCAAGATCGGCCTGGCTCTCGGCGGCGGGGGGGCTCGCGGAGCCGCTCATGTTGGAGCTCTCTCGGTGCTGGACAGGGCCGGAATCAAGTTCGACTGCGTGACCGGCACCAGTATCGGCTCGGTGGTGGGCGGCTTCTACTGTGCCGGGGTGACGCCGGAGGCGATGTATGAGGAAGTTCGCACAGCCAACGGCATGAGACATTTCATGACCGTGCCCCTCTGGTTTCGCATCGTCGCCGCACCGCTTCTCTTCGCCCCGCGCATGCTCGGCTTCCATCCCTACGACGGTCTCTACGGCGGCAATTCTTTTCGAAAATATCTGGTGGCAGGGCTTACCGCCGATCAACTGGAGATCTCTTCCTTCAAGACCCCTTTCGCCGCGGTAGTCTTGAATCTCCTGGACGGCAAGCCGTACATGATCCGCAAGGGCAATCTCGGCTACGCCCTGCAAGCCAGCTGCGCCGTTCCCTCGCTCAGAAAGCCCGTGGCGATCGAAGACAAGCTCCTGGTGGACGGCGGAGTCGTCTGCAATCTGCCGGTCAAGCAATGCCGGCAGATGGGTGCCGATTTCGTGATCGCAGTCAATATCGACGAGCCGTTTCGCGAGCTCCCCCCGGACCACTTTCGCAAAGCCGGCAGCGTGGCGCAACGAATGATCTCCTGGGGTCTCTACGACATTGACGATCCGCAAGAGCTCATGGCAGATATAGTCATTCATCCCGACACCACCGGAATCTCCTTGATTTCCACCAGCCGCTCCGACGCCCGCAAGGGCTATCGTAACGGGGTCGAAGCCGCCAGGAGGGCGCTTCCGGAAATCAGGGCAAAGCTAGCCCGGGTGGGCATAGAGGTCAGGGAAGTCAGCACTGAATGCGGTGCTGGATCCCACGGGTTTTCAAGCGACTAGAATGTAGGGATATCTTGTACCCGCAAGTTCGAATCAAGGAGGCGCCGTGGAATGCCAAAACTCTCTGATGTTGTCGATTTAAAGACCGGAAAATACATTCAGAAGCCGCTTTTGGTCATCCAGGACGTGATGCCGGTTGACGATGTGTCGAAGTCGATTCTCGAGCATATGCGATACCAGTACCAGATGATCTCGCTTACGCCCATCGACACAGGCCCGCACGGCGGACGAATCCTCTTGCTCTATCAATACGTGGGCAAACCAAAGACCTAGCGGCTGGTTTTTCGACCGGGTCTGGAGCCGCCACGGCCATGACCGCCCGAACCGCCGGTTTTCTTGCCATGACCGCCGGCATAGTTGCCACCGGCGCGAGGTTTACCAAATCCGCCGCCGGTTTTCTTGCCATAGCCGCCGGTCTTGCCGCCCTGACCGGCTCTGGCCCGTCCGGCTCCGCCCTCGCCGGCTCTGCCCTGGCCGGCTCCGCCCTCACTGGCTCTGCCCCGGCCGGCTCCGCCCTGACCGGCTCTGCCCCGGCCGGCTCCGCCCTGCCCGGCTCTGCCCCGGCCGGCTCCGCCCTGACCGGCTCTGCCCCGGCCGGCTCCGCCCTGCCCGGCTCTGCCCCGGCCGGCTCCGCCCTGACCGGCTCTGCCCCGGCCGGCTCCGCCCTGACCGGCTCTGCCCCGGCCGGCTCCGCCCTGACCGGCGCCACCGCCAGACCTGCCCCGACCGGCGTGACCGGATCTTCCGCGGTCCGAATACTCGCCTTCCTCCTCCCTGCTGAAGCGCCCCTGACCAGGGCGACCTTGCTCGATTTCGGAAGCCTCACCGGACTCGGGCCGCCAGTAAGAGATCCGGCGCTTGTTCTCCGAGACGAACTCGGCTGTATACCGGGACTTGCCGGTGTTTCCGGCTTGAGTGAGGAGGCCGTTCTTGATGAGTTCGCAAAGAAATAGCCGCACTGGCATTCCCGCCTCGTCGGCCAGCTCGGCTGCCAGGTCCAGCAGCCGGGGGCTGATATAAAGATGCAAATTGTTAGGACGCTCTTCGCGCTCGGGGCGCCGCCCGGGCCGGCCTCCCTCGTCTTCAGGGCGAGGCTCTCTCCCGGCCTCGCGCTTCTGCTTATAAGAAACTGACTCGTCTTCGCTCATTCGCCTTACCCGGCGTTTGGACTCGTCAGAGGACGACTTGCCGGACTTCCGGTTCATAGCGTTCAGCCTCAGTAGATATCAACAGACGAGGTACTGTACCATTTTAAGGACCGTGGAAAGAAATCGCGGTTCAGATGGGTACATGATTGTAACGGAACAAACAGGAGATCCCAATCCATGAGCTCCGGGCAAATACAGGTCTGCAGGACTTGCGGTAAGCCAATCCCCCGAGCCGGAACTCCGGCTAACAATTACTTTTGCCAGGGTCACGAGGCTCTTTCCGGGGCCGGCGACATGAAATCGCAACTGGATTCGATTCCGACCCCGGGCAGCAAACCAGCCGGCAATCCTCTGGATAGCTTGCTCAGCTCCATACCACCTGCGGCAGCAGCAGAAGCAGGACAGAGCCCACCCGGCGATCTCAAATCGCAACTCGATTCAATCCCGACTCCGGGTCAACCGAGACCAGCCCCCGGCAATCCAGGCTCCGGAATAGCGACAGGAAACATGCCGCTTCAAGAGAGACAGCGTCTCCAGCAGCAGGCAGCCCAAGACCCACAAAACGACACCATTCCGCCCTCCGATGTGCGGGCGCCCGGCGTAGCCGCCGCCGAGAGTTGGAAGGCACAGCTCGACTCCATCCCGACACCCGGAGCAGGCGGTCCCAAACCAGCAGCAGCACAGGATGATCGCGCCCAGATCGACACCGGTTGGATCGGTCCAGGCGGAGCAGCAGCAGCCCCTGGAAGGGCCGCGAGCAATCCTGATCTCAAATCTCAACTCGACTCGATTCCCACGCCCGGTGGCGGCGGCATGGCTGGCGGTGGCGCCGGTCTGAAGTCCGAGCTCGACTCGATTCCCACGCCCGGTGCCGGCGGCTTGGCTGGCGGTGGCGCCGGTCTGAAGTCCGAGCTCGACTCGATTCCCACGCCCGGTGCCGGCGGCTTGGCTGGTGGCAGAATAGCTGGCGGTGGCATGGCTGGCGGTGGCAAAATGGCTGGCGGCGGCAAAATGGCTGGCGGCGGCATGATGGCTGGCGGCGGCATGAAGTCCGAGCTCGACTCCATACCCACGCCCGGTGGCGGCGGCATAGCCGGCGGCGCCGGCATGAAGTCCGAGCTCGACTCCATACCCACGCCCGGCGGCGCGGGCATCATCGGTGGGGCGGGCATGGGTCAGGCACCAGCGCCGACACCGCAGGCAAGCCCGACCGCGGAGGTGGACGACTGGAAATCCCAGCTCGATGCCATACCGACTCCCAAATCCCTGACCGCTTCGCACGACCAGCTCCCGGTTCAAAGTCCCGGAGCGGGCGCCGGAGCAATGACACCGTCACCCCCTGCCGGAGCCGGCCGGTGGACGTCGGACTCGATGGAAAGACCTGGTTACGACGGATCCGAATACAATCGCTCCAGGGACTACGAATCAGCCGGGGCCCCGGGCGGATTCGGAATGATCCTCGTCATTGTACTGTTCATCGCAATAGCCGTTCTCGGTCTGCAAATGATGAACAAAGCACCGGCACCGGACTTCAACCAGCCAGCTCAACAAGCGGCTCCGGCAGCACCCGCTACGCCCACCACTGCTCCCACGAGCCCGGGCTCGGTGCCGACTGATGCCCTGCCGCCTCATCTCAGAACCCCCAGTTAGAATCTGCTTCCGGGTTCGATTTCGTATGCCCTGGAAGCTGAAATCATGACTCTTCAAGCGGATCGTAATCGCCTTCGCTCATGTCGAAGGACCAGGCGACCGCCTGCCTCGCCGAGCTGACCTCCGGCGGTACCCGGATGAAATATGCCTTGAAGCTACCGTCAGCCTCGGGCGTGGCGTTGAGAACTTTGACCATGACTATGGGAAAGTCTCCGGTGAGGCGCTTGAGATAGAGCGTACCATAACGCGGGTCTTCGTCGATGACCTCGGCACCGGATTCGGTGATGAACCTGTCCTCTCCGAATCGACTGATGAGAATCCGGCGAACCTCGACGTTCTTCTCTTTCTCGATTTCTCTTATTGTAATCGTGTCTGGCTCCATCACCAGCCGCCGGGATATAGCTATGCCGTGCCAGGCGAAGACTTCGAACCCGTCGGCGAATGTGATGCAGGGTCCATCTTCGCAATGCGGTCTGCTCCTATGGTCGAGCTTCAGGGACCCGAGCCGCTCATAGAGCCAGCAATAGCGCTCGTGGGGCACAAATGCCGCACCGGTGCGAACGATTGCCATGAGCGGCACGAGCTTGTCGGTAGGAGTCTCTAGATCCATCTCGTTGCGAAGGAAGTCGGGCACCGCCAGAAATCTGGCGTCGAACTGCCCGTAGCAAGCATCGACCAGGGAGCTCTGAACCAGCTCCACAAAGCGGCCGAGATTGCGATAATGGCAGTACTGCAGCATCATCTCCTTCTCATCATCAGTAATCTGTCGCCCGAGCAGATTCTCGGCTGATGCGAAAGATTCGGACAGGACTGATTCGGGTATGTTCCCGCTGCGGAACACCAGATCGATAGACCTGGTAAGAAGCGCCATGAGCTGATCGATATCGATGGCGGAGCCACCGCCCCGAAACAGGCGGCTATCGCTCCAGCGAATCTGGTTGTCCCTCGTATTTCTGGAAGCCCCCCACGCCCGGGAGGACATGGTTGACGCCGACCAGCCGTCGCTGGTGGAGAGCTCGCAAAGGGACTCCAGAACACCCTTGCCGAGTATCTGCTCGAGAGTGTCTTCAGCCTCGAGCAGGATCTCGTCCCTGATCGGTCTCTTCAAGCCTCTTCCCATAAAGCTCTCTGACCAGGGAGCCTTGATTGCCGAGGAAAGCTTCTCGCTTCTGTCCACCTGCATCCCGCCGAGAAGCTCGAGGGTGGCCCGGGAAATCGTCATGCTCAGGGGCGAGGAGCACCAGGACATACGGGGCGGATCAAGACCGATCTGCCGGTAAGCGTGGAGAATAGCTGACTCTCCGGCAGCTCGCTCGGCAGGATCGGTCGATGTCTCATAGAGACTCCAGACCTCCATATTCTCCAGGAGATCTCGCTCTTGCTCTTTTGTCATGAAACCGGAGCGAAGATGGATGGACATGAGATCGGCGTCTCTTGCTGCTTGTTATTTGATTGTACCCGCAGAATCAGGAGGTCTATTGAAGGTCGATCTCACGCACCTGAGCATGGATCGGTATGGCATGGACAGTGGTCCGGCCTACCGCAGCAGGCATCGATGTGACCGCATCCTGAAAGAGGCTGGCTTCGCTCAGTCGCGCCTGCTCGACCATGCTCTTGTCGATGGTGGTCCCGGAGGGAACAGCAACAATGGTCAAGATGACCGAGCCTCGAGGACCGCTCGAATCAGCTTCGAGCTGGCTCATTCTGCTGGTGACGGCCATAGTGACGAACACCGCCATGAAGATGATGACCAGTAGCATCAAAGCGGGCGGGCATTTGATGAATAGATCTCTAATGAGTTTCATGAAAAGCACCTCCTCTTTCCATCATAGGGGAGAGAAGGCTAGCGGAGACCGTCCTGAATCTATCCTTAAGAGTCACCGCATACGACACCATTTAGCGACCCGGTAAACCGGATAGCTCAATAGCAGCATGAATAGAGCAAGCGGGGCATTCTCGTGGTCCGTGAAAAGCGAACCTGCCAGGAAAAGGAGCGAGATAGCCAGGGCCGCCCCCGTAGTCCAGGGATATCCCCAGGCTCGATAAGGCCTGGGCAGCTCAGGCTCCCTGAGCCTGAGCAGGAAGAGAGACAGGTAAGAGAGCGAGTAGTTGGCGACGAAGAAGAAAGAAAGCATGGCAATAACCCGCTCGAAAGATCCCAGGACGAAAACAATCCCCACCAGAGTGCTCAGCATCAGGGCGACCTCCGGGGTGCCGCCGCGATTGACCCGGCCGGCGGAGTGAAAGAAAAGCCCGTCGGTGCTCATGGCATAGAGAATGCGAGAGCAGAAAAGTTGCACGGCGTTGATGCAACTGAGCAGAGAGACGATCATTATAGCCCTGACGATATGGTCACCATGCGACCCGAAAACATGCTCGGCAGCTGTCCCGAGGACGAATTTGTTGCCGGCGATCTCATGTATCGGCATCACATACAATACTGCCGCGTTCAACAGAACATAGATAATGACAATGGCGAAAACACTGCTGAATATAGAACGAGGGACATCCCTCGCCGGATCCTTGAGCTCCTCGGAGAAATAAATTACCCCGTGCCATCCGTCCATCGTATAGAAGACCGCCTGCAAACCAAGCATCATCGACGAGAGCAGGATCCAGCTCGGCTTCAGCTCCAGGGAGCCGGAAGAGAAGCCTGGAGCTCCGGCGCCATGCCCGACATAGAAGCAAGCCGCAGCGACTAGCACGAAGGCGATGGTTTTGAGGGCCGCGGTCACTAACTGGATGCTGCTTCCCCACTTGATGCCCCGCCACTGGAGCAGGGCGAACAGGACAATGACCGCTACGGACAGCTCTCTTTCCCTGCCGGATAGCGCCGGAAGGAGAATCTGGGAGTATTCGCCCACGACAATCGACACCGCCGCAAGGGTTCCGCAACTCGAGAGCCAGTCGCTCCAGCCCACGACAAAGCCGGCATACTCGGAGACAGCCCGTCTCGAGAAGTTGTACTGCCCGCCGCTTCTGGGGATCGCCACAGCCAGCTCGGCAAGGGAAGAGGCTCCGCAGAAAGCATAGAGACCACCAAGGAGCCAGACCCCCAGAAACAGGATCGGGTTTGGCAGCCATATGGCGATGTCTCCCGGCGTCCGCACGATCCCGGCAGCAATTGTGTTGCCTATTGCCGCGGATATTCCGAACCAGACCCCCAGGGCCTTGAGCAGCCTGCCTCTATCCTCGTGCTCGGCCCGGTTGGAATCGTCCTGGCTTTCTGTCAAGCGTCAGCCTCGGGTGCGCTACGGCTGATCTTCACGGCTACGACTACTCGATCCGGAATTCGGTACGACCGACCCTGATGACATCAGAAGGCGCCAGTCTCCAGGCTGCATTGAGGAGCTGGTCATTGACCTTGGTCCCGTTGCTGCTGTTGAGGTCTTCCACCCACCAGGCGCCGTCGTCCCAGTAAATCCGGGCATGATAAGCGGAAGCATAGCCGTCCTCCGGCAATACGACCTGATTGTCCGGGGCTCTGCCGAGCGCTACTTGCGAGTCATTGATAGTAAATCTCTCACCGGTGGTCAGATTGACCAGTATCGGAAGGCGTCCTGTATTTTCCATGTTCTCCCCTGAGGGCTCAGCCAAACTCCAGACATATTTTAGACGGCGAAAATTCTACCGACAATCCGCTGATTTATCAGCTCGCGAAGAGATTCACTTTAGAGTACCCCAGGATCGGTGACTTCCGGCTCTTGATAATTGTGCTATGCTGATTCACAGAGTTTCGTGGCACAAACGTGGCAGAATGAGATCAAGTCAAGCAGATATGCCAGGATCCCGTACCTGGCGGGTTTTCGAAGCATATGACCTGAGCGCCGACCAGCGGTCCCTGGAGCGCCATGGCAATCCTGTCTTTGATGCTTCTTATCTCCTCGAGGACCGTGCCTGGAGAAAGAAGGCCTTTTTCGACTACTGCAATATCGGCTCCTCCGGGGAAGCCCTGGACTATGTCAAACGCTGGGGATTCCCTGCCCAGTCGAGCAACGGGCTTTTCAGCCTGGCTGAAGTCCTCGAATCGGCTGCCTCGATGCGCTTTCTCGCCATGGTTTTGAGAAACGCCGGCGATCTGGCAAAGGTCGACAAATGGATCAGCGTCCGGGGAGACATACTGGACCAGCTCTGGCGGCAATGGTCCCGGGAGAGGAAAGGAGCGAGCTATGCCCGATTCATGGCTGAGCTTCCGATTCTGATGAGCTCGACTGTAAGAAAGCTGAAAACAGGCATAGACCAGTCGGAGCTGTCGGACATCGAACGCCTCGTCAAAGATGTCTATCTGGAGACCGCACGGACGGACCGGCTGATCTTTCATCTCGAGCCCACCCGCCAGGAAGCCGAGCTTGTCTTTCCGCACTATCGCGGCATCTACACCACATCCTCTCTGGGTGCCCCGGTCATGGATCACGATGCGTCGTCCATATCGATGGAGAGCCGCACCTTCGAGGACCTGCGCCAGCGCCTCGGTGAGCCCGAGCTCGTAGTCGTCAGAGAATTCGTCCGGCGGATCCTGAACCGGATGCTCCAGGGCATCAAGCCGGCACTCTCATTCAGACAGGCAGGCAGAACTTCGCCGGATCTGGTTCAATCTTTCACCATCTCGACACCATGGGAAGCTCTCTGCCTGGAGCTCTACGATCTGGCAGGCGGCTCCTCGCGGCTGCGACTCTGCGGCAACGAAAAATGCCGCAAGCTACTCTCCCCGGCGACCAGGCGTAAAGAACATTGCAACGCGACCTGCCGAAAAGAGCACTGGCGGCAACGACAGATACAATGATCTTATGAGGACAACAAGCAAGCTAGATCGAATCATTTCTTATGTGGGCCTGGCCGCTGTGCTTGCCGGTCTTCTGACGAACCCAGGACACCTTCTCGGATTCGCTTTCGCGCTTTGCTGCATGGTCCTGGCTCTGATTCTTCCCTCGGTCATGGCCTACTCAGCGGCGCTGGCCGGCTATATCGCTCTCTCATGGATAATCAAAGGCAGCCAGCGTCTCTACGGATTCTGCTGCCGCGGCAATATTTCGGCAGGGCTCGCCACTATCATCGCTTCCTTCGCCGCCGGTCTGATCTGGGCGTGCTTGTGACCATCAGTATGTGAACTGTGTCGGAAGCAGGCTTGCTTCGCTGTCGCCGAAGCTAGAATCGGACCGTTGGAGAATGTAGCGAAGACAGGAGCGTGATCATGCTGAAGCAGGTTCCAGATTGGGTTGTTGTAGTATTGCTTCTCATTGGAAACCTAGCAGGACTGTATGTGCCGATTCTCAATACTGTTTTTCTTCTTGTTGTGATTCGCAGCTTCTTTCGGGCGAGTGCTCGGAGCCTGCTGCTCGCCGGCAGCGTATGCGCGGTTGTCTCATTCTCCGGCGGTGTTATCTATGGTGAGCTGGGCCCGATCCATACGAACGGACAACCGAACTCCCTTCGATAGCATCACCCGACTCCACAGTAACAATCTTACGGCGCCTCTCGGCTTGGCGGATACCTGAAAGCATGGGCGATCTATAATTACAGCCCCTATTGAACCGTTCATGGAGTCGATCATGTCAAGCGAAACACCAACGGCAACTCTTATTAAACCGAGGATTCGGGGTTTTGTTTGTGTCACCTCCCACCCGGAAGGTTGCCAAGCTCATGTGGCTCAACAAATCGACTATGTCAAAGAGCAAAAGCCAATCACAATGCCAAGAAACGTCCTCGTGATCGGCTCGTCCACCGGCTATGGTCTGGCATCCAGAATCGTCGCCGCCGTCGCAGGCGGCGCCTCGACCCTCGGTATCTTCTTCGAAAGAGAGCCGAGTGATGAAAAACCCGCAACAGCTGGCTGGTACAACAACCGGGCTTTTGAGAAATGGGCGAGGAAAGAAGGACTCTACGCAAGCAGTATCAACGGCGACGCCTTCTCCTACGAAATCATGGATAAGGCGATCGAGACCATCAAGAAAGACATGGGCAAAGTCGACCTGGTCGTCTTCAGCCTGGCTTCGCCCAGAAGAACGCATCCTGAAACGGGTCGTGTCCATAACTCGGTCCTGAAACCAATCGGAACCTCGTTCACCAACAAGACCCTCGATACTGACAGAGGCATTGTCAAAGACATCACCATCGAACCTTGCAACGACGAGGATATCGCCGAGACCATCGCCGTCATGGGTGGCGAGCCGTGGGAAATGTGGATGGACAGATTGCAAGCTGCCGGTGTGCTCGCCGACGGCGCCACCACAGTCGCCTATTCCTACATTGGACCGGAAGTGACATGGCCGGTCTACAAGGAAGGCACCATTGGCGCTGCCAAGGCTGATCTCGAGCGAGCCGCCGAGTGCATCACCGCCAAGCTATCCGCAACCGGCGGAAAAGCATATGTCTCGATCAATCAAGCCATAGTGACGCAAGCGAGCTCAGCTATCCCTGTGGTCCCGCTCTATATCTCGCTGCTGTTCAAAGAACTGAAGAAGCGCGGTATCTATGAAGGAGCCATCGAGCAAATCTACAGACTCTTTGCCGAGCAGATGTTCAGCGGCAAAGAGCCCGAGCTCGATGACCGCGGTCGCCTGCGCGTCGACGATCTCGAGATGCAGGACGAGATTCAGGCTGCCGTTGCAGACCTCTGGCAGAAAGTGAACAGCGAAAACTTGAACGAGCTCTCCGATTTCGCCGGCTACAGAAGCGAGTTCCTGAGACTGTTCGGTTTCGGACTGCCCGGAGTCGATTATGAGAAACCTGTGAATCTGTCCGAGTGGGTTTGATCAGAATACCCAGGCATGAGTCCAGGGTCTATATACCCGCGCCTGCGCATGACAACATTCGCCTAAGCACCGCAGGCGGTGGCGCAAAGCGTTAACACCTTATGTGCAAAAGGGTGCACACCAGAGCCAGAAGATAACAACTCTAAGCGTGCCGGATATATACACGCGGTTTCGGGCGGAAGAACATCGCCGGGGGCTTTCGAGAACTTCTCGCCACCCGGCCACTCAACCTGCCTCACGGGCGATTTCCTTAAAGTAAAACCCTTGTGACACAAGGGCTTACGGAGAATATGGGGCAAGCGAGGGGAATCGAACCCCCGAATGCTGGAACCACAATCCAGTGCCTTAACCTCTTGGCTACGCCTGCCATAGACTTTCAAATTATACAGAAAAGCCCGCGGCGGCCAAACCCGACCCGGCTGTTCTATTAAGAAGGTATGGACCGGGTCCTCTTAAGTTCCGCTAAAGCTCAAGCAGCGCCGAAAAGCGCGAAAACCACGGGCAGCCCCCGGGCCAGCAAACCGCCAATCACAAAAGCGCAGAGCCAGGAGCCGACCCATATGGTCGTGGCGACCGCCGGGCCGCGCTCTTTGATCATGACGCCGACGGTAGCTATACAGGGCACGAACAAAGTGATGACGATCATGGCGGTGACCGCCTGGACCGCCGTCAACGGCACCTCCGTGAGCCCGAAAGAGGCGAAGTCTCGGCGAACTATTCCGAGGATGAAGGTCGTGGCAATGCGCGGATCGTCAGGCAAATTCAGCCAGTGGACGACTATGGGATTGAGTGCCGAGATAAACCAGTCGAGCACGCCCAGCATTTGCGCCACCGTCACCACCAGACCGGCAAGGATAAACATCGGTGTCGCTTCCTTCAAGAAGTTCCAGGACTTCTTCCAGGTCTTTTTCAAAACATTGTCCATGCGGGGAAGGCGCATGGGCGGCAGATCGATCATGAGCGCCTGGGACTTGCCCGGCAAGATCATATTGAGCAGCACCCCGGTGCCGGCGAGAATACCGAAGACGACCACGCCGTAGACGGTCCAGGCAAGCAGCCCGCCTGTGCGGGCAAGAGTACCTGAGACCACGCCCAGTTGCGCCGAACATGGAATAGCCACACCCAGTAGCGCCGTGGCGATGAGCTTCTCCCTGTTGCTGGTGAGCAGCCTGGTGGTGATGGTGGCCATGGTGACACAGCCCAGACCGAGAATCAGCGGGATGATCGCCCGGCCATTGAGCCCGATGCGATTCATCATCCGATCGACCAGAACAGCCAGACGAGGCAGATAGCCCGAATCCTCCAGCAGTGACAGGCCGAGATAGAATCCCAGCACAAGGGGAAAAAGCAGACCGAGCAGATAAGTGACCGTGAGAGTCACCACCCCGTATTCACCGACGAGAAGATTGCCCAGCATGCCGAGAAGACTGCGCCGATACCTCCAGAAATCGAAGCTCAACTGGTCGCCGGAGACCTTGCCGGAAGCAGCATCGAGACTGGCAGCCAGTGATGAATCCGCCAGGGTGCCTGAGGGAAAGGCGTACTCTCTGTCACCAATAGTGATATCACAGGGAAAGACGCTCGCAGCCAGCCGTCTGACATTGGGCTCGTAGTAGACCTTCATGATCTTGTTTTCGGTGATATTAACGAGATCGCCGGCGATCCAGATGCCGAGCATCTGGTAGAAGATCAGATAGCAGACAAACGAAGCGATACCGGCGCCATATACAGGATGAAGCAGAGTCCGCCCGAGCTTCACCGAAAAACGAGCGACGGAGGATGTCTCCTCCACGCAGGTCTCGACTATGTGATCGGCACGGACACGGCGGGCACTATAAATTCCCGCTCGATCAGGCTCGATCGCGCCGGTTTCCGGATTCTCTTCCGGAGCAGCTGCAAGAGCGAGATCCGCCAGGGTGACCTCGTCTCCTTCCAGGGCGAGCACTGCTTTCGGGCGCCTGAGGCCGGTCGCGAGAAGAGGTTTCAGGCGCTCCTCCAGACAATGAGTGCTTATACCGGCTCTGGCAAGCTCGATAGCCGGGACGATCTCGGCAATCCCCTTGCCCTCCACCGCCACACAGGTGAGCACCGGTATCCCGAGCTCTTCCTCGAGACGGGGGAGGTCGATCTTGACCCCCCGGCTCACAGCCTCGTCCCACTGATTGATAACCAGGAGCATGGGATAGCCCATATCAATGAGCTGGAGAGTGAGAAACAGGTCACGATCGAGGCTGAGAGCCGAGACGACATTGATGACTATGTCGGCTTTCAAGATTAATTTGCGAGCGATTCGCTCTTCGTCGTTGAGGCTGGCTATGCCGTACACGCCCGGAGTGTCACAGAGATTGTCATCGCCCAGGGCGCCGGTCGCGACGTCTATTGTGGTCCCGGGATAGTTCGATACATCGGCGGACAGTCCGGTTAGAGCGTTGAAGATCACCGATTTGCCGACATTGGGGTTGCCGGCCAGGGCTATATGACGAGCGCGCTCGCTGGATCTGTCGTCGGCCCCGGGTCTGGTCGGCTCCTCGAGGCGCCAGCGCGTAGGAGCTGTCATCGCAACTGGTCTCCGCTACCTAATTGAGAAATTTTAGCAGTAAAAACGCCCCTCTTCCGATAATGTAAAGAGTTTGGCTCTTATTGGTCGAATTGCCGCTTCAATTTGTTTTCATATGTAGTCGGCCCGGCTCCGGAGGCATAGTGCTCAGTTCGAATCCCATGAACAGAATCGCCCGCAAAGCCATAAGCAAAGCTATGGCAATAGCTCAGGCGATCATGCTGTTGGTCATAGCCCCCGGACTGCCAGTCATGCCGGCAGAAGCCGCCTCCCCGGTAGATTCGGGGAGAGCAGCGGTGAGGCTGCCCAACGGACTGCGGGTGGTGATCGTCGAGGAGAAAGCCCTGCCGGTGGTCTCCTGCCAGCTCTGGTACAGGGTGGGCGCCAGACACGACCCCCAGGGATTTCGCGGCACATGTCACGTCATCGAGCATGTGCTCGAGAACAAACAGCTCCATAACAACAAGGATAAGGTCACCAGCCTGATCGGCAATGCAGCCCGGTTCGACGCTTTCACCAGTGACGACTTCACAGTGTTCGTCTCCAATGTGCGCCCGTCCGACCTCGAGACCGCCATGACCCTGCAGGCAGAAAGATTCAAGGACCCGAGCATATCCCAGGGCATGCTCGACAGCGCCGCCGCCCAGGTGGTGGAAGAGATTCAGTCCGAAAAGCTGTCCCCGGAGAGCACACTCTCGAGGGAGGTGCGAGGGGTGGCTTACAGCCGGCACCCGTACGCATTCGCCCCGACCGGCAGCCAGGATGACGTAAGAAGACTCACAACCGGCGTCGCACAGGATTTCTACACTCGCTATTTCCAGCCCGGAAACGCTACTCTCGTCCTCTGCGGCAGGTTAAACGCCGGTCCCACCCTGGCTGCCGTCGGGAGGCTGTTCGGTCCCCTGCCGAAGGCGAAAGAGACAGGAGCCCGGGAGGAAGTCCCGGAGCCGAAACAGGAAGGGGAGAGGCGGGTCTATCTCAAATACCCAGGGGAGGTCGACCAGCTCTTCATAGCTTTCCACACACCCAGTGTCGGGCACCCGGACGCACCGGCCCTGGCGGTTCTCGAATCACTCTTGAATAACGCCAACAACGGCATACTAAAGCGCCGTTTCATCGACTCGAGACTCTGCCAGGCAGCCACTGCCTCTTTCGAGTTTCGCCAGAGTCCGGGGCTCATGACCTTTCACCTTCTGGGAAACAGGGATGTCGGCTCCACCGGCATGCTCAACGAGGTGGACAAGCTTTTCAACGACATCAGACAGGTGACTCCGGAGCCCGGCACCCTTGAGCGAGCCCAGAATCGCACCGCCTTCAAATATTATCTTTCCCGCACCGGCCCATACAAGACCTCCTACCAGCTCGGGCTCTTCGATGCCCTGGGTCACTTCGAGCTAGCCGAAGCCTGGCCCGCAAGAGTCAGGGCGGTGACGCCGGAGAAGATAAGAGAAGTAGCCGAGCGTTATCTGCAAACGAACAATCGCAGCGTCGGCTTTCTCGTAGCCGAGAAGGGAGCGCCGCCTCCCAAGCCGTCTCGCGACCGGACAGCTCGCATGCACGATCTAACGCAGATCGAGCGTGCCAGCTTCGAGCCCGATCGAGGAGCATTGCTGGCAGCCGATACCAGGTCGGCTAAGACCCCTCCTCCCCTGAGCAAGATACCACTCAAAAATTCAGCTACGGCTGCCACGACGTCAGCGCCGGCAGTGGTGAAGCCTGCATCACCGGTAGCCGGGCCGGCCGCCGCAAAACCCGCTGCCACCTCCAGACCGGCGGACTCCTCGAAGCCGTCGGCACCGTCGGGTGGGGCCCACCATCACGCACCGCATACAACACCAGCCAGTCACCATCGCCATCCTCATCATAATCATCATCTCAATCCTCATCTTAATCATGGCGGAACGCCCGCCGGCAAACCGCAAGCCGCTGCAGCAGCCCTGCCACCTTATGATCTGGCAAGCATAGTGAGCGCCAGAGAATTGCCTTCCGGTATCAAGCTTATTGTTCTGCCGGTGCGCTCCAGTCCTGTCGTTCATATCGAGGGAATAGTGAAAGCCGGGTCCGCCTATGATCCGGCAGACAATCCCGGGCTCAGCGAGCTGAATGTCGCCCTCATGAACGGTGACTCCACCCCGATCAACCGGAGCAAGTCAGAGCTTCACCAGGCCAACCGGGGGCTGGGTCCGGAAGATCTGATAGTCTTCACCCCCGGGCTCAACGATATCTCGTTCAAGACCCGCTGTCTGTCCAAGAACGCCGCGGTGCAACTGAAGCTGCTTTCGCACCACCTGACCAGACCGCTTCTCACCGAAGCTTCGATGCAAGCTGCCATAAAGAGAGTGAGGGACCTCAGCGAGACCACCCACAAAGATCCATCCGGGCTGGCTGAGGAATTCTTGCTGCGCAATCTGCTGGCGAGCAAGTCACCATATGCGCCACCGGAGATCCACAAGAAGCTCAAGTCCATCGAGAATGCGAAGATGGACGAAATTGCCGAGTTCAGGCAAAAATATCTGGTACCCTCCTCGACCACCATCGTCATGGTCGGCGATATCACCCTCGAGACTGCCAGCCAGCATGTAGAGAACGCCTTCAAGAACTGGCAGGGCAATCCTCAAACAACCAGCCCGGCAGTGGAGCCCAATAAGAAGAAGGTCCTGAAAGTCGTGGTATCAGCCCATGACTCCACAGAGCTCAATTTGACTGTGGGAAGACTCCTGGACAATCCCGAAGCCAGGGACTATGCCAAGCTGCTCCTGGTGGATTCGATTCTTTTCAAACACCCTCTTTATGCGAGACTCAAGAAAAAAGGCGGCAGTATCTGCAACGTCAAAGGAGCTACGGCAAGCTCGATGGTCACGCCCCTGAGCTCGCGAACAGCCTGGTCACTCTCGGTGAATGGTCCTTCCTCGGAAGCGACGCCACTTTTCCGGGAGCTCAAAGCCGGGCTCCATGAGTTCACCCGCCGGGGCTTCAGCAAGACCGAGTTGCAGGAGATGAGAAAGTATGTCTCGGGCAATATCCTCCTGGAGCGCCTGAGCAACATAGACAGCGCCGGAAGCAGCCTGATCGAGGCGGTGAGACTCGGGCGTAATCCTTCTTTCTGGACCGAGATCGACGGTTTTCTCAGGGCCACGGACCTGGACGACCTCAATCTTTATATATCGGAGGAGCTCAAGCCTGACGAGTCCGTCCTGGTCGTCACCGGCGAGAAGAGGACCCTCAGAGAAGCCCGCAACTTCAAGCTTCAGTGACCTCATGGCAGCCCCCGAAACAACAACCCGGATTAATTGGACTCAATGAAAAACAGAGGGCTCCGGGTCTCTCTTAAGCCCGTCTCACAATTGCCTGGAACCACCAACTATATACATCCCGCCGGATTCGCATATGTTCTCTATTTGCGGACTATTTAAGCGATCTGTCCAGATTGGCAAGATTGTCTATTCAATTCAAAGCACAGGCAAAGAGCAGGTAAAGAGCGGGGACTATGGCAGTTCTCTCATGAATCGGCAATATTGACCGGAGGCACAATTGTAAAGCAGTGACGAGTTGTCAATTATTTAATCTCACCCGGGCTAAACGCCCTTGTACCCAGTGATTCCGGCATTCCAGCCCAGCTTCGATCCCGCAAACCCGCTCACAGTAGCGCTTTTGACGATCGGCACCACAATTGACTTTCCAGGAGCAAATCGCTAATATGCGACCCGAAGCCCAAGTTCTGCGTCCAGGCAGACAAAGCGCTGCTCTAACAGAGACGTTTTAGTAACGAGTCCCGACTCAAGGTAAGCAATGGTAGAACTAACAGAGCCGACCACAGAAACCACAGAAACCTTCGTCGATGCGTCAGTGCCCGAGAGCGAGCAGATACACGAGCTCGTCAGGGAGTCCGATATCACCTCGCCGATCTCGCCGGTCCCGGCTCCCATGCCGGTAGCCTCCGACACCGTGATCACCGGATCGCATCCTGTCGTCCCGCCCCAGACCACTGTATACAGCACCAGCTCGCGCAAGACCACCGGAGAGATCGAAACTCCTCGAACAGACGAGCTCGAAGCCCTCTGGCCCGGCGTGCACCAGGAATTCATCCAGCCGGTGAAACGCACCCCCAGCTTCTATATGATGCTTGGTTTCATCGGCGGTGCCGTGGTCTCCCTCATCGGCGTATGGGGATATTCCGCCGTGTCGACCCAGGTCGCCATCAACCAGGCCGGCGCCGACAAACCCATCGTAGTAGCCAAGGAAGAGCAGAAGCCCGAAGAGCAGCCGCTCACTTCCAAGAATGTCGACCCGACATCGGACCTCGTCCCGATCAGCAGCACCTACGAAGTGAAAGCCGGCGATACCCTGGTTTCGATAGCAATCAAGAACTATAGAAGAGTGACGCCCCGCCTCGTCGACCAGATTGTCGAGACCAACGGTCTGAAAAACGCCAATGTTCTCAATCTCGGTCAGACCCTGAAGCTACCTACCTATAGACCGCAAGCAAGCAAGATCGCTGTCACCGAGACAGAAAGAGTCAATTGACCGCCGAGCCCATCGCCTCTAAGCAACAGAAGGCGAGCTCTCTGAACGTCAATGATCTGTTCGACAGGCTGGCACAAAAAATGCCTGCCTACGAAGTGCGCCAGCCACAGCTCGACATGGCGCAGTCCATCAAATACACCATCAGTGCCGGAAAGACCGGGATCTTCGAAGCCGGCACCGGTATAGGGAAGAGCCTGGCAGCATTGATCCCGGCTGCGCTTTCAGGCAAGCGGGTGGTGGTCTCCACCGCCACCATATCATTGCAAGAGCAATATATAAAGAAGGACCTGCCGTTGCTGCAGGAAGCCCTGATCAATGACACCAACAAACGCGGTCTCGAGATCGCGATCATGAAAGGGCGGGGCAATTATGTGGGTCTGCGCCGCTTTCACGAGCATCTGCAAGAGCAGGCCATAGACAATGAGCTGGTGGACTGGATCAACGAGTCGCTCACAGGCGATCTCGCCGAGCTCGATTTCATGCCCGATTTCGAGACCTGGTACGAGATCAGCTCCAGCTCCGAAGACTGCCTTCGCAACAAGTGCCCGAATTTCGCCACATGCTTCTATTTCGGCGCCCGGCGCCAGGCCGAGCGGGCCGATATCCTGGTGGTCAATCACTCCCTCTTGCTTGCCGATGCGGCCTCTCTCGGAGGCATCCTGCCGAAATACGAGGTCCTCATCGTCGACGAGGCCCATCACCTTGCCGCCATCGCCACCGATACCTTCAGCACTTCGATCAGCAATTTCGGCATCAAGCGCCTGGCCAGCCGCGCCCTCAAGAAAGTACGCGCCCCGGTGGGTCTGGTAGATCATGTGCAGGCGGATGCACACGATCTATTCGATTTCCTGGCCAGGGACGTACGATTCAAGAAAACCAGGATGCGCGAGCCGGTGGAGGAGGCGATACCTTTGCTGGCTTCTCTAACCGAGCTCAAAGAATGGCTGGACAACCAGGACTTCGAGGACGTGCTCGATATCGATCTGGCCAGGGACAGGCTCAAGCTGAAAGCCAAGTCGCTGTCCAGCACCATAGACAAATATCTGCACTGCCTCGGGCTTCTCCGGGAGCCGAGCCTGGACTGGGTGGTCTTCGTGGACAGGCAGGAAGGCGCGCGGGGCAAGGTCGAGGTGGCGGCTGCGCCACTTGATGTCTCGCACTATATCGAAGACGCTCTTCTCTCCAAGTCCGGTCTCGAGACCAGCATATTCATGTCCGCAACCCTGGCCACCGCCGGCGAAGATCCCTTCGGTTTCTTCAAATCCTCGGTGGGTATCCAGGGTCCTGTGGTCCAGGATCAATATCCGAGCCCTTTCGATTTCCCCAGACAATCCATCCTCTATCTCCCCAGGGGTCTGCCGAACCCCAACTCGGGAGACTTCCTGCCCGAAGCCTGCCGGTACATCGAAGCGATTCTCGAAGCAAGCAGCGGCAGGGCCTTCGTCCTCTTCACCAGCCGCTATGCCCTCAATACCGCCTATGATACTATCGCCGATCGCCTGCCTTTTGAGAGCAGGCGCCAGGGTGACATGCCCAGGGGCAAGCTTCTGGACTGGTTCCGCAGCACGGACAATGCCGTGCTCTTCGGTACCTCGAGCTTCTGGGAGGGCGTCTCGGTGGACGGCGAGCAACTGAGCTGCGTGATCATCGATCGTATTCCCTTCCAGGTCCCCGATGATCCAGTGTATGAAGCCCGTTGCGAGAAGATGAAAGAAGACGAGGAAAAGAACTGGTTTGCCGACCTGGCTCTACCGCATGCCACCACCAGGCTCAAACAGGGCGTGGGCAGACTGATCCGCACCCAGGAGGACCGGGGCATGGTGGCCATTCTCGATCCACGTCTTACCGAGAAGTTCTACGGTCGCAAAATCATCCAGTGCCTGCCGCCCATGCGCCTCACTCATTCCATGGAGGACGTAAAACGCTTTTTCGGCGCCTGAACAAGCCGGAGCGGATCTACTTCTCAGCCTGCTTATCCGCTTACCCCGCCGGCGGCGACTGCGAGTCTTCCTCGTCGGCGTCTTCGGGGTCGGTATAGCTATCGAGAGGAATACCCTTGATTACGAAAAGAGAGATGTCCGACTGATCCACCAGATAATCGACTATCGGATCGGTGCGCATCAGGAAGACGTTCTTGTCCTTGGGATCGGAGGCGCCGACGATGATCAGATCAGCCTTGATCTCCCGGGCGAAAGTGAGAATCGTGTCTCCCACCGCTCCCATCCGGACTTCGCCGCTGGCATTGACGTTCATGCTCTTGAGCTGCTCGACCATGATCTCGATATGCTGCCTGGCCTTATCCTGAGGCCGGCCTGATGAAATGAGCTGAGCGATGACGCCGACCTTGCTCGGATCGGGGACGACTCTGAGAAGAAACACCTCGGCTTCGAGAGCCCGGGCATGGCGTCCCGCGGCGGCGATGAGCCTGGCGCTCTTTTTCGGCGTTGTCACTGCTACAAGGAATCTCAACTTGCCGGGTCCTTCCATCATGCATGCCAGACCGCACGTATTATGACATAGCTCAAGGCCGATAACGCAACCGCCACCGGCACGGTAAGCACCCAGGCCAGCACGATCAACCAGAGAGTCTTGGGATTGAGCTTCTCTCTGCCGTGTACCGGGATCGTCCCACCGGCCACCGCCGAGCTCAGGGTATGAGTGGTGCTGATGGGCGCACCATAGGTGGAGGCTACAAGAATTATCAGAGCCGTGCTCATGGAGGCGCCGAAGCCCTGGGAATGACTGAGGCGCTCCCGGCTTATTTTGGTGCCGACAGTACGAATAATCCGCCAGCCGCCGATCACCGTCCCCAGACCGATGGCGGTGGCGGCGCTGACCATCACCCAGAGCGGGACTTCACTGATCTTGTATCCGTATGACGAGAAATGAGTGGCCAGTATGAGGGTGATGATGCCCATGGTCTTCTGGCCGTCATTGCTGCCATGGCTGAAGCTGACGGCGGCGCTCGAGAATATATGGAGCCAGCGCATCACGGGAGCCTGGGCTTGCTTGACGCCCGGGGTCTTGTCCTTCTCTTTCGACAGCTTCAGGGAGACCCAGGTCATCAGGGCGCCGGCACCGAAGCCCACCAGAGGCGAAATCAGAAGAGCGAGAAAGACTTTCTCGAGCTCGTGCCACTCGACTCCCTCGAACCCGGCAGCGGCGATACCGGCACCGAAGAGGCTGCCTATCAAGCAGTGCGAGGAGCTGACGGGGATGCCATACCACCAGGTGACCAGGTTCCAGATCAGGGCTGCCACCAGCACTGCCACCACGATGGGAAGAGTGACGGTCTCGGCCGGAATGATCTTTGTAATCACCTGCGCAACGGCTGTCCCGACCACAACGGCTCCCAGGAAGTTGAGGATCCCGCTCATGACGATAGCGACGCCTGGTTTGAGAGCCTTCGTATAGATAACGGTAGCGACGGCGTTTGCCGTGTCGTGGAATCCATTGACGAAGTCGAAGCCCAGGGCAAGGATGATGGCGATAATGGCTACGATTGTCTCGACGTTCATGAAGTCGCTCTTGAAAAGATGCCTCGAGCCTTCCTCGATAGGAACCGCTCATGATGACATATCAGGGAGCCACAGTAACAAGGTCGCGGTTAAGGCGGCTTTAACCCACAATCCTGACAACTCGAACCGTAACAATATCGGGTAATTCAACGAGTCATGCCAGGGCGAGCCGCCTTTACAAGATGGTAGGATCCGCTTTCTTCTGAAAGCAATGATCACAGGGGTTCTCGGAAATCATGATGTTAAGGGCGCTGTTCCTGGTCTCACTTCTGCTCTCGGTCTGTTTTATCCGGCCGGCTCTTGCCGCCGACGAAAGTAAAGAGAGCAAACCCAATATCGTCATCATCTGGGGCGATGATATCGGTCAGAGCAATGTCAGTGCTTATACCCTCGGGCTCATGGGCTACAAAACCCCGAACATCGACCGTCTCGCCAGAGAAGGCACGATGTTCACCGATTATTACGGCGAGCAGAGTTGCACCGCCGGGCGCGCCGCTTTCATCACCGGACAGTGCGTTTTCCGCACAGGTCTGAGCAAAGTCGGCATGCCGGGCGCCTCCCTGGGAATGCGCCCGGAAGATCCGACCATCGCCGAGCTCCTCAAGCCTCTTGGCTACAGCACCGCCCAGTTCGGCAAGAACCACCTGGGCGACAAGGACGATATGCTGCCGACCAATCACGGCTTCGACGAGTTCTACGGCAACCTCTATCACCTGAACGCCGAAGAGGAGCCGGAGTTGCCCGATTATCCGAAGAATCCCGAGTTCAGGAAGCAATTCGGTCCCCGGGGCGTGATTCATAGTTTCCACATGCCCGATGGCAGCCAGAAAGTCGAGGACACCGGTCCCCTGACGAAAAAGCGCATGGAGACTATCGACGACGATGTCGCCAGCCGCTCGGTCGACTATATCGCCAGGCAGGCCAAAGCCAAGAATCCCTTTTTCGTCTGGGTGAATTTCACCCACATGCACTTCCGCACCCATCCCAAGCCCGAGAGCGTCGGTCAGAGCGGCCGCTGGCAGAGCGAATATCATGATGTCATGATCGATCACGATCGCAATGTCGGCTCGATCCTCGACAAGCTCGACGAGCTCGGCATCGCCGACAACACCATTGTCATGTACGGCACCGACAACGGTCCGCACATGAACACCTGGCCCGACGGAGCCATGACCCCTTTCCGCAACGAGAAGGACACCAACTGGGAAGGAGCTTACAGAACCCCGGCCTTCATCCGCTGGCCCGGTCATATCAAGGCCGGTGCAGTCTCCAACCAGCTCATGTCGCACCTCGACTGGATGCCCACCCTGCTCGCCGCCGCCGGCGACCCGGATATAACCGACAAACTCCTCAAAGGCTACAAGGTCGGCGACAAAACCTTCAAAGTCCACCTGGACGGCTACAACTGCCTGCCTTATCTCACAGGAAAAGCAGAGAAATCGCCGAGGGAAAGTTTCTTCTATTTCTCCGATGACGGCGAGCTCACCGCACTGCGTTATGACAACTGGAAGATGGTTTTCGCCGAGCAGCGCAAGCCGGGCACCCTGGCGGTCTGGGCAGAGCCTTATACGCTCCTGCGCTGCCCGAAGCTCTTCAACCTGAGGACCGATCCTTACGAGAGAGCCGACATCACATCCAATACTTACTGGGACTGGTACCTCAATCACGCTTTCGTGATGATGCCCGTTCAGCACTATGTGGCCAAATTCCTCTCTACTTTCAGGGAATATCCGCCCAGACAGAAAGCTGCCAGTTTCACCATCGATCAGGTGATGGACAAGCTGCAGACTCCCCAGGGCGGGCGCTGAACAGGGGTGACGTCGTGATGCCGGCCGCCCGCAAAGCAAGTCTGGTGACAATGGCGGCTCTTGCGCTCCTTGGCGCGGGCCTTGCCGAAGCAGCAGCGGAAGAAGCGGGCGGTCATGATCATGAAGACATGGTGTTGATTCCGGAAGGAGTATTCACCATGGGTGGTGTCGGACCGTATGCCCGGCGCGATGAGTTGCCCAGGCACCGGGTGAAGATCGACAGCTTCTACCTGGACACGACCGAGGTCACCAATGCCCGGTTCCGGCAATTCGTGGAGGCCACCGGCTATGTCACCACCGCCGAGCGCAAGATCGACTGGGAAGAGCTCAAGAAAGGGACGCCTCCGGGCACGCCGAAACCCCCTGACGAAAAGCTAGAGCCCGGCTCCATGGTTTTCAAGGAACCGGCAGAGCCGGGGCCTATGGACTATCACAGGTGGTGGCATTGGGTAAAGGGCGCCGAATGGCGGCATCCTGACGGGCCCGGCAGCTCCATCGAGGGAAGGGACGACCATCCGGTCGTTCACATATCCCTGGAGGACGCCCGGGCTTTCGCGACCTGGGCCGGCAAGCGCCTGCCCACCGAAGCCGAATGGGAATATGCCGCCCGGGGCGGTCTGGACGGCAAGCCCTACGCCTGGGGGGAAGAAGAGCCGAATGAGAGAAGCGCCAACATATTTCAGGGCGAGTTCCCGATCGAGAATACCGAAGAAGACCGCTTCAAGACCACCGCTCCGGTGAAGAGCTTCCCGCCCAACGGCTACGGTCTATATGACATGGCAGGCAATGTCTGGGAATGGACCGCCGACTGCTACAGCCCGTTCACTTATCTGGAAAGGGTTCTCCGGGACGGCCGGGGGGCAGTCTCGCAGAATCCGCAGGGTCCGTCTCGATGCACCGATCCGGAAAAGCAGGCAAGCAACCTGCATGTAGTCCGCGGCGGAAGCTTTCTCTGCCACCCGAGCTACTGCGCCAGCTATCGACCCAGCGCCAGGATGAAACTTTCCGCTGACACGGGTATGTGCCATGTGGGATTTCGCTGCGCGAAAGATAAGGAGGACTGAGAAGTGGAGCCGGACAAGCAGGAAGACGAGCTATCCGAACTCGACGAGATCCTCGCGCTCGAAGCGGAGACAGTTTCGCCCGGCAGTCTCATGAAAGGCGATAGAGACACGTTATTCACATCATTTTCAGAAGGTCTCGAGGCAGTCGACAAATTCGCCATCGCCGGTCTGGAAGATCTCGAGGGCGGAAGCGAGGGAGCGAACCAGGCGCACCGCGGCGATTCATTCGAATCGTTCAGCCAGGGTCTTGCCTCCGTAGACAAATTCGAGATCACAGGGAAGTCGCCGGCGGCCGTCTGGAGCCTGGACGAATTCCTGCGCTCGCCTCGCTCTCCCCTGGCGGCTGTCAAAAACGATCCTGGTCCCTCCCTTGCCGGACTCCTGGAGCGCCTGAAGCAATGCCCCTGGCGCGGCGAGATCAGTGTCGCAGAGATCAGCGTCGCAGAGAGCAGCGATTCCCGGGAAGAATATTGTTTCGAAAGGCATCGGATATACGTACGCCCGGGTCCGATCTTGCAAGAGACTATTCTCTCTTTCAGCCACCAGCTCTACCATGGCGCCCACAGGGTTCTTTCCAGGCTCTATCTGGACGGTCCCCTGCCGGAGCGGGTCTTCGTCGACACGTTCTGCTGGTCCGAGACCGCCGCCCTTCTGTTCGAGCACAATGTCCGCAAAGAGCTGGCTCTCGATCACACCGAGCCGGTATCGGTGAGAGCCCTGAAACCAGACGGCACCTCGATTTCCTTCGAGGTGGATCGGGTGCTCAGGAAAAAGGGACTGCAGACTCTCCGGGACCTCACCCTCAGATCGCTTTTACGCGGCTCGCGGACCGAGCTCCTGAAAGATAGCCTTCTGGTGCGATACAGGAGGTATATTCAGTCGTTCGAAACGGAGCTGGAAAGATCCCGATACTATATCGAAGCAGGAACCAGGAACGGGCTGCCTGTTTCCAAAATATAGATGCTCAAGGCAGTTTTATACGTAGGCTTCCTGGGCTTCCACGGCCATGGCATCGGCGTAGACCCAGAGATCGCCCGGGCGCCAGTGAAGCGGGGAATGATCCCTGTACTTGTAGACCAGAAGCTGGCGAATGATCCTGCGGGCGGAGGGATTGCGCTCTCCCCGCTTGTCATTGGCGAGCCTGGTGCGTAACTGAATGGCCTCTCTTTTGGTCCAGCAATAAGCAGGTCCTGGATTACTGCCCTTGGATCGGCATAGAATAGCTATTTTGCCCGAGGGCTGTGGCCAACCTAAAACGTAATAGTCGTCGTACATAACCTAACAATGATAATTCATGTTCGGAAAAAATCTACTAAATCATAGGCAATAAAAGCCCCCGGGGAAGATGAAAGCTCCTGAACATATCGTTATTTTCCATCCCGCCGCCATCGGTGACGCGGTCCTTGCAACCCCGGTAGCAGCGCTGCTCAAGCGAAATTTCCCGGACACTGCCATCACTTATTGGTCGCATTCCAGCCTGGAGCCGTTGATTGCCGGAAGGTGCCGGTCCATCGATCGCTTCGTCAAATTCGAGAAGAAGCCTGTAACGACCCTGATTTCCCAGCTAAGAGGTCTAGCGCCCGATCTCTTCGTCGATTTATCCAACTCCCTGAAGGGACGTCTTCTCGGACTTGCCGCCGGCTGCCGCACCGTCAGCTATCGCAAGGACGCAGGCAAGCGAGCGGCGGACAATTTCGTCGAAACAATCAGACCACTGATAAAGAATGACGAGCCTCCCTGGTTTCCGACCCTGGTCATTCCAGAGGGGGGCAATGCCGACGATCCGGACCTTTTTTCGCCGGGCGACACTCTCATCGGTCTCGTTCCCGGTGTCGGCAACAAAAGACCCCACCGGGCCTGGCCCCCGGACCACTGGCTGGTCCTCATCCGGGGGCTCAGCCGGGAGAACAGGCAACTCGTGCTCCTCGGCGGACCGGAAGAAGCCGGACTGGGCGAAGAGATTGAAAGCAAGAGCGAGGGTCTGGCGCGTAATCTCTGCGGTCGGCTCGATATCGACAGAACCGCCGGGCTCCTGGCCCTTTGCGACCTGGTGGTGGCAGGAGACACCGGACCGGCTCATATTGCAGTGGCAGTGGGCACGCCGGTGCTCGGTCTCTACGGACCGACCCTGGTGGAGCGCAGCGGCCCGACCGGCTACGAGCATCTGGCCCTGAGCCGCTCCGGCCAGTGCGCTTGCCTGCAGGCCAAATACTGCCTGAAAGCGGAGAAGAACGGTCCCGGAGCCTGCATGTCCCTGATCGAGCCGGCGGAAGTTATCGAGAGAGCAGAGCAGATGCTTGCCGGTCTTCAGGCCGATGCCTCGAGAAGCGGTTTGAGATAAGGACCGGACGCTCTGTTGCCGGTATCGACCGCTACCGCGTGATTGGCCCAGTTGCGGCTGAAGTCTTCCACGGCCATCTGCTTGACGACGGTAGCCGGGAGATTGAGAACCATGGAGGAGGTGACTCCCTCTCTGCCGTAGATGCTTCTCACCGAGCGTCCGTTACGGGACTCGTAAGAGGCGACGGTGTTCCAGAGACCGGCTTCCATGACCTGAAGATTGAGGGTGAAATCGGCAGGAGCGGACGGGAAGTCGATCACTACAAGACGACAGTTGCGAGCAAACTGGCGGACTTCCACTTCGCTGGTGATGACGGTGGGGCTGAAGTTTTCCTGCACCCTTCCCATCTCGGGCTGGCTGGCGGTCAGGACGACCGGTGTGGGGAGGCTGGTGTTGGCACGATAGGAGGCAATCTCGCGCTCGGTAGGCAGGAGGATATGCTGTCCCGCCACGAGAGCCATCACCGGATTGCCCTTCTCGTCCAGATCGGTGCTCATACCGTTGACCTGGGCGATCAGCTTCCAGTAATGCTGGCTGTTCATGCTTTTGTCGCTGGCGGCGATGGTTTTCAACGAATCGCCGTCCTGGACTTCGTAGAATTTTTGCTGGGAAAGCTGACCCACCGACTGCGGGCTGAGCAGGTCCACCGAGGGGCGACCACCGGCGAATCTGACTCGATCGAGAATGCTGCCCAGAGGACCGCTGGGCTGGCCGGAGATCACCGGTATGGTTTTCACGGCAGGCTCCTGTCCGAAGCCGGAGGGGCTGGTGGCATATTCAGTAGCATACTCAGCAGAATATTCCTGGCTGGCGACCAAGTCATTGCCGACTCCACCGACCAGGGACTTGCCGTTGAAGAAGTGCCTGGCGAACACGCGACATTCGGCGGCGCTGGGAAGCCAGAGAACCTGGGTGGGATATATGAAGGAGGTGCGCACTCCGTCGACCATGCGGTAGACGACTTCGCTGCGGTTGATAGTGATGATCAGGTCACCGAATCTGGCATCGCCGAGCTTGCCCTTAGCGATACCGGCGATGGTGTCACCTGCCTCGACCACATATTTTTCGCGACCGACGCTGACCTGCTGGGCAATCTGGTCCTCGTCCTCTTCCTGAGACTCGCCGGCAAGACCGAGGACCTGGGCGAATTTGAGAGCGGCAGCCAGGCCGGGGAAGAAGAATACTTCGCCGTTATGGCGCAGGGTGATGACGCCATCTTCGATGGTCAGACCGGGAGGAAGCGACTGGCCGCCCTTGATGGCGTTGACGATACCGATGGCAATCACCGGAGTCATGGCACCGCGGGTAGCCTGCACGATGAACTCCGAAGCCTGGACGGTCTTCGTGCTTTCCGTTCTGGTGCCGGTCAGGTCGATCTTCTGACTGTCGGCTTTGACCGGGGTGCTCTCGACGCGGTTTCCGGCGGTCAGGGAGTCGATGCTTATATTGATGACGGTGCCGGTCTGGTTGGTGCCGTTGGCTGTGCCGGCGCCGGTGATGCCGCCGGTAATGCCGCCGGGAAAGTTCGCGGAGATGAGTGCGCCCTGGATGCCATTGACCCTGACCTGACCGTCGAGACGAATATTGATCACGCCCTGTTCGATTGCGATAGGAAGGGCGATAAAACGAGCCGAATCCAGTCTGACTGCCATACCGACATCCGAGCGAACGCTCTGGGTGCCGAGGGAGAACTTGATTGAAGGAGCATCACCGGAGGTGCTTACCGGCACTGCCGGCTCTACTCTCGAGGCAAAGGCCTGGTAGGCGCCCAGAGGAGCCAGGTCGACAGTAATCGGCTGTACTTTGACGGCGTCGCCAAAAGATCTGACGAGATCCGTGCCGCGCTCGATCTGGCGCTGGGATTGCGAGTTGGCTAGCGCCTGGGCTGGCGACTGGACTTGAGCCTGTCCCGGGACCTGAGCTTGAGACTCGAAAGAAGCCAGGAATTGAGCGGTTTTTCCGTAAAAAACATGAGAAGCAGCTCCTTCAGCCGCCGGCCGAGCGATTGTGCCGGCATCAGTCTTGAACCCGGCGGACCAGTCGATGGTGGAGGCGCTCGAGAACTTGACAGCGGCAGCCGCGGGGATGAAGGAAGTATGGGGATTGAGAGAATCAGCGCTGGCAGCATTGACCATAGAGGTTCTGGCAAGGAACGCCGAAGCTCTGTATCCGGAGGAGACAGGCAGGTCGGCGGCGACTTCGACGCCAGGTCGGGAAATTGCATAGGGATTGAGAGCCAGGTTGATATCGCCTGCGATGTTACCGTTGCCATTGTCGGCGACTCTGTTGCTGATAGACGCAACCGGCTCTGAGACTTTCTCGACGTTAGATAGGGCTGCGACCACAGGAGCGGTGCTTCTATCGATGATGGATGCGACCGCGACCGCAGGCACGGTGCCTCTATCGATGGTAGATGCGACAGCGACCGCAGGCACGGTATCTCTATCGACGGTGGATGCGACCGCGACCGCCGGCACCGCAGCTTCTCCCTTTTGGTTGCCTTGATTGCCGACCAGGCTGGTGAGTGCGGTGACGATGGGGTAAGAATCCTGCGCGCCCCGAGCGGCTCCGGCGATGAGATCGCCAAGGGAGGTCTCGCCGGCAACGTTCTGGGTGCGGACAGGAGGAAGAGCCACAGCAAGGTCGCCGGGCTGGGCTTCGACGAAGGGTCTGGAAGGGCTGTTCTGGAGGGCGCGAGCGAGAACGGTCATGGTCTCCGGGCTGACCCTGGATAAAGTGCCGTCACCGGGTAAGGCTTCTCTGGGGATGAACTCATTGGATACCAGGGAAGCGATAGCGCGGGTCGCCGGAAGAACGGTCTCAGGCTTGACCGCAGGAAGGGCGACTTCGGTCCTGACACTGTTATCCGGGGAAGCAGTACTGGCAATGCCTTCAACCAGGGCGGCCACCAGGGAGCCAGCGCTTACGGGGATGACGGGGCTGACGCCCTTACCACGGTCCAGGTCGCCAGCTTCAGGTCTGGTATAGCCACCGACGCTGGTCTTATCGGCGAGCAGCGTCTCGAGAACGGCGACGCTGACCTGGCTCTTGCTGCTGTCGCCGGGATAGGTGGCGACGGACTGGAAGCCAGTACCTTCTTTGGCTTCAGGAGCTCTGGTCACGATTCTCGTGAGATTGGCGAGGAGGCTGCCTTCGCTTTCGAGCACCGGAGCGGCAGAATGTCTTGCTGGCTCGATGGCCCGCTCGCCGACTTCCACGGTAGCAGCGATGATGGCGCGCATGGACGGGGCAAGATTGCCCGGGAGATTGCCCGGGAGAGCGTCCGAAGCGCCGGCAGTGCGGGCAGCGGGAAGAGGCCGGCTCGATGAGTCCGGAGTGCCGTTTGACAGAAGAGCAGTCAGAGTCGCACCGAAAGAGGAGCCGAGATCATCTTTGGCTTTCATGACATAGCGCTCAGCGACTGGAAGGGGAGCGCCCTTCTCGTCCACCGGTGCGGCGCTGCTATGTATAGTCCGGGCGATCTCATCGGTGACGGCGCTGACGCCGCTGTCGCCGGGGAACAGCACGCGAGGAGTGAAACCGGTTCCGATAGCCTCGGGTCTGGCGGCCACAACCTCGACTCCGGCAATCTTATGTTCAGCGCTCGTAACCGAAGGAAAGGGCGATGCATCGGCACGGGCAACCGGAGTGTTATCGGCGATCACGGCAACGGCGCGGGCTATAAAGGAATCGCTGGCGGGGGAGGCGGCCGGAACGATGACGGGTAAATTGCTCTCGGATGATCCGGAGCCGCTGGGGGCGATGACGGGAAGCTTGCCGTCGGATTCTGTCTTCTCAGGGCGGGCTCCATTTCCGGGAGCGAGATCCGAAGCGGCGCTGGCGACATACACAGTTGTGCGGGAAACAGCGACTTCGCGATCTGCAGACGCTTTACCGCCATCGGCTGAACGTGCGAATGGAAGACCCGCCAACGGTGACTGAATGGACTCTACTGATGACGCTACCGGGTCGGCCAGTTTATTGACTATCCTCTCAATCTGGCTCTGGCTCACCACGCTCTCGTGAGAATCGCCGGGGAAGAGGGAGCGATCCTGGAAGCCCTGTCCTGCGACGATATGACTCTCGGGAGCCCTGACGGTAGCGCCGGCGAGGACATCTCTGAGGGGCTCGACAGGGCTCCCGCTCTCGGCTTTTCTGGGCGCCACTGTCTCGGGTCTGGCTTCTTCGCCTATGGCTGCGGCCAGTCGTGCCAGGCTCGCCACCACCGGAGCCTTCTCCGCCGGCGGGAGGCTGCTTTCACTCTGGGCACCCGAGCCCTCCGGTGATGCGGTCCGAGGATGGACCTCCGGGAGCCTTGATACCGACAGATCATCATCGGAGGGCCGGACATACATTCGAGTTTCGCCGGCAGGAGTCCCGGGCTGCCTGTCGAGGATCCTGTCCATATTGGCGGTGGTCACCATGCTCACGGCGGAATCGCCGGGGAAAAGCGATCTGGACTGGAAGCCTTCTCCGGAGCCGGTGTTCTCGAGAGGAGCTCTGACTACAGGAATCTCTCTGACAATCTCGGTCAGGCGCTTGTTGCCTTCGGCGGAGTCATCGGCGCGAACAGGACGGAAGCTCTCGGCGGCTTGCTCGAGGAGGGTGACGGTGCGGGGCAGCTCGACGCCGGAAGCGCTCGGTCTGACCGAACCAGGCAGGGAGCCGGTGGCATCTTTTCCGGGCTCGAGGTCGCCAGCCGAGGGCTCTACATAGATGGTCGTGGGCTCCTCGGTTCTAACCCCTTCCACTTTCTTCTGATCGTCGAGAATGCCTCTCAATACTTTCTCACTGACCTTGCTGACAGTGCTGTCGCCGGGGAAAAGCGCACGGCTCTCGAAACCTTCCCCGGTTCCGAGAACCGGCTTGCCATCGTTGGCTTTCTCGACCACGGCCACGAGACGCTCCAGGCTGCCCGGCTCATGCTCCTCAACGGCAGCCGCTGTCACGACGTGGTCGGCCTTCTGGGCAGTCATGCTCATCAAGCGGTCAAGGGTGATGCCAGAGGAAGCAGAGCCTCCCGCCTCAGCGGCGGGCTCGGTCTGGGCGACTAATTCGGGCTTGCCAGCCGGCTCGGCCTGGACGACTAATTCGGGCTTGCCTGCCGGCTCGGCCTGGGCGACTAATTCGGGCTTGCCTGCCGGCTCGGCCTGGGCGGCGACTTCGGGTCTGGCGGCAGGCTCGACATCGACTATATCGACTCCGGGCAGGTGCGCTTCGCTGACCGGAGTGAATGTGCTCGCATCGTGGAGAACGTTGAGGGAGCTGACCACCTGGACTGTCGAGAGAACCGGCTCGGAAGCGGTGCTGATCTCGATTCCCGGTTCTATGCGAATCTCGCCTTCAGCATCGGTGGAGACGGTCAGACCGGCTTGCTCGGGGGCATTGCCGATCGGTTCTGCTTGACCTTGGGGACTGTCGCTGGCTGGCATCAGAAACGCTACTTCGCTGGGGGTAAAGAGGTCTATTCGGCGCTCGCGCAAATTGGACAGCTGCCAAGATTAAATGCGCCGGGCTCCCTGCCCCCGGGGACGCAGAACCCTCACCCGTCGGGCATGGCCGTACTAAAAAAAACATTTCCGGGTAAAAAAGCTTATATAGATGAACAATTTGGAGAGACAGCCAAGATGGCCAACGGTCGACCCGACCCACATGCCAAAGTCGAGCCTTCGGCTCAAAATCCGGAAGGACGTCAACAGACCAGACCTGGACAACTGCAAGCCGAAGGGGAGCTCAATAGCCGCTTCGAGAAACCGGACGCCGGGCGTGTCGAAGGGGATGCTGTAACGAAAATGCAAATGGAGAGCGGAATCTTCGGACCCGGACAGGGAAGGTTCGAAGATCTGCGCCGCACCATGGACAGAACCAGCAATGCCGGAAATGTCGACAGGCGGCTCACCACTTTCGATACCAGCGAAGGACCCATGCAGGGCATTCTCCATACAGGCAAGAACGGAACCTTCTTCACCACCGCCGGTGGTGAACGCTTCCGATACGAGCCCGCGCCTTCCGGAGAGAGCGGATTCTCTCTGACGAGCACCAATAATGGTCGCGCCCTGGAGGTTCTCCAGCAACGATCCGAGACCAGCCATGTCAACATGATCCCGGACGGACCGGCAAGGGTATGGAAACCGGGAGAGCCCGTCCGCGTGACACCACCTGCAGCACTGGATTCTCCTCGCATCATTCGCGATGGTGCACCACCTGCGATGGCGGATGGACCGCCGGTGCGCGCCGATTCCGGGTCCGGTCCGGGACAGGCCTTCGACGCCGCCAGAGCGCAGAGGCTCGTCGAGCAGATGCAGACTGATCCTCGCAATCAAGAATTCCGGAAGGCCTTCGGGGAAATCGCCCGGCATCACCCCGAACAGACGAATGAGCTCATCAAGCAGATGCAGAGCGAAGGACAGCAGCTGCCAAGAAACCTCGAGAGCTGGTCTCGCGCTTTCGAGAATCGCCGCGCCGATTTTCCTCAAGATTCGGGAGCAATGAGAGCGGACAAAATCCCGCAGGGCGAATTCGAGAGGCTGGCTCAAAGAAATTCCGAGCTGAACCAGCAGTTGAAAGATCCGGAATTTCGCCGGCAACTCATTGAAAAGCTTCAGGCACTCAAGGGCGAGCCCGGCAAGACCGAAGTCGGCAAATCCGAGATGGCTGCCCGACTCGGATCTGGCGATGACCAGTCCGTGCTCAAGCCGGAAAGCCTCCTGAAAGCTCTCAAGCTCGACGGCAACGATCCGGCGACGAAACAGTTTCTTACCGAGCTGGGCAAGAGACTCAGCCAGCTCCCGGAAGGGCAACCTCTCGGCCAGCTCCGCCTGGACACCCTGCTCAAGGGGCTCGATCCTCAGCGCGCCTCCGCCCTGGAAAAGTTTCTGCTGCCCGGTGGAAAGGATACCGGCAGCAGCATAATGATCTCGCAAGTCGACCAGGCTCGCTTCGCGTCGCTTCGCCAGGTCCTCTCAGGCACGGAAGCCAGCCTGACCATGTCGCCAGTCCGCTCGGCTCTGAGCATGCTCGTGCGACAGAGCGAGACGCTGTCAGCCGTGGAGCCTCGATCGGGGCTGAGGGCCATCGGCAAGGTCCTGAGCGCCCTTGACACGAGCGTGCCTGTCGCCACCGCCCAGGATCAGGCAGTCAAACCGATGAGACTTCTCGACGTGATGGCACAGACTCTGGATACCCGGGCTCAGGCGAGCAATTCCGGAGACTTCGCAGCCCGCCTCAGCCCGGCTCAAATTTTGGTCATCAGATCAATGTTGGACACCGGCATGTCTGCCACTGCCTCCGATATCGCCCAGCGGCGGGTCGAGCCGCCGGCCGGCCAGATAGACAGCTCGGCGCTGGTTAGAGGGGACCTGGCGGCGCGGCCGGGAATGGTTCCAGGCACCGGAGCAAGACCCGCAGGGGCCGAGACGGGATCGGAAGTGCCCCAGCAGCGAATCGAGGCAGGGCAGTCATCGGCGGCCGAGCTCATAGCCGGAAAGCCTATCGACGCCGTCACCGGCCTCCCTTACGACCCGCACACCGGCAAGCTCCTCGACCCGGCGACCGGAAAAGAAATCGGCAACGTCAGACCCTCCGAGATGTCGGGTAAGCTATCCGAGACAGACGGCAAGAAAAAGGACAAGGAGCTGAGTGAAGAAGAGGAGAAAGATCTAGAAGACAAGAAAATCAGGGAGAAAGATATGCTTCTGTTGATGCAGGAGCAGAAGGATCGAGAGCTCAGGGAGCGAAAGCTCAAAGAAGCGAAGCTCGCCCAGGAAGACAAGAAGCGCCGCCGCTATGTAGTCAAGAAAGGCGACACCCTCGAATCGATTGCCGAGAAAGAGCTTCGAGACCCGCGCCTGGCAGCCCTGATTTATGACATAAACAAGAAAATCATTCCGACCAGGGATGAGAACGGGAAGCAAGTCGCGTATCTCCCCAGAGGATTGATCATCTGGCTGCCATCACCAGCGGAGTCTCGTGAATTCCGAAGCAAGCTCATGACCGGAAGAATCGGCGCTCCTGATGCCACCATGGGCAGCGGCACTGCAGGCAAATACACGACCCCGGAGGAAGAGCTCGCTGCTCGCTTCGGCGAGCGCTGGGATGGCCCCACGGATGATACCAATGTTTCCAGCGATGCTCCTGCGGAAGACAACAAGATCCGGGACGAGTGGATGGCAAACGCCGTGGCGAAAGCCGAGCAGAGGCGGAAGAACATCGAGGAAGCCCTGGGACCGATCGGGCCCCGAAAGGTCAAGAAGCCCGACGGTCGCCTTCAATACGTCATCAGACTGGGCGACTCGCTCAAGTCCATCGCGATGAAACACCCGGCCATTAAGGACGTGTCTCTATGGAAACTCATCGCGGAAGTGAACGGGCTCACCACCGAGACTGACAGCCGCGGCGTTCCCACAGCCAAAGTAACGCGCGGCGCCACTATAGCGCTTCCTTCCAACAGAGAAATCGCCGAGTATCGAGAGCGTCTCGGTCTCAACCGTGCCAAGTTAATCGGCTCTGCCAGCCAATCAGGCGTGACCACCGATTTCGCCTCGAAGAAGTGCCCGGAATGCGGACGCCTGGCAGTATCCCGGGCAACCATCTGTCCTTGCGGGTACGAGTTCGAAGAGTCGGAGGTCATCCGGGATGCAGGCGGTGCAGGCTCCGAAACCGGTCGAGCACCCGATGCCGCCACAATCGTCCTGCAGGCTGCCGGAAGCATCGACGACGCTCTCAGGACCCCAAAGCAAGCCGGCGACCCGGCTGCCGGCGCGCCCGCGCCCACCAGCAGCCTCGAGAGCGACACTGTTTTTCAGACGCCCTCGATAAGCCCGGTCCTGAGCCCGCCGAAACGGCTCTGGCCGATCGTTCACAACCTGGCCGACACGGTACGTCTGGTCAAGTCGGTGGAAGAACTGGACATAGAGACGACCTCCATGGAGGTCGCCCTGGAGGTGAAGGTCGAAGAGGACTGGCAAATGGCCGTCTGCTACGAAATCATGGAAAATCGGACTTACAGGCACGACTACACCTCCCGCTCCGGCCGCAAGAGCGTCAAGATCGATCTTCCGGCGAAAGCCGCTCAGGAGCTGGCTCACAATGACTTGACCAGCAACTGGGGCAACTACGAGAAAAAGCTGTCCCGCTGATTGGAGATGATCGCCGCCGCCTGGTGAGCGGTTTTGGGGCTGTCGCAAACCGGCAGAATTAATATTAAATCGCCCCGGAAGGGAGGCAAAAATGTTGTCCAGACAACAGTAAAATTGCTGGCGCAGATGTACTATTGACAAGTTGTTTTCAAGTGACAATTTAGCGCACTGGAGAGCGATTCGGCGATTTTTCCGAGCTGGCGCCCGCCCATTCGAATTCTTACCAAGCCAACCCCACGACAGCCCATCGCCAAGCACAGTCAGAACTCAGCCCATACGTCCTAGGAACCGTTAGGCTCGAGTGCCCACTGTGTATATAAAACTAGATCAAGTCCATAAGGTTCTGCGCAGACCATATGAGCCCGTTAGACGACCCGAACAATAAGCCACCGCCTGTCGAGCAAGTCGACACGCCGAGCGACGCCTCGTCCGGCGATGCCTCGACGGCTGAGGTCGCCGCCGCCCCGACTAACGAGGAGGACTTCCAGCAAACCCTGGCTGACGGCAAAGCGGCGCAGCCCAAAGATACCGGCACCGTCGACCAGGGAGCCTCGCAGCCACTGGAGATTGTCAGCGATGGTCAGGTCGTTGCGACAAGCGACAATCAGGGCAATGCCGGGGACCAGGCGGTGCCGACAAGCACGGCTCAGGAAGCCGCCAGTCTCCCTGAGATCGGCACCAGGCCCGAGCAAGCCGCCACCGAAGCAGAGGTGCCGCCCCACCTCAAGGGATTGAAGCTCGACGATCCCGTCACTCGGCAGATGTTGGTCCAACAAGGGTTGTTGAACCCGGACGGCTCCATCCCCACGGCGAGCACCGAAGCTCAGAGAATCGGATCCGCCATGAAAGTCGCCGCCGCCGACGGAAGCGGCGAAAAACTGAACCCTGTCGGAGACGCGAGTCCGGTCGCCACCCGCTCGCTGGCCGCCCCGGAGACCGGCGACAGCCGCACTTCGATCTATCTCAACCAGATGCAGCCGAAGCCCGGCATGTACAATCCAGTGACCGGGCCCGGCTTCGCAGAGCTCACTCCCGGAGAAACCGTCCAGTCCGGGCTCGTCTCCGATGGCAAAGGATCCCAGTTCGGCGAAAACCTCGACGTCGACACCCGCAATCTTGTCGGCCAGACGGTCAAAGATGGCAAACAGACTTTCACCTACAGCGGCGAGCTCGACACCAGCACTTTCGGTAACGACCAGACTTTCACAGCGACCGAGTCCCTGGACTCTCAGGGTCGCCTGAACAGCCGGGACGTCAAATACGGCGAGGAAGGTCTCGACGTCACTTTCGACACCCCGGAAGGCCCCAGGAAGATAGAAGGCGTCAAGGCGATTCAGACGCGCTACGACGCCGAGCAGGACAAATATGTCTCGGTCATCACCGACAGGGCCGGCAACGAGTACGAAGCAACCACAAAGACCGACGGTGATGTCGAGGGCTTCAAGCAGACTCAGAAATTGACGGCCCTCGAGGGTGGCAACGGGCAACATGCAGTCTGGACAGATACTGCTACCGGGGCGGTCAACAGGATAAGCGACGAGTCAGGCACCTGGGAGCGCGGCGAAGGTCCGGCAATGAGATCGTGGACCAGAGTCGGGCCGGACGGGCAGCCGGTGTTGGGAGAAGACGGCAAGCCCGAGACCAAGATGGGCGACTATCAGGTCGGCGCCGACCAGAGCATCAAGTGGACCGACGACGCTACCGGACAGAAATTCACCACGCAGACTGATGGAACCGTGATCAGAGAAGTACCCGGCAGCGGCAACTTCTCCGGTTACAAGGTGACGACCAAGCCCGACGGAACGGTTTCTCTGAAAGAGAACACCATTTTCAGTATCGGCTACTCTACCAAGCCCGGTTTTCTGGAAGGCAATCTCACTGCCGACGGCGACAATCTCTCCTGGAGCAACACCTTCGGCGACAGGATGACCATGGACGAGAAGGGCAATATCTCCACCGAGATTGCCAATGTCGCCAGCATCAAAGAAACGCGGCAGCCCAACGGCACCATGCAGCCCACCGAGGTGACCATCCCCGAAGGCAGCAAGATAGGCGCCAACAATGACATGGCCGGCACCTGGAAGCGGGACGATCAGGGTCAGTGGACCCGGACCGACGCGGACGGCAAGGTCACCACTCTCGACGGCGACTTCGACTTCAGCAATCGCTGGTCCGGAGAGCTGAGCGTCCTGGATGGCGACACTTTCGGAAGCTACACCCGTGACGGGTCGGCGGTCGAGTCGAAGATCGGAGTGGACCGAAGCGAGATCAATGCCGGTCGAATCACCGGAGAGACCCTTCCGGAAGGCGCTGCCATCGACAAGGTCACTACCACGACCGCCACCGGCACCGACCGGACGACCTGGCAGGTTCAAGACGGTAATGGCACCTATGTCGCCCGCTACGAAGACGAATCAGGAAGCTGGGTGCGTCAGGGCGGACGGGACTCCAACGAATGGGTGAAAGTAGACAAAGAGACCGGCCTTCCTCTAGATAGCAAGAGCGGCAAAGGTGTCGAGACCGAGATGAAAGACGGCAAGCTGGTGGACAAGGCCACCGGCGAGCCTGTGGAAGTCGAGCGATTCTTCGGCGATGTCCAGACGTCCAGAGACAGCCGCGACATAACAGTAACCGACTCCGACAACAACCAGGTGAGAACCTACTATTCGGATGGCTCCTGGGATATGACCCTTTCCTCCAGAGACATCAGAGTCGAGGGAGACAAGATTGTCGACCAGACCACCCCCGAGTACACAATCGCGAAATCGGCCAGCGGTGCATACTCGGTGACCGACCGAGATTCCGGAAAAACTTACTCTACAGATAGCGGAATCGAAGAGAACAAGGTCACCAGAAACCCTGAAACCGGAGCTCTGTCCTTCACCAACGAGTCGGGAGAGCTGGTCACCATTGGCATGGATGGCAGCCGTTCGGTCAAGGGTCCTGCCGGCGGCTTCCAGACCGATGCCGGCGGGCGCATGGTCAGCCAGACCGACGAGACCGGCACCGTGACCAATCGCTATCACTATAGTAAGGATGCGAGCGGCCGGATTCAACTCGACCAGTTCCAGAACAGCACAGGTCTCTGGAACCTCAAAAATCCCGATAGAGCCGCCGGAGAAACCCAGATCTGGCAGCGAAGCGGCGATGGCTCAGAGCTGAAGGGCGATGCCTTCATCAACCGGAGCAACGATGTAGTATTTCAGGTCAAGACCGAGAACGGTTCCAAGACTGAGATCAACAAGACCGACGGAACCGTCATCACAGAAACACGCGAAGAAGTAGACGGACGGAACGTGACCTCCGTCGAAGTCGGTCAGAAAGTAGGCAACGAGATGGTCACTGCCTACAACACGCGTGAAGTAAGGGATGCCGATAACAATCTTGTAGAGAAGGTCCTTCATAGCTCCGCCGGAAACTTCAAGACCACCGACGGCAAGACCTGGCAGCAGCTGGACAAGGACGGAAGGCCGATTCCTGATGCCGAGCCTTTCGTGGGCGACATCAGAGTAGCCACGGAGCCGGGGACCATGAAAGGACCCGACGGCAAAGACATCTACTACACCACAGGCTCACTGATCAAGACTTCTTACCAGACCGATCTGAACACCGGCGAGCTGCCCAAAGACGCCAGTGGTGCCGATATATACAAAGCCAAAGAAGTGACCATCGTTCGCAGCAACGGGTCCTCGATGCAGTATCTCGAGTCAGGCGGAAGAGTCAGTCGCGGCGCGGACGGAAATATCGACTACACCAGAGACGCCAACGACAATTACAACTTCTTCAATTACACCACCGTCGACGGCAAGCGAGTTCTCACCGGACTGACCCAGGAGGACCCCTGGGGCGGAACCACCGCCGAGTGGAAGTGGAACTCCGAGAAAGACGCCAACGGCAAAGAAATCGGCGGCTACTTCAGCAATGGCGACGGAGCGAAATCGTTCAGTCAACTTCGCGTCAATAACAGCGGCGAGCTGGTCGAGAACATTACCGACGGCAAAGGCAAAACCACCGAGATCACCAGGCAGCTCGACGGCGGCATGAAGTACAAGACGTCCGACGGTGTAGTCGTGATCAAGGATCAAGCCGGACGGGTCACAAGCTATACTAGCCAGAATAAAGAAACCTATAGTATCACATATGATGCCGAAGGCAATATCTCGCGCTTCGACGGACCCAATCAGACTATCGTCACGGACAAATACCCTGTCTCCGAGGACAACCCTCTACCCGGCAACGCAGTCAAGTCAGACAGCATCAACATAATCAACGATGGTGGCAAATACCTCATATCATACGACCGCTCATCGGACGGGCATAAGATCGACTCTTACTTCACCGGAAATCAGGTAGAGTCCGCCAAGATCAACGGCAAATACCAGGTGGTGGGCACCAGGGATGCTGCGGGCAATCAAATATCCATCGAGCGAGGCGACAACGGTGAAGTCCTCAAAGCCACCACCACGCAACCTGGAAAGGATGGTCAACCAGGTCACTCGGTCACCGTCGTTTCGAAAGACTACAAAGGCGAGGTCCCGGAAGGGGCAATGGTCGCCGAAGGCAAAATCACAGTCGAGGGATCCCAGGACTCCAGAAGCCTGTCCTTCACCAGCGGCAACAAGATCACCCTCGAAGCCAATGGCGCAGAGGTGCACAGAGCAGCAGACAACAATCAGATTCTCTACACCAGGGACGCTCATGGCAAAGAGTTCAACTACCAGTACGACGCCAACGGACAGCTCATGCAAGTCCAGGGCAAAGACTTCAGCCTGGTTCGCGATCCGGAGACTGGCAAGACACAGAAAATCACCCGCGACAGCGCCGGCAATGAGATCAGGACCGATGTTCAGGACTTCCGCCTGGTCGACAGAAACGGTCATCACCAGATCCTCGTGGAGAATGTTCTCGGTCCCGGTCAAACCGTCGCCCAGGAGCTAACCGACGTCAATAACGGCAGCCGGACCCTGGAGGGCATCGACAAGTCTGCCCGCACCTTCGACTCGCAGGGACGCCTTGTCTATGAGCGCACTTCCGCCGGCGTAGAATTCAACAACATCTATCTGCCTGACGGCAGGCACAGAAGAGTGGGCTCGGATGGCAGCATCCAGGACTACTCGGTCGGCCCGAATCAGAAAGAGCGACTCACCTATACCAAGTCAGCCTCCGGAGAAGAAGTCAGCTACGTCTACGACGACAAGACCGGCGGCCGCTCCGTAATCGGTCCCGGCAACCAGGTAACAGACTATGCGCTGGACAGCAAGGGCAAAGAGCAGGTTGTATTCGAAAGAAATGCCCAGGGCCTGGAAATCACCAGACAGTTCGATCTAAGTGACGGCACATCGCTGGAGAAGCGCTCGGACGGTTCTTCCACTGCTTTCGACAAGGATGGCCGGCCCACCTACACCGTAGACAAAGACGGAAACACTTTCTATCACTTCTACAACGAAGACGGCTCGAAGTGGATCGAAGGCACAGAGAAGGACTCCGGCGCCGAATTCAATTCCAAGGTGGTCTTCGACGCCGACGGGCGGATGACCCACAAGGTGGATTCCAGCGGGCGTGAATCCACGTTCTATTATGAGAAGGACAGCACAACCGGTGCGCTTGGTGCCGACGACTATGTGCCTATCGCCGTGGACAACCAGGAAGGTCACTGGGTGCGGGGAGCCAAGCTCACCGACGGCTCCGGCAATTTCGAATGGACGAATACGACCCAGATAGATCCGGCTACAAACGAGCCTGCGACCTGGATAGGACGAGTAGAGACCACAAACCTGAAGGGAGCCGAAGATAAAATCCGCTCCACGGGCGACGCCTCCTACTCTTTCACCGATAACAGCGGCACCACCACCAACCTTCTCAAAGACGGCTCGACCGAGATGGTCCTCGCCAACGGCGCCAAAATCGTCATGGCGCAAGACGGAAGCCAGACTGTCACCATTCAATCCGGCTCCGAGACGCACACATACAAGAAAGGCGCCCAACCCCAGGACGGAACAGGCGATCCGAACGTCGAGTACGTTCGCGACATAAGAATCTCGAATGACGGCACCCTCACCATCGTACACAATGATGGCAACGTCGATACTCGTGGCAATAACGGCGTCACAGTCACCACCAATAAGAGCGGCAAAGTCGAGAAAGTAGTCACCAGAGACGGTATCGATCTGAGCGTCGGCACCAAGGTCGGTGATGCCACCATCTCGAGTATCGACGTCTATAACGGGCGACCGGTGATCACCTATGACAACAACAACGTCGAAAGATTCAATGACAAGGGCGACCGCCTACTTTCCGACGACACAGGCAAACTCTTCCGAACCACCAGCGCGGACGGCAAGACAACCGTCGATTTCGGATATGACAGCGATGGTGAGCTGAACAGCGTAACCAGAACTGCGACGGACCCGACCGGCGAGCCCAGAGTCACCAACTTCACCCGCATGGGCAACGGTGACTGGGTCGACAGCGACAACAACAAATACACCTCGCTCTATGTCGACATCAACGGCACCACCACCATGCGCAACGACACCACATGGCGCCAGATGAAAGCCGACGGCACCGAATCCGTGGAGACATATAAGGAAGGCGCGAGCTGGACCAACGCCAATCGACTTTCTCTTGTGGAGAGGGACGCCCTGGGTCAGGCCACCAGGGTCACGGACTCTCAGAACGTCACAACGGTGTACGGCAGAAACGCTAACGGCGAAGTGATAAGCGTAATGCAGGGCAAGACCGGACTGATCAAGAATCCGGACGGAACCTGGACCAATCCTCTCGCTCCGGATCAGGTGGTAAACGCCAAACTGACCGTGGACGGCAGCGGCAAGCAGATATGGGTGGGTAACGGCGAGAATCCGATCAACCGCGAAGTTGCCGCTGACGGAACCGTCACATTGACCAGGCCCGACCAATCGAGAACTGTTTACAGTGCCGACGGCAGGACTGTCACCAATGTCCACAGCCCCGACAGCAAGGTCGACAATGTAGTGACCTCCCGGAGCGGTGAAGTGCGTGTGACCATGAAGGATGGCACCACCTACTCGCAGAACCCGAACGTAGCCGCCAACAAAGTCACAGTCACAGCCCCTGACGGGACCATCTCCACGATCAAAGGCAACCTGAGCGCGACGGAGAGTGGCAACCTCACCCTGCAGGTGCTGGGCACCGACCTGAGCAACGCCTACGAGGTCACCAGCGTTTCTACCCTGAGCAACGGCCTGGTAGAGGCCAAGCTATCGAACGGGCATGTTCTTCGTCAGGCCGGCAACCAGATCACCGAATACGATGCCGACGGCGCTGTGGTCATCGGCAACGACGGTCAGCCGGTCAGCTTCAGCGGCACGATCACTCCTGGAGCGAATGGCCAGCCTGCGACCATCACAACGTCAGAGACGGCTACCGTCTTCAAGAGCGACGGAACCTCTTCCGAGTTCGTTCAGACCACGGCTGCAAACGGCTCCGAGGTCTGGCAGAATGACCAGGGCGTCTCGGTGAAGAATCTCAGCGAGCTCGGGGCAGCAAATGCCGGATCGCATTCGACAGCGGCTCTTCTATCCGGTCAGCAGTCCAGCACCCTGGTGCGTGGTCTCGACTCCCTGATGACCGATGCACCGGCGGTGCCGCAGACAGGAGCTGGTCAAGCGGACAACACCGGACAGCAAGCAGCCGATTCGACCGGAACTGGCACTGGAACTGGAACGGGAACGGGAACTGGAACGGGAACCGGCACCGGCACCGGAACCGGAACCGGGACCGGAACCGGAGCTGGAACCGGCACCGATAACCTGGGCGGTCCGGGCAATGAGGGACCTGGAGGGCTCCACGGTGGGAACCTCGGTGGCGATCGAATCACGGATCAACAAGGTGATGGCGATGACCCGCCGGTGACCGGTGACCTGACCACCGTCGGCGACAGCGGTTCCACTGGCAACAACATGAGCCAGAACATCCAGGAAGAATGGAAGAAGATCGCCCAGATCGAAGATCCGGTCGCCAGAGAGCAGGCTAAGGAAACTTTCGAGCAACACCTGACCGAAATGCTTGGTCCAGGCACTGCGATGACCACCGGCGGTGGCAGTGGAGCTGAGACCAATCAAGGAGCCGTCGAAGCAGCCAAGACTGAGCAAGCAATCGACACAGTGGTCCAGCAGATGACCGATGCCGCACTTGCGGAGACCGACCCGGCTAAGCGGGCAGCTGCTCTGGCCGGGGTTGCCGAATTCTCAGAGGTAGTGGGTGGAGCCAAGCAGGCAGCCTCGGATGCGGCAGATGCAGCGGCAGCAGCGGCAGCCGCTCAGACGAACGCAGGCTTCACTCCCCTGGCCGATCCGGGCGCTGGAATCAACCCGGGACAGATCGGCAGGGTCACCGATAGCATGAACGCCCACGACAGCAAGTCCAGTGATCTTCTTGCTCAGAGAGACAAGAGAGAGGATACACGCTCCGAGACTCGAACTGTCGACGATACAACCGTCCGGGATAAAAGCGAAGACAGAGCGAAAGCCGAAGAAACCTCCCGAAAAGAGCAAGAGAGATGGCAGCAAGAGTATAAACAGACTCAGGAGAGACAGCGGGCCGAAGAGCAAGCCAGAAAACAGGCCGAGGAGTCGAAACGAGCTTCGGAGGAAGCGCAAAAACAAGCTCGAGAGGCCGAAGAGCGAGCCAGAAAGGCCCAGGAAGAAGCGCAGAAAGCTGCTAAAGAATCCGAGGAAAGAGCGAAGAAGGCGGCAGAAGACGCCAGGCTGAGGGCCGAAAGAGAGGCCAAGGAATCGCAAGAACGTGCCAGGCTGGCTCAAGAAGAGGCTCTTAAGGCTCAGCAAGAATACGAAGCGCTCGCCAAAGCGAATGCCGAGCAGGCTCGCAAGGCTGCTGAGGCAAGGAATGGCGCCGAAGGATCCGATCAAGGTCAGGAAGGCCAGATCGAGAGAGATGCCACAGGGGCAGTCGTCGATCCCGCTCACCACGATGGTTCAAGCCAGCCTGTCTCCGAACATGCAGATGTGGCACCGGGCCACGCCGATTCACCTGTCTCCGGCGAGCATGCAGGCGACACCATCGAAGGGCAACCCGGCGACCTCTCCAGGTCGATCACACCTGGTGGCGACAACGAGCCCGCCTCTGGCGTCGACCATGTCGACGGTCAGAATGGCGACACGATTGACGGCGCGCATGGTGGCACCATCACCGCCAGCGGTGAGAACGTAGTGACGACCGATGGTAGCGGCGCCACCACTATAAGTGCAGCCGGCACTACCGACGCAGGAACGCGACTCAAGACAGGCACCGAGGGAGCCGTCACCGAAGTGGATGGCGCTGGAGAGGTCAACACCACTGTCGGGACAGGTTCTGCCGGAGCGGTAACGACCGCGAGCAAGACCAGCGACGGAGCCGCTGCCACAGCCGGAGATGCCTTGAAGGCTGGAGCGACAAGTGGCAAAGTCGAAGGCACGGGCAAGGTAGAAGGCACTCCCAGTGGTAGCCGTGATACTACCAGTGGCGACCACGACCAGGTCGTCGCGCCGGCACAAACTAGTGATGGGAGTGCCGTTGAAGCTGATCAGACAGGCAACACCACTTTGCCCGTCGGCAATCTCGACCGCGGCTCCGTCGACGGTGACACCGGCACAGGCGAAGCTCCCCATGACGTTACGACCGGTCACGTAGCTGAGGGCCAGGGCGTCGACCACCTCGGTCAGAACCAGGCCGGTCAGCTTCAAACCCAGGGTCAGCAACAGGGTCAACAGCAAGGTCAGCAGCAAGGCCAGCAACAAGGAGAGCAGGTCACAGCAGGCCGCAGCGGCAGCCAGAGCAGGGCGCGCGGGCAGCAGGCAGCAGCAAGGCAACGATCCACAGACCCTTCCTCGCAACGGTACTGACCCGCAAGGTCAAGTGCAGGGACACGATCCACAAGGTCAAGGTCAACAACAAGGCCAGCAGCAGGGTCAACAACAAGGCCAGCAGCAGGGTCAACAACAAGGCCAGCAGCAGGGTCAACAACAAGGCCAGCAGCAGAGTCAACAACAAGGCCAGCAGCAAGGTCAGCAGCAGGGCCAGCAACAAGGCAACGATCCACAGAACCTTCCTCGCAACGGTACTGACCCGCAAGGTCAAGTACAGGGACAGGATCCACAAGGTCAAGGTCAGCAACAGGGTCAACAGCAAGGACAGCAGCAAGGTCAACAACAAGGTCAGCAGCAGGGCCAGCAACAAGGCAACGATCCACAGAACCTTCCTCGCAACGGTACTGACCCGCAAGGTCAAGTACAGGGACAACAGCAAGGTCAACAACAAGGCCAGCAGCAGGGTCAACAACAAGGCCAGCAGCAGGGTCAACAGCAGGGTCAACAACAAGGCCAGCAGCAGGGTCAACAACAAGGCCAGCAGCAGGGTCAACAGCAGGGTCAACAACAAGGCCAGCAGCAAGGTCAGCAGCAGGGCAACGATCCGCAGGGTCAGCAACAAGGCCAACAACAGGGTCAACAGCAAGGTCAACAACAGGGTCAGCAGCAGGGCAACGATCCACAGGGTCAACAACAAGGCCAGCAGCAAGGTCAGCAGCAGGGCCAGCAGCAAGGCCAGCAACAAGGCAACGATCCACAGAACCTTCCTCGCAACGGTACTGACCCGCAAGGTCAAGTACAGGGACAACAGCAAGGTCAACAACAAGGCCAGCAGCAGGGTCAACAGCAAGGCCAGCAGCAGGGTCAACAGCAAGGTCAACAACAAGGCCAGCAGCAAGGTCAGCAGCAGGGCAACGATCCGCAGGGTCAGCAACAAGGCCAACAACAGGGTCAACAGCAAGGTCAACAACAGGGTCAGCAGCAGGGCAACGATCCACAGGGTCAACAACAAGGCCAGCAGCAAGGTCAACAACAAGGCCAGCAGCAAGGTCAGCAGCAGGGCCAGCAGCAAGGTCAGCAGCAGGGCCAGCAGCAAGGCCAGCAACAAGGCAACGATCCACAGAACCTTCCTCGCAACGGTACTGACCCGCAAGGTCAAGTCCAGGGACAGCAGCAAGGTCAACAACAAGGCCAGCAGCAGGGTCAACAGCAAGGCCAGCAGCAGGGTCAACAGCAAGGTCAACAACAAGGCCAGCAGCAGGGTCAACAGCAAGGTCAACAACAAGGCCAGCAGCAGGGTCAACAACAAGGCCAGCAGCAAGGCAACGATCCACAGGGTCAACAACAAGGTCAGCAACAGGGTCAACAGCAAGGTCAGCAACAAGGTCAACAACAAGGTCAGCAGCAGGGCAACGATCCACAGGGTCAACAACAAGGCCAGCAGCAAGGTCAGCAGCAGGGCCAGCAACAAGGCAACGATCCACAGACCCTTCCTCGCAACGGTACTGACCCGCAAGGTCAAGTGCAGGGACAACAGCAAGGTCAACAACAAGGCCAGCAGCAGGGTCAACAACAAGGTCAGCAACAAGGCCAGCAGCAAGGTCAGCAGCAGGCCAACGATCCACAGGGTCAACAACAAGGCCAGCAACAGGGTCAACAGCAAGGTCAGCAACAAGGTCAACAACAAGGTCAGCAGCAGGGCAACGATCCACAGGGTCAACAACAAGGCCAGCAACAGGGTCAACAGCAAGGTCAGCAACAAGGCCAGCAGCAGGGCAACGATCCACAGGGTCAACAACAAGGCCAGCAACAAGGCCAGCAGCAGGGCCAGCAACAAGGCAACGATCCTCAGAACCTACCTCGCAACGGTACTGACCCGCAAGGTCAAGTACAGGGACAACAGCAAGGTCAACAACAAGGCCAGCAGCAGGGCCAACAGCAAGGCCAGCAACAAGGTCAACAACAAGGCCAGCAGCAGGGTCAACAGCAAGGTCAACAACAAGGCCAGCAGCAGGGCAACGATCCACAGGGTCAACAACAAGGCCAGCAACAGGGTCAGCAGCAGGGCAACGATCCACAGGGTCAACAACAAGGCCAGCAACAGGGTCAACAGCAAGGTCAGCAACAAGGCCAGCAGCAGGGTCAGCAACAAGGTCAGCAGCAGGGTCAGCAACAAGGTCAGCAACAAGGTCAGCAACAAGGAAACGATCCACAGAACCTTCCTCGCAACGGTAATGACCCGCAAGGTCAAGTACAGGGACAACAGCAAGGCCAGCAGCAGGGTCAACAACAAGGCCAGCAGCAGGGTCAACAACAAGGCCAGCAGCAAGGTCAACAGCAAGGTCAACAGCAAGGTCAACAACAAGGCCAGCAGCAGGGCAACGATCCACAGGGTCAACAACAAGGTCAGCAGCAAGGTCAACAGCAAGGTCAACAACAAGGCCAGCAGCAGGGCAACGATCCACAGGGTCAACAACAGGGTCAGCAGCAAGGTCAGCAGCAAGGTCAACAACAAGGCCAGCAGCAGGGCAACGATCCACAGGGTCAACAACAGGGTCAGCAACAGGGACAACAGCAAGGTCAACAACAAGGCCAGCAACAGGGTCAACAACAAGGCCAGCAGCAAGGTCAACAACAAGGTCAACAACAAGGTCAACAACAAGGTCAACAACAAGGTCAACAACAAGGTCAACAACAAGGTCAACAACAAGGCCAGCAACAGGGTCAGCAGCAGGGCAACGATCCTCAGAGCCTTCCGCGCAACGGCACTGATCCGCAGGGTCAACAACAAAGCCAGCAGCAGGGTCAACAGCAAGGTCAACAACAAGGCCAGCAGCAAGGTCAGCAACAGGGTCAGCAACAGGGTCAGAACCAGCAACAGACCAACGATCCCAATCAACTCCCTCGATCCGGCAGCGAGCCGCAGACTACTGCGCAGCCCAGCCCTGCCAACGGCAGCACCGATCCGAAGGCTCCAGCCAGCCCTGTTTCCGGCAGCAACGCCCCGCAGGCTCCAGCCAGCTCCGTTTCCGGCAGCAACGACCCGCAGGCTCCCGCCAGCCCTGTTTCCGGCAGCAACGCCCCGCAGGCTCCAGCCAGCTCCGTTTCCGGCAGCAACGACCCGCAGGCTCCAGCCAGCCCCGTATCCGGCAGCAACGACCCGCAGGCTCCCGCCAGCCCTGTTTCCGGCAGCAACGACCCGAAGGCTCCAGCCAGCCCCGTATCCGGCAGCAACGACCCGAAGGCTCCAGCCAGCCCCGTATCCGGCAGCAACGACCCGCAGGCTCCTGCTCAGTCCAGCCCTGCCAACGGCAGTGAGTCGAAGGCTACCCCTGCGCCGACTTCGACCCAAACGCCCTCCGACCCGACCACGATGCCACGCTCTGGTAGCGAACCGAAAGCTCCTACTGCTCCTACCTCTTCCACCGGCAGCGAACCGAAAGCTCCCGCTGCTCCTACCTCTTCCACCGGCAGCGAACCGAAAGCTCCCGCTGCTCCTACCTCTTCCACCGGCAGCGAACCGAAAGCTCCCGCTGCTCCTACCTCTTCCACCGGCAGCGAGCCCCAGACTCCTGCTCCTACCTCTTCCACCGGCAGCGAACCGAAAGCTCCCGCTGCTGCTCCTACCTCTTCCACCGGCAGCGAGCCCCAGACTCCTGCACCAGCTAGAGGACAGGATCCTCAGTCACAAAACACCGCGAAGCAAATTGTCGACCTCGTTGTGGCGATGGGCACATCCGGATCGTCCAAATCCGATCCCGCCACCTCCGGCAACGAGCCGCAAGTTGCGGTCTCGACACCAGTTTCATCGGCCCCCACGAGCCAGCCGGTTCATACTAATACAACTGCGCAACAACCTACTTCGTCGACATTGCAGCAGTCCAGCAATGCTGGAACGGCAACGCCTGTACCGACCGGAACACCTAATACGCAGCAAAGTTCTGCCTCGACCACTCAGGTCGCGAGCACAGGAAGCGGGCAGCAAGCCCAGACCACAAGCGGAAACTCCAATACGCAGGTTTCCAGCTCAACCCAACAAACCCAGAGCAATCAGAACGCGGGCGCCGTCACCAATCAGACATCAGGATCGACGGTCAGCACCGAGCCGAGCACTCGAACGTCCACCGGAAACGGCTCCACCTCGGGCCTGCAAGTTTCCGCCACCGGCAATGTCGGCTCCACTCAAATCACCGGCACTTTGTCCAGCGGCGCCACATCCAATCCCGGAATCTCGGTGTCTGCCAATCCGAACGGCGGCGTAAATCTCAACATCGCGGCCAACGTAGGCAACGGCGTTACTGCCGGTATCACCATCACCACTGGCACCGCCACCACGGCGCCGGTCCACAACACGCCATCGACGGTCGTTCCTACAGCTCAGCCAACAACAACTTCGTCGAGTCCGAGCACACCGCCCACTACGCATGTCGTAACGACGACGGTGACCCCGACAACTTCCACACGTTCGTCCAACACCGGATCGAATTCACCGACAAACACAAATACCTCGGTCAACGCGTCCTCCGGCAATTCGGGCAACACCGGTTCCGCCGCGGCGGCGACCGGCTCTTCGATATCGATAGCCCCGGATCCTTCCGGCGCGCAAGCGACGCCGATCTCTGTCACTACCAGCCAGGCAGCCAACGCGGATCCTCAGTCAGCCGCTACTCAGACAACCACTCAGGGTCAGACCCAGGCGCCTACACAAGGTCAGACGCAACAAACCCAGACTCAGGGTCAAGCCCAGACTCAGGGTCAGACCCAGACGCAAACCCAGCAACAAGCAGGTCAAGCTCAGCAGACTGCCCAGGCGCCGGCGAGCAGCTCCGTAATCGTGCTACCCAACGGCGTCAATATCCAGGTGCCCACCAACAGCACCGGTACCATTCTGCAACCCGCAACCGGCACCACCACCGGCACCGCACCCGCAACGTCCGCTGGCGGAGTCTCCATAGCACTGCCGACCAATGGCAACGCTGCCATCGCCACCAGCGCCGCAGCCGGTATCGCCATCGGCTCCGGGGCCAGCAGTGTAGGCGAAGGAGCCATCACTGGCGCACTGGTCGGCAGCCAGATCGGTGGTAAAGAAGGCGCCGTGGTCGGTGCCATCACCGGAGCCATCACAGCCGCCATCAATCAGGATTCAAACAAGCAGACAGGCGATTCCGCCGCCAGTCCTGGCGTGTCCATATCCGTGTCCGGTCAGCCGGCAGCCGACACCATCGCTGTTGACAGCGGTCAAGGAATCAACAGAGCAGCGGAAGTGACTGTTTCCGACAATTCGCCGGTCAAGATGGAAGAGTTCGCAGTTGCTCAAGAACAGCTGACTCAATCTCAAGAAGTCGGGATTTCCGAAGCGGGTCATCAAGCAGCAGAGAGCAAGCCTGCCGGCGACGGACCGATCGTTATCGATCTCGGCAACACCGTGATCGAGAATCAGCAAATCGTCCGCAACATCGACTACAGCGATACCGAGGCGAGCACCGCCAGCGACTCCAGAGACGTCACTATAAAAGGCGATGTCAAACTGGTCAATTCGGATATCGTCTACAACATTACCGGCGGTATCAACTTGCCCGGTGGAGCCGGTATCAATATCACCTTCGAAGGCAATCTCGATCTCATCGACTCGAGCGTGACCCGTAACATCGATGGCTCGATCTCGGCTCCTGGAAGCAATGTGACCGTCACTCATAACGGCGATGTCAACGCTACCCAATCACAGTTGACGGACAACATCAACGGCAATATCGACCTCTCCGGCTCGAGCACCACAATCAATATTAACGGCGACACCTCCTCCACGGATTCGGCTCACACCATCAACATAGACGGTACAGTCGACAACGCCGGTGCTACCCAGACCGTCGATGTATCGAGTGCAGCCACCGGCAACGGCATTCCTACAGATATCCATCTCTCGAGCGGTCAAACTTTCCATATTCCCAGCGACTGGTCGACCCTGCCGGGAGGAAACGACACTTACCTGGTCATGGACAACCAGGGCGAGCTCCAGTTCGTCGTGGACAGGAACGGCAATGTGGTTGGCGCCCCTGTCGACAGCAATCCAGTCACCACTGGAATCAATGCCGGTGCTGGCGCCCAGAATGCCGGCGACGGGGCGGTCGCCGGAGCTATCAATGGTCTGGTCAACGGCGACGATCTTACCGATGTGGTGGCTGGTGCCATCGGTGGAGCCATTGCCGGAGCAATCAACGATGCCAGCAATTCCAACTCCGGAAGCCAGACCGCGGCTCCAGCCATCGGCAACAATACGGTGCCCGGTTCACAGCCTTCCAATACACCGATCTCCTCGGGAACTCAGGCTCCGTTGCCGGCAACAGGACAGCCTGGCGATGCGCCTGTCTCCTCCGAGACTCAGGCTCCGTCGCCGACAACAGGACAGCCTGGCAATACGCCTGTCTCCTCCGAGACTCAGGCTCCGCTGCCGGCAACAGGACAGCCTTTCACGCCTGTTTCCATCCCGACCGCGTCGGAAAGCACTCCTTTCAGCGCCGGTCTCAGTGCCGGAGGCAATACTGGCAATGCCGGTGACGGTGCTATTTCCGGAGCCCTAGCCGGACTCAACAACGGCGGCAGCATCGAAGATGCTCTCACAGGAGCAGCAGCCGGAGCCCTGGGCGGACTGATCAACGATGCGATCAGCGGCGGTTCCGGCAACAGTGGACCGGCTCCCATGCAGTACACGGACCCCACACCTACTGCCAGCGCGCCGTTCACCGACGCCATGCCCGCGCCTGTATCGCCCGGCGCCTTTACACCGGTCCCCTCGGCTCCCATAGACGGGTTCATCGACAGTGCAGCATTCTCGCCCGCACCTGTAAACAATGCTCCGCTCACAACACCTGTGTCACCCGCGACCAGTTATCCAGCCGACCCGACCTATGTGCCCGGCGTCGGCTCCGCACCGCCGGTGAGCGCTGGCAGCGCCCCCGTCGGCAGCCAGCCAGTCGATCCCACTACCGGCCTTCCTTATGACCCGCACACCGGCCAGCTCCTCGATCCCGGCTCCGGTCAACCTATCGGCAATGTCGGTCATAGCGGCCCCAGCTACAATCCCACCGTCGATCCCGGATACGATCCGACCGGCACCGGCGTCAATCCGACCGCCGGTCGTCCCATCGACCCGACCACAGGTCTTCCTTACGATCCTTCGTCCGGCAAGCTTCTCGATCCGGTCACCGGACAGCCTGTCGGCAACGTGCCTCAATCGGTCTCCGGTCCCAGCGGCCCGGCTCAGGGACTTCAGAATCCAGTTGCCGGCAAGCCCATTGATCCGACCACCGGTCTGCCATACGATCCGGATTCCGGCAAGCTCCTCGATCCCAACACCGGCAATCCTGTCGGCAATGTACCGAGGCAGTCCTCGCCCACCGATCCGCAAACGGCACAGAACCGGCCCGACACCTCGGTCAGCGAGCGGACGGAGGACGGCGACAAAGTTACCGATGTCGACAATGTCCAGAAGGTTCAATCCGAAGATCCGTACTCCGGCGACTTCAAACCCGGCAAGACCAGAACAGAGGAAATCAATCCCGACGGCGTCGTCTCGCATGTCGAGCACGAAACCAACCTCGCCGATATCCTCGCCAACGAGCTGGCCAAAATCCAGGAGTCCATCGAATCCCGCTTGCAGGATTTGCACGACTCCAGAGTATCCGACGCTCGCGCAGGTGCCATTTCGCAAGCTGCAAGCGATTCCAACAATATCAACGATATCGCCTCTCGCCAGGAAATCCTCGATACTACCGCAGAAGAGCAAGCCCGCATAGAGCGCGAGCTCGAGTCCGATCGCATCAAGGATAAGATGAAAGAGGACGAGAGACGGCGCGAAGAGGAAGAGGATCGCCTCAACCAGCGCAAAGAGCAGATCAAGAAGCTCACTGACAACATGATGGCAATCCATGCCACCCGCCGCCGCGCGGAGCTGGAGCGCATCAGAAAGCTACTCGAGCAGCAGCGGAAGATCGAGGAGTTCACCGCCACCGATGTCAGACGCACCGAGTACACAATCCGCAAGGGTGACACCCTCGAGTCCATCGCCAAGCGCATGTTCCGCGATCCGAGAATCTCGCGCCTGATCTACGAGCTCAACAAGAATCAAATCACCGTCAAAGTGATCAACGGTCAAACCGTATATGAGATCAAGCCCGGAGCCAAATTGCGAATGCCGAGTCCTCGCGAAGCGAGAGAATGGGTCATGCGCGGTAAGTACATGACTGTCGTGGACGAAACCTTCGTTCCGCAAGAGAGAATGAGCGAAGAGGAGCGCCGCGAGCTCGAGGAGCGCCGACACAATGTCGAGAGTATGCTCGGCAGTCTCGGTCTGGCTCTGGAAGCCAATCACGCTATCAAATACACAGTCCGTTTCGGCGACTCCTTCCGATCCATCGCCATGAAACACCCGGCCCTCAACGATGTCTCGCTGTGGCGCTTGCTGGCCGAGAAAAATGGATTCTCGACTGAAACCAACGCCAAAGGTACTCCCGTCGCCGAAGTCAAACGCGGCATGAGCCTTGTGCTTCCCAACCGCGATGAAATCGCCGACTTCCGCAGAAAGAACGGCGTAATCGCCCATCCGTCCAGCACCAGACTCACCGGCAACGACCTCACCCGCAGTGTCAAGATGGCCAAAGATTGCGGCTCCTGCAAGGCCACGGTGCCTGCCGGCGTAAGCATGTGCCCGGATTGCGGTCACATATTCGAGTCCACAACCAGCGTCAACGGTCTCAAGACAATCTTCTCCGTGGTCAAAAACAACAACGGCGTCAAGACCCAGGAAGAGCCGCCTGTCACCAGCCAGCCCGGTGACAATGGCGTTCCCACTCAGGAAGATCCGGCGGCCGAAGACTCCACGGTCATCGTCAAAGGCGTCAATGGTGTGGACACAGCCGATCTCGACACCCTCGATACGGACAATCTCGAGAGCAGCAAGCCCGCCAAACCTTTCCTCAGTGGAGTGCAGACCACACCGGATCCTCTGGCGCCCATGGCTGCCGCTCTCTCCGGCGAAACTTCCGTAGAAAACGATTCCGAAACCGTCATCACCTCTCAGAAGAGCAAAGTCTCTCCCATAGCCGCGGAAGAGTTCAGCGCTTCGGCTTCGCTTATGCAATCAATCTCGGATCTTCATGCCAGAGACGAGAGCGAAGTCGAGCAGTTCATCGAGAAGCTCAGCGACACCTGCAGGCTCGTCCAGTTCGGCTCCGAAAAGGACCGGGCCCACGGCACTCGCCTGCAGCTCGAGGTTCAGAAAGACGATCAGTGGATAGCAGTCATTGCTTACGAGATGAAGGGCAGCCGCTCGGTTCGCCACGAGTACAGCCTCGACGGAGCCAAGAAGAAGTCCATCAAGATGGACCTTCCTCCCGCCGCTCTCAACGAGCTCGTCCACAACGACCTGGCCAGCAACTGGAAGGACTACTGCAAGAAATTCCTGGAAGGCAAGAAAATCACAGCCTGAGGGCATTCACCTCCAGGCAATAGTGAGAAGAATGCTCTATTCGGACTCGAGCTCCGAAAACTTCGTTAGCTCGCCGTCGTGGGTCATATTGCGAAGCTGGTAAGCGGCGCTTGTAACCAGACGCTCTCCGCCGATGCTCAGGAAGTGATGGTGCCCTTCGTCATCGAACCATACGACGAAATGCTTGAGGGTCCCGGGCTTCTGTTGCCAGAAATAAAAGAGATCACGACCACGATAGCGAGCCCCCACGACCTTTTTACGCTCGCCTATCTCATTGAGAAGAACCCCGGTATCATCCATGCGAATCACGATATCCTCGGACGGTCCCTCATAGGTCTCGTCGAATGGCTTCTGCGGGGGATGGAGGACCAGGAATTCGCTGGTGAATTCGGCTATGGGGGAGTCTTTACCAGCGGCTGAGAAAAACCGTCCTCTGGCTCCGAAGATCGGCTCGCTCAGATCCTCGATGCCGAGCTCCTCGGCGAAGCTGGCTGCAGATGCGCCGCCGCCGGAAGCTATGGCACCGGTGCTGCCCTGTCCTGAGGAGGCGGCGGAAGAATGCGGATCAGAACCCTTCTTCGCGCCCTCATCCTCCTCGTTACTGTTGAGGCGAGTCGCCACCTTCTTCACCTTCCTTCTGGAAATTCTCGAGAGCGGTACGCACCTTATGGAGAAGGACGAGCTGAGCATCAGTAGAAAGTTGTTGATCTTTGATCAGGTGAGCGGCAAGGCAGTACGCGAGATCGACCTCGCCCTGACCGATGAGACGCTCGGTGAGCAAGCGGCAGAACCAGGCTGCCGAATCGGAGGCCGGCGTGTCCTTGCGGTTGATGGATGAGTTGAAGTCGAACTTGATCTTCGGATCCCGCACCACTTCCGATACCTCGAAGCGATAAAGACACTTGGAGGTGCAGGGTCCGCAAGTCGGCAGAGGACCCTGATCGCGCTTGTGCAACTCGACGAAATCGTCACGCCACTGCCGGAGCACATTGATATCCAGCTTGCGGTTGACTTCTGTAGGCTGGAAGGCGGGCCGCAACAGATTCAGCCAGCGCAGGTGCTGCTCGCGCACCTGATCGTAGAACCAGAAGTTCTCTTCCCCCTTGCGCTCGAAATATCGCTCGGTAGCCTGTGTAAGGACGCACCAGGTTATACCGGTGATATTTCCGGTTCGCGCTCTACCGCCTATCACCCTCTGGATCTCGTGGATGATCTGGGCCCGGAAATGGACGAGCTGAGTGAGATCTTTCAAGGTAGAAAGGACATAACGGTTGTAGACCTGACGGAAAAGGGAATCGTCAGCCACAGGAATGGATGTATCGAGGATCGCCGAATCACAGCGATGCAGGCAGAAATTGCAGCCGAGATGTCGGTTGAACTTGCCGACGATGTCGAGTGACCTCATCGCCTCCCTGACGACCTCGTCGGACTCTTCGGGAGTCTCCGGAGGAGGCACCTCCTTGGTCTTGTCGAACATGATCGCAAGGTGGAAGGGCTGCTCCATCTTCTCGGCATAGACCAGAGCACGCCCCTGTCCGAGGGCCGTCACGTGTCTCTTCTGAATGTCGTCCAGGTTCATAGCACCACCCATAGAGTCGCGGTCGTCGACGGCGACTATCCGGTGCATGACTTTGAGGTTGGTGTTCTTCAGGGCCTCGGGGGCGAGCTTGTTGGGAATCTGGTCGGCGATGATAAATCCCTGCCCGTAGGAGCGAATCTCAGCGAGCATGTTGGTGAAGAACTCGACAGCCTTGCCGGCAGGGTTGGCAGAATCGCCGCTCTGGGCTGTAGGAACGTTCTTCAAGAGACGGTGAGCCTCTTCGATGAGCATGACATGCTGCAGGTTATCGTGGGGACCCAGAGCTTCCCGGTATTCATAGAGGAAGACCAGAAGCATACCCATGAGGAAGGATTTCTCGGAGTCTTCCGACACCATCTTGAGCTCGATAACCGTAGGCCGCTTAAAAAGGGCCTCCGGAGGGATGGAGCGCCTGGTGTTGAGCATCTGCCCCTTTCCGCCGATGAGCAGGGAGCCGATCCGGGCTTTGAGAGCAGCCTGTACGTCGGGACCGATACGCTCCGAATAGCCGAAACTCTCGACAATCGGATCGATGATCTCGTAGAGGTCCTTCATAGTCGGATAGATCTCGGAAGGACAATCGGGATCGCCCGGCATCATGCCCGGCGGGAGACGGCGGTTGGTATTGTTGACCAGGTCCCAGCCCCGGACGTTATAGATCTCGTTGAGCGCTTTCTCCAGAACCTGGGGCATCGGCGAATACATCTCGAAGCTGGCGTTGAAGACCGACTTGAGAGCGTCGAGGTGGGTCTGGACTTTCACGCCTTTCATGATCTCGAAAGGATTGAGACGGAAAGGGCTCACCGTCTCGTCACCCAGGGAGAACGCCTGACCGATCCCTTTGAATGTCTCGGACATGAGCATCATATGGCGGTATTCAGACTTGGCCGGCTCGATGACCATGAAAGGAATCTTGTAATTCCATAGCTGCCCGAGCAGATAGAAGCAGGTATTGGTTTTACCACCGCCGGTGACACCGCATACGATAGTGTGCTTCTGCAGCGCGTCCACATCGATATGGTAGAGGTTGCCTGTGTCCATGCCCCGATCGAGGATATTGCCGATGGCTATGGTCCTGTCCGGGTCCTTCGGTGGGATGGGAGCGAGACTGAACTCCGCCGACCGCCTGATCCTGAAGCCCGGCATCTCGCGCTTGGGAAGATGAACGAAAGCTGAAAGAGTTCTTGAGGATAGGGGCGACAGGAACTTGTACTCGAGAAGCTCCTGGAAGATCTCGTCGCTGCGCTTGTTCCTGAGAAGCCCGAACTGCTGGATATGCGGACCCAATCCCTTGATCTCGTGCGTACGAAGCGGGGTGGGTCGGCTGGTCTCGTCTACATAAGTGGCGCGGATCAGAGACTGGAGACGCACGAATACCGAGCGTTCGGCCGCAAAGAAATAGACGCCGGTGAGCCACATCCCCACCGCGGTACCGAGCTGGATATGCCTGAGATAGGAGTCCTGAAGCTCGAGATAGTATTTGATCCGGCGCTTCTTCTCGGGGTCCTCGTTCTCCTGAGCGCGCTGAATCTGGTCGACGATCAGGAATTCTTCTTTGCTTACCTTATGGTTGGGAATCGGAATTGCCAGAACTAGAAATCCGAAGTCATGCCCCTGAAGACCATTGGCGAGCCTCTCGATCTGCTCGGACTCGATGGTGTCTCCGGCGGTCGACTTGAGTGCCGGGATACCGGTGACCAGACCGCAATGATGCGCGAGCGGCGCCACCGCTTCTTGCAGCTGCTCGGAATCGAAAGGCTCGGGCGCTATGTCCACACCGTTGTAGACACTGTGCATGATCGACTTGAGACTGCTGTAGGAGACCATCTTGGGGGTCTCGCCATCGCCATTGGTGCCGTCCCCGGGAATCTGCACGCCCATGTAATACTTGACACCGGTCTTGCTTCCCAGAACGAGAAAAGCCAGGTTCGCCTTCTGGCTGTGAAGACCGGTTAGAGCATCCTCGCTGAGATACATCCGTCGCGGAGGCTTGCTCGGATCCTGGTCCTGACCTTGCTGCGGTTGGTTCTGCTGCTGGTTCTTCTCACGCTCGATGTCCCAGGACCTCAAGACTCCGTCGATGCGCACAAAGGTCATGTCCGGAATCGGCCAGCTGGTGAGACTCGAGGGATCGACAGGACGTACATCGAGCTCATCGAGATCGTACCGGCGCAAGTCGGCTATCTTTTCTTCCCAGATATTCCGATCTCTCGGCGTCATAACCATTTTCTGAGGGTCCCCGAACCGGTGGCGCATCGGCTGAGCCTGGTAAGCGTCAATAGATAATATACATCTAAACTTGCAAAAAGGCTCTAATTATCTATCTTATGCCCGTTTTTATCGGCACGCGTTTATCCTCCAGCTTTCAATCCGGAAGCCGGGCTTATCGGTCGCGAAGGGTCATTTGCCTCCTCGCAAGCGGCTGGAGCCAGCCATCTGGGCCCTGATGATCATTATCACGCTCATCAAAAGGGCCAGGGCGACGCCGACACCGATAAAGAGGACCTGACTGCCGCCGGGCAATGCCAGCTCGGAGATCGGCTCCTGGCTGATGGTAGCTGACCAGGATCCGCGCACATCGGCGAAACGACCAAGATTCAGGGTGCCGTTGTCACTGCTCAGGCGGGTGCGAAACTCGCCCCGGGCAATCTCGCCGCTTCCGTCCTGACCGGGAGGAAGTAGCATCCCGCTGAATTCGATGGGGAAGGGATGGGCCCGCCCGTCATTGAGGTCGTATTGCTTGCGAAAATCGATCCGTCCCTGCTCCTCGCTCGAGAGATTGCCGATTACCGCATACTTGCCGCCTTCGTCAGTACCAACGGATTCGAGCTCGTTTCCTCTCAGCTTCATGCTCGTGCCGAACTGGTAGAACTCCACCGGTCCTCCCTCCGTCTCCGCCACCAGACGGAAGTTCCAGCGCCCGCTGTAGGAAGAGCTGTTGGAGTCGGTCTGCTCACCTGCTCCGTCCATCGAGCTCGACTGCGTACCGCCAAGAAAGAAAATCGCACCGATACCGACAGCGACCAGGACGAGAGTAGCGAAAGTCAGACCCACGAGCCTGTTCAAAATAGACGGTCCTCCGCCCCCGGACAACAGGGAGCCGGCCGGACCGGACTTGCGAAGCCGCCCTCTGGTCAGGTCCTCCAGGGAAGAGACATCGTAATCCCTGTCGCCCGCGCTGCTCGACGGCGAGCGAGCGGCGCCGGGAGATACGACAGTCTTCTCGCGGGTGCCCGAGGCTCTCATGCTCTCGTAATCTTCGTCGAGGGAAGCGAAGTCGTACTCGGGCCGCTCGCCCTCACTCTCCGACTCGCCGCCTACTCCGGAGACGGCGTGCTTGAGAGCGTCTCCGAGACCAATGTCCTTGCCCATGGATCCGAAACTGGTCGACGGAGCGGTATCGAATATGGCATCGTTGAATCCTTCGATCTCGAACACTTTCACCGAGCCTTCTCCGTCCCCACGGACAGCGTCGCTTCTGCCGGGGACACCTTCCTTGTCATCGAGACTGGCGCTGGGCATGGAAAGCGAATCGGATGTGCCGACAGTGGCCATGCCGGCGGTGCCGGCCGTATCGGCTACCGCTTCGCCTTCCATCGAGAGAGCGACTTGACTCTCTCCGGCGAAGCCCACATCGTTGAGCACGATAGCCCCACCCCCGCCGCTCTTGGAGGTCACGACATTCTCGTCGAGAACCGGTCCGAAAGTCATGGAAGTGGCGGTCATCACCACCGGCGGAGCCGAGGACTCGGACCTGCTGCCATTATCCTTTTTTTTGTCTGCGCCATCATCTTCGGTGCGCGGCGCATGAATGCAATCGCCTCTGCGGCATGGTGAATCGGATACCATAGCCTCGGTGCGAGCCCCGATGATAACTCGCTCCAGGAGAAGATGATCGATCTTATAGATGATGTGATCGGAAGAGCCGCCGATGTTGAAAACAGCGAGCCGGGTGGGAGAGAATTTCGAGACGATGGCACCGCATATAGAGCAGACTCGACGCCTGTCTCTGATTATCGTGCCGCAAGTCTGACAAATGGAAAGGTCCAACACCCCTGTCCCGGATTTACGCTACGTCCCTGTCACCCTTCTTCTTTTTCTTTTTCCCGCTTTCCTCGGATCCATCGGAGATTGCATGCATCTTCTCCACGAGCTTGCGATCGATCTTGCGCTCGGGAATGTCTTTGAAATCATGTGCCTTTAGATTGAAGGTACCGGCGACAGTGCCGACCCTGTAACAGAAGAACGTCTGCTCCTCCTGACCGACGATCCTGTCGATATTGAGTTTCTCCTCGTCCATGATCAGCTCGAACTGGGGCGACGTATTTACTTTGTTGAAGAAGTTCTGAATGGTCTGGTGCTTGATCTTTCGACCATCGACCCTGAACATCTGCGGGCCGAGCATGTCGCCGTCCTTTTTGGCCAGGGCGAAGACGCAGAGCGTTCCCATATTGATGATGAGCTGGCTTCGATAGTCCTCGGGAAGATGCTGCAGAGTCTTGAGACAGCCCACGAAACCGACCTGATAACGCTTGGTCTCCGAGGTGAGGTTCTCGATGGTCTCTTTCTCGATAAAATTGTCCATCTCGTCGATATAGAGAGCCACGGGACGCTCCTCGGTCTCGCGCCTGCCCTTGCAGAAAGACATGGCGGCCTGCTGTAGACCGGTCACTATCAAACTTCCCAGAAGATTGGCGTTCTGATCGAGCTCGCCCTGCGGAACTTTGACTATCAGAATTTTCTTCTCCGAGATGATCTCGCGAAGCTTGAGATCGCTCACCGGCTTAGTGAGGATCGGTCTGATCCGCCCGTCGGAGAGCATCGGTCCCACCCGGTTCAGGATCGGCTCAACCCAGTTGATCCACTGGTCGGTACGTGCGAGCTTCTTGTACTGATTCCAGGTCTCGAGGATGGTTATATACTCGGTCCTCTCGTTCTTTCGCCTTTCCACAGCCTCCAGCATGATATCGCGGAAGTCGTTGTCCTGGAGAAGATTGGGAAGATCGGTCAGGGTCCTGCCGTTGACCATCAGGAGCAGGGCGGCGTTACGAAGGATGTTGGCGGTCTGAGCGTTCCACTGGCTCTGGGCGCCCGGGGGCTCGGTGTAGATCGCCTTGAAACCATGGACGATGGCAGAGGATGCAGCCTGCAAATCGCCGTCATCCGGCATCTCCAGTGGATTATAAGCTACCGAGCCGGCCTTGTAGGTCGGGTCGACCAGCATCACTCGCCGGGCGTATTCCCGGCCTTCCGGCTGGGCGGCAATCCATTCGATGATCAGATCCGAGAGCTGTCCGTCCGAATCTATCACCACTATAGCTCTATCGTTGGACTTGATATCATGAGTTATCATGCCGGCAATCAATCGGGTCTTGCCCTTGTCGCCGCTGCCGATCACAAGCATGTGCGGGTTCTGAATTCTCATCTCAGCCGGGAGATTGAGCTGTTTCGGGGTGAACGGCCACCACCAGTCCCACTCCAGCCGTTTGCCGAAAGGCACCGACCCCGGAGTCACGCGTTTGCCCAGCTCGCGGACCATCTTCATGTGCTGCGGCTTGAACTGAGAGGGAATATATTTCTGCTTCTCCCAGACGTTCATCTTGCCTTCCGGTCCGAAAAGCAGAAGGAAGAAGAGGAAAATGGCGGCGCCGACACCTATGCAACCGAGGGCTATGGTGAGGAAGAGATTCTGGGTGGCTGGATCTTGGTCTGACCGTGACCGGGACTCAGACCGGACAGGGGATTGCCCAGACCGGGGGGACCTCCGAGCTTGGGAAGATTCGGAATAGCCGGCAACGCCACTGGATTGTTGCTCGCCACTGTAGTCGTTTGAGCCACCAGTTGCTTGGCCTGGAAGCGACCGGAGATAGGCACCATGCGGGCGGGATTGTAGATGCTGTTCTCGAAACCTTCTCGTTTCTGCGACTTCCAGCCCCCGCTGGCCATGAACAGATTGCTGTCCCCCTGCGCCTCGAGCCTCGCGGAATAAATCATGGGCTCAGTGATTGCGCCTTTTCGCTTGGCCTCCTTGTCGTAGAGCTTTTTGAAATCGATTCGGTCAGGCGGTTGCAGAACCCCCGCGATCTCGAACATACCCAGCCCGTCCTGACCCTGACCGGCAAACTGAGCTCCGGTCTGATTGATGATCATCTGAGACTGGAACGGCTGGTTACCGGAGAATGTCACCACCTGCCAGCGTCCGCCCACCACCGGGAAACCGCTCGGGTCCAGAGAGGCGTTCTGAGGCTGTCCGGGAGCAGCCATCCCGGGTTGACCGGGCATGGGACCGGGCTGACCACCCAATCCGGGAAGAGTCCGTTTGCCGAAGCTGAGAGCGCTCTGCGGTCCCTGTTGCTGTTGCTGCACTCCTTGATTAAGGGGCATCTGCTGCGCCTGTTGAGTTTGCGCACCACCGCCGGCGAGCGCCGAGAAAAAGGTCATGCACCAGCCAGGGACCTGGACCAGGATGAATACTCCTACGGCAACCAGGACCACGGCTGTCTTGCGAGTGACACTCTGCCCGGCCAGATTGACTTCACCTTCCATCCAGTCGATGACGCCGGCGGCGCCGCCTGATTCTTCGTCCTCCTCTTCGTCGTCTTCGTCCTTCTTCGATTTGACAGCCTGGGGCTTGATCGAGTTGCCTGAGAAGCTCCGACGCTTGGGTCTGGGACCACCGGAGTCGTGCTCCTCCTCCTCGCTCGGCTCTTCATCCTCTTCGATGCTGGCGCTGGGACGAGCCTTGATGCCGCGAGGCATGGCGACCATGGGACGCTCGTCTTTCTCCTCGTCCGCCGAGGAAGGCGGCTCCTCCACAACCCTCATTCTGGGCGGCTCTTCCCTGACGGCCGCCTCGAGCGGCGGCGTTTCAGGCATGCTCTCCGCCAGCATCTCGGTCTTGCTCACCGGTGAGCCGGAGAAGAAGTCGAAAGAATCATCCCCTGACGGAGCCGATGAACTTGTGTCATCGGCGGGAGACAAGGACGTGGAAGCAATGGGATTTCGGGTCCCGGACTTGTCTTCGCCGAAGAAATCCACGAGATCCTGGCGAGGGCTGGCCGGTGCGGATTCGGCGACAGGTTGCGGGCTCGGCTCGACGGCGCCTGCCTCCGATTCGCCTGCGACTGCCCCGTCCTCGTCCGGAGGCGCGATGGCCCGATTGGAGCCTGTTGTGAAAAACTCCTCCGGGTTGAATTCAGGTCCCACCTGGTTGACGAAATCGAACGATCCGCGCGCCTCTTTGCTGTTTCCGGAGAGACTGTCGCCGATACCGGCGCTCCGGTCGGTGCTCCCGGTCGGGCTACTCTCGGCAATCGGGCTTATCGCCTCCGAGGTCATCACATCGGCAGCTTTCTCCACTACTGTGGGCATCGCCGGGTCAGGGTCAGATCCAGCCAGCCCCGCCGATAGCACAGCAGCCATCTGAGAAGCAAGGTCCCCTCCGGGCTCCGGCGCAGCGGTCTGGGGACCAGCTTCGGATCCGGATTCGGAGGCAGGGTCAATCGCCTTTGGAAGCGGAGTCGCGGAAGGCAGAGAAGACGGACCTACCGGAGCGCCAATTGCTATGGAGACGGCGCTGGACGAAAAACCAGGGCTTCTGAAAGACTGGAAATAAGTGCCGGGCACGGGATCGGCTGAGGTCTGGCTCGCGGAGCCCTGAGGCACAGTATCTTGTGAAGGGGTATCGGTCTGATTCTCATAAGCCTTAATCTCGGCTGCCGGAGCCGCCGCTGATTCGGAGACCGTATCCTGCTTCTTATCGTCGTCTCTGGAGGTTCCGACCCAGTCCGCCAGAGAGCCGAGGGGAGCCTTTCCCTTCAGACTCGCGGCAGCCAGACCGGCCGCACCGGCTGCGCCCGCAGCCAGAAGTCCCTTGCTGGAGAAAGAAGAAAGCAGGCCCGAACCGGGCAGGACCTGACCGGAAGGCGGGACCTGAGAGCCTGGCTCCGACAGATTATCCGGTCTGGGATCCGAAGTGGGATCCGAAACAACAGGATCAGGAGTGGAGACAGGTGTGCTACTGAGAGAAGACGAATCAGAAGACGAATCAGCAAACGAGTCAGCAAAAGGATCGACGGGCACAAGGGCGGTCTCGGGGCTGTCGACCTGTTTGAGAGTCGGCAGAGGAGCCTCGGGCTCGGCGAAAGGAGCCTGCGGTAAGGCCTGAGCGCCCCCGGAACTCGCCTGGTCGACGACCTGGCCACCATTGCCATTGCCGTTTCCGTTGCCGTGCCCGTTACCGTGACCATTGCCACCGTAATCGGCCACCGGTGACGTGATCGAAGAAGGGAACGATGTCCCGGACGAAACGCCGTAATGCCCGCCCGACTGCGGCGGGCGCGGACCGAGGGTGAGCAGTTGCCTCTGGGTAACCACGCGCTCGAGCAACAGGTGATCTTGCTTGACCGAAACCGAAAGAGGAGGCCTGGCCTCGGCGAAAGACGGCATCGAGGTCGGTGAATGAAGTGCCAGGGTCACACCACAGCCGGTGCAGTGCTTCCCTTTAGTGCGAAGCACCACACCACAACTCTGACAGATAAGCAGTTCCACTTTTGACGATCCTGACTGACATCCAAGTATTCTGTACCCACTGTGCCCCTACGGCATGCTTGCTGTGGGCTCATCCCTGCCGCGACCGGGCTTATCGGTGGGTAATCCGTCGTGGCGGTTCTGATATAAGCCGAATTATTGGACGCTTTCCTGGTAAAAGGTCTTTATCCGCGCCGCCCGAGACAGGCTTGAATAGACCTCAACCTGCATAGTAACTACATTCTTCAAGCTTGTCAAGAGAACACAAAAGGTCGTATAATTGACTCTGAGGCGGTTTTCGAGATTACTATAATAGACAAGCGGCTCATATAGAGACAGCGAACATTAAGCCGATCGCCTGACTTGCGGTAGTTTTGCTCTTACAGGGTACATCAAAATAGGAGGTCTCGAGGCACTGCCAAGAATGGCGATTGGCACGGATGGCAAACATCCGTCTGGCAGTTAAGAAGGAAGCTCTGAATGGCAAGAGACGAAAACGGAAACGGCAATTCCAATAATGGAAGCTCCGGCAAATCGAGCCGCCAGGACTCGTCTCTTTCCGCTCGCCGGGCCAGGCTGAGATCCCTGGCCCGTCAAGCATTGCCCCCCGATCCTTATAGCAACCAGGGCGATGACGAAGACACCAATCAGCCAGCTGCGGCGATAGAGCTCGAATCGGCCCAGACCGGCCAGACGGCCAAGCCTCCGGACCCCTGGGGTTCCGACGATGAAGTCGAGGATGAGCCTGTAGCGGTCGCCGAGCCGGCAGCGGCTCCGCCGTCACCGCCGCCTCCTGCGGCACTAGCGTCCCCACCTCCACCTCCGCCGCTGCCAGCCCCGGACCCGCCTTTCACCTTCGGCGATATGGGTGTCTCCGCCCCACCGCAATTTCCGGATCCGGAGCAGACACCGAATTCCGAGCCTCCTTTATTCTCGCTTCCGGAGCCCAAGATGCCGGATTTGCCGGATTTACCGCGGCCGGCTATCGCGCTGCCCGAAAGCCTCCCGGAGCCCAGGATGCCCGATGTGTCCTTGCCCGAGGATCTGATCGAGCCGCGAATTCCCGATTTCAGCATGCCGTCGCAGCCAGATAGCGCTGCCCAGGCATTTCCGGAGCCTGATCAGCCTGTTCCGTCCGAACCGGAACCCGAGCCCTTTGCCGAGATAACACCTGAGAGCCGGAGCCGGAGCCGGAGCCGGAGCCAGAACCCGAGCCAGAGCCCGAGCCAGAACCCGAACCGGAGCCCGAGCCAGAGCCAATGGCCGAGACCGCCCCGGAAGCAGTACCGGAGCCGGAACCGGAACCGGAGCCGGAGCCGGAGCCGATTGTCGAAGCCGTTCCCGAGCCGGAGCCGGAGCCGGAGCCGATTGTCGAAACCGTTCCCGAGCCGGAGCCCGAGCCCATCGCCGAAAGAGCCAGAGCCCGAACGGGACCGAAAACGCGACCGCCAGTCATCGAGACGCTCACAGGCTTATGCCGAGGACTCCGAGATCATGCCGCCACCGGCGAGCCAGACTGTGCCGATAGTCATACCGGACACGGTCAAAGCCGTTGTCCAGACCCTGCCGCCCGAGTATTTCGACGACACTGGCAAGCGACACTCAGAAGCCATCGAGCTCCTGAACAGCATCGATCAAACCCTGGGCGTTTGCGCCATGAATCTCTCAGCGCTTCAGAAAACGGCCGGGGAGCAGACCGAATCGTTCAAGAGCTTCAAAGAGACCCTGCAGAATCAGACCTTTTTCGAGCTGGGCCTCAACCTCAATACCCTGATGGAGTCCCTCTCAGCTGCTCTGGAGCCCATGAAAGCCGTGGGCGAGCTGGTGCCGTCCATCGATCAGCTCGTCACCGCCATGGAGTCACGGGTCGGCGCCGAGCAGGAGACCAAGCTGACGCCGGACGGGCTGGTGACCGCCCTGGCAGATCAACTCGCCTCCGGGCAGATCGATCCCTGGACCTTCCGCTGCGCCTATATGGCCGTCTATCCGGACGAGCATCCAGCCGACCTGCTGCACAGGCTCGTCGAGCTGCTTGGCACTCAGAGACTGCCCGGTGATCTGTTCCGAGCTGCCTATGACGCAATCCAGTCACCGGAGCCGCCTCCCGAGTATGCCACCGCCAGTGGTGAAGGACGTGAAAGGGTTCGCACCGTAGTCGTTCAGGATGAAGCCCTGGTCGCACAGCTCGAAGAGCTCAAGAAAAGCAACGAAGAGCTCCGCAGAGGCAATGAGGAGCTCAAGAAGGGCAACGAGGAGCTCAAGAAGGGCAACGAAGAGCTCAAAGAGCTGGTCCACGGCCGCGACGAAGATCTATCCAAGGTGCTCGAGGACAGAGAGAAAGAGTACAAGGAGCTTCTCGCCAGCAAAGAGAAGGAGCTGCGGGAGACCCAGGAGACTCTCCAGTCCCGTTTCGAGGAGTTCAATTCCCGATACGACGAGATGGTCGAGACTGTGAACCAGCGCGAGGAAGAGCTGAAAGGCAAGACTTCGGAGGTCAGTCAAAAGGACTCCGAGATCGTTCAACTCAAGGCGCAACTCGAAGAGATGCGGGAGCAATTCCGCGATACCGTCGCCAACCTCCAGCAACAGCTCACCACCACCAAGCAGGCCGCCGAAGAGGCCGCGCGCAAAGCCAAAGAAGAGCAGAAGGCGGTCGCCTCGCCGCCCAAGCCTGCCAAGCCGCAAAGCTCCGGCGGATTTTTCGACAGCAGCAACGAGAAGACCCCCTTGCTCGACAATGGTCCCGCCAGGCCGCTTCTTCAGCAGCAAATGGACACATTCAAGACGATGTCAAAGCCTTCTTCCCCCGAGACCGCTCCGGCACCGCCGGCTCCGGCGGCGCCGAGCAACAACTTCGGAGGAAACTCGCCGCCGACCGGACCGCTCACCGAGCCGAGCACTCAGGCGGTGCCCCGCGGCAACCCTCAGGGACCGACCATGGGCGGCAACCTGGGACAATCAGGCAGTTACGGCAATGGCGTCCGGGCACAGGTTTTCGAGGTAATCGTCCGGCAAGCCCTGGCCGGTGCGCCCTGGCGCGAAATCTGCGCCGGTCCGATGCAAGTCAACAACATCTCCCCGGACGAAGTCGAGGCGGAAGTCAATCGCCGTCAGGCTTTGCTCAAAAAATAGGCGGGATCAAGAGGTAATTATTCCGCCAGAGGCTTATCCGTCGTATCCGGAGCGGCCTGTTGCTTCTGCAGCTCTTCCCGAGTTTTCCTGTTGCGATGCTCCTGAACGAATTCGCACGCTTTCCACTCGGCGACGATTTGATCGAGATTGGACATGTAATTGAAGATGATCTGAGAAGGCAGGCTGTTGAAAATCTGGGTGATTGTAAAGACCATCACTCCAATGATGGTTAGAGTGCAGAGCACAAGCGCATTGCGAGTGAAGCGAAATTGATCGTCCACCTTCTGAGCAAGCTGAGTCAGGCGCTCGTCGAGATCAGCATCCATTTTTCATCGCCCTCTGAATGAAACTGCTGAATTATATCCTCTTGATAAAGAGGTCTTCAGCCGTTGTCTTCAGGCTCGTGCGGAGAGGATCGATATCCGCCCCCAGTACGGTGCGGAAATCGATGAGGACACGATCCGCATTCACAGTTGTTATCACAGGTGTCTGGGCCCGACGCAAGGCTGTGGACAGGGCCGAAGCCGAGACCGACTTGTCCTTTGCCCTGAGAGAAAGCGCATAGCTGGGTAGCGACTGTCCGGGCGTGCTGCCGCCCCCGAAAGCCGACCGGGTTTGCACCACTTCCAGATCGAGGAATTCGCCAATGCCACCATCGAGACTCGAGGCAAAATCCCTCGCTCTTCTCTCGAGATCCTGCAATGGTATCGCCGCCAGTGCCAGGACCGCGATCTCTTTCTCGGGATGCGGAGAGAGGTATAGAGAAAGAACATTCTCGAGAATTGCGATTACCAGCTTGTCCGCGCGCAAGGCGCGGTACATGGGATTCTTCCGGAGCTTCTCCACCAGCACCCGGGAGCCGGCGGCAATACCGGCCTGCGGTCCGCCGAGAAGCTTGTCGCCGGAGAACAAAACCAGACCGGCTCCGGCTTCGATCGAGTCCCTTACGGTAGGCTCGCGCTGCAATCCAAAGCAAGACATGTCGTAAAAGGCGCCACTGCCGAGGTCCTCCACCAACGGCACTCCCGACTCGCGAGAAAGCGAGACCAGCTCTTCGAGTCCGACTTCCTCGGTGAATCCGGTGATCTCGAAATTAGAGCGATGGCACTTCAGAATCATGCCGGTCCGATCGCTTAACGCATTTCGATAGTCGCTCAAACGGGTCTTGTTGGTCGTTCCGACTTCTTTGAGAGCCCCTCCGGCACCGGCGATCACGTCGGGAAGGCGAAAGCTTCCGCCTATCTCGATGAGCTCGCCCCGCGACACGATCACCTCTTTGCCATGGGCCAGAGCTGCCACCGCCAGCATTACCGAAGAGGCATTATTGTTGACGACAATCGCCATCTCGGATCCGGTCAAGACACCGAGAAGGCGGCTGGTCCGCCTCGTCCTCTCACCGCGCTTTCCCGACTCAAGATCGATCTCAAGACTGGAATAACCGGAGCCGATTTCTTTCATCGCGGCAAGGACGCTTTCAGGCAGGGGGGCACGCCCGAGATTGGTATTCAGGACCACACCGGTAGCGTTGATTACCCGCTCGAGCCCGCCGGAAAGAAGTGCCCGGGCGCTGACGGCGACTTTCGCCGCGATCGCTTCCGCCCCGGGACTCTCGCAACCGGCCGGGCGCAGCCCTTCCCTTAGGCGAGCGAGCTCCTCCCTTACCAGTACCGCCAGATAGGACCTGTCGATGACCGAGACAAGGTTCTCGAGCACCGGCTGCCGGAGGACGAGGTCGACCTGAGGCAGCCGCATGGCGGTCTTGGATTTATCGGAATCATCGCGATCGACTGCGGGCATGGTTAGAAATTATATGGAATCAGATAATTTTTCGGCCAGGGGGTTGTCAACACGCAAAAAGCAAATAACAATTAGAATATGTAGTATAAGCGTAGTAGTACAAGCAAAGATACGACCACTTAAAAAGGGGATTCGAATCGGTGGGCAAGAGTTTACGAAAGAAGACACTGTACCAGGATAAAGACTGGCTGTACGAGAAGTATGTGAAAGAGAAGCTCTCGACGGTCCAGATTGCCAAGATCTACAGGGAAGAAGAAAATCAATGGTGCGATCCCAACACCATCTCGCGCTGGCTCAAAAAGCACGGGATCGGTATGCGATCTCTGGCTGAAGCCCAGCAGAACCGTCACGCGGTGGAGACACCCAAGCAGGGACGCAAAGCCCGCACCCGCTGAGGCAAGAAGCAAACCTGCCTGGCAGCCTCAGCCGCCGAGCCCGCCGCTATTGAGCAGTCCGCCTGCCATCAGCAGGGTGACGGAGAAGTAGAGAAGCACTTCGCGGCCGCCGAAGAGGTAGAAAAGGCAATATGCTGCCGTCGATCCGGAAGGCAGCCAGAATCGGGGATCCTGGTCACGAACCGCATGAGCCGCCAGGCAGCCGGCAATCACCAGGGGAAATCCGAAAAATACAACGTCGAATAGCATGGAATTCTCGTAAGGATCCGTCTTCAGTCAACGATAATGGTGATTCCGGGCTGATGTCCATGGTGATTTGCCCATGCCAGAAGGTTGCAACAAGAGTATTGAAGAGCAATAGAAGACCAGGCTCGAGAAGAAACGAAAGAAGTCCCCGATCTGAGAGAGAGCCCGGACCCGATCGAGCGCCCTGGAAAGATAAGAAGAGAGAATCCAGGCCGGAGAGAGAATCCAGACCGGAAAGTGAATCCGGACCCGAGCGAGATCAAAACGATTCCCCGGACCGGGAATCCTTGATATTCGGACGCAATACCGTCCTGGCTTATCTCGAGGGCCTGCTGGCCGAAGAAGAAGGGCAGCCGGAATCGGCAGAAGTCAACAAGATATTCCTTCACGAGGGTCCGGGCACCGACCAGCGCCTCAGCCGTATTAAGCAACTGGCGAAAGATCTCAGGATTCCCCTTGTACTGGTGGACCGTCGCAAGGTAGACACGCTTGCCGGCGCGGGCAAGAGCCATCAGGGCATCGTCGCCAGCCTCAGCCCGGTGAAAGTGTTGAGCCAGACAGAGCTTCTCGACCTGGTGGATGGCGATCTCGATAGGATCAGGGATACCGGGGGCAGCGCCGACGGCTATACCGTCCTGGTCCTCGATGGCATCGAAGACCCCCGCAATCTAGGGGCGATTATCCGCTGCGGCGAGGTGATGGGCGCAAGAGCAGTAGTGGTACCCGAGCGTCGTGCCGCCGGTATCAACGAGACAGTAGCCAAGACCAGTGCCGGTGCGGCTTTTCATATTCCGATCGCGAGAGTGACCAATCTTGTCAGGATAATCGAAGCTCTCAAAGAGAGAGGTCTGTGGGCTGTGGGGCTCACCCCGGCAGCTCGCGACTCTATATATAGGATCGACCTCAAACGTCCGGTAATACTGGTAGTGGGCAGCGAAGGCAAAGGCATGGGTCGCCTTGTCAAGGAAAAATGCGACCTCCTGGCGTCCATACCGGTGATCGGCAAGACCCAGTCCCTCAATGCATCCGTTGCTGCCGGAATCGGTCTATATGAAATCGTCCGCCAGAACCAGAATTTGATCAGTGAATATGTACGTTCGTGAACGACTGGCGACTTCAGACTGTCAGGCATTTGACACGCTTTGATCCCGGCTTGTATCATTCCTGATTACGCCTTAATCTGGTGTGATTTAGGCCGGTGTAGCTCAACGGTAGAGCAACGGTTTTGTAAACCGTAGGTTGCGGGTTCGAATCCCATCACCGGCTTGCGCGGGCGGATGTCCGAGTGGCTAAAGGAGACGGGCTGTAAACTCGTTGGCGTAAGCCTACGCTGGTTCGAATCCAGCTCCGCCCAAGCTTTTGTCATTGGCAAGGGGTTCTCGAGACCCGCTCTCGAAAACCCCTTGCCTTCCTGACATCAGCGTTCACATAAGGATTCAATGTACCGAAAAGTTAAAGAAACTTGTCCTGTGGTGAGGGTTTTGGCAAACAAGACGAATAATGATATGCCACGCCCATGTAGCACAGGGGTAGTGCACCCCCTTGGTAAGGGGGAGGTCACGAGTTCGAATCTCGTCATGGGCTCCATTTTCAAATTCGATAAATTCGGGAGTTGAAGCAAGGGTAAGGGTTGAAAGGCTAGTTAAGGAGAAAGGAAAGGATGGCCCGCCAGAAATACGAAAGGAACAAACCGAACGTCAACGTCGGCACTATCGGCCACGTCGACCACGGTAAAACCACCCTCACTGCAGCTATTACAAAGATTCTGGCAGAGCAGGGTAAAGCCAAGTTCAAGGCTTACGATGAAATCGACGCCGCACCGGAAGAGAAGGCTCGTGGTATCACAATCAATACCGCTCACGTGGAATACGAGACCGACAACCGTCACTACAGCCACGTCGATTGCCCCGGTCACGCCGACTACATCAAGAACATGATCACCGGCGCCGCCCAGATGGACGGAGCAATCCTCGTCATCTCGGCTTCCGACGGTCCCATGCCCCAGACCCGCGAGCATATCCTGCTTGCCCGTCAGGTCGGCGTTCCCTACATTGTCGTCTTCCTCAACAAGTGCGACATGGTAGATGATGAAGAGCTGCTCGATCTCGTCGAGATCGAAGCCAGAGAGCTTCTCGCCAAATACGACTTCCCCGGCGACGATATCCCGTTCGTCCGTGGTAGTGCCCTCAAGGCTCTCGAAGGCGACACCTCTCAGGTCTCGGTCATCAACGAGCTCATGAAAGCCGTCGATGACTACATCCCCACCCCGACCCGCGAAGTCGACAAGCCCTTCCTGCTCGCAGTCGAAGACGTCTTCTCGATCACCGGTCGTGGTACCGTAGCCACCGGTCGTATCGAGCGCGGTCAGATCAAAGTCGGCGACGAAGTCGAGATCGTCGGTCTTGCTGAAACCAGAAAGACCGTCGTCACCGGCGTCGAGATGTATCAGAAGACCATGGAAGAAGGTATCGCAGGCGACAACGTCGGCGTCCTGCTCCGCGGTATCGACAAGAACATGATCGAGCGTGGTCAGGTTATCGCCAAGCCCGGCTCCATCAAGCCCCACACCAAGTTCAACGCTGAGGTGTATGTGTTGAGCAAGGAAGAAGGCGGACGTCACACTCCGTTCTTCCCCGGCTACAGACCGCAGTTCTACATCAGAACAACAGACGTCACCGGCTCCATCGAGCTTCCTGAAGGAGTCGAGATGGTCATGCCCGGCGACAACGTTGCAATGAAAGTCGAGCTCATTCAACCCGTCGCCGTCGAAGAAGGTATGCGCTTCGCTATCCGCGAAGGCGGCAGAACCGTCGGCGCTGGCGTCGTAGCCTCGATCATCGAGTAATCCCGACTGACCTCAGGATTCATTCGAATCAAGAAAATCAAACTGCCGGGGCATCAGCTCCGGCGGTTTTCATTTCTCACCAGTCGGTCTATGACACATCCCCCCAGGGCGGAAGCCCCCTTGCCAGATTGCTCGAAAATGGCAAGAGGGAGCTCTCTGGGTCATAATCATTTCTATGGAGAAAGAGAAGCCCGATCTCAAAATCGTCGAAGACAGCTCTGTCGAGCCTCCGGTCATAGCGGAGGAGCTTACCAATCTCGAGCTCATCGGCAGAGGAGGCATGGCGAGCGTCTACCGGGCTTATCACGAGAAGCTCAAGCGTGAGGTTGCCGTAAAAGTACTTTTCAGCGACCTGATCAAGAACACGCGCTATATAAAGAGATTCCAGATCGAGGCCGGTGCCGCCGGCGCTCTCAATCATCCTCATCTGGTCCCGGTCTATGACTACGGCGTGGCGGAAGACGGCTCTCCTTATCTGGTCATGGACCTGGCGGAAGGAACGACTCTCGCGAAGCTCATCGAGAAAGAGGGATTCATAGAGCTCGACAGAGCCATCGAGATCTTCACCCAGATTGCCGAGGCCCTCCAGTATGCCCACCAGGAGCGGGTAATCCACCGCGATATAAAGCCGGGCAATATCATCGTCGAGACCCGGGACGGGGCGGACTTCGTGAAAGTGCTCGATTTCGGTATCGCCAAAGTCGTGCCGGTGGAGGAGAAAGAAGGCCACACCCTCACTCACACCGGCGAGCTTTTCGGCACCCCCAAATATATGAGCCCGGAGCAGTGCCTGGGAGACGAGATCGATATCCGCACCGACATCTATTCCCTGGGTTGCTTGATGTATGAGTGCATTTCAGGCAAGCCGGCATTTGAAGGCGAGAATGCCATCAAGACCATAGTCAAGCATGTGAACGAAGTGCCGGCACCGCTTCCTCCGGGAGTCCCCAACGGCATGCGCAACCTGATCTTCAAAGCCCTGGCCAAAAATCCGGACTGGCGCTACCAGAGCATGAAAGACCTTATAAAAGATCTCGAGAAAGTCCGCAACGGACAGGATTTGAAGGGAGACCTGCGGGGTGCTGAAAGCAGGCTGAAGAAGCTCCGCTATGGAGCCGGAGTGCTCTTCATGACCCTTATGTCCGTCCTGGCTGTCGCCCTTGTAAAAATAACCAGCCCGCCGGCTCCAACACCGGTTTCGTCATCGACTGCCTCCAATGCTCCTCAAATTCCCAAACCAGCCGAAGGTGACTTCTTCCTGCCCGCCGGTCTTATCGGGGGAAGCCGGATTACCGATCAGTCCGGCCGCATCATCTATCAAACCAGTACCGCCATGAGGCTCAAAGACACGGTGGAGGAAGCAGTCGCCAAGAAAGTCGATCTCTCGAATGCCATGCTCCTGGGGGCGGATCTCTCCGGAGCCGATCTCAGTGGAGCGAAAATGCCCAATGCCTGCCTGATATCCACCCAGCTATCAAGAGCCTCGTTCCGGAATGCGAACCTCGCCGGGGCATCCTTTGAAGGCTCCCGCGGCGAAGCCATCGACTTCAGCCAGGCAAACCTGAAAAGAGTCAATTTCTATGGCACCAAATTCTCGAATTGCAATTTCGAGGAAGCCAATCTGCGAGAAGCCAGCCTGAACTATGCCTTCATTTTCAAGAGCAATTTGAAGAGCTGCGATCTCCAGAGAGCCAATTTGAATTATGCAAACTTCAATCAGTCAGACCTGAGGGATATCGACACCACAGGAGAGAAGACCCGGAATCTCGGGGTCGATCTCAACGACGCCGATTTGAGAGGAGCCAATCTCTACAGCATCGATATGCGCTCGGCGAAATACAAGAAGACCGATCTGGAGGGAGCCATTCTGCCCGATGATGCCCCGGAGCCGCTAGAAACCATGGGCGCACCCGGTGGCAAAGAAGAGATCCAGACCCGCCCCTGGGAGACCCGACCGATTCCAGGACAATGAGACCATGAGAATACTGACTGTTGACATATACTGTCCGCGGCGATGAGCATGCGAAGCCATGCGCTTGTTGCGTTTTCGCTTAACACAAGAGAATTTTCTCGCCGAGCTCTCCCTCGACTGAAAAGCGCCACAGGTTGGGGGCTTCCAGCCTCGAGAGCGCCGTTGGATATAGAATCGAGCCAGTTTGATTCTTATTGTGAAATAAATTTTTAGAGTCACCCTATAGATACTCGGTAGAATATGTGGTTCGTTCGCCGGAATGGGCAACCTGTGGCGGCTTTCAACATAAGACCGGACTAAGGTCTGTGAGGAAGCGAGACCGCAGACGCCAGGTTCGAAGTCTCCCCGGTGGAGATACCGGACTTCCGAATATGGCGGACGTTCTGTCTTCTAAAAAATAAGTTCCTCTATAACGGGAGAGATAGCGCAAATGGCTCGCGCGAAAGCACAAAAAACCGATAATCCGGCAGCAAATGCCAAGGTCCAGCGAATCCGCATTCGCTTGAAGTCCTACGATCACAAGCTGCTCGACAAATCCGCCGATCAGATTGTCGATACGGCCAGACGCACCGGTGCCTCCATCTGCGGTCCCGTGCCCCTGCCGACCCGCAAGCGTATTTACTGCGTGCTCCGCTCGCCCCACGTGGACAAGAAGTCGCGGGAGCATTTCGAGATCCGTGTTCACAAAAGATTGATCGACATCAATGATCCGACACCAACCACCGCCGATGCTCTCATGAGACTCGATCTGCCGGCCGGTGTCGATATCGAAGTCAAACTCTAAAAAATCCGAGGATAGCTAACCATGACAGTAGGTTTGTTGGGCAAGAAAATTGGCATGACTCAGGTCTTCGATGACCAGGGTCTGGCCATACCCGTGACTGTGGTGAAGCTTGGCGAGAATATCGTCACCGCCACCAGGACCAAAGAGAAGCACGGCTATACCGCCGTCCAGGTTGGTGGCTTCACCGTCAAGGATGCGAAGCTGAACAAGCCTGAAGCCGGTCACCTCAAGAAGCAAGAGCTTCCCAGCCTGAAGCCCCTGAAAGAATTCCGTGTCAGTGACAGCGCATCTTATAAGGTCGGCGAGCCGGTAGCCGTGGAATCGGTCGTCAAAGACGGAATGCTGGTGGACGTGCGCGGCAGCTCCATCGGAAAGGGTTTCCAGGGCACAGTCAAGCGTTACGGCGCCGGACGCGGTCCCATGAGCCATGGCTCCAAGTTCCACCGCTCCATGGGCTCCATCGGCGCCGGCACCACCCCCGGTCGCGTCTTCCGAGGCGTCATGATGCCGGGACAGATGGGCAACGAGAATGTCTGCAATCGCAAACTGACAGTGGTCCGAGTCGATACCGAAAAAGGTCTCCTTCTTGTCAAGGGCGCAGTGCCCGGAGTCGAAGGAGGTCTTCTTGTTATTACCCCCTCCAAGACCAAGTGGAACTGACCAGGTGGAACTTAAAAGGGATTAGCCTGCAAAGCAAAACAGAGAGATAAAGAAATGACTTCCACACAAGTACTAGATTTGAAAGGGAAAAAGGTCGGCGATGTCGATCTCGAAGATTCCGTTTTCGGAATCGAGCCTTCTCAGGGTCCGCTGCACCAGGCTGTTGTCCGGCAGCTCTCCAACGCCAGAAGCGGCTCGGCCAGCTCCAAGACCCGCTCCGAAATAAGCGGCGGCGGCGCCAAGCCCTGGCGTCAGAAAGGCACCGGGCGCGCCAGAGCCGGCTCTTCCCGCTCACCTCTCTGGAGACATGGTGGCGTCATCTTCGGACCGAAACCGCGAAGCTATTTCCAGTCGATGCCCAGAAAGATGCGCCGGGTCGCCGTGCGCTCAGCGCTATCGGCTCGCCGCGAAGAGCTTATCGTCGTCAAAGACTTCGAATCTATCAAAGAGCCCAAGACCAAGGCATTCGCCTCGGTGCTCAAGGACCTCTCCCTGAGCGATTCCAAAGTCCTCCTGGTGCTTGATTTCGCCTGCGACAACTGCAAGACCGTGCAGCTAGCCGCTCGCAACATAAAAGGCTTGAAAGTGATTCACGCCGACAATCTCAACGTCAAGGATCTTCTCGAATTCGATTCGATCCTGACCACCGAGCGCACTCTCAAGAGCATCAACGAAAAGCTCAAGACCGAGAAGAAAGCCGCTCCCGAGAAAGCCGAGAAGCCGAAAGCCAGGAAGACCGAAAAGCCTGCCCTCAAAGAGAAGAAGGCGCCGACTGTGAAGTCTAAAGAGCCCAAGGAGAAAGCTCCGAAAGCTGCCAAAGCTCCCAAAGAGCCCAAAGAAGCCAAAGAGCCCAAAGCTGAGCCTAAAACCGAGAAAGAAGGCAAAAAGGCCGAGGCCAAGAAGGCTCCTGCCAAAAAGCCTGCCGACAAGAAAGATTCCAAAAAGAAGTAGGTTACTGAAATGGACAAGCGATACTCCCAGATAATTCACAAACCGATTATCACCGAGAAATCGGCGCAAATGGCTGTCAACGGCCAGTACACCTTCGAGGTGTCCAGAGACGCCGGCAAGGTGGAAATCAAAGATGCCCTGACCCAGCTCATCAAAGAGCTCTATCCGGGCAACAACTCTGAAGTAGTCAATGTCAACACCAGCGCGATAAGAGCGAGATTCTCCCGCCGCAAGCGCCACGGTCGCATGCCGAAAGACGGCAAAAAAGCGATCGTCACCATCAGCGGTGACCCGCTCGATTTCTTCGAAGCGTAAGACCCGGGTTATCAATTAAAGGACAAGAGTCATGCCTATCCGTAAAGTCAATCCAACCTCCGCCGGTCGAAGAAATATGTCGATGTACGATTTCTCGGACATCACGACCAGCACTCCGGAAAAGACTCTCCTTCAGCCGAAGAAGAGACATGCCGGACGCAACAACCTGGGTCGCGTCACCGTTCGTCACAGAGGCGGCGGTCACAAGCAGAAATACCGGGTCATCGACTTCAAACGCAACAAGTTCGACATCCCCGGCACCGTCAAGACAATCGAATACGATCCCAACCGCAATACGCGTATCTGCCTGATCGTCTACAAGGACGGCGAGAAGCGCTATATCCTCGCGCCGCTGGGAATCAAGGTCGGCGACCAGGTGATGAGCGGCACCAAGGCTGAAATCCAGATCGGCAACGCTCTGCCCCTGCGCAATATCCCCCTGGGCACCATGGTCCACAACGTGGAAATGACCATCGGCAAGGGAGGCCAGCTCGGCCGCTCCGCCGGCGCCCAGATTCAGCTTCTTGCCAAAGAGGGCGATATGGCTACCCTCAGACTGCCCTCCGGCGAAATGAGAGTGGTCCGCCTCGATTGCATGGCCACCATAGGCCAGCTCGGCAACCCCGATGCCAAAAATATCCGTCTGGGCAAAGCCGGCCGCAAGCGCTGGATGGGTATCAAACCCACCGTTCGCGGTGTAGTAATGAATGCTGTCGATCACCCGCACGGTGGTGGTGAAGGCAAGGCGCCGATTGGCGGCAAGCCTCAGACTCCGTGGGGCAAACCGGCCATGGGCTACAAGACCCGTCGTGGTCGCCGGCCCTCGGACCGTTTCATCGTTAAGAAGAGAACGAAGTAGGAGGTCTGCCGTGTCTCGATCGCTTAAAAAGGGTCCTTACGTTCATCCATCCCTCACCAAAAAGGTGGAAGAGATGAACAGAAAAAGTGAGAAGCGCGTGATCAAGAGCTGGTCGCGAGCCTCCATGATCGTGCCGGACATGATCGGCCACACGATTGCTATCTACAACGGTCGCAAGCACGTTCCGATCTATGTGACCGAGCAGATGATCGGTCACAGACTCGGTGAGTTCGCACCCACGAGACTCTTCAAAGGTCACTCGGGCGGCGACAAGACTGCTAAGAGGGGTTAGTGATGCAAAGCAAAGCACAGGCAAAATGGATCAGAATGTCGCCGCGCAAAGTGCGCCGTGTAGTCGATGAGATTCGCGGCAAATCCGCCGGCGAAGCCAGCGAGTTGCTGAAATTCATGCCCTATGCCGCCAGCAAGGAAGTATGGAAGGTTCTCAACTCGGCCATGTACAACCTGGTCAATTCCGAGAAGAATCCTATCTCTGTCAGAGAAGCCCAGGACCTGAAAGTCACCCAGGCTTATGTGGACCAGGGTCCCACCCTGCCCCCCCGATTCAGAGCCAGAGCGAGAGGCCGGGCTACGCCCATCCTGAAGCGCACCAGCCATATCACCGTCGTTCTCTCGGACGTTTAATTAGAAGGAGCAATATCTTGGGTCAGAAAGTACATCCCACCGGTTTCAGAGTCGGCATCCACAAAGGCTGGATGGCAAACTGGTTCGTCCAGAAAAAAGACGTCGCTCCTCTTATCGAGGAAGACCACCGTCTGCGTGTCTTCCTGACTAAAGAGCTTCAAGGCGCCGGCGTCTCCAAAGTGGAGATCTCCAGAAAAGCCGAGCAGATCATTATCGATATCTACACCGCCCGTCCGGGAGTGGTGGTCGGAAAAGGCGGTCAGGGCATCGAGCACCTCACCGGCAAGATCCGCTCCATGCTCAACCGTCAGGGTCTCGATATCAAAATCAATATCCTCGAGATCAACCGAGTCGATCTCGAAGCCAAGCTGGTGGCCGATTCCATCGCCCAGCAGCTGGAGAAGCGAGTCGCTTTCCGCCGGGCCATGAAACAAGCCATTCAGCGCTGCATGCGTGCCGGCGCCGTCGGCGTCAAGATCATGGTGGCAGGACGGCTGGGCGGTGCTGAAATCGCCCGTACCGAATGGTCCAAAGAAGGACGTATTCCTCTGCAGACCCTGCGCGCCGATATCGACTACGGCACCTCCGAAGCTCATACCGTTATGGGGCTCATCGGAATCAAAGTTTGGATCTTCCGTGGCGAGCTGGAGCGCGGCCAATGGTCGCCCCCCAACATCAAGTCACAGACGGATCGCGGGCACGAGCGCCCGGAAAGAGGACCCCTCAAACCCGGTCGTAGGACCAGGAAGGCAGGTTAGTTGAAATGTTAATGCCCAAGCGAACCAAGTATCGCAAGCATCACCGTGGCCGCATGTGCGGCACCGAGACCCGCGGCGTCTCCGTGCAGTTCGGCGAATACGGTCTGCAAGTGCTTGAGCCGGCATGGATCACCTCCAGACAGATCGAAGCCGCTCGTAAAGCCATGACAAGAAGCGTCAAGCGGGGCGGTCAGCTGTGGATCCGCGCTTTCCCGGACAAAGCCGTGTCGAAGAAACCTGCCGAGGTCCGTATGGGATCCGGTAAAGGCAACCCGGAATTCTGGGTAGCCGTTATCAAAACCGGCCGGGTCATCTTCGAGATGGCCGGTGTCTCCGAGAAAGACGCCGAACAAGCCCTCTCCCTTGCCGCCCAGAAGCTTCCCGTCAAATGCCGCATAGTCAAACGGCACCCAGGAGGTTAACGCGATGAAAGTCCAGGAAATGAGAGAGTTGTCCGCCGATGAGCTGAAAGCGCGCATCGCCGAGACCAGAAAAGAGCTCGTTGGTCTGCGCTTCCAGCACACCCTCCGCAAGCTCGAGAGCCCGGCCAAACTGGCCACCACCCGCAGAACGCTTTCCCGCCTGCTCACCGTAGAAGCCGAGAAAGCTCGTCAAAACTAGAGGTCCAGAAAATGCCCAAGAAGGAACTAGCCGGAGTCGTCGTGTCCAATAAGATGGACAAGACTGCCGTGGTGGCGGTAGAGAGCCGCAACCCGCACCCGAAGTACGAGAAGCAAATCGTCAAAACCAAGAAGTTCAAAGCTCATGATGCCGAGAACAAGTGCCAGATTGGCGACAGCGTGCGCATTCAAGAGTGCCGCCCGCTATCCAGAGACAAGACCTGGACCGTTATCGAGATCACCCAGCGTGCCGAGGGCACGGATACCCAAGGAGTCTGAGTCATGATTCAGCAAGAAACGAGGCTCAACGTCGCGGACAACACCGGAGCCAGAAAGCTCCAGTGCATCCGGGTCCTGGGCGGCAACAGAACTTTCGCCTCGGTGGGCGACACCATCGTCGGCGTAGTCAAAGAAGCGCTGCCCAATATGCCGGTGAAGAAATCGGACGTGGTGCAGGCAGTGGTGGTCCGCGTCAAACAGAGCCTCCGCCGTCCCGATGGCACCACCATAAGATTCGACGACAATGCCGCCGTGATCATTCAAAAGGACGGCAACCCGAAAGGCACCCGCGTCTTCGGACCGATCGCGCGTGAGCTCCGGGACAAGAACTTCACCAAGATAATCTCGCTAGCTCCGGAGGTACTTTAAGATGCCAGCGGCCGCTAAAAAACCAGCATTGCGTTTCTGCAAGGCTCCGCTTTCCAAGAAAGTGAAACAGGACGGCATCACCGTCGTCTCGGAAGCCCTTATAAAGAAAGGCTCTTCCAACTTGATCCCGAAAGTGCACGTCAAGCGCGGCGACATGGTCATGCTCATGGCCGGCTCCAAGAAAGTGGGTCGTGGCAAGACCGGCAAGGTGCTCGAAGTGATCCCCAAAGAAGGCAAAATCGTCGTCGAGGGTATCAATGTGATCAAGCGCGCCACCAAGCAGCGCACCCCTATGACCCAGAGCGGCATCATCGAGAAAGAGGCTCCAATCTTCGCCTCTCGTGTGATGCTCTTCTGCACCGCCTGCAAGGCACCCACCCGTATCCAGCACAAACAGCTCGATTCCGGCAAGAAGTCCAGAGTCTGCAAAAAGTGCGGCGAAGCTTTTGATGGCTAAACACAGGAACTAAGAAAATGATCGACGTCAAAGAGCACTATACCGAAAAGGTAAAACCGGCACTGGTCAAGGAGTTCAACTACAGCAACGAGCTCCAGGTTCCTCGTGTCGAGAAGATTGTGGTCAATATGGGACTGGGCGAAGCCACCGCCAACTCGAAAGTAATCGAGAGCGGTGTCAAAGAGATGACCGTCATCGCCGGTCAGAAGCCCATCGTCAATAGAGCCCGCAAATCCATCGCTACGTTCAAAGTGAGAAAAGGCATGCCGGTGGGAGTCTCGGTTACTCTGCGCGGCAAGCGAATGTACGATTTCCTCTCCAAGCTCATGCACGTTGCTCTTCCCCGGATCAAAGACTTTCGCGGTCTTTCTCCCAAGAGCTTCGACGGCCGCGGCAACTATTCGCTGGGCATCAAAGAGCAACTGATTTTCCCGGAAATCAGCTACGACAAAATCGATACAACCAGGGGCATGGACATAGCCATCGTTACGACAGCCCGCACCGACCAGGAAGCCCTGGCGCTGCTCCGTAACATGGGCATGCCCTTCAAGAAGTAACCCCCAAGTAGAAGAGGACACGATAGTGGCCAAAACATCCATGATCGACAAAGAGCACAAGCGCAGGGTCCTTGCCGCGCGCGGCAAGTATCCGTCCGTGCGCTTGCGCAACCGGTGCCGGATCTGCGGACGTCCGCGCGGCTTTTGCCGAGATTTCGGTTTGTGCAGACTGTGCCTGAGAAAAATGGCTCACGAAGGTCTGCTCCCCGGCGTCACTAAGTCGAGTTGGTAGGAGAGAAAAATAAATGCCAGTAACAGATCCCATCGCCGATATGTTCACACGCATCCGCAACGCCGTCAGGGTGCAGGCCCCGGCCGTCGAGATGCCCGCTTCCAAGCAGAAAGTGGCAATCGCCGAATTGCTCAGAAATGAGGGATTCATCTCCTCGTTCGAAACGAAGGATTTGGGCTCTCCCGACCAGAAGATGCGTATCGTCCTTAAATACGGGCCGAAAGGCGAGCAGGTTATTCAAGGTATCAAGAGAGCATCGAGACCGGGCTTGAGAGTCTACAGACCGGCCAAAAAGGTCCCCCGGATCTATGGCGGTCTCGGTATCGCAATCGTCAGCACCAGCCGCGGTCTCATAACCGACAGGCAAGCTCGTAAAGACAATACGGGCGGCGAAGTAATGGGTTATGTCTGGTAAAGAATCCGGTAAACAGATAACACCGAGGAGTCGACAATGTCCCGTATAGGCAAATCAATAATCACCGTCCCCCAGGGCGTGACCGTGACCATCAACGCCAGAGAGACCGGCGCCGAGATCACCGTCAAAGGGCCCCGGGGCGAACTGAAGCGGACCTTCAGACCGGAAGTGTCTTTCAACCAGGAAGAAAACAAGCTCATGGTCTTGAGGAAAGCCGACGATCGAAATTCCAGAAGCATCCACGGTCTTTCCCGGACCCTTCTCAACAATATGGTCGTTGGCGTCTCCAACGGTTTCGAGAAGAAGATGCAGGTAGTCGGCGTCGGTTACCGGGCAGCTTCGGAAGGCAATAAGCTCACCATGTCACTGGGCTATTCGCATCCGGTCGAAATAGAGATTCCGCAGGGCATCACCGTCGAGGTGGCCAAAAACAACATCATGACCATCGTCGGCTATGACAAGCAACAACTCGGCGATTTCTGCGCCTTCATCAGAGCCAAGCGTCCGCCTGAGGTATACAAAGGCAAGGGCATCAAGTTCGAGAACGAAGTCATTCGCAAGAAAGCCGGTAAGGCTGCTGCCGGTAAGTAAGAATCTCAGGAGTCGAGGACAGATCAATGATCACCAAGCCAAACAGAAAAGAAACCAGAATGAAGCGGCACCGCCGTATTCGCCGGAGAATTTGGGGCTCCACCGAGCGTCCGAGACTCTGCGTCTACAGAAGCAACCGCCATATCTATGCCCAGGTGGTGGACGACTCACGGTCGCTGACCATCGCCCAGGCCAGCACGCTCGATCCCGAGCTCAAGGACCTGAAGAAATCATGGGACAAGGATGCGGCCAAGTCGGTGGGCGAGCTCATCGCCAAACGCGTCCTCGAGAAAGGGCACAAGTTCGTCGTATTCGATCGCGGCGGCTATATCTATCACGGAAGAATTGCGTCGGTAGCCGATGGAGCCCGGGAAGCCGGACTCAACATGTAGGTCTTAGAAGGAACCATCGATAATGGAAAAAGAGCAAAAGCGTACCAGCAGTGCACACGTCGATGATGTAGTCGGCGGCGACGGCGTCAAGAGAGGTCGCCGGACCTCATCGAGAGAAAGCAACCGCCGGGGTCAGGACGGCGATCGCCGCGAGCGCGAGCAGTCCGAATGGGAAGAGAAAATCATCCAGGTCCGCCGCGTGACCAAGGTCGTCAAAGGCGGTAAGAAACTGAGCTTCCGGGCAGTCGTCGCGGTCGGCAATGGCAAAGGTCAGGTCGGCATCGGCATCGGTAAAGCCTCCGAAGTGATCATGGCTATTCAGAAAGGCATCGCCGACGCCAAGAAATCGCTTATTCAGGTTCCGATGATCAAGACCACCATCCCTCACGAGATCATCGGCAAGCAGGGCGCCAGCCGCATCCTCCTCAAGCCGGCCGCCAAAGGTACCGGCGTCATCGCTGGTGGTGCTGCCCGCGCCATCCTCGAGCTGGCCGGGATAGGCGACGTCATGTCCAAGTCCCTGGGATCCCGGGCTCCTCTCAATGTGGCCCGGGCAACCGTCAACGGGCTCGATGAGCTGAGAACTTTCGACGAGGCAGCGCGTCTTCGAGGCATCTCTCTGAAGCAGATGCTCTCATAGACGCAAAAATACTGGAGAGCAGACGATGTTGAAAATCACCCTGAATAGAGGACTTGTCGGCAAGAAGGAGACCCAGAAGAAAGTGGTCACCGCTCTTGGCCTGGGCAAATTCGGAAGCTCCGCCGTGCACAACGATAGCCCCACAATCAGAGGCATGATCAATAAGGTCTCGCATCTGGTGACGGTTACCGAAGTGCCCGAGGGCACACCCACCGGCAAGATCACCCGCAAGAACAACAAGTAAGAAAAACGGCCGAGTCGCCCTCCCCGAGAGAGGCGGCGCAAGGCGAAGGAGAAGAATCATGAGACTGACCGATCTGAAACCAGTTCCCGGCTCGAGAAAGAATGCCCGCCGCGTCGGTCGCGGTATCGCATCCGGCGCCGGCAAGACCTCCAACCGCGGTCACCGCGGTCAGGGCGCCCGCTCGGGCGAAAGCAAGCGCTTCGGATTCGAGGGCGGTCAGACCCCGCTTTTCAGAAGACTGCCCAAGATCCACAACTTCGGTTTCGTCAAGCGTCGTGAATGGGTCGCCGTCAACGTCGGCTGCCTCAACAAACTTCCCGCCAATACCGAAGTCACTCCGGAAAGCCTCCTGGCGCTCAAGATCATCGACAAGCCCACCGACAGCCTGAGAATACTCGGCAACGGCGAGCTCAAAGTGACACTGTCAGTGAAGGCACATCATTTCAGCCAGGGCGCCATCAACAAGATCCAGCAGGCAGGCGGCTCTTTCGAAGTGATCCAGCCGGCGGCTCCTACCCGGGGCAGACGCCAGACGGGTTCCTGAGCGATAGTTAACATTTGCTTTTAACCTCGTCAAACGCGCACCCCTCTCTACTATGATGGGGAGTGACGTCATCCGTTTTTTTGATAGATAGAAGGAGTCAGCTGAACAAATGAATGCACCGAGAAGGGGAGGCAAGATTGGCGGACCCGAGGATCTGCTGAAGCTCCTGTCCGCGGCCGGATTGAAGGAGAAGATCTTCTTCACCCTCGGAATGATCCTGCTTTACCGAGCCGGCGTTCATATTCCTCTTCCAGGCGTAGACTCCACCGCTTTTCTAAAGCACCCCGAGTATGCCCAGAGCCTTCTTGGAATGGTGGACCTCTTCACCGGCGGCGCTCTCAACAAGCTCTCGATCTTCTCGCTGGGAATTGGTCCTTATATCACAGCCTCCATCATCATGCAGTTGATGCAGGCAGTCATTCCCAAGCTCGAGGATCTACAGAAGAACCAGGGCGAGCAAGGTCGCAAAAAGCTCCAGCAGATCACCAGGGTCTCTACGGTGGCTATCTCGATCTTGCAGTCGGTGATGCTCGCCAATCTTCTTATGAAGATCCAGGGACCGCCTGTGGTAACCGCTCCGGGGGTCTGGTTCATTATCACCTCGGCGATTATTCTCACCGGCTCGGCCATGTTCATCATGTGGATGGGCGAGTTGATAACCGAGCGTGGTGTTGGCAACGGTGCCTCGCTCCTGATCTTCCTGGGTATCGTGGCCCGGCTTCCCGTCATGGTCAAGAATACCGTCGAAGCAGTCCAGACCGGCCAGTCGCCGGCCTGGGGCGTCGCCATACTATGTGCCCTTTTCCTCCTGCTTGCGGCCCTTATCGTCTGCCTGCAGCAGGGAGTGCGCAAAGTCATGGTGCTCGGGGCCCGGCGCAATGTCGGCCGGCAAGTATTCGTGGCAGCGCCGGATGACTATCTTTATCTGCCCATCAACCCTTCAGGCGTCATGGCGATCATCTTCGCCTCGTCCCTGATGATGTTCCCCACAACGGTCATGCAATTCGTCGCCCAGGGCAAGAGCAAAGATCCGGTTCAGGCCGCCTGGGAGCTCATGACAAGCGCTCCAGGCATCGGCCCGGCTATCGGATCGCTTGCCAACCAGACCTGGGCCGTCAACACCTGGGCATTCATATCCACAGAGATAGGCAATATGTTCCAGTACTATCGCTGGGAGCACTCCCTGGTCTATTTCGCGTTGATTCTATTCTTCGCCTACTTCTATGCTTCCATCATTCTCCAGCCCCGGGATATGGCCGAGAACTTGAGACGTCAGGGTCGTGCAGTCCAGGGCGTCAGACCGGGAAGACCGACGGCGGAGTTCCTCGAGGACACCCTCACCAGGCTGATCTTCATAGGCTCGGTGGGTATCGGTCTGGTGGCAATCCTGCCCATCCATGCCGAGCAATGGACCCAGGTCAGCACCCTCCAGGGTCTGGGAAGTACTTCTCTAATCATTCTTGTCGGTGTGGCCATCGATACCCAGCGCCAGATCGTCACTCACGCCCTTTCGGCCCGATACCAGGCCCGGGGCATCTTCCGCAAGCGCGAAGAGAAATCGTTCTAGATTTAGCTGAATATAGCGAGGACAGACCATGCAGTTATTGTTTCTTGGAGCTCCCGGGGCCGGCAAGGGCACCCAGTGCAAGATGCTCTCCGAAAAGCTCTCCCTCAAGCACCTTTCCTCCGGGGATCTACTTCGCGAGGCAGTCAAGCAGGGAACCGAAGCCGGTATCAAGGCCAAGAGCTTCATGGACAAGGGCAATCTCGTTCCGGACGAAGTCCTCATTGCCATGTTCGAAGAGGTCCTATCTGGTGCCTCCGTCGCCAGCGGTTCCCTCGGCTCCTCCGGCGCGAAGCCCCTGGCCAAGACGGGATTCATCCTCGACGGCTTCCCCCGCAATCCCGCCCAGGCGAAAGCCCTGGACGACCTCCTCGAGAGGCTCGACACCAGGCTCGAGAAAGTGATCAACCTGAAGACCTCGGACGAATTGCTCGAGGAGCGGATAACCGGACGCCGGGTCTGCCCCAACAAAGAATGCAACGCTGTCTTCCATGTCAAATTCCAGCCCCCGAAGAAAGAGGGAATCTGCGATCAATGCGGAACCGAGCTCAATCATCGAAGCGACGACAAGCCGGACGTAGTCAAGCAGCGCCTCTCTGTATACCGGGAGCAGACCGCCCCCCTCATCGAGTATTACGATGGTAAAGGACTGCTCGTCACCGTCGACGGGCAAGGCGCTCCGGAAGAGGTCTTCAACCGGTTGCTCGAAGTTCTGAAGGTAGCTTGCCAGAAATGATCGTCTCCAAAGAAGAAGATCTCGCTCTTATTCGCAAAGCCGGCCGCCTGGCTGGCGAGGTTCTGGAGATGCTGGTCGGCGTGGCGAAGCCGGGCGTGTCCACCTATGAGCTCGATGCCATCGCCGAGAAGAAGATCCGCGATGAAGGGGCGCTTCCGACCTTCAAAGGTTATCGAAATTTCCCCGCCACCATCTGCTCTTCGGTGAACGAAGAAGTGGTGCACGGCATCCCCAGCAAGCAGAGGGTCCTCAAAGACGGAGACGTGCTCAGCATGGACCTGGGAGTGACCTTCCAGCGGGAGGAGAACGGCAGGGTCCTCGACCTCATCGCCGATACCGCAGTCACCATACCGATCGGCAGTGTCTCCCAGAGACTGATCCAGCTCCTGGACGACACTCAGAAAGCTCTCTACGCAGGCATCAAAGCCAGCCGTGTCGGCGCTACCCTCGATCAGGTCGGCGGCGCCATCGAAGATGTCGGTCAGAAGAGCGCCTACGGCATCGTCCGGGAGTACGGCGGACACGGCATAGGCTATGTACTCCATGAAGAACCGTTCATTTTCAACTACCGAACAGGTAGCAAGACAAGGCTGGAACCTGGTATGGTTATAGCGATTGAACCCATGTTCAATCTTGGTGGCGACCGGGTTCGCACCAAACGAGATGGTTGGACAGTTGTAACGCAAGATTACAAACCTTCAGCACATTTCGAGCACTCGATCATGGTCACGGAGCAGGGACCGGAAGTACTTACCAAGCGTCCTACCGAGGTAGTCTGATGGCTAAGCAAGGCGTAATAGAATTCGAGGGCACCATCCGGGAATCCTTGCCCAATGCCATGTTCCGGGTAGAGCTCGACAACGGGCACAAGGTCCTGGCACACATTTCCGGGAAGATTCGCAAAAACTTTATTAAGATACTTCCGGGCGATCGAGTCCGCGTGGAGCTCACCCCATACGACCTTACGCGCGGAAGAATCACATACAGAATCAGAGAGTAGTGTAGAATTAGTTGTTTGTCCGCGGCTTTAGCGGTTTGCCTCCCGAAATGGACGCAGGCGCGGTTTTCGCTTCGGACTGAGAGAGTGCACCAGAGCGTGCTGGGAGCTGGTTATGAAAGTAAGAGCGTCAGTAAAACGAATGTGCGATAAGTGCAAAGTGATCCGCCGCAAAGGTCGTGTAGCGATCATCTGCATTAACCCCAAGCACAAGCAGCGCCAGGGCTGATTTAAATTACACCAAACGAAATAGCGTAAAGCTGGAGGACCAATGGCTCGAATAGCCGGTGTTGACCTACCGAAAAACAAAAAGACCTTTGTCGGTCTCACTTATATTCACGGTATCGGCATGACCACCGCCACCAAGATCTGCGACAAGCTCGGGATCCCGGAAGAAAGACGGGTTCACGAGCTCAGCGACGATGAGGTAGCCAAAATCAGAGACGAGATCGAGAAGTCCGGTCTCTATCAGATCGAGGGTGACCTTCGCCGTGTCGAGGGTCTTAATATCAAGCGCCTCATCGAAATCAACTGCTACCGCGGACAGCGCCACAGACGTGGTCTGCCCACCAGGGGCCAGCGTACCAAGACCAATGCCCGTACCAGGCGTGGTCGCAAACGCGTCACGGTAGCCAACAAGAAACAAGCTCCCGGCAAGTAATCGGCTGGTAACGACGAGCAACACGATCGTTAATATTGGAGCGAAATTTCAGGCATTTACTGACAATTCCTTTTAGAATCGCGTATTCGAGACATATATCCAAAGGGTAAACACAAGGCCATGGCGAAGACGGCAAAAGCTAGAACCAAAAAGAAAGAGAAGCGATATGTGCTGCAAGGCGTAGTCCACATCAAGAGCACCTTCAACAACACAATCGTTTCCTCCACCGATCCTCAGGGCCAGGTCATCGCCTGGGCTTCTGCCGGCACGGTCGGCTTCAAGGGCGCCAAGAAGGGCACGCCGTTCGCCGCTCAGCAAGCCGCCGACACCGTCGCCCGCCGCTCGATGGACCAGGGCATGCGCCAGGTGGAAGTACTGGTCAAAGGACCGGGCGCCGGGCGCGAGACCGCCATTCGGGCCCTCCAGGCCGCCGGTCTCGAGATTACCCTGATCAAAGACGTTACCCCCATCCCGCACAACGGTTGCCGTCCGCCCAAGCGCAGACGCGTATAAGCTTTAGAAGAGAGGAGATTCGGAAGTTGGCTAGATATACGGACGCTGTTTGCAAGCTCTGCCGCAACGAAGGAGTGAAGCTCTTTCTGAAAGGCTCGCGTTGCTATACCACCAAGTGCGCCATCGAGAGACGCCGCTACGGTCCCGGCCAGCACGGTCAGGCCCGCAAGAAGCATTCCGAATACGCTCTTCAGCTTCGCGAAAAACAAAAAGTACGCCGCACCTACGGTTTGCTCGAAGCTCAATTCTCGGCCTTCTACCGGGTGGCCTCGGCGCAGAAGAAAGTTCCTACCGGTCTCAAAGTCCTCCAGCTCTGCGAGTCCCGTCTCGACAATATCGTGCACCGCTCCGGTCTGGTGCCCTCGCGGGCGCAAGCCAGGCAGCTCATCACCCACGGTCATTTCACCGTCGACGGCCGCCGCTCCTATGCTCCCTCGCACCAGCTCAAGCCCGGGCAGGTAGTGGGCGTCGCCGAGAAGAGCAAGAAGCTGGTCAAAGCCCTCGTGGAGAACAATCCTTCCCAGGCAGCTCCCAACTGGATGACTGCCGATCTCGAAAATCTCACCACGTCGATCGTCAATCCTCCCTCCCGGGAAGATCTCGACCCGACCATCAAAGAAGCCCTCATCGTCGAGTACTACTCGAGAAGATAGGCTCTAATCTGAATCAACGGCGCACCCCCACGAAACTGGAAGCGAAAAAACGTGAACAACGATTTCAATCGCCCTTACGGCATCAATATGAATACTGGCATGACCAGCGGTCTCGGAATGGGAGGCGGCATGGGCGGCAGCATGGGCGGCGGCGGCATGGGCAGTGGCATGGACTACGGTCTGGAGACGAGCCCCAGAGAGCCCATCAAAATCAAATGTCTCGAGAATAAGACTCACGCCGACGGCTCCATCTACGGCAAATTCGTGATCGAGCCCCTGGAGCGGGGATACGGCACCACCCTGGGCAACAGCCTGCGCCGCGTGCTTCTCTCTCATCTGGAAGGCTCGGCGGTCACCGCTGTGCGTATCGACGGTATCACCCACGAATTCACCACCGTCCCCGGTGTCGTCGAAGACGTCATCGATGTGATGCTCAATCTGAAAGGGCTCGTCGTCAAGACTTTCAGCCCGGATCCTCAATATCTCCATCTCGACGTCGAGCGTCCCGGTCCGGTAACCGGCCGTGATATCTTCTGCCCCGCCGATGCCACCATCATCAATCCGGACTGGCAGCTCTGCACCCTGGCCGAAGGCGGCCGCATCCGCGCCGAGATCACCGTGGAGAGAGGACGCGGCTATGTGCCCGCCGACGCCCACAGCCAGTACAAGCAAGCCATAGACGTGCTTCCCATCGACGCAGTCTATATGCCTGTACGCAAAGTTTCTTACACCGTCGAGCCTACCCGGGTCGGCGAGTCCACCGACTACGACAAGCTGACCGTGGAGCTCTGGAGCAATGGCGCCATCGACGCCACTGAGGCAGTCTCCCAGGCAGCCAGACAACTCATCGAGCACCTGGTCCCGATAGCCGAGCTCTCGGGCAAACCCATGGTGCCCACCACCACCCAACCTCAGCAGCAAGAAGGCAAGCACAGCTCCATCTCCATCGAAGAGCTCGAGCTCTCGGTGCGCGCCTACAACTGCCTGAAGAGAGCCAATATCAACTCTCTGGGCGAGCTGCTCAAGCTGACCTACGACGATCTGATGAATATCAAGAACTTCGGCAAGAAGTCGGCTGACGAAGTAATCGAGAGATTGAGACAGTTCGGTCTCGGTCTTGCCGATACTCCCAAGGATCAAAAATAGTAAACGCAAAGAACACAGGGGATTCGAGCCATGCGTCACCGCCAAGCACGCCACAGACTGGGAAGACCTCAGGACCAGCGCAAAGCTGTCCTCAGATCCCTTGCCACCGAGTTGCTTCGCAATGAGGAGATCATCACGACCCTGGCCAAAGCGAAAGCCCTGAAACCCGAAGTCGAGAAGCTGATCACAAAAGGCAAGAAAGGCTATCTTCAAGATTACAAAGCCCAGTACGAGAAGGCCAAAGGCGGAGACGCCGAAGCAGCCAGGAAAGTAGCCCGTTGCGTGCACCTGAGACGTCAGGTTGACAGCACTCTGTACGATCGTGATGTGGTCACCCGCGTCTTCGACGAGATCGCTCCCCGCTACCTGGATCGTCCGGGCGGCTATACAAGAATTATCAAGTATCGCTCCCGCCGCGGCGACAATACTCCTCTGGCGGTCATCCAGCTAGTCTAGGCGGGTGCCCAGGATCGCCCTGAAAATCGAGTACAGGGGAAACTCTTTCCACGGCTCCCAGTATCAAGTGGGCGTCACCACCGTGCAGTCGGAGCTCGAAGGAGCCCTGACCACCCTGGCTCGCCAGGAGGTCCGGGTTCATTTCAGCGGCCGCACCGACACCGGCGTCCATGCCCGGGGACAGGTGGCTCATATAGAGTGGCCGGCAGGGGAGAGGCCGGACATCGAAGCGCTGTCCTGGAGCCTGAATGGCATACTCAGCAAGAATCTGGCGGTGACCGCCGCCCAGGAAGTGGACGATTCTTTCCACGCGCGCTTCAGCGCCCGGGAGCGCGAATATGTGTATCGGATCTTGAACCGCCGCCAGCGTTCTCCTCTGTTAAAGGATACTCATTACTTCGTGCGCCAGGAACTGGACTTGAAAGCCATGCAGGACGCCGCCCTGCGCCTCATGGGCCGGCACGATTTCAGCGCATTCCGCTCGACCAACGCCGATAAGTCAAGCCCTGTCTGCACCGTGACCCGCGCCCAAATCTTGAATTTAGGTGAAGGACAGCTTGAATTCTGGATTGCCGCCGATCACTTCGTGTACAATATGGTGCGCATAATCGTCGGGACCCTTATAGAAATAGGGCTCGGCAAGAAAGAGCCGGCAGCTATAAGCGATGCTCTTGAAGCATGCGACCGGAACTTGGCCGGGCCGACGGCACCCCCCTGGGGGTTGACCTTAAACTCGGTGCACTACCCAGAGCACTACCAATTGTTCCAGAAGACATTTTGAGTCCAGGAGAACTCCCGTGAAAACCTATAGCGCTAAGCCAGATGAAGTAACCCGCGCATGGCATGTCATCGATGCCGACGGCAAGACCCTCGGTCGTCTGGCCGTAGAAGTCACCAATCTGCTGCGCGGCAAGAACAAGCCCGAATTCACTCCGCATGTGGATTGCGGCGATTTCGTGGTGATCGTCAACGCCGAGAAGATCAAAGTGACCGGCAACAAAGAGACCCAGAAAGTCTATTACCGTCACTCCGGTTTTCCCGGCGGCTTCAAAGAAGAGAAGCTGGAGAGCCTGAGACGGCGCAAACCCGAAGCCATCATCGAGAGAGCCGTGAAAGGAATGCTTCCCCACACCACTCTCGGTCGCAAGCAGTTCACCAAACTGAAAGTATACGCCGGCGGCGAGCATCCGCACAAAGCGCAGAACCCGCAGCCCTACGCCCTCTCCCACTAATTTCCACAACCGCTAAAGAAAAGGACCAGCAATGACAAGCGTTATTCAGTATTACGGAACCGGCCGCAGAAAGACTGCCACCGCCCGCGTTCGTCTGATCCCCGGTACAGGCGCCGTCAAGATCAACGGCCGCACCATCGAGGACTATGTTGGCGGCCGCTACGGTCTGGAAAAACTCGTTGCCCAGCCTTTCGCAGCAGCCGAAGCCCAGGGACGCTTCGACGTCTTCGTCACCGTTAGCGGTGGCGGCGTCGCCGGTCAACTCGGCGCCATCCGTCACGGTATTGCCAGAGCCCTGGCCGAGGCGTCTCCTCAGAATCGTCCTCTGCTCAGAGTGGACGGTCTTCTCACCCGAGACCCCCGGGTCAAAGAGCGCAAGAAGTACGGACGCAAGCGCGCCAGAAAACGGTTCCAGTTCTCCAAGCGTTAAGAGCGGGGATCGAAAGACAGAGCAATCAAGAAAGCGCAATGCCGGGCATTGCGCTTTTTGCTTGTGGATTACGAATTGGAAGAAAACGACCAATCAATATGTCAACCAGGTCTCAACCCAGGCTGGATGAGGATCTTGCTTGCTCTACTACTTCTCTACCGGAATTCTTTCTTCGGTGGTCTCGGACTTTTCGGCAGCTTCTTCGCTCGCTTCATCAACACTGGCTTCATCGCTCTCGAGCTCGATACTGCCGTCTTCGCCGGGCACATAGCCTTTCGCTCGATAACCGTTGTGGAAGCGGATCAGAGCGACGAAGGCGGCGACAGCTACCGCGGCGGTGAGCCCGATCATGAAATAGCCGAAAGGCTCATGATTGACGATGAGAAAAGCACCGCCTGCAAAAATCACACAGGAGAGAAAGAGTGAAAGCGGTATCATCAAGGCGGCGACGGCCTGGATAACTTCTTTCTTCTCGGCTTCTCTGAGCTCGTCTCTCTTGCGCTGGGCGGCTTCTGGATCTTTCATGACAGGATCATAGCATCTTTGCCAGGTGCTAAACTTGACTTGATTTACTATGCAAAGCCAGACCGAGCAGAAGAGGAAAGCGTGGACAGGCAGCCCGGATCGGGCTCCGCCCCTGCTTCTTATCGCTCTGGGCGCCTCGGCGATTTTCCTGGCCCTGCTCTATCTCGCTTATGATACCGGTCTCAGAGAGAGATCCCCGGCTCTGTCTTCGAAGGCAGCGGCAAACGGTGGTTCGCCGGACCGGCAGACCGGCGCCAGCCCCCTCGATGAGACCATCGCCAGGCTCGAGATGGTGGTCTCCGCGGGTCCCGGACAATCTGGAAATGCTGACGACGAAGCGGCTCAGGAAGCCAGGCTGCTCCTGGACGAATGTCTCTTCATGCGAGCCGGGCGATATGAGAGACGGGACCCCGAAAGAGCTCTGGTGGATCTGGCCAGGATATCCTCCGGCTTCAGAGAGGAGAAACTCGTACTTGACAAGATTGTCGAGCTCAAGGAGCGTCTCTCGGGGAGCCCGCCTCAAAGGCGGGAAGACGCGAGAGTCTCCGGCGAGAAGCAGCGGACCGCGAAGAAACGAGCCCAGACTGGAATAAAGCCGAAGCGCCAGGCAAAGGAAGCCCGGAGCGATGACCAGGAGCGTTACAACAGCTTTCTCCTGCGTTATTTCAAGAACGGCATCGGCAGCGAGCCGCCTACTTTCGAAGAATGGCGAGTCAATAAAGGAATCAGGCTATGAAACAAGCCCGGAGCCCAAAGAAGAAACGCAAGACCAGGCTCTCAGTCGATGACTCCAGCTCTTTCGCGGCAGTCGACTATCAGATCGAGCTCAAGCCCTTCGCCGCAGGTCTTCTCATCGTCCTGGTCCTGGCCTTTGCCGCTCACACCATTAGCCTCTGGAGCGGCTTCGCCTATCTGGACGTCAGCAATATCGATCCGATCAACAATCTCAGGGATCACAAACAATTATGGAACGACCTGCTTCTCCGGTGTCTGACGAGCCCCCTGAGCCAGCCCCTGGTCCAGGCCAGTTATCTCATCGATGTTCAAACCGGCACCCTCAAAGCAGCAGCGGTCTATCATGCCGTCAATCTGGGTGCCCATGTGATCAACGCCCTGCTCCTCTATTATCTGATCCTCCGCCTGGGCAAATATCAGGAAGCGGACGGGCGGCTGAAGCTCAACCCTTACGTGCTTGCTGCCGCCGGCGCCGGGATTTTCGCCTGCCATCCCCTGGCCTGCGAGGCGGTCAGCTATATCTCGGCGCGCTCGGCATTGCTTGTCACCATGTTTTATCTGGGCAGCCTTCATCTTTTCATGACAGGCTTCACCACAAAGGACATCAAGCTGGCGGTGACCGCTTATCTTTTCTGCTATCTCACCCTGGTGCTGGCTGTCTGGAGCGGTGACCAGGCGATCACGGCGCCCCTTGCTTTCATCTTGCTGGCAGTCATTCTCAAGCCTTCCGGGGAAAGCTATAAAGCCTGGATCATGGATCGCCCCTTCGAGTTCTTCGCCCAGCTTCTGGTGGCGGTATTGATACCATGTGTCCTGCTTCTGCGCTATACAGCGCCGATCGGCAACGGCTTCGGTCTCGAGTCCCTGGACAGGCTGGCATATATCGCCACCCAGTTCAAATTGCTGGCAGCCTATTATCTGCGCTGCTTTCTCATCCCCCTGGGGATTTCTCTCGATCCGCCCGTCGCTCCGGCAGGCGGTTTTGCCGATCCCCTGGCTCTCCTCGGAATCGCCTGCGCTCTGGGCATTGCCTATCTGGCCTACCGCCTGCGAAACTCGATCGTTCTATCTTTCGCCTGCATACTCTTCGTCCTCTCCGTGCTCCCGTTCGTATTCATCGTGCAACCCGAGCTGGTATCTGACCGGCGCATCTATCTCAGCCTCTGCGCCCTCTCGATTTTTCCTGGCTACTTTCTTGCATCGCTTTCGATGACCAGAACCATGCCAGCGATCTTGATCGCCGTGCTATTGCTCGGTGGTCTCACCGCCGTCTCGAACTGGCGAAACTGGCAGTGGCGCGACGGCGTCAGCATATGGAAAGAGGCTCTCGACCTCAATCCGCAGAGTCCCCGCAGCCGGGCCATGTATGCCTGGGCCCTGGCGTTCGGAGGCAAGTTTCCGGAAGGCGCCAAGCTGGCCGAGAAAGAGTATGCCGGCAATCCATATAAAGCGGTCCTCAGTGTCATTCTCGGCACCCACTATGGCGAGCTGGACGCGAAGAAAGAGAAGGAGTATTGCCAGAAAGGCCTGGCTCTGGCCGAAAAGCAGCACCTCAGCCCGGAGCTGGTCTGGAGGATGCAGGCCGGCCTGGCGGATGCAAGCTACAAGACCGGCGATTACAAGACCGCCGTCCGCATGGCTCGCAAAGCCCTGGAAGTGCAACCCAACAATACCCTTGTCCTGATTACCCTGGGCAAGGCCTATCTAGGTCTGAACAATCCCAATGCGGCCTTCGTCGAGTTGCAGAAAGCCTATGTCATCTCCAGGCAGCGCGGGCTTCAGTTGCCGGAAGTGATCGTGCCAATGACTCGCGCTGCTCTGGGTTGCGGAGCCGAGAAGTATCAAGATCTCGCTTATGGCATGGCCAACCAGGCTCGTCGAGTGTTCGGCACAGTCCCCGATATAATCCTGCTTCAGGCTTATGCCGCTCTCGAGACCGGAAGAGTGCACGAAAGCATGGGTCATTTGAGCCTCTTCCTCTCCAGCGAAAAACCCACGGCCGAATGTTATTACCTTCTCTGGGGCGCCCAGAAGAAACTGGGCAACGAAAAAGATGCGGCGACTTTTCTGCGCTGGGCGAAAGTGGTCGACCCCGATATACAGCGAAAAATGGTGCTCACTCTCAAACGCGATATCAGAGACAAACCGCTTTATATGAGCGACGAGGAGAAAAAGAACCTCGATCTAAAGGGTCCCGATATAGACAGCAAAGTAGAAAAAAAGAAAGAGAAAGAGCCCGAGCCGAAAAACTAGCTCTTCTCTTTCTCGGTCTGTATCTCGTTCTTGTCCGACGAGAGAAGCTCTGCCACGGCTTCGAGCCTCTTATTGATACGTCTCACCTGGAACCAGGTGATTCCCAGACCGATGGCGATCATCGCTATGGCCGCCGCCGAGTAGTTGGCCAGCTTGTCGAACTTTTCAGCCGATATGGCATCCATTCCCATGATCGCGGTGACAATCGAAAGCCCTACCAGGGTAAGAATGCAGGACGTAAAGAGCCTCTCGGCCGGTTTCTTCTTCAGGACAGCAATCAACTCGTCTTTCGATGACTCAGTCATTTGACACCTCGTATTCAGAAACTACCTCTTTGAGCCGGTCGATATCGTCAATCGGCTCAGCGCAGGTGAAATCCCGGCAGATGTAAACAGTCGGCTTGCCCCCGGACGCGATCTTGCCTTGAAGCAGGGGCGACGGATGCGGTAAAGCGGAAGCGCAATCGAAAAGAAGTACCAGATCATCGGGCCGGTAAGAGGTATTGAGGGCGAAAAGAAAAGCCTCATGCGTCTTTGAGCCTTCCTCACGGCTGTCATAAACCAGAGCGATCTCCCTGGGACGCCTCAGATAAGAGTCCATGACGCAGAGCATATTGGCGAATTGATCGGGGCTCCGGCGCGCCACCGGAGCGTAGAGGGAGAGAATCGAGGCAGTCGCCTCCAGATAGCTTTCTTTGCCCTCCAGCCTTGCCATACGAAGCAGACACCTGGCAGCCACCGAGCTTCCGGAAGGCACGGAGCCGTCGAAATGGCTGCGCGGTCTGACCACCAGCTCCTCGTGATCGTCGGCGGTATAGAAGAATCCGCCGTTCTCCCTATCCGGGAAATGCTCGAGCATATACTCCAGGAAGTACCGGGCCTTTTCGTACCAGACCGGGTCTCCGTCCACAGAGGCGAGATCGAGAAGGGCTTCGGTGAGATAGGCGTAGTCGTCGAGATAGGCGCTCAGCCTTGCCTTGCCCCGTCCCCAGGTGCGCAGCAGCTTGCCGTCCTCGACGAGATTGTCGAGAATGAAACTGGCTGTCCGCCTGGCTGCCTCGAGATAACGTCTCTCTTTGAGGACCAGATAAGCCTCCACCAGAGCCGAGATCATGAGACTGTTCCAGCTGGTCAGAACCTTCTCGTCTCTTCCCGGGCGGACGCGCCCGGCACGCTCGTCGAAAAGCCTCTTGCGAAGCGGCTCGAGCCGGTCTCTTTCGGCATCGCTCAGAGGTTTCCTCAAGTGAAGAACACTCTTGCCGTGCTCGAAATTGCCCGTGGCGGTGACGCCGTAGATCTCCGCAACCCAGGAACCATCATCTTCGCCCAGAAGATCGATGATCTCCTGGCGGCCGAATACGTAGAACTTGCCCTCTTCCCCTTCGCTGTCGGCATCCAGGCTCGAATAGAAAGCACCCTCACCGGTGATCAGCTCGCCCTCGGCGAAGTCGATAATCGCTGCCGCCACTCGGCGCCAGTAGGGTCTGTCGACAATCCGGCTGGCTCTCAGGTAGATCTGGCAGAGAAGCGCATTGTCATAGAGCATCTTCTCGAAATGAGGCACCAGCCACTGCCGGTCTACAGAATAGCGAGCGAAGCCGCCTCCCAGGTGATCCTGAATGCCTCCCTCGGCCATCTTATCCAGGGTCGTGGTGACGATCTCGCGCAACTGCCTTTTCGTTCCCTCGGCAAGCGGTCTGTCCGGAAGGCTGCTTCTCAGGGCGAGATCGATACAGAAAGAATGAGGAAACTTGGGAGCGCCGCCGAATCCTCCCCAGGTAGGATCGAAAATTTTGACCAGGCGGGCGAGGCTTTGCTCGATAGTATCGTATTCGACACCGCTGCCGTCACCGGCCTCGAGACCGAGCTCTTCGAAAGCTCGCAGATGCTCGGTTATCTCGGAGGCGCTTCCCAGGACCTCTTCCGGCTTCTCCTGCCATGCCCGGGCGACTCCGGCAATCACCCTCTTGAAAGACGGCATTCCGTGCCGATCCTGAGGGGGGAAATAGGTTCCTGCAAAAAAAGGCTCCAGGGAAGGTGTGAGAAAGACCGTCATGGGCCAGCCACCGTGCCCGGTCATGAGCTGGACGGCTTTCATATAAATCTCGTCCAGATCGGTGCGCTCTTCTCGATCGACCTTGATATTGACGAAGAGCTCGTTCATCATGGAAGCGGTGCTCTCGTCCTCGAAAGACTCGTGCTCCATCACATGGCACCAGTGACAGGCGGCATAGCCTATGGAAAGCAGGATCGGCTTGTTCTCCGCCCTTGCCTTCTCGAGTGCCTCCTCACCCCAGGGATACCAGTCCACCGGATTGTATGCGTGCTGGAGAAGATAAGTACTGGTCTCGTGGATGAGCCGGTTGGATTCTTTAGTCTCGGAGCCGGAACCTGCCACCTTGCCCTCCTGTCTTGGCGATCCTAGCATTTCTAAAGTCGATTTCTAAAGTACCATGCGGTATGCGTCCAGAGTGGCCTCGGCGGTTCTTTCCCAGGTCGTATCGAGAGCCAGTTTCCTGGCGTTGCCTGAAAGCTGATGGAGCACATCGGGCTCGAGAATGAGCCGGCGCATAAGCACCGCCAGGCTCTTAGCATCCAGATGATCCTCCAGGATAAGACCGCTCTCTTCATGCCGGATAATCTCAGACACTCCGCAATTGCGAGAAACTATCGGAACGACTCCCTGGAGCATAGCCTCCAGAGGCGCCATGCCGAAAGAGTCGAGCCTGGACACGGTGAGAATGGCGCAGGAGCGTGCGAAGACCTCTTTCATATCGGTCCTGTAGCCCAGATATTGAACGCGGTCCTCGATGGCAAGGGCTTTCATGCGCATCCGATCGATGGGCTTGGCGTCGAGACCCACGACATCGAGACGAAAAGGCAGTCCCTGCTTCTTGAGAATGCGGCAAGCCGAGAACACCACATCCAGCCCCTTCATACGAAAGCCTTTGCCCACAAAAAGAAATGAGAAAGGATCGATACGCTCGAACTCCACCGGGCCGTCGGGGTTTCTGTCGGCAGGGCAGTCCACCCCCGGCATGGCGATGACGAAAGGATCCTCCGCATCGAGGCCGAATTCCTGATAGTAGTCGTCCTTGATTGTCCCGGAGACGAAGATTCGGACTTTAGCATCCCGGCAGAGCATACGATCGAAACCATGCTTGGTCTGATAGCGGTCGGTAAAAGAGACTTTCAGAGAATTGATCAGCCGCTCCGGGAGCTTGCCCTTTCGTGTTAGACGCATGACAGTGTGATTATGGAAGGTGACCACGTCGAACCTGGGGGTGGCCAGGTGCTGGCTGTGAATGATGTCGACCTTCCCGATATCAGGACCTTCGAGGACCTCTCTGGTCTTCCGGAAGGCATAACGGTACGTCTCTCCTTTGGAGAGGCGCTCCTGGCTCGCGCCGTAAGGGATAATCCTGAGATTCTCATGCTCGAGAGAAGACTTGTTCTCTTCGCAGACAACCGTTATCCGGAGCCCGAGAGCGAGCAGTCTCTCCACCAGCTTATGGCAGTAACGCTCGAGCCCGCCGCCGTCGGAAAACCACCTGACCAGCATGGCGATATGGCAGCCCGAAAGGTCGCTGGCAGCAGGCACTAGCAAGAGCCCTCTTTCTCGACCGCCGCCAGGAGCCCGTCATACAGATGAAGGTTGGCCGCGAGCACTCCGGCGAGCCCGTGCTCCACCGAGGTCTGATGCTCCGGGAGGAAGTACTGCACCAGAGCCAGAGACTCGTCCCGGTGCTCCGCCTCCACCACCACATGATCGAACCAGATGTGATCGGCCAGACCGAACTCGGCGAAAGCTTTCTGCATAGCGGCGAATTCCTCGAGTGCCATGATCTCGGTGGCGGTGATCGCCCCGGCCGTGACAGCCGGGCGGTAGAGACCGGGTAGAGAAGGTGGAAGATAACATCCTACCACCAAGCGCATATAGAGCCTGACACCATTCTCGATACCAGAGCAGCGGCTTTCCGGGATCGCGAATCGCTCTTTGAGAATGGCGATCAGATCCAGGACCTGAAGCCCGTGACTCCGGCTCCACTGCCCGTTTCCGTATTCGTTGCGGACATTCTCGAGAACAAAACCCACGGCCTTCTCGGGCATCGCCGCGGCCGCTTTCAGGAGCAGCCGCCGCAGGAGAGCGGCATGAGCGCCATAGTTGACCAGCAGGCGCACCAGTTGCTCCGGCGAGAGCGGCGCGCTGGCAAGACGCTCGAAGAGCCTATGCCTGGCGCAGGGGTGCTTCAAAGCCATTTCGGCGAGGCTATTGGCCGCATCGAGACACCGGCCGCCAGCGATCATGCCTTTTTCTGACCTGCTGCTGCAGCTTCGCGCGCCGCGGTTTCAGTTTTTTTTTCCTCCTCGGCCTCTTCATTCTCGAGCAGCCATTGCGCCTCGAGAGCAGCTCGGCAACCGGTTCCGGCGGCGGTGACGGCCTGGCGGTAGATGCTGTCCATCACATCGCCGGCGGCAAAAACACCCGTGATCTTGGTCTTGACACCATCGGTGATGATATAGCCGGTCTCATCGAGCTCGAGCTGATCGGTGAAGAGCTCGGTATTGGGCTGGTGCCCGATGGCTATGAAAACACCGTCGGCATCGAGGGTCTGAACCTCATTGGTCTTGATGTTGCGAAGCTTGATCCACTTAACTTCCTTGGCGTCCACATCGCCAATCTCCTCGATCACCGAGTTGAGGATGAACTCGATTTTCTCATTGCGCTTGGCTCGCTCCGACATGATGGCGGAAGCGCGGAATTGCTCGCGGCGGTGAATGAGAGTGACGGAGGAGGCGAAACGAGTGAGGAACATCGCTTCTTCCATAGCAGTGTCGCCGCCGCCCACTACATAGACTTTCTTGTCCCGGAAGAAAAATCCGTCACAGGTGGCACAGGCAGATACGCCGTGCCCCATGAGCCTGGACTCCGAATCGAGCCCCAGTAGCTTGGCGCTGGCTCCGGTGCAGATGATCAGGACATCGGTATGAATCTCCTGCTCGCTGGTCTTGACGACGAAAGGACGCCTGGACAGGTCGACACTCTCGGCATTGTCATAGATGAACTCGGTGCCGAATCGCTCGGCCTGCTTATGCATCCTGGTCATCAGGTCGGGTCCCTGAATCCCCTCCGGGAAACCCGGGAAATTCTCCACATCCGTGGTGATCGTCAACTGCCCGCCCGCCTGCAGCCCTTCGATCACCAGCGGCTCGAGATTGGCTCTGGCAGCATAGATTGCCGCTGTCAAACCGGCTGCTCCCGACCCCAGGATAGTGACTTTGGATTTTTTGGGCATGAGACTGGACCCCAGATGAAAAACGAGACCGTAAGAAATGAACAGGTAACTGTTCATTTTAGGCGCATGAACACCCCCTGCAAGAGAGATTCAAGAATACTTATCAATTCTCTCCTGCTTGACTAATGTGGCCGGGACGCAATCCGTAAGGAAGAGCACGCTTCAGGCTGTCAAGCTCGGCGATCAATTTCTTCTCTTCCTGGCTCACAATCGCGAGAGACTGCTCGACAAGCGCCCGCCTCCGGGCTCCTGCCCCATCCAGCGCCTCCGTCAGGACAGAGGTCAGGCGCTCGGCATCGGTGATCTTCCCGAGTATCTGCTGAGCCTGGACCAGCTTCACGGATGTAAGCCCGAAAAACTCCACCAGTATGTAGCGCCAGGACTTGATGCACAATCTCATGGCATGAAGCTCTTCGATGGTGCCGGCTCGCCTGGCTAGCTTGCGGGTTTCTTTCTCGTGCTGCCCGAGCATGCGCTCGATATGATCGTAAGCGGGCTCGCGCATTCGGTCCCGGCGCCGGCTCAGCCTGGCATACCGTTGCTCGATATAAGCGGAAAGGCTCTCCACCAGGTCGTGCAGATCGAGCCTTCCCAGACGCCGAAATGCTTTCTTTCTCACCCGGCGCCGCCGCCCGGCCCAGGAGTCCAGAATCTTGTCCGGGAGGCGCAGGCTCTTGCCCAGCTTGCAATTGACGTCCCAGTCCCGGACCCGGCCCAGAGTCTTATAGACTCGTCGCAGGCGCTTACCGGGGCCGCCGGCGAATTTCCTGCTGTCCCAGCCGTCCTGCTCCAGGATCGACCATACCGAGTACCAGCGGCGGAAGGCGATCCGGGTGTCATGGACGGTCTTGTTGTTTTTGCGACCGGCGATCAGATCCGCCGCCCGTGACAATTCCTCGATGGCCTCGAGGGCGACTCTATGCTCGTATTCGAGCCAGTCTATCTTTTCGAGTTCCTCGAGTCCTTCGAGGCGATTCCGTTGCCGTTCCATAGTCCCGAGCCTCAGCGAAACAGATCCGTCAGTATCTCACGAGAGCGCTTCAATACCAGATCTTTGCCCCCTCTCGAATAGACAGCCCGGGCGCGCTCCAGGAGGCTGGGCATGGTAACCGGCTCGTAATCCGGCAAATGATACGGGTCGAGACAGAACTCCAGGAGCGCCTTGCTGGTCTTCTCCCAGCGATAGCGGCTCGATAGCGCCCGGGAGGCCTCCCGGCAGCGACTCATCTCGCCGTCATCCGTAAGCAGCTTCTCGATGGCATCCGCCCAGCCCCGGACGTCTCCATAATCGAGAGCCCGACCGGCGCCCTCCTGCTCGATCTCGATGGAGAGAGGATCACCGCCGGTGCTCAGCACCGGAAGCCCGCACCAGAGATAATCGAGAATGCGTGTTCGAAATGAATAACGGGTCTCGGGAAGATCGAAATGAGCGGAGACGGCGATGTCGGCATCGAGAAGATAGTCGACCCGGTCTTCATAAGGGATCCAGTCCGATCCGAAAAAGACATGCCTGTCGAGAATACCAAGCTCCGAGGCCAGAGCCCTGGCCTTTTTCGCCATTCCCATGACCTCGACTTTCGGATTGGGGGACTTCCATCCCATGAAGAAAAGCTTCACCGCAGGCAGCTTCGCGCTTACCCTGCCGACCGCCTCTATGACGGTGAGAGGGTCGAACCAGTCCCAGATGCCCCCGCCCCAGATCAGCACTCTGTCGTCCTTCGCGATACCCTCGATGCATCCCTTCATCCCCTTTCCCTCGCCGGTGCGCCGGGGCTCGCTCTCACCGTCACCCAGACCGAATGGCACCACATCGATGAGCTTGCGAAGCGAGGGATCGAAACCATACATGGCAGGATTGAGCCGTCCGATGGCGCAGAAGCGCCCCAGCCAGTAATCGCGTTGAATCTCGGAAGCGCACATGGAGAAATCGCAGGCGATCATGTGCTTCTCGAGGATCTTGTGCATGAGCCGGTAGCTCGCCGAGGCGGCGGCAGGATCGTCCTTGTACTGCACCAGGACCGCAAACAGATAAGGATCGTAGAGATCCACAGCCAGATATTTGCCCAGCTCGCTGAGCCGGGGAAAAGGCTTCAGCACGTTGGACTGGATGACCAGCACATCGTGCTTCATAGCCTCGCTGTACATGTCGGTGCGGCTCAGGCCGGTGCGGATCGTCAGGGAAGGCGAGGGCGACGGGAGGACCATGTCCTCGGCAACGGGGACAGGCGTAGCCAGGGTTACAGGCATGTGACCGGCAAGCTGCTTGCCCAGCTCGAGACAGCGTATAGCCGGTCCGGCCATGGTCCTGGAGACAGGCTCCAGGGTGACGAGCATTACGGAATTTTGCTTTCTATTCATAAACGAGAAAATTATAGGGGCGATCGATAGCTTACAATAAGCAGATTCATGACTACCCCGGTTCCGCCATTGTCCAGACTCGTATCAATCGTAATTCCCAACTGGAACGGCAAGCGCTTTCTGGCAGGCTGCCTGGACTCCCTAGCCCGGCAGACCTACCCCAATATCGAGACTTACATAGTAGACAACGGCTCCCGGGACGGCTCCGTGGAGTTTCTCAAAGAATCGTATCCGGCCGTCAAGCTAATCGAATTCGCAGTCAACACCGGCTTCAGTCCGGCAGTCAATGCCGGGATAATGGCCAGCCAGGGAGAATATGTCGCCCTGATCAACAACGACACCATCGTGGACGAGCGCTGGGTGGAGGAGCTTGTCGCGGTTCTGGACGAGAATCCGGAGCTGGGCTCGGTGGGCTGCAAAATGCTTGCCTACGACGACCCGGAGACCCTGGACGGTGTCGGGGACGGCTACCGCCGGGGCGGGCTTCCCGGTCGCATCGGGCATGGAGAGAAGGATCTGGGACTCTTCGAGACTCGCCGCTATATCCTGGGCGCCTGCGGAGGCGCCGCCATGTACAGGCGGGCTCTTTTCGACGACATCGGTCTCTTCGACGATGATTATTTCGCTTATCTGGAAGACGTGGATATGGCACTGAGAGCGCAGAGCGCCGGCTACAAATGCCTTTACGTTCCGACAGCGATTATCTACCACCTCGGGTGCGGCACTACCGGCAGTGGCTATTCGCCCCTGGTCGTGAGGCTTTCCGCCCAGAACAACCTCAACACCATCGTCAAGAATATCCCCTTCCCTTTGCTTGTGAAGTTCTTCCCTCACATTCTCTTCTGGCAGTCATATTATTTGGCTGTGGTGATCGTCCGGGGCGGCAAGCTCATCCCCTGGCTGGAAGGCACCTTCAGAGCCCTGCTCATGCTTCCTCTCATGCTCCGCAAGCGCAGGGAGATCAACGCCCGGCGCCGGGTGGATCATTCATATATGGAGCGAGTGATTATCGAGTCGGAGATCGAGCTCAGAGAAGCGAAGCGCAGGCTCAATTCTCAGAGCCTGGCAAAAGCCGGCCAGGGCAAAGAAGAGATGCAAGCCGACCCTTATTGCAAAAGTTAGCAGGATATCCGGGGCATAAGCCGGACATATTCAATCACCGGAAAATCTGTCGGGGCAGGACCTGGACACTCTTGCGAAACCACCGATCTCAAGTGGGCGAGCGGCCATCCGCCGGTACTGGCATCTCTTCGAGACATTCCCCGGCGCTCAGCCTGAAGGACCGCCGATCGGCGGTTTCCGCTTCGATTCATAGTGGTTTACATTAGCCCTCGTTAGTTGACAGGCAAGAGCAAACGATTGTAATCTGACCATGCTCGTTACTGAGAATGGTTCGCAATCAATGGCAAACTCGTTGCGAATCATTCTAGTACCGATGCTCTACTACAGAGGAGTCGAACAATGACGAAGAGAAATCGGAACAAGCGTGGTCAGTCCATGGTGGAATACGCGATCGGTATCGGAGCTGTTGCTGCTCTCTGCATGGTTGCCCTTGGCTCCCTCGGACATATCTGCGGAGACATGATCTTCAACGTCGAGAACGCCATCAACTATGGCGGGACCAAGTCCACCTCTCCGGGTCGGACGATCAATCCCAGCGCCACCCCGTGGGTGCTAGATTAAGCAAGCCGACTTAAGGAAATCAACCGCCGGAGAGAGTGCTCGAGCCAGTCTCTCCGGCTGTCTATCTATAGATTGCTAAACAAGAGCTAACGTAGGACCTCTGGAAAAGCACTAATATATATCCTTCTTGAAAACAGACACGGCGATGTACACCCGGAGACCCATGCCCACTAGAAAAAGAGTGCCTGGCAACCGCAGGCGAGGACAGTCCCTCGTCGAGTTCGCCCTGGCCATTCCATTCGTGGTCCTGGTCCTCGTCGCGATCATGTATTTCGGCCGGGTCTTCTTTGTCAAGCAGGCGGTCTTGCTGGCTACCCAGGAGGCAGCGAGGGACCTGAGCAGGATCCCCTCCGAATTGCTCGACAGCCCGATCTTCCTGGAGAATCGCGTCGGCTACACCAGCACCGGTCAGGCTACCAACAGCGACTCCGTGGCAGCCGGAATTCTCGGAGCCGCCAACCTCCTTTCCGGCGGCAAGACCGGAGACCTGCCACCGGGCTCCAGGGTGGACGTCTACTACCTGCAGGGCAGCACCCTGCCAGGCGGTGCCAGCCTGCCGCAGGGGGCGATAGCCGTGCGCATCTCCTATCCATTCAAATTCATCGGAGATCCGTTCGGCAATAACCCGAGCGAATTCGGCAACAGCATCGATGTCTGGAGCGGCGAAGGGGGAGACCCGGTGAGATTCAGCGATTTCGATATTTCGGAACTGACAGTCAGCGTCAAAGAGATTATGTAGAAAGCGAGAAAAAGAAAAATGGCCCAGCTAACGACGCCAGAAAGACCCCAACTGTTCACCACCGACCGCCAGAAAGCGACGTCCGGCCAGCCACGCAAGCAAAGCAATGCGACCGCCATAATCTTCGGCAGCCTGGTGGTCCTGCTCCTGGTCGTCGGCATAGCCCGCATGGCCATGAGCAAGCCCGACCCCGCCGCCATGAACCGCACCAGAGTGGTAGCCGCCGCCCGGGACATCCTGCCGGGCACCACTGTCGGATTCGGTGATGTCCGCTACATGGATATACCGAACGATTATCTCGGTGAAGGAATGTTCGCCAAGACCAATCTGGTGGTCGGGAGAATCAGCAAGATCTATATTCCGGAACGCAATCCGCTTGCGAGCGATATGCTCTATGAAAGCGGCAAGACCATGGCCCATGAGCTCGAGACCCATGAAAGAGCAGTCACTGTCAAACTGAATGAGGCTGCCATGGTCGACCATCAACTGGTTCCCGGAGACAAGGTTGACGTTCTGGTAACCGCCGTGAAAGACGGAAAACGATACACCAAGACTATCTGCCAGAACGTCAAGGTTCTCATGTCATCGACCAGGGCCATGGTATCGAGCCAGCTCGCCAGCCGCGCCGGTGATCTGTCCAAGCGGATCACCCTCGCGCTCACTCCGGATCAGGCTGAACTCGTCACTCATGCCGAGGAGTCCGGGCATATCAAGCTGGCTCTGCGCAGCCGTCTCAGCGTGGTGGAAAGCAGGCTTCCCGGAGTCAGCGAGATGGACCTCCTGCCTGAGAAGGCCATGAGCCCCCAGTTCGGATCAGGCTCCCTGCCGAATAATTCTTCGAATATCCCGGCACCGCCCCCGGAGCCCTCCGGGTTCCTGCCGGATCTACCGGCTCCGCCACCCATAGAGAGCGCTCTGCCGCCGGTGGTGAAAGACTCGGTCAAATGGGTAGTCGAGATGTTCTCGGGAAGCAAGAAGGAGCTTTATGAGGTCCCGGCAACCAGTCAATAGAAGCCGCCGCCTCCGGCGGGGAGCTGACGGCGGAGCGAGCATGCCAGAGCGCATGCCGGCTCGCCAGCGTGCAAGAGCAAACTTTCGCTCCGGGCGGGGCTCGATCCTGCCCCTCATCGCATTTCTCCTCGCCCTGTCCATGGCTTTCCTGGCTCTCACCATCGATGTGATGCGCACGGTCTACACCTGCGACAAGCTCCGGGCCGCCGTGGAATCAGCCGGTCTTGCGGCCATGTGCCAGGCCGGCAATACGACCGGCACCGCCTATGATGCCACGGCCCGAAACAACGTCATCTACCGGCTCCAGGAGCTCGGCGGCAGCACCGGTCCGGCCTGGAATCAGGCTCCTGCCGGTCCGGATTCCACCGGCGGTCCCTTCGATACAGATATAACCTTCGATACAGGCAGTCCGGACTTGTTCTATCCCAATCCGGACGATCCCCGGGAGTTCTTCCTGCGAGTGACTGCCAGGCGCGACGGCGCCGATTCTCTGTCCATGTTTTTCCTGCCGGCCATCTACGCATTCAATACCTGGGCCGGGCTGCCGGTTCCCCCGGGACTCAGTCGAGTCACCCCTTCTGCCAGCGTCGAGGTGATCAGCCAGCCAGCCCGGAGAATCGGAGCCGGTCTCGCCAATTCTTCTCTCGCTCAAGCTGCCGACTCTTTCTCGAGAACCGCGACTTTTCCACTGGCCGTTGGCATCGGGGGATTCGAGACAGCCAGGAGCACCACCGGCTGGCAACCGGTAAATCTGGTATCCAGCACCGCCGGCGCAACCACCTCCCCCGCCCTGAAATGCGCTTTCGTGAATGTCGCCCGCAACCAGTCGGGCACCGGCGAATATCACGGGCAGGCAAGCGGCAGCTCAGCAGTCGATGAGCTGATGGCTCTCATGGACTATTTCAATGTCAACCCTCCGTCCTCAGCCCTCGCTCCCGGCGTCGTGGAGAAAGAGAGCATGCTTTCCGCCTTCGATCCGTCGGCAGCGGAATTCAAGAATATGGTCGACAACGGTCAGATCCCCCTGAGGCTCCAGGCTCTGGACGGCAGCCAGTACCTGGTGGTGCCGGTGGTGCTGGAGTCGCCCACCGGAACGGCCAACCAGCGCCTCTCGGTGGCCGGCTTCGCCCGCCTGAGGCTGCGGCTCGTCTCGGTGACATCGAGCCAGCTCAATCTGGAGGCCGAGATCGGCGAGGCGGCACCGGTTTGCAACGCCACCGTGGGCGACGGCAGTTTCTATACCGGTCCGGCCCGGGCCATCAATGCCGACACGGCTCTGTTCGCTCAGCGGATAGACCCGGGCATAACCGTCGACAGCCTGGCTCTCGCCCCTCGCCAGCGCGGCATTGTCCTGGCGCCGAGCATCTCACCACGCCCTCTGGGCAAAATCAAGCTTGATTGAGGAGACTGAAAGTGTTCAGCCTGTTTGGAAAACGACCGGAGATAAGCGCTGAAGGCACCATGGCCATGGCAGCCGGCGTCTTGATGCCGGACAACAGCAGGACTGAGCAAGACAGTGTCAAAAATGCCGACCCTGCGCAGAGCCCACCCGGCAGGAGCAAACCCGCCCCGGTAATCGGTATCCTGGGCGCCAAGGGAGGCGTCGGCGCCACCACCCTCGCCATCAACCTCGCTGTCGCCCTGGCTGCCACCAGAAAGACTACTCTCATCGACACCAATGCCCAGCAGCCTGATGTCGCCCTCATGCTCGGCAACCAGCCGAAAAACAGCCTCGCCGATCTACTCGACCGCCGGGAGCGCCTGGACGAAAAGATCCTGCAAGCCTGCTGCGAGATCATCGCGATTCCGGAAGGAAAGCTCGACTTCGTCTCGCCGCCCCTGGACCTTGAAGAGAGCCTGGCTATGGACTTGCGGGGACTGGCCGAATGCCTTCCCGCACTGCGGAGCCACGCCGGCTTCGTGGTGCTCGACCTCTCCAAGCAGCTCGACAGTGCTTTCATGAGCCTCATCGATCAATGCCATTTCCTGGTCATGGTTCTCGAGCCCTCCCTGACCGGCATTCTCGCCGGCAAGCGCTGGCTTGCCGCTCTCCTCGATCTCGGTCTTACCCATGACCGCATCGGGATCGCCGTCAATCGCTCCGGCGGACGCATGAAACATCTGGAAGCCGAGATCAGATCTACTCTGCCCGTCGGCGCACGCTGGCGGCTGCCCAACGCTTTCGCCAGCCTCGAGGAGTCCTGCCTGGCCGGCGAGCCTGCCCTGGTACGCCTGCCCAGAGACGGTTATAGCAAGGCCGTGCGAGTGATCGCCCGGGATCTGATCAAGGAGATCGCTGAATAATGTCGAGACTCAGACAAATCCTCGAAAAGCGCCATCGCGATCTGAGCGACCCCTCGCCTGTTTCGGTCGAGACCGTCAAAACCGTCGAGCAAGCCCAGGAGCCGGCAGCGGAGCCTCAGTCCCTGACCACCGAGAGCCCTGACAAGGAGTTTTCGGCAGAATCGACTCAAGAAAGCAAGAGCGCCAAGAAGCCCCGGGCTCGTCTATCGCTTTCAATCGGCACGAGCAAAAAGGGCAGCCTCTCCACAGCCGAATACGACAAGATCAGCTCTTACCAGGCGCTGAAGAGCAAGATCCATGCGCGACTGATCGAAGACATGGATATCGGCGTCCTCATGCAGCTTGACGGCTCCGAGTCCGTGGAAACAGCGATTGAAGAGACGGTCCATATACTTCTGGAAGAAGAGCGCCTGCCCCTTTCCCGCAGCGAGCGGGAGACCCTGGCCCAGGACGTTCTCTATGAGACCCTCGGTCTCGGACCCCTGGAGCCGCTTCTCGGCGATGCTCAGATCAACGACATCCTGGTGAACGGCGCTCACAGCGTCTGGGTAGATCGTGACGGCAGGCTCGTCCAGACCGAGATCAGATTCAAGGACGATAATCATCTGCTCCACGTGATCAACAGGATAGTATCGCGGGTGGGGCGGCGCGTGGACGAATCCTCTCCCATCGTCGACGCCAGGCTGCCTGACGGATCCAGGGTCAACGCGATCATTCCGCCGCTGTCCATGGACGGTCCCATCCTGTCGATCAGACGGTTTCGACCGACTCCCTTCAGGGTCGAGGACCTCCTCAGCCGCAACGCCCTCAGTGAAGGCATGGCCGAATTCCTCGAGACCTCCGTGAAAGCCCGGCTGAATATCTTGATTTCCGGCGGTACATCGGCGGGCAAGACCACCCTTCTCAACGTTCTGTCGGGTTATATATCCGACCGTGAGCGCATCGTCACCATCGAAGATACCGCAGAGCTCCGCCTCCAGCAAAGACATGTAGTGCGCCTGGAGTCGAGACCGGTCAATATTGAAGGTCGTGGAGCCGTCAGCCAGCGAGACCTGGTGAAAAACGCCCTGCGGATGCGCCCGGACCGAATAGTGGTCGGAGAGGTGCGCGGTCCGGAAGCCCTGGATATGCTCCAGGCAATGAACACCGGTCACGAAGGCTCTCTCACTACACTGCACGCCAACTCCCCCAGAGACGCCCTGAGCCGTCTGGAGACCCTGGTTCTGCTCTCCGGAGTGGAATTGAGCCAGAGAAGCATCCGGGAGCAGATCGGGGCTGCTTTCGACCTGGTCGTCCAGATCAAGAGGCTCACCGATGGGACAAGACGGGTGGTCAGCATCACCGAGGTCACCGGTGTCCAGGAAGGGATCATTAGCATGCAGGAGATCTTCGCCTACAAGCACAATGAGACCGGCAAAGGCCAGCATGCTCCCTGCGGGATCAGACCAATGGTCGAGCGCAAGATCCGGGACGCCGGTCTCGCTCTGCCCCGGGAGCTCATGACCCTGAGCCAGGAAGCGATAAGAGATAACAATCTCAGTCAGGGAGGGGCTCTATGACCGGCGAGATCATCCTTGTCGCCGGCGCGGCGATCTCCCTGGTGGCCGGGATCATAGTCACTCGGATCTCGAGCCGTCAGCGCCAGCGGAATCAGGTACGCAGCCGCCTCAATCTGGTGCAGACACAGTCCCTGGACGAGAGAGCGGATGAGGCAAGACCGGTAAATTTGATCAGGCGCCGCAAAGAGCCGGGCGAATCGGTCCTGGGTACTTTTCTCAGCAGGGTCATGGACAATATCGAGCAACAATGCGACCTGTCCGGCTGGGCTTTGAGCGTCGACAATCTGCTCCAGATTGCCATGGTCCTCTTTTTCGCACCGATAATAGTTTCGGTCGCTTTTTCCTTCGAGCTTCTCTTCGCCGTCTTATCGGGAATCCTCCTGTCGCTGCTTCCCTTCGCCGCTCTGGCGGTGAAGGTCGCTTCGGTGCGGCGGAAATTCACCACCCAGCTGCCGGAAGCCATCGATCTCATGGTCTCGGTGCTGCGTACCGGACACAGTATTCCCAGAGCGATCCAGACAGTAGCCGAGGAAGTGCCGGCCCCCTGCGGGAGCGAGTTCCGCACTGTCCTGCAGAGGATGAATCTCGGTCAGCCCCTGGCCGAGGCCCTCAGCCGCTCCTGTGCTCGCTATCGATCTTACGAGCTCGATCTCATCCGCCGGGCGGTCAGCATCCAGAGCGAAGTCGGCGGCTCCCTGGCCGAGCTCCTGGATAAGACCAATTACACCCTCAGGCAGCGGATCAGGCTGAGCCGCCAGATCAAAGTCCTCACGAGCCAGAGCCGCTTGACCGCCATCATCGTCGGGCTGCTGCCGATAATCATGGCTCTGGTCCTCAATTTCGCCAATCCCGGTTATCTCGAGCCTCTGTTCCAGAAAGAGGTCGGCCGGTTGATGCTACTTCTAGCCGTGGGTCTCCAGATCCTCGGAATTTTTCTAATGCGTAAGATGTCCACCATCAAAATCTGAGAATAGAAATGCCTTCCGCCTCCCTCCTACCGTTCAATATTCTCCAGTACCCCGAGCTCTTCGCGGCGTTATTCCTAGGCGTGGTGATGGTTCTCAGAGGACGGAGCGAGAGCGGGGCCTCACCGGTGGTGCCAGTGGTACCGGTATGGCTGAGCGCACCCGCGACAGCCCTGCTTTCCGCTACACCGGCGCGTTACCGGCAATGGCTTCAGCGCCTGCAGGTCTGGTCTGGCTATCGCTCGAATACCGCCTTCGGAGTCCTGGCGTCTCTCAAGGTCTATCTGCCCCTTTCGATGATCCTTGCCGGCCTGATCCTGCCATTATGGGCAGTGCTGCTTCTCGCCCTGCTCTCGTTCTTTTTGCCCGACGCGGCCCTTTTCTTGATCTCCCGGCGAAGACGGCAACGAATCAAAGAAAGCCTCCCCCAGGCCCTCGATCTCATGGTTCTCTGCGTGGACGCGGGGCTGGGACTGGATGCCACCCTGGCCAGAATAGCCACCGAGTCGAGCGTGGTAGTCAATGAGCTCAACGAGGAGCTCATGCTCTTGAGCCGCGACCTCCTCCTGGGAATCGAGCGCGAACGCGCTTATGTCGAGCTCTACAACCGAACCGGCGTGGAAGAGCTCCGCGCCCTGGGCGCTTCCCTGACCCAGGCCGCTCAACTGGGTATCAGCATTGCCAAGATCTTGAGAGCCCAGAGCGACTTCCTGCGCAACAAGCTCAGCCAGAAAGCCGAGGAGAAAGCGGCCAGGCTGCCGATATATATGGCTTTTCCCCTCTGGTTCTGCATCATGCCGGCCCTCATGGTCATTCTTCTGGCGCCATCTTTTATAATCTTCTTCGAATACTTGAAGCCGTTAATGATGAAGTAGATCCCCCGTGAAAATTTCGATCAACAAAGAAAGCTCGGTGCCCATTCGCGATCAGCTCGTCGAGCAGATTTCGCTTCAGATCGCCTCGGGGGTTCTCGAGTCGGGAGTGAAGCTCCCCAGTATCAGGGCACTGGCGGCGCGCCTCGATATCCATTACAGCACTGTCACCGCCGCCTATAACCACCTTGCCGAGGTCGGGCTCCTGGAAATCCGGCAGGGCAGCGGTGTCCGTGTCGCCTCGCCGGCAAACAGCGATCATCGCCCCAAAGACCTGGAAGGGCTTTTCATCGAATTTCTAGCCCGGGCATCCGATTCGGGCTATTCGGCGAAAGAGGTGAAAGGCTGTGTGGAGAAGCTGGCCAGCCGCAAACCGGTAAAAAGGATTCTCGTTGTCGATCGGAACCAGGATTTCCATGCCGTGGTGGTGAGCGAGCTCAGCCCCCATTTCGATATTCCGGTGGAAGCCTGCACCGTGGAGGAGATCCTCGAGAATCCGCAGTGGTCGGAAGACTCCCTGATCGTCACCAGCCTCTATCATCTCTTCTCCTTCCGGGACGCCATCAAGGACCGGACAAGACTGGTCCCCTGCAATATCGAGCCGGCACGCTCGGAGCTCGATCTGGTCTCGGGCATGAAAAGCGGCAGCCTCTTGCTCCTCGTCTCGGTGAGCAATACTCTCATGACCATGGCCACCAAGCTGGTTGCCGCCCAGCGAGGCGAGGAGATCCCGGTGCGCTCGGTCCTGGCCGGCGACGAAGAGGAGCTCCGTTACACCATCGGCTTCGCCGATCTGATCCTCTGCGACGGGCCCAGCGAGAAGCTCGTCGAGGGACTGGCCAGGGGGAAGAAAGTGAAATGTTTCAAGCTCTATCCCGAATCGACGATCGACCTTATCAAGAACCGCCTGTCAAAGTGGGGCTAGAGTGGCGCTGAGGATCAGGATGTCGCACCATATATGGTAGCGGCTCATTCTTGCCGAGCCCGCACGCCGAGACCGGGCTCATCTTTGACACGCAAATAACCGTTGTCATAGAAGGCACCATCGAAGGGGTCGTTCTTCAAGAGCATCGCGCCATCGAGATCCAGATAATCTACCAGGCTGGAAAGATGCGCCGCGGCGGTGACTCCGATGGATGACTCGATCATGCAGCCGAACATGATTCTCATCTGGTGCGCCCGGGCGACATGGATTACCTTGAGGGCTTCCGAGAGACCGCCTGTTTTGGCGAGCTTGACCACGACACCGTCCACGGCACCGGCTAGACGTGCGACGTCATTGGCCCGGCAGACGCTCTCGTCGGCGAAAATCGGCACGGCCGAGTGCCGGCGCACGTAGCGAAAATCCTCTACCGATGCGAATTTCGGTAGAGGCTGCTCGATAAACTCGACACCCTGCTCGGCCAGAAAACGAGACATGGCTATGGCCTGCTTGGGTGTCCAGGCGCCATTGGCATCCACCCGCAAAGGTATGTCGCCTGCCACCTTCCTGATGGTCTCGATGATCTCGCGATCGTAACTGGTTCCCTGCTTGACCTTGAGCATCTTGAAGCCCTGGTCCAGGGCTTCTCTCGTTTTCATCTCCACCATCTCGAGACTGTCGATGCCGATGGTGAAATCGGTCATGGGCTGAGGATAGCCGGAAAGTCCGAGAAGCTTGTAGACGGGCTGTCCGGCGATCTTGCCGCAGAGGTCCTGGAGAGCCATCTCCACCGCGGCTTTGGCGGAATTGTGACCGGTCAGGAGACGATCCATAGCTGCCATGACCGAGGCCACCGCAAAAGGATCGTCGCCTAGAATGCTCGCTTTCTCTATCTCGCCAAGGACCGCCAGGACTGTCGCCTGACTCTCGCCGTGATAAGAGGCCGGCGCCGCTTCGCCGAGACCGGTATGCTCGCCCAGAGTGAGCCTGACAAGGACATTGTCCGTATCGGAGGATGTTCCGTAGGAGATCCCGAAAGGATGGGTGGTGGTCAGGGTGAGCGGCTCGTAAGCGAGCTCGATGGCGCTGGTTCTCGTGCTGGATGGTTTCATCATTGGCAATAACTCTCTATAGCTTGAAAAAGATTGGCCGCTCCGAAACGGACCGGATCGGTTACGGGAAGACCCGTCTGTCTGGAATACTCCTCCAGACGAGCCCGGGCATCGGCGTCCGAAGCGATAGAGCGGCTGTCGATGGCGACTCCCACCACTTTCGTCGGGCGTATGAAGCGGGCCAGACTCTCGTAGATTTCCACAAGAACCGGCAGTTCCGGAATGACGTGATCAGACTCTCCGGTTGTAATCCGGCCTTCTTGATGGCAGAGGATGAGACATTCGGCAGCCGCACCATGGAGAATCGAGAGGGTGACGCCGGAATAACCCGGGTGAATGATCGAGCCCTGGCCTTCGATGAACACATACTCCGAGCCGGCAGCAGCCTCGATGACCAGGTCCTCGACGACACCGGCCATGAAATCGCCGATCACGCGATCGATAGCCACTCCGCAGCCATCGATGATGATCCCGGTCTGGCCGGTGGCCACGAAACGAGAGGGCCGATTGGCTTTCCGGGCGGCCCCCAGAAGCTCGAGGGATGTGGTCATCTTGCCAACCGAACAGTCGGAGCCCACGGTGAGGACTGTATGCGCCTTCAGGGAAGCAGCTCTGCCGGTGGCGATATTGAGCTTCTCCGGTGGCATCCTCAGATCGATCAGGGAGACATCCATAGATCCGGCGGCCGATGAGAATTCGGCGTCGTCGACCAGGAAGTCATGAAGCCCGTTGATTATGCTGAGACCACTCTTTATGGCTTTGAGGATGTCATCCCGCCAGCTCTGGGGCATCCTCCCCCCGGCGAAGGCGCAGCCCAGGAGCACGGCATCGGCGCCCAGAGCGATAGCCTCCTCGATAGTGCGAACCACCGGCACGGCGCCTCCGGCACCGATCACCGCCGCGGCGGTGAGCCCGGCCTTGACGGGATCGACGACGCATGCCGCAGCTTCCGGGCGATAACGCAGCAGGCCCTCGGCAGTCTTGGCCGCCCGCCCGCCGAATTCATGGGGCGCATAAAGAATCAGTCTCAGCCTCGTATCAACATTCATAAATTAATCGGCGCTCTGATTTCGAAGGTACGTGCGAATTTTAGGCTAATTACATAAACTAATAAAGGTACTAATTGATTTCAATTTTCAGTATTGACATCCCCACTCCAAGCCCTGACAGGTTAATATTGGGGAGTCTAGAAATCCAAACCAGGTGAATATGGCCGACGACGAAAAGGCGAAATCCAGTCAAGACGAAGACAAGGAGCCTCCGAAGAAGAAAGACCGCGATTCCGCTGCCAAAGCCTTCTATCGGGCTATGTATGCAGGCGCCGAGCCGGATCCTGACGAGTTCGGCATCAATCTCGGCCAGGAAGAAGAAGCCAAAGCCGACCTGGAGCGGGAGAATGCCGCTTCGAGCGCCATGGCCAAACGTCTCCAGCAAGAGCTCGACGCCATGGAACAGCGCGCCACCGAAGCCGAGAATCTCTATAAGAGGCTGGCGGCGGATTTCGAGAATTATCGCAAGCGTGTCGATCGGGAGCGCCAGGAATTCACGGCCACGGGAATTCAAAAAGCCATCGAGGCGATTCTGCCGGCTCTGGATGATATGGACCTGGCCAAGTCGAAACTGTCCGACAGTATGGACCCGAAAAACATGATCGACAGCCTCAATATGGTCTACAACCGATTCGCCCGTTGCCTGGAGCAGATCGGCATCGCCCAGCTCGATGTTATCGGTCAGCCTTTCGATCCCCGGCTCCACGAGCCGGTCCAGCAGATAGCAACCAGAGAAGTTCCGGACGGCTCCATCGTCCACCAGCTCAGGCCCGGCTATATGTTCAACGACAAAGTCCTGCGTCCCTCCCTGGTGAACGTCGCCACCTCCGACGGTGTCGAGGACGAGCCTGAGCCGCAGGCTGAAGAAGCTTCAGAAGAAGAGGAATCGGTCGAAGCAGCCGCGGCGGACGAGACTGCCGAGAACTCCGGAGATGAAGGCGCCGGTAATGGCACCGAAGACGATACCAGCTCGGATGGCGACTCCGGCGAAGGTATACCCGTTTCGAGCACTCAAGATATCCCGCCTGTCAGCATCGAGTCCAAGAAGCTCGCGAAGGGCGACGCAGACGAAGACTAACAGTGATAGCAGCCACAGAGCGGCAACCATGAGATGAGCAGCGACAGAATTATCGGTATCGACCTGGGCACCACCCATTCCTGTGTAGCGATCATGGAAGGCGGCACCCCGATGATAATCGAGAACGCCGAGGGGCAGCGAACGACGCCGTCCGTCATCGCTTTCTCCAAGACCGGCGAGCGGCTGGTCGGACAGGTTGCCAAGCGCCAGGCCGTGACCAACCCCAGCCGCACCATCCAGTCGATCAAGCGGGAGATGGGCACCAATTATAGAGTCACCGTCGACAATATCGCTCACAGCCCCGAGCAGATCTCGGCAATGATCCTTCAGAAGCTAAAAGCCGATGCTGAGGCGTTTCTGGGCGAGAAGATCACCAAGGCGGTGATCACTGTGCCGGCTTATTTCAACGACGCCCAGCGCCAGTCCACGAGAGATGCCGGACAGATAGCCGGTCTCGATGTGCTGAGGATCATCAACGAGCCCACTGCGAGCGCCCTGGCCTACGGTCTCGACAAATGCTACGAGCAGTCGACCATCCTGGTTTTCGATCTGGGAGGCGGAACTTTCGACGTCAGCCTGCTCGAGATCACCGACGGCGTTTTCGAGGTGAAAGCCACCAGCGGCAATAACAAGCTCGGCGGAGACGACTTCGATCGCTGCATCATGGACTGGATGATCGAAGAGTTCACCAGCCAGACAGGCATAGACCTGAGCAACGATCTTATGGCCACCCAGAGGATTAAGGAAGAAGCCGAGAAAAAGAAAATCGAGCTGTCCACCGCCATGGTCTCGGAAATCCAGCTCCCCTTCCTGACAGCCGACGAGACCGGTCCCCTTCATTTCGAGACCCAGCTCTCCAGGACCAAATTCAACGAGCTCACCAGCCACCTAGTGGAAGCCTGCCTCGGTCCGCTGCAGCAGGCTCTGGAAGACGCTCAGCTCCGGCCCGCTCAGATCGAGCATATTATCCTGGTCGGCGGCAGTACGCGTATTCCGGCGGTCCAGGACATGATCCGCCGCTACTTCCAGAAGGAGCCTTCCAAATCAGTCAATCCGGATGAGGCCGTGGCTCTGGGAGCGGCAATCCAGGCCTCGATCCTGGCAGGGGACGTCCAGGACGTCCTGCTCCTGGATGTCATCCCGCTGTCTCTGGGGATCGAGACCGCCGGGGGGCTTTTCACCAGAGTGATCGAGCGCAATACCACGATACCCACCAGCAACACGACGATTTTCACCACCACCGAAGACGGGCAGACCTCGGTAGAAGTGCATGTGCTGCAGGGTGAGCGCGATCTTGCCGCCGACAACAAGTCCCTTGCCAAGTTCTACCTGACAGGCATCCCGCCAGCTCCCCGTTCGGTTCCTAAAATCGAGGTCACTTTCGATATCGACGCCGACGGAATCGTCCATTGCAGCGCCAAAGACCATGGCTCCGGGATCAGGCATTCGATTACGATTCAACGCACTACCGGTTTGAGTCCGGAGGAGGTCGAGGAGCTCACCAGAGAAGCCGAGGAGTTCGCCGAGCAGGACAGAGCAGTGAAAGAGCGAATATCCATGCGGGTCAAGGCAGAGGGTCTCTGCGCCGACGCCGAGCGAACCATCAAGAAATATGGCGAGCAAGTGGACTCAACTGTTGTCGAAAAGGTCCAGCGTGCGGTAGAAAACGTCAGGGAGGTGCTTGCCAAGAACGGCAGCGAAGAGCTACAGTCCCTGGTGGCTGGCCTCGATGTGGCAATCATGGACCTGGGACGGGCGATTCACACCGGCAGCAAGCGTGCCGCTCCCCCGGCCCGCCGCAAGCGCACCCTCGGCGATTCCGGTCCGATCGAGCTCGGAGAGGGCGACAAGAAGGACCGTGATGACGAGGACTTCGAAGAGATCGAGGAAGACTCGGTGGAAGAAGCAGAAATCTAAAAGGTATTAAATTGAACAGCACGATGGCGAAACAGGACTACTACGAAACCCTCGGTGTGAGCAAGCAGGCCAGCGCCGACGAGATCAAGAAAGCCTTCCGGAAGAAAGCCCGGACTCTTCACCCGGACAATAAAGAGTCCGGCGACGAGCAAGCCTTCAAAGAGCTCGCCGAAGCTTATGAGGTCCTTTCCGACGAGCAGAAGCGTGGCGCTTACGATCGCTACGGTCACGAAGGCGTCAAGGGCTCGGCGAGCCGTTTCGACGATATGGACTTCAGCAACTTCCAGGGCTTCGGAGTAGACGACATTCTCGAGGCGCTTTTCGGCGCCGGGATGCGTGGTGGAGGAGGCTTTGGAGGCGGTTTCGGCAGATCCGCCGGCCCCATGCAGGGCGCTCATCTAAAACAGGATCTCGAAATCGATTTTCTCGAAGCGGTTTTCGGTTGCACCAAAACAGTCTCGATCAAACGCAACGAGGAATGCACCACCTGTCTCGGTACCTGCGCCGCCCCGGGAAGCACGGTATCCACCTGCCAGACCTGCGGAGGTCAGGGTCAGGTCAAAGAGCTGGTCAATATGCTTTTCGTCCAGACCTATCAGATAAGCACATGCCCGCACTGCGCCGGTCGCGGCAAGAAAGTCGACAAGCCCTGCCGGGACTGCAGCGGTCAGGGTCTGACGAGAAAAAACAAAGAGTTCGAGATCAAAGTACCGGCAGGAATCGAGAATGGCTCGAGAATGCGAGTCATGGGTGGTGGCGACAAAGGACCCCAGGGCGGTCCCCACGGCGATCTCTATGTGATCATCCATGTCAAAGCCCACAAAGAGTTCGTCAGAGACGGCATCGATATCCATCTGAGCCTTCCTGTATCGTTCTCCATGGCCGCCCTGGGAGGCGAGATCCTGGTCCCCACCGTGGACGGCAGCAAGATTCTCAAAATCCCCAGCGGTGTGCAGTCCGGCACCCAGCTGGTCATGAAAGAGATGGGCGTTCCCATGCTCAACCAACCATCACGGCGGGGCGATCAGATCGTTCATGTGAAGCTGAAAACCCCCACCAAGATCTCGAGAGAGGAGAAAGACCTCTTCGCCAGGCTCGCCGAATTGCAGGGCGAAAAACTGAGCCTCGATGCCGACGAGAAAGAAGAGGCAAAGGGGAACAACGAGCCGAAGAAGCCGTCCAACGGAAAGAAAGAAAAAAATGCTGGCGCAAAGAACAAGAAAAACGACGATGGCGAAACCTTTCTCGATAAAATCGTCGACGTTTTCCGCCCGAAAGGGGAAGAATAAGATCCGGGTTCTCGGCCTCCGGAGATTCGTTCTGGCGCTCCTGTTCTTCATGGTGGCATCTCTGGTCGGACCTCTACCGGCCTCCGCCACCAGGCTTCCGGACAACCTGAGGAAGACCATCGCGGAAAAGTTCCCCCAGGTGACAGTACGCCTCGACGGCGTACTGCAAACGAAAAAGGGCACTCTGTTCGTCCCCCTCATACCGAAGACGAGCCAGGCTTCGGACAAACCCGTCGCCCTGTCTGGCGTCTATCCGGCCAAACATCCTCTCATCCTGGCCTTCGACAACGGCTGGTTTTTCGTGAAACTCTCGAACCTGTCGGGGAAGCTCGTCCTCACCCTGCCCGAGGACCTGAGCCCCGCGGTGCGTGATGCTCTGAAAGCCAATCATCTTCCCCCGGACATGATCGTTCCTCAGAACATGGCGGTGGTGCCGTCCATGAAATGCGTCATCGGGGAGCTCGATATCGACGTCGCCAGCGAGCAGGCCGCCAGCAGCGAAGACGATGGTGACAGCTTCGCCGAGAGCCCGGCAGATGTGAGCTCGGGTGACGGGAAGATCTTCGTGACCTCTCCGGCTACCGGCAAGATACTCATTCTCGATAAGGACTTCAAGAAAGTCGCCGAGCTGCAGACTGATGGCACCCCTGGTGGCATGACAATTGCCAACGGCCGCCTCTTCATCGCCGATCAGACCAAGAATCGTGTCCTCATAGTCAACCCCGTGGCGAACAAATTCGACGGTCAGATAGATCTGCCGCCGGGGAGCAGCCCCAGGGGCGTCACCGCGATGCGCACCGGACGCTTTCTTTATGTCACAGAGTCAGCCAAGAATACGGTCACGCTCATCGAGCTTGCCAGCAAAAAAGTGCTGGTTCGTACCCTCGTGCGACCGGGCCCGGGAAGGATAGAGATCACTCCCAACGGCTATCTCCTTCTAGCGCTCAATACCCAGAGCAGCGAGCTGACCTTTATCTCGACCCTGAATCAAAAAAACCTTGGAGCGATCAATGTCGGCCAGATGCCATCGGACATAGTGATCAAGAAAAACAACCGCACGGCCTATGTCTCGAACCGCATGTCCAACACTATCTCGGTAGTTGATATAGGTCAGCGCAAAGTCGTGGACACCATGAGCACCCCCGACGGTCCCACCGGTCTGGCTCTGTCCGCAGACGAGACCCTCCTCTATGCGGCCAATGCCAAAGACAACTCAATCTCGATCTTCGACTTGAAAACCCATCAGAAACTGGAAGATATCAGACTGCCCCTCGAAGTAGAGTTCCCCGGCGCCATCGTTCTTCTTCCCGACGGCAAAAGCCTTCTGGTGACCAGCGCCGCCACCGACACCGCAGCGGTGCTCAATACCGAAACGAAAAAATTCGAGCAGGAGCCGGTCCTGGGCTTCACCAGCGTCAATGCGATTTTCGTGCCTCTATAGATCTTGACGGATCCCCTGCTTCGTAGATAATTATCAGTATGCTATCCGACAAAACATACCTCTGCCTCACCGCCACAACTACTTGCACCACAGCAGGGGGGCTGGTTTCGACACGACCATAACTGGACAGCGTTATCGTCAGTGAGAAAGCGAGCCCCCCGGGGCTCGCATTGTTTTTTCAGGGGTATAAGAAATGAACTCATCCAATCAAGAAAAGCTTTTCAAGATCAGGCACAGCTGCGCTCATATCCTCGCCCAGGCGGTGAAGGAGAGGTTCGAAGCCGAGGGTCCTGTTCATCTCGGTGGCGGTCCACCCATCGAAGACGGCTTCTACTATGACTTCCGGCTGCCCCGCTCGCCCTCGGACCAGGACATCGAATGGCTCGAGGCGAGAATGAGAGAGATCATCGGCAGTGCCTGCCGTTTCGAGAAAGAAGCGATCGACGAAACCCGCGCCCGGGCTCTCTTTGCCGATCAGCCTTTCAAAATCGAGCTCATAGACCTGATCGCCGCGGGTAAGGCAGACGACAACGGCGAAGCAGCCGAGGAAGTCACCGGAGCGCCCACCCTCTCGATCTACCGCCACGACGGCTTCTTCGACCTCTGCAAAGGTCCTCATGTGGAGGACTCCTCCCAGATCAATCCGGAGGCGATCAAGATCGTATCGGTGGCAGGCGCCTACTGGCGCGGCAGCGAGCGCAATCCGATGCTGGTGAGAATCTATGCCACCGCCTGGGAATCGAAAGAAGCTCTCGACCAGTATCTTGAAATAGTCGAGAAGCGCAAGAGCCGGGATCATAGAATGCTTGGCAAACGCCTCGAGCTCTTCCACTTCGATCAGTCAGCTCCGGGCATGCCTTACTGGCTTCCCAACGGTCTCATAGTCCTCAACGAGCTCATAGACTACTGGCGGCGGGTGCACCGCAAGCACGGCTACAAAGAATTCTCTGCGCCGATAATCAACGACAAGAGACTCTGGGAGATCTCTGGACACTGGGAGCACTACCGGGACAGCATGTTCGTCATCGAAGAGGATGAAGACACCGTTTTCGGTGTCAAGCCCATGAACTGCCCGAACGCCATGGTGATCTTCAATCTCAGAGTGCGAAGCTACAGAGAGCTCCCCCTGCGCCTCTCGGACTGCGATGTCCTGCACCGCAACGAGCGCTCCGGGACCCTCTCCGGACTTCTCAGGGTCCAGAAGTTCCAGCAGGACGATGCTCATATCTTTCTTGCCGAAGAGCAATTGGAAGATGAATTCGATCGTGTCCTCGACCTCTGTCATGAGTTCTACCGGCTCTTCGATCTCGAATACTCTTTCCGCCTGAGCAAGAGACCGGACGAGTTCGTCGGCTCTATTGAAAAATGGAACAAAGCCGAGGCCATACTCGAGACTGTTCTCGAAAAACGTGTCGGCAAGGGCAATTTCCAGATCGCCCCGGGAGAAGGCGCCTTCTACGGACCAAAGATCGATATTCTCATGCGGGACAGCCTGGGAAGGAAGTGGCAGATGGGCACCATCCAGCTCGACTTCCAGCTCCCGGCCCGGTTCGGCTGTCACTATGCGGACAGCGACGGCTCTCGGAAAGTACCCTGTGTCATTCACCGGGTGATATACGGATCTCTGGATCGTTTCATCGGCATCCTTCTCGAGCACACCGGCGGTGCCCTTCCCGCCTGGCTCTCGCCGGTGCAGGTCGTGGTCGCTCCGGTATCTGACCGGCACCTGGACTATGCCCGATTGATCCGCGACAAGCTCTCTGAGCGAGATATCCGGACCGAAGTGTCCGAGGTCGAAGGAACGCTGAGCAAAAGAGTCCGGGAAGCCGTCCTTATGAAAGTGCCTTACATCGTCATCGTCGGCGATAAGGAAGCCGCCTCTTCCTGCCTCACGCTTCGACTGAGAGACGGGAGCGAGCGGCGCGATCTCGCCATGGATGAGGCGCTGCGGCTCCTTGAAGCCGGAACCCGTGTCCGGTAACTGCCCGTGTTGTCATCAGGAAGTCTTTGCTAGAATCTCGACTCTCTAGCACAGGAGTATCGAAGATGAGCTCGGAAGAGAAAAAGGAATACCCGCATTTCGTGGTAGCCCGGATCAACGAGTATATTCAACCCATCGATCGTGGCGATCGCTATGAAGATCCCCTTAACGATGCCCTCGAGGAGAAAGGGCTGGGCGAAGTCACCGGAGGGGGCACTGAATTGAGCAGTGAAGGACGGATCGACGGAGTGGATCTCGATATCGAGCTCGCCGATCTCGACGAAGCCCTGAGCCTTACACGAAAGACCCTTGTGGAGCTTGGCATACCGGCCGGCTCGCGCCTCACATACACACAAAATGGTGAAGAGAAAACAGAAATGATTGGAGACCTCGAAGGGCTCGAGATTTATCTCGATGCCGTAGGTCTTCCTGACGAAGTCTACGAAACCCTCGACTTTCCGGCGGAATACGAACGCCTCACAGCGATGCTCAAAAACGCCGATGGAGAGCCCCGATGCGTTTACGATCTCAATGAGGAGACTCTGATCACAGCTTACGGACCCGATGCCGATCGCCTTTTCGCCTCCATCGAGACAGTATCGAATACAATACCGGTTTTTCAAAACGCCAGGATCGTCTTCAAGCGCAGAGATCCGTCGAAAGAGCCTAAGGAAAGGCGTCTGCCGATGAATTGAACGTTAGTCGTGAATGCCAGATCTAAGACAGAAGCCCTGAATCGGACAGGGCGCTTCACAGAGCCTGACTTCTGATTCGGTCGACGGCTCTATCGCCTTTTCCGTCGACATCTGTCATCTTCGCACCTTTTTCGATCAGCACTCGGGCAACAATTGATATTGCGTATCTTTATAGTAGGGTATAGCAAAGGTGAGTGGTCGAGGAACGGCACACTTAATGTGTGATCAAAGCTCGAAACCCGCGATACCAAAAGGAGCAGGTCATACACGCTAAAGCCTTTTGGCTGTCCATAGCCAAGACTCACTATGATGATTCCTGCCGGTTCCTTGGATTTTTTTCTTGGAAACGAATCGTCCTTTGTAAATCGCGAAGCCATTATTAAAAATCAGCTCTATTTTATTTCCTCGCAAAAACCAACTCGGCTTGGCTCCTCGTCCTAAGCGCAAATGACGAACAAGCAAGTCGTGATCTTTCTCAAATTCAATTTCGAAGGGAGTTCCCCCGGATGGCCTTAATGTCCATCGAGTACCAATTAAATCTCTATCTGGAACGACCAATTTCGAGCTATCGCTCTTTGATTCGACAGCGAAGAAGAGAAATGAGGTAGAAAGCAGGATAAGCAATGAGAAGAAAACTCGAAAGAACCGTGGAGGTGACATCTTCGTTTCGCTAATCATAGACACAGAGGGCTGGCTCGTTCAGAAAATGGGGTTGTTCAGCTTGTAGAGCCGGTCGATCAATTGCTGGCCAATTGGCTAATTTGACAAATTTGCAATCCGGCTTCGAATTAAAGCTTCAGACTTAGCAATACAATAGCCTGGATCTGAAGCAATCAGTTCACCACTGTTGATCCAGAAGGCTTCGCCTCTTCCGCCTCCGGTTGGGAAAGATCCGTACTGCTTCTGAAAGGCGTCATAGTCTAAACCGTCAGCAGACAGGACGTAAATCTTGACTTGAACATTGGCCTCCTGAAGAACCTTACAAAGGCAACTGAGAGACGAAATGGAATCTCCGCTCCAAAGCGCATGAACAAACACAACCCCAGTATCAACATCTTGAAGGTTTGGAAAGCCATCTTCACGAATACAAATAGGGAGACGAGCTGTCTGAAGAACAGATGTCTTGAAGTTGCTCATTGTTAAAAAATCTTAGAAACGACCCTATTTTATCAGGTCTTGGTCGCTACAAATCGGACTCCAACTGGTTGGAAAAATGAGCGGCTTAGATTGTGCTTTCTCTAAGCCGCTCAAAAGGAGTCAATTGGTGACCAAGGAAACAGATACTATGGATTAAGTGATCTAGGGTAATACTATCCTAGTCACTGTCTGGTATACACCGTTGCTAGCCAAGAAGGTTGTTGATGATGCAGAGTAACCTGATGGAAGAGCATTGTACAGAGGCGTAACTGGAGTACCCTGCGGTAGGGAAACTGTAATGACGGATCTCGGTCCGGCCATTCGAGCTATCTCAGACACCGTAGCCTCGTTAAGGGGCGCGTTCCGGAGGAATATGTCTCCAGCACTGCCAGTCGGAATCGTTCCGGTCCCGATCCTAGGATAGGGTTCTACTGGGGCGTTGGAGGGTTCAACATCCAGGAAGTTAGGTCTGGCTTCGCCTTCCTCACGCAGCTTCGCCATTCCCCCATATGGGTGAGTCCATAAAATATGACTTTCAATAGCCAATTGCCGGAATGTCCCTGCATGACTGCTCTCAACCAACATATGAAAGCTCTGCAAGCCCCTCGTATCTGAGCTGCGCTAGGTTTCAGGCTTTCTTAAGGGTCTCAGGGACTCTCTGCAAGAGAATCGAATGACTTTTAAGCGGTATTCAAATTCTGCCGAATAGTGGTCGAAACCTCGGAACCAGATCCTCCACAGCATCAAAGATCTCGCCCTTTACCGGCATACCGTCGACACCATCAAACTGGTGGCAATCGAAAGAAAATGGAGTACGGGAAAGTCTATTCGGTTTGCTCTTCTTGCCAGCAAAAGGCTGCTCATCTTTGGAAGGCTCAGCAATCCTCAAACGACATGCCTATGCCTGGGTGTACTGATTGTGGACTTTGTTGAGGAAACGAGTGATGCTGCCCTGGTAGAGGAGCTCGACGGTACCGGTGGGGCCGTTACGCTGTTTGGCTATGATGATCTCGGCTTCGCCCCGCTGCTCGGTCTCGGGGTTGTAATATTCGTCCCTGTAGATGAAGGCGACCAGGTCGGCGTCTTGCTCGATGGATCCTGATTCCCGCAAGTCCGAGAGCATCGGACGCTTGTTCTGTCTCGCTTCCACCGCCCGGGAAAGCTGGGAGAGCGCGATAACCGGAACATTGATCTCGCGAGCCAGAGTCTTCAAGCTCCGGGAGATCTCGGAGACTTCCTGGACCCGGTTGTCGGTCTGCTTTCTGCCCTGCATGAGCTGGATATAGTCGATGATCACCAGACCGAGACCATTCATCTCCGATTTCAGACGGCGGCACTTGGCGCGCATCTCCAGAGAATTGACCAGAGCCGAGTCGTCGATATAGATCGGTGCTTCGCCCAGCCGGCCCATGGCGCTTGCCAGCTTTGTCCAGTCCGAGGTGTGCATATGACCGGTGCGCAGTCGATTGGAGTCGATCTCGGCTTCCGAGCAGAGCATCCGCATGACCAGCGACTCTTTGGACATCTCGAGAGAGAACACCGCCACCGGTATATTGTGCTCGACCGCCACGTGCTGGGCGATATTGAGCACGAAAGCCGTTTTACCCATGGATGGACGGGCGGCGATGATCACCAGATCCGATGGCTGGAATCCGGATGTGAGGGCATCGAGATCGTAAAATCCCGACGGCACGCCGGATAGCGAGTCACGATTCTCGTAACGCTCTTCGATTTTCTGAAAAGAGACCTCGACGATATTCTTGATATGGACGAGCTGCTGCATCTCTTTCTTCTGAGCGAGAGTGAAGATGAGATGCTCGGCTTTGTCCAGGGCGGTCTCGGCGTCGGTCTCCTCGTAACAGCTCCCGACTATCTCGGTTCCCGCTTTGATGAGCTGGCGAAGAATCGCCTTCTCCTGGACCACCTTGCCGTAATACTCGAGGTTGGCGGTAGTGGCCACCGACAGGGAAAGATCGGTTATGTACTGGCGACCGCCGACATTGTCGAGCTTGCCCTCGTCTTTGAGATACTGCGAAACCGTGACGATGTCTATGGGCTCATTGTCCTCGTAGAGGTCGAGCATGGCGGCATAGATGACCTGGTGGGCTTTGCGGTAGAAATACTCGGGGTCGAGAATATCCACCACCCGCGAGATCCCGTCCCCGCTCACGAGCAGGGCCCCGAGCACAGCCTGCTCCGCCTCCAGCGACTGCGGAGGCAGGCGCTCGAGAGTGGCTTCGGAAAGGGTCAGATCAGTGCTCATATATAGAAAGAGGTCCGGGATGAAAAACGGAAACCATCGCCCGGACGGACGGCGCATATCTATCAAATATACACGCAATCCGCCACAGCTCTAGAATACAGCCTGCCGGAGGCTGTGTACGGAAGAATCATCTAATGGTCAGGGTCTCAGTCTTCCTCGAGAGAAGAGGTGTCACCGGTGGGCAATCCCAGCTCCCAGGCCTTGAGCAGGCGGCGCATGATCTTGCCTGATCTTGTCTTGGGAAGACTATCCTTTATCTCTATCTCACGGGGATAAGCATGAGCTGCCAGCTGGCGCTTGGTATGCTCCCGGATGCTCTCGATCAGCTCGTCTGATGCGGTGACGCCGTTAGCCAGGACGATAAAGGCTTTGATGATCTCGCCGCGCTCTTTATCCGGCTTGCCTATAACACCGGCTTCGGCCACCGCTTCGTGCTCGACCAGGGCGGACTCCACCTCGAAGGGTCCGACCCGGTGACCGGCGGTATTGATGACGTCATCGGCTCTGCCCACGAACCAGAAGTATCCTTCCTCGTCCTTCCAGGCATTGTCGCCGCTGAAGTACCAGCCGGGAATGCGGAAATACTCGTCGAATTTCTCCTTGTTGCGCCAGATCGAGCGCAGCATGGACGGCCAGCCCGGCTTCACCACCAGACGGCCGAGCTCGCCGGCGGGAAGCTCTTCGCCGTCATCATTGACGACTGCGGCATAGACGCCGGGCAGGGGACGTCCCATGCTGCCGGGCTTGACGGGCATACAGGGCAGGTTCGCCACCAGTTGCATACCGGTCTCGGTCTGCCACCAGTTGTCGTGGATCGGCAGTCCATAGACTTTCATGCCCCAGCGCACGACTTCAGGGTTCAGGGGCTCGCCCACGCTCAGAATATGGCGGAGGCTGGCGAGGCTGTGGCGGTAGACGGCTTCATCACCGGCTTTCATGAGCATGCGAAGAGCCGTGGGAGCTGTGTACCAGACTGTCACCTTGAGCTTGTCGATGACGTTGTACCAGCTATCGGCGTCGAAGCGCCCCTCATAGCTGACCACCGAGATGCCGTTGGACCAGGGACCAAAGATACCATATACAGTGCCGGTCACCCAACCCGGATCGGCAGTACACCAGTAGATATCGTCCTCTTGCAGGTCCAGCACCCATTTGGTGGTCATATGGTGCCCGATGATGTCGTTGTGGACGTGGACGACACCCTTGGGCTTGCCGGTAGTACCGGAGGTATAGAGCAGGTAGAGCGGATCCTCAGCGTCCATGCGCTCGCATTCCAGTTTATCGCTTTCGGCATTTACCAGAGTTTCATAGCTATATTCGCGCTCACCGAGCTTTGACTCATCGCCGCCAACCACGATGACATAAGCGAGATCGGGGAGCTCTTTGCGAATGCTGTCGAGCTTGGGCTTCAGTTCCGGATTGGTGATGATCACGGTCGCCTCGGAGTCCTGGAGCCTGTCACGCAGAGCGTCGGGACCGAAAGCCGAGAAGAGGGGCCCGGCGATGGCGCCTATCTTGGCGATGGCGATGGTGGTGACGTAGAGCTCGGGGACTCTCGGAAGGAAGACGAAAACTCTGTCGCCCTTCTCCACGCCCAGTCTCTTGAGGGCATTGCCGAGCTTATTGGACTGCTCGTAAACATCCTGGAAGGTCAGCTTGGACAGTTTATTCTTGGCATCGATGGCATAGAGGGCGACCTTGTTGCGGCGGCCGTCGGACATATGCCTGTCCACGGCGTTATAGGCAGCGTTGATTTTGCCGCCGGCGAACCAGTCAACCTCACCCCGAGCCTGCTCCCAGTCGAAGGTCTGATAGGTTTTCTCATAGTTGACCAGATTGGGGTTTACCGGGCACTTCTTGATGATCTCCTGCCGCCCGGTCTGAGGAAGACTCTGCCCGGGACTCGCTTTAATCTCGGTCTTAGCCGAAGACTTGCCTTTCGTTTTGCCGGGTGGATCGACGAGTTTCATTTAGTGCACCTCCAGAATTCGGATGAGCGTCCGGCGAGCCTCTGCGGCCCCGAAAACAACGCTCGCTTGACAAGCGTTCTGCTTGCGAAGTGCCTATATTACCGCTTTTTTCTCGGGATTGAAGGTCTTCCTGTTATACAGATTAGAATAGGTGGGTAAGGTATAGAACATAAGGGGAAAACAAGGGCATGCCCACCTTTACCGAACACAAGACGACGGCGCTCAAGGCGATGGAGGACAACAACCTCAGGGACGCCGAGAGACACTGGCAATCAGCCCTCACTGAAGCCGAGAGCTACGGCAAGAATGACGGGCGTTATGCCATGAGCGTCGACAACCTTGCCCTGGTGGCTTTTAGAATGGGCCAGCATGCCAAGGCGGAAACCCTCTACAAAGAAGCGCTAGCCATCAGGGAAGCCAATCTCGCCCCCAAGGACAGGGATCTCGCCACCTGCTACAACAACCTGGCAGTGATTTATTTCAAGCAGAACAAATATGCCGAGGCTGAGCAGAATTTCAAGAAGTCCCTGGCTATTCGTGAGGAGGTCTGCGGTCGAAACAGCAGGGAAGTCGGAAGCGTGCTCTATCAGCTCGGCATGCTCCAGCATGCTCAGAAGAAGTATCCGCAGGCGGAGGATTTCTACAAGCAGGCTCTGGAGATAAAGAACAAAGTTTTCGGCCCGGACCACATAGAGCTGGTGCATATCCTCAAGAATTTCGCCCATCTTCTGCGGAAGACCGGACGCGAGCCCACTGCCGATCAGATGGCGAACTTCGCCAAGACTATCGAAGAAAAAAACAAGTAAGAGACGATGCCCGCTGACTGTGCCTATTGCGGACAGGCGGTCGACGGTGACGGATTTATCTGCTCACGTTGCGCTGGCTCGCCCCAGGCGCCGCTCCAGTACAGTTTCGAGCCCAGACAGCAGCCCACCGCCGGAGCGCATCCGGATTCCGGATCCGAGGAAGCCCGCAAGGCGGTCGAGGTGCAGGCCAACTTCGCGCCCGAAGCGGATCAAGAGCCGCTGAAACGAGAGCCAGAACCGGCACGAACCTCCTTAGAAAAGGCGAAAAGCGACACCAGGACGAAAAAGAAGGCTGATCCGAAGAAGACCGAGAAAAAAATTTCCGAAGCTAAGAAAGCCGAAATAGCAAAAGCTCCACCCGGGAAGAAGAATAAGAACTCAGCGAAGGAATGGAAGAAACAAAAGGTCCATCAGGATTTCACGGCCAGGACCAAGGCAATCAAGATGATAATCCAGACCATGACTGTAATCATCTTCATGCTGGGGTTCGTTCAAAGCGTCGAGTCCAACCGGCCGATATCGGCTTTTGTCACTCTTGCGGTAGCAGGCATCGTCCTCTTAATCATCGGCCTCCTTTTCAAGGTCATTCTCTTTTTCCACAGTTCCGCCTGGGCTCGATTCGCCACATACATCTATCATCACCGGCCGCCTCAAGAATGCCAGGTAAAGCTGATATTCGTCCGTCAGCCGTATACGGTGGGCGAGCTGGTGGTCGTCAGCCAGTCAGGCAAGCAGCAGAAGAGAAGCCGATTTCGAGTCGTCCTTACCAACGCCAATCCGGCATTGTTCATGCGAAGCATCGAATCGAGCAGGCTGCCCGAGGAGATGTTTCGAGGCTCGATTCGAAGGGGCAGCACCGAAGGGCTGGAGGCAGCGATAGTCACCATAGGCGAGTGCCGTTTCTGGTGCGTGCCGGATACAAATTGAGCCCGGGAGCCAGGGACATCGTTCTAGGGAATTCTGAGAACCCTGATATAGCGGTATGAGTCGAAATAAGTGTGGATGTCCGAGTTCTTCCAGACACCATCGTTCCAGTCATTGGTGAAGACACTCCCGTTCGGGCCGATTATCCCGCAATGGGCTTTGGGACCGATATTGCCCCGGGGCAGGGGATCCATGAACGCAACCAGAACGTCACCTGGTCTGGCATTCTTCCGCACCGCGCCATCGTCGATCGGATCATCGCCGCCATTTTTGATTACATATTCGCTGGCCTCAGGTCGTCCCTTGAGGATCTGACGGCGCATATAGAGCGTCACCGGGCTGCCGACGTGCTTTACCCCGGCGACCTTGAGAACATTGCTGACCGAAGCCGCGCAGCCGAGCCCCCCGGACTTGAGACCGTATCCGGTCCTCCACATCTCCTTGCCGACACAATCACGGGCAGCGCTGGCAATCTTCTCGCCGGTGCTCTCGGCAAAAGCCGGATGAAAGAGGCTGGTAATGAAAAGGAGCGATACAAGTGCAATGAGCTTACTTCTGGCAGTCATCTATGTCTCCTGGCAGGGCGAGACCTTCTATTCTAGCGCCAGAGGAAATACTGCGCTCCGACCACGAAAGCCGTGATGATCATGAAGACATAGGAAGCCAGACGGAACGACTTGTTGACCGGATTGTTCTTGTTCTGGCCCGGTCTGACCATCAACGAGCGCCAGAAGAGCAAGCCCGCCGCCATAGCCAGCACTATCGGAACCGAGAAGTGAATGAAGAAGATAGGCAGGAATTGATTACGTGCCAGCCAGACCTTGGTCGACTTATGAGGGACATAGACTCTCGAGTCGGTATTCATCGGCTTGTCGTTACCGGCGGCCTCGCGACCATTCCAGCCGAAAAGAAGCACCTCGCCCCCTTTCCGAGTCTGGAAGAACTGACCGTTCCGGTTGGCCGCCCTTATATAGAAGGCGGTCGTGGTGAACTTGTGATCCGGATCGAGCTTGAGCATCGCATAGGCGACGATCTGCCCCCTCGTCGGCGGCTTCTCACCGGCGATCAGGCCGTCGGTCATGAGAAACTCTCGAACAGGCTTGTCCTTGAACACCTCATAACGAACCGAGTAGATCTTCAAATCTTCCTGAGCATTGGTGAACGGATTGAGATACTTGAACTGGCTCTCTGAATTCTTCACGAGCTCGCTCGGAAAACTACCGGTACCGAGATAGAAATTGCCGACCTTCTGATAGAGGTCGCGGGCGGTCATCAGGACCTTCGCGTCCGGAGAGTCCATCTTGTAGAGAACGACCCCGGACTCGGAGCGCAATCCTTCCGGTATCTCGACGAACCAGAACTGGCGCTCCATCACCGAATCGATCCACTGCAGAGCCATAGCTGTTACGGAGCTGTCATAGACCATATAGGGAAGGTGCATGCCGAGATTGTCGTCATTGATCACGCAACGCCCGGACGAACCGATCGATACGCGCATGGAACCGCATGGAGTCATGTAGATCTCGGAGGGACCGAGAGCCACATCCTCTGCCACCACTGCCGGTTTCACGAACTCGGGCGGCTTGATGGGGTTGTTCATGTAAAGAAAAACACCCCCGCCAATGAGAAACAGAAGAACAAGGGTCGGTATCAGAAACTCTTTCAAGGATCTGATCGCCGAGACCATGCCATCGCTCTTGCTCACTACATCACGCGAAGCGCTGATCTCCCGCAGGGCGAGCACAGTGCTGGATTCCTGATCGTCATACTCCTCCTCGAAACCGTCCTGATGACCGTCCTCGGCTATGGGAGGGCCGCCCTTGCGAACCGAGCGTTGAGAGCCGCTCTCGAAGGACTCTTGCCGAGCCATGGGAATGCTGCCCCCATCATGCCAGCCGGAATCGTCCTGCGCCGAACCTGGTCCACCGGGACCGTCCTGTCTCTGGGCGAATATGTTGTGGATCGGAGATTGAGGACCGGTTCCCTGCTGCGAGTGAAGATCGTTGACTCTGGACGCGAGGTGATCGAGATAGGGATCATTGCTCGGATCGTTTCGACGTGGTGGCACCGGTGGTTGCGGATTCTTGGGAGCCGGAACAGGCGGCATCCAGGACGGCTGACCCTCACCTTCGAAGATCCCCTCCTGCGAGGCCATAGACGGAGTCTTGGGAGGCGGGACCGGAGGCATGAAGCTGGGGACCTGCTCTGCCTGCGGTGCGAAATCCGGTGCGCCGGCAGAAGAAGGCTGAGTTTGAGCTGGCTGCGGATACGGTTCTTGCATGTTCTCGATGCCGGCCGGGTTCGGGATCATCCCCGGTCCTGAATCATTCCTGAATCCAGCTTCGCCGGGCACTCCCGGAAATCCGGGCTGCCCCGGCGGCAAATTCTGAGGCGGCATATTCTGCTGCTGCATGCCCGGAGAAGGCTGCGTCGAGATCACCCCGGACTGGTTGACGTTGCCGGATTGGGGAGGTCCCCACGGGGGAGCTTCGTCCGGTCGAGGGGGAAAACTCGGCAGTGGCTGGGACGGTGGAGCTGGCGGCTGCGGTTGCGGGGGTCCCCAGGGTTGATTGGAGCCGTTATTAGGGGTTGGTCCTCCGGGCACCGGCAGTTCTGGCATTCCGGGCGCTCCGGGCATTCCGGGTGTTTCGGGCATTCCGGGCATTACGGGTGCCTGCGTTCCTGGCGCTCCGGGCATTCCTGGCATTCCGGGCGCTCCGGGCATTCCGGGTGCCTGCGTTCCTGGCGCTCCGGGCATTCCTGGCATTCCGGGCGCTCCAGGCATTCCGGGCGCCCCCATACCCGGTACTCCGGGCATTCCTGGCATTCCGGGCGCTCCAGGCATTCCGGGCGCCCCCATACCCGGTACTCCGGGCATTCCGGGTGCCTGCGTTCCTGGCGCTCCGGGCGCTCCGGGCGCTCCGGGCGCTCCGGGCATTCCGGGAGTTCCGGACATTCCCGGAACTCCGGGCATTCCTGGCATTCCTGGCGCTCCAGGCATTCCGGGCGCTCCGGACATTCCGGGCATTCCGGGTGTTCCGGGCATTCCCGGAACTCCGGGCATTCCGGGCGCGGGTACGCCCGAGAGGTTATCAGACGGCAGATCCCCCTGAGGGGCAGGAGTGCTCTCCTTCCATGCCTGGGCCGCCCTGCGATTATCCTCGATCCTGGCAAGAAGCCCTTCATACCCCTGCCTTGTCCTCAGCACCATCTCATGACCCGGTCCAAGAGTAGACTCCATGGCGCTCAGCACAGTCTCGTAGGTACGCCTGGAGTCCTGATAGCTTCCGATGGACTCCTGGGTCCGGGCTATCTTGACCATGAGATTGAGCATATCCGGATGGTTGCTCCCCAGGATTTGATGCCCTATAGACAGGAGTCTTTGATAAACGGGAAGGGAGTCACGAAAACGATTGAGAACATGAAAGCTATCACCCAGCTTTTGAAGCGGATAAGCAAGCTCCGGGCTGGTCGGCCCGTGAATCATCTCCAGGGTGCTCAGGACCTGGATATAGACCGCAGCGGCGTCTTCGAATCGCTGCTCGCCGAACAGCGATTCCGCCCTGGCCAGAGCGGCGTTAACATCCTGCTGCTGTAAGTTGCCTGAATTCATGAACTAACAAAGGGTTGGGTATCAATACTTCACCACAGTCACTCCAAAAAATATCGTTATGCGGAATCTTTTTCGATAGTTTAAGTAAGAAGTCTGATTATTATATGCCCTGCAACCCGACCAGCCGGCGATTTCAGTGTGCGAGCCAGCCCCGGTTCGGACCCGAGGTCCCGAGATGACCAACGTCTTGTAAATTTCTCAAAGAGGAATCGATGATCGAGACTCCCTGGGAGCTTTTCCGGAGCACCGGATCGAGAGGACGATTGCGTAAACAGGTCTCGAGGAAACGAAAACAGAGGTTCGTCAGAGCCGCCCGGCGCGGGGAGGCGGCTATGTAATCACGGGCGGTATCAAACTCGGGAGGAATGCCGCCGGCGAAATCAAAATGACTCGCCTCGTCGATGGAAGCCAGGATCTTCGGAGGGTTAGCCATCTTGAACAAATAAAGATCTCCCGCTCCTCGCTTGATGAGCTTCTCCCGGCCGCCGAATTGAAACATGACCGGAATTTTGATCGAGGCCAGATCGTTTCTTCCACAGACACTGTAGACCTGATGGTTAGCCGGGCCGGAAAGAGAAATGACAGCTCTGATATCGTCCCTGGCATAAGAAGGGTCTGCACCGGCTACAAGAAGTGCAGTCCAGGCCCCGAAGGAATGCCCGATCAGGGCGATTCTGCCCGGGTCGATTCGGGAGGCGAAGGGCGAGGAGGCGCTCAGATTTTCCGCCAGAAGGAAATCGATGGTCTCGCCGGTCTGGATCGGTCGGTAGCTGTACGCAGTGCGCCCCCACCGGGATCGGCTCGACAGCCCGGTGTCTCTCAAGAAATAGATGAAATCCCAGATCCGCTTCGATCTTTCCTTCGACCTCGGTACCGGGGTGGCGATCCGGGACGAGAACTCCCGGTCGTGAAAGTCCGGAGCCGCAACTATATAGCCTTTCCTGGCCAGAGCCTCGGCGAGAAAGAAGGAGGCGTTCCCGCAGCCTGCGGCACCATGACAGTAAACCACCAGCGGATGCGCGCCCTTCTCGACAGGGGAATTCACGGCAAGCCTGGTCTTGAGCTTGGCGGCTCCCAGGATGTACTCATAGTCCTTCTCGGACGCCCCGGTCGGATACCAGAGTGCCACCTTATAAGAATAAGACCGGGCACCCTCATGACGAAGCTCTCGGATACGGTAGCCGACACTGGCGCCCCTGAGAAGCTCGGCCGCCGGAGAGCCGGCTCCTGCTTTAGCACCGCAGGCGACACCACCTCCAGGTGGTGCCATCTCGCTGCCGGTGCCCGGCGATAGAGACGCCAGAAACAAAAGTACGAGGAGCAGAGCTCCTCGCACTCCGAAATGACTGAACCGCACTGGTCTAAGAATCGCCGAAATGTCTCTCGTCGGTCAGAAAACCCAGTGCCAGACCGGATATCGCTCCCACTATCGCGCCCCAGACGGCACCCCCGGCGAAACCGAAGTAAGGATCGACCGATACAGGAAGCGGCCAGTGTTTGATGATTTCGAAGGAGGCTCCGCTGACCACCGCGCCCAGCACCGCCAGCACCATCATGGCAGTTACCGGAAAGGACAATCCCGAATCCTGTTGTTCTTTTTTAGCCATCTTCCACCTCGAGTATCTCCTGACCGGACCTTGAATTTAGTTAAGCTTCAATGTCCTCACCAACGCCCGCCAGTATAGCATCCGGGATTGATTTCGGGTTACCGCGCATGACTCAAGCGCGACCGCCCGGGGCCGGAGAATTAACAAGCCGGCAAAAGGCAATTCCCGCAACGGTCTTGGCATCCCTGATCGCGCCCTTCTCCACCATAGACCAGGCTTCATCGACCGACAGCTTTACAACATCCGTCTCTTCGTCCATGTCGAGATTCTTGCCCTCGAAAGCAAGCTCTCTGGCGTGATAGAGGTAGAGGACCTCATCGCAGAACCCCGGCGCCGAGTAGAGACTGGTTAGGGTTCGCCACTGGCTCGCTCTGAAACCGGTCTCCTCGATTAACTCTCTCTGAGCAGCAAGTAAAGGATCTTCACCTTTCTCTATACGCCCGGCCGGCAGCTCGATGATCGTCTGGTCGAGCGAATATCGGTACTGCCGCACGAGAAGAAGCTCGTTCTCGGCATTCTGAGCAGCGATCACGACACCGCCGTTATGCTCGATCACCTCTCGAAGAACGGTGGTGCCATCCGCGACCTGCAAAGTATCAATCCGTAAATTGATGATGTGACCATCGTGAATGCGCTCGGTCTTGATCCTGTCTTTCAGGGTAAATAAAGTCACCGTCGGGCTCCGCTGGCTCCACAAGAGTTGGACACGCCCCATAGTATCGGATAAAACGCCATATTGCCTACAAGGGTGTGTGCAAGAATAAAGGGTCATGAATTATCAAGAATCGATAGCTTTCATCGAGAGCCTGGCTCCCATGGTGGAGTCTCCGAGCCTTGCCAGAATCAAGACGTTTCTGGCCTGGCAGGGCTCGGTTCAAAACGAAATCCCCACGATTCATGTCGGGGGTACCAATGGCAAGGGCTCCACTGCAACCATAGTAGACTCGGTTCTCCAGGCGCTCGGGTTCAAAGTGGGCCGGTTCATCGGGCCCCATCTTCTGCGCTGGAACGAAAGGCTCAATATCAACGCCCGAGCCATCGACGACGATCGTTTCGCTGAGCTGGTGACGAGGGTGAGGGGGCTGTCCGAAGAGTTCGCTCGAACGCACCCCGACCTCGGTCCCCTGAGCTGGTTCGAGATTCTCACGGCCATGGCTTTCATCTATTTCAAGGAAGAAGGCTGCGATTTCCAGGTACTGGAAGTCGGACTCGGCGGCAACTTCGATGCCACCAATGCCGCTGACAACGTCTGGGGAACAATAATCACCAATGTCGATCTGGACCACACCCAGATTCTCGGGGACACGGTAGAGAAGATCGCCTCGGAGAAAGCGGGCATTATCAAACCGGGCATTCCGGTTTTCACCCGGGCCAGGGGTGCGGCCCTCGATGAGATCCTGCGTCAAGCCGGGCTCAGGGGAAGTCGCGTCTATTCAGGAGATGCCCCACCGGCATCCGGAACGCTTCTTGCCGGAGTGATACGCGAGCACCTCGACGAGCTCCTCGACTCCATCTCCCTGCGCGGTCCCCACCAGCGCAATAACGGCCGCCTGGCTCTTTTCAGCCTCAGCCTGATCGAAGCCCTCGACGAACCGGTGGCGGCTCTGGAAGGGCAAGTGGTGAGCCGGCTCAAGGAAAGCCTCTCACGAATCTACTGGCCCGGAAGGCTTCAGTCCGTGCAGGGGAAAGGGAACGAGAACGGCATTATTCTGGACGGCGCTCATAATCCTGCCTCGGCAAGAGTGCTCAGAATCGCCCTGGATCAGCTGGGACTGAAGCGTTGCTGCTTCGTCCTCGGCTTCTATAAGAGCAAGGACGCCAGGGGATTTCTCGAGAGCCTCCCGGGCAAGAACGACCGCGTCATCGCTTGCCGGCTCCACTCCCGCCGGAGCTCCTATTCTCCTGAGGCGATCATGAAGATGTGCCGGGAGCTGGGAATAAGCGTCAAGACCGTCGAGTCTGTAGCTGAAGGTATCGAAGAAGCGCTTGCCAGCCGCCTTCCCGGCGAGACGATTGTGGCTACTGGAAGCTTCACCGTATTGAAGGAGACCATGGAGCTGCTCGGCTGGCAGAGCGTCGACATGGGCACTCCGCTGGGCTCGAAATGACACTTATGGTGTAAAATCACGAATCTCATGACAGAAACCAAGAAAAGACTGAATCTCAGCGGGCAGGTCCGACACCAGGGCATGCCGGTCTCTGGCGTGAGAGTGAGGCTTTTTCAGCAATACCAGCTGGACGGAAGCGGCTCCTTTCTCGCCTCCAGCCCGCTTGACGTGAAGGAGACCGCCAGAAAAGGCGAATTCGAATTCCATGTGCCGCCCGGCTTCTATTGCCTCGAGGCCATTCCCAAGAGCGATAACCGCCTCTTGAAGTGCAAGGTGGAGAACATCCGAGTCGACAAGAGCTCCACGACCTATGACATCGGACTGAAACCGGGCACCGTTTTGAGAGGCACCATTGCCACTACCAATGGTGAGCTCGTCAGAGGCGGCGAAATCATGGCGCTTGGCGTGGAGCCCAGCTCTTACTGGTCTCTGGCGCAGATCGAAGAAGACGGGTCCTTTTCCCTGGTTCTACCCAGAGGTCGATTCCAACTTCTATCGCGGTCATCGCCGGGAGAAAATGATACTGATTCCAGTGGCAAACACTTTGCCTATCTGAGCACCAGTCTCGGCGTCATCGACGTATACGGGGACGAGGCGCTGGAGCTGGTCCTGCCCGAGCTTCTCCGCTTCGCCGGAGAGGTCGTCGATGTTTTCGGCCACCCGGTAGTGGATGCCTTAGTCAGGCTCGAGCCGACCGAGCAAGAAAGCGGTCCCAATATCAGCGAGCTGGACCTGGATGTTTCGACACTGACAAGCGACAAGGGCAAGTTCGAGGTTTTCGTGGAGCCCGGCATCTACGACCTGTCCATCCAGCCAAGGGACGCCACCAAACATTTCGGAATCAGGGAAGACTCGGTCCGGATAACCAGTTCCGCCATCCGTAAATACGTCCTGGAAGAAGGCTACCGCCTGGAAGGAGAGGTCGGCTTCGAAGACGAGCCCCTGCCCAATTGCCTGGTGCGCGTCCAGGCCACAGAGTCGGACAGGGAGTTCATAACCAAGACGGATCCCAGAGGCAGATTCGGAGTAAGCCTTCCAGGGGGCAGCTATCTGCTGGTGGTCTCGGCCCACCCGAAAAATTCGCCGACAGTAAAGATCGACGGCGCCGAGCACAGCGGGCTGGCGCCCTGGGCCCGCACGATTACAGTGAGCGGCGATACCCATGCCGAAGTCAGGCTCAAAACCGGAACAGCCCTCAGGGGAAGGGTTCTGGATGACTCAGGCCAGGCCCGGTCCGGGGTCAAGGTCTCGGTTTTCGCCCTCGACGAGGAAGACAAGAACGACTCCCAGGACCCGGCAGGCGAAAGGCTGAACCGCGCTCTCGCTCATGCCGTCACAGATTCGGACGGACGTTATTCGATTTTCCTCTCCCCCGGCGACTATCTCCTGGTGGTCCACAAGGACTTCGACCACGGTGTTCGGATAAAGATGGGTCAGGAGCCGGCCAATGTCGACATCAACTGGCACGGCTGGTGTCAGGTGCGATTCGAGCTCACCGGCGAAGACGACGCCCGAGTGCCACGCTGCCAGGTGAAATACCATCCTTACGGGCAACACGATGAAGAGCAGGAAGGGGAATCGCATCTTCCTTTCGGCTATGTAATGACCGGCGATGACGGCAAATGCTGTCTGACTCTCCCTGCCGGTGTCTATTCTTTCCTTTTCAGCCCGCCCCAGGCCGGCTCCTATGACTCGAAAAATATCCGTCAGCTATCAATCAGTAAAGATCTCAGCAAAAAAGTAATCCTTCCCTTCAAGTCGGGTGATCCAGGCTGATTATCCTTTACGAATAGACTCTCAAGGATATACATTTAAATTATGGAGTCTGTTGTCAGAAGGACAAAAAACATAGGATATTGTGAAGGAAGCCCTTACCTTTGCGCAAAAGGCCCGTCAGAAATTCTGTTGAGCGGGATTAATACTTAGTACAACCGAGGGTCAATACGTGAGCGAAAACACGCAAAAACGACGGCGACCAAAAGTGCCCACCAGCCCGTGGGATATTCTCATTGCCTCTGTCGAGCAGGCTATGGAGAAAGGGCAGTGGGAAGAGGCGGAGCGCCTGGCCCTTTCGGCACTGGAAGAAGCGGAATGCTTCGAGCCTGACGACCGCAGACTGGGCATCACCCTCGAGCTGATGTCCGAAATTTACTACATGATTCAGGAATACAACCGGGGCGCACCGGTGGTTCGCCGCCTCCTCCAGATGTATATCCGCTGTCTCGGACCGGACCATATCGACACCGGCACCGTCACCCACAACGCAGCCATGCTCTATCACTCCTGGGGAAAACACGCCGAAGCCGAGCCCTTCTATGTCCAGGCCCTGAGAATCAAGAAGAACCGCCTCGGCCGGTCCCACCCCCAGGTCATGACCCTTCTCGGACACTACATCCAGCTCCTTTACCAGACAGACCGGGTGAAAGAAGCCGAGGAGCTCAAATCCACTGCCATCGCAGTCTCCTCCGGAAAATTCACTCGTTCCGGCCAGTGGACCGCAATCCCGACCCCCACGGAAGATTCCACCCTTTTCACCGAAAAGGGCTGAGCCCGGCGTCTCCTGATCGGAAGGGCTTGAGAGAAAATCTCGAGTGCCTCGCTGGCGATCGTCCCGATTCTGAAAATATGACTCAGAGGTCAACTTTTTCGAATTTTTTTTGATCTCAGAGTCATATTAACGCCAGACCCGGCTTGCTTGAGAGAGAATCTCAGGTTTCTCGCTCAAACAAGAGCAATCATGAGAGACGGTCTCGAGATTCTCTCTCAAACTTCAAAACCAGCCCCTAAGCACCGCTCTGCGACTGGACCGCTTCGTCGAGATAGACCCGTCTTCTCTGGCAGTCACGGATCAGCAGGACCGCTTTGTCCTCGGACAGCTGGCCGAGCTCGATCAGCCGGAGTGCCTTGACGGCGGACATTAGCACAGACTGGTCGAGCAATCCCAGCTTCACAAGGATACGGCTGACGTCACCGCCGTTCTCGCTTTGATACTGTCTTGCTGCCGAGAGCTCGAGCTCGGTCAGCACCTCTGACTTCTTCAAGAGCTTGAGCACCATTCCGGTGAAGGAGCGAAGCTCCTGGCGCTGAGCCCTGGACCCGAGCGAGAAGGTGCCAGCTCGCCTGATCTTCTCGGTTATCTGACCGGACGGTCCGGCAGCCACGCTGAATGATCCGGAATCAGATGCCGAGTATGCCGTCACGCTCTCCTCCGAGCGCAGCGACTCCCAGGGCAGAACCCGGAACTGCTCGGCCGAGGCGTCTGTCTTTGGCTGGGCGAACTGACCGTCGAGCAGGTCCAGGCGAACCTCGTGACAGGTGGCATAGCGATAGTCCGTGTCCTTGACCAGAGCCTTGAACACTATCTTCTCAAGCCATCCCGGTATCTCCAGTGCCTTGGCGACCCTGGCGAAGGGCAGCGCCTGCTCTTTGGCCTGCTTGTGCATGATGACCAGGGAATTCTTGCCAGAAAACGCGCGCACACCGGTGAGAGCCTCATACATGACACAGCCTAGGGAATAGATATCGGTTCTCAAATCGAGGCGCCTGCCTTCCACCTGCTCCGGACTCATATATGACGGTGAGCCGATGAACTCACCAAGCGCGGTGAGCTCCTGGGAGGCAGTGTCGTTCTCCTGAACGAGCTTGGCGACGCCGAAGTCGACGATCTTGACCTTCTCGGCACCGGTCGCCGATTTGACCAGCATGATATTGCTGGGTTTCAGGTCCCTGTGGATGATCCCTTCATCATGGGCATGGCTCAGGGCCGCCAGAACCTGAGAAAAAATAGTGACGAAGCGCGGCACCGACAGCGGTCCTTCGATCCTCAGCACATCGGAGAGGTTGCTGCCTTCCAGATATTCCATCTCGAGATAGAGCAAGCCATTGACCGAGATGGCAAAATCGTTCACCGCCACGACATTGCGATGACGGAGAAAGCGGAGGGCTTTGCCTTCCCTGATAAAGCGCTGCCTGGATGCCTGATCGCTCAGCAGGCTCGGGTGAAGCACTTTGAGGGCGACAAGCGTATCGTGCTTTCGGTCCCGAGCCCGGTACACGCAGCCCATGCCGCCATAGCCGAGTTGCTCTTCGATCAGGTACCGGTTCGAGAACATGGTCCCGACCCGCAGTGACGAGGATAACTCGACATCGATAATGTCGTGTTCTCCATCTTCTCTAGGGGATTCGTGATCTCCGGCCGCCATCGTGAACTCTATGCCGCCAAACTACCAATATTTACCTACCCCGACACGATGATCCAGTATCGCAGCCGCGGCGGCAGTATTGAGAGAAGAGCGAAAAACTCGAGAAATTCTCGCTCTCCCTCATCCGCCGGCTCTCGGGGAAAGTCACCAGGATCAAAAGGGTCCGGCTCCCCGGACCCTTAACCCCTCATGACCAAATCTAAAGCGGACTCTCGAAAGTCCTTGCTCTCAGGCAGACGCCGCCTGGGCTTGACCGATTCCTTTCGTCCAGCCAGCCAGATCGGCGGCGCCGGAAAAGAGATTGACGGATTTCTGCTCGGCGTTCTGCCACTTCGAGGAAACCATACCCTTCTTGTAGAGGTCCTGGTGAGTGGCGAAAAAGCAATACCGGGAAAGCTTGGAGCAGGCTCGCGAGTGGATAGCTTTCTGGATGGCTTCTTCCGATTCTTCATCCCGGGAGACACAGAAGATCATCTCCACCCCGGCGTTCTCGAGAGCCGATTCCATCCTGGCGATGGACTCTTCGGTGGCGGCGGGCTGGTTGACTATGCCGATATCGTAGGCGATACCGCTGGCGGTAAAGGTTACCTTGGCGTCGAGACCGAAGACTGTCTTTTCTTCGCCTTTGCAGGTGGTCCATTTGAAATCGCTGATCTGCCCTTCGGTCTGACTGATGAGATAGAGCATTCTCAGATTGGCGACTTCGAGATGATGTCTCTGCCAATCGGCGTCGAAGCGATCGGTGTCATCTTCTGCCTTACCGGTCACCGATTTCGCCATGGGCGAGAGCAGATAGACCAGGGGCTTGGTGGGCGTAGTCCACCAGGGAAGTTTCGTCCCGTGCCTGTGACAGAGAAGATAGTCGAGATAGAAGAGCTTGCGGAGACGGTCTCTGATCAACACCGGCTTGTCTTCTTCGGCGATGAACCAGGAGATATGCTTCTCGAGCAAAACCTCGTGCTCATCGATGAGATCGAAGATCAGGTTGTCTCTGTCATTTAATTGAATCGCCATTTGCCTAACTGTCCTTATGGTCTCTGGTGATACTGGGCCTGGTGTCTGTCGAAAAAAACTTTTTACTTCTTCTGCTCGTCTACGCCGGTGACGTACTTGGTGAGCGGGTCCTCGTTCTTGTTGAGATGGACTCTATACTTCTGCCTGAGCTCGATGTCCATGGCGTTGAGGGCCTTGTAGTTGTCCTTGAGGCTGGCTGCCCGGTTTTTCACCGCCAGTAGCTGCTCATCGAGATCCTCTCTTGTGCGAGCTGGAGGGCGGGGCTTGATCAGCTCTTCGTAGACAGCCGCCTCGTCGTCATACCAGTCGGCCATAAGCTTACGGAACTCATCGATATCCTGATGTCCGCCAGGAGCCGAGGATGCGCGAAGCAACTTGGCCAGCTCTCTGTAGTTGTAGGCCACCTTGCCTGCCGTATCCGTCCATTCCTTGACTCGTTCGGCTTCCTGATTGAACGGTCTTCTCAGAATCGCCCGATCCGCCGGCGATTTCTGATAGGTAAAGCGCTGCATGTCGTAGTTCTCGAACCAGCGGAGCGCCGGCGAATCATCGGACATTATCGAGAGCGCCCCGGCTCGGGTGGCCGGCGCCAGATTCGGATCCTCCGGTGGCTTGGGCTGAATCGGAGGAGCAGGCTTGGCCGAGAACACTTCGGACTGGCCATTACCGGCAAGGGCCGCTTGAGTGAGAGTGCCACCACCAAGGGCAAGAGCGACAGTCACGGCAATCACTGCCGTCCTCCGCTTCTTCGTCTTGCTGGCTATCCCTTTCATTCCTTGATTCTCCGATTATTCTGCTTATCAGTCTATGTTGATTCTACGGTCGCACTGCAGTTAATCTGCGGATTCTACGGATTATTGGCGTTGCCCAGCGGCTGGACAGGTACGCCGGATCTGCCTGCGGTGCCGCTCGCGCCCGGCAGAGGCACCTGGGGTCTGTTCATGAAGGCGTCCTGGACCTGGGCGTCGAAAGCCCCTGTATTGATTTGAGCCGGGGTGTCGCTATTGGCGTTGAAAGTATTCATCTGCACGATTTTCCAGATGGTGTAGGCGGAGAGCAGGAGCATCAGCCCGGCAGCAGCGCCGATCACTCTCGAGCCGCCGTAGGGGTGACCGAGGACCATCCCATAAGCAGCGATGGACATGAATACCGTGGCGCTCACCACACCAGCCAGGACCAGATATCTGGAGAAAGTCCAGACAGTCGGCAGTGGATGGTCGGGAGTCAGACCGTAACGGCTCGGAGTCTGAGGATAAGTGGCACCCGGCGAGTCGTCGACGATCTGTTTGCGGCCGCCGTTGTTCTGGAACTGCGGATAATGAGCCAGGGCTTCGTTGATCTGCTCGATCTGAGCGTCGGAAGCGTTGGCGGTAATAGTCTGCTCGCCGGATCGGGCGTTGACGCCGAGGATGCCTTCCACCTGGGCGAGCTCGTCATTGCTGAGCTGATCGGGGCGGATGGTCATCACTTCGCGCTGGCCCCGGCCGTCGTTATGCATGACTCTTATGACTGTGCGATCGCGCCCGACACCCACCGGGAAATTGTGCCCTGGTGTTGGATCGGCGGTATTGGAAGGAGCCGGCGGTGCGCCGCCAGCATCGCCTGGGGTCACCGGTGCCGGTACCGAGCCGTCGCCGATGGGAGGCGGTTCGGGTGGAATGAAAGGCTGCGCTCCAGCGGGCTGCGTCAGAGTTGCCAGAATCAGAACCGCCACCGCAAGAAGGCAGGCTGTATTTATCGAGATTTTGGCTGACCTTTTCATTTCTGCTCCACTTAAGAATCTGTGTTACCGGTCTTCGGCATTATGGTGACTGACACTTTTGATTTGTCTTCCTGGGAGATGCCCATGAGCTCTTGAGCCAGGGACTGGAGCTCCGAAAGAGACGGGAAATCGATCATCTCTTCTTCCCGGTCGAGCTCCGGGGCGATCAAGCTGGACAGCTCAGACGCCGTGTCGCTCTCTTTAGAGACTGGGTGCTCCTCCGGGCTGAAGATTGCTTCGCTTCCCGACGGGGGCTCGAAGTCGAGGTCGGCAGTGACACTGTCAATGAAGTCAAAGACGCTTTGCTGGTCTTTGTCTTCTGCTGGAGATTGAACCGTGTCCTGAGAATCTGTTGGCTCATCAATATCATCAATCAATGACTCCTGTGCTAGTTCTATTTGAGGTTTCTTGCCGAATTTGCCGTTGGTGATCGAAGTGATCATGGGCACTTGCGGCGGGCGTACCACCGGCTCGTAGTCGCCTGCCGGAATCTCGAGGAGCTTTTGACCCAGCTCGGATTCGATCATGTCTACCGAAGATACTTGCAGAGCTTCCTCGAGGGTGGGATCTTCCGGAAGATCGACATGGCTGCAGAATTTTTCCGGAAGCGGATCGAAGCTGTCCACTACCTTGCCCAGGGTCATCTCGAGACCGAGACCGCGGATCTCGCAGCATAGCCCGTCGAAAGCGGCGGTGCGGCCGCCGGTGGGCGGGTTCTTGCCCTGGACCATATCGGCGTAGGCCTGGTGGCGTCCCTGGATGTCATCCGCCTTGATGGTCATCATCTCGTTGAGCATATGAGCGCAACCATAGGCTTGAATCGCCCAGACTTCCATCTCGCCCATTCTCTGACCGCCATGGTTGGCCTTGCCGCCCACCGGCTGCTGGGTAACCGCAGCGTAGGGACCGCCGAGACCGGATCTGGCGTTAATCTTGTGGAGCACGAGCTGGTTGAGCTTGAGCATATACTGGCGACCGACCAGGACCGGGCTGTTGATCGGCTCACCGGTTCTGCCGTCATAAAGAGTGACCTTGCCGTCTTCTCCCAGCCATTCATAGCCGGGGGTCTTACGCACTTCCTCCAGGGCTTCCTTGACCAGGTTGTAAGAAGCGTCTTTGGCGAGAGACTCGTCGAACTGGTGGATGCGATAAAAGCGATTGAGGACGCTGGCGTAGTAGCCGAGCTGGGTGTCCATCACCTGACCGACATTCATACGGCTGGGAACGCCGAGAGGATTGAGAACGATGTCCACCGGAGTGCCGTCGGGAAGATAAGGCATGTCCTCATCAGGAACGATGGTGGCGACAATGCCCTTGTTTCCGTGACGTCCGGCAAGCTTGTCCCCGACCTCGAGCTTGCACAACCGGGCGGTGAGAACTTCGATCTCGCAGATGACACCGGCTTTCATCTCGGGTGTGGTCTCGGGAGTGAAGATACGCACATCGATGACCCGGCCGCCGGCTCCGTGCGGAACACGAAGGGAGCTGTCCGCCATCTCTTCGGCGACTTTACCGAAGATCGCCTGGAGGAGCTCTTCCTCCGAGCTCAGGGCTCGGTGCTCTTTCGGCGTGAGCTTGGAGACCAGCACATCGCCAGGCTCGACATAGCTGCCTATCTTGGCGATACCGCGCTCGTCCAGATGCTCGATATCCTTGCCGGCGACGTTAGGAAGCTCGGGAGTGAGGATTTCCGGTCCGCGCAGGGTCTGGTAGACACCGATGGAATGTTTCTCGATCTCGATATGGGTGATGACGTCATCCCTGACGATACCCTGCCTGATGATGATGGCGTCTTCGAAGTTATAGCCGTTCCAGGAGAGGAAGGCGGTCAGGAGATTCCGGCCCAGAGCCAGCTCGCCCTTGTCGCTTGCCGGTCCGTCGGCGATGATCTGCCCGGCTTCCACCCGATCGCCTTTAGCCACTGCCGGTCTCTGGTCGAGGATGGTGTTCTGGTTCGTGCGATCGAAACGAGTGAGATTATAAGTGCGGATTTCGCCGCTTGCCTGCTGGATCTCTATCTTGTTGCCATCGACATGGGTGACTATACCGCCGCGTCTGGCGATGACCGAATGACCGGAGGAGCGAGCCACGATTTTTTCCATGCCGGTGCCTACCCGGGGACGCTCGGGTCGCACCAGGGGCAGGGTCTGCCGCATCATGCCGCCGCCCATGAGAGCGCGGTTCGCGTCGTCATGCTCCAGGAAGGGAATGAGACCGGAGCCCACAGAGAAGAATCCCTGGGGAGTGATACCGATCATATCGATGGCTTCCGGAGGCACTTCGAAGAAGAGCTCTCCGCGTCTGGCCGCCACCAGGGGTCCGACAATCTTGCCGTCTTTGACCTTTGTGTCGGGAGGAGCCAGGGTGTATCTCTTGTCGTCGCTGGGAGTCAGATACTGAACTGCATCGGTGAGAACGCCGTCCTTGACCTTGCGATATGGCACGGTCAGGAAGCCGTCATCGTCGATTCGGCAGTAAGTCGCGAGGTAGGAGACCATACCGCAGTTCTTTCCTTCCGGAGACTCGACCAGGCAGACACGGCCGATCTGGCTGGGATGCACATCCCGCATCTCCACAGGAGCCGCGGCCGGGTCGATACCACCGGGACCGAAGGATGTGATCCGGCGGCGGTGAGAGAGCTCGGAGAGCGGATTCTGTTGATCGAGATATTGAACCAGCGGGTTTCCGGCGAAATATTTACTGATAGCGTTTGCAAAAGGTCTGGTGTCGATGAGGTCGTTGGGGCTGCCAATCTCCTCGTCTTCGTTGAGCTCCAGTCTCATTTTCACCGAACGGGCCATCTGGGCCAGAGCCGGACGCACGGCACGGGTCATGGTCTCACCGACGCCTCTCAGATGACGGTTCTCGAGACTGTCGACGTTGTCGACAAAGCCCATGTCGTGAGGAAGCCCGAGCATATACTCGACAGCCGCGAAAAGGTCCTCGGCGGTAAGCTGGAGCGAATCGCTCTCGAGACCGAGCTTTTCATTGATCCGCTTGCGACCGAGTTTGGATAGCGAATAACGACGCTTGTCGGTGAGCTCGGCAAGAGCCGAGGCACCGGAGCTGGCACCGCCGCCGCCGTCGTTTTTCCAGGCACGACCGACAAGGGCGAGAGCTTCGTTCTGAGTGAGTTGCGACCATTCGATCCGGTTGCGGGAAAGAAGCGAGCCCAGTCTCTTCTCTATTTCGTTGGCGTCGACGCCCATGGCCTGGAGAAGTGTAGTCGCGGCAAGCCAGCTCCGTTTGGGAAGCTTGATCCGGCAGCGGGCGCGGCTGGTCTTGCCGGTGGAATGATCGAGAACCAGCTCGAAGGTCACAGGGGCGCCGAGCTCGGCGAGCAAGAGAGCCTTGAACTGGGAGATGCCCGGCTGGCTGTAATAGATACCGGGAGCCCGGACGAGCTGGCCGAGAACGACACGCTCGGAGCCATTGATTACGAATGTACCGCGATCGGTGATTACCGGCATGTCGGCGATATAGCACTTGGACTTGCGCAGCTCACCGGTGGTGGTGTCGCGCAGCCAGGACTCCATCATCAGTCGGCGAGCGTGGGTCATATTGGTCTTGCGAGCCTGCTCGGCCGATTCGGGATAACCCGAGTCCTGGGCATAGTCTTCGAACCACCATTTCACTTTGCCGTCGGGACCGACGAAGGTGAGCTCGAAACGAGGAGAATATTCGCTTGCCACCGGAGAGATCTCGGAGAAGAGATTGCCCAGGGTCTCTTCCAGAAAACGTCTGTAGGAGCGCCGGGGGTGCTCTGCCAGGTCGGGTGGTTGGAAATGGAAGCTCATTGAGCACCTCCAACAGCGGCCTGAACGGGAGCGCTGGTGATGGCACGCTTGTTCACCGACATTGCCCTGGCGAGGTCTTCGCTATAGGTTTTCTCACCGGGCTTGAGAGCGCTGGCGATACGGAACTCGGTGACTGCCTCGCTGATCTTGCCTGCCGCCATGAGGTTGACTGCCAGCCTGTGATGAACCGAGGCATCCTCGAGGTTTTGGTTGAGCATCTCTTTGAGTAATTCGACTGCGCCCATGTGGTCCTTCTGCTGCTCGGCTGCGCTTACCATCGCCATCGAAGCGCTCAGCGCTCCGTTGTTAGTAGTATCGGCTGGAGCAGGTCCGTCTGCAATGGGATTGTCCGCATGGGCAGCGGGGAAAATACGGGGTTGGCTGCCTGCCCTTACTTCAGACGATTGAGACTCGGAAGACTGAGCTTCAGAGGGCTGAAACTCGAAGCCACCCTGGGCTGGCGCCATGGCACGAGGCTGAGCCGGTGAGCCGGTCAGATTGGTGACGGCGTTGAGAGGTTGGAGACCAGGCTGGAGTCCCATTTGTTGCGGGATCTGTTGCGGGATCTGTTGCGGGATCTGTGGTGGGATCTGTTGTGAGATCTGTTGCGGGATCTGTTGCGAGATTTGTTGCGGGATCTGTTGCTGGATCTGTTGCTGGATCTGCGGTTGAATCTGTGGCTGATAGCCGGGCTGCTGCTGCATCTGTTGCTGATAAGGCCCGCCCTCATAGATGCTCTTGCGGGTGGTCATCGTGACCGGCGCCTGGGTATTGAAAGGAATAAGCTGCTGGGCAGGCTCACGGCTCGAGCCACCACCGGACTGCATCTGTTTCATGCGAGCAGCGGCTTCCTGATTCTTCTCCGGATCGATCAACACACAGGTCAGATAAGCCTGATGCGCACCCTTATAGTCGCCGTTGGCCTCGAGACATTCACCGAGGAGGAACTGATACTTGGCATTACGAGGCTCGATCATGACAGCCTGAGAGATCTCGGCAAGAGCTTCCCGTTTCAGACCCTGACCGAAAAGGGTCTCGGCTGCCTTTCTATGCTTCTCGGCATTGGCGTGCTGATAGGCTTTGGCGAGACTCTCGCGACCGGCTTTCAGACCGGCATGGTTGGGCTCCAGGGTGGCCAGCTTGTTATATTCGCTCTCGGCGCCCACGAAATCCCCGGTGAGCTGCATGGCTCCGGCCAGACCGAGGTGATACTCGGGGCTGAGAGGATTTTTCGCCACCTGCTTTCTCCAGATGTCCACCAGAGAATTACCGGAAGCATAGTCTTCGGGATCGAGAATAACGGCTTTTCTGAGCTCGGCGGCAGCCTGGGTGATGTCTTTCTGCTCGAGATAGAGGAAGCCCAGCTGTCTGTGAGCCGGTCCGAAATCGGGGTCTTTGGCGAGAGCCTGATCGAACCACTTTTTCGCTTCGCTGAAGCGCCGGTAGCAGGACTCGATCTCACCCATCTTCACGAAAGTCTTGGCGCCGGGATCGATTTTCATCGCTTGCTGATACTCGATATAAGCTCCCTGATAATCTTTAGAAGCGAGAAGCTGATCGCCCAGCCCGATGCGAACATCGGCATCACCAGGGTCCATGCCGAGCTTCTGCAGGGCGCTCGAGAGCAACTTGCCAGCCGCTGCGTTATCCGGGGCGGCGGCCAGAGCCTTGCGGAAAAGAGAGGCGGCACTGGCAAAATCCATAGCCTTGAGCTTTTGCTCTCCAAAGGCCGTGCGAGCTGCCGAAAGATTGATCTGAAACTGCTTGCTGGTGGGATCGTATTTGACGGCATTCTCATGCGCCTCTATGGCTTCGGCCCAGCGTCCCTGCTGTCCGAAAGCAACAGCCTGATTGTTGTACTGGACTGCCAGATCCTTGTTCTTGTTGAATTGATCGAGTCTCTGCTTGTAAGCTTCCTTCTGGGCTTCCACCTGGCGAGCCCGGGCAGCTTCGGCGTCCTGGCGCTTCTGCGCTTCTTCCTCTTCCTTCTGCTTCTCGATCTCGCGATAGTCGAGCCGTCTTTTGTAGCGAGAGGCCGGAACAATGGTCGATTGACCGTCTTCGAAGTCTTTTGTGTCGCGGTCATAGCTGGGCTTGCCCGCCAGGTCGGCGCGGCTGGGAAGGGGCTTGGCTTTGAGCTTGGTCGCCTGAGCCGGTCCCATCACACTGAGCCCGATCGCCACAGAGATTGCTAATTGAAAGTATCGTGCTTGCTTAGCCATGGAAAAACTGAAGAAACCTCGAGAATCGTTGCCGTCGATTGTGAGCCCAGCTTAACGATTGCCCCATGGCAGGTCTATTGGGGGATATCCCACCTGTTTCGTAGTTTTCCCACGACTTGATTAAACGGCGCTAATGCTTGAAGCGAAAACTGTCGCTGACGATGGAAGCGCTCAGGCTGTTATGGATCCCAGGTCGGGTCCAGGCACCGATGCTGAGATAGAGAACCAGCAGACTGGAGCCTCCGGCCAGACATCTCATGAGGATTGGCATTTCGAAGCTCAGACTGAAAACCAGAACGGAGAAAGCGACAAAAGTCGGGAATCCGGCCAGGCTCCGGAAAAAATGACGCTTCGTGGCCCGCCAGAATGAGAGCCTGCCTCCCTTGACGCTGGTGACCTGGAGACCGGCGAGAAGCTTCCCGACCGTGGCCTGGCGCCCGGACGACTCCATGAGAGCCCGGTAGAGCCAGGAGGAGAGGATCATCGAGATGAGCACGAAGGCGAAGACACGCACCACAGGATCTGTGAAACCGGAAACAATGCTCTGATCAGGTCCCCCCGCCGAGATCAGGATCGAGACCGGGATCAGGACGAGAATACAGAACGGCGCGAGAAAAACAAAAAGAAAGTCGAGCACGCCTGCCAGAAACAGGTAGGGAAGAGCTCCCAGAATCACAGCGACACTGGCGAGAAAATGATAGTTGCTCTCGGTGGACACCGATGCGGCGAGAATCCCGGCGAAGAGATTGATACCGACCACCAGAGCGGCCACCAGCAGGCTGTCTGTGCAGAGCGCTGAAAGCCGCTTGATCGCGCCGGCGGAGACCCATTCGCTCATATGGGCTTCGCTGCGCCTTATGGCCTTGGCCTGCAGCCGGTCGCACTCGGCAAGCTCCCTCCTGCCTTCGGACTCATAGAGCTGGGCGCGCAATTCGAGCAGATCGATCAGGCACTCGGGATGAGCGATGCGGATGGCGCTGGTGCAATCATTGATGGCGCTCTCGGTGGTACCGAGCTTGGCATGGGCGATAGCCCTTCTGATAAATAGCTCTTCGAGAAGGGATCTCTCCAGACGAGGCTTGATGATCGCCGAGCAGAAGTCCACCACTTCACGGTCGCGTCCGAGAATCTGATAAGCATCGACCAGACGAAGACAGTCGACATAGTAGAAACGTCGACCGGGCTCAATCTCCATAGCCCTTTCCAGATCGACGACCACCCCTTCATAGTCGCCGGCTTGAAAGCTCGCCCAGGCCCTGAGGGCCAGGACTCCGGCATCGTCGTCCCGGAGAACCAGCTCGGTGGTACAGTCCTCCACCGCCCCCAGGGGATTGTCCTGCCTGAGACGTGTGTAGGCGCGGAGCTTGTAGTTGTAGCCGAGATCGGGACAGAGCTCGATCCCCCTGCTGCAGGCGGACTCAGCCTCCGGGAAGCGGGCCAGGAGAACGTTGATAAGGGCTTGAAAGCCGAATAGAGATGATCGAATGTTGTTCAGTCCCATAAACTTATTTATTACAGTTTTTGCACCAGATCTAAAGACTCTATATAGCCTGCCCCGGCTAAGCACGGCACTATTGACGCTCCCTGCATATACATATACCCTTGCCAACAGGCAGGCGGATTCCAAAGAGGATGGTAGTTCCCCAGGGCATTGCTACAATTAACCTGTCCCCGTAGATAGCGGAGAATTCTTTGGAGACATCTTTACAACCGGCATCGAGACCATCAATGTTCAGACCCCGAACCGTCCTATGTGAACGCCACGAGCTAATCAGATTCGGATTGAAGCGGGTCGTCTCCGAGGTTGTCGATATCATCGCCGAAGCGGCAGACGGACTCTCGGCCTATGAAATCATCAAGAGCCTCAGACCCGACTTCATCATGACCGATGTCGATCTCGACGGTCTCAACGGTGTAGAGCTGTGTCGGCGTGCCAATGCCGAGCTGCCCAACTCTCATGTTCTTGTTCTCACCGACTCTTACCATGCCACCAAGTATCACAACCAGCTCGTCAGAGCCGGAGCCCGCGGCTTCTGCCTGAAAAGCTCCGGACCCAGGACCCTCTTCGAGGCCATCGAGCAGGTTACCCGCGGTCTTCCTTACTGCGACCCCAAAATCACCCAGCTGGTCAAGCAACAACCGACAAGCAGCGCTCCCAACAGCAATCTCACCGACCGCGAGATCGAGGTCCTGATCAGGCTCGATCTGCGCAACAAAGAGATTGCCGAAGAGCTCGATATGAAGCTGCGTACAGTAGAGAAGCATATCGAATGTATCCTGGCCAAGTTGAAAGTGCCTACCAGAACTGCCGCCGCGCTCAAAGCGGTGCAACTGGGCTATGTGCTTCTGCCCAAGATGCCTGGAAGGGACCCGGTCACCGGGGTGAGCCACGAGCAGACCGTGGCCGAATTGCAGGCCGAGCTTGCTATCGCCAACGAGCACCTGAAAGCACTGCTCCGGCAAAACGAGCTCTTGAAAGAAGCCCTGAACGAGCGCATGCGCAAAGACCGCGATAAAGACAAAGACTGAGCCCGTCTCCCAAGTTAAGAAAAACACATCGGCTACCCGGAGATCCCCTGGTAAGATTCCGATGATTACGGGACATCGCCTGCATTCAGGTAATTCGAGAAACATGAGAAGGGCAAGAACATTTCTGACAGCTGCGGCATTCTCCTTGAGCTTGCTCGCCGCTCCGCTGCCCAGCACCGCTGCCGATACCACATCACCGACGGTACCAGATCCGTCATTCCCGATCGGCAGCAAGGTCAGCCGAACCATTCAGAAGGTCACCGGTATCAATCTCGTCACCGAGTTTCTGGCCAGCAAGATTACCGGAGCGGTGCTCAAGCGCAAACTCGGTGGCAAGGTGAAAGCGAAAGTACGGACTTACAGCCTCACCGATCTGATTGCCGGCAAAGTCAAATCGGTTGATATCAGGCTCGATCACTCGCAGATCGAAGGGGTCCGGATAGGCACGGTGGATCTGGCCAGCAAGAGCCCGATCTGGTTCAAGCCGGTGGGCTTCAAGCGAAAGGGCGGTCTGAATACCCCCATCGCCCTGGCCATAGACAGCGAGTTCACCCAGGCTGATGCCACCGAAGCCCTCGAGACGCGTGCAGTGATCTCTTCGCTCCGAGGGCTCAAGCTCGATCTGCCCGGACTGGGGCGGCAGCAGCTCGACGTAGTCAGCCCCCGGGTCAAGATCGAGGACGACCTGCTCAAAATCGACGCTACCCTGATCACTCAGGGAGCCAGCCCTGACACCGGCGTTCCCATCAAGATCGAAGGGCGGCCCCGCCTGGTGGACGGATCCAAGATCGTGGTGGAGGATCTCAGGCTCCAGTCCGATTGCCTGGTGGAGCCAGAGAAATTCGCCTCCTTTTTGTCGGATCTGCTCAATCCGATCGTCAATTTCGCCCGACTCGATACCACCACCCATGCCTTTCGCCTCTCCAATCTGGAAGTCCAGAACTCGCTTGTGAAAGGTCGTGGCGAGCTTATACTGGTGCCCAAGAATTATCAGGCTAAGGTAGCGCAGAGCCCATAGATTCGGCAGAATACTAACAACTACACAGCAGGATCGCCCATGGCTCGAACCTTCTTGTCCTCCCTTCTCATTTCTTGCCTTCTCTTATCGCCACTGGCTCTGGCTGGCTGCGGGACTCTCGGTCTGGGACCTTTCAAAGATCTGGGCAAAGCCGGAAAGAATGTCTCCGGTCAGGTCGTCCCCCGCGGCAAGACGATTACGGTCTGGTTCGTCAAGCAGCAAGGAGAAGAACTCGAGCTGGTTCCGGTGGAGCGCCCCAGAACCGGTCAAGAGCCGATTAAAGCGGCGGTGGAGCAGCTTCTCAAAGGTCCGGACTCATCCGAGAGCGAAAAGGGAATCGCCAGCGAGATTCCCAGAGGAACGATACTGCTCTCCCTGGAGCGCACCGATGGTGGCATCGATCTCAATCTGTCGCACCGCTTCTCCGCCGGCGGCGGTCCTGCTTCCATGCAGGCCAGGCTCGATCAGGTCCAGAAGACCATCGCCTCGGTGGCCGGCGACGACAAGGTCTATTTGAGCGTTGAAGGCGAAAGGCTAAGCGCCGCCAAACTGGACGGGCTGGAAATCAAGCAGCCGATCAACTGAGAAATTTGTCATGTGTATCGGACCTCATTACAAAATAGACCCGATCGGATTAAGATCCGGCCGAGTTTGGTATCATGGATAACTTTCCAGTCAGAGATAGAGAAATGAAAGACGGTATTCATCCGGAATATTTCGAAGTCGTAGCCACCTGTGTCTGCGGCGGGGAAGTCAAGCTCGGCTCCACCAAGAAACAGATACGGGTCGAAATTTGCAGCGCCTGCCACCCGTTCTATACGGGTCAGCAGAAGATCGTCGACACCGAAGGTCGCGTCGATCGCTTCGTCAAACGCTACAAGCTCGACCAGCAGAAAGCCAACGCTGGCTAAACGGCAGAGAGCGCGAAGCTCGGATATGCCTGGCGATCTATAGATTGCCGGGTTTTGCCATTTCGACAAGGGGGCGGCTTGATCAAGTCGAAAATCGATACCAGAGACAGGCTCATAGTCGCCCTGGACACATCCAGCCTGGATGAGGCCAGAGCCATGGTCGACGATCTGAAAGAGGTGGTCTCTTTTTTCAAGGTCGGTCTCGAGCTCTACTGCCATGCCGGAACCAGACTCTTCGATTTGATCGAGGAGGCCGGAGTCCAGGTCTTTTTCGACGGCAAATTCCATGACATACCGAACACAGTCGCCGGAGCGGCAAGGAATGTTACCAGGCACCAGGTTCGCATGTTCAATGTCCACGCCACCGGCGGCAGCAAGATGATGGAAGCCGCCCTTCAGGCAAGCGCCGAAGCGGCGAAAGAGACCGGCAAGCCAAGACCGATTCTGATCGCTGTTACGGTGCTCACCAGCCTGTCGGAAGCGGAGCTTGCCGGGGAGCTGTCGGTTTCGGTCCCGATCACCGAGCATGTCATCGACCTGGCGAGAATGGCGAAGCGCTCCGGTCTCGACGGAGTCGTGGCCTCGGCCAGGGAAGCCCGGCCGATCAGAGAAGCCCTGGGTGAGGACTTCGTCATAGTGACTCCGGGAATCAGACCGGCATGGTCGGCGAAAGACGATCAGAGCAGGATTGTAACACCGGCTCGAGCCCTGGAGGACGGGGCCGATTATCTGGTGGTAGGCAGACCGATCACCAGGGCCGGTGACCGCAAAGAGGCAGCTTCCAGGATCCTCGAGGAGATGGAGCAGGCTCTATCCTGAGGCTCTATCCCTATATTCAGTCGGTCTTGGCGGCGCTGAGAGTGGAGACGCTGCTCTCGTCTTCACCATCGGTAGTATCAGTAGAAGCTTCCGGCTCCGGTTCGGGCTTGGGTTCAGATACGGGTTCAGATACGGGTTCAGATAAGGATTCCGGCTCGGTTTTCGGACTGCTGTCCGCCGGTGACTTAGCCTCCAGCGGGGCGACGCGCTCCAACTTGCCAGAATCGCTCTCTCGGCCGGGCGGTGACAGAGCTGGGAGCGTCTCTTCTTTGCGCCCGCGGCTGAAGAGCGAGAGGAAACTGTCAACGGTGCTGCGGCTCTTGGAGTCGCCTCCCTGGGTATAGAGATATCTGATCGGATCTTTGAGATCCTCGGCAGCCTTGTACCTTGCCAGCATCCCGCGGCTTGCCGCAGAGATAGCCCCGGTCTCTTCCGAAACCACGATACAGAGCCCGTCATATGTCTCCGAAAGACCGATGGCCGCCCGGTGCCTGGTGCCATAACGATAGCTGAGCTCCGGATCATCGGTCATGGGCAGGATGACACCGGCTGCCACGATCTTGTTTTTCCTGATCACCACAGCCCCGTCATGGAGAGGCGAGTTCGGAAAGAAGATGGTGAGAAGGAGAGTCGTAGAGATATCGGCGTTCACGGTGGTGCCGGGGCTGACATAGTCCCTTTCGCCCAGGAGAGGCTCGATGACGATCAGAGCCCCGGTTTTTGATCGGGAAAGCTCCCTGACCGCATTGATTATCTGATCGACGTCCCGGCTGAAGCGAACCTTATCGGCATCGGTTAGAGAAAGGTCGAAACGCAGGGTCTGCACTTTGCCCAGATGACTGAGCCCGCGTCTGAGCTCCGGCTGGAAGATCACCACCAGGGCGATAAGAGCGACAGGAACCAGCAACTGGAGAAGACTGGTGATGAGAGTAAAACCGAAAGCCAGACAGATCGCCCAGATACCGGCGAGAACGAGAACCCCCTTGACCAGACGCTCGGCCTGGCTGCCGACGATCCGCCTCCAGAGCCAGAATAGTATCCAGCCGATGATCAGGACCTGAAAGAAGACCTTTATATGCAGCCAGACATCGACCCCGCTGAAGAGGTCTAGAATCTGGCTCCAAAGCTCGGCGAAGTAACTGATCTCCACTCTTTAAGATCTTCCGGACTCAATCGTCGGTCAACCAGTCAGGGACCAGGTCCTGACGAATCAAGTCGGCCAGTGTCTCCCTCCTGAGAATCAGCTCTGCCCTACCGTCGTCGACCAGGACGCATGCAGGTCGCCCGGTACGATTGTAGTTAGAGGACATGCTGTAGTTGTAGGCTCCGGTCGCGAAGATCGCGACTAAATCTCCAGTTCGAACTGGAATTCCCGCGTCCTTTATGATTATATCGCCCGATTCGCAGTACCTACCAACAAGGGTAGTAACGTCATCCGTGCCGATTGCGCTCATTCGACTGGCGATCCGGGCGGTATAGAGGGCGTTATAAGTAGCAGGACGGGGATTATCAGCCATCCCCCCGTCCAGGGATACATAACGGGCACCGGAAGGGAATCCTTTGGTGTCACCGGCACGATAGATGGTCACCCCGGCCGGCCCGATTATGGAGCGTCCCGGCTCCAGAAGGAGATGCGGTCTGGTCAACTTGCGGCTGGCGAAAGCCTTGACGGCTGCGGCGCTGAGCTCCCGGGCCCAGGTGTGAAGAGGCAATGGCCTGTCTTTCTCGGTATAAGCGATTCCCAGACCACCACCGAGATCGAGCATCTCGACCTCGACTCCCATCTCTTTCAGGCGAAGAGCCAGGTCGGCCAGAATATCGACGATTCTCAGATAGGGCTCGATATCGTGAGACTGGCTGCCGATATGAGCGTGCAGACCACGGAACGCTATAGTCCCGGGCATCGACAGGCAGCGCCGCACGAAGTCAGGGACGTCTTCCAGAGGCACTCCGAACTTGCTGTCGGCCTGCCCGGTCTTGATATGGTCGTGAGTATCAGGCTCGACGCCCGGAGTCACCCGCACGAGAATCCTGGCCTGGCGCTCCAGTCTCGCAGCGAGGCTGTCCAGACGCTCGAGCTCCCCGACTCCGTCCACAACCACGGTGACCGGACCGGCGAGAAGAGCGCGCTCGAGCTCGGAGTCGGACTTGTTGTTGCCGTGCAAAAAAATTGTCTCAGGGTCCACCCCCGCCTTAAGCGCGGTATAGAGCTCCCCTTCCGAGACCACATCGAGTCCGAGCCCGAGACGCCTGACTATGCGCGCCATGGCCAGACAGGTGAAAGCCTTGCCGGCATAGAGCACCGAAGCGCCGGCAGCGGAGCCCGAGCCCGCTCCTCCTGCTCCTCCGGAACCGATGCCGGCTTCATGGAAGCCGGCAGCAAGACCTTCTCGACAGTCGTTAACTGCCCGGACGATAGTCTGATAGTCCATGATCCATAGAGGCGTGCCGAAACGCTCGGCAAGCTCGACAGTGTCCAGACCGCCGATGAGCAGATGATCCTCTGCGGAGATCGTCGCCGTGACCGGCATCAGCCTTGTGTTGGGGGAACTCATTGGGAAGATATCGTAACATGAACTGAATGTGATGGCAGATCAGAAAAAGGCTCCCGGTACATGCAAGATGGAAGCCCCGGCCCGATCAGCCATGAGAAGGGAGCCGCCGTAGCCGGCCACCAGATCGCGCCGGTCGATGGTCACCACCACCAGGTCGAAGCGCAGGGACTTGATCGCAAGTTCTGATTCAGCTCTCAAATCGGCGAGCCAGGCGAAAGCAGCGGTCCTGATCCGTCGCCGCTTGACGAGGTCGACAGCCTCGATGGCGCTCTGACAGCTATCGGCAAGCGATCCGGAAGGAGCACAGCGAGTCTTGACCTCGACAAAAGCCAGGACGCATTCCGGATCCCTGGCGATGAGATCGAGCTCGCAAAGCCTGCCATGACGCCAGTTGCGAGCGAGAATCGAATAACCGAGGGCGCCGAGATGCCCGGCAGCGAGGTCCTCGCCGAGCCTGCCGAGAGCCTGCCGCCAGGGCATCAGGTCGCGTCTGGATGATTTGCTCATTTTCTTGACTGTCACTGGCCCGCCTCCTTGCCTGATTGCAACACTTTGGTGACGCCCTCACCCTCTATAGAGAAATCCTGGACCTCCTTGGCTATAATGCTCCCTGTTTGTCTTAACGACTAGAGACGCGCTCGCCGAGGAAAAAGTTCGATTATGCTGGACCTTCGATTCGTCAGGGAAAATCTGGAAACAGTCGAGAAAGCCATAGCCAGACGCAATGGAGGCTTCTCGCTCAAGGAGCTGATTGACACCGATGGCGAATACAGGCAGATCCTCGCCGAATGGGAGAATCTTAACAGGCGCAAGAACGAGATCTCGGAAGCCTTCAAGACGGGGGCCGCCAGGCCGGAAGAGAAAGAGGCGCTGAAAGTAGAGTCCAAGAACCTCAAACAAAGACATGAAGAGATTTCCAAACGTCGCCAGGAACTCGAGGAGAAGCTCAACGAGCTGAGCCTGGGAATCCCCAACATGCCCGATCCCAGCGTCCCGGATGGCGCCGACGAGAACGAGAATGTCGTGGTATCGACATGGGGGGAGATCCCGGTGATCGAGAATCCCCGGCATCATTTCGAGATCGGTGCGGATCTGGGGGTCTTCGATTTCGAGCGAGGCGTCAAAGTGGCCGAATCGCGATTCACAGTCCTGATGAATTTCGGAGCCCGCATGGAAAGAGCTCTCATGAACTTCATGCTGGACTCGCACGGGGCCAACGGCTATCTGGAAGTTTTCCCGCCCATCTTGATAAATCGCGACTGCATGGTCGGCACCGGACAGCTTCCCAAGTTCGAGGGCGATTTCTATAAGTGCGCCGATGACGAGCTCTATCTCACTCCCACCGCCGAAGTCCCGGTGACCAATCTATACCGCAACGAAACCCTGGACGAGGAGCAACTGCCTATCCTGCATTGCGCTTACACTCCCAATTTCAGACGCGAGGCAGGCAGCGCCGGTAAGGACACCCGGGGCTATATCAGGCAGCATCAATTCAACAAGGTCGAGCTGGTGAAGTTCACCACCCCGGAGAATTCCGAGGAGGAGCACGAAAAGCTCACCAGGGACGCCGAGATGATTCTCGAGAAGCTCGAGCTTCCGTACAGGCGCTCTGTCCTCTGCGCCGGCGACCTGGGTTTTTGCGCCCGCAAATGTTATGACCTGGAAGTCTGGTTCCCGGCCCAGGACAGGTTCAGAGAAATCAGCTCGTGCAGCAACTTCGCCGACTTCCAGGCGAGGCGCGCCAATATTCGTTATAAACCGTCTGACGGCGGCAAGCCGCGCTACATACACACCATAAACGGCTCCGGACTGGCGATCGGACGGGCTCTGGCAGCCATCCTCGAGAACAACCAGGAGAAAGACGGCTCGGTCAGGGTGCCTGCCGTTCTCGTTCCTTATATGGGCGGCATCGAAGTATTGCGCCCCTGATTCCAGAGTTAGCCGGATGGGAGAAAGACCGTGAGCGGGTCGCCTCAGACCGAGTCGCATGACAGCCAGAAACGAAGAAGCTACCGGTTCCTCCAGGGAGCATGCGTGGCTGCCGCGGTCTGTCACACAGTGGCCATGCTTCTCTGTCTCTGGACCTATAAGGTCGGACATCTGGATCAATTCAGCCTGGAGCGCTTGATGCATTTTCCCCCGCAACATCCCGCCATATGGAAAGCCACATGCCTGGCTCTTTCCGCCGCCAGCCTCTCCTTCTTCTTCCTGATTCTCACTCTCAGAGACGTGGTCAGCAATCAGTGGAAGATGCTCTTCACCGGCAGTCTCTGTCTCTCGGTCCTGGCCGTCTGTATCAATCTCCAGTCCAATGCCGACATGCTCATCCTCTTCTCCGATATCTCCAAGCAGTACCTCTACGGAGGCTCGAGCTATTCGCGCCACGAGCTCTCCCTGATCGCCTGGGAGACTCTCAACCGGGCTCTTTCCTCCTGCTTCCTGGTCTCGAACGGGCTCTATGCCGCCTCGGGATTCCTTGTAGTTGCCGCCATTCTCACCGGTCGCGGGCTGCCCCAGTGGATTGGCTGGTGCGGTTTGCCGGTCTGGATACCGGCCGCTCTGGCGGGCCTGGCCACTCTGTGCGCCAATCTTCCTGCTGCCGGCTTCCTGCTATTCGTCTCCCTGATTGCCTTTATCGTCTGGTCGATAGCCATAGCCGCCACAGTGGACGGTCTCTGCCAGCACAGCTCGACTTAACAAATAAATTGGCTGGATTGATCCGCCAGCCAATCCAGGTTATGCTACCGGCCGAATAGAGACCCGGATTCGCCGGAAAACCGGTCGCAAGACCGGACGATTAGAGCGACACAACAAGCAGAGACAATGCCGAGCCGCCATCCAACCAATTCACAAACCAGACCAGATTGGCTGGACGAGATAGCCGGGAAAGACAAGCTCCAGACCGGCAACGACGAGCCTCTCTACAGGCTTATCGCCGACAGGATCAGAGACGCCATCGAAAACGGCCGCATTCAACCCAACGAGAAGCTCCCCACCAACAGAGAGGTGGCCAGCCGCCTCAGAGTGGATCGATCAACGGCAGCCCGGGCCTATAGCGAGCTTATCAAAGAAGGATATCTGGAGAGCTTCGTAGGCAGGGGATCTTATGCCAGACTTCCGGGAGGATCTGTCGGCGAAAGCGGCGAGGTCGGCGAAGGCAGCGAGGGCTTCGAGCCCATCGTCTGGAACGAGCGCTTCTCCAGGGCAAGCCAGACAGTCTACGAGATGTTCCGGCTCGAGCGCTCTTTCTACGAACGACAGCCCGGCTCGATCTCCTTTGCCGGCGGTATTCCCACCGATGAGTTCTACCCGAACGAAAAGTTCGTCCAGATCCTGCAGTCCATCATCGACCATGAGAGGGCACCGGAATTTTTCGAGTACAGCCCCGCCGAAGGTCATCCCGCCCTGCGCCGGGAGGTGATCGCTTATCTTTCCCGCTCGGGCATGGATGTCTCGGACGAGAATCTCCTTATCGTCAGCGGCTCGCAGCAGGCAATAGACGTGGTGAGCACGGTGCTGATCGATCCGGGCGATCTGATCGCCTGCGAAGACCCGACCTATCTCTGGGCGATCTGCAGTTTTCGCAGCCGTCAGGCCCGCTGCCTGCCGGTGTCTCTCGACAGCGAAGGGCTGCGCCTGGACATGCTCGAGACCATTCTCAAACGCCAGCGTCCCAAACTGATCTATACGATTCCCGATTTCCAGAATCCCACAGGGCTGACCATGTCGGCAAGCAGACGAGCGGGACTGATCGAGCTAGCCACCCAGTATCAGGTGCCGATTCTCGAGGACAGTTTCGTCTCGGATCTGCGCTATCAGGGCGAGCGGATTCCTTCGCTGCGGGCGATGCCAGGCGGCAAGAACATAGTGATCCACCAGGGGACTTTTTCGAAAGCTCTCTGCCCGGCCCTCAGGCTCGGCTGGCTGGTGGCACCGCCCGAGGTGCTATCGCGCCTGGTGATCGCCAAGCGTGCCTCTAACCTCTCGACCAACTCCATCTCCCAGGTGATCCTGGCGGAGTTCCTGGCCAACGGCTTTTACGAGAAGCACCTGCAATCGGTTCGGACTACCTACAAGAGCCGCCGAGACGCGATGCTGGCCGCTCTCCAGAAGGAGCTCGGCAATATCGAAGCGGCGGACGGCACCAGATGCGATATTACCTGGTCACGCCCCAACGGCGGCATGTTCATCTGGCTCAGGCTGCCGGAGGGCTATTCGAGCCGGGAGCTTATGACCTTCGCCCGCCAGGAAGGCGTCTCCTACGCACCGGGGGATCTCTGTTTCCTCTCGGCTCAAAACACTCAGTTCATCAGATTGTGTTTCATTCAAACCGACGAAGAGACCATCGCGCGCGGAGTAAAAATGCTCGGCCGCGCCATCAAGACCTATATCCAGCAAGTAATAAGTAAAAGCGAATACTCCCGGCAACGGGTTTTCGAGGGCAGCGGGCACGCATTCATCTAAATGAAAGGAGAAGAGAATGGCCACCAGGATAACCGTTAAAGAAGCAAGCACCGATGCCGACCGGAGCAAATCACCGGTCCGGGCCACAGGCACCGAGCGCGTCAAGAGAGCTCTGCCTCAGATGCTCAAAGGCGGAGTGATCATGGATGTGGTCAACGCCGAGCAGGCGAAAATCGCCGAGGAGGCAGGGGCAGTCTCGGTCATGGCCCTGGAGCGGGTGCCCGCCGATATCCGCGCCGATGGCGGCGTCGCCCGGATGAGCGATCCCGAGCTGATCACCTCCATCATCGAAGCAGTCTCGATCCCGGTCATGGCGAAAGTGCGCATCGGTCATTTCGTGGAAGCGCAGATTCTCCAGTCTCTCGGAGTCGACTGTATCGACGAGAGCGAGGTCCTCACCCCTGCCGACGAGCAGTTCCATATCGAAAAGAACCGCTTCGATATTCCTTTCGTCTGCGGCGCCCGCAACCTCGGTGAAGCCCTGAGAAGAATCGGCGAAGGGGCGGCGATGATCCGTACCAAGGGTGAAGCAGGCACCGGCGACGTTGTGGAGGCAGTCAGGCATGCCCGATCGATCCTGGGCGAGATTCGCAAGCTCACCACCATGGCGAACGACGAGCTGATGAGCTACGCCAGGGACATCGGCGCTCCCTTCGAGCTGGTCAAGAAAGTCAAAGAAGAAGGCAAGCTCCCGGTGGTCAATTTCGCCGCCGGCGGTATCGCCACTCCCGCAGACGCTGCCCTGATGATGCAGCTCGGCGTGGACGGAGTCTTCGTGGGCTCCGGAATCTTCAAGTCGGGCAATCCCATGAAACGCGCCCAGGCGATTGTGAAAGCAACCACCTATTACGAGGATGCCGAGATGCTCGCCGAGATAAGCAAAAACCTCGGTGAGCCCATGGTCGGCCGCTCGGTCCGCTCCCTTGCGCCCGGCGAAGAGCTGGCAAGCAGAGGCTGGTAGGCAGAGGCTGGCAGGCAGAGGCTGGCAGGCGGAGGCTGGCAGGCAGAGGCTGGCAGGCGGAGGCTGGCAGGCAGAGGCTGGCAAGTACAGAATAAGTACAGAAAAGGAGAAGCACATGCAATCCCGGAGCAGCTCAATGAAAACAGTGGGAGTTCTGGCCCTTCAGGGCGATGTCGCCGAACATCTCGCCGCCATCGAAGCCTGCGGTCTCCGGGCTCTGGCAGTGCGCTACGAAGAGGATCTGGACGCCGTCGACGGGCTGATCATCCCCGGCGGCGAATCCACCACTATCGCCAGGCTCACCGAAGCCCAGGCGAAGCAGCTTCTGGTCCGGATCAGGGAACGAGCGCAAGACGGCATGCCTGTCTACGGTACTTGTATGGGTAGCATAATGCTGGCAAGCAACATCGAAGCATCGCCCCTTATTCCTCTTTCCCTCATGGACATAACCATCGGGCGTAATGCCTATGGACCGCAGAAAGCCAGTTTCGAAGCGGATATCGCGATACCGGTATTGGGTCCCGAGCCATTTCGAGCGGTTTTCATCCGGGCTCCGATGATCAAGTCTTGCGGAGAGAACGTAGAGACCCTGGCAAGCTTAGAGGGCTCGGTGGTCATGGCCAGACAGGGAAATTTCCTGGTCACTACTTTCCACCCCGAAATCACCGATGACTTGCGAGTTCACAGGCTCTTTGCCGACATCGTGAGAGGCGGTCAGTCCCCGGCACAAGCAAAAGAAAAAGTAGCAGCAGAAAAGAATCAGCGAAACAAACAGCACCGGCGCCGCCTCGCCCGACTGGGCGCCTGACGAGTTTTGTAACCAAGGTCCTGCTTTGCTTGAAGAGCCACCGGAGATCCCCAGCCGGAGCGCCCCCACCGGAGATCCCCCACCGGAGATCCCCCGCAAGACCGGCGCACGCTGACGGCCGCCAGCTTATACTAGAATGAAACAGGTTCTCCGAAAGCGATGCTTGATTTCTACATTTTCCAGTTCATTCCCCTGATGCTCGTGGAGGGCTTCATTCTCTGGCGCATGAAATGGGGCAACCTGCCTCGCTCCATGTTCGACTCCCTGCTCATGAATTTCGCCTCCTTTCTGGGTCTCATTCTCGGACTCGGCCCCTATATCGCCGGAGAAGGACCCTGGGGGCTGACACTCTTCGGTACTTATTCGATCATGGTAGAGGGAACAGTCCTCATGCTCCTCGAGAGACACCCTCCAAAACTAGTCTGGTCCGCCGTACTCATAGCCAATCTACTGGGCTGTGTGGTCCTCGATTGCGAGGTCTTTTTCAGACAGGTGAACTGGTCGAGCCTTTTCATGGGCTCCTGATCGAGAATCTCGCCATGAGACCGACGATATCTCCGGCTCTCACCCTCGTAATCGCAATAATTGCAGGCGGTTGCGCAGGCGATCTGGCGAGTTTCCAAAGCCTGAATCAACAATGGGAGTCCTCTTTCGAGGCAGCCGAGACAGCCTCGAGAAAGGGCGATTACTCAGGGGCGAAGAAGAGCTATGCCAGGGCCCTTGCTTTATCCAGACAGGCAGGTGCCAACACCTATATGGAGGCTCGCACCCTGGAGTCTCTGGCCCGTCTGCAAAAGGAGCAGGGAAAGGAAGGGGAGAAGGAAGCCCTGAGAAGCCTTCTCGAGTGCGAGAGAATCTGGCTCTCTCGCTTCGATCCTGAAAAAGCCAGCAGCGACAACCGTGAGGTCGGTCTGCATCTAATCGAGATCAAACTGGCGCGAGCCGATATTCTGGTGAAACAGTCCAGAAATGCTCAGGCTATTCCTCTCCTGAAAGAAGCGCTCGGCCTGGCCGATCGAGTCATAGCCAGGGATTCTCTTAAACACGAGACGATAGAGCGCCTGGCATCAGCCCTTGCCCTGGCAGGTGATCGTGAAGGTGCTGCAAGCCTCAGAGAAAAAGCCGAGGAAATCTCCGGTCCGGGTCACGAAAAACTCGACGGCAAAGAAACACGCAATCCGGCTCAGCTTATAGAAGCCGGAACAGAAGCAGCCCGGGGGCTCAATTACGAGAAAGCCGAGAAGCTCTTCCGGCTCGCCCTTTCAATACAGGAAGAGGGGGGGCAGGAGTCACCGCCGAATCTGGCACTCACCGCTGACGCATGCCTGGGACTTGCCAATGTCCTGGATGCGAGCAGGTCCTACGAGAAGGCTGACCACTATGCCAGCCGGGCGATTGCAATCTTGAGAAGGGGCAAGGGCAAAAGGGCCAGGGAAAACTATCTGAATGCCCTGGAGCGGAAAGCCGGTATCGATCTGCATGCCGGTAAGCTCGCCGATGCTCGCCGAGCCTTTGAGCAGGCGATAGAGCTGGCTAAGGAAAAAGAGAGGAAGTCAGAGTTCATCCGCCAGCAGCGCCGCCTCATGCATGCTCTGGTGACGGTACTCGTAAGGCAGAAGGAATATGAGGCGGCTCTCGCTATGCAAAAGGAGCTCACCGAGATCGAAGGGACTCTCTACGGGAAAGACGGTGAGAAGTACGGCGAGAACCTCAGCCATCTCGCCAGGATCTATTATCTGAGAGGCGATGAGACCAAAGGCAAAGCCGCGTATCAGATGGCTATCGAGCTCTATTCAAAAGTCCCGGAGCTGAATCCTGCTGTCATCACCGATCTCTATGACGAGTTCGCCAATCATCTGGAGAAGCAAGGCGAGAAGCAGGCAGCCGAATCGCTAAGAGCAAAGGCGAAAAAGCTGCGTTATGACATGGTCAATTGAGAACAGACCTTCATGAATGTATCCCGGTTCGGTCTCGACCCAACATGGACGCCCGGCGGATTCTAGTTTGAGAGAAAATCTCCCGGTCCTCTCTCTGCTTCCGCAATCCAATCGTGAATCTCGAGATTCTCTCTCATGAAAGTGCCATCGCGAGTGAATATGACTCAGCGGTCAAATTTTTGCGAAAAAAGTTGTCCTCCCAGTCATATTTCAGCTAAATCACGTCAACCTTCGTTCCAACCGGCTTGAGGACACCGAATCTCGCGAGATTCTCTCTTAGAAATTGAACCAACACCCTGCCTCGCTCGTCTACATATACAACCCCGAAACCGGAGCCGCCATGTCGACAATCGGCAAAATACGCTCATACCTGGCCAGTCGCGATCGAGAGCACCTGCTTACGACCCGCGACCTGCTCGGCTTCGGGACCCGGTCAGCCGTAGACAATGCCGTCAGCCGGCTGGTTTACCGCGAAGAACTCATTCGAATAATCCCGGGAGTCTTCCGGCTCCCGGGACGGACCAGAAAAGTCTCGCTCCATGAGCTTGCCACTGTCAAAGCCAAATCTTTCGGTCGCACGATCATCAGGCACGCAGCCGATATAGCCTTCGAGCTCGACATTTCTGCGGTCAATCGCCCCGAGAATGAAGTCTGGTTTGCCACCAGTGGAAATACCAGCTCCTTCAGGATAGGCCATCTGACCGTCAGGTTCAAACCCACCAGCCACAGGAAAATGACCCTGGCCGATACCCCGTTCGGACAGGTAGTTCGAGCCCTCTGCTATCTCGGAAAGGAAAAGGTCTCTCCGCAATTGTTCCTGACCGCGACCAGGAACCTCCGCGAGCCTCTCGAAAAGCCTGATGAGGGCCATCCCTTCTGCTATTTGCCGGCATGGCTCGGCGATATGTTCTATTGCCTCGGTCCCAGACCAGGGTCCCCGACAGACGCGGTGCGCGAATGCACCGTCGGCTATATCGCCGAATCCAGGACCCCTGACAGGGTCTTCAACCAGACACTCCTGATCTCGCTTGCTCCGCGGGCTCCCGGCTCGATGGGACTGGGTTTCCAGTACCAGAAGTCGGCGCTCTCCCGCGCCCGGGAGCCGTGTCCAAGAAAGGAGCCATGAACGTCGGCAAGCAGGAGATTTTTTCCATAAGCTGCCGTGGTCCTGATGAAATCATTGTATTGGTGGAGATAATCAAGATCGAAGTTACCCCAGGTCTTCTGTCCGGCGCCGGGCATCATGCCCGTTCCGTCGGTGGGATCGTAGACTGTTGTGAGCACAATGGTAATGTCGGATATCGAGGAGAGACACATCGACAGAATGCAGTCGAACCGCACTCTCAATTCCTCGAGCTCGTGGGTGAGAAAAGCCTTTCTGTCGGAACGAGACGCTCCCCTCAGATGCATATTAAGCAAATCGTTGCCGCCTATGGTGAGGGTCGCCAGAACCCGTTTTCCGGCATGAGCGGCTATCGAACCGGAGCGCTCGAGAAGGTCGTTGGTGGTGGCACCATCGAATGTGTAATTGAAAAACTCTATCCCCCTCTGCAAGGTGGTCAAATCACGTCCTTCGAATTCCGGCCAGATCTGAGAATCGTTCTTATAGAGTAAAGAGGCGGCTCCCACCAGACGCTCCTCCTCTACGGTCTCACCCAGGTCATAGAAAGGATAGTAGTCGATGCTCATCGAATCGCCAAGTGCCAGATATACCTCGAACCTGGGAGCCATGGATTCTCACCCGCGACATTGCTCTGACCAGAGTATTATATAAAACGGGAGTCGCTGGAGACGCATCACAGCCAACGGTTGCAAGAGGAGCGAGAGAATCCCAAGATCTCCTCGGAGAGAGAATTCTTCCCCATCGATCACCTGCTGGCAAGTCCCGACTGCTCCGTCCTGGATCGCCGGACACTCGAGCCCGTGGGCTCGGATCATCTGCCTGTCTGGGTGGTTCTCAGCCTGGGAAATTAGGATTTTTCTCTAACATTGAGGCTCACGGACCGGGACATATGTAATATATAGCTTTCGTCATCCGGCTGGCAGGCTGACTGCCGGGGACCGGACAAGTTCTTTTCGCATACAGTCAAGAGGTCTTATCGATGAGCATGACACTGGCAGACGTAATCTGGAAACCCCAGGGCAAATACCTCGAAACCCGCGTGGTGGATTTCATGAAGAGCCAGGGCATCGAAGACTGGCGCCAGTTGATCAAGCGCTCCACCGAAGACACCGACTGGTTCTGGACCGAAGCGCTCAAATATATGGGCTTCAAGTGGACCCGGGACTATGACCGGATAATGGACGACTCGAAAGGATTCCCCCACACAAACTGGTTCGTCAACGGCAAGCTCAATATCGTCGACAATGTCCTGGACTGGCACCAGACCAAAGGGCAGAAACTGGGAACGCGCGTCAGTGTCGGCGCCGATCACCCGGCTCTTATCTGGGAAGGCGAAAACAAGAAGGCCCGCAAACTATCCTACGGCGAGCTCAATGAGATGGTCTGCCGCACCGCCGGACTGCTCAAGTCCCTGGGCGTAAAACCCGGAGATGCAGTCGGACTCTATATGCCGATGATACCGGAGGTGGTGGCAGCGCTTTTCGCCTGCTTCAAGATCGGCGCGGTAGCGGTACCGGTATTCAGCGGCTTCGGCGCCCAGGCTCTGGCTGCCAGACTGGAAGACAGCGAGGCACGGGTTCTGATTACCGCCGATGGCGGCTCCCGAAGAGGCAAGCTGGTCGAGATCAAGAAAGACGTTGATGAGGCGGCTGCGACCCTACCGGGACTGGAGCATATCATCGTCGTCAAACACATGGAAAATCCCGTCAATATGGCAGAAGGCAGAGACATCTGGTTCGCCGAGTCCATCGCCGCGGTCAAGCCGGCTGAGACCATAGCCGACCTCGATGCCGAGCACCCCTCCATGTACCTCTATACATCCGGCACCACCGGCAAGCCCAAAGGCACCGTGCATACCCATGCCGGAGCCATGGCCCAGATCGCCAAAGAGCTGGGCTTCTGCTTCGACGTCCAGACCGACGACGTTTTCTTCTGGGTCACAGACATCGGCTGGATGATGGGCCCCTGGGAGATGATCGGTGTTTATTTCTGGGGAGGCACCCTGGTCATCTTCGAAGGTGCTCCGGACTTCCCGGAGCCGGACCGGATCTGGCAGATTGTCGAGACTCATAAGGTCAGCACCCTGGGAATCAGTCCAACGGCCATCCGTGCCCTGCGCAAATACGGCGAGGAATGGGTGAGCAAACGTGATATGTCCAGCATCCGCCTGCTCGGCTCCACCGGCGAGCCCTGGGACGAAGACAGCTATATGTGGACCTTCGAGAAAATCGGTCAGAAGCGCTGCCCGATCATGAACATCTCCGGCGGAACCGAAATCGTCGGCGGTCTGCTCACCCCGCTCCCGGTCATGCCTCTGAAGCCCTGCTCCCTGGGCGGCCCCGGGTTGGGCATGGACATCGACGTCTTCGACGAGTCCGGCAAGAGTATCAAGAACGAAATCGGCCACCTCGTCTGCAAGAAGCCCGGACCTTCTATGACCAAGTCTTTCCTGAAGGATGACGAGCGTTATATCGACACCTATTTCAGCAAGTATGAAGGAGTCTGGTATCACGGCGACTGGGCCAAGGTCGACGAGGACGGCTCCTGGTTCCTTTTCGGAAGGTCCGACGACACCATCAAAGTAGCCGGCAAACGTGTCGGTCCCGGTGAGGTCGAGTCGGTCCTGGTGGAGCACGCCAAGGTTGCCGAGGCTGCCGTCATCGGCGTCCCTCACGAGGTCAAGGGTGAGGCTCTGGTCTGCTTCGTGGTCCTCATGCCCGGCTGTGAAGAATCGGCAGAGCTCACCGAGGACCTGCGCCAACTGGTGGGACATAAACTCGGTCCGGTGATGAGACCGGAGAGAATCCATACCGTAGCGGCCCTGCCCAAGACCCGCTCCGGTAAGATTGTCCGTAAATCAATACGGAACACCTATGTCGGAGACGGACCCGGAGACACCGCCTCTGTGGAGAACCCGGACGCCCTGGATCTGATCGCCAGCCTCAAGGGCTGACAGCCTAAGTAAATTCGCTGGATAAAACCGAGAGAGGCTGGCGTTACCTGCGGCAGCCTCTCCAACGCAAGCCACGATAGCGCCTTTCGACTGACCAGGTGCTGCTTTTGCTCAATGTCACGGCACTCCGTATTAACCCTGTAGCAGGCCACGCATTAATCGGATACTGTGAATTTAACCGGAGCTTGTGAGACTAATCACAGCCTGTGGGTAAATCTTTAAGAGTGGAGCTCTTGATCGCCCCACTCAGTCGACCAAACGAGCAGTAGCTCGGGAAACATCGTCGGTCAGAGATCAGAAAATGGCTACAAACGGCAAACTCCCGGACGAAAAGGCAAGAGCGATTATCGCCGACCCTTCCGCCTCAGAGAAAGAATGGCTGGCAGCCTGCACGATCATGGACCAGAAGACCGACCTTCCGGCAGCGGCTCGGGACCTTCCGGCCTGGATGGGCTTGCCCTGGTCGATGCTGGTCAGCGCCACCGGAGCCGCCGGGGGCCTCATGCTCTTCGTGATGCTCACCTATGCTTCTCATATGACTCTCCTCTCCCTGGTACCGGGCTTCTATCCCGAGGCGATGATGACCTATGTCGTGGCCTTCCTGGCGATGCCGGCAATAATCTTCAACACCCTGTTCACCTACCAGAAACACCTCTGGCAGGGCGGCAAGCTCTGGACTGCCATTCAGGCTTCCATCGTCACCGCGGCCGCCTTCTCGCCGCTGGCGGTGGGCTTGCTCATGACCGGCACCCTGCCTCCGGTCACCGACTTCCTCACTCTCTCCGCCATCGGGCTGGGTCTCATGGCCACTTCCCTGGGTGCCACTGTACTGGCCAACCGGGTGATCAAGAACCTCGATGGAACAATCGGTGCCAACCGGATCATCCCTTACTCCAGGGCTGCTTTCTGCACCCCCACGGTGATATTCGCCGGGCTTTCTCTGTTCAGCCTGGTCAATCCAATATTCTATCTGGGCGGACCACACTGGCTCCTGGCAGCGGCCGTCCTCAGTGGCGGCACCTATCTGGTATGCCGCAAAAACAGAAGCTTCAAGACCGGAACCAGCCTTCAACTCGCAGCCGCTACCTGGAACCCTTTCCTGCTCGGCATCGGTCTCCTGATCCCTCTTCTTGCTGCCAACTCGATCCTGGGACTGGTCATGGGAAGCTATTTTGCTGTCTCTTTCGTGGATGTCCTCGCTACCGGTCTGCTCATCACCCTTGGTCTGAGCTTCCCGGCAATGGGTGCCCTGATTGCCACACGGCATCTCCGCAAAGAGCAGGAGCTCGAGCTTCATCATGTTCCGCAGCTCCATGCTCCGTCTTCCTATAGCTCTGCCTCAGGCTCGAGCTCGATTGCCAAGCTCAATAAAGAAACTGCCTGAATTAACCTTTCAGAGCCTCAGAACAATGCTTCCACGAAGAGCTCCGGCTCGAAATCGCGGAGATCATCGATCTGCTCGCCGAGCCCTATGAGCTTCACCGGTATCTTGAGGTCGCGGGCAATGCTGAAGACGATGCCACCTTTGGCGGTGCCATCCAGTTTGGTCAGGACTACCCCGGTCAGAGAGCAGACCTCGGTGAATACGCGTGCTTGCTGCAAGCCATTCTGCCCGGTGGAAGCGTCGAGGACGAGCAGAGACTCGAGAGGGAGTCCAGCGCCATGCTTATCGATGACCGAACGGATTTTCCTGAGCTCGTTCATGAGGTCTGTCTTGTTGTGCAGCCGGCCGGCAGTGTCGATCACGAGACAATCGTAATTCTCTTCACGCGCACGGGCGATTGCCTTGAAGACCACGGCGCCGGGGTCCGAGCCGTCCTCGAGCCTGACGATATCGACACCGGCGCGCTGCGACCAGATCTCGAGCTGGGACTCGGCAGCCGCCCTGAACGTATCACCGGCAGCCATGAGGACACGTTTGCCCTCTTTCTTGAAGCGCCAGCAAAGCTTGCCGATACTGGTGGTCTTGCCGGTGCCGTTCACCCCGACTATCAAATAGATGTTCACCGAGCCAGGTTTGTATTCGACCTTCGAGGAAGGAGCCGATTTGAGAATACCGGCGAATTCGCTCTTGAGGAAATCCATCACCTGCTGCGGGCTCCAGTTTTCACCCTTGACCCTGGCTTTCAGATGATTGACCACGGTCTCGGCGTTCTCCAGACCGATATCAGCCTTGATCAACTTTTCCTCGAGGTTTTCCAGATAGTCCTCGTCGATTGCAATCAAGCGCTGGGGCTCATGTTTCTCAGGTCGTGCCGGTATAGTCGCCAAGGCCTTCGGTACTGGTTCGCGGGTCTGGCCGGCAGTCGAAACCTGACCAGCAACGTGACCAGAAACTTGATCAGCAACTTGATCAGCAACTGGATCAGAAGCTTGATCAGGAACTTGACTCGAGACTTGATCGGGAACTCGACTCGAGACTTGATCGGGAACTCGACTCGAGACTTGATCGGGAACTCGACTCGAGACTTGATCGGGAACTCGACTCGAGACTTGATCGGGAACTCGACTCGAAACTTGATCGGAAACTCGACTCGGAACTTGATCGCTTGCATGACTCGGATCTCGCACCGGAGATTGCTCCGTCACCTGATCCGGGCTCCTGTACTCTGCAGGCGAGAAAGCCGGGCTTGAAGACTGAGTCGTGTCCTGAGACCGGACCTTCACCATATCCGGTGCGAAGCTCACTGATTCCGGGAGGCTCTGCTCCGGGGCAATCGACTGTTCTGGCTGCTCCAGTGCTTCCTCCAGAACTTCCTCCGGACCGCCAACCGATTCCTGAATCGCAGACTTGGTTTTAGCCAGAGCTGATTTCAGCTTGCCGACTGTGGATCCCCACCAGCCTTTTTTCTCACCTTCTTCACTCATGCTGTCGTCTCCGCTCCGTCATTGGCTTTCGAGAATCAGGCGACCGGCTCTTCTGACTCGGTCGGGGTCTTGTGCTCTCCGGTTTCGCGGAAGTAACTGGCGTCTTCCACGAGATCGGCAAGCACGCCGTTGATGAATCTGGCAGCCTTCTGATCGGCGAACTCGTGACAGAGCTCCACAGCCTCATTCACCGCCACCCGCACAGGGATCTCAGACAGGAAATAGAGCTCGGTGCAGCCGAGCCGCAGAATATCCCGATCGATGCTCATCATCCGCTCAGGCCGCCACTTGGACTTCACTTTCTTGACCAGATCCTCGACTTTGCCTCGATTCTTGAGATAAGTGTTCAGCAATTGCAGGGCGAACTGCCTCACCTCCGAGCGATCGGCCCGGTTGATGAGCACCGTGCTCGAGGCGTGGCATTTGGAGCAGGTAGTGACAATGCTCGATTTTCCAGCATGAAGGGCCAGCTCGGGCAGATCGAGGGACTCCGAGAGCAGCGCCAGAGCTCGGTCTATCCTCTCCACCTGCCTGCGAAGAAACACCGTGGTTACCGGAACCTCTTTGAGCTCTTCGACACGCTGGGCATTATCAGGGTGGTCCACCTCGAAATCGACGATTTCGCTGGTGACGGTCCTGAGCTCCCCTTCCGCATCGGAGAGCAGCTGGCGAGCGTGCTCGGTGAGGCTGTGGAGCGACCTGGCGACCAGATCCTCGATGGCCATCTCATTGAGAGCTTCGGGCTCCCGGGGGAGCTGGCCAAGCACGATAAGGGCCAGCTTTCTTGCGATTCGTCTCGGTTTCATTCGCCTGCTCTCGGCACCTCCGATACTGGAAACGGAAGGCGCCGGATAACACCATGTTGAAAGAACCATGTTACTACAACCGGCGCTCAATTCTGTAGTAAGCTAGCCATCTGTTAAGCGGCGTCCCCGAGCGGAACCCATGACACTCAGAGTAACAGGCGGAGAGGCGCGCGGTCGCGTCGTTTCGAGTCCGAAAGGAAGAGAGGCTAGACCGACATCCTCGAAGATTCGTCAGGCAATCTTCAATATTCTCGGAACGCGGGTGGTGGATGCCAGTTTTCTCGACATTTGCGCCGGCAGCGGCATCATGGGTATCGAAGCACTGAGCCGGGGAGCCCGAGCCCTCACCGCCATCGAGATTGCCAGCCGTCTGGCCGGGGACCTGGAGATAAACCTGGAAACTCTCAAATACTCGGATAGAGCCGACGTGATAATCGGTGATGCCCGTAAAATCCTCAAACAGCTCCCCGAAGACAGCTTCGATATAATCTTTGCCGATCCGCCCTATCAGAGCCCTCTTTGCCGGAGCATCCTGCCGATTCTGAGCCGCCGGAGGATTCTACGCACAAGTGGAATCCTCATGGTCGAGCATGCCAAAATGGTAGATCTCGAAGTCGAGCAGTCGGATTTCGAGCTGTTCGAGCTGACTGACCGGCGAGACTACGGACAGTCGAGCGTGTCGTTTTTCGAGTTCCAGAGCGGGAGAGAATAGTGTCGCAAACCATCGAGCATGTCAGGATAGGCGATCTGCTCCTCAAAGCAGAGATAATTTCATCGGGTTATATTCAGGAAGCCCTGGGCAATTTCGAGGCTCAGGGACTGCCCCTGGGCAAGGTCCTGGTGGTTTCGGGCTATCTCAACGACAGCCAGTTGCGCGTCGCTCTCGACCTCCAGTTCATGGTCAATGACGGTCTTCTCGGGCTGGATGAGGCGGTTTCGGTCTTGAAAGCCTGCCATCAGAGAAATCTCTCCCTGGACGAAGGCTTCGAGGATACCGGCATAATCCAGCCGGAAGACAAGGACACCAATAAGCTCGGGCAGCTTTTGCTCGACAGCGGCGTGATCAGCCCGAACATTCTTTCCGAGTGTCTCGAGGCCAATCAGAAGACCTCGCTTCCCCTGGGCCATATAGTCTGCCACCGGGGCTATGTCTCCCAGGTCCTGGTGGCTCGCACCCTGATCATCCAGCAACTGGTGAGACGGGGTCAGGTGATCCGCGACCAGGGAATCAAGTCCCTGCGCTTCGCCCGGGACCGAGAGAAACAATTGATGCAGCTCGAGGTCAATCGGGGCTATCGCTTCATGCCCCTGAAGAACGCTCCCCTGCTGGGAGATTTTCTCTTCGAGGCAAAGATCCTCCCCGAAAGACAGATCAGGCAGTGCCTCGTCGATTCGGTGGTCAATGCCTGCTGCCTGGGCGAGGCCCTGATCAAGTCCACCAGCATCGGCAGGCAACTCGTCGAGAAAGCTGTGATCCTGCAAGAGTGTCTCGACAACGAAACTCTAACCGTCGAAGAGGCCTTCGCCAGCCTGGGCGAGATCAAGACCAGGGGGATTTCGGTGGTGCAGGCCATGGCGGAGGTGGCGACCTACAAGAGCCGAGAGAACAAAGCCAGGGATCTGATCACTCTCCTGGCTGCAAGCGGGATCCTCGAGAAATCGCGAGTTCCCGAAAGCGTTCAGGAGCGCCTGCAGGTCAACTACAACCAGATTGCCCCTGTGGTCAAGGAGCTCCTGGCCCAAGCCGTGGTGAAGGAAGAGATCCTCTATTCGGCCCTGCGCGCCGTAGACCTGGTGGACAGAAAGGTGATCACCCAGGAGAAAGCAATCGTGAGCATGGACTTTTCGGCCCGCTCGGCAAGCGACATCGAGCACACACTCTATATGACCGGCGTCACCAACAGGACCCGACTGCGCGATCGGGAGACCGGAGCCGAGTAGAAGAGAAGTAGAAGGCGAGTCGAGTATGAAAAAACACTGCTAAGAACAGCTCTCGCCGCGTTTGACTCCTTCGGACTCGTGCTCTACGGTATCACTGGCAGTGATGCCGGCTCTCACTTCGGTTTTTGGCTTCTCTGCCTCCGGTCCTTGCTTCTCAGGAGGCGTCTTCTCCACTTCAGGCGGCACCGGCATTTTGCCGGTGGTGGTGGAAGGATACTTGAGACGCTCATGGTGAAGGGTACGCCAGACTCGAACGAAAGCCAGGTTGACGCGCTGAAGCTCGTCATAAGTCAGACCGGACTCCGAGAACTGCCCATCGTCCCAACGAGCCTGGAAGACTTTGGTCAGGGCAGCCTCCACTTCCTCCTCGCTGGGGTCCTTCATGCTGTGAGTGACGGCCTCGCTGACATCGGCGAGCATCACGATGGCGGTCTCCTTTGAGGATGGCTTGGGTCCGGGATAGCGATAGAAGAGAGCGTCGACATTGTCACGCCCGTCCCGCTCGCAGGCCTTGTGATAGAAATAAGCCATCAGGGTAGTTCCCTGGTGCATGGGGATGAAGTCGCTCACGGCTTTGGGAAGCGAATATTTGCGCGCCAGCTCCAGTCCGTCTGTTACATGGGCAAGAACTCGATCGCGACTGTCCTCAGGCGACATCGAATCGTGCGGGTTGACGGCACCGAGCTGATTCTCGATGAAAAACCTGGGACGGACCATTTTGCCGACATCGTGGTAGAGCGCGCCGGCTCTCACCAGCTTGACGTCGACCATGATCGCCTTGGCGCCGGCCTCGGCAAGGTTGGCAACCGCGAGGCTGTGCTGGTAGGTTCCCGGTGCCTTCTCTTCGAGCTGGCGGAGGAGCGGCTGATCGGCTTCTGCGAGCTCCGCAAGGCGGAAAGGCGTGACCAGACCGAAGATGTTCTCGAGAAACGGCAGAGAGCCGATGGCGATGATCGACGACGAGAGACCGCCGGCGAACTCCATGCCTACCGCCTGTCCGAGATTGTTGAAAGACGGAAGCGAAACATGCGGTGCCAGCACCAGCCATGGTGTCGAGCCCAGGCTCAAGAACGGCAGGAGTTTGGCCATGGCATATGCGAGGAAGAAACCGCCGGCCTGGGCGAGTCCTATGACTAGCCCGGTAAACATGAGAGACTTGCGGTCTCGCGAATAACCGAGCACCGCTGCCAGAGAAGCGCAGAGCAAGGCAATGGCATGGCTGCCACCGACAAGCCTGTCCACCGCAATCAGCACAAGCAGGGGGAAAATCAAGACCAGAGCCACCCGGCGACCGAAGAAAATCGTCAGAGTGAGCGCCGCGCCGGCAATCGGGACGAACTGGGGATAGGTCTGACCAATGACCGAGGCAGCCGAGCAGGCGACGATCAGGACCGTGTAGATAAGACCGATTGAGTTCGCCGAGAAGAAGTGCCGGGGCTCGAAATGCAGGAGGAAGAGAGCCGAGCAGACCACCGCCGAGACCAGGGAGAATCCGAGCACTACCATGAGAGGAAGGCTGTTCACCCGTGACACGTTGAGAGCCTGAAGAGTCTGGGCGATCTCTTCGGATATCTTCTGGCCTTTGCGAACCAGAATCTGTCCTTCTTCGTAATCGATCGTGACCGGCTTGATCTCCCGCACAGCCAGGTCGGCCTTGCGCTTGGTGGCAAGGGGGTCCACCGCAAGATTGGGCTCGAGATACTGGCTCACTACCCTGGCAGTGGTCCGGCGCAGGGTTACACCCCATGAGTCCGGAAGGAACTCGTAAACCGTGTCGGCCCAGACTCCCTTGTCACTGACCGGAAACCGCTCGAACCGGCTCAGAATACGCTCCGTGGCTGCCATAGTCGTCTTGTAATAGTCCGAAAGCGACTCCGGGGGCACGCTGAGAGCGATAAGGAGTCTGAATTTCATATTCGGATCGTCGGTAAGCTCGAGCTCCCGGTAGCTCTGACGCTGCTCCCGAAGGGTCTTCTCCACCAGATCCATCGAAGCGGCAAGCTGTCTTGATCTGCGCAGGGCGGCCCGCCGGCTGCCTCTGGTCCCTCCAGGCTGGGTCTCAATCTCGCTTCTGACCAGGGCGAACTTCTCGCCAATGGACCGGTCGAGACCGTCGAGCCTGTCTTTATCCCCGGTCTGACCGGCAGCTCCGGCACCGCGGGCCGAGACGATCCTGTCGAAAAGCTCGTCAGTGGCGGTTAGCAGATAACGATGCTCGGCAGGGGTGACGCCGACGGTCTCTTCGAGCTCGGGAATCGGATCGATTCCCTTGGAGTGCAGGCGCCGGACGATCCTCATGGTGCCGTCCACCTGTGCCAGGGTGTCCGCGTCCCGGCTCCGGTCCCGCTGCAACACCGGGACGACGAGATGCCTGGCATTCTCCACCGCCTGTTTGGTGGCGATGGGATCGATTACGGATGCGGCGTGAGGAGCCAGGATATCGCGCTCCGCCACGTCTCCGGCCTTGATGCCACGGTCGAAGAGCTGCCCGGCGGTGAGCGCGAAGAAAAGAAGAACAATGCCTACGGTCCCGACTCCCAGCCAGGCCAGGAATTCCGGACCGCTCGGAAAAATGTCATGATGAGGCTCGACAGGCAGACGCCCCTGACCGCTCTCGGTTGCCGATTTTCTATCCGGGCTCACAGTTGATACAGCTTTATTACTTACTTGCTCGGGACTAAAATATGGTTCTAAACTACATAATACATACATAAAGGCACTGTATTGAAGATTCTGGTAACCGGCGCCGCAGGATATATCGGCAGCCACTTCGTAAGAAGGCTCCTGAAGCGCGTTCCGGACGCCCACATCGTGGCGGTGGACGACCTCAGCCTGGGGCACAGACAGTCCCTGCCTGAATCGAGCCAGGTAGAGATTTTCGACGCCTCCATCGCGGATGCTGCCGCAATGGCTGCAGCCGCCAGCGGAAGGGAAATCGACGCAGCCGTTCATTTTGCCGCCTGCGCTTATGTCGGCGAGTCCCAGGCACGCCCTTTCAAGTATTTCGAGAACAACGTTATCGGAAGCTTGAAACTTTTTAAGGTCCTGGACGAAGCCGGAATCAAGCGACTGATCTTCTCCTCCAGCTGCACCAATTACGGAGAGCCGCAAATAATACCGATCGACGAGGATCACCCCCTGGTCCCCATCAATGTCTACGGCACCACCAAGCGCATGGTGGAGCTGGCACTGGAAGCCCTGGCCGGAGCTTCCGGCTGGTCCTATGTGAGCCTCCGCTATTTCAACGCAGCCGGTGCCGACGAATCCGGCGAAATCGGCGAGAGCCACGAGCCGGAGACCCATCTCATTCCCCTGGTGCTCCAGGCGGCTCTGGGCAAACGAGAGAGCCTGTCGATTTTCGGCGACGATTACGATACTCCCGACGGTACCTGCATCAGGGACTATGTCCATGTGAACGACCTCGCCGACGCTCACTGCCTTGCCCTGGAAAAAATACTTGCAGAGCCGCTCCGCATCAGTCTCAACCTCGGAACCTCGGTGGGAGCCTCGGTCAAGGAGATAGTCGATATGGCGGAGCGAATCACCGGCAAAGAGATCCGGCGAAAGTTTGTCGAAAGGCGATCCGGTGATCCCGCCAGGCTGGTGGCAGACTATCGCAAAGCCCGGGAGCTTCTGGGCTGGGAGCCGGTCTACGATCTCGAGAAGATCATCGAAACAGCCTGGCGCTGGGAGCAGAACAGGAAGTACTGAATATATATGCGAAGAATAGGCAAATTCTTTTTCATACGGCTGACGGACCGCCAATCGTCATTTTAGTTTTGTCATAATTACGGCAATGACGATCTTCAAGAATCAGAGCCAGTCTTTAAATCAAGGAGCCTTGAGCATGGGCCAGGACAGGGGCTCGGTGATGTCTTCCATAGAAACGGTCTCGGACAGGAAGTCCGACCAGGCCCTTCGGCCCGAGACCCTAAAGGAGTACATCGGCCAGTCTCACCTCAAAAAAATGCTGACCATGTCTATCTCGGCAGCCCGGGAAAGAAAAGACCCCCTGGATCATGTACTTCTCTACGGTCCGCCCGGTCTCGGCAAGACCACTATTGCACGGGTGATCGCTCATGAGATGGGGGCCAGGATCCATATGACCTCAGGTCCCAGCCTGGAGCGACCCCGAGACATAGTCGGTCTCGTGCACCAGCTCGAGCAGGGTGACGTCCTTTTTATCGACGAGATCCACAGGCTCAACAAGATAGCCGAAGAGCTCCTCTATCCGGCTATCGAAGACTTCATGATCGACCTCACCTCCGGAAAAGGTCATGCCACCAGAACCATGAGACTGCCCCTGCCCAGGTTCACCCTTGTGGGCGCCACCACAAAAGCAGGAAGCATCTCCAAGGCTCTTCGGGATCGCTTCGGATTCTCCTGCCGCCTGGATTTCTACGATCTCGCCGAGCTCTCGGAGATCGTGGCTCGCTCTGCCGGGCTGCTTAAGCTCGAGATCGCCGGGGAGGCAGTGGAGGCGATTGCCAGAAGATCAAGAGGCACGCCCCGGATCGCCAATCGCCTGGTGCGGCTGGTCAGAGACTACAGCCAGTACAAGAAAGAGCCATCGATCACCGGGGTGGTCGCAAGAGAAGCCCTTGACTCCTACCAGGTCGACGAGTCGGGTCTGGACAGCACGGACAGGAAGCTGCTCGAGATCCTGATCGACAGTTACGACGGTGGACCGGTGGGAATCGATACCCTGGCTGCCACTATCGGTGAAGATAGCGAGACCCTGGAAGACGTCTATGAGCCCTTCCTGATTCAGAGGGGCTTCGTCAAGCGCACCCAGAGGGGGAGAATGGCAACGCCTCTGGCATACAAGCATCTGGGAAAGACGGCACCGGCATCACAACTATTTCTCAACCTGAGCGAGGAAGATTGAGCAGACTCGACATGCCATCGAGTATCAGAATGCTGATAGCGAGCGCTTTGCTCTGCCTCTTTTCGGTACTTCCCGAACTGCCCTGCCAGGCCCAGAGCAGCCGGTCTGGTATCAAAAGCGGTACTATCTACTCGAACAAGAAAGTAGAAGAGGATCTTGCGATCGGCAAGGTCGTCTCGGTTTCCGACCTGAAACTGAACGAAGAGCTTCTCAAGCACACCGGCATGGTGTCGAAAGTCCAGACGACGAAAGTGGAGATTATCGAAGGCCCGTTCAAGGGTCAGACTGTAGAGGTGGACAACGAGATAACCGACAACCCCGCCTATAACGTGGAGGTGAAGAAAGGGCAGGAAGTGGTTCTGGCCATGGAGTCGCGTCGCGATGGCGAGATCCAGGTCAATATCGCCGATTACCACCGGGCTCCTTCCCTGACCTGGCTCCTGGTAGCATTTCTGGTGGCATTCATCGCCTTTGGCGGCAAACAGGGGGTGAAGTCGCTGGTCGGACTCGGCATCACGGTACTGCTCATCGGCTGGGTCCTTCTTCCTTTGAGCCTGCATGGATTCGACCCTCTGCTCATCTCGGTGATCATCTGCCTGCTCGCTACGGCAAGCAGCATACTTTTGATCGGGGGGCTCTCGAAAAAATCCGCGGCTGCCATTGCCGGCACTGTGGGTGGTGTCATCGTCGCCGGTCTCTCGGCCCAGATCGTCATCTGGACGGCGCCGCTCACCGGACTGTCAAGCGAGGAGGCGCAAATCCTGAGGGGCTCGGTGCTGGTCCAGCAACCACCTTTCTACAGCGGTCTGCTCGCGGCCGGAATGCTAATAGGAGCCCTGGGAGTGATCATGGATGTCGGCATCTCCATCGCCTCTTCCGTATCCGAGGTCTCGAAAGCCGATCGGAGCCTTCCCGCGAAGGCTCTGTTCCAGTCGGGGATGAATGTCGGCCGGGATATCATGGGAACGATGACGAATACCCTCATCCTGGCATACACTGGAGGAGCTCTGCCCCTTCTCCTTCTGGCAACCCAGATGCCCTCCATCAAGCTCATCAATCTCGATCTTTTCGCCACCGAAGTCGCCTCAGCCCTGAGCGGCAGCCTCGGCCTGGTTTTCACGATCCCTCTCACAGCCCTGGTGGCAGCCAGAATCATGTCGTCGGAGAGCATATCGAACCATGAAGGTTAGGACCCTCTGGGGATGGATACTGGCTTCCACCGCCCTTGGTAGCATCATGTTCGGGGGTCTGGTGTTTCCGCTCATCCTGGGCTGGGCTTGCTATATAGGCGGCAACGAGTTCGTCTCCATGGCTCAAGCCAAGGGTTATAAGCCTTCGGTGAAAATCGTCCGGGGCATGATCATCTCCTTTTTCGCGCTCACTGCGATCCCGAGCATCCCGGGTCTCTCGCTCCCGCCGGAGTTCGCCCACGACCACTTTCCGATTCTCCTCACCGTCGGCATCTGTATCAGCTTCTTCCGGCTCCTTTTCAGAACCGAGAGCCCGCCTGCCTCCATTGCCGATATAGCCTCGACAATCATGGGATTCATCTATGTTGGCTGGCTGCCCAGCCATCTGGTCTTGCTCCGCAACCTCAGCCCTCCCGGAGTGGAGGCCATTGCCAACCCTTTGCAACAACCGGGTTTCGCCTATGTCTGGGCAGGTCTTTTCATCATCTGGGCCACCGATGTCTTTGCTTACTATGTCGGAAAGCGCTGGGGAAAGCATAAGCTCCACCCGGAAGTGAGTCCGAAGAAAACCGTGGAAGGTGCTCTGGGAGGGCTACTGGCTGCTATTTTCTGGGCGACGGTAGTGGTCTATCTGGCTGACAACTATCTGTTCCCGAGCCATCCCTTTCAATTCAAGCTCATTCAAGCACCGCTATTGGGAATAGTCGTATCCCTGGCCAGCCAGCTGGGAGATCTCTGCGAATCCCTGATGAAAAGGGACGCCGGCATGAAAGACTCGAGCAATGTCATTCCTGGTCATGGCGGTATGCTCGATCGAGGAGACTCCATGATCTTCGGCGGTCCCATAGCCTATTACTGGATCAAGGTCGTGGTCCTGGGAATTGTATAAATTGAGCAAGCTTTACTGTGGTCTGTCCACCTGCCGGTGAGCACCTGCTATCATATATATCCAAAGCAGGTCAGGTGCTCTTCTTGGAGAGGTGGCTGAGTGGTCGAAAGCGGCTTCCTGCTAAGAAGTTGAATGGGCTTAAACCTGTTCCGTGGGTTCGAATCCCACCCTCTCCGCCATATATCATGCCGGTGCCCGGGCACCGGCATTTTTTATTCAATATGCCCGAGCTCTGAGGAGAGTCCTGAAAGCTTCTCCCTGAGGGTCTTCAATCTCTTGGTGTAATTCATGACCATGGCAACAGCCTCGAGATTGTCATCCTGCATAGCTTCCATGCCTGCTTGCTTGAGCGCGTTGAGGGCTTGATCCACGCCGGAGAGAAGCCGCTCGCATCCCGAGACCACTTCGTTCTCGGCGTTCTCCACGACCTTGTCGAGTCCGATGAGGCTCGAGCCGCCAGACGATGAGGAAAGCGCGGGGGCGGGGACGGGACCGGCAGCAGAAGCAGAATCCGGAGCAGGAGCTGGTGGCGGAGCCTGGACAGACTGAGCAGGAGCAGGGGCAGGAGCTGGAGGCGGAGCCTGGACAGACTGAGCAGGAGCTGGGGCAGGAGCTGGAGGCGGAGCCTGGACAGACTGAGCAGGGGCAGGAGCGGGGGCAGGAGCAGGGGCAGGAGCGGGAGCCGCCATCGGCTCCGGGGGCGGCGGGCTTGCCGGCAAACCTGATTGAGAGGTAATCTGCGAGGTGAACGACTCAGACACGGAGTCCTCGGGGGAATCGAAAAGTCCCCGGGCAGCTCGACCAGAAGAAGCCTCCGGGCTCGCAGGCGAAGCAGGACTTTCTTCCGGAGCGACTGGAGGCGGCGCCGGCGATTCCGGTCTGAGAAGCGCCTGAAGGGTATTGCGCGGCTTCTCCTGATGAGCGGCCGGCGGCTCTTCATCAGGCTTCCTGGTCATCATCGCCAGGCTGTCGTACTGTCCGCTGGCGTCAGGAAGCATTGCCTGAGACGCAGGCGGAGAGCTTTCCCGCGCCGGGGTGATAATCGGGGCCGGGGGTGAGGAGGCATCTGCCGGCGCAGCCGGCTGGGAGGGCCGCCAGCGATTGAAAGCGCCGCTCTCGTCCGGGAAATCGCCCTCCGGTGGCGGAGAGCTCTGCGAGGCCCCGCCCAGCAGAGACGCCAGATCGGCCAGGCTTCCCCCCTCCGACGGTTCGGCAGCCTCGACTACCGGAGTTTCGGCGGATATGTCCGCTCCGGCGGCATCTGGAGCTGAGACTTGCGGCGCTGAAACTTGCGGAGCCGAAACCTGGGCAGCTGTTGCAGGCGCAGAACCCGGACCCTGACCAAAAGTACCCAATGGCGGAGCAGGATGAGACTGACCGGGCGGGGACGGAGCCGGCCCGGATGCCTGGAAGCCCGGAGGGGCACCGGCGCCCATTTGCTGGAATCCCGGGGGTGGTCCGCCGGCGCCGAGCGGTCTGAAACCTTGTGGAGCCTGGGACATGTCGGGCCTGGCGGGCTCGGAGCCGGCGAATCCCTGGGGCATCAGGCTGGCGAATCCGCCTGGTGGTGTGGGCATAGAGCCAGGCGAAGCGCCGGGCATGCCAGCCGGCGGCATGCCGGTCTGAGAAGGAGGAACATTTTCGGGAGGCGGCGCTGAAACGAGCCCTGGAGCAGCCGGCGTCCCCGCACTATCAAGCATGGCACCGAGACCATGGCTTCCTGGTGAGGCCGGAGGAGGCTCCGGTGCCTCGGCTCGATGACCGTCCGCGAGCAAACGCTTCAGCCCCTCTTTGATCCCGGAGGACCCGTTGGGCGGCTCACCGGCTGCCGGCTGAGCCTGACCCGAACTCTGGGCTGAATACCGCCCGGGCGGCGCAGGCGCCACCGCGGCCGGAGCGATAGACGGTCGGCCGGCGCTCCTGGCAGCTTCCTGTTGAGCGGCTTCAGCCATTTTATTCTTGAGAATCTGCGAGCGGGTCTGGGGCATATCCGAATCCTTTTGCAACTGGGAAGATGAGAGCTGAGCTCCGGGATGCAGTCCGGGGTCGCTCTCGGGTATCTGCTCGAAGGAGCGATCGACGCCTTCCTCACCGGATTCCTGGCGTGATCTGAAAGTAAATCTGTCCTGGGGATCGGCTTCCTGCCTGGCCACCTTCACAAGGTGCGAAAGGAGCCGGCGGGAGAGCTGCGGGAGCACGTCTACACCGATTACTTCGCTCTCGATCTTCCAGATATGCCCGCCCCGCGCGCGCTCCTGGCCGATTATCAGATAAGGAGGGAAGTCCTTCTGCTCCGGAGAAAAGCCCATGAGGAAGTCGGTGGGAAGCACATGCACGGAGATCCTGGTCTCCTCGGCATAAACCACCATCGACCATTCCCGCATGGTGATATGACCGCGCATGAACTTGATTTTCTGATTCCCGGCAAAACTGGTGCGCTCCTGAAAGCCCTGGGGACGTTGCGCTTGAATTACCAGCCCCGGCTCAGGAGGGCTCTGATTGAGCTCATAAGAATATCGCTGGATGCTGTCGAAAAGGATATCCAGCATCATCGGCGTAGAGATCTGGGTCTCTTCCACCAGGCGTCCCGGCACGATCGTCTCTGCGGCGCTCTGGGGCGATTCCTCCATAGCCTGCAACCAGCGAGAGGTTTCTTCCCCGGTGAACTTGCGGTTCAGATTGCCGAGAATCTGTTGCTTGTTATTGAGAATCTGCCTCTGAAGCTGAGGACGCTGGGGCTGACTGGGGGTCGACCCGAGGCTCGGCGGCGGTCTTCTTTCGTCATCCTGATTCATAATCGCCTCAGTCTCCCCTTTCATCCCGGTTACAAACGAGGCGGGCCAGATAGAAGCCGGGTCGATCATCGAAATGATCGATCCGATAACCGACTGTTTCTGCCCAGCTCTGATAGTCTTCCAGGTCCGGGAGCAGATGCGGCACGATCTCGGGCTCGCTCCGGTGGAGCGAATCGACAAAACCGGCTCCGAGAGGATGACTGATCACGATAGTTCCCCGCCCTCTGGTCAATACGGAGGCCGCCTTGAGGGCCTCTACCTGATCGAACATATTCCCGAAACAGGCGTTGAAGAAAACAAAACTGAAACTCTTTATGTCGCCCGGAAAGTCACGTGGGAGTGGAATGGACAGATCGACGATGTCCCCGAGCCAGAAATGGACCTCTGGATACTTCTTCTTCGCCTGAGCGAGCATGCGAGAGCTCAAATCGCATCCGACTATCCTGCTTGCCTGCACTCCTTCCGCAAGAAAGTGACCGACCAGCACGCCGATACCAGTTCCGACATCCAGGACTGTCGAATCCGCCTCGAGACCGGCGGAGGCGACTATCTGTCCGGTTCGCTCCTTTATGGACTCGGGAATGGGCTGGCAAAAGAAATCGACCCTCTGGTCGAAGTAACGCTTCTGCATCTCCAGGTGAGGTCTACGCTCGGGCTTCATAGGTAAAATTGATATTATGGCTTCCCCACAGATCAGCTATTCCCTCATAAACCGAAAATGAAAAAAGGCGACAGGAAAAAGACTGCCGACAGAAAGATCCGAATTTACGAGAATGCCGAGGCGAAGTTGGCCAGGCTGGAAGCCGAAGTGGCTGCCCGGGAGAAGTCTCCGGTGCCGACCGATAAACCCGTGGCAGAGACATTGGAAACCGGAAGGACCAATATCTTCCTGCTCGGGGCGGTCTTCATTTTCACTCTTCTAATCGCCAAGCTTCCCTTCTCCGACTTTATCTTCGGTCCCCTCAACCAGTTCGCCACCATGATCCACGAGATGAGCCACGCCATAGCCTGTGTGGCCACGGGCGGTCATGTCACCAGCATGACCATCGTTCCCGACGGTCAGGGCCACGGCGGCCTGACCAGCTGTATCGGCGGCATCCGGTTTATTCACTACCAGGCAGGTTATCTGGGCACCGCCATTGCCGGCTGCCTGCTCATTTTCTTCGGGCAATTCAAGCACCGCTCCCGGGAGACCCTGATAGCCGTGGGCGCGATCATGCTCTTGTCCACAGTTCTCTTCATGGGTCCAGGCATACTGTCGCCCATGTTTTTCCAGGCACTGGCAAGCCTCATCTGGGGAGTAGCGCTTTCCCTGGCGACAATCTATGCCGGACTCAAGCTCAAAGACTCGATGGCCAATCTGGTTCTCTTGTTTCTCGCTATAAACACCGCTATGGATAGCTTGCGCTCCATCACCATGGTGATGACAGCGTCGATATTCGCCCGCCACATCTTCTCGGATGCCACCAATATGGAACAGCTGTTCGGCATGCCTGCCATTCTCTGGAGCCTGCTATGGCTTGCCCTCTCCCTGGCAATGCTGGCCCTCACTATCTGGCTATGCTACTTTCGCAAACGCTAGTTCGGCTTGACGGCATTGGCCAGACTGAGAGCCAGGTCTCTGGCTCTCGAATCAGAGGCACTGCCCCGCACCACCTGCAGTGCATGAATGGCGCTCCCGTCACTGTAATAGACGACATAGGTCTTCTTTCCGGTCGACGAGTAGGCATTCTCCTTGACGCTCGCATACTCGATCTCCTGGAAAAGAACAACCTGTCCCGGCTCCGGACCGGCATGCTGGAGGCGGTCGGTCGCCCTGACGGCATGACTCTGTTTCAAGTCCGAAAGGCAGTTCCCAGCGGCCTGCTCGAGATCCTGACAGTCATGCCTGAGAACAATGTCGAAAATAGTCCCGTAGCCTTTGCCGCCGCCCGGTGCCACCGTGGATAGTGTGCCACTGGTGACCATCCTGTCGATATTCCAGTCTCCCCCGAAACGAGAAAGATCGATTGTGCATGCCGCAGGCCGAATCCGACGGTGCCCGGGAGCAGGGCTAATGTCGAGCGGCCGCGAAGAGAGCGACGCCGGTTGCGGCTCTGTAACAGGGGCTCGAGAGGGCTCGACCTGAGCATTGACCGGCGCCGGGATCTGCTCCGGGTCTTGCGCTTCCGTTCGAGTGTCCGTTTGAACCGGCAACGGCTTCTCTACCACCGGCGCGGGGATAATCTCGGGCTTCGGCGCCCTCCCGGCGGACGGCTCCGGGAGCGGTCTCTCACGACCGGAAGAGATATAGAATATGGCGGCGACGATTGCCGCAAGAGCTACGGACGCGAAAACAGTCGCGGCGGTATTCGAATGCGGCGAAACCCCACCGGCATCGGCAGAATCGGGAAGGAACTCGCACAAAGCCTGGCGGAGTTCGTCCATGCTCTGATAGCGCCGCTCCGGCTCTTTCTCCATGGCTTTGAAGACACATGCTTCAAGCGCCTCCGGAAGATCGGCCCCGGGAGCCACGAGCCTGAATGGTCTGGCCGGCTCGCTCAGCTGCTTCTTGAGAGTCTCGACGACATTCCGGCCTTCCACCGGAGGCTCGCCGGTGAGAGCCATGTAGAGAACACAGCCCAGGGAATAGACATCGGATCGAGCGTCGACATCTCTGGCCTGGCACTGCTCAGGGCTCATATAAAGCGGGCTGCCGATCACCTGACCGGTGGCGGTCAATCGCTTGCCCCGGCTCTCGACGTCGATGGAGCGCCTGGCGATGCCGAAATCGACCACCACCGGAATATCGGCTCCCTCATGGTCCCTGGTGATCAGGATATTGCTTGGCTTGAGATCCCGGTGAATGATTCCCTGCCTGTGGGCATGCTCGAGCCCCCGGGCAATCTCGATGAAGAGCCAGCAAGCCCGCCTGTATTCCAGGGGGCCGCTTGCCTTGATGACCCGGTCCAGATCCTCCCCCTCCAGAAACTCCATGATCAAGAAGGGCGAATCGTCGTCCAGCATCCCGAAGTCGAACACCGGGACGATATTGGGATGCTTGAGACTGCTCACCGCCTTAGCCTCTTGTTGAAAGCGCTGGAGTAGCTGGTCGTCGCCGGCGAAGTCCGAGCGGATCATCTTGAATGCTACCAGGCGATTCATGAAAAGATGCCTGGCCTTGTAGACCACGCTCATTCCCCCGCGCCCGAGAACCTCGAGAATCTGATAGCGCTCCGCCACCGTCGTCCCGATCAAGCGGTCAGTGCCGAAAGCCTGCAGCGGAGAACCGTCACGGATGCAGTAGACAGATCCGTCATCCGGTATGAATCCACACTTGACGCAGATCTTTCTCGGCGCCGGTTGGAATGCCTTTTCCTGGTCGGTCATGAGAGTATTTTATACCACATTCAGGTAAACCACTGCCGGTAGTGGCAACCCGCAGGAGCCGGGTCCGGGAGCCACGGCATTATGAACATCGATGATCTTGGATGGACGAAACCCTTACTTTTCAAGCCAATCGGAGTACAATACGCCTGTTGTTTTGAGCGACAATTCGAGCGGCATAACATGACAAGCAAACCCGAACAGGTCCAGGCACCGGACATCCATGGCAACGAGTGGGAAAACGATGATTTCAGGATGGCCCGACGCTATCTTGACAAGGCCACCCAGTGGATGAAAGTAGATGAGGACACTCTCGTCCCGCTGCGTGCCCCGAAACGAGCCATGACGGTAATCGTGCCGGTGCGCATGGACGACGGCAGCGTCCGTTCCTTCATCGGCTACCGGGTCCATCACGATCTGGCCACCGGACCCGGCAAGGGCGGAGTCCGCTTCAACGCCGACCTCACCCTGGGTGAAGTGGCTGCCATGGCCATGCTCATGACCTGGAAATGCTCCCTGATGAACCTGCCCTTCGGCGGCGCTCACGGAGGGATCCGTCTGGACGCCTCCAAGCTCTCGATGGGCGAGAAAGAGCGGGCCACCAGGCGTTACTGCTCCGAGATCATCGAGCTCATCGGTCCGAGCCAGGACGTTCAGGGTCCGGATCTGAACACCGATTCCCAGACCATGTCCTGGATCCTCGACACCTTCAGCGTCAATGTCGGGCATACGGTGCCTTCGATAGTGACAGGCAAGCCGTCATCCATCGGCGGCACCCTCAGCTATATCGATGCCACCGGTTACGGTGTGGCCCTTGTGGCCAGGAACGTCGTCCGCCAGATGAATATGAAATCGGACAGCCCGACTGTGGCCATTCAAGGATTCGGCGCTGTCGGAGCCTCTGTGGCCAGGGGTCTGAGCAAAATGGGTTTCAAGATCGTCGCCGTCTCGGATAGCCGGGGAGGCCTCTACAATCCCAAAGGTCTGGATCTGCCCAAGCTTTTCGAGCACAGGCAGCAAACCGGTTCTATACACGGCTTCCCGGAAGCCCGGGCGGTAACCAATGACGAGCTCCTCGCCCTCGATTGCGATGTCCTCGTTCCCTGTGCCCTGCGAAACCAGATCAACCTTGACAATGTCGAGAGCATCCGCTGCAAGATCATCGTCGAAGGAGCCAACGCCCCCACCACCCCCGAGGCGGACGAGATTCTCGAGTCCAGAGGCGTAACAGTCATTCCGGATATCCTGGCTAACGGTGCCGGCGCCACTGTCGCTTACTTCGAGTGGGTGCAGGGTATGATGCGTCTCCTCTGGACCGAGGAAGAAGTGCAGGCGAGACTCGAGGAGCTCGTCAATCGGGTCTGCCAGAAAGTCTTTGCGGTGGCGGACGAATATCAGTGCTCCCTGAGAATGGCATCCATGCGCCTGGCTATCGACCGAGTAGTGGAAGCGCGCTGGCTCCGGGGACTTTATCCCTAGAACAAGACCTGACTGTGGCCTGACTATGAAAGGATTCGTCAAGACAAGGGTCGGCATCGCCATTGCTGGAGTCCTGTTCTTGCTCCTTGTCCTGGTCATGGAGCTTTCACCCTTGCAGGACCTCCTGAGTGGCGACGCCATTACCAGGTCCGGGGTACCGAAGTTTCGCATACACATCCTCTCGACGCCGGTCTTGGACAAGCTGGAGAACAAGCTCACCACCCTCAACTCCGCTGTCGATATCGAGCAGCTTTCAGGAAGCGACTACTTCTTTGTCGATGGCGGACACGGTCATCATGCCTATTTCAGGCTCACAGCCGGGCACGATTTCGAGCGAGCAGGCAAAATGGCGGGCGGCTCGAACGAGCATGTCGAGCTTCCTGAAGACATGCCGGTGGACGTCAGGCTCGGGGACGAAGACGGTAAGCCGGTCCTGCTCGAGAAAGACAGCCCCCTGATCGATCTTCCGGCAGAGAGCAAGGCCGGCAGGCTTGCTGTATTCAACAACGGAAAGTCGGCTCTTCTGGCTGGCGAAAGCTCGATCCACTTGATCGCCGATCTGGACAAGCCCTCGCTCGAGACTATCGATTGCCGTGACAAGATCGTCGATCTTGCGGTAGACCGCGAAGGATCGCGGCTCTTCGTCCTCGTAAAGAAAGCTGATGATGCGGGCAAGAAGAGCGAGCAGGGACGGCGCACCTTGAAAGTCATCGATCTGGAGTCTCCCGATCCTGACAAGCTCGAAGATCTCAAAATACCGGTGAGCTTCCACTCACGAATTTTCTACAATCACGCGGCCCTTGCCCTGTTGATTCTTGATGAGGAAAAGATTCGTATTCTCGATGCTCAAGACGGGTCGGTACGCCTCATTCGAAACTTCTCGAAAGAGCCGCCTCTCGAGGAAAAGGATGTGGTGGTACTATCGGGAGTGCCAGCCGCCATCCTCAAAGAGGCCATTATTGACCTGCGCCCGCCCTGCGAAGAAGTAGGCACCCTGATCGGATTCGGCAGCCAGAGCCGGTATGTCATCGACTTTCGGAACAAGCGTTTCTATTACAGCGGTCAGAGCGAGAATAATCAGAAAGACCAGAAAGATGACGCCTCTATGAGCATTGCGTCTTACGACCTCAACAAGCTCACCCTGGAAAAGCAGGTGAAGCTCGCCGGCAGAAGCGCTTCCGAAGAGTCGACCAGAGCCAGGCTGGACTTCGTGAAAGCCCTGTTTCTCGATAGAGACGGCAATCTGGTGGCGCTTTCCGCGCCTAGATATTAGGCTCTGGCACGGCTGCGATGAGCAGGTTGTTGTCCGCGCTCCTGGAGAAGACTATCTTGCCTTTACACCCGACGAAACGCAGCTCTTGCGGCAGGGTGGTCATGGCTTGAAAGATCGCTTTTTGAAATACCTTTCTATCGTTTTCCTCGTCAAGCACGCTCGGTTTTCTGTCCAGAGCGTCATTGACGAAAGAGAGTCCGTAAGAAATAGCAAGATCATTGGCTTTCAGAGGCTGCTCGCCGAAACGAACGATCATCGACTCGCCGGTGATCACGCCATGCTTGACCGTAGCGGTGAGACCGCAGGCGAAGCCGGGCGCCACCGAGAGGAGGGACGGATCGATGAGAACCGAGTATTCATAATACTTGGTCTCCTGCTTTATGATCACTTCCTTCAAATGCAAATCGGCTCTGTGTCTCTGATTGAAAGACTTGATCTTCTCGCCCAGGCGAGCCTGCGCCGGCACAGTCATGAAAAGCAGGAGCGACAGAAAAGCCCAGACAGGTCTCAAAAGGTGGCGGTCTCTAGTTTCAGGGCATCATGAACGGTGTAGCTGCTGGCGATTGCATCCACGTCTTTCTCTTCCAGGATGCCGCGCTCGGTGACCAGTCCGGATATGAGAGAAAATGGCACCAGGTCGTATTGATTGTTGAGAAGGCTGATGCCCCGGGGAGCATCCTCCCATACCTCGAAACCGGGACGATGATGCTTTTCGAACTCGAACAGTCGATCTTCGCCGACGAACTTTTCCGTCCCCGAGAGAGCATAGAGGGGAATGCCGAGCTCGCGGCAGCCTACCGCCAGGAGCCAGGAGCCGACTTTGTTGACCACTCCGGGCCGGGCGATACCGTCACAGCCCATGAAAGCCACGGCACAGTTGGCCAGGACAAGACCCATTGCATTGTCGAAGGTGTGCACCACCTCGATGCCGCCGGCGGAAAGACGCGCTGCGAACTTCCGGCCTTCCAGGCTCGGTCTGGCCTCCGTGCATGCCACCCTGAAATACCGGCCCCTGGCACGGGCATTGAGAAGGGCGCTGACCACGGTGGAGCTGAACGAATAAGCGAAGACGAAACAACCTGGATCGATCAGATCGAAAGCGGTATCGGCAATTCTGGCGGCACTCTCGCAGAGGCTGCGCTCGAACTCGTCAAGGGAAGACTGGCACGCCTCGACGATCTCTTTCACCTCGCTCTTGCCGTCGATAGCGATAAGCACCGAGTTGGCGAGATGGAATATGGGCGCCATCGCCGGCTGGCATTTCACCATGCGGATGGCGGCATGAGTGAGATCCGACTTGAGAGCCTCGGGACCCTTGCCCTCGCTTTCGCTCATTACCGATTGAAAAACAACGATCCCTCGAAGAGCCAGCTCAGCAGCTCCTGACGAAAGGTCCTCGCCAAGCGGATGAACCAGGTCCGAGATCCAGTCCTGTTCCGATTTTCCCATATACCTTAACAACCCACTCTAACAACCCACTCTCGACATATCCCGACCCGACCAGACGTATATATTAGCGGCTTGTCAACCGATTTTGAACATCACTGCCCCAGTGCCAGCCTGGAAGCATCCTCGAGGTGCCGCTCCAGATAAGCCTGCTTCTCCGGCGCGCCGGGGCTGAGATGCCCCCAGGGAAGGGTCTCGGTAACCGCAATATTACGATAAGCATAGAAATCCAGGGACGGGCAGCTATCGGCGAAACGTTTCAAAGCTTTGCGCCAGGTGCCCAGAGTTCCTCTGCCACTACTTCCAACCTCGCCAAGAACCGGAGCCAGCCGCCGGTCCCCCCGCGATAAGAGCGCCTGGATATCGCTCCAGTTGTGGCTCTCCGGACGGACATCGATCCCGGCTCTACTGAGGTGCTTGCGCAGATACTCCATCTTCGAGGCGCAGGACCGATCTCGACCCATCCACTGGAAAGGAGTCTGAGCCTTGGGAACAAAGGAGGAAAGACCGAACACGAAACGAAGCCTCTTGTGCCTCCTCTTGAGCATGGTCAGAAGCCGTATCGTCTCGTCCAGGTCATCCCCGGTCTCATAGGGAAGACCCGCGATCCCGTATAGCTTTACTCCGGAAAGACCGCCTCTATCGATGGCATCCAGAGCGCTTTCGATCTGCTCCTGGCTGAGATTCTTCTTCATGATCCCTCGCAGACGCTCGGAGCCCGATTCGAGAGCGATGGTCACCGACTTCTGGCCGAGACCGGCGATAGACCTGACCAGCTCGACATCCAGAGTATCGGCACGGACAGAGGCTATGGTGGCCTCCAGATTCGCCATCGCTGAAAGCCTCTTTGCCAGCTCCGCGAACTCGGGATGCTCGGTGATGGACGGTCCCAGAAGACCGATTCGAAAGGCCCGATCCCGCACTTTCTCCACTTCCCCGACAATCGCATCCACGGCAGCAAAGCGAAAGGGCCGGGTGAGATAGCTGGCCAGGCAGAACCGGCATTCCTGAGGACAGGAGCGCACCACCTCGATCAGGAATGTAGCACCCCATATAGTATCAGGCGAGAGAAAGGAGGACTTCGCCATATAATCCCTGTCGCCTCTGTACACCTGACGCTCCACCGTCGGCGGAGCGGCGCCGGCCAGCGGGGTCACCGATCTGATCGGCCCGAGCGGGTCGTATTCGACTTCATATAGCGACGGAACATAGACGCCCGGCAGCCGGGCGAGCATCTCGAGTCGAGCCCGCCTGCTCGAGCCCCCCCTCTCTCTCGCCAGGGCGGAAATAAATGGCCCGACCGTCGCTTCGGCGTCCCCCAGAAGCACAGCGTCGAAGATGTCGGCATAAGGCTCGGGATTGGCGGAAAGGACAGGACCGCCTCCAAAGACGATTGGATCGTCGTCGCCCCTCTGCCCGGAGGAGAGAGCTACTCCGTAGCGATCGAGCAGGCTGAGGACATTGACGAAGTCGAGCTCCCAGCCCAGGGTGAATCCGAAAAGCCGGCAGGCCGCTCGCCTGTCCGCACCGTCGAATTCGTCCATATCGGTGAAGCAACGGATAGCCCGGGCATCCTCCTGGCTATCGATAAGATCCCAGACCAGCTGATAGCCAAGACCGGCCATGCCGATGGCATAGCTGCCCGGGTAGCACCAGGCGACATCCATTGCCGTCCCGGACCTGCTACGCGGTGGAGCCAGACGGATCTCGTTGCCGAACATAGCCCAATTGTCTCAGATCCGGAGAATTTCAACAGCAAAGATAAAGACATGAATATATTGATCGAAGTCCCGCTAGCGAGCGGGAAGATGCTTGGCCCAGTCGGAACCGAGACCCTGGAAGAAAAGATGCGCGGAGAGCACATCATCGTAGGTGATCTTGGGTTTATCAGCCAGCCTTCGGCGGTCACGCTTGGTCCATTCGGTCTGCCTGGACGGCTTTTGCTCGGAACGGCCGGGAGCGGTGCCGACTATGGCTACGCCCAGGGGATGACCGCAAGCGCGGCAGGTGACGCGGACTACGAGGACCCCGGGCTCCTGCCTGAGGAGCTCGATTCCTTCCTGCTGGAATTGTCTGGAGCAGAACCGGCATACCTTTTGTTGAAAATATTCTTGGATAGCCTGGAAACCGCTTCCATGGTCGCCGCCCATGTTTGCCCGCCACTTCTAGGTTCGCTTTGCGAACTGTAAGATCACGAATCGCGATCAGATGATATTGTTAGCTGAGTTAAAATCTCGATCTGGTTTTTAAGATCTGGTGCAAGAAATTATACTTGAACCTGATCCTTTTGCACCAGAAAGATTTGCGAATTTCGGAAATTCGCTGATAAAAGCGGACGTTGATACCACCGATGGAGTGACATAGTGATGACGCATATTGAAGAAATATCGGCGATGGAAATCCTGGATTCGCGCGGCAATCCTACGGTTGAAGTCACGGTAGTGCTTTCGAATGGTGCCGCCGGTAGAGCCGCCGTTCCGTCCGGTGCCTCCACCGGTAGTTTCGAGGCCGTGGAATTGCGAGACAAAGATCCGAAGCGATATGGTGGCAAGGGAGTGCTCACCGCTATCGCCCATATCCATGACACAGTCAGCAAATCGCTGATCGGGGCAAGCGCAATGGAGCAGGTCCTGATCGATCATGAGCTGCAGAGACTCGATGGTACTGATAACAAATCGAAGCTCGGAGCCAATGCCACACTCGGTGTCAGTCTGGCGGTCGCCAAAGCAGCCGCAAACGCGCTTGGTATGCCACTCTTCAGATATGTTGGCGGTGTATCGGCTTGCGTTCTTCCGGTGCCGCTCATGAATATTCTCAATGGTGGCAAGCACGCTCAGGACGGTGTCGACCTGCAGGAGTTCATGATCGCTCCGATCGGCGCCCGAAGCTTCTCGGAAGGTCTGCAGTGGGGCGTTGAGACCTACCACTCGCTCAAGGCCGTTCTCCACAAGAAAGGGCTGAGCACCGGGGTTGGTGACGAGGGCGGTTTCGCTCCTTCGCTCAAAGCCAATGAGGAGGCCCTCGAGCTTATAGTGGAAGCCATCGAGAAAGCTGGATTCAAGCCCGGGGAGCAGGTCTCGCTGGCACTCGATCCGGCCTCGACCGAATTCTACGAGAAGGGCAAATATCACCTGGCAACCGAGAACAAATCTCTGACCAGCACCGAGATGGTCGAGTATTATGAGAAGTTGACCGCCAATTATCCGATTGTCAGCATCGAAGACGGGCTGGCCGAGGAGGACTGGGACGGATGGAAAGAGCTCACCGTAGCCCTGGGCGATCGGGTTCAGCTCGTCGGCGACGATCTCTTCGTCACCAACACCGAGCGCCTCAAGCGTGGTATCGAACTCGGTGTTGGTAACTCGATCCTGATCAAACCCAACCAGATAGGAACCCTGACCGAGACTATCGCAGCTATATCGATGGCTACCGAAAGCGGTTATTCGAGTATCCTTTCTCATCGCAGCGGTGAAACCGAGGACGCCACCATTGCCGATCTCGCCGTGGCCATGTGCACGGGCCAGATCAAAACGGGAGCGCCCTGCCGTTCGGAGCGGACAGCCAAGTACAACCAGCTCCTCCGTATCGAGCGGGACCTCGGCAATTCAGCCGTCTACAAGGGCGCCGAATCCTTCGTTCAAAACCGCTCCCGCGGCTCCAGGAAGGCAGTGGCCAGCGCCAAGTAACCGGCGAGACCAGGAATCAATATGCGGCAATAGTATCGACGGTGCCCATTTTGGTCAGCAGCGAGACAGTCCGGTATCGTCCGAGATACCGTCCGTCGAGATACTGATCGACATAGCTGTCGCATTCGATGGTGCTCGGAGACTTGCGCACGAAGTGATCGCGGGATCGCGAGGCCCAGGATCCGTTCATGCCTTCGCCGTAATAGTAGCAAGTGCGATCAACCCTGGCTTCGCTGTCACTCCAGGCGACCGCCGCAGCCTGGGCCTCGGTCCAACCGGGTTGCACCCAGACAGCCTTGACCTTGCCTTTGCCGCCGGCCTCGGCGACAAAACGGACCTCGCTTGCCAGAGTCGTTCCGGGCTTGACAGTCTCCACTGCCGAGGATGTGACCCTGGTGACACACTTCCAGGTGCCGACAAAGCCTGCGGGAAACGAATCAGGAGGAGCGACGGGACCGCTGCCCGTGCTGGGCAGGGCCCTGGCGACGCGGGGAGCAGCCGCCTCCCTCGCCGATGAAGGAGCGCCGACAACCTCTGTTATCGGTGTGGAACCCTCGGGAAAACCACCATCGGTCTGTCCTTCCCCGGTTGTCTCGATCTTGCCCTGGAGCACCGAGGCTCCTGCCGGAAGCCCGCTCTGCATAAGAAGACCGAGGAGGATCAGAAGACCCAGGCTGGCCCGGGCGCGTATCCCCCTTGCGGGAGCTTTCCGATACGAATTCGAGGTCATTACTAAAGGGGGCTCCATATCACAATATTAAATGAGAAATCTGGACAAGGGCACCTGAACATCATTCCCTTGAAAACAAATTGATTATCAGGACACCTGGTCGTTCCGAAGATAAAGTGAAAAACTTAAGACTTGGTCTTGACATCTAACTGTAACTCAAGCCTTCCCCAAATGCAACATAAAAGATGTGCATTGGCCGGGTCGGCAAGCGAAAGTGCTACCATTGCTGCCAAACGTAGATAAGAGCCGGCTCCGGGCGGGCTCGATCATGAGGTTCCTGAAGTGAGTAAAGAAACTATGTCTGCCTGCGAGATCAAAGACCCCAAGCTTGCGCCCCAGGGAAAACAACGCATCGAATGGGCCGATCGCGATATGCCGGTGCTCCGTCTCATCCGCGAGCGATTCGAGAAGGAGAAGCCCCTCAAAGGTATTCGCATCTCCGCCTGCGCCCATGTCACCACCGAGACCGCCAACCTGGCCAGAACCCTGGCAGCCGGCGGCGGCGACTGCGTGCTTATCGCCTCCAATCCTCTTTCCACGCAGGACGATGTCGCAGCAGCTCTCGTCGAAGAATACGGAATCAAAACCTATGCCATCAAGGGCGAGGACATTCCCACATATCACAAGCATATTCAAATCGCTCTGGATCACAAGCCGCAACTGATTATCGACGACGGCTCGGATCTGGTAGCCACGCTGGTCAGTGAAAGAAAGGACCAGGTCAAAGACGTGATCGGCTCCACGGAAGAAACCACCACCGGTATCACCAGACTGATCGCCATGGCCAAAGACGGACAGCTCAAATTCCCGGCGGTGGCCGTCAACGATGCGCAGACCAAGCATCTCTTCGACAACCGCTACGGCACCGGGCAATCCACTCTTGACGGTATCATCCGCGCCACCAACCGCCTGCTCGCCGGACGCGTCCTCGTAGTCGTCGGCTACGGCTGGTGCGGTAAGGGCACCGCCATGCGTGCCCGCGGCATGGGCGCCAATGTAATCATCACCGAGATCAACCCGATCAAGGCTGTGGAAGCGGTCATGGACGGCTTCCGCGTCATGCCCATAGATGAAGCGGCGCCCCTGGGAGACATCTTCGTCACTGTCACCGGCAATCGCCACGTAATCGACAAAGCTCACTTCGAGAAGATGAAAGACGGTGCCATCGTCTGCAACTCCGGTCACTTCGATCTCGAGCTCAACCTGGAGGCCCTTGCCAAAATAGCCAAGAGCAAGAAAGAAGTGCGCCAGTATATGGAAGAGTACACTCTCAGCAACGGCAACCGTATCTCGGTCCTTGCGGAAGGCCGCCTGGTCAACCTTAGTTGCGCCGAAGGACACCCGGCAAGCGTCATGGACATGAGCTTCGCCAACCAGGCCCTGGCCCTGGAGCACCTTGTGAAGAGCAAACTCGAAGCAGGGCTCCACAAGCTGCCTGACTCCGTGGACGAGGAAATCGCCGCCCTCAAGCTCGAGTCCCTCGGAATCAAGATCGACGTGCTCACCAAAGAGATGGTTGAATACCTGGGCTCCTGGCAAGTCGGCACCTGAGACGGTGCCTGATTAAAAAGGCAAAAACGAAAAACCAAAAACCCCCGGCTGGCTGCCGGGGGTTTTTCATATCTTGCCTGTCGATTCTTACCTGTCGATCGAATGCCCTAATTGATCTTCTGGAACATATAGCCGATTCCCCGGGCGGTGAGGATCAGGTCCGGATTGGACGAATCCTCCTCGAGCTTGGAGCGCAGACGGCTGATATGAACATCCACGACCCTGGTATCGATGCGATGATCCGGAGGGTAAGCCCAGACCTGCTGAAGGATCTCACCACGGGAGAAAGGTCTTCCCGAATTGGTGACCAGGAGCTCGAGCAGACTGAACTCCATTCCGGTCAGACGGATACGCTCGTTCTTGCGGGTCACCTGGCGCTTGTTCAGATCTATCTTCAGGCTTCCGATAGTAATGACATTGCTGCTCTTGCTCTGTCCTGCTTCCTGCTGGCGCTCGACGGTTCTTCGCAAAACCGCCTTGATTCGCGCTTCCAGCTCGCTGGGGCTGAACGGCTTCACGACATAGTCGTCGGCGCCGATCTCGAGACCCTGGATACGATTGGAGACATCGGCCACCGCGGTGAGCATGATAATCGGAGTGTCCGAGGTCTTCCTGATTTCGCGACAAACTTCGTATCCGTCCATCTTCGGAAGCATGACATCGAGAATGACCAGATCCGGCTGGAAGCCGTTGAATTGATCGAGAGCCTCCTGGCCATCCGCTGCGGTCACGACGTTGTAGCCGGCCAGCTTGAGCCTGGTCTCGAGGATCCGCCTGATCGAGGCTTCGTCGTCCACAACAAGAATCTTTTCTTGGTCACTGCTTGTCTCTGTCACGGTCTTACTCTTACCTTTATATATGGATTGCCAAAGCTCGCCGACAAAAAACCCGGAAACGCCTGATTGACAACCGGGACCGGCGTACCGCCTTTCTCAGTCTAACTCGTGAGTATATAACATCGCCGGCTCACCTGATGGGTATTTCTCCTAATTGCCCGAGCAAGACCGGCGCACTGTGATGCAGGCGCCTGTTATCAGCCGGGATCGCCGTAGCCGGGTCCTTTATTTATTGGTTACACGGCTTAGCCGATCTCTTTCCGGCACCGCGTCAGTCCGAGAATCACACCTAAATTGAATTTAAAACAAGCAGAGGACACCTCCGGTAGACCGGCCCGAATGATCCTGAGACCTGAAAATTGACCGCGACCGGATCGGCGAGGAAGCACCTGGAATCGGCATCAGATCCGGCTCTTGCCCGGCTGCGAGAATTACTGTTGTACAGCCGGCGAAACGGCATCCTGACAACGAAAACCGGGCGTGTCCGATATAACCAAAATACCGATTATGCGACCGATTGCTATCGATCAGGCGAAATCAGGCTATGCGATTGCCCTGCGATCGCCTCATAGAACCTGGCTCGAGCACGATCAGCACTGATTCCGATACCAGCTCCCGGCTTTTCTTGACATCGCCGAGAAGGTCTGAGAATAGGCACCGGATACGGTTGTCAGGATCACGTTAAGAATCGAGCCGCAACAATCCGCTACACAGGCCAAAACCGCTGTAACCACCTGCCGGAGCCACCTTCACCCGATCCGAGGTCTTTCTTGGAACGGTCTAAAAAAAGGTTGGTGCACATGCCAGCCTCTCATGTTAGACTGCATACCTGGTCGGACGTGTACCGGCACTTACTAAATTGCTTCCCGGTAGACCTGAATCAAATGCAAAGAGTTTGGAAGCTAGATAGAGGGAGAGTGGAATGAAGAAGCCTAGTACGAGCTTAGCTCTTAGCGCACTGGCAGCGCTATCACAGGCTGGTTTGCAATCTGCGCATGCAGCACCTGCGTCAGAAGCGATCTGGCAAAAAATGGCAGGCGCCACCGAGTCCAAGACTCAAGCCGTTGCCAAGAAAAAAGCGCAGGCGCCTAAAGCTACCAATAAGAAGGTAAAAACGGTCGCCGTTACCAAGCGGACCGAAGTGAAATCTCTCAAGCAAGCCCATAACGGGACCCAGCTCGCCTCCAGCGAACTGAGCCTGGACGACAGCGCAATGCTCTTCCTGCCCGGACGCGGCAAGAACGCAGGAGCCCTGGGTGGCGGACCAGCGCCGGCAGCAGCTCTCTCGATCCACCCGGCATTGCCTACCAATATAGATACGCCAGAAATGGCCCAAGCGCCTTCCACACACGAAGCTCCCTCCGTCGCCGAAGAAAGCGCTGATCTGCCTTCCGAATCGACAAGCGCCCCCGGCGAAGACCTGATCGCCCAGATGTCCGCCGACAATCTGCTGGCTCAAGGAGACTCCGGAGACGTGAACGCCACGCCGATACCGCCAGTGGTGACCGGCACCGTCGACCTCGAAGAGTTCAAGACCACCAACGTCATCGACGTCAAGGTGTCCCGCTCGCGGACATTCAAGCTCCGCAACAAAATCGTTCGTACCTCTATAAGCGATCCCGGCATCGTAGAACCGGTAGTGGTATCAGAAAACCAGCTCGTCCTCCTCGGCAAATCGCCGGGCAAAGCGACCATGGTCATCTGGGACGACGCCGGCAACTCCGCCGCCATCGAAGTCTCCTGCTCGCGCGACTACTCGCAGCTCCAGGCGACCCTTCGCGAGATCGACCCCCGGATCATCGTCAAGACCTACTCCGTAGGCGGATCGGATCGCCTGATCCTCCTCGGCGACGTCGACCACGCCGAATCAGTAATCAGAGCCTTCTCGGCAGCCAACGTCTTCATGGACGACCGCGGCATGAACGTCCAGGTCGCCAACAACCGCCTGGTGGACGCCAGAATCGGTGAGACGGGCGCCCAGGGCGGCGGCGGCAACACCGGCGGCGGGCAGACCGGTCAGCTGGCTCAGCTCTCCAGCGTCGATCGTTATACGTTCTTCCCCAACACCAACAACAACGTCAGTCTCGCCCAGGGCATCGTCTCGGACGGCGGACGGATCACCAGCTTGATCAAGATCCGCAAAGTGCCCCTGATCGTGCTTCATGTCACTTTCATGGAGATGAACACCACTGCCGCGCGCAGCCTGGCGATGTCTCTCGGCTTCAACTTCACCGGACCCGGCGTCGCCTTCGGTCTCGGCGGTTCAACCGCCAATACCGGTGGTGCTCAGCCTTACCTGCTCTCTGCCCCCGGTCTCTACCAGCGCCTGCCGGTTGTGACCACCGCTCCCGCCGGTACCCCCGTAGGAAGCACGGCAACCGGCTATTCGGCTGCTCCCGTGGCATTCTTCACCCCTACAGGAACAACGCCCACCGGTATCGGTCAGCCGATCTTCGCGTCGCCGATCACGGCGCTCCTCACCGGTCAGACTCCCTTCGGGTCCCCGGGTGGTGCCGCCTTCCAGGCTGCCGGTCTCGGCAACCTCTTTACCGCACTTTCGAACTTCGCCATCACCGATGCTTACCGGTTCGGGGTCAACCCCTCCATCCAGGGCTTGATCACCAACAACCGCGCAAGAATACTTGCCGAGCCGACTCTGGTCTGCATCTCGGGTGAGCGGGCCTCCTTCCTGGCAGGCGGCGAGATCCCCATCTTCCAGGCCATCGCCACCGCCGGTAACAACCAGGTGTCGGTAACCTTCGAGCCTTTCGGACTGAGAATCAATATGATTCCCGTCCTGATGGAAAACGGCTCCCTGAACCTGGAGGTCTCTCCTGAAGAGCGTGTCATATCCAATACATTCGCTCTGCAGATAACCGGCGTCGCCACCGCCATCCCTGGATTCACCACCAGAAAGGCTCAGACCATCGTCGAGATGAAGCCTGGTCAGGAGCTCTATATCTCCGGATTGATCACCTCCAACAGCGGTCGATCCCTGGATAAATATCCGATCTTCGGTGAGATTCCGGTCCTCGGCGCTCTCTGGCGCTCGAAAGCGTTCAACAAGAACGAGAGCGAGCTGGTTATCGCCATCAGACCGGAAATCATACTGCCCGGTACCCCCGGACAGCTCAAGCTTCCGGAGGAAATCGGTCGGGTAGAAGGACCGCGCGACATGAACCTGTTCCAGGTCGAGCCCACGGTCCTCGACGAGCGGCATTACACATCCGGTCGCTCGGAACGCCACCAGAAGACGTCACCGACGTTGCCTGAAGGCGCTCCGATTCCGGACAACAGATAACGTCAAGATTATTTGATCAAGCATTATTCGCCTTAGAGGGAGAGTGGAATGAATAAGCCAAGGAAAAGCCTAGCTTTCAGCCTGTCACTGATAGTGACCCAGGCGGGCTGGCTGACAGCACAACCGGCAGGAGCCGCTGACGCTATCTGGCAGAAGATGTCGTCGACTCCGAAGAGTCAGGAGAATCAGGCAAGCAAAGGCAAGAAGAGCGTCAAGAAGACGGTCAGGCAAGCCCGCGTAGAACCCAAGAGAATCGAGCCCAAGAGAATCGCCCCCATCGTGGATGAAGACATCCCGACCCTGGCGCTCAAAGATAACCATGTGATGATCTTCATGGGCAAAGGCAAGGCTGACATGCCGGCCCCGGCACCTGCCGCGGCCCTGAGCATCCACCCCGCCCTTGCCGAGACGGCCAAGGCGCCTGCCGACAAGCCGTCACTGGTCGCCTATAACGGAGCGGTTCCCTCGATTACCGCCACCGCCGAGTCTGCCAGCGAAGGCAAACAGCTTCTGGCGCAACTGGCTCCCGATCAACTGATCGCCCAGTCCACCAGCAGCGACGTCACCGCCACTCCCATCCCTCCAGTGGTGACCGGTACTGTCGACCTCGAAGAGTTCAAGACGGTCAACGTCATCGACCTCAAAGTGTCCCAGTCCAGAACTTTCAAGCTCCGCAACAAGATCGTCCGGACCTCTATAAGTGATCCCGGCATCGCCGAGCCCGTAGTAGTAGCCGAGAATCAGATCGTCATGCTCGGCAAAGCCCCCGGAAGCTGCACCATGCTTCTCTGGGACGATGCCGGCAATACCGCCGCCATCGACATAGTCGTGGAGCGCGATTACAGCGAGCTGCAAACGGCGCTGCGCGAAATCGACCCGCGCATCATCGTCAAAGCCTTCTCCGTCGGCGGCTCCGACCGCGTCCTCCTGCTCGGAGACGTGGATCACGCCGAGTCGGTGATCAGAGCCTTCCTGGCGGCCAATGTCTTCATGGATGACCGGGGCATGAATATCCAGGTGGCCAACAACCGCCTGATCAATGCCCGCATCGGTGAGCAGGGCGCCCAGGGCGGCGGCACCCAGGGTGGCGGCGGTCGCACCGGCCAGCTCGCCCAGCTGTCTTCGGTGGACAAGTACACCTTCTTCCCGAACACAAACAACAACATCAGCAAAGGTCAGGTGATCACCAGCGATGGTGGCAGGGTCACGAGCCTGGTGAAAGTCCGCAAGACTCCGCTCATCGTTCTCCATGTCACTTTCATGGAAATGAACACGACCTCGGCAAGAGAGCTCGCGACCGCAGTAGGCGTAGCCGGGACCACTGCCGGTTTCGCATACGGTGTCGGCGGTACCAACAACCCCGCCAGCTTCCAGCCGATCTCTTTCCCGGGATACACTCAGAGAATCGGGACAGCTACCACGGCAATTACCGGGATCCAGAGCGGAGCAGGCGTAGTAGCCGGTGCCAGACCCAACGCCTTCTCAACCGGCTCTAACGGGTTTGTAAGCTCCAACCTGATCAACGGCGGAACGATCAGCGGAATCGGCTTGCCCCAGCTTCTTACCGCCGTCAACAACCTGGGAGGCAACTCGATCCTCTTCGGAGCTCCCGGTGGTACCGCATTCCAGACCGGCGGTCTGATGAACCTCATCAGCGGGGTTTCGAACTTCCCTTCGGACAACTCGACGAGACAATCTTTCTCGCCGACCATCCAGGGGATCATCTCCAACAGCCGCAACAGAATCCTGGCTGAGCCGTCGCTTGTTTGTATCAGCGGCGAGCGCGCCTCCTTCCTGGCCGGTGGAGAAATCCCGATCCTGCAAGCCGTGGCTGCCGCCGGTGCTGCTCAGCAGTCCGTCGTGTTCGAGCCTTTCGGTCTGAGAATCAACTTCATCCCGGTCCTCACCGATGCCGGAACCCTCAACCTGGAGATCTCTCCTGAAGAGCGTATTCCGTCCCTGGCCCTGGGCTTCCAGCTTCCGGGCACAAACTCTGTGATTCCCGGTTTCACCACCCGGAAGATGCAGACCATCGTCGAGATGAAGCCCGGTCAGGAGCTCTTCGTAGGCGGTCTGATCACCACCAATAACGGTCGTGAGATGAACAAGCTGCCGATCATCGGCGAGATGCCGGTGCTGGGCGCTATCTACCGCTCGAAAGCGTTCGCCAAGAACGAGAGCGAGCTGGTAATCGCCATCAGGCCGGAAATCATCCTGCCCGGTACTCCCGGTCAGCTCAAGCTTCCGGAAGAGATTGGACGTGTTGAGGGTCCTCGCGACACCAATATGTTCCAGGTCGAGCCCAGCGTCATCGACGAACGGCACTACACCACCGGTCGCTCGGAACGCCACCAGAAGACTTCTCCGACCCTGCCCGAAGGAGCTCCCATCCCGGACAGCTAGAGCGCGGTCAGAGCAAGCTGATGAGGGGCGGTGCGCAAGCACCGCCCTTTTTTTCTGTCTCTATAATCAGTATCAAATCAAAAGCCTCCCGGCTGGGAGGCTCATGCATCAATCTCGCCTAAACAGCAGGCTCTGTCTCCTAGCGTTTGCGCCCGCCTCTTCTGGTCTTGCGGGTCTCATAACTGGCGACGAAGTCTTTGCATTCGTCCGGAAACTCTTTGAAGAAGATCTCGAGGACATGATCCACCGAGCTACTGATGAACTCATCGCGGGTCTGGGCCGGTGTATAGCAATTGGCGAGGCCGACCTTGTCGACGATCTTGAGAAGCTCTTTCTCGGACAGACGCACCATAGTGGTCATGACCGTGGTGTAAGCGATCTCGCGCTTCTTCCTGAGAGCGTCATAGACTTCTCTCACCGTCACCACGGGCTTGGCCAGCTTCCAGGCTAATTCCATGATCTCGCATTCGAGATCGCCAAGAAATTTTTTGAGACCCACCTGATTGAAACGGAAAGAGGCGTTGTCGTCATGTATTCTCATGAAATTACCAACTCGTGAGGCTTTTGCCTGAGACTTCTGAAAGATCGTAACACAGCCTGACGACTTTGAGTAGTTGATTTGTCGAATTGCATATAACGGATAAACGACTTCCACAGAGGCACGAAAGCCTGATAAAATCCCGCTTTAGCAGGGGGTGTGCATGGGGGTGAGTGTTGAACAAGAGACCTGTAGTATTTCTTGACAGAGATGGCACGCTCAACGTCGAGGCTGGATATATCCGCGATCTGGAGAACTTGAGATTAATCGACGGCGCCGCCGAAGCCGTCAAGAGACTGAACAGGAGCGGGGTCGCTGCGGTGCTTGTCACCAATCAGAGCGGCGCCGCCCGAGCCTATTACGGTGAGGATCATATTCTGGCGCTCAACGAGCGGCTCTTGAAACTGCTCGAGAAAGAAGGAGCCCATCTCGACAGCGTCTATTACTGCCCCCACCTTCCTGATGGAGTAGTGGAGAAGTACACCAGGGACTGTCCCTGCCGCAAGCCAGCCACCGGGCTCGTGGAGCTGGCTTACGAGGAGCATCGGGACCTGGACAGAAAGAGAGCCTTCGTCGTCGGTGACAAAGCCACCGACGTGGAGCTGGCTCGCAACTGCGGTGCCCGCGGTATCCTGGTCGAGACCGGCTACGGCCGGCAGGTTATAGCAGGGGAATATCAGTGGCAGGTAGAGCCTGATTATCAGGCAGCTTCCATAGTCGACGCCGTGGACTGGATCTTGAGCCAGCTCGAGTGCTCAGGCTGAGGCCCGGCGCAGGAGAAGACTGAGCTCGCTCAGAAGACTGGGCATGTCGAAAGGCTTGGGAAGATAGAGATCGGCACCGGCCTCCAGGGCTCTCGATTGATCCGGATGGGACGTTGCCATGACTACCCAGATCTTGCTGAGCTTCTCATCCTCTTTCAGCTTCTTGCAAAGCTTCCAGCCATCCATCTGGCGATCCGAGAGATTGGATTCGAGCAAGATCAGGTCCGGTCGCTCGAACCTGGCCATCTCCAGGGCATCATCGGCGGAGCTGGTTACCTCCACCACATAGCCCTCGAGCGACAGAGTCTCCTGCAAGAGACAGGCCATGGCTCCATCGGGCTCGACCACCAGAATACGCGAAAGAGTCCTGGTCGTCTCGATCTCCACCGATAGATCGGCGGTCGCCTCACCGGGCGAAGGCTTTTTCTCGGCGTACCAGAAAGACTCGTTCTTCTCCTTGGCTATATAGCGGGCATCTCGGGCGGCGGTGAGCACATCGACATAGCTGTGGAAACGCCTGGTGGTGCTGCTCACGATCCCTATGGCAATGGAGATGAGAGGGACACGGCGCCTTATGCCACCACGCCCGGTCGAGATCAGATAGCCCCGCTCGAGATCGCCTTTGGGATAGAATTGGGCGCTTATCTTGTCGAACTGCTGGCAGATCCGCTCAGCCTTGCGCTCGGCTTCCTCCGGCCTGGTGGTCATCATGAAGTCGTCCGCCTCGAGGTGACCGACGAATTCGGTCTCATCGGCGATATCGCAGAGAATCGCGCCCAGAGCCTTGATCAACTGGTCACCGGCGAGGTCGCCGTAGGTCTCGTTATAGACCCTTATCTTGTTGAGATCGATAGACATGGCAGCCCAGGCTTTGTCCGATACCAGGTGCTGCTCGAGCATTCGCCGGATCATATTGGGTCCGGGCATCTGGGTGAGCGGATTGGAGAATTCCTCCTGCCTTCTTCGCAGGTGGGCTAGAATGCGAATGGCCAGCTCGTTCTTGTCGATGGGATCGGCGAGCACGTCGTCTGCACCATATCTGAAGGCATTGATCCGCTCGTTCACGTCGGAGGACGGATGGAGCAAGACCAGGACCGGTCTCGGATGCACTACCGTGGCCCTGATTTGCTGGCAATAGAGCCGCCCGTCGCCTTCAGGCATATTGGCGGAAAGACAGATCAGATCCGGATGAAGGAAAGAAAGAAGCTCGTTGGCCTCTTCGAAGGATGTGACTGCGCTCACCCGCGCTCCCGTTTTCTCGAGGACCGAGCTGTAATCGGCGGCCTGCCGTGCCTGATGGATCACCAGTATATGAGGCTTCGGTAGCAGCATCAGAAGTCGCGCCCCCTTGCCGCCTGCTGCTCGAGGCTGGCTGCCGGAAGGCGCACTGTGAAAGTGGTGCGGCCGGGCTTGCTGGTCACCTCGATCTCACCGCCAAGGGCGAGCACCAGAGACCTGGTTATGTAGAGACCGAGCCCGGTTCCTTCGGTCTGCCTGACCAGAGGATTGTCGAGTCTGGAGAACTTCGAGAAGATTTTAGGCAGGCTTTCCTCCGATATTCCGACACCCTGATCGCTGACGGCGAACTCCACCATATCGGCCTTGCCGTCAATCTGGATGGCCTTGGCAGTGACCTGGACGGTGGTGCCCGACATCGAATACTTGATGGCATTGTCGATCAGATTGGTGAGAATCTGCTCGAGCCTGTCGGCATCGGCCCATACAGGCGGGATGCCCGGAGCGAAGTGGACTTCGATCTTGTGAGTGCTGGCTTTCTCGGAGAGATATCCCTGCACCCTGTCTACCGCATCCTCGAGATCGATGGCTCTTATAGTCAGCTGCATGCGTTTCGACTCGAGGCGCGAAACGGCGAGAAGATCCTCCACCAGCCTGGTAAGACGGTCGGCCTGATCCTTGATGATGCCCACATATCTTCTCTGCTGGCTCAGATCGAGCCTGTCGCCCGCTCTCAATATGGTGTCGGCGAAACCCTTGATACTGGTCAGGGGAGTACGCAGCTCGTGGCTGACTGTGCTGACGAATTCCGTCTGGGCCTGTTGAACGGTGCTTGCCTGGAGAATATAGACGATGGTGAGATAAGCTTCGCCGTCACCGGGAATTCTCGTATGGGTAGCCGGCATGAAGAATTCCGATCCCGATTTTCCAAGAATTGCTACCGTGTGTGGTGCTGCCATCGTTTCTGGTGCCTGCCGGGCGCTGCCCGCCTGCGGCCGATCGCCATTGCTGCCGTGCCTCTCGAAACTCTCGCCATCGCTGTCGCCGTCGCGGTCCAGATCCACGATGGAGGCAAGGGGCGCGCCCACCAGCTCCGCCTCTTTCTTGCCCACCAGATGCGCTATCGAGGCATTGCAGCTGGTGATCACGCCCTCGGAGTCGCTGACGATGATTCCGTCGGCGCTCTTGTCCAGCAGGCATCGATAGATGTCTTCGGGCTTAATGGGCACTTCAAGCGGTCCTTATCTGGTCTAGAGCGGAGGCTTAAGCCCCTGGAACCTAAGTTAACACCACATTTTGGGCCTCAAAGAGCATTACAACCTATTGTTAAGGATTCAAGGAGAGAATCTCCTCGAGCCTCTTCATATCCGTCAGGAACAGGTAGCCGACCAGGGCCTCGAAAGCGGTGGCGCGCCGGTAGACAGTCTGATCGATTTTGCGATAGCCGGCGGGCTTGAGATTGCGCGCCCGCCTGACCAGGTCTTTCTCGGAGTCGCTCAAGTGCGCCTCGATCTTGTCAAGCAAAGCTGACTGATGCTCGGCATTCACTTTGAGCACGACATTCTTGTGAAGCGCCCTGGCCGTGGCGGTCCGGAGAATCTCTCTTTCCCTCTGATAGAGCTCGAATACGGCATCGCCGAGATGCGCCAGGGAGCGAAGGGAAACATCTCTCAGGGCTGTCTCGTCCGGAGGCTCGCCGAAAAGCATCAGCGGAGCTGATCCCTCGATTTGTCTTTCGATCTGTCCTGGTTTCTGGCCGACTTCTTCACCCGCCGCCAGCGCCCGCCGGCTCGTCCCGGGGAGCGCTCGTCCTCGCAATAGACACGCTCGGCTCCGAGAAAACGTCGGGCAAGCACCTGGAAGGCGAATTTGGGAAGGGCCGTCAGGATTCTGGAGGCCCGCCAGGGCTCTTTGAGAAGACGGTAGAGCCATTCGAGATTGAGAGCCCTGAAGATCGCCGGCGCTCTGTTCACGAAACCTGCCCAGACATCGAAGCTTCCCCCGACGCCTATCATGACCGCGCTGGGGAAGCTGCTGCTCCACTTCTCGATGAAATACTCCTGCCTGGGCACACCCATGGCCACCAGGACGAGCCTGGGTCCGGCAGAGGCGATTGTCTCGATCACCGACTCTTCCTCTTCCGGCTGGATGTAGCCATTATGGCTGGCGACGATATTCAGGTCGGGGAACTGCTCTTTCAGCTTGAGCTGGAGAGTATCGAGAACTTCCTGGCGTCCGCCGATGAGGGCGGTGGGAATGGCATTGGCAGCAGCCAGGGAAAGGCAGCGATAAGCCAGCTCGATTCCCGGGACCCGCACGCTGGGGTGGCCGTCGAGCCGGAGAGCGAAGACGGCTCCGGCACCATCAGGGACGATCAGATGAGCCCGGCGGATGATCCTGTCGAGAATAAGGTCTTTCTGAGCCTGCACGACCATCTCGGCGTTGAGGGTGACGACATGCATCCCCTTTTGCGCCACCAGCGCATTCTCGACTCTGGCGGCAGCCTCGTCCTCGGTGACGACGTCGACTGGATAGCCGAGGACCTTCTCTCTTGACATGATGGCTGCCTCTCGAGTTACCATGTGTTTACATAGATAAGATTTTATCGAGAATGGCGAAGTTCTGGCAAGCCAGTTCGCAAGCCGTACTGGCATGCCCGCGAGCGATACTGCCGAGCTCCTGACGACCCCGCACCGCCTGATTGACAAGGCCGGGAAGCAAGGCGACTTCGCTTCCGGCGTCCCCGCCACTGGCGAGATTTAATAAAGGCTGCTCGAACTCTCTCATGACATGCTCGACTTTCGGATCATAAGAAAGTCCGACCACCGGCACGCCTCTTGAAAGGGCCATGATCAGCGAATGCAGACGCATACCCACCACCAGATCGAGCGACCCGATCAGCTCGAGCCACTGGCTCGGAAGCAACCGGGAAAAAGAGCCGCTATCGAATTCCAGGGTCCTGCGGCCGGCTTCACTCCAGCGTTTGCTCGCCAGATTCAGGAGATCCCGGTCCTGATTCTCCTGCAGGACAAGCGGCGCGAGGACAGTATGCTCCGGTAGAGAATCGAGCAGGCGCTCGACCAGCTCGCCGGCGCCGGCGGCTCCGAAACCGGCACTGGAGCGGACTGACAGTCCGACGAAAAGGCTTTCCGGGTGCTGGCGCCGCATCTCATCGAGGGCGGCCGCCATCTCCGCCGGTAGTGGCGTGGTCTCGAGGCGCCATACGGGATCGGCGCTCAAAACAGAGGGGATTCCCCAGCTCTCGAGAAGAGCCCGGGATGAGGCATCTCTCACTGTCACCGCCTCGCACCGCGAGATCGCCATGGCGGTGAGCTTGCGAGCCAGCGAGCCGCGCAGGGGTCCGAGACCCTGAGCATAAATCAGAGTCCGGGCGCCGCATAGTCGTGCCAGAAAAATCAGCCCGGCATAATAGACCACCGACTTGATCGAGACGGTATCCTGGAAGAGTCCACCGCCCCCGCTCACCAGAAGCCTGGCCCGACGGAGGAGGGGCACGATCCCGGCAAGTCGCCAGCGGTCGACGCTGGTCACCGAAAAGCGGGCCCTGGTGGATTCGGGATTATTGGAGAGGATCACTATTCGCTCACGTTCGACCAGGCAAGCAAGCTCTCTGATGAGCTCCTCCAGAATCGCTTCGTCTCCGAGATTATCGAAGCCGTAATAGCCGGAGACTATTACCAGGTCTCTCTTCATGTCTTCTCCGGTGAGGAAGGGTCTCGACACTTGGCTTCCTGTATTTCTTGCCTGCCCTCTTGCCCTCGAGTTCAGATATAGTACAGGGATGAGCAGCAATGTCGCCACAAGCGTCTCTTCACTCTGCGAGATCCTCGCCTCGGCCGGCCGTAACCGGGCGAAAGTCGTGCGAGCCCACCGGCATGACAGCGACCGTCTCGCCAGGCTGGCGGGCGCCAGGAGCGATATCGTCAGTCTCGATCTCTCCGGGCTCGCCGGCATCGAATCGCATACCCCCGCGGATCAGGTGGTTAGCGCAGCCGCCGGGACCAGGCTTGGCGACCTGGATAGAGAGCTCGCCCGAACCGGTCAGTGGCTGCCCCTGGCTTTTCGGAACGAAGATACCAGCCTGGCCGACGCCATCGATACCGGTGACGGTGGCTACCTGGAGACCATGTTCGGAGGCGTGCGCTCGCTTGTCCTGGGCATGGAGCTGGCGCTCATTAACGGTGAATCCGTGAAGACAGGCGGCAAGGTGGTGAAGAATGTCACCGGCTACGACCTGGCAAAACTCTTCACCGGCTCACATTCCTGGCTTGCGATACCACATCTGGTGCACCTCAGGCTCTTCGCCAGACCGGAGCGGGTCCTGGCTCTGGCAGTCGAGCACGAAGATCCATCCAAACTCTTCGCGGCGGGCATTGAGCTTCTCAGAAGCGGGCTGCCTCTCACAGCCCTGGAGCTAATCGGACCTGATCCGGAAACGGGAGAAGACAACGTCCAGATGCTCGTCGCCTGCCACGGCAACAACCGGCTGGTGGAGGAGTCCGTAGAAGCTGCCGCCCGGATAATCGAAAAACTGGGTCTGCAACCGAAAATAGAAGGACCCGGCATGGAGTCCGGCGGGATTATGGAGAAGCTCTCGCTTCTGGCATCCTGCGACAGCGACACGGCAAGCCATTACCTGGAGATAAGCGCCACCATCGCGTCACAACAAGCGCTGTTGAAGAGCCTGAGCGCCATCGCGCCCCTGCATTTCGTCTCGAGACCGCAAACAGGCAGGCTCCGAATCGCCAATAGATATGAGATCACAGGCAAAAGCACAGGCAGCACGAGCCAGTACCAGGGCTGGAGCGATTTTCTCCGGGAGCAGGGCGTTCCTCATTCTTACGCGAGCCCGGCTATGAGAAAGATGTTTGTCAATTCACGAAGCGGAACGGACACATTGAAAATGAGCTTGAAAAACCGCTTCGATCCTCACCACTGTCTCAATCCCCTGGTTCGATTCTTTTAAAGTGAAAAAATGAGCCAAGTCGATAAGATCTCCGAAGATTTTCTGAAAGCCTGCATACATTGCGGGCTCTGCCTGCCGGCTTGCCCGACTTACCAGGCGACCGCCAGAGAGACCGAATCGCCAAGGGGGCGAATTCATCTGATCGCCAAGTGGCAGAGCCGGGAGCTGGATTTCAGCGACAGGCTGGCGGGACATCTGGACTCCTGCCTGGGTTGTCTGGGCTGCCAGACAGCCTGCCCTTCCGGCGTCAACTACGAAGCCATCCTCGATTCGGCCAGACCGCACCTGGCCGAAAAACGCTCGCCGCGCCAGCGAGCGATCATGCGCTTCGCCTTCGATCATGTCCTGCCCAATTACCGGCTTCTCAGAGTTCTGGCTTTTCTGCTGCGGATGTACCAGTCCCTGGCAGGCAGGCGCTCCCTGGCGGAGCTTTCGGCGTCTCTTACGAAAAGCACCCTTTACAGACCATTCACCGCCATGCTCGAGCGACTCGGCCAGTGGGAGAAGTTCGTTCCGGCAGTGAAAGACCCTCATATACCCCTGCCCCGCAAGCTCACACCCAGGATCGAAAGCGATAGCGCCAGGAACGCCCTGCTCTTCGCCGGCTGTGTCATGGATGTCTTTTATAACCGGGTCAATCACAAGAGCATAAAGCTCATGCTCCGCCAGGGACATTCGGTGGAGGTCCCGGCTCAGACCTGCTGCGGAGCCCTTGCCTACCATGCCGGGGAAGTGGACATCGCCCGCCGTCTCGCCCGGGCCAATATCGAGCGCTTCGGCGAAAGCGGCGATCCGGTGGTGGTGACCTCGGCAGGCTGCGGAGCCATGCTCAAGCACTATCCTCATCTTTTCGAGGAAACCGGCGAGAAGGACGGGAGCTGGAAACACCGCGCCCGGGAGTTCGCTTCCCGAATCAGGGATATAAGCGAGTTTCTGAGCGAGTCCGAATTCCTGCCTGCCGGAAGCGCCACTCCCAATCCGCCCCTGAAACCCTTCACTTATCACGCCGCCTGCCACCTCGCCCACGCCCAGGGTGTGCGGAAAGAGCCCCTGGAGCTTCTCGAGAGAATTGTCGAGGGCTCTCCGGACAAGCATGATCTGATGAGACCGCTTGCCGACGCCGAGCACTGCTGCGGTAGCGCCGGTATTTACAACCTGTTCAATACCGAGCTCTCTCTACAGGTACTGGAGGCCAAGCTCGATCGCATCGAAGCGACCGGAGCCAGGACCGTGGTCACCGGCAACCCGGGCTGCCTCCTGCAAATCGAAGCCGGAGTCGAGTCGAGGGGGCTCGATGTCGAGGTCGTGCATCTGGTGGACTTTCTGGACCGGGCCTGGGAAGAAGCCTGATCTGCGGCTTGATATCAAGCTTAAAATTCAGCTTCACACCCGCCCCTGATTGGCGTTATCGGTCGGTCGCCTTCGTATAATGTACAGGTTGCAAAAGCGAGGTTGGCATGACGGCAGAGGTGTTAGTGAAACAGAAACCGGACCTTTACGATTTCGATCTACCGGACGACAGGCTCCAGCATTACCTGAAAAAGGACAGCCTGGCCGTCGACACCGAGACTCGTGGTCTGAATCTTCATCGAGACAGGCTATGCCTTGTGCAGATCTGCGACGACGAGGGGCTGGTGAGCTTCGTGCGTTACTCCGATCCCGGTCAGCTGCCAACCAGATCCGCCGGAAATCTGAAGAAGCTCTTCGAAAGCCCGAAGATAACCAAGATCTTTCACTACGCGCGCTTCGACGTCACTTTCCTGAAATACTATCTGGACATAGACGTGCATCCTGTCTGGTGCACCAAGATTGCGTCGAAACTGGTCAGGACCTATACGGACAAACACAGCCTCAAATATCTGGTCAGCGAGCTTCTCGGCTTCGAGCTGGACAAGACCAATCAGACGAGCGACTGGGCTGCTGCCGACCTCAGCGATTCCCAGCTCGAATACGCCGCCAACGATGTCAGGGTACTGATCCCCTTGAAAAAGCTCCTGACTGCGACTCTGATCAGAGAACAACGCCTGGAGCTCGCCGAGAAGCTTTTCAAGACACTACCGACGGTGTGCGAGCTGGACCGATTGGGTTACCGCGATATCTTCGAGCACTAGAATCAAAGGAGAGAGGGGCGCAGTTATGGAAAAGCTGATCTACGAGAAGTCGAGCCCGGGACGAACAGCCGCCGTGCTGCCTTCAGCAGGCGTCCCCGAGCGCCAAGGCGCTGACCTGATTCCCTCGCGTTTCGTGCGCAAGAAGAAGGCCGAGCTTCCGGAAGTCAGCGAGCTCGACGCGGTCCGCCATTTCGTCAGGCTCTCCCAGCTCAATCACAGCATCGACACCGGGTTCTATCCTCTGGGCTCATGCACCATGAAATACAACCCTAAGGTCAACGACGCCATGGCAGCTCTTGCCGGATTCCGCGACCTGCACCCTCATCAGCCGGTGGACCAGATCCAGGGAGCCCTGGAGCTGATTCACAATCTCGAGACTCTCATAGGCGAGGTGGTCGGGCTTCCCCATGTCACATTCCAGCCCGCGGCAGGCGCCCACGGGGAGCTCACCGGTCTGCTCCTGATCAGAGCTTATTTCGAGAACAGGGGTGAAGCCGGGCGCAACAAAGTAATCGTGCCCGATACCGCTCACGGTACCAATCCGGCAACCGCCGCCATGGCCGGATTCGAGGTAGTGGAGATCAAATCAAACGATCGCGGACTGGTCGACATAGACGCTCTGAAGGCCGCTCTCGGGCCCGACACCGCCGCCATCATGCTCACCAATCCGAACACCCTCGGGCTTTTCGAAGAAGAGATCATGACGGTCCAAAAACTCGTCCATGAAGCCGGCGGTCTTCTCTACTACGACGGCGCCAACCTGAACGCCGTAATGGGTCTGGTGCGGCCCGGCGATATGGGCTTCGATGTTTGCCACCTGAACCTCCACAAGACATTCTCCACTCCCCACGGCGGCGGCGGGCCAGGAGGCTGCGCGGTGGCAGCCATACCCGAGCTCCTGCCTTACTTCCCCAAACCTCTGGTGGTCAAGACGGAGAGCGGTTATGCCTTCGACTGGGAGAGACCGCAATCCATCGGAAAGATCAAAGGCTTCTACGGCAATTTCGGAATTCTAGTGAGAGCCTATACATATATTCTCGCCAATGGTCGAAACGGGCTCTGTCAGGTCTCGCGCGATGCCATACTGAATGCCAACTATCTCAAGGAGAAACTCAAGGAGAAGTTCACTCTCCCCCACAAACAACCCTGCATGCACGAATTCGTCCTTTCGGGCAACCAGCAGAAAGCCCGGGGCGTTTCCACAGCCCATATCGCCAAGCGCATGCTCGACTACGGAGTCCACGCACCGACGGTCTACTTCCCTCTGGTAGTACCGGAAGCGATGATGATCGAGCCTACCGAGACCGAGTCCCGGGAGACTCTGGACAGTTTCATCGAGATCATGTTCAAAATCGATCAGGAGAGCATCGAGGATCCCGAAATAGTGAAGTCGGCACCACATACGACGCCGGTCGGAAAACTCGACGAAGCGCAGGCCGCCAGGAAGCCCAACCTCCGCTGGCAGCCTGAATAACCTACGAATAATATATTCAGGACAAGCCCTGTATATACCAAGTCTTGGAATGCGCTAACCCTGACTCGATCTCGTTGACTTTCGTTACAAATTGCAGTTAGATCATTCTGTAAATCGGGAGTGCAAACGCGAGTTACACTCAGGGTTTCGGTAGGAACGAGGGGAGGCTCTTTTTACTCTGGACCGCATCCGCGGGAAGGTTGATGTTTCGTCAACCGGAAAGAAAAAGGCAACTTAGCTGAAAGAGTAATTCGAGTCTTCTTATGCAGGAAACGAGCGTTTCGAGCGCATTATTCCTAGCGGGGTAAGGAGTCTTCCCCCGTTTTCTACTTTCTGGAGAGAGATATGTTTGACGTTCAGAGTGTTGGGCAGCTGGCGGAGACCCTGGATTCATCGGAGTTCGAGCTGCTCCGTTTTATCTATCGCATGGACGAGCACTACACGCGGTTCCGCCGCAAAAAAAGCTCCGGCGAATTCAGAGTGCTTGCTGCCCCCAACAAACAACTGAAGGCCGTCCAGAAAGCCCTGGTCAAGAAATATCTGCAGAAAATACCTCTGCCCGAGGAATGCACCGGTTTCAGACCGGGCATGTCAATTCTTTCCAATGCCCTTCCTCACTGCGGCAAGCGTTTCGTGTTCAATACCGACATCGAGGATTTTTTCGGCTCGATCTCTTCTGAGCGAGTGCTCGGGCTCTACCTCAGGCTTGGTTTCGCATTTCCGGTAGCCTGCGTGCTCACCGAGCTGACCACATATATAGGCTGCCTCCCCCAGGGCGCCCCTACTTCGCCTTACCTGGCCAATCTCATCGCCTATACGATGGACATGGATCTGTCCGAATATTGCGCGGCCAATGGCTGGAGCTATACACGCTATTGCGATGACATCACCATTTCCGGTGACAGCACTTTCACCCTGGCGGACATGCGCACCATATCCGATCTCGTCGAGCTCGAAGGCTTCAGCCTCAATATCAAGAAGACCAGATTCCACAAGAGCAATTCCACCCAGAAAGTCTCCGGACTGGTGGTCAATTCCAAACCCAACCTGCCCCGCGCCAAGCGTCGCATGATCCGGGCCATGTTCCACCAGGCCGAGCTCGATCCGGAAGCCTACAAGCACCGCCTCAAAGAGCTGGAGAACCACCTTTCCCAGCTTTCAATGCTCGATCCGCACACTCAGGAAGTCCTCAAGTACAGGACCGTCCTCAACAGGCTGTCGTCACTCTAGAGAATATTGCTGAATTCAATCTGGACGCGGGTAGACTGCATCTTCTCTCTGATGCGAGAGATCTCGCGCCGGGTTCCCCGGATAGGAGCCAGGCAGGCAAGAGCCACGGCATTGATGAAAGTGAGGGGGGTGAGGGCCATGATGATCCTTGTCACCTCGTCGCCGACCATCCCTGAATAACACTGAATGGCAAGCCAGAACCCGATCATGTTGGCGATTACGAAAATGGTCCAGTGCATCACCAGGAAGAGGTGCTCGCGCAGGAGCAGCGCGTTGAGAGACTGCATCTCTCTGACCAGCTCTTCCGGAACCGCGCGCCGCCTGGTCGCTCCCTTCCTGACGAACCCGGGGGCCGGGGCGCTTCCCTGGGAGGTGGGAGTATAGTCGACACCATCCTTGACCGGACTGGGAGTAGGCGCCCAGCTCGTGTCTTCGCCCTGGATCTGAGCCATCCTGAAGGCCTCGAGCCGAGCAAGATCGTCATAACTGACCTGATTGGGCACCGAGAGCGGTGGAGCCGCATTGTTCGCAGAACTCGCATGTCTTGCCCGAAGAGACGGATGATTGATCACAGGATGGCTGCCTGTCTGGGTCCCGCATTCGCCGCAGAACTTGCCGCCGCTCTCGAGCTGGGTCGAGCAGGTGGGACATATGTTCAGTTGACCGGGCGCTTGACCCTGAGAGACTGCTGGTGTCATCTGGTCTTCAGTACCACCACATATGAGGAAGAATTCGAGAGTACATCAGGCCATGTATACAGGCAAGCTATAAGTTGTTCATAATTGTCAAGAGAAGACTCTTGCCAGAAGCCGGAGAAGCCCGTGATCAGTGACCTTTTGACTATTTTCACCTGATCTTGCAACATTCGGATACAAATGAGAGCCCTGTAATCAAGCCTGGGCGGTTCCGGGTTCAGCCCAGAAGAGTGCCGGTGAGATTGTAAGCCGCTTTCACCAGCTTCATGGCTGCCTGACCGTTGAACTTGCCGTCGGTGAAGACCTCTTTGATCAGAGCTTCCCTGATAATCCGGTTGTTCTTCAGCAGCAGCTTGTGGGCGAAAGGCATGGCCGCATCGATGAAATTGAAACGCGGATTGATGGTGAGAGCCACCCCCTCGAGGGTGAGCAGGGCCCGCATTACATAAGTGAATTCGGAAGGCAGCCTGAAAGGATAGCGATAGCAGACATCGGAAAAGTCGAAGAGCATCTTGCGGAAGCGAACCTTGGTCATGCCGTCGGCGAAACGGGTGTCGATGATCGGAGTAAGGTCCGCGCAGAGAGCGTCACGATCGACTTCATCCTTGAGGAAACCCATACCGACAAAATCATCCACCAGGGCTCTATAGTCGCGCTGGCTCACATGAATGAGGGCATTGACCATGTGCATCTTGAGCTCCGGCTCCAGCCTACCGACCATGCCGAAATCGAATATGCCTATACGCCCGTCCTCCATAACCCGCATATTGCCCGGATGAGGATCGGCGTGGAAGAAACCGTCTTCGAGAAGCTGTCTCAAATAGAAGCTCGCTCCGGTGCGGGTTATATCTTCCGGGCTCAGGCCCCGCGCCTCCAGCTGCTCGACATCGTCGATCCGGAAGCCCGATACGAACTCGATGGTGAGCACCCGGCGGCCGGTAAGACGCCAGATGATCCTCGGGATGTAGACTCGCTCGAAATTCCGGAAATTGCGCCGGAATGTGTCGGCATTGCGTCCTTCCCTTATATAGTCCACTTCCTCGAAGATGGTCCGGGCGAACTCTTCGACCACGCCGGGCCATTCGGTATGGCGGCAGAGATTGGGATACTCCATCACCTCGTCGGCGATAGCGCCGAGAATCTGCACATCCTGGGCGATGATCTGGGGAAGACCGGGACGCTGGACTTTGACCACCACTTCCCGGCCGTCCCGGAGAACGGCTTTGTAAGCTTGAGCGAGGCTGGCTGCGGCAAGCGGGACCGGGTCGAACTCTTCATAGAGATCCTCCGGATAGGCGCCGAGCTCTCTGAAGATGATCTGGCGGGCGACCTTGAGCTCGAAAGGTGCGACGTTCTCCTGGAGCTTGGCCAGCTCCAGCATGGCAGGAAGAGGCATGAGGTCGGCCCGGGTGGAGAGGGTCTGGCCGATCTTGATGAATGTCGGTCCCAGGGCGTGCAACCTGGCGGCAAGCCAGGCCCCGAGCTGCCTGTACTCTTCGTACTCCGCCTGGGTGAGAGCCGCTTCCTCGGCGTCGTCAGGCATTGTGCCCACCCGGTTGCGCTCGAACTCGGAGGCATGGAAGCGAGACAGCCCCCTGACGGACCTGATGATGATCCAGACTATCGGAAAGACTCGAAGCGCTGCTTTCGTTCCCTGAAGCGCGCGGATTCTCCGGAACACCTTCCAGGTGGATTCGATCAACCTGGGTATGGTTATGTCCTTGAAGGTTTCCCTGATGGGATTTAGACGCTCTCTTGGCTCGCTCACGTGACTTGCGGTAAATCTCTAACGAGATCGGGTATCTACTCTTGACCTCTAGTTTAAAGGTTAGGGGTCGTTGTCAGCAGCTTTAGTACATAAATTTATGCTTGTTTTTACAGTGGCCGCCCCTGACGGCAATCAACGCCTGCCCAGGGCCTCGTACTGGAGCGAGATTATTTCATCGACACCTTTCCGGCCCAGCTGCAACAATTCGTCTACCTTCTCGAAATTATAGGGTTTATCCTCGGCGGTTATCTGCACCTCCAGAACCCTGCCGGTCTCGGTGAGCACGATATTGCTGTCCATGTCAGCCTGAGAGTCCTCGTTATAGTTGGGGTCGAGCAAGAGCTCGCCCTTCACCTGAACGACACTCACCGCCGCCATATGCTCGATGAGGGGAAGCTCGTCCCAGAGCCCTTCTTTCTGAAGCTTGCTGAGAGCGTCGTAGAGAGCCAGGAAGCCGCCGCAGATGCTGGCGACACGGGTGCCGCCGTCGGCCTGGATGACATCGCAGTCGATGGTGATGGTGCGCTCGCCCAGAGCGCGCCGGTCGACCACAGCGCGGAAGCAGCGACCGATGAGACGCTGAATCTCGCTGGTTCGACCCGAGGGCTGCCCGCGCGAAACTTCACGGGTCGAGCGAATCAGGGTGGAGCCGGGAAGCAGCGAGTACTCGGCGGTAATCCAGCCTTCTCCCTTGCCGATGAGAAATGCAGGCACCCGCTCTTCGATCTTGGCGGTGGTGAAAACCTTGGTATCACCGAATTCCACCAGAACGGAACCGTCCGCGTTCTTAGTGAAGTTTCTGGTAAATCTGACCGGACGAAGCTGATCGCTCTGTCGGTTGTCACGGCGCCGGATCATCCAGCTCTCTTTCTAGTTCGAAGTGGTGGGCAGTCAGAAGCCTTAGTATAGCTCTAATTCTATCAGGATCTTCCGAAACGCAGCCGGTTGACCGATGCGGTCCCCTCCACAGTCAGCTTCTTGCCCGATTTGACCGTGAGCCTGGTGAACTTGAAGTGGATATCATCCGAGCGCGTTCCCAGACTCGAAAGGCTGTTGACCTTGTTGACCAGCATCTGGGAGAGCTGGGGCGAGATCTCCTTGCCCGAGGTCATGAGCTGGGTATCGGTCACCTGGACCCAGCCGTTGTCGATTACCAGCCTGCTCTTGACCTCGACGGGGATAGGAACCGCATACTGCCCTACCCCGACCTTGGAGTCGAGATTGATACGCACCGACTCGGACCGCCCCAGCTCCAGGCGGGCATCCGCTATGGACAGACCGATGGGTCCGGCACTGCCTCCCAGAAGCCCGGCAATCGCTCCGACTCTCTTGGCGGCGTCGAAAGAGAGACGATCCAGGGTGCTGGGCGCATTGAGGAACTTGTTCAGGCTTTCCTGAGATATCTCCACTGTGACGGCCGCCTCCGTAGGCTCGGTGAACTGCAGGACCCTCTTGTTCAAGAGGGTACCGCTGTCGAAGCGCATGGCGCCCTGTGTCGACATGGTCATGCGGTCGACGATGAAGTCCCGGAAATGGCCGTCGGTGATATCGATGTCGAGAGACTTGAGCACACCTTCTCTGAGATCCAGATTTCGGGCGACCATGTGGAGGTTCTTGCAGGAGCCGGCCATGAACTCGCCGTCCTCGAGATCGATCTCCATCTTGCCGAATCTACCGGTGTTGACGTCCACGAAAGAGATGGGCGGCACCACCAGCTGCTGAGGCTGATTCCCCTGGGCGGGCGGCTGGGCGAACATCTGTTTGAGCTGCTCGAAAGGAGCGCCCTGGGCAGGAGGAGTATATTGAGGCACTCCGGCATCCTGAGCCGGGATTTGGGCTGGCGTGGATTGACCGAGCGCCACCATCGAAACACCGGCAAGAACAGCGACGACAGAAGCCTTTTTGAAACGCATTGGATTTGGACCTCAAATTGAAAATATAAGCCTACTGACATTTGGGCTTCCCTGTAAGTTCCAGGCCGGACAGCTGCATGAATTATTTACAAGAAAAGGAACGCCCTCCATATGGAAGGCGTTCGATTTTTTTCTGGTCCAATTTCGCTGGGAAATTGCTTCAGAATTCGCTATTCGGCAGCGGCATCGCCACCGGCTGCGGCGTCGCCACCAGCGGCTGCATCGCCACCGGCTGCGGCATCGCCACCAGCGGCTGCATCGCCACCGGCTGCGGCATCGCCACCGGCTGCGGCATCACCACCGGCGGCTGCATCGCCACCGGCAGCGGCATCGCCGCCAGCTGCGGCATCACCGCCAGCTGCACCACCACCAGCAGCGGCATCGCCACCACCAGCAGCTTGATCGGTACCGCCGGAAGCGCCACCGTCGGTGCTACCACCGCCGCCACAAGCGGAGATAGAAGCAACAAGTACGAGACTCGCCAGCGCCAGAGCAAGAGTTTTAAATCTGTTAGTCATGAGATTGATCCGTCTCCTTTTGGGTCAATGAACATTTCTTCGACAGCTCACCTGTGTTTGCCGTAGGCAAATGGTAGTAAGTTTTGCCAACCTCGAACGGCCGCAATTATACCCGTAATTCTCCGCCGCGCAAACCACTTGATATGAACCTGGCAACGTACGCAGCCTAGAATCCACGGGCCGTGGCGGTCGGGAAAGCCACTGACAAGCATTGTTACAGAGAGCGTCCGTTAACTCTTGATAAGTGATTTTCCGCTCATTTGAGCCGGGGTTTCGAGTCCCATAATATCGAGAATAGTAGGAGCCACGTCGGCCAGGGAGCCGTCCTCCAGGTGAGCGCCATTTCTCAGCCTGGATCCGGCCCCGGCGTCGAAGCTTGCCACTATGAACGGTACCGGGCTTGTGGTATGGGCAGTGTGAGGCTCGCCGGTAGTGAGCTCGATCATCTTCTCGACATTGCCATGGTCCGCGGTAATGATGAGCGTTCCTTCACACTCTCTGGTGGCAGCAAGCAATTGACCGAAAGCATCGTCCACCGACTCAACCGCCTCCACCGCCGCGTCCATGAATCCTGTATGCCCGACCATGTCTGGGTTGGCGAAGTTGAGCACAATGAAAGGATACTCCCTGTCGTAAATCGCTTGGCAAGCAATCCGGCAGACCTCGGGGGTCTGCATGGAGGGCGCCAGATCGTAGGTAGCCACCTTCAGAGACGGGACCAGAACTCTCTTTTCGCCTTCCACCTCGGTTTCGCGACCGCCGTTTAAAAAATAGGTAACATGCGCATACTTCTCTGTCTCGGCGGTGTGCAGCTGACCGACATGCTTGCAGGAAAGCAGCTCCGGCAGGGTCATGATGATGTCCTGGTTTGGCAGCGAATCAGGATTGAAAGCTACCGGCAGGTCCAGGGAGGAATCGTATTCGGTGAGACAGGCGTAGAAGATATCCGGTCTCCTCTCTCTCTTGAACCCGTCGAATTCGCTTTGCGTGAGAGCGCGACTGATCTGGCGCACCCGGTCCGGTCTGAAATTGAAGCAAATCACCGCATCGCCGTCCCGGATCAAGCGCGAACCGACTATATAAGGTTCGACGAACTCGTCGGACACGTCTTTGTCGTAAGACTCCTCCACGGCAGCCACGGCACTGCCGGCAGGTATTCCTGTGCCGAGGGTGATAGCGTCGTAATATCTCTGGGTTCGCTCCCAGCGAGAATCGCGGTCCATAGCCCAGTATCGACCGCAGACGACACCGATCTCATAACCGTCGGGTAGCTTGCCCTCGAGCTCTTTCATGAAACCCCGGGCGGAGCGGGGGGGAGTGTCCCGCCCATCCAGAATCGGATGAATCACCAGCTTCTCGACCTTGTTGCGGCGAGCCAGCTCGATGAGACCATCGAGATGATCCGGGCTCGAATGAACACAGCCATCCGAAACCAGCCCGATAAGATGCAAAGCGCCATCGTGCTTCTGAGCGTACTGAACCGCTCCCTTGAGGGCCGGATTCTCGAAAAAGGTCCCGTCGGCGATAGTGTTCGATATGAGCGTGAGCTTCTGAGTAACTACCCGGCCCGCGCCGATAGTGAGGTGGCCTACCTCCGAGTTGCCCATCAAGCCCCGGGGCAGGCCCACGGCTTCTCCGGAAGCCAGGAGCCTGGAGTTGAGGAAATTATCAAGAAGGAAATTATAGTTCGGGGTTCGAGCATTGAGGATCGCATTCCCCTCCTTGTTTTCCGAGATACCCCAGCCGTCGAGAATAACCAGTGTTACAGGACCCACTATCCACCTCATTTGTCGAGAGGGCGAACAAGCTTAACCATGCATAGTTTATCCTAAGGACATTAGATTAGAATTCGCAGAGGAAGCCCCGGCAGTTGATCCAATGACAAGCAATCCCCCAGCTAGCACAGGAAAGACGGCTTCGACCCCGGAGGAGAGCCGCGATCGGGATCGGGATCGGGATCGGGATAAGGAGCGAGATAAGGATCGCAACTGGATCGCCGAGGTCTCCCATGAGCTGCGCCTGCCCATCGCCAATATAAAACTTCTGGTCGAAACACTTCTTGACGGAGCCCTGGAAGACAGGGAGACCTGCCAGTCCATGCTCAATCGCACGAGACAGGAGGTGGAGCGCCTGGAGAGCCTGGTCAAGGATCTGCTTTCCATCGAGCAGGTCAGCCAACCGCGCCAGGACATCAACAGAAAAGCTGTCCTGCTCGCCGACGCCGCTCTCTACGCCCTGGAGTCGGTGAGCGACCTGGCGGCTCGCAAAGGAATCGGGCTGATCTCGGAAATCGAGGAAGATTACAAGGTTTTCGCAAATCCAGATCAGCTCAATCAAGTGGTCCTCAACCTGGTGGAGAATGCCGTCAAATACACCGGCGAGGGTGGTAAGGTCTGGATCAGATCAGGCACCGGACCTGGTTGCCTGGAAGTAGCCGACAACGGTATCGGAATCCCCAGGCAGGAGATTCCGAAAATATTTAATCGCTTTTATAGAGTCGACCGAACAAGATTGAGAGGCAGCACAGGTCTCGGTCTGTCCATCGTCAAGCACATCGCCGACCTGCACGGTGCTAAGATAAGCGTTACATCAGAAGAGGGGTCCGGGTCTACGTTTCGCCTGGAATTTCCCGGCAGCGAGCTCCAGGTATGAGGATGCAGTCTCAATGAGCGGCGAAAACGCCAGAGTCATGATCGTCGACGATGATGAGACCATCATCGAGACGCTCACCTATAACCTGAAGCGTCATGGCTTCGCAGTGGTGCCATTTCGCAAAGGGCTGGACGGGCTCACCGGCATAGAAAAGGCCGATCCAGACCTGATCGTCATCGACTGGATGCTGCCTGACGTCACCGGTCCCGAAGTGGTCAAGCTGATTAGAGAACGCTCCATCGATCTGCCCATTCTCATGCTGACCGGCAGGTCGAGCCCCAACGATGTCGCCCAGGGCCTCTCTGCCGGCGCCGACGACTATCTTGCCAAGCCATTCTCGGCCATCGAGTTCATGGCCAGGGTACAGGCCCTTCTGCGCCGGGTCCGCAAAGGAGAGAAGGTGCTTGCTACCCGCCTGGAAGTCGGATCGCTGGTGCTCGATACCGCCGCCAAGCGAGTCACCCTGGGTGACCGCAAAATCGATCTTTCACCCAAAGAATTCTCGCTTCTCACCGTTCTCATGAAAAACGCCGACAAGACCCTGAGCACAGACACCCTTCTGAACAAGGTCTGGGGATCCGATTTCTCGGGAGATGTCAAAACCGTGGCGGTGCACATGAGATGGCTCAGGCAGAAACTGGAGGAAGACCCGAAAAGGCCCAAACTGCTCGAAACCGTGCAGCGTTCAGGATACCGGCTCAATACACCGTCGCAAACGGACTAAGCGGAGAAAAGCAATTGAAACTTAAAGCACTCACTCTCTTGAAAGTCGATGTGGTGTCCATGGGCAGAAAAGTCGATCGCTCCGTGGAAGAGATGACCAAGATGCTCAGGCATGAGGCCGATGCCAGTCTCGAGTTCATCGAGGAGCAGGAAGAGGAGATCAACGAAGTCTGCCACGAGATCGAGGAGAAGTGTATCGACCTCCTGCTTGAGAATCAGTCCATGAACGCCAAAGAAATTCGCGCCCTGGTGAGCATAACGATCATCGCCTCCAAACTGGAGCGCATGGCCGACCACGCCAACCGGGTAGCGAAAGTGGCCGAATGGGCCCGGGAAGAAGGCGTGGAAGTGCCCGAGGAGATGGTGGAGATGGCCGAGGTCGTCCATGAGATGGCCCGGGACACCCTGATAAGCTTCCTCAATGAAGAAGCGGACAAAGCCAAAGAGATTCTCCAGCGGGACAACAGCGTCGATTACCTGCATGACGTTCTCTCCAAGAGACTGCTTTCCGATCTCGGCGATCAGGACCGCACCAAGGCCCAGATCCGGGCCCAGTTCCTCTTCTGCGCCCGCTTTCTCGAGCGAATGGGGGACGCCTGCACTTCCATCGCCAAGAGAATCTATTTCATCGCCACCGGCAACCGTCTGCACGCCCAGCCAATGGATCTCTCGCGCTGATGCCCATCATCGTCCTGGCAGGCGACGAAGACTTCGAGCTTTACCGGTCCCTGAAACGCCACAAAGAAAAGCTGCTCGACCCCCAGTGGGCAAGCTTCAATTTCGCCAGGATAACCAGACCCGGACTTCAGGATATCGCCGACAGCGCTCTTGCCGTGCCCTTCGGGCCGGGCAACAAAGTGATCGTCTTCGATGATTGCGATCTTTTCACCAAGAAGAAAACGAAAACGGACAAAAGCGCCAGCGACAGCCCGAGCAAACTGAACAAACAGCTCGAATACCTCGACGATGCTCTGGCCTCGGTTCATCAGAACACTTATCTGCTTTTCGCCTGCCCGGCGAATTTCGACAAGAGCCTCAAGACCTCCAAGATCATGGCAAAACATGCCACCATCGAGGAGTTCACCAGACCGAGGTTCTTTGTCGGCTCACCCAATCCTCAGCTTGAGACCTGGTGCCGCAAAGAAGCCAAACAACATGGTGTCACCATCGACGACCGGGCGATAAGCTACCTTCTCGACGGCACCGAGGCGGATCTCAGACAGATCGCCAGCGAGATCGAGAAAGCTGCGGTGCACATACTACCCAAGACCCATATCACCTACGACCTGGTTGTGGAGCTCAGCCCGCATCACGACCATGTTTTCGCTCTGCTCGATCATTTTCTGGCCGGACGCGGGCAAGAAGCCTTCGCCAGTGTCGACGAGCTTCTCTCCCGGCAACCCGCTATCAAGATTCTGGCGACCATCCAGACATTCCTCTCGCGATGGGTGGAGATGAAAGCCGTGGTGGAGGACACCCACAGTCATCTGCCGGGTGGACCCGGGATCAAGAAAAGAGAGTTGCCCCTGCCGGAGCAGGCGAAAAAGATCCATTCGGTCATGAATATCCACCCTTTCGTCGCCGAAAAGGACCTCAGACGCCTCGCAAAATGGAGCTCCCGACAGCTCCTCGAGAAAAAGGAGCAACTCACCGACCTGGAGCACAAGGTCAAGACCGGCCGCCTCAAGGACATCAGTGCCCTGCAATTGTTTCTGGCGGGCTGAGCGCCACTTTTTTCAGTTTAGTGCAATACTAGAACTATAAAGTAATCAGAAAAGAATGAAGGTAAACAGCAGAATGACAGACAGTTTTGTGCTCGATGAGATGACGGTCAAGGACACCTGGCGCATCTTTCGAATGATCGCAGAGCTGGTGGAAGGATTCGATGATATGTCCCGGGTAGGGCCGGCGGTCTCCATTTTCGGAACCGCCCGCTGCAAGCCGGATGATCCTGAATACGAGCTCGCCAGGGTAATCGCCCAGAAGTTATCGGAGAGGGGCTTCGCCGTTATTACCGGTGGCGGTCCCGGTGTCATGGAGGCCGGCAACAAAGGTGCCTTCGAAAGTGGTGGCACCTCGGTGGGTCTCAATATTCAGCTGCCTCACGAGCAAGCCCCCAATCCTTACCAGAATGTCTCGGTGGACTTCCGGTATTTCTTCATCCGCAAATTGATGTTCGTCAAGTACGCGGTGGCCTTTGTTATTCTTCCCGGAGGTTTCGGAAGCCTCGATGAGCTTTTCGAGGCGGTGACCCTGATCCAGACCAACAGGATCCAGCGTTTTCCGATGTTCCTCGTCGGCTCGAAATTCTGGAATCCGATGATCGACTGGCTCCGAAACAGCGTCCAGGAGAGGGGTTTCATCACCGCCGAGGAGCTCGATCTGCTCACCGTCATCGATGATCCGGACGAGCTTGTCGAGCAGATAGCCTGGTGCGAGAAAGAGAAGTGCTATCTCACGCCCCAGGGTCTGCTGGCTCACCCCAAACGCCAGAACAACGGCGGCGATCACGACGGCGACAACAACAAAAAATGATCGAGATTGACGGCTCCCTGGGGGAAGGCGGCGGGCAGATCCTGCGGACCGCCCTTTCACTTGCCATGGTCACCGGTCGGGGATTTCGCATAAAGAACCTGCGAGCAGGCAGGAAGAAGCCCGGGCTGCTGCACCAGCATCTCACCGCCGTCAAGGCGGCGAGCCGCATCGCCGGCGCCCATGTGAAAGGCATGGAGCTGGGATCCACAAGACTGACTTTCGAGCCGCAGGAGCCCCGGCCCGGTCGCTACGAGTTCGACATAGGCACCGCCGGTAGCACCACTCTGGTCTTTCAGACCGTCCTCCCCCCTCTCCTTCAGGCCGAGGAGGCGAGCACCATCGTCCTCAAGGGAGGCACCCATAACCCTCTGGCCCCTCCTGCCGAATTTCTGAGCCGAACTTATCTGCCTCTGATCGAGAGGCAGGGGGCAAAAGTCTCGCTTACTCTCAGGAGCTATGGCTTCTATCCGGGAGGCGGCGGGATCATCGAAGCGAGCATCGAGCCGGCCGCGAAGCTCCTCCCTCTGTTTCTCGAAGAGAAGCTGGAGATAATCTCCATCGAGACGGCGGCTCTCCTCTGCCGTCTCCCGGAATCCATCGCCCGGCGAGAGCTGGACGAGCTTTCGCAGAAGCTCGGCGCAATTGCCCGAACGCCGATAAAAACCGGGGCGATAACAAACGGCGAGCGCTCTGGCGGTCCGGGCAATGCCGTCTTCGTTCATGTCCAGACCAGAGAGATAACCGAAACAATCTCGGCTCTGGGCAGAAAGGGACTTCGAGCCGAGATGGTAGCCGGCGAAGCAGCGCGCCAGACAAAACAGTATCTCGACGCCGGAGCCCCGGTAGGCGAACACCTGGCCGATCAGCTTCTGCTTCCCCTTGCTCTGGCCGGCGCCGGCTCCTTTGTTACCGGCGCGCCGTCGAGCCATACCCTGACGAATATCGAGACGATCAAGAAATTCCTCGATCTCGAGATCGAGCTACGACCATATATGGCTGAGCAGGTGAAAGTCGTCATCACGTCTTGATATCCGGTTGTAAACACCCGATCAATTAAGGAATCTGGTAAAAACGCGGCTTTCTGCCCGGCAAAACATAAAATGGCATCTTGCACGTGATAGATCCGCCTGAGGAGGACAGTCCTTGAAGATCGCCGTTTGTGTTAAGTCCGTACCGGACACCGAGACAAATATCAAGATTGCCGCTGACAAAAAGAATATCGATCTCAACGGGGTTCGATTCATCACCAGCCCATATGACGAGTTCGCCGTAGAAGAGGCGCTCAAGCTGAAAGAGAAGCACGGCGGTGAGACCGTCGCCATATCGGCAGGCGGAGCCGAGGTCACCGATGTGTTGAGAGACTGCCTCGCTCGCGGCATAGACACGGCAATCCATATCAACGACCCTGAATTGCAATGGCTCGATCCTCTCAGCACCGGAAAGGTCCTCGCGGCTGCCATCAAAGATGGTGGCTACGACATCATCCTCTGCGGACAACAGGGAGTCGGTGGCGACAACAACCAGGTCCCGGCGATTCTCGCCGAGCTTCTTGACCTTCCCCAGGCCACCGTGGTGGTCAAGCTCGAAGTCGAAGGCGGCAAATTCAAAGCCGAGCGCGAGATCGAAGGCGCTCATGAATTCGTGGAAGGGCCGCTACCGGCGGTGATAAGCGCTCAGAAGGGTCTTAACGAGCCTCGTTATCCCTCCATCAAAGGTGTCATGGCCGCGAGACGCAAGACCATCGAGACCAGAGACGCCGAAGCCCTGGGCGTCAAGGGACAGATCAATCGCCTGGTGAGCGTCAAGTCCATGGATATGCCGCCGGAGCGCCCCCAGGGCAAGAAGATCGAAGGCGATCCCGAGACCCAGGCCAGGACCCTGGTCGGTCTTCTCAGAAACGAAGCCCACGTGCTCTAAGGAATTTAAGGAGATTATCGCAATGCCTCAAGGAATTCTGGTTTTCATCGAGCAGAGAAACGGTCATATCCGCAAGTCCAGCCTGGAAGCGCTCTGCGAAGCGAAACGCAAATCAGGCGGCGAGCCGGTGAGCGCGCTTCTGGTAGGCGAAAATGTCAAAGGTCTGGCGGCCGAGGTCGGCAAATACCACCCGGCGAAGATATATGTAGCTGACGCCGGTGCTTTCGCATCCTACTCGACAGAGGGTTATACAAGCGCTCTGGTCGAAGGCGTGAAAAAAGCCGATCCGAAATTCGTCTTCGGAGCGAACACCGCCATGGCAAGAGATCTCTTTCCGAGAGCTGCCACCCGCATGAACGCTCCTCTGGTCACCGACGTCATGGAGCTCATCGCCGACAACGGCAGGCTCGACGCCGTCCGCCCCATGTATTCCGGCAAATGCATGGGTACCTTCGAATTCGCCTCCCCCCTGGCTTTCGTTACCTTGAGAGCCAATGTTTTCGCCCTCGATGAAGGAGACGGCAATCATCACGAAGCTGCCGTCGAGGATCTGGCAGTGGATACAGGCGTCATCCGGGCAAAAGTCGTGGAGACGCATAAAGCCGAAGGCAGCAAGATCGAGCTCAGCGAAGCCTCGATAATCGTATCCGGTGGCAGGGGCATCAAAGGTCCCGAGAACTGGCCCATGCTCGAAGATCTCTGCGAAGCCCTGGGAGCAGCCCTGGGAGCCTCGCGGGCGGTAGTCGACGCCGGCTGGATCGACCACCAGCACCAGGTCGGTCAGACAGGCAAGACCGTCAGCCCGCAGCTCTATATCGCCTGCGGAATCTCCGGCGCCATCCAGCATCTGGCCGGGATGTCCTCATCCAAAGTGATCGTGGCCATCAACAAGGATCCCGAAGCACCTATCTTCAAGCATGCTACCTATGGTGTCGTGGGCGATCTTTTCGAGATCATACCCAGTGTCACCTCCGAAGTGAAAAAGCTGAACGAAAACAACTGATGAGCGACGCAAGCAAGCGGAGCGACACAGGCAAGCAGAGCGAGCCGATCAGACCGATCGAATTCGAGGATTTCCTCAAGGTCGACATCAGGGCAGGCACGATTGTAAAGGTGGAGGAGTTTCTCGAAGCCCGGGTGCCGGCTTACAAGCTCTGGATTGATCTGGGCGAACTCGGAGTGAAGACCAGCAGCGCCCAGATCACCGCACTCTACGGCAAAGACGACCTGCTGAACCGGCAGATCCTGGCCGTGGTCAATTTCAAGCCCAAGAGAATCGCCGGATTCCCCTCGGAAGTACTGGTTCTCGGTCTGCCAGGAGCGACTGCGGCAGAGGTGGTGCTCCTCGCGAGCGAGCGAAGAGTCGCAGACGGAAAGCGGGTCTTTTAGGTCTATTTCGGTTGCAGGCGGCTGTATTTGCGGGCGACATAGCTCTCCACCATGGCGATGAAATCAGGCGCCAGATTGGGGCCGGAAAGAGTGTCCACGTGCTGGCCGTCCACGAAGACCGGGGCCCGGGGCTCTTCCCCTGTGCCAGGCAGCGATATGCCGATATCGGCATGCTTGGACTCCCCGGGTCCGTTGACTATACATCCCATCACCGCCACCTTGAGATTCTCCACCCCGGGAAAGTCCCTGGCCCATAGCTTCCTTTTCTCAGCCAGATGATCCTCGATCTGCCTGGCCAGCTCCTGGAAGACGGTGGACGTGGTGCGGCCGCATCCGGGACAGGCTGTCACCTGGGGCAGGAAAGACCGCAGACCTAGAGACTGGAGAATCTGCTGGCAGACATGGACCTCCTGGGTGCGGCTCGCCCCGGGCTCCGGAGTGAGGCTGACCCGGATCGTGTCCCCGATACCCTCGTTGAGAAGAACCGAGAGAGCGCAGGCCGAGGAAACGATGCCCTTCATGCCCATGCCCGCCTCGGTGAGACCGAGATGAAGGGCATAGTCGCAAGCTCCGGCAAGCTTGCGATAAACGGTGATCAGGTCCGGGACCTCCGAGACCTTGGCGCTTATGATGATCTTGTCCCGGGAAAGACCATAGGACTCCGCCATGGAGGCCGAAGCCAGGGCCGAGGCAACAATCGCTTCGATGAGCACACTGTGAGCATCCATGGGCTCGCTGGAGCGAGCGTTCTCGTCCATCATCCGGGCTAGCAGGTCCTGATCGAGAGAGCCCCAGTTGACGCCGATCCGCACTGGTCTGTCGTTAGCGATGGCCACTTCGATCATGGCCCGGAAATTCTCGTCATGCCGCTCGCCCCGACCGACATTGCCCGGGTTGATTCTGTACTTGGCGAGAATCCGCGCACAATCAGGGAACTCTCTGAGAAGAAGATGACCGTTATAGTGAAAGTCGCCCACCAGGGGAACGTCCACCCCTAGAGCCTCGAGCTCCCTGGCAATGGCAGGCAGAGCCCTGGCAGCCTCGCGAGTATTGACCGTCAGCCTCACCAGCTCCGAACCGGCATCGGCGAGCTCTTTGATCTGGGCAGCGGTGCCGGCGGCGTCCTCAGTGGCTGTATTGGTCATGGACTGGACGACGATGGGATTGCCTCCGCCCACCATCACACCGCCGACCTTCACAGCTATGGATTGTCTCTTGCTCATCGGAGTATTTTTAGCAAATCTGACGATAAAGAGCCAGTCTCCATGGATTCACAGACGAAAATCTTTCAGAACCAGATCTCCGGATGGTGCTCGCGGACACTGTACCAGTCATTTTCCGTCAAGGAGCCGACAATGATGTGATCCACCACTTCGACGCCCAGGAGCTTCCCGGCGTCCACCAGCTTGGCGGTGGTATCGAGATCATCGAGGCTCGGCTTGAGCTCGGCTCCGGAAGGGTGATTGTGACAGATCAGGAGGGCGTGGCTGTTAGCCAGGACAGCGGCTTTGAACACTTCCCGGGGGTGGACCAGAGAAGCGGAGAGGGTGCCGTGGGAGACCTCGTGCACACCGAGGACCTGATTGCGCGCATTCAGGTGCAGAGAGATGAAATGCTCCTCCGGCGCCTCCATCAGGGGACCGAGAAAGGAGGCGGCTTCCCGGGGAGTCTTGATGGACACCCGGGAAGCCGCCGGATCCCCTTCCCGGACCAGACGCAGCCTGAAAAGGGGAAGCTCGAAACCGAGCCTGAACGAAAGCGTAGCCTCTGACATAGCCTGCACCTCTTGAGCCGTACTTACTCAAATACGAACTCCGGTCCGCTCGAGTTCAAGCAGTTGCCCCCTTGACGCGCAGCACGGGCAAGCCGTCCAGCTTGCTCAAGCGTATTCCACTTGTGTCGATTCACGTTTGATGTCTTTGCTGGCACGCTCCTCTGATAAACTACGATTCCTGGACAAGGTTCCTCTTGAATAGCAATGCGGACACAGGAGCAATCGTATGAGCATGATGTACTGTCTGCGGCTCGCCACAGACAAAGAAGTCTCGGAATTGTTGGCTAATCCAGATACTGTTGAGGACTGGTTGTTCGATGATCAAGTAGAACCAGATGCGGAGCTTGGAAAATCCTGGCATGGGATTCACTTCTTGTTGACAGGCTCGCAATGGCAAGGCGACGAACCTTACTGCTTTCTTTTAGCTGGCGGGCAAACGATCGGTGATATCGATGTCGGCTACGGGCCTGCGCGTGCGCTGACAAGCGATCAGGTAAAGTCGTTCGAGAAAGCCTTGGCGGAAATCGATGGCGACGATTTTAAAGCACGATATGACAGAGAGGAATTAACGAAAAACGAGATTTATCCTCAGGGTTGGAAGCACAGCAAGGACGACGAAAACGTTGCCTTCCTCTCCAGTAACTTTCAGACTTTGAAGGAGTTCCTTCACGCGGCAGCAAAAGAATCTTACGGCGCCATATTGTGGCTTCAATGAAATCCTGAAGTTAAAAGCGACAATATCACCGAGCTTCACGACGAAATTTATGCGCCTCTAGCACGGGTGAAGGGCATGGGCACCTATTCCTCAGACTTTCTGGCTCTTCCAAACCCCGGTGCTGAAACGCCAGGCTGCCAGAATCCCCAGAAGCGCCGTCGAGCAAGCGATACCCCACCAGCAACCGGTTGGACCGTCAGCCATGACCACAGTGAGGTACCAGCATAGAGGCAGCTTCAAGATGACCAGGCTCACCAGGCTGGCCCACATGGGCCAGGCAGTATAGCCGGCACCCTGCATGGCACCGAAGAGAATCAGCCAGGCCGCCAGAAAGGGCTGAGAAAGCCCGATTATCTTGAAGTAAGAGGTGGTGTACTCCACCACCTGAGGGTCCATGCTCATCAGACAGGCAAGCGGTCTGGCCCCGAGATAGAGACCGGCAGCCACGAAGCTGGTGAAGAGCACACCGGTAATCGCCACCTGCCATCCGGCTTTCTCCGCCCGCTCCGGCTTGAGGGCTCCGAGATTCTGCCCGACGATGGTAGCCACGGCGGTGCTCAGGGCATGCAGAGGCAGACAGGAGACGATCTCCTCCAGGCGAAAGCCCACGGTCCAGGAAGCCTGGCAGGCAGTCGGGTTGGTCGTGCCGGCGAAAATCAGGAAAAGGGCGAAGCACCCCCCGATCCAGGCCAGGTCGGTGGCGCAGGCGGGCAGACCGATCTTGAGGATGCGGAAGAGCCAGGACTTCTTGAAACCGGTTTCCCAGAGCTGTTTGATATCGACACAGGCAGAGAGCTCGGTCCCCCGGAGCAGCACCAGATTCAGTGTCATGCCCACCACCGCCGCCGCCACCCAGGCGCAGCCGATGCCGCGGATGCCCATTTGAAACGGATAGACACACAGGGTGAAGTCCAGGGTGATGATAATCACGGTAAGCAGTATCCAGACCATCATGGGCACCCGGGCATTTCCCCGGGCGCGCCAGATCGAATGGGAGACCCAGACGATAGTGAACGGTAGCTGGGAGAGCATATCCACCGACATATACTGCCAGCCGAGCTCTTGAACCTCCGGAGACGCGCCGAGCGCGCCGAGCAGGAAACGGGCGGCGATCAACCCGGTGGCCGCTGAAAGCGTGCCGAAGATGAAAGCGAACATCATCGACTGCTTAGCGGCTTCCGCTGCCGTCTCAAGATCCCGAGCGCCCCAGTAGCGGCTGACCAGAGCAGTGGTGCCGGAGGAAAGGGCCACGGTGACAAGGATCATGAAAAACCATATTTGACCGCAGATTCCGATGGCAGCCTGGACCTCCGAGCCCATCTTCCCGGCCACCCAGACATCGCAGAAGCTCGCCAGAGAAACAGTGGACATCTGGATCAGCAGAGGCCATGCCATATGCCAGATGGCAGCCCAGAGGGAGCCGTTGATGATCACATCATCGAGATTCTTCTTGTCTGATTCGACATTCTGGCGCATGGCTTCTATCTGGTTGCAACTTGGCTGAGACTTGGCTGATACACGGCTGATGCGCAACCGATACATGGTAGGATCGGACCCGTGACTAACGGGACTTCCGTTCCTCGATGCAGGCGCAATATATCAACTCCGAATACGCATCCGACGAGACCTTCTGGACGGTGGTTCAAAAGATACTTTCATTTGAAGAACCCTCGAGCAAATGGTCGCAGATCCGCAAAGCGCTCCGCAAACAACTGAAGAGATCAAACGGCGGCAGGGTTGACATCGAGTCGCTGCCTTTGAAAGAGCAGTGTACGATTTTCGCACAGTTATTCGGAAATGGGAATGGCGACCGGCTCAGGCAGAAGAGCAATGCCACGGTGAGCAACCGGCTTGCCATGGAAGACCTGAAACGGCATCGGACTATCGCCTTCGATAGCTTCCGCTCGACCCTGGCAGACTCTTGCCTCGAAGAAGAGATCGACCCCACCTGTCCCGACGGGGCCGGGCTCAAAGAATCTGAGCGCCTCTATCTGGAGCTCATGACCAGGTCGACGCCGGACTGGTGCCGCTTGCTTTCGGCGGGACCGTGGCAGGACGACGCGCGCGCCCATGCTATTGCGGATTTCTTGAGAGACCGGCTCGGCGGCAGCGACCCTGATGCTGATGCAGAGGGGGCCTGGGAGACGACCATGCTCGAGCACCGTAAGAGCCTGCCGGGAGAGTTTCTACCCAGAGTCCTGTGCCTGGTGGAGGGACAGACCGAGCAGATCCTCCTGCCTGTGTTCGGAGCCCTTCTGTCATATCATTTTGGCGGCGCCGGAGTTCGCGTCGTCTCCTGCGGCGGTGCCCGGCAGGTGGTCAGGAATTATCTGAGCATGAGAGAGACAGTAGCGCTACCGATCATCACCATTCTGGACGGAGACGTCAGGGAGGAAGCCGAGGTGGTGGCTGACAGCCTGAGATCCGGGGACAGGCTGATCACCCTTGCCTCCGGCGAGATCGAGGACACTTTCAAGAGCGACACGATGCTGCGCCTGGCCAGACACTATTTCAACAGCCCTTGTATCGAGCCACAGGACATCCCGACTCCGCCAGGCTGTGCCAGAGGGCTGGCTGAGCTGGCCAGGACGAAAGGACTGCCGGCTTTCGATAAGATCGGCTTCGCCCGCGCCGCTGCCGGGCTCCTCGCCCCGGCGGACATCCCCGATGAGGGCCGGTCGATTATAGAGTCCATCAAAGAGATAGCCAGTGAAAGAGCCTTCCGCTTCTAGCAAGAAAAAAATAGCGGGGATTCTGTCGGTGCTTCTCTGGACTGTCGGATTTCTGCTCCTTTTCGTCCTTCCCCCGTCCCACCCCCTGGTCTGGACCAGCGATGCCCTGCTGCTGGTCGGCTTCTGGCCTCTCCTTTTCATCTATCGGGCAGGATGGACCTGGCTCGTCTTCGGTGTTCTGAACGCCGCCATCGGATTCATCCTCCTGACAGTGAGCTATATAGCGCCTTCGGACTTCCAGGCAGCTTTCGAGAGCCTGCCTCCTTCCCAGAGACACATCACCGACGGATTCTTCGCCACCCGGGAGCACCTGCTCCAGATGCACGACTGCTGGACCTGGATGGTGATTGGCGTGATCTCAGCCCTGTTCGGAGCATTTCGAATAGCGCGAACCATCGTCAGGTGGTTCTTGAAGAAAAATCACTGAGTGCTGGCGCTTCCGCCGATGGCCACTTTCACCGAGCCGTCCTCGGGAATCAGGACACGTTTGAGGAATTTTCCTTTCCGCTCGTACCACTTGGGCAGGGTACCTGTGAGATTCTGGATATGACCGATAGCCTGGAACTTCTGATCGGCGAACTCGGCCTTTTCCGAAACGAAATACCACTGCTTGATGACGAAATTGTAGAGCTTGGGATCACGCTCCTTTTGAGCGAGGAGCTTTTTCTGGAGAGCCGAGGCGTAGAGGATGCGTCCATCCATATCCAGGGGCTCCATCTCGATTGAGCGCTGCAAAACAGTGATGGCACGGTCGGTATCACCGAGACGGAGCGCCTGCTCGCCCTGGATGCGTAGAGTGCTGCCGGAGAACATGCCGAGCTCGAGAAGCTGGTTGGACATGATCACGCCGTTGGACTTGCCGATCTGAGAGGTGTCCTTGATCCAGTCGTCGCCCTTCTCCTTGGCCAGAGCCGCAAGCGGGCTGGCAAGCGCAAAAGCGGCGCTCAGTGCGAGACAGATTGACTTCCGGCTATTCATTACTTTCCCCTTGCTGCTCATAACTCTCTCCTAACATGCCTTGCGCTCCACCGAGCGCGGGCCACCACCGGACGCTTTCAGCCCGGCAATCGCCTTCTCGACTGATTTCGACTTGTAGATGCTGCTCCCTGCCACCAGGACGTCCGCTCCCGCCGCTACCACCAGTGGTGCGGTAGACGCGTCGATGCCACCATCGACCGAAACATGGACACCCTCAAAGCCTGCTGTATCGAACATCTCGCGCACCTGCCTGATCTTGGGCACCACGGCATCGATAAAGCTCTGACCTCCGAATCCGGGATTAACGCTCATCACCAGAACGAGATCGGTGTCCGCCAGCACATAGCTGAGCACATCCGGCGGCGTGGCGGGGTTGAGGGCCACGCCTGCTTTCTTTCCGAGCGCGCGGATGGCTGTGAGAGTGCGCTGCAAGTGGTGGCAAGCCTCGGCGTGCACCGTTATCAGATCAGCGCCGGCTCGAGCGAACTCGTCTATGTAGCGGTCGGGATTCTCGATCATCAGGTGCACGTCCATGGGCAGAGCAGTGCACTTGCGGATCCCGGCGAGCACCGGCATGCCGATGGTCAGGTTGGGTACGAAATGCCCGTCCATGACGTCGACATGAATCCAGTCGGCACCACCACTCTCGGCGACGGCGATCTCCTCGCCAAGACGAGTGAAGTCGGCAGAGAGAATGGAAGGTGCGATCAGGGGAGACATATCGATTACTAGTAACACGCTGAGACATCGCTATCATGACTACCGGAGCCGCAATGGTCAAGTGGAAGCCGCCCGTGTTGCGGCTCCGAGAGTGAACTTCCTCTAAGGAAACCCTTTCGGCGCCGCTGCGGACCCTCTGAATCCGAGAGGGCAGGGAGGCTTCCGCGAGTCCTTATAAAAAAGGTATAATCCCCCGAAAAATGGAGAGAAGCATGTTCAACCTCAAGCTATCCGATGATCAGGAGCAGTTCCAGAAGCTCGCGCGTGAATTCGCCGCCGGCGAGATCGCACCGGTTGCGGAGTCGTTCGATCATAGCCGCGAATTTCCCTCGTCGATAATCGCCAGAGCCTGGGAGATCGGTCTGGTCAATTTCCAGATCCCGGAAGAGCTTGGCGGAATGGGACTCGGCACCCTGGACTCTTGCGTCATACTCGAAGAGCTTGCTGCCGGATGCAGTGGCATCGCCGGAGCCTTCGAGGCCAGTGCCATAGCCCAGCTTCCCCTGCTCGCCGCCGGCGGCGAGGGACAGGGCGAAGCCTTTCTCTTACCGCTTCTCGAGAAGCCGTCCGTGGCCGGATACGCCAGCCAGGATGCCACCGTATATGATATTACAGCAACGAGACAGGGATCGGATTATCTGCTGAGCGGCAGAAACACCGCGCTGATCAACGGCGGTCAGGCAGCCTGGTATCTGGTGATTGCCCAGGACGCCTCCCAGCCGGAATCCTCGTCGGTCTTCATCGTGCCGGCGGAGGCACCGGGTCTCAGCGTCACCGGCAGAGCCGAATCCTTCGGCAGGCGCAGCCGTCATGTCTGCAGCCTGAGCCTGGATGCGGTGCGACTCACCGCCGACAACCTGATCGGCGCTCCTGGCTCCGCTGGACGGATAATCGAGAAAATCCTTCCTGCCATGCACCTGATGATTGCGGCCGGAGCTACCGGTGTCGCCTCTCGAGCCCTCCAACATGCCATCGAATACTCCCGGCAGAGACAGACTTTCGGACGTCCTATCGGACAGCACCAGGCAGTCGGCTTCATCCTTGCCGACATGGCCAGGGAAATCGAGGCTGCTCGTCTACTGATAAGGCAGGCCGCCCTCCTTGTCGATCAGGGCGCGGAAGCTCTGGACAGGGCCGCGGCAGCCAAGGCCTTCGCCCAGGATGTGGCTATGAAAGTGACTACGGATGCCGTGCAGGTTTTCGGAGGCTTCGGTTACAGCCGGGAATACCCGGTGGAAAAGCTCATGCGTGATGCGAAGTTGTACCAGATCTGCGAGCAGAGCTCCCTGGAGGTCAAGAGCGCACACGCCCGCCACCTGGTGGCTGCTCGCTGATTCACTGATGGAGAGCAAGTTTCAAAAAGGCCAGCTGCTCATAGTGAAGGTTCCTCCTTATTACGAGAAGGAGTACTTCTACGAGATCAAGAGCGCCGGAGAGAAACTGGTGCGCGCCGATCTGTACCACTCCCCCACCGTGAAGAAGAGCTGGACCGTGGGCGAGCTGGAGACTCTGATGGAGCATGGCATAGTGCGCCTGGCCATGGACCACGAAAAGCCCAGAGGATCAGCGGAGCATTCGACCTGATGCTTTCGAGCCTTTCCTGATCATTTCACTTGGCCTGCTTCTTGCTCGACTTGCCTCGGCGACCGGAGCGCTTGCCGCGCACCTTCCGTTTGCCACGGCTCGCCGAGGTCTTGCTCACCCTGGGCTGGCTGGCCGGCGGTGCCGGAGCGGCTTCTTTCTTCTGTGGCTTAGGCGGCGGAGCGGGCTGCGGCGAGGACTGAGGCTGCTTCAAGAAAGTCAGGATCTGTCCCACCGGAATTCTAGTATGGTGGAACTTCCCGGGAAACATGGTCTCGAGAGAGAACTGGATCGCCGAGTAGAAAAGCCCGCTAGCCACCAGAAGATAAATCGTGTTGACAAATGCCCAGCGGGCACCGCGCTCGATCTCATGAGAGCGCCTGGACTTCTTGAAGCGGGCGGCTGTGATCATCTCGTCCAGGCGCCTGGTGATATCAGCCGGTCGGAACCCCCCTTTCAGCCCGGCAAACTTGCCCATGGTCTCGTTGGTCACATGCCTGCCGCAAACAACGCAAAACCTGAGACCGAGATTGAGCTTTGCTCCACAGAAAGGACAGGTGGCTGACATCTAGAGACTCGGATTCAAGGAAATCACCGCGCGCCTGGATCTGGCAGGCTCACTTCTGTTCATCTTACCGTGTTAGGGCGATATTTACACCCGAGCATGCCTAGAATTCAATCTTCTGCGCACCGTCTTCAGTGGCGCTGTAGCGACTGAACATTTCAGAGAGAGACTCGCGGTCGTGGGCTAGAGTCTCCTGCTTGGCATTGAGCTCGACTATCCGCCCCTTGAGCTCTTCGATCTGCTGCTCGATCACCTTGACTTCCTCGGTGATCTCGGACTCGGTAAGTTTCAGGGCCTCGGCCAAAGTTTCGAAGGCCTTGCCCAGCTCGCTTTCTGCCATGCTCCCCCCGTCTCGACGATGAATTCTAATTCTACTCTTTCTTGAGGCAATTAGAAGCCCCTATATCCCTGCACCCTGCAGAAAAACATCGATAGGGTCGGTGTCGTCGTCCGGTTCGTCGCCCGCCCCCTCTCCAGCCGCCGAAACTTCTTCACATATGCTGTCCAGAGCCTGGCTCTGATCAGCGCATCCCTCGAAATCCTTCTTGAGAAGCTTGAGTTGTGCTTCCAGCCCGTCAATCTTCTTCTTGAGACTCTTGATTGCCTCTGCCTCTATATCCGGCACAGCCCGGGAGACTCTCTTGCCGTCCTTATAGACGACCCGGCCCGGGACACCGACTACGATCGAGTTGGCTGGCACATCCTTGAGAACGATGGACCCGGAGGCGACCCGGACATTGTCCCCCACCGTCACATCACCCTGGATCTCGGCGCCGGATCCGACCACCACGCCATTCCCCAGGGTGGGATGCCGTTTGGTCCCCCGGGTCTTCTCCCCCTCCCGGGCTTCCGCGCCGGCCCCCAGGGTGACGCCCTGGTAGAGGAAGCAGTCGTCCCCGATGATGGTGGTCTCGCCAATCACGACTCCCATGCCGTGATCGATTACGAATCGCCGTCCGATGCTGGCACCAGGATGGATCTCGATACCGGTGAGACAGCGTCCCAGATGAGAGATGAAGCGCGCAAGAGTCCGCCGACCGGACCTCCATAACGGATTGGCCAGGCGATGGAAGACCATTGCATGGAAACCTGGATAGCAGAGGACGACCTCCAGCCGGCTCCGGGCTGCCGGATCCTGGTTCATGATGGCATCTATGGTCTCTTCGATGTGCCCGCTGATGGACACTGGCTCAGCTCCCTTTCATTCCTGTGCGAGCCCCGGTTGGGCGCCGCAAGCAGCGCTTGACAACCGAAACGCGTTTAGAAAGCGCCTTTTAAGGGAATTTATCAGGTGGAGATCAGATAGAACATTAAACGTGATCTAAATCTCTTATACTGCGGTCGTTTTTCGTATTTTCCCCACTTCAGACCCACCCGGTTGCATTTATGCTGGGTTTGTCAAGAGCAGCTTTGTCGAATTTCCGACGGACCGGCATATATGCACTAACGACAAGCCCTCTTGACAAGCAGCGGCAAACTGGCAAAGAAGGCAAATCACTGTAAAGCGGCGGATTACTCCCAACCATGTCTCTGGCAGACCTAATGCGAAACGGCAGCGGCGACGGATCTTCAAAAGATCAGTCGAGCCAGGACGCCGCCCCGGACACCAGCAATAAAGGTCTCAATCTACTTACCGCCGCATCCGTACCAGTAGGAAACCCGACACGTACTGAGAACCCCTTGCTTGCAGCCGCAGACAAAGGTTCGGGCACCGCCGCCAGCCCGGAGACCAGAGTCGCAAGCACGGACAATCTCCTTGCCGCCAGCACCGAGGTCACCGCCGCACCTCGTCCCAAGGGCAGTACCGGCAATGCGCTCCTGGACCTGTCTTCCGGAGGCAACCAGAGCCCTGCTCCCAAGGCCGACAGGGGCGCTGCCGTGGGCTTCGGGCTGGGCGTCTTCGACGAGCTCAAGAACACCGTCGTCGGTCTGCACGGTCTCGGCACCGGGCCCAAGATGAGCACCGATGACGCCATCCTTGCACATGCCCAGGGCAAGTCGGTAAGGTCCGGCTTCCTGGTCAATCTCACCAACAACGCTGCCGGAGTAGCCACCTTCGCCGGCGGTCTCAGCGTCGACGTGGTAGGTCTCGGCGACGGTTCCCGCACAAAGGTGATCAAGGATGCCGTGGCCGACGCCGGTCAGACCCTGAGCACCGGAACGACCGAAGAGAAAGGACATCTGGTCGGTCGCGCCACGACCTTCGCAGCCCTGCTCTTCGTCGGTGGCGGCGGCTCCAAAGCCGGCTATACAGGTATGACGGACAATATGTCCATGGCCAGCAGAAGCGTCCGGGTGACCAGTCTCCTGGACGACGCCGCCGTCCGGAGCGGAAACCTGCTGGATGATGCTGCCGCCCGGACAGGAAGCCTCCTGGACAACGCCGGCAGTCTCCTGGATGAGACCGCCACCGCCACGAAATTCGCTCCCAAACCCCTGGGCGCCCTGGAGACCCGTATCGGCGGACTGACACCGGCATATTCGACTCCCGGCGGCGTCACCAGCAATTTCGCCGGGCTCACCGAACGAGTCGCCGGCAACGGCGGAAGCCATACAGGCTCGCTGCTTCCCACCATGCGCGGCACTGCCGGCGAGATCGGCTCCACCACCTTCAAGCCGCTTTCGACCAGCGCCGCACGCACTCAGGCTGGCAGGCTCCTGACCGCCAGCGGGCATGCGATGACCGAAGGGGTCGATAACCTGGCGGGCTCTCTGGACGACCTCCTCAAGGCAGGCGGTCAGGGCTCCGACAATATCACAGCCACAGTCAGCACCATCACAGAGAACGCCCGTATTCTGACCAAGCCCGGCGCCACGACTACCGAGCTTTCCGAAGCGGCGCTCAAGATCGAGAGAGCGACCGCCGGCCTGGTCGAGCACTCAGGAGGTTCTCTGGGACGGAATGTCGAGCAGGTAACCCGGCACGTCTCGACCCTCCTGGGCAACACCTCGGACAATATCGTCTCCCGCAAGCTCTCCGGTCTCACCGACGAGATCGGCGCCGCCCGCGCTCTGCCCGGTCTCTCGGACAATGTCGCCACCAGCCTCGACGACCTGGAGCGCTCCGTCAACACCTTCTCCACCACCGCCAACCGTCAGAGCGCCCTTGCCGGTATAGAACAAACCATTCAAAAGATCGCCGCCGAGAATCCCGACCTGGCACGTACTCTCTCCCGCTCCATCGAGGGTCTCGACGACGCCGTCAAGCTCGGCGGCTCCGCCACCGAAAGCCTCGTCCGGCGTACTGCTCCGGTTATCGACAATGTCGCTCCTTTGGTCGACAACCTCGCTCCTGCCGCCGACAATGTCGCTCCTGCCGTCACCGAAAGCGCCCGCACCCTCACAGGCTCCGTGGACGACCTGGCAAAAGCAGCAGGCAGCGGCACCGACAATGTCTCCACTGCCGTCCGCAAAGAGCTCGAGACCATCGCCGAAAACGCCGGTATCCTCAGCAAGCCCGGCGCCACCACCGACGAGATGAGCCGCGCCGCCCTCAAGCTCCAGCAAGCCTCCACCAATCTCGCCCAGCATTCCGCCGGCCCTCTGGGTCAGAACATCAGCCGGGTCACCGATGATGTCAGCCGCCTGGTCACTTCCGCTTCGGACGATATCGTCTCCCGCAAGCTCTCCGGTCTCACCGACGAGATCGGCGCCGCCCGCGCTCTTCCCGGTCTCTCGGACAATGTCGCCACCAGCCTCGACGACCTGGAGCGCTCCGTCAACACCTTCTCCACCACCGCCAACCGTCAGAGCGCCCTTGCCGGTATAGAACAAACCATTCAAAAGATCGCCGCCGAGAATCCCGACCTGGCTCGCACCCTCTCCCGCTCCATCGAGGGTCTCGACGACGCCGTCAAGCTCGGCGGCTCCGCCACCGAAAGCCTCGTCCGGCGTACTGCTCCGGTTATCGACAATGTCGCTCCTTTGGTCGACAACCTCGCTCCTGCCGCCGACAATGTCGCTCCTGCCGTCACCGAAAGCGCCCGCACCCTCACAGGCTCCGTGGACGACCTGGCAAAAGCAGCAGGCAGCGGCACCGACAATGTCTCCACCGCCGTCCGCAAAGAGCTCGAGACCATCGCCGAAAACGCCGGTATCCTCAGCAAGCCCGGCGCCACCACCGACGAGATGAGCCGCGCCGCCCTCAAGCTCCAGCAAGCCTCCACCAATCTCGCCCAGCATTCCGGCGGCCCTCTGGGTCAGAACATCAGCCGGGTCACCGATGATGTCAGCCGCCTGGTCACTTCCGCTTCGGACGATATCGTCTCCCGCAAGCTCTCCGGTCTCACCGACGAGATCGGCGCCGCCCGCGCTCTTCCCGGTCTCTCGGACAATGTCGCCACCAGCCTCGACGACCTGGAGCGCTCCGTCAACACCTTCTCCACCACCGCCAACCGTCAGAGCGCCCTTGCCGGTATAGAACGAACCATTCAAAAGATCGCCGCCGAGAATCCCGACCTGGCTCGCACCCTCTCCCGCTCCATCGAGGGTCTCGACGACGCCGTCAAGCTCGGCGGCTCCGCCACCGAAAGCCTCGTCCGGCGTACTGCTCCGGTTATCGACAATGTCGCTCCTGCCGTCACCGAAAGCGCCCGCACCCTCACAGGCTCCGTGGACGACCTGGCAAAAGCAGCAGGCAGCGGCACCGACAATGTCTCCACCGCCGTCCGCAAAGAGCTCGAGACCATCGCCGAAAACGCCGGTATCCTCAGCAAGCCCGGCGCCACCACCGACGAGATGAGCCGCGCCGCCCTCAAGCTCCAGCAAGCCTCCACCAATCTCGCCCAGCATTCCGGCGGCCCTCTGGGTCAGAACATCAGCCGGGTCACCGATGATGTCAGCCGCCTGGTCACTTCCGCTTCGGACGACATCGTCTCCCGCAAGCTCTCCGGTCTCACCGACGAGATCGGCGCCGCCCGCGCTCTTCCCGGTCTCTCGGACAATGTCGCCACCAGCCTCGACGACCTGGAGCGCTCCGTCAACACCTTCTCCACCACCGCCAACCGCCAGAGCGCCCTTGCCGGTATAGAACAAACCATTCAAAAGATCGCCGCCGAGAACCCCGACCTGGCACGCACCCTCTCCCGCTCCATCGAGGGTCTCGACGACGCCGTCAAGCTCGGCGGCTCCGCCACCGAAAGCCTCGTCCGGCGTACTGCTCCGGTTATCGACAATGTCGCTCCTGCCGTCACCGAAAGCGCCCGCACCCTCACAGGCTCCGTGGACGACCTGGCAAAAGCAGCAGGCAGCGGCACCGACAATGTCTCCACCGCCGTCCGCAAAGAGCTCGAGACCATCGCCGAAAACGCCGGTATCCTCAGCAAGCCCGGCGTCACCACCGACGAGATGAGCCGCGCCGCCCTCAAGCTCCAGCAAGCATCCACCAATCTCGCCCAGCACTCCGGCGGCCCTCTGGGTCAGAACATCAGCCGGGTCACCGATGATGTCAGCCGCCTGGTCACTTCCGCTTCGGACGATATCGTCTCCCGCAAGCTCTCCGGTCTCACCGACGGGATCGGCGCCGCCCGCGCTCTTCCCGGTCTCTCGGACAATGTCGCCACCAGCCTCGACGACCTGGAGCGCTCCGTCAACACCTTCTCCTCCACCGCCAACCGCCAGAGCGCCCTTGCCGGTATAGAACGAACCATTCAAAAGATCGCCGCCGAGAATCCCGACCTGGCTCGCACCCTCTCCCGCTCCATCGAGGGTCTCGACGACGCCGTCAAGCTCGGCGGCTCCGCCACCGAAAGCCTCGTCCGGCGTACTGCTCCGGTGATCGACAATGTCGCTCCTGCCGTCACCGAAAGCGCCCGCACCCTCACAGGCTCCGTGGACGACCTGGCAAAAGCAGCAGGCAGCGGCACCGACAATGTCTCCACCGCCGTCCGCAAAGAGCTCGAGACCATCGCCGAAAACGCCGGTATCCTCAGCAAGCCCGGCGCCACCACCGACGAGATGAGCCGCGCCGCCCTCAAGCTCCAGCAAGCCTCCACCAATCTCGCCCAGCATTCCGCCGGCCCTCTGGGTCAGAACATCAGCCGGGTCACCGATGATATCAGCCGCCTGGTCACTTCCGCTTCGGACGATATCGTCTCCGCAAGCTCTCCGGTCTCACCGACGAGATCGGCGCCGCCCGCGCTCTTCCCGGTCTCTCGGACAATGTCGCCACCAGCCTCGACGACCTGGAGCGCTCCGTCAACACCTTCTCCACCACCGCCAACCGCCAGAGCGCCCTTGCCGGTATAGAACAAACCATTCAAAAGATCGCCGCCGAGAATCCCGACCTGGCTCGCACTCTCTCCCGCTCCATCGAGGGTCTCGACGACGCCGTCAAGCTCGGCAGCCGCTTGACCGACAACACCATGGGTCTCAGCGGCCGGGTAGTGGAAAACGCCCTGCCTCGCTCCCTGGATGACGTTCCGAAATTCCTCGACGAGTCGGTCCGCCAGGTCAGAGTCCACGCCAATCAGGTCGGTCAGGGCGCCGACGATCTCCTCAAGAAGGTCAATGGAGTCGACGATACATCCAGACTGATGCGTCAGGAGCTGGATTCGATCTCGAGAAACAGCCGCGCGCTCACGGACGAATCCACCAGCGCTGCCAGAGCCGCCCAGGCCTCCAGAGAGATCGAGCTTTCTGTCAGGCGGCTATCCGAGCTTGCCGGACCAAGATTCCAGGACGATATCGCCAGACTCGCGCAGGACAGCCGCGCACTCACCACTGCCAGCCGCAATACAAGCCTGGCGACGGAGCTTCTGGCCAGCACTATCGATAATACCGCCACATTCACCGCTCAAACCGCCGAGCACTCGTCCAATGTCAGCCAGAGTATCGCCCGTCTCCAGGAAAAAGCCGCCGAGACACTCCCCCGGAAGACCGCTACTCTAGTCAACAACAACCTCGACGATCTGGCCACCGCCAGCAGACGGATTGCGGAAGGCACCGTCGACGATCTGACGATCAAGCAAGCAAGACGCGCACTCGAGAATCTCGAGAAGCTCGGTACCGGATTCGGTGATGACCTGACCCGCCTCGCCGATGATACCAACAAGTTGATCGTATCCGCCCAGCGACAAAGCGCAGCCACGGCTGTCGGGACAGCGACACAGACCCTGACCAGACAGGGCGGCAATCTCACCCGTCAGATCGACGAGCTGGTCACCGCCGCGGAAAGAGGCAATCTGCCCGCCGGTCTTCTGGACGATATCGCCACCAATGCCGGACGGCTCGGCCGATCCACCGACGATATGGCTCTTGTCCGCCAGATCGATGACAGCCTCAAGCTTATGGAAGGCAAAGTCGATTCACGCACGATCAACAGCATTCGCACCGCCCTGGGCGAGGTAGAGCAGTCGGCAATCAATCTCGAGAGAGCGAGACGTCTGGAGCAAGCTACCCAGAGACTCTTCGAGCAAGCCGATACGGTTGCCAACGCCGTCACCCGCTTTGTCGAATCCGGGAATGCCAGCCCCGTCGTTCGTGAAACCCTCGTCAAGGCAGCCGACGACCTGGCCACCCGCCCGCAGTCCACCGCTGTCACCAGATTCCAGCAACTCGTCAAAGTCATCGACGATCCGGAGCTGACCCAGGCTCTCAAGCCGTCCCTCAAATCACTGGACGACACCATCGCCGAGACCAACACACTTTCGCGGTTCTCGACCCAGGGCGCGCAGGCACAGGAGGCTCTCGCTCGCATCGCCGAGGGCACTTCCTCCGATGTCACCAGAAGCTTCATAAATGGTATCAAGGAAGACCTGGCCGCGTTCGGCAACACTACGCAGAGAGGCGAAATCCTCAAACGAGTATATAACCAGGTGGACGCTCTTCCCGGTCAGGTCGGCCGCGATGTCAGAGCGATCGTCGACGAAACAGTAGACATCGCTCGCCTGGAGCAGACCGCCGCCGCCACCGCTCACGCAGGCAGACAGGTAGGCACGGTCACCAGCGGGCTGGTACCGGTCTCGGCGGAAGAAGCGGTGGCTCTGAGCCGCATCGAGACCATCGCCTCCCAGATCGGCTCGGGCACCAGCAATGCCGGTTTGATCGCCAGCCTGGAGCGCAGCCTCGCCAGCCTCAGCCCGCAGAACCAGGCTGCTCTGGAAGGTCTGATCGCCAGACTGAAAGCCAATCTAACCGAGCAATCCGGTCTCGTCCAGAATGTCATCGCTCAGCAGGAGCTGATGATCGGTAGAAATATGCCGCGAGTGACCCGCCTGGCCGATCTCGCCAACCGCAGCGGCGACCTGGCAGAAGTCGGTCAACGCCTGGATGTAGCCCGTTTCCTCCAGGGTGGCGAGACCGCTTCTCTGCAACAAACCCGCATCGCCCATACCGTTGCCGACTTCGCAGCCAATACCGCCGATCCCGTGATGATGCAGCTTCGTGACGGCGCCCTGCAGAAGCTCGTTCGCAAGGGCGATCCGGCCGCCTACCAGCAACTCCTCATCGACGGTCTCACAAGCGAAGGCTGGAAGATGCGCACCCTGGCGGCAGGCGGCAGCACCAGCCGCCTCGGCGCCGGCGCCAGCAATTTCTATCAGGCAGGCAAATATCTGCTCACCTTCCAGGATCCCAAGCTGAGTCGCACTTTCCTGCTGAACGCCTCGCTCCTGGGCGTAAGTGCTGGCGGTACTGCCACCTATCTCGGTCTGAAGACCTCCGACCTCCTGGATCGCTACGCCGAGCCCGGTACCGAAGCCGACAGGCTGCGCGAGCGAATGAGACCCGACTCCGGCGACAACACCGAGTCGAGAGAGAGTGACGTCCCGAGCGATGGTTTCCTCAACCGCCATGGAGCGATGATCGACTCTCCGGATGCCTACCGGATGGAGAAGGATCTTCAGGGCACCGGCAAACTGCGGAGCTTCTCTCAAATAGGCTATGTCGCCCCAGATGCACCGGCTGCGGTGCAGCGTCTGCCCCTGGCCCGTACAGTGCGATTCACTCCCATGTCGCCGGATGCCAGACAGGGAGACCTGGTCAAGCTGGCTATCCAGCAGTTCAGCATGCGCCGGATCAGAGATTTCAATGTCCAGGGTCAACTCCTCAACGCCACCGAAGAGCGTGTCAGAGCCAACAAGATCACCGGATTCGGCTCGGCCGGCGCCGGCTCCGCCCAGCTCTCCAACTCCCTGCGCTCGGTGGCAGTCGCCCAGGGCATGAAGCTGAGCTCCTCGATTCACGATCTAATCGGAAGAGAGAATACTGAGGCCCAGGGTCTCGATCGCACCAGAGTCAACTCTGGGGGCGGTCCCGGGCAGACCTCCATTGCTGCCTATAGCAGCCCTTCCGGACTCACCTTCGCCAAGGTGGACCCTGACCAGGGCAACAATGCCGCCGGCTCCAGCCAGGCCGACGAAAAAGAGATCACCGAAGCCCTTCTCTCGGCAGCCAACAGCGAAGGCGGCACCGAAGCAGTGGTGTAACAGCCCTCAGGCTACATACTTGGTCATCACCAGGACGGTGTTGTGACCGCCGAAGCCGAGAGCTTCACACATTGCATGATCGACCCGGGCTTCCCGGAACCGGTTGGGCACATAGTCCAGATCGCACTTCGGATCGGGATTATCGTAATTAATGGTGGGATGTATCTTCTGGTCCCTGATCGTGAGAGCGGTTGCGGCAGCGCCGATGGCGCCGGCACCACCGAGGAGATGGCCCGACCATGGACTTGGTGCTCGAGACAGCGAGCCTGTAGGAATGCTCACCGAAGACATTCTTGATAGCCAGGGTCTCGCGCTCGTCGTTCAGAGGAGTGGAGGTTCCATGAGCGTTTATATAGTCGATCTGGTCAGGGGTGAGCTCGGCATCCCGGAGAGCCTCTCTGATAGCCCGGGAGGCTCCGTCTCCGGTCTCGTGCGGGGCGACTATATGGGTCGCGTCGCAACTGGCCCCGCCGCCGACAATCTCGGCATAGATAGTGGCATTGCGCCGGAGAGCGTGCTCGAGCTCCTCGAGGATGAGCACTACAGAACCTTCACCGATGACAAAACCATCGCGATCGATGTTGAATGGACGGCTTGCTTTCTTGGGATCATCGTTGCGCTTGGAGAGGGCCATCATATTGTTGAAGGAGGCAACCGTGAATGTGTTGATGCAGGCCTCGGCTCCGCCGGAGATCATCACGTCGGCCCGGTTGTCCCGAATGTACATGAAAGCGTCGAACAGCGAATCCAGGCCGCTTGCGCAAGCCGTCGAATCGCTCTTGGCCCGGCCCTTCGCACCATATTCGATGGCAACCTGTCCGGAGGGAGCATTGGGCATCAGCCTGATCACTGTGCGCAGACCAATCTTCTTTGGACCGCCTTCCATGAGCTTGATGTAGTCCGCAGTAGTAGTAATCAGTCCGCCCACCCCGGTGCCGATGAAAGTACCGACCCGCTCTGGATTGGTGGCGCGAATCTCCAGATTCGCATCCTCCAGGGCAAGCTTCGATGCCACCATGGAGAATAGCGTTACCCTGTCCATCTCCTTGAGCATGGAGCCCCATTTGCGCCGGTCGGGATAAAAGTCCTGGATATTGAAGTTCTTCACTTCGGATGCGATCTTGACATCAAGCCCGATCTCGTCCGGATCGAAGTGAGTGATATTGGACACTCCGCTCTCGCCGTTGAGCATAGCCTTCCAACAGTCTTCCCGGCCGATGCCCAGGGGCGTGATCATGCCGATCCCGGTTACCACTACTCTTCTACGATTCATTAAAGATCAAGCCTTCCTTTTACTCGGCAATAACTGGCGGCGAGGATACGATTTCAAGCGATCGAAAAAGCATCCTCCCCCAAAATTGCCAGAGTCATTCTAACCTGGTTTTAAACTCATTCCACCACCGTGGAGAGCCATCCTGATAATTATTTAGCTTTGGATCAGCCCAGATCGGCAAGGGCGAATCGTGAATCAACGCCACCAAAAGCAGTTGCGTTGCCGCTCTCTTGCAGAAACTCTTCGAGCAGGCAATCGAAGGCTCCGCCGCCGCAATATTGCTGGCCCGTAACTCCGGACAATCCGGACGCTCCGGACATAGCAGGAATTCCCTGATCGCCGGAGAGGAGCAGGCGCGGTCTTCTCAGACGGCCGGTCTCGGGATGTCTCACCTCAACCTCTCCGAAACTGAGAAGCTCTTCCAGGGCATTGCGCCGCGCCGAGAGAACGAGCTGCTTGCCAAGACCAGGATGATTGGGCTCGAAGCGGCTGACAATCTCGAAAAATCGAGGGCTGTGGTTCGGCTCCAGGAAGTGCGCCAGTTGATGGATGACGAAATGACGGCGGCAGCGCTCGGTGAGATGGTCGACGGCGCTGAGGGAGAGGACCAGGGTCCTGGAGGTCAGATCGAGCCTTGCCAAGCGGTGACTGGGTCCGGGCACGATCATCACCCGCCCGAGCTCGATCTGGAAGGTTTCCCGGTTGATCCTCTGAACATATCCGTTCATGAACGACTGATACATTTCAGCCAGGACGCCGGCAGATCTCCTTTTCCCCTGCTGGAGAGACTGTGCTGGACTTAGACTGTCGATTCTGGCCATAATCGTTTTGCCCTCGCTGAGATCTGGATTATATATAGAAACTATTCGTCACAAATAAAGGTTGAGAATTGTCTAATTGGGATGGTTAAGCTCCCGCTCAAAAATCTGGTCCTGATTACCGGCGGCGCCAGATCCGGTAAGTCCGACCTGGCCAGGAGCTCGCCCTGGCTTCCGGGGCGGACGTCTATGTTCTCGCTACCATGCCTGTCCTGGAAAAGGACAGCGAGCTCATGGAGAGGATTGGACGGCACCGAAAGAGAAGACCGCAAGACTTCCGCACCATCGAGGAGACGGTGGAAATCGGGCAGGCTATCGCTGCCATAGCGGAAGAACGCCCCCTGGTGCTCCTCGATTGCCTGTCGCTTTATGTCTCCAACCTCATGCAGGATCACCAGGACGAGAGCGAGGACTGGCTTGCGGACAGGATCGGGGATCTGCTTGACTGTATGGCAGGACGGCCGGACACGAGATTCATCGTCGTCACCAACGAAGTCGGATGGTCGGTGGTTCCGGACAACCGTCTCGCCCGCCAGTTTCGCGACTGGCTCGGCACAGCCAACAAACTGGTGGCGCAGAGAGCGGGCACCGTCTATCTCTGCGTGAGCGGCATCAAGGTGACTCTCAGGGAAGAGGCGTAGATGAGCGAAACGTCCGAAAGAAGCGAGAAAAAGAGCGCCAACCCGCTGGTTGCCCTGACCGTCCTCAGGCCGAGACAGTGGACCAAGAATTTTATCGCCTACGCGCCCCTGCTCTTCGCCGGGCGATTCGCCGAGCCCGAAGCATTTCTTGCTGTAAGCGCTTGCACTATCTGTCTCTGCCTCGTGTCTGGCTCGGTCTATGTGGCCAACGACCTCAAAGACAGGGAAGCCGATGCCAAACACCCGGCCAAACGGCTGAGACCCATCGCATCAGGCAAAGTCTCGCCCGGAACCGCCACCGCAGTCGGTGCGGCGGCTCTGGTACTGGGTCTTGTCGGCGGCTTTCTCGTGCGCCCTTCCGTGGCACTCACCCTTATTCTATACCTGCTTCTGCAAGTCCTCTACAATTCGACTCTGAAGAAGGTACCGATACTGGATGTCTTCAGTATAGCCACCGGATTCGTGCTGAGGGCCGTGGCCGGTGGCGCTGCGGCTCAGGTGGAGCTCTCGAGCTGGTTTCTGCTCTGCACTACTCTCGGTGCGCTGTTTCTGGCAGTGGAAAAGCGGCGGCAGGAGATGAAAGTGCTCAAAGAAAAAGCCGGAGAGCATCGAGCTGTCTTCGATCGATATTCGATGGAGTTGATCTCGCGCATGGAGATGGTAATCGTGCCCTCCCTGGTCACCTGCTATGCCATGTACAGCTCCAAGGCGCCATCCGGCAACTGGATGATGCTGACGGTTCCATTCGTGCTCTACGGCATTTTTCGCTACCTGCTCCTCTCCACCACCCGCACCGTCACAGGGACGCCCGAGGATGTTCTTCTCAAGGACAGGCCGATCCAAATAAGCATCGTCCTCTGGATACTCACCTCGGCCGGCGTGGTCTACGGCTTCATTCCCCGTGCCGTGGAGGCGATTATCAATTTCGTCGATTCCTACCGTCTCTTCTGATTTTCAATCAGAGGACTTCTCCACCGGCACGAGCTCGTAACAGCCGGTCAGGACATCGGGTCTGCGCTCGAAGCGATAAGCCCGGGAGAAGTCCAGAGCCGCTACCTCCACAGTCGTGTTGATGATCGAGCCGGCGGATAGATGACCGCCGGAGACCCGGCCCTTGCTGTCCGCCACCATCAGGTGTACGTGGATGCCGGCGCTACCCATGGTGCCGGTGGCGGCAACGATCTCGAATGGTCCTTCGAGCTTTTCGGGCTCTTCCTTGCCTGCGAACCTGATCGAGGCCACCGACAGAGACCCTACCATGCTCACCGGCACCGCCGCATCGATGCCGGACTCGCGACACCAGCTTTGCAAAGCTCCCCGAAGGTCGGTGCCGGGGCCCAGCCTTCGCACCAGCAGCCCGGGCAGCGAGGCAGCCCCTTTACTCATGCCTGCTGTTCCCTCGTCTATTGCCTCACTCCGCTGCCGCCGGCTCGGGCTTCTTTTCGGCTTCTTCGCCACCGTCTTGCCCGGTCGCGGGCTTCAATTCCGCAAGTATCTCCGTGACTATGGCATTGAGCTCGGGCTTCATCAGCTCCTTGGTCTCGATCATCGACTCCCGGGCAATCTTGGGCATCAGCTCCCGGGCTTTCTTGCCGGTAGGCGTCTTGTAGAAAGTTATGATATCCCGGATCTCGGAGGCTGAGAAATTTCTTGCATAAACGTCGGTGGCTACCTTTTTCACCAGGCTGTCCAGATCGATACGCCTGGTGAACATCTCCTGGTATTTTCTGGTGAGTTCGTCAGCCCTGGCGTTGACCTTGGCGATGAGCTCGTCCCGACCGGCATCTTTCAAAGCCGGATCTTTTCGCATGGACTGGAAGGCGGCCTGCTGAAAGACTCTCTGGGCACTGTGCCAGAAACTCTGCCTGATGAAGTCGATCCGCTTGGTGAGCTCGGTCACTTCAATCAGCTCGTTGATGGCCGCTCTCTTGTCGGCGTCGATTGCGGCGCTTTTCGATGAGTCGGCGGAATCAGAAGCCTCGCCGGCATCGTTTACTTGAGCGCTCTCGTCGGCGAAAACGCTGCTCACGGCGCCACTACCCAGGGAAACCAGCCCGCTCAAGAGCGCAGCCACCAGTAATTTATCTGCTTTCAATGGGACCCTCCTTTTGTACTGAGTATTTTCATTTTTTCGAGCCGAGCACAACTTCTTTCCATGGTGGGCTGAGCAGCACCTTTTCGAGCAATTGATTGGCGACTGTGGCATTTCTGGTACCGCTGGCATTGGCGAGCTTTTTCAGGAGCAAGTCCCGATCGCCTTCATCAGCATCCGTATAGAGTATCCGAAATTTCGCCCAGTTCAGGGGGAAGTTGGCCATTGCCGCCCGGTCGCGATCGCTGGGGGCATCTCTGAACTTGCCTTTCAATACGATCGAGAAAAGCTCGCGGTTGTCGTCGGCGTCCACGGTGCGTCCGGGATTCTTCTTCTCGTAGAGAAAGCAGGTCATGTCCGCATATGCGGCGATGGCCTCGTCGGTGAGGGGCGGATCCCCCGGCTCGGCTACCACTTCGGGTCCGAGACTGTCTCTGATCACCTGTCTCTCCGCCTCGCTGGTGCCCTTCGAACGTGCCTTCAAACGCAGCAGCGCCCGGAAAAGAAGCCTGTAGTTACCACGCTGATCGAGGTCTCTGATTCGCTCCCGGACCTGGGGCCAGTAGTCGAGAATGGCGGCGATGTCGCTTTTGCTCGACTGCCCACCGGAAAGAAAGCTCCGGAATCGGCTCTTCTGCTCGGAGCCGAGATTGGCGGACAGGTCGTCCCCTTCGATGAGTCTGCCGTTTTTGGCGATGGGAGCGACCAGTCCGTAGAGCTGCAACCAGCATTCGACTGCTTGCCTGAGCCTGGGGTCCTTGATGTCGGTGGGCACGGCACCTTCCGGGACAGGTTTGCCAGGCTTCGACCTGGTTACGGGCTCGAACTCGAGAGCGGGGCCGCCCAGCGTGCCGGCAGTGGCATCGAGCTCTTTGACACTGCCGGCGGCATCATCGGCGGGAGACTCGTCGGAAGTAGCCGATCCACCGTCGTAGCCCCAGTCGGATGCAATCGAAGCGACTGGAAAAGCGACCGGCAAGCAAGCGGCCAGCGCGATTGCGGTAGTAAGGAGAAGATTGCGCCGGGCGGACTGTTCCATAGGCAGCTATGTTAACGATGTCCAATCGAATCTACCTGAACAAGCTATAACTCAATGTTCCGAGGATTTCGAACGGAAGCCTGATATGGTATTATCGGCGAAGAAGCCTGTCCCTGCCCGATTGTTGCTGATTCTCACCACGGGCGAACGACCGGCGCTGACAGGAGGCAACCAGAGCAAGATGGCTAAACTCAAGCTGCGATACTACCCGGACAACGTCCTCAAGCAGAAAGCGAAGAAGGTAACCACCTTCGATATGTCCATCAGGCAACTGGCCCAGGATATGCTCGACACAATGTACGAAGAGGACGGCGTCGGTCTGGCGGCTCCCCAGGTCGGCGTCTCAAGGCGCCTCATGGTGATCGACGTCAATGCCGGCTCCGAGGACGAGCCACGCCGTCCCATCGTATTCATCAATCCGGTCCTGCTCGAGAGCGACGGCGAGATGGTCGGGCAGGAAGGCTGCCTGAGCTTTCCGAATGTCTTTTTCGAGGTCAAAAGGGCGCGCCGCATCGTTGTCAAGTTTCAGAACCTCGCCGGCAAGACGCTCAGGCTCGAAGCCGAGGACAATCTTCTCTGCCGCGCCATTCAGCACGAGATGGACCACCTGGACGGCAAGCTTTTCATAGACAAGGCTGCCTCGGCACTGCAACGAGACCTCGAGATGACCAAGAACGGCTTCATGGAAGGTGATGTTGAAGATCTGCAACGCCAGCTCGCCGAATCGGGCGTGTCGCTCAAGGTGGATCGCAAGGAAACGGTGCTGGGCTAGAGTCCGGCGGCACGAGAGAGAGGAAAGAGATGAGCGACCTGACGGTGCATATTGTCTCCTTCGGCTTCAAGAACGGACCTCCGCCTCTGGCGAATCTGGTCCTTGATGTAAGATTCTTGAAAAATCCTTATTGGGTCGAGTCCCTTCGCCCCCTCACCGGTCTCGATACCCCGGTGGCCGAATATGTTCTCGAGCAGGACCTGGCAAGAGAAGTTCTGGACAATCTCGAGACACTCCTGGCCGCGACCCTTCCGGCCATGCTCAGCGTCAAGGCTGATTCCTTCGTGATCGCCCTCGGTTGCACCGGCGGTGTGCACCGCTCGACAGCAATGGTGGAGGCCCTTGCCGAGCAGGTCCGCAAGAACCATCCTGAATACAGAGTGGTCACCGAGCACCGCGATCTGGCAAGCGCGAAAGTAGGCAATCTGGAAATCGGTGATCGAGTATGAACTCCGACTTCAGGCGAAAAGTAAGGGGTTTGATGCTTCCTGGCTTGAAGCGCTGGATCCTGATTCTGCTAATCGGGATCTCGGTAATCGTCATCGGCGCTCTGCTCCTTCTCGGATATCACCCTCTCACCGTCTCCGGCATGTTCCTGAGAGAGATCATGGAGCATGCGGCCGATGTGCTGCCAAACAGAATCAGCGGATTGATCGTGATCACCGGGGGCGGGCTGGTGGTATGCCTGGCGGTGGCGAAAGTGACCCTCTCGGTCCTGGGCGCCTACCTCCCGGACGAGCGCGACCCGATCCCCGACGTGCTCTACCGCCGCCGGCACCTGCAGAGCGGTCCGCGAGTTGCCGTTATCGGTGGTGGCACCGGTCTCTCGACACTTCTCAAAGGTCTCAAGTATTTCACCAGCAACATCACAGCCATCGTGACCGTCGGCGACGACGGCGGCAGCTCAGGGCGGCTGCGTGCCGAGCTGGGAGTGATTCCCCCCGGGGACATCCGCAACTGCATAACGGCGCTGGCCGATGAGGAAGAGCTGGTCACCGAGCTCTTCAGTTATCGATTCGAGCAGGGTGAAGGGCTCGAGGGACACAGCTTCGGCAACCTCTTCCTGACCGCGCTCTATAGAATCACCGAGGGCGATTTTCTCGAATCGGTGAGGGTAGCCAGCCGGGTGCTCAAGAGCCGCGGTCAGGTCCTGCCCGCAACCCTGTCGGCAATCCAGCTGGTGGCTGAGCTCGAGGACGGCAGAACGATTACCGGCGAGTCGAATATCACCAGTGCCGGAGGCAAGATCAAACGTCTTCTTCTGCAAGCCGGCGAAAATCAAGCGACTCCCCAGGCTCTCGAAGCGATAATGGAAGCCGAGCTCATCGTTCTCGGTCCCGGCAGTCTCTATACCTCGATCATCCCGAACCTTCTGGTGCCCGGCGTCTCGGAGGCAATCAGGAAGTCCAAGGCCAAAAAGCTTTATGTCTGCAACGTCATGACCCAGAAAGGCGAGACCAGCAATTATTCGGTGGCGGACCATGTGGAGGCGATTCTGCTTCACTCCGGCACCCCCCTCGATGCCGGATTCCAGCTGGTGGACGCCGTCCTGGTCAACGACCAGCCCCCGGTGGTACCGGCGGACTATCCGGCAAGCCCGGTGACTATCGACCAGGACAGGCTCCGTAAGCTGGCGGTGATTCCGATCAAGAGACCGCTGGTGACCGGCGATTCCGGAGTTCACCACGATCCCGCCCGGCTCTCCAAGATAATCATGCTCTGGTTCTACCGGGCCAAGCGTCGCAAGCCCGTGACGAAAGCCGCCGGCAGCCCGGAGTCAGGCAAGGGGGCCGTGGAGGCATCCGAGAAAGTGACCGCAGACAAAGCTTGAAACTTGCTATTATCTCTAATCGAAGTCGACAGAGGTAAGGCATGAGTTCAACCATACAAGTAGATGAGAGCTTGAAAGAGAAGGTCGGTCCCGCCATAGGCCGGCTGGCCAGCGGCGTTCATATCGTCACGATCAAGGACGCCGAAGGCAGAGACGGAATGCTTGCCACCTGGATCGCCCAGGCGGCTTTCGCGCCGCCTATGGTGAGCATCGCCGTCAACCGCAGCCGGGAGATCATGCCCAGGCTCAAAGAAGGATCGCATCTGGCGGTGAACGTCCTGTCCAAGAACAACATGGACATCTTCAAAGCCTTTGCCAGGCCCTTCCAGGAAGGCATGGACAGGTTCGAAGGACTGGACTGCGGAGAGGACAGCAAGGGCTCTCCTTACTTCTCGAAAGCAGTCGGGTACATGAGCGTCCAAATCACCGGCTTTGCCGAAGCCGGCGATCATGTCCTGGTGCTCGGCGAAGTCGTGGACGGCGCCGTTCTCAACGGCGACGACGAGCCCATGGTCCACCTGCGGAAAAACGGCTTCCAGTATTAGGAGGCGGTGGCGGTCACCGCCCTGTCCTCCCGGTCGTCGAAGCTCTCGAGCAGCTCGAGGGCTTCTTCATAACCCTGCACGATGAGCCTCCGGGAGCGCTCGGGCTGGATCTCGAGAAGGGTGGTGTTCACAGGGCGGCGGGGCTGGAACACCCGGATTGTGACGTTCTTGCGCCCCCTGGACTCTTCGGAGCCGGCAGCCAGCAAACGATTGAAAAGCTCCGCCGACTGGATCTCTTTGCGGGCCGAGGCATCCAGAACGATATCCAGACAGCGGACCAGGACCTCGAACATATTCACAGGACAGACATTGATCTTCTCAGGATGGAGAAGGACCATGAAAACCTCGTCGGCCCCCATATGAATGGCCGTTTCCATGGGAGTGTTGCGCACCAGGCCGCCATCCACCCAGAGACCCTTTCCCTGGATATGCCTGGGCGGAAAAGCCATGGGAATTGCCGAGGTAGCCATCAGGACATCGATGAGCTCGGAAGTGGAGACAATATCGTCGATAGTGATCAGCCTCGTCTCGAGACTGCATAGATCGGTGGTGCACCAGCCGACTTTCATGCTGCTGGACTTGAGCTTCTGCAAGTCGATCTCCCGGCGAAGAAGATCCTCGAGAGGGCGATTGTCCAGGAGACCGAGCTTGTGACCGAGCACCAGCCGGCCTATCTGAGGCGCGGAAGGTAGAGAGAAGACATCGCGACCGCGGATATTGCACCAGAGCTCTTCGAGCCTCTTGATCGACCCCTGAGCCAGTAACGCTGCGTTGATGCCACCGATACTGGTCCCGAACGCGAGATCGAACTCCAGGCCTTTCTCGGCAAGCGCCTTGGCGACACCCACCTGATAGGCGCCCCGGCCGCCTCCACCGGGAAGAACCAGGGCCCTGTAGGGTCTTTTGCCATTAGTAAGCGATTGGGTTTCCGGATCCATAAGTTCAGTCTATCCTAAACTCGCTCCCAGACCAATATTATTCCCTCATAATTCAGAATGCTCGCCGGTCTCCTGACCTTTTCTCCTGATCGCCTGCCGCCTGTGGGTGACCGATTGCTTGTGCTTCTGGAATGCCTCGCTGAACGCCCCGGCGAGAATTCCCGCCGGCATGGCGATCAAGCCGATTCCGGCAAGGGCCGTCACACCGCTGCAGATTTTGCCGAGAACAGTCTGCGGGTAGACGTCCCCGTATCCCACTGTTGTGAGCGTGATAACACCCCACCAGAGAGCCCGGGGAATACTGTCGAATTCTTCGTCCCCCTCGACAGCCCACATGATGGTGGAGCTCACAAGTAAGATCACCCCGGTGAAAACGAAGCTCATCGTGAGCTCGTGGCGACGGCTCCAGACTGCCCGCCAGATCAAGAGGCTGGCCTCCGAATAGCGACCGAACTTGGCGATGGCGAAAAGCCTTAATAGCCGCAGCAAGCGAGCGACGAAGACATTCGAGCTCGCGGTGATGAAAAAGGGAATGATCACCAGGAGGTCCACCAGAGCGGCCGGGGTCAGCATATAGCGAAGTCGCCCGAGAACCCCTCGATAGCGTCTTTTCTCGCCTATGGACCAGACCCTGGCCAGGTATTCCAGGGCGAAAAGAACACCGATAGTGAAATCGAGACCGACGAATATCTCTTTGTATTTCCAGTAGAGAGGCTTCTCGGTCTCGATGATCACCACCAGGACAGAGAAGCAAATCAGCAAGAGGACGAGCTTATTGACGGGAGAGAGACCTTCGCTCTCCCAGGCAGGCTGATGCAGTTGCTTGTGGAGCTTCGCTTTGAAGGTCATCATTGTTTTAAAACTCTGACCGATTTCAGGCTTTGGCGACCTGACCTCTGGCCTCGGCCACCATTTGAGCCACTTCCGAAGGCGTCAGGGCGACTCTCATGCCGTTCTCTTTGAAGGCCGCTATCTTGGAGTCGGCGGTTCCTTTGCCACCGGAAATAATGGCACCCGCGTGTCCCATTCGTTTGCCGGGAGGAGCGGTGATACCGGCGATGAAACCAACCACAGGCTTGCTGACATTCTTCTTCACGAACTCGGCGGCTTCCTCTTCAGCAGTGCCGCCAATCTCGCCGATCAGAACAATGACCTCGGTGCTCTTGTCGTTCTCGAAAAGAGTGAGGAGCTCCTGATAGCCCATGCCTTTCACAGGGTCCCCGCCGACGCCCACGCAGGTGGACTGCCCGTGACCGGCTTCCGAGAGGGCCAGGGCGATCTCATAGGTGAGAGTGCCGCTGCGGCTGATCATGCCTACCGGGCCGGGCTTGAAGATATTGCCGGGCAGGATTCCCACCAGGCTCTCCCCGGGGGTGATCACGCCGGGGCAGTTGGGGCCGACCAGGCGGGCGCCTCTGGCCTTGACGGCGGCCACCAGCTTGGCGGTATCCAGGGGCGGAACCCCTTCGGTGATCAGGACAATCAGCTCGATACCGGCATCGAGTGCCTCGTAGCCGGCGTCCAGGCAGTAGTAGGGAGGCACGAAGATCACCGAGCAGGTGGCACCGGTCTCGTCTACGGCTTCCTTCACCGAGTCGAAAACCGGCAGTCCATGGATCTTGGTACCGCCTTTGCCGGGGGTGACACCGCCGACGATTCTGGAGCCGTAATCGAGCATCCGCTTCGTATGGGTGGAGCCCATTTTGCCAGTGGCTCCCTGAACGACGATTTTGGTGTTTTTATCGATAAGAATCACTTCTGTGGATCTCCTATGAATCAAGCGGATACAGGCGTTTTTGACTTGGCTTCGGCTATCTTCACAGCCTCTTGAACAGCTTCGTCCAGATCCGGATGAAGCTTGAGACCGGACTCGGCGAGCATCTTCTCGGCGATATCCTGGTTGTTGCCCCGCAGGCGAACAACCATGGAGCGCTCGGGATGACGCTTCATAAACTCCACCAGAGCTCCGGCAACCTCGTCGCAGGCAGTGATGCCTCCGAGAATATTGAGGAGGATGACGTCGCAATCAGGGTTGTCATGAACGAGCTCCAGCGCCTCCAGAGTCTTGGCCTGGTCGGAGCCGCCGCCGGCATCCAGGAAGTTGCCAGGCCTGCCGCCGAACTTCTTGACCATATCCATGGTGGCCATGGTCAGACCGGCACCGTTGCAGAGAATTCCGATATTGCCCTCGAGCTCCACCAGATTGAGCCCGGCGAGCTTGGCCCGGCGCTCTCTCTCGGGAAGGTCGACGAGATGCTTCTCCAGCTGACCGGCAAAAGCTTTCTGACGGCCGAGCGCATCGTCGTTCACGGTGATCTTGCCGTCGCCTGCCAGGACTTCGCCGCCCTCGGTGATAATCAGCGGGTTGATTTCAGCCAGATCGAGATCGTATTTCTCGAACAGCATATAGAGCTTGGCAGCCACATCGGCGATCTTCACGAACTCGGCACCTTTGAAACCGAGCTTGCCGGCGAGGTTGCGGGCAACATAAGGATGAAAAGGATGAGGAATGGGCATGGTGACCACCGAGTCGGACGACTCGATCTCGATGCCGCCCTCGGCGCTGGCAATATAAATAGGACAGCCCCGCTCGCGATCGAGAGTGACCGCCAGATACACTTCCTGGCGGATCTTGAGCATCGGCTCGGCAAGAAGGCTCTCAGTCCTGCTGCCCTTGATCTCGAGCTTGAGGAGATCGGCGGCGAGTTTCTTGCCTTCTTCCAGATCTTTGGGGAATTTGACCCCGCCCGCTTTTCCCCTTCCACCGGTGAGAACCTGACACTTCAGGACCAGTGGATATCCGAAATGCACCTTTGCAAGCTCTTCCGGCCTGGTGATCCGCACCGAAGGCGGAACCGTGATACCGCCATCTTGAAAGACTTTCTTGGCTTCGTACTCGTAGAGATTCAATTTCCTGTCCCCGCACACACATTACGTCAAGGAAATTACTTTAGATCAATAAACAGCCAGAAGCCTGGATATTTGCCAAAGCTAAATGTTTAGAGGTTCAGACAACGGCAGTTATGAAGTTTTACTATGCCCCGAATCAGCCGTTCGCCGGGCTTGAGACCGCCAGGCAAAAGACAATCGCCGGTCCGGCTGCATGAAACGAGATGCCAGAAGGGGCTTCGCCAGTATACTTATAAATCACTCCTTTATCTCGCGAGGCGTTCAAGCATGCGTATAGCCCTACTAACTGGTGGTGGAGACTGTCCCGGTCTCAACGCTGTTATCAGGGCAGTAGTCAAGCACAGCATCAAGAATTACGGCTCCGAGGTAGTGGGCTTTCTCGAGGGCTGGCGCGGCCCCATCGACAATATGATCATGCCGCTTTCTCTCAGAAGCACCGAGTCGATCATCAATCGAGGCGGCACTATCATCCGCACTTCCCGGACCAATCCTTTCGCCATCGAAGGCGGTCCCGAGAAAATCATCGCCAATATGAACAACAACGGTCTCGAGGCTCTGATCGCCGTCGGGGGCGAAGAGACCTGCGGCGTTGCCAACAAGATGCACAGAGATTACGGGCTCAACGTCATTTGCGTGCCCAAGACCATCGACAATGATCTGAATGCCACCGACTTCACCTTCGGCTTCGACACCGCAGTCAACACTGTCGCCGAGGCCATAGACCGGCTCCATACGACTGCCGAGTCGCACAACCGGGTCCTTGTCTGCGAAGTCATGGGCCGGCATGCCGGCTGGATAGCCTGCTATGGCGGCATCGCCGGTGGTGCTGATTTCATTCTCGTCCCGGAGAAACCGATCGTCATCAACGAAGTGGTGGAAGCGATCAAGAAAAGCCACAGCAGAGGCAGAGACTATTCCATCGTGGTGGTGGCCGAAGGAGCGCGCTTCGCCGAAACCGAGAATGTCAGCCTGGAGGAAGTCGAGACCGACGAGTTCGGACACTCCAAGACCGGCTATATAGGCGAGAAGCTCGCCCAGATTATCGAAGAGCGCACCGGCTTCGAAACCAGGGCCAATACTCTCGGGCATATTCAAAGAGGCGGCTCCCCCACGGCTTTCGACCGCGTTCTCGCCACCCGCTTCGGGGTTCATGCCACGGATCTGGTTCATCAGAAGAAGTTCGGTTATATGGTCTCACTGCAGGGCAGCGAAGTCACCGAAGTACCTGTAGAAAGCGCCGTCGACAAGCTGAAGACCCTCGATCTCGAGCTCTACAGGGTGGCAGAAGTCTTTTTCGGCTGAGCTCAGAGTGGAACAGTCGAATGTTCGATAGCCGCGACGAAGAACTCATGCGCCAGTGCCTGGAGCTGGCCGAGAAAGGGCGGGGTCGTACCTCGCCCAACCCCATGGTGGGAGCCCTTGTCATTGACGCCCGGGGCGAAATAGTCGGTCGAGGCTTTCACGAGAAAGCCGGAGAGCCCCATGCCGAGCCTAATGCCCTGGCGGAAGCAGGCGAAAGAGCCCGGGGAGGCACTCTCTTCGTCAGCCTGGAGCCCTGCTGTCATCACGGCAAGACGCCCCCCTGCAGCGATGCTGTCATCGCAGCCGGAATAGAGAAAGTCGTGGCCGCCATGGAAGATCCCAATCCGAAAGTAGCCGGCAAGGGGTTTTCCGCGCTTAGAGACCGGGGTATCGATGTCCGGGTCGGGCTGCTCGCCCGGGAAGCCGCCTGGCTGAACCGGGGTTTTCTCACAGCGCTCAGAAAGAACCGCCCCTGGATCACTCTCAAAATGGCTGTCACCCTGGACGGGCGTATCGCGGACCGGAGCGGCAAGAGCCGCTGGATTACCGGTCCCGAGGCTCGAGCATGGGTCCACGAAGAACGCAACCGGGTCGATGCCGTCATGATCGGAGCCGGAACAGCCCGGGCCGATGACCCCTCCCTCAATGTCAGGGATATAGGAGGCAGCCCTGATTTTATACAGGATCCTATACAGCATCCGGTTCGGGTGATTCTCGACAGCCGGCTGACAATCCCTCCGCAAGCGAAGGCGCTCGATCCCGGCACCGGTGGTCCGACTCTGATTTACTGCCTGGAAAGAAATACTCAGACTGCAAACTACAAATCAGGGGTGACAATTGTGGAAGTGCCCGGAGCCGCGGGACGTGTCGATCTGAAAGCTGTTCTGCAGGATCTCTCATCCCGGGGGGTCCGGTCTGTATTGTGCGAAGGGGGCGCCGGGCTTGCCGGAGCCCTTATCGAAGCGAATCTGGCTGACGAGCTTGCCTTTATTACAGCGCCGATTCTCCTGCCGGACAGCCTGGCTGTCCCGGTCACTTCCGGGAGCGGCGTCACGGACCTGGCCGAAGCCCGGCGCTTCCGTTTTTTCGACTGCATCAGGCTGGGAGAAGATGTCCTTTTGCGGGCCAGAATAGCAGAGCCTGAAGAGCTTCTTGGCTGAGAACGAGATTGAGAGCAATTCACATCTGGGGGCAGGCACCGGTAGCGCTTGCCGTGCCTTCGGCCGACATGGTGTTCTCGGCATGAGGACCGAGACCGGTGCTCATCGCCAGAGAGATCTTCACTTTCGTGGCCGAGGGAAGCTGATCTCCCGGGACATCGGAGAACAAGCCCGATAGGACCATACGAGCGGGCGACACTGAGTTCTGTACCGGGGGCGCCAGGGAAGCGAGCTTGAAAGTCAGGCTCGAATCAGCGCCGGGAAGCTTCGCATCGATAGACTCTCTGTACAGTTTCAATCCCGGATCGCTACTCACATAGCTCTGGGACTGATCGTAAGCATCTAAATCGTCGATATTTTTCAGGCGCTCGACATTGGACTGCACATCTTTCAGCTTGCCGACCTTGAACTCGTCCAGGACCGGAATCTCGACCGAAAGCCAGGGCAGGTCCATGGGATAGGTGGCCATGATCGAGAGAAATTTCTGCTGCATCGCATCCTTGGCCTCCGCCTCGGCAACCTGACGAAGATGATGTCTCTGGCTCTCCAGCTCCACCGCCGAAAGCCTGGTCTCATCATAGAGATCCTTGGCCAGGTTGGCGATCTGCGGATAGAGAGAGATAGCCTCGTTGTACTGCTTCGATGAGGAGAAGACCAGCTGCCGGCAGCGTGCCACCATATTGTTCATCTGGCCGATACGATCCATCTCGTTCAGCTTTCTGGCTCCTACAAGGGCGATCTCGTCGGCACTGGCTCGCACGCGATTCTGCATGAACACCAGACCGCCGTACGACATGGCAATCAGGAAAAGCACGGCCGTCACCGCAATCATAAACGAAACAAGGGCGATGATATTGCCGTTCTGCTGGCGAATCCGGGCGGATCTCATCCTTTTATCCTCCAATCTCAAATGCTTTCGTAATAAAGGGTCTGCTTGGCGCCGTCATCGCCTTCCTTGAGAAAAAGGTTGACGGCGGCGGCTACCGCCACATCGGCTTCCTCGGTCTGGACCTTCCAGTTTCGCGCCTGAAGGTAGGACGAGATGGCGCCCAGGGAGCCTGCCTTGAGATGCACTATCACCACCGGGCAACGGTGCAGATAGGAATCGAGAAGAATTCTCGAAATGGCGTTGGCTGCTGCTTTATACTCGCCGGTGCTGGGGGAGCCTGTCTTGTGCTCGACCCGGATCTCGACGCCTTCACCCTCGGTGATCTCATACTTGTGCTTGCGCTCGAGACCCAGGGGTTTGCCGTCGTGATACCAGATATTCTCGTATTCGGTCTTGTTATCGGACTCGCCCTTCTCGTAATATCTCACTTCCACTTTCACCACCGGTCTGAGCGTGGATCCCTGGTATTCGAACTGTCTCTCGAGCTGCTCGGTCTTGACCTCGACAGTCCAATCGTAGGGTCGAGCGATGGGGTCGCCGATACCGTGGGCAGGCTGGATAGAGCCCAGGGAATAAAGAAACACCACCGGCGAGAAAATCGATACGAGCACCGAATTTAGCCTTCTATTCATTGATGTAATACGCTCCTGTCTGCGGATCGCGGCCGAGATTCTCCCAGTGCGATCGGCTTTTTAGGGTAATCGGGACCGGGCTGGTAAAACCAGGTAGTCCGGCGCTGCCATGAAACAGCGGTGCGATCTCGCAGGTCGTGGTGACCTCGATACTGTATACGCACGGGCCCTTGCTGCCACCAGGCAACCAGTCGGCGGTCAGAATCGAGTCCCTGGGACAGGACAGCGAATCCGAGGCGCTCTGCCCGCATACCAGAAGATTCATACTGGTATCGGTAACGGTGACACCACATTTGTCCAGAAAATTCCGCCACCAGAAATCACCGTCGAGAAGGTTGTAGGCTTCCGAGCGTTTCTGAGACAGAGACAGCCTGTGAGTCGCTTCATTGAGCACGCCCTGACTGATCAGATATCGCAGAGGAACGAATCCGAAATCGATCAGAGGCACGAGCACGAAACAGACGAAAAACACGAAAGCGGCGCTGAATTCACTGATTGCGTGCCCTCTCTTGTTTCTCGATGTTCTACCTGCTCTGCTCATCTTCCACTCTCCTTGCATAGTGTCCTTACCGCGTCCGGGTCCCGATTTAGGACCGCTCATCCTGAATCTCCTCTAAGGTGACAAAAAAATGCTGCCCGCTCATCAGAGTCGGGCAGCATCAGGACTATTGCCGGTCTATCGGAATGGCATCTCTCTCTTTAGAGTCCGCCTCTGGCCATTTTCACGGCTTTTCTGGCATCGGGCATGCCGTAGCCGTAATAGTGAGTCCAGGGCGAAGAGCCGGCTTTGATGGCGCTGGCCTTGAGAATGTGCTCCACCCAGACATTGGGGAGGGCGGGGTTGGCATTCCAGATGAGGGCCGCAATTCCAGCTACCACAGGAGACGAGAAAGAGGTCCCGTTCACGGACTTGACCGTACCGTCGCGGTCCGAGCAGAGAATACCGGCGCCGGGGGCCGTGAAAGTCGTGGACATGCCATAGTTGCTGAAGTCGGCAAGGGTCATGGTGTTGTCGATGGCGGTGACCACGTTGTAATAGTGCTGGGGAGGATTGGGATCGAAGCTGCCGTCATTTCCGGAAGAAAGGAAGATCAGCCCACCCTTGAGATCATGGAACTCCTGCATATACGCGTGCAGCGGAGCGTGAATCAAGGCATTGGTGAGACCGAACGGCGGGGCGGCGCCATAGCTGATATTGACGATCCGGTTCCCGGTAGCGAGCATATTGAGCAGGCCGGCCATGATCGCGATATCATCGGTCTGCCCGTCCGATCCTGCGATCTGTACCGGATAGACTGTCGCTCCGGGAGCGACTCCGGCCGTATTGGTGGAATTGTTGGCGGTGGCGGCGGCGGTGGTGGCGACCCAGGTTCCATGACCGTGGACGTCTTCCTGAGCGCCTCCGGAAAGTGCCCCGCCGATGGCGCCGGCAATATCGCCGAGAGGGCCCGGTCCAGCCAGGACCGTGAGCCGGGCTCCGACCGTGGTGGCATCATAGCCTTTCTGAGTCTTGCCCGATAGATCGGCGATATTGGCTTGACAGCCGGTGTCGAAAATGGCGATCTTGGTCAGCCCGCCTCGCGAATCGTCCCAGGCCCTGGGACAGTTTATAGCAGGCAGGTGCCACTGGCTCGGGAAGCTGCTGTCATTGGGGATGAAGTGGGCGCCAAGCTTATAGTTGCGCCCGATGGTGGCAAAGTTCTTCGAATCTTTCTTCAGCTTTCTCTCGGTCTGCTCGAGCTTGCCTTTCTCGGTTCTGACGATCAGGCATTTCAGGCGGCCTTCGCCCATGGTTCCGATAACTGTCCCATTGGCTTCCTCGAGCGCTTTCTTTATATCGTCGTCTTCCGCATTTCGACTGGGCATCACGAGAAGCAGGTCAGGCGTATAAGTAGTCCGGACACCTGTCCTCTTTTTAGGGAGCGCTCTCGGCATATTGAGCTTTCCTGTCGTTTCCGCCGATACCGGAGCCACCATTGAGTTTGCCGCGGCACTGGCAGTGATGAGCAGAGCCAGAGCCAGTCTCAGTCCTCCGGCTCTGCGCTTCTGATTTTTCTTTTCCATTTCACTTTCCTCGATCTTCTATTTGAGATTTCTGGCGGACTGGCTTTGCACCCGCCTCTTTGCCAACTACAGCGCCGTACCTGAAATTTAGGGCTGCCCTGAAGGAGAAAAATCTCATACTGGGCTCCCGCTAATTCCGCATGGCGATGCGGTGGCAATAAATGGAAAGTGATGCACGTCTTCAATGGTGTAATTGAAAATGAGAAGGACAATATTCGCCCGGCGCGGCATGCGCGCACAGAGCCTCACCGAGCTTGCCGCCGCCCTGGCTCTCCTGGTCCCGGTGCTTCTGGTCGTCATCGATTTATGTATTCTCGGTACCGGTGCCGCCCTCAATGATGTGGTCTGCCGCGATGCGGCCAGGGCAGCCGCCTCGGGTCCGCCCGGGGACTCTACCCTGGCCACCAACCGGATCGTGGTGCCCGGCAAGACTCCGTATCAAAGAGCCATCGCGGTGATCGAAAGAATCTATCACTCCAACCTTCCGGTGAAGGTGAGAGACGACATGAAAATCATCGAGACGGTTCGGGATTTCCCGCCCCCTCCCTACCAGGGCTCGGTGGACGGAGAGGTCAGCGTGGAGACCACCGTGGACATCTACCCTCCCTTTCTGGTGGGAGCGATCATGGCAGCGGTGGTAAGCGACAGCGGGGTGGCCGTCAAATCAAAGCATGTGGTCCCCTTCACCTATACGGTCACATACTGAGCTTGAAGGTCTTCTCAATCAAATCGAAGCCGCTCTGTGTCTTCGACACTACATCGTCCGAACCGCCATAATGAACGACGAGCATTTTCTTGCCACCACTGGCGGGGCAGAAGAAATAGCTATAGACGAGATCCCCGGGATCGAGCCTGGTCTTCTGCCCGAGCCCCTCGATACCGCCCCAGGTGATCGGTGCAGGCTTGTCGGTTGCAGCAACTCCGGCTGTGCCGACCTGGTTCACCAGATCGGCGGCGAAACTCTCGCTATAAGGAGAATTGAAGAGTGTTATATCAATCGAGCTGGCCACCGGCGACGTGCCGGCCTTGATGCGGACCATGTCGTCATAGATCTGATTGGCAAGATGTCTCTTCATGTCGATCTGCCAGTTTCCCGGATATTTGAACGAGAAAGAATCGCATTTGAATTCCGCGGGGTTGCTCAGATCCGGAGACTCCACCGCCATGGACTTAGCCAGCCTGTTCGCGTTCAGCCCGCAGCCGCCGAGCAAGAGAAAAGCGACCGTAGAAACCAGGCAAGCATAGATGAATCCGATTGCAGTCAATTTCATAAAAATCCTGTAAGAAACCCCTTCCGGAAACCCTCTGGAAACCTCATTACTTCCAGCTTCCGGAAATCATCCCACACGGGCCCGGCGATTCGAGGCTCGGCTCCACCTGCTATTATGGCACCCCTCAAATCTGCCCTCAAACCTGTGAGAACTCCGACGTGCATACCCTTGAACTGACCATCGCGAAAAACGAGAACGGCGAGCACCGGGTAATCTTCTCAGGCGGAAACAACGACCTGATCCCGCCTGCCAGCCACAGCGAACGCATCGAATGGCTGAAGAACTCTTTCGACTCTTTCTGCCGCCAGATCCAGGAAATCGAGTCGATCAAAAAACAGAGCCTGTAATATTCGGTTTTCTAGTAAACTAGCGCAACATCCTGGTTCGAACCGATGACAGCGATTACGAAAGACAAGAAGAAAACCGCAGGGAAAGTCTATGTCGAGACTTTCGGCTGCCAGATGAATAAATCGGACTCCGAGCATATGCTCGGTCTTCTCGATGAGATCGGCTACATCCAGACAGCCGATCTGAAATCCGCCGATTTGATGATCCTCAATACATGCGCCATAAGAGAAGGCGCCGAGGACAAGGTCTACAGCTATCTGGGTGCCTGGCGAAAGGTCAAAGACAGCCGGGAAGGCGCCCTCATCGCCGTGGGAGGCTGTGTCGCCCAGGACGCCGGCGAAGCGATGATCAAGCGCGCGCCATATGTGGACATCGTTTTCGGCACCCATAATCTCCACCGCCTTCCCGACCTGGTGGTCCAGGCCAGAGACGAGGGCAGGCGAGTAGTGGAGGTCTTCCAGGAATTGCCCGAAGACCTGCCCGAACTGCCGGTGATCAGACAGAGCGACTTCAGCGCCTGGGTCTCGGTAATCTATGGCTGCGATTACAACTGCACTTACTGCATAGTTCCCTATGTCCGGGGACGGGAAAAGAGCCGCACCCCGGAAGAGATCATGCTGGAAGTGGAAGAGCTCGCCGGAGCAGGCTATAAGGAAGTCACCTTCCTGGGTCAGAATGTCACTGCTTACGGTCACGATCTCGATCCGGCCACCAATCTCGGCGAGCTGATCCGCCTGGCCGGACGTTTCGAGCCCATCAAGAGAATCCGCTTCATCACCGGGCACCCCAGAGATCTTCAAGACGCCATCATCGATGCCGTTGAAGAAGTGCCCTCTGCCTGCGAATATTTCCATATCCCCATACAGGCAGGTGACGATCGCACCCTCAGACGCATGGCTCGGGGACACGATGTCGACGCCTACAGGCGTGTGGTGGAGAGAATCAGAAAGCGAATCCCGGATGCCGCCATCACCTCGGATCTCATAGTCGGTTTCCCCGGGGAGACTGAAAACGAATTCATGAACACCGTCAGGCTGGTGGAAGAGATCTGCTTCGACTCCTGCAATACTGCCGCTTATTCGCCCCGACCCCACACCCCCTCGGCGAACTGGCCGGATCAGATCCCGGAGGAAGAGAAATATGAGCGCCTGCGCTTTCTCAACACCGTGGTGAGCGAGGTCAGCCACCGCCGCAACAAGCGTTATCTGGGCAAGACGGTGGAAGTCCTGGTGGAAGGACAGAGCGAGCGAAATCCGGAGCGCATGACCGGCCGCACCAGAACCAACAAGCTCGTCAATTTCGAAGGTCCCGAGAGCCTCAGAGGAACCCTGGTGGACGTGGAGATCACCAGCGCTAATCCATGGGCATTGAGAGGGGCATTGAGAGGGGCATTGAGAGGGGCATTAAACTCGGACCAATGAGCATCGGCAAAGATATCGAGCTCGCCGCCGATCTCATCAACAGGGGAGAGCTGGTGGCATTTCCCACGGAGACGGTCTACGGGCTTGGTGCCGACGCCACCAGCCCTGATGCCCTGGTCAGGCTCTATAGAGCCAAGGGAAGACCGGCCGACCATCCGGTGATCGTTCATATTCACGATGTCAGCCTGCTTTCGAAGTGGGCCGTGGCAATCCCCGACTCAGCTTTCGTCCTGGCCGAATCATTCTGGCCTGGACCCCTTACTCTTGTCCTCCGGCGCAAGGAAGGCGTTCTCGATCAGGTGACCGGCGGTCAGGATACCGTGGGCTTGCGAATTCCCGGTCATCCTCTGGCTCTCGAGCTCATTGAAAAAGCTGCTTCTTGCGGGATCGCCGCCCCCTCGGCAAACAAGTTCGGCCGCCTCAGCCCCACACGAGCCGAGGATGTGGCCGCCGAGTTCGGGGACGAGGTGAGCTATGTCCTGGATGGCGGTCCCTGCCGGGTCGGAATCGAGTCCACCATCGTCGACCTCACCGGAGAGAGCTGGCGGATTCTTCGACCCGGACAGATTACCGAGGCAGCCATAAAAGACGCTCTCGCTCTCGATTCGGCAAAAACCGGAGTCGGGACTCCGAGAGCCCCTGGCTCGATGAAAAGCCACTATGCTCCGAGCCGTCCCCTGGTCATAGTCCAGGAAGGCGATCTGGACCGCTTTCTTGGCGAGCTCGCCTCTCAGAACAAGACCGCGGCGGTCCTGTCCTTTCGCCAGCCCCCCGGGACTTTCGCATCGTCATGGATAGTGGCCGAAAAGAATCGCGAGCATTACGGCAAGGATCTCTATGCCAGCCTGCGCTCCCTGGACACAACGGCCCCGGACTGGATCGTGGTCGAGTCGCCGCCGGCGGATCCGGACTGGGACGGCGTCCGAGACAGGCTGATGAGAGCTGCTTTCAGGAAGGAAAGATAATGAATAACAGCCAAGACAAGACCATAATGGAGACTCTCAAAGAAGGCACCAGATCCCTCCATGATGCCACCGAAGCCCATGAGTTCCAGAAGCTTCTGGGCTCTGGGAGAATCGAGAGACCGGCATATACAGCTTATTTGAGCCAGCTCTATCTGCTTCACAAGCATCTTGCCGCCAATCTGGAGCAGGCCAGCCTGGTAAATACCCCTGCTTCCGAAAAGATCAAGAGTGTCTTGAAGAAGCGGCATCTGGATCTGGAGAATCTCCAGAGCGATCTAGCTCATTTCGACATCGATGCCGAGCGATCCGAAGCGGTCCCGGGAGCGGCAAGGCTCATCGCCGACATGGAGCAGTCGCGGGACAGTCAGCCCTGCGCCCTTCTGGGCATTCTCTATGTGCTTGAAGGCAGCACCCATGGCGCCAAGTATATGGCCGGCAAATTGAGAGACGGTCTCGGTCTGAGCACCCGCCGGGGCGCCAGCTATTTCGATCGCTATCAGGAAAACCAGATGAGATACTGGCTGGATTTCAAAGCCACCATGAACGAGGCTGGCTTTGACGAGACGGAGGAGTCCGCCATTGTCGAGGCGGCAAAACGAACCTTCGCCGCCTTCTTCCAGATCGGCAACGAGCTCATTACAGTCCGTACTGGGCAAGATTCCGCGAAATGACGCTGGAGACCAGCCAGACCGCAAAAGTGAGCAGCACGCAGCCCAGGATCACGAACAAGATCATGAGCTTGCCAACCTTTTTGAGATAGGCCATTACCCGGGAATTTTTCTCATTGCTCTCGGTCATTTCAAAGATTGCTCTCTCAGCCTTTTGAGCCCCTCGTAGAGGAACTGCATATAGGTGGAATGGCGAGCGCGAAGCTCCCCGGAGAGAACACGTGCTAGAGCTATCATAGCCTGATCGCTTGGATCGAACGAAGCGATCACAGTAGGCCAGTCGGGAAGACCGTCGAGATCGAAGGGCGTGTCGGTTGTAACGGCGATCTTTTCGCCCTTGCAGGCATCCGCCACCATCTGGCCCACCCGCATCTGCTCGCGATTGATCAGGCAGCGGAAAGTCACGAAAAGGCAGTTAGAGTCCCGACAGGACCGGGCAATCTCCTCTGCCTCCTCGAAAGTGGGCTCGAGGCTGTAACGAATCTCCTCGACCGGCATCTCCAGGCGCTCATTAAGATGGCGGGCGAGATCGAGACTGTAACGCGGATGGCTGGGGACAATCACTTTCCAGGGACCGCCGGTAAGCTGACGAGCGCTTCCCCGGGTCGCCGTTATTGCTTGGAGCGATGCCTCTTCGGAGATGGCCCGGGACACTTCGATATGCTTCTTCAGCCTGGCGAATCGACCTTTGTTCTTAGAAGGCGAGGTCGCCTGGGGGCGCCGTCCGAACCTGTGCTTCAAGCGCTTGAGAGAGGCGGCGATGCGCGCCTCGCTCAGGCGACCGGACCTGACCGCCTCTACAATCGCCCGGCGAGCTTCCTCGGACTCTTCGTAGGTGCCGCACACGAGAAGCAGATCGGCACCGGCCTCGATGGCCATCACAGCCGCCTCGCCCATGCCGTAGTGACCGGTGATTCCTTTCATGGTCAGATCGTCGGTCATGATGATACCGTCGAATCCGAGATACTCCCTGAGAATGGATGTGGTGACTCTTTTCGAGAGACTGGCGGGAAGCGGCTCCTCATCGACAGCCTGGACCCAGATATGCCCGGTGAGCACCGCCGGAAGAACGGGCAGGCAATCTTTGAAAGGGGCCAGATCGACACCCCAGAGCCTCTCGAGATCGACCTTGCTGACCGCCAGATCTTCATGCGAGTCTTCACGGGTGGCGCCATGGCCGGGGAAATGCTTGCCCACCGGCACCAGGCCGACTTCGCTGATGGTCCTGGCGACGATCTCGCCGAGGTTCCGGCAGAGCTGGTGCACTGTCCCGAAAGAGCGCGTGCATACGATCGGATTACTCGGGTTGCTGATTACATCGAGCACAGGAGCGAGAAGACAGTTGAATCCCAGGAGCTTGAGCTGCTCGGCGCTGATTCTGGTGACCGCCGCAAGAGTCTCCGGGGAGCCTGTGGCGGCCAGAGCCATGGGCGAGGGAAGCGGTGTCAGCACCCCGGCGAAACGCTGCACGGCACCACCTTCCTGGTCGACGGTGAGCACCGGCGCGTGGGAAGAGGTCTCGACGATATCGGCGGTGAGAGAGGCCAGCTGCTCGAGGTCGGAGCAGTTCTCGGCAAAGAGGGTGATACCGCCGAGGATACCATCAGCGAGAGCCTGCCGGTGCTCCGCCTCGAGCTCGAGACCGGGAAGTCTTCCGGCAATGAGCCTGCCGACCGACTTATCGAGCTCAGAATACTCAGGCAACTGACTAGCTTCCCTTGATGCCGCACAGCCTGTAGACGTCGACAGGCTTGCTCTTGCCCTTGATCTCGTAGGAGCCCAGAAACTTGAAATCGCAGCGGTCGTTGGCGAGACCGAAGGTGACACCATCGACGATGACATCACCGGGAGTATCCTCGCCGATCAGCTTCTCCAGCCGAAAAACCAGATTGGCTGTATCGCCCAGCACGCTGGGATTGGCCGAGCCCTGACCGAGGGCGCCGGCGGCCACCGGACCGGTAGCCAGAGCGATGTCGATAAAAAGAGGATGTTCCTCGAAAGGCCAGTAAGACCTGTCAGCGGCCAGCTTGGCAGTGAGATCGGCAAGCTTGAGAGCCGTCAGGCAGGCCTGATAGGCAGGCAGCCGGGAGCCTTCCTTGGTGTTGTCCCCGGACCAGTAAGCCATGATGGCATCGCCGGCGATCTTCTCGAGCAGACCGAAATTCTTGTTGATCTCGACATTGAGGGCATCGAAGACCCGCTGAGCCACGTGCATCACCCGCTCGGGCTCAGACCGGTAACGCTCCATCAACCTCGTGAAGCTGCGGATGTCTCCCACCAGGATAGTGGCATTCATGAACTTGATCGAAAGCTGGGTGCGATCCTGGGTATCGTCGTCGGCAAGATCATCACCGAGCTCGAGTTCGGTCTCGGGCGGAAAAACGAAGATCTCGTACTGGGCGATCCGCACTTTGTCGCCATTTCTGAGACTGTACTCGCGACCGGGAGTGCAGCGGGTGCCGTTTATGGAAGTGCCATTGGTACTTCCGGAATCAACGATGGTCCAACCTTCGGGCTTGCAGCGGATTTCGGCGTGTTGCCCGGAAACCTCAGGATAAGGCAGGATCAACTTCTTGATGCCGCCCGGCGAGGGCTTTCGCCCTATCTGCAAAGTCTCGCCTTCTGCCAACTCCACGGAATACGCTTCCGGCGAGTCAGGGTTCACCTTGATAGTGCCGGAGATCATTTGTTACCAACTCGCGGGACCAGTTACCTATTATAACCAAATTTCAGTCGCAAACCTGAACTCTATTAGGCTCAGGCACTGACGGAACCTGAGCCAGAGACTTTTTTAGGTCCGCTACCCGATCCAGTTTTTCCCAGGGGAGCTCCAGATCCGGACGGCCGAAATGTCCGTAAGCAGCCACGTTCCTGTAGAAACGGTGGTCCTTTGCCCGACCGGGGAGCTGGCGAAGCTGGAAGGTCTCGATAATCGCGGCGGGGCGAAGGTCGAACTGGGTCTTGACCAGCTCGGTGATCGCCTCGTCGCTGATCTTGCCTGTGCCGAAAGTGGTCACATGGATAGACACCGGTCTGGCAACTCCGATGGCATAAGCAATCTGGACTTCGCAGCGATCGGCGAGGCCGGCGCCGACGATGTTCTTGGCGACATAGCGGGTGGCATAAGCGGCGGAGCGGTCGACTTTTGTCGGGTCCTTGCCGGAGAAAGCGCCGCCGCCATGACGGGAATAACCGCCATAGGTATCGACGATGATCTTGCGTCCGGTGAGACCGGCGTCGCCGTGGGGACCGCCCACCACGAAGCGTCCCGAGGGATTGAAGAGATAACGGGTGTCTTTGTCCGGAGCGATGGAGAGATCCTGGAACACAGGCATAACCACATAGGCTTTGAGATCGGCGGCAATCCGCTCCTGGATCTTGTCATTGTCGGTCTCGCCATCGATCTCGGGGTCATGCTGGGTGGAGATGAGAATCGAGTCCACCCGAACAGGTTTGTCGTTTTCATATTCGATGGTGACCTGGGTCTTCGCATCAGGACGAAGATATTTTAAGGTGCCGTTCCGGCGAACTTCGGAAAGCCGCCTGGCCATTCTGTGGGCAACCGAGATGGGCATGGGCATCATCTCGGGGGTCTCGTTGCAGGCGAAGCCGAACATCATTCCCTGGTCGCCGGCGCCGATGAGGTCGGTCTTGTCGACATTCTCCTTGCCCCGGGTCTCGAGGGCCGAGAACACGCCCCCGGCGATGTCCGGAGACTGCTTGTTGATGGCGGTGAGGACCGCGCAGGAATGAGCGTCGAAACCGCCGCCCTTATCATCTACATAGCCGATATCTTCGATGACCTTGCGGGCGATGTCCTGGTAGTTGACATTGGCGGTGGTGGTGATTTCGCCGGTCATCAACACCAGACCAGTGGATACGGCACATTCGCAGGCAACCCGGGCGGACTCGTCCTGGCTGAGTATGGCATCAAGCACTGCATCGGAGATCTGATCGCAGACTTTGTCCGGATGTCCCTCAGTAACGGATTCGGATGTAAAAAGATATCGGCTGGACACGGATAATTACCTCGAAAAACTGCCTTTCTATAACTACTTGCCGCCCGGTTTAATTAGAAGGCTCACCGAGACCGGGCATGCCAGGATAGTTTTGAACAGTCGGCAATGCTACCATTTCTATCCGCATGTGAATTAAACTGAAGCAAGGTTAAAAGCCCAATCATCTAGTATAAAGGTATTTCATGGCTACGGCATACTCTCAAAAAAGCGACCGCGACCTGGTGATAGCCTGCCAGAAGCGCGAGCCGGCTGCTTTTGAAGAGCTAGTAAAGAGGCACCAGAAGACGGTCTATGCCCTTTTGTACCAGCTCGCCCCGGACTGGCAGGACACCTCGGACCTGGCACAGGAAGTCTTCATCCGGGTCTGGAAGTCCATCACCAACCTGAGAAATCCGAACTCATTCCGGTCCTGGCTGACTCAGATCGTCACCAATATCTTCTACGACGAGCTTCGTAAACGCCCCCGCAAGCTCCCCACGGTCTCCATGGACGATTCCCTGGACGACGAGGAATCGGACGGCGGCAGCACCCGGGATATCCCCGACGAGTCGGAGGTGCCGGATGAGAATATGCTCAATCAAGAACTTTCCACAGTAATCAGACAAGCAATGTTGAAATTGCCGGAACAGTTTCGGACCGCCATCGTCTTGAGAGAAGTGGAGGGATTGAGCTACGAGGAAATTGCAGTAATCACCAAAACCGAAATGGGTACCGTGAAGTCGCGGATTGCCCGTGCACGGACGAAATTGCAAGAGTTGCTCAAACCTTACCTCGAAAGTGAAAGCGCCGAATCAGCCAGTGAGGTTTCCGGCTAATGGTAAGGACTTGTGCCGATTTTCAGGAAGATTTATCCGCTCTGCTCGACAACGAGCTCAAGGGCGAGGACAAAGCTGGCCTAGAGAGGCATCTCACCGAGTGCAAGGACTGCGCCTCCCGTTTCGAGACCCTCAAGAGCCTGAGCGCCTTTCTCAAGGACGAGAGCGAGCCGGACGAGACAGACATGCCCGACCTCTGGGATGCCGTCAAGGATGAGATTGCCTCGATTTGCGAAGTGATGAAAGAGGATCTCTCCGCCTATCTCGACGGCGAGCTGCCCCCGGCAGCCCAGGAAGGGGTCAAGCAGCATCTGAACGATTGTGCTGACTGCCTGGACCGGTTTAAATTGCTGAATCGCACCAACCAGCTTCTCTCCAAGGGACTGGAGCTGCCCGAGGATGTCGACACCGATGTCTGGGAGTCCGTCAGAATCAGGCTCACCGCCGACTGCGAGATCATCGTCGGCGAGCTGTCCCCTTATATAGATCAGGAAGTGCCCGGCGCCCGCCACCGAGCCATCACCCAGCATCTGGTGGACTGTATAAACTGCCGAACCGATTTCGACGGGCTTACAAGCGTCGGTGATTTCATCAGGACGAACTACCAGCCGGACATCCCCGAGGACTTCGACCTCTGGCCTCAGATCAAGAATCGCATGCAAGTGGTTCCATTCCGGCCCAAGGCGGCTGCCGCGCCCGGCAAGCCGAAACAAGCCAGACCGCGTTTCACCGTTGTCGCGGCAGCGGCTGCCGCCGTTATCGGACTCTTCGCGACTGTGGCAGTATGGCTGTGTATGCCTGATGATGGGAGTTTCCAGCCTGTTTCGGCAGAAGCCTACTTGATAGAATCGAGTTTTGAGGAGCCTGGTAGTTTTGCCGAGGCAGTGATCTATGAGCAATAGGATGAAGACGACGATGAGGCTGATGATGGCGCTGATTCTCAGCACCTTCGTCTTCGCCCTGGTCCATAATCCGGCCCGGGCCGAGGGCGACGCGCCCTGCGGTCACTGCAATATCGACTATGAGAAGCTCGATCTCACCAGCGACCAGAGCCTCAAGATCCAGCAACTCGATCAGCAATGGTTCGACACTTACCAGAAGATGCATCCCAAGATCCAGGAGAAGCAGCAGCAGCTCAAAAAGCTCATGGCCAGCCCCAACTCGGACCCGACCGAGCTGATTATGTTGCAGCAGAAGATCGACAAAGAGAACAGCGAGCTCAAGAGCTTCGCCATCAGCATCTGGACCAAGAAAAAAGAGATCCTCAGCGACGCTCAAAAAGAGAAGCTCCAGATCCTCATCCGGGATGAGTTGCAGAAACGCCAGGGAAGAGGCGGAAGCCGGGAGCAGGATCAGATTCCGATTCGCTGGCAGAAACTACTCCGCAACATGCAGAATATCTTCAGCCCTGATCAGAAGTAAGCATAGTAATATGGTCCACTGTACTTCAGGCGTCCTCGCGGAGGAAGTGGATTATGTCGGAGAGAAAACTGGCTGGAATCGATGTCGCCCTGGTGATCGCTGCCGATCAGTTCCGGGACGAGGAGTTCTTCACCCCGAAAGCCCGGCTCGAGTCTGAAGGAGCCAGGACAGTGGTAGCCAGCAAGAGCCTCTCGGTCGCGAAGGGCATGCTCGGTGGCTCCGCCACACCGGACGTCCTGATCAAAGACCTGGCTGCCATGAAACCCGACGCGATCATAGTGGTCGGTGGCATGGGCTCTCCCGAGCATCTCTGGCACGATACCGATCTGCACGAGCTGCTTCGCCGGGCGGCGGAAGAAGGGAAAGTGGTGGCATCCATCTGTCTTTCAGGCGCTGTTCTGGCCAATGCCGGTGTGCTCCAGGGCAAAAAGGCGACAGTCTGGGAGATGCCCGAGTCGGTAAAAGCTCTCGCCGATGGCGGCGCGACACTGGTGAGCGAGCCTGTGGTCAGAGACGGAAGAGTTATAACCGCCAACGGTCCGGAAGCCGCCGGTGATTTCGCCGAAGCGATAATAGACGAATTGTGCGGTGTCAAAAGCGGTGTCAATAAATGATCAAGAACAGGCTCAGAGGAATCGTCGAAGAGGCTTACAACAAGGCTGCCGGTGACGGCGCCATCAAGGCAGAAGGCGCCTGCCCGGAACCTATCGTCATCGAAGTGCCCAAGCTTCAGGAGCATGGTGACCTCGCCTGTGGTGTCGCCCTCAAACTGGCCCGCCATCTCAAAGCGCCGCCAATCAAGATCGCCGGCGTCCTGGCCGAATACATCGAGAAAGAGCACGGCAAGAACGGCATCGCCAGACTGGAGGTGGCCAATCCCGGATTCATCAATTTCCAGCTCGGCAAGGGCTGGCTCTGTGAAGCTCTCAAAGAGATCCACGAACGAGGAGACGACTTCGGAAGGCTGGATATAGGCAAGAATAAGCACGTCAACATCGAGTATGTATCGGCCAATCCAACCGGCGACCTTCATATCGGTCACGGACGGGGAGCCGTCCTGGGAAGCTGCCTGGCCAATCTCTTCGAATTCGCCGGTTACCGGGTCGAGCAAGAGTTCCTGGTCAACGACGCCGGCGAGCAGATAACCCAGCTGGCCAATTGCGCCTGGGCCTGTTACCAGCGAAAGCTGGGGAAAGCGGTCGAATACCCGGAATCAGGCTACCCGGAAGACTCCATCGCTCACTATGTGGACCGGATCATCGCCGAAGAGAAAGACGGCTTGCTCTCTCTGGACGCCGAGGCAGCCACCGTCAAGACAGGCGAGATTATCAAAGAGCTCATCCGCAAAGAGCACGAGGATCTCCTGGATCGGCTGCGTGTCCGCTTCGACCGGTGGTTCTCGGAGAAAACTCTGCACAAGAGCGGCAAGCTCGAAAAGGCCATCGATAAGCTCAACAGCTCGAGCTACACCTACGAGTCCGAAGGCGCGCTCTGGCTCAAGGCCAAAGAGCTCGGCGATGAAAGGGACCGGGTACTGCGCAAGAGCAGCGGCTCTTATACCTATCTGGCCGGTGACGCAGCCTACCATCTCGACAAGTTCGAGCGGGGCTACGACCTGATGATCAATATCTGGGGTGCCGATCACCACGGTCAGGTCCCCGGTCTCAAAGCAGTAATCAAAGCCCTTGGACAGGACCCGGCAAAGCTCGAGGTCATCCTCACCCAGATCGTCAATCTCAACCGGGACGGCAAGATCGTGCGTATGTCCAAGCGCCGGGGAACCGTCGTCACCCTGGATGAGGTCATGGAAGAAGTGGGCGTGGATGCCGTGCGTTATTACCTGGCTGAGTCCAATCCCCAGAATCCGATCAACTTCGATCTGGAGCTGGCGAAGCAAACCAGCAGAGAGAATCCGGCGTTCTATATACAATACGCCCATGCCCGCTGCTGCTCGATTCTTCGCCGGGCCCTGGAGCCGGGCGGCGGCAACGAGGGCGATGAGAGCGCGCCTGCCGTGAGCCAGGCGCAACTGCGCCAGTGGGAAGCTCTCTATAAGAGCGATCCCTCGGTATTCGCACCCGCCTTCGATGAAGAGGACGAGACTTTCGTCCATCAAAAGAACCTGGTCCTCAAATTACAGGCATTTGCCGACGAGGTCGAAGAAGCCGCGAGAGCATCGCAGCCCGGCAAACTGGCAAGATATGCCTATGAAGTGGCAAATGATCTGCAAAAGTTCTACGAGGTCTCCAGGGTAATCACCAGCGATTTATCGGTTACCTGTGCCAGGCTCGGGCTGATAATGGCTACCAGACAGGTTCTTTCCAACGTGCTCAGAATCATCGGTGTATCCGCTCCGGAACGAATGTAATCGGGCAAATCAAAGATAAAACTACCGTAATCTTCCTTGCAGTGCTAGGCTAGAGCTATAGGCCGTTATTGTCGGACTCTCAGGAAGGGTTCCTTGTCGAGATTTGAGAGCAGTCCCTTCGTGGAACATTGAACAAGGCACATAGAGAAAAATTCTTATGGACGAAGAGAAACAGCTTGAGCTAAGCCAGGAAGAGTGTTTTCTACTCCTAACCGGGGCCAGGCTTTTCGACAAACTGGTGGCAGGCGTTACCATTCATGCCGAGCAGAAAGACGAGCTCATTGCCGAGATTATCGAGAAGCTCAGCGAAAAGGTCACTCCCCAGCTTCAGAGCATGAGCAACGAGCTTGCCGACGCCATAGTCGATTCGGTTCTCGGTTGCGAGGACATGGAAGACCTCGAGGAGCTCGAGCTCGCTTATCTGGAGTCGGATATCGATGAGTTGTGGGGTCATGATTTCTTCAATGACACTTCGGTGAGACAGCTATCCATAGACGGCCTGGACTTCCGAGCCGGCACCGAGCAGTCCGGATTCACCACTACCGGAAGCGACTGGCCTCCCTTCGCCGACGACCCGTCAGCCGATTCCGATCACCATAACGGCTTTTCCGTTCCCTTCGAGAGCCGCAGCGGCGATTTGTGCGATTCTATTTTTCCCGAGCCGCCTCATAGCGACGAAGACCGCAAGCCTTCCCCGGCCGGCAGGAGCTTCAAAGAGCAGTGCGAGCGCTATCTCTGCGAAGAGACTTTCTCATATCCGATGTATTCGGTGGACGACAAGCTGCCGGTGATCGAGAATGCCCTTCTCAAGCATAGAGCCGTGGAAGCGAGCTATTACAGCATCGACCGGGAGACCGTGGACAGGGTTCTTCTCAATCCCCTGGTTCTCCTCCAGGAAGACGGCATGTGGCTGGTGGTGGCATATTGCCACGAGCGCGACGATTTTCTCATCTTCCGGGTGGATCGAATGAAAGCCGTGGAAGCCACCGAGCATCGCTTCGAGACGCCCGAAGACATCAACGAGCTGCGCTGCCGCATGCTGGCGGCCTACAAATAGGCTCTATTCTCAAGGACCGGGAGTGTACTGGCGCCTGCGGCTGAGCATGAGCTTGGCCTGATAGCTCTCGGCGGGGAAAACCTCGGCGAATGTGCCGGTCTTCCAGGTTCCGTCACTGGCCATATAGCTGAAGTTGCGGCCGCGCTCATAGAAAGCCACCCGCATGGCGCCGTCCCTGTCCATGGCCGAGACGATATCGAATTGCTCGAAATCGAAGGATCTGCCTATGTCCTCTCGCTTGAGCTCGCGGCGACTGAGATTCTGATCCTGCCTGGCTTTCGCTTCGAGAGCCGCATCCAGAGCAGCTCCGTCGCTGATGCCTTCCGGCAACCACTCGAGACCGTAGAGCTTGCGGAACGCCTCTTGTTTGAGCACCGAAGCCAGAGCCGTGTCTTCAGGAGGATCTTGCGGTTCTCCGCTCTGAACCGCTTCGGGCTTGCGAGCGGTGACGGTGACATTGTCGAAATTCATCCCGGCAAACGCTTCTTCGACCCTGGTGGTCGAAGACATAGTGCCGTCTGTGCCCCAGACATAGAGCTGGCGATTGCTTCCCACCGCCGCCACTCTCGTCTCACCGGTGGCTTTGTCCACCGCGGTGACGAAAGTGCCCGGCTCGAGTTGCTGATTCTGGAGCTTGCCATTGACGGCTGCTTTGTCCTGGCTCTCCCGGGTGAACCGGTCGGCTTTCTCGGCGGCGAGCGTCTCTAGCTGCTTGTCCAGGTCGGCGAAGTTGTCGGCGGGATTGCTGAGATCTTCCAGACCGAATCCCTTACGAACATTCTCGTCCTTGAGGGCTTCGAAAAGGCTCTTGAAGGCCGGTCTGTTGCCCTGATCGCCGGTCTGATCACCGGTCTGGTCATCTGTCTGACTGCCTTCCTGGGGCGCATAGCGATAACGGCGTATCTTGGCGCCTTCCGCCAGATCCTGGAAAACCGCTGCCAGGTCAGTACCCCTGGCATAACGCCCCTCGTTCATCACTATTATGCCTGTAGTGCCGTCCTGCTCCTGGCGCGCCATGGCGATCCTGGTCTGACCACCTGATTCGGCAACAAATATATCCCCGGGTTTGACCTCCAGTTTTATGCCACCTTCCTCATTGCCGCCTTCTTCCACGCTCCAGCCCTTGCCCTCGGCGACTTTAGCCTTGAGAGCCGTATCCACTTCTGTATCGCTGGCATCAGGGGTGATAAAGTCGAGACCGAGTCCGTGCTGCGGATGCCTGAGCAGGCTCGCCATGTCCAGATTCTTGTCTTCGACCTGGGGCTGGGCTTCGCTCTCATCAGGTGTTTCCGGCCGGGCCTGCTGATTCGGGACGAAAACCATATAGTCGGTGAATTTGTCCCCGGGAAGGACTGAATCGACGCTATCTTTGCGCCAGAGACCGGAGTCGTCCCCGGGGCGGTTGCTGATGTGATACATGCTGTCGCCGTCCGCTTTCAGGGCTGTGTGCGAAGCATAGCGCTTGCCGTCAGGCCACTCGCTGCCACCCTGCTCCACCTGCTGGCGGGCTATGACCACCGCCCCCGGGGGCAGATCCTTGAGCTGGGAAGCGTCGGTGACGACTCCTCCCCGGTACTGGCCCGATTCCACTAGCTTGGTCATCTGGGAGGCCAGATCCGAGGCGCTGGCGGTCGCTTTCACCGGCACGCCGGACTTCTCCAGAACAGATGCCACCGCAGCGGTGCTTCCTCTGCTCCAGAGGCTGCGATCCGAGAAGAGACCGGCAACGCTGCTTCCCTGCCAGGGAGGATTTTCTGCATACTCGGGCTTGGCCGCCTCGGCCAGGGTCCTGTTGGTGTCGGTGCCTTCACCGCCGACTTTGCCGACGGGGAATTTGATCGGCTCGCGCTCGGCGCCATCGGCACCGGGGGCAAGACGCAGAGTCACTTCCGAATTGCTCCAGTCGAAGTCGAGAGCGGCTTTATTCTCGTCGTAATAAGGAAGGGCATTGTCCCCGTCGTGCTGGGGCGCTACATCCTCGCCGCGGGTGAGACCGCGCATCACTGTCTTGCCGTCGGCCTGCAGCTGCACCGAACGGACGCCATTCTCGAGCTGCTGGACCACAGGCTGGAAAGTATGAGTCCGGCCGCTCGCGTCCTTGACGTCTATATGGGTGACTCCGAGACCGGCCAGCTTGTCCAGCATCTTGATCTTGTACTCGGGGGGCGTATTGGGATCGGACAGCCTGGGCAGAACCTGGTCCGGATGTTCTTTCAGGTCTCTCTCGATGTCGGCGGAGCTGGGGATCTCGTTGGCCCGAGGTTGAGCCTCGGGAGATTCCATCTTGATCTGGATCTTGCCGTCGTCCCCTTTGACGAAAGTAGCCTTGACCTCTTTGCCGTCCTTGTCGGTCATGGTCAGGGTGGCGCCGTCCAGATCGCCCTGGATGCTTTCCATGACGCCGCCGCCGTTACCGGCGAAACTTACACGCTCGCCCCGGGCATTGCGCTGCTGGTCGAAACGAGGTCCGCCTTCCTGGGGATTCTGCAGCTCCACCCCGCGCATCGCCACTTGCTCCCTGCCACCCTGCGGGGTGACGAAGAGATGGGTCATCTGCTTATTGGTCCTGCCGTTGACGTCTACATTCTCCATGCGGAAAGAGTAGCTCTTGCCGTCCCTGGTGGTGACATTGAAAGACTGGATTCCGGCATCGACGAAACTATCCACAGCGCCCAGGGTCTTCTGGGGATCGTTGCTGCCGAACAACTCGGCAATCCGATCCTGATGAGCCTTGAGCTCAGGGCTCGTCTCGGCTGCCGGCGAGGTGCCGTCACCCTGGAAGATCCGGTTGTATTCCATGTGCTCGGTAGCGGCCCGGGTCTGCTCGGGTAACTCGGGTTCAGTGCGACCCTGACCCTGCTCCTGACCCTGCTCTACGGAGCCGGCAAGACGTGTCTGAGGTTGCCCATAAACCTCGCTCCGGGCGCCTTCAGCCGGGTCAGGCTGTGCTTCTCCGCCATGTTCGTTCTGGGCGTCAGTGACATCATTGATCGGCATAAATCTGTGCTCCTGCGCACTGGAGTAGAATTTGGAAGGATAACGAGCAATATCATCAGCGATGAGATAGCGCTAATATACCACCGGCAAAGCCCGGAAGCCAAAGCCTATTTGCCGATTTATGGGAGAACTACGTAGTTGATAGATAACAAAAACGATCTCGTAAGAGCGCCTCTCGCCCTGGGAAGCGATCATGCGGGCTATAGGACCAAGGAAGCCATCAAGCAGGTCCTCGAGGCTGCCGGCGTCGAGTTCGAGGACTTCGGCACCCACAGCACCGAATCCTGCGACTATCCCGACTACGCCAGGGCGGTGGCGGAAGCGGTGAGCAGGGGAGATTACCAGCGCGGCATACTCTGTTGCGGCTCCGGAATCGGCGTCTCCATGGTGGCCAACAAAGTGCGCGGCGTGCGCGCTGCCGTCTGTCACGACGAGAACTCGGCGGAGCTATCGAGACTGCACAATGACGCCAATATCCTCTGTCTCGGGGAGCGCACCACCCCCGGAGACAGCATCGCCGGGATCGTTTCGAGATGGCTTGATACCGCTTTTGAAGGCGGCAGGCACCAGCGCCGGGTAGACAAGTTCGAGCATGCCCGGGAGAACGAGACCGGGACCGAGAGATACTGGAATAGAAGCTCTAAGGCTTTGCCAGGCTGACTTCAGAGCGATGTTCAGGCGCCCTGAGGGTCGCCGGTCCTTCCTGGTGGCGCCGCCAGACCGCAAAGGCGTGTGGAACCAGATGACCGGCCGGATCGTAAGCCGGTCCGATCAGGGTAGAGGCCGGCTGCCGGCCCAGCCAGTCAAGCTCGAAACGGCTCAAGCATTCTCTGAAGCCCGGATAATCCAGAGCATCCTCGACACTGACACACTTGCGATTCTGCCGGCCTCTCTCCAGAACCACGGCTATACAGGCTGTACGCTTGAGTTCCTGATTGCTCTGAATGAGCCTGGTCTCGACACAGTAAGAGTTCCCCACCAGTGAATACCTTCTGCCAGGCCAGGCTTGATTGCTCTTATAGGGCTCCAGATCGAGCAGACCCGTGCGGCGATTGTCCTTCCTGGCTCCGGATACACTCTCTTTCATGCTCTCGAGCAAACGGACGATCTCATCGGGCCTCGTCATGGTGTATCCTCCTCTTGTTCTCAGTAAAATCCTGCGCCGCCAGTAAAGATCCTTCCCGGCAGGGCGGCTGATAAACCGGCTTCGAAACAGCCAGAGGCTGGGACCCGCTCACTGTGATCGCCACCGGGAGAGGGCTCCGGTCAGAAACAGGAATCGATGATTTAATGAAATTTCTCGTCGCCCCCAGCCCATATAAAGGAACGTACCGGGCCGGGGAGCTCGCCGACGCCATTGGCAGTGGTATAAGAAGAGCGATTCCGCAGTCCCTGACCCGCTGCCTTCCATTGGCAGACGGCGGCGACGGCACCATTGAAGCGATCGCGGGAGTTCTCGGGGGGAAGCTCGAGAGCCTGACGGTGCCGGGACCCACCGGGGCAATGGTGGAAGCGGCCTGGCTGTGCCTGGGCGAAGCCGGGGCTGTCGTCGAGCTTGCCTCCGCCAGCGGTATCGCTCATCTGAATGGGGCCCTGGCACCGCTCGACGCGTCCACCATCGGCACCGGCTGCTTGCTTGCCGACTGTCTCGACAAATGCCAGGGCAGAGACATAGAGAATATCGTCCTGACCGTAGGAGGCAGCGCATCCACCGACGGAGGCACCGGCATTCTTCAGGCTCTGGGAGCCCGTTTTCTCGACGGGCAGGGCAGGGATCTGAGGGGGTGCGGGCGCAATCTGGAGATGATCGAGACCATCGACCTGGACTCACTCAGTCCACTTGCCACTATATGTGCCACCAAACTCCTGATCGCCACCGACGTTACCAACCCGCTTCTGGGCGACCTGGGAGCCGCCCGAATCTTCGCGCCTCAAAAAGGCGCCGATCCACGAACCGTAGAGTTGCTGGAGAAAGGCATGCGCAACTTCGCCGATCGGCTGGAGAGCACCACCGGCAGGAGCGCCAGAGCGGCAGAAGGAGCCGGCGCCGCTGGCGGTGTGCCCTTCGGTCTCATGGCCGCACTCGGTGCCAGGCTAGTGCGGGGGTTCTCCTACCTGGACGGACTTCTGGGAATCGAGGCAGCAGTGGCCGGGGCCGATATAGTCGTGACCGCCGAAGGGCGATTAGACAGCCAGTCTCTGGGCGGCAAGGCTGCCGGGGAGCTGGCTGCTCTCTGCCGCAAGCACCGGCGACCGCTCTGGGTGATCCCGGCCTCTCTGGAAAATGGCATTGACTTCCAAGCCTCAGGCATAAGCGCTGTGGAGATTGCCTCGACCACAACTGGCCAGGGCGCCACCCTGCGCGATGTGGAAGACGCCGCTTTCCGCCTCTGCCTCAGAGAAGCAGGAATCTAGCGTTTGCCCTCATTGATGAAAGACTTCAGATCGCCGAGGAGCCCGGAGTTCACGACGGCGGATTTGCCTGTGTTGATAGTGGCGGCCTGGGCGGCGCCCGGACCGGCGGCCACGGGAAGAGAGTTGGCCGGTATCACCGGCAGGGCGGCCTGGCTCACCGGGTTGGTGCCGGAGCCCGCACCCACCATCGGTGTGAAGGTCGTTTGATTGGCATCGGGCAGAGCCGACGACTCGAGAGGCTGGAACGAAGAGCCCTGCCCGTAATAATTGGTGGCCGTGGGCTCGCCGGCGGGAGCAGGAGCGGGTTGACCGGCACCGCCAGCAGTTGCATCAACGGAAGGCTCGGCGGCGGGAGCCGAAGTCATGGATTGCGGGTCGGCTGTGTTCACCTGATTGGAGAGCGCCATGGAGCTCGGATCGTTGTTGCCGGGCAGGCTGAGATGCTGACCGGGATGGATGAGGCTGGGATTGGCGCCAATCACGTTTTGATTGAGATGATAGATATCACCCCACATATGCCCCTGACCGAGATGATCCCTGGAGATATTCCAGAGGTTGTCTCCGGGCTGCACTACATAATCGACGCTGCCGCTGCTGGCGATCTCGGCGCCCTGACCGGGAATCTGGATAGTAGTTCCGGGATAGATCAGATCCGGATTGGCGCCCAGGACATCCTGATTGAGCTTGTAGAGATCCTGCCATTTAAAGCCTTCGCCCATATGCTCCCGGGCGATATTCCAGAGGCAGTCTCCTTTTTGTACCGTATATGTCACGGTGGCGCCCGGGGCCTGAGCCTCGGCGATCATCGAGCCATCGGTCACCGGAACTTCGCTGGCTGTTTCGGGTGCCCGGGTCTGCTCGGCTTTAGGCTCGACCTTATGCTCGACCTTGCTATGTGAATGAGCAGGCTTGTGCGCCGGTGCCGGTGCTTTATGAGGCGCCGAATGACCAGCCGAATGACCAGCCGAATGTCCAGCCGAATGACCTGTCGAGTGGCTGGCAGAAGCCTTCGGAGCCGCTGCTTTCGAGAGGCTCTGGGATTGATCGGCGATGCCCGGGCGGGGATCGGCTTTGACACTGTCGAGACTGAGCTGCTTGGCTCTCAATCCCACCATCTCGCCTCCGGCGGTTCCGGAATCGGCTCCCACTGTGGGGGTAAAAGAGCGGGAGGGCTGCTCGAGGGCGAGAAGCTCCTGGTTGTTGCCGGCGCCCAGCTGGTCTCCGACACAGCCGGAAGGACCGAATTCGCTCCTGGCGGAATTGACATTGGCGCTATCCACCGAACGGAAGCTGGCCTGCTCGGAGCCCACATGATTGACGGAAAAGTCTCCGTTATAGCCGCCCGGCAGGTTGCTGTAACCACTCCCGGAAGCCTGGATCGAAGGGGTGTTGCCTGTCAGCCCTGCTACCGGCTGAGTCTGCCCTGACACGCCCGGAACGCTCCGGAAGCTCGATCCGCCGATCTGATCGGAGAAGAGCCGGTTGCTGGCAGCCAGATGACCGCCTGTGCCGGCATCGCTCAGACCGGGACCGGCCAGCACGCCGCTCTGAGCGTCCGCGCCCAGGGCACCGGTGGTGCCCGCGCTACCGTCGAAGAGAGGCTTGCTGAGATTGGTGGTTCCCGATACGGTTAGCGGCGCCCGGGTCAGGGCACCGGTGCCGGCGCTCAGGCCGTTGCCCTGGCCGAGAGCCAGATTGAGCCTGGAGGAGAGAAGGTCGTTGCCCATAAGCGGGCCGTTGAGATTGGTAAGACCCTGCGAGAAAAATGGAATGTGGTTAGTGGTGAAGCTGAACATCGAAGCTGCCTGGTGCCCGAGAAAAGCCGGATCGAATATATTGAATAGGCTGGCAGGGTTCATGAAGAAATTCGAGAAGAACTCGAAGAAAGAACTGATCAGCCCCATGGCGCCGGGCATCCTCAAAATCAGCTGGATTATGGGCGAAATAGGCTCGTTTGCCCCGGCAATCACCCCGGCAAGAGCGTCGGCACCGGGCATCAGTCCGGGTTGGGCCAGAGCCGTCTCGGCGCCGGGCATGAGAGCGGCTTGAGTAAAAGCGGGTTGAGTGAGAGCGGTCTCGGCTCCGCTAACGGGACTGCCTGCCACAGAAGTGAGATTGAGCGAATCAGAGGGATTGAACAGTTGTGTCCCGTACGCATCCGCCTGCAGGTTGAGCTGAGCCTCTCCTACTTGAGCGGCTCCCGAGGGTAAGGCTTCGGACGGATGGAAGTTCATGTAGCAGGCGAACCTCGAAAACTGTTTAACAGCTAGATACAATCTACAGATTCAGTCCCTTCAATACCATGGGAATTCTCCCACCGCAGGCGATTTTCTTGCGGTAATCACGGGATTGCCTCTTTCGGTTAGAATTGTGAGCTGTTCCGTATTTCAGGAAAGACCATGGCTAAAGCTTTCGATTTGCGCTGCTCCACTCTGGCCCTCACCCTCATCCTGTCATCGGCCGGTACGCTTGCCGGTCTGCCAGCAACCGCCCAGAATGAGACTACCCCTGCGGTCCAGCCTCCGGTACCGCCAAGCTATACTTTCGACGAGCTGCAAATTCGCTGCAAGGCTTACCGTCAGGGTCCCAACGAAACGACCTGGCAGGCTTTCATAGAATCTTTCAAGCGTTTCCTGAGCGATCCCCGCTATGCCAGGGCTGCCGCCGCTCAGGCCATAGCCCAGAACCCTTCCCTCAAAGACCTCAATGTCAGAGTGATCGATGCCGGCGGCTCGCGGCTCTGGATCTTTCCCAATATCGCCGAGAACCGTGTCCTCTTCATCCAGTCCGGTTACACCTCAGCTGAGTCGGCACCGCATATCGACACCATCGATTATCCTGATTCGATCAATATAAGCGACGCCAGGATCGTATCCTCGGTGACCACCACCACCCAGGGGGTGGGACGGCGGAAAAAAGTGATCAAGGTCCAGGGGCCTCGCTTCATGGTTGTCACCGGCAATGACAGGCTCACCGGTCTTGTCTGGGTGAAAGCGTTCAAGCCTTACAACGGGAGCTGGGTAGCCACCACCGAGCCTTTTGCCCAGATTCCCCAGTATCTCCTGGAGAATGTCTCGGGCCGAGCCTCTTTCTCGGGCAGCAACCTGATCCTGAATCTGGCAAGCTCGGCGGCCAACGCCGACGAGAAAGCCACCGGAAACCTCACGAAACCCAAATCATCGGCTTATCAGATCGTCCTCAAGCTGGTGGGAAGCAAATATGTGCTGGCTGACGGCGGTCAGGCCACCAGCGGCCCCCTGCCCATGATCGCTTATTTCGTCCAGTGCATCCGCAACGGCCGGCTCGATCTCGCCAAAGCCTGGCTGGACGATCCCGGGCTGGTGAGCATTCCCAAGTATGTCGGACTGGTGGGCGCCGCATCCCGAAATGAGCGACCCTACAAGCTGGTGGCCATGGCCACCCCGCCCACAGGAGGGCCTCGCTTCAGGCTGGTGACCTATAAGAAAACCGATCTCATTTTCGATACAGTCAAATCGAAAAGTCAGTGGATGATCAAGGGGATCTTCATCGCTCCCAGCGATCCGCTCGCCCAGCAGCTTAACGGATCCACCGTGGGCGAGGCTCCACCTACGCCGCCGGCTCAGACCGCCGAGCCGAGCCCGGCCGCCCCCAGATAAAGCGTTAAAATGGGCATATTGTCTCTATAGAATCCCCGTAGAGTCTATTTTTTCAAGGGTCCAGGAAGTGACTCAGACGAGCTCGAATCTGCCCGGGCGCAAACTCGAGACAGACCAGGAATTCAACATCAGCGAGAAGGACTATTACGGTACTTCTCAGACTTTTCTCACTTATTCCTACCGGGAGAATCTCTTCGCCCAGCTCGATCGGCTGGTGGACTCGGGCAAAAGCATAGACGGTCTGATCATCGACCTGATGCAGACCGGCTTCTCTCTGCCAATGGAAGCCCTGGTGAAATTCGCCCAGTATGCCAAGCGGCTGCTGAGACCAAGCGGGGTGCTCCTTTTCGTCAAACCGGACGGAGCCATAACCCTGACCAAGGACAACACCTCGGGGGGTCTTACTCTGAATGTCTATGACAGCCCTTTCGGAATTTTCGCCCGCCATCCCCTGCTCGCCGACTATGTCTGTGCCACGGTCTCGGGGATCGACCGCCGCCGGCTTCGGGGCGGGGGCAGCACCCTGGCCACCCATATTCTCTACAACTCCATCCCGGTGCTGACAGAGGCCGGCAAAGGGGTGAAAGACGACTTCACTCTACCGGCCCCGCAAAACTGGGTCCTGCAGCTGGTTGACGACTATTCCTCGGTGGAGTCCATCGTGCGGGGTCTGGAAGCCCGCAGCCAGCTCCCCGCCGACGAGACCCTGCGCATGCTCCAGGAGCTGGAGTCCCAGCGATTCATCTATCCTATATTCGCCCGCATCCAGTTTCTGAGCAATTGCTATCACAACCGCAAACGCTTCCGTCTCGGTCGTTATCTCGTTGCCGCCGACATCATCAATGAATCCCAGCTCCAGGAGCTCCTGGAGTTGCAGCAGGAGGAAGGCTGGGGCAAGGCGCAGAAGACCTACCTGGGTCTTCTGGCGGTGCGGGCCGGCTATCTGAATACAAGAGAGCTCGAGATCCTGCTCGACGACCAGTATCTCTACGGCGGCTATAACGCCGACCGGGGAAAGGGAGGCCAGAAAGAGGGGCGCTCGGTCAATGTCGACTCCATGCGAGACAGCATGATCGGCAGCCTGGGCGCCATAGACACAGGCGGGCTTCTGCAGTCCCTGGCCACCGCCAAGAAAACCGGAATACTGACGGTGGAGAACCGCGACAAGACCTTCGTGGTCTCCTTCAGCGACGGCAAAGCCACCATGGCCAGGATGAACAGGCTGGTGGGATTCGATGCCGTATCGGAATTCCTCGTCACCTGGACCGAAGGGATTTTCGTCTTCAAGGACAAAGCGAGCTCTCCGGAGCTCGACGAGGAATGCGTCCTGGAGTCGTCCCTGGACAAGATGATGCTCGACTCGGCGCTTTATCAAGATCAGCTCAATCAGATTCTCACCAGCCTGCCCGCCGGGCGCAACACGGTCCTGGAGCGAGTCTGGAACTTCGATGTTCTGTGGCGGAGCGCCCAGGAAGGGACCCTGCGCTATCTGGACGACACTGTGGTGAGCGAGGCGGACCAGCGGCAGATTGTCGAGCTCATCAAGTGCGTGGACGGGCTCTCCACCCTGGATGAGGTGGTCAGGCAGTTCGACCGCTGGCCCTGTCACAAGATTCTCAAAGCCGTGGATGTGCTCATGAGCAACAATCTGGTCACCGTCCAGAAAGCGAGCCTTTTCCGCCCACTGACAGTGTTCCAGAAGATTGCCGCCGAGATTCAGGAGGTGATCGGCAAGGACGACAACAAAGCCATACTCGAGGCCAGCCTCCACTACGTCCATGGAGACTCCGCCGCCTCCAGCCGCTTCCAGGTGGATCATGAAGGGCGTGTCTCAGTTAATCTCAGTCAGGTCAAGCAGTCCGGAGCCCCGGTATCAGCGGTGCTTCTGGAGCTGAGACGCTGGATGGAGGCATATCTTGCCTACTGCCGGAGGCAGGCCGATCCGAAAGTTATCGATAGAATTGTCACCAGAATCATCGATACCTACAAGCCTTAGGAAACACCATGAAATTCGAGACCTGCAAAACGTCATTCGCCGCGATTGACACGGATGTGCTTATCCTTGGAGTCTACAAGGGCGAAGAGCCCAAGAAAGTGCTCCTGGAGCTGGACAGAAAAGTAGACAAAGAGCTTTCCGCCAACCTCGAGAGCTTTCTTGCCGAAGAGGGCTTCAAGGCAAACGGCTATGAATCGCGCTCCTTTCCCACTTTCGGCACCCACCCAGCCAGGCGTTTCCTGGTTTTCGGGCTGCCTGTCGGGGGCTCGCCCACCGAGACCAGCCGCAAATTCGGGGCCAATATCGCCAGGAAGCTCGACCTTCTCAAGAAAGCCACCACCGTCACCGTGGTCCTCAGGACCGGAGGCGCCGCAAGCAACAGCAAGAGCACAAAGAGCAAGAGAACCGGGAGCAAGGCGGGCAGCGACCGGGAAAGCCAGATGAGCCATGTGCAGGCCCTGGTGGAAGGCATGGTCATGGGCGCCTTCGATTTCGACAAATACAAGACAGTCTCCGAGAAAAGCACCGGCGGAGCATCCGGAAGCTCCAGCAAGAGGAAAGCTGCCACAGCAAGCAAAATCAGGGTCGCCGGACTGGCGCTCAACGAGAAAGACTTCGCCGAGGCTGTCAGGCGCGGTCTGGCCGTTGGAGAGGCGACGAACTTCGCCCGCTGCCTGGTGGCGGAGCCCCCGGCTTACATGACTCCCACCAGGCTTGCCCGGGAAGCGGAGAGCATGGCGAAGCAAAGCGGTCTCACCGCCAAGGTCCTGGATGAGACCGAAATCAAGAAGCTCGGCATGGGATCGTTTCTGGGGGTCGCCCGGGGGGCCGATGAGCCGGCCCGGCTCATCGTCCTCAAATACAGCGCCGGCCGCTCGAAAAAGACCGTCGGTCTGGTTGGCAAGGGCATCACGTTCGACTCCGGCGGGCTTTCCCTGAAGCCGGCCGCCAGCATGGAGCGCATGAAATACGATATGTCCGGGGCCGCGGCGGTGATCGGCGCCATGAAGGCAATCGCCGCCCTGAAACCGAAAGTCTCGGTGCTTGCCGTGGTGGCTGCCACCGAGAATATGCCTTCCGGAAAAGCCCTGCATCCTGGCGACGTGCTCAAGTCCATGAACGGCAAGACAATCGAGGTCAACAACACCGACGCCGAAGGGCGCCTGATTCTCGCCGATGCCCTCACATATGCGCAGCAACAGGGTGTCGACGAGATCATCGATATCGCCACTCTCACAGGCGCCATAGTCGCGGCTCTCGGTCGAGCGGCAGCCGGCATCATGGGGACTGATCAAAAGCTCATCGATAGAGTCATGCAAGCCGGAGAGGCTTCCGGCGAGAGATTCTGGCAGATGCCCCTGTTCGATGACTACAAGCAAGCCCTGAAAAGCGATATCGCCGATTTGAAAAACGCCGGCTCCCGAGGCGAGGCAGGAAGCTCATGCGCCGGAATGTTCCTCAAGGAATTCGTCGATTCCGTGCCCTGGGTCCACCTGGATATCGCCGGGGTAGCCTGGTCGGAAAAAAACAAGGACGAAATCAACAAGGGCGGCACCGCTTTTGGTGTGCGGACCCTGTCGCGTTTCGTCATGGACAGCCAGCCGTAATCGCAGGACAGGAACGAAAGCAATTCAGGACCAGGGTCACGAGCCTCCTTCTATCGATACCGGCGACAGTGCCAGCGGCATAGCCCAGCGCTATGAGATTCTCAGCGCCCTCGGTCACGGCGGCAGCAGCCTGGTGTACAAAGCCAGGGACAGGTCCAGCGAGGAGATAGTCGCTATCAAGACCTTCAACCTCCCGGATCTCGACGAGACGCATCTCCTGGCTTTCCGCAAGGAAGCCGAGGCTGTGTCCGCCCTGCGTCATGACGGCATAGCATCGGTGCTGGATTTCGGGCAGACAAAGTCAGGCAAACCATATATGGTGCTGGAATTTTTAGAGGGCCTGCCCCTGAGCGAGCTTCTCAGGGAGACCCCCTTCCTGGAAGGCGATGTGCGCCTTGCCCTTCTCGTCGACGTTTGCGACGCCCTCGCCTATGCCCACGACAACGATATCGCCCACGGCAATCTCGATTCCAGCAATGTGATGGTGATTGACGAAGACGGCGAGAAGGCCGCCAAGGTCATCGATTTCGGGCTGGCGGGCATCCAGGGGCAGAAGGTCGTGGACAGCCGCAACGACATCAGAGCAGCCGGCAACCTCATAAACGAAGTCCTCTTCCTGACGAGCGAATCTATTAAGGTACCGGGCAAGGCACCGGGAGACGATGTCAGACAGAGGCTCCAGAGGCTCATCGAACGATGCCTGAACAATGAAGCTATCGATGACAATATCGATATGGACTCCGTGGCCCGGGAGCTCCTCGAAATTCTCCATGAGGTCAATCCGAACTACGGTCAGGAGCACATCCGATCCCGGGCAGGCGAGAGCGAGCTCCGGCCCGGCACAGGACCGGCTGCGATCATCGTGCCGACGATCATCACCACCATCCTCCTTCTCGCCCTCAGCTTCCTTGTCCTGCCCGAGCACAGCAAGAAAAGACAGATAGGCGATCGCAAGATAGTCGTAGAGAAAGACATCGCAGAAGAGCCCGCCGCCACCGGTGACACCAGTATCGATCTCAGCGGCACCGCCTTTCAAGCCGCCGATCTCGAAAAGCGCCTCGGGGCTCTTGGAGGTCGCGCCGTCAGCTCCCTGAGTCTTTCCGGATGCAATCTCGCCGACACCGATCTCACCGCAGTCCTGCCCCTTTTGACCTCCCTGGAGAAAGTGGAGAAGCTCGATCTCTCTGACAATCCGCAACTGAGCCCGGCAGCCTTGAAAGGCCTGGTTGCCGTTCCCGGGCTGCAGACGCTCGATCTCAGCGGCACCGGAGCCGATCCGGCTTCGCTCGAAAGCCTGGCAGAAGCAGATCGACTCGCTGAGGTGATTGTGAGAGGTTGCCCGAGTCTTCCCGAGGCGGAGCTTCAGAGCCTCACCGAGCGAGTCCCTTTCAAGCTCGTTTTCTAGTGTCGCATTACACTTTCAAGAAGATTCCCGTTGTAAAGAGAGCATAAAATCCCCGGGAAAGATTATCGAGAAGCCCCCTTCTCGCTGATGCCCGGTTCTATAATCGGATTGAGCGATATTCGAGGAGCCCGCCGTGAGAGCATCGTTTTCTATCACCACTGCCGGTATCATCGCCTGCGCCCTGCTCTTTGCCGCCGGCGCTTTCTGGCGCTTCGGTCTTGCCAGTATTCCCGCCTCTATGCTCTGCCTCATCGCTCTTGCCGCCGCCGTTCTTCTCCTGGTGGCGAAAAGGAGCTTCAAGGTCCTCGGAGCCGTCCGGACACTGACAATCTACGCCGCCACCGGCTTGATGATTTTCGGCGTCACCGCCATCGCCATGAGCATCGACACGAGCCAGAGGACAGCGGCTCTGCCGCCGGTGAGCGTGACCGAGTCCTGCGACCTCCTCGACGCAGAATCGGAGGAGTACGATCAGGCTCGATACAACGAGCTGGTCATCAATGAAGGAATAAGCGACCTCGACGCAGCAATCAGCACCAACCCCGACGATTTCGAGAAGTATATAGAGCGCGCCTGGGCCTACAATCACCTGGGTCTCTATGGAAAGGCCAGGGATGATCTCAACCAGGCGATTCGTCTCAATCCCGGAAGCGCCGAGGCGTACGCCAAGCGCGCCTGGATCAATATCAGTTGCGGTGATAACGGCAGCGCGGTAAAGGATGCCACCAGGGCCATAGAACTAGATCCGAAGAATCAGGACGCCTACGAAGCCAGGGTGGTTGCGTACTACAGCCTGGGCGAGGTGGACAGGGCCGGGCAGGATGCCAAAATCTGCCAGGCCGGGCAATGACTTCGAAATAGCAGCGATTCTTTCATTAAAAGTTTGCGGACCATTGAACTTTTTCACCGGTCCGTACGTTTACTCATGCAGACTTATTGAGGAGGTCAATACGATGAAAGCCGCTTTTGCTACTGGTTTGATTACCTGTCTGACTCTCAGCCTCTCTCCGGTCATGGCCCAGGGCGCTCCCGACGCGGACACGATATCCGCCCTCCCCGTCGACTTCTCGGCTGGCGGTCCCCCTTCCGCCGGGGCTCTCGGGGGCCGCGGCGGCATGCGCGGCGGTCTCGAGCTCACCGACGAGCAGAAAGAGAAGGTCTACACCATGAAAAACAAGCTCCTGGACGATGTCGGTCCGAAAAAACTCGAAGTTCAGAAGCTCCAGAGACAGCTCCGGGACCTGCTCACCAAGGACTCCATCGATCGCAAAGCCATCGAAGCCACCCAGGACAAGATCAACGCCCTGCGCACCGATCTCTCCAACACCAATCTCGCTTTCAAGATGGACCTCAACGAGATGCTCACCCCTGAACAACGCCAGAAGATCCGCTTCCGTGGTCCCGGCCGCAAGATGGGCGGTCACCGTCATCACGGCAGAGGCCACGGCCGAGCCGAAGGCCCTGGCAGGCAAGGGCCCACAGCCCAGGGCGCTCCCGGCGAAGCTCCCTTCGGCGACGGAGAGCCCCTGGAGACACTGAGCGAAGCGCTCTGAACGCCGGCAATCTGAGACGACACTGGAGGCAGGCGCAAGCCTGCCTTTCAGCGTTAGAGTGTAAAAATCCGGCCCTGGATAATCTTCAAGAATTCGAAACTATGATAGTATTCATTTGATAGTATTCTCTTTGCAGTCGACTACAAGAACTCACTTGAATCCCATAGACCGTTTCTTCAAACTCGCAGCCAATCAGTCAGATGCGCTGATTGTGCTGATCTCGTATACTTTTCTGACCGGACTCCTCTCCCTGGCAGTGCCTCTGGCGGCACAGGCACTGGTCAACACCGTGGCAGCCGGAATTTTCATCCAGCCCCTGGTGGTTCTTACTCTTCTACTATTCGTCGGACTCCTGGCAACCGGCGTTTTGCGCGTATTGAAACTGGTTCTGGTGGAAAAGATTCAGCAACAGACTTTCGCCGAAGTCGCCCTCACCCTGGGCAGAAGAATACCCAGAATCGAGCACGCCATTCTATCCGACGAGTATATGCCCGAGCTGGTAAACCGGTTTTTCGATGTGATGACCGTTCAGAAGTCCTGGGCTAAAATTCTGCTCGATGTTCCCTCAGCTATCCTGCAGATCATTATCGGGCTGGTGCTCATGGCATTCTATAGCCCGATACTGCTGGCTTTCGACTTGATTATCTGCGCCGGGCTGCTTCTCATCATTTTCGGTTTCAGCGGTGGCGGTATAAGAACCAGCATCGAGGAGTCGAACGAGAAATACCATGTGGCTGAGTGGCTGGAGGAGCTGGCTCGCTGCGAGACAAGCTTCAAGATGTGCAGTATTCCCACCTATCTGATGAGAAAGACCGATGCTCTGGTTGTCAGATATATCAGCGCCAGACGGAACCACTTCCACGTGATCTTTCGACAGGCTGTCTCTTCGTATTTGTTCCAGGCCGTCGCCAGTGCAGGGATCCTTGGTATAGGCGGGTTTCTGGTAATCGAGAGGCAACTAACTCTCGGTCAGCTCGTCGCTGCCGAAATCATAGTGGTAATCGTGATGGCCGCAGCTGAAAAGCTCATCCGCAGCCTGGAGAATTTTTTCGATCTGGTAACGGGCCTTCATAAAGTCGGTCATATAACCGACCTTCAAACAGAAAGGCACCTGGGCGAAGAGATAAACTGGGAAACGCCTGGATGCACGATTAGCTTCGACGGCGTCAATTTCGCCTATAGAGACTCGAGCAGGCTCTTCTCGGAGCTTTCATTCAAGGTCGCCCAGGGAGAGAGGGTTGCCCTGGTCGGCGCGAGCGGCTGCGGCAAGTCCACCCTGGCCGCTCTTTTATGCCGGCTGCAGACGCCCAGCCACGGCTCGATCAAGCTGAACAATATCGATGTGTCGGATATCGCTCTCAGGAATCTGCGCAAGCAAGTGGCGCTTGTGAGCGACGCCAATGAGATCTTCGAGGGAACCATCGAAGAGAACATTACGATCGGCAGAGACTTCGTATCGCACACCGATCTGGTATGGGCTCTCCAGATGACCCAGCTTGAAGGCGACATAGCGAGGTTTCCGGAAGGGCTCAAGACCGAGCTTGTCAGTGCAGGAAAGAACCTCTCTAAAGGCCAGATGCAGAGGATTCTCATTGCCAGGGCAATCGTGGAGCGCCCCGGTCTGCTTATCCTCGATGAAGCATTCACCGGCATAGACGAGCGCCAGAAGCTGGCCATAATGACAAATCTCTTCGATAGAAGCAATCAGTGGACGATTCTCAATATTTCTCACGACATTCAGACAGTCTTGGAGTGTGATACCGCAATGGTTCTGTCCGACGGCGAGATTGTCGAGCGTGGCAGTCCAGGGGTGCTTATCACCGACATGAAGAGTCGGCTTTCCCTGCTCTTCTGCCATCAGTCGCGATCTTTCGCCGTTTAGAGTGAGGTCCGGAAATGCGAAGCTCGATAAAGCAAAGGAAAGACGAGTCTGAGATTCGCGGCAACCGTATTGGCACTTTCGAGAGCCAGGCTCTGGCGATGATTCAGATTCCAAACGGCATGTATGTTGTGGCATTCTGCTCGGTCCTTCTCGTGGTTCTCACGACACTGTGCCTGATCTTCGTGCCCTGGCAGCAAACCGTCAGCGGCCGGGGGAAAGTCGTAATTTTTCATCCAATGCAGAGACCCATGAACCTGGAGGCGGCAATCCCGGGAAGAATCAAGATGTGGTTCGTCAGAGATGGTCAGTGGGTAAACAGGGGTGATCCTATTGTCGAGCTCCTGGAAGTAGACGAGAAATTCCTGGCGCCCAACCAGCTCGAGCAGATGCGAAATCAGAGACAAGCCTATATTGCCAAAATGGAGGCAGCCAGATGCCGGGCGAATTCGCTTCAGGAGCAGCTGGAAGATCTGAAGGTCTCGCGAAAGGCTGCGGTCGGCTCTGCCGATCGCAAGACCAGCCAGGCCGGCGACCGTCTCGAAGCAGCAAAGCTGGCCGTGACGGCAGCCAAGCAGAATCTCAAGACATCGGAGCTGAATTTCAATCGGGTATCAGCCCTCCACGAAAAGGGTCTCCGCTCTCGACGAGACCTCGAGCTGAGCGAGCTCGAGCTGATCAAGAGCCGAACGGATCTGGAGCGTGCCGAGGCCAGTCTCGAAGTCTCGAGGAAAGACACTCAAGTCGCCTCGCTGGACCTGAGCAAGACCGATGCCGACACCAGCGCGCAGCTCAACGGCATCGAGGCATCCTATAACTCGGCCCTCGAAACAGTAGCCACCACTCAGGGCGAGCTTCGCAAACTGGAAGTGGAGATCAGCCACCTGGAGGCCAGAATCCCTCAAAGGCTTATCCGAGCTCCCATAGACGGCAGAATCGTGAGGCTCCTCAAAGCAGGAGCGGGAGAGACGGTTCAAGCAGGCACGAAAGTGGCTGTGATTGCGCCTAACACCACCGATCTTGCCGCCGAGCTCTTGCTCGATGGCAACGATGCTCCCCTGGTCTTGCCCGGACGACCGGTACGCCTGCAATTCGCCGGTTGGCCGGCCGTCCAGTTCACGGGCTGGCCAAGCGTCGCGGTGGGGACCTTCGCCGGCAGGGTAGCAGTTGTAGACGCCGTGGACGATGGCACGGGAAAATTCAGGATCATAGTGGTGCCTGATGAAGAGTCCGTGGAGAAGAACGACGATCAGCCCTGGCCGGGCCCGCACTATCTGAGGCCTGGCTCCGAGGCACAGGGCTGGGTCATGCTCAATACCGTCTCCCTCGGATTCGAGCTCTGGAGGCAATTCAACGGCTTTCCTCCGGCCCTTGACAGGAAGGCGATGAAGGAAGCGGACCCCGACATAAAGAGAAAGTCGAAATGAGCTTGCCCATTTATGTGGCACCAATTCTCTTACTTTCTTGCCTTATCTGCCCGCCCGAGGCGCTGGCGCAAGGAAAAGTCGATAGCGGCGGCTCACGACCGGCGATTCTCTCTCCGATCGCGCTTTTCCGCGATGATGTAGACCGGAAGATCGCCAGAACGAAAGTTAAGGAGATCCCCAGACCACGTCCTGAGAAAAGTTTTTCTCCGGGATTGAAATTGACTATCGAAGACACGAGAGCCATAGTCGACACCAGCTATCAAAAGATTCTCCAGGGACGAGTCGAGATAGACAAAGCGGAAGCGAAGCATCTCGAGAGCAAAGGTGCGTTCGATCCCTTTTACAAGCATGTGAGCGAGTTCAAGAGAATCCAGGATATCGTAATCACAGGCAAGGCAAAAAATGCTCTCCATAACGAAGGCCAGATAGAGCTGCCTACGAAATCAGGGGTTCGGTTTTTCGGTCGTTTCAGAGTCAACCCCAATGACGCATCGACACCATTTCTGCAATCGGGTCAGTCGGGTGAGTACACAGCAGGACTTCTCATCCCGCTCTTGCAGGGACTGGGGATCAATAAAGACAGGGCCAGCGAGCAACGGGCCGGACTCGGAAAGGTAATCAGTCGAATCAATTTGAACCTGTCCCGAATGAATGTTTTGTTCGATACGTCCCTGGCCTACTGGGAATGGATCATGTCCTACAAGAAACTCCAGGTCGTTACAGCACAACTGGAGCTGGGCGAGGCTCAAGAGAATCTCGTACGGCAGCGAGTCGCCGATGGCGATCTTCCTGCCATCTTGATTGCGGAAGCCGAGAAAGAAGTCAGAAAGCGCCGGGGCGATCAGATCGCCGCGACAAGGGCAATGGCGAAAGCCGGCTTCAAGCTGGCCCTTTTCCTCTCCGGCAGGGCTGAGAGCAAGCCTCCTTCCTTGAGCCCCGCCAATTTCACCGAGCCTGGAATCGAGCCGAAGGAGATCTCCGAGGCGGAAATAGCCACTGCCACGAAAAGGGCTTTATCGGTTCGTCCGGAGCTTCAGGTCATCGACCTGAGACGGGACATCGCCAGAGTAGAGCTCCGTCTGGCAAAAAACCTCATGATGCCCCAGGTAAACCTGGTCTATCGCCAGGGCGCAGACACAGGCACAAACGGTATTGGCATGGTTCTCTCAGGCGGCGTGGAGATGAGCGTGCCCCTGAGACAGCGCCGGGCAAGAGGTCTTGCCAGGCAGGCGGAGCTGGAGCTCAAGAATCTGGACATCGAGGAGCACTTTCTGAGACAGCGGATAACCCTGGAAGTCGAGGATGCCGCGTCCGAGGCAAACGCAGCCTATGGCAGACTGAAACAGGCTGAAGAAGAGCTGGAGAGATCTCGCAGAGTCGAGAAGGGCGAGCAGGCTCGCTTCGATCTGGGCGACTCGAGCCTGCTGGTTGTCAACATAAGACAGAGAGAACGAGCCGAGTCCGAGAAGAAGGTTATAGATACCTATGGTGAATATTTGAAAGGACTTGCTGCTTTCGAAATCGTCTCGGGGAACATTTGAGTACCACCGCCGAGGATGTTAAACTAATCAATATCTTCGCATCTATGAAATTTCAAAATGCCATACAGAAAGCTTGCTACAGCAGAACTCGCCAAACTCCTGGGAGTTCTCTCTAATCCTTACAGAATCAGAATCGTAGAGGAGCTGAGAAACGGCGAGCTTAACGTGGGCGAGCTTCAGAAACGACTCGAGCTCAGGTCCGCCACCGTCTCTCAACACCTGGCCGTTTTGAGAGCACATCAAATCATCGCCGAGCGTCGGGAAGGCAGGATGGTCTACTATCATATGAACAACCCGGAGCTGGCTCACTGGCTTGCAGACGGGCTTGATTTCGTGATGCCCGAGGCCAGCGAGTCCAGGAAAGTCCGCAATGCCTTGAAAGCAGCGAAGCAGCTCTGGCTGAACGAGAAAGAGAAAGACTGAGACTTCAGACCAGACCACCCCGGGTAGCCTCGAGAGCCGCCTGGGTGCGATCGCTCACCGAGAGCTTGGCCAGGATTTTGCGCACGTGACTGCGCACCGTGGACACGGCGATCCCGAGAGCGGCGGCGATTTCCTCGTCTTTATCGCCCCTTACAATCAGCCTCAGGATCGCGAGCTCGCGACGGGTGAGACTGGCACCCTTCGCTTCTTGAGCGAAGTTGCCTTCATCGATGATCTCGACACCAGCATAATCATCGTCCTCATCCTGGTTACCATCGCCACTGTCCATGTCGTACACCTTGACCACATAGCCTGCTATCACCGGATCGAGAAAAGCACAGCCCGAGCTCACCAGCTCCACCACCTTGGCCAGCTCCTCTCTTGGAATGGACTTGACGCAATAGCCGTCGGCCCCGGCAGCCAGAGAGGCGAAGATTTTCTCGGGCTGATCGAACGAGGTGAGCATCAAGACCCGGGTCTCAGGCTGAGCCAGCTTGATCTGCCTGGTGGCCTCGATTCCGTCCAGCTCGGGCAAGCCGATATCCATCAGGATAACGGCGGGCTTCAGACTGAAAGCCTTTTTCACAGCCTCGGTGCCGCTGCCGGCTTCACCGACGATCTCGAAATTCTCGCACTGCTCGAGCGACTTCTTGAGACCGAAGCGCATGATCTCGTGGTCTTCGACAAGCATTATGCGGATATTCTCCCGATCCAAAATAATTCCTCGAAAACTTCCCGGTTGACCGCCTAGTCTCAATCTACCCGGAGACGATAACCGACTCCCGGCTCGGTGATTATATATTTCGGGCGCGCCGGCTGCTTTTCCAGCTTGTGGCGAAGATTACCCATATAGACTCGCAGATAATGCGATTTTCTCGAATAGCCCGGTCCCCAGACATCCCGGAGCAGGGTCTGCTGGTTGACCACTCGGCCGGCGCTCTGAATGAGAATATTGAGCAGCTTGTACTCGGTGGGGGTCAGATGGACCTCTTCCCCTTCGACTTTCACCAGCCGCTTAGCCAGGTCGACTTCCAGATCCCCTGTCTTGAAAGTCGACTCCTCCAGCCTCGGCGGCGGTCCTTCGGCATGCCTGAGAGCCACCCGGATGCGGGCGAGCAGCTCGAAAACACCGAAGGGCTTGGTCATATAGTCGTCGGCTCCGGCGTCCAGGGCTTCGATCTTGTCTTTCTCGAGATTGCGAACCGAAAGCACGATGATCGGCACCGTCGTCCATTCCCGCAAACGCCTGGTCACCTCGAGACCGTCCATATCCGGAAGACCGAGATCGAGAATGATCAGGTCCGGCTTGTTCTCCTCCACCTTCGCAAGGGCCTCGGATGCCCGGGTGGCTTCCACAGCCTCGAAGCCATGGGCGCTGAGCGTAACCCGGAGAAATCGTCTTATCTCGGGCTCGTCCTCGACGATCAGGACCCTCTTCCTCTCCTCAATGCTCAAATGCCTGCCTCTCTTTCATGATCAGGAGCCTCCACCGGGAGGTCTGTCTGCTCGGTCACTGGAAGAGCGAGCCTGATTGTCACACCGTCTTCGATGCCCGGCACCACCCAGATCCTCCCTTCATGGAGAGTCAGGATCGACCGGCAGATGGCCAGACCAAGACCGGCGCCGCGCGTGTCGCCATCCTTTCTGTAGAACTTCTGGAAGACCAGCTCTTCTTTGTCCTTATCGATAGGCTCGCCTTCATTGCGAACCTCGAGCAGGAGCCTGTCGCCTTCACGCCAGGCCTGCAACCGGTAGATCGAGTCCGGAGCGTACTTCAGGCAATTGTCCAGGATGTTGACCAGGACCTGTCCCAGGAGCATGGAGTCGACATAGACCAGGGGCAGGTCCGGAGCCAGATCGAGGACCACATCCTGCTCCGATAGCCTGGCGCCCATTCCCGCAAGCGCCGAGCCGACGATCTCCTCGATCATATGCCATTCTCTATTGAGTATGAGCCCGCCTGACTCGAGTCTGGTGATCTCGAGAATATTGGTGACCACCCGATCGAGCCTGGAGGACTCGCTGGCGATCGAGGCCAGGAGCTCTTCTCTCTGCTCCTGGCTGAGAACCTCGGGATCGTCCCCGGTCAAAAGCGAAGCTGCGCCGATTATGGAGGCCAGGGGACTCTTGAGGTCGTGGGAAATCGAGCGCAGAAGAATATTCTTCAACTTCTCGCTCTCGGCTTCTATTCGGGCATCCTCCGCCTTCCGTGCATTGGCGCGGGCTCTCATGGCCAGCTCGTTGACCAGAAGGGCTGCCGCCAGCATCACCACCACAACCACCACATATTCCTTATCCCGGGGAACAAGGCTGAAACGCGGATCGACGAAAAAAAAGTCGAAAGCCGCCACGCTGGTTACGGCGCTTGCAAGAGCTCCGGCCCTGCCCGAGTAGCAGGAGACGACCAGAACACCCATGAGATAAATGATGATCAGGTTGGAAGAATAGACCTCGGATTGCATCTCGAGACCGATGATCTGGACGAGGGTCGCAATACAGGTGGACAGAAACACGACGCCCAGCCCGAACAGGATCTCGACAAGAGTGGAAAAGTCCCTGCCACTTTCACTCTCATAACCGATTCTTCTTGCGCTGGACGTCATGTTCCCTGGCTTTTGATGAATTCCCTGGTGAGAAATCTGGATATCTAATCTTAACCCAGTCAATTCACTGGTTCAGAAAATTTTTGCTCCATCTACGAACCACCTCCCTGTGGTATTGAATGCGATATCTTTTCCCGTTGCAATCTATCAAGGGTCTCGGGCAAGGGTCTCGGGGGCTGAAGCCGGCGTCGCGTCCGCCTGCCGCTCTGCAAGCCGGCATTCAGCTCCGGTCGAACGAGAGGAAGCGGTCACCTTATCATCGACTCGTCTATGATGGTGAAGCCTTTCTCTCAGCTCGACAAAGAGCTTGTGCCTGCTGGCTTCCGGGGAGTCCCCGTGCAGCTGTCCGGTCAGACCAAGGAGATATATCAGTGCTTCCATCAGGATCGTGCCTCCGTCGCCTTCCATCTACATCTAAGCGCCGGAGCCCGTAAAAGAAATATCAAAATCGAAAAAATGCTCTCCGGAAGCGATTGAAGCCCCGCGGGCCAGGCGGAGCGTCAATCGGGAGTTCTCATGTACAAGGATAGAGAACAGGCTGGGGGAAACAATGGAGAAAACCCTGAAGATTGTCAAGAATCGAAATATCGCCAGCAGAGGGAATTCCGGGCAAAATCACGATTCTGAGCAATTCTTCATTATCAGGACAGGGTGATAAGCATGGTATTCTTGACAATCCCATTCGGGAATCGGAATACCCAAGGAAGACCCAGAAGAACAAATGTCCACCTATCAGCACGAAGAGTCCTGTCCATCCTTTCACTCCGGTCCCACCGGAGAAGGAGACCGGGACAATTCCGTAACAGCGGCGCCCAGCGCCGAGCTCGAAGAGCTCGCCGAGAGGATCCAGAGCCTCGAGCAAGATTTGCAGGAAGCCCGCCAGGCTTATTACCGCCTTTCTCGCGATCTGCGAGCCGGTCACGGACCACCGGCAAGCCCGCCGAGCGACTTCGCGGAGAGACCCGCCACCCTGGACGAGGACCTGCAGAGACAGGTGCTCATGCTTACCGAAGCTATGCCGCATATGGTCTGGATTTCAGACTCCGAAGGCAGAGCCACTCATGCCAACCAGCGTTTCTACGATTTCAGCGGTATCGACCGGCAATCAGACGACGGCTGGGCCTGGGTCCAGGTTCTTCACCCGGTAGACCTGGACCGGGCGATGCTGGCGGGCAACCAGGCCGCCCTCTCGAATAGCTCCTTCAGCCTGGAGGTACGCTGTCGTGACCGGGAAGGGACTTACCGCTGGCACCTGATGCACTCGATCCCATTTTTCGATCCGGACAGCGATTCAACCAAGTGGTTCGGGACCACCACCAGTATCGACCAGCAGAAACGCGCCCAGGAAGATTTGAAGCTCAGGGAAGGCGAGCTCCGCACCCTGGCTGATGCCATACCGCAGATTATCTTCGTTGCCGAGGCGGACGGCGAGATCTCTTTCTGGAACCACCGCTGGTTCGAGTACAGCGGTCTCACCGAGGATCAGAGCGCCTCGGAGGGCTGGGCGCAGCTCATCCATCCCGAGGACCGCAAGCTATATCTCGACGAATGGAGCCGCTCCCTGAAAAGCGGTGACACTTTCGAGCTCGAGTTTCGCATCAAACGCGCGGTCGGTCTGAAGAGCCAGGCCGGCACCCAGTATCTCTGGCATCTGGCCCGGGCCATATCCTACAGGGACGCTAAAGCCGAGATCACCAGATGGTTTGGCACCTGGACCGAGATCGAGGGGCAGAAACGATCAATCTCGTCTCCGCAATCGTCAGCTCAGTGAAGGTAGAAAAGAAGCCCGAAGCCGGCGCCGACGAGGAAAGTAAAACCGATGATAAAGGGTAGCAGGCTGCCTGACTTGTCCTCATAGTTCGAAAGCATATCTCCAGTCTCCTTCAGTTGCCCGAGCCCCGGCGGCTCAAAAATCACGACTATATCAGAGACGCCCGGGAAAAGGCATTGTTCCGGCTCTTAATACCTGCTCAGCCTTTCAGCTTGCGCACCTCGGCGTAGAGCTGATTGGCACGTTCGGTCTTTTTGTTCTTGTACAGAAACTTCGCATAGTCCTCGAGCACTCTCGAAAGCTCCCGGGCATCGTCCTTGAGATGGTCGCGCAGAAGCGGCAAAGCCTTTTCGTAGAGCTCTTCGGAGCGCTCCGGCTTGCCGGCCGCCGAGCAGGTGCCGGCGAGCTGGCAGAGAGCCCGGGCATAGCGGGGACTGGCGGGATTCTCCTGAGCCTCAACCGCTAGAGCATCTTCGAGCATGGCGATAGCACCGTCGTAATCATGCAAATCCTTGAGACAGGTCGAGAGATCGATAAGCAGATCGACTCTCTTATTCTTGTCGGTCTCCTTATCGACAGAAGCTTTGAGCGAAGCGATGCGGTCCTGGAGCGCATATTCTCTGTCTTTGAGCTGGCGATTGATTCTGGTATCGACGTCCAGGGGCTTGAGAGTGGCACCGCTTCTGGTGACCTGCCAGCCTCCTTCCGAGATAGGCTTGTTATTGAATTGATACTGCCTGACCGGGCTGTCTTCCGGAGCAGCGGAAAGGGTGTACTCCATGCCGAGATTCTCCTCGCCTTCAGGCAGAGGACCGTAGGGAGCACCACGACGGATTGCCTCGATCCCGGCATCGTCCACGGCTTTGACGCCGGAGCTCTTCTTGATGCTTATATCTTTGAGAGCGCCGCCGGCATCCAGGGTGAACTTCAGAGTCACCTGGCAGGGACTGGCGACTTTCGGGCTTCGCCAGCTGACATTGACCTTCTCTCTGAGAGAGCTTATGTAAGGCGAAAAATCGGTCTGCTTGCTGGCATTTGTTTTGAATGTATAAGTAAGATTCAGCCCGTCTTTGAAAGACGGCGGCATGGGACCGAACGGTGCCGCATCTTTCACCGCTTTCAGGGCGGTCTCATCGACATCGTCCCTACCGGAGCTCTGGGTGAGCTCGGTGCCGTCCACCTCGCCCCCGGCGTTTATCTTGATGAGGATTTTGGCGGTGAGAGACTCGCTGGTCTCCGGGGGCTTCCAGATCTTTCCTATCCGGTCGTTGAGGGCATCCATGAAAGCCTTCTCGGATATCGCCGGAGCTGCCTTTCTCGCCGGCACGGTTTTCTTCGCCGGAACCGGCTTCTTGCCGGCTGCCGGAGCCTGAGCTCCGGCGACGGGTGCGGACAAACAGAGAAAGAAGGCAATCGTGATCGAGAATCCGGTTCTGGCTTTCATGACCCTATTATAAGTGTGGAAAATACGCTTTACTTGCCCGGGCGCGACAATATCATGATGTCTATGGAAGGTTTTGCGCCACTTTGCATATTTCTGGTGGTCAGCTGGGTGACCGTTTTGTTCTCGATCCTCATCGTGCGGCATTTCATGAAGAAAGCCGAAGGGATGAGACTCTTCCAGAAATCGGTGAATGCCAGCTACTGGGGCGCCTATAACGGCAACGCTCAGATCGATGGCAGAGGCGCCATCAAGCTTCCGGAAACCTTTGCGACAGACCACACCGTATTCGGCTCGAAAGCTTATAGCAAAGGCGGGTTCTAGCGATAGATCCGGCTCAGAATCCGAAACGGAACATGCCGCCGCCGCAGATGCTTCCGCCAAGAGCGGCACGCAATCCCATATTGATCCCCTGCCTGACCACCATGCCTGCCGCCCGGCGGGCCGCCTGCCTGGCGAGCTGCTTCTTGATCGACACCTGGGGCGCCGGCTGAGCGCCCTGAATCGGGACCGGGACCACCGCGGGCGCCAGGGTCGGTTCGGAAACAGGGACATTCGGTACCGGAATATCAGCGGGCTCAGAGCTCATCACTATCGGCACGAGCCCGTCTGCCTGCTCGAGGTCATCTTCGCTCAGGCGCATGGCCAACCTGGTGTTGATCGAATCGACCGCTTGCTTGAGACCGTTGTCCCGGGGAGAGAGCCTGAGACCGTTTTGATAAAGAGTGAGAGCTCCGTCCAGGTCGCCTCGCCCTTCCGCCAGGGCACCGAGATTGAAGAAGCTGTCCGGGTTGTCCGGATCGATACTGGCGGCCTGGCGAAAGCGCTTCTCGGCGCCTTCGAGATCCCCCGCTTGATGAAGCGCCGCACCCTCTTTCAGGGCTTTCAAAGCCTTTTGACGAGGTGTCTCCAGGGTATCGAGCTGGGCTTTGAGAGGCGGCTGCAAGCCGCTCCCCGCCAGAGCCGGGCTCGCGCTCAGCGGAGTCAGCGAGCAGACCATGAGTAAACCGAGGATGACAGGTCTGATGATCATGCACCTATTATTCCCGCTATCTCAGGCTGTCATACCCTCTGGTGGTGACCGTGTGCTCCTGCTCGGTCAGCGCCTTATTGATAACCTGGACAGCCTCGCCGAGATTCGAGACGAAATGAGCAACCGAGAAGCTCGCCGGTCTGAAAGCCCGGTCCACCTGGAACCAGGCGGGAAACTCTTTGAGCTGCTTTTGATAGATAGCCGCCCAGCGGTCAGCCATCCCCAGCACCATGGCATAAGGCAGGTAAGTGGAGAAGAGCTCCGGGTTATTGGCGGCGAATTCGCTCTGCTCGGCCCGGGAGCCGAAGGCGATAAAGCGCTGAAATGCCCGGAACTGCTCCACGGCTCTCGTGCCCATGGCCTTTCGCCTGGGCATGGCGCCCGCGGCAAATGCAATCACCAGACCGGAGAGGATGACACCCACCGCCGTCGCCCGGCCGGTGATGTGGAACTCGGAGGCTGCCAGGAGCCCGATCCCCGCCACCATTACCGCCGCTCCCACGGCACCGAATTGTTTGCGATCGTTCTCGGGGTCTCTGGCAAAATAGCCTTCGGCAACCAGCTCTTCATAGATGCGACTTCTGAGAATCGGAAGATACTCGGCGAAGTTGCCCCGGACAGCCGAGAGATATGTGGTATCGGACAGGCCGAACATGGCGGACAGGAAAACCTGCTCGTGAGGCTTCAGATCCCTGTCCTTGGCGGACTTGAGAAGCCGGAATTCATAGTCGCGGTTGGAGAGATAGAGAAAGCCGTTATAAGGAAGCACCCTGATCGATATGAACCCTCGCACGGCCAGGTCGATGACCGTCGAGACCACATCGATGAGATCGCAGCGCTCGTCTATGAGAGTGCCGGCCTCGGCGGCGGTGAGATATTCGGGAGGACGAAAGCCCTCCGCAGGAGCGGTTCCGTTGCTCTGATCCCTGCCGAAGAGAGCCCAGAAAACAGTCAGCACAAGCATGGTGCCAAGAGGCAGCGCGATTGCCTGATAGCTAACCTGCAACTGCCAGATAAAGCTCTGCAGCACCGAGGGCAATACCACCGAGCCGGGCGGCATCGATACCGACAGGGTCATGCCCTGCCCTGCTCCGATGCCGCGAACCGAAGTCTTGATTGTCCCTTCGCTGACAGGAGCGGCGAATTTCTTGAGCTTGCCGGCCGCCCCCACAAGAGTGAACGCCTGCACATCCGAGCCCTTGATCCCCCTCGGCAGATGCAGGTCGACAGTCGCCGAGTCGATTCGGAACGGACCTTGATCGCCGGTAATGCTCATATAGAGCTGGGGCTTGCCGGTCAGATAGTTGACGGCACCATTGATGTCGTACTCGATATGAAATTTCTGCTTGCCCAGCAGATGCTTCTTGCTGTCACCGATGCTGATTATGAAAAGATCGTCTGCCGACCAGGCGCTCGATTCTGGCGGAGAGACGCCGCCTACAGAGACGGTTCTCAAATGGACGTCAACATTATGGATAGCATCGCCGATGGTGTAGCGCAGCGGAATATTGCGGTAGACGTGGTGACGGGGCGGTGTTCCGGTGAAATCGATCTGGAAATCTTCTTTGACTTTCGCTATGCCGTTGGGCTCGAGCACTATATCGGCCCGGTAATCGCTAATAGCCTCGCAGAACGCCGGAGCCGTTGCCAAAAGGAAAACTGCCGTCAGGCTGCCAATGAGCCGCCAAAAATTCATTATCCAAACCTGTTGCAAAGTGACAATCGACTCTCCGGAATATTATAATCTGGTATCTTGAAAGATTCCTGCCCTCTGCTGCTCACTTTATCAGCCGTCCTCCTGTTGTCGGGCGCCTCGGCTTATTCGGGATCTGTAGAGGAATCAGGAGCTTCCACCGACACGCAGCACAAGCAGGGCTGGCACAAAGACCAGGACAGCGGCGAGCGCGCTCTTTATATGAGGCAGTTCGAAAAGGCCGACGATTATCTCGAGCGCGCTCTGCATCAGGCTAAAAACAGCCCCTCCAAACCGCATCGCCTCGCCATGAGCAGACTGGCCCTTGGCGAATCCTATTTGAGGCAGGGGCGATTTCAGGAAGCTTACGAGACGCTCGAGTTGAGCCGGGGCGGAGTCCGCTCGGCATACGGCTCCCGCTCTAGCGAATTTGCGCGCTGCCTGACTGCGCTGGGAGCCTGTCTGGTGGAATTCGGCAAAGAAGAGAAGGCTATGGACCATGCCCGCAAAGCGATCGAGATACTGACCGGGATGGACAAGAAAGACAGCCAGCTCTATGGCTACGCTGTCGAGACCCTGGGTATGGCCAGTGCCAGGCACGGTTGGCACGACGAGGCCCTTCCCCGGCTCGAGGAAGCTCTGGAAATATTCAAACGCTATCCGGGGTTCAAACGCCTCGATCTCGCCGCCGTCCTCGAGGAGCAGGCAGTCTATTTCTACAAGCACGGAGACCGGGAAAAATCCGCGAGTCTCTCGGAGGAGTCGGCTCTGATCAAAGAGAACGCGATGGTCACGACCCAGCCGACGAGTATCGCGTCCCGGGTAGAATTCCAGTGGAAGCCGGGATCTACGAGAGCACGCGAAATCATCGACAGCGAATTCCCCTTTCGCTACCTGACTGCCGGCGGCGTCCGCGTAGCGGCGACCGTGGTGGATCTATGGGAGCTCCTGGCGGTGCTCATCACGATCACGAACGTCTCGGACAGGCAGAGCGAATACGAGCTCGGCAAAGCCGTGCTCCGCGTCGTCGACGCCGATCATCCAGCCGGCAAGCCGACTGTTCTCAGCTCCGTTGATCCCAACAGTATCGATCGAATAAGAAAAGAGCGAAATATGTGGGACCTTACCCAGAATCGCCCCTGGCTGGCCAATATCCAGAAGACCAGGGGAGTGCGCGGTCTGGTGCCCCACGAAGGTCATGATCTTTTCAGGGGACCCAACGTTTTCGGGGTCTACGGGCAGTGGAAGGCAGTATCTCATACGGTGCCCGAGCGCCTGAGCATACATCCGTCGAGAGAAGGTCTATTCGGCAGCACCGAAGACGATACCGCCCTCACGGGCATGCTGCGCGCCAACCACTCGAGCTTCAAGGACTGTTTCAACGTCACTCTCGAGCCCTTCGAATCTCGCACCGGCGAGATCTTCTACCTCAATCCCAGGGATCAGGACGTGATCATAAGCGTTCCTGTGGGCAATGCGGTTTTCGAGCTGCCCTTCCATACTCGCAAGCAGAAAATTCCCTGACGGCCTGCTAACGAAACATGATCTCGAGGCCGTTCTCGATCTTGCCGTCGTAGAAAACACTCTCATTGGTCGGCGCCTTCGTGTAGCCTGTCGGCATATCGAAGAGACTCTTCTCGACAGTCACAGGCTTGATGCTCAGGGTGCGCAGGATCGAATGGTCTTTGCCTCTGGTATCCCGGAATTTGAAGGTGCAGGGCAGACCATCGACCTGCGGAAGTCCGTAGAATCTTGTTAGAAGCGTTCCGGTCCTGCTCTGGCAGTCCTTGTTCCTGATCACCACGAATTCTACGGTCTTTGGCGCCCGCGGCGGCATCCTCCCTGCTTTCACGGCAGCCATTTGACGTCTTGCGAAGGCACTGGTGGCTACATACTGCACCGCTGGCATATCGAAGATCTTCGTCGGGCTCGAGGAGCCCAGCTCGATCTGCCTGAGGGTGCCGCCATTGAACATCATATTGGTCTCCCGGTATGGGTCCTGCAGGCGCTCTATCGGGGTAGAGCAGAACTTGCGATTACCGGGATTGACAGCCACAGCATGCTTATACGGCGGCAGGAAAAGAACATAGATGCCGGTACGATCATTGATCAATTTGATACCGGCGGGAGTGATATAGACCGTCGTCTTGCCGTTCAGCTTGGTCATCTGCGAAACCCGCCAGCCTGTGACCCTCGCCGGCACTGCCGCACCGGGCGAGAAAGAGCCGGGCAAGGCAGCTAGAATGATGACCAGGGGTAGGGCGGCTAGCTTTCTCATATATCCATTATTCCCGGTCTTTCCCTGGTACCGCATTCGGGCTGGTGCTGTTTGAGGTCAACCGGGCAGCCTTCCGCTCCGATAAGCTTGCTGCCGGGGGAAAAGACTCACCGTTAGTGATACCACGATTATCGCTGCATTGCTGTGCCGGAGATCGCTCTCATCGAGCTTTCCCGGTGAAGGCAGCGAAGCCCTCTCGAAAGGTAGGATAAAGCAGCCTGAGATCGAGCTCCCGCAAAATGGCGCCCGCATCGATGCGACGGTCGCCTCTTTGAGTATAGTGAACTTCTTCCACCGGCACGCTGCCCGGCATCTCGATTGCAAGACGCCGGCAGAGCCATTCCACAATCTCCTTCTTGGTGCACGGATAGAGGTCGCCTGCCAGGAAGACGCGCCCTGCCAGGTCCTTCTCGAAAACCGCAAGGACGATCCTGGCCAGATCCTCCAGATGAATCCGGGACGTATAGCTCTCGCCGTCTCCTGGAAGACGGTACTTGCCGGCAAGCAGGCTGAGATGAAGCCCGTAATCGGGACCGTAGAGCCCCGGCGCCCGGATGACTGTGGCTCCTCTATTGAGCCACAGCGCTTCCGATTCGAGACGAGCAGTGCTGTGCTCGTCATCACGGTCCACCGGAGTGCTCTCATCTATTACGCCGCGCCGCCTGCCATAGACGCCGGTACTGGATATATAGACAATTCGTCTCGCTCCGGCAACGCAGGAGCCGAGAGATTCCTCCAGGCTCCGGTCGGGGGGGAAGGAGACCAGGACGAATGCATCCCGGCAAGCCTCCGACAGGGCGGGCATCGCCATCTCCAGGTCAGAAAGGACTATGGGAGAGATTCCCTGCTCCTCCAGATCGGGCGCCCTGGAGCTCGAGCGTGTGGTACCGAATTTAGGGTCACAGGACGGGCTCACAGTATTCTGAACCGCCCGATTGACATAACGGGCGACATTACCGAATCCTAAGAAGACGAATTTCCGGGACTGGGTATTCACCTGGCTTAAAGCTCACTCCTCCGGAAGGGCGTTCTCCCCGGGATCGTGCCAGCCCAGCTCGCTAAGGGCCTCTTTCAAGCCGACCCGGCTGCGCTGGCAGTAATGAAGAGCGATGATCGCCTTATCATGCTTGAGCTTGTCGGCGCTGATCAGCTCCACGCTCTCGATGGCGGCATCGACCGTGGTCTTGTCGAGCTTGCCCGCCGAGGCAAGGATACTGACTATCCGCCCGCCATGCTTCTCTTTGACCTTGTTGGCCGTCTCGAGATCGAAGTCGCTCACCAGCCCGGCTGCCTTGAGCAGATCCAGAGCCCGTTGCGACTCGTGGGTCTCGCCGGCTTTCTCCGATTCGCCTCCGACACCGAAAACCTCGGCACATAGAGAATCGATGGCTTCCTGCCTGGAAAGGGCTCCATTGCGGACTTTCTGCTGGAGATAAAGGGCCTTTCGCAGCACCGGTCCCCTCAATATGGCCGCCTCCACGAGAATCTGCCCCAGGGGCGGGGCGATATTCTGGAGGCTTTCCCTGGCCTGCCGCCCGATGGCTGTTATAGCCGGGTCTACCTGCCCTCCCCGCACATGCGCTCGGCGGACCGCCTCGGCAGCTTTCGCCGTAGGCAGGGCCCCGGTGCGGACCAGATCCTGCAGCTGCAAAGCGGCGTCCACTGTCAGTTGAGGCACAAGACCGGATTCCACCAGGAACTGCCCGAGCTTCACATTGGGTCGATTCTTGCTTCCTTCGCCACCGGCAGTCTCTCCTGCAGCCGCCATACCGGGAGTGTCGACCTGACCCGGAGGGACTCCGCCGGGTTGTACGGCGACGGTCCCGGCAGCCGGGGGATAGCCCGGATACCCCTGCGGTGGGTAGCCCGGCGGGTAGCCATGGGGCGGATACCCGGGCGGATACTGATAGCCCGGTGGATAGCCCTGCGGGTAGCCGGGCGGGTAGCCGTATCCCGGAGGTACCGGATAGGCGCCTGAGCTGTATGGAGTTCCGGGCATGGGATAAGGCGCCGGGTAGGGTTGCTGCGGGTAGGCTCCGGATGACTGCGGATTGGGAGCGGCAGCCGGGGCTGGCTCGGGCTCAGGGTCAGCCTTGGGCTGGGGCTTGGGCTGAGGCTCCGGCTCCCTGGCCGCGGCCGGCTCAGGCTCCTTCGCCCTGACAGGCTCCCTATCTTCGGGCTTGGCCCGCTCTCTCTGCTTGTAATACTCGAGATCTTCCTCTTTCAGAAGACCGCTCTCGTAGAAGCCAGGCGGCTTCTCATCGAGACTGGCTACTTCGCGCGAAGGTCTGGCCGCCGAAGACCTGCCTCCTTCCACCGCCCATTCGTCATCGGCAAGAGCAGTGCTGACCTCCTCGGGGATGGAAAGAGTAAGCACGTCGTAAAGCAGGTCCACATCTTCGAAAGAGGAGCTCCAGACGACCCGGGAGCCGCCCCCCTCTCCTTCATAGAGCGTCCATACCGGGTCGCCCCCGGAAAGCTCGACCCGGACCGTGAGACTGTAGTGGACCTTGGTGCGCTTGTTGCGCCAGGGCAGCTCCACGGTACAGCCACGGGCTTTGGTAGCCTCCGAGAGGAGGGACTTGACGTCGGCCACCCTGGGCGCAGTAGTCAGGGCAGTCAGGCGTACATGCTTCTTTGGTCGATACATAGAACGATCCGGCTCCAAACCGATTAATCTTATAGATTACTTTACCCGCCTGATTACCCTATAAAATCTCATCGTCTCTAAAATAATCGATAAATGCCAATAATCTGCTTCAACCGCGCATCTCGGTAAGGTTTCCGGACTCGTAGCGTTTCAAGCCCAGATAGAAGACCGAGACCCCGGCGAGAAGGACGACCAGCGAACCGAGCACGGTGAGCAGGCAATAATACAATGACATCTCGCGCAGGGCCTCGATCGGCAGGTAGCTCACGAATGCCGCCGGTATGAGGGTGTAGAGAATGATCTTCACGACCCCCTCGAACAGGGTCGCCGGATAGGTCGAGAATGTGATCATGGAGAAACGCCATTGCTCGGCGAGCCCCTCGGCATTACCGAGAAAAAACGTCAGGCTGCCGGTGAGGATGCTGAAACCGACGAAAAGGAATGCGACGGCGAAGGAAAGCGCCACGAACAGGAGAAAGTGCGGAAGGTCCGGGCGCACGAAAAGCGCATAGACGGCAAAGCCGAAGACAGTGTCACCGCATGCAGTGGCACTCATGCGCCCGAGCAGGACATGGGAAAGCAGAGCCCGGGGATAGAGCATCCAGACATCGAGCTGCCCCCTGGCAATCAACCAGGGCAGAGCCAGGGCATTGCCGCAGACGGTATGGGCAATACCGAATCCGGTGGAGGCAATCGCCCAGAGCGTGATTACGTCCTTGACCCCCCAGCCCCTGAGCACCGGGAACCTTTCGAAAAAGAGAGCCCAGAAGGCCACCCACACGAAATTGTTGGCAGCCATGGCGAACATCTGCGAGATGAAGGCGCCCCGGTATGCCCACTGCGATTTCAAGTTGAATCGAGTATAAGCGCCCACCAGACCCAGATAGTTGGAAAATCGAGAAAGCAACGACTGTTCTTTCCCGGTAATCTCAGCCGCCATTGGCGAACAACCTCCGGCTTGCGATACCATATACGATGACGACCAGAGCGCCCACCCCGACGATTCCGAGCGATTGAATGATCAGGAGCTCGGCCAGGGCGCCGGCTGAAGGAGCCACCAGCATTTTCGCCGGACCGTAGACTATGCTGGCGAACGGCAAGACTCTCAACCAGGACTGCATGGCTTCCGGAAACAACTCGATGGGAATGAGCATCCCTCCCAGGATCATGGTTATTCTCGAATAGATCAGGACCAGACCGGTGGTGTCCTCGAGCCAGAATGCGCCCAGACCGATAAGGAAATTGGCCAGGAAATCGAGGACGAAAGCAAGGGGCAGAGCCAGAAGAAGACAGGCGATACCTGGTGGCCCGAGCGGGATCGGACCGACGAAAATGACGGCGATAATCAGCCCCACACCGAGGTTGAGGGCGAAGCGCACCACTCTCTCGCCCATGCTGGTGCCCAGACAATAGAGAGGATAAGACATGGGCTTGATCAAATGCACAGCGAGCTCGCCCGTGCGCACGTCCCGATCGACCATCTGCGTGATTCTCGGAGTCGAGAGAATGATCGACTCGGTGACAGCCAGATACCAGAGCATCTGGGCGAGAGTGAATCCCCCCAGCTCGCTGGCGCCTGTCTCGGCATAAGTGACCTGCCAGAGCCTCAAGAATATATAGAGAATCACCGCCAGGAAAATGACCCGGCTGGCCACCTCGCCAAGATAAGCGACATTGGACTTGGCAGAGGTCATAGCAATGTAGAAGTATTTGGATAAGCCAGTCATGCTGACTTACTTTTACAACGCCGGCCCTTATTTGAAAAGTCTCTGCATTCTCTCGGTCTGATTCTGGTCATAGAATTTGCCGCCGCGATAAGCGCCATATTTGCCCCCGGCATACTCTCCGACCTTGCCGAATACATAGCCTGTACCCATGGGCACCAGAAGACCGCCGCTGAGGGCCATGCCTCCGGCAACGCCGATACCGATTCCCACCATATGACCGGCATCGGACCAGTCGGAAGCGAACTCATGCCGGTACACATTCCTTCTGGTCTCATTGAGCTGCCGCTCGATAGTTCGTCCCAGGGACTCCCTGGTCCAGGGACTGGTGAAATAAGAGGTCGGATAATCTCTTCCGGAGGCGGCTGTATTATCGACGATATTCTGTCTGGCAAATCTGTCTACGAATCCATTTGCGCTGAGAGCGCTGATACCGTCGGCACGGCGAGCCAGATAGCCGAGCTGAGACTGATCTTCCTCGCTGCCACCGTGAGTCCTTCGAAAGGCCCTGATCTCTGAGGCGGTCAACTTACCATCCTTGTCCGCGTCAATTCCCTCGAAATTCTTCAGAGCCAGATCTCTGGATTTCTCGAAAAAGAACTTGTCATAAAAGGACTCTCGACCCAGATCCGAGAGAAAATCGATGTCCGCAAGCTCTATTCCATTCGATTCAGAGCCTTTCTTGTCATTCAGTCCTCTGATCTCGTCGAAGTGCTTGATCACCTCCTGCACCACTGAGTTAGCAGGAGTGCTGCGGCCGTATGCGGTAAGCTCGTCACGATCGAGCTGCCCGTCTTCGTTGCTATCGATGGTATTGAACTTATCCTGGATGTCACCGACTCCAAGAACCTTTTCGACCGCTGCCTTCTCGCCCATATCAAAACCCCCTGAGATTTCAACTCCGCCGGTCTAACGAACAAGCATAGGCGACGAACGTTACCTGTTCGTGACCTCAGTGCTGGCTGTAGATATGGGCGATGATGCTCTCGAGAGACGGATTCTCGATAGTGATGTCGGCCACCGGTGCCGCTCTGAGAACCTGGGAGATCACGGCTTCGATGGAGACCAGGGACGTGTCCACGGCAAGCTTGACCGAGTGATACGAGGACTTGAGAGTCTCAACCCCTTCCATAGCGATATTCGAGGGCTCCTCGCGAAACTTGACGCTGATTACTTTCGAGTCGAGATAATTGCGCTTCACGTTCGAGACCCTGTCATCGAGGACGACCCTCCCGTGATTGATGATGATCACACGCCTGGCCACCGACTCGATATCGCCGGCATCATGGCTGGTGAGAAAAACGGTTATTCCTTCGTCCCGGTTCCAGTTGCGGATCAGCTCCCGGAGCTCCTGACGCGCGATGACATCAAGACCGATGGAGGGCTCATCGAGAAAGAGCACCCGGGGGAAATGCAAAAGACTGCAAGCCACTTCCGCTCTCATTCTCTGACCGAGGGATAGTTTGCGCACAGGCGTTTCCAGATAGGAGGACATCTGGAAGATCTCGATCAGATGGTCCCGTCTCTGCCTGTACTTGTCCCGGTCGAGGCTGTAGATCCTCGAGAGAAGCTCGAAAGTATCGCCGGGAGGCAAGTGATACCAGAGCTGGGAGCGCTGGCCGAAAACGGCGCCGATATGCCGGGCCAGGCGAGTTCGCTCCTTCCAGGGCACGAAGCCGAGCACCCTTGCTTCGCCGGAGCTGGGAGTGAGAATACCTGTGAGCATTTTGATCGTAGTAGACTTTCCGGCGCCATTGGGCCCGACGAAAGCCACCGCCTGCCCTTCCTCGATCTCGAGACTGATGGCATCGACCGCCACGACTTCCTTGCTTTCGCGCTTCAAACCCTTACCGCTTTTGACCACGAAACTCTTGCTCAGATTCGCGAGCTCTATGGCCGGGCTCACTCAAAAGCCGCCATCATAACTGGACTCATAGGAAGGATAAGACAGAGTCGGCGGCGTGAAGGCCTGACGCTGATAGGAGGCGGAATTTCCCGCAGCCGGCGGCGATCCCACAGCCACCAGAGGATTGGATGGCGATTTGTGGGTCAGAGGGATATCCAGATCCGCCACCACTTTCAGCCGGCCGTTGGGAAGCTGCCGGCCCAGAAAAGTATGTTGCGTACGGCCTACGAAGAACCGTCCCCCGTGCAGACCGTGAAGGGTGCGCAGGCTACCCTCGTACTGATCGTCCGATCGCGACCAGCTTCCGTCCTGGTGCCGGTAGAGGACGTTGCCCCGGAGCAGTATGCCGTCGCCCAGATCGGCGGGGACCGGGCAGAACTGCTCCCACTCGGCACGCAGCCGTCCGAGATGGGTGATGATATGCTCCTGACCGTAGAGCCAGGCACCACGATAAGTGGTCATGGCGGCGTTGAGATCGACATAGTGCTGACCGGTGGCGGCATCCTCCTTCAGATAGGAGTCCGCCGTATTACCGTAGAGAGTATCCACCTGCGCGCTGTACTGAGCGGGAATCTCCCTCTGATGATTGTCTTTGACTTCGCCTTGCAGTAGGTACGGGGACAGCTCTCTCACCTCCTCTTATTCGAAACGGAAATGCTCGTTTCTGTGCGGGGTATGAATTTGCAGATAACGCCTGGATACTTCCTCAGCCTCGTCCTTGTTGCCGGTCTTGCGCAGGAGATCCGCCATCGCTGCGGGCAGCTCGTAGAGCTTGCGCTGCTCGTGCTCTTCGAGATCTTTGTAGGTCTTCAGAGCATCGCGGTAGAATTGCTCGGCCTGATCGCTCATGTCCTGCCGGTGATAATAGTGCCCGAGCTCGAGGTTGCACCGGGTCAGCAAAAATGGATCGACAGGATCGCGGGACTTCTCGTGAGCCAGGGCCTCCATGAAGAGCTTCTCGGCTTCCTGGTTCTCGCCGAGCTCCTCCGAGCTGCGCCCGAGATTGATAAGCGCCATAGTGTTGGCGGGATGGTGCTTTCCATGCAGCCTGTGCCCGATCTCCCGGGCCAGAGCATAATACTCTCGAGCTTTCTTATGATCGCCCAGGCGAGCCTGGCAGAGCCCCAGGTAGTGAAAGGCTGACAGCTTCTCCTTTTCCTTGACCAATCTGGTCTCCGGCTTGTCACTGTCCTCGCCCCGCTCGATACGCTTGAGGGCATCCTCCAGATGGCTTCGCGCCTCTTCCCACTTACGGCAGCGGTAGGAATTGATCCCCAGACTGATCAGATCCCTCACCACCTCCACATCGTTTTCGCCGTTGTGCTTCCTGTCTATCGAAAGAGCCCGGTCGAAAGTCCTGCGAGCCTGCTCGTACTGCCGGTGCTTGCTATAGAGCTCGGCGAGATTATGGAGGGTTACCGCGCTTTCCGGGCTGTCGCTGCCGAGAAGATTGTCCTTGATGGCCAGAGACTGGTTGTAGAGATCCTCGGCTTCCTTATCGTGACCAAGCTTGTGATTGATGAGCGCCAGGTTGCCCAGGCTCTCGGCGGTGAGAATATGCTCTTTGCCAAGCAGCCTTTCTCTGATTTCGAGGGCCTGAGTAAGCGAGGAGAATGCCTCTGCGTACTCCCCTGTCTCGACAAACAGATGATTGAGCTGATTGAGCGTGGTGGCGGCATTGAGCTCCTGCCCGTTTTCCTGGGCGAACAGCAGCGCCTTCATCCAGAGCTTGCGGGCTTCCTCTTTCTTGCCGTCGATAAAAGCTTGCTCGGCCCACTGCTCGAGCTCGTCCCATTGCTGATTGAGATCCGCCCTGGTCTTTCCTTGATCCGGGGACTCCGACTTGCTCTCCACCGCATCGGCGGGAAAAGCCGGAGGAGTCGAGAGATTAGCCAGAAGCATAAGCAAGACTGCACCACCGATGGTGCGGATCTCGAGCAAGCGCTTGTCTGAACGATTCGGCATAAGCCCCATATTATATAGCAAGCGACTCAGATGTATTCGACTTTGCCGGTGCGCCGTCCCAGGAAGTCCCGAACAGCCAGGTACTCGGCCCGTAGCTTCACGCGCCCTTCCCGACCACGAAACGGCGAGGTGAGAACATGGCGAAGAAGATGCAGGAAGACCCTGGCGGTGCAAAACAGCTTGACAGCCGGATTGGGGTGCCCGGAAAAGAAATAGAGACGGTTGCGGGCAAAGTAGTAATAGCGCCAGGCCCGGAGCTCGTCGCCGGTGGAGGCACCATCCACGTGCTCGATCTCGGCACCGGGAACCAGAAGGAGCTTCCATCCGGCATAGCGCAGCCTGACTGAGAGCTCGACATCCTCGAAATAGAGAAAATAATCGTCATTGAGAAGACCGGCTTCTCTCAGGGCCTCGGCTCTCAGAAGCAGGCTGGCGCCGGAGAGCCAGTCGCACTCGCAGACCTCGTCGCCGGCAGGGGGCTTGAGCTTGGCCTTGGCATTGAGGAAGTCGAAAATTCCGCGTCCCGTGCGGGAGACTACCCGGCCCTCCTGGTCGCGCTCCACGATGGAAGCGCTGAGGGCCCCTACCCTGGGCATAGAACGAGACGCCGCCACCAGCAAGCTGAGGCTCTCCGGAGCCGCCGTGGCGTCATTATTGAGCAGCCAGACGAAATCCGCCTCCCTCTCCAGACAGTACTCGAGACCGGCATTGCACCCCCCGGAAAAACCCCGGTTGCTCTCCAGGGTCAGAAGGCTCACCGCCGGGAACTCCGCCTGGAGGGTTTCTCCGTCCCTGTCGTCCGAGCCGTTATCGACAAGAAGAACCCGATAGTTATCATAGGCGAGCCCGGCAAGCGAGGCGAGACAGGCGCGCGTATGCTCGATGCCTCGCCAGTGCAAGACCAGAACCCAGACCAGCGGATTTTTCTCGTCTGCCATAGGGGACCTCAGTGCAAGTAAGTATCCAGGCCGCCGCCTGCTCTAAGGATAGTGACAGGATCGGAGAAATCGCCCAGGGGCATGTTTTTATCGTCGAGAGCCCGGATCCGCACCTCATAATAAGCCGGCACCGGGAAATTCTCGGGACCGAGCCTGGTGGCTCCGCGAGGCAATCGAACCACCAGCCTTCTGGCCACCTCGCTTTCGTCGGTGGCCATCAGGTAGTTGTCGAAGAAATAGTTGGGTCTGGTGATCTCCAGCTCGACCTGGGTGGCGCCAGGGACCATAGAAGCATCGAAAAGGAAAGTGAGCGGCTCGGAGCCGACCTCGTACTCGCCATTGTTGAGCTGCCGGTAACCGTCGAGATCTATATACGGGATCATCATATCCCCTGATACCAGGCGGACATTCTTGAGACTGACCTCGGCGGCGTCCGGAAGCTGAATCACCAGAGAGCGCACCGGACCCTGGGTGAACCAGCGCCAGTAATGAGACGTGCGCACTTTCAGAGTACGATAGTCCGACAGCATATCACGGCGCACCGCCAGAACGATCCAGTCGCTCACAAGCCTGTCCCGGGGCGCATCGTTCCATGAGATGGCCGCCGGCAAGAGACTCCTGAGATCACCCTGCCGGGGCTTGACCTTGAGGTCGAGCATCAGGAAGTCATAACGTAGAGGCGATAGATTGAGACCCTCCACCACCAGCGTATCATTGTGGCTGGTATCGCTTATGGTGATGCTTTCCGGATTGATGCTCGCCTGACCCTTGCCCTTATATGTCCAGGCGCAGCCGGTTGGGCTGTCTTTCTTGCGGGTGGTGAAAGGAAGATCGAGCAGCCAGGGGAGGTCGGTGCGTCCACTGATCGTGATCTTCTCGAGCTTGCCTTTCTCGCGGCTCCAGAGATAAGGACCTTTGATACCAGGAGTCACCAGCATAGCCTTGAATCGGCTCGCATTGAAAACCTCGAAAGGACCGACGATAAAAGGCTCGAAAGTGACGACCCGGGAAGATAGATCTTTCTCCAGCCAGGGAGGGCCGAGAAGGTGGTGAAAGGTGGAGCCGTTGAAATTCACGTGAGCGCCGTTGTAATCCTTGGCGATTCCGAGAATCAGTGCCCGCTCGCCTTCTTTCAAAGTGCGGGCGAGAGCCGCGGTCTGTTTCCAGATCTCCTGCAACTCCTGACCGGCAGCCACCCAGAATGTCGAGGTCGAGAAAGAAGTCCAGGAGAGGACCAGGACCATGATCGAGACGATGAGAGCGCTGGCATAGCCGAGATTGCGATTGGCGTTGGCGGGGATCTTGAACTGCAAATAGCTCCTGGGCGGATGGAACATGAGCACCGGCCAGAGAACGCTATATCCCATGGTGAAAAAGAAGAGCAGGCGGCTTGTCTGCAGGTCGTGTCCGACCCCCCAGAGCTTGGCCAGGGGAATCAGGGTGGAGAACATCCAGACCAGGAGAAAGAGAGACCAGGCAAGGGGGTTGCTCCTCGCCACCAGCCTGATCACAGCGATGCCGGCACAACCGAAAAGGCAGAGTCCCAGGATCCAGGGCAGGGTCTGATCGCCCCCGGTAACACTCTCGGGGAAGGGCAGGAGCATCCGCTCGATAGTACCGGGCTCGAACCAACGCAGGATGACATGACGATTGAGAGCCCCTCCCATCATGCCGCTATAGCCACCGATAATGGTGCCAAGCGCCTTGTATCTCACAAAGAGATAGAGAATGGCCGAGACGAAAAATGGAAATGAATAACGGGCGGCAAAGAGCAAACGCTCTTTTATGCTGAATCTCGACTCGCTCTCATCGCCATGACCCGGCGAATCGCTCTCGACCTCCTGGTCTTTGGCTTTCTTTACCTTCCTCCGGGAGAGGGCGCGCCGGGCGTGAATCTGTTGTCTGGTCAGCTTGGGCGCAGGTGGGGCAGGTCTCCAGGGTGCCACTTCGACAGGCTCGGTGAAACGATCCTCCACAGGCCAGGTGAAGTAATAAGCCGCCACCACCAGAGGAAGCCCGATTCCGATCTCCTTGCTCAACATGGCCAGCCAGAAGCACAGAAGAGACAGAAGATAGAGCTTTCTCTCGCCTTTCTGATGGGAGCGCGCCACAAGGATCAGGCTGAGCAGGTAGAAGGGCGCGCAGAGAAGATCCGCCCGCCCGGAGATCCAGCAGACATCTTCGCAATGCAGAGGCGATACGGCAAAGAGCGCGGCGCTGAAAAATGCTGCCGAGTTCGAATTGAGCTCGGGCCAGGTAGCGGTGAGAGTGCGCACGAGCTGGAAAAGAAGAAGGACACTGGCGGTATAGAGAAGCAGGCTGTGGATGTGATAGCCGACGGCATTGGTCTGGAAGAGAAAATAATCGAGCAAATAAGTAAAGCCCAGAAGGGGCCGGTAGAAATCGAAACTGGGAAGCTGCAAGTAATTGCTGGTGAAATTGCGCCAGATCAATTCGGTGTTGCCGGCAAAGACTTTCTGGGCGAAGTTCACCTGCCAGATATCGTCTGCCACGAAAAATCCGCCCATGGATATAGCGAAGCACAACCAGGCGAGAAGCGTGAGCACCAGCACCTGAACCCAGAGGGTGATATTGCGGGGCTTGAGTGCTTTCGACTCGCCGCCCTTGGCACCGGTAGAAGCCGATGACTTAGCCGCCGATGTGCGCAGGAATAGTCGGTGAAAGATGGTCATCTGGAATTCTTCCGGAGAGCGCTCAGGGTAAACCCCAGCTTGTACCGATCGATGTGCCCGGTGTTTTCAAGCGCTCCATCGCCTAGATTGAACACAGGCACCCGGAGCACAAGCATAGATGAGGAGAAAGAAAATGATAAGTCTGGTGATGGCTATTAGAGATCGCGCCAACCTCGCCTTCGAGGACCATCTGACCAGCCTCCCCTGCCAGGAGCAGGTGCTTGTCAATCAACATATCGAGCGCTTTCTCGATTATCTGAAGCTGCAATGTAAAGAACCGGTCGTGACAGGACCCCGCTAGTTAATCTATCCTCTTCCTGTTCTATTCATTCTAGAAGAGGAAGCCATGACCAGAGCAATCCGCATCGAAAAATACGGCGGGCCCGAGGTTCTCGAGCTCAAAGAAGTCGAGCCGGGCAAGCCTGGCAGGGGAGAGGTCCTGGTCAGTATCAGGGCGGCGGGTCTCAACTTTATCGACATCTACCGCCGCCGCGGCGACTATCCGGTGGACCTGCCCTATACACCGGGTCTCGAGGCGGCAGGCGTGGTCGAGGAAGTCGGCGAGGACGTCACCGAAGTCGCTCCCGGAGACCGGGTGGCTTACACCGGCCAGCCCGGCGCCTATGCCGAGGCGGCCATAGTGGAGGCCGGCTATCTCATCGGGATCCCGGACAAGATGACTTTCGAGGAGGCAGCCTGTTTTCCCCTCCAGGGCATGACCGCCCATTATCTGATCAACGAATACCGCCCGCCCAGACCTCATACCCACATACTGGTGCACGCCGCAGCCGGCGGTATGGGGCTTCTTCTAGTCCAGTGGGCCAGACATCTGGGCGCCGAGGTGATCGGGACCGTGAGCACTGAAGAGAAAGCCCAGCTGGCAAGGGAAGCCGGCTGCCACCATGTGATCCTGTATAACGAGCGGGACTTCGCCACCGAGGTCAAGCGGATCACCGGCGGCAAGGGCGTGGAACTGATCCTCGACGGGGTCGGCAAATCGACTTTCGAAGGCGATCTCGAGGCAGTGGCGGTGCGCGGCACCATCGTCATTTTCGGCTCGGCCAGCGGCAGAGCCGAGCCTGTCTCCCCGAACGTTCTGCAGCAGAAGTCGGTCCGTCTTTGCGGGGGCAGCCTTTTCCATCATATGAACGATCGAGACGAGATTCTCTCCCGGGCCCACGATGTGCTCTTCGGTATCAAAGCAGGCTGGCTCAAGCTCAGGCACGCTCACGAATTCGCCCTGGAGGAGGCAGCCGAAGCCCACCGGCTCTTAGAAAGCCGCCAGTCCACGGGCAAAATCATTCTCAAGACCAACTGATCGAAATCCCGGAGGACCTCATGCTCAAAGACAAAAAACTGGCCGTAGTCGGGGTAGGCAAGCTGGGAGAAGCCCTTATCGCCGGTCTCCTGCGCAATGGCGCCATGGATGCCGGCAACATCTCGGGCTCGGTCAAGCAGGAGAGCTCGATCAAGCGCGTCGAAGAGAAGCTCGGCATCAAAGCCGGTCTCGACAATCGCGCCATGGTAAAGGACGCCGACATCGTCATCCTCTCTGTCAAACCTCAGAATATGGACAAAGTGGTCACCGAGATAAGCGACGTGCTGAGAGACGATCAGCTGGTAATCTCGGTTGCCGCCTCGGTATCGACGAATTTCGTCCAGCAGCGCTTGAAGACGAAGGTGCCTGTGGTAAGGGCGATGCCCAACACACCCTCGGTGATGAATGCCGGCATGGCCGGTCTATGCGGCGGACTCTATGCCACCGACGAGCACCTGGCAGCAGCCGAGTCGATTTTCAAATGCGTTGGGGAGACGGTCTTTCTCGACGAATCCCTGATGGATGGGGTGACGGCGCTTTCGGCAAGCGGTCCCGCCTATCTCTATGTCGTCATCGAGTCCCTGGCCGAAGCCGGTGTGAAGCTGGGCATCCCCCGGGATGTCTCCACCCTGCTGGCCGCCCAGACCATGTATGGTGCAGCCCGCATGGTGCTCGAGTCAAAGGCCCACCCGGCCCTGCTCAAAGATATGGTGACCACCCCGGCAGGCTGCACCATAGACGGTCTCATGGAGCTGGAAGAAGGGAAGCTTCGTGTCACCCTCATCAAAGCAGTGGTGAAAGCAGCCCAGAGAGCGCACGAGCTCGTGGACTCCTGAGACCTTGGGCGAAAGCGGGCACAGAGGCGGATCGAAGCTTCTCAACCACTTTGTCGGCTGGGTTCTCTATCCCATGGGAGACCTGATCGGGCAGCTCATCACCGGCGAATTCTCCCTAGCCCGGACCATCGTCATCATGATCCTGGGAGGCACTTTCTACCGGATCGAGATCCCGTACTGGTTCCACAGGCTCGAGACTTTTACCGTGAGCGATGAGACCCTGGCGAAACATCCTCCGCTCGAGATGCTCACCACCAGGGTCCAGCACAACTATCTCAACTGGCTCGGCAAGACCCTGGGCGCCACCGCTTATTTCAACCCTCTCTGGATGGCCAGGCATATGCTCTTCATCACCTGCGCCACCACGCCCTTCTCTCAGATCGAATGGGGGAGCACTCTGTTGCACTGCCTGAGAACAGGCTCCATCTCATTTCTCACCAATCTGCCCATCACCTTCGCGGCGAATTATTTCATCCAGGCCCATCTTCCCCTCAAGCGCCGCTTCCTGGGAAGCGCCCTTCTGACAATGACTCTGACCATAAAGTACGCCGTAGAGTACAGGATTTTCAGCTAGTGCCCTGCAGCGCTAATGTTGCGCTATTCTTATACAATGATTCGCCGCCAAAGGAAAACGATTCTCCTGACATTTTACCTCGTCCTGATTGTCATGGGACTCTCCTGCTCGCCTGTTTCAGCCGGGCGATCGAGTTACAGAACCTACCTCGAGCTATACCAGAGCGTGCCCGACGACCAGCTGCGTTTACGCCAGGAGAGGCTTGTCTCGCTGATCGCCTTCTTGAAGACTACCGACCGTAAGCGCTTGAAACCAGCGCCAGATCTAAGTGGCCTCTATCACGAGCTCTGGCGCATTCAAGTACTTCGCGGCGACGGTAAAGGCGCGCTTGCCACTTGCAACGATGCTATAGAAAACGGCGATAATCTCGACGAATTCAACAGCGAGCAAACCAAGAACCTGTTCCGCAAAGACAGATGCCAAGCATATCTCGTCTTGCGACAGCCCGACGAAGCTCTTGACGAGCTCGAGACATACAGGCGCAAAAGCGCACGCCCACTAGATCCCGGATACTATGGTTGCAGCGAGGCACACGAGGATTACCTCGAATCATGGGCGCGTTTTCTGAAAGGCGAGAGTCAGCGAGCCATGGAGTTGAGCGAGCGCATCGTTACCAAGGCAAGCATGGAGCGGTGCCTGGAAGTGTCACCTGCCCGCATTCTCAGAAGCAAGATCTATTCATCCCAGGGCAATTTTTCGAAGGCGCTGGACGAAGCGAACAAGGCACTGCGGTTTCCCGCGGACACAGCCTACCAATATACCCAGGAGAAGGCTCGGGCGCTGGTCGTAAGAGCCGTCGCGCAAAATGGGCTGGGTAGATTCGACCAGTCCATCTCGGATGCGCAGGAAGCGATCAAGATCAATCCGGAAATTGCTGAAGCATACTGGGCTTTGGCAATGGCTCTAAAGTCGACGCAAAAGCGAGAGGAAGCGGTGACCGCCAATGACAAAGCTCTCTGCTTGGACTCCGACCTTGCAGAAGCTCAGGCGTTGAGAGCTGAACTGAATAAGCCAGCGGCGGAAGCTCCTTCTCAAGTGTCATCCTCAAGACCGGCAGCCGAAGACAGACCCGCTCCTGTCAAAACCCCCATTAGAGACAAATGGGCGCTGGTCATAGGCATAAGCAAATTCCAGAACGAGGCGCTCAATTTGAAGTTCGCAGATAAGGATGCCCGGGACTTCCGCGACTATCTGATAGAAGAAGGAAACTTCGCTCCCGATCATGTCAAATTGCTCTTGAATGGCGAAGCCACTCGCGAAGCCATTCTCGGAGCTTTGGGCGATGACTGGCTACCACGACTGGTGCTTCCCGACGATCTCGTCGTGATCTATCTCTCGACGCACGGCAGCCCGGCGAGCTATGACGTCAAAGGCGTCAATTATCTTGTGGCCCATGATACCAAGGTCGACTCGCTGTATGCTACGGGCATCGCTCTTCAAGACCTCGTCAGGATAATCAAAGCACGGATCAGCACAAACCGCATCGTCATGATTCTGGACGCCTGCTACAGCGGCTCCGCCGAGGTGACCGGTGGAAAGGGCGTCCTCAGGGTAGGCAATGTCGATACCTCAGCTCTGGCTCAGGGAACCGGACAGATCGTCATCGCTTCCAGCGACATCGACCAGCGTTCCTGGGAGTTCAAAGACAAACCAAATGGCGTCTTTACCTACTACCTGCTCGAATCACTGCGCCTGGCCGGAGAGAAAACAGAACTAATGGAGGCCTTCAACATTATGAAAGAGAAGGTTCAGCAGCAAGTTTTGAGAGAGCGGGGAGAGCTTCAAGTACCGGTTTTGAGGAGCAAATGGTCCGGTGACGACCTGAAGCTCGCCGCACCACCGAGCAAGCCACGAAAAAGTATTCGCGATGATCAGCAATAGCCGCTTCTCCACCTTCGGTTTATTCATGGCATTGCTTTTTGTGCTGACAGTTTTTCCGCTCGCAGCTCATGATGCCGAAGCAAAGATTAGCCGCCCCGTGCGGCTTCATTACGGCATCTACAAGACGGCTCTCGAGAACGGCATGTTTCCCGATGCCTTGCTCAATCTGGAGACGATCAGGAGCTTCTATCTCGAAACAGGCCCGCGCTATAGAGACAAGCATTTTCCAGTACCGATCGAGTTCTACAGGCAGCTTCTGGAAGCATGCGAGCTTTGTGGCAGGCCCGAACAAGAGATTCAGTTCTGTACCGAGGCTCTCGAGAATATCGGAAAGATCTGCACACCTGAGGGCATTGCGGCAGGTGAGCGCCTTCTCCTTACCAACCGCGCCTGGGCGTTGATCCTTCTCGAGCGTTCGGATGACGCCCTGGCAGAGCTCGATCGTATGAAGAAAAACCAGCTGGTTGCTCCGAAGGCTGGCCTCTTCTCGGATCCGGAAGCGCAATTGATCGCAGCAGCCGCTCTCACTCAAAAGAGACTATACGAGGACGCCAGCAAGAAGCTCGAGGAGCTTGCCAGATTCGTAAGTATCAGTATCGATCCGAAACTGTTCAGCAGAACCTTCGCATGGCGCGCTCGTGTCAATCTTCTCAAGGGTGATTTCACCGCGGCTCTCGCCGACGCAGGTAAGGCGGGCGACATCCCCGGCTCCGATCCTGTTGCGAAACTAGAGCGTGCACGAGCACTGGCTGTGAAGGCACAGATTCAAAACAAACTCAATCGATTCAATCTTGCCGCCAAAGCTGCACAAGACGCGCTCAAAGAGAGTAATTACGTGCCTGAAGCTTATGTCGAGCTTGCTCGAGCGCAAATAGCCATGAGCAATATGCTGGAGGCCCAGGCCACCATCGCATCAGCAGACAAGATCTTCTACCTGAACAATTGCCCGCACCTGGACGAAATCAAAGTCCTGATTGCAACCGCGCTGGCGCAGAAACAGAATCCGCAATCGACCGGTAATCAGACCACGCCAATCACGGCAGGCGGCAACCCGGAAACTCCTCAATCGGCTCCGGGTCCGGCAGAGAGCAGCATCCCACCGGCAACGAGTCTTGGGCAAGATATGAAGTTTCGCGATAAGTGGGCGCTTGTGATCGGCATCAGCAAATTTAACGATCCATCGCTCGACTTGAAATATGCCGCCAAGGATGCAAGAGACTTTAGTGAGTATCTGATGCGCGAGGCGAACTTCCCGCTTGATCACGTGCGGGTTCTCACAGACGGAGACGCTACCAGGGAAAGGATTCTAGAGCATCTTGCGGACAACTGGTTGCCTCGCATGGCGAAGCCGGGCGATCTGGTCGTTCTCTTCATATCCACACACGCCAGCCCGGATACGAAGCAAACGTCGGGATTGAATTACCTTTTCACCAGCGACACCAGACCAAGTCTGGTTCAGGCTACCGGAATAGCATTGCAAGATCTGATTCGCATTCTAAAGACACGAATCCACACAGACAAAGTCGTCATAATTCTCGACGCCTGTCATTCCGGTGGAGCCCAATCACAAGGTTTATCCGGGGCAGGAAAGTCGGACGCCCTGCTTCTGTCAAGCGGCTCCGGAGCGACAGTTCTTGCATCGAGCAGGGACGAGGAAAGGTCCTGGGAGCTCCTGAACAAGGAGAATTCCGCATTCACCCATTATCTCATCGAAGGCCTGCGACAGAGTGGAACTAAGACGACGCTCAAACAAGCATTCGAATATCTGCGGGAGAGAGTGATCGAGAATGTCTTGAACGATCGAGGCGTTATGCAAACTCCTCTTCTGGAAGCCAGCAACGGAGGCGAGCACTACGTGCTCGCCTCGCCGCAAGGAAAAGGCCCGGCTTCTCCCTATTCTGGGTCCGGAAACGAAAGTCCTAATCGCCGATGATAAAGTCCTCTCTATCGGTCGAGGAATCGTTCCCCCGCCTCGGCCCCTCGATTGAGCCAAGCAGCTCCTTCAACTGCGAGTTTCGAGGCTCAAGCTCAAGTGCTCGTTTTGCGTCTTTGAGCGCTTCATCTCTGTCACCCATCATCAAGCGAGCACGCGCTCTCTTCTCGAAGGCGGGTACGAATCGCGAATCCATTTCAATTGCCCGATCGAGCAGCGGTATCGCCCATGAGCCGATTTCGGACCCACGGCTCAGCCTATACTGGACCTTTGCGCACAGACCCTCTGCCGTGCCCATGTAATCTCGATAGCGGACGAGATAGAGCACGCACACTACGAGCAGGACCAATGAGACAGCGGATCCCAAAATCAGGAGCGATGCCGCCACCTGCGGTGGCTTGCCAGTCCCGGTAGACGGTTCTTGCTCTTGCGAATGCTCACCATTTGCATTCTCTGCCTTCGACCTGCTCAGAACCAGAAACCCAACCATGCCGCACAGGAGGAAAAAAGCGCTGTGTATCAATCCAGGCAATGGATCGAGAGCTCGATACGACTGTAAAACGAAAGCGACCGTAGCGGAAGAAAGCGCTGCCGCCGCCACGTAAAACCTCGCGAAATTAGCAACTTTCGAACCTGGAGAAACAACTGCGGCAATCAATAACGAGACAATCAGACCCAGCGAGCCCCAGATCGACACGTATTCGTCACTGGCTCCCATACGGGCGCATATGAAACCTGACAACGCGGCCAGAACCACAAACGAGGCGAGAATCCAGCGGAAAATAGGCATTACCGGTCAACCTCCCGCAGTCGGCCAGGGTCTCAAGCAGAAAAGTTTAGCAACTAACGCCATTGACAGGGAATTAAAAAAAATCAGTCATACCCGAATCAGGCCCGGACTCAAGACCGGTAGTGATGATAAATCGGCATCCCGGCCAGAAGCAGAACCAGCCCGGTCAATTGATGGGTCCAGTGCACGCAGAAGAAAGCGGTGAAGCCCCAGACCAGCACCGTCACCGATGCCGCCAGCCAGACTGCGAGATTCCCCGGCGCCCGACGCGAAAAGCGCGCTCCATGCCCGGGTCTGTATAACGGAGACTGACCACGCATACGCCGTAGAGCATGGCGACAAAGGCATACATGAAGCCGAAGGTCTCGCCGAGAAATATATAGGCGTCGGCGAACAATCCGGTTCGGCATGCCAGATTGGCGCCGATTGCGATCAGGCAGAGAGTGGCGAATTGAAACCAGAGAGCATAGCTCGGCACTCCGGAGTCATCAAGGCGAGCGAATCGCTCCGGAAAGAGACGAGTGCCGGCCATGGAATAGCTCACCCGGGCCATGCCCAGGAGCGCCACGAACGAGCAGCCGACAATCGAAGCGATGACACCGGCGGTGAAGAGCCCGCCCCATACAGGCCCGGCTATGAAGCCCGCCACCTCGGGACAGGTGGCCTGGATTTTCGTCCCGGTCACCACCAGGGTAGAGCCGTCGGAGGAGAGCGAGAAGCCTGTGGAGGCGCTGACCAGAAGACACATCCCCACATAGATGGCAGTGACCGTGGCAAGAGTGAGAAGCATAGCCCTGGGAACGACTCTCCGGGCATCGGCGGTCTCCGCCGAGGTGCATCCGGACATCTCGATGAAAGAGAAACCGGCCATGGAAAGCATCAGCACCGAGCCGACATTAGCCAGGAAGTCGCTGCTCCCGGCCGGGCTTGCGAAGGTGAGAAGCCTCTCCGGAGAAGCCTTCCCGGACATCAGCACGAGAGCGGCAAAGCCCAGGGCCATGGCGAATTTCATGAAAGTGAAAAAGTTGTTGATAAGCGTTGCCCGTCCGATCCGCACTTGATTGAGGGCGGTGGTCACGCCGAATAGAGCGACTATAATCAGCGGTCCGAACCAGAGCGGCGCCGCCGCCGACCCGCCATAGGCAACGGACGCGGCAAGGTTGACCAGACCGTTTGCCATACAGGCGAGACCGGTCATGATCGAGACCCAGAACAGCCAGCCGGTGAGAAATCCCAGGAGCTCTCCCTTACCCGGGATGAGACGCTTGAGAGCGTAGTACTTGTAGATGTAGGGACCGCCAGCCTGGGGAAACATGGAGGAGAGCTCCATGAGAATCAGAGCCAGGGGAAGAGTAGCGATGGCAGCCACGATCCAGGCGGTGACGCAAGCCAGGGTGCCGGCCCGGGCCAGCATGGGACCGTGCATGAGCCAGGCCATGGAGCCGATGATCGCGCCGACCCCCACCATCCAGGCTCCGAAGCTGGTGATTTCGACGCGCAGAGGAGCGACATCGGTTTTGCCCTTGCTGCTAGCGATAGTTATCATTCACTGATAGTGCTACGACACGGGGCTCGGGGCAATGGGGGAATTCCCCCGACCGGGCAGTATCTTCTCAGGGGTCAGCCCATTACTTTTTGAACGCAGAAAAATTTCCTGCAACAGTAATGAACTTTTGTAAAATCAGGGTTTCGGGACTTTCTGGTTTTTCAAGGACTGCCACCGCAAGTGGTTCCAGTGTCAAGCAGAATTAACAAACCGCTTTACACATGTTGCATTAAATCCAGCCAGCTCGCAAAACTCGAATGCCTGCCCGCAAGCCGAAGCTCGCTCGGTCCATACTCAGATGACTACTTCGCAGTTCGAGAGCTTATCGGCAAGCTCTTTCGCACCACTTTCGGTGACTCCCGTGTTGGTCAGGGAAAGTTTTTGCAGGGCAGGCAGATTCTTGACCCTGGCCACACACCCGTCGTCCACCCTGGTGTCATCCAGCCAGAGCTTGCGCAGCCCGGTGAGACCCTCCAGATATTTGAAGACTTCGCTGGTCACTCCGGTGGAGGATAGATCGAGCTCCTTGAGACCGGTGAGTTTTTTGAGATTGGCCAGCTCCCAGTCCTTGATCTCGGTCTCGCTCAAATCCATGGAGTGGAGCGAATCAGGATCGAGCAGAGTGACGAAGGAAAGATCCACAGCGCTTCCTTTGGTGACCTCCAGTTGCACGGGCCTGCCCCGGGGCAGCTCCACCTCGCCTTCGGCATCAGCGAACCACTCCCAGGCATCGTCGTCGTCATCGGACTCGACCAGGAATTCACCATAATTCTTGCCACCCGGAAACTTGATCCGCTTGCCGGGCATTGCCACTATCTTCGCCGGCTCGGGTCTCTCTGCTTTATCCTGCCCTGATTTTCCCTGCCCTGATTTTTCCTGCCCTATCTCGTCTTTCCCGCCCTCGATCCTGGCGGTGCTGCTTCCCTTGTGGTCCTGACCAATCTGGGCTTCGCTTCCTCGGGCGGCAGCCTCGCCGCCTGCTGCCACCAGTCCGCCAGTGAGGATGGCGGTGACGCCGACCTGAAGAAGGAGCCTGGCGAAATCGATCTCGAGACCGGCGTCCGGTCGCTTCGGAACCGGCGGCGCATAGATAGGCGCATACTCGAGTGGAAGGCCTTTCGGTCCGGCCTCTTTCCAGGGCGGATTGGTGCCCATATACGCAATTATGAAAACGCCCAGCAGACACGCAAATCGCTGTTTACTATTCAAACCGGCGAGCCTCCATTATCTTTTCGAGTAACCGGACAATCTCCTGTAACCAGCATATTACGGCACCGGGGGACCTGTGAGAATGAAACATGGATCAAGTAATCGCATTAGATAATGCAATAAAATAGCGCATCCTTTACCCGGAGCAGGACGAAGAAATGGCCGACAAATTTACTTATCAAACCGGATTCGGAAACTTTTTCGAGAGCGAGGCTCTGCCCGGAGCCCTTCCAAGAGGGCAGAACTCCCCGCAGAAGCCCGCTCTGGGACTCTATGCCGAGCAACTCAGCGGCACATCCTTCGTGGCCAGCCGGCATGAGAATCTGCGAAGCTGGCTCTATCGTATACGCCCTTCGGTGATGCACGAGAGCTTTACACAGGTTCAACACAAACTCTTGAAAAGCAGGCCTTTTAATGACATCCAGGCCCCACCGGATCAACTTCGCTGGAACCCGCTGCCCACCCCGGAGAGCAATCTCGATTTCATCGAGTCTCTGGTGACCATCGCCGGCAACGGCGATATCGCCAGCGTCAGGGGATCGGCAGTGCATCTCTATGCAGCCACCGCCTCCATGAAAGACCGCTTTTTCTACAACGCCGACGGGGACCTTCTCATCCTGCCGCAAAGAGGCGCCCTCGAGTTGTACACCGAATTCGGTGCATTGTCTGTTCGGCCGCTGGAGATGGTAGTTGTTCCGAGAGGCATCAAGTTCTGCGTCAATCTCCCCGATGGTACCGCCAGCGGTTATATCTGCGAAAACTACGGACCGCATCTCAGATTGCCACAGCTCGGACCGATCGGCTCGAACGGGCTCGCCAATCCCCGGGACTTCGAGGCTCCGGTAGCCGATTTCAGAGACGAGAAAGGCACCTTCGAGCTCTTTGTCAAGTTTCAGGGCAAGCTCTGGCGCACAGGCATGAAGCATTGCCCTCTGGATGTGGTGGCCTGGCACGGCAACTACTACCCTTACAAATACGACCTGCGCAAATTCAATGTCATCAATACGGTCAGCAATGATCACCCCGATCCGTCCATATTCACGGTCTTGACCTCTCCCTCCGAGATCCCCGGTACCGCCAATCTGGACTTCGTCATTTTTCCGCCAAGGTGGATGGTGGCGGAGGACACATTCCGGCCACCCTATTACCATCGCAATGTCATGAGCGAGTATATGGGTCTCATCGAAGGCGTCTACGATGCCAAGCAGGGAGGTTTCGTGCCCGGAGGCGGCAGCCTGCACAACTGCATGTCGGCACACGGTCCAGACGCCGAAACTTTCGAGAACGCCAGCAACAGCGATCTGAAGCCGACCAAAATAGAGAACACCATGGCTTTCATGTTCGAGAGCTCCCTGGTTTATTGCCCGACAAAATTCGCCCTCGAATCGGATCTGCTGCAGAAAGATTATCTGAGCTGCTGGAGCGGCCTCGAGTCCCACTTTTCCGGAAAAGTGAAAGCAGCCAGCGCCGGCTGAATGAATTTTCGGTAAAAGCGGCTAAACTGTGGCATAAGAGAATTGACGAGATTAGAAAGGCTCAGACAGGCAACCATGTATAGACCGCCGCCCAGACAAGAAGATTCTTCGAGCAACCGACTGAAACTACCATCCGAAACAGGATGCCCCAGCATGTCCAAGGTCAAGTTCATGCTGGACGAGGCCTCCAACCGTCGTGGTTGTCTCGTGGAGCTGCCCTGGACGGCAGGCAGTGCCGCTTTCATCGTCACCTGCCAGTGGGATGCCAATATCGAGGAGCCTATCTGGACGCTCTATCAAGATGAGTCGGGAACCTCGAAAGTGGTCTGGACGCAGTCTTTCGCCCCCAGCGATCTGGAGTTCATGTACGACATCCTGGTGATGTCGGCTCCCAAAGGCAGCTCGTCCACCAAGATGCCCGAGCTCCTCAAGCCAGGTGGTACGGACGAATTCTCCCTCGATGCTCCGGAGCCTTACGAGGGCAACGAAAGCGCCCTGGCGCCTACAGACGAGTTCTCTACAACCGCCGCTGCTCCTGTGCCCCAGACAGGCGGCTTGATAGGAGGCTCGGCACCGCTTCCTGCGCCTCCGGCACCACCCGGCCCCCAGCCGGCTCTGCCTCAGCCGTCTCAGAGCTATCAGAATCTCGGCGCCGCTCAGTACCCGCCGCCTCCGCCGCAGGGCATGCCGCCTCCCGGCTATCCGCCCCCTCAGGGCATGCCTCCCGGCTACCCGCCCCCCGGTTATCCGCCCCAGCAAATGCCCCCGGCTTACCCGCCTCCGGGCTACCCGCCCCAGCAGATGCCACCGGGCTATCCGCCTCCGGGCTACCCGCCTCCCCCATCGCAGGGCATGCCACCTGGCTATGCGCCCGCTGCTTATCCTCAGACAGACCATGTCACGCCAATCCCCCTGGACTATCATCTTCTCGATAAACGGCCCAATCTTCTTCTCGGTGTGATGCTCAAAGACGCCGGCTTGATAAGCGAACCTACTCTGGAGGCCGCTCTCAAGCTCCAGGAGATGATCCGGGAAGAGAGAATGTCTCCGGACATGGCTCCGGACGTGCTCCGGCGCCTGCACAAGCATGGGGGCAATATCGACCAGCACCTGATGCCCGAAGATACCGCTATGGACAAGAAGCCGCAGAAAGCCCGTCCTCAGCCGGTCAAAGAGGCTCCCAAAAAACCGGACGATAAGAAGCCCGCCGCTGCGCCGGCGCCGTCGGGTGTCTCGCCTTCGTCCACCAGCCCCCCTGGCAAGCGCAATCTCAAGCCCGCTTTCGACTTGATTCAAGAAGCAGGGATTCTTTCCGACGACGATATCAAGGATGCCCTCGAGGTGCGCAAAAAGCACGGCGGCGACCTGGTCGTGATTCTCGAGGCTGCCAACAAGCTCAATCGCAAGACCGTAGATGCGGCTTTCATCTGTCTGCCTCTCATCCGGGAAGGTCTGATGAAGAAAGAGCAGTGCATCATCGCCCTCAACTATTGCAGCCGCATGAGGGTGGGCTTCGATGAGGCTCTTGACGAGATGGGCTGGCAGAATCCCAGAAAGCTTCGCTCGGATCTACCGCTCTAGACCCGATTGGCTCCGGCCAGGGCACCGGCCCCTCAACTGGGTATATTTCAATCGACAGAGGTCCCCTCACAAGCAAATTTCATGGCGAAAAAAATCCTCGTAGTCGACCCCGACCCCCAGTTTCGCAAGTTGATAGTTCCGATCTTCGAAAGCCGCGGTCACAAGGTGACCCAGGCCGAAACCGGCGAAGTGGGTCTCGAAGTGATCAAGACCGAATTCCCGGAGCTTGTGCTGGTGGGCGCGCCGCTTCCCGGAATCAGCGCCGAGGTCTGGCTGGAGAAAGCCCGAGCCCTGACCAAGAACGTTCCGATTGTTTTCGTAGCCGGTGACAAAGTCGAGCTCAACGAGATGAAACCGCGTCTGGGCAAGCTCAACCTCGCGATGATCAGCAGCAAGCCTCTGATACCGTTTGTTTTCGGTGCCCGGGTCGAAAGTGTATTCAACCAGGATCAGGGCTCCGAAGCCCAGAAGAAGAAGCTCAAAGACTTCGAGACCATGTTTCTCAACATGGTGACCAAATACGCCAAGGTCCTCCCGGAGAAGCTCAGCGAGGTCGCCCGCGCCGTAGAGGCTGCCAAAGCCGACCCCGGCAATCGGGGGCTCCTCGAAGAGGTCCGCGGTCTGGCCCACAAAATCAAAGGCACCGGCGGCTCTCTGGGGTTCAAGCGAGTCGGCGAGCATATGGCTTTCATCGAGGACACTGCCGTCTCGATGGCGGAGAAAGATGAAGACGAAAGGGCTCATCTCTGGTCCGAGATCGACCGCACTCTTGTAGACGCGCAGCACGACGGTGAAGTCGAAGCTCAAGAAGTGATGGAAGCCGTTCAGGGCGCCGAGGACGATAAGGACAATCAGGAAGACAGGGACGAAAAAGAAGATACCGGCGAGCACCAGCCTTCCATGGCCCGGATCATGGTGGTGGACGAGGACGAGGAGTTCCTGGGCTTTATCGAGGATCTCGGCAAAGAGAGCCTTGTGGAGATAGTCAGAGCAGTCAACGAGAAAGAGGCCCTGGATAAAGCCGCCCACTTCCCTCTCGATGCGGCTCTGATAAACGTCGTCGCCGAAATGCCCGAGGCAGGCTTCAAGCTCGCCCGGGAGCTGCGCAGCCTGCCGGGCTACGACAACCTTCCCCTGGCTTTCATCTCCGGAGACGCCCAGGTCAAAGACCGGGTCGAGGCAGCCCATGCCGGCGCTTCGCTTTATCTCGATAAGCCTTTCAAGCCCGACAGTCTGGACAAAGCCGTTCAGCACCTGGTGGCAATCCGGCAGGGAGGCAGGCCCAAGGTCCTGATCACCGATGACGACGAGTTTTTCGCCAACACGGTCGCTCTGGTGCTGCGCAACGAAGGGATGATCGTCAAGACTCTCAATGATCCCAATAAGATCACCGAAGTGATGCAGGAGTTTCCTCCGGACATGCTCCTTCTCGATGTGATGATGCCCGGCATCACCGGCTTCGATGTATGCCGCAGCCTGAGAGAGATCCCCCGCTGGCGCGATCTGCCGATTATCTTTCTCACCGGTCAGACCGGCGTGGAAGCGCGGGTGGAAGCCTTCCGCTGCGGCGGCGACGACTATCTGCCCAAGCCCGTCGTCAACGAAGAGCTCCTCACAAGAGTCAAAGTCAGGCTCGATCGCGCTCATCTCCTGCGTGAGCGCTCAGACAAAGACACCATCACCGGTTTGCTCCTGAGACGCGCTTTCTCCGAGCAGCTCTCGGCAATTCTCGCCGAGTCGGAGCGGATCAAATCCAATTTCACGATCTGCCTGCTCGATGTCGATCATTTCAAGAAAGTCAACGACACCTATGGTCACCTCTCAGGCGACCGTGTCCTGGCTGAGTTGGGCTCCCTTCTGGGACGGCGATTCCGGGTCGACGATCTGAGAGGGCGCTGGGGCGGCGAGGAGTTTATCCTGGCATTCAGGCGCGAGCGCAAAGAGATCATGCACAAAGCAGTCGATCGGGTGCTGGCCGAATTCCGGAACATGACCTTCGAGTCGGATGACGGCGTCCAGTTCAATTGCAGCTTCAGCGGCGGACTGGCCACCTTCCCCGATGACGGCGAGTCGATATTCGATCTGGTGCATACCGCCGACCAGAGACTCTATCTCGCGAAGAAGCTCGGACGCAATCAGGTGGTGGTCACCGGCGAGAACGAAGACTCCAAGACCGAGACCGCCGCGGCCAAATAGCCGGCACCGCTAACGATACCATTGAATGAGACTAGACAAAAGCGCCGATCGCATTTCTGCAACCGGCGCTCTCGAGGCTGATAAGAAGCGGTTTACCAGTCGTCGTCTTCTTCCTGCTGTTTTTGCTTCTGCTGTTGAGCTTCGTACTGCTTCTTCGCCGCCTGCTGTTTCTTGAGCATAGCCGCACGCTGCTTCTCTACAGCCACGTATTTGTAAGCGTCCTCGTAGGTCTTTTTGTACTTATCGGGCTCTTTGCCGGCTGCACGACGCAGATACTCGATTGCCTCGCTGAACTTCTTGACCCGCAACAGAGTCGTGCCCAGGGCTCCATTGGCATCGGCGCTGCCGGGATCCTGATCGACGGCGATCTTGAGATGCGGGATCGCCGCGCCATAGTCGCCATAGTGAGCCAGGAAGGTACCGTATTCGAGCTCGATTCCCGCATCTCTGGGCTTCAAGGCAAGCAGGGCTTTGAACTCATTTGCCGCTTCCGCCTTTCTCTTCTGAGCCAGGTAGATATTGCAGAGGTATCTGTGCACCTCGAACTTCCGGCGTTTTATAGACGCCTCATCGAGAGGCGCTGCCGCCGATGCCGACAGCATGGCCAGGGGCGGCGTCAAAAGAGCGACTATCATCGCCAGTGATATCAATCTAACTAAATTCATCGCAAACCTCCGATCTCAGAATCAAATCCAGGCGTCAAGGCAGGCACTCTAACGAGTCTGACCCTTGTGCTGCTCGATGATCTGCATGATCTTGTCGTAATTGTCTTCATTGAACTCCATTCGTCCGTAGGAGCCGTGATATGTCTCGATCATTCCGTCGATGGGGACGGCGCTGTTGATGAAGAGAATCCATTTGCTCCCGGGCTTGGGCATCTTGTCTTTATCGAATTTCCAGCCGTCCGGCTTCTTCTCGCCGATCTTCTCATGAAACTCGAAGCGAATCGGAATGGAGCGGTTCAGGGGAACGTGACCTTTGAGAAAGTCGGTGCGCACGAAATTGGCGCGAGGCGGATCGAAAAATGAGATCAACCCGTCCGACTCGTAATTCTTGTACTCGGCAACGACAATACTCTCGGACTGGGTGAAAGCGTTTTCGAGAGTGAGACCGTATTTCGAGCGGTGAGCGTGTACCGACTCGGGGTCGACCACGTTACGCTCGGGCATCACGAATTTCTCGGGCTCTTTGTATTCGAAGACCTTGCCGATGACCTTCTCGTGCTTGATGATGCTCTTCGTCATCAGGGTCTTGAGCCTGTCTTCCACCAGGGAAGGCTCGTTGATAGAGGCCAGTGCCTTTTTGAGAAGGGGCTCGGCTTCGTCATAACGATTCTGATGATAGAGACAGATTCCGTATTCGAGATTGAGCTTTTCTTTATACGTCGGATCGAGCTTGAAGAGCTCCTCCAGGGCCAGAGCGACCTGGTCCCACTGATTCAGCCTGACGCTGGATTCATATAAGCCGAAATAGAAATCCTCGGTCTTCGGGCTCAACCCGATAAGTGTTCGGTATTCGCCCTGAGCCATACCAAAGTCGCCCTTTTTCATGGCCGTGGCCGCGGTGTGGGCTCTTCTCGATACTGTGATCGAGCCGTACATGCCGACATCGTCTGACTCCATAGCCGCCATTGCAAGCGGTGCAAGAGCACCGATGAGGGACATTGCCAGGGGCACGACCAGAATCCCCGGTATGCCGCGCTTGCGCCCGAAGCGACTCTGCCTCGGATTATTTTTCTCGGACCTAATCATCTCTAGTCTGCTCCTTCCCAAGCCCTGGAATCGGGAGTGATCTATTCATACTCTATACTGCCATTTTCCACGAATCGGCAGTCGCCTGACACCCTTGACGACAATCCAGGCCGATTTGTTGCAGATTTATGAGAAAGTCTCAGCCGCCGGTCTCTTCTTCAGGAGCCCGGTCCCGGAAGCCGCCCCCGCCCAAGCCGCTGCTACCGGCGAATACGCGGTTTTTCTGCGCGGCGATGTCATCCTCGGAAGGAGCGGCGGTCATGACCGCTTCTAGATATCGCAGGCAGATCCCGAGATCCCAGACATAATTGCGAGGCTCGAATAGATCCCTTCCGGTGCCTGGCTCGAACCAGTCGGGCTGCTCGGTAACGCTCTCCACGCAGCCCAGGGCGAAAGTGTCCGCGACACCCAGAACCATGGCATAGGGAAGAGCCCGGCTGAAAAGATCGTTGTCTTTGCGCAGGGCGTCCTGAACCGAATGGTTTTTATCAGCCGTACCTGCCGCTCTGAGAAATGCCAGGATCTCTTTGAGAGCCTCGCAGCCTTTTTTCGTTCGAGCAGGCATTACCGGCGCGAAAAGGAATGATACCCCTGCCGCCAGGCAGAATCCGATTCCCCATGGGCTGAGGATGAAGGCGCCGGTGGTCAGATAAGTGACAGGCTCCCCCACCGTCAGGGTGAGGACACCAAGAAAGAGGAGGAAACAGGCCAGGCTCTGGTAGACCATCCTGACCATGTCTGGATTGTCCCGGAAATAGCCGCCATTGACCATGCTCTCGTTGATTTCCCGGCGCAGAGCCGGAATCAGGCGGAAAAACTTGTACCTGAGATCGGTGGCGGCCACCCGATAGGCACCGTCCACCAAGTTTGCGTCGGCGAAAATACCGTCGAGAAAGAGCCTCTCGAAAGCGGTCAGAGGTCGAAAGCCTTCTCCTGGCTCGGTTTTCACCAGCTCGTAAACGGACCCGTCGAAGCCGTCGGCAGAGCCCGGCTCGACGACCCGCCTGATCTTGAGATGACCTTCCGCGGCAAGACCCACCACTGTGGCGATGATGTCCTCGAGATCGCACTTCTCGTCGATGAGAGTGCCGACCTGGGCCGGTGCCATATCGAACCGCGGCGAGAAGGTCTCCGAATAATGATCCTCGACGCCTGTCACGGCTACCGGATCCCTCCCGAAATGCCAGTAGACAACAGCAAGCATGAGCCCCATGCCAAGCGGGAGAGCAACCGATGGCCACCATTTCCCGAGGAAGAACCAGATGTCGTCCAGGGGTCCCGGAGCCGGCAGGGTCTTCTGGGGAAGACCGATAAAAACAGTGAAGTTCTCCCCGGGCTGAATGCCCTCCGCCATAAATCTGATCCACCGGCCGCGGGAGTCTTCTTGCGGAGCCGCAAGCGGAGCCTGGTCTGCTCCGGTGTCGGAGCGCCCGAGCTCGGCGCTTCGTCTGATGCTGCTCTGCTCGACCCCGGCAGGCAAAACTATCGAAGCGCGAGCCCGCTCGATGAGCACCGGCCAGTCAGCGCCGGTGACATCCCAGGCGATCTCCGGAACGCCCTCGAAAAACTTGACTGCTCTTCTGACACGATAACGCAGCTGGAAAAAATGCTTGCCCGAGAGGCGCAGCTCGGGCGCGCCGATTCGCAAGATCAGGTTGTTTCCCTGGAATGTCGCTCGCCAGGGCAAATGCGATCCATTCTCGTCCACAACCGAAAGGACCCGGACCGCCACGTCATAGCGCTCCGAATTGCGGTTATAGACCACCGGTATAGCGCGCAGGATGCTGTGAGCCTCGCCGCCCTGAAAGTCATAGTCTATGGTCTCGGTGATATCGAGACTGCGATCTCGATTGATCTTGATGACACTATCGAAGTTGTGGATCACCTGGCAGTGTGCCGCTTCCGGGAGGAAAACCGCGGTCAGGACCAGGGCGACGATCAGAACGGTGAATGAGAAGACGAATCTTGGTTGCATTTCCGAATTATAGTTGATGGTTTATAGTCGAATAGCCATGGAAATGATCGATATCATAATCCTTGTTGCTTTCCTGGCTCACGCGATAAGCGCCGGTTTTCGCGCCAAAGACCGGGCCGGTCAGGATCTCGAAGAATATTTTCTTGCCGGGCGGAGCCTCAAGGGCTGGCAGGCCGGGCTGAGCATGGCAGCCACCCAGTTCGCCGCCGACACCCCCCTGCTGGTGACCGGGCTGATAGCCACGGCAGGAATTTTTTCGCTCTGGCGCATGTGGATCTATGCCGTGGCATTTCTTCTCATGGGTTTCGTTCTGGCACCTTGCTGGCGGCGCTCCGGAGTGATCACCGATGCCGAGCTTACTGAGATCCGCTATGGCGAGAAACCGGCTGCCTTCCTGCGCGGGATCAAGGCTCTCTATGCCGGCACTCTGCTCAACTGTGTCGGTCTGGCCATCGTCTTGCTGGCAGCGACCCGAATTGCCGAGCCTTTTCTCTTCTGGGATCAGTGGCTGCCCGGCCCGGTATTTCAATTTTTCGAGATGATCGTGAAAGCCATGGGGGCTCCTCTTACAGTCGAGGTCGGCAACCAGTCGGAGATCTGGATCAGGTCGACCAACAATTTCATTTCGATCCTGGTGATTGCCCTGACCAGCACGCTCTATTCCACCACCGGAGGCTTGCGCAGCGTGGTCGCCACCGACGTGGTGCAATTCGCTCTCGGACTGGCAGGCTCGGCGGTCTACGCCGCTGTGATCATCGCCACTGCCGGTGGGCTCCCCAGTATGATCGCCAGTCTCTCGGAAGGCATGAGCCTCGGTGGTCCGGGCGGTATCACTTTCTCTCAGGTCGTGGCTTTCACGCCTTCCCAGGCCAAAGACGCCACCATGACCATTCTCGCCGTCATGGGTCTGCAATGGCTCTTGCAGATGAATGCCGACGGCAGCGGCTATCTGGCCCAGAGGACGATGGCCTGCCGGTCGGACCGGGACGCCAGGCAAGCTGCCCTGGTCTTCGTCGTCGCCCAGGTTCTGCTCCGGGGTCTCACCTGGCTTCCCATCGCTCTGGGCCTCCTGGTGATCTTTCCGCCGGATCCTTGTCTGCCGCTGGACCTCGCCAGGGCCGAAAGAGAGACGACTTTCGTCCGCGGCATCGTGGAGCTCCTTCCACCGGGAGCCAGGGGGCTGATGATGGTGGGCATGCTCGCCGCCCTGGCCTCGACCATAGACACCCATCTGAACTGGGGGTCTTCCTACTGGACCAACGATATATTCAAGCGCTTCTTCTGCAAGTCGGTCTTGAAACGGGAGCCTTCCGGGCATGCCCTGGTCTGGGTGGCCAGGTGCTCGAATATCGTCATTCTTTCGCTGGCCATCTTCGTCATGACCAGGCTGACATCCATCCAGGACGCCTGGAAGCAGAGCCTGCTCTTCGGCGCCGGCATCGGTGTCGTGCTTCTGGGCCGCTGGCTGTGGTGGCGGATCAATGTCTGGGCAGAGATATCATGCCTAATCGTATCGCTTCTCATGGTACCGGTCCTGATGCTCTATGCCTCCGGCCTGCAAGAGTCCCTGCAGCTCCTTCTCCTGGCGGGCACCGCCGGAGCGGTTTGTTTTCTGGTCTCCCTCACCACGCCGCCGGAGGACATGGACAGGCTGGCAGCCTTCTACAAACGAGTCAGACCGCCGGGATTCTGGGGACCGGTGGCTTTGCACGCCGGCGAGGAGGCGCAACCGGCCCTGGACAGCCTGGTGCGGGCCGGGAGCGCCACGGTGCTGGCGGCCTTCTCGATCTTCTGCCTGCTTACCGGTATTGGCTCCTGGGTGTGCCAGAGCCCGCCTCCCAGATGGTTTCCCTTCAGAGAGATATGGATAGCCCTGCTCCTGATACTGCCTGTGGTGCTGACTCCAATATGGTGGCGCCTGGGCTTCAAGGAAGACCCGCATCTAGCGAAGACTACTTCAGAGCTTTGAGCTTGGCCTCCACTTCGGCAGCGAGAGCGCCTTTCTTGCTGAATCTCAAAGACTCGAGATAGCGCTCCAGCATATCCCGGTAGTCTTTCTTATCGACCTTGGGATTGTTCTCCATGAGCCCGGCGGCGGTTCTGTAGACCTGAGCCGCCTCCTCGAAGCGCTTCTCTTTCATGAGTATCCGCCCCATATTGCCCAGGGTGATGGCGACAGCCGGATAGTCGGTGCCATAGGCGCGGATGAAGAGCTTCTGGGCTTTGCGCAGAAGAGGCAGGGCCTGGATATACATTTCTTTGGCTTCGTAGACCGCCGCCAGATTGTTGAGGATGATGGCGGTGCGAGCCTCCTGGCCGCTGTAGACCTCCACCTGGCTTAGAGCGGTGAGGAGCATCTTCTCGGCCTGGTCATAGCGCTCATCTTGAAGCGCTTTCATGCCTTCTTTCATATTCTGGTCCATGTCCCGGGTGGAATAATCCACTTCCTCGGTTTGTGGAGCTTCGCTTGCCTGCGGGCTGGCTGGCGCCGCCGTCTTCTTCTGGCCGCAACCGGATATGGTGCCCAGGGCAATAAGAAGCAGCATCGCGGAGATATGGAGTTTGTTGACCGGCATGGAGCAATATTACATTAAATTCCTTGAAAAGGTAGTCAATGGACGTATACTTTTCTGTTCTTCGAAAACTCCGGTCTGCCGGGCGATAAGGGGCGACAAAGGGTGATACGTGGCGATATGACCAAGAAGACGAGATCGGACCTGGGACGAGCGATCCCGGCAGTGCTCCTGAGTCTGGTCGCGGCAATCTTTCTGGCAGCGGCCTTCCTCAATCCCAGATTCGCGGTCCTGGCCGGACCCTACGATCCTCCCCCGATGCCCGAGCCCACTCCGCCGCCGCCTCCGGTTGTCATACCGACACCGATCGTCACTCCCCCGATCGTGGTACCCACCGACGTCGAATCGACCCTCCCGTCCTTTCCCGGCAACTATCCGGCGAACAGCGCTTTCACTCAGTCCTTCCAGGCGCTCAACGGTATCCAGCAGGTGAGCGACACCAGCTTTCCGCAGGAATCCGAGCTGCATGGCTCCACCACCGGTATCGCAGTCAAGAAGACAAAAGGCACGGTTTACAACCAGATAAGCGATTATGTCGGAGAGCTGGAAAAGGGCGAGATTCTCGTCTCGGTCAAAAAGCCCTCCAAGACGGCAATCATCCGGACCGTTTTCGGCAACATCGCCTGCAGCGCCAACGGCGACATGCTGATCAAGCTGGTGGATGGAGTCTTGAGAGTGATGAATATGGACGGCCGGGGTCAGACAATCATGGCCCAGCTCGACAAAGGACCCTTCGCCGGACCGGCCGATCCAACCGTCGCCGTCGCTCCGGGCTTCGAGCTGGTGGCGGGCAACGACAAGCTCACCCGGGCCGACATGAGACCAAGAGACGGTATCAAACGGCGCCACTACAAATTGCTCGAGAACGGGCATATGGGCATCTGCGAGTTCTCGGTGGAAAGCGCCCTCAGCGCCAGCGATGTGATTGCCGAGCTCAGGCAGAGCGCCAGCGGCACCAAGGAAAGACGCATACTCGGCGACATGTCCAAGATGGCAGCCGTTCTCAATCATATGAACGGCACCCAGGGCTTCAAAGTCGGCGAGTAGAAACAGGATCCGGCGCCAGTCAACAGCATGATTCGCTTTCAAGCCATCGTCGCCGCACTGCTCACCTTCATCATCTTTCTGACTTTCTACAAGGCTCTATCCTGCTACTTCGTAGCCGACGACTTCTGGCATCTACCCATGCTCTACCGCGCCTTCCACGGAGAGCCCGTGCTCTTGTGGAAAAACTTCTGGTCGCCCTGGATAGGCGCCGAGAGCTTCTATCTCTTCTACAGGCCTTTCACCGAGCTAAGCCTGGCGCTGGACTACCTGGTGCACGAAGGGCAGGCCGGGGGATATCACCTGAGCAACCTTCTCTATCACATCCTCAACTCATTCCTGGTTTTCCTGCTCGCCCGAAAGCTACTGGCCAGATTCGTTCCGGGAGAGAAAGAAGAGACACTGATACCATTCATGATAGCGCTTCTCTTCGCCGTCCACCCTCTCAACGTCGAGCCTGTCTGCTGGATCCTCGCTCGTGCGGACCTGCTGGGCGCCAGTCTCTATCTGCTCACTCTCATCATTGTCCTCTGGGATATGGAGAAGGGCGGCAGATTCAAAAAGATCGCCGCTCTGATCCTCATGGCTGCTGCGATGCTCAGCAAAGAAGCCTGTGTCACGCTACCGGCAGTGGTGACAGCTCTCTATATTGCAGGCAGCGGAGGTGGCCTGCAGTCAGCAGCGAAAGAAGCCCTGGCGAAATCCGCCTGGATGTGGGTGATTCTGGGAGCCTACCTGATCGTGAGAGTTCTGGCACTGGGCACCGCCGTCGGTGGATATGTGGGAGCCACAGGCTCCCTGCTCAATCAGTCGATACCCTTGCGGGTACTGGTCCCCTCCACGGTCTGGAAAATCCTCCATCCTTTCAATGTGGAGATCGTCAAGGGAGGCGATCCCCTGGAGACAGGTCTGCGGATAGTCTATGCAGTCACCGGCATCCTGCTTGCTTTCAATGTTATGAAAGGAGGCGAGGAATTGAGAAAGCGATCCCGCCTCCTGATCTTCCTGGCCATCCTCACCGCCGCCCTCACGGCAGTCAATCTCCAGGTCTGGTACATAAGCAGCAATATGACCGGCAGCCGCATCGCCTATCTCATTCTTCCGGCTCTGCTTGCGATCACGGTCACCTCTCTCTATCCCCCTGCCCGAGCGAGCCGCCGGCAAAAACTCCTGACCATGGCTGCCAGCCTGACTCTGCTCTCGGCAGCAGCGATTTTTGCCGCCGCCAGCTCCCGCAACCTGGATGCCTGGGTGGAGGCAGGCAGGCAGGGAAGAGCCATAGCCTCGGGGCTGGCCCGAGCGCTCTCGGCCTGCCCGCCCGCCAGGAAGCTGGCAGTGGTCGATGTGCCGGCCGGCATCAAGGGCGTGCCGATCTTTTTCGACCCCGGTTATATACCGGCCATGCTCGAGCCGCCATTCATCGAAAAGAACGGCTCCAGGCGCATCGTCTGCCTGGACGGATCCCCTCTGGTGCCACCACAATTGAACGCCAGCCTGCTGCGAAGCGCCGCAGCCGATCCGGACCTCAAAGTCGTTTACTGGAATCGTTACCGGGAGCGCTTCGAGGACCTGCCTGATTTCGCTATAACTGATTTGCCTGTGAATCTTCCTGTGAATCTGCCTGTGAAAGATGCCGGAAGATTCGCCTCGGTGCTGCCTCTCGATCCCCACGATATGAGCGGGATTTTCCAGAACCGCGAGCCGGGTGAGGAGATCGAGAGCGCCCTTCTCAATCCGGGCCGCGCCCTCGGGGCGCCCGGCACGGTAGCGATCGATCTGATCATCACGAACCTGCTACCCGGACTTCCTGGCGAAGAGACAGAGGAGTCGAGCCGGTTCGAGCGGAGCAGCACCCTCGATGAGGTGCCGTATTATTTGGGCTTTTCGTCCCGGGCTCCTTTCGCCACGGTCAGTTTCGGCGCCCGTCAGACCCGAGAGCGATTCCGGCAGAGCCCCATCACGATCATGCTGAGAGAGGCGTCAGGAAGCGGTCTCTACCGGCTCTTCCTGACCGAGTACAAGCAATGGCTTTTCACCGAGCACGACGGCGTTCTGCGTATCGACCTGCCAGCAGGCCGCTACCGCCTGGAGCGAGCCAGCCTGGTCAATACCCGGGGCACCATCCCCGGGCTTTCCATGCGCTCTCCCTTCGTGTACGGAAAGGATGCCAGCGCAATACCAGAAACAGGCATGATAGTCATGGACTATGACGTCTCTTCGATCATGGGGGCAGGCAGCGCAATCTTCGAGCTTTCCCGTCCTTATTTCCGCTTCGAGCAATTTGCCGGGACTTTCAGGAGTGTCAGGCGAAACCGGCTGGCCATGAAGACCTGGGAAAGCGAAGCGCTCACAGGCAAGGTGAGCCTGCCCGGCGAGCTCTTCGGCGATTGCCATGCTTTCTATCAATTGCGGGTGGCTGCGTTAGAGAAGGGAGAAAAAGGCGAGATAAGAGGCACCTTCAGCGATCCTGTCACTTTCCGGATGTCTTCAGACTCCGCTCAGTAAGGCATGCTTGCCGGACGAGCCCGGACTGTGCTCTCGGGCTTCCTGATGCAGCCTGCGGACGCTTGCATTCATCAGAAAAGTGAGTCCCTCCACCGCATCTCTTTTGCTGTCGGCAAAGTAATCCACATAGTCGGGCACGGGTATCGCCTCTCCGACATTGACCAGGGCCCGGGGCATGCCGGGGTTGTGATAAGCGATTCCCACCGGGACGATCTTCAGGGGAAGCCCCCTTTCTGCCGCCACCAGCGCGATTCTGGCAGTGGCTTTCTTGAAGGGATGGACGATTCCGTCGTAGAAAACATTGCCTTCCGGAAAGACCACCACCGGCTCGCCTCTCTCGAGCTGGCGCAGACAGTGCCCCACCAGGTCGAGCCTGGGGCTGGCGGGAAAGGCGCCCACGCTCTTCACGGCGGCACCCTGGAGACCTTTCATCTCGTTGGGGGAGACCATATAGTTGGACCGCCTGTCCAGGAGGTTCTGGACCATGGGACCGTCCCAGCGAGAGCTGTGATTGGCGACCAGAATGAAAGGCTCCGAGGCAGGCAGGTTCTCCCGTCCGATGATTTTCAACGACACGAAGTGAGCAGCCAGGACCAGCTTGTTCACTGAATTCCAGAATTGATAGCCGACCAGGGTTTTACCATCTTCGGGCAGGGCACGCATCGGTCTTTCCTCCATGAATTCCTGAATTAGCAACCTGTAGCCACTCTATCGCCGCTGATCGAGGCCCGGTAACCTTTCCCCACAGTTTGCCGACTGATGGAGCAGGCTCTTTTCAAGGGCTATTAAGAGCCCTTTGGTAGTAAGATCTATAGCTATGTCGTCCAAATCAAGCAGCAAGAAGAGCACCGCCAGAGATTGCGCCCATATGCCGGAGGCGGGCGACATCGAGACTTTCATGCGCGAAGCCATCAACGAGGCTCGCAACGGCATGGAAGAAGGCGGCATTCCCATCGGCTCTGTCCTCGTGCGCAAAGGCAAGATCGTCGGCCGGGGCCACAATCGCCGCATCCAGTTCGGGGATCCCACCGCTCATGCCGAGATCGACTGCTTGAGGGCAGCCGGAAGACAGAAGACCTATAAAAATACGATTTTATTTTCCACTCTGATGCCCTGCGCGATGTGCGCCGGAGCAGCCATTCAGTTCGGGGTGCCGATCGTCGTGGCCGGCGAGGACAGGACCTTTCCGAGCTCACGAAAGCTCATGGAAGATGCCGGAATAAAAGTCCTGGACCTCGATCTCGATGAATGTTTCCAGATGCTGGCCGAATTCGCCAAAGAAAGGCCCAGCTTATGGAATGAAGATATAGGTCTGGAGCCGGGCGACGACTGATTACATAAAAACTTTCTGTCAAGGCCTCACCGAAAATACCGATTAGTGCTACTTTAGAACCAAGTGGACTACTGAGGAGTAGCTATGAAAGGTTCTTCGACAAAGACGAAAGAAACGACCGGCGCCGGCAAGAAAGCCAAAAAGCCAGGCCTGTCGATGCTTTCCACATGTCCCACCAATCAAGCAGGTTGGTGCGCTTATCCATTTTCTCCCGAGCAACTCGAGAAACGCATGCGCGCCAAAGCAAAGCTCAACGAGATTGAAGAGCTGAAGCGCAAAAAGCCCGGCAACAAATAAGCTCTATTCTTCCGACTCTGTGGCTTCGATCCTGGTGACACTGACCAGATCGAAAACGAAGATTATGCCGTCCCCCTCGCGACCGGTTCCCACCGCGTCGTAGACGAGCTTGATCACACGATCGAGATCGTCATCCTCCACGGCGATCTCGACTTTGGCCTTTTCGGTGAGAATGCCCACCATCTCGACGTCGGCGGCTTTGAACTCGCGGCCGAAACCCTGGGCTTTCAAGACCGTGAGACCGGGCACATTCGCTTTGCGCAACATGCTTGCCAGTCTGGTGACGGATTTGGGGCGGATTACAGCAGATATCAGCTTCATCCCTATATAGTACTAAAATTCCATAGTCCTGGAATTCAAAAGCGCTAAGCAGCTTTCGGACGGCCGGGTTTCCAGGTGAGCTCGCAGACACCATTTTCGCATCGGAGAGCCTGGGTCTCGCTTTCCTTCACCGGCTCGCTGACCGATTGACCGGCGTTGATTTCATCTTCAAAATTAACTTTGGCTTCCATGTCCGGGTTTCCTTCAAGATAGCGGAGAGCTTGTCGATTACAGTGTCCATCATAAGAACTGGTCGGGCTTTTGACGATTGGGGAAAATCCCCGCGCTTGCGTAGTTTCCGCATAATCTGCCTGCTTCTGGCGACATTTAATCTATTCTTGCCGGCTTTTCTTCCTCCTGCCCGGGCGCGCACACTGGAGGCGGGTATCCAGCATGTGGAGCTTATGCCTTCCGTCAGCGACGATCTCAGGCCCGGCTCTATATACCGGGGCGGTCTCGCTCAAGACCAGGCTTCCAATTACTGGGTGAAGATTCCGGACTGGATGGCAGGCACCTGGCAGATGAAAGAAGAGACCACGGTGAAAAGGCACGACTTCAAGACCGGCAAGACCTCTACCAGTCCCATAAGATTCAAGGCTGTGCACAAATTCGCCTACGGCATGCAGAAAGACCGGATGGGAGGGATCTGGCACTATGCCGGCACGCCTTACACGTCGCGCACCAGGCTCGCTTATCTCGACGAGTATCACCTGGTCAAGAGCAAAGACTTCGTCGAGGGAGTCACCGACCGGGTGGAATTCCGGAGCACGGTCACGGCGGTCCGGGTGGACCCCTCCACCGGCAAGATCAAAAAAACCTACCAGCAGGAGAGCATCACCATCTACAGGCCCGTCCCGGGCTCTGTGGATACCATCGAGCTTTTCGGATCGACCCGCTCTTTCGACCAGGACGGCAGACCGGAGCTCGAGAATGACAACCAAGCCAGGATCAGGCGAAGGGCGCCCTTCCAGCAGGTGGACAGCAAAGACGGTGTCGACCTGAAAGCGCTTTTCCGGGCATTCCTGATCGGATCGGGCCGGTCTGATTTATTGCCTGATTGATGCCTGATTGAGAACTCTATTTCTTCTTTTTAAGATCCCGGGCGCGTTGCTTGAGCTCCTGGGCTTTCTCCTTCTGCCCGGCGGCCTTGAGGGTGTCGGCGAAGTCCTCGATATACATCACCAGCTCCGGGCTGTCCTTGCCGAGCCGGCGCTCCTGCAATAGCAGTATCCTCTCCCTGATGGGCAGAGCTTCCTCGCTCTTGCCTTTGGAGACATAGAGCTCGGCAACCTCCGCCAGGCTCTGGATCATTCCGGGGTGCTCGGGATCCTCGAGGCTCTCGGTGATCTTCAGAGACCGATCGACGCAGGGTCTGGCATCCTCGAAACGGTCTTCGTCTATGTATAAGGCTGCAAGGTTGTTGAGGGTCTTCGCCACACCGGGGTGGTTGGCACCGTAGGCTTTCTCGTCTATGGTCAGGGAGCGCTTGAGCAGCGGCTCCGCTGCCTTGAAATCGCCCCGGGCATCATAGAGCTCAGCCAGATTATTGAGCACCGCCGATAGTCCGGTGTCTCGACTCTTGTCCTCGGAGACCTTTTCCTGAATAATCAGGGAGCGCTTGAGCAGAGGCTCGGCCCGATCGTACTCCTCTTTGTCCATATAGAGACCGGCCAGGTTGTTGAGTGAATTGGCCACGTCCGCATGAAACTCGCCGAACTTCTTCTCTCTGATGGCAAGTGCAGTGCTCAGCATCTTCTCGGCTTTCTTGTAGTCGCCCATCAAATCATAGACTTCGGCGAGGTTGTTCATGGTGGTGGCAACCAGCTCATGTTCTTCACCCAGAGCTTTCTTCCTGATGGCAAGCAGGCGGGTAAAAAGATCCCGGGCTTCCGGGAGCTTGTCCTCGCTCAGGCATAGCAGACCGAGGTTGTGCAGGCCGTCGGCTATCTTGATGCTCTCGCTGCCGAATTTCTTTTCCCGGAGCTTGAGAGATCGCTCGAGCAGAGGCTCCGACTTCACGAAATCGCCTTCTTTGTAGTAGATGAGAGCGAGATTGTCGAGACTGCGAAAGAGCCTGTCATCGCCTTCGCCGAACTGCTCGGCATCGCTCAGGGCTTTCTTGAGCAGGCTCTCGGCTTTCGGAAAGTCGCCATCGTTATAGGCTGAAAGCGCCGCATCGGTTGATTTGCGCCAGTCGTCGGCCTGGCTCCGAGCCGGCAGTGGAGCCAGCACCATATACAGTGAAAGAGCGGTGACCAGGGCTGTTCTCTTGACCATTCGTGAGTCCTCTACTTCTCTAACTACTTCTTGGCAGGCCTGTAAGGTTGAAATGAAAGAAAAGGCTTGCCTTCCCACAGGGCAGTCGAGATCGTGAGCGGGCCGGCAGGCTCGAGCTCCAGCCTGATTCCCGGTCCGACCTCATGAAATGCTGAGATGGTGGAGCCGGCGATCCAGGACCAGTCCACGGAGCAGACCGCCTCATGTAGATCGGGTAGGCTGTCTCCGTCCACTACTCTCCATGCGACCCTGTAGGAAGCCTGATTGCCGCTGGCCTCGAAAATGATGCCTCGGCCACCGGCAAGCCTGACGGCGAAATTCTCGAGACTGCTGGCCGCTCCTTCGATGCGGCTGCCCAGACATGTATCCAGTAATTGTTTGCTCATCGCCACATTATACTTCCATAGTTCCAGTATGATCGGGCGGTATGAGCGCCGAAATTGCAGACGTTGTCATAATCGGAGCCGGGGCTGCCGGTCTGATGTGCGCTATGCAGGCGGCCGGGAGAGGCCGCAAAGTAGTGGTCCTGGATCACAGCGACACGCTCGGGAAGAAGATTCTCATCTCCGGCGGCGGTCGCTGCAATTTCACCAATCTCTATTGCGAGCCCGACTGTTTTGTCTCGAGCAATCCGCATTTCGCAAAGTCGGCCCTCTCCCGCTATACATGCGGGGACTTTATCGAGCTCGTCGAGAAGAATCGTATCCGGTATCACGAGAAAAAGCTCGGTCAACTCTTTTGCGACGACTCCGCAAGCCGGATCGTCGACATGCTTGAGAAAGAATGCTCAGACGCCGGCGCCAGAATCGTCCTGAACTGCCGGATTCTCTCGATCGCCAGATATGTCGGCGGTGCAAAGCAGGGCCCCGATTTCAGAGCCGAAAACGGAGCAAAGGATTTCGGGATGCCGGACCGAATTCTGGAGCCCAACATGTTCCTGGTGAGCACCAGCCGGGGAACTTTCGCCTGCCGATCTCTGGTGATCGCAACAGGCGGTCTCTCCGTCCCGAAAGTCGGAGCCACAGGTCTCGGATACAGCATCGCGGAGCATTTCGGACTGGCCGTCGAAGAGACCGCACCGGCCCTGGACGGCTTCGTTTTCAGCCGCAAAGATATGAGGACCTATGACAATCTTTATGGTATCGCCGTCGATGCCCTGGTAAGCGTCGACGCGGTGAGCTTCCGGGAGAACATCCTCTTCACCCATAAGGGTCTAAGCGGCCCGGCGAGCCTGCAGGCGTCCCTCTACTGGCGACCAGGCGAAAAGCTCTCCATCGATTTCTGTCCGGACATACCCGATCCAGGAGAGATCCTCAGACAGATGCGCGGCGAAGGCGAGCGCAAAAACATCAAGAATGTCCTGAGCCAGTGGTTGCCTGCTCGTTTCGGCCAGAAGCTCGCCGGGGTCCTGGCTCTGGATGAGTCCGAGCCCCTGGCCCAGATGAGCAACCGCAATATCGATCTGCTCTGCCGGCAGCTCAAGACATTCACCATCGAGCCTGTCTCTACGGTGGGCTATGTGAAAGCCGAGGTCACCCGGGGTGGTGTCAGTACCGCCGAGTTGAGCTCAAGCTCTATGGCAGCAAAAAAAATCCCGGGTCTCTTCTTCATCGGCGAGGTAGTGGATGTCACCGGCCGGCTCGGAGGCTTCAACTTCCAGTGGGCCTGGTCCTCAGGCCATGCCGCAGGCCAGGCTGTTTGAGATGGTCAGAAAACAGTGATCCCCGCCAGTTCTCCCAGAGCTTCCACGATCTCGCTGCGATCCCCGGCAGGGCTCGTCAGGGATCTATGAAGAATCCAGGCCGTGGAAGGTGTCGCCTGATAGCCGATCATTCTGAGCTTTCCAAGCACCTCCTCGAAAGTCAGACCATCGGGTTGACTGATGAGAACAGCCATCAGGAATCCAGCCATCTCTGGCTCCCTCAGAGTCGCTCCCTCGCTCTCGGGCACGGACAGGAGCCATGCAGGCGCCTGCTTGATCAGGTCCTGAAGATCTTCCGTGTCGGCGCCCAGATTGACACGCTGGGGAAGAGGCAGGGGATTGCGCAGCCCTCCGTCCGATAGCGGCTCCTGCTCGAGAGCAAGACCGGTCCTCGCCGCCATGGCAAGCAGCGGATCGGCTTTCTCGGAGGAGACTCCGGCCAGGGCTGCCAGCTCGCCCTCATCGGTACGGCCCGTGGCGATGAGATTGAGGCAGGCTGCATAGCGCACGAAAGAGTCTGGATCGCTTCGCATTATTCCGGAGATGAACGGCATGATTCGCTTCGAATCGATGTCCGCCGCTACCCCCAGAGAAGACAGACAGGCGGTCCTGACATTGGTGTCGGTGGCGGAGGATGCCACCCGCATGAGGGCCTCTCTGAAAGCCTGGTTGCTCCTGGCCGGAGAGGCGAGAGCGAGAGCCGCCAGACGGCGGCTGGCAGCATCGCTGCCGCTCTCGAGAAAGGCCACCAGCCTGGATCCGCTGCGGGCATCGAGGGTGGAAGGGGTTCCGGAGCGAGCCAGGAGAAGCGCGAGGTTGTTCATGATCTTCAAAGCAGCAGGATCACCGGCAGCAAGCCGCCCCACCAGCTCGTCGGCACCGGGCTTGCCGAGAAGGGACAGAGCCTCCGCCGCTCTCCTGTACTGTCCACCTCGCTTCGTGCTCAGCACCAGATCGCATAGAGGACCGGCCGAATAAGAATTGAGCTTCACGAGAACCGCGGCTACCGAACGGCGAACCAGCTCGTAGTCGCTGTCTACATACTTGAGCATAGTCGGGATCACTTTCGGACCTCTGGATGCGATCACCCCCACCATCTCGTCTGCGAGCCGCTTTGCCTCCGCAGCTCTCAATTCGAGCTGCGCTTCGCTTATCTCCCCGGCTCCGCCTCTCTCTCCCGACTCAACCGCAGCCCGCTCGAGAAAAGCCATCATCGAGTCGAGATCGTTCATGTCGGCAGGAGGCAGGCTCCAGGTGAGCCTGGTGCTATCGTCGCGCTCCGGCTCGCCGTCAGCGCTCCCGAGAGAGCTCAAACCCGAGTAGGCGACGGTCAGAACACCGGCGCCGACCAGCACTGCCAGGGCGGCGGCAACGAATGCGCGCCAGCGCTTGCGCGACGAAGGCGTGATCCCTGCGTTGAAGCCGGATTTGAAACCAGCTTTGAAACCAGATTTGATTCTGGCTCTCCCGGCCCGCCTGGGACGGGCACCGGCCAGAATCAGCTCCAGGTCTTCTTTGAGCTCCGCCATGCTCTGATAGCGATTCTCCGGCTCCTTCTCCAGACACTTGAGCACCACAGCCAGGAGCTCCCGGCTCACCCCGAGAGCCGGCTCGAAGGGTCGGGGCTCGTTGTTGACATGACACATCAGGGTCTTGATCGGATTGTCTGTTCGAAAGGGCGGCTTTCCGGACAGGGACTCGTACATGACACAGCCCAGGGAATAGATGTCCGAGCGGCTGTCGGGTTTCTCGCCCCGGCACTGCTCCGGGCTCATATACTCAGGACTCCCGAGAATCTGCTGGTCTTGAGTAAGCCCCTGGGTGGTGGCCCCGGCCGCAGTCATGATCCTCGCAATACCGAAGTCGAGGACTTTGACGAAATCGCTGACACCGTTTTCTCTGACCAGGAGAATATTGCCGGGCTTGAGATCCCGGTGCACCACCTTCTGATCGTGGGCATACTGGACCGCGTCGCAGATCTGGACAAAGATGGCGAGAGCCCGGCTCTGATCGAGCTTGACTTCGAGACTGAGGAGATCCGCCAGGCTCTTGCCGGCATAATAGTCCATGAGCAGGTAAGGCTGTTTGCCGTCCTCGGTGACTTTCATACCGTAGACCGAGACAAGGTTGGGATGGCTCAGTCCCACAGCTCCTGTGGCCTCGCTCTCGAAACGCTTGAGAGCGGCATTGTCCTCCAGGAGCTCGGGTCTGATCGCCTTGACGGCAAAATGCTTACCCAGGCTCCGATCTCTTACCTTGAAGACCCTGCCCATGCCGCCTTCGCCCAGAAGAGCCATGAATTCGTATTTCTCGTCAAGCCTGAGACCGTACTGCCGGAAAGGATCTTCGTCGATCCGCTCGGCTTCAGGCTTCAGCTCTTCCGACTTCGGCTCTTCCGAGACCGGGCTGTCCGAATCGAGCGAAAGCTCCGGCTCGCCGCCGAGCCTCAATTCCGGTCTCTTCCACTTCTCATCGCCAGGAGAGCCCAAACCCCTGCTCCTTATCTCGACGAGCACTCTCCATTTCGTTTTACCCAGGAGAATCGCCGATCCGGTTTTCTATTTAATGAACAATTAGCTCTTGGGAAAGCCTTTTGAGAGCCCCGTGTGATAATCTGAGAAAGCCTTAACGGCGCCACACACGAGTCACTTTGTGGGGATTTGATCACATGGAAGTAGCCCGCCGACTGAAGTCTATTCCTCCGTATGTTTTCGCCGAGATCGGCAAGAAAGCCGATGAGCTAGCCAAGACCGGCGTCGACATCATCAATCTGGGCATCGGCGCCCCCGACCAGCCGACCCCCAGACATATCGTCGATGCCATGCACGAAGCCATCGAGAAGCCTATCAATCATAAGTATCCGCCTTTCGGAGGCACCCCCGAATATAAGCAAGCCGCTGCAAAGTGGTGCAACGAGCGTTTCAAGATCAATATCGATCCCGCTACCGAGGTGACCTCCCTTATCGGTGGCAAAGAGGGACTCCACAATCTCATCTTCGCTTATGTGGACTCAGGCGATGTCGCCCTCATACCCGACCCTGCCTATCCGGTCTACCAGACCTCGACGATTCTTTCGGGCGGGACTCCGCACTATATGCCTCTTCTTCCCGAGAATGACTTCCTCCCCGATTTCGATGCGATACCGGATTCGGTGGCAGCCAAAGCCAAGATAATGCTGCTCAACTATCCGAACAACCCTACCGCCGCCGTGGCGGATCTGGCCTTCTTCGAGAAAGCCGTGGCCTACTGCAAGAAGCACGATATCCTGCTCTGCCACGACCTCGCTTATTCGGAGATGACCTTCGACGGCTACAAAGCGCCCTCGATCTTCCAGGTCAAAGACGCCAAGAGCATCGCCATCGAGCTGCATACCCTCTCCAAGACTTTCAATATGACAGGCTGGCGCATAGGCTTCGCCATCGGCAATCAGGAAGCGGTGAAAAATCTCGGCAAGATCAAGTCCAATATCGACACCGATGTTTTCCGGGCGGTGCAGATGGCTGCCATTGCCGGATTCGAAGGACCTCGCGATCAGATAGAGCGTTGCAACGAGCTCTATGTCGAGCGCCGCGATCTGGCGGTGGAGCGCCTCAGGGATCTCGGCTGGACCGTCAAGCCGAATAAAGCCACGTTCTACATGTGGCTGCCCGTGCCCAAGGGCATGACCTCCCAGGAGTTCAGCTCGCATATGCTGAATGTGGCTGGCATCGTCGTTCCCCCTGGTGACGCTTACGGGCCTTCCGGGGAAGGCTATTTCCGCATCTCGCTCTGCTGCAGCAAAGAGCGCCTGGCCGAAGCTTTCGACCGTATGGCCAAGCACTCGATCTCCTTCGAGATGGGCAAAGCAAAAGTCTAGGCCCGTTCAAGAGGCTCGCCATGGTTCAGGACCAGCAAGGGCAACCCAAGTCAACAAGAGTCTTGCCGTCATCGCCCTCGATGCAGGTCGTTCATCAGATGCTTGCCGAAGCCCTGGAAGAGCTCAACGACCGGGTGGAAGTCACCTGGAAATCGCCGGATCCGAACGGTCAGGCGATATTCACCCTGACCGTCCAGTCCGATCCGGTCGGGCGCGACCCCAACTGGCAGCTGTTCCAGACCAGCGGCGGGACCTCGAGCTGTCTCTGGAAATATGCCAGTTGCGACACCCTGCTGGTATTCAACCGGGTGGTGGCATCCTGCGGCGAGGCGATTTCGGCGGCTCATCTCACCGCGCCCCAGGGGGCGGCCGGGCAGGAGAGCGAGTTCTACTACCAGCCCCGGAGCAAGAAATCCCAGAAGAAGACCGTGCCTCTTCCCGTGCTGGCCAACCAGACCGCTCTGGCCAAGCGCAATACCGTCCTCAATGGCGAGCTCGCTTTCATTCAGATCTCGGCTCTCTTGCAATCCATTCAACTCGCCAAGATGACCGGCCGCCTGCAGGTGGACGGACGTGACGGCGCCGCCGAAGTGTTTTTCGTCGACGGCAAACCGGTGCACTGCACCACGCCTGATGGCACCGGCAATGAAAGCATCTATGAGCTGATCACCTGGCAGGAGGGAAAGTTCTTTTTCCAGCCCCAGGTCGTTACTCAAAAACGCACTGTCTCGGAGACCCTGGACAGCCTGGTAATCCAGGGAGTGCAACTACTCGACAAGCTCAATCTCATGCGCAACTCCGGCTTCAGGGAAGATGCGGTCCTGGCGAAGACCAACGAGGCCATATCAGGCGTCGACCTCGAGACCATGCTCTCGGTGGGCGAGCCCCAGCTCCTCGAGGTGCAGAGACAGCTCTATCATGCCATCGACGGCAACACCGCTTTCGAGGATCTGGCGGCCGCCCTCAACCTGCCCCGCAGCCAGTGGGTGCCTGCCCTGAGCCACCTTTTCCGCTGCCGCCTGATCGGCTTGCTCAGCGATGTCAGACGGGGGGCCACGGGCAAACCGGCTCTGGTTCCGAAAACTGTCGACAGCGCCGCCGTGCAGGCAGTGATGATGAGCCTGCGCCGGCCGGATACAGGAATGTTCAACTATCCGGCCTTTCTCTATTTCCTGGAGCAGGAATACTTCCGCGCTCACCGTGCCGGCACACCACTATCGGTGATCATCTTCGAGATGCGGGTAAAGACCGGAGTCAAAGAAGTGATCAGAGAGCCGCTTCCCACCTCGGCTCTCAACGAGTCAGTTCTCAGAATCACCACCACCAAGAGACACAACGATCTGCTCGCTCACTATGAAGGCTTCGACTATGCTCTGCTCTGCCCGGACACCAGGGGTGAAGGCGCCAGGATCTTCGCCAACCGCATCGTCCAGGCCCTCAACCGCGAGCCTCTGAGCAACACGGTCAAGCCCGGCGCCCTCTGCCTGTCCTTCGGCATCGCCTGCATCCCGGAAGATTTCCTGGAGCTCGGCTTTCTTCTCTCGGCGGCGGAGACCGCGCGCAATCATTCGGTGGAGACCGAGACCGAGGTGGTCCTCTACCGCGATCTGGGCTGATCTCACCCGAGCCGCTCGGACCCGAGCATCACCTGGGCTTCCGAGTTTCCTCGATTCTAATCGAGAAAGCTCCAGCCTGATCAGGTCTGTTCAGGCAGATTCGTTTCATGCGGCATATATTGCTGAGATTCTCCTCTTGTTGAAGCAATATATACCGCACCCTTCCATTTCATCCTGTCACTTCTCATAAGAGCTGAGAACCTGTGGCACGACTTGACTGCCACTAAGGAGAGTGCCGGGGAAAAGACCGCCTGCAAGAAGCCTGATAGCTAGAAAGTGATAGTAAGGAGAACGGTCCGGCCCAGGTGACCGTTCTCACACTTTGTCTTCAAAAGAAACTGGCTCTTATTGGGTCGGGAAGGGTCTTCCTGGATTATCCGGTGTGAATACGAGAGACTGGGAAGACCCTTCCCCGTTTAGCCGATTTCCGGCCCCCAACTGCCACTCGCTTCTATACCGGTCATTTGGTTTCTGGACATGGGCATAAATAAATTTGCTATTTTAGATAAGACCATGGAGATACCAGATTTTGCCCTTACGAGCTTTGCCGCCCATCAAATCATGGCAGAGATTTCTGAAAGAGCTGGCCCTCAGACCCGATTCTCCGGCCGGCAGGCTTTCCTGTCTGGTTTATTCTCTGGCTCTGGAATATCTGAAAGTGCACGGTCTGGCCGGCCTTTACGGCGAAGAGCCCCTCGAGACCGCTAAGAGACTGCATCATTCTCTCTGTCTCTTTGCCGGAGAGAGCTTTGCCATATCCCTGGAGGAGCCGCAATCCGCCGATCGACAGTTGCTGGAGTCCCTCCGAGATCGGCTCGGCAAAGGGGACCTGGCAAGCCTCTTCGAGACGACGGCGATTCTCGGTGACAGTCTCGAGATCCTGCAACAGAACGAGCGCCGGGAATCCCTGAAAAAGATCCAGAGAGCCGATAAGAATCTGGGGCTTTCGGAGCTGGTGGCTTTCACCAGGATCTACACGCCTTCCTTCGTAGTGGAGTTTCTCACGGACCGAACCCTGGCCAATCGCGATCCCCTCTCGGTGAGCGTCCTGGATCCTGCTTGCGGCAGCGGTCATTTCCTGGTGGCGGCTCTCGATGCGATTCTGAATAGGACCGACCCCCGGAGAATCGAGAAAAATCTGACCGGACTTCTCGCCGAAAGAATCGCCGGCGCCGACATCGATGCCGACGCTTTATCGATCACGGCACTCTGCCTGCTCCTCCACGCCAACCGGCGCGGGCTCGCAATCGAGGACGGAATCAGGGCAGGGGCTCTGCAGCTGGTCGACCTGGAGAGCACCGCCATGCTCGGCTCTCTGCACCGGGGTTTCCCCGACCGCTGTCCCCTGGGAAGAAAATATGACGTGGTCCTCACCAATCCGCCATATATCGGCAGAAAGCTCATGAGCCGGTCCCTCAAAGCCAGGCTCAAAGAAAAGTTCGCCGGCGCCCACAGCGATCTGAGCGCGGCTTTCATCTATCGCTGCCTGGACTTCCTGTCCGAAGGCGGCTCCCTGGCAGCGATAACCCAGGCTTCAATCATTTCGCTCCCCACCTACGGAAAGCTTCGCCGCCACCTGCTTACGGACTATTCTCTGGAAAGCGTCGTCGATGCCGGTCCCGGTCTTTTTCCCCTGCGAAGCGGCGAGAAAATCAACAGCGCCCTTCTGATAATCAAACGCGAAACAGGTGAAGCCCGAAAGCCGGTAGAGTTTATCGATATCCGCGACGCCGGGGACAGACCCGCCGCCCTCGCCAGAGCCGCTTCGGGCAGGGAGCCGCAGAGAGTTTTTATGGTCAGCCGAAAAAATCTCGATTCCCTGGACACAAAAGGCTTCGCCTACCGCCTGCCGGCGGAGATGCTCGAATTCGCCGGCTCCGCAGCGAGGCTGGACGATATCTTCGAGATCAGGCAGGGTCTTGCCACCACCGACAATTCCCGGTTCGTGCGCAATATCTGGGAGGTCGATCCCGGCGAGCTCAACCGGATATGGTTTCCGTACGCCAAGGGCACCGGTCAGGACCGCTGGTACTCCCCGGTACTGCATGTGGTGGACTGGCAGAACCATGGGGAGCGGATCAAGGAGTCGGTGGCCACTCGCTATCCGTACCTGGGGGGCAAGGTCAACTGGGTGGTGAAGAACGAGTCTTTCTATTTCAGGAAAGGTCTCTGCTTCTCCTTCGTCAACAGCCGCGGCATAGCAGTACGCAAGCTTCCACCGGGCTGCATCTTCGATGTATCGGCTTCGGCGATTTTCTACCGGGGAAAAGACGACGACGAAAACCAGGAAGACTATCTGATCGGTTATCTGAACTCATCGATCATAATGGCTCTCCTGCGCTCTCTCAATCCCACCATCAATTATCAGGTCGGGGACCTGCGGCGCCTGCCGGTGGTGGAAGGAGACAGGGAGCAAAGACTGACTGTGGCGGAAAGCGCCCGGGCCTGCGTCGAGGCGAGAAAAGAGCTGGTCTCTCTCACTGTGCCGGAATCGCATTTCCTGAAAGAGCCTGTCTCAGAAAACACCGCATATGCCTGCTTCGCTGAAAGCGCCAGGCAACGCCGGATGAGACTGGAAGGATCGATCGAGAAGCTCCGGCTCAACGAGAAGAGGATAGACGAGACTGTTCTGGCGATTATCGAGAAGAGCAGAAGCTGGAGCAGTGCCGGCGCCTCCCGGGTAGAGTCCTGGCTTGCCGCCGGCGAGAGCCGCAAGAGCCAGGAGTTTCCGGAGCCGGAAGAATTTCTTGCTGGAATACTCCTTGCCGACCTGGTGGGCGGAGCTGCCTTTCGAAGGGAAAAGGGCAGACGTTATCGTCTGGCTCTCGCCAAAAAGGGCTCAGGGATGGGCGCGCCATTTCTGGAGCTCGATCAGGGTGACTGCTCGTATATCCGGGAGCTCACCGGAAAAAGCCCGGAGGCTTTCATTAATGGCACCCTGAAAAGGAGGACGGACAGGATCTTCAAAAAGAGCTTCGAGCTGTCGATCGAAGAGGAGACCAGATAGGTGGAGCTCCTGAGAGTGATTCTATTCAGACTGGTCGTGCCCCTTCTGCTCTCGTGCCTGATTCTCTGCAGCCTGCGCTATTGCGTGCAACCGATTACGATAAGCACGAACTCGATGACGCCCACTCTTCTTGAGGGCGATCGGGTGATTATCGAGCGCCTTCACAAAATCCTGGGAAAGAAGATCGGCCGTTATGACCTGATCGCCCTGGTACCGCCTTTCGTAGACGGACATCCGGTGAGGAGAAGCGCCTCGCCCCTGGCCCTTCTCGGGAATCTCACCGGGCTGCCTGGTCTGCCCCAGGACCCGCTCTTCGTCAGGCGAGTGGTGGCTCTGCCTGGCGAGACTGTCACTTTCAAAGCCGGTCATGGCGTCTATATCAACGATCATCTCCTCGAGGAGACCGCCTTCGCTGCTGCCAGACCGGCTTTCGACCTGCTCTGCCGGAGCGACATCAGTATCTTGAGGGAGGGGAAGAGAGTTTCCTTCTTTCCCGGCGACAGCGGACCGATTGTCGTGCCCGCCAGCTCCTATTTCGTGCTTCCGGACAACCGGAACAATTTCGAGGGCAGCGAGAGCTGGGGCTTCATCGCCCAGAGCGATATCGTCGGCCGAGTCTCCCACAGCTACGGACAGTTCTATCTCCATCCCATCAAAGCACCGGCTGCGGTTTTCGCCAGCGAAAAGGTCGGTCTCAACGACAGAGGCGTCCATGCCCTGGAGGAAGGCGACTATACCAGGGCGATCAGTCTTTTCAACGAGGCTCTCGCCATCGATCCGGACTATCAGATCGCCCGGGACAACCTGAGCATCGCCTACAACAACTATGCAGTGGAGCTCAAGGACAAGCCCGAGGCAGCCATAGACAAGCTTCACAAAGCCCTTTATATAGACCCGGAAAATGCCCTGACCAGAAACAACCTCAACAAGATGATCGAGATCAGCGGCCGCGACCCCGGGGACTTCCAGGTCCGTCTCGAGATGGGGGACCGGGCCTATATGGAGAACCGCCGCCTGGATGCTCTGGTCGAGTACAGAGAAGCGGAGCGCCTCAAGAAAGACCCGGCCCTGGGCGATAAGATCCGCGGTCTCGAGACAAGCGAAAAAAATCTTTTCCCGCGCGAGCTGACTGCCGCTCCGCCCAGACCCTGATGGGCTTTGCCGGCTTTAATACACGTTTTCGCGGATACAAATCCGCTGATGCGCGCCTCTTCCCGGAGAGCTAGTATTGAATGGTAAGCCCGGGGGCTGACCGCATAACTCAGTAGAATCGCCCGTTTTCAATGGTCAAATGGAACGACTGTTGGAGGAGTAGCCATGCTCAGAAATATCGTCAACCAGCAAGAGATGGAAAATCGTCGCCAGTTTCCGAAGAACAATTTCTTCTGCTACAAATGGCGCGTGGTGGACAATTTCAACCGCTCCATCGACAGGCAGATGTTCCAGCTGGCGGTACACGGCGCCGACAATCACCGCTCCCTGATGAACCACAAAATGCTCCAGCTCCACAAATCCCGTTATTCCGGCTCCCGGCGCGACCTGGTCATGAGCCTCGCCCATGATGCCATGGACTTCCTTAGCAGCCGCCGGATCGAGCAATCCAACTCATCCAGAGAGCAGATCCGCTTTTGCTCCGCCATGCTCAACCAGATGGAGCACACTTTCAATCTTCTTCTCTCTTTCGCCACCGAGCTCAACACTATCCTGGGTCTCTCCGAGCTATTCATTACCGCCACCGAGCCTGATATGGAAATCAAGGACAAGACAAGGGAGACAGTCCTGAGCTTCGCCCAGGCACGATTCTCCACCTCCTACTACAGCCTGGTGGTGGAAGGTCGCCGGGAGAGGATCGATTTCTATGTCATCCCCGCCGACGAGCTCATCGCACTGGAAGATGTCCGTCTGCAATACCAGTCCATCGCGCGCTGGAACGCCGTGATCAACGATGATGGCTCGGTCGACTGGACCAGCGAGGGCTTCAGCATCACCAGCGACGTGCACGAGGTCTTCTGCATCCAGCTTCTCGGACAGCTGATTGAAAAAACCAAGGAAAGAATCGCCCCGAAAGAGAAAGAGGAAAAGGCGAAGGCCCAGTTCTCCTTTGTCGAGCCCGATCCCTGGATCCAGACAGCCAGGCTCTCCACCGGAGATACCGAGAATTCCACGACCGAGGATTCAATCGCGAAAGAGCCGACGCAGCCTTCAAACGAGTGGCGCATCATCGACAGCGTTCCGGCTGACCCTCTGGAAGATGGCAGCGGCATCTTCAGCCTCGAAGCACCGGTGGAGTCTCGAGTCAAAACAAAGAAGCAGTCCCGCCGGAAGAGACGGAAAAAATCCCGCCGCTGAAGCTTTCCTACGCCATAAACAACAAGCAGGAGCTGCCCGCTTTCGCGGGCAGTTTCCGTGCTGCTCATATGAGCTAAGATAGATCGTAAGCCGTCCCCGCCCGCGAACTTACCATGGCATCCAAGAAAGTCCTCTTCGTGGACGATGATCCTGACATACGCAAAATCGCTCGGCTGGCGCTCACTTCCCTGGGCGATTTCGAGGTGGTTCTGGCTTCTTCCGGTCCCGAGGCGGTGAAGGCGGTGGGGGATCACAACCCGGACCTGGTCATACTCGACAGTCGCATGCCTGCCATGGACGGCATGGTCGCCTACGAGAAGATAAGAGACCGGGCGCCTTCTGTGCCGATAATAATCGCCGCGGCCCGGATAAGCGATCAGGACCGCAAGCAGTTCGAGAGGATGGGGGCGAAAGGAGTCATCTCGAAGCCTTTCAATCCCATTACCTTTTCAGCCGAGCTGGAGAAGCTCCTCAACGGCAGGCGCTGAATCTCCGCTATACTGGGCATAACTGACAGGGAGTCCGAAACTAGAACATATCTGGAGTTTGCCATGGATTTCGGCGAGAACTTGCTTTCCAAAACCGGTCTCTTCCGTGTCGCCAAAGAAAAACCGGTCAGACCGGTGACCAGCATCTGGCTGGTGATTATCGGCAGCATGACGATTCTATTCTCATTGCTCATCGTCTACGCGGTCTATATCAACAATTTTGTCGCAGCCGGTTGCTCGGCAGCCGCAGCTATCCTTGTGATGTGGTGCGGTGTGGCTTTTCTGTGGCATTCGGTCAAACAGCTCAATGCCAAGATCAGCGCTCTCACCGAGCTGGTCAAGAGAAACAACGATACCGACAGCCTCACCCGCCACTGAAGGCGTCAGTAGCGCTGGCGCACAGTCTCCACATCGTTCTTCACCCAGGTATAGCCGGGCTTTACGTCGCTGGCCGCCATATAGTCGGCCTCGAAGCTCACCTGCTGCCGCTGGGAGCCCCCGGGGAAAGTCAGACCGGGATTGCCGGAAAGAGCCTGGATCTCCCCGACGAGGGTGCGGTCGAAGGAGCGCGAGCCCGAGGATCTGAGCACATCGATAGAGATGGTGCGGTTCCGGGTGACCGTCACTTTCAGGGTGGCTTTTCCCGGCTCGTCCGCCACCCGGCTCCAGTTCTCGTAAATGGTCTTGCTCAGTTGCTGGTGCCAGCGATCCCAGGCGAGCTTGAGCTCGCGCTCGCCGGCCTCGGCGCCCAGGTCGAAGCCCCTGGGACTATCGAACTGAGCAGGGCTGGCCAGGCCGAGTCGAGGGTCCGTTGCCTGGAAAGACTCTCGGGAGGCCCGGGCAGTCAGGGGAGCGAAAGCGCTGGTGTCCACCAGACCGGCTCCGGAAGCCAGGGGAGCCCGGGCAATACGGCGCGGGGGCGCCACCGGGGGCATGACCTCCCCGCTGTCCCGTACTGCGCCAGAAACAGGCCGCGCCAGCCTCATAACCGAATCAGACTTGGACACGCCTCCCTGCAGGGTCTGGGCGAAAGAAGCGTTAACCGTATATGGTGCGGACAATATCGACAGGGCGATAGCGCCGTTGGTCAGTCCAATTGAAAATCTGCGGTTCATTTTGAAGATCTCCGATCAGCGACCCGACAAATAGCCGAGCAAGCCACCCATGATCGCTCCCTGCAGAGCACCGCTCTTGATACTACGACTGGTTTGAGCGCTCATCAGGGCTCCGGCTGCCGCCCCCACCGCTCCGCCAGCCACGGCTCTCTTGAGCCTGGAGCCCAGTCCGGAAGGACCGAGCTTGAGACCGCCGCTCTTCTCGGCGGAAGAGCTGAAAGGTGTGATCTCACCTACCGGCTGGGACACCGGAGCAGGCTCGTAAGCCACCGCCGGTGCCGATACCGGGCCGACGGACGGAGATGATGCCGGTGAGGAACTGGAATTCAGCTCAGCCAGGGCATTGCGATAGATCGAGCTCGACGGGTCGATAGCCCGGGCCCGGGAGAAAGCATCACGGGCTCTGTCGAGGTCGCCGCTGCCACGATAGGCCTGGCCCAGGGCATACTGGACATCGGGATCACCGGGAGCCTGGGCGGCTACGCCCTCGAGCCTGGCGGCGGCGCCCCGGTAATCGCCTTTCTTATACAGGCTCGAGGCATCGGCAACGGCTTGCTTGAGCCGGTCTGTTCTAGCCTGCTCGGCTCTGTCCCGCTCGGCTTGCTGTCTTTCGGCGATGCGCTCGCGCTCGGCGCCGGCCAGATCAGAGCGCAGGGAAGAGACAGTAGCCTTGAGCTCGCCGTCCCCGGGATTGAGAGAGCTGGCCCGCTCGTAATAGCGGAGGGCTTCGGTCTTATTGCCCTTGCTTTCGGCGATCACGCCCAAATTGAAATTGGCGTCGGCGCTGTTCGGGTCTTCTCGAAGGACGTCCTTGAAGCCTCGCTCGGCCTCATCGATACGGCCCGAGGTATAAGCGAGCATCGCCTGCTCGAGCGTATCGGAAGATCCGCTCGAATATGCATCAGGAGCCTCTCTTACCTCCATCCCTGAATCGAACGAGCCGGCCAGGGGAGGCATCAGGTAGGAGCTCCGGGCGCCCCCCACCACCTGCTCGATCCTGGCGAGCCTGGCGGCGCTCTCGCCGGCGCTCTTGCGACCGAAGAGATTGATTTCCACAGCCTCGAGGCGGGACTCGGTGGTACCGGATCTGGTACTACCAAAAAGCATCTTCTCGGCGCTGGCGAGCTGTCCCGTCTGGCTTGCCGAAAGTGGAGTCGCAGCAAGAGTCAGGGGTACCGCAAAAGAGAGAGCCATAAGAAGAGCGACTGATTTTCTGGTAAAGCTGGACTTCATCTGCGTTGACCCCGGACATTGAAATTTGAATTGCCACACAAGGGAAGACGCCTGCAGGCCGGTTTTGTTCCGGTCCCAGTCGATGGAACAGGGCAGGGATCTCGATCTAGAAAATCGTGCTACGTCGGGCGTGGACAAAACGCTTGAGCAGAGGAGCCGGGCGGAAGCGCTCGCCATAGAGCTCGAATGCCTCGCTGGTGAGCTCGAGACAGCGGTCAAGCCCGATGTCCTGGGCGATGGCGAAGGGACCCCGGCGCATGCCCAGCCCCGCCATCAAAGCCGGGTCGATATCCAGAGGAGAGCAGATCCTCTCCTGCATGACCAGAAATGCCTCGTTGATCATGGGCAGGAATAGATGGACCGGATCCAGCCTGCTCTTGCCCTTGCTCTTGCCCCTCTTCTTCCCTATAAGCTCCACTATCCGGGGATTCGGCCCGGCCTTCTTGCCGCTCTCGGGATCATATATATAGAATCCCCGGCCGGTCTTTCTGCCCAGGAGATTCTCATCCACCATTTTCGCAAGGATGGAGGGGACCGCATAGCGAACACCGTACTCCTGATGGTTGTAACTGGCTACCGCCAGGCCGATGTCGGCGCCGTTCATGTCCCTGAGAGCCAGGGGACCGATTGGAACCACGAAATCCACAGCCGCGGAGTCGATAGTCTCGATGTCCGCCAGTCCATCCTCGAGGCAGAAAAGGGATTCGTTCATATACCGGCCCAGAAGCCGGTTGACCAGAAAGGACGGGCATTCTTCCACCCGCACAGCGAGCTTGCCCAGAGAGCGTCCCAGAGACAGCGCTGTCTCCACCGTATCTTCGGAGGTCTCGAGACCGGGAATCACCTCAACCAGCTTCATCAGATGGGCCGGGTTGAAAAAATGCAGTCCCACGACTTTGTCCGGTCTCAGAGTAAAGGCGCCGATCTGGGTAATCGAGAGACTGCTGGTGTTGGTGGCCAGAATGGCATTGAGATGGCAGTGCTCGTCCAGGGCCTCGAATACGGCTTTCTTGATCGCCAGGGTCTCGGGAACCGCCTCGATCACCAGATCGATCTCGGTGAAGTCGTTCCAGGCAAGCGAAGTAGTAAGCCGCTCCATCTCCTTGCCTATGATCTGCGGATCGACACCTTTGCTCTCCCGCTTCTTCTGAATCCTGTCGATATTTGCCAGTCCCTTGGCAAGCAACTCTTCATCAGCTTCTTTGAGGAGCACCTGATAGCCGCTACTGAGAAGCGACACCACGATTGATGCCCCCATCGTTCCGGCGCCGACCACTCCGACACTGCTGACTTCCATGTTTACCTCGGTCTCTCGATACTAAGCATCAATAACTTATTACAGAGCACTTAAGCTAAAAAATACTTGACAACAATGCAATTAGCCTCTCGGAATATAAAGATTTCTGGTATAAGGCAAACCCTGATAGTCAAGAACTGCTGGGCTTTTCGCCGCTTTGCCCCGCTATCGCTGGCATTGCGCCGGATAGATTTAATGGCTTGACAACTTGATTTTCATTAGAAACCTCTGGACCTTTCGTAATCTTTCGTTAAAATATTGACTAAGGTTAAGAAACACATTCGTCTGCTGCAATTGTTGTTTTCCTTCGGTGTCCCTGGACAGGCCTCGTGCCGGGAGGCGGTCATGTTCGCTTACGTTCTTATCGCATTCGAGCTGCTTCTACTCTCATTTGTATACTGGTTCGTTTTCGTCAGAGAGCCCAAGCCCTACAAGGTCAAAGAAAGCCTCTGGGGAAGATACGACGAATCGGCTCCGGCCTTCACCGTATCCAGTATCACCAGCGATTCGTCCCTCGCCGAGCTGCCTCGCAATCTAGTCAGGCGGCCCAGACATCAGCACGAATCCTCGAGCTCCCGCGCCACCAGGCATGGTGGACGAGGAATCCGCTCGGACCTCAAGAATGGCTGGGTGTACGCCGAGGCCAAACGCGTCGGTTTCTTCGCCAGCCTGCTCGCCGCCGTCGGCCAGCAGCTTACGCTCTGGAGCGATCGGCTCTCCTGACCTCGGAGACAAAGCACTCACAACAGCTTCGAAGCCGGGCTCCAGCAGCCCGGCTTCTAGCATGAAGCAATGTCAATATGTCACTATGAGCGCATGACTCAGTTCATCTCCCTCAAGGGTCTCAAAAAACATTTTCCCATCCGCAAAGGCTTCTTCAACCGCCAGGTCGGAGCCGTCCGGGCCCTGGACGGGGTCGACCTCGATGTCAAGGAAGGTGAGACCCTGGGACTGGTAGGGGAGTCCGGCTGCGGCAAGTCCACCCTGGGACGGGTGATGCTCCGGCTCCTGCCGGCCACCAGCGGCAGCGTCAGCTTCGCCGGCAAGGAGGTGCTCACCTGCTCCGAGAAAGAGATGAAAAAGCTCCGCCGGGACCTCCAGATAGTCTTTCAGAACCCCTATGCCAGCCTCGATCCCCGGATGACGGTGGAAAAAATCATCGCCGAGCCCCTGGAGGTCCACCGTGCCGCCTCCGGTCAGGCCCTCAGGGATAAGGTCCTGGAGCTCATGGACCTGGTCGGACTTTCAAGAGAAATGTCCCAGAGATATCCCCACGAATTCTCCGGCGGTCAAAGACAGAGGATCGGTATCGCCCGGGCTCTAGCCCTGCGGCCCCGGGTGATCGTCGCCGACGAGCCGGTATCGGCGCTGGATGTCAGCGTCCAGGCCCAGATCCTCAATCTGCTCATCGACCTGAAGAAAGAGTTCAACCTGACCTATATTTTCATCGCCCACAACCTGGACGTGGTTCGTTATATCAGCGACCGCATCGCAGTCATGTATCTTGGCAAGATAGTCGAGATCGGAGCCACAAGAGACGTCTACGAGAATCCCCTGCATCCTTACGCCCGGGCCCTGATATCGGCGGCGCCGGTACCCGATCCTGATTTCGATCGCAGCGGCCGGATCTTGCTCGAAGGCGATCTGCCGAGCCCCGCCAATCCTCCCCCCGGCTGCAGCTTCCATACCCGCTGCCCGATGGCGGAGGAGCGTTGCAAGATCGAGATTCCCGAGCTCAGAGAAGTGAGCCCGGACCATTTCTCAGCCTGTCACTTCGCCGAGAGCCTCATGCCCCGGAATTGACCTCCGGCAAACGCGGGCGCAGGTCGGTGATACTGCCGTCGGTGCGCTGCCAGACCGCGCCGAATATGCCTTTCTCTACCAGATCTTCATAGACGGCAAAAACACATTTGCCCGGACCGACGCTGGCTTCCTCCAGAAGCGGCTGGGTCCACTTCTGCAAGGTGAGGATCCTGGGGATGCTCCCGGTCACTACCCAGATCGGGAAGCCGGTCTTGAGAAAAGAGCGGATCTTAGGCTCCCAGTGCCTGGTCTGCCTGAAATTGCCCGTATCGATCTCGAGCAGGACGCTTATCTGCTCGTAGCCCGGATAAGAGAAAGAGATGGTGGCATCGGCCTGCTCGGCTCCATAAGCGCGCTCGCCGGACAGCTCTTTCCAGAACTCTCTGCCGGTGGCGAAGTCCAGCTCCCGGATCATGCTCTGCCCCTCGGCGTCGGCCAGGGCGAGCCTTACATCCACCAGGCGGAGGAAGTGCTCTTTATGATAAGTATGAGGCGGACCGGTCGGGATCTCCTCCCAGGAGATGCCCTTGTGCTGCTCCAGGGCTTTTGCTCCCTGGGTGGTGAGAAAGTAGATCAGCTCCGGGCGTCCCCGCCCCTCCATCCGGCCGCTCGAGGCGGAGCCGGTGAAGCCGGCCTGTTGCAAGCGGCGCAAACGCTTGCGAGCAGTCTCATAACTGATCTCAGGAAAACACAGCCTGGCAAGCTGGCTGGATGTGATGGTGCGATGCAGGTAGAGCTGGAGAAGCGCTGCCAGATCCCTGTCCATCAGGACAATGTTACGCCTTCTCGTTTTGCCGCGCGCTGATCGATCCACCATTATCCAAGATTCCCGGGGCTTGAGGGCAGCCAATCGCTACCTGATTTGTACCCCTTAAATCATTGTAGACCAGTTTCGAGCTCAAATCACATCTTGATATGCAATTTCTCGATATCAGAACTCGACGCCACCGGGTTTGCGCTGGGCACCCTGCTGATACTGGTTGGCGAAACCGAACCGGGAGATATCGGGATTGAGGCTGGTCACCGCAGTACGCTGGTTCTCGGCAGCAGCTGCGGCAACAGCTTCGCTCTCGGCTACTCTCTGGGAGAGCGGTCCGCCCGAGGCTGACTCGGTACGCTTCTGGGGGATGGTGTCACGATTGGTGACTTCCAGTCCGCCGTAGCGAGGCTGAGGGAGACTGCCTGCCGGTCGGGAGCCCATCGGTCCCACGACGCCGGGATTGAGATTATGCGGGCTGATCGCCTGGGAAGCCTGGGCAGGCTGGCTGTCGGCAGCACCGATGAATTTGCCGCATTCGATGCAGAACTTGCCCTTGCCGGCCATTTGTCCGCAGTGCGGGCAGGCACGCGAGCCGCCGCCAGCCGGGGCCAGAGGCCCTGCAGAAACGGAAGCGGAGGCGGGCTGGGAAAGAGAGGCAGCCGGAGCCGATGAGGAGACCGGAGCCGCCGCGTGCGAAGGCATCGAAGCGGCAGCCTGGGCCATGGCGTTCATACCCGGTCTGGCCGGCAGTCCGCCCATTGCGCCCGATCCCATAGATCCCGAAGCCACAGCTCCGGCGCCGGCGAAACCAGGCAGCGCTCCACGGGAGGCGAAGGGCTGCCCCGGAGGAAGAGAAGGCTCTTCCTCGGCATGAGGAGCATACTGGTTCTCCACCAGAGCACCGGATACTTCCATCTGCGCGCCTGTCTCGGCTCCGGTTGCCCGGACCAGCTCCTGGCTGGGTGCAGAGAAAGCTTGATTGATCGCGTCAGCCGGGTGCATGACCTGGGCGAACCCGCGCTCGCTCACAGCCTGGCTGCCTTCCGGACCGGTTCTGGAGTTGACGTTGTGCAACAGGTGCAGTCTGGCAATCTCTTCGATTCCTCTCAGGTCGACCATGAAAGGCTTGGTCTCGCCGAACTCGGGATCGCCTGCCGGAGCCAGATAGACGAGAGCGTGATGTTTTTCCATACGCTTGATCCCGTCCGGATCGACCCGGGCGACAACCTGCTGGGAGTGAATCCGGTTCCAGCTCGTCGGAAAGATACCGAAGCCGGTGGCCTGATAGTGGTCGGCTATACCGGGGACGATAACGGCATGCTTGCCGATTTCTTCCGAGAAGAACTGGGCTGTGTATTCGTCGGCGTTGTGCAGGCAGACACGGATGGCGCTGTTGGAGAAGATTGTGCGCAGCTCTGATTCGGCTGCGGCGCCACTGCCGCTGGCGATCTGGGAGATGTTCTGGAGGATGACTGTGAGTCCGCCGTTGGCGCCCCGGACGATAGCCGAGAGACGTCCCGCCAGGTCGATATTGAGGGTTTGATATTCGTCGAAGAATGCAAACAGGGGAAGCACCGACTTGGTACCGTATCTTGTGTGCAATGCCTGCTGGAGCTGATAGACGAAGGTGGCAGCCAGAGACTCGGCGTCGGGACCCAGTGAAGCCGGGGCACCGAAGATGAGCACTGTGGGCTGGTGCATGCAAGCCGAGAGAGCGATGTCCGATTTCTCGGTGACTCTCAGGATACCTTCGTTCTTGAACATTCTCAGACGACCGCGAACGCCCTGGATGTTCTTGTCCCAGTCCTGGTCCGTGCGGATGATGGACGAGAGACGCTGGGTGAGCTCGGAGAGCTCGGCGGCATTGATATCCGGACGGCTCTTCAGCTGTCTGAGGGACTCGACGATATTGCGGCGGTTGTTGACCAGTTTCATGAGACCGCGCGGGTTGCAGGGAAGCGGCTCGAGCTCGGAAGCGCTGCCATTCTCGTCTTCACCGACGACCTGGACGGCGCCCCAGTGCAGGAGCTGGGCAAGCCCTTCGATATAGCCCATGTCACGCTCAGCCCAGTGCTGCTCCTCGGCGTCCAGAGAGTTGATGTCCTGGACGATAGAGGTGGCGAAGGTGATAGCCGGCAGATCCAGCGGGTTCCAGTGGATGGACTCCTGATCGAGAGGGTTGAAGTAGAGGGTATTGAATCCGGCATGTTGAGCTTCGGGCAACACCGTGTACTTGAAGCCTTCTTTCTTCTCGTCCAGGTTGGGGTCGTTGGCTTTCGCCTCGAGGGCGATGATGACGCAGGGCTTGGCCAGCAAGGACTTGATGATGGCGCGCATCAAGGTCGTTTTACCTGAACCTGACGGAGCGACGATGAACATATTCTTGTTGGGAAGGCGACCCATCGGGATCGTAATCGGCAGGTGCGTCCGGGCGAGGAATCCGAAGGGTATGACCACACCGTCCTCGTCGGTCCAGGTGGCGTTCGGATTGCGTTTGCCCATGCGGCCGTGCCGTCTCAGGTTGGGCGGGCAGAGATAGGAGCGCTCGTAATCACGCGGCGTGAGCATACCCGAAGGCGGGTTGAACGTGCGGATGGTCTGCCAGGGGAAAAGTCTCTTCTTGTGGGCGGCAGCGATGATCAGAGCAAGCAGCACCAGGGTGGGAAGCAGAATGGCGACCGAGGTGGCATCCAGAAATCCGTGCGCCCTCTTGCCCATTGGAGCATGAGCCTGGGGGTGCGCTTTGACGATACCTTCCATTCTCAGGCTCTTGCCCTGTTTCTGAATACCCTGAGTGGGCGGGCCGCCATGACCGGGATCGGTGCTGGCGGTCTGGGAACGGGGCACCGGAGTGGCACCGGGATTGCTCGGCCCCTGAGGAGACAGATACTGCGCACCGGGATGAGCCAGGGGGCTGCCGGCAGGAGCCGCATAACCCTGGGGAGCCGCATAAGGAGAAGGCTGGGCATAGCCCTGAGGAGCAGCATAAGCCTGCGGAGGCGCATAAGCCTGCGGAGCGCCATAAGCCTGAGGTGCGGCATAGCCCTGAGGTGCGGCATAATGGGATTGAGCGCCGTAGGGCTGGGCCGCTTGCGGCAGAGGGATCATCTGCTCTTGACCCTGAGGCGGGGCCATGAGCTGACCATGCGCTTGCGGGAGACCCTGCTGCATCTGCATGATGCGCTGATACTCTTTGGCAGAAATGACTTCGCCAGTATCGATATCCTTGTACTGGACGATATTGCCTCTTTCGTCAGTCTGTTGTCTGTAAGTCATCCTGCTTGGTCCTTCTTAGTCAATTCTATTAGTCAACTACATGCCTTGCTGGCCTTCGCCAATGCCACCTATTCTCAATCCAGCCGGTGTGCTGGTCACCAGATACTCGATATTCACTTCTCTCTGGCGCTGCCCTTTACCCGGCACTTCCATGATCTGCATGCCGGACACCAGCACCACCACCGATCCGTCCGGTTTTACCGAGCCTATCCTCATCGAGCTTTTCTGGAATGTGCTTCTCAGTCCGGCCGACTCGATCTGCTGAGCGATCTCGGGAGTCCAGACATTCTGCTGGTAGGCGGCGGCACAGTCCGGAGTCATATACTGGATGGCCGTCGCCTGGCTCTGGGGAGCAGTGCCGGCGCTCAGGTCCCAGGCCGGAATCAGGAATGTCTCGACCAGATTCAGCGCCTGGTCCTGATTGACCGGAGCAGCCGATTGCTGAGCCATCGGCTCGCTTCCCGCCGGCGCTTCCGCGGTGGGTCGATAATCCTGCGGCTGCGCCGAAGCGTCTCTGGGAACGCCGGTGACATCGGGATGGTCCGCCCACTTCGGACGCTGGCGCGTCTGGCGCTGCTGGGGCTGGCTCTCGCCCAGAATCAGAGCGGTCATGAAGACACCGATGATGAATCCCGCTATCCCGCAGATTATCAGGGTCAGTTTGTATTTTTCACCAGCGTGATAATCGAACATGATGAATAACCTCACTAACCGGCTTTGAGAAGCTCGGGTCTGAACGTGTCGGGAGTATAGCCCTGACCGAGCAGGTGGCAGGCCCAGCGGGCATCGCCATTGCAGAGCTCGATCATGCGCGAGCGCATGGGCTGGTCGGTGTTGGGCTCGGTGGTGGCTACCCAGTACATGAAACGAGGCACCACCAGACGGACCACTCCCCGGGAGAGCTTGTGATAGACGAGGAAGGCATCGGAGTACTCGCGATTCTTTCTGGTCAGGTGACCGATGGCGTTCATCTCCTGCGTGGTGAGACCGCAGGCATCTTTGATCAGGTCGAAATTGCTGGGGTCGTTGCCGAGGATGATCTTGATCGAGCTGTTGGTGGCCAGGTTGCGAGCCCGCTCGTCCCGGAGCAGGTCGCCGAGCTCCTGGGAGATACCGATGAAGAGCAGACCGAGGTGGCGGGACGTGCGGGAAGCATCTTCCACCAGAGTCTTGCCGCCCTCGTAGCGGAGCAGCCTCCAGAGCTCGTCTATGCAAAAGACGAAACGAGCCGGCTTGCCTTTGGCCATTTGCTCTTGCTTGTGCTGAGCGGCGTTTCTCAAGACATAGTCCGAGACGAAAAGGGTGACCACAGCCTCGAGGGTCTTGTCGTGAGAAAGATCGGATGTATCGAAAACAATGAGCTTGGCCTGGCTCGGGATGGAAGTAGGACCATCGAAGAGCTTGCCATAGATGGCGCCCCGGCAGTAGAGGCTGAGACGGTTGACCAGGTCTTCGCAGACCTCGCCGCGTTTCTTGCCTTCATTGGCCTCGGCTTCTCTCTTGAGCCAGTCCACGAGATCCGACTCGTAGGGCACCCGGCCCTGCTTGGCGCATTCTTTGTAGATGGTTTGAATGCCCTGCATAAGGATCGGCTTCTCGTCTTTGCTCATGGCCTGCTGACCGTTCTCGCCGAGCATTACCGAGTGGAAATTGAGGATCTTGATGATATGCGATTCGGGCGGATTGAAGGGATCGATCTCTTTGCCGTCCGGGCCGGAAAGGGGAAGATCGTAGAGGTTGAGGGTGACATGACCGTCGGGACCCAGGCGGATATAGGAAGTCTCGTCATAGACCTCCGAGAGCATCCGGTAGGAGCCGGAGCGGTCGATGATCACTACCTTGGCGCCGCTGAGCATTTTCATCTGGATGATCTGCTGGGCGACCATGGATTTACCTTCACCGGGCTGACCGAATACGACACAGAGCGCGTTGGGGAGCTTCTCGTCATAAGGATTGAGGAATACAGGCTCGAGAGTCTCTTTGGAGAAGCCCAGCCAGTTACCGCCTTTCTCCGAGCCCAGGTGAGCATGGACGAAAGGAAAAGAGTTGCGGACGGTAGGCGTTCTCACTGCCTTGCCGCGGCGGGTGACATCGAGTCCCATGGCAGGCAGGCTGCCAACGAAAAGGGAGCGCTGCTCTCTATAGCCGACGACGAAACGAGCGCCCCGGCACTGGGGAGCAGCCGAGCGCACCATTTCGGTGGCGCGGTTGAGCTCATCGAGAGTATTGCCGAAAAGGGTGAAATAAACGGCATAGTTGAAGACTTCGATATTGGTGGTGTAGAGCTCGGAGCCGATATGAGCGGCTTCCTGGGCTTTGGCTGCTTCTTCCTGGTCCGGAGTGGAGCGCTGGCCGAGGATGCTCTGATAGGTGTTGGCGGTGGCCTGAGCTTGCTTGCGCTGCAGCTTTTTGCGGAAGAGCTCTTTGTCCAGCTTGTGAGCATAGATATTCAGCCGCCATTCGCAGTTGAGACGAATCAGGGAGTTCAGCCACAGAGGACCGGTGCGCTCGGGAAGACGGCTCATATAGAGAGTGCGAACGAAAAGACCGTCTTTCTCCTCGGACTCTTCGAGGTCTTCGGTGATATCGGAGATCCGCACATAGTCGGGATGGCTGAAGTCGTACTGGGATTCCATCAGTTGCTGGCGGATGGTCTCGGGCTCCATGTCCGGGAAGACGCGGCGGACCTTGCTGGCGAGCAGCTGGGTCTGGGGTCTGACCGGAACCGGGAGATTAGCTTCGGAGACCTGACCGAGTTTCGGATTGAGCTCTTTGTAGAGCATCCGGAAATACTCGATAGCCGAGACCGGACGGGTGGACATGCCGCCACAGCTCGAGAGCTGGGCAGCATAGCCCTGGGCTCTCTGGAGAAGAGTGCTGACATTGCGGATATGGCTGCCGACACTCTGGCGGGCGGCTTTATTGCCCAGGGCATCCTGAACTGTGCGCAGAGCACTCTCGAGCATGCCTTTCTTGGCGGCTTTCTCTCTTGGAGGACGATAGCAGAAAGTGACCAGGAAACGAAGCTCGGGGATGAAGTTGCGAGCCAGTAGCGATGCCTGATCGTTCTCCACGCATTTGCCGACATACTTGAGGAAATCATCGTCACAGACTTCCACCGGGTGCCGCTCGAAGTATTCGCGCTTGCTCGTGTTGTGGCAGATGATCGTGAACTGGACCGAGGTGTCGATACCATTGAGGAATCCGGAGAAGTGGTTCATCAGGGAGATCAGGCGCACTTCGTCGAAACCGCTGACATGAACGCCGTCCACCTCGAAGCAGCATCTGTAAGAGCCGTCTTTCATGACCATGATACCGAGACCGGTGGCGTCGTCCTGGAAGAGATCCCAGATAGGCAGAAGGCCGGCAGCGGCGGGATGCGGTCTGGGAACGGCCACCGAGGGGATTTTGGAGATGGCTTCGGCGAGTCTGGGGTCGATGACCTCTTCCTTCTCTTTGCCTCTGAACAAACCGAGCAAAGAGGAGCCCTTGTGGAGAGCCTGGTCTTTGAGCGATTGGTGGGATCTGGAGATAGAGCTAGCCATTTTTTTCTTCCTTAGAAACTTATATCGTCGATGCCTTCGTCAATTACTTCGTAGAATTCCGGGAGCTCCTCGTCATAGAGGAATCGTTCCGGACTGGGGTCGGGCCCCGGTATGAATACCTGGGGGCTCATATAGAAATTGATCAGAGTCTCCCAGTGCCCGGCGGTTTGATTGAGAGTGAAGAGGCAGTATGCCGGTCCGATCAGAGCGATGAAGATGGCGACATCCACCCGCAGGTCGTGACCGGCGAAGGGGATGGGGTTGAGCCAGGAGTACAGCTGGGTGCCGATGATGAAACATACGAGGCAGGTGACCAGCTGGTCGTAACGAAGCCCGAAAAGCTTTGGTTGATCTTCAAGATTTAGAGGGGTGATGTCTTCCATGATTTTTCTAGGCGGTCGCGGTGTTGTGACTGATTACTTGATAGGGGAAAGGTGCTTCGTTCTCGGGCTTTTCTGGTGTGATTATCACCGGGCTCAACTTGAAAACACCATCGATTATGTGTGGCGGCAGGATGATTGGTCTGGAGTTTCCCTGTCTCGCCTGGTTGGTCTGGTGGACCACCAGCTCTTTGGGAAGAGCGGAGCGGCGGTTGACCATGCCGAAATACTTGATCGCCTGGTCGAAGTTTCCGAGCAGTCTCTGGACTTCGCCCATGATGTAGTTGTAGCGGCTGCGGTTGCCGACCCAGCTCTCGTCGCTGAGGGCCTCGGCCAGCTCTCGCGAAGCGAGCTCCAGCCATTTGGCTCCGTCCTGCCAGTCTTCCCGGGCGCACCAGTAGCCATTCAGGGCGACCATGGCTCGATCCAGAGCATGGGCGCCTTCCTTGCGGCCCGTGAGAACGGCATGACCGAACTTCTTGGCGTTGCTCACCGGGGGAGCATCCGGCACCATGGCAGGCAGCATGAAGCTTGTGCGGAAGGCGCTCTGCCACCAGGTGTAGATACACTCGGGGCAGGTGGAAAGCAGGGAGGCTCTGATGAAAGCATCAGGAAGCACCCGATGAAGATCCGCCTCTACTTTCGATTGAAGGGAGATCTTCGGCATGCGGAAAGCTTGCATGGTGGCAAAGACTTGCTCGCACTTCGGGCACTGTACCGATATTTTTCTTAGGGCGTAGACTTTCATCGGGCTCCACCGGCTGAGAAACTTGGCTTGTTCTTAGAGTAAGCCTTGGCCCCGCCGGGGTAAATCGGGGGAAATCCCACACCGGGTGGGAAAATGCCCATGATTTTGATTAAATCTGACGGTTTTTACGCAGTCCGTCCGTTGTTGTCCTCGAGACCGCTGTATTCGCGATCGTAGCCCTTGGCGCGGTTCTCCATCTTGCGACGGATGACATCGACGATGGACTGGTCGTAACCCTGATCCGGGTCCTGAGCCCGCGCCTGGAAGGCGCGCACCAGACCGACTTGCTTGACGAAGCTCCTGGTCGGATAAGGCGAGACGCTCTGCAGCGAGCTTCCGGGATCTTCCTGCTCTTTGATGGAGCTGGTGACCCGCATGATCGCTTCTGCCGTGTAGATGCTCTTGGAGTCGATATTGTGCTGGCCCCAGTCGGGATCGGTGTCGAGCATGGTCTGGACCACATGGGTGCGCTCCACCGAGAAGTTCTCGGCCCCGACCTTGTTGAGGGCGATGGCGGCTGCCGGAGCCATGGAGGGATCCTGGGCATAGATACGCAGGGCTGTCTGTGCCACGTTGGGATCGGCGAGCTGCTCGTAGGAGAAGCCGGCGGCATGCAGGTCGTGAACCACTCTGTAAGCCATCTGGGCGGTGTCGTTGAACTGGCTGACGAAAGACGCGGCGTCTCTGGTCAGTACGTCCTCGTCAAGGGAGCCGTAATCGGAGCTGCGGCCGGAATGCACGAGCTCGGCTTCCACCCGGGTCTCGACAACCTGTCCGGAATTGCTCGGACCGTTGTAGCTGCCCAGGCGAGCATCCATCTGGGGAGTGCTGTCATGAAGAGTAGTGTTGAGACGGATCTTCCGGGCAGGCGGCGTCGAAGCGGCATTGCTGCCGGTATTGGTGACATGGACGCTGGCCCGCACCTGCTGGTGTCCGCCGGCAACGGCGGCAGCGCCGGCGATCTGAGAAAGGTTGCCGGGAAGCTCGGGCTCTGCATGAGTGCCGCTGTCCACCAGCTCCACTTCCACCGGAACGTCGTTCATATAGGTCTGACCACCCAGCGACACCGAGCTCGCGATGGAGGGAGCACCGCCGGAGCGGATCACCTGACCCTGGACTATCTGCTGGACGCGCTGTCTGGCTGCGTTGCCGGCGTTGGCCATACCGGTCATCGCCTTGTAGGCATTGGAATATTCTTCCGGATCTTTGCCGGCGCCGACTTCGGTGGCGATACGGTTTACCAGGGCGACGTTCTGGCAGGCGGTCTCGCCGAACTCGTGGGCCAGGGCGCCGACAGTGTCGACGACCTCGTTGGGCATGATCTGAGCTTCGCGACCGGCCCAGACAGTGGCCACGCCACTCATCGGGGAGACGCCCGGAAGCTCTTCGGCCATTCTGGCGTTCATATAGGCTACGCCGCCGCGGATTCTGTGACCTTTCGCCCAGGGCTGCGCTCTCATGATATTCATGTGCGACGCCACGGCTCTGGACATACCGCTGATGGGAATGGCGTTCTGGACCAGGGATTCGGTGGCGGGGATATGTTTCCAGTTCCAGGCCGATTCCGGCGAGCCGGCATTGCTCATGATGAAAGCGCCCATGGCTTGCTGCTCTTCGTCCATGGGACCGAAGCGGTCGTTGAGATATTCGGTGTAGGCGTTGCCGGGCTGGTTCAGGACATATGCCTGGGAGCCCTGGACGGCCTGCGAGTACATGGCTTGCTGGAAGCGCTGCTTGGCGACAGCGGTCTGCGACCAGGCGCCGCCGTTATAGGTCATGATGCCGGCTGCCATGCGCTCTTTCCAGTTCTGGGGCTTGTGGGCGCCGGATTCCATAGCCGAGGCGCGGGCCGCGTCATAAGCCACGGGGTCGGAGCCGACATACTGAGCGTAACCGGCAGTCATCATCTGCATGGCGATCTGCTCTTCGCTGGCATCGCGGCCGGTGCGGACATGGAAGGTCTGACCCTTGCCGTTGCCCAGGAGCTCGGCTTCACCGGAGGTGGAGGGACCGAGGGTGGTGTCTTTGGCCAGACGGATGTTGCCGGCGATGGTTCTCGGTCCGATCCAGCGGTAGCCGGCTTGCTGGTAGGTAGAAAACGGCTTCTGCTCGTTGCTGGTGTTATACATATTGAGGTACGGGCTGTCCGGACCGGGGGTGCTGCTGTCGCCGGGGTCCGGAGGATCAACCGGGGGACCGCCGCTGCCGCCGCCCGCACCGCCGCCGCTACCGCCGAGCACCCGGCCCGAGACATTCGTCTGGGCGTTGTCGCCGGTCACGGGCTGACCGCTGGCATCGAGCTTGACTTGAGGAGAGCCGGTGTTGACGCCTCTGGTGGGCGGAGCCATGCTTACCTGAACAGGCTGGCTCTGAGCCGCTTGCCTGGCCGCCTCCTGGGTGAGCTGCACTTGCTGAGGGCTGGCTTGCTCGTCCTGCTGGAGGACGGTGCCTTCCACATTGGTTGTGACATCGCCGGGCTTGCCGCCGGCATTGAGCCTTACATTGGTAGTGCTGGTGCCTGTGCCATCCTGGGCATTGCCGGTGCTGCCGTCCATCCTCACATCCTGGGCGCCGGTCTTGACCTGGCTTGCCACATGGGTGAAAGGCAGACGCATCTGGCCGCCGGCTTCGACAATCTTGCCGTCGGCGGTGATGGTGGCGCCGGCAGGAAGCTCCATGGCTCCGGTATCGGCACCGGTGGTGTCGACATTGATGGTCTGCTCGGCTCCGGATTTGCCGCTGGTGCCCGGGGCATTCAGGGCAATCTTGGCGCTGGCGCTGGCGTCTTGCGAATTGGGCGTGCCCGAGTCCACAGTCTCGATATTGACACCCTGGGTGTTGGGGGTGGTGGCCGCTTTCGTTCCGCCGGGAACCACATGCGGGAAGGGCAGACGGATCTGACCGGAAGGCTCGACGATCTTGCCGTCGGCGGTGAGAGTGGCTCCATCAGGGAAAGCCATGGCGCCGTCGCTGCTCAGGGTCTCGGTGGCGTTGACGGTCATGGACTGACCCTTGCCGCCTTCCCCGACGATCTTGGCGTCGGTTCTGAGAGTGGCGTCAACACTTCCTGTTGGCAAGCTGCCATCGACATTCGCTGTCTCGGCTTTGATATCGCCGGTCTGGCTCTGCGGGCTGGGGGTGCGGCCCTGCTGCGAGGGCGGCGTGAAGTTGAAGCGCATCTGGCCGCCGGCTTCCACGATCTTGCCGTCGGCGGTGAGAGTGGCTCCATCGGGCAGGTCGGCATTGCTGCTCTCGGCAGTCAGGTTCTCGGTGGCATTGAGGCTGACCTGACCGCTTTTATTGTCTCCACCCACGACTTTCGCGTCGGTTCTGAGAGTGGCGTCCACGGCACCGCCGGTTTGCGAGCCGGCATCGATGGTGGGAGTGTCGGTTTTGATATCGCCGGTCTGGTTCTGCGGGCTGGGGGTGCGGCTCTGCTGCGAGGGCGGCGTGAAGTTGAAGCGCATCTGGCCGCCGGCTTCCACGATCTTGCCGTCGGCGGTGAGAGTGGCTCCATCGGGCAGGTCGGCATTGCTGCTCTCGGCAGTCAGGTTCTCGGTGGCGTTGAGGCTGACCTGACCGCTTCTATTGTCTCCACCCACGACTTTCGCATCGGTCTTGAGAGTGGCATCGACGCCGCCGGTGGGCGAGCCATCAGCGGAAGCGGTCAGATCGGCTTTGACGTCGCCCTGTGCGTTAGAACCGCCTGCTTTGACGCCTTTAGCCTGAATCGAAGGTCCGAAATTGAAACGCATCTGGCCGCTGCTCTCGACAATCTTGCCGTCAGCAGTCATGGTCACGTCTTCCGTCTTGAGCCCCTGGGCGTCAGCGGTCATGCCGGCATCAAGCGACTGAGGACTGCCGATATCGGCAGCTACCTTGTCGCCGCCTCCCTGGCTGAGCACTCTGCCCTGGACATCGGTCTTGACCTGAGGAGAGCCGGCATTGTCGGCAACAGAGCCATCGGTCTTGAGAGAGCCGCTGACCTCGGACTTGACGCCACCCTTGCCGCCGGCTACTAGAGCCTTGGGATCGATGGTGAGATTGAGACCTTTGCTGGAGCCGCTGTTGAGCGGTGTGGCCGAGACTGCCAGATCCGGCCCCTTCACTTCCTCGTCGGTGCCGATCCCGGTGGAAGGGTCCACCACTGCCATATGAGGCTCGCTGGTCACCTGCTCGAGCTGGGTGCTGGAGGCGTCTTTGGCTTTGGGACCATCGGTGGTGGTGCTGATCGAGCCGGGCTTGGGGGGAGCGGAGTTGATCTGGGTATCGTTGCCCGACACAACGCCGGAAGTCTTGACGTCTTTACTGCTGGTGTTGCCGCCCCTGGAGGCGAGCTTGCCGACCACGGTCTTGCCTGCCACCAGACCGCCGGGTGCGGTGGCTTTGCTCTGATCGGCGATTTCCTGGTCCATGTCGACATCGACGGATTTGCCGTCGGCATCGCCGTCGATGGCATCGGCCACGGCGCCTTCCACACCCTCACGGCTGAGCGCGGCCAGGTCCTGAGCGCTGAAAAGCTCTCCCTGGACATCTTTCTCACCCCGGCCATCTTTGTCTACCGGGTTGATATTCCGGTTGACCGGAGTGTCGACACCCTTGCCCGAGGCTGCTTCTTTCTGATTCTGACCCTTGCCGGGCAGGACCTGGGAAGCCAGAGCGCCAGCGAACTTGTCGAGCTGTCCGTCTTTGGACTGGTCTTCTTTCTTGGTGCTGTCGCCCTTGCCGCCATCCTTGGTGCCTGCGCCCTTATCGCTTCCGGTATCGAGGACTTTGCCCTTCACCGAAGCTTCGGCGAGCTCGCCGGTGGCTTTCTCGTCCACTCCTGCATTCTCGAGATTCTTCTCGTTCTGGAAATCGAAAGCGAGCTGCTCGGCTGCTGCTCTGGTCTCGCGATCCGCGGGGCTCTCCGTGCCGGTTCCGGCGCCTTTGTTGCGCTCTCTGGAATTGTCCAGGGACTGCGCGGCTTCACCGGCGCCCTTGACGATGGCAGCGGTGGTATTGCTGATGGCCGAGGTATCGATAGTGGCTGTCTTGCCGGTATTGGGGCTGGTGGCGCCGGTTCCGGTTCCGGTGCCGGTTCCAGTTGTAGTACCCGGTGTCACCGAGGCGCCGAGAGGATCGGTGGCTGTGTTGACGGTCTTGCCGGTTGCATCGGTGCCGGTTCCGGTGCCGTCGCCGCCTTCTTTCTTCTTTTTCTCGTCCTCGTCCTTCTTCTTGTCCGGAGGAACAAGACCATCGGCATCGGGCTTGTCGCTGGGATTGATCGGCTTGCCGTTCTCGTCGAGTTCGGGTCCGTCGGGTCCTTTCGGTCCTTTCGGTCCTTTCGGTCCATTTGTTGGATCGTTGGGATCGCCGCCCTGGCTGACGCTGTTGAACTTGCCCAGGGTGTCCTGGTTGGAGACGCCGTTGGGAAGCCCGTTGAGTTTTTCGGCTTTCGACTGCTCGGGACCGGGGGCGGCACCTGTAGTGGTGTTTCCGCCGATCACTCCGGCGAGCTGCTGGGAGCGCTGGGCGAGAGTGGAGCCCACTGCTTTGGCCGCGCCCGCCAGTCCACCGATGATCGATCCGGCTCTGATGAAATCCGAGGCCGGGGAGATCTGGGCCTTGGCCATGAATTCGGGGACCTTGATCATCAGCTGCAGGACGCCTACCGCCAGGACCAGTTTGCCCCAGGGGTTATAGTCGGAAAGGATGACGATCACCATGATCTTGAGAAGACCTACCCAGAAGAATGTCCAGAGGCTGACTTCGACGAAGGACCTGACGAAACCGGAAGTGACCGACTCGGTATCAGGGGTGGCGAAGAAGACCAGGAAGATCGGAGCGAACATGTACTGGGCGGTGAGAAGCGCGGTCTGGATCGCTTTCAGAACAAGGATATAGACGAGCTGGGTGATCAGGATGGCGCCGAGAATCATATATACGATCAGACCGGCCCAGGCCACTCCACCGGCGATGGTGCCGAGAGCGAGACCGCCGGCGCCGCCTCCGAGAATACCGCCGAGGACCTGACCGGCAACCGGAGCTGTGGCATTGACGATAAGACCGGTGACCGAGAGAAGTCCGCCCTTGACCGCGGCCGCCATGGCTGCGTCGAGCTGCATCACCTGATCCGATGAATTGAAGAAGATATATTTGATCATCTCATTGGTGATCTGGATCTCGAAGGCATAGATAGTAGGCCAGGCGAGCATCAGACCGGCGGTGAAGATGAGACGACCGACAGCGCCCATGAGGTTGCCGCCGCCGCGCCAGGCTGCTTCAGCCCAGTATTTCCATATACAGAGGATGAAGAGCAGGAGCAGGAGGTCGACGGCGATGGCATACATCAGGTCGGCGCCCTGGCGGATCCAGCGGGAGATGTTGTCGTCGGGATTGCCGTTGAGACCGTTGACGGCGATATTGGGGTTGAGCACGAAGACACGCAGGAGAGCTGTCAGGAAACGAACCGCGTCGGATACCCAGCCGTTGATGAATTCGGTTATCCACTTACCGATCAGGTGACCGATGTTGTGGAAGAGGTTGGTGATGATGTCCGAGCCCCAGAAAGTGTGCAGACCCTGGTAAACGTCGTTATAGGTGACAGCATTGTCGCCGTCGAGAAGGTCTTCCACTTCGGTGGTGACGTTCTGGGTGTTCTGCTCGGCGTCCTGCTGCACGAGGGTGGTGCTGGGCTCGTTGTACTCCTGGGCAGTCTCGTCGGTGCCGGCACCGGCTCCCTGGGGAACGGCCTGATTGCCATATTCCTGTCCGGGACCGGTAGGCTCGGTCTGAGCGAGAGCCGAGAGCGAAATGAAATAAGGAGCCAGGAGCACGAACTGGGCGAAAAGCACCAGGATTGCTCTTTTGGCTCTACTAACTCTTATTGCGTTAAGTGCCTTGTACACTGCTTTCAACCAGAAGGGACGGAGAAACGGGTGTCAATATCTAGAGTCTATGGATCAGTCAAGGATCTGTCATTGGGGAAAATCCCATGGGGAACGGAAATACTACTGTTTCGGGGCTTTCCGCCCGAAAATCCCCGGAAGCAACGTAATGCCCGGTATCTATTGATACCGGACATTACGAGCCGTTCGACAGACATCTTCAGATGCTTTGTCTATGCCGATCGCGGGCGATTGATCTCGAGTTTAGAGACCGCCGCCGAGACCGCCGTAGTTGTTGATGGCGAAGGTGCCGATCAGGTGGACCGCGGTCGGTCCGCCGAATCCTACACCGAGACCCTTAGCCACGTTCATCGCAGCTTCACCGCCGTCTCTCTGACCGAAAGCGATCTTCATACCGGCAAGGGATGAAGGCACCGTGGAGAGAGCGGTCACGACGCGGGATATGTCGCGAGCGGTGTCATAGCCGAAATCAGCAAGCTGACCGACTTCGTTGGATTGCCCGTAGCGGGGGTCTACCGGCGCGCCGACCAAGCCCTGGGCATGAGCTGCTTGGTCATAGACACCAATAGCCATGAGGACGAGTTGCGGAGCGAGGAGGATACCCACGCGCGAGGCAACCTTAAACGAGTGAGAAGAGGTGATCTTCTTCGCAAGTTTGGTTAGTTTCTTCGTTGCCATTAGTGAACCTCCTATGTTCGATTGGAACTTTGTATTAATGGTCTTTGTAGTCATGAGAGTTTTACGAGAGTTGAGTAGTTAGTGATGGAGTACTTTTCCGTAGACACTGGCATCGGTTCTGCTTCCGGAGCCTGTCGACGCAGGTGTGTGACCACCGGGCGAATAGAATTTGTTGTTTCCATAGCTGGCGATCTTGGGTGTTGCGGAGGCGGCGGAAGGTGCAGGTCTTCTTGCCAGCCTGGCATTGACGCTACGATTAGCGTGGTGGGGTCTGGGACCCAGTCTTGCTGCGACGCTCTTGCTTGCTTGCTGGGCAGGCGGAGCAGACAGCTGCTTCGGAACGCTCATGGCTGGCGCCTGGTTTGCAACCAGAGCCTTGGGCTGAGCAGGTTTACCGAAAGATTCTCGGAACTGACCGGTCACGCGGGGGAGCTGACTGGGCAGGATTGCCGGAGTCGCCGCGGTCATAACCGGGCTGACTTGCGGAATGGGAGCCGGAGGCGGCGCCTTGGCCACGAAAGTAGGATCGATTCCGAGCATATTGCTGGGCACCGCGCCTCTGGAGACAGCGTGCTGCGGTCCTACATAAGCATGGCGCCGCTTGAACTTCTCGGTTCCGTACACGTTGGGCTCGAAGGCGAAGCGAGCTCCCTGAGCCATGGCCGGGTCCGCTGTCGATAGCAAGGTAGCGCCCGCCGCGGCGGTCGATATTACTGCGATGGTGAAAAACTTAGCTTTCATGGCTCTTATCCTAAAAATGAAATCCGTTACGAACACCGAAACCGGTAGAGGTCAGTCCCATGATACCCAGACCCATGAGGCTGTTAGGCCTGCGCAGGGTGGATCCGGTGAGCATGCCGGCGCCAAGGGATGTGAATCCGGCGATGGCATTGCCCATGCCGCCTCTGCGGATATCCCGTCTGACTATGGGCACTCTGGAACCGGCGGTGAGAGTTTGAGTCTGGCCGATATTGCCGATATAGCCGGGATGCTGCATGGCAGCGCCTGCATCTTGAGGAGCCAGCCAGTCCGGTTGACCGGTGAGCTGGGCAGTCTGACTGGGGTCGACCAGGGGATTGAAGGTCCGGGCTATTTGACCGGGGTCGGCACCAGCCTGAGGGTTGAGCGAGGCGAGATTGCCTCCGGTCATGAGCGAGTTGATGGCGCTCTGACGCAGATGGCGAGCGGATTGAACTCCGCCGGCCGAGCTCATATTCATATGCTCCTGGTCGGGAGCCAGCACCGGGGTGACATCATCTTCTACTTCTGCGTTGAGGACTTTCACCGGTTTATGAGTGAAAGGCACCACTACGGGTGGCAGGAGAGTGTCCTGGTCCGGGCTCAGTCCGCTGGTCTCGCCAAGAAGTCCGGCTTTGGCATCCAGCCCCTGGGCGCTCGCTTCCATATAGAAGGAAGAGCTTGCGAGCCCCAGAGCCAGCGCGAGGCCAACTGCCGTTTTCAGGCTTGTCTTATTCGAGCTGGTGAGGTTGCTTTTCATTTTCCTGGTTTGTTCTTGAGGAGTTTGCGTCCGTGATTAGTATCGTAAGAAATGCCGGTGGAATTGGGAATCGGGGATTTCCCCCCTGGTATGGGAAAATCCCCCCCCTTGCCCCTTTAACTTAGAAGTTGGTGATGATCGCTGTCGGATTCATCAAATGGTCCTGTTTCTGCGCGTTGACGTTGGCAGGATCGAATTGCGTATAAGGGAATCCGAAGTCTGTGGTCTTGCTCGAGTAGAGCGGCAACCTTCTCATGCCCTGACCGAACTCGGTGGATTGCTGAGACTGCAGAGCGCCGATCACATGGTCCCTTGTGGAGGAGAGTCCGTAATCCTGGACGGTGGATCCTGTGGGGATCACGTTACCACCGGATTTGAATCTCTGACCGCCGCCGAGATCGATTGAGCTGTTTCTCCAGCCATCCCCGGTGGGGACGCCGAATACTGCGCCATAGCCAGCCCAGGGACCGAGTCTCTCGACGTTGTCCTGAGAACCGTCAGAGGCGCCGCCGCCGAGGATACTGTTGCGGCCGCGATAGCCGTACTGGTGGCTCTCCTGCCCGCCACGGCGGGTGGTGGGGATACTGGTGTAGAAGCCGCCGGTGCCGGGGATACCGCCGCCGGGGTTGATGTTGAGCTCGTCAGCCGGATTGAAGGAGCCGGCAGGAGCGGTCAGGGATCCGGGGTCGGCGCCGGGAGTAGACGGCGGAGCCGGAATGAACGGTGCGAGAGCCGGTCCAAGAACTCCCGGAGGAGAGGTGATAGCCGGATCGACGGGCAACGGGATACCCGAGGAGCCCTGGTCGATCTGGTTCGAGGGGATCACCGGCACCCAGGGAAGCAGGGTCACCGGAGCGCCTGCATGACCGCCGGTCACCGGAGCCGGTGTGGAGCCGTCGCCGATTGCCGGCGGCTGGCCTTCTGGCGGGGGCACGAAGGGAGGGGCCGAAGGCTGACCGGTGATCAGTGGCGTTCTGAGAGTCTCTACCGGGGCACCGGGAGCCGGACCCGGCTGCACGGGGTCGCCCGGGAAGGGCTGCGCCATGGCAGCAGGTGCGCCCAGAGCTCCGGCGGTAGCCGCTGTGAGAAGCGTGAATAGTATCTTGGACTTAAGCATTTTTGGCCTCCTGAAGCCGAGACTACTTATTAATAGGGAGCGAATGTGAGTCGAGCTCTGGCATTAGGTCCCCGATAAAGGGTTCTGTTACCGTTGAGATCTTGAGAGGTTTGAGCGTTGGGCAGGCTTGCCGCTCTGCCTCTGCCGCCGCCGGAGGCCCGGGGGCCGTCCTGGCAGGACTGAGGCATGACCTTTACAGGCTTGGCTATGAGCCTTTCACCGGCATCTATTACTGTCGAGCCGCCGCGGCCTCCGTTGCCGTAGTCGCGAGTGGTTTGACCGCCCCATCTCTCGATGGGAGCACTGCCGGAGATACCGCCACCGGGATTGATATTGGTGAGACACACCGGAGGCGGATAAAAATCCGGAGGCGGATCTACCATACCGGGATCCGGAGCGGGATGCTCGGGCGGTGGCGTCAGGTATGGTGCCACATAAGCGTTCACCATGGCTTTGCCGGCCTCGCCGGCGGGCGCCAGGGGAACATTGGGCACATGGCTGGCCGGAAGATCCGGTCCCCAGCCCATCATCCCCGGGGTGACCCCGGGGGGCGCATAGCCATCACCGACAGGCGGCGGCTGTCCTTCCGGAGGAGGGACATAAGCCGGTGCCGCGGGTGCGCCGGAGATAAGGGGAGTGCGAAGGCTCTGGGTGCCGGCGTTCCATTGAGCGGAAGCTTCGCCGGCAAGCACGATTTGTAGACCGAGAACGAGAGCCGAGACGGCCATGAGCCGCACTGCCTGTTTTTCGGATTCGAATTGCTTGAGCACTTTCTGTCCTCCCTGCCCGATTGCGTTACGCGCACAATCCAGGCGTGAGAACAATTTAGCGGTTGGGACAGAGAGTGTCTAAGGTGGTTTTACGTACAACGCTGCGGTTTCTCCCACTCATACCGGGTCTTTTATCGAGAGAGCGATGCCCAGGCTTCTCATGCTCTCGTCCACCGAAAGCCCGGCGGATCTCGCATGTTTGAGGACGGCCAGGGACTCTTCCAGGCTGAGCATGCCTTCGCTGAGATAGAAATAGCAACAGATCAGGGATTGAGCCTCGGGCTCATCGATCAATCCCGCGAAGACCATGGCCTTGCCGAGGAAATAAGGGCTCTTCGAGGCTGCCTCGAGTCCCGCCTCGATTTCGGTCCGGGTCGCCGCTCCGGAGACTGCTGCGAACTCGGAAAACTCGATCTCGACATTCTCGCTTCGATTCTCATAAGAAGCAGAGATCACCTCGCGCAGCTCCCTGCCGTGGAAATGAAGGTCGATCAGAGCGTAGGCGGCCCCCAGAGGATCGAGCCCGCCATCGAGAACCATGGTCTGTAAGGCGAGAGCCGCCGCCAGGGTCTCCTGCCTGATCAGACCAAGTTCGCAGAGAGACTGCCCGATGGGCAGACCCGAACGCAAACCGACTTCGATGGCATACTCGAGTTGAGGCTCGCTGATTATGTGCGAGGCTGTGAGCAGCTCTCCAAGCTTGATGGAAGATACCGAAGGATAGACTCTAGTCTCTTCTCTGGATCGTTTCTGCTCTCTTTCCCAGGCTCTGGTGACAGCCAGGATCGCATCATCCCGGCTCAGCTTCCCGGATCGCAAAAAACGCTGGGCATTGACGGCGGTCTCGAGAAGGGCGCTCCCCACCAGCCCCGAAAGCAAGAGACACCGCCCGAGGGGCAGATTGAGGAGCTGGCTCTTCCTCACAGCCTCGGCCATATCCTCGGGATTGACGAGACCGGATTCGGTGAGCAGATCGCCGATTCTCGTTCCTTTCGATTGCAGAGCCTCATAGGCGCCAGGACAACCGGCGGTGGTCAGGGCCTCCTCCAGGTTGAAATTAGTCGATAGAAGAATCTCGGCCACTCTCACCGCCGCCGGCAGACTGAGGAGCCCGTCCCTCAACAGAGCCTGGAGCTGGACTCCCATCTGCAAATGCCTGGCCGTGAGCCAGCCGGAAGATAGAAGCGCTTTGCCCAGGGGAATGCCCAGACGCCTGGCAGTCTCGAGCCCGAACTCCACAGCTTCCGCCGTCACAAAACCGAAGTCCACCAGGACCTTGCCCAGCCTCAAATCGGGCGCAGGCTCCCTGCTCGTGCCGGAGGCCTCGAGCAATACTTCTATATTGTCAGTGAAAGAACGACCGATCTCCTCGAAACGAGCGAGCAGAAGGGAGCCCTGGGCGGGCACCCGGCACGGGTTGTTTGCAGGCATAGTAAATTCATCTCCGAAGCTCGATAACCGGAGCCCACCCCTGGAAAAATTATAGGAAGCAACCGTTACCGATTCGTTACTGGCTCGGCTCGTACTCGAACCTGGCCTCCCAACCGTCGGCTCCGTCTTCGAGCAGATCGAACAGGTCCCAGGTCACGCAATAATTGTCCCCCGGGCCGAATCGCGAAGACGCTACCTTATATATAGAACCGGAATCGTCCTTCTTGAACGAGCTCACTCCCGGAGCGAATCTGCCCCAGGGGCTGTCCGCCGGCATCGCAAAGCCCATGTCGGCGAAAAAGCTGGTTCCTCGACAGGACACCATGGGAAAACGCCAGCCTCTCTTTTCCCGGAATATCTTCTGAGCGGCAGGCTCGTCGTTGGAGACCAGAACGAAAGCAGTCCGGTCGCGAATATGATCCACCAGCCCGTTGAAGCCGTCGGCCCACATGGTGCAATTTACGCAGCCGGTACCCATGTTATGGATGACGATCAGATCCTTCTTCTGCTCGAATAGATCACCCAGCGATACTCTCGAACCATCGAGACCCTCGAATCGATAATTTTCGACTTTCTGCCTGGCCGAGCCGGCTCGCAGAAATGCAAGCTTCAGCTTAAGCTCCTTGATCTCTTGCTCGAGCTTTTCTATGTCTGAGTTCTCGGGGTCGGAGGTCTCGGCGGCTGTACCGCTCTTGCTGCAACACTCGTCCATGGTCTGGTCTGAACCTCCGGCGGGATCGGGCTCTGGGAATCTGAAAGATTACCATTTTCGGCACCCGTACATACGAATGGCAACCCGGTGGATCTCTATCGGATCTCTTCAGCGCATATCAAGATCGAATCACCACTATCGGTACTGCCAGGGGTGCGACTGATTTAGATCCATCCGGATCGATCTGATACCACCGGAGGAGGCTAGTAAAGATCTGCACCACCAAAGGTGGCAAATTTATAATAAAGACCGCTATTCCTGATACCACCGGCAACTCCGGCCGCAGATCCGATCCTGATACCCCTGATGGTGCCAACTGGATTTTTACAAAGTTGAATTTTGTGTTTATTATATGGACCAAGAAAGGGGGCCTAAGTGAGCACGAATTCCATTACCGAATCAGAAGGCAGCAACTTCTTCTTTACTACCGGCGACCATGATGAAGCCGTATCGCTGACCGGTCTCGAGCACATCTTCCACTGGGCATCAGAGGTGGTATCAACAGGGGAAGACAGCCGCGTCAAACTCGCAAGAGAGAGAAAAGTCCGGCGGCATGTTCTCGAGGTGGTGCAAAAATATCAGCAGCAGCGCGCCGCTGCCAAGAGCCAGGACGAAGTCGCCTACTTGCAACGCCGTGTTATCGCTCTGCTCCAGAAGCTCCAGGAGCTTACCGAAGAGAATGCTGCCGTCAAGCAGATAATGGTGAGCCAGTATTTCGCCCTCCAGCGCATTCCCGAGCTCGAGTCCGAGCTACGCAAGCTGCGCCGGGTCGATTTCGAGCGAGAAGCAGCCGTCCAGGAAAGACGCACTCTCATGGATGCACTGGCCCGCCTCAAGGTAGAACGTGATTTTCTCGAAGACACCCTCACTGTCGCCGAAAAAGAGAACGACAGATTGACGGACATGTTGAGCGACACTCGAGCCGAGCTGAGCGAGATCAAAGCCCGCAAATGGTGGCATGGTCCTCTCAACTGGCTCAAGCAATCGCTGAAGCCCTCGACCGGGGCCTGAGGTTTTCCTCCAGCAGCACAGGCGGTCGGAACGACCGGCTCTAACGAGCCGGTCGTTTACTTTAGATCCAGGCTCTAACGAGCCGGTCGTTTACTTTAGATCCAGGCTCTAACGAGCCGGTCGTTTACTTTAGATCCAGGCTCGTAAGAGCCGATTGTTTACTATAGATCCAGGCTCGTAAGAGCCGGATCTTTTTTAGCACCACCATCGGTGCGGCAATTCAAGTTCCGGCCTTGCCCAGCTTGCCCTCGAATCCTCTGGCAGTCGGCTTGTAATACTTGCGATTCTTCAACTCTTCCGGCAGGCACTGCATGTCCGCGACACCTTCTTCGAAGTTGTGCGCATACTTATAGCCCTGGGAGTAGCCAAGATCTTTCATCAGCCGCGTAGGAGCATTGCGAAGATGCATGGGCACTGGATGCTGAATGGTGTTTCGAGCATCGCCTGCCGCCTCGTTGTATGCCATATAGACTGCATTCGACTTGGGAGCGGAAGCCAGGAAAACGACAGCCTGCGCGAGAGCGATCTTGCCTTCGGGCATACCGATGAGCTGCACCGCATGCATGGCCGCGACCGCCTGGTTGAGAGCGGTTGGCGCGGCCAGACCGACATCCTCCGATGCGAAACGGACCAGACGCCGGGCGATATACATGGGGTCCTCGCCAGCCTCTAGCATGCGGGCGAGCCAGTAGAGACCGGCGTCGACATCGGAATTGCGAATGGACTTGTGAAGAGCCGAGATGATATTGAAGTGGTGCTCGCCTCCCTTGTCATATTTGAGAACCGCTTGCTGAACAGCCTGGCGCACGTCCTTCTCGGAAATCTCCTTGCTGCCTCGCTTGGCCGCCAGCATCACTGCCAGCTCCAGACTGTTGAGAGCGGTCCGCGCGTCGCCGGAAGCATAAACGCAAAGCGTCTCCAGTAGCTTGTCCGATGCTTCCACCCCGGCTTCGCCCAGACCGCGCTCGCCGTCACTGAGCGCTCTGCGAAGGAGGATGAGCAGAGCATCGAGACCGAGCTCGTCGAGGACGAACACTTTCAGCCTGGAAAGCAAGGCTCCGTTGATCTCGAAGCTGGGGTTCTCGGTGGTGGCACCGACCAGGACGATGGTGCCGTCTTCCACATAAGGGAGGAAGGCGTCTTGCTGAGCCTTGTTGAAGCGGTGGATCTCATCGACGAAAAGCACTGTGCGCCGGCCCTCGATTTTCATGAAGGCTTCCGCTTCCGCCATGACATTCTTGATCTCCTTGATGCCGGAGACCACCGCTGAAAAAGAGATCCATTTGCTCTCGGTGGAGGCAGCGACTATTTTGGCCAGGGTGGTCTTGCCCACACCGGGAGGTCCCCAGAAGATCATGGACGTGAGCTCTCCACCTTCCACCATCTCTCTGAGCACACCGCCTTCGGCCAGGAGCTTGTCCTGTCCGGCGATCTCATCGAGGCTCGAGGGACGCATGCGATCGGCAAGCGGAGCTTTGCGGCTTTTAAGTTGATTCATTTCTGACTTGCCGGCCTAGAAAAGTGTGAGAACAGCCGGACAGAGGGTGGCGAGAAATGCGAAGAGCATTACCAGGATAATCGCTCTCTGATGCTTGCGGAAAAAATTGCCCATCTCCAAACAGCCTATGCTTGAGAACCCGAGTTTATCTGATCATAAAAGACTTTCTCTCAATCTTCAACAGATAACTAAAATAGTGTATGTGTACAGGATCGACTCACTGCTGAACGGTTCAGCCGAGCTTGCCGTCGCCGGCATAGCCGGAGGCGTAGCCTCGATTTGCGGTTTCGGGATCGGTAGTATCCTCACACCGTACCTTAGCCTGACCATGGATCTGAGGCTGGCTGTGGCGATGGTGTCGATCCCCCATTTCGCCGGCACCCTCCTGCGTCTCTTGATGCTCCGCAAAAGCATCGACCGGAGCGTTCTCTTGAACTTCGGCGTTCTCAGCGCCCTGGGCGGGCTTGCCGGCGCTTTCCTCTTCAGCAGGGCAGACGACAGGGTCCTCACCATGGTTTTCGCGGCTCTTCTTATCTTTGCAGGCGCCACGGGACTTTCCGGCATATCCGAGAAGTGGCGATTCGGTAAGAAGACCGGTCTTGCAGCCGGACTGGTTTCCGGGCTCTTCGGAGGCATGGTGGGCAATCAGGGGGGCATCAGGTCGGCAGCGCTTCTGGGCTTCGACCTCAATCGAGAGCAATTCGTCGCCACAGCCACCGCTATCGCCCTGATCGTCGACCTGGCCAGGATGCCGGTCTATTTTGCCAGCACCGGAAGCCAGCTCCAGCAAGAAGTTCCGGCTCTTTTCACGGCCGTGGCCGGGGTGATAGCCGGCACCCTGCTCGGCCGCCGGGCGCTGTCCAGCCTGCCTGAGAAGACTTTCCGCAAGATAGTCTCCGGACTGATTCTCCTTCTGGGAGCCGCCATGCTCCTGAGGTTGCGGTAATTCTCGATTCAAGCGTGCCGTGTTGCGATCAATTTGAATCGAGAAGGACCGCCTTCTCCTTCATCAAGTCCGCCAGCATGCTCCGGTGCTTGCTTTCATCCAGAATCCTGTAACACTCGAGCTCCAGGGGATCGAGCTCCAGGGCGTGCTCGATATGGCTGCGGGAATCCTCGTCACGCCCCAGCTTGCGGCAGACCAGTCCGGCGGCCAGATGGCAGACAGCGCTTTCCGGCTCGAGCTCGATGGCTTTCTGCCAGGCGCCTGTGGCTTCCTCCAGCCTGTCCAGATAGGCGAGACAGAGCGCCTGCATCGCCCGGGCATAGCCGAAACTCTCATGTTTTTCGATTGCCAGAGAAGCAGCCGCGAGCCCCTCCTCGAAACGTCCGGTTCGCCAGAGGATCCATGACTTGAGAGCATAGGGCGAGCAACGAAATGGATTGCACCTGATCGCCTCTTCGGCATTTTCGAGGGCCTGCTCGAACTCCTCGGCCCGGGCGAGAATGGAAGCCCGGGCAAGATAGCCCAGACAGTCTTCGGGATTGATGGAGAGAAGGCGGTTGGCTGAGGAGAGCGCTTCTGCGCCTCGATTGAGCCTGGTCAGGCAGGCAGCATGGACGAACCAGTAAGCGCATAATCCGGGGGCTTCCGCCACCAGATCCTCGGCATCTCGCAGGGCCGCCCGGGTCATATTGCGTCTGAGGAAGACCTGGGCCCGCACCAGGCGCGTATTGCGGTGACCGGGACGAAGGGCGAGAGCCCTGACGATGAGCTCTTCGGCTTCCTCGAGACGATTGTTCATCATCATGACTATGGCTTTGAGGCTGAGAGCATCGACATAGTTTCGCTTCTTCTCGAGACAGGTATCCAGATCGGCGAGGCAGGCTTGCCAGGCGCCTTTGTTGAAATTAACGAAGGCTCTCAGATAGTAGGTCTGTACCGAATGTGGTGCCAGCTCGATTGCCCTGGTTGCATCCTTCTCCGCCTGGACAAGCGCAGCTTCGCCAGCCATGGCGCAGCCCGCTGAAGCTTTTGCATAGAAGGCCCGCCAGTCTCGAGGTCTTTTTCCCAGGACGAAATCGGCGTCGGCGATTGCTTCTTCGCCGCCACCCGAGATACAGCCGGACAGCGCCCGGACCAGCCGTCCATCGGTATGATCGGGCTCCTCGTCGAGTACCAGGCTCAAGACCTGGGCGGTCTCGTCGAAGCGGTAGTCCTCCAGCAGGACAGAAGCCCTGGCAAGCTGGCAATAACGCGACCCGGGCTCCAGGCTGAGCGCTTTCCCCGTGAGATTATCAGCCAGAGGGAAATTGCCTCTTATGGCCGCCAGATAGCCGAAATAAGAGAGTATCTCGGCTGGGAATAAAAGTAGAAAGGTAGCAAGGCAGAAGAGAGGCACTGGATAGAAAGGCAGAGAATAAAGAGAAGCGAAAAAGGCGGTCAGAAAGACGGTGAGGAAAAACAGAACGCGCTTTACATCGCTCTTTCTAAACTTCTTCATGGCTTCTCCGCCGAATCTATTAAAATAGCCCCGTTACTTTAGATATTGAGCTTATCTAGATTATAGAAGTCAGTGATGTTCAAGAAGACCACAGGACCTGAAAAACTTCAGAAACTGGCGTCCAGGCCGACCGAGAACGACCTGCGTACCTTCGTGCGGGATGCGGCCACGAACCATGACACCCGTTTCAATTACTTCTGGCACGACCAGCGACAGAACGGCGACTTCATGCTCTCCCTCAAGACAGCCTCCCAGGCGGACGGCACATATGAGTGGCGAATGAGCCGGGGCTCGGGCCAGGATGCCAGAGAGCTCTGGTTCCACATCTCCAGGGACCCTGCTCAGATTCTCGCCCTCATCGTCGATGCCACCGGCGAAAACCTCCGGGACACCATAGACGATAAGAAGAAGTCATCCCTGCGACCGAATCAGACGGAAGAGCTCATCACTACTTTCGACGGCAGCGAGAAGATTCCCGTCGACGAGCTCCAGAGACTGAGAAGACCGGAAGAGAGCGCCCTGTCAGGAGAGCTGGCGCTGGTGCATATAACCAATATTCTCCAGTCCATCTTCATGGCCGAGATGTCCGGCAGGCTGCGCCTGGAAAGCAAGCTGAAAAAGGCGGACGTCTATTTCGAGAACGGCTCGCCGGTTCATGCAACCGGCACCATGGGTGAAGGCATGGAATGCATGTTGAGGGTGATCGGTCTCAGCGAGGGGAATTTCCAGTTCGAGCCCAAGATCAAGACCGACGAGCACACCATAACCGAGAGCCTGGAGTCGGTGATCATGCAGGGGATTCTCCTTGCCGACAATACCAGGGCCATCTCGAGGCTCGGTGTCACTCACGATTCGGTGCTGCAACGCAAGAACCCCGATCTATCCGAGAAAGAATTCGAGACCCTCATGGAGAAGGGCGAGCCCATCAATATGAGCATGCTCAAGGCTTTCTACCTTCTCATCGACGGTCGCAGCAGCCTCAGAGAGATCCTGGCCCGCATCGGTCTGGCCCGCAGCAAGTGGGTACCGGTGGTGGCCAACCTGATCCGCTGCGGCACGGTAATAGTGAGCGACCGGGTCATATCCAGGGTGACGGTGCCGGCCAAATATATCGAGACTCCCGTGGTGGATTCCTTTCTGGCTAGCGTCACCAAGAGAGAGACCGGTATTCTCACCTATGGCATGCTGCTCTATATGCTCCGCCACGAAGCAGCCAGAGCCGCCCCGGATCACCCGCTCGCCCTGGTGCTTTTCCAGCTCATGCCCAGCAAGCCTGCTCTGGGGAGCTCCGGAGGAGTGCCGCCTCAGATCGTCGCCGAGGTGATGAGGAGAATCGGGGAGATGAAGCGTCCCACCGACATTCTCGGACATTACGAGCATAATGAGTTCGCCCTGGTCCTGCCCGACATGAAAGTGGTAGACGCCGTGGGGGTAGCCGAGCAGATCGGCGGTTCTATCCACCAGAGCCATGCCCCGGGTCAGCCTCATAAAGGTCCGGATACCAGCAACATCGCCGTCAATTTCGGCATCGCCGGCATTCCCGAAGATGTAGGCGACATGTTCAGGCTGCTCTCCGCCGCCGAGCTCGCCCTCAAACAGTGCCGCGCCAAGGGAGTTCCTATCCTGATGGCCCGAAATATCCAGTAAGCAAATACAATAAGAGAATGGATCCAGCGCGGATAGTCGATGAGATACGCAACCGCTACTGCATGTGCAGAAGCTACAGCGACGACGGCTATGTGGAGGTCAGGAAAGCCGAGCACCTCGAGGGACTGGTGGAGTTCCGGACTTTTTACAAGCAGCCCAATCAGTTCCGCTTCGAGTTCAAGAAAAACGCCCCTCTGGGCAAGCTCATGAATTTCACAGTGCGCAAGAATCGCAACGAATGCTACAGCCACTCGCCCGAGATGGGAGAGCGTGAAGAGGTCTCCGATCTCAATACCGCCATAGCCGGAGTGACCGGTGTCTCATTTGGTGCCTCGGTGCATGTGCCGGCGCTCTTGATGCCGGCGATCAGATGCCACCGTCTCATAGACTACGAAGCCTACCGGCTCATCGACGAGATCGATATGGACGGTCAGGATTGCTTCCTGCTCGAGACCGAGGATCAAAACACCACCATCAGGATAGCGGTCAGCAAGAGCGACTATTCCATCGCCGAGATAAACAAAGAGACGGCAGAAAGCGATGACGAGCAGGTTTCGGAGGTGCTATCGCGAATCCCGCCGGATCTGCTCGAGCAATACATGGACTTCATCAAGACCGACGAATTCAGAGATCGCCTCAAAGAGCCGACTCGCATCCGTTACGAGTACACGAGCCGCATTTTCGACGCCGAGATCGGCGAAGACGTCTTTCTCTCAAGATTCAGACGTCTCACTTTCCGACCCTGATTCATTCAAAGAAGCGAAGATCTCCCGGGCGACATTTTTCGGCAGGCCCGGAACAGCCTCGAGCTCTTCCAGAGTCGCTTTTCTCATCTTGTCCAGGGAGCCGAAATGATCGAGGAGGAGCTTGCGGCGGGTCTTGCCGACGCCTTTCAGGGTATCGAGACGGGAAGCTATGGAGCGCTTGGCCCTGAGCTTGCGGTGATAAGTGACGGCAAATCGATGCGCTTCGTTGCGCACCTGTTGCAGTAGATGCAATCCCTCCGAGCGCCGGGAGAGAAGAAGAGGGGCAGACTTCCCGGGGAAATAGATCTCCTCCTGTTTTTTGGCCAGACCGACTATATCGAACGAGTCCCGGTCGAGCCCATCCGGCTCCAGGGCGGCGAGAGCTTCCAGAGCGGCCGAGAGCTGCCCTTTGCCACCGTCGATGACAATCAGGTCGGGCAGGGACTTTCCTTCTTTGAGCAAGCGAGAATAACGCCTTCCCACCGCCTCTCTCATGGAGGCGAAGTCATCCGGCGAGCCCTCCACCGACTGGATCTTGAAAGTCCGGTAAGCGCCTTTCCTGGCGGAGCCGTGCTCGAAGACCACCATGCTCGCCACGTTGTCGGTACCCTGGATATTGGATATGTCGAAACATTCGATCCGGTAAGGCACCCGGCTGAGACCCATCTCCTCTTTCATGCCGGTGAGCACCGTCTCTTTGTGAGCGTCTATCACCGGATTCTTGAGCAGCAGCTCCCGGGCGAGACTCTGTTGAGCGTTCTTCTTGGCCATCTCGATCAGATCGAGCTTGGCGCCTTTCTGCGGAACGAGAATCTTCACCGCTCCCGCCGCCTTGCTGGTGAGCAGACCGGCGAGGATATTCTCGTCCTCCTCGGGCAGACGGTGCTGAAGAAGCAATTCGGCAGGAGTGGAGACGTCCTCGCAGGCGGCATAGTACTGCTCGATGAAGCTCTCATAGGCCTCGTCCCAGAGAGTGCGATCGGTAAGGGGCAGGCAGATCGTATCGGAAGAGGTGAGCTTGCCTTCTCGTATCCGCATGATACAGACGGCGATGAGCTTCTCGGTATGAGCCTCGGCGATGACGTCCTGGTTGACTTTCTTGCTCTGGAAAAAGACCTGCTGTTTCTCGATCACCGTCTCCAGGGCCTTGAGACGGTCTCTGATCCGGGCGGCCTGCTCGTAGTCGAGATTCTCCGAGGCTCTTGCCATGTCGCTCTTGAGCTGGGCCACGACTTCGTGCTGGCGGCCGGCAAGAAACATCTCCACCTGCTCCACCATGCGATCATAGGTCTCCTCGTCCACCAGCTTCTGGCAGGGACCGAGACAGAGCCCGATATGATAGTTCATGCAGGGACGATCTTTGAAAAACGGTGTCTTGCGCTGGCGCATGGGGAAGACCTTGCGCAACACTTTAACCGTCTCCCACATGGCACCGGATTCGACATAAGGTCCGAAAATCCGCGACCGCGGATTGCTCTTGCGGTAACGCACCGGATCACGCACCATGACGAGCCGCGGAAAGGCAACGTCATAGGTGATGGCAAGCCAGGGATAACGCCGGTCGTCCTTGAGCCTGACATTATATTGAGGCATATGGGTGCGGATGAGATTGGCCTCGAGAAGCAGAGCCTCTTTCTCGGAATTGGTGAGGATGGCGTCCAGCGAGCGCACTTTGGGCATCATCACCGCGAGCTTGGGGCGCTCTTTCCAGGATGCCTCGTTGAAATAGGAGCGCACCCGGCTCTTGAGCCCGAGAGCCTTGCCGATATAGATAATCTCGTCCTTCTCGTTCTTGAAAAGGTAGACCCCGGGAGTATCCGGGAGGGCTGCTATCCGGGAGCGGAGCTCATCTTTCTCACTTGCTGCCATGAGCAAATCATACTGGATCGAAAGCCCGGGAGCCTCTGGAGGGGCTCGCTCCTTTTTTGACCGGAGAGAAATCTTCCCGGGCTTTCTCTCTCAAATTGGGGATAGCGGTAGCGAGAGCCTCGCTCACCGACTCCACCTCGACAATCTCGAATCCGGCTTTCCTGTCGATTTTGAGTGCCGAGCGAGGCACTATGGCCCGGGTGAAGCCGAGCCGTCTGGCTTCTCTGACACGCCTGTCAAGACCGATCACCGGGCGGACTTCCCCTGTGAGGCCGATCTCCCCTATGAAAACCGTCCCGGGATCCACCGAGCGGTCCAGGCTGGAAGTGGCTATGGCCGCTGCCACGCCCAGATCTCCTGCCGGGTCGTCTATCTCGAGACCGCCCACGACATTGACATAGAGGTCGCTTCGAGAGAGGTTGATGCCGACTTTCTTCTCCAGGACAGCGGCGATTTGAAGCAGGCGATTGCCGTCCCAGCCGTTGCCCACCCGCCGGGGCGATGCCTGGCTGGTCCCGGAGACCAGGGCCTGGACCTCGAGAAGGAGGATGCGATTGCCTTCCCCGGTGGCGATCACCGCCGTTCCGGAAGGAGCCTGCTTCTTGCCCAGAATATTGAGACGCTCGCCGAGCAGGAGAGCACTGGGATTGTCCACTGCCTCGAGCCCCCGGTCTGACATGGAGAAAATCGCTGCTTCCTGGGTAGAGCCGAAGCGATTTTTCACCGCCCTCAAAATGCGGAGCTGTCTGGCCCGGTCCCCCTCGAATTGCAGGACCACGTCCACCATATGCTCCAGGACCCGGGGGCCGGCGATGGAGCCGTCCTTGGTGACATGCCCGACGATAATCGTGGCCGTGTTCACTGCCTTGGCGGCCGAGATTATGAGCTGAGCGGACTCCCTCACCTGGCTCACCGAGCCCGGCGCGCTCGAGAGCTGCGGGTCGAAAACAGACTGGATGCTGTCCACGATGGCGATGCCCGACTGCCAGGCGGCAAGCCTCTCGGCGATGTCGCAGACATCATGACGAGCGTCGATGAAGACCCTGGAATCGACCATGCCCAGACGGGCGGCTCGAAGCTGGACCTGAGAAGCCGACTCCTCGCCGGCTACATAGAGGACATCGTGAGAACCGGAGACATTCTTAGCCACCTGCAAGAGAAGAGTGGACTTGCCTATACCGGGATCCCCGGCGAGCAGGACCACCGAGCCGGGCACCAGACCGCCCCCGAGGACCTCATCGAGATCGGCGATACCTGTGGGAATCCGGCTGGATGAAAGGGTCTCGATCTCGCTGAGAAGCTGGGGAGTGCTTACCGTGGCGGGAGGAGCCAGGCGGGCACGCCGCTCCGCCCGGACCGAACCCTTGCCGGAAGGCTCCTCGGCGACAATCTTCTCCTCTACGAGAGTTCCCCAGCTCTGGCAATCGGTACATTTGCCCAGATAGCCGGTAGACTGGTAGCCGCATTCCTGACAGACCCATGTAGAGCGCGTTTTCGCCATGAGCACCTCCGCTTGTCCTGGCATTTTAGCTTCCCAGAAGCTCTGCGGGATCGCTTCATGGCTTATACTTTTTAATAGGCACTGCGATTCTGGAGCGAATATGTCAACCTTGACGATCATTGTATCTACAGCGGCCACAATTTTGCCCATTGCCGGCTATCCGATGTATGCATCGGCGCCGGAAGCTGTGAGCCATGAGAAAGTCTTAGAGATCAAGCGGGCTTTCGAGAAGGGTCCGAGCCGCAAGTCCCTGGCGGAGCTGATGAAAGAAGGTCATTACCTGATCGCGGCGCCCTAGTTCTTTCTCAAATTACGAGCCTTTCTATATATACTAGGTGAATGTTGCAGTTCCAGTCACCAGGAGCAATCCTTTTCCAGCTCGGTCCGCTCACCATCAGGTGGTACGGGCTCTTCATCGCCCTGGGATTCGTCGCCGCGGTCATGGTGGCAACCCGATTCGCCAGGCGCTGGCAGCTCGATCAGGATAAAGTGATCAATTCTTCTTTCGTCGGCTTCATCGGCGGCATCGCCGGAGCCCGGCTCTATTATGTCGCCCTGAGCTGGTCGCAGTTCGCCCGCAATCCCCTGGAGATATTCGCCACCTGGAACGGCGGACTCTCCATCCATGGCGGTATCATATTCGGTATGATCTCCGGACTCACGTTCGCACGGCTTTCCGGACTCCCTGTCTTGAGAATGATGGACATGGCCGGCTGCGCATTTCCCATCGCCCAGTGTATAGGCAGATGGGGAAATTTCTTCAATTCGGAGGCTTTCGGTCTGCCGGTGGACAGGTCGTTTCCACTGGCGCTCTACATCCCCGAGGTGAGCCGCCCGGCGCAATACGCCACAAACGAATTCTTCCACCCGACATTCTTGTATGAGTCAATATGGAACCTGGCGGTTTTCCTCTTTGTCTATTTCTTCGCCAGCAAGAAGCTGGCCCCTTATCCCGGCGTCACTTTCATGATCTACCTGGCCCTTTATTCGATCGGCCGTCTTCTCATAGAGCCGATCAGGACCGACAGCATCATGGCAGACACAATTCCCGTGCCGATCATAGCCAGCGCCGCCATGCTGATCCTGGCGCTCCTGGCCATTCCCGCGCTGATTGTCCACCACCGGAAAAAGGCGAGCTCAGAAGACTAATTCTTCTTGAGGAGCTCGCCTCTTTTCGGGGGTTGCATCTTGCCTGTGACGACAGTCTTGACGGCGGCGCTCGAGGCACCGGCGGTGGAGGCAGGCGCATATTCAAGAACCGCCGGCGGGTTGCTTGCGCTCACCGGTGTGTTCTTCTTGATCAGAGAGTGCCTGGTTATCGGCTTGGCTATGGCATTGGTCTGGACAAGGGATTGCCGGCCCACTTTGATCTGCCCGGCAGGCAGATTGCCGGGGTGCGCCTGGAGACCGCCCTGAAAACCAGCAGGAATATTGGTACCGAAACGAGCCGGAGGCGGGGAGGAGAGATCCAGGGTCATGCCGCCGGACGGAGGCACAGAGCCGGGGGCCGGCACTATTATGGTCTGCCCCTGGGGCGCCTGTTGCTGGGGCATCTGGATGATCAATGTAGTCGGTCCGGTCCGGGGGTTGGGGTGGTAGCTCACTTCAGGATTCGTATTGACTACTTCAATCTTCAATCGAGAAGGATGGATCTTGGTAGCATCAGGAAGCTTGCTGACATCGATCTTGAAACCTTCAGCCCGGGCTTCCCCGGTTCCGATACCACCTGTTATAACCAGGGCGGCCAGAGCCGCCAGCGAAAAAACTCGTCTCATATATCTACTCCCCGGCTCGGTCGGAAACCGGCACCGCGACTCGGGCTGCACCCCGGAGGGCAGCCGCCTGAGAGCCGCTCGAAAATTTCGCAAATGCCGATTATCTATTGATAACCCCGGACAGTGGCAGATGATACCGGGTAAACCCCGGATTACTGGTGAGCCGGCTCGTCCACCTCGGCAAGGGATGCCACGAACTCCCGGGTCATGGGATGGCGGGCGCCATAAGTCTTGCTGATGATTGCCAGGGCTTCCTTGTAATACTCCCGGGCTCTTGCACGATCGTTTTTCATCATATAGAGATCGGCGAGATTATGCAGGGCGATAGCCAGATCCGGATGCATAGCGCCCAGGGACTTGCGATAGATATTCACCGCCTCGAGCTCGAGCCGCTCGGCCTCGTCGAGCTTTCCCTCGTCTTTATAGACCGCGCTGAGATTGTCCTTGAAAGTAGCGATGATCGGATTGAGAGGTCCGTATTGCTTCTCGGCGATGGCGATGGCGCGCTCGAAAGTTTTTCTCGCCTTGTCGTACTCTCTGTTATGGGTATAGCTCTCCGCGAGATTATTGAGAGCGATAGCCAGATCTTTTGGATTGGTCTCTTTCGAGCCTTCATAGATGGACAGCACTTTTTTCTGCACCTCCACAGCCCTGGCATAGCGATTCTGGAGCAGGTAGAGATCTCCGAGATTATCGAGAGTAGTGGCAAGAGCCTGATCGTCATCGTCGAGCCTGGTGAGAAGCGCGATGACGCTCTCGTATGTCTCCTCGGCTTCTTTGTACTCGCCTCGATCTTTCAACACCCAGGCCAGGGTATTGAGGGCCCCGGCATATTCGTGAGGAAGCCTGTCCTTGTACGGCTCCAGATTCTTGAGAGCGTTTCTGGCGTGGAGCTCGGCTTCGATTACCTCGCCCCGGGACTTATGAACCTGGGCCAGCTCCCACAAGGTGAGCCCGATCCGGCTGTCGGTGCTCTTCAAGGAGCTTGTCTCGACAAGGGCCATGCGCAGGCGTTTCTCCGCCAGGGCGAGATTGCCTGCTTTGATAGCTTTCTTCGCCTCGTCCATATTTTTCTGCCAGCCCTGCTGGACCGTTTTGCCGGCGACTGGCTTCTCAGCTGCATTCTGAGCCGCATGCGCCGCTCCCGCCACCGTCAGGACAAGCGAAAAAGCAATTAGCGACTCGCCTATGACGGATCTACCCGAAAAAACATTGGCCATGAGCTGAGCTCCCTCGAAAGAGGACGTGCGAAGAAGATAGGCTCAAAATGATACCGCAGTTTTCCTCAATTTTTGTCAATAGCTCCTAGCGCCGTTTGCCTTTGGGAGCGGCCGGGGCGAGCTGCTTGAGTCGCTCTCTGGCGTCATTGGCGTACTGGCCTGTGCCCGCCAGTTGCAGATATTTGCGATAGTCGGCGACAGCTCCCCTGGGATTGTTGAGCTGCTCGTAACAGGTAGCCCGGTAATAGTAGGCGTCTGCCAGGGCAGCATCCATGGAGATTGCCTTGCTGTACTCCCTGAGGGCGTCCTGGAGCTGGTTATTGCCCTGATAGGCGGTGCCCAGGTTATTGTGGGTGGAGGCGTCGTCGTTGAGCTTGAGGGCCGAATTGTAGTCGGCGATCGCCCCGGCCATATCATACTTGCCCCCGCCCAGATCCGTGGTCTGCTTCTTGTAGGCCGATTCGAGAAGCGGTGCCGCCTGGATCTGCTTGACCCCGGCGATGGCGTCTTTGTAAGCCTTCTCCGCGGGATTCATGCCGGCAGCTTTCTCGTAATTCTTGAGGGCATTGTCCAGGTCGTTCTTAGCCTGATAGGCTGTACCCATGCCGTAATAATAAGCCGGCTCGCTGGGGGCCGCGGCAATCGCTTTCTGATACGCCGCTATGGCTTCGTCGTATTGTTGCTTTTGCTGCAGATCCACGGCTTCCGCGTATGCCTGCTGAGCCTCGGCGCCCTGCTGTTGCTGGGCGGCAGTCATGATCTTCTGCACGTCGGCGGGATTCTTGCGCAGGGCGTCGATACGACCCTGGGCAGCGTCCTTGTAAGGACCCGACGGGGCGTTCTGCAGATATTTCGTGTAATACTCGATGGCTTTCGGCGCCTGGCTGGCGTTCTCGTAGAGAGCGCCCAGGAAATAGAGACAATCGGCAGCATCCTTGCCGCCCGCCTGGAATCCCTTCTCATACGCTTTCATGGCTTCCGGGAAATTGCCGAGATTCTGCTGGGAAGCGCCGAGGAAGGTAAGGGCGCCGGCATTGGTGGGATCGAGATCCAGAACTTTCTGGTAGGCGGCGGCGGCGCCCTGGTAGTCTTTCTCCCCGTATTTCTTGTTGGCGTCTTCCAGGAGCGGTCCTGATTTCATGCCGGTGACATAGTCGAGGGCTTGCTGGAACTGCTTTTTCTCCTCGGCGTCTCTGGTCATGGCCAGAGCTTTCTTGTATTGCGAGGCAGCATCATCCAGATTGCCTTTCTGCTGCTGCACGGTGCCGAGGAAATAGACATAGGCAGGCTCGTCCGGCATGGCTGCCACGGCTTTCTGCCCTTCGGCCAGAGCTTGATCCCAGTTCTTCTGGTTATAGAGCTCGACTGCTTTGTTGTAAGCGTCGGAGGCTTCGGCAAGGTTCTTGCGCTGGCCGGAGGTGGTGAGCTTCTCGGTGTTGCTTATGTTTTTGGCCAGGGCATCGCTTCTGCCTCTGGCAAGCTGAGCATAGGCCCCGGAGGGATCGAGCTTCAGGTACTGATCGTAGAGAGCCTTTGCTTGCGGACCTTTGCCATAGTTCTCATCGATGGCCCCCATGAGATAGAGGTTGCCGACCTGTCCTTTTTTATCGAGATCGTAGCCTTTCTGGTAGGAGACCCGGGCTTGCTGGAAATCGTCTGCAGCTTGTTGCGCCGAGCCCAGGTTGGTCCAGATTGCGGCATTCTCCGGCACCAGCTGTAGTGCTTTCTGATAACCGGTGATGGCATTGGCCAGATCCCCGGCTTTCTGCTTGTCGATAGCATCCTGCACCAGGGGTTGGGCCTGATCCTCTTTCAGGAGCTTCACGGCGGCGTCGATGTCTTTGTTGTCTTTATCCAGAGCCTTGGCTTGATTGTAAGCATCCATGGCCAGGTCGTAATTCTTATTGGCCTGGTAGCAAGTGCCCAGGGAGTAGAGATAATCGGCCACCGGCTTTTTAGCCAGGGCTTCTTTGTACTTGGCGATGGCCTGATCGTATTGCTTCTGCTGCTGCAACTGCACGGCGGCGTTGTAGGCATCGGCGGCGGCTTTCTCGTCGGCGATCTCGGTCTCGGACTTGATCTTGATAGTGTCCCCGATGTTTTTCATGAGGGCATTGATACGATCGTTTGCGGCACTCAGATATCTGCCGCCCGGGGCTTTCTGGACATAGTTCTTGTACTGGGTGAGAGCCTCGGGACCGTGACCGAAATGCTCTTCGATGGTGCCGATGAAATAGAGATCGTCCACCCTTCCTTTCGGGTCGATCTTATAAGCTGCCTGATAAGCTTTCTCGGCGTTCTGGTAGTCCTGACGCGAATACTGGGCCGAGGCCAGGTTGTACCAGACCTCGTCGTTATTGGGTCTGAGCTTGAGAGCCTCGGTGTAGAGCTCGACGGCGGTAGCATAATCCTTGGCTTCGTGAGCCTTGATCGCTTTCTGGATAATAGGCTCGGCCTTGGCACCGATCGCGTCATCCAGGGCCTGGGAATACTGCTTGTTGTCTTTGTCGAACTGCACCGCCAGCCTGTAATTGGATATGGCCGTGTCGATGTCTTTCTTCGCCTGATAGGCGGCACCGAGGTTGAAATAAGTAGCCGCGTCCTTCTGATCGAACTGCAGGAGCTGGTTGTAGATGGCGATAGCCTTGTCGAACTGTCCGGCTCTGAAGAGATCGGCCCCCTGCTTGGAGAGGTTCTCGATGTCCTGGTCTTTCTTGGCGGCCGAAGCGGTCTTCACGCCCTCCAGGGCGACCTCGTTCTTGGCGTCGATGGAGAGGGCTTTCTGGTAGCACTCGAGAGCCTTGGCAAACTCTTTCATGGCCTGATAGAGAGTGCCGAGGTTGGCCCAGACTGTCGGATTGTTGGGTCCGCCAGCCAGTGCCAGCTTGTATTCCTGCTCCGCGGCCGCATAGTTGCCCTTGGTCTGGTATTCGACACCATTGTCGATATGCTTCTGGACTTCGGCTTTCTTCTTCTCCAGGGGCAGAGCCTCGAGAAGCTGCAGAGCCTTGGCCCGGAGATCCGGACGGCTCTTGGCGAAAACAACAGCCTGGCGGTATTCTGCTTCGGCCTGGCCGAAATCGCCGCTCACCTGATAAGCCTGACCCAGACCGATATGGTTTTCGGGCGCCAGAGGATTGGCTTTGAGAGCATCGTTCCAGCCGGCTACCAGGGCCGCCTGCACATCGGTGTCGTTGGGATTGAGACGAAGCGCATCACCATAGGCGGTGATAGCCCCGTTCAGATCCTTGTTGGACTGATAAGCCTGGCCAAGCTTCACCTGAATCTGGGCGGTGTTCTTTACCTGGGCAGCAAGCTTGTATTCGTTGATCGCCTTATCGAACATCAAACGTGTGCGAAATACGTCGCCTAGCTTCTCGTGCACAGCCGCGTCGTTCTTGATCTGGAGAGCAGCCTGATACTCGACGATAGCGCCATTCCACTGGGCGCTCTTGCGGGCAGCGTCGCCGAGGTCGACGCGATCCTCGAACTTGTTGGGATCGCGGTTCATCAGCCGGATAATGCCGTCGATGTTCTTGCGTGTGGTCTCGAGATTCGGATCGATAGCCAGGGATTCATGAAACTGGACGAGCGCCTGCATGGGATTCGACTGGAGCTGCAGTCCGTAGTTGTTATAGGCGATGGCAAGATTTGTCCTGGCCTTCTCGTAGGAGCTATCGAGCTTGAGGGCTTCCTTGAACTTCTGGATGGCGAGCTGGAAGTTGGAGGCATTCAGGGCTCTTACGCCATCGTTGTTGAGCATGATCACCTCGTTACTGGTGGCGTGGGCAGCGGTCACCGTAAATGGTGCCGTACCGGCGAGCATGATCGACAAAGCCAGCGCGAGATACTGCCTGTTTTTCCGAGAATAATTGAGCTCCAAGTCTGCACCACCCCAAAAGTCAAGAGACACGACATCGATACTAAGAGAATGAATTCAACTATGGATTGTAATTGATTCTCCGGATACTTTAATGGGCTTTCTACTAGATTTGATCCCTGAAAAGACATACATGTCTCCGATCGCCCCAGGTGCAGGCGATCGCCGCTAGACAAAGTTGGTCCTTTGTTAACCGGGTATCTGGATGTCAGAAGAAGCAGACGTCAAGCGATGCTGGAATGTTTCCAGTTCGCTCAGTATTCAGGCTCGATCAAGCCGTAATTGCCGTCCCGCCGGTGATAGACAGTGCAGACCTTGCTGGTGTCCAGATTGACGAACATGAAAAAATCATGGCCGAGAAGGTCCATGTGCTTGCAGGCTTCCTCAGGGGACATGGGCTTGAGGGCGAATTTCTTGGAGCGGACGATCTTGGGTCGCACTCCCTCCAGGGCCATATCCTGCTGGACTACCTCATCGCTGTCAGGCAGGGCGCTGGCATCGAACTCGGCCGGGCTGGGCCCGCGCTTGTCCCTGACCTTGTTGCCTTTCTGGTAGTAGCGTGTCTTGTACTTGCGGAGCTGGCGCTCGATCTTGTCGGCCACCAGGTCGATGGAGGCGTACATATTCTCGGTGGATTCCTCGCCCCTGATCACCTGACCGTTGACCTTGATGGTCACTTCGGCGGTCTGGCTGCGAGCGATCGACGGGTTGCGGGCGACACTCAGCCTGGCTTTGCAATCGAGATCGTGGTCGAAATGCTTCTGCGCTCTTTGAAGCTTGTCGACGAGATAGTCTTTCAAAGCCGGAGTCAGGTCAATATTTCGTCCTGTCACCTGAACATGCATCGATATTCCTCCTTGCTCTAAGAGCCTTTCTAAACAGACGAGGACCGACAACCCTCGGGTTGCCGGAGCTCAATTTTCAAACGCGTTGATTTCAGAGGTAGCAAAGAGACTTGCTGGCTTTCGTCGAGGATATATTCATATGATAAACCCTGCACCGTCAAAAGACGATACTCCGGGAGTCGTCAAGCACCATCTCCGGAGCCGAATGCCCGTTCAGGGGGTCGTCGCCAGGATGATCTGGGCGGCATCGAGATAGTTGAGGGTCTCGAAACGAGGATGGGTGGTCTCCGCGGAAGCCGGCTGCACGAACCAGCGATCGGCCCGTTTGTTAGCCTTGAATAAATTGACCGGATTGGCGCCGTCTGTCTTCACCCCGCGAGCAGCAGCTCTCGAGCGAGCCTGTACCAGGCGGGCGGCGAGCTTGTAAGCCTCGCGATGGCTGATGGCTGAATCGAGAGTCTGGCTCTGCGCCGGTATATCGGTAAAGAATCCATAGGACGAGAGGATCTTCTCGGATTCCGGGGCGTCCAGGGTAGCCCTGCCGGTGAGCCGACCGGCAAGGGTCTGATAGTACTCGCCCCGGCTGATCGGTCTCGAGGGATCAAGACCCACCCGGGGGAAAGCCCCCTGGGACTTGAGCTCCTTGAAAGCGGCCAGGCGGTAGCGCGAGTTGACCGGAAAATACTCAGAGTAGAAAGAAAGTGTCCTGTACTGCTCTTCGGTGACCTGGTGGAAGGGATAGAGGCTGGCGCTGGTGGCGCCGCAGTCCATGCAGGCCTTCATGAAAGACTTGATCTCCTCGCCGCCGGTCTTCATGCCGTCACCGATCACATGGACCTCCACATCCGGGCGGCCGACAAGATGCCGCACTTCTTTGACTGTGTCCATGGTGTATTGATAGGGGTCGAACTTCTTGTACTTGCTGTTCCAGTAGTTCATGGGGGCGATGACATCATAATAGCGATCGAGCAGCTTCCAGGGTGTACGGGCGACCTGGGGAGCTTTGTTCAGGGGGCTGAAAACCACAGCCACCATCGGATAGCCCTGGCCGAGCTCATCCCGGAGGACTTTGCTGTACTGCTCCACCCGGGAGGCGGTGAGATCCTTCTCGAGATTGGCGGCCACCGCGTCGAAACCACTGCCCCGTGGGGTCTTGAAACGAGCGGCATCGACAAGCTTGTGAGCGTCGCTCACCGGCGACTCGAGGAAAGCGAAAGACCAGGCGATTGTGCGGATCTTGTATTTGTGACAGGTATCGATGAGATTGCCCAGGAGTTCTTTCTGACGCAGAGACTCGGTATTGCTCCTGGAGGTCTGGATGAAGAGATTGCGGATGCCGTGGTTGTGCAGGTTCAGGCAATAAGCGTCCAGATCGCCTCTGGGATAGCTCCAGAGGTTCATCCAGATTCCCGGCCCGTCCGCTATTCCTGGTGGGGGATTGAGAGGGGGATTGAGCTCGCCGGCTCGCGCTCCGGAAAAGAAGCTGCCAGCTACGAGACTGAGGGCGAGGGCGGAAAGCAGGGCTTTGAAGCGGAAAGATTTCATGGCACAGGACTTTCTAGTAAATGTGACGCCGGGCGTGAAGCTTGGTTGATCACCATTATACCCAAATGAGCAGGATCACAAGCAAGATTAATAATGCCGAGAACGGCACCGGTTGCCACTTCCGGAAGAACCTACCAGAAATGTTATCGGGAAGTGCACCGCCATATATGGTGCAGGATTATCAGTATTGATAGTACACCGATAGATCTTTATTTGAGCCTGTCTATCCATAACAAACCAGATTCCTTTTTATTGGCAATGAAACGGGTGCTATGCTAAGTAGTGCTCTTCCCGGGCCCGGGAAGCTGTAGAAAGAAATTCAAGGGGAAACCGGGGAAAACGGCAATAATGGGAATGCCCGGATGAGGATGAAAGACGACGAAATCCAGAAAAAGCTGGTGGAGCTCGAATCGGCGATTCTCAGGGAGACCACCGAGCTGAAGACCGACGAGACCAGCACCGAGCTCACTACGGTCACAAAAGACGTGCCGGCAGCGCGCCACGGCTCCCCCTCCAACCCGGCGGCGAGCCGCTCCGATATGCATTATTTCGGCGGCATCGCCCTCCTGCTCCTTGGTCTGCTGATGCTTTTCCAGCATGTCCAGGTGACCAGCGGCTATGTCTCATGGTGGGGAATATCCGCGGGAAGCAGTATAGGCTTCCTTCTGATGCCCCTGCTTCTGGGGATCGGCTGGATCGTCTATAACTCGCGCAGCCTCTGGGGCTGGATGATCGCCGCTGTCAGCCTCTTTACCCTGGTATTCACCATCATCAGCGGCTTACGCATCTATTTCGTGCCTGTCTCGATGCTGGGTATCATTTTCATGCTGGTCCCCTTCGCCGTCGGAGCCGCTTTCGTCCTCAAAGGGATGGGTGGTCCGGCAGGGGTGGAGGAAGCGCTAAAGAACCGCATCGAAAGGAAAGAATAGCTTGCCCAGACTTTTCGTCGGCACTTTCCTCAACGATGCGGAGCGCTCGCTCTTCGCCGGGCTCCGAGAAGAGAATCAGCACCTGTCCGGGACCTGGAGCAGGAAGGTCGCCTTCGTCGAGCCGGAGAAGATTCATGTCACCTGGCTCTTCCTGGGGGACATAGAAAAACGACAAATCGGCACCCTGGCATCGAGACTGGAAAGCGCCGGGGCCAGCAAGGAATTTCACGACATGATGGTCACCTATGACCGCCTGGAGATCTGGCCCAGCCCGCAGAGAGCCCGCCTGGGAGTGCTCACCGCCAATATAACGCCGGCACCGGTCCAAACACTGGCGGGGCGCATCAGAGGCGCCCTGAGAGAATTCGGTCCGCAAGAGCAGAAGAAGCGCCCAAAGGCTTTCAAGCCTCATCTCACCCTGATGCGCCTGCGCGCCGCCGGGCACCAGGCCGATAGCCACCTGGCGAGACCCGAGGTCGGCGAGGTTCGGGGACTGGAAAAAGTAATTCCTCTGAAACAGAACATCGACAGGATCTGCCTGATCGAAAGCGAGTTCGGCGAGGGACCCCCGCGATACCGGAACCTTGTCGAGATAACTCTGTAATTCAGGCTACCTGGCGGAAGGAGTATTGAGAATCTCCGCCTGGCCTGGACTGACCTCGATAGGACCGCGCAATTGCAGGAGAGTGGAGGGCGCCGACGGGACAGGTGCGGCAGGTTCGGGCGCGGCGGGCCGAGCGCCGGGGACTGGTCGGTCCGGATCCGCCTGCGGTGCCGGTACGAGATCGGTATCGGCAGGAGTGGCAGGAGCAGTCACACCATCAGCGGTGACGGGTGCCTGCGAGGCCGGAGCTCCCGAAAGAGTCGCCGGCGGTGCGGCTGTCCAGGAGCGCGAATTGCTGCGGATCTCGTTCATTTTATAGGCCAGAGCGTCCTTGCGCAGCTGATTCTTGGAGAAGATAAAGCCGTCCCAGTCGAAATTGACCGGATCGGTGTGGTCTCCCTGTTGAGCGTATCGGTGAGTGATGACATTCTCATTGCCGACGTTATAACGCTCCTGGAGATAGTTGACCAGGCGGATCACCGATGTGAGCAGAGCCGGGGGATAGTCCTGGCTGCCGGCGTGGACCATCTCGATACCGATACTGTTGTCGTTGTTGATCCCTGGCAGAGTCTTGAAAATATTGATATGCACAGTGGCGAGATCCGGGTCCACGGCCTGGAAAATGGTGCCGTCACGATCGACCACGTACTGGGCACCGGGGTGCCTGCGCCCCCGGCCGTTCCAGCTGTCGATCACCCGGGCGGCGCCAATCGGACGGCCAGTCTCGGTGGAGTGCATGATGATATATTTGACCGGCTCCCGGCGCCAGAAAATGCCTCCCTTCAGGGGGCAGTGCTTGACCACGCCTGCTCTCACCAGGGTGCGGGCCGGGTACTTATCGGCGGTGCCGTTGCAGAAAGCGCGCATGACCTCGTCTGCCTCGTCGGCAGGAAGCGGGCTGCGGTCGAAGTCCGGAGCCTCCATCAGGAAAAAGTCATAGGGATAGGCATAGCGCGGTCTGGCCGCCTGCCAGTGCTTGCGGCTGTGCTTGTGATGGCTGGCCTTGTGCCGGCCGCGATGACGGCTAGATTTGCGCGAACCGGACCGGGACGACGAGGATTTCTTCTTGCTCGCAGCCTTATGGGAGCGCGAATGGCTGGTTTTCTTCGACTTTGACTTGGCCTCCGCCGGTGCCGGAGCGACAACGGCCATTGACACCACCAGTAACACCATAGCCATGAGGAACCGATTCCGAAGAAGGAGCGAGCTTCTGGTAAGTCTGGACACCACCGGCAATGACCTCTAGGCGAAAAAGCACAATAAATGTACAACACTTATTCTAACGCTACAACTAGATTTTTTCGCGGACTCAGTCTATCCAACCGCCGCCGAGTATATATGTGTCGGTGGTATCGTAAATTCCCAGCACCTGACCGGGAGTGATCGCCGGTTGGGCCTCATCGAAAAGCACCTTCAACGAGCGCCCATCAGCCAGTGGTGTCACCAGGGCTGGAGAGGCGGGGCTGTTGTATCTGATTTTTGCGAGGGCGCGGAAGGGCTCCGCCGGCGGAGACTCCACCAGCCAGTTAACATCGGAGGCGGTGAGCTCTCGCCGGAGCAGGGCTTCCTTCGGCCCGACATAAACCGATCTGGTATCGGGATCGATGGAAGTGACATAGAGAGGCTCGCTGTATGCGACCCCTATCCCGCGGCGCTGGCCGATGGTGAAATTGTGAGTGCCCTGATGCTCCCCGAGGAACTCCCCGGTTACCGCATGCATGATCGGACCGGGTTTCACTTCCAGGAAATTGGATAGATACTGCTGGGTGGTGGTGCCAAGGGGGATGAAGCAGAGATCCTGGCTGTCCGGACGATCGGCACTGACCAGTCCGCGTCCGGAAGCGATGGAGCGAATCTCGTCCTTGGTGTAATCGCCCATGGGAAGAAGCGTAGCCTGGAGCTGCTCCCGGGAGATTCCCCAGAGGACATAAGACTGATCTTTTCTGGGGTCGAGAGCCCTGGCGAGCTTTCGCCCCTCCGGGGTGTCCACTATCCGGGCATAATGACCGGTGGCCACATAAGTGGCACCCAGATGCTTTCGACCATAATTGAGCAGGGCGCCCCATTTGATGATGGTATTGCAGAGACTGCAGGGTAAGGGCGTGCGCGCCCGCGCATAAGAGCCGTGGAATTGATCGATGATCTCGTTCTTGAAGAGCTCCCGGAGATCGACGGCATGGTGCTCGATGTCGAGCTGCTCGCAGACCCGGGCGGCATCGATCATGCCCGTGTCGCAGCAGCGGCTGCCTGACTTGATCAGCCAGCCGGTCACCCCGACCACGTCATAGCCCTGGTCTTGCAGAAGGCAAGCCGTGGTGCTGCTGTCCACGCCGCCGCTCATCAAGACAGCCACCCGAACCCGGTCGGTGGGGACACTCGAGACCGGACGCGCCTGGGCGACCATGCATACCTGCTCGACCATCTCCGGCGACGGCATATCGCCTTCTTTCAGACCCGTGGCGTTCACGGGCTCGTCTATCGTTCTCCGGGTGTCTTTTCCTGCCATGGCGCTCAATCTTACTATAAAAACCACATTTTTATTGACAACCGGGGCGCCAGACAGACCAAACTTCATATTCCTGAATATTGCATGGCTGGAAATGACACTACCACTGGCACCACCGGCAATGCAGGCCGAGCGGCTTCACCTGAAGCAGAGGCGGCTCTTGTCCGCCTACATGCCCAGTCGTCGCAGGCGGGCTCGGGCACGCTCGGCGTTGGCGCCGGCAGGTGCCTCCTTCAAATAGGTCTTGTACTCGGCCGCGGCTTCCCTGGTTTTGTTGAGCCGCTCCAGGACGATAGCGCGATTGTAATGCGCCACCGAGAGTTTGCCCATGGACTGTGCGATGGCCAGGCTGTAGGCGGCGTCTGCCTCTTTCAGCCTGCCGCTGCGCTTGAGCAGGAGCCCGTGGAGGTTGTGCACCAGGGGGCAGAGCTGCTCGTGCTTGGCTGCCATAGCCATCGCCTGCCGGCATTCCCGCTCGGCACCCAGATAATCTCCGCGCCGCCGCAGAATCTGAGCCAGATTATAATGCGCTTCGACGAGATCGCCCCGGCTCAGGTCGATGGCTTTCCGGAAAGCGGCCATGGAGCCCTGATCCTTTTTCTGCTTCATGAGGGCGAAACCGTAATTGTTCCAGGCTGAGGGATCTTTTCGGTAATCACCATCGACCAGCCCTTTGAGCTCTCTTTCCGCCGAGGCATACTCGCCCCGGGAGAGCATGGTGGAGACCACGTCCCGCCTGACACCACCCACCGAGGCGTCGCGCCCGCCGGTATCGGGAGCCCCCTGACGCCTGGCGATCATAGCCCTGAGCTCGTCGATCTTGGTCTGGGTGTCCTGCCTGTAAGCCTTGTTCTTCTCGTATCCGAGCGATTTCTGATAAGCCTCCAGGGCCTCGTCCAGGCGGTTCCTGGCTGAGAGAATCAAGCCCAGGTGGTAATAAGCCAGCGAATAGTCGCTTTTCAGGGAGATCGCCTTGCGGACTTCCTTCTCCGCCCGGTCATAGTCCTCCTGGCAATAATAGACCGCCCCCAGTCCGTTGTAAGCCGAATGGAAGTCCGGTTTGAGCTTGATCGCCTCGAGATAATGCTTGCAAGCCTCGCCGTATTGCTTGGAATCCCGTAGAACATTGGCGAGGTTGTACTGGAGTTGCGGGTCCTTTCCCTGGACGATGCTCAGGGCAAGGTTGAACAGCTGGGCGGCCTCCTTCAGCCTTTTCTCCTGATAGCGAACCGCCGCCAGGTTCGAGATACTGGCCGAGAAGAGCGGATTGATCTCGATGGCCTTCTCGTAAGCCTCGGCGGCCCTCTTCAAATCCCCTGCCCTGTAATAGGTGAGGCCCAGGTTGTTATAGGCTTCCGGAACCTCGGGATCGATCTTGAGAGCAGCCTCGAACTCGGCCCTGGCCCTTACCAGCTCGCCCTGCTCCAGGAGCAGGGTTCCCTGCTCCAGCCTGAGAGCCACTTCGGTAGAGTACTGATTCTCGGTCTGCGCCCCGGCAGCCCCGACGCTCAAGAGCGAGGCGATAAGGAGACATATCAATCTGGATTTGAAGACCGAGCCCTGCATGAGTCCATTCTCCTTCGATTGATCATACAAGACAAGAGACTGTAAGATCCGCACTCTTGGCAAGTTGTGCCGCCAGTGAAAGAGGGAACGATAATCCAGGAGGATATGAAAGATGGAATTGGCGGATAGCATCCACGAACAGATCAAAGCACTCTGCTCCGAAGGAGATTCCATCGCCGAAAAAGGCGATTATCCTGGCGCTTTGCGAAAGTACTGGGAAGCGTGGGATCTCTTGCCGGAGCCGCAAAAGGAATGGGAAGCTGCAACATGGATTCTGGCGGCCATTGGTGATGCGAACTTTCTAGGCGGTGATTTCGTTGCCGGTCGCGACAACCTCAGCATGGCAATGGAATGCCCCGACGGCCTCGGCAATCCGTTCCTGCATCTCCGCCTTGGACAGTGTCAATACGAGTTGGGGGACATGGACCGAGCGGCCGACGAGTTGTGCAGGGCATACATGGGAGCCGGTGCCGAAATCTTCAAGACCGACGATCCGAAGTACTTTGAATTCGTTACATCTCGACTGGAGCCCGAGCCGAACGTGCCCTGGTGGCGAAAGCTGGGCAAGCGCAAATAGAGCTGATCGGGCGAGATACAGAAACTTAGCTTTCAGGAACACCGCGAGCCATACATGTTAAGATACTCGTTTGCCTTCTCACCCTGCCTGCGCTGCAGCTTTGAGCCGAATGCAGCCGGAAACCCGAAAAAGACATGCGTGAAAATCAACTGGCAGACGCGCTGCACTATTCATTTCTGAACTCCCCGAATTATGCCCGGCTGCTATCCAGGACGGCCCGTGCCAGCCATGCCGAGCTGAACATGGCCGGTCTGACCGACTCGGCCAAGAGCCTGGTGATGAGCTGTCTCCAGCACGAGATCAAACGCCCCCTCTTTCTTGTCGTGCAGGACAATCACACCGCCGCCCATTATCTCCAGGAGCTCTCTTATCTCAGCCGGTACAAAGTATTGCTCTACCCGGCGTCGGAGGTCTCGCCCTACGAGCAGGTTTTGAGTTCGCCGGATAATGTCGCCTCCCAGATGGAGGTTCTGCAACTTCTCCTTTCCGAGCCGCAAGAACCATATGTGGTGGTAGTCGCCGCCCGAGCCCTCATGCAGAGAGTGCTGCCTGAGACGGTGCTCAGGAGCAATATCCTGAAATTCCATGTCGGCCAGAGCATCGAGACGGAAGATCTGGCCAGACGCCTGGTGCGCCTGGGATATACCCGGGAGAGCCTGGTCACGCTCAGAGGCGAGTTCAGCATACGGGGAGACATCGTCGACATCTTCCCGAGCGCCGGCGCCCCCATGCGCATCGAGCTTTTCGGCGACGAGATCGAGTCCATTAGGCTTTTCAGCATCGACAGCCAGCGATCGGTGGAAGAGACCGATACAGCGACTATTCCGCCACGCTGGTGGGTGATTCTCGAAAGCGAGAGCGAAGAGCGCGACCGCCTGGTTGCCAGGCTCCAGGCGATCACCGACCGGGAGATCGGCAGGCTTCCCGACCAGGCAGCCGACACCCTGCGATCGGTCATGGAGAACGACCTCACCGCCCTTGCCTCCGGCGGCTATCCGGAGTCGGTTGAGTACTACGCCCCCTATATCCATGAAAATGGCGAGCACGAGAGCTTCGCCAGCCTGGTGGACTATGTGCCGGAAGAGGCCCTTATCGCCTTCGACGAATGGGACTCAGTCGCCCAGTCTCTGGCATCCTACGAAGACAAACTCTCGAAATCCTTCAACGAAGGTCTCGAGAGCGGCAGGCTCCTGCCCCTGCCCGGTCCTCTGCATCTCGAGTCCGACCAGGTGCTCACCGGCTTCAAGAAGCACCAGAGGGTCTTCATATCCAGCCTGCCGGTTTTCGAGGAGCAGGACAAAGATGCGGTGGTGGAGTTCGCCGCCAAGCCCATCGAGAAATTCGGCAACCAGATGGATCTGGTAGTGGAGAAAATCAGAGCCTGGCGCCAGGAAGGCTATCGGGTAATAATCTCCACCGAGCAGCCCCAGAGGATCATGGGAATCCTGCGCGAATGGGACTGTCCCGCCCGCTATGTCGCCGGTCCCGGCGACTCGACCCAGGTCCGGGGCGGCGGCTCCGGCAGCGGCAATGAAGAAACCGAAAAAACGCCCCTGGAGCGAGACACGTCGGTATTCGTCACACGCTACGGTTTTATCCACGGCTTTGTCATTCATGACGAGAAGCTCGTCTCCATCACCGACGGCGAGATGTTCGGTCTCAAGCGCAAACCCACTGTCTACCGCAGACCCGCCACCGAAAAGAGCTATGAGCGCTTCACCTCGGTCTCGGATCTGAAAGTCGGCGACTATGTGGTGCACATCAAACAGGGAATCGGCCAGTTCACCGGCGTTCAGCGGATCTCGGTGGACAAGCAGCAGCGCGAATATCTGACCGTTCAATACGCCGGGGAGGACAAGCTCTACGTCCCGGTGGATCAGATCAACCTGCTCTCCCGCTATCGGGGCGCCGGCGACCATGCGCCGAGACTCTCGCGGCTGGGAGGCGCCGAATGGGAATCGACCAAGAAAAGAGTGAAGCGCTCGGTCAAGCAGATTGCCGAGGATCTGGTCAATCTCTATGCCCTGCGCGCCAAGCAGGAAGGCTACCAGTGCGTGCCGGATACGCCGTGGCAGTACGAGATGGAGGAAGCCTTTCCTTTCGAGGAGACCCCGGATCAATGGAAAGCGATTCAGGATCTGAAAGCGGATCTCGAATCGAAGAAGCCCACCGACCGGTTGATCTGCGGGGACGTGGGCTTCGGCAAGACCGAAGTCGCCATCCGGGGCATCTTCAAGACCGTGATGTCAGGCAAGCAGGCAGCCGTCCTGGTACCGACCACGATACTGGCTCAACAGCACTTCAATACGATCAGCGAGCGCTTCGCTCCTTATCCAATCAAAGTCGGTCTGCTCTCTCGTTTCCGCACCGCCAAAGAGCAGCGCGATGTGGTGCGCCGTCTGGCTACCGGTGAATGCGACGTGGTGGTGGGCACCCACCGCATGCTCCAGAAAGACATCGGCTTCAAGGATCTCGGTCTGGTGATCATCGACGAGGAGCACCGTTTCGGGGTCGCCCACAAGGAGAAGCTCAAGCAGCTCCGGGTCATGGTCGACGTGCTCACCATGTCAGCCACCCCCATACCACGCACACTGCATATGGCACTATCGGGAACCCGGGACATGTCCCTGATCAACACCCCGCCCACCAACCGCAGTCCGGTCAAGACCTTCGTGGGCGAATACAAGCTGCCCCTGGTGCGCACTGCCATCCTGCACGAGATGGAGCGCGGCGGTCAGATTTATTTCGTTCATAACAGAGTCGACTCCATCGAGCAGATCTATATGGAGCTCAAGACCCTGGTGCCGGAGGCCAGGATAATCGTCGGTCACGGCCAGATGCCGGAGCGCGAGCTCGAGAATGTCATGCTCGCCTTCAACGCTCACGAATACGACATATTGCTCTGCACCACGATCATCGAGTCCGGTCTCGATATCCCCAACGCCAACACGATCATCATCAATGAGGCGGATAAATTCGGACTCGCCCAGCTTTATCAGTTGCGAGGGCGGGTCGGCCGCTCTGACGTCCAGGCCTACGCCTACTGTCTCTTCCGCCCCCAGAAAGTGCTTTCCGAGCAGGCCCAGAGCCGCCTGAAGGCGATCCGGGAGTTCACCTCCCTGGGCTCCGGCTACCAGATCGCCCTGAGAGACATGGAGATCAGAGGAGTGGGCAATATTCTCGGCTCCGAGCAACACGGTCATATGATCTCGGTGGGTTTCGACCTCTATTGCAAGCTCCTGGGCGAAAGCATCAACGAGCTCAAGGGAAACGCGGTAGCCACCGATCTCGACTCCCAGATCGACCTGAACGTCACGGCCTTCATCCCGGACACCTATATCCAGGACAACGAGCAGAGACTGATCGAATACAAGCGCCTGGCTGATGTCACCAGCGAAAGGGAGCTGGACTTCCTTCTGGAAGAGTGGAAGGACCGCTTCGGCACCGTGCCGAGAGAAGCCATGCAGCTGGTCAAAGTAATCAAGCTGCGCCTGCTTGCGAGCCGTGCCCAGGTTACCCAGATCAAGCCCGACATGATGGGTATAAGGATGATGGTCAACTACCGGTTGCAACAATGGCTGCCCATTCAGAACAGCCTGCCAAAAAATCTGGCACGGCTTACAATATATAAACCGGGGATTGCCGGAGGTCAGGGATCGAGTCCCTACATAACCGTGAAAGCAGACGGGATGTCCCCGGAAGAGCAGCTCGATTTGATTCAGGATCTTCTTGATGCTATGGTTTCAAACAGTCAGGCCTGCCCCAGTTAAAGAAGAATTCGCCAGGAGTTGGAATTGAGAGTAGCCTTGCTTGTATCGGTCGCCTCACTCGTGGCAATCCCGCTGTTCGCAGGCGGATGCACCCAGCCGGAGGCGAAGAAAGAGACCACCTCGGTCACCCCCGGCCAGGCGGTGCAAACGCCCGGCGACGTCCGGGTAGCCGCCTCCAGGCTTATCCATTTTCATGGCATCACCGAGAAGATCAACCGGGAGCGCATTCCCGAGACCGCCATCATCTGCACCGTGGGCGACGACGCCATCAATGTAAGCGACTACAAGAACGCCTTCCGCTACAAACAGGGTCAGGCTAAGCAGATGCTGCAGCCCAACCCGCAGCTCCAGCGCAATCTAGTCAAACGTGCCGAAAGCCAGGGGATAAAGCTGACCGCCGAGGAAGAGAAGAGCCTCCTGGAGAAATCCAAGGAACAGGGAGGCAAGCAGCTTCAGGACATGTTCAAGTCCGGCAAGGTGAAAGAGAAGGATTTCGAGAAACAGGTCCTGCAAATGGGACTCGCCCTGAAAGCCACCAACCACGAGATCGAGGAGAACCTCCTCAACGAGATGATCAACAATTCTCTTCTCCTGCAAGCGGCCCGGCATGCCGGTCTCGGCAAAACAGCCTTTAACAAGTATGTGGAGTTCAAGCACTCGCCCCACTACAAAGAGGCTCTCAAGCTCACCACTCTTACACCGAATCAGCTCAAAGACGCCGTCATCGAAGACTTTCTCATCTCCCTGATGAAAGAGAAAATCGTCAGGAAAGCCGAGATCAGCGACAAGTCGGTTTACGACGTCTATTTGAGCATGCGGGACAAGCGCTTCCGGCACCCGGGGCGGTTCCGCTGGAGCCAGATTTTCATTGCCGCGCCCACGGCTGACTTCGGTATCTATCCGAGCATGGCCACTGCTATCAAGCGCGAGTATCCGAAGAAAACAGCCCAGGAGCAGGCCGAGATGGTGAAGAGCCTGGACCAGTCCCAGGCGAAAAAGGCCAACGAGCTCCTGGCAAGAGCTCTGAGAGGCGAGGACTTCGCCAGGCTGGCCAACGAGAAGACCGACGACGCCCCGGCCCGGGCATCCAAGACAGGCGGAGATATGGGCTTCGCAACCATTGCCAAGCTCAACTCCACCACAATCTTCAGACCGATCAGCAATGCCATTCAGACCATGAACAAGGGTGACATCTATCCCAAACCGGTACGAACCCCTGCCGGCTATCACATCATCAAGCTCACCGACAAGACGGCTCCGGGCTACCTGCCTTTCGACGAAGTCAAGGACGAGCTCAAGCCTCGCATAGCACAGAAAGTAGCCGGACTGGCCGTAATGGAATGGCTGCTCAAACAGAGGGAGACCGTCCCGATAACCTTCAGCAGGCAATTCTCGGATATAGTTCCCAAGGACGGAATCCTGCACCAGAGAGTGCCGGATTCGAAATGAGAACATATTGAAAACAGGACAACTCTGACGTTTTCAAGCTGAGATAATGACCCTCGTACAGAAAGAGGGGCAAATATCATGTCGAGACCGAAGACACTGAACAAACGAGACAAGCTTCTGCTAACAGCGTTGTGCTCTGGTCTGATAGCAACCGCATTCGGTACTACGCTCGAGGCTCAGGCCAAGAAGAGCAAGAAATCAGACAAAGCAGCTGCCACCAAGACCGATGACAAAGCCGCCGCCAGAGAGCGGCTTGGCGAAGGCGTCAAGCTACTGATGTTCAAGAATTCCAGAGCCGCTCTCGCCAAGTTCAACGAGGCCCTCAGGCTCGATCCGGACTTCGCCCTCGCTTATGCCAACCGCGCCAACGCGGCAATGCTCATGGACAATCCCAAGGAAGCGATTGCCGACGCCACCAAGGCAATCGACCTGGATCCCAATCTGGCTGCCGCCTATGTCAATCGCTCCTGGGCCTACAACAAAACAAGGCAATACGAAAAAGCCATCGCCGACTGCGATAAAGCTATCGCGCTCAAATCGGATCTGGTGATCGCCTACACCAACCGCTCGAACGCCTACAACCAGCTCGGAAAGCATGATCTCGCCCTCAAGGACTGCAACAAGATCATCGCCCTCAACCCGAACTTCGCCATGGCTTATCTCAACCGCGCCCATACCAATATCGGTCTGGCCAACTTCAAGGACGCCGTCAACGACTGCAACAAGGTAATCGAGCTCAATCCCCACCTCTCCAGAGCCTACCTAAACCGCGGTCATGCCAGACGCGAGCTCGGCGAGCTCGACCAGGCTCTGACCGATATCGACAAGGCTATATCCATGAACGGCAAACTGGCTTCGGCTTATTACAACCGCTCCCGGATCTACGAAGCCAAAGCCGAGCAGGATCTCGAGAAAGCCAGGAAACTCGGCTTCGTCCACCAGGTGGACGACGACTAGGACTGTTCTGCTTCAGAGGCAGAGATGAAAACGCCAGGGTCTCGAGATGACCCTGGCGTTTTCGGTGCAATCTGACTGATTACTGTCCGTAGTACTGGACGTAATAACCGATCCTGTGGCTCGAGACAATCGCCTCGGAAGAGGCCCCGGTGTCGGTGGGACCGCCGGAAGCCGATTCGGCACCGGACTGGGCGATACCGCCGGAATCCGATTCGGCGCCCGAATCAGCGGGTCCACCCGACTCGCTGCTGCCGGCGCCCCAGAGAACACCGCCCGAATCCGACTCGGCACCGGAATTGCCGGGTCCGCCCGACTCGGACTCGCCGCCTCCGAACACGAAGCCGCCGGACTCCGACTCGGCCAGCGCCATGGGGGTCAGACCGATAACGAGGGTGGATGCGGCCATCAGGGCGAGCAGACTGGTTCGGTTTCTTCTGGTGACGGATTTCATGGCTTTTCCCCCTGCTAATGGCATTTCATCTCTGGCAAACTTAGATCCTACCAAAACAATCGGACTTCGAGTACCTCTTCATAGCACGGGCGATAATTTTCGGATCGACCGGCGGCACGCTTGACATATTCAATATTCGGGCATTTTCCTATATGGTCATCCCCGGCAGGGTACGATCTAGTTAAGCTGGACTCCCGATCTATGACACTGTCAGACACCAAGCGAATCAGACTGGGCATCTTGATGATTGATGCCGGTCTGATCACGCGTGACGAGCTGGAAGAATGTCTTCGCATGGCCCGCGAGACCGGACTGCCGGTCGGCCGTATTCTTCTACTCACCGGAAAGACCACCGAATCGGTCCTTCAAGCCGCCGTCCAGGCCCAGTCGCTTCTCAAGGACGGTCTCCTCGACTTGAAAACAGCCTATAAAGCCCTGCGCAAGGTGGCCAAAGAGGGCGTCATCCTGGATGAGGCCCTGGGCAGCCTTGATGTGGCCATCGAGGACGTCAAGGTAAACAAGCTCGGCGAGCTTCTGTTAGCCGCCAATTTTGTATCCGAGGAGGAGCTGAAGGAGGCTCTCGACGGCAGCAGCAGCACCGGTCTACCTTTCGGGCGCATGCTCGTTCTCAATGGCGTGCTAAGCGAGGCCCAGCTGGCGGCCACACTCAACGCCCAGATTCTGGTGAGAGACAAGAAAATCACCAAAGAGCAAGCGGTGGAAGGGCTCAAGCAAGCACGCCGCCGCCAGATAGCTGTCGAAGTGCCCCTCATGGAAAAGGGCTTCTATACCGTCCAGACCAGGGAAGTGATCAGGCTCGGCGAGCTTCTTTCCCTTTCCGGACTGGTGAGCGAGTCTCAGATTCTCAACGCCGTGGAGACCGGACTGGTCTCTCAGAAGCCTCTGGGCCAGGTCCTGGTGGAGCTCAGCCTGGTGAGCGAGGAGACCCTCAAAATCGCCCTGCAACTCCAGGAGCTGGTGGAGACCGGGACCCTGAAACCCATGCAGGCGTCGCACGTGATGGTCAATGTCATGGAGACCGCCATCTCGATACCGGAAGCGGTATCACTTCTCGAGAAGCAGATGGGCGGGAGTGCTCCTGACATAAACCTGCGAGACTTCCTCACAGCCTCCAATGCCCTGAGCGATGACGACATCCAGAGCGCTTTCGAGATCTCGGTCAACAACAATCAGATCCTGGGAAGAATGCTTCTCACGGCCGGCATCATCGACGAGGGCACTCTGCAGTCGGCGATGCGTCTGGTCTTCCTGGTGAAAAGCAACCTGCTCGACATGGACAAGGCTCATCAAGCCTTCGAGTACAGCCGCGATAAGGAGACCACCATCGACGAGGCTCTCCACGAGCTGAAACTGATCAAGTAAGGAAGCTCAGCGCAAGAAGGGATTGTGCTTCTTCTCCGAGAAGATGTCGGTTTCCGGTCCGTGCCCGGGAACCACCCTGGTACTGTCGTCCAGGGTGAGCAGTTTGTTGTGGATCGACTTGATGATGGTATCGAAATCACCGCCCCACAGATCAGTGCGCCCGATGGAGCCGCTGAAAAGGGTATCGCCCGCGAAGACTACGCTGTCCTCGTCCGCCACCGAAAAGCAGAGACTGCCCGGGGTATGACCGGGAGTATGAAGCACCGAGGCGGTGATCCCTCCGATCTTGACGCTTTCCTCGTCCTCGAGATAATGGTCCACCGGCAGCGGATCGTCGGCCTTGAAGCCGAACATACCGCACTGCATGTGGAGATTGTCGTAAAGCCACTGGTCTTCTTTGTGCAGACAGATACTGGCGCCTGTCTTCTCTTTGACGGCACGGCTGCCCAGAATATGGTCGAAATGAGCATGGGTGTGAAGCAGATACTTGATGGTCAGACCCATACGAGAGGCAGCATCGACTATCTCCTGGGCGTCGCCGCCGGGATCGACGACGATGGCTTCGCCCGTCTCCTTGCAGCCGACTATGGAGCAGTTGCAGGACAGAGGCCCGACCGGAAATGTCTCGACAACGAGCATCTACTCGAACATCTCGCTTACCGAGCAATCGTCGTGGATTCTGGCGATGGCTTCGCCCAGGAGCCTGGCCACGCTCAGTTGCACGATCTTGCCGGAGATGTTCCCCTTCTCGTGGGGGATTGAATTGGTGACGATGAGCTTTTCGATGGGAGATTTGTCGAGACGCTCATTGGCGGGTCCGGAGAGAACCGCATGGGTGGCGCAGGCGAACACCCGGCGCGCCCCTTCCGAGATCAAGAGCTCGGCGCCTTTGACCAGGGTGCCGGCAGTGTCTACCATGTCGTCCACCATGATCACGTCTTTGCCTTTGACGTCACCGACCACTGTCATAACCTCGGCTACGTTGTGCTGGCTGCGGCGCTTGTCGATGATGGCGATGGGCGCGTCGTCGAGCTTCTTGGCGAAAGCGCGGGTACGGGACACGCCTCCGACATCGGGGCTGACCAGCACCACTTCGTCGAGATCCATGGTCCTTATATAATCCAGAAGCACCGGCGAGGCATAGAGGTGATCGACCAGGATATTGAAAAAGCCCATGATCTGAGGAGCATGCAGATCGAGAGCCACGACTCTCTGAGCGCCTGCTGTAGTGAGCAGGTCAGCCACCAGCTTGGAGGTAATCGCTTCGCGTCCGGCTGCTTTTCGGTCCTGCCTGCCGTATCCGTAGTACGGAATCACTACGGTGATGCGCCCGGCTGAGGCTCGTTTGAGAGCGTCGAGCAGAATGAGAAGCTCCATGAGATTCTCGTTGACCGGAGTGCAGGTAGGCTGAATGACAAAACAGTCGAGACCGCGGACGCTTTCTCGCACCTGAACATAAATCTCACCGTCTGAAAACGGTGAGATTCGAACGGGTGAAAGATGGAGACCCATGTATTCCGCCACTTCCCGGGCAAGTTCGGGATTGGCGGTGCCCGATAAGATCCGCAGATCCGCCTTGCCTCCGGTGAGAATGCGCTGACGAGCGGGCATTTGTGCGACCAAGAGCCTTTCCTCCGAGCGATTTTGCCCATTGTAGATGAACTGGAGGATTCTTGAAAGCTTTCTGCGCTAATCTTAAAGCCCTATATAAAGGGCAGCTCCATAGATAGAGACAGGGCAAGGGCTCCCCCCAGAGTGCACTTAACATGCTGATAGGACAGACCCCCCTGGATGAAGGCCGAATAAGGTGGACGCAGGGGACCGTCGGCAGAAAGCTCGATGGTTGACCCCTCAACGAAAGTTCCCCCGGCCATGATCACCTCGTCCTGATAACCTGGCATGCGGCAGGGCTCCGGTTCGACATGGGCGTTCACAGGCGAGAACCTCTGCACCGCCTTGCAGAAATTGATCAGCCTGTCCGCCTGGCCGAACTCCACCTGCTGAATGATGTCGAAACGCTCTTCCAGGCTTCCCGGGCTCACTCTCAGCCCGAGCTCCTCGAAAACCGAGGCGATGAGCATCGCCCCTTTTAGCGCCTGGCTGACCGTGAAAGGCGCCATGAAGAGACCCTGGAAAAGCAAGCGGTTCTCTCCGAAAGAAAGTCCCATATGACCTCCCACTCCGGGAGCGGTGAGACGATTGAGGGCGGCTTCCACTGCCTGACGCTTGCCGGCTATGTAACCACCGGCAATGGCAAGGCCGCCTCCGGGATTCTTGATGAGGGACCCGGCGATCAGGTCGGCGCCGCAGGAAAGGGGCTCACGGTCCTCGACGAACTCGCCGTAGCAATTGTCCACTATGATAAGCGCCGATGTGTTCACCCCGCGCACCGCCCGGCAGAGCCCGGCGATATCATCGCCGGAGAATGTCCTCCTCGAGCTGCTGTAGCCCCGGGATTTCTGGATATAGAAGACCGATACAGGTCCCGCGGACTCCACCCTCTCAATCGACTCGATCATGGCGGTCTCGCTCAGAGAGAGCGGGTCGAGATCGAGCTCGACATATTCGACTCCGAGACGCTTGAGAGAGCCGGGCTCGTCTCCGGCTATGCCGAGAACCTCCTCCAGGGAATCATATGGAGATCCGGTCAGACAGACGAATTTCCCGCCGGGCTCGACATTGCCCAGAATGGCGCAAGCCAGGGCATGGGTGCCCGATACGAACTGCACGCGCACGCAGGCGGCCTCGCCTGCGAAGACTGAAGCGAAAACATTATCCAGGACTTCTCTTCCGGCATCATCAAGACCATAGCCTGTGTGCGAAGCAAAATACTCCTCGGTGAGCCGGTGATGCCTGAATGCGGCAAGCACCCGCTCTTGATTGACCAGGGCGATGGCGTCCACTTCTTTGAAGCGATGGGCCAGGCGCTCCTCGGCGGCGCTGATCAGCTCGTCTACTTTAATTGCCTGCTGCATGGCTGCTCTTTTTTAACTCTGCCATTGAACCAGCAGGCAGGCTCAAACGTCAAAGAATTTGTGACTAACTCCAAAGAAAGGCAAAAACATCGAAGAATCCGCGACTAACTCCAAAGGAAGGCTCCTGGACGTTCTCGCCCGCCTCAACCCGGGCGCCCTGCTATTTCAAGAGCGCTGCCGTCAGTGCAGCCGGCCTGTGGAAGATCGCCTCATTCGTCCGGACTATCGAAGCGCCCTGCAAGAGATGAAGGTCTTTCCCCGGAACCTTGCAGGGCTCACCCTATGCCTGTGCGCGGACTGCACCCTGGGGCTGAGAAGCAGCCATCCTTCCCGGCATGCCGTCCGGGACGATACAGAGGCAGATCTGCCCGTCCTCACTGCCGCAGTCTATGAAGGAGCGGCTCGCAAGCTCATCCGCAAGCTCAAATATGACGACGACAGGCTCTGTGCTTTCGACCTGGCACTGATTGCAGTATCGTCCCCGGGCATCGCCGATCTCCTCTCAGGCTCGCTTATCCTGCCGGTTCCCCTTCACCGGAGCAGGCAGGCCAGGCGAGGTTTCAACCAGACCGCCCTGATAGCCGGGCATTTAGCCGGACTGACAGGCGCCCGGGTGCTTCCCGGGGCCCTCCGGCGGACCAGGGACACAGCCCCTCAATTCGGACTCTGCCTGGCCGATCGCCGTCTCAACGTGGCCGGCGCATTCGAGACCGATCCGGCCTTCGAAAGGAGATCAGCTTACTCGGGCCGAACCATTATCATCCTGGACGATATATTCACCACCGGCAGCACGATCAGCCAGTGCGCCGCCGCTCTGCGAAAAGGCGGCTGGCAGAGAATAGTCGCCCTCACCATCGCCCGGGCCCCATTCGAGACATTCTAGACAATATGACCGTCGATACCTGGATATCTCATCCCACCTCGTCGAGGGTCTCGGCAAACGCTCTGATCGTCTTCTCCAGATCAGCCGGGGTATGCATGAGAGACAGGAAAGCCGCCTCGAATTGAGATGGGGGCCAGTAGACGCCTTTCTCGAGAAGCTTTTTCCAGACCCTGGTGAAAAGCTCGGTGTCCGATTTCTTGGCGCTCTCGAAGTCGGTGACTTCGCCTTTCATGAAAAAGACGCTGAGCATGCCGCACACCGACGCGATCGAGACATGGACACCGGCGTCGGAAGCGCCTTTCTTGATCCCTTCCACCAGCCTGTCGGTCATGTCCTTGAGGCGGTCGTAATTGCGGCGATCTTTCAAGACTCTTAGCTGCGCGAGACCTCCGGACATGGCCAGAGGATTGCCCGAGAGCGTTCCGGCCTGGTAGACCTCGCCCCGGGGAGCCACCATCTCCATTATCTCTTTCCTGCCGCCGTAAGCGCCCACCGGCAGACCGGCGCCGATTACTTTGCCGAGACAGGTGAGATCGGGCTTGATCTCGTAGAGCTCCTGGGCTCCACCACGGGCGACTCTGAAACCGGTCATCACCTCATCGAAGATGAGCAGGCAGCCGTGCTCGCGGCAGAGATCCGCGAGCCCTTCGAGAAATCCCTTCGCCGGTAGAATCACGCCGGCATTGCCCACCACCGGCTCGACGATCACCGCGGCTATGGCGTCCTTGTTTTCGTCGAAAGCTTTCCTGACCTCGTCCAGATTGTTGAAAGGCAGAGAAATGGTCATCTTCAAGAGCTCGGCAGGCACTCCCGGGCTGCTCGCCAGACCGAGGGTCGCCAGACCGGAGCCGGCTTTCACCAGAAAAGAATCGGCGTGTCCGTGATAACAGCCATCGAACTTGATTATCATGTCACGACCAGTAAAGGCTCTTGCCAGGCGGATCGCCGACATGGTGGCTTCGGTGCCCGAGTTGACCATGCGCACCATCTCGATGGAGGGCATGAACTCGCAGACCAGCTCGGCAAGCTCAACCTCGCTCCGGCACGGGGCACCGAAGCTGGTGCCGCGCATGAGCGCTTCTTCTATGGCCTCGAGGACGCGTGGATGCCTGTGACCGAGGATCATCGGTCCCCAGGAGCCCACATAATCGATGTATTCGTTGCCGTCCACGTCCACCATGATCGAGCCGTCGGCACGCTCGATGAAAATCGGATCGGAGTCCACGGCCTTGCAAGCCCGGGCAGGCGAATTGACGCCACCGGGAATTCTCTCCTGCGCTCTCTCGAACAGAGCCTGGGATCTGGTGGCTTTTCTGGTGGCTTCGAGAGTATCGGTCATTTTGCTTTTCTCCCTCTATTCGGCGACCTGGGCTTTCAACACCCGCTCGATGACCGGCTTCACCATCTTGACTGCTTTCTCGCCGGCCTGGAAATGTCTGAGCTTGTGGTCGCCGTCGAAGACATAGAATGCCGGAACGAATTTGTTCTCGAAACGATCGGTTATCTCGTGCCAGTTATCCACCACGCATGGCTGCCGAACTTCCCATTCGTCCATGGCGGCTTTCACTGCATCTACATTGGTATCACTTTCCTGACGCGGCATATGCACCGAGATAATGGAAAGACCATGGGGAGAGAATTCATCGATCCAGCCATTGATCTCCGGCAGGGACTCCTTGCAGATACCACAGCTTATCGACCAGAAATGAATCAAGACCGGCTTGCCCGAAAGATCCTTTGCCGGATCGATGGCGGTGGAGTTGAACCAGTCGGTACCGCCGTCCAGGGAAGGCAGGGGCGAATCCATACGAAGCGGCATAGGACCTCCTTGAGAAGAATGCTGGTCTGAGAGGCAACATGTCATATTCTAGCCGGTGGGCGCAAAGAAAAAGTTGCCGGAGACAATGTTTCCGGCAACTTTAACATCTAGGTCGCTGAGCGAATATCTAGACGGTGAGGGGCTTCTGGCCGGGTTTCCAGTCAGCGCCACAGAGACCGCCGGTCTTCAGGGCTTCGAGAACACGGAGGGTCTCGTCCACGCTGCGACCGGTGTTGAGGCTATGCACAACTTGATACTGCAGGTAGCCGTCCGGATCGATGATGAAAAGACCGCGCAGAGCGATGCCTTTATCCTCGAGCAGAACACCGTAGTCGCGGCTGACATCTTTGGTGATGTCGGAGGCGAGTATGTACTTGAGATCGCCGAGGCCGCCGTTGGCTTCGTCGGTCTTGATCCAGGCGCGGTGGCTGTAGACGCTGTCGGTGGAGACGGCGAGGACATCGGCGCCGGCTTTCTTGATTTCTTCATACTTCTCGTTGAAGGCTTTCAGCTCTGTCGGGCAGACGAAAGTGAAATCCAGAGGATAGAAGAACATGATCAGCCACTTACCTCTGTAATCGGAAAGGCTGACGTTCTCTTTCAAAGTCTTCATGTCCTTCGTCGACGGCATGTCGAACGGAGGAGCTTTTTTTCCAACTTGCAACATATGGCGATAACTCCCATTAATGTGGAACCAACTGCGTAAGAACGAGTTAGCAAATGGTAGATCCCTTAAATGAAATCCGTCATATGTTTAATGGAAATTGTAGATTTGCCGACAAAATCCGGTCTGCTGACAAGCTCTCGGCGAACCGGCCCGAAAGAGCTAGCGCTTCTCGCTCTTGTTTATCCAGTCTTTGAGAACGCTTGCAAGACCATTTTCCGCGACATAACGTCTGATCAGAGGGCTGTCAGCAGGCCAGCCGATGGTCAGGAGATGAATGAGATGATCGCTCGGGGTCGTGCTCTGCTTGCTTCTCCCGAGCTCGGCTTCATTGACCGTATCAGCCATTTGTCACCTTCCGTCAATATCGAGCGATTCAGCCAGGTTGAGATTATAACTCAATACTAATATTAAGCGAGTAAAGCCTCTCGATTGACCGTAGCGCGGACGGTTTGATAGTATTCCCTTTCGCATATGTGTTAACGCTTCCTTCAAGTAAGCGGCGACGGATTAATGGTCCGCAATATTACCCGGCGCAACGCCGAATCCAAATCATCTGGAGTTTGAGATGTACGCAATAGTTGAAGCCTGCGGAAGGCAATACAAATTAGAGCCCGGCCGCTTCGTTGATGTCGACCTGACAGGCGATGCTGAAGGCGCTGCCCACGTTTTCGACAAAGTCCTCATGCTCGTGGACGGTGACCAGTCTACCGTCGGCACCCCCTACGTCGAAGGCGCCACCGTCAAAGCCAAGGTGATCTCCAAACTGGAGAAAAACGAGCAGACAGGCAGACTCACCTCCAACGTCCGCGACAAGAAGATCATCGTCTACAAGATGAAGCCCAAGAAAGGCACTCGCGTCAAAAAAGGACACCGCCAGCAATATACGCGGGTCATGATCGAGGCCATCGAGAAGGGCGGCAAAGTAATCGCAAAACCCGAGTAATTCAAGAATTGAGGATATTCCGTCATGGCACATAAGAAGGGCGCAGGCTCCACACGAAACGGTCGCGACAGCAATCCCAAGCGCCTGGGAGTAAAAGTCTACGGCGGCCAGCTGGTCATCCCCGGCAACGTCCTGGTCAGACAGCGCGGTACCAGAATCCATCCCGGCTTCAACGTCAAGAAAGGCTCGGATGACACTCTCTACGCCATGCTTCCCGGCATCGTCCAGTACGAGATCACCCGGGGCCGCAAGAGAGTCAACGTCATTCCTCATAACGGCGCCCCCCACTGAAGAGCGTTTACCTCCTCTTATCTACCTCCCCTGATCTCCTCGCGCCCCGCCTGCCGGGCGCCTGAAGCCTCTTGCCGGGCCGACCCTGTGAAACACTCCTCTTCAGCAGCCAATATCAAACCCAAAGAAATCGAGCCCTTATTGAGGAGATGGGGAATTCCGAGCGGTATGCAGAGCCGCTCCCAGGAGTTTACCGGTCTCGCCTACGACTCGCGCGCTCTCGCGAAAGGCGATATTTTCTTTTGCATTCAGGGTGAGAAATCAGACGGCAACGACTATGTCAGGCAGGCTGCCGAACAGGGCGCCGCTCTGATCGTCAGCGAGAAGCAAAAGCCGAACGCCTTCTTCCACCCTTACGTCCAGGTGCCTGACATCCGCACGGCCATGGCGGACGCGGCCAGCTATTTCTATGAGGAGCCCAGCAAGAAGCTTCGTATCCTCGCCGTCACCGGCACGAACGGCAAGACCTCCACGACCCATCTGATCGAGCACATTTTCAACGGCGCCGGCAAGAAAGCCGGTCTGGTGGGAACCATGGGAGCCCGCTGGCCCGGGGCCGATTCGGGCAAAGCCTATGTGGATATGCACCACACCACGCCTCAATGTATCGATCTGCAGAGCGTCCTCGCCAGTATGGCGGAAGACCGGGTCAGTCATGTGGCGATGGAGGTCTCCAGCCATGCCCTCGCTCTCAAGCGGGTAGAGCTATGTCATTTCGCCTCCGCCTGCCTGACCAATGTCACCCAGGACCACCTGGACTTCCACAAGACCATGGATAACTACTGGAAGTCCAAGCGCCTGCTCTTCACCGCTCTCACCCAGAGCTACCACAGCAATCGCTCGGCGATCATCAATATCGATGACGGTTATGCCCGAGAATTCATCGATGCCGTGGACCCGTCCACCAGGGTCTATACCTACGGCTTCAGCAAAGACGCCGACTACAGAGTTCTGGACGCAGCCTACAGCCAGTCCGGCACCCGTATCGTCCTCAAGACCCCCACCGGCTCCCTCAATCTGAGCACCCCACTGGTCGGGCATTTCAACGTCTATAACGTCCTGGCCGCCCTTGTCGTCTGCCTGGCCGAAGGGATTCCGCCCTCGGCATGTCTGGACGGCATCGAGACTTTCACCGGCGTTGATGGACGCTTTCAGGTGGTCTCCGGCGGCGGCGACAGAGAGCCCCTGTGCATCGTCGACTACGCTCATTCCCCCGACGGTCTCGAGAATGTCCTCAAAGTCGCCCGCGGGCTCGTCCATGCAGAAGGGCGCCTGATTGTTGTTTTCGGCTGCGGCGGAGACCGCGATCGCTCCAAGCGCCCCCAGATGGGCTCCATCGCCGAGGTCCATGCCGACCGGGTCTTCGTCACCTCGGACAATCCACGCTCCGAGGACCCCAAGATGATCATCGCCGACATTCTCGCAGGTATCACCCGGATCAAAGACGTGGTGGTAGAGCAGGACCGTGAGAAAGCCATCCACGCGGCCATAGCCGAGGCCGGGCAATACGACGTGGTGGTGGTGGCGGGTAAAGGTCACGAGACTTACCAGCTCATCAAAGACCAGGTCCTGGACTTCGACGATCGAATCAAAGTCCGGGAAGCCCTGGAAGCACGCCTGAAATAGGACCCTGGCAGGAGTATAATCTTAGGGTCCGAAACAGAGGCCCGAGAGACACCGGCAGTGGGAATCAGTTTTCACATCACCTCAGTCAAGGAAGGCACCATCTTCAACGTGATGCAGTTCCTGAGCCTGGAGCGTGTCACCGGGACCCTGACCATCAGCTTCGGTCGCGATATCCCCCAGGTCTCGATCTATTTCGTATCCGGAAACATCACCACCGCCGAATTCGGAGCCATAGTCGGCGACGCGGTTCTCGATGTTCTTCTCTGCCAGGAGTTCGCCATCAAAGAGGTCAATTTCGACCCGGGGCGTATGCGCGAAGTCAATGAGGAAGCCATCATCGTGCACGCCACGAGCCTCTCAGGAGCGATGCTCAATGTTTCCAAAGACGTGGACAAGTGCCAAGCGCGCTCCCTCATCTACGGCATGATGCCGATGAAAGATCGCAACTCCAGCAACATCAACAGTCTTCTGCATCTACTCAACGACTTCAACAGCTACGAGGACACCCTCATAAAAGCTCCCCGGGACGGCAAGGACAAAGCCGCTCCCCTGAAGCAATGCGTCCTAATCACCCGGGCCCTGCGAAACGGAGCCCTGGCCTATCAAACTCCCATGATCTCGCTTAAAGCTATCCGGCCCCTCATCGACATAGTCCAGCCCCTGACAGAGAAAGAGACAAACAATCTGCGGGGCTATATGAAGAGCCTCCTTCCTCATCCGAAAGCCACCCATATCTCCATCGAGCGCTTCTACGCCTTCAGCAGCGCCATCGAGTCCATCGCCCAGAGACGCTCCGGCGATGTCGGCGAGAGAGCCCGCAAGACAATCCGCGCCCTCATTCAGAAAGCCACCAAATCCGGTGAGGCTTCCCAGGTCGAAGGGAAAGGCGAGAGCAAAGTCCAGAGCAGTGCCCCAACGACCCCACATTAAAAGCACTGTTTGACGGTAATCCCGGATCCGTTATTTTCGTGCATAATGAGACCTGGAGGATTTCGCCGCCTGTCCGATGATCGACGCCTTCCACGATATGAGACTGAAGCTCCTCGCCCCTCTGGGGCGCTTCGCCATGCCCGACGGTTACTGGGAGAATCCGGCATCGACGGCGGAGAGACCGGCCTGCCACCTGACCTTCGACGACGGGCCATTCCCGGAGACCACCCCCCGGCTCCTGGAGCTCCTGGAGCGCGAAGGCATCAAAGCCACTTTCTTTTTCATGGGACGCAATGTCCTCAAATATCCTCATCTGGCAGCCATGGTCGCCAGGGCCGGGCATGAGATCGGCAACCACACCCACAATCACCTGCCTCTACTGGCCATGCCCGGGCGTGTCTTCGAGTCCGAGCTCGATCGAACCAGCGAGCTGATTTTCGACGCCGCCGGGGTGCGAACAAGAGTCTTCCGGCCGCCTTTCGGTATTATCGACCGGGGCAAAGCCCTGGCGGTGGCCGAGAGAGACATGCGCCTGGTCTATTTCGGAGCCGTCGCCGAGGACTGGAATCCAATAGGCGCGAGGGAGGTGGCTCGCCGGATCATGGCCCAGATCCGTCCGGGATCCCTGGTGGTTCTGCACGAAAGCAAGCACTTCGCCAGCCAGTGCCTCGACTCCACCGCCACGATCATCGAGAGGGCTCGTGAACGCGGTCTTTTCTTCGACACCATAGTCCCCTGATTCGATTCTGATGACAGCCTGGACGTGCTAAATTAATTCCCGGTACTGCGGTACACAAGGTCGGGAGGCACGGGTATTGCTTGACTTCAAACCACCGAAAGACAACGAGCTGATCATAGGCTGCTTGAAGCTCCTCTGGCCTGTGGTGACCAGGCTGCGAATGCGAGGCGCAACCCTGGTGGTGGAGCCCTCCGATATCGACAAGTTCAAGAAGCTCCGGGGCAAGCGAGCCCTGCTCTGCCCTAATCACAGCAACCGACATGATCCGGAGGTGATGTTCGGATTCGGCATGGCAGTGGATGAGGAGTTCAATTTCATCGCCGCCCGGGAGGTCTTCGATTACAACAACGGTCGCAATGGCTGGCTCTTGCAGCGAGTGGGCGCTTACTCCGTGGTCCGCGGTGCCGTGGACCGGGACTCTTTCAAGACCACCCGCGATATCCTCGCCCGTGGAAAGAAAAAACTGGTCCTGTTCCCGGAAGGCGAGATCTCCAAGCAGAACGACTTTCTCATGCCCCTTGAATCCGGCGCCGCCCAGCTCTCTTTCTGGGCGCTGTCCGATATTCTCAGAGAAAACGAGGACGAGACCCTCCATATCGTCCCCATCGCCGTCAAATACACTTACGAGAATGACATCTCAGGAGCCCTGAGCAGCGCCCTCACCGATCTGGAACACAAGCTCGGGGTGAAATGCACCACCACTTCTTTGAAAGAGCGCGTCCGGATCGTGGCGGAAAAGCTCCTGGAGGTCCTGGAGAAAGAATACCGGCACCAGTCGCCGGAAGGCGCCACCATGAACGAACGGGTGGACTCCCTCCGCCAGGTGATACTCCAGCACGCCGCCAAACAGCTCGATGTCGAGCTGCCCACCAATCAGCGTCAGCTCGAGCAGGTTCGGGTCGTGCGCAATGCCATCGACGAATACATTTATGACACCGATCATGGTGACTCCCAGTACGAGAAAAAGGTCCACGACGAGATGTCCCGGACAGTGGCGAGTTGCTATCAGGACATCGGCAGGGTGGTGAACTTCATCGCCATCTATGACGGCTATCTCTCCGAGCACATGACCCAGGAGCGATGCGCCGACATCATCGACAGGCTCGAGACCGAAGTGAACGGCAGAGAGGCCGAGCCCCGGGGACCCCGAAGGATCTATATCAGAGTCGGCGATCCTATCGACTTGAAAAGGCACATGGACGCTTACAGGGCGAACAAGAGAAAAGCCGTTGCCACGGTTACCGACGAGATCTTTAGTCAAATCTCATCCATGCTCGAAGCGACCGAGACGGAGCGGCAGCCGGTATTCGTGAAATAGCGGGGCTTTCGGGTTTCGAGCCAGGAGCCGGGCGGGTCTCAAAACGCAACAGTCTCTTAGCAACCCTTTGAAGAGGTGCTATTATTGAACGCGGCCGTCAGGCTCTCCTTCAGTCCGGCCCCTCACAGGTATCAGAATCCAGACATGCAAAAGTTAGCACTCGTCGGTCTTGGTGCATCTGGTCTTTTCGCGCTCAAAGAGCTGGCGAAGACCCCGGTCGAGGTTCATGTCTTCGACGTCGGTCCGGAGTATCACAAGCGTTATGCCTGTCCCATCGACCAGGGCAAGCTCCAGGTCTGCCCGCCCAAGGCCTGCAGCTACTGCGCTCCCGGACAGTCCGCCGGAAGCTGGAACGATTTCAAGGTCATCCTCTCCGCCTCCCCGGTCATAGGCGGCCGGCTCTATGAGCTTATCGGCGAGCAAGAGCTCCAGAAACGTCTCGATATCGTCCGCAAGACCATCCTCGAGCACGCCCCGGTGGAGATCCCGGTGGTCAAGCCAAGCGAAGAGGATCTCGAATGGATCCACCGCAAAGCCACCCTGGCCGGCATGACCTATCACTATCAGGAGCTTCTTCATTGCGGCTCGGACAATGCCCCTGCCATCAATACCAGTATTCTCGACGAGATCAAGGCGGAAGGCAGCAATATTCATTTCCACTGGGACACGAGAGTGTCTTCGGTGGCCCGCCGCGGCGAGAGATTCGCCGTGCAATTCGATCACTACCGCCGTCCCGGCGAGGGCAATGAGCAGGAGGATCTCTTCGACTTCTGTGTCATGTCGGTGGGACGCGGCGGCGCTCACTGGCTCACCCAGCAGGAATTCTACAAAGACCTGGACATCTATCCCGGTCAGGTGGATATCGGCATCCGGGTCGAAACCAGCTGCTATTTCACCGAAGAGGTCGACAGGCGCTTCTACGAGCCCAAGCTCTATTACCGCAGCCGTCATGCCAATGACGTGGTCCGCAATTTCTGCTCGAACCCCCGCGGTTACGTCACCCCCGAGAATCACCGGGACTATGTCCTGGTGAACGGGCACTCCAAAATGTACGAGAAATCGGAGAACAACAACTTCGCGGTGCTGGTGAGCAAGACCTTCACCCGTCCCTTCAAGGATCCCCAGATGTATTCGCAGACCATCGCCAAAGTAGTCAATATGCTCGCCGGCGGCGGTCCCCTGGTACAACGCCTGGGCGATCTCCGAGGCGGCAGGCGCACCAAGTCTCTCACCAATAACCTGATCAAGCCCACCCTGGAGGCGGAATGCGGAGACATCTCTCTGGCTTATCCGCACCGGATCCTTGCCGGCATCGTCGAATATCTCGAGGCCCTGGACAAGATCTGTCCGGGAGTAGCCCACGACTCCACCCTGCTTTTCGCGCCGGAGTGCAAGAGCTATCCCGACTCGATAGCCGTCAACAAGAACATGGAGACCAATATCCCCAACCTCTTCATCATCGGAGACTCGAGCTCCTGGACTAGAGGCGTCGGTCAGGCCACCACCAGCGGTTTGCTTGCCGGGGAAGGCATCAGAAAGAAACTCAAAGAAGAAACCCCGGTCAAGGTGGCCCAGGCTGCATCCTGATCGAACCTGCCGGATCTGAGCATGGATCGAAGCACAAAAACCATACTTCATCTTCTCCTTGGTAAATCCCAGACCCCTCAGATAGGCGGCGACTGGCAGGGCACGGAGCAGATCATCTCCGTGCCGGCGAGTAAGCCGCGATCCATGGGTCAAGACTGACTCAAGACAGCCAAGCCATGCCCGACTCGGAAATCTGCTCCCGGTGCTTGAAAGCAAGAACAGTCGCTCCCGGATCGATCGGCGGGCTCTTCGAGGTCTGCAACTGCGGCTCGGCATCCGGCATAGAACAGCAGGCAATCACCGTCCTCATATGCAATATTTGCAAGAAACACATCAACAGAGGCAGGCAGGGAAGCTTCACGCAATGGGTCTTCCGCCCGATTCTTTGCGAATGCGAGACTCCCGAGGTCATCCAGACTGTCGAGCTCATCGATCGAGAGAGGCTCATCGCCGCAAGCAGCGAAGCCGACGATCATCCCGAGCTCGATGTCGACGGATTTCCCAGCGATCGATTCAGCCCCAGGGAGAAGCTCGGCTCCGGTGCAACCTCCGAGGTTTTTCTCTCCCGGGACCGATTCCTGCGCAAAGATGTCTCTGTCAAATTGCTTCGCTGGCTCACTGACGAGACTATAGTGGGCTTTCAAAACGAGGCCCGGGTCAACGCCGCTCTCAAACACCGCAATATCGTGGAGATTCTGGACTTTGGCGTATCGGACAGCGGTGTGCCCTTTCTCGTTCAGGACTATATAGAAGGAGCTACCCTCGAAGATTATCTGGCCGAGCACGGGCCCATGAGCACCGGCGAGGCTGCTTATTATTTTGCCGAACTGGCAGACGCCCTTGCCTACGCCCACAGCAAGGGCGTCATGCACAGGGATCTCAAACCCACCAATCTGCTGGTGGTGCAATCCGACAGCCGCCTCTCTCCCCGGATCATCGACTTCGGCATCGCCCATATGCGAGAAGGCACCGCCACCGCAGATGGGATTGCGCTAGCCGGAACACCTTGCTATATGAGTCCGGACAACGCAAACGGGCTGGACTATGACAGCCGCTCAGAGATCTATTCCCTGGGCTGCGTTATGTATGCAGCCCTTACCGGTGGCTCTCCGCCTTTTGACGGTGATACCAGCCTGGAAATCCTGACCATGCACTCGACTCGAGCACCGGATCCGATCGAGGCAATAGCCGGAGATCCGCTTGAGAGCATCATATTCAAATGCCTGGAGAAGTCGCCGGAAGACCGTTTCGAGAGCGCCCTGAGTCTCAGGGATGCGCTTCTTTCGATAAGCGATCTGCGAAGCTCTCCCGAGCCCGAAACCAGAAAAGCGACAACAGAGCGAAACCGGGTGGCGGTGATTGCGCTGTCAGCTATAACCGCGATTGCCATCCTGACTGCAGGCGCCCTGGTGGCATCGAGGCTTCTAAACCGGAGCGAGCCCGAAAGCGAGAAGCCACGCCACCGCGAAGAGCAAGAGATCAAGACTGCCTTTCAAGCCGACAACCTCGGCAAGGATTTTCTGGAGTCGACCATGGTGCCCCACGCCGACTCGACCATAGAGTATCTCCAGTCGATCCGAAGAAATCCCGATACGGAAGTCGTCAATCTATTCATGTGCGAAGTCAAAGACAGCGACCTGGACTTTATCGGGGGCACCAGGATAAAAGCTCTCAACCTCTCGTACAATCCTGTGACCGACATCACCATGAAGCGGCTGGAGACTGTCGAGACCCTCGAGAATCTGGTTCTCAGGGCCGTCAACATAACGGACAGCGGCATCGATTCGATTTCCCGGCTGCCTAATTTGAAGAAGCTGACTGTCTCAGCGATTCCCCTGACCCCGAGAGCATTCGATGCCATCGCCCGGATCAAGTCCCTCGAAAGTCTGATTTTAGAGACCTTCGACAATCTCTCGGCAGAGGAGATCGGCAAGCTCAGAAAGCTTCCGAAACTGCAAACCATCCTGATCGCCCGTTGCAACGTATCGATCCCGGTAGCCCGGGAGCTCGTGAAATTTCCAGCTCTATGGGCAGTCTCATTGTCCAACTGCAGTATCGCTGACGGTGTCATCGAAACCCTCGCCGGCTCCCGCAAGTTTACGGACATCATCCTCTCTGGATCGGCATTCCCGCCCGGCAATCTGCAAGCCCTCAAAGGCATGAAGAGCCTTAGAGTCCTGAACGTCTTAGATTGCCCGACCGTCGAGGTATCAGAGATCAAGAAACTGATCAGGGAAAGACCCGATCTGCAGATCTATGCCTCCGAGAAAAATCTGTCCCCTGCCGGACCTGAAATAACCGACTAGGCAGTTTTACGCTCGAATGAATCGTCCACCATCATTGCCACCAGGGACGCTCTGCTTATCGAAGGCTTCAGAATATCTTTCATCTCGTTCCACTCATAAGCGCTTATCTGTCCCCGCTCATAGAGAGTGCAAACCTGGTCCCAGAGACCGAAGAGCTTTCGCGGGCAAGAAGTATTGCGGGCTCTTCTCTGAAAATCGATCAAATCAAAATCGTTAAAGTCTTTCATGGCACAGTCCTCCAGCCGCGCCGTTCAAACGCTTCAGGCGCTGAGCATGGCTCGGGCAAAACAAAACTATGCTCTAGAAGACAGTAGAGCAGATGTTTTTGTTCCTTGCTGGCAAGAACCACATAGCAGGGAAGCTCGAGAGCGAGGCCCGTTTTTTCTCTACGGATGGACGAAATGCTCGATCCAGCACACCGCCAGGAGCGATATCATCAAAGTGCTCAGGAGAGCCGTGGGGAAGAGGCCGACCAGAAGCGCCGAGCGCCTGGTGCTGTCTCTGGACAGGAGAGTGTGCGCATAAAAGAACAGCGGGGGTGTGACAGTGATCCCCAGGTAGACCAGGGGTGCGCAACCCCGGCTCCAGAAAACGCCAGCCAGAAGCGCAGTACCGACGACGGCGAGGCTGATCAGCCAGAATGGCACCCTCGCCGCCGCCCTGCGAATGAAAAAGAGGCAACCGCCTGCACTTACCAGCCAGCCTGCGAGGATAACCCCGTAATAGATGAACAGAGGAAGATTAAATGCAACGTGCAAGGTGCCCGGGCCTCATTTCTCCGACCATCTACAACATTCCACGAAGACGCCAGATTAATGCGCCGATTTTTAAGCTGAAGGATAGAACCATATTGACAGCCCCTCCGTTCCGACCCGATAATTGTCTGCTCAGCTCGCTATGGAGAAGCCTCTAGGCTCAATGAGCTACCAGGAAGCGGTATCTTATCTCAACAGCTTCATAGACCTGGATCAGGGTCCCGCCACCACGCCTGCTTCCCAGGCAATGTCAGTGGAGAGGACCAGAATCCTGCTTGCCAGCCTCGGCCAGCCACAGGATGGCCGGGCCACGATTCATGTCACTGGCTCCAAGGGCAAGGGAAGCACGTCAACCATGATCGCCTCCATGCTCGACACCGCAGCCGGTCCGACGTCTCTTTTCACCAGCCCGCATATCCAGAAATACACCGAGCGCATGGTCCTTTCGGGCCGACAGGCAAGCGAGGAAGATTTCGCCCGGGCAGTCTTCGAGATCAAGCCGTATCTGGACGCCCATCACCGGGGGCCCCATGGACCGGTGTCTTTCTTCCAGTCCCTGATCGCCCTGTTTTTCCAGCTCACCCGCACAGCTTCGGAGCCCGTCGCCTTCCAGGTAGTAGAAGTCGGCATGGGCGGGCTCAATGACGCCACCAATATTTTCGACCGCAAGGACATCGCTGTTTTCACCCCGGTGAGCATGGAGCACCCGGGTGTTCTCGGCAGCACCATCGCCGAGATTGCCGAGAACAAAGCAGGGATTATACTGCCCGGTTGCCGAGTCGTGATCGGACCGCAAAAGAGCCCCGAGGCCGCTCCGGCAATAATCAGAAAAGCCCGGGAGCTGGGCTGCCCCTGTGTCGATGTCGCCAGTGAATATCGGGGCAGACTGCTCGAGGTCCGTGACGGCAAGCAGAGCTTTGTCATCGAAGGACCATCCGGACGCGACACCTACACTTCGACCCTCCTTGGCGAGCACCAGGTGCTCAATGCCATGACCGCCCTGGCCGCCATGGAGAGCCTCGAGATCGACCTCGGACGGAAATTCGACCGGGAGCAACTGAAACACGGTATCGATCGGGCCTGGCTGCCCGGTCGCCTGGAGCTCTTGAGCTCGAAACCGCTGATTCTCGCGGACGGCGCCCATAATGACGAGTCGGCGGAGGTCCTCTGGGCCGCCCTCGAGCGCCTTTACCCCGGCAGACGTGCCGTGATAGTCCTGGCGGCTAACAAGGACAAGAACGTCAGAGCCATAGCCGACAAGCTCGGACCCGGCACCGGACGCACCGTGATCGCCACCCGCACCCGGAACTGCAAAGCCATGGAAGCTCGCGACCTCGTCGATCAAGCCGGACTGGCGCCGGGCACCACTATCGCCGCCACCGTCGAAGAGGCTCTCGAGATAGCCATGAGCATCGCCGGCGAAGAGGACCTCATCCTTGTCACGGGCTCCCTCTATGCCGCGGGCGAAGCGCGCGATTTCGCCGAGAAGCGCGCCCGCCACTTCGACCCGCGCCTGGCCGTCACCCAGGCTGTTTAGTTAATGTTTAAACGGGTCTGCCGGAGGGTGAATCTCACCATACGGGAGGAGCGTACTTGTCCATTGATACCATGATCGGCAGGGAAATCTCCGGGCGCTACGAAGTGCTCTCGGTTCTCGGGCGCGGCGGTATCGGCACCGTATACAAAGCCAGGCAGAAACACCTGGATCGCCTCTGCGCTCTCAAGATACTGTTCGAGAAGCATGCCTTAGAGGCGGATAACCTGGCGCGCTTCGAGCGCGAGGCAAGGGTATCTGCCGGTCTTCAGCACGAGAACATAGTCTCCGTCTTCGACTTCGGCGTGGCTGAGGAAGGCTTTGCGTTTCTGGTCATGGAGCTGGTCCTGGGCGAGAATCTCGAGACCATGATCCAGACGAGCGGGCGTCTGGAGCCGGCAGGAGCGATTCCTCTCTTTCTCTGCATAACCAATGCTCTTGCTTATGCCCACGAGCGCTCCGTCATGCACCGGGACCTGAAACCATCCAATGTCATGATCGCCCGGGACGAGAACGGCAACAGCCAGATCAAGCTCGTTGATTTCGGGCTGGCCAGGTCATTCTGCCAGGACGACAGCAATCTCACCTCTCAAGGGAACGTCCTCGGCACCCCGGCTTATATGAGCCCGGAGCAATGTCTGGGCAATCCAGTGGACGGGCGCACCGACATCTATTCTCTGGGAATCCTGATGTTCCGCGCCCTGACAGGTTTCATGCCTTTCAAGGCGCAGAGCACTTTCGAGGCCATGAACTGCCATGTCAATGAGCCGCCCCGGCCAGTCGAGGAAGTGGCACCACATTTGATACTGCCGGATAATCTCAAGCAATGTCTCTACAAATGCTTGCAGAAAGCTCCCGGTGACCGTTACCAGAATGCCATGGAGCTGCGAGCCGGGCTCGAGGAAGCCCTCGTGTCCTGCTGGTCTCAGTCGGCAGCAGCCGGTACCGGTATCGGTACAATAATCGCCGGGCAATTCGCCAGTGACTTCAGCCACGACTTCAGCAAAGACTCCCACGAGACAACAATCGAGGCGGCCCGGAGCGGCAACCTGAGCGCCCAGTTTCACCTGGCTATGGCCTACAGAGACGGGGATCTGGAGGCTCCGGATCACGAAGATTTCCTCTACTGGCTGCGCAAGGCAGCAGAGGCCGGTCACGCCGAGGCGCAGTACGAGCTGGCCACCTGCTACGACATCGGAGACTACCTGGCCGAGGACCCGGTCCGCGCCATGCACTGGTATCGAAAAGCCGCGGGTCAGGGAATCGGATCCGCCATGGTCAACCTCGGCTGTATCCTGGAAGGCGGGCGGGGAGTGGAGGAGAATCTCCCCGAGATGCTCGAATGGTACAGGAAGGCTGCCGATTGCGGCCTGAGCCTCGGAGCCAGCAATTATGCGCGGTGCCTCTATTATGGCATCGGTTGCGAGCCGAATCATCCTGAAGCAGTGCGCTGGCTCGAGACCGCAATCAGAATCAATCCGGAGAACGACGGTGCCCACTATATTCTGGGCATCTGCTATTTCAACGGTGACGGCGTCAAACAGAGCTATGACAGAGCCGCCAGCCATTATCGTGCGGCAGCGGAGCTCGGCCACCCGTCGGCCTGCTACGAGCTCGGTCTCTGCCACATGTATGGCGAGGGCGTCGAGAAGAGCGCCGGCGAAGCCAGGATGTGGCTCGCGAAAGCCTCAGAGACCGGCAATCAGCTCGCCCTCGATACCCTAAACAATATCAATCAGGACCGGCTGCTCCAATCAATAGACAACGAAAGCGCCAGATCCTGGCTGGCGGAGGCAGGGTCTTCCGGCTTCATGGGATCAGTGGAGCAATCCCGTCTTGAAAGCGGCTTGAGTCGAATAGTCTCCGGAGGCAGCGGGCTCGCCCTGCGTGATCTGGTCGCCGACCTCAAGCTCTGCGCCGAAAGGGGCGAGGAGATGGCACTGCTTCTCATGGGCAAGTGCTATGAGAATGGTCTGGGAGTGCCGCTCGATCCGGGCAAAGCCCTGGATCTCTATATGAGGGCCTTCGACAATGGCTCGGAGCTCGTCGAATCTCATATCATCGGCTGCCTGCGAGCCTGCTTCGAAGCCGGTATCTACCCGGAGCGTGGTCTGGGCTGGCTCCTCATCGTCGCCAACCGCAGGGACACCCGGGCCATGATCGCCCTTGCGGCCTATTACAAGAGCAACAATCCGGAAGGTCGCGATCTCAGGGAATGCATGCGCTGGTACAGACGAGGCGCGGAGTTCGGGGACAGAGAGTGTCGCTTCCTGCTGGGACGCTTCATGGTCATGAAAAATCTCCAGAAGCGCGACCGGCTGGGCGTGATCCGCTGGTGGTCGGACCCACTGGAGCCGGATCTCGATCCGGCTTATATAGACGACTTCGACGACGAGCAGTATGCCACAGACCGCCAGGAGGCTCTCAAATGGCTTCATCTGGCCGCCGACGACGGGTCCTGCGAGGCTCTGCGTCTTCTTTCGGCTCTGGAGAACCGGGGCATCATGTTCGAGAAGAACAAAGAGAAAGCCATCAAGACTCTGGAGCGCGCCGTGGCACTGGAAGATCCTCCGGCCCGGGCGATCATGGGGGTGGCCCTGTTGAGCGCTTCTGCCGGTGATTCCGGTAGCGGCTCGGCACAGCGAGGCTTCGAACTGCTCGAGATGGCGGCAGCCAGCGGCGAGCCTTTCGCCCAGTGGAACCTGGCCCTCAGTCTCATCGAGGGTGAGGGCTGCCAGCCCGACCGGCCCAGAGCGAAAGCGCTCCTCGAAGCATCCGCCGAAAAGGCCTTTCCCCAGGACAATTTCTGGTCCGAAGACGGCTTTGCAGGGCGGATGAAACGTCTTGTCGAGCTTTTCAAAGACCTGAGCGCTCGCGGGCAGAAAGAGGCGCACCACTGGCTGGGTCTATGCTATGAGCACGGTCGAGGCATAGAAAAAGACCGGGACAGATCCCTGCTTCTTTATCTGAAAGCCGCCAGGCTCGGATACGAGCCGGCACGCCTGAGTTTCGAGAAGGCTCCGGACAATCTCAAGGCTCTGGCCCAGCGAAATTACATGCGGGAGGAGCAGTAGTCTCCATTATCGAGCACGGGCCACATGACTCGTGACTCGTAATCAAAAAAGAAATACCCAGCCCGGCACAAGCCGGGCATTGGATCCAATCAGCTTTGTGAGCCGCCCAGGGGCAGGGTGAAGGCGAAAGTCGCCCCCTCTCCTTCCACGCTCTCGACAGAGATCCGCCCGCCGTGGGCTTCCACGAGCTTCTTGCAGATGGCCAGACCGAGCCCGTAACCGGCTTTCTTCTCGCTCCCGTCGGCTTGCTCGATTTGCTTGTACCGCTGAAACAGCTCGCCCAGGCGCTCGGCAGGAATTCCCGGTCCCTGATCGGAAACAGTAATGGAGACTTCTTTATCCGGATCAGAGAAAGTGGAACTCACAATCACTTCCGAATTCTCCGGGGCGAACTTCACGGCATTGCCAATCAGATTGACCAGGACCTGCTCGATGCGTTGAGAATCGCAGACAACCGGACACTCCTGGCTCCGGTTCACCAGCTTGACTCTCTTTGCTTCGGCACTTGGCGACACAGAGTCTATGGCACCGGCAACGATATCATAGACATTATCGTCCACCATGGAGAGCTTGAAGTCCTCGCTATCGAGACGCTCGATGGTGAGCAGATCGTTGATCAATTTGATCAGGCGCTCGACATTGCGCTCGGCGTTCGCCAGGCGCCTGGCGCCGTATTCGTTGAGCTCTCCATAGCTTCCGGTGCCTGCCACCGCCAGGGTTCCCTGAAGCGCCGCAAGGGGCGACCTCAGATCGTGACTGATCATCGAGAGAAACTCGGCTTTGCTGTTCTGCGCTTTGATTATCTCGTCGGACATTTCTCGAAAAGATTGATCCAGAAAACAGATCTCGTCGGTACCAGAGACCGGCTCCCGCAGGGGCTCTCTGGCGGCGAACCGTCTGACGTTGTCCCCGATGACATTCAATCGTCTGACGATGCTCCGGCTGAATGCGCGACTCAATGACATGGTGAGGAAGATGCTGAAGATGAGCGCCGTAATCAGACTGGTCCTGGCATAGGAATTGAAACGGCGTGTCTCTGCGGATTTTCTATCGAGAACCTCCTTCTCGCTGGCGATAAGGAGCTGCACTTCGCTCAAGATCGGCTGATATGAGGTCTCGGCGAATTTCCGATAGAAGTCCGGCGAGCCGACGCCGCCGCCTCGCATCACGCCTTCCATTCCCATCATCATGAACATGTCGGTCATCTCGCGACCGTGCCGCTCGATACGATCGACCCGCTCGATTACGCTGCCTCTTCCTCCGGCGAGCTGGCGCAGACGCTTGTATTGCTGACCGAGATTATCGGCGCAGGCCGAGACCGTCTTGAGACGGCTCATATCTCGATCGAAATAGCTGGCGGCAAGCATACTGCCGATTTTATAGATATTCGTCGAGACACTGTTTGCCTCTTCGATAAGGGCTTTGGATACGAGCTCTTCCTCGAAGGCGGCCTCGGACTGCGAAAGGAAGAAGAAGACCAGCCCCAGGAAACATACCTCGAACAGGACAGGCACGATGACCAGTAGAAAACCTTTTTGTGAGACCTTGAGGTTGTTGAGCATCTATGATAATCAAGTTGTGTCGACCGCTGGACTATTATAGAGAATGGCCAAAGTACTTCTGGTAGAGGACGACGAAGAGATCGCCTTCAGTATTAGAGACTGGCTCTCCGGCGAGCAGCACATCGTGGATATGGTCCACAAGGGCGCCGAGGGTCTCGATCTGATGAGCAATTACCACTACGACCTGGTGGTTCTCGATATCAATCTTCCTGATATCAGCGGCATCGAGGTCTGTTCCGCCTATCGCAATAAGGGCGGGAACGCCTGCGTTCTCATGCTGACCGGCAACGACCGGATTGTCGACAAAGAGCGCGGGCTCGATGCCGGTGCCGACGATTATCTGACCAAGCCATTTCACCCTCGAGAGCTATCCGCCCGCCTGCGAGCCTTGATGCGAAGATCCCGGCGCGGTGGCCAGGCGGCAGCCACCCTGGCGCTCCGGGGGATCGAGCTCGATCCGGCGGCCAAGAGAGTTTGCAGGGACGGAGTCGAGATTCAGCTACTTCCCAAAGAATTCGCCCTCCTGGAGTTTCTCATGCGGCACCCGGGCGAGGTGTTCTCCCAGGAGGCGCTCCTCGAGCGGGTCTGGTCATCCGAGTCCGAGATATCACCCGATACGGTGAGAGTGCACATCAGGCGGCTGCGGCATAAGCTGGGCTTTGAAGGCGACACTCTGATCAAGACCCTGCACCGCCAGGGCTATTTGCTGCTCGGTTGAAACAGAAGTCGAGAGCGAACTTGAAAGAGAAAGGGATATTTTTTCGGGCGGGGCGGCCGTTTAACGCCTCGATAACAACTTCTGCCTATTATGCAGAAAGAGATTTATTTGAGGGGTGGAGGCGCGAGAAATCGCGCCTCTGCATCTTTACCGATTTAATCTAATTTTCGCCGGCTCGTGCCACGGAATTGTCACAGAAAGTCCTTAATATCGCTACGAGCGATGCTATAGGCATTTTTCGCAAGCCACACCCAGACCTTACTAAACGACGATGAACAAGAAATCCGACCAGAGCCAGTATCCCTGGCAAGCTATCAAAGAAAGAGCCGAACTGGCTTACAGCTGCGGTGACTATGATCTCTGCATCGGGCTCTGGGACCAGGTCTTGGCCATGATCGCCCGCAAGAACGGGCCTGACTACTGCCGGGCTCTCGACCGTCAGGGCGATGCTCTGCTCCAGGTCGGTCAGTACACCCGCGCCGAAGATAACTTTTTCCACTCCCTGGAGCTGAAATTCGCAGCTCTGGGCCGCACCCATGCTTGTGTTGCTCAATCCTACGGAAACATGGCCAGAGTCCACTACGTGACCGGCGACTACGAGCGCAGCGAACGCTGGGCTCTGGACTGCGCCGCCATGTATGTGGCAGCTCTCGGTCCCGAGAGCAAGCCTCTCGCCTGCGCACTCCACAATCTCGCTACCCTCTACCAGGCTCAAAAGCGCTATGACCTGGCCGAGAGCTTCTACGAAAAAGCCATGGAGATGAAGCTCAATATGTTCGGTCAGGCTCATCTGGAGTTCGTCAACCTCCTGCGCGCTTACGCTCACATGCTCCGCCAGCTGGGCAGAGAATCCGACGCCGAGCATCTCGATCAGTGCGCCTCCGGCAAGATCAGCGGCAAGTGGCTGGTTCCCGACCAGAAAGTCAGCCCCTTCAAGACTCTCCAGATCGAAGCTCATCAGTAATTGAGACTGAGGTTCAGAGTCGGTCTGATCGAGTTTGCGTTGAAGCGTCAATCGCCTTGTGCGAGGTCTTTGCGTCTCTGCTAAACTGGAACCTCTGGATAAGGGCTGTCTGGTTGAAGCCGAATAGCAAGCGATTTCTAGCACTGCTTCTCAGCATCGGCGCCGGGCTGCTGGTGATGCCACCGGCAGCGATGGCATCGAGCATGCTCAGCCGGGGCATGGGTTATTACAATCGGGGCGAATATCGCCGGGCCAAGCGTTGCTTCGAGTTCTATGTCAAAAGCAATCCCAGGAGCTGGAAAGCGCATTACTCGCTGGCCAGAGCCTATGTCGGTCTCGATGATTTCGCCATGGCGAAGCAGGAATTCCTGAGAGCACTCCGCCTCAATCCTGACGAGTCGACCAGGAACGCGATCAATCTTTCTCTATCGGTTCTCGCTCGCAAGCTCCAAGATCACGAGCAACTGGCTCAGAAGACCGAGACAGAGAAGCATGCCAGCGCCGATCAAGCAGCACAGGTACAGAACGAGGAACAGAAACAGGAAGAAGCAGAGAAGGACAAAGAAGAGAAGAAAGAGCCGGAGAAGCAGCTCGCCTTCAAAGATCGACTGGTGGTAGTGGAGCCGGTTCTGGATCACCCACCGGTACGGGAGATCACCATCTCCACGGTGAAAAACCTGATGACCTCATTGCCTGCCAACATTTACACAGTCCTCAGCCAGGCTGGCGCCACGGTCAACCTCGCCCCCAACATCACCGACCGCTGGCCCGAGATGCTCGATACCAGGATGAGTGGCGAAAGCGCCCACCTGGCGGATGCCGCAGCACGCACATATGGGCGCGATATCTATATATATGAGAGACCGATCGTTCCGGGAAGCAAACGTCTGAGTGACGAGCCCTTTAGCATGGACGGCGTCACCAATGTTTTCTATCACGAGCTCGGTCACGCCCTCGATGACTGCAGCGGTCTTTATTCTGGCACGGATGAGGTGCTCAAGATCCACCGCTCCGATGTCGCCAAGATGACCGTGGAAACGCGCAAAGCTCTGGAGTACTACGCCCGGGACGGGTCGAAAGGTGCCTCGGAAGCATGTGCCGAAGTCTTTGCCGGGCTCATGGGGGCCAGGGGCAAGGATACCGAAGATGTCGCCAACAACTTTCCGGCTCTGAGACAGTGGATGGCCAAGCGCTGGAGGCTGGGCCGGCGCTGAAGCGTCCGCCTTCAGTCGAAATCGGGACGGCGGCGCTGCTGCTTTTTCACTTTCTGCTCACTCTTGGCATCGAGGCGCTTGATCCTGGAAGCCGCGGTGGGTTTGGTGGGCTTGCGCAGCTTGGGCGGCGTCGCCACCGAAACGAGCATGGATTCGAGCTTCTCCAGGCAATCCTCGACATTGCGCCCCTGGTCTCGATATCGCTGGCTGGTAAGGACGAGAAATCCCTCGGCGTTCACCCGTGTCTTAAAGCGCTTCAGAAATCGCTCTCTGACCGACTCAGGGAGACTGGGGCTGAGAGCCACGTTCCAGCGCAAAAGGGCCTTGCTGCTTACTTTATTGACGTTCTGACCGCCAGGTCCCCCGCTTCTGGCGAAGGACAGCTCGAATTCGCTGTGAGGTATTCGGATAGCGCGACCGATTGAGAGCATAGAACCAACTTTGAAACATCGATTCGATACAAATTGCATATCCAATGAATATCGATCGTTTCGTCTGGACTGATCGATTCTACTCCAACTCAGTGCTCATGCGGGGTTCAAAACCGGTTTAATGTTGGATCATCAGCTCAGCGAAGTAGAATCAGCACCCTTGGCAATACCATCCATAGAGTTCTTAAATGTCTATTGGGGTACTTCTATCTATCGGGAATACTGATACACTATGTTCTGTTAACGGTGAGTGCTCACTGAGATGAGTGCCTTGAGCCGAGGGGCCTTGCAGAAACGACAGGTCGGCGTCGACCGGAAACTATAGCAAGGGAGCCCGCATTACGAAGCGATCTGGTTGTGACGTAATGAGGATACTGAACTCACGCAATGAGTTAATCAGACAGTAGCAATACGCCGCTCGAGAGCAATCTGAGCGGTGTTTTTGTTTGCTCGACAAAAACAGAGCGATGACCATAAGAAGACGAGTCGGTCGAAAAACAGGCAGATCCGGGCAGCAGGACTTCGAGCCGGCCGAAGACCGGCTCTATCTTGCCTTCTTCAAACCATATATGGTGCACAGCCAGTTTACCAGAGAGCTTCCGGAGCACCGGACCCTCGCCGACTTCGGCTTTCCGAAAGACGTCTACCCGGTCGGGCGCCTCGATGCCGACAGTGAAGGGCTCCTGATTCTCACCGACGACAAAAGGCTCAACGACGCCCTTCTCAATCCACGCCGGGGGCATCACCGTACCTATCTAGCCCAGGTGGAGAATATCCCGGAAAGCGATGCCCTGGAGAAATTGGGCCGGGGAGTATCCATCAAGGGTCAGACCACGCTCCCAGCCCGGGCACGGCTCCTCGACAGCGAGCCGGACCTGCCGCCACGAGAAGTACCGATCAGATTCCGCAAAGCTATACCCACGGTCTGGCTCGAGCTCATACTCACAGAGGGGAAAAACCGCCAGGTCAGAAGAATGACCGCGGCGGTCGGTCACCCCACCCTCAGGCTTCTTCGTGTCGCCATAGGCGATCTCGCTCTGGACACGCTCGGGATCGAGCCCGGGCAATGGCGCCGGCTCACTGCGCCGGAGGTGCTCAGGCTCATGCGATAGGACTATCGCGCAGACTCTATTGAAAAAATCAATCCTGCCAGAGCAGATCGGTATCGTCGTCATCGAGACACATTTTTTTCTGCAATGACGCATAGCGAGCCATGAGAGCAGCGACGTCGGGATGCTCGGCACCCAGCGCTTTCTCCGATAGACCAAGTCCCCAGCGGTAGAGGCGGTCGGCTTCGTCGAAATTCTCCATGAGCTCGTAGAGCTCGGCCAGATCCTGAATAGAGCGGGCTACACTGGGATGCTCGGGACCGTTGTTCTCCTGGACTATGGACAGGGCACGCCAGTAATGCTGCTCGGCGTCGCTGTATTTGCCCTGATCTTTATAGACTTCCGCCAGGGAGTTGAGCACTTCGGCCACATGCATATGCTTGGGACCCCAGTCCTTGGTGCGGATCTCCAGTAGTGTCTTATACAGTGGCTCCGCCTGATCGTAACGGCACTGGATATGGAAGAGGAGGGCGAGATTGCCCAGGGTCTGAGCAGTGCTGGGATGCTCGAGACCGAGCACTGTCTGCCTGATCTTGAGAGCCCGCCAGTGAGTTTTCTCGGAACGCTCGAAATCGCCCATCATCCTGAACATCTCGGCCTGATAGTTGAGAATAGTGGCCACCGACGGGTGATCCGGTCCCCACTGCTTTTCGCAGAGCTTCAGAGCCCGCTCATAAAGCGGCTCGGCCCGGTCGAACTTGCCGTCGGCATGGTAGAGAAGAGCGAGATTCTTGAGCATCGGTCCCAGGGTCGAATCATCCGGACCGAGCTCCGCTTCTCGCTCCGAAATCGCCATCTGGAATAGCGGCTCGGCCTGCTCGAACTTACCGTGGGTGCGGTAGAAGTCCGCCAGGCTCTCGAGGGTGTTGGCAAGCTCCATCTTGTTTCTGTCCGGATGGGACTCGTATATCGAGAGAGCCCGCCTGTAATAAGGCTCCACCTCCGAGAACTTGCCCTGGGCGCGAAAGACCTGGCCCATCTTGTTGAGGGTCGGGGCAAGCTCCAGGGAATCCGGCTCGTAACATTTCTCTTTCACCGATAGAGCCAGCCTGTAGGCTTCCTCCGCCTGGGAATAAGCAGCCTGCACCCAGTAGAGGTCCCCGACCCGCTCGTAAATCTCGGCAAAGCTCGGATTATCGGCGACCTTCACCACCGATGAGCCATCGGGCATGACGGCATCGAGACCGTCGCCCGAGCTGTGCTCGTCGTCGGTCTCCATCAGAGGTCCGGCAGCGAATTCTTTGCGTGCCTCGATGAGCGCCTTCTGGAAGAGCTTCTCGGCATCGGCATAACGTCCCAGATCGAAAGCGCGGTTACCGGCCTCGAGGTAACTCTTCCAACTTATGCTGTCAGCGATCTGGTCCATGAATTACCAGGATACCCTCTTGACCTGCCTTCCCGAAATTCTCGGACTATCTGAAATCATGCCCCGTTCCGTCGACAATCCAACACGGACTGCCCGGACCAACACTTTGTAAAGTGCCTGGAGCGCTCCCGGGAGCGAAGAAGACTTATCTATTTTCCCACGGCAATGCCGGAAACATCTCCCAGAGGCTTCTTCCCATCGCGGCTCTCCTGGAGAGCGGCGGCTCGGTCTTTATATACGACTATCAGGGTTTCGGCCGGAGCCAAGGTCGGGCGAGCTTCCGCAATCGGGTCCCGGACGGGCTTGCCGCCTATGACTACCTGAGAGATCACCTGCATGCGGACCCCACCAGGATCATCTCCTATGGTGAATCCCCTGGTTGCGCAATCGCCACCAAGATCATGGAAGAGCGCCCGGTGGCGGGGGTGGTCCTGCAGTCGCCTTTCAGTTCCGTCGTCGAGGCAGCCCGGGACAAACTGCCCTGGACGGTTCTCTATCTCGAGTCCCTTTTTCCGCAGCGTTTTCTCGATAATGTCCACCCTTTTGAGAAAGACCACCCTCCTCTTCTGGTCCTGCACGGCAGCCGGGACTGAATACTTCCGGTTCGCTACGCCCAGGAGATTTTCACCCATGCCCGGCAGCCCAGGCGTCTCGAGATCATGCCCGAGACCGGTCATGCCTTCTATCTGAGCGACATCGCGCCTACAATGGCGGCTCTCCGGAGCTTCCTCGAAGATTTGCCCAATACTTAGAGGCAACAAGAGACGGCAACAAACAGTAGCTTAAATGAGCGCTGGCGGCACTGTTACGAAGAGGAGCAATATAAGCTTGAATCAGGCTTGAATCGTCAAGCCTGTGGGAATGAAATGGAGGCGGTGCCTATGCGAGCTGATAGTCTTGGCGTGAGTTCGGGAGCAGACTCTATGGTAGAGAGCCAACCGGAAACAGGACACAAAGACAGCGAAAAGATAAAGAAGAAGAAAAACCGCAGCGTCAAAAGAGAGCTTCTCAAGCTGGCTATTTTCTTCGGTTGTTTCGCTCTTTTCTTCAGTCCCATGAATACTTCGTTTGCTAACTTCCTTCTTTTCCATCCCTACTCGAAGATGGAGATCCATCAACCCACCATGGATCTTCTTCGCGACAAATTCGACGCGAAATGGAACATCCTCACTTTCGACGCCCCGGACCGGAGCAAGCTCTCGGCCTGGTACTGGGAGATTCCCAATCCGAAAGGCACCATTCTCGTCTCTCACGGCAATGCCGGCAACCTCTCCCATCGCGTTCATTTGCTGGCACCGATGATGGGGTCTGGCTATTCGGTTTTTCTCTACGATTACCGGGGCTACGGCGAGAGCGAGGGCAAATCCGACGATCGCACCATAGTCGAGGACGGTCTTGCCGCCTACGATTATTTGACCCGAAAACTCGATATCAAGCCTTCCGATATAGTGCTCTACGGAGAATCCCTGGGCTGCGCCGTCTCCACCGAGATTCTCCAGAAACGCCAGGCCAAGGCCGTGGTCCTGCAATCATGTTTCGCCTCGGTGGTGGACGCCGCCCGGGACAAATTCCACTGGACGATCATCTATCCGGACTATCTGTTTCCCCAGAGACACCTGGACAACATCACCGCCTATACCAGACCTCATCCGCCCCTGCTCCTCCTTCACGGCGAACAGGACTTCATCCTGCCTGCCGCCTATGCGAAGAAAGTCTACGAAAAAGCCATCGAGCCCAAGACGCTCTATCTGGTCAAAGGCTGCGGGCACAACGACTTCTATATGAATGACGCCGCCAGTGCTATCGCCGGTTTCCAGGGCTTCCTGAGCAAGCTGGATGCGCCCCGGTGACACCGGCAAGACTCAGGCGTCTGCGACAGTTGAGACCGACCGAAGGTGAAGATCCAGGCGGAAGAGCGCCACCTCCTCCAATGACCTGCCGAGCGAAGAGGCGATCGGGTAATTCGATGGAGTCACCATCGCTCTTGCCGCCCGTGGCAGCCAGGACTTCCCTGGACGACCACCTTCTCCGGTCTTTGCTTCGCCCATTGCGGTCGACTCTCAGCCAGTAGATGTCACCGCAAGCGGTGTCCTGCGCGGGTCTGAAGTATTCATTCCTGGGTCCCCGCAGGAGCCAGCTACCCGCCTGCCTCGACCAGCCGCATCTCCTCGCGAAGCGCCGGAAATCGTGCCTGGCATCGATCCGGTCCCCGAGCGAATAAGCCATCAATTCGAGAAGCAAATCGTTTCGGAGCGAATCGCCGGAGGCGGACTCGACGAAGATCCTTCCGTCGGCTTTCAAAGGCGAGAAAACACCGGGACCGGTCCCGATGCCTGGCCTGTGCTCGAGGAAATAGATCCTGGCGCCACTGGCGGTGCCTCCCCTCTTCCTCAATCCGATAATCGCTTTCTCGATCTCCTCGAGCTCGCTCAGACAGGGCTCGCGCAACTTTAGACGCTCCCAGTCCCAGGAATCGAGACCGGAAAGAACCCGCTTCGGTCCCCTGAGCTCCTCGCCCGGACGAGCGATTCTAATATGATAGCGCTCCTCCAGAGCAGTCATTTTCGACTGGCGCTCGATTCCTGCGGCTATCGAAAGCAGTCTCTCGGTATCGATATCGCTCTCTTCGGCGAGCATGGCATCCTTCTCAGACGGCCCGGGCAGGGTCTCAGCCTCGACTCGATCCGGAGTTAGGCAGACAGCGTCGAGACCCAGGACATATTCTTCGAAAGCCTCCGGGATAACGGGATAGTCATTGTATATGGCGGCGAGGCGCAGCTTGTCGACACAAGTAAGAGCCTTCTGAGGAGCATCCGCTTGCGTGTCCAGAAAAGCGTACATGACGTCCCTTTCATCCGTAGAATGACAGAGACCAAGCGCATGACCGATCTCGTGACAGCAAAGGGCCAGCTTCATCTCCTCACGATAGTCGATACCGTCGACAGCGATCTCGACATCGACATGGTCTATACGTCTCACCGGACCGGACGGCGGTGTCATGACCCAGCGAGCAACACCCAGCCAGGGAGGAGCAGGCAGAACAGAGGGGAGGTTCGAGGAGCCTTCGAGCCTCTGGTAGTCGGCGCCGAATTTGGTCAGGTAGCAGGCTATATCGGCGGAGGCGGGATCGTCCACATACTCTATCTGGAGGCGTCCTCCAGCCACCCGCATCCACTGGAAGAAAGCGTTCTTGAGATGCTCTTCGAACTCCGGGGCTCGCTTAAGCTGCTCCGGGGGAGGCAGGCTGACTTTCAAAGCCATCTTCTCCCCGGGCCAGCGAGCCACGAACGGGCGCTCGTGCCTGATTCTATAGGCGTAGCAGTCAGATTCGAGACGAGTCTTCTGAGCTTCCGAATCGACGAACTGCTCCCATACCGGGGTGACTCGCATATGCCTTCCAAGCCAGATACAGGCTTCCAGATCCCGGCCCAGAAGAACATAATCCTGGGCGATCTCTTTGATCACCAGATCATCATCGCCTATCCCGGGATAGACCTTCTCGAGATGAGCCCAGGCAGCCTCCCAGTCAAGAGCGTAAAGAGACGCCTTGCCGAGCAGGAGATCCTTTTTCAGGCCATCAGGGGTGGCTGCCGCCGCCTGCCTGTAAAGCAGCGAGATTGGCGTCAGGAGCTTCAGGCAGCGCCGCGGTACCGGGCGGTTGGGAGTGAACTCCGGCACACGCCCCGGGGGCTCTCCGGCCGGATGCCCTGCTCGCTCGATTTTCTTAAGATGCTCCTTCCAATCCTCGAACATGCTCCATTGCCAGAGGTCGGCGGGTAGTTGATTGTCCAGCTCCCTGGCTCTGGCTACCAGATCGTCCACGAGAGCTTCGTCCGGAACGCCAGAAGGCTTCACCGAAGGGGTGAGCACCACTTTCGTGCACCGGCGACCGAGACTCTTTTCGCCTCCCTGCGGTCCGATCGTGCCATTGGTCCAGCCCCGCAAGACAGGCTCACCCATGTCTGGCTGGAAAACACAAACGGAAGCGGAAGCGGAAGAATCCGGCGGCTCGATGAATCTGGGCTCACGCGGGACAGCGAACATATCTTCCGGGTTCACCACCAGCGGTGCTCCCCGCTCAGGAACCAGGGCCGCGAAGGGGTCGGAGTACTCGACTTCTGCCGGTCTTTTCCGCCCAGGATCCGAGATCTCGGCATCCGATTCGAGAAGGATCTCGCACCAGCGTTTTTCGGTGCAGAGGACTTTTCGATCTTTCTGGAAGCTCTCCCAGCAAAAGCTCCGCCGCGGCCTGAGCCGGCTCGAATAGAAGAGCCTGCGCTTCTGTTCGGGCTCGGCATTGAGTACCCCCGCCGGAATCAAATCTTTCAGGCTCGCCCACCGGCGGCCGGGAGCGGGCACCGACTCTACAGGTTGATGCAAAACAGAGATCTCCGGAGAGGAGAAAGGATCCTCCTGCCTGATCTCGATCAGGATGTCATCGCCGTCAGGTATTAAGATGCCGCTCTCATCGCCCTCCGGGCCGGTATACCCCTGAGAGTTCATGAACACGTCTCCGTCACCCGGAGAGGTCTGGGCCCGGCAGGTGCCTGCTTGCAGAAAGAGAATCGTAATGGCCAGGCAAAGAGAGCCTGACCCGGGTATAAGGCGGGCTGGTTTCGGCTTCATCCGTAAAGTAAATATGATCGGTACTAAATCAGCCTGACCATATTAAGGCCCGGGGCTCGACAAGTCCCTGGGGTAAATCCTGAATTTCTTGACAACGGATTCAGACCGTTGCTTTCTCCAGAACCACGAACTCGGGAACCACCTCATCCGGATAGATCCCTTTCTCATTAGCCATGGCGAAAAGCTTGCGAACCGCTTTCATACCGGCTTCGCCGTAGTCGACGGTAAGCTCGTTCACATACATGCCCACGAACTTGTCTGCCAGCTCCTCCGGCATATCCCGGGCGAAGGTCAGGGCATACTCCAGGGCGTCCTTGCGGTTGTCCAGAGAAAACTGGATGGACTCTTTGAGGAGGCTGGTGAGGGTGTGAATCATCTCTTCCCCGAGATCCTTGCGGACGACGTTGCCGCCCAGAGGAAGCGGAAGACCGGTGAGCTCTTTCCACCATTCACCGAGATCCACGATCTTCTTGAGACCCAGCCTGTCATATGTAAGCTGTCCTTCATGGATGAGGAGACCGGCATCATATTTGCCCTCCGCCACCATGTCGATGATCTGGTCGAACGGCTCTTCATGCACATCAAGACCGTCCTGATAGAGCCTCAGGGTGAGATAGGCGGTTGTCAGCTTGCCGGGGATGGCGATCCTGGCTTTCTTCAGGTCTTCGCTGCTGAGCTTTTCCCGGGCTACGAGAATCGGACCGTAGTCGTCTCCCATGCTGGCGCCGCACGGCATGAGCTTGTAGCGGTCGCTGACATAAGGATAGGCAGCAAAGGAGATGGCGGATACTTCGTAGCGTCCTTCCATGGCATCCTTGTTGAGCCTCTGAATATCTTTGAGAACCTGATGAATGGTGAGCCCGCGCGTATCGAGCCGATCTTTTGCCAGCCCGTAGAACATGAACGCGTCGTCCGAGTCCGGGCTGTGGGCGATAGTGACTTCTCTAACTGTAGCTGCCATTGTCATACCTCTCGTATATAGAAGACATTGTCCAACGAGATGGCTGATTTATCTCTAACAAACGCTAATTTAAGGCGGCGGAGCTCCACTCCATCGGGTTGCTGGTGGAAAACCCGTCAGGCAGCGGCTTCTTTTCGTAGATCCGCTTCAAAGTGTTAACGTCTCTTGACGATAGGCTGCCGAACCTGGTTTGAGAAAGCTTGCCACCCTTGCCCGGAAGAATGACGAACTCGTACATAGTGTCGCCTTTCTCGCGGCTGTGCCCGAAGATACCAAGAGCATGCCCGAGCTCGTGCTCGATCACCCCTACAAGGGACCTTTCGGAGACTCCGGGCTGGTAATAGCTCGGGCGAAGAAGATAGATATTCACTTTCATACGCCCGCCGAAGACTGTCAGCCGGGTAACGCCCAGGACCCGCGGGACAAGATGATTGACCCATGAGACCTCGATATCGGCTGATTCGTTACGCCTGGCGACCCGCAGAGGAATATACTGCCCCCAGAGATCCACCCCCTCCTGGAGCGATTCTCTCCAGACATCGGGGCTCGATTCAGGAAACCTCACCCTGACAGGAAAGCTGTCCCAGCGAGCGGCCCGGTCCCCCTCGAAGAGATGGAGCTCTTTGAGATAATCACCGGCTTTCTTGTCGTAAGGAAGCGACTCCACCACCTCGGCGGCCGTCTTATACGAAAGTTGCGGCTCATGGCTGAGCTCCGCCGGGGCGCCCTTATCGGGAGCGGCACCGCTTCTGGTATCAGCCTTGTTTCCCTCGGGAAAGACCTGACCTACCGGAGCGGAGCTTGCTCGAGCAAGGCGAGCGCGCTCCGGCCTGTCAGCGGATTGCGATCCTCCGAAAGCGCCGTTACCAAAAGCGCTTCCCCCGGTGAGACGCTTCTCCAGGCGAACGATCCGCTCTTTCAGATTGCCTGTTCCCCTGCTGCCGAATACCTCCTTCTCCAGATGATCGACCCGGTCCGCCACATCGTGCTCAGGATAAGTGGAGCCGAATGCCGTCTGCTCGAGCCGACTCACTCGCTCCTCATCCGACCCGCCACCGCGTGCCGCAGGACCGCTGGCTCCGCCTGTCCATGCCTGACCGCCGGACCCTCGATTGGAAGCCGGTGCGGGAAGAGGCTTGCCGAACTCAGGGATCATGTCGGGACTGGGAAAGTTACCCGAGGCGGCCGGAGGCGAGCCGCCATAGCCCGGGGCGGAGCCGCCATAGCCCGGGGCGGAGCCGCCATAAGAAGCCCCGGGGGCACCGCCGCCATAGGCAGGCGGCTTATAGGCCGGCTGCTGCGAATATTGCGGGGGCTGCGGGGGCTGCGCATACTGCGGGGGCTGCGAGTACTGCGGGGGCTGCGAGTACTGCGGGGGCTGCGAGTACTGCGGGGGCTGCGCATACTGAGGGGGCTGCGAATACTGAGGGGGCTGCGAATACTGCGGGGGCTGCGAGTACTGCGGGGGCTGCGAGTACTGCGGGGGCTGCGAGTACTGCGGGGGCTGCCCATACTGCGGGGGCTGCGCATACTGCGGGGGCTGCGAATACTGCGGGGGCTGCGCATATTGCGGTGGCTGCGCATATTGAGTCTGCTGCCTGTATTGATCTTGTTTGCTGCTGTATTCGTTGAATCGCTGCCACAAGTCCGCATCATCAGAATTGGAATTAGAAGGGGGCGCCTGATTCTGAGGCGGCGGAGCCTGATACTGTTGTGGTGGCGGCTGATATTGAGGCGGAGATGGAGGCGGAGATGGAGGCGGAGATGGAGGCGGAGATTGATACTGGGGCGTTTGATAGCCGCCACCGCCGGCGGGGGCATAGCCACCGGGAGGCGGAGAATAGACCGGCGGTCTGCTGAGATCCGCAGCTGGCGCCGGCGCCGGCTCTTGCACCGTATCCATTTGGGCCTGGGAAGGATCGATGGCTTTCAAGACCGGTTTGAGCTCCGGCGACTCGGCACGCGCCGGCAACGCCATAGCAATGGAAAAAAGGGGAATCAGGGCAAGCAAACTCATTGCCGGGAAGGCTCTTATCAAGTATCCGACTCGTAAAGAGCGCGCACTCATCTTCATACCGGGTCATCCCGCTCCAGGAGGTCGTCATCGAACTCGCCGCCGGCTCTGAGACTGGCTTGCAGTTGCAGGATAGACTCCTGCAGATTGGGACGGAGGACTTTGTGAGGCTGGAAAAAAACATCATGCAGGATCGAATAAACAGCCGGATCAAGCTTCTTGAGAAATTCCCGGCTCCCTTTGACTGTAAAGGCGGCCACGGACTCGGCCCAGTATTCGTGGAAAGAAGATCGTGCATAACCGGATATGAAGACACGCTGCATTATGTTCTGCTGGGGTAGTAGCTCGGAAGCTCCCGGATATTCTTCCGGCAGAGGATGACGGCGATCGCAGCCTTCTCGCAGTCGACGGTAGAGATCTTTGACACGATCTTGTGTGGCCTGAGAAAGAACGAACTCCACCTGATGACCGAACTCGTGAGCCACCACCAGATTGACCCTGACTTCGCAGAGGGGCTTATACTTCGTATGCACCACCGCGAAGGGTCCATGCTTGTAATAGAGCTCGATGTCCCGGTTGAACTCTTCTTTGTCCAGAGTGACATTGCCGGTACGCACCCCGGTCTGCCCGGCAGCGCCGTGCTTGACGTTGCCCAGGGCGCAGTCACCCTCCTGCTTGCGCACCACCTGCAGTATTCCAGAAGCCGACCAGATCTTGAGGTTCTCGAAGAGATACTTCTTCTGCTGGGTCTTGAGCTTGTCGTAATCCATGAAATAACGGATGATCTCGGCGTCCGAGTAGACCTTGTCCTTCCTCACCAGAGGGCGGAACCACTCGTGATGCCAGGCTTCGCCGTCGCTCTTCTTGCCGTCGAATATGGTATTGAGCTGGCTGGTCTCGTCGAGCTTGCGACTGGGCACCTTGTGCACGGCATCGCGCAGAGTGATATTGCCATGGTCGTCGAAAAGTCCCACCAGGGCGTGATCCGGTGCGGCAATCCGGCCGTTGATCACATGGTAGAGGACACTGTTGTACTTGAGAGAGCCGGTGGGGCCGGGGGGACCAAGCGGCAGGGTAAGCTCCATGCCGTTCGAATCGATCCCCCGGAAGACGCAGCCCGAGAGAGTCTCGATCGGACGCAGTTGTTTCACGTCCCCGAGCAGACCGGTGGTGTTCTGGAGGTAGCCGTCGTCATAGATGACGCCCAGGGGAGTCGTGCCTTCGTAAATCCGCCCGAAATCCACCACCAGCATGTTCCCGTTGAACTCGAGGAACCCACTGGGTCCGCGTACAATGCTTTCCTCGACGGTGCTCTTTGCGGGCATGCCTTGACGTGATCCTGACTTTTGATCCTGACTTCTGAGACTGGCCGAGCCAGGCCAGTAAAGGGACCGGACCCAGTCCTAACCGTAATATACCTGACTTTGTCAGGCCTTAGCAGCCAGGGCCCCCTCAGCCTTCTTCCAATCAGCCATGAACTTCTCCAGGCCGGCATCGGTGAGCGGGTGAGTGACCAGTTGCTTGAATACTTTATAAGGCATAGTGGCAATGTCCGCGCCGGCCATGGCGCTGCGCATCACATGCTGAGGAGTCCGCAGGCTGGCGGCCAGGACCATGGTCTCGAACCCCTGGACCTCGTACATCTCGGCGATGCTCTCCACCAGGCCGCAACCGTCCTCGTTGATGTCGTCCAGGCGGCCGACGAATGGGCTGACGAAATAAGCACCGGCCCTGGCGGCCAGGAGAGCCTGGTTGACCGAGAAACAGAGAGTGACATTCACCCTGATGCCCTCTTTCGCCAGCCGGGAGGTGGCGGAGAGACCGGCAGGCGTCAGGGGGCACTTGACTATGACATTATCCGCCCACTTGGCAATATCGCGCCCCTGAGCGACCATCTCATCGGGATCTTCCGAGGTGACCTCAGCCGATACCGGTCCCGGAACGATTTTGCAAATTTCCTGGACTATGGTCTTGAAATCCTTGCCTTCCTTGCCCACCAGGCTGGGGTTGGTGGTGACGCCGTCAAGCACTCCCCAGGCGGCGATCTCGGTAATCTCATCTATATTGGCGGTATCGAGGAAAAGTAGCACTTGTCAGCTCCTATGCAAAGGGCGCGTAAAAACTCGTTGAATTCTAATGCGATCAACAGTATAGCTAATAGGCCACTCGGTATGATTACCTTGTCGGGGTTGTAAACAGGTTGTTCAACAGACACAAGGCACGTCCATGGACCAGGAACCCAGGAAAAACATGCCCAGCAGCTGGCAAGCCCTGCTTGCCGCCTTCGTAGGCATCGGAATCGGGCTTTCGCTCAGCTGGATGCTGGATCACGACCGCGGCGAGAGAATCGCCAGGCTGGCCGAGAATATAAAGGTAGAGCCCTCTCTGAAGATGCTCGACGTCAAAAAAGTCGACGTCCTGCCCAGCCTCGCTAAGAGAACCAATATCCTGCTCATGGGTGTGGACAGCAACGGCAGGAATACCAAACGTTTCGAGAACACTCGCTCGGACACGATGATCATCGCCAGTCTCGATCCCATTTCGGGTCTGGTGGGTCTGGTCTCGATTCCCCGGGACAGCCGGGTTCGGATTGCCGATCATCATGGAGTCGAGAAGATCAACTCGGCTCACGCTCTGGGCGGTCCCGAGCTGGCGGTGAGGACGGTCGAGCAGGCATTCAACGTCCCCATCGACCATTATGTAGTGATCGATACGGTCGGCATCAAAGAAGTATGCGAATTCGTCGGTCCGATCAAAGTAATGGTAGAGAAAAAGATGCGCTACCGCGATCGCGCCTCCGGTCTCAACATCGATCTGGAGCCCGGTCTGCAAGAGCTTTCCGCCGAGCAAGTGGAGCAATATCTGCGCTTCCGCCACGACCAGCAGGGAGACATCGGCCGGATCCAGCGCCAGCAGTGGTTTTTGCGTCAGGCCCAGGCGAAGCTCAGAGATCCCGCTTTCGTCCTGAGACTCCCCAATCTTTTGAAATTCACCAGCGAATACGTGGTCACCGACATGTCCCTGAATGACATGGCGGCGGTGTTCAAGTTCGCCAAAGAGGTCTCGGAGAAATCGGTGAAAACCGCCACTCTGCCCGGTGAAGCCGCCACTATCCACGGTGGCAGTTACTGGTTGCCGGATCCGGAGGCGACCGCTCTTGTCCTGCAACGCCTTACCGGCACCAGCCCCTCTGTCTCCACCATCGCCGCCAATACTGTCTATGCCGGCATGGAGAACGACCCCGGGGTGAGCGACAGCGAGCAGCTGGCTGCATACAGCCACGATAATCTCAACGAGACTCTGGAGGATTCCTGGACATCATCCTATGCCAGCGACCGGCCTTATTCGGTGTTGATCCGCTATCCCCGGGGACAGGAGCAGACCGCCCGGGACTTCCAGCAGACCCTCATCTATTCCGGCTATAGAGTCCGCAATCTGATCCGGTGCAAAGAAGGAGACTGCCAGCACGAGCAGATCGTGCTCAACAGCTTCCGCGCCGACGACTCGCTGACCAGCAAGCTCAAGCAGAATTTCCCGGCTCTCGATTCCTGGGCTATCGTCCTCAATCCGAGCTCTCGCTGCCGTTATGACATGACCATCCAGCTCACTCCCGAGACCGCGCCTCTTCTACCCGAGACCCGGGAGCAGGCAGCCCTGGATTACCGGATGAACGACATAGTGCGAGGCGAGGTGAAGACCACCCGGCCCTTCCACAGGAACGCCCCCCGGAGCTGAAGTCATGACCGCTATCGACCTGGAGCGGCTGATAGAGCTGCTTGCTCTCGAGCCCCATCCGGAAGGGGGTTTCTTCGCCGAGACCTACCGAAGCGAGAACATCGAAGGCCTGAGCCGCCCCTGGGGCACAGCCATATATTATCTGCTCACCCCGGACACTTTCTCGACTATGCACAGACTCCTCAATGACGAGGTCTATCACTTTTATCTTGGCGATCCCGTCGAGATGCTCAACTGCTTTCCGGACGGCTCGTCCAGGGTCCACTATCTGGGCAGTGATCTGGAAGCCGGGCAGAGACTGCAACACCTGGTGGAGAAAGGTGTCTACCAGGGCTCCCGCCTGGTGCCGGGAGGCGGCTATGCGCTTCTGGGCACCACTATGGCACCGGGCTTCGACTTCGCCGACTTCGAGGAAGGCTCCCTTACCGAGCTGCTCTCGCTCTATCCGCAGCGAGAAGACCTTCTCCGGGCGCTCACCAGAAAGCCCTAGAATTTATTGATAGCGGGATACGGCCTTGCGCAGGTCTCTTGGATCGCGGATGAACTCGCCGCATTCCCCGCAATACTGCTGCTCTCCAGCCGGACGCGGGGCATGGGGAAGGATGTGCCCGTACATGCGGCACTGGCTCTTCATGCTGCCTGCTCTGTAAGTGAAGTAATGAAGGAGCTCGCGACCTATATCGCTGACTTTCCGGCCAAGAGGTCTTTTCGCCTGGTCGGCGCTGATGGTCTTCAGCTTGAGAGTATCGATCTGTTGCCTGGTAACAGGCGCTGCTTCAGGGTTACGCTTGAGAGTCAAGTAATTGCCGAACACTGGATATCTCCTGGATATTTCCCAGCAGCAAGAATCGCATTTCCCGACGGATTTGACAATATCGCTTGTCTATATCAGCTCTTCGATAAAGCTGTTGAAGACTTTCTTGTCTATCTCCAGAGACTGCTTGACAAGGGCGCCTTTCTTGAGAGCCGGCTCCAGGTCTTCGTAGGTGTCCATCTCGTGCTTGTAGATCACTCCCAGGGGAATCTTGTCGCCCCACTCGAAGGATTTCTCCAGCGACTTGTAATAGTCGGCGGAGGGATCCCAGCCGCTGTCCTCGAGCTTGTAGACGCGCTCTTTGAACCAGGGATAGGTATTGATCTTGTTATAGGTGACACAGGGGCTGAACACATCGATGAGGGCGAAGCCTTTGTGGGCGATACCGCCTGCGATGGTGTCGGCCAGGTGCTTCTGCTCGCCGGAAAAACCACGGGCGACATAGGTGGCGCCCGAGGTGATGGCTAGAGCCAGCGGGTTGAGCGGGGACTCGATATTGCCTGCCGGGGTCGACTTGGTCTTGTGACCCTTGGTGGTGGTGGGCGAAGCCTGACCGGTGGTGAGACCGTAGATCTGGTTGTCCATGACCACATAGGTGACATCTAGGTTACGGCGCATGGCATGGATCAGGTGACCAAGACCGATGCCGTATCCGTCGCCGTCACCGCCGGTGATGACCGTTTTCATGTCGGTGTTGGCCAGGTGGGCGCCGGTGGCTACCGGAACCGAGCGGCCGTGAAGGCTGTGGACACCGTAGGCGTGGATAAAACCGGGAAGGTTGGACGAGCATCCGATACCGGAGACGACCATGAGATTCTCGGGCTTGACGCCGAGTTTGCCGGCTGCTTCCTGAACCGACTTCAGGACGCCGAAGTCGCCGCAACCGGGACACCAGTCAGGATCGACCGGGCCTTTGTAGGTATCGACTGGAAGTTCAATTACTGTTGCCATTGAATTTATCCCCTGTAAATAGCTATTCGGCTGCTTTGTTGAATTCGTAGGTAGAACCGGTCTTGACGCCAATCTTCATGGAGCCGCCCTGCTTGCCGGTGAATCGCTCCGCCAGCTCGACGTTCCAGACAGGCTCGCCGTAACCGTTCTTGGCTTCTTTAATGACCTTGACCGGTCTCAGCTTCTCGCCATTGTGAGTGCGCAGATAGTGATAGACGAACTCCCGGGCTTCCTCTTCGCTGACATCGAGATCGATATCATCGCCTTTGAGAATACGCCGGGCGTGCTCGACCACATAGAGCGGCTCCGGGGGCTCACCGTCGTACTTGGTGATATGTCCGTCCATGCTCACCCCGGTCTGCATCTTGATGAACTGCGCCATCACCGAGGTGAAGTTGACCTCCACCGAGATCTTCTTCTTGCATTTAGCGAGGATTTCGCTCACTTCTTTGCTGTGGAAAGGAGCGATATATTTGATCACCAGGAAATTGGTCTTGGTACCGGCTCTGGTGAGAAGCTCGGCGGCTTCGCGAACGACACCGGAAGTAGAGCCCCAGGTGACCAGGGTCAGCTCGGCGTCGGCGGGACCTTCGAGGACCGGAGCGGGCAGCTCTTTGAGAAGGTTCTCCACCTTCTTCATGCGCTTCTCCATGCTCTTGCGGCGCACCGGCGGAGCCGTGAACATATCGGAGATGAGGATGCCCTCCTCGTCGTGATCGTCGCTGCCTGACGTATAGCAGGCATTGGCGGTGCCGGGAAGAGCGCGGGGAGAGATACCGGATTCGGTGAAGCGGAAGCGTTTGTATTTGCCCTGGCTTTCTTTCCACTCTTTGACGATCTCGCCGCGGTCGATTTTGACATCGGGATTGAATGCTTCGGGATCGACGGTCTCGGGGTGCTCGGAGAGGAGCAGGTCGGACATCATCAGAACCGGAAGCTGATATTTGTCAGCGTAGTTGAAAGCGTCCACCGTGGACTGGTAGGCGTCGGCGATGTCGCGAGGGGCGACGATCAGGCGCGGGAACTCGCCCTGAGAGGCACCGAAGACCTGGAAGAGGTCGGCTTGCTCGGTCTTGGTGGGAAGACCGGTGGAAGGACCACCTCTTTGCACCTCGACGATCACCACTGGCACTTCCATGATTCCTGCCATACCGACCGCTTCGGTCATCAGGGCGAAGCCGCCGCCGGCTGTGGCGCACATGGAGCGCACCCCGCCGAGACCGGCGCCGATAGCCATATTGACCACCGAGAGCTCGTCTTCGCACTGCTTGACGAGGATGCCGGTTTCCTTGGCATGGCCTGCCATCCAGTGAAGGATGGTGGATGCCGGGGTCATGGGATAAGCCGAATAGAATTTGCAGCCGGCTGCATAAGCGCCCAGAGCGATGGCTTCGTTGCCGGTGATGAAAGGACGACGCTTCTTGTCGGCGCTCCATTTGTCCACCAGGGGCTTGGCATTCTCTTTGGCGTAGTTGTAGCCGGCTTCGAGAAGGGCGACGTTGAAGTCGATGACTTCCTGACCCTTGTGCGAGAAGGTGTCGGTGAGCACCGAGGATGGTTCTTCGAGGCCGAGACCGGCGAGATAAGCGACAGCACCGATAGCAACGGTGTTCTGCATGATCGGTTTGACCGGACCGTATTTCTCGGCCACCGGGGCGGTCACGTCTTTCATGGGGATACCCATGATGGTGACGCCCTTTCTCACCAGGCTCTCTTCGCACTTGATGCGATCGGCATTGAAGATGACAACGCCGCCTTCATCGACTTCCCGGGCGTGTCTCTCGATGGAGTCCTGGTTGAGGGCGATGACCACATCGAGCTTGTCGCCGTGGTTATAGACTTTCTCGTCGCCAATCCGCACTCTCAACCAGATATGGCCGCCGCGGATGATGGACTGATAGCTGTTATAGGCATATACGTGAAGTCCCAGCCTTCCGCAGGATCTTGCCAGAGTGTCCCCGGATTTATCGAGACCGTCTCCGGCGGCACCTGCAATACCAATCGTGACTTCGTGCATTAGGTGTATCCCCTCTCAATTAAATAGACCAATCAAAAGTGTGGCTGGCAAAACCGTACCGGGGTTTCCGGGCCCAACGACACTGGCTCTGACCTCAGTGCAAGCACAGGCGAATACGATATCACACAAGCCCAGCGAGATGGCAAGGGTAGACATTACAGAGCCGGAAACAGGCAACAAAACTTACTGTATCTATGTTAATGAGAGGCTTCGGAGCCGGTCTCGTGTCCGGTCCCCGGGTGCACGGCTTCATGTCCGTGCCCGCCGCCGGAAGGAACCGCGACACCGGTCATCCAGTCGCCGAAACAGATCATCAGAGCCAGGAGACAGAATGTAGCCAGGGCTACCAGAAGCATGTCCTCAGGGCTCTTCTCGTCCACGATCTCGGTGGCCACCGCCGGTACGTGATCGTGCCCGTGTTCTTCATGATTGGCAGACATAAATTCCTCTCCGAATATCGCTCAGCTAAGATCAGGGACAGATACAGAAAGCCAGCCAGGTAAGAGCGGCGACCCAGAAGAAGATCACCAGTGCGTAGTACTGACCTCTGCCGGTCTGGGTGTATCTCAGTATTTCGCCCGAGGCGATGGTCACCAGGCTCGAGCCTTCCACCAGACCCTGGTCGATGAAGACCGCGTCAAGAGCGTTCCAGACGCTCTTGTAGGCAGGGAGGATGACTTTGTTGACCAGCCAGAGATAGAGGTGATCCCAGTACCATTTGTTGTACGAGAACTTGTAGAGGAAGCCCTGACCTTCGACGATAGCCTTGTTGAAATCCCACATCTTGGCGACATAAAGCGCATAGGCGAAGAATATACCGATAGCGGCAGCAGCCACTGATATTCCCACGGTGGTTAGATTGACCACTTCCTGATGCGGGTGCCCGAAATAGACGAAAGAGCCGAAAGCGTTGGCCGCCTCTACGCCACCGAAAAACGATAGCTGGTTGAAGCCGAGCATGTAGCCCACACCGATGGAAGGAACCGCCAGAGCGAGAAGCGGCACATACATAGCCGGCGAGACGTCATGAGGTTTGCCGTGCCCGCGATACTCGCCGGTGAAGACCAGGAAATAGAGACGGAACATGTAGAAAGCCGTGAGACCGGCGGTGAAGATGAGAATCCAGCCGATTATCGGGTTGAAAGCGAGAGCGGCGCCGACGATCTCGTCCTTGGAGAAAAATCCGCTGAAAGGCGGCAAACCAGAGATGGAGAGACAGCCGATCAGAAAGCAGAGATTGGTGGCCCACATATGCTTGCTGAGACCGCCCATCTTCCTGATGTCCTGCTCGTGGTGCAAACCGATGATCACGGCACCGCTGCAGAGGAAGAGCATGGCCTTGAAGAAAGCATGGGTGAGAAGGTGGAATAGACCTGCCGAGTAAGCTCCCACACCCAGACCGACAAACATATAGCCGAGCTGCGAGCAGGTCGACCAGGCCAGGACTCGCTTGATATCGTACTGAGTGAGAGCGATGGTGGCTGCCATGAAGGCGGTGAGGGTGCCGACGCAGGCTACCACCATGAGAGCGGTGCTCTGGGTGGAGCCGTCCGGAGCCAGGAAGAGAGGATAGGCTCTGGCGACCAGATAGATTCCGGCTGCCACCATGGTGGCGGCGTGGATGAGAGCCGAGATCGGCGTCGGACCTTCCATGGCGTCCGGGAGCCAGACGTGCAGCGGCACCTGGGCGGACTTGGCCATGGGACCCATGAAGATCATCAGGGCGATGAGGGTCATCATGAAGCCGGGATCCGGGGCGAGCTTGTTGTTCTCGATGGCGAGTTTCAGAGCACCGGCGATATCGGTGCCGGCGAGCCCCGGCTGGCTGACGAAAGCGAGCAGGGTGCCGCCTTCCCAGAAATCCCGGGTGACGAACAACAATAATAGGATCCCGACCAGAAATCCGAAGTCACCGACGCGGTTGACCACGAAAGCCTTGAGACAGGCTTCGGCGGCGGAGTTCTTGTACCACCAGAAACCAATAAGGAAATAACTGCAAACACCGACTAGCTCCCAGAAGCCGTACATCTGGAAAAGGTTGGTGGAAACGACCAGACCGAGCATGGAGCCGGTGAACAGCGAAAGGTAGGAATAGAACCTGGCATAGCCGGGGTCGTCCCGCATATAGCCATGGGTGTAGATCTGCACCAGCATCGAGACAGTAGTCACCACCACCAGCATCATCGCTGCGAGGTTGTCAACGATGACCCCCACCGACAGCTTGAACTGAGCGCAAGTGAACCAGTTGAAGTTCTGCTGGTATCCGGAGAGCGAAGGGTCGTGCACCAGGGCTTGAACGATGAGCAGCGAATGAACGAAACCGGCGGTGACTGCGCCCACGGAAAGGAGCATCGCCGTGGTCTTGAAAGCTCGCTTCTGACCGAGCTCGATGCCCCCGAAAAGGAAACAGGTGATGATCGCGAAGCCCGCAAAGAAGGGCAGCGCCACAATCATCCAGGCACTCTCGACACAGGCTTTTAGTAAGTCGGGGCTCATCTAAGGAAGGCTCTCCAGAATTTGTCAGGTCGTGAATACTATAACTCAAAGGCGATCTCGGCACCGCCGGGCGCTTCCAAGAGCTCGTCGGGCCCCTTTCCGGACATCTTGTTGGAAGGCAAGCCGGACGGCATCTCCTGACCGGCCGACACTCCCTTGACATGAACTGGTGAAAAGATTTTTCTTTTCAATAATTCTTCAAACAGGCACATTTACTACCTTTTTCGCTGGCAGAGCACCGGGCGTCCTTATATACTGTGGAGCGCATTTGCAAGAAAGTTCCATGCAGTATCAGCGCAAGCAGAGGCAACCGTGAACGACCCCACCTTCATCCTCAATTTACTACTCGCCCTACCCCTGATAGCCTCCCTGATCATCCCTCTGGTGCCCACGGACAAAGACGCCCGGGGAGCAGCCATAGGCTTCTGTCTGGCGATGCTCGGTCTATCGCTTTTCCTCTGGAGCAAGTTCGACTCGTCCACCAGCGGCATGCAATTCGTCACCATTCAGCCCTGGATCACGACGCCGGTGCAGATCTCCTACAACATCGGAGTCGACGGGCTGAGCCTCTCAATGGTCCTGCTCACCACCGTGGTGACCCTCATGGCGGTGCTCGCCAGCTACACCATCACCAAGCGCGGCAAGCTCTATTACAGCCTGGTGATGCTCCTCACCTTCTCGGTGCTGGGGGTGTTCGTTTCGCAAAACCTCGTTCAGTTCTTCGTCATGTACGAGCTCGAGCTGGTACCGATGTACTTCTTGATCGCCATCTGGGGCGGGCCCAAACGCGGCTACGCGGCAATGAAGTTCTTGCTCTACACGTTTTTCGGCGGCGTGATCATGCTTGCCGGTCTGCTTTATACCTATGTTCAGCTCGGTATGATCGACCCGACCGCGGCGACCTTCGATATGGGACTCCTGTCCACCAGCGCCAACCAGTTGCCGGCGGCAGCCCAGAGTATCGCCTGCCTGGCTTTCTTTCTCTCTTTCATTATCAAGCTTCCCTCCGTACCTTTTCATACCTGGCTTCCCGACGCCCACGTCGAGGCACCGACACCGATATCAATGATCCTTGCCGGGCTGCTCCTCAAGATGGGCTCCTACGGTCTCGTTCGTATATGCATGGGATTCTTCCCGGCATTTTTCGTGGAGTACGGACAGGGCGTGGTGGCACTGGGAGCGATCAATATTCTCTGGGGAGCGATCGCCTGCCTGGTGCAGAAAGACATGAAACGCATCATCGCGTTCTCCAGCGTCAGCCACATGGGCTTCATCCTTCTGGGAATCGGCTGTCTATCCAATACGGCGGTAAACGGCGCAATCTTCCAGATGCTGAGCCACGGCTTCATCTCGGCCCTGCTCTTCTTCCTGGTCGGCACGGTCTACGAGCGTTGCCATACCAGGCTCTTACCGGAGATCGGCGGCGGTCTCGCGTTCAAGATGCCGGTCCTTTTCTATTTCTGGATGTTCGGCACCATGGCTAACCTCGGTCTGCCCGCTCTTTCCGGATTCGTCGGCGAAGTGACGGTCTTCTACGGAGCGATCACCTCCCCCCTGGCTTACTGGCCTCTCACCGGAGACTTCGTCAGGGGCTGGACCTATGCAGCGGCTCTGGGAGTGGTGCTTACCGCCGGCTATATGCTCTGGCTCCTGAAACGACTTTTCTACGGGCCCGAGCAGGAAAAGTGGAAAGGTCATCTCTACGATGCCACCGGCACCGAAAAACTCGTGGCAACCTGTTTGAGCTTGCTGATTCTGGCCTTCGGCGTATACCCTCTCTGGCTCAGCAATATCTACAGCCGGGTAGGCGACCGGATCACCGACAGCATTCTGAGCCGGAGCCATATCAGCTTCAATCAGGATATATAATTCAGGTCCCTGAGGGACCCGAACACATTTGAGCCACGAGCCAGATATCTGCCCCAAATGTCAGCTCCCGCTGGAGAAGGCCGGCTCGGGCCGGCTCACCCAGTGGATCATGGTCTGCACCTGCAATGTCGCCAGGGAAGAAGCCCAGCCGGACACCGGGCTCAATATCTGCGGTCACTGCGGCAAGCATATCGAAGAAGGCAGGCCGGGGACTCTCACCCAGTGGATCTTTCGAGCAGACCTCTGCTCCTGTGCCAGCCCCCTTCCCCGGAGCGCCGGGCCGCCGCCGGCGACCGATTCTCGAGAAGCCGAACCTGGGATTGAGCCGGAAGAAGAGCCGATACCGGAGCTCGAACTGGATCGGGAGATCTTTCCCTACCAGCGTTACGCGCCCCTCAGCCTTCTCGGCAGAGGCGCCAGCGGCACGGTCTATCTCTGCCGCGACCGGCTGCTCAATAAAAAGGTCGCGATCAAGATCCTCCACAACCTCAGCCCGGAGCAGATCATCGCTTTCCAGCAGGAAGCCCGGAACACCAGCCAGCTCGTTCATCCCTCCATAGTGAGGGTGCTCGACTTCGGCATCACCGGCGGCAGCAGTCCATTCATGGTGATGGAATACTTCCCGGGCCAGAGCCTGGACCGGGCGATCAAAGAGAGGACTGTCGACCCGGCTCTCAGCCTGAGGATTTTCATGAAGATCGCCGAGGCCCTGACCTGCTCGCACAGTCAGGGTCTTTTCCACCGCGATGTCAAGCCCAGCAATATTCTTTTCGCCCTGGACCAGACCGGCGGGCTCGAGGTCAGGCTGATCGACTTCGGTGTCGGAGCCCTGAAAAAGGAGATGCTCGATAGCGAGAGTCAGAGCCGTATAGTGGCGGGGACCCCCGCTTATATGAGCCCGGATATTGCCCGAGGGGAAGCTTTCGACGAGGCTTGCGAAGTCTATTCGGTGGGCTGCGTTCTCTTCGAGGCCCTCACCGGCAGACCCCCGTTTATCGCCGGAACGCCCCTGGAGCTCCTGACCATGCACGACCGGGAGCCGGCGCCGGCAATTGATGATGTGGACAGCACCAGCAATTTTCCTGCCGGTCTCAAAGAAGTAGTGGCCGCCTGCCTGGAAAAAGATCGAGAAAAGCGATTCAAGAGCACCGCCGCCCTGAAAGAAGCGATTGCCGAGATTGCCGCCGCGCACGCCCCGGAGCCGCCACCACCGGCGGAGATAGCGCCGGCGGCCGGGCCGCCGAAAAGCAGAAGGCTCCTGATCCTGGTTTTCATGACAGCCTTGCTGCTGGTCTCTTCTTTTATAATTCTCACCCTCTCCCGCCCCGGCGAGCAGCCTGCCGCCAATCTGACCAGACCCGTGGAGAGAGATCCTCCGAACCTCAAGGACGCCATCGGCGTAGTCTCGGCTGTCAAATGGCAGAGAAGCCGGGGCGATTTCGGCGACCGCTGGATGTCCGGGACATCTGTGACCGACGCCGATTTCGCTGAGCTGCGCGAGAAAAACGATCGGCGCGCCATCGGTATCACATTCACCGACCTTGTCACCGGCGAGGGCTTCAAACATCTCGAGAACGATCCTGTGGAAGTCATCGAGATGCAGAGCACCGCTTTCAATGACGAAGGAATGCGCTGCATAAGCCGGATCAAGACCCTCGAGGTCCTGAGAATCTGTATGACCAGCAAACTCACGGCCCGGGGGTTCGGTTATCTGTCGGCCCTGCCCGCTCTCAGACATGTGGATTGCCTGGTCATGCCGGTGCCCGAAGGAGCCGTCGAGGCTCTCTGCGCCGTCAAGAGCCTCAGAGGTTTGAGCTTCTACAACTCGAAGAATCTCAAGAAGGAAGACATCGAGATTCTGAGGGATAAAAAACCGGATCTGGAATTTCTCGATCTGAGCGGTACTTGTTTGAGCGGCGACATCGTACCCATCGCGGCCCGTCTCGAGAATTTGACCGACCTCAGGCTCAACGATCTGCCCATTGGCGACGAGCATCTCGAGAAGCTCGGAAATCTGGAGCGACTGACCCGGCTGGATTTGAAGAACTGTGATATCACAGACATTGGTCTGGCCAGGCTCGGCAACTGCCGTGCGCTTCGGATTCTTGATCTGACCGGATGCGACAAAGTGACTCGCAAGGGGGTCGCCAGGCTCAAGCGCGATCGGCCTTTGCTGACAGTGCTCACTGCCTCGGAGAGCCTCAAAGTGATCGACGAGCTCGAAGACTGGAAACCCTGATCTCTACTCGGGTCCGCGCTCGAGTATATTGTCGGGATCGTATTTCTGCTTGTTGTGGATGCGGCTGTCCTCCAGGCGTCCGGCAGGCAGTATGGGAACAAGCTCCGGCGGAGTCTCGGGGTTGGCTATATTGTTCGACTCGCCGCCAATCACTACTTTGCCCGAGATTGCTTTGCTGACGCTATGCGAGACGCTCTCGATCAGCTCCGAGGCAGTCTTGGCGTCATGGTATTTGCCACCGGAATTAGTGGCTATACAATTGAGCTGCTGCCTGGCATGATTGTCTCTTTTCAGATCGAGACCGACTATGTCGAGCTTGAGCTCGATGCCCCGCGCCGGGAGCGTCTTCACATAAGCGCAGGGATCGTGACCGCAGGTCTCGGCACCATCGGTGATGAGAATGATCGTCTTGCGTCCCTTCACCCGGCGAAGATCATTCTCGGCGGCCTGAGCGATAGCGAAAGTGAGAGGAGTCATGCCGGTGGGCCTGATCCGACGCATGCGGTTGATAATGGTGCCGCGGTTGCCGGTGCCCGGCGGCACCAGGAGCACTGAGGCCATGCAGGGATCGAAGCCGCCCTGGGCGAAATGCCCGAAGACCCTCAATCCGACATTGACATCGGGTGGTATTCCCAGAAGGGCCTTCTCCAGGACTTTCTTGGCGGCATCGATTTTTTGCACCTTTCTGTCGAGATTGTCTTTCATGCTCAGGCTGGCATCCACGAGAAAGAGAATGGTGACCGGTCCCGCCTGGTGCTCTGCCTTGCCCTGGATGAGCGCCCCGGAGGTCCCGGTCTGGAGAGTAGTGGAGCCGGTGCCCCCCTGGAGAGTGGTCGAGCCGGTGCCCCCCTGGAGAGTGGTGGAGCCCGTGCCGCCCTGAAGAGTAGTGCTGGAGGTGCTTGCTTGAAGAGGCGGTTGCTCCGCCGAGAAAGCCGGGACTGAGGGTGATGCCAGAGCCGAGAAGAGAATAAGAACGAGGTTATATACCGCCGTCTTTCCCCTGGTCTTCGTCCGAATCCGCATCGCTAGCTTCTGTCTTTCCGTCGCCGTCGCTCTCTTTAGTGTACTCAATTTTATCGTCCGAATCACTTCTCTCTATCTTGTCTTCTTTATCGTCCTCATTATCTCGATCCCGGGCAATCACGATTCTCCGGCTGATGGCCACCGGACGGGCGCCGTCGCCCAGGGTGCCCCAGACGGTCAGGTAATAGAGCCCTTCCTGGCTGTCATTGCTGAGGGGAACATGACCAGAGAATGAATTGCCGCGCACCTTGATGCCGCCGTGTACCGGTATGTCGGACTGGGGCTTGGCCTCGGTGGGATCGGGACCGGCCATGATTATGAGCGGCGCTGCCAGCGCCACCGGCGGCACGAACATGCCCCCGGCTATAGCCGCCACCAGCCCCACCGCTTTCAGAGCTGTGATCGCCTTGGAATAATCCTTTTCGGACTTCTCCCTGTAAGCGACATAGTCTAGAGGGGGGAAATAAGGCAGAGCCTCGTCGCCGCCGGGATCTTCAGGCGCCGGCGCCTCCTCCAGGGTCTCCCAGGCAAGGGTTATGCGATCGAACTTGTACGGCTGGAAGACCTCTCCTTCCACATCGATTTTCTCGCCGACCTTGACCTGCTCCGGCACCGGATGGATAACACCGCGCCTGGTCATGATCACCGTGCAGCCGAAGATCCTGGTACCGTCGTCAGTGGCACCCATAGAAGTAGCGACATGGGTGGACTCCGGCGCCAGGATCGCCTCTCTGTCATCCTGGCGCTTGAGCATGCTCTTGATCATGAGAGCGGCCGCCGCCTTGGTTGTGCGCGAGCTGCCCAGATCGGCGGTATTGATCGAAACCAGGCTCTCGGTAATAGCGTTTGTGCCGCCCAGAAGCGTATAGCGCCTGTCCGGGTTGGCGCCTTGGCTATCGAGGTGAGAGATGACGCCTCGCCCTTGCATATCCGCCATATGCTCGTCGGCCATCTTCTGTATGAGCTCGTCATTTTCCAGAGGAGGCATATTGCGCTTGCGGCGCTCGAGATTGAACAGCTCCAGGACGAACTCAGCAATCACATTGGCAGGAACCGCTTCCCGGTTCTCCGGACGGGAAGCCAGCTCGTCCAGATAAGCAAGCTCCTGATCTTCGCTCTGAACCGCCAGGGGATCGTCTATCCATCCTGGCGGATTGGGGTCTGTCTCATAATAGGGATCGGCGGCGCTGCCGGCGGCTGTGCTCTCTCCCAGGAGAGTCCTCTTGAGACGCTCGGTTCGATCGAAAAGCGAATCCTCCGGATAAGTGTGAGCGAACACGGCATTCTCCAGACCGGTGAGACGCTCCTCGATGGGAGAATCGGCACGGGTGCCGCCGAAAGTCAGCTCCTCGAGCTGACCAACCGCCGGGTATTCGTCTGTATTGCCGGCCGTATTGCCGGCGGGGGCTGGCTTTACAGCCCGGGCCGGGGGCTGCGGCTCGCTCGGCTTCACCACCGGAGCCGGTCCGGGCTGGCCATTGAGGAGACGGGGCACCGCTACGGCACCGACCGGCTGGGACTTCTCGGAATCAGGTCCGGGACGACTGATGCGGGTAGGAGACTCGGCTGCGGCGGCCGGCTGGTTGCGGGCAGAAGGTGGCGGCGCCTTCACCGGCGAGGCAACGGAGGGCGGGACCGGCACCGTATTCGGTGCACCATTCTTCTTGAAGCTCGGAGCCAGGGGCGGCATGGGCCGCATGGGCCGCATGGGCTGCATGAAGGGATGCTTGCTAGAATCCGCGCTAGAATCCGCGCTAGAATCCGCCTGCGCTCCCGGGCGCGGAATACGCACCTGCTCGGCGGTCCGCTCCAGGCTCGACAGCCCGTCCTTGCTTCCGTAATTGACGAGCTCCTGGCTGAAATAGCCCTTTTTCGGGTCCTTGAAAAAGTCGTCCTGCTCCTCAGTCTTGTTCTGGGTCTGGGCAATAACCGGCAGGTAGAGGAGCGAGCTCGAGAAGACTGCGAGCATGATTAAAGCCGATCTTCGAAGCGCCCGGCGAAAGGCTCCCTTGTTCCTGGCGGCTGATGACACTTGCACCCCGGATCTGGTTCGTTTCTTATACGGTCTACTTCTAAAAATATACTAGAAATCCTGATTCCTGGTCCGGGACCTTACGCAGACCAGCGCCCCCTGGCGCCCCGTGATACCCCCTGACTGCCGGTGCGAGTAGAAGACATCCGGGTTGCAGGCGGTGCAGGAGTCCGAGACATCCACGGACCCCACTCCGGCAGCCAGCAATTGCAGGGCATTGATCGCCTTGAGATCGGGAAATCGCTTGCCAGCCCGGCTCTCGATCAGATGCCCGGCGCCCTCGACAGTCTCCTCGAGGCTCCTGACCACATCGCTGCCGGTGAGATAGCAACAGCTACCGATGGCCGGACCCACCGCCGCCACCATAGAGCCCGGGGAGCATCCGAAGCGCTCTTTCATGATCGAAACCCCGTGCGCGACGATGGACTGAGCCGTACCCCGCCAGCCGGCGTGAAAGATGCCGGCGACCCCCCTGCCCGGGTCGAAAACTATAACCGGGACACAGTCGGCGAAATGAAGGAGCATCGGCACATCCCGGCTGGCAGTAGCAAGCCCGTCCACCCGGTCGAGACCCGAGCCGTCCCCCTCTTTGAGATCCTCGACTATGACCACGTTTCGAGAGTGCACCTGACCGGGGACCAGCAGGCGCTCGAAGCTCAAGGAGAGGGTCTGGCAGAGCCTGCGGCGGTTGGCCAGGGCATCGCTTCGCAAATCGCCGTCCTCGACGTGCCTGCCCAGATTGAAAGACTCGTACGGATCCCTGGTCTCGCCTCCGAGCCTGGTGGTGAAAGCGTGGGTCAGACCGGTCTGCCTCTCCAGAAGAGGCGAGAAAAACAGATCGAGACCGTCCCGATTCTCGCGCTTCCAGGCGCTCTTCTCTCTTGCCCTGGTCCAGAGCCGCTCAGCGCTCATATAATCGAAAGCCCTCCGCAAATATTGATAGCCTGACCGGTAATACCCCGGGCCTGCTCGGATGCCAGGTAGGCTATCAGAGAGGCGACCTCGGAGGGCTCGATCAGGCGCTCCTGGGGTACCGACAATCTGGTCAAGTCCATCGAATGCGCCGGCTCCATACCATTGAGATTACACCAGTCCGGGTCGTTTATCTGGGAGAGCGCCATATCGGTATGGACCCATCCCGGGCAGACGGCATTGACCGTCACTCCGGACGAGGCGAGCTCCAGGGCCAGGGACTGGGTGAGACCGATGAGTCCGAACTTCGAGGCCGAGTAAGCGGCGCCGAAACACTCTCCCTTCTGACCGGAAATAGAGGAAACATTGATCAGCCGCCCCCAGCCTGTCTTTTTCATCGAAGCGCCGAAATATCTGGACAGCCTGTACGGCACCGACAGGTTGGTCTCGATGGTGGCGGACCACAGGCTGCCATCCTCGTCCGAATCGATACTGGCTGTCCCATAGATACCGGCGTTATTCACCAGGATGTCGATGACGCCGAAATCAGCTGCAAGCCTTTTCTCGATGGCGGACAGGGAATCTTGCGCGGCAAGGTCGTGGGCGATAGCCAACGCCTCTACTCCTCTGGATCGCAGCTCCTGAGCGAGGCTTTCGAGCGGTCCCTCGGACCTCGCCAGGACAGCGCAATTGACACCATGTCCGGCGAGCTCGATGGCGACTGCATATCCAATACCCCTGCTCGCTCCGGTGATCAGGGCATTCTTTCCCTTGATCCCGTAGAATCCTGTACCTGACTGGTCTTTGGCTATCGCTTCCATGCTCTTGATGCTCTATAATGAGAAAAGTAAAAACTTTTAAGGTTTTTCGAATCCACTTGAGAGCTGTCCTGCTATCTTGACCACCATCGAGCTCTGGAGGCTGTGCCGTTCCCGGACCCAGCCAGTCTCTCAAAAATCTCTCAGAAATCTCTCAACAACCTAGGCGGGAACACTTGCTAGACTTTTCAAGTCTATATCATCATTTAAAACCCGGATCGAACCAGGAAACAGGAAGATGAACTCTAAACCAACTTTTACAATCAAAGGTCGTGTCCTGGCTGGCGCCATCGTCTTGAGCCAGGCCCTCTACCTGTCACCGAATGTGGTACTGGCAGCCGACAGCACCGTGCGTCTCGCCGGTCAGGCGGTCATCACCAATGTATCCGGTTCCGGAGCGGCTTCGCCCGAGAAGCGCGCCGAGACGGTCCAGCAGAATCTGGACAATGCTCTGGTGGCCTCCAAGGACAGGAGCCCGGCGGCTGTCAACATCACCTATGTCAAAGGACTGCCGGTGATCACCCTGGGCGGCTATCAGGTTATCACTGTGGATGGTGACAGCGCCAAGTCAGCCGGCACATCGCCGGCGGTTCTCGCCGAGCGCTGGGCCAACAGCCTTCGCAATTCTCTTCGCGATCAGAGCAGCGTCCAGAGCTATGTCTCGCATCTTACCGGTGAGTACAGCAATACGGCACCGCCTCCGGTAGCCTCCGCTCCTCCGCAGAGCGACATGTATGCCGGCAATACCCAGTATCAAGGACCGCCTCAACAACAATATAACGGGCAGGCAAATTTCAACAACAACGCCCCCGGAGGGTTCAACGGCTACGGCGGACAGGCCGCGTATGGCGGTCAGCCGCAGCCGGGCTACGCAGGCCAGACAGGGTACAATCCGCCACCGCGCGGCTACCGCAGCGGCCGAGTGGTCTTCGCCCCAGCCGGGCTGGTCCTCAATGCTACTCTGACCACCAGCATCTCCAGCCAGGTAGCCAAGTCGGGAGACGTCGTCCAGGCCAATATCTCTCAACCGATTATCGTGGGTGATTCGCAGATTCCCGTAGGCTCTGTGCTCCTCGGTCAGGTCACCGAGTCAAAAGAAGGACGCCGCCTCGGACTGGCAGGCGCTCTGGCTATCGAATTCAACCGCCTGCGTACGCCGGACGGCACGGAGACTCCGATAAGCGCCCACCTGGTCGGTGGAGTCGGCAAGTATGACGAGAACGACAACGGTCAGCTGCGCGGCGAGACCTGGAAGCGCAAGACCGTGCAGGCCGGCGTGAGAGGCGCGGCCGGTGCCGGTCTCGGCGCGGCGCTCGGCACCGCGGTCGGTGCTATTGCCGGCGGTAGTCGTGGAGCCGGAAGAGGAGCCTGGTCGGGCACAGCCATCGGCGGCGGTGTCGGTCTGGCCTCCAGCTTGCTTCTCAGAACCGGACGGGACGTCACAATCCAGAGCGGCACCCCCGTACAGGTCCAACTCGACGCGCCGGTTTCGATCGCCGGTGGCGGCGCCGGTCCTTACGTGGGAGCTTACTGAGGCAATACCAGAGCGATGAGATAGTCGCCGGTCTTCAGGCTGATAGCCTCGAGGACCTTGTCTCCTGCATAAGCGAGCCGGATCCGGTCCGACCCGATCGCGCCGGTGCTCTCGAACTGTCGAACCCCGGTGCCTCCCACAGCTTTGAAAGCAGCCTCCTTGGCTGTCCACAAACGCAGAAAGTCGAGATCCCGTGCCGCTGACGCCTCGACAAGCTCGGCCTCGGCGCTGCTGAGCACCAGCTCGCTCATTCCCTGATCCATTTGCCGGAGATTCTCCATATCGATACCGGGACGCCCGCGCCCGGTGGGGGGCACGGCCAGAGCGCAGGCAGCCGCTCCGGCATGGGCGATGGAGATGAGAGGCGGCTCGACTCCGGGTCTGTTCCGGAGAGCGACCCGGGGAACGCCGTCCTCGCCGGCATTTATCTCGATCTGATCGTAAGCGAGCTCGGCATCATCGAGAGCGACCCGGACAGCATCCTTGGCGGCCAGCCGGCCCATGATCCACTGCTTGCGCCGACCCGAATCCCGGAAGCGCTGGCTGAGCTCCTGCAACTCCGCCTCGGTAAGGACACCGGAGTCTGGCTCCAGCACTCGGCTCTCGTCGATGAAAGTGAGAACCATACCGGCAGTGCCACTGTGCTCCAGAAGATATGATCGCCTTCCTTCCAGATAGACCAGCTGCGCTTCCGCCTCCTGCTCAGCCACACTGGCGAAATAAGCGCTCAGGATCTCGAGCTCGGAGTCGATCATATCTTGATTGAGATCGGTGACATTGCGCATAAAATCGCCCAGAACCTCCTCTCCGGAGAGATCCGGCTGGCAACAGGAATCACTGTGCTCCCGGTGGACATGCTCGCCGGCGAGATTCTCCAGAGGCAGCACGCCCCGGTTGGCATAGAGATATTCGAGATTCATGCTTCGCCCGTGACTGAAAAGCTCGGCGATGAGATGATTGATCTGGGTGATACCGTGACGCCGGGAAAGATTGGAGGAAGCCGCCACTACCTTGCGCTCCCCCAGGATCTGCTTGACCTGGGAAGAGAGCACTCCCTGGGGACCGACCTCGATGAAGAATCGCACCCCGCTCTCGTACATGCGCTCCACAGTCTGGCGGTAGAGAATCGGTCTTTGAAGCAGCCCGGTGAGAGCCGCGAGAATGGGCTGGGGCTCAACCGGCGCCAGGCGAGCCAGAGAGCATAGCCAGGACTCGGTCAGACAGGCGGAGAAATTCAGGGAACGCAGGACCTTGTCGGCGATGCCGTCCTCGATGACACCATCGACCGCGCTGGTATGGTAGGGGATCGAGACAGACAGGACATGGCTGGTCATGCCGGCTTCGGAAAGCCCGGCCGCCAGTGCCTCGATGGCGGCGGCGCTGCCCGTGACTATGGTCTGCTCCGGGGCCAGATCGGCGGTGAGATAAACAGGCAGTTCGAGCCTCTCCACCAGGGACATTACTTGCTCCCTGGAAGCGAAGACGCTCATTGTCTTCAAATCATCGGCGATGGAGCGCGGAATCGATCGAGCCGCCTCGGTGCTCAACCTGTAGAAGAGCGGCGCTGCCTCCACGACGTCGATACAACCGTTCATCGTATAGACTCCGAACTCGCCCGTGCTGAACCCGAGCAGCGCATCAGGGGTGATACCAAGATGATTGAGCAGATTGTAGATGGCATGCTCGGCCATGAGAACCGCCACCACTGCGTACTCCGCCGCGGCAAGAGAAGCGGCGTCCCCCCTTGCCCCTGCCTCGGCGGGAAAGATCCTGCGGCTTGGCGCTTCCTCGGCGCCCACGGACCGGCATACGCGATCGACGAAATCGAAGACCTCCCTGATCTCGGGAAGATGCATGCAGAGATCGCCCATCATGCCTGTGTAGGCCGAGCCCAGACCGGGCAGCATGAAGGCCATGCGTCCTTCGATGGCCCTCCCGCTCCCGGTCATATAGAGACCCCTCTGGGGATCGCAGAACGAGCTCTCCCCGGTCTCCAGGCGCTCCCGGCAGGAGGCGATCTTGTTGAGCAGATCATCCCTGCCCTCGGCTACTATAGCCAGCCTGTAAGAGCAGTCCCCGGGCAGGTAGAGACAGTTGAGAGCGCAGGCCAGGGCAGGAAGATTAGCTGAAAGACCGAGCTCCACCAGGACACCGGTAAGCTCGAGATTCTCGAGGAGCTCCTCCCGGCTTCCCGCTCCAAGAAGAAAGACCTCGCTGGGCCAGGGAAGGCACACCCGGGAGGGCTGCTCTCCTGTATCCTCTCTGAGACAGAGACTGAGTTCATTTGTGACCAGCCTGGCGATTCTCGGTAAATCCGGATTTTGATAGACCGGATGGATCCAGGGTCTGGCAGTCTCCACGACAAAGGCGCCGTCGCCGGGGAACACATCCTCGACGGGTACTCTTGAGGCGAACATGAGTTTCATATGAATGGCGAGAATCGCCTCGAAAAGGTCCGCGAGACCGCGACCAGGCTCGACCACTCTCAGCCCGCATTCTCCAGAGACCGGAGGCTGCTCAGCGTCCTGCGAAACGATGAGATAACCTGTCTCGTGCTCATTCTTCTCCGGAGCGCCGATAAGCGCGTAAGCAGGCTCGCCCCTGACCCGCAGGGCGACGGCATAAGGAGCCTGAAAAAGAAGAACGGTGGCGGCTCGTCCACTGGCCAGAGCCTCGCAGGCTGTCTCGAGAGCCGCTTTGAAGGACCCTTTTATATTCGGGTCAGAAGCCACCACCAGGACCTCCCCGGAAAATCTTCCGAGGTCCTCGACTACCCCATCAATATCCAGCCCCGGATGCGGGTTCTGTCCGGGAGCCCCGGCGACCAGATCCGTAGCGCAGGCAGAAAGGCCATGCCCGGAGGCGTCACCGTGGTAGAGCCCGACAACACCTATTTCCAGACCTTCTTCGAAGAGGCTCTCGAGATAGGACATTCAAACGGTCTTCGAGACGGAGGCGAAACGGTTGAAGGACTTGCTTCCCACCCCGGTGAGCCCTTCCACCAGGACCGATAGCTCTCGATCGCTGTCATAGATGGCCAGGTCGCAGACGACTTCGCCATCGAAGACGCCGGTAGGCAGGAAGACATGGACATAGGCGCTTTCTTGCGGGCAGGGTCTGAGAAGGTGCAATTGCTTGAACCCGGTGGGCAGACAGGTGATATCGGAGTAGAAGCGCACCCAGACTGCCCCGAGCTGCATGGAGCAGTCGAAGAGTATCGGGTCCATGATCCATCTGTCCTTCAAAGGATCGCGCAGGCAGAGCCCGGGAGCCCTGCCGGTCACGGCGCCGGCCACCCCCCCTGGTCCGAGCCTGTCGATGGACTCGATCCCCTGGAAGAGCGGGCCGTGGAACATCCAGTTGCGATAAATATGGTCACGGTGAGGAGGATCGAGTTCTGGCGACTCGATGAGAGACGGGTCGAAACGAGCCGGTATGCGGGCTTGAAGCTCAGGCGGCAGGGTTATCGCTTCGCCTTCTCCGGCATACTCGGCGACGCCACGATGATGCAGACGATTCGCTCTGCCCAGGGACTCTACGGTGAGCTCGGCGCGATCGGCTCCAAGCTCCCTGGCCCTGACGAGAAAACGCTTGCGATCGGTGTCGAAGATCACACCGGAGGGAATGTCGAAACCGGAGATACCCTTGAGCCGCCTGCCCGGCCGGGCGAGAGCGGCGCATTCGAGCATCGTCTCCAGGGCGACAGCCATGGGCAGGACCGGCATATCATCGAGCTTGTGGTCCTCCAGATATATATGATTGGCTCGGTCGATCTCGACCTCGGCCTCGAATGGCGCCAGGCTCGCGATCCCGGAAGGATTGACCAGAGGCCCCTGAGCGACTCTCGCTTGATCGGCCGGTGCGTCGACGGAGGCGGAATTCAGCTCGATCCTGGCAGCAGGCTCGCCCACCAGCATGATCTCGACATCACCCTTGCGCCCCGAAAGAAGCTCGCGCACGAAAGTCCGCCGGCCGTCATCGGGCTCGATCATGGACCAGCCGAAACTGGCGAAGACATCCTCGAGCTCGGGAGGCGCCATGCCGGCGCGCCAGGGACCCCACATGATCGATCCGAGCCTTGCCGGACTGAGCCTGTCGAGATGGAGAGCCAGCTTGTTGAGAGCCTCGTTGGCAGCGACATAATCGACCTGGCCGGGATTGCCTGTCCGGCCGACCACCGAGGAGAAGGCGTAGAGGAATTTCAGGGTCGAGAGCCTGAGCTTGGCGGCCAGGGTGACAAGACCGTTGACTTTGGTGTCGTAGACGCGCCTGAAAGAATCGTAGCTCTTCTTCTCGATAAAAGAATCCTCGATCACCCCGGCACCATGGATGACACCATCGATATTGCCGTAGAGATCATAGAGGGATCCGATCAACTCGGCGAACGCAGCCTCGTCTCTGACATCCAGGGCATGGTAGCGGACCGAGGCGGCATTCGCCTCGATGCGGGCGAGATTGTCCCTGATCTCTCGTTCCTTGACGACCTTCTGATAGAGCTTCTCGATCTCCTTGATGCTCACCGCCTCGTTACGGGAGCGACAGTCCTCCATGAGAGCCGACTTTATCTCCCGGGCATTGCTCAGACCGGCGGTCACAGACGACTCGGGACCGGGTCTTTCGGCGCGGCCTACTATGACGAAATTACAGCCGAAACGTGCCGCCATCTCCGCTGCAATCTCGGCGGTTATGCCCCGGGCACCGCCGGTTACGAGAACCAGGGAGCGCCTGTCGAGATCGAGCTTCTCTTCGCTTACTTCTGTGAACGGAGCGGGCTCGATCTGCAGACCGGCGAAGCTTCCATCGCAATAACCATACTCGCCGCCGGATTCACCCCGGTCTGCCAGGGTGAGAATTGCCGAAACAGCCCTTTCATCTTCCGAGCTGGCGTCCATATCCATATATAGCGCACGGACTGTCTCGAGCTCGCGAGCGATGGTCTTGGTCATCCCGCAAAGCGCTGCCTGACTGGCGAGATAACGGGGCTCCGCAGGGGCGCTCTCGCGACCGAAGCGACCTCCCATGCCGGTGGCGACGATCAGAGAAGGCTCGTAGCCGCCTCCGCCGGTCGTTTCCTTGATCGCCCTGGCCAGCTCGAGAAGTCCGGCAAGACCCTTCTCCTCAGGACCGCCCTCATCGAGACCGGCAAGATAGAAAATCGTCTGCGGCTTCTCTTTCTGCAAATAAGTCGTGAAGTCCTCGCTCATCACCTCGGCGACACTCGAAAAGAGCGCTCCTTCGATGCGCGCGGCGAGACCCGCAGCCATTCGAGAGGATTTGCCGGCGGAATCGGCCACCACCAGGGTCGGTCCCTTGCCGAGCCGACAATCGGGCTCGACTTTCAGATCGAGGTCGGAAAGGCGCACCAGACCCCTGGCTATTGCCGACCGCGAAGGAGATGATTGAGAAACAGGAGCGGTTTGAGACACAAGAGCTGTGCCGGCGCTACCGGTGCCGGCAAAGGTCCTGTTCTCGAGATCTCTCACCCAGGCGAAGATCGACTCCAGGGTCTTGAGCCCGGCGAGCTCCTCGAGATTGCCTTCGAGCTCCTGTTGCACCAACTCGGGAAGGAGCTTCCGGAAGTTGTTGAAAATCTCGATACGCTTGATGGAGTCAATCCCGAGATCCGCCTCCAGATCGAGGGTAGGCTCGAGCATGTCCGATGGATACCCGGTCCTGTCACTGACTATCTCGAGCAGGCTGGCGATGAGGCTTTCAGCATCGATACCGGATTCTGATCTGGAATCTGTCTTACTGATTTCGAATCCGTTGCCGTTGCCGTTGCCACTGTCGATCTCCGGCTCAGGAAGGGGGGCTGTAACAACCGGGGCAGCAGCTGGAAGGGTCGAGAGCCTCCCGGGAAGCCCAGGCGCCTCCGGCTCCCGGGCCGGAATCGGATCGGCCGGAGCACCGTTGCGCGAGCCCAGATAAGCGAGCATCACCTCTTTCTGGGCATCCACCAGACTGCGGGTCATCTCCATCATATTGCGCTGATACTCGAGAATCATCGCCTCGACTCCGCCCGAAACGGTTGGAGCGGTCTGCCTTTGCAGGGCGTTTTTCAATGCCTGGTTGAGAGCCGGTCTGCTACCGTTTGATCCGGCCGGGGTCGCCGGGGTCGCCGGGACTGTCAGGGCAGCCGGGCCGACTATCTCTGCGCGCGAAGCGCGATCTGCTTTATCCAACTTTCGCTTCTCCGTTTTTGGCTGAGCTTTCTCCACAGCGCAGCTGTTAATCAGGTAGGGCATCTTCATGGGTCTGGCATCCAGACTGTATGTCCGCCGCCCCGCATAGAGACGGCCGAGATCGACATCCACCCCGGCGCACCAGAGACGAGCCAGGGCATCGAGCAATTGCGGCAGACCTCCGCTGGTATCGGCACCGGCGCCCAGAGAGCATGCCGTGATGTCGCGACCCCGCAGGGTCGCTTCCACCATGCCGGTCAGGACCTGTCCCGGTCCCACCTCGATAAAGGTCGAGGCGCCCTGATCGTGCATGGTCTCGATCTGTTTCTTGAAGAGCACCGGCTTGACGGCATGCTCGACGAGAAGCGAGCGAATCGCCTTCGGGCTTTCAGGATAGCGATCCCCGGTGGTATTGCTGTAGACGGGGATGGACGGAGGATTGATCGAGACGGACTCCAGAGCCTCGCCGAGTTCGGCGGCGCTGCCTTCCATGATCGGCGAATGGAAAGCTCTCGAAACAGGAACAGGTCTGGTGGGCACGCCCCGCCTCGCAGCCAGGCGGCAGAACTCTTCGATACCGGCGGTAGTGCCACTGACGATGCACTGCTCGGGGCTGTTCAGATTGGCGATCACCACCCCGCCCACCTGTTCGGTGAGAGACCTGACCGACTCCTCGGTGGCAAGAGCGGCCACCATGGCGCCGTTGTCTCCGTCTCCGGTTCGGGCGAGGATCCGGCCCCGTTTCACGGAAAGGTCGAGCATATCGCTCTCGCTCAGGACTCCGGCCGAGACCAGGGCCGGATACTCGCCGTAGCTGTGCCCGGCTGCGAAATCCGGTCTCAAGCCGAGCGAGCGGGCGAGGCAGAGCATGGCCATGTCGGCGGCGCCCATGGCCGGTTGAGCGACGGCTGTGTCATTGAGAGCGTTCCTGGAAGCTTCCAGGCTGCCGGCGTCGAAAGAAGGAGGAGGAAAGACATAAGAGCGCAGGGACGAATCGAGCTTCCCCTGGAGGAAGTTGTCGGACTTCTCCAGTGAATCGGTGATCTCGGGGAAGAACACCGCCAGCTCCCGCAACATATTGAGACGCTGCGAGCCCTGACCGGGGAAAAGAAAAGCGACCTTGCCCGGCGCCGGATCACGGCGCAGATAGATACCCGGGGCCCCGTTTTTCGAGTCCGGATTTTTCAAGAGAGCGAAAGACTGGTTGATCTTCTTCTCCACCTCTTCCGGACTGCCAGCCACGAAAGCCAGGCGGAAAGCCCGGCGCCCCCGGATCTGGGCTTTCTCTGCCAGGAGACGCGAGAGCTCCAGAAGAGCCTTGCGCTCCAGGGAGCTCTCTTCCGGACGGCTGAGGCGCACTTCCCGGGAAAGGGCGTTGTCGAGCTTACGCTTGAAGCCGGAGAGCTGCTTACCGAGCCCTTCGGTGCTGTCGGCGGAGAAAACGAAGATCTCCCGGGGCCAGACGGAGCTCCCGAAAATCCCCTCCGGCGGGCAGACGGGCCGATACTCCTCGAGGACAGCGTGGAAATTGGTGCCGCCAAAACCGAAAGCACTGAGCGCCGCCCGGCGAGGTCCGTCGATACTGCTCCTGATCCAGGGGCGCGCTTCCGAGTTTATATAGAACGGGTTCTCTCCGAAGCCGCAAGACGGGTTGGGCTGCTCGACCCCGATAGTCGGTGGCAGCACCTTGTGATAGAGAGCTTTGGAGACCTTGATCAGCGATGCCAGCCCGGCAGTGCACTTGGTGTGCCCGATATTGGATTTCACCGAACCGATGGCGCAGGTGCCCAGACCCGCCCCTTCATCGGCGAACACACGGCTGAGAGCGCGGACCTCGGCCTTGTCACCGGCCACGGTGCCGGTGCCGTGCGCTTCAACGAGCTCCACGGTGGCTGGCGATATCCCGGCGTCAGCGTAGGCACGCCGGAGGGCCAGCATCTGCCCTGCCGGTCTGGGAGCTGTCAGGCTCAGATCGCGCCCGTCGCTGGAGCCCCCCACGCCTCTGATCACCGAGTAGATGCGGTCGCCGTCCCGAACAGCATCGGCGAGGCGCTTGAGAATCACTACCCCCAGACCTTCGCCCAACACTATACCGTCGGCGGTTGCATCGAAAGTGCGGCACCGCCCCCGGGGCGAGAGGGCATGGGTCTTGCTGAAGTTTACGAAGTCGATGGGCTGGTTGTGCGTGTCCACGGCGCCCAGCACCACCATATCGCTCTCCCGCGATCGGAGATTGCTGACGGCCAGATAGAGGGCCGCTATTGAAGAGGCGCAGGCGGCGTCCACGGTGAGATTGATACCGCCAAGGTCGAAGCGGTTCGAGACCCGCCCGGCGGCCACATTGCCGAGATAGCCGGGCAGCGCGTCTTCGCTCCACTGGGGCATCTCTTCCTGGATGCGGCGCCTGGACTCCTCGGGCAGATGATCGAGCTTCCAGCCCAGCATGGTGCGTACCAGAAACAGCGCCCCTATTGGCCCGTGCCCCGAGTTCGCCACGATCACGGCGGTCTTCTCCCTGCCGAACTTCCGCCGGTCATAGCCTGCGTCGCTGAGGGCCTCGCTGACACATTCGAGCATGAGAAGCTGGCTCGAGTCTATTGACGAGAGACTGTTCGGCGGTATGCCATAAGTGCTGGCATCGAAAGCGACATTGCTCAGGAAGCCGCCCCATTTCGAGATCGATTTGTCCGTGGCAAAGGGATCCGGATCATAGACTTTCCGCCAGTCGAAGTGGGTAGAGGGCACTTCGCCTATGGCATCGACTTTATGGATGATGTTCCACCAGAAGGTCTCGACGTCGTTGGCCCGGGGAAGATAGCAGGACATGCCGACGATCGCCACCGGCTCGCCGGGCTCCTGCGCTTCGGAGCCGCCGTTCTCCACCAGATGAGCCTCAGCGGCAAGCGACCGGAGTAGACTGTCTCCAGCGGCGATGCTTTCATGAAGCTGGGACATGGTCAGGGTCGTGTCATGCATGGCCGCGACCTGACCAATCATATACATCCCTTCGGTCCATTGCTTGCTCTCGTCCACCGGAGCCAGGCTGGAGCCGTCTCTGACCACGCCTTTGCTGGCGATGCGCAGACGTCCCAGATGCATGAGCTCGAGTTCCTCTTTGGCCTCGCTTACCGAGCGACCGGAATCGAAAAGCTCCTGCTTGCGCTCTTCGAACTCTTCTCTGTAAGGAGACTCGATACAGCGAATCGCGTGACCGGGACCGGATTCGAGAAGCACAGTCCGGCGGCAGGCGATCGCCTCTTTCTGGAAACGCTCGACAATGGCCCCTGTGCTCACAGCCTCCTCGGTGAAGAGATAGGCGGTGCCCAGGAGCATGCCGATTCGGACGCCCTCGGCGGCGAGCGGCGCGGCTATGGCTGCCGCCATGGCCGCTGAGAGGCTGTCGTGAATTCCGCCGGCGAAGAGGACATGGAAGTCGGCTGCGTCTTTCCTGCCGGTGAGAGCGCGGACGATGACTTCCACCATCTGCTCCCACAATACGAAGCTCGAGCGCGGGCCGACATGACCGCCGCATTCTCGCCCTTCGAAGACGAAGCGCTTGGCGCCCTCGCTGATGAACGACGCCAGAATCTCCGGCGAGGGCACATGCAGATAAGTGGCGATGCCGTTATCCTCGAAGTGTTTCGCCTGATCGGGACGGCCGCCGGCGATCAGGGCGAAAGGCGGCTTGTGCTCGAGGATGGCTGCCATCTGCTCTTCTCTGAGCTGGCTCGGAGCGAATCCCAGAATACCCACCCCCCAGGCGCGTCCCTCGAGGCGGGCTCGGCTCTGGGTGAGAAGCTCCAGGACGTCAGGCTTGCGCATTAGCGAGAGAGCCAGAAAAGGAAGAGCGCCGGCATCGGCCACGGCGAAGGCGAAATCGGCGTTATCGCTCACCCGGGTCATGGCCCCCTGGACGATGGGATAGCGAGTGCCATGGGAAACCGCTAACGGTGACGACTCGCCGAGCATCGCCGGCATTTCTCCGGCGGCGATGAGGCTCCCGGCCGACTCTGAAAGCAAGTCGATGATTCCGGCGACGCTCACTCCTTTGAGAGCGAGTCCGGCGGCCAGAGCGGCATCCTGTCCGATATGAAGGTGCTCTTTATCAGCGCCGGCACGCTGGAGACAAACCCGGCGGCAGAGCGCCGATCCGCCCTCGTCTGCCAGAAGCGTGGACTCGGTGCCGTCCATGGCGGCGATTATGCGTTTGAGCCTGACCGGCACGAGACTGTCGCTGGCCAGGTGGAGCTGGCAGTCAAGCACCGCCCCTTCGATACCGGCGGCGACGAGAGCCCGGACAGTATGCTCGCCTATGCCGCCGCGGGCATAAAGAGGCAGCGTCACTGCCTTCTTGAGACTCTGGAGAAGCACGAAAGTGGTGCTCTCGCTCACCCGGCCCTGGCTCTCGCTGCCTTTGCCTACCAGCAGGTGGGCCCCGGCGGACTGCGCAAGGACCCCCTCTTCGACGCTCACCACCTCCACCGCCGTGCGGAAACCGGCTTTGCCGGCGGAAAGCTCGATTTCCTGACGCAGGAGATCTTCTTCGTAAGGGCCGGTCTTACCGGCAAGAATCACGAGGAAATCGGCGTGACCGACCCGCCCTTCGCTACAGGCTTTCTTGAGGTCCGCCAGATATTTGGGCAGCAGACCCGGAGCCAGGCGCAGTCCGAAGGCTCCGCTCGGGACTGTCCTGAGGCACAGGGAAAGAGACTCGAAGACTTCCCGGGGCTCCGGATCGCCATGCTCGATGTCCAGCACCCCGACCGCTCCGGCCCTGGCCGCGGCAATAGCTATGGAAGGTCGGTCCAGGCTGCCGAGGTCGACAGTGGGGGCAAGAGCAACGAAACGAAGCGCCGACATTTGTATCTCCTGAGAAGAAGAGGTAATAGTAATCCGATCTTGTTCTTTCATTTCCTGCCAAGAGTTTATGATTTTTCGCCGCGCCTGCCATTGAAGAGGTTTCATTAACATTTCTTGGCGAGCCCGGACGCCAAGTCGAGCTATCATGTCAAGCTACCGTGTCAGGCCGGACATCACACAATGCTGAGAAAAGCCCTCTATTCCGCATACAGCTTTCTGGCGCGCTCGTCCATCGAGGCCCTGGAGCGAGCCAGCCGCGACCCCGACGCCGCCCAGGCGGCTCGTCTGTCTGCGATCCTCGAGGCGGCTGCCGGGACCAGATTCAGCGCCGAGCACAGCCTGAGCGCCGTCGCCTCCCCGACCGACTTTCGCAAGGCCGTGCCGATCAGGGACTATGAGGGCTTCCGTCCGTATATAGAGCCCATGCTGGACGGTCAGGGCAACATCCTCACCAGAGAGCGCCCCTTCATGTTCGCCACCACCAGCGGCACGACCGGCAAGCCCAAATTCGTCCCCCTCACCGACTCTTTCATGAGCGAGTACCGGCAAGCGTCCATCGTTTCGGGCTTCAATCTCTACCGCTCCTATCCCGGCATAGCCCGGGGGCGAGCCCTCTCCATAGTCTCGCCGGCGGTGGAGGGCAGGCTGCCTTCGGGAATTCCTTACGGAGCGATGACCGGCGCCATCTACCAGAAGGAGCCCACGGTTGTGAAGAGGTGGATTACCGCCATTCCATATGAAGCAGCCTTAATAAAGGACTATGAGAGCCGTTATTACACGATTCTAAGGATCGCCCTGGATCATCGCATCTCGCTTTTCTATACTCCCAATCCCTCGACGGTCAGCCTCCTATGCCGGCGTCTCTCCCGGTTCGCTCCGCAACTCATCGAGGATGTCGGCAGAGGCACCCTGACACCGCCCGGACCTCTCGATCCGGCGCTCCGGTCAGCCATCGAGGCCCGGCTCGGCGCTTCTCCCGGACGAGGCCGCGAGCTCTCCCTCTTGCTAGAGAAAGAGCGCTTCACTCCGGAGAATATCTGGCCGGAGCTGGCAGTCATATCCTGCTGGACCAAGGCAGCAGCATCGTTTTATCTCCAGGATTTTCCCGAGTTTTTCGGCTCGACACCGGTGAGTGACATTACTTACGGCGCCAGTGAAGGTCGCGGCACCGTCTTTCTCTCCCCGGACAGACAGCTGCTCGCTATCAACTCTCATTATTACGAGTTCGTTCCTGAAGATGAGATCGACTCACCATCACCGACGGTGCTCGGCTGCGGCGAGCTGGAGAAAGGCAAGAACTACTTCATCCTCTTCACCACCTCGGGCGGGCTGTACCGGTACAATATCAATGATGTCGTGAAAGTGACAGGCTTCCACAATCGCGCTCCCTTAATAGAATTCTTGCACAAAGGCGGCAATATCTTCTCTTTCACCGGGGAGAAAATCACCGAGAGCCAGGTGACGTCTGCCATGAAACGAGCCGTGGCTGCCACCGGCAGCAGGGTCAGATTCTTCACGGTGGTGCCCTGCTTCCGTCCGGAAGCTCATTACCAGCTCTGGGTCGAGCCCGAGCAAGCGGCGGCACCGGAGGCAGGCATGAGAGCGCTCGCCGAGCGCTTCGACTTCGAGCTCAAAGCCGACAATATCGAATACGAGACCAAACGAGACTCGGCCCGGCTGGCGCCGGTGGAATGCCTGGCCATCGAGCCAGGGACGTACGAGAAGCTCCGCAAGCATCTGACCGCCTCGGGCACTCCCGATGCCCAGATCAAGCTCAGCCATCTCAACCCCAGAGACGACGTCCGGAATTTTCTCAGCGCCGCCTTGCAATCGGCAGCAATCACCGGATAATAGCGCCATGATCTCCGCCACTATCGAGATAGCTGAAGGCAGAGCCGGCGCCGGCATCCTTTCCCCTGCCCGGGGGCGTCACTCGAGACGTATCGCAGCCGGATTCCTGCTTGCCGCGGCCCTTTTCGCCAGTCGTCTTTTGAGCGGCGACCATCTCAATCCGGCGGGAATCTCGCTCCACCTGGTCTGCTACCTGTACTTCACTTACATAGTTTTCCACCTCACCAGGCTCCATCTCGAAAAAGACCCGCTCTGCCCTTACGGTCCCCGGGAGTCGGCGGTAGGCACCTTGATACCTTTCTCCTATATATTCTGGATTTTCTTCTGGGCAAGCGACATTCTCGCCCGTCTGGGCACGAGCCGCCCGGTTGCTCTGGGCGCCGGGATCCTTACCGGGCTTGCCGGTGTCATCGCCTTTCCGGACAATCTGGACAAGCTCGACAGCCTTGCTTCTGCCGGCGCCTTTTTCATTCTCTTTGCCACCGCCGGCTATATCAGGTCCAGAATCTGAGATCGGCTCGAAGTCACTCCGGTGCCTTGCGTCTCATCAGTGTATAGAAGCCGTAAGTCTTGACACCCTCGTATCTTGATTTGAGATAGGGCTCCATGATCAGCTCCCCGGCAGGAACCTGGCGGTATTCAGGGAAGCCCATCTGAGCGAAATTGCCATTGTCGAAAAGCCTGTTCCATACCACATAGCGAACCCTGGACCGCTCCATGTCGGCGATCACGCTCTTGAATTGCTCGGGGGTGTGATAGCCGTAGTGAAGCACCGGAAACCGTGAAGGGAAGCGGCACCCGGACAGGTAGAGCAGACCGGTGTCATAGGGATAGACGAGGATCTTCTCATCCGGCGAGGTGAGCTCGCTTAACGGCTCGAGAATGCTCAGATCGGTGCCCGCTCGCACCGGTCCCCGGCGGCTCCGGTAGAGCGGAGCATCGGCGGGCACCATCATCAGATAGAGCTGGGCCAGGCAGACCAGACCCAGCGCCAGTCCGTAGCAGGCTGCATTGATCAGGTAGTGGACGCTTTTCCACTTTCTCCGGAGCTGCTCGGCATAATGAAAGACCAGAACGAGAAAGAGCGGGTCGGCAAGCAGAAGCCGCCTGAGATCCGGCTTGTGGAGCTCGGCGACGAACAATCCCGCGGCCATGGCGAAAAGCAGAATCAGGCGGGGCTCCTTCTTCGATACCATGAAACCAGCCAGCGCCATCAATGGTGCCAGCTTGATCAGACCAAGGGGAAGGGAGCCGAAGATCATCATCGGAGAGCCCAGGTCCGACATCAGACAGTCCTGACCGTTGAAATAGCCGTAGGCGACACTGTTGACACCACCATACCGGCTCAATACGAACCCGACCGTACAATCGAGCATATCGGCCAGGGTGGCGGTGGCAATCAGATAAATCAGAAACGGCACCGCCACCAGCGCCAGACCCAGGGTAAGAAGCAATGCAGACCGGACGATTTTCCGGCCCGGGACCGAACGCATACGCATGGTGTAGAGGCAAACGGGAATCCCGACTACAACGGGCAGGATCTGATTCTGATAACAGAGACAGGAGACGCCGGCAGCAAGTCCTGCTACCACCAGCAATACCGGCCGGTCCTCGAGATCATCCGGATAGGCGAGCAAGATCGCGGCGAAGACCAGAAAAAAGAGAAGCGAGTCCCAGTGATGCGAATTGTAGGCGAAGAAATTGCTTCCCAGAATCACCAGCATGGCGGAAGGTAGAAGCGCCAGCCAGCCGTCTATGAAAATCCTCGAGATCCTCAGAAGCGATACCGCCGACAACACTATTATCACCGTGGCGGTTGCCTGGCAGACTGCCTCTGTTCTTCCCAGGAGCATCTGCGCCCCCGCCAGTATGAAGTAAGAGCCCGGCAGCATGACCGTGTGGAGATCCCGGTAGATGAGACCGCCCCTCAACAGAAGATCGCTACCAAGCGGTATCAGACCGACGTCGTAGTTGATATAGAAGACCGAGAGCACGCGCTGGGCGAAGTAGGCGAGCAACCCGCAGAACAGAACAGCCGCCGGCAGGAAGACTTTTCTTCCGACTCGATCATCCACGGTTCCGGCTTGCCCTCCCTGGCTCTGGCGCAAACTAATTTTATAGGTCCGTCTCGAGGTTCATGAAACAAACTTAATTCAACAACGAAGTATGTTTTCGCTCGCCGCCATGCCTCAGCCGAAGCTTTTTCCTTTTGTTTACTTTGCTCGCATTGTCTCTTGCCGGTGCTTGAAAGAGCCGGGCAGACCAAGTTACTATAAGGCGCAACCTTTTCAAACGCTGAGTTCTCAGAGAGGATTTACTAGGCTAATGGCAAATCAAAAGAAAAACGGCACCGGAGCCCTGGTGCTCATAGCGATTATCTGTGTCACCCTGTTCGGAGCTTTCTTCACTGAGAGCGCCAGAGCAGGCGGCGGTCCCAATGCCCAGCAGAACGCTCAAAGGCTCATCCTGTTCCAACAGACCAGCGGCTCCACCAGTTCCTGATAGAGATCTAAACTATCTCGAAAGCCGCCGGTTTTCGGCGGCTTTTTAGCGTTTAGATCAAATTTCCGGATCATAGTTTAGAAGACATATATTACTTATGTGGTGGCTTCAGGCTCTATACTTGACTGCCTGAAATCCCTTACCCGTTGGAATTTGCTTTGACCGGGAGCTTGGCGGTCTCACCAGAGCTTAAATCACAAGCTGTGAAAGCATATCTGCCGGTCGCCCTGGCGGTGGCATTCTTCCTCGCCTGCGTGATCCTGGTCTGCCCGTCCGGGGAGTTTCCCACAAACGACGACTACATCTATTACAAGTCGGTTCAGATCCTTCTATCCAAGGGACATTTCGAGCTCTTTGCCAGCTCCTCGAGCTGCTACCTGCATATTCTTGCCGGGATTTTCGCCAAACTCTTCGGGTTCTCCTTTGAGGGCCTCCGATATCTCTCGATCGCCTCGACCCTGATCACCATGCTGGCTGTTTATCATATCGCCCGCCAGCTGGAGATACGCCGAGAGCTTGCCGGTCTTGCCTGCCTGGCTGTTGCCGTCAATCCCCTGGTGCTCAATCTGCAGTTCAGCTATATGACCGACATGCCCGCAGTGGCCCTTGTCAGCTGCGCCCAGCTCTTCACTATAACCGCTATAAAGAGTAACAGCGGCAAGCACTACCTTCTTGCCGGTCTCCTTTTCGCGCTCGCCACCGGCATTCGCCAGTCGAGCGCCATCTGGGCCCTGCCGAATCTCCTCCTGATCGCCCTGAAATTGACGAAAAGGCAGCTTCCGGCGCTCGAGGCGTGCCTTCTGGTGATTATTCCGATTGGCGTGTCCGTCGCCCTGGACCGCTACATGGAATCCACCGGCACCATGCTCGACGCCTATCACTGCCATAAGGAGCGGGCCGGGGCTTTTATCGAGTTGCTTGTCGCTATGCCGAGAGAAATCGGTCAGGTGATTTTGATGCGTGCCGGACAGGTCATCGCCTATTTTTCGGTCTTCCTCCTGCCGCTTATTGTGGTTAGTCTCAAACGCGAGAATCTAAGGGATCTTCTCGACCGCAAATCCCTTCTCTGGGCACCGGCTCTTGTCATGGTGGCAGGGACACTATACGCTATCTTTGCAACCTGCGACATGATGCCTTTTTTCCGCAACATCTGGCACCTCGATCAGATCGGCTCTCGCAGCATAGTCGGAAACTGGCATGAGACCAGGACATCAATCTTCTGTGTCCTGGCAACAGCTTCAGTGGTGGTCCTATCGTTTCTGCTTCTGCCTCTTCTGGTCAACGGCACCCGCCTTTTCTTCGAGGGTCTGAAGAATGCTTTCTTCGCGGACGCCGATGGTGAAAGCAATCGAAATCGCACCGCCAGGCTCTATGCCGGAGCGGTATTTCTTCTGGGCTTCGCCTATTGCACATTCCACATCGCCGTGCGGAGCTATGACCGCTATCTCGTGGACCTTCTGGTGCCGGCACTGATCTTCGTCTGTCTCACTATCAGTCGCATGAATCTCAAGCTGGCAATGATTCCGGCGCTTCTCATAACCCTTTGCATGGGAGCACTTTTCGAGGGACAGCAGGAGAATTATATGTCCTGGAATCGAGCCCGCTGGCAGGCAATTGCAAGCCTCGAGCATAAGGGCATCGATCCAAAACGCATCGACGGCGGCGCCGAATATATCTTCAACACCGACATAGCGGCATGGAATCTCTTCGTCAAGAAGGACCTGGACCATCTCGTGCCCAGTGAGCGGCGCGGTCAGAGCCCCTATAACTTGCTGCGCTGGTGGCCTGTTTTCAGCGAGGACTATGTGATCTCATTCATACCGCTTGCCGGCTACAGGCAGATAGGCAGCGTCCCCTTCCACTCCTGGCTTCCCTGGAAATACAGGGAAGTCCTGGTCCTGGAAAATTACGACATCGCGCTGAGGAAGATTTCCGCCCGTTACGGTCATGAGCATGTCAACTAGAGCACCGGCAAAACTCCTGGAGACTGCGGACGCCGTCCGGAGAAACGCGGCCTATTACAGGCACGAGCACCAGGTTTATCTGGCCCTCAGCCTGGCCGGCGCGATTTTCGCCCTGAGCTCCCCCGGCATGGATCAGTGGTATATAGCCTGGTTCGGACTGATTCCGCTTCTTGCCGCGACTTTCACCAGCAGCACGGTTTCGCAGGCTTTCTACAGGGCGGTGTTTTTCGGCTACGCCTATAACCTCGTCTACAACAACTTCATGCTCAATTTCGATCCCCTGGTCTGGCCGGAAGGTCTCAGACCTTACACCGCCATCGCCAACAGTGCCGTCTGGATTCTGGTGGCCATGCAGCAGGGGGCTCTCTACGGAACTTTCGCCTCGGTACTGCGTTATCTGCCCCTGACCGGTGGTCTAATCCCGACCAGGCGAGACGGCAGGCTGCTTCTGCCGGCCATGCCGGTGGTGCCCCTCGTCTATGTCCTCATCTTCAACAAGCTCGGAAACCATCTGTCATCGGTGGCGGTGCCCTGGTCTCTGATCGAATACTCTCAGTACCACTGCCAGGAGCTCATTCAGATCGCCAGTATCATAGGCGGTATCGGGATAAGTTTCCTGATCGTCATGACGAACACTTTTCTGCTGTCGCTTTTCACCAGTGTCTACCGTCTTGCCGATCGCCTGGGACCACCCTTCCCGTCCCGAGCCAGCCTGATCGCCTCCCTGCTTGTCCTGGAGGGAATTCTCGTGGCGTCCCTTGTCTACGGCTCCTGCCGTCTGGGCACCGACTGGGAGCGGCCGGCCGGCAAGCCGGTGACCGTCTCGGTCTTGCAGGGCAATCTTCTTTTCGGGCTCAACGAGATCGATCCCCGAAAGCACTTCGATCGCTACCAGGGACTGGCGGCCAAGAGCCCTCCGGGAATCTGCGTCTGGCCCGAATGGTCCATGCCGGTGCCGGTGAGCACCTATCCCGAAGTCTTCGAGAAGCTCGGGAAAACCGCCGCAGCCAGCGACCAGGACTGGCTCATCGGAGCCGTGGACGAAGACAAAAATGATCGAAGGGACAAAAATGATCGAAGGGACAAGAATGAAGAAGACAGAGGACCGCACCGGATCTACAACGCCGCCGCTGTTTTCGGAAAGACAGCCAGGGGGCAGGCGGAGATCTATCGCAAACGCTATCTCGTTCCTTTCGGCGAGCACACCCCGGCATGGATCCTGAATTCGCCCCTGGGCGGTCTGTGCGGCACTCTCACACCACGCCGTGAAGGTTTCACCGAGGGCAGGGACCCGGTGGTCTTTACAGTCAGAGGCCACAAGATAGCGCCGCTAATCTGCTGCGAGCTAATCTCGCCGGAGCTGGCGGCGGACAGTGTCAGGCGGGGCGGCGAGATCCTGGTGGACTCGAGCAATACGATGTGGTTCCAGACCAGGCTCCTGGGCGATCAGTCCATCGCCGTGGCCGTCATCAGGGCAGTGGAGAGCCACCGTTACTTCGTCTTCGGAACGAGCACAGGTCCTTCTGCTTTCATCGACGCCCGGGGGCGGGTGCTCAAGCGGGCGCCTCTCAGACAGGCCTGCGCCCTCACCCAGGAAGTGCGATTCTTCGATGACACGACTCCTTTCACCAGGTGGTTCAGGTAGGCATGCTCAAGATCCTCGATCGATACTGCTACTACGAATTCGTCGTCATGCTCCTGATCGGCACGACGCTTCCGGCCGGGCTCCTTCTTTTCACCGACGAAGTGAAAAGGATGCTCTCTTATGTCAAAGACTTCGGTTGCCCGGTTGATCTCTTCTTCCTGATGACAGCCCTGCAGCTCCCGGAGATTATCGTCCGCTGCCTGCCCGCCGGGGTTCTGATCGGCACGATGATGGTGCTGCACAGGATGCTTGCCGATTCCGAGATGACGGCCCTGCAGACAAGCGGTGTTAGCACCAACCGGATCTTTCTGCCGTTCATCGTCATCGCCGTCAGCTGCGCCGGGGTTTCGTTCGCCATCAACGAATTCGTCGCTCCGGACTGCCTGAAGTCTTCCCTCAAGCTGACCGTGGTGGCGGCATCCCGCCATGACCTGCCCCAGCTATACGGGATCAACGATTTCTCCAGCGCCGTCAAAGACAGTGACGGGAATGTCATCAAGATCTACTTGATCCACTCTCGGCACGGCTCGGAGTTCGAGATGGCCACCATATTCGATGTCGCCGACCGGAAAAATGTGCAGATCACCTGGGCGCCCACAGGCTATTACAAGAACGAAAGCTGGTATCTCTTCGACGGCAATACCTACACTCTGCCTGATCAGCCCGATCACTCGGTCTCGAGCAGCCATTTCAAGAGAATGCTAATCACCCCACCCGACGTTGGCCGTTTTCTCCCGGAGAATCGCGAGCCCTTCCCCTTCGAGCTCAGCTCCGCCAGGCTACGGCAGTATATCGACAAGCTGCAAGCGGAGGGCAAGCCTGTCTCACCGGAGACATGGACCGACTACTACAGGAAGTTCATCGATCCCCTGGCCTGCCTGGTGATCACTTTCGCCGCCTTCCCCATTACTCTTATCGGGCGCCGGCGGCGCACCGTAGCCGGTGTGGCATACGGTGGCGCACTCCTGGTCTCCTATTTCTCGATCCGCTCGGCCTCAGGAGCCCTGGCCACCAATAATCTGCTGCCACCGCTAATGGCGGCACTCCTGCCCTGCCTGGCGCTAGTCGCTCTTGGCGCCGTCATGTACGCCATCGCCGTCAGGCGGTGATGCGGCTACCACTTTGTTCTGCAACCAGCCGTCCAGGCAGTCGATTATCCACTCGGGACATTCGCCCTCCTCGAAAATCAGGTGCTCCTGATTCCCCACGATGATCAGATCCTTGGCAGGACACTTGACGGCTTTGTAAATCTCGGCGGTGCCTTTCGGTTTCACCAACCTGTCGCTGAATCCCTGGAAGAATATGCTCGGCACCGCCTCTATCTGCGGGGCGATTCTCACGCTCTGCCGCATGAACTTCTGGAAACGCCTGAGCTCCTCCGGCGCCACCATGCCCCTGGAGTTATCCAGATCCTCCAGCTTCTGCTTTTCCGGATCGAGGAACATCTGCTTATTGATATCTGTGCCTATATCTATCGGCTTCCACTTGCTGCGCAAGAATCTTCTTGCCACCATCAGTGATTCACGCACCTGGCCATAACGCTCGCCGCCGGGAACCGAGCAGATAAGCCCACCGAGCCTGTCCTGACAGAGAGCCGCGCTCTGCAGAGCGATCGCGCCACCCATGGACTCGCCCATCAAGACGACTCTGAGCCCGGGATTATTGCGGCGCAGCTCATCCACCACCGACACCACCTGCTTGAGCCAGATTCCGGTATTGATGGTATCGGTTCCCTTCTTCAAGGAGTAGTCTCCGAAGCCGAGCATGTCCATGGCCAGCACCGCATGGCCTCGTTTCGCCATACGCCTTCCGAAGTCGGCGTAGGAGTCACCGGAAAGCCCAAATCCATGTATGCAGATGATGAAAGTCCTCACGGGCTGGAAAGGATCAATTGAGACCGGGGTCATCTGGCGATTCTCGCCGAAGATCGGCAGAGTCCAGTTGTCGAAATCTCGCGGCCGCACATGACCGCTTACCGGAGGGCTGTTGAAAAGCACCGGAAGGAAACCGGCCAGCTTGTTCCTGGCCGCGTCCCTGTCCGAGCCGCCCAGCACCAGGGAACGCACCCGCCGGTCCGCGGACTCGAGCTCCGCCTGGCTGATCTTTCCTTCTGCCATTGCCTTTACGGGAACTGCCATGACTTGCTGATAGTCGCTATAGCGAGCGCTGGCCATACTGAATCCACTGAGGGCATCGGCGATATCGCTGCGCCCCATGGCGGCATAGCAGGCGGTAAGCATTCGCAAAGTAAGATAGAAACGCTCGCTGGTCTCGCCATAGAGAGTCCGATCGATAATGGCGATACTGGTGAGCAGCTCGGCGGCCTCGTCGAATTTCCTCTTGCGGATCAGGCTACCGGCAAGACCTTCCATACAGACGATGTTATCGGCGCTCAAAGGCCCGAAGGCTCGCCCGTAGATGCTCCAGGCGAACTCATAATGGGCCAGGGCATGATCGATCTGCCCGCTGTCGTATTCGCACTCGGCAAGGGCCGCCTCGACATCGGCTCGCATGAGCACCGGGCAGCTGGTCGAGGTCTTGAGGCGGCTGTCGATAGCCTTGAGAGCCCTGTAAGCGCTCTTCTTCCGGCCCTGAATGATGTCGAGCAGGGCGAGATTCAGCCCGGCCCGGTCATCGCTTGCCGCACCTGTCCTCTCGATGATCGCCCTGGCCGGGTCGTATTGCCCGGCAAAGAAAAATCGACTGGCCTCTTCCCGACCCGGAACAGGCGACGATGCCGGCGAAGCGAGAGCCGCACCACCTGGCATGAGACAGGAAAGAAGCAATACGATTGGCAAAATTAATATCGACATAGTCTTTAAGAGTAGCAAATGAAAGACTCCGCGCATCAGGCTAAACTCAACGCGATCAATTCCGTACAGAGTATCCAAGTGCCAGGGTCAGGTGAATCTTCCAGACCGCCGAGCGCCGGGCGCGCCATGTGCCTGGCAGCAGTCCTTTTCGCAATTCTTTTGACAACTTTGACAACACTGATGTCACCTGCCGGGGCGGCCGATGAGCTCAGACCCCCGATCAATGAATCTGCAGATAGAACCAGCGATTTCGACCGGATCGAGGAGAAAGAGACGATTCTCATCGATCCGGAGAAAATGATTGTCAAGCCTCCCGCCTTGAAGGCGCTTATCACGCTTGAGCAGCCGCTTGATCCGCTTCATATCGACGCGGACGGTAAGCGCGAGATCAATCTCGGGGATGTTCTCAGAGAGGCCCTGAGTAACAACCTCGCTATCAAGATCTCGCGGGCGGACGAGAAAGCCGGTGAATGGAACTACTACGGCTCCGTCGGTCGCTTTCTACCTGACCTGATGAACAGCGTCAGCTACCAGGGTCTCAAGGGAGCCTTCGCCAGCCCGGCCGGTGCCGCGATCCGAATCAACAGCCCTTATCTCAACACTGTCAGCGGCTTCAATCTCTATCTCTACCGCGGTGGCGGCATCTTACATGGTGCGCTTCTGGCGCGCCACCAGCTCAAAGCCACCAGGCAGGGACTGTCGGGAACCATAAACGACGTCCTGCTCGAGGCCACCAGGCTCTACTATGACCTGGTTCTCCATGACGCTCTTCTGCAGATCCGGGTAAAGGCCGTGGAGGAGTCCAAGTCGATCTTGAAGCTCAACGAGGACCTCTACGCAGAAGGCGCTGCAACCAGGCTGGAGGTGATGCAGGCCCGCAGCCAGTTGAGCCGGGACCGCCAGGCTCTCATCTCCCAGCAAGTGAAAAGACGTCAGGCCGCCATCGATCTGGCCACCGCTCTTTATCTCAATCCCGAGCGCGATCTCACCGTCAACGACCGGGTCCTGGCCAAAACCCGCCTGGTGGACAACCGTTTGCCGATAGGCTCCCTGGTCAATGCGGCGGTCAAGTCGAGACCTGAGCTCGCCAAATACGAGCAATTGAGACTGGCGGCCCGGGAGCAGGTCAAGGTGGCCAAGGCTCCGCTACTACCTACCGTCTCTTTCGGCGGCGCGGTAGCCGGCACCGGAGCCAATATCGCCAGCAACACCAGCCAGCAGCAGGTGCCTCTGTCCTCCGGCACCAGCGGTGATACCTCGGTGACACCGGTGGTATCGGGCGGCGGCTCTCTCCCCCTGGTGCAGGGTACCGGCAGTAACACCGAGTTCGACATGCGGGCGCTCTTTCTCATCGGTGTCGATGTGCAGTGGAAGCTCGGGTCCATGGGGGTACCGGACCTGGCCAATATCCAGAAGAGCCGCTGGCTCGCTCGCCGAGCCCAGCTCGAGTGCAACAGCGAGCTCTACAAAGTCTACCAGCAGGTGCGCAACGCCTTCACGAGCTCAATAGACGCCGAGAGCCTGGTGAAAGAGACCACTGCCGAAGTGGACTCCTCCGAAGAGGCTCTACGCATAGCGGTTCTTCGCCTCAAAGAGGGCCTGGGAACCCAGACCGATGTCGTGGTCGCCCAGCGAGACTACACCCAGGCCCTTATCAATAAAGCGAGCGCCCTGATTCAATACAACACCGCCCAGGCCACCCTGCTCCACCGTCTCGGGTTGATCTCTTTCAACACCCTGACCCGAGGGCTCAAGACTTTGCCGCAGTAGATTTGACTATTCGCCCGACCGCTGTCTTCATTTTATTGATTACTACATAAATGACCGGAACTACCAGAAGGCTCATGACGGTTGCCACGGTCATCCCTCCGCAGACCGCCGTGCCCAGCGAATTGCGACTGGCTGAGCCGGCGCCGGTGGCGAAGACCAGGGGGAGGATACCGATGATGAAAGCCAGGGCAGTCATCAGGATCGGTCTCAGGCGCAGGACCGAGGCTTTGATCACTGCGTGGACCATGGGCATGCCGGCGCTGTCCCTGAGGTGGTTGGCGAACTCCACTATGAGAATGGCGTTCTTGCTCGCCATGCCGATGAGCATCACCAGTCCAATCTGGCAGAATATATCATTCTCCAGCCCGCGCATCAGCTGGAACGAGAAAGCGCCAAGCACCGCCAGCGGCACCGATAGCATGATGATCAGGGGATCGACATAGCTCTCGTACTGCGCCGAGAGGACGAGATAAACGAAAACGATCCCCAGAATAAATATGAATATGGCGCTGGAGCCGGCCTGGATCTCCTCCAGCGAGATTCCCGACCACTCGAAGGTCATGCCTGCCGGCAAGAGCCCGGTAGCGAGCTTCTCCATGGCTTCGATGCCTTCGCCGGAGCTTCTGCCCGGCGCCGGGTTGCCGTTTATCTCGGCGCTCCTGAAGAGATTGTAATGAGAGATCACCTGGGCGGTAAGAGCGAAATCCTCGTTGATGAGGTTTTTCATCGAGACCATGGAGCCGTCCCGGGAACGCACATAATACTCGAATAAATCCTTGGGTCTGGTGCGGAAGGCATCGCCTGCCTGCACATAGACTCGATAGGTCTTGTTGAGGAAGTCGAAGTCGTTGATATAGGCAGAGCCCGAGAGGGTCTGAAGCGTATCGAGGATATCGCCGATATCGACATTGAGCCGCTCGGCCTCGTCTCTTCTCACCGCCAGCTTGAGCTGGGGGGTATTGGCGCTGAAACTGGTGAACAGCCCCTGGAGGTCGCCGGAGGAATTGCCCTTTTTAATGAGCTGGCCCGCCATATTGTTGAGATCCTGGATGTCGGTGCCCAGCAAATCCTGCAACTCGAAGACGAAACCTCCGAAGCTTCCGAGCCCTTCGATGGCAGGGGGCAGGAAGGGCACCACCGAGGCGCCGGTGATTCCCGAAAGGGGCTTGCGCAGGCGTTTGAGCACGCCCTTCACGGTCTTCTCCGGAGCCTTGCGCTCGTCCCAGGGCTTGAGGGTGGTGAACATGATACCGAGATTGGGACCATTGCCCTGGAATCCGAAGCCACCAAGGCCGGTGACGGATTCGACCTCGGGAAGCTTTCTCTGAATCGCCGCTGCCTGCTCGATTATACCGGTGGTGTACTCCAGTGAGGTGCCCTCCGGAGCTCTTATCATAGTGAAGAAATAGCCCTGATCTTCGTCAGGCACGAAAGCCGTGGGCAGAATCCTGGAAATCCACCAGGTCAGCCCGAGACAGCAGGCGAAGACAATCAATACTATGGGAGTGAAGCGAATGCACTTCACCAGGACACGCTTATATCCCCTGGTCACCCAGTTGATGAAGTCGTTGATTTTACGAAAGATGATGAACTGCCGGGATCGGTCTTCGGGCCGCAGCCAGAGAGCGCAGAGGGGCGGGCTCAGGGTGAAGGCATTGATCATCGAGAGACCTACCGAAAAGCTTATGGTGATGGCGAATTGCTTATAGAGCTGCCCGGTGGTTCCGGGAAAGAATGCCACCGGAACGAAGACCGCGAAAAGCACCAGGGTGGTGGCCAGCACCGCTCCGGATATCTCGCGCATGGCGGCAAAAGCCGCGCTCATCGGGCTCATGCCCTCCTCGTCGATGAGACGTTTGATGTTCTCCACCACAACAATCGCGTCGTCCACCACCAGCCCCGTTGCAAGAGTAAGCCCGAACATGGTGAGGGTATTTATGGAGAAGCCGAGCATCTTCATGAACACGAAAGTGCCCACCAGGGACACCGGGATCGCTATGGAGGGGACCAGGGTGCTGCGCCAGTCCTGAAGGAAGAAGAAGATAACCACGATCACCAGGAATATGGCCTCGATCAGGGTATGAACCACCTCTTTGATCGACTCTTTGACGGCTTCGGTAGTATCGAGGGCGACATCGACTTTGAGACCGGGCGGGAAATGCTTCTTGAGCCTGGCAAGCTCGGCGGTGACGGCATCGGACACCTGCACGGCATTGCCGCCGGGTCTCAGATAGATGACCACCACCACGGCTTTCTTGCCATTGTAAGTACCGTTGGTGTCATAGCTCTCGGCCCCCAGGTTGACCGTGCCGACGTCTTTCAGCTTCACCAGGGCGCCTTCATCAGAGCGAGCGATAACCATCTCGGCAAACTGCTCAGGCTCCACCAGGCGTCCGAGGGCTCGCAAGTTGATCTGATACATCTGTCCAGGCGGAGCCGGAGCTCGTCCCAGATCCCCGGCTCCCACCTGCTTGTTCTGTCTCTGGATCGCCCGTGAGACATCCAGGGGAGTGAGCTTGTACTGGGCAAGCTTCTTGGGATCGAGCCAGACCCGCATGGCATATTTGCGCTCGCCGACGATACTGACGTCGCCGACGCTGGGCAGACGCTTGAAAGAGTCTTTCAGATAGAGGTCGACATAGTTGGATATGAACTCGCTCGAGTACTCGCCGCCCTCGGCATAGACACCGAGGACCATGACGATGGAGGTGGAAACTTTCTTTATACTGGTTCCGGTTTTCTTCACCTCCTCGGGGAGCTTTCCAGAGACCGCCGCCACCCTGGTCTGGACATCCACCGATGCCAGATCGACATCGCGCTCCAGATCGAATGTGCAGACGATCTTGCTCCTCCCGTCATTGGCGCTCTGGGACTGGATATATTTGAGACTGTCGACACCGTTGATCTCGCGCTCCAGGAGCTGAGTCACCGAAGACTCCACCTGCTCGGCATTGGCGCCAATATAAGTGGACTCGATGCTCACCTGCGGTGGCGCAATCTGGGGATACTGGGCGATAGGCAGATTGGGTATGACTATTCCACCCAGCAGCACCATGATGATGGCGATTACTGTGGCGAATACCGGTCGTTTGATGAAAAAGTCCGAGAACAAAGCCTGTCCTCGCTCTATGACTTGGTGAGGATGGGAGCGCCGTCAGAAAGGTTCTGCACGCCCGACACGATAAGAATTTCCCCGGCAGCCAGGCCGTTCTCCACCAGAACCCCGTTGCCGCTCTGCAGCTGGCCGAGCTTAACCGGCTTCTGCCTGGCAATGGCATTTCCCCGATCGTCTTTCTGGGCGACATAGACGAAAGGCTGGCCGCCGACTACGGCCAGGCAGCGGGTGGGCACGACGATTCCCCGGCTGCGTCCCCAGACCACCCGGGCCGAGACATTCTGCTCCGGGCGCAGGATGTTGTCCTGATTCTCATAGAGCGACTTGACCAGCACCGACTGGGTGCTGGTGTCCACCGTGGGCGAGACATAGAAGACACTGGACATGCCGATCACTTTGCTCTCTTCATCCAGTAGCTCCACGGACGTGCCATGATGGACCTTTTTCGCCTCGTCCTTGGGCACCTGTATATAAGCCTCCAGGGGCTTTCTCTGGCTGACGCTGGTGATCTCGGAAGCCGGTGTGACATAGTCGCCGATTTTCACCGGGATATTACCGACTGTGCCTGCAAAGGGAGCCTTGATGACGTGATACTCGAGCTCCTCCTCCTGTACTCTGACATCGGACCTGGACTGATTCATCTGGCGCTCCGCCGCTTTTACGGCGGCTAGCTGGGCGCTTATCTGCGCCTCCAGGGACTCGGCGTCCGCCCGCTTCACCTTGAGCGCCCTGTCCTTCTCCTCCTGGCGCTCCTTCGAGACGGCGCCCCGGTTGAGAAGGTTCGTGTAACGAGTGAACTCTTTCTCGGCGAACTCTACATCGGCCTGGCTTCCGGCTCTCTGAGCCTCCAGGGCTTTGAGCTTGCGCATTTCAGCATAATACTGCGCCTGGGCCGACTCGAACCCGGCTTCCTTGCTTGCCACGCTCGCCTGCACCTGGAAAGGATCGATCTCGATGAGGGGCTGACCTGGCGTCACCAGCTGCTCTGGGTCCACCATGATCTTGACGACATGGCCGTCCACCTTGGGTCTGAGCACCACTGTCTTTCGCGAGTCCATACGGGCCACATAGGTAGACGAGTCCACCACGGGCACCGCCTGGACCTGCTCCACCTCCACTGGAAATGCTTTCGGTCCCTCCGCTTTCGGGGTCTCTTTGCTGCATGAGACCAGGACAAGACAGCTGGCGATGACTGGCAAGAGGTACGGCAAGAGGTACTGAGATCTGATCATTGTGACCTGGGTATCCTTATAACCTCGTCGAGATCCGAGATGAACACCATGCCCCCGGAATCTTTCCCCTGCTTCGAAAGAGCCTCTTTGACCATGGCGACGATGGGCTGGAGCTCATCGGGATTGACCGCCACCTCGATCTTGGCTCTCGGATTGAGCCTGCCGAAGAGGTCGACATCGGCAGCCAGGTGCTCGCTGCCGAAACCCTCTACTTTGGAGACAGTCACCCCCGATACCCGGGCTCGTCTCAGAGCACTGGCCAACCTCGAAACAGCCGTCGGGCGAACAATCACTGTGATCAGCTTCATCTGGGTCCTGTCAGTCTTCGTACTCCAGACCGGTCTGGCTGGTCCGTGCCGTGCCCAGATAGCCGAGCTTGTCGTTGCTTATCTCGAAGGCGCCTGACATGGTCTTTTTCAAAGTGGTGACCGTCTTGTCCGGCCTGAAGATCTTCACCTGCCCGCTCGAAGCGCGCTCGAGACGCCCCTGGACACCGTTGGGATACTTGACGATGAAACCGGTGGGACCATCGGGAATCACCACCGTGCCATCGAAGACGCTACCATTGGCCCGGAAGCTGCGATCGGGATAACGAACGATCTCGCAGGTCGATCCGTCGGTGTACCTTATGTGGAGAATGGTGGCTTTCTTATCCAGAGGCGGGCCGCTCTTCTCGTAAGGATCGATGTCCTGGACCGAGAGAAACATGAAGAGATCCTTGGCCAGATACTCGCCGGACTTACCCAGCTCTTTGCCCAATCCCTTTATGAACTTGCGCACCGGCTTTTTCTTTTTCGGCTTGGAGCCTTCCTCTGTGAGACCGAGAGGATCAGGTCCGCTATCGAGCTCAGCCATATACTTCTTCGTCTCCTCGGCGAACGCCGAGGAAGCCGTCAGTGCAGTAATGCAGGCGGCGATGAGAAGCTCACGTTTCACTTGCTTTCTCCTCTACTTCTTCTTGCTCTTCTTGAGCTTGAACAGACCTTTCTTCTCGGTCTTCTCGAGGCGCTCGTCATCGACATCGCCGGAGATCTTGGCGGAAGCGCCCGGGATCAGCTGAGCCTCGGTAAGAACCTCACCGGTGAACTCCTGATGAAGCTCGACGAGGAACTCGTCGCCGGGTCTGATCAGTGCTTCCTGACCCTTAGTAACGGTGTCCTCGATGATCCAGGAGCCCGGAATACCGCTGAGGAATCCCCAGGCGAAACCTTTGATCCGGCGGTGGGGCTCGTTGGTGCCCACCGGGCGCATGAAAGCGAAGCTGGGATTGACGGCGCCCATGACGCCCAGAGCGACCGGCATGGCACCGAAACTGAACACTCCGGCAGGAGCCAGGGCGGCATTGAGACCGATACGAACGGCTTTGTAGCGGAGCTGCTGGCCCCAGGGACCGGTGATCTGACCATCATGGTTGACCCCGAGCAGGCGTCCTTCTGCCTTGTTCTTGACGATACGATCTTTTCTGGCTGGTTTTGCATTGAGGGCGATATGCTCGTTCTTCTCGTTGATGATCTCGTCGAAGACGATGCCCACACAGCCCGAATTGCGATACCACCGGTGAGGACTCACCAGAGAGTGCAGGACCGTTCTGGCAGGCATGTTGTAATCGATATGGCCGGTCACCAGACTGCCTTTCTTGGCAATCAAACGGTCGCCGATCTTCAGATCGTACTTGAGTCGAGCCTGGAGCACGTCTCCCTTTTTGGAGGTCTTCGAGGAGATCTGCGACACCATCACCACCGGGAACTGAGCACCGGTCTTGATGCGGGTCTTGGCCTCGTCGGTGGGAAGCTCTTCATAAGCGATGGTTTCCTCGACGACAGCAGCTTCATCATTGTCGATGACGATTACTTCGACGGAATCCTTCTCGACATAGCCCTGCTCGAGAAAGGCCAGCTCATCGCCGTCCTCGGCACCGCCTGTGGCACCAGACTCCTCCGGCTTGCTTTCGGCGGTTACTGAAGCGGCTTGCTCGGGCTCGCTCTCGGCAGTTACTGAAGCGGCTTCCTCGGGCTTGCTCTCATCAGCTACTGAAGCGGCTTCCTCGGGCTTGCTCTCGTCAGCTACGGGAACAGCTAGCTCGGGCTTGCTCTCATCAGCTACTGAAGCGGCTTCCTCAGGCTTGCTCTCGGCGGCTACGGAAGCGGCTTGCTCGGGCTTGCTCTCATCAGCTACTGAAGCGGCTTCCTCGGGCTCGCTCTCGGCAGTTACGGGAACAGCTTGCTCGGGCTTGCTCTCGTCAGTTACGGGAACAGCTTGCTCGGGCTTGCTCTCGTCAGCTACGGGAACAGCTAGCTCGGGCTTGCTCTCGACAGTTACAGGAGGTGCTTCTGTCTTTACTTCGGCTGTCTTCTCGAGAACCAGATCGGGATCGCCTATGGCATCGTCATTCCAGCCCGGAGCGAGACTGCCCTCGAGCGCCAGTGCCGGCGTCCAGAGTTGCAGCATGAGTTGTAGAGACACCAGCGCTGCGGTCAGGAACCGGGCAGCCTTGTCTCGTCCGCTCTTACCTTTCTTGTGTCCTGCCATGATCATTGACCTGCGATTGAAAAAAGATTCCTTGCTGAAAGAGAGATAAATTCTACCGCATATACAACACATAGCAAGCGGTAGGGGACCTCTTACATTCCCAGCCCCAACAACTGGAACGACGCCCAGCTCCGGGGATTGCGATCGCTTGACATGGAGAGCAGCTGAGCCTTGCGCAGGGACTGCGCTGCATTCATGCCTTCCTTCTTATGCTTGTAGAAACTGACGAGCTCGGCAATCCGTGCATCATCCGGAGCCTTCCAGAGGCTCATCAGAAGATTCTGGGTGCCCGCATAGGTGAGTCCGCGGCTGAATGCCTGAACGGCATCACCATCGAGCTTCGCACCACTGAGAGAGGAGCCGGAGAGAACCACCAGGTCTCTGGGCATGGCGATGCCAAACAGCTGGCTGGCCGTTGCGCCCTTCGTAAAAGGAATGGCATTGCTGTAAGGGTTGGCTTCCGTCAATGGAATGGCGGTTACCAGGTGGAGCACCGACTTACCCTGAACCTCATTGCTCAGGGTCTCGAGATCCGCCTGGCGGGTTGTCAGGGTAGACACGGGATCGGGAAGAAGAACCGACGATATCTGGCTCGCCTCTTCCTGCTCCATCGGATTGCCATTGCTGGCAAGAAGCATGTTGACAGCGCCGCCGGCACCGGATGTAGCGTCGAGCAGGTAGCGCATGGAGGGCGCCAGGGTGAGAAGATGCTTCTCCACAAGATATTTGCCGTCAGCATCGCAGAGAGCCGAGAAAGGCAGGTTGTAAAGAACGCCATCCGGGATGATCACTATCTGTTTGTCGGTGCTTATCGGCAGGAAACTGCGAACAGCCTGGGGAAGCAGCTCGAGATAGAGCGACTTCAGGACTTTGTGCTCGTCTCCATTCTGCTGGGTGAGTAGATCAGCCACTGCTTTCTTGAGCTTGTCCTCACCGGTGGGAATCACCGTTGCCGAAATACGTCCCTGGGGATCCACTGTGAAAGCCATGCTGGACTTCTCGCCCACCAGATAATCCACCACTGTCACATCTTTCTGCCGGACTGTCTCCAGGATCTCCTTTACCGAGGTCGGATAAGGGGCTATGAGACGAGCGAGCGAGCTGTTCTCTCTGGCCAGGGTGCTGAAGCGGGTCAGCCACTCTGTCCATTCTTTAGTGAACTTGTCAGGAGTGGATGCGTTCTCGGCTGCATGAAGGTGGGCACGCTGGCGCATGAGGTCGTCATAGACGTCTTTGTCGGTAGCTTTCACCGTGGCGCCCTTGCGCATGAAAGTCGAGATGAAGCGCTCCTCTTTCAGCTGCTCCGCTACAAGCAAGGCATGCTCGGTCATCCCCTGTGAGGCTACCAGGGCGGCGAGCTGAAGCCCGAACTCGCGGCGGCTCGACGGGAAACGAAGCAGCTCGGCATTGGGGAAATAGCCGGCCTGGGGCGAGCGGAAATGAGAGAGAGCGGTCTTCAGATACTCTTTGGCTTTATCGTTCTCTTTCTTGATCAGAGCCAGGTGCGCTCTGAGCGTATAGGCCCGCCAGAGTGAAGAGTCGTCCTTCAGGGTCTCACCAAGAGTTATGGCATCATTCAAATAGGTCTCGGCGGAAGCGATGTCCCCCAGCTTCATAGAGACCTCGGCCAGGGAGACATTCACCTGGGCTTTCTGCATTTGCAGGCGGTCTTTGTGCTTCTCGAAAAAGGGCAGGATCGTCTTGAGGTGCTGGAAAGACTCCCGGGGCTTGCCCAGCCTGAATTCGCAGGCGGCCATATTACGCAGGATCATGACATGCATGCCCGGTTGAGGAGGCTTGATGAAAGTCTGCAGGTCACGGGCCTGGGCGAACAGGGGCAGGGCTTTGTAAGCCTCGCCGGCATTGGCCTTGAGGATTCCCATGGCATTCACCGACTCGGCCTGGTGATAATACTTGCCTTCTTTCTCGAAAAACGGGATCACCTGGTTGAGATACCGGCTGGCCAGCTCATCGTCGCCGGTAGCAACCAGGGCGAAAGCGTAGCCCATGAGCAGGTAGGCTTTGCCCTCCTTGGACATATCGCCTTTGGGAGGAAGCGTTTTGGCTATCTGAAAAGCTTCGTCGTATGTGAGCCGGGCATTATAGAACTCGCCCAGAACATATTCGATATTGCCCCGGGAGCTGAGAGCGGTGATCTTCGCCCGGGGGTCTTTGATGCGTTCGGAAATCACCACAGCCTTCTGGGCTTCCTCGAGAGCGGCCACATAAAAACCGAGCTCGGTGAGGATCGAGGCTACATGCGTATGCATCCAGAGAGCCGAGGCGAGATCGCCGCCCTGCTCCGAATATTTGGCGCTGCCCTGAAAGAATTGAATTGCTTCTTTTACCTTTTTATATTGAAGGAGCAAGCCACCGGACATTCTCAAAATGTCGGCAGCCTCCAGGGGCTCTTTATCGGCGTTGCTGACGATGAGCTCGAGAGCGGCGTCGAGCTGCTTGGCAGCCCAGACATGGTTCTCGAGCCCGGTGTAGGCCTGGGCAAGGGCTATCCTGGCCTTGCCCAGCAAGGTCCGGCTGTTGATGGCGGCCAGCACTTCTACGGCGTTCTCGCCCAGGTGCCTGGCTTTGACATATTTGCCCTGGCTGACATAGACCCGGCACATTCCTGTAAGAGCCAGACCCTGACCCTCGGAGTATTTCGTCTCGATGGACTCGCCGTAAGCCTTCTGCCAGCGAAGCAGGGCGTCCTGGTACATTCCCTTCTGGAACAGCTCTTCTGCTTCTTTATTGATCACGTCTATCTTGTGCTGGGCGTCAGGAGTCTGGGGAGTCGCCAGGCGCTCGAGCTCCCGGACGACGTCCTGGCGGACCTCGCTCATGGTGGCGCCGGCCCCTGAGTTGGCGCGGGTCGCCGGAGCTTGATGGGTCCCCGGACGAGCCGTTCTGTTCGGTCTGGCTTGCCTGGTGGCATGGGTTCTCGGAGCCGCCGGCTTGCTCTGGTTGACCCCGAGACCAAGATCGTCTTGAGCGAGCGCACCGCAATTAGTGCTGGACGCGAAGACCGTGGCGGAGACAAGGACCAGGGCTACTCGAAAAATTGGCTTGTTCATCAGTAATCCAGAAACTCGTTGAGAAGTATCGATCATGTCAATCAGCCGCCAATTCTCGCCGGTGTCACTGGACCTTTCAAGCAAGATGGGCAAAAAATAAGGTTGTTGAGGGGTACGAAATCGGCTGAGGGCAGCGCACTTCCTGCCTCTTCGTGCACCGACAGGCATTTAACAAAACTCTTCTTGAATCTCAGTATTAGAAATCGTCAAGGTTGACGGGGCAGGCTCGCGCTCAGTGCATTATAGTCGCTGGATATCCGTAACCGGCCCGAACCGATGCTATCAAGAAGCGAAGCGCTTGCCGCGGTAAAAGAGACAGAATTCGACATCGTCATAATCGGCGGCGGCATCGTCGGCGCCGGTATCGCCCAGGACGCGGCCAGCCGCGGTCTGAAGGCGGTGGTCGTGGAAAAGGACGACTTTTCGTCGGGGACCTCCAGCAAGACAACCAAGCTGATTCACGGCGGACTGAGGTATCTGGAGCAGTTTCATTTCCGCCTCACCAGAGAGCTCTGTCACGAAAGAGCCCTGCTCGAGCAGCTCGCGCCGCATCTGGTGAAAGACTTTAGCTTTATCCTGCCCATTGTCGAGAAGGACCGGTTCTTCGCCATGAAAGCCAGAGCCGGTCTGACCCTCTACGACATCCTGGCCGGTCAGCTCGCTTCCATAAAACGTCACGAGAAGCTCAGCCGGCAGGTGGTGCTCGAAATGGCACCGTCTCTGAGTCAGGATCTGATCAGAGGCGGTCTCAAGTTTCACGATTGCATAACCGATGACTCCAGGCTGGTCATCGAAGTCCTGAAGTCCGCCGCCGAGATGGGGGCGCTCTGCGTCAATTATCTGAAAGCCACAGGGATCAAGCTTGCTAACGGGCTGGTGAGCGCGGTGGAGTGCCATGACCGCTATTCGGGAACCGATATCACCATTGCCACCAGATCCTGCGTGAACGCAGCCGGTGTCTGGTCGGATCAGGTCGCAAGAATGACCGACCCGTCATGGAAAAGCCATGTGGTTCCGGCCAAGGGTGTGCATATCATGGTGCCCCAGTCGGCTTTCGAAACCGCCTCGGCGCTTTTCCTGCCGACCAGGGACCATCGCTATGTATTCGTGGTGCCCTGGCAGAAAGCGCTCATGATCGGCACCACCGATACCTCTTTCAAAGGCGACGTGGACAACGCCCTGCCGGAGCCCGAAGAAGTAGACTATCTCCTCGGCGTGGTCAACGAGTATGCCGGCAGGAGAGTGCTGGACCGGGAGCACGTCATCGCCGCCTGGGCCGGTCTGAGACCCCTGGTGGGCGCCTCGGACAGCAGCATGATCAGGGAAGCTTCCGGGCACGAAGAGAGCACTACCTCAACACTTTCTCGAGAGCATCATTTATTCGACGGTCCTGCCAATATGGTCGGCCTTATCGGCGGCAAGCTTACCAATTATCGGATTCTCGCCGGCCACGTGGTGGACAGGATCCTGACGAGCATTCCCGGCGGCAACGCCGCCGGTCAATCCGAAACAGGCACCACCATGCTCGGCGGCTGGGGCTCCAAACAGGGCTACCTGACGACCTCCGCGGAGATCTCCGCCCGGGCGCGCAAGCTCGGGATCGAGCCTGCCACCCTGGATCACCTGATAGGGAGCTATGGTGCCAGCGCTCTCGATATCCTCGATGCGGTGGAGCGGGATTCTTATCTGAACAAGCGCATCTGTCCCGATTTTCCGCCGATCATGGCGGAAGTCCTTCATGTAGTGAAAAACGAGATGGCAGTCTCCCTGGAGGATATTCTCTTCCGGCGGATCAGGCTCGGTCTGGTACACCAGGAGCAGACCCTGGAGGCAGCCGAGAAAGTGGCTCGGCTGGTGCAGGGTATCACGGGCTGGGACGACCAGCGTACCCAGATGGAGGTCGAAGCCGTGAGAAGAACCCTGACAGGACACATGGTCTTCAGCGAGAGAGCCCAGGTCGGGGAAACCGTCTGATGAAAGTCCTGGTGTTCGGCAGGCTTTCCGGACCGGCGGCGGAGAAGCTGGCATCGGTAGCGGATTTTTCCCAGCACGATCGCGATATGCCCCTACCCGAGGCGGAGATCGAGAGGCTCGTCGGTGACGTCGACGCCGTGCTCAGCGAGCCGCTGGACGGCATCACCGCCGGTATCATGGATCGCTGCCCGCGCCTGCGCATGATATCGAACCGGGCGGTGGGCTTCGACAATGTCGATATCGAGGAAGCCAGCCACCGGGGGATTATCGTCTGCAATACCCCAGGCGTCCTGGACGATGCCACCGCCGACCTGGCTTTCGCCCTTCTGCTGGCGGCCAGCCGGCGAGTATGCGAGGCCGATCGCTATGTGAGACAGGGACGATGGACCGGTTTCAAGAGCGACCTCATGCTCGGCCCGGACATCTTCGGCAAGACCATGGGTATCATCGGCATGGGCCGGATCGGGCGAGCCTTCGCCTTACGTGCCCGGGCTTTCGGTATGAAGATCATCTATACCTCAGCCAGCGGCAGGAGAGAGAAGGAGAACAGCCAGGAGCTCGGGGCTCGCCGGGTAAGCCTGGAGGAGCTCCTGAGAGAGTCAGACTTCATAAGCGTTCACTGCCCTCTCAAGGAGGACACCCGGCACCTGATCAAGAAGAAGGAGCTCGAGCTCATGAAGCCCGGAGCGGTCCTGGTCAACACCGCCAGGGGTGCCGTCATCGACCAGGACGCCCTGGTGGCTCATCTGGAGGCCGGGCGGATTTTCGCCGCCGGTCTCGATGTCTTCGAGGACGAGCCCAATGTGCCGGAGCGCCTGAAGACCCTGGACAATGTCGTTTTGACACCGCATATAGGATCAGCCTGCGTGGACACCCGGGAGCGCATGACCAGCCTGGCGGTGGACGCCATCGTGGACGCTTTCGCCGGGCGCCAGCCCGCCCATATGGTCAACCCGTCAGCCTGGGAGAAATTCAATGGCAAATGAGCCTGACTCGCTCAAAAAGCTCTGGTTCGCCTATTTCTCCTTTCTTCTGCTCTGGGCGATCGTCACTTACGGCAATACCGTGGGCGAGTTCCTCAACGACAAGATCTTCGCCTATAGAAGGGGGGACGACGTTTTCACCGCCGATTTCCTGCTCTACTACAACAACGGCATCCTCGCCTGGGAAGCGCTCAAAAGCCGCATAGACATCTATGACGGCGTTCTGCAGAATCAGTATCTGCAAAAGCTCGTGCCCGATATCAAGCTCGAGAAGATCTTCTACTCGCAATACCCGCCCTATCTTTTCGTCCTCAATATGCCCCTTCCGCTCACAGGCATGAAACAGGCATGGATAGCCTGGGAGATCATGGGCATGGCCGGCGTCGTATTCAGTATCCATAGCCTGCTCAAAACAGCCATCAAAGGGAAGTTCAGCCGCTATTTCACTTATATAGCCACTTTCGCGTCATTTCCCGCCTGGGTCTGCTTCAAGCTCGGTCAGGTGGCGCTTCTCATCTATCCTTTCTTCATCTGGTATTTCATCGCTCTCAAAGAGAAGATGTGGTTCCGGGCCGGCCTGCTCGGCGGCATCTGCCTGCTCAAGCCGCAATACGCGCCGGTCATGCTCCTCACCGGCATTTTCCTTGGCGGAATCAGATTTTTTGCCGGCTATACCCTTGCCGGTCTCGTCTATCTCATCGCCTCCCTGGTGATACTCGGTCCTCATAATGTTCTCTCTTATCCCCAGGCCCTCAAGTATGGCGAGATAAGCGGTCTGACCACCGGGGTATCGCCTGACGCCCAGCAGAATCTCAGGGGTCAGCTCGTGGTGCTTTTCGGTAACGACGGCAGCGCCATCCACCTGGTGACGGCCCTGGTCTGGGTGGCTGTCAGCCTCTATATAGGTTACATCTGGTACCGCGAGAGCCGTCGGCGAAGTAAAAGCAATGAAGCGGAGAATGACAGGCGTTTCATGATCCTGAGCTCTATCACTGTCCTGGTGCTTCTTGTCATAAGCCCCCATACGCACCGCCAGGACTATGTCTTCGTCACCCTGCCTGCAATCTGGCTGATGCATTCGGTTATCGGCGGCTATCCTATGGAAAGCCCTCCTCTAGAAGGCGACTTCGACAGAACCAGGCTACTCGTTCTGCGCTATCTCATCCTTGGCTTCCCGGCTCTTTCCTGGGTCTTCTTCCTGCTCACTTTCTTCCTGCCCGTGGTGATCCAGCCATTTTTCGCCTGGGCTCTCGTCACCATCGCCCTGGGCACTGATTGCTTCCTGAAAGCAGGGAAATTTCGCGAAATCCACCGCGACGGTAATGAAGTTATGTAAATTCAAGACTATCGGGATTTGCGCTTTTCCAAGGCTGGCACCACGAGCGATACCGGAGTAAAGCAGAATCAAAATATTACGGATAATTACCGGATCATTGCGCGTTATCTTCGGTCGGCTCATCGTCGTCTTCGGTGGATATTCCGGCGTCCAGCCTCTGCTTCTGCGTACGCCGGCTCTCCGCCCGATAGCGCCCGCTCAAGCGGGGGATGGAGACGGCTTTGCCTTTGCGACCGCCCACCTGCTTCACCGATGACTCCTTCTTGGTGGAGGTCTCCCGGAGCAGGCTCTGCTCCTGCTGGGCCTCGTTGACGATGGTGACATAATTGTCGTAACGCTGCCGGCTAACCAGAGGTGGTGGCACCTGACTGCCGTCATAGGCTTCGCATATATCGAGCTCCACCACCTTGTCTATGACGTTGCAGCCTGTCTCCACGAGATGCAGACAATTGGAGAAGCGGCACTCGGAGGAGAGATTGATCACCTCCGGAAACTGCCACATCACATCCACAGGCTCCGGATGCCTGAGCTCGGCGAGGTTGAAGCCCGGAGTATCGGCCACCCAGGCCTGACCACCGGCACGATTGACCCGGTAAATCTCCGAATAAGTGGTGGTATGGCGGCCCACTCCATACTCGTTGTCCATCACCCCGATCTTGAGATTGAGGGAAGGCTCCAGGGCATTGAGCAGGCTCGACTTGCCCACCCCGGACGGTCCGGCAAAAACGGTGATCTTGTTCTCGAGCATGGTAGCGAGCTCTTCGATCCCCGAGCCGGTCCGGGCGGAGACCATGAGGACCCGGTAACCGAGAGATTCATAAACCCTGCGTAAGGTTCGGGCGACCTCCTGGTCCACCAGGTCACATTTGTTAAAACACAAAACCGGCGTACAATCAGGCAATTCGAGCTGAAAGTGGACAATGTAACGGTCGCACCAGAGCTGGTTCCACTCCGGCTGCCTGACAGCCTGTACAATAACGACTTGATCTACGTTGGCTATTTGCGGTCGAGACAAGAGGCTCCACCGGGGCAGGCAAGCAGTGATCAGACCCGTTTGCTGGTCGAAATCCAGGTCAGCAAGCTCGACCCGGTCTCCGGTGAGGATCGAGACCCGTTCTTTTTTCAATCGACCCCGCGCCTGGCACTGAAGGGTAATGTCCTTTTCGCTCAGATAAACCAGATATCCGCCGGCATGACTCCTCAGTACAGTCCCTACCACCATAACCAAAGTTGAGCCCACTATGACCGCTACACTGACTAAAGGATACAACAAGACAGTAAGGCCTACCATGAACGGAAACCACGACCTGAACTCAATTCGAAATATTGCCATCATCGCCCACGTCGATCATGGCAAAACCACCCTGGTCGACGGCTTCCTTCACCAGACAGGCATATTCAGGCAGAACCAGGATGTGGTGGACTGCGTACTCGACAGCAACGACCTGGAGCGCGAGCGCGGTATCACAATCCTCGCCAAGAACACCGCCGTCACCTATGAAGACCACCTGATCAATATAGTGGACACCCCCGGTCACGCCGACTTCGGAGGCGAGGTGGAGCGTATCCTCTCCATGGTGGATGGTTGTCTCCTGGTGGTGGACGCCGGCGAAGGTCCCATGCCCCAGACCCGTTTCGTGCTCAGAAAGGCCCTGGAGCAGAATCTCAGACCGATCGTGGTGATCAATAAAATCGACCGCCCCAATATCGATCCCCATATCGCCGTGGACAAGGTCTTCGACCTCTTCGTGGAGCTCGGCGCCAGCGAAGAGCAGCTCGAGTTTCCTTATATATTCGCTTCCGGCGTCAAAGGCATCGCCACCCATGAGCCCGAGAAAGAAACAGACGGCGATCTCAGACCCCTTCTCGATATGATCATCGCCCACTGCCCGAGCCCGGCAGCCTACCCGGACAAGCCCCTGGCAATGCAGATAAGCATCCTGGACTATAGCGACTATCTCGGCCGCATAGGCATAGGTCGCATTCATGCCGGCACCATCCGCACCGGCGCCGGTGTCGTGCTCCTCAAAGAGGACGGCAGCCAGGTGGCGGGCAAGATAAGCAAGCTTTTCACCTTCCACGGGCTCAAACGGGTCGAGGCCGAATATGCCGAAGCCGGCAACCTGGTGGCTATCGCCGGGCTCCCGGATATCAATGTCGGCGACACCGTAGCCGCCAGCGAGGCTCCCGAGGCTCTGCCCCGCATCAAAGTGGACGAGCCCACCATGAAGATGTCCTTTCTCGTCAACGACAGCCCCTTTGCCGGGCAGGAAGGCAAATTCGTCACCTCCAGACAGATCCGCAGCCGGCTCATGAAAGAGCTCGAGACCAATGTCAGCCTGAGAGTGGAAGAGACCGCCAGCACAGATACATTCGTGGTCAGCGGTCGGGGCGAGCTGCACCTGGGCATCCTGATCGAGACTATGCGCCGGGAAGGCTATGAATTCCAGGTCTCGCGGCCGGAGGTCATCCTCAAGAATATCGACGGAGTCGAGATGGAGCCCTTCGAGCGCCTGATCATCGACCTCCCTGAAGACTACACCGGACCGGTAATGCAGACCCTGGGACCGCGCCGGGGCGAGTTGCAGAACATGACCGTGGAAGGGACTCAAGCCCTCCTCGAGTTCACCATCCCCACCAGGGGTATCATAGGCTTCCGCAGTGAATTCCTGAGAATCACCAAGGGCAATGGCGTCATGAACCATGCCTTCATGGAATACCGCCCCTGGTCCGGTGAGATCCCCCAGCAGCGCAACGGTGTCCTCGTCGCCTGGGAAGAAGGCGTTGCCACAGCCTATGCCATCCAGGGCGCCGAAGACCGGGGCGTCTTTTTCATCACCCCGGGCACCCGCGTCTATGGCGGCATGGTGGTGGGCGAGAACAACCGTCCCCAGGATCTGAGCGTCAACGTCTGCAAGACCAAGAAGCTCACCAATGTGCGTAGCTCCACGGCTGATGTCATGGTCACCCTGCAAGCGCCGGTGGAGATGAGCCTCGAGAAGTGTCTCGAGTATATCCAGAACGACGAGCTGGTGGAGATCACCCCTCAGAGCGTACGCATGCGCAAGCGCACCCTGGCCAGGAAATAAGCCGCGTAAACGAACCTATTTGATCTTGCTCTTCATCATGCTGTCGAGCTTGTCCAGGGCCTCGCCCAGGGACACTCTCTCGAAGTAGTTGAGACCACCGTCGGTGAGAGTGAAAGCAGCCTTGGCGCGGCGGATCTTATCGAGCTCATCCTTGATGGCGCTGGCCCGGCTCTTATCGAGCTTGCCCAGCTTGATGCTCTGGACCAGGTTCTTCTCGATGAGAGCCTCGCGCCGGTCGATATCGCTCCAGGCGAAGCTCTGACCGCGGGCGCGCAGATCGATCTCGGCATCGAGCCTGTCCAGATCGCGGACCAGGGTCTCGGTCTCCTCAAGATCGAAGCCCCCCAGGGAGTGGGCGAAGGCAATCTTGGCCTTGCTGATGCGATCGAGCTCGGCTTTGAGGGTGTTGGCGCTGTCGATAGTGATCTTTTTGGCAATCAGTGTATCGGCGATTTTTTTCGCGGTCTTGTCCAGACGATCATCGAAGCCGTTCCAGTTGCTGCTTTTCTCGGCGAGGACCCGGTCCACCCGTCCCTCGAGATCGCCTATCGCCTGGGCGAGCATGAGGGTCTCCGGATAGCTGAGACCCGAGCCTGTATAACGGAAGCCCATCTCCATGCGACCGATCTCGTCGAGCTGTTTTTTGAACTCGGCGACTTCCGCCAGAGTGAGCTGCCCGGAAGCAACGGAGGAGGCGAGCCGCTTGTCCAGGTCGTCCTGAAGCCTGGCCACACTGGGAAGCTCGATCTGCTCGTCATGCATCCGCTCTTCCGCATGGCTGGCGAGGCGCTCGATCTTATAAGCCAGGATCGATCCTTCGCCGCGGCTCAATCCGCCATCCGCCGCATACTTCTTGCGGAGCCCCTCGATCTCGCCGAACTCCGCCCGGAGCTCCTGAGCCTCTTTCTGGCTCAGGCGGCCCGAGGTGACACCACCGGATATGCGCGCGAACAGATCGCGCTTGCGCTTGTCCACGTCGGGCATGCCGATCTCGACATCGGCGAGATCGCGATCGAGAGAGACTTTGAGCTCATGGAGGTCTTTGGCTATTTTGAGGGTCTGCCTGGCGGACAGCCCGTCACCCTCGGCCTCCTCGACGGACTTGAGGCGGGACCGATACTCTTCGGCTTCCGAATCAAGCAGGCGCCCCGAGATGGTCGCTTCCTCGATATCCTCGCGCAGGCTCTGCTTGCGGGACTCCACCGAGGGCATGGCGCCGACGCCGTCATGGATAGCCGATTCTATCCTGGCGGACAGCTGCTCGAGGCGAAGAGCGACGGCAACTTTCTGCCTGTCCGTGATACCGGTGTGCGATATCCGGTAAGCGTTCTCACGCTCGGCTATGCGGTCGAACTCATCGAGAAAGCGCTCGGCTTCCCAGGGATTGAGACGGCCGGAGCTGATACCGGCGGCGATGCGTGCCTCGATGGCTGTCTTGCGCTGGTCCACCTGGGGAAGAGCCAGATCCCTGTCGCTGAGACTGTCGACGAGCTTGCGATTGAGCGCGTCCAGGGCGACCGCCACCTGCATGGACTCGTCGAGGCGGTAGAGCCCCTGCTCGGCATCGGCTCTTGCGCCTTCCCATAGCTTCTCCACACGCTCGATATCGCCGTCGAGATCTTTGCGGCTGCCGGCGCTCAAGCGACCGGCTTCCCCGGCTTCGCTGATCCGCCTGCGCAGAGAATCGATGCTGTCGGCGGCACCGCTCCAGGAGAAGCGGCTGTCCAGAAGCCGTTTTTCGACGTCGTTGGAAAGCTTCTCGATATCGAGCATGAGGGCCTTCTGGGCTTCTTCCGTAAGCTTGCCCGAAGTCTTCAGCCACTGCGCTTCTTTCTTCTCGATATTGCGTATCTGATCCCGGAGGAAATGCGCCTCGGGAAGAGTGAGCTTGCCGGTGACGATACCACCGGCGATGCGGCTCTCGACTTTCTTCTTCTTCTCGCCGTAACTGTCGCCGTAGTCTTTGCCTTTCTGCCCGGACTCACCTTCGAGCCTGCCCGCCAGCTTCTCGAGATCGAGAGCCAGCGCGAGAGTCTCGTCACTGGAGAGAGGCCGGCCCAGCTCCTTGAGCCTGGTCTCCCGGTCCGCTATCCGCTGGAACTCGCTCCTGGCTGCGCCCGCTTCGGCGTCGTTTATCTTGCTTGCCGCCAGGGCGTCCTTGATCTGCTTCTCCACCGCGTCGCGAGCCGGGTCGATGGGTTTGAACACGAGTTGCCGTTCGTGCATGGTGCTTTCCAGGCGTCCCGAGATCTTGTCGAGCTCCAGCCCGATCCGGAAGGCCTGCTGATCCGCAATCTGATCGCCTTCGCTCGCGAGCCTGGAGAGGTCCCGGGCACGATCGAGGTCGTATTTGAAACCGCCGCCTTCCTGGCTGGTGAGCCGGTTCCACTTGAGACCGTCGTCAACCCGGTTGTAGAGCTCTTTGAGACGGGCTGCTATATCGGCATCGGGAACGTTGCGATCGGTGAGAGCCAGCTCCATCTTGCGGCTGAGATTATCGAGCTCATAATAGAGCTTCAAGGTTTCCCAGACAGAGAGCCGGCCATCAGAGGCTCGATAACTGGCCTCGAGATCGCTTATTCGATCGAGATCCCTGGTATATTCCTGGGCCGCGTTCTTGCTCAGCCTGCCGGCAAAAGAGGCATCGCTGATTCTTCTCTGTATCTGGGCCTGGAGCTCGTCGACCCCCTGGGCCGAGGGCACCGCCTTCACATAGCTGGACACATCCGTCGCCAGACAGGGGTCCCCCGTCAATCCGGCGAGAGTCACTGTTATCGCAAGCATTCCAGCCATCGTCAGGGTGCGCTTCATGGTCTTCTCCTCATTTATGCGTTTCCTGTCCATTCAAACCTTCATATCTGACCCGGTAGACCGCCCCGGCATAATCGTCCGAGACCAGGAGCGATCCATCAGGCATCAAACAGAGATCCACCGGTCTTCCCCAGGGCTCGTCACCGTTCTCGCCCTTCTTGAGAAAACCATCCATAAACCCCTCGTAGCGCGTGGCCTTTCCATCTTTCACAGTCACCATGCTGACTCTGTAACCGCTTCTGGTGCTGCGATTCCAGGAGCCGTGCTCGCAGATGAAAGCCCGCTCGCGATAGATGGACGGGAACATCTCGCCCCTGTAAAAGCGGATTCCCAGAGCCGCGACATGGGCTCCCAGGGGCATGGCACAGGGCTCGAACCGGGCGGCCCGGGGCTTTTTGTAGCCGAACTCGGGATCAGGGATGTCCTTTCCGTATCGATACGGGAAGCCGAAATGGAGACCGGCTCTGGATGCGTGATTGAGCTCGTCGGGAGGGAGATTGTCGCCGAGATGATCGCGACCGTTGTCGGTAAACCATATCTCCCCTTTCACCGGGTCCCAGTCGAAACCCACGGTATTGCGGATACCCCGGGCGAAGATCTCGAGATTCTTGCCGTCCGGACGCATGCGCATCAGGGTTGCAAAGCGCTCATCGGCTTTCTCGCAGACATTGCAGGGAGCGCCGACAGGGACATAGAGCCAGCCGTCCGGGGAGAAGCGGATATATTTGTAGCCGTGCCATTCCTCTTTCGGAAAAGAGTCGTTGACAACCACCGGCGCCGGCGGATTGTCGAGACGGCTCTCGATATCGTCGAAACGGATCACCCGATGGATCTCCCCCACATAGAGGGCTCCGTCCTTGAAAGCGACACCGTTAGGATGATTGAGGTCCCGGGCGATTATCCGCACCCGGTCGCCGCTCCCATCGCCATCAGTGTCGGTGACGGCATAGACCTGATTGAAAGTGATGCTGCCGACAAAGAGCGTGCCTTTCTCGCCGAGGGCCATGGCCCTCGCCCCGGGCACATCCGGAGTGTAGACGCTGACCTTGAATCCCGGTGGTGGTTTGAGCAAATTAATCGGCGGCGAAGCCTGGCTTGCCGGGCAGAAAGCAAGCAGTACAAGAGCGCAGGCCAGAAATAACCTCACGAGCATGCAGGAAAGCTTAGCAGACTACCTTATAATCAAGGGCGCCCTGAAAGAATCATTTAAATAGATGCGCAAAACCAAACCTGGCGGAGGCTGGCAGGCTGTCCGCTATACGATAGATAAAGCCCTCGAAGTCGGTCCCCTGCGGATGTGGAGCAAGATGCGCTCCCAGAACGCCTGCAAGACCTGTGCTCTTGGCATGGGCGGGCTCAAGGGCGGCATGGTCAACGAGAAAGGTCATTTCCCCGAGGTCTGCAAGAAGAGCCTCCAGGCACAGGCCGCCGACATGGCCGGCACCCTCCCGGAAGATTTTTTCGAGGATAACAGCCTTGACGACCTCCTTCATCTCACCCCGAAAAAAGCCGAGGATCTGGGAAGGCTGACCTATCCGGTGGTTCTCGAGCCTGGCAGAGACAGATTCCGGCGCATCACCTGGGGCGAAGCAATCAAGATGGCAAGCGATCCCCTGATCCGGATCAAGACACATTCGAAACCGGATCAAGTGGCCTTCTACGCCTCGGGCCGGTCCTCGAACGAAGCCTCCTTCCTGCTCCAGTCCTTCGCTCGCGTCTACGGCACCAACCATGTCATGAACTGCTCCTATTACTGCCACCAGGCATCCGGAGTGGGACTGAAAATGGCCTTCGGCACCGGCACCGCCACTATCACCCTGGAAGACATCGCTGCCTGCGATCTGGTCTTCCTGATCGGCGCCAATCCGGCTTCCAACCATCCCCGGCTGATGACCCAGCTCGCCAACCTCAGAGAGCGCGGCGGCGAGGTCATTGTCGTAAACCCGATCAAAGAGCCCGGTCTGGAAGTCTTCCATGTGCCTTCCAAGGTCAAGTCGATGCTTCTCGGAACCAAGATAGCGACACTGTATGTGCAACCATTCGCCGGCGGCGATGTCGCTTTCATGACCGGCATTCTCAAAGCCCTGGACGAGAAGGGCAAAGTCCATGAGGAGTTTGTCGCCGAGCACGCCGAAGGCAGCGAAGAGGCATTGGCTCACGCCCGCTCTCTGAGCTGGGAGGCGATCGAGCGCGGCGGTGGTGTCGACCGCGCCACCATCGAGACTGTCGCCGAGAAAATCGCCGCCTCGAAAGGCACCATCTTCGCCTGGGCCATGGGTCTCACCCACCACGCCTCCGGGGTGGACAACGTCCTGGCTCTCTCCAATATCGCCATCGCCACCGGCAATGTCGGCCGCCCCGGCGCCGGCATGATGCCTATTCGAGGTCACAGCAATGTCCAGGGAGTCGGCTCCATCGGCTTCACCCCGGCCCTGCAAAAAGATGTCAGAAAAGCCCTGGAGAATGCTTACGGCAAGACTTTCCCCGACAGCCCGGGCTATGACACATATGCCATGATGGAAGCAGCTGCCAAACACAAGCTCAAGTATCTCTTCTGTCTCGGCGGCAATCTCTGGGGCTCCAACCCCGATCTTGACTGGGCCGGTCAGGCCATGCGCAATATCGAGACCGTGGTCTACCTGTCCACCAAGCTCAACCCGGGCCATTTCCACGGACGCGGCAAGACCACCCTGATCCTGCCTGTTCTGGCAAGGGACGAGGAGCCTCAGGCCACTTCCCAGGAATCGATGTTCAACTTCGTCAGGCTCTCGGTGGGAGGCAGTCCCAACATCGGCGGTATATTGAAAGCCGAATCCGAGATAGTCTGCGACATCGCTTCGAAAGTCCTGGGAGACGAGCCGGTGGACTGGAACCGCCTGAGAGATCACCGGGAAGTCCGCAAGCTCATCGCCGAGGCGATCCCGGGATGGCGGGAGCTCGCCGCCATAGACGAGACCGGTAAAGAGTTCACCATCTCAGGCAGGATCTTTCACAATCCCACCTTTCCCACAGCCAGCGGCAGGGCGATCATGCACAAGACGCCTCTTCCGGAGGTCGACGCCGACGGGCTCACCCTTGTCACCCTGCGCTCGGAGGGGCAGTTCAATACCGTCGTCTACGAGGAGCCGGATATCTACCGGGGCATTCCTCACCGATTCTGCATCCTCATGTCCAGGGAAGACGCCGACAGGCACGGCATGAAAGACGGCGAGCGCATAAGAGTAAAAGGCGAAGCCGGCACCATGGACAATATCGAGGTGGTGGTCGGCAATATTCGCCAGGGCGTGGTGGCGATGTTCTATCCCGAGTCGAATGTCCTGATCAAGCCGCGCCTGGACAGCCGATCCAGGACCCCTGCTTTCAAGAGCGCCCCGGTCACGGTCGCGAAAGCATGAGCTGGAGAAGCGCCAGTGCTGGCGCTCTTCTGTCGGCTTTCCTTGTGCTCCTGGCGTATCCCGGAGCTCGGGCCGAGGGAGACGACAGAAACAATGGCAACCGGGAGAAGGCCAGACATCTTCTGGCCGAGGGGCTTCCTCTTCTCAGGGATGTAGAGAAGGACCTGCCCTCCGGTATGATCACCCCGAAAGGAGAGGAGCTCGCCCGGATAATCGGGATCATTCCTCAGCTCGAGCATATCGAAAGGCTCAGAGACACGATCAAGAGACTCGATCCGGAGAAGGACGAAGACCTGGTCGACAAGCTCATGAACAGGCTCGATCGCGTCACCACCACGGTGAGCCAGAGAATTCTCAGAGCCAGCCTCGAAGTGGATTACTGTATGAGCGAGATAGACTTCGAGCAAGAGCGAGATGATTTTCTGCTTGCCCAGTTGAGCGAGAGAGAAGATCGCAAACTACTCTGGGCGAATCGTATCAATGCCGTGGCCAACGCATCGCTGTGGACGATCTCGGGCATTCTCACCCTTCCATCCTATCGCCAGCCCCGGCTCTCGGTGCCCACGGGAATCACCACTATCGTTGCCGGTACCGTCCCCGGAGCCCTGGAGCTGATCACCTTGCAGATCCCAACGGTAAACCGGATCCACAAGAAGTCCTACGGCAATATGCTCGCTTATATCATGGGTATGGCCAGCGCCGAGGACTTCTCGATTCCCGGAAGCGTCGATCGCTATCTCACCTCGATCCCACCGGATTCGAAAGACAAGATCGATCGCAAGAAAATGCTGATCGACACATGGATAAGCGCCAAGCTCATGCCCCCGGAAAACAGCCGGGACTATGAGACATGCCGCCTCATGCTCACCGATTACCGGGACGACGAGACTCCTCTCAGACGAGAGCACCTGCAAAGACGGATGATGATGCTCAACCACCTGAAGGTGGCGGTCTTCAATATGAAGCGGGGACTGCTCGAGCTCATGCAGGGTCTTTGAGCTTCTTTTCCTTCTCGACTTCTCTGCGGTGCTTCTTTTCATTGCTCTTCGCGTGGTCGAGATCCTTCTTCATCGCCTTGTAGAGACTCTTGCAACGCTTGTCGATTCTCTTGACCAGGTCACCAAATGCGGTGGCTTGCCCGGCGATCGCCAGATTGTCGTACTGGGGACCGGCGGTCACCTTGTCGAGAGCCTGGAAGCAGCCCTTCAGCTCGGCCATCAATTCGCCGAGCCTGGTCCGATCAGCCTTCTCCTGGTCCGAAGCCGACTCCGGCAGCGTCACAGCCTCGGCAGACTTCTCCACGATGGGCATCAGATGATCGATCTGGCTCATGAAATAATCGATAAACTTCTTGCGGGGCGGCAGGAACTGCCCGCTGCCGACCGTGCCGGTCGGATTGGGGATGGCCGGGATGATCATCGGTCCGATCACATCAGGCTCTCCCACCACCACCATGTCCTGCCGCTCAACCTCGGTGAGTATGTCGGTGGCGGCTCGCTTGAGATGGTGCAGGCTGGTGGTCAGGTCCCTGAGACCGGTCTCGGCGGTGATGATCTCTTGCTCGATATGACCTTCCATATCGACCTCCTTTCCAGCAGGCTCCTGGGCCAGCGCTGCCGGACAGTAGCTCAGGCAGACTATCGAGAGAGCCTGTATCGACAGGAGCAATACTTTCAAAAGAGACCTCCTTGCTTATCTAATGATCGGGATGGGCAGGTCCTCGTCCGGAGTGGCGGCGAGGAGGGTCCTGTAGACGCAGGTTTTCACCAGGCGCGTGAACATCAGCCCGGCGACGTGGCCGATAACCACGACGATGGACAGAACGCTCTCGATGAATTTCATGACCAGCAAGAGAAAAAACAGCTCCCAGCGCGCTCCGCGGGTGATGGCAAAGCTGGCTGAGAGAGCCTGGATCGGGCCGCACTGCTGATCGACCAGGAAGAAAGTAGCAAACATGAAAACCACGTTCAGATAGATCAATCCTGCGAAGGCAGCAAGAAGACCGAGACCGAACAAGAGGAATCCGAGAACGAGAACAGGGAATGACGGGCTCACCGAATAGAGCCCGAACACCACTCCGGTTGGCAGCATCAGGGCGATGACACCACCGCCGGCCAGGGCGCCGACGATGAAGCCGTAGCCGATAAAGGCCCAGAATTTACCGCTGCGCGCCCAGAGATCGTCGCTGGTCGGCTTCTCGCCTGCGGCGAACTTGAGCTGGGCATAGGTCCAGCCCAGCTCCATCAAGCCGGTGATGATCGTCGAGGCGATCGCCAGAAGAGCACCGAATACTTGCTTGCTCACACCTTGAGGGAGAGCGAAATCGACTCCGATAATAGCCATCACCGGCAATATGATGAGCAATCCGCCGATGGAAAGCAGTCCGAGAAAGCGCCAGCCGCATTTCTTGAAGAGCTGCCAGCCCTCGCCCAGGGCCTGGTCCAGAGTGAATTTGGGATCGGTCATGCTCTGCCGCCCCTGGAGAAGAGATTCTTCTGCTCATCAGGATTGCCTGGAAGGACCTCGAGAAGGTCTCCCCAGAGAAAGCCCTGACCGAAGTGAATGCCCAGATCCTGAAGGACCGGCATATCATCGCGGTCTTCAATCCCCTCGGCGACGATCTCGGCTCCCTGGGATTTGGCCACATTGGCCAGGCGCTTGAGCAGACGCAGCTTGGCCTGGTCTTTCGATACGCCGACTACATACTTGCGATCCACTTTAACCACGTCGGGCTCCAGGGCGATAAGGCTCTCCAGCGAGCTCCTGCCGAAACCCAGGTCATCGATGGCTACCATGATACCAGCCTGGCGAAGCCCGCTCATTCTCTCGCTGAGAGCGATTATATCGCCGACGAAGTGCTGCTCGCTTATCTCGATACAGAATGTCCGGCCCCCGCGGTCCTCCGGGAACAGCGCCAGGAGATTCTCGGTGGGGGTAGCCAGAATGGTCGAGGGGAAAAGATTGATATGCACACGCATGCCTTCGGCGACATCGGCAGACATGCCGATACAGAGCTTCAGGCACTGCAGGTCGACAGTGGTGAGAATATTGTTCTCCACGCAGACCCGGAAGAAATCGGCGGGATTCTCGAAAGCGCCTTCCGGTCCCCGGGAGAGGATCTCGAAGCCGGCCACGGTCTCGCCGTGCAGGTCGACGATAGGCTGGAACACAGTCCGGTAGTTGTCGATACTGGTGAGCTTCTCGGAAAGCTCTTCTTTGACAGCCTGGTCTTCTCGATCGGAGCCCGAACGTCCCAGGCTGACCCGGTTCTTGCCCTGCTCTTTGCTGCGCTTCAGGGCCGGGCGCGCGATGGCCAGCACCTCCTCCACCGAGGTCACCGACGAGGGCAGCGTGGCCACGCCGATAGAAACGGTCACCTCCACCACGTCCCGGGCATTGTGCACAGGTATGTCGCACACCGACATGCGGATCCGCTCGGCTACGCGCAAGCCGTAGGCGAGCTGCGTATCGGGCAGGAGCACGACGAACTCGTCCCCCCCGACCCGGGCGACATGATCGGATGGACGTAGCACGCTGGTGATACGCCTGGCGACGTCTTTCAAGATAGCATCACCACTGGCGACACCGAGACCGTCATTGACCTTTTTGAAGTTATCGCAGTTGACCAGAATCGTCACCATATGACCGCCGCCCCGGCCCATGCGATTCTCCTCTATCCTGATTGCGTGCTCGAGACCGTTGAGATTGAGGACCTCGGTGAGATAATCGACCCGGGCAAGCCGGTCCAGCTCACTGCGCACGGCTTCGAGCTCCTGCTCGAGAATCGCCACCTGCCCGGACTCTTGCGGGCCGGCAGGAGCTTCCGCCTCACCTGCCGCTAAAGCCTCTCCTTCCTCTGCCGTGCCTGGTTCTTTTGTCTTGCCTTCCCCCGGTGTTTTCTCGGGGCTCTCCTTCCTGCCGTCGCCGCCATAGGAGAAAACCGCTATACCGGTCAGGCCGACCACCACCACCACCAGCAACAGCGGATAGGGTCCGGCACCAACGAGCTTGCCGTAGAGAACGAGTTGCTCCTCGACGGCGCGGAACTCGCCCTCCTCAAGACGTGTCAGGTCCTGCCTCATCTCTTTGAGCTCTCCGGTGGGCTCCGACTCGATCGCTGCCCTGGGCTCGGGAAGAGAGCCGGATTCGACCAACCGGGCGGACTGCCGCATCTGCTCGAGCGCGATTATGCTCTTGTTCGAAAGAGCCCTCAGGAGATCCTGATTGCGCGACTCTCCCCGGGCCAGATTCTTGAGATTGAGGAGGTCGTGCTCGAGGCTCTCGGCATCGTTTTTGAAAGCCTCGCCCCAGCGTCTTTCGCCGGTCAGGAGATAGGCTCTATGATTGAGCTCGGCGTTGTGGAGGTCCTCCCGAGCGCGCTGAAGCTCGCGGAAATAGGTAAGCCGCTGCTCGATCCAGACCTGGGTCCGCTCGCCCACCGGCAAGAGGAGAGGCATCCACCAGTAGACGGCCGCAGCCAGAACCACGGCGCAGGAAACATAAAGAGCTGGTCGGGTCTTCATTTCCGGATTTCTTCAGAACCATTCCATATAAATATAGTATGTCTGTTTATTAGTACACCCGGAGCCCCGATCTCAAACCCGATAGCTGCCGATAATCACGAAAGCGCTGCAACACGAGGTCGCCGGACGACCATTATCGGACTGAGACCGTCTCGAATCCTAACAGATCATGGACCGCAGGGTGAACAGGGCCGACATAACCAGCAGCAGTATCACCACGATCTTGAGAGGCAATGGCATGGCCCGGAGCTCGGCCAGCCAGCCCTCCGGAATGATCACCGGCTCGAAGTGCTCGCCGGCGCAGGCGCTCTGAAGCACAAGCCGTCTCAGAGGCGGATCGAAGACCATCACTCGCCCTTCGGTGAACTCATTGAGCCTGATATCTTTCACCGTATCACGCTGGGAGGGGTCCGCCTGCGATTCTTTTCGAGGACTTCGCACACCCTGCTCGCGCTCTTCCTTCTGACGCTCGATACGCTTGCGCACAGCCGCTAGTGCGGTCAGGACCTCCTCGGCCGACTGGAATCGATCGCTCTGCTCCCTTTCGAGCAGCCTGGTGACAATCGCCTCCATGTCCGGATCCACAGGTCTGTCGGTGCTTTCTCTCAGAGCCGGGACAATGCCGTTGAGCCGCTTGATCAGGGTCTCGGTGGGAGAGTCCCCGAGCAGCGGAGGATCGCCTGCGATCATCTCGTAGATTATGCAACCCATGGCATAGAGATCCGATCGGTGATCCACACCATGGGCAGTGGCTTGCTCCGGGCTCATATAAGCCGGACTTCCCATAGCGACACCGGAAGCGGATAGCTTGACCGGATCATCCGCATCGAGGATCTTGGCCAGACCGAAATCGAGGAGCTTGACCAGGCTCCTGTCATAGCCGTCTCTGACGATCATGATATTGCTCGGCTTCAGATCCCGGTGCAGGATTCCCTTGCGGTGAGCGTGAGCGAGGGCGCTTCCCACCGGCTCCATGATGTCGAGAATGCCTTCGGTGTCGAGCACCGCCCCGGACTTGAGAAGCTCGGAGAGGGTCTCGCCCTCGAGATAATCCATGACCATATAGGGCTGGCTGTCGTTGTGAATGCCGAAATCGAAGATCGTGATCACATTAGGATGGCTGAGACTGCTGGCGGCCCGGGCCTCGCGCTGAAAACGCAGGAGGATACTGGGCTCCCCGCTAAAGTCATGCAATAGCTTGATGGCCACGATCTTGTCGAGGGTGACGTGACGAGCTTTGTAGATGACACCATTGGCGCCGCTACCGAGCTCCTCGATAAACTCGTAGCGATCGGCGAAAAGCTGGCTGTCGGACAGGAGCATGTCGGTGCCGTCGTTGGGACATATGCGCACCGAGGACGGCAACTCCAGATCGCAGCGCGAGCAGGAGCGTGTGTTGCGATTTGGATCGTGGCCGTGATCTTCGTGGCTGTAGCTCACAATCGAGCCTTTCTAGGTCTGATAAAAAGCCGGAGAAGCAGTCATCAATACCATATACGATGCTCGATGTCTTTGGTACCACCGCCGATTATCAGCCTGAGAAAAGACCCGGCGGCAAGCCGGGTCTCCACGATTTCTCCTGGCGATTCTCGGGAGGCTCTCTAATAGATATAGAGAATCTCCTGGAACTTGGGCAGGGGCCAGAGTGAGTCGTCCACAAGGAGCTCCAGGTCGTCGGCGGAAGCCCTGACACTGTCGATGGCAGGAATAACCTCGTCCTGATAGAACTTGGCGAGAATCACCTGATCGCCCTCGCCGCCGTGATGACCGTTGCTGCCACCATTGCCGCCCACAGCCGCCTCCAGGCGATCGAGAGCGAGACGCAGCTCGGAGATCTTGTCGGTGACGATGCGCAACAGATTCTCGTGCACCGAGGTATTGATTCCGCTGACTGCGGCTCTAGTCTGGACGATGGTGCTGGCCAGACGGTTCTGATACTCGAGCGCCGCCGGCAGGATCATCGTGGCGGCGATGTTCCTGGCCATCTGCCATTCGATATTGATGGTCTTGCAGAAGTTGCTGATCCGAACATTGAACCGGGCATTGAGCTCGTCTTCGAAAAGCACGCCATACTTCTCGAAGAGCTGCCGGGTCTCGTCCTTGAGAAGCTCGGGAAGCGCGTCGACGGTGTTCTTGAGATTTGGCAGACCGCGGCGGGCAGCCTCATCGTGCCACTCCTGGGAGTAGTTGTCGCCATTGAAGAGAATGCGCTGATTCTCCTTGAGGGTAGCGCGAACGACTTTCTCCGCCGCCTCGGTCGTGTCCATACCGCCTGCCACTAGCTTCTCGATCTCGGTGGCGAGATACTCGAGAGACTCGCTGACGATGGTGTTGAGAACGGTGTTCGGGAAGGCTATGGACTGGCTGGCGCCCACGGCCCGGAACTCGAACTTGTTGCCGGTGAAGGCAAAAGGCGAGGTGCGGTTTCGGTCGCTGTCGTCTCTCGGGAGATCAGGCAGGGTAGCCACGTCGAAAGTGAGAGTGACGGCACCGCGCCTGCTCTTCAGCTCTTTCTTGCCTTCGATCAGGGCCATGACGATATCGGTGAGGGTATCACCGAGATAGACACTCATGATCGCCGGCGGTGCCTCATTGGCGCCCAGGCGGTGGTCGTTTCCGGCGCTGGCGACGCTGCTGCGCAGCAGTCCGCTGTGGAGGTTGACTGCCCGGATTACGGCGGTGAGCATGACCAGGAACTGGGTGTTCTCGTGGGGAGTGCTGCCGGGATCGAGCAAGTTGTTGCCCTGATCGTCCGCCATGGACCAGTTATTGTGCTTGCCACTGCCATTGACACCACTGAAAGGCTTCTCGTGGAGCAGGCAGCGCAGGCCATGCTTCTTGGCTGTCTTGCGGAAGACCTCCATGAGAAGCAGATTGTGGTCGGTGGCGATATTGGCGCTCTCGAAAACGGGCGCCACCTCGAACTGAGCGGGAGCCACTTCGTTGTGCCTGGTCTTGACCGGCACGCCCAGCTTGTAGAGCTCGCCTTCGGCATCCATCATGAATGCCAGGACACGCTCTTTGATGGAGCCCCAGTAGTGATCTTCCATCTCCTGCCCCTTGGGCGGTCTGGCGCCGAACAGAGCCCGCCCGCAGTTGATTATGTCGGGACGAGCCAGGTAGAAGGCTTCATCGATAAGGAAATATTCCTGCTCGGGACCGACCGTGGCGGTCACCCGTTTGGCTTCGTCGTTGCCCAGGGCGCGCAGCAAGCGCACAGCCTGTTTGTTGAGGGCCTCGAGAGAGCGCAGGAGCGGTGTCTTCTTGTCCAGGGCCTGACCGCCGTACGAGCAGAACACCGTCGGGATGCAGAGCGTCTTGCCGTTGGTGGACTCCATCAAGAATGCCGGGCTGGTCGGATCCCAGCCGGTATAGCCCCGGGCCTCGAAGGTCGAGCGCATACCCCCCGAGGGGAAGCTGCTGGCATCAGGCTCGCCCTGGATCAGGAGCTTGCCCGAAAACTCCAGGACGGCACCACCCTCGTTCACCCCGGACACCAGGAAGCTGTCGTGCTTCTCGGCGGTGTTCTCGGTCATGGGATGGAACCAGTGCGTGAAGTGGGTGGCGCCTTTGGAGATGGCCCAGTCCTTCATGGCATTGGCGACGATATCGGCAAGAGCAGGGTCCAGGGGCTCGCCCATATCGATGCATCGAGTCAGGGACTTGTACACGTTCTTGGGCAGAAGCGTGCGCATGATGTTTCTGCCGAATACATTGATACCGAAAATCTCGGATACCGGAGTCTGGGTGTAATCGATGGAGCTCTTGACCGGTGTCCGGCTGCGAATATGCTGAATCGCCTCAGAACGCTGAATTCCCTGATCCATAGAAGCACCTCTGCTAGTACTAATAAAACCCGAACTGGCGACTTTCACTGACATATTTTCTCCCTCGCTCTTTCTAGATGGATGATGGACGATTCGATAATTCAAAAACCTATTGCCTTGAGAATGACCCGCTTTCTTCTCTGACCGTCGAACTCGGCATAGAAGATCTGCTCCCAGGGACCGAGATCCAGCTTGCCGTCGGTGACCGGGACCGTCACCTGGTGATTGATGAGAATGCGCTTCAGGTGCGCATCGCCATTGTCCTCACCGGTATTGTGGTGATGATAGTCGGGCTTGGCCGGCGCCAGCTCTTCGAGCCAGGTATCGATATCCTTGATCAGCCCGTTCTCCCAATCATTGATATAGACACCGGCGGTGATGTGCATAGCCGAGACGAGAATGAAACCTTCAGTGATACCACTTTCGTCCAGGAACTTCTGGACATCATCGGTGATGCGGATATACTCCCGGCGCTTCTTTGTGTCGAACCAGAGGTACTTCGTATGAGCTTTGAGCTTGTCGGCTACTTTCACGTCCCTGCTCCTCCGGTCACTCTCTGGTAGAGTTCTCATAGACTGCGCTCGCTGGCTCTGACAGCGCGAACTTATATACGATCCGGGCTCGGCAACCGGACTGGTCAATTCTATACGAATTCCTGATTATGTCACGGGTTCAATTGATTCAATCTGTAACAAGTCAACAGGTAAAACAAGCAAAACCCGCTCAGCATCGAGGTCCTGGATGACAACAGGAAACCGGGCCGTCTATATACAATCGGTATAAATCGAGAAGTTGTTAACCTGCGACATACACTGGATATTCACTGGCATCACGCTCTAGAGAAAGCCGTCTCTCAGAGCCAGTTCTTGCAGGGACGGCAAAGGTCTGGTGATGTCTTTGTTGCCCAGGATCATGCGACCCAGTCCGGAGCTCAGGGGCTTCTCGTGCACGATATGGACGGTGCCCTTGCCGATTGCGCCCAAGGATTCGAACATGGTCGCCTCACCGGTGGCGCCCCGGAAGAGGAGCTCTCGCGAGGCTGTGCGGCCGAGCATTCCCTGACCTTCATAAACCAGCATGTCGTCACCCGACTGAATCACGCCGGTCCCGAAAGTGCCGACCCGGTCGGTTCCGGTCATGCGCAGACCGCCTTCGGCAAGGGGCGAGTGATTGTGCACAAGCACCCGGCCGGGCTTGTCGGCAAAAGGCAGCTTCACGCCTTCGGAAGTCCCGCGAAAGACCCGGCTGGCACGCATGCTGGCGAAGTCGAAAGACTGGGCCGTCTCCACGCCGGTCCAGGGATTCTTCTGCCCGAAGGACCCGGCGAGCTTGATCAGATCGACATTGCCTTCCCTGGTCACCAGCGAACCGGGAATCCGCGAGCTTCCCGGTCCATAGAAAGCATAGATCTCGCTGGCTGTCTGCCTGGTCTCTGCAAGGGCTCTGCCTATCTGGGGAGCGCCATATCTTCTGACGGCGAGGCTGCTTCCCGCCATGGCTCCGGGCAGAGTCTCGATGAGCAGGGTCCCCTCTCTTGCCAGAGAGGTGCTGCCCGAGTCTATGAGCGCGTCCCGGGCGCTTCTGGTGTCGGCGTTGCGAGCCCTGTCCATGAAACCGGCTGTCTCCAGTCCGTAGCGACCGAGCTGCCAGGCGCCGAGGCCCAGGGCAACCACCGTGCCGACTTTCGGAAAGCGCGTCATGGCCTTCATGGCCTGATAGCCCACCACCCCGCTCACGGCAGCCTTGCCCGCCACCTCGCCGGGCCGCTCGGTGACGTCGCTATAGACCTCGTCGAAGAGCTTGCCGGGTGTGGCTTTGAGAACGCCGCCGGTGACATCGAGAACATTCTCGAACTGGCTGCCTGTCTTTGCTTGCGGAATGTCGCCCAATGCTCGAACCGGAGAAACGATGACTTACCTGGCCATCATAAGAGCCTGCTCCCGATCAGTCATGGGTGTAAATACGAAATCCTGGAAGTCTTACTTCGGAAGACTACTCTTTTCGGAGACATTCTCGGGCACCGACGGGGCTTCGAGCAACTGAGCCAGGCCGTCTTTGGCTTCCTGGCACTGCGAGTCTATGGACAGAGCTTTCTCGTAGGCCTGCCGGGCTTGCGCATCATCATGAAGACGCTGGTGGAGGGAGCCCAGATGCGTCCAGAGAGCCGGATAGCTGGGGCTGAGCTTGACCGCCTGGCTGAACTCATCCCGGGCTGTAGTCAGATCGCCTCTGGATTCCGCCAGCCAGCCCAGATCCACATGCAGCGCCGTGGCTTCCGGCTTGAGCTTCACCGCCCGGGACATCTCGTCCACCGCCCGGTCCTTATCGCCCTTCTTCTCCAGGAGCTGGGCGAAGTCCGCCCGGGCAAAGGCATCCTCGGGAGCGAGTTGCAGGGTCGAATCGTAATAGAGCTCGGCTTTGTCGAAATTGCCGCTGGCCGCATAAGCGAATGCCAGGGAGCGATGCACCACCGGATCGGTGGGCGAATAGGAGAGCGCCCATTGAAGCTCGGCTATGGCGTCTTCCCAACTGCGCTTGTCGGCATGGGTGAGACCCTTGTTGTAGTGAAGATTGGTGGCGGTGACCAGGAGCTCCTTGCGGTGCTCGGCTGATATCGGGATCGGGTCGCCGAGACCAACCACCAGCATGAACTCAGCCAGGGCACGCAGTGGATTGCCCCTGAGCAGCGCCACCAGGCAATAGTCTCGATGCGCCGCTTTCATAGTCGGCATGTACATGATCGCCACCCTGAGCTCCACCTCGGCGAGCTCGGTGTCCCACTTCGACATATAGAACTGCGACTGCTCGAAGTGATTGACAGCCTCGTTCTGCAGGCGAGCCATGGTAGTGGCCGCATCCTCCGCGGCCGGATTGCTTTTTACACTCACCGGTGTGAATACTCGCTTGTCTCCGGACTCGAACTCGTCATCATCAGCGGTATCAGGGTCTTCCGACTGATCTGCCCCATCATTGGTGGAAACGCTGGCATCGAAAGCATCTCCAGCAACAGATTCTTGGGAGGGGAGAGAAGGAGCAGCGCCGCCGCTCTTTCCGGGCGCACCGGTTACGGCACTACCGGCATCACCGCCACCGGTGCTCGCTGCCTGGGGTCCTGCCGCCGCCGGCAATACCGAAGGCACGAGCATGACGCTGAACGCCAGAAAGGATGCGGCTGCCGACTTGAACACTCTTCTACTTCTAGACATGGATAAAAACTTCGCCTGCCGGAACATTCTAATTATGACACTCAAACCACCCTCCGGCTCAAGGAGTTTAATCCTGCCAAAACTCCAGGGTTTTCCCCAGGTCCCTCAAAGCCGGCGCCGCCGGGATGCGACCATTCGAACAAGAACACAAATTCGGACGACGCTCCCGGAAAAGCGATGTTCCCGCACGAACAGTGAGCCTAGATAGCGACTATGGAGATCCCGTGGCTGTCCGCGAAGGCTGCCAGCTCCTCCTGCTCCACCACCATCGTCTCGCCGGCGCCGATAGCAAGCACGCCGCCTGGATTGGGAGCAATCATGGATTCAATGGTATTCATGCCTACTGTAGGGACATCGAAACGCATATCGTGATCCGAGCGTGCCACTTTCACCACCACCACCGGTCCGCGAGCCAGGGCCACACCCCGCTTGATCGCCTCGTCGGTCCCCTCGATGGCTTCCACAGCCAGGATCATCCGGTCCTTGACCACGACGGTCTGACCGATATCGAGCCTGGCGATGTTCTTGGCTATCTTGACCCCGTACTCTATATCCGCATATTCGTCAGCAGTGGGCTCCCGGCGGGTGATCACCCCGACCTCGGGAAAGATATGCCGCAAAAACTCAGTCTGGGTGAGGACTCTCATACCCTGGCGTGCCGCGAAATCGGCCATGCCTCGCTGGATGGTGTCGTCATTGAGATTGGGCAACCGGCTAAGCTCCCGAACCGCGGTCCAATCGAGCTTGGACACCTGCCGGAGCAGATCGAGCTTGGGCATCTTGCCGATGAACACCAGCTCGTTGACGTCCTCGTTGCGCAGCAGCTTCAGGCTCCGCCCGATCTGACCGGGAGCGATCTCGAAAGCCTTGAAACAATGAGGCTCGATAAGATCGCGCCCCTCGGCGGTCAGAGACAGACCGATGACGTCGTAGCCTTTCTCCCGGGCGCTGGCAGCCAGAATAGCCGGAAGCTTGCCGGTGCCGGCGATGAGCCCGAGCCGCCGGCCTGTGCCAGGGGTATATTGAGCCTGTCCTGTCTGCTGTAATGTAGTGCTGTTCATTGATATGACCGCTCGAGAAAGACAGAGTCTAGCATGTCTTGGCATCCCGTCCCTTGCCGGGGTTTAAGAAAGAACTGCCTCTTGTCGTCTCGGAACAGTTTAAGGCAAATTGGAAATTTATCCAAAACCCCGAGTTTTGGGCACTTTCCTTGACATCGAAGTAAGCAGTTGATTAAACTGGCTTAAGAGCCATTAATGTTGAGAAAAGATGACTTTCGGGAGTTGAAGATGGCGATTTGCGGTTTTACCAGGACCCACAGCAGAATAACCCGCCTCCTGGCGGGCTTCGCCCTGGCGGCTGTGCCGTTTGTCGCAGGGGAAGCGGCCTGGGCCGGCAATGCCAACAGCGCCAATCCCAATATGGGACATTTCTATATGGCACGCCAGCAAATTCAGATCACCGACGATTCACCGGTGATCAATTACAAGGGCGGCGGAGCGCCCGGACAGATGGGCGCCCAGGGCATGGCGCCCGGCGCCCCGATGCCTCTGCCGAGAGCAGGCTTCCAGCGCTTTTCCCAGACTCTTCCCAGCTACAGCAATACGCTTCCCCAGGTCAATAACGGCGTCCCCAAGGCGCCACCGCCTGTCAGGCAGAACCTCAACAGCGGTATGCAGGCAAAAGCAGGCAATCTCAAACCATCGAAGAAGAAAGCCGCCGCTAAGGGCAAGAAGCCCGACGCAGCGCCGAAAGCAGTCACGACTCCGAAGGCCTATTCGCCATATAAAGGGTACGATCCCAAAGTCGCGCCTCCACCCAGCCATAGCGCCAACGCTCAAGGCGGCGGAGGCGCGCGTTCGGACACCAAAGTACGAGGCAGCGTCCTGCACTGGGCTCGCGGGCGCGGCGGCAGGTAAGCTGGCCCGGGCTGGGGCTCTCCAATAAAATCCCGCTAGTCGGCTGATTGCGTGGTCTGAGCCGATTCGGCCGCCTGCGAAGACGCCACATTATCGGTGTCATACACCTTCATGGCGTCATCGTCATTACGGAGGCTGGTCACCATCTCCAGCCACTGCGAGAAGTCCCGGAGGAGCTCGTCCTCGTCGATAATAATGGGACCGTTAGCCATTGCGGGTTTGCCAACAAAGCCAGCCAGCATGCTTGCTTGATGCTCGTCCGCAATCGGCGAGAAGTCGAGCAAACCTGCATTCTTCTTACCATCGACAGCTTCTGAAGTCATCGCACCCTCCTGGGCATGTGCGCCGACCGGCTTCAGCTTATCCGTCATACTGGTGGGACCTCCAACTACGTCGCATCGCAGAAGTTTGCATTATGCGGCAGTCAAGTACGGAGTGCAATGGCTGAAAAGTAAGATTAGAAAGCTCTTCGCATCCGGGCTCCCGGATCCGGCGTAAAGTCCCGTAAATACAGGACTTTACGGCGCTCAACATCTCGTTGCTTTTCGTATATATCCCGGACATTCTCGAGGTCCAATCCGGCAATACCTGTATTATCGGCGCCGGGCTGTTCACACAGCTCCACAACTCTGCCGAAACCCTCTGGCGCTGTGGTAATATGCATAATCCATGGGTGAAACACCCGAGAGACATCTGCCCGTAGCTCAGCTGGATAGAGTGCATGGCTACGAACCATGAGGTCGCTGGTTCGAATCCAGCCGGGCAGGGGTAATCGAAGCAAGTGAGATAACGACTCGGCAGATGCGGGTCGTTTTTCTTTTGGGGGATGGGACATCTGTCGGCGGCCCATGGGTGGCCTATTCGAGAGAAAGTCAGATTAGTTCACATCGCCTGAAATCAACAAACTGTTGGTCGGTGAGCCGAGCCCCGGTCCGTCGGACTAGAATAAGACTAAGGACCAGAACGAGAGCCTGCCAGTGAAATTTCCAGCCTCCAAGAAGCTACCGCCTATGCTTCCTTGCGCTCTTTTCGCAATCGTCTTAGCCACTGCATATGGTTTTCAAACGAGTGCGCAGATGTTTTCCCTGCGGACAAAGAAATTTTTGATGCCGGGAATACGACAGACTTATCTGGCATCCGGACTCTATGCGGTCTGGTACTTCTCGAAGTGGCCCGGCACAAACGTAAGCAACGAAGATTTTTTGAAAACCCTATCCATAGAGGGCGCTGACAAAAGGTGCGTCGAGCTAAGGGGACACTTCGGAGCTATTTATGATGGTATCGGCAAGCATGGCACCGCTGTCTACGTTATCGAACTAGATAAAGGTCAAATGTATAACGTCTCTGCTCAAAGCATGAACAACGAACCATTTGTCCTTGCGCTCGTACCAGGGAAAATGCACCACTACGACCTGGGAAGTAGATTCAAATTTCACGGCGTCGATGATAACGGCTTCGAGCCGACTTTGACTTCCGCAGCAGAAAACTTCATCTTGCGTCGAAAAAACTCAAGTGAATCCAAACAATGACAGCTGTTAGTCATTTCGGTCGGGCTATTGCCCAAGCGCTGCATCCAGCCTCCTAACTGACCTCTCTCCTGCCAGTTGAACTAACTTGTCTCTCAATATCTGTCGCCGCCCCTTAGAAGCATTGAAAGAAGCTTTGTATTGAGAATAGGCTTGAGCTACGTTCTTGGCCAGAAGATAATATCGCGAGAATATTCCATGGACCTCTTCTGATGATAACTCCTTCTTGCTCGAGCGAACAACTTCCTTCAAAATGCTATACCCTCGAGTCCAATAATCACCGTATCCTTCTGTTGGCAGATCATCTTTAACTAATTCAAATTCGATGCTGTCTAATAGAAATTCCTTTACCTTTCCGGCAGTCTTTGACGGCAGATGAACCTCCCTTAGCATAACCCGGACGTAGTCCCCTTTCTTTACCGCCGCGGCCCACAAGTGTCTAGCATTTTGCTTGTCCGATTCTGAGTATCGGTTTTCAGCTGCTACAGCTAGGAAACTGGACGCAACAAATGCAGTGAAAGTTAAAATCATTACCTTAATTGCGCGCTTCAACAATTTCCTGACCTCTTACAAAATGAACACCGAGAGCCTCGCGAACTACTTTCCTGGTGCATCAGCTCTGATCCCATTAACGATATTGCATCCCCACCCATCGTATGAGGCACCGCACTCAAAAGCAATCCGGACAAACTGCCTAGACCGTTCCCTCATCTGATTGGGCGTGGCCTTTTCCTGGAACTCGACAGTTGTCTTCTTCGATCTCGAGAAACCTGCTTCCTTAACAACAACATCGAATCCAAGCATCTCCAGTCTCCGCTTAAGATCCTCACTATTTGAAGGCGAACAGACAAACAAGTGATCGATCACTCGGGCTACGTCTAACGAATCACCCATACTCCTCATCTGTGCAATCAATTGCTCATCAAGCGCCGTGTGATGCTGCAGACGCTCGTAAAAGACAGCCTCTTCTTTGGCCCTGTGTCGATCCTCCTCGGCAAAATCGTCTCTTCCCAATTTGACATGAGCCTCGGCCCGCTCTAACAGAGCATAAATCGTAAAATCTGAATTCGCGTCAACCAGCGCGGAATAATCAGCAATAGCCTGCTCGTATTCTTCGTTCTTGCTGTAAGCGCGAGCCCGTTGAAGCAAGAGCCGCTCCTCGCCAGGTGCAAGTGAAAGTCCAAGGCTATAGCTCTCTATAGCGCGCTCATATTGCTCGAGCTTGAAATAGTCATTGCCACGATTGAAGTAAGCGAATACATCTTCCGCATTAACTTCTATTGCCCTATCAAAGTCCCCGACGGCCTTCTGAAAGTCACCAATCAGGTCGTAGCAATTGCCACGATTGCCATATGCAGAACCGCCTCCAGGGTCGATCTCTATAGCCCGTGTAAAATCATCGATTGCAGCAGCATAATCCTTCAACTCTAAATACAAGCATCCACGATTATAGTAAGCCGCTGAGTCGTCATCCTTAAGAGCGATTGCTTGGTTGAAATCGGTAAGCGCAGCATCGAGCATATTCAAACTGAAGTAAGAAGATCCACGCTTCCTATAGACGCCCTCATCCTTGCCGTCCAACTCAACAGCCCTGTGATAGTCTTCCAGAGCACGCACGTCATTGCCTAACTTGACGTATGCATCCGCTCGATTGCGAAATGTCGATGCTGACGAAGAGCTCAGCTCTATCGAAGAGTCAAGAGCCTCAATCGCAGCCGCATAGTCTTCTCGCTCGATAGCAAGGGCGTATGCTTCATCAGCCCGCTTAACTTCGTCCTCAGTCATCCTCGACATCCAAAAGATCGAACTCGTGCCTATTTTGGCACACGAAATAACACAATTAAAGGAAACCCTGAAAATAACACCAAAGCATTGGCACGCAACGAGTCTTAGCCTCGATAGGGTCGTGAATTCACTTCACTCCGCTAATGAAAATTGGAAAATATCAGGGGCGGTACATGCCGCCCGGCTGGGATTTTCAGACACTAACAGACCAACAAAGAGCCGAACTCCGGGTCTGATGAAGAAGATTCATTAAAACGGTGAAATCAGATCGTCGACTATCAGTCCCGCTTGTCGAAGCAGATCAGGTAAGCCAAATCGGATTCCATCGATACTATGTTCGCCAGGAATAAGGTCGTCGACGCGACCAACGAAGTCCTGAGTCACGCAAGAAAAATCGAACTGACTCGAGAAGGTGAAAAGTGGAAAATATCAGGACTATAATCGCTCCCTGAGTCTGAATATAAGGCACTAACAAAGAGGACACTTTTCATGCTATAGCGGCATGTTCCGTCCAAATTTTGAAAATCAGTTATTGTGTTAAAACACCACCAATAGTGCGCTTCGGCATTTGATAGTGCACTATTTATGATGCGTCCTAATTTGTTAGTGTGCATAGATCCAGTGAGAGCCGGCTATTCCACCATCGGCACTATCTCCTTTATCCTGCCTTCACTCACAAGTTCGTGAACGTCCTTCTCAGGCTGCGCCTGCCCGGTAGAAATTAGCGCCGGGCGTTGGCCGACTCTATGCACATGCATCCGTCTATGCGGCGCTGAAGGTTCAAGGGAAGTGATAGTGCGCCTCCCAGCCAGCACTGTCACTACCCTTGAACCAGGTCTTCAATGAGTCCTTACCTGCCCAATCAATGACTCCATCGAAACAGGACATTGTCAGCCTGAGCCTACCCGGCGAGATAGATGAATGGTGAGTTGCGTGTTAGGCATCCGAATTTGCGCTGACTAGATAGCAGTGCGAGGAAGCCGTTCAGATCGAAATCGAGATTTGCACTACCGATTTGGTCCGCAGTATCTTTACCGAAATAGACCATTTTAGGTAAAGTAGGGACAGAGAAATCCCCGGCAGCCAGGAGTTTGACAGGTGGCAAGAGAATGTTCTCAGTCATTGTTTTAGGGAAAGTTGACTAGTACCGAAGCAAATTGATGGCACGCCGCGTATCATCAGGGTCGACAGCCAGGTACGTTTGGAGATCGCTGAGACTTGCATGGCCTGAGATCTCCTGAATGGTTCGAAGAGGGACGCCGGCGCGGCTCATGTTCGTGAGGCAGGTGCGGCGCATTGAGTGGGTTGATGCATCGTCCAGGGCGAGCATCTGGAAAGCAGCGGTCAGAATATTGTGTGCTTGTGCTCGGGTCAAGTGGCCGCTGGATGAGGTCTCGGAAGGGAAGAGCCAGGCACCTAATTCGATATCATCGTGATAATCAGACAGTGCCTTCTTCAACTTTGGATGCACTGGAATGTCGTTGAATACGGTGTTTTTCTTCTTGGTGCGCTTTACTTTAAGGATGTGTCTGACATTGCCGGCATCGCTGAAAAGCTGATCGGTTCTCAGACTGACGATCTCGCCAACTCTCAAGCCGGTGTAGATGCCGACAGCGAAAATGGCTTTGTCTCTAGGTCTTTGCAGGACTTTGAAGATTGCAGATATCTCTCGGGGGGTTAAAATCCGGGCTTGTCCGGCCATGAAAGTTACTTGACGACCTCTTCGAATATGCAGCTTTCGTCAAGTATAACAGGGTAAAAAAAGAGAGCCAAGCCGGAAACGGTCATATAACTGGATTCTCAAGTTGACAGAAACCTGCTTCTGTCAAATGTCAAGTAGCTTAGGGGGATTTTGACCGAGAAAATGTCGGAACCCGAATTTGGAAATCTAGTCGGTTTTTGCAACAGGGCCGTATTATCCGAACGGAATACTAGTTGGCAAGTCCATCAATAAAAACTATAAAAACAAAGGGACCCCTAAGAATCATTGAAGCCATATGAAGATAAAGGCAAACAAAGAAAAGAAAGGTGAGACCTAAGAGAAAGAAAAAACAGTACTTTAGCTTTTGGGAATTTTTCATAAACTCTATCTGCGCATCAATATATATCATTGTACTGGAAGATGGAAGAGAGTATTGAGTATCCGTCCGGTGAACCACATCTAGCGCCGCGAAAAGGATCGTGAGATCCTTCTCCGATAGCTCGGAGGAAGCATGAACAAGCGGCAGAGAGAGTTGAAGAATCGAGAGATCCGCTACTGGAAGAAACTAATCGAGGACTGCCGCCAGGGGCAAGAGTCGGTAGAGGCTTTCTGCGAGCGAAACAATGTCACCATCCGCAAGTTTTACTACTGGCAGCAAAAGGTTCGAGATCGGTATCCAGCTTGGAAGCCTCCTGCGAAAAGGACACTTGAGGCTTCAGCGCACTTGGAGGCGGTTGAGCCGTCTCCGCTGTTTCTGCCTTTGAATGTTGCGTCGGTTGAAGGCTCGGAGCCAGCGCCGGAGAATTTCCGCATTGAGCTCCGGAGCGGGCACACAATTCTGGTGCCCTTATCAATCAGCCGGGCTCGACTATCGGATCTCGTAGCGGTTCTGGAGAGCAATTAATGTTGAGTATCCCGTCGAGCATCCGCATCTTTGTCTGCGTGGTGCCGGTCGATATGAGGCGGTCATTCGATTCCCTGGCTGAGCTCGTTCGGTCTCAGATGGGTGAGGAGCCTCTGTCCGGCCACCTTTACTTGTTCCGAAACAAGGGGGACACGAAACTGAAGATCCTCTGGTGGGAGGACGGTGGCTATGCTCTCTTCTACAAGCGGCTCGAGAAGGGTCGATTTTCATTGCCGGCAAACGTCGGAGCTGGATTGGAGATCAATGCGACATCACTGTCGATGTTGCTACACGGGCTGGATGAGAAAGCGATCAAAAAGCAGGCAAGATTTCAGGTCGGCGCGCCGGTCTGAGTGTCTCGAAATATCTATTATGTTACGGCCCCTTTCGGGCAGGCGCCTGGTTTTGGGGATCGCTTTTCCGAAAGAAGGCTTTTGGGGTAGGCAAAAAGCCGGGATTTCAGCGGACGTTTGAGGTACAATATTTCAGTCCCGAGATGACACCGTGAGTGATACCATGCCGAAGTCCCCCACTCTGAAACTGCCGGATGATCTGGAGCAATGCCAGCAGATGATCCGGCAGATACATGAGCAGATGGAGAGCTTGCAAGAACAGCTCCAGGTGCTACTGAGGGCTAGATACGGCAGGAAGAGCGAGACGATTTTAGTCGGGCAATTGAGGCTATTTGGGGAGCAGCCCACCGAGCCGGAGGCTGATGATTCCCAACCGGCTGGCGAAGCCGAGCAGGTTCGCAAGACGCACGGGCGCAAGAAGCCGCCCAAGGATCTTCCCCGTGTGAGGCGAGAGTATAATGTGGATGAGTCAGAGAGGCCCTGTCCTTATTGCAGCACAGTAAGAGAAATCATCGGAGAAGAAGTCTCCGAGCAGTACGATTACACGCCCGCATCTATTCGAGTGATTGAGCATGTAAGGCTCAAAAGGTCTTGCAAGAGCTGCGGCGAGCAGGTGATTGTGGCGGACAAGCCGAAGGAAGTAATTGAGAAAGGTCTGGCTGCGCCAAGCTAGCTTGCTTATGTAGCAACAAGCAAGCTAGCTGACCATCTGCCGCTCAACCGCCTGGAGGGAATCTTCAAGCGTGACGGAGCAATCATCTAACCTCACCTGTGAATCGCCTTCTGACTTCACCTGCCCCAGAATCGCCTTGACACGAAAGGTGAAATAGGCTAAATTGGATATAAAGGTCCAATTATCCCGAATAGAGAAGGAGGCAACTCATGGATTCCACAAAACACATCTGTCCGTTATGCGACTACATATATGAAGACAAAAAGGGGGACACCGCTCTCGAGGTCAGCGCGGGCACGCCTTTCAACCAGCTTCCGGCAGACTTCAAGCATCCTGATTGCTCGGGCACGACAGACATGTTCGAGACCTGCACCTGTGTACCCGTGGAGTCTGTTAGTTAGCAGGGGAGGTGAATAGCAATGATTGTCACAAGAAATACAACAGTACGGGAAGTGATCGAAACGAACAGGGATGCCCTTGCGATTTTCGAGAAGCACGGCGTCTGTGTCGAAGACGAATGTCCCGATGCCGTGCTGGATTTCGAGATTGAGGACTGCGAGGACATGTGCCATATCGATGACATCGACCAGCTCGTCGCCGATCTAAATTCCTTCATCCAAAAGCAAAACTAGTGCCATACAAAAGTCAAACGAAGGTGGGATCCATCATGAAAGTTACGAAAGCCAGTTCGATTCAAGAGATTCTAGAGACTTGCCCGGAAGCCGCGGAGGTTTTCAAACGATATGGGGTCGATGTGGAGGGCGAATGTCTCTATTCGGTCAGGCATTTGCCTATCGAGGAATGCACCGACTACTGCGGGATAGGAGAGCTCGAGAAGGTGCTTGACACGCTCAATGCAAGCTACGGAAACAATCTCGCAGTACAGGCTATCGGCGCCCTGGTAGCTCAAGAACCCCTCCGGGCCAGTGTATTCGATGAGTTCGGTCTGGATTTCTGCTGTGGTGGCAAACAATCGCTGGAAGATGCTTGCCGGAAAAGCGGCGTAGATCTTCGCACCGTTCTCGATCGTCTCGCAAGCAATGATGCGAATACCGGAAGCTCATCAGAACGATGGAGCGGCTCGCCGGTATCGGACCTGATCGATCACATAGAAGGCACTCACCATGCATATCTCAAGAGGGAGCTGCCTCGACTGTCCAGGCTGAGCGAAAAGGTGGCAGGAGTCCACGGGGACAGAGCGCCTGAATTGATAGAGTTAATGAACGTGTTTCGCGAGCTGAGACAGGAGATCGAGCAGCACACGCTGAAAGAAGAGATGGTCCTGTTTCCATACATTCGCAGTCTCGAATCGCAGACAACCGCCCAGGGTCCTCCTTTTGGGACGGTAGCCAATCCGATAAGATGCATGGAATCCGAGCATGAGGATGCTGGTCGGGCACTAACCAGGATGCGTGAGTTGACCGGTGAGTATGTCGCACCTCCTGATGCCTGTGCCAGCTGGAAGGCCCTTGTCGGTGGTCTCACGGCTCTCGATCAGGACCTGCGCATCCATATACACAAAGAGAACAGCATTCTTTTTCCCAAGGCGCTTCTTCTCGAAAAGGACGTTATCCCAGCTTGACTCCCTGAGAAGCAGCCATCAAGCAGGAGTGGCATTAGACCATCATCAGAACAATAGAACAGCCGTCTCCCTTCGAGGAGTCAAAAGCCGCTGACGGAACGCACTCCGCTCGTCGAGTTGTGACTGCGCGCTCGCGAGCAGAGCGGCAACACGCTGGTCCGCATCACCTGCACCGAGCAATGCGCTTTCAGCGCCACGGCCTCGGATACTGAGCCCATGAGCTTTCTCCTAAAGTCGGGCCGACCACTGGCGCCAAGGGTTATCAGTTGCACGTCCAGCCTTTTGGCAGTGTCAAGAATGACGCTCTCCGGCTCGCCGTCGACCACGGAATAGCCGACGGACCCGGGGCCAAATGCTGACTCGAAACACTGTGCCAGCTGCTGCATCATACCATCAAGGCTACTCAGGTATTCATCGCGCTGGTCGAGTGCGCGAAGATGACTGACAACGCTGGGCTCGTAGCTGTACATGGTTTGATTCGGAGCCGCTGCCGTAACCAGGTAAAACCGCGTGTTCTTCGGCCAGGCCGACTTCAAGATCGAAGCGATCGCTCTTTGCGAGCCGGCCGTATCATCGACCGCCACAAGCACGTGATTGTCCACGTCCGCAGGCACCGAGCCTGTGTTCCTGGCTACAAGGACCGAGCAGTCCGCCTTCTGCAGAACAGCTTTCGATACGCTTCCAATGAAAAACCGCCCGAATAGCTCACGATCATGCGGGCCCACAATAATCAGGTCAGCCGGCCAACTATGTGCCAGCCTGAGAATACTTGTGGCGGGAGCGCCAACATCGATTTGGCCGGCTACCGGTGAATCAGGACAGAGACCTTCAAGCTCGGAAGTCACTCGATCGATAAGTCGATGTGCCTCCCCGAATTCGCGGTACATGCTCTCCCGATCGATTGGCCCCTCTCCTCTTCGTGACAGGACAGTCAGAATCCGAAACGACGTCCCCTCCGGCCACTGGCGCGCCAAAGCTGCCGCCAGTGCAGCCTGCGCTCCAGGTGACCTGTCGATGGCAACTAGAATATTCATGACTATCTCCTTTCACTGGCCGTGTAACTATCAGGCAATCGCCTTATCCGTATTTCCCTTGTCGAGAATCAGGTCGAGAAAGATCTCAAAGGCCTCGTCTTCGAGGAGACCATTCTCGATGGCATAATGCAGGATCTTTCTCTCACTCCTGCTCAGGTAGCCATCTTCGAGAATGAGATCCTTAAGCCTCACGGCGTCTCGCCCGGTCAGCCGTTCCCTTCTGGTCAGCATGCGTCGTAACATACGCTCGATTGTTTTGGCAGACATCTCTGAACCTCCTTCTGTACGTTTCTCGCCGCGGCTGATCGCAACGGCTTCCATGGTCTTCAAGGCTCTGTGCGCTATGTAAGGGTTCTCATCCTCCGATAACCAGATCAGGATCATAGAGGCGGTGTTAGCATTATCGGCAAGGCTGAACCTCACATCGACATGGCAGTCCAACGCCAATTTCCACAGAATCGAAGGTGGCGTCTTAGGATTCCAGCCAACGGCAATGCGCACATCTATGTTTTGATCGCGGCTCAAGCGCTCAAGAACTTGCGGCGGACTCGAGCAATTCTCCGCCACTCTGGCTCGAATTTTCGAGCATGGTGCTTGAGCGAGCCTTTCCAGAACCTCGATCGGTGTGGACAATCGTCCAGCCCGTATATAGTCTGTTTTACTCATTAGTCGTCTAAGCTCCCATCTTAAGATCCTCAACCCCAGTAGATCTCTGGCCGATCTAGCTGAGCGTCGACCAGTGGCTGCAACTTGAATCGTTCTTGAGCCGCTACCAGTTGCCCAGGTGTACCCCAGAGGAGCAACTCGACGTTGCCCTTGCTCCCGTCTCCGAGCTGGAATCCCTTCCGGCAATCAAGCACTATTGCCCCCGATTCCTTTTCGATGTTCAAATCCTCGATGCTCTTGTCGCCGGGCACGTCTGTAGCGACGTACCATTCACCGCGTTCGGACATTGATTCATAGTCGAACGACTCTTGCGGTATTGTAATCAGTATCATGGTTGAAGCCTCCTGAGAAAGTACGGTCACCTGATCGCCGCACGCAATGCGGCATCCTGGATCTGCGCGGCCAGCGCAAGCCTGACCGCTTCTGAAAGTGAGCTATCTTCGAGTGCGATTCTTTGCGTTCTTCAGTTCTGAAGCACAGCACTTGGGCCAACTTCGACTAAGAATGCGACAGCAATGTCCGCCCGCACCCGCACGCCAGACCATTACGCACGATGCGCAAGCAGTCCGCTGCTCGCCGAAATGGTCAGCAAAAACTCAAATCAACAAGGAACGGTTCAAGAGCCAGATTGGGCGGGGTAAACTGCCGCTCGCCAACTTCTGTTGCTCCATGTTCCCTTGAGACTCTAGCTGGAAATGCTGCAGTAGTCCTATGAACCTAGACACTGTCGATGCGCCGACACCGCCGATCCGTGTCTTGACCTCTGCAAGGTAGACCGTTCGCGTCTGGGCAAGAACAATGCACGGCGCCGGTCCGCCTATCTCTTGCTGAGCCGTATTCTCAATGGGCCTCATCGTGGGCGAAAGCAGAAGCACCAGCAAACTGAAGGCGCCGATGACGCTTACTACTGCAAGCTGCTTTCCTTTCATGATGAGCCTCCTTGCATCCAGCGTATCAGACACACACCGTTGGAGTAAAATGAGGTAATCATGCGCCTGGAACCATTACCGAAAACCAACCGCACACCTGCATACAGCTTTTCTTAACAAGCCCTCAGCCTGCCAGATTCCTGCTATAAAAGGCCTCTGAGCTTAACATACCCTGGCTAGCGCACTTAGCCATCAGTCTTTCGGACGATAGGATGCGGCTCTCAGGCTCTTGAGCGAATTCATCCTGACGCTCCCGAGAGCCACCTGGTCACCCCGAGAGCAGCCTGCCGTCCAGTGGCGAAACAGGCGGTGAGCAGATATCCACCAGTGGGAGCTTCCCAGTCGATCATCTCGCCTGCCACGAAAACCCCCGGCACAGCCTCGAGCATATAGTTCTTATCCAGCGAGCTGAAGCAAACACCACCAGCGCTACTGATTGCCTCAGCGATGGGGCGGGTGGACTTCACTGTAATCGGCAGGGCCTTCACGTACCTGGCAAGAAGAGCCGGATCGGCAATCTGCTCTCGGGTGAGAACTTCGAACAGCAAAGCTCTCTTCAAAGCATCATCGCCAAAACAGCCCTGTAGATGACGAGGCATGGAGCGCGATCCGCGAGGTCGTGACAGGTCCTTCAATACTCGCTCGGCGCTGCGTCCGGGCAGCAAATCCAGCTCGAAAGTAGCGTGCCCGTGAACATTTATGTAATCCCGCAGGCGCGTCGAGAAGGAATAGATCAGGCTGCCTTCCACCCCGTACTCACTGATGAGAAGCTCTCCCTCCCTGGTTTCGGAGCGCCCGTCGAGACCTACGAATGTGAGCGATACTGCTTTCAGTGGCGCTCCCGCGAACTTTTCACGCAGATGCTCGGTCCATGAGACATCGAATCCGCAATTGGCGCTCTGCCAAGGTGCCATCTCGACGCCTCGCTCGCGCAACCACTCGGACCACGACCCCGTCGATCCCAACTGAGGCCAGCTGGCACCACCCAGAGCCAGGACAACGGCATCGGCTTCGATGGTCGATTCGCCATCAGGACCTTCCATCCGAATTGAGCCATCAACATCGAATCCAAGCCACTTGCAGTTGACATGAAAACGCACTCCGCTATTGCGGAGACGATGCACCCAGGCGCGAAGCAATGGTGCTGCTTTCATCTCGGTAGGAAAAACCCTGCCGGAGGTGCCGACAAACGTATCGATCCCGAGCCCGTGCACCCATTCTCGCAGAGCTTCAGGAGAGAACCGATCGAGAGCCTCCTGCAACCGGCTCTGCCGGTCGCCATAGCGCGAGCAGAATGCCGGATACGGCTCGCTGTGGGTGATGTTCAATCCCCCCAGACCGGCCCTCAGGAACTTCCGTCCAAGGGTGGGCATGGACTCGTATACATCCACGCCGGCACCGGCGCTGGCCAGCACCTCGGCAGCCATGAGACCGGCAGGGCCTCCGCCGATGATGGCAACGCTGCGCCCCCGGCAGTCCTCCGGGACTATAGCTGACACTTGTGGATCGAGCTCGGGCATAAAGGCATTTTATCGCCCCCTGTCCAACTTATCTCTTCCAACTTATCTCTTTTCCAACTATGGCTCGAATAATAAGAAATCTATCGGGATCGCTAGTCAAGCAATCGCTGGAAGCGATCTCCCGGCTATAAAGAAATCGAGCAAAAAACACTCACGTGTTCAGCAAGTAAAGGGATCGCATATGCGATCTGGTGGGGAAAGTGTGGTGAGAATCCACCGCTGTCCCGCAACTGTGAAGCAAGAAATTGCAAGTCAGACTGCCCACCTGAATACGACTTTTGAATTTACCTCTTCGAGGCAAGGAGGAAATTTCTATGAACAATGGCATTCTGTCATTCATACGAAATTGAGTTCCTGGTCACGAGCGGGAACTTTTTATTAGGAAATTTCGCATGAATGAAAATAAGAACGAATTTGAAACCCGCATGGTTGAGATGGTTTTTCCGAACCAGACCAATCACTATGGAACTCTGTTCGGCGGTCACGCGCTGGAGCTGATGGACAAGAGCGCATTCATCACCGCATCGAGATTCTCTCGCAGAGCCATGGTGACGGCCTGTTCCGAAAAGGTGGATTTCAGAGCGCCGGTGAAAAACGGGCATCTGATCGAGTTAGTGGGTGGAATACTGAAGATTGGCACCAGCTCTGTGACTGTGAAGGTAGACATGTTTGCCGAGGATCTTCTCACCGGGGAGCGGACCCTCTGCGCAGAAGGAAAATTTGTGCTGGTCGCTGTCGACAAGAACAACAAGCCCGTAAAGCTCGATCAAAACGCATTAGTATGAGGACGATATGGTCTACGCAGCAAATCTCGGATATCCCCGCATTGGGAAAAAAAGACAGCTAAAGAAAGCCCTGGAGGCTTTCTGGAGCGGAGCCATCCAGGAAGAGAGCCTGCTCGAGAGCTGCCGCGCCCTGCGAGCAGACAACTGGAAAGTACAATCTGAAAAGGGGATAGATTTTATTCCATCGAATGACTTCTCGATGTACGACCACGTGCTGGATACGATTGCGATGGCGGGGGCAGTTCCAAAAAGGTTCGGATGGAACGGTAAGACCGTGGATCTTCGCACCTACTTCACCATGGCTAGAGGACTGATCAAGGTAGATGAGTCGAACGGAAACAGCCTTCAGACAAGAGCCATGGAGATGACGAAGTGGTTCAATACCAACTACCACATAATCGTCCCTGAAATCACCGATGTTCAGCAGTTTCGCCCGGCCACCAAGAAATGCCTGGATGAGTTCCTGGAAGCAAAGAAACTCGGCTACCTGACAAGACCCGTACTTCTGGGACCGGTCTCTTTTCTCTTGTTGTCCAAAGGATATTCCTCGAACAGGAGAAAACTCCTTCTCGAAAGACTACTCGAGGTATATCGGGCCATTTTCGATCAATTGAGTGAAGCAGGCTGCCAATGGATCCAGATCGACGAGCCCTTTCTCTCAATGGATCTGGACAGGGAAACGCGAGATCTCTTTCGACTATCGTACGAAAAGCTCTCGCAATGCAAATTGGCGATAATGCTCACCTCATACTTCGCTGAGATTGGAGATAACCTGCCATGGGTCATTAATCTGCCAATCCACGGCATCCATCTCGACCTGATCAACGGAAAAAAGGATCTGGACGCAATCTACAAGTATCTCCCTGACGCGACATTCCTGTCAGCAGGAGTCGTCGATGGACGCAATGTCTGGAGAGCAGATCTCACAAAAACGATATCAGCGCTTGAAGACATCGCAGAGAAGATCGGTCCGGAAAGACTCATAGTCTCCCCGTCATGCTCTCTGCTTCATGTTCCACTAGATGTAGAACTGGAAACACCTATGAATGAAGAGGTAAAAAGCTGGCTGGCGTTTGCAGAGCAAAAACTCGATGAGGTCTCTATCGTGACAGACGCCCTGTGCATTGGATTGAGAGAAATTCAATCAGCCCTGCATGAAAACAGGCAGGTGATCGCCTGGCAAAAAACGAGTGAGATTCGCAATGATCCCGCCGTAGAGAAGAGGCTGAAGACGATATCGAGCAGCATGACAAGACGCCGAAGCAATTATGCCGAACGATTCCTGGCTCAAAAGAGGGAGCTAGAGCTACCGCTTCTTCCGACTACGACAATCGGTTCGTTTCCCCAGACGAAAGACATTCGAGAAGCGCGCAAAAAATACCGGTCAGGGGAGATTAGCAAGGCTGACTATGAACTGGCGATGCAAAAAGAGATAGAAACGAATATTGGTTTGCAAGAGAAAATTGGTCTTGATGTATTCGTTCATGGTGAGCCGGAAAGAACAGACATGGTCGAGTATTTCTCCGAGATGCTGCAAGGCTTCACCAGTACACAACACGGCTGGGTTCAAAGCTATGGCTCACGGTACGTCAAACCACCTATTCTTTACGGTAATGTCTCTCGTCCCAAAGCGATGACCGTAGACTGGGCTGTATTCGCGCAGAGGCTTTCGGAAAAACCGGTGAAAGGAATGTTGACCGGACCGGTAACCATACTGCAATGGTCGTTTGTCCGCGATGATCAATCGCGCGAGAAGACATGCACGGAGATTGCTCTGGCTATTCGAGATGAAGTCGAAGATCTCGAGAAAGCAGGAATAAGAGTGATTCAAATCGATGAGCCGGCAATTCGTGAGGGACTGCCGATCAGGAAGAGAGCGTGGGGAGATTATCTGCGCTGGGCGGTAGACTGCTTTCGACTGGCCACGTGCAGCGTGAAGGACGAGACTCAGATTCACACTCACATGTGCTATTCCGAATTTGGCGATATGGTCGATGACATAGCTCGAATGGATGCGGACGTGATCTCTATCGAGGCTGCCAGATCGCAAATGGATCTACTGGAATTCTTGAGGGAGAAAGAATATCCGAACTCTATCGGTCCGGGGGTCTACGACATACACTCACCGAGAGTTCCATCCGACGATGAAATAGACGACCTGATTATGAAAGCACTACAAGTGATACCAATAGACCGCCTCTGGATAAATCCGGATTGTGGACTGAAGACCAGAGACTGGAGGGAGGTCGTTCCTTCTCTCAATGCGCTCGCGCAATCGGCGATGCGTTTGCGAAAAGAAGCAGGAAAAACTTCCTGGCGATTCGGTACAATTACGCCAAAAAAGGATCTCTCGAAACCTTAGCAACCCCTTTTGAGCTCCCCGGGACCGTGGCGACAACCAAAACCTACGAGAAAGAAGGCATTGCCGTCCATGCCGTAGAAGGTGAGGAAAGAGGTGAAGATTTCACCGTCTTTGGCAGTGTCCACGGAAATGAGTACTGCGGTGCCCGGGCTCTTGCGCGTATTCTTCAGGACATAGAAGACGGAAGGATTGTTATCAGAGCCGGAAGCTTCACCTGCGTTCCTGTAGCGAATCCCCTGGCCTTCGAGCAGAAGAAGCGCTTCATAAGCCACAATCTGAACCGAGCTTTCTACCCCCGCGAAGACAACGAAATCACCTGTCAGGAGCACCGCTACGCCAATGTGCTGGCGCCGCTGCTACAGAAGCGGGGCGGATATTTTCTCGATCTCCATTCCTATACGGCAAAGGGAAACGCCTTTGCTATCCTGGGCGGAGAGATGTCGCAAGAATACAAAGCTTTCGCAAAATCCCTGGGCGTCTCGAGGCTTATATACGGATGGGGGGAGGTTGTAAAAGCCGACAGGACCCATGAAGATGCGCGCATGGGGCAGGGAACCGTCAACTATGCCCGACTGCCAGAAAACGCCATGTACTCTATCACCCTGGAATGTGGTCACCATCATAATCCCGATGCGGCGGACATTGGCTATCAGGCGACGCTCAATGTTCTGAGAATGCTGAGAATCGCGGCTATCGACGACCAGCTCTTCGAGCCGAGCGTGATGGGAAGCGAGCAGTACAGCATCAAATTGAAGTACGTGCAATTCAAAACGAAAGACGGAGATTTCGCAAGGGACTGGATCAATATGGATTCTGTTCTCGAAGGAGAAACCATTGCCACCTCCGGCGATGGAGAAATGCTGAGAGCACCGGAAGATGGTTTTATCGTCCTGCCGAATAGAAATGCCGCTATAAACGATGAATGGTTTTTCTTCGGAGTTCGCGAGGATCTCTGACGGAACGCTCGTCTGCGCCGATTATCAATCCAGACTCTTCACAATCACGCGGTCGAAGGTGGCAGCAAAAGCTCGCTTCTCCTTCTCGCCAAAGGGGCTTGGGCCGCCGCTCTGCAAGCCTGAATCGCGGAGATCCTGCATAAAGTCCCGGATCGACAAGCGCTCCCCGATGTTTTCTCGAGTGAGCAGCACCCCGCGTTGCTCGATTACCAGCACGTCCTTTTCGACCAGGCGGTGCGCTAGAGGAATATCCTGGGTGATCCCCAGATCGCCAGCCTCGGCGTGCTCGGCGATATAGTCATCGGCACGATCCGGTCCACCCTCTACCCTCACGGCGCTGATGTAAGGCGACTCCGGAACCCGCAGAACGGAATTGGTGACGAATATGGCATCAATCCGCCGCTTGTGCGCAGCCCTGGAAATGATCTCTCGCAACGCTGTGGGACAGGCGTCCGCATCGACCCAGATTTTCATGTGCCTCCCTGTCTTCGGAGGAAGATGCAGAGGATCGAGCCAGGACCCCGCCGAGAATGGTCCTCTAATCCTCGATGATATAGGTTTCCCAGTACTCGGTGCGCTCCTTCCAGTTGCAATCGCCGTTGCCGCAATGCAGGGTGACGCGGCTTGCCTGGGAGCTTATCTCCTGAATGTTGAACCCGTCGCGAACCGAATCGACAGTCTCAGCGTACTTTTCGTACTTTTGAACCGGACTCTTGCACTTCGGGCAGAGCATCTTCTTGTTCTGAATCGCTTCTATGATCATTTGCTCGGACATGAGAACCTCAAGAGGTCGGCAGGGTAAGGTATCTTAGCACACTAACAGCAAATGAACTGCTGGCCGGGCTGCCAATCAAGAGCCCATCAATGGACTTCCTCTCCCGAGCTTGCACGCATCGATCACTGGCTTATCACTCTCGGCAGAGTAAGCCTCCAGCCATCTTGTCATGAGTGCTGGACAGCATCGGGTAAAGACGACTAAACTTCAGGAAGCCTGAATCCTTGCTGACTCGAGTGCCTGAGCGTGCCAGACGCCAATCAAGACAAGACGGTAAAGGTCGATTCGCAATCGACACCGGAAAGACCCCCAATAGGCGGCCGGTACCAGATAGTCGAGCTACTCGGCAAAGGCGGTGCCGGCAGCGTCTACCTGGCCGAGCATCTCTCCCTGGGCAAGAAAGTAGCGGTCAAGATCATCACCAGCCGCGAGGACGAAGCTCGGGAAAGACTGGCGATGGAGGCTCGCGCCTGCGCTGCCCTGGATCATCCCGGTCTCGTATCGGTGATCGATTACGGTATCGACGATGATGGCTCGCCATTCATTGCAATGGAGTTCGTCAAAGGGGAGAGCCTGGAGGCTCTGCTTCGCCAGGGATCATTCGCCCCACCGCGAGCCCTGAGTATCGTCAGACAGGCTGCCGATGCCCTCGCCCATGCCCACAAGCAGGGCGTCATACACCGGGATATCAAACCCTCCAACCTGATCGTATGGACCGATCAGGACGGAGACGACGCTGTGACTATCGTAGACTTTGGTATCGCAAAAGCCCTTCTGCCGGAAGGCGAGATGCAGCGACTCACCAGCACCGGAAATGTGCTCGGCAGCCCCTCTTACATGAGCCCCGAGCAGATCCGGGGCGAAGAAATAGACGAGCGTTCGGACATTTACTCCCTCGGATGCCTCCTCTACGAGCTCCTCACAGGAACAAAGGCTTTTCGTGGAGACAGCCTCCTGGCGACCATGACTCTCCATCTGGAATCGAGTCCCGCACCAATTGAGACTGTCAAACCGGATCTGAAAAACATTCGGGACTTGAGCTCGATCCTCTCGCGTTGCCTGGCAAGGGACAAAGATAATCGCTTCGCTTCTATGAAAGAGCTTGAAAGCGCCATCGAGCAATTCGAGAATCTCCGGAAAAAATCCGCCAGCCGCAAGAACAGCCTTTCTTCCGTCCCCGCCATTGCAGCTCCGCTCCTCACGGCAATTGTCGCAGCCACTGCCGCCTGGCACCTCAAGCCTGTCGCGGAAGAAATTCACCGACCGGGCCAGACTTTCAAGTCCGAGTCTAAACCCGGATCTGAGAGACGGCGATCCACGATAATACCTCCGGGCAAGCTTTCCTCGATGACCGAGAAGTATGCACCCAGACTTGCTAAAGCCGAGGTTCTCTACTACTCAGACAATGCTAGAGCCGCCTACAAAATCTACCAGGAGACCTTTGAAGAGGCTTTTACCAGCCAGGCACCAGACGAGTTCCAGCTTGCCCTGGGGCTTTTTGCCATGGACGCCGCGCGCGAGTCGAGCGACCTCAATCAAGCAGCCAAAATTCTCGCCAGCCTGAAAGAGCCACTGGCCAGGGCTGAAAACGGAGAAAAGGATACCGCTGGTCTATCATTCCTTGCGGCTTCCGTACTCTACTATGATGGCGCCCTGCATTTCGACCTGGCAAAGTCGGAAAAAGACATTGAACGCCGCACCAGACTTGTCAGAACGGCTGCCGAGTATTGCTCCCGATCGCTTAATCTGTTGACGAACAGCAAAGATCCTGATGAGCGAGCTCTTGTCTTAAGAGTCAAAACCAAGCTGAAAGAGATCGCCGGCTGGCGCAGACCTCGATCTTGATCTCCTGAGTTCTGATTCCCGGGTTCCGACTCCGCAAACTCGGACGAGAATACTGTGCAATTCCTCAGTGCCGGGAGCCCGAGCCAAGGATATATTGACAGCTGAGCCGCAGGTTTCTGGGGATAAATAGAGCCGATAGCAGATGGAGGTAAACATGTTCGAGCCTATTCAAAAAAGTCGAGGAATGATTCCCCTCCCGGATTCCGAATGTCCGGCGCAGGGACCGGGGCTCGAGATCGACAGCAATCTCATAATCGATCGAGCCGACATGGATAACCTGCCTGGAAAAATCGAAGCGATTCTCGCTTATGCATCCGGAACCGCGGTGCCCTGGCAGGAGGGGCCCATGGTGTGCGGGCGATTGCTCGAGAAGTTGACCATGTCCTGGCACCCAGGCTCGTCTCTGAAGATCGAGATCAAGAACGAACAACGATTCGTCGACATGCTCTCGGAAGAACAGAATAAAGTTCTGTCGGAGCTGAAAAACGGCAGGCGAATTCTGGTCAGGGGATGCGCCGGCTCGGGCAAGACTATCCTGGCGCTGAATATGGCAGAGCAGCTGGCTCGCGCCGGTAAGCGAACGCTGCTCACCTGCTACAACCGGGCTCTTGCCGAACATCTGAAACACAGCATCGGTACCGGATACAAAAATCTGGAGATCATCGATTTCCACGGACTCTGCAAGAGAGCCACAGCACGCCTGCAGAAGAATGTCATCGAAAGCAAGAAAGGATGGAACCTCTACATGCCGATGTTTCTGCGGCAATATATGCACGAGAATCCGGCACAGAAATACGACGCCATTCTAGTGGATGAGCTGCAGGATTTCGACAGACACTACTGGGATGCTCTGCTCTACTGCCTGAGAGACCGGGACGAAAGCTCGCTATTCGCTTTCTCGGACTGTGAGCAGAGTGTCCGGGTCACCGATACGGACATCTCGAAAGAACTTGGCTCATTCATGGATCTGGAGTTCGAGCTGAAGGGCAACCACCGCAATACAAGAATGATCTTCAACCTGGTCTCCAGGTTCTGTGATTAGGAGTCGGGTTCACAACAATCCGCAAATTCAAAGGACTGGAAAAACCAGTGGTGATTCTCGCCGGTCTCGATCACAGACTCGGCAAATCAAACGACAGGATGAGGCGCAACCTCCTCTATGTGGCATCCTCCCGGGCATCCAGCCACCTGCTCCTGATCGGCACCACCGCGGGTTTTCGTCTGATGAAAGATGTCGCATACTGAAAACATGCCTGCGCAACGCCGCCTCATTGCTTGCTTCCTCCGGTCGGCTGCAGTTTCGCATCCAGGCTGGTCATGCGTCCCAACTCGTCGAAGCCGGCGACCAGCTCTCCGAATTTCTCGTGCCTTGCCACCACTTCGCTCTGATCTTCCTGCGTGACGAATCCATAGTGCCTGGCATAAGCCTCGAAAGCGGCTTTGTGGTTGTCGACAGGAACATTGGAGACGAGCAGAGGGAAGATCGAGGTCATTCTGACGGCCGGGTTCTCGGGTCTGGGCAACTGCGGAAAGTTCTCCAGCAGCAGGAAAACACCACCGTTCTCGTAGGGGCCGCAGAAGAAGGCATCGGCACCACAGATCCCTGCGGCTACCAGGGAGAGCATATGTCCGCTTACCGCCTCGAGCGGCAACTGAGCCTCAGCCAGCTCAGGAATGTCTTGCTCCTCTCCCTGCGCCCTCAGCCTCGAAGCGGCAGCGAGCACATTATCGGGAAGATTGCTTGCCTGGTTGGCCCAGGACCAGAGCCAGGTTCCGGAGACATGAGACTCGGAGCCCAGAACCTGAAAAGGAATCTCGATAGCCTCTCCCTTGATAGTCAGCGTCAACAGGGCAGTGCTCATGTCCAGATTCCAGGACCAATCATCGCCGAGCAGCTCCTCGAGCTGGACATGCTTGTCGAAAGAGGCGGCGATGTGCTGGTGGTACAGATCGACAAACCTGGAGCTGGGCAGGAAATGCGCTTGGCTTTCGTGACCTTCGCTGAATTCCGCGACCGAAACGGCGCCTGTTGAGTTGCTGTTTGCAATGGTCTGAGTCAACTTTTGACCGCCTCTCGAAACAGCCTGTATTCTCAGCCTTTCGGGCATTTCGCCATCGTCCCCGTACTCCGGCTCCGCTGTGTAGGACCACTCTGTTCCGTACTGCTCGATCAGCGCTTGCAGTTGTCGGTCGAATTCTTCCTTCTGCCTGGCGGCGGACTTGTATAGCCAGATGACATTCAGCTTGTTCTTGTCGTCGCCACCGAAAATCTCCGGCATCAGGAGCACCTTTGATACCTGCCCGGTCATCTTGAGCATTTCGAGTTTCAGATTGGCCATTGCATTCCTCGGTTGGGAGTGGGAAGGAGAATTGTTGATTATCGCATTAGTTTCGAATCAGACAACCGCGTCGAGAGCTGCCGACGGATCGAAATCGGTCCTCCGGACACCGGTCTCGACTGCACCGAAAGCGGTATCGAAATCCGCGGCATAAGCCTCGATCGCAGCGGAAGTAAAGAGGCGCCGGGCACAAACCGGTAACCAGCTCAGATCAAGCAAGATACTTGAGATAATCAAGACCGGCAATATTCCTTTTCGAAAGAGGTCTGTGAGATGCTCAAGAAAGACATGCGCCTGTGGATCTGGTCCGTATCATGCCTGGCGACCGGCATTGTGATTGGCGGCGCTGCCAATCAAGTTCTTCTCGGGCAGCCCGCCCGGGCAAGCGATGCTATACCCGAAGTAGTAGCAGCCAGGACTTTTCAGGTGGTGGATGAAAAGGGCAATGTGCGGGCCAAGCTATCGGCCAAGCCCGACGGCTCGGCCGGTCTGGCAATCACGACTCCCGAAGGCAAGCCCGGCCTGATGGTAGCAGTGGGCGCCGATTCCCGCCCGGTCATCGGCTTTCCGGACAGTGACGGCAGTCTGCGGGCAGCCATATCGATCACTGACAAGAGTGATCTCACCTTCAATGTACTCGACAAGGACATGAACCCGGCCGCAGCCTGCGTGGTCTCCGCCACCGGCGGACCGGCTGTCAACGTGCTCGATAAGAACAGCTCCATGCGCGTGCGGCTGGGCATCACAGACTCGAGCGCCGGCGATCCCACCGCCTCCAATCCCAACCTCTTGCTTTTCGACAAAGACGAGAAAGGAATCTACAAGGCGTATTAGAGCCCGGGTCGCGGGCTTGTCGGAGGAACGGAGAGGATCACGTCATCGCCGCTCCATTTCCTCTTCAACACAGGTGTCTGCACCACGGCCCGCTCCCTTAGTACCTCTTCCTCGACATGCTCTTTCAAATAGGAGAAGGCCTCGGACAGCCTGGTGGCACTTCCATTGCGCTCGAGACCTTCGATAAGGCGGCGCGTGAAGACACTGTTGGGATATCTGGAAGACTCCCATGAGACCTGATCCGACTGGCTGGAGCAGAGAATGATCTGACCGCTGCCGGCCCCGACTTCATTGAGATTGAAATCGAAGCGCCGCACCAGACCTTTGCTTGCTGTCCTGGCAGCACCGCTGTGACAGACATCGAGAATGAGCACCACGCGTTCGCAATGAACCTGATCTTTGATAATCTGCGAGAGCCATTCCATGGGAATGCCGGTGGCAAGCTGATTGTCGATATTGGTGTCATAGGCGACCAGCATATTGACCCCGGCCACATCGCGCTTGGCAGAGCTGCCGTGGCTCGAGATATAAACCACCACCAGATCGTCCCGGTTGGCGACCCTTGTCAGCCAGCGCTCTCCCAGAGTGCTGACGATGTTCTCTCTGGTGGCGGCTTTATCCGTCAGCAATTTGACATGATCTGGTCTGAAATGCCCTTTCGAGACGAGATAATTCCTGAAATCGATGGCATCCTTGGCGGAATACTTGAGATTCAAGGACGGATCTTTGAAATTGCTTATTCCAATTACCACCGCCCACTTGTCCTTGACAGGGCGACTGGGGCTCAACCGGCTGCCTGCCTCCGGAACGCCTGAGCCACCAGGAGTGGCGTCGCCGGTCATCGCTGCCTGTTGAACATAACCCGGAAGACTTGCGGTAATGTCGCAGGCACGCTTGCTGGTGGCATCCTTCTCCGACCGGTTTCCCTGCGCGGCGGCGATTCTAGAGAGCAAAAGCAGTTCGGTCGCCACTCTCGCGTCTTTGGACCCGTAGATCTTCTCGCTCAAAGCCAGGCATTGCTTGCAAACCGCCTCAGCCTGATCTAACTTATTCTCGTCGAGATAGAGCTCCGCCAGATTATGCAGAGTCAGAAGGAGGTCCGCATTCTCTTCGATCATCCCCTTATCCAGAGCCGCCTGCCATATATTGACGGAGCGCCGGAAGAACTCCTCTGCCTCTTTGAAATTGTCCGGGCCCTTGCCGGCCAGAAGCGTGGCTATATTCGATAAAGTGGTGGCGACCTGGGTGCTCTCCGCTCCCAGATTCGCTTCCTGAACAGACAGGGCATGCCTGTAGAGCCTCTCCGCCTCCTCGAGATTGCCCTGGTCTCGCAACACCAGCGCGAGATTGCTCATACCCAGTGCATAATCCGGATGATCCCTGCCCGGGGTTTTCTCCCATATAGCAAGGGTACGCCGGAACAATGACTCGGCCTCGCGGTATTTGCCCTGCCTGTAGTTGAGGGTAGCGAGATTATTGAGGACCGTGGCCACTAATTTATCCTGCGCTCCCAGTCTTGTCTCGCGAATGTCGAGACTGCGCTTCATCAACTCTTCGGCCTCGGCATATCGGCACTGATCGAGAAGGATCATAGAGAGGTTGTTAATCACCACGGAGGCGGCCAGGTCGTTGCTTCCCAGGTGTTTCTCAACGATGGGAAGGCTTCTTCGATTGAGCTTTTCCGCCTCGTCGAGCTTGCCCTGCTGCCTCAAGCACTCGGAAAGATTGCTCAGAGTTCGGGCGGTCTCGAGACTGTCCCCGGGCAACGACATCTCTTGAATAGCCAGTACCCGTCTGAGCAGGGGCTCCGCCTCGGCAGATCTGCCGAGTTCGGTAAGCACCACCGAGAGGCTATTTAGGCTCTGGAGCTGGTCGGCGGCAGGACGATCGCTGGACTGCTCGAGAGCGGCGCGAAGAAGCTCTTCCGATTTCCTGTAGTCGCCCCTCTGGCGTGCATCCAGACCTGCCTGATGATTCCGGGACCAGAGGCTGCTCTGGGCAAAAGCGACGTTGAAGCTCAAGCCGCTGGCAGAAGCCGGAACCAGCATCATAACCAGAACCAGGCACCTCGCCGAAACCGGTATGATCATACCCCTAACACCACTGGACTGCCCAAAATCGACACAAGAGATGATACCACCTCTCCAATCGCGTGAGCCGCATGCTCGCATACCGCAGCGCTATTTCGGCGAGATTCTGAAAGCGCAGCGCTGCCTGCAGACTCCCTGAAGGCTCAATACTCGATATTGACGCCGGGCATTTTATTGACCGCGTTGACCACTTGCGCGAAAGATTGCTCCATCGCCTTGATTGGTCCGTTCACTTGAGCCTCGAGGGCGACGATGCGCTGACCCTGACTGGTCACTGCGGCAGAGTTATCGGAGGCCTGCTGCTTGACCACGCCGATCTGCTGGCCGTTCATACGCACTTTCTCGGTAATATGATTGAGAGGATTGTTCTCATCCATTCCCAGCTTGCGTTTCAGACTATCCAGATCGGTTCGCAAATCAATAACCATACGCCGCAACTCCTGGATCTCGTCACCTGATGCTGTGCCACTCGAGGAAGCACCATTTTCGGTATCAGGCACACGCCGCGTCCCGCCGGTATAAGGCGCTCCCCTGGAGTCTCCGCGCCGGCGTGAGTCCATGCTTTCTCCGGATCTGTCGCGTCGAGTCGGAGCGCTCCTGTATTTGCTCGTGTCTCCTGTTCTCGAGCTTCGCCTGGTGCTGTCGGAGCTTCGATCTGAGTTTCTGTCCGAGTATCTGTCCGAGCTTCGATCCGGGCCTCTATCCGGGACTCTGTCCGAGTATCGACTGCGAGAAGTATCTCTCGAAGTCGAATCCGCAGAGCTCGCCGGCGGGGTGACCAGGAGACTTACTGCCAGCGCCGCTCCGCCCACGTATGCGATTCGCCTGCCGATTGCCGATGCCGTTACCATAAAGCGTGCGCTCATAGCCAAATCCCTCCTTGTTATCGATCCGCATAGTCTAGAAGATCATGCCCGCGCGAACAAACCCAAGCTTTCACGAGCCTTTCAAGGCATCCTGAGAACTCCGGCTTTCAGTAATCTTCTTTCTCGTCCAGCTTTTTGTCGTGTTGATCGATTACAGCATCGATCTCTTCTTCCACGCATACCTGACACGACCAGATCCGGTTCAAGACCACCCAGATTCCGCAGCCTCGACTCGAGCAGGTCACCCGGTCGCATTTGAAGCAAGCTCTCCGGCTTTCGTCATCCAGAGGCGTCAGGCAGCGCATGCAGAATCTGACTTCGCTTCTTTCCATTCTCGTCATCGAATTCGACCACTTACCCTTTCCAGATCGCTCTCGAACTGCACCATCTCTTTATCGGAAAGCCATGAGAGGCGACCGGTTTGAAGAGCGCTCCGGAGATGCTCCGAGGCAGCCAGGAAATTGCCCTTCTTTTCCAGAGCCAGCCCCATACAATGGTGAATCTGAGCCACGTCCTGCCTGTACATTCCCGGGAAACGCTCAGACAGCGCCAGGGCTTGCTCGAGACTGGCCATCGCCTCTTCGGGTCGGCCGGCCTCGAGATAGGTTCGGCCGCTGCTTCTCAGGTACGGGATCATGCCGGCGCTATCTTTGCCGATCAGACCTTCGACAACCCTCACTATCTCATCCATATCCGCTACAGCCCGATCGTATTGTCGCTGCTCGATCTCGACCCTCACGAGCGACCCGAGAATTCGCTGATACCAGTCCGGATCTCCTGATCTCCGAGCATATTCCGCTGCCTTTCGAAAGGTCTCCGTCTGCAAATCCGGCATATTGAGATAGCGCGCGCAACCAGCCACCTCCTGGTATAGAAAGGCTCGATCTCGAAATGAGGCGTTGCCGGCTTCTGCGAGTCCGGCCGCCTCTCGATACAGCTCGAGAGCTTTCTCCGTGTCGCCCCGACGGTGAGCTAAATCACCGTCATGATGCCGGGTCCCCCAGCTGGTTCGAAGGTCGAGCTCGCCTGATTCTGCCTTACTGACGATCGGGGAGGATGAGCCCGACCGATGAGAAAGCTGAGAAAGCTTGGAAAACTGAGGAAACTGATTGATGACCAGGGCAGAAGAAAGTAAACAGGCAAGCAAGATCGAGGGAATGGTGACAATAGCGATTATCCTGAAATCACGCGGCTCGAGCTGCGGTCCTGCCGAGACACCTGCAAGATCGCCGTCAGCCAGAATCGCCTCGAGCACTTTCTTGAGCTGCGCTACCGATTCGTATCGCTGTCCGGGATCCTTTTGCATGCACCTCTGCACCACTTCACTCAAGCGTGGATCGGCTGAACCGATCGAAGGAGGCGGTTCATTGACGTGCTTCATCAGAGTCAAAAGAGTGCTTTCGCTCTCGAAAGGCGGGCTTCCCGTAAGCATCTGGTAGAAAACGCATCCAAGCGAATAGATGTCACTGGCCTGATCGACTTTCCGCCCAAGGCATTGCTCGGGACTCATATAGTTGGGGGTTCCGAATACTTCGCCTGTCCGAGTGAGATTGGGACCTGCATCCTCTCCGTGTATCATCTTGGCAATACCGAAATCGACTATTTTTGCGCTTTGCCTGCCGTCGGAGTCGGATTGGATAATTATATTAGCCGGCTTCAGATCACGGTGTATCACGCCTTTCCCGTGGGCGTGCTCGATAGCCTCGCATATCTGTATCATAAGCCCGACGGCTGCTGCTGGTTCGATGGCACCATGCTCGGCGATCGACTTCGCCAGCGACTCTCCATCCACTAGATCCATCACCAGAAAAGGCCTGCCGTCATGCACGCCGAATTCCTTGACGGCGCAGATTCCCGAATGATTGAGCTCGATGGCGGTCCTGGCTTCCTTCTGAAATCGCCGCATGGCCTTGGGATCGCTTGCCAGCCTTTCAAGCAAGAGCTTAACTGCTACCGGTCGATTGAGAATAGTGTGCCTTGCGCGATAGACAGTGCTCATGCCACCTTCCCCGATGGCGGACAGGATCTCGTAGTGAGCTCCAATTATTGAGCCAACAGGAGAATGATCCGTCGAGTCTCCGTCATCCGAGCTTACCTCTACGAGCTCTGGAGTCTTCTGCTGTTCTTTGAATTCTTCCGGCATGATCCGCGCCTGATTTTTTATGAGTTCCCGGGTTCCAAACTCACTATGCCCGTCTGAGACATTGCCGCAATCAGACTCAGTTCGGTTTTGCGCCGCACTGTTCGGCGAACTTTTCACTTGAATATAGGATGATATCAACCAGGGTACTGGCATATCTTTCCCGGGACATGTCGAGAAAGCGCTTGCCGTGCAGAACCTCCTGGGTGAGGATCAGGGATACCATGGATCCCATATAGACTCGGGCGGCAGCCTCCGGGTCGGGGAAATTGAGCTCCGGGCTGTTGCGAAAATACTCGGTCATGATAGCGAGACCAGGCTTGGCCACCCGCTCCACATAGGCATGAGCGAGCTCGGGGAAGCGTGCCGACTCACCGATGAGCAGGCGCATGAAAGCTATGTACTGCCAGTTGTCCATTCGCCCCAGGAACATCGTGGCGAAGCGCGGCAGAAAGGCTCTGGCGTCCAGAGCGAAGAGCTCCTCCTGCACGGACGCGCTGGAGAAGTCGAAAGTGATCTGATCTATGAGGCTTTTGAAGAGACTCTCTTTGTCCTTGAAGTGAGAATAGATCGTTTGCTTGGCCACCCCGGCTCGTCTGGCCACGGTGTCCATGCTGGTACCTGCATAGCCGCCTTCCAGAAAGACCTCGAGAGCACCCTTGAGAATGATCTGGCGCTTGTCCACCCCCGATCCCACCGGAGCGATCCCCCCGGCGCCGTCGGGACTGAGGGCGGAAAGCCTCATGAGTGGACTCTTTCTGGAGCTGGCCATCGATTTCGCTCGCGGGTCTTATATAAAGGAAGGATTCAAAGTAGGCAGGAGAGTCAACTAGACCGATCAGTCTCAAGGCTTGTATTCCCAAAATGCCCTGAAATTAACCAATATTTCGATTATAACCACTCTTGACAATCCAGTCTAGACCGTCTAGTATGATTCCACATTCCAGTTTCAGCCGCCTGTCTTTCCTCCTTGTGTTTGTCTCTACACACTAGGGAGGATGAAATGACCATTACTAATATCGCCCCGGCTCCACAGCCCCTGCACCCGGCTCTCATCGACACCCTGGCCAGGTCCATTCATGCAAGCCCCATGGAGGTCTGGTGGAATCTGGCCACAAGCAGAGACTCCAAAATGCGTCTCAAGGTGGCGGTCACCAGAGAGGTGCCTGCGAAAATCGCCCGGCTTCTGGCAATCGATCCTGATCCGGGCGTGCGCAGGAGCCTGGCAGCCAATTCCGGGGTGCCTTCCTCGATTCTCGCTATCCTCGCCGCCGACGACGAGAGCGAGGTGCGAGAGGCTGCCGTTTCGACCCTGGCAGGCAAAGGAAGGGAGGCAGCACAGTGATGCCTGGTATAGAAATCCCATCGATAAATGAAGCTACAGCGTCCGGCCCGGTCAGCCCTTCGGAAGGTCGGGACTTCCTGGACAAACTGAGCCGCCTCTGCCAGGAGCAAAAATCTCAGGTGGCGCTGCCGGTGCTTCAGGAACGCTTTCAAAAAGGTCTCGCAGACGACGAGAAGCTCTTCGTCAGTATCAATCTGAGCAATTCATCAGACTGTGTAGAGCCTGTCTTCGTGAGAGTAGAAAGCTGGAGCGAAAATCAGATGAGAGGCTTGCTGGCAAGTGACGCCTTGATAGGACACGGCTTCCAAAGCGGCGACCAGATAAGCTTCAACTGGCAAGACGTAATCGACTGGACCATAGTCAGAAACGTCGGGGAGCTATTCGACGGAAACTGGGAGGCACCCGAGACGGTATCGTCATCGAAGCGCAAGAAACGCCCAGGCGAAAAGAGAGAGCTCCTCAAACTCGTGATCGCGGCCCTGAGCCGCATCAAAGTAGATCCTTTCGATACCGGCGCTTATGTGGAGCTCGCCCGTGCCCACAATCGCCTGGGGGATCCGGAGAAGGCCCTGACTTATTGCAATCTGGCACTCACAATTGAGTCGGAGCTTCTCGAAGCCTACAGGCAGAGAGCTACAGCCTCGATTACCCGGGGTGACCGGAGCCAGGCTCTGCAAGATCTTGAAAGAGCTCAGGAGCTCGACCCGCAGAATGGCGCCTATTCTTGCACGCGAGGATGGATTTTCGTGCAGCTTGGTGAATACCAGCAGGCTATCCGGGAGACCACTCGCTCCCTATCGCTTCAGAGCGACTACGCTCCGGCGCTTTACTGCCGCGGAAAAGCCTATGCCCATACGAAGAATTACCAGGCCGCCATAAAAGATCTCTCCCGGGCGATAAGCCTTCTTCCGGGAGGGCATGCAAGCTATTTCCTGTGGCGGGGTTTTGCCTATGCCTGCCTGGCGGAGCATGCCAGAGCACGGGAGGACCTGGTCCGGGCAGTAGCTCTGGAGCCGGCCAGCTTCCTGGCCCGGCTATTTGCCGGCATCGCCGAGTTCGCCTGCGGCAATGCCCGGGAAGCGCTTCTCCATCTCAACAGAGCCGTCAGGCTCTGCCCGGAGAGCGTCGAGGCATATTGCGGGCGCGGTCTCGTTTTCTTGCAGATTTATGACTACCGCAGAGCGGTGCGTGACTTCGATACCGCCATCGTCCTCGATCAAGAAAATTTCTCGGCTTACAAATACAGGGGCGCAGCCTACTTGCTCCTGGGCCGCCGCCAGAACGCCATCGACGATCTGAGCCGGGCCCTCAGCATCAAGCCCGGGAGCAGTTTCTGCCTGGGCAGGCTCGCCGAGCTCCAGATGAAAGAGGGGCATTATGAGCAGTGCGTCGAGATCTATTCCGCCATGATCCGCATGGACCCCCGGGACGGCAGGGCCTATAGCGGCAGGGGCAGAGCCTACGGAGCGCTGGGCTTGCCCGACAAAGAGCTGGAGGACTGCTACAACGCCATTGCAGTCGATCCAGGCAATACCGGTACCTATCTCGCGGCTCATGCCGGCGCTCTCGAGCGCCATGCCGGCCGCTGCCGTACCGGAGACGCGGCATGAAGCCCGGGTTCTAAAGAGCATTCCGGGGAAGGAATATCTCGTTCCCTGCCGGCGAAAATTCAGCCTCACCGTTTTGGTAAACTAACCCCATATCTGGTGAGGCTCGTTCGCTATGCAAATTCTGATACCGGTCGATGACATGCCTTATACTCTCGCCTCTCTCTACTCGGTCAAGCAGCGACAATGGCCGGAGGGCACCAGGATCGTACTGGGTCGAGTGATCGAAGACTGCTCCGGATATGGCGGCGGTGAAATCACCAGCGTAAGCAGCGAATTGAATCGACTCGATTCGGACACTTATTATCATTTGCAGAAAGCCGAAAAGTGGCTGGAGGGTCTGGCCAACAGCCTGAAGATCGAGAACTGCGAGATCAACACCGCCCTTCTTATCGGGGACGTGGCCGACCAGCTGGCCAGCCTTGCCAACGACTACTCCATCGATTACATAATCATCGGCTCTCACGAAAGAGCGCCGGCGGTCAGAGACTGGCTGGTCAGTATCGCATCAAGTATCACCGACAAAGTCAGCTGCTCGGTGGAGATCGTCAGACCGCGAGCCCTGCACAAGATGCTCAAGCAACAGCAGACCGACGACGACGAGATCGCCCGAATCGACTATTCACCCGGGAAAATCGTCCTCGCCCTGGATTTTTCCGACAATTCCCTGGCAGCCCTGGACTGGCTCTGCCAGATTGGTTGCGCACCGGGAACACAAGTCGCGCTGATAGCGGTGGAGCCCCCGGTATCAAAAGGCCTGGTCGATTTGAAGCTGGCTGGTAAGCTGGACGGAAGCCGGACCACCCAGCTCAAAGTGGAAGACATCGCCCACAGGCTCAAAGAGGAATCGAACAAGCTGAAGGATCGCCTGCACGCAGCGGTGACCGACACGAAAGTCCTCAAGGGAGACCCGGCGGAAAAGATTCTGGAGTACGCCAGGAGCTGGCAGGCCGATCTGATTGTCGTAGGTGCCCATGGTGTCACCAGCAGTTATGAGCTGATGATGGGCTCGACAACCCGCAGCGTCATCGACGGGTCCGACTGCTCGGTGGTTTCGATAAACGCGAAGAACTGGTCCACCATCACTTTCGACTGGACACCGGCCCGGACCTGAGACTCAGCGAAGCGCTCGGATGAACTGAAGCGTTCTGCTCTGGACGCTTTCTATAAGAGTCAGGCAATGCTCGCCGGTGTCGACGCGCAAATATGTCTTAGGCTCCCTGGCAGCCGCATATATGCGATCGCTGTGCCTGATCGAGATACAGGGGTCGTGGATGCCGTGAGCTATCAACAATGGAGCCTCGATCTTCCCTACAGAGGCGATAGTATCGAAGTCGGAGGCGGTCAACAAGAAATCCGGATAGATGGAAAGGAAAGGAAAGACCTCCCGAGCCTCCTCCTTCAGCGAGGTATAAGGAGAGAACAGTATCAGACCGGCGCAGGGTCTCTCGGCTGCCAGCTGAGCAGCCGGTCCTGTGCCCAGGGAGGCTCCGAAGTGCACGACTCTTTCCGGATCGACACCGAGCTTGCCCGTCAAGAAATCGCAGGCCGAGCCGGCATCATCCATGATGCCGGAGACGGTAGGAGTGCCTTCGCTCAGGCCGAAACCTGCATAATCGTAGATGAAAAGCGAATTCCGCCCTCGCAAGAGGAACTCGCAAAGAGCCAGGTGGTCGTTGATGTTCCCATACTGCCCGTGGTGCACAAGTACCGCCGTTGACTCACCTGGGAAGTAGAGCCCGTGCAAACGCTCTCCCCGGCTGTTGCCGAAATAGACCTCCCGGGCTTGCCGCCCGCACCACTGATGGGCGACGAATTGGCAGCGGACCGGCTTGAAAAGGACCCGGACATTGTAGAAATCGCGGTTGATTGCTGGAGCGAAAGTAAGGTAGAGAACCACCAGAAAACTGGCGATAAAGAATATGATGAGCCGACCATAATAAAGCCATGGTCCGGCCGCGGAGCTCTTCAGACTGGCCATCTCCAGCTTCATATCGAATGATGCTAACAGCCACCGGGCTTTGCTTTTCGGCTGGCCAAACAGTTAATCAACTGTCCGCGATGAATGAACAGATATTACGATTGTCAAGAAATAATACCGGCATGGTTGTCTTAATTACCGGTCCTGCCTTATCATGCGCTTTCCCTCAAGAGCTGATAGCAGAAAGGAGTCCAGGAGACATCATGAACGCAGCAGTAAACACCAGGACCAGAGGTCTTGTACAAATCACCCGGCAATCCGATTCCGATAAGAATTGGACTTGCTCCATCGTCTTCTACGGCGATCAGGAAAGACTGAGCAGCGTTTCTCTTGGCACAGCTCAAGTGATTCGCCTTTTCCGCACCCTCGGTGCACCGGCACCGGTATCGAAAAAAGAAAGCCATGTTGTCGAGTTCTACAACACGCCCGACCTGGCCGAGTTGAAAGAGCTGGGATTCTTCACCGCCGGCTAACCACAGCGGGCTGATTCTTTATGCGTCTGACTGGGCTTGCCTGAGGCAAGCTCAGTTTTTGCGCCGGACAAGATGGAAGGAACCTCCTCGATGATCAGGACAGGATCACGATCCGGTCAGTAGTCCATAATCTTTTGCGCGTCGGCGATCGCCGAACCGATCTCGTCCTCCGTCGCGATCCTGCCGCCCTCTCGCACATTTGTTTTGTCTAGCCCTGCTGCAGGAGCGCAGTGCGGGCAGACCAGGACCTTGCCACCACTTTCGACAAACGCATTGAAATAGGTCGACACCTTCTCGCTTTCACCCCAGCGAAGATCCTGCGGCTGGCGCTTGTCCGCCAGGCGCACACCCTCCTGGTCCAGGAAGAGAGTCACCGGGACTTTGCGCTTCTGCAGCGCTCTGCATATTTTGAGGGCCATGACCGTGGCATGGAGGTTGTCCCCGAAATGAGAGAGATGAACGACTGTAGCCGCCGATTTGGCTTCGGATGTCTTCGCCGCGGACTCCGGCCAGTAGGATTTCAGGCTGACTCGCCCTTGCGCTCTCTATCGAGCAAGGCTTTCAGCAGGCGCCTGGCAGAACCCAGGAGCGAAACAATAACAAGCGAAATGATACCGAACATGACACCGATATCCGAAAATCCGGAGAAAACGGCGTACACATAGTCGACCGGCACATCCCGGCATGGTGACTTCGCAACATGATCGATGGCAATTATCGAGAAGGCGATTCCAAACACCGTGAAAGGAGCGAAAAAGGCGATCAACGTCTGCCTCGAATATGGTGGCGCTTTCGATTCTTCCATGGCTCTACTTATCCGGTTCGATTCGGCGCTTGGGACCTACTTCGTGAAGGACCCAGTGACGATAGGCAGGGCTCTCCTTGTAAGAGAACTTCGGACGGGCCCTCCGGACAGGCGGGGCCGACGCACCACCGGCAGTGGAGCTCCCGGCGGCTCCCTTAGCATCCTTGCCGGGCTCCGCAGCGGTCTCTGTTTCGGCGGACTGATCGGTGACTTCCTCATCGATCGCCGCGGGCTGCACTTCATCCGGGTCCTTGTTTCGCATAGCCTCACTGAGCTGCATCGACGTGCTCCTCCAGGACTCGTTGATCTGGTCCCAGTTCAGGACAACATAAGTGAAGCCAAGAGTCACGATGGACACAAAGGCGATGATCTTCGCCGAAAGTATTGTGATCGCTCTGGCCGGAGACACGCGTGCCTGCTCTTTCGAAATGACGTTCAAGATCTGCGTGCTGAACCTGTCATCCTCCTCCACCTGCCGCTCTTTCAAAGCCGTCATTTTGACAAGTGTTTTTCGCACTTCTCTCGTGCGCCGCCTGGGAGGCGAAGCGCCGCCCTCGAACTGAGCAGGAAGCGCACCCGACAGAACACTCCCGGCGAGGCCGGCGGGACTTACGAAGTCCACGGGCTCAGGCTCGTCAGCACCGCGAGCACTGGCGAGCTGGTCCAGGGGAGACAGGCCTGATGGTGCCGGCGCCTGCGGCGAATCCGCCGCTCCTGTCGATTCCTGCTCCTCGGGCAATGATCGCTCAGGTTGTCTCCGATCGGCTGCCTGCCGCTCCTCCCTGGCCTTGACCAGCCAGTTGGTGAACGCCTCGCGGAACTCTCCGATAGAATTGAATCGCCAGTCCGGATCAGGCTCCAGAGCCTCTTCGAGGACGGCATCGAGCACCGCGGACGCCATCAATCCGGGACAGGTGGAGGTCAGCGGCGCCCGCGGCTCCGTGGATCGCGCAGGCACCTCCGTTCCGGTTACCAGCCCGACTATCAAGTTGCCCAGCATCAAGATGTCATTTTTTTTCTGGTCAGCCAGCCAGAGCGGCGAATCGGCGCCCTCCCGATCGACAGTCGACGGATCATGAAGCCCTTCCAGCTTCTCCTGCACCCTGCAGAATCCGAAATCAGTCAACCTGGCATGCAAGTCATCGTCAATCAGGCACATGATCAAATTGCCTGATACCAGCTCGCCGTGGGTCACTCCTTTGGCGTGAGCATATTCGAGAGCATCGCAAATCTCGAAGATTATTTGAGAGAGCTCCTCTTCATCGGTCAGGGCTCCCGCCTCCCTGCTGATCTCCATTAGAGAGATACCATCCAGCCACTCCGCCGCGTAGAAAGGACAGCCCGTCTCCGTTTGAAACAAGCCTAACGAGGCCACGATGTTCTTGTGGTCGAGGGACAGATGGTTCGTGGCGGCCTCCACGAACGCAGAAGTAATGGCGGGGCTCATCTGCCTTGTCGTCTTCAGCGCGACGAAACGCTCCCCGGTCTGCTGCCTGGCCCTATAAGTGATAATAGCCGCTGAGCTGCCCACAAGGTCGGTGAGCAAGAATTCGTCGAACAGAACTTGCCCGATGAGCTTGTTCATATCCGGATCTGGCGACACCGATTCGAGCTCTTCGTCATCGATAATTCCGAACTCATTGTCATCGATATCAGGCAGCGCCGGCTCGAACTCGTCATCATCGATATCCGGAATCGCCGGTTCAGGAGAATCTCGCTCCTCTTCAGGCAATGCTTCTTCCGCCTCCGGCATTGTCGCCGGCTGGTCTTCGGAAACGACCTGGTCATAAGCGTCTGATTCGGGCTCCGGCTCAACTTCCGGCTCCTTGTCCGGTAAAGCTTGCTTCGTCTCGTCCGGCGCCTCCTCTACCTCCATAAAGCATTGCTGAGACTCCTCTTTGTCGAGCTCGACACGATCGGAGTTATCGACAGCATCTGCTCCCGATTCCGGGTTATCGGCTTGACTGGAGGCTTCGTCGACGCTCAAGTGCTTTGTAAAATAGGGGTAGGGTATAACATTAATATACCCCACCGGCGCCAGCACAGCGCCGACGCAGTCAGACCGATCCCCTGTGATATATTAGAAAGAACACTTGAATTTCCCCGTATCCGGGTGACGAGCATGGCTGGAAGATTTAGCCGAGACCGGCATGGAAACATGCTGATACTGATAATCGCGTTCACTTTCATCGTACTGGCCCTTGCCCTCGTCGGTCTCAACTTCATGCGCCTGATCGGCACGAACGCAGAGCAGAGGACCGCAACAGAGGCTGCTGCGATAGCGGCTGCCAGAGACCTGAGCATGATCGTGGTCAACACGCCCGAATGCGGTTTCGTCTCTTTATCGGACTATGCCCCCGCCGGAACCGGAACCGTGGCCGGTGACGGCTATCCGCTGCCGGTGCGGAGCATCAATTCCCTGATCGGCACAGCAAGATTGGACTTGATAATCGGCGACCTCATGGGCCAGCAGGTGATGATCGATCTCGCCAACAAAGACATGCAGGACGTCTTGAGCGCCAAGGATCAGCTGCTCACCGTCCTCAACAATGCGTGCTCTCCCGGGGGCACAGGCAACGACAAGGACGGAAACACCGTCTCACCTTATGTCAGCGCCGAGACGGCCTACACCCAGAACCAGATCAGGATGACCGGCGCTTCCAACTTGATTCCCGGAACTCTGACGATTTCTCTGGGATGCATCACCGGCGGTCTCAGCACTGCGGTTCCGGTGCCCAAACCGGCCGGTTCGGCACCGGTCCCGGCCGCCCAGCAGGTCAACGGCTTCTATCGCTCTTATGTCAACATCCCATACAACGGGACGGACTTCGTTTTTGCCGGGATCGGCCCGAATATCAAGATAGTGGACCAGAAGAAGTGGGTGCCTACCATTGCGGGTCTTCCTTATCAGATTCCGACAATCGTCAGGGTCGAAGCCACTCAAGAGATGGATGCCAGCGGCACCGGCACGATCGGAGTGGTCAAAACGGTAGCCTGTGCTCAACCGTCCACGGTCTACGACCCCCTGCCGGAGCCCGGGGCCCTCTCGATCAGCTTTCCGGACGGCGCCCCACCAGAAATCACCCATCCGAGCGATATCTATAACAACACCGATCTGCAAGCCGGTGTCGTGGATCTCCTGACCGCCAAGAATGGGGACTATCCAATCGATATCGGCTCCTCAATGGTGCCGGCCAACTGGCCCGTGATGACCGGTATGCCCACTGCCAATGTCTGGCTGGCGGCCTTTCACGACTGGATAAGAAGAGCGGGGACCAAAGCCGATATAGCCTCGATTCTCAACATGCAGAATCAGCTGCTCGACCCCGCCAGTCCCTCGACGGCGAGCTGGGTGGCTCCGGTAGTCCATGGCGGGGCCTATGTCAACCTCGGTATGGTGCCGGCTGGAATAATTCATGTCTTCAAGTTCGACACCGACGGAGTGGTCACGTATCAGAGCCGACTTCTGACACCGTATCCGCTCTATGTCTCTAGCGAAGAGCAGATGTATGCAGAAACGATGCTGGCTCTCCCGAACAGCAGCGTGTCTCCGCAGACCTACACCGTGCCCTTGCCCAGCGGGGATAAGGATATCACTCTCCTTCAGAAGTACGACGTCTATATCCGTGACGAAGTACGAAATCCCGGCACTATTCGCGGTGGCAAGCATGCCGGCGAGCCACTGGCCAAGCCTCTTGTGGTAGAACGCAAGGTTCCGGCTTCGGCGGGCGGCAAGGTCATGGTTGTATCGCCGCGTCGATCGGCGCGCAAGACAAGCGGCTAGGGGGATACGATCATGAACCTCTCTGACAAGAAAACACAGGATCGAATTCGCATCACTTCTCTGGCGATCTGCGCCTACATTTTCCTGAGCGCTCCGGCCTGCGGCGGCGGATCATCTGGCCCGAGCGGTCCGACGGGGCCGACGGGGCCGACCGGACCGACCGGACCCACCGGACCCACCGGACCCACCGGACCCACCTCCACCGGCAGCACCGGCGGCGCGCCGGGCGGTCCCACCGGTGGTGCTCCCGGCGGAACAGGCCAGGGCTATCCGCCTCTGATCACTCCCCAGACAGACACCGGCGAGCTGATGATCCCGGCGTCACCGGTTCTGACACCGATGCCGGTCACAGGCTCCTCCACCAGACCCTTCTACCAGACAAGCGGCACGGCTGTGGATATAAGATTCAGGCGGCAGGTGGATGTCACCAATCTCAAGGTGAATTTCGACGTCGGTTATATAGGCGAGACCACGGCTCCCTGAGCTGGCTGACAAAACGCACGAACCGCTCGACGTCATCCGGCTTGATGAAGAGGACATAAGTCGCGATCATCAAATTCTCGAAGAACGGGAGATTCATCGTCCAGTCGATTCCCAGGTGCAGGACCGCGCCTGCGGCAAGCACATAATAGCGAAGCTCTTTTATCCATATCAAAGTGAACAGGGCGATCTCGACAGCAAGGGTCGCCCAGGTCGCGATCTGGCAGCCGAGCACGCTGTCGAAAACGAAGGGGACAGGAAACTTCGAGAAGTCCTGCATATGCAGAGCATAATAAACCGCCGTCCCGTTCCACCAGGTCTCTCCTTCCAGCTTGGAAAGCGAAGAGTGAGCATAGACAATCGCCACCTGAAAGCGCAGTAAATTCTGAATCCAGGGGCTGCAGAGAATATCTCCGGAATCTTCTTTGCCTGACTTTCTAGCAAGCAGCCTATCCAATGAATACATCTTGCCGATAGGACCGAAAACCAGGAGAAACATGCAGACACGCAGGAGGGTGTCGCCGCTGTGAAAGATAAGGAGATTGCGGTGGTGGAACGAAGTCAGGCAGACGAAAAGAATGAAAGCGCTGAGATTGGACTTGAGCCCCAGGGTGAAACAGATTCCGGAAACCATCAAGAGAGCATAGAGAGCCACGACAAAACGATTATCGGGCGGCAGCCAGGCCAGGATCGAGAGCCTGTTGGACTCCTCGAACTGGTACATGGTGTCCACGGATACGATGCCGTCGTAGCCGAACCAGGTCAGAAGATCAGGCCACCAGAAGAGGCTGGACGCGAGTATGATTACACCGATAAGGATGCGAAAGAGGCAGATCGGAGCAGGCGACTGGGGCGTGAACCATATACGATACCAGAGATCGGCGAGCTCTCGAAAACTCATCGCAGATCCTCGGGAATCACTCTATAGAGAAAGAACCGATACTCCTTTGTCTGCTCCGGATTCGGCTTGCCCAGCCCCTTCTCGATAGGCAGGGTATCAGCCCAGGTCCTGGTGAGAGCCACGGTTACCGGATGCCTCTCGGCGGAATCATGCTTTCTTGCGATGAATCTGGCGAAATCCCGCCAGAGAAGCTCGTTGGAGTTCAGGCAATCATTGCAGAACTTTCGATAATGCTCTTTGCGATAGCGCTCGAAAAATCCCAGATTCTCCATAGCCGGAAAATTCCAGACCGTCTTCTTGCCGTCATCGAAAGTCACCGTCGCATAGATCCTGAAATTGCTCGTTCTCGGGTCCGGAGCGAAAACAGCAAAACCCTGCCAGCAGCCCAGGAAATAGAATTGCCTGGCGTAAGGCTCGGTGAGATACTCTTTCACCCTGGACCAGGGGCAGATCCAGAGAATCACGGCTCCTATATAGAAAACGATGAAAAGACTGATTACTGACCGGCTTAGAAAATGGCTTGATCTGCTCTCATCGAGATTCATCTTACTACCGAACCCAGGACAACTTTCTGGGCTTGCCCACCTCGTACTCCTGCAGAGCCTTGTCCACCAGGATATCCGCCGACTCGCGCCAGTTCGGGGCATAGAAATCGTAGATCACGAATACGTCTTTCACCTTGGTATCCATGGCATCGATATATTGCGAGCTCAATTCCCTTCTGGCCTGGTCGAGAGCTTGTTTTCTGGCGTTCTCGCGATCTCTGCTCTGTCCGTAGAACTCCCGCCCCAGCACTCTGCGGCAGGCGGCATAGGCGGGCTCGTGGGCGGCGACATAGACCCGGGTGCAGATCTTGGCATGACCATCCTCGAAGTCGGCGCGCCGATTCGGAATCCTCTGCGAAAGCCATACCGTGACAGGCAGCGATAAAGTCGCCCGAGCCCGTTTGACCTTCAATCTGATCAGCCAGACTCCGTTACTGCCCTGATTCTCCTCGACGACGTCATAATCCATTTCGCTGTCGCAGAGGAACTTGTAAACAGTGGTGGATTCCTTGCCGGCAGCCTCCGGGGGCGGATGGTTGACGTCGAAGACCTTTCTCTCGACCTGAGGAGGATTCTTGTTGACCTCGACATCGGAGAATTTGAACAGACGAGGGGACATCACCGCCAGAAACACAAGAAGAGGCACCGCAATCACAATCAAGAGCGTTTCTTTCTTCAATGGATTCTCCGCCATAGCCCCACCTATAATAATGTACAGTATAAATCCGCCAGGCAGGACATTGACCGGAGATTCTAATCACCAGAAATCAGCTCCAGGCTGGGCAGGCCTTGTCATTGCCGCTACCCTGGTCCTTCTCTCAAGCGCCGGCGAAGGATACGCCGGGGAGAAGGGAGTCTTCAGCGAAAAGACACCGGTAACCGTCGAGAGCAAGCTCCGCATATCAAGAGAAGAAGCCGGAAGGCGGCTTCAGGAGCTGTCCGGGCGATTGGCGGAACTGGAGAAAGAACTGGCCTTTCTTGTATCGCAGCACCTCCAGTCCGCCGAGACTTACGACCTTGATTCATTCAAGAGACATGATGATGAGATCAGCCGCGTGCACGACGCGATCGATTCTACTATTCTCGATATGCAGGCTCTATCGGAGCGCCTCGGTCTGCCGGCATCATACCTGGCGACGAGCCGAGAAAATATCCGTAAATCGAAGATGCTGATGTACAAGAGCTCCTCCGTATTCTATCTCTGTTTCGGCGAGCCGGTACGATCGCAACGCTGCGCCCGGCTCGGAATCGAAATAGGCCGGGCCTCGCCGGGGCTGACGGAATATCTGAGGGACATGTTCTTCTACCTCGGGGTAGCATCGTTCTGGTCCGGGGATTACACGCAAGCCGAAAAGGACTTGCAGAATGCCATGGCAGCTGGCACCGGTAGCTCCGGTTTCACCCGGGTCGAGCCAGGCACACCCGTCGACCTGACAGGACAGAATCCATTTGCCTCTCACTATCTCGGGTCTGTATATATTGCCCGGGGCGAACATTCAAAGGCAATCGCGGTCCTGAGCTCCGCCCGTGAGACAGCTGCCACAGATGAGCTCAGGGGACAGGCCGACACATTGATTGCCCTCTCCCACTGCCTGAACGGCCACCGCGAGCTGGCTGATACCAAGCTGCGACAGGCCGGGACCGAGCTCGCCAGCGATCAGCAAAAAACATATCCGGCTGTGGCAAGAGAATCGCTGGGGCTCGTCGCTGCCCTGGCCGGCGACTACAGGAAAGCAGAGCTCGAGCTCTCGAAAGCCCTTCCGGGTCTGGAGGACTCGCCGGTCAAGCTGGGCAACCGCCTGGAGGCCGCACAGGCAGCCCTCTGGCGATCGTATTGCCGTGAGAAGCTGGGGAACAGCGCCGGCTCGCAGCAAGACCGAGAATACGCCATGGCGCTGGCCGACGAGGCACCACATATAGTTCGCCTCTCTGAGCAGCTCGACCGGCTCTTCGATCGCAAGACCGCGGTCCCAACCGGCGAGCGGATCCGAGAAAAATGGGCTCTCGTGGTTGGAGTCGGCAATTTCGCGGATCCGAACATCCCTAAGCTGCGATATTCTGCCAAAGACGCCAGAGACATGGCCGAGTTCCTGGTCAAGCATGCCGGCTTCAAGTCAGACCATGTGCGGATCCTCGTCGATGGCGGCGCCACCAGAGAAAAGATCACCGACGGTCTCTCCGGATCCTGGCTTCCCACCGTAAGCAAGCCCGGGGACCTCGTTTTTCTATTCATCTCTTCCCACGGAACCCCGGCATACCGCGACATAGGCGCTCTCAACTCGGTGGTCACCTATGACACCAGGCTCGATGGCTTGTTCGAGACCGCGGTGCCCATGCAGGGACTCGTCCGTATGCTCACAAGCAAGCTGCCGAAGCGCTACACTTTCGCGGTTCTGGACACCTGCTATTCAGGCGGTCTCGACGCTCCGGGAGATGAGGCGAAGTCCCTCGCCAATATCAATCCCGATCTGATGCTGGGCTCGAGCTACCAGCTCCTGGCCAGCTCCAGCGACAGCAACGAGCGATCATGGGAATCGAAGCGCTATCCGAACAGCATTTTCACTCGACAGCTGATCGACTCGGTCCTCGAAAACCCGGGTAATGATGATTTCCATTTTTTATTCTCAGAAATAAGAAAACGTGTAGCAAACGAGGTGGCCGCCGACTATACCGGCAACACCCAGACGCCCAGGCTCGCCGGACGATCCAGAGGAAACTTGCTGATGCAAGACAGGTCGCCCGGGCAAAGGTAGAATAGCGGTCTCGACCACTGACTTGACATATGATACTCATTCCTCCACCAGTCCTCGCCGGCCTGATCGCGGCCCTGGTCACTACTTTCGGTATTGCTACCATTCATCGCTTTCGAGACTGGGGAGAGCGGAACATCACCTACTTTGCCTCCTTCGCGGCAGGAACGCTGATCTCGGTATCATTCCTTCATATCATTCCGCACGCCATCGAGATGAGCAGCCAGGCACCGGTCTCCATGCTCGCGGGATACCTGTCCCTGCATTTTTTCAACAGGTTCCTCTCCGGTCTCATCTGCGATCGCTATCCTGACAAGCTCTACAGCTTCGGACTGATTCCAGCCATTGCCATCGGGCTCCATTCTCTGGTGGATGGATTCATTTTCGCCGTTACTTTCGCTGTCAGCACCTATACCGGGATTCTTTCAGCGGTGGGCATGGTGCTTCATGAATTTCCGGAAGGGGTGGTGACATATCTATTTCTGCTGAAAGGCGGCTTCAGCAAAAAGCAGTCACTGGTTATTGCATTCTTCGCAGCCGCTCTCACCACGCCGCTCGGGGCGATCACAGCCTTTCCCTTCGTCTCCAGCCTGGGCAGGGAGCCTCTAGGAGCCCTGCTCGGCTTGACCAGCGGCGCGCTGGTTTATGTCGGAGCGACTCACTTGCTGCCTCAAACGGAGAGAGAGCCCAAGAAGTTCAGCCTCCTCGCCATGCTGACCGGCGTTGTGGTAGCCATCTTGATCGTTAAAACGCACCATTAGCCAGGTCACCACGACAACCATTGAATCCAATCATCCTTTAGACTGATTCTATGGATTGAACAAGTCTAGCCGGAGTAGTAACATGTGGCGCAATGTCAGGGATCAAGCAGTCAAGAGGGGTGACCATGAAAACACGCAGATTACTTATATCCTCAGTCGCAGCCAGTCTGCTTGTCGGCTCCCTTCTTCCTGTTATACCGGTACAGGCCAAAGGGGCGCCTCAATCCAATCAATTCTGGTGGCCGGATCAGCTCGATCTAAGCCCTCTCAGGCATGACGCCGGCGCCAACCCTCTGGGCGCCGACTTCGACTATGCCAGAGAGTTCAAGACCCTTGATTTGAAAGCGGTCAAAAAAGACATCAACGATCTGCTCACCACTTCTCAAGACTGGTGGCCGGCAGATTATGGCAATTACGGACCCTTTTTCATCCGTATGGCCTGGCACGGCGCCGGCACCTATCGCATGGCTGACGGACGTGGCGGAGCCGACGGCGGCCAGCAGCGCTTCGAGCCCCTCAACAGCTGGCCCGACAACGCCAGCCTGGACAAGGCAAGGCGCCTTCTCTGGCCGGTGAAGAAGAAATACGGCCGCAAGCTCTCCTGGGGCGACCTCATGGTCCTTACCGGCAATGTCGCTCTCGAGAATATGGGGGTCAAGACATATGGCTTCGCCGGCGGTCGCGCCGACGACTGGCAGCCCGACCTGGTCTACTGGGGTCCCGAGACAAAATGGCTGGCCGACAAACGCTACAGCGGCGACCGCAAGCTGGACAATCCTCTGGCTGCCGTGCAGATGGGCCTTATCTATGTGAACCCGGAAGGTCCCAACGGCAATCCGGATCCCCTGGCTGCCGCCAGAGACATCCGTGAGACTTTCGGACGCATGGCCATGAACGACGAGGAGACAGTGGCTCTCATCGCCGGCGGTCACACCTTCGGCAAAGCGCACGGCGCCCACGATCCCGGCAAGTGTGTCGGGCCCGAGCCTGCCGCCGCGCCCATCGAGCAGCAGGGTTTCGGCTGGGAGAACAAGTGCGGTAAAGGCAACGCCGAAGACACCGTCACCAGCGGCCTCGAAGGAGCATGGTCCGCCAAGCCCACCATGTGGTCCTCGAGCTACCTGAACAGCCTGTTCAAATACGAATGGGTGCAAACCAAGAGCCCGGCAGGCGCTACCCAGTGGATTCCCAAGGATGGCGCCGCGGCGAATCTGGTGCCCGATGCCCATGTCAAAGGCAAAACTCACCCGCCCATCATGTTCACCACCGACCTGGCTCTCAAATTCGATCCGAGCTACAAAGAGATCGCCATGCGCTTCAAGGACAATCCGGACGAGTTCCAGCGCGCCTTCGCCAGGGCATGGTTCAAGCTCACCCACCGCGACATGGGTCCGAGCTGGCGCTATCTCGGCTCCGAGGTGCCGGAAGGTCAGCTGGTCTGGCAGGACCCGATTCCGGAAGTCGACTACAAGCTGATAAGCGATGAAGACGCCGAGAATCTCAAAGCCAGGATCCTCGAATCAGGTCTCACCGTGCCGCAGCTTGTCAGAGCCGCCTGGGCGTCGGCATCGAGCTTCCGCAGCTCCGATATGCGCGGTGGCGCCAATGGTGCGCGCCTCAGACTGGACCCGCAAAAGAGCTGGGAAGTGAACGATCCCGCAGAGCTCGGCAAAGTGCTCGCCAGACTCACGGAGATTCAAGAATCATTCAACGGCGAGCTGGGCGGCGGCAAGAAAGTCTCTATGGCAGACACTATCGTGCTTGCCGGAGCGGCAGCCATAGAGAAAGCAGCGAAAGACGGCGGCTACGCCAATGTCAAAGTTCCCTTCAGACCGGGACGCGCCGACGCCACCGCTGAGAATACCGACGCGGCATCGTTCGCGGTGCTCGAGCCCAGAGCCGATGGTTTCCGCAATTATTTCGGCAAGGGCAACGAGAGATCGCCTGCCGACATGCTCGTGGAACGGGCCAGCATGCTCAACCTGACCGTGCCCGAGATGACGGTGCTGGTCGGCGGCCTGCGCTCCCTCGACGCGAACGCCGGAGGGTCCAGGAACGGAGTGCTCACCAGCAAGCCCGGAACCCTGAGCAATGACTTCTTCGTCAACCTGCTCGACATGTCCACGAAGTGGTCGAAGTCCTCGGACAAAGAAGGAGTTTACGAGGGTCGCGACCGCAAATCCGGCGATCTGAAGTGGACCGCCACTCCGGTGGATCTGATCTTCGGATCGAACTCGGAGCTGCGAGCCGTCGCCGAAGCCTATGCCTGCGACGACGCCGGAGACAAATTCGCAAGCGATTTCGTGGCTGCCTGGACCAAGGTGATGAACCTCGATCGCTGATCCAATAGCAGCCGTTATATGCTTATGGACCAAAAAAAAGATGGTGGCGAACGCCACCATCTTTCTACTTCTTCAGGCTTTCCGCCTCAAGCGCTCTTCCGTCCTCCGGAAAGGCTTGCGCCGACAAGAACCGGGACGCTGTCCAGCTCTGGCTCGATTATCGAGGAACGGACAGGGACAGGCTGAGGATTACGGGTTCCGTCATTGAGCCAGCTCACAAGCCCAAGACTCTTCATCAGCCTGATCACCATGAAGCTCGGGTCGATCTCGTTGGCTCGACTGGCGCTCGATGCCATACCGGGACGAGCGTGATGATTGTTGTGCAAGCCTTCGCCGAAAGTAAGAAGCGAGAGCCAGCCTATGTTTACGCTATCGTCAGTGGTATCATAATTTCTGTAGCCGAGCCGCTCGATATGAGAGATCTTGTTGAATATCAGCGTGATCTGCTGGAGCATTAGCCCTGCAGCCAGGCTGCCAAGGGCCGCGGGCAGACCGAAGAAATAGAGAACTCCGAATCGAAAAAGGAAGTTTGAAAAGCCGTTGAGCAGATGCGCTCTTTGCACTTTTCCATCCTGGTCGAGAAAACGGTAAAACGGGTCTTTCACCAGGTCCTTGCCGCACTCACTGGGTTTGACATGATCCGGATATGCGTCGTCGAAGATCCATCCATAGATGCTCCGCCGCCAGCCGTGCAACCCGGCATGAGGATCGAGCTCGGTATCCGAGTACCGGTGATGCGCTCTGTGCATGGTGGCCCACCAGATAGGCGAGCTCTGGAAAGCCAGATAACCGCATCCGACCCAGAAATACTCCACCGCCTTCGGGCAGCGATAGGAGCGGTGACTGAGTAGCCGATGGTACCCGATAGCGATTCCCAGTGTGCCAAATATATAGGAGAGCAGGAAGGCTATTAGAAATTCCGTCACCATGCTTTTCACCGATCCTTACAGAAAGCGAGTTAAATAAATTGAGATGCAAAAGTACATAAGCATCGAATTAAGTGCGATGCATTCACTCGAAACCGGGATACTCCGGAGTCTACCTGTATAATGCCGATTCGGCCCTTCCCCGCCGGAAGTCCTGACTGACGTCGCACTCTTGCAGGAACTGGTCGCTCCATTTCCCGGTCATTAGCAGGTCCAGGAATTCTTCCAGAGTTTCGGGTACTTCCGCAACTTGAATGAGACGCTTGTTATCCTGATCGATACCAGAATATTGATTCCAGACAAGCTTGTCTACCTCCAGACCCTGTCTGTTGAAATAACTAAGCAAAGCCAGCCCGACCTCCTTGGAAACACCTTCCTTGTCGGTTATCTGCCAGTCTCTCATGACGGTCCGGCCCATTCCGATAACGTAATAGGCACGTTCCTTCTCGTATTTCGGCTCGTCTATAAAGAATGCCCAGGAGGTCTCATCGACATTGTTGACATAGAGCTCGCTCCTGATTTCAAACAGTCTTCCAGAGGCTGAGGTGAGAGAAGTGGGACCGAAGCCCGAGCCCATCAGGTGTATCTCAAGCACCCTGAGGAGGTGCGCATTGAAGCTGATACCCTTGCTATCGGCCTGAATCTGAAGTTGCTTGCGATATTCCTCGGGTATGCGCAGGCTGATGTTTTTTGTTTTCATTCGGTCTGTATTCATATTTGTAGTTGCGTGATTACAATTTGTAGTCATATGACCATAGTAGCATGTCCGCATACCCGGTCGAGATTAAAACCTGGTCCGGAGCCCTGACCGAAATGGCGCTACTGGTCTTGAAGCAGCTCCTGTAGAGTGATTCTGGCTCGCTCCAAAACAATCTGGTCGGCAATACTGGCTGAGGCAAGAGTTATCAAAACTTTCCACAGGGTCCAGCCGCGCCCCCGGCTCCAGGCAGCCTCGTCGAGGTCAGACCCGAGACTGAGAAGAGATCGGAAAATCTCCCGGCTCTCGCCCCGGAGAAAGGTCCAGGCGATAGCCAGGTCGCAGGCAGGGTCGCCCACCCCGCAGGACCCGAAATCGATTACAGCCGAGAGCTTGCCGCCGGCTACCAGAAGATTGCCCTGGCTGATATCGCCGTGAACCCACACCGGCGGGCGCTCCCAGCGGCTGGCCAGGGACTGCTCCCAGATCCGGATAACCGCCGCACTGTCGATACGCCCCTCGAGACTCTTTAACGCATTACGCGTTTCCTCGTCATATATAAGAAGTCCGCCCCCGCGATAGAAATTCTGCGGACCGGCCGCGGGTCCATCGGTCGTGTCGACCTTATGGAGGGCGAGCAGGAAGTTCCCGAGCGCTTCGGCAAACTCTCGGATATCGTCGACTCGCTCGAATGCCGCAATCTATTTCCATGGATAGCCGCAATCGGGCTTGCCCACGGCAAGAGGCTCCGGAATGGGAAGAGGCGGATGCGGAGCCAGCCTGGGCAGCCAGTATTGCTCTTTGTCGACCTGGGACGCATAACGCCGGGCGCTCGGCAGACGGATCAGCATATCGTCGCCCAGGCGAAAGGTCTGATTGTCCCAGCCACTGAAAGGCACCGGCTCTATATCGAGATGCCCCCAGGGACGAAACTGCCTGTACACCAGGCTCCTCGCCAGGTGCACATCGACATGGGCGTAACGGTCGTCCTGATTGTGCATAATCAAAGTCCGGATCCCAATTGCCGATTCTACACAGGAAAGAAAGCTCCTGCTACCTGATAGACCGAACTTCGAGAGAAAAGAGGATCCCCCTGCGCAACCTGCCCAGGCAGGGCGACGGCGGATCAGGGTACATCACATACGGTGCGACAATCTCTCGGCGGCGTCATGGTGCTCATGCTCCGGTTCTGGATCTATTCGATAATCCGGCAGAAGAGCTCGAGAGCGAAGTCCGACCTCGGCGGAGCAGGAAATTCGGGGCGATTTGCCCGCGATCGGTAGCCGGGCATTATACTTTCCTGCATGATCTAGCATGCATGATCTCGAGGAGCATCAATGGATCCGGACCGAAAACCCTTCAAAGAAAGCCGGGAGGAAGAGAAGCCCGAGCTCAAGGTCGGCGAGCCGGCCTTCGAGGATCGCACCGTCTCGAGCATCGGCGAGCCCGACGCCCCCGCCAAACAAGCAGAGCTCCAGGCAGGCGAGAATTTTGAAGGCAAATTCGCCATCGAAGGCAAGCTCGGCACAGGCGGCATGGGCGTCGTCTACAGGGCCCGGGACCTCACTCTGAACAGGACAGTGGCAATCAAGGTCCTTTCCGCGCCCGGTCTGGCAAATCAAAAGGCTATCCTGCGCTTCCAGCAGGAAGCCAGGGCGGCAGGCGCCCTCGGTCACCCCGGCATAGTGTCGGTGCATGAGTTCGCCGTATCCGATGCGGGCGAGCCCTATATCGTCATGGACTGTGTGGAGGGCCAAGCGTTATCCGATGCCATCGCCCGAGCCGGCTGCCTGCCTCTGGATACCTGCCTGGACATCGCCATCAGAGCCGCCGAAGCCCTCGAGTTCGCCCATGCGAAAGGCGTCGTCCACAGGGATCTCAAGCCGGCAAACATCATGCTCATCAACGACGGGGGCGATGGCGAATCGATCAAGATCGTCGACTTCGGTATCGCCAAGATCCAGGACGAAGAAGGCAAAGCTCTAACAAAGACCGGCGAGGTCTTCGGCAGCCCGCTCTATATGAGCCCGGAGCAATGCTCCGGCGCCAGGGTCGACAGACGAAGCGACATCTATTCTCTGGCCTGCGTGCTCTACGAGACCCTTGCCGGCCGCCCGCCGCATAACGGCGAGACCGCCCTCGCCACCGCGGTCATGCATTTGCAGGAAGAGCCCGATCCACTATCGGCGGTGCGTCCGGATAGAGATTTCCCCGCGCCACTACAAGTGATACTGGATCGAGCCCTGGCGAAAGACCCCGATTCGCGCTATCAGTCGATGAGCGAGCTGCGCTCCGATCTCGAAAAGCTTCGAGAGGGAAAGCCCGATGAAGTCATGGCTCGCAGCGCCGCGAGCAAGCAACGACGAATCCTCAATGCATTAAAACAGCGCCTGGCGATCTTCCTTGGAGTGGTATCACTGGTGAGCGCGACCTTCGCCGGCAACCCGACCATCTCGGGCGCTCTCTATCTCGCCGGTGGGTTGATGATCGTCTTCGCCATTCCCGGACTGAGGGGCGACGGTCCTGTCTCGGTGGCGCTCAGGAGGCAGAGCCGCGACTCGATCCCGATATCGCGAGGGGAGCTCATCGCCTGGATGATATTGATCCCGCTCCTTCTGGGACTGGCTTATCTATACTTTCAGAAATAGCCAGAATGAGCATTAGCCTTGCCCGATACTCGCTTCGCATAGCCTAGCTCTCACGGCTAGCCTGCAACGAGCGCGCCTCGACTTTACCTCACCTTGACCCGGCGGGGAAACCACGTATTCACACAACCCCCTCCCTGTCATAAGGTAGTCTCAGCCACCAGGACGCCCGAGGTGACGATGCTCGATCAAAACGACAGCTCCGCTCATGTTGCCGAGGCGCAAACACAGTATCAAGCGGCACCCGAGGTCGCGGCAACTGAAGATGGGCAGGGCTCGCCTCTGACAGCCTCGGACTCGAAGTCATGCCCGCTCTCCTCGGAATACTCGCAGATCCTGCGAAGAGCAGCCCGGACAATCTTCGATCCGGAGAGCCTCGGGAACGTCGACGAGCTATTGCGCAAGTACGACTGCCAGATCAAGTCTCCTTCCGATGCCATAGCCTACGCGGACGAAGCTCTCAAAACAGCCGGCGATCCATATACCGACCTCCATCCAAGAGAGGAGGCGGAGAAACTCGAGCGTATGGAGAAAGGGATTCTCAAAGGCGGGCTCGGCATCAACATGAAAGTGGAGCCTGGAACAGAAACTGCCCATGTCGGTCCGGTGCTCATCAGTCGCGTCGTCAAAGACGGACCGCCGCCCGGGGAGGCCTGCTGCCCGGAGACAATCTTGTCGCCGTGGATGGCACGAGCCTCGCGGACAAGACTATCGATCAGACCCTGGAGTTGCTCGGAGGCGAGGACGGCGAGCCGATAAAACTCGATGTCATACGTGATGGAAAGCCGGTCAGCCTGGATATTACGCGGGGTCCGGTGGACATTCCTGCGGTGGAAGACCAGCGGCTGGAGGACAATATCGCCTACATAAGGATCTTCACTTTCGGTCAGGGCGATACCGCCGAGGAGCTCAAGGCCGCCCTGGAGCGCCATCAAGATGCTTCCGCCTATGTGGTGGACCTTCGCGATAACGGAGGCGGAAATGTCGACCAGGCTCTGCTTTCAGCCAGTCTCTTTCTCGACAGTGGTCACTTGATGAGCACTAGAGAGCGCAGCCCGTCCGACTGGGACGAGCCTGAATACGACGTTACCAAATACGATCTGACCAGTACCAATATCGATGTCACCAAACACGATGCACGCATGGTCGGTCTGCAGAAACTCGTCCCGGATCTCGACCGGCTGCCGGATATGGTAGACAAACCGGTGGTTATCCTCACCAATGGCGACACTGCCTCGGCATCGGAGATCCTGGCCGGCGCCCTGCGTGAGAACGGAGCCGCCAGGCTGGTCGGGGAAAGAACCACCGGCAAAGGAATAGGCCAGACCATCTCTCGAGACATGCCCGAAGGATCGTGGCTGAGGGTGACCACCTTCCGATACTTCACCCCTTCGGGACAGTGGCTCGGCGACGGTCATAACAACAGGATCGGACTGAAACCGGATATAGAATCACCCATGGACTGGCGAAGGATATTCGGCAGCAGTCAAGACTCTCAGCTTGCCGCCGCCCTCAATTCGCTGAGAGCGGAGCAGCAGACCAGACCGGAGATCACGGCAAGATAGCAGAGAGGCTAGCGCATCTCGTTGAGCCTGGTCCGGATCTCGCTTTGCTGGGGATCGGCGCGGAGCACATCGGTGAGAAACTTCCTGGCTATATCCTTGCTGCCGAAGACCATGAGATTGTTTGCGAAACCGATGATCTCTTCCGAATCGACCTTCTTGATCTTCATCACGGAATAGAACTGCTCGATGGCGCTATTGCTGTCACCCTTGAGCAGATAAGCCTGGGCGAGCTCGCGGCGAGACTTGGGATCGGCGGGATTCTTGCGAACCTCTTCGGTCCAGCGATTGACCTCGTCCTGACCGAGAGACAATGAGACAGGCGCGCCGGGAGTCTGAGACACGTCCGGAGGCGCCGTGCTCACCGAATTGTCCGCTGGTGCTGTGGGAAGTGATGTCGGCGGTGGTGGCTCGGTTCTTGGGGTACTGGCAGGGAAAACGAAGGGAGCCGTCGCTTCCTTCTGCTGCTTGGGCGGTGCCACCTGATTGACCAGGGTGGAATTCGCTTGCCTGATAGTACTTGTGGTCTCCCCAACCACATGCGGTCTTATCCTGAGCTCGTTCGCCACCGCAAAACCCACCACTACCAGGAGAGCACCGCCAAGCACGACAGCCAGATGCTTGTCGATCATCTGCCTGGGTTTCTCCTGCCTCTTGGGCAAGGGTCCGGGCTTTTCCAGGGCTTCCAGATTGGTCTGGGTCTTCCTGGCCTGGAGCTGAATCTCGATGGTCTGCGCCTTCTTTCGCTCGGCGGCCTCCACTAGCTTCTGGCAGTGCTCAAGATCGGCATCGGTCACCCGGGAGCCCACGGTCTGAGAGATCGAAGTGGGTGTCTCGGAATCCGTCAGGTCGGCGCCCGGATAGGTATTGCAAAGGCTCGTGCTCGCCCAGGTGAAGTCGGGCTGCGCCAGGCTTTCTTCGCCGGTGAGGGCTTTCAAGTTGTTGAGGGTCTGCCTGCCGGGCACAGCCAGACCGATAGTTGACGGTCCGGTGAGAAACTTTTTGGCATCCTCGAAGGTGAGCGCGAGCTCCTGCTCGAGGTGGAGCTTGTCGGTGGGGACTGCGTACCGGAAGAGATACATGCCATAGGGCAGGAGAAGCAGCCTGCAGACTGCCGCCGTGCCTGTCTCGCCGGTCTTGTCCACGACGGCGCCGGTAATGATCGAGTTGGCCTTGACGCCGATCCTGCCTGTGACGTCTCTCCCGGCGATCTCGATCACCCCGACATCCACCGGCTGGCTAGCAGTGACCGTGTCCAGCACTGTCCTGGGAGTGTAGAACTGACCTTTGGAAACACAACTGCTGTTGTGGAGAGAAAAAAGTCCAGATGCCGCCAAACTGTCCATTACCAGAACTCCTCGATCCGGGTCCAGGGATAAGCTAGACATAGTTATCCAAGTACCTATTTACCCTGACAGAGAGGATATATATACGTTCTTGGGACTCATGAGTTCATTACCGGTCGATACCGCATACATATGAATGGCAGAACAGAGGTTTTCAGCCCCGAATCTGGGCACTCATCGCCGGGGATAGGCTCTTGAGCCGGACCTGGATCGGGGGGTCTTGTTACGGGTCTGTCTCAGCTGCAAGACAAGACAGCGGATCTCGGTCTCCTTCATACCGTCGGTCTGGCTGAGGCGAGATGCGAAGCTCTTGCGGCTCTCCCTGCTCGAGCCGAGCTCGAACCAGGAGAGCGCGGAGCACAGGCCGGTCAGGGTGCTCACGTTACGCACCGGTGAATAGAAAGTCCTTTGACCCCAGCGATTGGGGGAGAAAGATGTGGTCGACTTGAGCTGGCGATTGCCCAGGTAGTCCCAGAGACGTGGGTCGATGACTATGTTTTTGATATTCCGGGACGGAATTCGATCGCCCCAGTTCTTCTGCTCGTTCCAGGCGATCGTCTTGGGGCTGGGCTTTTCAGGCCGGCAAATTCCGGTTATCCGGACCCTTTTGCGCACCCGGGACCATTCCACTCCGACATCCAGAGCCCATTCCTCGAGGAAAATCGCCAGATTCCTGAAGGTGATGCCCTCGGAGACCAGATCGACAAAGCATACGGGTCGGGCACGTTTCGCGATAGAAGCGGGGTCCAGTCGGAGCATGGTGAAGTAAGACCTGATTGCCGGTCTTGCCTTCTGCCAGTCGATCCTGACACCGGCATAGAAGCGCATCGAAAAGTGCAACAATATGAGTCGGCTCTTGAACTTTGTATCGTAGAGCAAACCGCTCATGAGATCGAAGATGCTCTCCGGGGATCTGCCTACGAAGACGAGGTCGGTACCGGCTGCGTATCCGAGAATCCTCGCTGAAAGGTCCAGGAGGGGTTCGGCAAACGACTGATCCTGAACTGTCTGCGACTTGATCATATCGTCCAGCGATGGTCTCGCGTTGGCAGAAGCAGGCACTCTCGCCCGCTCGAGCATCCCCATGAGAGCACGGCGGTTGGTCATATTCCAGCGGAAAGGTTTGGAGTCCACAGCGCCACCGATTCGACTATCATCCGACATGATATCCTACCGGATATTCGCACCAGATACGATTACATCGCGAACGAACCTGGACGGAAATGGACGAAGATGGTAAGGTTGCCCCAGGTCAAGCACTTCGAAGGCGATGAGGAGCTTCACTCCTGGGCAAAGAACTGGAAGGGGTTCTAACCGGAGATCGGTCATGTCTGGCTCAAGCGCATCGAGAATTCTAAGTGTCTTTCTGATCCTTGGTGGATTACCGCCGATGCTTTCGGGCATTATCGCCATGACCTCCGCCGGCACTTATCTCGGCTTCTTGGGAAACGGCGTGCCTTCGATGTACAGCGCTGATCAAATCGGTCTTTTGGAGATCACCTGGAATCTACAGGGTGGCGACGCTTTCGTTGCGGGCTCGGCCCGGGTGGCGGCCGCCCTCATCGGATCAGACGCCATCAAATGCGTGCTTGCCGCCATCGGAATCGGGCACAGCCTCTTCGAGCTCTGGCTGCTTCCAGCGAAGCTCATCGTATGGTGCCATGACACACCAGGCGTCCAGTCAGGAAGAGTCTTCGATATCGGCGTCGGGTTCTTTATCGTGCTCCATGTCCTGCTGGTGCTCAGCTTCACCAGGGGACTAATATTGAAGTACAGGGAATCCAGCCAAGCGACGAGGCGGTCTTGAGCGAGCGAATGCGAAACGAGGCCCTCGAGGGCATCATCAAGCGAAGCATGTCCCTCCCTCGAGGCCAGCGCCCGACTGCCGGAGCGAAAGTCACCATGGACGAGTACGGCATCACCACCGGAGAAGTGGAAGGGCACATAGCGTATCGCCTCGGCCGCGCCTCGGGCGCGACAAAATCGCCATTCTCAGGATCCGAAGATTCAGCCTTGCGGAACTATCAGGAGAGATGGAGCCGGCTCACCATATCGGCAAAACGAGTCGAGATCGGTGCCACCGAAAAGGCCATCGCGTCGTTGTATCGCTGCCTCGGGCTGCCGGAGCCTCTCATAATATGGTGCGACAGCCCCCTGCAGGCATACCTGCTTCCCCTCGCAAGCACCTGTAGAGATCCCGCGCCCCTTCTCGAGTCGCTTCGCTCGAGCCAGACAATCGGCGCTCCCCCACTCGACCTCCTGAAAGAACGCCTCTCCGGGCTGACCGGCATCTTGCGATCCCTGCCGGAAGAGAGCACCGCCTCAGCAGGGGCAATCTTCTATACCAGGGTCTGGGAAGCGGCCGCCAGAGTAAGAGAGCGCATAGAGTCGGAACTCGGTCCGGAGAAGTTCGCGGCGCTGAAGCACGAATACCCCGGCACCGGTCTGAGCAATCTCTTGATCATGCGCCGGATCTTCGATCAGACCCGCACTCTTATCGAGTCGAGCCTTCCGGAGGATGAGCGAACGGCTTACCAGACTTATATCGGCACGACCAACCACGAATGGACTCACATAGGCGAGATGAACGGTCCCGCCATCATGTACGGTGCCGCCCTGCACTGCCTGGACATTGACTTTCCAGCTGAGACCGATCCCCTCAGGCTCTGGCTCGAGCTCCATGAGCTGGCTCCGGCATATCGTCTTACCAGAGGCGCATGCTTCGTGATGAGAAGGCCGGACAATATCGATCTCGACGAGCGCGGCTCGCTCCACAGCGACCTCCGGGCCGCGGTGAGCTTTGCCGATCATCTCAAGCTCTATTTCATGCACGGTGTTCTTTTGCCCCTGGACCTGATGGAAGATCGCAGCCGGCTCACTATAGAGAGAATCGATCGCACCGACAACGCCGAAGTTCGCCGCATGCTCATCACTCTCTATGGACCGGAGAAGTTCCTCAGAGAGTCTCAGGTCATCCTGGTGCACCAGGACGAGTTCGGCAAGCTCTACCACAAGCACTTCCGCGATGGTATCTGCGAGGCCATGGTCTGCGTGCAAAACTCGACTCCGGAGCCCGACGGATCGAGGAAGGAATACTACCTTCGAGTGCCGCCGGACATCCACACGGCAAGGGGCGCCGTCGCCTGGACTTTCGGTCTTCAAGCCGACGAATACGAGCCCGAGTTCGAGAGCTGAAGCAGAGTTCGTCGCATGTCGATACTATTTACTCTTCTTCTCCGGAGTCGGCTCATCCATTGAGCGAAGGGCTTCGAAGGTGAGGGAGCGCAGCCTGGTGTCAAACCTCGACTGGACACGCTTAGCGTCGAAGTGTCCCAGCCCCATCACGACAGCCGCTCCCAGACCAACGGCTATCCCCGCGGGCAGACATACGACCGACCCGAATAGGACTCCAGCCCCGACGCTGAATGCGGCGCTGCCACCAATGAGCCATTTCTCCTGTTTCTCATTGTGTTGCTCCGTACGGTCGAATGACGCAGTACGAGCGATTCGGTGAAGGCTTTCACGGCTGAAACCTTCCTCCATCTTGCTGCCATCCGGGTTAAGACCATAGTTCAGCCTGTTATAGCCGCGAAGCAAGAATTGCACCATCTGCTTCGATCCGACATCGAGATTCGGATTGGCAAGAGCAGCCTCCAGCTCGATACCGCTGACTGAGCCATTACGATTGGTGTCGAGCTTGTCGAAGTTCTTTTAGAAAGACTCGGCGATACCCTCGATCTTCTTGACGCTCTCTTTATAGTCGCTGGCGCCCTTGATCTCGTTTTGCTCGATGTCGTTCTCAGAGATGCCGCATTCTGAGAACCATGCATCCTTCGACAACCTGGAAATCTCCTCCCGGTCGTGTTTTAAGATTGCCAGCGCCTGCTTGTCTAAGTCAGTTGTCGGCTCGAACAAGTCCAGCTCCTTGCCGGAGACCCTGCCGTTATGATTCGTATCCAACTCTGCCAGATTTCGCTGGAAGAAATCGCGCACTTGCGCGCTGGAGAGCGAGGCGTCATTTTGCAGACGCTCTGCCACTGTCGCTTCTTCCGGAGCGATCCCGCTCGAACTCACTTCGCCGTATTGTTCAAAGAACCCAGAGCTGACCTCCTCTTGCAAGAAGGCGGCGCTGCAATCTCCCCAAATACTAGGGCAGTTCGATTACAGAGTTGTGACTGAGCCGGCACGGATAAGGGTTCGACCGATAACCAGTGGACGATTCGGTCGAAATCGGTCATAGTCTTGTCGATAATACTCGGGGTGGGAGCGTCCGGGCTATGGACCAGCAGAATACAGAGAGTTGTCAGAAGTGCCTGAGACCGCTTTTGGCAGAGGGCGTCACGGCGACTACGCAATGGGTCTCTTACTGCCGGTGCGAGCGGACTTATTCACCAAATGCGCAATTCTCCATCGACCTGTGCGCGAATTGCAAAAAGCGAGTTCCGGCAGTCGGCACCGCCAAGGTCAAACGCCTGGACCTCTGCGCCTGCGACAATCCGAATCCAATAACCGTCGCCAATTACATCAAGCAGAACGAAAAAGACCAGATAGAGCTCGATCTCGGTCTGGCTTCTCCAGGGCTGTCCCCGGAAAGCTTTCCGGCAGAGAGATACCAGCCGCTGGGCATACTCGGCACCGGATCGAGAGCCGACGTTCTCCTTGCCCGGGACAAACAGCGGGGGACCAAAGTAGCAGTCAAATGCTACAAGAAGATATCGCCTGAAGCCCTCGGTCTTTTCGAGCAGGAGATGAAGAAGCTTTCCCGGCTGACCCATACCGGTATCGCCAAGATTACCGACTTCGGGGTACTGAATAAGAAAACACCATATGTAGTGACTGAATACAAGGACGGCTTCAACATCGAGCAGTGCCTGGATCTGCACGGCATACCCAGCTACGATGTGGCGGTCATGATCCTGATCGGAGTTTGCGAAGCACTTCTCTACGCCTTGAAAGAAGGCTATCCACACACTGATATCAGACCCGGAAATATCATCTTCCTCGACGACATGAACTCCGAGCCCTCGATAGTCGTCACCGACTTCAGCCCGGTCAAGCTCGATATGCACCGCGATCCCGATTCGCCTGCCGACGCGCTCTACATGTCTTCGGACGAAGCGCGGAATCTGGACCACGACGAGCGAGCGGAAATCTATACCATAGGCGCCGTGGGCTTCGCCCTGCTCACCGGCAGGGCACCATTCGATACCGGCTCGTTTCGCGATCTCAAGAACAAGCATGCCCTGGAGCTACCGCCCCGGATATCTTCCCTGAGATTCGAGGGCGACCGCCCCAAAGACCTCGAAGAAATTATAGAGCGCTGCCTGGAGAAGGACCCCCGTGTTCGATTCGACTCGATAGCCAAACTCAAGGAGCGGCTCGTGGTGTTTCCCAACAGGGTGAAAGCACGGATTGCCGCCCTCGAGGCCGCGCGCAAAAGGCAAAAACTCATCAAGCTGTCAGCCATCGCCCTGGTAGTCGCCGTCGCCGGCGCCATCGGATTTTTCGCGCTCGGCGGCCACTGAGTCGGCGTTCTTCGGAGAAAGAAATGATGCGTGATCCAAACGATATAGAACTAGCTGTTTTGAACAAGCTTCTCAGCAGACCCTTCCCTGGAGCCGAGGCGCTGCGGGCGCAACTGAAGGGCATCAAAGTCGAGACTCTGGACCAGGATGGAAGCATCAGGCTCGTACCGCCTGCGGATTCGCAAAAAGCCGAAAACATAGAGGCGCGCGTCCCGGTGTCGGGCTGGTATGTCGACGGCGTTGCCGACGGAAACACAACGGATATATTTGGCAGCGACACGCTTGACGTCAAGGTCCATCTGCTTCTGCACGTCGTCGAAGGACGCCTGCACGAACTGGCGGTATACAAAGAGGACGGCAGCCCGATCCTTATCCCTCCCGCCCCCGGGCGAATCTCGATCAGCTCTCGATGAAATGTTCGATGCCTGTGCCTGCCGGAGCCGCTACTTGGCGGACCCGGCGGACTTGCCCGATTTGCTGCCGGTCTTGCTGCCGGTCTTGCTCGATTTCGCCTCGGCGGCCGGCTTGCTCCTCAAGGCACGAGCGTTTTTCATGCCCTGAGCCATATTGCTGAGCCCATCGCGCATGGCTTTCGTGTCATCGAGCTTCAGGCAGGTATCGGCGATCCTCTGGGCATCAGCATCTAGCCCGGCTCCTACATAGGTCCCATAGAGGAGCAGAACCATATTCGGGAAAGGATCGAAGTTCTGCGACACCTCGGTATGCGCGTCCCGCGGCTTCTTCATCTCCTGGGCGCTCTTGTAGCAATCATTGACCCTCGCCACCGGATCGACATAGAGATACTTCGCAGCATCAGTCCATCGCGACTCGTTGAACAGTATCCGCTCGAGCTGATCGTAATTCTTCTCTATGGCTTCTTTCTGCTCGGGGTCGCCTTTGACTTTGTCGAACCAGGCAAGGGTGCGAGCGTTCTCCCCGAGCATGTCATTGATAATCAGCCAGTCCCGGCGATTGCCAGCCTTCTCGGCAGCGTCCCGAATCGCGCCGAACTTAGCTTTTGCCGGAGGATACGAGACGCACAGTCTCTTGACCTCAAAGGCAATCATCGTGGTTTTCATCTGTGCAAGGTCAGGACCTGCCTTCTCGAGGTTTTCCCAGAGCCAGGCAAAATCTTCGAGAGCCTCGGCTTTCTGACCGGCAGCCAGCTTCTCGCGCGACTTTGTGATGCGATTCCAGATCTCTGTAGGGTCGAACTCAGCGCTCGCCGCCGCGGCCTCCTCGGGAGACTTGCCGCTTCTGGCGCCTTCGAGCCAGCGCAACAGTTCGCCGGAGCCCATATACCCGATTTGCCGCCCGAACTCGGATACTCCAGTTTTTTGGGCGGCCCCGTCCTCGCCGGAGGGCGAACTCGGCGCGAACAGGACCATCGTCGGCATAGCCTCTACACTCAATGACCTCGCTGTCTTCGGATCCTTGTCGACATCCACCTGGATGGCGATTGCGTTTTTCTTCACCCAATCCCGGACGGCACTGTCGACCCAGGTTGTCGACTCCATCTTCCGGCAGGGTGGGCACCAGGAGGCAGTGAAATCGATGAGCAAAAGCTTGCCGTCCGTCTGCGCCTTCTCTTTCGCCTCCGCATATGAAAAATCGGAGAAGAGCTCAGCATGCGACCAGGCCGCGCCGGCGCAATTCAACGAAACCACAGCCGCCAGAAACAACCGACCCAACACTCTGTTCATTAGTACCACCCTTGACTGACCCACCGACACCTGTAGATTACGAAGACCGACCATGAATTAGGTTGTCCGGGAAGCATCAGCATGACCGCTCGATCGTAATTTCAGCCTGCGAACTAGCCTCTATCTGGCATGCATCGCAAGAGGCCCATCCTTCTTGAGATAGCCTTTGAGCTGCCAGTAGGGGAAGAAGAAGAATCCATCGGGCTCGCAGGCCTTGGCTGCGTGCGGAAATCCGAAATCATAGAAAAACGTGATGCCCTCGCCCCCAATGGAGAATGAATCGAGATTTTCCTCTGCGAATCTGGCGTCTGCGATTATGTCTTGAAAGGAAGTGACATCTCCGTCCTCGGATGACTCTCTCATCCTGGCATTGATCTTTTTCTGCATCGCCGCATCCACGAGCTGGGCGAGCTGACCGCGCCTGGTCTCGACGAAGACATCCTCGGCGGTGATCGGCGCACCGGTCTTGAGGTTGAGGCGCACCTGCTTGAAGGATGCGTCGGGATAAGCGCCGAATCCGTCGACCCACCAGGTAAGATCGAGAATGTTATTGCGGTCGTAATTGACGTAGTAGACGGCTCTGGACAACCAGCCGCCGAGATCCGGATCGTGCACCGTCTCGAAAGTGAGGGCTCTGGCGAGCTTCTTCTCGACAGCCTTGTTCGGGGATGAAACCGCCGGATAATAGACGAGCCCCTCGTGATCGCCCTGCCTGTACTTGTCATGGCTCATCCGCGTCAGGGACACTGAGCCGGCACCCATCGAATCGAGACTCTTGAGGCTGAAGGGCAGACTCTTCTTGCCCGCCGTCCAGTTGCCGAAAAACTCATAGTCGGTGAGAGCGCCACTGAAGGTTCCGGTGGTCTTGCCGCCGGCGTCCAGCTCCTCGAGCTCGCAGTTGTCGCCCGGATACTCGAAGAGCTTGCTTCTATCGACAGTGCCGCGAAGATTGATCGGCTTGCCGACATGATTGTAGCTGTAGGTGCCGGTGACCTTTCCATTGGCCAGGGTCAGATTCATCTTGACCTTGTATTTGCCGATCGTGCCCTGATAAGTCTTCGCCAGGCAGAGCGCTTGCTTGCCGGCTGTGGCGGCTCCGGAGCCGGTTGTTTTCGACGCTCCGGTCTTGCTCGAGGTCTGGCCTGTCCTGGCTGGCGGATCTGCCTTACCTGCCGGGAGGGTCTTCCCCGACGAGTCGGTCCGGGCTCCCGGGGACGCCCAGGCGGCCTGCGGAGAATCCGACGCCACAAGAGAAAGGGGAGCAGTCAGCGAAAGTCCCTGACACGAGCCCACGAGCAAAGCCACCATAAGACTCAATCGCGAATCCGGCATGCCGGTCCCTCCTTGTCCGAAATTCCTGTTTCTCGAGTATGAATCAACCGAGTTAAAGCAGGCTCGAGAAGATTACAGCCACAGCAAACTACCTGTAAACAAGCTGTAAAGTGGGTGAATGAGCCCGAGACGCCAGGAGCTGGCTCAAAGCCTGCTCGCATCCGAAGACAAAACATCCTCCCCTTTCTCAGACTCGAGGGCGATGGTGCGCTCCAGCCAGACCAGCCCCAGCATTCCGATGACGTTGACGGCAGCAAGCGCCAGCCAGTAGCGGACGGCTACCTCCGGCCCGTGATCGAGGGCGGCAAGCCCGATAGCCGGACCGATGGAGCCGGCGATTCCCCAGCACAGAGAATTGACGGCAAGATAAGTAGCCCGGGAGCGCTGGGGGGCAATCTCCACCACCAGCGAGGAAGCTGAAGGTCCGTAGAGCGCGTTGGCCGCAGCGAATGCCGCCACCGTCAGAAAAGACAACGGCACCACATGCTCGGGCCCCATGTGCCCCAGGGAAGCAACGGCGCAATTGGCGCCCACCCAGAAAACGCAGGCAGTGCAGAGCACCCTGGTCTTGCGCCGGTGTGCGGTGAGACGAGCGATCGGCATCACCAGAAGCGATACCAGGACTATATACACGGAAAATGAGATCGAGACATAACTACTGCCCAGGCTCCCCGCCTTCTCGCCCACGAAATTCGAAAGATACAGAGGCAGAGCCGAGCTCATCTGCAGGATGTTGTTCGTGAACAAGAGATTCAGGACTGCATAAATCAAAAGAACCCGGTCCCTGGCAGCACCGGCCCAGTTGCTGAAGAGACCCGGCCGCTTGCCCTTATCCGCATCCAGTGTCTCGCTGATACCACGAAGCACGAACAGAAACAGAACCATATACGACACCGCATCAAGAACGAAGAGCAGCCGATAAGCGCCGTGAAAGCCAATCACCAGCCCGCCAGCCACCACACCGAGCCCGAGCCCGATATAGTCCGCCATGCGCGTCAGGGCGAAGGCCTCATTGAGCTTGCCGGGCTTGGTTATGTCGGAGATCAGCGACTCGGCAGCCGGCCAGTAGAATCCGATACCGAGACCGGTGAGAATATTCCCCAGCAAGAACTGCCAGAACTGATCGGTGGCTGCGAAGAAAGCCGCCCCGCAGGCAAGCAGAAATGACGCCATAAGCAGCGACCCCTTCCGCCCGATGCCAGGATAATCGGCGCAGGTGCCGCCGAGGAATCTCCCCAGCACTCCGAAGAATCCGCCACACCCTATACCGAGCCCGACATTGGTGGCGGATATTCCGGCTACATTCACAAAGAAGATCGGCGCATAGAAGATCGTCAGCCCGGTGCCCAGGGCTGACGCAAGCCGCCCCATCGACAGAACAATCACTTGTCTGTCGAGACCAGATACCAGCGAAAATCGGAGCCTCAGCCCCGCCACTGATAGCTTCCTGCAACCAGCCTGGTGACGAACTCCCGGCCGTGCGTCTCCCATGTCTCTCCGTCCTTCGACAGCCAGAACACGGTCTCGACGCTTTCTGCATCGGCATGCATCAAGACTTCGTTCAATTTGTTATTCAGATCGAGCCTTGCACCGGTCGTGATTGAAAGCAGCCCCCAGGTGATCCCCGGTCCCTGATCGGTCCATGCTTTCATGGCCTGTTGCATACCCATGGCGAACGTCTGATTCAAGAATCTGATGAGTGTGCCGCTTTTCTTACCCGAGAACGAAATACCAACCCATGTTGTTGCAGGCGCCACGGTCGGATCGGCGCCGGATGCGCGGGAAGGGTCGTCGCTATCCAGCTCGCCTGAGGCACGCCGGATACCATAGTCCTGATGATACTCGTAGACCCCGGTCTCGAGGGAATCGGCCAGAGTCTCGAGATACTCAGCCAGCGACGCAGCCAGCACAGGGCGTGCTCCGGACTCGTGGGAGAAAGCGATGACCTGCCCGGCAGTACCCCCTTCAGCCGGCGCCGTGTCGACACAGATAAAATCACCCGCTCCATTGGTGGCAAAAGGTATCCAGCCGGTATGCCACCATTGTCCAGCCACGCCTTCATCAGGGTCAGCCTCGAGGTCCGTATAGTTGCCACCCTCGAAAAGTTCCTTCTCCATTTGCCAGTTTCCCGCGATTTCCTCGAGTGGAAGAGGAGAGTATGCCATATCATCATGGTCATCCGGAGATGGAAAGACCCCAACTGCTGCATCACCTTCAGTGCCATCCATGAGACCGTAGAGTCTGATGAAGTCCTTCGGGAGACTCGCTCCCGAAAGCGACTCGAAAGATTTCAGCGCCTGCGCCTCGGCGCCCGACATCCTGATATTCGAGAGGTCGGAAGGGGCGTTCTCAGCCAACCACTTGCAAATTCGTTTCCAGGATTTACTCACCGCAGCCCGAGTCACCATTTCTCCTCCATCCCTCCTCTTGTATCGAACGTCTTCCGCCCCGGTGCTTCAGTCGCCGGCCCCTCAGTCACTGCTCCCTCCGCCGCGGCCAGTCTTATACGCCTCCTTGCCTGGAGATCCCGAAAACGCGCCCTGCCTCTTGCTGGCACCGGACGCCTCCATCTGCTTGAGGGCGAACTCGCGGCAACTCTTGATCTTGCTCACCTGCTGGCTGTCGAGCAATCCGGACTGCGCCAGCTCCAGGGCCTGCTCTATGGACGCAAGACCTTCCTTGGGTTCGCCGAGCTCGACCGCTACGAGTCCATAGGCGACGAGCTGATCGGAATAGATGCGAGCCTCCAGTCCCTTGGAAGCCATATCGTCGTGGTGCTCGGTCCAGCGCGCTCTCGCCGCATCGAGCGAAGCCCTCAGGCGCTCCACCAGCCTGGCACGCACTCGCGGATCAATGACACAACGAGCGGCTAGCGGTGCGAAGTCCGGCGTTATCCGCACCATTTGCGACACCGGGGTGGATAGCACCCGGTCCACATCGATAGAGAATCGGGCTCTGGCTTCCGCCTCCTTGTTGTCCGCGAGCAGAGCCGACGCCAGAGAGTCGTTAGCTCGAAAATAGTCGAAATCACGCTTGTGCTTGAAGCAATCAATCGAAGCCAGCTTCTGCTGCAGGACCGCAGTAGCTCGAACCAGGCTGACAGAACCGCCCTGACGCAGATAGCTGTCTGCGGCCTCCTGAAACACAGGCGAGCGATACCAGTACTTGCTTGGCAAAGTCGTCTGGGTGACTCGCACCGCCTCCTCCAGCTCGTGCGCAGCTTCATCTTTTTTGTCTTCCACATTAGCGATCCAGGAAAGGAGACTTCGGCACTCAGCGATAACATCAGGCTGCGGGTTCTCTTCCGCCGAGGCGAGCACAAGATGCTTCTCGGCGAACTCCTCGGCCCTCGCCGGATTCTTGAGGTCTTCGAGGCAGGTCGCTACCATGAGCTTGATAGTTCGCCGGAGCACCGCCTTGCTTCCCTTCCGACCTCTGGCTAAATTAGCGGCTTCCTCATATCGCGGCACCGCAAACTCGCCATTGCCGATAGTCTTGTATGCGTCACCGGCGATGGACAGATCGTATGCATCGAGCTTGATATTACGCGCGGAGCGAAGCTCCTCGAAACGAGCAAGAACCTTACCGGCACCATTCCTGTCGCCTCTGATAGCTGCCACATATGCTGTGTAGAGAAGGCAGCGTGCCTCATTCAGTGGCACCTCGTCCTCGTATCGAGACTCCGTCTTCTCGGCGCCTGAACCAGCCGCCTCCTTCCCACCAATCGCCGCCGTCTTTTCAGCGCCTGAACCAGCCGCCTCCTTCCCACCAATCGCCGCCGTCTTTTCAGCGCCTGAACCAGCCGCCTCCTTCCCACCGGTCGCCGCCGTCTTTTCAGCGCCTGAACCAGCCGCCTCCTTCCCACCGGTCGCCGCCGTCTTTTCAGCGCCTGAACCAGCCGCCTCCTTCCCACCGGTCGCCGCCGTCTTTTCAGCGCCTGAACCAGCCGCCTCCTTCCCACCGGTCGCCGCCGTCTTTTCAGCGCCTGAACCAGCCGCCTCCTTCCCACCGGTCGCCGCCGTCTTCTCGGCGCCGCCTCCCTGCAGGCGAAGCGCGAGCCGCGCCACTCTCAAGCCCTCATCGACCACCGGCACGATTCTACCTGTCAGGTCCGCTCGCTCCGGACTCCCGGGCGGCGCATCCTGACACTGCATGATCAGCGCACGAGCGAGGAGCGTCAGAGGCTCGAGCAATTTGATATCGTCCTGTCCGCAGGCACCCTTGAGCGAAGCGAGGACCTTCGTCAGAAATGTCGTCGCGCCCACGAGATCATCGCCGGCGATCTTGTCGTTCGCTATCCTGCAGACCCGGTCGTAGAGCACATCGAATCCGACATCCTCCGTCACTCCGAAAAGGTCCGTTGCAATGCTCCAGTCTGCGGTGTCGTCCCTCTCGCCAACCCTGTCTTCATAGGCAGAGAGACGCTCCTGCAAAGCCGCGAGCCTGGTCTGATCGCTCAGAATAAATGCCACCAGCGCCTGTTTCTCCAGGGCGTTTCGAATCTGATCAGCCTTCATTTCTTTCTGCGCGCAAGCAGCGGCCTTGCCGAACTCCGCAAAGGCATCCTCGTAGCGCAAAGTGTTCAGCATCCTCAAACCCGCTTCATCATGACCCTTCCAGGTATCGGCGAGTCTGTCGAAGATCAGGATGCCGGTTCCGATCACACCGATCCATATGAGAATCTCCAGAGGTTGACGCCACCACTTCGGACTTCGCGCTTTCTTTATCTTGTGCGCCCTGGTCAGATGCTTGATGCTATCCGCAGATTGCGACTTGAGAGTCTCGAAAGCGCCGGTGAGCTCGTCGACACTGCTGAAGCGCTCATTCGGATCTTTGGCGAGCATCTTGGCGAGCACAATCTCGAGAGCATCGTAATTGGCGAAGTCCTTGTGGCTCCGGGGAATCTTCGGCACCTCCAGCTCGAGATGAGCCTTCATGGTCTCGAAATAGGAGGCACCTATGAACGGCGGGTCTCCGGTCAGGCACTCGAACATCACGCAACCGAGCGAATAGATATCGGAACGCCCATCGAGCTTTTTTCCCTGCCATTGCTCCGGGCTCATATATGGAGGGCTCCCGAACACATCCCCGGTCTGCGTGAGATTGAGCTTGTCGACATCCTCTCCGGCAAGCTTGGCGATGCCGAAGTCAGCGATCTTCGTTCGCCGGGCACCATCTTCGCTATCAATGATCGCAATATTGCTGGGCTTGAGATCACGATGGATGATACCGCGCGCGTGGGCATGACTGAGCGCCTGGCAGAGCTGCATCATCAAGTCGATGGTTGCCTGCGGGCTGAGCGGGCCATCATTCTTCAAGAAATTGGACAGCCAGGAGCCCGTCAGGTACTCGAGCACCAGATATTGCACCCCATCAGCGGTGGCACCATAATCATGGAGCCTGACGAAACCGTCATGATCCAGGCGGCTGATCGCCTGCGCTTCCTGGTGAAAACGTCCGATGGCCTTGTCCTGCCCGCTCAGATGCGAATGCAGCAACTTGACAGCCACGGTCTTATTGAGCTGCAGATGCCGAGCTCGATAGACGACGCTCATACCGCCCTGACCGACACAATCTTCGATCTGGTATTTGTTCTCGAACAGGGTGCCGACACGCCGGCGCGCGTCCTCGAGCGACATCGGGTCCTCGACAAGACGAATCTTCTCCTCCTTTTCGAGGAGCCCGTGTTCAATATCTTCGGGAGGCGGGGACTTCTCTTCAGTCATAATCTAGCTGGGAACCTCATTATCCCCTGTTTTCAGCCCCAACTTCGCTTTGCAACCGCATGGGAAATCTCCAGCCAGCTCTTTTAACGTAGCAACACTGCCTCGAATCCAAAATATGACTGTGGCGTCAAAATTTTCGGAGAAAATTTGACCTCACAGTCATATTTCTGGAATGCGACCGGCGATGGCACAGCGGCATCTAAAATCTACTTCGAGCCACCGGCGTAAGGCGACAAGATGCCGTTGATCACACGCAGCACCGGCGTCGGCACCGAGAGCTCTTTTCCAAGCTCCACGACGGTACCGGCAAGCCATGGCAATTCCAGGCGGTTGCCCTGGGAAAGATCGAACTGCATCGAAGCCGTGACCTCAGGCGAGAGGCTCTCGAAATAACCGATCTGCTCAGCCAGCGTTCCAGCGGGCATATCGATGCCCGATGCGGAGGCGACAGCGAGAACCTCATTCATCGCCTCGATAAACAGCTCGCGTGTATGGGGGTTGCTCTGCACGACTCCGATGGAGCCGCGCACCGAAGCGCAGAGCGAGCTCATCGCCACCAGAAAGACGAACTTCTTCCATATGGCTTTCTCAATGGAGTCGGGCACTTCCACATCGATAGAGGCTTTCTTGCAAGCCTCTTCCAGCCGCTTCACGCGCTCGGAGCAAGCGGAGCCCTTATGGGCGAACTCACCGAAGACCAGCTTCTGGCGAGAGCCGCGCTGCTCGATTACGCCCGGGCTGGTAATGGCGGACGCCACATAGCTGACCCCCCCGACCATATGCTCTTTCCCCAGTATGGAGGCCAGGATCTCGTCCTTGGAAATGCCGTTCTGCAGCGAGATGACGGCAGTCTCCCTGCCTAGCATGGGCTTGATCCGCTCGGCTGCGCTCTCTGTATCCCAGAGCTTGACACAGAACAAAACGACATCGACCTCACCGACCCCGGACGGATCTTCGGTCGCCACCGGGCTCTTGACGTGGATCGCAGGTGCATCCACAGTCCTCTCGATCAGGAGTCCTTTCTCCTTCATGGCGGCCAGATGAGCGCCCCGGGCGATAAAAGTCACTTCCTCGCCGGCCTCCGCCAGAAGCGCTCCGAAAACGCCCCCGACTCCACCGGTACCCATGATCGCGATTTTCACCTGGTCCTCCTCGTTTGCAGTAAATGCAAATGATACCGGGTCGATATCGCAATATTGCGATATCGGCAAAATTGCTTTCAAAATTGGATCACCACCGCCCTTGTGGCAGGACGCAAATCCCACGTTGCAAAAATCGCCCGCACATGATCGAGCGAATCCAATGCCTAGATAAATGACCGGCAGACCTGATAAAACGACTTCTGGAAGATAGACAGGTGCATCTTGAATTTGCCATTGTCCATCATCTGGAACTTCTCATGCCGGGGATCATTGCTGAGCCGAAATCGCTTCGAATTCTTTCCGTGAGGATTGCGAATGGTGACCAGCTTGCTTGCCGGATCGAAATCGACGATAGTGTAGGCGTGAGCGCCCACCACAAGTTGAGGCGAGGGAAGGTTAGCATCACCCCAGGTTCCGCATACGATGGGATTCTTGGATGAGACAGCTCCAGCGATGAAGCTCGAGATCTCCTGAAGTCCGACGTCTCCGGGGTGCAAGATCTGCGCTTTGCAGCCGGTGATGCAGCCGAGCCCGACAGCAAGTCTCGACTCCTCGCCACTGGCACCTTCGGCACCGCGATTGTTGGGAAATTTCATCACCTGGGCGCATTCGATGAGCGATGCCCAGAGGGCGCGGTCATTGATGCCGAGCTTCTTCATCTGCGCTTCGGTGATCCGGTATTCCACTCCGTCGCCGGGGAAACGAACGATGTATGTATCCGGTCCGCCATGGCGGATCATCGAGGCAAGCAAACGCTGTCCGCGGGGGAGCTCCGCAAGAGCTGCCATTGATGCTTCGAACCAGCAATTCGGGTTGATATTCTGGTCGATAGCATCGGCACCGTCCCTGGCGATGTCCTCAGCGGTGAATGGATAATCGCCGCGCCTCATCGAGCTATCAATCTTGAACCTAGCAGCCTCGGGATACTCTTTGGCACTGGCGGACACCACAGTAGGCTTCGCCTTGCCGTTTTTCTTAATCTCACCTCCTGTGACGCCCACCCTCTTCTGATAGTCCTTGAGCGAGACCCGCAGGGCCGTCTGGACCGCAGGGTCCTTGATCTTTTCTTTCATGTTCTTCGGTATGGCAGCCCAGAACTCAGCGGGAAGATTAGACTCGTTGAGCTCCTGTGACACTGCCGCCGAGCTGGCGGCAGATGTTCCGCCCGAGCTCGAAGCGCCGCCCGGGCTCGAAGCGCCGCCCGAGCTCGAAGCGCCGCCCGGGCTCGAGCCAGTGCTCGCGGCATCTGTCGTGGAAGGCTTCGCGGCAGCGGCCACCTCGGGAAACATCTTGGCGCTGTGGACAGCCTCGGTGGTCCCGGCGAAGTGCTGGACGATGTACTGGCAGAGCTGCCGGGCGCGGGCCCGCCTGTTGGAGCGGAAATTCGCCATGGCGGCGAAATAATACAGCCTGGCGTTGGGCTTGCTGGTCTTGAGCACCTGCTCGAAGGCGTCGGCGGACTCCTTGAACTGATTCTTCGTATAGAGAGCCCAGGCGCTCTGCATGGTCGGCGCCTCGCCGGAGCCGGACTGGGCGCCTGCGGGACCGGCTCCGAGCACCCCGGCTACCGCCACCGCCAGTACTGCTCCGATGAAGAATGACCTGGCCGGAGACTCGAGAACGAATCTTTCCTCTTTCATATCCCCTCGCTCGCTACGAAGTGGTTTTCCTCAGGATAGCTCAACAGCCAGGCTTCGTCGACACCGCTTCGTCGACCCCCACTTCGTCTACCTCGATCAGGGAGCCTTGTTCCAGGACGAGCGCACCACCACCAGCTTCACCCCGGAGTTGTAGAGCGCGTCCATCAGGGATTCGAAGGCTTCCACCGGCGCCGAGCCGAAATCGACCGAGAAATAAGCGATATCTTCCTGCAGTTGCGGTTTTGTCACCGAATGGACCACCCCGGAAAGACCATACTCGTCCTGGGAAAAATGCTCATTGGGATCGAGCCACCTGGTGCACCAGGAGCTGAATGCCGGAGCGCGGAAGTCGAAGCGGTCGCAGTGGATCTCCACATCATTCCAGGCAAAAGGCTTGAGCATGAGCTTTTGACCATCGTTCAGCCAGTATTCGGTGGGCTCGATACTGACATTGGGAGCCGTCTGGTATGTCACATGAATCCCGTCCTCGCGTTTTTCTATAAAATCGGCCCGGGTGATGCCGCCTATCAGGTGCTCTTCCGCTTCCGGTGTGGCGAAGATCACCTCCGGCGCCGATGAGGGCAGCTTGCTACTGGTTTCTATGAGCTTGCGATATTTGCTGATGTAGCGCTCTCTCGCCTCTGTGATGACCTCCAGAAACGGGCGGCGCTTCTCATCGTTGTCCGGCGCGAAGCTCATGATCTCATCGTCGACAAAACCAGGATGGAGCTTCACCGAGTCTAGAATCTTCCGATCTAACAAAGCCTCGACGAGATAACGTGGCGGGTATGAAAATGCCGGCACGAAGCTAGCACCGAGCGCAGTGGCGACATCTTCCCAGCGCGCCATGCCGACAATCTGACCATCGTCGGAATCTTCCGCCACTTCCACGAAAGTGACCCACTCGCAACGCGGAAGGAGCGACCGCACGGACCACACACAGGCAGAGTGCAGATCATCCGAGTTCTCTTTCTTGTAGACATTGAATGTGGCTACATAAACGTCATCGGTAAGAGCATTCTGCAGGGCCTCCTGGGTCGAGCCGTAGACCTCGTATTCGGTGCCGATTACCTGCCTGCGAATATCGAAGTAGCAGCGATGGCTCCTGGGCGGATCGAAAACCGACCAGCCCCTGCCATCGAGAATCAGAGGAACCATAAGCATAGCCCGCGGCCACTGGCTGATCTCATCGCAATACTCGAGGACCATCTTGATTCCCGCGATGTCGTCCGAGCCGGTGATGAACAAATGATCCCGATTGGGCATGAAGGCCAGGTAATCGCCCCTGACCTCGCACTCCGATCTGATCTTCTCGGTGAGCAAGAGACGCGACGTATCGTAAGAGTCATGCCAGCTCGAAAGATAGACGCCGTCAGCTACACACTCGAAGGGCTCGGCGCTGATCGAGGCCAAATTAGCAAGGCAAACCTCGAAGGCTTCATCGAAGGTCATCCCCCAGCCATCGAGCATATCCTGACTGGCGTATGACATGGTCGTCTCGCGATCGATGGCCAGCATCGTCACGTAATGCTCCGCCAGCTCCCGGTTAAGAATCTTCGGCACCGCATCGTCGCCGTCAGCCAGGGTCAGGGGCTCGTCGAAAGAGCTCGCCACCGCAAGAAGCCTGTCCCTTATCGACGGAAAGAGACGCTCACGGATCGAATCGAAATCGCTGTAATCCTCCGGCTCGAGCGTCGCTTTGATCAGGTCGATCTGCTTGAAGATTATCGACTGCTTCGCCTCGTTGTCCTTGCAGAACTCATACTCTCTATAAAGATTCTCGAGGTTCCAGAAAGAATCGCCGAGAACTATCCGGAACTGCTCGGCATCGTATTCGATACCTTCCAATTCGATGCCTTCCCGGCTGAGCATGTCAACAGACAACTGGATGACAATACCGGCAAAAGTGTCCCGCTTTTCGCGCTCTTCCTGACTGATTGTCATCCCACCTCAGGTCCGGCTATGTGATGGTATTCCTGATCCGTCCATGTGATTCTACCTCAAAGGGCAGGCTCCGAATCGGTATGCGTTCGCTCCCCCGGACCGAAGTATGACTGTCAGGACAGGTCTTTCCCGAAAAAATCGATCTGAGAGTGATTGCTTCAAATTTCGATCTCAGGCGGGCTGAAGCTCGTTGAGAGCAGGAACGCCGGAACCGTCCAGGTATACCTGGAGCTGATCGAGAGAGAACTGCACTCCTGAGAAGAAATCTCCGAATTCGCCGTACTTGGCGCTGGCCTCGTCGAAGCGCATCTCATAGATGAGCTTCTTGAAAACACCGGGATCGTCGGCATAGAGATCGACACCCCATTCGTACTTGTCGAAACCGATGGAGCCCGAGATCACCTGGGTGACAAGACCATGATAGGTGCGCCCGATCTTGCCGTGATCGAGCATCAGCTTGGCGCGCTCTTCGAAGGGCAGCGAGTACCAGTTGACTTCCTCGCCGCGTTTCTTGTCCATGGGATAGAAACAGACATAACGGCGCTGGGGGATCCTCGCCCAGAGCCTGCCTGCGTGGCGGGGATGGTGCTCCTGCTCTTTCAAGAGCTCGTCGAAAGCTTCGGTCCACTCGGGTGAGAAGGGCTTCAGGTCGCGCTCTTTGAGAGTGGCATGAATCCTGCCGGTGGCCTCGTAGAGCCCCAGCTCGAGCACCGATACATAAGACGAGAGCGGGGAGAGAAACTGCCGGAGGCGCAGCTTGTCAACAGCCATCTGGGCGTGAGCCAGACCGTCATAGAGCTTGCTGTAGTGAGTAAGCATGAGCTCGCCCTTGTGACCGAGAAGCTGCGCCAGACCGACGTCGGCGTCTTCGGTCTCCTTGAGCGATCTGAGCGCGGCTGTCGCCTCCCGGGCGATCTCCTTGCGCTCGCTTTCCGGGAGCCTGTCCCAGGCGAGTCTGTCGAATGCGAACATGCGGTGGAGAATCCACCAACCTTCCAGAGATTCGGGTACGTCGGGATGGCGCATGATAAGTGCTCCTGAGCGGTGAGAACAAAACCGTAGCAAACGAGCCATTGACAGCCGAGCTCCGGCAAGCTCGATATAAACTGGCAGATTCGCTGTCGGCAAGATAGCGATAATACCAGATAGAGCCGCCGGAGCCATGAGCACAGGCCCTCTCTTGGCAGCTTGAGCTTTGCCCTCCCGGGACCTAGAATAACGAAGAAGGGCGGAGCCTTACTACAGACATTACTAAAGACAGATGTATAGCATCAGAATCGGCGGTAGATACGATGTGCTCGACCAGATCGGCCAGGGTGGTGCGGGCATGGTCTACCGCTGCCATGATTCGGTGATGGACTGCGTGGTGGCGGTAAAAGTCCTGACTCGGGACACCTCTTCTCAGGAGATTCTGCGATTCCACCAGGAAGCCAAAGCCACAGCCAGGCTCGATCACCCCAATATAATCAAGATCCTCGACTTCGGCGAAGTGGAAGGGAAAGCCTTCCTGGTCCTGGAGTATGTCGAGGGCAAAAGCCTGGAGGACTGTTTGCGCGATCGCGATCTCGACGAATTCGAGATTCTCGAATGCCTCCAGCAGATCTGTCACGGGCTCAGATATGCGCACGGCAAGGGTGTCCTTCACCGCGATATCAAGCCGGGCAATGTCCTTGTCATGCGCGACGCCAGCGGCAAGTTGCAGGCGAAAGTATCCGACTTCGGCCTCGCCAAGATGCTTTCGAGCGATCAATTCCTCACCGACACCGGCGCCTCCCTAGGCTCGCCGGCTTATATGAGCCCCGAGTCGGCAAACGGCGACATGCTCGATCAGAGGTCGGACATCTATTCAATCGGCTGTGTCATGTTCGAGCTCCTCACCGGTCGTCTGCCCTTCGAGGCCGAGAGCGTCATGCAGATGATGCTCATGCGCACCGAGAAGCCGGCTCCTAAATTGAGCGAGGTCTCGGACCTGCCCTTTTCGCCCCGGATCGAGGAGATAGTCGGCAGGTGCCTGGAGCTAAGCCCCGAGGCTCGATATAAGACCATGGATGAGCTCTGCGAGAGACTCGACGCTCTCGAGACAGTCTACATGGAGCCCGAGCTCGAGCCGGAAGCCGAACAGGTCGAAGCTGAGCACGGCAACAAGACCGGCTACTGGATGGTATTCAGCCACAGCTCCACCTGGCCGGCAGCGGCCGCGTTACTTGTATTGCTCGGATTGGTGGGGATGTTCGTTTATTTCTTCCACGCCAGCCAGGGCACCACATCAACAGTGACCGAGGAGAAAGAGAGAGAGAAGGAGGTGAGCCGCAGTGCCGTCGAGATGTCGGATCTGAAACCCAGGGAAGGCATAGACGAAAGGGACGGCATCAAGTGGACGATTCTCGATGGAGTGGCGACGGATAAGGATCTATCCATCTTCAAAGGACGCCGGGACATTGCCAATCTCAAGCTGGTGGCAGATGACATGGCCGGTCGCGGCATGAAAATCATCGAATCCCTGCCGCTCAAGAAGCTCAACCTGAAGCAATGCCTGATCAGCGAAGGCACAATGACCCACATCTCGAAAGTACCGACTCTTGAAGAGCTCTATCTGACGCGAACCGTCGGAGTGACCAGGGAAGGTATCGACACCATCTCGGCGTTGAAGAATCTGAGAGTTCTATGCCTGGAGAATCAGCCGGTCACAGATGAGTGGATCCCGTCGATAGCAAGATTCAAGAGCCTCGAAGACCTCAGCCTTCGCCGCTGCGGAGAGCTCGAGGGAAGCAATATCGACCTTCTAGCCACAATTCCCGGGCTGCATTCTCTCACGATCTCCTACACCCAGCTCAAGCGGCAGAATCTGCCGAGACTGGCGAAACTCGCGAATCTGAGATATCTGGGACTGGCAGGACTCGACCTGATGGACTCGGATATCAAGGTCATTGCAGGTCTGCCTCTAGAGGAGCTAATCCTCGACGACAACAATCTGACCCCTGGCGTTGTGCCCTATCTATGCCAGATCAAGAGCCTCCGCAAGCTCTCCTTCCCCTCTTACAGCCTCAAAGGGAAAGACTGGAAGCAGCTCCGCAAAGCGCTTCCAAAGTGCTCTTTCGGAGCGCTGGCAAATGAGAGGAATACGGAAGAATAGAATAGCCTAGACGATATTGCCGGGTCTGGATTCGATGCGGATCAAATCTTCTCTGACCTCAGCGGCGCTCTGATAGCGCTTGTCCCGATCCTTCTCGAGAAGTTTGGCGACAATGGGGATCAGACTGGCGTCGATGCCCTCGAGCTGGAGATCCGGCTCCTCATGCAAATGAGCGCGCATGAGCTTGACGACATTCTCATTGCGGAAAGGCGGGCGTCCTGTGAGCATCAGGTAAAAGACGCAGCCGAGCGAATAGAGATCGGTCCTGTTATCGAGAGGCACGCAGGTAATCTGCTCGGGACTCATGAATGTCGGAGTACCGTATATGGTGCCTTCCATGCTAACCTTCGACGATGTATCGTAAAGGCTTTTCGCCATACCGAAATCGATGAGCTTGACCGTCTGCCCTTCGAGCATCACATTGCTCGGGGTGATGTCCCGGTGAATTATTCCGACATTGTGGGCGTATTCCAGGGCGTCCAGGAGCTGATGGATGATGGATTTGATCAAGGTCGAATCCGGGTTGCCTTTCATCCCCGATATGACACTTATGAGATTCGGTCCGGAGACGAACTCCATGACCATCACAGGATAGCCGTCCTCTCCTATCCAGAAGTCCTGGAGCTGACAGATATTCTTGTGTCGAAGCCTTGCAGCCAGGCTGCCCTCACGCTTGAATCTCAGAAACATAGTCTCGTCGTCGGTGACCCGGGAAAACATCACCTTCACCGCAACCATACTCTCCAGATGCTGGTGCACGGCTAGATAAACCCCAACCGCGCCGGACTCGGACAGAATCTGCTGGATTTTGTACCGGCCACCGAGGACATCGCCCACTTCAATGGCCTTCTTATGCTCAGGAGGCTTGTCGCCGCTTTCCACTTGTAATCACCGCCATGATCACTTATAGCCAGGGGTCACTGCCAATGTTACACCCGGGCGGCTGCCAAGGTAAACATTGATTTGCCCACCGGCAGCAAGTAGCATAGGGGCTGCGGGCGACGGGGCGCCTGCCGGGGAGATCAGATCATGCACGAAGAGCCGGCACCCGGTCAGCGCCAGCAAAGAAAGATCGATAGCCTGCTTCTATTGCCCGGGCTGTGCTTCCTTCTCTTGATCGCTCAATTCGCCTGCCACCCTTTCTGGATCGCCCCTGAGCCTGCCATGTATGTCGACCTGGTCGGCATGCTGGCAAGAGGCGGGCACCCCTATGTCTTCGAGCCGGCCATGCTCATCGCAAGCGCCCTGCCGGCCGCCCTTGCCGCACTCCTGCCGCCAGCCCTGCCGGTCATCTACTTCGGATACATATTCCTGCTGGCCATCGCATCCACGAGCGCATCCCTCTTGCTGCTTGCCAGGACTCAACTCCCGGCTCTTGCGGCGGCTCTGCTGATCACCGGATTTGCCGCTGTCAACAATCTTTTCGTCTTCCAGCTCGGAGAGCACGAGCATCTCCTCCTGCTTCTGACGATGCCCTATGTTCTCCTGCGCTGGCTTCGAGGCGACGAGCTGGAGCGTGCAAAATCAAACGAGCACAACACGGCAGTCCCCCTCGGCGAGCCGGACCGGCGACTATGCGCCGCCGCCGGTGCCGCATCCGGAATCGGCTTCTGCCTGAACACGCTTTATTTGACACTGCCTATACTACTAGAACTGGTGCCTTTACTGCGATCGGGGCGTGCCGTCTCGCTCAGGAAGCCGGAAAGCATCGCCTGCATCTCCACCATAGTCCTGATTGGCTCGAGCCTCGCATTATTCGATCGATCCTTTCTCGATCTGGTCATCCCGGTGGTCCTGGCGCACTGGCGGACCCTGGACATCAATCTCGGGCAAGTGGCATATTCACCGGACCATAATCGTCTCCTGCTGCTGGCCTTCGCCTCATCGATTCCGGCGCTCGCCTGCCTGGGCAGAACATCGCTTGTGACACCGCTTTTCGCCTTCGCGATCATGGGTCTGATGTTTATGACAGCGCAAAAGCAGGGCTTCACCGGAGATACCATCCTCCTTGGCGGGATGTCCTTATCCCTTGCCGGTCTCTCATCGGGGCTGATACTATCCAGGGTGCGGGCATCAGCTTCGAAGATGGCGAGCAGAGTCGCGGTATCGTTCGCGATCATGGCGGCTCTGGGCGGTGCCTTCGCAGCCTTCGCGAACTCGCTCCATACGGGGCGTTCCCTGGAGAGAGCCCTCGCTACAGGCTCGCAGGCTGCTCGAGAAAGCACCGGGAGCATCGCCGAATATATAGAGCTTCACTCGAAGCCGGGAGACGGTATCTTGCTCCTGAACGACACCATCGCGCCGGCGTATCCCATGGTTCTGCTAAAACACCGTCACATCGTCGATGGTATCACCAGCGGTCTCCCGCTGAAGTCCCTGCTGGCAGCAGCAGAGAAGGACACGAGCATGCAGGAGGCTGTGGCTTCCTACAAAGACCGCCTGGTCAGGGTCATAGCATCGAGGTCAGCCAGGCTCATTTTGATCCAGGATGGTATCAACTATCAGTGGCTGCTCGCTCAGCCGGAGCTGAAAGAAGCTCTGGATAAAGAATACCGACCGGTGGGCATGGCGAAATACGGGTACTCGACGCCCCCCTACTACGGTTACGGGTCCTGGTATGACTTCGCTGTCTACGAGAGGGTGGAATGAGCGCGGGCGACACCACTGACAGAAGTGACCTCGGCAGGATCTTGATACCGGCGCTGATTATCGTTGCCGTCCTGGGGCTTGGGTGCCAGCTTTTCATCCTCTTGCTGCACCCTCTCAGGATAGGCTTCGATCAGGCGCTCTATGTCACTATCGGCAAGATGCTCCTGGAAGGCAAGACACTCTATATCGACATGGTCGACAACAATCCGCCCCTCATCTGCTATCTCGGCGCGATACCGGCAATGGTAGCGGAGCTCTTTCATATCCCGGCACCGGCAGCCTTCTCCTTCACAGTCTATGGGCTCATCTGTTACAGCACCCTCTCATCTCTCTATGCAGGCACGAGAATAGCCGATAAACAGGCCCGGCTGTCGGCAGCGGTGCTGGCAGCCAGTATCCCCTTCCATGGGCTGTTCATCTCCTTGCACAGGCTGGTATCACTGTTCAACTTCGGGCAGCGCGAGCATCTGATGATGCTTGCCTGCCTGCCCTTTTTCCTCCTGCGCTGGTCTGCCTACCAGGGCAATGGCTCGAACAGATTTGCCGCTGCCATCATCGGTCTGATAGCAGGTCTCGGCTTTTGCCTCAAACCATGGTTTCTTCTCATCCCCCTTGCCACCGAGGTCTACTTTCTGATCTCCACCGGGAGACTCGCGACCCTCAAACGCCCCGAGATGGCAGGCGTTGGCGCAGCCTTCATCCTCTACGGGCTGGCTATCCTGATGATGCCGCCGGCAGCAAGACATGCCTACTTCGACCTGGCTGTCCCGACTTATCTATTCGGCTACGCCGTCTTCGAGAAGTCCACGATCTATCTTCTCAACTATCCTGCTACCGGCTCGCAACATCTGATCTATCTGGCTGGTGCCTGCGCCATTGCCTCATCTATGCTTTTCAAAGCGAGCCGCCTGCTGATACCGATGGTGGTCTTGATGCTCGGATGCGCCGCAGTCTATTTCGCCCAGGCAAAAGGCTGGCCCTATCACCTCCTGCCACTGTCCATGGCGGCAAGCCTTCTGGCGGTCCTGCTTGTATTCGAGAGCGGAAGACTGCTCTTTGCCTCTGCTTTCGCGTATTTGCTCCCATATGGGAAAAGAGAAAAGCTCGGACAGCTCGTGGTCAGCATCGGTTCTGTGGCTATCGTTGTCGTCTCGGCTATCTTGACGTTGAACCTGTGCCTGCGCGAGGTTATCGCCCTGGCGGGCGAGAACATTGTCAATCTGGAAAGCATGGGTTTCCCTATGACCAGCCCGCAATCGGATCTCTGCTACCTCAATCAATACGTCCTTCGATACAGCCGCCCCGGCGACCCGGTGGCAGTGATCGCCGACAATACCGAGCCCGGCTGCGCCCTGCTTCTGCAACTCGGGCGCACCCAGGTGCTGCGGCATCTCGACCAAGCTCGGCTCCGCTGCTTCCACCATATCCGCGAGAGTCGTCCGGACCTCTGGAAAAGCAAATTTGCCGCCCTGCAGAAGCAATACATAGACGAGTGCATCGAGGACATAGACAAGTTCCATCCAACACTGCTCATCATCAAAACAGGCTCCCTGCGCTCCTGGCTCGAAGAGCACGACTTCACCGGTCGCGCTCTCACCGGTCGCTTTGACAAGCTCGGAGAAGCAGACGGATATGTCATCTACCGGCGCGCCGCGGGCTCGCCTCGCTGACGAGACATTCCTGGTCCCGGCGCAGACCAGGGCCAGGATCCGGAGAACGAGGAAAAAAATCCGCGCTAAGACTAAATAAAAGGACCTGCCAAGCGAATAGAATATCCGAGTCACATACCACAGGTATCCAATCATGATCCTAACAACCCTGGCGGGAGCACTCAAAAAAACCGAGACCGAAAAGCTTGGATTCGAAGAGATCAAGCAGATCGCCGCCGAAGCCTATATCTATGCATATCCGCTGGTTTTGATGGAGCTCACAAGGCTGCAGGGAACCAATATCGAGGCGAACGCGAAGCCCGCATCAGGCCCGATGAACGAATTCCACCACTTCCGGACCTTTCCTGATGCCAATTTCAAAGAAGTAATCCGCCCCAATTTCGACACCCTGTATTCCATAGCCTGGCTCGATGTGAGCAAAGAGCCTCTGGTAGTATCAGTGCCGGACACAGCCGGGCGCTACTACCTGCTGCCCATGTACGACATGTGGACCGACTGCTTCGCTGTCCCGGGCAAACGCACATCGGGCACCGGAGACGGACAGTTCGTCGTCGCCAGCCCAGGCTGGACCGGCAAACTTCCCGAAGGAGCCGTCCGCATAGACGCGCCGACCCCATATATCTGGGTGATCGGCCGGACCCAGACCAACGGACCGAAGGACTACCAGAACGTCCACAAAGTCCAGGATGGTTTTACCGTGACACCCCTTTCGCAGCTTGGCAAGAAGTACGCCGCTCCTCCTACCATGATCGATACCACGGTGGACATGAAGACGCCACCGATGATTCAAGTGGCCAGGATGTCCGCAAAAGACTTCTTCGAGCAGGCAGCCAGGCTCATGAAAAAGCATCCGCCTCATATGGCGGATGGCTCGATCCTGCTCAGAATCCGGCGCATCGGTCTGGTGCCCGGAGAGGACTTCAACTTCGACAAACTCGATGCCGAGAGCAAGAAAGCCTTCGAAGAAGGAATCGCCTTCGCCGTTCAGACCATCAAAGACCTGGCTCCCAGCATTGCCAGAGTCGTGAATGGCTGGCAGATGAATCTCGAGACCATGGGAGCCTATGGCATCTCGTATTTCAAACGGGCTGTGGTGGCGCTTCTCGGCCTGGGAGCCAACCAGGTCCTTGACGCGGTCTATCCTCTCAACCTCACCGACGCCGATGGCGAGCCTCTGAACGCCGACAAAAAATACACCATTCATTTCGCGAAAGAGTCCATGCCGCCGGTGGACGCCTTCTGGTCCGTGACTCTCTACGATGGTGACGGCTTCCCTGTGCCCAACTCGATCAATCGCTTCGCCATCGGTGACCGCGATGATCTCAAATACAACCAGGACGGCTCTCTCGACCTGTATGTAGAGAGCGAGTCTCCCGGCAAGGATCTGGAATCCAACTGGCTTCCTTCCGGCAAGAGCGGTCCCATCACCCTGACCATGCGGCTCTATGCCCCTCGGGTCGATGTCCTATCGGGCAAGTGGTCGCCACCACCGGTGAAAAAGAGGAAGTAGCAAGCAGATTCCTGCAACCAATAAGAAGCCCACCGGCTCGTATCGGTGGGCTTCTCTCCCATGCACAGGCAGCACAGGGTTAACTTGCGGGGTTGACTTTCAGGGGATTATCGGCACTATCTCCATCGGTCATTCCGGTCCTGATTGTTCCGGTAGCTGAATCGGTCTCTCTTGTAGTCGTTTCTGAAGCCTTCTTCGTACCTGTTTCTTCCCGCGACCTGATTGTCGGTGCTTTGAGCCCGGATCTCGCCGCTCAGGGCGTCGAGCCGCGCATCGATACGAGAGCGCTCGGCCACGGTCAGTCCGCCGCGGGAAAGCCTGTTCTTGAGACTGATGATCTCATTGAGCTTTTTCTGCAGCCTGGCAGCCTCGGCTCTGGTCAGGTTGCCGTTGCGCAGACCGGCACTGATGCGAGCTTGCTCGTTAGCGGTATTGATGTTGCGGCTGCCATTGAGAAGAGGCTTGCTGAAGAAATTGCTGGTCCAGCTCTGGGGCTGCGAGCCAAGCCAGTTTGCCCTCTGATTGTCGCTTGACTCGCGGAAGATTCTCTCAGCCAATCTGTCGAGCTCGTTATCTATCTTCTGGCGCTCGGCATAGGTGAGTCCGTTGGCGCTGAGCCTGCGTTTCAGATCGTTGACCCGGTTCAACTGGGCTTGCAGTTTGGATGCCTCGTTCTGGGTGAGGCTGCCGTTTCTGCCACCACGATTGATGCGTGCCTGCTCGTCGCTGGTCATGGTGTTCAGGTTCCAGTGCTGGAAGCTGGCAAGCCCATTGAAGCTCTGCGCGTTTGCAGGAAGGGTAAATGCTGCCGATGCGATTAAAGCGAGTGCGATTCTTTTCATTGGGTTATCCTCATGCCGAATGAGCAGGGAGACGCCCATGATTCGAAATTGATTCCATTTTCTTCGGGAACATTCAAAAACTCTGGGCGTCGCAGCCGCCTCGGCACTGTTTGGCAGATCGGTCGCGACCGGGATTACCAGTCCCGCGCCTTCTCAACCTCGCCGAGAAACTGGCTGAGCCGGTCGGTGACATTCCGGTGACAGATTCGGTCTGCTCTTCCGCTTTCGGTCACATCGACATAGCCGCCGCCACCACCGCAATCAGATACAGTCTCCCGATTGAAAGTATCATATCGGACACATTCGAAGCTGCTCCGGTATTCCCAGGCTGCATTGTAAGGACATTTCATGAGATCCTCCCTGTCCCGGAGAAGACAGTAGTCATGGCGCGCCTGAGGGGCTTCATCGACGAGCTCGAGACCGGCAGCCCGGATCATATTATTGTATTGATCGCGCTCTTTCTGGTTTGGCGTCCACATCGGACCGGTCTCGAGCGCGAGTTTGACTTTGCGAATCCCCAGATACGGTACCATGTCGAGTCTACGAGTAATCGCATCGAGGTCCAGTCCGGCTGTCCGCCGGGTATCGAGAGCCAGCCGGTCGATGCTCGCAAGAATCGCGGACCGCAGGTCGCCGGCGCTCAGAGAGCTTCCTCGCTCCCTGACATTAAGGGTGCCGAAAGCATCGCTGCATCCAAGACTGTAGCTATACGATGGCATCGCCTGGTAGTCATAGAGCTTCCGTCCGTCCCTGTCGAACTCCTGGACGAAGTATGTCAGCTTCAAATTCATAGCCCCGTGCTTTCTTCTCGGGTCGCAATGAATCCCGGCCGCCTCCAGCCTCTCTGCCAGCATCGGCACCGACAGACCAGTGCTGGCAAGAGCCTGATCGGCTTTGAAAAAATGTCGGTCCGAATCATCCTTTCTCGAGACCAGAAGGTCGACGGCAAAACTCCCGCCATGGTTGTACTGATGGGCAAGCCACAGGCTCTCTCTGAGCTCGGCAAGCTCGCGATAAGCATCGCAATGAGTAGACGGATTGAGCTTCAGAGCCTTGAGAAAGCTATCAATTGAAGCAGCATATTCTTTGTGCGCTCTCAGGTCTCGGCCTCGCTTGATCCAGGAATCCTCAAGCCACCTGGTCGCCAGGATGCTCATTCGCACGCAGAAATGATCAAGACTCCCCTGAACCTGCGCGGCATCACGCAGAATCAAATAGCCCAGGGAAAGAAAACCAAGAGAAAACAAGCCCACCAGGGCAAAACGCTTGAGTCCACCACGCATGGCAACACCTATCGAATCGGTTTTACGGCTCTATCAGGATGAGCCTGAAGCCCCCGGGTATCCACAGGAAAAACCCCGGAAGAACATTAAGTCGGCTGTGCTAAACTCATTGCCATCTCAGCCACCCGGTCATAAGGGAACGATCCATTGCAAACAGTCGCGCTTCTCTATCAGGCGAAAACACCCATCGATTACGACGCCGTGCAAGCTCGAAGCGAAGAGCTGCTTGACTCGGGCATAGAAAAAGGCGGAGAAGGACTATTCCTGCACACAAAAATCCCGTGTGAATTCGAAGCGGCCACTGTTCCTTTGCAAACAACAATCATCGAAACGGAAGCCAGAGGCGAGCCCCGTCACTATGCGGAATCTATCGAGCAGTCCTGGAATTGCGAGGATGCCGAAGAGAGGATTTCGAGTTGCATTCAGACTGTCCTTGTATCGGAGATGATGGCCTACCCGCTGGACGCTCCTACTCGTCTGCGCCTCTTTCATGGCGTGCTCCAGGCTCTGATCGAGACCAGCAACCCGCATACCATGGTCTTCCTTCACTCTCAGCAAGTGATCGATCCGAGGCTCTACATGGAAGATTGCGGACTCGATCCTCTTCAGAGAAGAGGGTCGCTCAATGTTCGCTTCTACCGGGTCGGCAACGGCGAAGAGGGCGACATGCTCATGGACACTCGCGGTCTGGACGACATCGGTCTGCACGATCTGCAATGTCATTACAGAGGGCTGCCTCCCAACGAGGTAGCCAGACTGCTCTTCAATATCGCGGTCTATCTCGTGGAAAACGGTCCCGTCATCGACTCGGGCAACACCGTCGAAGGGATCCAGCCCGGGTCTAAATGGCTCTGCCAGTTCGAGGAAGCCATCGTCGCGCCGGAACGCACTGTTCTCGATATCAACCCGGGATCGCCCTATGCCGCCGGGGGCCGATCCTGATTTCTTCTTTCTACCGACCGAGTTTCGAGTCGATACTCTGGGTAAGCTGCTCGAGCTCCCGGAACATCATGCGCTGACGCTCGAAGTCCCCCAGCGTATTGCGGCGGAGCTGGGTATCGAGATCGTGTATGCGGCTTTCTATCTTGAACAGATTATTCGCCTCGTCCCTGCTGATCTTCCCTGAGGCGAGACCATCGGCTATGCGTTGATAGATGGCGGTGGAGGCGGCAGGCGTCCCGGAGACCGGGGCGGCAACCGGCGCAGCCGGAGCCGCAGGCGTAACGGCAGCAGGCGCAGCTGCAGCCGGAGCCGCGGAGGTCACACTGGTATTGTCGGTGTACGACTTGATCTTCTCTCCAAGCGAATTCATCTCGCCAAGCAGGCTGATCACCTCGGGATCGTTATATTTGCCGTCGGCAAGGGCGGAAGCCTTTTGCTGGGCGATCTTGCTCAACTGGGCTCGCAGCTCGGTCTCCTCGATGGCGGTGATTTTCCCTGCCGCCGCGCCGTCGGTAATCTGCTGGGTCAAAGATGACTCCATGGCATTGATGTTATTGATTGTGTTAGCTTGTGCCGGATTGGTGCCGCCCTTTTTCAAGACCTTTTTCTCGACGATATTCTTGAGCATTTGCTCGATCTCGCCGGCGCCTGCCGGAAGCGCCGCAAAGCCATTTGAGAGGAGAAAGAACGAGAACGTTAAAGCGACTGTTTTCCTGGTCTTCATTGGAAATCCCCATCAATGTCCGATTTATAGTACATACCTGAACCGGTGGCGCTCTAATCACATTCACGACCGTCTTGTCATTTTATACGTCGGGCTCGACCATATATCGATATAATGACCGGGCGGTTCGCCGCCCGAGTCTCGAAAAACTGCCCCCCGGTGGAGCGAGGGCTCGCCTTCCCCACCGCTTTCGGCATCGGCCCGAAGGATGATCCGGATAATCCAGGCGAACAGCGCTTCACGGGCTCGTCCTCACAGGGCCTATTCGCCGAGAACTACTCATTCGAGTCAGCCTGTGGATAGATGCATTCCGGGCGTGCCGGGGGTAGAGTGGAAGTTGCGAAGATGTGACCGGTGACAGGTATACCTGAAAGGAAGGACAAAAGAAGAGACGATGTGGCGCTTTGCCCAAAACATACTCAAGCGGGTCGACCCGCGAAAGGACTTCTGCTGGCGCTACGAGCATCAGGAGGATGATTATGGTTTCGACCTGGATTCTTTCCTGACCTATGAGCCCTTTTTCCGATTTTTCTACGAGGAATTCTTCAAGGTCCAGACCATCGGGATCGAGAATATCCCCGATGAAGGCCGGGCCCTTATTGTCGGCAACCATTCCGGGGTCCTGCCGGTGGATGCCTGGATGCTCTGCTGCGCCAACTATCACCTGCACAAGCATCCCAGACGAATCCGCTTCCTCGTGGTCGACTATCTGCTTTCGGCGCCCCTCACCGGCCACGTCTTCAGGTCCTCCGGAGGCGTTCCCGCCAGCCACGAGATTGCCCGGGAGCTCCTGGAGAATGACGAGATCGTCGGTATCTACCCCGAGGGCACCAGAGGCACCGGCAAGCCGTTTTCGCAACGCTACAGGCTCTGCGATTTTCATCCTGGCTTTGTAAAAGAGGCAATCGAGACAAATTCGCCGATCATTCCGGTTACCACCGTGGGTGGTGACGAGATCTATCCTCTTCTGGCTCGAATGGATAAAGTAGCCAGGGTCATGGGCGCGCCATACTGGCCGGTGACACCGATCTTTCCCTGGTTGCCTTTCCCAACCAGTGCTATTCCGCTACCGGTGAGGATGCTCATCAAAGTCGGCAAGCCAATCTACCTCAACTACTCTCCGGAGCAGGCCCGGGACAAGAAACTGCGCATACGAATAGCCCGGGACATCCAGTACGAGATCCAGCGTGAGCTCAATTTTCTCCTCCGCAACCGCAAATCGCCTTTTGCCGAATGGGATATCGAGAAAGTCCGCTGTAATCCCCAGAGCTACGGGCTTCTGAGCAATCATATAATCGCCCCGTCAATCTGACCTGAATCGATGTACAATCGATCTCCATGAAATGTGCACGGACCCGGACCGCCAGACTAAAAAAAGTATTGCCGGCTCTCTTGATCGTCATTGCATCAGGGGGAAACACACAGGCAGAGCCCGCTAAAGTGCAGGAGCTCTGGAGCCTTTCGGCAGAGCGAGGCGAGATGCCGCTTCATATTCTTCCCGATACGGACAGACCCGGCTTTATCTATGTCGCCATGAAAGACGGCGGGCTCGTAATCCTGAATGAAGTCCGAACAGGTGTCCGGATAGCAGCCCGCGTTCTACCGAAAGACCTCGGCCGTCTGCCGGTCACCGCCGTCGCTCGGCGGGGAGATTTGCTCTATGCTGCCCTCGGTGACTTCTTTCGAGCTCAGGGCGCGCCTGCCGGGCTCGCCACCATCGATATCAGCAAGCGGACATCGCCGCAAGTGTTGTCCCTGTGGAAGTCTCAGAAACAAAGAGGCGCAACCTGCATCTGTCTCAATGACGACTATCTATATCTCGGGATGATGTCCCACGGTATAGGAATATTCGACATTGCCGCCAGTCCGCGTTATCTCGGGAGTTTTGTGCCGGACATAAACTTCCCGAAGAAGAATCCAGGACGCATCGCTCACCCCAATGTGCGGGACCTAGCAGTTCACGGGGATCGTATGTATATCGCCTACGATGCAGGCGGGCTGCGAATCGCAGACATCAGCCGTCCTGACGCCCCGGTAGAGATAGAGAAATACCTGAACCCCGGCATGAAAGGGCGCCCCCAGGCTTATAACGGGATCGCACTGGATCTCGACCCGGATCTCGACCCGGACTCAGGCCCGATCCCATGTCCGGACTCCAGCCCGGACTCCAGCCCTGATTCAGGTCGGGTCTACCTCACCACCGACTATGCCGGTCTCGAGGTTGTCGACCTGGGCGGAAAGGAGGGCAAGAAGGACGGAAGAGTCCGCCAGATCGCCTGGCTCAATCCCTGGCAGGCGGGCACTCCCGGGAACAACTGGTTCAACAGCGGCGGGCACACCAATCAAATACGGCTGGACCGCCAGGCACGCAAGCTTTTCATTTCAGCCGGAGACAGTGAGCTAATGGTAGTGGACGTTAGCAATCCCGAAAGACCGAAAATCACAGGCGACTCAGTGGGAACGCCCCGGGACGGGCTGGGGGCCTGGTCGGTAGCCACGGCTCCGGGATCAGCGAAGGTCTACCTCGGCTATATCAACGCTTTCCTGCCCTTTCGCGGAAAATGGAACGGCATCAAGGCATTCCCGGTGGAGAGATGACTTGATGCCGAAACGATTTCGAAATCGAGACCTCAGCTCGCTTTAGAGCGCAGCCTTGTCGGAATCAGATGAAATGTAGAGAGGAGGTCGTGGGGAAAAGACCCCCGGGTCCGGATCAGACAGTCACGGACGGGCCAGTCTCTGTCGACTTCGCTGCCCAGGGCTTCCAGAATGGTGCGAATTTCCTCTCTTGTACAGTCGTAGTGCGATGAAACCTCCTTCCCATCCGACTCGGTCGAATGAAAACGCACATATGGAGGATCGAGGTTGACGGTCAATGTCCCTTCAATCATTTTGCAGCACCTTCTTTACGTCGCCACGTATCCGTGTGTCCATATACAATGTTGCCATTTATCGAGATCGATCAAATCACCCTTGCGGATAGTTACCAGTTTGCTGATAGTTACCGGTTGGCATCTACGAGCCCGCAAATCGAGTTCGCATCTCTTCCGATTGCCAGCAAGCGCTCGCGGTAAGAACATGCGGTATTTTCACTCCCTCGTGGTGCCTGACCAGGCCCCGGAGGAATTTACCGGTCACTCTTCCTGAATTGCTTACCAGACATGCAATGTATGCACTGCATTCGGTGTGTTGGCGTCCGATCGAATCTTCATTCGATCCTCATTGAGTTTAACCGCAAATTGTTGTTGTGGAGTGTTCTCTAAAGATATTTGTCTTTGAATCTTCCGGGCGCAAACTGTTACATTGGCTCAAAGCCGCCCCTGCAAAGCAAGAGCGACGGCCTGAGCCCGATCCTTAACGTTAAGCTTTTTGTTTATGTGTTTGCAGTGAACCCGAACGGTCTCCACGCTCAAAGAGAGCTTGGAAGCAATCTCGAGAATCTCCATGCCTTCGGCCATTAGCTGGAGGATCTCGTTCTCCTTCCTGGTCAGGGTGGCGATCGGTCTCAAATCGCTGTTAGCCAGAAGCGCTCGCCCACCAGTCCGTCGATGCAGGAGGAAGTCGGCGATGGCAGGCCCTATCCAGGCTCCGTATTCAGTTAGTGCGGCAAGGGCCAGGGGGAACATGCCGGCTGAGAGCTTCTCCACACTGTAGCCGTCGGCATTGCACGAGACAGCCTCGAGAAATTCTTCGGGCTGATCTAGAAGAAGGAGGAATTTGACATGGCTGATTTTGCGCTTGACCTTGCGCATTATCTTGTGGTGCTCGAAACCCTGGTGACGCCAGCTCAAGATCGCCACATCCGGATTGGCCTCGATGATCTGGCCTGCCATATCGACCTCCGGAGAATATTCTCCGGCGATGACATGTCCGGCGTTCTCCAGGACCTGACGCAATCCAATCAACAAGAGGTCGGAATCAACAGCTAGAAATACTCTCGGTTTAATCATATACCCGAACCGGTTAGACGATACATGATAAATGGTACCACCCGGATACCAGATATCGACAGACATTCTCCACAAAAAGAGCCGTTCGGCAGTGAATCAGCCGGGAGCAAGAGCGATAAAGCCTTGTGTTTTGCTCTTGTTCCAGCGACTCACCGCCGAACGGTTTTGCAGCCTACATTGGCAGGGTCCCGGACAAGGAGACGAGAGTCCGGTGCCTAGTGAGCCGCGGTATCCGAAGATCCGGCCGGGGTAGACGAGCTGGCGTCAGCAGGAGTTCCGGTTGCGGGAGTGCTGCCTTCGGTTCCGGCAGCCGGGGTCGTGCCAGCAGCGCCCGTGGCATCGGTCGTTGCCGGGGTGGTGGCAGCGCCTTCGGTGGCCGGTGTCGTGCTGGCAGCTCCGGTAGCGTCTGTGGATGTGCTCGAGGCATCCGTGGACGGGGTCGCCGGGGTCGAGGCAGGCTCGGCGGCCGGGGTGGTCGTCGAGGACGCATCGCTGGGTGTGCTGCTGGTTTCGCCACCGCCGCCGCCGGAGCAAGCGCCCAGGAGACCGGTGATCAGAACTGTAGAGGCGAGGAGCATGACGCTCTTTCTATTCAATCGTGCCATTTTGTTTCCTTCCATGTGAATCAAGCTGCATCTTCTTTTTAGTACTAACCGAACAAATTCAACATACCATTTTTCCAGATTTTATACCAGAATCAAGTACCACTTACTGGTATTCCCAGGAGAAAAGAACACGCCCAGTCAGCATCCAACCAGCTACCAGCGCCATTTCCAGAAAGCAAACAGGGCGATGCAAATCTCAACCGACACAAAGATCTTCTTCACTGTGCCATTCATGCTCGAGCCCCAGCATGAGCAGGGCATGATCGAACACCACACTGCCCTCGGGAAAAATCCCCGTATCCTCGAGAAAGCTCGATCGAACCTCGTCCACGACAAGACAGGAGACCTGCCAGTCGAAGACCTTCAATGTAAGGCCATCGAACCTTCCCGGGCGATTTGTCCTGGAGTATCCGAGGCAGCCTCTCTCGAAAAAAGCGGAAGCCTCCTCCAGATCTCCGAAAACCGAATCGTCCGGAAACTGCCCGCCGGCCCGTCCGCGGACCTCGATGGAAGTTCCATCCGCGGCCAGCATCCTGACTTCGAATTCGGTATCGGTTTCTCTGACTGCAAATGCCGAGTGGTGATGCTCTCCCGGAAAAATACCGCCACCGGCCAGAGAGTTGAGCATCGACGATGTGTCCCGTCTCGGGATATACACGCCTTCCTTTTGAAGGCCATTCTGCTCGAAATATACGGCGAACCTGTGAGCGGCGTTTTCCGAATCGATCGATATAAAGGGCACGCAAGTCTTTGGACGAACGGACTTGAGCCGGATCAGACAGATCCCGCCTATGGCGCTGCCCCTCACCGTGACCGGGCGGAAAGGCGCAGGCAGGATCCCGGCAAGGACATCCGGGTCTATCCTGTAGTTGAGCAGGATACGCCGGTCGATAACACCCGTGATCGTGGGAATCTTCATTCCCTGATTATTCCCGTCTTCTATTTGAACGGATAGACGAGCTGACCAAGGAGGGTCCCGGGCACTTTGGCTCCCAGAGCGCCGAACTCTTGGGGGACCTCACCCTCAGGCATATAGAAAGTCCCGAAGATCAAGTCCCAGACAGGGAAGAGTCCGGCAAAATTCTTGTTGATGGCGGCTTTCTCGCAACTGTGATGCCAGCGATGAAATGCAGGCGTGGCGATGACATACTTGAGCGGTCCGAAAGACCAGTCCACATTGGCATGGAGCAAGATCGCGTAGAGCTTCAAAAAGGGCACATAAGCAGCCAGAAGAGTGAGCGGAAAGCCCATGAGCACGAAAGGCACCACCTGCACCAGACGGGTAGCGAACTCATTGACAGGATGCAAGCGCACGGATGAAAGCCAGTCGACCTGGGTCGATGAATGATGGATGGCATGGAACTTCCAGAGGCGGCGCCGGTGAAAAGCCCTGTGCATGAGATAAGCGATTAGATCACCGAAAATCAGTATCTCCAGCGCACAAAGAAGGGCAGGCTGATCCGCCACCGGCGAAAAGCCGTTTGCCACCGCCGGGCTCAGCTCGCGGCCCAGAGCCATGGTGCAGGCGACAATACCGGCTAGAACCACCAGCTTGCCGATGGTCTTGGTCACTGCAGCGGTGAAGAACCAGTAAGCAAGATCAAGACGGCTATCCTTTCTCCAGAGCGGTTTGTCTTTACGCGAAGGGAACATAAGCTCCACCGAATAGAAGAGCGCGGCCAAAAGGAGAAAAGCCACCGCGAGAAAGAACAGGGTCTTAATCATTTGCTATACCGGAATCACCAGGTCCAATAGTAATACCGGCTGACAGACAGAAAGTTGCGCAAAGAATAGTCTCGGCGTTTTTGCCTTCCCAGGGGTTGCGCGGAGAAAAGGAGCCTTCGGCCCCGTCTTTGCCCGGTGTATATCCCACAAGCGTGTAAGCGTTACCGTTGCGCCCGAAAATCACCCGAGGGTCTTTGCCGCTCATGCTGGCAATGGCGCACTCAATTCCGGGGCCCTGGCCAGGACCTTCTATGATCTAGATCTCGTCGGCAGCCTCGACGACATCGGGCTCGCCGGTCCGGGAAGCGCTCCCACCACTAGAGTGATTGCTGCTGAAACTCCGGTCTATTCCCTCGCCCGGCTTACCGGTGACTGTCTTGGTGACGTCATAATCCCTACCCGAGGCAGTGGTGCCCGAGGTTTCCACCTGCTTGTTATAGCCTTCGCCCTGACCGGCCGTTACTGTCTTGCTCCGGTCGTACTGGCCGCCGTTGGCTGTTGTGCCTGTCATATTGACCTGCTTTCCATAGCCTTCGCCCTGACCGGCAGTCACGGTCTTGCTCCGGTCGTATTCGCCACCGCGACGGGTAGCCCCCTGATGCTGCGACTGCCAGACTCCCTTGTTATGCGAGTCGAGAGACGACCCGGGTCCCGAGTTGGCCGCCTGCCGTCCGGAGCCCTCGCCTCCGGCACGGCCTCGCCAGTCGCCTGAGAGCCCGGAGAAGTCTCCATTCTGGAGCCTGCTCCTGTTCTCCTGGATCTGCTTGAGCTTGGCCGAGCGGTCCGCCTGCATTGAGCTGTTCGACCTGGTCCAGTTGCTCTCGTTCTGGCCGCCCTGACCCCCGAAACCGGACTTGTTGCCGAAACTGCCGGCTCGATTGCCCAGACCCTGCATGCGCCCCCCCAGACCGGCGGCTCGAGCCCGACCGGCACCGGCGGCTCTGCCGCCGCCAAGCCCGCCTCCGCGGCCGCCCCGGGCATCGGAGTCAGGACAGGAAATAGCCAGGGTCGATAGTAAGGTAACCGATACCGATAGTACAGCCAGAAAAACAGGTCTTTTCTTGTTCAACATCACGAGCTCTCCGAATCACCCACGCTTTTGAATACGAAGCATCCAGTCAAAAAGTTCAAAGCGCAGAGCGATTTAATCTATGAACATGACGAGAATGGCAAGCAAAACGAAAGACCGCGCCGTCCAGAGTATGGTCCGCACCCAGTTCGTGGACGCCAGTTTCTCGGCATCCTCATCGGTATAGCCATTGCCCAGCTTCTCATGAAGCGGGACCTGAAGGATAGCCGTGGCGAGCCACACACCGACAAGCAGTGCCAGAGCGAGCCAGGAAAGCCCCCGCCCGGAGACGGTGTCTACACAGAAAGGTAAAAGGGCCGCGGAAAGGAGCTCGAGAAGCATGAGCGGTACCACCACCAGTGATGTCAGATGACGGTGGCTCTCGGCGTACTGGGTGAAACCCCGGCTCCCTACTTTCGTGAAAAGCGGATAGTGCACGATCTGAACGAACCAGATAAGCCCGGTCATGAAAAAAGTGGAGAAGAGATTGATAAGAAGACAGGCAGTCATAACACGATCGAATCTAGCGCCGCCAGGTGACCCGGGGGTGAACTGGCTTCATCCAGACTCGGCACTCAGAGTCTCTTCGAGGTTTCGAAGCCTGTTCTTGCCGGGCCCTCTATGCCGATTTCGCAGACAGTAATCTCGGGGGGGGAACCTGCCTGTGTCGCAGCAGAAAACGATGTGACCCGGCATACTCAGCCTATTGCCGGCAGTTTACCTGGCCTTTAGCGAGGTGTCGGCTACTTCTCCTCTCTCGCTCGCATCTCATCTATATATTTGCCGATTAGATTGCCTTCTTCGCTGCCGTCCGGTTTGACGATGGTCCAGTCCACCACATCGCTGCTCGGGATATCGAGCTCGGAGCCTCGCTTGTAGCTCTTGAGGATCTGCACGTCACTGTCCAGACGCCCCCGGATCTTATCCCCTTTCCAGCTCAGGACCTGCACGAACACCTGCTCGTATTTGCCCGGGCAATCGCTGAGCTTGACCGTCACGAAAAGCCGCTCGCCCCTGGGAAGACCCAGGAGAAAACGCTCTTTCACCGAGGGCAGCATGGCCCGGGCTTTCTCGATCAGGGGCGCAAAGGCCTTCTCGATGGCAGCGGCTTTGTCGCCGGTGGCACCCAGAGGCTCGTCCTTGAGAGCCCGGTCATAGGTCGGCATGGTGAGACCGAGCTTCTCGGCTTCAGCTATGGCGGCCCGGGACTGATCGGCTCTACCCAGCTTGCTGAGAGCATAAGCTCTCACATAGTACGCTTCCCGCCGAGCGGCGTAGGACATGGTCTCCACATCCTCATCCAGCACGCCCAGAGCTTCCTGGAATTTGCCCTCGAGGACGAGAGTGCGGGAGATCAAGATCTTCACCGGATTACCCTCGACTTTGCCGGCTTTGCTCAAGATCTCCTGGAAATAGCCGCGGGCTCTCTTATAATGAGAGTTCACCTCTTTCTCTCCGGCACCTGTGCGGTGCAGAAAACCGCCCATGGTGAGCTCGGCAAGACCCATATTGAGACAGACCACGACGGGCTCGATACCGAGCTTGCGAGCGGTCTCCATATCGGCAAGGCCGCCTTTGAGAAGAGAGAGCCTGGCATCATCGGTGATACTGACACTTCGCTCTTTGCTCTTCTTGACCCGGAGCTGGCCTCGCCGCATGAGAAGCTCGGCGCTCTCCGGGGACTTCTCGATAGCAGCATCCAGATTAGACAGCTCGGTATCGAGCTTGTTTGCCGGCAGAGCGCTCTCGATCTCGCCGACAGCTTCGGTGATCTCGCTTGTATCGGGAAGCTCCGGCACATGCCCGGCAATGACCGGGGGCGGACCGGCCGCAAAGCCATGACGAGCCTGGAGAGGCTGGCAGGCGAAGATTGCGAGGCAGAGAGCCATCGGTATGCGACAGGTGAGCCAGAGGTTTTTCATTGTTTTCCAGTATACCCGTGCGTTCACCTTCTGTACCCCTGCCGAATCCATAATCATTTCATGAGCAGCACCAACCGAGAACTGACCATCCCGATCTTCCCCCTGCAGGTAGTACTCTTTCCGGGGGGCAAGCTGCCGCTTCACATCTTCGAGGAGCGCTACAGGCTTATGTTCGCCGCCGTACTCTCCGGCGACGGTCTCTTCGGTGTGCTCAACCTCGATGAGGACAGGCAGATGGCTTCCATCGGCTGTCTCGCCCGGGTCGTCGATGTGACCCGCTACGATGACGGGAGGCTCAATATCGACGCGCGAGGAGTGGAGCGTTTCCGGGTCAGAAATCTCCAACAGATAAAGCCTTTCATCTCGGCCCTGGTGGAGATGATTGACGAGCGCGAGCCGGAGGCGGAGGCTTACTCGAAAGCCAGAGAGCTCAGAGAGATGCTCGGTGATCTCTTCCGTCTCTCCTCCAAGCTTCTGGACAAAGACCTGGAGATAGGCGATATCTGGCCCCAGTCTCCCCGGGAGCTCTCTTTCATGGTCCCGGCATCGCTCTACGGCTCTTCTTCGGAGCAACAGAGAATACTGGAGATGGACGATACTTGCAAACGCCTGGAAGCCGAAAAGGAGCTTATCGATGTCGCCATCAAGAGCCTGGCGGCACGCACGGCCCTCAAAGACGCCCTGGGATGACAGATATCGATCTCGAGCCAGCTCCTAGTCTTTCAGCTTATAACCTACCCGCGGCACATTCTCGATGATGGAAGGCTTCCCATCTTCATCGAGGGTCTTGCGCAGGCGGGTAATCGCCATGCGCACCGCCGCAGGTGAGCAAGCCGAGTCGTAGCTCCATACCCGTGACATGAGAGCCTCGGTGTCGAAAATCTCGCCGGGATGCCTGAAGAAAAACTCCAGAAGCGCGAAGTCCCGGGGTTGCAAGCGCAGGGCCGCACCATCTCTGATGGCGCTGAAATTTGCCGGATCGAGCTTGATGCCGGCATGCTCCAGGGTGTCGGGACGCAACTGGGGCGGACGGCGAAGAAGCGATCGTACCCGGGCGACAAGCTCTTTGAGATTGAAGGGTTTGGTCAGATAATCGTCGGCACCGGTATCGAGCCCGGTGAGCTTCTCCGCCACCGAGTCCTTACCTGTAAGCATTATCACAGGTGTCAGACCGCCTCCGGCGCGAAACTCCGCCAGGATATCGATACCGCTCTTGCCGGGAAGGTCCCAGTCCAGAATGACCGCATCGTAGACAAAAGAGCGGAGAGCCTCCCGGGCATCGTCGCCGGCATAGAACGTGTCCACGGTATGCCCTTCCAGGACCAGCTCCGCTTCGATTGTGTCTGCAAGGTCCCGGTTGTCATCCACCAGGAGAAGTTTGGCCATCCCCGGAGCCTCCCCCGCCGTCATAGCTGATCGAGTCATAGTATTATAGTCGAGTATCAGATTCCCCCGCACACAGGCGGTCGAGCCGAAAAGATGTCTCTATCGAGAAAGGTTCTGGCCTTCGTGGCAATCCCTTCCATCGTCCAGATCGGTCTGCTCGTCTGCGTCGCCAATCTCAATCACGAAGCCGAGCTGGAGCTCAGGCGCTCCACCAGGGCTCGCAATATCGCCGATGCCATCAATACCCTCTCGAAAGACGCCCTTGACATAGTGGCATCATTCGGAGGCGATCCCGACGCCATCAAGCACCTGACCGTGGACGATCCCTTGTTCGGCATATTCAAGAGCCGCATGGACAATGATTACGATCGCCTGGAGTCCCTGGTCAGGGACGACCCGAAATTGCTCGCCATAGCAAAAGACTCGCGCAAGACCTCCGAAGAGACCCTGAGAAATCTCATGGCCGTCAAAGAGTCCCAGGAGACCGCCGGGCTGAGCGAGCGCGCGCTGCAAAAGGGCCTCTGGAAAAGGATCAGGGCGTCAATAAAAGATGTCCTCAAGGAAGAGCTTGTCTATGTCGGTGAGGAGCAGAAAAAACTCTCCGAGAGAAGCCCGGAGATCCAGGCGGCTCTCAGGCAGAAGTCCCAGCAGGTGCTTATCGCCACCGCGGTTTTCGATCTTCTTCTGGCTCTGGGCGCCGCCCTGATCTTCATCCGGACTGTCACCGAGCGCCTGGAGAGGATGTGCGACAACACCCTGCGCCTGGCCAGCAACGCCCCCCTCCATCCGCCCCTTGAGGGCGATGACGAGATAGCCAGACTCGATGCCGAGTTTCACCGTATGGCTGCCGAGCTCGAGCGCTCCAGAGAGAAAGAGCGCGCCATTCTCACCAATGCCGGCGACCTGATTTGCTCCCTGGACGAGAACGGCAGGATCACCAGCGCCAACCCGGCAAGCGAAAGCCTTCTCGGCCTCGAGAGCGATGCTCTTCTAGGCAGGTATATTGTGGACCTGGTGATCGCCGACGACACCAACCGCATGCTCGACTATCTAGCCGAGCTCAAAGAGACAGACTCGGCTGCAAACCGCGAGCTTCGCCTCCGGCACGCTTCCGGAGAAGCGCGCTGCACTCTCTGGTCGGGCCAGTGGTCTCCTTCAGAGAAAGCATTTTTCCTTGTCCTCCATGATGTCACCGAGAGACGCCGCGCCGAGGACCTGCGCCGGGAGCTCATGGCCATGGTCTCCCACGATCTCAGGAGCCCGCTCATGACCATCTCCAATGTCCTGGACTTTTTCGAGCGCGGTCTCTATGCCACCTTCGAGGAGAAGGGCAAAAAATTCGTGCGCTCGGCCGCCCGCAACACCCGCTCCATGATTTTCCTGATCAACGATCTCCTCGATATAGACAAGATGGGAAGCGGCATGATGACCCTCGAGCGGAAGCCGGTTGCCGTAGACAAGCTCTTCGCATCCGTTGTGGAGAACAACTCGGTCACCGCCGAAGAGAAGGGGATCGAAATCCGCACCGGCGCCGCCGGCTGCAACGCCTTCATCGACGAGGAGCGGATCGCCCGGGTCCTCCAGAACCTGGTCGGCAATGCTCTCAAGTTCGCCACGCCCCTTACCGCTATCGAGATAGAGGCTGCCATCACCGATGGTTTTGTCGAGATCTCTGTAAAAGATGAAGGTCGAGGAATTCCGCCTGATCAGATCGAGACGATCTTCGATCGCTACAGCCAGGTAGATACAAGGGAAGACTCCCGCACCGGCTCCGGTCTCGGTCTCACTATCTGCAAATCCATCGTCGAGCTCCATGGTGGACGAATCTGGGTGACCAGCGTCGAGGATGTAGGAAGCCGTTTCGCCTTCACCGTCCCTCTCGCGCCCCCTGGAGACGAAAATCACCATACTTGAATCATGAGATTCATCTGAAAGGACGCCGGCGATCTCATCGCCGGCGCCCATCCCGCTGCCTGTGCGTCCGTATGGTCTTTGAGGAAAGTCTACTTGCCCAGGGGAGCCGAGCGAGTGGTGCCGCGGCTGATCGAGCCGTCCCGATTGACGGTGAAAGGCTGGGTGAGAATCGGAGCCGGTCTCGCAGTTGCTCTGACGGTATTGTTATTGATGGCAAAAGTATCGCCCATATCGCTTATATTGTAGATAGTCTCCGGCGCGAGCTCGACCTCTGGCGAAGCAAGCGGCGTTTTGGGGCCGCCATCGAGCTCTATGTCAGGCTTGTCCGGATCGAATGTCGGTCCAGGGAAGATATCGGGCTTCACCGAGCGGCTCCGGTCCGCATCGAAGAAGTCATTCTCGATACCGTCTTTGAGTCCGCCTTCGATGACCTTTTTCATGCCGTCCTTCACAGGCCCGTTTCCGAGCTGCTCGTCCAGATACTCCTGGCTGTGGCTGCCCTGAGATGAATCACTGTCGGTATCAGAATGGGAGCCGTTGAGATCGACACACTTGGGTCCTTTGAGCTCCATGTCTTTCTTGCCCATCCGGATCTTGTCATCCGAGTAGTCAAAGGGGCTGGGTAGATCGAGATAGCCGGAGGGACCCGGCTTGGCGCCCAGATCCTGCTCGCTGCCCTTGCGGCCGGCAAATAGCTTGTCGCTGTATCGCGCCCAGTCCTCCGGGGTAACAAGACCACCCGCCTGACCGAACACTTCGTTGTTCTTGCCACCATCATTGACGTCTACTAATTCCTTCATGGTCGAATCTCCTTTGAAAAACGCTTGCAGGCAACTGCGACTGTAGGTCCCAAGATAGAGCCCACTTGCAACCCATGTGTAACTGCGCCGAAAGAGATGTACGATATGGAGGATGGAAACCGACGCCTACGAGAGCAAGCTGCTGGCCAGGATAACCCTGCGGCTCATCCCTTTCATGCTGGCTCTCTATGTGATCTCGTATCTGGACAGGATCAATGTCTCCTTCGCCGCCCTGGCCATGAATCAGGACCTGGGCTTTTCCGACGCCGATTTCGGGCTGGGGGCGGGGATTTTCTTTATCGGCTATTGCATCTTCGGGATTCCCAGCAATCTGGTCATCGAGCGCCTGGGAGCCCGGCGCTGGATAGCCGGGATCATGGTGGTCTGGGGTTTCCTCACCCTGCTTTTCTGTCTGGTCGAAACCCCCTTCCAGTTCTGCGCCCTGAGACTTCTTCTGGGTATCGCCGAGGCGGGCTTTTTCCCGGGCATGCTTCTTTATCTCACTTACTGGTTCCCGGGCAAATACTACGGCTCGGCAGTGGCGCGCTTCATGACCGCTATTCCGATATCGGGGATTGCCGGCAGCGCCATCGCCGCGGCCGCCCTTTCGATGTCTGGCGCAGCCGGTCTGGCAGGCTGGAAATGGCTTTTTCTGGTCACCGGCGCACCGGCGATAGTGTGCGGATTCCTGGTTCTGGTATTGCTTCCGGACAGACCGGCCACAGCCTCTTTTTTAAGCCCCGAAGAAGTCGAAATCATCGAGAAGGCATCGAGTTCCAGCCGCGAGAAAGAGGCTCAACCTCAAAAAGACGGAAGCAAGACAGGCTTTCTCCACACCCTGAGCAATCCTCTGGTCTGGCGCTCGGCGGCTCTCTATTTTTCACTGACCGTGAGCATGTATGGCTTCCAGCTCTGGCTCCCCCAGATAATCAAAGCCTCAGGATCCCATGCCCGGGGTCTGGATGACACCACCACGGCTCTTCTTGCCGCGATTCCGGCTGTTTTCCAGGCCCTGGGCATGCTGGTCATAGCCCGGAGCTCCGACCGGCGAGGAGAGCGCCGTCTTCACGTGATGGCCGCTGCCGCCTGTACTTTCGCCGGTCTCCTTCTTTCCATGACAAGCAGCCACAACATCGTCCAGATGGTCGGTCTCTGCCTGGCGGCCTTCGGTATCTGGGGTTCGGTGGGGCCGTTCTGGGCCCTCACCAGAGAGACCCTGCCCCGGAGAGATCATGCCACCGGCATTGCAGTGATCAATTCAGTGGGCAATCTCGGCGGCTTCGCCGGTCCTTATCTAGTGGGTCTGGTGAAAGCAGGTAGTCAGGGTTTTGCCGCTTCCCTGGTGGTGCTTGCCATATCGTCAGTATGCGCCATGATCCTGGCTCTGATGGCCAAACCCTCCTCCGGGACGATGGACGGAGAAGCACCTTCTTCTAGAATTGACAAATGCTAGCAATTGCCAGGTACTTTCTTTTTCCGCTCATCGCCCTGCATCTGCTCCTCTGCCCTCTTTCGGTCAGGGCGGAAGAGTCGAGGGAAGCGACCCGCCCGATCAAGGACAAATGGGCAGTGGTGGTGGGCGTCAGCCGCTTCGCCGACAACAAGATCAACTTGCGTTATCCTGCCAAGGACGCCCGGGACTTCTATGACTATCTGGTCAATGAGGGCAATTTCAAGAAAGATCATGTGGTCCTCCTCACCGACGAAGAAGCCACGAGACTTCGGATTCTTTCTGCCCTCGGAGACAAATGGCTTCCCCACCTGGCTCATCCCGACGACCTGGTGGTGATCTATATCTCCAGCCACGGCAGTCCCGCCGATATGGACGTGGGCGGACTCAACTATATAGTCGCCCATGACACCAGTCTCGATTGTCTCTATGCCACCGCCATACCACTGCAAGACCTGATGCGGATCATCAAGAGCAGGGTCCTTTCGAGCCGGGTGATCCTGATTCTCGATGCCTGTCACAGCGGCGCCGCCAGCCCGGAAGCCAAGGGACTCTATAGAGCAGGCAATGTGGATGCCGCCAGGCTGGCGTCCGGCACCGGCCAGCTCGTCATCGCCTCCAGCAGCCCGGATCAGGTCTCCTGGGAAGGCAAGCAATACGCAAACAGCGTTTTCACCTATCACCTGATCAAGGCCCTCAAAGAAAAAGGAGATGCCACCACTATCGGTGAAGCTTTCGACAGCATGAAAGCCGGTATCCAGGAAGAAGTGCTCCGGGACCGGGGCAGGCTCCAGACTCCCGAGCTCAAGAGCGAGTGGCAGGGAAAGACCATCGTCCTGGCGGTACCGCCGGTGAGCCCGCGCAAAGGCATGCCCGAAATCGTGCCGGTTCCGGTCAAGCCTCTGGACGAGACCACCGAGAATCTCGAGGCAAAGCTGCCGCCCTCCACGGCCCCGACCAGCACCAGGACCTGGTCCGCGGTGGAAGGCGATTCGGGTATCGAGAGCTTGCCTGCGATTCCGCCTGTGACCGTGCTCGACAACGGCAATATCTATAGGGTCTATAACAAGCCCAGCCGCGCCACCACTTTTAATATCAATTATCCGGGACTCCTAACCTATATGTTCACTTATCACTGGAACGACGCCCGGGGCGCCAGACCCGGCACCATCAGCCTGAAGAGTGAAAGCGGCTATGTCTATGGACCGTTCAAGACCACCGGCAAAGCCGGTCAGGGAAATGTGCCCAACGCCTACTGGGAGTGCGAGCCGTTGATCCGCTTGCCAGCCGGCACCTATACGATAATCGACAGCGATCCCTCTACCTGGGCGCAAAACGAGGGCTCCCGCGGTGCCGGCTTCGCCAGGGTGAGAGTGGCGCCCCTGGTGACCACCAGCCATCCGGACCGGTCCGGAGAGCTCAAGCGGAGCCCCGAGACCACCATCTATAATAACGGCAATATCTACGCCTGCCTGAACAATCCGCTCAGACCCACCAATTTCAGCATAGACAGACCGGCTCTCGTTACCAAAATAACCAATTACCACTGGAACGACGGTCACGGCAGATTGCCGGGCAGGATCACCCTGCTGCACTCGGACGGCACCAGATACGGTCCCTGGCAGGCGAACGGCCGGTCGGGCCAGGCCGGCGCCCCGGAAGTCTACTGGGACTGTCCGGTGGATCTGGTGATCAAGCCGGGCTTCTATACCGTCATCGACAGCGACCCGCCCTCCTGGTCCCACAATCCCCAGAACGGCGGCGCCGGCATGACCCAGATTACCGGTGTGTTTCAGTAGGATATTCCTGTTCTCAAACCAGCCCTTTCCAGCCAGGAAAACCAGAGCGACCGGCGATGATCAGGCTTTTCCTAAAAATCGACCGGTAACCGTATGAGAATCATGAGAATCATCAGAAGCATGAGATTCATGAACACAATGGCGATGGCCGCAGTTGCCGTTGCCGCCGCACTCGCTTCGATGCCGGCGGCACAGGCCTATTATGACGACTATCTGCCCGCGCCCATGCAACGCAGAATCCAGCCTTATGCCCAGAGAACCATCGCCACCGAGATTCCGAACGACAACTGGAGCAAAGAGATAAGACCGGGCGTGACCGCCAGGACAGCGGAAGGCTATCTGACGATCTCGGGAAAGGACGCTGCCGGCAAGGACTGGAGCATCAGGGAGGATCTCGCCGAATTTCTCGGAGGTTCTCTATACGCTGCGGACCTGGACCGAAACGGCAGGGAAGATATCGTCATGCGGCTCGCCACCGGAGCCTGCGGTTTGCCCTGGTCGGTGGTCTTCGTCTATCTCTTCGACAGAGACGATATTCCTCACAAACAAGAGGCAGTGAGCCGTTTCGACTGCGACGAGAAAGGGCTGTCCGATCTGATCGAAGATCCGGATGGTCAGGGGGCGATTCTTCTGATTCAAGATCTGGCCCAGGCCACGGTGGACGGCAAAGACCACAGCTACTGGCGCTTTTCCGCCCTGCGTCCCCGTAATATGGAGCTGGTCGAAACAGACAAGCTCTTCGGTGTGAAACTACCGAGCTTTGTTTTATTCACGAACAAGCCCAATCACAAGATCTCGAAAAACGCCGGGCTCATAGAAAAAAAGTACAGAGAGCAGGAGTACAGAGAGCAGGAAAAGAGCCACGACAGCTCAGACTGAGGCGACGACCCCGTTTTTCGCTCGCCTGGCGGAGCGCAGACGGTGGTGCGCCGCTTTGATTATCGTCTCCAGGTCATCGCCGTCCTTATCAGAATCGGCTACACCGGCACTGAAAGTGGTGACGAACTTGTTGGTGGAGCCGGCAAATTGGCAGGCAGCGAAATCAGCCAGGAGCCTCTCCAGAGCTCCGGCCAGGGCACCGGTGCCGGTATCGGGAACGGCCAGAGCATAGCCGGCGCTGCTCCATCTGGCCCGCAGAGTCTCGGCGCTGAACCGATGTTGCAGCATCAGACCGAGATGCACCGCGGCACTGTGAGCACCGTAATGTCCCTGCACGATAGTGAGCTCGTCGAAGTCGTCCATCTCTACGATAGCCAGGGCGAGACACTGGTTGATCCGCACCGCCGTCTTGCGGAGCGCTTCCGCCTCGATCATGAAAGCATCCCCGCGCAGCATCCCGGTCTCGGTGTCCCGGGCACGCTCCCGGCGTTTGCGCATTGCCGAGGCCAGGTGAGCGGAGACCCTTGCCTGGAGCTCCTCGGCAAGGACAGGCTTGGTGAGAAAATCAGTGGCGCCCACGGCGAACGCCGCCGACCTGGCTTCCTGGCTGGTCTTCGATGTGAGAATTATCACAGGCACATTGGCGACCTCCGGTATGGTTCTTATCTGCCGGCAGACTTCATAACCGGTCATCATGGGCATCATCAAATCGAGCAGGATGATGTCAGGCTTGATTTTTTCCACCGCCGCCAGGGCATCCACCGGACTGGTCTGATAGGTCACCTCCATACGCTGATCGGTGAGCACCGCGGAGACGAACCGGCAGAGAACCTCGTCATCGTCTATGACAAGCAAACGCGGCTGACCGGGAGTGCTGACCCTGAGAAGCTTCTCCACCGACTCCCTCAGACCGGCCCCGGACACAGGCGCATAGAGCACATCGGAAGCCCCGACATAGGTCCGGTCGGCAGCGCTGAGCATCAGCTTGTTCGGGCAGATGAGGGCGAGGGGCAGCGCTTCGTTGCCCGGAATCTCCCGCAGCCTGCGGGCATGCTCATAAGCCGCCTCGGCATCGGGGACGGTATCGATAATGGCGGCGTCGATCCGGTGCTCGGCGGCGTAGCGCAAAAAAGAGCCGGGATTGTCGGTGCCCTGCACATGGGCGATCCGGAGAGTCTCCTCCTCCCTGGCTGAATCGATGACGTTCTCGTCCTGGCTGAGAATGAGAACACGATTGCGTGTGGTCTTGCCAGGCAGATCAGCGGCACCGCTCATGGCGTCCTGGATAAGACCGTTGCCTGTGGCCAGACCGCGGATGATCTCGGACCAGTAGATCTCCTGATCGGAGGCATCGCGCTGGTCCAGAGAATAGAGAAAATCTTCGAGCCTGCCCGCCAGCTCCCCGATCTTCTCGAGCCCCAGAGAGCCGGCTGTGCCCCTTATCGAATGAGCGATCAGGGTAGCCTGCTGGAGAGAGGTCACCGCCGTCCTGTCGTTGTTGAATTCGTCCACCAGCTGGGTGAGCATTTTCCAGTCGCTCTCGAGCTGCTTGAGATACTCCATCCTGGCCTCTCGCACCGCCTGCTCGATCTTGAGTTTTTTCGCCAGATGGCGAAGCTCCTCGTCGGCAAGAGGCACGGATCCTTCGCCGGTGCCCCCCCCGCGCTGCGGCGATACCTTCTCCTTGATAATTCTTCTCGTAACCCGGCAGAAGAGACTCCACCTGCTCGAGAAAGGTCGAGGCGACGATGGGCTTCTGGATAATCAATGCGACCTGAAGAATATTGCGCAGCCAGTTGAAAGTCTTCGCATCACAGGGGATGGCGGAGCAAAAGATGATCGGAGTATTGCCGCCGGCATTGCGGAGATTGGTGATCCAGCTCATGCCGTCCATCTGAGGAAGACGATAGTCGACTATAGCGAGCACGGTATCTTTTTTCGACAAGATCGCCGTCGCCTCGTCGGGCGAGCCGGCTTCCACCACCTGATAACCCTCGTTTCGCAGGAGATTACCGACAAGATCCCTGAAAGTAGCATCGTCATCGAGTATCAGGACCGATCCGTTCTTTTTCTCGGGCACGGCTATTTCTCCTCTTCTTCACTGTTGCTATGGCCTGCGGGCAGGGGCATCTCGAACCAGAAAGTAGTGCCCCGGCCGGCAGCGCTATCGAGACCGATGCGACCTCCATGCTGCTCGACAAGGGCTTTGCAGATCGACAGACCGAGCCCGGTTCCACCTTTGGGCCGATCGTCGCCGCTGTTGACCTGCTGGAATTTCCTGAACAGCTTGCGCTGGTCCTGCTCGCTGATACCGGAGCCTTCGTCGGCGACGCTGAAGCGCACCATGCCGTCGCGCTCCTCACTGCTTAGAGTGACGCTGCCTCCTTCCGGTGAGAATTTCACGGCATTGGAGACGAGATTGGTAAGCACCTGAACCACCCTGTCTCTGTCTGCATAGAACCGGGGGCAATCGGTGGATCTGTCCACCAGCTTCACCGAATGGTCCTGGGCGTAGGCGCTCAGCACTTCGATAGTCTCGCGCACCAGATATGATGCATCGAGCGGCTTTAGAATCAGCTCCATCTTGCCTGCTTCGATCTTCCTTATATCGAGGATGTCGTTGATCAGCCGGATGAGACGGTCGCATTCGCGAAGCCCCATGGACACCAGGCGCTTCGCCTTGGCGGAGAGCTCGCCGCCCTTGCCTCCGGCAAGCAGGCCCAGGGACCCCTTGATCGAAGTCAGGGGTGTGCGCAGCTCGTGAGAGACCATGGAATAGAACTCGCTCACTCTTCTTTCCGCCTCGTGCCTGGCGGTCACATCCTCGAACACGACGACCCCGCCGTTGAAATTGCCCTGGGCGTCGAGGACAGGACGGCCGTTCACGCTTACGACAATTCCCTCAGGATTGCTCTCGGTGCGGATGGTGATCAGAACGTCATTGGTGGACTCGCCATGCATGGCCTTGACCAGGGGAAGATCCTCGAAGGCGATGGGACGATCGCCGTCGGCGGAATAGACAGTGCGGGTCCAGTCGTAGAGATTCTTGCTGGGCGCTCCGACTCCCAGAATTCTCTGAGCCGACTTGTTGAAAATCAGGATATCTCCATTTCGATCGGCGAGGATCACGCCGGAGCCCATATTGTCGAGCACCGAGTCCATGACGCCTTTGGCTCGTGCCAGCTCGGTCAGAGACTCCTGCAGCTCCTCCGCCATCTCCCGGCGCTCCACAAGCTGACCGATTTCGGAGCCGACTCTGGCGAAAGCCTCGAGCACCTCCTGGTCGGATTTCTCGATTCGCTCGCCGAAAAACTCGAACACCCCGCAGGTCCCTTCACCCAGCCTGATGGGAAAGGCGAAGATCCGGTAGAGCCCGTGAGACTGCACGAGATTGCCGAGAAGACTGCGATCCTGCCGGTCCTCATCCGAGGCCCAGAGGGGCTGATACTCCACCCAGACCCGCCCGGCCAGGCCCTGGGTCTTCCTGACCTCGCAGCGGCTGACAGCGCTCTTGAAATCATCCATGGGCTCCGCCGAGTAGAATTCGGAGCTCACCAGAATATCGGTGCCCGGCAGCTGGCGCCAGAAAATCGCCACCTTGAAGCCGAGCATCTCGCTGACTGTCTCGAGAACCCCGGCAAGAGTCTGCGAGACATCCTGGCTGCTGGCGACTATCTTAGATACCTCGAAAAGCGCCAGGTGGGTCAGCCTGGTCCGGCGCCTGGCAGCATCCGACCTGTGGATATAGACGAAGCCGGCGACAAAAGCGGTGCAGGATATGAGAGCGAGAATGAGCAGCCGATTGAGAGACTCGCCGGCAGCCTCCGCCAGAGACCGCGACTGGATCCTCAGGAGCCTGCTCTCTTCTCTGATGAGTTGCTTGAGATCTGTCAGGGAGAGGTCCATCAGGGAGAATCCCCTGTCGGTGAGAACGATCCGGCGAGCCTCCTCGACCTTCCCTGCTTTGCAGAGGTTCACCGTGTTCTCGAGCTCGACGAGCTTGTCGCTCACATGAGAGCGCAACTCCTCCAGGCGGGCCATCTGTCCCGGATCGTCCTCGAGCATGACCGTCAGCGAGTCGAGAAGCATCTGCACCTGCTCCCGGGCCTGATAATAAGGCTCGAGATATCTCGACCTGCCGGTGATCAAATAGCCTCGCTGGGCCGACTCAAGGCCGTAAAGCGCCGACTCGGTCCTGGTCAGGGTCCGGATCAGCTCCTGGGTCCTGATCACCGCCCGGCGGTGACTGGCGAGCTCGTGGGTCTGCAGGTATGTGGCGGTGAGCGCGACGAGCAGGATCGATGCCACGAGTGCCGCAGAAATAAGTAGCAGCGTTCTGGGTAGCCGGTCCTGGGCTCGTTTCATCTAGTTTGTTCGCCTGCCGGCCAGGAGAGCGCCGATCTCGTCTGTGAGGGTCATGGGATCGAAAGGCTTGGAGAGCACGCCCAGGACGTCGAGCCCTTCATACTCGCCCAGGTGCTGGGTCTGTACCCGGGCAGTGAGAAAGATCACAGGCACGGCGCCTATCTCGGGATCGGCTCGTAATTCCTTCAGAGTGGCGATTCCGTCTTTTCCGGGCATCATTCGGTCGAGCAAGATCAGGTCCGGCTTCTCTCGCCTGGCAATGGCCAGACCCTCATCCCCGGAGGCGGCAACCAGGACCATCCAGTCGTCCTCAAGGGACAACTCCAGGACCTCTCTGATTGACTTCTCGTCGTCGATAATCAGGACTTTCATCTTGAACCATCTAAAGATGCATGGATCATAGATTTTCCCACAGGGACCGGGTCCAAAAATCACTTGAAAACCCGAAGTGACAGGCAAGCTGGAAATTTGAGCTTGAACAGCGACAGCTCTCAGCCGGCAATGCTTTCCAGGATCTCGACGTCCCCGGGGCTGAGGTCGAAATCCACCGAAGCCAGATCTTCCACCATATGCTCCCGGCTGCAGGTCCCTGTCAGGGGAAGCATGCCCACCGAAAGGGCGAAAGCGAATACGGTCTGGGCCGGTGTAGCCCCGAGCCGCCTGGCTATGGAGAGCAATTCCGGGCTGTTGAGAGCGCCGGTATTGGCTGTCAGAAGCGAAAAGCCCTGATAGATGATGTCATGCTGCCGGCAGATCTCCCTGACTTCCCGGTCCCAGCCGAGAATCGCATAACAACGATTCTGAACCACCATGGGCTTGACCCTGGCGCTCTCCACCAGAGTCTTCAACTGTCCGGCAGAGACATTGCTGATACCTATTATCCTGGTCTTCTTCGCGTCCTGTAGATCCTCCATGGTCCTCCAGACCTCGGTGTCCGAAGCCGTCCAGCCGTGGCGGCTGTAAGGCCCGTGCAGGACATAGGAGTCGACATAGTCGGTGCCCAGGTGCTCCAGGGAGCTTGCCATTGACTGATTGACCTGGGTGGTGAGATCGGCTCCGGCATCATAGGGAGTGCGGTGATCCTGACCGTTGACCGGAGTGAATTTGGTCTGCAGAAAGAGCCCGGACCGCTCTATCCCACGTTTGTAGAGAGACGCCAGCGCCTCTCCGACCCGGGCCTCGTCATAGTGGATAATCTGATTAGCGGTATCGATAGCGGTGAATCCAGTCTCCACAGCCAGCTCCACCAGCGGTGCGGTACGCTCCTTCTTCCAGGCAGTCCCGTACATGAAGCGTGGAATCGAGACATCGTTGTAGGTTTTTATCAGAGTGCTCATCTCTCTCATTTCCAGGTAAGAGAGCTCATTCTAGTTTATACTGCACCGAATGTCTCCGCCAAAGCTTGCTATTGCCATCTGCACCCTGTTTCTTCTCGGCTCCGGGACGAGCATTTCCGAGGCGGCTCCAGGCAAGCAAAAGAGAACTGTCGCCACCCTGAAGCAGACCACCAGCCGGGCTCTTCTTCTTGTCACCCTGAGACAGTACCGGGCTGCCATCAAACGTCTCGACCAGGCAATCGCCGCCGACCCGGCGCCTTTCTACCGCTCCGAGAGAGCCTTTGCCTACCTGAGCGTGAAGGAGCCGGAGAAAGCCATGCCGGATCTCGATCTGACCTTGAAAACCGAGCCGGACAATTTCCTCGCTCGCCAGCGCCGGGCATACGCGTTCCTGATGATGAAAAAGCCGGCTCAGGCTATCGCAGACTGCGAGAAGATCCTCGCAATGGCCCCGGATGACGAGGTCAGCAAGGGTTACCTGAGAGGCGCTCTGGCCATGGTGGGTCGCAGGCAGGGGGCCGAAAAGCGCATTAGAGAGCTTTGTCATTACCAGGGCGGGGACGAATGGCTGCATAGAATCGATTTACTGGACCGGAAAGACGCGTTCGAAGAAGCGAGAAAAACCGCTCTCGATCATATCAAGAGATTCCCTCTCGATCCCCGGGGCTATGAGGCCGCCTCGAAGCTCACGAGTGAGCCGAGAGAATCGCTCCGGCTCCTGGACAAATGTATAGAGCTCTATCCCGGTCATATGACGGCACTCTGGTCGAGAGCCAGGGTCTTCGAAAGCATGAAAAACTACCAGCGGGCAGTGGCCGATCTCAGCGCCGTTATTCAAGACAGTCCCCGGACCTGGATCATGCGTTACGACCGCGCTCGCAACGAGCATCTCGGCAAACGGCTCGACGAAGCCATCCTCGAATACGAGTTCCTGTCCGCAGCCGATCCGGAATCGGACGAGGCCCCTCGCAAAGCCGGTGAATGCTATATGGAGAAAGGCGATTACAATCGTGCCGTCTCTTGGTACAGCAAAGCACTGGAGCGCATGCCGGATCAGCCGGAGGTTCTCTACAGGCTCCGGGCGAAGGCTTATCAGAAGGCCGGCAAAGCGGAGCTCGCCAGAAAAGATCTGGAAAAGGCAAAGGCGGCTTCGCGCCCGCTCTTTCGCTGATCACGCATCGGCTTCGCGTATTTTTCTCGAGCCACGGCCACAACTAGATCACAGGTGCTTGCTAAGGTAGGAGTGAAGTTAACAAAACTGCTCCGGTATCCATATGGCGAAAATTCTTTTGGTCGAGGACGAGAATGACCTGGCAAGACTCATCCAGAACTGGCTCCAGAGGGAGCGCAACCTGGTAGAGATCGCCCCGGACGGCGTCACGGCCCTGCACCGCCTCAAGACGTCTTCCTATGATGTCATCATTCTCGATATCATGCTTCCCGGAATCTCCGGAGTGGAATTGTGCCAGATGTTCCGCCATCGCAAAGGTACCACTCCGGTGCTGATCATCACAGCCCGCTCCTCGTTGCAGGACAAAGAACAGGGCTTTCTGGCCGGAGCTGACGACTACCTCACCAAGCCATTTCATCTCAAAGAGCTGGAGTACAGAGTAAAAGCCCTGGTGCGCCGGGGCAAAGTGTCCCATTCCGATATGATCAGTGTCGGCAAAAACATCGTGGTCAACTGCGACCGCCACCAGGTAACCCGGAACGGTCAAGAGATCAAGCTTCTTCCCAAGGAATTCCGGCTTCTCGAATTCCTTGCCCGGCACCCGAACCGGGTGTTCAGCTCGGACGAGCTCATCGAGAATGTCTGGGAATCGGATTCCAACGCGCAAAACGACACCGTGCGCGGACATATCACCAGGCTCCGAAAAAAGCTCGACACCAAAGGGGATCCTTCAATAATCGCCACGGTATACGGTGTCGGATACAAGCTCAATACGGAAGAGATGGCAGCCGCAACCTGATCACAAGTTCATCACATTTCAAGACTAAGATTAGAAATAGTGCACCTTGATCATGCGGTGACGTCGAATTGATCGAAATTGACCAGAAAGGCTGCGTCGTAGCCTGTATAACCGATCAGAAGACAGCCTGGAGAGTCCTGTTCGAAGCCGCCGAGCAGGCCCGGGCTCGCTCTCTTACCCTGCGCCTGATCATCTGCCAGTACCTGGTCTCGAAAAGCAGCTCACCGGAAGAGACCCGGAGCTTCATGATCAAACTCAAGCATGCTGCCGAGAGCACCAGCCGCGATGCGGGCATCGACGTTTTCATTGACACCCTTGATGTCGGTCAAAAAGAATTCTTCCTGGTCAATTCAATACTGGAAGAATCCAGGACCCGGCTTCTGGTCCTCACCGATTCGATTCCTCAGAACAAGCTGATAAGGAAACTCACTCGCCGAGTCGATCCTCTTGTGCGCTCCTGCAAATGCTCGGTAATGCTCGTCCGCTGAGCAGAATCGACATTTATCGAGATCCGATCACACCTCGGTCACATGCTGCTGCTAGGCTGGAAATGTAACTCCGTACTTTCGTACTTTCGTAGCAAACGCCTCGCAAAAGTCACCCTCCGCCTCTTCCCGTAAGCTTGCTATCGGGGGTTTCACGGCGGCAAAAAAACGGCAGAGAAATCTCATGGAATCAAATCAATCGACGGAATCTTGTATTCAACCCGAGACACCGGAAAATGGGCTGAAGGGACTGAAACACTGGCGCCAGGATATGTTCGCCGGCTTCATCATCGCTCTGGTGTCAGTGCCCCTCTCCCTGGGTATCGCCCTGGCATCCGGGGCACCACCCATATGTGGTATCACTTCCGAGATTATCGCCGGACTGGTCTTCCCATTTCTGGGCGGTGCTTATGTCACGATCAGCGGACCCGCCGCCGGTCTCGCCCCTGTACTCTACTCATCGATCAGCGCCCTCGGTCACGGCAATATGGAGGTGGGCTACCGTCTGGTGCTGGGCGTCATCATGTTCGCCGGTGTCACGCAGCTTGTCCTCACTTATTTCAAAGCCGCCAAATTCAGCTATCTCTTCCCCAAATCTGCAGTCAATGGAATGCTGGCGGCCATCGGTCTTCTGATCATCGCCAAGCAGATACCTCATTTCATCGGGAACAAATATCACGCCCACGAATTTTTCACCATAATCTCGGAGACTCCATCTCACATATTTCATTTAAATCCGGCGGTCTTCTTCACCTCCATCGTCTGCCTGGCGCTTCTTTTCATTCTTCCCAAGACCAAGATCCAGTGGCTCCGCTATATTCCACCACACCTGATCGTGGTGCTCACCGGGATCGGTCTCGGTCAACTCCTCCATCTGGCGCCGAATTTCCTGGTTGAAATTCCAGCCAATCCTCTCGAGCATGGCATCGTCTTCCCTGACTTCCAGGGTCTATTCAACAACCCGGGGCTTATCCCGACAATAATATTCAGTGTCCTGGCTCTTACTTTCGTTGACGGAACAGAGTCTCTTGCCACTATCCACGCAGTGGACCAGATCGATCCTTACAGCAGGAAGTCCAATCCGCACCGTACCCTTTTCGCCATGGGCATCTCCAACATCTGCTCAAGCCTGATCGGTGGTCTGACAATCATTCCGGGCATCATCAAGAGCACCACCTGTATAGTCGCTGGCGGTCGCACGGCCTGGGCCAATTTCTATAACGCGGTTTTCCTGATTGCATTCCTTCTCATATTCAATAATCTCATTGCCCTGATTCCAATTGCCGCACTATCGGCAGTGCTGGTCCATATCGGCTACAAGCTCGCCGGACCCCACAAATGGCAGCAAGTGTATAACATCGGCTGGGACCAGGTTGCCGTCTTCACCACAACTGTCCTTGTCACGGTATTCTCCGACCTGCTTATCGGTATCGCCTGTGGTATAGCGGTGAAGGTGCTGATTCTCCTCTTCTACGCCATGCGGTGCGATTGCCGCGCCGCCCAGAACCCCGGCGAATACGCGAGCAAAGCTATGCACTGCCTGGCCAGCCTCTTCAAAAACCCGGTGGGTCACGTCACTCGCAACGGCAGCGAAGCCCAGGTAATCTTCACAGGGCCGGTCACCTGCTTCAACAATCTCAAGGTCAGAGGCGCAATCGATCCGCTACTCAAGAGCTTCGAGACCGTCCATCTGGTTCTCTCGCCTTCCGTGGGCATAGTCGATCACTCGAGCACCTCTTACCTCAACCTCCTGGTCAAAGATAGAAACCGTAACGGCCTCGCCGAGGTAACAGTGGAAGGTCTCGATGATCTCTGCTGCAAGGAGTCGGACAAGACCTCCCTTCACTTCAGGTATCGCACAAACTGAATGTTCTCCTCCGATGTCGACATCGAGGTAATCCTGAGGGATTTCCATATCGAAGGCAGGACCCTGCGTTACTCGAGCTTCATGGGACGGCTCTTCAATCTCTGCCTGAAGCTCGGTTTCGAGGAGGGCAAGATCCTCCCATCCAGGGCATTTTGCTCCGACGAGAGCCAGGGTTATCCGATTATTCTCATCGCCAAGCATTTCGGGACTTTTCCCTTCAACCACGGCAGAGTGGGCGGCGTGATCTCAACCGACCGGCACGGGCCTTTCGCCCAGCACGGCAAAGACCTGGTGATCATTCATGCCAGTCATGTCGGCTACGATCCGGATAATCATCTTTTCGGTACTTATAGAAGGCTGCAAACTGAGAACAACGAATTCGGTCCGAGTTGCGGAAAGATAAGCGGTGTCCTGAGCTGGTATCGCCAGGAATACGAGTTCGCCCGCAAGAACATCCTGCTGGAGCGCAGCGACAGCAAAAATCTGGTTATCATCGACAATTATCTCCTTCGCCAGGAGCGCAACGAAGGCATATTCCTCAATATGGACAAGATCACGAGTTCTATGAATAACGGCTCCCACGCGCCGGTTCGCTCCTTCAGCACCGCCAAGTGCTTCGTTGCCAGCGAGCCTTTCCGGGAATCCCTTAAAGACGCCCGGCCCGAGAACGGCCGCCGGCAAATCGGGGATCTTCTCAACGCCGATGTCTTCAAGTTCAAGCGTCATGTTCCGGACGATCCGGAAAGCGGCGGTCACCTGGAGCAGAACCTACTCAGCCCGATGGCCTGCATAATTACATCCAGCGCTCCGCTTCTTGTGGCAGCCCAGGTCAATACTCAGGTAGAATTCGACCGCACCTACAGGACCCTGGCCACCGGCCAGGAATTCCACGGCAAAAGGGTGCTCTTCATTTCCGGTCTCAACATCGATATCTCCCCCTCCCCGGGTCAGCTCTTTCCCCTTACCAAGTTCGTTCCATGGGCCGCCTGTCTCCGGGCACCGGACGGCACCTTCACGATCATGGAGCAGGAGGAGATCTTTCACGCTCTCATGGAGCAAAGCGAGGTAAACGACCGCCAGGTGGATCTGGAGGAGGCGATTCATATAATGGCCGATGCAAGCGAAGTAAAAGTGCGCTTGCCCGATCATCGAGCTGATTCCCGTTCCGAACGGGAATGTGAATTTATCGCGAAGATGCCACAGGATGATCACAATCGTTACTTAGAGTAGTGTCAGAGGCTGACCTCCGGTAGCCGAGCAAAACTTTTCCCTTTCAACCTACCAGCTAGAGCAGGCTCCGCTCGGCTATTTTCGGGCTGGTATGCAGAGGTGGCAATCTCAGCTTATGGCAAACACAAAGAAACTCCTGGTGGCTCTCGCCCTGGTCCTGATCTTCGGCGCCCCCGCACTGGCAGCAGGAATCGGCAATACCTCCCAGGCGGAGCATCACCAGAAGCACGACCAGACAATGCTTCTCAATCGAATACAAACAGGTGTGCCTCAATTAATCTTCAAAGATCAGGAAGGCCAGGAAGAGACTTATCTTCCAATCAGTCCTGATGCGGCAATCATGCTCAACGGCGAGACTGTCGGCATCGAAAGCCTCCATCCCCGGGATCAGCTCAAGCTGACATTCGATGAGACCGGTAGGGTCACACAGGTTGCGGCACTGCGCGTAATCAGCGGAGCCGTGCTGGAGGTCGATCAAGAAAAGATCACGGTTACCCCGGATTATCTGGAGAAATTCACGTACATCATCACACCGGGAACACATTTCGTCAGAGGCAAGAACAATCTGAAAGCCAGCGATGTCATCCGGGGCGATCATGTAAATATCATGCCGATAAGCAATAGTGTCGCCCTCAATATCGAGGTCAAGCAGGAAAACGCTCTTACGCAGTTCTGGCACAACCTGATCAAGAACCTCTTCAAGCCCCTTCTCCTGTTCTTCTACTTCGGCTTCCTCATCGTACTTCTGAGAGTTCCCTTCGAGTTCCCCTATGCCGTCTATCAGGGTCTCACAATTTATCTGCTGGTGGCTATCGGCTGGCACGGAGGCGAGGAGCTCGCCAACCTCTCGCGAGCGTCCCTGGCGCAGGCCGGCCTGTATATGATCGTCGGATTTATCGCCAACTTGCTGGTCGGCCTGGCCGCCTGGCAATTTCTCAAACGTGTCAAGAAGTTGCGTGCCATCGACGCTGCCACCGTAGCCGGTTATTACGGCTCGGACTCGGCTGGTACATTCCTCACCTGCCTTGGCGTCCTGCAGACAGCCTCTATCGCCTATGCTGCTTACATGCCTGTTATGCTCGCGGTGATGGAAATCCCGGGCTGCCTGGTCTGTCTCTTTCTTGTATCGCGCTTGCGGCGCCGGGGGATGGACGCTAACGGTAATATGCCTGGAGAGCCCGGATATGAGGCACCGCTCGAGCCCACACTGATAGAGCAAGGAAATAAGCTGGAAGTCGAATCAGAGACCACTGCCGAGGTCCATAAAGGAGGAACAATCAATCTGGAGCTCCTGCGTGAGATATTCCTCAACCCCGGTCTCTTTCTTCTCATCGGTGGTATCGCCATCGGTTTCATCAGCCGTCTCCAGGGTCCCGGTATCACCGAAGCTGACGATCAACTCTTCGTCTCCCTTTTCCAGGGAATGCTCTGTCTCTTCCTTCTGGAGATGGGCATGAATGCGGCACGCCGAATTCGGGATCTGAAAGCGGCAGGCAAAACATTCATCGCCTTCGGTCTGATTGCCCCGAATCTATTTGCGCTCTTCGGGATCTTGGTCACATCGCTGTTCAGCCACCTGCTCAACCAGCCCCTGCAACTCGGCACTTATGTGCTGTTCTCGGTACTCTGTGCCGCCGCCTCCTATATAGCGGTGCCCGCCATCCAGCGGCTGGCTGTGCCAGAAGCCAGTCCGACACTGCCTCTTGCGGCTTCCCTGGGACTCACCTTCACTTATAACGTCACCATCGGTATCCCGCTTTATCTGGTAATTTCTGAAACGGTCATTAGATTGTTTCCTGTAGTCTAGAGGTTCTGATAGTGAAAATAATCGTGGCTGTAGACGGATCGGAATGCTCGGACAATGCCGTCAACTTCGTCGCCGAGCACGGCTGGAAAGCGGGCACCCGATTCATGGTGCTGAGCATAATACAGCCCCCGCCCCGGGAATTCAATTTCCTGAGACAGACAAGCGACGTACCCACGACTTACGAAGAGAAAATAGCCACCCAGAGTAAGAAGATCGCCAGCAAGGCAGCCGAGAGGCTCGAAAAAGAGCTCTCAGGATTTGTCGTCGAACAGAAGGTCGAGAGCGGTCCGGTAGCAGAGACGATAGTTAGAGTAGCCAGAAGTTGGCAAGCCGACTTGATTGTGGTCGGCTCCCATGGACGCACCGGGGTGGAGAAGATCTTGCTGGGCAGCGTCGCCGAGGAGATAGTCAAAACAGCGCCCTGCTCGGTGGAAGTGATCCGAGAATGCACTCACGGCTGACCTGAAAACCTGTCCTGAAATCCTGTAAAGAACAATAGCATCAAGACAGAGGAAAACAGCCAACGATCACAGTTTAATCACTATCGCTCTTTAGGATAGAAGTGGCAGGCGGAAGGAAACGGTGTCCCATGTTGGCTGACAATTTAGCGAAGCAGGAGCATACATCCTCACTTGATCCCATAACCGATCCCTGGAGTTTCAGGACTTCCACCTTTGTCATTCTCGTCCTCATTTGCTGTACCGCCCTGGGTAACCTCACCGCATGCTGGCTCAAAATCGAGAACGTAGCCATGATTTACCTCCTGGGAGTAGTAGTGGTGGCTTCTCGTTACGGCGGCAAAGCCGGCTTCGCCACTGGGCTTCTAAGCATTCCGGCCTTCGACCTCTTCATCACCGAGCCCAAGTTTCAATTGAGCGCCCTTGAAAGCCAGCTTCCGGTCACTTATATGGTGATGTTTATCATCGCCGGGTTCATGAACCATCTAACCGGCAAGATCCGCCGGCTTCTTGAAAGCCTGGAGAAACGCGTGCGTTTGCGGACCATCGAGCTGGAGCAGGAAGTCCTGCGCAGGCGCGAAGCTGAGTCAGAGCTGAAAGAGGTAATCAGAACGCTGATTCGCTCGAATGCCACCCTGATCAATTTCGGAAGGCTGGCATCCCACGATCTCCAGGAGCCCCTTCGGACCATCGAAGGATTCGGAGAGCTCCTGCAAAAACGCTATACGAACTGTCTGGACGAGAAGGGGTCACGCTTCTTGAGAATCATAGTGGAGACGGCACGGTACGCCGAGAAAAATGTCGAGAACCTACTCCATCATGCCCGTGCAAGCGCAGAGGAGAAAGAATTCGCGAGGGTGGATCTCAACCAGGTAATGGGCCAGGTGATCCTCAGTCTCTCGGCAAGCATCAGCCGGTCGGGCTGCACCATAGACAAGAAGAGAATGCCGGTGGTACGGGGCAACGAGTCGCTGCTCTGTCAGCTTTTTCAGAACCTCATCGTAAATGCCATCAATTACAGTGGCGACGGTCCGCCTGCCATCGTGATCGACGCCACCACCTCCAGCAGCTATGCCCAGATCGAAGTACGAGACCGGGGGATCGGTTTCAAAGCAAGCAACGACGAGATCATCTTCGAGCCCTTCGTGCGGCTCTCCGGAGCCGGCGGAGAAGGAAGCGGCCTCGGTCTCTCCATCTGCAAGACCATAGCCGAGCTGCACGAGGGCGAGATATCGGCGCATTCGAAAGAAGGAGAAGGCACTACTGTAATCGTTCGCCTGCCTCTGTACGAGGAGGTCGGAAACCAGGGAGAAGAAGACCATGAGAAGACCAATTGAGATACTGCTTGCCGAAGATCGGCCCGCCGACGCCGAGCTCACGCAGGAGGTCCTCGAGGAATCTGGCATCTATTTCAACCTGACCGTGGTTCAAGACGGTGTGGAAGCCATGGCTTATCTCGAGCTAGCCGACCAGGGCCTGGTCATCAACCCTGACCTGGTGTTGGTCGATCTCAATATGCCCCAAATGAACGGTCATATGCTCCTCGAAAAAATGCGAACCGTTCTGGGCATCGAGGAGACCCCAGTGGTGGTGCTCACCGTCTCCAATCTCGATCAGGACATCGACAGAGCCCTCAATCTCGGCATGAATTACTACCTGAGAAAGCCGGCCCGCTCGGAGACTCTCGGCGAGCTGGTGAAGGAGATCTGCGATCTCTGGTCCGTGGATCTGAATGAGGACGATGAGTCGGAGGGAACAGAGGAGTCCGAGGAGAATCAATCATGAGAAGTATGATCACGTATATACTGGCGGGCAATCCCAATACCCCGGAAAAGGTGCTGAAAAAGCTTGCTGAGAGCAGCGACCCGCGAATCCGCCGCCATGTGGCGGAGAATCAGGCGATAACAACCGGTCTGCTCGAGATTCTTGCCTGGGACAGCGACCCAGAGGTGAGGGTGGCGGCGGTCTCGAATCGGCGCTGTCCCCGGTACCTGGTCGAGGAGCTGCTGCGAACCGGCGACAGCCAGACCCTCTTCCTTCTTGCCATGGAGAAGTGGGCTCCCCTCGATGTGCTCGGCGCCCTGGCCGAGTCGGAGAACCCATTCATTTCTTTCCGGGCTCGGGAGACCCTGAGTATCAAGACAAGATCGGTGCCGTTTCTCAACTGACAGCCCGGCTGTACTTTGCTAGAATCTCGACATGATCACCGACAGGGTCCCGAAAAACTCAAGCAAACGTAGCGAGTACGAGCGCAGCGACGCCATGCTCACCATTGCGAAGCTGCCGGTGGAGCCGTTCCGCAGCCTCTCGGCGGAGCTTGAGGTCGCCCTCAAGCAAGAGAGCCAGAAAGATGTTCGGCGCATAGCCAATCGGATATCGAAAGAGTTCGCCATGGCAACAGGCATAGAACCGGCCACGGTCAGCGTGCTGGGAGCCAGACCCCTGGAGGTATCCGAATCTCGGGAATTCGAGCTGTTCGGCGACTACCAGCCTGATAGCCGGAAGATCAGACTGTGGATGCGCACTGCCGTCCACAAACGCACCACCGCCTTCGGGACTTTCCTCAGCACCCTCTGCCACGAGCTCTGCCACCACTGGGACATGGTCGGTCTCGATCTACCGAACACCTACCATACCCGCGGTTTCTATATAAGAGCGGGACTGCTCTATCACCATATGCGGGGCACCCCCGTCCGGCCCCTGGTGTTCGACGAGCTCAAAGGCGGTCTCTTCGCCATCAACTGGCCCCGGACCATGAAAGGAGCCAGGTAGTAGATATCAGCTCTCTCTTGCTGCAGGCGGCTCGCTCTTGCGGGCACGCTTCTCGAAAACATCGCTCCAGTCGATCCGGCCTGTTGCCTGCATAACGACAAAGAGCGTGGCGATGCACATTATAGTGATCACAAGTCCGGTGAACCTCTCGAAGAAGAACGTATAGGAGAAGAGCACCAGATAAATGAGCTGGGCGATTCCCACCTCCACGAAAGCAAAGCGATTGGAGACTACCAGCCTCATATATGACACCACCAGGGTAACCGAGACAATGGCGCTTATCAGAAATGCCTGCTCCACCGGTATATGATCAACCAGATATGCCATCAAGAGATGGAAGCTGAAGAAGGCCGCACCGATGAAGAAATAGTTCATCGGGTGGACTTTGAGACCCTTTATCGTGGTTGCCATAAAAAGCAGGAAATAAAAGAGAAAGAGCGAAACCGGAGCGAAAAAGGTCACCTCGCTAACCCAGGGTCCGGGGTTGAGTTTCTTTGGCATGGTCATCCCGATGGAATAGCCGGTAAGCAGATTCTTGTAGGACCAGTCGAGCTGCCAGCCGCGGTCGAGCTTCTTCTTGCTGGCCGGAGAGATGCTGCCCTGGGGAAAGTCGATATCATCGAAATCGGTTTTCATAGACAGCTCGAAGTCTCTAACCTGATTGACCGACCGGCCGAAAAGATAGTGCCAGTCGTTGAGACCCCGGGACTTGTATGAGATTCTCACAGTCTGCTTGCCGTGCCCGTCCAGCTCGATAGGCTCGGTGATCCTGCCGTCCACCGGATCGATCTTGATCACCTCGCGGTCCCCGATCTTGATCTTCAGATCGTCATAGATCGCCTCGCTGGCAGGAAGATAGAACTCCAGAGAAACGAGCTTTCTGTCATTATCCGGATTGCTGACTCTATAGGTCCCGTCGAAATCGACCTTATAGGTGGAATACCAGAGAAGCCCCTTCTGCCGATGCTCGAGATCGAGCTCGACAGCCACCTTGCTCGCGTCCATCAGGAGATCGTGCCGGATCTTGGTGGGCACTATCTCGGTGATTGTCTTGCCGTCCTGCTCGCGGGTCACACGGCTCATCTGCTCGGTCTCATAGAAGAATCCGGGAGCTACCTGGCTCTGGGGCGTTCCCCAGAGCTGCCCGACCCTTTCGCCCATGGCGCAATCGGAGCAATCGGTCCGTTTGAGAACAGTCCCTCCCAGGACCATCCAGGCCAGGGACGTGCAAAGATAAATCAACACAATGGCTATGATTTGCTTGATCATGGCGGCTTTCCGTTCGTAATACGTCCGACAGCCTCCATCATAGGAAGCCTGTGTCAAGAATCGAAGGGAATGGTGTTAACTCCGGGATCTAATCCGGATCGAAGCTCAGGTGATCATTGAAGTCAAAGCACTTCCGAGATGATTTCCAAAAACTCCTGACAGGAGCATATTCTGATACCAGATCGATTGGCTACTCGATCATTGAAATGATTGCGCTTATCAGACAGGAGCAGACTGGGAGGCGGATTCATAGAAAGTGCAGCAGCAAGAACCGGTATATCCGCCTTATGACGCATGATACCGAGATACTTATCGCGGATCGCCATCACTGTTTCGGAATCTGGATTCTCTAAGACTATCAGACGGGTATCGATTTTGAGCTGCTCCCAGGCCTCAATATTTCGCCCAACGCATCAGGGTTTGACTCCAGCTTGCAGATAATCGCCTGTTCAGTGTCATCTACGCAAAGCTGACAGGTAGCCAGGTCAAAAGCGCCTCGAGCCACCATTTCGCTAACAATATAGGAAGCCGCCCCTGGAATTACTGGTGCTTCGATAAGCACATTCGAATCGGCAAACAAGACCGGTGTCATTAGAGATCAGTATACCGTTCAGTCAGGCGATCTTCACGAATACTCTCTGCCTCCTGGATAATCTCCTCGGCTGTTATGCCCGCTTCAGCTATTATCCTCCGGTGGGTAATTACGAGATCATCGATTTCATAAAAGGAAAATCGGCAGAACTTTGGACAAAACGCCTCAGGAGCAAGTAGCTGCATACCAGAGACCGAAGCCCAGAACGATGGCGCAAACCAAACATAGGAGCACGATCTTGAGAAGATCCTTTGATTCGGTAGTCATTTCATTTTTCCTCTGGAGTTGAGAGCAAGCGCACCAAGAAAAACCGACATCCCAGCCACAGAACCAATTCCGATCGGTACGAGAGGATTGGAATGATCAAAAAATGGGAAGGCAATCAAACAGGCCAGTATTGGAGAAAGAAGCATCGAACCACCCATAAGTAATATCTCCCTTCGTGTCTTATTCATGGAATGCCGCCTTCGATGGGTAGTTGAGCAAAAGCCACTGATTCGCTTGATACTCCGCAGTATTGAGATCGGACACTGATAGCACTTGGGCGAGCTCGGATCGGGCCCTTTCCGCCAGAGTAGCGTATCGGCCGGTTCCGTGCGCTGCTATGAGCAACCACTTCATCGCCAGCACTGGATCTTTGGCAATTGTCTCCTCATTGAGATAAAGGATCGCAAGACAGAACTGAGCCTTGGTGTCATTTCTTCTTGCAGCTCTTTCGAACATTCCTTTAGACTTCTTCCGGCTCACCTCTACTCCGGAGCCAGTGTAAAGACGGGATGCCAGATCGGTATCCTGGCTCGGGTTTCGATTTGCCATGTTCTCGAGCATGCGGACATGAAGGGCAGGCCTGAGCTGGACGCCCATATCGTCGAGCAAGATCTGATTCAAATCGAGGCTATCCAATAACTCGGTTTCTGGTTTCGAACAAGCGGCCAGGATGGTAGCTGCATACACTAAAACAACGAGGAGGCTGACTCCTTTACATACTCGATTGAGGGATTTCATTTCTGTCCCTCCGTGATTGGACTTGTCGATTCGGAAACCGGTGAAAGAGGGAAGCGTTCCTGCAGGCGCTCTAACTGCTCGCACTTTCCTACAGCGTAGATCTGGTCATTACACTCGAGCTTGAAGGTTGGCTCCGGAAAAGCGAAGGTTGCTCCATCACGCCGAACAGCGGCCACTGTGGCTCCTGTTCGAGCTCTAAAATCGAGGTCGGCGAGGCTTCGACTGTGCAGTTCCACAGAGTCTACAGAGAACCAGAGACCCATCTGCTCGCCCGAAAACTCAACATATGCGCTGGGCTCCATCGCATCGATGTCCGGTTGGAAGATTGCATACCGCCTGGATCGGATGACATTGAGTGCATGATGAACCTCATTGAATGGTCTGTTGAGCCCATGCAGAACCAACCTGGTAATCTCGATACTTGCTTCGAACTCTGGCTGCACAACAGCATTTACACCAGCAGATCGAAAAAGCCTGATTTCGTCATGCCTGTGCGCACGGGCTATGACCTTTATGGCGGGATTGGTGAGCCTGGCAAAGGCTGCGATTGCCTCGCTCGAAAGGGGATCCGACATAGAAAGTACGAGAATGGAGGCTTGGCTCAACTGAGCCTTGGTGAGTACCAACTTGTTCATAGCATCGCCGTAGATATGCGGTATCCCCTGAATAGCCAGATCCTCGATAATACTGGCGTTCAGCTCAATGACAAGAAAGGGAATCTGGAATGCTTCCAGGATATGTCCGAGGTTCCTCCCGATCCGTCCGAAGCCGCAGACGATTACATGTTCTTGCAGATCAAGCCGTCCTGACTCCGGAGGCGACTCAGCACTGTTTTTGAAATGACTTCTCAGCAATCGCGGAGTGATACCCATGAGCACCGGGCTTGCGACCATGGAGACAATAGCCCCTGCAAAGAAAAGGTTGTATATCGAGTCGCTGAGCAAACCGGCCCGATAACCAAGAGTCAGGAGGACAAAGGAGAACTCTCCGATCTGGCTGAGACCAACTCCAACAAGAATGGCGCTACGAAGATTGCTGGTGGCAAGCAGGGCACACAGCGCTCCGATTACAGCCTTGCCAGCTATCAGGCAAATTACAAAGATACCAACATCCAACCAGTGGTTAGAAATGAAAAGGGGATCAAGGAGCATGCCAACAGACACGAAGAAAATAATCGAGAAGATATCCCGGAGAGGAGATACGTCGGTCAGGGCTTGATGAGCGTATGTAGACTCGCTCATCATAAGACCTGCCAGGAAGGCTCCAAGTGCTATAGACATGCCAAATGCCTGGCTGAGAAGAGCGATCGAGAGGCAGAGCACCAGAATTGAAAGCAGAAAGATTTCTTTAGCATTGGTTTTTGCCGCCCTTGCAAGAACTGGCGGAATCACCCTGGTTGCCCCAATTACCACTATCGCTGCAAAAGCGACGGCCTTCAAGGCCGCAACTAATATTCCCGAGCTGTCACTGCTGCCTGTATGGCTGAGCACGGGAAGAAAGGGAATGATTACGACCAGGCTCAGATCCTGAACCAAGGCAAGTGGGATCAAGATTCGTCCATGTATGGAGTCCAGCTCACCCCGATCAAGTAGAGTCTTCGAAATGACGACGCTACTTGAAATTGCGCAAATGCTGCCGAAAAGGAATCCTTCAGCCGGACTCCTTACCAGTCCGGCAAGCCACGCGCTAACCCATCCCACCGCCAGACTGAGGATAATTTGACTGACGCCTGCGGACAGAATTCGGCGAGCTGAAGATATGACCTGCTTCAATGAGAGGTCCACGCCAAGAGCGAACAGGAGCATGGCAACACCGAACTCCGCAAGGACCTCTATCTGATCCGGCTGATTGATCCATCTGAGTCCATGCGGGCCGACGAGAACGCCGGCGAGAATGTAGCCTGCTATAACCGGTTGTTTGAGGCGAATACAGATGTGCCCCATTACTAGAGCAGAAATCCATATTAATGTCAGGTCTTGAATAAGGGCTAGATCATTCATTGTGTAACACTCAGCCAGGTCCTGAACCTAAAAGGCTGGCCGCGCAAAGGAAAATAAGGAGTGTTATAAGGTCGGAAATAGCCAGCACGAATGGCCCAGCCGCAGGACCGGTTTTGAACATTCGACTGAAGAATACAGGGACCAGAAACCCGACAATTGACGCGGTGACGACTGAGATACCTGTGGTTACGCAAATGATTTTTGAAAGAACCTGATCGCCACGAAAATGCACAAGATAAGTGACAAGCATGCTGCAAACAGAAGCTAGAAGGGTGGCTGCGATTAGCTCTTTCCTCAAAAGACCCAGCAATTCGCGCGGCGATGATGTCTGATTCTGATGGCGCAAGACAGAAGTCATCGCTTGAATAGAGACATTTTCACCAAGTCCGAGCACCAGTACCAGGAACAACGGCAATTCATCCATGGCCTCGATCGTCGTGTCAAAGTGAGAAGCAATGACATAACAGCAGATACCACCGAAAATCGTGACTAGAAGCCATGAGAAGCGAAAGCGCAGGGTATCGAAAAGGAACTGCCTGGAGTCAGACTCGATTCCAGGAGAAAAACCTTCGACTACCGCCAGCGGTAGCTTCTCTCCATCCCAGAGACTGCTGTCAACGACCCCGAGGAGAAGACCCTCCCTGCTGACCACGGGGAAAGCCTGCAGATTGTGGCTCGCAAACATCTTGCGGGCCTGCATCACTGTTGCGTGCTCCGGCAGTATAATTGCCTCTATCTGCATGATCTCCCTAATGATTCTTTCCGCCGGTGATAGCAGAAGATTTTTGGTCGAGACTGTGCCTAGAAAGCGGCCATCCGTATCGGACACATACAAGTATGTTGAGTCGCCACTCGACAGGCTAGCCCGAACAAGATCAAGAGCTTCACCTACGTTCATATCGGGAGAAAGAACCAGGATGTCCATCCTTGCAAATTGCAGCACCGATTGATGCAGGAAATCCTGCGTAGATTGAGGCACGGATTCCTCCTTCCATATTCGGGCCGCGCCGCCCGGCTCCCGGCGAGCCAGGCGCACGACCGAGTTGCACATAACAACAGGAGCTGGCGCTCACGGAGGTTGTGACAAAGTGGACGTGATCGAACGGAGGTGTGTATTAAAGGAGCAGGCTACACTGCAACAGCCAGAGCTTCGATCCACGCGAATAGTGCGCGGGAAGTCTCTCGCAGAAGCCTGCAGGTCGGTAGCACAGTAATGACTGGCCAGCGAAGCTCAACGTTGGCGTCTGATTTCTAGAAATCCTGTATTCTTCTGACGCCTGATTCGCTTCTATTTTCGGCTGTTTTGAAAGAAGCGCCAGGTGCTCGATTGATGTCTCCTGCCCGGTAAGGGTAGACTGCCCGCTCGAATAGCGGCTCTCAATGGCACTGGTCAATACCGGAATGACTTCCAGGAAAACCAGGAAAGAACACAAAAACAAGACTATGTTCCATTTTCGCATGCTACTTCCATATTATCCCGAATCCCTCATCCTTTCAAACTATTTTTCGTCTGCTCGGCTGGCTGACTCCTGGTTGGTTACATCAGCGGGTCCGGAGGTACCTGTGCCAAAAGTAATGCCCTCTTCTCTCTTGAGCACGACCCCTCGCGACAGGAATGACACGCTATGGGAGGAACCTGTGTACACCATTACAGATTCCGTAATGGGCTCGCTGACTTTCTGCCTGGATACCCACTCGATTATGAAATTGGCGCCGGTGCCGCCTGTGGTATCGTGCTCCGGGACAACGTAATCAGCCGTTGCCAGAGGACCGATAGAAAGCGGTTTGGTGACATAGTCCTTTACCAGGGAGCCATCGGTCCGGTAATGGCGAACCGATGTCAAAATGATTGCGGAGTCCATATCCGTATTTCGAATGCTTACGGTTTCGGCGAGATTGAGGAGTTTAGTTCTATCGGCATAATAGATGTGAGCATAGACCGGTAGATAGATCGTCTCGTGGACCGCCACAGGGTCCCCTCTCTTCAGGTCCACAGGTGTCAGATGCAACTGCCACTTCTCGGCTGGCGCATCGCTACCTGAATCGCTTCCCGGGAGCATATTGAGCGATCCCAAAAGAGCAAAGGCTAGAACAAGCGCACCGAGAAGGACGCCGAACGCGGAAAACGAGTAAAGTCCTGGTTTGTCCCTAGTTGAGCTCATTCCGCTGGATAGCAACCTCCGGAGAATCGCGAATACATCGATGCGACTCCGATAAGTATACTTCGAGCGTGGATTCGAATCAGGAATTTTGCCCCCCCCTGACAACAAACCATTCGCCCGGCTGATACAGTTAAGGGTGCCGCCCGGGTAAAATGCCCTCAGTACCAGAGAAGAGTCTAGCTGAGGAGCAACCGGTCGAGGAGCGGTCTCGATTTGTTGTCCACCGAATCGATCTTGATCACCTCGCGGTCCCCGATTATTATCTTCAGATCGTCATAGATCGCCTCGCTGGCAGGTAGAGCAAATTCCAGCTAAACAAGCCTTTTATCACTTTCCAGATTGCTGACTTCATAAGTTCCGTCGAAATCGACTTTACAGGTGGAATTCCAGAGAAGCCCCTTTTGCCGGTACTCGAGATCGACAGCCACCTTGCTCGCGTCCATCAGGAGATGCCTCCCAGGACCATCCAGGCCAGGGACGTGCAAAGATAAATCAACACAATGGCTATGATTTGCTTGATCATGGCGGCTTTCCGTTCGTAATACGTCCGACAGCCTCCATCATAGGAAGCCTGTGTCAAGAATCGAAGGGAATGGTGTTAACTCCGGGATCTAATTTCAGCAGGATACCTCTCCACCGATCGGCGCGACCGGGTGGGAGCGAATAGATAATGCGAGACGATCCACTGGGAGCCGCCCTGGTAGCCCCAGAGCTCGGCGCAAGCCATGAAGAACACTCGCCAGTAGATCCACCAGGTCTTTGCCTCAGCCTTTCCATAAGTGTCCTCGAGAATCGGCATGATCAGAGTCTTGTTCCTGTCCATTCTCGCCAACCAGGCATTGGCAGTCTTCTCGTAGTGATGACCGGGCACGCGCCAGTGCCGCTCCACGCAAAGGTCGCGCTGGAAATAGAGAAGCAGGTCATCGGAAGGCATGGTACCGCCGGTGAAGAAGTGCTCGGTCAGCCAGTCGTTGCCATCACTGTTCTCGTAGTGATAAGCATATTTGACATGCGTGAAGATATGCACGAAGAGCCTGCCGTCATCACCCAGCCAGCCGGATATCTTGTGGAGAAGCGCCTGGTAGTTTTTCATATGCTCGAACATCTCGATGGAGACAATCCGGTCGAAACGCCTCTCAGTATCGAACAGATTGATATCGGCAGTAATCACCTCCAGATTGCCGAGACCCTGACGGCGACATTCCTCTTCGATGGAAAGACGCTGGCTATGCGAGTTAGAGACGGCCGTGATGCGAGAGGACGGATAACGCCTGGCCGCGAAGAGAGCGAAAGAGCCCCAACCGCAGCCCAGATCCATTATGCTCTGACCGTTCTCCAGCCCGGCCCTCTGACAGTAGAGCTCGAGCATGTTCTTCTCGGCCGCCTCGAGATCGCAGCCCGGACCGGTCCAGAATCCGGAGCTGTATTTCATATGAGGACCGAGCACCAGCTTGAAAAAACTGGTGGGCATCTCATAATGCTGCTCGTTTGCGCTTTCGGTTCGGACCGCCACGGGACTCGCCTTGAGCTCTTCGACAAAGCTCATCAGAGCCTCGGCCTCGAGTCCGGGGTCCGCCAGGGATAGCTCCCTGAGCTTGGTGGCCAGCATCGCTTTGATGCCTGCCCGTATCACCGGGTCCGGTACCAGTCCTGTCCGCAAAACATCATAGATCCACATTTGAACAAATACCTCAGTCGACTCTTCTAACGAACCAGGGAACGAAGGCGCTTGTCTCCCGCTGGTAGCGTCGGTATTCCTCACCGCGGCTCTTGAGCGACACCTCCTCGGATAGCCGCACGCCGGAGACGAAAAGAAGCATGAAAAGCATTATCAAAGGACTGGCCACCGCTATCGGCCCCTCAGGAGCGCCCGAGGCATAGCCGGCAAAGGAGCACCATATGAGCCACTCGAAAAAATAATTCGGATGCCTCGAGTACCGCCAGAGACCCGCTTTGCAAACGGCGCCGCCGGAACTCCCCCGCTTGAATGCGGCAAGCTGCCTGTCGGCGACAATCTCGAGCAAAAAGGACGGCACGAACAAAAGCACAGAGGCCAGTTCGATGGGGGTGAAGCCGGGTCTCGGATCGGCGGCCGAAAGCAGGAATGGGACCGAGACCGCTGTCTGCAAAAGAGCCTGGCAAAAGAAAATCCACAGGAAATAGAGAGGCAGCGGCCCCCGGAAGCGCTGGCGGAGATGATTATAACGAGTGTCCTCCCGATCGATGCTGGCGATGGTCCGGCCCAGGAGGTAGAAGCCGAGCCTCAGGCTCCAGACCGAGATCATTGTCAGGAGCACGATCTTGCGGGTGAGCCAGCCGTCACACACGGAGCAATAATAGATTGCGATGGCGGTGAAGCCGAAAGACCAGGCGATATCGGCTAGAGCTGCATTGCGGTGGCGGATGGTGAAAAGCCAGGCGACAAAAAAGATCGAGCATGAAATCCCGAGACCATAACAAAGCTGGATCAGTAATTCTGGAATAGTCAAGGCAGTCTCCGAATCTCTCTCAAGAAGCTGTTATTGGGTCTGGTCAGTGTGATCTGCAGAACACTGATCTGTCTCATTGAAAAGGCCGCCTCGCAGTACGAGAAATAGTAGAGCCACTTGGCAATGAACTCTTCATCGAAGCCCAGGGCTCTGACCTCTTCGACATTGGCGAGAAAGTTCTCTCGCCAGAGGGCAAGGGTCCTGGCGTAGCTCTCGGCGAAGTCGAATAGCTCGAGCATATGGAGATCCCCGGTAGCTTTGCAGGCCCGCACTACGCGCTCGATGGAAAGAAGCAGGCTGCCGGGGAATATATGCTTCTGGATAAAATCGACACTGTCTCTCAGAAGCTCGTAACGGCAGTCTGGCGAGCTTATCATCTGCAGAGCCATCAGCCCGTCCCGGGATAGAAGACGCGAGCACTGGCTGAAAAATTCCTCCACATGCGCGTCCCCGAGCGCTTCCATCATCTCGATGGAAACAATGCGATCGAACTGCCCGGTGACATCACGGTAATCTTGAAGCCTGATCTCGACAAGATCACCCAGACCCTGACGATCGATGGACGCCCTGGCCCACTCATACTGCTGCTGCGAGATGGTCAATCCCAGGACCCGGACTCCATATCGAGAAGCCGCATAAGATGCGAAGCCGCCCCAGCCACAGCCAATCTCAAGCACTCTCTGCCCTCGCTCGAGACAGGCAGAACGGCAAATCCGCTCGTACTTGTCGATTTGCGCCCGCTCCAGATCGGTGTTGCCTCCTGTAAACAGCGCGCTCGAGTATGTCATGGTCGGATCGAGAAAAAGCGAGAAGAGCTCGTTGCTCAGGTCGTAATGGGCGCTGATATTCTTCTTGCCTGTCACCCGATCGTTGGGTCGCAGCAGATGACCGATTCTATTTGCCAGATTCAGCAGCCCGAGCACAGGGCTCTTTTCGCTGCTGCCCTCGAGCACTGTGGAGTTCTCCTGGTTGAGCAGAAACCACGATATGACCGCGGTGAGATCTGGACTCTTCCATTCTCCGGCTATGTGAGACTCGGCAAATCCGATAGCACCATACTCGATGCAGCGCCTGAAAAAGTTATATGAGCCTATCTCGATCCGCGCAATTTGACCGACTCCATCACCCTGACTGACGAGCCTCTTGCCATCGGGAAGGACTACGGTCAACTCGCCCTTCCTCATCTTGAGCAGCGCATCAAGAACCGCCCTCATGCAAAAGCGCTCGATAACGCTAGCTTCGCGAACGGCTGTCTTTTCCAGTGCTCCTGCCTGCATCTATGCTACTCCTTTCTTGAGACTGCGGTGTGGTCGGAAGAGATTCGTCTGGAGTTCAGGATGGTCCTCCTTCCTCTCATAGGGAATGCCCTTCAGGTAAAGGCGCAGGGCCTGCAAATGTATTCGCGCGATAACCGCAAAGTTGAGCATGGCTGAGACGAAGAGATCCCCGAGGATGACCCGATCCTCGAAAGGACTTCTCTTGCCGGTCAGGACCGCCCTCAAGACGAGAGCTCCTTGCCGGCGGGTCTCCACCACCAGCCTCAACCCATCCGCTGGCAAGCTCACTTTGAAGACGAGCTCGTCATCTAAGCGGCAAAAGGGGCTGATATAGAAGTTCTTGACCGCGGAAAACTCCGCCTCTTCCCGGGCAACAGGCGAAAAAACATAGGCTTTGCGCTCGTAGAAAGTGTTGCAGATCTCGACCACCAGCGCCTCAACCTCGGCGTCCGTATTCAGGCAGAAATAGATCGATAGCGGATTGAATACATACCCCAGGGTGCGGGGATTGGCCAGAAGCAGAATTCGGGAAGGCGAGCTTCGCACGCCGTTGCTTGCCAGCAGCTCCAGCACACGTTCTTTGAGAGGACGGCTCGACTCGTCGAGATGATCGCAGTCCCTGAAATCGAGAATACGTCTGCTGTTGTGACCGAAAATCCGCGAGCCGGAAGCCAGGCCATCCAGCTCGTCGAGATCGAAGAGAAACATACGGTGCCGGTACGCAAACCTGTGTCGTCTGGGCTCGACCCGCTCGTGGCTTACATGACAGTCGTAAACAGCAGAATGCATAATCAGGCGCTCCATACCGGACGAGAAAGGAGACGCTGGCTGACGTTCACCGCCGAAGCGAAGGCATCCTCGTGAAACCCGTACTTGAAATAGCTGCCGCACAAAAGTACCCGCCGGTCTGTCCTGTCCTGGTTGAACTCCTCGAGACGGCGCTGGGCTTTGAGAGAATCCACCGAGAACACGGGGTGCTCATATTCGACCTGCTTGATGATTGATCCTGGAGAGAGGGTATCGCTGCTGTCTATGGTGATGAAGTAATCCCTTTCTCTGGAAACGTCCTGGAGGCTGTTCATCCAGTAATGAGTGGTGGCGAGGAGCGTGTTTCTCGGGCTCTCCTCGATGCGGTAGTTCCAGGATGCCCAGTTAGGCCTCGTCTCGGGCATGACCCGGCTGTCAGTGTGGAGAGTGGCGATATTGCGTTGATACTGAAAAGGCGAGAGAAGCCTGCGCTCCTCGCTCCACTCCTCACCAAGTATTCTCAGCGACTGATCCGCATGGCAGGCCATGATACATCGATCGAAAGTCTGCCGGCGACCGTCCAGGGTCTCCAACTCCACCTGCCGGCCTCCTTCGGTGCGGCTGACTCTTTTCACCGGGCTATCGAAAAGGATACTGCCGGCGAAGGGCGCAACCAGAGCCCTGACATAGTTGCAGGCGCCACCGCTAATGGTGTACCAGCTCAGCTTGTCATACATCGACAGGAGCCCGTGCGAGTATAGGAAGCGGACCAAAAGAGATACCGGAAATTTCTCCATCACCTCGGGAGGCGCCGACCACAGGGAAGACATCATCGGCAACAGGTAGAGATCGAGGACTGTCCTTGCTATGCCCTTCTCTCGAACGAAGTCCCCCAGCGAGATGGGATCGAATCGGTCATTTCGGAGGACCTCCCTGGCTTCTTTGTTGAAACGACCGATGGCGAGAAGCAGGCTCCAGAAACGGCGGCTAGCCAGATTCCGGCGCCGGGCGAAAAGCCTCTTGAATCCGGTTCCGGACCATTCGATCCCGAAAGGCTGATGCTGGACGCTGAAAGACATGTCGGTGGGCTTGACCGGCACCTGAAGCTCTTTGAGAAGGCGGGAAAATTGCGGGTAGGTCTGGTAGTTGAATACCATGAACCCGCTGTCGATCTTGATCCGGCTGCCATTCTCTTCCACATCCAGGGTGTTCACATGCCCACCCGGGTAGGAGGCCTTCTCGAAAACCGTCACTTCGTAGTCCCGGTGCAAGAGATATGCACAACCGAGACCGGCTATGCCTCCGCCGACAATGGCTATGCTCTCAGCCATCTCGGCGGTCCTTTTTTAGTTCTGGTTCTGGTTCCAGTGCTGGTCTGGTCAAATCCCAGACTATACCGAGAGCCTCCAGCACCTTGAGGACCGCATAAGTGATATCCACCTCCCACCAGGCATAACCCTGCCTGGTCGCTCCGGGGAAGCGGTGATGATTGTTGTGCCAGCCCTCGCCCAGGGTGATGATAGCGAGAACCGGGTTGTTACGGCTCCTGTCGCCCGTCTCGAAGCGCCGGCTTCCGAAAAGATGACCTATCGAATTGATGCTGCAGGTCGCATGAAAGAGAACCACTGTGCTGAAAAAGCCCCAGGCGACAAGCTGCGCACCACTTGTATCGGAGCCGCCGGCTCTCATCCCTTCTCCCAGAGCGTAGATCAGGATGCCCAGCATAACCGGAGGCACCCAGTCGAATCGGTTGAGCAGAACCAGCTCGGGATATCTGGCCAGGTCGCGTACCTGCGTATAATCGGTGGGAATATTCGCTTCGCAGGTGATCCATCCCATGTGCGACCACCAGAAGCTATCCGCCACCGGTGAGTGGATATCCGCTTCAGTATCGGAGTGGCGATGATGAGCACGATGGTGAGCCGCCCACCAGAGGGGCCCTCTCTGGACCGCCGTAGCGCCGAGAAAGGCGAACACGAACTGAGCCACCCGTGAGGTCTTGAAGGTGCGATGAGAAAAATAGCGATGATAGAAGCCGGTTATCGCGAACATCCTCAGTAGATACAGTACGACAGCCAGAATCAAGGCCTCTCGAGAAAAACCGACGAACAGGACAGACAGGCACAGGGCATGAAGCACAAAGAAAGGAAGCCAGCGGTCCGGGCTGCTCGTCCGGGGCAGTGACTTCACCTCCTCCAGCGGACGGGACGCCCTGTCCGCGTCGAGAAATTCAAGCGACCGGGGTAGTTTCACGATCATGACCCTCCTCTAGCCTAGAAGATAGCCGCGCAGGCTGAACATCGGGTGAACACATCCCGCCTGACAACAAACCATTCGACCGACTGATACGGGCACGGTTCCTTCCCGGGTAAAATGCCCTGGAGTATCGCCATATAAATGAAGGAAAATCGGGAGGGTGAAAACAGCGTGAAGATTCTATTTTGCATAGACGGCTCCACTTGCTCGAGCCAGGCTATTGAGACAGCTCTCTCGATGAAGTGTCCGATGGGAACCGAAATGAGGGTCGTGACCGTGGTCAGTGCCTTCGAGCCCTTCCCGGCAGTGGAAGATGCCGTGGATCGCGAAATGGTAGCCGCCACCAATCTGGTGGACGGCGCCGTCAAGAGGCTCGCCGAGACCCATCCCAATGTCGAGGTCACCGGTGAGGTTCTGGAGGGCTATGTAGTCGAGCAGATCATCGACTACAGCGAGGGCTGGCCCGCCGACATGATCATGGTCGGCTCGCACGGACGCCGCGGCATCACCGAATTCGTCCTGGGAAGCGTTTCCCGCTCGATTCTCAATCTTGCCCGCTGCGCCGTGCGAGTGGTGAGAAAAGGCGAGAAGAAGCATGACGGGGAGGGGCTCAATGTCCTCATCGCCCTTGAAGAATCAGAGCATACCAGGCATATGATCGATCATGCTCTGCGCCTGCCCTGGCCGGCAGGATCGCGCTTCCGCTGCCTGAATGTCCTGCAGTCGGTGGATGAGAGCGTCCTTTTCGACCCGGATATCGAGTTCGCCAAGACCGCCGCACGGCACTTCGACGGCATGGTGAGCACCCGCAAAGAGTGGCTCCAGGAGACGGCTAACAGGATAAACGAGACCTTCTCCGCCGAGGTTGCCGAGACCGAGGTCCTGATTGGGGATCCAAGAAAAATGATCATCCAGGCCGCCAGAGACTGGCCCGCCGACATCATCATGCTCGGATCGCACTGCCGACAGGGCATCGACCGGCTGGTTCTGGGAAGCGTCTCGGAAGCCGTCGCCACCCACGCCCCCTGCTCGGTCGAGGTGACCAAGGTGCCCGCTTTCCGGAGCAAGAAGCTTGCCGTGCACGCCTGATTACCTCATGCTCCTCGCGATGAGCTTTCTCAGCTCATCGAGAACGATCATTGCCGGAACGAAAATCAAGGCGAACAGCCACATCTCCGGGGCGATGGGCGTGGTGCCGAAAACCCGGGCAAGAGGCGGCAGATACATGACCGCCAGAAGCACCAGGATCTCGGCGCCGATGGCGGCAAAGACCAGGGGATTGGCAAAAAACCTCCTCGAAAAAATGGAACTCCTCACGGTTCGACAGCAGAGCACCGCCCCGATCTGACCCATTACTATTCCTAAGAAAGTCATCGTGGTGGCGGTCTGATAGGAAGCAGCCGCCGGCGCCGCAAATCCTGTGAAATGGAAAAAGCAGAGCATGCCTGCCAGACCCTCGATGACGCCGTACCATAGTAGTGCCTTGCAGAGGAGCATCCGGTCGAGCAGCGGTCTCGATTTGTCCCGGGGTGGATTGCTCATGACGTCAGGCTCGGCTGGCTCGGCACCAAGAGCGAGAGCCGGCAGCATATCGGTACCGAGATCCACTGCCAGGACCTGCATGACAGTTAGCGGAAGCGGGATGGCTCCCCTGGAGAGAAAAGAGACGACAAAGGGCACCGCCTCGGCCATATTGCTGGTGAACACATATGTGGCGAATCTACGGATGTTGGCATAGACGCTCCTGCCGAGCTCCACCGCCGTGACTATCGAAGCGAAGTTGTCGTCGAGCAGGATAATATCGGCAGCTTCCTTGGCCACATCGGTGCCGGCTATCCCCATGGCGATCCCGATATCGGATTTCCTGAGGGCCGGTGCATCATTGACACCATCACCGGTGACTGCCACTATGTGGTCCAGGGTCTGGAGAACCGAGACTATACGGAGCTTCTGCTCCGGCAAGACCCGGGCGAATACCACCGGCTCGGCCAGCACTTCTGCGAGCTCCCTGTCATCCATGGCGTCCAGCTCGGCACCGGTTACTACCTTACCGGATTCGGGCAAAATCTCGACACGTCTGGCGATGCTCTCGGCAGTCAGCCCATAGTCGCCGGTGATCATCACGACTTTGATACCAGCACTGTGACACTGCCTGACCGCCTCCAGCACACCCTCATGCGGCGGGTCCAGCATAGCCGCCAACCCGCAGAACGTGAGATCGTGCTCGAGCGTGCCGGGACTGAGATGCTCGAGGTCGCCAGGCACCTGCCGCTCCGCCAGGGCGAGGACACGCAGCCCCTGACCGGCCAGCCGGTCGTTGGCTTCGAGAATCTTCTCGCGCCAGCCTGCGTTAAGGGGCACGGACTCACCGTTCAGACAGATCTTCGTAGATCGATCAAGCACCCTGGTGGGCGCTCCCTTCAGATAGAGAACGCGCTTGCCTCTGATATCATATACAGTGCTCATTCTCTGCCGGTGCGAGTCGAAAGCAAGCTCGCAAATCCTGTGTCCGAGCACATCGGGACTGTCGACGCTGATACCGGCTTTTCGGGCTAGCACAATCAGGGCGCCTTCGGTGGGATCGCCTTCGATGCTCCAGTCTCTGTCCGTCTCTTTGTGCGGAGGCAGAAGCCTGGCATTGTTGCAATGGCAGGCGGCCACCAGGGCGCGGGTCAGGGAAGTCCTGTCAGGGTCCTGGCAGTCTGCATCGATGGATCCTTCCGGACTATAGTCGGTGCCTGAAATACTATATTCGGCATCGGCTGTCCAGACCTTGAGGACAGTCATCTTGTTCTGGGTAATGGTACCGGTCTTGTCCGAGCAGATGACCGTGGTACACCCCAGGGTCTCCACCGCCGAGAGCTTTTTGACCAGGGCATTCCGGGCTGCCATGGTCTGCACGCAGAGCGCCAGGGAGAGGGTGACTGTAGGCAGCATGCCTTCCGGCACGAAAGCCACCACCATTCCCATGGCAAAGATAAAGCTCGCCTCCAGATGATGCCCTCCTCCAAGGACGGAGGAGAGAACGAAAAAGAAAGCACCGATTCCCACGGCCAGGATGCTGACTGTTCTGGTTACACGTTTCATCTCCTCTTGCAGAGGGCTCGGCTCATCGACGATGCTCTGGGTGAGCTCGGCAATCTTGCCGAAGCGCGTGGATGCGCCAGTGGCGAAGACCACAGCCTGGCCGCGGCCCGATACGACATTGGTGCCGGCAAACACGAGATTGCTTTCCCGGTGGCTTTCCTCCGGGCCATGCTCAGGGCGATTCTCCGAAGGCGACTTCCTTATCGGTCTCGATTCGCCGGTCAGTGTAGACTCATCTACTGAAAGCGAAAATGAGCCTGTGACCCGGGCATCCGCCGAGATATGATCGCCGTCATTGAGAATCATCAAATCACCGGGGACAAGCTCCTCAGCAGGGACGATCACTTCGATACCATCCCTTACCACGTGAGCCTTTTGCGGCAGAAGCCGGAGCAAGGCCTCAGTGGCTTTTTCCGCTTTGTATTCCTGGAAGAAACTGAACCCGCCATTGATTATATTGACCAGGAAAACAGCCACGCCGAGCTCCGGCATACCGGCAAGAAACGCCAGGACGCCTGACACCCAGAGCAGAACCGCCATCAGATGTGTGAAATTGGCGGCAAAAGCTACCAGCAAAGAAGACTTTCCCTGCCTGGCGATAGTATTGGGACCGCAGCGCTCGAGCCGCTGCCGGGCTTCGGCAGCAGAAAGACCCGAGGGTCCGGGATCAGGAATTGTCGCCTCAACATCCGCCGCCATATCTAAAGCCCCCGGCATGAAGCAGAGCATCGCACAGGGCAGTCAAGCTGCCATCAATCTCAATGACGATTGACACCCTTGAGGACAGCGGGAGCGGCTTCAAGAGCGCCGATAAAGGGGATTCTGGGAGGACTGGAGAGGATAACGCAACCATCGATTTCGATGGCCGCAGGACCGGCGCCCTGGAGGTCCCGGACCTGGCCGTCGAAAAAGAGCCTGACAGGCATTCGCTCGTTGTGAGGGAAATTCCGGCAGGTCTCGGCAAGAACAGGCTCCGACCAGAAAAGACGGTCGGGGAAATCGACCTTGCGAATATCGGCGAAAGTAAACTCTTTGATAGTGCTGAACTCGCATAGATAGCCGTCATGCGGCTCGGACTGAAGCGCTCGAGAGATTCGCCCTCGCCACTGCCACCAGTTCTTGAGATTGATGGCACAGGCAAGCGCGAAGAAGAGAAAGAGCATGGCCCCGCCCACCAGAAGCTCGCCCACGAGCTCTGAGGCGAGGGGGATTGAATTGAAGAAATTGTAGGCGGCCAGAGCCAGAAGAGCCAGAAGAGGCGCCGAGCAGATCAAAAGAAGAATCGTGTTGATGACGATATAAGTGCCAGCAGTGGCGCTGGCGTAGGTCAAAGCCCCCGGTCTGGTCAAATTCGCTATCTCACCGCTCATTGCACCGATATACCCTCTGTCCCGAGAATCTACTCGAGAAGACGCCCCCTGTTGCGCTAGAATAACGCCATGAAAAAACGAATCTTTGCTCTTTGCGTCCTCATTGTCATGTCAGCTCTGCCTGCTCTGTGCGAAGGCGTCTATCCCGGACCCGAAAAAATCAAAGAGACTGTGGAGGATGCTACCACCAACACCAGAGAGTTCGTGGACGAGAAGAAGGGCTTCAAGATCTCCTATCCGGCAAGCTGGCAATTCGAAAGAATCGAGAATGGACCGCTCTCCATGCGCTTCAAGACCCTTAACGGGCTGGTGAGCGCCCGGGTCGCCGTCGACGATCTTCCCGGAGAGCTAACTCTCGACGAGTACTGCCAGGCCACCCAGCAGCAGGTGGAAGCCACGATGAAAGCCAACAGCATGCCGGTAACGGTGCTCGAGGTTTCGGACGGCAAGCTGTCCAATGCCACCACCCGGAACTACACCTACAGCTATCCCCTGCCCGGCAGCGCTACAAGAGCCAGGGCTCTACAGGTCCTGGCCGTGAAAGGCAAGCACGGCTACGTCTTCAACTATACCGCCGAAGAAAAGCTTTACAACGAGTTTCTCGGACTGATGACAAAAATCATCGGGACCATGGAGCTTCTCTGATTAGAAATAATAGGGGGTCTTCCTGGTCCAGTCGGATTTCGGGAAGGTCTTGTGCAGATACTGGAAGCAAGCCTTCGAGTAGCCGGTTGTCTTGTCGTCGGTGCCACCGTATCTGGTGCTCTTCACCGCCAGGTGCAGAGCCTCCGGGACTTCCGGATAGCTGCTATTGGTCCTGGCGAAGGTCAAGATTTGATCGGCCAGATAGTTGGGGGCCGGACCCATAGCGAAGATCCGCTGTCTCTCGGATTCCGCCTCCTTGATCTGTGCGTCACTGAGAAAGCTCCGGGCCACTTTCAGGGCGTCCTCTTTCGAGGCGGCGCTGAGGACTCCGCGGCTTGGCTCATCGGTCCCCCACCAGTTGTCCCGGTAGCTGTCAATCTCCCCGATCTTGCCCTCACGAAGGAGCCCGGCTGTGACGAAAGGCCTGAGACCGGGATTGCGCAAACAGATGAGAAGACCTTCGAACTTCCGCCTGGCGGCGGTCTTCTGAGCACGATAAGTCGTCAGGGACTGCTTCAAGCCGGGGATGAGCTTCTCGAGATCGAGACTGAGCTTCACGGCCTCGGCGTCGCGATCGAGAATCAGTGCTCGCACGAAGCAGCTCTGCACGAAATCGGCCCTCATCGAGGCCGGAAGCGACGGCGAGGAAGCGATTGAAACAAGCACGCTGAGGGGCACAGCCCGATTGAGGACCGCGGCGGTGAGAGGCTCGACCAGGATAGCGGTGGGGGGCTTGGTCTCCTCCTTGTCGCCGGCGCTGTCTTCCTTCTTCTCATCGGAAAAGAACCAGGAAGGAATCTCGAATAAAAGGCTGGCATAATCATAACCAGCCAGCCGCCGGGGGATGAGGCCGACGAAATCCCTCAAGCTCTTCGTCATCATGAGCTCGAGATTCTTGTACAGATTGACCACAGTGGGCGGGAGGCTATCCCTGGAAGCCAGTACCGATGCTACTTTCGGTCGTGCCTGCTCCGGATGACCGGAGGCGATCAAAAGCTTGCACATATAATAGGTCGCCGACAGATAGCCAGGCGAGCCCGGCTCGAGCCTCGAGGCGGCATCGATAAGAGTGGTCCGGTCAGGCTCGGCTAACCCGGTCGGATTGTCGGCAGCCAGACAGAGAGCGCTGATCAGCCAGGGAAGCGAATTGTTCTGCTTGTAGCGGGCAATCACAGCAGGGAGATCTTTCTTGCTGCCCCGACCGAATCTCAACATCCATTCACCGAGGTCATGCCGGGCAATCCAGTCGGGATCAGGCTTCTCCTCGGGCTTCTTATCCTCGTTCTCGAGCTCGATGTCCTGATTGTCCCAGATCCAGGTGAGGTCGTTGAGGTCCTGACCAAAACGCCCGGGATCTGCACCACCAGTAATGCGAGCAGCGATCTTGCCAAAAGCGGTGTCGGGGTCGAGCCGGAGATCTATATACGACATCAGCCGCTCGGAACAGCCTTTATAAGCGGAAAGAGACTGATCGCCGACAATCCTGTAGAGCCGATCCCTGGCCTCTTTGAGGACCTCTTTCATCTTCTCTTTCGGTCCCAGGGTAGCCTTGCGCACCAGGCAACGTGCCGACAGATAAGGAGCGATCGAGGCATGGGGCGAGTTCTTGTCGGCGGCGATTTTATCGAAAGCCACCAGGGCCTCGTCGAACTTGCGCCCGTAGAACAGCGCCGCCGCTATCTGGTAATCGCGCTCGCGACGCAGATCCTCCGGGGCACCGGCGGCAAGAGGCTCGGGCATGACTACCTTGCCGTCCACCTTTTTGCCGAAGACCCGGTCCTGGGTCTCCACCCATTCCACCACCTCTTTGCTTTTTGCACCGTATCTGGTGATCAACCCTTTGAGAGTCTCGGCGGCGCTCTCGAAAGAGTTGCCGGTATAGTTTATATAGCTGGTCCGGTCCTCCGTTTGCCCCCAGGAGTCGATCTCTACTTTGCTGTCCACCACCTTTGCCCGCTCGCGATTCCAGACAGGCTTGCCGCCTGTGGGATCGTCGGTCCAGAAGAGATCGTTGAGACGCTCGCGCCACAAATTCATGGCACCTTCCTGCTCTTCTCTGGCAAGGGGCTTGCCGGTCAGATAACGATAGGCCACCACCTGATAGCTGCGAGCGAAGCTGGGACGAACGACCCCGAGCCTGCCGGCTGCGTAGGCGGAAAGCGGCAGGGACGGGTGCATCTCGAAGTCGAAGACAGCCGACTGGAAAAACGGTCCGCACGCCGTCGATGGCGATGGAGCAGCAGTCAAGAGAAGAAGGCTCGAAAGCAATCCAGCAACAAGGATCTTTCCTTTTTTCATTTCGTCACCCGGGAGAAACGGACCGCAAGTCTCAATCAGAGATCTTTGAGCGTATTATTCTAGCGAATTCGCGGGCGGATGCGGAGCGCCAACCCCGGGGGGAAAAGAGATAAACATCATCGAGACTCTCGAAGTCAAGAGCACCGCCTCTTTCGATAGCTGCCAGAACATCCGGCTCGTCCACAGATAGACCGACGGCCCTGACGCCATCGAGCCCGGACTTGCCTGCCAGTTTCCTCAGGATCTCGCTCCGGTGCCTGCCCATTCGGAATATCATCGGTACCACCTTCGAGACGGACAATCCGGAGGTCCAGCGGTCGCCGGTCATCCAGGAGGCAAGAGCGGTCATCTCGAGCTTGAGGTCTGATGAGCTGCTCAATCGTTCGAGCAGCTCACGATAGAAGTCTCGCTGAGACCTTGTGGCGTCGAAATCGATTTGCAGGGCCTCCACCCGGCGGTCCTTCACGAGCGACAGGATCTCCTTTACAAGCGGATCGAGGTGCCGGTCTTCAGGCACGAGGCCCGGTGCCACCTCGATCCTGACCACCGCCACCACCCTGGTTCTCTCCTTTATCGAAAGAGAATTAGTCCGGGGCAGCGTCTTAATCCCCCGTGGTCCGATACGAATGGTCCCGGCAAGATAAGCCACTCTATAGTCCGTCTCGGCGACCCAGCTCATATCGGCACTGTATTGCCAGACCCAGAGAGTGAGCGTCGAAGCCCGAGAGGCCTGTGCCTGGATAGAGAAAATCAGCACGAATAGAAATGAGAGCAAAAGACGGCGCATGCCTGTAGAGGATACGCCAGCACCTGCCATCCGTGCCAGTAATGGAGCTTATACTGGACCCCTTCTTTGCATCCCGAAATGCCTCAGTACCTGAGAATCGCCGCCAGATGATTGTGAGCGCCCAGCTGGCCGGGATCGACAAAACTTATGCCCGCCTGGCTCAAGAATGCGCTGGTGATAGTCTCGCCAACGGCTCTCTCCACCTGCCTGATCGCCCGGGCTCCGGCCGGCACGGACTCGCTGACGGAGCCGCCGGCCAGCTCGAAGGCAGGCTTCTCGAAGCGGCGCTCCACAAATAATCTCTCGATCCGGCCCTGCCGGGCCAACTGCCAGCATTCCTGAAGTCCGGCGGCGTAGAGCTTGCGACTCCTGGCTTTCTCCAGACCCGCCAGGGCGCACTCGGTCTCGCGCTCGGCAATCTCGACCGTATACGGGCGCACGCTCGCTTTCAGGTCGCTCAGGCTGAGCTTGTGGGGCGCACCATATATGACATCAGCGATACTCAAGTTGTTCTGGCTCAATTCTTTGAATACGACATAGTTCTGTCTTGTGGTATAGATCAGCACCGGCAAGCAGTTCTCTTGAATAGCCTGGAACAGGTGCAGGTCTACCAGGCGGAAAAACTTCCGGAGACGCTCATCCTCCTGTGTCTGCACGTCTCGCACATAGATCCCGGGAGTGGCAACGGCATCGCCGCTCAAACGCTTGAGACCGCGACCCCCGAGCCATTGACCGGCAGGCTCGCTCGATCTCACTTTCTCCACCGGCGCCTCATAGATCACGTGCTCGAGAGGAAAGCGATCAGTCACAGGCTCGAGGTTACTGTTATAACCATGATAGAGCTCGGCTCTCGACTCGGAAAGAGTGAGCAGATAATAGGTGACGCTCCGGTCGAGGGCATAGAGCAGGTCCCGAATCGAGAATCGATTGCCGACCACGACTTTCTCCATGGCGCCCACCGGCAACCTGTATATCTTCGCCATATCAGGACCGGCAAAGAGGGCCAGAGCACCATCGACAGTATCGACCGAGCAGTTCTCCCGCCAGAGCGACTCGATCTTCTTGACCATCGCGTCGGCGAGCTCCGGGGCTTCCTCCTCCAGCTTTCTGCCGGCCTCCTGCAGCAGGTTCTTGAACCTGATCTGGTTTTCCGCCTGTCTTTCAGGAAGAGACGAAACCGGCACCGTCATCGATACGCACGCCCTCTCCTCCACTTCGGCAAGTCTTCTTATATCCTCTTTTCGCATGGCTCCTCCTCGGGTCATTTATATATGCATAGCAAGACAGAGCGAGAGCAATGCGAGAGCTCAGAAGATCCAGGGTGTCAAGCGCCAGCGGACCTTTATGATAAGGATCAGGAGCATGACCAGAGCCTGAACCGGTCCTTTTTCCCTGGTCGGACCGGCGCGCAGTCTATGGTTCCGGCGGTCAGGAAAATCGGCACCCGGTAACACGATGATTAAGCTTCTATCGAATTTCGAGCGGTCTCATCTTCCGGGGGAACATTAGAGACAGTTTCGACGTTATATGATTTATTGACCCTGTTTGAAATCGAAAAACGAGGAGCCCTTGAGATGAGAAAATCGATGTTCCCCCTCTTGCTTTGCTGCATGGTGGCAGTTCCCGCCGCCATCGCCCAGGCCGATCCGGCGCCCGGTGATGCCCCGGCCGCACCCGGCTCGATGCAAAAGCGCATCGAGAGACATATGGGCAAGAAAGAGGGCCATAAGAAAGACGGTCACAAGAAAGGTCACGGCAGCCGGGCCAACCGCAAGATATTCATGGCCGGCAAGCTGAAATCACTGACACCGGATCAGAAGACCCAGATAGATGCGCTGGCAAGCGACTTCAAAGCCAGGAGCACCCCTCTGCGCCAGCAGATAAGGGACCTTCGCCGGAGCGCCGCCCAGACCGAGAGCAATGAGGGCGAAGCCGGAGCGCCGCCAGCAGACAAGAAAGCCAATCGCGCTCAAATGAAAGAGATCGCCAGCAACATCAAGAGCATGGGCGACGAGACCTGGACCAAGATGTCTGCTATTCTCACACCCGAGCAGATTGCCGAGCTCGACGCCATGCCCAGGGGTCACAAGCAAGGCAAAGGCGGTCACCATAAGAGACCGAAACCCCAGCCTCAAGCCGAGAGTCAATAAGAAGTCCCTTTGAGCCAGACCCTGATTGCCGACCGCTACGAGCTGATCTGCGAGATCGGGGCAGGCGCTGCCGGTGTCGTTTATAAGGTGCTTGATCGCAATCTCAAGAAGACCTGCGCTCTCAAGACCCTCAAGCACGAGCCCGACGCCAGGCAGCTCCTGCGCTTCCAGACCGAGGCCAAAGCGATAAGCGCCCTGCGTCACGGCAATGTCGTCGAGATCCTGGACTTCGGTCTCGATGGCGGCAACAAGCCTTTTCTGGTGATGGAGCTCATCGAGGGAGAGAATCTTTTCGATCTGCTCCAGCGCAGGGGTCCCCCTGCCGAAGAGGAAGCGATCGAGATCCTCATCCAGATTGCCGATGCCATGGACTACACCCACAGACAGGGCATCCTGCACAGGGATCTGAAGACCTCCAATATCATGCTTGCTCGAGGTCCGGAGGGCACCTCTACGGAGCCCAGGGTGAAGATACTGGACTTCGGGCTGGCCAAGGATCTGGGCAGCGGGGACGCCGGGCTCACCAGCAAAGGTCAGGCAATCGGAACCGCTGCTTATATGAGCCCGGAGCACGCTCGGGGAGGCAAGCTCGACGAGCGATCCGATATATATTCCCTGGGCTGCATAATGTACGAGCTCCTCACCGGCTCGCCGCCTTTTCAGGGCGATTCTCATCTGCAGACCATCGAGCTGCAGCTCAACGCCAGGGCACCGGCGCTCGAGAATGCAGGGACCGAGAGGGATTTCTCACCCGAACTGGAAGAGGTGGTGGCAAGGGCCCTGGAGAAAGATCCGGTCGGCAGGTTCGCCACCATGGCCGAAGTCCGCGATGCTCTTTGCCGATGCCGGGAAGGCAAAGAGCCTCGCGAGCCCGAGAGCGAGGCCACCGAGGAAGCGTCCCGGCTGCTAAACAGCCGTGCGCTAACAGCCTTCCTGGTGATCCTGGGCGTCACCGTTTCAGGTGCCGCCTTCTTCATGATGGCAAGATATGGTGCCTCCGATGAAGAGCTCGCCGTGGACAGCATCAGCAGCCCGCCTCCTGACTCGACCCTTTCCGGCTCATGGTCTCCTTTTCCCTGGGAGGACGGAATTAGCTGGCAGAAACGCTTCGAGATAGAAGACGGAGATCTGCGGGTTATTGCCAGCGAGAGGACAAAAAAATATGTAAGCATCTGGGGGGAGGAGAATATCACCTTCAATGGCTTCGCTTATCTAGAGCAGCTTCAGCCTCTTGGTCTCGCCATGGGAGAGCTTCCCCAGATGGACAGGAGCTGGCTCGAATTCATGAGCGGCAATATGAAATCCCTGGAAGTGCTCTATCTATCCGACAACGAGCAGCTGGAGGACGACTATCTCGTCTATTTTAAAGACCTGCCCCGCCTGCGGTTTCTTGCCCTGTCCGAATGCTCGATCACCGATAAGGGGCTAGAGGAGATTGCCGCTATAAAGAGCCTCGATACCCTGAAGCTCGATGAGATCGACGGACTTACCGGCGACGGGCTCGAATATCTGATACCACTGAGCAGTCTGCACCGGCTATGCCTCCAGGAAGCCGGTCTCAGCAAGCAGGCATTTCGACATCTGGCGAGAATGAAGCAGCTCCGGGTCCTGGATCTCGAGGAGACTGGCACCACCGACGATGATCTGAAAACAATCGCCGGTCTCCCTCTTACCCGTCTCGACCTTTCAAGGACGCCGGTAACCGCCACCGGGCTCGGCTATCTCGACGCCATGAAAGGGCTGCAGGTGCTCCGGATCTACGAATGCAAGAGACTCCCTGCCGCGGCTGTGGAGCATTTCAAGAGCACCCATCCGCAATGCAAGATCATCAAGACCAAAAGCCGGTCGAGCCACGTCCACTTCATGCTCCTCCCCGACGACGAACTGAGCGGCGAGGGGATATCGACTAAATGACGGGCATCGATACGGCTCTTGTAGCCTTCGCGAAAAACCCCGACACCGTGCCGGTGAAAACAAGACTGGCCACCACTCTCGGTGCCGAACGAGCCCGCCTCATCTATATCGCCATGCTGGAAGACTGCCTGACCGCGCTTTCCTGCCTGCCCGGCTCCAGACTCTATCTCGCCTGCTATCCGGATGACAGGGACGAATTCTTCCTTTCTCTGGCCGGACGTTTTCAGCTCTCTCTAATCCCCCAGGTCGGCGCCGACCTGGGGGAGCGCATGACCGGCTGTCTCGACAGGCTCCTTGCCGAGCACGAGACAGTGTTCATCTTCGGCACCGATATACCCATGCCGCCGATTGCGAGTCTGAGCGCTCTTCTGGCGGCAAGAGAAAACTTCGACATCGCGCTGGGGCCGAGCCCGGACGGGGGCTATTATGCCCTGGGCGCCGCCGGAGAGATCAATCCGGGCATTTTCGATGGAGTCTCCTGGAGCAGCGGCAGAGTCCTGGAGCAGACCCTGGCCAATTGCCGGGCCCTCGATCTGGTGGTGGTCCTTCTCGACGACTGCCAGGATGTCGACGACGAGAGATCCCTGGAAGCGATCATCACAAAATTGAAAGGGGATCGCAATGCCGCCCCGGTTACCCGGGCTCTGCTCGCTGATATAGGCTTGCTCTAGGGTCAATCGATCCCCAGTTCTTCAGCCAGGCGGTCATACTCAGCCGACCCGATAGTCCAGAGAAAGGACTGGAGGTCGTGATAGTCCTGGGGCTCCAGATCGGCGATGGCCTCGCCCACCTGATCCGCCAGATCGAGCAGGCGCTCATAGGTGGTTATCGAAGGAGTCGAGGAATAAGCGAGATCGTAGCCGAGCTCGGCAGCAGCCACTTTCATGGCGGTCGGCTTCATGATGATGAATTTTTTCGGCTGGGCGATGAAAGGGAAAAAGGTGACGATGGGCCAGGAAAGCACCCTGGACTTCTTCCGGGGCAATTGCGATACCGCGACAATCCAGGCGATCATGCGGCTCGACACCGTGCCCCTCTCATAGAGGAGTTGATAGAGACCTTCGGCAAAGATGCTGGCACCTGATACGGTGCGCACCGCGTCGCGGAGCGCCATCTTCTCGAAAGAGAAGAGAAAATTGCAGCGGGACTCGACCGCCAGAGCGCGGCTGGCAATCTCTTGATACTCCCTTGCTCTCAAGAGCTCCTCGAAATCGCGGCGGGCAAGGGTGCGGCTGAAGAGCTTGTGCGCCTCCCACTTATAGGTCCGCTCCCAGTCGATATAGCGCTCGTCCTGGAAAGCGTCCGGGAAGAACTTCAAGAATCTCTTCTTATGCCGGGCGAGGGCTCGCCTGTCGATAAGGCATTTTTTCATTGTCCCTTTTGCGGCGGTGCTTTTCACTACGGTCTCCTCTGCGGGTCTATAGTACGATAGCCCCCGGCACCGCTGAGATCAAGCAGCATGTTATGCAAACCAGTCACTGCCCGGGTGTACCGGTCCCGATCCAGGGTGACGGGAAGGTCGCTGCCCCTGTGATAATTGGGATTCCGAAAATTGGCAGTGTCGGTGACCATGAAGCTCTGGTAGCCGTTCAGGTCGAAGCAATAGTTATCCGATCGCGAAATATCCTCGAAACAGTCGAAAGCGGCTATGCCTCTTGAGGGAATCAAGGCATACCGGCGAAACGAGCCGATAGATCTGGCGATGAAATCCCGGGAGGATATCCGCCCGACAAAAAAGAGAAAGTCTCCTCGATCGGGGAGCAAGCCGAACACAGGTATCGGATAGGTCTGAGAGCCCTTCTCGTCCCGATAATAGCCCAGGGTCTCCAGGGCAATCATGCCGGTGATTCTCTCACCGTTTTCCTTGCAGCGCCGGGCATAGAGAAATGAGCCCATTCTCTCGGACCAGAAAAATGGATACTCCTCGTTGGTAAAAGCAACAAAGCGTACTGTCGAGTTCGGCTTCGCACGGCTCATCGAACGGGCCAGCTCGAGAAGAGCGGCGATGCCGGTGCCGTTGTCGTCGGCTCCCGGACAGCCAGGCACGGTGTCGTAGTGCGCTCCGACGACCAGGACATCGCCCGGGCTCCCGGTGCCTTCGAGGCGAGCCTCGATATTGCGATAAGGCAACCCGTCGATCTCATATACCTGCTCTTCGACTACATAGCCTGCGGACTCGAAAGTCTCGGCTATATAAGAGGCAGCTCTTTCGAGATTCCGGTGCCTGTTCTGATTGCGCTCGCCGATCTCGATGCAGAGCTTGTCGAGATGCCTCATCAGACGTCCGGACAGCTGTCGCTCCTCCTCGCTGAGGGACGGGGGTACTCCGCTATAGCTCTCGCCCGGCATGCCGATCATGGCGAAGATTGCCCCGGCGCCGGCCAGGAGACCGAGCACCAGAAGCGATGCCAGGAAAAGAAGAGCGAATCTAAAAACAGACCGCAAGACACGCTACTCCTCACCCACGACCCTGCCGATAAGGGCCTTCACCGGGTGATAATGCTTCACGAGAATCACCGGCTTGCCTGCGTACCGCGCGATGGACTCTGGAATGCTCCCGAAGATAATCTGCGGGTAGATACTGCCGCCGGCGGCGCCCACCACCACGGCATCATACTCTTTCGCCTTCTCGATCACCCCGACGCTCACAGACTTGTGCCGGATCAGCAGGCTGTCGGCCTTCACGGCACCGTCCCTGCCGATCTTCTCCCGGCTCTCTTCAAGACGATCGGTGACCAGGCGGCTCTCCTTCTCTTCCACATCCGGGCGGAGCACACCGCATACGGTGACAGAGCCGCCATTGGCGCGGATGATGGAGCCGACATAACTGGCGGCGCAACGAGCGTGCTCCCCTCCGGCCGAGGGAAGCAGGAACTTGCGCAGGGGTCCTTCGCTCTTCTCCTTGCCGGGCTTGACCAGAATCACGTCCGCCCTGGCGTGATTGACCACGGCATCCACCACTTCGCCGAGGATCTTCTCCCTGGTTGTCGTATAGCCTTTCCAACCGAGAATGATGAGGTCGCAATCGCGCTCTCTCGAGGTCTCAAGAATCGCCCGGCCGGCGTCGTGACCGATACGGACCAGGGAGGTGACCGGCACGCCGTATTCGAGCGCCGTCTCGTGAGCGAACTCGAGGATCTGTCTTTGCCGCTGTACTATGGGGTCCTCGCGGCTCGGCGGAAGCTGCTCGGGCACCACCGCCACCCGCAGGGTGACGATCTCGCCATTGCGATCCCGGGCTATCCCGGCGGCCAGCTCGATAAGCAACGGAACATTCTCCGGATTGGCAAGGGGCACGAGTATCCTGAAAGGATGCTTCTGGGAGGTTGCCGAGCGCTGTAACGCCACCCTGGACGGTGCGCCGGGTAGAACCGTCTCGTCCGCCTGGAAGCCCTTCCAGGCAAGAAATGCCACAATACCGAGAATGATAGAGCCACTTGCCATGGCTAGCGGAATGGGATGGTGCAGGATCTGCAGGAGCAGGTAGAGATTGGCGAGAATGCCGAGAGCGGGCAAGAGCGGCACCAGCGGTACCTTGAAAGGACGCTCGATGTCTCTGTACTTGCGCCGGTGCACGATGAGCGCGGCGTTCACGAAAATGAGCGCCACCAGGAGCACCGTATCGGCGAAATGAGCAAGATCCTCGATATTGAGACCGACCGTAAAGGCGAGGATAGCGCCGCCCACCAGAACCAGAGAGATGATCGGGGTGCGGGTGCTCTTATTGACGATTCCGAACTCCGCCGGGAAATGACCGAGACGGCTCATGGAGAGCATCACCCTGGAGCCCGCCATGATCGAGGCGTTGGAGGCCGAGATCATGGAGAAGATTGCACCACCGATGATTACATAACCGCCAAAGTCCCCCAGGTACTGTTTGGCGGCGGTTCCCATGGCAGCCTCGGTATACTCGGTGAGACCGGCAGCAATCAGGACCATGACTACCGCCGAGTAAAGAAGCGTGACCAGAGTCATTGAAATGAAAATCGCTCTTGGAATCGTTCTGATCGGATCTTTCACCTCTCCTGCCGAGGCGGCGATGGCGGAGAAGCCGAAGAATGTGATGAATACCATGGCGGCAGTGGATGCAATGCGCCCGATGTCGTAGCTTATCTGGCCAACCATCAGGTCGACATTGACGTTCGCCAGACCGCCTGCCACGAACCAGAGAAGGAGCAGCACCTTGGCAAGGGTGACGACGATCTGGAAATGCCCGCTCTCTTTAGTCCCCTTGATATTCAAGAGGGTGAGACCCAGCAGCGCGACCACGCCTGAAGCCGCCTCCACCGGGGTCTTCCAGACGAACTCGAAGAAATACTTGGAAAGACTCGAGAGATAGAAGGCGCAGGAAGACGCATAGCCGAGGAACAGGCACCAGCCCACGATATAAGCCAGAGGAGCCCGAAAAGTTCGCCTGGAGTAGAGATAGGCCTCCCCGGACTCGGGATAGATCGAGGCGAACTCGCAATAGGTGAGGGCGGTGAACATCGAGACGCCACCGGCAAGCAAGAAGGAGAAGATGGCCGAGGAGCCGACATTGCGAATTGCCAGGCCCGAGAGGGTGAAAATGCCGGCGGCGATCATGGTGCCGATACCGATGGCCAGCGCCGCCGTCAAACCCAGATCGCGGCTGAGCTCGGTCTCTATGTGAAGTTGTGGCTTACTCTTGTCAGGCACCCATTGATGCTACCACCTTGTAAACAGTAGCCGTGCTCGTTTAGCAAATAGCCTAGAATATAGCGATGAGCGCTCTTGCCATCTCCATCGTAGTGGTCGCCGCCGCCCTGCACGCTTACTGGAACCTTCTGGCGCGCTCGAGCCGTGACTTCAGGCTCTTCGGCTGGCTCTCCGGTCTGGTGGGAACGATCTTCTTCCTGCCTCTTTTCCTCTGGACGCTGGCAACCGGCTCGCCTTCCTGGAACGCTACCACCATCAGTGCGCTCGGAGTGTCTGTAACGCTCCAGTGCATCGGTTTCAATTGCATTCTGCTCGGTTACAAGCTCGGCGACTACTCGGTGATGTACCCGGTCACCAGGGGCACCGGCCCGCTTTTCGCCACGATAGGGGCGATTGTCTTTCTGTGCGAGCGTCCATCTCTGGGAGCTCTCTCCGGCATCGCCCTGATTATGGCCGGGGTGTTCGCCATCGGCGGCGGTGCTACTATCGTCGGGAGAAAGTCCCTCAGACCTGTCGCTTTCGGCTGTCTCACAGGCCTCGTTATAGCCGCCGTTACAGTCTGGTCCAAGCACTGCCTGAGCGATCTCGGGATTCCCTTCGTGGTTCTCGAATATTGCGGGGTTGCAGGGGTTTGTCTGGTGCTCACTCCTTATGCTCTCAGCCACCGCAAAGAGCTCGCCGCCGAATGGCAGGCGAACAAGAAAGCGATCTTCGGAGTGGCTACCCTGCGATCGGCGGCATATATGAGCATTCTCTATGTGCTCTCTACCACTCCGGTCTATTATGTCGCTCCCCTGCGGGAAATGAGCATACTCTTCGCTGCAGTCATCGGCGGCACTCTATTGAAAGAAGGTCAGTTCGCAAGACGCCTGATCGCAGCCATAGTGATGTTCGCCGGCCTGGTCTGCCTCTATCTCAACTGATCTCACTCAACTGGCCTTGCTCTCAACCGGCCTGTTTGCCGGGAAGAGTGAACGAGAAGGTGGTGCCCCGGCCTTCGGTGCTCTCCACTTTGATCTCGCCTCCATGCAGCTCCACTATAGCCTTGCATATGGTGAGTCCGAGACCGGAGCCCGCCTCGACAATCGTCTCGCTCTTGTGAGCCTGCTGGAAGCGATCGAAGACGGAAGGCAATAAATCGGCCGGAATGCCCTTGCCCCGATCGCTTACACTGATCTCCACCAGCTCATTCTGCGACCGGGCGCTGAGGCTGACGGTGCCGCCGGCTGGAGAGAATTTGAGGGCATTGGCGATGAGATTCTGCAGGACCCGCTCGATCTTGCCCTGATCGGCGCGCACTGCCAGGCGACAGGGCTCGATCTCGATGCGATTGCCATTGCTTGCGGTGCCAAAGAGCTGGACAGCCTGCTCCATGAGGGGCTGGACCTCGATATCGCTCAGGCTCAACTCCATGGAACCAGACTTGATCTTCTCAACATCGAGAAGATCATTGATGAGAGTGAGCATCCGGCGCGAATTGCGCTCTGCCACCCGGCTGAGATTCTCGCCATTCTCGGTGAGCTCGCCAAGCATGCCGGTCTCGAGCATCTCCAGAAAAGCCATCACCGACGAGAGAGGCGTGCGCAGATCGTGAGTGATCATTGCCACCAGATCCTGCTTCAAGCGCTCGAGCTCCATGCGCTCTGTGATATCGTGAATGACGCAGAAAAGAGACTTCTCCGCCTGGGACCAGTGCACCGACCACAGTGTCATGAGGGCCCGCCCGTCCCTGTGCTTGAGGCGCGCCTCGAAAGGCTGCGAGAGCTCACCACTCTTTACTGCTTCGACGGCGGCGAGCACGCTCGGTATGTCATCCTGGACCACGGTATCGACGAAATAAGCGCCGAGCAAATCCTCGGGACTCAAGCCGAGGACCTGCTCCACTGCCGGATTGATCGCCTGGAATCGACCCTGCTCGTCAATGGAGCAGACCATGTCTTTGACGTTATCGAGGACGGCTCGCTCTTTGCGAGCCGCTTCCGAGAGGGAGCGAGCCATGGCATGAAAAGTCCGGTCCAGCCCGGCGATCTCATCGTCGCCATTGAGGGGCGGATTCAGCTCCCTTCCGCCGGCGAGCCGGACGGCGTTGTCGCTCATTATCTTGATCCGCTCGGTTATGGTCCTGACCAGAAAGAGAGCCAGAACTATGCTCAAAAGGACATTGACGGCAAGACCCCCGAAAAGCAGGAGCTTCATCTGTCTCCTGTATTCAGCGAGCTTCTCCGGGCTCTGCCTGGCTATCTCCTTCTGATCCTGGCTCATCTTGATCAACTCTTCGCTTCGCAAGAATACGGCATACTCCCGGGCCTCCTTCCAGAGCCTTTTGCGCTCCTTCCGGTATTCAGGCGACCAGAGGCTCTCGTCACGGGGACCGTTCTTCAGTTTGTCCAGGGTCTGGAGAGAGAGCTCGATCTTCTCGGTAGCTTCCTTAACCAGCTTTCGCTGATTACGATCATGCTTGACCAGGCCCTTGAGCTCCATGGTCAATTTCCTCAGCTCGGTCAGATGCTCCTGGTAGAGAGACTCGTCGAGGATATAGGTTTTCGATGCGAGATTGGTGATATTGCCGTAGACGTCGTAGACGATGCGCAAGATCTGGTTGATGTCCTCGGTGATGCGCTGGGAGCGCAGCGCCCGGGCGGCCTCGCGCTCGGCCTGGGACTGGAGATCAGCTACCGACCAGACGAAAAAGATCTCCGCCACCAGTATGGCGGTGACTAATGAAAGGACCCTGGCTGTTAGAGAAATACGCACCATGGAGTAATATAATCTATTCCGGCTCGGAGAAAAGAGGCAATATGGCCAAGATACTGCTGGTCGAAGACGACAGAGACCTGGCGAACATGGTGGTGCAATGGCTCACCGCCGAACGCTATGCCGTGGACATATGCCACGACGGCAGATCCGGGCTCGACTTCCTGAGCATCAACGAATACGATGTCGCGATTATCGACTGGGACCTCCCCCTCCTCCAGGGCATCGATATCGTCCGGGAATTCCGGGGAAAAGGCGGCGATACGCCGATAATTTTTCTCACGGGCAAAGATAGAATCAGCGACAAAGAGCAGGGTTTCGACTCCGGCGCCGATGACTATCTCACCAAGCCTTTCTCGGTCAGAGAGCTGGCTGCCAGGATAAGAGCCCTGCTCCGGCGCCCTTCCCAGGTAGTCCCCAGCATCATGAAAAGCGGTGATGTGGAGCTCGATCCGGCTTTGCACAAAGTCACCAGAGCCGGTCAGGAAGTGCATCTGTCGCCCAAGGACTTCGAGCTCCTGGAATTCCTCATGCGGCACCCGGATCAGGTCTTCTCCGGTGACGCTCTCCTGACCAGGATCTGGCCCTCCGACTCGGAAGCCACTTCCGACGCCCTGCGCAGTGCCGTCAAGAGAATTCGCAAGAAGCTGGACTCCGGCGAGAACGAAGCCGACTCCATCATAGAAAACGTCCCCAGAGTGGGCTACCGCATTCGCTCGCGCTGATAAGCCAGTCAATTCAGGCATTCAAGCGAAAAAGGAGCCAGACGGCTCCTTGATCGTTCCCTCATCGTTAAACTCAGTAGTAAGTGGGCTTTCTGCTGTTCCAGCCGGAGCCATAGCTGTCATAACGCGAATTGCCGTGCCCGCCTTTTACAGCGGTAATCATATTCAGAATCGCGCCTGTCTGTCCAAATACTCCCTCGACAGTCTCCGGCTTCTCGGGCTCGACGGCGTCACAAACACCGGCTGCGATCTGGAGCCTGAGGCCCTCGACACCGTAGTCGCCGCGGAGATTCACCGGATGGCTCTTGCCCCAGTCCTTGACGTCGTCTACCGAAAGACTGTCATGATCGGCGAGAAGTCCGCCCGGAAGCAGATCGTTGGCGAGATCGATACGCTCGAAATTGTCCAGGGCATACCGGGCAGCAGCACCGGTCTTGAGAGGCAGTCCCTTTTCGAGACTTCTCTCGAGCTCGGCTTTCGTTATACTGCCGTCTTCATCCAGGTCGAGAGTGTCCCGGGTCACGACCAGGAGCTGAGGAAGAATACCGTCTTCTTCGAGCTTGGCAGAGAGCATTTTCTGGCTCTCGATCTTATTCTGCGCCGGCGCTGTTTGCTCGAGTAGAAGGTCCGCATCGATGACGGGGGTATGACCGATAGTCTCTTCGAAACTGCATCTGATATCCATGGTAATTGCCTCTGAAAAACTCGGGGAGGGATGAAAGGTCGGGTCGAGCTCCATACTCGTAGTCTATGACCCGGACTGTGTCCAATGCCGGTCGGAACTGTGTCAGAACTGTGGCGAATATCTCATGAACTCGGGAGTGATCCTGTCTTTTCGACCGTGCTTGTACCAGAGATAGTCGATCTGCTTTCGCTCCTGGAGAATCTCAGACAGGCTCCGGTAATGGCTGGGCTCCGGGGCGAACTTCTGGCAAATCCCACTGAGCATGTAGAGATCCAGATCCTGCAAGTCATAACCTCTGTTGGCGGCAGTCGGTCTGTGTCTCTCCGACCAGGCTTTCAGCTCTCCGGACGAAAGGCTTCCGGCTTTCGACCCGGCTCCTATCCTATCGAAATTCTCCAGGGCATAGTCGGCAGCCGCCCGGGCCATCCAGGAGCCTGTTCCCGAGAGGGTCTCATGGAGCTCGCGCGGGGTCAGCTCACCGTCCTCATCTCGGTCCAGGGTCGACATCTCGATAAGCAATACCAGGGGCAGAATACCGTCCTTCTCTAGACGAAAGGAGAGATTCCGGAATTCCTCACTCTCCCTGTCTCCGCCGGAGGCAAGATACTCTTTGAGAGGTTTCTCGATGGCAGGCAGCTTGCTCAGGTGATCCGCAATGAAACAAGTCGCGATCTGATCAGACATTCTCAATACTCCAGAAACTCGGCTCTCTCCAGTGTCAGCGGATCGGCGTGGCGTAGAGGTGGCGAAACTGTGGCATCGGTGTGGCAACAAACAAGAAAGGAGCCTGCTGGCTCCTCCCTTTCTCCCTCATCGACCAGGCGCCGTGACATGGCTCCCGGTTCCCTCTGCAAATCTATCTGAAAACCGTATTGCCACCGGCACCCCAGGCGGATCCGTAATAGCTCACCGGCTTGCCGTCGGCGCCGATCTGCTGCTGAAACATGCCGCCGTCTTCGATGGCCCGAAGGACCGGCCGGGGTCTGCCATCCACATCGGCCCACATAGTGATGTAATTGCGCTGGCTGCCCGGGGACACGGGACTGAAGCTCAAGCGAGCTTGAAACTCGCGACCGTCGGCGTCATGCAACAAAACCTCGCCGATTCCGTTTTCGATGAGCCTGGTCACAGCCCGAAGCCGTACTTCCGGTGATGCATTCGGGTCTTCGAGCAGTTTCACGCACGCCTCCTCGACACTCTCATCCGGCTTCGCTGCGCTAACAATATTGTTGCCCGAGCCTGCCCCCGCGCCCATTTCAGCATGGGTTCCGGCATGGGTGTGAGCTCGGGTCACCGCGTCAGCGACGGCATGCGCCGCGGCGCTGATTCCGGACCTGGCACCGTTTACGGTATCGGATTCGATATCGGATTCGGTGCCTGCTTCGGGGACTGCTTCGGAACCGGCATCGCTTTCGGTGCCTGTTCTCGCGTCAGCAACCGCTCCGGACCTTCCAAGACTGGTGAAGGTGCCGTCTTTGTTCTTATCGGACCAGTGCTTGATGTCGTCCATCGAAAGTTTGCTGTGATCCGCCAGGATACCGAGCACGGGCCAGTCGTCGCTCTCGTCTATACGCTTGAAATTATTGGAGGCATAGCGGGCGGCCTCGTGCAGATCCGATCCTTTCTCGGTATTCTCCATGACTATCGTGAGCTCGTCCTGCGTAACGTTATCGTCCGAATTGAGGTCGAGATTGTGCCTGTTCTCGTTTAGAATCCGGGCACCGACACCGTCACCGGGAAGGTCCTGCTCTTTGATCGGGTTTTTCTTGGCCCAGTCGCCGACATCATCTCTGGAAAGGACATCGTGATTGGCGAAGAGCCCTCCGAGCCAATCGTTGCTTACATCTATGGTCTTGAAATTCTCCAGGGCATAATCTGCGGCAAGCTTCGTAAGAACCGAGCTGTTGCTCGAATTGAGAGCCATCTTCAATTCTGCCCGGGTGATCTCATTATTGCCATCGATATCGATCCTGTCCATTTCCGAAACCAGCAGTTGCGGCAGAACACCTTCCTCGGCGAGCTGCCGGCTGAATTCTTTCGATCGATCATTGGTGCCGGTGATCCTGTCGCTTTGCAAAAACTCGTTTGCTGCCTGGTAAGTCACAGGGTTTGTGGGATCACTGGTGACATCTCTTACTTGATTGTCCTGCTCAAAAAACTGATTGCTCATTTACCTGTCCTCAAATAACGATGAGAGCGAATACACACACCTTAGCCGGGCAGGTGTGTCAAACAGGTGGCGGCTCCGTTACAGAGCTGTGGCAGGACTTACTGATTGCTGTTCTTATATAGGGAATGCCAGCTCGGAATGTGCAGACGATTGCTGGAAAGGGACACGAACAGAGGAGCAATCACGACATTGTTGAACAGCGAGCGAAGTCTGAGAAACTCGCGGCGGAGGGATTCGATCTCGTCGTCCATGGCGAAGCCTCCGGCATTCTCCTCGATAAAGGCGACAGCTTTCTCCTTCTTCCAGCCCTGGTCTATAAGAGCCTCTATGAGAGCAGGCTTGGACTCCTCGACCTTGGTCATGCCGCAATCGTTGTGACCGACGATGGCGATATGCCGGACACCTTTGGCGAAGATATAAGAGAGGGCGAACTCCGACCCGGCCAGGTTGGACATGCGACCGCCGGCGGAGCGGATGACATAAGCGAAGTTGTTGGGAATCTGGGGGCTGAAACGGAACTCGATGCAGGAGACGATGAGCAGTCGCGGCTGGCTCGCCCCCTCGATTTCCTTGCCGAAATTATGAGCGCCGATCAACTCTTCGATGGGTGTATCGAGCCAGAGAGACGGCAGATCCTCTCTCGATTCCACCGGATCAAGACGGTTGGAGAACTTTATGGATCGAGTGGCGCTCGGATTATTTTCGGGCACGGCGATAGCTCCTCTTCGCAAGAAGTCAAATTATAACCGGACTCAGGCTTCAACGACCTAATATATGGGTTTTTCCGCCGGAGCATCGGCGATCTCTCTGGCTGCCTTCCTGTCAGCCTCAGCCCGGTCCTTTCGACCGAGCCTGTCATATACCCGGGCTCTGGCCTCGTAGGCGAGCCTGTCCTGGTCCGGCGAATGCTGGATGGCAGTACTGAAGTCTTTCAGAGCCGATTCGAGATTCCCCAGCTCGAAGTAGAGATTTCCTCTGGTCCTTATGGAATCGTCGTCATTGGGGTTGCGCTCGATGATCTCATCAAGATCCTCGACGGCTTCCTTTCGCCGCCCGAGAGCGACAAGGGCACCGACCCGGGCGCGAAGCTCGTCGGTCTCGCGGAGGTCATGCTCCACTGCGGCAGTATAGTCGGCGAGGGCTTCCTCGTATCTCTTCTGGCCCTCATAGAAGCGACCCCTGATGAGAAGACTTTCGGACCGCCTCGAATCAGACATCTCGATACGCCTGGTATAATCCTTCTCCGCCTGCTTCAAATCGCCTGTGAAAACGTACATGGCAGCCCTCTCGCCATAAAGACCGATATCGGTGGGCCGCAGCTCGATTGCCCTGGTAAGCGCTTTGACGGCCTCTCCGTATTGCTTCTTGCCGTCATAGATCTTGGCCATATACTCATAGAGATTGCCGTCTTCGAAGCCCAGGTCGATTGCCCGCTTGAGCTCGGCCAGGGCCTCGTCCTCGTCACCATAGGCCGAAGCGCACAGACCCACACCGATGATATAGTGAGCCTCCCCGGACCTGTCCTCGAGGGCGGCAGCTTTGCGGGCGAACTGGTAGGCCTCATAGTATGCGTTCTTCTCCTGGGCATCCCGGGCAGCAGCGAGATAGTCGGCGAAGGTCGTCAGCTTCTTCCCCATGTACTGCGACTTATAACGGGGATTGTCGACCTGTCCGAGGAAAGGCATGTTGCGCTCTTCGGCCATTCTCCTGTCTTTTCCGGGCGTCTCGGTCTCCGGCGAAGACTCATCCCCGGAACATCCGGTCAGAACCAGGCTCAGGCAGACGCCATACATAGTAAAGAGCAGCCTGCCGGCAACCAGGCCTGAGAATACCGGCCCGGCCGTCCCTGGCTGATTACCTGAATCGCGTCCCATTTGCCGAAATCATATTAGTGAGTAGCCAGAGTGCGCTGCTCGATCTTGTAAGCAGCCAGCTCGAGCTTCTCGATCTTCTTCTGATATTTGCGCTGCTCTTTTTCAGGCAGGTCCTTTTTCAGTCCGAGATATGCCTTGTACTGCCGGGCTGCCTCCCGGAGCTGGGCAGGGTCTTTGCTGCGGCTCTTCTCGATGGTGTCGGCAAGGCCGAGGCGAGCTTCGGCAAGACGCGGATTCTCGTAAGCCGCCTTCTTGAAATTGTCGATAGCCGAGGGACGCTGCTTCTTGCGAGCCAGGTCGTTGGCCAGGCGGAAGTCGCGGTTAGCGGCTTCCTGCAGGGTCTCGACCTGATGCAGCCCGCGTTTGCTGCGCTCGGCGCCACCATTTGTGGTACCGGCCTTTTTATAAGCGGCTTCGGCGCTCGGAAAGTCCCTGATGGTGACTGCCAGGTCCGCCAGAGCGAAGAGCTGCTTCTGATCGCTGGTGTTATTGACCACCATCTGCATCTGCTGGGCGCTCTCGTCGAAACGATCCTGGGCGAGCAGAGCCTCGGCGTATGAGATACGCTCGGCGTCATTGGTGGGCTGGCCGACCGTGTTTAGATCCACCGGCTTGCCCGAAAGAGCTCTCAGCTTGGCCGCCGCCAGACGAAGCTGGAGACTGTTCGGATTGAGCCTGATTGCTTCATTGATCGATTTTTCTGCCTCCTCGAAATCGTTGGAGACGAAAAAGGCGCCGTTGCTGTCTTTCTGGGTCTTCACATAATAGGCTCGGGTGAGACCGTCCACGGCGCGAGTATTGCCATTGTCGAGCTCCAGGGCTTTCTTGAAAGCCTTGATGGAGTCATCGACTTTCTCGGCTTGCAGGGAAAGCTCGCCGATGCGAGTCTGCAGCTCGCTGTTCTCGGGATTGAGCTCGATGCCCGAGCGCAGGTCGGCGATGGCGAATTCAAGATCGCCTCTGGCTTCCCTGATATCGGCCAGAGAGAGATAGGCTTTGATCATCTCGGGCTTGATCCGTACGGCTTCTTTATACTTCTGCACGGCAGCCACGAAATTGCCCTGCATCGAGTAAGCGTCGCCGAAAGCGATATTCACCGGAGCGCTGTTCGGGAAAAGCGCCGCCGATGTATTCAGCTCTTTGAGAGCGGCATTGACGTCATTCTGCGCCAGATAGGCTCTGCCCAGCCCATAGTGGGCCGTGGAGTTCTTGGAATCAAGAGCGATGGCTCTCTTGAGATGGCTCATGGCGTCGGTGACATTGCCCTGATCGAGCTCCACGATACCCAGATGAGTGAGGACGAATCCGTAGCTGGGGTCGTTCTTGAGGGCGATCCGCAACTCCGAGGCTGCGTCGTCCAGGCGGTCCTGCTCTTTATAGACAAGACCGAGCACGGCATGGGCTTCGGGCATATTGGGATCGCTGGCGATTGCCGACTTGCAATCGGCCTCGGCCTGCTCGAGAAGGGCTTTCTTGTTCTGCCTGTATGTATTGTTGGAGGACTGCAGGCGGTTGCGGGTGAGGATCGCTTTACCGACCTTGGTCACCGGATTGTTAGGGTCGAGACTCTCGGCGCGCTTGAATTGCTCCTCGGCACCGTCGAGCTTGAACTGCAGGGCAAGAGCCAGCCCGAGGCCGTTGATGGCATCTACATCTCTGGAATTACGATTGATTGCCTTGCGAAACGAATCGGCGGCTTTGTCATAGTCCCGTTTCTGTAAATAGACGGAGCCCTGGGAAACAGCATTGGTCACCCGCCCCTTGAAAATCTTCTTATGGCTCAGGGTGGACATCTCCGAGCCCCTTGCTTGACAAGGCTGGCTCAGAACCATTGAAAAAGCCGTGCTTACCGCCAGGATCGAGGCGACAACAATCTTACGCATGCGAACAATCTCCCTCTGTCGTGTGGCTGAGGGTCCAAGCTACATGAATTCGAGAAAGAGCGCATTAAACGGTATCAGTTATTTTGCAATATGATTGTCCAGCCAGGATGTCAGAGTATCGAGAAGAATCTGCGACTGCCGGTCGCTCTCGAAAATCAGGTGCTCGGAAGTGCCGTCGATGAGCATTGTCTTGTCTTCGGAGCTGATGGCGTCGAACATCTTGTAGGTGCCTTCCGGCTTCACCAGCCTGTCTTTGAGCCCCTGCACAATGAGCGCCGGCATTTTATCGATCTTGCTGCATTGCCTCTCGGTGGTCCGCATGAAAACAGCGAACTTGATAAGCTCTTTGGGAGACATCTTCATTTTCGACTTGAAATTAGCCGCCCAGTCTTTGCGGTAGTCTTCGCTGACGGTGGCTTTCTCCGCCACTGTCTCGCCGATATTGAACGGTTTACTGGGTCCGTTGAGAAAATGCACGGCTACAGAAAGACCCATACGCCGGCCCTGAAAACGCTCCGCCGAGGGCACCGAGGCGATCACACCACTGATGCCTTCCGGGCTGCCCGCACAGGCGCGCAGGGCAATGCCACCACCCATGGATTCACCGAGCAGAAAGATCGGCACTCCCGGATGTCGCTCCTGAATCATAGAAGTCACCGAAACAATATCCGCCAGGGCCGTACTGAAGCCGACATCCTCCTGCCCGGGGATGGAAAGCCAGGATCCGAAGCCCCGCACATCGAGCGCGTAGACAGAGAACTGTCTTTTCGATAGAGCCTTGCCGAAGGAAGAGAAAGCGTTATTGTCGAGACCGAGACCATGAATGCATAGCAATATGGCTTTTGGCGCACCGAGCTGGCTGCGCCACTCGATCAGGGGCAATGTCAACGGACGGAACTCGGCTGCCAGCCAGAGATATTCGGCGACTGAGCGAGGATTGTTCTGAGCCAGGTACTGGTCGAAGAAATATTTCTCGAAGGTCTTCGCATCGGGGAGCTGTCCGGCTTCTTCCAGCTCGGAGCGCAGGGTGAGAAGGCTGTCGAGCAGGGCCATGTTATTCTTGCGGTGCTCTTTCATCTCTTTCTCTTTGCCCTGGCGGCGATAGATAGTGCCGAGCTGAAGATTGGCCCAGAGCCGGGCGGCGGCATCGGCGACTTTGTTGCTTTCGCGCCGTGAGGCGATATCCACCATAGTGCGGGCATAGGTCTCGGCCCGGTCGATATCCTTGAGCAGCATCAGGGTGCCCACGGCATCCTGATAGAAAGCCACGGGAAGGTTGTCGGTCTCGGGAAGCTTCTCTGCTTCGGCTATCGCCTCCTGGTAAAAATCCAGAGCCTTCTTGAGAGTGCGGGTCTCGTAATGACAGTCCCCGATACGATTGAGGATGAGAGCCCGACCGCGAATGTCCTGGGCGTCCCTGCCCGCCAGAGCCACCCCGAGATTGGCGGCGGCGGCTTTGTAGTCCTGGGACTTCCAGTCGAGAACAGAGAGCAGATAGCTGAGCTCGGGATCGCTTTTGCCTTCCAGGGTCTTTCTCACCAGGGCGCGTGCCGCATCGATCTGATCGTCCCTGACCAGCTGCAGGACCCTGGTCTGGGTAGCGTCGAGCTTGAGAGGCTCAGCCGCAGCCCGGGAAGGCAGGCTAATAGCGGTCAGGGAAAAGCAGAGCGCTCAGGGACAGGGCCGAAAGAGCCCGCCGGTAACGCGCGAAAACCATGGAATCTAACCTCATCTATATCGGTGCCTATAGCTGCTATGTCCGACTAAGTTACGTCAGCCGGAAAGAACAGACATTAGACAGGCTCAATTCTCGCTGCCGTCCCCGTAGACAGGGTAGAAAACAAGCTTTATACCGAGCCCGGCAGCAAAGATTATCGCCACCTCCACCTGATCGAGCTCGGCACCGAAAAGCTTGAAAAGAATGAACAGAACACCGCAGGCAAAAGCAGCGATGACCGCCTCCAGAGCGAGACGCCTGGTCGGGGTGCTGGCCTTCACATTGAGAACAGGCTGGAAGAGCAGGAATACGTAGAAGCCGACGATGAAATAGATGGCGGTGTCGGGGAAAGCCCTGACCACGCCGAGCATGAGCGCAACGGCAGCAGCTATGATCAGGGCTACTCCCGTGACATTGAGCGGCTCGTTCTTTTCAGGCTCGTTCTTGTCAATTATGGTATTCACTCAAGGGCTCCTCGTTTGATCGCCCTTCTGGGGCATTGTACGGAAATTCATCCCGGACTTGTCCGGATAACGGTTCGGTGTCGGGAGCACGATATGAGACTCGGACGGGTCGTCGGACCGGGCCTGCACCTTGATGCTCTGCCCCCGGGCAAGGAGCAGACCCGGTCCGCTCCTTACCGTCTGGCTTCGCTGATACTCTTTGCCTGCCAGGGTGAACTTGTATTTGATTTTGATTGTTCCTTTCTCCACGCTGGAGTCTTCTCCGCCTGACTCGAGTATCTCGGTGACCTCTCCCGAGGCTGTCACCAGAGACTTCTTGCCGGTTGACTGGACAACCACCAGGGCTACTATAACGACGAGAATGACGCCGACAACTATGATCGGCACAGGTAATCGCTTCTCTTTGGCGCTTTCGTCCATAGATTAAATCCGGGCTCCCTTCTCAACCATAGCCTCAGGCTCCGAAAACTACCAAGATAGGAACATTGGAGTAATCATTGGATTTAAAGATTAAATCACGATTGCAATTGAACTTTCCTGGAACAAAAGTCGTTTGTCAATATGGAGCCCTGTTCGAGCCGAGGGCAAGGTCCCCGGGACCGATCTCGGACCGGGCTCCATCTATATAAACGAAATCGAGGGTTTCGCCATGGCACATAAATCTCGAGTGGTCACCGCCCTGACACTGTCTCTATCTCTATCTCTATCTCTATCTCTGATTGTCGGGTTCTGCCCCGCCGATGCCAGGCAGATTGTCATCCAGGGCGATCAGGCAAAGGAGAATATAAAAAAGGTCAACTCGAACATCAAGTGGCACACTTCTCTCAATAGCGCCCTTATGGACGCCAGGAAAGAGAGCAAAATGGTCCTCTGGGTCCATCTGGTAGGCAAGATGGACGGCGCCACGTGAAGTGCCGCCAATAGCCTGAGAGCCGTGTCGCTCTCGCAAGAACCAGCACTTTCGGTATTGAGGGACGAGGTCGTCTGCGGCTATCGCGACATCTCCTCCGAGCCCTATTCCGGATTCTCCGGCAGCCACAAAGTCGGCGGCAACGCCATCAACACCACCAATGGAGCCGGACCCCACAATCTCCAGACATTCCTGCTGGCCGGCGACGGCACGGTAATGCACTGCCTGCCCGGCTACTGGAACCCCAGCGATCTCGTTCGCGAGGTGGCTTTCGCTGCGCGTATCCACGATCTCTACACAAATCCGCATTACAGCAGCACTCAAAAGAAACAGCTCTTCCAGCAAATGCAAATGGCGCATATCGACGAGCATCCAGCCAGCATGGTGATGCGAAGCCGCATGCAGAGCTTCGACCAGGAGTATGAGGCGGAGCACCGGCTCAATACATCCGATACCATCCTCGATCGCGGAGCCGCTCTCGGAGTGCTCAACAAGAAGAGGGGGAATGGTCAAGCCGGTCAGAGGAATCAGAGAAATCAAGGAAGAATGTCCGCGTCCAACGCTTTCAAGACAACCGACCGGATCCTGCACGAGCGTATGGCGAGCCGTCCTTTCGTCCCCTACAGCAAGTTCGACGTAGCCGTCTTCTCGGACTACGGCCGCCCTCTCTACGACAAGAACGAGGACTTTCGCAATACCCGCGGAGAGTTCATCGACAATGGCCGAGTCTCTGACAAGCCGCCGGAAGCTGTGCGCCACAAAGAATTCATCGGTCAGGTGCCGGATCAGGTCAGGCGGCGCCAGACCCGCATGACGGGCGAGAGCAGCCGCCCGGCCAGCAACTGGGTCCGGGGAGGTGGTTCGCCGGTGACAAGCGCAGGCTCGAAGGAAAAAGTCCTCTGGGGCCAGCACTGAGCCAAAAATAAAGTTCCTCCCCGGAGGGCGGCGGCACTTTGATTACCCGCATCGCCCGGGTGAATCTATCGACCATCACCAACTCCGATGCCATGACACCATGGGTAGATGCACTATCCATCGACATAAAGATGCTGAGCTCACCGGCATTAGAAATTCTATTCGTAGTCGTTCTTCTTGCCCCCGCCGAAAAGCGCCTTCAAGCCGGCAACCGCAGCCAGGACGATAACGATGATGAATTTCTTGCCGATAAGCACGGCGGCAATCAGCCATTTGCTAAGAGCGCCCAGCAATCCGGTCTTGGCGGCCACGGCCAGCGCTCCGCCACCCAGTATGAGACCGGTAAGACCGAGACCAGACTCTTTGTCCACGCCTGGCTTGAAATCTTCATAGCGATTGCCGGCTACAAAGGAAGTCTTTTTGAGGAGCTCGTTGACCTGGCGCTTATCCTCGTTGAGAGTGTCGGGGCCGGTAACGAGGTTCATGGAAAGAACGCCTTTGCGTCCGAGAATCCGAGTATTGTAGTTGACCAGGGTGACAGGAGAGTTCTCGGAGTCCTCATCCCTGGCCGAGATGCCCCAGATGACGTGGTGTACGGTCCTGTCATAGTGCGGCTCTTCAGCCCAGCCGGCGATGTAGACCGGCGGAATGCCCCGGGACTCGAGCTCTTTGTTCTGCTCCCTGGTGCCCTCCTTGTAGCTCTCGAGGAGCTCTTTCGCGTCGATCTTCTCGGCATCGTCGTCTTTCACATAGCCCATATCATGGAACATGCAGACCACGAAAAACTCCACGGACTCGTCTTCCCCTTTGGGCTTGGGAATAAGCATCCCCAGGACACCTTCATGAGGATTGCCCTGCTCCTCCAGGATTTTCTGGGCGACATCCTGCTTGATGAAAGCGTAGCCTTCAGGCAGATCGATAGTGGCGACATTGTCTCCCATAGTCACTTTTGCCGGTCCGACAATGGTATCCTTGTTCTCTTTCTCCTTGCCCTGGGTCGAAACAGGCAGCAACAGCAGGAACGCCAGTGCCAGAGTCAGGGGAAACACGCTCCGCAACTTGATCATATCGAATCTCGCATCGGTATCTGACGTAGGACGCCTTAGAGTCTATACCCGCCCCGTCCGAAAACGGCTCGAAAAAACGAAATTTCCATATAGACGCTTTCGGCATGGCGAAAAGCCCGATTGTGCCTGCCATTCACCCTTTCGAGCCCGGGCGTGCCGCCTCTGTCGGGTTGGCTATACCCCGGCCGGTGGTAGATTGAAAATATGCGTGTCAATTTCGCCCTGCTATCGTGCCTGCTATCGCTGAGCCTTTCCTGCTCGGGGCTGCAAGCACGCGCTGCCGGAGCCGGTCAGGCAGACTTGCAAGGCTCGATAGAGAAGCAGGATACCGGTAGCAGCAAGAAAGGCAAGACTCTCGAAGGCGGTGTCAAAGACGAAGCCAGTCTCAAGCCGCACCTGGACGTGATCCCCGGCAGTCAGGGCAAGCCCGCGGGGACACCAATGGGCGCCGGAATCACTCAATATGCCGGGGGCAACAGTTACAAGCCTGGACAACCCCTGCCACACCCGGTATTTCGCGCGCCCTCCGGACCATCGCCGCACATCAGGACCTATGGCGGGACAATTCCGCCAGTCTCGACCTACACTCTCACACCACGCAACGGCATTATGACTTTCGGTCCCTCCTCTCAGACCAGGTTCGAGTCCACCGGCGGCGGAACCATCTCGGTGGGATCATCGTATAAAGGAATCACCACCTACGGGGATGCCGACGAGATCAAGATCACCCCATCCCGCAACGGCATCATGACCTGGTCTCCGGAATTCGGCGTCTATTCGTCAGGCTCTCTCCCCATGGCTCATGCGAGCACCACTATTAGTGGTATCAGCACCTACCGTCCTGGCTACGAAGTAAAAGAAGCAGCCGGCACCAAAGGAATCAAATCATATTCACCGGGCTACGAAGTCGCCATCAAGCCAGCCAGAAAAGGAATCGTTGCATACTCGCCGGGCTACGAAGTGGCGGTCTCGGTGCCGGGCCTGATCAAATCGAGCCTCGGTGGTAACTGGTCGGCAGGATCCCCCGGTGGCGACGGCGGCCTCAACGCCACCCCCATAGGCATTCCCGCCAATATGATCTTCGCTCAGCCGGTTCTTCCCGGGGCTCTCGACGCAAGACCGCTGCTCCTGGATGGAGTCGCCGCCGAGCCTGTGGCCGAAAACTGGCAACAATGGTACACCAAAACCGCTTCGGCCATATACAGTCGCTGGCAGTATGCCGCGGTTGGCCCGGGGCTCGCCCGGGTACGCGTCACCGTCACCGCCAATCGGGATATAGTCGGTCAGGTGGAAGATTTCACCCCTGCCGAAGGTGTCGAGCGCGATATCCATGCCGAGACCGAGTTTCGCGAAGCAGCATTGCGCTCGGTCAATCTCCTGAGCCGTTTCGAGATTCCCAGCTTTCCCAGGGGATCGGCAAAGACTGAGGTGGTCTTTGCCGTCGACATGAGAAGAACCGTGGATGGTGCGGCAGGATTCGACGTCGCCAGAGCGGCTATTCAAGAATGAGCGGAAAAGGCGGCATCGCTTTGCCTCGAATGTGCTAGCAACTGAGTATGAACAACACTGCACAAATCTACGACACTCATTCGGCGCGGATTCAACTCACATCGCTACCAGCAAGCGAGCGCCCAGGCTATTTTTCCGTGACCGGCGTGTATCTGTTCGCCTGTGCTTTCGTGATCGTCTGGTACATCGCAGCCTGGACAACCTACTCGCAAAGCGCCGCTTTCGCCTCGATGATACTGGTGATCAATTCGGTCTTCGCGGCCTATCTCATTCTATCCCTCCGGCGGCTGAGACACAGAATCGCCACGCAATTCGTCATCGAGATCGCCGGCGATTTTCTCTACTTCTTCGAGCTGGACCAGCTTTCCAACGAGAGGAAGTACACGCGCATCAATCTGAACGAGGTAGTATCCTGCGAGTATTATCCATATCAGGATTCTGCCTCGCTCATTCTCACAACGGCTCACGAGAAGACGCTGGATCTACCTCTCTGGTTGATGCCCGGCTGCGGCAGAGTGCTTATCGATCATTTGAAGGGCAGGGGTTTCGAGATTCTCAAGGTGAGCTGAGCAGATATCCGATCCCGAGTCAGGGATAGCGGGTAGAAGATAAGCATGCGCTCCAGTTCACTTTCGGTAACGAGCATCCTGCTCACAACCCTTCTGAGCATTTTATCGACCGCTCCGGAAGCACCGGGCCAGGAAAGCTCCGGCGTCCTTCAGGGAGGGATTCAGGATGGCGCTTCTCTCAAACCTCATGTGGAAGTCACGACCGGGAGTCAGAAGGCCAGCCAGCTGCACGGAGCCGGTGCAATCCAGTTCAGCGGCTCCATGTATCCAGCCGGACATAGACCGGTGCCGCAATACCATCCTCTTTTGAACGCGCAGATCGGGCAGACGCACGGCACAATTCCTTTCATATACTCGCATCACTCAACGAGCGCGACTCACCCCCTCTTCTCGCAAGCCCACACGAGCCCTCCTCCCCGTCCCGCTCCCTGGAACCCCAACAGCTCGGCAGTCTCTCACACCCCCGCCAACGGACTGATGACCTATTCTCCGGGACTCGCGGTCAAAGAGATACCTCAGCCCAAGCATATGACGCCTGACCCATACCACCATCTGCCGATCATCAGGCATTCGCCATACGGAGCCGTGGCCTTCTCACCCGGATATCAGGTCCATGTATCGGTACCAGGATCGACAAGGGAAGGTCTGGGTGGCTCCTGGTCTGCGCAGGAATCATCGGCAAAAGGCGCGGCCGGTCTCAATGCCAGCCCTCTTCTACTGAAGGGGATCTCGGCTCGACCGGTGACAGCGAGCTGGCAGCAATGGTTCCGCCTCACGGCGGGAGCTATCTATGCCCGCTGGAAACACGCCGAGGTCGGTCCGGGAACTGCTCATGTCCAGGTGACTGTGACCGTCAATCAGGACATCTCGGGCATAGTCGAGGATTTCACTCCGGCAGAAGGTGTCGAGCGCGATGTCAAAGCCGAGACCGAGTTTCGCGAGGCCGCCCTGCGCTCGGTAGATCTGATCAGCCGATATGAGATCCCGAGATTCCCCCGGGGCAGCGACAGGAAAAAGGTCGTTTTCAATGTCGAGCTGAGACGCACGGTCACAGGCGAAGCCGGTTTCGACGTGCAGAAAGCGGCCCCCTGAAAGCAAGAGACTCTATTTCTCTATTGCCACGAGCTTTTCCATGACGCCGGCGTAGAAATCTTCGCCTCTGTCATTGATCACGATGAAAGCCGGGAAATCCTCGACCTGGATCTGGTGCACCGCTTCCATGCCCAGCTCGGGAAAATCGATCACTTCCACTTTCTTGATCGAGTCCTGGGCGAGCCTGGCGGCTGCACCACCGATAGTACCGAGGTAGAAACCGCCCCATTGTCCGCATGCTTCACGAACGTTGGCGCCGCGATTGCCCTTGGCCAGGGTGATCAGGCTGGCGCCGCGCTGCATGAGCAGATCGGCATAAGAGTCCATGCGCCCGGCGGTGGTCGGACCGAAAGAGCCGGAGGCATAGCCTGCCGGAGTCTTGGCGGGACCGGCATAATAGATCGGGTGCTTGCGAGTGTATTCGGGCAGATCTTTGCCGCTCTCGACGATCTCTTTCCATTTCGCATGGGCGATATCCCGGGCCACCAGCAAAGTGCCGGTGAGCATCAGTCTTGTTCCCGGCGGCTTGCCCGAGAGCTCTTTGCGGATCTCCTCCATGGACCGGTTCAGATCGACTTTCAGAGCCTGGCCGCTCAGGTCTTTCTCTTCGACTTCGGGAAGGAATCGAGCCGGATCGTGCTCGAGCTGCTCGAGCCAGAGACCGTCCTTATCGATCTTGGCCATGGCCTGGCGATCGGCGCTGCATGAGACTCCGATTCCGATAGGAAGGCTGGCGCCATGCCTGGGCAGACGGATAACCCGCACGTCATGGCAGAAATACTTGCCGCCGAACTGGGCGCCGATCCCCAGCTTGCGGGTCATCTCGAAGATCTCCTTCTCGAGCTCCAGATCGCGGAAAGCGGCTCCGGACTTGTCGCCCTTCGTAGGCAGGTTGTCGAGATAGTGACAGCTTGCCAGCTTCACGGTCTTGAGAGTAAGCTCGGCGGACAGCCCACCGATAACCACTGCCAGGTGATAAGGAGGGCAAGCCGATGTGCCGAGACCGCCGATTTTCTGGGTGAGCAATTTGATCAGGGCATCATGATTGAGGACCGATTTGGTCTCCTGGATAAGATAAGTCTTGTTGGCGGAGCCGCCCCCCTTGGCGATGAATAAGAACTCGTACTGATCGCCGGGCTCCGAGTAGATCTCTATCTGAGCCGGAAGGTTGCTGCCGGTATTGGTCTCTTCGTACATAGAAAGCGGTGCCATCTGGCTGTAACGAAGATTGCACTCGTTATAGGTCTTGCGGACCCCTTCGCTGAGCATGGACCCGTCATCGGCACCGGTGAATACATTTTCCCCCTTGTGGGCGACGACGATGGCGGTACCGGTATCCTGGCACATGGGCAGGGTTCCGCCGGCAGCGATGCTGGCGTTTTTCAAGAGCTCCATGGCGACGAATCGATCGTTGTCCGATGCCTCGGGATCATCCAGGATGCCTCTCAGCTTCTCGAGATGGCTGGTTCTCAGAAGGTGAGCGATATCGGTAAAAGCAGCTTTCGCCAGGACAGTGAGGGCCTCGGGCTCGACCTTGAGAATCTTGCGCCCGCCAATCATCTCCTCTTTGACGAAATCCCCGGTCAGATGCCGGTATTCGGTCTTGTCCTCACCCAGACGAAAAAGGCTTGCAGCACTGTGAGACATAGAAATACCCTCGCGAATTCTCTTGGCAATCAAGAGAGCCCCTGTCGGCTGCGGCCCCGAGCCGCATCCCGCCATAGTTTAGCAGACCGCTGGACTACATTTTTTCGAGCATGAGAGTGAGCAGCCTGGGAGGACGCCCGGCGTCCTCCTCGTGCCACCACTCTTGCAATGAAAGAAGCGAAAAGCCGGCGTCGCGAGCCCGGTCAAGGAACTCACTGATATTGTGGGTGAACGCATCCACTTTCACCGCGCCCTCTTCCGAATCAGGGGTGGAACGCTTGAAATTCGCCTGAGAGCCCAGATACTGCCTGAAAGGATGAAGCTCGCTGATCAGGAGATTGCCTCCGGGAACAAGCACCCTGTGTGCCTCGACGAAAATCGGCTCGAGATTACTGATATGCTCGAGGACGAGATTGGTGACCACGAAATCGAACTGTCCGTTTTCCAGAGGCCAGGTCCGGGTGATATCGGCTTCAATAAAACTGACATTGTCCGATGTCACTTTCTGCCGGGCTCGCTCGATCATCGCTGCTGAAAAATCGAGAGCGGTGACCCGCTCCGAAAGCGAAGCGAGCAGGAGCGTATTCTTGCCCGTGCCGCAGCCGAGCTCGAGCGTATGGCTGAAATGGCTTGACGAAAGCAGCTCCTTCATAGCAAGACCGTCGAGGTCCCGGGTCTTGTTATGGTCTTCGTCGTAGGAAGACGCCCATTCGTCGTAAGTAGCAGCGATATTCATTAAGGCTAAATTCTACCGACAATGAGGTACAATGTGCTCTTTACAAATTCCGATCCGGTCCCGGTCTATGAAAAAACTAAAAACTATCGTATCCGGTCTTACAGCTCTTGCAGCAGCGACTGGTGCCTGCCTGGCGCATCCGCACCACCAGCATCATCATTCTGATACCAGTGGCGATGCTCACCAGCACAGCGACGGCAGCGCAAACAATAAGAAGCTCATCTCCTACAGACCATCGGCCAACCTTCCGGATAGTCTGGTTAAAATCTCGGTCCAGGGCGGCTATCGCTACATCCAGTCAAACGGCGTCCCTGACCACCCTGTGGGAACCTTTCCCAATGCGCATAACCCCAATGCTATTCAGCCCGTCAAGCACAGCTACCGGGTCCCCCTGAATCCCAAGATCGTTTACCCTGAAGGCAAGTTCTTTCCAGTCTTGATCGGCGTGGCGGTCAACGGCATTCCCTTCGATCCGTCCACCGGCGAGACCTGGGACGGTAATCCGAGATCGAAAAGCTGGCGATATGAAGCCCTCACCGGCAAGCTCGATCTGGGCTGCGACGAGAACAACGCTCATGTGCAGCCGGATGGGACTTATCACTATCACGGTCTGCCCACCGATCTCTGGCAACGTCTATCCAGAGGCAAGCCCGGCGTGATTCTGGTGGGCTACGCCGCCGACGGCTTCCCGATCTATGGGCCTTATGGCTATGTCGATGCGAAGAATCCGAAGAAGGGAATCAAGAAGATGGCCAGCAGCTATCGCCTCAAGAAAGGCACTCGACCGGACGGACCCGGAGGAGCCTATGACGGCACATTCATGCAGGACTTCGAGTATATCGCCAGGGCCGGCGACCTCGACCAGTCCAATGGCAGATTCGGCGTGACGCCTGAGTACCCGGGAGGGACTTATCACTATTACGTTACCGATCAGTTCCCGTTTATCGCACGAAATCTGAAAGGTCAGCCAGACTCGACTTTCAAACACTCCGGTCTGCCACCGCATCCGGGGCAGGGCGGACCAGGCGGGAGACCGGGTTCCGGTCCTCCCGGTCAGGGCGGCTACGGTCCTCCTCCCGGTAGGGGCGGCTACGGTCCTCCTCCCGGTCAGGGCGGCTACGGTCCTCCTCCCGGTCAGGGCGGCTACGGTCCTCCTCCCGGTCAGGGCGGCTACGGTCCTCCTCCCGGTCAGGGCGGCTACGGTCCTCCTCCCGGTCAGGGCGGCTACGGTCCGCCTCCCGGTCAGGGCGGCTACGGTCCTCCTCCCGGTCAGGGCGGCTACGGTCCTCCTCCCGGTCAGGGCGGCTACGGTCCGCCTCCCGGTCAGCAGCACCGGCAACAGCAGCAGACCCGGCAAGAGGGTCAGGTGAAAGAGTACAAGTGGTAAATCGCCGACTCGGGGCAAGATCCTTTTTTGGAGAAGCGATCGGTTTAATGCAACATGTGTAAAGCGGTTTATTAATTCAGCTTGACACTCAAACCACTTGTGGTGGCAGGGTTTGAAAAACGAAAAATCCCCGAAACCCTGATTTTACAAAAGTTCATTACTACTGCAAACGAATTTCTTCTCTTTGAAAAAGACATATCCCCCTCTCTTTCAACCCTCTCTAAAACTTCAGGGGGCTCCTGGTGGTGAGGGCGGAAACGCTGATGATACCTGTATCTCTGAGCAGGCTCGCCTGGGCGATATTGTAATCGACGATGGCGGTAGCCTTGCGAATCAAAGCATCGGTATAGTCCTGCTGAGCCTTCAGTATGTCGATATTTTTTCCAAGCCCGTTCTCGTAGCGCAGCCGGGCGAGTTTGATCTCTTCTCTGGCCGCCCTCAGCTGGGTGAGGGCTTCTTCGATCTGGCGGTCGGTGCGCAGAATATTGAGAAAAGACTGGCGGACCTGATTGATGACCCGGTTCACTTCTTTTGTCTGTTTCAATTGCGCGGCCCGGGCATTGACCCTGGCAGCCTGGGTCAATGCCATGTCGGTGGTGCCCAGACCCTCGAAGTTCCAGTTGACGGAGACACCAAGTTGATAAAGAGCCGAGATCTGACGATTCACCTGGCGCACTTGCGGAACGCTGCCGACGCTACCGCTCGGCGACACCACCGGTATGCTCCCCAGCACGGTCTGAGTCTGGCTGCTCAGAGTCTCCCCGATACCATAGACATTGCCGTCCATTTTCAAGGACGGCTGCAGAGGCGCTGAGGCGATCACGATCTCTTTGCGGGCAGCCAGACGCTCTTGCTCCCTCTGCTTGAGAATCGGTCTACCGGTCATGGCCCTGCCGATGAGCTTACCGACATCGGTGCGCTCATCGACCAGCTCGCATTTCCTGAGGGCGAGACTGTCGGGCATCAGGTCGAGATCTTGAGGAAGATTGAGAAAGTCCGCCAATTCGATAGCCACCTGGCGGCGTTTAACCTGCTGGTCGATGAGATTTTGCCGATCCCTGGAAAGCTGGGTCTCGGCTTGCATGACATCGAGCTGGGTCGCGGAGCCGGCTTCGAAGAGCTCTCGATTGAGCCTGACCTGCTCCTCTGATACTTCCACAGCCTTGATTCTGATACGCAGGACCGATTCTTCCAGGAGAAGACGGTAATACTTCTCGTAAGCGTCTCTGAGAGCATCGTCGATGGTCTGCTTCTCTCCTTCCCGGCTGGCTCTGTACATATTGCGCTCTTTCAGAGCGCCGAACAAGACACTGCCGCCCCGGTAGCCGTAATAAGTGAACCCTGCGCTCGACAGGATAAAAGGATTATTGAACCGCAGCGGATCGGGTGACTGCCCGATGGGAAGATTGAGAGTTCCCTTCAGATAATTGTAGTTGTAGGCAAGCTTGACCACCGGGAGAAATCTGCCCGCGGAAGCCAGATATTTCCAGCCCTGGACGCTTCGATCGGTGCTGGCTATGCCTATGTCGAGATTGCGCTCCAGACAGGTCTTGAGCACGTCTTCGAGGCTGACCATGGAAGGCGCGGTGGCATCGAGATTGAGGGGGCTGAGGCGATCGCTGATGGTAATCAGCCCGCTCAACTCAGGCCGGGTGAGCTGGAGCTGGTCCGGATCGAACGCATCGGTGTCGTTGGAGACATCCACTGGCACGCTCTCTACCGGCTCCGTGGGCCTATTGAGATCGATCGGTCCCCGCAGAGAAGAGTCCAGCGGACCGCTAGATTCCTGAGCAATAGCCGCTCCCGCCACCGTGGAGATCATTGCGAGCAGACTGAGAGCAGGCGCCACCAGAACCACCCGGCGTGGTCTTCGCCTTACATTTCTCTTCGACAATCGCACGGGTCTCATACGGCACTCCTGATCATTGAAGTTGTTTCCTGAATTTGCTGGCGCTCAATGTGAAGAGCGCGACAGCAAAGAACGCCAGGGCGAGAACCTCCGGCCAGATACTCTCGAGACCGACCCCGCGCAACAGGATCGCTCTTAGAGAGCTGACGTAGTATCGCAATGGATCCAGATAAGAAAGATCCCGGCACAGATCCGGCATGCTCTCGATAGGCGCGATGGCACCGGAGAGCTGGATGACCGGCAGATTGATGAAGAATGAGGTGAGCAGAGCCTGGCGCTGGTTGCCGCTGAAAGTGGCAAGTGCCATGCCGATTGAGACTGCCACGAATATGGCGAGAATCGAGACTCCCATGAAGAGGAGGAAGCTTCCGCGCAGAGGAACATCGAAAACCGCAAGCGCCAGACCGAGACAGAGGAGCACCGATCCCATCAAAAGCATGACCAGAGGCACCACTTTCGCAGCCAGGATCTCCATGGGCTCGGCCGGAGTCATGAGAAGCTGCTCCAGGGTGCCGGTGTCTTTCTCCCGGATGACCGAGACCGATGATACCAGGGTCCCTGATATGACGATAACCAGCGCCATCACTCCCGGTATGAAAAACCAGGACTCGGTGAGCCCGGGATTGTAGAGAAAAGTCACCTGTGGTTTGACTGGAGGCTCCCGGCCGGCACCTTTGAGACTCCGGCCGAGCTCCTGCAGTATCTGGGTGACATAGCCCTGGGCGATGCCCGCGGTATTGGCGTCGACACCATCGACCAGGACCTGCAACGGCACCGGCTTGCCGGCTTTGAAGAGCCGGGAGGCATCCGGCGGTATCACCATTCCCAGATCGATCTCGCCCTGAGAAACCTGCCTCGATAGCTCGGAAATGGAGTTTGCCCGTTTGCCGAGATCGAAAACATCGTTATTGACGACACCGGCGGTGAGCTCCCGGCTGAACGGCGTGCCGGAGAGGTCAATCACCGACATACGCATATGCTTGACCTCGGGACTCAGGGCGAACCCATAGAGCATGAGCTGCAAAACCGGAGGTACGACGAGCAACGATACAAGCTGCTTGTCACGCAGGATCTGGTGAAACTCCTTGATGATCAGGGAGAAGAGTCGGGTCTGGAGTATAACCTTGCCTGGTGTCATGGCTAGCCCCGCAACTGCATCGCCGACATCTTCTTCGATGACAGCCTGAGAAGGACGACGTTCGCAGTGAGCAGAGCCACGGGAATATACCAGTGGCTGAAAGGCTCCGGTCCCCTGACGAATGAGTCGCGGCAGGACTCGATGAAATAACGAGCCGGCACTACATTAGATATAAGCGAAAGGGGGTAGGCGATATTGCGCACCGGATAGATGAAACCCGACAGCAGAAGCGTAGTAGTAAAGCCGACAGTGGCGACTATCTGCACAGCAGCGTTCTGATTGGCGGCCACCGCTCCGGCCAGGAGACCGAAATTGACCGCGCAGGCTGCAAACAGAACCAGATCGACAAAAAAGGTCACCGGGCTTCCAACGAATCGGATACCGAAAAATATGAAGGAGGCGAGCAGCACCACGGCGGCCTCGCAGAGGGCTATGGTGAGATAGGCCAGAAGCTTGCCTGCGATGAGCTCGAAGGCCGTCATGGAAGAGGCGTAGAGCTGGAGAATGGTTCCCTGCTCCTTTTCCCTGGCAAGAGAGAGGGAGGCGAGCAGGGATGGAAACACCCAGAGCACCAGGGCGACGGTGCCAGGCACTATATAGAGAGCCTCTTCCCGCCCGGGATTGAACCAGAGCCTGATATGCGGCTCGAGGATCTTGCTCGACCTATTGAGCCCTTCCGACTCCATGAAGAAATTGGTGGTGCCGATGATACCGTTCTTGATCACCCGGGCATTATTGACGTCGGTGGCATCGACTATGGCCTGGACCGTGGCCTGTCTACCGGCTTTGATATCTCTGGAGAACTCCGGCGGAATAATCACCGTGGCCCGAGCCAGACCCCGGTCCAGGGGCTCGATGGGACTTTTGCCCGTCCAACCGGAGGGGATCATCTGATTGCTGGAGAAGAGCCGGTCTATATAGTCGCGGCTGAGCTTGCCCTGATCGTGATTGATCACGGCCACCGTCATCCCCTTGACCTCGAGCCTGGTGGCATAGCCGTAGAGGAATAGCGCGATCAGAGGAAGCAAGAAAGCGAGACCGACGGTTATGGGATCGCGCCTGAATTGAGCCAGCTCCTTGACGGACTGGGAGTATATCCGCGAAAAATCGCAGGGCGCGGCGCTCATCTCACCACCTCCATCTGGGCTCTCTCGACGATGCCTATGAATGAATCCTCGAGCGAAAATGGGATCTGGCGGTGGCTGCTGATTCTCGCACCGGCAGCGGTGACGATCTGCGATGCCCTTTCCAGATCATCTCCGCTAAGGGCCACAAGGTGGATACGATCGGCGAATATGGAAACCCGCCAGGACTCGAATCTATCTTTGAGAGCCAGGTAAGCTGCTTGAATCGGCTGAGCGCGCAACTCGATGAGCTGGCCGGGCTGCTCCGCTTTGATCTCGCCGGGAGAGCCCTGAGCCACCACTTCGCCACCAGCCATGAAGGCCATTCGGTGGCAGTGCTCGGCTTCTTCAAGAAAGTGCGTGGTGACAAGAACAGCAGTACCGTTGCGAGCGAAGGTCCTGATCAGGTCCCAGAGCTGACGACGTGCCAGGGGATCGACTCCTGAGGTGGGCTCGTCGAGGAAAAGCACTTCGGGCTCGTGCATGACACAGGCACCAAAAGCCAGACGCTGCTTCCAGCCTCCCGGCAGCTTGCCGGTAATGAGGCTCTCCTGGCCGGACAGTCCGCAACTCTCCAGAGCCCAGGCGATGCGGCGAGCCCGCAGATGAGGGCTGATTCCATAGACACCGCAATAGAACTCCATGTTCTCCAAAACAGTGAGGTCGTCATAGAGGGTGAACTTCTGGCTCATATAGCCGAGACGGCCTCTCAGGCCGGAGCTCCTCAAATTGCCCCTCTGACCGCAGAGCTCCATCTCGCCCCTGGTGACACCGATAAGACCACAGAGCATCTTGATAGTCGTGGTCTTGCCTGCGCCGTTGGCGCCGAGAAGACCGAAGATCTCCCCATAGCCCACCTCGATGGAAACCCCTTTGACGGCCCAGAAGTCTCCGAACCGCCTGGACATCTGCCGGGCGACGATGGCCGTCTCGCCGGTTCTCTCCCGGCTCGCCCGCTGGAAGTCGAAGGCGGGCATCTCCTCCTCGTCGCCTTCTTTGCGCAGGCTGTGCACGAAAACATTCTCCAGGGTCGGTCTCTGGCGGGAGACATCGATAGCAATACCGAGACGCTCGCCAATGCCGGTGACCAGAGACTCTGCCGAGACAGGATCGGCAACCAGGATATCGAGACGATCGCCGAATTGCTGGACATCCGAGATCATGTCCCGAGGCTCCTTCTCGAGGATGCCGGCAAGCTCCGCATGACGCCCGGCGCGAACCTCGAGACGCTCCAGGTGAAGGGAGTCTTTGAGTTCGTCGGGAGTACCGGTCTGCTTGATTCGACCCTCGTATATAAGGGCGATGCGGTTGCAGCGCTCCGCCTCATCAAGATAAGGCGTGGCCACGGCAATGGTGACGCCCTCGGCGGCGACGGTGGCAAGAATATCCCAGAACTCCCGGCGGCTCACAGGATCGACACCGGTTGTCGGCTCATCGAGAAGCAGGAGCTCCGGTCTCGCCACCAGGGAGCAGCAGAGAGCCAGCTTCTGTTTCATCCCCCCGGACAGATTGCCGGCAAGCCGGCTCTTGAAACGACGCAGGTCCATGAGGCGGAGCAGGTCGTCGGTACGCTCCCTGTATTCGTCCTGCCTGACATTGCGAAGAGAGGCAGAGTACCGGATATTCTCCTCGACGCTCAGATCGAGATAGAGAGAGAATTGCTGGGTAAGATAGCCGATCTGTGGTCTTGCCTCGGATGGGCTCTTGCCGAGGACCTCGATTTCGCCACCGCTCCACTTCATGACACCGCCCATGATATGAAAGATCGAGGTCTTCCCGGCACCGTCCGGCCCGATCAGACCGAAGATCTCGCCGGAGCGGATCTCGAGATCCACTGCCTTGACAGCATCGAAAGCGCCATAGGACTTGCGCAGCCCCTCCGCCCTGACCACTGCGTCGGACTCCGGCATGGCTGAATCGTAGACCCTGGCGCCGCTACTGGTCATAGGTCCGCGTCATCGCTCTGAATCATTGGTGAGGATCTCCGCATCAGCAGGCATTCCAGGCTTGGCGAAGCGTCCTGGCTCACTGATCGCTATTTTGATACCGAAGACCTGTTTCACCCTGTCATCCTTGAAATAGATATTCTCCGGCGTGAACGACGCCACCGGATCGATCTCGATTACGGTTCCTTCGAAAGGCTTGTCGGGAAACGAGTCGAGCATCACTTTCGCCTTCTCTCCGACTCTGACCCGGCCTATCTTCGCTTCCGGTACATAGCCTCTGAGATAGAGCTTATCGAGATCGATGAGAGACAAAAGAGTCTGACCGGGCACCACCACAGCACCGGGCTCCACCGGCCGAGCGGTGACGACTCCGGTAATTGGGCTGACCAGATTCAGATAGCCGATCTGGGCATCGATCTCTTCAATCTGAGCTTTGCAGGCAGCCTGTTCCGCCCGGGCCGAGGTGAGCTGATGCTCGGCTTCGGCGAGCTGTTGCCTGGTGGCAAGCACCTGGGTGTTCCTTATATTGGGTGTATAACGTGTCGCCTTTGCCTGATCGAGCAGCGCCCCGGCCGCCCTGAGCTTCTTCTGCGCCGCGGTCACCAGGGCTTCTTTCGACTCCACCGCCGCGCTGGCGGTATCGTGATTAGTGACAGCCTGATCGTACTCATCCTTGGTGACGGCACCGGGACCGACAAGACGCTCGAACCTGACCTTGCGCTTGGCGGCCAGGTCCCGGGAGGACCTCGCCTCGAGCAGGTTGGCCTGCGCCTGGGCGAGCTCGGCAGACGCCTGGGCGACATTGGCCTCGTTCTGGTCGATCTGAGCCAGGACATCTTCTCTGGACTGGCTCAATTGCAGCTCAGCCTGCTTGATCATCCAGCTCATCACCTCGAGATTTCGCGCTCTCTGCTCGACTATGCCCCGGGCAGCATCGTGCCTGGCCTTCATCTGACGAAGCTGGGCCTGGATATCGTCGTCAGTGAGCTTGGCCACCAGAGCGCCTTTCTCCACCAGGTCGCCTTCCCGGAAGAGTATGCTGTCCACCCGACCTCCGATCTTGGCTCCGATATCAGTCTCATATCCCTCGATGCGGCCGCTGACGAAGACCCGGTCATCAGGCTCTTTCGGACGGCCGAGAAAGTGCCAGCCAAGGGTGCCGACTATGACGAAAAACATGATAATCAGCGGAATCGGCGGAAGATGCCGACCACCGTTGCCGTTTTTCGGCGGAGGGTTGGTGTCTGTACTCTCTCTTGCAGCCGATTGCATATATCAGTCCCTTCCCCTGCCGTATTTCTGCTTGACGCCTGCAACCAGAAGACTGATGAGCGCTCTCGCTTCGGTCTCGAGCTGGTCTCTTCCCGGGATGCCGCTGCCGGTCGGTCTGGTGTTGCGGAGATAGGGAGGACAGAGAGAGCCCATACCGAGAATGAGGGTATCGGTGACAGCCTCGAAGTCGGTGGACTTCTTGATCTCGCCGTTTTTCGCAGCTTTCTTGAGCATTGCCGTGAAACGCGACTGCAGGAAATCGAAATGATCTTTGAATTCCTGGCGCACCCGAATACTGGTGTGCAGGAGAGTATCAGGAGTGTGAATCTGGGAAGTGGCACGCTCATGGACATTGAGGACATGCATCAGGAGCATCCCCTCGAGAGCATCTAGATAGGGCGGCTCGCAACGTTCCATATAATCCTCTATATGGCCGCGCATCTCGATGACGAAGGTGCGTATCACAGCCATGAGGATTTCCTGCTTGGTGCCGAACTCGAGATAGACAGATCCCTTGCCGATACCAGCCTCCCTGGCGATATCGTCGATAGTGGTCTTATCGAACCCGTAACGCCCGAAAAGCTCTCTGGCCGCACTGAGTACCACCTCTGTACGGTTCTCGAGACTCCTGGGTCTGCCCATCTCAACCTCCGATTGCCTGACTCTATAATTTTTGACCAGATTTCAACATTGGTCAACTATAAATCAGTCAAGAGGCATGAATATTTAGAATCTAGAAGACAGCGTTATGCTCTTCCGTAACGATCTCGACGCTGCAATATGGATGCCCGGCCCGGAAATCCAGGATCGCCTTTTCGGATAACCTGTCCGAGGAAGGCAGAAAAAGCCTGCGGAGACCCTTCATTTTTTGCTCCAGCTTTCTCAATCCGGCGTCGCTTACCCCGGTCATGGCGATATTGAGCCCACGCAGGGGAAGATCGGCCAACTTCGCCAGACAGGTGTCATCGAAGCTCCGGGATTTGATCTCCAGAAAGCGGATCTGTCCGTGCCTGGCTATGAGATCGAACACTTCCCGATCGATGCTGCCAGCCGCCAGTAGAAGATGGCTGAAAGAGCGACGATTCGGATTCTGGTTCTGATTCCGATCTAAGCTCGAAAAGAATGCTTTCATCGGACCGGCGGCAATGGTACCGGGAGCAGTCATCTCTATTTTGAGCGTGGTCAGCCTGGGAGCGCTGCCGATGGCTTCGAAAAAGGCTGGATCATCAAGGACGCAGGCCCGCATGTCGACAATCTCGAAATGTTCGAGATCGAACCCCTCTGCCTGCCTGACCCGCATGAACTCGGCCAGGCTGACATTGCGAAGCGAGAGCCGGTCGAGACCGCTACTGCTCAGGTCCATGGCTACCCCTCCGCCGATATTGACCTGACGCGGATACTCGACGTCCTTGAAATCGAGAGCCTCAAGTGAATCCGTCACGACCTGATTTTTCGCATCGCCCGGGATTTGCTCCGGTTCGGAGAAAATCGCCTGAATCACTAGAAATCCAATCAGGCTGACAGCCATCGCCCCAATCAGGAACACCGCCGGCTTTGGCTTCCGGGCCGATGAGAGGGCGCCGACCGGTCTCTTTGGCGCTTGAAAAAAGCCGGTGCTCTCGGAAGGATACTGGGCCAGTCTCTGCTGCGCCTCTTCCATGGTGGCGAAACGCTTCTCCGGATCCTTCTCCAGACATTGCGCCAGGAATTCCTCTATATGTTTGCTGTATTGATGGTCCACCACATCGGAAAGGCGTGGGGCTTCGACTTCGGCGTGCAGAGCGAGGGTGCCGAGAGCACTATCGGCCTCGAAGGGCTTCATGCCTGTGAGAGCCTCGAAGAGCACACAGCCCAGAGAATAGACCTCCGATGCCCTGGAATAGGCATGCCCGTTGATCACATCCGGGCTCATATAAAATGGCGTACCGGCGAGAGTCCGTCCCTGATACTCAGTTACCCGCCCGGAAAGCTCCGCTACCCTGGCCACACCGAAATCGATAATCTTTACCTCGACCTCGAGATTATCGGTGCCTGCATTACGGAGCATGAAATTGTTCGGCTTGAGATCCCGGTGGAAGATACCCCGGCTATGAGAATAAGCGAGGCCTTCCATGATCTGCCCGAAAACCTGCCTGGCGGTGTCCTCGTCCATCACGCCTGATCTTTCCAGATACTCCGTCAGGTTCTCGCCGGGGAAATGCTCGAGGACCATGAAAGGCACACCGCTATCGGTGGCGCCGAAATCGAGGATCGAGACGATATTGTGATGCTCCAGCTTGCTCAGGGCCCGGGCTTCATCCTGGAATAGAAGGAGCTGCTCGGCAGTCAGAAGATGAAGGACCTTGACCGCCACTTCTTTGCCCAGCACCCTGTCCCGGCAGAGATAGACTGTCCCGCTCGCTCCCCGGCCAAGCTCGCCGAGAGGGAGATAACGATCCAGCGGAAAAGAATCCGCCTCGACTTCGATGCCCGGGTCTTCGCCATCCATATCAAACCCGGTCCTGAGCGGCTCTCTGGCTTACTATATCCATGCGGGCGGCCCAATGGTCGAGATCGCCCCTCTGGAGGGCACAGGCCATCATGTCAGGAAATAGATCCGGGGTGCAGGCAAAAGTCGGGATACCGAAAGAAGCGAAAGCCGAAGCATTCTTATGATCGTACATGGGCGCTCCTTCGTCGCTGATAGCCGGGAGACAGACTACTTTCGTTCCGGAGGCGGCGATTGGCGCTGCTCCTCTGCGCATCTCCTGATTGTCCCCGCCCTGGTAGAGATCGGTGATCATTGCCATGATGGCATCTCCAGGTCTTCTGATCAGGCTCTGGCAGTGAGCCAGGGCTCGATTGATATCGGTGCCGCCCCCCAGTTGGGTTCCGAAAAGAACCTCCACAACTGCAATTGAAAGCCGGCTCAGCCAGGTCGATACAGGTCTGGTAGGGTCTCGAGCCGCTCCCCTGGCATTCGCCCCAGAGCGAACGACCGGCGCGAGAGCCAGTATCTGGTCCCTGCTATAGCTGCATTGTGGCATAAGATCGCACCAAGATCAGACCCGATCATTTTGCCCGGTCGGGCCAGGTAGTTAATCTAAAATCACTCCCAAATCAGTCAATCATTGGCATAGCCGGCGGGATCGCCTCCGCAGATGTGCTCCACGCACCAGAAACTCGAGCAATCAAGGTGCCCGAGCTTCCGCCCCGATTCGGGATTTAGCAGGGCAGGGAACCAGTGTCGAGCGCTTTGAAAACCGTGGCCGGGTAAGGGCCGACCATGACCGCACTGCGGTTGGCGAGGCGCGAGAAATTAGCACCGCTGATGGTGAGGATACAAGGCGCGATCATTGCCTATCGACAGGCCCCCTTCAGCGGAAGGGCGTCGAGTAGAATCGCGAGACCAGCACCACCCATAGGACTACCATCAAGATGATCGCCCAGACGACTATGTCCGTGTTGAAAAGGAAACCTCTGTACATGACGCACAGTCTAGGCTCGCTTGTTTAAGGCAGGGTTATGAGACCGCCCTGGATAGAAGATTTTTCACTTCCTCCGCCGAGCCCGGGCGGTTCTCCGGAGCTTTCTCGAGAAGCGCGAAGATGATATCTTCCACTTGTTTGCCGACTCTCGGGCTGGACTTCTCGAAAGGAATCCGGGAAGGCACTTCCTTGACATGCTTCATGAGAGTTTCCATAGGCGTATCGGCGAGGATCGCCTTATAGCCGGTATAAGTTTCGTACATCAAGCAACCCAGGGCATAGAGGTCGCTGCGAAAATCGAGGGTCATTCCCCGGCACTGCTCGGGGCTCATATAGGGCGGCGAGCCCAGGGCCTCTCCGGCAAGGGTGAGGTCGGTAGCCCTGGCTTCCTCCAGGACCTTGGCGATGCCGAAGTCCACCAGCTTGACGAACTGGGCATTATCGCCTTTGCGAATCAGCATGATATTGGAAGGCTTCAAATCCCGGTGGATGATCCCGCTCTTGTGAACTTCAGCCAGGGCCGAGGCCACCTGGACGAAAATCTTTGTGGCGCGATCCGGCTCGATGCGGCCGCGTCTCTCGAGGACTCGCTCGAGACTGGTGCCATCCAGGAACTCCATGACGATATACGGAACCCGATCGCCTATCAGCCCGAAGTCATAGACCGTGGCCAGATTCGGATGATGAAGGGACGATGTCGCCTCGGCCTCCAGCTTGAACCGCTCCAGAGTGGATGGGTCCGAAGCCAGGTGCTCGTGAAGAGTCTTGATTGCCACTGTGCGCTCGATATGAGCGTGTCTCGCCTGGTAGACGCGGCCCATGCCGCCGAAGCCCAGGAGCTTCTCGATCCTGTAATGTGCGCCGACCAGATCCCCGACTTTCAGCTTCTGGCTGCGTCCCTGCTCGCCGGTCTGCTCCGCCGGAATCGCTCCGGGCTCCGGACTGCGGCCGGCCTGCTGGTCCTTGAGCTGAGCCATGAGCTCTTTCAGGAGCCCCTTTACCAGAGAATCGTTGAGATTGAGCTCTTTCGAGATATCGACATAGGACTTGCCCTGCTCCACCAGCGAAAGCAAATGGATCTTGCTCTCGGTGAGCCCCCTCGGCGGTCGGGGCGGAATGTCGACAGCGGATTGCTCCGGGACCGGAGGCTCTTCCTTGTTCCCGGGGGCGCCTTGCGGCTGCTCGGACCTGTTGGACCCGGAGCTGCCCTGGGCTCGCAACACTTTCTGGGCGATTGCCGGATCCAGCCAGGCGGCACCCTGCAATACCGAATTGACGGCAATCTTGAGAAGCTCCGCCGAGATATTCTTCAGACAATAACCGTCGGCCCCTGCCTCAAGGGCATTGAAGATGGACTTGTCGTCGTCGGCGGTGGTGAAAATCAGAATACGAGTGTCCGGAAGCGCGGTTTTGACCCGCTTGGTCACTTCAATGCCGTCCACCTTGGGAAGCCCCAGGTCCATCATGACCACATTGGGCTTGAGGCTCAGGATTTGCGAAAGAGCGGCCTCTCCGTCCTCGGCCTCGCCAATCACCGAAAATTCCTCGGTGCGCTCCAGGAGCATTTTGAGCCCCATTCGTGAGATAAGGTGATCTTCGGCAAGGAAGATCGTAATCGGCTTGGTCGCTTCCATCGGGGGCATTATACCTAAACAGCAGGCTTTCGCGACGAACGGGCTCTGGCGAGCCTGATTAAGCGTTGTCAATCTATACATAGAAAAAAACGGCCCCGCCCATTTCACAATTCGATAACAAGTTGCACCTATGATCTCAGGCATGGCACCACATATGATGAGTCCCCGCTCGAGTTCAATCGATGCGGGCGGTCCGGGTCCGACAACCCTCGTGGCAGGCAGGTTCGCGGTCCTGGAAGAGATCGGCAGAGGCGGCATGGGTGTCGTTCTGCGCTGCCAGGATCAAGTCCTCAAACGCATTATCGCGCTCAAGATCCTCGAGTGCCGGGATCGGCCAGACCTGATCGCCCGTTTTCACAGAGAGGCAAGAGCAGCGGCCCGGCTGGATCATCCGGGTATCGTCAAAGTTCTCGACTTCGGAAATGATGGCAACCGGCTCTTTCTGTGCATGGAAGTCATACCCGGCAAGAGCCTGGACGCCCTTCTGGAGACGGGGAGGCCCCTGCCGGGGGAAAAGGCTGTTCCCCTTCTTCTCCAGATCGCCCGGGCTCTCGAGCATTCGCACAAGAACGGCGTCCTGCACCGGGACATCAAGCCATCCAATATAATTGTCGAGCAAACTGACAATGGCGATCTCCGGGCGACAATCGTCGACTTCGGAATAGCCAAGCTCCAGACCGACGATCTCGGCAAGAGCGTCACCCTCACCGGCGCCATACTGGGGACGCCTGCTTATATGAGCCCGGAGGCTGCCCGCGGAGAGAAGCTGGATAATCGCTCGGACATCTATAGTTTCGGCTGCCTGATGTACGAGCTGCTCACCGGCAGGCGGCCTTTTCAAGCCGACAATAACCTGGCGCTGATGCTCGAGCATCTCAAGTCACCGGTTCCACGCTTCCCTGAAAACACAGAGACAGGGGAAGCGGCCGGTCTCGAGGCGATCACCAGACGCTGCCTGGAGAAATCACCGGGCAGACGTTACCAGAGCTTCGCCGAGCTGAGAGAAGCTCTCGAGTCTCTGCTCGAGTCTCTGAGCCATGCCGAACCTGATCCGGCCGAAGCCGGAATCACTGCCACCGCTATCGGTGCGCCATGGGCCGGGGCAGCGGCAGCAGTGCTGATGCTGTTGACTGTCGTTGCAGTGACGACCATCATCGGATTCGATCGCCCGGACCCGGGCGAGAACAGCACTCCTCGCGCACCTGTCGATCCAAGACATCGGCTGCTCACCGGGCTCTCCACCGAGGCGCCGGCACTGAGCCTGGCCGGGCAGGAAGGCGACTTCTATCTTACCGGCAATGTACGCGGTCGGCACGATCTGAACATCCTCGAAGGTCGCCGGGATATCCGGGTGCTTCGTATCGAGGTTGCCGATCTCAGAATTGTCGATCGCGAGCCCCTCATCGAACTTCCCCTGGAAGAAATCTGCCTGAGCGCCTCCGAGCTGGACGAAGGAGTCCTCGAAAATATCGGCCGCATCAAGACTCTGAAGAGACTCGATCTGCAGTACTGCAGCAATATCACCGCAGACGGCGTAGCAGGGCTCGCCGGTCTCGAGAATCTCGAGACCCTCAATCTCCAGCGCACTGCCATCGACGATGCCGGACTTGCAAAAATCGCCGGGCTTCCCCGTCTGAGGAAGCTCGGTTTGAAAGAATGCCCCTATCTGACCGGGAGCTCCTGGAAGACTCTGGGAACGTTTCCGCGTCTCGCCTGGCTTGTCGCCTTCGATAGCGGACTGGAGAAAGGAGATCAGAAAAGCCTGATTCTACCTCCCGGGCTGAGACGCCTGGAGACATCGAGGCTCTCCGCCTCCCTCGTGGACTCGCTGCGCCGATCGCAGGTGGAAGACCTGATGATCCTGGAGGACAGAGAGTCGACCCGATCCGATTTCCTCAGACTGGGAGAGCTCGAAGGGCTCAGACGTATCGGAATTTTCAATTGCCCGGCCTGCAAGAGCACCGGCGACAGCTTGCCGATCGAGCTCAAAAGGCGCCTGCCTGGCTGTACCATAGTCATACGGGACGGCGATCGCCTGGACCTCGATTTCTGATCGTTCACCCGGGGTTCATCAAAAACTGGCATCCTCTACTAGTAGGAGGAGAGCACGATGAAACAGAAAGTCGCAGTACTGGGAGCCACCGGCTATGTCGGAGCCCGGCTTGTGCCGAGATTGCTCGAGCAAGGCTACCGGGTGAACGCCACAAGCCGCAATCAGACCAAGCTCCTGAACAAGCCCTTTGCCGGTCATCCGGATGTGGAGCTGATCGAGACCGACGTGCAGGACAGCGAGTCTCTCAGACGCGCTCTGGACGGCTGCCGGCAGGCCTTCTATTTCATCCACTCGATGAATGCCCAGAGCCCCGATTTCAGCCAGGCCGACAGGCAGGCTGCCGCCAATATGGTGGAGGCGGCCAGGGCGGCCGGTGTCGAGCAGGTCATCTATCTCGGCGGTCTCGGCGAGGACAGCCCGGATCTCTCTAAACACCTGCGCTCCCGCTACGAGGTCGGACAGATCCTCCAGGAAGGAGAAGTACCGGTCACCACCCTGCGCGCTGCCATGATCATCGGCTCCGGAAGCGCCTCTTTCGAGATTCTTAGATATCTGGTCGACCGCCTGCCGGTGATGATCACACCGCGCTGGGTATCGGTGCCGACCCAGCCCATTGCCATCAAGAATGCTCTCAATTATCTGATCGGCTGTCTCGAAGAAGAAGCCACCATAGGCAAGGTCCTGGACATAGGCGGACCGGAGATCCTCACCTATCGAGACCTGATGACCATCTACGCCGAAGAGGCCGGTCTGGACAAACGTCTGATCGTCCCGGTTCCTGTTTTCACTCCGCGGCTGAGCTCATACTGGATCCATCTGGTCACGCCTGTTCCCTCCTATCTCGGGCGCCCCCTGGCGGAAGGACTGAGGAATCCGACAATCTGCACCAATCACGAAATCGAGACGATTATCCCCCAGAAGCTGCTCACCTGCCGGGAAGCCATGCGCCTGGCCCTGGATCGCACCCAGCACCACCGGGTGGAGAGCCACTGGACCGATGCCGGCAAAATCTGGCCGGTGGCCTGGAGCTCCTCTTCGGATCCTGAATGGGCCGGCGGCACCGTCTACGAGGACAGTCGCGAAATCGTGCTCGACGCCAGCCCTCAGGAGATATGGAAACCCGTCGTCCGGATCGGCGGAACCACCGGGTACTACTATGGTGACTGGCTATGGCGCCTGCGCGGGATCATGGACAAGCTCTTCGGCGGTGTCGGGTTGCGACGCGGCCGCCGGGACCCCGAGAAGATCTATCCCGGCGATGTCCTGGACTTCTGGCGGGTCAAGCATGTCGAGCCGGACAGGCATCTGATTCTGGTTGCCGAGATGAAGCTGCCCGGAGAAGCCGTGCTCGAATTCGTAATCGAGCCGCGGGAAGATGGTCGAACCGCCCTGCGCCAGACCGCCAAATTCCTGCCCAGCGGTCTATTGGGCATCGCTTACTGGCATCTGGTGATGCCCCTTCATGACATCGTATTCGATGGCATGCTTCGTGGTATCGCAAACACTATCAGATCAGGGCAATGCAGCGCTCCTAAGAAACTGCAGCGAGCTCACTGAGCAGAGCTTCAGCAGCTTTTCTCCCTGACACCATAGCACCGTTTATGGAGCCGTTCTCCAGATAATCACCGCACACCGAGATGCCTCTCACGTCCCTCAGGGCAGAACGTCTTCTCTCCATGGCTCCCGGCGATTGATCCGGCAGTGAATATGCAATCCGGTACGTGCGCAGGTGGGTCCAAGACTGAACCGCCCTGACTCCGTACCAGCCTCCCAGCTGGCTGCGGACCGCCGCCACCAGCGCCTCGTCGCAGAGCGACACATCACCCACACAGGCGGCCGCCACAAGGCTCCGCCCGGGAGGAGCGTATGTAGGAGCAACGTTGCTCTGGACCGAGAGGTTGTTCACGATCCCCTTTCCCTCTCCATTGATGACGATCATCGGCTCCCGGAAAGGCGGTTCGTCATCGCAGGCGAAATAGACTGTCGTCTGGGCCCGTCCAGGGCTTTGCCCGCCGAGCCCGAGAAGCCTCCTGGCAACCGGCTCCTCGGTAGCCAGCACGACCCTGCCGCAGGCTATCTCCTCTCCCGAGACCAGCCGTACCCGTCCGGGCTCCACCGAAGCCACCGGAGCGTTCAGACGGACGGTGCCCTCAGGCAAGCCCTCGGCTATCTGTCTCGGAATCTCACCCATGCCGCCGGCGGGCAGGACATTGTCTCCGGAAGCGAGCATGGCGAAGACGAAATCGAACATCCGCCTGCTGGTCTCGAGATTGTCATCGAGAAAAATGCCCCTGAAAAATGGTCTGAAAAACATATCGATCATTGATGACGAGAATCCTTCCTGCTCCAGATGTGCCTCGGTGGAGCAGTCATTTTTCTGAGCGAAGATCTGGTCAACGGTCATCATTCTGGCCCTGGTGCGCAGCACGCCGACCTTAACTTTGTCGGCGGGGTTGCCTACCGGTGCCATGAAAGTCTCGAGGGCGGCGAGGGGTCTTTTCCAGGGATCGCTCAGCTTGTGGAAGGAACCGCCTCCGGCAGCGACAATAGCGCCTGGAGCGAAAGCCCTGAAGCGGAGCGCTTCATAATCGAGAACCGCCCGGGCTTCAGGATAAGCAGTGAGAAATATTTGAAACCCCCGGTCGAGCAAGAACCCGTCCACCAGGTCGGTGCGCACGCGCCCGCCCACCTGGTCGGCAGCTTCCAGCACCACGGACGGTATGTTCCGGCCAGCCAGCGTGCGCGCGCAACAGAGCCCGGCCAGACCGCCCCCGATGATGGCGACTTCGATTCTCTCGCTCATATTCTCCTCCCGGCTGCGTCCTCCGACAAAGGCACCATGACTTCGTTGCGCCGCATGAATGGAAGCGTGAAAGGCGGGTTGTAGCACGCATCGATCACCGGACCGGCTGCCTCGAGATTCATTGCCTTCAGACCTTCGAGCAGAGCCCGACGTTGGCCGCCGAAGTTCTTCGCCGTCCAGCGCCCGGAGAATCGCCTCACAGCATAGACCTGAGCCGGCAGCGCCCGCAACTTCACCCGGGCGTCCCGGGGCTGAGGCAGGGTCTCAAGACTGTATCGCGAGGGCATGAAGAAGCGAATCAGATGCCTGCCGCCACCGCCTGAAGGCTCGGACACTACCGGAGCGGTCATCGGGATCTTCTCCCTGACCGGCTCCCGGGTGAGCGGAGCGGACCTGTCGTTGCCGAAGATATAACCGGCAAGAATACGGAAACCCTGCTCGAGACATTCTTCCCTGCCGCCCTCGAGCTCGACTTCGGCAACGATGCGAGGTTTGTAGGCTCTGATCTCGATTCCCCCGTCCTGGCGGAGGGTCTCATAGGGAGGCTCTTCGTAATGAGCATGGACAGCCTCGGCATATCTGCCGGCTGCCAGAATACCCAGTCCCACCAGGGAGGCCTTCAAAAACCGGGACGCTGTAGTCGATTTGTTCATGATATTGATACTAGGCGCCGGCAGTGACCTGCCGGTGAACATCCAGTATCACGCACCAGATTAGCATTTGCTCAGCTTTATCCTGGCGAGCCCCGGAAACAGGATGGATGGGAGCGCCGATGCTTGACAAGAGCCGATTCCGACTTTACCATCCGCTCTGTAGAACATGTCGGCTCCGTCACCCCGCGAGGACCTGGTGATGTCAAAACCATTGTTGTACAAGATCACCTCCCCGCTACGCTGGGTCATGTATCTGGCTCGTCCCGACCGCGTCAAGCTGGCCCGAAAGAAAGACCTGTCACTGGCAGAAGCTCGCCGGATAGTGCGTGACCCCGATCCCCAGGTTCGCAGGGAGCTGGCATGGAACAAGTCCACCTCCGAAGAGATCATCGTCTCCCTGCTCCAGGACCCGGACAGGCAAGTAGCCTCGGTTGCCAGACGCAGGTATATCAAGGCCACGATGAGTGGAGTGTGAGGGCGGCCCGTCACCATCTGATCTGATATAACCTTATTATGAAAGTTTTGATTGCCCTGGACGGATCACCCTGCTCGAAAAAGGCTGTGGAGTTCGCGGCCCAGCGCGCCTGGCATGAAGACGATTCCTTTCTTGTCCTCAGCGTGCTCGAGCCCATGCCGCACGAGCTCGGCTATGGCGACCCGGATCTGGAGGCCGAAGCCCTGGCGGAGCGAGCCGCCCATCGCGAAGCAGAGTGCGAGACCCTCGTGGAAGAAGCCCGGGAAATTCTCGCGGCGAAGCACCCGGATATGAATATCGAGAAAAAAGTCGCCCGGGGTCTGGCAGTAGACACCATCGTCTCCATGGCCGACCAGTTGGGAATCGGACTGATAATAGTCGGCTCCCACGGTCGCAAGGGGCTGGAGAAATTCCTCCTCGGAAGCGTCGCCGAGAGGATCCTTCATCAGGCACCATGCGCGGTGGAAATCGTCAAGCACCATGGTTAGCCCCGACATGTCAGATCAGTCCCGGGACTGATTTGACGGATCTATTATTGAGCTAGCATTCTATTGCGCCAGTATTCGAGAGAAGTCCAGGTGAGAAAGAACGAACAGGGGATATATCTGACACTGGCGGCTCTCGCACTGCTCGCCGCGGCACCTGTATTGCCGGTCTTCTCCAGCGACTCTCCGGAGAAGAAAAACGAGGCCGCTCCCGAGAGACAGATCCTGCCCCTCAAGGGCAAAATCCACAAGACCGATACCGAAGGTCCCTCTCCCGAAGACCTCAATCAATGCCCGGGGACTATGCAGCACTATTCATTTCCCCCCAGCGGTTATGAGCCGCGCGAGACAGACCGGCGCAGCGAAGCAGGAAAGGTGCTCTTCCTTAAGCTCGCCTGCAAACAATGTCACGCGGTAGACGGCGACGGCGGCGAGATGGGGCCGCCCCTGGACGGCATCGGTGGACATCGAGGAAAAGAATGGCTGATGGACCGGCTCCTCGATCCCGAGAAGCAAATGAAAGAATTCGCCGACGTTTTCGGGGGCAGACCGAATATCATGCCCCACACCGGGGTGAGCAAAAAACAGGCCAGGTTGATTGTCGACTACCTGCTCACCATCCCCGAGCCCGGCGGCGGCTTTCTCGTGACCGCCCACGGCAGTGCCGGCAATGACGATAAAAATGACGGTGAAGGTTTCAAACCTGCTCCTGAAAGCGAGGCGTCCGAGCGCGGGCGCTCTCTTTTCTTCAACATGCACTGCGCAGCCTGCCACTCTACAGACGGGACAAAATCGAGGTTCGGCCCGGACCTCTCCGGTATCGGCGCGCGCCGGAGCAAAAAGCGCCTGGAGAAGATCCTCTTCGGCGCCGTTCGCGCCCGGGTGATGAAGGACCAGGTCAAAGGTCTGGACGAGGGCCAGGTCGGCGATCTCCAGGCATTCCTCATGACTCTGCCCCCTGCGGGGTATAAAGCCCCTGCGGGGTATAAAGAATAGTCCGTTCCAGCGCAGAGTCTCATGACCAAGAGAAGGGGATCCGGAAAGCCCAGAACGGGTCCTGAAAGAACCGCTCAGAGTCCCAGCCGGCTCGGAAGATACCGGGCGATGGCAGCAATCATCGGCCAGGTTATCGAATCCGGACTCTACGATCAACTCGCCATCGCGAGCCCGGACGAGTGCACCTCGACCCTGATCCTCAGCGGTCCCGAGATTGTTGCAGCCTATTATCTGCGCATCGATGAGTATCCTGACACTCTCGGTCTCGATGACATATGCGCCCCAGAAGGTCTGATCCCTCGCCTTGCCGAGGTTCATTCCCGCCTGGAAGAAAAGGCCGATAAGCAGCTCAAGCTCGTTCTGATCACCAACGATCTGCCTTCACCGCGTCCCTTCGGCGCAGCTGGCGCGCACCTGGCCGGATTCATGGACAGCGGATGGGAGCAGGGTCCTTATGGCAGCATAAGCTGGCAGGACGCCTGGGAAGCCATTCGGGACGCAAGCGCCCTGCCCGACGGTCAGTTCGAGCGCTTCGTCCGGGACAGCCATTTCGAATGGGCCTTCAAACCTCCCGGCGACGAGGACATGAGCGAGGGAGATTTCCTCGACCGCTTCAGCCGCAGGCTCGCCGAAACAGGAACCGGTGAGCTGACTATCGGGCTGGACGGCCTGGAAAGCTGGCTCAGCACCACTGACAATACCAATATCGGTATCGGTAACAAATTCCTGGGCGCCAAGAAAGACAAGAATCCGAAAGAGAAAGCCTCCTGGAAAGACGTGGCGGAAAGGAGCAAAGAGCAGAGATCTCGCTGGAAAGAGTCCGCCAGCGAAGGCGAACCGGCCGAGAAAAATGCCCGGAAAAATACGAGCTCTCTGCGAGCGATGATGACGACCTCGCCCCCGGAGCCGGCAGACGAGCCGGAACTAGAGGAGCGAGAAGTAGAAGAGCTGGAAGCAGAAGAGCTGGAAGCAGAAACACCGGAGCTTGCGAAGCCCGAGCCCGAAACCGAAACCGAAACCGAAACCGAGCCCATAGACTTCTCGCCTCCGGACAGTTCCGGCACCTTCAAGAGAATCACCAGTCTCGGTCTGAAGCAAGACCAGGAGCACAGCGACGGCGCCGTCGCCAGCGAGTCCGCGTTCGACGATTATTTCAAGAATGCCAACGACCTCTTCGACCGGGGGCACCTGGAAGACGCCGAGACCGACTATATTCGCGCCCTCGACCTGCTCTCTCGCCTGGGCGAGCCGCGTCCGGAGGAGGAGACCAGGATCATCGAGAGCCTCGGCGACATCTATATGGCCCAGAGCCGCCCGGAGCTTGCCGTCGCTCTCTACGAAGAAAGTGTCGAGAAAAGAGTGACCGCGAGAGTCCCTCATCGCCGTTACATGTCCGCCCTTCTTGCTCTGGGAGACGCTTTCGAGCACTTCGGTCATATGCCGGAAGCGGAGCGTCACTTTCGCAAAGCCGTGGAAATCGGCAGTCAGAACTTCGAAGACTCCGAGCCCCTTCTTGTTACCGCCAAGGAAAAGTCAATGCGTATCGCCCGTGAAAAGGCGACCATGCTCGATCGATTCAATACTGCCGAGCTCGAGCGCATCAGGCAGGAGATGAAAAACGAGGGAGCGATTCTCAAACGCAAACCGAAAATTACCGGGGAAGCCGACTCTCCGGAACAGGACATATGGATAAAAGGCACTCAAGATCAGGCCGGACCCGGAGATAAAGATGCCGGTCCGCCCTGGCTCGCCTGGACGATAGGATTCCTGTTTCTGCTGGGGGTGGGCTTCGTCATTCTTGTCCCGGATAATACCAGAAGCGGTGCCCTGCTCTCGATCGCCATGGGTAACGTGGCACACAACTACCGCAGCGCCGACGACCGCATCAAGCTGAAGGTGACCACCGACGGCAAGGCGCACATGCTAAACGACGGTGTCAACGAATACGCCACCGCCAGGCTGCTGGACAGCACAGCCGGGCTGCTCGGCTTGCTACCCGGGCACCTCCGGACGAATCACGTGTTTTTCGACGAAAAGCCCGCCGGTCTCTGCACTAAAGACGGGATCATGCTCTATGCCGACGAATCCAGAGAGCGAGCCCTGATAGACCATATGTGGACATCAGCCGATCTGGCGCAACGCTACCGAAACCAGACCCACACCTACCCGGTTGCCACCACGGACTGGGCCAGTGTCGGCAAGAATGCCGAATACTACAACTATTTCGACAGGAGGTCCGAGCTCCCCGAAATCACCTCCTCCCCGGGTGCCAACGACATTTATCTTGTCGAGAAGGTCGAGTCCGGCAAGCTCTGGAAAGGTCAGGAAGAGCCCCGGGCCGGATCGATTATTTGCAACACCTTTAGCGGCCGCCGCTTCTTCGTCCGTGCCTTCGACAGGGACAAAAAACTCATCGGCAGCGCGGTACCGGAAAAGTGCTTCTATATAGAACTACGCGACAACGCCAATATCACCGACAAGGCTTTGAAAAAACTGGCTCGAGAAGCCAGCCACGAGCACAAGCGCAAAAGCCAGCGTTTCGTCTTCGTGCGGGGCGACCAACCGGCAGAATTCATATTCACGCTTATGATCATAATGATTCCGGCGACAATGGTCCTGAGCCTGGCCCTTCTTCTAGCTCGCCTCAAATGGAAAATCAATAAGGGCGAGACCTCGATCCCGGACTATGCTCTCCCGGCGGCTCTGATGGTCCTTCTTATAGTCTGGTATATCGTGGCGTTGCTGGAGCCGACCTGAGCCCCTGCCCTGACCTCAAACAGTCTCTTGACGAGCCGCCGCAAAGAAACTTGCGGATTTTGACATTTCTTTTACGCTCCCCGGGTCCATGATGGTTGTGTTCCCCCCGAGAGGAGACTAAACGACCATGAATAACCAGAGAGAGCAAAATTCCGTGCAGCTGACGAGATCGAGAGCCATGAGCCAGTCCGATACATTCCGTCATCTGAGCCCCAACGACGCTCTCACCTATAACTGGATCAAAAAGACCACCGAAGCCAACCAGTCCGACTCGGCCCGGCAAATAGCCGGTCAATTCACCTCGGTAAAAGAGGCAGTAGCGGTTCTGCTGGCGGAAAGCCCCAGCACGTCGCCCCGGACCCTGGAAGTCCTCGCCTACAACCCCTCCGACGCTGTCAGACAGGCAGTTGCCGACAATCCCCGTACCCCCGTGGCGGCTCTCTGGGTTCTGGTAACGGACCTGAGCGATGAAGTTCGCTATGCCATGGCTGAGAACCATAACCTGGACAGGGAGCTTCTGGAAACTCTGGCTGAAGACGATAATCCTTATGTAAGCCAGCGGGCCATGGACACCCTGGCAGGTCTCAGATGGGCTAAAAACTGATCCTGTTGATATGGAAATTCTTCTTCACTTCGATCCCCATGCCCGCATGATAAATTGATGCTCTGCCGAACTGTGACACAGGAGACTTATCCTCATGGCCGAAGTAAAGACCGAAAAGTATCTGATTTACGCGCTGCAGGTGCTGAAAGGCTTGCAGGACGATATGGAGACCCTCACCAACCACGACGCTAAAGCCGATCCCGAGGTAATCGAAGAACTCCTCGACGAGATCATCACCCGCTGCCTGGTTCCTGCCTGCGAGCAACTGGGTGTCGAAGATCCCATGGAAGAGATTCTCGAAGAGATCGACCCCAGCGACATCTTCGAAGCCGAGCTCGATCGTCTCACCGATGAAGACGACGAAGACGAGGACGAAGAGTACGAGGAAGAGGAAGAAGAGGAGCTGGCCACCGCCCGCCGCTAATTCCCATCTCGAAAGATATAGACCAGAGCGCCGGAACCATAAGTTCCGGCGCTTGTATTTTCCGGTCCGAAAACTTTGTCACGCGTCACGTGACGCGTGACAATGAAATAGAAGTTGCTAGTCTCGAATCGACTGCTTTTATCGACTTCTGATTGATACGACTGCTTAAAGATCCGTTGACTCGATCAGTGTGTCGCTCATAATGAAGGAACTATGTTTACATGCCACTACATGCAGCAAACCATCTTCGTCCTCGGCGCTCGCAAGCCGGGTCGGAGGCGCGCATGTATTTGCAGTTTTGCTGAGGGAAGGAGCGAATTGTTCCTTTAACGAAGCGATAACGAACGTAGCAGATCATGCGAGCCTCCCGAAAAAGGAGGCTCTTTTTGTTTCTCTAAGGTGATCGATATGAGATATGCAGTGGAAGTAGAAAATTTGCGCAAGGTCTACGAGGTGAAAAAGCGTCGTGGATTCCGGAGCGTCAAATCAGAAGTGATCTCGGTGGACAATGTCTCCTTCAGCGTGCCTGAAGGTCAGGCCCTCGCCTTCGTCGGTCCAAACGGCGCCGGCAAGTCCACCACTATCCGCATGCTCACCGGCATCCTGACGCCCACCTCGGGAGAGGCCAGAGTGCTGGGCTACACGCCCTGGAAAGAAAGAGCGAGAATGGCATTTCATATAGGAGCCGTTTTCGGCCAGCGTTCTCAGCTCTGGTATCACCTGCCTGCCGGCGACACCTTCGATCTTCTCGCCAAGATCTACAACCTCGATAGATTCGAATATCGGAGACGGCGCGCCGAGCTGGTGGACAGATTCGATCTCGGCCCCTTTCTCGACATACCGGTGAGACGCCTGTCTCTCGGTCAGAGGATGAGGGCCGAGGTGGCAGCCAGCCTGCTCCACGGTCCCAGGCTCATCCTCCTCGATGAGCCCACCATCGGACTGGACATCCATGCCAGACAGCAACTCCGGGAGCTGATCAGAGACTGGAATAGAAGAGAGGGGCTGACGGTCTTTCTCACCAGCCACGATACCGGAGATATCGAAAGCGTAGCCGAGCGAGTGATGATCATCAACCACGGACGTCTGGTGCTCGACGAGACCGTGGATTCGCTGAGAAAGCGTTATGCCGGCAGAAGCCTGGAAGACGCGCTGGCTCACATATACGGTCTAGAGATGACACAGGCAGTAGCCTTATGAAGCCGGAGGAGGTAAAAGATCATGAGCTTCTTGAGAAAATACGCAGCCCTGGCCTGGATATCGGCCCGCTCCAACTTCGCCTACGCCGGCGAAGTTGGCGGGAGGCTGATGTTCCTGTCGGTGATCCTCTTCATCTTCATGTGCGTGTGGAAGGCCGCCTTCGCCAATGCCGGACAAGATCGATTCGCAGGCTACAGCCTCGACGAGATCATCTGGTATCTGGCCCTGACCGAGTGCATCATGATGTCCTCACCGCGAGTGACGGCACTCATCGATGAGGACGTCCGCACCGGAGCGATCGCCGTTCAACTGGTAAGACCGCTCTCCTACCCGCTCTACCGGCTGGCGAGCAATTTCGGCGAGCAAACGGTGAAATTCGCCAGCACCGCAGTGGTGGCTGTGGCCATCGCCTGGGTCCTGGGCGGACCGCCGTCGAATTTCGGGACCGGAGCCCTGTTCGTGCTTCTAGCTCTGCCCATGGCTTTCGCTCTCGACTTTCTCGGCTATATGCTCATCGGGCTCGGAGCCTTCTGGCTCGAAGACACCACCGGGCTGATGCTCATCTATTCACGTTTGACGATGATAGCAGGCGGCATGCTCATGCCCCTGGAGCTCTTTCCGGAGCAGGTGCAGGCGATACTGAACGCGCTACCGTTCGGCTATATAGTCTGCGGTCCCGCCAGACAACTCGTCCACCCGGACTGGTTTTCTCTGGTATCGCTTCTCTGGCACCAGCTCTTCTGGATAGTGGTGATGGGAACGGCGGTTGCCCTGGTCTATCGATTGGCCCTCAATCGCATAGCTCTAAATGGAGGATAGAGTCATGTGGAAAAAACTGGCAAACTATCTCGATCTGGCTTACAGCTATTTCGGCTTCAATCTCAAAGCCAAGCTCGAGTACCGGGGCGCCTTCATCTGCCAGGTGACGGCGATGTTCGTCAACGACTGCATCTGGCTGGCCTACTTCGTGATGGTCTTCGATCATTATCCGGTAGTGCCGGGCTGGACCTCGGCAGACGTGGCGACATTGTGGGCGGTGACCGCCGCAGGTTTCGGCATCGCCCACTGCCTCTTCGGAAACACCCTGGAGCTGGCACGGATCATCGCCCTTGGAGGACTGGATGTCTGGCTTCTCTACCCGAGAGCCCTGCTACCGCACCTGGTGCTCGGCAAAATGAGCGCCAGCTCGCTGGGGGACGCGCTCTTCGGTTATGCGGTGTATATATTGTTCTTGCGGCCCGACTGGCAGCATCTGCTTTTATTCACTGTACTGACCATGAGCGTGGCTGTGCTCTTCCTGGGATTCAGCGTGCTCTCCGGAAGCCTGAGCTTCTACCTGGGCAACTCCGAAACCCTGAGCGAGAGCTGGCGCAACGCGCTCATAGCCTTCAGCACTTATCCCCTCGACCTGTTCGACGGCAAAGTGCGGCTCCTCCTCTTCACCGTGATCCCGGCGGCATTCGTCAGCGGCTATCCGGTGGAAGCGCTCAGGAAAATGTCCCTGGTCGATGCCTGGTACAGTCTCTTAGGAGCGTTGCTGGTTCTCGGTCTCGCGATCGTTGTCTTCCACCACGGTCTGAGACGCTACGAGTCAGGCAATATGGTAGCCATGAGAGGCTAGCAAGAAGGATGATGCATTCGCATCACCCTTCTTGTTATTCAGAATCTTGCGTTATTCAGAATCTTGCGATATCAGGCAGGCGGCATAGCCGAGGATTCTCTCGCCGTCTACCAGCTCTGAGGCAGTCGGTTTCCAGCCTGAGGCCAGGCGCCAGTCGAGAAGCACTCTTGCGTCGGGTTTTTCATCGAAGACGGCGACCGCCGTCAGCCGGCCAAGTCAGGTGACGCCTGCAACCAGCCCGGTCTGTCTGTGAGCTCGACGATCATGTCGTGACTGAACTCGTCTTGAGGTATGAGCTCGATTTCGCCAGCTTTGTCCGGATTGTGCCGGACCCATTCGAAGACCTTCTCGAGAGTGCTCACCCGGCTGAAAAAGTCAGCCAGGTCCGAATGCTCCGGCTTCAACGCCTCGATGTCCATCTTGTAGCTCATTTACACTCCCTCTGATAATCAATCTAGCACCAGTGCTAAGATCTGATGCTCACCCCTGCACGGGAATCGCAAATGAAATCGAAAAGACCCCTCCGCCTGACTCTTGCGGCACTTATTCTAGTTTTTTCTCAACTCTCAGCGCTGCCTCCGGCCCAGGCTGTGCGGGTCAATACCAGGGGCGCCTGTATCGGCGACGACAGAAGGACAGTCTCCACCGAGGGTCAGGCGACGGTCTATGTGAATCCCGACCGGTTCACCGTGGTTGCCGGTGTAGAAACCTACAACAAGAACCTGGCCAGCGCCTACGCCAGAAACGGCAAAGTAGTGGAAGCTGTTCTCGGGCTGGCGAAAAAATACAAGCTCCCTGCCGGTACGGTGCAAACAGACTATATATTGGTTCATCCCGAATACGACCGCTCCAACTCTTTCCACCGGGGCGACAAAGTAATCGACGCATTTCATGTGAGCAAGCGAATCTCCATGAAACTGGAAGACCCGAAAGCAATCGGTCCTCTCATCGAGGATCTCATCGCTCTGGGGGTAAACTCCATCAGCCGGGTAGCCTTCGAGCGGTCGAATCTGAGAGAGCATGCCGACAAAGCAAGACAGATGGCTCTCAAAGCCGCCAGAGAAAAAGCCTCTCTCCTGGCTACCGAGCTGGATATGAAAGTCGGTAAAGCCGTGTGGGTCTCGGAGGACTCGACAAGCAGCGGAGGTTATTCCTTCTCCAACCTCAGCAACAATGTCTCCCTTCAGCAACCCGAAGAGATGGAAGCATCAGACGGCATCGCCCTCGGCCAGATTCCAGTGAAAGCCCGAATCAGCGCCACCTTCGAGCTCGAAGAAAAGTGAGTCTAAATGCATAAATGAGTTCACTATTGAAGCCCGACAATGTCGATGACGCATTGAAGCACCCGGAGAGCCGAATTGATCCCCCTAGATAGCCCCAGGTGGAAAGAGATACGCCATGCCTACGGTCCTGCCGGTGATATTCCAGGTCTTCTCAGGGCAATAGATTCTGACGAGTCTGACGCCAAGAAAAGCGAGTCCTACTGGCAGGAGATCTGGAGCTCTCTCTGCCATCAATACAGCATCTATCCAGCCACATATGCCGCGATACCGCACATGGT
>JADJWK010000001.1 GCA_016716405.1 Candidatus Melainabacteria bacterium | reverse complement strand
TTGTGAATCCACGGGTATTTACACCCGATCCCAACCAAATAAGAGACATCCGGCGTATTAACGACGGAACGGTTTCACCTGTCAGCGACAATTTCAACATTGTCGATCACGGGCGAGCCAAGAACGTCTGGAAAGACGACGCTGAATACAAGAAGAGCGTCGGAGATACTTTCAAGTACACGGACAAGAACTATAAAGAAGCCTTCAACGAGGCGGCACGCACGGGCAAACCCGTGGTGGTAGTCTGGGCCGGCAAGGACGTCGACTACGCGCAGTCGGCCGTGGAGGGCCCGATCAGGGACGCCAAGAATGGCGGCGCCGATGCCGTCTATATCTTCGCCGATCGCGCCAGCATGGATCCCAACTCCGAGCTCGGCCAGTACGCCGCCAAGAACATCAACGAGAACATGACCTACACAGGCATCTTCGCGCTCACAGCCGATGCCGAGGGTCAACCTCACCTGGACGACAAGCTCATCGCCAATACCTGGGGAGCGCGTAGCGAGATCACCAGCGTCATCAAAGATCAGCTCCAGTACGCCCAGCGTCGCATGGACCAGCGCAAGGGACAGTTCAAAGTCCCGGATGCGCCCGCCGATAACAACCCTGATGCTAACCCCGATACCAGTCCGGACACCAATCCCGAAGGCAGACCTGAGAGCGAGCCCCGCACTCCCGGCGAGAAAGCCCTCAGAGAAATCGACCGCCAGCGCCAGGAGATCTTCGACGCTCTACTTTCAGCTCGGCGGGGCGACCTGAGCCCGGCAGGCGATCGCGCCGATGTTCTCAGACGCAGCATGAACTTCGATCTGGTAGACGGTCAGGGTCCCGCCGAGATGACCTTCGATCAGCGCCAGGCCCTTTTCGACCGCGCGATAGAGGTCGCCGACGGCATCAAGCCCGACGATCTGAAACTCGCCCGGGAAGAAAAGCAAAAGCACCTGGATGCCGAAAAGCTGAAAGCCGGCGGCGGCGATCCGGATACTCTCACCAAGATCAACGCCGACATGGCCTGGCTCGACCTCATGGAAAAGATGCCCGGCATCACGCGCTTCGAGAAGGGCATGTCCAGCCTCAAGAACTCCCAGTTCGATGAGGGTGTCAAAGACATCAAAGAAGCCTTTGCCAGAAGCCCTGAGCTAGCCACCAGCGAAAGCTATCTCGATCGCCTGGCAGAGACCCCCTACGATCTTCAGCGCCTGGAGCGCGAGTTCCCCGGCGTCGATCTGAAATCCGCCAGACAGCGCCTGAATGACAGGCTCGAAGACGACCCCGAAGCCACGGTGGCCGACAATCTTCCCCCGGCAGATCGTGGTGGCAGGCTCGATCAAAACAGACCCGGCGGAGAGCCTGAGACCCAACCTGAGACCCAACCCGAGACCCAACCTGAGACCCAACCCGAGACCCAACCCGAGACCCAACCGGAGACCCAACCGGAGACAAATCCCGAAACCCAGCCCGAAGGTGGAGACGGCGGCGACAATCCGCCCGCCAACAGCGAGCAACAGGTCATGGAACGGCTCGGTCAGGCGAACAGCCAGATCATGGAAGCTCTATCCCAGGCTCGCGGCGCCGGCTATGAGCAGGCCACAGCTCTCTTCCAGAGAGCCATAGGCCTGGCAGACGGTGTCACCACATCCGATATCACCACCGCCATGAGCAAGGTGCAGTCCGACCTCGCCGCGGAGAAGGCCAGCGCCACGCCGAATGCCGAAAAACTCGAAGCCATCCAGACCGCAGCCGTCAACGTGCAGCTTCTGGACAAGGCCGACGGTCTCACCCGCATCGACTACGGCATGTACTTGATGGGCAATAACGATCCAGAGACCGGCAAGCCCAACGCCCTGGGCGGTCTGGATCAGATAGGCGAAGCCGCCAGACGACATCCGGAGCTGTTCCAGCGCGAGGAGCTCATCAAGAATGTCGTCGGCAGAGCTCAGCTTGCCGGTGTCGATAATGACACCATCAAGACCAGGATCAATAATCCCGATGTAACGGCTTACCTGGACAGGCAGGCGCCTGAGCCCGAGAAGCCCTATGTTCCCGAGCGGACCATGTTCGGTCCGGAAGAGCTTCAGGCCGGACAGCAAGAAGCCCTCAAATCGGGAAGGACCTATTTCATGAAACTGGGCGGAAGCTGGTGCCCGGCCTGCGTGGGAATGGACCGCACCACCCTTCAGAATGGTGACGTCCAGCAGACCATCGCCGAAAACGGCATCTTCGGCAAAATGGAAGTCGAGTTCGACAGCAACCATCCCCACTATGATCCCAATACAATCAAATTCGCCAGGGAGCACAAAGTCACCGACTATCCGACCACCATAGCCTTCACGGTGAGCCAGAATGCGGACGGCTCAATCGCCCTGGAAGAAAAGGGTAGATTTGTCGGAACCGATGCCAGGAAGTTCAAAGAATTCATCAAGCAGTACAAGTAGACTACGCGCGGGCCATCAATCCCCAGCATGTAAGCCTTTAGTGAGTTTCTGAATAAGAATCTCAGCGTCCTTCCCGAGCGAACAACCTGCGGCTGGATGCAATCGCCCCTTCCGAGTAATCCACCTCGGGATTGCGCAGACTGTGCCGGCTGTCGTTGACCCAGCCAAGCTGCGGGTCCTCTCGCCAGACCGTATTGCCACCGCATTCGGTGAGCCTTGCCACCAGCTCATCGCGGTGAGTCGCACCGATTCCGGATTCTGCCAGAGCTCGCAGGAGGGAAGCCCTGACTTCCTCGACATCGACCTCATAAGTCAGATAGACACATGGATAGAGCATAAGAAGCATTCGAGAGCGGGTATTTGCATCCTGAAGGAGCAAGCGATCCTGCAACATGGCAAGCTCGCACCAACGGAGAGCCGGAAGCATAAACGCACCGCCAATGATACCTATCAAAGTGGCATCCGCATCCTCTCTCAAGAAAACCGGGATATCGAAACTGTCCGGAAACATGCTCAGACCAAGACCAACCGAAAAGCCGCCCGTCAAACGCATCTCGACAGTGTAGACAGGAAAAGAATCCGGGTCTCCGGCGGAAGACAGAGAAGAGAAAAGGGTCTCTACCTCGTCAGCGGTGCAACCGAAAAAACGGTGGCATCCATCGTCGAATTCGTCTTCCGTGGTCGCCTCGATGAAGCTCTCATAAAGAATCGCCCAGAAACGCGGATCATCGAGAAGCTCATTTCGCTCGATCAAATCTTCGCTCAGGTCCGGCGAAGCCAGGGCCCATGGTCTCGACAACGACATAGCTCTATCCTGAGACAAAATGAGGGCTGAGATCAACATTCCCGGTCTCCGCAAAATCGAGCTCGAGCCGCCGGCCGGTGTCTTCCCCGGTCCGCAAAAGCATCCGGTCCTTCTCGGGGAAGGCGAACTGCCTAATCGGGCCGACGGCGGGCATCTCCAGCTCAGTCCAGGTTTTCATAACAGAGAATTCTAAACCCAAGCGTCTTATATTCATAGCCCGAAAGTGAGCCGCCGATCTCGCGGGAATCATATATTTATATAAAGGCATGGTTCTTCACTCATGAAGCTCTCGATTCTCCACAAGGGTCTGATAGTCGTCTCGATTCCCCTGCTTTTCGAGATCTTTTTCGTCGTGGTCCTCATGGGTCTTCTGGAGGACGCCACCAGGCACATACGCAGACAGATCCGCTCCCAGGACAAGATCGTCTGTGTCGAGACCATGCTCAAAGAGCTGGCAGACTCCACCACCACGGCGATCATCTACAACGTCACCCGCAATGAAGAGATCCTCGAGCGCAACGAGAATTCCCGGCGCCGGCTTCTGATCGCCGCCGAGAAGCTCGACAGACTCACAAAAGGAGACAGGGACGAGCAGGAAGCCTGCTCGCGCATGCGCGCATCCTCCGCGCTCTGGCTGCGCCATCAAGAAGACGTGATCAATTCGCCGCCCCGGGACAGGCTCAGCTCCTTCCTCAATCTGCAGAGCAGCGGTCAGACCGAGCAGCTCCTGATCATGCGCTCGGAGGGCAGCGCCAAGCGGATAATCGATCGAGAGAGGAATCTCCAGACAGTGGAGCCCGCTCTGCGCCGTCAGGCAATTTTCAAGATCCATCTCTTCCTCCTCTTCGGGCTGGTGGTCAATATCACCATCACGGCACTCCTGGCGATCTATATGGCCCGATATCTGAGCGCCCGCCTGGACAATGTCATAGCCAACACATTCAAGCTCGGCGCCCGGATGCCCCTCAACCCTCCCCTGCGCGGCGAGGACGAGATGGCCGAGCTCGACGAGGCGCTGCACGCCTCAGCCACCGAGCTCCTGGAATTCGAGGCTTTCAAAGAGCAGCTCATCGGTGTCGTCTCCCACGAGCTGCGAACCCCCCTGACCTCCATATCCGGCACCCTTACCCTGCTCGAAGCAGGGGCGATGGGGAACTTTCCGGATCATGCCGTGGCGGAGGTCGGCAGGGCTCAGAAGAGCCTCAGCGAACTCATCGACCTGGTCAACAATATGCTCCTTCTCGAGCGCCTGGAGGCAGGCTCGCAGATAGTCAAGCAAGAAGAGCTTTCGCTGGCTCGCCTCATCGAGACGATTATCGCGGACAGGGAACAGGCAATCGAAGAGAAGCGCCTTTCGATTAATGCCACCATTTCTGATATCACCGTCGCGGGCGATCCGGAGCTCCTGCCTGTTGCCCTGGGCTCGCTCCTGACCGCCTCGATCGCCCGGGCCCCGGAAGACTCCGCCGTCGATCTGGCCGTCGCCGAGACGGTCGAGAATATCGAAGTAAGAATAAGCGAGCGCGGCAAGCCTCTGAGAGCCGAGGAGAGCAGCCAGTTTTTCACCCGCTTCCACTGCGACGCCGGTGCCTCGGAGGTTCTCTCGCACTCTCTGATCAGGGCCATCGTGGTAGCCCACGGGGGCTCGGTGGCGGCTCAGTCCGATGGGGGCGTTACCACCCTGGTGGCGAGACTTCCCTACAGGAGGGTCGACTCCGGTGCTTAGGATCCGCTCGAAGCTCCTCAGAAAGGGTCTGCTGGTAGTGATACTGCCCACAGTGTTCCAGCTCGTCTTCCTGGCCGCCCTGGCGGTGCTTCTCGAAAATGCCGAGAGCGAGGTCGACCGCCGGCTAGAGTCCAAAGAGAGGGTGGCAGCCGCCACCAGCGTGGTCGGGCGGACGGTGGACGCCGAGCTGGTATCGCTATTCTACAACGTCTATCACCTCGACTTCCTGACCATGCAATTCGACGAATCGAGACGAGCCGCCGAAGAGCTGAGTCGCGAGCTGGTCCGTCTCTGCGCCGGCAACGCCGAGCGGGAAAAGGCCGCCCGCCAGATCGACGAGAGCGCCCGGGCAAGCCTCAAACGCATGAGCAAGGTCTTCGACGAGGATTTCAGGCCTGACGTCGACGTCAACAGCCTGGTCAACAAGGAGAAAGGCATAAAGCAGGTTTACGACCTGTACACCGGAACATTCGCCTATGTGGACAGCTTTCTCGCGATGGAGAAGGACCTGCAGAGCAGGGCGGCCTCGCAGGAGAAACAGTACCGGAAGCTGATCAAGAATGTGGTGATTGGAGGCGTGGCTCTGAATGTCATACTGACTGTGGTGCTGGCGATATTCTTCACCGTGAGCGCCACCTCGCGGCTGAAAACCGTGCTCGATAACACGTCCAGGCTCCTCAACCGCGAGCCGCTGGCGGAGCCGGTGGGCGGCGACGACGAAATCGCCCAGCTCGACACGGTCTTTCATGCGACCGCCAGGGATCTGGCAAACGTTGACAAACAGCGCCGCCACCTGGTGAGCCTGGTGAGGGAGGATCTCTCCACACCCCTGAGACAGGTCCAGTTCACCCTGCACAACCTCTCACAGGGAGTGCTGGCGGAGCTCTCCGACAAAGCCCGCACGAGGCTGGCCATGGCGGCCGGCGATACCGACAGGGTGGTGCGCTTGATCGACGATCTGCTCAGCATCGAGGACATGAAGGGAGCCGGCTTCGAGCTCAAGACCGCGCCGGTGTCCACCAGAGATCTGATCGACGCTGCCGTGGCCTCGGTGAGGCAGCCGGCGGAGAAAGCCGGTGTCGCAATCGAGGTTCCGAGCGAAGTGGCCAGCAAGCCGCACACAGTGAACGCCGACAGCGATCGGATCATCCAGGTGCTGATCAACTTCCTCAGCAATGCCGTCAAATACTCACCTTCCGGATCAACCATCACAGTATCGGTCCGAGGGGAAAACGATCGGGTAATTTTCTCAGTGACCGATACCGGAAGAGGAATTCCGGAGGAAAAACTCGACCTGGTCTTCGAGCGCTTTCAACAAGTCGAAGCCGCCGACCAGTCACTGCGTGGCGGAACCGGTCTCGGTCTGCCCATCGCCAGAACAATCGTCGAGCAGCACGGGGGCAGCATAGGGGTCGAGTCAGTGGAAGGCGAGGGAAGCACATTCTGGTTTTCCCTGCCCGCCGGTAACCTATAACCTGCGACCCGTGACATATAATAGAGCGCTGGAGATTCTCTCGTGTTCGCCCGCTTTACTACTATCTTCTTTTTCCTTCTCTTTCTGTCGAGCGTGCCGCTTCCAGTGGCGCTAGCCCAGGGGTGAGCGGCGGCTCGCGGAATCGTGCCCGGGTTAGGCGCGACCGGAGGGAAATTCCAACTATCGGCCGGCTGGCGCTACGCCTCAGCCGACCGGTCTTATTTCAACTCGCGCTATAACAGGCAATTCACCGAGCTCTGGGGTCCCAAAGAAAGACTGAGCGTCCTCGATGTCACGGCTCTATACAGGATCAATAACCGCATGCGGGTCACCTGCGTGGTGCCCATTCCCATGAACAAGTTCTCCATGATCTTTCCGCCCCTGGGAATCGATCAGGGCTCCCGGCACGGCTGGTCGGTCTCCGGAATCGGCGATGTCAGCCTCTATGCCCAGTCATTTCTTTTCGATCCCAAAGACCATCCGTTCGAGAATATCTCCCTTGGTGTGGGGATCAAAACCCCGTCAGGCAACTGGAACGCCCAGCGTTTCATCCCCAACGAGCTCGGTCTCGACCTGCGCCGCCGGGCTGCGTATCCGCCCGCCATGCAGCCCGGCGACGGCGGCACCGGCATGCTATTCGGCTACGACGCTTTCAAGGTGATGCGCTCTCCCCAGATTTTGAGAGGCACCACGCTCTTCTCCTCCGGGCTCTATCTGGCTAACCCAAGGGGCACCAACGGCACTGCGTCCATCATCCAGAGCCTCGGCGTCCCTCTCAGCCCGGCTTTCGCCAGCCGCACCACCAATTCGGTGGCCGACACATGGTCGCTCGAAGCCGGCTTCTCGTCGCAAATCCCGCGTACCTGGGAGCATCCGCTTCTCAGCAAGGTGAGAGTGCGGGGCACTTTCAACTGGAGCGGCTTGCGAAGCCGCGACATTTTCGGTAACAACCGGGGATTCAGGCAGCCCGGCTGGGCCATGTCTTTTGCTCCCGGTTTCACCTTCCAGCACAAACACCACATGCTGATTGTAGAAGTGCCGATCATCTTCGGCAGACACATCAATCCCGGCGCCACGGCTCTGCCGGGAGCGCCCACGGTGCGGTCCGACGGCAGTATCGCCCCTGGAGGCATCAACCCGAACAGGCAGATGGGGCTGGTGGCACCATCGAGCATCTCGGTTCGCTATGTAAGGACTCTCTGAGAACCTGCTCATTTTCGGCTTTGGGTGGCGGACAGAGTGGAAACGGAGGAGCAATTGAATTGCGGTCTGTTTCAAACACCATCAATTTCCGCAATGCTGATAGTGTCATCAACGCTTCCGCGCCCAGCAGCTCTGTAGATGGCGCCAGGTCCTCTTAACGATTGGAACGCCAGTGCTCTTCAAAAACCAGTCCATCCCCAAATCCCTCTATGCCCCCCCCCCATCCGTCCTGACCCGAGACGACGCCCCCCGGGGGAGGCCCGCCCCGGCGGCGCCATCATCGTCCACGGTCCCCGCCGAACGATCATCGACGCACCCCCCCCCTCCCCCCAAGACAGCCCTTGCGGATGTATGGAAAACCGCGAGTTTGGACAAATGACGTTATTTGACTACATTCAGCGTCATGTTGGCTGACTCGCCGAAACTGCTGCTTCCATGATACATCTGCCATTTGATGTCATATGCTCCTTCAGTTTTAGGAGCTTGCATAGTCCCCTCGAAGGTCCACTCTTTCCCATCGGGTCGAAGCGAGCGCGTATCGAAGGACTGCTGCAGTGAGGTTGTGGTTGCTCCCGAGGGCTTTTTGACTACCGTGGAGTGGAGCGAGGGGCTGATCGTATTGAAAGGAACGTCACCAGAGTCGGTTACAACTACCTTGAATCTGAATGATTTTCCAAGCGGAACCGGATTGGGCGTGTACTTTATACTTGACTTGCTGATCCTGGCTGCCAGATCCACGCCGTAGACCTCGATCCGCTGTCTGCTCGAAGCCTTGCCGAATGTTTTGCCCCTGGCGTCGGCCATCTGCCATTGCAACTCGTATGTGCCCGGTGTGTCCGGGCCTTCGATATCGTATTGAAAAGTCCAGGTATCTCCAGAGCATCTGGCGCTCTTGATTCCCACGCTTGGAGCGATCTGATCATTGACCACACAACCATTTGGACCAGAGACGATTCTGCTTGTCAGCTTAGGATTGACCTTGTTCCAATCAAATGTGCCCTCATTTGTCACGGTGACCGTGACACGGCCTGTCCTGCCGATCTGCAGCCTGTCAGGCGCATTGACCCTTGAGATCGCCGCATCGAATTCCTGGTTCATGCCCATTGCAGCAGAAGAGCTGAAAGCAGCAACGACCAGAGTCGAAACACAAATACGCGCCCAGACGTTCATTTGCCAACCTCCCGAGAAACGAGCACATATTGTACCGAGCGGATGCGAATGCGTCTACCAACTCTATACCCTTGTCTGGATTAAGATTCGGCCGTTGCTTCTTTCAACCCTTGACACCGAATCCAGCCCTATTGCGGGCGCTCCCGGATCGCACCGCGATCCAATCGGCTCATCAGACCAGCGCCAGCACTGCAAAATTTACATTTGCAAGCCCGATTAGTTGTATTATGGACAATCCGAGAATTTCGGGAAATCAGCGTTGCTGATATCTTGCTCGGACAGGACGGATGCTGACTGGCAATCCCGACCGCTGTAGTCGTCAATAATCAAGGAAATTTGAGAATGATTAGATCTACGTTGATTCTTTCGTTGGCTTTCTCGGCTGTACTGGCAACCCCCGCTCTTGCTGAAGACGAGGAGAAAGCGAAGGGGAACTCGAGCTCCGCAGGAGCCGTCAACTCCATCACCGTCAGTGGCGACAAGGCCGCCGAGGTCTCGGGCAATCTGAAGAGCGGCAAGAAAATAGCGCTCGACTGGGCAGAGAAGAGTAATGTTGCCTGTTTTCCAGCAACTCGCTTCGAGATGTTCGACGGCAATCATGTCTTCTATCGGATATCGATGCCTGCGCAGAAATCGATGAAAATCCAGTTGACGCCGGTCGACAAGTCCAAGCTGATCAATCTTTACGCACTCAGGCAGGAGGCCGGCGGCTCTCAGCCCGTGCCACCGAATGTGGAGTCGGTCATCTCGGCAGAGGCAAGCTATCCGAAGTATGCAAAAGTCGGTGGCAAGAAGACCAAGAAAAATGCTGATGACGGAATCCGCAAGATTGACTTCATCTCTCTGGATCAGCCATACAGCATCCTCATCGGTGTCGCCGGCGCAGAAGGATTGACCGAAGGCGAGTACAAACTGAGCGTGCTAGTCGAGCCGAGAAAGTAGGCTCCCGGATCGACCGAGATCGTTGTCGAGCAACCCGCGATCAAGGAAGCAAAGCAACTTGATCGCGGGTAGGCTTCTTCACAAGGAGACCCTTATGGACCTCTGTTATAGATTGGTGTTGATGGCACTGGTGGTTCTAGTGTTCTCTTGCTCCCATGCTGGCGCCAGGGGCTCGACAGCAAAGGCCGGCGCTAACCTAAGTGGCACCTATAAGCTGAAGCGAGGAGCTTGCGATGGAATCCTGCTTCTCAAGCGATTATCCAGCGACAAATACAAATTTCTTCTCAACGTCTCCTGGACCGGAGCCAATCCTGGACAGGTCAACGTCGGCGAGGACTCAGGCGAGGTGAGTCTGGCCGGCGGAAAAGGAAGTTATAAGAGCGAAGACTACGTGCTCACTTTTGATTGCACCAGACCCGAGCTCTGCTCGGTCAATTGCGCTCCCCCTGAGAAGTTCGGCGGACTGAATGTCAATCCCAACGGCTCGTACAGGCGCACCAGCAAAACTCCCCCTCCAGACTCCGAGTTCGATACCTGACTTTCGCCTGGAGGTGCTATGAGTTCCGGGGATACCGAAAGGCTATTAGAATTAACAGGCATCGGCAGTCTACTGGTGCTGTTTGTTGTAAATGCTTTCTTCCTGCCCCGGGCCAACCCTCCGGCAAAATTGACTGTACCGATCATCGCTCTGGCATCGACGGCAGTGTCTGTTGTAGTCGTGCTACTGCTCGGTGCCGGGGCATTCTTTTTGATCGTTTTCGGTTTCTTTGTGCTCTGTCTCGCTCTGCTCTGGATCTTTGCAGTGCTTCTGGACAAGAGCCTGTCAATCTCAAAGACGCCCCGCTTGTACGAGAGATTGATTTTCTGGTTGCCTCGAAAAGGCAGGCTGTTCTTGATCGGCGGCTATCTTTTCTTGCTGGCGACCCTCAAGCTCTGGCTCAACCGCTTCGATCAGGGAATCGTCGTCAGCGTCCTGTGGGGTATCGGCGGGTTGTTTGCTATGCTTGGTCTTTTCAGTATTTTCTCCGTCTGCGGAATGGCACGCAATCTCTGGGCTCAGCAAACCCTGCCCATTCGAGGCCTGTTCGTCAGCCTCAACGCAGTTTATTTTGTCTTCATAGGAACACTGGTGTGGAACAAGAGTGTCTATTTCGACTCGTCCGGAGCACCCTGCCTCAAGCCACGCCTGCAGCAGGTTGGCTCACTAAAGGAGGGCCGAGGAGTCTTTCGCGAGAACAAGCTCTATGGCTATCTCGATAATAGACGCCGAATCGTGATACCGGCACAGTATCTGGAGGCGCGCTCCTTTGCCGGCGGCCTGGCCGCAGTCAGACCGAGACCGAGCGGGCTCTTCGGCTTCATCGATTCGGAAGGTAAGATGGTGATCGATCCCAGGTTTGTCGATGCCGATGGATTTCACGCAGGATTGGCACCGGTCGCGGTTTCTGGAAGAGACGTCTGGGGTATCATCGACACGAGTGGGGCGTTCGTGGCCAGGCCGGTCTCTCTGGGGGAAATTCGGCAAAAGGCAAACACTGACGTCCGGGTCTCGAGCGACTACTTCATACGAGTCCTCAAAGAGAACAATCGCTCGAGAGCAAGGCTGACGGCATACAAAGGATCGCCCAATGATTAACTGGTTGATAAGAGCGCTCAAACAACAGCACCAGCGTGACCAGGAGCGAGAGCGGCAGGAAGATCGCCTCGGCCTCAAGATAGTAGGATTCTTGCTCATCCCGGTGATAGTCCTGGTTCTGATAATCTTCGCCCAGACCCTGGAGCAATCGACATGGCCCCGAGCAGAGGCCCGCATTACCAGCTCCAGAATAGTGCCCCCCGCCAACGAGAAAGAGCTTCTCTCCGCGCTCAGAGTCGATTATGCGTACGAGCTTCAAGGCAAGAAATTCGAAGGCTCAGGAATTGCGATGCACAACAGGGACGCTCAGGTCCTGGAGAAAAAACAGCTCGAAGAATACCAGAAAGACAAGCCAGTCCAGATAGCCTACAATCCCGCTGAGCCATCCAAATCACAACTGGCCCGGCCGCTTGCCATGATGCCCTATATCTTGCTATGCACTGCTGCGGTTCTATCGATAATCTCATACAAGCTGACGCGGATCAGAGTCGCACCCGTCCGGAGTCCGGAGGATGAATAAATCGCAGTTTTAGAGGGAAGGTGAGCAGGCAGCCGTCAAGCTTACCGCCATGTCTTGTCCTGCAAAGACGCTTGTGTGAGCTCTCAGGTGTCTCTGGGGGTACTTTTTCTGGCAGGTGTCGGCAAAGATCTCGGGGTCTATTGAGTCTGTCTCGAAGCGGGCTTCGATTTTCGTCCTGATAATAGGGGAGCTTGAAAGGGACGGGAAGTACATAGTTGTCCGTCAGGTATGGGGGTGTCTGCCAAGTATTGATTACTGCTGAATCCTGGGCGATTATTCTAGCTGACTGGCCGAGCCGGAGGAATTTTAATCCGGGGAGGTTCGCAAATTTGTGAACCTTGTGGTAAGGTATTTATGCCGGCAGTGAAGCTTGTCCTATATCGAGATGACGATGGCAGCGTGCCGGCTCTCGACTTTCTCGAGGCTCAAGAAGACAAGATCCGGCTTAGGTTCGAGTTGCTTGAGGAGAAGGGAAACGAGCTTAGAAGGCCCCATGCCGATTATCTGGACAAGGGGATTTATGAGCTTCGATTCAGGGTCAATACGATCCAATACCGGTTCCTCTATTTCTTCTCCGGCAAAGACGTTGTTGTGATCAGTCACGGGTTTACGAAGCTGGATAAGGTGCCGAAGAAAGACATCGAATTGGCTGAGGCGAGAAAGAAGAAGTTCGAGAAGGATCCCGGTAAACACAGCAATTAGAGGCAGTCATGAGTAAGAGAGCGGCTAAGACAGGCAAGAGAGAAGCGACTGGTGTCGAGCTTTTGAGAGGCCGGTTTGTTAAAGGCGATGCTGCTAAAGAGAAATACATAGCTGATGAGCGCAATCGCATGGATGTGGCTCAAAGCATTTATGATGCTCGTATGAAGGCTGGGCTTACTCAAGAAGAGCTGGCTAACCTTGTGGGAACTACCAAGTCGGCCATCTCTCGGCTGGAGGACAGTGACTACGAGGGGCACTCGATGAATATGCTTCGAAGGATCGCTGATGCTCTTGGAAAGACTGTCCGGGTGGAGTTTGTTTGATCTGACTTCGACAACAATCACCCGGATGGGGAGAAGGTTGGCAGGACCTAAGGATCCTGCGCCCGGGACTAATCCGGATAAACGTTTACTACTTTGAGGTGACCCCTTCCGTAGTACCATTCATTCTGCGAGTCCTGACATCTTCTTCCTACCCTGCCAGGGGCAAAGAACAACTACTCTGTTCGGATAGCATGTAAGAGAATTCAGCCGGCGTCAGATTCCCCGGGGGGGCTCAGACTTCTCTGACATGATCAGCTATCTCCTGGGCGTCGGCGAGGCAGCGGTCGATCAATGCCAGACGCTCCGAGGCCGGTAAACCGAGGAGGAGAGCCCAGCGGTGCTCGCGGTCGCTCTTGCGATTCTGGACCTCCTCGACCGACATATCGCGCACCAGGCAGGCCCGATACTCCTGCAATGACCTGATAGCTGTATGACAGTGGGCAGCGGCCTGGGATCGCCTTCCGTCCCGAGACATTATGTCGGCAAGCTCCAGGCTGGCCACCGCCTCGGCACCGGCAAAAGCCTGATCGACCTTGGTCTGCACGCTCTCGAGCATGATCGGATCCTTGCCCAGCATCTGCGTGGCTCTCTGCCGCGTTCCTTCAATCGCATCCAGGGCGCTCTCGAACTCGTAGCCCGCCGGGGCGGTTCGGCCTCTGGCGCTGAGGGTGCAGCCCACCAGGGTCTCGAGCACCGCCCGGGTATCTTCCGAGTGAAACGGAGTCATGAATGTCAGAGCAAGCCGCAAGAGCTTTTCGGCTCCAGGGAGCTCCCCCCTGTCGAGTTTGCGCTCCGCCGCCTCCCTGGTGAGATAGAAAAGGGCACCGTTGACGGTGTACATCGCCGGGAAGTAGAGGAGGACGGTGACGCCAACCACTTTCAGAGGATCGCCTCCGCAAAAACGTTCGACCACTATGGTAAGCGCCAGAACAAACAGTCCTTTAATAAGTATCTGCGTGAGAATCTGCTCGCCTCCTGTTTCAGGACCTGACGGATTGCAGTAGGGCATTCCGGATCTCGAGAGCGCTCTCGGGCCGATCCGCGGCCATTTTGGAAAGGGATCGGAAGATAGCGACTTTCACCGGCTCGGGCACCGCCAGCGATGCTGGCAGTTCGGGCGGCGGCTCGTTGACATGGAGCCTGAAGGTATCGAGGACATTTTTGCCGATAAAAGGCGGGCGCCCCGATAGACATTCGTAGACGATGCAACCCAGAGCATAGATATCGGTGCGATGATCCATGGGATTGCCCATACACTGCTCAGGGCTCATATAAAGCGGGCTTCCGAAACACTCACCGGTCTGGGTCAGCTTCATCGACTGCTCCCCATCCTCAGAGATTATCTTGGCCAGGCCGAAGTCGACGATCTTGGGCACCATCCGCCCGTCGATCTCCCGAACCAGCATGATATTGGCCGGCTTGAGATCCCTGTGGACGATACCGCGTGCATGGGAATAGGCGAGAGCCGAGCAGACCGAATCGGCGAGCCCCGCCACACCAATCAAATCAAGACGCTTCTGACGCTTGAGAAAATCAGCCAGACTCTCCCCTTCGACGTAGTCCATCACTATATAGGCTCTGCCGTCTGGAGCCAGGCCGAAATCGTGCACCCCGACTATGCCGGCATGACTGAGAGCGCTGGTTGCTTTCGCTTCCCGGCGAAAGCGCTGGAGCATATCGCCGGTGACACCGCCGGTGCTCTTCAAGACCTTGATGGCGAAGTCCTTGTCCAGGTAGCGATGGCGGGCCTTATAGACGATGCTCATGCCGCCCTTGCCGAGCAAAGTAGTGACCTCGTACTTATCGGCGAATATGGTCCCGGTAAGGGACTCATCCACGATCCGGCTGAGCTCGGTACCGTCCACGGGACAGAGATGAGTGGCGTCGTCGTACTCCCTGGTGCAATTGAGACAGACCCGCTTGAATCGCGAAGCGGTCAAACCCATCGATGTGCCCGCCTGATTATCCGTGCGGCTCCGGGAGAGCTCCTGCTCTGTCTCCTCGAGCTTCTCGGCAATCTCGCGGCGCTCGTACTCCACCTGATCGAGATTCTTGGCGCCGGACACGATCACCGCCACACCCATTATGAACAGAGTGAGACCGAATACGCACCAACTCATAGGCTCTTCCAGGACAGGGTATTTGCCGATATAAGTGTTGACCAGGGCAATCCGCACAGTCAGAAGAATCGGGATAGCGAGAATGAGCAGGGTGGCCCGCCGGATCATCCTGCCTCCCAGAGAGCGGCTCGTGAAAAGCTCGGCATAGCCGAGATCGGATCGGGCGAGAAGAATCGCTATGCTCAAAGAGAGAGCCATGAGAGCGAAGACCAGAGACATCTCGAAGCAACCGCCGAGACCGCAGAGATGCAGGGCGCCGGTGCCCGAGCCGAAGAGGATAAGCAGAGGCACCACCATGGACGGTATCGCAAGCACTTGCACCGGATAGAGCTTGCCTCTGCCCGGCAAGTTGAAAGTAGCAAGAGCGAAAGAAATGAGCATGATGGTAAAGGCAACTTCGGGGATCATCGGAGTCGGGAACTCGATCCCGGGAGCCGAAGGCTCTGGAGCGAAAAGCCTGATGGATTCGAGATCGTTGCCCGTAATTGTAGAGACGAGAACCAGAGCGGCAATCAGACCGACGCACGCCGAAAGCCCATAGCCCGCACGGCGAGCCAGGGTGTTGCCGGTGAGAACGAGAAGCAGCCCCACGGAGCAAGCCATCAAACAGATGGCATCTGCCGAGTGCACCTGGCCGGCAAATGGCAGGCTCCCGCCGAAATCGGGAACCAGACGAGTGAGCGAATAGTTGCCGGTGCCCCAGCCCCAGAGAATCGGGATCGCAAGCACCATCACGATAAGGGCCACGACTCTGGCGCCAAGACGATAACGGTCGAGAAGGGTCGAGTCGATCATCTCTGCCATGGCTATCCCGAATTGAGGGCTTTCTCTATGTGCTTCACATATACTTCTTTCTTGCGAGCCACCGGCAGCTCTTTCACCAGCTTGCGCTTGCGGGTGAAGATCCCGACACAGGGCACATAATCGATGACCGCCGGAAGAAAGCCCGAGATTCCGAGCTTTCTGGCCTTGTCCTTGGCCTGATCGAGAACGTCCTTGGAGACATCGATGCTATGGACGGCTATGGTATCGCCGTAACTCTGCCTGATCTCCTCGATACGCGGACGCATATCATCGCAGGACTTTTTGCAGTGGTGGTCGTAGACCATCACCACCAGGACCTTATCCGGATCGATCGAAACCGAGTCCGCCGCCGGGGCGCTTGCCGGCATTGAGACGAGCGCTAGGGCGGTCATAAGAACAATCGATGCTGGAAGTCTCGAAGACACCTCGATGACACCTCGATAAACGGCCATATGATAATTTACCCTTCATTTATTGTTATGGCAAATCTGTTGCCGGTCAGTCGCCGGTCAGTTGCCGGTCGGTCGCCGGTCAGGCGCCGGCCAGTATCGAGTCCACCACCGCCATAGCCTCCCGGGCGTCTCCGGCGAACCTGACCCGGCCCGGCGCCAGCTCCTGGAAAAATGCCCGGGAGACAGAGCTGGCCTTGACCAGAACCACCTGCCGGGAGGCCTTGAGGGCAAGACAGACCTCGCTTGCCGTACCGGCACCCATACCCACCGCCACGATGACATCGCCGGTCAGGACATTGATATTATTGCGCGCGCTGCCCATTCCCGAGACCACCACCAGATCGGCATATTCGGAGGCCGACCGGCTGTCGTCATCGGGAAGTATCCCCAGGGTGAGACCGCCACGGGACCGGGCTCCCTTTAGTGCTGCTTCCATGACCCCGCTGGGACGCCCACCGGTGAGGAGCACATGACCGGCATCCCCCACCAGACACCCCAGCTCGTATGCCTGACGGCAGATCTCCTCGCTGGCGCCTTCCCCGGGACCCATCACTCCCACGATTTTCTTTCGCATCTGGCTCTACCCATGTCCGGATGAACATCAAGCTACCGGCGTCTCGAGAGAAGCTCCTGCCTGGTCCGGTCTACGAAGTGATTGAAGAAAAGAAGACTGTATCGCTCCAGACGATTGTCGCTGAGCTCTTTGTCTTCAACAGCCCAGCCGTTGCCGGTGTCCTCGAAAGTCATCAGACAGCCGAACTCCTCTTCGGCGTCGTTGAGACGAATCGCCTGCTCCACGGGAATAAGGAAAAATTTCACCTGACCTTCCAGTCCCCTGATACTGGCGCTGAAAACGCTGGTGGCAAAACGGCAGCGGTAGAAGCACACCGCCTGTGGTGGTCTGTGGGGCCAGTCCTCGGCAATGATCTCCCGGGATTCGGAGGGGGCGTGGGCAGTAACAGCAAGAGCGCCGGGCCCGCTCAGGCGGCTGAGCTCGTGAGCATAGGGCTCGAGCAGAGTGAAGATCCTGTCGACCATGCCTTTCGGATCCGTCGGTCGCCCTGAATTGCGGTCTGAATTTGAGTCAGAGACATCGCTGCCGTAGTAGACCCGCTCGAATTCCCTGGTCTTGACGGCGAGATGATCCATATACTCAGGTCGTACCTGCCTGGGCGAACGATTGTGATTCTTCAAAATCAAATCGGAAAGCGTAGCTTTTGCGACCATCTCTACCAGACATCTCATCCAGGGACTGAGCCAGATAACCAGGATAACCCTAGTCAAGAGATGAGGGTACTTAATTAAAATTGAGCCCCCGGGATATACCCGGCATATACAGCCAGCGCCGCTACCGTGACATCTCCGGGCGCTTTACATTATAATGCTCCCGGCTTGTGGCCGGCTTACTATCAGGGGCCTAATGGATCTCGACCACGCACGCAACCTGGCGACTCAGATGATGTCTCTGTACGGGCTCAACGACTGGACATTCGAGTTCAACAGCAGCAAGCGCCAGCTCGGTGTCTGCAAAGAGAGCAGGCGCCGCATCGAGCTGTCCTCTCATTATGTTTTCCAGAATACCGAAGCCCATGTGAAAGACACGATACTGCATGAGATCGCCCACGCCCTTGTGGGGGTGGAGCACGGTCACAACGAGATCTGGAAGCGTATGTGCCGCCGGGTCGGTTGTCTGCCCAAAGCCTGCGACAGCAGCGCCATCCTGCCCCAGGGCGCCTGGCAGGCCCGCTGCCCGGGTTGTATGACCCTTTTCCACCGCCATCGCAAACCCGCCAATGTCGCCGGAATGTACTGCAAGCGCTGCGGGGCCGTGAAAGGACGCCTGCTCTTCAAGAATGTCAGGCTCAAAGAGTTCAAGCCGGTAGTGCCCGGCAAAGAAGGGCGCCTGAAAGAGCCGCGGCAGCTTACCCTGCCCCTGCCGGATCTTTTTTAGCTTGAAAGAAGAAGACAGGAAGAACCGGAGATGTTCCACGATCTGGCTCTGGGTCCTCGGCCTTGTGACGGTCCTGCTCGCCCTGCTCACCGCCCTGCCCATGCTCAGAGGAGAGCTCGACCTCAACTCCAAAGAAGAGCGCGAGACCAGAACGACCATCAAGAAAGCCCTGGCGAAAAGGTACTCGAGGCTCGCCCTGCCCGAAACGTTCACGGTGGAGTTCCGCCGGACCGACAATACCTGGGTCTCGAACGCCCCGGTGAACGACGACGACCTCATCCGCCTGGCAGCGAAGGAAAGCGTGGACAATCTCAAGATCAGGGAGTCCTGCCTGACGGCTAGAGGGCTCAAAGCCCTTCTCCGAGAGCCCCTGGTCACCCTGGAGCTGCACCGGCAGCCGGTTAGCGACGGCATCTTTCCTGTCATCTCGGGACTCTCCCGGCTCGAGCGTCTTTTCTTCAGGCAGACAAGAGGAATCAGCCCGGCCATCGAGAAGCTCACCGGTCCTGACGGTCTCGAGGTCCTCAATCTGGAGATGACCGATCTGGACGATGCCGGTCTGGCGCATATCTGCAAAACCTTCCCGAAGCTCACAGTGCTCAAGCTCGGGGAAAACCGGCGAATCACAGCCTCCGGTCTGCGAGTCACAGCCCGCTTGCCCGGGCTCGAAGTCCTCGATCTGACAGGTACTCGGGTCGACAGACAGGCGCTCCGGGCGATCGCGGCAAACGGCAAGATCAACAGCCTCAACCTCGATCGCTGTGGTATCACCGACGATGACCTGCCCGTCCTGCGCTCACTTCCTCTCTACTCCCTGTCTCTGCGGAAGACGGATATAAGCGACAAAGGTCTCGCGACCCTTTCAGGCATAAAGAGCCTGAAATTCATCAGCGTCAGGGGTTGCAAGAGCGTCACCGCGAAAGGATGTGCCTCTCTCGAGAAGAAAATTCCAGGGATCACGGTAGTCCTCAATGAGAGTGCCGGCAAACACAAGCAAGATAGAGCTTTACTCGAATCTATCTTAGAAGAAGAAGACAGCAGCAGGCAGTGATCACATTTCAGGCCTGTTAGAATGGTGAGTTCGGGACTTCAAGAACCGGCCTTATCAACATGGAACCTCAGAAGAAGCCCAAATCCACCAAGCATCGGGAGCAGCCTGTCAATATAGGCGTACTCGAAGCCTGCTTGATCGGGCTGGTAGCAGCCCTGGGAGCGGTTCTTCTCAAAAACGGAGTCGGTCTGGTCGGCTCTCTGCGAGTCGCCGCAGCCGGCGAGCATCCTTATTACCTGCCCCTTTTCGGTCTGGCGGGCGGCACGATTGCCGGCATGCTCATGCAATATATAGTCCCGGAAGCCAGCGGAAGCGGCATCCCCCAGACCAAGGCCGCCCTCAACGGGGTGCCCATGCCCATGGGCTTGCGAGCCGCCACGGTCAAGCTCCTGGGCTGCATCGCCTCTCTGGGCTCCGGTCTTTCCCTTGGTCGCGAAGGACCGACAGTGCACGTGGCCGCGGCCCTCTCCTCCAAGCTCAGCTCCTGGATCCGCACCTCACCAGCTCACCGCGTGCAACTGATCGCCGCCGGAGCCGGAGCCGGTCTGGCGGCGGCCTTCAACGCACCCCTTGCCGGCGTGCTCTTCGTTCTGGAGGAGCTTCTCCGGAAAATGTCCGGTCTGGCTGTCGGCACCACCGTCGTCGCCTGCTTCGTCGCTTCGGTGACCTCGCGGCTGGTGGGGGTGCACTCCCTCGATGTCAATTTTTCCGAGCTGGCACCCAAAGGCACTTTTACCTATATTGACATTCCTTTCGTCCTGCTCCTTGGTGTCGCTGCCGGTGTCATCGGCTCCCTCTTCAACAAATCCATCATCGCCGGGCTCACTTTCAACCGCGACTTCGTCAAGTTGCCTCTTTCGGTGACCTGCGGTCTGGCCGGCCTGCTCTCCGGTCTGATTGTCATGGGACTGCCGGAGATCTTCAGGAACTATGCCCAGATCAGGCAACAGCTCGTCGAGCAACAGCTCGATGCCGGTCTCGTCCTCATGGCACTAGCCGCCCAGTATCTGCTCACCATCATCGGCTACGGCTCCGGCGCCCCGGGAGGGCTCTTTGCACCGAGCCTGACCATGGGCGCCTGTCTCGGTCATCTCGTGGCCCTCCTCGAGCAGAACCTCATCTCCTCTGGCGACACAGGCACCCTGGCAGTGGTGGGCATGGGCGCCCTCTTCTGCGCGGTGGCCCGGGTGCCGATGACAGCGGTGGTGATCATCTTCGAGATGACCACCGACTTCAATGTCGTCCTGCCTCTCATGATCAGCTGTGTGATCGCCTATCTCGTCGCCGAGAGGCTCGATCCCGGCTCGCTCTACGACCAGCTCCTTCACTGGAACGGCATCGACCTCAAAGAAGAGGACGGCGAGCAGGCGCTTCTCTCCAAGTTGCCGGCCCGCAAATTCATGCAGAAACAGGTCGAGACCCTGCCCCAGACATGCACCCTGGAAGACGCCCAGAACCGCATGGACAACTCCAGGCACAACGGTTTCCCGGTGGTGGACGAAGAGATGCATGCCGTGGGCATGCTCTCCAAACCGGACCTGTTGAAAGCAGCGATTAGAAAAATGAGCCCGGACACCCCGATCGCCAGGGTGATGACGCCAAAGCCCATTACCGTTCGTCCCGAAGAGACCCTGGCAGGGATCCTCTATCTGATCGAGAAATACAAAATAAGCCGTATCCCGGTGGTGGAGCGAGGCAAGCTCGTCGGCATCATTACCCGCAGCGATGTGCTCAGCGCCGAATCGAAGATCATCGGAATGCGCACCACATCCGGTAGCGCCAGCTATGTCGTCTATCAGACCCGCTCCGCCGAGTCCGGGGCCGGGCGCCTGGTGGTGGCGGTGGGCGATCCCGGACAAGCCGGCGATCTCCTGCAGGTGGCGGCGCTGATCGCCAGGCAGAAGAATTTCGAGCTCGAGTGCCTGCACGTGATTACCGTCCCCAAAGATCGCGATCCTTCCCAGACCCAGGTATCGGCTGACATCGGCAGGCGCATAGCAGACCAGGCCGAAAGCCTCGGCAAGACTTTCGGCATTCCGGTGCACACCAATATCAGGGTCGCCCACGAGCTCACCACCGCCGTCACCGAAACGATCTCGGACCGCGACGCCAGTATCTTCCTGATGCGCTGGACGGGCAGCAAGAAATCGAATCACAGCGACGAGCTCCTCCAGGCTGTCCTGCGCAACACCAACTGCCCCGTTCTCATAGTCAACAAAGTCCCGCGCCTGGACGAGCCCGCCAATATCTTCGTGCCGGTGGCGGAGTTCATCGATCACGAGCTCTCACTCGAGATCGCCGCGGAGCTGCGCGAGCGCCACGAGAACTCGACGCTCTATCTGCTGAATCTCCAGAACGGCGCCGAGAACGTCGATCAAGAAGCCGAATACGAGAAAGTCTTCGAGGCGCATCGTCACAAACATGGGGCGCATCTCAAGAAAATGGAGCTCGATGCCTCTTCGCCGGTGGCTCTTCTGAGCGCCATGCGCAAAGAAGAGCTCTGCGATGTCCTGCTCTTCGGCATGCCCCGCAAAGCCCTGCTGAAAGCCGTCCAGAAAGGAGCTTTCAAAAAAGTCCTGAACCGCACCAGTGAATGCGCCCTGATCATATCAGCCGACGCTTACAAGCAGGTCTACCGGCCGGAAGGGCCGCGATGAACAGGGACATTCTGCCGACGGGCAAGACAGGCAGTGTCAGAGATCCCCTGGCACCGGTCAATATCGGCGTCTTCGAAGCCTGCATCATCGGTCTGGTGGCAGCCCTGGGAGCGGTGCTTCTCAAAGAAGGCGTCGGCATGGTGGGCACCTGGCGGGTGCGCCAGGTGGCGGCCATGGGACCGCATGTCCTGCCTCTCATCGGTATGGCCGGCGGATTGCTGGCCGGTCTCCTGGTTGCCTACCTGGCGCCGGAGACCGCCGGCAGCGGCATCCCCCAGACCAAAGCGGCCCTTGCCGGGGCCGATGTCCGCCTCGGCATGAGAACCGCCCTGGTCAAGCTCATGGGTTGCGTGCTCTCTCTGGGCACCGGTCTCGCTCTCGGGCGCGAAGGTCCGACGGTGCAGCTGGCCGCAGGCATATCGGCGCGTTTCAGCAACTGGATTCCCACCACGCCCCTGCACCGCACCCAGCTCATTGCAGCCGGCGCCGGCGCCGGTCTGGCAGCGGCTTTCAATGCGCCTCTCGCCGGGGCTCTCTTCGTCCTGGAGGTGCTCCTCCAGAAGATGTCCGGCCTGGCGGTCGGCACCACCGTGGTCGCCTGCTTCGTCGCTGCCGTGGTCTCGCGCCTGGTGGGTGTGCAGAGTCTCGACATCGACTTCAACGATCTCGCCCCCCGGGGCAGTTTCGCTTATTACGATATCCCTTTCTATATCATGCTCGGTATCATAAGCGGTGCTTTCGGCGCGGCTTTCAACCGGACCCAGATCATCTGTCTCAAGATAACCAGGGATCTGATCAAGATCCCGGTACCGATATCCTGCGCCCTGGCCGGTCTTGTCACCGGACTGGTGCTCTCCAATCTTCCCGATTTCTTCGCCAATTATGCAGGACTCAGAGAGCTCATGGTAAGAGGCTCTGGCGACCTGCATATCGCGCTGGTGGCTCTTCTCAGCCAGTTCGGTCTGACCACCATCGCCCTCATGTCCGGAGCGCCGGGAGGAATATTCGCCCCGAGCCTCACCATGGGAGCCTGTATCGGCCACCTGGTGGCGGCGGCGGAGCATCACCTCATCGGCGCCACCAGTGTCACCACATTCTCCATAGTCGGCATGGGCGCCCTATTCTGCGCCGTGGCCAGAAGCCCGATGACGGCGGTGGTGATCATTTTCGAGATGACCACCGACTTCAATGTGGTACTACCCCTGATGGTAAGCTGCGTGCTCAGCTATCTGATAGCCGAGCGTCTCGACCCGGGCTCCATGTACGACCATATCCTCAGGATGCAGGGGATAATTCTCAAAGACGAAGAGTCGGGTCAGGGTCTCATGAGCCGGCTCAAAGCAAGAGACGTCATGGAAAAGGGCATGGAGACCCTGGCGCCCCAGGACACCCTCAAAGATCTGGAGCGCAAGCTCGAGCAGTCCGGCCGGCGGGAGCTGGCTGTCACCGACGAGAAAGGCAAGGTGATCGGGATCTGCTCGATCACCGATGTGGAGGCGGCTGCTTCCAAGAATCTCGGAGACGATACGCCGGTGCGCCGGGTGATGACCGCCAAGCCCCTGACCATAAGAAGCGACGAGAACCTGGCCACTGTCATTCTGGTGCTCGAGAAATACAGGCTCAAGTGCCTGCCGGTGGTGGAGCGAAATAGATTCGTCGGCATGATCACCGAGCATGACGTGGTGAAAGCCGAGTTCAAAGCTCTGGGAATGAAGAAGCGCGCCACCAGCGGCAGCTATATCGTCTATCAAACCAGATCGCCTTCCGAGGGCGTGGGAAGAATGCTGGTGGCAGTCGCCGATCCCGGGGCGGCCTCCAATCTCATCAAGCTCGCGGCGCATCTGGCGAGGACCAAGCAGTTCGAGCTCGAGTGCCTGAATGTGATTACCATCCCGAAAGAGCAGGATCCGTCGGAGGCGAAAGTGAGCCCGACTCTGGGCAGGAGAATATCGGAGGAAGCCGAGCGTGTCGGGCACGAGTTCAAGATTCCGGTCCACACCAATATCAGGGTGGCCCATGATGTGGGCGACGCCATCGCCGAGACTATCCACGACCGCCGCGTAGAGCTCTTCCTCATGCGCTGGAGCGGCAGCCGGCGCAGCCAGAAAGGGGACCACCTCCTGAGAGCCGTGATGGAGAGCACCAGCTGTGCCGTCACGCTCGTTAGCCGCCTGGAGACCCACGACCAGTACAGCCGAATTGTCATACCCATAGCGCCTTTTCTCGATAGCAGGGCGGCCCTCGACCTCTTGCCGATGCTCGTCGCCGGACGGCACGAGCTGGCGGTCACGCTCATGTCAGTGGCCAGAGAGCAGCAGATGGAGGCGATCAGGCAGGAGGTCGAGAAACAGAAAGTAGTGATCGAGCACAACTATCATCTCGATGTGGAGACAACCACCATAGAGGCGAATTCCGCCATATCCCTGCTCTCATCCATAGACAAGAGCGAGAAGACCGATCTTCTGGTACTCGGTCTCAGCCGCAAGAGCCTGACCCGTGCCGTCCACCACCGGTCTTTCAAGAAGATGCTCTCTCAGGGAGAGATGGCGGTGGTGGTGACTTGCCTGAAGGCCGAGGACTGACTCAGTTGGTGGAGGCCTCCAGACCTGTCCTGATGTCGGGCAGCTTCTGACCGAGCCTGGCCATGGTCTGATAGGTTAGGGCTGCCACTTCGGCCCTGGTGGCATCGTCGGCGGGTCTGATCGAGTAGGGATCCGGATGATTAACCAGAATCCCGGCATTAGCCGCCTTGGCGACGCTGGGCACAGCCCAGGCAGCCACCTTGGTGCCGTCTTTATAGCGGTCGAGAACCTTGACGTCGCCACTTGCGTTTTCCAGGGCTTTCGAGAGAATGACCAGTGCCTGGGCGCGGGTGATCTTGTCTTCAGGACGGAAGCTTCCATCGGGGTAGCCGCCCACCAGACCGGCATCGCTCACGGCGCTGATCGCCTTGTAGGCCCAGTGCCTGGACGAGAGATCCGAGAATTTCGCATCACGTCCGGCCGGGGGCAGATTGAGAGCCTTCACGGCGATGGCGGCGAACTGCGAGCGGGTGATACCGTTATCAGGCTTGAAGCTGCCGTCGGGGAAACCACCAATGGTGCCCCTCTGTGACAGGATGGCGATATATTTCTCGGCCCAGTGCCCGCGGGTGTCCGGAGCCACGCTGCCGACGTCCACCGTGACCTGCACCGGAGCGGCTGCCGAGAGCCTGTCCAGATCGGCGGCGAGCTTATCGAGATCGCGCTTGAGAGCCATCACTTCCCAGTCCGAGAGCTTGCTGTCCGAGCCCCGGAAAGAAGCCTCGACACTGGCTATGCGATCGTACTCCTTTTTCAGGGCATCGGCGTTGCCGGCGCTCAGGCTTCCTCTGGTCTTCGCTTCCGCCATCTTCTTATCGATCTCGCTTTGCAGTGCATCGACATCGGGCAGGGCCTCGATATAGGTAGACATCTTGCTTTCGAGATTGTTGAACTCCTTGCTCAGGGCGACAGCCTCGCGGTCGTCGACCTTGCCATCGTTGGCGGTGAATGTGGACTCCAGGAAGCTTATACGATTGAGCTCCTGCTTGATCTCCTCGGCTTTCCGGGGATCGAGCCGGCTTGCGGCGAGAGCTTCATTGATTCTGGTCTCGATCTCGGCTTTCTTGGCGCTGAGATTGGGCAGCTTGTTGAGAGCGCTGTCGAGCCTGCTCGAGAGAGCATCGAGATCCTGGGTGATGATCAGGGTCTCCGTATCGCTCAGAGAACCGTCGAGCTTGTAGAAAGACTCTTTGGAGTCGATTCTACTGAGATCGGCGAGGAGCTCGTCGCCCACGGTGGAGGGATTGAAGAGGGAGCCGCTGCGCGCAGCCTCGATTCGAGTACGCAGGTTCTCCTTTCTCTGGCTGACGGTCATCTGTGAAGCGGGGGCGGCAGCAATGGCGTCGTCGGTCCGCTTCTTGAGAGCATCGAGGTCGCGATCCAGGGTCATGATCTCGTTGTTGTCCAGAGACCCGTCGGCCCGGTACATGGACTCCAGGGCCTCGATTCGCCCGAATTCCTGCATGAGCTCCCCGGCCTGCGTAACGCTGAGCTTGCCGGCTGTCTGGGCGCCGGCTATGGCAGTCTTGATCTCGTCCTGGCGGGTGTCTATGCCGCGCACCGCAGTGGGCACCACCTGTGGTTCGTAGCGGTCGACCTGGGCTTTCAGGCGCTCGAGCGCCAGGGCCAGAGTGAGAACTTCCTCCGAGGTGAGAGAGCCGCCGCTTGCCTTGAGGGCCTCCTCGTGCGTGTGGATGCGAGCCAGCTCCTGGCGCAGGGGCTCCGCCTGGACCGCGGTCAGTTTGCCGGCGCTCTGGAGCTGGTCAATCCTGGCCTTTATCTCGGCTTGCTTCGCGTCTACGCCCGGGTCCTCGATCACCCTCACTTTCATAGTGGACTCGATCGCGGAGGCCAGATGGTCCAAATCCAGGGACAGGGTGAGAGTCTCGGTGCTGTTTAGCACACCGTCGTTGCGATAGACTTTTTCTTTGTCCTTGATGGCATCGAGCTTCTGATTCAGCGAGCTGGCCTCGAGACTGGTCAGCCTGCCTGACAACAGGCCATCGGAGATCTGCTTGCTGAGCTCGGCTTCCCGTCCCGCCACATCGGTGATCCCGGCGGAGCGCTCGGTGAGGCTGGACTGGATTTCTTGCGATAGCTTGTCGAGATCGAGAACCAGGCGCATCCGCTCGAAAATCGAGAGCTTGCCGTCCTGACGGTACTGAGTGTCGAGTTGCTTGATTCTGTCCAGGCTCTGGCCGAGGGTCAGGGCTTTCTCCCTGGTGAGACGGCCTGCCGCCTGCTCTTCGGCGATCTGCTTCTCGGTTCCGGTGATCCTCCCCTGAACATCGATCATGCCCGGGACCTGGGACCAGTTGAGCTGCGCTGATGCAGGCTGGCCGACAGTGCATGCGAGCATCGAAAGCAGGCTGACGGTAGCGGCAGCAGATTTGAAAGGACGTCTCATCGAACACCTCCACGAAAATGACTTGCGGTCATTCTATATAACTTGAAAAGCACTATCCTCAGATAGCCGGGTTTTCCTTTACATTTGCCCGATCGAATCGGCGAAAATGCGCTATCCTTAAGGTCCGCGCGCGATGGCTGCCGTTTTCAAGATAAGCTGCCGGGCGGATGACAAGAAGTCAGGAGGCATTATGACTGGTAGCGCCGAAACAAATATCACGGTGGAAGACGACCGCACCGGAGTCAGCATCAAGACGCTGAGACGCGCTCTGGCAGACAATCTCTACTACAACTGCGGCAAGTATCCCGAGATCGCCACCAAGAACGATTACTATCAAGCAGTCGCCTATACAGTCAGAGACAGGCTCCTGCACCGGTGGATCAATACTATCCGCCACTATTTCAAAGGCGAGGATCGGATCGTCTGCTATCTTTCGGCGGAGTTTCTCCTGGGTCCGCACCTCCTCAACAACATGTTCAACATGGGCATCTATGACGAGATGGTCAAAGCTACCCAGGACTCGGGCCTCGATCTCGAGGATATCGCCGACTTCGAAGAGGAGCCCGGTCTGGGCAACGGCGGTCTCGGCAGGCTGGCTGCCTGCTATCTCGATTCCATGGCGACCCGCAATATTCCTACCATAGGCTTCGGGATCCGCTACGAGTTCGGGATCTTCGACCAGGAGATAAGAGACGGCTGGCAGGTGGAGATCGCCGATCGCTGGCTCCATAACGGCAATCCATGGGAGCTCCCGAGACCGGAGGCAGCCTTCACGGTCAACTTCGGCGGGGGCACCGAGAGCTACACGGACGAGCAGGGTCGCTACAGGGTGAGATGGGTGCCGGAGCGCGAAGTCCTGGGCATCCCCTATGACACCCCGATCCCCGGCTATGGCACCGGCACCGCCAACACCCTCAGGCTGTGGCGAGCGGAAGCCGCCGAGACTTTCAACTTCCAGATCTTCAATATGGGCGACTATCTTGGAGCGGTCACGGACAAAATGATGTCCGAGAACATCTCCAAAGTCCTCTACCCCAACGACAATGTCTCCCAGGGAAGACAGCTCCGCCTTGAGCAGCAATACTTTTTCGTGTCCTGCTCCTTGCAGAACATCATCCAGTTCCAGAAGCTCTGCGGAGACGACGTGGACACCCTGCACGAGCGCTTCGTCATCCAGCTCAACGACACCCACCCTTCCATCGCCGTGGCGGAGCTCATGAGGCTCCTGGTGGACGAGCACGGGCTCGACTGGGACCAGGCCTGGGACGTCACTCGCAAGGCCTTCGCCTACACCAATCACACCCTCCTGCCCGAAGCCCTCGAGCGCTGGCCGGTGAGCCTTCTCGAAAGCCTGCTGCCGAGACACATGCAGATCATCTACGAGATCAACAGCCGCTTTCTGGATACGGTAAGACGCCGTTACCCCGACGACGATGCCCTGGTCTCCAGGGTCTCTCTGATCGAAGAGAACGGCGAGCGCCATGTGCGCATGGCCAACCTCGCCTGTGTCGGCAGCTCCTACATAAACGGAGTCGCCGCCCTCCACACCGAATTGCTCAAGCATAATGTGCTCAAAGACTTCTTCGCCCTCACCCCGGAGAAATTCGTCAATATCACCAACGGCGTCACACCGAGGCGCTGGGTGGCGATAAGCAATCCGGACCTTTCCGGGCTCATCTCGAGCAAGATCGGCAAGGGCTGGATAGCTCATCTCGAGGAGCTAAGAAAGCTCGAGCCCCTTGCTGAGGACGCCGGCTTCCAGGAGAAATGGCGAGAAGTGAAGCACGGTCAGAAGACCAGGCTCGCCGCCTTCGTCGCCGACCGCACCGGGATCATCATCGACCCGGCAAGCCTCTATGACATTCAGGTCAAGCGTATCCACGAGTACAAGAGACAGCATCTCAACGTGCTCCACATAATCGCTCTGTACAACCACCTCAAAGAAAACAAGCCCGGGGACTTCCAGCCCCGCACCTTCATGTTCGGCGGCAAAGCGGCGCCGGGCTATTTCCTCGCCAAGCTGATCATCAAGCTGATCACCTCGGTAGCGGATGTGATCAACAACGACAAGAACATCGACGATCTGATCAAAGTCGTCTTCCTGCCTGACTTCAACGTCTCGCTGGCCCAGCGGGTCTATCCGGCCGCCGACCTCTCTGAGCAGATCTCCACGGCCGGCAAGGAAGCCTCCGGTACAGGCAATATGAAATTCGCCCTGAACGGCGCTCTCACGATTGGCACCATGGACGGTGCCAATATCGAGATCCGCGAGGAAGTAGGCGCCGAGAACTTTTTCCTCTTCGGGCTGACCGCCGACCAGGTGCACAGCATGAGGAGCAACGGCTACAACCCGAAAGACTATATAAACCGCAACCCGGAGCTCCAGCGAGTGCTCAATCAAATCGGTCAGGGAGCCTTCTCCCACGGGGACAAGGAGCTCTTCCAGCCGATTCTGGATTCCATAACCATTAGCGATCCTTTCATGCTCATGGCCGACTACCAGTCCTATATCAACTGCCAGAAAGAAGTCGGGCACGCCTACCATGACAGAGATCGCTGGACGAGGATGTCAATTCTCAATGTGGCGCGGATGGGCAAATTCTCCTCGGATCGCTCGGTAGAAGAGTATTGCGAGAAGATCTGGCACGCCAAGCCCGTTCAGGTGGAGAACATCGACTACATTCAGGCCAGGGCGGAGCTCGAGGTCAATCATCTCCAGTAGATGAGTTATAATTAGCGATCTTATTTCCAAGGGGAGGGTCTTTTGCAAATGCGCAAAAGAAGTAGCAGGGACATTCGGGCATTCGCACTGGCGGCAGCCGCAGCCGCCGGATCTATCCTCGCCATGGCACCGTTTTCGGCATCGCTGGCCGATGACACATCGGGTGCGTTCTATGAGAAAGGCGTTCAGCTCATGAAGCGCAAAGAGTTCAAAAAGGCAATCGAGGCTTTCGATATGTCCATCGGCATGGCCGCCACCGATGCCCGGGACTATATGAGACGCGGTCAGTGCTTTTTCGAGCTCGGTCACTGGAGCCTCGCCATCAAGGATTTCAGCCAGGCGATGAATTATGCCGAGCCCAACGATCCTTCTCCTTATCTCTGCCGGGGCATAGCCTATGTCAAACTCGGCGAGCACGAGAAAGCCGTGCAGGATTTCGAGAGAGCCATAAAGATCGACCCGAACCTCGGCGACGCCTACGCCGGCATGGCCCAGGCCTATGAGGGTCAGGGCGACAAAGAGGCGGCCAGCACCAGCTACCAGCAGGCGCTCAAGGGCTATAACGCCACCCTCAAGAAAGACCCCAAAAACGTCAAAGCCCTGGTGGGAAGAGCCGACATACTGCATGTCCTGGGCAAGAACCTGGATGCCCTGAAAGACTACTCCTACGCCATCGAGCTCGAGCCCGAGTACGATGTCGCCTATATCCACCGCGGCACTGCATACAGTGGCATGGACAGACCGGAGGACGCCCTCAAGGATTATGACAAGGCCCTGGAAATGGACCCCACCAATGGCGATCTTCTCAGGAAGCGGGGCCGCGCCTTCTTCGTCCTCAAGAACGCCAAGGAAGCCCTCGAAGACTTCACCGCCGCCATCAAGCAGGACAACACCAACCCCGACCTCTACTACCACCGCGCCAAAGCCTATATGCAGCTCGGCGACGACGGTCAGGCCATGGCCAATCTCGAGGATGCCATAAGAATCAACCCCAACCAGGCGAATTTCTATCTGGCCCGGGCTTTCCTCTGGCATAAACTCGGCAAGTCAATCCTCGCCAGAGAAGACATAAAGCGTGCCCAGTTCTTCGACCCCAGCCTGCCCAAGGACATTCGCTTCGCCACCGACCCCAAAAACCCCGACCGCTGGTACGAAGAGACATTTCTCACCGACGTGAACAAAACAGGCGGCAAGGATACCTCGGAAAAACTGGACAAATACACATCGCTCGGCGGTGACTGATACAGGTTTGTGCCGTGAGCCAGCCAAAAAGAATCATCATCCTCGGAGGCGGGTTCGCCGGAGTTCGCTGCGCCAAGACTCTGCGCAAGCTCCTGAACAGGCAGGAAGCCGAGATCGTGCTTTTCAACAAGGAAAACCACATGGTTTTCCACCCGCTCCTGGCCGAGGTGGCAAGCGCCGCCATCAAGACCAAGGACGTCGCCGCACCCCTCAGGCTCCTGCTCACCGACGTGAATTGCCGCTCCGAGGAAGTGCTCAACGTCGATCTCGACGATAATTTCATCGAATACGAGGCATTCGACGGCACACGGCGGCGCATGCAATACGACCAGCTCGTTGTCTCCTGCGGAAACTCGGCCAACCTGGCCATGATCCACGGCATGGATGAGCACGCATTCGCCCTCAAAACGGTCGGAGACGCGCTTCTCATCCAGTCTCATATCATCGATCAGCTCGAGAAGGCCGAGGTCTGCGACGACCCGGAAAAAAAGAAATGGCTGCTCTCCTTCATTGTCGTCGGAGGGGGTTTCAGCGGTGTCGAGGTGGCAGGTGAGATCAACGACCTGGTCCGATCCATCTGCAAGTATTACGAGAACATCTGCAACGAGGAATTGAGGGTGGTGCTGATCCACTCTCGCTCGCAGATTCTGCCGGAAGTGACCTCGGACCTGCGCGACTTCGCCAGGAAAGAGATGGAGAAAGCCGGCGTCGAGTTCATCCTCGAGGCAAGCGCCAGCCATGCTACCGGCCGCGGTGTCTTCCTGAAAGACGGCACCTTCGTCCCCGGCGCCACCATCGTCTGCACGGTCGGCTCTCGCCCCCATTACCTGGTGGACAGGCTTCCCGTCGAGAAAGACAGGGGCCGGCTCAAGACTCGAGCCGATATGAGCCTGCCGGGCTACGACAATGTCTGGTCCATAGGCGACTGCGCCGCGGTACCGAATGAGGTGACCGGCGAAATATCACCGCCGGTGGCGCAGATCGCCGAGCGCCAGGGCACCCAGCTCGCCCACAACATCAAAGCCCGCATGGCAGGCGAGCCTACCCGGGCATTCGCTTACCATATGAAGGGCATGCTCTGCTCCATTGGCGGGCATAACGCCGTCGCCCAGATCGGCAATCTCAGGATCTCGGGGTTCCCGGCCTGGTTCATCTGGCGAACGGTCTACCTGATGAAGCTTCCTTCCCTCATGCAGAAAGCGAAAGTGGGGGTGGAATGGTTCTGCGACCTGATTTTTCCCCGGGATATCACCTATGTCAAGACCGATCGCTCCCGCAGCGTCAGCCGCGCCTTCTACGGTCCGGGCGACTATATATTCAGACAGGATGATCCAGCCGACGATTTCTATGTCATCGAGCAGGGCGAAGTCGATATCCTCGTCGCCAACGAGAAGACCGGACACGAGGATCTGGTGGCCATACTGGGAGCCGGAGATTTCTTCGGGGAAGCGGCTCTGGTAGCCAATCGGCCTCGCAACGCCTCGGTGAGAGCGCGAAGCAATGTCCTGGTGGTGACCATGGGACGAGGTCTCTTTTCGGAGATGTCCGCCCTCACTCCCCTGCGCGACGCCATCGCCAAAGCGGTGAGACGCCGGCGCAATGTCTGGAAAGACCTGCCCGAGGTCCAGAAGATCCTGGAGGAGATTCCACTGAAGGCAGTCATGGAAGAAGTGCCTTCCGATACCCTGCATCCGACGGACTATCTGGACAAGGCCCTGACCAAATTCACCCGCAACGAGCTCGATTTCTTCTTCGTCATCGACAAGAAGGGGAGCGTAGTCGGCATCGTCACCAGAAGCGATCTCCTGCGCACCATCGAGGTGGCAGTCAGTCTCCAGGGTCAGGAAGACGACCTCATACGCGTGCATCACATAATGGGTCACAGCCCCACGGTCATCTGCAAGAGCGAGACCACGGTGATGGCCGTAGCCACCATGCGCGAGCACGGGCTCAAGCGCCTGCCTGTGGTGGACGACTATGCCAGCAACAAGCTCCTGGGCTGTGTCCGGATCGAGACGATCATGGCCGAGATAGTCAAAGAGCTCACCCGCCACGAGAAAATCCGGGTCACCTCCGAATTCGTCAATCCTTTTGCGTAGATAAATGAGACCGATGAGGATGAGAAGAAAAAAGCTCATTCTGTTCATGGGAGCCATATAATGCCATCATGACAACAAAGAGGCTATGCCGAAAATCCGCTTTACTTCCTAACAGCCCCGGCGATTGCCGTAAAATTGAAATCAGCACAAGATTGGGAGAGAAATCATGGATGACGACAGGTCGGTACCGGACAAGCTAAAGCACAATCTCCCGGGCAAGACCAGTATGCTCAGCGTCGACTATAACCTGGCCGGCCTGCTCTGCTATTTCCCGCTCATGCCCATCAATATCGTCAGCTCGGTGCTCTGGCTGGTCACCGAGCCCAAAGAGAACAAATTCGTCCGCTTCCATGCCATGCAATCCCTGATGCTGGTGGGTGTCGTCATTGCCGGAAGCATAGTTGTAAGCATCCTCCACTTCCTCACCTTCATCCCCTTTCTGGGCTCGATCATCGGGCTCGGTCTGGGAATCATCAGCTTCGTCCTCTGGGCAGGTTTCTTCGTCTCCTATATCGTGCTCATGGTCAAAGCCCACAGCCGCGAGATGTTCAAGCTCCCTTATCTGGGCGACCTGGCCGACCAGTACACAAACTGACGGTCTTGGGCGATGACGACGAGCTCCGCAAAGTAAGGGAGTCGGTGAAAAAACAACCCGGCGCCCGAGCCCTGGCATCGCCTGTTTTCTTCATCATCCAGCAGCTCGCCGTGCTCGTCTCGGTCAATCTCGTCTTTCCCCTGGTGCTCGACATCAGATGGCACGGCAGTCTCATCGAGCAGGCTTATTTCGTGGTGGTCTATTCGGTCGCGTACAGCATCACCGGCCTGATCTTCCTGGCTGCGGCCGCCTGGCTCTCGATCATGCTCGAATGTGTCAAGTATTTCGGGGCGATCAGAAAAGGCTCTTTCGACAGCGACAACACGGCCCGGGAAATCGCCCTCAAAGTCATGGCCGGCAGCCAGCCCCGCTGGCTGATTTCTCTTTCACCCCCGGTGGTGCCGATGATCACCCTGGCTCTGGTGTCCGGCCTTTTTAGAGCCAATCTCCTCATCGACTCCAGCGAGCTTCTCATGCAAGCCTGTGTCTTGCAGGGACTGCTCTCCTATTTCGTCACCCTGCCCTGGGTCCTCAAAGCCCAGTCGGCTTTCGACGACGCCGTCAAAACCATCGAGAAGGAAGAGTGATTCGAGCCATGGATCAGCCTGACGAGATCTATTACGAGGGCATGCTGATTTTCTGCCGCATACGCAAAGCCGCCCCGGGAGGCTATCTGGTCTCGGCAGCTCTGATCTCCCAGCCTGCTTTCATGTACTCGAGCAAAATCTATGAAAAAGACCGGGAGGTCCTGGCCCGCATCGAGTCCATAGACAGCGAAGGCGTGATTCTGAGAGACGCTTCCGATGAGCTCTCCGGAAGGCGCGACTCGCGAAAGGAAGGACGGGGGGATCAGGAGGAGGGACCTGATATTCTGCCGGCAAAGAAAAAAGAGCGAGGAATAGATCTCTTTCCCCCGCCCCTGGCACCGGCAGAGAAAAAGGCTATAAGAGGGAAGGCGAAAAAGTGTATTCTTGCCGACCTTGCCTCCCAGACTTTCACCGGCTGTCTCACCGTCGAGAACAACAGACGAAAATTCCGGGGCGGCATGCTCCTCTACAGGGGACGGGCCGTGGGTTGTGTCCACACGAGCCAGAAGAGACCCCAGACCGAAAGCACTCCCGACTCTCTCGAGACCCTCATTCCCCTGGTTCCTGATGCCGGCTCCAGGATATCGATCCATGAGCTGCCCGACGAGATCGTCCTGCCCCTGGCGTCTCTGTTTCTGGGCTATCCGGTGAGAAGAGAGGATGGCTACAGCGCTCTCGATTACATGGAATACATCTGCCAGTGGTTTTCCGATAACCAGCAAACCGCTGTCCTTGCCGTGCTCTTCGCCAGAGCACCGGCCACCACCCTGATTTTCATTTGCAGAGGCGTATTCACCGGCGCTTACATCGTCGATCATTCAGCCTATGTACTCGATCTGGCGAAGGTTAAAACGCTCCTGGGCGCAGACAGGGAAGCTTCTACGGAGGTGGCGATCCTTCCGGACGATCTGGGTCCTGTTCTGGGCTACGAGATCGATTGTTGAGACCGTTCCGACAACACTTGATTAAGTGATCAGGCTGAGAGCACCGGTTGCAGGCAAGAGGCTAGTATCGGGTCATGCATTCATTGCTCCTGGTCATGCTCCTTGCCGCCACGCTCTGGGCGCCCCCGCCGGTACTGGCAGCAGGGGAGAGGTCCGGTATGCGCAAGATCCGCTTCCAGGGCAAACACCGCAAGTTCCTTGTACACGTGCCGGCGGACAAGCCGGACAGACCTCTGCCTGTGGTCATCCTGCTTCATGGAGCCCTGACCTCCCCGAGACTGGTCCAGTGGGTAAGCAGGATGTCGGAGAAAGCCGACAGCGAGAAATTCTATGCCGTATACCCGGCAAGCACAGGCGGCCTGCTCTCTACATGGAACGCCGGCGAATGTTGCGGTCCGGCCAGGAAGAAAGAAGTGGACGACATCGGCTTTCTATCGGCGGTCATAGACAGAATGACCGCGGACTACGATGTCGACCCCTCGAGGATCTATATAGCCGGTGTCTCCAATGGCGGTATGATGGCTTACCGTGCCGGTTGCGAGCTATCGGGAAGGCTCGCGGCCATCGCCTCGGTGGAAGGATTCATGGCATCCTGTCACTGCCGGCCGGAAAATCCGGTCAGCGTTCTCGCCATAAACGGCACCAGCGACAGGGTCATCCCCATCGATGGCGGCACCGGGAGATTCTGGGGATTCATCCCGGTCAAGGTGAAGCCAGCGTCCTCGGCTCTTGAGTTCTGGCTCGATCGCAATCGGTGCCCGGCCGATCCCGAGATCGAAGAGCGCGGCAATATAACGAAGAGGACCTTTGTAAACGACAAGACCCGTATCGAAGTCTGCTTCTATACGATAAAAGGCGGCGGTCATGCCTGGCCCGGAGGTCGTGGGCCGTTTCCCCTGTCCCGGGAAAGACGGCGGGAGCTCTCCGCCACCGACGAGATCTGGGATTTCTTCAAGGATCACTCCCGTGTCGCTCCTCTTGCGGCGGCGAAGGCTCCACCACGGTAATCGCCCACCAGGGTCCCCGGCTCCGCCCCATGAGAGCGGACCAGTACCAGGCCGAGACATCGGTGAAAGACTGTTTTCGCGACCCGCCACCGCTGTCGAAAATCCGCTCCCGCACGACAAGGGTCTCACGGCCCCGGCTTGCGCGAAAGCGGCCCCACTCGATACCGGCACCATCGATAAGCTCCGGGAGCCAGTCTATGTCATAGCCCCCGGCACGATAGCAGTCGCTCGAGGGATGGAGCTGCCTGGTGCTCGCGTGTACGAATCGGATGACGATCCTTCTTCTGCCGTCGGCAAACACCCCGATCCGTCCGGGAAAGCTCCCTGCAAAACGTCTGGTCAGCGACGAGAGCGGCACCTCCTCGAGCTGCCGGCCCTCGAAACTGGAGGGAAAACCAGGGAAGACAACCGGTGCCGCCACCGTCTCTTTCGGTCCCATGACCGGCAGCACTGCCGCGACAGACGAGCTGACCGCAAAGCAAAGAATGAGAAGGCTGGACATCACGGCGGCGAGGCGACCGGACGGGATTCTCTCTCTCTCTTCTCGGCTCTCCGCTATGACCCTGCTCTGCTCCCTGGAACCGGCGTAGAAAACGATGAGCACGGCAAAAAGGGCGAAGGAGGCGACACCGACTCCGGTGTGGACCGGATCGTGAAGGAAAGGAGGCACGTTAATGGCTCCGGTCTCGAGATAGACCAGGGAGCTGACTCTCAAAGCATTGGCGATAATCGAAGCGAATACCGCGAAGAAAGCCACCCTCACGGTGGCAGCCGGGGAAAGGCGTTTGAGACCAGCAAGGAGCGCTGCCAGGAAAACAGCCGTCCAGAGTGTCTTTATGCCGCTGCAGGGCTGATCTATAGAAACAAGACAGTTATCGAGGAATATCTGGGCACCGCTTCTCGTCACCCCCAGGGCGCCCAGGTTCAAGAAAAGCACTGCCAGATGGCTGCTCAGCACCCGGAGGGGATAGCCGGCATAGAAATTGAGCGATGCCACCACCGGCAATGAGAGCATGACGAGCAGCCAGTCTCCCCAGTAGAGCCTGCCGGTGAGACCGAGATTGCGCAGACTGAGAGTGAGGGCAAAGACTCCCAGGGCGGCGAGAATGGTTTTCGGGGCGAAAGAGCAGAGAGCGCAATAGACGACCAGGAGAAACAACACCGCCGGACAGAGACCCCGGGGCTCCTCCCGGTGCTGCCGCCGCATGGCGATGATCAGCACCAGGCTGAGAAGCGCCACCACTCCCAGGGGCTCGTCGGAGCCGTCGGTGGTGCGGGTCCCGTACCAGATCCAGACCGGCCAGAAAGCCAGCATCACCATGCCGAGCTGAGCGATTGCCCCTCTCATGCCCTTCAAGCTCGATTCTCCCCGGGTCGATGGCGCCTCTGGCAATAGACCACCGCCCCCAGTGCCAGGACGATCATCAGCCATGTATCGGCCTCCGGCGCCACTCCGGTGTTCACGGACACTGCCTGAGCCGTTTTCTCCTTCTCTTTCTCCTCGACATAATCGGTCTTGACGATGGCGCTGGACACCGGGCTCACCAGACGGTATTTGAAGGCAATCGCTCGCGCCCCGGGACTGTCAGCCGGCGCTCCGTCCGGGAAGCAATTCCCGACTTCTTTCAAGAGCTCGCCATTACCGTAGAGCCTGGCAATACTGTCGCCTTCCACCACTCTGGCATTCTCGGGAAGGCGTGAGACAGGAGAGCTGCCGGCCCGGGAAGGAGGTCGTCTCCATGAGTCGAAAAGACTCTCGAGATCTCCTTCGATCTTCCCGGTTCTAGCCACTCTCACATATGAGCCGTTCACATAGAGCTGGTCGAGCAATTGTGTGGGACCCGGCTTCACCAGAAAATCGTAGATCACCGGCTGTCCCTGATAGCGAGCGAGGGCGTGACGGATCTCAGAATTGTCTGCTTTGCAGATGGGCTGGGCGCCTCGGATCCAGAGGATCGCCGAGCCGGTATTGCCGGTTCTGAGAGCTTTAAGAAGAGCTTCGGAGTCGTCCTGGCCGCCGGCGCATTGCCCTGCTTTTCCGGCTAGCTCCCCGGCATTCTCGAGCTCTATCCGCCCGTCCCGGACGAAAACAATCTTATGCGGTATATCTAGAGGCAGCTTCGCGAGACCGGATGCTATGGACCGGGCATACTCCTCCATGAAGCGGGAGCCGTCCACGATCACAGTCAGAAATGAAGGTCTGGGATAAGACTCCGGGGCTATCTCTTTGCGGATAATCGCGCCTTCACCCCGGAACCGGTCGGCAGCATAGACCTCGGTCACCCGCCTGTCCCGGCTCGCGAAAACCGCCGGCAGGCTCTTCGCAGTGGACGCCCGGCTGGAAACCGAAGAGCCCGCAGCATAGGCCGGGCTCATCAAATCGAAGCGGCTGCCCGCCCTGTTGTCTGCTCCGATATCCACAGAATGCCGGCAACTGGTATCATCGAAATTCCTCTCCAGCATGACAGGCAAGCTAAGGCTCGCCCGGTCCAGGCTCGAGACAGCCAGGGGTGCCGTGATCGATACGGTCACCCGGGCGGTCTTCCCCGGTCTCACCGGAAAGCATTGAATCAATATCCGGTCGGGACCGCAGGCGCTCACCAGAAGCGGGTCTTTTCGCATGGCCACAGCCTGGACATAACGGACCCTGGCTTCCCCTCTTACCATGATCACCGAGCGCCGCTTCACTCCGTCCATCTCGAGGGTAGCCGCCGTGACCGCCCCTCCCGGGGGCAGCAAGAGCTTGGCCCGGCCCTCCCGCTCGTAACGCGAGCCGTTGTGCAGATCTATGCTCCAGTCGATCTCGGCGGTGGCGGCATCGCCGTCGAGCCTGCCCGTGATACCGCTAGAAGTAGCTGTCAATCCGCGCGCCTTGCCGCTCACCACCTCGCCGGCGATATCGGCATCGAGATCGAATTCGTCATCGACTAGATTGTTGACCCCGGCGACATCTTCGGCAAGACCGGCATGTCTGATCGTGGCCCGAGCGGTCTTCGGAATCGGCACCGTATTGAATGCATCGCCGGTCGCCAGATAATAGATCTCCCGGGCACGCTCGACAGGAAGGGGATGAGCGCTCTCATAGAGACTGCCGACAATGTCGGTGGCCCGGCCCGAGCGCTCGTAGCAGGCCCTGAGCATCACTTCGCGGTTGCCGAAATGCCGCAGCCAATCTATGTCTCCGTTGCCCAGATTGATCCGGGTGAGGGTCGAGGGCAACTCGATGGCAATTACCATGACGAGGATGATCATGTGGCCCATATGCTCGAGCTGATGCGGATCGATATAGGTCTTTCCCCGGGCTAGCTCCACCACACGCTTGCCGCTGCTATAGCTCACCGGCAGCGAAATCAGGGGGGCGAGGCCGAAAAGCCCGATAACCGCAAGGCTGAACAACAGACAGAGACCGAGAAGGGGGAGGAACATCAGGGAATACATGACACCCACTCCCAGTGCCATGCCGCATGAGAGCGCCATGAAAGCATAATGCTGGGACATGTCTTTATGCCTTGTCAGCCAGACCAGAAAATTGCTCAGAGGAATGAGGAGAAAAAGAATCAAGTGATTGAGGGAAGGGAAAGGATCGAAAAAATGCTGGGCGCAAAAATGGCTGCAAAACTCGAAAAGCCCTGCCACAAGCGGCAGAAAAACTCCGAATATGAAGACCAGGTTCGAGACCGGTCTTCTCTCTGCTTCGCTCGAACTCGAATTACTCATCTTGTTGTCCGGCTCTCACCGATAACTCCAGTCCCTTGATCTTCACGCCCCAGTACGCGGTGTGCCTGGCCATCTCCGTCTTGAGCAAACCACTGAGAGCACCGGAATCGCCGGACAGCTTCCTCGAGTCGAGCTGGCTCAAGCTCTCAGGAAGAGCTGCGGTCACGGCATCGAGGGCATGCTCCAGGGGGCTTTCGGCCCGGCTCACGGCCCGCACCGGGTCCCTCACCTGCAGGCGCAGAGAGCAGATAACGGTGAGAGGCACACCGTCCCTGGTGACGGCCGCCACCTCGCCGGTTTTGAGAAGCTTTTCCCTTGCGTCGATCAATAAAGAGTGATCGATGAAAGGAATGATGTACTGCAGTCCCTGTCCCCGGGCACCGATGATCTTTCCGAAGCGAAAGACCACGAGCCGATCATGCTCTTTCACCATCTTCACACCGGACATGACGATCATGACGCCGAGAACGAGGATGCCGCCGACAATTTCGACCACACGAACTCTCCGATTCAATAACCGATTAAGCGCTCATTCCATGATAGAACAGCACCATCGAAACGGTAAAGTCACGAAGCTGCAGCCGGTATTCCGCCATACAACAGGCTTTTCAGCGAATTCTCACATTCCTCTTACGAGGAATGAAACGGAATAGAAAGAATCTTGAACTGCCCTTAACAGAAGGATTGCTATCAGGAAAGGTGGGTAAACGGCAGATTCTCGTCTTTGTCCGCCAGCTCGAAAACCACCAGGCTCCTGGGGCAGGCAAGGAATTTCGTTTTCAGCTCCCAGCAGCTCGGAGAGTAACGGCCGCTGGTCTCGAGAATGAGCTTCCATGACTTGGTCGGCTGGATTATCCTGGCATAGGCCTCTCCGGGGTTGGGAGGCAGGGTGATCTCCACCTCCTCCCAGTGCGGGTTGCAGATGATCAGAAGATTGCTGCCGGTTACCAGCCTTCCTTCCTCGTCGATCTCATCGATCTCCTTGCCGTTGAAAATCACTCCGAAGTGATGGCGATCGGGTCTGGTCCAGTCCTTGCTGGTCATCTCGGTGGCGTCCTCATTGAGCCATATGACATCGACCATGCCAGGATCGATCCCGTCGGTTTTCCCCTTGAAGAATTTGCGTCTCTGCAGAACCGGCTGGCTGTGCCTGATCCTGGCGAGCTGCCTGCAGAACTCGAGAAACTCCCGGTCGGCATCGTTGAGCTTCCAGTTGGTCCAGCTCAACTCGCTGTCCTGGCAGTAAGCATTGTTGTTGCCGCTCTGGGTCCTGCCCAGCTCGTCACCGCCGCTTATCATGGGCACACCCAGGGAAAGCATCAGGGTGGCCATGAGATTCTTGCGTTGCTGCTGCCTGAGGGCGAGAACATCCCGATCGCTGGTCGGTCCTTCCACGCCGCAGTTCCAGCTGTCGTTATGGCTTTCCCCGTCCCGATTGTTCTCGAGATTGGCCATATTGTGTTTTTCGTTATAGCTGACCAGGTCCTTGAGGGTGAAGCCGTCATGGCAGGTGACGAAATTGATGCTGGCGTGCGGGCTCCTGCCGCTGTGCTCGTAGAGGTCGCTGCTGCCGGTCAGACGCGTGGCCATCTCGCCTATCTGGCCGGAATCGCCTTTCCAGAATCGTCTCACCGTATCCCGGAACTTGCCGTTCCACTCGGTCCACAAGACCGGGAAATTGCCGACCTGATAGCCGCCCTCACCGAGATCCCAGGGCTCGGCGATGAGCTTCACCCTGGAGATCACCGGGTCCTGCTGGATGACGTCGAAGAATGCCGAGAGCTTGTCTACATCGAAGAGCTCGCGAGCAAGAGCGCTTGCCAGATCGAAACGGAAGCCGTCCACGTGCATCTCGCTTACCCAGTAACGCAGGCTATCCATAATCAACTGCAGGACATTGGGGTGCAGCATGTTGAGAGTGTTGCCGCATCCTGTATAGTCGACATAATAGCGCCGGTTCTTGGGATGAGTGCGGTAATAGCAGAGATTGTCTATGCCCCGGAAAGAGAGGGTCGGACCCAGGTGGTTGCCCTCGGCGGTGTGGTTGTAGACGACATCGAGAATCACCTCGATGCCGGCGTCGTGCAAGGAGCGCACCATGGTCTTGAACTCTTGCACCGCATTCAGTGCGGTGCTGCCGCTGAAGAAGCGGTTGTCCGGCGCGAAATAGGAGAGGGTGTTATAGCCCCAGTAGTTGGTGAGCCCGGACTGCATGAGATTCCGGTCCGGGATGCTGTGATGGACCGGCATGAGCTCGATGGCGGTGACGCCCAGAGACTGGAGGTGCCGGATGATCGGCTCAGAGGCGAGCGCCATATAGGTCCCGCGGATATCCTCGGGGACATCGGGATGCCGCATGGTCAGCCCCTTCAAATGAGCTTCGTAAATCACCGTCTTGTGCCAGGGCGTATCCGGAACCTTATCGTCGCCCCAGTTGAAAGAATCGTCAACTACCACCGCCAGCGGTGCAAAAGGCGCGTTGTCCCGCTTGTCGAAGCTCAGATCCTCGCGCTTGTTGCCGATCTGATAGCCGTAAAGACTGTCGTTCCACACCAGCCTGCGGGCGATCAGCTTGGAGTAGGGATCGACCAGGATCTTGTTGGGATTGAAGCGGTGCCCGGTCTCCGGGTCATAGGGACCGTAGACGCGATATCCGTAGACTTGCCCGGGATGCACGTCTTTGAGATAGACGTGCCAGACCTGGTTATTGTATTCGGGCAAGACGATACGGGCCGACTCTCTTTTTCGACTCGGAGAGTCGAAAAAGCACAGCTCCACTCTGGTGGCGTTCTCGGAGAAAAGGGCGAAATTCACACCCATTCCGTCCCAGGTCGCTCCCAGGGGATAAGGCTTGCCTGGTAGGACTCGCATGCTCAGCCGCCTGCAGACATAACCTTATAGCCCGGCGGAATCGAAAATGCGTTAGCCGGAGGTGGAGTGGGCGAGAATTCTTTCATCAGCATGGATACGGTGCCCTGGGGCGTCTTCTGGATAGAGCTCACCACGCAGCCCACCGATTCGTCGACCCAGACGGTGGATTCGGCACCAGAGACCGAATATTGCCAGCCCTTGCATTTGCGCCCGGCGATCTCCTTGACACCGAGACTCTTGGCTTTGTGCTTCCTGGCGCTGGCCTCGTCGGTGATCTGACCCTGACTGTCACCGGGCTTCCAGCGCGACCTGGTCGCCATCTTCTGGGCCTCGAGAAGACTGATGGATTCGCGGTTGATATAGTCCGCTATACTGACAACCCGGAAGTTATTGAAATTGCTCTCGGTGCGCGTATGCCCCTTGCCGTCGCTGGACATGATCATGACGGACTTTCCGGTCGGTCCGGTGTAATCGTAGGTGGCTCTGTAAGGCTTTTTCGGGTAGTCGGCCTGAGCAGCATCAGCGGCGAAAGTCGGCAGAGCGAAAGAGAGGCAAGCAATCAGAGCAGAAAAGAGGAAAACAGGCGATAATTTCACGGGGTCACCTCGACAAGCGATCGGTCGGCGGCCAGGATATCATATAGTTTGAGCTATGGACACAGTCACTAAGCTACTGAATTCCCACCTTTTCTATCTCGGCGCCAGCAGCATCAGCGCCGCCACTTTGATCTTTATTGCAACCGGATGCCTGATGGCTGTTATCGCCGCCTCTCTCGTCCGCAAGAACCTGATCGACAAATTCCTGATCAAATACGAGATGAACGACGGCCTGGCTCGCAAACTCGCCTTCGTGGTGCAATGCCTGATCATGTCCCTGGGCTTCATTCAGGTCCTCGACTGGTCGAACCTCGAGGTCACCGGAGCCGAGATTGTCACGCAGATAAACGCGGTCCTCTCCTTCACCATCTTCAAGCTGGGCGAGACCTCTATAAGCCTCTGGACAGCGATCTATATCGGCTTTTTCACGATCCTCCTGATGATAGTCACGAGCCGCATCCAGAAGTGGTTCTTGAGGCGCACGGAGGACAATCAGCTTCTCGATGTCGGCATCGCCCATGGTGTCAGCTCCATCGTCCGGATCATAGTCCTCTTGCTGGGATTCGTGGTCATCGTCCAGAGCGCCGGTATTGATTTGAGCTCGCTGACGATCATGGCCGGCGCGGTCGGTCTCGGGCTCAGCCTCGGTCTCCAGAATCTCACCGCCAATATCGTCAGCGGCATCAACCTCTATGTCGAGAGGCCGATCAAAATAGGCGACCGTATCGAAGTGGACGGCGTCCAGGGAGATGTGAAAAAAATCTCTCTGCGCGCTACGACTATCCGCACCAACGACAACATCGACATCATCGTCCCCAACACCTCTTTCCTTACCGGCAATGTCACCAATCTCAGCCACTCGTCCAAAGACGTAAGGGTGAATGTGCCTTTCGGGGTCTCTTATAAAGCCGATCCCGGGAAAGTACGCCAGATAGTGGAGGAAGTCGCCGGCGGTCACCGAGGCGTCCTCAAGAATCCCAGCCCGGAAGTGCTTTTCACCGGCTTCGGCGACAGCTCCATCGACTTCACCCTGCGAGTCTGGACCCGGAGCCACCTGCGCACTCCGAAAATCCTGATGAGCGATCTCTACTATGCGATCTTCGATCGCTTCCGGGAGGAGAACATCGAGATCCCCTTCCCTCAGAGAGATATCTATATAAAGGAATCGAAAATCGAAGTTACCGGAGGAGGAAGACTATCGTGAGAAACAAAGCCAGTACAGCAATGCTCGTCGCCGCCGCATCTCTAGTTGCCGCATCTTTTGCCGGCTATCAGGCGGCCCATGCCGACGCCCTGGTGAACGGGCTTATACCGGCCGGCAATACATCGCTTCCCCAGGGCAAATATATGCTCACCAATCTCCAGTCCGGGCAGGCGCTCTATATCGAGATCGAGAGCGGCGGCCGGATGCTTGCCCAGGATCCAAGGGCCATGCAATTCTCGGTGGTTTCGAGCCAGGCGGTAAGCAACCCGGTATTGCAAACCACGCAACAAGCGGTTCCCGGGGCTGATCAGAGCAAAAAGGGACTCTGGGGAGGACTTCTCAAACAGGGCGTGGAGTCGCTGCTCCAGAATCAGGCACCGAATCCGACACCATAGCCGGCCTGCCGGAACGCCCCCTCCTGACAAGCCCGGCTCAATCCTGGAGCTAAAACTGATCCGGACCGATAATGACCGGATTATGGCTTGAGATGTAAATCTTTTAGACTACAATAGAGACATGCATCGAATAGACAGGAAATAGCCGGAAAGTCATGGTCAGCCAAGACGCCAAGAGAGAGACCACAGAGACGGAGACCGGCGAAAGAGAGGCCAGCGAGAGCGGCGCTGCCCTCGGAGAAAGGCCGGACCGTGGGGTGACGACCGAAATGGAGCCCGGCTATGTGACCCTGGCCAATGTCGAGTCTCTGGATGACGTCAGGCTCTTCATCAACCGGGAGCTCAGCCTTCTGGCTTTCCAGTGGCGTGTGCTGGAAGAGGCTCAGGACGCCTCGAACCCGCTTCTCGAGCGTTTCAAATTCCTCTCCATCGTCGGCTCCAATATGGACGAGTTCTTCATGGTGCGGGTAGCGGGTCTCAAGCGTCAGCTCGAAGCCAACAGCAGTCGCTCCGGCGCCGACGGGCTCAAGCCGGGAGAGGCTCTGGACGCCCTCGGGTTCGAGGTCAACCGTTTGCTCGTGGATGCCCAGCGCTGCCTGAGAGAGAGTCTCATGCCCGCACTCGGCGAAGCGGGAATCCGGATGGCTGTCTATGGCGACCTGAACGAGGCTCAGAAAGCCGATATGAGACAGATCTTCCTCCAGAAGATCTTCCCGGTTCTCACCCCCATGGCTTTCGACCCCGGTCACCCCTTCCCTCACATCTCCAACCTGAGCCTCAACCTGGCGGTCCTCATCAGAAAAGCCAGCGGAGAGGTGCGTTTCGCCCGGGTGAAGATCCCGGACACCCTGCCGCAGCTCATCGAAGTAAGCCGCCCGGACAGAAGCCAGGCCGGTATTACAACCTCGAACACCTATATGTGGCTGGACGACCTGGTCATGGCTCATCTAGATTCGCTTTTCCCCGGCATGACCATAGTCGAGGCGCATCCGTTCCACGTCACCAGGGACGCCGAGGTGGAGATCCAGGAATGGGAAGCCGCGGATCTGCTCGAGACCACCGAAGAAGGCATCCGGAAACGCCGTTTTGGCGATGTCGTCCGTTTGCAAGTAGACCGGGCGATGCCGGCTCATGTGCTCGAGATCCTGATGAGCAATTTGCAGGTAGAGCCGGGCGACGTCTATCTGGTGGAGGGTCATTTCCCGCTTCAAAGCCTCAAGCATGTGGGCTTCCTGGATCGCCCCGATCTCAAGTTCAAGCCCTTCGTGCCCTATGTCCCAAATGTTCTCAATGCCGACGCCCATGACGAGGACGAGTTCGCCGCCATAGCCAGGCGGGACATCCTCCTCCATCATCCCTACGATTCATTCCAGCCGGTGGTCAATTTCCTGAACAACGCTGCCACGGATCCTTCGGTCCTGGCGATCAAGATGACCCTCTACAGAGTGGGACGCAACTCCCCTGTGGTAGAGGCGCTTCTGCGAGCCATGGAGAACGGCAAGCAGGTAGCCGTCGTTGTCGAGCTGAAAGCGCGATTCGACGAGGAGAGCAATATCGAATGGGCCAGGGCCCTCGAAAGAGAGGGCGTTCACGTCGTCTATGGTCTCATCGGTCTGAAAATCCACGCCAAGGTGCTTCTCGTAGTGCGCCGGGTCGGCGACTCGATCAAGCGTTATGTTCACTTCGGCACCGGCAACTATAACCCGGTCACGGCTCATCTCTACACCGATCTCTGTCTGTTCAGCAGCGACGAGAGCCTGGCTTCCGATGTCACCGATCTCTTCAACTATCTCACCGGCTACTCGGCAAAGACCGACTACAACAAGCTCCTGGTAGCCCCGATCAATCTCAGGCAGAGAGTCGAAGCCCTCATCGAGAGGGAGATCCAGCACCAGCAAAACGGCGGTTCCGGACATATCATCATCAAGGCCAATGCCCTGGTGGATGACCGGATCATCAAGCTCCTCTACCGGGCATCCCAGAGTGGAGTCAAAATCGACCTGATTATAAGAGGTATCTGTTGCTTGCGCCCGGGAATCAAAGGCATCAGCGAGAATATAAGAGTTGTCAGCGTCGTCGGCAGGTTCCTGGAGCACAGCCGGGTGCTCTTTTTCCGAAACGGCGGTCACGAACAGATTTATATAGGCAGTGCCGACATGATGCCCCGCAATCTCGATCGCCGGGTGGAGGTCCTGGTTCCCATAGAAGATCCCGGGCTCGCGTCTTTCATTCGCGAAGAGTTGCTTGCCACAACGCTCGCCGATCGAGCCAAGTCCAGAATCATGCAACCGGACGGCAGCTATGTAAGATACCAGAACGAGGACCCTTCCGACGTCCTGTCCTGCCAGCAGTTCTTCATCGAGAAGAACATCGAGAGCTGGTCCGACCGCTGACCGAGAATTATCGATGTATCCGCGACTGCTTATTCCATTGATAATATGGGCGACTCTCACCCTGCCCCTGTCCTCATGCCGGGTCAGCTCGACAAAAGACCAATCGCCGGTCTCCTGGGTGTTCAAGGCGCCCCGGGAGATACCCTGGTCCGGCTACGGAATGGCCACGACTCCCCTTATCAAAAACGGTATCGCTGTATACACTGGCGGCTACTTCTGGCGCAACCAGGTCTATATCTTCGCAGTCGATCTGAAAACAGGCAAGTTGCTCTGGCAGTCGGAAGAGCCCACAGAGCAGATCCTCATCGACGGCGACGGAAGCAGAGTGATCGCCACATCAAGGGACGGCGTCAGCAAGAAGATCCCGGGCAGGAAGAGACCGGCCTTCGTTCGAGCCTACGACCTCAAGACAGGCAAACGTCTCTGGCAGATGGAAGCCTCCACCAGCATGCACCCTCTGCAAATACTCTGCCTGGGCAAATTCATCTATTGCTGGATCCCTGAGCAGGACATCTTCGCCCTCGATCCCAGAAACGGAGAGGAGGTCTGGCATCTCGACAAACGCTGCAAGCGCCCGTCCGTCGGACAATCTTATTGCATCGGCTCCGGGGATCGTATTTTCGCTGCCGTGCCGGGAGCGTACCTGGCAGACATCAATGGTATTACTGGCGATGTCACCGAGATCCCCCTGACCGACACGAGCGAAGAGCCCCTGGTCTCGATGACCAGAAAAGACGACAGGATTTTCATCTACTCGCAGTCGGGAGTGTTGATCACGATAAGCCTCAAGGATATGGCGGTCAAGCACCAGAACGAGGCTCACAAGCTCACCACTCCTCTGGTGCGCTCCGGCGAACGCCTGATCTTCGGCTTCACCGCCTCGTCTCCCAAAGGGGATGATCTTCACGGGCTCTGTATCTACGATCTCAAAGAGGAGGCTCTGCTCAAAATGATCGATTGCCCGGCCACCATTACCGGTGAGCCCCTGGTGGAGGGCTCGACCGTCTACTATTGCAGCGGTTTCGGCGACGGCAAGCTCTACGCCTATGATATGGAGAAGGAGAGAATCCTTTTCGAGACTGCCACCGGCCCACTGCTGGCCGGTCCCGTATCAGGCGACGGAGTCCTCTATGCCAACGGCGAGACCGGTCTCAAAGCCGTCAGCAAGAAGACCGGAGAACTAATCTTCACCGTCAAAGCCGGCGAGCACAAGCCGGAGGGTCAGCCGGTGGTCTCAGGCAATCTGGTCTATGTCGTCGGTCAGGATTCTAATCTTTATGCCATTAAAGCACCCCGGTCCGGTGGTATGAAAGCCTTGGACCCAGAGCCCGGAGCGAACGGCAAAAGTGCACATCCTGGCAGCCATTGACGGATCCACCGCCAGCGAAGCAGCTCTGGCGGCAGTTGCTAACCATTACTGGCAGGAGACCACTACTATCAGCCTGGTGAGCGTGCTCAAGCCCCAGAAAGATCGCGCCGCTACCCTGGCCCGAATGAAACAAGGTATCGACGAACTGGCCAGGCATCTCACCGATCGTTTCAAAGACCTGACCATAAGCGCCGAGGCCATGTCCGGCGACCCGAAGACCTGCATACTCGAAGCGGCCAGGCAGAGGCGGGCGGACCTCATTGTTATGGGAACGAAAAACAAATCGGGCATAGACAAGCTGATTCTGGGCTCAGTCTCCCAGTCGGTCCTGGCTGCGGCACCATGCCCGGTGCTGATTGTTAAAGCAGGACCGAACTCGGCTCATCTCAAACAGGGTCGTGACTTCACCAGGATTCTCATAGCCAGCGACACCTCGATGAGCTCCCGGGCAGCCTGCGCCTGGTTGTCCCGCCAGGGCTGGTCGGAGGAAGCGGTCTTCAAAGTGGTGACGGTATTGACTGACCAGAGCCACTCTTTCGACAGGGAGAAGGATCCCCAGAAAGCAGCCTGGATGATGCGTCAGTGGGGCGAAATCAAGCATCGGACCACCAGGACCCTGGAGCAGGAAGCCAGCCTTCTTGGCCGGGGCATGAACAGAGAGCAGGTGACGGTGGACGTCCTTCCCGGCGAGCCCAGAAAGCAGATCCTCGGCATGGCCAGAGGCTGGAGAGCGGAGCTCGTGGTCACGGGCTGCAGCCATAAGCGCGGTCTGGAAAAGCTTCTGACAGGAAGCGTCTCTCAGGCCATCGCGGCGTCAGCACCGTGCTCGGTGCTGATCATCAAGGGCCTGGACGAGGAAGGCAGACCTCTGTCTGATAAGGCGAGAGCCCAACAGGCTAATAAGAGGAAGAAGAAGGCCCCGCAAGAGCTTGCCGGAAGCAGCCTGCCTGCCGGCTCCGAGGACGATCGGCCGCCTTTCACCATGATGTGAGACGGGCGCGGATCAGGGACCCTTTCGTATAATCAATAGAGATCTATTTTATATCCGATCGATAGCGAAAAGCGCAAAATGCAACTCGTCTCCCCAAATGTAATCGACATCTCGACAACTTGCCTGAAAGGTCTCAGACCGCCTCTCAAATGGGCCGGAGGCAAGCGCTGGCTGGTGCCGGAAGTGAGATCTCTATTCGAGAGCAGCCTGTCCGGAAGGAATAATCAGCCGCGCCTGGTGGAGCCCTTTTGCGGCGGCCTGGCTATCGCCCTCGGACTGGCGCCGGAGCAGGCCCTGCTCAACGACATCAACCCGCATCCGATCCATTTCTACCGGTGGTTGCGGAAAGGTATGACCTGCGACCTTCCCATGCGCAACGACGAGGACGACTATTACCGGTACCGGAACGTCTTCAACAACCTGGTCACCCGTGGCAAGGCCCACACGAAGAAAGCCGCCGAGCTCTTCTACTATCTCAACCGCACCGGCTATAACGGTCTCTGCCGATTCAACAAGAAAGGCGAGTTCAACGTGCCTTTCGGCAGGTACAAGAACATCAACTATGTCCGGGACTTCACCTGCTACCGGGAGCCCTTCTCTGACTGGCATTTCAGCCAGGGAGACTTCGCCCTGCTGCCTCTGAGGAAAAGCGATTTCATTTACGCCGATCCGCCTTATGACGTTCAGTTCACCCAGTATGCCAAGGAGGGTTTCGCCTGGCGGGATCAGGTGAGGCTGGCACAATGGCTCGCCGGTCACCGGGGACCGGTGGTGGCAAGCAATCAAGCCACCGACCGGATAATCGAGCTATACACTGATCTCGGCTTCGAGCTGCGCTATCTCGACGCCCCTCGCATGATCAACTGCACGGGGGATCGCAGCCCGGCCAGAGAAATTCTCGCCCTGCGTAATCTCTAGCCCGGCTTGACACCCGACTCGGCCACTACCTGTGGAGGCACGAGCCCGCCCGGATAGCGCGTCGGTCTGAGATCGTTGAAGCAGCGCCAGCCGGCTTCAGTGCCGACAATGACTACTTTTCTGGTGCAGCGAGTGAGCGCCTGGTAGAGCTGGAGCATGCGATCGTCGCGGCTCTGGCCGGCGAATTTCCCATCGATATCGACCAGGATGATCCCCTTGCGCTCGAGTCCGCGGAAAGTGCCGATCCGGCTCAAGCAGGTATGATTGCGCACCCGGGTGTTCCTGATCACAAGCTTCAGCCCTCTTCCCAGACGCGCTCCATAGACCACCGAATATTTCGGCAACCTCGGGGTGAGGACGGCGATCTCGCCCGGCTCCAGACCCAGGGTGGAAATCATGTCGTCGAATACATGCCCGACCGTCCGTCTGATGTCCTCATCGTCCCTGCATATGTAGAACTCGGGCAGGTCGCTCAGGCGATTCTCGAGAATCAGGGACGTGGACGAGCGATAGCAGGAAGTGAGCAGTTGCTTGAGAGCGGAAGGAGAGCGGCGATTCTCGCCCAGGAAGCAGACCCGCTCGGCATGGGGGAGCTGTCTGGCCTGAGCGCGGACCAGCTCGTTGTCATCGATACAGTAGTAGAGACCGGCATCGTTCCCGCTCAGACTGGCGCGAAGCGCTTCCCACCAGCGGTCCTGAAAGTCCTGGGCATCATCGACGATGATCCGGTCGAAACGAAGCTCAGGGCACTGCGACACGGCATTCTCCAGGAGCTCCGGAAACTTCTCGCTCCAGACGCGATTCGTCCAGCCTCCGGGCACCGGCAAGCCGGCTCTGGTGCCGAGCCGCAAGCAGAGAGCGTGGAAAGAGGCAACGGTGATATTGCTCTTCTCCACGAGCAGGTCCTCCAGATGATTGGCCAGGGAGCGGGTGAAACAGGTGACCAGAGTCCGCTTGCCGCTCTCGGAAAATGCCGAGGCGAGAGCAAGAGCCACCAGGGTCTTGCCCGAGCCGGCGCATCCGCTTATCGCGACTGTCTTGCCAGCGAGGCAGGCGCTCAGGGCGGCCTTTTGAGAGGCGCTGAAAGACTTTCTCTCCGGATCAAGCCTCAGGTGCTCGCGATGGCTCATCAGAATCTGCATATTCGTCTGCGAAGTCTCGGGCTCCACCGGCGGTGGCGGCAGCGGAGTGAAATCGATCCGGTGACAGCGCCTGGCGCTCTCCACCGCTGTCGCCTCGAAGGCGAGCAGGGCGGAGCCTGTGCGCAGACCGAAAAGGGATCGATCCTTGAGCTGCCGGACACGCTCGCGGGTGATGCCATACTTGGCGGACATCGCCGAAAGCGGTGCCGGCATGTTGCCGTCGAGCCCGTAGTATCGCTCGATGATCTTGAATCGCCGCTCACCGCCATTGGTGTTACTCACGGACTGACGCACATACTCGATCATCCGATCGACGACCAGTCCCATATTGCGCAGCTTGAGAGACTCGATGATATCCGGCGGAACGGACTGCTCTTCCAGAAGCCTGACCAGAGTGACCTTGCGCTTGTAGACATCGCTCAAGAGCCTCTCGAGACCAAGACGTCTGAGCTCCGTCGAGCAGTCTTTCAAAGACATCCTAAGATTGATATTGTTCATGTTCGGACCAGCCTCCAGGTGCATTGAACCCAGAGCTCGATCCTAGATCGCGAGCCAGTCGCTGTAACTGTTGAAATGCACAGTCCTGTTATTTGGTACCGGATTCGGATTCGGATTCGGATTTTGGTTCTGGTTCGGGTTCGGATTCAGGTCCTGGCTGCGAGCGCAGCTCCGAAGCGCGGGCCGCAAGCTTGTCCGCTTCCGCCGTTTTCTTGAGCTGCCTGAGCACCTGGGCATAGCCGTCCAGACTGTCCGCCAGCTCGGCGCCGGCGACATAATGTTTTTCGTCGTTGATGGCGAGCGCGCTCTTGTAGGCCTCAGCCGATCGATCGAGCTTGTTGAGATCTTTGAGCTTGTCTGCCATTAGGAGTTTGAGCTCGACGGCGGTTGCCGAGTCCCTGCCATCGTAGCGCTCGGCCAGGGTAAGAGCCTGCTCGTAGCTATCGTGGCTGGGCCAGAGCTCGCCGCGCGCTCCATGGATGTCGCCGAGCTCCTTGAGAGGCTCGATCCTGTGCTTTGTCCCGGGTCCATAGATACGTGCATAGGAAGCGAGCATCTCTTTGAGGGCCTTCTCCTTTTCCGGGGTTTTGCCCGTTTCTTCGTATATATCGGCGAGAGCCCGATAGATCTTGGGAATCAACGGGTCTCGATTCTTCCAATACGCTTCGCGGACCTTGAGAGAATAGTTGAAGAACTTCTCCGCTTCCTTGAAATTGCCGTCCTTGAAAAACTTCTGCCCCTGCTCGTATGCCTTTTGGGAATCCGCTGAGAGCTGCATGATCTTGGCCCGGGCTACGCCACCACCACTGGTGACATCGCCCGACTGGATGACACCGGCAGACGCCTGAGACGCTGCCGAGGCGGCTCCGGCAGCCGCCCTTCCGGGAGCCCCGTAGACATTGTGCAGAGTCTTGTTGCTGTTGGGATTGAAAGGAATATGCTTGGGAGCGCCCATGAGACCGCCGTACTCCCCGATTCCCTGGGCTCTTCCCGGACTCACCGAGACCGAGAGCGCGAGGGTGAGGGTGAGAGTGAGGGCTAACGGCAAAGGAATGGTCGACCAAATCAATGAATAGCGCATAAGAAACCCCACGCTTTGATGAACGGCTAAAGCAAATTTTACCTTAGTATCAGGTTTCTGTCGGTCCATCCGGACAGATTTACCTGTTCTTATGCCTCTTCTAAGGATCACAAGCGGACCCGGGTTTATAATGCCCCTTTGCAAATGAGGACGGAGCCGTGGTGCAGAGCCCGCAAAACCTGGAATTAGAGCGCAAAGTCAAGCTGGGAGAGCTTCTTGTCGATGCCCATGTGGTTTCTTCGGCAGACCTCACCGAAGCGATTCAGGTCTCGAAGCGCCTGGGCATCCCCATCGGACGGGTGCTCCTCGAGTCAGGCTGTGTCGGAGCAACGGTCCTGGAGGCGGCTCTGGAGGGCCAGCCCCTGGTGAACAGAGGCGAGCAGAGCCGGGAAGAGATCGTCAAAGCCCTCAAGGAAGTCCACGCCACCGGCAGCTCCCTGAACAAACTCATGGGAGACGGGGGTCAGAAGAGCGTTCGCAGTGTCGACCGCCTCGCCGAGCTGCTTCTGGACTCGGAGATAGTCAGCCAGGATCAGCTCGATCAGGCTCTCATGACCAGTTTCGAGTCCGGCATCCCCCTGGGCTCCGCCCTGGTGTTCGAGGGTATCCTCTCCCCGAGCCTGTTCCCGAGCATTCTCCAGATCCACAAGAACATCAGAGACGGCAGGATAACCAAGGAAGAAGCCGTCAACGAGATCAAATCCACCTTCATGCACTGGCTGAAAGCCGAGGAGTCGCTGGCCCGCGACCCGGAAAAAATGGTTGCCGAGATCCCGGATGACCGGAGCGATTCCTGTCCGGCGCCTCCGGCTCCCGACTCCCGGCGCTTCGTTGATTTTCTCGAGCAAGCCGGCTGCTTCAGCCAGGCCGATCTGCAATCCGCCTACAGCAAGGCTTTGGATGATCCGGACACCGCCGGGCGGGTTTTCCTGGCCCTCGGTCTCATCGACCTCGAGACCCTCAAGAGAGCAAGACGAAGCTATGACCTCGCCGACCGGGGCATGCTGGCCAGGGACGAAGCCGTGAGAGCCGTGAATTCAGACGCTTCCGGCGATTGCAGCGGAGAAACGCGGATCAAGCGTTATTTCGACAAGGCCTGGAGAAAGAAAACCAAAAAACGCGTTGTCGGCGGTCTGGTGGTCGGCGCCACCCTGGCGGGTCTGCTCATGAGACGCTCGAAAGGGCGCTAGGCTGGCCACCGAAAACGACCCTGCCGCCCAGGATCACCGTCCGGACCCTGAGGTCTTTTCTGTCCAAAAGGATGATATCAGCCAGGGCTCCCGCTGTCAGGGAGCCGATCTTGTCGCCGAGGCCCAGGAGCCTGGCCGGATTGTAGCTGGCCATGGCGACGGCCGCGCCTATATCGGCGACTCCCCAGCTCACGATGTTTCTCACTGCCTCATCCAGGGTGATGGATGAGCCGACCAGGTCACCGCCTGTGGTACCTATATGAGCTATGTCGGTCACCAGAACCGTCTTCTCCCTGCCTTTCAGCCTGAAAATCATCTCGACGGCGGCCGGGTCGAGATGCAGACCATCGGCAATCAGACAGCAGCTCACCCGGTCATCCAGAAGGGCGGCTCCTGCAGCTCCGGGCGCCCGGTGATGCAGGGGAGGCATGGCATTGAACAGGTGAGTGACCAGGCTCACCCCCCTGTCGAATGCCTGACCGGCCTCTTCGAAGGTAGCGTTGGAGTGGCCCAGCGAGACGAGCTTCCCCTTCTCCCGGAGCCAGGCAAGCGCTGACCCGCCGGAATCGAGCTCGGGAGCAAGGGTGATCATGGAGACCGCATCGGTGACGATCCTGGAGAAAAGCTCGGGACCGGGCTTGGCCAGATGCTGGCTGGGGTGCACTCCGGGCCGCTGGGGCGAGAGGCAGGGACCCTCCAGGTGTATCCCGGGCATTCGCGAAAGCTCCGTCCCGGCCTCGAGCTGAGCGGCGCCGCCGGCGCCCTGAGCGGTGAGAAAGGCGATATTCTTCTCGAGATGACCGACCTCGTCGGTTATGAGAGTCGGCAGGAAGCTGGTCACCCCCCGCTCGAGCATATAAGCCTGCAGGCTCGAGACCTCGGATGGAGAAGGATCGGCCCAGAAATCGCAGCCGGGACCGCCATTCACCTGGAGATCCACAAGCCCCGGAGCGACATAGCAACCGGACGCGTCTATCTCCTGAAAGCCGTCCGGGGCTCCCGGGTTGTCACAGAGGGCCTTTATGTGTCCGTTTTCCACCAGCAGGCTGGTAAAACGCCGCTCCAGGGGTGTAATCAAATGCCCGTTTCTGATAACTAAACCCGGCATAAACTCGACACTGCCTGAAAGCCCTGTAACACTAATGGGAAGACACTATAACCGATTGATTGACTAATTAGAACTCAGGGCATATATCATAAGGCCAGTTAGACAGTCGCGAATTACGGAAATGACAGAGCAGCAGGTACAGAAGGGTCAGAACGCGCTTGGCACGCAGAACGTCCAGGCACTGGTCAGCAAGATCGTCGAGCTCCAGGAAAAGCTTGTCGACGCCCAGGAAAAGAACGTCGTGCTCGGCACCCAGCTCCGGGAGATGGAGATGATGGCCCGGGACGGCGAGGATCTCAAAGGCGAGCTCAATAACCAGAGCGCCCTGCTTGGCGACAAGAGCCGGGAGAACAAGAGGCTTCACCAGGACCTGGCAAAGCTCACCACCACGCTGGAGGAGAAGCTCAAAGAGCTGGAGGAGATGAAAGCAGCCAATATGGACCTGCAACACCAGCTCAAGCAGAGAGAATCAGAGCGGGATCTACTGGCCGTGATGCTCACCGAGAAAGAGAAGGAGCAGGCTCAGCAAAGCTCGACCCGGTCATCCGGGACTTACGAGGCAGCCGACTCCAGACAACAGGGCGGCGGAAGCGGCGGCTTCTTCGGCAGATTCAAAGGCAAATAGATAGCCCGGCTAGTTATCAGCCGTTTTCGGGGCGGTCTTTAGAGAGGTGAGAAACTGACCCATCAGGTTGGTGAGCCCACCGGCTTCGACAGTGGTCTTGCGCCGGCCGAAAATACCCTTCCTGGTAGTGACCTTGTCACCCAGGATAGTTGTCACCTCGGTCTCGGAGCTCCCGAAGAGCCCCTTCTTCTTCTTCACCGAATTGCCGAAAGCACTGGCTTCGGTGCTGCTTCTCTTGAACAGTCCCTTTTTGCTCTCGTACTTGTTGCCAAGCCTGTCCTTGACGACCGTGGTCTTGCTTCCCAGAAGACCGCTCTTCACAGTCAGCTCCTCGCCCTTGCCATCCCTGATGCTTATATCGTGGCTCTGGGCGTCTGCGCCTGGGGCGAGAGCCAACGCCATAAAAGCAGAGAGAGCCAGAGCCAGTTTTTCGCTTTTCACAGTTTCACCTCTTTTCCAGTCGATATTAATCAAGACAGAGCATGAAGCGCAACTGTTCCCGGACTGTGAAGGAACCGGGGCTGGTAAAATAACTGGCTGATTATGGACACTGCACATCTAGATGATCTTTCCAAGCGATTGACCGGCGGCGACCGGCGCGCCCTGGCCAGGGCGATAAGCGTCGTCGAGTCCGGAGGGGAAGAAGCGGCACATCTGATCAGAGGTCTTTATCAGCGCTCGGGCAAAGCGCACCTGATCGGAATCACCGGCTCGCCCGGGGTCGGCAAGTCCACCCTGGTCGACGCCCTGGTCACCGAGATAAGAAAAGAGAACAAAAAGGTGGCGGTCCTGGCGGTGGATCCGTCGAGCCCCTTTACCGGCGGTGCCATTCTCGGAGACCGGATCAGAATGCAGGGGCACACCCTCGATCCGAGCGTATATATAAGGTCCATGGCCAACCGCGGTCATGCCGGCGGGGTCGCCATGGCCACCTATGATGCCGTGCGCCTGCTCGAGGCTTTCGGTTTCGACGTCGTGATCATAGAGACCGTGGGGGTCGGGCAGTCCGAGCTGGCCATCGCCCAGACAGCCGACACGACCATCCTGGTGCTCATGCCCGGCTCCGGCGACGATATCCAGGCCATCAAATCCGGTATCATGGAAATCGGCGATATATTTGTGGTCAACAAAGGCGATCTGCCGGGCGCCAACAAATCAGCCTCCGAGATCATCGCCAGCCTGGAGCTCTCTCATCTGCCCACCAGGTGGTGCCCGCCGGTGCTGGTGGCGATCTCGGAAAGCGGCGAAGGTGTGGACAAAGTCTGGGAATCGGTCAAAGATCACGGCTCTTTCCTGAAAGACTCGGGTCTCATCGAGAGCCGCCGGACAGCTAAAGCCCGAGCCGAGCTGGCGGAGATCGTGGCCGATATGGCCAGGCAGCGACTCGATCAGTCCCTGGCAAGCTCCGGCGACATGCGCGACACCCTCTCGGATGTCGTGGCTCTCAAAATCGACCCTCACACCGCCGCCGGCACCATTCTCAAGAGCATCATCGGCAGCCCCTGAGCCCTCTTTCAGAAACAGCTTCGAAACTTTTGCACACTGGCCAGGTAGGAAAACTCTCCACCTGGGAAATCACATAAGACCAGTGTTTTTTGTGACCGCCCCGATAGAAGTAATTAAAGAGTTTCCGTGCTCCTGATTTGTTGCCCGAATAATAAAGTCGCGCTACTTCCAGATCCGCCTGGGACATGGTCTCCTCCTGGCCGATCATATAGGTTCGCGAGAGATCGCGTCTGAGCTCTCTCAGATAGTCCCGGTCCGGCATGGCGTCCATTACCTTGACCAGTTCCCCGTCTTTGAGAGCCAGCTCGATAGAGGCGGAGTCGGTACAACTGGTCCCGTAGTCCATCAAGTGATTGCAAGCTTGCAGGCGGTAGTTCTCTTTTTCCTCGTCATAAGAGAGCCAGATATGGCCGTAGATACCCCTCAAAATCTCGAGTCTCTCGCCGAGAACATAAACCAGAGTAAGAGGATTACCATTATCAGGGACACTCCTAATTTCCACCAGGGCACAGGCAACGTTGCCGCCATCGATGGAGATCCTGGCTTCACCATTCCTGTCTCTTCGGAAAACGATTTTCTGAGCATCCGGAAAGTACATCATGTCGGTCTCACGGTCCCTGGAAAAGGTCCGGATACAGGGAGGGGTGGAACAGTAGAGCTCGATTCTATTTCCGCCGGTGCTGAGCACCTCGGTGGGAACAGCGACTCTGTCACTCACAGAGCCGGGCGGGATCGAGACAGGAGTCGGAGCAGGAGCTTTCTCCTCAAGACGGATGCCGGGACCGAAAAGGCTGAGCACGGCAAGACCGGCCATGGCGATGCAGGCAGCAAGCAATGCGCTCAGACGATGGCGATGCAGAATAACTCTCATACTTCCATCTTAAAGTCAGACCTTCGCCGGGGCAAGTATTCGACTTTTCAAATCTGTCCCCATTTAATGTAATTGGTGTAAAGCGGTTTATTGATTCTGCTTGACTCCAGTATCGCCTGCAGTGTCAGGCTTTGAAAGAACCTCACCAACCCTCTGCCCTGGTCTCTTCCCTGACCTGGCCAGTGGAATCGGGCATGAAAACCGTGGCGAGCAGACCGACCACATAGATAAGAGAGAGAGAGAGAAAGACAGGCTCCAGCATAGGCGAAAGACCAGCCGAAAAGCTTGATGAAAAGCGCGTAGAGAACTACAGGAGGTATGAGCGTAGCGGTTCGACCGAGCTGAGAAAACAGGTGATCATGACATGGAGATTCTTTTTATACGAACTATCCAAAAGAAACCACCACTCTGGTTCCATTTCCCCCTTCTCCCTCGGTGATGGTGACCGCGGCACCATGGGCTCTGGCAACTTCTCTAACTATAGAGAGACCGAGGCCGCTCCCAATGCTCTTGCTGGGTTCGATTCTATAGAAGCGATCGAAGACATTCTCTCTCTGATCTTCCGGGATCCCCTCCCCTGTATCCTCCACAGCCAGGCCGGGAGGCTCGGCACTAAGTGAGATGGTGATCTCGCCTTCATTGGGGGTATAGGTGATCGCGTTCTCCACCAGATTGAAAAGCAAATGCCTGAGTCCGACAAAGTCCCCGGGTAATTTCAGCGAATCTCCAGATATTCTTGCCCTGAGGTCCTTCTCGACGATCCGGGGCTCTAGCTCTTCCAGTACATCCAGGGCGAGTTCCACGAGGTCGACTGTCTCCCTTTCTGGCTCATTTTTGGCTCCTATCGACACCATTCGCTCAAGGGCGAGGAGCTGGTTGACCATGCGAGAAGCCCTGTCGATTCCGAGATCGAGCTGCTTCAAGACGTGCTTCATTTCCGCCTTCTCCTCCATCTGCACGCCAATGCTCGAATAGGTCTTGAGCCCGGCAAGAGGCGTGCGGAGCTGGTGAGCGGCGTCAGCCAGCAAGCGCTCGTGAGACTCCATCTCCTCCTTGAGACGCTTGAGGAGCTGATTGATCGCCAGAACAAGAGCGTCCACCTCCTGGGGAATATCGAGTGAGGGCACTGGCGAGAGATCGCTCTTTGTGCGCTTCTGAATATGTCCCCGTAGTAGCTCCACCGGTGCCAGACCCCGCTTGACTCCCAGAAGGACGGCTCCTAGACCAAAAGCAATAGTAAGAAACTGAAGACCGGCAATGGCAAAAAGAATCTTCTGCCTTATACTGTCCCGGCTCCTGGTAGTTTCCGCCACCTGCACCACCACGGTCCGTTCCGGATGCTCCTCCACTTGGGTTTTAAGTTCCGCCAGGCGGCAGCTCTTGCCATTGAGTTGGATACTGCTCATGACCGGAATATCAATGTGCAGCTGATGCGAGAGCGCAGGCAGGTTCGGGTCCCCCGAGACGACATTGCCGGCGTCATCAATTATCCGGTAGAAGAACTCGTCGGCATTGTCATATTTCAAAATGGCGAGAGCCGCGGGAGGAAGGTCGACAGTGATAATCCCTTCCTTGAGCCTGACCCTGCCCACGATTGAGTCGGCGGCATTGAGGAGTTCCCGGTCGAAGGCTTCCCGGGAAGCCGGTGATCAACATGTAAGTCAGAAAAGCGCTGCTTATCCATAGCAGAAAGAGTGCCGGCACCAGCCAGAGCAATATCTCCATGCGAATCGAGCGTGACCTGGTCATTTCGTGAGCTGATAGCCGAAACCGCGGACTGTCTTGATCTTTACAGAGGAGACCGAGAGTTTTCTGCGAAGCCGGTGAATCACTATCTCCAGGGCATTTTCGCTGGATTCGTCGAGGAAGTCCGAGACCTTGTCGATCAATTGCTGCTTGCCCACCACCTTGCCGCCAGCGGTCACCAGCATATTGAAGACCGCTGCCTCCTTGGGAGTCAGACTGACGGATTCGCCGGCAAGCGTAATCTCACCGCTGGTAGTATCAAGGCTGAGATCTCCGAATATGAGCTCGGTCTGATTCCGCCGGGTGTTCTTCCTGAGAATCGCCCGCATACGAGCCTCGAGCTCGCCGAAATCGAAAGGCTTGACCAGATAATCGTTGGCACCGAGGTTGAGACCGAGAATCTTCTCGGGTACCTTATCCCGGGCGGTGATCACAATCACGGGGATTTCGTTCCCCCCGGATCGCAGGGCTTCCAGAGTCTTTAGCCCGTCCATGTCCGGAAGCCCCAGATCCAGGAGCATCAGGTCGTAAGTAACCATGGAGACCGCTGCAATCGCCTCAAGACCATTGCCTACCAGATCGACATTGTAGCCCTTGTGCTTGAGGGCAAGAGCGAGAGCCGACTTGAGATATTCATCATCTTCGACGAGTAAGATCCGCATAACTAACTATACTTGGCCATTTGAAAGGAAATTGCAAGGCGACAAGGATAAAGTTGGTTTTGCAAGCCCGGGAAAATTTCGCAGGTTTAATGAGCAGTATTCGCGGATTCCAGCTGATAGCCGTTATCGCCCTGACAGTTCTGCTTTCGAGCTGTCAATCTGCGATCAACGAAAGAAAACAATCCGCCAGTCAAAATGCCGTCCGCTCATCAGGCACGGTGGTCTTCGAGCCGAACAGCCCGATTCTGAAAGAATTAAAGATCACTAGGGTGAAACAGCGCAAGCTCGCGCATCTGGTGGAAGCCAATGCCCAGCTTCAGCCAAATGCCAACTCGGTTACAAGAATCAATCCTCCAATCGCCGGTCAGGTCAGCAGTATCTGCGCCAATCTCGGCGATTCGGTCCGGTCCGGACAGCTTCTCGCCACCATCAACAGCCGCGAAGTCGGGGTGATGATCGCCGATCTCATCAATGAAGAGACCGAGATCAACGCCATTTTATCGAGAGAGCTCCTGGATCTCGACTATGAGCTCAAGCGCCTGGAGGCCCAGGTAGATCTTGACAGCAAGCGCTACAGCCGAGCCCGACTGCTTTTCGACGAGAAGATCGGCTCCCGGGCTGAGCTTGAGACCACCGAAACCGAGCTCATGAAAAACGAACTGATTATACAGGCTACCTGTGCCAAGCGAATCAAGCTCCAGAATGTAGCCGACGAGAAAAAACGCCTGGCCAGGCTGGCCCTCAAGCAGAGACTGAAAGTCCTGGGCATGACTCCTGCAGCGGTAGACAAGATCATAGCCAGCAAAAGCATCGTCAACGCCCTGCCCATCTGTACTCCCCAGGCCGGTATAGTGCTCGAGCGCAATGTCAATGACGGCGAGCTCGCTGACCCGAGCAAGACTCTCTTCGTCATCGACGATATCGACAATCTCTGGCTGGTTGCCGATATCTTCGAGAAAGACATCAAATATATAGATGTCGGCAAAGATGTCGATTTCGTAGTGGACAGCTTCCCTGAGGAGCATTTTCGGGCCCGCCTGGACTATGTGGCCGGCACCATCAATCCTGACACACGCACACTCCCGGTGCGTTGCACGGTTTCGAACAAAGGTCTGAAGCTCAAGCCCAAGATGTTCGCACGTATGCGCATCCATGTCGCCGAAAAGCTAGTGCCTTCCATACCCAGGACTGCCATTCAGAATATTGGCACCCGCAAAGTGGTTTATTTCGCAATAAGCAAAAACACATTCAAGCAAACAGAAGTGGTTCTCGGACAGGAATCGGGAGACTTCGTGGAAGTGGTCTCCGGCCTCAAGCTAGGTGATCAGGTGGTTGCCGAGGACACGTTCAAGCTCATGGCGCAATCAGCCAGGCTAACCCATCTCTGAGGTCAGCCAGACAGTGGAATACTTGAGATATAAATCCGAAAACTCCCTGTTCTTCAGAATAATCACCTGGCTCGTGGAAAAGCGGACCCTGGTGGTGGCGCTGTTTCTGGTGCTCCTCCTCTCCGGTGTCTTCTGCTATAAGAAGCTTCCCCTGGAGGCTTTTCCGGATGTAGCCAATATGCAGGTTCGGGTGATCACCCAGGTTCCCGGTAAAGCCTCCGAGGAAGTCGAGCGCCTGGTGACCATTCCGATCGAAAAAGAAGTCAACGGCATCCCTCATTCGAAACCCCCCAGATCCATCTCGATCTTCGGGCTTTCGGTAGTGACCATTGTCTTCGACGATCATATCGAGCCGAACTCGGCCCGTCAGCAGGTCCTGGAGCGTATCGGCCATGCAGATATACCCGACGGTCTCGAGCCCGAGCTCGATCCCAATGCCAGTGCCGTGGGTGAGATCTTCCGATATTGCGTGCAGAGCGACACCTGGTCTTCCATGGACCGCAAGGAAGTCCAGGACTGGCTACTGAACAGGCTCTTCAAGTCGGTCGACGGTATCGTGGACGCTACCGGTTTCGGAGGGCCCACCAGGGTCTTTCTGGTGGAGATGGACCCGGGTCGGGTCCAGGCTTACGGTCTCGACCAATCGGACATCGCCGCTGCCCTGGCCACATCCAACGACTCCACCGGGGGCAGTTATATCACCAGCAACGATCAGCGTTATATGGTCCGCGGTCTCGGTCTGCTCAAATCCGTAGACGATATAGGCGATGTGGTGATCAAGACCAGCGAGGAAGGGGTGCCGATCCGGGTGAAGGACGTGGCGGATGTGCGTATCGGAGAAGCGGTGCGCAAAGGTCAGGTCGGTATCGACGACGATGACGATGCCGTCGAAGGAATCCTTATGATGCGCCGGGGAGACAACCCCTCCAGAGTGATCGAGAATCTCAAGGCGGTCTGGAACGATATCGCCTCCGACCTCCCGGAAGGTATGCGCCTTGTGGTTGTTCAGGACAGGACAGCCCTGGTCAATCGCACCACCGAGACCATCAGCCACAACGTCGCCGAGGGCATAGTCCTGGTGGTGGTGCTCCTCATGCTCTTCCTCTTCCAGATCCGCTCGGCCCTCATTTGCTCTATCGTCATACCTTCGTCCCTCCTGGGAGCCTGTATCATCCTCAGGGTTTTCGACATTCCCGCCAATCTCCTCTCCCTGGGAGCCATCGACTTCGGAATCATCGTGGACGGTGCGGTGATCATGGTGGAGAACATCACACTCAGACTTTGCAACACCAATCCGGTGGGGTCGTCCATCAAACACACTGTCTGCCTGGCGGCGGCGGAAGTGGCGAAGCCGATTCTTTTCTCCACCACCATCATCGCCATGACCTTCCTGCCGATTCTCAGTTTCGAGCATGTGGAAGGGCGTCTATTCAAACCCCTGGCGATTATGATGATCCTGGTCCTTTCGGTGGCGTCCTTCACCACTATCGCCATCATCCCGGTAATCGTCTATATTGTCTTCCGCAAAAGGTCCCCGGTGCACCGGCACAACCCGGTGGTCACCGCCGTGCGCAATCAATATCGCCGCCTGATGATATGGGTGCAGAAAAAGAGCCGGACAACAATCACTGCCGTGGCTATCTTCTGTATCACCGGACTGATCATCGTTCCGTTTCTTGGAGCCGAATTCATTCCCGAGCTGGAAGAGGGAAATATCTGGCTGACCGTCACCATCCTGCCCGCCAGCGTCACCCTGGAGCGCTCGGTGAAGATTGCCCGGGAGATAAGAGAGATCATCGGCGCCTATCCCGAGGTCCAGACGACCCTGACCCAGGTGGGGGCGCCGGACGACGGCACCGATCCCAATCCGTACAATATGATCGAGGTCCTGGTTCCACTGAAGCCCCAGGAAGAGTGGCGTCCGGAGCTCAAGAGCAAAGAGCAGCTCATCGATGCCATCGAAGAGCAAATCGATTCACGTATCCCCGGTCTCATCCTGAACTTCTCTCAATGCATCAAGGACAGCATGGAAGAGGCAATGTCCGGTGTCAAAAATGGCGAATATGCCGTGAAGATTTCAGGTGCCGATATCATGACCCTGGAGAAGATCGGCGATCAGGTAGTAGACATACTCAATGACACCCCCGGGATCGTCGATGTCGCCCGGGACAATCTCAGCGGACAGCCGCAACTGGTGGTAGAGATCGCCAACCATCAAGCATCACGCTATGGGGTGACGACAAGACAGATCCTGGATGTGGTGGAGACCTCGGTGGGGGGCAGGGCGGTGACCAGGATCATCGAAGGGGAAAGGCGCTTCGATGTCATCCTGCGCCTGCACGAGCCTTACCGTAAGACCTCCCGGGAAGTAGGCGAGATCCTGGTCACCGCCCCGGGAGGCAAAAAGATTCCGCTTCAGCAGCTTGCCAGAATAAAGCTGCTCGAGGGTGCCAATGCCATCCTGCGCGAAAGTAACCAGAGACGTATCGCCGTCTATGCCAATATCCGCGGACGGGATCTGGGCTCGAGCGTCATGGAGACCCAGGCAAAGATAGCAAGAATCAAAGTTCCCCGGGGATATCACATAAGCTATGCCGGTGAGTTCGAGCGCGCCAGACAGGCCGGGGAGCGGCTCCTGATAGTTGTGCCCATAACGCTACTGCTCATCTTCTTGCTCCTCTATATCGCCTATGACTCTGCCGGAACCGCCCTCTTCATCATTAGCGTCGTACCGATAGCAGCAGCCTGCGCTTTTTTCGTCCTGCTCATCTCGGGCACTCATCTGAGCATCTCTTCCGGGGTCGGTCTCATCGCTCTACTGGGACTGACGATTCAGAATGCCGTGATCATCACCTCCCGAACCATGGAGCTTTTCGAAGACCTGCCGGTGCGCGCCGCCATCAGAAAGGCGGCCGCTGAGAAGATGAATGCCGTTTTCCTGGCGTCCTTGGTGGCCGCCGTCGGTCTGGCGCCGGCGGCTTTTTCTACGGGAATAGGATCCCAGAGCCAGAAGCCTTTCGCCATCGTCATCGCTTTTGGAATTTTACCTGCCACCATAATCAGTTTCGTCTTCCTGCCCGCCATCGCCCATATTTTCGTGCGCCGCAAGAAGCGCGCCTATACCAGAGAGGACCATCGCCTGCTTCTGGCATCGAGCCTGGAGCAAGCACTCGGAGCAGGGGCCAACGGTCAGAAGACCGATCCCGACGGCAATCCGTGAGAGCTTTCAGGGAGCAGGAGAAGCCCTGCGCGTCCAGAAGAAATAGACCGGCAGCCCGCTTAATATGATCAGAAGCCCGGCACCGCTGTACTCCCAGTGCATGAGGATCTGGCCGAGCATGACTACCGCTGCCGCCACCACATAGAGGGCCGGAAGCAGAGGATAGAGAGGTACTTTGAAAGGACGATCCAGATCCGGGGCTTTCTTTCGCATCACAAAAACTGCCGAGACCGTGAAGACATAGAAGAGAAGCGCGGCGAAGACGACGAATTCCAGAAGTTGCGAATAAGTGCCCGAGGTGGCTAGAATCGCCGACCAGACCCCCTGGAGGACCAGACCGAAAACCGGAACATTGGTCCGAGCGTGGAGAATGCCTGCTTTCTTGAAAAAGAGCCCGTCTCTAGCCATGGCGTAATAGAGTCTCGGTCCGGCGAGAATCAGACCGTTGAGAGCGCCAAAAGTCGAGATCATGATCGCCACCGCCATGATCTTCTCTCCCACAGGCCCGCAGATAACTTCGAGAGCCGCCGTGCCCACCCGATCGGAGCTGGCATACTGAATGCCCCGCTCGAGGACGGTTGCCCCTGAGCTGTCGCCTGCCAGGGGCAAGAGGAGAAGATAGACGACATTGGTGACGAAATAGAGAATACAGACAAGTGCCGTCCCCATGATCAGGCTGCGGGGAAGAGTCTTCTCCGGATCCTTCACCTCTTCTCCGGCAAAAGTGACATTGTTCCAGGCATCGCTTGCGAAGAGCGGTCCGACCAGAGCCAGGGAGAGGACCATGAGGATCCCCGGTCCCTCGATATTCTGACCGGCGGTGTCATGGGCATGCCAGAGATCCACCAGGTTGGGGGTGAGACCATGATGATGAGATAAGGCCATAAACCCGACGGCTATCAGAAGGAACAGGGCGACCACCTTGGTGATCGTGAAAGAGGTCTGGATCAGCTTGGCCATATGGATGCCCAGACAGTTGATCCAGGTGAGAAGAGCGATCACCGCCAGCGCCACCAGTTGTTGAGTGGTGAAATTCCAGGCTCCTATATGCACAAGGATATTCTTATCGGATACAGACGAGACGAAAACCCCGAGGAACTTGGCGAAAGCCACAGCCACAGCAGCATTGGTGCCGCTCTGGATGACCATGAAAAGGGTCCAGCCATAGAGAAAGCCCAGGAGCTTTCCATAAGCCTCTCGCAGAAAAACATACTGACCCCCGGCATGGGGGAACATGGAGGCAAGCTCGCTATAACAGGTAGCCGCCGACACGGTGAGGAAGCCCGAGACTATCCAGGCGACCAGAAACCAGCCCGGTGCTCCGAGATTTCTGGCGGTCTCCGCCGAGACGATAAAGATCCCGGAGCCGATCATGGAGCCCACTACGACGGCGGTGGCGTCCACCAGACCCAGTGCTCTGTGAAACTGCCCGCCAGACATTGTCAAACTCCTGTCGACCCGTATTCTCTAAATACTCTCATATTCCCGCAAGCGGTCATACGGACCGGAGAGCAACCTACCTTACGGTTATGTCATCCAATAATAGATGCAATCGCATATCCGATACCTATGCCAATCGGCTTGACGCGCGGTTTTCCAGCCAATAGGATCCTTACATCGGCGAATCGTTACATATCTTCGCCCCCTCTACAAGACCCCTGAAGCGTCACTGGAGCCGCATGTCTAAAATTGCCATTATCAGCCAGCCCAACGAAGGTGTACTCCTCGACGTCAGTGGCTGCTCGGACCTCAAAGAAGCCCTGGAATATCTGAGCTCGACGCTTCAGGCATCCAATTCATTCTGGAGCGGTCTGAACGTCTCTATAAATGTCGGCAAGCTCTCCCTCAAGCCCGGTGAAGTCGCCCAGATACTGGCGATCGCCAAGGGAGTCGGGATCTCGCCGGCACAGGTATATACAACCGATAGCGATACCATATCGTCGCTCGAGGATAACGGTGTCTCGCTCGGTAAAGGCGCCCCGATGGCACTGCCGGAGGTATCACTGAACACCGGCAGCATCGAAGCCGCCGAGAGCGAGGAGCCGGAGGAAGGACCGCAGGAAGGACAGCAGGAAGGAAAGATCCAGTCCGCCGTTTCCTCTATTAAGGTAAGGGTGAGAGACGCGTTCCAGGCCAGGCGCGGCGCCGAAAGCGGCGCTCAGCTCGAGGAGGACGTCGACGGGCTTCTTCAAGATCGTCTCGAAGGAGTGGATCTGGCCACTGAGGATATCCGCCAGAACGAGAAGCGTATCCGCAAGACCATCGTCAAACGCAAAATTCATATAACCGGCGAGTTCCCCGCCGCCGAAGCAGCCGAGACGGCCAAAGCCGTGAAAGTCATGGATGAAGAAGAGGAAGAGATAGAAGAGGAAGAGATAGAAGAAGCCGGAGAAGAAGAGATCGAGCTCGACACCGAAACCGTAGAAGCGGATGAAGAAGGGCAGGAAGAAGATTTCGAGGACGAGGAGAGCCCGGCGGCGAGCAATACCACCATGTACCTTCGCCAGACCCTGCGCTCCGGTCAGACGATCTCCCATAAAGGTCACCTGATCATCATCGGGGACGTCAATCCGGGAGCCGAGGTCATGGCTGAGGGAGACATCACCATCTGGGGAAGCCTCAGAGGCATTGCCCATGCCGGTATCGGCGGCAATACCGACGCCGAGATCCGGGCGCTCAACCTCCAGCCGATCCAGATACGGATCGCCCACGCCATCGCCCGGGCGCCGGACAAGCCCAGATGGAAGTACAAAGCCAGCCACGGACCGGAAACAGCCAGGCTGGTGGCGGACAAGATCCGGGTCTTCCGATCGAGAATCGAGTAAACAGAGAAAATCGTTTGTCACTCCTATAAAAACAGGAAAAAAAGAAAGAATGAGCGGTCGAGTAATCGTAATAACTTCAGGTAAGGGCGGTGTGGGCAAAACCACGGCCTCCGCCAACCTCGGCGTGGCAATCGCTGCCACCGGAGCCAGCGTGGTCCTGGTCGACATGGATATCGGGCTGCGCAACCTGGACATCCTCATGGGTCTCGAGAACCGGGTCGTCTATAACCTGGTGGACGTCATCGAGGAGCGCTGCAAGCTCCGCCAGGCCCTGGTGAAAGACAAACGCCATCCCAACCTGAGCCTCCTGCCGGCTGCCCAGACCAGGGACAAGACCGCCGTCACCTCGGACCAGATGCGGGACCTCTGCGAAGAGCTCAAGAAGATCTTCGAATTCGTGATCATCGACAGCCCCGCCGGAATCGAGACCGGTTTCCAGAACGCCGTGGCCGGAGCCGACGAAGCAATCGTCGTCTGCACCCCGGAGATGTCCTCGGTCCGTGACGCCGACCGGATCATCGGTCTGCTGGAAGCGAGAAAAGACGAGATCGAGCAGTACCGCCTGGTGATCAACCGCTACCGCCCGAACATGGTCCAGGCCAACGACATGATGAGCGTGGACGACGTTCTCGAGATTCTCTCGATCCAGCTCCTGGGAATCGTCCCGGAAGACGAGGAGATCATCATCTCCACCAACAAAGGCGAGCCGGTATCCGGCACGGACAACACCAGATCGGGTCTGGCTTTCCGCAATATCGCCCGGCGCATCCGCGGCGAAGACGTGCCGCTCATGGACTTCGATACCGGCTCCCAGAGCTGGATCAACCGCCTGGTCAACTTCTTCAACCCGGCTCGAGTCTAGGGAGGGATTGAAAAGTGCAACTGAAAACAGAAGTCCTGAGCTTCTTCAATCGCTTCAGACCGGCTGTCGCGCCCAGAGACACGGCCAAAGACCGCATGCGCTCCATGCTCACCTACGATCGGCTGGAACTGCCTGCCGGTCGCCTGGAGTGCCTGGAAGAAGAGCTGATGGCGGTGGTGGGACGTTATTTCGAGCTTGACAAGAACACAACCCAGTTCGATCTGCAACAATATGATCGCAGAGCGTCTTTGATCGCCAATTTCCCTCTACTGCGCTCTAAGTGCTGACGCAATTTGAACTCAACCGCCGGCAGCCACACCCATGACGAGATCGTCAAGTTCTTCTCGCGGCTTACCGCGGGCATAGACATCTGGCTTCTGGGAGCCACCGGCTTCCTGATCTACACCGGTCTGACGGTGCTGAGATTCTCGGAGCAGACCTACGGGTATTACGAGAAACAGCTCGACTTCTTCTGGGTCGGACTGGCTCTGATGATCATCTGCAGCCGGGTTCCTTACCGATTCTGGGTAAAGCCCTGGGTTATCCCGATCATTTATACCGCCAATCTGGGCCTGCTCCTGGCGGTCATGCTCAAGGGTCACGCCGCCCAGGGCGCCCAGCGCTGGCTTTCGCTCGGTCCCATCACCCTGCAGCCCTCCGAGCTCTCCAAGATCGTCGTCATCTTCACCCTGGCGGCCTGGCTCAAATATTTCCCGATCAGGAGCTTCTGGGACATATTCAAGCTCGCTATCATCACTGTGCCTCCGGCCTTCCTGGTTTTCAAGCAGCCCGACCTGGGCACTTCCCTGACTTTCGCCGCAGTCTTCATGGGCATGTCTTTCTGGATGGGGGCCACGGTTGCCGACATAATCCTTTTGACAAGCCCTGGATTCAGCCTCATTCTCAATGCCGTCAATATCGACTGGTGGCATTACTTCCTGGGCGGTCTGGCAGTTTTCCTCCTGCTATTCTGGCGAGTCAAGGACTGGAATATCTTTGTCAGGCTCATTCTCATCGCCGGCGTGGTGGCGGTGAATTTCGGTGCCGGGGAGGCCCGGGAGCATCTCTGGGGACATCTCAAGGAATACCAGCAAAAACGTCTCACCAGTTTCGTCAATCCTTATGCCGATCCCCGGGGCTCCGGCTATCACATTCTCCAGAGCCTGATCGCCATCGGCTCCGGGGGCGTCACCGGAACGGGACTGGGCAAAGGGGATCAGAGCCAGGGCGCCTTCATTCCGGAGCGCCACACCGACTTCATCTATGCGGTGGTCGGTGAGGAGCTGGGTTTCAAGATCTCGGCCCTGGTCGTTCTGGCTTATGCAGTCATCTCGATGAGAGCCCTGATCATCGCCTTCCGCTGCCGGGGCGACCCGGCGGGCTCCGCCATGGCTATCGGGCTCATGTGCATGTTCGTCTTCCACTCTTTCGTCAATATGGGCATGACCATGGGAATCATGCCAGTAACAGGCGTGCCCCTGCCATTTCTCAGTTACGGAGGCACGGCGCTGCTGGTGGATCTCGTGGCGGTGGGTCTCCTGCAGTCGATCTATCTGCATATCCCCAAGCCGAAGCAGGACACCTGGAGCAACCGGAGCATCCAGGTGAAAGCCAGCACCTGATTCAACAGTGCTCAAACTGTTTAAGCCCGGGAACAAAGAGCCCCGGGATCACTACACTGTAGTTATGGACCGGAAGAGGGGACCCCTCTCTTCTGATACTTCATGGCGAATGATCGAGAGTGATTGAAAGTGAACATCAGAATATTGCCTTACCTGACCCGATTCAATATATACCAGGAGGAGCGCTTTCCTCTCAGGCAGTATCTGCCCCTGGTGGCTGCCTTCTCCTTTTCGGGGCTGGCAGTCTCTTTCATGGTCGCCGGAGCATCGGCTGCCGCTGTCACTCCGCATATGTTCCTGGTTGCTTTCGGTGTCTCGATCCTTCTATTCGCCCAGCTCCGCATCTGCGATGAGTTCAAAGACCGGGAGACCGACGCCCTGCTCCATCCGGAAAGACCGGTGCCCAGGGGTCTGGTCTCCCTGAGCGAGCTCAGGACCCTGGGTATCGTTTTCGCCGGTCTGCAGATCACCCTGGCCCTGTCCCTGTCGGCAGCGCTGCTGGTGCCCCTGCTTCTCTGCTACCTCTATATGACCCTTATGACCTTTGAGTTCTTCTGCCCGCGCTTCCTGAAAGCTCACCCGGCACTGTATATGGTGAGCCACATGCTGGTCCTTTTCTTCACGGATTTTTTCATCACCTCCTGCCACTGGCTGGTAGCGGGCACGGCACCACCGTCTTCCCTTCTCTATTTTTTCGCTACCAGCTTCATGCTCGGGATCGTGATCGAAGTCGGCAGAAAAATACGCGGCACGGAAGAAGAAAGAGCCGGAGTCGAGACCTATAGCAGCCTCTGGGGTCCCGGCGGGGCAATGACTGTCTGGCTGGGAGCCGTCTCCGCCGCCACCGGTTTTGCCCTCAAGACCGCATCTCTGACAGGACATACCCTGGTCACGGCAGCGGTCATGGCACCGGTCCTCCTCTTCTCGGCAAGATCGGCCCTGGTCTATCTCGACAGGCGAACCTGCCGGTCGGCCAGGAGCATCGAGACAGCCTCGGGTGTTTTCACCCTGATGACTTATCTGGCGGTGGGCTTCATCCCCTGCCTGCTCTCGATCATCACCACCACCATCGAAGGTGCACTATGAAAAGCGTTATAGCCAGCGGCAAAGAGAGAATGGAGCGAAGCGACCTGGGAGCCAAAGCCGGCAACCTGGCGATCTTGGAGAGAAACAACTTCCCGGTACCGGCATGGTTCGCCATCGTTCCGGCCACAGATGCTCAGGAAGGAAACAGCCTGGAGCTGGGCACAAGAGATCGCTGGCGCCTGCGCCGTGCTCTGCGCAGCCTGCCTTCCGGACAGCTGGCGGTCCGCAGCTCCAGCCGCGAGGAAGACGGAGCCAGACATTCATTTGCCGGACAGTTCGAGACCAGGCTGAATGTCGAGCCCAGGGACCTCCTGCAGGCCGCCCGGGCTGTAATCGACTCGGGCCGCTCGGGAAGAGCCGACGCTTATCGCAAGCTCAACAAAATCGATACGACCGAGAAAGCTCCCCCGGCTGTGATCGTGCAGACCATGCTCGACCCGCGATTCGCCGGTGTCGCTTTCGGTGCCTGCCCGATAAGCGGAGACCGGAACAAGATAGTCATTGCAGCGGTTCCGGGACTGGCGGATTCGCTGGTAAGCGGCCGGCAATCAGCCAGCGAATACACCCTTGGAGACGGGACGGTGGAGGTCCGGGGCGAAGATATCCTTACAGGGGACCAGCTCGATGCCATAGCGAAGCTTGCCAGAGAAACAGGCGCCTTATTCGGCTCTCCCCAGGACATCGAATGGGCCATCGAAGACGGAAGTCTCTATATCCTCCAGGCAAGGCCGATCACCACTCTGGCCGAAAAGACCGCCATCGATATATGGGACAACAGCAATATCGCCGAGAGCTATCCCGGGGTAACCACCCCTCTGACGTTCTCCCTGGCGCGCACTGCCTATCAGAATGTCTACGAGCAATTCGCCCTGATTATGGGCGTCCCGAAAGGCAAGATCGAGAATAACGGCAGGATCTTCTCGCGCATGATCGGCTTTCCGCGAGGCAGAATCTATTACAACCTCCTGAACTGGTACCGTCTCCTGGCCATGTTCCCAGGCTACAAGAGCAACCGTCTTTTCATGGAGCAGATGATGGGGGTAAAAGAAAGCCTCCCGAGAGATCTGATCGAAGAAGAACCGGAAGCAGAATCAAAATCGATTTTAATGGATAGAATCCACCTGGTCGCAGCCTGCTTCGGGCTCCTGGTCAATCTCTTCACCCTCGAGCGCCGCACCGCCCTGTTCAAGACTCGTCTGGACCGGGCCCTCGATCAAACCTCCGAGATCGAGACGATGAACATCTTCGAGCTCGCGGCTGTCTATCGCAAACTCGAGTCCGACCTGCTGCGCCAGTGGGATGCGCCAATCATCAACGACTTTTTCGCCATGATCGCCTTCGGCTTGCTCCGTACACTCTGCACGCGCCTAATAGATACATACGGCATCCACAACGAGCTGCTCTGCGACGAGACCGGCATCATCTCCACCGAGCCCGCCCGGCGAATCGAAGCCATAGCAGCCCTGGCGGTACGGGAGAATCTCACCGGCGCCCTGGCCGCCATGGACCGGGCCGGTCTCTATGCCCTGGACGAGAGCCTCGCCACCCGGGCCGCCATTCTCGAGTATCTGGCAATCTTCGGGGACAGGACCAGCGGCGAGCTCAAGCTCGAGACCCGATCCCTGAACGACAATCCGGTGCCCCTCCTGAAAAGCATCGCCCGCAGTGCCGCGCGCCTGCAAAGCAAGACGGCCGAGCCGCCAGATAGAATGAGCTCCCGGGCTCGCCGCCAGGCAGCCGAGGCGATCGTCGCCTCCAGGCTGGCGAAAAAGCCTCTGACAAAGATGCTTTTCGGGCTGGTGCTCGAAGCCGCCCGCAAATATATCGCCCGCAGAGAGAATCTCCGCTTCGAGCGCACCAGGGTCTTCGGAGCGGTACGCCGGATCTTCCTCGCCATGGGCAAGAAGCTCGTCCGGGCAGGCAGGCTGGAAGAGCCGGAAGACATTTTCTATCTCGAGATCGAAGAGGTCCTGCGCTTCATCGAGGGTACCGCCACCATAACCGATCTGGCGGGTCTCAGCCGGCTGCGCCGCGATCAGTTCGCCGTCTATATGCAGGAGCCGCCCATGCCCGATCGCTTCGAAACTGAAAGAAATGACGCTTTCAGCTTCGAGCCCAGGCAGACGGTCTCAGGGAAAGAAAGTCATACCGTCGGCAAAGATGTCCTCCAGGGAACAGGCTGCTGCCCTGGTATCGTTACCGGCCGCGTTCTTGTTGTGGAGGATCCCGACGAGGTCAGGACGGAGGACTTCGACATTCTCGTGGCGCGCCGCACCGATCCCGGCTGGATTACTCTAATCGCCCAGGCAAGAGCCGTGGTGGTGGAATATGGCAGCCTCCTGTCGCACACGGCGATAGTGGCCAGGGAACTCGGCATCCCCACCGTCGTCTGCGTGGAAGGTGCCATGACCTGCCTGCGCACAGGCGACCTGGCAAGAGTGGACGGGCGCGAAGGAACCGTACAGAAAGTGGAAACCATCGAAAAAGCCGCCTGAGAGAGAAAGAAGATGCGAAACAACAAAATCGAGAGTTCTGAAATCGCGAGCCGGGCCGACTTCACCTTCATTCGCTATTCCCAGTGCTGGGAAGACACGGAAGTGGTGCTGGACGCTCTCAAGATTCGTCCCGGTGACACCTGTCTTTCCATCGCCTCCGCCGGGGACAATTCCCTGGCCCTTCTGAGCTGCGACCCCGCTCGAGTTATAGCCATCGATCTCAATCCGGCCCAGCTCTACCTTACCGAGTTGAAAGCCAGAGCCATAGAGCATCTCAGCTACGAGCAGCTGCTCTGCCTTTTCGGCTATCGCCTCTCCTCAGATCAAAATCTCGCGCCCCGGTTTCTTTTCAACCTGGTGAGCCCGTTTCTGAGCGAGGCGGCCCGGGACTTCTTCCATGGCAACGAGAGCGCCATCGAATCCGGTATCGCAGGAAGCGGCAAATTCGAGCGCTATTTCGCCATCTTTCGCGAGACTCTCCTTCCCCTGGTCCATTCTAAGAAGACCATCGAAGAACTTCTCCGCCCGGGCAAGAGCCTCGTGGAGCGCCGGGAATTCTTCAAGAGGCGTTTCATGACCTGGCGATTTCGCCTGCTCCTGGCGATCTTCTTCTCGAACACCGTCATGGGAGCCCTCGGTAGAGATCGATCCTTCTTCAAATATGTCGAATCGAGCCTTCCGGACTTCCTGCGGGGCTCCATCGAGCATGCCCTGGTAGAGCAAGATCCGTCCCGGAATCCCTACCTGAGCTATATCCTTCTGGGCGGATTCGGCGATGTCCTGCCTTTCTGGCTTCAGAAGGAGAATTATGAGGCGATCAAAAGAAACATCAATCGTCTTACAATCGAAAAGTCCTCCCTGGAGGACTTTCTGACGAGCTATCCGGTATCGGCCAGAGCCATCGACTGCTTCAATTTGAGCGACATCTTCGAGTATATGTCCGAGGACTCTTACCGGCAGGCCCTGGCTCTGATCCGGACCCGCTGCGCGAAAGGCGCCCGGCTTGCTTACTGGAACATGCTAGTGAGCCGCCATGCCGAAACCGGCCAAAATCCGGACAATGCCCTTGGCATCAGGGCCAGAGAAAATGAATCCCGGGACCTCTACAAAAGAAATCGGACCTTCTTCTATACTGACTTCGTTCTCGAGGAAGTAGCCGCATGACCGCGGCTTTCACAGCGATGTCTCTGGTCATGGCCGCCCTCGTGTCGGTGATCCACCTTCTTTCGGGTCTTCGCAAAGATGACGGGAGCAATGCCGAGAGCATCAGGAAGACCCTTCATATCTTCATGGGCACCCTTACCCTGAGCTTCCCCTGGATCTTCCAGGCGCCCTGGCCGGTGGTCACCCTCTCGATCTTCGCCAGCCTTTTCATCTGCCTGGTGAAAGTATCGAATATGAGAGCCTGGGCGCCGGTGGTCTGCGCCCGGGGGCGGTCTTCCATAGGCGAGATCTGTTTCCCCCTGGCCGTGGGCCTGGTCTTTCTCCTTGCCGGAGGCAGCCAGCCCCTCTATATGATCCCCGTGGCCATCCTGACTTTTGCCGATGCCGGCTCGGCTCTTATCGGCATGCGTTTCGGGCGCCGCCGCTTCCACACCGCCGACGGTATCAAGACCACCGAAGGCAGCCTCGCCTTCGCCCTCATCACTTTTGCTGTCACCGCCATCATAATCTCCCTTACCGGTCCCCTGCCTGCGGCGCAGTGCCTGGCTCTTGCCGGGATAGTGGCGCTCATAGCCATGCTCTTCGAGGCGATCGCCTGGAAGGGTCTCGACAATCTTCTTGTTCCCCTGGGCAGCTATCTCGCCCTCAAGACACATATGAGCCTGGCCGCTGCGGACCTGGGCATGCGTATGTTGATTCTTGTAGGCCTCGCCGCCGCGATCATTATCGCGCGCCGGAAGACCACCCTCAACGGCAGCGCCATCGCCGGAGTGGCGCTCTTCTGCTATTTCGCCTGGATTCTGGGCGGACCGCTCTGGGCTCTCAGCCCGGTGCTTCTCTACGGCACCTACAGGATCCTATTGCCCGCCCGCTATCGCGATCTGAGAAGCAGCCATTCTATATATGCCGTCATCTCGGTGGCATCGGCAGGAATCGTCTGGCTCCTCTTCTCGAGCCGCTCTCAAGACTTCATCTTTCCCTATACCCTCACTTTCGCCTGTCACGCAGCGATCATCGCCATAGCCCATATGCGCTTCTCGGGCATAGACAGGCCCCATGTCCATGCAATCGTTCTTGCCACCATGAAAGCCTGGTGTCTCCTCTGTCTTCCTTTCCTGCTGCTCAATAAAGACCCGAAAATGATCATGCTGGTGCTCTTCCTGGCGCCCATTGCCATCGGCGCCCCGGCATTTCTTTTCTATCTGGTGAACACCAGAGACCGGGTCCCGGCGACCAGATCGACCCGCTGGATCAAACAGGCTCTCTTTGCCGCCATGTCTTCGGTCCTGGGTTTTCTGGCCCTCATCTGAACAGTTGCCGAACTGCTTCTTCCGGGCACTACCGGGGACGGGAGTACGTCAGACTGTTCATATGAACACACCTGATTTCCAATTGATCGCCAGAGATGAGAAAGGCTTCGAGGTCGGAGGCTTCTCCCTCTGGCACAGCGACACGCCGACCCTGAAAGGACGCCGGGTCGGGATACTCGGCGATTACCGGGCAAGAGACGCAGCCACCGGGGTGGAGCTTCTCCACAGCGCCTGCCGCAAATTCGAGGAGCTGGGCATAAAGACCGTGGTCGGCCCCATGAACGGCAGCACCTGGAATCAGTACCGCCTCACCACCGAGGGCTTCGATAGCCCGCCTTTCGCCCTGGAGTGCCTTACTCCGAAAGAATATGTCCATCATTTCGAGGCAGCCGGATTCAGGCAAATAGCCTCATATGCCTCCGCCATCGTCGCTGCCGAAAAAGACTTCGACCGGAGCGGAGAGGCGCTCGAGAGACTGCAAAAGCGTGGCTTCCTGATCAGGTCCTTCCGAAAAGACCGATCATTAGAAGAGCTTGCCGGCATGTACAGGATTGCCATCGACTCTTTCAAGGACAATTTCCTCTACAGCCCCATAAGCCAAAACCAGTTCACTGCCATGTACGAGCCCCTGGTGCAGATCATAGACGAGCGGCTGGTTTTCATCGCCGAGAAAGACGGCTCGATGGCGGGCTTTCTCCTCGCCCTGCCCAACAAGCTCCTGGCCAGTGGACGCGACGATACCGTGGTGATCAAGTCCCTGGCACGCCTGAGCGGTGACTCCTTCAGGGGTCTCGGTCTGGGTCTGGTCTCTGCCTGTCACGAGAGAGCCGCGGAGCTCGGCTACGAAAAAATCATCCACGCGCTGTACAAGGACGACAATCGCTCCGGCACATTCAGTGCCGATGCCGACCTTCTGCGCCGCTATGCGCTTTATCTACATGAATAGCAATATCTACGCGATTCTCGAAAAGCGAGCCCGGCTCCACCCGGAAAGACCGGCTTTGCTGAGAGTGGACGGCTACGCGCTCAGCAGCCTGAGCTATCGAGAGCTGGACAGCGCTGTCCGCGAAAGAGCCTGCCGCCTGCTCGATGCCGGTATCAAAACCGGTGATACGGTGATGATTCTGGAGACCATGAAAGCCAGTCTCTACATCTCTATACTGGCAGTCACCGCTCTTGGTGCCAGGGCCCTCTTCGTCGACCTTACCGCCGGTGCGGCAGCCCTGGAGCAGGCCGTCAGCAGACTGAGACCGGACATGGTGGTCGCTTCCGGCAGGGGCGTCTTCCTTCTCCTTTCCAGGCAGCTCGCCCCTGTGCCGACCAAGCTCCTCTCCCGGGTGCATATGCCCGGAAAGAGCAAGAGTCGTTTCGAGCCTGCCGATGTCGCACCCGATGACCCGGCAGTCATCACCTTCACCTCGGGGACAGGTGGCGTACCCAAGATAATCGCTCGCTCCCACGGCTTTCTCAGGACCCAGTTCGAGGTCCTGGCCGAGAGCCTGGCCATCGAAGAAGGAGCCATAGAGCTCACCTGCCTGCCCATGTTCGTCCTGGCCAATCTGGCCGCCGGTGCCACCACGGTCCTCTCGAGAGCCGATCTCACCAGCCCGGCAAAAGCGAGAATCAGGACCATAACCAGAGAGATCGAAGCAAGCGGAGCCGGAAGGCTTCTTGCTTCCCCCAGCCTCGTGGACCGCCTGGCGAAGGAGCTCCTGGTCCGAAAGAAATCGCTGCCTTCCCTCAAGACAATCCATACCGGAGGCGGTCTGGTCAGCACAGCCCTGGTGGACAGGGTAGAAAAAGCCCTGCCCGGATGCGACCTGGTGACGGTCTATGGAAGCAGCGAAGCCGAGCCGATCGGTCATATCGCAAGCAGCCTGGTGACGGCCGGGGATCGGCTGGCCATGGAGCAGGGCGCCGGAAGACTCGTGGGAGAGCCGGCGACGGCTATCATGATAGTCCCGGGCAAGAGACCGGAAGAAGAACAAGATCCGGGGCGCCGGCAGCTCGAGATTGCAGCGGGAAGACCGGATATAGTCACCGGAGAGATTCTGGTTTCGGGCGAGCATGTGGTGAAAGGCTATCTCGATCCCGCCGCCGAAAAGAGCACAAAGGTCAGGATAGACGGCAGAATCTGGCACCGCACCGGTGATACCGGTTATCTCGACAATCACGGGCGTCTCTGGCTGACCGGCAGGATCGGTGGAGAGGGCGAGCATACAGCCTACTCGTCGAGCCTGGAGCTGATCGCTCTTTCGCACCCGGGAGTGAGCAGGGCAGCTTATCTGGGCGGCGGCGCCACCACCCTCTATATCGAGATCGAGCCCGGCGCAGGGCCACCGCGGATTGCGATACCGGGCGTCAGGATCGTGGTTGTTCCGGCGATTCCTGTTGATCGGCGGCACAACAGCAAAGTGCTCTATAGCAAAATAAGCACTGCTGGCGATACCGGTGTGGAATTGCGGGCCGGGCTCAGGACTCGAGCTGGGTGACCAGGTGATCTTCTTCCTGCTGCTCGAAGGCTTCCATCTGCGAGACAGGAACGGTCATGGTCGAGAGCTTCTGGGAATGTCCCAGGGTGACCATGCGGTCCATCACCGAAAAGATATCTTCGATATATCTAGCCAGGGCGCGACCCTGGGGCATGACTTGCTCGACGGTGGCACCGAGATAATAGTCGGCGGTGATGCCGCCGACCACGTCCACCTGGCCGCCGCCTGCGTCCTTGCTCCAGGCGCACTGGAAGCGAAGGGTGAGGGGAGAGCCCGGTTGAGCTAGCAGGATCAGCCGGCGAACGAAGCCCTTGTTGTTGAGCTCGATCTCGCCGGTGAGCTTGTTGAAGCTGTCGGGTCCTTCCGGGAGCTGACCCTGCATCTTTCCTGCCGAGGTGCCCAGCTCCTGGGCGAGAAGATCGACCAGGCTGGCGAATGCAGCCACGCCTTGCAGATCGATGGTCTTCTCCGGTGCCTGCGACATAGAGCCTTTGGAACTGGAATTCATTGACGACAACCTCTGACGACAACCTCTTGACTTTACAATCGGGGACTGAGGAGAATGCGCCTCTCAGCCGCTCCGTATCAGCTTATCATGCCAGTAGCCCGGCAATTATTCAAGTCTTCTCGTTTCACATAAAGCCGAAATGTGCTATCAAATGAGCGAAATGCAAATGATTAGAGAATGGTCGGAGATGATCAAGATCGAGCACACGGTCTTCGCTCTGCCTTTTGCGCTCTCCGGTCTCATACTGGCTTTCGGAAAAGTACCGCCCCTGATGGTGATCTTCTTCACCGTCCTGGCTTTTGCCGGCGCCCGGGCAGCAGCCATGACTCTCAACCGTCTCATCGACGCCGAGATAGACGGCAAGAATCCCAGGACAAGCGATCGAGCCATCCCGGCGGGACGCATAAGCAAGAGCCAGGCTCTCATCTTTACCGTCATCTCATTCGCCGTCATGCTCGGCGCCGCCAGCCAGCTCCCGCCGCTCTGCCTGAAACTGTCTCCCATAGCGGTAATCTGGCTGAGCTTCTATTCTTTCACCAAGCGTTTCACCTGGCTCTGTCACATAGTCCTGGGCATAGCTCTGGGCGGTGCGGCCCTGGGAGGCTGGGTGGCTGCAGGAGGGACGCTTGCCGGACCGGCTCCCTGGGTGCTGGCTCTGGCTGTCTGCACCTGGGTGGCCGGTTTCGATATCATCTATGCCTGCCAGGACGTCTCTTTCGACAGGCAGGAGAAACTCTTCAGCATGCCGGCACGTTTTGGACCGGGCACCGCCCTCTGGATCGCGCGCGCACTGCATATGGTGACAGCCGCCAGCCTTCTCGGTCTCGGTCTGCTAATGGGACTGGGGCTCTTCTACTGGCTCGGTATCGCCCTGGTGATCATGATGCTGGTTTATGAGCACAGTATAGTCAGGGCCGACGATCTCAGCCGGGTGAACGCCGCTTTCTTCACCGTCAATGGTATCGTCAGCATTCTCGCATTCCTGGCCATTGCGATCGACCGAATTCTTGCTTGAGTCGTATATTCAGGCCGACTTTTTCAAGACCTCGGCGCCGAAAGAATAGTAAGTGACCAGACCGTCCACCGAGGCCACGATCATGCCGTCGGAAAGTACCAGGGGTCTTGATTCCAGCCGGGTGGCGAAATTCTTCTGCCAGCGGAGCTGTCCGATATGGATGTCGAAGGCCTGCATCCATCCTTCTTTCGAGACCGCGATCACGGTCTTCGCCGCCGAGGCGAGACTGGCCTGCACCCGACCTTTCACCGCCGCTTTCCATTTGAGACTGCCGTCGTATTTCTCGCAGCAATACAGCCACTTGTCCTGACTGCAAAAGATGACCGAGGTGAAAATGATCTGGGCGCCGGCGATGATCCCCTGGGAGGTAGGGTATTCCCAGAGGGTCTGACCGCTCTCCACATCGATAGCGTAGAAAGTACCTTTCTGGGTGCCTACATAAAGACTATCCACCGACACCGCCGGGCTCGTCACCACCGGTCCATCAACCTTGGCGCGCCAGACCTTGCGCCCGGTCCTCAGATCGAGACAGATGACCCGCTTGCCGCGGTTGCCGAAAAAGACCAGATTGCCATAGATGCTCAGACCCCCCACCACGGCATGACCGGAGTCATAGGCCCATAGCCCTTCGCCGGTCTCGGCGTCGAGACAGCATAGACGCCCTTCCTTGGTGGCAACCAGCACTTTCTGACCCCAGACTGCCGGGGAGGAGACGACGCTCCCCTCCAGATCGCGCTTCCAACCGTGCGCCCCGGTTGATGCCTCGACCTGGTGGAGGATTCCTTCGGCGCTGGCAGCAAAAAGATGATTGCCCCGCACAACCGGGCTTCCCATAATCGAGTCGCCGAGATCGCTTGACCAGATGAGGGATCCGTCTTCGGGCTCGAGCTTGTAGAGCAAACCATCGGTAGAAGCGATAAGCACCTTGTGGTCGCTCTCGCTCAGTATCGGCATGGACTCCCAGCCGACCGGTCCTCCGGTGGCGAAGCGCCAGCGCTCGGTGAGCAGCGGGTTGAGCCCCTCGAGAACCGGTACTGCTCCGGCTGAGATGCGGGGGCTCCGCAAATCCTTTGCATGTTTTCCATGCTTCTCGATGTCCACCGTGGGCTGCCGGATCGGTCCGACCTGCTCGGGAAGCTTGATGCCGGCGGCCTTCATCCGCTCGTCCTGAGTCTTCTTATCGGGTTTATTCTCCGGCTTTCTCTCAGGTTTCTTCTCAGGTGTTTTTTCGGGCTCAGGCTTTCTATCCTCTCTGGACTTCTGAGTCTGCTCTTCCTTGAGACCCATACGAGCGACACGCAGCTCGAAGATCAGGTCGTCCAGGATCTTGATTACCTCCGCCAGGGACTGGAAGCGGTCCTCCGGCAGCTTCTCCATCATGCGCCGGATCATCTTGTCAATCACCGCCGGAACCTGGCTGTTTATGCGCCTCACCGAAGGTATGGGGGCGGTGGTGTGCTTCATCGCCATCTCGATCATGCCTTCGGCCCGGTAAGGAAGCTGGCCGGTGGCCATCTCGAAGAAAAGCACGCCCAGAGAATAGATATCCGAGCGATGGTCCTGCTGCTCGCCCCGGCAGAGCTCCGGGGACATATAAGCCGGTGTGCCCATGCCTTTGGTGGACGGATTGATGAAGACCTTGTTCTCCATCAGGCGAGCCAGACCGAAATCACCGATTTTCAAATCGCCTTCGGTGGTTATGAAGATATTGTCAGCTTTGATGTCCTGGTGAATGACATTTTTCTTGTGGGCGAAATAGAGACCGTTGGCTAGCTGCTTCATCCAGTTCAGGGCATGCTCGACGGGCAGAGCCCCCGCAGCGGTCTGACTGCCGAGATTGCCCCCGGGCAGATACTCCATGGCCACGAAGTGATGGCTCTTATTTTCCCTGTCCTCGACCCCGATATCGTAGACCGTGACGATATTGGGGTGCTCGAGATGAGCGGCGAGCCTGGCTTCCTGGGTAAAAACCTCGAGATTGCGGGGGTTCTTCAGAAGCTCCGGAAGGAGCATCTTGATCGCCACATCCCTCTGCAGGAACTCGTCCCGGCAGTGATAGACGACGCCCATGCCACCGACGCCGAGCTCCTTGATCACCGTATAGTGACCTCCGCCGAGCCTGTCGTTTCGCGATAATATTGCTGACATAACAAAGGATTGATCTTAGTAAGAAGTGCCCATAATCGGTCACCGAATTTCACGTAATTTCACGAGACTCTTTAGCTTACAGTTTGTCAAGCAAACCAGCGATGTCAAGAGCGTAGAATGTCGGCGTCTGTTAAATGACGTCCGTCAGATAGAGAGTAACCGTGACCGTAAACCCCAACGATATCACCTGCCATAAGCAGAGCGCCATCGATTTCAGCGTATCCACCCGGACCGAGAGCCGGGACAAGGCTTTCGAGGTGCTCACCCAGGAGGCCACCGCCATCCTGGACGTTCGGGACAGGCTCAACGAATCTTTCGACCAGGCCGTGGAGATGCTCCTCACCTGCCAGGGCAAAGTGGTGGTCACCGGTATGGGCAAGTCCGGTCACATAGCCGGCAAGATTGCCGCAACCCTCGCTTCCACCGGCACTCCCGCCTTTTTCGTCCATCCGGCGGAGCTCCGGCACGGGGACTTCGGCATGCTCGGCGAGAAGGACGTGGTCCTGGCTCTTTCCGGTTCCGGGGAGACCCAGGAGATAACCATGGTCCTCGACCCGATCAAGCGTCTCGGTCTCAAGCTCATCGCTCTCACCGGCAATCTCTCGTCCACCCTGGCACGTTTTGCCGATATCTCTCTGGATGTGGCAGTTGAGCGGGAGGCCTGCCCCCTCAATCTGGCTCCCACCACCTCCACCACTGTCGCTCTCGCCATGGGGGACGCCCTGGCTGTCGTGCTCATGACCCGCAAGGGCTTTCAGACCGAAGATTTCGCCCGCAGCCATCCCGGCGGCAATCTCGGCAAGATGCTGATCACCGTCCAGGACGTCATGCGCTCCGGTATGCAGGTGCCCACAGTGGGCGAGAACACCGAGCATGCTGCTGTGCTGGAAGAAATCGAGGCTAAAAAGCTCGGTTTTACGGCAGTTTGCGATGACGAAGGCGCTCTCAAGGGGATCATCACCGACGGCGACCTGCGCCGGGGCATGGTCCGTTTCGGCTTCGGTATCTTCCACAAGACCGCCGGGGAGCTGATGACCCGCAATCCCAAGACAATCTCAGCCGACAGCCTCGCCGTCGCCGCGCTGAAGCTCATGGAGAAGCATTCAATCTCGGCTCTGCTCATCCTCGACGATCGCAAGCGTCCGGTGGGGCTCATCGACTTGAAAGACCTGCTCCGGGCAGGAATCATCTAGCTCTTCAATAATAGTCGTCGCTGTCCTGGATCTCGCCCGTCCCGTCTTCGACTTCTTCCTCGGGATCGTCCTCTTCCTGTTGCGGCTTTACTTTGGCCAGCCCGATCAAGCGCTCCAGCTCATCGGCACTGAGCCCGATGGCAGCGGCGATCTCGGCCCGGCTGGGCTCGCCGCCTTTCTCTTCGGTGAGCTTCCGGGTAACGTGGCGGACCGAGTTTATCTTCTCGAGAATATAAGAAGGAATCCGGCTCGAGCGCGTCTCCGCCGCCACGGCACAGGAAATGGCATCTTTGATGGCGAGGGCGGCATACTCCCTGAAACTGAGACCGCCATCGCGGCTGTAGTCTCCCACCGCATTCATCAAACCGACCGTGCCCTCGTTGAGCAGATCGAGAAAGCTCACATCGGCCTCGCAATAGTCCTTGGCGATCCAGACCACCAGGGGGAGGTAGCCTTCATTGAGCCGTGCCCGGGCAACCTCGGCCTCTTCGCCCCCGGAAGAGACCTGTTCCAGAAGACCGGCTTCGCTTTCCTCCGCCAGGGGCGGCTTTTTCACGATGGCATCGACACAGCCCCTGACCGCCGGCGTCTCCTCGATTACCGCAAAGATCCTGTCAATAAGGCTGTCTCTTTCCGGGAGACTGGCAAGTATCTCCCGGACCGCTTCCAGATCTTCGCCGCTGGGCTTGCCTCTGAGCTTCTTTCCTGCCATCTGTCACCTCGAAAAATAAACATCATAATATATCCGCTCCGGTAACGACGCGGTCACGGTGGCAGGCTAGATTATAGTCAGGAAGGCAAGAGAGCCTCCGGAGATTTAAGGAGGAAGCCAGATTGGATGATTCGTCATCCATGAAGCGGAATCGACAAGGGGAAAGGACAGGTGAGGACTGGCACTCAGTGCCGGTCTTTACTTTTGAAGAATAGTTTCTCTCAAACCATATCATCCGGTCCGCTAGGAAACATAGTAGAGCCCGGCTCTTTGTGGTAAATGATATCTATACCCCTGTTCTGCCCTGCCCCCGGTCGAGTCTTCAGCCATGCAATCAGGCGGCGAGCCTATCGACATCTGGAAAAGGTTGAAACGGCTGTCCAAGGACAGAGACAAGATCTGCGCCCGCATAAGGCGTTTGAACCACTCGATCATGCACCGCTCCACTAGGCTCCAGGAGCTCGGCGACAGGCACAGCAAGCTGACTTTCGCCGTGGACAGGCTCCGGGACGATCTCAGCAAAGAGCAGCTCGAGCTGGTCATCAAGCTGATTACAGCCATCTCGAGAAAAATCGACAGGCTAACCGAGGACATAGGCGAGCTCTCGGATCCCAATATCGGTCTCTTCGCCGAGCTTCAGGTCGTCGATGACGAGATCCGGGCGCTCAAGGCAATCATCGAGGTGGACCGGGGCGGCGAGAAGAAAGCCGAGTAACCCACTTCTACACCGTCACTGGTGGCAAAGTCAGCAAAAGAGCCTCAGGCTATCATCTCAGGCGATATCTACTTACGCGCTATCTTCTCACGCGCTATCTACTCAGGCCACGGGGGGAACCGCCTGGGCCTCGTTCTGCTGGACGCTGGCCATGACATTGGCGTAGCCTTCCGGGTTGAGACCATCGAGCTTGCCTGCTTCCAGGAGGTCGAATACGAAGAGAATATTGCTTTTCACGTCGGGATTGTCGAGACAGTGCTTGATACAGGGAGCCGGGGCGATAAACAGAGAGCGCTCCGGGGAGACGACTACCAGATTCTCGATGCCGTTAGCCTGGATACAGACCCAGCTCCAGCCGAAAGTCTTGACGAGTTGATTGCCCCAGACCGCCCCCAGCCCGAAAGCCAGCTCCACCGACTCGGTTCCTTCCGAATTGCGGGTGCCCTTGCGGCAGTCGTTCTGAAACTCGCCCACCACCATGTCTATCTGCTGGACGATCATCCTGGATGTGGCGTCACGATTCTTCATCTCAAGAAGCTTGAAACCGAAGCGGTTGTCTTCTTTGATCTCGGCCATCTCCTGCCGGGTCAATTCTCTCTCACTGATGCTCATGCGCGCTCTCTCCAGGGGTTGCCTTTATCTTGCCCACTTTTTCGAAATTCTAGATCCGGGCAATTTCGTCTCACAGCCGGTGTCTCCTCTGGCATATTCTAATAAAACCGACTCTAACTCAAGGAAATAGAGCGATTATCGAAGCAAATATTTTCAAAGTCGTTCAGCTGTTCGCATCTGGCGATCACTTTATGGTGCTCAGCGCATCGCTTGCCTGCTTGTAATCAGAATCCAGTTTGAGCGCCTCGAGAAAATCTTGCTTTGCTCCGGCCAGGTCCTCGAGCGCCCTGCGGGCCAGGCCTCGATAATAAAACGTCTCAGGGTCCTTGGGATCGAGGGCAAGAGCCTTCTCGCAGTCGTCGAGCGAGGCTTTGAAGTTCTTGACCGCAAGCCAGGTGTTGGCTCGTGACGTGTAAGCTTTGGCAAGCTTCGGTTTGATTCTGATTGCTTCCTTGTAGTCAGCAAACGCCTCTTCGAGCTTTCCCAGATCGTGGTAAGAGCAACCGCGATTGACGAACGCTTCCGCATAGCCTGGATTTAGCTTGATGGCAATGCTGTTGTCCTCCGCAGAGCCGCGGAAGTCCTTACTATGCCACTTGACCAGCGCTCTGCCGTAGTAGGCTTGTGCAAGGCTGCAATCCAGCCTTACTGCCAGGTTGAAGTCCTCGATCGCTCTGGGATAATCCTTCAGATCCATGTAAGCATAGCCGCGATTGATATAAGCTATCGGGTCAGGATCAATTCGAATAGAAGCACTATAGTCGGCGACAGCGCCTTTGAAATCTTTTAGCGAGCTTTTCAACCATCCTCGCTGGAACAAGGCATAGGCGTCCCGGGGATTTAGCCGCAGTGCTTCATTGAAGTCTGAAAGCGCTCCTCGCCCATCACCAAGCTCCGCCTTCGCACAACCTCTAATAAGAAAGCCGGCAGAACTCTTTGAATTGAGCCTGAGGACTTGATTGGAGTCCGCTAGCGCCTTCTTGTATTCTTCTCGGTCCAGCTCGAGTTTTCCTCTTACAGCGTAAGCCTCTGCAGCCTTTGGATCAAGCTCAATGGCCTTGCTGCAATCCGACATAGCACCAGGTGCATCGCCATTGCCAGCCTTCACCTTTATTCTATCTAGAATCGCCTGATCGAGATCCAGGAGCGCTCTCCGCCAGTCACCCTGCCGGAATTCCATCTCGGCACGCCTTCGAAAGGCTGATGCGTCAAGCTCCTTCTCTGCATAGGCGGCTTGCCCATTACCCTGGGTAATCACGGAGACCATCGCTATCGAAAGTGAGAGTACAAAGGGCCGGATGCTGTGCATAGTCCGATTTGCTTGCAGGGAGTCAATCCGCAAATTATAACCCGCTCTTCAATCGCTCTTCGATGGCTTCTTCTTAGCTGCCGCCCGCTCCTTGATCGAGAGCTCTTTCAAGTAGGCGACTAGAGAATCGATCTGCTTTGCGATCAGGGGACCACCGGCCTCATCCAGGAAACCGGGCATGGAGCGGTGGGTCTTGCTGCCATAGCTGATCACCTGCTTGATATGCCGGACATACTCTTCATTGGTATAGTCCCCGTAGATGAGCGCCCCGCCTACAGCACCGCGAGCATCCTTGCCGTGGCACATGGCGCAATCGGCCTCGTAAAGAGCCTGGCCGGCAAGGCCGACACCCTGGTCGACGTGGCAACTCGTGCACTTCTCGCTGGTGAAGATCTTCACCTTGCCGGATTCACTGAGGCCTTCATGACGGTTGGCCACATCCATCTTGATGCCCACCGGCACTACAGGCCTATCCGGGTCGTTGCTCGAGACCTCCACGGTCTTGTCCACCTTCCCCTGCTTCATCGAAGTATCGATCATGATCTCCAGGTCGGCGCTCTCGCCGGGCGCCAGGTCGTTCTGCTTGAGGGTCGGCACCGTACAGCCGCAGGAAGAGTGGGCCTCGTAGATTTTGAGCTGGGAATTGCCGGTGTTCTTTATGACGAATTTGCGTTTGACCTCCACGCCCTCGTCGAGCTTGCCCAGATCCACAGCCTCGGGCTCGATGTCTATATGCGGCGCCGGGGCGGTGCAGGCTCCGGCAAGGAGCAGGCAACTGACAAGAAGAATCGGTTTGGCTCGATTGAGGTCCATATGCTCATGTTAGCAATGACCGGGCAAATAAGATTTATCGGTCCCGAACCATGAGAGCCCCGGATGGCAGAACCGGAAACATTCGATCCCCTGACTCTCGCCCTCGATGAACGCTTCGCCATCGAGGAGACCCTGGGCACAGGCGGTATGGGAGCGGTCTTCCTGGCAGAGGACAGAATTCTGAGACGCCGGGTGGCGATCAAAGTCATGAAACCCTCTGTTTCTCAGGAAGAGCAACAGATCCTGCGCTTCCAGAGCGAGGCTCGCATACTGAGCAAGCTCAAGCACAGGAATATCCTGCAGGTTCTCGACTTCGGCGTCAACAAGAACAATCTGCTCTATCTGGTGACCGACTATATCGAGGGCGAGAATCTCGAGCATCTCATGGGCGAGGAAGGCATCCTGGATTACACCGAGCTGGTGGCGATATTCACCCAGATTTGCCAGGGAATGCAGCACGCCCACGATAACGGCATAGTACATAGAGATTTGAAGCCGGCAAATATAATGATCGAAGCGGACGGAACAGTGAAGATCCTGGATTTCGGCATTGCCAGAGATAACACCACTGATGATACCGGCCGTCTCACCATGACCGGTGCGGCAATCGGGAGCCCTCTCTATATGTCCCCTGAGCAGGCAGATGGCTCGAAGATAACCGCGGCAAGCGACATCTATAGCCTGGGCTGCATCCTCTACCGGGCGGTGGCAGGCAGACCGCCATTCAGGGGAGCGACCGCGGTCGAGACCATCGGCATGCACCGCTCGGCAGCGCCTCCGTCACTTCCGGCGAGTCTTTTGAATGGTCCGGCCGCCGGGCTCGAGACCCTGATCCTGAGATGTCTGGAGAAAGATCCGGAATGGCGACCTGCCTCTATGACTGAGGTAGAAGAGATGCTCAAAGAACCGGCCATAGAGCAGCCCGGCAGGGAAAGCGAAGCGCTCCCTGCCGGGAGGATCCTAGAAGGCGCGGCATTCTGGTCGACAATAATCCTGGTCCCCCTGTCTGTCTGCCTGGCTCTCTATTTCGCTTTCCATCAAGAAGCAAGAGCCCCGCAACAGGACCCGCCCCCGAGAAGCGAGCCGGCTCCTGCATTCAGGCTAATTGAAGAGCATGGACGACCGACATGGGAAGTCCAGTCCAATTACGTCAAAGATGCCGACCTGGCCGCCCTGGCTGATCGGAAGCCCGCCTGCCTAAAACTGGCCTCGGCGGCTATAACGGGCTCGGGGCTCAAACCCCTGGTGGATCGTGGCTGGTCATTCACGAATCTGGCAATGGAATACACCTATCTCGACGACGAAGGCGCCATCAATATTGCGAAGATAAAAGGGCTTCGCAAACTCGATGTGACATCCACCAGGATCACCGACAGGGGTCTCGAGTCTATCGCCAGGCAGAAAGGACTGAAGTCCCTTGAGGCAAGCCTGACCAATATCTCGGACAGGGGTGTCATTGCCGTTCTGGATGGCTGTCCTCACCTGGACCATTTGAAAATCACAGGGACAAAAGCCACAGGCGCCGTCATCGATCACCTGCGCAAAGGCATCTATTACCAGCACCTGTCCTTGGTCGGACTTCACCTGAAAGACAGCGATATAGCCAAGCTCGGCGCTCTGAGAATCAAGAAGCTCGATCTGGGAAGCAATCCCGAGATCACCGCCCGGGGCGTGGAGAAGGCAGCCGGAGCCGAGAGCCTCGAGCGCCTGACGATTCCGGATTGTCCCCGGATAAGCGAGGAGGATATGAGAGAGCTGGAGCGCAAGATAGCCGATACGGTTAGAATAGACAACCAGGGACCGCGGTTGGCGCCCGACTAGCCAGATATCGTTCAGGTGACCGGATGTCCGGAATTTCTGCAAGAAAGCTTTTGCTGACAGCCGTGCCCTTTGCCGGCGCTGCTCTCCTTTTGACTCTGCTCACGAATCCGGGCGCCGGCGCAGGAGAGAAAGCGAAGTCGTCGGTAAGAGCCGTTGCCGGTAGAATGGCTCCCCGAACCGTGGAGCAGGTCTTGAGAGTCTACGGGGAAGCAGCCCGGCGACGTATGGCCCCGCACTTCAAGAAAGCTGGCATCGATTATCCGCCATCGAGCCTTCGCCTTCTCGCCCTCAAGCAGGAGATGCGACTGGATATCTACAGCCCCGAGCCCGAAAGCGGCAATCTCAAGCTCGTGATTAGCTATCCGATTCTCGCTGCCAGCGGTGATCCGGGACCCAAGCTCAAGCAGGGCGATTCGCAAGTTCCGGAAGGAATCTATAAGATCGCGGCTTTCAATCCCAACTCCCTCTACCATCTCTCCCTGAAGGTAAATTACCCGAATGACTTCGACCGCAGCCAGGCGGCTCTTGAGAAGCGAAGCAATCTCGGCGGCGACATCATGATCCATGGAAGCAACTGCTCCATCGGATGTATCGCCGTCGGCGACGAAAAGATCGAGGAGCTTTTCACCCTGGTGAGAGACGTCAGCAAAGAGAACACCAGCCTCCTGATTGCGCCCTGCGACCTGCGTCTCAAAGAGCCGGATATAGACTACAGGCACCAGCCGTCCTGGTTGCCTGAGCTCTATAAGAATCTACGCCGGGAGATGGCCGCCCTGCCGGTTTGAAATCGAGCTCGAGATCGAGCCTGATCAGGCCGCCCTGTCTGCTATACGGAAGCGCTCCGGCAGGCTCGGATGAGTGTCGAGAAGGCTCGGCGCTCTTTCTCCGTTGTGATTTCGTAGCTCTACCACCCGGCTGAGAGCGGACTTGAAAGTCTCGGCGTCGCCGGTGGCCCGCACCGCGAATTCGTCGGCCTTGCGCTCGAACTGTCTGGAGAAGAAGTTTCGCAATACCGCAACGAAAAGCCCGCAAACAGTGAGGCTGAAAAATACAGCGACGAAATTGAGGCTACCACCGGCGGTGGCATACAGGGGCGCCAGAGCGACAGTCATGGCGATGGCAAGAAGAGTGGCCAGAGCACGCATCACCACATGGATCTGAAAATGAGCGTGCATGATATGACCGAGCTCATGGGCGATGATCGCATCGGCTTCTTTACCGGAAAGCTCATCCATGACAATCGGGCACATGAATACGACATCGCGCCCGCCATGGCTGTATGCGCAACACTGTTTGACGAGCATGGCTCTCACTTTCGGATCTGCTTTCCGGTCCTGGTTCCTGGCTATATCGCCGAGAACGCGAAGCTTTTCCGGATAGTGCCCGATTCTGAGAGTCCAGTTGCCGAGACCGGCGCTGGCGACAGCCTGATTGAGAGCGGAGCCGAGCTTCACCGACTCGGCAGGCGAGGAGACCCTGTCCAGACGCCGGACGGTAAAGGCGGTCTGGACCGCCTGCCAGAGCAGAGCCAGTAAGGCAAGAGCAGCCCACCAGAGCGCCGGCAGGAACTCCACCGTAGCGAAGACCACGAAAACGAAAGGCACTACAATCAGAAAAGACATCACAACAATGATACCGGTTACCAGAACACCGATACTGTCGATGGCGCACCTGTCGGGATTCTCTGACTTGTCTGATTTCTCCGACCTGTCCGACTTCTTCCCGTAAGGATGCATGACCAGAAGCGAAACCAGCCACATGACGAGCAGCCAGATGGGCGCGCAGATGAGCGCCGAGACAAGACAGCGAAGGAAGCTGTTGCTTATACCTGCTGTAAAGCTATAAAGCGGGCCGGCAAGAATGGAGAAGAACACGCTGACAAGAACTATCACCGCGCTCCACTTGAACCCGGACACAAACATTTTCATATCCAAACTCGACCTCGATACAATAAAATTTATCATACCGGATATGATGGCATCTTCCCGGGCCGCTTAAGACCGTATTTATAATCAGCTATCCCTTACCAGCTCCTGCGATAGCGCCTCGAGAGTCTTGCCCCTGGTCTCCGGCATGAGCTTGAGCACGAAGCCGAGCTGCACCAGCATCATCAAGGCGAAGAAGCCGAATACGATACCACCGCCAAGGGAAGCCATCAGGGGAGGGAAAGCGAAAGAAATGGCGAAATTCCACGCCCAGTGCGTGAAAGCCCCCAGGGACTGGCCGTGATTGCGGAGATGATTGGGGAAGATCTCGGAGAGAAACACCCAGATCACCGCGCCCTGGGAAAAAGCGAAAGAGCCGATGAAACAGATCAGATAGAGCAGCACCGAGCCTTCATTGAAAGTCCTGGTGAGAAAAGCCTGGGACATCAGAGCCAGAGAGATCACCAGACCCACCGAGCCGACATACATGAGTGTCTTGCGACCGAACCTGTCAATGACGAAGATCGCCAGCACAGTGAAGATCAAGTTGCTCACCCCCACCGAGGCGAAGGTCTGCCAGAGGGCTTCCCGGGTGCTCAGCCCGGAGGACTCCAGAATTCGAGGGGCGTAATAGATGAAGACATTGATCCCGGAGAGCTGGTTGAAAGAGGCGAACAAAAACGCCAGCAAAGTCACGAACCTGTAGCGGCGATCGAAAAGAAGGCGCACGCTGGCCTGCTTTTCGGAAAGCGATTCCTTGATGGCGACGAGCACCTGCTCGAGAGCGCTCTCATCCCTGTAAATCGAAGCGAGGACCTCCCTGGCCTCTTGCTCTCTGCCTTTCATCGCCAGCCAGCGAGGGCTCCTGGGCACGAAAAAGAGAAGAACAAGAAAGAGGAGAGCCGGCACCGCCTCGGCCCCGAACATATAACGCCAGTTGTCTGCCAGGGGCACCAGGGCGTCGTTGGAGAAATAAGCCACGACAATGCCTATGACTATATTGAGTTGAGCGAGAGCGACAAGACGGCCGCGAAGATGAGCGGGGGAAAGCTCGGCGATATACATCGGCGAAAGCACCGAGGCGAGCCCCACGCCCACGCCGCCCACGAGCCTAGAGAAAACCAGGATCTCCCAGGTGGGCGCCAGGGCGCAGCCTAGAGCCGAGAGCAGATAGAGCACTGCAGTAATGAAAAGAGAATCGCGCCGCCCCAGGCTCTGGGCAGGAAAACCGGCCAGGGCCGAGCCGACGATGGTCCCCAGCAAAGCACTGCTGACAGTGAAACCCCATTTGGTGTCGGAGAGATTGAAGTAAGGGACCACGAATGGATCGGTCCCCGAGATGACCGCGGTGTCGAAACCGAAAAGGAACCCCCCGAGCGCGGCCACGAAAGCGATGAAAAAGACCTTTCTGCTCAAACCGCCTGCCCCCGCTTCTCGTCCTGCTCTGCCTGCCTGAGCTTCAAGATGGTCTTGCGAGCACGGTCGAAGTCCGGGTCCCGATAAGGAATGCCCGAGACCGAAGCGAGCTTGGCCAGCTCTTCGGCGTCGAGCGCGAAGACGGCCTGCTCATCGAGTTCGACAAGAGGCTGGCTGAGAGCAAGTGTACCGCCGGCTTTTCTCCCCACCGCCGCGGTTCGATAGATGACAAAACCTGCCTCGAGAAAACCGCCCCGGACGGCAGTGGCGATGCTATAGGTGAGGACCCGCCCGCCTCGCCCGGTCAAGAGCCGGTGATAGCAGGAGAATAGATCCACGGTCCAGAGCTCCGGGACTTTCGAGGGCGAAAAAGGATCGTGAAAAACGAGGTCGAAATCTTCCTCAAGACCCGGGACGACCTTTCGGAGATCGGCGAAAGCAAAGCGCAGCACCACATGCAATGGAGGCTCACTCATCACCCTTTTCAGATCGAACGAAAGAGTGTTCTCTTCTGCCTGTGAGACAGATTCGGCGAAATCAGCCGGGAAGCTCTCGAAACAAGCCTTCCCTGCGACCCGGGCAATCACCGGCAGAAGCCCCCGGTCCGCCTCCACCGCCAGCACTTCCACTTCCCGGATAGACAGCTCATTTCTGGCGACATGATCGATGAAAGCGAATGTGTTATAACCGAGACCGAAGCAGATATCGAGCAGACGCAGGCCGGAGCCTGGAGAACAGCCGGCAAGCGCCGGTCTGACATAATTTTCCATGGCTTCGAGATAGGCGCCGGCGCTATTGTGATAGAGCTCGCCGGTGGCGGAATCGCGAAGGGTAACAGTGCCGTCGCCGGTGGCGATGGTCTCGGATGTCGTCATCAGCTCGCCACCTGCAAAATGATCTTGCCGAAGCTGTCGTTGCTCTCCATATACTGGTGGGCTGAGGCCGCCTGAGAAAGCGGAAAGACTTTATCGATCACAGGCTCCAGGCGACCTCCGGCAAGAAGCGGGGCAATATGCCGCGCCAGAAGCCTGCCGGCTTCGATCTTCTCTTCAAGCGGTCGGGCGCGCAGGGTGGTTCCTCTTACGATCAGACGGCGGCTGAGGACTCTTGCCAGATCGAGCTCGACTGTTGCACCCGCCAGAAGCCCGACCAGAATCAGGCGCCCTTTCAGGCTCAGACATTTGACGTCCTCGGCGACATAGTCACCCCCGACCAGCTCGAGAGCCACGTCGACACCGTCTCCTCCGGTGAGCTCCATGACTTTCTCGGCGAAGCCGGCGCCACCGGATACGATGCCTTCATCAAGACCGAGAGCGCGGGCTCGCTTGATCTTCTCCTGCCCCCGGGAAAGACCGATGGAACGCGCCCCTATAGCCCTGGCTATCTGGCAGGCAGCCGTGCCCACTCCGCTTCCCACAGCGCTTATCAGGACCGTATCGCCGGCCGCCAGACCGCCCTGGCAGATCATGGCATCATAAGCCGTCGTGTACGCCTCTGGTATGGCGGCAGCCTGCTCGAAAGCGACGCCGTCAGGTATGCGTGCCACAGTGCGGTGATGAGCCACGACATACTCTGCATAAGAGCCCCCGGCCACCAGACCGAAAACCCGGTCGCCCGCCTTCAGATCCCCGACCGCTCCCCCGATCTTCTCGACCATGCCGGCATACTCCAGACCGGGTATATCGGCAGGCACGCCGGGAGGGGCCGGGTATCTACCCTTTCGCTGGATGACATCGGCACGGTTGACGGCCGTAGCGACGACCCTGACAAGCACTTCGCCGCTCTCAGGCGCCGGTGTATCGACTTCTTTGAGCTCGAGACAGTCAGGACCCCCATGACGGGACATCACTATAGCTTTCATCGGATACTCCTTAGTAGTTGCTAAGAGACAGTCCTTAACAGAGCCTTTAAAGGCAGGGCTGCAGATGATAGCTTAGTTCAAGTCCCCTTTGTGAATTCCCCATGCAATCACCGTCAATTCCAGATTCCGTATCCTATGACAGCTTGTTGACAATTTTGCAGGATCGCCTGATCGCCGGCGAGGATCCCGAGGATCAGGAGTATTTCAGCGAGCTTCTCATGGGGCTCTTCAGACGGGCGAATCTTTGCAAAAAGCTCTATGAAAAACGGTCACGGCGGCACGATGAGCACGAGACTGTCGTTCAACTGTTTCCCAGAGCAGAATAATCAATAACCCGGTAGAACCCTCACCCGGCCTCTGACAGACTGGATACTGGCGCCGTAATCGACGATCTCGCCTCCGGCTGCCACGATCATGGAGCCGGGCAGAGCCTTCTCGATACGGGCATTGTGATAGAGAAAGGCCTTCGAGCCCGGATTGGTGATCGCCATCCCGCCAGGCTCTACGATTATCCAGGCACCCTGCCCTGCTTCCACCCGCTCTCCTTTGCGGACCACGGTCACGGCGCCGGGCTCCGCGACCCTCCAGGGCTTCCAGTCCAGATAAGGCTCCGGTCCGAGACTGTAGTCCCAGATCCGCAAGGACCAGCCTGCTTGCAAACGATCGGGACGGTCCGCCAGACCGGGATAGCGGTCCAGATTGTTAGAGACGATACGGCTCATCTCCCGATTCAGATCCTCCCGGGAGACATCCGACAGCCCTCGCCGTTTCAGCTCGCGCACAGCGATGCCGCTCAGTGTCTCGCCGGCGCACACGAAATGATCGCCGTCTTTATTCATCTCGAATCTGTCTTCTTGCAAGCGAGGGCGGGAGCGAAGACTATCCGACGGGCCCGGATCCGGTCCATGGTCCTCGAGCTTCAGCTGCCAGCCCGGAAGCAAATGACCCGGTCTGTGAATGAGGCTGGGATATCTCTCGGCGTTAGCTTCTATGATCCTCTCCACTTCCATTAGAATCGCCCGGTCGCTCACAGGTTCGGAGCCGGCCCGGGAGAGCCTTTCCTTTGCAAGAGAGGAAAGGCTCTCTCCGGGTTCGACCCTGTGCGTCCGGCCCGGCGGTCTGCGGGCGAGCAGATCGCCGGCTTCCGCCGCGAGCGCCGAAGATCCGGTGAAATCCCCGGCAGAATCACCACCGGCAGGCGATTCCTGACTGGTTTCGAATCGAGTCATCGGCACCTACTTCTCCTTCATCTCGAGAGGAGGGAGACTGGGAGTGTTGTCCTCGACACCGAGCTCCTGGCCCAGAGCAGTGGCGCAGATATTGCCGAGCTTGAGCGAATTGAGAGCTTCCTGATGCGCCAGGGAGCCCACTGTGTTCCTGGCGCCTCCGGTCTTCATGCCGTCCATGGTGGTGAATGCGGCCCGGGCTTGCTCGGCTTGATCAACCGAGGCATCGCATGCTGTTTTCACCAGATCGAGATGCAATTGCTCGGACTGGAGCTGCAATTTTCCTTCAGCCTGCTGGGCTTGTTGCTCGAGATTGGCTTTCATCGCCTCTTTCTGCAGCTCGATATTGAGATCGAGGGAGCGACTCTGCAGCTCGAGATTCTGCTGGAACTTCTCATTCTCGATGGCCTGACACTTCTCATTGATCTTCGACTTGCCCCTGCTGAGCCCGCCGAAAATCGAGCCCACTCCCCAGCTTCCACCCTCGGTGCAACCGCCGCCCGGAGGCAGAGACGGTAGTATTACGCTGCTTGGATTGTAATACTTGAAACTGCTCGAGTTCGTCTCATTGACCTGGACACTACCGCCGGTGGCACCGCTCTTGTTGTCTATCGGTCCGGTGCTTGCCGACGAGTGGGAATCGGAGCGGGATGACGATGAACTCGATGAGGAGCTGCTCGACTCGGTATGGTTGTAGTTCGAGTTCTCGTTGTTATTGTCGTTGTTATTGCTGTTCTCGTTTTTGTTATTGTTCCGGTTGTCTACTTCGGTTTCCTGACTCTGGTTCTGATTCTGATTCTGGTTCTGGTTCTGCTCGGGCGGCTTCTGGTGCGCATTGTCGCTGCCGCTGCGAGGACTCTCCACAAGGCTGGCAAGATTGATCGAGCTATGACCGAGAGAGCCTTCCGGACCGGTTGCTCCGTTTGCTGGGGTATCTATTATCATTCTAGTTTCCTCGACTGGGGAAACTAAATCTAAGGCCGAGTTGTTAGCGAATTGTTGAACGACCTCTCACTTCTTGAAGATCAGAGTGAGAGGAATCGCTATCTCCAGAGGCTCCACCAGACCGGGGACATTGATCTCGGTTACCAGGACGATCCCGTTTTTCGAATCGCGTTTGAGAATGCCGCTACCTTTGATCTCGACAGTCTTGCGTCCCAGAGGACCGAAATTGAGGACCAGACTGAATCCATCCACAAGGTTGATCCTCAATCCCTTCTTGGAGGATTCTATAAGAGCCTGGAACTTGATCTGCTTTCCGAAATCGACCGACTCGATCTCGACAAGGGGAGCGACAAGATACTTGAAGGGAATATTGCTCTCTTTCTTGAACTTGATCTCCACCTCCACTTCCATGGGAGGGCGGGGAGTGACTCTGAAAGACTTCACCCCGGTGAGTTCGGTGGACAGCTCGGTGAGCAAATCCATGGCGAAGTCGAAACTCTCTTTACCCTTCCTGGCAAGAAGATCGAGCGCGCCAAAGAGACGGTAGCCAGTCTCGGCGCTGAAGAGGCGCTCGAGGTGGCTTTCCTGGTCCCGGTATTCGGAGTCTTCCTGATCTGGCATCTATATAAAAGGATCGCCTGCAAAAAATGGAATCTACTCAATCCTCAATATACGATTCCCAGAACTCGGTGCGCTCTTTCCATGAACAACCTTTATTGCCACAGATGAGGGTCGCCTTGGATCCGTCTGTCTCGAGTCCCGAGTCCCCGGCGCCATCCCAGACCGACTGGCAGGCTTCCACGAATTTCTCATAGGCAGTAACCGGCTCCTTGCACTTGGGACAGCGGACTTTCTTAGATTCCACCGCCTGTCTCAGTTTTGCTTCGGACATCCTCCACCTCCTTAATCTGCATGACGAATTTACACCAGTGAAGACTCATCTTGAAGAGGGGTTGACATTGTATCAACTTAGACTTATTCTAAACATGTACCGGATCAAAGGATTTGGATCAGTGAAAGCCTACGATATAGAAGCGATTCTTGTAAGCCACGGCGTAAGACCTACGCCCCAGCGAGCAGTAATCGCCGAGTATCTTTTCAGCACCGACAGCCACCCCACCGCCGACGATGTTCTCGAGGCGGTTTCGGACAGCCTGCCGGTGTCGCTTTCCAGAGCCACGGTCTATAACACCCTCAATGCCCTGGTGGAAGCAGGAGTCATTCAGGAGGTCGTGACCGAGCCCGGCCGTACTCGTTACGATGCCAAGACCCATCGCCACCATCATTTCGTGGATACGAGAACAGGCAGGATCATCGATATCGAGCCAGGCGAGATGGACAGCCTGGAGGTAAAGCTGGGCGGCAAATACAAGGTGAAGAACTACCAGATCACCTTCTATGGCGAGCTCGATGAAGGGAGCCCCTGAGCCAAAATTTTTTGCGCCGGGCTTAGATTAATTCCAAAGACAGACTTATTCTAAATAAATAGTCAAAAGGAGAAAGAAAATGAACAAGCATATCGACAACACCCGTACAGAGAAAAACCTGGAAGCCGCCTTTGCCGGAGAATCCATGGCCAACCGCAAATATCTCTATTTCGCCAAGATCACCCGCAAGCTCGGCAACGAAGAGGTTGCAGCCCTCTTCGAAGAGACAGCCCACCAGGAGACAGGCCATGCCTTCGCGCACCTGGAGCTCATTTACCCGCCCTCCGAGCTCACTGTCGAGAAGCTTCTCGAGATAGCCATCGAAGGCGAGCTCTACGAGACCAACCGGATGTATCCCGAATTCGAGGCCATAGCCAGGGAAGAAGGACATCTTGATGCTGTGGAGGAGTTCAAAGAGCAGGCTCAGGAATCAGCCGAGCATGCCGAGACCTTCATGCAAGCCGCCAAGCGGTTCAAGGCCCTCGGCATGGTGGAAGCATTCCACGCCAGACGTTATCAAAACGCTCTGGAGAAGGTAAACGACAAACTGGACAAAACCGCCTAGCTCTCATGGAGACAGCGCCATGACTACCGCAGAAAAAGCAGGGAATCAGAATACGAACACCATCCTCGACGGCGCCCTCACTAAGGCTGTCTGGACCCTGAGCTGGCCCCTGATGGTGCGCATGGCCGCTGTTTCCACGGCGAGCTTCACGGATATCCTCATAGCCGGAAGAATGGGACCGGACACCCAGGCAGCCATCGGTATATGCGCCCAGATCTGGTTCCTCTTCCTGATGCTCACCATCGCCCTGTCCGCCGGGACAACGGCGCTGGTGAGCCGTTTCTGGGGGGCCGAAGATCGGGAGAACGCCGTGGAAGCGGCCAGACATTCTCTGGCCTTCGCCACCGCATTCGGCATCATCACCATAACCCTCGGACTGCTCGCCGCCAGGCCGCTTCTCAGAATGCTGGGAGCTTCGCCCCTGGTGGAAGAGATCGCCTGGTCCTATATCGAAATCGACATACTCTCCCAGCTGCCATTCACAATAGTCTGGATAGCCCACTCAATCTCCCGGGCCACCGGCGATACCCGTGGTCCCATGAAAAACTGGGTGATCATGACGGCGCTCATCGTCAGCCTCGACCTGGCTTTCTGTGTCTATCCACTGCAAACAGGCGTGCGCGGTATCGCTCTCGCCTGGCTGATCTCGTCTCTGGTGGGGGTAGTGCTCGCCCTCAAGCTCATCGCCGGCTCCGAGCTCAGAGAATGCCTTTCACTCAAGCGCAACATCGAGATGGGCTTCTCGCGGCAGTGGCTCGAGCGCATTCTCAAGATCGGCCTTCCCGCCTGTGTAACCGATCTCGCCTGGAGCGCCGGCTGTTTCGCCCTGCTTCTGATCTTCGCTTCCACCGCCCATCCCACGCAGTGCCAGGCATCCTGGGCCATCGGCCTGCGCATGGAGGAGATCGTCAGCTATATGCCGATCTGTGCCCTCAGCACCGCCGTCGCCACCATAGTCGGTCAGAATCTCGGCGCCGGCAAGCTCGACCGGGCCTCGCGTGCCGGCTGGCTCGTCTGCGCGGTCGGCATCGGGATCACCACCCTGGTCTCGCTCATTCTCTATACGGCAGCCTCGCCACTGGCGGCTCTGCTCAGCGGCGACAGGCTGGTGGTGGCCTACACCACTCAATACTTCCAGATCATCGGTCTCTCTCAGCCCTTCGCGGCGGTCTGGATCATCCTCTTCGGAGCGATGCAGGGAGCCGGCTATACGCAATGGCCGATGTGGGCAAGCGTAATAGGCCTGGCCCTGATCCGCCTGCCCCTGGCTTTCGGGCTCACCCGTAGCATGCCCGACGGCCCCGCCGGCTGCTGGATAGCCTTCGCCGTCACCTCGGTGGCTCTCGGCATAGTGGCCGCCTGGAAGTACCGGGGCGGTAAATGGCAATTGCAGACCGTCTGAACGAGTGGTCTATAATGTGCTCATGACTGAAAGATTGTTCGAGATCAAACGAGAGATCTCAGTGAAGACCTATGACATCGACTTTGCCGGTCATGTCTCCAATATCGTCTACCTGCGCTGGATGGAAGATCTGCGCCTGGCTATTTTCGACGAGTACTTTCCCCTTGCCGGGCTCATGCAAGACGGTTATCTACCGATCATCACCGAGAGCCGCATCCAGTACAAGAAGGCGGTGGATCTTTTCGACAAGCCGGTGGGTCATATGTGGATCGCCCGGATGAAAGCCGCCAGCTTCGACTTCGAAGGCGAGATCGTGGTCGATGGCGAGGTGACGACCCGGGCGTATCATACCGGGGTCTTCATCAGCAGCAAGACCATGAGACCTGTTCGTGTGCCCCAGATCATCAAAGATAAGGCTAAACCATCACATTCTTGTCGATGAGGCGCCTTCGGGCCACACCGGATACGGTAGCATCAGCGTCATGCCTGAGCTTATAGAGAACGTCCTCCGGAACATTCTCGTTCCAGGCGAGCTCCAGCCTGACCACCGCCTCGGGGTCGTGGACGAGACGATCGAGAAGCCTGGGGTCGAGATTCTCGCTGCGGGCGGCGCTCAGCCTTTCGGGCAGAGGAGTGAGCCAGGTCTGGGCGATATCCTGACCGCGCCCGGCCATTTTCTCCACCGAGTTGCCGGCCTTGCGAAAGAAGGGTGAGAGAAGGGCGGCTACGACGCTCATCAGAGAGGGTCGGGGAGCAGACGGTCGACTGTTCTTTTGCTTCTTTGGACCGGAGCGCATGTCCTCCGGGGGACGATACATGAATGAGCAGCACCACATGATTGGGATCGGACCTTTATAGAGGAGAGCAAACGCCAGAGAAGTGACCAGTCAATGATAAAAATTCGAACAGGGGGTTGTCAATAGATTCCGTCCCTTCGTAAACCATGTTTCACGGGGATTTCAGGAAATAAATCTCATACTGACGACCAGAGCCTCAGCCATCAGCCGGGCTTTCTCGGAAGCGTCAGGAAGCCGTCTCCGGACTTCCTGATGCAGATCGATGAACTAAAAGACGTCTCCTTCGATGGACCATAAGAGACCTCCGGTCATCCCGGTCTTCTCTACAAGATCGGCAAGCAGATCGAACTGCCGTTCGCGCAGGAGTCGCTTGATGGTATCATATACGATATCACGCACTTGCTCTTCGAAATCCGGGGACATATCATCTTCCTAAGCTTTGCTCATCAATCTTGCGTAGGCTTGCCAGTTTGGCTAATCTTATCGAGTCGCTTTGAACCGAGTCGAGGTTCATTCCGTCTATATATACATCTATCCGAATCTATCTAAACGGTAAATATGCCATGCCAAAGCTTACTTTCAAAAACACCATCGAGAAAGAGAAGAAAGAGCAAGAAAAGTACAAGCGCCAGAAGTATGTCCGCATGCGCAAGCTCCTCGGCGACCTGCGCACCGCACTGAAGCCCAACGAAGAGGACGATCTCGCCATCGACAAGTCCCTGGTCAAGCTCTTCAACGAGCACCTTCCCTCGGGCTTCCTCTACGAGACCAGGGTGATAAGCAACGAGCCTGTCACTATTAAATCCGGTCGCAACAGAGTAGCCGAGCTCCAGTAATAAGAGAGATTTGGCGCTAGAATATCCATTCTATGAGAAAAGCGCCGTCCGCATTCTTGCTTCTGCTCCTCCTGCTTATCGCCCTCCTGCCGGCGCTGGCCCTGCCATCGGGCGCCGAAGCCGACAGCGCCTCCGGGGAGAGCCCCGAAAAGAGCGCCGACCTGGACGCCATAGTCCGCAACTGGTTGCGCATTCCGACCCTGGCCAATTCCCATGTCGGTCTCGAGCTCGCCGACACCAGGACCGGCAAGATTCTCTACAGTTATAACGGCAAACGCCGATTCGTCCCGGCTTCGGTGGTCAAGGCGATCACCTGCGCCTGCGCTTACGACCAGCTCGGTCCCGGCTTCACCTATACCACGGTGCTTGCAGGCGAAGGCAAGATCGAAGGCGACCGGCTCAGGGGCAATCTGGTCGTGGTTGCCTCTCAAGATCCCACCCTCACCAGGGCCGACCTCTCGGAACTGGTGAAGAACGCCGTCCATAGCAAGGGCATCAAGCAAATAGACGGCAAGATCAAATTCTCGGGAATCATAGGCGGAGACGGCTTCAATCCGTCCTGGCTCGTGGAAGACTGGGGACGTTACTGGATGCCGGTTTCCTCCGACCTGGTAGTCGACAGGAATATCACCCACACCGAGGGGCTGCCCTCGATCTATCGAAGCGTCAAGGCGAACTCCATGCACGGGGCCCTTTTCGAGGGTCTTTTGAGCGCCCGTTACGGACCAGGCTGGGTCTACGCCGACCGGGTCAGGCGGAGCATGTTCGTCTACCGCTCCAACCATTCTCAGTCACCACCCTCGGTGACACTGGCAGTGGCCAACCCGGACACCTTCAATTCGGCTCTTATCGAGCAACTCCTGCACCAGTACGGGGTCAAACTGCTCAATCAGGATATCCCGGCAGGCGGCGGCGATCAGGTTTATCAGCTCGCCGTCCATTCCTCGAAGCCTCTTTCCGGACTTCTCCAGACCTGTCTTCATAAGAGCGACAACCTCTATGCCCAGCAGATTCTGCGAACCCTGGGGGCAAAATATGTATCAGGCAATAAGACCGAGAAGCCCGACAGCGGGCTGCCGGACCTGGAAACCGCCGGGCTGGTGGCGATCAACAAATGGCTCTCGACCTTCGCGGTACCCGGACAGGAAGTGCTTCTCTTCGACGGCTGCGGGCTGGCCCGCAAGAACGGCACCTCGCCGCACGCACTGAATATGGTACTGCGCCATATGGCCGGGGAGAACGGCAATGGAGGCTACCTCGCTCTCCTCAAGGCTAACGACGAGAGCTCGAGAGGTCGCGGCGTCTACCGATTCAAGACCGGAACCATGGATACCGTGCGCTGCATAGCCGGAATTCTGACGACCTCGGGGGGTCAGAACCTCGCTCTCACCATCATGGTCAACGACCACACCCCATCCGTGCGCAATCTCAGGATCGCCATGACAGCCCTTATAAACCGCCTGCGTGTGATCAAGACCATGGGCGATATTCCCGCCCCGATAGTGACAGCCGGTCGGGAAGATCCCGATCTGGACGTATCGGCGAATACGAAAATCCAGGTCGACCAGAAAGCCCAGAACGCCGGTCCGCCTCCTCCTCAGAAGAAGACCAGGAGCCGGCACGCCAGGGCAGGAAAGAAACGGCACAAATAGTTTTGCCTGTTGACATTAAGCGGGACACAGACAATCCGGATCGATAGCCCAAGAAGCCCCGGATCGATATCATCGGAATATCATTGCACGGCACAACGGATATACGATCGAGGCAGAGTCCGCATCACCAGTGGTATAACAGTTGATCCGGCGCTTGTTAATCTAAATGAAGGGACGAACCCAGATAGAGATTAAACGTCCACCGGGGTACTTTTACAAAACGAAATCCGCGATAGACTAACAAATGTGAACGGTGAATGCTCTCTTCGAAGAGCATGATGAGCCGAGGGGCCTTGCAGAAACGACAGGCGGCGCCAGCCGGAGACGATAGCAAGAGAGCCCGCAGCATGAAGCCAGCTGACGGCAACATGATGAGATACTGAGCTCCTTGCAGGGAGCTGCCAGACAGTAGCAAAACACCGCTCGAGACTAGCTCTGGGCGGTGTTTTTGTATGCGCTCGAAACTGCAGTGACGGCTAGATATGATGCCCGGGGGTGTCCGCGACTTTGCGCAGGGGCAGGGCAGCCATGATCGTCTGTTTCTCCAGGACACTGACATCGGAGCAGACTTCTTCCACTCTCTTGCGCAGAGCCAGGAGCGTCTTGGGAAGCTCGCCCTTGACGCACTGGCGGACGATCCACTGCGGTACATAGAAACCGGGATCGATATACATACTGTACGAGAGCTCTGTTTTCTGTCCGTTGGAGCAGGGCCGCATGATCCAGTGGCCGCGGAAATCTTTGATCATTCCTGCCACTCTCCAGAACTCGATCTTGGAGCCGTTATCAGTACGCTCATAGGTCGATTTGACCGTATAAGTAACCGGCGGGATCGGAAACGCATCGACTGTGACCCGCTGGATGGACATATTGATCTTGTCCGAGAGAATCTCCAGGGTTTTCATACGGGGAGCGATGTTGCGCTTGAACTCGAAGGGATTGACCATGACCGGCCATACTTCTTCGGGCCGGTGATTGATTATGATCCGCCCGGTCACATATTTGCGCTTGCCGACATTCTTGAAGTCGACCACGACTTCGCCCTTCTCCAGGCGGTTATGCACCGCATTCGGTGCTTCGCCGTCCACGGCCAGAGCCGGTCCCGCGAGGACCATACCGGAAAACAAGATGCTGAAAATCAAAGAAAAAACTACTTTTGGTTCTGGGGCCATAGCCTGGTGTTCCCTCTTATATAGCCCTCAAAACAACCGACTTTAAAGGCATGCGGACAATCAGGATACTTGACATTGAACGATTATGGGCCGAGCATCCACGTTTGATTTAGTTTATCAAATCACATATGCCAAGTATATTTTCGACACATAAAATCGCGCGGCAAACAGATAAAACCAGGGGCGATGGCACTTGTCAGAAGGTCGAGCCTTCATCCTGACAGCCTTTGCCGGGCGGACCCGGGGCAAGCTGAGAAGAATCCCATCACTTTACATGCAGACCAATAAATCTGAACAGGGCGGCGAATATACACTTTACATCCAGGAGGGTATAATTCAAGGGTGGCCACATGCTGGAGACAAGACATGGTTCAAGATCAAGAGCCCTTATTCGCACGGGAAGGTTTGTTCAGACAGAAGCTGAACCAGCTCCGCAAGACCGGCTCGATTATCCAGAACGCCAAGGTGGACAGCCAGTCCAGACTTCGCGAGCTCGAGCAGGGCGGTTATCTGACCAATGTCCAGTCTACGCTCAAGAATAGCGATCCCAAGGAGATGGAGCGTCTGACGCTCCTGGACAACGTCACCGAGCTCTACAATTACAATACCGTCACTCGCATCCTCAAGGACGAGCTCAAGCGGAGCAAACGCTACAAGCACGATTGCACAGTGGTGATGGTCCTGGTGGACGGTCTCTATCAAGCGCAACAGGGCTACGGCAGCGAAGTCAGCGACAGCATCCTCAAGGGTGTCTCGGACTTCCTCATGGCCGAGGTCCGGGATGTGGACATTCCTGCCCGATACAGCTCCGAGCAGCTCCTGGTGGTCTGTCCCGAGACCAACACGGAGGGCACCTGCGTCCTGGGCGAGCGGCTCCGCAACAAGATTTGCCTGGAGCGCGTATCCGACCTGGGTCAGAACTGGCATGTCACCCTCAGTATCGGCATAGCCTCGTTCCCCGAGCACGCATCTAATTTCGAAGACCTGATCAACGCTGCCGAGACAGCCCTGAACCGCGCCGTGGATCATGGCGGCAATGTGGTCTATGTAGCTTCCTAGCCGTCTACCGGCCGCCCTGCCAGCCGACCTGACCGAGGAGCTCGTCGATGTTCCGCCTGGAGCCCAGAAAGCTCTGGAGGGCGAATATGCATTGCTCGGCCGAGATCTGGTCGGCTTTATAGAGCTCGTGGCAGCGCACGGCCGCCTGGATGGTGCTCTGATCCACCAGGCGCAGGCGCCAGACCACTTCGGCAAAGGGCGAATCGGTGGTGGAGCTGAAATCGATAGCCTTGATCATGTCCGACTGACCGATCAAACCTACGTTACGGAAGAGCTCCGGCAGCTCCATCTTGCTGTAGAGATCGGAGTCGTTGTCACCCACTTCTTTGAGCGCCGCAGCCAGGGATTTGCCGGTACGACGGGCGGCCTTGAGCGCATTGGCGGCGATCAGGGGTCTGACCTGACCCTCGGTGACCATCTCCTGAAGCTGGAGAGCCTGTTTCAGGGTATTCTCGGTAATCAGACCCACCCTTACCAGGACCTGACCGATGGGCTGCTCGTCCAGAAGCCCCCTCTCCACCGCCGAAAGCAGGTCGATCTCCGAGACCAGATCAGCCAGGATGAGCAATTCTCCCAGGCGGATCGCGTGAGTCTTGCTGACTATGGCGATGCCACTCAGATTGAGGGACTCCTCTATAGTCACTTTCCTCCGGGCGGCGAGCTTGAGAGCCTCGATAGCCTGGTCCCGGTTTATATGATTCTCCCTTATAAGGATCTGGGCGGTGAGGGCGGCATAGGTGACCATCTCGTTTACCGCCCCTTTCATGACCAGGACCCGGCCCAGGGGCAGACCCGAAGCAAAGCAATCGTCGAGACAGTCATTGACCACGGAGGGCTCGACCAGCCCGGCGTCCACCAGGAGATCGCCGAGGCGGTTGGTGGTCTCATAGTATTCGGAGCGCCAGCCCAGGCGCTTCAGGGCCTCATCGAGGGAGACATTGTATTGACCGACGAGCTTCAGGGCGCTGAGGGCCAGGTCCAGATGAAGGAGATTCTCCCGGATCAGGGACTGAGCAGCCACGGCAGCCTTGAAATGAGTCTCCTTGAGATAGCCGGAGCCCACCAGGACGCGGCCCACTGGCAATCCCGTGGTCAACGAAATCGGCATGGCATCGGCGAACTGGCCAAGAGAGACGAGCTCTGACTTGACTAGGAGGTCTCCGATAAGCACCGGGTCGGGTCTTTTGGCCATTCCGACAGCTTGAATAGTCCTGAATAGTAAGGTTCTAGAAATATGTTGACAGAAAGCGCCCTGATTAAACCATAAATTTGCAATTTAGTCGGGACTCAGGCTTTTCTCAGCCTGAGATGCAGGAAGAATGCCGCCTGCTCGAGCTTCTTGAGAGCCGGATAGAGCTCGATTGTCTCCCTGTCCGGGCGGGGCTCCTCCAGGCGCTCCAGAATAAAGCCGATTTCGACCAGGCTATTCAGCCACTGGGAAAGGGTCCGGTGGAAATGAGCCACCCTGAAATTGCCGTAACTGCTCTTGAGGGAGTCCGGCGCCTGATTGAATGTCCATTCCTCGACATCGGCCCGGCCGGCGAAGTAATCGCCCACCAGGAGCCCATCCACTTCGCCTGTTTCATTCTCGAGCCAGCGGAGCCTGGGAGTTTGAAAACAGGGATGTGTGATGGAGAACTGCAAGAACCCGCCTGATGTGATCACCCGGTAAGCCTGCTTCAAGACTGCATCCGGATCGGGGACATCCATAAGGCACATGGTAGACATGACGAAATCGAAGCTCTCATCAGGCATGGACAGCTCGGCGCCATCACAGACGATAAACTCGATCCCGAGCCGGGCGCTCTCTTCATGGTCCCTGGCATGCTCGACAAAACGCCGGCTCACATCGAGCCCCGTCATAGAAGCACCACGGGCCGCTACCAGCCTGGTATTGGTCCCTTCACCACATCCGATATCAAGCCCTCTCAGTCCGGAGACGTCCGGAAGCATAGCCAGAAAGGTCGGCGTGTTAATGCGATCGCGACAGACGTCGAAGCCCCGCCTGGACATGACGGTCCAGGCTTCGGCATTGCCCTCCCACAAAGCAGTGGTGGTCTCCTGATCGGGACGGCCCCCGGTCACGGGATTTTCTGCGGTCACTCCCCGGGTCTCCCTCTGATCTCCTGACTCCTGGTCTCGAGCATGCTGGCTTCGGCATGACGGCCGTTGGCATGCAAGAAGGCGGCATACTGATCGATGCCGGGCAGAAGCTTTCTGGATGTGTTGCCATGCGCTTTCTGCATGACCTTCAAGATCTGCTTATGAAGCGTCTCCGCCTGGTCGGGCCGGCCATGCTGCTGGTAGAGCCAGGCGAGGTCAGGCAGCCACTTGGTGAAGTCGAGAGAGTCTCGTGATGTCAGACCCTCCACCTGACGCATGGCATACTCGTACAAGCGCTCCGATTCCTTGAAGTCGCCACGTTTGTGATTGAGAAGAGAAAGCCCCACAAGACAGTTGACCACTCCGGGGTCGTAGCGACCTTTCTTCTCAGCAAGGCTCACCGCCTCTTTGAAGCAGCGCTCGGACTCGTCATAACGCCCTTCATCAAGTGCGCTGCGCGCCTTGAGATCGAGAGCCCGCCAGTCGGCGTCCTGGGGACCGGGACCGACAGCGACATAGCCGAATGAATTGCTGGCCTTTTTCTCCTGAGCCGTGGCCTCTCCGGAAAGAGATAGGATTAGAGCAAGAAGCAGGGCAAGGCATACAGTCGGTTTCATGGTTCCATTCTAAGACATCTTGAAACGATAAGCAGCCTCCTTGAGACTGGCCAGTTTTGCCATGGCTTTCTCTCTCGTGCAGACCGGACTGTCGCAGAAAGTAGCGAACCCGCAGTCAGGGGTCAGGAGAAGACGTTCGGCGCCGAGCACCGAAGCGGCTTTATCGATTCTCCTCTTGATCTCATCCACCGTCTCGATCTCGGGGTTCTTTGGATTGACCATGCCGGCGCCCACCCTCATGGTGGTAGGCAGGCCGGCTAGAACCTCGATCTCTCCGGCTCTGGGTGTGCAGAGCTCCAGGAAGAGCGTGCCGACGGCAAGGGAGCCGAGCACCGCCAGTAATGGCTCATAAGAGCCCGTCAGAGCTACGGATTCGTCGGCAGTCCAGTTGCCCCTGCATACATGCACCGCCGTACGCGAAATCGGCAACCCTTCCACCACGCTGTTGATCAAAGAACCGGCAAAGGCGAGCTCTTCTGCGGCATCGCCCGATTCGCTCAGGGCGCCGCACATGAAACTCCGCTTGCTCTTGGGTCCGCTGAAGACCACTTCGGTGAGCACCGGCTCGTCGAACTGCACCAGACTGACACCAAGAGAAAGGAGATGGTGGCACTCTTCTTTGAGAACCCTCACTATGTCGCTGCCCAATTCCTCGCGGCTGGCATAGAAGCGGTCGGTGATACAATCGAGCCACATCAAGCGGGTGAGAAGATAGGGTCCCGGTAGCGCCGCCTTCACCGGGCGTCCGCTGAGAGCAAGGACCTGCTCGGCCTCTTTCGCGACCAGGGAGCGCGAGCGCCCGAGTGGCCCGAAAACCACCGGATGCCTGACCGACTCCGCCGGCACGTCGAGGGACGCCAGTTCGGCTTTGAACTCGTCGGGATGATCGACCATGGCGAGCAGATCGCTCAGGGGCACCAGCCGGCAATTGTCCAGGAGCCCGCCCACGAAGCTGGCATAATTGTCCCGTCCCTGCTCGCCGTCGCTTATGACATCGGCCCCCGCCTGCTCCTGATCGGCAACGGCAAGACGAGTGGCATCGGCGCAGACGGCGGTGAATTCATCATCTGAAAGCCGTCCCTCGAGATGATCGTGGATGGCGCGCACCACCCAGGAAGGGCGCGGCCAGCTTCCTACCCCCATCACCGAGAGCGGCTCTAGCAAAGGAGCTTCTACCGGCTCCGGCAGCGAGGCCGGATGCGTGACCGGCACCACCTCGAGAGAGGGGCTCATTCTGACAGGGGAAGCGCGATCGGCAAACTTGCCTTTGGCGATCAGATAACTGCGCCGGCTGCCCTCCTTCGTGAATGAGACCAGCTCGTTGCCGGTGAGACGGCACCAGGCCGGCAGCTCAGCTTCCACCGAGGAATCGTTGGAGAGGACCTCCAGAAGCCCTCCTTTCTCCAGAGGGTCGATATGCTGCCTGATCAAGAGAAGAAGCCCGCTGCCGCAGTCGAGATCGCCGCCGTCGAAACTGACGTCCGCCTCGTGGAGGTGAGCCTCAATAGGTAACACAGGCGGCGCCGTCCCCGGCCGTGAGATACTCCACCAGGCTTGCGCCACCGACAATAGTGGCACCCTCCAGAAGCTTATCCTCGGACAATCCGCGCTTCTTGAAACAGGGCGAGCAGACGAAAATCTGGCCGCCGGCCTTGACGAAATTGCCGATCAACTCGCCCAGGGGCGCGAAGCCGTCTTCATGAACGCCCTCGGCCGCCCCGCTCTCGGCGAGCCGGACGCCTTCGGTGGAGAGAAAGACCATCGTGGCGGTGTCGGAGGCCACCGAAGCGTTCGCCACCACGAAAGCGACTGTCGCCCGGTCCGGATTGTCCAGGGCACAGGTGAGGCTGACACAGAGTTTTTTGGACATCAACAGTTCTCCTTCTTTCGTATCAGATATTCGGGATGCTCGGAGCTTTGAAGGCTGTGCCCGGTGAGCCGGCACCAGGCAGGCAGGTCCACCGGGGCGCCGGGATCAAGAGCAATAACCCGGATACAGTCGCCGGGAGAAAGCTCGTTCATGGTCATCTTGAGGAGCATGACCAGCTCTCCGCAGCCCATCTCACCGGCATCGATGAAGCGCTCGCCGCTCTCAGCCATGGCGCGCGACCTCCGCAATTCTGAAATCTTCTCCAGCTGCCGGTCGCGCAAGTCGTCGGCGGTCCACGCAAAAGGCAGGTCGACCACCATGGCGCCCGGGTACTCGTCTTTCACCAGATGCAGTGGCTGTCTCAAAACCGGGCGATCCACCGGAAACACTTTGTTGACATCCATCCGGCAGAAGCTTCTCTCCGATGAAGTCCCGCTCGATCTCTAGGAATGCTGCGCTTAATGTAGACACAAGTGGATCAGTTTAGCACAAAGTGGTAAAACCAATAGTTGCCGGGGGAGAAGAGATGACCGCCAAAAAGAGAACTATCGCGATTGCCCTTGCCGTTATCGGGCTTGCCGGACTACTGACCGGCGCCGCCGCTCGAGCCGACGATCTGCTCGGCCGCGGAATAGGCTATTACAAGGCCGGGCGATATCCGGAAGCCGTCCGGGACTTCGAGTTCATTCTCAAGCAGAAGCCCGGCTACTGGCCGGCCCATTACGAGCTGGCCAACACATTCATGAAGATGAACCAGGTCGGTCTCGCTCGCCGGGAATATGTCGCCTGCGTGGAGCTCAAGCCGGACCAGAAAACCGATCGCATCTGCCGGAATCTGATTCGCTACATCGACTATTCGCTCTCTCACCGCACAGTGCACCAGGACGAGCGCCCCACCGAAATTAGCACAGACACGAGCACGAGCACAGACACGAGCGCCGACCCCGGCGTGGACTTCAAGCACCGGATCAATGTCATCAAACCGGTCAACGATCACCCACCGGTGCGGCAGATCACCATCGAGAATGTCAGCCACACCCTCGAGACCCTGCCTCCCAATATCTATGAGGTCCTGAACAAGGGGGGCGCCACGGTCAATATCGCCCCCAATATCACCGACAAATGGACTCACCTGCTGGATGGTCATCCTGATGATGAGACCATCCACCTGGCCCAGGACGCCGCTCGCTGCTACGGTCACGACGTCTACATATACGAGCGCGCCATCATACCGGGAACCCACCGGCTGCAGGATACCGCCTTCGAGGAGGACGGGATCCACAATGTTCTTCTCCACGAGCTCGGTCATGCCCTGGATGATTGCTCGGGGGTCTTCACCTCCTCCGATGAGGTCATGCGGATCCACGCCACCGATGTCAGTCATATGAGCGATGCCACCAGGGCCAGGCTCTGGTACTACGTCCCCCTCACCAAGCGTGGCTCCGCCGAGGCATTCGCCGAGACTTTCGCCGGGCTCATGGGCGCGCAGGGAAAGGACACCGAGGAAGTACGCAACAACTTCCCTGAGCTCAGACGCTGGGTGAAAAACAAGTTCAGGCTCTAACGCCTGTCGACGGCGACGCTCAACTCGTACTCGCCTTCTACGGATCCCTTGCCTCCGGCTACCCCGATGAGGATGCTGTAAGGTTTGTCGACCGAGATGAAATCGATCTTGCGAGTGCCGTCATCTGAATTCCTGATGGTCCGAGTACCGGTCTTCGCGTACAGAGGATAGCTAGCCTCAGCCGAGATCGCCGAATCGACATCCGGGGGCACAGGCTGCTCCCCTCCGGCGCCCTGCCTGAGCGCATAGAGGTTGATCACTCTGGACCTGTCCTTTGGCACGAGCCTGATCTTCATCTGGCTGCGCGCCGGCAACTCCACTCTGTAAAAAACATGATTGCCGTCGAACATCTCGAATCTGGTGCCCGGGAAACAGGCGACACTGCTCCTGGCAGCCCAGTCCAGGGGAATCTTCTTGCCCGAGCTGATATTGCCGGTCACCACGGCAGGCTTGCCGCCATCAAGGGAGATGGCATGCACAGCCTCGGCGCTCTCGCCGGCGAAAGCCGGAAGCGCCATGGAAAGAAGCAGAGCCAGCGAAAAAAGATTGCGAATCACTCAATAAATACCTCTAATACCTCGTTGTGCCTCTGAACGCCAGAAAGGCAGCGAAGTGAGCGAAGAAGGTGCCGACCACCAGGAGCTTGGTGACACTCTGCCGGCGCGATCCCAGGGCAAAAATGAGTACCAGGAGCTTGAACATATATACCCCGCCTGCTCTATTTGCCGGTAAGCCAGAGACTGAGGCGACCGATCCAGGTGCTCCGCACGTCTTCAAGCCTGCTCTGGGCTTTGCTGAGATCCTCCGAGAGCCCTTCGAGCTGATCTCTCAGCTCGCTGAGCTCCATCTCGTATCTGGTGGCGTCGATACCGCGCTTGAGCAGCTCGGGCAGGAGACGGAGCTGATCGTCTTTGGCGGCGAGCTGGGTCTCGACGAACCTGATCCGCTCCAGGGAACGCTTGAGCTCTTCGTTGCGATAATCGAGCTGAGATTCGAGCAGCCTGACTTTCAGCTGCCATTCGGCGAGATGATCGCTATCGGCCTCGAACAGGCTGGGCCGGCTGTCGTCGACCGCTCTGCCGCTGGGAGCGATGATGCCTGGTGAAAAGTCGATGATGTCTTCTGGCCCGAATAGATCATCCAGGACGTTCTCCACCGCGCTGTCCGAGCCGGAAGCCAAAATCACTTCGCGGTCGGCGGATCTACGGAAGGCTCGCACCGTGGACGGAGGACAAGCAGCCTCGCTCTCTTGATCGTCGAACACTTTGTCCAGGAGCCCGTTGAGGAAGTCGTCGAGACCATCGAGACTGACAGGGTCCTGTATATGCGTGTAATGCGAAGAGACCTGAGCGTTTTCCATCGTTGTGCTCTCTTTCTAGAAATCAGTTTCGATGATAGCCAAAAAACGGATCGCTGTACACAGTGAAATCTACTGACATCAAAATTGACACCAGATAGCACCGGCGGTGCGGGGTCTATCCTTGATCGAGTACCGCCTGTGGTGCCCGATCAGCGGAGGGTTCCAGCCACCACGCTGGTGAAGTGGCTCGGGTGGAAATATTTGCGCATGGCCGCGTCGGCGTCGCTCTTAGTGACGGATAAATAGCGCTTGCTCACTACGTCGAGCTCCTGGACGCCCAGACCGATAAACTCAAGCTCGGCCAGGACTCTGGCAATACCGATGGAAGAGGAGAGGCCTACCTTGAAGGAGCCGACGGCTCTGCCGGTCTCTCTCTGGAGCTCTTCCCTGGTAATGCCGCGCTGCATAAACTGGTCCAGGACCTCATCCACCAACCTGAGAGCCTTCTCGATATTGCTGGGATTGACGGTGAGTACCACCGACCATGGTGCGCCACCGAAAGCCGAATCGGAGAACACCGAGTAGATTCCGTAAGTGAGCCCGGCCCGGTCACGGACGACATTGCCCAGCCGCGAGGTGATCGTGTCCTGCCCGATAGCGGCATTGGCTATGCGTGCCGCGTAGAAATCCTTATTGCTCCGCCGCAAGGTAGTCGGATGAGACATGATGATATCGACACTGCTCTTATCCGGGATATTGATCTCGAAATACCGGCGCCTGTCCGGAAGCGGCATAGCAGGGATGAGAATCTCGCCGGTGTCGCCGCCCTCCCAGTCGCCGAAGCGAGCGGCGATCTCATTGAACGCCAGATCCAGATCGATATCGCCGACGATGCTCAGTATGGTGGAGCGCGGCGAGAGCAGGCGGCGATGAACGCCGAGCAGATCTTCGCTGGCGATCGCCTGGAGCTCCTCGAGTTGCTCCGTGAAAGGCTTCTCGGCGAAGGGATGATCGTCCGGATAGAGGGCGCGCTTCAGACCGTTCCAGGCCACAGTACGGGTGTTGTTGGCACTCTCGATGAGCTTCGACGTCCACTCGATCTTGATCTTGTCGAGCTCGTCGGCGGCAAGCAACGGATTGCGCAGGACGTCGTTGAGCAGATCGAGATAGAGGTTGAAGTCATCCGAGACCACATGGGTGGCAAGACCCATCCGGTAATTGTCCACCGAGAATTCCAGACCGGATGGAATGCCCATACCCTCCAGAGCCTCGGCCAGATCCATCTTGCTGTAGCGGCTCGACCCTCGGCTGAGCAGATCGCCCACGAGCTCGGCCTGGCTCCCCGGAAGGTCCCGGGTGAAATACCTGCCTGCTTTCATATTGAGGGCAAGACCCACAGACTGGGTGCCTGGATTGGACATGAGCAGAACGGTCATGCCGTTGGGAAGTACTTCCTTGCGGACACGCTCGGCGAATGTCGCTCCACCGCCGGAGGCTTTCGAGAAACGAACCCGTACAGTCTTCGGAGCGTCGGCCAGAAGCGCGACCAGCTCATCGTCGCTTACAGCCTTGCTGGTATCCGGGAAATCGGCCTCTTTCACGGCAGGATCTTCGAGATCTGCCACCATATCGGCGACCGAGTGATCGCCATTACCGGAGAACTCCCCGCTCTCTTCGAATTCTTCGATCTCGCCGCCATCGGAGTCGGGATGCCGGACCTCATGCATAAGCTGTTGCAGGGGCCTGAAATAACCGACAGTCCTGTTGTTCTTGCGGAAATATCGGGAAGCCACGGACATGATGTCTTCGGCGGTGACCTTCTCGAACTCGTCGTCGTAATTCATCAGCCATTGCCAGTCCGCCTTGGACTCCGCCTCGCCGAGAAGAAATGCCAGGCTGCTCGGATCGGCCATAGCCAGGATAGTGCCTTTGAGATTGGCGCTCTTGGCCCGGGAGAGCTCATCCTGCGAGACGGGCTCGCTGGCGAAACGGTCGATCTCGGCAAGGATCGCTTCCTCCACTTGCTTGAGTGTGGAGCCGGGATTGAGACTGGCGCCCACAATAAAAAGACCGGGATCCCTCAGCTCGTCGTGTCGAGAAAATGCGTCGGCGGCAAGCCCCGTATCGATAAGGGCGCGATAGAGACGGCTCGACCGCTCGTAAGTGCTACCCAGGATGTGGCGCATGGCGGCCAGGGCGTAGTCGTCCCGGTGCGCCGCCTCCGGAACATGGAAACCCATCCAGACCCGGGGAAGATCCCCTGCCCGGCAGATCTCGAAGCGTCGCTCTCCTTCCTGGGGAGGCTCCACGGTGTAGACCTGCGGTATCGGTTCAGGTGACGAGCCGAGCTTGCCGAAATGCTTGTCCAGTAGAGACAGGGCAGCGTCCTTCTCGAAATCGCCCAGGAGAATAACGGTGGCATTATTCGGCCAGTAAAAAGTATCGTAGAAACGCTTCAGCCGATCGAGAGGCACGCCCTCGACATCCGACCGCCAGCCGATAGTGGGGTGGTGATAGGGATGCTCGCGGAATGCTATTGCATAGAGCTCTTTCTCCAGAGCTTCCTCGGGATAATTTTCGCCGCGCTCCAGCTCGTTGCGGACCACCGACATCTCCGAGTCCCTGTCGGTCTGGCGCAAGAGGAGGTTGCGCATGCGGTCGGCCTCGAGCTTGATGCACAGCTCCAGGAACTCGCTTGGCACCACTTCGAAATAGCTGGTCCGATCGAACCAGGTGGTGGCGTTCCAGTAGGCACCGATCTGGGTGAGCAGATTGTCGATTCCGTTTCCCTTCTCGATATTGTGCCTCTTCGTTCCTTTGAAGAGCATATGCTCGAGAAAGTGGGTGGCACCGGTATAGCCGACACCCTCGTTGCGGCTGCCCACCTTATAGAGGACCAGGAGCGTGATTACCGGAGCGATATGATTTTCGGCAAGGACCACTTTCAAGCCGTTGGCCATGCGGTATTCGGTGACATGCTTGACGTCGCTGACCCTTTCGATGGGGGAGTTGCTGCTGTTGACTGTGTTTACCATTGGTTAGCTCTTTAGACTCTTTGTTTACCAGTGCTCCTAAAGATACCGCAAATCGGTTGTCAAAAGCAGGTAAAGCCCTTCATAGCTGCTAAATTACAGAGATGAACATAACCATCACCGGCGGCACAGGATTTCTTGGAGGGCATCTGATTCGCCATCTCGTCAGGCGCAACCAGTTCCCCACGGTGATTGCCCGGGGCGTCTCGAAAAATGCCGACCTGATCAGACGCATCCCCAATATCAATTTCATGCCGATTCCTCTCACGGACGACAGCAAACTCTTCCATGCTTTCAGGAACTGCGAGGCGGTGGCTCACCTTGCGGGAATCAATCACGAATCGGGGAATAGCTCTTTCAAGGAGGTCCATGTCGAAGCCACCGCGCGGATTCTCCACGCAGCCCGCAAAGCCGGTATCAAGAAGATCCTCTATGTCAGCTATCTGAAAGCCCGCCCCCGCTGCCTCTCCGCTTACCACGAGAGCAAATGGGAAGCCGAGGAGCTTATTGCCAAGTCGGGCATGGACTACACAATCCTCAAGCCCGCCATGATCTATGGACCCGGCGACCAAATGATCACCCAGATCGCAAGAGCCCTCGATACCACTCCCTTTTTCAGCCCGGTCAGCTCTTTCGGCATCATCGAGCCCGGGCTCAGACCGGTGGCGGTGCAAGATGTGGTGAAAATCATGGCGGCTTCACTGCTCGAGGCCAGACTGTCGAAAAAGACCGTAGCGGTCCTGGGACCCGAGCGCCTCACCCTGAGCCAGATCGTCCGGAGAATCGCCCGGGTCAAAGGCAAGCTGGCCCTGATGCTGCCTATGCCGGTCCTGGCGCACCTCTTGCTTGCCGGGGCGAACGAGGCGGCGGGCAGCCCGGGCTTCCTGCCGACGAAGGCGCAGGTCCGCATGCTGGCGGAAGGCATGGATGAGGTCCCGGCAGGATGCGACGAGTTGCCCGAGGATCTCGAACCCGAACTATTTTTAACCGACGATTTGATAAAGGAAGCCTTAATTTGAGTCAACCCGGGACCGGTGGCGATGAGTTATGATCCGACCTTGATAACTGACGAAAAAATGAACTTTTCTCGATGCCCTATTCTTCTCGATCTGCCGGACTGACCGCTCTGTCCGCCCTCGCCCTGATCATTTCCTGGCAGGGCGCTGTCATGATGCCTGCCTCCGCCGCGGCAGACCCGGCGGATGAGGCAAACTGGACCTTGCATTGCCAGAAAGGTGTCGCCGCCTACAAAGAGCTCCGCTATGGGGACGCCGATCGCGAATTCCGGGCGGCCCTCGCCGAAGCCGAGAAATTCGGTCCGGATGATGTCCGCCTCGCCCAGACCCTGACCAATCTCGGGGTCCTGCTTGAATTCCGCGGGCACCTTGACAAAGCCCAGCCTCTGTTCGAGCGGGCAGTGAAAATCAAGCAGAAGACACTCGGCCCATTCAACACCGATACTGTCGACAGCGCTTCCAGCCTATGTATTTTCTACCTGAAACGCAAACAGACGGCGAAAGCGCATCAGCTCTGCGACCGGATCATCGAATACGGCGAGAAGCAGGTGGCAGAGCTGAACAACCTGAGAGCCAGCTTCAAGCATCTGGAGTCTTTCTACAGCCATCACAAAGGTCTCGAAGAGGCCCGGGATCAGGTGATTACCGCCAGGGACAAGACCCTGCCGATAGCCAATAACGATTTTCTCGAGCTGGCGGTGCACATGGACCGCATGGGCAGCGCTTATGAAGCTTATCCTTCGCCGGGTCAACAGGGCAGGCACGGTCATTCCGAAAAGCTCTACAAGCTGGCCCTCAATATAAGAGAACGAATCCTATCGGGAAATCATCTCGCCCTGGCTGCCAGCTACGACAATCTCGGCAAGCTATACGCCCAGGAAGGCAGACATTCACTGGCCTCTCCCCTTTTGAAGAAAGCTTTCGATCTGACCCGCAATACCATCGGCATGGCCAAACCTCAGACCTATCAGCGCCTGGAGACCTGGAGCAAGACTCTTGATGCCCTGGGCAAGCATTCCCAGGCAGAGAGCCTCTACAGACAGGCCCTCAATGCTTTCACCGAGGGTTACGGGAAAAACTCAGGCTTTGTCGCCGATGTGCAGATCGCCCTCAGCAATCACCTGGCCGGGCTCGGTCGCTACGGCGAGGCCGCCGGTCTCATGGGTCAGGCAATCAAGATCAAAGAGAAGCTTTCCGGCCCGCAGCACGCGTCCCTCGCCGGGCTTCTCGATCAGTACGCCTACCTTCTCAACAAGACCAACCGGCAGAAAGAGGCATCCCGGCTCCAGGCCCGGGCCAGCCAGATCCGGGGCTGAGTTCGAATATAACTGCAAATATGACTGTGAGGTCAAATTTTTTCCGAAAATTTTGACCTCACAGTCATATTTCGGAGAGCCTGTGCTTTACATGTAAGAAGTGCCGGATCCGGGCATGGATCCGGACCCGGGCATTAACCCGGGCAGGGCCACGGGCTCGTCGAGCTGAACCTGGACGGTGGTGCCGGTTGGTATGATCACATCCTTGCCTTTGCGCAAGAGCATATCGGCAGCGCCGATGCCACCGCCTATAGCGGCACCCGACCAGGCACCGCGACCGGCGCCGCCGCCACCGCCGGCGATTGCACCGATACCGGTACCGAGACCGGCTCCGAGACCGGCTCCCAGACCGCCGCGAAGGAGAAATTGCCCGATTTTGGTGCCCCAGCCCTCGCCCCTGAAGACATCCTGGTTGCCCACGCCCTTGTTCTTGTATTTGCCTATGGACCCGACCAGATGCGCGCTAATCGGAATGGTCTGACCGCCGGCAAACTGCAGGCTCTTGAATTCGATGCTCAGCTCCCCCGATCGGCTCAGCCGCCTTCCGGCTGTGGACTCGGCCACGTCGCCCTGGACCACTGTTCCGGCTGGTATATAACCACGCCCTCCCAGGGAGATGTTCTGGCTGACCTCCCCTTCGATGAAATCACCGGGCTTGGCAACCTGGGTGGAGATAGCTGTGCGTAGCGAGACCGGAAGCATCAGGCCCTGCGGAGCATAGACCGCCCCGCCCGGACGATACTGACCGGGCTGCTGCTGCCCGTAGGGACGGCCGTAAAAACTTTCCGGGGGGACACTGTAAGGAGTGCTGCTGTAGACCTCAGGTCTCTGGTATTGAGGCTGCTGGTAATTGACCTGTTGTTGATACTCGGGCTGCTGTTGTTGCTGCTGATACTGGGGCGGCGGGGTCTGGATTCGATCCATGGTAGGCGTTTCCGCCTGCAGACCCTGGAGCGCTAGGGCGCCACTCCCGGTGGTGCCCAGAACGGTAAAGGCTTCGGCGCAAATCAGAACCAGCAGAAGAGAGCATGACTTTAGAGTTCGATTCATGCCTCGTATTGTAGACTGTTTTTGAGAAGGATCTTACAGTAATCATGGCCGTCAATCCTCCAATAGACCCTACCTATCTGACCATGCTCTGCGACGCCCTCACAGAGCTTGACTCCATGGTCAGCGATGGCGAACTGGGGCGCTGCTGGTCGGAAGCGGCGTGGAAGATGTCTTTCCGAACTCCACGCGCCATCGCCGCGTACTCTCGGCTCTCAGTGCCCAGCAAGATCGAGACGGAAACTCTGATTCAGTGGCTACATTTCTCAGACGGACGGCATTTCATATCAAAAAGCGCCGGGGCGATGAAGCCTTCCAGAGATTCAAGGACAAGATGTGCGAGGTCCTCACTTTTGCCGGTTATCAGATGGACAGCGAGGGCAATCTGGTCTGCCAGGAAGCCGGCAAAATGTTCTATGCGAGCGCCGACGCCGAAAGACGAGCGCAATCCCTGAACCAGGCGGTGAAAGCCCGAAGGCTCCATCCGGACCTGCTAATTGCCGTGCGTCCGGAGTATATGTCCGAGAGCGGCTATTTCCGCGTGCTTCTCGAAGCCGACCGCCTGCTTCTCGAAAAACTCAAAGCCAGATCCGGGGTCGGGGCCGACGGTCCGGCGGTGGCGGAGCAGGCCTTGGCTTTTCCCTGGCAGGGAGTGCCGGTGCTGGCCATCAATGCTTTTGCCACCGAGACAGACCGGGCCGAGCAATTCTCCTTCATGTGCATGGTCAAAGCTCTCTTTTTGATGTTTCAAGACGAGGCCTCGGGGACTTTCAGGACCCCCTGGAAGATGAGCCTGGAAGACGCCCTCGATCTCCTGGCCCTGATCTCTTTTTGCCATCGCAAAATCGATCTGGCAAGACGCCTGCGCTGAAAAGGACGCTTGCGCTGAAAAGGACGCCTGCGCTGACGAAGACGCTTGCGCTGTCATGAATTACAGGGAATGCTCGGGCTCTAGGGCGAACTTCCTCTCGGACTTGCGTATTTTCCCTATTGGAAAGGGTGCCGCGGAAGGCTAGTCTGGCGTATGACCCTGAGACCCTGTCGTTCCTATGCCTGACAATCCTCTTCTGCAGCTCTCCAGCGATCCTGTCTATTCGAGCCCGAAAAAGGCAGGATCGGGCATGGATATCTTCGGCAGCGCCACCGCCGAATTGCCCGGAGCAGCCAGGGATCTGGCACTGGAAGCGTGGCAGGATCCCATCTCCGCCATCGGCGACTCGGTGAAGACAGTGGTGGTATCCGGCGTCATCGGCGGCGGACTGGGCTACATCCTTCCGGCGAAGGGTCCGGCAGCGCTCGCTGTTGCAGCGGTCTTCACTGTCCCGGCAGTCTGGCACGCCGGCAAGCGCCTGTTCGGAGCCTATTCGGACTCTCTGGAGCCCGGCGCCGACACCGACGCTATCGCCAGAAACCTTGCCCGCGACACAATTTCGGGAAGCTATCATTTTGCTCTCTCCATGGCTGGAGGCTATAAAGGCGCCCAGTATGGGGCCGAGATCGCCACCGCAGGGGGAATGGCGGGACGTTTGGCCCAGACGAGCCAGAGAGCCATACTCAGCGCCGAGAACAGAGGCATGTTAGCCCTGCGCTCGATGCTGGGCAAAGAGCCGGTGATCCCGCCAGGTCCTGCGGGTCCGAAGTTTCCCAGCGGCGAGATCCATACCGAGGTGGGCGGCAAAATAGCCAATACCACCCTCGATTCAAGGCTTTCAGGCAACGGTCAGTACCTGGGCAAGCCGGACATCCTTCCTGAAGAGCTGCCTTTCCTCCAGCGACGCATCGCCATAGCCAACCGGCGCCTGGATCAATGGAGCCAGGGAAAACAGGGCAGCCCGGAGGAGATGGATATCTTCCTGGGCTCCACTCACGGTCACTCCAGGCGCAGCGACGGCATCGGAGATCCCCCCGAGCTTTATGCCAAGTCGAAAGAAGCCGGTCAGGACTTTACTGCCATTACCGATCACAATCACGCCACGGCACGCAAAGGCGTACCGAAAGACGGACCGAGAGCCGAAGACCAGGCCGGTACCCCGACCATCGCGGAGGATCCGGCTCTCTATGCCCGGACTTTCGCCGAAGCCGAAGCAGCAACCGTGCCCGGCGAATATGTCGGGCTGGTGGGCATCGAGATCGGCACCATAGGCAAAGTCGGCGGTCACGGACACAAGCATATCGATTTTGTCGGACCGGTGGACGTTCCCCTGAGCCCGAAGATTCACGGCGCCGCCAATTATCTCGCCGCTCTTGAAGGCAAGACCGGACGTCCCCTCAGGCTCGCCGATATTCCCAGGGAGCAGCTGCCCGGACTTCTGGAGCAGATGAAAATCGAATCCATAGCTCCCGAGCGCCTCGGTGGTGTCAATCATATAAACCTCTTCGAGGTGCCCACCTTTTTCGAGTCTGTAAAACCATCCAGAACAGGCCGCGGGCTTTTCCATCGTTTCATCGGAGAAACCGGTGAATACAAGATCACCATGCCGGAAGTGGTGAAGATCAACGACGGAGACTTCAAGACCCTGGCCGCGCATCTTGCCAATCTCAAAGATACCACCGGCGGCAGACCGGTGGTCCAGCTCAACCATCCCCGCTACCGGGCGGACGAGAATCCCAATCTGCCTCGCTCGGACCGGGGCAGAGACTTCGGTCAGAAATCGTTCCGGAGCCAGAGAGAATGGCGCGAGCAATTCGTCGATCCGTATGTCAGGCAGATCGAGCTGATCAAGGGCGGCGCTCTCACCCCGGAGCCGGTGGAGATCGTCCCTGCCGGTCATATCGACCCGACCAGCTTTGCCGGCTATATAGACAAAGGTGTGCACGCCAGCCCCACATTCGGAAGAGACTTCCATTTCGGAGATCCGGTAGGCAATCCCGGAGCCACGGGCATCCTGGCCCGTTATCTGGACAAGCCCAGCCTCATGGACGCCCTCAGACAGAGAAGAACCTTTGCCACCACTAACGGTGAGAAGCTCCAGGGCACTCTCTGGGGCAACGAAGTCCACCCCATGGGCAGCATTCTCGATCAGGCAGCCGCTCCGGAGCTCTCGCTCACCGTCAGGATCAGAGGCGACGTCGCACCGGATGCCTCCTACAAAGTGAAAATACTCGGCGATCGCAAGATCGGCGACAAAAAGCTCGCCGAAGTGATCGATGAGGTAAACGTTACCGGCGCCGAGTTGCTTCAAAACAACAGCAAGGTCTCCTTCGATCCCATAGACCATGTGCTCGGTCGCAAATCGGCTTATTACGCCGAGATCCATCGAACCGATCCGATAACCGGGCACACCGACAAGATGTGGACTGCTCCGATCTGGGTAGAGCCACTCACCGGAGAGAGCCATTCTCTGATGTTCAGGAGCATCGCCGGAAACACCGGTAATATGTATTACGACAGCCTCAGGCATCGCTGAGAAACAGTACTTTACATCTCGAGAATTAATCAAGCCCGCAATCAGGTCGGCATCGGCGTTGCCAGCAGAAGACAATGTCCAGGATGAATATATGTCGCATATATCCGTTTAGGCAGAATCCCTTCGTGGAAAGATAGATCTGGACTCTGACTTTAGAACCGATACCTTGATCTAAAGGCTCAGACCGATGCCTACTTGCAAGCTGGCATACCAGCTACGTGTTCGAGGTCACGAGGGTCCAGATAGCAGCGCCTCCATCACTATTAATTAGTGGTCTGGTTTTGTAGTGCTGGCTGCCTGCCGAAATGCTCTGTATTGAGTGTCAGAGGAGGAGGAGGAAGAGAATGAACGCAACCAAGAAGAAAGCGGCGAAAGCGACCAAGGAAGATAGCCTGCAGGGTGACTTCTGCGGCATCAAGCCTGTCTTCGAGTACTGGTGCCTGGACTGTGATAAGTTCTTCAACAGCAAAGAATTGCTCTCGGCATGCCCGGACTGCCATTCGAGCATAAGAGACAATCTTGTCCAGATCTATATGGAACACGATCCGGAGCCCGAGTTCCTCAGAAAGATGAGCGACTATAGCGCCGGTTGAGAATTCCTGGGCACAAGTAACATACGGGTCTGTCAGATGGAGAGACAGACCCTTTTTGTTATCATCTTCTTGAAGCCCCGGATGTGAAGAAGCTTGAGAATCTCAGACAGAAGAGTATTTTTAATCATCGCCCTTGTCTTGCTTTTCCCGTTGCAGGTCCTTGCCCAATCACGTCCCGTGGACGATAAATGGGCGCTGGTAGTAGGCATCAGCCGATTCAAAGATGCCAGCATGAATCTCAACTACCCTGCCAAGGATGCAGCGGACTTTCGCGACTTCCTGATCAAAGAAGCTCACTTCGCTCCGGACCACGTCAAACTGATCACCGACGAGCAGGCGACCAGAGCCCGAATTCTCACCGAGATCGGCGACACCTGGCTGCCGCATGCCGCCGGTCCCAACGATCTGGTTCTCATTTATATGTCCAGTCATGGCAGCCCATCCCAGATGGACAACGAGGGATTCAATTATCTGGTCGCCCATGACACCCAGAAAGATCAACTATATGCCACCGGCATCAGGCTCGAGAACCTGGCCGAGACAATCAAAGAGCGTGTGCACTGCGATCGCACCGTAATCATTCTCGACGCCTGCCATTCCGGAGCCGCCCGGGCGAAAGCCGGGGGCAAGAGCCTGGTGCGCCAGGGAAATTTCGACATCGGACAGATTCCCATGGGCAAGGGTCTCATGCTCATCTGCTCGAGCCAGCCCCAGGAGGTGTCCTGGGAATCCAAGAATTATCAGAACGGAGTCTTCACAAAACAGCTCATGGACGGTCTCAAGCACCGGGGCGAATTCACCAGGCTCGGCGAAGCCTTCGACTATATGAAAGATAAAGTGCAACAGGAAGTTCTCCGGGACAGGGGTCAGCTTCAGACCCCCATCGTGCGCAGCGCCTGGAAGGGAGACGACATCGTGATCGCAGCCCGCCCGGCCAAGCCGAAGCCGGGACTGCCGGAGACGACGGCAAGCGAGCCCGCCGCCTCCTCAGCGCCCCAGACGATAGCCATGAGCACTGGCGCTCAATCGATTGCGCCGCCTGCCAATGTCGCCTCCATTGGCGGTCAGAATCTCGCGGTCAAACTCCTCGACCGGGTGGCCATCCTGCCTGTCACCGGACCCAACGAGATCATCCTGGACGACATCTGGAAAGGATTCGCCCAGAAGGACAATATCGATGTGCCCAGGCGCCTTGACGAAGTGGGCTTCCGGCCGACGATTCAGCAGGTAGTCAAAAAACGGCTTGCCAAATTTCTCAAGGGCAAACCAGTCTTTACTCTCGAATTCGCCGGTGAGAATGGAGGCGGAACTCATGACGAAGAGCTCATGACCATCGACCGCAATGCGATCTGTTCCGGTCCTGGGGTATACAACTGGCAGGCGGCAGGCAATCTCAGCCAGGCGAAATATCTGGTGGAGATAACCATCCACGATATATTCTTCGAGGACCAGATGGGACACGATCTGGCCGGTGCCAGAATCTCGGCCAAGCTCGTCTCGGGTGAGACCGGCGAGGTGCTCTGGCTCCAGAAGAAAAAGAAATTCAGCCGGATCACCATGGCCTGCCACGACGACTCGATATTTGCCGAGGTGCGCAATTTCATTCCCAACGAGATTGCCGCTGCCATAGCCAAGCCAATCGCCAGCCTGATCAAAGATCAATAGAAATCTCTCGGCGCTCGCCCTGCGGATCGATGAGATAGCTTCCGGCAGGCAGTCGCTTCCCTGCGAGCAAATCGAAAAGCACCGGAGCAATCTCAGTGAGCACCCCCGGTGGTGCGTCAATGGCAATCAAGCCGAATTCACGCTCGTCTTTCTGAGGAAACCTGCCCCGGCTCGAAATCATGTTGTAGGGCGCTCCTTTGTTGGTGAGAGCCGTGGTGATATCGGCGAATAGAACGTCTAGATTGAAGCCCCTGTCGGAAAGAGGCACATAGACGAGAATCCGGGGCAGGTCTCGATCCCCTGTGGGATGGCTGCCGGCTTCGATGAAATTTTGCCTCCAGAGAGCCGCTTTCCTGCGCAGGAGCTCCGCGTCCTCTTTGAAATCGCGCTCGCCATAGATGCGAGCGAGATCGCTGAAGGCGCCCATGAGAAAGTCAGGCATGGACTCAAAGCTCTCTTCCATATCCAGGACGAATTTGTTGAAACACTCTTCGCGCCCGTAGTGATAACGGTCGACAAGCTCCGCCACGATAAAGCCGATCCGGGCATGCATACCGTCACGCTTGCTCAGTTTGAGCCTGGACTCCAGGGGGCGCCACCATTTGAACAGAGGCTCCCTGGCCATGGGTGATTCGGGCGGGTCCGGGGCGATAACACTGCTCAAGCCGCTGATTGCTGCTGCCAGACCGCTCTGGGCAATGTCTCCGGCGCGGTCTTTGACGCTCGCAAGCCCGCTATCGGCGAGAAAGCCCGACAGGCCCCGGAGCGCACCGATGGCCGTCTCGGTAATGGTGCTGTCGGTGTCGAGAAGATGTTCGTCGCTCTTGCCGCTTCGGGACTGCTCATTCACCTGTGGTTCTTTGAGAGAATATGGATAACCGATCTGCTCGAGACGATGACGTATAGCCAGCAGGCTGCAGTCCGGTCGAAGACGTTTGAGAAGGGAAGGGGTGAGGGTCGCTCCCCCGGCAATAGCCTGCACCGCTTCTCGGTCTGCGATATTGGTCCCGTAGAGGTCCCGGCAGAGCTCGATATAGCTGTCGACCGGATTGATAAGAAATGCGAGGAGCTCCTCCGAGGCATCCGGATCATCGACGTTCTCAGGATAGAAGAAAGCGCCGCTCTCCCAGGAAGAGGTCCTGGAGCCGGACCAGACACAGAAAGTCAGATCGACAAAAGGATCAGGATCGCTCAAAAGATAAGCGAGCCTCTCCGGAAAACCTGCCAGGACCCCGGGATAGGTTTTGAAACCGTGATTGATCTCGGTTTTGAACGGAGGCTCGCCGCCCGGATACATGAAAGCGTCCCGGTGGACTCCTTTGAGCACCGAGCCGTTTTTCGATACACGCAGGCTCCATTGACCGCCTTCGCGATTGTCCATGAAAGAGGCATTGACTCCTTCTTTCTGGAAGCCCGGCTCGCAATAGAAAACCGGCTCACCCTCACCGAATATGATATCAAGAACGGCAAGACAGAGAGCCGCGGACTCGAGCTTCTCAGGGGACGGAATTTTGTCTTTGGGCATGGCGCAAATCATGGGCCGGAAGTGTACCATTTAGAGTATGACTAAATCGATAGAAGCCCGCAAACATCGCCTGGCATTTCCCGAGAACCGCTCCCTGGGCTCTCTCTATTTGCTGCCCCGGGATACCCCTTTTCTTTTCAACCTCGACCGCTACAATCCCCCCGACCTGACAGCCCGGGGTATTGTAGAGGTCGAGGTGGAATCGGAATCGGACCTGGTCCTCTCTCTGTCCGGGTCCCTTGGAGACGACCTGCGAGGTGTCCCCGAGGAAGGCTATGACAGCATCTCGGGAGTCGCCCTCAGGCGTCTGAGCAATAAAGCGAGAGCAGCAAGCTTGAGGCGTTTCGGGCACCTGAGGCGTCTCGCCCTTGCCGGGGTAGCCCTGACCGACGCCTACATCGAGATTCTCTCGCGCAATCTCATCGAAGAGCTCTGCCTTCACAATCTCGCCTCGGACCCGGGCGATCTTTCCAGCCTCGGCTCTTTCCAGGCTCTGGAGAGCCTGGTTATCGCTGGTCACCGCATAGACGACCGGCTTGCTTCTTTCATCGCTTCCCTGAAAGGTCTGAGACATCTCTACCTGGTCGATTGCGACATAACCGCCGGCTCCCTCGATACCGGTCCTCTGCTCGTCACACTCAATCTGGCGGGCTCCAGGCTCGCCGATATCAATCAGCTTTCCCCGGTGATCGACAAAAAACTTTCGAGACTGGATCTTTCCCGCACCGAGATTGCCGACCGGGAGCTCGCTGTAATTCAGAAAAGCCTTTCGCCCCTGAAAGAATTGAACCTGGCCTACACGGCCGTCACAGACAACTGCCTTGCCGGTCTTCTCCAGGGAACCACGCTGGAGAAACTGGATCTCACCGGCTGTCTTGTATCCCCGGAAGCTCTCGCGGAAGCTCTCTCCGACCGCCAGGGGCTGCCTCATATAATCACCGATTCCCGGAGAGACGCCGAGCCCACCGGAAAGAGACCTAGAAAAGCCAGCAGGGTCGCTACTCTTCCGCTGACCTCGGTGGTTCTCGACCATATACTGGTCCCGGCAATCTCCTCGAAAGAGAGCAACGGAGAGTATCCTCTCTTCAAAGGCGCCGGCGCCCTCAAAGACGCCCTGGTGCAGAGCGACGCCCTCTACGCCATCTCCGGTCTCTGCCCGCTGCTCGAGACCTATGCCGCCATGCTCGCCAGCGAGGAAGAAGCGACCCTGAAAGTAAGCCGCTCTGCCGACTCCCTCGATCCGGCACTGATCTGGCTCCTGGATATCGGACTTGCCCTCATGGCCCAGGACGAGGAGAAAGAGAAGCTCGAGGCGATAGTGACATCCTTCCGTGCCCATATCAATGCCGGGACCGACGACTGGACGGGTTTTGTAGATCAGCTTCCGGGGCTTCTGGGCACCAGAGAGAGCGCTTATATCTTCCAGGAGACTCTGCTTCTTGCCTCTCTGTTTTTCGCGCATTGCGCCGGCAATGAGCAGAGGCGGAATCAGGCCCGATCGCTATCGCGCTTCGCCGCTCTCGGTCTTGCCAGTAGATATGACCACAAAGAGATCATGAGGACCACGGTCCGGGAGCATTTCGAACGCTATCTCAGCCAAGATCTCGGCTATCTCGCCCGGCTCTTCTATCATTGCGGTCTCATAGCCGAGGCAGAGGAGCTCGGTGGTCAGTGCCTGCGTCAGATCGGTGCCGGCACCGCAGGCAATGACGAGATCTCCGGTCACCTCATGAAGATCGAGGTCCTGGCGCTGCTTGCCGAGATGGATAGCACCAGGGGCAATATCGACCGCGCCCGGTACTATGCCGAGAAAGCCGTAGAAGACCTCGAGAAGCTGCCGGAAGAGGGTCGATCCGTCAGTGGACCGGCGGCACGATCTCTGGCCTGGAGCCTCATCCTCGCAGGCGATCTCGACCAGGCCCTGGAAGTCCTCGATCTGAGCCCGGACGATCCGGCCGGAAGACTTCTTCGAATCGAGATCAGCCGCAGCCGGAAAGAGCTCGATATAACCCCTTCCGCCCTGGCGGCTCTGGCAGGGTCTGTGGAGGAGAAGCTGAGAAAAGAGGATCCCGCTTTGATCGAAATTGCCACCATTCAGGCACGGATCCTGAGCGATCTGGGTGAGCCCGAGAAAGCCTCCGCATGTTACGAAAAGGCCCTGGAACTCAGACGCCATGCCTGCAAGGACCACCCTGCCACCCTGATGCTCCTGAGAGAATACGAAAAGCTCCTGGCGAGCCACGACGAGAAAAAAGCTACGGAATTGCAGGACGAGATCGAGACTATCGAAGCCTCGCTTCCTTAAAAGCTCCAGGCGACCCCAGCACCCGTCAGTCGAAAACGCAGCTCAAAATTTATTGCAACAGGAATCTCTTGCTATAACCAATATAGGTCTCGCTCTGCTTCTGGAGACACCCCTGGCAGGCTCGAGTAAGCATTTTCAGTGCCTACATCCCCCGAAGATGCAAAGACCATGCTGGTGGTCACGTGCGGCATATATTGCTTCAAGAAGGGGAAAATCTGAGAAATATATGCCGCACTTCAATAAGACTGCCAGGAGAAAGCCGGGGTGAAATCCTCGGGACAGAGAAAGACATATCCGCAGCCGTCATGCCCGAATTCGAAAGGAAGATTGTCCTGACTCTTCAACTGGAAGAGATAGATCATGTCTTTGCCGCAGCGAGCGCATTCGAATTCGTCGGCATCCTCGAAAAAGCTCGGGCAGCCCAGGAGCTTGTCTTCCCGTCCGTGCATGGCGCCGCAGACTCTTTCATATTCGCTCTCTTCGAAACCGGCGAATTCACAGGCGATGGAGAGCTCGCAAAATGACGGATAGTCGAACTGGCGGCGCTCCCAGCCTATAATCGTCCGTGCCGGGAATGCCGTGGAAAGAGCCTTCGAAGGACAGGCAAGAGGAGCGGTCCCGGCCGGAACCGTCCTGATCTCCAGAGCACCACATTCGGGGTCATCAAAAGTGTCGAGAAAACATTTCTTCTCGCTGTCGTTACAACAGAAAAGCTGCAATATCGAATCGGGCAGGGCTTTCTCGAAACCGGCGTCGCGGAGCTCCGCCTCACCGGCCGGGAGGTCCCCGAGAGGAAGCTGCAGGAAAAGAGTGAGAAGACCGGAGCACTTCCGGCAGCGTGGAAATGGATACCCTTCGCCGACAAGCGGCGTGCCTCCCAGGCGAGGCGCTCCGGGAGCAGCGTCCAGAGTCGCCGTCACCGGCTTCCAGACCGGACGCGAGAGATCTTTGAGATAGTCCGCGATGGTGGCGGGGCTGGTCGAGCTCATGGACTATTTGGATGCGCAGAGCCGGTCGAGGATCTGGTGCATACGTTTGACACCGCGCTTGAAGGCATCTACCGGAATACGCTCGTCTTTGCCGTGCATGGTGGCGAAATGCTCTTTGTCCACTTCCACCGGCTCGAAGCCATAGGCCTGCACACCCAGCTCCCGGAACCAGTGCGAGTCGGTGAACCAGGGGACTACTACCGGGACTACCGGAGCATCCGCCGACTCTTCGGCGGCCACTGCCTTTATACACTCCACAAGCTCGGTGTCCATGCTCGAGGGGAAGGCTTTGTTCCACTCGAGGACTTTGATATCCACCCCGTCGTCATCGATAGTCTTCTTGATGAAGGCTACGAAGTCGTCTTTCTCGACCCCGGGAAGAAGGCGGCAGTCTAATTGAGCAGAGGCTTCCGCCGGAATGACATTGGTCTTGTATCCGGCTTTCATGACCGTGAGCGAGATAGTATTGCGCAGCATCGAGGACTTCAGCACATCCGAGAGAATCGCTTTCTCATTGCTCTCATCCTCCACCGAGCTCTCGATGTTCTTGAAAAGCTCTTTGAGATCGCCTGTTTCGGTCATGGCGATCTTGGCGAAATACTCTTTCACCGGGGGCAGCACTTTGAAATTCGGTCCGGCTCCGTCGATCTTGTTGAGAGCCCGCACCAGTCGATTGGTGGAAGCTCCGGCAAGGGGCATGGAGGCGTGCCCGGCTTCGCCTCTGGCGGTGAGCTCGAGCCAGAGAGCCGACTTCTCGGCATAATCCACGCCCCAGTATTTCTGCTTGCCGCTCTCATCCGCCTCGATGGAGAAGCCTTCATTCAGGAGGAACTCGGCATTTTTCACCAGCTCGGGCTTGTTCTTGACGAACCAGCCGGCGCCGAACTCCCCGCCCACCTCTTCATCCGGGGTGGCGAGAAAGATGATGTCACGATCGAGCTCTTTGCCCGAGCGCTTGAGAAGTACCATGGCCATGAGCTCGATCACTCCCATACCTTTCATATCGAGAGCGCCCCGTCCCCAGATCTCGCCGTCGTGGGTCTCGCCTTTGAAAGGATGGAACTTCCAGTCGGCGGGCTCCGCCGGCACCACATCTATATGATTGAGGAGGATGATCCCCTTTTTCTTGCCGTTGCCCTTGAGACGGGCATAGAGACAGGCACGGTTGGGGGCGGTGTCGAAAACCTCGGATTCGATGCCTTCTTCCTCTAATACCTTTTTCAGAAAAAGGGCTCCATCTTTCTCGTTGCCCGGCGGAACAGTGGTGTCCACCTGGAGATAACGGCTCAAAATCGAGCAGGCCTGATCGCCGGCTTTCTCGTAATCCACGTTATCAGCGGCTGCCCCGGCTGGCGAGCCAAGGAGACTGAGAGCCGTACAGGTAATCAAGATGGACTTCACGCCGCTCATTGCTGAACCTCCTAAATGTCCAGAGAATCTTATCAGCTAAGGCGATCTCAAGTGGCGCAAAGCAGACAAATTTGACACAATGACGCCTGAAGGTGGAATTTGGAGATTGAAAATGACAAAACAACTGTTCTCCCTGGCGATTGCTGCGATGCTCGCCACAACGGCAGCTTTTGCAGAGGATCAGAAAAAAGGTGATGGCATCCTCAAGAAGACAGAGAAGGCCATCGAGAAGGTAGGCAAAGGAACGATCAAGGGTACCGAGGCTCTCGGCAAAGGCGCTCTCAAAGGCACCGAGGCTCTCGGCAAGGGCGCCCTCAAAGGCACCGAAGCCGCCGGCAAAGAAGTCCTCAAAGGAACCGGAGCCTTAGGCAAGGGCGCGCTCAAAGGCACAGAGGCCAAAGGCGCTCTCAAAGGCACAGAGGCGGCGCTCTCAAGGGCACCGAAGAAGTAGCCAAAGGTACCGGTAATGCCGTCAAGAAGACCGGTCAGGAGCTCACCGGCAAGAAGAAGACCGAATCGAGCAACAAGAGCGAGTAGTATTTGAACAAAAATCTGCTCGTGGCATTCCTAACCGGTGCGATGGTCCTGGTGGCCGTCGCGCCGGTTTTCGGCAACAGCGCCCGGGAGTCCAAGATGTCTGAAATGCAAACCGAGCCGGCGGGTCTTAGCCGCGAAGCACTGGCAGAAATAGGCGTGGAGGCTGTCACCGATAAACCCCGCATGGGAATCAACGAATATCGCCTGAAGAAAAACCGGCTCCGGATCCTGCTTGTCGAGAATCACGCCACCCCCACAGTGGCCACGACCCTGGTATACCACGTGGGATCTCGCAATGAGGCCGTGGGACACACAGGCGCAACCCATTTTCTCGAGCATATGATGTTCAAAGGCACGCCTCGTCACGATCCATTGCAAAACACGGGCATCGACCAGATCCTCAAGAAAGTCGGGGGCATGAACAATGCCACCACCTGGTTCGACAGGACCAATTATTTCGAGGTGGTGCCGGCTCAGCATCTCGATCTCTGTCTCGATATCGAGTCGGACAGGATGAAAAATCTGCTTCTGCGCCAGGCGGATCGAGACGCTGAGATGACAGTTGTGCGCAACGAGCTGGAGCGCGGCGAAGACGATCCGGACGATCTGCTGGAGACCAACCTCTTCGCCACCGCGTTCCGGGAGCATCCTTATCATCACCCCACCATAGGCTGGCGTTCGGATGTCGAAGGCGTTCCGCTGGCCCGGCTCAGGAAATTCTACGAAGACTTCTATTATCCGGATAACGCCACCCTGATCGTAATCGGCGATATCGACCAGGCAAGCGCCCTTGCCTCCATCGCGAGATTTTTCTCGGACATCGCTCCTTCCACAGCAGGCTACCCCCAGGTCTATACGACAGAGCCGCCTCAAGAAGGCGAGCGTCGTTTCACCGTCAAGCGAGGCACCGACGTGCCCCGGCTCGTGGTGGGCTACCGTGCTCCCCGATGCATCAGCGACGACACTTATGCCCTGGATGTCGCCGAGACGATCCTCGGCGATTCCTCCAAACGGTCGAGCCGTCTCTATCGAGAGCTCATCGGCAAAGGGCTCGCCTCGAGCACCGACTGCACCAATTACTCTCTGAGAGACCCGGGGCTATTTGTCGTGTCGGCCCAGTCGGCAGGCGGTACTTCTCTGGAGAAGCTGGAAAGCGTCATCAAAGAGCAGATAAAGAAGATGTCCGAGGAGGATGTCACCGATCTCGAGCTCAGCAAAGCGAAAAAATCCATAAGCAAGAGCATCCGCCTGGGAATCACCGATCCTCTGGGATTCTCCATGCATCTCACCGAAGCCATCGCTTCGGCAGACTGGAAGTGGTGGCTCGACTATCCCGGCAAGATAGAGAAAGTCACCAAAGAAGAAATCAGAGCAGTCATGAAAAAATATTTCCATGACGACAACCGTACCGTGGGCTATTACTACCCCCGCCCGGAGAAAGCCCCGCCCCTGGTGCACACCGCCGCCGAGCCGAAAGAGCGGAACAAAACCGAGAAGAAGGCCGAGACAAAAGCAGAGAATTGCGAGCCTGCCGGGCAGAGCGAGAAAGAGCCTGAATCGACATCCGAACCGGCAGCACCGGTCAAGATAAAGCTCGCCGCTCGGGTAGTGAAAAAGGTCATGGACAACGGTCTCACCGTCCTCACTCTGCCTCTGCCCGGCAGCACCACAGTGGCGGTGGCAGGCAAGGTGAAAGCCGGGGATCAGTTCGTCGCCAAAGACAAGGTCCAGGTGGCGAGCCTGGTGGCATCCATGCTCACCTCGGGGTCCGGCAGATATACGAAAGAATCCCTTGCCGACGAGCTCGAGAACATGGGCACCCACCTGGACGTGCACGGCTCGACATTCTGGGCGGAGTTCAACACCGAGGTGGTGAGCGAAGACCTCAACAAGCTCATGGAGCTGGTTTCTGACATCCTGATCAATCCGAAATTCCCGGAGAAAGAGCTTCAGATCGAGAAGAAGCTGAGAGCCTCGGACCTCGAGGAGAGCAAAGCCGACACCGGCGAGGTAGCCTGGAACAGCCTGGTGCGCAAGCTCTATAAGCCGGGCTCGGTGTTCTACGAGAAGACCTTCGACGAGCAGCTCGCCGAATTGCCGGAAATCAAACGGGACGATCTGCAGGCTTTTCATGACCGCCGCTACACCCCGGACCAGACAATCGTCGCCTTCGTGGGCGACATCACGCCCGAGCGGGCCGAGGCCCTCTGCAGGGAGGCTTTCGGCGCCTGGAGCAAAGGCGAGTCCGAGTCTTTCGAGATCGGGGAGAAAGACATCAACCCGCTGGAAAAACCGGAAAAGGTGATCAGCCAGCTTCCGGGCAAAGCCAATGCCGACGTCCATATAGGCCGCGCCCTGCCGGTGAGCTTCCACACGAGCGACTATTTCGCCACGGTGATCGCCAATGCCGCTCTGGGCTATGACAGCTTCGCCTGCCGCCTGGCTCCTGTCCGGGACAAATATGGTCTCACCTATGGTATCTATTCCGTAATCGACGATCCCACCGTCAAGTTCGGGCCATGGTTCATCAAATACTCGGTGAACCCGGAGAATCTAGATAGAGCGCAGGAGATCGTCTCGTCCATCGTCGCCGACTATGTCAAAAACGGTATCACCGAAAGCGAGCTGGCGACAGAGAAAGCTCATCTGGCAGGGGTATTCTCCGTGCAGCTCCGCTCGCCCAGACGAATCGCCGAGCGCCTCGCTCTCTACGAAGTAACCGGCATGGGCGCCTCTTATATAGACGAATATCCGGAGAACCTCGCCCGGGTGACCAAAGAAGATGTGGACCGGGCGATCAGGAGCTATCTCGATATATCGAAAGGCTCTGTGATATCGGTCTCCGGAACCCTGGACGAAAAGAGCAAATGAGAAGAAAACCAAGCGCCGTTACCATAGCTTTTCTTGTCCTGACCGCGGCTCCCGTGCCCGGGGCGGCGGCGAACGAAACAACCAGGACGGGAGCTTCGCCCCTGAGGCTGGCGGCCCGGGGAAGGCTCGGTCTCTCCGACCCGCAACTGTTCTATATCGACAAAGAGGGCAAGCGGGCGGTGCCATACAGTTTCGAGCAGGCCATGCCCTTCTCGGAAGGAGTCGCCCCGGTTCTCCTGGACCGGCAATGGTCTTATATAGACAGGAGCGGCGATCTGAAAATCGGTGCCGACTACAAGCTCGCCAAGCCATTCTCCGAGGGTATGGCCGCAGTGAAAGTCGACGAGGACTGGGGCTTCATCGACAGATCCGGTGAGCTCAAGATCCAGCCGCGCTTCGCTGCCGTGAGACCCTTCCATGACGGTCTCGCCATCGCTTTTGTGCGCAAGGGCTCGAAAGAGTTCCAGGAGACCCCGGGAGATGATCTGAAAACCCTCCTGGCGGATCCGAACCGGAGCAATATGCAGAAAGCGCTCCTGGCCATCGCCGGCTCGCGCAAAGCCGGTTTCATAGATAGAGACGGCAAATTCGTCATTCCGCCTGTTTATTCCTCACTCATGGAATTCAGTGACGGCCTGGCACTGGCCCGGGACAAGGACGGTTTCGTTTTCCTGGATAAAACCGGCAAGGTCGCCATCAAGCCCCAGTGCACCAGGGCCGAATCCTTCTCCCAGGGGCTCGCCGCCATCGAGGTGGACAAGAAATGGGGATTTATCGATACCAGCGGCAGGACGGTGATCAAGCCTCGCTTCGAAGAAGCAGGAAGCTTCGAGGGCGAGCTGGCCCCAGCCAAAGAAGGCGGTAAGTTCGGCTTCATAGATCGCACCGGCAAATGGCAGATCAAGCCGGAGTACGACATGGTCTGGGAAGGCTTCCGGGACGGCACCGCGGTAGTCGGCAGGGATGTCTCCCCGATCCCCAACAGCTTCGCGGACGTCACCAGATTCGGTGACGGTTATATCATCACCAGGAAGAAAGGGGCCAGCGATGATTTCGACGAATCGACCACGCCCCTGGAGCCGGGTTATTTCGCCTATCCCGATTTGAAATTCGCGCTTCTCACCAGAGAAGGAAAGACGCTGTGCAAGTTCGAGTACGAGCAGATAGGCAGGCTCGCCGACGGTCTGCGCTCGGCGAAAGTGGACGGCAGTTTCGGTTATATCGACAATTCCGGGAATCTCGTCATCAAGCCGCAGTACAAGTGGGCCAATGACTTCTCGGAGGGCGTAGCTCTGGTTCGAGAAGGCGCCAGCAAGTCCAGGAACGCCGAGCGAGCCGAGACTCTTCTCAAGCACTCGGTACCAAGCATGGTGAACGATCCCGAGCTTATCGAGAAAGACATCGCTGTGGCGGACCAGGTCATAGTTCTGGACCCGGGCAACACCCAGGCCCTCAGGGACCGGGGCTATCTGAGATGCTGCCTGGGCCAGTTCGATAAATCCCTGGAGGATTTCACCCGGGTGATCGAGCTCTGCCCCACTTCCAAAGAAGGCTACTACTGGCGCGGTCACTCATATATGCAGCTCGAGAAATATGCCAGCGCCCTGGGCGATTTTCTCAAAGCCTCCCGTCTTGATACGAAAGACTCCAGAGATCCGGGAATCTATGCAGCCTCTGCCGTAGCAATGCTGAAACTGGACAAGCCCGACGCTGCCCTGAAAGCGATCGATGCTGCCATAAAAATAGTCCCGGACTCGTATTACAAAAATATCCGCGCCGCTATCCTGGACCGCCTGGGCAAGCCGGAAGAGGCGCTCAAGGAAAGATGGAACGGCCGCCTGGCGAGCAATCCTTTCCCCTGGCCGACCTGGCCTGAGTCCCAGAGCGATCTCGAGGCGGAGAGAAGAAAGAAGGAGAAAGCCTATGAAGAGCTCAAGGGCAAAGACAACAAAGAAGCTTTCGCTTTCGCCGCCACGGATCTGGCCGATTCTATCGACTCCCTCAGACGGCTCAAAGCAAGAGAGAAGAAAATGCTGGAGCTTGAGGACCTGTACAGGCGCTCTCTCAGCCTGCGCGAAGAAGCTCTCGATGCCATCGGCTCCGGCAGACCGGTAAATCAGGGAATAGCCCGCACCCTGAAAGCCGACCGGGCCAATTCAATGGCCCAGCTATCGAGCTGGTACGCCCAGGCAGGCCGTCTCGAGGAAGCCGACAAGCTGGTGAGCCAGGCCCTTGAGCAGGCCAGAGATATCAACGACACCATCAAGATAGCCGACTATCTCAATGATCTTGCCCGGATAAATCTGACCCGCAAGGATAATGTCAGAGCCCAGGAATGCCTGGAGGAGTCACTGAAGATTACCGATGGCGCTACAAGCAATCTGATGAAAATCGTCAGAGGGCAGACCCTGAGCACCTATGCAATGCTCCTCAGCCGTACCGGTCAGGAAGCGGCTTCCCAGGAAAAGCTCGAGGAAGCCAGCCGACTTCTGAAATTCGGCTCCGGGCTTGCTTATATGCCCAGCCCTCCCAGGGCGGCAAGGGATGCCACCGCCTCCGAGATGCTGGAGCTGGCTATCCAGTGTCACGGACTTTTCCTCCTCGATACCAGCCGGCAGTTCGCCATGAAAGCCATGGAGCTGGTGGAGAGCCAGGAGAAAAAAGATCATGCCACGAAAAAGAGAATCGACAATTTCCTCAAAGGCTCTCTGCCTGCCGAGCCGGTGGATCTGCCCCTGACCAAGGAATTTCTCGTGGCTCAGACCGCCGAGCTGGCTGGAGATCTGCTCTCCGCCGAGAGCTTCTATAACCGTTGTGTCGAGAAAGAAAGCAAGTTCGAGCCTTCCTATGTCGCCCTGGGTCGAATAAACAGGCTCACCGGAAGCCTGAGCAAAGCCGAGAAAATGGTGAGAAAGGCGATTGCCATCAATCCCAACCATGTCCAGGCATGGCTCGAGCTCTCCCGGATCAATCTCGAGCGGGGTCGCAAACGTCAGGCCCTGACGGCCATCGAAGAAGCCCTCAATATCGATCCGGACAACCAGATGGCACGTTTCGAGAAAGAGAAGCTCGAAAGAGAAGCGACTCTCTAAAGGACATAGACGCCGACGATACAGTCGGCCTGCTGCATGACGGTCCTGACGATCTGACCGAGATAGAGCTGTTTGGTGGGCCGGCGCTCGCCACCCAGGATGATGGCATCGGCGCCAATCTCTTTGGCCACCGAGAGGATGGCTCCGGCAGCCGTCTCGGCTTCCCTGACCATGGTCTCGATCTCCACCTCGAAGGCTCTGCCGAGCCTGTAAGTGCTCTCGGCAATGTCCTCGGTAAGGAACTTCACAGTGCGGCTTGGGTCACGCACAGACTCCACCACCGACAGGAAGGTGACACGAGCTTTGTTGTCCCGGGCGATCACCAGACCGAGCTCGGTGGATTTGAGAGAAGTCTCGGAGCCTATGGTGGGTATGAGAATCTTCTTGATGGGCTTGCCCTCGTCCTTGTCAGGTCTTCTCAGCACGAAGACCGGGCAGGGACTGTCCGCCACCACCGCATCCACGACTTCGCCGAAGACCGAGGGGCTGCTCTCGGAAGCCCTGGTTGCTCCCATCAGTATGAGCTGGTATCCGAGTTTGGCCTCCTCCAGGATCTTGAGAGCCCGATTATCGCCCTTCGACTGCCTTCTGATCATGGTGACTTTCTGGGTGGTGGCAATCTCGGTCATTGTGGGCATCATCGCCTGCACTTTGGACTCGGTCTCCCGGGACTCGCCGTCTCCGGACTCGCCTTCTTGAAACACCGTGAGCGCAGTCGCCTCGAGCATATGATCGGTTCCCAGGGCTCTCAGTATATGAGCGCTTATGGGAGCATAAGTACCGCCGCCGGTGGGGACCAGCACCCGGGTGATATTGGAGAGGTGCGTGGTGGCTTTGGCTTCTTCTTTGTCCAGGCGCTCCTGCTCCTCGTCACCGATGGTCACATGCTTGAGGGCCCACTTCATCAGAGGCGGCGTGATCGCCGTGGTGAGAAGAGACATGACGATGATTATGGAAAGCAGCTCCACCGTGATGATCCCCATGGAATATCCGAGGATGCCGACGATGAGGCCCATGGCTCCCGGTGCATTGGCGCCGAAACCGAGACAGAGAGCCTCCCATTTGCTGAGACCGCCCCACCTGCCCCCGACGAAATTGGCGCCCACCTTGCTGGCGCAGGCCACCAGGGTCATGCCGATGGTGAGAAACAAGAGCATGGGATCGGCCAGGAGTTGCAGATTGACATGCAGACCGGCACCGGCAAAGAAGATCGGCGCGAAGATTCCCATAGTGATCACCTCGAAAGAGTGAATCACCCGTTTGCCCACGATGGGCGTCTGGGAAAGAAGAAAGCCGACTATAAAAGCGCCCAGGACGACGTGCACCCCGACGAACTGCGTGAAAGCAGCGCTGAGAAGGAGGAGGACCGTCACGGCGGTGACCAGGGCATCGTCTTTCTCTGTGCGATCGTTTATCCAGCGAAGCAGATTGAAGAAATACTTGCGGCCCAGAAATGCCACCGTCAGAAAGGCCGCGGTGCCCACCGGAGCCTTGAGAAGCTCGGGCCCGAGGGTGGAGTGGGCGCTCGCCAGGGCCGCCACCAGGGCGAGGATGATACAGCCCACGGTATCATGCACCAGGGCGGTGGCGAGAATGACCTGGGCGACATTCCGGCGCAGGAGCTTCATGTCCATGAGAATCTTGGCGATCACCGGCACCGACGAGACAGCGAATACGGTGCCGAGAAAAAGTGCCACGATAATACGGTGTCCTGGATTGAGCAGGATATCGGCGGGGATGAGATAAGCAAAGCCGAAGCCGGCCGAGAAGGGCACGAGTATGCCCAGGACGGAGGCCCCCAGGGCCGACTTGCCCTGGGCTTTAATCAGCTCGACATCGGTCTCGAGACCGGTGAGCATGAGAAGGAAGATCACTCCGAACCAGGAGACCACCTCGAGAAGACTATTCTGATTGGTGGAGACCGGGAAGATGAGCCCGGCGAAATCCGGAAAGACCGTGCCGAAAACAGACTTGCCGAGGATGATTCCAGCCAGCATCTGGCCGATTACAGCAGGCTGGCCGAAACTCACCACGATCTGACCGCAGATGAAAGCAGCGCTCAGTAGAATCGCTATCTGGAGAAGAAGGAGAAGGACCTGGTGCTCTCCCAGCATCTTGATATCGAACTTGCCGCCTTCCCGGAAGATCGGCTCCATGCTGCTGGCTTTCTCCCTCAGGCTCTCCGCCCACTTGCGGGCGAGACTCTCCCGGGTGGAGCCGAACACCTGAGCGTCCCGCTCGGAAGGCATGGCGATGACATTGTCCCCCAGGACCACGGCATAGCTGCCGTCCGGTCTCAGGGCCGCCTCGATGTCCTGGGGCTTGAGCTCGGGCTTGGTGAGAATCTCGTTGACCTTGGCGGTTATATGAGCGGCCCGCACCGAAGCCTCTTCTCCATCTCCGTCGGTTACCAGAAATGCCGCTCCGCCGGCGACCCGCACGGCCGAGAAGTCATAGGTCTCCCAGGCAGCGGCGTCCGCGATACCGAGGCTTACGCTTTGTATAAGTACCAGCAGGGTGGCTATGAGGATTTTCAAGGGCGCTCGGAAAACTATCGATAACTGGTAACAGGAGAATTATTCCATAGATATATCCCGGCTGGTTACCCGGACGAGCCATTATTTCCGGATTTGCGGCTCAGCCTCAGGCTCGCCTGCCTGGCGGTGCCGAGCCACTCGGAGCCGACGAATATCAGGGCGGATAGAAGCGTATATGGATGCCTGTTATCGGACAAAAGGACCGGCTTGTTCTTCTCGAAGACGAAATGCCCGATGAATTGCAGGAGCCAGCCCCCGGTAAAGAGTACGAGGGCTCTTTTCCAGTCGAAAAAGAGCATGGGGATCGATAGAAAGATCATGGGAACGCCCAGGAGGTGCGTCATCCGGCACCCGGGAGTGGTGTGCTGGCTACGATAATAGGCCAGGTGCCGTTTCATGAAAGAATCGCTCATACCACCACTTTACAAGCATTCCGGGATTTTCGAAAGCGGTCCCCGGGAAAAACGGCTTCCGAAGCCCATTTCTGGGCATGACCACAGATACCTCTCCTGTACTCGAAACAGGTTCTTATCCGGGGAATTCTCGGCTAGAATATCAGTAGGCCGATACCCGAGGGGTTCAGAAAGAAGAAGATGGGAAGAGACGACGACGATCGCGAAGGCTGGTCATACGCCCGGGAGACCAAGTTCACCCAGATGGTGAAAAAAACCCAGGACGACCGGCAGAAGTTCAAGGAAGAGCAGCAGCAGCGCTCGCTTGACCGATCCAGGCAATTCATCTCGGACGACAAGCTCGAGCACTTCGAGAAAGTGAGCATGCTCGACAAGTCCACAGGTCTTTTCAACTTCAAGACATTCATGCGCAAGCTCGAATACGAGCTCAAGCGAGCCAAGCGCTATAAGCGCCCCTGCTCGATCCTGATCGTCGAGATAGACGACATGGAGACCTATAGCCGCCAGTACGGCTCCATGATCGTCGAGGACATGCTTCGCTCCACCACCAAAATCATCAACAAAGCCATCCGTGACGTGGATATTCCGGGACGCTGCTCGGACAACCGCCTGGCGGTGATCTTCCCCGAGACCTATTCTTCCCGGGCCGTGGTGGTGGGCGAGCGTATTAGAGAGAGGCTGAAAGGGACCTCTATAAGCGAAGAGCTCAAGCACCTGCGGGTGACTTGCAGCGTCGGCGTGGTCTCATTCCCCACCCATGCCCGCAACGAGATGGACCTGGTGGACCGGGCCCTGGAGTTCCTGGCCAACGCCCAGGGAGAGGGCGGAGACCGGGTCAACAACGGCTGACGGTCAGTTTCCTCCGGCAAAGAAGTCTTACTGCTCGAGATTGATACCTTAGATCGAGCTAGAAATCGAGATCCCGGAGAGTGCGCTCCTCCGGCGAGCCGGTACTGCCCGTGGTGCTGGCTCCAGGTTGACCTCCGGGCACTGGCGCTCCCGGCACCGGGGCCCCGGTATTGCCGGTAGTACCTGTCTGGGGATTGATCTTGAGAGGGGGCATCGAGGTAGTGGTGGGTATTGGTCTCGAATTAACCGGCGGCGCCAGAGGCGGTGGCTCCCCGCCGGCTGTCTGGAAGCTCGGTCTGGGCTTGCCGGCTTCGACCTTATAGGCTTTGTAGAGGGCGCCGTCCACGAAGATCTTGAACTCCACACTGCCGTCTGTTTTGGTGTGCACTCCCGAAACGAACTCGAACTCTCTGGACTGGCGCGAGCCGAGAGGGCGGACGAACTCGTCGATGAGACGGTTCTCCTTCGTCCAGAGGGTCTCCAGAGTCTTGCTGTCATAGAGCTCCGCTCTCAGAGACAGGGAGCCGACACTGCGCTCGCCGGGATTCCAGACCTCGCCCTCGATCTTGGCAGTCTTGCTTACCGGATCGAGACCGACCCAGACCTGCCTGAGGGTGACATCGGGCACGACGCTGCTGGGATCGATGGAGCGAGCCTGCTGCAGATACGCATAACCGGTGTCGGTCTGACCGTTGTCCATGAGCTCTTTGCCGCGGCGGGCCAGAAGCGACGAGAGCTCCCGCTGAAGCTGGGCGTCATTGCTCAGCTCGATTGCCTTGCGCAATTGATCGATAGCCAGATCGAGCTTGCCCGAACGCTCGTAGATCTCGGCGGCGAATTGATAATGCTTGGGGTTCTGGGCTATATGAGTGAGCTTGGAGAGATAGTTGAGGGCGTCCTCGTCTTTATTCTCGGCAGCGAACTGCTTGGCCATCTTCTCGTAGATCGTGGCCAGGCGAGCCTCGGCCTCGCCCAGACGGCTGCCGGCTTTGAGATCCTTCACCTCTTCCCAGCACCTGAGGGCGGTGTCAAGGTCGCCGGAGGCCAGGGCCTCGTCGCCCCAGAGCCCGTCGAGATCGGCGAGCTCGCCTTTTTTGCCGGCCACATCCTGCATGGCGAGCGGTCTGAGGAGCTCGATGGCCCGGTCATATTTCTTTCGCAGACGGTAGTAATTGGCCAGGTCCGAAGCGAGCTCTGGCTCCGAAACCACGCCCTGACCGAGCTGCTGGGCTTTCTTGATAGCGTCCCAGGCCTGATCGACTTTGTCGATGCCCACATAAGCCCGGGCCAGGAGCAGATAAGCTCTTGGCTCCTGGGGCTTGAGCTTCACCGCCTTATTCAGGGTCTCGACGGCAAATGCATACTGACCTTTGGAAAGCTGCTCCCGCCCTCTGGCCAGGAGCCTCTGGTCGTCGCTCGACTGAGTGAGGAAAAAGAACGTAGCCCCGGCCGACACCAGGAGAATCGTCAGGGCGGTGACGATACCCACCATGGTGGGGACGCCGGCCCGGCTCTCATGCTTGAGATTCTTGGAGCGCCGCTTGGAGCCGGGAACCGGCTCCGGAGAATCGGAAGCAGCAGGCTCGGCTTTCACCGATACGCCTGCTGCTCCATTGTCCGATTGCTCTGCTGCACCTCTGAGATCCATTCCGCAGGATACGCACTTGTCGTACTGGGAAGGATGGTAGAGATTGCAACCCGGGCAGCGCATTCGAATACTCCTGTGAATTCACATTATCCAGGGTAGCCCAGGTTGCAGCAATGCGCTACTTGATTTCGATCTTGGCGCCTGCTTCTTCGAGCTTCTTCTTCATATCTTCGGCTTCTTCCTTCTTGATCTTTTCTTTGACCGGTTTGGGAGCCGAATCTACCAGTTCTTTGGCTTCTTTGAGACCGAGTCCGGTAAGCTCGCGAACGATCTTGAGGACGTTGATCTTCTTGTCGCCCACAGAAGTGAGGATGACGTCGAATTCGGTCTTCTCTTCTTCTTCCGAAGCGGCAGGAACGCCGGCAACGGCCATGGCAGCCACGGGGGCGGCGGCGGTCACGCCGAAAGTTTCTTCCATCTTGGTTTTGAGCTCGGCAGCTTCGAGCAGGGTCAGTGAGCCGATCTGCTCGAGCAGTTCGTCAACTGAAAGTTTGGTAGCCATTTTCTTACTCCTATTTGATGATTAAGCGGCTTCGTTTTTCTTCGCGACTTCTTCGGCAAGAAGAGCGATGTCTCTGATGATGGACTCCATGATGCCGGCGATATTGCGGGCACCAGAATCGAGTCCGCCCATGATCGAGGAAAGCAGCTGCTCTTTGCTGGGCAGGCTGGCCAGGTCTTTCACCTGGTTCTCGTTCAGGGTCTTGCCTTCCAGGACACCACCGCGGATAGTACCCTTCTTCGCCTTCTTCAGCACTTCGACGACCGTTTTGGTCGGCTGTGCCGGGTCGTCGTAACCGACCACGAAAGCTGAGGGTCCTTTAGCAAGGCTCTCGAGCACCACGAAGTCGGACTCGCCGATCGCTCTTTTGACAAGAGTGTTCTTGGCGATGCGAAGTTTCGCGTTGTCCTGGCTCAGGGTGCGACGGAAGCCTGTCAGCTCCTCGACGGTGAAACCTGTCAGATCAGCGACAATCACCACCTTGCCGTCTTTGAAGAACTCTTGCAGTTCGGCGACAACCTCCTGCTTGCGTTCTCTGGTGGCCATATGACGCCTCCTTATTGGGTCATAGTGTTCCTTTGCAAATACGGCAAAAAAAAATCCCTGCCGTATGCCGCAGGGACCACACAGGATCAGACCCACTGAAGCGGGGCTTCTCCGGAGAAAACAATCTCTTGTGTGACCTGGGCCGGCGATTTCTCATTAAACGCCCCTAATCAAGGGACGTACCGACTGTCTGCGGTCGGCGCATGAAGCGCAGCGTGGATTGTCCCAGTTGAGCCTGCTCCAGGTCAAGGATATGTTCTCAATATTACAGGGGCCCGATGCATTCTTAACATCAAGCCTTAAAATAGAGTGATGGATATCTTCGACAAACATGTATTCGTCTGCACCACCGGCAAGACCTGTCCCGAGCAAGGGGCGGAGGCGGTGCTCTCGGCGCTGCGCAAAGCGATATTCGACCGGGGTCTCAAAGACAGGATCCGGATAAACAAGTCAGGCTGCTTCGATCAGTGCGGCAACGGACCGATGATCGTGGTCTATCCCGAGGCCGTCTGGTACAGCCATGTAGAAGTAGAAGACGTGAATGAGATTGTCGAGTCGCATTTGCTGGGCGGGAAGCCAGTCGAGAGGCTCTTTTACGATGGACGGGGCCGGATAAGATAGAAGTTTCCGGCAGAAAAAAAGAAGGCGCCGGCAGAAGGCGCCCTCATAATTTGTATGTATATTAATCCTGGGTCGCTTTCGACTCCTGCCGGCTAAATTGTTTGTGCCCAAAATCCTGTATTTCAAACAGTCCGTATCATTAAAATTTCGGTCAAAACCCTGAGCTGGGCTCGTCGGACCACTGTCTCTTCTTTACCTTGATCGGCATCGCATAAATGGTGGCAAGTCTCTCGCTCACGTTGCGCAGAGCCGGGATGCGGCTTTGACCGGCATAGCGCTTCACCGCCTCCATCGTTCTGTCCCGGGCCTCGGGAGTAAGATCCGGCATCTTCTCGATGAGCTTGAGGATGAGATATAGCGATTTGATCCGGTCGTCGTGGGATGGCCTCAGCGCCTGCCGGCAGACAGCCTGCATCAGAGGCTCGTAAGGGAAGTCCACAGGCAATATGTCCAGACGGGGATAAATGAATCGCACCGCTGCCGCCCGCACTTTGTGATTGGTATCGTCCACCGACCGGATAAGCAGGTAGCAGGTGCGAGAGTAGAGCCCGGCCCAGTTGAGCAGCTCGATAGCCCGGCGGCGCCGCTCCGGATTGGGGTCGCTTCGCACTACCTCGAGCCAGTCCTCGCGCATGGCCGGACCGAAACGTCTGAGGTCCTCGATAATCTGATTGGCCGCCTCATCGGAGTAGAGGAGCACGCCACCCTCATAGCGCTCTCCGGCCGGGCGTCCCTCGCTCTGGAGAAGGTCCAGGCGCTCGTGCAAACGGTCCAGCAGCATGTCGGGCTTCTCGCTCCTGGTCAGGACATTGTGCGGATTGTCCAGAAGCCTCGTGGGGATCTTATCGTGGGAGCTCTCCACCACATCGACTGAGATATAGACCCTGTCGGGCGGGGAGTATACCTTGTCTATATTGGCGGTGAGCCTGGCTTTCTCGAAATAGCTCTGGAGCTTCCGGCAGGCCCGGTCCACCGCCTTCATGCCGGCGCCGCTGCGTAAATGAATCAGACCTTCGAGCTCGCCGCGAGTGATCTGAGACGAGCCGAAAAACTCGAGACCTTCATAGCTGTATCCTGCTTCCTCATTTTCTCCTGCGGCGGGCGCCGGCAGGAGAAGCTGAGCCAGGACGAGAAACAGCATCAGCAAGGCGCAGACGGCTCTATGACTCCTCACTGGCCGCCTCTCCGGGAATGACGAACTCCCTGGGTCCGCCCTTGCGCAGCTTCTCGGCGTGAGCCTCGAGGTCGTCGGCAATCGCTTTCTCTCCGAGGCGGCGCATCAGACCGGCATAGATAACCACCGTATTGATGAATATATCGCTCTTATGCGAATAGGCCTTCTCTCTGAAAGCCAGTAGCCGCTCATAATAGTTGGCGACATCGCTGGTGGCTGAGCCGAAGTCGGCGCTGGCGCAAAGATAATCGACCTCGGTCATGAGCTCTGTATCCCTTTCCTCGAGAGCACTGTTCCAGAGCGACATCAACCGGCTCCGCACATCCCTGGCTTCCTTCATCTTGCCGGTGCGATCCAGGCTCTCGGCATAACTGACCAGGCAGGCGCTCAGATAGGACTTGTCCGGCGGGCTCTGGGCCTCGATAAGCGCCAGAGCACGCTCGTAGAGCATGATCGCCTGCTCGTGATCGCCACTTTTTCTCGCCAGAGCGGCGCTCGAGAGGCTGGACTGGATCTGAGCCGGAGAGGCGCTACCCTGACGCGAATTCGCCTGCCAGGCGAGGATAGCAAGAAGAGTCAGGGCTGCGCCTGCCGCGAGAGGCCAGTAAGCAAGCCAGCTCGAATCCATGACTCAGCTAGCTCTTTTTGCCCGGGGAGCTCTCTTTCTTGCTTGATCCACCGGCACCACCGGTCGAGCCTTTATCTTTAGCAGGCTCGGACTCGGGCTTGGACTCGGGCTTGGACTCGGACCCGGGCTTGGGCTTGGACTCGGATTTAGCTTCTGACTTGGTCTCGGCTCTGGCGTCCGATTTCTCTCCGGATTTCTCTTCCGATTTCTCTTTGGTCTTCTCTTCCGATTGGGCTTCGCCCTTTTTCTCGGATGCCGCCTTGCCCTCGGTCTCAGCGCCATCGGATTGTTCCTTTGCGCCGGCTCCTTCGCCGGCGGTGCCATCAGATTTGGTGCCATCTTGAGCATCGCCGCTCTCGTCTTCGTCCTCATCCTCGCCGGCGGGCTTGGGCTCGGGCTTCTTGGGCACCTTTGGAGTACCGTCGTCTTTGTAGATCTTGAAGAACTCGTCGGGATCGACTTTCACTGCGGCGAGCTGCTCGGAGAAGCCTCTGGCGTCATCATAGATAGGCTGGATGACGATCTCGCCCCGCTTGTCTATGAATCCGCGCTTGTCCGAATCGATAGGCTGCACGACGGCAAGCCCCTCGGAGAAATTGTCGGCGAAACGGAATTTCTTCTTGAAGGCACGCTTGCCCGTGCGGTTGATAAAAACGAATTTGCCTCGCTTCTGCTGCAGGGCAAGCCCGTCGAAGAACAGGAAATTGCTGTCCAGCCTGGACTTCTCGGCCATGGTGCCGATCTGGTCCACCCAGAGGAAATCGTCGCCCATCTGGCATTCAGCAACGCGATTCTTGAAGGGCGTGGCTGTCAGGAACTTGTAGTCGATCACCAGAGTGCCGGTATTGTCTATATAGCCCCAGAGACTGCCATTGCTAACCGGACAGAGACCATCGTTGAAATATTTGACATCCATATATTTCGGCTCGATATCGCCCTTGCCGTGCGGTCCGAAATCCTTGAAGCCCCACTTGCCGTTCTCTTCTTTGTAGGGCATCAGAACAGCATGGTCTTCGGCGTCGGGGTTGACCTCGTGGGCGACGCCCACATCGAGATACTTGATGGGCAGCTTGATAGCGCCGTTCTTGTCGATGGCGCCCCACTTGCTGTCTTTCTCTACCGCCGCGAGACCGGCGGAGAAATCCTTGACGTCCTCGTAGTCTCTCTGGATGACCCACTCGCCGTCTCTATTTATAAAACCCCAGCGAGCGTGGAGGTCGGCAGCGGCGAGACCTTCGGAGAACTGCTTGACCCTGCGGAACTGCGGCTTCAATACGAATTTGCCGCTGTGATCGATGAACCCCCACTTGGGTCCTTTCTCCTCGAGCACAGCCAGATCGTCGTCTTTGTGCTTCATGCAGCCGCTCAAAAGAAGAGCGGAGAGAAGAACGCTGGAAAAAAAACAAACTGCCGGTCGCTTATGCATAGATTGTCATCTAGTAAGTAGGGCTTTCAGGGTTCTATCATAAGTCAACTTCTCGCCTGTGTCCAAAATTTGCAACTTCCGGCACTCTCCTGATACCCTTTAGAACCCCGGCTCGACACCGCATATGGGGCAGATCACGAGTTTTCAACAACCAGAGGAAGCTCCTTGAGGTCCGTTGAGTACCATTTAGTATCGGAAGGCTGATTGAGACGAGCAACCGTCTGTTAATTTTTCCCCTACCTAATATAATCTGGCAATGAGCCATACATACCTTTTAGAGATTGGAACCGAAGAGCTGCCTGCCGGGCATATTCCGGAGGCGCGAAGAAGACTGGCCGAATTGCTCGGCCAGGCACTCGGCGAGCACGGCATCGAGCCCGGGGCTATCAAAACCCTGGCGACGCCGCGCCGCCTTACCGCGCTTATCGAAGGACTTCCAGAAAGGCAACCCGACAGGCAGGAGAAACGCAAAGGTCCCCCGGTGGATCGTTGTTTCGATGGCGAGGGCAAGCCCAATAAGGCGCTTCTGGGATTCGCCGACAAGAGCGGACTGCCTGTCGACAGGCTCGAGAAAGAGAATATCGGCGGCACCGACTATATGGTGGCCAACCTGCTTATCAAAGGGAAAGAGACTTCGGCGCTCCTCAGCGAGATCGTGCCGCCGGTGATCGCCCAGATATCGGGCGAGAGGCTGATGCGCTGGGGAGAGTCCAGCTTGAAATTCTCCCGGCCGATTCGCTGGCTGGTATCGCTTCTCGACCGGGAGGTGGTGCCCTTCAAGATGGAGAATATCGAAGCCGGGCGCACCACCCACGGACACCGAATCCTCGCCCCGGCGCCTATCGACCTGGCCTCGCCCGATGAATACGAGCCGAGCCTGGCGAAAGGCAAAGTCCTCGTTGACCCCGAAAAGCGCAGGAAGCTCATCGAAGAGCAAGTGACGAGCCTGGCTGCTTCGGTGCAAGGAGAAGCGGGACGCCTCACCAGTGGCGCGCTTCTTGATGAGGTCGTGAACATCACCGAGTGGCCGCGAGCGCTCATGGGCAATTTCTCCGACGACTATCTGGCTCTGCCCGACAAGCTCCTGGAGACGATCATGGTGCACCACCAGCGATACTTCCCTGTGGAGCGGTCCGGCACAAGCGGCGATCACCAGAGCGCCACCGCCAACAATCTCCTGCCGCATTTCATCACCGTCGCCAACAACGACGTGGAGGCCGCCCAGAAGACCATCCGCCAGGGCAACGAGAGGGTCCTCAAAGCCCGGCTCGCCGACGGCAAGTTCTTCTATTTCGACGATCAGAAGATCAAGCTGACCGAGCGGCTGGAAGCTCTGGGCCAGCTCACCTACCAGCACGGTCTGGGCAGCTACCTGGACAAACGCGACCGCCTCGTCGGGCTTGCCGCTTCCGTCTCCAGGCAACTGGGGCTGGACTCCAAACATTCGGTCTGTCTCGAGGAGACCATGAAGCTCTGCAAGCTCGACCTGGTCACCAATCTGGTCGGCGAGCTGCCGGAGCTGCAGGGCTATGTAGGCGCCTGGTACGCCGAGCTCGAGGGCATGCCGGAGCAGGTGGTCACCGCCATCGCCAGCCATTACTCGCCCCGGCACAATGACGACGGGCTGCCCGGCGACATGGTGGGCGCCATGGCGGCGGTTCTCGACAAGCTCGATCATGTCACCGGTCTCTTCTGCCTGGGCAAACGCCCGTCTGGCTCGAGCGATCCTTTTGCGCTCAGGAGAAATGCCCAGGGATTGATCGATATCCTCCTGGACGGGCCCCTCGAGAATCAGCGCCTCGATCTCGAAGCTCTCATAGATGAGCTCCTCGACCGATTCGAGCCCATGGTGGCCGGTCGCCGATCGAGGAAAGAAAAAGAATTCGATCGACAATCCACCCGCGCGGACCTGGTGGAATTCCTCAGCCAGCGGCTGCGAGCCCGGCTTCTGGAGTCCGGTCACCGCCGGGAGATCATCGATGCCGTGATGAGCGCCGGCAGACCCATGCAAGGCGTCGCCGACACCGCCGTCAGGCTGAAAGCCCTGGAAGAGCTGATCGAAGGCGACAGCTCTTTCGCCCTGGTCCGGGCCGGTGTGCGCCTGGGCAATATTCTCAAGCCCGACTCGCCCTCCATCGTGGACGAATCGAAAATCAGCCAGGAAGCGGAGAAGGCGCTCTGGAGCAAGTACAAAGAGATCAAGCCCGAGCTCGATCGCTTCGAGCCCACCGGCATCGACCAGTACAGGCACCTGATCGCCAGCCTCAAACCGCTTTCGGCTCCGGTGGACGGCTTTTTCGAGAAAGTCATGGTCAACGACGAAGACGAGGGCAGGCGACTGCTCAGGCACGGCATCCTCAAAAATGTCTATTCGGGATTCGAGCACCTGGCCGACTTCACTCGCTTGCAGCCTCTGCTGCCGTCCTGAGGGACGTTATTAAGGCTATTACTTAAATTTCATGAGCCAAAAACCTGGAAGAGATGCCGATTTGCCGGCAGGTCTCGCTCTTGGGGCGGTTTCTAAGGAAACCCGACCGTCTCGCGAGCGTCAGAGCTGATAACCTAACAACCAGCTTATGAGCACGACAGCCGCCCGAATCGACCATTCCAGTTCCCGGAGAGCAAGCAACCGGGCAAGTATCGCCCGGACTCTCCTGGCCTTACTTGTCTTGCTTTGCTCAGCCTGGCCGGCATGGTCGGCGGCCCGACCCGAGCTGCCGCCGGAGAGCATGAAAGAACTGCCCGCGGTGCCGGAGAAGAGCGTGAGCACCTATGTAAATTGCAGCGACGAGTCGGTCGGACGTATCGCAGTCACCATCTCGTATCCGACCATGTCTCGCTACAAGAACGGCGCACCGATAGTGGTGCTGCTTCCCGGCCATGGTAAGGCGAGCGGACTGCGATTTTCGATTCACGCCCCCCAGTCCGGTTTCACCGAAGTGCGTTTCGCCTTCCCCGGTGGCGGTCTCACAAAGTTTCACACAGGCGGCTCCTGGGATGAGCGGGGCAAGACTTCCCAGACCGTCCTCAAAGACGTCTTGCTCTTCGCCTCGGGTCAGACGGCCGATTACCAGGGCAAGAACATCAAGTCCCTGGTGACCACGAGGCTCGAAGCAAGCAATTTCGGCATTGTAGCCTGGCACGACTCGGCGAATATCACCCTGGTCACCCTGGCGAGATTCGCCGAGGAGCTCTCGTTCATAAAGTGGATGGCCTTCTACGAGAGCCCGGTGGGCTCCCTCCTCTGCCCCTCCATACTGGGCACCGCCAAAGAGCTCTTTATCAATGAGCATTACCGTCAGGGCAGCGCTGCCACCGGCCGCTGCATGATCGACTATCGCAAGCTCGCCTGGCAGCCGGGTATAAGGCGCAATCGCGCCGCCCGCCTCAAGCACGGGCTGCCCACACCGGACGGAGTCCTCTTCTTCGATGAGAACGGCAACGGGACATGGGAGGAGCTCAGCGAGTTTCCCCTGAGCTATGCGGTGGATCCGAAGATCCAGAAGCAATTCTACGCCCCGGAGGTGACCGCAGCTCTGTCCCGCCTGAACACTTTCGGATTCATCAATGTGGACGTCAAAACCAAGGATGGCGAGGTGGTGGGCACCAAGAAAGAGAAATACTGGCCCCTCCAGGTAGCCACCCTGAGGGAGTCCGAAGAGTATTTCCAGGACAGGGACGGCACCCTCTACCTCGATCAGATCGGCAAGAGCTTCACAAACTGCCTGGTCACAGTCTTCGCCGGCAGGATAGACCACAACGAGCAACAGCCCGATCATCCCCACGTGGCGCTCCTGTACAACCTGCTCCTGGCCAGCGACATCAAATGGGTCAGGCTCAATCCGGACAATCATTATGTCGGTTTCATAGCCGATATGAACAAAGATAATTTCGTGAACAACAAGCCCAGGATGCACATCGATGCGACCAGTATCGACAAGCATCTCGAGCCGGAAGGATTGATCCCCGACCACGTCTATATGCAGGCCGCCATCGCCGAGCTCGCCGACCGGACCCACCACAAGGTCTATTCCCACCCTCTGGAGGGCGTCCTCGAGAATTATCTCAATGAGGCCAGGCTCAAGCGATTGCTCGAAGAGACGCCGCCTAAGCCCAGGAGCGAGCCTGCAAAATAGGAGAGTATGTTAGGATCAGTATTGAAAACCAGGAGGGTTGGCAAATGCTGAATAGCCCAGTCGATATAGCCATAGTTGCCGGGGTGGCGTTGCTCCTCTTCGGCCCCAAAAAGCTGCCTGAGCTCGGACGCGCCCTCGGGCAGGGGATCGGCAATTTCAAGAAAGCTCTGACGGACGCCCAGGACGAAGTCTCCACCGCCATCAATGAAGCCGACAAAAAAGCCGACGGCAAACAAGGCGGCGAGAAGAAGAAATCCGAGAAAGAAGAAGAGGCAGTCTCGAGCTGAGCTCTGACACATGCCCGAATTCAAGGTCGTCTCCGAATTAACGCCCTCAGGCGATCAACCTGAAGCAATCAGGCTTCTGTCCCGGGGAATCAGCGAAGGTCTTGCCCGGCAGACCCTTCTCGGGGTTACCGGCTCGGGCAAGACCATGACCATGGCCCGGGTGATCGAAAAAACCCAGAAGCCTGCCCTGATCCTGGCTCACAACAAGACCCTGGCAGCCCAGCTGGTCAATGAGATGCGCGATTTCTTCCCGGAGAACTCCGTGGAGTACTTCATCTCCTATTACGACTATTACCAGCCCGAGTCCTATATCCCCACCACAGACACCTTCATCGAGAAAGAAGCGAGCATCAACGACGAGATCGACCGGCTCCGCCACTCCACCACGCGCTCCCTCTGGGAAAGAGACGATGTCATCGTGGTCGCTTCGGTGAGCTGTATCTACGGTCTCGGCGTGCCCGAACGCTATCTGTCGGCAGCCATATCGCTGCAGGTGAATCAGGAAATCGACCGCCATGATTTCCTCCGCTCTCTTGTCCAGATCCATTACGACCGCAACGACATGGTGGTGGAGCGAGCCAAATTCAGAGCCCGGGGCGAGATCGTGGAAGTCTATCCCTCCTACGAGGAGCGGGTGATCCGGGTGGAATTCTTCGGCGATGAGGTCGAGCGCCTGAGCGTGCTCAATCCGGTCACCGGAGAGATAGAAGAGCTGCCGACCCTCGTCAAGATCTATCCGGCCAAGCACTATGTAGCCGACGACGACGAGATCGATCGCGCCGTCGCCCAGATCGAGCTCGAGCTCGAAGAGCGTGTCGGAGAGCTCATCTCCCAGGACAAGCAAGTGGAGGCGCAGCGGCTCAAGCAGAGAACACGTTTCGACATCGAGATGCTCAAAGAGGTCGGCTACTGTCACGGCATCGAGAACTATTCACGAATTCTCGAGGACCGGGCACCAGGAGAGCCACCACAGACCCTGATCGATTATTTCGTTCGCAAATACGGTCAGGACGGTTTTCTCACTTTCATAGACGAGTCCCATGTCTCGGTGCCGCAGCTCCGGGGCATGTTCGCCGGCGATCGCTCCCGCAAGGACACTCTAATCGACTACGGATTCCGTCTTCCCTGCGCCCGGGACAACCGCCCCCTCACCGCCGACGAGTTTTTCCAGAAAGTCGGCCAGGTCGTCTTCGTCTCCGCCACTCCCGGTGACTGGGAGCTTGCCGAGAGCGCCAGCGTGGTAGAGCAGATCATCAGACCGACAGGGCTGGTGGACCCGGAGATCGAGGTTCGTCCGATCGAAGGACAGATAGACGATCTCATCAAAGAGATAAACGAGCGCACCGCCCGGCAGGAGCGGGTCCTGATCACCACGCTCACCAAGCGCATGGCCGAGGATCTCACCGAATATCTCCAGGAGCTCGGTATGCGGGTGCGCTGGCTGCACTCGGACATCAAGGCTCTGGACCGCATCGAGCTTCTCCGGGATCTCAGAGAAGGCAAATATGACGTCCTGGTGGGAGTCAATCTCTTGCGGGAAGGGCTGGATCTGCCGGAAGTCAGCATGGTGGCGATCATGGAGGCCGATAAAGAGGGCTTCCTCAGAGCCGAGCGCTCTCTCATCCAGACCATCGGCCGGGCCGCCCGAAACGCCGCCGGGCAGGTGATTCTCTATGCCGACCGCATGACCGACTCCATGCGCAAAGCCATGGACGAGACCGAAAGAAGGCGGACCATGCAGATCGCCTATAACAAGGAACACAACATCATACCGAAAACAATTGTCAAGACCACCTCGAACAGTATCCTGGAAGCCCTTAGAGGCAAACCGGAGGAAGAGACGGCCGCTCTCAAGGATCCGGCAGCAATGCGCCGGAAGATAGAGAGATACACGGGAACCGACAAGGGAAATGTCCACCAGGCTGTGCGAATCATCGAGAAAGAGATGCGAGAGGCTGCCAAGAACCTGGAATTCGAGAGGGCTGCTGAGCTTCGTGACCAGTTAAAACTATTGCAGGAAGACCTGGCCAGCTCGCGGAAATCGGCATCGAAAGGGCGGAAGGACAATCTCAAGAGCAAGCCCTGATATCACAAGGCTGTTAAACAAGCTTAACAAGATGAGCACAGGTGACAGGTCGCACCTATACTAGGATCGAGTCGTTGCCTTGGCAACGGCCGTGATACTTTGCAAAGGCGCACTGAGCGGGATTTCAAGCACAAACGAGCTGCCGTCGCAGCCAAAAATTGCCGTAGATTTCAGGCAAATATTATGGAACTGTGTAGATTCCTCTTGAATACGACCTTCGCACCTACGATAGTGAAACAACGCGCTCGAGCGATCGCAAACCGCTAACAAACCAGGTCCGAACCGGACACGAAGTCATATAGAAAGTACAGCGGATTAAGCGAGTCTCACCGAGCCCCAGTTTTTCATTTGTCTGGACATAACCCATATTTCGTTGATTCTCACCATCTATCTTTTAAAAGGATGAGGAAACCTGCAATATGCCTAAAGCTTCTAAGTCGAAGTCCTCGAACACCGATCGAATGATGCGCGGAATGCTCGTCGAGGACGAGAACATAGCGAAACGCAACGAGATGGAAGAGCTGGATCTCATCGATGACGATCAGTTCACCATCCTCGATGATGAAGACGACAGCATGGACGATGATGACGAGCCCGTCGAGCTCCCGTCCACAAGAGAAATCGCCACTGAAGACTCGGTTCGACTCTATCTGAGAGAAATCGGTCGTATCCAGCTGCTCAAGCCCGACGAAGAAATCGAGCTTGCCCGCAAGATCCTGCAAGGCGACATGATGGCCAAGCGAAAGCTTGTCCAGGCCAACCTCAGACTGGTCGTATCCATCGCCAAGAAATATATAGGTAGGGGCCTCTCCTTCCTGGATCTGATTCAAGAAGGCAACCTCGGTCTCATCAGAGCCTCCGAGAAGTTCGACCACGAGCGGGGTTATAAGTTCTCGACCTACGCCACCTGGTGGATCAGACAGGCGATCACCCGGGCTCTGGCGGACAAGTCGCGAACCATCCGTGTTCCCGTGCACATGGTCGAGACGATCAACAAGCTCAAGAAAGTGACCCGGCAGCTCGCCCAGGAGCTCAACCGCAAACCCACCGAGCAAGAGCTGGCCTCCTCCATGGACGTATCCATCGTCAAGCTCCACGAGATCATCAAAGCTGCCAAAGAGCCCATCTCGCTCGAGACTCCCATCGGCAAGGAAGAAGATTCTCGTCTCGGCGACTTCATCGAAGATGCCGAAACCGATCGCCCCGAGACCACCGTCACTCACGAGCTCCTGCGCCAGGATCTGGCCAAGATGCTCAATGAGCTGACTCCTCGCGAGCGCGATGTCCTCCGCCTGCGATTCGGTCTCGACGACGGCAGACAGCGGACCCTGGAAGAAGTTGGCCAGCTCTTCAACGTCACCCGCGAGCGGGTACGTCAGATCGAGTTCAAGGCCCTTCGCAAGCTGCGGCAGCCTGGCAGATCCTCCAGACTCAGGGAGTATCTTTAGCTGAGCTAGACTGAGCTTACGGGGCCAGAGCCCTGAATGAGAATCGAAACCGGGTCTTCAGTCAGACCCGGTTTCCGCTTATTGACTTTGTTTCAGGACAAATCAAGAGATCCGATATAAACTACAGGCTGATTTTGAATATACGGCTTTGCGTGAGCCACCGTTAATCAAAACAAGAGGAAAGCAAAGTGACTTATTCAGACGACTATGCGTCTCCCCAGGCATTCCAGGGCGATCCCACCGGTGATATCTTCACCGAGCCTGACATAGTAGCCCATTCGCCGGTGACCACGGTACGGGTTGTGGAGACCCAGTCCGGCTTTCAGGTAGTGGTCAAAGAGGTGGACAGCCGGCTGTCCCTCTCGGTCAAACGCCGCATCGGCACTCCCCCAACGAGCCACGTGCTCCTCACCGGGGACGAGTCCCTGAAACTGTCACGCATCCTCGCTCAGAAGAAAGGCGCCCGGGAATACGACATGACCGGGGAATACAAGATAGCTGCCGCCGGCCCTGCCACGGCCGCGCCCGAAGTTACCGACTGGGACGAGCTCAGGCAGCCTCTGCGAAAAAGACGCGGTGCCGCTGCCGGTGATACCGCCCGCTCGAAATCTCTTTTCGCCAACAAATTCCTCGTAGGCGGCGGCGTGGCCGCCCTGGCGATCTGCGGCGCCGTGATCGCTCTCGCTTTCGTCGGACTGACTCACCTGCTCAACCCGGACTCGGAAGCCACCGGGACCAAATTGGCAGCCGCCAATCCCATGGAAGCCGAGCAGGTGGACAAATTCGTCAGGAATTATGTCGCCAATATGCTCGATTTCAGCCCCAGAACCTATCGCGCTTCGCAGATTCAAGCCATGTCCGTGATGAAGCCCGAGCTCATGGAAAGATACTGGAACGAGACCGGCTTCCCGATCGGCAAGAAGCAACTGCGCTCCCTTCCCGGCGACCAGACCGTGATGATCAACAAGGTCGTTCAGGAGCCGACATCCACAGTCACCACCGACGTCGATCTCTTCGCCGACCTGGTGACCAGCGAGGGCAAGTCATCGCATCCGGTGCATCTCAAGCTCGATATCGGACTCAACGACGAAGGCAAGCTCGTGGTCCTCGAGCAGAAAGACATCTCGAGCAAAGGCAAGAAATAGGCTAAGCTGGAGAGAATGAAAGCTCTCCATGTCCTACTCACGGCTCTCTTCCTGGACGCGGCTGCCCTGACGGCGACTCCGGTCCTGGCGCAGCCCAATCTTCGCGGCTCCACCGGTAAGATACCGACCCCCCTCGTCTTCAAAGAGCTGGCAAAGACCGGCTCGAGCAACCGCAAAGAGGTGACCGTCAAAGCCCCTGCCGACGCGGCCAGGGCTCTGGGCTTCTCCCAGGCGGCCGTCGACGCTCTGAACAACCAGCCCGGGGTTTATAACATCAGGGTCTATGACTTCCTTTACGACCTCAGGCTGGCCAACGCCAGGACGGTGGCCAATCAGTTGAGCTATATGGAAAGCAAGAAAGACGATCTGTCGGACCATCTCGAGCAGGTGAGACCGGTATTCGAAGGCAGGGAGATCCCGACGAAGGGGCTTGCTTTCGGAATCGACGAATTCTGGAAGACCCTGCCCGCTATTCGCAAGAGATTGCCTCCGGGCTACCAGGTCTATGTCATGAAAAGCGACGTCTATATGGGGCAGAAGCACGAATCGGCGGTGCTCATGAAAGATTTGAGCGACGAGCAATTCATCGTCCTCAGCCAGGTCGCCGGCGCCCGCCCGAAAGTCGCCAATCAGCAGATCCTGGCTGCTTTCCGAGACTGGAAAAGAATCAATAAGGCCACCGTTTACGGTGCGACCGCCAGCAAGCTCTTCGTCGGTTTCGGGGACCTGACCAGACAGGTCGGCAACCTGGCCGAGCAGATTCTCGAAATCTGCCCGAACATGCGCTCGCGGGGAATCTCCAAACAGGTGGTCATGGCCAAGCTGACTCGAGATCGCCGCATCGAGCTCTCCTGGTATTAGCCTCCATGCCGGCGCCTCAGCCTTCGGAGATCGGCGCGCAGTCGCTCCATGGCAGAGGGTGCGGCATATATTTCTCAGATTCTCCTCTTTTTGAGCAATATATGCCGCAAAAACGCCATTCTCGCGAAATATATGCCGCACTTTGCAACGAACCAGCCCCTCTACCTTCCTGTGCGATTGCGTTATGTGGCCGGCAAAGATTAAATGGGCACAAAGAGTTTAGCCGGAGGCACTTCCGGGGGATCGGCCATGGTCGGATCAATGAGATCGAGACCAGAAAAAAGAACAAAGACGAAACGCAGGACACGCAATCTGCGTGGCTCGTACATGCTCGAGCTTCTTGTCTCCATGGTCGTCGGGGCTCTCATCGCTCTTGCCCTGACCAATTTCTTTGCGAGAAATTGCGAGTATCGAGCATCAGCCAAAATGAGCAAGCGTGCGCGGACGATACTTTCCGAGCTCCCGAATATGCGTGCACCGGGTGTCGAGTATTCTTTCCTGGTCGACAAAATGGGCAATCACACTGTCCTGATCAACAGAGCCATGGCGAGCGAGACAGGCTCGAACCTGGAGAAGAGCGTCAGCGCCGCTTCGCCCCTGCCACCTGCCTTGATGGACTATGTCAACCTGGACTGGGACGACAAAGCCAAAAAGGAAGATTCGCCGAAAGCAACCAGGCACTGTTCTCGTACCAGTCAGGACCTTCTCCCGGAGTGATCCGATAATATTACCGTAGAAATTACGGTCCAATGGAAAGACAGCAAGAATTACGACCTGCCGAGCCGCAGAACCCCTCTCGAACGATCGTTCGGAGCGAACTTGGTAACGAGCTATGAAAAGTCAAGAGACGAAAGCAATCGCTCGACAAGGCGGTTTCGATGCTAGAGCTTGTTGTGGCATCTGCGATGTTGGTCTTCGTGACCGCAGTCCTTGCCGAGCTGATGCTGTTGTCCGTGCTTTCCACTGAGAAGGCTCACTAATCAGATGGATGCTCGTGCCACTGCGTTCACAATATAGAGGATCAAGAACGATGTTAGACAGCCCAGGTACATAGGAACTTCGGATCAGCATACCCTGAATCTCTACCTTCCGTATCTTCTAACAGACTCCAGAACGATCCGAACGACCCCATGTTACAACTGGCAGCGCCGAGAATGAATTGAACGGAATCTTCTCCCGAGGGTGCTGCCATAAGACGTTAACTATGTGCTTGACAGGAAAGCGCCCAACCGGAGAACACCTACGCATCTTCACAATCAGGGCGAGAGATCAGCACCCTTCCAAACCATCCTGACAGGAGTCGTCGGACCTAAAAGATCTGGATCCGGTATTCCAGCAGTCTTCTCGGCATTCTCAACTGACGAAAATGGAAGATATTATGGTATCACCACCGGCGTATACGTTGATGGCATCAGAATCGATTTAGAAATAAAGAGACCCACCGGAGCTCAGTCATCATCAGAAGCTGAACAGGAGACAATATGCTTGGAGGACAAGCCTTCGATGAACCAAGATGCGCAGAGGCGGGGAAAAAAAGGGGATAGAAGGCTTTGCAGTTTACGGTGCTCTCTATTGGCGCCTTTCGCAAGCCTTTTTCTGCTCCTTGCCTTTCTACCTGATGCACTTCTGCACTCCGGACAAGATGGTTAAGAAAGAAGACTGCTTTCTGCAGCCGCCGAGTGCGGTCTGGACTATGCCATCAAGGATCTGAATCAGTTCGGGACCTGGGAGGAACGGAGTTCACTGGTGGATCCTCCCGAGGGCTCCTGAGCAGATCAGAATAGCTCCCTGACTGCATATCAGCCGTACCTTCGAGGGACAATCAGTTTATATTAGGGTTAGAAAGTCCGCCGGTGAGCGACGCTTGACTGGATGATTAGCAAGGATCTCTATCTTTATACGCCGCAAAGGACCATTTTGGACCTTCACACAGTCCAGTTGCAATAGCCCCCAGCAATCGATAATCGATGAGAGCATGACGTAGAAGTTACCAGCCAAAGAGGAGCTTTGTCAACAAGTATCAGCGCTTATCTGAGATGGCAGCTATACTAAACTCTTCCAGTGCAAATCCTTAAGCCTTACTTCTCGGCACCGGTCGTGGCAAATGATGTGCTGGCATTCAATGACACGAGATAAGTAGACCCCCTGGACTCATCATTCAAAATTCGACCCAGTTTCATATCAGGACCATACCTTTGATGCCGACAACAGGTCGATGGACGTCATTCAAAGTTAAACTGGTCAGCAACGGAAGGGTGGATCTGGCAACAATACTATGGTTTGGGGCGATGGCACTGTCACGAACCCGCCAAGTGAGGCCACGGACTTCGGTGGTCCCAACATCAAATACAAACGGTTCCATGCTACTAGGAAATTGACTTCTAACACAGCCGGAGATAGACTGTCGGGCAGCAATCCGGCGGGCACTATCATAGCTACCGAAGGCGAGTTTCCCAATCCCTCAACTGATAACGTTTTGGCGTGCCGACATTTTCAGCGGCACTCTCAGGTCGGGAACTCAACCTGACTCCGGTCCAGGCTCTACGTCGGCTCCGAACTCACAAATCTATCGTCGTCCGGTTTCTGTATCCCCCTTCCAGGCAGCGCCGCCGGCTCCGACGTCCTCAGTTCCGACATCCCTGCCTGCCGGAAGCCTCAAGACCTCCTCCATCAAAACGAACGCAGGTTCCTAACAACTTTAATATAACTGGCGATCCGCCAGAATCTTTGTCTCCGACGAGTTCGATCACCTCATCCAAAGCAACGTGGATATCCAAGCCGATAAGTTCGTAAACACTGGCGATGCCAGAAAGCATCAGATTTTCTATAATGGGACCAAGGATCTGAACATAAAGCTCGATCCGCACGACCATTCGACGGGCTTATTTATGCGCCAAATGCCAAGGTCACCATTTCCGGAAATGGTGATTTCGTTGGTGCAATAGTCGGCAAAAGTCTTCATGCGAACAATGGCAGTATCAGTTTTCTTAGCGATATCGCAACCAACTCAAATCTGCCAGCTTCTTCCCAGGACCCGGCAACCGTCGATCTCGCAGCCAATCCCGGATTCCAACCCTACAAAGTCGTTAGCTGGCAACAGGTGCAGAAACGACTGGTGGCCTCGCCCTGAGTTCGTCTATTTTTGTCTCAAACCAGATTCAGCCCGGCGATTGCCGTGCAGCATAGAGCGATCATGGCGTACTGCGTGGAGGTCAGACGCTCGCGATAGAGCAAGAAAGCGATGAGCGCCGCGATTACACTGCCGGCGGAGAGCACCGCCGAGACTACGGCGATGGAGCCGAGCTTGGCGGCAAAAGCATAGCCGGCTGTGCCGATGATCGTCGGCGAGCTGCATAGAACAACGCGCCCGAAGTCCTTCAGAGATATCGGCGAAAAGCCTTCCATGACCCCGCCTTTGAGCTTGCCCCGGGCGAAGGCGCCGCCCATGGCCACCAGACCGATGGTGAGCTCCCAGAGAAAAACGATGAGGAGCGGATGGGTGGCGCGAGAAGTCGCCCCGATCATACCCATGGCACAGCCCAGGCTTACCCCCGATGCCAGGGCGAAAGCGATGCCGGTGAAAAGAAGCGCCGGCGGCAGAGGCTCGTTTCCGGGGCTCTTTTTGCAGAGACAGAGCGTGACCACGCAAGCGAGCAGCGCTCCTATGAAAGCGAACTGAATGCCGTTGAGCATCTCGCCCAGGAAAAATATGGCAAGGGCGATGGCGGTGACGGTCCGGAAGCTGTCGAAAAGAGCGCTGGCAATGCCCACAGGCAGCCGGCAGACGGCATTGGCGATAAACCAGTTGCCGCAGGCGGCCACTACCGAGCATACAAGAATCGAGCCCATAATCGAGGGAACCGTGGCAAAGTCCGACGCCTTCAGGGAAAAGAGCAGGGGCAGGGTGGCAAGACCGATGGCCAGCCCCCGGTAAGCCACCACCGAAAGAGTGTCCATTTTCCGGTAGAAAGACGCCATGAGGGTGCCCTGGAGGGCATATGCGAAAGCCGCGATCAGCGCGATGACGATATACACCGAGGAGCGCCCCCGACCCGATCTTATCTCTTCTAAAACCTACCCATTTAAAGAGATAAGCAAGCGCTCAGCGGAAGCAAGACCACGGTGTATCGATTAGATGTTCAATCCCCTGATATCGCATCAGGTATCAGTTAAAAGCTTCCAGCGGCGATAAAGCTTCAGGGCGATGACAGCCATCAGCACACCCGTGGCGTCCACCAGCACGTCCGATACCGAGGCGCTTCGCCCGGCCACGAAGTGCTGGTGGAGCTCGTCGCTCATGGCATAGAGCACCGCAATGACAGCCGGAATGACAAAGAACTTCGCGCTTCCATGCTTCTGATCACCGGGATCGCGGGGCGAGATCATGGCCCAGTGGACGAGCAGGAATAAAACGAAATACTCGGTCAGATGCCCGAGTTTGCGGATGGGCACGTTAAAACCGCCCAGATACTCTTCGGTAATCCGGCCCGAATAGGGCTGATGCGAGAACAAAAAGATAACCAGCATCCAGAGACAAACCAGACCCCATCTGAAAACCGAACTGGAGAGAAGCCTTCTCAATTACGCCCTCCGTCGCCTGAGCGCGAGGGTCTTCGGCGAGGCTCGGCTCGAACCACTTTCGGTCCCGAAACCGCCGGATGTCCCTTGACGGCGAACCGCCAGAGCCTGTCGGTGCCTACCGAAAGCCCGATGCGCGGCGTGATCAGCACATCCTCGTCCTGTACAGGGGAGCCTGCAGTGAGCCAGAGAGGCGAGTCAGGGATCCTCAAATCGAGTCCGTTATGACTTCTATCGATGCTCCATTGCCTGCAGAGCCTTCCCGGTCCGCTGGTGCCCTCGCCCGCCACTGCACGAATGAGCACCGCTCCCGCCTGCCCTTCGGCTTCGGTGACGACATTGAGGCAGTGGTACATACCATAGATAAAGTAGACGTAGGAGAATCCAGGGGGACCGAACATCACCTGACAGCGCCGGGTGCGCCCCTTGAAAGCATGACATGCCGGATCATCCTGGGTATAAGCCTCCACCTCCACGATTGCGCCCTTGCACAGGGAGCCGTCCGGAAGACGCCGGTGCAGGATCACTCCCAGGAGACTCCGGGCTACCTCGAGGGTGGAGCCGGTGAAGAAAGCCGGCGACAGAGCGGCATCGGGATGGTCGATACCGGCTTGAAGTACATCCGAGCCAGGCTTTAGGGGTCGTGGTTTCATGATGGGTCTCCTGGAAAAGCATAGCAGCACCGGCGCCCTCGGCGCAGCCCGAGATGCGCAAAAGATATAGCTTCGATATAAAACCGTAAACGAGTTGTAAATTGCCCACCGGCTGTTTGATCCAATAACACGAATAAAGCTTGAGAAGACGTTAATAACTCTGTTAGACTCAAGTAGTGTGTGGCTTTCAAAGCGCTGAGAGAACATGGCCAATAAAGGCAATACCGAAAACGGAAACCCGGACTCCGACCGGCCGAAGGAAGAGTCTCTCGATGCCGTCCGCCGGCACATATGTCAAGTCCTGGGCTTCGACTATGCCTTCATCGATCTGGTGAGCGGTCACGAAATCACCAATGTGGCCTCCTTTTCCGCCGACAATGACGATGAGCCCAGCGACTTCGTAGGAAGCCTCACAGACGAGCACAAGCAACCGTTGACGGTGGCAAACACCTTGCTTGCCCAGAAGATTGTCACCACCAGACATGCCTGGATAGGCCGCTGCTATTCCCCCGAGGATCTGGCCGATCGAGTGGACGACGACGATCCCACCGAGGCCAGGGGGCTACCTTACGCCATCGTGCCGATCATCGACACCCCCGAAGGCGACGGGCAGGTGAGAGGCATGATCAGGGTCCTCTCCTTCGATGCCTCGAGGGAGATCGAGAATCAGGATCTCATAACATTACGTCTCATGGGCGAGCATCTCGCCACACAGAAAGGCATTATCGGCACTGCCATCGACGCGACGAGCCGGAGCGAGGGCGAGCGCCTGGATCTTTATCAGGTTCTGATCGTGCATTCGGACAGGCTTGCCAGGCGGCGTTTCGGCAGAGTGCTCGGCAAGGCTTACAGCGTCCTCGAAGCCGATACCAGCGAGCGAGCGCTCGAGATGCTGGAAGAAGAGCACGTCGATATCATTCTTCTCGATAACGGCATTGATGGCACCACCGGAATCGGTTTCTGCTCGGTCCTCAAGAACAGCGAAAAATGGAAGCATATACCGGTAATTCTCATAGTCACCGAGAACACTCCGTCGGCTCGAGTAGAGGGTCTCAACGCCGGAGCGGACGACTGCATTCCGGACACATGTTTCGAGACCGAGCTCCAGGCCCGGGTCCGGTCATCCCTGCGTCACCGCAAGACCGAGCGCGAGCTCTCCGTGCAGCTCAGTCTTCTCGAAGACTACGCCCAGCGCCTGGAAAAGGCCCATGAGCAGCTGAATGCCGACCGGCAGCTCCAGGCGCAGCGGAGCGCGCAGATCCAGCAATTCCAGCGCGAGCAGGACATCCTGCGCAACCAGGACAATTTGCTCCACCGTATAAGCAATATCATCCGGAGCTCTTTCGATATAGAGAGCAACCTCAAAGAAATGCTCGAAGCGCTCTCCGGATGGTTCGCCCTCGACTGCTGTTTCATCGTCCTTCCCAGCGAGGAAGAGCAGGAAGATACTATTAGAGCCGATTATTTCACGGAGAAAGACTACCGGGTCGTCGACCGCGACAAGGACCTCGAGACTCTGCGAATCTTCCGCGAGAATTTCGACGCCGACCAGACAGTGATCGCCAACGACGTGGCCAACGACCGCAAAGTAATTCCTTTCAAGCGCGGCGCCCTCTCAGGATTCCCTGTCAAGTCCCTTTTCTATGTTCCGATCAATTACGAGCAGAAGCTCCTGGGGATTCTCTGCGGCTATCGCTGCGCTATGAAAGCGAGCTGGAGCCGCATCAACGAGATGTTCATGAAATCGGTGGCCGACCAGGTCGCAGCCGGTGTAGTGAACGCTCGCCTCTACGCGAGGGTGCAGAGACAAGCCACCACCGACGGTCTCACCGGTCTCTTCAACCACAGGGTCGGTCAGGAGAAGCTTGCCGAGCAGCTCAAGATGGCCGAACGATATCAACGCCATGCCTCGGTCATCATGCTCGACGTCGATCACTTCAAATCGATCAACGACTCCTACGGGCACCCGGCCGGAGATACAGTCCTCAAGACAGTGGCCAGGCTGATCAAGAGCAATTGCCGGGACGTCGATATACCGGTCCGCTATGGCGGCGAGGAGTTCCTCCTGGTCCTCCCGGAGATCAATCAAGAAGGAGCGGTGGTGGTGGCAGAGCGTATCCGCAACGCCCTCCAGCAACTCACCATCAACCACGAGGACATCGAGATCAATGTCACAGGAAGTTTCGGCGTCGCCTCCTTTCCTGATGACGCCGAGCAACAGCAGCAACTGCTGGATCTGGCCGACAAAGCTCTTTACCTCTCCAAGCGTCTCGGCAGAAACCAGGTGCACACTGCCGCCGACCTGATGTTCGAGAGCGTTCCTTCGAAAGAGACGAGCAAGACCACGGCAGAGATCGCTCGCGACCTTTCGGCCACCGGCGCCGAGACGGACTTCAAAGCGCCGGAGATCTCGGAGGAAGCACGTCAGCAGGAAGAGCTGGTCCCGGAAGTCGTCGAGATGGTCAAAACTCTGGCGGCATCTCTTTATGCACGCTCGGATTATAACAAGCAACACCACCTGGAAGTGGCCCGCATGAGCGAGCTTCTCGCCAAGGTCATGGGGCTGTCCGGCCAGCAAGTCGAACAGATAAGGGTAGCCGGTCTCCTTCATGATGTCGGGGTTCTGAAGCTCCCGCAAGAAATCATCGAGAAGGAAGGCTCTCTCTCCGAGAAAGAAAGAGAGATGGTCAACCAGCACCCGGTCCTCGGTGCGCAGCTTCTGAGACCGGTGAGGGCTCTCCGGGACATCTGCGAGATTCTGGAGAACCATCACGAAAGATGGGACGGAACTGGCTATCCCAGAGGACTCAAAGGAGAGGAGATTCCTCTGCCGGCTAGAATCGTCGCCATCGTCGATTCTTACCACGCCATGATCAGCGCCAGACCATATCGGGACGCCATGAGCCATGAAGAGGCCATGCAAGCTCTGCAAGTAGGCGCAGGCAAGCAGTGGGATCCTTTCCTGGTCGAGATTTTCGCCGCCGTCATAAGAAGCATGCAAGATTCGACACCACGGGCAGCCACCGCCCCCGGTGCTCAACAACAGATCCCGCCGCAGCCGGCTCAACAACAATCCCCGCCGCAGCCGGTGCCACAACAATCCCCGCCTCAGCCGGCGCCACAACAATCCCCGCCTCAGCCGGCGCAGCAACAATCCCCGCCTCAGCCGGTGCCACAACAATCCCCGCCTCAGCCGGTGCCACAACAGCAACTGACTCCGCAACTGCCGCCTACCGCGAATCAGAGACCGACAGGCGCTCCGACGCCGGCCACCGCTAATCAGAGGATGCCGGTACAACCGCCTCTGAACCCGTCAAACCAGGCGCCTCCACCCAGACCACCCGGGGAGAGAACCCTGCAATTGCCCAGAGAGCCTGGAGCTCCACCGCCTCCTCCGCCAAGACCGCTATCGGCAGCACCGCCTCAAGCATATCCAGCTCAGCCGGTTCCAGGTCAGCCGGTTCCAGGTCAGCCGGTTCCAGGTCAGCCGGTTCCAGGCCAGCCGGTTCCAGGTCAGCCGGTTCCAGGTCAGCCGGTTCCAGGCCAGCCGGTTCCAGGTCAGCCGGCTCCAGGTCAGCCGGTTCCAGGTCAGCCGGCTCCAGGTCAAGCATATCCAGGACAGCCGGCTCCAGGACAGCCGGCTCCAGGTCAGCCGGCTCCAGGTCAGCCGGCTCCAGGAGCGGCATATCCAGGGCAGCAGAGTTTCTCTTCCCAGCAGCCCCAGCAGCCCCAGCAGCCTCAACAGAGCAAGTATCCCCATATCCAGTCGATCCGCTCCACTGCCAGCACCCCGCTCCAACAGACGGGGCAGCCGCAACCGCGTCCGGACCAGGCGGCAGCCAGACCTCAGGATGCCGCAGTCAACGAATTCGACGAAGAAGACGAGCTGGACGGCTGACCGAAACAGTTTGTTAACTGAACGCGCCTGCGTCTGCCGGGATTCCCGGTCCTCTAGGATGATGGAATAAAGTCCCCGCAAGTGGAAGTGACCGATGCGATTGCTCCTGCGTCTCTGTCTCTGCCTGCTGGCAGTCTGTTTTTTCGCCCTTGGCTATACATACCTGTCCTTCAGTCCGCGTTTTGCGCAAGGTCTTGTAAACAAGGCTTTGTTCCACCCGCAAAAGGTGGAGAGATTCGATCAATCCCTGGCTATGGTAGAAGGTATCGAGGCCCGGGAGATCGACTTTCGACCTGCCGATACCGGCCTCAACCTCAAAGGTCTCCTCTATAGAGTGCCCGGAAGCGAAGACATCGTGCTCTTCAGCCATGGCAACGGAGGCAATCTCAACTATTGCCGGTCATTTCTGGCTGCCGTGCTGAAAGCGAAAGTGTCCGTATTCGCCTATGATTACCGGGGCTACGGAATGAGCCAGGGAAGCCCTTCGGTCAATGGTGTCATAGACGATGCCGAAGCCGCGTACGATTACCTGCGGAACAGGCTCGGCTATGAGAGCTCCAGGATAGTCCTCTACGGATCATCCCTGGGAGGCGGTGTCTCAACCCAGCTTGCACGCCTGCGTCAGTGCAAGGCGATAATGCTCGACTCGACCTTTCAGTCTCCCGAGATCCTGGTGAAGGAACGATTTCCGATCTTCAACATCTATCCGGGCTTTCTCTGGTTCAGACCGGCACTGGACAATCTCGACTTCATGGCGCACAACAATCTGCCGGTGCTTATTATGGTAGCCAGGAATGACGAGGTCATACCCTGGACCCACAGCAAGAGCCTGGCTCGGACCGCTGCCGGCTCCGCCAGACTGGTGGTGTTCGACCACAGCAAGCACTCGGACTTCTTCGACAGGGACTTCGAGGGCTATTGTGCCGCGATTTCGGGATTCCTGAGCGGCTCAGCGAACTGATACGCCACCACTTGCAATATCACTTCCCGAACTCTGACGGCGCCATCTCCAGGTCAGACCGAAGGGAAAAGAGCAGAAAGATATGAAAAATCGATAACGAGAGCGGCAAAACTAATGCAACCGCCACCCCAACATGATATCCATTAGAGGTCGAATCGACGGATATTTTATCGCTCCGGGACTTTCGATCGTATGCCCGGGCGGGATTGAGCAAGAGGGGAGAGCAAATGAGCATCAAGAAATTCATCGACCATCACTACCGCCACTTCAACGCCGCCGTCGTCAAAGACGCTTCGGTCGCGTATGTAGACCACCTGAACAAGGGCGGCAAGATGCTCCTCGCCATGGCTGGAGCGATGAGCACCGCCGAGCTGGGACTTTCTCTGGGTCAGATGATCCGTGACGGTCATGTCCATGCCATCTCCTGCACCGCCGCCAACCTCGAGGAAGACCTCTTCAACCTCGTCTCCAACAAAGAGTATGTGCGGATTCCCAACTATCGCGACCTCTCTCCGGAGGAAGAAGTGAAGCTCAGAGACAAAGGTCTCAACCGCGTCACCGACACCTGCATTCCCGAAGAGAGCGCCATGCGCAAAATCGAGCGCAAGGTCTTCCAGTGCTATAAAGAAGCCGAGGACAAGGGCGAACGCTATTTCCCCTACGAGTTCATGTATCAGGTCATCCGCAAGGGTCTGCTCGAGAACGAGTATCAGATCGATACGAAAGACTCCTGGATCTATGAAGCCTGCCAGAGGAACATCCCGATTTTCACACCGGGCTGGGAAGACTCCACCCTCGGCAATATGGTGGTCGCCCATGTCTTCCGCAAAGAGCTGAAGAGCACCAGTGTTATCAAGTCCGGTCTCGAGCAGCTTGCGTTTCTCGTAGACTGGTATCTCGACAACAGCAAGGACGCTTCCATAGGCTTTTTCCAGATCGGCGGCGGCATCGCGGGTGATTTCCCGATCTGCGTGGTGCCCCTCATCGAGCAGGACATCAAAGGCAAGTGCCCGTACTGGGGCTATTTCTGCCAGATCTCGGACAGCACCACCTCTTACGGTTCGTACAGTGGCGCCGTGCCCAACGAGAAGATCAGCTGGGGCAAGCTCGAGCCCAGCACACCTCGATTCGTCATCGAGTCCGATGCCACCATCGTGGCGCCCCTGGTCTTCCAGTACGTCACCGAAGCCAGAGCGGAAAGCAAAAGCAAGAAACAAGTAGTCGCGGCCGGAGCCTCCAAATAAGGAGGCTCAGGGCCCGGAGCTGGTCGAAGCCTGGGCTGCGGTAGCCTGGAAGAGGGGCGTAGAGAGATAACGCTCCCCGGTACTGGCGACAATTGCAACTATGAGCTTTCCTGCGTTCTCGGGACGCCTGGCAAGCTCGAGGGCGGCATGCACCGTGGCACCGCTACTGATGCCGGCCAGAATTCCCTCGGTGCGGGGCAGTTTGCGACCCATATCGAAAGCCTCGTCATTGCTCACTAGCATGACTTCGTCTATGACCGAGAGATCGAGGACTCCGGGGATGAAGCCGGCGCCGATACCCTGAATCTTGTGAGGAGCGGGCTTGAGCGGCTGGCCGGCGAGGCTCTGGCTGATCACCGGGCTATCAGTGGGCTCCACCGCCACCACTTTGACAGAGGGCTTGCGCTGTTTGAGCACGTGGCCCACGCCGGTGATTGTTCCGCCGGTTCCGACACCGGCCACGAAAAAGTCGACTTTTCCTTCGGAGTCTTTCCAGATCTCCTCGGCAGTGGTCTCCCGGTGAACCTTGGGGTTGGCCTTATTGCTGAATTGCTGGAGCATGAAGGCCTTGTGATTGTCCAAGACGATCTGCTCGGCTCGATTTACAGCCCCTCTCATGCCCTCTTCGCCGGGTGTGAGAACGAGCTCGGCGCCCAGGGCCAAAAGGAGCTTGCGGCGCTCTACGGACATTGTCTCGGGCATGGTCAGGATCAGGCGGTAGCCCCGGGAAGCAGCCACGAAGGCCAGGGCTATACCCGTGTTGCCCGAGGTCGGCTCGACCAGGAGGGTCTCCCCCGGACGGATGAGCTTCTCGCGCTCGGCTTCTTTGACCATGGAGACCCCGATCCGGTCCTTGACCGAGCCCAGGGGATTCATGGACTCCAGCTTGACCGCCACCGTGGCGTTGAGATCCCTGGTCAAAGAATTAAGCTTGAGGAGCGGCGTGCCCCCGACGGCCGTCGTGATGTCGCCCAGCATACCCATGTCAGATCCTTATTGAGTAGCCGACTCTTCCCCGGACTCTTTCACTTTGAGACCGTCTTCCGGGGCAGCAGTCAGATCTTTTAGCGGATTGTTGGCTTTCAGCTCGGCCAGCTGCCGCTCGCCGATGTCTTTGAGAATCTTGCCCTTCTTGTATTCCTTCGACTCCTTGCCGCCCTTCATCATCCGTTCGCCCCGGGCGATGAGACCCTGAGCATGCTTGACCTTGGCATGGTACTTCTTCTGCATGCGTTTCTCATCATCGGTGTATTCGCCGCCGGCGTTGGGATTGGCAGCATCGGCATAAGGATTGGGCTCGGCAGCCGGAGGGGCGCCGCCTACTCCGTTGAGAGCGGCACCACTATTCCCGGCGCCGGGAATAGTGGTGCCGAAAAAGTCGTTCTGACCCAGAGCCGGAGCGGTGCCTGCGGCAATCAGGGCAGCGGCGAAGGCGACTTGGCTGAAAACATATTTCCTGTTCATCGGGCGGCTCCTATCTGGAATGCACATTAGTCTACATAATTAGGACCTTGTCATTGGCTGAAGAGTGCCCGATATTTCTAAGAAAAAGCCAATGCTTATCAAGAGAAGCACTGCCCGGGCGGCTCACCGGCAATCTCTTAAGCAATTCTCAGCTGGATTTCTCCAGACAGTAATCATGACACAGCTCGAGAGCCCTTGCCACTCTCAAGACCAGGGCATCCGCCAGTTGCGGTCCCATGATCTGCAAGCCGATGGGGAGCCCCCTGGAGTCCATGCCGCAGGGAATCGAAAGAGACGGCAGACCGGCCAGATTCACCGGTATGGTGGCGATATCGCTCAGGTACATCTTGAGAGGATCATCGGTCTTCTCGCCGATGGCGAATGCGACCTCAGGGGAAGTAGGCGAGACCAGGACATCGTAATCCGCGAAGATCCTGTCGAAGTCTTCTTTGATCAGGCGTCTAACTTGCTGGGCCTTCTTGTAGTAGGCATCATAATAGCCTGAGCTGAGGGCATAAGTACCGAGCATGATCCGCAGCTTGACCTCGTCTCCGAAGCCCATAGCGCGGCTCCGACTGTAGAGATCGACCAGATCCTCTCCCTCCTGGCGCACACCATATCTGATACCATCAAAGCGAGCCAGATTGGCGCTCGCCTCGGCGGTGGCAACCAAGTAATAGACCGGCAAAGCGTGCTCGAGATGAGGCAGGCTGATCTCCTCGACCCTGGCGCCGGCGCCGGCGAGACTCGCCACGGCCCGCTTGCAGGCATCGCGCACGGCGGGCTCGACACCTTCGCCGAAAAGCTCTCCGATGATCCCGATTTTGAGATCGCGGCACACCGAAGCCGGCTCCAGCTTCTCGAGCCTGGCGGCAAACTCCGCTCCCGGGGCTGTTTCCGGACTGCCGGCGAAGGGCTCGCTCAGGCAAGTCGAATCTCTCGAATCGCCACCGTATATAACACCAAGAACCGTGGCCGCGTCTTCCACGCAACCAGCGAAAGGACCGATCTGATCCAGACTGGAGGCATAAGCGACAAGACCATAGCGGCTCACCAGCCCATAAGTGGGTTTCATGCCCACTACGCCGCAGAAAGAGGCAGGCAGCCGGATTGAGCCACCGGTATCGGAGCCGATGCCGATGGTCGAATACCCCTTGGCTACAGCGATAGCCGGTCCGCCGGAGCTTCCCCCGGCGACTCGACCGGGATCATGAGGGTTGGTGGGCACCGCGAAGGCAGTATTCTCGCTGCTCGAGCCCATGGCGAACTCGTCCATATTGCCTTTGCCGATACAGACGGCGCCGGCAGCGAAAAGGCGCTCGGCCACCGTGGCGCTGTATGGCGGCTTGAAATCGCCCAGGATCTTGCTGGCGCAGGTGGTGGGATAGCCCGCCACGCAGATATTGTCTTTGAGGCAGACCGGCACGCCTGCCAGGAGCGGCAGAGGCTCCCCCGAGGCGATCATGGCGTCGATACGATCGGCCTGGGAAAGAGCCAGATCGGCAGTGACACTCAAGAAAGCATTAGTGGTGCCGTCCTCGCTCTCGACTCGCGCCATACAGCTCTGCGCGATATCGCGGGCGGAGACTGACTTGTCGGCTAGGGCTTGCCTTATTGAAGCGATACTGGACCAGCCCATCGCCTCTCAGCTCTCGAATTTTCTGAACAGCAGGCTGCCGTTGTGACCGCCGAATCCAAAGCTATTCGACATGGCGATCTTGATCGAGCGATCTTTGATGGCCTTGTTGGGCACATAGTTGAGATCGCATTCGGGATCGGGGTTGTCCAGGTTGATAGTGGGAGGCACTATCGAGTGCTCGATGGACATCACCGCAACGGCAGCCTCGATGGCACCGGCGGCGCCCAGGAGATGACCGGTCATGGACTTGGTGGAGCTAACCAGGAGTTCGCCCGAGGTGGCATGCTCGCCGAAGACCTGTTTGACCGCCACGGTCTCGGCTCTGTCACCCAGCGGAGTGGAGGTCCCGTGAGCGTTGACATAGTCTACTTCGCCGGGATCGACACCGGCTTCTTTGATAGCCTGCCGCATAGCCCTGATCGCCCCGTCACCGTTGGCGCAGGGTGCCACGATGTCGAAGGCATCGCCAGTGAGACCATAGCCGGCGACCTCGGCGTAGATATGAGCTGCGCGAGCTTGAGCATGGCTCAGGGACTCGAGAATCAACACAGCTCCGCCCTCGCCCATGACAAAACCGTCCCGGTCTTTGTCGAAGGGACGGCTCGCTCTCTCGGGCTCGTCATTGCGGGTGGAAAGAGTGCGAGCGGCGGCGAATCCGGCCATCACCAGAGAAGTGATCGGGGCTTCGCTGCCCCCGGCGAACATTACATCGGCCTCGCCTCTCTGGATAATCCGGTAGGCGTCCCCGATGGAATGGGTGGATGTAGCGCAGGCAGTCACCTGGCAGAGGTTGGGGCCTTTCGCGTTATGAGCGATGGAGACCCAGCCCGCCGCCATATTGACGATCAGCATGGGAACAGTGAAAGGCGAGCAGCGATCCGGTCCACGAGAGGTGAGCACCCGGAACTGATCCTCGATAGTCTGGAAGCCACCGGCCGCGGAGCCAACCACTACGCCGACCCGCTCGGGGTCTTCCTTGCTCGTGTCGAGGCCGGCATCCTCCACCGCCATGTGGCTGGCGGCCAGGGCGAACTGGATAAATCTATCCGTTCGCCTGATCGCCTTCTTGTCCATATAAGGTGAAGGATCGAAATCGGGGATCTCGCCTGCGATCTTGCAGGCGGATTGAATCTCAGGCGGAATCGACTCGACCTTTTTGATACCGGACCGTCCGTTGACGATCCCGTCCCAGAATTTGTCTTTGCCAATCCCGACAGAAGAGATTGAACCGATACCAGTAACGACTACCCGTTCTCCAGCCATTCAGCTCACCGACTCCCGAATTTCTTTCGAGCCAAAATATACCCCAGTGGCAGCACCGCCGCTGACACTATAAGCGCTACCGAATCGAGCGCTGTCTAGAGATGGCTGCTGATGTACTTGACGGCTTCGCCGACGGTCGTGATTTTTTCGGCCTCTTCGTCCGGAATCTCCATCCCGAACTCTTCTTCGAGAGCCATTACTAATTCGACCTGGTCCAGGGAATCAGCGCCTAGATCTTTGGTAAAACTCGCTTCGAGAGTTACTTCGTCACCATTTACGTTGAGTTGCGCAACGGCCACCTTCTTGACTCGTTCGAAGGCATCCTTCTCATCCATGTGTTCTTATTACCCCCTGTCCGAACTATATAGATATGCCAAGGGCACCTAGAATATCACGTCGGTCCTGAACAATCATTCTCGTGCCTGATGTGTGAATAACCTGCGTTACGTATAGAGACCGCCGTTCACTTCCATCACCTGGCCGGTCACATAAGAGCCCGGTCCGGCGAAGAAGAGAACCGCATTGGCGATGTCATCGGGAGTGCCCATGCGGCCCAGAGGGATACGCTCGAGCACTTTGCTTATTTTTTCCTCACCCAGAGCCTGGGTCATGGCGGTATCGATGAAGCCCGGGGCCACGGCATTGCTGGTGATGCTGCGCGAGGCATACTCCAGAGCGATAGTCTTGGTGAAACCGATGAGACCAGCCTTGGCGGCAGCATAGTTGGCCTGACCGAAGTTACCGTGGACACCGGTGGTGCTGGCGATATTGATGATCCGGCCCGAGCGTTGCTTGGACATGATCTTGAGCACAGGCTTGGTCACTTTGAAAGCGCTGGTGAGATTGGTGTCGATCACAGCCTGCCACTCCTGCTCGGACATTCTCATATAGAGATTGTCTCTGGTGATGCCGGCATTATTGACAAGAATGTCGATCGAGCCCCATTCCTTATGGACCTGCTCCACCAGCTTCTCGATACTCTCCGAACTGGTCACGTCGCAGACGACGCCCAGGGTCTGGCCGCCCTCACTGGCGAGCTCGGCAGCTGTGGTCTTGCAGGTTTCCTCGTTGATGTCGCTGATCACTACACGGGCTCCGGCAGAAAGGAGCTTCTCGGCTATAGCGCGGCCGATACCACGGCCGGAGCCGGTGACTATAGCGACCTTGTCGGTCAGTTTATACGCTTCCACTGCTTTCTCCGCCAGTACATTGGTTGTCATTGAATCGAGTCCTTTATATATGAGCGAGGAGGCTGTATTTTACTCGACTGAAGCACTAAAGATCACGCCCAGAGCGAGAGCAGGTCTTTGACAACCCGTTCGATCTGCTCCCGGTGGCTGAGCTTCTCGAGCCAGCGCGAAGGAAATCGTGAAGCCCCATGATAGGCGCCTGCCAGGGAACCAACCACCAGGGCGACGGTATCGGTCTCGCCGCCGGCTATCGCCGCAGAGCAGATGGCTGCTTCCAGATCATGCCTGAAGATGAGGAAAATACCGACAGCGGTAGGCACACATTCATTTACACTGGCCTGGACGTTCACCAGCGAATAAGGAAGATCAGTAGCCTGCCTCGAATAGTCCAGATCAGGAGCGACATCGTCCCAGAAATCGGCGAAGCGACCGTCTATGGAGCGAGCCAGATCGAACTCACTGCTCACATAGGCTCTGACATCATCTTCGCTTTCGAGACTGGTGCCCTCCACAAAAGAAGCGATGCTATCGGTGATAACAGCGGCAGCGGCTGCTACCGAGCGGTTTCCGTGGGTGAGCTCGGCCTGCTCCACGGCGATTCTCACCGCCTCCGAGCGATCCGGCAGGCATCCCAGAGGAAAGGCCCGGGCTGCCCCGGCGCTGTGATAGGCCTCGAGCCTGTCCACCGAGGGGGGCAGTCCGTCCACCATTCGCCGCATGGATGCCAGGCATAGCGCTCCCACTCCGGAATTGAGAAATTCCCCGTCCTCCAGGAGACTCTTGAAGCGCTTCCGCAAGACCGCACCATCGAACCGGCCGCCGGCGTCCACCACAGCCTCGGCAAGGCTGAGCCCGAGCAGGAAATCCGAACGGACCTCTCCCACCCTGTGACCGGGGAACCGGCTGCGCGTCAGACCGGGGACGAAATCCTGGAGGACCGCGACTCCGGCGGCTCCCAGGATGGCTTTGTGATTTAATCCAACACAACTGCCTCCCAGGGCGCTCCCGCACGCCGCCCCCAGAATAGCCCCCTTAATCTTGTCGGTTCGCTCACCGGTGAGCCCATTGCCTGTCACAAACACCTCCTCGGTTCGAAACCCGGCCAGTGCCTCGAGTAGCAAGATTATGCCAGCTATCTGCGGTAAATACGAATGGCAGGGTGAAATTCCCCATCGACTCAAAGGCTGTTGTCAAGTAATTTCAAAGCAGTCCCCATTTCCCTTGCTGAGCAGGCAGGAGTCCCGGAGGTTTCTTTAATGGGCGAAGGCACTCAAACAGGTTCTTCCAATCCACTCGCTACAGGCGATCAGCCGGAGACCGTCCAGGGCAGGACGGAAGCCGGGCTACCCACCAATCTTCTGGAGCTCGCCCAGGCTGATGGACAGACGCCCGGGAAAAACGCCAACCCGCTTCTCGATATGGCAGGCGGCAAAGCAGCAGGCAATTCTCCGGATCAGCCGGACCCTCTCTTCGAGCAATCCATACTCGGTCAGAACAAGGCAGCCCGGGTCGGCTATGTGACAGCCATCGGTCTTTCGAAAACCCCCGAGGCTCTCATCAGAGCAGCCGCTCACGACATCCAGAATCCCGACGAGCTGGCTCTCAAAGTAGGAGGAGCAGCCCTTTTCGGTGTCGGCATGCAGACGATTCTTCCCAGGACCGGCGTCGGCCGGGCGGTGGCCGGAGGCGTCCTCACCTTCTATCTGGTCAAAGACGCAGCCACGCCCATATATCACGGCATAAGCGACGCTCTCGATGCCCGCAGCCAGAGAAGTCTCGATCAGGCTGCCGGCACCATGGCTGACGGTCTCGGTCACTTCGGCTGGGATGCCGGTCTCGGAATACCGGTTGCGGTCAAAGCCGAGCGAATCTGGGGATCGGTCCTCGAGAGAAGTATGGGACCGAGACGTTTCGCTCGCTTCGAGCAATTCAAGTCGGATGTCTGGACCTCGGACAGGTCTCCCATCGGCTGGTCTTTCAACCGTCTGGGCAGAGGCGCAGAGCGCTTGAATACTGCCCTCACCGAAGGTCTGATCGGCAAACCCGCCGAGCAACCGGTCTGGACGGAAGCCCAGGCGAGAGAAGCCATGGCGACAGCCAGTCGGGTAAGCCGGGAATTCGAGCAGAGTCGTCTCTACCGCACCGGACTCGAGCTCAAGTCCGGAGAGAAAGCCGGTCTGCCGCTCACCGTCGAGCTCCTTCTCAACGGCATCAAGCCCGGTGAAGTCACCCTGACGGAAGCCCAGACCAGGCTCGGTCTCTCCCGCACCAGTATCGACGCTGCCAAGCGGTCTTTGAGAGGACCGGAGCCCGAAGTCACAACCAAAGCAAAGACAGAAGGCAGCAGCACACCGACCGACCTGGCAGCCAAAGTTCAGGGCGAAATCGATGCCACCAATATCGCTCTCCTGGCCAAGATGCAGGCGAAGGAGATGAGCGGCTGGTCCCAGGAGCGCCTGCAGCTCGCCGACCGCCTCGAGCAGGACATCGGTCCGGTGGTCACCGCCCTCAATCCGAACCACAAAGCCCTCGATCCCGGCTATTCCATAGCAGGCAAGCAGATGATGGAGTTCGGCGGGCAGGTCAAGTCCATCGAGGATTATAAGCAGGTTGCCACTCTGTTCCGCTATCTCAGCGATGCAGCCAACCAGCACAATATGGGCAACCGCAGCCAGACAGCCATTCTAGCCAAAGAGCTGAATCTGCTTGCCCGGGAGATCCACACCGGGCTGCAGCAGGGGCTGAGAAGAGCCGGCCTCGAGCCGGATGCGGTTCTGCAGGCCAAAAACCCGCCGATCTTCGCCGTCAAGCACGATGGTGGCGCCGGACCGCACACCATCCCCGAGATCAACAATATCTGGGATGTGGACACAGTCATCTGGCCGCGCAATATGTACGAGATGCGCGCCAACTCGGCAAGCGGCATCAACGGGCACGAGATCGGCCACGACCAGTATGGCGGGCTGCTCCGCTTCGAGAGCTCGATCCGAGACCAGGTGATCGGCAAGGCGGTGAGACGGGGCCTCGAGTCCATCGATCCCAAGCTTCCCGACCAGGTCGTCAAGCTTCCCAACGGCAAAGAAGTGACCAAGATGGAGCTCATCGAGCAGATTCTCAAAGCCCAGGCGAACGAGAACACCGCCGATATCTGGGGTGCCGCCTGGACCGGTCCCAATACCGCCACCGCCCTGGGAGCCCTGCTCCAGGGACTGCGCACCGGCGGCAAGCTGGAAAACCGCAGCATGTACGGATCCGAATTCTCCTCGGGACCCAAAGACCTCGGCTTCGAGCCGCACGGCATCGATGCCTACCGGCCCCTGATCATCGCCTCCACCGTCAGGGCGCTGGCAAACGGCGATCCGCTCCTGCTCGAGTCGGCGAGGGCCCTGGAAGGATATGCGAAATCAGCTTCCAGACAAGGAGACTATGTCTGGGCCAACCTCGACAAGCCCGGCGAGAGCATCACCATTCCCAGAGCCGAGATCGAAGCAGTGATCCCGCACCTGGTCGAGGCCCAGCTCAATACGCCCCTTGTCGCTCTCAAAGGGAAGACCTTCAGAGAGATTCTCCCGGATCTACCCTCCAATTACCGGAAGATGAGCGAGCTTGCCGATGTCTGGGTCGATGCCATCGTCGGCGGCAAGTCACCGGAATCGATACCGTTCGATGTCAATACCTACACGATAAACCAGGTCTTCGGAGCCGGTATGCCCGCCACTCTGCGCCTGATGAACCGCGGCATGACAGCCGAGCAAGCCAACACCGCCGTGAACCGCTTCTCGGATCATTTCCGGTCCAAATTCCTGGAAGGCGACCCGCACGTAGAGCCTCTGGGCAAAGACTACGACCTCGGCACTCTCGTTCTGAGACCAGCCAAGATCGTTGAGAAAACCAGGCTGGGAGCAGGCAGACTCCTTGAGGCCCAGCCACGCTTCTGGCAATTCCTCGGTCGCAATGCGCCGGCACTTTCCGGGGGCGTGGCGTCCGAGAGAATCGGCGATAATCTGCGCCGATCATCCAGCATGGCCGACCTGGTCGAGATGGAGAAGCGCCGCCAGGAGCTTCTGGAGAACGCCGGACAGTAAGCCGGACAGCAAGAAAAAATCGCGCTAAGATGAACAGGTCGCCCTGACTACCGGGACCTGAATGAGGAAAAAGCTAGCAGTCTTTCTGACCACCATCCTGGTTGCCGCTCCCGGCGCCCTCGCCCAGAACTACGGCAATCCCAGCGCCGGCGGTCAGAGCCCGGCCAAAGCCAGCGAGCTCTATCAGAGAGCCAAGCAAGCTTTCAACTACGGCGACTTCGCCGCTGCCGTGGAGATCCTCAAAGCAGCCAAGAATTTCAATCACTCGGACAAAGACATCATTCATCTGCTCGCCCTCGCCTATGCCGAGATGGGCAATAACTACGACGCCAATATGTGGTTCCGCTCGGCTGTCAGTCTCGACTACAACTTCATCGAAGCGAGAAACAACTACGGGATCTTTTTGCACAAGACAGGCAAGATTGCCGAGGCAAAAAAAGAGTTCCAGACGATCATGCAGATCAACCCGAATTATCCGGACGCCCATTACAACTATGGTGTCATCCTCAAAGAGCAGGGCGATCTCGACTCGGCCATCGAGCAGTTTCGCAGCGCCATTCATTTGAAGCCCAATTATTTCGCCGCTCAAAGAGAGCTCGGCATGGCCCTCTACGAGAAATACGAGCGGGGCGAGCTCAAAGAGATAAGCGAGTCCCTGGACAAATTGCAGAATGCCGCCAGGCTCATCCCCAACAATCCAATGGTGCACTATTATCTGGGCAAGATCTGGTGCGCCGAGGGCAATCTGGACGAGGCGGAGAAAGAGTTCCGGATCGCCCTGCGCTGCGATCCGCAGTGCGCCTGCGCTCACTACGAGCTGGCCAAGCTCAGATATCTGCGCGGCGATCCGGATCGCACTCTCAGAGAGCTGTCTGCTGCATTCAAGGTCAATCCGGTCTATACCGAATCGAAAAAGTATCCTGGTGTCAATCTCAAGAGCATGCGCGAGATCTCGGCCCGTTGCAACGAATACAAGGGCAACCTGATGAAAGCCTCCAACGACTGGAAAGAAGTAGCGGAGCAGACTTACGACAACCGCCAGATCCTCAAGCACATCAGAGACCTGGTCAAGGACTCCGAAAGGAGCCGCAAACGCAGCAAGGACATGCCCACTTACGATCCCCAGGAGGTCCAGGCTCTTATCGACCGGGGCATAGACGAGACCGACGAGGGCAATTTCCAGGCGGCCAGACGCAGCTTCAACCGGGTCCTGGAGCTCAATCCGTATAGTTTCGAAGGGCACCAGAACCTGGGCGCCCTTTATGAAGTAGAAGGTCAATTCGGACAGGCCATGGGCGAGTATAAGAAAGCCGCCGAGATAATGCCTGGTTATGATGGGCTCTATTACAACATGGCCTTTCTGCTCGAGAAGATGCAGCTTCCCGTGGAGGCAGGCCGGATGTACAAGCGATTCCACAGCCTGGCCGGCAAGTATCCTTACGATCCCAAGCATATCGTCAAGCTCCAGCTCGAAGAGGTGAGACAGGAGCAACGCCAGAAATACAAGAGAGACACCGGGTTCTGAGCGGTCAGCCACATCCTGCCGATTTTCTGCTAACCTAATCTCGATTAGAGGCAGGAATAAGCCATCATGAGCAAGCACGTCTCCACCAAGAACGTCTCCACCCTGACACTGAAGAAATACAAGAGCGAAGGCCGCAAGATCGTCGCCCTGACCGCTTACGATTACAGCACCGCCAAGATCCTCGATAATGCCGGGGTCGACGTCATCCTCGTCGGAGACAGCCTGGCCATGGTGGCACTGGGTCATAAGACGACCCACGCCGTCTCTATGGAGGAGATGCTTCACCACACCAAGGCAGTCACCCGGGGAGCCCAGAGGGCCATGGTGGTGGCGGACCTGCCTTTCATGTCTTATCAGGTGGATGTCACCCAGGCGATTACCAATGCCGGGCGATTCATCAAAGAGGCCGCCGCCCAGGCAGTCAAACTGGAGGGAGCCACCGATCTCACCCTGCAGATCATCGGCCGGCTTACCGGCATGGGTATACCGGTAATGGGTCATCTCGGTTTCACCCCCCAGTCCATCCACGGTCTCGGCGGCACCCGGGTGCAGGGGCGATCGGCGGAGGCTGCCTATAAGCTCGTCAATGACGCCCTCGATCTGCAAAAGTCCGGAGCCTTCAGCGTGGTACTGGAGATGGTGCCGGCATCGGTCTCGAGAATCATCTCATCCCGTCTCGAGATTCCGACAATCGGTATAGGAGCCGGCAATGAATGCGACGGACAGATTCTCGTCACCGACGACCTGCTCGGGAAATACACCGACTTCCAGCCGCGTTTCGTCAGACGTTATGCCGATCTCGATGCGATCTGCACCGATGCCGTCCGGCGTTATGCCGACGACGTCATGAGCCAGCAATTCCCGAACCAGCAGGAGTCCTTCATGCTGGCGGCGGACGAGGAAGAAGAGCTTCTCAGAGCCCTGATGAACTCGTCGGCTTCTTGAAGCCTCAGGCCACCTGGGCGAGGGCGAGCTTCGAATAGAGATCGGCTCCCTCGGCTATCAGGGCGGAGATGCTGGGAGCGTTGTCGAGCTGTGCCTGCTGTATGCGTGATTCGACCGACGCGATCTGGCCGCGCAGCCGGCTTGCCTGGCTGCCGTCGCCGGCTTCGGCTTTCTTCTTGGGCTCTTCTTCGAGCTTGCGTCTGTCGTCCTCTTCGGGAAGACCGCGGTGCAATTGCTCCTGCTTACGGTCGAGCTGATCGAGCTGGTCTTTGGAGAAGACCCCGGGAGCGTCGGAAGTGCGGTGACCACCGGGAACGTTGGGCTTATTGGCATCATGATCCCGGGTCTGGCGATCGGTTGCGTTGTTATAACCGTAAGACGTGGACCCGCCGTCGGTGCGGACACCGTAATCGCTGGCGGCGAGATTATCGGCGCTGCCGTTCCGACCTGCCGACGCGTTGAAGAGAGCCCGGGCGGAAATTCCGGTGCGATCGCGCTGGCTTCCGTACTGATCGGACATCTCGAACTTGCCTGTGGGATTGCCGGCAGAATCGGTCGCCTGGTAGACGCTCACCACATGCCCGCCGCCCTGGAGATTGTCTCTACCGGAGAGCAGACGGTTGCCGCTGTTGACGAAGAGAATGGCGCCTTCTCTGCCGACGGCATTTCCGATCTGGCTTGGATCGTCGACATGGACGACACCATCGGTGCTGCCCCTGTAAGAGAACTTCGAGTCAGCCGAGATCACGTTGACCCCGTGGACATTGCCGGCCTTGAGCATGTTGGCGATGTCATAGGCGCCCATGCCTGCGAAGTCGCCCATGACCTTACCTGTCTGGAGATCCACCAGACGCTCGCCCGAATCTCCCTTGCCGGCGTTGGCCGTGTCGGTGAAAGCGCGCCCCTGGGGCTTCAGGGCATGGTTGATGAGACCGCCGGTGAGAAGACCGGTGGCGGAGTTCATCACTTCGTTGCCGCTCTGGGTGTCACCACCCACATCGGCGATGGCTGCCTTGAAGATGCCTTCCGGAACTTTCGCTGCATAGGTGCCGTTCTGATGCGAATCGCCGGTGAAAGTAGCGCGCAGGGCGACTTCTTTGAGCTTGGCAGTGGCATTGGCCGGGTCCTGCCTGTACATATGCTCTTCAACGGTGGCGGCATTGCAGCGGCTGCTGTCGGCCTGGTCGATTCCCTTGGGATTGGCGGCATTGTCCATGGCGCCGGCCACGACTTTGCGCATATTCTGGGCGAGCTCGGCACCGGTGCCGAGATAATTGTGCTCGACGCCACCCTGTCCGGGTCCGGTAACACCCGCGTCGCCGGCCCGGATCATGTCGGTGAGATTCTGGATCGTCTCGGCTTTCTTCTGGTCGCTTATATCGGTGCGCTCGAGGAATCGCTTCAGGTTGGCGTCGAACCCTTCCTGGTCCTTGCCCATCTTGCCGTCGGTGAGCTTGTGCAGCTCCTGGAGGGACTGATCGAGACCCATGGGAGGACGGTCGGCCTCGGAATAGGGGCTGACCTCTTTATTGAGTTCGCTGGTATCGTAAGGCGCGAAATCCTCGCTCGGGAAATCCGCAGGATTGTACTGTCCTTTTTGCGCAGCACCGGCCTCGGCCGCTCCGGGCATGCCCCGGAAGCTGGCATCGCCGGCGATACCGGCAGTGTAGAGGGCTTCGGTCTGAGGATCGTCGAGGTCTCCCGGGGCTCTTCTCTCGCCCTGGGCAGTGGCGGGATCGATCTCGCCTTTCGCCAGGGAAGCGACAACCTCGCTCCGGCAATGCTCGCAGGGGTCATCCCCGGCGGTCGTGGAGGAATCATCGACCCGATCGTTGCTGTTCTGCTCGCGATCTCTGCCCGGTCCGCCAAGCTCGGATGCCGCCTGGCTGCCCAGAGCGTCTCTGGCTCCGGTGGCGGCGGCCTGGGTCACCGAGGTGGAGTCGTTCACCTGGGGCGCAGTAGTGTCTTTGACGGCGGCTTGTTCGGTTGCCATTCGAGAAACTCTACCGGAAAACTCTGTAAGTGTACCTGGCAATTGTGACCATAATGTACCCCTGCCTGCCCCAAAATAAGAGGGGAAGGCAATTGCCTTCCCCTGCTCTCATTGAATTGTGATTGCTTACTTGCTGCAGGTGGTCGAGCATTCATTGCAGGCGCTGGCGCAATCCTGCATTTTCTTGTCGTCCTTGAAAGCAGCGCATGACTCGGCGCACTTCTTGCAGATCTCAGCGCAGATGGCTCTCACTTTCGGAGCGAAAGCCGATCCACGTTTGCTGAAATCGGAGCTGAGCTTGCACATGGCGGCGCAGTCCTCGAGGATCTTTATATGCTCGGCACTGGCGTGCTTGCCGCCTTTCTCGCGGCAATAGGCGAGAGTATCCTCGCAGGTGCGCGCGCAAGACGCGCAGTCCGTGACACAGCAGGAGGCTTCGCTCTTGTTCGCCTTCTCCCCGGCAAAAGCGGGCAGGAAGACCATGAAGCTGAAGACGGTAAGCACGGCCAGAAGTATTCTGTTGAAATTTCTCATAGTTATTCTCCTTTGACTCAAAACGGTAATTCGAAATCAATCCGTTAGGGTCAACTGAGAAAACGTCTCAAGAGAATATAAACAGGCTGCGCCGGAGAGGCAGGCTCGCCGGCGGACTTGATACCGGTCACGGCCGGGGCGGATATGATGAAAGCCCGGGTACTGGCCGGAAGCCAGGGACTCAGATCGAGGCTGACAGTCCTGCCGGTGGCAATGCCATCGTCCCCTCGCGCCGGCGCATCGCAGAGACAGGTGGCGGCGACGCTGGTCTTGGCCACGGCCGAGCCGCAGCAAGCGCAGCAGGATCGGCTCTCCATCGCCGCAGGGGCGCCATGGTGGCAGCTTGCTGCCGCTGCCGACGGGAGAAGCGCTCCTGTAAAAAGGAGGGTGGCGATCAGAAAAATAGTCCGAATAGCTTTCATAAACAGGCCTGACGAGATGGTGGCCAATTTGTTCCCCCTTTTCTCTAATGACAGTGCCTGGCTCCCCCGCAACAGCCGCCGTGGCTGCGGGCAGGCGCCCTGGATGGGGCAGGCTCCTGGCTTCGTGCCCCTGCTGCGATGTTCATATTCCAGATCCGGCTCACATCATCGCTGCCGCACAGCTGGCAGCTCGTCTCCGGGCTGTCTTTCATGGATCGCTCGACGGTGAATGTCTCCCGGCAGCTCAAACAACGATAATCATAGCTGGGCATGGTTATTTCGCCTCTTTGTCGATTTTCTTCTCGATCTGATCCTTTTTCTTCAAATCCAGTTTGCCGGTCATAAGGGCCGAGATGTCGTTGACCATGATCACGGCCATGAGGAAAAGCAAGCTGATGAACCCCCATTTGATGATCTCGCCGTGAGCCCGCTCGCCCATGGGTCTTCCCCGGATCAGCTCGATGGTCATGAAAGCCAGGTGGCCGCCATCGAGAGCCGGATAAGGCATGAGATTGATAATCGCCAGATCCATGGAGATCAGGATGGTGAAGATGAAAAGCTGGTTCCAGTCCTGCCGGGCGATATCAGCACCGATCTTGATCACGGCCAGGACACCGTGGACGTCGCCTATACCGACATTGGGAGTGCCGGCGACTTTCTTGGCCCCGGTGACATTGTTCCAGAATCCCTGGGCTAGCTGCCCCAGAGCCGAGACCATATTGCCGGTCAGATCGTAGAGCTTCTGCCAGGCGATGCCCAGGAGCTCGGGCAGGCTCGCATCGAGCTTCTTGTATTCGGTGCCCTCGTCCTCCAGCTTCATGCCCACCGTTCCCTGAGAGCTGGTGGTGAGCTTGATGTCCACCGGCTCGCCCTGGCGAATGACATGGAAGACCATCTCGGTGGCGGGATTGGACTTCAAATAATGAATCGTGTCGGCGGTGCCGGAGACTTTCAGGTCGTCGATGCCGACGATCATGTCATCAGCCTTGATACCTGCCCGGGAAGCGATAGTGGTGGGATCGATGGTGTCTCTGACCATCACCTTGTGGTGAGCATCACCAAGGGCCACAAGCATGAAGAGCATTATCAGATAAGCGAAAAGCACATTGAAAGTAACCCCGGCCACGGCCACCAGGGCTCTCTGCCAGATCGGGAATTTCTTGAAAGGCTTGAGCTTCACTCCGAATGCATTGTCCGGCTGCTCGCTTTTCTGCGGCTCGCTTTGCTCTGTGGCGCTTTCTTCTTTATCGCTTTCTTCGGGCCCGCTCTCTGCCCCGTCGACATTCTTACCGGGAGCAGCAGTGCTGTAGATAGCCGGATCGAGGGTGGACTCGTCCCCGAGCTCGGGAATGAGGACGAAGCCCCCGAGAAGACAGGCATAGATGCGAAACTCGGTGTCCCAGGCTTTGCCGAGGGTGATATGAGGTCCGAAAGGCAGCCCGAAACCGAAAATCGGGGTCTGGAAGCCGAACATCCTGGCAACCAGGAAATGCCCGCACTCATGCACGACGATGAGAATGCTCAGAATACCGAGCATGAGAAGGACGGCGAAAGATTGAATGATGAAGTCCATATCTATAGCTTACTAGCAAATAGAACTATAGCGCCGGAGCGTCGAAAACGTAGCCGAAGCTCACGTCATTATAGTAATACTTCAAGATCTGGCCTGCATTATAACCATGCTCGGCAAGGGTGCGGGCGCCGTACTGCGACATGCCGAGACCGTGACCGAAGCCCTGGCCGGCAAAGACATAGGAATTGCCGTCCGGGAGGATATTAAAATTCGTTCCGGGAAGCTTGAGGAGCCTGCGCATATCGGTGCCCGAAATCAGGGTCGTGCCCCGGGTGCCTACCACGAGCGTCTGCTTGACCCGGCGGGACGGGCTTCGCCAGATGGGGAACATGGCGGTGATCGAGCCGATTCTCGAGCTGCCCAGGGTCTTCTCTAGGTCCGCGGTGTTGAAGCGGCGTTCCCAGAGATAGTAAGGGGAGGAATGATCGTAATCCCGGACGGCGTTCAGATAGGGCAGGGGCTTGCTCCAGACATGCTGGGAGAGCTCGGTATGACCGCCCCCGGAGCTGTGGAAAAAGGCCGGCACCACGGTGCCCCGGTGCTTGAGAATGATGCCGGCAGTCTCGTAAACCGCCCGGCTGGCTGATTCTTTCTCCCAGTCCACCCCCCTGTATACCTGGTCGGCGATGGTGGCCCGGACGTCATAACCTTCCGACTCGTACTTGCCGAGATTGGCCATGACATAAGAGCGAGCCGCAATGGCCTGGGCTTTGAGGGCCTCCAGGGGCCAGGACGCCGGCATCTCGGAAGGCAGGACCGAAAGGAGATAGTCCTCCAGGTCCACTATATTGATTGCATTGAAAGATCCTATAGATCGGCCCCGCCTGCTATTGACCTCGTTGGCGGTGATCAGGAGAGCTCCGCGATATGCCCGGCCGTTGATGGAGAAGATAGACTGATCATCGCCGCTGGCGTAGCGGCCGGGGACGATGAGCAGGCCCCCGGCGATCTTGCCCAGACGAAGAAGGCTCTTGTCCTCGTTGGCAAGGGGATTGCCGGCGGCGCGCAGGGGAACGGCAGCGCAGGGCTGGGCGCCGGCGGCACGATCAGCCGGCGGCGCCGAGCCGGGACCTTGCACCATTGGCGGTGACAGACCCGGAACCGCCGAGGGTATGAATGCGACTTTCATCTCGGCTCGGAGCTCGTCGCCGGTAGCGATGAGCTGACGGTCGAGATTGCGCTGGGGCAGAAGGGCTATGGCGGGTCCGCCGAAAAGCACGGACGGAGCGACTTTCCACTGGCTGCCTGGCTTCAGCTCCGCCACCAGGTTGCCGGTGAGGGCGTCTTTCACTTGGGCGGTATCGAAAGAAACGAGATTGACAGTGGATATACCCTGGGCGATACCGACCCGGATAGCGAAGTGATGGCGCCGGCTCTCCTGATCACCGATTACTTGCAGGGGCCCGCCGGGATCGCCGCCGCTCAGATCGAGAACCGATGCCAGCTCCCGGCTGGCGAGGCGAGAATTATTTTTATCGGCCGTATTGGCAGTGTCGGCCGGGCCGGAATCGTCGACTTCAAGAGTCTCGAAACCAGGCTCATAGCTCTGGGCCGAGACGGACTCTTGCAAGCAGAAATCCAGCAGTAGCGAGACCAGAAACAGCGACAGGACCGCGCGCCAGAGCCTCCTGCCGCTCAAGCCCGCGCTGCCGGTGATAGAGCTGCCTTCCAGGAGGGACGCCCGTCTCCAGGCGCTCATCGCCGGCTTCCGGTTGCCGGACGAGGACTTTTCAGACTCTTCCAGAGAGGCTCGATAGGACGCGATGGCGGCAAGACAGGCAGCTAGCTCGAGACTGTCAGGCTGGCTTTGCGAATCGACTGCGGCTCGGTCCCGAATGCTATCAACCATGATGGCATTATATAACTTATTTCTCGAGAGCCTCGGCTCCTCCGACAATCTCGAGCAGCTCCTGGGTGATGCTGGCCTGACGAGCCTTGTTATAAACCAGGGTGAGATTCTGGATTAACTCTTTCGCATTGTTGGTGGCATTGGTCATGGCGTTCATTCGCGCCGCCAGCTCGGAGGCGGAAGCCTCGAGCAGAGCCTGGTAGAGAACGTTCTCGACATATTTGGGCAGGAGCTCCTCTTCCATGAGCTCGATAAGACTCGGCTCGAAAAGGGTCTCGGAGCTATGGGGGAAATGATCCACGCCTTCCGGCAGCCTGACCGGGAGGAAGACCGAACGCACCACATCCTGCTTGATCATGTTGACGAAGTCCGTGCCGATGATCTCGACACTGTCCACCTGGCGCTCGCTATAGAGATTGCAGGCGAACTCGGCGATCAGTTTGGCTTCCTCGATGGTAGGAACCGCCGGCAGTTGCGTATAGGTCTTGAATTTCTCGATCTTGATCCGCTTGAAGAAAGAAGCAGCCTTGAGACCGATCGTGATGATTCCTACTTCCTTGCCTTCGTCCTTGAGCTCCTGTATGCGCAGGGCTGAATTCTTCAGGACGTTGGTGTTGTAGGAGCCGCAGAGACCCCGGTCCGAGGTGAGGATGATGAGCGCCACCTTCTTGACCGGCCGTACTTGCAGAAGAGGCAGACCCTGGAGATCGATAGGGGCGACTTCCTCCACCACCTGTTGCAGGAGCTTCACCACATTAGAGGTGAATGGTCTTGCCGCCAGGGTCCTTGTCTGTGCTCTGCGCACTTTCGCTGCCGCCACCAGGCGCATGGCCCGGGTGATCTTCTGAGTGTTCTGGACACTGCGGATGCGCTGACGGATTGCCTTTAGGTTTGCCATAGCCCTTCTCTCTCGTTATGCCTTGAAGAAATTCTCTTTGAACTTCTTGAGTTGGTCGGTGAGCTCTTTCTCCACTTCGCTGGAGAGCTTGTCGCCGGAAATCAGCTTGCTCGAGAGCTCTTTGGCCTGGGCGGAGAGATACTTGTACCACTCGGTCTTGAAGCGCACCACTTCGCCGGTGTCGATATCGTCCAGGATGCCCTGGTTGGCGGCAAAGATGATCGAGACCTGCTCGGCAAGGTTCAGGGGTTGATACTGGGGCTGCTTGAGCACTTCCATGAGCTTTTGACCGCGGCGAATCTGCTGCTGGGTGGCTTTGTCCAGGTCCGAGGCGAACTGGGCGAAAGCCTCGAGCTCGCGGAACTGAGCCAGGTCGAGACGGAGCTTGCCGGCTACCGCCTTCATGGACTTGGTCTGAGCGGCGCCGCCCACCCGGGAGACCGAGATACCGGCGTTGATAGCCGGACGGATACCGGCATAGAAGAGGTCTGTCTCGAGGAAGATCTGACCGTCGGTGATGGAGATGACATTGGTGGGGATATATGCCGAGACGTCGCCTGCCTGGGTCTCGATGATCGGCAGAGCGGTCAGGGACCCAGCGCCGAGCTTGTCGTTGAGCTTGGCGGCGCGCTCCAGAAGACGGCTGTGCAGGTAGAAAACGTCTCCGGGATAGGCCTCGCGACCCGGCGGGCGGCGGAGCAGCAAGCTCATAGCGCGATACGCCTGGGCATGCTTGGAGAGGTCATCATAAATACAGACGGCGTGCTGGCCTTTCCACATGAAGTACTCGCCCATGGCGCAGCCGGCGTAAGGAGCCAGGAACTGAAGCGCAGGAGCGGCGGTGGCGGGGGCGCTGACGATGATGGTGTACTCCATGGCGCCGCGCTCTTCGAGGATGTCCCTGATCCGCCCGATATTGGAGTTTTTCTGACCGATTGCCACATATATGCAGACCGGTCGGTTCGGCTGGTCCTTCTGGTTGATGATGGTATCGATAGCGATGGCGGTCTTGCCGGTCTGGCGGTCGCCGATGATCAGCTCGCGCTGGCCGCGGCCGATGGGAATCATGGCATCGATGGAGGTGAGACCGGTCATCAGGGGCTCATGCACCGATTTCCGGGTGACGATACCGGGAGCGATGATCTCCAGGGGACGGAATTCTTCGCTCTGGATGGGACCCTTGCCGTCCACCGGCTGACCCAGAGGGTTGACGATGCGGCCGAGGAGCGCTTCGCCGACAGGTACCGAGGCAATCCGGCCGGTGGTTTTCACTTCCATGCCTTCGGCGATTTTTCTGCCTTCACCTAGAACCACCACACCGACGTTGTCTTCTTCGAGGTTGAGCACCATACCCATGGTCTTGTCGGGATCGCCGAACTCGACGAGCTCCATCGACATGGCTTTCTCCATTCCGTAGACACGGGCGATCCCGTCTCCGACCTGGAGCACCTGTCCCACATTGGTGACGTTCAGAGCGGATTTGTATTGCTCCAGCTGCTGTTTCAAAACCGATGTGATTTCGTCGGGTCTGATTGCCATTTTGTTTTCCTCTTATACCGATAGTAGTGTCTTTTCGATCATGGAAAGGCGTCCCTTGATGCTGCCGTCGATGACCTGGTCACCCAGTCTCAAGACCAGGCCGCCGATCAGGGACTCGTCCACCTCGACATCGAGCTCGAGCTTTTTGCCAAGATGCTCGGAGAGGCGGGCTTTGATATCTGCGACTTCTTTGTCGGAAAGCTTCTGGGAGCAGGTGAGCTGAGCCGACACGATATTCTTGCGCTTGCGAAGGAGCTCGGCAAAGGGCTTTTCGAGATCAGGCAGGACCTCGAGCCGGCGGCGGTCGGCCAGGAGACGGAGGAGTCGGCCGGTGAGCTCGTCTACTTCGCCGCCGAAAGTCTTGACCAGGAGATCCTTCTTGTCCTGGGTGGAAAGAGAAGGATGATTGAGGACCAGGGAGAGGTCGTGGTTGCTGTGGCAGACCTCGGCGATGGCCTTGAGATCGCGATGGATGGTCTCGAGCCTCTCGAGGTTGCTGCCGGAGCCGGATTCCTCGGCCAGCTCGAGAAGCGCTTCGGCATACTGGGAGGCTACTTGAGCCAGGTCGCCATTCATGATTTCTCCCTCTACCTTATGGACCCCACCGGGTTGCTTCCCGGCGAGATCGCTTCGCTGCCGCTGACCGAATCGAGCTGCTCCATGAACTGAGAGAGCAGGAGCTTCTGATCGTCTTGGGTGATATTGCTCTTGAGATATTCCGAGCTGAGCTCGATAGCCGCCCTGACTGCCGCCTGGCGCATCTGGGTGATGACCAGGTGGCGCTCGCTGGCGATGGCAGCCTCGAACTTCTCTTCCATCTGAGCAATCTCTTTTCTGGTCTGCTCTTCGATATCGGCTTTCATGCGCTCGGCCACAGCCTTGGCCTCGTCGATGATTTTCTCGGCTTCCGCCTGAGCATCCTCGATTTTGCGCATCTGATCATTGAGTTGCTTCTGGGCCTCTTCCCTGGCATTGGCGGCGCCTGAAAGAGTATCCTCGATGGTACGTGCCCTTTTGGCCAGAGCCGCCGGAACGGCTTTGCTCCAGCCCCAGTAAATGAGGAAAGCCAGAAGCAACCAGTTGATGATGTTGCTCTGGAAATAGAAGTTCGGGTCGGCGAGATTGGCTGCGTGGTGCCCCGCCTCGGCAAAATAGAAGAACATCAGCGAGCCTCCTCCAGTCGTCTCTCCACAGCCGTGGCATCGAGGGACACCGAGGCGGTCCGGTCCACCAGCTTGGCGACGATGTCGCCCACGAGCGCCATCTCCTCTTCCACCAGGGACTTGACCAGGGATTTGTGCTCGGCTTCCAGATCGAGCTTCGCCTTATCCAGCTTTTTGCGACCGGAATCAGCCACCGACGCCAGCAAATCGGAGCGTTTGCTCTGGGCGGCGGTGACTGCCTCGTTGATCACCTTCTGAGCTTCTTCTCTGATCGCCACAAGCTTCTCCTCGTACTTCTCCACCTCCCGGGCCGACTGGCGGGCCAGCTCCTGGGCGGCGGAGTTGTCAGTATCGATTCGATTCTTGCGTTCTTCAATCACCGTTCCCACAGGCTGCAGATAGAGACTGTCGAGCAACTTGATGAAGAGGAGGAAGCTCAGGACAAACAATACGATAGTGGCGTTTAGCTCAAACATAGAATTCCCGTGTTTTCTTTACAGCTGTTTCAACCGGCTTCTAGCCAGACAGCTAGCTCTCTAGCCGCCGAGTCCCAGGGGGAACATGTAAAGAAGGATAGCCACGACGAAGGCGAAAAGGCCGAGAGCTTCCATAAGGGCGGCGAAGATGATGCCGTTGTTGCGGAGGCTGGCTTCCATCTCGGGCTGGCGGGCCATGCCTTCGAGAGCGCGGGAAGCAGCGATGCCGATGCCGATTCCGGGGCCGAACACGCCGACGGCGGCGATACCGGCGCCGATGCGCGAGCAGGCTTTGATCAGGGTTTCGGCCTGTTCAGGCGAGACAGATCCGGCTTGGGCGATGAGTTGGTGGTCCACTTTTTGGTTTCTCCTGTTTGCTACTAAATTCCTAACGAGACTGTGAGCAAATACTCAGCTAAAGCTCTCAAAATCGAGAGGTCCAGCCAAATCGCATTTAGAGCGCCTTCGATTATATCAGCAGGGTCAGTGGTGATCGGCCACGGCCATGCCAATGTAAATGCCCGTAAGGAGGGCAAAAACGAAGGCCTGGATTATGGCGATGAAGACCTCGAACGCCATGACGAATGTCGGCGCAATCCAGGGCAGCAAGAGCAAAAAGACCATACGCGTGATCTCATCGGCGGTGATCACGAGCATCAAACGCAGAGCCAGGGTCGACGGGCGGATGATCAAATCCAGCCATTCAACAGGGTTTGTGAGGAGCTCCTTGGCGTAGTGACCGCCATGCTTGATCAAACCGGCACCGAGATAAACGATCAACGAAATGCAGGCAAGCCCGAAGGTGACATTGAAATCGGTGGTGGGAGAAGCAATCTCCCAGGGCTCACCGTGACCGATGGTATACCAGTTCGGAATGTACTCGAAGGCTTTCCAAGGACCAATTCCTGAGAAATTGGCTATTAATACAAAAATAAAAATCCCCGCAATAAGCGGTAAGAACTTCTTGTAGTCATGACCGATCTGCCCCTTGGCCAGGTCGGTGACGAAGGCGTAGAGCCCCTCGGCGATGGCTTGATTGGAGCCCCCCGGGCCGTTGGCAACCAGGGAGGGCTTGAGCACCGCCGCCCAGCCGAGTATGCCGAGCATGCAGACCCAGGAGACACCCAGGGTATCTATATGTATCGCTCCCACAGTGCCCATGCCCAGGGGCAGTTGCTGAGCGGCCACTTCCGGCGGAACGAACTGGGAAAGAAGGAGGTGCTTGCCTAACATTTTGAATACTCGATTACATCTGGCATGACGACTGGCAAATCATAGCAGATGGACCATCCGGGACCGGACTGTCAAGAGCCGCTTGCCGAGCCGTTATCGCTTTCCTGCCCCGAACCTATCTTGCCGGGCTTGCCGAGTTTCTCGGTAGCCTTGATCATCCGGTAGAGACCGGCGGCAAAGCCAAGGATGATGCCCAGCACCATCAGGAAGAAGGAAGCTGCCATGCTGCCCAGACGCTCCCCGACCCAATATCCGGCATAGCCGAAGACACAGGTGAGGACCGTGAGATTGAGCCCCCACTGGGAGGCCAGGACCCAGCCCGGCGGGCTGGCCGCCGGCGATAGCTCTTCTTTGTCCCGGGACTCTTCGGTCATGCCGTCTAAACCTTTTGTTAACGCCAATGTAAACGGAAATCCATAGTATAGGGATCCTGAAACGGATGCCCCTATTTAATGTACACTTGAATTCGATACTATTTGGGAATAACTAGATAGTGATTTGCTAGACTAGATTAGAAATTTGAGATTGTGAGAGGAGTTAGCGAGTAATGTTCCAGCGCATCGCAACGGTGTTCAAGGCTATGGTCAACGCCTTGCTGGGTAAGGTCGAAGATCCCCAGATGATGCTCGAACAAACGTATCAGGACCTCCAGTCCAATCTCATCCAGGTCCGCCAGGCCGTCGCCCAGGCAATCGCCACCGAGAAGCAACTCGAGCAGCAGCTCCAGAAGAACAAGGACCAGGCGGCAACCTGGCAGAACCGGGCAGCCATGGCAGTCCAGCAGAACAATGACGAGCTCGCCCGCCAGGCTCTCCAGCGCAAGCAGCAATATGCCCAGGCCGCTCAGGATCTGGAGGTCCAGCTCAAGACCCAGAAAGAAGTGACCGCCGGTCTCAGGCAGCGGCTCACCGAGCTCGAGAACGAAGTCCAGAAAGCCTATACGAAGAAGCAGGTCCTCATAGCCCGGGACAAAGCCGCCCAGGCTACCACCAAGGCCAACGAGATCCTTTCCAAGACCAGCTCCACCGGAGCTCTATCGGTCATGGAGCGCATGGAGAGCAAGGTCGCCGAGAAAGAAGCCCGCGCCCAGGCTCTTGCCGAAATCAGCAAAGACTCCCTGGAGGACAAGTTCCGCAGCTTCGAGGGTCAGGCCGATATCGAGATGGAGCTCCTCGCCCTCAAAGGCGACCTTGGCAAGGCCGAAGAGGACCCGGGCAAGCTTCTCACCCAGGACAAATCCGCCTCCGGCGACGCCATCCTCCTGGAGGTCAAAGACACCGATGGTGTCGATATCCAGGAAGTCAGCGAGATGAAGAATAGCGACTGAAATACTCTTGAAAGCGTCCTTCCAGTATGGCCGCGCGGCACAGCCTGGCTTGCCGGATCAGATAACGAACATTATGTATAGCAAGCAAGATGGCACCGGTCATTTCTTTCTGGCGAACAAGATGATTGAGATACGAGCGTGAATAGGTCGCGCAGGTCCTGCAGTCGCAGTCCTCGTCTATGGGCGCCGGGTCCTCGCGGAACTCGGCGTTCTTGAGGTTGATCCGGCTGTCCTGGAAGAAAGCGGTGCCATGACGAGCCAGCCTGGTTGGACTGACACAGTCGAACATGTCGATACCGCATCTGATAGCAAAGACGATGTCCCAGGGAGTGCCCACCCCCATGAGATAGCGGGGCTTGAGCCTGGGCAGGAGCGGCGTGGTGTGGAGCACTATACGCTCGATATTCTTGCGGTCCTCCCCCACGGCCACCCCGCCGATGGCGTAGCCGGGAAGGTCGATGGCTGTGACCGCCGCCACCGACTCTTCCCTGAGGCTCTCATAAGTGCTTCCCTGAACGATCCCGAAAAGCGCCTGCTTGTCAGGACGCCGGTGGGTCCGCTCGCAGACGGCCAGCCAGCGATGGGTGCGGTCCATGGCTGCTCTTGCTTCTTCCAGGGTGGCGGGATTCTTGACACAGTCGTCGAAAGCCATGATGATATCCGCCCCCAGAGCGTTCTGAATGGCCATGGAGCGCTCCGGTCCGATAAAATGCCCCTGACCAGTCTTATGATCCTTGAAATGAACGCCGTCCTCGCTGATCTTGCGCAGGGCGTCCAGGCTGAACACCTGGAAGCCCCCGGAATCCGTCAGGATAGGCTTTTCCCAGGCCATGAAGCGATGCAGTCCCCCGGCTCGCTCGACGAGCTCGTGACCGGGTCGCAAGAACAAGTGATAAGCGTTGGAGAGAACGATCTCGGCACCGGTCTCGCGCACCTGATCGAAAGTCATGGCTTTCAGAGCGGCACTGGTCCCCACCGGCATGAAAACCGGTGTCTCGATCTCGCCGTGGGGAGTCTTCAGGATTCCGGCCCGGGCGCCGGACCAGGTATCCTCTTTGAGGATCGAGAATGATATCGGGCTCGACATCCAGTAAGCAGCCTGTCTGAAAGCTATGAGTTTAGCACGATTGATGAAATCCGCATAAGGAGGGCGCCACAGTCGATCCCTCGCACCTTAAAATAGAGCGAATATGCCCCGAGACGCCTTCGTATATTTCCTGGTATTCCTGATTCTGACGGGCTTCAAGCCTGCTTTTTCAGCGAGCTCCGAAACGGTGACGAGCAAAGAGATCGTCTCGAGCCTCTTTCCCGTGCGTGCCCGCATGGAGAAAGATCATCGTATCCGCCTCAACACCGAGCAGCTAAATCAAGATCCCCGCGAGCCCCGCGTCCATATCTATATGGTACTGAGCGAGCAGGCGCTACCATATACGGTGAGTCTCGGCTGGGTGAGAGTGGTGAGGACTCCGGAGTCGGCTATCAGCGAGGAGAAGAAAGGAATTCTCGGTAAATCGCTGAGCGTGAGCGTTCCATTCAAAAAGCACGCCGAGCTCCTCCACCCGATCAACGAGCGCTCTCGCGGTCTCTCGATCGAGGACGAGAACGGCTTCATCATCGCTTCCCCGGGCATGAAACCACTCACCAAAGATTATCGCAAGGCCGATTATGCCGGCATGACCGGATTCGATCAGTTGAGCGAGCGCAATCTCAAGAAAGCGGAGAAGTTCTTCAGCCAGGCGGTAAGCGAGGATCCGGGAAGCGCCAAATTCCAGAACAATATCGGAGCGATCTTGTCTCTGCTTGGAGATTATTCGGAAGCTTCCGGACATCTCGATCGTGCCCTGAGGATCTGGCCCGACTTTCCATCGGCTCTTACGAACCGGGCTCTGCTCAGCCTGGCTATCGGCCACCCGGATCTGGCTCTCAAAGACGCCGGGAAAGCCCTCAAGATCGATCCGGCTTTTCTGCCGGCCCGTATAGCCAGCGCCCGGGCCCTGCTCGAGACCGGCAAGGCCGAGGAGGCCATGAGCATGGCCGCCGAGATGAAAGCGAGCATGCCCGGCGAATGGCAGATTCTCTTGCTGCTCGGTGACGCTCAACTGGCGGCCAGGAAATACAGCGAAGCCCGGGAGACCTTCAAGAGGCTTACAGTCCTCAGCCCCGGCAATAGCGACCTGATGATGAAACTGGCGAAAGCCGAGGAGCAATGCGGAAACCTCGACGACGCCATCGAGCGAGCCAGAAGGGCTACCATAACCGGAGCTAAAGACCCCCGCTCGCATATACTCCTTGCCCGGTATCTGGAGGCCAATCAGGATCTCAACGCCGCCACCCTCCAGCTCGAGCGGGCAATGGAGCTCAATCCTGCCCCGGCCCTCAGAAAGAGCGCCATGGGAGCGCTGCTCCGAATTCTGGTGACCCGCCAGAAACTGGACGATGCCGATCTCCTCTCGAAAAAATGGTCGAAAGACTATGACAAAGATCCTGCCGCTCAATACAATCGAGGCTGGATCCTTTCTCAGCTCGATCGCCCGGGTGCTCTGGAGGAGGCGATCGAGGCTTATAAACGAGCCCTCTCCATCGACTCGAGCCTGGTGCAGGCCCACTACAATCTCGGTCTGCTCTACGCCAAATCACGAAACAACGAGATGGCCCTGAGCGAGCTCAGAAGCTACCTGAAAGAAGCGCCGGACGGGGACAGCGACAGAGAGCAGGCCCGGGATCTTATCGGCAGGCTCAGCGGCAAGAATTGAGCTCAAGGAGCGAGCCAGCCGATTCTTGCCAGGACGTCATCGAGCTCCCCGCCGCTCCAGAGCCAGATATGAACGGCGAAGATGCCCTGCTCCAGGGTGAGATGGCCACGGTCGACCAGCTCCCGGCAGCGCCTGGCAGCATTGATCTTATGGGGCTCCACAAGACCCCGCTCGAGGAGATAAGGCTCCGCCGGTGTCCCCGACTCTTTCAACTCTCTTATAATCCGCTCCAGATCGGCATCGGAGAGGAAGGAGAGACCGTGCACGAACTCCAGGAGCTTGCCGTCCTCCCCGGGGAGATCGTGCGGATCGGGTCTTCTGGGCAGTCCGGGAAGCGCGATCTGCTCCACTGGCATTCCGGAAGCCGCCACCCGCTTGAGAATCTCCACCGCCTGAATGGGGGCCACTTTATTCTCCCTGATCATGTCCTGGAGCTTGAGTCCGGCGTCGACCACCAGAGGCGATATATCATTGGTATTCATGAGAATATGCCCGATGGGCTGAGCCTCCATCAGACCAGTCTCCACGGCGGAGAGCAGATCCAGCTCGGTGACCAGCTCGCTCAAGACCAGCATCTCCCCCAGACGAAGGACATGATCCGGCCTGATCTTGCGAAGCCCGCCGAACTCCAGATAGTCCTCTATGGAATCGCCGTGCATGGAAGTGAGGCGCAGCGCACCGACCGCCTGGTCCCGGGCGATCTTGTTGTCTCTCAATAGAGTCTGGGCAGTGAGAGCGGCATAAGCGACGAATTCGGAAAGGGATCCCTGGAGCACCAGGACCCGGGCCAGGGGAAGCCCGGAGCTATGGCAGGCGCCCAGCGCAACCTCGAGCTGCTTGCCATCCACCACCCCGGCGTCCACGAGAAGCTTACCGAGGTTCTGAGTAAAAGTGTGATATTCGGACTTCCATCCTCCAGCCTCGAGAGCCTGCTCCAGGGCGACGCCATCTCTCCTGACAGTGCCGAGAGCCTCCAGGGCCTCGTCCTCGGCGATGAGACGCTCGCGCATCAGGGCCTGGATGCGCAAGCCCGCCATCAGCTCTTCCTGGCTGACATAGCCGTTGACGGTGAGGACCTGACCGATGGGCAGACGGGATTGCCGGGCGATGGCGAGACAATGAGTGAGCTCGCTGCGCTCGATCAGACCGGAGCGAACCAGGAGGTCGCCTATAAGGGTCCGCTCTTCCTTGCTTGTTTGTCTCACCATGATGCTCTCTCTGTATATATGTAAACCAGGAACTGCAATAGAGAATGGATATTACTTGATACCCGGCGAAATTTCCATAATTGCCGAAACTCCCAACCAGACGATGATTTCAGCGGCAGTCCTTCCATAGAATTAAGCTTGTCCATATCTTCTTCCACCGCCGCGCCACCACCCAAGGAGCCTCCCGATCCGTCGAATCGAACCACTGATGGTGACAACGCCTTCGATTATCAGTACAATTGAACGGTTTCGAGACTTCTGTCGGGCGTGGCACAATCGACATTTGATGCATATCCAAGCGATAGAACAGGTTCCTTTTCGCGCACCGTAGTTGGAGACACGCGGCTTGACACTAAATCAAGTGTGTAGTGTAATTCGGCAGTAACGCCGGGGTGAAAATCACTTTTGCGAATCAAAGAAATCGAGCTAGACAACTTCAAATCATTCGGCAAACCGACGGTAATCCCTCTCCTCGACGGCTTTACCACAATCTCCGGTCCCAACGGCTCAGGCAAGTCCAACATCATAGACAGTCTCCTGTTCGCTCTCGGTCTTTCCTCCACCAGATCCATGAGAGCCGAGAGACTGCCGGATCTGCTCAATAATCTAAGCGGCAAGAACGAGGCCAAAGTGCGCGTTCGTTTCCTCAGCAACACCAACGAGGAGCTCGAGGTCACCCGCCGCATCAAAGTAAAAGAGAACGGTTATACCAGCACATATCTCCTGGACGGGAAAGTATCCACCCTCACCGAGATACATGATCGCCTGATGGCATACAATGTCAGCCCCACAGGCTTCAATGTAATCATGCAGGGAGACGTCACCGGTATCGTCTCCATGAGCGCTTCCGAGCGCCGCAAAATCATCGACGAGCTTGCCGGAGTCGCCGACTTCGACCGCCGTATAGACCAGGCCAGAAACGAGCTCGGGGCCGTCGACGAGAAGATCGATCACCAGCGCATAGTTCTCAGCGAAATAATCTCGCGCCTGGAAGTTCTCCGCAACGATCGCGATCAGGCTCTCAAGTATCTCGATCTCAAAACCAAGAAAGAGGAGATCGAGCGTGATCTCGTTTTCGTCCGCTCCCAGGAGCTCGAGGCAAAAGCATCCCGGGAGCTCGAGAAGATCAAGTCCCTCGACGAGAAAGAAGCCAGCCTCACCGACGCCCTTCACCAGGCCGAAGTCGATCTTCTCACCCTGCGATCCGAGATGGGCCGCCTGGACGAAGAGATCCGGGAGAAGGGCGGCAACGAGCAGCTTCTCCTGCGCCAGGAGCTGGAGAACAAACGCGGCGAGCTAACCCGGGAAGAGAACAAGCTCAGCAACCTGGAAGGAGCCATCGGCGAGAAAGCCAAGTCCCAGAGCAGTATCGAAGCCCAGATTGCCGCCATCGAGAAGCATCTGCGCAAACTCGCCAAACAGAAGAAACAACACCAGGAAGATCTGGCTACCGTCAACCAGGTCCTCCAGGAGAAGCAACGCGCTTACCAGGCGGTGATGTCCCGGATCGAGGCCCTGAGACAGGAGAAGGACAAGTCCTCCGAGAAGGTCGCCAGCCTCCATGAAGAGCTGCAGAAGCTCAGAGAAGAGCGTCACGCCCTGGAGGTCAAGAAAACCGAGAGGGAGACCAGGCGTCAGTCCCTGGAGAAGGAGCTCGAAAGCCTCCGCAATCAAGCCACCGAGAAAATCAGCAAGAGCGCCGAGATAAAAACCCAGGTCCAGAGGCTCGAGCGCAAATACGAAGATCAGAAAGCTCTGGTTCTCGGCATCGAAAGAACCGTTCAGCAACTCGAGGCGGAGCTCGAATCGACCAGAGAGGAGATCGAGACCAAGAGCGAAGCCCTGGAATCGGTGAAGCGCCGGATCATCGAGCTCGAGACAGCCCAGGAGGTCTCCGGAGAGAGCGGTTACGGCAGAGCCGTGGAAGCAATTCTAAAAGCCGGCATCGAAGGCGTGCACGGCACCATCGGCCAGCTCGGCTCGGTGGACGAAGAATATGTCACCGCCCTCGAGACCTGTATCGGTCCCCGGCTCAGCCATATAGTCGTGGACGACGACAGGATCGCCCAGTCCTGTATCGAGTTTCTCAAAGCCAATCAAGCCGGGCGCGCCACTTTCGTCCCCCTCAATAAGATCGCCTCCCAGCCGCCCGGGCTCCTGCCTCAGAGACCCGGAGTCATGGAGTTCGCCTACAACCTGGTGGATTTCGACCCGCGTTTCGCCAAGGCTTTCCAGTATGCCTGCGGTCAGACCGTGGTGGTGGACACCATGGACAATGCCCGGCGCCTGATCAACCAGGCCCGCATGGTCACTCTCGAAGGCGAGCTCCTCGACAAATCGGGAAGCATCACCGGCGGCAAAGACAACAAAGCCAGATTCCATTTCACCAACCGCAGCGAGACCGATCTGGCGGTGCTCAAACAGACCTCCAGAAGCCTGGGCGAGCAGATCAAATTTCTGAAAGCCTCAACCAAAGAGCTCGAGGCCGGTCTCCAGGAAGAGCGGGAGAAGCTGAGCAAAGCGAAGTCCGAGCTTGCCCAGCGCGAGACCGAAATAGCCGGGCATCGCAAGCAGACCGAAGAGCTCGACCAGTCCATCGAGGACATCAAGCCTCAGCTTCGCAATAAAGGTGATGAGATCGACGCCATCGATCAGGAGATGGTAGACATCGATGCTTCGGTGAAAGAGCAGGGCAAGCGGATCGACAGCCTGGCAGCCTCCCTCGAGAACGTCCGGGACAAAGGCAAGCAGTCCGAGCTCGAAAAGCATATCCACGAATCGGAAGAAGTTCGTCTCGATCTCGAGGCAGTCAGCGAAGAGTGCAAAGAGATCCAGCGTCTCATCGATCGGATCGAGACCGAGGAGAAGGTCGAGGACAACAATCGCAATATCCTCCTGGAGCAGCAGGGCGCTCTTGTCGCCGAGCTCACCGACGCCCAGGAGAAGAAGCCGCCCCTTATCGAGTCGATCAGAGCTCTCAAAGAGTCCATCGTCGATATGGAGAGAAAAGTCAGCGAGATCTCCGTCGAGCTCGAGTCGCTTCGCAAGACCAAAGACGAGATGCACGACAGCATCACCGCCAAGGAGATCGAGAAGACCAAGCTGGGCGAAGACGTCAAACGCATAAACGAGCAGCGACGCGAGCACAAGATGCTGCACTTCGAGATCGCCCGGGAGCTCGAAGAAGTAAAAGAGCTGATCAAAGAAGTCCTGGAGCAGAATCCTAATTACGAGCCCCCGGGCGAGAGCACCGTGGAGCAGCTCAAAAAAGAAGTAGAGCGTCTCGAGCGGCGCATGCGCAGCCTGGAGCCCGTGAACATGAAGGCTCTCGATGAATACAACCACACCGAGCAGCGCCGCACCGAGCTCGAAGAGAACCTCGACGTGCTCGATTCGGAGAAGCAGGAGATCATCCAGCGGATCGAGGGCTATGACGAGCTCAAGCGCGAGACCTTCCTGGAGGCGTTCCATGCCGTCAACCAGAATTTCCAGGAGATCTTCGCCGAGCTCAGCCACGGTCACGGGCGTCTCGAGCTGGAGAATCCCGACAGCCCCTTCGAAGGCGGTCTGATCATCCGTGCCCAGCCACGGGACAAGAAGATGCAGCGGATCGAAGCCCTCTCCGGGGGCGAGAAGTCCCTGACGGCTCTATCCTTCGTATTCGCTTTCCAGCGTTACGCCCCGGCGCCATTCTACGCTTTCGACGAAGTCGACATGATGCTGGACGGCGCCAACGCCGAGCGTCTGGCGCGTATGGTCAAGCGTCAATCCGAGACGGCCCAGTTCGTGGTCGTGAGCCTGAGACGGCCCATGATCGAAAACTCCGATCATGCCGTGGGTGTATCCCTGCGTGCCGACGGTTATTCGCGAGTGGTGGGCATAAGGGAAGTGCATATTCCGGAGATGCCTGCCCACGCCAGCGTCGCAGGAGCGTAACCGGGAATGGGCGAAGGCGACATGACCGACATGCAATATGGTGTTGACATCCGGATTGGTTCTCAGACGGATCCAGTCAATGGCGAAATTTTCGACGCCAGCCCGGATCCGACCCGGACCTCCATCCTCTCGGCCATGGCACCGGTAGGAGTGGCACCCTCAGACGGTATCGAGATCCTGGTGCAAATGGCCCAGAAAGGCGAGATCGACGCCAAGGCTGTGGACATCATCGATGTCACCGACAGATTTCTAAAGGCAATCGCCGCCGCTCCCCGGGAGAGCTTGCGACAGGGAGGGAAAATCCTCTTCCACGCCTGTGTCCTCCTGCGCATGAAAGCCGAGTCACTGCTTGCCGACGAGATCGAAGAAGACCCCATGGGCGACGACTTCATGGACTTCGACGAAAACGGCATGCCCATCGAATTCGATTCGGTCAGGGAGCCCAGACAGATCACCATCGCCGATCTAGAAAGAGCGATCGTCCGCAAATCCCAGCGCAAAAAAGTCCGCAAACGTCAGGTCACCCTGGACGAGCTCATCAAAGCCCTGCAAGAAGCGGAGCGTATCGAGAAAGTCAGAGCCGAGCGCAAACCGAAAGAACGCATATCCATGACCGGATATATGCAGGTGAATGATGTCGAAGACATACTCGATCTGGCCCACGATGAAGATATAGAGTCTACAATCGATCGCGTCGAAGAGCTTCTCGCCCGCATTCTCAAGATCGGCGAAAATATCGAGCTCTTCGCCCTGGTCACCCTGCTGGAAGATAGCACCGACTGGGTCGACGCATTTCTGGCCTCTCTATTTCTGTCCAATGCAGGTAAAATAGACCTCGAGCAGAGCGAGTTCTATGGACCTCTCTATCTGGCTCTCTGCGAAAAACTGGCGGTTGCGGATACGGTGGTATCTTCCGATGGATAAACCAATCAAAGCAAAAGTCGAGGCAGCCCTGTTCCTTACCGAGAATCCCCTGAAGGCCCAGGCCGTGGCGACGATGATCGGCGAAGACGTCAATGTGGTGCGCCAGACCATCCTTGAATTGATCAGAGAATACGAAGAGCGTCAGGGCGGTCTGGAGATCTCGGACGACAACGGCTATATCATCCAGGTCAAAGACGAATACTCGACCCTGGTGGACGAGTTCGTGCCCCTGGACATGCCTACGGCTCTCATCCGTACTCTCTCGGCCATCGCCATCAAGCAACCGGTAGCCCAGTCCGAGATCATCAAGATCCGCGGTCAGGGAGCCTACGAGCATATCAAAGAGCTCACCGAGAGAGATCTGGTGAACAAGAGAGAAGATGGCGGGCGGTCGCCCATCCTCACCACCACAAAGAAGTTCCAGGAGTATTTCCGTCTGTCCAAAGACGGAAAGTCCTTGCGCCAGCTCCTTGGCGATTCCGAGAAAGAGAGCGGCGAGATCTTCGATGCCTCGCCGGATCCAGACGGCGAGCCGATAGGGTCGCCGGCCGAAGCAACCGATGCGGAGTACCAGCCCCCTGATGACGAATCCAAGACAGTTTCAGAGCCTGAGAACGATGCTCGAGACCATCAGCCTGAGGCGGAAGATGGAGCGACAGAGGACCTGGGAACAGAGAGCTCAGGAATCGAGCGCCAATCTGAGCCGGGATCTGAGCCGGGATCCGAGTTCGAGTCTGAGGCAGAAGCCGAAAAAGTCGTCGAAGGAGTAGAGTTCTTCGACGCCAGACCCACCGGTGAGATGGCGGTCCTGAAAAATCCCAATCCGGACCTCGCGTGAGCCCTGGAAGCGTCGCCGCCATAATCGCGGCAGCCGGAACAGGCAGCCGATTCTCTTCTGCCGACAAACCCAAGCAATTTTTCGAGATCTCCGGATATCCGATCTACATATGGTCTCTCCTCTGTTTGAGCACTATGGACGATATCGACAGGGTCGCTCTGGTGAGCAGGGAGTCCCTGCTGGAAGAGATGAAAGCGACCGTGGACTCGGTTTTTGCCCGGCGCGGTCTGGGCTCTTTCCTGAAAAAGATCGAGCTCGTACCCGGCGGCGACACCAGGCAGGAGTCGGTGCGCCTGGGTCTGGCCAGCCTGACGGCGGCGCCTCCGGAGTTCGTGCTCGTCCATGACGCTGCCAGACCATTCCTGACTCCGGCCCTGGTGAAAGCGGTTATAGAGGAGGTCACCGCCACAGGTGCGTGCACCCTGGCTCTCAAAGTCGCCGATACGATCAAAAAAGTAGAGTCGGGCGCCATCGTCGAGACTCTGGACAGACGCAACCTCTGGGCGGCTCACACGCCCCAGGCGGGCCGTTACCAGTGGTTGCGCGAGGCCCACGAGCAAGCAGCCTCCAGCGGGCTCACAGCCACCGATGACGCGATGCTCCTGGAAGGAATCGGCAAGCGCGTAACAATCGTCGAGAGCCGGGCCCATAATCTCAAGATAACCGTGCCCGAGGACATAGACAGAGCCGCCTCATTCAGCGATATTCTCGGTCAGATAAATGATTACGCGGAATCTAAGGCTATTATAAAATCCTGACCATATAGCAAGTTGACAAGTCCTCGAAAGATAACACCGGAGCATGACTGACACCGAACTCAATATCATGGACATCGGATCGACTACTTGCAGTTTGCCCCGAATTGAATAGAATGGGAACATCGCCTGGCACCGCCTGAGATGGCAAAAGCTTATTCATATATACAGACACACATTAATAGGTAGCAGAACGGCATCCTGTTAAAGTCCAGAAGGTAAGGAAAACTATGAGTGACGACGTAAAAACCAATACCGCCGACACAAATAAGGTGTCCAACAACCACCAGATCAAAAAGCCTGTGGTTGACCTTTTCCCTGCCCTGACGGACAAGCGGATGCTCGCTATGCAACCGGTGAGACAACAACCACAGGTAAGAATGAACACCCAGATTTCTATCTTCTCGCCCGTGAGCTTCGAAGAGGCCCTCGAGATTGTCGAATGTCTTCGGGGCCGCGCCGCCACCACTATCTCTCTCGAGAATATGAAGAAGATGGACGCCAGCCGTCTGGTCGACTTCGTGGCCGGTGCCTCGGCCGCCCTGGATGGCGATTTCCACAAGCTCAGCGATCAGGTCTATATATTCTGCCCGAGCAATATCAAGATCACGGCAGACGCCAAGGAAGAGAAAGAAGCATCCCAGACCACCATCCCCGATGACATCGGCGCCCTGGACTTCCTCTATCCCGCTGCCACCGCCGGCGAGGCGCAGAGCAGCGCCAGCCCCTGGCTCCGGCATTAATCTCGGCACTGATCTTTCGCTGAGCGAAGTCACCAAACGCCCGTCATTAATCAAATTTAGGCTACTGCCGTTCGGGCTCATCTCCTGTTAGCTCTTCAAGTTTTTTAACAGCTACCGGATGTCAGCACTGCTATTATGTATTTACGATGCGGTGCGGGTGGAAATCCCGCCGGTGCCGTGTTTCCTCCTTACCTAATCCACCACAGGTAACTCTTCCCTCCCTCTTTGTTCGGGGAGGGAAGTTCTTTTGTGGGTCCTATAAATGAGACGGCGCACACCACTTGAATAAGACGCAGCTAATCCATTTTGGGCTCTTCGACCGATAAATACTCATTAGACATACTGAAGATATCCAGAAGCGTCCACACTGAATAAATTCTAAGAGTCTGCGATCCCCGAGCTAGGACTTGTTGCCTCGCTTGGCACCCGAGTTGGCGCTCGAACCGGCGCCACTATCGAGGACCTCGGCACCCACCGTATTGACCCGCACCTGCACCAGGGGCTGAGAGCGCATCTCGCTCTCGAAAAAGCTCTCGAGCCCTCCCTGCAGGTACTGGCTCAGGTCCCCCGCCGGCAGACTCTGGGACTTGAAGGCGTCGGCGAGGGTGCTTTTCACCTTCTCCTCGACCTTGATAACGAACTCCTCCGCCGGCATTCCCCGGGGAAGAATCACACCACGAATGGAGACATCGGGTCCGGCTACGATCTTGCCCCGGTCCCCCACGCTCACCACCACCGTCACCAGACCGTCACTTGCCAGGCGCCGGCGCTCCTCGACAATGGTCTGATCGATCCGCCAGTCCCGGTTGCTATCTATGAGAATAATCCCGGCCTTGACTCTGTCTGCGACCCTGCCGCGCTCCCGGCCTATCTCGAGCACATCGCCGTTGTCCATGACGAAAGTATTCTCTTCTTCGACACCACATTCCACGGCCAGCTCGGCGTGACGAACAAGCATCCTGTACTCGCCGTGGATGGGCATGAAGAATTTGGGTTTGCAGATATTGAGCATGAGCTTCTGCTCTTCCCGGCAGGCATGACCGGAGACATGGACGCCGGCGTCACGCCCGTAGACGACATCGGCGCCGCGCAGGAAAAGATTGTTGATGGTATTGGCCACAGAGCGCTCGTTACCGGGAATCGGAGTCGCCGATATAATCACCGTATCGCCGGGCATCACTTTGATCTGGCGATGCTCGTCGTTGGCGATGCGAGTGAGGGCCGAGAGCGGCTCTCCCTGGCTCCCTGTAGTGAGAATCACTACTCTATCCAGGGGCAGGTCTTTGACAAGCTCCACCGGCACCAGCAGATCGTCCGGGAAATTCATATAGCCCAGCTCCCGGGCTATGTCGGCGAACTTGAGCATGGACCTGCCCAGGATCGCTACTTTGCGTCCATAACGCATGGAGACATTGAGCACCTGTCTGACCCGGTGCACATTGCTGGCGAAAGTGGTGACGATGATCCGCTGCCGGGCGCTGGCAAAAACCTCATTGAGCTTGCTCCAGACAGTTTTTTCCGAGGGCGTATAACCATCGCGCTCGGTATTGGTGCTGTCGCTCATGAGAAGCAGGATGCCTTCCTCAGAAGCTCTTGCCAGGCTGGCAAAATCGTAGAGCTCGCCGTCCACCGGGGTGAAGTCGAATTTGAAATCGCCGGTATGGACCAGAACGCCCACCGGGGTTCGGATCACCAGGCTGAAGCTGTCGGCGATCGAATGAGTGCAGCGGATGAACTCTACCTCGAAACAACCGATCTTCACCCTCTGTCTCGGCTTGACTATCTGGAGCCTGGTCTGCGCCGAAAGCCCCGCTTCCTTGAGCTTGGACTCGAGCAGTCCCTGGGCCAGGGCCGGCCCGTAGATGACCGGGATGGGAACTTCTTTGAGAATAAACGGAATCCCGCCGATATGGTCCTCGTGACCGTGGGTGATGGCCAGACCGCGGATCTTGGCGGCGTTCTCTTTCAAGAAAGTGATATCGGGAAGGACCAGGTCGACACCGAGCATGTCCTCATTGGGGAAAGCCAGACCGGCATCGACAAGCATCATGTCATCGCCGCAGGCGATCACCATGGTGTTCTTGCCGATCTCGCCGAGACCGCCAAGCGGTATTATCCGGAGAGTGGTCTGGCTACCGCCTGTTCTGTCGATTTTTCTGCTTGACGGCGGCAAAGAGGATCCTTCCTTTACTGTCTCTATCTACATAAATACCGGAGTCTAAGAGGAAACACAAGACAGCCTGGATGCCAGGCCGGCCTCATCCACCAGACGATCCATGGCTCTTTTCTGCTCGTCGCTGAGCGGGACTAATGGCAAGCGCAGATACTCCTGGCAGAATCCCAGCCTCTTGAGGATATATTTGAGACAGGTGGGATTGGGAGCCTGGAAGAGTCCCTTGAAGACGGGCAAGTGCTCGTAATGAGCCTGACGGGCCTGGTCGAGCTTGCCGGCCACGGCGTCTTCGATCATGGCGACGATCTCGGCGCCGATCAGGTGACTGGCCACGCTCACCACTCCGCAAGCCCCGACACTGACCATAGGAAGGGTGAGATAGTCATCCCCGGAATAGATGCGAAACGCCCCGCCAGTGATGGCAGCAAGCTCGGCTGTCTGATCGACATTGCCTGCCGAATCCTTGATGGCGTGGACAGTCGGGCTGTCCTCGGCGATCTGCTTCATTGTACCGGGCTCGATATTGATCCCGGTTCGGCCCGGGATGTTATAGATCACCAGGGGAAGCTCGGTGGCATCGGCAATGGCTTTCACATGCGCCCTGATGCCTGCCTGGCTGGGCTTATTGTAATAGGGAGCTACGATGAGAAGCCCGTCGGCTCCGGCCTTCTCGGCGGCCAGTGAGGTCTCGATGGAGGAGGCTGTGTTGTTGGAGCCGGCGCCGAAAAGCACCCTGGCTTTGCCTCTAGCGAGCTCGACGACCTTTCTGAGAAGCTCCAGTTTCTCGCTCCCCGTTAGAGTCGGACTCTCGCCTGTGGTCCCGGCCACCAGGATGGTAGTGGTTCCGGTTTTGATCAAATGAGCGGCGATCTTCTGGACGGCTGCATAGTCGATATCGCCCTTCTCGTCGAACGGCGTAACCATTGCCGTCATCAACCGTCCGAACAGAGGCGCATCATTCTCGACCACTTCCCGTCTCCTCTTGTGAGTCAGTTCAACAGAATCAGCTTTTTACCGCTTGCTTGAGCAGGTCGTGCTCGAGAATATACTCGGCAATTCGCACCGCATTCAGTGCGGCGCCTATACGGAGATTGTCGGCCACGACCCAGAGATTGATTCCATTCTCAGACGATGTATCGCGCCTGATCCGCCCCACATAGACCGGATCCTGCCCGGCGCAATCGATGGGGGTAGGATAGCGGAGATTCTCCGGCTCGTCCCAGATCTCGATGATCGGGCTATCGGCGAGACTCTCCCTCACCTGGGCCGGACTGACGGACTTCTCGAGATCGACGGTGACCGCCTCGCTGTGCCCGATGGACACGGGCACCCGCACTGCCGTGCAGGTCACGGGCAGATTCGGAAGGCCGAGGATCTTTCTGGTCTCCTCGATCACTTTCGCCTCCTCCTTCGTATAGCCGTCCTCGAGAAAAACGTCGATCTGGGGAATCAGATTGAAAGCAATCTGTCTGGGCATGACCCGGACACTGGCGTCGGCGCCTTCGAGAAGCACCCGGGACTGATGCTCGAGCTCGTCCATGGCTTCTTTGCCGGCGCCGCTCACCGATTGATATGTGGAAACAATCACACGCTTGAGCCCGGCAAGCTCATGGAGGATCTTGAGCACGACGACGAGCTGCGAAGTCGAGCAGTTGGGATTGGCGATCACGCCCTTGTGATGGCGAAGGGTCTCGCCGTTCACCTCCGGCACCACCAGCGGTACCTCGGGCTTCATCCTGAAAGCGCTGGAGTTGTCGATGATGACGGCGCCGCAGCCGGTAATGGTCTTCACCCATTTCTCGCTCACCGAAGCGCCGGCGGACGCCAGGACGATATCGATGTCCTTGAAGGCTTCTTCGCTCACCTCGATGACATCGAATTCCTCGCCTTTGAAGCGCACCTTGCTATTGGCAGAGCGGGCGCTGGCCAGGGGAACGAAACGATCGACAGGAAAGTCGCGCTCCTCGAGCACTGAGATGAGCTCCTGGCCGACACGGCCGGTGGCACCGAGGATTGCTACGTTAACAGGTTTGTTTGACATCTGGGCTCCCTCCGGCTGTCAATTTAGCATGAATGTCATGATGTGACGAGATCCGGGTTCTAATCAGCTTTACAGAAGATTCTCAAAGGAGGCTCTCGAGACCCACGGTCAGTCCCTTCATCCCATGGGTAGCCTTGATACTCATGAGAATGCCCTTGAGAAAGCAGTTGGTGTTGAAGCTGTCGTGCCTTATAGAGAGAAGCTCTCCGTCCCCGCCGAAAACCACGTCCTGATGGGAGATAAGCCCGGGCAACCGGAGAGAGTGCACCCTCACCCCGGATTCGGTGACCCCGCCCCGGCACCCGGCAAGGAGCTCGTGATCCTGCACTTCTCGGGGATTATAAGTGCGCCCGTTGGCAGCCTCGGCGAGCTTGCGGGTGGTGTACATGGCAGTGCCCGACGGGGCGTCCACCTTTTTGGTCCCGTGCATCTCGATCACCTCGACATGACCGAAATGCTTGCCTGCCTGCCTGGCGAACTCCATCATCAGGACAGCGCCCACCGAGAAATTGGGAACCACCATGGCCCCGAGACCGGCCTCGTCCACCCAGGAGGAGAGCCGCGCAAAGTCGGCAGCCACGAGACCGGAGGTGCCGATCAGAGGCCGGACCCCCCTGGAAAGACAGATACGGGCATGCTCTAGAGCCGACGGAGCGACGGTGAACTCGAGAAGGACATCGGGCTTTCCCGCCGTCGTTGCCAGGCAGTCCTCGAGATCCCTGCTCACCTTGACCCCCAGACTCTTGCCCAGAACCAGGTCGCCGATGTCGGCGCCCACATAAGCTGCGTCGCTCCTGCCGAAGGCGCCCACCAGGGACAGATCCGGGTCGCCGACAATGGCGGGGGCCGAGGCTCTGCCCATCTTGCCGTTTATCCCGGCGATGGCTACCTTGATAGTCATTTTCCCTCCAGTGGATCTCGCGGTCCTTTATATAGATATCTATTTGAGAGCCGTCCTGCCTGTGGAACCGAAGCCGCCCTCGCCCCGGGAAGAGCTCGAGACCGCCTCCACCACCTCGATCTCTACTTGAGGCACGGGCATGACCACGAGCTGGGCAATACGCTCCCCGGGCTTGAATGTATAAGGCTCCTTGCCATGATTGATGATCAAGACCATGACTTCTCCGCGGTAATCGCTGTCGATTGTCCCGATACAATTGGTCAGGCTGATACCGGCGCGATCCGCCAGACCCGAGCGTGCCCGGACCTGCCCTTCATAGCCAGAAGGTATCTCCACCTTGATGCCTGTGGGTAGCCTGGCGCGGTCCCCGGCGCCAATCACGACTTCCAGCTCGCTTGCCAGGGTGAGATCGAGACCTGCCGAGCCGGCGGTGGCGTAGTCGGGCAGGGCTACACAGTGGGACAGTTTCTCGATTTTCAGACGAACTTTGCTCATTTCGATCTCCCGTTGGCAAATAGCTAAGTATAAGGAAGAAGCAAGCCAGTCTTCCTGAAAAAAAGCCCAAAAACAAATAAGCCACCCGATTTGCATCGCGGCGGCTTATTCGCTACTTCCTGGCTGCCTGCTGCGAACAGGCTAAGTATTTCCTTGTGCTTCAGCCAGTCCTTCACACATGGCGGGCTTCATGCTGCGGTCTCTGGTTGGGCGCCAACCTGGTGTTTCCGCATTGCCCCTCGGCTCGAAGCGCTCACTCAATGAACGCTCACCGTCTACATTTATTACTATAGCAAGCTACCCCGGCGCTGAGAAGTACCCCGATTTTCCTTTTTTCGAAAAAGTTTTGAACCGTGCACAACGCGCATGTCCAGCCGCTCTTCGATTGTCCGGCACCACGGACAATGCCGGGCCCAGTCGCCTACTCAGCCTCGAGGCGGATAGATCATAGCGCCGCGCGCCTGGTCCGGAATTTGCGGCAGAATCCGCATTGAAACCGGCTTTCGAAGTTTTTTACAGCTTGACAAAAGTCACCACAGGGAACACCAGCAAAATGCCAAATGACAAAAACACCACCCGACTTGCATCGCGGTGGTGCTTTTGCTACTTCCTGGCTGCCTGCTGCGAACAGGCTAAGTATTTCCTTGTGCTTCAGCCAGTCCTTCACACATGGCGGGCTTCATGCTGCGGTTTCTGGTTGGGCGCCAACCTGGTGTTTCCGCATTGCCCCTCGGCTCAAAGCGCTCACTCAATGAACGCTCACCGTCTACATTTATTACTATAGCAAGCTACCCCGGCTCTGAGAAGTACCCCGATTTTCATTTTTCGAAAAAGTTTTGAACCGTGCACAACGCGCATGTCCAGCCGCTCTTCGATTGTGCGGCACCACGGACAATGCCGGGCCCAGTCGCCTACTCAGGCTCGAGGCGGATAGATCATAGCGCCGGCATAGCGCCGCGCGCCTGGTCCGCCACTTGCGCCAGAGTCCGCATTAAAACCGGCTTTCGAAGTTTTTTACAGCTTGACAAAAGCCACCACAGGAAACACCAGCAAAAATGCCAAATGACAAAAGCACCACCCGACTTGCATCGCGGTGGTGCTTTTGCTACTTCCTGGCTGCCTGCTGCGAACAGGCTAAGTATTTCCTTGTGCTTCAGCCAGTCCTTCACACATGGCGGGCTTCATGCTGCCGTCTCCGGTTAGGCGCCAACCTGGCGTTTCCGCATTGCCCCTCGGCTCAAAGCGCTCACTCAATGAACGCTCACCGTCTACATTTACTACTATAGCAAGCTACCCATGCGTTGAGAAGTACCCCGATTTTCTTTTTTCGAAAAAGTTTCGGCAATGGTAAACCTCGCATGGTATCTTGCTTTTGCTCCTCCTTGAACAAACTCGATCGCTCGGCCCATTTGCTCTCTCTGCAATCTCGGCGTTTCATTATTGCCCGGCCCGATGGCCGGAGACCAGCTTGTCATGCCGATTCTGGAAGTTTTTGACAGCTTGACAAACGCCACCACCCGAAACACCATCTTTCAGGCGAATCGGGTTGATAATGTATGGAGCGCGAATTGCCATACGGCAAAACTCGCCTGGCAAGCCGGATCTCACGGCATGCCAATTCTCGCCGCCTGCCGCCTCTTTCAGTACCACACTCTTCTTAGAGCTCTTGTTTCTATCTTCCTGGTATGAAAGATCCTCGGGGTCCAGGAGCTGCCGGATCAGCCCTTTGCCACCAACCGGTGAGGGATAACCGCTGCTGCTTCGGACTAAGGTCCCTGAGGCAGGCTTATTTTGTTGTTTAGAAGGCTTCGGCAACCCGGCTATGACTTACGGATTTACCAATGTCTCTATTACTGTTATACACCAGTGCCGGGCAAAAAGCGACGAAGAATTTTTCTCGGACAGCCTGGTCCCCGATTCCGGAAAGCCCCATAAACGAATACACCACCCGACTTGCATCGCGGTGGCGTATTCGCTACTTCCTGGCTGCCTGCTGCGAACAGGCTAAGTATTTCCTTGTGCTTCAGCCAGTCCTTCACACATGGCGGGCTTCATGCTGCCGTCTCCGGTTAGGCGCCAACCTGGCGTTTCCGCATTGCCCCTCGGCTCAAAGCGCTCACTTAATGAACGCTCACCGTCTACATTTATTACTATAGCAAGCTACCCATGCATTGAGAAGTACCCCGATTTTCTTTTTTCGAAAAAGTTTTTGCAGCTATCAAACCCGCCTGTGATGCCAGGTTGCTCGATCGCTTGAAATACAAAATCGCTCGGCCCACCCATCGTACAAACACCTCGCGGATCTGCCAGCGACTCACGGTTACAGCATCGAAACCAGCATGACAAGCCGATTTCGGAAGTTTTTGACAGCTTGACAAACGCCACCGCCCGGAACACCATTTTTCTGGCTTTCCGGGGTATTCTTTATCTGACTATCGGCTCATTTTTAGCTTCGAGCCGCTGGACAAGCACGATTCCGAGCTTGCCAAACTCATTGACCATGATATCGCCCCCGGTGCCCGTTCGGGCACACGGAAATAGAGCCTGGTGTCTGGCAAGTACTCCGCATACGATCGATGCATCGCTTATTTAAGGCGACCTGTCGACTCGAATCTGCTGCTTGCTCGGACTAAGACTGTCAGGCGCAGATGGTCTTTGACTTTTAAAGGACTTCCGGAACCACCGTCTTTTGACATCCGGTCAGTTCTTTGGTCTCTATATCCAGTTATACAATACCTACCCATAAAAAGGAATGCCAAAAAAGCCCAAAACCAAAATATTTCTGTGATTTGCCTGTTTCTTGCAGTGGAACTAGGACCCGATTTTCGAGGCTCGAAATCGAGCCGGCTCCCGCCGGGCGGGTTTAAACTTCATGACAGAACTTGCCAAGGGCAATCCCTGCCCGGGTTCTCCCAATATAATAGGTACACTCGCCGACGTAGCTCAGTGGTAGAGCAACGGTTTCGTAAACCGTAGGTCGTGGGTTCAAATCCCACTGTCGGCTCCATTTTCTATCGATCGCATATATCTCGGGACCGAGGACTTTGTTAGTCCAGGCATCGTGATTGACCAAAGGACTTTCTCCAGCGCCCTGGCCGATGCGCTCGGCAATATGACTGTGGGGTCAAATTTTTCGAAAATTTTTTGACCTCACAGTCATATCCGGAGTGGCAAGTGACTGTGAGGTCAAAATGGCTGGTTCTGCCCGAGCTATTTACCTGCTCCAGAAGCTGAGGGTCTGCCCGAGCTTGCCCAGATCGAGCCCACCGAGCTTGTTCAGGTCCAGCCTGGCTCCTCCGAGCCAGCTCAGGTTCTGTTTGGCGGCGATCTCGACTTTGACGCCGTCCACCCAGTTCTTGTCCTCATCCGTGTAATAGAGATAAGCACGGCTGGCGGGTCCGGTGTAGTTGCCGGGAATAGCAGCCACCAGGCTGAGCGGGACGGTCAGCTTCGCCTCCGCCGGCAGCGTGCGCCAGTAGAGGACCACTTCGCGTCCGAGCACTTCGTAAGCATCGATGGTGTGCTTCTTCACAAGCTCCTTGAGCTGGTCGTGCCGGGGCTCGAGACCGCCGGGCAGACCGACGATGGCGACCGGGGTGGGCAGCACGTCTCTGGTCTTGTTCTCGACGGTGACATTGGCTTCGGTGGTGTTGCCTTCGGTCACTTTGTCCTGGGCGAGCTTCACCGAGAGAGCCAGCTTGCACTTGTCGGCGGAAGCCGGTTTGAGGGAGTTGTAGACCACCGCCATCGAATAGGGCATGGCACTGCCCTCTTCCATGCGGAGCTCGAGCTTGTGCTCGCCGGGCGTAATCAGCTCGCTCATATCAGGCAGCTTGATGGAGCCCTGGGTGTCCTTGCCGAAAGCGACCCAGTCGCCGATGGACTGGCCGTCCACGAAGAGCCGCACTTTGCCGGGTGCCTTGGGACGAGCGCGTTGCTTGTCGTAGTCGACGATGGCGCGCAGAGCCAGGACCGTAGCCTGGGTGGAGCCGTAGCGCCCGTTCTTGCAAGAGTCGGCCAGATACTTGATGCTCTTCTCGACATTGGCTACATAAGCGGGCTCGCGCAGCCAGGCGAGAGTCGCAAGGGCAGTGCCCTCGACTTCCAGGGACTCGCCGCCGCTTCCGACGATGGAGCTGGTGATGCCGTCCACGCTGCCGTCGGCTTTCTGCCTGGCAGATAGACGGTCCATGAGCTTGCGGGCGTCGTCCTTCTCGCCGGCAAGCTCGAGAGCGTTGGCAGCAAGGGCGACGACATAATTGTTCTTGCTCGTTCCGGCTGCGGTCTTGAGCGAATCGATTTCCGGCTTGAGATCTGGGGCGGGTTGCCCGGTCTCGAGAAGCGACCAGAGGATGTAAGCATTAGAGCAGTCCCTGTCCTCGATCCAGCTATGAAGAGCCCGGCGTTTGCGGGTGAAACCGCCCTTGCCGTCTTTCTGCTTCATCAGCCAGGAGCGTGTGGTGGTCACCATTTTCTGATCGACATCACGGACTCTGCTCATGTCGTTGAAATGGAGCAGTCCGAATGCGGTCAGGGCTTCGTGCCCGGGATTCTCGCCGAACCATTCGTAGCCCCGGTCCGGGCACCAGAATCCGACCAGACGCTGATAGCCGGCATCGAGCTTCTCGCGCGAAGTCTGCACGAGCTGCGGATCGACACCGGTATGAGACTGGAAGTACTGCTGAGCCATGGTCAGCGGATAGCTGGTGGACGAGGTCTGCTCGAAGCAGCCGTATGGATCCTGGATCATCCGCTGGAGCGCTTCGGTGAGATTGGCCAGGGGTGTGGGATAGATAGCCGTGTTCGAGGTGACGCTTCCGATCACGAGGTTATCGGGCACATTGATAGTGTGGACCACGCTCTTGCCGGGCTCGAGCATGCCGCCGAAAGACGACTCGATGGGGAAGCCTTTGGGCTTGACCGAGAGCTTGCGGGTGACCTTGTCTTTGAAAGCACCGGCGGAGGCGGTGAGGACGAAGTCCTTCTCGCCCCTGCCCGAGCCCACATCGACAGGCTGAATCCAGCGCACCCGGCCGCCGGCGCCTATATCGGCACCGCTTCTTTGCAGGGCGGCGAGCTTGAAGTCGCCTTTCAGGTCGATATTCAGATCGGGGCCGGTCAAGATCTTTTCGGTGGCGTTGACAAGGCTGACAGGCACAAGGACCTGATCGCCTTCGGTAACCTCTAATGGAAGCTTGGCTTCGGTGTAGAAGGGCTGGACCGACTCGACACCGATATCGGCAGCACCGACAGCGCCATCATCGGTAAAACCGTCGGCGAAGACTCTGAATGTGGTGACACTGTCGTTCAAACCGAAAGCGATGGTGGCTTCACCGGTCTTGGGATCGGTCTTGACACCGGCGTTCCAGAAAAGCGTCTCGGCGAAGTCCACCCGATCGTTGGCTTGCCGGTTTTTGCGGATCTCATGGGCGAACTCGCGAACCGTCACCAGACTCATCGGTGCCGGCATGGGTCTGAACTCATCCGCCATGATACCGGCAGCGATTCTCTTATCGGCTCGCCCGGCCATCCGCTTTGCTCTCGAGGCGGCCGGTGCCACAAGCTCCATTTCAGCCGCGACTTTCTGAAAAGGCCGATCGTCCCGCGGCTCGGCTGCCTTCGCCTCTTCCGGAGCCTCTTCCTGATCCGGTGATCCTGGCGAGGGCGGTGGTGGCGGTAGCGCATTGACAGGCATAGCTGCCTTTTGAAGCAATCCGCCGCGCACAGGCATCGCCGCCGGCGCCATCATGGCACCTTCTACCATGAACAGGGCGCCCCCGGCTCCACCCAGGCCATGCCCGAATAGTCCGGGGGGCTCTTGAAGGCCACTACGCGCCTGGCGTCTTCGCCTTCGCGCTTGAGAAACTGAGCGACATCCATGAGAGCGAAACGCCGCCATCCCTGGGTGCCCAGGAGCAGATCCGTGGCAAGCGGTGCTTTCGGGTTCGACCTGTCCAGATAAACATGCGCGTCGGCCAGGTCTTTCACCTCGGGCTCGAGATAGACCATCACCGGCAGGTGCGGTGCCTGTTCGCGCTTTTCGATCATCTCCAGGACGCTGTCATCGGTGACGGTCAAACCAACCACGGTGGCGACGGGCTTGCCATCGTCATCGGTGGCTTTGACGGTAATCTTCGCATTGTCCCCGGGGACATATGATTTCTTCTCTGCTTTGATACTTATATTCACCCGCTTTGCCGGCTCCCTGAAGATCAGGCGCTCGGCTAGCGGAGTGCCGGAGCTGTCATAAGCAGTGATGGTGAGAACGCCATCGGCATCAGCCGGAACAGCGAAGCTCACAGATTGCAGCTTGTCTCCGGAATCTCCGGCAAGGGCGATCTCTTTTTCCGCCAATTGAACTTCGCGTTTCGAGACGCTTATTCGCAGTGTCTTCTGCGTGCCTCCGACCTTTATTGAGACAGGCTCGTTCTTACCGTAGACTTCCCGGTCGGCGCGGAGGACCACCCCGCGGCTCTTGACCGCCGGCAGCGGATAGGTGGTCTTGATACCGGCAGGCTCGGCGATACTGAGGAAATACTCCTCGCCCTGGTCGGGCACGAACTCGAGGCGGCCGCGCCCTTCGTGCTCGGTGCGGAAATCAGCCACCTTAAAAGCAGAGGAGCCTCGCTTGACCATGACGCTGCCCGCCAGATCGGCTGGTTTGCCGTTGGGCTGATTGGCCTGGACATAAACACGATTTATATAACCAGCAACCAGATCTCCCCCCTCGGGAAAGAGCTGAAGATCGACAGTCTGCAAAAGAATCGGAATCGTTTTGGTAGCCGTCTCCACGACCCCGCCGTCTTCGATGGTGAGAGCCAGGGTGCCTTCGCCACGAGGAATGTCGGAGGGAAGCTCGAAGCTGACCTGGCAGAGCCCTTTCGCGTCCACTGTAGAAATGCCGCCGTCTACGGTGATACCGTCCACCCGGGCGGTGACCGTCACTTTCGCGCCTTCCGGCACCCCGCCTTCGGCGCGTTTGACATCGAGTGCAGCGTTCACTTTCTCGCCCGGGCCGTAGCCGTCGCGCAGGAATGTGATCTGGGACTTGAGCCGGGGAGCGCGATAAGCGCGGATATCGAATTTGCGCTCGGCAGGCGCGTAGCCGATCATGGGATAAGAAGCGTGCAGGGTGTACTCGCCGCCAGCCTGACCATCCGGGACTTCCCAGGCGAATCCCCAGACTCCATTTTCGGTATTGCACATTCCGGAGGTGACCGTGTCCCCTTTCGGTCCCTTGATCTCGATGGTCGCGGTCACCGCGCTCTTGATCGGCTTGTGACCGGCAGCGTCGAGCATGACGCCCCGGGCGTAGACCTTCTCGCCGGCTTTATAGATCGGCTTGTCGGTGCTCACCATGGTGAGATAACGCTCGGCCCCTCCGAGGCTTTCGGAAGTCGCCCTTTTCGATTTCGACTTCTCCTTTTCCCCGGTCTTGCCGTTAGAAGCCGGGGCCTTGCCGGTCCCGGCGGCTCCTGCCTGCATGCCGGGCAGAATCTGGCCGAATGCCAGAAAAGACCCCACAAGCGCCACAGCGATAGTTTCACGAATTAACGGGCCACGAATAAACTGGCCACGCATGAATGGGCGAGACATATGCATTCTCCTTGACTTCGCCGACGTCCTTCTGGCAATTTAGCGCCGATCCTCGCAAAATGGATCGGGGTTATTCATGGAATTCACACCGGCTGTCCTCTAGAAAGCCTTCTCCCGGATCCGGAGAATTTCGGGCGAGGTGCCGCTCGACAGGACCTTTGCAGTACTACCGCAAAGCGAAAGTCTCGCTCATCGCTTTGAAGGCTGGCTCGAACTTGTCCTTTTGAGTATCCGCCACCATGCCGACATGGATGAAATAAGACTTCTCGCCGAAAAGAATCACCTGGTAGACATACATTTTGTCGTCGGTGCGGCTGTCTTTCCCGCGGGCCGCGATAACATAGCCATCGAGGCCGGCGTATTTCACCGGCTCAACCGAATCGGCACTGGCATCTTTCACGCCCTGGGTCTGACCGAGCCTCTGAACACAGAATTCTTTCCGCCCGGATATCTCAGGCTGGAAAAAAGACTCTCCGACGATATAAATAGGATCCTCCGGCTTTGTAGCGGGGAACTTGCCATCCTCGGTGAACACGAGCGTATTCTGCAGCCTTCTGGCGAGCTTGAACGGCGCCTTCGCTTGCACGGCGAAATTGAGATTCTCCATTACATCGACTTTCGATGACCGGTCCCAGGTGACGCTCGAGACACAATCTTTGAGCCGGTCGGACAGCTCATCGCTGTACTCTTCGGGGAACGCCGCTACCACCAGAACAGTCTCCTCCGGGCTGCCGAAGACCGTGAGCCACTTCTTGAAGATGGCTTGCTTGGCTTCCACCAGGACACCCCTGTGCCCGGAGACTTCGACATCCTTCTTGCTCAGCATGGTCATGCCTTTGAGAGCGAGATTCTCCTGGGTGAAACCTTCGAGGATCTTATCGATGGGCGCCGGCATCTCGGTCACCATGACCGATGCGGACATGTCCTTAAAAATGTAGCCGTTGAAGGTAGGAGCCTGCTCGAATCCCTCGGGCTTCACCAGGCTGACTCTGGTCCCCTTCACTCGTGCGGCGGGCTCGCTCTTTTCTATATTGCTATCGGTCTGCGCCAATACCGGAGACGGCACAAACAACAGAGCGCCTGCGGTGGCAAGCAAGACAGAAAGCAGGATCTTGAGGCTGGTCATCTGGTCTACTCCGAAAAATCAAAGTTTAGCACTCAGAGGACCCCGGGGTATCGCCTGAATAAATCGAGTAGAAGCACGATGACGGCGAGGTCGGTGAAAAGCCCGTGGGTGAGGGCCGTTGTCAGGATAGAACCGCTGCGCCTGTAGACCAGAGCCAGAAAGATGCCATAGAGCGCCAGCTCGAATGTCGCCAGCTCAGCGAAGCCGGGAAAGAGCACCAGACGGAAGATCCAGTAATGGAAGAAGGCATAGGCAAAGGAAGACCAGATGATGCCGAAGTGCTTCAGCGGATGCGACATCGCATCGAGCTTGTTGAGTACGCAGCCTCGCCAGTAGAGCTCCTCCACCAGCGGATTGACGAGAATGGCGTAGAGGCTGAGGGGCCAGAAGATCTCTTTGCAATATCCGAGGCGGATCAAGAGGGCCAGCACCGCATCGTTTGAAAGCAAGATCGGTCCCAGGAGCTCGTAAACGAGAAGAGCAAGGAGACAGAAAGCGACTGCTCCCAGAAAAATGAAAAGGACACCGCGACGGCTGGGAACCTTCCAGGTATCGAGCCAGTGCCTGCGCAAAAGATAAATTGTCGGCGCCAGGCAGAGCCCGTGATAGAAAACGAAAGTCCAGACCGCGTTTTTGATCACATAAAGACCGAGCCACATGGAGAAGCTCGGCACCAGGGTCCAGCCCAGGAATACGAGAAAGGATAGAATGGCGGCGAGCCCGGAATCGGGGTTCTCACCGCCCTCTCTATTGCCGGTCTCGAATGGTGCCATGGATGGTAAGAAGTATAGCTCAAGCAATGAGCTGGTGGCAGATGCCCTGATCTCGCTTGATGATGCGCGGCCTAGCGGTCGCTCTTCTCCCGGTCGCGCATCTTCTTGACCCGCTTGAGCACCGAATGCGCTCTGGTTGCAGCTCCGGAGGCAAGAAAGTGAAACTCGAGGGGCACGCTGTCCGGATCTCTGGTGTGATCGAAGGGAGAAAGATCGTAGCTGAGCTTGCAGGATCTGAGCAACTCATCGAGATCGATACTGAGAAAGCTACCATGGGATGAGCCCCCGCAGAAATAAGGGTTCACCTCGTAATAAAGAATATGAGCCAGCTCCCGGTAGCTGAAAGGCGACCGGGCGATAGCGACTGCTTTGTCATACAGGAGCTCCGGGCCCCAGTCATAATCCAGGAACAGATCGGCCATCACCGACCAGACAAAGACCCTCTCCGGAGGAAGCCCGATTGCCCTCGCCTTCTCGACGAGGCTGTCCACTTTATCATCAGCGTCCCGGGAACTCAATTTCCCCCCTCCCTGGCTGCCTCTTTCACCAGGGCATCCCGCAACTCCACGACGTCCTTGAAATAATTGTCGGTTCTCTTGTAATGCGGGACGACCCTGTCCAGCGCGTCCCTGGCGGTGTTCAAATAGGTCCGGCGCATCGCCGCGGTGACACCGGGCTTCTTGCACAGCCCGATGGACGTGTGGATGAGGAGTTTGAGGCTCTCGAGAGTGCTGAAACGATCCGGTCCCTGGGTCTTGAGCCGCCAGTCGAAAGCGAGCTTGTAGCTCTGTCGGGCTTTGACCAGGTCCTTGTTGAACGCCTGGATCACGCCCAGCCCTGTATAAGAGGCACCGAGAACGCCACCGGTGTCGAGCTTGCTCCGGGGCTTGGCAAGCATTATAGACTGCTCGAAGAGCGGCTGCGTTTTCGCCATGAGCTTCACGGCGCTGGCGTGGTCGAGATCGATCGCCCGCCTCACTTGAAGACCGGCATACTGCGTCAGGATATAGGAGGAGAAGAGGGCATCGACTCCTTCATAGTCCCCTGATTCAATGGTCCGGTCGATCACAGGCTTGATCTTGACGAAGACTCCTTCTGCCGCAGCCGGATCGTCGTCGATAATTGCCGGTAGAATGGCGAAGACCGCGCAGGCAAGCTGCTCTGTAGCCGGCGCATCATTATGCAGAGAGCGCTCGAAATTACGCAGATAGATCTGCGATCCCTCGGCACTGGTGGTGGTGCTGCGTGTGATCTCCGCCCGGGCCAGATCGATGAGAGTATCCCTTCCGCGCCTGCCGCTTCCGCCCGGGCTTCTTTCCCGCCGGAGACAGCCGGGCTATCAGGATGGTCGGCATGACCGGTCGGCTGTCCGGCACGGACCATGCCGCCCGCGATCCAGCCCGCGGCAAAACAGAGCGCACCGGCAAGAATTAGCGCCACCAGAGAAACACCCGGTCTCACCTTGTAAGAGGAACCGGAGGGAAGGAGCATGGTCTCGAGAGCAGCAGCGCTTTCGGGTCTCTTCTCCGGATCTCTCGAGAGGCAGGACTCCACAGCCTGGACCAGGGACCTGTCGAGACCGGGTTTGAGATCCAGCATCCCGGACGGCTCCGAATCGAGCTGCCTGCCCAGGGTCTCCATGACATTACCCGTGTAGAAAGCCGGCTTGCCGGTGAGAGCCTCGTAGAGGACGCTGCCCAGAGAATAGATGTCCGACCTCGGGCTGATACCGGCTCCGCGAATCTGCTCCGGACTCAAATAGCCCGGCGTGCCGACGAGCTTGCCGGTGCGTGTGAGCCTCTGCATCTCGCCGCCCTCGAAATCCTGAAAGGAGACGCCGAAATCTACCAGCCTCGGAGTCTCCTCCCCGTTCCAGCCGGTGGTCAGGACTATATTCTCGGGTTTGATGTCACGGTGAATGACACCGTGCTCGTGGGCGAACTGCAACGCCTGGCAGAGCTTCGCTCCAAGGGACTGCACTCTCCCCGGCTCCAGAGGGCCGTGCTCCTTGAGAAGAGCCCTGAGGCTCGGACCGGCGGCATACTCCATGACGATATAGGGAGAGCCATCGTCGGTGATACCAAGCTCGTAAATCTCGACGAAGCCCGGATGATTGAGCGCGGCAAGAGTACGAGCCTCCCGCTCGAAACGCTGGACCGCTGTCTGGCTCCCGAGCTTATCGCGATGGAGGATCTTGATGGCCACCGGACGGGCAAGGGTGAGATGCTCCATGAGATACACAGTGCTGGCCGATCCCTTGCCGAGGGTCTTCAGATATTTGAACGATGAGGAAAGAGACCGCAAAGGCAGTGCGATATCCTTGTCGGCCGCCGGCTCGATGGCCATGGCCGCATCGAGGGCGAGACCGGGCATGGCAGGACGAGTCACGCAGATGCAATCGTCCAGAGGCTTCGAGCAGAGGCTGCAGGTTTCCATTCTCTCCTTCAGACCGACGAGGACGTCGCCTGCGGTAATTCACCCATGGTTTGCTCCCGGTGTCAATTCAAGAGGCTATCTGCCCGAGACCGGAAGCTCTATAATTCAGAAAGAAGCTTTCGTGCCGTGAGCGGGCCCATGGTAGCCGGAACAAAGTTCAAAATCGAGATCCTCGAGAAGAAAACGGACCAAGCCGTCTGCCTGGTGCTTCGCCAGATCCCCTATTTCACTTACGAGCCTACCATTCTCGAATACGGGCGGGAGACCCTCAAGCCCTTCGCCACCACTTTGATGGCCACTTCCGAGAGCGGCGAGGCAATTGGCTGCGCGGTCATCGAGATCGTCAACGCGATCACCATGGAGATCGTGGTCATGGGAGTCCGTCCCCAAAACCGGCGGCAGGGAGTCGGCACGGCGCTCATCAATGGGGCCGAAGATGTTGCTAGAAGCAAGGACAAGAAGTTCCTTCTTCTCAAGACCGTGGGACCGAGCCAGAGGGATAGAGAAGCTGACACGGCTCTCGAGTTCTTCTACAAGAACGATTTCTGCCTGCTGACCGAGATGGACTTCGTCTGGCAGGATTACTATTGCGGGATCATGATCAAACAACTCTAGAGAGCGGCCTCCCGGCGTTTCTCTATGGCGCGGCGAGCGCTTTCGGTAAAGGCTTCCGCTTTTCCCGAGACATTAAGCGCATCGAGAGCCAGCCCGAATCGATCGATGCCGCTGGCCACGGCATGAGAGAGCCCGCCCGGTCCCCGGTCATTGCCCCGGAAACCGCGCAAAACCATGTTTTGTTGCCTGAGCCTGCCGGCAAGCAGGATTTCCAAGTCGGCGACAAAGCCCTGGTGGCAGAAGACCAGCCCCGCCCCGGGCGGAAAGTAGGTCTCAAAGTCCTCTCGCGAAAGCCCTCCCGGATGGAGCTCGATATCTCTGAGCCGGTTCAGGTTGACGACATTGACCACCCGCAGGGCCAGATCAGGAACCAGCTCGCGAAGAAGCGCCGCCGCTAGAAGGACCTCCCGGGAAGGCACCGCTCCGGCACAGGCAAGGACGACATCGGGAGCGCCCGAGTCGCTCTCTAGAATGCCGATGCCATCCAGGCAGTGCTTGCGGGCCCGGTCCAGGGTCATCAGGCTCTGCCTGGCATCGGCATCGATCACGATTATATTGATCCGGTCAGTAGACCCGAGACAATCCGCCAGGGTCGCAAGAGCGGTGTTGCAATCGGGAGGCAGAAGCACATCGATTCGCCTGTCCGGCTGAATCAAAGCCGCCTGCATGAAGCCCGGCTCTTGAACAGGCACCTCCGGACCGGCGCTCCACTGGCTCGAGATCAATAGATAATTGAGCGAAGAGATCGGCTTTCGCCAGGGCACCTCGGCGGCGCAGGCGAGCCAGTGCGCGAAGTGTCCGAGCATCGATGCGACAATATTCGTGTAGTGCTCCGAAAGAACGAAGACACCATGCCTGCCGGTGAGCAGATAGCCTTCGAGCCAGGCCTGGCAGGCCCGGTGCGAAAGCATCTCCACCACACGCCCTTCGTTGCCGACATCGACTTCTTCGGCATCGCCCTGTCCGGCAAGAACCCTCCGGGTGACATCGAAAATCGAAGCGAGATATTCTCCGGAATTGGTTCCATCCGAGCTGAAGAGCCGAAAAGTCTTGCTGTTGGCGGCGATCACATCCCGGAGAAAGTCACTCACTCTCGAGACGATACGGAGCGCGGAGGCCTCGCCGCCGTCCGAGCCAGAAATGACCGGCACGGCGACCTCCTCCAGAGTCGGTATGTTCAAATCTTTCCTCAGACGCCCGCCGTTTGCTGCAGCCTGAGAGCCCAACCGCCACTCGGCATCGGGAACGTATTGCGATGGCTCGGCAAGAAGAGTGCCGTCCCTGTCGAAGAACGAGCCGATATTGTAGCTGAAGAACCAGCGCTCCAGAAGCTTGAGCTGCTTCTTCGAGTCTCCCGGAGAAAAGCGCTTCATACGCAGATCGAGACTGGTCCCCTCGAAGCGCCTGCCATCGACCACCTTGGGTCCGGTCCAGCCTTTCGGGGTCTTCAACAAGATCATCGGCCAGACCGGTGTCGCGGTGGATGATCCGTTGCCGCCGGCAATCTTGAGGCGCCTGATGTCGTCGAAAGCAGTATCGAGAGCCTCCGCCAGGTGCTGCTGAACAGCCTCGGGATCGGTATCCTCGACAATCAATGGTCGATAGCCGTACCCCCGGAACATGGAGTCGAGCTGCTCATTGCTGAGACGAGAAAGAATTGTGGGGGCAGCGACCTTGTAGCGATTGAGATGGACTATGGGCAGAACCACTCCGTCACGGCTGCAATTGAGATACATATGAGAAAACCAGGCGGCGGAAAGGGCGCCGGTCTCCGCTTCGCCGTCTCCGATAATACAGCAGGCGATCAGATCAGGATTGTCCAGGACTGCGCCATAAGCGTGAGCCAGGCTGTGCCCGAGCTCGTAGCCGGCCTGGATGGTCCCGGGAATGGCCGGGGCGCCATGGGTATAGGTCCGGTAGGAGAAGCGGCGGAAAAGCTCGTCAATGCCCGAAGCATCTCTATTCACCTCCGGATAGTGCTCGCTATAGGATCCATCGAGAAATGAATTGGCCAGAAGAGCGGCGCAACCATGGCCCGGTCCCGAGACCAGGAGCATCTTGAGTTTGTTTCTCTTGACCACGCGGTTGAGATGGGCGGCGACAAGATTGATACCAGGGATAGTGCCCCAGTCTCCGAAGATCTCGTCTTTCAGATCCACACCTGCCATGGGGCGGGAAAAGAAAGGGTTCTGCCTCAGGAAAATCTGGCCCAGACAGAGAAAATTCGCCGCTCTCCAGTAGAGCCTGAGGGCGCGCACCTCCTCGAGAGACAGGGGTCCCATGCTCTCCACCGAGGTCTGAAGACTGCCATCGTCTTCAATCACAAGATCACTCCTTTGCTCTCCGGAATTCAACTATTCTATAGCGTCAGGCACTATTACCGTAATTATTCACGGGAGTGATACCAATCTAATTTTCAAAAAGGTAAAAAGCCCTGTCATTTGGCTCAGAATCTGTGTTTACGAGACAAACAAATTCGTGCAAATAAAGGGCTTTCTGATGACACAGTGTAAATGGGACCGCTCCGGAGAACAAGGGCAAATCTCTCTGAATTTGGGCCTTGGAAAGCCAATCGAAGGAAACTTCGACGGGGGGCAGATCTCCAGCGACGGTGGTCTTCTCTTGCTTCGAATGGCTGACCAGCGCCTCGATTTGAGCGAATCCGTGAAGTTCTGTTTTCCCGAAAACCGGCGTCCTGACCGGATCAAGCATACACTTGAAAGTCTTCTCAGGCAGAGGATATATGCCATCGCGCCGGCTACGAGGATTGCAATGATGCAGCCATGCTCCGGTTCGACCCGATGCACCGGCTGGCCTTAGGTCTAGCTCCGGCTGATGTTTTGCCTCTCGCTTCCCAGCCGACCCTGTCCCGTTTCGAGAACTCGGTGGACGAGGTATGTCTGAATCTCTTGCAGCGGTCGCTTGTCCACATCTACATCAAGCAGCAGCGGCGCAGGCCAAAGGTAATCAGGCTCGCCATCGACACAACCTGCGACGAGGCGTTCGGCTACCAGCAGATGACCTTCTACAACGGATTCTACAAATGTTCCTGCTACGTGCCACTGTTCATCTTCACCGAAAACGGCTTTCCTCTTGCATCTCTGCTACGACCAGGCAATGCCGGCAAGTATGATGACACGGTCAGGATGCTTCGTCCGGTCGTCGATGAACTGCGAAAACACTGGCCAGGTATCCGCATCGAGCTGACCGCCGATTCCGCCTTCGCTGCTCCAGATATCTACAACTACTGCGAGCTCAATCAAATCACCTACTACATCGCAATAGCCGGAAACTCCGCACTTCAGTATCACAGCGAAGAGCTCGTGAGAGAAACAAAGGCTCTCTACGATGCTGCCTCGGGCACAACCGAGCCGCTTGGGAAATACGGCAAGTTCGATGCTAAAGCCAGGAAACGAGCCTGGCGCCAGAACCAGGAACTCCTCAGGTTCTCCTCCAAGCAAGAAGGAAGAATGCAGGAGCACTTTGAGGAGTCGTCCCTCTTTTTCCGCAAGTTCAGCGAGTTTCGCTACCAGGCAAGAGAGTGGCCTGCTTCCCGCAGGATCATCGTCAAGGTCGACTACACCAGCGAAGGTCCCGATGTTCGCTACGTCGTCACCAATGCCGAGCGCGGCCGACCCGGCAAGATCTACGAGAAATACTGCCAGCGTTCCCAGTGCGAGAACTGGATCAAAGACCTCAAGACCTACTTGAAGTGCGATCGCACCAGCTGCCAGGAATTCAACGCCAACCAGCTACGGCTCCTGCTACACACATTCGCCTACATCCTCCTCTGGGACCTGCGTCGCAGAGCCGGGTTGAAAAATGCCACCGTCCAGACTATTCGGCTCCACCTCCTCAAGATCGGTGTCCTGGTCTCTGAGTCGGTACGTCGCATCAGGCTGCGATTCACCTCGACTCACCCCTGGAAGCACGAGTTCTATCTGGTCTGGAACTCCTCGTAAATCCAGCCTCCTTGCTCAAAATCGGCGGAACAGTATGACCCTCGGGGTTCGCCTCCGCCTGCCAAATTCTGCCTCTCCACAGCGTCTTGGCTTCACCGATGCGTTTCTGCGGACTCCAAAAAGGCCCAAAAGTCCACAAGCCAAGCCGAACTTCGACAAAATCTTCCTCTTGGATACTATATCCATGAATAGAAGCGGATTAATCGAGCTGATACAAGCTCGACCGAAAAGGGCAGTATAATCTCAATCTCCGAGAGCCTCTCGATAACAGATTCTGGTACAAGATTTCGGTAGCACTCTTTGCCGCTCGCTCAATTCAAAGTCAAAGAATTGATGTCTCACCAGGATCGAGTGGTGGGGCAGATTCTGCGAGCCCTTCCCGATTATTTCGGATTCGAGGCCGGCATCGTCGACATGTGCGAAGCTGCACGCAAAAAGAACAACACCACCTACGCGGCCGTCACCAGTGACGGAATCAGGGCCGGCGTTCTCGTGCTTACGATGAACAACAGCATGACCGCCGAGATCTGGGTCATGGGAGTGCTTCCCGAATTCCACGGTCAAGGCATCGGCAAGGCGCTCCTGGAGCGGGCCGAGAGCGAGTCACGCAAGCGCGGTCGCCGCTTCATCATGGCGCGCACCATCGGACCCAGCCAGAACGATCCGAACTATCTCAAGACCTTCAATTTCTACCTGCACAACGGCTATTCGATGCTGGTGGAATATGACTTCGTCTGGAAAGGCGACTATTGCGCATTCATGGTCAAGAAGCTCTGAGCCCTTCCCCGGGTGGATACATGGAGGTAACCCTCCACTGGTCTGAGCCAGGAGCATCCCGGGGGATGAAAAAAACAATCCCTTCCACCGGATAACCTGGCCGATCATCGACATCAGGACAAACCACCATGAGCATGTTCTGTTATCAGTGCGAGCAAACGTCCCAGTGTACCGCCTGCACGACCATGGGGGTTTGCGGCAAAACGCCTGAGACGGCCAGCCTTCAGGACGTCATGGTCTATCTCGCCAAAGGCATCTCGCAATACGCCAACCGGGCCAGAACCCACGGCAAATCCGATTCTACGGTGGACGGCTTGACCCTGGAGTCGTTGTTCATGACCCTGACCAATGTCAACTTCGACGAAGGGGAGCATGTCTCGTATATCAACGACAAGATGCTGCCGGCACTGGAAAGAGCCAGAGCAATGTTTATGGAAGCCTGCGCGCAAGAGGGCGTGCAAGCCGAGACTCTCGCCGGTCCGGCATCCTGGAGAGGCAAGAAAAGCCGGGACGAGCTGATCGACTTCGGCCAGACCATCTCGATAGTGCAGCGGGCCGCTACAACCGACGCCGATATAATCTCGCTACAAGAGCTTCTCACCTACGGAGTCAAAGGGCTGGCCGCCTATGCGCACCACGCGCAGCTCCTGGGCTATACGGACGCTTCTATCTACGAGTTCGTGCACCGCTCTTTCGACTATCTCACCGGTCCCGATCAAAAGGCTTCCGAGTTCCTCGCTCTCTGCCTGGAGGCGGGCAAGACCAACCTCACCGTCATGGAGCTTCTCGATCGCGCTCATACGGACACCTTCGGGCATCCGGAGCCGACCGCGGTCCGCACCACCCCGCTGAGAGGCAAAGCCATTCTGGTCTCCGGTCACGACCTCAAGTCTCTATACGAGCTATTGATTCAGACCGAAGGCAAAGGCATCAATGTCTATACCCACGGCGAAGTGCTTCCCGCCCACGGCTATCCCGGACTCAAGAAGTTCAAGCACCTGGTGGGCAATTACGGAACCGCCTGGCAGAACCAGGTGAGCGAGTTCGAGAATTTCCCCGGTCCGATAGTGATGACCACCAATTGTCTGAAGCCGCCTGCCGACTCTTATCTCGGCCGCCTCTTCACCATGGATGTGGTGGGCTGGGAGGGAGCCAGAAAGATCGAGAATTACGACTACAGCAAGGTGATCGAGTCGGCTCTCGCCTGCCCGGGATTCGAAGAAGATGCCCCGAAGCACGAGATCACCGTCGGGTTCGGACGGCATGCCGTCCTCGGTGTCGCCGACAAAGTCATCGACGCCGTCAAGCAGGGAGCGATCAAGCACTTCTTCCTGATCGGCGGTTGCGACGGCGCCGAGTATGCCCGCAACTACTTCACCGATTTCGCCGAGTCGGTTCCCCGTGACAGCGTCATCCTCACCCTGGGCTGCGGCAAATACCGATTCAACTTCGAGGACTTCGGCGATATCGGCGGCATACCGCGCCTGCTGGATGTCGGCCAGTGCAACGATGCCTACTCGGCAATCAAAATCGCCAGCGCTCTTGCCGAAGCCTTCGACTGCGGGATAAACGATCTGCCGCTATCGCTGATCATCTCCTGGTTCGAGCAAAAGGCCGTGGCGGTGCTCCTCACCCTCCTCTACCTGGGAGTGAAGAATATCCACCTGGGACCAAACCTCCCGGCATTCATAACCCCGGCGATCCTCAACCAGCTCGTGGAAGCCTACGGGCTCAAGCCGGTCACCAGCGCCAAAAAGGACCTGGAAGCGATCCTGCAGCCCGCCTGAGGCTTCCGAGATCGCGGAATTCCGCTTGCAGCAGACCGGAATTCCGGAGCGGGGACGGCACTCCCCGCTCCTTCGTTTTCGAGCTTCGCGAGCGTGAATCGAAAAGGTAGCCGAGCGGTTGACAGAAAGTAGACGACCGGTCTAATATATGCAGGTCATCAACAGCGGCAACTGTCAGAGAAGGGCAAATTATGGAATTCAGACAACTCGGCGCATCGGGGCTGAAAGTTCCGGTAATCAGTTTTGGAACCGGGACTTTCGGAGGCGGCACCGAGCTTTTCAAAGCCTGGGGGAAGACCGACGTCAAAGAAGCGACTCGCCTGGTGGACATCTGTCTTCATGCCGGCGTGAACTTCTTCGACACCGCCGACATCTATTCCCGGGGCATGTCCGAGGAGATCCTCGGCCAGGCCGTCGGCAAAAGACGCAATGATGTGCTCATCTCGACAAAAGCTACTTTTCGCATGGGCGACGGTCCCAATGACCTGGGCTCCTCCCGGCACCATCTGATCAAAGCCTGCGAAGACAGCCTCCGCAGGCTGGGCACCGATTATATCGATCTCTATTTCATGCACGGTTTCGACGCCGTCACTCCGGTGGAGGAAGTGCTCAGCACTCTCGATACCCTGGTGAAAAGCGGCAAAGTGCGCTATATCGGCTGCTCGAATTTCTCCGGCTGGCACCTGATGAAATCGCTTGCGACATCGGAGAGATACGGCTGGAGCAGATATGTCAGTCACCAGGCATATTATTCTCTGATCGGACGCGAGTTCGAATGGGAGCTGATGCCGCTGGCAGTTGATCAGCGTGTCGGCACCATGGTCTGGAGCCCGCTCGGCTGGGGCCGACTGACCGGCAAAGTGCGCCGCGGCGCGCCACTACCGGAGGTGAGCCGCCTGCACAAGACCGCCGACTTCGGACCGCCTGTGGACAACGAATATCTCTACGATGTAGTGGACGTCCTGGACGAGATCTCGAAAGAGACCGGCAAGTCTGTCCCGCAGATCTCCCTCAACTGGCTCCTGCAAAGACCGAGCGTGGCCAATATCGTCATCGGTGCCCGCAACGAAGAGCAGCTCAAGCAGAATCTCGAAGCGGTCGGCTGGAATCTCACTGCCGACCAGGTAGCTCGCCTGGACGCCGCAAGCGACCGGACACCCATCTATCCGTACTGGCACCAGAGACAGTTCGTGGAGCGAAACCCCAATCCCGTGGCCGCGCTCGCCACCGGCGCCAGGTAGTCCCGGTGGTTTCAGCAAACCCTGTCAATAACTAGACCTGCTTCTTCTTGACTGAGATGTCTATGGCTTCTGACTTCTCGTCGATGATTTCGTCCGGCAGCATGCCCAGTTGCGGCTCCAGTTTCTTGCCTTCGAATGTCGGAAAGCGGTAATAGAGCTCGCCCTGCTCCGAGACATCCACCTGGCAGACCCCGGTCATGGCCAGGCGCTCGAAGGCCTTTTTCGTATCCGAGATCCGCAGGTTGCAGTCGAGAGCCGCTGCCGAGACCGTTATAGCGCCGCCGCAGGCCCTGGCGCGATTGAGCAGGAGCTGCTCTTCTTTGAGCTCGTTGACGGCTTTGCGCTCGGTGAGCTGGACCATAATCAGCTTGAGACCGACAAAAACGAATCCGGCCATGAAGGTGATCAGTCCCAGCTGAGTGCCAATACCATGGCGCACCTCACCGGCAATAAGCTCCCCGATAGCAGCGACCATCAGACCACCGGCTGTAATCACGAAGAAGAGCCCGATCATCCAGAGGATCTTGGTAAAGAAAGCGCCGATTGTTTTCAGCAAGTCTCAATCTCTCCCCGGTCAAGCATTAATAATACCAGCAGAGGAGGGAAAATCTTTCTCATTGAGCGGCTGCCTGGCTCAGATCGTCTCCCATTCTTTTCCGGGTCTATACCTGTAAAACCTGTTCTCGCTCTCCGGATCGATCACCAGCAGGTGAATCCACTGGTTGTCGCAGAGCTGCTTGAGCATCGGCCGGCGCTCGAGAACATCCACTATCCTCTGGTGAGGCGCCTCGATCACCACGAGCAGACGCAGGGGCTCATGATAGACCTGGTCGCCATTCATCATCGACTGCCAGGCAAGCCCTGTTCGCAGGTCGCTCTGGGGACCAGACATAATCCCGATACGCCCGACGACATTGTGATAGATCTTGCTGCCGCTGCCGTAGACTTCGGTGTCGGTGGCCGAGAAATAGTGCTCGGCGTTTATCCACTGTCCCACGACCATCGGGCCGAGCATGATGCCTTCGATAAGCTCGCCGGTGGGATCCACCTGGTAGTTGTGCGAGTTCAGGAATGTCCTGCCCTCGAGATTGATGCTCCGGGTAAGAGACCGCCTGCCGATGATGAATGCCGCATTGCCGGCCAGTCCCCACTCCGGGCGGGTCTCGCTCCAGTCGCCGGCGCGCCTGCCGATCTCCTTGGCCACAGCGCGGGAGGAAAGATTACCTCCGGTCCCCGGCAATCGAAGACATCTCTCGCGGTTTGTTCGACTGGCGGCTTGCTCGAGGTCGGCCTTGAGTCTCTTCAGATCCTCGAGATGCGTCTCCGGCAGGTCCTCCAGATCGAACAGCTCGATGGAGTCCGTAGTGGTATTGTGGACGGCGCCGACGAAATGACTGTCCGGGGGAACATCTATACCCTTGCCCGCGAGATGCTCGCGCACATGAGGCTTGTTGGCCATCGTCGCGAGAAGCCGGGCGTTCGGTTTGCCCGAGTTGCCTCCACAGGCTCCGCAATTGAGCGCCGCCTCATAGGGATTGTTGTCCGATGTGCTGGTGTGACCGCATAGCAGAACCAGCCTGGCGAAGTTTTCGGTCAATCCCATGGTCTTGAGTACAGTCTCGACAGTGGCGCATTGCTCCTCCGCCGTCAATCCCAGACCGTCGTCATCCCGGTCTGCCGCCATGACGGTGCCTATGGGAGGCGCCATCATTCTGTTGAACCGTTCTCGCCACTTTCTATAAGCCTCCGGAAAGAGGGTCCGCCCGAAAAGCTGAATACCGAAAAGCCAACCGAGAGACTCGACCATCACATAGGGAGTGAGCACATGCGACTTCATGTCGTGAAGCATCTCCTGGATGGTATGCAATGCCGATACGCCTGCATTGTGCTTTGCCAGCCGCTCTTTCTCCTCTTGCCTGACCACCTCATGGACTATGAATCGCGGCTCGACGATTGCCGGAACCTGCGCAGTCAGGTGATGCTGGTCGAGAGCCCGGCAGCTTACCGGCACTCCGAAGAAGCCGGCGAAGCCGAGAGTCTCGTAATTCCCCACCGATTCCAGATTGCGGCGGAAAGGCTCGGAGCGCACATCGATGCAGAAGACCAGTTGCGCCGCAGGGCGCGATGCGCCTTCTCCACTTTCATCTAGAGCAGCCAGCGAGCCTTTGAGATTGCCAATCAGGTCCTCCTGATAGCCGGTCTCGTGAGCGGTGAGCCACACATAGCCATGCTCGGATTCGGGAAATCCGGACAACCATTCGATCAGGCTCTCAAGGCTATCCTGATCGGCTGCGATCATCTCGCTCATGGGGATTCGAAGCGCGCCGGCGAGCCTCGCCAGACACCAGGCCCACGAAAGACGCGCGCTCTCTACCGGAGAGAAACTCCCCGAGTCCTGCGTGTCTTTCAAGTAGGATACGACGGCGTCGTAGTTTCCGTCGATTCCCAGCTCCCGACTCAGGGTCTGGTGGACCAGCTCTTTCTCGTAGAAAAGGCGAACCGCGAGGTATTGAGTCAAATCGATCGGGAAGGCGGCCTGCCATTGGTAGGTGGTGTGCTCCGCTCGCCAGTTGATGAAACTGGCCCAGCCATTGAGTGATGTAAGCTCGAGGGTGAGGTAGTCCTGTTGAAGCTCCGGCGGAATAGCCAGGGCTTGAAGATGAGCCATCAAAGCGTCCTCGGGCGAGTCGCTCAGAGCTCTTATCTTCTTGCCGCTGTGCGAGATCCCGCAGGGAGACCACTCCAGTTGAGCGAGACTCCTCCATGCCGCATAGAAGCCGTCTTCCCGGTAGGGCATCGGTAATGGTGCGTGACCCTCGTCCAGGAAAGCTTCACACCACTTGATCAGCTCCTTGTTGATCAACCATTCGAGCTGACCGTTCAGCTTCATGTCGCACCAGGTAAGCAGAGTCAGATCTCTGCCAAGCCTGCCCGCCTCATCACGCCGCTCCACATCCGGTGAAAGGCGCTCGGCCAGAGCTCGGATCTCGGCGGCGGCCGGATCGCGCTCGACCAGCGGACGGATGGTCTCATCGCCCGGCGGGCTGATACCGGTGAGAATATGAGCACGAAGGACCTCGAGATGGCTGAGATGACGCCCGCCGATGCTCGCTGTCTCATCCCGAGAGAGAGCAGAGAGCGCCGCGTCCAGATGCTCCGCTCGTATGCGTCCTGACTCCCACAAGCGCCGGTAGAGCTCGTTTGACAGATAGCCCTCGCCCCCGACAAAGCGGCGGCCCAATGAGACAGCCTCGCGAAATGGCAGGTTCTCCAGCCCGGCAATCGGGTTGTGGTGGACGAAAGTCGTCATCGGCCAGTAATGAGCGATCACCGCGCTGGCTTTTTTCACCAGCTCTCGAACGTCCTCGGCGGATCTGACAGTCTGCCTGGCTAAAGCTTTCTCCTCGGTCGGTCTGGTTACTCTCATGAACTTCCCCCAATGAGCCAGTGATGCGGAATACTGCCGGGAACCACCATGAGGGCGATCAAGACCGCAAAAGCGGCGATCTCTGCCGGGCGAAGATCGTCGTACTTGATATCATCTCGATGCGGTCCGAAGAGAAGCCTCTGCATGAGCTGCTTGAACAAATACCAGGAGGCAGCGAACCAGGCCGCGATGACAACGACAAGACCTGCGGAGAGCTCCACTCCCGGGCTCAGGAGTATTCCCAGATAACCGAAGAAAAGTCCGAACGGTGGCAAGCCCACGGCTGCCATGACGAGTATGGCCGTGCACAGGGCAAACTTCGGCATCGGCTTGAACAGTCCTCCTATACGATTCAAATTGAGATCGCCGTATCGAACGCGGACACGATCCCAGGCCAGGGCGAGACCTCCGATCACAAGAGTGACCGACGCGCCAAACACGATCGAATCCGGTGTCGGACGGCCGACCTGCGCGAGGTGCCACCATAGCACCGAGTACAATGCCAGTCCGGCATAAGCCAGCAAGCTCGAGACACGGACCTGCACAAGGGCCTTGAGCGAGCCCCATAACGCTCCAAACACAGCCAGAGTGCCGAAATAGGAAGGAATCTCCAGGGGCACCAGGCTGATTAGAAGAACTCCTGCAATCGGCGGTATGAAAGCCATGCCCAGAGCCGCGGCTCTCGAGCCCCGGTTGAAGGCCGTCACATAGAGACCGTGAAACGGGAAAATCGGGAACAAGAGAGCAGCCACCACCAGTATGAGACCCAGCTCGACAGATTCTGCCGGGCTCCGGACAGCATCCAGGAAAGCGCAGATCAAGGCGACAAGAGCCACTGCCGGATAAGCGAACCGCGACTGATCCACGGCTCGCCCGAATCTCTTCAACGAGTCGAGCAGCCGCAATGAAAGCGCGTCCAGGTAGAGACGGTTGATGAAAAACAGATAGAACTCCGACCACAATCGTCCTGATCTGATGGCGATTTTATCGTGATAATGCAGGTAGAGCATGAACCAGCTAATAACGATGGAGACTACCAGCAACGCTGTCATGCAGAAGAAGACCATATCCGGAAGCGCGGCTGCTTGCAGGTAGCTTGTTACCAGAGCAGGATCAGGATAGAGGAAATGGGTGAATTGCTCGGCGAACGCGAAATAAGCAAGCGAGATCAGGCAGACACCGATGAGCATGAGGGCAACGGTACGCCACCCGGTCTCGAGCCGGAAAAGAGTGAGCATGGCATGAGAAGCCGTGACCCAGCTGAAGAGCATGAAAATGAAGATACCCTGCCTGTCGAGGTAACCGATCCCGAGAAAATCATGGGCGGCTACGATAATAGCAAGAGGCAAGACAAGGGACAGAACGATACCGGCCATCCAGGCGAATATGCCTGGTCCGGGCTCGGTCGACGGTTGCGGTGGTCGCTCGGGATCCAGGCGAGCTTTATGTATGACGTCGCCGCAGTTGAGAAAGACAGTCGCCTTGAAGAGCCCGTGCGCGATCAGATGAAACACCGCCAGGGAGAAGGCCCCGAATCCGCATTCCATCATCATATAGCCCATCTGACCGATAGTGGAGTATCCCAGGGTCTTCTTGATATCGTTTCTCGAAAGCATCATGCACTTGCCGAAGATCATCGTGAGCAGCCCGACTACCAGAACCAGATGCAGTGTCACAGGACTGAGGGCATACAGCGGAGCCAGCCTGTTGAGGAGGAAGCCACCGGCGTTGATGATACCGGCGTGGAGCAGAGCGTGTATCGGCGTGGGGGCATAGAGAGAATCCGGCAACCACATATGAAGCGGGAACTGGGCTGATTTGCTCATGGCGCCGATAAAGATGAGCAGCGTTATCGCAGTAGCTCCGCTCACCTCGAGACCGGTTCCGAGAAATGCGAATCGGCTCTGATCGGCTGCAGCCAGCTCAAAGAGCTGAGCGAATCGGACGGTCCCGAAAAGGTGATAGGCGAGGGCGATACCCGACAGGAACGCGATGTCCCCGACACGAAGCATGATGAAGGTTCTGAATGAGCTGTCAGCGGTGGGATTGTGCGCGTAGTTGTGAGAGAGGAGGCAGAGGAACCAGCCGAGCAATTGCCAGGTCATAAAAAGAGTGAGGAGATCGGCGCTCGACACCATCAGCAGAATCGATGAAATGCAAAGGGAAAGGAGAGTCAGAAACCGCGAGAGACCGGGGTCCTGCTGCAGGTACCGCAACGAGTATCGATAAAGGAGCATGCCTATGCCCGAGATCACCACCATCATGACGGCCGCCAGACGATCGATGGAAAGCTCCACCACTGGAAGGAATTTCCACGGGCTGACGAAAAGGGCTATATGAATCGGCTCCGCAGTCGCCAGAGAGTGCCAGAGAATGGGCAGGGAAGACGCGAATCCAACGATGAGAAAAAACCAGCCGATACGGAACCGCCTGGCGTCTGAAGACGGCAGAGCGCTGACGATAGCGGATGCAAGCGGCATCAAGGCAGCGAGCAGTGTACAAATGTTGGACATCTCTTAGTGCTTACCTCTGTTTCCGGTTACCCCATGTGGGACCCTGCATTGACAATCACTTCCGACACGATATGCGGGTTCTCATCCAGAGAGAAGCCCAGCTCAACGGCCGCTTGCACGGCGCACCAGGCATTGGCTTCGGTATGACCATTTCGAGATAGAGAGCAGCTTTCGGAGAGCCAGGTCAATCCAGTCCTCGAGAGATTCAGGGATTCACGCGAATAATGAATCATGCGAAGTCCGCCAGACATGGATCTGGCTTTCTCGGCAACAGCAGGATTGTGATCGAAAACTATGGCCGTTCCGCCCTCGCCCTCATCAAGCGCATCGAGAATCTCGCATTGCAAGGCTGCCATCTGGGAGTCCCGGGTAGGAGAGGGAAGGGGATGATGAGAAGAGGTGATGATGGCGATGTCGGGCTTGAGATAGCTCCCGGTCCTGGCCACGTCGCCTCTATTGGCACCGCTGACCTCGACGATGAGGAGGTCGGTCTCGGCGGGCATCGACAGCAGATCAGGGAGGCAGCCGAGCTCACCGTGATCGAGAGCCACATGGCACCGGAACTCTCTGGCAAGCAAGAACTCCAGCAGCCTGATCGTCTCCTTGCGGCCGACCGTCCCGGTGACAGTGACGACCTTGCGATGGGCGCCGCCTCGCCAGTACTCGGCAAGCTCGAGAAGAGCGAGCTCCGTATCGGGAACCGAGATGAGAGCACCGCTGGAGGGAGCGAGGGAATAGCGACGCCGCCTGTTGACTATGCACCCCTGGGCTCCCTTTTCGATGGCTTCGCAAAGATAGTCGTGCGAGTCAGTCGTGCCGAACGAAAGGGCGACAAACCAGTCGCCGGGAGTTATATCGTCGAGGGTGAAGACCAGCCTTCCCGGTCTGTCGCTGTCGGATGGTCTCAGATTCCGCCCTCGAGTCACGTCGAGGATCTCGTTAGCTGTGAATAACGCTGTCAACTCTCAGTCCTCCTCACGTGTGTGATTCCAGGCCAATCTCGCCTGCTCTACCCCCTGGACGAAGAGCTGGGTATCCTCCTGGTCCGGTCCGGCGAACTTCAATCCGTCAATGATCCAGCTGGTCATCTCGAGATCGCTCAAGCGGTAGAAAACGCTTCTACCTTCCTTGCGTTCGACAACAAGCCTGTGCGAGCGCAGAACTGCCAGGTGTTTGGAAACCGAAGCCTGGTCGAGCTCGAGCGATGCGGCTATAGAAGTGACATCGCGCTCGGTGCTCTTCAACTCCTCGATAATCAGTATGCGGCGAGGATTCGAGAGAACTCGAAAAAACTCAGCCAGCCGCTTCAAGGCGAGCTGTACGGGTTGACTGGGCGCAAACTCGTCAACGTCAATCGAATGCTCATATGCAGACCTGTGCATACAATTATATTAGCACACAAACATCTAAATTCGGACTTCGGTCCGAATTTGCGCCACTTCGACAGATTAAATCGCACGGCATCAATTATATTCATATATATAGATATCTGAATTTCCTGACGTGCCAGAATATACTCAGAAACGGCAAGACTCCCTTAGCAGGGCACGACCCGAAATCGCGGATTTACAAAACACTGCAAATATGCTAAAGTTTGCATAGGAATTGCCAATAAACTCCGTGACGAGTCAAAAACAATCGCAGTCTATATATATGTACAGAACCATCATCAGCTCGGAACTCTCAAAACTCTTCAGCGTTTTATCAAATCCGCACAGGGTCCGCATTATTGAGGAGCTCAGCCAGGGAGAGCTCTCCGTGAAAGAGATTCAAGAGCTGCTGGGCATCGCTCATGCCGCCGTCTCCCAGCAGCTTGCCGTGCTTCGAACGAACCGCATCGTCGTGGAGCGACGAGAAGGACGAAATGTGCTCTATCACCTGAAAAATCCCGAGCTAGCTGCCTGGGTGCTCTCCGGTGTCAGGTTCATTTCTCCCGACCACCAGGAGATAGAAAGCATGTTGACCGCCATCGAGAGAGCAAGGCAAACATGGACAGCGGACAAGAGCAGCGTAAAGTGATCGATTCGACCTAAGAATAGCTTCAGCACGTGGTATTCTGATCGCCTCCTGTGGAGGCTGAGCCAGATGGAAACAATCACCCAGATCGACCGGAGTCGCTTGAAAGAGCTTCTCGAGAGCGAGACGAAGCGTTTCGCCGACGAGCACAAGAAGTCTTTCGAGCTCTATCAAAGAGCCAAAAAGCACTTCATCTCGGGCGTCCCCATGAACTGGATGGTCAAATGGGCAGGCACTTTTCCGATTTTCGTCAAAGAAGCCTCCGGCGCTCATTTCACCGACGTGGACGGGCACAGATATCTCGATCTCTGCCTGGGAGATACCGGCGCCATGACCGGTCACAGCCCGGCTGAAGCCGTCGCCGCCATTGCCGAGCAGGCAAAGCGCGGGCTCACTTATATGCTGCCCACCGAGGATCACATAGCGGTCTCGGAAGAGCTCGCCCGGCGTTTCAAGCTGCCCTACTGGCAGATGGCCCTCACAGCCACCGACGCCAATCGTTTTTCCATCCGCCTCGCCCGGCAGCTCACCGGCAGATCGAAGATCCTGGTCTACAACTACTGCTACCACGGCACCGTGGACGAGACTTTCTGCACTCTCGAGAACGGTATCGAGAAGCCCCGTCACGGCAGTCTCGGTCCCCCGGTCGACCCGGCTGTCACCACCCGAGTTGTCGAGTTCAACGACATAGACGCCCTGGAGAAAGCTCTTGCCACAAGGGATATCGCCTGTGTCCTTGCCGAGCCGGTCATGACCAATATCGGGATCATCTTTCCTGACCCCGGCTATCACAAAGCCCTCCGAGAGCTCACCGAGAAATACGGGACTCTGCTAATCATCGACGAGACCCATACGATCTGCACCGGACCTGGTGGATATACAGCAGCTCACGGGCTCGAGCCCGATATTCTCACCATCGGCAAACCCATCGCCAGCGGTGTGCCCGCGGCTGTTTACGGATTCAGCGAGAGGATAGCGGATATGGTGGCAACCATCACCAGCACCGAGGACTGCGATACCGTTGGTATAGGCGGCACCCTGGCCGGTAACGCCCTCTCGGTGGCTGCTATAAAAGCGACTCTGGAAAAAGTCCTCACCGAAGACGCCTACGCCCATGCGATTCCTCTTGCCGAAAAATTCGCCCGGGGAGTCGAGCAAGTGATCGAGAAGCACCGCCTTCCCTGGATCGTCAAACAGCTCGGCTGCCGGGCTGAATACTGGTTCCGCCGGGAGCCCCCGCGCAATGGCGGCGAGGCGGCGGCGGCTGTGGATGTCGAGCTCGATCGCTATATGCACCTGGCAGCTCTCAACCGTGGTATCCTGCTGACGCCCTTTCACAATATGGCGCTCTTCTCGAGAGCTCACAGCGAAGCCGACGTTGACGAGCATACCCGGGTCTTTCACGAAAGCGTCCGGGCCCTCTGCGCAGACGCCTAGGAAAACCTCTGCGGCGATCCCTGGAGAACTTCTTCGCCAGCGCCCGAAAACTCGCGAGCCACCGGTTACCCGATGGCTGGCGACTCCCTCATCAACCCCCGCACTGACAGCGCAGCTACCGTGCAAGGAAAAATCTATCGTTAGCTGGCTTCTTTCTCACCTTTGGCACCGACGAAGGGCTTGAGGGCGGCGAAGTAAGCGAGCATGTCTTTTTCGGAGACATGGTCGTCACCGTTTGCCATTTCGTCGAAGTGGTCTGCGATATCACCGAAGATGCTTCTGACTTTGACGTCATTGTTCTCGTCGTTCCGGGCTGCGGTCACTTCGTCGCGGCTCAGCTCGCCGTCGCCGTCTCGATCGGCATTGGTCCAGTATTCAGGGGTTTGATACTCGGCCGGGGGCTTCTTGTCTGCTTTGACCTGTTTGTCGACCGGCTTGGCCATGCCGTTGGGACTGCGGAAGGCGTCCAGCTCGGGGATGGAGATCAAGCCGTCATCGCCGGCGATCTTGTCAAAACCTTGATCGAGCTGTTTGAGCATGATCACTTCTTTGTCGGTCAGACCACCTGTGCCCAGGGCACTGGTGATTTCTTCATGACTGAGAAGATTGTCTTCATTGGTATCGGAATTGGTGAAGTAGGAAGGAATCTTGTCTACCTGCGCACCGCATTTGACGCCATTGTCGCCGCCCATGCACTTTTGAGCTTCTTCAGAGAGCCTGCTCGATGCGTTGGTAGCTACAGAGTGGAGGGATCCAGCATCACCGATGTTTTGAGCTTCAAGTTGCATAATAACGTATCTCCTGCGAGTGCCTCGATTTCCTACAGATTACCGGGCGCTGGTGACTGAAGGGCAACAGAGCTGTGACAGAGCTGTGACAGAAGGAATTTGTTTGAAGTCAGTGCAGAAAACGGTAGAGAGCCACCGCCAGGACTATATTCAGGAGCACCAGACCAGAGCCCTTGAGAGAACCCTTCATGGAGCTATCGAGCCTGAGCAACCTTGCCTGCACCTCGCTGGCCACCAGGACGCCGCACATATAGATGATAAGGAGAATCCCCCGGGCGGCACCGGCCGGGTCCGCGCATCCTTCGGAAGGCTTCTTATTGTTGAAGTGAACCGGCACCTCCTCGACCTTCGACGCCTCGAGCGCTTTCTGCCTGGTATCGAAGCCGGGACTCTCGGAGCCTTTCTGCTCGATAGAATAGCTTGCTCCGCCAGACTCGACCTCGAGTTTGCGCTCGACGAAAAACCTGTCTGAGAAGTCTCCATGAAGCATGGCTTCCGGAGATTTTCTCTCCTCGATCGTCACCGCGATTACTTTTGCCTTCTCGACCGGCCAGTTAGTCTTCTCGAGATGGCTAATATATAGATTGCCGGAATAGACGAGCAAGAGAAGACCGACCACGAGATTGACCATACTTCTAGGCTTGCCGGAAGGGACTGGTGGTGGCGCGAAAACCTCCATGTCCTCCTCAGCCCTCCCGACTCTCCCACAATATGCCTGCAGCCTGACCAGAGCTTCGTCAGGATCAGCAAGACCGTTGAGCTTGATGGCGCGCAAATAGCCGCACTGTTTATTGCCCCTTCTGAGAAGCAGGCGCACTGCCTTACTCTCCCCGCTTCCGGCCAGGTCCGCTCCGTCAAGATCGCTACTGGCGAAGCAGAATTGAAATCCCGGAGTCCTTGCCGCTCTGACGATCAGGCGCCTGTCAGTTATTGCGATCAGGCAGCTGTTCTCGCGGGTCGCTGAAAGAAAGAGAAGCCCGGCGACCATGGTGCCCATGAATGTCATGAGACCGACATTGGAGGGACTGAGCTTGACCAGATCGGGGAAGAGAAAGACCACAGCAGGAATAGCCAGGATGACCAGAAAACAGATGCTCAGCGTGCTCTTCTGCTCCGCATCGGACTTGAATCTGAATCTGTCCACCCATTCGAGTCTCTCGCCGGATACCAGCACCGGTTTGATCAGGTCGGGAAGACTGGAGCGCTCGATTCTGTCCACTGGTAAGTCCTTTCAAGAAACCCCTGCTTATCCGGGTTCTCCATGATATACCCATCCACTTGACATCTATCCATTCTTCAAGATCTCTTCAACGTCCGGGGCAGGGACGAGCAAAAACGAAAACGCCAACCGTCCGTCGACGATCGGCGCTCCGTACTCGCAAGCAAACAGAAAATCGCTCGATTTCCTGTAAGGAAAGCTCCTGGATATCGAGAAACACGCCTCTCGGTTTCCATACTGAGAGAATAGCCGCGACTTGTGACCGATTGGCAACAAGAAAGTGACTGAGCTGTGGCAAAGTCGTCGGGTCAGATCATGAGATCACGCCAGGCTTTGAAATAAGCGCTCCGCTTCAAGAACTCCAGATGCATGTCGACTAGCATTGCCATGTCCTCCGCCGGCAGCGAGGCGAACTCGCCTATGGTATCGGTGAGCACCCGATCGGTCTCGCCGTAGCAAAGCCTGAACTCATCGGCGAATAATACATGCAAAAAGAGCTCGAACATACCTGCATCTCGCAGCTCATCGGAAACACTGGCAGGCAGGGCTATCTCGTCGCGGCTCATGCAGGCGAGATTGCGCTCGACGAAACTCTCGAGCTCGGGACCGCTGCGGGCGAAAGGCAGCTCCTCCAGAAGCATCCTCACTCTGGCCGCACAAGTATAAGAGGAATTGATCATCAGATCGAGAAGCGGATCTATAGACAGCCTGCTCCCGTCCTCGACGATGCAATCGAGAAGAACCGGACGCAGGTTGCCGAAACGTGGATCGCTGAGAGCCGCGGCCATCGCTTCCGCTTCATTGTGGTCGGGCAGCAGGAGCAGGGTCTTGAGACGCTCGGCGGTGGCGCCGCCGGGATCCTGCTCCAGGAGCTCCAGGGCCAGGCTCTTGAGCCGCCGCGCAAACACCGACGAATAGCCGGTGAGTCCGGCGTATTCGCTCTGGACCCGGATAGCCAGCCCGGCAAAGTCCCTGACAGGGAGACTCGGATGACTCAGAAATCTCCTGTACACCGGCGCGAACCACGGGAAGCCGGCGGCAAAACAAATGCGAAGCCCGTTCAGGACAACCCCGGCATCGGCAGAGCCGAGCATCCGCCGATGCTTCCCGGTGGCATCGGCGAGCTCGTCTCGATCGTGGGATACCGCATAAACATCGAGAACATCATGAGACTTCAAGTCCGATAGCTGTCTGGACAGGTCCTCCACCACCCCTGCCGAATCGAGCTCTGCCTCCGAGAGGCTCTCGCTCACCGGCTCCTCCTGCCAGTGACCGGACCTGGTCTCCCTGTAGAAGCTCCAGAGGTTTCTTATATAAAAGGAATCCATGCCCGTAATCAGAAAAAATATGGAGCCCCCCAGAACCAAAAGGAGGACCAGGGTGTCCTGCAAGTGCAAAACTCCCTTGAGCGCTGCCAGAGCTCCGCTTGCAATGAGGGTCGATATAGATAAGGCGATACAGATGAGCGAAACGATGGTGCTTCTGAGATCGCGCGGAATCGGAACGAGACACTGACGCGACACCGGCAGATTGATGCTTCTGTTGACGATATTGAAAGTGACCAGCAGCAGGACAACCGGCCAGAAAGGCTGAGCGAGAAGCGCCGCACTCGCCAGTATCAGCATATTGACCGGCTGGATGCTGAAAAGGGTGCTCAGTTGCAGGCGTCCAGTGAGTCTCTTGCCTAACAGATGCTGGGCGGCAAGGGACAGGACGATCATGATCATCGTAGTGCAACTCATGAAAGCAGCGATTTTTCGGGCGGACGAGAAATTGGCGTCAGCCACCTGGAAAAAGAGGAAATCGATGACGAATTTGCTCACCTGCCCCCACATCATGATGATCATGGCGATCCGCACCATGGGGTTCGAAAAGATAAAACGCAGCGACTTGCCGACAGCAGAAGCGAAGTCATGGCTGACTGATCTCTGATGACCGCTTTCCTTCTCGACATTCTTGAGCCGGTAGAGCATGACATTGAAGAGAGCGAAATGAATCATTAGAGCAACCCAGCCCGCCGGATACCAGTATGTGAGGAGATGGTAACTGCTCAGAAGCCAGATGAGACCGGCAGCCGAGATTCGCGCCAGGAGCTCGGCCGTGACGATTTTCTGATAGACCTCTCGAAATATGGCAGGGTTAACCGAGAGCTGCAGGACCACCGGTCCCACAGTGGTGCCGATCAGATCGAGGACGATGACCGATACCGCGAAGAGATAAAGAAGCGGTATGTTGAAAGGCTCGAGAGGAGGCCAGAAGGGCTCGAGACAACAGAGCACCGAAACAGTCAGGGTGATCCAGATCACTGTCTTGTAGACCGAGAAAGCCTGCTTGTCTCCCCGCAAAGCGAAGAATATATAGTAAACAAGGGTAGCAAGGCTGGCGAAAAAGAAGAGTCTCGAATAGTTCTCGGCGCCGGCGGATTTGACGAACACACTGTTGGCGAAGATCAAGCTTGCATTGGTGAATATGCTGCGGCAAAGGGCACTGAAAAAATGCGTCTTGAAAGTTCGGGACTTCCTGGCGATGAGAAATCTCATGACGGCTCTCTCTCAGCCCGATCGGACTCACCTGCGGTCCTGTCCGCGGCCGCATCAGACAGGCGCGTGCCGGAGCTCCTCTCCGGAGGCGTGCCGGGCATATCCTCGATACTCCAGAGATTTCCGAGATACTCGCTTTTGCTTATCTTCTCGCAAAGGGCATTGACGGCTCTACCCAGAAAGCCTATCTCGTCCTCGCCGCTGTACTCTACCCGTGCGGACAGATCACCGCGATTGATCCGGTTGATTGCATCGGCAATCTCGCGAAATGGTCTGGCAAGGCGGTCTCCAATGAAAAAAGACGAAACCAGGGTAAGGAGCAGGCCGATCACCAGTGCGACCAAAAGCCTGTAAGATAAGTCCTTGCTGTTCGCCTCGATACGATGGGTATTGACGCCGAAAGTCATGACCAGCTTGAGCTCGTCTATGGGCATGGAGATGACGATATAGTTGCCATCACCCACGGTGAGGCTGTTATTGATCAGAGGCGTTTTCCCTCCTGAACGCCCCGGAGTCTGCCCTGCCGATTGCCCCGGAGTCTGCCCTGCCGATTGCCCCGGAGTCTGCCCTGCCGATTGCCCCGGAGTCTGCCCACTTGCGCCTGTAGTGACAGCGCTGGCACCGAAATATCGCTTCGATGCAAGATCTGTATGAGCCTTTATCGAGGTCGACTCCGCCTCCGTGATACCGTCACTGGTTATGAAGTGACCGTGACTGTCGGTAATCAGGATGAAATTCTCATCACCGAGCTTGAGCCCGGAGAGCAGGTGATCGATTCTCTGCAATCGTGGGAAGACGCCGCCGCTGAGTATTCCGAACACATGCTCTTTCTTCTCATCGGAGAAGACCGGGGTTATATAGGTCTGGTAGAGCGTGCCTTTCGGCGAGAAAATCACGTCGCTGGCAGCCGGTCGCTTCTCCCGGATCACTTTCTCCGCCTGGCTGATGAAGTCAGGGTCCTTCTCGTGGAAATTCTGCTTGTAGCCATAAGAGCCCATGTTAGAGCGCCTCTTGGCGAAGACCAGCTCTCCATCGGCGCGATAGAGATGGACGGTGCCGAATATATTGGGGAAACGAAGAAACTTGTTGACCACGCTTCTTGCCACGGGCTCGTCGAAAGGAAGCAAGCCTTCCATACAGGAGATCTCATCGAGAGCGGTGAGATCCGATTCGTAATTCGTGCGGACATTATTGATGATGAAAGACAGTGAAGTGGTAGCATCGGAGACAACGAACCGGGTCGTGGCCTCCAGCGTCAGGACATAGGCGACGCCTGCAACGACGCCGAAGAAGATGATCACTACGGCAAACAGACGGATGAAGATTATGCTTTGAATCGAACGCACTTGAGCGGTCCCGAAGGCGGACGGAGCACCGGGCCGAGCTGCCCGGTCGCACCGTAAGGAGCAGGATGCGGTGAAGATGGGACGCCGTGTGATTCCACCGAGACTATACCGCAAGACGCCTCAGGGCATCCAGTCTCAGCGGGCTTGCGCCTTCTGTCGAGAAGCCGCCAGGGAAAGAACGTCATCAAGATACTTCTTCAAGTCCGGGTTGGTGTCCCTCTCCTTGACACAGATCTGTCTGACCAGCTCGTGAAGTTGACAATTGTTCGCCAGACTCGATCGCGCTGCAGCCGAGGCGAGAAGCTGACCGAAGGGCACCGCGTCGGAGTCTCTCAGAGGAAGAGCCTTGATGATACGCTGGACAAAACAGCTATCGCCGGATGCGAGGAAGGAGCCCCAGAGACGGTCGAGCACGTCCAGGCTGAAGATCTCTTCCATGACCGGAGCCGGATGGTAGGAAAGGAGCTCGGCAATGTCTCGCTGGGCCATGGTATCGGATACCCGGGCTATCTTATTGAGCTCAGCGCGGCTCCCGTCTGTGTCGGCATACCAGAGGGCATGCCAGAGGATGCCCTGATGATTCCGGGCGAGCTGCATCATCTGATCGCTCCACGTGCTTATCCGGTCGGGATTGCGTTTGAATAGCTCAGCCAGGAAGTGGATAAGAACGATGGAGCCTTTGTTGTTGTCCAGCTCACCGGCGGCTTCGAGCCTAAGGACAAGAGCAGGGACTTTGTCGGGATTGCCCTTCTTATAGTAGTAACTGAGCTGGCTGCGGACATCGAGCTCAGGCTCGATGGGCCTATGGATCTCTGATAGAACCGGCGCTGAGCCGGTCCCACCGGGAACCGGACTGGAAATCTCGGTGAGAAAGGGCGCGGGCGATGCCGGCACGGGCACAGCCTCAGGCGCCAGCGGTTTCTGGATGTCGGTCAGAACCGGCGGCACGGGCACAGCCTCATTCTGGATGTCGCTCAGAACCGGCGGCACGGGCACAGCCTCAGGCGCCAGCGGCTTCTGGATGTCGGTCAGAACCGGCGGCACGGGCACAGCCTCATTCTGGATGTCGCTCAGAACCGGCGGCACGGGCACAGCCTCATTCTGGATGTCGCTCAGAACCGGCGGCACGGTCTCGAGTTCCGAATGCAGACCCATGATCGGTGCAGGCGGTGGCGGCTCATCGCGCCCCGCAGCCTTCTGCTCTTTCTTCAGTGAAAAGCCGGGGAACTTCGCGTCGGCAAGTTTCACCGGTCCGCAAAGCAGAACGGCGAGCAAGAGAGCTGAATGCTTTATGGCGGGTCGCATAGAAAAAGACATCTGGCAGAAGCGTCGGATATTTTACTACCGGGGAATGAAGAGAAAAAGTAGCGCCGGCTAATTCGCGAGGTCCGAGCAACAGATCCCTCGTGCTTCTGTAATGCTGGCATTCACCGCTGGTGGTGCCCGCCGCCAGATTTCAAAGCTCGAAAACCCCTTTAGTACTTGCTTTCGATAGACAACCACTACAAGTGGTGACTACAGAAATTCACAGAGTCACTGTGCAGCGGGCAGGCACTCCTGATAAATGTCAAGCGACAGTTCGATTAAAATTGCTTGACATTGTCCTGTGCCTCGTCTAAAGATTAGGTAAGCCTCACGCTATAGTGTCCCAATATACAGTCCCTGTCGGCTTCCGGGGCTTTTGTACCTGCAGATAGTCAAGTACAGATAAATATCGGCTGTTTAACTTGACCCGCTTAAGTCAATGTAAATGGCTAAGGACAACGATACTTGCTACCTTAGGCTGGGTGACTCTTAGTAAATCGGTGTCTGGAAAGCATATCGGCGATCGAGGTCAATCAAATGGTTTGGCTCAGGTCCACTGGAATTGGCAAGAAGGAGTTGTCGCTGGCAGCGGCTCTGCTCATCAGCGCCTCCACCCTGACACCTGTTCTGGCTGCCGACAGCTCAAACCAGGATTACAGCAGCCCGAGCCCCGACAGCCCGAGTCTCGACAGCCCGAGCCCCGACAGCCCGAGCCTCGACAGCCCGAGCCCCGACAGCCCGAGCCTCGACAGCCCGAGCCCCGACAGACCGAGCCTCGACAGCCCGAGCCCCGACAGCCCGAGCCTCGACAGCCCGAGCCCCGACAGCCCGAGCCCCGACAGCCCGAGCCCCGACAGCCCGGACCTCACCGCCACCATCCAGACTAGTCCAGACCCAGCGCCGGCGGACCCCACTCCTGACCTGTCCACTGGCACCCTTGAGCGGAACGCCCGGGAATTCGGTCTCGGAGATCTGGACCTGCCCGTCTACGCCTGGCTGCCCACCGACGACCATCCCCGAGCGGTCATTCTCGCTCTTCATGGTGGCTGCCTGAGCGGCAGGTCTTTCAAGCATCTCGGTCACAAGCTCACACGCAAAGGATATGCGGTGGTCTCCCTGGATCTCAGAGGCTACGGCAAATGGCGGGAAGGTTTCGGCACGAAGAAAGACCGAAATTTCGATTACCGAAAAAGCCGCCAGGACGTTTCGACGCTCCTACAGCACATCAATGCAAGCTACCCCGAAGTCCCGGTCTTCTGTATAGGCGAGAGCCTGGGAACCAGCATGGCAGCTGTAGCCACCAACGAGAATCCGGGCATGATCGACGGCACCATCATGACGAGTACTTATGCCAATGCTTCGTTTTTCCTCTATCCTGAGATGCTGGGCACCCTGTGGGATTTCCTCAAACGTCCATGGAAAGAGCTCGACTTGACTCCGTACCTTGTCCGCCGCCTTTCCCATGATCGCCTTCTCGCAATTCAGCAGGTCAACGAGCCAGACAGCCGCAACGAGCAATCGCTGGCGCAGCTGATGCGGTCCTTCTTTATCAATCGCAAGGGTCGAATCGAGGCCGCCAAGATTTCGGCGGACGTGCCGGTTCTGTTCATCCACGGCAAGCTTGACCGCCTCTGCCGCCCGGACATGACCAGAGAGCTCTACGAATCGATTCCTTCGAAGGACAAGAAATTCGTCATGGTCGAGGACCAGGGACACCTTATCGTCGAAACCCCGTCAATCAAACCCGAAGTCCTCGACACCCTGACGAGCTGGCTTGATAACCACACCGAACAAGCCCGCCTGGCCAGAGCCCAAAGACACGAGCCGGTCAGGACAGCCCGCGCCCATACACAGCCACATTACCCCCGGAGCAAAGGATCCTTCTACGCTCTCTTCCCGGCACTCAAGATCCTGCGTCCCTAGCTCCTGCGCAGTAAAACTCCTGCCTCAAAATCCTGATTCCTCAAACAAAAACTCCGGATTTGGACAAGACTCTTCCAGCCGGCGCTACAGATGAAAAATATGACTGTGAGGTCAACTTTTTTCGAAAATTTTTGACGCCTGACTGTGAGGTCAACTTTTTTCGAAAATTTTTGACGCCACAGTCATATTCGAACTCGACCGACTGGAATTTGCCGGACAGTGTGCTAAAACTCAAGATCCTGAGTGCCGGGGATCCTGCGCAGTAAAACTCCTGCCTCAAAATCCTGGATTCCTCATACAAAAAACTCCGGATTTGGACGAGACTCCTCCAGCCGGCGCTACAGATGAAAAATATGACTGTGAGGTCAACTTTTTTCGAAAATTTTTGACGCCACAGTCATATTCGAACTCGACCGACTGGAATTTGCCGGACACAGTAGCGAGCCAGGCTCGTTCAGGGCATCGAGCCGGCAAACTACGGATTCTTGCCGGTGATAGCTCTCTTCAGAGCTTCCTTGTTGCCTATACGCATCGGTCGGGTGATCTTCCAGATTAGTGCCGGCGTTCTTCGAGAGATGTCGTAGAGCACTATTTGCGGTACCAGGGCGATGCCGCCCTGCTCGGTGCAGATCCAGAGCCGGTCTCTGGAATGCAGGGCAAAAGTCATAGCCATGCTCGGCAGACCGTCGGTGCGGACGCACCCTGAATTGAACGGCTTACCAGGATCGGCCATCTCGGGATAGAGCTTGCGAACGGCTTCGGGAAGCTCTTTCACAGTCTTCACCTCTTTGAAGTAGCCGGGGGTGTCGAGCTTCTTGAGCTCGACCTCCGGCAATTCTTCACAGCGGGCAGGACCGGTAGTCATGGATATAAGGGCTGCGATGGCCACAATCATTCTGGCTAATTTCATAGCCAAGCATTCTACTGCATGCTCGTTGCTTTTGCATCATCGTCAGCCTTTGCGTCATTGTCAGCCTTTGACGCAGACTACCTGTTTCAGGGTATGGAGTATCTCCACCAGGTCCTTCTGGGCCTCCATGACGAGATCGATGGATTTGTAAGCCATCGGAGTCTCGTCGATGACATCGGCGTCCTTTCGGCACTCGATGCCCTCGGTGGCCCGGGCGTGGTCCTCCAAGGTAAAGCGTCGCTTAGCCTCGCCGCGAGACATGGCGCGACCGGCACCGTGAGAGCAGCTATGGAAGCTCTCCGGGTTGCCTCTGCCGCGCACGATATAAGAGCGCGTCCCCATGGAGCCCGGAATGATCCCCAGGTCACCTTCCCTGGCACGCACGGCGCCCTTGCGCGTTACATAGACATTCTCGCCATAATGGCTCTCGCGGGCAGCATAGTTGTGGTGGCAGTTGACCACCTCCGAGGTGATCTCGAAGGCGGGCAGATCGCACTTGCCCAGAGCATCGACCACGGCATCGAGCATGATATCTCGATTGGTGCGCGCGAATTTTTGCGCCCACATGAGAGCTTCCCAGTAGTCCTTGAAATTCTCGGTGCCCTCGGGCAGATAGGCGAGGTCCCTGTCAGGCAGATTGATCAGCCACTTCTCCATGTCCTGCCTGGCTTTTTCGATGAAGTAGCTGCCGATCTGATTGCCGATGCCGCGAGAGCCCGAATGGAGCATGATCCACACAGCTTCGTCCTCATCGAGACAGACCTCTATGAAGTGGTTGCCGGTGCCCAGGGTGCCGAGATGATTGAGGGTGTTGGCACGGGCAAGCTTCTGGTGCTTGTCTACGATCCTGGCGTGTTCATCGGCGAGGCCCGCCCAGGCATCCTGCACGGCTCTCGGGGCCTCGCCCCAGGCGCCGCGGTCGCCGGGACCACCGTTATTGGTGCGGCCGTGCGGCACCGCCGCCTCGATGGCAGAGCGCAGGGGCGCCAGATCATCCGGCAGGTCGGAAGCCCTCAAGCTGGTCCGCGCTGCCACCATGCCGCAGCCGATATCGACACCGACGGCCGCAGGGATGATCGCCTTCTTCGTCGGAATGACGCTGCCTACGGTGGCGCCCATGCCCCAGTGACAGTCGGGCATGGCTGCCACCCACTTGAAGATGAAAGGCATGCGCGAAAGATTGACAAGTTGACCGCGAGCAGCATCCTCGAGGGAAACGCCCCTGGTCCACATCTTCACAGGCACGCCGTCATCCGGCTTGAAAACGTCGTATGTTCGCTCTTCTGAATTCTCATTCATGATGAACACCTCCATTTCGTACAAAACGAGCCCTCTGTCAAGGGGGCTCGTCTTCGACTCTGATTGTGAGAACTATCTACACACAGCGATCATGTCAAAACGAGCCTCTCTCTCGAATCGAGAGATCCGAACCGCGGTTGGCCGCCTTTGACAGATAGGTGGAAGTCGATGTTCATAAAATCCATTATCGTCGATCGTTCATCGATGTCAATGAAAAATTGACGATGTGTTTTCAGCTCAGGTCAGCTCAGGTCAGCTCAGCCCAGCTCAGCTCAGCTCAGCTCAGCTCAGCTCAGGTCAGGTCAGCTCAGCTCAGGTCAGGTCAGGTCAGCTCAGGTCAGGTCAGGTCAGGTCAGGTCAGGTCAGGTCAGGTCAGGTCAGGCAGATGATAGCTAGAGAGGGTGTGAAATTGCTTGAGCAGCACGCTTCTCGGCATCAGAAAGAGCCCGAGATCACGAAGGAGGCAAGCAGGCGAGGTGCTGGTCATTGTCCAGGTTTGAGCACTCCTCGACCTGGCAACAAATGAATCTGCGCGTGTCCGGCGCTCAAATTCATACAAGCCCAGAGCAACATCGGGTCTCGCCTCGAACTTGAGAGCGAAGGCCAGGAACACCGCATCCTCGAGAGCCTGACAGCCGCCCTGCCCCATATATGGTACCATGGGATGAGCGGCGTCCCCGAGCAGAGCGACGCGACCGGAAGCCCAAAAGGGTCGAGGATCGCGATCGTACAGATCATGAGTGAGAAGCTCCGCCTCCGGAGTCGATTCGATCAGCGCCGCAATCGGCTCGTGCCAGTCGCCGAAAATCGACAGAACATCCTTGATCCCGGTTCGACCTCCATGACCTTCGGGATCCTGGACGGCACCGAACCAGTAGATTCTGCCTCCGCCGATATGCACCGCCCCGAACTGCAAGCCCCGACCGAAACTGATCAATCCCGAGCCGAATGGCATCTCCATGTGAGCAAGCTCGCTCACTCCCCGCCAGGCGAAGCTGCCGGAATAGCGGGGAGCCGCGTCCCCGTGCATCTGGCGCGCAACCGCCGAGTAAAGTCCGTCGGCGCCGATGAGAAGATTGCCCCGGGCGATGCTGCCATCTTCGAATACTGCCACCACCTCCGACTCGTCCTGTTTGTACTCGACAAGCTTGCGCCCGAGCTTGATCGCGTCTTTGCCGAATCTCGTCGCCAGGCAGTCGAGAAGATCGCCGCGGTGAATGCCGAGCATCTCGAGCTCTCGGCTGTGCTGCTCGTCGAAGCGGGTCAGCACTCTGCCACTGCTGGTGGTGTAACGTCCGGAGCGGGCAAAGGCGCCGTGCTCGACCACCACCCGGTCAAGACCGATCCGGGCAAGCGCCTTGAGAGCGTTGCCATAAAGCGTGATGCCGGCGCCGACCTCGCGAAGCTCCTCGGACTGCTCGAAAATCTCCACATCGACACCGACGGCGCGCAAGGCAATGCCAGCTGCCAGCCCCCCGATACCGGCTCCGACGATAATGGCTCGACGCGACATAGTTTGGTCCTTACTCAAATAAATGGCAACAAATGGAGCTTACTGCCCGCCCTGCCGCCAGACTACCCGGACCCGCTCTTCGATGGCGGCGACCCGGTCGGCGGCGTTGATGCGATCGTCACTGACAACCTTGAGATTCTCGATGCGCTGAGACTCGTTGTCGGCCGGAGCGACCCTGGATAGGAGCTGGCGAGTCCCGGTCCTGCCGAGCTGATTGATCAGGTCGGCGACAATCGCCCTGCCTCTCAATGAAGTAAAGCGAAAGTCGCGGGCGACTTCGCAGGACTCCTCGATATGCTCGTTGCGAAGCGAAAGCTGTACTGCCTGGAATTCCCGGTCGGCAAGTGCCTTTTGCATGCCTGCCTTGAGAGCGGCGTTGCCGTTGAAATCGGCGCCTTTGACGAAAGGTGTTCTGAGAAGATCGTCCGAATAGCTGCCGAAATATCTGTCGAACTTATCTGAATCGCGATGGTGCCATGCCTGGAGGAGATCGGGCAGTTTGCCTCGCTTCTGATTCCACTGCATGAGACCAACCGAGATGCCGTTGCCCATGTCGTCGGGATTATAAGCCTGGTAGGACTTCGGACCGGCTTCGTTGTGGGTGACCCAGGAGGCGATCATGTTCATCTCATCATAAGAGCCCGAGCATGCCGGTCTCGTTTTCTGGCGAGCGGCTGTCTGAGCCGGATTCCGAGAAGCGGTCCGGGTCGCTGTTTCTCCGGCCGGCCTGGAAGCGACCGGCCGCTCCAGGCGAGTGAGAGCCGGCAGCTTGATCACGAGCTTTTGATCGGGGTGGAGATGATCGCGCTCGTATTTCGTATGCAGCCCGCTGCGGCGGCCGGTATCGAGCTCGAACTCCTTGAGCTCGATGTCGCTGGGCAGGCGTCCCTGCCTTTGCCTGTAAAGCTCCCGGCCGATGGATCTCATGGTCTCGCCGGCTCTCACTCTGCGGGTGATCAAGCCGGACGCGCGCTCGCCATCCACCTCGCCAAGGATGTTGTTGGCGGCCAGCAGCTCGACACTGCGTTCATTGTCCTGTGGCAAAAACGATTCGACGGGCAAGGTAATGTCCCTGGACGGTCTGTGAGCGAACGTGATTCTAATTTACGTCAAGAGAGGGTCGCACGAAATGGTGGAATCACGTAATCTAAAGATCATGAGGATAGTGGCGATAAGCGATACTCACAACCGGGAGGTGGAGCTTCCGGAAGGCGACCTTTTGATTGTCGCCGGCGACCGCACAGCCACCGGCGGAGCCCGGGAGCTGGAGAGCTTCAATCGCTATCTCGAGAGACAGTCGAGCAGATTCGAACATGATCCCCTGGTGATAGCAGGCAACCATGACTTCGCGTTCGAAGACGCCCCCACCGAAGCGCGCCGGCTCTTGAGCGCCGCTGTCTACCTCGAGGACGAGGCGGTGGAGATAGACGGCAAGCTGATCTACGGATCGCCCTGGACACCGGAGTTCAAACGCTGGGCATTCATGAAGGAGCGTGGTCCAGAGATCAGGCAGGTCTGGAAAAAGATTCCGGAGGGTCTCGATATTCTGGTCACCCACGGGCCGCCTCATGGCATACTCGATTATTGCGGGGTGAACGCAGGCTGCGAAGAGCTCCTGGAGACTCTCACCAGAAGGCTCTCGAGGCCGCCTCGCTTCCATGTCTTCGGTCATATCCACGAAGGCTACGGTCAGGAGAAGGGCGAGAAAACGATATTTCTCAATGTCGCCATCTGCAACAGGGCATACAAGCCTATAAACGCGCCCACGGTTTTCGAGATTTAATCCGGCGATATCGAACCTTTCTCGCCTGCCGAGCGTATTAGAGATCGTCCGGCAAATGCAGGAAAAATGTTATGAAAGCGTCCATCAATCTCTTGTGCGTCTGGCTTATCGCGATGTCGGCGATAATCGCCAACGCCACCACTTTCGTTGAGCTGGCCCAGGCTCGCGGATTGGCTTCAATCAAGACCGCCACCGAGGAATGGACCGATAGCGAGCGGGCAAGGACAGTGCCGGTCAAGCTCTACTACCAGCCCGGCGCCGCAGCGCCCATGCCTGTGGTGATTTTCTCGCACGGTCTGGGAGGCTCGAGGGAGGCTGCCCGTTATCTTGGAGAAAGCTGGGCAAAAGACGGCTTTTTCTGTGTCTTCGTCCAGCATCCGGGCTCCGACCAGAGTCTCTGGAAAGGCATGAAAGACATGGGGCAGATCAGGCAGACCCTTTCAGGCGGTATCAACTTCCAGTCCATCAAAGACCGGGTCGATGACATTAATTTTGTCCTCGACCGACTCGACTCCCTCAATGCCAAAGGCAGCCCTTATGCCGGTCTTGCCGATCCCAACCGGGTCGGTATGGCAGGGCATTCTTTCGGCGCCTGGACTTCTCTTGCTATCGCCGGACAGAGTTTCGGGGGACCACTGATATCAACCAGAAATTTCTCCGACCCGCGGATCAAAGCGGCCATCTATCTCAGCCCCCCTCCCTACAGGGGTCGCCGGTCGCCTCAGGAAGCTTTCGGATCGATCAAGATTCCTGGAATGCTGATCACCGGCTCCCAGGATACGGATCCAATCACCAACGGCGAGCCCGAAAAACGTGCTGAGATCTTCAATTATCTGCAGGGACCCGGTCAGTATCTGCTTTATTTCGACCAGGCAGCCCATCAGACTTTCGGCGGTCGCAAGCGCCAGGGAGCGCTGAGCGAGCTCGATGAGCGGATCGAGGGCCAGGTTGCCGCTGTCACGTCGAAGTTCTGGAAAGCTTATCTCCGGAACGATGACAGCTCAAGGGACTGGCTCTCCCGGGGGAGCCTCAGCCGCAGCCTGGGAGCGGCAGCCCGGGTTTCTGTGAAGTAATGCATTGAAATAGAGCTGGTCTACTTACCGAAGCCCTGGGGTCTGCGGGCGCTTACGGTTGCTTCGGTGAGATTGCCCTCGGCGTCCATTTTATACCAGGAGCTGGTGATGGCTATCGGAACGCCGGCTTCATTTCGGACTACGGCGCGACGCTCTTGACCGGCCGGATAGCTCTTTCTGGTCTCATTGATGCTGAGGGTGCCCATCTGAGGGTCGTTGAGGATGTAATTGCAGTTGTACTCGCGGCCACCGGAATATGTATCCTGGAAATCGCAGTTCATGGCACTGCCAGCAGCACGGGCGATCCGCATGGGTTGACCGTTGGCGTCCGGAATGGCACGACCATCCGGGCCGATCTTCACTTCGGACATAGCCGGCGTATAGGTCTGGACCGGATTGCCGTCGGCACCGATACGGCTCATGGAGAGATTGGCCCTGTATGTCTGGCGGGATACGTTGTCCCAGAAGCCACCGGTATAGCGAAATCTATCTGTCTCGACCCGGCCGTCCGAGTGACGAACGGTGTAATCGCCGTTCCACTTGCTGTCCAGGTGGAAGTTGAAGGGATTGAGAGAAGCATCCTCGAAACTGGCGTCACCGGTAATGCTGAAGGAGCTCTTGCGATTGGCTTCGTCGGTGGTGTCCACCACGAGAGAATCGCCCTGCACTCTAGCTTTGCTGGTGTAAGTCGACTCGACACCCTCGAGGAGAAGACGCTCGAGAGGAGCCTCTCTCAGGATTGCCAGTGCCATCTCGTCGCGGGGGAGGCTCTTTTCATAAGCAACATGGGGATCATCAGCCATTTTGGTCACCTGTGAGAAACGTTTGCGAGTGTGCCCATAATAAGGCTGACCCGGCCCGCAGTCATTGGGGGAAATACGAAACTCGACATTTAATCTCGAGAGTCGAGCGCTCGGTCAGAGGACTAACCGACCTTGGACATTCCAGCCTCGAAATCGAGAGCTTTCTCCCGGCAGAGCCTGATCACTTCTATGGCTCTTCGAACATCAATTTCTCCGGCTTCTATTTTTCGCTTGGCTATAGCGGACAGATTGAGATCGACATCGTCGAGCACACCGAGCTCATAGAGTATTCTCAGGAGCGGCACTTCGTGAAGGCGGCTGAGTCGGCGCCCCCTGTCCAGAGAGGCGGCGTCCACCCGGCCGCAGCGCTTGAGCAGCTCGACCCTGTCCACATTCCTGGGGTCGAGGGAGGGCAGGTCCCGGGTGCCCCGGGTGGTCCTCGGTCTGTCGACCTCAGCGGTGGGGGGCCTGTTGGCGTCGGGATGCCTTAGGAGCCTGCCGGTGTCGATCCGGGGCAGGCCAGGGGCAGGAAGGGCGCCGGAGTCTTCGCTGGACCGTTGCGTCGAAGCGGAGTTCGGACCGGAAGCCGAGCCGGCTCCAGAATCGAAGGATGGCCCGGGAGGAGAAACTGAAGACCGCTGAGCGGGAGCGCTCGGTCTGGTCTTCTTGAATCGCCGGCCCAGCTCCTGAGCGGCCTGCTCGGCATCCACGGCACCGATCTTGACCTGCCGGTAGAGCCCCTGGGCGGCGTCCAGACAGGCTTTGCCGGTGAAGCCCTGCTCGTCGAGAACATCATAGAGCCGTTTGTTACCGGAGAAAGCCAGCTCCCGGGCCGTGACGAACTCGCTGTCGGTGATCAGCTCGGCATTCAAGAGCAGCTCGCCGAGACTGTATGCCCGCTTGCCCTCGCTGATACCCTTCTCATCCAGGTAATCGGGAAGACTGGTCTTGCCCTCGTGCACCGCCCGCAGTGCTTGCACCGCATCCTCCTCGTTGAAGGAGCCGTAGCGGACCAGCCGCAACAGATCGATGGCGTCATGCAGGAGCGTACGAGGGATCAAAGCGCGTGCGGTAACGACGAATCCCAGCGGAAGTCCCATATTGCCGCTGTCCAGCAGTGCCCGATCGATATCGTCGGAATTGGCTATACCGGCCTTCTTGAGCAGATTCCCCAGTGGAGTGGAATTGACCACTCTTCCCAGACGGCGCATGGCGGTGTCGAGGTCGAGACCATGATTGCCGATCAGATCCAGGGTCTTGATACCATCGATGACGGTCATCTCATGGCTGTCGACCATCGCATGTATCTTCTCGCCGGCCCGGAGAACCGACGGCTCGATCTTGACTCCCTGCATCTTCAGGACCACCTCGAGGGGCGTTCCCATCTTCTGCGAGAATTGATCCGCCTCCTCGAATTGATCAGGACTGACCAGGCCTGCCCTGGCTAGCAACTCGCCGTAGGAGATGCTCTCGAAGTACTCGCAGCCTTCGCTCTCATCGTGGAAGTAGCCTGGCATCTCCGGTCTGGCCGTCTCGGCCAGGTCTTCCGGCAGACCCACTGTAAGAGTGGCATTGCTGTTGCGCCCATGCTCCTTGGCCCGGTAGGCAGTGGTCACGAGGCTCTCGATACTGCTGCCGTGATCGGGAATCGAGGCGACACCACATATGGAGACAAGTCCCTCGGGCATCGTCGAGAGGGTCTGCAGTATCCGTCTTGCCACGAGCACCGCCTGGGTCAGAGGAGTGCGAGGCAAGAGCAGAGCATACTCGGTGATTTCGTAGTGGGTGAAGAGATCCAGGGGGCGCTTGATGAGCTCGATCTTGCGCGCCACCAGATCCGCCATCTCGTCTGTCAGCCACCTGGTCTTCAGCTCGCTTCCGTCGCGCTTTATGTCGAAGATTATCAGGCTCAGCGGTGCCCCGCCAATCCGGCTGAGCTCGAACTCCCTGATGACAAAGAGCAAAAGCGCCTGATACTTGAAGATGCCCGTCTTCGGGTTAATCAGGCACGCTACCTGGCTGTCCATGCCTGCTCCCGGTCCCTGGCGGAACTTCTTGAGCGACGTGGCGCGCCTGGTGGTGGGAGGGCTGAAAGCGACAACATTCTGATGGATGAGAGTGGCGAGGCAGGGCGGCCACTGCCAGGGCTTGAGGTCGAGATCCCGAATCAGATCGAATACCGTCAGCCGCCGGTTGAGGTGGTCGACGATCCTCCTGGCCTCCGGTCCGGCGGGAACCATCAGGGAGTCTAAATCCCGGGCTCCGCGAGTCAGGTAAGACTCGTAAGTGAGACCGCAATTGGCCAGATAGCGCTTTTGCTCGAGGAGCCCGAATCCCTCAGCCACGAGGGTATCCAGGGGACGGCTCAGGCTTGCCTGCCGGGCCCGCCTTCTGGGATCGGCATCGATTGCCGCCGATTGCCAGGTGATAATCTCGCGGAAAGCATCGTCGCCGCTATCGCCATCCAGAACCGCATGCACCGGAGCTCCGTTGTCCATGTAGATCTCGCCCACTCTGTGGTTGGAGCGGACCTGGAGCAAACCGCTGAACTGACTGTACTCATAGTTCTTGAGCGCGGTGTGAATCGCGACGATTTCGGTGAATCCGTCTGTCGGGATATACGGCTTGCCGGATAGAATCTCGGCAAAAACCGGAGTGGCTATGGCTGCTGCCGAGACAGCTTCGGCGTCCTCACCGCCAGCGGTGTCGAAAACAATCTCGCGCGTCTCTTGCTTGGACTCCGCCATGCCGCAGTAGAGCAGGACCAGCTCGGTGTCGCAGGTCTTCTGCTTCCAGATCTCGTTGTTTCCCTGCTCGCGGTCGTCGGTGATCGACCAGATCGGATCGTCCCGGACCTCGTAGTCCCACCATCCGGTCTGCTGAATGACCGGATAGGTCACCGCCAGAGTGAAACGGCGCTCGACGGTCCGGCCTTTCCAGACCCAGCGAATCTCAATGCCCGGAACGCTCTTGCACTGCCGATACATCCTGTCCACATCGTCGATTACCGGCGCCCGACCGGTGTGAGCCACCTCGAGAATGGTAGGCGCGTTATCGAACTCCTGGGTGCGCTCGGAATCACTCATCGATCCGCACCCCGGGCGCAAGATACAGGCAATGGTTTGCCCTCGGCGTCATGGCGCGCCTGGAGCGCCGCCCTGATGAGCGAGTCGATCTCGTTGCCGTCATCCGGAAGACCGGCGACGCCGAAAGATGTCCTGAGAGTGCGCTTATTGAGCCCCGGCGCCAGACAGCTGGCAGTGAGAGCCTGTAACGCCTTGCTGGCAGTCACCAGGGATTGAGCCGGTCTGAGCCCGGGCAGCAGTATCCCGAAATCACTCGGGGTAGAGCCGGCATGTCCGATAACATCGACATCTCTGAGAACCAGTTTCATACGAAGAGCGGCAGCGGTGAGAGCCTCCACCGGCATGGGCTCCGAATCGGTCTGAGCCAGCTCGAAAAGAATCACCGAGAAAGGGACATGATAAGCCTCGAAACGATAGAACTCCAGCTCCACGAATTGCATGAAGACCGAGAAGCTATAAAGTCCAGTCCGCGCATCCACGAGCTCGCTCCGCAGAAGTGCCACCGCTTCGGCTTCTGCTCCGAGGAATTCGAGTCCACTTTCCTCTCTCATCTGTGTAGTCCACACAACAAGATCGCTGATGTCAGAAATATACCCATTATTTGACTTATACTAAAGAGCCTCATAAGTGACAGGACGAACCACCGTTTCATGAACGATTCCCTGGAGAAAATCGGCACCTACACAGTCCTGAAAGAGATACACCGGGGCAGCACCTATATCGTCTACAGGGCGCAACACGAGGCCACCGGCACCGTGGTCGCCATCAAGCTCCTCCACTACAGCCTTTCGGCAAACAAGCCCGCCATTCTCCGGGTCAGAAATGAGGCCAGGCTGATTTCCAGCCTGGACCACCCGGGCGTGGTCGAGGTTTTCGACTTCGGAATCGAAGGGTCCTCCCCCTACGTAGTCTGCGGGTTTGTCGAGGGTGACAATCTCGAGTCGAAAGTCGATAGAGGTCCTCTGCCCCCCGGGCAGGCCTTGCCCATTCTCCTCTCGATCTGCGACGCCATGCAAGCGGTTCATGATGCCGAGATTGTGCATCGCGATCTGAAGCCCGCCAATGTTATGCTCCCGGCAGGCGGCGGCATCAAGCTCATCGATTTCAAGATTGCCGTTGCCCTGGGAAAAAACGCCGACCCAATCGGTAAGCAGATCGGCGACCAGATTGGCGAAGTGCTTGGCACCCCGTATTACATGAGCCCGGAGCAATGCATGGCCGAGCCGGTGACCATCGCCTCCGACCTCTATTCTCTGGGCTGTCTCATCCACAAAGTGCTGACCGGCAAGCCACCCTTTGCCGGTCGAAGCATGATCGATACCATGCAGATGCACATGTGCCAGCAGGCAAAGCCCCTGAGCAGCTACGACCTGCAACTCGCGCCTTTCGACGATCTCGCCGCGAAGCTCCTGGCCAAGAGGCCCGGGGACAGGCCGGCCGGCATGAAAGCCGTAAGAGACGCCCTCACACTTATGCGCTACTGACGTTTGATCCCTGAAATGCTGGGCAGGATATCGATGTATGGCAGAACATTCAGGCAGGGTCCGATAATTGGCTGAGTCTCTCGAGTCGATTGTCGCGGAAAGACAGGGGGTCAGGTTCGGTGAGTTCCTGGCGGCTCTCGACGCGCTCCCGGCCGAGGATCTCGCCAACGCGCTTTTCGCCTCCAAAGAGATCGGCATTCCCCTGGGGCGCACCCTGGTAGTGCGCGGTCTGATCTCCAACGATGACCTGGGCAAGCTACTCGAGCTCCACGGTCTCTACCGCCGCGGTCTCTGCGATTTCCAGGAGATCAGAAACGCGTTCTCGCTCTCGAAAACCCAGGGCACCAATATCAACACCGCCCTGAAAAACCTCGGCTGCCCGGTGGAAGAGGTCGAATCGGTGCGTCTCGGCGAGCTTCTGCTCGCCTCCGGTCTCATCGACGCTACCCAGCTGAACAAGGCTCTTTCTCTCCAGGAGCTATGCGGTCTGCCCCTGGGCAGAGTGCTCTGCATTCACTTCAATATGCCTGCCGAGATTATCGACACGGCTCTCGACTACCAGAAGGGCATCAGGCAGAATGTGATCACCTATCTGGATTCCGTGGACAAGCTCAAGCTTCTTCCTCTCACACTGCCGCCGGCAAGCGTCAAGCCGCTTATCGAGCTGGATCTGAGAGATCTGCTCGTGGCTGGCAAAGTATGCAGCGACGGCGATCTTCAACCGGCAATCAATTTCGCCGTCGCCAACAACCTCCCTCTCGAGCAGGTCCTCTGCAGTTTCGACTGGATCGACCAGACCCTGCTGTCGGCCACTCTCGGTCTCAGTATGCTCATCGAGCACGGCTACCTGTCGGCGCACGAGGCTGTGGCGTTCCTTTTGAAAGCCGGCGAGAACAAGTCGGACAGAAAGAAAAAGACCATCGGGGACGACGACGAAGGCGGTCTCAACCTCCACAAATTCCTGCTCGCCTGCGGCTTTCTCAGCCCGGACAATGTCAAAGATCTGACCAGGCTCATGGTGACTCGCGCTTCCGAGTTCGGCACCATCATCGATGTTCCCATCGACGGCAATACGCCCAAGAGCGAGCTCAAGCGCCTGATACTCGAGAGCTTCGAGAGAGACACCTGGTTCGCCGCCGTGCTGGTGGGCATGTTCGACTGCGACGACCTTGTCATTACCCACGCCCGCAACCTGGTCGATCTGGTCAATATCGGGGGCGCGACTCTGGAACAGGCGCTTCTGAGCTTCGCCTCGATCAGGCAGGACGTGGCCCGCTTCGGCAGCAGCTAGCCAGCCGCCAATCTGATCCGAACAAGAAGATCATCGAGAGCCGCCCGGCAACTGGGTTCGTCGGGAAGAGCGCTTTGCCTGAACGCCTCTTCCATGATCGACGAGAGCCTCTCGTACTCTTTCAGGTGAAACCCGATGTCGGCATCAGCGAGACACTGGTGCTCTGCGCCGCCAAGCTTGCGAGCAATCAGATCCCGTATCTGCGGCAATCTGAAGCTCTGGTTGAGAGTCACGAGATTGGCCTCCACCTCGCCGGTCCGCAAGAGGTTGATACCGGTGAGCAGCACCCTGTAAACATAGAGCAGAGGCTTCACTCGAGGCGGGCTCTCCTTCCGGAAAAGCCTGAGCTGGGTGGCGGCAAAACCGCGATAGTGATGATAGTGGTGCCTGGTTACGGTATCGCGGGCGATTGCTTTCAGCTCCTCATGCTCTCCGGTGCTGTGCACCACTATCGGTGAATACAGTTGCTCCAGCACATAGCCGTTTTTCTTCAAGAGCAGCCTGAAGAACTTCTTCACATCATGGGTGACCAGATCGAGCTCGATCCCCTCCTCGACCCCCATGGACTCCACAGTCTGCGAGCCGTCTTCCAGTCGCAGGACATCGGCAAGAGGAAGTATATGGACGCCCCGCAAATCGAAATCGGAATCAGGCGAAGGAAAGCCATAGAGATGCGCACCGCTAACAGTGGCAAACAGCAAAGGGTAGGGATGCCGTGCCGGCATCGCTCTTACGACAGGAGGAAGATCAGTCATTCTTATCCTCACGGGCCATCTGCCGCCTGGCCCCTACCAGAAACTCATTTGCCCATTCATAGTCCGGTCTTTCCGGAAGCCGGGAGCTGTCGGCTGCCGCATCGAACTGCCTGTGCAAATCGAGACGCCAGACATTGACGTCCTCCCAGGCTATCTCGCCTCGCCTGATCGAGAGCAGGCGATCTTTCTCGCCTTCCACGAGAACCGGCACACGGGCTTCCTGCAAGATCGTGATCCCGGACAGCAACAGGCGGATCAGATGCATGACATGCTTCCACTTGAGCTCGCCCCGAGCTCTGAGATCCTGCTCGAGCTTCCGGAACTGCGACAGGACATAGCCGTTATAGGTCTGATAGACGAGCTTGCTGAGCAGCTTCTCCCGGTTCGCGAGGAGCTCCCGGGCAATCTCGTCGGCATGCTCCACAAGCGGCGAGTAGAGACATTCGAGAACGTTCGGATTGGCTTTCAGGCTCAGCACCAGAAATTTCTGCAACTCGAAATAACACTCTTCGGTCTCATGATTCTCGATCTGCTCCGGGACTCCATAGAGAGACCAGTGCATGGCGGCGGTGGGTAGATAGATACCACGCCTGTCGGTATCGGATTGATCGTTGTCGAGACCGTAAGCCCGCGAGCCCACGACGCATCTGTAAATCACCCGGTCATAGAGGAGACGATCGTCAAGGGCGTCCGCCGGCCGGTCGAAGTGCAGGCTCTGCACATGCTTGCGAATCGCGATCTCGTGCCGGCAGAGACTGGCGAGACTTCCGTCCGGAAATTGAATCCGATAACTGTGGGTGCTGTCAGCGGGGGCCTTGACGATCTTCCCCACCGAGCCCTTGCGCCTGAGAGCCTCGCCACTGCGCGAATAAATCTCCACAAGGGTGACGACCTGGGTCCCCACCGGCAGTATGAGATTGGCATTGACTCGATTCTCGCTCATGACCGAGGATTTATACCAGATCGTCGCGAATTTTGCGCCTCACTTACCAGTGAGCGACTTGAGAAAAGGCTCGAGTCCTGTAGCTCTCACTTTCGCTGCTACGGGATAAGAATCGCCGCCCGGGTAGAATCATCCTTGCATCACAGACCGCTCGCCACAGAGGTCTTCGATTCGAGACGGCCTCTGTCGAGAAGATCGAAAAAGCTCTTCAGCTCCCCGGTGATGAAATCGAGACTGAAGTCGCAATGATGCGCATCGTTTGCCATCACGAGCCTGCACGGAGACCTGGACATGGCGAATAGATCCCGGGAGTCTCCTGCCGGGATGATCGGGTCGAGTTCGCCATGAAGCATGAGAACAGGAACCTCGCTGTTTTTTGCGAAAAACTCCCCGGCACTCAGATCCGGGGCGGGGAAATCGCCGTCCCCATAAAGTCTCAGAAATGGCAGTTTCTCCCGGGCGAGCCGGCGAAGAGAAACATAAGGCGAGATCAGGACCAGGGACTGCGGTGCTCTTTGCTCCGCCACCCGGCTGGCTATCCCGGTGCCCAGCGAGACTCCCATCTCGACGATTCTCGACGGCTCCACCCCGAGAGGACCGCTCAAATAATCATAAGCAGCTACTCCGTCCTCGATTACCCTCGACGGGCTGGGCGTGCCGGTGCTCATCCCGTAACCCTCGTAATCATAAGCGAAGACAGAGCAGCCGGAATCCAGTACAGCCTTCAACAACCCTGCATTGATACCGATATTGCCGCTCTGCCCGTAGCACAGGAGAACCACCCGGGAGGCATCTTTCAAATCATAAAAAACGCCTTGAAGACGAGCCCCGGATGGTGCAGCGAAGCTCACGTTCATCCGCCGGGCACTGCCGTAGGTCCCCGGGAGAATCGGATAGGAGGAAGCCTTAACCGGATAGAAGAGCCCGATTCGGCAAAGCGATGCCGGGCAAAGCCTGTCACAAAGCTGAGTGGCTATGAAGACGAAGACAAGGGCGAAATAGAGAAGACCGGACAGGAGCGCCACCCTGATCCAGAATCGTTTCGTTTTCACTCTTGCTGCCATCAGACGATTCTACCGAGAGGAGATATTTCCCTTCGGTCGTAGACAAACAGTTTGTTAAGTGATCCGGCATCGATCTCGCCCGATTCGCTAGATCAGAAGGAGTGTTATCTATTTCAGCAAGCATTCTTATGCCAGGAATAACCATCGGCTTCGTGGCCGGGGTTGCGAGCAAGCCGGTTCTGGACTGGCTCCTCGGCCAGGACGCAGACAAAGACGGCAACGCCTCCCTGAGCTTGAAGAAAGCCAGGCGCCTCAAGGAGGAGCTGACCAGCGACATCCCGATACCATAATAGAGCCCGGCATAAAGCGAATACAGAGCGAGTATAAATCGAGCAATCCGGCGCCCTGTCAGGCGAAAAGGAGTTTCAATCCAGGCCGATCCGGTGTATATATTTTCTGTTATTGGCTTTTTTGAGAGAGCAGCCGGTGTCGAGAGATCCAAAAGAGTTCATCACCTGGGCCCTGGCTTTCTCAATCTATGCTTGCTTTATATCTCTCACCCTGGCGGCTGCGAAGATCCCGGCAGTTCTGCTGTTTTTCTTCGGGGGATTCATTGTATGCCTGCACGGCTCCCTGCAACACGAGACCATTCACGGGCACCCCACAGGCAATCGCCTGGTTAACAGCCTCCTGGCTTATGCCCCCCTCGGGGTGATCTACCCCTATCCGATCTACCGGAGCACCCATATCCAGCACCACGAGACCGAGAATCTGACCAATCCACTGGAAGATCCGGAGTCCTATTACATAACCCGGCAGAGCTGGCAGAACGAGCTGCCTCCGGTGAGGGCTCTGCTACTGTTCAACAACACTCTTCTGGGCAGGCTGGTTCTGGGTCCGGTGATCTTGACCTGGCGTTTCTATTCGTCAGAAATCAAAAAACTGGCCGGGGGCAATACCGCCAATCTCTCGGCCTGGCTTATCCATATCGTCCTGGTCACGGCTCTTTTCGCTTACCTGACCATGGTTTGCCAGATGCCAGTCTGGACTTATCTGGCCTGCTTCGTCTATCCCGGACTCTCCCTCACCCTCCTTCGCTCCTATGCCGAGCACCAGTCAGCCCGAACAGCGAGCCAGCGAACAGCTATCGTCGAAACGGCAATCCCATTTCGGGTGCTCTATCTGAACAACAACTATCACTATCTCCACCACAAGCTCCCCCGGATACCCTGGTATGAGCTGCGCAATCTTTATTTCAAGGAGAGGGAGGCGCTCCTCGCCGAGAACGGGAGCTATTTTTTCAACGGCTATTCGGAGATTTTTCGCAAGTATGCCTTTAAAATGAGGTCTCCCCTGGTCTTCGAGGATGCAGTCGAGAGAGATCTGATTCCTCTGGAAGCCCAGGAGAAAATCGCCGCCGACCTGGAGATCGAGACACAAGGGCAAAATGGCAAAGCTCTCCCTGATCACCCCTGAAGACCTAGTGGATCTGGTCAGACGCCGGGTAACCGACATTACTATCATCGACGCCCGCCACCGGGACGAATACCAGGCCGGGCATATCAATGGAGCGGTAAATCTTCTCTGGAGCGACTTCTGCCAGGAAGCGCCGGAATCGGCCGGGGAGCAGTTCGCCCGACCGGGATGGTGGGGGCTGCTTCTCGATCCGGTGGCCGCCGCTCTGGCCGAGCGCCTTGCCGAAATGGGCATAGACAGTGACTCCCGGATTATCGTCTACGCAGACGGTCAGGTATCGAAAGGGCTCGAAGGAAGAATCGCCTGGATGCTTCTTTATCTGGGAGCCCGGGATCTGAGCGTTCTCGATGGCGGTTTTTCAGGCTGGCTCAAAGCCGGCGGCACCATCGAATCGAGAGAAATCAAGAAAGACCCGGCTCGATTCGAGCTGGATATCGATGGAGAGCGCCGGATCACCATGGATGAGCTTGCCCTGGAGCTCGACTCCCGCTCGGATGCTTTTCTTCTCGACGCCCGCTCGTCGCCTGAATTCGACGGGGAGGTCTATTCCTATCTGCCCCGTATGGGTCACATTCCGAAGGCGGTGCTTTTTCCTTTCAGCAGTATTTTCCGAAGCGATGAGAAGCGCTATATCGACCGGCAAGAATATTTGAGCCGGCTTGCCGACAAAGGGGCTCTCAGCCCGCCTCTGGCGGCCTATTGCGAGCTCGGTATGAGAGCCGCCACCGTCGCTTTCCTGCACGAGCTCTACACAGGCGAGCCCGTACGAATCTTCGACGGAGGCTATATGCAATGGACCAGCACCCCGGCAATGCCTGTAGCCTCGAACTGAGTTCTAGAGCGAAGCGGTGCTCTGGATGTTGAAACCGTAGAGAAGGACTGCCACATCCCGGGCCGAAGAGCGAGAAAGAGCCTTTTTCTCGAAGACTCCCCAGGCTCACCAGCAGATAACCGAGACTATGACCAGCAGATCCGTTGACAAGTCGGGAATCTCCTGAAACAACAAGAAAATCTTACCTCGAAATAGTCCGATGCCGCAGAGGGCGGGGTATTAAATTAAAAGCCAGGGATCAAGCTGCAAAAACCGGAGAAAGCAATGCTGAATAAACCACCAGATTCGGTACCAGACGATTTGAGCGCCGCGGAGTATTTCCAGCTCGGCAACTGGTTCTGGGAAGAAGGCGATCTGGACAAAGCCAGAGATGCCCTGAGCCGAGCCGTCATCCTCGATCCCGAGGGAGAGAGCGGCAGAGGCGCCCGGGAGATGCTGAGCACCCGAATTCCGGCCAACCCGCTCGACCAGGAAGCCCTGAAGACATACAGAGAAATAGAGCTCCACCTGGGCTTCACCAACCGTGTCAAAGCAGTGGGCAAGCTCGAGAAGCTGATCGAGGACCACCCGGACTTCGAGTGGCCCTACCGCAGCCTGGCGGATCTGATGATCCGCGCAGGCGACATGCCCAGAGCCCGGACGCTGCTGGAGAAGAGCCTTTCAATCAATCCTGTCTACGCCGCAGCCCTTGTCTCAATGGCCCGCGTCCATATTGCCGATACCGAATACGATGCGGCCCTCGAGACGCTGGACAAAGCCGCAGGATTGACACCCGGTGACGAGAGCCTGACAGATCTGAGACGCGCCACCGAATTGATCGCAGCCCTGGAGAGCTAATACAAACAGGAGAGGCTATGAGCTTCAAAGAGAAATTCGAGAAAGCCAGAGAAAAATTCGATAGCGGCGCTTACGGCGAAGCCAGGCGGCTCTGGACCGAGCTGATCGAAGAAGGCGGCGCAGGGGACGTCGAGCGGGCAAAGGCCCATACAGAGCTCGCCCGTGCCCTGCGACAGCTCGCGCAATACGAAAACGCGGGCGCAGAGCTGGACAGGGCAGAGGGACTGCTCAAAAGTGCCGATCGTCTATCTTCGCCGGAGATGGCCATGGTCCTCAATCAACGCGGCTTGATCGCCTCAGAGAAGGCGGAATACGAAAAAGCCCTGGAAACTCTCGAAAAGGGTGTGGCCATGTGCAGGGAGCACAATGACGAACCGTGCCCGGACCTGGCCGAGCTGCTCAATAACCTCGGACTCGCCCTCTGGCGCCAGGGCGATGACGCAAGGGCCCTGGCTCGCTACGAAGAAGCACTGGCCATGCGCAAAGAGCTTTTCGGCGAGATGCACAAAGATTATGCCGAGACTCTGGACAATATCGGCGTCCTCAACCAGCGCTGCAATGACTTCGACAAGGCCGAAAAGGCCCACAGACGCTCTCTTGCCATTCGCGAGCAGTGTCTAGGCCCGGATCACCCGGAGGTGGGCTATAGCTGTCTCAATCTCGCCGAGACCCTCAAGAATCTCAACCAGACAGGCGAATATGAACAAATGTACGAGCGCACCATCGCAATCTGGAAGAACACCTTCGGCGCGAATCATCCCAATATCGCCACGGCATTGAGCAATCTCGGACTACACCTGATGAACCAGGGTCATCTGAAAAAAGCCAGGGACAACTTCCAGCAATCCCTGGACATAAGAACCGAGCTTTTCGGAAAAGACAGCTCCAGGTTGATAATAAGCGTCAACAATCTGGCCATCGTCAATGAGCGCCTCGGTCTTTCCGAGGAAGCGGAAAAAATGGCTGAAGAATCGACTCGCCTGATGCAGGCTCATATCGCTCAGCATGGCGAGAAGGACGCCCAGATGGTGATCATGCTCGCCGATTCCCTTCATCATCGAGGCAAGAAAAAGGAAGCACAGGAGCTTCTCGAGCGGGCGGAGAAAGTCGCCGCCCTGGAATGGGGAGAAAACAGCATGAGAGTCGCCAAACTGATTCAGTTCCGGGCGAATCTGCTATTCGACGACGAGACGGCCCGGGCCAGGGATTTGTACAGCAAGGTGCTCAAACTCGAGCTCGCCGAGCTGGGCAAGAGCCATGCCAAGGTCGCCGAGACCAGACGCATGCTGGCGGCCTGCTACACGAGAGAAGGAGACAACACCGTAGCCGGTCTCCTCAATATGCAGGCACGAGCCATCGAATTTCCTCTGGGCATCGATGACCCGGAAGAGTCGATCTACTCCATGCTCCTCAACAGCAGCGAAGACGTCCGGGGCGACACGGACGGGTCGGTCATGGCAACGAAAAGGCTAATGGCTGCCATGCTCAAAGGGCAGGGAAAAACCGAGGAAGCCGACGCCCTCCTGAATGAGTATCTCGTATTCATGGAGGAGGATGAAGGAGACTCCATGGATCTGGCCGACGAGCTTTTCATGCTCGCCGCCGATGCCAGTTTCGAAAGCAACTTCGATAAGGCCATTGCCTGGCTCGAGAAGTCCCTGGCAATCAGAGAGCGCCTCGAAGAGACCGATTTCGATGACATGAGCATGACCTATTCAACACTGATAAACAGCTATATCGGCGCCGATATGCTTGACCAGGCCAGGGAGACTACGGACAAATGGCTCGCCTTGATCGAAAAAGAGCATGGCAAGGCAAACTGGCGCTCGCGAAGTCCGGTCACTCAGATGATCGCAATCTGCGACAAAGAAGGCGATACCGAGCAGCACCGTATATGGAGCGCACGCCTGGAAGAGCTCCCCGAGCCCAACGCCATGGAGCAGACAGAAATGTTGAACTTCGAGTCCGGTATCATCGGTCGCTCTCTAAGAAGAAGCCTCGAAGGTCTGGGCGATTTCATCAAGCTGGCCGCAGAGAGTGTCGGCGAGGGCGAAGAATCCCGAGAGGACTGAAATCAGGTCTGCTCCGATGGGCTGTATTCCCCCGAGTTGAGATTGAAGGTCCAGGCTACCGCCTGCCGGGCTGATGTCATATAAGGTGGCACACGCAAAAAGTAGTGCCGGGGCTCCCCCTGAATCAAGGACGTCGAATCGACAACCTTGACCACCACCAGTGGCTCGTCGAGCTTCTGCTCCTTGCGGTAGAGAACGCCGCAATCATCGCTGTCGATGGCAACGGCACCGGATTCTTCGATATACCGCTCCATTCCGAATCTCTGAATCATGATCCGGCGAATCTCGACATTCGTCTCCCCTTCTATAATCTCCAAGCTCAGGCTCGAAGGATCGGTGACCACCGACTCGGGCACCAATACCCCATGGATGGAGCAGATCCGGTAGCCATCAGGGAAGCTCAATGCCGGTCCGTCCTCGCGATGAAGCCGGCGCCGCTCGTCGAGCAAAAGCTCGACCGGCTGCCGGCTCAGGAAAATCGCTCTCTCGTATCCGCACCAGTTGAAGGCGGCATCGAACAGGGTCTGCCATGCCTCGATCCTTCTCACGAGCTCCGGATCCTCGCTCAGTCCGAGGTTTTTGTATACGAAAGCGAAGAGAGGAAACTCCGCGATCCGATCGGCTGCCAGCCCGGGAGGATGGAAGGTCGAGAAAAACTCGCCGGCCGGCGATCTCACCAGGGCTGGTCTGCTGGTCTCCTCGAGCGCGGCAAAAAAGCCCTGGAACGGGCTCTCATTGAAAAACTCCCGGAGCGATTCGGGAATCTCGACGCCGAACTGTCGCATGAGCCGAAAGCCGTCTAGCTCGGGAAGAGCGTTTGCCAGGCGAGTCTTGAGAGTATCCCTTAGCTTCAGCTGCACTCTCACAGAGAGAAGACGGTCTCTCGCTCGGCTCCCTTCTTCGCTAATGAGCCTGCTAATCAGGAATCGCATGGGCGGGCCAGTGCTCTTGCCGAAGATCGAGGCACGAAGCTGCCGGATACTCGTCGAGCTCGACTCGGGACCGGCCAGAAGCTCCGGATGCGCCTCCAGGCGATCCAGGCAGGCAAGCCACAGGGGGTTGGAAAGACGCTGCCGGAGATCCTCGAGAAAACTCCGGGGCTCGAGACCGGCGCCCCGGCAGAGGCAGGCGAGAGCCTCGCAGACTGCCATCTGCCAGGGGCTGTCGCAGACGACCGTGACCGGCGCAGCCAGCTCCAGCTCCGAATAGATCCTGTTTATGGCAGCCTCCAGCCGGGCCGGCTCGCTCTCCGCCTCAGGAGACCGGACAGGGCTCCTGATCCTCTCGAAATAACTCTCCAGGTCGGCTTCCTGACCAGCCGTCAATTGCTCGATCATGATAGATTTATTCCCTGTGCTTCTTCGCTCATCACCCGGTCCTCACCATGAACTATCGTTTCCCTCTCTCATTGCCGCTTGTGCTCGTCTTTCAACTCTTCGCTCAACTCTGCCTCAGTCCCGGACCTGCGGCGGCGAGGAATATCGGCAGCGACGATGCCGGCTTCAAGAAGAGCGTCGTCTACCAGATAATCACCGACCGATTCTGCAACGGCCGCAAAGACAACGACGATCCCGGGAAGAGTCCCGGTCTTTTCGATGCCAGCCGGAAAAACTGGCACGCCTACTGGGGAGGCGACCTGAAAGGGATCGAGAGCAAACTCGACTATATCCGCGACCTGGGCGCCGGGGCTATATGGATATCGCCGGTAGTGGACAATCAGAACAAGCCTGTCAACGATGACAGAGGCGCTATGACCGCGCCCTATCACGGCTATCACGCCCGCGATTTCAAGCGGATCGACGAGCACTTCGGCGACAACCAGAACAGCTTCGCCGACTTCGACGCCCTGGTGAAAGCGGCCCACGACAGGGGAATCAAAGTCCTGGTGGACATGCCCTTCAATCACACCAGCCAGTACAACCACGGCGAGTTCGGCGCCCTCTACGACGAAGGGCAGTTCAAAGGCGATCCGGAATATGACCGCAACAAATACTTCCACCACCTGCCCCTGGTCAAAGACTGGAACGACGCCTATCAGATCCAGTACGGAACGATCTTCTATCTTGGCGACCTGAACCAGAGCAATGACTTCGTCGACCGCTATCTAAAGGCGGCCTCAGAGAAGCTCCTGCGCCACGGCGCCGATGCCACCAGGATTGATGCTGCCAAGCATACCAACTGGGGATGGCAGCACAGCCTGGCCAACCACCTGTACAACATAGACAACCATCTGGTGGTGGCCGAGTGGTGGCTGGGCGAGGGGGTGGATGATCCGATCTACGGCGACGCCGTCAAATATTGCCGGCAGAGCGGCATAACCATGTTCGACTTTCCGTTTGCCAGCGCCGTGCGCAAGCTCTACGGACGGAAAGGTGACTTCCGGGACCTGGCCAGGACCATCGAAAAGGAAGACGCCCTCTTCGACGATCCCTGCGAGCTGTTCACCTTCATCGACAATCACGACATGCCTCGCTTTCTCAGTATCAATAACGATACCAGCGCTCTTCACCAGGCCCTGGCCCTTCTTCTCACGACCAGAGGAATTCCGGTAGTCTATTACGGCACCGAGCAATACCTGCATGATGATACCAGAGGCGGTGAGGATCCCTATACGCGCGTCTGGATGAGCACTTTCGATCAGAGCTCCAGAGGTTACGCTCTCATCCGCAAGCTCATCGCCTTGCGGGGCTCCAACCCGGCCCTCTATTACGGTGCGCAGCGCACGCTAGCCGCCGGCCGTGATGTCTATGTCTTCGAGCGAAAGTTCGGAGACAATGTCGCCGTGATCGCGCTCAATAAAGGCAAGGAAAGAGCCGAACTCGATCTTACCGGCTCCTCCCTCGAAGAAGGCGAATATAAAGACGCTCTCGATGGCTCTCTTTCGGGAGTCGCTCTGCGAATGGGAAGAGACGGAAAAGCGTCCCCGGGTCTGCCACCTGATTCGGTATCAGTATGGTGCCGGGCCGAGCCGGCAAGGGCACCCCTGGTTGCGACTGTGAGTCCTCGCGTGGTCACCGCCGGCAATCCGGTGACGGTGACCGGTCTCGGCTTCGGAGCAGGGCGGGGCAAAATCATTGTGGGCGGCGAGATCCTCAGGCCAGCATCATGGTCGGACACCGCCGTGACTTTCCGGGCTCCTCGCCTGCTTGCCGGGCGACAGCCTCTCGCGATCGAGCGCGAAGACGGCGAGACCTCGAAGCAGGACATCCACCTGACCGTCCGCGAAGGGAAGCTCTTGCCCGTCACTTTCAGGGTCCAGGGCGCCGTCTTGAAAAGCCCGGAAGAGCGACTTTTCATAACCGGCAGCGTCTCCACCCTGGGAAACTGGAAAGAAGATCCTCACGAGGCCCAGGGGCCGCTCCTCTTGAGCGAGGACCGTGATTACATTCTCTGCGTGCCAGTGCCGGCAGGCAAGAGGATCGAGTTCAAGATAATCGTCCTGGACGGCCGGGGCGGAAAGGTCCGGGAGGAATCCCGCGGTCATGTTTACAAGGTCCCGGACAGCGGCGCCTGGGAGCACTCTGTCACTTTTCGAGACCAGCCATAGAGGTCGTCTTCCACCGGAATATTCTCTCTCTCTCTGAAATCAAGAGCAGATTAGCCTTGACTGGTGATTTCCAGAATCTCAAAATAAGAGACTCCCTGGACTCAGTATCTAAAGTGACTTTTTCTGGGTAAGAGACATTAAAGGCCTGGAAATCGCTTCCTGGGAGTTGGCGGCATGACCCTTGAAGGGCAAAATACCGAACGTCCCGACACCGACGTGCGAATCGATAGAATCACCGCTCCCCCTTCAAGGGTGCAGCTTGCTGCGCTCATGTCCGAAGCCGAGGAATCGGCGCCTCATTCTCAAGAGATCCGCTTCAGCCTGCCGGACGGCTCGATCTATCTCCTGACAGTCACTTATCTCAGCCGTATCGAGGGCGAGCCCACCTGGGTCCTGAGTACCGAAGACCAGGATCCGCCGGTGGTTTTCTGGAGCATCGAGACAGAGAACCCCGAGCAGATTTACAACCTGATCATCAAGCGAGCTCGCAATCCCTTCCCGAAACCAACCAACACCAATCCGGATCTGGAGGCCATTCCGGAATCCAAGAAGCCGACCCACGAGGGACTTCCCAGGCTTCCGCAGCCCCAGCCCAGCGGCTATTCTTTCAACGACCGCTATGAAGTAATCGAAGAGGTCGGCTGCGGCGGCATGAGCCGTGTCTATCGGGCCCGGGATCGCAAGACCGACAAGGAGGTAGCTGTCAAAGTCCTGCATCCCCACCTGATGAGGGAAGGCAGCGCCAAGAATCCGAAGAAGCGCTTCGAGCAGGAGTTCAAAGCAACCATGGCCCTGGCTCATCCCAATATCGTGGCAGTCAAGGACCACGGTTTCACCGCTGACGGGCTTCCCTTCATGGTCATGGAGTATATCGACGGCAATTCCCTGGAGCAGCTCCTGAGAGCCCACAACCGCCTGCGCCTCAGCCAGTTTCTCACGGTCTTCTACCAGACCTGCCGGGCCCTCAGCCACGCCCATGTGCGCGGCGTCATCCACCGGGACGTCAAGCCCAGCAATATCATGATGGTCAAGACCGAGCAGAACGTGAACATCGTCAAGCTCCTGGACTTCGGCATCGCCAAGATCCATCGCGAGACCGACGAAGAGTCCCTGCAAAAACTCACCCAGACAGGGGATGTTTTCGGCAGCCCCTATTACATGAGCCCGGAGCAGTGCCGGGGCGAGTCCCTGGACGCCCGCTCGGACATCTACTCCCTGGGCTGTGTGATGTACCAGGCAATCACCGGCAAGCGCCCCTTCGAAGGAGAGAACGCCTACAAGACCATCTACATGCACGTGAACATTCGTCCCCTGCGCTTCGGGGACATAAGGCCCGATTTGAGCATTCCCCCCAAACTCGAGAAGATCATTCTCAAGTGTCTCGAGAAGGAGCCCCGCAACCGCTACCAGACCAGCGAAGAGCTCAGCCTGGAGATCGAGAGGCTGGCCCAGGAGGTCTCGAGCGAAGACGAGGAGAGCTGGATTACTCGCCAGACAGGCTCCGGGACTTTCTACGCGGTACACCCCTCCACGGGCAAAGAAGAGCCCGCCAATGTCGCCTCGGTCCTCAAGCTCCTGCTCAAAGCGGGCATCATAAGCAACGACGAATACGCGAAAGCGAGCAATCAGGAGAATCCCCAGGCCGTTGAAGTGGGCACCTCACTGGTAAAAGAGGGATTGATCGACAACAAGACTCTCCACGCCGCTGTCCAGTGCCAGGCTCTCATCGAGAAAGGCAATCTGAAAATCGAGAAAGCGATCATCGCCCTGCATTACTGCCAGCGCAGCCGTATTGGTCTGGATGAGGCTCTCGACGAGCTCGGCTGGAAGACCGGCACCGGCAAATAACGCACCACTAGTAATATCAAATCAACTGCCGTGGGCGCGGCCTTCGCCGAATCTAAAAAGCTTGTTGCCTTCGAGCTTCTTGCGCAACTCCTGAGCCTCCGGTGAGTCCGGCTCGTACTTGAGCTTATCCATCTGCTCGCGCATGCTCTGGATGTCGCGGTCCCAGTTTTCGCCTTTGATAGCGCCGTAGAAACGGTCGGAGAGGTCTCTGGCCCAGGCGCCTCTATTGGCTTCCATCTGCTGCCTGTCAGAGGGCGTGATGAAAGCATCGACCGGCTGCGCCATCACCGATGAGCCGCCTATACCGGTGCCTTTGACGCCGACATTGTCGAAAACCGTGGCATCTCTGGGAACACCCAGACTGGACTCGGTAAGAAGGACATTGGCGCCGCCCTCCATGCCCGTCATGGTCACATAGGTGTTCTCGCCGGATCGGGAGACACCGATCCGGGTCTCGGGAGTGACGCTCTCGAGAAGCTCTGACTGGCTGAGTTTCCAGAGCAGTCTCTGATTGTGGGCGTTCTCGCCTGCAAAATGCCGATAGACGTCCTTTCCGTCCAGTATATCCTGAGCAACGGTCCTGGAGGTCCCGATCAGGTCTTCGCGACCTTTGGAGCGAGCCAGCTCCCGGAGAGACTCCGGTGTCTCGTACTGTCCGAGCACTTTCTGCTCGTCGCTGAGCTCGGCGGGGGCTGCCGACTCAGCCCTGCCGGGGGCAGACGTATCCGTCCCGGGCCCATCTGTCCTGCCCTTTGTTTCGCCCCTGCCTTTGACGCCGTCCAGCTTGCCTTTGAGAGCATTGGTAGAATCCGGCCCGTTTGTGTAGAGGTCCCGGGTCTGAGAAGAATATTGCCACTGGGTCTCATTGGTGAGACTCTCGCCACGAGGGTTGAAAACGATGGAGCCGTCCTTCTTGAAGTGGACATCCTCATAGCCGCTGGTCCCGGCAAGATTGCGCATCTCTTTGAGAACGTCCTGACGCTGTGCGGGCGTCAGATTACGATTCATCTCTTCGAATTCACTTCTGAGATTATTGCCCTGAGATGCGTCATTCATGACGTCTCGAGCGACTTCTTTCGGTTGGAACTGATTATTGTTGGACATGGCGAAGCGAGCAGGAAGCGAGTGCAGGGGGTACTATGACTATATGCCCGTCCCATGGCAAATTCGTGACATGAGCCGATCACTTTGCGGCTCGCGGAGAACAGGCGTGCGCAGTCCCGGACCTCGAACGAGCATCTCCACCATTTTGAAGGGCAAGCTTTCGCGCCAGGCGGCAATCTGGCAGGCCTGCCAGACCGGGAAGCGCAAGACCGACCCGGTCGCCGCCACCGCCTCGGTGGTCGAGCTCTACGAGCGCCTGGGCTACGGCTGCCCTCTGGTGATTCCCTGCCAGAATCCCTGGCAGGTCGCGATCATGCCTCTGGTCCTCCAGCTCATGTGCCTTTCGGGAGGCTCCGCCAGTCTCTTCAGGAGCGAGAAGGATTCGCCCATGTGGAGGCTCATGTGGGACCATCTGGAGACCCGGATCGGCAACTTGCGAGCGGCTGTCTCGACAGGGGATCTTTCCCGGGAGGCGGCAGAGATCTTGTGGGCCCTGGAGTCGGGAGGGATCAAAGCAGACGAGAACTGGTCTTTCTGGCCCTCCATCACCGAAGAGCTTCTCACTCTCGAGCGGAAGAGCATCCAGATCCTCGAGGCCACTCTCTACTCCCTCTACCACGAAGAAATCGTCTTCGAGAGCGCCCGGGAATTCGACAGGCATACTCTCGAGAGCGAGCAGCTGATCAGGCATATCGGCAACCCGGAAGAGAGATATCACCATATCATCTCCCAGGTGCGCAGGCATCTCAACCAGCAACTCTCGGGCAACGAGCTCCAGGAGCTCCTGGACCGGGCACCCGAACCGATCGCGCAGACCCTCGGCTCATTTCTTATCGCCAGAAAAAAAGGCAAAATGCAAATGGATGCCGAGTATGCCCTGTCGCTCTATATCATGCACACCCAGTCGAATCGTCTCAAGATCTGGTGGGGAAGCTGGAGCCCCGGCACCCTCCCCTGCTATTTCACGATGCTCTCCGGAGAAAGCGAGCTTCAGCCGGACACCCTGCCGGCCTGCGACTCCGCCCGGGCGCTTCTCAGCCTGGCCCGCAATACGGTCTGCGCGTCTTTCTATCCGGGCATCGCCTTCGTCTGCCAGAACCCGGGACGCCTCGGCATCGATGATCGCAAACGCCTCCACGCCGAGGACGGTGCCGCCCTCTCCTTCGACGGGGGCTACGAGATCTACTCCTGGCACGGTATCACCGTCTCCGAGGAGGCGATCCTGGAGCCGATCAGTCTCGACCTGATCAACTCCACCCGCAATGCCGAGATCAAACGCTGCTTACTGGAGCGCTTCGGCACGGCACGCTATATTGTCGAGTCGAAAGCCCGGGCCGTACAGAGAGATGAGTTCGGCACGCTCTACCGCATCGATATCGAAGGCGATGAGCCCCTGGTCATGGTCGAGGTCGAGAACAGCACACCGGAGGCGGACGGAACTTCGAGGACCTATTTCTTGCGAGTCCCTCCCGATGTCGGTAGCGCCAGACAGGCAATAGCCTGGACCTTCGACCTGGACGAGAAGGACTACCAGCCAGTAGAGGAAACCTGACCAGTGCGCCGATCGACAACTCTCTTTCGGACCGCTCTTTTTCTGAGCGCTCTTCTGCTGCCTGGCGGAGCACCGGCTGTGGAGCTGGAGGCAGATGCCGCTGCCCGGGGACAGCTCCGCCGTCTTCTCAAAGCAGGTCGCTCGCTTCCTTCAGACATCACGGTGAAACGCGATCTGGCCTACGGCAAAGACCCAGCCCAGCGAATCGACGTCTATATTCCGCAAGGCGCAAAGAACGCCCCGGTAATCTTCATGGTCCATGGCGGTGCCTGGATGATCGGGGACAAAGGCAATAAAGGCGTGGTGGACAACAAAGTAAAACGCTGGGGTCCGCAGGGATTCGTTTTTATCTCGGCGAATTACCGGCTGTTCCCCGCAGCCGATCCCCTGGAGCAGGCAAGAGATGTCGCCCGGGCTCTGGCCTTCGCCCAGTCCCGGGCAACCAGTTTCGGCGCCAGCCCCGATAGTTTCATCCTCATGGGTCACTCCGCGGGAGCGCATCTTGTCTCTTTGATAAGCGCCGACCGCTCCCTGGCGACAAATGAAGGCGCCAGAGCCTGGCTTGGCACCATATCTCTCGATAGCGCCGCCATGGATGTGGTGAGCCGCATGAAGGAGCCGCATCAAGGATTTTTCGACAAAGCCTTCGGCTCGGACCCCGAATACTGGAAAAGCACCTCGCCTCTATATCGTCTCAGCGTGGCACCGCCCCCGATGCTGCTCGTTTGCTCGAGCCGCCGCCAGAATTCCTGCCAGCAAGCCCGGGACTTCGCAGCCCGAGCCGGCGAGCTCGGTGGTAGAGTCCAGGTCCTCACGCAGCCTCTCTCCCACGGACAGATCAACAACAATCTCGGAGCCCCCTCCGACTACACAGACGAAGTAGAACGCTTCATAAAGAGCCTGCTTTCAATATGAAGGTCACCGAGCCTAATACCACCAACCGGGGATCAGTGTTCATGCTCGCAAAGAACGTCCTGCTGCCTCCACCCATGTGGAGGGCAGGCATAAGCGTGCAGTCACCACAGAAACGATCGAGGCCAGATCCGCGTCAGGGGTTGAAAGCCTGGTTGATGGGAAGCTGGGGCTTATCCATGGCTTCCTCGATAATCTGATAGGCGCGCGGATGAACGCTCTCGAGCATCCGCCCGATGCGAAGCAGGGGGCCCCGGCACTGCTGCCTGCGAGTCTCGGAGCAGAAGACGATATTCGACTCGATGAAACGCGCGATAGTCAGACAGAATCGCGCATCGAGACGCCCGTCTTCGCGCATGTCTGAGAGATCCCTCGTCAGCTCGGCGAAAAGCGTCCGCGGCGTCACCTCCGATATGAGAATACGCGATATGGTCTGCACCACCAGCTCGCGCTCGGCGACATCGACATAGTCCTTGAGACCAATGCCGACGGATTCGTAGAAGGTGCTTACCCTGGCCACGCTGGCATCCCTGACATGCCTGCGCGCCACTTTCATGAGCAGGTCATCGACAGCGCCGGAGTCCATCAAGGACCTGTCCAAGGCGTCCTTCAGGCGGGCGGCGGCGCGAGCGCTCTGCCCGGCGGCGTCGAGACAGTCGATCACCTCGCTCCTGCAGATCTCTGCCTCTACACCATATATGGTGAGGGCTGCCTTATAGCGCGGGCGAGCCGCTTCCAGATCGTTTGCCTGCTCGACTTTCACCGCCTGCTCGTAAAGAAGCCCGGCAAGGTTGATGGCGAGATTCTCATGGAAGTCTATGGGCCGTCCCCTCAAGCGAGCGACTATCTTCAAGACCTCTTTGTGCTCCAGGGAAGGATCGATGAGTGTCCTCAACTCGGGCTTGTGGCCCGACGGCGTCTTCAGAAAATAAGCGAGAGCAAGGGACGCCCGGAAAAACTTGCCCTGCTCCAGATGCCTGGCGGCATGCACAGCCCGCTTGAGAAAACTCTCGGCTTCCTCCCGATCTTCCAGAAGGAAATGGCAATAGCCGATACCGATAAAGATATCAGGCATGAAATGCCCTGACCGGTCCATTTTTTCCAGAGCCGAAAAGGCTTTGATCGCTTCTTTATAGCTCTCCCCGTCGATAAGAACCATGGCCCGGTGCAGACCCTGCCAGATCTGTCTCTCGGCAAGCTCCGAGGCGGTGACCTCGGGCTTGATCGCGTCCGGAGCCGGAAGACCGGCGCTGCCGTCTCCGGGATCCTCGGACAGGTCCGGAGCGGAGTCCCCTCGAGCGCAGAAAACATCAATTCTCCCGGAAGCCTCCGCGAAATCCGGACCCAGAGACGAGAATATCTCCCCTATCTGCCTGACTTTGCCGGAGACACCCCGGGGGCTCGCTTTCAAAATCAACTCCGCCACCTGCTCGGCAAACTCGGGACGCAGGGCCTGTCTTTCCCGCAGGGTCGAGATGATCTCGGTGGCGCAGCCCAGGGTGTACCGGTCGGTGAGGGCTTGCGACGAGCCGTCCGCCACCGCCGCGATCAGATATTTCATAGCCCAGAGCTCCAGCACCGAGACCACATTGGGACCCGCCGGTCCCTCGTACTTCTCGAATATGCTCTGGGCCGGGCCGAACTGTCCCTGGCTCACGAGATTGTGAGCGATATTGAGCTCACGGTGCTCGAACCATCGATTTACCCCCTCACGCATCCGCACAAGCACCGGGCTGTCCTCCCCGGCGCACCACTCGAGAAGCTCCAGGGACTTGTTGAGCTCGTACTCTCCCACCGCCGCCACCGGCAGGGAAAGCTGATGCTCGATCACTTTTTGCATGAGCCTGGTGGTCGTCTCTGCCTGATAAGCGCCGCGACCGATCATCACCTTGGCGAGGAGCTTGATGGTGGTCTCGAGATTGCCTCCGTCGATGAGCAGCCCGGCAGCCGCTTCCAGATCACCGCTTCCCAGAAGGCTTTCCATGATCGCGCTGCCATGCTCCTCCTCGAGACCGACCCTCTGGAAGGTGCGAAAAGCGCTCGCATAGTGAAGCTTGGCCTCGTGCATGCGCGAGAGCTCCTTGAGCTCTGCGGCCATAGCCAGGAACAACTCCGCCAGGCAGGGAGTGGAGCCGATTCGCGAAGACTCGAGATCGGAGAGAATCGAAAGCAGCTCCCCGGGCTCGGGACAGAGCTCGGTCAGGCGCTCGATACATTGATAGCGGCTGCGCTGGCTCTCGTCCTCGAAGATGAGCGCTCCGATACAGAGAGCTTGCAAATAATCGTCTACCCGAATCAGCTTCTCGCTCAACTCGCGCGAGTGGCCCTTCTCCCATGGATAGGAGGCGAGCAGGCCGGTAACGGCATCTTCCACCTTGCCGAGCCCGAGAAGGCAGAGGGTTATGCAGCTCTGATAGCGATTCTGACCGGCAGCGCGGTAGACAGCCAGCGCCGTTCGATAAGCCGCTTCAGCCGGTTCGGTCTTATCGGCGGCGCTGAGATGATCGGCGAGCAAGCGAAGCAGGTCACCGTATCTGGGATCAGAGGAGAGCATGCCTTTGCGCTCGCTCTGCAGGAGATCCTGCAGCTTCTCCGGGCCGTCGACATTCTGGAGAAAAAACTCCACAAGCTCGGCTTTACTGAGCTCGTCGATCCTCGTGATGCACACTCCTGCCGTGGCTCGCGAGATAAGCGACTCAGCCTGGCTCTGGCCGCCATGCTCGAGCCAGCGCAGCGACTCCATGGCTGCCTCATAGCAGAATTTCGCCCCGGAAGCGGCATTGTCCCGGACATACTTATGACCGAGATCCACCATCATGCTCGGGATGGTGACACGCCTGCCGAAAGACCAGCCCTTCTCCCGGCGCACCGCTCCGATAAGAACGCTGGGGGAGCTCACCGCTTTCTCCAGGTCGATGATTGCCCGGTCCCTCTGACCGAGCTCGAAATAAGCCGCCGAGATCAAGAGGGCGGCTCGCAACTCCTCCTCTCCCCTGCCGTTGGCATGGGCGATTCGCTTCGCCTCCTTGAAATAGTGCGCAGCGGTTCCGAGCTGATTGATCTCGACATAGCAATAGCCGAGATTGATGAAAACCTCGACTGCTTTCTCGATAATCGCATCGCGATCAGATGACTCGACGGCCACGGCGCTCCATTCGGCAAGCTCGCTATAGACCTTGATGGCGCCGAGATAGTCGCTGTCGTTAAAGGCCCGCCCTGCCTCGTCGAGCCCTTCCTGGACCCACTGCATGCGCGCCACCACCGATACCATGCGGCGCCAGGCCTGCCTGCCCATGGTGGACATGCTCCGACCGACATTGTCCACGAGCCTGGCGTATCGGGAGACACCCCGGGCCGAGCGCCGGGCGGGCAATCTCTTCTCCGCATCCAGAGCGGCTATCTGGTCGATCAGCCACTGGGTGTGATGGACGCTCCCCATCACCCGGCCGTGCTCGGAGGAAGCGACGGTGGGCTCGATATAGACCAGGCTCTCGTCGGCGAGAAGCAATTTGAGAGCCTCGTCTTCCACATTCACCGGCGGAATGGATTGCGGGCGAATGACGAGAAGGCGCAGGAACTTCTCGGTCATGGCCCTGAGCTCTTCGGACTCATGAGCGAGCAGGGCGCGAAAGACAAGAGAGCTCTCCGGCGACTTGAAGTCCGCGCTGCGAAACAAGAGACAATCGTCACCGCCTCCCAGCTCCCGCCAGAGACCGGGCTCGAGACTGAGGGCTTTCAGAGAGACGGCGATCACCCAGGCCGAAAAGTTATCCAGACCGGAATCGTAGAAATCCTGCCCGCGCCCGGGATGCTGAAAGTTGCGGTGACCAAGCTCGGGGCTCGATTTTCCCGAAAGCGAGGGCACGAACATGCCGTCGTAGTCGATGAGCTTGATTCCCGAATCGCCGACCAGAATATTGCCATGTTGAAGATCACCATGGGCGATATCATGCGCGGCAAGGCCGGCGATCATCTCGTCGAACCAGCGGCTGACGCTGTCAACCCTCGAGCCGTTACGCGCGAAACGATCGAGATATTTCTCCAGGGGCTCTCCGTCCACCCACTCCATCTTGACGATGGGATACCAGCGGCCAAGGACTTTGATGCCCTTCTCGACGAACTCGAAGCCGACGAAGCAGCTCAGCCCTGAATCAGCCAGGGTCCTGGCGATGGCGGCATAGCGCTCCTCCAGATCCTCCCTGCCCTCGAGAAAGCACCGTACGGCAAAGGTCCGGTCCAGGTTGGACATCCGGTAGACACTGGCGAAAGACCCGGTCATGGAGCGGGGCAGACCGAGGTGATTGAGCTCCGCCGTGGAGCCTCTCAGATCGGCGTCCGCAAAGCAGAGACCGGGCTGCTGAATCGCTTCGTTGTAGTCCTGGGGAGTAGGCCACACAGGCGAGATCTCATGGTCCTTCCAAGATCTCTTTTACCCTGTATCCGAAAGACTCACCCGAGTCATTTTCTCATCGCCCGACTGAGATCCTCCAGGGTCATCCCTTCGCGGATCAGGGCGAGGCGCTCCTTCGCCTCCTCGAACTCCAGATAACGGGGCATCACCGAGGGCGGCTTGAGGACATTGCGCCAGCGAAGCTCGCGTATGAGCGGCAGCTGAGCCTGGGGCATCTTGCCCAGAAGAAGGGTCTCGAGACTGCCCCCGTCCTTGAGATACTCGAACAACCAGATCAGTCCCCGCATATAGATGGCATCCTTGGTGAAACCGCCGGCGCGATAGACTCTCATCACCAGCGAGAAAGCCGGCTTGCGCTTGAAACGATAACGATGCACCAGCTCCCGGAATGTTTCCACGAAAGTCGCCCCGGCAAGCATCATGCCGACCCCCACCACGCGCCCGGCCAGTATCCGCAGCCGCTTGTTGCTCAGACCCCCGGCCAGGAACTCCGCCATCACCGCCAGACCTTCCTGCACTTCGTCATAGCCGATGAGCCCGGTGGCGAGCTGCTGGAAGGGCTGGGCCCGACCGTTGTGATAAGTGACCACGTGGGTGCCGATCTCATGCTGCAACAGGGCTCGGACCCGGTGATCCGGAATCTTGAGCCGGTGATTGATGAGAAGGTTGCCGTTGCTTACCATAATTCCGGCGATGTCATCCCGGATTTCCACCTGAGCTCCGAAATCAGGACTCTGGTCGCGATAGAAAGCGATCTCCTTCCTCGCCTCCTCGGCGATCATCCTGGCGTTCATCAAATTGGGCTCGGGCTCCTCGCTCTCATCCACCGGCACCGTGGCCAGAACGTGCCTGGCAAGCTCGACATAGGAGTCCTCGGGAACACCGTAGAGCTGCATGCTCCCGTAGAGAAACTTCCTGGTGCCTCGATCGGCGAGCATTGTCACTTTGCGATCGAGCCCCAGGCGCTGGGAGCGAAAGAGCTGGGCGAGAGCGGGATCTTCGATGCGCTCGATGGGAACCGAATAGAGCACGCGCTTCAAATCCGCCGGCTCCACCACCACAGGTCGATAAAGGAAGCGAGGCTGGGCCTCGTAATGCTTCTTCTTGAACTCCTCGAAAGCAGCGTGATAATTGGTGGGAGTGGCGCAGAGCACCAGGTCGAACGAACGGCTCAGATCAGCCAGTTGCCTGTCCACTTCCCAGACCGCCTTGACCAGGCTGCGCCTGCCCAGGACCTGGAAATTGCGGGGGCGATAAGTCGTGTGCTGGTGAGTGAACTCGAAGATAAAACGCTTTAGCGCCCTGGAGAATCCCCGGCGGATAGTCTGCAGCATCAGGGGAAAATCGAGGTTGGTCTCCGAGTCTCGATAGACGTCGAAGATTTCCACCCCCAGAAAATATATGTTCTTCCTCACCGACTCCTTGCGACCCATGAGTGGCTTGAGACCGGGCGGGCAGGCAGATTGCTGGCAGACCATCTCGATCACCGACTCCTGCCTCTGCACCCTGATCCGCCGCAGAGCCGAGGCGAAGCCGTCGATGTCCAGCTTCAAGTAATCTTTGGAAGGCAGATGCAGGCGGAATTGCGGCGGGCGCTCGGGCATATCGCCTTTGGCCTCGAGGTGCGATATCCAGACCTCGATGATGAGAAACGCCGAAAACTTCTCCGAGAGCACCGAAGCCACTTCCGAGACCAGCTCGGCAATAACCGGGTGATGGCTCTCCGCACCGGATGCGGTGAGAAATGAAGCCTCCCCCATGACGAAACGCTCGTCACCCAGACTCGTCCGTCCCTCGGGCTTGCGATAAACGACCAGGAACGGCAACTGCCGGTCGATACTGATCTTGCCCCAGGGCGCCACAGCCCGTCGGACCTGCTTGCTGTCCTCGAGGCGACTTTTCACATAAGCGCTCAGGGAGCCCGTGCCTTTCCCGGGATTTTTCTCGGGAATTTTCTCGGGATCTTTCTCGGGATCTTTCTCGAGTTCTTTCCTGGATTCTTTCAAGGTCCATCGCCACCCGGGATAACATCACCTATAGTAGCATCCCGAGCCACCCGACCTGCCGGATCCGCTGTCCGGACAGATGCCTAGAGCGTGTTCATCTCAACATTGTCGAAGTTTCGGCGGTAGTATTTCATGTAGTCGACCTTGTGCTCCAGAGCCTGGATCACCGCCTGGGGGAAATTGACACCCTCGAACTTCTGGGCGGTTATCAGACCTCCGGGCGAGAAGACATTGATCTCCATGAGCTTGTTGCCGACTATATCGAGACCGACCAGGAACATCCCGTCCTGGACTAGCTTCGGCCGGACCATATTGGCCAGCTCCAGGGCCTCGTCGGTGATGATGGCAGGCTCCACCGAGCCGCCGGCATGAACATTGGAGCGAATATCGCCTTCGGCGCCGATCCGCCTGAAAGCGGCATACTTTCCTTTCACCCTGAAAGGCACGCCGTTCATCATGAATAATCTGATATCACCTTTGGTGGCAGCAGGAAGATACTCCTGGGCGATGATATAGCCATCCTTGCTGAGTGCATCGACGATCTGGTTGAGGTTCGACATCTCGTCCGGCTTCACGAGAAAAACGCCCTTGCCGCCGGAGCCCTGGAGCGGTTTGAGAACCACCCAGTTGCCTTCCTCGCGGGCGAACTTGCGAATCTTCTCGACATTGCGAGTGATCAGAGTTCGGGGTCTCACCTCTTCCGGGAAGCTCTGGAAATACATCTTGTTGCGCGCGTTCGAAAGACCGTTGGGATCATTGAGAACAATCACGCCGTGCTTGAGTGCCACCCTCCCGAAATCGATACCGACACCCTGGGCCCACTGCCTGGGACCGATATCGTTGCTGGGGTCGCTGCGCAGGAGAAGAACGTCGAGATCGTCGACGGTAATCTCCTCCACCCTGGCGCGATCGCTTTTCAGATCCTGCAGCCAGGTAGCGCCGCTCTTATAGCTCGACTTCGGCGCATGCCTGGCCCGGGCCCTGATCTTGTCGTCCTTGTCGAAACTGAAATCATCCGCACCTATGACCCAGGCCTCGTGACCGCGATTGATAGCGGCGGTGGCCATGACATTGGTGGTATAAGTATCCTTTTCGGTCATGACATCGTTTACAAACATGGCGATTTTCATGATCGATACGTGTCTCCCTGAATGCCTGCGTCGGAATCATGCAGTCTATATTAATGACAACCCAATGTATCACAGGTTAACTTCAAGGCGCCGGGCAAGGCGCCGGGCACCTCCCTTTGCAACCGGTTCAGAGCTCGACCTGTCAAAGACAACTGTCGAGATCGTTGACGATCTCGCCGAGCTGTTTGACATATTCGGCGGCCCTGTCGAAAGGATAGGCCACCCGGATCAGCAGATGACAATCGTGGGTCCGGGAATACGGTGCCATCAGGACCACATGATAGAACGAATACTCGTTGAATTTCTTAGGGACTGCGTCCTTGCCTTTATAAGGGCCCTCGATCAGCTCGAGATCGACGAGGATGCCGCCCCATTCGGGTCCCGGCTCCACGGCGCCGGTGGCGGGCACCGCGAAGGGTCTGGTCTTGAACTCGATGTGCATGCTGTTGCTTTTTCTCTTGATCTTGGCCCTGGGGTAAAACTCCGTGGTGAGATCCTCGATGCGTTTGAAAATCTTCTCCGGAGAATTTTGCTCGGCACCACCTTCGGTGCCCGCACCGGCGAAGACCGGCGAGAAGAGGGCGAAAAAAAACATGATCGAAACCAGGGCGAGTCTCATCGCACATCTCCCGGATTCATGGACCCGCTCGAGGCGGTATTGCTGTCGCAAAGCCGCTTGACCTGACCGTCCAGCCAGGCGACCAGCATCTTGATCAACTCCTCCGATGCCTGACCTTCCTCGAAGATGAGATGCTCCGCCGAGCCGATGAAGATCAGATCCTTCCTGGCGGTGGCGAGAGCCTGATAGAGCGCGTAGGTGCCGGTGGGACGCACCAGATGGTCCTGGAATCCCTGGAAGAGAATCACCGGAGTGTCGGTGATATCGCGGGCGAATTTCTCGTTGTGGTTCATGAAGGACTGGAAGTCCAGAAGCTCCTGCGGAGACAGCTTGAGACGGGCGTCCGGATCGTTCAGCCAGTCCTCTTTTACTCTCTCGTCGTCGGTGGCTTGCTCCACCACCCTTTTGCCGATCTCGAAAGGCCTGTTGGGATTCTCCAGGAGCTTGAGCCCAACAAGCAAGCCGGTACGCTTGCTCTTGAAGCGCTGACCGGAAGGCACGGAGCTGACAAGCCCGTCCACCAGCCGGGGATACTGGGCCGTGAACTGCAGAGCCAGGGCACCACCCATGGACTCGCCCAGAATAAAGATCGGCAGACCGGGATTATGGTCCCTGACGATAGAGACCATGGCCCCGAGGTCCTCGAGCCCGGAGTCGAGATCGACTTTGTCGAATCCCTTCTCCGAAGAAAGAGCCCCGAATCCCCGGACATCGAAAGCGATGACACCATAACCGAGCGGGTTGATTCTGGCGGCGAAATCGTCATAAGAGCTATGATGCAAACCAAGACCGTGAAGACAGACGATCAGGGCTTTCTGCTCGACGGTCGGATCGATGCGAACGAATCCCGGGTCCGGTGTCTCGCCTCGTTTCAGGCGCCAGTTGGCGAAGTCCCGGGGGCGCTCCTCGACACAGACAGGCGTGTTCTCGTCGAAGCCGGGCTCCTCCAGGAGCTTATAGGTGACCCTTCTGATCTCGGGATGATTGGCGGTGCCCATCACCACATCTTTGATCCGTTTGCGAATCACCGCCAGCTCGTCTTTCGAGAAGCGTTTCGCGGCCTCGGGCTTGTCGAACTCCGCCAGCAGACTGCTGGTGCTGTCCTGCTTGAAGATCCAGAAAGCCTGCTCGAACATCGGTCGAGCTGCAGCGCAGTTGCCGAGCTTGTAATAGACGTCCGAGAGATTGTTGAGAGACATGCCGACCCGCTTGTGGTCGGCGCCGTACTGCACCACGTCGATCTGGGCTATTCGCCTGAAACAGGGCAGGGCCTTCTCATATTCACCCATGCCATAGTAGCAGCCTCCGACTCCTTCCAGGGCAGGCAGGAGCGCCGGGGAGAACTTGCCATAGTCTCTCTCGTAAGTGCGCAGAGCTTTCTTATAGCCCTCCAGAGCCCGGGAGAATTGACCTTTCATATAACGGGATTCGGCCAGACCGATATTGAAATCCGCCTGATCGAGAGCGCTGATGTTCTTTCTGCCGGATCCTGGCTTATCCGCCAGAGCAAGTGCTTTCTTGAACGAGGACTCGGCGTTGTCCGCCTGGTCGAGACCTATGTAGAGAAAACCGAGATTGCCGAAATAGCGAGGATTCTCTTCGGGACTGCCAAGAAGGCAGTCGAGGGACTTTTGATACTCGCCGTCCCAGAATAGCTTGTTGGCTGTCTTCTCCTCTTCGGTAAACACCGGAGGCCTGACAGGGCTGCTATGGCCATGCTCGGCACAGACTGCCGGACCGACCGGAGCAAGGGAGACCGCCAGAAAGACAATCAGGACGAACAAGCAATAAAGCGGAAACATGGCCAGATTATACAGGTTGCTCCGCAAATTGGTTCTCTGATTCGTGCATATCCACGCAGGGCTCGAAGCGATCGACCACGGCGGCTCCCACGGCGTCGCCCCAGACATTCACAGCTGTGCGGCAGCGATCGAGAAACCAGTCGATGATGAGAATCAGGGAGACGTTCTCGGTAGGCAGCCCGGCAGCTTTGAGCACGATGAGCATGGTGACGAGCCCGGCCTCCGGAATGCTGGCGGCACCGACGGCAGCCAGAGAAGCGGTGACGGCAATAAGGATCATATGAACCGAGGTCAGCTCGATTCCGGATATCTGCGCGATAAAGACGGCAGCCACGGCTTCGTAGAGCGCCGTGCCGTTCATATTGAGGGTGGTGCCCAGGGGCAGGACGAAGTTGGCGTTGCGTTTGGATACTCCCGCTTGAATCACCGACTCCATGGTGACAGGCAGCGCGGCAGCGCTCGAGGCGGTGGAAAAAGCCGTGAGAAGCGCCGTCCAGAGATTCTTGAAATAATTGATCACCCCGCCTTTCGGCTTGCCAAGGAAAAAGAGAACCGCCGGCAGTATGAGCATTGCGAAAATGACCAGACCGGCGATGACGGTGCTGGCATATTTACCCAGCCTCATGAGCTCGTCGGCGAACTCCATGAGGCCGCCGGCTTCCCCGAGACGTCCGGCGATCAGAGCGAAAATCCCCACCGGCGCCACCATCATGAGCAGGTCGACGATCTTCATGATCGCGTCGTTAGCGCCCTGGAAAAAGAGGATCACAGTCTCGCCCCTTTCACCGATAGTAGTGATCACCGCGCCGAAAACGAGCGAGAAAAGAATAATCGGCAGGAGATCGGTATTGACCATGGACTTGAACAGATTCTTCGGTATGAGACCGACCACGATCTCTTTGAAGACCTGGGTGATCTCGGGATCTTTCTTGCCGATAGCCTCTTGCTCCTCCAGCAAAATCCGGTCCTGAGGGATCTCTTTCTTCTCGATGAAATTCTTCTGGGCCTTCACCGCTCCGGTTCCGGCTCCGACACCGGGCTGGATCGCGTTGACCAGAACAAGGCCGAGACAGGCTGCCATAAATGTGGTGCTGAGGAAATAGATGATCGTCTTTCTGGCGAGGCCGCCGAGCTGCCGCACGTCACCGAGCTGGCTGATGCCAACGATGATGGAGGTCATTACCAGCGGTACCACCAGCATGAGCAGGGCCCGCATGAACATATCGCCGATAAAGGCCAGCTCTTTGCCCAGAGCCGGGGCAACGCCACCAACCACGATACCCAGCACCACACCGGCGAAGATGAGGTAGGGAAGGAGGTCGGAGAAGCTCGGTTTTCCTTTGGGCTCGGACATGTGCCATAACGTACCAGATAAACGGGGACAAATTAAAGAGCGAGAGCCTCGGTGAGCCTGTCGATGATCTCGACCACCCCGTCTCCGAAATGACTCTCGGTAATCACATCGGCGTGCTCCTTGAGCGCCGCCACCGCATTGCCTACCGCCACCCTGAGGCCGGCCCCGGCGAAAAGCGGAATATCATTCTCGGCGTCTCCGAAAACCATGGTCTGTCCGGGTTCGGCGCCAAGCTCGGCAAGCGCCGACCGGAGACCAGACTGCTTGTCCACCCCCTCGGGCAGAATCATGACGGCATTCTTATTGGTCTGGATATGATGCCCCAGACCCAGATCGGCAATCGCTCTCCTGACGACCTCCTCATGGCTCCTGTAAGTAGCCAGCATGGACAGACCGCTGAGAAGCGGCTCGACGCCATCTTGCTCGAGCCTATCCCTGAGCCCCTCATGGACAGCCATGGCAAGAGCCCTGGTCTTTCCCGAGGAAGGCTCGTGGATGACAGCGCCATTCTCGCAAATCACCAGATCGAACAGATCTATACGCCGGCAATTCTCGAGCAAGCTTTTCAGGTAACGTCCGGTTACAAGAACCAGAAGACGCTCATGCTCGCGGGCACGCTCCAGGGCCCCCACCACGCTGTCGCTCATACAAGCGGACACCGCCAGGGTTTCGTCATAATCGAATGCAAGCACCCTGAACGACCCGGTATCCAGGCTCGCTAAGCACTTTTCGGGACTTTTGTCTGGCATGGCTCGGCGCCTCTCTCAGCCTGACAATCATACTTTATGCGGGGAGAGCCATGGGGCTCTCCATATTTGCTAGAATCAGTCAAGAATCAGAGGATTACCAGCATGTCAGGCACTGGAAAGAAGAAGACCGCAAGCAAGAAGAAGGCGCCGAGAAAGGCCGAGCCAAACAAGATCCAGCCGGCGCCTTCCCAGTCAGTCAATCTCGAGCCGGATCTGGCGGAAGAGTTCAAAGAGCTTTTCAGCAAGATCGACAGAGAGCACCACGAGTATCTGACATCGGTTATCAAGAATCCTATTATGCAGTTTCAGGGCTCCTCCGTGAGCGAATATCTGAAGCTCGTCGAAGAAAGAGGCCTCCCCAGGGCGGCAGCCATCGCCCTGGATAGCAGGGATTACAGCAAGGGCAATGCCTGGGAGCAGGCCCAGATGAATGTGATGAACGCCATTCTCCCCCATAATCGCGATTTGAAGCCGCTGATTAGGAAAGCCGTGGAAGACGGAAGCACGAGAGCGGTGAAATGGTATCCGGAAGTCTGCGGCAATCCCCAGGAGATCATCGAAGTTCTCAAGCCAGTCCTCTCGGCGCCCGAGCCCAAAAGGCGCTTCTGGGCAGCCATCCACTTGAGCAAGCATTACCAGGAGGCAGGGGATCTGGTTCCGGTCCTGATCGAGGGACTGAGCACCGACTGGGTCGCTTTCAAGCAGGAGAACTCCTCCACCGGAATCACCGGGCGCGGCGAGTGCGCGCGTGCCCTGGCTCGCCTCGGCAAAAAAGGCGAGCCTGCCCGGAAAGAGCTCGAGAAGCAATTGAAAAGCCCCACTATCGATGCCGCCGACGCCAGCGAGATCGCCGGCGCCCTCTTTCAGCTCACCCAGGATGCCGAGCCGGTCTTGAGAGATCTGTCCGTGGTAGCCGAGCGAGTGCTTACCCAGAAGCGCGGTTTCACCCTGCATCCCGGAGACAAAGACATGCTCATGTCCTTGAAGAATCTCATCAAGACCTGGCGCGAGGCTGGCAAAAGCGGAGACGAGAGTCTCGAGCAGAAAATCGCTTTTCTCGAAAGCGAGATCAAGTACCACTTCCCTTCCTGAACCGACGTCGGAAAATGCAGAAACGAACTTTTGGTGAGAGATTCTCAATCCCGGTCATCGGACAGGGGACCTGGCAGATGCCCGAGAAGGGCGACGCCAGGCGAAAGGCCGTGGAGGCGATCAAAGAAGGTGTCGAGCAGGGCATGGCTCACATCGATACCGCCGAGATGTACGGCGAAGCCGAGGAGATAATCAGGGAAGCGATCAAAGACTTCAATCGCGCCGACCTTTTTGTAGTCAGCAAAGTGCTGCCCTCCAACGCAAGCTATACAGGTACCATCGAAGCCCTGGACAAGTCTCTCAAGCGTCTGGGCACCGATTATCTGGACTGCTATCTTCTGCACTGGCGGGGCAATACTCCCCTGAGCGAGACCCTGGCCGCTTTCGAGAAGCTGGAAGAGGAAGGAAAGATCAGATCTTTCGGAGTGAGCAATTTCGATGTCAACGATCTGAATGTCGCCCTGGCCTGTCTCGAAAAAGGCAAAATAGCCTGCAATCAGGTCCTCTACAATCTGAAGAACCGCGGTATCGAGCGGAGCCTCATCCCCTTCTGTCACAAGCACTCCATCTCGGTGGTCGGTTACACGCCTTTCGGCAGCATGCCTTCCGAGTCGTCCGCGGCATACAAAGAGCTGGCAGCAATAGCCTCCCGCTACGACGCCACCCCCAGACAGATCATCCTGGCATTTCTGACCAGGCTCGAAGACACTTTCGCCATACCCAAGGCATCGCGCTCCAACCATGTCGCAGAGAATGCCGGCGCCGGCTCGATCAAGCTCGAGCAAGCCGATATCGAGGCTATGGACCGACTTTTTCCGGCTCCGGACAGGGACACTCCCCTGGCGGTCATCTGATCGGATCGTTGCGGCTCGGCAAGCTGCCATGCGGGAAGATCGATGATCCGGGAGACCTTATCCTGATCGCCGAATGCCAGGAGATTGCGCCAGTCGAGACCCTCGGCAGAGCGCTGTTGGGCAAAGTCGAGACGGTCTGAGCTGATCGTGGTCGTGATACCGCCCCTGGTATGAAAAACGTTTGCCGCTCAGGGCCGGGCCCAAAATCTCGAGGCGCTCCGATTTCGCCGACGGCTCGCCTCCGAAGCCTTCGCAATCCGCGGCGCCGAAAATACCAATTTTCATGACCCCGAATGATAGCGCTTGACCGGATATACTTGACACCGTACTGGCAAGATCAATCGAGATTAGCCTTGGCAAATCAGGAAAAAAGCCCGAAGAAGAAAACCAGCAAGCGTGTGATCGTCATGGCCTGCGTCTGCCTGATTCTTGCCGGGGCGGCCGGGGCGGGCTATCTCTGGTGGACCACCACGCCTCAGTTCGCCCTCACTCAGATCAGGGACTCGATAAAGACCAGGGACGCGAAGACTTTCAACAAATTCGTCGATGTCGCCCAGCTGGTCACCCGATTCACCGATGACGTCATTTTCGTTCCGGCGGAGCGCACGAAAAACCTAACCAGGTTTCAGAGGGCGGTAGGTCTGGGCGCCTTCCGCATAGCCAAAGTCTCCATCGACAATGCCCTGATTTTCCAGATCCAGAAGTGGATCTCGGAAAAGCCGGGGGATGGTTGTTCGCTCGAACCGGAAAGCGAGCGGCCGGATTCCCCCGAACGGGCGAAGGTCCCGGAGAATCCGCCGATTTCGTCGATTCTGAGGGACGAGCTGAAGCTGGAGAAAGAAAGGCTGAAAGAAAGGACCTACCGGAAGATGGTGGAGTACGCGGCCACCCAGCCGGATACCCTGGTCCACAGAATATTCGTGGCTCCGGAAGGCGGCCGCCGCAACACTGTCCGAAAGATCTTCCGGGATTACGGATTCCAGAGGAAGAACCTCAAAAAAGTGGACATCGACATGGTGGGAGAGAAGTGCCTCTGCACCCTCCATTTCGACTGTCCTGTCTCAGGCAGGCCGGTACCGGTCACCTTCGAGCTCCTCCGGGACAATACCAGCCCCCTGAGCCGCTTCCGCGTGACCCGTCTGATCCGGGCCGATGAGACTTTCGCCGCCGCCGGCGAGAATGCCGACCAGCAGGTACAGGGGCTGGTCGCTCACGGTCTTGCCGGGGTGACTTTTTCAGGGGTGATCCAGGAAACAAAGTCGATCTTGATGAGAGTAACGGACCGGGCGGCCGGCGCCGGAGAGGACCGATAACAATCGAATAAAAAAAGCACCGGCCCGAAAGGCGCCCGGGAGTGGCGCTTTCGAGCGGAGCCCCGGCTTCGAAGCAGAGAAAGACCGTTTATCCGGGGCTATATCGTGGATAGATCCATATGGATATTTCGGCTCGGCGCACCAGATGGACACTATCAACAAACAGTTAGAGAATCTCGAGACTTTCCTGCAGCGAAACGGCACGGTTTCCCTCGACGAGGGGATAGACATGGCGGTTCGCATACTCTGCGTTCTGGACTACTGTCACGGGCGCAAAATGACTCACAATAACCTCACCCCATCCAAAATAGTGATCAGCGACGGTCAGCCAAGCCTGATCGATTTCAGCTTCCCGATAAACGGACACAAGGCGAACAACACCTCCATAAAAGACTTTCTCGAGCTGCCCGAGTACCAGGTCAGCCTTGACCTGGCCAGGCGCAACGACACCGTATCGGACGTCACCGCCGTTTGCGGGCTTCTCCTCTACTGCCTCACCGGTCACGTCCCCGGTCCCGTCAAGGACAGCGACGGCAGGATGCCCCACCAGCGCCCCGATGTGCGCGCCGCCCTGGACCGGGTTGCGGGCTATCGAAGCTTCCTGATCAACCAGATCTTCGACAAAGCCTTTCAATGGCAGCAGAGCGAGCGATTCCAGACAGCCATCGATCTCATGGAAGCCCTGAGCGCCCTGCGCAATTACAGTCCCGCCAATTCCATTCCCCCGGCCAATCTCACCGAGCTGATAAGCGGGCTCAGGAGCAACACCCAGTCCCAGACAGTAACACCTCACGAGATGCGGTTGCAGACCGCCTTCAACGGGCTGAGGACCGTATTCGGGGAGGTCGTTCGAAACCTCGAGGCGGACTTCCGGGAAATGGAATCCGGATACAGAAAAGAGCGGACAAAACCTGTCTACACGGCCTTCCTCAAGCTGAACTACCGTCTCGAGCGCGACTCAGCGGTCAAGATGACCTTCCGTATGGAGATTGTCGGCAGCGAGATAGTGGTGAGCGGAGCCGTGGAGACAAGCGATTGCGGCAATGTCGAGGAGCTCTTCCGCGCCGAGCATCACGGCTTCTATGACAGCAGCGATCTCGAGGCGGCGGTGAGAGAGTTCGTAGCCGTCAATCTGGCCCGCATGCTGACCGGATCTGCCGGAATCTAGACTGACGCGATATCCGCATGAAACACCAGGGCGAAAAGGCTCTGGCAGCCTTTTCGCCCTGGTGATAGCGTCTTCTTATGCTAGGAATTGACAGCTTTCTTAGCCTGCTCGGGATTGACCTCGGCAAGGACGGTTTTCAACTCCACCACTTCGGGATGGTCTTCGCCGTGATGGTGGACGAGAATCTCGATCACCCGGCCGAGAATTCTCGTGGCCTCGACATTCTTCTCCAGGGCAGCCTGGACCATGCCGAGATTATAGAGATAAGGAACCAGCTCTTCACTAAGCTCGTCGACATCGGGCTCGAATGCCTTCAGGGCCCTCCTGTACAGGCGCTCCGCCTTGAAGTATTTTCCTTTCTCCTCGAAATTCTCTCCCAGGGTCAGGTAATTAGTAGCACAGGTCATTTCAGCCTCCTCGGGTGTGTGAACGCAGCGCTAACCGCATGCGGTACCAGCACCAATGTTGACTCTTCGTCTTTAGTGTCAGTGAAGTCTCGGGACTCATCTCGACCCGCATCTTGCCGGAGGCGATCTGCGGGTTCTCTTCGGTTGGCTGATTCGAAACCAGGGAAGACTCTGCTTCAGGTCCCGCCAGCGCCGATATGTCTGTTGACTTCGATGCTCCAATGATAAGCCGCGTCTAACGATTAATGCAAGACACCCGATCGAATGCAGCCTGCATAGAAATTAAATATACCGAATCTGGAAAAGCCGAACTGCGGCGCCTTCTTGAAGGCTACCCGGGACGATCCGGAGAAGATAAAATCTGACCGGACCATAAGAACCCTAGCGAATCATACGACTATTCATATAGATCGCATAGGCCCTGACAACTCACATTTGAGAGGTCGGCCTTGAAAAGCACAGAACTCGTTCAAAAAATCAAGTCAATCTGCAGACCGCCGGGTCCCAGCCCGGAAGGCGCCCTGGGGCGGGCTATCGACTGCCTGGTCGAGGCCAGGCTCTCTATATATTGATGGGACTCTGGTCGAGGGAGCTTTCGGGAAAGACGACGAGAAGCTCCTCGAGGAGCTTGCCCCTGTGGTGGCACCGCTTGTGGAGGGCATCTCCAGGTAACCTGCCTCTTCACGCAAGTTTCATTTTCGGTTCACTTTGATTTCACGATCAATTCACCTACGTTTCACGCATGCTGCCTATACTCGAAACAATCGGTGATACCATTGGTGATGTGCAATGTCGAATCCAATCGTTTCTTCCCTGTCAAGCAAGACCAGAAGCCGCTCGGCAATAGGCAATTTCTCGGCCGAGCTTCCCCCGGTTCTATTCTTACTATTTTTCTTCTTCGTATTTCCTATGATCAATATGGGCACTATCGCCCTGCGCTATTGCCTGCTGGCAGAAGCCTGCCGTGATGGCGCTCATACAGCCGCCACATCCTACACATTCGAGACCGGCAGCCCCGGCAAGCCTTCGGCACTCGAGGGTGTACCGCCGGTGGTGAGCGAATTCGCTTCTCGCTACAGCGGCATCGACGTCACCGCCATCGATGTGGACATTCTCGTAACCGCTATCGATACACAGCAGGTCACCCGCTACACAGGCAAGCTCCAGCAGCCGGCCAACACCCAGAACAATATCTACGCCCTCGAGACCATCGTGACCGGCAACCTCGAGCCGCTGCTGAATTATCAGGGCCCGGTCTTTTTCAACGTCCCCGGACTGACAAGCCCCTGGAGCGTCACCGTTGCCAGCCGCGAATTCGCCGAAAGCCCCCAGGGTCTCAATCAATAAAGAGGTACAGATAATGAGAGCAAACTCCGCTAGAAATCAGAAAGGCGCCATGATCATCCTGATCTGCTTCCTGATCGGCATGATTGCTCTGCCGATGATCGGCATGTTTACTTTCGAGATCGTGCGAGCGACTGCCATCCGCGAGCAACTCCGCTCGGCCTGCCAATCGGCGGCCCTGGCTGGCGCAGCCACCCTGGCAAGCTCCGATAATACCGATCCTCTTACCACTCACAATGCCGTTATCGCGGCCGCCCGGGAAGCCTTCCGCGCCAATACCATAAGCGAGTTCGTTCTCACCGCCGCCGATCAGGTCGCTGTCGCCAATCATAATCCAGACTCGGACAAAGCCAGCATCTTCATCGAGCTGCTCGATCCCAACAGCAACCCGGCAAACCAGCCGGTGAGCCTGGGCGACACCAACGGACGGATTGTCCATGTGGTGGGAGCCTTCGGGCTCAAACCGGTGTTCGGCGATTTCCTCGGTATTACCGGTCCCTTCACCCTGCGAGCCGACGGGCACGGACGCGTGCCCCAGCTCGACATCGTGCTCTGCTTCGACGTCTCCGGCTCCATCGACGATCAGACCCCGGTGACCTTCGTGAAGCGTTACTGGGATCAGGCGCAGGGACGCATCCGTTATCAACTCGTCAACGCCAGACCGGGTGCCCCCACTCCTGGTGGCATGGCCCACGGCCGTCTCTTCGATATCGTCGGACCGCCCCCCACCGGCACAGGTCTCAACGCCCACTTCCCGCAAACCCTCGAGGCATCGAGCAGCGGCTGCGACCGTCCCCTGAGCTTCAGCGCCGGCCTGCGCGGCAACACCAATGCCGGCTCTCCTCCGGGCAATTATCCCGGCGGCGGCGGCACAGGCAATCAATACACCTACACGGATCTCGTCGTCAATATCAGCGAAGCAGCCGACAGCACCATGACCCTGCCCTTCACGAGCCCGGGAGGCTACTACTATCCCAACCTCGAGACCGTGGTCGAAGCCTCCCGCGGCAATCTGGAGAACGGCGCCGTCTTCACCCAGGCGAAGCTGAACACGGTTCCCGAGCTCAACACCGTCACCCCCACCCCCGGTTATCTTTCAGACTATCAAACCAACGCCCGGATGAAGCTGAGACCCATTTATGATGCGCAGGAGGCAGCCAAAGAGTTCTTCACCATCATGAACACCAATACCGAAGCCCATTTCGGATTCGTCTCATTCTCCACCACCGCCGGTACCAGCCCCACCGAGACGCAACCGGCCAACAATGTCGCCTCCAGCTATCCCCAGGGCGGTCAGGGCAATTTCCCGCTGCCGACAATCAGCCTGGACAAGAACAACACGAAGTACACTGACATCCTCAATGTCATCCCCACCACCGTAGCCTACGGCTCCACCAATATAGGCGACGCGCTCAACCGCGCCAGACAGCAACTGGTGAGCAATAACCGCCCGGGGGCCCGTCGTGCCATCGTCCTTTTCACCGACGGTCAGCCCACCGCTCCCAGCGGAGGGGGTCAGCCCTGGTCCTATGCCCGCAGCGCCGCCCAGCAGATCAAGGACGAAGGCATCCCGATCTATACCATCGGGCTGGCTCAGAATTCCCAGGTCATCCCGGGGGAATGCAATATCCTCAACGACGACCCCAACAAGACGATCAACTACACCGACACCAGCGGCAACCCGCAGTCCTACACTCCGGGCGCCGGTAATCCGGGAGTCTCCTATATAGCCGGCAACGGCGGGAAATTCTTCCTGGTCACCAGCACTGCCAGCCTCCGGTTGACCTTCGAGAACATCGCCAGACAACTGGTCCAGATAGTATCCGTAGACTGAATCGATAGAAGCGAGGACAAAGTCATGAAACCCTCTCATGAAATCAAAAGCAGAGCCAGAAACAGAAGAGGCACCGCCGCCATCGAGATCGCCTGCGGCTCGCTCTTCCTGCTTGTGCTCACCCTCCTGGCTCTGGATATAAGCATCTTGATGCTGGGTTTCGAGATGAACGACCGGGCATGCCGGGACGCCTGCCGAGCCGCCGCCCAGCAGTCGAGCCCCCAGGCCGCCCAGAATGTCGCCGCCGCCATTCTCAAGAACCACAAGGCCGACGGCAACTTCCTCAGCCAGCCGCAGCTGCTCACCGGACCCGGACAATTCGTATATCAAGATTTCGGCGGCAACCCCACCGCCGGCAATCCCACCGTCACCGTCACCACCGAGATGAAAGTGAAGACTCCGGTGCCTCTGGTCTTCGTCGGCAGCACCTTCGGGCATGATGGCGACTGGGTCTCGGATCAATGGACCTTCCAGAAAAAGTATACGTTTCCGATTGTTACCTTCAATCTCGTCCTTCCCTAAATCAAAACTGTCCTCCAGCACCACAGGCGGTGATCCACCCTCGCCAGGGGATCGCCGCCTTGGTGTAGAGCCGGCTTTCATGAGCCTTTCCGGAGAGAATGAAAGTCTCGCGAAAGTAAATTCGCAAGCCCCCATAGCCCGCGAAATTCCCGCTCTACTTCACGATAATTTCACGTTCAGTTCACTTACACTTCACGGTCGGATTCTATATTGAAAATGCAAGTGAAATCGCAACCCTTATTGCTTAAGCCCTGGTCTCGAATGCACTCGAGGGGATGGAGGAGCCAAAGACAGACAATTGCACGACGTCGGCCACAACTGCGGGGTCTGTCGAGGCACCAAAAGACGCAAAAGCGCATGAGAGATTTTAAGCAATGATAAAAGAGCCGCTTCGGCGGCTCTATTATCTTTTTGCTTCTCTACCTGATCCCCAGTCTCTGTTTCAGCCAGGCCCTGGTCCGGGGGAAGTATCGATAGAGATCGGCGGTGTTCTCGTCGCCGCCCCCGAGCATACCCGCCACCAGCTCGGCGCAGGTCTCCCGAGGTCCCCAGTCGTCGTCTTTGAGAAAAGTCGCCAGCTTGCTCTGGGCGGAGAAAGGCACATTCTTCTTGTCCAGGAAATACTCGTGCCTCAACTTTGGATCTTTGGAGATGGTCCACATATCGTCGACGATCTGAAATGATTGATTGAAGACAGTATGCTTCATCAGCCGGGGGCTGCGTGCCGGTCCCAGACTCTTCGAGCCCCTCACCTTGGCGCGCTCGTACATGTTCATCTCTTTTCCATAAATGCGCCCACGGTTCTCGGCGAGATTAAGAGTCGGGCTGGTCTCGTCGAGATCATTGATGGAATCGGGCCATTTGTCGATCATATTCGGAGAGACCGAGATGGCGGCGTCGCTATCGTCCAGGGCTTTGCGCATGCCTGCCGGCAGGGCCTCCACCGCCTCGCGCACCGCTTTCATGGTCGCTTCGCTCACCGGCGGATGTCCCATCCGGGGCGGGGTCACCGAGATCCTGGCAGCCAGCCCCACCGGCTCCCTGGCAGCGGCAGGTGCGGGAGCGCCCGGGGCGCCGGCTACCGGCCCGGCATCAGCAGCCGGGGCAGTCTCCGGAGCGCCCTCAGGGGCAGCCGGGGCAGCGTTGATCGCCTCGAGCCCTTTGCTGGCTATATCAGCTTCGGGAGTACCGGCAAAATTGTCGATCACTCTCTGGTAAGTCTTAGCCGCCTGGTCTTTATGACCGAGGGCGAGATAGGCATGAGCGCAATAGATCCATACCGCAGCCTCTTTGTTGCCGTTTTTCACCGACTGCCTGAACTGCTCCAGAGCAGTCTTATAGTCCCTTTTCTGGTAGGCGGCCACACCGGCTTTGTAAGCCGCCTCCCCAGCCGCCAGACCGGGAGCGTGCATGAGCAGAGCAAGAAGAAGAGCAAGTTCGAGGGGACGCATATCGACTCCAGGAAAAATACGCGGAGATACTATAGGCCTCTTACCAGCTTTCCGGGGAGCCTAATCGCCTCTTTCTCTTTCAAGTTATCTCTTTCAAGTTATCTCTTTCAAGCTACTGCGGGCTCCTGGGAGGCGAGGGGAAGCTCGAACCAGAAGATCGAGCCTGACTTCGTGCCCTGGCCGCTCTTGCCGACGCCTATCTGGCCGCCATGCTGCTCGACGATGGCCTTGGCGATGGCCAGACCGAGACCGGTGCCGCCCTTGGAGCGCCCGTCCCGCACCGAGACCTGCTCGAAGCGCCCGAAAAGCTTCTCCACCTCGTCATCGGGAATGCCAGGCCCGTCGTCACTGATCTCGAAGCGGCACCTGCCGCGATCCTCGAAGACCTTCACCAGGACCGAGCTCTTTTCAGGCGAGAACTTGATGGCATTGCTCAGGAGATTGCTCAGGACCTGTTGCAGCCGGTCCTCGTCGGCAAGGAGAATGGCGCCGTCCTCGAGGTCGGTCTCGATGCCTATGCCGGCGTCCCGGGCGAGACTCTCGATGGAATCCACGGCGCGCCTGACGATGTCGTTGGCATGGAGACGCTTGAGCTGCAGGTCCATCTTGCCTGCCTCGATCTTCCTGATGTCGAGTATGTCATTGATCAGCCGGATGAGGCGGTCCGCCTCCTCGCAGGCGATATCGAGCACAGGCTTGGCATGGCTCACCTGCTCGAGAACGGTGGACTCCATGAGACCGAGGGCGGTCCTTATCGCTGTAAGCGGGGTGCGCAGCTCATGAGAGACAGTGGAGTAGAATTCCCGGACACGATTCTCGGCTTCTTTGCGCTCGGTGACATCACGAACGATACCAGTAAGGATCTGATGATCCTCCAGTCGGATAACGCTCAGAGACACTTCTACCGGCATCAGGCTGCCGTCTTTGCGAGTCCCGTAGAATTCGCGACCGATCCCGAACACTCGCCGCTCGCCGGTCCTGATCGGGCTGGGCTCGTCGGACTCCCCGGCACCGCCGCTAAGCAGACCGGGCAAGATCAGGTTTACGTCCTGGCCAATCAGCTCGCTGGCTTCGTAGCCGAAAAGGCGCTCCATGGCGGAGTTGACCGACTCGATACTGCCGTCGGCGTTGACCGTGACAATGCCGTCCGGAGCGGTCTCGACGATAGCGCGCATGCGCGCCTCCCTCTCTGCGATGGCCTGCTCGGCTCTTTTGCGCTCGGTTATGTCCCGGGCCTCGGCAAGCAGATAAATCACCTGACCGTCGTCATTCTTGACCGGCTTCACCGACATATCGACGGTCGCCGGACCGGCGGCTCCCATCACCTCGGTCTCGAGCCTCACCATCTCGCCTTTCTCGGCGCGCTCCACGGCGTCCTTGAGCTTGCTCTGCACGCTTTCGCTGTAATTCCACCAGGGTGTCTCCCAGAACAGCGATTCCCGCACCTTTTCCAGATCGATACTGGCGAACTCCAGAGCAGTATGATTGACCTCCAGGACATTTCCCCGCGGACTGAGCAATCCGCTGAACTGGAAGGTCTGGTTGAAAACCGCCCGGAACCGGCGCTCGGCGATACGAAGAGAGCTCTCGGCACGCTGCCTCTCGTTCACATATTTGTGCACGACCGCGATGATCACCAGGAGTATTATCAGGGCCACCGACATGAGTAGAGTGATTCCGGCCACGGTCTGCATGCTGCCCCGGTCCATCTCATGGGCCCGGGCCCGGAACTCGGCGTCGGCCTGATTGGCCAGATCATCCACCATCCCTTCGATATGGCTCGTGACCCGGTCCTCGCCCATCTCCGCCGAGCGAGCCAGAGCCGCATCGGTGCCATTCGACTCGAAAAGACCGATGACCTCATCGGCGCATTCACGGCGCACCCTGATATAGCTCTTGATCTCGTCCGAGAGCATGCGATGCCGCCCGTTGAGAGCCATATCGAGATCGCGGAGCCGCTGGTCGGCTTTCTTGATATTCTTCTCGTACTGCTCGCGGTGCCTGGGCAGACCACTGAAGATATAGGACTGCTCACCGGCGACGGCGGCGCTCAGATCGAATCTGATACCATCCAGGACGGTGAGAACCTGGAGACGCTGCTGGGAAAGCTTGGTGTCCTCGAGCCGCCGGAAGCACTGGTTCAGGGAGATCGTGCCGATGTGCACGAGCAGAAGCACCGTCACACAGATGGCTATGGTAGTCATTGTGGTCAGGGACCAGTTTTTCATCGGCAACAACAGACCGACGCATCAAGAATCGACGATGCGGTAGCCCTGCCCCCTCTTGGTGCGGATATAGCCGTTCTCTTCGCTGTCACCCAGCTTTTTGCGAAGAGTCTTCATGTGGGTGCGCACCGAGTCGATGGAAGCAGCCGAGTCGCTGTCCCAGACCCGATCGAGAATAGCCTCGAGACTGAAGCTCTTGTTCGGATAGCGCATCAGAAGCTCGAGCAGGCTGAACTCTTTGGCGGTGAGCTCGATCTCCACACCCTCTTTGGTGACTATGCCGGCGGTAGGATCGAGCTCGATATCCCTGACCACCAGCTTCCTGCCGGTGAAGGTGGGCGGCCGTCGCAAGAGAGCATTGACTCTGGCATCGAGCTCGGTGGGATGGAACGGCTTGACCATATAGTCGTCGGCACCGGCATTGAGACCACTGGCTTTGTCCTCGATGGTCCCCTTGGCGGTCAGCATCAAAACCGGAATCTTGCCTCCCGACGAGCGATACTGCCGGCAGACCTCGATGCCGGGGAGATCGGGAAGCATCCAGTCCAGAATCACCACTTCGTAATTGTTGGTTCGCAAAAACGCGAGAGCGTCCGCCCCCAGTCCGGCCACATCGACCAGGTGGCGGCTCTGCTCGAGCTGCAACTTGAGCAGGTAAGCGAGATTCTTATCGTCTTCGACTAATAATATCTTGGCCATCCGAAAGCACCTTACGTACTTTTCCAGGTACTTTCCTAATATGCCTCATTTTTCGGCTTTATCATCGAGGCTCTTGTCGAGGTAATCTCTCAGCCCGGCAGGATCATCGGTGATGATACCGTCAACCCCCATGCTCACGGCGCTCTGCCACTGTTCCGGCTCATTCACCGTCCAGGGATTGACCGTCAGGCCGACGGCATGGGCCCGGTCCACAGCGTCCTTGCGAATCTCGCCGAAGCCCGGATTCCAGCCGCTGGCACCGATAGAGCGGGCATAAGATCCAATATCAGACACTATGGCCACATCGAGAAATGCCACCGAATACTGCGGGGCTTTTTGATGAAACTTCTTGAGAAAGCCGTGATCGAAAGAGATCACACATATCTTGTCACCATGCCTGTAATCAGCCAGGAGCTCGATCAGGTCGTCTTCGATGCCCGGATATTCGACCGGTGCGTTCTTGACCTCGATGAAAATCTTGCACTTCCCGTCCACCAGCGCAAGCACATCTTTCAGTAGAGGCACCCTGTCAGCAGTGAACTCTTCGGCATACCACCTGCCGGCGCTCAAGCTCTTGAGCTCATCATAAGTCCTGTCCTTGACCAGACCATGACCGTCGGTGGTGCGGTCCAGGGTCTCATCATGAATCACTACCAGCTCGCCGCTCTTGCAACGGTGGATATCGAGCTCGATGGCATCCACCCCGGCATCGACACTCTTCTTGAAGGCCGAAAGCGTATTCTCGGGCGCCCACTTCTTGCCGCCCCGGTGCGCGATCACAAGAGGCCCTGCCATGCTCGCCTGCGCCTGGCAGAAACCGCTCAGGACCAGCATTAGACTTACGATTGCTCTGGTGATTGCTCGGGCAAAACTTGACATGGTCGCTTCCTCCGCAGAAAGGGTACCATGTAATGCATGATCAGGAAGTTCTCGAGAAGCCACTACTTCATTCTTTCAGCGGCGTTAATGCTCTTTGCGTCGAGCCAACAGCTATTGGCGAAGAGCAGCCATGACAGACGTTTCGAGACGGCATGCAATCACTTGAAGCACAAGCACTACACAACCGCTCACAAGCACCTGCACGCCCTGGCGGACAGCGGTCATGCCAGGGCTCAAACCGTCCTGGGTATGCTCTACGAGAACGGCGTCGGTGTCGAGAGGAACGCCGAGAAAGCTTACGAGTATTACAAGAAAGCCGCCGACCAGGAGCTCCCGGAAGCCCAGTCCCAGCTCGGTCATTTCCTGCTCAAGGCCGGAATCGCTGTCAGGAAAGACAGCGACGAAGCTGTGACATGGCTTCGCAAAGCAGCCCGGCACGGTGTGGTGGAAGCACAGGTCACCCTGGGCCAGGTGCTGGTGGAGGCGAAAAAACTGCCCGTCAGCCATTCGGAAGGAGTCTGGTGGCTCAAGGAGGCTGCCCGCAGAGGCAGCGATAAAGCTAAAGAGGCGCTCGGCAAGCTGCCCGGCGCCGACCAGGTAGAGGGAAAGGTAGAGGGAATGGTAGAGGGAAAGGTAGAGGGAAAGGTAGAGGGAAAGGTGGAGACCGTCCAGGCGCATTTCCAGAGCGCCGGCAGCCAGTACCAGACAGGGATGGAGAATATCGAGCGCTCCTGGAAAGGCTATGCCGACATTGTAAACACAGTCAATCAGGCGGCTGCTTATCACCCTTGAGACGATCATGAGCCGACCTCGACCCGGCTATTATTCAAAAGTAATTAGGCATACCAGCTGTTGCCGGGCTATCATTCTCTGCATGATCGAGTCGCAATCAAATCTGATCAAACGATTCATAGCCATCGAGATGCATCCGGCGGTCTATGCCTGCCTTGTCTCGGTCAACATCTGCATATGGCTGGCTTATCACTGCGTTAGCCTGAGCGCCAGTCCGGCTTTCACCGAGACGCCCTCGGCAAGAGCCGCATCCACGACCGCCGAGACAAGAAGAGAGCCTGAGAAAGCAATTGCGAAGGAACCGAGCAGAACATTCTCTGCGATGTCCCTTCCCCGGATGGCTCGAGCCGACGAATCTCCTGTGCTTCTTTCGGCGGGCTCCGCTGCCGCCGCCAGTGCCGATTCGCTGCCGGCTCCCGAAGCCGCTCCGGTCTACAGGCCTAAATCCAAGCTCCCGACTCCGGCAACCCGGAAAAATTCGGCTCGCAAGAGTTCGACTCACAAAGCGCCTGTTATAGGGAAGAATTACCTGGTGCCGCCACCGCCTCCTATGGCGATATTCGATCACGGATACCAGATCGATCAGACCCCGGTCTATTCGAGCCATCGGCAGGCCAGCCACCAGTCGCACTACCAGCCAAGGCGTTCTCGCGACAAGGCTCAGTTCGTCACCGTCGATCGCTACAATCGCGTAGTCGTATCGCGCTGAGAGACTCGGGCCGGCGCCCGTGCAATACCTCTCAGGCTTGAAAACCTCTACCGGATGCTCTCGACATGGTCGAAAAACTGATCGACCAGCTTGCGGTCGAGCTCATGGCCGGTGATACCCGGATGGATGCTAAAGACGAGCAGCTTGCTCCGGCCGATCGAGACACAACCAACAAAGACCGATCCTGCGGTATCGCCGCTGGTGCCTACCGCGAAAGGCATGGTCTTGCCGCCGACATCTCTCCGATTCTTCTCGATCACCGCCTTCATGGAAGAAGCGCTCCTCTCCACGACGGAATCAGGACCGCTGCCGCCGTCAGGCTCGACGGTCAGATCGAACTGTGTTCGTGTGCGTCTGTCGCGCAGGACAAATCTTGTATAGATCTTGCTTTCATTGCCCGCACCCGGGGATGCCGATACGAAATCGAAACGCTCCGGCAGATCGTCGAACTTCACATGCAGTGAGAGAGTAGACTCTACGGCCTTCGAGTCGCTCAGGTCGGGCAGGACTATTTCTGTCTCGCTGCTCTGGCTGATATCCTCGACCCCGCCTTCGTCGGCATCGGAAAAATCTACCCTTTTCTTGTTGGTGAGGGCCTGCAAAGCGCCGCCCGGATCGCTGGCAAACGGAAGCCAGAAGCCAGCCGCGTCCACAAGACCGACAAGAAGGATTATCGAGGCGATTGCCACGATCCAGTTCGAGGAATAATTAGTCTTGGACTTCAACATCTTTCGAGATCAACAACAAATGGGCGCTTGCGATCATTCCGAAACTCGACTCAGCTGTATAGATTGTTCTGCCCCGGTTTGTCCGAAATGTCTCGTCGAGTGTGCCGTCGGCAATCGATGCGGACCCTGCTCCGGCCGCTTCGAGAGTCACATTCTAAAGATTCCACCGGTGATTAAAATTAAGGTTGCCGTGGTCTCGGCGGCAGCCGGTCTGATCCTCTCCTGGGTGAACGCAGAATCCTACGGAGGATTTTTCTCATGGCTCATAGTCTTCGGGATCGGATACGGTCTCGGTCTGCTTATCCACCGGACCTCCGAGTACAAATACGGTCCTAAGATAGCGCCCATAGCCGCGATTTTTTGCCTTCTGGGCATGATGCTCAATCGCGAAGTAGCGACATCACTTCTTTTGATGCTCTCAGGAGGCTTCTCCGGCTACCTCTTGATGCAGACTCTCATCGGCGCTGCCATCGGAACCGCCGGGATTCTGGTGCCGATTCTCAATTCCCTGCGTACGCGCTGACTCCGAGCTATTGAGGATTTTGCCCCTGAGGCCCGCCGCCGGGAGGTCCCCAGCCCTGTCCATTGCCTTGAGGTCCGCCCTGCGGTCCGCCGCCGGGAGGTCCCCAGCCCTGTCCGCCGCCTGGCGGTCCACCCTGAGGCCCGCCGCCGGGAGGCCCCCAGCCCTGTCCATTGCCTTGAGGTCCGCCCTGCGGTCCTCCTTGAGGCCCGCCGCCTGGCGGTCCCCAGCCCTGTCCGCCGCCTGGCGGTCCACCCTGAGGCCCGCCGCCGGGAGGCCCCCAGCCCTGTCCATTGCCTCGAGGTCCGCCCTGCGGTCCTCCTTGAGGCCCGCCGCCTGGCGGTCCCCAGCCCTGTCCATTGCCTCGAGGTCCGCCCTGCGGTCCTCCTTGAGGCCCGCCGCCTGGCGGTCCCCAGCCCTGTCCATTGCCTCGAGGTCCGCCCTGCGGTCCTCCTTGAGGTCCGCCGCCGGGCGGTCCCCAGCCCTGTCCATTGCCTCGAGGTCCGCCCTGCGGTCCTCCTTGATTTTGACCACCCCAACCCTGCCCTTGCTGGGCTCGGCGCTCACGCATTCGTCTCATCCTGGCTCGCGGTCCGAACCGGCGACCGCCTCCCTGGCCCTGACCCATTGCCTGGCCCTGTCCCGGCGGGGGCTGAGTGGAATCCTGAGCGCATGCGACGCCGCAGGAGAAGCTGAGCCCGGCGACAAGAGACAGCGACAACAAAGTGATTCTGTTCATAAAAACGCCCTTCCGGAAATGATGTGGACAGGTGAGACCTCTAATAGCTAGTATGCCTCCGCTTCTGATAAGAGAAACACCGATAGAATAGAGCAATGAACTCGAGAGAACAGTCGTCCTCGCCGTAGTGTTAAATGGAAGCAGAGCCCTCTTGCAAATCAGGAAAGACAATGAGCCTAGAAGACAGAAAGCAATCCTACCTGCAGCGTATGGCCGGCATGGCTATCCTTTTCGCCATCCTCGGCTCGGTCGTCCTTTGCATCGCAATCAGCTATATCAACAAGGTGATAAGCGACGCCCTGCCCAGCGATCCTCAGTCCCAGAGCCAGGCGAAGTAAGCGCTGTCATTTCTGTGTTGTTTTCGAAACGCAATATCGTGAAGATCACCTTGAAGAGAGATGGCGATGTTCGGGGGAGCTTTCGAATCGACAGATTCAGGCAGTGGGCACACAGTCTCGCATCTCGATGCTTTTGAATACCAGGCAGGAGCGGCGGCAAGAGACACTTGCCAGGACGGGAAAGATAAGCCGGCCCTGCTCGGCAAATCGGAGGTCATTGAGAACGCCCGGAAGATGTTCGATGCCTGGGACAAGAACAAGAACGGAGTGCTCACCTACGATGAGCTGGTGAGCCAGATCGAGAACAGAGACAACAAAGCGGAAACAGCCCAGGTTCTGGCGGCACTCTACGGAACGCGAAAGACCCTGCAAGACATGAACCGCGACGCAGGATTGTTCAAGAAGGAGTTCGGGATCTCGAAAGGCGACCTCGAAGTCGCCGGCAAGGTCATCGAATGGAAAGCCGCACAGAAAAACAATCCTTACAGCCTCGAAGGAGTAAAAGCTCTCGATCGCGATCATGACGGCTACATCTGCCGGAACGAGCTGGAGATCGCCTCGCGGGATAAGAGCCTGCCGAAGGAGGAAAGAGAGCTGATTGATTTCTATATCAAGAACGACGACAACCGCGATCTCGTATCTACGACCGACATGCTGACCTATTTCACGAAAAACGACATGGGTGATCGGGCGGACAAATTCCTCAATCGCATGGACATGATCCTGGCTCGCACCCATCAGATGCAAACCCGAGGCACGGACGACCTCTTTGCCGATAAGAATCCGGATATCTACGGAGTCTCTCAGGGTGTCCTGGGTGATTGCTATTTCATGGCCTCACTGGCGGCGGTGGCGCATAACTACCCGGAGACAATTAAGAACATGATCCGGGAGAACCCTGACGGAACCTTTACAGTCACGTTCCCCGGAAAAAAAGACGAGCCCATCACCATCGATCCGCCCACCGAATCTGAGCGCGGCTTATTCGCCGGAGCCGCCGACCATGGCAAATGGGCGCCGATTATCGAAAAAGCCTACGGGACCTTCTGTCAGAAGCACTTCTACCGCCGTACCGTTTTGAATATGAGCGGAGGAAACCTCCCATCCGAAGGCGCCGACGGCGGTGGCGTGAATCTCGGCCATCTACTGCACATCCTCACAGGCAAGGGCACCGATCAGGACTGGCTCGCCGTTCCCATCCCCTTCCTTCAGCGGATACCACCGCATCCGGTGAGCGCGACAATGACGAAGGCCAAGCTCGATGCAACAGTCGGCACCGATCGGAAGGACAAGACCCCGGTGGTAGCCTGGCAGAAGCCGGGAGTCTCCACCAGCGTCTCAGACGTCACCAACCACGTCTATTCGGTCCTCGAATTCGATAAAAACGGCAAAGACGGAGGAAGCGTAACCCTATACAATCCCTGGGGGCATAAAGAGACGATATCGTTCGCGCAATTCAAAAAACGATTTCATGTAGTCGCCTATGTAAAACCGGAATCTGTGTGGTAATTCTCCTTCATACAACTGGCCGAATCCCCAGAGGTGACTGCAATCAAGAGACAGCGAATACTGTGGAAAGAGGAAGCGAAGAAGCATGGCGCCGACCTTGCCCGAGTGCAGGTATGGGATGCATTTTCCGAAATGTTCCTGGACAGCTATCGCGATGATGCAGAGCAGCAATGGCTCGCAGAGCTCATTGCCGAGTCGCCATTCTCCATTGCTGAATTGGCACACATTCTGCTCTTCGAAGTCGAGCCTGTATGCGGACCCAATCTTTATCAATCGCCGGGGGGAGAGTGGGCAGGATTCGAGCCGAACTGGCTTATCGAGCGCTGCCTGGCGCGACAAAAAGCGCACCCGTATCGTGAGGGCAGTGACGGGGCTGAGCCCCCGCTCCGGATCCACGCCCTGTCCCTGGGTCGAAGCAGCGAAGCATACTCTCTACTGTGCCGCGTCAAGCGGCTGAGAGACTCGCACAATCACGGTGACGTCGCCAAGCAGGATAGCTAAACTGCCGGCTCGGGCGGCGCTCGTCTCAGCCATCTCGTGCTGGCGCTCGATCAGGGAGGCCGGCGAGCGACACTGATGAAATGCCAGCTTTCACACCTGTGTCACAATTGCCTCTTAAGATATGACTCTGATCCACTCGCTCCCTTCGGTATCTCTTACCCTACATAGGCCTGGTACTCCGTTGTTTCATATAAGAAATAGCCGGGTATAAGCTAAGCATCAGGCTCTTTTCTAATTTATACGTCCTTTCAGGGTTGTTCAGCACATGGGCAACGAGCACGATAGCGCCCATATTCCCACCGACGCGCCGGCCGGCTCCTCCGGCGGGCAGACCGGAGAGCATGTAAGCCAGCAGGCCCTCGGCGATAAAGACGCTCTCTCGATTATCCGCAAAACAGACAATGCCGCCGCCACGACGCCTCTGACCGAGGTCAAGCTCACCGATTCCCCTGCTCAGCCTCTTTCCAGGGAGCAGGTAGAGAAGATCGCGGCGGCTATAGACAAGGCGGCAAACGGCGGCGTTCTGGGAATCGGCACCGATGTGCCCGAGATCAACCGCCAGCTCGAAAAGCTGCGAACAAAAGAAGATCGTGACCTACTGGACGAGATCTACAGGCAGAAGTATGGGGATGAGGACTTCGGAATCGAGGCTGAGCTGCGCGACGAGATGTCGGGCACGGATCTGAGCAAGGCCCTCAGGATCTGGAACGCCGCCGGAGAGAAGAGCGCTGATCAGACTGTAGCGCCGGCTGCGGCCACGACGCAGGAGGCGACTCTGGCGCGGTCCGCCGCTGTTCCCGCCGAGGCGGCAGCCGCCAGCCAGCATGACATCGGACCTGCCGAGTCGGTGGCGCCGAACGGAGGCGAGCAGCACAAGCCGCTGAACAGCGAACAGCTCCAGGCCATGGCCGAGGCCATCGACAATGCCGCCAACGGTGGCTTGCTGGGACTGGGTACGGACAAGGAAGCAATCAATGAGCAGCTCAAGCTCCTCAAGACGCCCGAGGAGCGGACCAGGCTCGATGAGCTCTACCGGCAGAGGACCGGTCACGGCATCGAGGACGAGCTCGAAGACGAGCTATCGGGCTCGGATCTGGCGCGCTCCATGGAGCTCTGGAAGGGAAGCGGCACCGATGTCTCCCGCGTCTATGTCGGTCTCATCGAGCACAAAGAATGGGGGATCGGAGCCCGCAGCAACGAGATTATCGAGAAAGACCTGCGTGATACCATCTCCACCCTCAACTCCACCCAGATAGAAGAGCTCGACAGGGACTACCGGCAAGCGCATGGAGTAGGCATAAGCGACGCTCTTCTCCAGGATGAGAATCTCCCGGAGAGCACCAGGCAGGCGCTCGAGATTTATTTGAAAGGCACGGACAAGCGCACCCCCGAGGACACGGCGAAGCTTGCCGAGATATCGCTGTCCGCCGGCAATCTCGATATGTTCGAGGAGACCTTCCGGGACGCGTCGCCGGAGGCGAGGACGAAATTTCTCGAGAACAACGGCGAAGCGAAAATCATGTCCGCCTTCGGAACAGTGGTTGACGACGGTACCGGTATGGGAACCACCTACCTGGCCAACGAAGATACCCGTCACGCGCTCGAGTACGCGCGCATAGGCAAGCTCAGTGCCGCCACCAGAATCGGTGACAACACCGGTATCTTCAACGACAACGAAGAAGCGATCGAGCTCACTCTCAAGAGCCTCCGACCGGAGGAGAGACGCTCTTATCTCGAGGGCAAGAGGCTGGCGGAATCCGGGTCGACCGATCTGAGCCAGGGGCAGAAAGACGATCTGGATTACTACAACCGGCTCCACTCGGCTATGAAAGGTGCCGGAAACGATCGCGAGATGGCCAAATGGGAAGACATGATCGCCAATCCCGACGGATCACTGGTCGGCAAGCTGGCCGAGCACGGTGGTATCATCGATGATTCCGTGGGAGATGTCCTCGAGACCATCGAGGACATGTCGGAAGAGGACTGGAAAAAGCTCAAGCAGAGCCCCGAACACAGGCGAGAGATCGAGCGCGTGCTCGCCGCCGATCTGAGCGACAGCGAGATGGCCCGCGCCCGGGAGCTGCTGGATCGCAAAGCCGGGGCAGAGACCTTCGAAGCGTCCAGGACGGTGCAGCGCTCGGTCACCGACGCCATAGACGATCAGACAGGCATATTCAACGACGACGAGGAAGGAGTCCTCGAAGCGATCAAGAGAATGACGCCGGAGGAAAGGGATCGCTACCGGCAGGACGAGGATTTCCGGAAGAAAGTCGACGAGGGTGTGCGAAGCGCCATGGACGAAGGAAGCGAGCAGAAAGCGGCTTTCGCTCTGCTCGACTCCATAAAGAGAAACGAGAATCCCGAGGACAGCGTGATTGCCCGGATTCACGAGCAGGCGACCCACATGAACACGGACGAGGCCGTTGTTATCGCCGATCTCGAGAAAGCCCTCAGGAAGCCCGAGGTCAAAGAGAGACTGGCGAACGATCCGGCTTTCCGGGCCGAGCTCGACGAAGCGCTGCATGCGGCGCTCGATCCCGACGAGTATGATCGCTACGCCAGACCCCTGATGGAAGGCGGCAGGCTGCCGTTCAAGGTGAAAGCCGAGCTCTATCAGGGCGTCTTCGACGACAACGAGAAAGGACTGTACGAGGCTCTTCAAAACGCGAGCCCCGAGGATCGCGCCGAGATCAAGGCTGATCCCGACGGGGTCCTTCCCTTCCTCAGTGAAGAGGAGCGCAAAGTGGCTCTCAATATCGTCGAGCAGAACGGCGAGATGCGACCGGAAGACAAGTTGCGAGCTTCCATCCTGGGAGTCGGTGCCGACTCCGCCGAGATCAAGAAAGTCCTCTCGGAGCTCTCCCCGGAGCAGACAGAGCAAGTGGCGGAAGCCTATCGGATCAAATACGGGTCGGATCTGCGCGGCGATCTGATCGATGAGACCGGCGGCGACGACCGGATGGTGGTCGAAAGCGAGATGCGGGCAGAGCCGCTCTCCGATCGCGAAGCCTTCAACGAGGCCAGGGACCGGGTCTATGAGAGCGTGGATGGCATCGGGCGCTCGGTCGTGGATGCCATGGACGGCACCGGCGACATGACAATGGACGATCTCAATCAATATGCCGCCGGCATGGCGAAATACTCCGCTGCCTACGAGGAGATGCCTGCCGAGCAGCGCCAGCAGTATCAAGAACAGCTCGGTGAGGCTCTCAGGCTCTATCAAGAATCAGAGAGCGCCGCCGCCGACATGCTCGTGGACGGCACTATCATCGCCGCCGGTGTCGCCGGCGCCAGCTTTACCGGTGGCGTCAGCCTCTCGCTCCTGGCTTATACCAGCGTCGGAGGAGCGCTTTTCAAAGTCGGTGCGAAGTCCGCGATCATGGGCAATGACTACGACTTCTCCGGCAAGCAGGTTCTCACCGATGGCGCCAGTGGTGCGGTAGAGGCCGCCACCATTTTCCTGGGACCGGCGCAAGCGGCGCAGATGCTCAAGATCGGAGGGCGTACGGCCTCCACCGCCACCAGGACCATCATGGCTGAAGCCGACGATATAATGCTGGCGAGCGGCAGACAGATCTTCAAGGAAGGAGCCGAAGAGATCCTCGAGCGGAAGACTTTCGAGCAAGTCGCTTTCGCCATATCCAACGGCGCGGACGAGGTGAGCGAGAGCGCTATCAAGACAATAGCCCGCAGCGTGGCCAACAGCGCGGACGACGTCGCCGACGTGCAGCGGATAATCACCAGCAGTCTCAACGAGGCTGTCCGGACCGAAGCAGCCAACGGCACCAAGGCGATGCTCAGAGAGGTAGCCCTGAACAGCGCCTCCGGCAACGTGGGAGGCGGTCTGTCGAGCGGCGTCTACGGCGCAGCCGAGTGGGACAGCTCCCGCAGCTTCGAAGAGAACATCGCCGTGGTGGGCAACTCTACCCTCATGGGCGCCACCACGGGCACCCTCATGGCGGGTGGCATGACCATAGGTCTGAAAGGGCTGATGCGAGGTCTGGGAGCGCTGGGCCGCGAAGCCGATCCGCCCGCGGGCATCGTCGACGATCTCCTCCCGGGACCTGCAGCGCAAGCCGAGATCGCCAACCTCGCCGATGTGCCCGCCACCCGGGTAGTGCTGCCCGACCAGAGCCTGCACGACGTAGGCGATCTGGTGCAGGTGAACGGGCAGAAGGCCGTGCTCGCCGGAGTGGACGACTCGAGCGGGCGCGCCATCGTCCGCTATCCGGAGCGGGAAGGCTGGGCAGCAAAGGCGATCCAGGTTGATGACGATCTCGGCAAATACCAGCCGGTAGAGATTCACGGAAAGAGCTACCTGGCAGCCGAGGACGGCACCGTATACAGCTATCTCGACACCGGCGAGGGTGGCATGCTCCTGCCCCGCCACGAATACCAGCTTGCCCCCTCAACGGCATCCATCGAGAGCCTGGCGCCGGACGCTCCGGTAGCCGCCAGGACTTTCGCCAGCTCCGCCGAAGAGGACCTGAGCAAGGGTCACTTGAGGCTGGACGGCGACGTCCACCCCGAGAGCCGGCGCACAGAAGTCTATCCCGGTCAGATGGAGACCGCCGACGGCAGGCACATAGACGTGGTCTTCCACGCCCCCGAGCGTACGCCCGAGCATCAGGCAGCGCGCCTGCAAAACGAGATGGCGGGACACAAGCTGAGCGACATCATCGGCTTCGACAGCAGATATCCTGCGGCGATGGAGTCAAGCGCCACCGTCAACGGTCGCACTGTGGACGGCTGGGTGCAGGAGTCCGTCGGAAGCTCGGAAGCGCTCCAGGACCATTTGCGCACTCGCACAGTGGAGCGGTTCGGCCGGGTAGATCGCTTCGACGAGGACCTGCCTCGCCTGTTGAATGAGGATCCGGCGCTCAAGTCCAAGCTCGAAGAAGCCATCGTCCAGAGGCTGGTCTACGGAGACCACGACATCAACCTGCACAACATCGCGATTTCAGAAGACGGAGTAGTTCGCAACCTCGATCTCGGCGAAGCCTTCACGACCGACGAGATCCCCGAGCTATCCACTTTCCGGAACAGCCTCCTTGACGTCGGCTTGCACAAGACATTTGCCGGTCAGGAGATCTCTGATCCGCTCCGGCAGAAGCTCGGCAATTTCGCCCGGCAGTTCGAGGACGCCGGCTCCCAGTCCGAGCTCGCCAGAAAGCTCAACCTGAGCGAAGATCAGGTGCGCGCCGTTGTCAGCCGCGCTCGCCAGATGGCCGAGAGCGGACGCTTCCCGGACATAGACCCGAAGATGATCGATCCCGACAATATCGATTTCTGGCGAGCGGCAGCCAGGATCGAAGCCGAGGACAGTGGACTTGCCGCCCGGGAGAGCGTTGATGGTCTTCGCTCAATGGACGCCGCCGACGGCTCCAACCTCAAAGTAGACATGGACAGCGGCCGTTTGCGCTCAATCGACAACGAGCGCGGCGGCCATGTTGACCTGCGCTACGATCAGTCCGGCAATCTGACCGAGGTGGTGCACCCAAACGGCGTCCGCTATGCCACGGAAGACGGCGTCAACTGGAAGGTCACAGACAAGGATGCCCCCGGCGGCGGTTACGAGATCCGTGGCAAGATGTCCGCCGGCGAAGACGGCAGTATTTCCTGGCACCCTGAAGGCGGCAGCCTGAGCGTCAGGCATCCTGACGGCTCCATGATCATGCACGACTCGAAGGGACAGATCGAGCGGATCATGGCTCCGGACGGACGCATGAGCTATCTCCGTTTCGACACCGCCGGTGAGCTGAGGGACGTCACCCTTCCCAACGGACTGAAATACAGCACCGAAGACGGGCTCAACTGGCACGTAACCGATCAAACCGCCCCTGATGGTGGCTACGACATCCGGGCGAGCATGACGCTCTCCGAGAAAGGCGACATCACCTGGCATCCGGAGGGCGGCGACACGACGGTGCGACGTCCGGATGGCTCCGGCTTCGTCAAGGATCGAGACTCCGGCCAGGTGACCCGGCTCCTGGACGCCGATGGCAATAAGACCCATATAGAATACGACGGCTCGGGCGAGATCCGCAAAGTCACTTACCCGAACGGCGTCGTCTATTCCTCGGCAGATGGCACGAACTGGCGGGTGAAAGATGCCACCGCACCTGATGGCGGCTACGATATCAGGGCTCGCATGTCCGTGGGCGATGACGGGCGGATAGCATGGGAGCCCGAGCCTATCGCCCTCAGCGCCGAGGCTCGCGCCGCCGATATCCCGGCTGCCCCGGTCAAGTCACTAGAGGAGATGCTCAGGGAAAGCGATAACGGAACTCTCAAACGGCGCGTCTACGATAGCGGAAGCGGCGCCTATCTCGAGGTCGATCAGGGCACCAGCAGAATCGGAGCCATCGACAGCCAGCGCGGCGGCAGGGTCGAGCTGGGTTATGACGAGATCGGCGGCGTCAACGATGTCACCTATCCCGGTGGTGTCAGGTATCGCACCGAAGACGGTGTCACCTGGCATGTCACCGACAACACCCATCCAGACGGCGGCTACGATGTGCGTGGCAGCATGGCGGTGAGCAATGACGGCCGTCTTGCCTGGCATCCGGAAGGCGGGGACCTGCAGGTTCGCAATAGCGACGGCTCGATACTCAAATACGACCGCAGAGGCGGGCTGCTCACCGAAATCGTCACACCGGAAGGCAAGACCCTGGGGATCAGCCGCGGTCCCGCAGGCGAAGTGCTCGAGGTCAAACACCCCAACGGCATAGTCTATTCGAGCCAGGACGGCGTCACCTGGCGTGTGACGGATGCGACGGCTCCCGGTGGGGGCTACGATATCAGAGGCACCATGACTCTTTCGGATGACGGCAGGCTGAGCTGGCGTCCGGAGAACGGCGACACGACAATCAGACATCCGGACGGATCCATGGTCAAGCAGGAAGGCGACGCCGGCAGAGTGCTGGAGATCATCTCTCCGCAAGGCCAGAAGACGCGCCTGGGATACGACACCAACGGAGAGGTGAGAGAAGTCGCCTACCCGAATGGCGTCGTCTACCGCAGCCTGGACGGGGAGAACTGGAGAGTCCAGGACGCCACCCATCCGGAGGGCGCCTACAACATCCGTGGGCGTGCGGATGTCACCGCTGATGGTGACCTGCACTGGCAACCGGAAGGCGGCCGGTCCCAGACCAGGCGCCCGGACGGTACCGTGCACGTAGCGGAGCTCGAGACGGATCTCTTCGCCGAAGGCTCATTCGACAGCCTGAATAGCGGCAGAGGCAAGAGGAAGCTCTGGGGACCTCAGCGCGACGTCCAGAAGATGAGCTCCGACGAGCGGATGCAGCTATTCCGTGATATCGAGGTGGTTCGCTCTCCCCTTACCAACAGCGAAGCTGCTGATGAATTCGTCGAGTCGGTCCTGCCCAGAATCGAGCAATGGCGTGATCTCACCCCGCTCATGAAGCCGCTGGATGCGGCCAAGAAACGCTATGACAAAGCCGTAACCGACTACCAGATCTTGCTCGATACCACATTCGATCTGCCTCCCCAGGCTTACTTCGACAACAACGTGGCCCGGGAGTTCTTCAAGAACAGCCCCGAGGAGCTCAAGATAGTCGATGAGTTCCTGAACGCCAGAGAGAGCCGCAATCTCGTAAGCCAGCACGTGGAGAAGCACCTGCAGGTCCGCCGGGACGAGTTGCAGATGGCTCTGGATGAATTCGCCGACCGCCACAACCTGCCGCACATGGAGATCAAGCTCAGGGAAGGCGAGCATATGGGAGCCAGCAAGGCGAGCTATAGCGCCGGCGAGATAACCCTCAACAAAGAGGACCTGATCAAACGGGATACCGGCGCCAGCCTCCTGGGAAGTCTCTATCACGAGGCCGTGCACGGCGAGCAGGACAATACCATCCTCAGAGCGCTGGCCGACGAGCTTGGAGTGAAAGCAGATTACGACGCCGCGGACATAAATGCGGTGATGGCAGCTTACAAGAGCAAGGTCGGGCGCCAGGCCGATCGAGACTTCGTCAACCGCGTCCTTCACAAACGCTCTACCCTGGACGAGATCGCCCTCTCCGAAGCCGACCGCGCTCGCGTGCCGGATTTGATCGAAGCCTACAAGAACAACGCCCCGGTGGGTCAGGCCTGGCTGCAGAGCGCCAACGACTTCCGCGTCACCAACGGCGCCCTCAAGGCTCTCCAGTCCGACGATCCCAACGCCGCCATCAAGCTCATCGTCAAGATCAACCGCGGTGACGGCACCAGCGCTGCCTACAACAAGCACCTTTTCGGCACCGCCGAGCCGCCTGCGGAGTTCGCGGACTACTATCGCAATTTCAAGAGATTCCAGAACGGAGACGACGACGCATGGAGTCCTGAGATCTCCAGGGAAGCTCGCGACAGGCTGAGGACACTGCTCTCGGATCGGCTCGATGGTCTGAACGAGACCCGACGCCAGGCTTATGAGCGCTATATGCAGCTTCACGAAAAGGACGCTCTGCTTGCAGGCGAATGGGCAAGGCTCTCCGCTGTCCAGCGCGGCGCCGGCAATTCCGAGCAGGTGGCTGTGGACGGAGTGGCCTGGGGCGACGGCGAGGAAGAGATCGATCAGCTCTTGCGGCAACTGAGCGCAAGATAGAGTGGTGGTGGAATAGCAATATGGAACATGCAGGAAGTGATCGCCGTGGCCGCCGGCGCGGGGATCGAGCTGCTGGAGTTGATCGATGGCTCCACACAGGGAGACATTTCACTTAGCCACACAAGCGCAACCTGGCCCAAGGTAAATTTCGCATGGTCATTCGAATGCCCAGGGAGGCGATATTTAATCAAGGAGAACGCTCCACTGCACATATTTAGCAGTAGGGCGCGATAGGATCGAATCAAGATAGAGTATTGCCTATCTGTTTGGAGCGGCGAGCAGCCCCGGGACGGCAGGAGCCGTCCCGGCTTTGCGAGCCGGGCATACGTGCTGGAGTTTTTTCTCCGGGTGTAGGCAATTCACAGGCGCATGTGAATTGCTAAACCAAGTCACAGCTTCCGCCACCAAGCGAGGGCGGCGAGTACCGGTCCCAGACGCCGGCAACGGCGGGCAAGCGGACCTGGAAGAATTCCTTGCAGTTGCGTAGCGGTCACACCGGGCCGATAGAATGAGCCGGGGGATTGGGCAGTCATATGACCACCCGAGGACATGAACATGGTAGATAGACCTGCAATAGCAACAGATAAAGCATCGGAGCAGCAAGCCCAGGGCGCTATGAGCGTAGCCTCGGCCGGTTTGAACCCGTGTTGCGTGTCGTTCAACAACGACTACCGGGCGATGCTCGACCGCTTCTCCGGCAATGAGGTCTCCAGCAGCCTGATGAGCTCGGTAGAGGCGCAATTGAGCAAAAAGGGAGTCACTATGCAGGATGTGTATAGTGATCCGGAGAGCTACCAGTCGACCTTCACCGAGGCGCTGGCCGAGGCCGCAGGCGCTATGGAACAAGCCGAGCAAGCCGGTCAGGGGTGAGTGTCGTAATCAACTGATTCCAGGACGATTCAACAGCCTCAATCCTGGCGCGAGCGTTTGCGCATTACAGCAAATAGCCCTATGGCGAGCAAGAAGCCGAGGACGATGCCGACCGCGAGACCGACATCGACCCCGAGGATGAGATGCGCGCCGGCGCTTCCCTCATGGGCCTTGACAGGAAGTATGGCGAGGAGGAAGAGGACAAAGGAAAGAGCGAGATAGTTCATGAGATATCCTCCGGAACGAGTTGAAGCCAGTAGAACGAATGTGGCGCGAAGGTTAGAACATACGGCCATTCGGAGACACGGTTGAAGCGGCTCTCGCCCATGAGCTCCACCGGAGTGCAGCCTTTGTAAGCGCTCAGATCGAGGTCGACGCTCTGGGCCGTCTTGGCTAGATTGAAGACACAGAGAACTGACTTGCCTTCGAAAGAGCGCACATAGGCGAGGATCTTCTTATTTTCCGGCTCCAGAAACTCTACGGCACCACGGCTGAAGACCTTGGTCTGCCGGCGGACGTTGATGATCGCTCGCATCCAATAGAGAAGCGAGGAGATATCCTGCTCCTGTGCTTCGACGTTGACGGACTGATAGCCGAAGACCGGATTGTTTATAGGAGCCGAATAGAGGCGCTCGAAAGCAGCCCGGGAAAATCCGGCATTGCGATCCGAGCTCCACTGCATGGGTGTGCGAACGCCGTTTCGATCATCGAGATAGATGTTCTCGCCCATGCCGATCTCGTCACCATAATAGATGATGGGCGTGCCGGGAAGGGAGAAGAGAATGCCGTTCAGGAGTTTGATCCTGTTCCTGTCATTATCCAGCAGCGGAGCCAGCCTCCGCCTGATCCCGACATTGATGCGCATCTGCGGATCGGGAGCATAAGCGTGATACATATAGTCACGCTCTTCCTCCGTCACCATCTCGAGAGTGAGCTCATCGTGGTTGCGCAGAAAAACCGCCCACTGGCAATCGGCGGGAATCTCAGGAGTCTCCCTCATGATCTTCACCACCGGCTGATAGTCTTCTTTGTGCACCGCCATATAAATCCGGGGCATCACCGGGAAGTGGTAGCACATATGACATTCGTCGCTGTTGCCGAAGTATTGAATCACGTCGTCGGGCCATTGATTCGCTTCCGCGAGGAGCATCCTGTCTTTATAGTGCTTGTCCAGCTCCCGCCGGAGCTCCTTGATCACAGCATGGGTCTCCGGGAGATTCTCGCAATTGGTTCCTTCACGTTCCACCAGATACGGTATCGCATCGAGTCGCAGACCGTCGACGCCGCGATCGAGCCAGAAACGCATGACTTTGAGCACAGCCTCCCGCACCGCCGGATTGTCGAAATTGAGGTCGGGCTGATGCGAGAAGAATCGATGCCAGTAATATTGCTCGGCTACCGGGTCCCAGGTCCAGTTGGAGGTCTCGGTGTCGGTGAAGATGATTCTGGTGTCGGGAAACTTCTCGTTGCTGTCGCTCCAGACATAGAAATCCCGCTCGGGGCTTCCCTTCGGAGCCGTGCGCGCAGCCTGGAACCAGGGATGCTGATCGGAGGTATGGTTGACCACGAACTCGGTGATCACTTTGAGCCCGTGCTTGTGCGCCTCTTCGATGAAACGCACGGCATCATTGAGATGCCCGTAGGTGGGATTGACCGAGGTGTAATCGGCGACATCGAAACCGTCGTCTCTCAGGGGCGAGGGAAAAAACGGCAGGATCCAGATACAATCCACGCCGAGATTGCGGATATAGGGAAGCTTCTCGATGAGCCCGGCGAAGTCGCCATAGCCGTCATCGTTGGCATCGTAGAAGCTCTTGGGATGGACTTGATAGATGATTGCATCACGATACCAGAGCCGGTTGCTGCTGCTTGCCTGAGACTTGGTCATCCTGGTCTCCTTTCTACCTCAACCTTTTACCACGCCTACCGGTCTCAGCCTCGCCACCGGTCTGGCGAGCCCTGCATCGGTGACGGCGGCGATGACGTCGTCGATTGATTTATAGGCTTCCGGAACCTCCTCTGTAAGCCCTTCTCTGCTTGATGCCCGGGCGATGACCCCGCGGGCTCTGAGCTTCTCGATCACATCTTTGCTGTTTCTTCCCTGACGGGCCTGGGTACGACTCATAAGTCTTCCGGCACCATGGCAGACACTGCCGAAGGTCTCCTCCAGAGCTCTCTCGGTACCGACCAGGACATAAGAAGCGCGCCCCATATCGCCGGGGATAATCACCGGATGTCCGGTCTCGCGGAATTTTCTCGGCAACTCCGGGCGTCCGGCAGGAAATGCCCTGGTGGCGCCTTTGCGGTGCACCAGCAAACGCTCTTCCCTGCCGTCCACGAAATGGCTCTCGAACTTGGCCATGTTATGAGCGACATCATAGACGAGCCTGATCTCGGTATTCTTGCCGAACATCTTAGTCATAACCTGTCTTATCCAGTGGCTGATGCACTGCCGATTGGCGAAGGCGAAATTGGCAGCGGCAGCCATGGCGCCCAGATAGCTCTTGCCCTCCGGCGAGTCGATCGGGCAGCAAGCCAGCTCGCGATCCGGAAGATCGATGGCATGACGTTTCATCACCGACTTCATATCGGCGACGAAATCGGTGCAGACCTGATGCCCTAGACCGCGAGAGCCGCAATGGATCATGAAGCAGATCTGGTCGTCGAAGAGCCCGAATTTCTCGGCCAGGTCACGGTCGAAAATCCGATCCACCACGTCGACCTCGAGAAAATGATTGCCGGAGCCCAGGGTGCCGAGCTGGCTGGCGCCGCGCCGCCGGGCTCGCTCGCTGACACATTCGGGTCTGGCGCCGGGGAGCATGCCATTGTCCTCGGTGCAATCTAGATCCTCGGGTCTGGCCATGCCTTGCTTGAGAGCCCAGCGAGAGCCGGTGGTGAGGACCGCCTCCATGTCCCGGTCCGACAGCTTGATGCGGCCGCCCTTGCCGGCGCCGGTGGGGACTGCTTTGAAAAGCTCGTCCACGAGCTCATCCATTCGCCCTTCGACCTCGTCATGGCGGAAAGGGCTTGCCATCAGCCTGACGCCACAATTGATATCGAACCCCACGCCTCCCGGTGATACGACTCCGCCGTCCGGTCGCATTGCCGCCACGCCGCCTATGGGGAAGCCGTAGCCCTGGTGCATGTCGGGCATGGCCATGGCCCGCCCGACTACCCCGGGAAGGGTGGCGACGTTTGCGACCTGATCCATGGAGAGATCCCGCGCCACTTGCTCGATTAGCTCGGGGCTGCTATAGACCATGGCATCGACATTCATGCCCTTTTTATAGCGGCGCGGAATCAGATACCGGTTGCGGTCCACAACCTCGACTATACCGTCCCACTTGGTGTTTGTTCTCAGGCGTTTCATAGATGCGAATCTTTCATTGTTTCAGATATCGAGATAAATAACAGCCTCGTAGCCGTTTTCCCCGGCTCTGATCTGCAGTTGATGCAGGGTGACCGCCTTGACATAGGTTTTCAGGCTGTGCCTGTCGCTCTCGTATTCTTCGCCTCTTGCCCGCGCTCTGAGGCAGAGATTGCCGGCATCGGCTGTAATGCTGACAACATCGATCTCCCTGAAGATAGCCGCCTCGGCGTCGAAAAGAAAGAGAAGCTCCGACAGCCAGTTATAGAGGAGCAGCTCGAGATCGCCCGCGACTACCTCGATCTCGCTTTCTGTCCGGGCTTCTATCTCATTGGTATCGAACAGCACCGAAGTCAGTGCCAGCCCCGCGGTTGAAAAGAGGCGCTCTTGCGTTCCGGCCCAGACCCGCAGGCCCATGTCAGCAGGATGATCCAGAAACTCGAAGCCCGACTCGACCGGGCTTTGTGCCGTGCTTTCTGCTGAGCCTTTTCCAGGGTGACCGCTCATGGTGATCGCTGTTCCGATAGCAGGAAGTGATAAACTGCCATGGTAGCGTTTTTCGCGAAGAATTTCCGGCGCCTTACCAATGTCCACACTACTTCTTGGCATCACCGTCGTATCTGTTTCCACAATCCTGGCTGTGGCAGGCATGCTGCTGGTGCGAAAAATTCTCGGTCTCGATAAGCTGAAGAGCTTCCACGAGGTCTCCGGCGACATGCTCTCGGTGATCGGCACTCTTTATGCCGTTCTCCTCGGCTTTGTCGTGGTGGACGCCATGACCCATATGCAGGAGATGCGCCTCACCGTCGAGCAAGAAGCCAACGCCGCAGCCAATATCTATCTTGCCGCCGACGGGCTTCCGAGCGCCACTTGCGAGCGCATCCAGGCTCAGTGCTCCGAATATGTAGACCTGGTCACCGATAAGGAATGGACAGCCATGACCCAGGGCAAGAGCATAGACGAGGCCCATATAGTCACCTGGAAACTCTGGCATGAAGCCACGCATATCGAGGCAGAGAGCGAGGGCATGGGCTGCATCAAGGACCGGATACTGGAGGAGCTTTCCAATCTCAGCGACAACCGCCGCACCAGGCTGGTCATGGCCAGGCACGGAGTGGCTCCGACCATGTGGTTCTTCCTCATCGTCGGCGGCGTAATCACGGTTATATTCACTTATTTTTTCGGTCTCGAATGCATAAAGACCCAGGCTGTGATGACCGCCCTCATCGCGCTTACCCTCTCGCTGAATGTTTTTCTGGTCTATCTGTTCGGCTATCCATTTTCCGGCGATGTGGCGGTTTTTCCCGACGCTTTCGAGCTGGACAAGAAAATTTTCAGCGAGTTCCATACGGTGATCAAGGATGGCAATAGCCAGCTCTGAGAGAACCATCCGAGAGGAGACTATCAATTTTTTTTGTCACGCGTCCCGTGACAAGTGACAGTGCACAGTCCTTACCAGCCTAATCAATAGGTTAGAATTGGCAGGAACAGAACAGGAAAGGTGGCAATGGAAGAATCGGCAAGCCCGGGAAATCGTATCATCGCAGTCGGAATGGACGGCTCGGATTATTCGTGGAAAGCGCTATCGGAAGCGATTCTGCTGGCCAAGATCAAGAAAGCCCCGCTTCATATAGTCTCGGTGCAGGAGACCATCCATGCCTCTTACAACAAGAGCGAGGTCCTGGCTGCCGACAAGACCGTGAAGCACAAGCTCGACCATATCCAGAGTCAGGCGAGGAAGCAAGCCGAGGAAAGCGGGATCGAGACGCATATGGCGATTATCGTCGGTCATCCGGCCAAGGCCATGGTCGAATATGTGAAAGAGAACAATATCACCCTGCTGGTGGTGGGGGACAAAGGTCACGCCAGTATCTGGGGCAACCTCCTGGGAAACACCGCCGAGAAGATCGTCCACGAATCGCCCTGCTCGGTTCTGGTGGTTCGCTAAGCTATAAGATATGGAACAAAAATCCATAAGGCAGCAGCTTTTCAGCAACGTGCAGGGCGACCTGTTCGGCGGTCTTACGGCTGCTATAGTGGCTCTGCCGATAGCTCTGGCTTTCGGTGTCACCACCGGTCTGGGAGCCGAAGCCGGTCTTTATGGCGCCATCATCGCCGGATTGTTCGCCGCCATTTTCGGCGGCACCCCCGGCCAGATCACCGGTCCCACCGGTCCGATGTCGGTGGTGGTCGCGGCGATGGTCGCCGATCACGCCGGGCGCCCCGAATTGGTCTTCGCAGCAGTGGCCCTGGGCGGCCTTTTCCAGATCCTGCTCGGCAAGCTCAAAGCCGGCGAGCTCATTCAGTATTTTCCCTATCCTGTCGTATCGGGCTTCATGACCGGGATCGGCATGATTATTATACTGATCGAGATCAATCCCTTTTTCGGGATCAAAGGCGAGGGCGATGTGCTGGCAGCGGTGCAGGACTTCGCGAGGATACCGGCTGAAGCCAATCTCCATGCCCTCCTGGTGGGCAGCATCACCCTTGCCACCATCTATCTCATTCCCCTGCTCAGCCGTCTCCTCAAGGTGCAGCTTCCGGCAGCTCTCATCGCGCTAATTGCCGGCACCGCCGCCTCGGTCCTCATGCCCATGGAGCTTCCTCGCATCGGGCATATTCCCCAGGGGCTCCCCATGCCGCAGCTCAAGTGGATCAGCCTGGCCGAGCTGCATGTCGTCATGCACGGAGCCGTATCCCTGGCCATTCTCGGCGCTATAGACAGCCTCCTGACCTCGGTGGTGATGGACAAGATCACCCGCAAAAAACATGACAGCAACCAGGAGCTCGTCGGTCAGGGGATCGGCAATTTCGTCGCCGGGATATTCGGCGGTCTACCCAGCGCCGGCGCCACCATGCGCAGTGTGGTCAACATCAATGCCGGGGGCCGCACCAAGCTGTCCGGGGTACTGCACAGCCTCTTCCTGGTAGCCGTTCTGGTGGGGGCCGGCCAGTATGCCGCCGAGATCCCCCAGGCCTGCCTGGCGGCGATCCTCTTCGCGGTGGGGGTCAGCATCCTGGACAAGCGAGCCCTGCGGACTATAAAACGAACGCCCCGGTCCGATGTAATCGTCATGACCGTGGTTCTTCTTTTCACTGTTTTCGTCGACCTGATCTTCGCGGTGGTGGTGGGAGTGGCCCTTGCCTGCATCCTCTTCGCCAAGAGCCTCAGCGACAAGTCGGGCTCCGATCACGGCATGATCGACAGCATCGACCATATGCAGGAGGAGATCGAGCATCTGCCCCCGCAATACAGAGACGGCGTCTATGTCTATTCTTTTCACGGTCCTCTCTTTTTCGGCGAGGTGAAGAATTTCAACGACGCCGTAGACAAGCTTCCCAGGCTGCGCTATCTCATCTTGCGTTTCTATAACGTCCCTTTCATCGATCAGACCGGCGCCCTTTCTCTGGAAGAGGCTGTGGAGAAGTGCAAGGACCGCGGCACCCAGGTGATCTTCGTCGGGGTCAAGCCGCATATCATGAAGATACTCAGGGATGTGCACACCATCGAGGTGATCGGCGCCAAGAATTTCGTCGAGACCTTCGATCAGGCGCTGGATATAGTCACCAGTATCCAGATCAGGACCCATGACAGGCTTCCTGCCCTGAAAAAAGAGGATTTCGAGAAAGCCACCGATAAAGGCCTCGAAGACCAGACGGACGAAACGGTCGACCGGACCTGAGTTTGAATAGCTCTCATTGGCCCTCGGCGAGCTCGGCCCTGGCCATGTTGTATTCGATAAAGGTCCTGGTTCCTTCTCTGGCAACGAAGCGAAAATGATCGAGAGCTTGCTCGGTCTGTCCCTCTTGCTGGAGCTTGAAGCCTATATAGGCATGCGCCTCGGTGCGATCGCCCTGGGTGGAGGCTCGCTTCAAGAGCTCATCGGCGCTGATCCGGTCCAGGGCGTATTTGATCAGGCTCTCGGCGAAAAGTCCGGAGCCCGCTACCAGAGGCTCGGTCTGGCGAATCAAGGCGAGACGGTCTTGCTCGAGGCCGGCCTTGCCCAGGCAGACATTCTGGAAGAGAGCGAGATAGGCTTTCAACCGGGGCGAATCCGCCAGCCCATAGGCCTCTCTGGCGGCCCGGGAAGCGTCGGCATAACGGCCGGTGTCATAGAGAAGGAGAGCCAGGGAGTATTTGAGCTGAAACTCTTTGGGATAACTGCCGATCTCCCCTTGAAGATACTCGAGAGCGTCGCCGCTGCGTCCCAGATTGACCAGCATCTTGAAATGAGCGTGGATGAGAGCCCGGGGATCGACATCGCATCTCTCCGCTCTGGCGAGATATTCCCGGGCTTTCTTCTCGTCTTTCAAACCGGCATAGCTGCGGGCCAGGATCAAGAGCACATCGACGTCACTGGGATTGTCTTTCTCGGCAAGCAGACCGAGCCTGACCGCCTGCTCGAACCGGCCGCCTTCCATGGCCATATCGGCACCATAGGCCAGCAGCCGGGGATGGTCCGCAGCATCTTTCTCGAGCTTGTCGAACTCAGCCAGAGCCGCATCGGTCCTGCCTTCCTCGAACCAGGCGCAGGCTCGCAAGAATCGCCCCTGGACGAAATCCCTGTTCTTCTCCAGGATCTTCGACTCGATCTCGATGACCTTCCTGTAATCGCCCAGAGTGTAATAGAGCGTGGCCAGGTCCTGGCGGTCCCTGTCCGTAACCGGTCCCTGCTCTATCGCCAGCTTCTTGAAACGCAGGGCTTCCTTGTAGTCGCCGAGCTTCTCCCGGCAGATCGTCAGGCCGTCATAAGTCTCCTTGCTCGGGCCGAAACCATCGAGCCGCTTCCGCCATAGAGATTCTGCCTCCTTCCACTTGTCCAGGTCCTGCAGTCCGATGGCCCTGGCGGCGAGGACCCTGCCCGACCAGTCGAGTTTTCCGGACCAGGTCAGATGATAGATACCGAACATTCCTCCGAGAAGTAAGAGAAAAACCAGGATATCCAGGAGAGGCTTACCCTTCCCATCGTTGACGGGCACCAGGGTCGTGCCGAAAAGAAAGCCGGCTATATAGCCGCCGAAATGCCCGGCGTGATCGGCGTGCACGGCAAAACCGAATATGGTGCAGACCGCCAGATACATGAGAGAGGAGCGGACGGCGTCCCTGTACATTCCCTCGCCGACGTCATCCCTGTAGGTGCGGACGAAAGCCAGAAAAGCCCCCATAAGACCGAGAACCGCCCCGGACGCTCCGGCGGAGAGAGAGTCTGGATTGGCGATCACGCTGAGAAGCGAGCCCCCCAGACCTGATAGCAGATAAACGAGCAAGTAGCGGATCCTGCCGAAAAGCCCCTCGCAGATCCGGCCGATGAGGAAGAGCACCGACATATTCATGGTCAGATGAATCAAGCCGATATGCACGAAGAAGCAGGTGAACAGCCGCCATTCTTCATGGTTCAGGGTGAAAGGAGAATAGTTGGCACCATATTCGAGAAGCAAGGCCGAGCTTGGCTGAAATATCCCGTCACCGCGGCTGGCAACGCACATGGCGATATAGACCGCGATATTGGCGGCGATCAGGAGGTAGGTAGCAAATGGTGCTTTTTGCGGCTTGAGCCACGGCTGCATCGATTCTTGATCGAACACTGCTGATCAGCTCTCCCGGCTCAAGAGGACACCGAAGCAGCGGCGAGCATCTGCCCTGACTTGAGCATTGCGCATCGAGCAGCGCCGATTAGAGCCGCTCGCGATTTCATGATCACTTTTACAGGCATATACTCCATGAGAGCCCGCATGCGGCCCTTGCCCAGGAACGCGTCCAGAAAGAGCGGGCTCTTGAGTCGGTCCACGATCTTCGGAGCGATGCCACCACCGATGAAGACACCTCCGTATGCCATGAATTTGAGGGCGGCGTTGCCTGCCTCGGCTCCATAGATCTCGACGAAGATATCCAGGGCTCTGGAGCAGATCTCGCTCTGACCTTCCACGGCATACTGCGATATGGCTGCCGCCTGATCGTCGACGCTGGCCAGGGCATGGGCGAGCCATTCAGGCTCCTCCAGGCGATTGGTGTCGCGCAGGAACGAATAGATGTTGTGCAGTCCCATCCCGGAGAGAAGGCGCTCATAGCTGACATGCTGGTGGTCGCGACGAATATACTTGAGCAACTCGATCTGCTCGTCGCCGCGCGGAGCGAAATCGGTATGTCCGCCTTCGCAGGCGAATGGAATGAAGCCGTCGCCATTCCAGAACATCCCGGCTTCTCCCAGACCGGTTCCCGCCGAGACCACGCAGGCATTGCCCCGCATCCCGGGCTTGCCTTCGTGGAGGATCTCGAAAGACTCCGGGCTCAGGTGGGTGATACCGTGAGCATTGGCCTCCAGGTCGTTGATCAACCAGAGGGTCTCGAGACCGAGATTCCGGCCGGTCTCCCGGGCATCGACGCTCCAGGGGAGGTTGGTGGTCTTGCAGGTGCCGTTGATCACGGGCCCGGCGATACTCAAGCAGGCATAACGGACCTTCTCCGGGTGCTCGTCGAAGAATACCCGGACCAGATCGTCCAGGGTCTTATACTCTTGACTCGAATAATGCTTCTCGACGACCGTCTCGAGCTCGCCGTCCCTGGCCTTGAAAAATGCCAGGCTGGTTTTGGTGCCGCCGATATCGCCGGCAAGAATCATCTCCATACTTACCTCACCAGTGCCTTTTGCAGTCTGCGCAGTCCTTCGTTGATGTCTTTGCCGAGATGCACTCTCAGCACACGGCGCTTGCGCTCCACCAGCACTTCCAGATCGCCGCGGGCCTGAGCGTCCGCCACCACTCCGAAGGAGTACTTGTGTCCGGGGACATCGATGTCGCTGTCATGATCGCTCGTGATCTGGAGGAAGACGCCGGAATCCGGACCGCCCTTGTAGGCCTGACCGGTGGAGTGCAGGAAGCGCGGACCGAAGCCCAGACAGGTAGCGGTCTTTCGGGCGTCACGCACGGCATGCCTGATATTCTGGAGAAGACGCTCGTTGGCTTCGTTCATATCCAGATAGGCCAGAAGAGCGAAATAATCCCCTTTGCCCAGCCGGCCCAGATGAGCGTTGATAAAGGAGCCGAGGCTCCGGTCCTCGCCAGTGGCTTCCTCGAGATACTCCGCGTTGGCCTGATCGGCGAAAAGCTTGCAGCAATCGTCCTCGAAAAGCGGCTCCTCCGGCGGAAAAGCGCCGGCGGTCTCGTACGCCTTGGTGAGGGCCCGGGAGGCGACCTTGCTGGCTTCCACGTCTGGCTGGTTGAATGGATTGATCCCGAGGATCGAGCCGGCGACCGCCGTGGCGATCTCGAAGCGGAAGAATTCCTGACCGAGATCGAGCTTATCGGCGATGTTTATACGCACCACCGGATGTCCTGCTTCGATGAGAGACTCGATGGCGTCATCGAGGGCGCCCACCGAATCGGACTCGAGCTTGAGACAGACGAATATCCGGTCATCGCCATAGGAATCAGGCGAGCCGATGAGCTCGCGATCCACAGGGATGATCGCCCGGCCGTCCTTGCCGGTGGACTCGGCCACGAGCTGCTCGAGCCAGGCTCCAAGATCGGACACCGACTCCGATGTGAGAATGGTCATCTTGTCCCTGCCGGCTTTCGCGCAGAGACCGAGAAGCAGACCGAGATGGACGCCGGGGTTTTTCTTCACCGGGGACCAGGCGGAGCAAGCCGCCACCATCTCTCTTGTGGAGCTGAGAAAACGGCATACATCGATACCCATCATCGCCGACGGTATCATGCCGAAATCGGAAAGCGCCGAGTAGCGGCCGCCGATTGCCGGATAACCATGGAATATATGGCGGAATTTCAAAGTCCTGGCCGCTTCCTCGAGCCTGGAGCCCGGGTCGGTGATGGCGATGAAATGATCGCCGGCTTTCTCCTCGCCCACCGTCTCTTTCATGCGCTGGAAGAAATAGTCCATGAAGATATTCGGCTCGAGAGTGCTGCCTGATTTGGAAGCCACCACGAAGAGACTGCGCTCGAGATCGATGGATTCCTCCCGGGCTCTCACCTGCTCGGGATTGGTGGAATCGAGAATCTGGAAGCGCGGGAAGCCGGGCTTTCTACCGAAGGTCAATGACATGACCTCGGGACAGAGGCTGGAGCCGCCCATTCCCAGGAGGAGCACATCGCTGAACGGGCCATCTTTCAATTCCTCGGTGATGGCATGAAACTTGCCGAGCTCGCCGAGCTGATCGTCGACTACATGGAGCCAGTCCATCCACTTGTCTTCATCCTCACCGGTCCAGAGCGAAGTATCACGGGACCAGAGCTGTTTGACCCTGTCGGAGGACTGCCATTCTTCCACCAGCAAAGCAAGCTCGCTCTCGAACTTCTCCGGCAGGTGGAAAGTCATGGAAGGCGTCAGATCAGGCAGGGTCGAAACCCGTCTTGCCTCGACGGCGGCGAGAAGCTTGCGGAATGAGTCGGCGAAAGCGTCGACACCCTCCACCACTAGCTGATCGGTGACCTCATCGAGGGAGATGCCAAGATTGCCGAGAGTCTCCACCTGCTCTTTCGCCTCGTCGAGGCTCTTGTCCAGCACGTCCTGAGCCGTGCCGTGGTCCTTGAAAGCATCGAGAGTCGCCAGGGGCAGAGTGTTGACCGTCTCGTTGCCGATCAGCTCGTCGACATAAAGAGTATCTTTGTAATCGGGGTTCTTGGTGCTGGTGCTCGCCCAGAGCAGGCGCTGGGGACGCGCTCCCCGGGCGGCAAGCGCCTTCCAGCGCTCGCTGGTGAAAAGGTCGCGATAGATTTGATAAGCCAGCTTGGCATTGGCCACGGCGATCTTGCCCAGGAGGTGACCGGCCGATCGCCTGTCCTTCTCGGTCTCCGCTCCGTCAATCACCTGTCGCAGGCGCCTGTCCACCTCCGAATCGATCCGGCTTACGAAGAAGCTCGCCACGCTGGCAATCTTGCCGAGATCATCGTGATCTTTCGCATAGGTCTCGAGGCCGGTCATATAGGCGTCGGCCACCCGGGCATAGGTCTTCTGCCCGAATAAAAGGGTGACGTTGACATTGATTCCCTCGCCGATGAGGGTGGCCACCGCCGGAATCCCTTCTTTCGTGCCGGGTACTTTGATCATCAAGTTGGGCTTGTCAACGGCTTTCCAGAGACGCCGGGCCTCCGAGACGGTCGCCCCGGTGTCGGCGGCCAGCAGCGGGGAGACTTCCATGCTCACATAGCCGTCCCGACCCACGGTCTCTTCGTAGACCGTGCGGAGCGCATCGCAGGCATCCTTGATATCGGCTATGGCCAGCTCTTCATAAACATCATTGGCGTCGAGCTTGAGATTCTCGAAAAGCTCGTCCATCTGTTCGGCGTACTCTTCGCCGCCGGCAATGGCTTTCTCGAAAATAGAAGGGTTGGAGGTTACGCCGCGGACACCATCCTCTTCCACCAGCCGCTTGAGCTCGCCGTCCCGGACGAACTTGCGGGCGATGAAATCGAGCCAGATCGACTGGCCGTGCTTTGTCAGCTCTTTGATTCTGTTTTCGACTTGTCCGGCGGTCTGCATAGTCTTACTCTCCGTCGTCTCCGACTTCTTTCTACCTGAACGAACCGAAAAGGATAGCAGATTGAACGCCAACCAATAAGTAAGAGAGCTCAAATATACAGATGGAGCCCCCCCCTTGAAATGCCAGGTTTGTTATCATCGAGGAAGCCCTTTGAAGACCTTAACCGGCAAGGAGCTCTGAAAATGCGCATTCTACTGGTGGAAGACGATCAGATGCTGAGCAACGGAGTGAGCCTGGCTCTCACGCAGAACGGCTATGTAGTCGATCATGTCAGGTCCGGTATGGACGCTGACCGGGCCCTGGTCGGCACCGACTACGATCTTCTCGTCCTCGATCTCGGTCTGCCCGAGATGGACGGTCTGAAGGTCCTGACCAGGCTGAGGGAGCGCGGCAAAGCCACGCCGGTCCTCATCCTCACAGCCCGGGACACTCTGGAGGACCGGGTCACCGGTCTAGACCTGGGGGCCAACGACTATATGACCAAACCTTTCCACCTGGCCGAGCTCGAGGCGAGAGTGCGAGCCCTCCTTCGCAAAGAGAACTGGGGCAATCTCACCGAGATCAGGCACGGCGATTTCTGTTTCGACACCCTGGGCCGGCGCCTGACGGTGAAAGGCGAGCCGGTGGATCTCTCCGCCAGAGAAGTCGAGGTCCTCGAGCTGCTTCTCCAGAGGATCGGCAAAGTCGTGAACAAGAACCAGATCAGAGAGCACCTCTCGAGCTGGGAAGAGCAGATAAGCTTCAATGCCATCGAGATCATCGTTCACCGGCTGCGTAAGAGGCTCGAGGAATCCGGGACCAATATAAGGACCATACGGGGTCTGGGCTATCTTCTAGAGATGCCTCAAAATTGATGGGCAATTCGATCAGAAAAAAGCTGATGCTCTGGCTGATGGTGCCGTTGATGACACTGCTAGCGGTATCGGTGGCATTCACCTATCTGCTCGCCGATCATTTCGCTCGAAAGCTCTATGACCGCCAGCTCCTCAACTCCGCCGACTCGGTAGCCGGCCGGATAAGAGTGCGGGGCGACCGGGTCACCGCCGACATCCCCCGGGAAGTCCTGGATATCTTCAGGCACAACTACCGGGACGATTTCTATTACCAGGTCTTCTCCCCGGACGGGCTGAGGCTGGCCGGCGATGCCATCCTGCCGCCTCCGAGCCAGGCTCCGGCAGTGGGAGAGAAGGCTGTTTTCAGGAGGGAGAATGTATCGGGCCGCGAGCTCAGGGTAGGCGTTATAAGAATGCTGGCACCGGAAAGCCCGATGGGATCGGTGATCATCCAGGTAGCCGAGACCCGCAACGCCCGCCGGGAGCTCACCCAGCAGATTCTGGCCGGGATTGTCCTGCCCCAGCTCATATTGATAGTATCGGCGGTAGTGGCAGTAAGAGTAGGCGTCACCAAGGGCATGAACCCCCTGCACAATATCACCGCCGCCGTCGCCCGCCGGGACCCCGGAGATCTCTCCCCGATCGATCAGGGGGAAGCGCCGGAGGAGGTGGGGCCTCTTCTCGTGTCCCTCAACGACCTTCTCGCCCGCGCCCGGGAAGACATAGCCAGGCAACGCCGTTTCGCTTCCAATGCCGCCCACCAGCTCCGCACCCCCCTGGCGGGCTTGAAGACCTATGCCGACCTGGCCAAAAAGGAATCCGATCCCGAAGTCGTCAAAGATCTGCTCAAGCACCTCGACGGCGGCATCGAACGTATGTCGCGCACAGTCCAGCAATTGCTCAGCCTCTCCAAGGCGGAGCACGCCGCCACTCAAAACGCCTTCGAGCAGGTGGATCTCAATATCGCTGTCTCCGATGCCGCCGAAGAGATCGTGCCCGAGTCGATAGCCCGCGAAGTCGAGCTTGATTTCCTCGCCTCCGAGCAGCCCTGTTTCGTCCAGGGAGACAGGGTGGGGATTCAGGAGCTCACCACCAATCTCCTGGAGAACGCCGTCAGATACAATCATCCCGGCGGCCGGGTGATGATAAGCGTGGTCCCCTCAGGCGATGGCGCCATAGAGCTGGTGGTGGAGGACGACGGGATAGGCATTCCGGAAGGCGAGCGTGACCGGGTTTTCGAGCGCTTCTACCGGGTCACCGGCTCCGACCTCGATGTGCCGGGAAGCGGGCTCGGTCTGGCTATCGTCACAGAGATCGCCCGCGCCCACAAAGCCTCGATCTCCGTCGGCGAGGGAAGCGACGGCAAAGGCACCCGGATCACTGTTTCTTTTCCGGCATGAGATTCGACGATGAGCGAGATGACCGACAGAGAGCACAGTTTTATCGCCAGCCCCAATCGCACCCTCATGGTCCTGGCACTGCCGGTGCTCGTCTCCATGATCGCCGAGCCGCTCACCGGGCTGGTGGACACAGCCTTTGTAGCGAGACTCGGCGCCGCCAGCCTCGCCGGTCTGGGAGTGGGCACCATTGCGCTCTCGAGCGTTCTCTGGATTTTCAATTTTCTCGGTATCGGCTCCCAGACCCGGGTAGCCCAGAGCTGGGGGCGTAATGACCATGGCAGAGCCTCGGTTCTATCCGGTCAGGCGCTGCTTCTCGCTCTGGCTTTCGGGGTGGCGGTGGCGATTCCGGGCATACTTCTCTCTTCCCAGGCTGCCGCTCTCATGGGCGCCACCGGCGAGGTTCTCGAGAATGCCAGGATCTATATGAACATACGATTCCTGGCGGCCCCGGCCGTTCTGATATCGGCCACCGCTTTTGGAATCCTGCGCGGATTGCAGGACATGAGAACCCCGATGAAAGTAGCCCTGGCTATCAATATCTTGAATGTCGCCCTCGATCCCGTCTTGATCTTCGGCTTCGGACCCCTGCCGGCCCTGGGGATAGCCGGAGCGGCTCTGGCCACTATCGCGAGCCAGTGGTTCGGCGCCGCCTGGTGTCTCTTCGCCGTCCTCGAGAATCTGGGAATTCCGAAGGGGCTGGATCTCAGAGAGGCCACCGCACTCGTCAGAGTAGGCGGCGATCTCTTCATCCGGACCGGGCTTCTCACCACTTTCCTGCTGCTCACCACCAGGGCCGCCACCGAAGCTGGTGCGGACACCGGAGCCGCCCATCAGGCCATCCGGCAGGTCTGGATCTTCACTGCCCTCTTTCTTGACAGCTTCGCCATAACCGGTCAGAGCCTGGTGGGATATTTCGTCGGCGCCGGCAATCTCGAGCAGGCACGCCGGGTAGCCGGCTATGTCTTCGCCTGGAGCGCCGGCACCGGCGCCCTCCTGGCCCTTGCTATGCTCACCGCCACCGGGGCGGTCATGAGCCTTCTGGTGCCGTCAACCTCACGGCAGATTTTCCCGGAAGCCTGGTTCCTCGCGTCGGTGGCTCAACCCCTCAACGCCCTTGCTTTCGCCGCCGACGGAGTGCACTGGGGCACAGGCGATTTCGCCTTTCTCCGCAATGTCATGCTCCTGGCCACTACCACCGGTGTCGGCCTTCTCTATCTCAGCGGGACAGGCAGCGGGCTAACGGCGATATGGATCATTACCGCTGTCTGGATATCGATCCGGGCCGCTTTCGGTTTGCTCAGGGTATTTCCGGGTCTTGGGAAGAGCCCCCTGAGAGGGGAGCCGGTCTGATTTCAAATGTGTACGGGGACTCTGGATTTTATCCGGGCACAGGAGCATAATGCTCGGTTATCGAATGGAAACTCGAATGTCAGAGCCTTCTTCCGAAAATACCAATAACCAGCAAGCCGGCTGGATGGCAGGCGAGCCCCAGGACCGCCTGGTGGACGCCCGGGTCGCCGCGGAGCAGTCCAAGTCCTTCGCCAAAGCAGCGGGAGCCCTGCTTCCCTGGTGGCTGGGCGCCGCCATAGTCGGCGCCGACATTGGCACCTCGGTTTTCTACACCACGTCGGTCATCCTGCCTTACGTTCACTATGCAGCTCCGCTGATTATCCTCCTGGTCTGCCTGGTGATGTGGCTTTTCAAGAGCACCTATGAAGAAGGCTGCTCGGTCAGCCCTTTCAACGGCGGCGCCTATATCATGGTCCTCCAGACCGTGGGCAAGCGCCTGGCTCTGGTAGTGGGCGCCCTCACCATCCTCTCCTACCTGGCAACCGCCGCCGTCAGCGCTCTTTCCGGCGCTTACTATATAGACTCTTTCAGTGCCGACTCGAACTGGCCGACCATGACGATCATGCTTGTGGCCCTGGCGCCGGTGCTCTTTTTCGGTCTTGCCAATATAGTCGGTATTAAAGAGCCGGCGATGATTGTTTTCTGTATCGCTTTCTTCCACTTCTCCCTCCTTCTTTTCCTGGATGTAAGAGGGCTCTGGATGGCTTTCGAGCGCCAGGTGGATTTCTCTATCGTTTATCGAGACCTGCCGAGCATCTCCCCTCAGAATCTTCTTCATGGCTTTGCGGCAGCCTTTCTGGGAATCACCGGTTTCGAGTCGGCAGCCCAGATCGTCGAGCAACTCAAGACACCGACATGGAAGACCCTGCGCTGGATCTATATGGCGGTGGTAATTCTCGTAGGCATAACGGCGCCGGTGACATCGCTGCTCTGCCTGACCCTGCTTTCGCCTCAAGAGATCCAGAGCAATGCCAACTACCTCCTTTCCGGGCTGGCTTTCGTCGAAGGCGGCGAATTGCTGCGCAATATCCTGGTGGTGGACGCCGGCGCCACTCTCTTTGCCGCTGTCAACACAGCCTATGTAGGCTGCATCGGTCTTTGCACCACCATGGCCAAACAGGGCAATCTTCCCGGGGTGCTCCTCAGACGCTGGGCTCACCGGGTCCAGATGTTCCAGGGTTACCCTTACGTGGTGCTGCCCTTCATGCTTCTAACGGTTTTCCTCATATTCATGCTCCCCGGTCATGTAGAGCATCTCTCCCAGGTCTATGGCATGGCTTTCCTGGCGGTGATGGGCTCGTTCTGCCTGGGCGTGATCATGATGCGCTTCAAGATGCCGCTCAAGGTCGAGAGAGCGCCTTTCAAAACGCGCTGGAACGTAAAGGTCTGCAAGACCAAAGTGCCGATGCCCCCGGTCATCGGCATGGTGATCCTGCTTTTCTCGGAAGCGGTCCTCCTGATCTCCACCGACGAGTCACGCACCCTGGGGCTCCAGATCCTGCTGGCTATCCTACTTATAATGTGCTTCTACCGCCTCGGAGTGCTGGAGAGCCGATTGCGAGAGCTACCGGACCTGCGGCTCGGTCTTGGCAAATTCAGCCAGCTCTCCACCCTGCCGGAGAATCTCCCTGTCTTCGTTCTCTGTACTGCCGGTGCCAAGGCTCGCTCCCTGGCTTCGCTGATCATCCGGCTGCTGGAGAAAGAAGAGCCGGGACCGAAAGAGATAATCATCTATCATGCCGAGGAAGAGCAGGCCCGCCGGGGAATCATGTACGAGCTTCTGCAACGGGTCGTATCCCAGCAGATCGCTCCGTCCTTCAGCCATAACGACCTGATCCTGACCGTCAAGATTCTGCCCGAGAGCCTGGTGGACGGTTTGATTTACCTGAAGAAGTCCCATCCTTTCGAGAAAGTCTTCATCGGCACGGGCTCGGTTCCGGTCAATGCCGAGAAGTATGCCCGGGACCTGGAGAACAATCTGGGTGTGCCTGTGATCAATATTGGGAATATCGTACTGGATAAGAACGTGCCTCGATTCGCCAAGCCCACGGAGAGCCGAGACTCCCAAACACAGGCCTGACATGACAGTCCAGGAACGAATCATAGCTTTTCCGACCGAGCGTACCCTCGGAGCTCTCTATCTGATCAGCGCCGGAGCGGAGAAGAACACCTGGTGGGAGAAGAAAGTCGGAGACGCAATCGGCTATGTGAATGTCCCGCTTTTCGGGAACCTCCACCTGCTGCTGGACCGTCTCGCCGATGTCTCGGTGCTCTCGGCCCTGGACGCCAACGCCCTCACCTCCCTTGATTTCAGGCAGAGACCGGTTACCGATCTGGAGCTCTCCAGCATCAAAGATCTGACCAGTATCCGTTATCTCACCCTGCCTGGCAGCCCGATCACCGATCGCGGGCTCATGTACCTGGTCAATCTAAACGGTCTCTCGAGCCTCGATCTGAGCAACACCAATGTCACCGACGAGGGCCTGGAGTTTCTCTTTCATTTGAAGCAACTGCGCTATCTCTACCTGGACGGCTCGAAGGTGACCGAGCAGGGCTGCGCTCGCCTGGCAGCCCATCTGCCTCGCTGCCAGATCGTCTCCCGGGCGACCCGCACCATTCGCTTTCCCGAACTGCATTCCATGGGGCGCTTGCTGGTGGCTCGCACCGATATATCGGGCCAGACCCAGTGGCAGGAGCTCTGCGAGGCCCGTGGAATAGTCGAGGTCGTGCGCCGGGATTTCGTCCGCCTGGAGATCGACGGCAACACAGACCTGGACCACTTCGCCAGACTGAAGCCCGACGACATCCAGTCTCTGGATTTGATCATCGAATCGGTGACGCCGAGCCTCTGGTCGCATCTCAGCCATCTGAGCGGGCTCAGAGAGCTGCGCATCGGCGGAGCGACACTGCCGACTGGCTCCATGGACGGTATCAACCGCCTACCCCACCTGCGCAGCCTTCAGCTTACCTCCTGCGATCTCGGCCCGTATACGCTCGACAGCCTCTCCTCGGTCTCGACCCTCAACGAATTACGGCTCTCCTACTGTAATCTGGACTATGCCGGCCTCACCGTCCTGGCCAATATCCACTCTCTCAACAAGCTCCTGCTCGAAGGCGATGGTATCACCGACGATGTCATGTCACAAATCGATCGGGATTGCAGCCCCACCGAGCTTTATGTCATCTTCGCCCGGGTCACAGACCGCGGACTCGGCGCTCTCAAGCATTTTCCCCGATTGAAAAGCCTCGTGATCCGCTCCGGCGGCATCAGCGAGATCGGACTCAGCCATCTCCGGCATCTCAAGAATCTCAGGCGGCTCTTCGTCCAGGGAGAAGAGATCGGCGACGACTGCCTGATTCACGTATCGAAACTCACCGCCCTGAGAGACCTCACACTCCGGACCTTGATGATCCGGGGAGACAGCACCACCCTGCTGAGCGATCTCAAAAACCTCAAGAAGCTCTTCATCGGAGCCGTCATTGATACCACAGACAGTGAGATGGCCGAATATTACCGGAGCCTGTCGGTGACTGTATCGGACCTGCCCTATCTGCGCGATCTGACCGTCCGCTTCTCGGGACACGGGATCGAGCTCTCCAACCTGCCGTCGCTGACCAGCCTGGACCTGGCGAACAACAATCTCACAGACGATCGCCTCCGCGGTCTCGACAATCTGCCGAGCCTGGTATCGCTCAGTATCAAGGGCTCCAGCGACCTCGGGGACGGCAGCCTGGAAGCGATCGCCAATCTGCGCAACCTGGAGGAGCTCGACTGCTCCCTGACCGCATGCAGCGACCGGGGAGCCCCGAATCTCCGGGTATTGAGCAAACTGCGCTATATCGCCCTGGCCGGAACCAGAATGACCAACGCCTGCCTGGAGAGCCTCGGCGGTCTCACCGAATTGCGTTATATCGACTTTCCCCAGAGCCTCCAGGACGAAGACCTGGCGCACCTGCGCGGACTGGTGAAACTCAGCAACCTCAGGCTCGGCAGCATCAGCGACGAAGGTGTGGCTTATCTGGCCCAGCTCAATAATGTCCGGGAGCTCGACTTCTCGCGCTCGCGAATAAGCGACCGGGCTCTGGCCATTATCGCCAATAACAACAAACTCACAGGTCTGAATCTATCGGGAACCGCCGTCTCCGATTCCGGAATGATCCATGTGAGCCGGCTCACCGGTCTCAAATCGATCAACCTCTCCGATACGGCGGTGACCGATCGGGGTCTAGCTTCACTGAGCAATCTCACCGGCCTGCAATCGGTGAACCTGCAGAATTGCAGTCACCTGCACAATCGCGGTCTGTCCTGCCTGCGGCTCATGCAAGGTCTCAAATGGCTCAATCTGAGCAATACCGCCGTCGGTGACCAGGGGCTCTCTCATATCAAAGGGCTGAAAAGCCTCCAGACCCTGCGTCTTTCCATAACCATGGTGAGCGACGAAGGTCTGCAGAATCTCGCCGAGCTCACCGGCCTCACGGTCCTCGATCTGGAGAACACCGATATAAGCGGCGAAGGCTTGCGTTATCTGACAGGTCTCGGACAGCTCCGGGAGCTGCATCTGGGCTATACGAAACTCGGAGACGAAAGCGCCGAGGCCCTAGCCGGTCTCACCGAGCTCAGGCATCTGGATATGGCGCACACCGCAATCAGCGCCGACAGCCTACCCTACCTGAGCCGTCTCGACAACCTGGAAGTCCTCAATCTGAGCGGAACCGGCATCACCTACCTCGATCTGGTCCATCTCGAGGGTATGCGCAATATCACCCGGATCTATATCAGCCACAGCGACCTCATCAATGAGGAGATCGATCTGGTCACCAGAGTGCTGCCGGGCTGCGAGATCAGTTCGGTGGTCTGAGCAGTTTTCGATTCGAATAAGCTCATCGGAACTAAACCAGCTCCGCATGCCGAAAACACGAGGTGAGGTGATCGTTGACCATGCCGGTTGCCTGCATGTGCGCATAGCAGATAGTGGAGCCGACGAAGTTGAATCCCCGTCTTTTCAGCTCCCTGCTCATCAGGTCCGACTCCTTCGTGCGCGCCGGAATCTCGTCGATGCTCTTCCAGCGATTGACAATGGTGCGCCCCCCGCTGAACTGCCAGATGAAGCGATCGAAGGTCTCGAACTCTTCCCGGACGGCTAAGAACGCCCTGGCATTTCTCACAGCCGAATCGATCTTCAATCTGTTGCGAACTATGCCCTCGTCGGCAAGGAGCTGAGCAATCTTTCTCTTGCCGTAGGCGGCAACGACTTCCGCATCGAAACCGTCGAAGGCTTTCCGGTAAGCGGCTCGCTTTCTCAAGATCGTTTCCCAGCTGAGCCCGGCCTGCGCTCCTTCGAGGATCAGGAATTCGAACAGGGTAGCGTCATCATGGACAGGCACACCCCATTCCCGGTCATGGTACTCGACCATGAGCTCGGACTTCGCCCAGTCACAACGCCCCGGGACGGTCAGCGCCGCCATTTGATCGAGCCGAGCAGGGACTCGAATTCGTCGATATATGGCGCTGCCTGATATTTGCCGGGCACTTCCAGAAATAGCTCTTCCATGACCCGCCCTTCGACACCTGCCGGATAATAGATTCCGCGGTAGGTGTGGTTGTTGGCGAATTTCCCCTCTACCGACAGAACGAATTTGTCTTGCACTTTGCGCACCCCAATTCGGTCGAGGTGGAATCGAGGTCCTTCGAGGCTGCCCGGAGGATTGGAATTGGTGTACTGATTGTCGCCCACTGTCGCCACGCCCAGTACCGTATGCAGTGCCAGGATCTCCTCGACCTCGAGGCTGTCGCGCTCCTGCTTGTGCAAAAGATAATTGAGGACTTTGCGGGCGGCTTCGTTTATCGGCACGCCGCGGTATTTGAAAACGATCTCGATATCATTGTGGATGCGGTTGGCGAAAACCATCTCCCAGGCCACTCCGGTCGGGGTGGCTCCGGCGGGTCCGGTGGCCACGAAATCCCTGGGAAGCTCGACGCTGGCTATGGTGCCGATATTCTCTTTCTTCATGGGAATACTATATATCCTTGACATCACCGGCATCGCCGAACATCACTTGAAATACAGGCCGACAGCACCGGTCACTCTCTTGATCAGGCGGACCTTGTCCACCGAGAGCTCCTCGCCGAAATCCAGCTCTTCGACGGCGCGGCGCTTGAGAAGGTCGATCGCCTGCTGCTTCTCATCTTCGGAAAGGGCGATCTTCTCGTGATGATTGTCAGCCACGAGCTGAAGCAACTGCTGGATTGTCATCTCCGGATCGACGGCGGACATAGAGCCTCAACCCCCTGTGGCGAAAATATACCAGCCCGGAGCCTATCTGGAAAGATCCAGGATCGACTCCTTGTCGAGAAAGCTGGGACTCGCATACCGTTCCAGGCGGCTCCCTGTCCTCACCTTGATTCCACGACTCTCGAGCCGCTCGACGGCATCGCGACTGATGCCCGTGCAGTCGGACAGGTCGAGAACCTTCAGTGAAGACATTCTTCTGAGGAGCGTGGCGCTCCGGTCAGTCAGGCGAGGATTGTTGTGCAGCGAAAGAGACTCGAGCTTCATCCGGGATAGAAATTCCACACCCAGGTCACTGATATCGGTATCATCAGCCTCGAGCCTCACGATGGCGAGCCTCGAAATGATCTTCATTCCGGAATCGCCGACCGGCATCGAGCTGACGTTCAGAGACCGAAGATTCGGCAGAGTCTCGAGAGTTCTGAGATCCTCGGAACCGAGACTGCCAATCGCCTCCAGGTCCAGCTCGACGATGTCTTCGCGACCGGACAAGAGAGACACGGTCTTGCCCGTAGCCCTGGTCTCCGAAAGCCAGAGATGGGGCACTTTCTTCTTTTTGAGGAAGACCCTGATACCATCGTCGGTGACTGCCGGCGGAAAATGAACGAGGATTCGGTCCGGCAAATCGAGAAGATAGGGAATGTCTCTGTCCGCTAAATCGGATCTCTCAAGATAGAGCTTCTGGATGGAGCTTTCAGCAAGCAGCGGGAGCCCGCTCCAGTCCGCCTCCGAGTTGCTGTCGAATTGCAGAGCCTGAATGTCCTGGTAAGCGGCCAGCCGCGAGAAGTCGCGTTTTGCAACAATCCCCTGAACGACGAGAATGGTCTCCCCGGTCTTCTTCTTCTTGATTCGGGAGCAAGTGAAATTCGGGACTCTCGCCGCCGGTCCGGCTTTCGCCTTCATAGCCGGTCGCCTCTCCGGGCTCTTCTCGAGATTGAGAAAGGCAATCTCACCAGCTCCGAAAGAGACAGCCAAGAAGAGCAACGGCAGCCAGCGGACGAAACCGGCACTTCTTACCGGAGGGCTGTCCAAGCTTGCTTGCTCCGACGGAGCAGAAGCACCGACAAGCGAGATGGCCTGCCCGAGTTCTTCCATGGTCTGATAACGGTCTTCCGGGCTCTTCGCCAGACACCTCTCGATCAACTCGCTAAGGGGCTCGAGCAATTGGGGCTCGACGAAGCCGCGAAGCGAGGGGATCTGGTCGAGAGCGTGCATTCGTCCGAGCTCCAGGTACGAGTCCGCCGAATATGGACTCGTACCGGTCAGGCACTCGAACAGCACACAACCAAGTGAGTATATCTCCGAGCGCTCGTCGAAGCTGAGACCGTTAACCATATCCGGTGCCATATAAGCGGGAGTACCCACCAGGGTTTCATCGTCCGCCACGGCCAGACCGAAATCCAGAAGTCTCAGTCCGTGAGCCGCCGACGGCGTTACCAGAAGATTGCCGGGCTTGAGGTCACGGTGGAATACTCCGCGCTGGTGAGCGTACGAGAGTGTGGATGCGAGCTCTGAAAACCAGACCCGGACGGTGTCCCATGGAATCGGTCCCTGGCGGGCCAGATAGGCCGCAAGCGTCTCGCCGGGGTCGTGCTCCAGCACCATGTACGGAAGACCGGCCGGGGAAATTCCGAAGTCGAGCACCCGGACAATGCCTGGATGCTCCAGCCGGCTGAGAATGCGCGCCTCCTCGTTGAAAGCGACAAAATTCTGACTCCCCATGAGCCTTAGCTGTTTTACGACAACCAGCTTGTCCAGAATACGATCCCTGGCAAGAAAGACACTGGCGCTTGCTCCCGTACCAAGCTCCGCGATGGGCTTGTATCGCTCCCTGGGAAAGACTGACTCATCCAGGTCGAGCTCCTTCTCGTTCTCCCGGTTCTCCGGGACTATGTCCTGATTCGCCGGCTCGACGCTTTCAGCCTCGCCGGCAACAAGATCCTGACGCCGGCAGGAGCAAATCTCGGAGCGAAAGATGAATTGCGTGAAGGAGCCGCTCCGGCCTGCATTCAATCTCTTTCCGCAGCTTTTGCACAGATTAATCTCAACATCGACGGAAGGCTCCAGCTCCTCAGCGTCACAAGAGCAAACCACAAGCCACTGGGTCAGGCTCCCCGCACTTTCTTTGCCCCGTGGCTTGAAGCACCTCGGGCATATGCTCTCCTCACTCAATACCCTGCTCCGCTACTTGAGATACTTCAAGATGTCATCGTAGGCGCCGCCCTGATTGGCGTACATGGCATAATTGCGGGCAGTGGAGAACCACTCCAGGGTGGACGGCTTGACGACTTTCATTGCCTTTTCCAGATCCTTGGTGGTCAGCGGCTCCGGCACCCCGGTCTTGAGCGCGCTCTCGAGCTTGGCTTCGATGGCGACATCGACCAGATTTTTCAGGTCGGCACCCGAGAACTTCTCGCTGCGTTTGGCCAGAAGCTCGAAATCGATTTTGTCCACGGGCTTGCCTGCGGTCATGATGCGCAGGATCGAAGCCCGGGCGTCTTTGTCCGGGGGCGGCACGAAAATGATCCGGTCGAAACGGCCCGGACGCCGAAAAGCGCTGTCCAGGTGCCAGGGCGCATTGGTGGCGGCCAGAACGAGCACACCTTCATTCGATGTCTCGACCCCGTCCAGCTCCGAGAGGAATTGATTGATCACTTGCTTGCCACCGCTGGTGCGAAGATCCGCCCGGCTCGCCGCCAGAGCGTCGACCTCGTCGAAGAAGAGCACGCAGGGGCTGTTGCGTCTGGCCTGCTCGAAGATCTCGTGGAGATTCTTCTCGGAGTTGCCCAGCCACATATCGAGAACGTCGTTGATGCCCACCGAGATGAAACCGGCTTTGATCTCGCCGGCGGTGGCACGCGCCAGATGGGTCTTGCCGCAGCCCGGCGGTCCGTACATTAGAATACCGCCGCCAATCTGCTTGCCGTAAGCCTTGTAGATGTCCGGGTTATTGAGAGGGTGGATGATTTTCATCCTCACCTGCTCTTTGATGTCCTCCATCCCACCGACATCTCTGAAGGCGATGCTCGGTCTCTCGAGATCCACCAGATAGTCCGGATCTTCGTCGCCGGCGGACTTCACCGCCAGACGCTCGCGGTTTTCGACATAGCTCTCTCTGAGCATCTCACGAGCCGAAACACCGAGTTGCTCCGCCAGGCTCTCGTCGGTCACGGACCGGTCGATGGCAAGAGCCTGCCGGTATTTTTCGGCAGCCTGATCGACCTTGCCGTCGTTGAGCAGCAGGCGGGCATGAAGGACCAGGGCCCGGGCATGAGGGCTCCCTCCAGCCAGATCCTCGACGATCACCAGGGACTGGCCGTATTTGCCCAGCTGATAGAAGACCGAGGCGAGCTCGTATTTGAGCTCCGAATCGTCCGGAGCAAGGGCGAGGGCCGCCAGATACTCCTTTTCAGCCTCGACAAAGAGACCCCGGGCGGTGAGCGAGGCGGCGAAATGCTTGCGAAGCGGCAAGTTGTCGGGCGACAATTTGACCGCTTCTTGAAGGGCTCTCAAGCTCTCATCTTCGATAGTCATGCCGTTAATTTAAGCGAATACGGACAACGATTTCTATTATATATGGGAGATCTGCGAGAATAGACTATTGACGAAAGGAGACGGCAGATTGGACGAAGGAAAATCGGCGGACACGCAATCGCGGCGATTGTGTATTGCCTGCAAACGCGAGTTTACGGGCGACGAGACAACCTGTCCGGATGATGGCACGCCCCTTACCTTACTGACTACCGAGCCCCAGGTAGGCAGCAAGATCGACAGCAAATACGAAGTAATCGCCGTTATCGGCGGCGGAGCCATGGGGCTGGTCTATAAGTGCCGCCATACGCTCATGAAGCGTATCGTCGCCGTCAAAATGCTTCATCCCAATCTGGCCCCCGACGCCGCCACAGTGCAGCGCTTTCAAAAGGAATCGGAGGCCCTGAGCTGCCTGAACCACCCGAATATCCTGACAGTCTTCGATTTCGGTCTCACCGAGGCTTCCCAGCCCTATCTGGTCACCGACTTTCTCGAAGGCGAGACCCTGGCCACTATCCTCGAGCATACCGAGGTCCTGGAGTACAACAGGGTTGTCAAAATCTTCATCCAGGTCACCAGCGCCCTGGCTCACGCTCACAAAAACGGCGTCATCCACCGTGACATCAAGCCCAGCAATATCATGCTCACGAATTTCGAGGACAATGCCGATTTCGTGAAGATTCTGGACTTCGGAATCGCGAAAGTAATAAGCGAGGACTCCGAAGCCTCCTCACAGCTGACCAGGACCGGCGAGGTCTTCGGCAGCCCGCTCTATATGAGCCCGGAGCAGTGCCGGGGCAAAAAGCTCGACCAGCGGTCGGATATCTATTCTCTCGGTTGTGTCCTCTACCGATGCCTGACGGGAAAACCGGCCCTGTACGGTCAGGACCTGCTGGAATGTCTTTACAAGCACGTAAACGAGCCGCCTCTGCCCTTCAAGGAAGCCAACCCGGGAGTCGAACTGCCGGAAGCCCTCGAGGCGATTGTCATGAAATGTCTCCTGAAAGATCCGGAGATGCGTTTCCAGTCGATGTCCGACCTTCGCAGCGCCCTGATGGAGTTTGCCGGTGCCAGCCCGGAAGAGATCGGTCTCACCAGCGACAGCCTGAAAGCCCCCGGACCAGCGGGCAGCGGAGCAACCGTCCGAGCTTCCGCGGCGGATACATTGCCCCCGGTGGAATCCACAACCAGAAATCTCGCAGAAGACCGGATTAGAGGGGATCAGCTTCGAGGCGAGCCCCTCGAAGGGGCTCCTCTGGAAGAACAGGAGAAGAAAGCGCCTGCCGATGATTCCCGGACCAGAAAGATAATTATCGGTATCGCCGCCCTGGCCCTTATAGCGGTGGCTGTTCCCGTGGGGGGCCAGCTTTTCCATCCTCGGGAAAGCGATGATGACACGCCGGTGGAAGTCGACCCCTATGTGGACCATATGCAAAAAGGCATCGAAGAGTACGAAGGCGGCAACTACTTCGAAGCCAGAGAGCAGTATTTCACGGCCCTTGCCCTGGCCAGGAAGAACAAGCTCTCCAAGACGAAAATTGCCGACGCTCTTCATCACTTGATCTCCGCCAGCGCCGAGTCCAAAGAATACGAAATGGCAAACGATTATCTCGATGAGCTGGCGAGTCTTGCCGGGGTAAGCAGCTATAACAAGACCCCGGAGACCGCTGAGGCGGCGGAGGCCTATTTCGATAAGGCTCTCCTTCTCATCCACGATCCCAAAGGCGATCTGCACAAAGCGGCGTCGATATTGCAGAAAGCACGCGGCTTCTATGAAGCCAGGGACGGGTTTGCCGGTGATACCATGCGCTGCCTCGCCACCCTGGGGCAGATCAAGATCCTCGAGAACAATTTCGACGAAGCCAAGAAATATATGAACCAGGCCCTTGAGATCGCCAAATCAGATCCTACGGTCAGCCAGCTCGAGCTGGCTCTGCGCATGGACCAGCTCGGCGACGCCTACATACTGCTGTCGAATAAAACCAGAGGGAGAAACTTCTTCGATCAGGCAGACCAGGAATATCACGAAGCTCTCAAGCTCCGCGAGCAGACCCTCAAAAGCAAGGACCATGCGGCACTTGCCCAGAGCTATCTGCGCATCGGCGTAGTCGACTATCTGAAAAACGAGTACGACAAATCTCTGGAAAATCTCAACAAGTCTCTCGAGATCAGGACAAAACAGGGACGTCCACTGGCCATAGCCGAAGTGAACAGAGCAATCGCCTATGTTTATCTCGCGATGAAAAAACCGGACCAAGCCTCGAAAGCATTCCAGAACGCCATCGCCAGCGCCCAGAAAGCAGGACCGGATGCCGATAAGCAAATCGAGCGCTGGAAAATGGTATTTTCGAAAATGGGCGGCGTAATCAAGTAAGTTGGTGCTGATGCAAGTATTCGACAAGTTCATCGCTACTCTGACCGCGATCGCTTTTGTCTGTCTTATGAGCCTTCTAGCACCGGGAACTGCCGCGGCCACGGAAGCCTCCGAGAAGTTCGAGCTCGGCGACGAGCTATTGAGGCGAGGGAGTGCCGAGTCAGCGGTTTTCTTCTTCGACAAGTGTATCAGGCTCAATCCCTATTACTGGAAAGCCTACCTGAGACGTGGCGACGCACTCAGCAAGCTCGGCGAGAAATATCAGGCCAGGCTGGACTATCAAGAAGCGCTCAAGATCAATCCTCAATGCAGCGAGGCCAGAAAGAAGCTTGGCGCACTGTCGGGAAAACCGGTCAAAAAGAAGAAAAGCAGATCCCGCTCGTCGCCGGAAACCGAAGCGAAGAAAGCTAACAGCGGCGGTCTTTCGCGAGCCCCTTCCGAAGGCACGAGCAGTGCCGGCGGTCTGAGCCGTGCAAGTGGCATGAGCAAAACCAGCGGGCTGAGCCGCAACCGGAGCGCAGGCGGCGTGGCGCCACCAACCTCGAAAAGCAAATAGCTACTGCCGGCTCATCGCCTCTCTCGCCTTGGCGAGATTCTCCCGGGCGAGATTATAGCCCTGATCGATGGACAGGCATTGCTCGAAGTCAGCAACAGCCTCGCTGTATCGCTTGAGCTGCAGATAGACGAAGCCGCGATCGTTGAGAAACTCCTTCTTGCCCGGCGCAAGATCGATGGCTCTGGAGAAGTCGGCCACCGCATCTTCCCGATTGCCCAGGTCGTAATTGACCAGCCCCCGCTCGTAGAACAGCTCGGCGCTGTTCCGACTGAGCTCGATGCCCTTGCTCAGCACCGCGAACGCCTCGTCCTTCCGGCCCCGGTCCGAATAGATCAGACCCTGTTGCTTGTATGCCGCAGCATATGCTGGCACCAGGCGTGTCACTTCCTGGAAATCCTTGATCGCTCGATCGAAATCCCGCAGTTTCATATAAGTCAAACCTCTGCCGTAATAAGCTTTGGCATTGGAAGAGTCGTTCTTGATGATGCGGTTGTAGTCCTTGATAGCCTTCTTGGAATCGCCGGAATGAAAATAAGCTGCCGCTCTATCGAGAAGGATCTCGTTGGGATTCTTGCTGGTCTCGAGGGCCTTGCTGAAGTCCTCGGCAGCCCTTACATATTGCTCCAGACCAGCCAGGGCTCGTCCCCGGTTGTGCAGGATCTCGGGTCGATCCGGCTCCATGTCGAGCGCGCTGGAGAATTCGGATAGTGCCTTCTCGAAATCACCGGACTTCTCGAACTCGAGACCGCGCTTGACCGCTTTCTGCCATCTCGGCACCGCCTCGATAGCAGGACCATGCTCCACCGGCTTCTCGACAATCGGCTTGGCAGGAGGCGGCTTACCTACCGAGGTGGCCTTGCTCTTTTCGGATCCCGACAGACCCAACATCTGGCTGATCTGATAGCATCCAGCACCAATTACGATACCGGCGCCCACAAGCAGACCGACCGTCTGCTTGAAGGAAAGTCCTCTTCGAACCGGCGGCAAACTTCGGGACGGGAGCTCATCGGGCTCCGGTGGCGACTCGGAGCGCGCTCGGGAAAGCGAGAGCGGCGGTCTGGCGGCTTCGCCGGTACCGGCGGGCTTCGCGATCGCCTTGTCTGCCGCTTCGCCGCTAGCCTCGATAACGTGCGGAAGCGGCTTTCGCAGCTCCTCCGGCGGAGCATCAACACTGTTGAGAAGCTGGCGTGAACGCTGCACCCCGGTAGAATCCGCCAGGGAAGCTCGATCCGGGCGTCCTTCATTGAGCCTGGACCAGTCGAGCGGCTTGCCCGCCGTTTGAGCCGGAGGGGCCGCTTGAGCCGGAGGCGATGCCTGCGCCGGAGACACCGCCTGTGCCGGAGGGGCCGCCTGTGCCGGAGGCGCCGCCTGTGCCGGAGGCGCCGCTTGAGCCGGAGGCGCCGGCTGTGCCGGAGGCGCCGCCTGTGCCGGAGGCGCCGCCTGTGCCGGAGGGGCCGCCTGTGCCGGAGGCGCCGGCTGAGCTACTGAATTCGGTGCCGGCGTCACTGCTGGTGCCTTGCCACTGTCCGAGACCGATCCATGATCAGTCCCCTGGCTCTCGAATCGGGACTTGGCCAGAGCCGTTACGGGAAAATCCTGAGATGGAGATTGAGGTTGCGTAGAAACAGATCTCTCTGGTTGCGATTTCGGCAATGAATCTGGCACCGCTTTCGGTGCTGGCGAAGAAGCCGGACCAAGGAGCTCCGGTGGAGGTCCCCAGGCCGGCTGCTGCCCGGTGCTGACCGGCGGCTTCGGAGCCTGTACCTGACTCTGTGAGGCAGGCTGCTGAGCGGGGCTTGCTGCGGAAGGCGGCTGCGACCACTGCGGTTGCTGCCCGGTGCCGGATCCATGTGAAGTTCTGGGCTGCAACTGAGGTCTTTGCCCAGGTCCTTCCACAGGTCCCTGAGCAGGTCCAGCCTGCGGAACCTCCAGGCGAGGTGCTAGCCTCGCGTGCTCGGGGCTGGTCTCGGAGACATGACCGGGCTGATCACGAAATTCCTCTGGAACCGCCGGAAGATCGTCGAAACTGGCCGCGACTGCGTTCGGCTTATGAGATGCACTGTTGCTGGACTCTTCGGTGGCGGGAACATCGTTGTTCTCCGCGAAGGACTCGTGATAGTCGAGAAACTCGCCATACATGACCATTCTCTTTTCGCCGAGAACCCAATAATGGTTGTCGACAAGCGATTCCTCCTCGCTGGCGACATCGGCCATTGTCTTTATCGGCTTGATTACCGGACTCTCAGGTGTCGCTGCCGGCGCCACGGGCACTACCTCCGGTGACGGAGCCTGCAGCTGCTGCGGCGAAGTCTCTTGCTGCTGCGGCGAAGTCTCTTGCTTCTGCGGCGGTGCCGGTGGCTGCTGCGGCGGGGTCTCTTGATACTGCGGCGGTGCCGGTGGCTGCTGCGGCGGTGCCGGTGGTTGCTGTTGCGGCGAGGTCTCTTGATACTGCGGCGGTGCCGGTTGCTGTTGCGGCGAGGTCTCTTGATACTGCGGCGGTGCCGCTTGTTGCTGCGGCGGTGCCGGTTGCTGTTGCGGCGGTGCCGCTTGTTGCTGCGGCGGTGCCGGTGGCTGCTGCGGCGGTGCCGCTTGTTGCTGCGGCGGGGTCTCTTGATACTGCGGCGGTGCCGGTTGCTGTTGCGGCGGTGCCGGTGGCTGCTGCGGCGGTGCCGCTTGTTGCTGCGGCGGCGCCGGTGGCTGCTGCGGCGGTGCCGCTTGCTGCTGCACAGGCGGCACCGGCGGCGAAGGCGCTTGCTGCGGCATTTGCTGAATCTGCGGCGGAGTATGCGGTGGCGAAGGTGAATGAGCCGCAGGCTGGCCGCCTTCCCCGATGAGACTGCTCAGGGAGGGAAGAGCGTCACAACTTATCTGGTCGTCCTCCTCCAGCCAGTTGTCATCCAGCTCTTCCCGACGAGCCCCTTTGATATGCTCGACGGAATTGTCCGGTTGTTCGCTGTCTGAAGAATTCATGATCGGGCAGGTATGAGCGGTTCTCCGAGCAAGATTTGTACTAAGCTATTAAACTATAGCTGAATTCTGATCCTTCGTGTATATGATTACCTGAGAAGGAAGCCCCAGGGTGAATCTGACGATGCCAAGCCCATGCACTATCAAGGAGCTCAACTGGTACGATTTTCCATCATTAATGCTGGAAAACGGTCTGGTACGAATGGTTGTCGTTCCTACCCTCGGTGCCAAAATCGTCTCCCTCTGCAAGATTTCCGGGAAAGGCAGTGCTCGCGAGTGGCTCTTCAAGAGCCCCAGGCAGGAGCCCAGGCTTCCCGACTTCGACCAGAAGTACACTGAAGAGGACAATCTCGGGCTCTGGGACGAATGCTTCCCTTCCGTCAGTCCGACTCATTATCCGAATGGTCCGTGGAGGGGCTCGGCAGTGCCGGATCACGGCGAGCTCTGGTGCCAGCCCTGGAAAGAGAAGAAGAAGTGCAACGACGAAGAGCTGGAGGTGCGCACTGTCACCTATGGTGTTCGATTTCCGTACCGCTTCGAGCGCGTGATCAGGATGAGACGGGGAAGCCCGACTATCGAGTTGGTCTATAACTGCCACAATCTCTCGATCTTCCCTTTCAACTTCATCTGGTGCCCGCAACCTGCCTTCGAGGCGAGGCCGGGTATGCAGATTATCCTTCCAGCCCAGGAGATGACGGTCTACAGCTCAGCCAGGGACGAGTTCGGTCAGCTGGGAACCAGACAATTGTGGCCTTCCGTCCAGACCAACGACGATCACTACTATGATCTGAGCGTCTTTCCGTCAAGAGACGCCGACATCGCTCTCAAGATGTACGGACGCTCGCCGACCCAGGGATTCGTCGCCCTCAAGGATCCCTCCACCGATTCGGAGATGGCTATGGAGTTCGACTACAACGAGATCACCCATATCGCCCTTACCCTCAATTTCGGAGCCTGGCCCGGCAAACCCGGACAACCCAATCATTACTACGCCATGATCGCCCCCTGCATAGGGCTCCTCGACGATCTGGTCCTGGCTGTAAACCACTATGAAGAGTACGGGCAGATCGCCCCCAAGGACCTTCGCACCTGGAGGCTGCGCATCACTTTGAGCTGACGCGCCAAATTCTCTCATAAGATGCATAATATGAATTCGACAAGGTAAATGAAAGGTCAGGGATGAAAGAGACGAGCGGAAAAATACATGCACCATCGGTGATACTGGGGGTAGTCCTCTCCGCGGCGCTCCTGTCGGGCGCATGGTATCTCGGCTATTCATCGCATAAGCAAGCATCCGGAACTGTATCGCCGCCGGCTACCGCATCGACGCCGGGGATAGCCGCCGGAAACTTGCAGGTCCTGCCCCTGGCAGAGAACACGATCGCCAATATCGCATCGGAAGCCAGCAAGAGCGTGGTCAATATCGATATCAGAAAGACGGCACTGGTCGAGTCCCAGCTCGACATGCTCTTTCCGGGCTTCGCGGTGCCGGGACAGACTTTCAAGCAGGAGATCAAAGGAACAGGCTCCGGAATAATCATCCGCAAGGACGGCTATATACTGACGAACAATCACGTCGCCGGCTCCGCCGCCGACATCAAAGTGACGCTCTCCGACAAACGGACTTTCCCGGGCAAGCTGATCGGCCGCGACGCACTTACCGACCTGGCCGTGATCAAGATCGACGCCGACAATCTTCCTGTGGCCAGGCTTGGCACCAGCTCGGCTCTCAGACCGGGCGATTGGGCTATCGCCATCGGCAGCCCCATGGGGCTCGATCATACAGTCACCCTGGGGATCATAAGCGCGCTCGGTCGCTCCATCTCGGATCTCTTCGATGTCGAGCTCATCCAGACCGATGCCGCCATCAATACCGGCAACTCAGGTGGTCCCCTGCTCAATGTCCACGGCGAGGTGATCGGTCTGAATACAGCCGTCCAGGCTGATGCTCAGAATATCGGTTTTGCCATTCCGGTAGACTCGATCAAAGAAGTCGCGGACCAGCTCATCGAGCACGGCAAGATTGCCAGACCCTATGTCGGCATCCGTATGCAGGAAGTCGACGAGAAGCTGGCCAGGGCACTGGGCGTCGAGAAGAACACCAGAGGAGTGGTGATCATGAGCGTGGAGCCGGGCAGCCCCGCCGACAAGGCCGGTCTCGCCCAGGGTGACATCATCCAGCGAGTGGACGGCGAGAAAGTTAGCACCGGCAAAGAAGTGCAGAAAATCGTTCGCAAGCACAAGACAGGCGATGCTATCGCATTCCTGGTAATGCGCGAGACCAAGCTGGTGCCGGTGGAAGTCAAAGTAGGCGAGTTTCCCTCGGAATTGAAATGAAAGCAATGGTGATGAGCGAGCCTGGCTCGCCCCTCGAGCTGATCTCCGTGCCGGCGCCGGAACCCGGACCGGGAGAGGTCCTGGTGAAAGTCGAGTCCTGCGCCGTCTGCCGCACCGATCTCCATGTCCTGGACGGCGACCTGACCGAGCCCAAGCTTCCCCTGATCCTGGGTCACGAGATTGTGGGCAGGGTCGAAGCCACCGGCTCCGCCTCCATGAACGAGATGATCGGCAGGCGCGTGGGCGTTCCCTGGCTGGGAAAGACCTGCGGTCGATGCCGGTTCTGTCTTGCCGGCAGCGAGAATCTCTGCGACAGCCCTGGTTTTACAGGCTACACAATCGATGGTGGCTTCGCCGAGTATACCGTCGCCGACGCGCGGTACTGCTTTACCATACCGGAAGGATACGATTCCTCGCATGCCGCGCCGCTTCTTTGCGCCGGGCTGATCGGCTGGCGGAGCTACCGCATGGCCGGCGAGGCTGAGCGTCTCGGACTCTACGGCTTCGGTGCCGCCGCCCATATCCTCACCCAGGTAGCGGTTGCCGAATCGCGAGTCGTCTATGCTTTCACCAGGCCCGGGGACAGCGCCGCCCAGGAATTCGCCCGGAGCCTGGGTTGCACCTGGGCCGGGGGATCGGATGAAACGCCTCCGGAAGAGCTCGACAGCATTATTATCTTCGCCCCGGTGGGCTCGCTTGTGCCGGCCGCCCTCAAATCCGTTCGCAAAGGCGGGCGCGTGGTTCTGGGCGGCATTCATATGACGGACATACCGTCTTTTCCATACCGGTATATCTGGGGAGAAAGACAGCTACTCTCGGTAGCCAACCTCACCAAGGAGGACGGACTCTCATTCCTGGAAGCCGCCGGGCGGCATCCGATTCATACCGAGATCACCACCTACGGACTCGACCAGCTCAACCAGGCGGTTGCCGACCTGCGGGCCGGCAAACTCAACGGCGCCGCGGTAATCGAGATCTAGCCCAGGTGCGGAATTTATGCCGCAGCCTCCCGGAGGCATCTAATTCAAGTCCGGCTCAGAGCTCCTGCCGCCCCGTTCGGTATCAGTAACGCTGGCTGATTTGAGTTTGAGAAGAATACGCTTGATTTCGCGCACTTCCTTGAAAGTATCGCCATCCGATTCGGCCAGAGGAACCTCGAAATGGCACTGCACATCGCTGGACCGCGCTCTCATATAGAGATAGCCGAAAAGCGCGATCAACGCCAGAGCCAGAAAAATGATAATGCAAGACCAGAGCATCGAGCGATCACCTCGTTTATATATATACCCTCATAATCGCTAAAATGAGTGAGCATCTGTCCGGACCAGATAAGCTATCTTGAACACACGGCGCTGCAAGGAGAAAAGTCTGTATGAGAAAGGTCGCCTCGTTATTCTTAGCCTTGACGGTAGCCGCAGGGTTTTCCACCTTTGATGCGGCCCTCGCCAAAAACCGCGACAAGAGCTACAAGAAATATCTCAAGAATCAAGAGAGAATAGCCAGACGCGCACGAAACAACTGGCACGACAGCGGCAAGCATAGAGGCTGGAGCAATAGCTGGGGCAACGGTGTCGGCTGGAAGAACGGCAAGGGTCACTGGCACCGCAAAGGCAAAGGCAAAGGCAAAGGCAAAGGAAAGGGCAGAGTCGACTGGAACAAAGTCAACTGAGCGAAGGCAAGCGTAATCACTGAGCGATTGGCGACGGGTCCTCCCCTGGCTGCCCGGTGTCCGTGAGACCAAGAGCCGGAGCCAGCCCCCGATATCGGGCTATGAGGTATGCCAGAAGCACTCCGAAGACCAGGCCCGAGAGGCTCGACTCCGGGCCGAAGAGCCCGCCGCCAAGGAGAAAGCCAGGCTCGAGCCGGGAGTGGACCAGAGAGGCCCCCAGGTCGTGGCCCGAGACATAGGCGCCGAAAACCGGTCCCTCGAAGAAATTCCAGGCCCAGTGGATGCCTATGGGAAGCCAGAGATTCCGGCTTACCAGAAAGGCCAGATTGAGCGGCAGACCGGACTCGAAGGAAAGGACCAGGCAAGCGAAAGCCTTATCGAAAAAAGGAAGCCCGTTGGCTGGGTTGATCATATGGGCGAAGCCGAACACCAGGGAAGCGACTATCACACCACCAGCGGTGCCAATTCCTTTTTCCAGAGTCGAGAAAATGAAACCCCGAAAAACGACTTCTTCGAGCACAGCCACCACAAGAAAGAAAATCAGATATGAGAAGACACCGGGATCGAAGGCGACCGACTGGACTCGATAACCACCCAGAGCGAATATGCCGCCAATGATGGCGACCACCAGGATAGCCCCGAGGACGAAACCCGCCAGCAGATTGGCCGGAACCCGCTCGTTTTTCAAACCCAGATCGGCGAGCAATCGTCTGTCGAATCGGCCCGAGCAAAGACAGATAAGAAGAAAAGCCATGACCAGGACGATAAGCTCCTGAGCCGTGTCTGCCAGGCTTCCCAGGAAGCGAAAATCGATGCCGGCAGCGGCGATGATCTGAAAAACGACCAGATACAATCCGATAAACAAGACGAGAAAAAGGGCGACTCTGGTCAACGACCAGAAGATCGCCCGCCTGTCCCTTTCTCCACCGGACTTATTGCTCAAGTCTCCTGGCATCCTCGTAATGACGTTTATGATAATACATGCAAGAATTGATCCCGCACGGCGACTCTATTACTCGATGACCAAGCTAGTTCATTTGATTTGCGATTACGGTCCAGGCGATATGGCCTGGGCTGAGGTGACCGGCGCTTTCTACGCCCTGCTTCCGGACCATGTCAGGCTGCACGCCACCACAGTCCCTCCCTTCGACACCGTCGCCACCGGCTTCATCCTGGCGCAACTGGCCAATGCCGACGAGCCCCTGCGACCGAAAGACACGATCATTTTCGCCAACACGGCCCCGCGCAAAGACAATCTCAAAGCGCGCCGAAACAACGAGGGCGAAGGACTGCTCTTCTGCACCCTGAAAAACGGCGTCAATGTCGTGGCCGTCAACAGCGGCTACTCACTCTCATTTGTCCGGAACGATATTCTCGAGCTCTGGAGCACCTCTGTGGAGGACTCCGGGAGCCAGTTCCGATCGCGCGATTTCTTTCCTCGCACAGTCGGTCAGGTAGCCAGGGAGGACTTCAACTTCATCAACCACAAGCTCCAGCCCCTCGACACGATCATCGCGCCTCCCACCGACGTGGTGGGCTATGTGGACTCCTTCGGCAATATCAAGACCACAATCCGGGTGGGGGACCGGCAGGTCAGCAGCCTCAGCCCCGGAGACCGCGTCAAGGTGAGGATCGAAAGCCGCCTGCGCACAGCGACGGTTGCCACCGGCAGCTTCAATATTCTCGAGGGCGACCTGGCTTTCGCTCCCGGCAGCTCAGGACATTCGAGCCGTTTCTGGGAGCTCTTCAAACGGGGCGGCTCAGCCTGGGAAGACTTCGGTCATCCGGCCAACGGCAGCCCCATCGAGATCACCCCGGCATGAGAAAGCCGGTCCTGTAGTAAATGAGTACAGGACCGGCTGCCGAAGACTTTACCGGGCTCCTTAATCGAGGACCCAGGGAGTAGCCGACGGGTTGATGGTATGACCGGCGTGCTGCACCTGGTCGGTGTGGTTGATTGCATTGTTGACGTTGCGAATCATATCTCCGCAGACATGGCCGAGGCTTCCCAGAGCCACCATGCAAAGTGCGGCGACAGCGCCGATACCGATGGCATACTCGACCATGCTCTGGCCGCTTTGCCTTCTTCTTGCTCTTGTCTCTCTAATAGATTTCATTTTCGGGACCCCCCTTGGATAGCAAACTCTCAGTCAGCAGAGAATAGCACCGATACACCAAAAATGGAAACCGTTTTCATTTTTATTTAGATGGAATTAATTCTAACAATCGCCAAAAACCACCCTGTCCCCATCGAATCGATCGATAACCGCCAGGGAAACCACCGGGCAGGTGACACCGGACAGAACCCGACGACCGCCCTCGAAGGACTTCTCGATCACTGTCCCGATACCGACCACGGTGGCACCGCTGCTCTCGGTCAGGCGGACGAGCGCGCTCAGAGTGCTGGCGGTAGCCAGGAAATCATCGAGGATGAGCACCCGGTCTCCACTGTCCAGATACTCGCAGGAGACCACCAGCTCCACCTTGCCGCCATGGGTCCGGGAAGCAGCCGACTCACGATAGTCGTTGCGGGCCATGGTCACCGGCTTGTTCTTGCGCGCGAAGACTATCGGCACTGCCAGGCACATTCCGGCAGCCAGAGCGGGAGCGATACCGCTGGTCTCGGCGGTGAGGATTCTGGTCGGTCTGGTATCGGCGAAGATCCGGAAGAACTCCTCGCCTATCTCTTTCATCAAGAGCGGATCGATCTGGTGATTCATGAAAGAGTCGACTTTGAGAATGCCCCCTCCCAGCACCTTTCCGTCTTTCAAAATGCGCTCTTTCAGGACTTCCATGAGAATTCCTATCTCCCTGTTCTGCGGTTTGATTTTTGCGAACCCGGCTTAGCCGTCTTGCCGCTCCCGGCTTTCTTTCCGGTTGTGGCGCTCTTGCCGCTCCCGGTCTTCTTGCTGCCCGGGCTCGACTTGCGCTTGCTCGAAGCGGATTGTCTGCCAGGTCTTCCGTTTCGCCTGCCGTTGGGGGAGTCGGGAAGCGGCAGGCTGGGCTTCTGCGAGAAATCCGGAAGCTTGAAGGGCTTCGACTTGAGGTCTTTCTGAATCAGCTCTATGGCTCTGTCCATCTGCGGATCGCGCCCGGCCGCGAAGTCATGCGGAGGGATGTCCACGACATAGTCCGGGTCGGTGCCGTAGTTCTCGACCCCCCATCCGACATCAGCGAACCAGAAGGAGAATTCCGGCTGAGTCGTTATGGTGCCGTCCACCAGACGGTGACGAGGCCAGATGCCGATGACGCCTCCCCAGGTGCGCCGTCCCACCAGGGGACCGAGCTTGTAGAGCTTGAAGCAGTGGCTGAAGATGTCTCCGTCGGAGCCGGCGAACTCGTTTGTGAGCGCCACCATAGGACCGGCCACCGACTCCTGGGGATAGGGATGCGGCGGTCCCCAGCGGCTGACGTCGTAGCCCACCCGCTTCCTTGCGAGTTTTTCGAGCAGCAGAGGGGAGACATGACCACCACGATTGTACCGAACATCCACCACCAGCCCTTCCCGGTTCACTTCGGCTAGATAGCCGCGGTGGAACTCGGCGAAGCCCAGGGGCCCCATATCGGGGATGTGGATATAGCCTATCCGGCCCCGGGTCTTCTCATGCACATAACGGCGATTGCTCTCCACCCAGTCCCGATAGCGAAGAGCGCGCTCGTGCCTGAGAGTCTTGACCGTCACCGTGCGCGGTCTGGTCCTGCCGGTCACCAGGGTGAGGGAAACCTCTTTGCCGGCTTGATTCAGGAGGAGCTCACCGACCGAAAGCTCGGCGCTTACCTGATAGCCGTTCACCGCCAGAATCACATCGCCCTCGCTGACATCCAGCCCGGGCCTCGAGAGCGGCGACGAAGCATCGCTGTCCCAGCTGTCGCCCCGGCAGATCCGCTCGATTCTATAGCCCTTTCGTCTGGCGTCCCAGGTCAGGTCCGCACCGAGAAAACCCTGCCTGTACCACGGAGAGCGCCGGTAATCGCCACCCATCTCGTAGGCATGGGAAGTGCCGAGCTCGCCCTGCATCTCCCAGATCAGATCCGAGACCTCGGAGCGGGTCCGGATCCTGTGCAGGCGACAGGAATACTTTTCTCGAACGAGGTCCCAGTCTATATCCGACATGCGCTCATCCCAGAAATGCTCTTTCTGGAGCCTCCAGGCCTCGTCGTACATCTGGGCCCACTCAGCCTGAGGCGAGACCATCACCTGAGCCCGACCGAGATCGAGCAAGCCGGTCTCGCGGCCGATGGTGCTGGGAATCTGCGGCTGGCGCCCATCCCCGGGGATTTTCTCGGATGCGTCCACGGCCCGGATTCGCTTGCCGGAACGATAATAGAGGGTCTGGTAGTCGAAGCTCAGTTTCAGCTCATTGATCTCGCGGAATATGACCCCGCTTTTCTCGTCCTCGAAATCGTAGGCCATCAGGTTGGCTTTCAGCCGATCCTCGTCATACCAGGAGAAATCGGGTCTGATTCCCTGGACCGGATAGAGCGTGAAGAGCACCCTGCCCCGGGCCCCGAGTATCTGCCCGTAGCGTCCCTCGGGAACCGGGAAAGCGAGGACCCGAGATTCGATGCCATCGAAGTCGATCTTCAGAGGCGGCGCTTTCTGCGGAGCCGGTTTCGTGCGGCGCTTGCTTTTCTCGAGCTCGTTCTTGAGATCGCGATAAGCCTCGTCGAGGGCCTTCTTATAAAGGCGCTTCATCTGTGCATCACCGCCGGCGGTGCGAGAAGCGGATGCTTTCCGGACTGCCTCCGGCTGCGGCCGGGAAGGTTTCCTTCCAGGAATCGCGCGCGGCTCGCTCAAAAACGGCGAGGGGACATCTTTTCGCAGGGTGACCAGGAACGGTCTGCGCCCTTTGGGAAAGCCGTAGTCAAAGGACATAGAATCGAGAACCGGATAGAAATCCCTGGACCCGAGGAAATAGAGATACCGACCATCCGGGTCCCAGGAGGGAGCGACATCAGCCCGCACGGGCTCGGTGATATCGTGCTTCGCCCCGGTGGAGACGTTGACCACCCGGATGATGAAAAGATCCGGATGGGACGCCCAGCTATAGGCGATCCAGTTCGAGTCAGGCGACCATTCGAAACCGGCTATTCGCTCAGCCGGACTCCGGTCGAGGGTCTTGATCGAGCCCTTCTCGATATCGACAACGATCAGCTCATAGCGGTGATTGCTCATAGCCACGCGGGTGCCGTCGCCGGATACGGATAAAGCGGTAATCCGGCCCATCTCCTTGGCGGTGATCAGACGAGGTGGATTGCTCTGATCGGCATAATGCAGCTCGAGGCGCTCGAAACCATCGCGATCGTTGAGGACGACAAAACGCTTGCCATCGGGGAGCCACTCGCAGAGCCTGTAGCGGACCCGGCTCCCCTCGCCGTGCTGCAGGACCGGTCCTTCGAAATTGCCCAGAGTGAGAGGCTGACCACGCATGATCAGCGCCACCGAGTGACCATCCGGGTGCGGGCTATAATCCTCGAGATACTCGGAGGCCCGGACGAATTTGCGCTGGATCTGGTAGGTGCTGGCAGGGGCCCGCACCTCGACTTTCGTCTCCTTGCCAGTGCGCGGATCGAAAACGAAAATGTCACCACCTGCGGTGTAGGCAATCCGCTTGCCGTCGGTAGAGGGGAAACGAGCATAGTAGCGATTCTGGTGGGTATGCTTTTCGAGATCGCTCCCGTCCGGGCGGCACGAATAGATGTTGCCGATTCCTTCGTGGTCGGACAGAAAATAGACTCGCTCGCCGATGAGCATCGGCCAGACGGCATTGCCCTCGAGGTCTAGCAGGCGCTCGAATTTTCCATTGCCGCGCCGGTCGATCCAGATATCGCCGCTGGTGCCGCCGCGATAGCGTTTCCAGCGTGCCGGATCGGAGGCATTGCGACCGACCACCGCCCTTCCGTCCGGTCTCAGATCGAATGAAGCCACGTGACCCCAGTGAAAGCACTCCGGGGAGCCGCCCGCCGCCGAGATCCTGAACGCATCGGTAGCCCGGAAGAAAGCCTGGCTGTCATCGCAGATGAAATGCACGCTCTGAGAGTCGCTCGACCAGCCCACGACATTGAGAACGTCGGCGCCGAGATAGGTGAGGCGCCTGGGCAGCCCGCCTTCGGCAGGGATGAGAAACACTTCCGGATGTCCTTCCTCCCGGCCGACAAAGGCTACATATTTGCCGTCCGGCGAGACCCGGGGCATCGAGAACTCCCCGCGCCCGGTGGTCAATCGCTGGGCGGCTCCGCCCGCCGCCGGCACGGACCATATGTCGTCCTCGCAGACGAAAAAGACCCGGTCTCCAGCTATTGCAGCGAAGCGATAATAGCCGTCGTGGTGATCGATGATACTCATAGAATAGGACTACCTGAATACTTACTGGAATGACCCGTTTGCTTCATGATATTTTTCCCCGCTCGTGCCCCGCTCGGCGATCTCACCCGAGACTCACCATATGCGGTGCAAGCGAGCGATATCCGTTTGCAATCGGCATCTTCGCTTGTGTCATGGGCTTCTCCTTGTACACCGGGCAGGCAGTGACACTTTCGAGTTAGCCTGATCGCGCGATTTCCGGGAAGAGCCGGCGATGAAGCTCCAACTGCGCTCGGCCGCCTGTAGCTCCGAGGCTCTTCGTCTCGACTCAAATTCTACCAATCAAAAAACCGGAAAGAGGGAGATCCGGCACAATTAACCTGTTGAGAACTTGTTCTGATATTGGTCATACGCGTTAGACGAAAGAGCATAATTGGTACACTTAAGTAAGAATAAGGCGTCTCACAACATGAAAGTTTAGGCTCGATGCTAGGAAAAGAAGCGACTGACTCAATTGGCACTTTGTTCGTCGGAGCCGGTTTTGTTTCGCCCCAGCAACTGGACGAAGCGAAGAAAACCAGCAACAGCTTGAATGTTCCAGTGGAGCGCGCTCTGATCATGTTGAAAATGGTCAGCGACGCAAATGTCGGTCGCGTCCAGGAAGCCAATGCCCTGGTGCAGGACGGGACCATCTCGGTTGACATGGGGGTGCGGGCCCTGAGGCTTGCCCGCCAGCACAACATGAACATAAAAGACGCCATAGGCGTCCTCGGCGAAGTCCACAAAAAAACCGGCCGGGTCCAGGCGATCACGACGCCCCTGACCGAACTCTTGCTCTCCTGCAATATGATCACCATGGAGCAGGTCGGTCGCGCCGTTCAGCAGGCCAAGGACACAGGCATGCAGATCGGCCGAATTCTCGTGCTCAACCGGGACGTGTCGAGCTGGATGATGACTGCCGCCCTCAATTCGCTGATTCTGGTGAGAGAAGGCAAGATCGACAAAGAACAGGCAAAACAGGCATTGACTACTGTCGGGCATCGCCGGATCAGTGTCGAGCAAGCGCTCTTCGAGCTCGGCCTTTATGTCGAGAAAGAGGGTCAGACAGTGCGGATTGGCGAGCTGGTGGCCATGGCAGGCTTCCTCTCCGATTCGGACATGCTCGAATGTCTCGAGATCGAGCTGGTCAAGGAGAAACAGTTCGGACAGATTCTCCTGGAGCAGGGTATCGTCACCCACGAGCTTCTGGAAGCAGCCATCGTGCTCCAGGACATGGTGGCCAATTCCACCCTGAAAGCCTACCAGGCAGGGGAAGCCCTGAAGAATGTCCGGGACAGGCAGGTGATGGTCTACCAGGCTGTAGCGGAGCTCAATCCGCCACCCCAGGCGCCGGCGGAAAAGCTCAGCCCCTCGGAGCTCCTGGTCCGCTCCGGGCTGGTGGATCAGAAAACCATAGACAGCCTGGGCTGCGGGGCGGAGGCAAGCTCGATAAGAGTGGGCAAGAAAGTCCTTTCGGCGGGAATCATCAGCGAATCCTTCCTGTATCTGGCTCTTCGTACCTATTCTCTTTTCCGCCAGGGTTATCTATCCGCCGATCAGACCGTCAAAGCGCTCGCTCAGTGCAAAGAAGGAAACATCAGTCTCGACGAGGCTCTGGCAAAGCTGGGCTGGTATGTGCCTGCCAGGATGCAGTGGGTCTGGACCTGATTCGTGATTGCCGGGCGTCTTTACGCTGCTCTTCTGTTGTGCCTGGCGCATTTTCTCCTCGGCAACGGTGCCGCCTGGGCACGACCGAAAATCGGTCTGGCCCTCGGCGGAGGCGGCTCGCGCGGAGCAGCCCATGTTGGCGTGCTGCGTATTCTCGAGCAACAGAATATCCCCATCGACTATATAGCCGGCACCAATGTCGGAGCAGTCGTAGGTGGGCTCTACAGTGCCGGTGTTTCACTGAGCGCCCTGCAAGAGATGTTCGTCCGCAAATCATTGATGAACGCCTACCTCAACATCCCGATCAAGGTGAAGCTCTTGGCGGCACCGGTGCGCTATATTCCGCGCCTGCTGGGGCGCAAGTCCTATGACGGGCTCTATAGCGGCGCCAGGCTGGCACGTTTCCTCAACAAGTACGTACCGGAGGCCGAGCAGAACATCGAGGATCTGAAGATTCCCTTCGGCGCCGTAGCCCTCAATCTCACCACCGGCGAGCTGAGGACCTTCCGAACAGGCAACCTGGGAGCCGCTCTCGAGGCCAGCTCCGCGATTCCGGTCCTGAAAAAACCGGTGAAGCTGGGGGACAGCCTCTATGTGGACGGAGGGGTGGTGACGAACCTGCCTGTGGAGCAAGTGAAAGCCATGGGGGCCGATCTGGTCATCGCTGTCGATCTCGACGGAAAAGCCGAAAAAATGACCGAAGCGGACTTCTTCAAGATAGGCAGCGTCAGCCACCGGGTGCTCACCCTGCACTTCTCCAAAGTCGATGAAGAGCAGGTGGAGAAAGCCGACCTGGTTCTGCGCCCGGAGGTGACGGGTATCGGGCTCATCTCCACGGCACCGGAAGACGCTCAGGAAGCGATAGCCGCCGGAGAGCGCGCCGCTCTGGCGAGCGTGGACTCGATACGCGCCCTGATTCACGGCAAAGAGGTCGACGGCAAAGCGGTCGACGGCAATCCGGTTGAGGAAAGACCACCGGGCGAGGGCGAAGGGTCCGAACCCTGAGAGCCTAGGTCAGAGCCGGCAGAGAGTCCATCTTGTTGGTGGTGTTGCCCTGAGACAGCTCGGCGACTATATAGCCTTCGAGACCGCCTTCGAGCAGGCGTCTGACATCCTGGAGGAAACGAGCAGCCGGAGCGCCGTCCAGAATGCGGTGGTCGAAGTTGAGGGCGATGGTCATCATCGGTCTGATCTCTATCCGACCGTCTCTCACCACGGCCCGCTGCTCGACCTCGCCCACGCCGAAGGTTGAGGTGGTCACGCACGGTGGAACCAGAACACGCATTCCGAACTTGCCGAGGGAGCTCAGACCGAAAGTGGCGCCCATATAGCGCAGCCTGAATGCCGGGAAATTGGTGCCAGCCCAGAGAATAAATCGCCTTAGAAGCCAGGGCATGTTGTTGAAACGGTTCTGGAGATTGAGCTGATGAACATCTTTGAGCTCGGAGCTGGCATACTCTTTGAGCTCCCGGGCGATCTCCGCCAGAGGCTTGTTGTCGGCGTTCTCGATGGCGCCGAAAAAGACCGCCGCCTGGGAGCCGACGAGACGCTCGCAGGTAAAGCCCGCGACGATGTCGCCCAAAGTCACTTCCTTGCCCCAGGGAAGGCGGACCGTTCGGCTCTCGGGATGCGCTCTCTGCGCTATCGCGATAGCTTTCAGAAGAATTGCCGTGACAGTGGTTTTGACTCCCTGATCCTTGAGCTGTACTCGAAGATTCTCGGCCCAGGTCATATCGACATCGCAGAGAAGCAACGTGGGAACACTGCCCTTATTGACGATATTGATCAGGTCGAGAACATTCCATCGAGGACGGGCTATCTCCGCGATGGAGAAGCCGGAAGATTTCTTGTCTGATTCGCTGGACATTCAATTACCCATCCCAAGTATTAGTTAGCGCAGAACAAAAATACCGTAGTACTCTATTATATGATTATCAAGAGGATCTCGGGAAGTCTTTACTGTAAATAGGTTTTAGATTCCTTGCTGTAAATACTGTTCCTTCTTCCAAATCTGGCTACGGCAGCTATAGAAAAATTAGAAGGCTTCAATAACTTTTTTAGATATACCCAATTTTCTCGCCCCAGCAACGCTTTCGGGGAATCACAATAAGGAAGGACGGGTGATGGGCACCCGTCCGTCAGTATCTTTTGGTTCCACACAACATCAGTTCCGGCGGAATCGGCACCCTATCCGTGCCTCAACTCACTGATAAGTTTCCGTTTTCCGATTCGGTCCTGATTTTTACGTTGCCGTCCTCCTTCCTGATGCTGGCTAGACACCGGCTATCAGACCGTGGATTCCCAGAAGGCACTGCCTTTCCCGAGGGCACTCTTGATGGCGGCCCGCGCATCGGCCACTGCCTGTTCGAAGCCGGCGTTAAGCTGAGCACGCAGGGCTTTGATGGCGGGGATCGTCAGATTGGGCGCCCTCAGGGCAGAAACAAAGCTTTTGAGGCTGGAGTTGGAATGGCGCATGATGGCATGCATCTTGAAGCCCACCGGATGATCGTCCAGGGCCTCGCAGAGCTCCCCGGCAACTTCCTCCAGCGCTGCCGCATCCGGCAGACCGCCGTTCTCGATGAGCTCCCAGGACTCTTTCCAGACCCGCTCGTATTCATCGACGGCTCTGGACACACGCGCGAGCGGGCCAGAATTGCCGCCGAGCTTGCGGAGCTTGCCTCCGGGCTGCGATGCCGAGCGAGACTGTCTGGTCGTGCCCCCATTGCCGCCCGGGTTCTGAAGCAGGGGAGAGCTGGAGCCCCAGCCGCCGGAGCTGGCCGGAGGCGGCGGGCTGTCCCAGGCTCCGCCGGCGGGAGGAGCTCCCCAGCCGGAGGACTGGGGCTGAGCATTGAAAGCGCCACCACTAATGGTGTTGAGTCCGGCATCGCCGGCCCGGTGCATAAAGGCGTTTTGTGAGAAAGAGGCCTTGCCGATAGCGCCGAAAGTGGAAGACGATCCGGTCATGCTCCAGCCCTGAGGCATCGGCACCGGCTGGACCAGCTCACGCAAATCACCGGTCTCGTTCACCTTCTCGTCATCGACACAGGTGAAAGCAGTAAAACGGGAGAGCACCGAGAATTTGAGCGAGATCTCGACGATGGCCGCCTTGAGCTTCTCGAGATTGCCCCGCCCGCTACGATAACGGTCCTCGAGATCGCCGATGTATTTGCGGGCCCAGAGCCTGCCTACACCACGACATTCGGCTGCGGTATCGGTATCGGCGAGAACCACTCTCTGCCGGTAGACCGAGCCGTCCGCATACTTGCCGGTAAGGATGACTTCAGCGGTCTTGCCCGCCTCCTCGTTGTACTCGAAGAAGAGATCGGAGGTGCGTCCTTCGAACAGATCCAGGGGACGGGAGGGAGACATTGTGCCGCGGACTATGGAGCAATGGCTCGCCTCGACTTTGATCTCAGTGACAGAAGGAGCTCCGATATCTCGAGCAATCTGCCGGAGCGCTTCCTCCAGCTCCTCTCCGGGAGTGACGAAAGTGGACGTGCCCCTGGCGATTCGAGCAAGCTGGCCCAGAAAGCCGAAATTGACGGCGCTATCGACACCGACGGAAAAGACACGCACTCCCCGAATTTTGCTATTGGCGTATTTGAGAGCCGAATGCTCGTCGGCGATCTGCCCGTCGGTGATCAGGACGATCACCGGAAGGTTCGCTGTCACGCCCTCTTCGGCGAACAACGAGACGGACTCTTTGAGAGCGCCCAGGATCTCGGTTCCGCCCCGGGCATCGTTTCGATCGATGAAGCGCAGGCCGGCTTCGATGTTCTCTTCAGTAGCCGGCAGGAGCCGCCCCTCGAGCATGTCGTCGTCATGGAGCCAGACCGACTCGTGATCGAATGCGTCGATGGCGAAACGATCCTCGGGTCCGAGGCTGGAGAGAAGAAACTGACAGGCTCTCTTCGCGGAGATGATCTTCTCTCCCGCCATCGACCCGGATCGGTCAACCAGGAAAATTATGTCGCGCTTCACTCTGGTCCCGGCACTGGCAGGCGGGGCCACCAGAGAGAGCATGGCCAGACGGCTGGACGGCTTGTCCGGATAGGGTGCGGTCACCGCCATGGCGGTCACGTCCGATAGAGGCTGGCGCCAGCGCAGGACGAAATCGCGGTTCGCTATCTCATGCCTGCGGGCCAGACTGACCCGTACCGAGCCGGAGTCTTCCAGAGACGTCTTCACGGCATGCTGGGAGCAGGCCATGTCGGCGATGGCTCCCGGGGCAGCGATATCGACAGTGATACCAAGCGGAATATCGGGCTTGAAACCATCCGCGAGGCGCGGAGGCGATATCCGGGAGGCATCCGGGACCCTGTCGGTGTCGGCGGCGTAGCCCTTGCCCACACAATCGCGATCCAGCTCTTCACCGGGAATATAACGGGGCGCTATCACCAGGGGCAAACGGATCTCGGTGCAGCCATCATCGAAGTGCTGCAGCTTCTCGGTGTACTCGAGGATGATGGTGATACTCTCACCGGGAGGAATATTGCCGACATTGACAGTGAAGATGTCGTCCCGCTCCTGCTCCATGATGGCAGCGCGCTTGCCCTCTTCAATCGCCTGTTGATACTGCTGCCGGGCCTGCTGTCTCTCGACGATGACGCCTTCCACTATCCGACCGTCTACTTTCATAGTGAAAGAATTGACGGAGGCGCTACCCGACAGCGGGAAGATATAGGTCGCCTCGAGATGCTCGGGAAATTCGTTCTTGAACTGCTGAACGATTTTCACATCAGCCACCCTACCGGTGACCCGGGCATCGATATCCATGCCAGCCAGAGGCAGATTGGTGGTCGTCTCTCGCTGCTTGACGGAAAGTGTGCCGGCTTCGCGCTTCCGGTCATAATAGAGATCGTTCAATAGCGCGATCAGCTCATTGCTTGTCCTCTTTCCGTCCATGGGTAGCTCCTCCGTCAGCGGCATCGCTGCCTGCCCTGAGAACCTCCAGGGCGGCTTTGATCCGGTCTAGAATAAGTGTCTCTTCCATTTCGGGGCTCCAGTCTCCATCGGCGACCAGCTTTAGCCCCGGCTCGATGACGATTTCCCTCAAGAGGGTCGTCTTGAATGTCTCCTTGCCCAGTAGCTTGCGCTTGACACGATTCGACTCCTGAACAGTCTCCACAACGTTCTGCAGCTCTTCGTCGGTAGACCCGTATAAGAGGGACTGTATTTCCGACAGGGGCAGAGAAACGCTCTGAAGCGCCTTGATGGCGAGTATTTGCAGTACATGGCGCTCACCATACCGGGCCTGGCGACCTTCCATCCTTGGACGATCGATTAGACCCAGCGAGGTGTAATAGCGGATAGTCCGAACATCCGGAGCCGAGGATACCCTCTGGTCCTGTTGAACGTTGCTGAGTCCTCGCTCCTGAAGAAGGCGAGCCACCTCTTGCGTCAACTGGTCTACCGTGAACGTCGCGTCATCCGCAACCATAACAGTATTGTCACCCACAACTGTCATACTGTCAAGATGCTGCCCGGAGCCAGGACGAATCCCTAAAGCCCTTTATTCATAGCCTTTACGAGCTTTTCACACTCTTTCAGCATCTCACAATCGACAAAATCCTTTACAGTTTTACAGCAATCTATCATATTACCGTAATATTGCAAGGTTCTCGGACCTGCGGGCAACGGGATCGAATATATATAGGTCGCAGCTTTACCTGCTCAACCAAAACCATTACACCTTTTATGACAGTATTATTCTTACTGTCATGCTGTAAAACTCTTCCCTGCGATTTTTCCGATTTCTCAACCAGCTCTTGCCTGTAGCCCACCCTCAGGCGTCGAGCTTATAGCCGACCCCGTGTACGTTTCGGATGAGAGAAGGCTCGCCCTTGGTATCGATCTTGTTGCGCAGCTTTTTGACACTGGTCCTGATTGTCTCAGGAGACTTGTCCGAGTCGGCGGTCCAGACCCGATCGAGCAGGGCCTCGGCGCTGAAGACCTGGCCTTTGTGTCGCATCAAAAACTCGAGCAGGGCGAACTCCATGCGGGGTAGATGTATCTCCTCACCGCTCTTGGTGACCTTATGAGCGGTTATATCGATGGCTATGTCACCGGCACTGAGTACCTCACCGGAAAGCGAGCTCGGCCGGCGGAGAAGGGCGCGGATACGAGCCGAGAGCTCCTTGAGATGGAATGGCTTGGTGAGATAGTCGTCGGCACCGGCGTCGAAGCCCACCTCCTTGTCAGGGACTGTTCCGCGTCCGGTGAGAATGAGAATCGGCGTCTGACCGCCCTGGGCCCGGTAGTTCTTGCAGACCTCGATACCGTCCATTTTGGGAATCGTCAGGTCCATGATGATGATGTCGTATTTATAGGACTTCATCATATCCAGGGCGTCGGTGCCGGTCTCCACCCATTCCACCAGATAATGCTCGAACTCCAGCCACTCCTGGACGGTCCCTGCCAGGTTGCGATCGTCTTCGACGAGGAGTACTTTTGCCATCGAACAGAATTGGAGACCGAACAACTACAAACGAAGAATAGACTACTATAAATAACTATCAAGGGTGGGAAGCCGGACACTAAATATTCTGCCCACCTTGACAGTTTATTCCGCGAAAGACCACTGCATGCGGCCTCGCCTGAAAATTTATCACTACCAGCTTGCTCTAGTGGCGATTCCGCTTCTCTTCGAGCTGATTTTCGTCGCTGTTCTCACCTCCATGCTCTTCGAGGCCGAAAAGGATCTGAAAAGAGAGATCCTCTCCAAAGAGATCACTTATCGGGCCGGGGTTTTCGGCCGCTATGTCGCCGAAGGCGCCACGGTCGCAGCAGCATACAGCACCAGCTCGAGCGATTTCTTCCGTGATCGATATGAAAACAACAAGCTTGGCTTTCGCCGCTCGATCAAGGAGCTCAAAGAGCTGGTGGTGGAGAAGGGAGACAGAGAGCAGATCAAGCGAGTGAACAATGTCGAGCAGATTGCGGAGAAGGGTCAGAAGATCCTCGATCAGGTAATAGACGATACCGACCGACGCCGGCGCGGGCAGGCCTCGGCCTCGAGATTCCACGGACCGGTGGCGATGATGACCACCAAGCGATTGATCGATTCATTGATCAAAGAGACCCAGCTCATACTGACCGAAGAAAACGAGCTGGCAAGACAGTATTCAATCAATTCGGCGCGCTCGCGCAAACGTGTCCATTACCTGCTCATGGCTTTCGTGGGCTTCAGCATCGGCGCCGCCTTCCTCCTCAATAAGTGGTTTTCGGTCTATATAACCAGACGCCTCAAGGCGGTCATCGACAATACCCAGAAGGTGCCGAAAGGCGAGGCTCTCAGCCCTCCCATCGGGGGCACGGATGAGATCGCCCAGCTCGACAAGGTTTTCCATGAGATGGTCGACGAGCTCTACTCTGCTCAGAAAATGAAACAGTATCTTCTTTCTATGGTAAGTCATGATCTGCGCTCGCCTCTGACCTCAGTGCAGGGCATGCTCACCATGATGGCCGCCGGCGCTTTCGGAGAGCTCTCCGAGAAAGCCAGAGGAAGAGTAGCGGCTGCCGAGAACGAGCTCGGCCGTCTGATCAAAATGACCAACGATCTTCTAGACGTGGAGAGACTGGCCTCGGGTAAGCTCGAGATGCATCCGGAGCCGGTTCAGGCAAGCGATATTCTCCAGGCCGCAGTTGGCTCCATGCAAGCCCTGGCCGACCAGCACCAGGTCAAGCTTTTCTCCGATAGCCCGGAGATCGAGCTCGCAGCCGACCGGGAGCGCCTTATACAGGTAGTGATCAATCTGCTCTCCAACGCCATCAAGTATTCCCCGGAAGGGTCCACGGTTCTCATCTCGGCAAGCAAGGTCCGCGATAGCGCCGGTCAGGACCGGGTAATTTTCAAAGTGACCGACGAAGGGCGGGGAATTCCGGAGGAATTCATCGAGAAGATTTTCGAGCGTTTCCAGCAAGTGGAAGAATCAGATGCCACCGAGAAAGGCGGCAAAGGGCTCGGTCTGGCCATCTGCAAGTCCATTGTCGACGCCCATTCCGGGGTCCTGTCCGTGGAAAGCGAAGTGGGCAGGGGGAGCACTTTCTGGTTTTCGATCCCGGCCTCTTACAAGTAGAATTCTGCGAAATGTCAATGCGGATTCTACGTTTAATCTTGAGAATTAATCCGGGTACCAAATGGTCACAAATGATTCGTATCCTGACAGTATCGAAGCTCAAACTTACTTGTTACTGGTTCGTTTTTTAGATAGGTCGAGTTCATGAGAGCAATCGCAAGTTTCATTTCAGTAATAGCTGTCGCCGGATTCATCGCCGTATGTCCTGCCAGCGCTCAGGAGTTCCCAGCCCCGGCTCCGAGCCAGACCCAGGTCGATCCTCGAATCACCCCCGAGATGCGAGCCCAGATGAAGCCCGGAATCCGATACACCATCGGATCGAAGAAAACAGCCGGCTGGCAGAACAATCTGGTCAAATCCAATAAGAATCTCGGAAACTACTTCTGGGCCGAGATGAGCAGCATGCAGCAAGCCTCGGTGTCCGAGCGCACCGGCCCCCAGGCGCAGCATATCGCCAGACAGAGACAGCAGTACCACTACATCAAACCTCAGCACGTGGCGAACCCCATCAACCCCGCCTGCAAGCTTCCCCCCAGACACGCGGTGGCCCGGCGCCTACCCGAGACCAATGTCAGCGCCAGTCTGTCCCATCGTCGCGGTGACGTGTCAGGACAGCTGATCAGCCAGCAGACGGGAGCCAAGCTCTACGCCGATTACGGCAACAGCGCCGACACCAGTGCCAGAGGCTATCTGAGCAGCAAGGAAGCCTACGGTAAATTGATGAACGACTGAAAAGTTTTTCTGTGAGCAGCGAGTGGGTGCGGGTCCGTGCAAACGGTCCCGTACTTTTTCGGGGGCTTGCCATGGGTTTGAGCCCTCAGCCAGCCGGGCAAGTTGACACTAGAATCGGTTCGGGATCACAGCGGGGTTGCCTGTGAAAAACCTTTCTTTCAATACGATCTGGATGACCATCGTCCTCGGCATACTTATTGCCACCGCCCCGTCATGGGTGGACAGGACCCCGGAAGCAGGCTATGACGCACCCTGGGTTTGGCACGGTAATCAGAGATAGTCGTGATCAAAAAGAGTCGGCTCCTCCTTCTCATCCTCATTCAAACGCTGTTGGCCAGCCCCGAGATGGCCATGGCACAGTGGAACAAAGATCTGTCCAACATGATGGACAATATCGAGCAGGAGATCAAGACGGATCGACCGGCACCGGCACCGGCACCTGCAGAGGCTCCAGATCCGGAGCCGGCTGATTTGCCTTTAGAGCCCGAATCAGACAAGACTGAGCTCAAAGAACCGGATCTCAAAGACTCCGCGCAAGACGAAGCCGAGGCACCGCCGGAGCCGGAGGGTCCAGGAAAGGAAGGCTATCTGGCTCTGCTGGACAAGAATGGTCTGGCTCGCTGGCCAGACGATCGAATGCCGGTCAAGATCTATATCGACAGGAAGAGCAACCTGCCTCACTTCAAAGAAGAGTTCGCCGGAATGCTGGAAACAGCTTTCAAGAAATGGCAGCGAGCCTGTCCGGACATCCTCACTATCGAGTTCGTTCAAGAGCGGGACCAGGCCGGCATTGCCTGCTCATGGACAGAGGACAGGGACCAGATGATGTCTCTGAAAGAAGGCGGGAACACCATGGTGATTCCTGACGAGGACGGGATTCTCAGCGTCGATATGAAAATCCTCACCCTGCCTCCCCCGGGCAACAGTGTAATTCCATTCAACTATATGGAGAGAGTATGCCTGCATGAAGCAGGGCATGCTCTTGGTCTCACCGGTCACAGCGATCAGCAGGACGATATCATGTTCGGTACCGTCTATCCTGACGAGCGAGCCTGCGACCTCACCCGGAGAGACATTGACACCCTGTCCGCGCTCTATCGTCTGGACCGCCGGACACTCGTGGCCTCGAGGCTGGACCCGGCGCAAGAAGCGGACCAGCAAGCCCTCGGCTCCGCCAATCCGAAAGTCAAAGCCCTGGCCATGAGCAATATGGCAGTGCGAGCCCTGGCCGACAAACAGTTCGACAAAGCGGCCAAGCTACTGGAAGACGCTCACAAGCTCGATCCCACCAATAAACTGATCGCCAAGAACCTCGGCGGTGTCTATGCCAACTACGGCTCTATAGCCGCCATGACTTTCAATCTGCCCGGTGCCTGCATGTATTTCAAGAAAGCTATACCTCTACTCGACCAGAGCGGAGACAGGGAGGTGCAGGTCCAGGTGCTGAGCAATTATGCGAAGGTTCTTCGAATGCTCAACCAGAAAGCCGAGCTCGAGAAGATGGAAAAAAAGCTTACCGAGCTCAGAAAGTGAAAAGTTCCGCCTTTTAGGGGCGGAACTCCACTCACTCGCTCGGAAAAACTATCTTACAGGCAGACCAGATTCCGCGAGACGGGCACCTGATTCAGTGCCGGGCTGTTGGCTCTACCGAGAACGGTCTGGATACGATTGCCGGTGTGCGGGAGATGCAGTTCAGAGTTGGTCTCGGGCTTGTTGTGTGTGTGGATGGATGGAGGCTCGAGTCCGCTGAGTCTGTAGATGAGATCCAGCTCCAGGTCGTTAGGTCCATAGATTGGTGTGGTTAGCGACATCTGAGCTGCATCCCCCTGATTACACTGAGTAATCGAATCCGGCGGTTCAATCAATACTGGTAGTCTACGCGGCAAGTGTGAACAAATGGTTCCCAAACGAAGGGTGATCCTTAAATACAAAATCGCAATATTGCGGTATCTGGAAATTGCAGTGAAAAAGAACGAAGACGCACCTGGTGGTGCGTCCTCTTTCCTAACCGTTTTGCCCGGCTTTTCCGGGATCACTCCTGGGTCTGCTCTGCGTCTTGCTCATCCTCTTCTTCTTTCTCGGATTGCGGAGGAGGGGCGCCGGCTCTACCCAGGGCCGACCGCAGCCGGTTGTCGCTCTTGCCCTGACGAGGCGGTATGGCTGAGACCTGAGGCTGGATGTCATCGACTCTTTCCGGAGTTTCATCGGTCTCCGCATCGGTCTCGCTCAGCTCACTCTTGAGCTGTTTCCGGGCCCGGGAGCCGGGATCGTCCTTCTTCTTCCCGGGAGCGGGTAGCGGCGCAGCCGGTTTCTGCCTGGTCTGCCCTGGTATAGGTATGGGCGTGGGCACAGGCACAGCACCTGGCGGCCTCGATTGATACTGCTGAGCATCAAGAGCCTGATTGCGCCGATACTCCATTTCGGCTCGCATCTGCTCTTCGCTGGCTATGGCATCTAACCGGGCGCTGTCATCCACGCTCCCCTGGCCGGGCTCATGATGAGCACCATGGGCTTCTCTCGCCAGAGCCTCGTAGCCCGGCTCCGACGTCGGTGCATGGGCACCAGGGTCAGCGGCGCCACCATGGTGGCTGAGACCACCATGAGCGATACCACTGTCTGGCTGAATACCGAATGTGTACCCTTCCACCGGTCCCTGAGCCTGACCGGGCGCCTGACCTGAGCCGTAACCGGTTTCTATCGGACCGCTGCCGGTGATCATGTCGGGGCTTCCGCTCACAGGCGTGATCGTGCCATCCATCGGTGCTGCAGCCTGGGCATAACTATCCCTGCTTTGCGCACCGGGGTGACCGGCCTGGCCTCCGACCTGCCCACCCGTGTGAGCCGTGGAGTGCATGCCCGTGTCGGCACTCTGCCGCCAATGGCTGTGAAACCTGTTTCTATTGTTCCGCTGCCGGTGATCATGTCCGGGCTTCCCGTCACAGGCGTGATCGTGCCATCCATCGGTGCTGCAGCCTGGGCATAACTATCCCCGCTTTGCGCACCGGGGTGACCGGCCTGGCCTCCGACCTGCCCACCCGTGTGAGCCGTGGAGTGCATGCCCGTGTCGGCACTCTGGCCGCCGATGGCTGTGAAACCTGTTTCTATTGTTCCGCTGCCGGTGATCATGTCCGGGCTGCCCGTCACAGGCGTGATCGTGCCATCCATCGGTGCTGCAGCCTGGGCATAGCTCTCCCCGGCGCCGCCGGTGTGCATGGTTTGACCGGTTTGCGCACCGGGGTAATCGGCCTGGCCTCCGACCTGCCCACCCGTGTGAGCCGTGGAGTGCATGCCTGTGTCGGCACTCTGGCCGCCGATGGCTGTGAAACCTGCATCCGCCCCCTTTGGCCACTGGATGTCCGCTGCCGGTGATCATGTCCGGGCTGCCCGTCACAGGCGTGATCGTGCCGTCCATCGGTGCTGCAGCCTGGGCATAGCTCTCCCCGGCGCCGCCGGTGTGCATGGTTTGACCGGTTTGCGCACCGGGGTAATCGGCCTGGCCTCCGACCTGCCCACCCGTGTGAGCCGTGGAGTGCATGCCTGTGTCGGCACTCTGGCCGCCGATGGCTGTGAAACCTGCATCCGCCACCTGGTAGTGACCACTGGATGTATCTATCGGCCCGCTGCCGGTGATCATGTCCGGGCTGCCCGTCACAGGCGTGATCGTGCCGTCCATCGGTGCTGCGGCCTGGGCATAGCTCTCCCCGGCGCCGCCGGTGTGCATGGTTTGACCGGTTTGCGCACCGGGGTAACCGGCCTGGCCTCCGACCTGCCCACCCGTGTGAGCCGTGGAGTGCATGCCTGTGTCGGCACTCTGGCCGCCGATGGCTGTGAAACCTGCATCCGCCACCTGGTAGTGACCACTGGATGTATCTATCGGCCCGCTGCCGGTGATCATGTCCGGGCTGCCCGTCACAGGCGTGATCGTGCCATCCATCGGTGCTGCGGCCTGGGCATAGCTCTCCCCGGTGCTTCCGAACTGTCCGCCTGGCACCTGGCCGGCATGACCTGCGATATTCCCTGCGTCCGCCACCTGATAGTGTCCGCTAGACGCCTCTATCGGTCCGACCCCGCCACCACCGGTGATGTTCAGGTCGCCGGGGGCGGATGCCTGAGCGTAGGTCTCGCCGGTGCCGATCGGACTGTGACCGACTTGACCGGCTGCGTTCGTACTGGCGATACCGGTGTCAGCAGCCACCTGGTAGTGACCGCTCACCGCAGCCTCGCCATCGACAGCCTGCTGGGCATGCGCCCCGAATTGGGAGCTGAAGTGCTGAGCACCGGTCCCGACATCGCTCATGGCGATAGCGTTACCGTGATGGCTGGCGGCCGTCACGCCTTCCAGACCGGTTACTGCGCCTTCGGAGCCCGAGCGGAAGTGCTCGAGACCGGCTACATGCTGGCCGGCGACCGTGCCATGAGCATCAGCGCCCGGCATCTCGGGGGAGATAACATCCACCCCGTCCACCAGACCACCGGGTCCGGCTGGTTTGAAGAGCTCGTTTGACCCGATATTGGTGGCCTCGGCCATCCGCATTCCGGAAACCTCGCCGGTCTCGCCTGTTCTGAGAAGAGGATGATTGGCGATATTCATGGTGCCGGTTTCGGTACCATCGGCGAAATTGCCGGCATTCTCGCCGATTCCTGCGTAACTCACTGCCCCTGCATCGCCCTCGCGGAAGAATGCTTCGCTACTGCTGCCTGGGGGCATCGAGTCGGTATACTGGCTTGTCTCCATGACGTCGCCGGACTCCGAGCTCTGGCGCATGAAAGCCTGGAAAGTCTGCTGACCCTGAGCATGGTCACCGCCCGCAGCGCCCGCTACTCGTCCCGCGGAAGCGGCTCTGTAATGAGCAGCCAGGCCTCGTGTATTCTGTCCGGCCTCGCCGACCGGGGGACCCGATTCGTCAGCGAGGGTGTCATCACCAGAACCGCCCTCCAGGGTATCGGCACCGGCAGCACCGGCGATCAGGTCGTCAGCGGCTCTGGCGCCGGCTCTCGCTCCCGGATGCTTGCCGAGAGCCCCTGCGGCCAGGGCGGCACCGGATACTTCGGTTTCGTCACCGGTCTCCGCCGTGATCAGCTCGTGATCGCTGCCTTTCACTACTTTGTTGGCGCCGGCGGGAGCCTCTACCCCCTCCGGAACGCCGTTCTCGACGTGCAAATCGCCACGGCGGGCACCATCCAGCTGATCATGGCTGCCATCCTCGGACTTGTTGCCATCGACTTGACCCCGGAGGTCGGAGATCTGACCTTCGAGTCTTCCGGTTCCCTCCGTAGAGGAAGGAGGAGGGCCTACCACCGGAATGGCGCCCTGGACTTCACCCTTGTTGGCGCCAATATCGAGGCTCCTGGTGGCTACCTCGTCACCTGATTGATCGGATCGACCGGCGATGGCCGTATGAGCCGGCGAGTCGAAAGCGATACCACGATTGCTCGCATTGCCCGCGGTAGCAGCCCCGTCGGCCTTGGTAGTCGGATTGGCCGAATCAGCCGGATTGGCAGGATTGGCCGGGTTAGCCGGATTGGCAGGATTCTCAGGATTAGCGGGATTGGCAGGATTGGCCGGATTGCCGCCCCCGTTGTTGCCGCCGCCGCCGCCGCCGCCGCCACCACCGCCGCCACCACCGCCCTGCTTGGCGGCCTGGGCCATCTTCTCGCCCAGTTTCATGGCTTCGGAGCCGGCAGCGCGCACCAGTCCGGCGAAGTCGAAAGCATATTTGACCGAGAGGTTCGCCAGGGTATTGAGGGCGAGCATGATGATCGTGCCGGTCTCGTCCACGCCCCGGAAAGCAGCCATGAGAAGGACCGTGGTGTTCCAGAAAAGGGCCCAGAAACAAACGGTGAGCACACCTTCCACCCAGTTGGGCAGCGCTTCCTTGAGCTGCTTCATCGGCCAGGTCCAGAGACCGGCCACCACCGGACCCACGCACCACAGATAATATAGATAAGCCATCTGGAAGGCGCAGAGGATGTTCCAGGAGGTCACAAGAGCCGCGTTACTGGTATTGGCCATGAGCCTCGCCGCCATGACCGCTGCGGGCACCACCTCATCGGCCCTGTCTTCCGGGACTATATAGATGCCCACGCATGGATCCCAGATCTTGACTGCTATGAGGGTCGCCTCGAGCATGGCGAAGGGAGTGAAATTGCCCATGAGCGGAATGCCCATGGACGAGACCGGCAGGTCGACGACGTTGCGGTTCTCTTCCGGATAACGATAAGGCATGGCTTTGATCTCGGCACAGAGAGCCTCTCTATACATATCCGAGCCGAAAAGCCTGAAATACTCGCTCGAGATCGTGTAGGTTATCGAGTTGGCGAGATCGATTCCATAATTCATCACCAGATAGGTCCCGGGGATTAGAAAAACCGCCACCAGTGACCTGAGGATGCCGTCGAAAGGATTGACCTGGCCGAGCACCGGGTTGCCGGCGGCCATGATCGCCCGGGTCTGGGTGATGACGGCGCCAGGAAGCAGGAGCAGGACACCCATGGGCACGAAGATATTGTCCCTGATCCGGTTCCAGGGGTTGCCGGCATCCACCGTGAAGTTGTAGAGGAAACTGCCTGTATACTGAATGGCGCTCTCGGCCTGGTTGTGACCGATCTCGGCTGCGACGTTGGCGGCGCCGGTGGCCTGACCCATGGCCTGAGCCTGACCTTTCGTGGCCTGAGAAAGAGGATTGTTCTTGATCTGCTCTCCGGCCCGCTGGGCGGCCAGCGCTGCTGTAGCCAGGTTGGCCGCCGAGGCGACACCATGAGGGTTATTGAAGCCCTCGGCCTTGTTGATATCACCGGCGATGGCGCCCTGGTTCTGACCGGGATTGGTCTGGCGCTGATCGTAATCGGTCGGATCGCCACCTATGAAAGGACCCTCACCGAAGTTCTGACCGGCGGTCCCGGGAGATCTGCTGTTACCGGCAGACGAGCCCTGGATGCTGGGGTCGGTCTCGCGACCGGCAGGATATTCTTTGTCCGACGTGGCATCGCCTTCTCTGGCCATATAGGAGCGGTGCAGAGTGACCAGTCCACCGGCGGTGGGGTCGGTCTGGGCGAAACAGGGAAGCGAGGGCGACATAATCGTCCAGACCATCGCCAATACCATAACTTTTATCGTACCAACCACTCTCACGACTACTTCTTGCCTCCCTGCGACGCTTCGCTCACCGCGCCTTCAGCTTTCTGCAATATCTGGGAAACCATCTCCCCGGCTTTAAAATCAAAGGGGTTGAAGGGAACATAGGTGAGAATCACCAGGAACGCGATAAACATCAGGAGCTCCCATTCGGAAAATAGTGAGAATCCGCCCAGGGCTCCGAGCCAGCCCAGACGGGTATCGATACACAAGAGAACGACTGTCCACCAGAATTTCCAGAGAGACAGGTTGACCACAGCGTCGACCCAGACAGAGAAGACACGGTTGAACATCTGACCGATTCCGGAGGGCCAGGCGTACATGGCAGCGGCAACCGGACCGAGCAGCATCAGATAGCAGACCATCGTGATCTGGAAAGCGCAGAGCATGACCAGGCCGAAAGCAGCGGACTCGGCCATGCCGTTGGCCAGGGTCTGGAGCATGACGGTGGCGGTGGACTGGGCTTCCACGCCGGACAGCTGCTCGGCGCCCTGGGAGAGCTTGCCGAGGACCGGGAACATCGATGGGTTCATAACGGCGTTACGGGCGTTTTCTATCGGCGCCCTGAAAACCTGCTCGTCAGCCCAGAGAAAGATCGTTATCGGGTTGACGTAACGCGATACTTCGTAAGTGAGAGAATTGCCCACATCGATGCAATAGCTCAAGATCACCTGGGTGGCGGGAATGAGAAAGACGGCGATCATGCCCCGCAGGATACCGGTGAAGGGGCTCACCGAATCTTCGTCCGAGCCGCCGAGGATACCGTAGGACACATAACCTTTCATCTGGGTGAGAACGGCGCCCGGCAAGAGCAACAGGACCGCCATCGGGATATAGACGGCCTCGTACATGCGCTGGACGAACCAGACCGCATTCTGGTGGGTCTTGGTCGGCTGGTAGGCGCTGGCCGGCGAGCCCGAGGCCTCGTTGGCGACATTGATCAGAGTCTCCATCTGCAACTCGAGCATGGCCAGCCAGGTCGGATCGAAAGCGTCGGCCATGGAATCGGCAGCCGCCTGGGCGGCGCCGTGCATGCCTGCCTGACCGCCGGCGAAAGCGCTATCGGGCTTGGAGTCCATATGACCGGCTTTCTGAGCGGCGGTAGTCAGGGCTGTGCCGGCCTGACCGGCTGTGAGAACGCCGCTGGAGCCGTTCACAGCGCTTTTCACATTCTGGCGGAGGGCCGCCTGCACGCGGTTCTGGCTGGTGACCGTGGCCATCACAGGTTGCGTAAAACGGGCGATGGGACCGCGAGGTCCCTTGCTGTTATCTATGGGAGCGTGGTTGGCGCCCAGAGGCATGTGATTCCAGAAAGGGCCCTGGATCATCTCGCTCGCCTGCTCTTGTATCCCTGTCCGCATCTGGGATTCCACTTGCGGCGAGAAAGTATGCAGAGCGCCACCACCCCCGGCGCCGCCGCCGGCTCCGCCCTGGGTGATCGCTCCGTTGGTCTGGAAGTCGAAGGGCTGACCCTGCAGAGGCTGGTTGACCTGACGGTTGGAGAGAGACTCGGCATCGACGATGTCGGGATCGTGAGTGGCCTCTGCCCAGCGCTCGGTGGCGGTGTTGAGGTTGTAGTTGTTGAGCTCGTACGAAAAAACGGATCGCGGTGCTAGAAGAAACAGAAAGAGGAGCGTTGCCGCCATGGCAACGTTCCGGTGATGGGTGAGCTTTCGGATGCGCATACAGAAGCCCTCAAGTCGAACCGTCGTTCGACTCTTTTGAAAGTGAGCACGCAATCATAGTAAGTTGGGTCTTGGTCCTAAAGGGGCGGGCTGGAGGGAGAGCCAAGACCCTGTCTGATGGCGACATTAAGAGTCTAGGGTCGAATTGTGAACTTTTGGTACCCACTTGGCAGCCCATCATTAAATCTCGCGCTGTCATGCCTCGAGGCATTTCGCCGACCGATTGTTATCGATACCGGGCAGCCTCGCCAACAGCTCTGGCAAACCCGCCCATTCCAATATTCCACAGGGCGGACGGTTTCTACCTTTTGTATGCTTATTTGCCGGTGCTCAGAGACCGCCGCTCAGGAGCATGACTTTGTAGATCAGATTGCGACCGGCGGGCAGGGGCTCGCCGTCACCGCGATTGCCTCTGGCCAGAGCCTTGGGCACTTTGATCGTTCTCGTGCCGCCGACTTTCATACCGGACATGCCCACTTCGATGGCTGTTGCGATCTGATTCTCGCCCAGGCGGAACTTCACAGGCACGCCTTTGTCCAGGGAGCTGTAGAACTTAGTGCCGTCATCATAGAAACCGGTCAGGTGGGCATAGACGATAGTCCCCTTGCGGGACGGCTTGAGAAAACGACCTTCCTCGATGTCGGCATACTTGATGCCGCCCGGAGCACTGACGAATTTCTGCTCCTCCCGGCCATCGACTCCGCCACCGCCCGTTGGAGGCGCATTCAGAGTCACCCTGTAATCGGACTGACGATTGAATTTCTTGTTGTCCAGATACTTGGGAGCTTCCCGGAAGCTCTTCGGCCCTGTGAGACTGGGAGTTCCCGACACTCCGATTATCTGATCGTCCCGGGAGGCTTCCTCTTTGTTGCCGCCGAACAAAGAGCAACCACCTAGAAACAGAACGGATGAAATTAGTAAGAAAACAGTACTCTGTCTGGCATGCCGATGCATAATCGTCCTCTCAGATGCCCGCCCGGCTTCCGGCCAATCTGCTAATAAGTCGTCTAATTAGTCGTCTATTCCGTCGTCTAATCATTCGCCATTCGATACCAGTATAATCCGTTAAGAGCTTGCCCGCGTCAAGACCGATTCGAAAAAGGAGCACTGATGTCCCAGTACGACGGATCCGACAACGCCTGGTTCAATCAATATGCCAGCGCCAACATGAAAGAGCAGTTCAGCGAGATCAAGACCTATGCTTATCTCGCCTTCGATCAGCTCGACCGTGACAGCAACGGATTCATCGACCACAGTGAGCTGGTGGCGGCTCTGGAATCCCCCGGCACCTCGGACAGAGAGAAGTCCTTCATCGCTTTTCTGATCAACAATCGCCAGGCGATCGCTGACAGCTTCGACGAAGGTACGGATCAAGATCCAGACGGCATCTCGCGCCAGGATCTGGAGTCCTATTTCAAGCTGATCCTGAGCTTTCTCTGAGCCCGATGCCCCGTCTTATCTGTTGCATGTTCCTGCTTCTCTGTCTCGCACTCTCGTCATGCTCGGGGCGGAATTATGGCGAAGACACCAGAGGCTACGAGCTTTTCGACAGAGCCGACTACACGAAAGCACGGACGGCATTGCAGAGCGCCGTCGAACGCCAGCCTCGCAATGCCAGAGCCCGATGCCTCCTGGGCCTCACCGAACTGAATCTGGGTCGGAAAGACCTGGCAAAGGTGGCTCTCACCCAGACAGTTTGCATGACCTCACCGACTGATCAATGGCATATCATCGCCTCGCAGAAGCTCTTCAGCCGTTACAGAATCAGCCCCTACTCCTGCCTGCAGCCGCATCTGAGACCACCAGGGTTGATGCGCTGGGGTCCCGAGCGGATGCCTGTCAAGATCTATATAAGCCCGGGCAAGATGCTCCCCGAGAGATATACCGACAGAGAGCTCGATCAGGCAACTGTAAATGAGATGGTGAGCGAGATTGCCAGACCGGGATTCCTAGAGTCGGCCGATTCGTGCCCCCTCTACCGTGACGAGATGAGAACTGAAGTCGAGCAGGGACTGGAAGCCTGGGACTTCGCCAGGGAAGCGAAACTTCTCGACTACCGGACTGTCGACAGCAGCGACGATGCCGATGTGATCGTCCTTTTCTGCCGGCGCCTGCACGGCTACGCCGGCTGGACCTATTATCCCCCTCGATCAGGGGCGAGGCCCACTGTTGTCTTCATCTGCCTGGAGATGCACGAGAAGCTCGACGGTCCTGATGCCAGTCAGCTCCTGAAAGCAGTCACCGCCCATGAGCTCGGGCATGTCCTCGGTCTTCCCCACAGCCCCAACCGTCAGGATCTCATGTACATGTGCCGGACCGCCGTGGCGGACGTCTCGGGCGGGCTTCAGGCGAAGTCCATCTCGGACTCGGACAGGGCAAGCCTTGCCGGTCTCTATTCACTGAGCCCCGATTGCTTCTTCTGAAGCTGCCGGAGGCGCCCGGTTTCAGTTTTTCTGACAGAGGGAACAAATGGGGAGCAGAAGCGCTTTTCCCGGTATCCCCATGCCCTCCGACGATATTATCTCTGACAACAAATTTCACCAGCGCCTCAGTGAGGTGCGCAGCCAGGAAGGGAGAAAGACCCAGCGCCTGCAAGCCGTGACGCCTCCCCAGCGGACTCTCTATAGCATGCCTATAGCAGAGAGGGCGGATAAGACGCCGGAGCAGGAGCGAATCTATCTTTTCGACGACGAGATCCCGTCGATTTATAGCTTCAAATTCAGCATGCGCCAGCTCCAGCTCGAGGTGCGAAGGGCGCAGAAGTATGACCGCCCGCTGTCCATACTGGTGGTCGGCTTTCATGAATTGAGCAGTGTCCGCGCCCAGTACAGCGTCATGGCCGTAGACGGGCTGCTCAAGAGTATTGGAGAGAACCTGACCAGATATGTCGAGCAGGGTATCGACATCGTCGGCAGGTACGGATCCGAGAAATTCGTGATCATCTTGCCCGAGTATCACGGCCCTGCCGCCACCATGGTGGCGGAGGAGATCAGGAAGAACTACGAGTATTTTCGCTTCGAGTACAGACAGTACAAGATCCCACTCAGGGCCAGCATAGGCATCGCTTGCTTTCCTCAGCATGCCCTCGACTGGAAAGAGCTGATCGCCAGATCCGACCTGGCCTGCGACATGATGATGGAGCGGGGAGGCAACCTGTTCGGCTTCGCGCCAGCCTGAGGATCCGTTTATGTCAAGGTGCCCGAAGTGCGGTGGAACCACCGGTGATGACGCTTCCGGCTCGCTTACCCAGTGGATCATTCGCTGCCAGTGCCGGCTCTCGCAAGATCAAGAGCCCGAGCGCCGGGCCGGGTCTGCCGGCGACAACCCGCCTTGCTCGCGCTGCGGCAAAACGAGAAGAGCCAGCCGATCAGGCTCATTCACGCAATGGGTTTTCGCCTCGTCGCTTTGCGACTGTGAAGGCGAAGAATCGGAATCAGACTCCGAAAGGTCTGAAAATCTCGATGCTGGAACCTTCCCCTATGAGCGTTACGAGATCCGCGAGCTGGTGGGGAGTGGAGCATCCTCCCAGGTCTACGCATGCTGGGACAATAACCTCAAGAAAACCGTGGCGGTCAAAATCCTGACCGATTACGATCCGGAAAAGATCATGGCCTTCCAGAACGAGTCCAGGATACTGGCGTCCCTGACCCACCCCGCCATCGTGCCGGTCATCGATTTCAGCACCACAAGCGATGGCACTCCCTATATGGTTCTGGAGCTGTCCGGAGGCACGACACTTGCCAGCCGGCTGGCGGTCGAGGGAACCCTGCCGATCCCCCTGGCTGTAGCGGTTGCCAGATCCGTATGCTCCGGTCTCGCATATGCCCATGATCGCAACGTCTATCACCGGGATATAAAGCCGGCGAACATAATCGTGACTGATGCCGAGAGCGCAGAGCCTGCTGCCAGAATTCTCGACTTCGGCATAGCGCTTACCAGAAACCGAAAGCAGAGCGCTGAGAATATCGAGATAGCCGGGACGCCGCTCTATATGAGTCCGGATCAGGCGCGGGGACACGAATACGATGAGAAGTCCGAAATCTACTCCCTGGGATGCGTGATCTACGAGATGGTGACAGGACATCCTCCATTCGAGGCCGAAAACCATATCGAGCTTATTGCCATGCACGCCGGCAGCCCTCCCCCGGATCTTACTCTTATCGCGGGCAACGATGAGCTCGCAAGAGCCCTTTCCCGGATAGTAATCGCCTGCCTTGCCAAAGACAGAGATCTGAGACCGGCTTCCATGGAAGAACTGGAAAAGCGACTTGCGGACCTGCCCATCGAGCCGGCATTGCCCGCGCAGCAGGCCGGGGAGCCCGAGCTCGCCGGCAGTCTGGCTTCCCTGCCTCCGGCCGGGACGGCGCGATTGACAAGAGCTGTCTATTCCGCCTGTGGTGTCGCCGCTCTTCTGCTAGCTGCTTGTGTGGGCTTATCGCTTATGCAACCAGCCAGGAAACTGGATCTATTACCGGACAAGACAGTCACGTCCAGCCTTCTGAGCACCGAGCCGGCGACCGACGATGAGCTACAGGCATTCGTCTTCCAGCGCAACGGCACCATCGCGACATCGGAAAGCACCACCAGAGATGCTGATATCGAGAAGCTCGTGCGCAGAGAGGATGCCGGAAGAATCAAGGAGTTACGCCTGATCAATCCGGCTATCACGAGAGAGAGTCTCAAGTGGATCAAGCTTCTGAATCTGACGAGCCTCTGGATCAAGAACTCGACCGGGACGATGAGCAGCTCCCAGATTCTTTTCGGGGAGCCGAGAGGCGTGCCGGAAAATGAGCACCTCGATCTCACCGACCAGGACCTGAAAGGACTCCTGGACGGCACCGGTCTCACCGAGATTCAGCTGGAAGGACTGCCCGTGGAAGGAACCTGTTTCGAGAAAGCGGCCGGCTCCGGCCTGAGAAAAATCCGCCTGATGGACTGCCGAATAAGCGATGCAGGACTGAAGGCAATTGCTGGTGTCCGGACCACCACCTGGCTATGCCTGCGGGGAGCGGACCAGAGATTCTCGGAAAAAAACGGGATCGCAAGGCTGAGGGGGCTGGATAGACTGGCGGTTCTCGAGATCAGCATCAACCAGCTCGAAGCCGGGGGCACGGACGAACTCGGAAACCTGACCAATCTCACCGCTCTCTATCTCTTCTGCGATCGCCGGCTGGGCGAGGGCGAGCTTCATTTTCTCTCGCGCTTGCCTCGCCTGAGGGATTTCAGGCTGGCCGGTCACTGCCTGAGCGAGGACTCGATCGACTCTCTCGCGGGTCTGGATCTCACCGTCCTGGCGCTGCGCGACACGAATCTCGACGATGAGCTGATGAGCCGGCTGCCCCCGCTTCCGGTGGCGACTCTATTTCTCGACAATTCGCTCATCGAGGGAACCGCCACCGGAAACCTGAAGAAGATGAGGAATCTCAGGTCGATAAGCGTCTCGCACTGTCACAAGCTCACCCCGCGTGGTCTGGAGAGGCTCAGAAAAGAGCTGCCTGACTGCACCATCAACCGCGGCGAAGACGAAGGCACGGTGGAGATTATTCCTTATGTCCCGGCCGGTCCCTGAAGCACTTGGAAGAAATCAGAAATCAGGAGTCACTTGCAGGCAGCCCGACCGATCGAAGCCGCTGCTCTCCAGGAGATTGCGGTCCAGATCAGCACTACACTCGATACCGCTATAAAGCATTCGCGGTGCGAACTCGACAATCACCCTGAGCATCTCCGCTTCGATGTCGGCTCGCTCCGCCTCGCCATCTACGGCAATGAAACGGCTGATCTCGAGAACATCCTCGGACTTCGCTCGGGCACCGCCGGCGGCGACGATCTCGCCATCGCGATCAGCGACGAGAAAGAGCCCCTGCTTGCCGAAGTAATTCGCTTCGACATTGATCAGGTCGTTGTCCGCGCCCTGCAGGTCGAATTCCCTGCCGGCGGATCCGGCAACCGCCTCGGCGAGAGCGCGAATCTTCTTCTCGTCCTGGCGGTTGGCGATGCGGATCTGCATGGCTGACTCTATCTGATCAGGTAGGCGACCAGCAACAGCGCGACGATGTTGAGGATCTTGATCATCGGGTTTATCGCCGGTCCAGCGGTATCCTTGTAAGGATCGCCTACGGTATCGCCGGTGACGGCTGCTTTGTGGGCTTCTGATCCTTTGCCGCCATGGTGCCCGTCCTCGATATACTTCTTGGCGTTGTCCCAGGCGCCTCCGCCGGAGGTCATGGAGATCGCCACGAAGATTCCGGTGATGATGCTGCCCACGAGCACGCCGCCAAGGATCTTGGCTGCTGCGTATTCACCGGGCAGTGCCTGGGAAAGCCAGAGGTAGCCGAGGGCGGCGATGACCACCGGGGTCAAGACAGGCAAGAGCGCCGGGGCGACCATCTGCTTGATGGCAGCGCCAGTAACGATATCGACACAGCGAGCGTAGTCCGGCTTGCCGGTGCCTTCCATAATCCCGGGGATCTCTTTGAACTGCCGACGCACTTCTTCCACGACCATACCGCCTGTCTTACCCACCGCTTCCATGGCGAACGCCGAGAAGAGGAAGGGAATGAGACCGCCCAGGAAGAGTCCGGCAAGCACATACGGGTTGGAGAGATCGAAGGAGATATCGCCCGTGCCGCCGGCTTTGTGGATAGCGACATTGAGCTCCTGGGTGTAAGAGCTGAATAGCACGATGGCAGCAAGACCGGCCGAGCCGATGGCATAGCCCTTGGTGACCGCTTTGGTGGTGTTGCCCACGGCATCGAGGGGATCGGTCACCTCTCGCACCTCTTTGGGAAGCTCGGCCATCTCGGCGATCCCGCCGGCGTTGTCGGTAATCGGTCCGTAAGAGTCGATGGCGACGATGATACCGGCCATGCTGAGCATGGACATGGCAGCCAGAGAGACTCCGAAAACTCCGCAAAGAATATAGGAGGTCAGGATACCGGCGATGATCACCAGGACCGGGTAAGCGGTAGACTCCATGGAGATAGCCAGCCCGGCGATGATATTGGTGGCATGGCCGGTCTCGGAAGCTTTGGCTATGTGCCTGACCGGTCTGAAACTGGTGGAGGTGTAATACTCGGTGATGAACACGATCAGAGCCGTGACTGCCAGACCGACCAGGGAGGCCGCGTAGAACTTCCAGGTAGGCATGGGCTCGCCGTTGACGCTGAGACCGCCCATCATCATATCGGTGACGAACCAGAAGCCGATGGCGGCCAGCAATCCGGCCACGATCAGACCTTTGTAGAGGGCGCCCATTATGTTGTTGCTCTTGCCGACACGCACCGCCATGGCGCCGATGACCGAAGTGACGATGGAGACAGCTCCGAGAACCAGCGGGTAGGACAGTACCATACCGGCGGTCCCGGCATCGATTTGCTCGTGGAACACCTGGTGGGCGAGAAGCATGGTGGCGATGGCGGTGACTGCATAGGTCTCGAAGAGGTCGGCAGCCATGCCGGCGCAGTCGCCGACATTGTCGCCGACGTTGTCGGCGATGACGGCGGGATTACGGGGGTCGTCTTCAGGGATACCGGCTTCCACTTTGCCGACGAGGTCGGCGCCGACATCGGCGGCCTTGGTGTAGATGCCGCCGCCCAGTCGGGCGAAGACCGATATGAGACTGGCTCCGAAGCCGAGACCGACCAGGGCCTCGACACTGCGGGTGACGAAATAGAAGCCCGCTACGCCCAGGAGACCGAGACCGACCACCAGAAGACCGGTGACCGAGCCGCCCTTGAAGGCGACGTTAAGGGCACTGGCAAGACCGTTTCGAGCAGCCTCGGCGGTCCTGACGTTCGCTCTCACCGAGACGAACATCCCGACAAATCCGGCAAGGGAGCTGAGCAACGCGCCGATAACGAAACCGGCGGCCGTAATCCAGTTGAGTCCGAATCCGATAATAAGAGCAAGCGCGATACCTACAAAAAGAATCGTCATATACTGGCGACTCATGTAAGCGTTGGCGCCTTCCTGGATAGCACCGGCGATTTTCTGCATCTCCTCATTCCCGGCTGCCATGTTCAGAACACTCATGCCGGCCCAGCCGCCGTAAACAAGCGCTAAGATTCCGCCGCCAATGACATATAAAAGAATGCTGGACTCGTCCATTTATTAAACTCCCCGTATAGTAAATAAGCCGCCTTACTGGCCTGGAAAGCTGGCTTCACTCTTGGTAACCGCTAACACAGTTTCCCGAAAGAGATCGTCTGAATCGAACCTCTGTTGCAGCTCTTGCAAAGCGGTGCGGCGTGAGACGACACCGGTAAATTTACCAGGATCACGGGCGCGTCATCTCAAGTTGTATTTAATATACGCCTCGCCAGTGGTGGCAAAAGATTTCAAGAGAGAGGTCCGGAACCATCCGAGACGCTCATCGTCGGTGTTAGAATGTCGAAGCTAGAAAGTTAAGGGACGTTCATGTGCCGTAGTTTTCCAATTAAAAAATTGAGAGTGCTTGAACATACCTTAACGATGCTGCTGCTGCTCGCATCGGCTCCGGTCTGGGCGCCGCCTTCCTCGGGGCAGGCGAATGTCGCCGCCAACAAAGTCGTAGCCGTCATCGAGAGCAAGAGCAAGAACTCGGTGATTCTCAAAACCGAGCGATCCCAGTCTTTGCCGCGTCCGATAATCCAGTTCCTCGCCGGCGAGAATGGCGACACCGTCCTGGTCGCCGACTTCCCGGGTCTGCTCTGGAACCTCCCCACCCGGGTCATCCCGGTACACTCATCCTTCGACAATCCCCTGGGCACCACTTACAGTGCCCAGCGCCGGGGAGTCCGGCTGGTGCGTGTTGGTCAGTTCCAGGAGAGCCCGCCTGTGTGCCGGATCGCCATCGTCTCGAACGATCCGGCAAAATTGAAAGGCGTCGCTTTCAAATCCGGGAAGGGCAGCCTCACTGTGAGCTGGCCGACCTGGACGAGCAAGCCCATAGCCAGCGCACCCACCGTCAAGGTGCCACCCAAGGCTCCGCCCCGGCCGGGAAAAATTCCCCGGGGCGCCCCTCTCCTCACCAGTGCAGGCGGTGTGGCGCCCACTTTCGCTCCGCCCATCTCGCCTGTGGACCCGAGCCTGGTCGCCGGAGGACCGAACAGCCAGGCTCTCGACCCGGCCATCGCGTCGAGCTACTACCCTCTCAGACCGCCGATAGCGCCGTCCGCTCCTGTGACCGGCTCAGCTACAGACCAGGCACCGACATCTTCTCCGGCCCCGGCGCCGAAGCCCGTCCAGGCCGCTTCCCGGCCTGCCGAGGAGCCGAAAAAACCAGGTCTGTCCAGCTGGCTGAAAAAGGTGAAAACCAGGCTTCTCAGCCCCGAAAACAGTCAGCCCACTCAATCCGAGCCAGCGATGGCGTCGGCGCCATCGGCAAAGACCGGGACACCGCAACACGAAGAGCTGAGCGCTCCCCCGGCAGGAGCGCTGGACACTCCTGCCGTCAACCCCGGAACGCCGCCCCGCATTGATCTCAGCCCCTCGGCTTCAGGCAACGGCTTTCAGGTGACAGTCACCGCCACCGACCGCAAAGACCTCAACTTCACGAGCTTCAGGCTCCACGAGCCCGAGCGCTTCGTGGTGGATTTCGACAGCCTCCCCCAGATAGCGCAGGTCCCGGTGATCCAGCCCGCCGAGAACAAATATCTGAAGTCCCTGCGAACCGGGGCACCGGAGACCGCCTCCGGCAAGACCGTCGGGCGTCTCGTCCTCGATCTGGGCGAGCCCGGCACGGCTGTCATCCCCCAGGACACCGACAATGTTAACGTGGTCTCATTTCTCATCGGTGAGAGCACCGCTCCTGCGCTCACCGGTCTCATGGCTCCGCCCCAGACCGTGGTGGTGGTCGACGCCGGCCACGGCGGCAACGACCCGGGAGCGCAGCGCGGGAACTCGAATGAAAAGGACATCACTCTGGCAATCGCCAGGAAGACAAACCAGTATCTGACCGAGCACGGCGTGAAAGTGCTCATGACCCGTACCGAAGACACAACAGTGAGCCTGGCCGACCGGGTGGATCTGACCAATAAGACCAATCCGGACGCATTTCTCTCGATACACATCAACTCTCTCGAGAGCACTTCGGATATCCACGGCATAGAGACTTATTACCAAACGCCCCAGAGCAAAGCTCTGGCCCAGAAGATCCACTCCAACCTGGTGAAAGAGCTCAAGGCTCCGGACCGCTCGGTACGCAAGGCGAAATTCTACGTGGTCAACAGGACTGCGGTTCCCGCCTGCCTTGCCGAAGTCGGCTTCATATCCAACAAGAACGAGCGCGAAAAGTTAAACTCTTCTGATTACCAGTCCAAAGTCGCCGGAGCCCTGGCAAAAGGCATGATTCTCTATCTCAAGGAGACTTCCTCACTCGCGGTTAAAACTTCTGATCGAAAAGATAACACTACGACCCAACCCAAAGGCGATAAGATAAAGGCAAACGCACCCGGAGATGCACCGGTGGCGGCATCAGCAGCAAATCAGGCAGACCCGGGAGTGAAGAGCAAAGAAGAGCCTGCCGGCTTACCAGAGAAAAATACAGTCACCCGAGCCTCGCGGCTGGCCCAGAAGGGCCTGGGCATTTCGGTCGAGTAATCATTCTTTTCGGAATCATTAGCCACAGATGAAGAACAACTTAGAGCATCTTGCCACTGCCCGGCGCGTAGGCCTGTTCGACTCTGGTCTGGGCGGACTTTCCGTGCTCCGGAGCCTGGCCGGCGTCACCGGACAGGAACGAGAATTCATCTATATAGGAGACACCCTCCGGTGTCCCTACGGCGACCGCTCGCCGGAAGAGATCGTCGCTTTTGTAAATCAGCTCACCGCCTGGCTCGAGCTCGAGGGCGCCGACGCCATAGTCATGGCATGCAACACCAGCGCCGCCCATGCTGCCAGCGAATTGGAAAAGCGGAGCTCGGTGCCTGTTTTCGACCTGGTCACTCCGACAGCCGCCTATCTGGCCGGGAGCGGTCTCAGGAAAGTAGGCGTGATCGCTACAGCTTCCACGGCCAGCAGCCACGCATTCGCCAATTCGGTGAGGCGTCTCACCGACCGGGTAGAGATTCTCGAGACCGGTTGCCCTCTTCTGGTGCCGGTGGTGGAAGCCGGACTCTGCCGCGGCAAGGAGGCGGTGGAGGCTTTGCGCGTCTATGTGCTCGATTTGATCGCCGCCGGCGTGGAAGCCATCGTCTACGGCTGCACCCACTATCCTTTTCTCGAGGAAGCCCTGCTCGAGGTCTTGCGGACCCATGCCGATCGGGACATCAGAATCATCAATCCCGCCGATATCCTGGCCACAAGCCTGGGCGCCGAGGTCACATTCGGCACTCCCGATTACGGCGGCACCAGATTCATGACCACCGGCGACGCCGAGACATTCGCCTCCATCGCCTCTCTCTGTCTCGAAGCGAACATCGATGATGTTCACAATCTGCCGCTTCCCGAGCTGCTTGCCGCAGCCGAGTCGGCACCGGCAACCACCCGCGCTCGCACGCAAAGCGGTGCTTACCCGTCACCAGCTCCGGTGTCATAGCCCGAATTCAAATCAAGGTCGTCGCATTTTATAGCGCCGCGATATACGAGGCATATCACCTCCATGCCTCCAGAGGGCTGAAAAAGAGATATGACCACGACCGCCACAAACATGCCCTTCGACACTCTCGAGAAAGTCTATGAAAACGCCCGCCAGTGCCGGAACTGCGGGCTGTGCCAGACCCGCAAGAGCGTCGTGCTCTTTCGCGGCAACCCGGAAGCACGCCTGATGATCATCGGGGAAGGACCGGGTCAATACGAAGATGAGACCGGTCTTCCTTTCGTCGGCAAAGCCGGTCAGCTCCTCGATAAAATCCTCGCTTCGGTGAACATTGATAAAGATAAAGACGTTTATATCTGTAACGTCGTCAAATGTCGGCCGCCGGGGAACCGCCCCCCGACCGACGAAGAAGCCGCCGCATGCCGGCAGTATCTGGACGCTCAGCTCGATCTGGTCAGACCCGAGATCATTCTTCTTGCCGGTGCCACCGCCATGAGAGCGGTTCTGCAAAATAAGTATCCTATAAGCAAGGTGCGCGGCTCATGGTTTGCCTTCAGAAACGGTGCTAAAGTAATGCCAGTATTCCATCCATCATATCTGTTGAGGAACGATTCTAGAGCCAAAGGCAGCCCCAAGTGGCTGATGTGGCAAGACATCCAAGAAGTAAAAAGGCAACTCGACGAGCTCGATGCCGAGCGCAATTGAAGGGGGCAATATGGCTACCAAGACCGACAACTTCTACTCCGACCTCCTAACAGCAGAACTGGCAGACGCATTCACCAACGACTTCGGGAGAGCCGTCCTCAAGCTTCCCAATCAAGGACGCGGTGAAGTGCACGACGATGTTCTCGTTTATTTTTCGGCGGTGGCCATGGATCAGGTGAACAGCATCGCCGCCAAGCACGGCATACACGATCAGGAAGCCCTCCACGAGATCTACCAGCTCACCAGGCACAACCTGGTACAGGGATTTCGTATCGGACAGGGAATGAAAGGAACCTGGAAGCCCAGCTAGGGCCGCGCAAGATCTATGACCTCGTTCTGCAGAGCCTGTCACTGGTTTTTCGAGGAGGACAGGAAGACCTGCCCTCGGGACAGTTTTCCACTAACACCTTATGATCCGGCACCGGTTGTCGGCTGCGTTGTGGGCGGCAGATACAAGATCGAGAAACCCCTGGTTCCCGTGGGCAATGTCATAGCAGGCAGCGGCACGGATCTGCAGAGCGGCGAAAGCGTCGCCATCAGGGCTTACGGCAAGGACAATGTCGACGTCGATGCCTTCATCCAGACCGTGTCCGTCTGGAAATCACTCGATCACGCCAATATCGCGCCGATCATCGATATAGGGGTCGATGAGCAGGGCCTGGTCTATGTGATTAGCAAGTTCTTCTACGGTCAGACCCTGGCCAGATTCGTGGACGACAACGGTCCAGCCAGCCCGGACCTGGCTCTCCACCTACTGCGCCAGATAGCCAGCGGGCTCGGTTATCTGCGTGCAAACGGCATCGTTCATCAAGCGATCATGCCCGCCAATATTCTCATAGTCGATGACGGGCAGATACCGCATCAGGCGAGAGTATTCAACTGGCTGCTGCCGTCTAATTGTTTCAAGCAAGCCGGAATCGAGGGTCCGAGCCCACTTTACCGCAGCCCGGAAAGCATCGATGGTGCACCACCGACAGTGGCGAGCGATATTTATTCCATCGGCTGCACCATATTCGAGATCATAACCGGCGTGCCGCCATTTTCAGGGTCGAGCGAGGCCGATATCCTGCAACGCCAGAAAGAAGAGCTGCCCCTCACCATTGCCGGCACGGCACCGGAGCTCTCAATCCCGGGCATGGTGGACGAGATGGTGATGAAGTGCCTGGACAAGAATCCCGGCGCCCGCTATCAGGACTACGAAACACTTATCAAAGACCTCCTGGACGCCGCCAGACAATCCCGCATCTTCCTGCCCGGAGGCGGAGACGACGCATACGAGGTCCAGGCTTACGGGCAAAAAACGAGCACCGCCAGCCTGCCGTCGGAGTCCGCCCCGGCCGGAGAAACCAGTGAAAGCGCCGAAAAAGCCGATCCCGAAGAAGCCGATACGAAAGAAGCCGAAGAAGAGCTGGCGCCGGAGACCAGAGAAGAGCTCGAGGACACGATCAAAGGTCTCCGCTCCCATGTCTACACCCTGACCGGTATCGCCATCGTGGTGCTGGTCGGTCTGGCTCTTGTTATGGGCTATGAGGGAAGCGAGGAGGACCACGGTCCCCTCTGGAAAAAGCTTCTCTGGCAGTATCAGATGTCCCAGGGCGATGAAGCCCTGGCCAAGCGGGATTTCAAAGCTGCCGCCGCAAGCTACGAGCAAGCCCAGGGCCTCGCCGACGATTTTCAGGACGACCAGGATCGCAAACTCAAGACCCTGAAAGGTCTTCTCTCTCTCTACGAAGCTCAGGGAGACGAAAAAGAGGCCCACGCCTACAGGCAGGAAATTGTCGAGCTCGACAAGCAGAGGCTCGAAGGTCTGTTCAAAGACGCGGAAAGCGACGCGGATCAGGTCCGGGACGTGGATCTCAGCGTGACGAATATGAGCCCGAAGACCGCCGAGGAGTATTCCCGGAAATTCATCGCCCGGGCCGACGAATACCTGAAGAAGAAACAACCGAAAAAAGCCGAGTCATTCCTTCTCAAAGCCATTTCCGTGGAAGAGAAGGCCGAGACAGGCGGGCACCATGCCTGTGTCGAATGCGCCAACCGGCTGGCTGAAGAAGCAAGGCCCGGCGAGCACCTGGCCGAGATCACCGATCTCCTCGAGCGCTCCCTGGCCCTCTCGGATCAGCGCCACGGCAAGAAGGAGAACCGCCTCAAGACTCTTCTCAATCTCGGTCTCGCTCAGGCGCGAAAGGGGCAGCTCGATAAAGCCGAGAATTCCATCAAAGAGGCTGAGAGCCTGGCCGGGACCATGGGACTGAAAGACGACGGCACGGTGAAGTCGATCCTGGACGAGTATCAAAAGCTTCTCGCCGAGGCTGACGGCGGGGGGTTAGCGGCAGTGAATTTGTAGAACTCATACTAGCGTCGGTGCTAAGCCAGTTACAGTTTGTTTCACGCACTTTCCACACTTTCTTTGCTAGACTGTCCCGGGCTCCGATAGTTGCAGGTTCCAGTCTATGAAGCCGAAATTGGAGACAAGCGCAGCCGTATTCAGGATAGTTGCCTGGATGGGGCTCCTTCCGGTTTTTCTTTCTCTGATTTTGTCGAGCGGTCTGCCTGCGGAAGCGGGTCGTATCGTCACAACAGAAGGCGCTGACCGCGAGCTAGAGAATATTCGAATCCGGTTGATTGACAGGGATAAATGCGAGGCTGCTATCCAGGCTATTGATGCGGTTCTCGCTCGAGACAGGAGCGACCCGGACCCATACTTCTACAAGGGGCTGGCTTTCCATCGCCTGGCCTACCGGGCCAACAGGAAATACAGCGAGAGGGGAAGGATGCGCGAGTTTTTCAGGCTGGCGCTGGATTGCTACAAACAGGCAGAGGAGCTTGGCTACCGCACGGCCCAGTTCTATTATCACAAGGGTGAGGTTTATCTCAATCTTGGTCAACCAGCGCGCGCTCTGGACGATCTCAACAAATCCATCGAGATCGATCCTAAGAGGGGATCGTGGATATGGGCGACCCGAGCAGTAGCTCACGAGGATCTGGGAAACCACAAGCAGGCTCTGTCAGACATAAAGCAGGCCGTTGCTCTCGAGCCTGACAATGTAAGCAATTTGAGAAAACTGGCCCGCCTCCTCGAGGCCTCGAAAAGGTTTGACGAAGCGCTTCGTGCGATCAACAAAGCTATACTCATGGCGCCGAAAAATCCAGAGCATTACTATATCAGGGGCATGATTCATAGACATATGAAAAACACGGAGGCTGCCGAACGGGACATGGATAAAGCGCTTGCTCTCGATCCCGGCCATGCCGGCGCGCTCAGGATAAGGGGAGCCATCGGCGCATCGGGCGGGCATCTCGAGCAGGCGATGATGGATCTCTTCGAATCAAGATCAATAGACCGTACCATCGTCGAGGGCTCGCAGAAGAGAGCGTCGTTGACGGGTAAGCAGGCTCGCCGTATTCTCGAAGATAGAGAGACCAGGATCCAGAGTCTTGCCAGTAAATTGAAGAGCGAACAGATGCTCTACGATCTCGCATTCGCCCAGTGGGGGCTCGGGAAGTGGAAGGACAGCGAACGCAATTTCGAGAAGCTGTGGCGGCAGGCGCGCTCGAAGCGCTCCAGAACCTGTGTATACAGCGCCTGTCTGCGATCGCTGGCATACCTCCATCTGAAAAACCCAGCCGGTGCCAGGCAGGTGCTGGATGCGTCGGCGCATTGCGGCAACTCGGGATTGCCGACGCAAGTCCTCAACTACCTGAGCGATGCCATCCCGCAGGAGGCTCTCGTCAGTACGGTCAAAGGACCGGAGGCCACGACCATTGCAAGGTTCTATATAGCAGCGCGCCTCAGGGCGTCGGGAAAATCCGGGGAGGCGCGGGGGCATCTGGAATGGATCTGTTTGGAGGGCAGTCGCTCCTGCGATGAGTACCTGCTGGCGGTCATGGAGCTGAGCCGTATCGATGGCGAGCGCTAAGCCGTTTGATCGGCAGAACAAAATCAGTCGACAATCCCTACGGCAGCGGGCTCCATCGACCGTACCCTGAAGCCAGGAGGGCAGGGACTGCTCACCACTTGTGGTATCAGGTACGACACCGCTTCCTGCCGCCGGCGACCCACGCCTGGACTATGCCGTCACCAACAATCGCAGTCGTTATAGAGCTAACAGCTGGACCGACCCCGAGGTAAAAGCCTCCCTGGGCGCCGCCTTCACCGGCACCAGACATCTGGTCTATATTCGCAATCCCCTGCTCCGCGCTGTTCTGTCCAGACTCAAGCATCTCTTCGAGCCCGACGCCGGCTGGCACCACCAATAATACTGCCGGATTATTTCAAGGCTTTGATCACGTTCTGGATTTTCTTCTGGACCGCCTTGTCCTTCAGGCTGTTATAGCCACCATAACAAACCAGAGCAACAAGCATGAGGGTGAGCACCTTCTGAACGAAAGACATCCCCGGGCTGCTGCTCCGGGCCTTGGCCCGCTGGCTGAAACCCTTGCTGTCCTTGTTGTTGCCGGTAGCGGTCTTGGCCAGGGCGAAGCGTCCCTGCTGCATTCGCAATCTCGAGAACTCCTGGACCGTGGGTAGCTGCCTCTGGCAATTGACGCAAAATCTCAGCTGCGCTCGCACCGGCGCCGAGCAGAACGGACAGTTCGAATAGCCGAGATCGTGGTGGTACTCCTCATGGCTCGAGCGTCCGTCTCTTTTGAAGAAGGACAGTAGCTTGTCGAGAAATCCCGACGGCTCTTCGTACTCTTCCTCTTCTTCTTCGAATCCCATTGCTTCCATTGGTTGCGATTGCCCTCTGCCTGCCTGCGGGCTCCTTGCCGGCTGCCCCTGATGAACCGATGTCTCGGTGCGAAGCTCATTGAGGACCTCCTGCACCCCGGAGGACATCTTCGAAAGATCGAGGGCCGGGTGCTCTCCTGTCGCCAGGGCTTCGGCTTCGCTCTCGAGATCGCGGAAGTTGACGTCCTCCATCCGGTAACGATAGGACCTCACCTTCGGCCAGTCTCTGCGCATGGCGTTCTTGAGCTCCTTCAAGAACTCGCTGGCGGTCAGGTGCCTGGCCTCCGGCTCTTTGGAGAGGGCCCGATTGAGCACATAAGTCGTTTCGTTGCAGGCCTTCAGCTCCGGAATGGCCTGGCTGAAGGGGATCGGCGTTCCATAGAGATGACAGTCCATCATCTCGATAGCGGACTTGGCCTTGAAGGGCAGGCAGCCTGAAAGGGTCTCGTAGACGACGATGGCCATGGAGTAGATATCACTCCTGGTATCAACCACCGAATTGGAGAGACACTGCTCAGGGCTCATGTAAGGCGGGCTCCCGCAGACATCGCCGGCTCTGGTGATCTGGTAGACGTCCTCACCGAAGGGATCCGTCTCTTTCAGCTTGGAGAGACCGAAGTCCACGAGCTTCACCCAGTCCTCGGTCTCGCGGTGCTTGGCGAGGATGATATTCTCGGGCTTCAAGTCGCGGTGCACGATATCCTGGGAATGCGCGAATTCCAGGGCGTCGAGCACCTGCTCGAAAATGGTCATCGCCCTGTCGAAGGGAAGGGCGCCCTTGAGCAGGAGCTCGTCCTTGAGAGAGCGACCCTCGATGAAGTCCATCACCAGGTAGGGCTGACCCTGCTTGCTCATGCCGAAATCATAGAGGGTGACTATATGGTGGTGATTGAGCTGAGCGACGGTACGCGCTTCCCTGTTGAATCGCTTCAGCGCCTCCGAGTCCGCCACCTTGTGAGCATGCAGCATCTTGACCGCCATGACCCGGTCGGTCTGCTCGTCTTCCGCCTGATAGACGACACCCATGCCACCACGGCCGAGAACCGACACGATGCGATACCGATCGGCCAGCTTGCTGCCGATCAGGGGATCTTTTGAAGGGTCTTTCGAAGACTCCTTGCCAGGGTCCTTTTCAGACTCCAACGCCTTGGATTTCTCAGCGGGGCACACTTCTGATTCTTCTACTAACTGGTGATATCTCCATACCCGAGGCCGTGACAGGCTAAACGACACGCAACGTCACATAAATTCAACTATGACTGAATTACTGACACAAACGCCTTTCCGGGTAAGGAAAAGCCGCCCTTCCTCCAGGCAGACGAATCCTCCGTCCTCGAGGCGCTCGAGCCTTTCGCGGTGGAGATTGTAGAGGTCGATTCCATAACGCTCCTCGAACTCGGCCAGATCGATTCCCCGGCGCAGCCTGAGACCGAGCATCAGCGCCTCTTTAACTCGGGTCTCCGGATCGATATACTCGCTCACCTCGTCCTCGGTCGGGGCCTTCATATAGCGCCCGAGAGAGCGGAAATTGGCGCTCCTGTAGCCATCGACATAACGATGGGCGCCGACTCCGAAGGCCAGATAGGAGCCGTTCTTCCAGTAAGTGGAATTATGCCGGGAGGCATAGCCGGGAAGGGCGAAATTAGACACCTCGTAGTGCTCGAAACCGCTCCGGGTCAGGCTATCGATCAGGAGATCGAGCATATCGACGAATGCCGACTCGTCCGGATAGGCCTGACTATCCCGGGGAAAGCGAGAATAGAGAGGCGAATTGGCGGCAAGACTCAGGCCGTATGCCGAGACATGCTTGATTGACTGGTTACTGTCTGTGATTTCGAGAGCTCTTTCGAGGGTCTTCCGCCAGCTCGAGAGAGTCTGGGTGGGCAGACCATACATGAAATCCAGGCTCAGACAGGTGAAATCTCCCCGGCAAGCCAGATCGATCCCGGCAAGAGCCTGCTCGACAGTGTGATCTCTCCCGATCGCCTGAAGCTCTTCATCCAGCAGGGACTCGATGCCGATGGAGAGACGGTTGACACCCGAGGCCCGCCATGCCGAGACCCGGTCCCTGGTGATGGCGTGCGGAGTGGTCTCCAGAGTGACCTCCGGATGCGGCTCCACCTCGACGAGCCCGGTCAGCGTCTTGATTGCCGAATCGATACTGGCAGGCGACACCAGACCCGGTGTGCCGCCGCCAAAATAAATCGTCCGGAGCCGGACCGGAGACTTCACCCTGGCAAGCCTTTGCCGGATCTCACTTTCGAGAACGGCGAAATACTCGTCTTCGAGGTGATCGAGACCGGCGAAAGCTGCGAAATCGCAGAAGTCGCATTTATGCGAGCAAAATGGAATATGCAAATACGCTGAGGCTACCGGGTCCATCATTATCAAACCGGCTTCAGGAAAGATCGACGCACCAGTGCAAGAATACCAGAAAAACGAGGAATCGAACGATGGTCAAGAGAGCCTGCGTCCTGCTTTCAATCTGCCTGACTACAGCACTGGCCGCCTGCGCCGTCGAGAAAGCCGGAGAGAGCGCCAGGGGAAAGGATTATGACAGCTCGCTGCTTGCCGTGTTCCGAGTGGGCGTCACCCACACCGATCTGCGCTCGGTCGGCGACCTGATAATCAAGACGCGCAGGGAGATCACGAACAATCCCGCCAGCCCCAATGCCCGCATGCGCCTGGGCTGCTACCTCTATCTCACCGGCGACTACGAAGGTGCGGCCATGGAGATGAAAAGAGCCGTGGCGCTGGATCCCAACGACTACGTCTGCCATACGATGCTGGCCAGGCTGCTGGATGAAGCCGGGGATCAGTCCGCCTCCCAGCTCGAGTACGAGAGAGCCATCCAGCTCAATCCGGATTTCCCCGACTCCCGGGTGATGTACGCCGAAAGCCTGATGAAAAGAGGCGGCATCTCGGAGGCCATCGACGAGTTCAGGCAGGCCAACGAAACAAGACCGACGACTTTCGGGCTCTCCGGATTGTCGGAAGCCCTGGTGGTGGCCGATGATCCCGACGGCGCGGTGAAAGCGGCCCGCCAGGCGGTCTCGGTGATGCCCAACTCGGCTCGCGCGCATGTCGCCCTCACCAGAGCTCTCTTGAAATCGGGCGAGACTGCAAGCGCCCTGCGCACGGCTCGTCAGGCTTCGCTCCTCGATCCGACCTCCCCTGACAGTCATATAGCCCTGGGCAGAGCGCTCTACGCCAACAAGAAGAAATCGGACGCCGTCAAAGAATTCCAGCAAGCCGTCAGTCTCGACCCTCTCAACGCCCAGGCACGCAACGATCTGGGGTTCGCGCTCTACGGAGTCGGCGATGTCGCCTCGGCGGTCACCCAGCTCCAGCTTGCCCTGCGCCTCAATCCCCACCTGAGTGAGGCAAGAAATAATCTGGAAATCGCCATATTCGGACTGGCAGGCCAGGGCAAATAACACCGTCATCGGTATCAGCCCGCAGCACATACGCGATGCACATTTTTCGCATATACCACCCATTTTCGGCGCCGCCGCAAATGGTGGCATCGCAATTGCATTCTGAGCCTATAAGGTTAGAATTACAGAGAGAAATCTTATGTTCAAATTCGGGCTCTCGAAAAATTTCCTTACCGCCGTCCTGGTGTCACTGATGATGCTGGTTCAGACTCTGTCCCCGGTGCTTGCCCAGGGCGGCGATGCGGGCAAGCCGCCGGCATCGCTGGTTTTCGAGCCCGAAAAAGATGGAGCCCCTGAGACAGACGAAAAAGAGGACGAGGCCGGCCAGAGCAAAGAAGACAAAGCCAGGAAGCTCTTGAGCGACCTGCCTAAAGAGACTCTCGATCAGCTCGCTCAGCTGGCCCCCAGACCGAGCCAGGCAGGCGACTCCAGAACCCAGCTCCCCACCGTCACCGGTACCGTCCAGATAAGGCAGCCCTTCAAGCTCTTCGCCCAGGCGAACCAGCAAAAGGTCATCCACCAGCTGAGCTTCCGGGAGACGCCGGTGCGCGAGGTGATCGCCGAGCTGGCCAGAAGAGGCAATCTCAATATCATCATCGACAAATCGGTCACCGGAAAGGTCACCGGCGAGCTCAGGGATGTCACCCTGGATGAGGCAATGGACAGCGTCCTCGCCTCCGCCGGACTGCGAAGCCGCAGCCTGGACAAGAATACCGTAGTGGTGGGGACTCTTCAGGCAATGGTGCAGTTGGGACTGAACCGCCCCATTGCCCGGGCTTTCAAACTGAGCTACGCGCACCCCTATGATGTAGCGTCGATTCTCCAGGCATCCATCTTCAACCTCGGCTACAAACCCAAATTCAACACTCGCATGGACCAGGTCACATCCCCGGCCGATGCTGCCGAGGTGGGAACCGACGACCTCACCCTCAAGCTCGAGGCCAACCAGACTTACGAAGAGGACAACCAGCCCAAGCTCCTGCGTGGATCTACCCGGCAGCAAGTACAGGAAGGCGTGGGCTATAACAACGCTGCTATCGATCCAGGCACCCAGCAGGTCCGCACGATTCAGGAAGTGAACACCGACTATACGGTGCCCACCAATGACGGTGGTTGCATCGTGATACCGGACTCCAAGGGCAAACGTGTATTCGTGGTCGGCACGGAAGAAGACATTCTCCTGGCCGAGCAAGCGATCCGTCTTCTGGATCGCAGACCCAAGCAGGTGCACATCCAGGCATCGCTCGTGGAGCTCTCGAACCAGGGGATCAGGCAACTGGGCGCCACCTTCAACGTCCAGGGTCAGGGGCTGTCAGCTTCGATCATGGGTAATGCCACGGCCCCGCTTCTCTCCTTCCTCCCCGGTCTGGGCTCGCAAGCGAGCAGCCAGGCGAACCCCAATATCCCTCAGATTCCCTTCAATGGAACCTCAGTAACCGGTAACGCCTCTCCCTTCTCGGGAATCGTCGGCACGGTCCTGCCCCTGGTCTCCCAGACCGCTACCATCGCCGGTGTCACGCCGAGCAACAGCGCCGCCAGCGGGTTCAACTTTCTGACCCTGGGCAAGAGCGCCGGCGGACGATTCAACGTCGCGACCATGCCCGGCGCTCTGAACGTCAATCTCAATATGCTCTTGCAGACCAATAAGGCGAAGATTATCGCCAACCCATCACTGGTGGTATCAGATACCACCGAGGCCCTGATCACCATAGCCAATGAGGTCGTGCACAAGATCACTTCGACGGTCAGCCTCGGCGTGGTCACGACCAACGTCGAGCTGGCCAAGGCCGGCATTTTCCTCAATGTCCTGCCTTCCATCACCGAAGACGGATTCGTGCGCCTGCGCCTGCGACCCCAGGTCTCCACGCCCCTGGGAGGCCCCACCACTTTCGGTACCGGAGCCAACCAGACCGTGGTCACGCTGCTGAGCATTAGAGACGTGATCACTCAGGAAGTGAGAGTCAAAGACGGTCAGACCCTGGTGATCGGCGGTCTCTTCACCGAGCTGGAAGCCGCCCAGCTATCGAAGGTTCCCTACCTGGCAGAAGCGCCGGTGCTCGGAGCGTTCTTCCGTACGACGCTCAAAGGACGCAACCGCACCGAGCTGATGCTCATGATCACGCCAAAGATCGTCGAAGAAGATCCGACACAGCTCTCGGAGTCAGGCTCGTCGCCTACACTCTAGTGGGTTTTAGAGTCTTCTCGAGGTCCCTGGCGATCTTCTTGAAGTTCTTCTCGATTCCCTTCTCGAGCTGACCCCATTGCTTCTCGCCCAGATAAGCCTTCGCCCCCATTACAGCCGGCACTACAAGAACCGCCGCCGCCATGAAGCTGACGCAGAGATTGCGGCTGGCCACCTGCCAGCCGAAAGAGCGCCGGGATCGCGAGAATTCCTTGCCGGGCTCATCTCTGGGTCCACCGAGATAAACCTCGGGCAGCTCACTGTAAGTGTTTTTCGGTAAATTGGTCCAGCTCTGGCGGCACTCGTCGGTGGCGACGAAGCGGCGGCAGCCGGAGCAGAGCTGCCTTTCCCGGCGCTTCTCCACATGCCCGCAACGGGGGCAAGCCCGGGCTACCGGTCCTTTCTTCCCGTGCAAGATCACATAGGGGAGCTCACTGGGATCACAGTTTTTCATGGTCGAATATTCCAACGTCAGGCTCGCGCCACCGCCCGGAGGCGGTAACGAACGATGATAGGGATAGACATAGTAAGGGAGTTAAATAACCCAAACTATAGGCAGTTCATGCCCCAATGTCAAGAGGGAATATCGAGCCGCGGCTATCTATTCGACGGTGACCGATTTGGCCAGATTTCTGGGCTGATCGACATCTTTGCCGAGGAAATCGGCAACGAAGTAGGAGAGAAGCTGCAGGGGCACGCAGGTGACCAGGGGAGAGAAGAATTCGTCCACCGGAGGAATCCGCAGCAGATAGTCGAAGGTCCTGGGCGCCATCTCGTCGCCGTCCACCGCCACTGCCACCATCCTGGCCTTGCGAGCGCGCGACTCCTGGGCATTGGACAGAGTCTTCTCGTAGACCGCCCCGGGCACCAGAACTGTGATCACAGGCACGGTGGAATCGAGCACCGCTATCGGTCCGTGCTTGAGCTCGCCGGCGGCATAGCCGGAGGCATGGATATAGCTCAACTCCTTGAGCTTGAGAGCACCCTCGAGAGCGGTAGGGTAGTTGAGCCCGCGCCCGATGAAAACAACGTCATTGGCGTCGGCAAGCTTCAGGGACTCTTTCTTGTAGGCCTCTTCCCTGGCCAGTATCTGCTCGATCATGGTCGGGATCTGGTGAAGCTTCTCCTTGAGCTCCAGGGCCTTTTCGGGGCTGATATCGCCGCGGCGCTCGGCAAGATAGATACCGAGCAGGTAGAAGCAGGCGAGCTGCGCCGCATAGGTCTTGGTGGCGGCCACCGATACTTCGATACCGCATTCGGTGACGATCAGGCTGTCGGTAATCTGGGCCAGGTGCGAGTCGGGACGGTTGGTGATACCCAGAGTCATCGAGCCGCCGGCCCGGGCCTTCTTGATCGCCGCCAGAGTATCGGCGGTCTCGCCGGACTGGCTGACCGCCACCGTCAGGGTGCGGTCGTCTACAAGGAGCTTGCGTCCCCGGGTCTCCGAGGCGATATCGACCTCCACCGGGACATTGCAGAGCTCTTCGATGATATATTTGCCGACCATCCCGGCGTGATAAGCGGTCCCGCAGGCGAGGATGAGCACGCGGTCGATCTTTTTCACTTCTTCGTCGCTGAGGCGCACGCCGTATAGACCCTGGGCGTCCGGGGCGAAATGACGAACGTTGAAATCGATGGGAGCATCAGGCGCGACCAGATATTTGCTCAGCGTCTGGCGGAGAACCAGGGGCTGCTCGTTGATCTCTTTGAGGAGGAAGTGCTTGTAGCCTGCCTTGTCGATCTTGTACGGATCGGAGGTGAGGGTGACAGGATGTCGGTGACGCTCGAGACCATCGAAAGTGAAAAGGCGGACGCCATCCCGGGTGATCTCGGCGATCTCGCTTTGATCGAGGCGGACGACTTTGTTCGTATATTGCCTGACCGCCGTGCTGTCCGAAGCCAGGAAGCTTTCGCTTTCTCCAAGGCCGACGGTGAGGGAGTAATGATGGTTGACCGCCCAGATCCGGTCCGGATATTTCTGGGAGACGATCCCCAGGGCGTAAGCGCCGGACATGCGATCGAGAGTAGCGATAATCGCCGGAAGCATCTCGCCCTTCTGCTCGAGCTCCCGGGAAAGAAGGTGCACCACCACCTCGGTATCGGTGTCCGAGATGAAGATGAAACCGTCGTCGGTGAGCTCCTGGCGCAGCTCGGCATAATTCTCGATGATGCCGTTATGGACGATGGCCAGTGTGCCGTTGGCATTCATGTGCGGATGCGCATTCTCGTCGGTGGCGCTGCCGTGGGTGGCCCAGCGGGTATGACCGATGCCGACCGAGGCGGTGGGCCTCTCTTTCTGCAGTCTCGTCTCGAGGTTGCTGAGCTTGCCGGCGGCTTTGATCACATTGATCCGGCCGCCTTCCATGACCGCTACCCCGGCAGAGTCGTAACCCCTGTACTCGAGACAGCGAAGCTTGGAGAGAAGTACCGGCGCTGCCTGGCTTTTACCGAGATAACCAACGATTCCACACATGTAAGGACCGCCTCCTAGATTTCCATGATCTCCGACTCTTTGTCGGAAACCGACTTGTCTATCTCTTTTATATACTTGTCCGTGAGCTTTTGAAGATCGTCGAATTTGCGCTTCAACTCGTCTTCAGAAACCCCCTGATCCTTGAATTTCTTGAGATCCTGGTCGCAATCGCGGCGTACATTACGCACTGCCACCTTGGATTCTTCACCTATTTTTTTCACCTGCTTAGTGAGCTCTTTACGTCTTTCTTCGGTAAGAGCCGGAATATTGATCCGGACGATGGTGCCATCGTTATTGGGAGTCAGGCCGAGCTGGGCCTTATGAATAGCCTGCTCGATCTCTTTGAGGGCGCCTTTGTCATAAGGCTGGATCACCAGGGAGCGGCCGTCCGGAGTGGAAATATTGGCCAGGCTCTTCAGTGGGGTAGGAGAGCCGTAATAGTCCACTTCCACACGGTCGAGAAGAGCCGGATTGGCGCGGCCGGTACGAACCGTCTGGAACTCCTTGTGCAGGTTCTGAACCGCCTTGTGCATCCTTTCCTCGCCCGAGGACAGGACTTCGTCGGTACTGGTAGTGCTGCTCATGTTTGCCCTCCTAGTCGTGATCCTACAAGGGTACCAATTCTTTGCCCCAGGACTATCTGTTGAATACTTCCCGGCTGGGCGAAATCAAATACTACGATAGGAATGTTGTTCTGCTGGCACATGGAGACCGCAGCATCGTCCATCACGCCGAGACGCCTGGTGATTAAATCATCAAAACTGATTCGACCGATCTTCTTGGCATCAGGGTTCTTGCGAGGATCATCGCTGTAGACCCCATCCACGTTATTCTTGGCCATCAAAATTACATCTGCCTTAATTTCGGCAGCTCGCAGGGCGGCTGCGGTGTCGGTGGTGACATGGGGATTGCCGGTACCACCGCCGAAGATGACTATCCGGCCCTTCTCCAGATGTCTGATCGCCCGCAGCCGTATAAACGGCTCCGCCACTTCGGGCATGGCTATTGCCGTCTGGACGCGGGTTTGAATCCCTTTCGAATTGAGCACTTCCTGGAGAATGAGACAGTTCATGATCGTGGCAAGCATCCCGACATAGTCCGCGGCAGCCTTGTCCATTCCCCAGCCGGCTCCCTGGACACCCCGGAAGATATTGCCGCCGCCCACGACGATGGCTATCTGGACGCCGAGCTTGTGCGCCTGGAGAATCTCATTGGCGATGCCATTGATCACATCAGGGTCGATACCGAAGCCCTGGGAGCCCTGCAGGGCCTCTCCGCTCAATTTCAAAAGGATTCGACGATACTGGGTTTCTGGCATAAGAGGGGATCGGATCTCGACTCTTTCGCAAACCTTGAGATCATACAACCTGGGCGACGGGACCTGATAGGGTCCAAATCTCATGCTGGTAAATTGTTACCCTGTCAAGAACGAGAGGGGGCTGGCACTCATGAAAGAGAAACCAGCCCCTCCGGGTGTATCTTTTGTCGAGGGTTGAGCCTCAGGCGTCACCAAGGATGAAGAGCGCGAAGCGCGCCGGAGAGAGCTTGGCTCCCAGCTCTTTGCCTTTGCTCTCCAGGTGCTTGGAGACCGTGGCTGAAGGATCCTTCACGAAAGGCTGCTCGGAGAGGCAGCGCTCAGCCAGGATCTTGTCCACGCGACCGGCGATGATCTTCTCTTTTATCTCAGCGGGCTTGTTGGCCAGATCGGCTTTGCCCGACTCGATGCGATGCTCTTCCTCGATAATCTCCTTCGGCACGTCTTCCTTGTTCAGGTATTGCGGCTTGGTGGAGACGATGTGCATGGCCAGCTCGCGGGCGATGGTCGAAGCAGCTTCCAGCTCGGGCTTCTTGTCGGCGGTCAGCTCGAGCAGCGCGCCCATCTTGCCGCCCAGGGCATGGATGTAGAGACCGATGACTCCCTCGCCTGGGACCTCGAGATAGTCGAGACGCTTGATCACGATATTCTCGCCGGTCTTGGCGATGGCGGCGGTGATCTCCTCGCTTACCGGCTTGCCGCCGTCTCTGGCGTCCATGAGATCCTCGACGGATCTGGTCTTGTTGGCCAGTGCGACATCCACGAGCTTGTTGCAGAGCGCCACGAACTCTTCATTGCGAGCGACGAAGTCGGTTTCGCAGTTGACCTCGATAAGGACGGCAGTTTTACCGTCATCACCTACCTTGCCGACGATCAAGCCTTCCGAGGTAGCCCGGGAAGCCTTCTTGGAGGCGGTGGCCACGCCTTTCTGGCGGAGCCATTCGAAAGCCTTGTCGAAATCGCCGGAGCTCTCTACCAGCGCTTTCTTGCAATCCATCATGGCCGCTCCGGACTTGTCTCTCAACTCTTTAACCATCGAAGCGGTTATCTGTACCATTTGCATATCCTCACCCTTTTAAATCGTTTAGGAACTCTCACCCTCGGCAGCTACCTCGCTGCCCTCCTCGGTAGCCTGGTCGGGAGCAGCACCATTTTTGGAGGCGCCCACGAGGCTGGCGGCCATTTCCTGATCGGCTTCAGAACCGGCATCAGAATCGGGCTCGGCATCCGGCTCGGAGTCCTGATCGAGATCAGCCCCGGCGTCCAGCTCGAGATCCTCGTCAGTAGCGGGAGGAGCCGCTTCGATCTCGGCGGTCTCGACTTCGCTCTGGCCGCTGCCCATGCGTCCTTCCAGGATGGCGTCGGCAAGCTTGCTGGTGATCAGGCGAATGGAGCGGATGGAGTCGTCGTTGCCCGGAATCACATAAGAGATGCCGTCCGGGTCGCAATTGGTATCGACTATGGCGACGGTGGCGATGCGGCTCTTGACCGCCTCCGCTACGGCGATCAACTCTCTTCTCTGATCGATGATGAAGAGCACCTCGGGACGGCCGCGCATGGTCTTGATACCACCCAGGGACTTGTCCAGCTTGGTGAATTCGCGATTGAGCATGGCCTGCTCTTTCTTGCCACGGCGATAGAGATCGCCGTTCTCTCTCATTTCTTCGAGCTCTTTGAGGCGGTTGATTCGAAGACGGATGGTCTCGAAGTTGGTCAGCATGCCGCCGAGCCAGCGGCGGTTCACGAAATAAGCCCCACAGCGGGTGGCTTCTTCCTGCACGATGTCGGCGGCTTGCTTCTTCGTACCGACGAAGACGACATTCTTGCGCTCCGAGGCAGCTTTCCGGAGGAAGTCACAGGCCTTGTCCAGGGCGCGACTGGTTTGCTCCAGATCAATAATGTAGATGCCGTTCCGTTCGCCGTAGATGTACGGTCTCATTTTCGGGTTCCAACGGCGGGTCTGGTGACCGAAGTGGACACCTGCTTCCAACAGTTGTCTCATGGATGCTTCTGGCAAGGTTTTCCTTAACTCCTCTGTTGTACAGAACATTCTTGGTATCTCTCGTGTGTGGCTGCCTGGAGCGCTTCCGAATAAGCGCCCGGGTAACGGACAAACCTATCACTGAACGCACTATATCCGATAGCCCCTATTAAGCACGCACTTAACATACTTGCCGCCGCGACGACGGGACGCGACGCAGGGACCTCTAAGGGAGCCTACCGGACAATCCGGCTATTTTACCACAAGCCTCATCAGAAGCGTCTTTCTAGACAACTTCCTCTGCTGATCGTTATAATAATACAACGTGAATCCTCGCTAATATCCACGCTTAGACTACGGTGAAGGTACAAATTGTCCAAGGTTTTAGTACTGAACGCTTCATACGAACCGCTTAACATTTGTACCTGGCGGAGAGCCGTGGTGCTGCTTCTCAAGGGCAAAGCCGAGCAGATCGAGCACCAGGGTCATCTTATCTATGCCGACACTCCCATGCCCATCGTGATCAGGCTCAGGCATTATGTGAAGATCCCCTATAAAGAGATAAGCCTCTCCAGGCGCAACATTCTCCACCGCGACAATTACACCTGCCAGTATTGCGGGATCAGGCGGCATGACCTGACTATCGACCATATTGTGCCGCGCTCCCGCGGAGGCGTGGACACCTGGGACAACGTCACGGCGGCCTGCCTCAAATGCAATGTCAAGAAAGGCGACCGCACGCCCCGGGAAGCAGGCATGAGACTCAATGCCCAGCCGCGCCGGCCTTTCTCCCATGTCCTCTTCGAGATCTCCAAGCACACCGCGAACGGTGACTCGGTCTGGGAGAAATATGTGATTGGTTTCTCTTAGTGGGCATCGAACTTTTTCGCCGTCCGGGTCGTCCTGAATAGAGACGGCTGATACAGCTCCAGCGCATAGCGGATTCGACCCCGGAAAGATATACGCCGGTGAAAAGTAGTCTAATCATCGCTTGCGTCGGGGATTTTATCCGCCGTGCCGGAGACCGCCAGGCACTATACTGGCGTCAAAAGGAGTCTGCTTGAAGTGGAGCCGCTCTATGCCGCCGTTGCTCTCGACCTGGAGGTCAAAGAGCTGCGTGACAGGCTTTTCTCTTATTCCGTGCCGCCGGAGCTCACTGACGAGATTTTCGTGGGCAGCCAGGTCCTGGTCCCCTTCGGTCACCGCAATCTGGTGGGCGGCTATGTCGTCTCGATCGACCGGGAACGACCGCCAGGACTCAAGCTCATCAAGCCTGTGGCGGAAGTGGTCGATCCCGATCCGCTGTTCGACAGGGACTATGTCGATTTTCTGCGCTGGCTCGCCGAGTCCACCTGCTCGCACCTTTCCGATGTCGTCCAGGCAGCGCTTCCCTCCTGCGTCCTGCCCCGGCTCAAACGCTCCGTCCGCCTCACGAACAGCCTGACTGAGAGATCGGCTCCGGAAATCGGCTCCGACCGATCACGAGCCATGCTCCTGGACATTCTGCGCGGCGCAGGCGGTAGCAGCCTCAGCCTGCAGTCTCTTCGCCGGCGTTTCACCAGCCGGAGCCGCCAGAGCCAGAGCGAATTCTATCGACTCCTCAATGCGCTCAAGCAGGAAGGGCTGCTGGAGATTGCCACCGAGTCAGGGACCAGAGCGAGCACTCGCTATACGACCCAGGTGGCCCTCACCGGCCGGCAACCGGAAAGCAAGAGACAGAAAGAAATAGTCGCTCTTCTTGAAGAGAATCAGGGAGAGATGCCCCTCACTCTCCTCTTGAAGAGCGCCGGCACCACCCATCAGACGGTGCGGCGCCTGGAGCAGAGCGGCGTAGTCCGGCTCGAGGAAAGAGAGCTCTTCCGCGATCCCCTGGCCAGTTTGAGCCTGGAGACAAGCAGCAGCGTGCCTCCCTCTCTCACCCCCCACCAGAGCGCCTGCCTGGAGATTCTCGAGAGAGAATTGCTTTCGCCTTCTCCGACACCGTGGCTCCTTCACGGAGTAACCGGCTCGGGCAAGACCGAGGTCTATCTCCGGCTCATCCGCAAGGTTCTGGATGAAGGTCGGACGGCACTACTGCTCGTCCCGGAAATCAGTCTCACTCCCCAGCTTGCAAGCCGGCTCAAGGAGCGCTTCGGAGAGCTCGTCTCGGTCTGGCATTCCGGAATAAGCGCCGGCGAGCGCTACGATACATGGAAGGGTCTGCGCACCGGAAGGGTGCGAGTCCTGCTCGGGGCACGCTCGGCCTGCCTGGCCAATATCCCGAATCTGGCTCTGATCATTCTCGACGAAGAGCACGACGGAAGCTATAAGCAGAGCAATCCTAGCCCTCGTTACAATGCCCGTACAGTAGCCATCGAGCGAGCCAGGAGGAGCGGTGCCCTGGTTCTTCTGGGAAGCGCCACCCCGGATGTGGTCACCTATTGCGAAGCCCGGGCCGCGAACCGCATTCTCAGCCTGCCGGAGCGAGTGCACAGACAGGAGATGCCCCGGGTAGAGGTGGTCGACATGCGCCAGGAGCTCAAGCTCGGCAACAAATCCATCTTCTCCATCGCTCTCAAGGAAGCCATCCAGGAGACCATGGCTCGCAGCGAGCAGGCGATCCTGCTTCTCAACCGGCGGGGCTATGCCAGCCACGTGTTTTGCCGGGCCTGCGGTCATGTGGTCTCCTGCAAGCACTGCAGCGTCGCCCTCGTCTATCACCGGGAGTATCAAAAGGATAACAGCGCTGCCCGCGGTCACCTCGCCTGTCACCATTGCGGCGCCACCAGAGCGATGACCGAGGCCTGCCCGGAATGCAAGAGCCCCTTCATCAAGGAATTCGGTCTGGGCACCCAGAAAGTCGAAGAGTGCGTCCGGGAGCAATTTCCCGACGCCAGGGTAGTGAGGCTGGACAGTGATGTGGCGGCCCGCAAGGGGGCCTTCAAAGAAGTCCTGGATTGTTTCGTCCGCGGCGATGCCGATATTCTCATCGGCACCCAGATGGTCTCCAAAGGTCTGGATATTCCAAGGGTCACCCTGGTGGGCGTGCTCGCCGCGGACGCAGCCCTCAATATGCCCGACTACAGGAGCAGCGAGCGCGGCTTCCAGCTCCTCAGCCAGGTGGCGGGCCGGGCCGGACGGGGAGACCGTCCGGGCCAAGTGATCATGCAGACCTATAACCCCGAGCTCCCGCTCTTCGCCTGGGCAAGCCGGCATGATTTCGATAGTTTTCTCGAGACCGAGCTCGAGACAAGGAGGCTTTTCGCCTACCCGCCCTACAGCCGGATTATCAGAGTAGTGGTTTCGGGACTCCATCAAGACCAGGTGGACCGCCAATGCACTCGACTCAAGAACGAGCTCGAATCTCTCCTGGTCGATAGCCGTGCCGAAGTACTCGGGCCGGCCCCCTGCCTGATCGAGCGTGTCCGGGGCAAGTACAGGCACCATCTCCTCGTCAAGCTGGCCAAAGACGCCCCCTGCCAGACAGTCATAGACTATCTCAAAAGTGTCAATCCGCAGGAGGAAACCCGCATAGCTGTTGACGTAGACGCTCTGGACCTGTTATAGAATGACATCCGGCCAGCTCGCTCAGAGGTGCCACGCTCTCTTGATCATTGCCTACCAGCTCATTCTAGCCCTCGCGCTCTTCGTCGCCGGACCGGTACTCCTCCTCAAAAAGAAAGTGAGACCGGGACTGCTCCAGAAGTTCGGCGCGGTTCCCCGGGAGATCGCGGAGCGGAATTTCAAGGACTGCATCAAGGACTGCATATGGATACACGCTGTCTCGGTAGGTGAGTTCAATGCTGCCCTGCCGCTGCTCAGGAAATTGAAAGAGACCCATCCGGACGTTCCGCTGGTGGTCTCGACAACCACCGCCACTGGCCAGAGCCTGGCCAGGGAAAAGGCTGTCGGTGCGAATCTGGCCGATGCCTGTTTCTATTTCCCCTTCGATCTCTCTTTCTGTTTCGAGCCCTGGTTGAATGCCATAGCTCCTCGATGTTTCGTAACAATCGAGACAGAGATCTGGCCGGCGTTCGTCTCGCGGTGCCGGGCGAAAAACATTCCGGTGATTGCGATCAACGCCAGGATCTCGCCGCGCTCCTTCGAGCGCTACAGCCGGGTCGGATACTTCTTCCGGCGGGTCTTCGAATCGTTCACCGCCATTGGTGCGCAATCCGATAGTGAGCGCGAGCGTTTCACGGCTCTTGGCGCGCACCCCGGAGCCATCTCGGTGATCGGCAATATCAAGATGGACGGTCTGACACCTATCGCCCCGGCAGAGATCGATGCGCTCCGCGAACAGATCGGATTGACACCCGATGACTTCGTGGTCGTGGCAGGCTCCACCCATGAAAGCGAGGAGTCCCTGGTCCTCGACGCCTGCCGGGCTCTCTCTGAGCTTGCCGCCTCTGCCGGTTCGGGCAAGAGGACAGTGCGCTTGATCATTGCGCCGAGACACCCCGAGCGATTCGAGCGCGCCGCCTCTATCATCGAGAGCAGGGGTCTTTCGGTAAAGCGATTTTCGAAGGACGAGAGATTCAGCCGCGACAAGGAGGCGGGTGAAGTCTATCTCCTCGACGGGCTCGGACAGCTCGGACGTTACTACTGCCTGGCCTCGGCGGCTTTCGTGGGCGGCACTTTCGTGCCGGTAGGCGGTCATAACGTCGCCGAGCCGTACGCCTATTCGGTTCCAGTTTGCTGCGGACCCGGTCTCAGCAAGACCCGCGATATCGCCCAGAGTCTCACCGACCGCGGTGCCCTCCTGGTATGCCAGAACGGCGCCGAGCTCGAGAAAACCCTGATCTCGCTGTATTCGGACGAGGAGAAGCGCGCCGCCATCGGCAGCCTGGGCGCCGCCTGGCTGAAAGAGAACCAGGGCGCAGTGGATCGGGCATTGAGACTGATCGACACGCATCTTCAAAACCGAGGCGCCGCCGAGCCCAGACCCCTCGCGGCTCGCAAAAGCAAATGAACCTGCCTCAAAGCCAGCTGGCCCGTACCCTGTTGAAACCGGCATCATACTGCTACGGTCTGGGCTCGGTGGTGCGCCTGGAAGCCTATTCGCGCGGCATCATGTCCTCGACCCGGGCGCCGGCGCCGGTGGTCAGCATCGGCAATATCACAGTCGGTGGCACAGGCAAGACACCTCTCACCATCGACATCGCCCGCCGGCTTATCGCACTCGGGCTCAAACCCGCCATCCTGAGCCGCGGCTACAAACGTCAATCCCGAGAGCCACTGGTGGTGGTCAGCGACGGCAAGAGCATACTGGCAGACTGCAGGCTGTCCGGAGACGAGCCGTTCATGATGGCGCAGGCGGTGCCGGGGGCGGCGGTGATATCGTGCTCATCGAGAAAAGAAAGCAGTTGTGTCGCCGTGAAACAACTGGGCTGCAACGTCCTCGTGCTCGATGACGGCTTCCAGCATATTCAGCTCGAGCGCGATCTGGACATCTTGCTGGTGGACTACAACGACGACCTCGAGCAGGAATGGGTGCTGCCTGCAGGACGGCTTCGCGAGCCTCTGTCCGGGATGAGAAGGGCTAGCGATATCGTCATAACCAAAGTTCCCGGGGAGCCGGATATCGATCGCCTGAACAGGATCGAGGCCTCGATCGCGGCCATAGCACCGCAAGCGCGGCTGAGCTCCGCCCGATTCCTGCCCGCCGGGCTCTCCGGAAGTTCCGGAGAGCAGCCACTCGAGGCGCTTTCCGGCAAAAAAGTGATCTGCGTCTCGGGCATCGCCCGTCCCGAATCATTCCGGACCACCCTCATCGAGCTCGGCGCCGAGATCGCTGACAGTGCGGAATATTGCGACCATTACTGGTTCGACAGCAAAGATATCGACCATATCCTGAAGCTCAGGAAGGAGAAGGGCGCCGATCTGATCGTCACCACCAGCAAGGACTTCGTTCGCATGGACATTCCGGAGTCAGCCGGCGACATTATTTTCGCCCTCACTCAAGAGACCAGCTGGATCGGCGAGCCGCCCGAGCTGGCGCCGCTTGCGGGGAGAGAATCATGAGCCTCTTGCCGGCCAGCAGAATCCTGGTGATCAGATATCGCTTTCTCGGCGACACCATATTGACCGTGCCCTTCCTTCGAAACTTGAGAGGCGCCTACCCGCAAGCCCGCATCGATATGCTGGTGGGGCCGGTCAGCGGCGAGGTATTATCGGGCTGCCCGTATGTCGACAATTTCATCACATTCGATACTACTCGATTTCACAAGTACGACAGCGGCAAAGGCGAGAAGCGCAGCTTCTGGTCCTATATCGGACAGCTGAGGAAGCCGCGGTACGACCTCGTCTTTGTTCTCAAACGCTCCCTCTCTTCGGCCTTTCTCGCCTTCACCACCGGTGCCCGATATCGAGTCGGCTATGCCACTGAGGGCCGCGGGCTCCTGCTCACGCACTCGGCGAAGTGGCGAACCGACGTCCACGAGGTGGAGTCGGTCCTGGACGTGCTCGAGGCCGCCGGCGCGACCGTCGAAGACCGGCACCTGGAAGCCTGGATAGCGAAAAGCGAGAGCGACTCGATCCGCGAGAAAGTCCCCGAGCTGGAGGCGGGCGGGGCAAAAGTGCTTATCCATGCCGCCGCAGCTCATCCGGACAAGCTCTATCCCCTCGAGTCATGGGCACAGATAATCAATGCGCTGAACGGAGAGCTCGGAATGCAGCCATTTTTCACCGGCGCTCCCGGCGACCGGCAGATGTATGAGGAACTGGCGGAGATGTCAGGCGTCAGAAGTGTTAATATGGCAGGAGAGCTATCTGTAAGAGAGAGTATGGCTTTGTACAAAGAGATGGACCTGGCCGTCTGCGTCGACTCCGGACCCGCCCACCTGGCGGCTGCCACAGGAGTGCCGACCGTGGCATTGTTCGGACCCACGGACCCGGTTCGATGGGCACCCTATGGTGACCGTATGCGGGCAGTCTTCGACACCAGCCTCGAATGCCGTCCCTGCAATTACAGAAAGACCTGCGACAACAGGCCCTGCCTCAACGCGCTCCCTGCCGGCACCGTTCTGGCTGCCTGCGAGGAGATATTGAGAAGCAAAGCGCCCACCGGAGAGTAGACCATGAGAATCTTCGCCTGTATCACCCTCTTAGCATTGCTCATATCGGCGCCGCCCGAAGCCTCGGCGAGCACGCCCGCCGAGGCTGCCCAGCAGGACGCCGCCACCGTGAAGAAATTCGAGGAGATGAAGAAAACGGCTGCCACATCCTGGCCCAAGTGGTACTACTGGGATCAGGTGGGACTGAAAGATTGGAATGCCGGGGACCGGCCGAAAGCCAAGCAGAAGTGGGAATACGCCCTGGGTATAGCGGAAGCCGAGGTACGAGGCAAAAAGCTCGACCCGGTGACGGCCCGGAGGTTCAAGGAATTCTTGAATCATCAGGTTATGCTCGTCCAGTATTTCCAGTTGCCCAATAAGCGCGAACTGGCCGGCAAGAGCGGTCAGGAGCAATATGCCATGATCAACGACGCCCGGATCGAGGACATCGAGCGCACACTCAAGTATCTGGACAGGATAGAACGGCTCGGTAACAGCACCCTCGGTCGCGGGCATTATGCCATGCAGCCGTTCAACAGGATCCGTGTCAAGCACGAAGAATGGAAGCGCTCCATGAAGTACGAGAACGAGTGCATCCGCGGCTGGCCCATCGGCTCTTACGACAACGGCGGCAAGCAGGGCAAAATCTCTCCGCCGAAAGTCGTCCAGGACAGACGTGAGACCAGACCACCGGACTGGTGGAAAGACCAGAAGGGCGCCGAGGTCTGGAGAGACCAGCGCGATGCCCATCAGCAACAGCAACAGCAGACGAACGCCGCCAAAGGAGGTCTCGACCCCAACCGCTTCAAGTCTAGCTATAACAGGACACCGGGCACCATGTATGTGGGCGGCAAAAAGGTGAAGCCCACCGAGAGACCGAATACCGACAATCCGACAGGCAACATCGCGGGCAACTCACCCAAAGAATGGGGGAACACCAACCGCCTGACCGATGCCAAAAAGCCTCTTCTCTGGGGTCAGTACGATTCCTCCGACCGCGGGCCTGACTTGAATGCCAAGCCGGTACCGCAAATGTGGGGAACCAGCGCCAAGCCGAAAGATCCACTCAAGCAGGGCTGGGGGAACAACACCTGGGGAGGCCAGAGCCTTAACAAGCCGCCTACCAGCCAGCACACTCCTGCGCCTCCGGACCAGGAGACCAATTACTGGAAATAGAATCGGCAAAAGCAAATCAGCGAGTATCTCGAAACACAGCCCCGGCTTCGATCAGGACTGGCAGTCCTCTGACCACGCAGAAGAAGCAGGAGAAATAGACGAAGAACATCGCGATTCCGGGAAGGTAAAAGCCCGGGCCCTGGCTGGTGTGAGCAGCGATGACCAGACAGAAAGCCACTGCTTTCACCACTGCATAAGTGAACCGGCTGAAGTTCGAGGCCACAAGAAATCTACCCAGAGGAGACTGCATCATGGTCTTTTCCCCGAAGGCTGTCAGCCCTTTCTCGCTGGCATGGGAGCGGATGGCATCCACGAAAGTTCCTCGAATCAAATATAAGAGCGGCACGAAAACAGGGATCCAGCCGAGGGACGAGAAGACGATCCAGTAAGCCATCTCCACGGCCCGGTCGCCGGCTATGTCGAGAATGCCTCCGAGCCTGGTGGACTGGTTCAGTTTGCGAGCGAAATAGCCATCGAGACCGTCAGCCCAGATGACCAGCACTGTAAGACCGAAAGCCGTCCACAGAAGCAGGTCGTCCGGGGGCTGGAAGAGCAGGGCGAGGGTGCCCAGAGCCAGCACCACTCGCGATACCGTAATCGTGTTCGGCACGTTCAGGGAAGGAGACAGGGATGGAGACTTGGATGGAGGCTTCAAAGCGCTTCCTTAAAGATCCAGATCGGCGAATTGAGCATGCTTTTCGATAAAAGCGCGCCGCGGACCGACCGCCTCCCCCATCAAGAGGTCGAAAGTATGATCCGCATCGGAAGCGTCTTCCACCGAGACCTTCTTGAGTGTCCGGGTGTCCGGATTCATGGTGGTCTCCCAGAGCTGCTCCGGCTGCATCTCACCCAGCCCTTTGAAACGTTGAATCACCGACTTCTCGCCGAACTCGGCCCGCAGGGCTTCGAGCTTGTGATCGTTGTAGCAATACTCGGATCGCTTGCCCTTGGTGATCTTGTAGAGAGGCGGCTGAGCTATATAGACATAGCCTTTCTCCACCAGGGGCCGTGCATAACGGAAGAAGAAGGTGAGCAGGAGAGTGCGAATATGGCTGCCATCGACATCGGCATCGGTCATGACGATAACCTTGTGATAACGGAGCTTGCTCAGATCCAGATTTTCGGCGTTGGGACGAAGAAAACCGCCGGTCTTGGCACCGTCCTCATCCTTGTCGTCTTTGACATAAAGACCGAGAGCCTGGATCATTGCCTGCACCTCGGCATTCTCGTAGATCCTGCTGGGTTGCACCCGCTCGACATTGAGGATCTTGCCCCGTAACGGCAGGATCGCCTGGAACTCGCGGTTGCGACCCTTCTTGGCGCTGCCACCGGCGGAGTCACCCTCCACCAGATAGATCTCGCAATTGGCTGCCTCCTTGTCGGAGCAGTCAGCGAGCTTGCCGGGCAGCGAGGAGTTCTCGAGCATACTGTGACGGCGCACGGTATTCTTGGCTTTCAAGGCTGCTTCCCGGGCTTTCTTGGCTTCATCGGCTTTGTTGACGATATCCTTGGCAGGCTTGGGATTGAGCTCGAGCCAGTCGGCCATACGCTCCGAGACCACCGCCTGAGTGATTCCCTGGACTTCCCGGTTGCCCAGACGCTCTTTGGTCTGTCCTTCAAACTGGGGCTCGGGAACCTTGACACTGATGATCGCTGTCAGACCCTCCCTGACATCCTCGCCGGTAAAGCTGGCGTCGCTCTCCTTTACCAGGCCGGCGCTCTTGGCATAGCTGTTGATTATCCGCGTGAGACCGGTGCGGAAGCCGCTCAGGTGCGTCCCTCCGTCATGAGTGTTGATGTTGTTCACAAAAGTGTAAATGGACTCTTGATAGGTAGTGGTCCATTGCAGGGCGCACTCCACCACGACATCATCCTTCTCCAGCTCGAAATAGATGGGAGTCGGGTGAATACAGTCCCGGGTATGGTTGATGTACTCGACATAGCTGGCAATGCCGCCTTCGTAGTGATAGTCCTCCACCACTTCTTCCGTGGAGCTCCCGCGCTCGTCCCTGACAACGATCCGAAGCCCCTTGTTCAGGAAAGCCATTTCCCGGAGCCGGGTGACCAGGGTATTCCAGTCGAAACCGATACTGATTCGCTCGCCGTCCTCGTTGTAGTCATGAAAGATTTCGGGATCGGGCCAGAAAGTCACCTGGGTGCCACGCTCGTCGGTGGATCCGGTCACCTCGAGGCCGCCCTGGGCGGCTCCTCTGGCGTATTCCTGGCGATGCACCTTGTTGTTGCGGAAGACCTCCACCACCAGCCTGGTGGAGAGGGCGTTGACGACGGAAGCACCGACACCGTGCAGACCGCCCGAGACTTTGTAGCCTCCGCCACCAAATTTGCCACCAGCATGGAGTACGGTGAAGACCGTCTCGACCGCGCTCTTGCCTGTCTTCTCGACGACATCGGTGGGGATTCCCCGGCCATCGTCCTTGACGGTTACCGAGCCATCGTCATTGAGGGTCACGTCGATGCGGCTGCAATGACCGGCCAGAGCCTCGTCCACAGCATTGTCGACGATCTCCCAGACCAGGTGATGAAGTCCCCGGGGTCCGGTACTGCCGATATACATGCCCGGACGCTTGCGGACCGCCTCCAGCCCCTCGAGAACGTCGATTGTATCGGCGTTGTACTCCTGGTCGGGGCTTACTCTCGAATCAGGCTTCTTGCCGTTTTCTTTGACATCATCGTCCTGATTGTTGTCGTTCTCGTTTGCAGCTTCGTCTTTTGCCATGGTCCCTCGATATTCTCAAAGAGTGCTTAATGGCAGCAAAAACCGAAATGCCGGGTTTTCGATGCCTGCATCAGGAGTAAATTTTAGCATAGTTCCCGGCGAAAAGCCGCTTGATGTGTGGATTTATGCGATTTCAGGCAAGACTCTTCATGAAACAGTTTTAGCCTTTGAAGCGGTATGGGCTCTGGTTTACAATATGTCCCCGGGGTATATACAAAAGCAATCGAGCTGGGGGTGTTTCTTGGAAACCTATTTCGAAGCCAGGCCGAAACTGGTGGAAGCATCAGCCATAGCCCTGGGATTTTTCGACGGAGTGCACCCCGGACACAAAATCGTGATCGAGACCGCTGTCAGGGAGGCACGCCGGCTGGGCGTCAAGGCCGGGGTCGTCACTTTCAAGGACCACCCCAGAGCCCTCACGCGCGGACAGTCGCCGATGCTGCTATCTGTTATCGAGCAGCGCCTGGCTCTTTTCGAGGACCTCGGGGTGGAGGTTGCGCTGGTCCTCTCTTTCACCGAAGAACTCTGCCTCAAGAGCCCGCGAGCCTATGTGGAGGATGTCCTGGTCGGCTCCATGGGGGCTCGCTCCATCAGCGTCGGACATAATCACCACTTCGGCAAGGATCGAGAAGGCGATGCCGACCTGTTGCGATCGCTGGGCAAGGATCTGGGTTTCTCGGTCAACACCGCCGAGATGGTTCATATCAATGGTAAGGAGGTGAGCAGCTCCCTGATCCGCAATCTCGTGGCGGAAGGCAGAATGCAGGAAGCCAGGGAGCTTCTCTCCCATCCCTTTGCCGTTCTCGGAGAAGTGAGCCGGGGCGACGGCCGGGGAAGAACCATCGGTGTGCCCACCGCCAATCTCGGTCTCTACCAGTACCAGATGATCCCGAAAAATGGCGTTTATGCAGGACGTGCCCGGATAGCCAGTGAAAAATCCAGTGAAAAGTCCAGTGACAAGGCCAGTGAAAAGGCGAGCGAAATAGCAAGCGACAATCCCAGCGATTGCGTGATCAATGTCGGAACCAGACCGACCTTCGAAGACGCTTCCCTTGGCGAAAGACCGACCGTGGAAGCCCATTTGCTGGATTGCGACCGGGACCTCTACGGAAAGCGCCTGGAGGTCACGTTTCTCGAGTTCATCAGGGACGAGCGCAAATTCGCCGGAGCTGAGGAGCTTACTGCTCAAATAAAGGAAGATATCGAGAAAGCAAGAAACTTCCTGAGACGCGATCAAAAGGGAGAGAAGCTCCCCGCATGAGAACAGATGCTCGTTAAAAGACTGCGGCTCAAGAACTTCCGCAATTACGCCGAAGAAGACGTCGGATTCGGTTCGATCCGCAATATCGTCATAGGCGAGAACGCCCAGGGCAAAACCAATCTCATAGAGGCGATCGAGTATGCGGCTCTCGGTCGCTCGACCCGAACCACCGACGACAAAGAGCTGATCAGAAAGGGCGAATCCCGGGCCTCGATTATCGTTGACTTCGAAGCCAATACCCTGGAGCAGAGAATCGAGATCGAGCTGAGCCTGAGAATGACTGCTGGAGCCCGGGGACCTCGAACAGCCCTGGACCGGAAAGTGAAAATCAATGGGGTCTCCTATTCAAGCACCCGCAACCTTGCCGGCAAAATCGTTGTGGTCGGATTCAAGAGTCTCGACCTGAATCTTCTCCGGGGGGGTCCCCGTTACCGGCGAGAGTGGATCGACGATCTGACAGGCACATTGAGAACCTCCTATTCACGCTCGCTTTCCCGATACAACAAGGCGGTCACCCAGAGAAATCGGCTCCTCAAAGAGATGTTCGAGAGAGCCAGGCTTTCGCAGAGCGACGAGGACGAGCTTAGAGTCTGGGACCAGCAGGTGGCTGGACTGGGGGCTTCTCTGGTTCGCGCCAGGCTGGTGGTCCTCAAGTCGCTGATCCCCCTGGCGGAGGCGCGTCAGGCACAGCTCTCCGGAGCCAGGGAGAAACTCTCGATTGACTATTTCCTGCACAGTATCGATGACGAAGATCCCCGGGTCGACGGGATCCTCAATCTGGACGAAGAAAGCGAAATCATGCCGGAGAAAGAGCTCGAGGAGAAGATCCTGGCTTGCCTGGGCACCCGCAAAAGAGAGGAAATCGCCCGTCGTCAGACCCTCACCGGTCCCCACCGGGACGACATCAGGCTCAAGCTCAATGGCTTCGACGCCACTGCTTTTGCCAGCCAGGGGCAGCAACGGAGCCTCGTCCTCTCTCTCAAGCTCTCCGAGCTGTTTCTTGTAGCCCATTTCTTGAAAGAGCCGCCCATTTTGCTCCTGGATGATGTCCTGGCAGAACTCGACCTGAGCCGCCAGGGATATTTAATGGAATCGCTCAGCGAGTCCATGCAGACCATTATCACCGCCACCCATGTTGACGGCTTCAAGCCCGAATGGCTGAGTGGTGCTTCTTTCCTGTACGTGCAAAACGGCCAGGCGCGAAAAGGCGAGAGCCCGGTTGAGGAAAAGCCTGCCGGCAGATAAACGGCAACAGGGATTATGATCCGAGATCAGAGGGTAAATTAATATTGCTTAAGCTTACTCCTGGTCGGCACCCACTCACCCCCCGACTCCCCTGACTCCCCTGAATCCCCTGAACAATGACCTCATCGATAGGACCAGACCTTGACCGCAAGGTATGCCTGGAGTGCCACAGGCAATTCACAGGCATCGTAGCCGCCTGCACCCACGACGGTAGCATGCTTGTTCCTGTCGCCCAGGATCCGCTTCTGGGCACCAAGCTGGCCGGCAAATACGACATCATCAGGGTCCTGGGCACCGGCGGTATGGGCGTGGTCTACGAGGGACGCCAGGACGTCATGGATCGCCGGGTGGCGATCAAGATGCTGCAGGCCCACCACCTGAACGACTCCATGAGCGTCAAGCGCTTCCAGCAGGAGAGCAAGGCTACCTGCCGTCTCAATCATCCTCATATCATCACGGTTTTCGACTTCGGCATATCGCCTACGGGACAGCCCTACATAGTCATGGATTACCTGGAGGGTCGCCCCCTCTCGGACATCATCAGAGAAGAAGGGCAGGTCAAAGTAGACCGGGCGGTAAACATCTTCCATCAGGCTTGCGAGGCTCTTGCCCATGCGCACAACCAGGGAGTCATCCACCGGGACCTCAAACCGAGCAATATCGTTCTGATCACCTACGAAGGCGACAAGGACTATGTGAAGGTGGTGGACTTCGGTGTCGCCAAGATCATGGAAGAGGGAGGCACCGAAGGACAGAAGCTCACTCAGATGGGCGAAGTCTGCGGCAGCCCGGTCTATATGTCTCCGGAGCAATGCCAGGGCTTCCCCCTGGACAAACGCTCGGACGTCTATTCCATGGGAATCGTCATGTACGAGACCCTCACGAACCGCCTGCCGATTCTGGGCAAGACCATGGTCGAGACCATGTCCAAGCATATCAAGGAGCCGCCGCCTCCGTTCAGCGAAGCGAGACCCGATCTCTACATTCCGGAGCGGGTCGAGCAGGTGATTTTGAGAGCCCTCGCCAAAACTCCGGAAGAGCGGCAGCAGTCCATGGAGCAGCTCGCCATCGAGCTCGAGATGGCAATACCCAAACCGGGCCGCAGCGTCGCCCTGCGCACCGTCGATCTCAATACCGAGACGACGGAGGACAAGCCGAAGACTCCGACTATAATGGCGCGCCTCACTCCGGTGCAGTGGGCCATTGCTCTCGTGCTCGCCTTCGGGATCGGCACCGCAGGGCTCTACTATACTTTCAGCTATTTCGCCGCCGGCTCGAGCAATAAGAGCGCCGAGAAACCCTCGACGAAACCCGCACCAACTGCGGTGACACCACCGGCCAAAGAAGTGAAGGCGAGCACCAGTGCGGTCAAGCCACCAGTAAAAGAAACCGCACCACCGGAGCCGGCCAAGACGGCGCCACCACCAGTAGTGACAGAATCCAAACCGGATCCGGCGCCGCCGCCTAAACCCAAGCCCAAACCAAAACCCAGACCGGCACCCGCGCCGAAAGCGGCTTCAGTGAGCAAGCCGGCTCCGAAAAAACCGGCCAACGATCCTTTCGAGGCGCTCAGGAGAAGCAAATCATTCTGAGGTGCTCCCGCCCGCTCACACAGTTTTCAACGATCGAGAAGCTTTTACCAGGCGCCCGGCGCGCTCCGGACAGACTCGACTGGTCCAGCGACCATCGCTCTTGGCGGCGGATCCGATGATCAGTGCATCGGCAAGAGGGGCGAAGTCGCGTATGTTGTCTTCATCTATTCCCGAGCCGATGAGAAGAGGAATATCGACACTCTTCCTGACTGCTTCAACCTCATGCCCGAGCGGCGCCAGGCCGGTGCGAGCACCGGTGACGACCACGCCGTCAGCCTTGAAATTCGCTGCCTCGATGGCGGTCTCGGCAATGTCCACATCGGCGGTGATGGCGTGGGAAGAGTGCTTCTTTTTGATGTCGGCGAAAATCTTCACCCGGCCGGCCCGGAGGTTGAACCGCCTTCGTATGAGCTCGGCCGCACATGCCTCATGAATGCCTTCGTCACCCACATGAGCGAAAACGAATCCTTCCACCCTGATGAAATCGAGATCACAGGCCACCGCCACGGCAAGGGCCTCTATATTGGCGCCGGCCAGGAGCTGCACCCCCAGGGGAAGGTCCACAGCCTCTTTCAACCTTCGGGCAGCTACAGTCATGGCTGCCACAGTTTCCGGCGCCACATGACCTTTCAGATAAGGCGCATCATGAGTGTTCTCGACAACCAGGGCATCGAAGCCCTGCTGCTTGTATATAAGCGCATCAGCCACGGCGGCATCGACGATCTCGTCCATACTGCTGCCGTAATCGGCAGCCCCGGGAAGCGGAAGCAGGTGAACCGCCCCGATCAGACAGAGTGGCTTGCCGAAAAGACCCTTCATTGCTTCTCCTCCGCCAGAAGAACAGCGCGCACCGGTGAAGCCTCCAGCTCCTCGAGCTTCAAAGGCAGAGCGACAAGGTAATAGTCCCCGGTCTGCACCGCGGTCAGGTCGAGGTTCTCCAGCCAGACCATACCGCCGCGGTTGAGTATGTGATGACTGTCCAGTGACTTCGAATCGATATGATCCACCGAAGGAGTGTCCAGACCGACGAGAACGACGCCTCTTGCTACAAGATCCTCGGCAGCAGCGCCAGTGATATAGGCGTATTCGGACTCGAATACCTCGTACCGTATCCGGTGACAGGTGCGAAAGAGGACCCGGCTGACTCTCTCTCCCGAATCCAGATTCTCTTGATAATGCTCAGGCTCTATGCCACCGGAAAAGGGCGCCAGGTCGACAACTCTCACCGGGCCCAGAAAGGGCTCCAGGGAAAGCGATCCGATCACACCCCTTCCTTCTTCCAGATCGCCTTCTATATGGACCGGCGCATCGGCGTGGGTGCCCACATGCGGGCTCATGGTCATAGCCGTCAGATTGACAACGCCGCTGTCTCTGACAGTGAGGGTTACAGCCCTTTGAAACGGGGTGTCCCCGGGGAAGCACGCAGTACGGCTGTTGACCGGTTGGGATATGTCGATGATTGTAAACGGCCTGTCCGGTCCGGGTCTGGTTTCATTCATAGGTGCATTTTAGCCACGAAGGTTGGCCCGTGTAAAATGTTAGGGCCATGAGAAAGAGCTACAACATAGTCGAGGGAAAAGCTCCGCGCCCGCTGGGAGCATACAGTCACGCCATTGAAGCCGGCGGCTTCCTCTTCGTCAGCGGACAGGGGGCCCGGGACGCCACCACCGGGCTCGAGCGCGGAGTCGAACTCGGTGCCGACGGACAGATCGCATCTTATGACATCAGGGTTCAGACCGAGGCAGTCATAGACAACCTGACTACGGTGCTGAAAGAAGCCGGACTGTCCCTGACCGATCTGGTCGACGTCACGGTGTTCCTGGCCGACATGAACGACTTCAAGAGCTATAACGAAGTTTACGAAAAACACTTCTCTTTTCCCGATCCACCGGCACGCACCACAGTGCAGGCAGCAAGGCTGCCTGGCAAGAACTTCATCGAGATCAAAGCTACCGCCTACAGGAGGGCATGATGACTCTCTCGACCAAATCCACCAGAGTACGAATTGAGAATTTCATCGGTGGCAAGAACGAGGCGTCCGACTCAGGCGAGACTTTCGAAACCTTGAACCCGGCCACCGGCGAAGTACTGGGAGAAGTCGCGCTCGGCACCGCATCTGATATCGACCGGGCGGTAGCAGCCGGGCGCGAGGCCTTTCTAAAAGGCCCATGGGCAAGAATGACCATGACCGAGCGCTGCAATATCATCGATCGAATCGGCGACCTGATTCTCCAAAGACGCGAAGAATTGGCGCGGGCGGAGACACTCGATACAGGCAAGCCGATTGCCGAGAGCCTCAACGGGGACATACCCAGGTCCGGGCAGAACTTCAAATTCTTCGCATCCTATGCAGCTTCCATGGGAGAAGATTGCTTCACCTCCGCCAGCGACGAGAGACACATGGCGATCCGCGAGCCCCTGGGAGTATGCGGACTGATCACCCCCTGGAACCTTCCCCTCTATCTGGCGACCTGGAAGATCGCCCCCTGTCTTGTCATGGGCAACAGTTGCGTCCTCAAGCCGGCAGAGTGGACCCCTTATACGGCATTTCTCTTCGCCGAGATCACCAGACAGGCAGGACTGCCAGACGGGGTTTTCAATGTCGTCAACGGATTCGGCCCGGATGGCGCCGGGGAGGCTCTCACCGGTCACCCGCATGTGAGCTCGATCAGCTTCACCGGCGAGACAGGCACAGGCAGAGCGATCATGGCCAATGCCGCCAAAACTTTGAAAAAAGTCTCTTTCGAGCTTGGCGGTAAAGGAGCCAACATTATTTTCGATGACGCCGACCTCGATGCCGCTCTAGACACGGCTGTCCGTGCCGCTTACCGCAATCAAGGGCAGATCTGCCTGGCAGGCTCCAGGCTTTTCGTGCAAAAGGGCGTTTACAAAAAAGTAGTCGATGCCCTGGTGGAGAGAGTGAAGTCCATCAGGGTCGGCGACCCTCTCGATCCCGACACCCAGATGGGCGCCCTGATAAGCAGAGAGCACATGGAGAAGGTGCAATCCTATATCGAGCTGGGCTCCCGAGAAGGCAAGCTCCTCACCGGTGGAGAACGGCTCCAGGACCTCGGTCCGGGCAACTTCATCGCCCCTGCGCTTTTCGAGGGCTTGAGCCATGACAGCCGCTTCTGCCAGGAAGAAATCTTCGGTCCGGCGCTTCCCGTAATACCATTTTCCAGCGAAGAAGAAGCGATAGAAATGGCCAATGACACACCATATGGTCTGTCGGCCTCGCTCTGGAGCGAGAATGTCAACCGCTGCCACAGGGTGGCAAGCGGCATCAGAGCCGGGCTGATCTGGGTGAATTGCTGGTTCGCTCGCGATCTGCGCACTCCATTCGGCGGTCAGAAAGCGTCGGGAATCGGGCGGGAAGGCGGACGTTACAGCCTGGAGTTCTTCTCCGAGGCCAAGACCATTTCGTACAAGTATCGTTGAGCGGTAACGGAGACTGTTATGGACCTCGGGATCAAAGGTAGAAAAGCTCTGGTTTGCGGAGCCTCGAAAGGGATGGGCAGAGCGATAGCATCAGGTCTGGCGGCAGAAGGAGTCGATATCTTCCTTTGCGCCCGTGACGACGAGGCCCTCATCGCCGCCCGGGAGGAAATCCAAAAGGAGGCAGCCTCATCCGGCGGGTCCGGAATTAATGTCCATTCCTGGTCCTGCGATCTTACGAATCAGAGAGAAAGACATGATCTTATCGATAAGGTCAAGACTGCTTTCGATCATATCGATATTCTCATTCATAACACAGGCGGACCCGCCCCCTCTTCTGCATACGGCACCGCCCCGGAAGCCTGGGAACGCGGCTTCAATCAATTGTTCCAGTCGGTCGCCCATCTCAATCAGGCCTTCCTGCCTTCGATGATCGACCGGAACTGGGGACGAATCATCACAGTCACATCCCTCTCGGTCCTGGAGCCGATAAAGGGTCTGGCGGTCTCCAACGCCATGCGCTCGGCGGCCAGCGCCATGCTCAAGACCTTGGCCGACGAGGTAGCCTGCCATAACATCACCATCAACTGCGTGGCTCCGGGGTTGATCGACACGGACAGGCTGGCATCGCTCATGGAATCGAGACTCCGGTCTACGGGTCAAGCCCGGGATGATTATGAGCGCGAGCGGCTTGGCTCGATACCGGCCGGACGGCTGGGAAGCCCGAGGGAATTCGCCGATGTGGTCACCTTTCTGGCTTCCGAAAGAGCTTCTTACATAACCGGCTCGACTATTTGCGTGGACGGCGGCAAGAGACGATCGACATTCTGATTCCTGCTTTTCACCTGCTATTATTTGCCGATAAGGCGGAGTTTGAGAGGGAGCAAAAAGGTGAAATTTCTCGTTCTGGGTGCAGGCAAGGTCGGTCATGCAGTAGTCTTCGATCTGATTCGCAGCCCGAAAGTCGAAAAGGTCGTGGTGGCCGATGTCGACGCCGACAATGCTCACTTCATAAAAGAATCCCTGGCCGACGAAAAAATCGTGCCGGTGGAGTTGAATGTAAAAAACGAGGAATACGCCGCCGAGCTCATGAAAGGGACGGACATCACGGTGAGCTGCCTTCCATGGCAGCTCAACTACGAGCTCGCCAAGCTCGCTCTTTCGATTCGCGCCAATTTCTGCGACCTGGGGGGAAATCACAAAGCGGCAGAGAAAATTCACCTTCTGGATGAAGTAGCCAGGGAGCAGGATGTGGCGATTGCCCCGAATCTGTCAATGACACCGGGACTGGTATCGATCCTGGCGAACTGCGCAGCCGAAAGCATGGAAGAACTTTACGAGATACGGGTCCGCTCAGGCTCTATCCCGGTAGAGTCGAACGAGCACTCTCCCCTGGATTACGGTCTTTTCAACGACCCCGGCACAATGATCGACGAATTCGTCGAGCCCGCCAGGATAATCCGGGACGGGCACCTGCTCGAGACGGCGCCCCTGGAGGAGCTGGAAGACCTGGAGTTTCCGAGACCCATAGGCAGGCTCGAAGCCTTTACCGCCACAGGTGGTCTCGACAGCCTTATCGAGACCTACAAGGAGAAAGTCAAGCATCTGGACTATAAAACCCTGAGATATCCAGGACACTGCGAGCGTATCAAGCTCCTCAGGGACCTTGGGCTTTTCTCGATCGATCCGGTAATCGTTGCTTCCGGAGCCAGGGTCAATCCCAGAGAAGTGATGGAAGCGGTTCTGGCCCGCAGTCTCAGTGAAGACATTGCGGACGTGGCTATCGCCAGAGTCACGGTTACCGGCGTGAGTGACAAAAAACCAGTCCAGCACGTCTGGGAATGCATCGACTATGGCGACGAAGCCGAGGGAATACCTGCCAATATTCGCCTGAGCGCCTTCACCGCATCGATCATCGCCCAGATGATCGCCCGCGGAGACATAACCGATCGGGGCGTGCTCCGTCCGGAAAAAGTAGTGCCGGTAAAGCTGTTCCTGGCCGAGATGGCAAGCCGGGGAATCAGCCTGACCATGACCGAAAGGAATCCAGCCCGCTCTGGAGGTTGAGCCCGGGGGACCGGCCGGACTGGAAGAGAGAGTTTCAAAGAAAATCTCCTTTCTTAGCTTAAGGCGGTGCGGAACTCTCCTCTTCTCTTAGCCGGAGAGAGAAAAACGTACGAAACTCTCTCCTCGTAGCCGGAGAGAGAAAAACGTACGAAACTCTCTCCTCTCTAGCCGGAGAGAGAAAAACGTACGAAACTCTCGCTTTCCCGCCACCCTGAATTCCGATGCCCCGCCCTCCAGACCCTGGGAAAAAATCTGGCGAATTCTGTCCAAAAACCGGAAGACCCGGATAGAACTGCCTAAGAAACGGAACCACCCCCCCGGAGGAAACCTGGCATGAGCCTTCCTAGTGATTCTGCAGTTACCATGGCTAGCCTCGATGCCACGAAGGGCAACGCAGGCAGAACGAACCCTGACGGATTCAACTCCGTGGATATTCTGGCTGGCGACAGCCTCAGGGCCACCAACGCCAGCGCCGGCAAAGTCGACGTGTCAATGGCCCTCGAACACGCAGTTCTAATCAAACCTGTCTTCAGACCCGACGCAGTCGAGGGGAATTCAATGGGCATCGATCTCGAAGGACCATACAAGAACAACGCCCTCGAGGGCTACAAAGCCGCCCTCGAACAAAACAAACCCCTGGTGCTCATCATGGGCAACCCTTATTGCGGTCATTGCAAGGCCTTGAAAGCCGAGCTCGAGAAGCCCGAGATGCGCGAGCTGGCGAGCAAAGCTATCTTCTGCTACACCAATCCCGGCGATCAAGAAGGTTACGATCGTTCAGGCAAAGCCTTTGCCGACGCCCTTGATGTCCGAGGCTATCCGACAATCAGCGTAATCAGCCCGAACCCGAACAAGATCGTCGAGCTGGCCAGATATGAGGGCTACTTCCCGGCCCGGACCCTGAAGACAAGCCTCAACAACGCCATCAGGCCTTCGGACGACGTAGTCGTCGCCTGACTTGTCAATGTCTTGAATAAAAGCAGCCGATCCGACAGTATTACCCTTTTCATACTGACGGAGAAGTGAAATGACGGTCGAAGTGCAACTGGATCGCCTGAGCGGTTATATTGAAGCATCTAGAAAAGAATACGAATCCGAGCTCAAGAGCCTGGTAGACATTCCCGGCGTGAGCATGGACCCCGAGCGCAAGCCGGACATCGCAGCCACCGCCAGGAAGGCCAGAGAGCTCCTCGAAGCGAAAGGCGCTCGTGTCGAAATTATCGAAACCGACGGCAACCCGGTGGTTATCGGCGAGTTCATAAGCGATCCGGCACATCCGACAATCACAGTCTATAACCACCTCGACGTGCAGCCTGCCAATCCGGATGAATGGAAATCTCCTCCTTTCACCATGAAGATCGACGGGGACAAGTATCTCGGCCGCGGCACCACCGATGACAAAGGACCGGCTCTTTCGGTTCTCTACGCAGCCAGGTTCGCCCGGGACAACAACTTCCCGATCAATATCCGCTTCCTCTGGGAGCTGGAGGAGGAAATCGGCAGCCCTTCCTTCCTTGCTTTCCTCAAAAAGAACAAGGAGCGGCTAAAAACAGACTCCGTCGTAATCTCTGACACAGTCTGGATTTCGAAAAACAGCCCTGCGATACCCTATGGACTGAGAGGTTTGCAGGCGGTCACGGTCAAGCTCAAGACCGGCGAGAAAGACGTTCATTCCGGCGAGGTAGGAGGTCTTGCCAGAAATCCTATCACCGAGCTTTGCCAGCTCGTCGGCCGGTGTGTCAACGCCGGGACAGGCGAGGTCTTGATCCCGGGATTCTATGATGACGTAGATGAAGTCTCGGAAGACGAGCTCGAGGACTTCGTGAAGTCCGGTTTCACTATCGAGCATTTCAAGGCAGCTCACGAGCTCCACAGCCTGCGCACCGATGACTCCAAAGAGGGTGCTGCCAGAATCTGGGTGAGGCCGACCTTCGAAGTCCACGGTATCACTGGCGGTTATTCTGGACCTGGCGTCAAGACCATCGTTCCCTACTGCTGCGAAGCCAAAATCAGTATGAGACTGGTACCCAGCCAGAAACCTGAGAAAATTGTCGAGATCTTCAAGAAGTTCGTCAAAGAGCAGTGCCCGGACGCCATTGTCGAGACCGAAGGCGCACTCAGGCCATTCGTCGGATCATATGGCGACAAGTACAATCAGGCTGCCGCTCAGGCAGTGAAGCTCGCTTTCGGCAAAGACGCAGCCTTCATCAGAGAAGGCGGAAGCATCGGGGCGGTAGTGAGCATGCAGGAAGTACTCGAGACACCTATCGTCTTTCTCGGTCTGTCTCTGCCTGAGCACGGCTATCATGCCATCAACGAGAATTTCGACTGGGGTCAGGCCGAGGGCGGCATGAAACTCTTCGCGCACTACTTCAAGCTGGCTGCCGAGCTATGAGCACAAGCCTCGAGGGCAAAACCCTCTTCATCACAGGCGCCACCCGCGGCATCGGTCTGGCCATCGCCCTGCGCGCTGCCAGAGATGGTGCCTCGGTGGCGATCATCGGCAAGACCGAAGAGCCTCATCCGAAACTGCCCGGCACTCTGGCCACAGCGTCTGCGGAGATCGAGAAAGCAGGAGGCAGGGCGCTTCCAATACGGTGCGACGTGCAGGAGGAAGATCAGGTAAAGAGAGCTATCGAGAAAGCCGTGTCCGAATTCGGCGGCATCGACATCCTTGTGAACAATGCCAGTGCCATCAGCCTGACACCCACCGACAAGACCGAGATGAAACGCTGGGATTTGATGTCCCGGGTGAACGGCCGAGGCACTTTCATGTGCTCGAAATACGCCGTTCCTCACCTCGAGCGAGGGACAAACCCTCATATACTGAACCTCTCACCCCCACTCAATATGGACCCTGTCTGGTTCGCCCCCCACCTGGCTTACACGATCTCCAAGTATTCGATGAGCATGTGCACCCTGGGTATGTCCCTGGAGCTCAAAGAAAGGGGGATCGCCGTAAATTCCCTCTGGCCGGAGACCGGCATAGCGACAGCAGCAGTTAAGAACATCCTGGGTGGTGATGAGATGATCAGACGATGCCGCACGCCCGAAATCGTAGCCGACGCCGCACACCTGATTCTCACATCAGACGCACGGTCGACCACCGGCAATTTCTTCATCGATACCGCGGTTCTTGCCGAGCATGGCATCAGCGATCTCGCCCCCTACGCTATAGACCCGAAGGCCGAGCTCCTTCGTGACTTTTTCATTTAGTTATGCCCGATCAAGACGAGTGGAGAAAAAAGGAAGAAGAGGCTCGCAGCCGGCGCCTGCAATCGAAAGGCACCGACGCCGAATACTGGCGCGAGCAGGAAGAATTCGCCCGGCAGAGAAAGGAAGCTCTCAACGAGCATGAGAGCTTGCTCAAGAAGAGACAGAGCCATGAGGGTCAGGCTCGCGAAGCCGAGAAAATTCGTAGTGCCGAATACGAAAAGCGCCAGGCCGAGGAGAGACGCCGGGTGGAAGAAGCGCGCAAGCAAGAAGAATCCCGACGCAAAGCCGATGAGAAGCGGCAAGAAGAGGCCCGCAGCAAGGAAGAGCTCAAAAGAAATCAGGAAGAGTCAAGAAGAAGACAGGAAGAATCGAGGCAGGAAGAACTGCGCAGACAGGAAGAGATCCGGCGACGGCAGGAAGAAGAGCGCCAGCGCCGCTGAGTCCTCAGTCTTCTGAGTCCGGCACGCTATAAGCCTCCATCTTCTGGATCGTTCTTCTCAGAGCATTGAGGCGCGACGACGTGACCCGGGCCGATTCAATCCTGTTATGACGCTCTTCCGAGTCCTCGTCTTCGAAGATCTTTTCCAACCCTACGATACAGTAGTTTCTCAGTTTCTCGAACATAGCCAGATCCCCCAGTCATCCGGTTTCCTGACTCGATACTATCCCGGCCGGTCCCACCGATCTTCCCTGCTGGACTATATTTCCATATACAAATCGGTTGATCGTGGCGATCACTCTCCCGGGGTAACCGGCGCCTCCATGAGCTCCTCTTGCACAGCCTGGAGAAACTCTGCCGGACTGAGATCGCTTCCGGCATCATCGCCGGTGGCGCCTTCGAAGGAGAGCCGGCCTATTATCTCGCCGACTCCATTGAAACGCCAGCGCAAACGCGACTCTCGCTCATTGAGTCCGGCTGCCAGTTTGCTGAGATCGACCCGGGGCTTGAGAGGAGAAGAGACATAGTCGACCCATGTCTCATATCGGTAATAGAGCTCGTAGCGGCGCTTGTGCATGACCAGGACACGAAATCTCTCAAAGGCATTGTGAATCGCCATGGGCTGACAAAGTCGCGATACGAGACTCTTTCCATGGCGGGGGACCAGTTCGGGATCGATGACTCCCTTATCGACGACATGCACGACAGCAAGGTCGAGGTCCGGGTCCTCCTCGATGTGAATGAGACCGCTGGCGATGGCATCTTCGGTGGCAGTCAGGAAACGATCGTCATCCTGCCAGAGGTGATAGAGATTCTGTCCCTTCTCGACAAAATTCGGAAGCCTCTTGATGGTCTCCTCGTAGAGGACCTGATTGAGCTCCTCATAAGTGCCACCGAAGACTTCGCCACTCAAAGGAGAGCGCTCCGGATCCGTCCAGGCGGAGATGATCCAGCTTACCCTGGCAGCCTCGCGGTCCTCGAACCTGGAGAAATCCCCGGCCCGGGCGACATCGATCAAGAATTCCCTGTTCGCCAGAGCATATTCCGGATTGACCATAGCGAAAACGCTGACCAGACCGTCCTCGTCGAAATGGTTGTTGGATACGGCAACCGGGGTCTGATCAAGGGGAGCGTCGCCGGATTCGAGATAGCGAAAGACGATCTGGGCCGAGAGGTCGTCCTTGTATTTCTCGGGTGTCTCGTTGCCAGGCCAGTGCGAGAGGGTCAGAAAGGTATTCTTGTTTCCCCGACCGTCGACGATGACGTTGGGCTGCTCTCCCAGCTCGTGATAGGGGACATAGACGAAGCTCAAGTCTAGCGTCCCATATGCTTCCATTTGGAGGCGATGTCACTGTCTCGATTATGGATACGGTCGTTGAGGCGCATATGAGCCAGGCCGATCTCATTGTCCCAGGGACGCAGGTTGTGGGCGCGTGTGTAGTACTCGAGGGCGCCGTCGAGGTCTTTCTTGTAGAGCTCCAGGTCCACGCCCAGGCGGTAGTAAGGACCCACCAGCTCGGGATTGGCGGCAATGGCTTTGCGATAATACTCCATGGCCAGATCGGGTCTATTGATCTTGTCCAGAGCTGTACCGACTTGATAATAGAAAACATCCAGGGTCTCGAGCCTGGTCTTGATCATCTTGACGCTGTCATCGAGAATGCTTCCCAGCTCTTTGGGCGGCAGTCTCTTCATGATCCGCGCGATCCGGCCGGTGGCGATGGGACTATCGATATCAGGCGCAGCCGTGAGGGCGACGATATAGAGAGCCGGATCCAGGGCATTCTTGTATTCCCCGAGCCAGTAATAAGACTCGCTGAGAGCGTCGTCCAGAGGCAGGACATTGGGGTCGCGGGCAAAGACCTTGCTCAGATCGTTGACTGCATCACGATGGCGGCCCAGTCGCTTGTATGCGACTCCTCGCACTCTCAGGGCACGATCGTAGCCGGGCAACTTCTTCAGGTCCATGGATGCTAGAAGCACTGCCCGCATCAAATTGAGGTCCAGGTTTATCCGGGCAAGAGACGTGGGCAGACCGATGAGGGTATGGTCTCTGTCCATGGCCATGGCCCGCTCCAGGACATCCTTGGCGAACCCGGGCTCTTTCTGCTCGATGAGAAATTCACCCACCATAAACAGAATCTTCGGATTGTTGGGAAATTTGCGGATCCCCTCATTGAGAAGACCGATGGCTGTGTTCGGACGGCCTTCGGCGATCTCCTTCTTGCATAGCTCCACCAGTGCGTCAGGATTATCGGGCCCGTACTCGACGGCCATGCGGAGCTGCGGCAGGGCCTGCTCTTTCAATCCCATACGCTCGAGGATCATGCCCATGTACAGATGGGCTCGACTGTCCCGGGGATTGGCTTCCAGATAGCTCTCCAGCTCCTTGAAATTGCCCTCGCTGACGTTTCTGTCCTTGTCGGCGAGCTCGGCTTCGATCCGGTCAAGAAGCGCTGCCTGGGACACCTGGGAAAGAACCGGCGCCGGGGACAGAGAGATCGCCGCCAAAAGGAGAGGAATAAACAGGTCTTTTGCTTTCATAAACGCCATTTTGCTTGATTTCAGCTTCTATTGTGGAGCGGCAGGCGGGGAGAGCCCATCAACGCGGAAGAAGATGAAAGAAGTTTTATATTAATCTCCCCTTGACATGAGTGTCAAAAACCCGACCATTTGGGAACATTCAGTTTGTAGTGTGTATTTTAGTATTCCAGATAAAGAGATGCTCGCTAACTTCAGGAGCCGCGAATTATAAGAATTCGCAAGACCGGATAGCTCGATCATCGAACGAGGGGGCATTATCGATGAGAAGATTTCGGCGGAACAGGGAAGGAAACCAGATTGCTGAGCTGGCACCTGCCCTTCTGATCATTTTCGTTCTATTCCTCTTTCCCATGATGGTCATAATCTATATGGGACTTGGGTTCGGCTGTGGTTGGTACCTGAATCACATGTGCACCCGGGCGGCAGCCCTTGTGGAGGAAGCCGCCATGCCGGCAGCGCTTGCTTCCCAGGAAGCAGCCTGGATGAGCAGCGGTCTGGCAGCTTTCACCGGCGCCTCGGTGGTGAGCAATAACGCTGCCCGCATCAACACCGACGCCGACCCCGAAATGGACATAGTACGGGTGACCACGGTGGTTCAGTTACAACCTTTCGTCTCGATTCCGTTTATTCCGCTACAGCCGTTGCCAGTCACCTACAATGGCGAGAGACCCGTCGAAGAGACCGGGATCAAGTAGCCAAGCCAAGAGGGAGAGGAATACAGCGATGTACTTGCGCAGGAACAGGAAGAAAAAGGGCGGTGCCCTGGTCGAGACCGTCACCGGACTCTTCATTCTCGTGCCCATCGTCTTGTTTCTCGTGGACGTGGTAGCCATGGTCATGGCCCAGACCGCCAATGACGCACTGGCCAAAGATTGCGCCCGGGCAGCGGCTTCCGCCCCCGATGCCGCCCAGGCATCCGCAGCCGTAGCAGGCATAGTCGCTTCTTTCAACTCACCTGTCCTCAGCAACGTCTCGGCGACCATAACCAACTACAACACAGGCTCCACCGTGACGGTTCAGACCCAGGTCACTTTCACCTTCCCTGTCCAGGTCCCCTTTGTCGGCGTCTCTTCCCAGGACTTCGCCGCCACAGCCACCGAGCCGGTGGTCGGGGTATTGCCCACCTGAACAGAGGCGCGCTTTAGCGCAGCTGGTTGAATTTGGGCACCAGAATAAAGGGCATCTTGTCGATGTGCTCTTCTGTGATGTCGAGGATTTTCACATCCTTCTCGTCCCCTTTGCCCTTCTCGAGAATCTCGTTCTTACTGGTTTTCGAAGAGTCGTAAATGACCGCGCAGCCGAAGGGCTTTTTCACCGCTATAGCGCACTCCACAACACCCTTCTCCTTCATGATTCGTTTGCGGATCCGGCCCAGGCAGGAAGCGCAGGAGCTGCCCTCGACCCTGAAATCCATACGGGTGAGATTTTTCGGATCGACCTTGGCGACCGCCTTCGCGCTCTTGCTCTCGCTCATCACCATGGGATCGCTTTTCGATACAGCCTTCGAATCACCTTTTGCCGAATGATTCTCTGCCCGGCTGGGGCTCAGTGATCCAGCAAGAAACACAGTCAAAGCAAAAAGACAGGCGATATGCGAGTTTCTCAAAATCATCCTAATCTCCCCGGTGACCGATCACAGGAGCTTAGACGCAACAGGTCTCAAAAGGTTTCAGCTCCAGAAGTTTCATACCCTTAAAGAGCTAGCCATCACGCTGGCACACTACATTAACCAGAACATGCTTTCTGTCATTGCGAGCTATGGCGACAGCGGCTCTCAGGCTCTCTTCGAGATTGCCCGGGTCATCCACCTTGATACCGACACCGCCGGTGGCCTCGGCGAGCTTCTCGAAGGAGACATCGATATCGAAGTCGCACAGGGGCATATGGTCCTTGCGAACAGCCCAGCCGTCAGGCATCGTGCCCTTGTAGGACTTCTTGATCGTAGACCAGGCAGAATCGTTGAAAACCACGATGACCACCGGCAGATTGTAAGAGGCAGCCACGCAATGCGCCGAAAGAGGGGTGTTGAAAAGGTAGCTGCCGTCGCCCAGGGTGACCATCATAATCTCGTCAGGCGAAGCAAGAGCGCCACCCAGAGCCGCTCCCAGAGACCAGCCCAGACCGCTGGCGATAGAATTCTCGAACCAGCTGTCAGGACAGCGCCTGGGGACCAGAAGCGGATCGAGATTGTATTCGTTGAAGATCACCACATCATCGTCGATAGCCCTGCCGATACAGAAGGAAAGAAAACTCTTGGTGATGGCTCCGGAACCGCCTTCACGTCCCGCCTTCTCCCGGGCGCTCTCGAACCTGTCCTTGTGCATCCTGGCAAGCTCCTTGCAGCGCTCGGCGATCCCGCCATAAAAGGTGCTGCTTCCGTAACGCTCGCTGGCCCCTAGACAAGCCAGAGCCCTTGTCAGGGCTTTCAGATTGAGAGCCGGGTTGCCGGCAAGACCGATGTCGACAGGAAATGCTCGCATGGGCAAGTTCGAGCAGAGAGGGTCGACCCCAATCTGGATGATCGTCGGCGCTTTCTTCACCCCTGACAGAGCCGGGATATAAGGCACGTGAGTCTCGACAGCAATGATCACGTCGGCATCCTCCACAAGAGGTGACGGCTCGAAGCCCTGATGCATCTCATTCTCGGTGGGGAAGTTGAAGAAATTGCGCTTGCCGTGCTCCACTACCGGTATGGCATATCGCTGCGCCAGAAGCACCAGAGCTTCGGGTCCCCCGGGATAGCGACCGAGCTCGGCCGTGACAACCAGGGGCTTTCTCGCCGAAGCCAGAACCTCGGCGGCGCGTGCCACCGCCTCCGGTGCAGCGGCGCTCAAAAACACCGGATTCTGGCGGGCGCCGGCGCTTGTGACCGACCCGGAAGGCCATGGCATGGAAAGCGGCTCTTTGGGCAGAGTCAGATAGACCGGTCCGCCGGGATCGGACTGGGCGATAGCCAGGGCTCTGTCCACCACGACATCGAGATCGTGGGGTCCCTTGAGCTGATAGTCCCACTTGGTGAATTCTCTGAAATAAGAAGCCTGGTCGAAAGTATCCTGGCCCCATTGCACGAAATTGGTCCTGCACCCTTCTATGTCACCGTCATACCAGGGAGTGTTGCCGGCCAGAACAAGAACCGGGATTCTAGAGCGGCTGGCATTGATGATCCCGAGGCCCATATTGGCGGTACCGACATTGACATGGGCCATGACGGCCTGGGGACGACCGGAAAGGAGAAAATAGCCGTGCGCCATGGCGATGGCGGTATTCTCATGTGGCGCCACCACCGGTGCCAGGCTGAACCCTTCCCTGTCCTTGTTGAATGCGAAAGCGTCGATAATCGGGGTAAAATCAGTGCCTGAATTCGAGAAAAAGAAGTCCACCCCCCTTCTATCCAGAAGTCCCAGAAGCGCGTGGGCCACGGTCTCGCCTTCCACCGGCACGGCCGCATTCACCGCGGGAAAGGAACGGGTGAGCCCGTTTCCCCGCCCGCGGCGGAGATTGATTGCCAGATACCGATTGAAGTCGACAACGTGATCGAGATTGGAGAAATGCCCGGCGCCGGCGATCTCCACCAGCCTGCTGGTGCTTGTGTTAGCGAAGATCTCGGTGAGAAGCGGACTGGTGGGAGTCACCCTGTCTTCGCTTCCGCCGATGAGAGTGAGAGGCACATCGATGAGGGGCAGGAAGTCTCGCAGATCCACCGAAAACATCGACCGCCAGGAGGCGAGAAAGACATCTTTGTCCTTGCTGCCCTCGACTTTCACCGCAGCCTCCACAACCGGATCCGAAAAACCCGGTGCGAAAAGACCGGGAATGAGCTCGGCGGCCGATTCGGACATTGTCTTGCTTTTCAGTTGCTCTTCGATGAAGGCGATTCGAGAGGCGGCATCATCCACATGCGCCCAGGTGTTGGCTATAGTCAGGGACTGAATCAGATCCGGTCTTTTCGCAAAGCAAGCAAGAGCCACCACCCCTCCCATAGAAAGCCCAACCAGGTGCGCTCTCTTGAACTGGAGACGATCGATCAACTCGATGGCATCGGCGGCGAAATTGTCGACCGTGCAGGAAACTTCCGGAGCCGCGCCCTGTGGCAGGGTCGACCGGCCATGGCCGCGCATGTCGAAAGAAACGCAACAATAGCGACCGGAGAATCGATCCATTTGTGGAGAAAATGAGCTGTGATCGCCGCCCACGGCGTGGAGGAAAAGAATCAGCTCGTCACCGTCGCCCTGCCGCCGGTAGAAGATCCTGGCTCCGGAGGAGAGCTCCATCATGTCTTCCTCTTGAACACATTTGCCTTTCAGGATCGAAGTCATGTCCACCTTCTCTCAATTGACCCGGGCGATCACAGCCAGGGTACCGCCCCCCAGGGGACCGTGATGCTCGGATCGCGTGCTTATATACACTGCCGTATCGCCGGTAACGCTGGCCAGGACGGATCCAAGCACACAGCGCGAATATCTAGTGTCCGAAATATCATCGTCGGTGAGCATGGTATGCCTTTTGCCCCTCACGAATCCGCGGGGATCAGCTTCGGACTTGGCGAAAATGCCCACGAGCTTCTCCGTCTGTGCCGGCTCCAGACTGCCCTCGGCCGGCAATCCCAAACTGCCGAGAACGGCGCGAACGCCGTCGGCATCGAGCATGTCAGCGAGCACACCCCCGCCTATGACCAGATCGCCTTCCCAGTATGGGCTATTGCCCATGACCATGATCTCGGTGCGAGTAAGACCCGGCTTGGCGGAGCATGAAGCGGTAGAGGAAAAAAGGCTCCAGTCCGAGCAGATCGAATCGTCGTCCAGATCATCCAGATCGACTTCGCCAAGAGCTACAGCCGCCCCGAGCGCTGATGCCCCACGGGAGTAGATCATGTCCGAGCGAAGCGGTCTGCCGGCTCTGCGCGCCGCTTCTTGCTCTTCGTAGGTGAATGCCGGGATGGCGCCTTTCATCTGGACGAAATGAACGTCCTCGGTCTCCAGGCGCGCTTCTTGAACTATCTGCCCGATCACCCTGGCAGTCTCCTCCACCTGGGCTCGCCGCCCGATTTCGGAAGCTTCGAACTGCCGTGTAAAGCCTGTACCGAGAGCGAGACGCTTTTCCGGGCGCCGTTTTTCAAGGCGCTCTCCAGAACAGCCGAAAACCACGATATGAGGACTGACCACGCCCTCGCAGCCGCCCGAGAGCGAGAAGATAATCCGGTCGGTGACAGCCTCGCGACTGGAATTCAGCCGGGAAGCGAAGAAGTCCTCGAAAGCGAGCATGGCCAGATCCCGGGTGAAATCATTACGACCGCCATTGCCTTCGGTCTTTCCTATAATGCAGGCTACCTCATCGGCCGCCAGCTCTCCCGAATCGATAAGAGCCTCGAGCCCGGTCAGATCCGCTGGACCGGACGTTGCCAGCTTGAAGGCTTTGACCCGCATCTAGACGTTGACCCTCAGGATCTTGCCGGTATGCTTCTTGATGTCGATCTTGTAGACATCACCTCTGTCCATCTCCACCGGGTCTTTCATACTGGCGAGAGCCTCCACAACTTCGGGCGAATTGGCGGTGAGCACCGTCACCGGCTCTTTCACGCAGAGAGGAAAATCATGCCAGGTGCCTTTGTGGATCATGATACCGTGGCCGGGGGGCATGAGGAAGCATCTGACGGTATCCAGATCAGGGATCTCCTCTCCCTTTTCGTGATTGGGCTTGCCCAGCACCATGGCGAAAGGTTGATCGCCGAGACCGACAAAGAGCTGCGTCATATTCATATGACGCTCGAGCCAGATGACATCAGGGCTGCGCTTGCTGATCCTGGCAGTTCTGATCACCGCCGAGCCAGTGCACTCGAAAGGAAGATTGTGCCCTTCCTGGACCGAGCCCTTGTAGAAGGGGATGGATAGCCCGTCATTGGGGACATCGGTGCCTATGAAAAGCCCGTAGTCTCTGGTGTTTTCCCGGGTAGCCTCGATCACCGGTACTTCGATGATATTCAGGGTGTTGGTCATCAACCTTTCTCCGTGTCTGTCTCTTTTCGAGATAATTTATTAGACTGGAGATTGTCTCATCTTATGGCATAGCAATCAAGAATCGAGAGCCGCCTCGATAGAGTCCAGGTAGGGTGGGCGCAAAATTCCAGCTTCGCAGATTATACCGGCGATCAAATCAGCCGGAGTGACGTCGAAAGCGGGATTGAGCGCCTCCGCCCCGGCAACCGTGTTGGGATGCCCATCGATGCTGGTAACCTCGCTCGGGCTGCGGTGCTCGATGGGGATCTCGTCACCGCGGGCCAGATTGCGATCGAAAGTGGAAAGCGGAGCAGCAATATAGAAAGGAATCTTGTGATGCGACGCCAGGACCGCCAGGCTGTAGGTGCCGATCTTGTTGGCTGAATCGCCATTTCTGGCGATCCGGTCGGCTCCGGTGATTACCAGATCCACCTCGCCTGACTTCATCAGGTGGCCGGCCATGGAATCGCAAATCAGAGTACAGGGGATGCCGTCACGAGTGAGCTCGTACATCGTGAGACGGGCGCCCTGATTGCGTGGTCTGGTCTCATCCACCAGGACCCGGGGATTGCGTCCGTCGAAATGAGCCGAGCGAATGACACCGAGGGCGGTGCCCCAGCCGCAGGCGGCAAGCGACCCGGCATTGCAGTGGGTAATCACTCTGGCGCCCTGCCTGACGATTTCTTTGCCATACTCGGAGAGCCGCCGGTTGATCTCGATATGCTCGGCGAGGGTGCTGAGGGACAACTCGACCAGTGCCCCCGCGATTGCTGCCGGCGTCCGACCGGCATCGCCTGAGAGCCTAATGGCAAGCTCGAATACACGATCGGTCTCCCACATCAGATTGACTGCAGTCGGTCGTGTCTCCTGGATCGTCTTGCGGGCCCTATCGAGCCTCTCGATAAAGACCTCGACAGAATCGCATTCTTCTGACAGATCGCGAGCCTTGAGTGAAAGCCCGAAAGAGGCAGCCACGCCGATTGAGGGCGCCCCGCGAACGACCATGTCGACAATCGCCCGGCACATCGTGTCGAAGTCCGAGGCGTCGACCAGCTCTTCCTTTTCGGGAAGCAATCTCTGATCAACCAGGAGAAGCCGCCCTTCCCCGGTGAAAATCACCGGCATTGCACCTATATCAAAACTGATATCCAGGTTGGTCCCCTGGTCAACTTCTTGTCTCATAGAAGCACAAGTATACTGTAAAAAAGGGCGGCCATTCAGCCGCCCTTAACTTCAGTCCGGCTGCGACGCCTCAACGACCTCTGAGGAACTCAGGGATATCGAGGATGTCGCTGGCTATTTTCTTCATCTCATCGCTGCTCTCGGTGGAGGACTGGGGAGCGGCTGGCTCGCTGGTCACCGCCGGCGCAATCGAGACCGATTGAAGCTGGGCGGCATACTGGCCGGAAGCCTGGCTTCTGGGTGTCTCGGTCCGGGCTGCCGGTCTGGCGGCCTGGACGGCCATGTCGAAGCCGGTAGCGATAACGGTGATCAGGACTTCGCCATGGAGCCTGTCATCGAGAACCGCACCGAATATGATATTGGCCTCTTCCGACACCGACTGATAGATGACATTGGCCGATTCCTGGACTTCATGCAGGGTGAGGTCCGGACCGCCGGTGACGCTGAAGATGACGCCGGAGGCTCCGTCGATAGTGCTCTCCAGCAGCGGGCTGTTGATGGCATTGCGAGCGGCCTCCACGGCACGTCCTTCGCCGGAGGCTCGGCCGACACCCATAAGGGCGGAGCCGGCCGTCTGCATGACGGCTTTGACATCGGCGAAGTCGACATTGATCAGACCCGGAACCGTTATGATATCCGAGATGCCCTGCACACCCTGCATGAGGACTTTGTCGGCTTCGACAAAGGCTTCCTGCATGGAAGCGCGGTGATCGACGACTTCGATCAATCTCTGGTTGGGGATGACGATGAGAGTGTCGACCTTCGCCCGCACCTCGTTGATCCCTTCCTCGGCTTGATTGGCGCGGCGGCGACCTTCGAAGAAGAAAGGACGCGAAACCACACCGACAGTGAGGGCACCGAGCTCTTTGGCTACTTCGGCGACTATGTGCGCGGCACCAGTACCGGTACCACCACCCATACCGGCGGCGATGAAGACCATGTCGGAGCCCTGCAGAGCAGAGGCGATTTCTTCGCGGCTCTCTTCGGCAGCTTTGGTTCCGACCTGGGGATTGCCGCCGGCTCCCAGACCTCTGGTCAACTTGGCGCCAATCTGCAGGCGATTCTTCGCCGCAGAAAGCTCCAGGGCTTGCGCATCGGTATTGCAGGCCCAGAACTCCACACCATTGAGTCCGGCGGCAATCATGCGATTGACTGCATTGGATCCGGCGCCGCCGACACCGACTACCTTGATGTTAGCTTTAAGCTCAAAATCTCTAGCCTTATCGGCTTTCTCCGCTTGCTCCGGCACAGCTTCTTCCTCTATAAATGTTCGGTCTCGTTCCACAGGCGGACAAAATGCCAGTCGCTACGCAGTAGGGAATGCGCCCCTCTGAACTGGTGGATATGTCCTGATTCCGGTAAATGGTAGGGCCTTAGTCCCTCATTTGCAAGGTGGAAGGATACTTATCATAGTTAAGCTTTTCAAAACAGCAAGCCACTTCGAAAGGGTTGCCAGGAGATTCGATCAGACAGAACTTGCTACCCCAAAATTACCCCTTGCGCATATCTTTTGTAAATTAACCTTATTTGCTTTTGGCAGCGGCGGCAGCTCGAATCTTGTCGAGGGTCTTTTGATAAGCCTTGTTATCAGGACTTATCTTCACAGCCTTCTCGGCAAGGGCTACAGCCTCTTCGAACTCATGCTTGGAAGCTTTGATGCTTGCCAGAAGCCTGAGTGCATCAGCGTTCTTCGGGTCGATCTTGACGCAACGGCCCAGATACTTCGCCGCGTCTTCCACCTCGCCTTTGGCGACGCTTGCCGAAGAAAGGTAATAGAGCGCATTGGCGTCGTTGGGATCGAGCTCGATGGCTTTCTTCTCTTCGAAGACCTGCGAGTCGAAATCGCCCTTCAGTCCGAAAACGGCGCCCAGCTCCCGGTGCGCTTCGCTGCTGTTGGGGTTCAACTTGATGGACTGGCGGTAGGCCTCGATGGCTGGCTCGAGCTTGTCCTGACGCATATAGAGCTGGCCGAGCTTGAAGTGGATATCGGCGTTGTTAGGATCGCAGGCAATGGCTTGCTGCAACGATTTCACAGCGCCTTTGTAATCCTGTTTGCGAATCAGAGCCCTGGCTATGCCGAGATGAGGATCGGATTTGCTCGGCGCCAGCTTGGCGGCCTCGGTGAATTGCTCGATAGCTTCGTCGAGCTTGCCCTTCACGAGGTAGACCTGACCAAGCTTGAGCCTGGTAGCCGGATTGCTCGGATTCATTCCGATAGCGGCCTTATATCTGACGATAGCCCGATCGATATCTTCATCATCTGTTGCCTTGGGGGCAGGCTTGCTCTCCGGAGCGGCCTGGCAGACCGCGACCTGTCCGGCTGCGCCAAAAGCCAGGGACAGCGCCAGTACCGTCATCAAGCGGTGGTTCATTTCATTTACCTCGTGATCGTCGTATTAGCTAATAGTTTAGCCAGCGCTGCCTTGGTCATGGGATCATCAGGCTTCATCTGGACAGCCTTCTTATAGGCTTCGACAGCAAGGGGCTTATTGTCGAGCTTTTCGTAAGCATCGGCAAGAGCCAGCCAGGCAAAGTGACAGGATTTGTCGACTTCCAGTGCTTTCTTCAAAACGCCCACCGCCAGACGATCTTTATCCATACCCATGAGGGCTCGGGCGAGTCCGACATAAGTTGAAGGATTAGATGGTTTTATACTTGCTGCTCGGCGAAAACAAGCGGCGGCGAGTTGGAACTCGCTCTTTCGCAAATAACAATAGCCCAGGTCGTAATAAGCGATTTCGCTCATGGGATTGTGCTTGATGATAATGCGGAGCTCATTGATGGCCAGATCGACAAAACCGATCCGATCCAGACAGATGGCGTAATTGCCTCGAACGACATCGTCTTCCGGCCGCAGCTCCAGGACTTGCTTGAGCTGGCCGCCGGCCTCGTCGAAATTCCCTTTCTTCATCAGCAGGCAGGCAATCTCGCAGCGCGTGTCGGCATTGAGGGTGGGATTCTTCTGATTGAGGACCAGGGACTGAAAGAGCTCCGCCATTGCCAGGTCGTCCCGACCGGTCCGGGCATGAGCCCGGCCCAGACGCAGCCTCACCTGCCAGTCTTCGGGCTTGAGGTCGCTGGCCTGCTGATAAACCGTAGCGGCTGCGTGAAAAGCGCCTTTCTCGAAGAGATCGTCACCCTGGTCCACCAGCCGGCGCCACTCCTGCCCGTCACCAAAAGCATATGCGCCGGACAGGCAAAAAGGCGAGAAGATCAGGCAGAATACACAGACAAAGGCGGGTAGAATCGCCATACCGAGCAGTTTTCCATCTCTCACCAGCAGCATCACGTCTACATTATAAGGAAGACGCAGCCAATAATCCTGGTATCAGATGTGAACCTACTAATCAGCTAGAATAAAATGGAACTGACCCAGGTAACCTCCGGAAAAGTCTTGGCATGAGCCTAGGATTCGATTTTCACAGCCTCTTCGCCTCTCCGGAGGCGCTGGTAATCAAGGTATTTCTGCCGCCGATTCTTTACGGAGCGCACGGTTTCGCAGCCACCTGGTGCGCTGTGAAAATGCTCTTCCGCCCTTACAAAGCCTGGTTCGTCCCCTACACCCAGATCCAGATTCCTTTCACCCCGGGCATATTCCCCAAGCGTCAGGCCAAACTCAGCCAGGCTGTAGCCTCCACTATCACCGATACCCTGCTGACGCCCAAGGACATCAAACAGCGCGCCGACGAGCTGGTTACCGAAGAGAACATCTATAACGCCATCAATCTCTTTTTCGATTCGGTCCTCCTCAAAGAATTTCGAGACGCAGCCAAGCTGCACCGCCTGGCCGCGGACCTGGCAGCATTCAGCCCCACTCTGCTGCAGCATTTCGTCAGGAGCCTGATCGATTCCCTCGAGTCCGGCAAGGACAGCCGCATTCCGGCAATTACCGAGAAGATCTTCGATCAGATCGTGATGAGCACCCGGATCAATCTGGACCAGGCCACCGAGCTTTCATCCCGGATTATCGAGAACTTTCTCACCCCGGAAAAAGTCAGACACGCCCTGATCTCCCTTCTCAGCCCCCAGAATATCGGTGCTCTCGAGGAATCGATCAACGTGCATGCCGGCGGGCCGTATCGGCTCCTCGCCAGGCTCATCGGCGTCAAACGAGTTTGCTATGAGTGGCGGAACTTCCTGGAGAAAGAGCCTGATGAGGCACACAAGATCATCTCGGATCTGATCGCCCGTTTCGGGATCAAGCACCAGCTCGCAATTCAGATCGCGAATTTCGACCTGCGAGCCATGCCCCTGGAGAATATCAACCGCCTGAAGCAGAATGTCGTCACCTTCGTAGAAGACTTCGTGGTCGAGCACAAGGCAGACATTATCGAGGCTTGCAAGAAGTTCGAGAACGAAGCTATGGTAACCGTTCAATCAGCCATTGTCAGGTTCAACCCGGACAGCGTCCCCCCGGATCTGCTCGAGAAGACCAAGCGGAACCTTGCATCATTCACCTATTCATACCTCAAGCGCGAGCTCGGGCAGCTTCTCGAGCAGGCCATTCCGAAGCTCGGCGTGCACGGTCTGATCGTCAGCAAGATCGACCTGTTCACTCCTATGCAGCTCGAATACCTGGTCAAACGCATTTGCAAAAACGAGCTCAAGGCCCTGGAATATTTCGGCGGAGTCATAGGAGCAGTAATGGGAATCATTCAGATCCTGATCAACGCTATCACTTACTGAGGCGTTCAGATCGCACTATCAGCGACACCACTCGCCTGCCTGTCCGACCCCGAATCAGGCAACACCTGACCCCGGACGAGATTACAGTCAAAAAATACCGGGAACATTCATCTGTGTCGGCACTGATACGGATACCAAGGGGAACCTCCGGACAGGACGAGCAGATTCGGGCCTGATGCTCAGCAAAGAAACACTCAAATATCTGTCGCTCCGGATCGATCGCGCCCTGGCGCGTGGAAGCCCGACAGGCCAGCCCCTGGCCCCTCTCTGCTACCGGGTGAGGGTGCCGAAAGACAAGCTCGATCTACTGGTCGGAACGTTCCTTAAGGACCGTTACTTTGTTCTCTCCATCCTGGGAAAGGGCGGAATGAGCCTCGTTTATCGGGCCAAAGACATGCACACCGGCAAGATAGTGGCTCTCAAGGCTCTCCGGACCCAGGGCATGGGGGACGAGGTCCTGGTGAAACGCTTCCGGCTGGAGGCGGAGGTGCTCCACCGGCTCAATCATCCCCGGATCGTGAGCGTGCACGATTACGGGACCAGCAAGCACGGCCAGCCCTTTTTCGTGATGGACTACCTGATCGGAGTCAGCCTCAATCAGGTGCTCAAGCGCGAAGGGGCCCTGAAGCCGGAGCGCTTTCAAGACATCTTCGTCCAGGTCGCAGCTGCAATAGCCCATGCCCACAAACATGGAGCCATCCATCGTGACATCAAGCCAGGCAATATCATGCTGGTAGAGATGGGCGACACAAGAGACTATGTGAAGATCGTCGACTTCGGCATCGCAAAACTCGCCGAAGATGCTGCCAAACTCACAAGGATGGGAGAGGTCTGGGGGAGTCCGATATATATGAGCCCGGAGCAGGGCATGGGCACCACGATTGATGCCCGCACCGACATCTACTCCCTTGGCGTGGTGATGTACGAGAGCCTCACCGGAGAAGTCCCTTTCCTCGGCCGAAACTATGTCGAAACCATGACAATGCAAATCTCGGAGCCTCCGGCCCCCTTCTCGGATGTCTGCCCCGAACTCAAAATCCCTGCGGCCCTCGAAATGATCGTCTTTCGTGCTCTTCAGAAATCACCTGATGAGCGCTACCAGTCGATGAATGAGATGAAGTCGGATCTGGAAAGGGCTCTCAATACCGCCAATTTGTTCTGTCCTGACGACCGTCCCGAAAGCACCGGATCGAGACCAGTCTGGGGCTTCATGAAAAAGAAGGTGGAAGAGATTCAGGTTGCGGCGCCAGCCGACACCATTCTCGAGCCGATCCCTCCCGGTCAGGACATGAGCCCGGGATCGATCTCTGGATCGATCGCAATCCCCGAAGAGAAAGGCACAGGGGTGGATGAGATTACCAGGCACCTCGTACGGGGCGTCTCGGATCCAGAGATTGTCTCGGCTAGTACGCCCATGGAGCCATTCGAAGCGACGGAGCGAAACTCTCCGAGACTCGAGAGCCTGATCAAGAAAACCTCCACTCTGGAGCCCGAATCCAGACAGGCGAGAGCACCGGAAAGACAGGAGGAGCCCTCGCCCGCTCGCAGGCCCGCCAGGCGAAACTCCGGCAAAACCACCTCATCCGGTATGAGGAGCAACACGGGCAGCAGGATGGCAGCCAGAAGCAACACCAGAAGCAACACCGGCAGCAGAATCTCCGGCATCGGCAATACCGGCGGCAAAATGCGCACCGGTCGGGAACCGGCAAGCAAAGGAGCCCTGGCAGCCAAGATCCTCATTGCCATTGCCGCAGCCGGTATCGTATATGGTGTGGCTGTCAGTCCTGATATGCGGCGCGTCCTGATCGATTTCATCTATAAGACAGACTGGGGCGAAAAGCCGCCAGGCGAGGGACAACCCGAGCTCTGAAGCCGATTCGCTATTCTTCGTTGTTATCCAGGAGATCGAGCAAGCTGGCGGCATCGGCTTTGAACTCGGTGAGTCGCTCGGACAGTCTCACGATCACCTCGGCACGTTTGAAGTCCTTTTGAGAAAAGGCTTCGGCGCCCTGCCTGGAAAGAATCTCTACCTGCCGATCGACGGCGGTCAAAAGAACATTGAGAGCATCGGTCAAATCGAGGTCCGCCTCCACATTGATTGCCGGCAGCGTATCGAAGGCTCCGTCCTGCCGTTCCCCCCGAGAAGGTCGCAAAGGCGGCAGTCGGTGGCTGGTGCCACGGGATGGCGTAATCGATTGCGCAGGATCCTGGTGCGGCGGGAGATTGAAATAGGAATTCTCCGGCATGAGATCCGGGGAGTCCGCTCCGTATGGCTCCGAGTCTTCTTCCGCCTCGGGATAGGGGGGCTCCTCCTCCTCGTCAGAGTATCCCTCCTCAGGCTCCCGGTCAGTATCCTCTGACTCCTGGTCTTCGTAGGGCCCTTCGTAGGGCTCTTCGTACCGGTCCCCGTCCTGATATTCTTCCTGGTCTTCGAACCGATCCTCCAGAGCTTCGTCCAGATAATCGGCGGCACTGGGCGGTTTGAGACCGGCCCCGCGGCGATCGTCATCGAAATCATCGTCTTTGAGCAGGTATTTGCTGTGCTCGGCAGGTGTCTCGTCCATAGGACGGTGACCGTGGAGGTCCTGCTGCCGCTTCTGGTCTTCCGGATCTTCTTCCCGGAGGAGAAACTGCTCGTGCTCAGCCGGCGGACCCTGGGTGTACGGATAATGAGATTGAGACGGATGCATCCACTGCATGGGCGGCATCGGCCCGGGAGGCTGCATGCCAAAAGGCGGTGGCATCTGCTGCTGAGGCATCGGCTGAGGCGGCATCTGCTGCTGAGGCATCTGCTGAGGCGGCATCTGCTGAGGCGGCATCTGTTGCGGCGGCATCTGCTGAGGCGGCATCTGCATATGAGGCGGCATCTGCATATGAGGCGGCATCTGCATATGCGGCGGCATCTGTTGAAACTGAGCCGGATGTGGGCCGCTTTGATACTGAGCGGGATACTGCTGGTACGGGGGTTGTGCCGGATTCGGACCGCTCTGGTATTGAGGATTTCCGGCCGCAGGCATCTGTCCAGAAGGCTGAAAGGGCGGCATTACCTGGCGATGCTCCAGGTTTTGCCCTTGTTGCCGGTCTCTCTGCATCTCTTGCTGCATGGCGTCATGCATTGCTTGAAGATGCGGGGGCAGCCCGGACACGCCATCGAGAGAAACGTTCTCGGGTCCTGATGCGAGCTGGTGCCATTCACCGGTACTCTGATTGGCTCCAGCCGGCGCAACCAGCCCGGCAGTTTCGGCGGAATCACGGGTGTTCTGGATATAGCTCTGCCATTCCTGCGCCACCGCAGGGGGAAGCTGCCCGCCTACCATCTTCCAGTCTGCATCATCCCTGGTCTTGACCGGCTGCGGACGCTCCTGGGTGACCATCGACTCTCGCAACTTGTCGACTTCCTGAGTGGACTCGAAAGCGACCTTTGAGCTGACATCGGCAATGAAACCGGAGCCCGGATCGAATACCCCACCCTGGCCTTCGTCAGTCTCGCCTTCATCCTCGTCCTGCTCGGACCCGGTCTCAGGCTCGGGCCCTGAAAGGCTTAGAAGCTCGGGCTTGTCAGACCGGAGATGCTCTGGTACAGGCTCCGGCTCGCGTGCCTCGGAAACAAAGCCGATATCCTCGAGGCGGAAGAGCTCGCCTGGCGCGGCTTCTTCGTTGGCATAGCGAATGAGCCCGTCGAGCAAAGCCCTGAAAACGCTCGGGTAGAGGTCCACCGGGACCTCTCGTTGACCGATCTTCCAGAAGACCGAAAGCCCATCGCACTCGGGCACGAGCTCGAGATAAGGGGCATAGTCGCTGTGGTTGGTCCCGAAACTGAGGAGCTTGTCGCTGGGCAGTATAAAGGTTTCGATCCTGGTCACGGTCCCCCGGACCACCAGGGTCCAGTAGCGAGTGGAGATACGACCACCGAAAATCTCTACCTGGCTCTGCCCGGAGCCAACCCACTGACCGGTGCTTTCGACGCTGAAGGTAGGTCTTATCCAGGTGAGCTCCAGGTCGGAGCCTGCTGTGACCTGGTTGAACTTGTAAGCCGTATTCTGAAAGTTGTCGAACATACGATCGACTATCTTCACCATGGACTCTTTCACCAGCTCCGAGATCTGGCGCTCGCCAGCCTCGAGCCGGGCTTTGCCGCCGGGAATCGTAGCCAGTAGGCTATGCGAATCGCGGGGATTTTCTTTGTAGGCGTTGAGAACCCGCGCCTTCCAGACACCGCTTACTTCATCGCCATCGCCAAGGGTTACCGGATGATTCTCTGATTGCTCTGACGATCTGCTCGCCTTATCATCCTCGGGGCGACTAGCTTTCTTGTTTTCGTCGTCCTTTTCGCTCTTAACTGCCTTGAGCTTAGCCTGTGTCTTGCGAGATTTGCCTTTTTTACCTTTTGGTTTCGGCCACATTGAGAGGTCTCTCGGGAGAGCTACATTACAGGATGTACCCCTCTCAAATAGGCCTGAAACTGAATTCTGACTTAATCCTGTTAGTATATTGAAATGGCCAGACAGGCGGATTCGCCAAGAAACGGTAGCAAAGACGGCAACCCCGACGTGATTTCCATCAGGGGAGCGCGCCAGCACAACCTCAAAAATATCGACCTCAGAATCCCCCGCAATGAATTCGTTGTAATCACGGGCGTGAGCGGCTCGGGAAAGTCCTCCCTGGCTTTCGATACAATTTTCGCCGAGGGGCAGAGACGCTATGTGGAGTCGCTGTCGGCTTATGCCAGGCAATTTCTGGGGCAGCTGGACAAGCCCGACGTAGACGCCATAGAGGGGCTTTCACCGGCTATCAGTATCGACCAGAAATCGACAAGCCACAACCCGCGCTCCACCGTCGGCACAGTCACCGAGATTTATGACTACCTGCGCCTGCTCTATGCGCGCATCGGCGTGCCTCACTGTCCCCAGTGCGGGACTAGAATCAATCCGCAGACCATCGACCAGATTGTCGATCAGGTGTCAGCTCTTCCCCAGGGCACCCGCATTCAGATCCTGGCGCCTCTAGTGAGCGGCCGTAAAGGCGAATATCAAACCCTCTTCCAGGATCTAGCCAGAGAAGGTTTCGTGAGAGTGCGAGTGGACGGCGTGGTCGAGCAGCTCGAGGACGAGATTCGTCTGGACAAGAATAAGAAGCACGACATCGAGCTGGTTATCGATCGGCTGGTGATCAAGGAGGGTATTCATTCGCGCCTGGCAGACAGCCTTTCGGTGGGGCTCAAATGGGGCAAATCGAATGTGCTGGTCGACCTGGTCGGCTCTGATGATTCCGCCCCTCTGCTTTTCTCCGAGAATTTCGCCTGCGCCCGCTGCAATATCAGTTTTTCGGAGCTCTCGCCAAGGGTGTTCAGCTTCAACAGCCCTTATGGAGCGTGCCCCGAATGTGATGGCATCGGCTGCACCTTCGAGGTGGATCCGCAGCTCGTCGTGCCTGACCCGTCCAAGAGTATCAGCGAGGGAGCGATCTATCCCTGGGCCAAGACAGGCAATCCCTATTACGATCAGATCCTGCGCTCAGTCGCCAGGCATTACAAATTCGATGTCGATACTCCCTTCGGCAAGCTTGCCAAAAAGCACCAGATGGTTCTGCTCTATGGCTCCGGCGAAGAGAAGATGAAACTGGCTCACGACTCCTTCGACGGCCGTGAATTCTGGGAGTACAAGAAGTCCTTCGAAGGGGTGATCAACAATCTCTCTCGCAGGCACGAGGAGACGTCGTCCGACCGTGTACGCTCCGATATCGAGAATTATATGACCCAGATGCGGTGCACCGCTTGTGATGGCAGCCGGCTGCGCCCCGAGAGCCTGGCAGTGCTCGTTGCCGAGCAGTCCATTTCTTCAGTCTGCCGGCTCCCCATAGTCGAAGCGACAGTTTTCTTCTCGAGCCTGGAGAGCAGGCTCAGCGAAAGAGAACAAAAGATTGCGCACCAGGTGCTCATCGAGGTAAACGCCAGACTCAAATTCTTGCTCGATGTCGGACTGGGCTATCTCACCCTGGACCGGCAGGCCGGCACTCTCTCTGGTGGCGAGGCTCAGCGTATTCGCCTGGCTACGCAGATCGGCTCCGGTCTGTCCGGAGTCCTCTATGTCCTGGACGAGCCTTCCATCGGACTGCACCAGCGCGACAACAGCCGCCTGATCAATACCCTCAAGCATCTGCGCGATCTCGGCAACACCCTTCTGGTGGTCGAGCACGACGAAGACACGATAAGAGCCGCCGACTGGATCATCGATATCGGCCCCGGTGCCGGTGTGCATGGCGGCGAAGTAGTGGCGGAGGGCAAGATCGAGAACATCGAGAAGTCTGCCAGATCCTCTACCGGCGCCTATCTTTCCGGACGCAGGGAAATCAGGGTTCCGGTTCGCCGGCGCGCCGGCTCCGGACGCGTCCTCGAGGTGAAAGGGGCACGCTTGAACAACCTCAAGAACATCGATGTGGAAATCCCTCTCAATCAGTTCGTGGCGGTCACCGGCGTGAGCGGCTCAGGCAAGTCCACCCTGGTGAACGACCTGCTTTTCGAGTTTCTCAGGCACCATCTGCACGGCACGGTGCCGGCGCCTCGAGAGCTGCAATCGGTGGAAGGCGCCGAGCATATCGACAAAGTCATCGATATCGATCAGTCCCCTATCGGCAGAACACCGCGCTCGAATCCTGCCACCTATACCGGTCTCTTCGACGCCATCCGGGAAGTTTTCTCGATGACCACGGAAGCCAAAGCCAGGGGCTACCTGCCGGGCCGTTTCTCCTTCAATGTCCGGGGCGGCCGCTGCGAAGCCTGCCGCGGAGAAGGCATGAACGAGATCGAGATGAATTTTCTTCCTTCGGTCTTCGTCACCTGCGACGTGTGCAAAGGAGCCAGATATAACCGTGAGACCCTGGAAGTCAAATTCAAAGGCAAGTCCATCTCGGATGTTCTGGAGATGACCGTGGAGGAAGCCCTGGAGTTTTTCGCCAATATCCCCAAGGCCAGAGCGAAGCTGGAGACCATGAATGAGGTCGGACTCGACTATATCAAGCTCGGCCAGCCCGCCACCACTCTCTCGGGCGGAGAAGCCCAGAGAGTCAAGCTTGCCGAGCAACTCTCCAAGCGCTCCACCGGCAAGACTATCTATATTCTCGACGAGCCCACCACCGGACTGGCCTTCCACGACGTCGACAAGCTCCTGCACGTGCTCAATCGCCTGGTGGATTCGGGCAATACTGTCTTGATCATCGAGCACAATCTGGACGTCATCAAACAGGCCGACTGGGTTATCGACCTGGGACCGGAAGGTGGCGATCAGGGCGGCACCATCGTCGCAGCCGGGACCCCGGAGACCTTGAGCCAGTGCCGGACTTCCTATACCGGCCAGTTTTTGAAAGGCTGCTTGAAGAGCAAAAAGGCTTTCGCCTGATTCGAGGGAGCTGAAATTGGATAGAGATTCGCATCAACACAAAGAAGAGAAACCGGCCGTGGATCCCGTGGTCGATAGCCTGCGCAAGCGGGGACACCGGATCACATCGCAAAGAGAGACGATCCTCCAGATCTTCAGGGATCTTCCCCATGGTCACCACCTCTCCGCCGAGGAGCTTCACGCCAAGCTGGTGGCTTCCGGGACCAATGTCAGCCTGGCAACCGCATACCGCACCCTGAAGCTGCTCTCCTCCCTTGGTCTGCTCCGCGAGCTCGATTTCGCCGAAGGACACAAACACTACGAGCTCAAGCAAGACGACCTCCCCCATCAGCACATAATCTGCAGTGGATGCAACCAGACCATCGAGTTCGAGGATCACTTCCTCGAAGAGGCCGGGCGCAAGATAGGGGCCAGGTACGATTTCGAGGTGGTGGACGCCCAGTTCAAGATTTTCGGGCTCTGTCCCCAGTGTCAGAGCTGACCTTGAGGGAAACGAGAAGCGTGACACTAGCAGAAGCGAAAGACGGCCAGTGGCTGATTATCAGAGAAATGAGCGACGAAGTCGTTCGTATGCAGGCAATCAGGTTCGGCATCGGGACCGGCACCCTGGTCGAGGTGCAGAAAAACATCCGCAACGGTCCTGTGATTATCAGCAAGAAGCATGTTGAAATAGCTATAGGCAGGGATCTCGCCAGACATGTCAGCGTCGAGCCCGCCGAGCCCAGGGGCGAGAATGGCAATGGCCGATAAATCCAGGGATCCGGCCTGCGACCAGTGTGGCTTTCCGATAAAGGGAGGAGCGCTCCCGTCCCGGTGCCCGCGCTGCAACCACAGCCTGGATCTCGGGACGGAGTGCTCGACCAGCTGCCTGAGCTGCCACAAAGTGCTGAAAGGCGGCTGCTCGGAGAATTCGAGCGATGGTGAGAATAATTCATCAAACAGGGAACAGATAGGTAAGTGGGCTGATCATGATCAGATCGGTTTACTGGATAAAGCACTCAACTTTCTTGGAAGACGGATTTTCCGGTAAGATAGGCTATGAGGGCATTTATATCGATGTTGATATCAACCCCCGACACCCCGCTTGCTCGATGTCAGCATATTCTGGTTCAGTCCTTCATAAGAGACCGACAATTCAATGGTTAGGGAGACCGGGAAAGGCAAACTCAATCCCTGGAAGATTCAGGGCTACAAGCCCGGACAGAACGTCATCTGCAAAATCGTGAAAGCAGAGCCTGGTGGCTACGCTGTGACGATTCCCAAAGATGATCTGCCCGGTTTTCTGCCGTCCACCAGCCACCACAATGTCGGAGCCGAGGTCCTGGCTCAATTCGTCTGTGTAGACCGCAATCGCATGCTTCTCTCCGAGCGCTTCACCGCCGGCTCCGGAAACCAGCAGAATGTGCCCAGGAGCAGCATCAACTGGGAAGAGCAGCTCGAGGAGCTGGACAATGTCTACTCCACCGGCAAGCATCAGTCCCTCGCCAGCGCCAAGGCTCAACAACAGCCTCAAGCACCGCCCCAGAACCAGTACAACACCGGCGGGCACCAGCCTGGTAGCCCCCAGAATCAGTACAACACCGGCGCCCAGCAACCCTACCAGCCTCAGCAACCCTACCAGCCTCAGCAACCCTACCAGCCTCAACAACCCTACCAGGATCCCCAGCAATACCAGCAACCGCAGCCCTATGCGGGACCGCAGCCCACGGTGGAAGAGCAAGCCTTCCACACTTATGCCGCCAACGTGCCGGCTCGCAAGTTTCAGCTCCGGCGCGCCATTGACCTGATCATGCCGCCCATCGACGAAGACAGCCTGAAAACTCTGCGCATAGGGGACTATGATGTGGAATGGCTGATAACCGACCTGGAAGGCGGCATGCGCACGGGTTGCGTCAAGGCCACCTGCGAAAGCCGCCTGTCCCGGGCGGCCATGCTCCTCTACCGGGGGCGAGCCGTAGGCTGCATCTATGGCAGCAAAGCCGATCCCAATACTAAAGCGACCCCGGAATCACTCAGCCTGACGCTCCAGGACCTGGAATCGCCCGACACGGTGGTCTCCCTCTACGACCTTCCGGAAGAAGTAACCCTGGCGATGTCGTCCCTCTTTCTTGGTTATCCGGTCACCAGAAAGGACGACTATACGGCAAGGGAGTACATGGACTATATCTGCGACTGGTTCAAGCAGGAGCAGGGAACCGCCACCCTGGCCATATCCCTGTCGAACAACCGGGGAACCTGTCTCGGCTACATCTACAAAGGCGACTTCGTGGGTGCCTTCTATGTAGAGGATCAGGTGTTCCGCCGGGACAAAGAATTCGTCTACGAACTACTCCACGCGGATGACACCGCCGGCCTGGAGGTTAGCATCCTGCCACCGGAGATGACATCGAGTTCGGTGCGCTTCGGTTACAGCCTGAGCATGTCTCGCACCAGACGACCGGAATAAGCAGAGAAGCCGGCTAGTCCTCGCTCTCTTTCTTCTCCGATTCGGTGGCGAAAGTGGCCAGTTTGAGCTGATCGTACTCCTCCCGCCCTGCCGTACTCTCGTCGGCAACTCCGTTGCTTCCGGCATAGGTCTCGGACGAGCTCTCCTGCTCGCCGCCGTTGCCATCCACTACTTCCAGGGACTCCGAGGCGAAGACCACTTCGTCCTCGGTCGACACTGTGTCTGATACCACGTTCTCAAGGCTATTCTGATAGCTGCCCTGGTAGCTGCCCTGATTGCCGGGCAGTGTGTCGACTTCCACAGCGCCCTGGACAGCAATCTCATCCCGGTCGGTACCGGTGCTGAAAAAACCCGACGAGTCGGAAGCTTCGATGACCCTGGCTTCTTCCTCCGTCACGCTTTCAAGCTCGGCATCCGGAACTGTCACCGCTGTCGAGAGAGGGGCATCGACGTCGGTCTCCGGTTTGGTCTTCAGCGTGTAGACTCCGGAAACCGGACCTTCCACGGCCTCATGGGGACTGCTCGACTCAAAGAATACCTCCTCTTCGGTAACCATGATCTCAGGCTCGACCATCTCGATTTCGTCATCGCCTTCCAGCTCCCCTTCGAGCTCCGCTGGGAGCACCTTTTCGGTCATTTCGTTATAGACCGCCTCGACTTCAGAAATACTTCTGGTCAGGTCGCTTGTCAGGCTGGTTTCTTCGTCTTCGCTGAGACTCTCCTCGAAGAGGTTGGACTGGGGTGTAAAGGTGACTCCCGACACCTCCACAGCACTCTCTTCTGCCGAGATCTCCTCGTCTTCATCGTCCTCTGCGAAGTCATGGCGCGAGTGCCGGCGTCCCCGGCCGCGGTCCTCGAAAACATCCTCCGGAACCTGATCGAGCAACTCATCAGGGAAGTCTTCTTCCGCGAACTCTTCTTCAGCCACAGGCTCAGGCACGGCTACAGTGGAAACGACTCTGCCGCCGCTGGCCGAAGCGGACTTGAGAGCTTTGCCTGCCGCCCGTCCCTGTCCTCTGCCGGTCTCGTCCTCCTTGAGAGTGATGAGCTTGCGATTGTCACTGGTGCCGATCTCGAGATCGGGAATAACGCCCTGTCCGACACAATGACTGCACTCGCTGGTGAATAGCTCGCGCAGGCTCTGACCCTGGCGGCGGCGGGTGAGCTCGACCAGACCCAGGTCGGAGAGCTGTCCGATCTGAGGCTTGGCCCGGTCCTCTTCAAGAACGCGCTGAAAGACCTCGAGCACCTGCTGCTGGTCCCGGCGGCTTTCCATGTCGATGAAATCGACAATAACCATACCTCCTATATTGCGGAGGCGCAGCTGTCTGGGAATCTCCTGGGCCGCCTCGAGATTGGTCCGGCGTACCGTCTCAGCCTGGGTACGGCTGCTGGTGAAACGGCCGGAGTTGACGTCGATGACAGTTAGGGCCTCGGTGGGCTCGATATTCAAGTGTCCACCCGACGGCAGCTCGGCGCGGTCGGTGAGAGCCGATTCGATCTCGCGATCGATCTGCTTGGCCACCAGAAGGCTTTCGTTGCCGGTATGGAAGGTGACCTTCGTATTCTTGCTGGCCCAGCCCTGCAGATAATCCTGGGCGCGTTTCTGCCCATCCGGGCTATCCACGATTATCTCGGTGACCTCATGTGAATATGCGTCCCTGATCACTCTGTAGAGAAGATCCTGATCACGATAGATGAGGGTCGGTCCGATGGAGGCCTCGGCCTCAGACACGATGGTCTGCCAGGTATCCCAGAGCTGCTCGAAGTCTTCGTAGAGCTCGTCTTCACCCTGTCCCTTGGCCTCGGTCCTGATAATCAGCCCGATACCTGGAGGCTTCATGAGATTGACGACCGACTTCAGCCGCGCCCGCTCACGGGACTCGCTGATCCGGCGGGAGATCGAGACACCCCTCTCTTCCGGGACGAGGACGAGGAACCGGCCGGGCAGGCTGATAGCGGTAGATACCCGCGGTCCCTTGTGTCCGGTAGGCTCTTTCGTTATCTGCACGAGGAGCTTCTGTTTGGGCACCAGCCTCTCTTTCAGAGGTCCCTGACCGGGTACGTCATTGGCGTGGAGAAAGCCCATCTTGTCTTTCCCCAGATTGACGAAGGCCGCGTCGATTCCCGGAAGGATATTCTCGACGCTGCAAGTGTAGATATCGCCCAGGAGCAGCTCGCCGCGGTTGACGAAAAACTCGACGACACGGTCGTTCTCTAGAAGAGCCGCGATGCTGTCTTGTTCGGAGATTACGAGTGACTTTCTCATAAGAATCCTCTGTTATGTTGTCGTTCTAAACTTCTGTAAGTACGGCCGCCCGGTTTTCCGATCCGGCCTTCAAATCGTGCTCGAGAAGAGATGTCCCCGCCCGATCTTTCAAAGACAGGCGTTGCACTCTCCATCGATAGTTGGGGTTAATACATTCAAGAACCTCCGCTGGCTTGACGTGCAAGTCAGAGCCGCTCCTCAACTCCATGATCAGAGTGAGGGGATCGTGACCGGACACGACAAGCGAGTCGATGCCTTTCCGAATGTCACGTTCGGCAGGCACAGCGACTTTCCTTCGCTTTTTGCGAGACTTGGGCCGGCTCGGTGGAGCCTGGACCATGATCTCTTCGGACTCCAGGAGCGATTGAACTCGCTCGATAATGGAATCCGGGGAAACTTCTTCGACGACGGAGCCCGAGTCCTTTCCTCGTTCTCCGACCAGCTCCGCCCGGTACTCGGCGCTTCCAAGGGCGGCGGCAAGGGAGCTTGCCGGCTTGCCCGGAAGCTCGACGACCTCTTTGATCTGCACCTCGGGGGGAAGCTGGGAATTGAGCCTGGACCGGAATTGCTCAGGGTTGACATACTCGCAGAGCTCCAGCTCTGCCACCTCGTTGTCGCCTTCAGTAAATAAAGGCAGGGGGCAAGCCAGGGACAGCTTGGGCTGCGGATTGAAGCCCTGGGTATAAGCCATCTCGAGCCCGGCCCTGCGGATCGCCCGAATGAGGAGGTGCTGGACATCGAGGTGGGAAATAAAACGCAAGTCACCGAATTTGGTGAAGCTGAATCGCAACCTCTGCTGGACCTCGGTCCTGGGCTCCGGGGGAGGACTGGTAAAAAACAGTGAGGGGTGCGAGTCCTCGTCATCGTGACCGGCAAGCTCTTTGACGAAAGGATTACGCTTGACGACTTCCGGCTTGGGAGCGGCAAGCTCGTGGGCGGTATCGAGTTCGGTGCAAACTCCGCAAGCGTGACAGAGATTCTCGGTGCAGGGGGCCGTCTCCTCGGTCGAAAGAGCCTTCTCCCACTCTTTGACGAGCCACCAGTTATTGAGACCTATATGAACCACTTCCCAGGGCTGGGGCGAGCCCACCACACGATCGCTGCAGCCTATCCGCTCCAGGTCCATACCCAGCTCGGACGCAGACTCATGCCAGATAGCCGGCTTGAACTGATCGTCCCAGGCGTCGAAGAGCGCACCTTTCGTCCAGGCCCGGTGGATAAGCTTGCCCAGGTCACGGCCGCCCCTGGAGATAACCACTTCCAGCAAGCTCGTCTCAGGTTCGGTGAAATTGAGATTGACATTTTTCAGCCCGGATGCACGCAGGAATTCCTTGAGAACTTTATGCTTTCTGCGGGTCTCCTCGCGGGTCACCTGGCCGAACCACTGAAAAGGGGTGAAAGGCTTGGGCACGAAATTGGATATAGTGCAGGTAAATTCGATGCCACGGTTGTAATTGCCGGGATCCTCGCGGCGTATCGACCGGCAGATATTGGTGGCTTCCACGAGAATATCGATGATGCCCTGCAGATCCTCGTCTCTTTCGGTAGGCAGGCAGCACATGAAATAGAGCTTCACCGAGTTCCAGCCCGAGCGGTAAGCTGACTCGATAGCGTTGATGATCTGCTCATGGCTGAGGCCCTTGTTGACCACGGCCCGGAGTCGCTCGGTGCCGGCCTCCGGCGCGAGAGTGATACCACTCTTGCGAACCGCCTTGAGCTCCTCGGCTATGTCGAGGTTCATCCGGTCGGCCCGCTGGCTCGGAAAAGATAAAGAAGAACGCTGCGATCCGTGCTCGCGGTTGAGAGCCCTGACCGTCTCATGCAGGCTCGTATAGTCGCTCACGCAAAGCGATAGAAGGGAATACTCCTGGTGACCGCTGTTGTCCAGAGCTTTTTTCGAAAGATCGAGTATGTTGGAGGCGGAGCGCTCGCGAACCGGCAGGAAAGTATAGCCGGGCTGGCAGAACCGGCAGCCCCGGTCGCAACCGCGCCGGACCTCGAGAACTTCCCGGTCGTGGACCAGGGACATATACGAGACCATCGACCTGGTGGGCTGGTTGCCATCGTTGAGGGGAGCCACCTGGCGCAAGACCCTGGGGGGAATCCGTCCGTGTTGAGCGGGATCCACCGAGCGAGCCAGGATAGACTCCAGCTCGCCGAGAGTGATAGGGCTCGGGACCAGCTCCCCTTCCTTGATATTGTAGAGAGCCGGCACATAAACGCCGGGGACTTCAGTAGCCAGGCGAAGCAGAAGCTCCATCCGGAGCCTGGCCGGATCGCCTTCTAGCTTCTCCTGCTTGAAAGTATCGACAACTCTCATCACCGCGGGTACCGACTCCTCACCGTCACCGACAATGAAGAAGTCCATGAAATCGGCCATGGGTTCGGGATTCACCGTACTTGGCCCGCCGCCGAAGATGAGAGGAAAGACGCTCTTCCGCTCGGAAGCCAGAACCTCTATCCCGGCCAGGTCGAGCATGTTGAGGACATTCGTATAGGTAAGCTCATACTGGAGCGAGAAGCCCATGAGCTCGAAATCCCGGGCAGCCACTCGGCTTTCCCAGGCCCAGAGCGGGATCTCACCGGCCCTCATGAGCGCTTCCATGTCCGCTGCCGGGGCATAGGACCTGTCGACCATGAAGCCATCGAGCTCGTTACCGATCTGATAAAGGATCTTCAAACCGAAGTTTGACATTCCCAGCTCGTAGATGTCCGGAAAAGACAGGAGCAGCCTCACCCTGGCGCTATCGAAATCTTTGCGCCGCGCGCCCCACTCGTTGCCGAGATACTGGCCGGGCCGAACTACCTGCTCAAGGAGCGTCTCAAATTGTTCTTGCGAAAGTATTCGTGCAGTCACTTCTATAGCTAATGCATCTGGCAGAGACAGGACGGTCCTGTGGTTCCCATTCCTCAGGACTCCATACAAGAGTCACAAGGCATGCCGCGGGATATGACGGTAAGGACTAAAAGCTTCTCGATGGGCCGGACCGGTCCTCAAGTGAGACCATTATATCGCTTTAAATGCATAAGACGATAGTTTGGCTAAGTTTAATTTCTTTATTTACATACGACCTGCGTCGATCGCAGCCCGGATTCAAAGGCATTTTTGGGGAACTCTTCAGAACCCGTAAGGCGTGATATAGTGCCATTAAAGCCCCTGACACGCGAGTTTAGTTCGTGATTCTTGAAGCGTTCTCAGCCTATTTGCACAGCGCCGAGCCTGAAGTCCATGCCCGGGTAGTGCTCTGCCGCTGGCTCTGGGAAAAGCTCTCCCTGCCGCCCACTTGCCAGGTGGATCAGGTCATCCAGTGCGAAATCGTAATGAGCTTCATCGATTCCTCGGAAGAGCGCGATGATGGCGAAAATGGTGAAGAGAGCGAGCATTACAGGCTGGTGGCTCCGGACTCTTTCCGGCACCAGATCGATGCTTTGAATATTGACGGACGGAATGCCGGTCCCGAGCGCAACTATGTTTTCTCGGGCGCTTCGGTCTCCGGCGAGCGGTTGCTCAAAAGCCTGGACGAGTTCAGCCTCAGCTACGAGCACCAGAAATGGGCGCGCTGGGTGCACGGGGTGAAAGCTTCCGATTTCAAGCAGAAAGATATCTGAAGGATCGAACCGGAACTATTGGCGTATCGCTCCAGTCTAATTGTTCCGAGAAGCAGGCAATGCTTCGAAAGGAGATGCGATGAATACCAAGCTCACGGCAGTGCTGGCAACCATGGTTCTTGCTGCCGGTTTCGGCGTCCAGACAGTGAGCGCCGCGGACAATCTGAGCCTCAAGAAGGGAATTTCTTTCGTGCAGGACATCGATGCAGGCTTCCCCATCGAAGCCGAAAAGATGGAAGATGCCACCCTGGAGGCGGGCAAGCCCACTTTCATTTTCTTCGGCGCCCGGGGAGACCTGAATACCAGTCGTCAGGCGAAACGCGTGGTCAACCTGTACAACCGCTTCGCCAAGCAAGGCATCAAGTTCATTCTGATCGACGTGGACAATCCACTCAACGCCAGCGCCAAAGACCTCTTGAAGAAGCACTACAAAGGCTATATTCCGTGCCAGGTCGTCCTGAATGACGAAGGGAAATCGGTATGGAACAAAGTCGGCGAGATTCCGGAAAAGGACATTGCCCGGGTAATCGACGAGCAAATCAAGAACTGACGGCGGTCCTTTTCTCGACCAGCCTCTCGTGAGCGGACCTGAGCTCTTGCACTAGATGTAATGGCACGTCGATACTGCCGAGCGTCGGGGCGTGCTCTTCATAGGGTCCGTGACAGTCCGAGCCGCCGGTCACCAGAAGTCCCAGATCAAGCGCGAGAAGGCTGAGCTCAGCCCGGCGCTCCATAGAAATCAAGGGATGGTAGACCTCCAGGGCGTCGAGCCCGAGAGCGCTCAACCGCTCGATAGCGCGCCGGTCGACGGTCTTTTCGGAGGGATGGGCCAGGGAGGTCACACCGCCGGCTCCTTTGATGACATCGATTACCTCAGCCGCATCAAGCCATACCCTCTGCCTGTAGAAAGGCGATTCCGGGCTCAGATAGCGGTTGTAGGCCTCGGTAATGTCCGCAGCACCACCAGCCCTCACAATCGCTTTGGTGACATGTGCTTTGCCGATAGTCGCCTCTGATTCGCCGGAACGGGAACCTGTTCCGATTCCGGCGAAACCCAGGACATCTTCCATGCTTATGGAGATATTCTCCGAGCGCAGCATCCCGAGCAGGTTCTCGGTATGCTCCAACCTGATGGCGGTGAGACGCTCGATGGCGCTCAGGAGCCCACGATCAGCCGTATCGACGAAATATCCGAGTATATGCAAATCGGATCCGCCCTCGAAAGAGGCGCTCATCTCCACTCCAGGAATCACACTCAATCGTCCGTTAGCGGCTTCGATCGCCTGGCTTACACCACGGACAGTATCATGATCGGTGAGAGCGATCGCGGCGAGACCTTTCTCGATAGCAAATAATACTGCCTCCCCGGGACTCCAGTTGCCGTCGGAGAAAGTGGAGTGAAAATGAAGATCAGCACTCGCCATCGTCGTCCCCTGCATCCTCCGTTTCGTCCGGGAAATCACCGTCGCTCTCCCTGAAGCTTTCCCGCACTATGGAAACGGCTTTGCCCGTTTCCGGGTCGATAGTGATGGTGACACCGTTTACCGCAGCAGGACCACCAGCAATCTCGAGGCGTGAGGGAAGCTGCTCCACCAGCCGGCGAAAGACCCCTTTCAGCTCCATTCCTATAACCCCATTGAGCGGCCCGCAACACCCTATATCGGTGATATAGGCGAGACCACCCGGCAAAACCCGCTCGTCGGAGGTCTGCACATGTGTGTGGGTTCCCACAACAGCAGTGGCTCTACCGTCCAGATACCAACCCATGGCGACCTTCTCGGCAGTAGCCTCAGCATGGAAGTCGACTATGACAGCATCGGCTTTTCCGGCAAGATCCGAAATAATCTGATCGGCTGTCAGGAACGGGGAAGCCAGAGGCTCCATGAATACCCGGCCCAGAAGGCTCAAAACTGCTATCCTGAAACCATTGACATCAGCCACATAAACGCCCTGACCGCCGGTACCGGGAGGATAATTGGCAGGTCGCAGGACCTTCGGATAATCATCGATGAAATCGAATATCTCTTTCTTGTCAAAGGTATGGTTGCCGCCGGAGATTATGTCGATCCCCATGGAGAAGAACTCGTTAACGATTTTCTCAGTGAGTCCGAAGCCATGAGCGGCATTTTCGCCGTTTGCGATAATCAAATGCGGGGCCAGGGGCTCAGCCCTTCGGGTAGATAGAAATCTCTTGACAGCACGCCTGCCCGGCTTGCCAATGACATCTCCCAGCAATAGCAATCTTATATAGTCGTCCGCCATGGGAAAGGGAATCCGTTATAAAGAGATGAATACTGAATTCTACAGTCTCGGTACCAGGTCATCCATAACAATCTCGGCGGCCTCTTTATCTTTCGTGCTTCTTGCCTCCGGCATCTTCCTCGGTCTCCAGGCCGCTGAAGCCAGCCCCACGGCGAAGCCGGCGCCGGCCCCCGTCTCCCAGACAATCAAAGAGCTCAAGGCCACTGCAGGAACTTTGAAGCCGGCTGCAGGTCTAACGAAGCCTTCTAAGCCCAATCCTTCTAATAAGCCCAATACTTCTAACGTGAAGCCCTCACCGGAGAAAAAGCCCAGGGAGTCTGGGACCTCACGGCCCAAGGCTGTGAAAAGGAGCATACTAGTGCCTCCGCCGCCCCCTCATATCCCTTCTTTCCTCCCGGCCGGCTCGATGGATCTGGACCTCGGCGCCGGAATCGAGTTCCTTTCTCTGGACGACTTGAGGCTCAAGAAAGAGAGCGTCAGCAAACGACTGGAGACCGCCCGGGCAGACCTGCAGGACCAGAAGGCAATAGTCGCCGAGCATAAGCGCAAAGCCGGAACCTTTGTCGGTCTCTATGAGGAAGGTGTGGTAAGCAAGAGAGAGCTCTTGACCGAGCAGAAAGAAGCTGCCCGTGCCGGTCGCGAGCTCGAACGTGAAGAGCTGAAAGTGACCGAGCTGGAACGCCTGGAGACGCGAATCCAGGAGAGGATGGATGCTCTGGAGAAGAAAAGAGTCAGGACCAAGGCTCCGCCACCGTTACGCAAGAAGACGAAATGATCTCCGCCTGGCAACCAGCTCAGATTTAATAAATTAACTGGTGGACATAAAAGTCTGATTCAGGTCAAGCGGCCCGGTTGAATCGGAAGATTATTAGCTACCCCTAATTTCAATTGGCGCTGCTCATGAGACTCGACACAGATTCGGCAAAATCTCGATCTCCGCAATCGATTACCATTAGGCGCATCTCAGGTTCTCAAGCGCAAACCAAAACGGAAGGTGAAAAACCGCTACCCAAGCCGATTTTCGGTTAACATGTTAGGCAACAAAGCGAAGGCATCACGACCGAAACCGGCGCCAGATCTATATTCCGGCGATACCGGTTGTGGACGTCGCGCGTCCTGCGTTGGCTAATCGCAAACCAAAATCCAAGGAGGAGAAATCCTATGTTGCATATTAGAGAACTACCTTTGAGAAGAGAAGAGTGGATCAACACTTATTCCTCAAAATGTGACTCTATGGAATTCGGATGGGACAAGACCATGTACAGCACCCCCCAAACCAACATCCTCGAAATGGATGAGCGCTATATCCTCGAAATCGCTCTTCCCGGCGTGGTCCTGGATGATGTCGAGCTGAAAGTGGAAGGTCAATACCTGACCCTTATCGCCAAGAGAACCCCCAACATGTTCGAAGAAAGAGCTCACTTCCTGAGAAAAGAGCTTCCGCTCCACTATCTCGTCCGTGAATTCGAGTTCGTCGAAGAAATCCTCGAAGATGAAATCGAAGCTCGCCTCGATCGCGGCATTCTCTTCGTCAGTGTTCCGAAGTTCGAAACTGCCCGTCGCATTCATGTCTCGGCCGGCAACCTCGAGCATCATCTCAACGAAACCCGCGTCAGCAAGCGCGAAAAACAAGTAACAGTCAAATAGGTTGAAGACCCTAGAGACTGGAGGAGGGAGAGCGAAAGCTCTCCCTTCTCACTGGCAGAGTTAGAACTTCCTACGAAACTCTCTCCCCTTATCTCGAGAGTCAGAACTTCCTGCGAAACTCTCTCCTCCTACCCCCGAGAGTCAGAACTTCCTACGAAACTCTCTCCTCTTCCCCCGAGAGTCAGAACTTCCTGCGAAACTCTCTCCTCTTCCCCCGAGAGTCAGAACTTCCTGCGAAACTCTCTCCTCCTCTCTCGAGAGTCAGAACTTCCTACGAAACTCTCTCCTCTTCTCTCGAGAGTTAGAACTTCCTACGAAACTCTCTCCTCTTCCCCCGAGAGTCAGAACTTCCTACGAAACTCTCTCCTCTTCTCTCGAGAGTCAGAACTTCCTGCGAAACTCTCTCCTCCTCCCCCCGAGAGTCAGAACTTCCTACGAAACTCTCTCCTCCTCCCCCCGAGAGTCAGAACTTCCTGCGAAACTCTCTCCTCTTCTCTCGAGAGTCAGAACTTCCTGCGAAACTCTCTCCTCCTCCCCCGAGAGTCAGAACTTCCTGCGAAACTCTCTCCTCCTCCCCCCAGAGTCAGAACTTCCTGCGAAACTCTCTCCTCTTCCCTCGAGAGTCAGAACTTCCTGCGAAACTCTCTCCTCCTCCCCCGAGAGTCAGAACTTCCTGCGAAACTCTCTCCTCCTCCCCCGAGAGTCAGAACTTCCTACGAAACTCTCTCCTCCTCCCCCGAGAGTCAGAACTTCCTACGAAACTCTCTCCTCTTCCCCCGAGAGTCAGAACTTCCTGCGAAACTCTCTCCTCCTCCCCCGAGAGTCAGAACTTCCTGCGAAACTCTCTCCTCCTCCCCCGAACATAAATTTCCTCCCCCGGATTGAACTCCTGGCGAGGCTTCACCGTCTTAGAAAAGAGACTCAGGAGAAAGCCATGAGCACGAAAGCCAGAATTCGAGATTTCATCGAAACCCTGTCGCCGGAGGATCTCTTCACCACCAGAGATCTCCTTTCCTTCGGGACACGCTCGTCCGTAGACAACGCCGTTTCGAAGATGGCAAAAAGTCAGGAAATCATTCGAGTCATCCCTGGAGTCTTCGCTCTTCCCTGCAGACAAAAAACCATATCAGTGATCGAGCTAGCCCAGATCAAAGCTCGCTCATTCGACCGCGAGCTGATAGCACATGCACGGGATCTGGCAATCGAACTGGGGATGCTGCCGGACAATCGCAGCCCACTTCAAGCGTGGTTCGCAACCGGTGGTCGCACCAGCTCCTTCCGATTCGGGCAAACACGCATCCACTTCAAGAGTACCGGCTCTCGCAAAATGCGACTCGGCGATACACCGCACGGACAGGTTGCCAGAGCGCTTTGCTATGTAGGCTGCAAGCTGCTAGCAGGCGCCCACCTGAGCGATGCCACCAGAAAACTGAGCGAAAAAGACCTGGCGCAGCTCGGCAGATGCGGGTCTCTCGTACCCGCCTGGCTATACGCGCTGCTTCGCCCGCTCAGCCTGGCAGGCGATAGCCGCGCGAGCGATTGCTTCGTGCGCGAAGTCCGGCATGCTGCCAAAATCACGTCACTCGATTACAGATCTGGCCAACCTGGACTTTCTGATTCCGTACGCAAAGTAGATTGCAGCCCCAAGAGCCATCCAGAAGAAGAACCTTACCCAGGTCACAATGGGGAGGGAGATCATCAAAAAGCTACAGAAGAATATTCCGAGCAGCGGAAGCCACGGAACCAGAGGACATTTGAACGGTCGCTCGTGATCAGCCTCGGTCCTGCGCAGGACTACTACACCACCACAGACGATGATAAATGCTGCCAGAGTACCGATATTGGTGAGCTCGGCGGCCTGACCGATGTCGACGAACATAGAGGTAAAAGCGACGAAGACACCGGTGAGGATGGTCGGGAGAAGCGGGGTCTTGTATTTAGGATGGAGCCTGGCGAAAATGCCGGGCAACAGCCCATCGCGCGCCATAGCCATGAATATACGTGGCTGCCCGAGCTGAAACACCAGCAGAACCGATGTCATCCCGGCCAGAGCTCCCACGCTGACGAGCACATGTGCCCATTCCTGATGAATGGAGGCGAGAGCCGTGAGAACTGGAGCCGCATCATCCGCGAATTCCGAATAAGGCATGATTCCGGTGAGAACCAGGGAAACTCCAGCATAGAGGAGCGAACAGACGATCAGAGATCCGATCATGCCGATGGGCATATCTCTTTGAGGATTCCTGGTCTCTTCGGCCGTGGAGCTCACTGCATCGAATCCTATGAAGCTGAAAAAGACTATCGCCGCACCGCCCATGATACCCGCAAAACCACCAGGAGCGAAGGGAACCCAGTTTTGCGGATGAACAAAACTCGCACCGAACGCGATAAAGAAAATCACGACCGCCACCTTGATCACTACCGCTATGGTATTGACCAGGGAACTCTCCCTGATCCCGACCACCAGCACCCAGGTGATCAACATCACGATGGCGAAAGCCGGGACATTTATCGCAACTTGCTGGCCGAACAGGACCGGCAGGTCCGTCGATGAATAGAACTGCCACTGGGGGTGATCGGCCGGCAAGGTCTGGAGACGCGCCAGAGCTGTGGCAGTATCGGCGGTGAGCCAGAGAGGGAACTGCAAACCGAATGCACCATGCATAAAATGCAGGAAGTGATCGCACCAGCTCACTGCCACCGCCACATTGCCTATAGCGTACTCGAGCATCAGATCCCAGCCGATAATCCAGGCGATGAATTCACCCAGGGCAGCATAGGCGAAGGTATAAGCAGAGCCGGAGACCGGAATCATCGCCGCCAGCTCAGCGTAACACATTGCAGCGAAACCACACGCGATAGCAGCGATCAAGAACGAAATCACAATCGCCGGACCGGCAGGTTCTCGTCCGAGCGATGCCCCGAGGATGAAATTAATCACCGGCGTGGACCACCAGCTATGGTGGTCGGAGAGCGCCTGCCCGGCGGCTGCCGTACCAGTGAGAGCGAAGATCCCTGAGCCGATGGTGGCACCGACGCCAAAAGCGATCAGATCGATTGCCGAGAGGCTCCGCTTCATCTCGGATGTTCCATAAGCCTCTGTCACGAGCTGCGCGGCACTCTTGGTTCGTGCAAGGGTCTTGAGCAATCTTTCGAACATCACCTCTCCGGGGTAATCTACTTGAGCTTGGTATTGAGCTTGATGGTCTCTGTAGCCTTGTTTCCAGCCATGTCCGTCACCTCTACGATGACTTCTTTCGACTTCTTGTTCGCCTTTATCTTGCGAGCTATGAAAGCGACCCGTCTGGAATCAGCCATACCATCGCTGACGGCCAGAGCCCACGGCTCGCCATCATCGAAGCGAACGGTGGCATTGGTCACAGGGGATGTGGCATCCTCGGCAACCAGGCTGATAGAAGATAGATCCCGTCCCGACCACGACGCATCCAGCGATTCGATCTTGGGTTTGGTATTGTCCACGGTGACAAAACGATATACTTTGCTTCTGGCGCCGACGCCACCGTTGGATGGTCCATCGTCTACCGTAAAGCGAAGAAGATAGGCGCCGTCCTTCACCTTCCTGGTATCCCACTGCCAGGTCAATTTGTCGCTCGACTTGGCCGGCTTGCTGGATTTTCCTGAAGCTACCTGCCAGGAAGGCTTTTTCGTGGCAGTAAACTTCTTGGGGCTGGCTTTCGGCTTCAACCCTGGCTTGCCGGATTTCGCTCCAGCTTTGTCAGAAGGCTCCTTCTTGCCGCTACCACCACCCTTCGCATCGCCATCGCCCTTCTTGCCCGAGCCGGCGTCTTTCGACTCGTCCATGCGCTTCCACGAGGTCCAATGCCAGCCGCGAATTCCTTTCCCGCGGACCTTCAGGGATTCGGGCTCGGCCCTGCCTGATTCGGGCTCGCTTGTGTCCGGCACCGGCTCGCTGTCCGACGAGTCAGGCTCGCTGCCATCACCGGCTTCAGGACCGCTGTCGGAACCGGACTGACCAGAGTCTGAATCGCTGCCGTCGTCTCCGGATTCTGAATCGCCGCCGCTGGAGTCAGACCCTTTCTCATCAGCCTTCTCCGGGTCCTCGGACGGCTCCGCCTCCTTCGTATCTTTCCTTTCGGAACCTCCGGCGTCAACCGGCTTGTCACCCTTCTTGCCTTTGGCGTCCTTGTCCTTCTTCTGATCCTGCTCCTTTCTTTCCTTGTCTTTGCTTTCCTTGTCCTTGCTTTCCTTGTCCTTGCTATCCTTCTTGTCACCGCCTTCGGGTCTGACATCGTCCGCCAGAAGCTGCCAGGTCTTGCCGTTGTCCGACGACAGATCGACACGGACGAGAACATCATCGCCGTCGGCGTCGGAAGCAGTCAACTTGACCTCGACCTTGTCGGAGAGATAATCGCCGGCATTCAAGCTCAGGTGCGAAAGACCGGGTGGAAGGTTGGTAGGCTGATAGGTGACGATTACCCGGCCTACTACATTGCCGCGCCCGGCTGGAAAAACGGTCCTCTCATCATCGGAGAACCGGCCGGGCGTCCAGCTCAGCCTGTATTGAAAGAACCGAGCCGGTGGCGATTTGATCTCGAATCCGTCGGCACCACGGCCGGCTGGCACGAAATCACTCCAGGTAGCATCGGGCTTGGAGGAGTCGCCGCTTCTCGACTCGACATCCAGGAGACTCTCCACTTTCGACTCACTCTCGTTGAAGGCGCCGAAGAGCCTCAGACGCGACCACTGCGAACGACGTCCCGCGTCCTTCACCGGCGACACGAAGGAAGCGGAATTGTCAGGTCTGAATTTAATGGAGAGAAGACCGGGCATATTGCTGGTTACGGCGAAGAGCCCGCCCTTCCCGTTACCGGTCAGAGCCGTCACGGCCTCTTGCTCAGTTCGTTTTACAGGAACGAAGAAAGCCCTTCCATTCATGGGCTCGATCTGAATCTGGGTGATATCGCCCTCGGCATCACCAGCAAAGACCGAGTCACTCATATCATCGTAATAAAGAGTGAAAAACGCTTCGCTGGTAGCCAGCTTATCTACATGTCCGGTTCTCTTGATCCTGATAAGCTCGCCATCACCCGCAGTGACTACATAGAGGTTACCCTGCTTGTCCCGAACTGCCCCGGTGACTATATGGGCATCGGTCTGGTACTCGCAGGAGAGCTTGCCGGACGCGTCTAGACTGAATACGCTGCCGCTCTCGCCGGTTCCGATATAAACCTTATTCTCGCGCCGGCAATACCACAGGCTGGTGACATGCGCCTGACCCGTGTCGAATGTCGATATGAGACCGCCTGTCGGGCTCACTTTATAGAGCCTTCCGGTTCCAGCGGTACCCACCAGGATGTTGCCGGACCCGTCGGTGCAGAGTGCCGAGATAACACTCTCCCTTGGTTTGAAGACTTCCCGCAAGAATCCGGGAGCGACCTGGAATACTTTACCCGAGGGAACGGCAGCGGCATAGACGTTGCCAGCGGAGTCTGCAGTCATGCATGGGACCATCGCCGAATCCAGCTTCGCTTGTAGCTTTGGCGTACCGGTACCGCTCCAGCGCATGACCCGATCGGCAGTGCCTACATAAAGATTACCGGAAGCGAAAGCGCAAGACCAGGCTCTCAGATCCGGCAACAAGTCGGTCCGGCTGCTCAGCTCGAATCCCGGAAAAATCCGCCCCCAGCTATCTATAGTCACACTTTCCCTGCTGCCGCCGGCGAAGTCGCTCTCAGCGCTCTGATTCCACATGCGCACCGAACGAGTATGCACTCCCTCGGCTCCGGTCGCCCACACGTCGCTAGACGCAGAGGGCTTTCCAGCCGTACCGCCGGTGGTGGCAGGAGGTCCGGATGTCGACACGGGGGCTCCGGAGATCTTGACCGGCAGGCTCGACTTCGAAGAGGCTTCCAGAACTTTCTGAGCCTGCCGGGTGATATAGATACCTGAGCTGGCCTTATCGGAGCCCTGGCTGTCCAGGGGAAGCCAGGCCGACTTCTTCATATACTCGACCGGACGCTTCACCGTCACCGCCACAATGTGGCTGCCGTTCAAGTGAGTATCAAGAGGAAGGACCACTCGTTCCTCGCCGTCGACCAGGGCCGGGCCCCGGGTGAATCTATTGGAGAAAAGAAGGCGGCTCCAGTGTGCAGGCGGATTCTGGATTGCCCGCCCGCCGATATGGACAGCCTGATCGGGCAGAGCGAGCACAGCGATGAGTTCGTCGGCACGGGGCCTGTCCTCCACTTTCTTGAGATGCTGCTCGAGGTTCTCGGAGGGAGGGTCGAGGAGATTCATTCGCTTTCTGAGCTCGCCGAGCTTCGAGCCGCCGGTGACACCGATTACGAGGTCGCCGTCCGGCGCATTTCGCGGAATCTCGAGCTCCACTCTCCTGACATACTTCTCGCCGTCAAAAGGATCGAGCAAACAGCTCAAGACAACCTTCTCGCCGGGCTTGACCACAGGTCTGTCGACCACCACCCTTTCGATCTCGGTGACGTTCCTCCCCGGTTTCAGCCGGATGTCCAGATCCACCGACTCGAGACTGGCGCGGCGGAACTTATTGCCGTACACCCTGCTGGCGGTGGAGCGCACATAGCCGGCGACAGGGTCGGAGAAAAAAGGCATCAGACTGAGAATCGAGCCGGCGCCGGTAGCGGTCTCGCCACTGGCGAACTGATCCTGCCGCTTGATAGTCGGACCGTCCCTCACCTTGATCGAGCTATCGAGCTTGATCACGTAGGGAGCCGCCGACTGAAAACTGGCGTCCAGAGCAGATATCACCGTGCCGGCCAGCATATCGGGAGTGAAGTCCTGATGGTCCAGCACCTGCGATTTAAAGCTCTTCTCTAAGTGACGCTCCTCGTCCACGATTCTGATACTGAGCGGGATCATGCGACTGGACCGGCCGAGCTCGCCGCCCACGGACCAGGGGCGGTCGGCATAGATGGAGCCTAGAACTTTCATCGGGGAAGAAAGCTTGAAACTCACCGAAAGGCTGGGCAGGATGTCGTGCACATAAGCGCTTCCCATTGGAACATCAAGCGAGCCACTGCCCAGGAACGGATGCCCGAACGCCAGGAGTCGCTTTCCGAACAAGGCTGTCACAGTGCCGGTGGCCGCCGAGGTGAAGTCGCCTGTGGAAAGAAGGACACTTACTGCGCTACCGGGAACAAGATTGTCGGCAGCTCGCGGGTCTAGCTTGATCAACTCCTCATTGAGACCGCCGCTGGTACCCTGGCTCACCCGCAGACCGAAACGCCCCAGGCGGTCCTTGAGATACTGCTGAGCCCGGGGAGAGAACCCGGACAGCGATACAGGCGTCATCAGTGGCACCATTTCCGGTGAGCCGGAAGAGAGCATGGAACGCTGCAGATTGCTCAGTGAGCGCCCCGGAGAATCACCGATAACCATACGACCACGCAGGTCGATCGGCCCGGAGATCTTGCCCGTGACTCTCCCTTTCGGCGCGTCGGACGGCTTGGCCAGTGCATCGAGCATGTCCACGATGGGAGTAACTCCGGCTATGGGGTCCTTGGAGAAATCGAAACCGTAGGAAATCGCGCCGATAAGCTTATCGTCGATATAGACAGGGCTGCCGGACATGCCCCGGACGACGTTATTGCGCTCCAGAGCCCTGCCGGACATGCGAACGAGAATTGCGTCCCGGCCGTTGAGGGACTGCCTCATAACCCCGATGACCTTGATATCGAACCGCTCCACCTTGCTGCCCTTGAACACCGAAAGTCCGTAGCCCTCCATCCCCGGCTTGATCTCGGACTCATGCATGTACTGGCCGGGCTTCAAGAACCGATTGACGAAGGAGCGATCATTAGTGTTGTAGTTGCGGAAAACAGACCCTGCTGGGGGTACCGGAGCGGCTACGAATGAATCGGCGAACGGATCTGCAAAAGAATCAGCACTCTGATCAGTCGTCTGATCAGCCCCGAGCGCCGGTGCCAATCGTGCCGGGGCGCAGAGCAGGACGGCAACGAATATCGGCCAGAGCAGCGAGCCGAAATACGCTCGGGCAGACTCTACGACCGAAAGCTGACTCTTCACGGACACCCTCATAGTAATGCAAGCCACCACAGGCGGCACCTGATCCTAGCACAAGGGGTGGCTGGAGGATGCTAGAATTTCTACTGTATTCTTTGGAGTAGAGAAAGTGACTAGAGCCGGAATAATTGCCCTGGCCACCCTTACCGGGCTGATACTGCACATGTCCGAAGCGATCGCTCAACATGGCTCCCCCATACCGGGCAACAATCCGAGCAGCGCTCCGAGCTATCAGACGTCGTCGCCGCTCCCGGGCTCGAGCAGCCATTCTCCTCTCCCCGGGTCAATAGATAAGGCACCGATACCGGGCGCCGAGCCTGCTCCGCCAGCCGGCAATATATACAGCCAGCTTCCGCTTTCGAGCCTGGACGCAAAAAACAAGATAGAAGAGCTCTCGAACCGCCTGGCGGTCTCCAATCCTGACCAGGTGAAAGATGGAATTTTTGCCATCTCCGAGTGGCTCCAGGATGTTGCCGACGCCCACTGGAAAATGTTCAAAGCTTTCGAGAAGAGCGAGAATACCCAGCTTCAAGCAAAATCCGAGCGTGAGACAGCCCTGGAGTTCAGCCGGCTGAAGAACCGCGCCAAACTGCTCAAAGCCGATCTCTTCATCAAGATGAATCGTTATCCGGAAGCCCTCGGTCCCCTTGTGGACATCGTCGTAGCCGAGCCCAGGTCCGAGACCGGTCAGTCTGCCTACAAAAGACTCATCGACATGGGATTCTCCAAGCAGATCGCCGGTCTGGAAATTGCCGCCGGCAAAAACGGCAAATAAGACAGCATTGGTTAAATAATATTAAAACCACTACAATGACCAGAAGAACCTGGACATCGGGCAAGGAGAAATCTATGCGAAAAAAGGCACACCTGTCTTTGCCAGCCCTGCTGGCTCTCCTGGCCCTGTCGCCGGGGCTCTTCACCGTCGTCGGGGCCGACGAGCCGTTCAAGCTCGGCATCGAGCAGAAAGGCTATGTGCAGGATCCCTACCAGGGCGAAGCCTCTTATCCCGAGCCCCAGGCGGTAGCGGTGCCTCAGCCTCTCCAGGGCAATGTCGACAAACGCCCTCCCAAGGCGCTCAAGGCCGGCGCCATGACTCAGAAGAGCATTCCTCTGCCGCCCGGGTTCATGGGAAGCTGGCTCGTTCAGGGTCAGCGCACCAAAGTAGAAGCGAAGAATCCCGAGTTCCAGCAACAGGCTTCCGGTGCTTTCGCCATGCAGACCCAGAACGAATGGGTGATCAGCGGCAATCCCGGCTCCGGCTACAGCTTCACCAACGACATGGGAGTCAAGAGCCCGATCTTCATTCAAGACGTCAAAGGAGACACTGCTTTCATCCGCTACCAGCATCCGATGAAGAACACTATGGCCCAGGAAGCTGTGGTCATGACTCTCCAGAATGGTGGCGCCCAGTTCAACGGTCTCGAGCGAATCTCCATCGTCAAGCAGGGCGAAGGCGTGCGGTGCAAGGTTACTTATCAGTTGATCGGCCGGCGAAAACGCTGAGTTAAAATAGCTTCTCGGCTATATAAAGGAAAACGCCGTGCCTTCGACAATCAAGCTCCCGGGCTTGCTCCTGGTCATCTATCTCATTCTTGGTCCACCGGCATTCAGCCAGGCTCTCGAGGACGAAACCGACGCCGCCGGGCTCGACACTCCTCTTCGCTCTCCTATACTGCCGGGACCCGCAAGAGAGTTGCCCACCTCACCCGAAGAAGTGAGAAGCAAGCCGGACCAGGACTTTATAAAAGGCTCGGCGCAATCGGAAGCGATCGAGACCAGTGCCGAGCTCATGGAGTATTCTCCTCTGAGCCGCTACAAAGGAGACCGACTGCGCTTTCTCAAAGTCAGGGTAAAAAACACCGGACGAAGCCCCATGCTCATCCTGGGCAACAAGGCATCCTTGAATCCCTCCGCGCCCGGAGGGACCAAGAGGGTCAGCCTGGAAGCCGCCATGGCCGGAGACCGCACGGACAAGAAAATCTCCGTCTCCGCCGAGACGCTCGAGGAGCATGACAACACCATTCTCTCCGCCAAGAAGAAAGCTCTGGTGGGCGCCGTCGGGGTGGGCACCCTGGGTCTGGGAGGCATGCTCGCTTATGAGGCGATGAACCCGGGCGAGTACCGCAAGCGAAACCTGGGCATCGCTCTGGGTCGGGATGCCGGTCGCCATGAGGTGGAAGCCGAGAGGCTGGGTACGCGCCTGATGATGCCCGGCGATGATACCGAAGGCTGGGCTGCCTTTCCCGAGGCTGAGCTGACAGGCAGCGACAAGCTCTACCTGCCTGTGATGTATCCGCCCTATACTCGAATCTCGGGAGTACTCAAGATTTCCATATCTGGCAGGGCGGACAACGCTGACGGTCAAAAAATTCGTTAATACCGGCGCGACTTGATACAATCTGAGGCGTTTCGGTTTGTCCAGGGAGAAATAAGCCCGATGCAGCAAGCTGCGAAGGTATATCTAGCCGCTCTTTCAATTGTCATGGTGCTCTGGTCCGCCCTGTTCAATGACAGCGCCCTTGCGGCATCGCGAAAAGCCGAGAAAAGCGACGACCCTGTAGTGGTTGTGGAGACTGACAAAGGCACATTCAAGATCAGGGTTTTCGAGGAAGAGGCGCCGGTGACCGCCGCGAATTTCCTCAAGCTGGTAAACAAGGGTTTCTACAACGGTCTCACCTTTCACCGCTGGGAGCCGGATTTCCTGATTCAGGGCGGCGATCCGACCGGCACCGGCACTGGTGGCTCCGGCGAGACCATACCGCTCGAGATTTCCGCCCGCAAGCACAATGAAGCCGGTATAGTCGGCATGGGCAGAAAGAGCGATCCGAACTCCGCCACCTCCCAGTTTTATATTCTTCTCCAGCCACGCAGCGAGCTCGACGGCAAATACGCCGTCTTCGGCAAAGTCGTGGAGGGCATCGAGACGGTCTTTCAGATTCACAAAGGCGACCACATGACGAAAGTCTATGTGGACGAAGGAAACAAGAAGAAAAAACGGTAACTCGTACTCTAAAAAGTGAGGATTCAAAATGCCAAACACTGATCCAGTCGTACTGATGGAAACCACCAAAGGCCCCATCAAAGTCCAGATCTTCCAGAGCGAAGTTCCGACCACCGCCAACAACTTTCTCGGTCTGGTCAGCCAGGGCTTCTATAATGGTCTGATTTTCCACCGTTACGAACCCGGATTCTGTATCCAGGGCGGCGACCCGACCGGCACCGGCACTGGTGGCTCCGGAAAGACCATACCACTGGAAACCAAACCCCATCTCAAGCATGATGCAGCCGGAGTAATCGCCATGGCCAGAACCAACGATCCCAACTCCGCAACGTCCCAGTTCTACTTCACCCTGGGCGCCGCCAACTTCCTGGATGGACAGTACGCGGTTTTCGGTCGAGTCGTGGAAGGACTCGAGAACGTCATGAATCTCCGCAAAGACGACAAGATGGTGAAAGTGACCGTGCTCGAGGCAGCGGTCAAGTAAGCTCAGGGAGCAGCCATAAAGACAATGGAGCCGGGCTTGCCGCCCGGCTCTCCTTTTGAGAGCAACTCTCTAGATCTTGATATAGCGGCCAGACGTCCAGGCGCCGCCGCCGGCCCCGACGGCCACACCGAGAATAAGCATGACCATGAAGGTCTGCACGAGGCTGTATTCGAGCTGCTGAGGCAGTAGCGAAACGAAGCTCACCAGGTGACTGAGCATATACGGCTGAACCACGTAGAACTGCATGACAAGCAGAACGCCCATAGCAAGAGCCGCGGCCAGGGCTCCATAAATGGCACCCTGCAAGACGAAAGGACACTTGATATAGAAATGTCCTACGCCCATGAGACTGAGGATCTCGATCTCGCGCTTGCGAGCCTGGATGACCAGGTGAATGGTATTGCCGATCACTGTAAGGGTGGCGGTGGTGAGGGCTGCCGTGACCGCCACACCGGCAATCTCGAAGAAGTGCCGGATCTCGTTGATTCGTCTTGCCACCATCAGGGGATACTTGACCGCTTCCACCGCGGGAAGTAGCTTGAGCTTGGGAGCGAGCTTCTCCACCTGCTCCGGGCTGTAGACCGTTATGTGCAAAGTGTTGGGCAGGGGATTGGGAATGGAGGCTACCTTGAGATTCTTCTTCATGTCTTCCCAGGCCACGTCCTTGGTCACCACTTCCACCAGGCGGACCTCGTTGAACTGGCTCACTTCCCGGGCGACATTGCGGGGCTCGTGGTTATTGTCCAGATAAGCCGAGATGACCATCTGCGAGCCGAAAGAATTGACCACATTCTTGAGCGTCATGGTGAGCTGCAGAATGCTCCCGAAGATGGTCAGGGCTATGGTGAGAATGCTCACCACCAGCCAGTTGGACCAGCCACTGTGCTTGAGACCAAGGAAGGTCTCCACCACTACTCGGAAGAAGATTCTCAACTGGCGCATCAGCTCTGACCGACCTCGACTTCGTAAACTCCACAATCCACATCCGTGACGATCTCTCCCTGGCGGAGCGAGATAACTCGCCGGCGCATAGCATTGACGATGGTATGGTCGTGGGTAGAAACCAGCACAGTGGTGCCTCTCTGCGATATTCGGGCGAGCAACTGGACGATCTCGAGGGATGTCGCGGGATCGAGGTTGCCGGTAGGCTCGTCGGCCAGCAGCACCGGCGGTCCGTTGACTATCGCCCGGGCGATCCCTACCCGCTGCTGCTCACCACCCGACAGCTGATCCGGATAGTGACCGGCCTTGTCGTCGAGGTTCACCACATTCAGTGCGCTGCTCACCCGCTTGCGCACCTCGCTCTCTTCGACACCGAGAGCCCGAAGGATATAAGCGACATTGTCGAAAGCCGTCTGGTTTGGAAGCAGTCGATAGTCCTGGAAAACGATTCCTAGACGCCGGCGCAGGAGAGGAATCTGCCTGCTCGACAGCTTGGTGAGATTGACGCCGCCGATGAAGACCGAGCCCTGGGTCGGGACCTCTTCCCGGTAGAGAAGACGCATGAGCGTGGACTTGCCGGCGCCCGATGGGCCGACGAGGAAGGCGAACTCGCCCAGGGCGACATGCAAATTGACGTCTTTCAACGCCGGTCTTCCGCCATATGTTTTCGAAACGTTCTGCAGTCGGATCATATTGGTTTCCCGGTTGATTTCGCTTTACCTGGCGCCCCGTCTTGACGACTCTCCAAAGCGCTTGGCTGCGGCGAAAATCAAGCAACTTACAACCGCGGGCGAATCATAACATAGTAGTCATCAGGAAGCCTTGAATAAGTTCAATCTTGCACTTTGTTAAGTCTTGCTCCGAGAAAGCGAAGCCACATAGCAGGGCGTGCAGAGAGCTTCGCCTCCATGCAGCCGTCGCTCCGGCTGACCGCACAAACTGCAGAGCGGCGCGCCGCTTGCCGCAAGCCACTGCCGGTGCCTTAACTCTCGCTCATAGATACCCAGGATACGCTTCTTAACTTCTTCATCTCCTCCGGATGAGGACATGGAAGCTTCGATGAAAGCCAGCTCCTCGAGATACGAGTCTTCCAGAGCCAGGTTATCGAGATCCCTGTCGGAGGGCTCTGGAATAGCCGGAGATTGCGGCTGAGCGAGCATCGCAGAGCCCGTCTCAGGCGTCGAGCGATGATAGTGCCTGACGTCGAAACGAACGCCGGCAATGCCGATGCCGACGCTCGAGGCAAGCGAGCGAAGGCTGGCCATGATCTCCTTTCTCCTGAGACTCAGCTCGGAAGCAACGGCGCTGTCACGAACCCCGACCACGAGATTGCGCTGGTAGTCGATGAAGACCGGTCTGGACAGGGATGAGAGCGGCTCTCCCACCACGTACTGCCACATCGACATGAAGGCTTGCTCTTTCATGCGCGTCTCGAGACCGAATTTGCTGGCCACGGCCGAGAGCACGCTCGAGACGCTGGTGAAGCCCTTGCGTCGCCGGCGCCTGCTACTGCTGCTGCTGTCGGCTTTCTTCTTATCGCTCATGGTCGTTAACTCGAAGTTGTAACGGATATTGTGCCGGACCCGGCTCGATTCAGGCAATCTGGCCTAGATTTTCCTAATAAAGCCTGGCCCCACCTCAACGATCGCAAGCGCATTGCGTTATAATTCTGCCTGCCTTGCTACTTTAAGGATGAGGTCGTGCTCGCCAACGAGAAAATCGAAGAACTGCAACGTCGATTCAATCCGGACAAAGCAAGAAATATGTGCGCCACCTATATTCTCACCATCAGAGGAGAAGGCGGTGGTTCCTGGATTACCAAGATAGCAGACGGCACCTGCGAGTTTATCCCGCATGACGGTGAGACCGACAAAGCCGATTGCTCGATTTCCATCAACGCCGACGACCTCGATATGATCCTGGCAGGCCGAATGACGGCAATGACCGCCGCCCTCTCCGGAATCCTCGCCATCGAAGGCGAGTTGGGGCTCGCCATGCAGCTGGTGCCGGTGTTCTTCGAAGGTCAGGCACCGTTCATCTAAACCACTATATACGGTGCGAATTCAGCTCCGGTATATCGCCTCTCTCATGACCGAGATATCGGGTTTATGGCCGGTCCAGATCTCGAAAGCAGCTGCTGCCTGGTGCACAAGCATGACTGTGCCGTCAATGGACGGCAAGCCTCTTTTTCTGGCCGCCTCCACTAGCGGTGTCAGGCCGGAGGCTTCCCGGGCATAGACCAGGTCATAGAAAAGCCCGTCCGCACCGAGACAGTCGAGAGCCCGCTCGAACCAGCCCGGCACCGAGAAGGTGGGCTCGGCGGACTGTCCCAGGGGAGTGGCGTTGACCAGAACAGAGGCAGCAATCCCTGCCAGGCTCTCAGGATCACCAGCCCTCACAAGAGCCGGGAAATCGAGTTCATCGAAGGCCTTCACCAGGACCCTGGTCTTCGACCGGTCCCGGGCTGCCACGACAATCTCGTCGAAAGCCAGCTCAGCGAGCCCGAGAATGGCGGCCCTGGCTGCCCCGCCCGCCCCGATGACGACACCGATTCGGGGCTTTCCCGGCTCCCGCTCGAACCGATCGAGACCGGCCTTGAAACCCTGGATATCAGTGTTGTAGCCGACGAGCCCGCCGTCGCGGATCATGATCGTGTTCACCGCCCCTGCTCTGCGGGCCGAGGGTGACAGCTCGTCCATATGAGCAATCACTGCCTGCTTATGAGGAATGGTGACGTTCAGGCCCTGGTAGCTCGCTACTCCAGGTCGAAGGCTCGAGAGAAAATCGTCCAGAGCCTCGGGAGCGACAGCAAGCAAGTGGTAGTCGCCCTGCAACCCGGCAGCGGAAAGGGCCGCCCGGTGCAGCCGGGGCGACAGTGAGTGGCCGACCGGATAGCCGATCAAACCCAGCTGATAAGGTTGAGACATCGAAGGTCAGTGGTTATTGGTCAGTAGTTCTTGGTTTGAATCGTGGCGACGCGCATGCGCTTGACCCCGAGCTGAGAGCAGGCATTCATGATTACGATGATATCCTTCTGCTTGCAGTCGCCGTCAGCGTTGACGGTTACCGGGACCTCTTTGTCCGGAAGCCTGGAGAAGATGTCCTGGAGCTTCGCCTGAATGGCCTCCGGACTCTTGTCCTCCAGGGTCTTTCCCTGGATGGCGACATTGCCGGCAGCATCGACGTCGATCATCACCGTCTTGGTGCGGGAGTTCTCTTTCTTGGCATTATAGGTCTCAGGCGGCTTGATCTTGAGTTCGGACTTGTCGATGAGGGGGGCGATCAGGATCATGATCACGAGGAGAACCAGAAAGACATCGGTAAGGGGGGTGATATTGATATCGGTGAAAGATTCACCGACAGCTCCCATTGCCATAGTCCCTCACCCCCTCTTTCGGCTTTCCGTCTAGCTCACTGCCTTACTGCACATAGGTGGCTTCACCGCTCTCGGCGACAAAGCTCAGGAAGAGGAGCTTCAGGAGCTGGAAGTCGTCGTTGAAACGCTTGACGGTATTGGTGTACCAGTTGTTGAAGATAACCGCGAGGATTGCGACGATGAGACCATATCCGGTAGCGATCAGGGCTTTGGCGACCCCGACGACGACGGTCTGGGTTCCGCCGCCGGAAGCGCCCAGCTCATCGAGTGTGAACACGACGCCGACCACGGTACCGAACAGTCCCAGGAAGGGGCAGGTGGCTCCGATGGTGCCCAGAACCGCGAGATTCTTCTCGAGTTTGCGAGAGACCAGACCGACTGTGATATCGAAAGCCTTGGAGAAGTCCTCTTTCTGCTCGGCAAGGAGACGCACACCCTCTTCGGCTACTTCTCCGACGACGCCGCCCAGGCGAGAGCATGTAGCCTGGGCTTTCTGTAGGTTGTTGTTCTCGAGCTCGCGCTGGAGCTGGTGGATGAAGGCCGTCACATCCCGGCGGTTCTGTTGGTAGTAAAGATATCGCTCGAAGATAACAGCCAGGGTAGCCACCGAGCAGATGGTAATCGGGATGGAGGCGAACCAGTCGGCAACCATGAACTCGATGAAATAAGTGATGAATTTGTTTTCCATGCTCTCTCCTAAGTCCTAATCAATTCCTTGCGCTGCCTTTTCGCTGCCAATACGCCACCCGGCCAAAAGAGTCTATCAGAATCGACGAAGGCTGCCACTACCCGAGCCCTTGAAGACGTTATAATCGAAGGTGAACTGGATGTCGACATCCGCCGGCGCACCGTCAGGTAATTGTCTGAAGGGAGCGGCATTCTGGACTGCTTTGAGAGCGGCCTGATCGGCAATGGCCAGACCTGAAGATCTTTGCAAGCGCAGGTTGGACATGGTGCCGTTTCGGTGCACCTTGAAGACGACCATCACTCTTTTACTTTCGTTACCTTTGGGGGGGAACCAGGCTCGCTTGATTCGCCTTTGCAGGTCAGCCATATAGGGACCGAAATCGACGTCTTTCTCGGCCTCTAGCGACGGGGCACCGTCTCTGGCACCCTTGTCGGGGTTGCCCTCGACTCCCTGACCGCCGCCGCCCCCTGAGGCTCTCGGGACACTCGGTGCCACCGCCAGGGACGGTCCGCTGCCGCCACCGGAACCGGAGCCCGAAGACGAGCGGGTGGGAGCCGGAGCCGGTCCGGGAGAGCCGGAGCCGCCGCCCTTGCTGGAGCCGCCGCCGGCGACTACCGGCACAGGCGAATGCGACCCGCCCCCGCCGGAGGTTCCTCTGGTGCTGATGGAAGCAATCGGTGCCGGTGCCGGTCCGGGATTGCCCGAACTTATGGCCGACGCTGCTTTGGGCGCCGGAGCCGGAGTACCTACATTGCCCACCGCCATGGGAGCGGGCACCGGGGTCGGCGCAGCCTTGGGAGAGGCGGGTGCTTTAGCGAACGGATTGGGCATGGCGAAGGGCGTCTTCGGCATTGCCGTGGGGGTCGGTGTCGGCGAAGGCGAAGGAGTCGGCGTCGGACTGGGAGTCGGTCTCGGTGTCGGCGAGGGCGCTCGATTAGGTGTCGGTGTCGGGCGCGGAGTCGGGCGCGGAGCCGGGGACGGCTTGGGAGACGGAGCCTGTTTCTGCGGCTGCGGCGTCGGCTTGGGTGTCGGCTTCGAAACCGGGCTCGGGTTGCTCTGTTTCTTGGGCGCCGGAGATGGTGCCCGCACCGGCTTGTTGGGATTGTGCTTGCCCCTGTTCTCGGAATTCTTCTCGGCCTTGCGCTGAGACTTGATCTTGCGCTTGGTTTCTTGCTGATTCTGAATGAACTCGATATCGGTGATCTGCACCTTGGGAGGAGGCGGAATCAGGAAGAAGAAAGCCAGAATAAGGAAAGTGACCATACAGGCCACATGGAAAAGATAGGAGCCGCTGGTAGCCTCGGGCATCTCCATGATGGCGTCAGCATATATATGCTTGCGGTGCAGACGGGCGGCATGATCGTAGGCATCCCGCATACTGTAGGCGACGAAAGCGAGGAAAAGTCCCATGAGGACCAGGGAGGCAGGACTGCCCAGATGGAGACTGCTCATGGCGTTCATGAGCTGTATGTTGGGCTGGATATCGTGGGCCTGGCCGAAACTCTCTAGACCAGTGAGAATCGCCTGGTTGAATATGAAAGAGAGAAAAACGACGAAGTTGATACCGCCGACGCACAGGAAGAGCAGGCCTTTGCGGTTCTCGCCGTTATAGAGCTGCCCCAGCCCGGGGATGACCGAGAGCAGTCCAGCCATATTAGGATCGCGCTGGGGGCGTTGCGTGTGTGGTTGTCTCGTTGAGGTAGACATTGGTAATCGGGTCCAGTCCTTGCTATTTTCTGACCTGGAATAAGAGTTTGACCTGACGAATTCAGTCTAGCATTAACGTTTTGTAAGTATAACACCTTTAAGATCAAATCTTCTTAGTAGGCAGGTCATCGAGTGCCTTTGCCATCCTCAATATAAACCCTTTGCAAAACCGGCGCCCGGCGTTTTGACACAGATCGTTGAGCGTAAAAAACCTGGTCCGAATCCAGGGTAAACCCTGAGATTTTGTGACGGCTCTCGAAAAGATCCCCGGGACCGAGCCGGCTGGTATCAAGAACGGTGACCCTCGCTTTCGAGATCTCAGCGCAGCCTTCCTTCAAAGACCCTGTAGTCGAAAGTGAACTGAATATCCACATCATCAGGAGATCCCGGGGGAAGGTGCCGGAACGGCGCCGCCAGCTGAACAGCCTTGAGAGCAGCCTGATCGGCCATGGCTACCCCGGACGATGCAAGAAGTCCGAGATTGGACATGGAGCCGTTGCGATGAATCTTGAAAGTCACCTGGACTCGCCTGCTGGTCGGGCATTTAGGCGGGTACCAGCGACGACGGATGGCCCGCTGGAGCTCCGCCATATAGGAAGCGAAATCCACTTCGCTGGAGTCGGGAGAGCCTTCATCGCCTTTGCCGTCCCTGGCAGAATTGGCTCTTGCGTCGTCCGAGCCTCTGCCCCCGGTGCCGAGATCCGGAGCGACGGCGACCAGGGGACCGGGACCGGAATCACGGCCGGTTGCTCTGACCGGTGCAGGCACATGGTGGACGTTCCGGGTTCCCTGAAATCGTCCCGAAGAAACCACCGGAGCAGGACCCGAAACGCTTTCCGAACCGCGGTCGGCATGAACGGGAGCGGTATCGGGACCGGGCGCCGAGCCGGTCCGCTCGCCTGAGCCGATCGACTCAAACCGGCGGCTGGTTTGCGGTCCCGGTGCCAGTCCGCCTCCCGGCTTCACCGAAGCCGGGACCGGCACGTTCATGGAGCCGGGCGCAGGAGGCGGAGCGACCATGGGCAACGGGCCGGGGGCCCGCGATATGTCCGGGAGACCGGGGAGCTTCAGAATCGGCTGACTGGCAGTTGCCGGCCGGAAGCGCGACGGCGGAGCCGGCTTGAATTGAGCTTGCTCGATGTGAGCTGGTTTGATGTGAACAGGTTTGATGTGAGCCGGCTTGAAGTGAGCCGGCTTCGAGCCAGAAGCACGAGCAGGGCTCGAGGCCGATACCGGTCGATTCGGATCCCGGCGGAGGTTGCTGCGGGAGCTTTGCCGAGCGCGCACCGTCGAATCGGATTTCTCTTCCTTCTCCACCGGGTTGTCGAGAAACTCGATGTCGAGCACCTGGGCGCGAGGCGGCGGTGGAACCAGAAAGAAAAAACCAAGGATGATCAGGGAAAGCATCAGAGCTATATGAAAGATATAAGAACCGCTGGTGGCCTCGGGCAGGCTCATCGCCGAATCGGCATAGAGCAACCGCCTTGTCGAGCGGCGGGCCTGATCGTATGCGTCTCGCATGGCATAGGCGACGAAAGAGATGAACAGGGCGACGAAGATCGCAGAGACAGGACTGCCTATGCCTGTATTATTGAGAGTCTCGATGAGCTCGGCATTGGGTCTTACTTCCATGGACCGACCGAACCGCTCGAGGGTATGAACGATTCCGGCGCTGAAAATCAGGGTCAAAAGAATAAAGATGTTGATAACGCCCACCGCCAGAAATATCGATCCTTTGCGGCAGTCGCCATTGAAAATCTGACCGAGCCCCGGCACCACCGACATGGCACAAGCCAGTTCGGGCGGTCTGTTCATGGTTTGCATACCTTTCTCTCCGCCTACCAAGCCACGATCCTGTAGACCTGATAATAGAAGCGCCGTCCCGGAACGGCACGGCGGAAGGGCATGAAGCTGGCTCGGGAATACCCCTGAATTCGATCAGGGGTATTTCCGGTGAAAACTACATCATCGGCATTCTGAGATCTTCGGCGAGCTGGATTTTGAGCTCGTCGCCGGGTCTCACATCGATTTTCTTGCCCTTCTTGGAAAGCAGAATGGCGACACCGACCGCAAGACCTACACCGGCACCAATCATGGCGGCACCACCGCGACCGATACCGCTGGAGCTGGATGAGCTGGAGCTCGAGGTGCCGCCTGCCAGAGCACCGATGCCGATGCCGACCGCGGTGGGGATGGCGACAGCGCCGGTATCGATGGCGATATCCTTGAGACCCCTGCGGGCATGAACGACACCGCCTCGAGCCACGAGGTTGGCGACGATAGGAATCTGACGGTTGTCCGGAGTGGTGATGGTATCGAACTTCAGAGCCACCGAGCCGGAGCGATTTAGATGCTTCGGCGAATTGAGCTGAGCGATACGACCTTTGATGATCGAGCCGGCTGGAATTACCGTGGAGCCGTCGATGCTCAGGTCTTCAGAGGTACGGGCCGAGAACTCATCGGCTTCCTGGCTGGTATCGCTATCGATGGCTGTATCGAGAATGATGGGAATCTTGGTGCCGGTAGGCACGACCCTGACATAACCCTGCAGGCGCTTGGTCACCTTCTCGCCGTCAGCACTGTCAGCACTGTCCGCGGTGTCGGCATTCTCGCTGGCGGTCTTGGGGGCCTCTTCAGTGGAGGGAGTGCTGTCGTCGAGTTGCGGAACCTCTTCCTTTAATAAGGATGCTTCCTCTTTCGGTTCGTCGGTGCTGTCGGCCGGAGCAGCTGGCTCGGAGGTCTCGGTGGACTCGCTCTTGGCCTCACCGGTCTCGCCGATCGGTCCCAGGAACGAAGTGTCCGGGTTATAGATCTTGAAGTTGAGCTGCGGATCGCTGTCCGCCATCGCTGGTAAGGCAAAGACAGGCATGACCAGGAGCCCGGCCATGGTCAGAGCAGTGAACGATCTTCCGGATCGACTCATCGTGTTTAGTCTCCTTCGTCTCCAATGAATTGGGAAACCAACCGCTTTCATCAGCAGTCAAGTGGATGGGTTGTCAGTCTAACACGAGCACTGCCAGACATAGATTAGCTAGTTCTAGTAATCCGCAGAGATGGGCGCAGACAGGCTACGAAAGGTAACGGATAATGTGATTAGAGAACGCCAGCGATGTGAATTAAACTATTAGATAGCCACTCAGGGACCATCGAAAGAGGAATTAACGTGATCCAGTGCCCGATTTGTCAGGTTATGAACGAAGACAGCGCATCGTTTTGCGCCGAATGCGGGCAACGATTCGGATCAGGAGAGGCTCCTCGCCCCCAGCAACCCCGACCTTCAGTCCCCGGCGGTCCTCCGGTATCGGCAGGACCGGGACCTCTTTCGGGTCCTGCAGCTGGACAGGCTCCGATATCAGCACCCGGACCAGCTCCTGGACAGACGGTTCCCCAGGCCCAGACGGGTGCCCCGGGTCCGGCAGGCAAACCGAAAAAGAAAAAGGTCAAACTCCACTCTCCCATTCTGGGAGGCGCGGAGGAAGAAGACGAATTCGAGGACGTTCGTCCGCGCTCCCAGACAGATAGAAACCCCCCCAAGCGGGGCGGTTTGCGCTCGCCGCTTCTGGGCGCCGAGGACGATGACCTGGACGACTTCGATGACGCCCCGAGAGGTCCCAAAGCCGACAAGGGCAAACGCAAGCTTCGCTCGCCGCTTCTCGGCGACGAAGACGACGACGAGCCGGTCCGGCGTCCCTCGCCCGGCGGAGCGCCGCATCTGCGCTCGCCTCTTCTCGGTGACGACGATGCTCCCAGCCCGCGACCGCGTCCGAGCGAGCCCCGGGCAGGGGGCAGGCAGAGACTGCATTCCCCCATTCTCGGCGGCGATGACTTCAACGACTTCGATGACTATGACGATGATGACGACGACGCCGAAGACCCTAACGTGTTGCGCTCTCCCCTCCTTCAAGCCAAGCGCCCCAAGCACGACCTGCCCGGACATGCCCAGCCTCCGCAGTCAGGATTTCCGGGTCCTGAGACACCAGCCAAGCAACCGGCATTTCCAGCTCCTCAACAACAAGTCCCCCAACCCTATCCCCAGCAAGCTCCGCCTCCGCAGCCCCCGATGCAACCGGCCTACCCAGGGCCTCAACCGGCGCCTCTGGGCACCGTGGAGCCTCCACAGCTCTTCCAGAGCCCCGGTCCCGGGCAGAGCGTCCAGTTACCGGGACAGAGCCAGTTACCGGGACAGAGTCAGCTACCGGGACAGAGTCAGCTACCGGGACAGAGTCAGGTACCGGGACAGAGTCAGTTACCGGGACAGGGTCAGGTGCCCGGTCAGGGTCAGGTCCCGGCTCCGGGTCCGGCTCCGGTCCCAAGACCCCAGATGGCAGCCAATCCCCTCACCGTGGCCAGACCCGCAGAGCCGGCCCCGCAAGAACTCGGGCCTCAAGACCGCAGGCAGAAAGATCGCCGTCGCGGCAGCAGGGACAGACGATCCTTTTCTAATCTTGTCGATGACGAGCCCGCCGATGATTTTCAGGGGGTTTCCAGTGGCGCTCCATCAGGGGGCACTATGGCTATCATGGTGACAGCCTTCATAGGAGCGCTTTTTAAGCTCTGGTACCTGGTTAACCTTTTGACCTCATATGAATTCAAGCAAGTACAGATGATGGTTTTCGATCAAGTGGCTACCCTGGTGGTCTTTGTCGGTCTCATAATTTTTGCGTCCAGTGCGAAGAAGGGTTAAGTGAGCCGATTTTAATACCAGCCTGCCCGGGGCGCTCAAAGCCGCTTCCAGATTGACAAATGGTAACTTTCAAAGAGATAGCGGCATGGTATATTGGCGTGGTTTGCGGGCACCTGCAGATGCCAGTCCACATCTCTCGGTGTTCATGAAAGGAATTCGGAAAAGGTGCTCTTAATGACGATCCTTACTAACAGCCGCAAGTCCAATGGTTACCGGGTGGTCCTGGCCGCCACCGCCGTGGCTTTCTCAGCCGGCAGCCTGATGCCGGCGGCCGCTTTCTCGGTGGGACGCAGCAATAAGGCCTCCCTGCAGATGCCGGTCAACGACAAAATCGACCTGGACGCCATCCCGGAAGTGACACCACAGGCGGAGCAAGAGAAAAAAGTCGACATCTCGCCGATAAGCCTGGACCAGGGCACCGCTGACAATACCAGCGAGCCCGCCGCGGCAGCTGCCCCGTCCTCCGGCGAGGCAGGTGAAGGCGACTCCGTGGACGGCAAGCCCCTCAGGGCCACCGTAACCACCGATCAGTTTATCCCCAAAGGACCTCTGGAAGGCAAGCAGAACCTGCTTGCTCCCACCAGCGTCAAAGGCAGCAAGAGCGAAAGCGTCTCGGGTCTCGGCGGCAGCGCCATCGACCAGGCCAACACGGTCAACGCCGTGCCCCTTCCTCTAATGGAGTCCGCCGACGAGACAGCCAACAAGCTGGATGAAGTGCGGGAGCTCGAAAGGCAGCAACTCACGGCCCTGTGGGAAGCGACTCTGACCCGCTCTCCGGATATCAATTTCGTCCTGCAGAAGCTCATGCCGGCAAGCGATCCGTCCCGCACTGTCACCTTGCTGATGCGCGCCCTGAGCACCGCCGCCATGGGAGCCATGAGCGCCATGACCGCGATGAACCCGACTCCGGGCACTTATATGCTTAACAATGTCGGGGCCAACACTCTTGCTCAACTGCTCAACATGCAAGAGAGCCATATCGCCAAGAAAGCACGGATCACCCAGACAGAGCAGATCATGCTCTATAACATGATTCGCACCAATGCCGATAAGCTGGTCGGCAATTTCCGCGACTACAAGCGGAAACACATGTCGCTTCTCACCGCCAACTCCGATTTCGAGCATCTCAAGCGCATGGCTGCCGCCACCAGAGGCAATCAGGACGCCGTCAAGCAAATCGAGATCGAGTACACTCTCAAGAAGCAACAGCGCGATATCGAGGATGTCGGCTCCGAGCTCTCCAAGCTAAGGCAGGGTCTCATCGACATGGCCGGTCTCAAGGCTGTGGAAAAACTCGACGGCGAGATCGACGAAGAGATAAAGAAACTCCATCCCGAAATCGTCAACCCGGAAGAAAGCCAGCCGACGACGATGATCGCCGAGCCTCCGGACTCCTCCAAAAATCTCTAGGCTGGCGCCTCACTACGGTTTGATCTGATGCCTGAAAAACAAAATAAAAAAGCCTGGATCGTCTGGATGATCATCGGGTTGTGTGTGGTCGCTGTCCCTGTGGGCCTCTTCGCCAAACGCGGCAAGCCATCTCCCGACGAGGGGGTGAGCGAGAGCAGCTGGGCTGTGAAGCTGAGCGATCGCATTGAAGTGATCAGCCTGGAGGGCGTGATTGCCGATGACGAGCGCGAATCGGTGCTGTCCCTCTCGCGCGGGGCATCATCAACGGTGCGCAAGCTCGAGAAAGCCGGACGCAATAAGAAAGTCAAAGGGGTGCTCCTCAGGATCAATTCGCCCGGAGGCACCGTCGGCTCGTCCCAGGAGCTGAACGCGGCGGTGAAGAAGCTCAAGAAACAGAAGCCGGTGGTGGCATCCATGGGCGATATCGCGGCGTCAGGAGGCTACTACGTCGCCTGCGCCACAGACAAGATCTATGCCAATCCGGGGACCCTGACGGGGTCCATCGGCGTAATCATGTCGATGATCAATATCAAAGACCTGGCGGACAAGGTAGGTGTGCAGCCCAAGATCGTCAAGTCCGGCCCATTCAAGGACATCACCTCTATGTACAGGCCCATGACCGATGAAGAGCGAAAAATTCTCCAGGACCTGATCGACGACAGCTACGATCAATTCGTCACCGCCGTCAGCGAAGGCCGAAATCTCAAGAAAGAAGAGGTGCGCAAGCTGGCTGACGGCCGGGTCTACACCGGCAGACAGGCCCTGGCGCTCAAGCTGGTGGACAAGCTGGGCAGCCAGACAGACGCGATCACCGAGCTGCAAAATCTCTGCAAGAAGCGCTACGGTCTCGAGGAAGATCTACCGGTCGACTATGGCTCGTCTGATGGAGTTCTCTCCATCCTGCTCGAGTCAAGGGCGGGCGCTCTCAAACCGCAGACCAGCCTGATCGAGGAAGTCCTTCCCCTGTCCCTGCGCTCGCGATTCTACCGGCAGCCTCTCTGGCTCGCGCAATAAAAAGGAACTGCTTTGACCACAGATGCGATCGAGAAATCTCCGGGACATCCGGTTTTCATAGACGAGATTCACGGGATCATCGTCGAGCCTCTCGTCACCCTGAGCGGACTGGATGAGGTCACGGATGAAGACGAGATCAAGAAGAACTCCATCCGCATCTTCAACATGGTCACCCTGGCCCTGACTATCGTCGGGCTCTCGCGAGGGACGCCACACTCCTTTGCCGGCTCGGCGCTTCTTCTGGTCCTGGCCGTAGCCCAGGGAATGATCAACTGGATTGCCTTCGCTCTTATCCTGCGCGGGCTCTGCCGGGCTTTCGGCGTGGAGAGCATGAGCTGGCGCAAGTCCCTGGTGCTCACCGGGCTCCCCTTCACCATTCTCATCCTGCAGGCCCCGATCAGCTGTTTCAGCGAAGTTCTGGGGCAGGCGGTGATCTTGCTCATGGTCATCCCGAACCTGTGGTTTCTGCTGCTCGAATTTCTTTCCTTCAAAGTCGCTCTCAAAGCCAGCAACCTCAAACTGATCATTCTCGGCCTGACACTGCCACCGGTGCTTGCCTTGATCTACGGATTCTGGATGTTCGCCGTTCCGGTGCTTATTCTTCTTCAGGGTCTGGCCTTCTCTTATTGACGTGACCTCGAGCCTTCCCAGTCGCACTGTCATAGCTGTGGTCGGGCCCACCGGCTCCGGAAAAACGGCTCTTTCAATCGAGCTCAGCCGGCGTCTCGACGGTGAAGTGATCTGCTGCGACTCACGCACGATCTACAAATACATGGACATAGGCACCGCCAAGCCGACCGTGGAGGAAAGACAGGGCGTCGTGCACCACATGCTCGATATCGTCGAGCCGGACCAGGTCTATACCGCCGGGCAATACAAGAAAGACGCCGGAGAAATCCTCGAGAACTTGCTCGCCAGAGGCAAGGTGCCGGTCGTTTGCGGTGGCACGGGATTCTACGCCAGGGCGCTTCTCGAAGGTCTTTCGATACCGGAAGTGCCACCGGATGAGGAGCTGAGAGAGAGACTAAAAGAGCTGGCCGAAAAGGACGGCAACGAAGCCCTACTGGCCAGACTGGAGTCCCTGGATCCCGTGTCGGCGAAAAAAATCGGAGTCAACGATCGTTTTCGCCTGATTCGCGCCATCGAGGTGAGCAGCGCCCTCGGCATCCCCTTTTCCCAGGCGACGACTCTGGAGCCGGTGCCTTTCGAGGTGCTCTGGATCGGGCTCGACTACGACGACCGGGCTGTCTTGAGAAGCCGGATCGAAAAGCGCCTTGCCGAGCAGATCGATATGGGCCTCGAGCGGGAATGCCGAATGCTCTACGAGCGTTACGGACCCACAAGGACGCTGGTCAATGCTGTAACCTACAAGCAATTCATCGAGTATTTCGAAGGACGTTTCACCTACGATCAGGCGGTGGATGATTGTGTCAGGCACAACTACCAGCTCGCCCGCAAACAACTCATCTGGTTCCGGGCGAACGAGCGCATGCACTGGCTGAAAGTCGACTCTCCATCAGGGATTCTGCCACAGGCCCTGGAGCTGGTCGGCTAGTTATTTGTAGTGTGCAATACCAAAGACAGCCTCAAATCCGCTCACAATCGCAATAAATACTGGACGCCATCGGATTTAGAGCTATACTGGTAGGAGTTCGTAACTGAAAACAGCGACTATCAGTATGAAATCAGGCGACACCTGTCCTCCAAGAGAAGTAGCATTGCCGTTCAGCGATGGGCTTCTTTCAGCAAGATTATGGAGGGCGCATGGACGTTGCGTGGTCGGTGTCCCGGAGCTGGGCATCCACTGTTATGGCGATACCGAGACCGAATCGGTATTCCGCCTGTTCACCGCTTTGCTGAAATACTACCGTCAACTCAAAGCCAACGAGCGTAAAATCAGCGTCCGGGGTCGCTGCCATCTCGAATTTCTCAACAGCTGGGTGAAAGGCATAGAGAAGAAGATGACCATGCCCGCCACTGCAGCCGTAGTCCCATTCACCCGCAGACACCCACTGCGCTGACAGGCTGGATTCGCTGAAACCAGCTTTAGATCTGGATCTCCCGGCCTTTCAATATGAGCTCGGTCTTCAGGGCATGAAGAGTGCTCTCGAGACCGGCGGGGTACTGGTGCGGATTGAGCAATCGCTTGATACCGGAGTGGAAACCGGCTAACTGGCTCAAGACCGAATCCCTGGCATCGGCGAGATTGCAGGGATCTCGCACCGGCTCGCCCCGGCGGAAGGCCGGTTCGAGAAGGTCCTTGTAATGCATGCCGGCGGTGACTTTCTTTCTCCTTGTGAAATCCACCGGATCCACCATAATCCACTCGTCACCTTGAATCAGCTCTTCATCGAAAATCATGTCGCCGACGAATTCGGAGTCGGAATTTGATCCTGAGCGAAATCGACGCACTTGCAGGAGCCCAGGATTAGAAGTCTTGATGGACTGTTCCGAGATTTTGACGCATCGGCGCCAGCTCGTCTCGCCGGCGGCACGCTCTGCCGAGAGCTTGTATACACCGCCCAGGGAAGGCTGGGGGTCGCAAGTGACCAGTTTGGTGCCCACTGCCCATATGTCGATGGCAGCCCCCTGATCGTTCAGAGAGGTGATGACGCTCTCGTCCAGATCGTTGCTGGCTATGATCGAGGCGCTCTCGAATCCGGCTGCATCCAGTAACCGGCGCGCCTCGACACTGAGATAGGCGAGGTCGCCGGAATCGAGCCTGATGCCCAGCAACTCATGCCCTTCTTCCTTGAGAATATTGCCGACCTCGATGGCGTTCTTGACACCATTGACAGTATCGTATGTGTCGACCAGGAAAACACAGTTGTTCGGCATCGCTCGCGCATACGACGTGAATGCCTCGAGCTCCTCGGCAAAAGACATGACCCAGCTGTGGGCATGAGTGCCCATCACCGGAATGCCGAAGAGCTTTCCGGCAAGGACGTTGGAAGTCCCGTCACAGCCGCCGACATAGGCGGCGACACTGGCGGTGAGACCGCCGTCCGGACCCTGAGCGCGCCGCAGCCCGAACTCGAAGACCGGTCTGTTACCGGCGGCAAGCTTGATTCTGGCCGCCTTCGTGGCAACCAGAGTGGGAAAGCAGACGAGATTCAGGAGAGCGGTCTCGAGAAGCTGGGCCGGAATAATCGGTCCCTGCACTTTCAAAATAGGCTCATGGGGAAATACTATGGTGCCTTCAGGCACGCAGTCGATGTCCACGTCATAGCGGAAATCGCTCAGATACTCCAGGAAGTCGCCATCGAAAAGCTTCGACCCGTCCCGGGCTCTGAGGGTGTCCAGATAAGCCAGATCGTCGCCGGCGAAATGAAGGTTGGAGACATACTCAAGAACCTGATTGAGACCGCTGAAAACAGCGAAGCCCCCCTGGAAAGGATTCTTGCGAAAAGACAGGGTGAAAACAGCCTCTTTGTCGCGGTTTCCACTCTTCCAGTAGGCATAGGCCATGGTTAGCTGATAAAGGTCGGTCAACAAAGCCGAGTCTTGGCAGTAAGACGCTTTTGTGCCTGATAGCACAGGGTTTACTTCGGCTGGGTTGGCAGTCATAACCATTGTGTATCACAGATCGCCCCCCGAGGTAAATCGAGAAATGCTCGTCAAAATCTTCGCGCTGCTAATCTTCTTGTCATCGCTCTGCGCCGGCCTCAGCCCGGCGGCTCGAGCCGAGCCCGCCCGTAAGGTCCCGGACAGCACCACATCAGGCGGCGGCTACAAATTCGTGGGAAACGCTTTCTCCGGCAAGTTCCATAAGCCCGGTTGCGAGTTTGCCGCCAAGATGGACGCCAGCCGGGTGGTCTTTTTCAAAACCAGGGAGGAAGCCGAGAAAGCCGGTCAGAAGCCCTGCAACTGGTGTCTGCCCGGGTGGCTGAAAAACGTGCGGGGGCAGGTGGTGAGCCCCGGGAAAGGCAGATAAATCTATCGCTGCCTCCTTGACGACGGACCCCCGAGAGCCCAGCCTGCCCGGACGTAAAGCTGGATGAACGCGACATTGCCGCAAACCGGTTAGGCTGGGCCTCGGGCGGGGAATCTTGAGATCATAATTATGGTATAACGAGCCCAGGGCTCTTAATCAGTCAGGGATATGCAGCATCTAGAACAAGAATTCTCCAATGCCATCGGCTATGTCATGGATACCGCGGTGGATCCGCCCAAGCGCCTCGGAATGGCCTTTCTGGTTTCGAAAAGCCGGGCCGTCACCTGCGCATCCGAAGTGTTTCACTATGTGGAAGCTCCCTGGGCGCTCAAGATAAAGTTTCCTTTCCCTGATGCCAGCCTGGCGGTCAAGACCATTCACCTGCACAACGACTTCGACAAGGTGGAAGCCCGCGCCCAGTATCTGAAACAGACTGGTTCCCCGGCCGAAACCATGTCCTCCTTCATGAACGACCTGGCGATGCTGGTCATCGACCACAACCCGCCTGCCTCCATGAGCCAGGATCGCATTGCCGAGCTCAACAGGGCTCTCTCCCTGCCTTTCTCCAGCGAGGGCGTGGAAGCCTCGGGCAATCTCCGGGGCGCCGAATTCGTCCAGATAGTCAATACCATCGTCGAATCCGGCAGAGAAGGTCTGCTCACCCTCTATGATTCTCGCAACATTCCGGTGGCGAACCTGCTGATGGCCAGAGGCGGCATCCTGAAAGTCTTCTACAAGCAGGTGATGTCATCCGAGATGGCTTTTTGCGAGCTGGTCTACCGCCAGCCTGCCGTCGGTTTCGCCTTCAGACCGGGAGCCAACATCGCCTGGGGCGATGTACCGGACGTCCAGACACCACCTGATCACCTTTGCTACGAGGCCATGCGGCGAGCCCAGGAGATTCCCAATCTCTACCAGCAGCTCGGCGGCAAGGACGCCCGATACCAGCAAGTGGTTCAGCAGTTCGACCCGAGCGCCGCCTCCGAAGAGATCCAGTGGATGGTGGAGCCGCTCTGGCAATCCCTGGACGGTTATCTCACTCTGGACAAGACTCCCCTGAAAATCGGCGTGGATACATACACCGTTCTCATCGCTATCCGCGAGCTCGTCAACCGGGGAGTAATCTCTCAGATAAACCGCCTGACACCATTCCCCTGCACAGGGGTCATCGGCGATCCCCTGATCTCGCACACCGATTTCGAGGTGCACCCCTGGGATCCGCTGCAAGCCTTCTATCTCGACCCGGCCTCGGGCAAGCCCACCTGGCTGGAAGGCAACTTCTTCGGAGTGGCCAACTCGCTGCAGCCCAAGAACATGCTGCACACCATCGACATCCCGAATGATGTTAATGGCGCTCTCATTCTCAAGGACTACAAACTGATCGGCATCCACAGCGGTCCCCAGGTCCTCAAGCCCGGTCAGCCCGCCCCGCCGGTGAAGTGCTTTCAATTCATGTGGATGGGAGCCCTCCTCGATCTGAGCACCCGGAAATCTCGTCCCGGAGGCGCTGGTGAGGAAGCCGAGGGCGTCGGGACGCTTCGCACCATGGATGCGAACACCGAAGAGGAAGAGCCGCCGGAAGGGGAGCGCATCCAGTGCCCCAATTGCTTCGCGGTCAATGCCGAATATGGCGAGTGCAAGACCTGCGGCACGATGATCGAGGCACCGCCCCCGGAAGAGGAGCCCAGCAACCCGATTCTCGCTTCGAAGCCGGTGAAGCAGCTCCGCCAGATCCAGAAGAAACACAAAATCACCAATCAGCAGGCCATGATTATCGGTGCTGCGGTGCTCTGCCTTCCCATGTGCCTCCTTGCTCTCTGCGGTCCCAAGCCCAAGGTGGAAGACAAGCCCATCGAAAACACCAAGATCGTCAAAGCGCCCACCAGCGACAAAAAAGCTGTGGAGACTGCGGTGGAGTATGCCGGCTTTTCCGCCACGGCTCCGCCCCTCTACTGGTATGCGGACACCAGCGAGCAAACCGAAGGCGCCAAGTCTTTCGGACTCTACTCGGAGACTTCCAATCAGAAGATTCTCTGTATCGTTCAAAACGACACCACTCCCCTTACCAATCTCGACCAGTTCGCCGGCAAGCCGCCTTATACGGACGTAGACAGGGCGGACATCCAGAGCTGCGTGGTGGATGGCGGCGACCAGATCCTGGGGGCCGGCAAGCTCAAATGGGTGCTCGGTCGCTATACGGCGCCCAAGCACAAAGAGCCGGTCACCGTGCTGATCGCGAGCTTCCCGGCAGTGCAGACAGGCAAGTCTATTCTCGTTATCGGCCAGTCTTACCAGGACTCGGACGAGCGTAAATACGACTACAAGACCACCCTCTTCGTCCTCGATCAGCAGGCCAGCGAGACCACCGCCAAAGGCAACGAGGAGCGCCTCGAGAAAGGCGAGCCCGGCGAAGTGGTGGTAGGCGCCGACGAAGACGAAGAAGATCTCGACGAGGAAGGCAAAAAGGTCATCAAAGTCTCCACGGAAGAGGACATCGACAAGTTCCTCGAGGCTGCCAAAGCCAAACTCCAGGAGAAGCTCGATCTGCCTGAGAAAGTCACCACCTCTGCAGCCAAGTACGAAGAAGAGAATAAAGAGCCCAAGAAGTGGAAGGGGGTCTCTCTGCTCATCGGCATCGATCGCGAAGGCCAGGTGCGCCGAATGGAGAAGAATCTGGAGGATCCTAAATACGAGATCATCTCCAAGGCCCTGGAGAAAGCCGTCCAGGACGTGAGCAAGTTCGATGACCCGCCGGTGGTGAAAACCCCGGAGTTCCAGTTCAAGGTACGCCTGCTGGGCACCAAGATCGATCTAGCCAAGAACTAGCCGGAGACTGATAGCGAAATCTAGCGCGATTTGCGAGTGGCTCGTTTGCGCCTGGGAGAAGAAGGCTTGCCTTTATCCCCGCTCCGGCCCTGGCTCTGCTGGCCCTGCCCGGGGCTCTTGCCTTTGATCTCGTTGAGAAGCTGCTGGGCTTCCTCGGCCTTGTAGTTTTTCTTGAGCACCGCGGCCAGAGCCTTCTTGGTACGAATGACATCATGATGCCTGGGAGGAAGGCTGCGGCTGCGAACCTCGAGAGCCTTGCGGTAAGTCTCCTCGGCTGAGCCGAACATACCCTTCTGTTCTTGAAGATGCGCGATCTCATCGGCAGCTGTGGCGATTCTCAGGTCGTTGGGGCCGTATTCCGCCTCCACCATGCTCATGGCGCTTCGATAGTGCTGAATGGCTTTGTCGGACTTGCCCTCAGCCAGCTTTTCGTGACCGAGTTTCATGCACTCGTCGAAAGTCTCGCCGGTGGGCTCGTACCAGTCCTTGACTTCCTCGAACGTCCATTCTTTGAAACAGCCGGAAAGGCTAAGGGAAACCAGAAAGGCCATGAATATGGTAGAGAGCGCGCTTCGTCTCAACTCCATGCAACCCCGTGGCTCAATCTTCGGCGCCGTCCTCAGCGCCTTCTTTGGAATCGTCCTTCTTATTGGCGTCACCGTCTTTCTTGTCGGCGTCCTTATCGTCCATGAGCCCGTATTGACGAATCTTCTTGCGGACTTCCTTGTAGTTCTTCCGGATATTCTTGACCTGCTCCCCGGTGCTGTCATGCTTCTGCATGATTGTGAGCCAGCGCTTGTACTCTTTGTCGGCCTTCAGATACTCTTGCTGGAAGCGGTAGAGCTCGGCAAGATAGCCGACGCAGGTGCCTGTCTCGATGGCGTCTTCGCCATATTTGGCTTCGGCTTTCTGAAGCGCCTCCTGAAACAGCTTCTCGGCTTCGGGAAGATTTCCCCTGCCCTGCGCTTTCTGGGCATCAGCCACCAGATCGACCCAGGTTCGCTTGTCGGCCAGATTGAACTCCATCGGCTTTACATCGCCACAGGCGGAGAGTGACAGGCAGATGAAAAGGGCTCCGGCAATCATCGAGAACACTGGACGGCACAGAGAAGTCATGCTTAAAAAATCGCTCCTGGAATGGTTTTTTATCAAGTTATCATTTCGGGCCAGTATGCACCAGTAGTCTGTTGATTACCGGATCACACTGTTTCGATCGAGACGCTTGTAAAGTAATGGGTGAGGATTCGTTTATAGTCCAGTCCCTTTTTCGCCCAGCCCTGAGCGCCGGTCTGTTGCATCCCGACTCCATGCCCCCAGCCCAGACCGCATATGGTCAGAGAGGCGATATGACCATGGCGATCCCGGCTGCTGTTGAAAAAGATCCTGGCGCTTTTCAGCCTGGCAAGCTTTATGGGAGGGACTTTGAAGAGGTCCCGAATAACCAGCTCTTTCCTTATCAGCCAGTCTCCGGCGCTGGTAGAGACAGCAAGCTCGATGATCTGCCCCGACACTCCTCGCCGCCGGGCGGACAGTCCCCTGACATGGCCGAACTTACCGGACGAGGGAGGGGTGAGAAATGCCGCCTGATCGGGTCGGGCCAGCATGGTGGCGGCATTGTGATGGAGATGCGATTCGATCTGATCGCCGGTCAGGGTAACCGCCCACTTGAAGTGATGGCTCCATTGATCGACGGTAGCCGGCTTGCCTGTTGAATATAGCTTCCGGAGAGCCTCCTCGGTGAATCCCTGCGATACCACATTCGGTGCCGCCTCGGGCACTCCGCGGAGGTAGGGGAGCGGCTCCGGCGGAAACTTATTGGTAAGCGGATCGGAGAAGCTGCTCTCATAGTGCTCGGTATGCCCGCCGGCGCAAGAGCTGAAAAGAGCGAGGATGGGCTTGTCCTGGTAGACCAGCACTTGCGAGGCGGTAGCATCGATGGCCTGCTTGTGAGAGGCAGTGATGCTTGCTTTCAAACCACCGAAATACTGGCAGCATAGATAGGAATCGCAGACATTGACGCAGTCGCCGCCATGGTCGATTCTCGGGCGAAGAGCATAAGTGCGGGCGGCCACCGCCTGGCACTTGATCGCCTCGATATGATAGGAGCCAGGAATCTCGGAATGAAGGACCCCCCGGAGATACTCGTCGAGATCGCAGACCAGGGCTACTCGCACACCCTTGCCCGAAGGAAAGACGGCCAGGCTGCCCTGATAGACCGCAGGGGCGGAGGAACGCTTGATTGAGTCGGCGCTGAATCTGGTCCGGTCGTCCTTGCCTGCCACCAGGAGCCATTCCCCCGGCTTGAGGGCGATAGGCTCCGGTCCGGCCAGGCAAAGGGCGCCGCCTGCGCCGTTTTGAGTCACACTGAGGCTGCGGCCCGGGGCGAGCTGCCCGCAAATAGAGTGCCCCCGGACCGGCCCGCAGATACCTGCGAGGCTGACCGGCGGCGCCATTCGATAGAGAGATGCCGGTGCGCTATTGCTCTGAGCGAGGGTGAGACTGAGCTTTGCATGATCGAGCGAGCTCAAATCGCTTGTGGTCAGGCCGACGGCAATTTTCATGGCGATTAACTGGTCTGTTGTATAACTGGCGGAGCAGGAGGGACTCGAACCCCCAACCCGTTTCCGGGCGACCGCTTTCAAGGCGGCGTCTTCATCCAGCCAGTTCTGCTCCTTAACCAAGACATATTATAACCTTTACAATAAGAGCGATGCCAAACCGAAAAGAAAAGCAACGACTGGACATCCTCTGTGTGGAAAGAGGGCTCTTCCCGAGCCGGCGAGAAGCCCAATCGGCAATCATGAACGGAATGGTCCTGGTGAACGGCGAGAAAGCTACCAAGGCAGGCTCCCTTTTCCGCACTGCCGACGATATCACTCTCAAATCCAGCTACAGCCCCAGGCGCTTCGTGAGCAGAGGAGGGCTCAAGCTCGAGAAAGCTCTGGCCGACTTCGCTATCGACTTGAATGGCCGTGTCTGTCTCGATATCGGAGCCTCCACCGGCGGCTTCACCGACTGCATGCTGCGCAGCGGAGCTGATACCGTATATGCCATCGATGTCGGTTACGGACAACTCGACTGGCTATTACGAAATGACCCCAGGGTGGTGGTGAAAGAGAGGCTCAATGCCCGTTATCTCAAGCCCCTGGATCTATACGGCTGCGACCTGGAGAGCGCCGACCGTCCGGCTGATTTCGCCGCCGTGGACTGCTCTTTCATCTCTCTTGCCAAAATAGTGCCGGTTCTCCCATCGGTCATGAAAGGAGACCGGCTTCAGGCGGTTTGTCTGGTCAAACCTCAGTTCGAGGCCGGGCGAGAAGCCGTGCGCAAAGGCGTGGTAAGAGATCCCGGCGTGCACGGAGAGGTTCTGCAGGCGGTACGGGAGGTTTGCGGTGGATGCGGTCTCGTTCTTGTCGCCGCAACCTTTTCACCCGTCAAAGGTCCCGCCGGCAACATAGAATTTCTGGTCTTGCTGGAAACCGAAGGGGAGCCGCTTGTCGATGCTGCCTTGAAAGAGATTGTGGACAAAGCCTGCCTGGAGCTTTCCTGAATCAAAGCGAAATGCATCCGGACAGGAGCTCGAGATCCTCGAGCTTCTCGATGAGCTCGAGAAACTCCAGGACGGTGTTCTGGGGATCGGCGTCCGGATTCTCGTTGACCGCGATGGCGACAAGCTCGGCAAAGGCAGCCGGCGAAGCTGCGGCCGTCTCGATCAGGCGCGCGGCAACCGGTGAGAGAGCCAGAAACCGAGCACTATTGGTCCGGGCCGAGCGGTACACCGCAAGACGGACTTCCGCCTTCTTGATCCGCCGGGGAAGGCGGACATCATCACGAAGCCAGTCCACGATCTTATCGATTGGATATTGATACTTCCTGAGGATCAGAGTCGGATTGACCAGCGGAGCCTGTTTGCTGAAATCATCAGGCGACGAGAGGGCGATCTTTTCATGGGCGGCGCGCTGATCGGCAGGATGCTCCAGAACCTCGAGCTCGATCCACTCGTAATCAGCCAGCTCGGGCAGAAAGGGGAATTTCTCGACGAGCCGCTGGCAATGCTCTTTCAGGAAGACACTGAAACGGCTGGCAGCCCGATTGAAATTGAAATGCTCGGCAGGAAATGTCTCCATATACTGATAGATGAGGTCTTCGATACTCCGCCCGATCACCCGGGCGCAACCCGGGTAGATGGAGAGCATCAAGTCCTTCTGACCAAGCCTGATAAGGGACGAATAAAGGCTGACGCCTTCAGGATCGATCCTTTCCGCCACCTCTCGATGGACTCCCTCGGGAACCAGACCGGACAGGTATGCACGCCGGGCATCACCGGTGGTCCAGAGACGGTAGAGACTCTCCTCTATTTCTTTGAGGGTGGCGGTTTCGGTCATGACGCTCCTCCTCAAGCCGAAGCCCTGGCTCGATCCCGGGGCAGGGTGGAGACGGTCCCTTCGGGCTGGTGGTTCCGGGTAATAGCGCGGATCTCATCCAGCTCCGCCAGGATCTCGTCGAAATCAGGATAATTCTGATCGCGCTCGAGCATGACCGCTTTCACATCGGTGCCTTTGAGCACATGGGCAAGGAGCTCGAAGACAGGCTCTATGACAGGCGCTCCATGAGTATCGATGATGGTCTCCCCGACATAAGTATGTCCGGCCAGATGGATCTGAACGACTCTCTCCAGTGGGATCGAATCGAGATACTTGTAAGGATCGAAATTCAGGTTTATCGAATTGACATAGACATTGTTGACGTCTAGCAGGAGCCCGCAATCAGCCTTCTCGAGAACCTCCGAGAGAAACTGCGCTTCCTCCATCTCGGACCCGGGAATCTCGGTGTAATAAGAGATATTCTCCAGCAGAAAAGGTCTGCCGATTCGCTCCTGGCATATCCTGGCTCTCCCGGCGACGTGCTCCACGGCTTCTTTCGAGAAAGGCAGGGGAAGCAGGTCATGCATATAGGCGCCGTTCACCGACGTAAAACACAGGTGATCGGTCCACCAGGGAGCATCAATATGATCGAGCAGCGCTTTCAACGACTTCAAATAATCGTCATTGAGGGCGTCGGTGCTTCCCACCGACAGATTCACCCCGTGCGTGACGATGGGAAAGCTGGCAAGCGCTTCATCCAGGCGTTCGCGGGCAGACCCGCCGATATCCATATAATTTTCGGGCACAATCTCCAGCCAGTCGATCCGATCGGCGGCAGCGAAGGTGAGCTGCGCCAACTCGCGGCGCAAACCCAGACCGATACCGAGCACGGGAAGCTTTTTCTTGATCGAGAAAAAATCATCTGACACTGGTTCGATAACCTCCTTTCACCTGCCGGATCGAACCGGCCGGAGATTGGCGCGAAAAAGAAAACGAGAGACCGGGGTCTACTCGTCGCCGCCTTCGTCCTTAGCTTTGCAGGAGCCTTCTTTACCCTTGCAGGAGCCTTCTTTGCCCTTGCAGGAGCCTTCTTTGCCCTTGCAGGAGCCTTCTTTGCCCTTGCAGGAGCCTTCTTTGCCCTTGCAGGAGCCTTCTTTGCCCTTGCAGGAGCCTTCTTTGCCCTTGCAGGAGCCTTCTTTGCCCTTTTTCTCTTTCTTCTCTTTCTTTTCTTTCTTACCGAGTTTCACTTTTTTATCGGACTTGATTTCGGAAGGAGAAGAGTTTTCCTTGACATCGAGCTTTCCGCCTTCAATCTTGTCAGCCGCATTGGCTGGACCTTGAAGAGCAAAACCTAGAACAGCGACCACGGCCGCAGCTAGTTGTGTTTTCTGCATCGCTAACCTCCTAAAGGTATTATCGTTACAGACCTTTCCGGATTTCACGAGATTTTGGCATCGTGACTTCCGAATAAGGAAAGTTGGAGTTCATCCTATGGCACCACGATTAAAAGTGCACAATCAAATCGTTATGGCTGTGTAAAATCTGACCTGAATAAAACCACGAGTTTACGGGATTGAATATTCTGAGTACCAGATTTCGTACCTATATATAAGTAAGGAAGCCGACCAGATGAACGATGTCAACAACTTCTTCCACGAGCAGCTCCTGCGCTGGGCCCAGGACAGCGCCGCCCACGAGAATGCCCTGGAGGCTTCCGCTCCTCATTTCTGCGAAAAACTCGGTGTCGACCCGAATACCTTCGGCTTCAAGTCTTATGCCCAACCCGGCGATGCCACTGAATGGAGCCAGGTCCCCTTCGAATTTCCCGAGATGCTCGATGGAACCATGTATCTCTACTTGCCGACTCGCTGGTCCGGCTCGGTCAAACAAAAGAATCTGGCCCAGGTACAGGAAGGGCAGCGCGTTCGCCAGACCATTGTCATCGCCAGCAAGGAAGACTGGCGCTCGACCCTGCCTCAGTTCAACGAAAGCGGTGAGGTCAGCGCTTTTGCGTATTATCCGATCCAGCCGCCCTATTACGATCAATGGATAGCGTGTGTCGAGCAGCAGGACAAGATCTGGATCTTCTCTTTCTATGGTGCCGGCGACTGGATCCTGATCACCAAGGGAGATGCCGGTGGACGCAATACCCTCGGTCTCCAGATCACCTCGTCGGTGCATTCCAGCCCCTGGTACAGCTGGATAGCCAGCAGCCAGGAGTAGATTGAGGAATAGTTTCAGGAATATGCCCGAACGAATCATCTACCTGCACGGTTTCGCATCGGGACCGGGCTCCAAGAAAGCCGCCTTTTTCAGAGACAAGCTGGAGCAGAGTGGTCACGCTGTCACGGTTCCCGACTTGAACTATCCGGACTTTTACCGGCTTACCCTGACAAGCCAGCTCGAGCTGGCAGGCAGACTGGCTCAGGAGCTCCAAGACAATAAGTTGATCATGATCGGCTCGAGCATGGGGGGACTTATTGCCTCTCTTGCTTCCCTGAAGGCAAGAAATGTCTCGGCCCTTATTCTCATGGCGCCCGGCTTCGGAATCGGCAAACGCTGGAAAGCTCTGCTCCGCGAGGACGAAATGGCAAAGTGGCGAGAGCAAGGAGAAAGAGAGTTCTTTCATTACGCCTATGGCGAGAACCGAAAGCTCGCCTATGGCTTTGTAGAGGACCTGGACAATCACTCCACCGAATCCTTCGAGATCAAAGTGCCGACTCTGATTTTTCACGGTGTCAGAGACGAGGTAGTCCCGATTTCGGTGAGCCGCGACTTCACCGGCAGCAACCCGAATCTGGCGATCCTGCGCGAGCTCGACGACGGACACGAGCTCATCGATTCTCTTGATACCATCTGGCGCGAGAGCAGCGCTTTCCTCCGGAACAGATCGATTTAGATGATACCGCTTACGGTATCACTCGACGTCTCGATTAGAGGACCAGAGCGAAGAGCCCCGGACATCTCTGTCCGGGGCTCCGACTTACCTGGATAAAGCCAGCTTACTTGGCTGTTTTCCGTTTGGCCGGTTTGCGCTTCTTGGCGATAGCCGGTTTGGCATTCGCGGTAGCGGCGGTCGCTTCCGGGGAAGCAGCCGCGGTCGCGGGCTTGCCGACGGTGCGCTTCTTAGCGGCTTTTTTCTTAGCCACTGGCTTTTTAGCTACCGTTTTCTTCTTGGCGGCAGGCTTTTTGGCTGCCGCCTTTTTGGCCGCCGGTTTCTTGGCGGTGGACTTCTTAGCCACGGGCTTTTTGGCGACTGCTTTCTTGGCTGTCGACTTCTTAGCCGCCGGTTTTTTGGCGGCAGCTTTCTTGGCCGTGGTCTTTTTGGCTGCAGTCTTCTTAGCCGCCGGCTTTTTGGCGGTAGATTTCTTGGCCGTGGTCTTTTTGGCTACTGCCTTTTTGGCCGTGGTCTTTTTGGCTACTGCCTTCTTGGCCGCGGGCTTCTTGGCTGTCGACTTCTTAGCGGTGGCTTTCTTGGCCGTCACTTTTTTAGCGGTCGACTTTTTGGCAGCCGGCTTGCGCTTGGCTGTAGCTTTTTTGGCCGTTGCCTTTTTGGCAGTAGGCTTTTTGGCTGCCGCTTTCTTTTTGGCTGCGGGTTTGCTAGCAGTTGTTTTCTTGGCTGCAGGCTTCTTCGCAGTTGTTTTCTTGGCACCACCGGCATTTTTGCCGGCGGCCTTGCGCGTGGATTTTTTAGCTTCCGAATTCGGGGCCGACTCGGCAGATGCTTTGTTGATTTCATCTGCTGCATCGACAGACGGGACCTTAGTGCTGGGGTCCTTCATCTTCTTTGCCCGATTGTTTTTGGTTGCCATTTTCTCTCCTCCCGAGTAGACGGCAGCATGGAACGGTCAATCTCTAGAACGACGGTACAACGAGGATTGACCGAATAAAGCGTGCTTTTTTCTATGCCACCATTTTTTTTGTTCAGAGCCTTTCTATTGAGCTCTTTAATCACACCACAGCTGATAGGTTAACTTCAAATTCAAAAAAATGCAATATATGGATAAAAAAAGGACCAAAAGGATATATCGTTTTTTTGGAATCTGGTGCTCAAACTAAATACGATGCCCGACGAATTTCGATTCTCGTGATACCAGAGCCGCAACCGCGATCGAACAAAACCCTGATGAACAGCTGGTTTTAAAAGAGCATACTGCTCATGGCGAACGATGGCGGCTATCGCTCGAACACTCCCGGCGATCGGCTCGCAACATTGCGGATTGTTTTGAAAAGTGAACAATCTAGTCCATGATCCGTGCACCGCGAACAAATCCGAACGCGGATCGAAAGGCTTCTTGCTGGATGTGCTGGAGCTCATGGAAGTCGATCACATCGTGGTCGATCAGTCGCTCGTACTCACCGGGCAAAGTGCAGGGTGCCGGATTCCTTCCCGGGTTGTCGGTGCACACTGCTATGGCGACGCCGGCTTCCTTGCAGCGCTCGAAGACCACACGAAGATCGGCGAAGTCTTTCAAGACTCCGGTCTGCCGATAGCTGGTAGGACAGACTTCCAGAGTAATCTGTTTTTTCGAGAGCTCTTTGAGCATCTCGGGTCTCACCAGCGGAATGTGGATACCATGACCTATCCTGTCCAGGACCTGGAAATATTCGCTGAATACATTTTCGGCACTGGTCTCTCCCAGGTGGCAGGTTGTCTTCAGACCGGTAGAGCGCGCCTTGCCCAGAAGAGACACCCACTCCTCCCACATCTGCGGATTGATCTCCGGTCCGGCGAGATCGATCCCGACGACCGGGCCGAGATTGTCCCGCGCCACGTCCAGAATCGCCTCGTTGATATGCCTGGGAAGACGCCGGTCGAGACAGAGGATCTGTTTCACGACGATAGGATAATCCGCCGGTCTGACATTGGCGGTTATCACCTCGACGATCTCGTTCATCTGACCGATCCGCTTCTTTTCACTGAGAGCGGGATCCGTCCGGAAATAGGGGTTGTACCTCAACTCCAGATACTGGAGGTTCTCGAATGTATAAGCACCCCGGCACAAACGCAAACAAAAATAGGGAAGATGCTCGAGACTCTGGAGTTCCTCCACCAGAGAGTGGATCTTGACGAACTCCTCGAGGGTCCGGCATGGTCTGGTAAACCAGTGGTAGAAGCCATCGTAATCTGGAAAGAAATTCAGTACCGAGTGGTCGTGCCTCTGCAGAAACTTGTAGATAATCCGCGGATGAAGCGCTCCACCCAGATGCCTGTGCAAATCAGCATAAAGGGCCATTAATCCATTCCCATATTGACTCCACAGATGTTTTTCCCGGTCGAGTAGCTTTTGGAACGTGGAGCGATCAAATTGTATAAGAACGGGGCAAACTGGGCACAAAAAAGTAGGCACAGGAAGATGGAATCGTTATCGGACGATAAAATTGAACAGAGCTCACCGATTCTTCATAGCCCTGGCGACATCAATGTTTTTCATTCTGCCGGTAGCCGCCCAGCAGAGAGATCCGGTAGTGGAGCTGCAGACGACCAGGGGAAATATCTATATCCGTATCTTCTCCGGCGCCGTTCCCAGGACGGCTTCCAACTTTCTCGATCTGGTGTCGCGAGGATTCTACGACGGCAAGATATTTCACCGCATCGAGTCCTGGTGCATTCAGGGCGGCGATCCCAACGGCAACGGCACCGGCGACTTCGTCGATCCGAATACCGGTCAAGTTCGCTATGTCCCGCTCGAGATCAACCGGCGACTCTCCCACAGCTGCGCCGGTGTCGTGGCAATGGCGAGAAAGAACAATCCGAACTCAGCCAGTTGTCAATTCTATATAACCAAGCAATCGACAAAATTTCTCGACGGAAGATACGCGATTTTCGGTCAGGTGGTCCAGGGACTGAATGCGGTCCGGAATATGCAACGAGGGGACCAGATCGTCTCGGCGAGAATCGTCGACTCCCAGAGCGGGAACAATCGGGGCAACGCCTCGCCACCGGCACAGACGAGGCCGCGAGGCGGACCGACACCGGAGTACGAGCCGACATCGGAGATACCCGATAGCGGCTTTTGAGATCGCCACTATATATGGTATCATCCTCTATGATCGGCGGTCGTCGAAGCGGCAGCTCATCTGCAGGGCTCTCTCGAGCAGTCCCTGATACTCCTTCTTCGAGATATATCGGGCGTTGAAGGTAGAAAGGTGCTCGGTCATGTACTGCGTATCGAGAAGAGCAAAACCTCGCTGTCTCATTCTCTCCACCAGGTAGACAAGCGAGATCTTGGAGGCGTCAGTGACCTTATGGAACATGGACTCCCCCATGAACGCCCCTCCCAGACTGACACCATAGAGACCACCGGCCAGCTCGCCCCGATAATATGCCTCCACCGAATGAGCGAAGCCCAGCTCGTGCAACTCTTCATAGACTCGAATTATGTCTTCGGTAATCCAGGTGGAATCTCGTTCGGCACAGGCACGGATGACCTCGCCGAATGACTCGTTGACGGTCATGCGAAACTTGCCCTGCCTGTAGGTGCGCGCCAGACGGCGAGGCACATGAAATTTGTCGAGCTCGAAAATACAGCGCGGATCGGGAGAATACCACCTGATCGATCCGTCGTCATGGCCCATGGGAAAGATAGCCTGGCTGTAGGCCGCCAGCACCAGCTCAGCAGTAAACTGTTGTTTCATGGGCTATTTTTTCTTCTTGCCGCCACTCCGCTTATCGTCCTCAGGGGTGAGGCTGCGTAAATACGCGAGCAGATCTTTCATCTCCTGCTCGTCGATGACGTCTTTGCCGAAACTGGGCATGCTCGAGCTCGGAACGCCATCGCGGATCACTTTCTCCAGATCGGCGTCCTGGGGATAGCGCTTCTTGAAGTCCTTTCCCTTGACAGGACGGCTGGGTCTCACCGAATTGCCCCCACCCTTGTGACATTCGACACACATATGCTGCTCGAAAACAATCTTCCCTTTTCCGACGTCCCCGCGCTCCGAAGCACTGCAGGGCTCCCCGCAAAAGAGGGCGGACAGAGGCAGGGTCATGGACAGGAACAGAACTGGACGGCGCTGGAGCATCGAAAATCACCACCTGTAATATAAATGGTACTAGAGCTCGTCGAAAAAGTTCGGCCGGTACACCTTGAAGCAGTATTCGATGCCTCCTTCGCTTTGAAGCTCGGAGCACGAGATCAGGGTGAAAAAGTCCTTGAATTCAGGGAAGAATCGGTCGCAGTCGAAGCGTGCCCGCACCTCGGTCAGATAAATGAGACCGATCCGGTCATGGGCGAAGGCCTCCTGATAAACCCGCGACCCCCCGATAATGAAGACCCTGTCCACCGGTCCCTGGCTGAGAAAGTCCAGGGCCTCATCCAGAGAGGCGGCGCGAAAGACCCCTTCGGGAAGAGGATATTCCGGATTACTGGTGAGCACCAGGTTGTAACGATCCGGAAGCGGTCTGAACTGAGCCGGAATCGACTCCCATGTAGCCCGGCCCATGACGCAGGCATTTTTCTTGCCTTCTTCCTCGGTGTGGCTGGTGAGATCCTTGAAATATTTCAGGTCTCCTTTCAGCCGCCATGGAATAGCCTGATTCTTGCCGATCCCGTAATTGAGATCCGTGGCCACCACCAGATCGAAACGGTCCCGCATAGGTCAGACCGAGACTGGAAACTTGATGAAGCCCTGGGGGCTGTAGTCGAGCAACCGAAAATCTTCATAGCCGAGCTCGAGCATGGGCTTGTCGGCAATCTCAACCCGGGGCAGCCTGGTAGGGGTCCGCTGGAGCTGTTTTTTCAAGCCCTCGATATGGTCCATATATATATGAGCGTCACCGAATGTGTGGGTGAAAATTCCCGGTGTGAGGTCACATTCTTTAGCCACCATCATCAGAAGCAGGGCATAGCTGGCGATATTGAACGGCACGCCCAGAGCCATATCGGCGGAGCGCTGGTAAAGCTGAAGATCGAGCCTCCCATCCTGGCTGACATAGAACTGGAACATCATATGACAGGGAGGCAGGGCCATCTCCGGCAGATCGGAGACATTCCAGGCCGAGATGATCAACCGGCGTGAAAAGGGGTCGCTCTTGATCCGCTCCAGGAGGTCGCTTATCTGATCGATATGACCTCTGGTATATGCGTCTTTCTCGGGATCATAAGAATAACGGGGCCATTTGCGCCACTGGTAGCCATATATGGGACCGAGCTCACCGTCTTCTCGGGCCCAGGCATTCCAGATCGGTGTATGCTCGGCGAGGTCGTCATTGATATTGGTAGAGCCCCGGAGAAACCAGAGCAGCTCCCTCAGGACGCCGTCGAACTTCACCTTCTTGGTGGTCAACAATGGAAAGCCTTCCCTGAGATCGTACTTGGTCTGCAATCCGAATAGCGAAAGGGTCCCGGTACCGGTCCTGTCCTGACGAGGCTCGCCATGCTCGAGTATGTATTCAACAAGGTCGAGATACTGCTTCACTGTATATCCCTCGGGTCTCCGTTTCGTGTCGCCGAATCGATCACAGGATATCACGATTATAAAGGTACAGTAAGCAATTGACCGGTCCGGCGAAAGTCACGGTATCCTTTGTCGCACCGTTCCATTGCCAGGGGAGTGACCGCGATGATCACAGAGTTTCAGAACGAACCTTTTACTAACTTTTCTGAAAGAACGAATCAAGATCTCATCCAGGCTGCCATCAAGAACGTGCGCAACAAACTGGGCAGGAGCCACGGACTGATCATCAAAGGTAGCGAGATCGAGACGGATAGCAAAAGAGAATCCACCAACCCCGCAAACCCTGCCGAAGTAATCGGCAGATTCTCCCAGGCCAGCGTCGAGCATGCTGATCAGGCAATGGCAAGCGCGCTCTCCGCTTTCGAGACCTGGAGCCGGGTCGAGCCCGGGCAGCGGGCTCGTTATTTGTTGAAAGCTGCAGCGATCATGCGCCGACGGCGCCATGAGTTTGCCGCTCTGATGATCCTCGAGATCGGCAAGAACTGGGCTGAAGCCGACGCAGACGTGGCCGAGGCCATCGATTTCCTGGAGTTCTACGCCAGGGAGATGATGCGCCTGAGCCAGCCGCAACCCCTGACCGCGTACCCGGGAGAGGAGAATGAGCTTTACTATATCCCCCTTGGCGTCGGTCTCGTGGTGCCGCCCTGGAACTTTCCCCTGGCGATTCTGGTAGGTATGACCTCGGCATCCATAGTCGCCGGAAACACGGTAATCCTCAAACCCAGCAGCGAGACCCCCGCCATCGGCTACTGGTTCTGCAAGCTCATGGAAGAAGCCGGTTTGCCTGCCGGCGTCCTGAATTTCCTTCCCGGTCCCGGCGCATCGGTGGGCGACTATCTCGTCCAGCACTCGAAAATACGCTTTATTGCTTTCACAGGATCGAAAGAAGTCGGCCTGAGAATCAACGAGCTGGCTGCCAGAACCCAGCCCGGCCAGCTCTGGATCAAACGCGTGATCGCCGAGATGGGCGGCAAAGACTCCATCGTCGTGGATCGCGACACCGATCTGGATGCCGTCGCCGATGGTATCACTGCCAGTGCTTTCGGTTTCGGCGGTCAGAAATGCAGCGCCTGCTCGCGAGCAATCGTGCACCAGGACGTCTATGACGAAGTCCTCAAGAAAGTGGTGGAGCGCACGAAAGCGCTCAAAGTAGGGAGCCCGGAAGAACGCGACACCGATATGGGGCCGGTGAGCTCGAAGAGCGCTTATCAGAGCATCCTCGAATATATCGAGATCGGCAAGCAAGAAGGCAGGCTGGCTTGCGGCGGCAACGCCATCAAGAACAAGAACGGCGGCTTCTTCATCGAGCCGACGATTATCGACGGCGTCGACCCGATGGCCAGAATCTCCCAGGAAGAGATCTTCGGCCCGGTGCTCGCCTTCATCAAAGCGAGAGACTGGGAGGATGCCATCGCCATCGCCAATAACACCGAATTCGGTCTCACCGGAGCCGCCTATACCACCTGCCGCAAGAAAATCGAGCAGGCCCGGCGCGATTTCCATGTGGGCAACCTCTACATAAATCGCAAATGTACGGGAGCCCTTGTCGGAGTGCAGCCTTTCGGGGGCTTCAACATGAGCGGTACTGACTCCAAAGCTGGTGGCAGAGACTACCTGCTCCTTTTCACCCAGGGCAAGTCGGTGGCGGAGCGCTTCTGACCCCGACAAAAATCGGAAAAGTTGCCAAGGGCGCAAAAAAATCCTGGACTCTATTGCCGGCCATGATTCTGCTACACTACATACGAATCTTTAGAGTGAGGATTTGATGGTCGAGTCTATTCAGCTCATCCGACAAATTGCGGTAAGAGCAATAGTCACGGAAAATTTCAAAGAGCAGGTGAGCGCTGAGATCCAGAGAAACCTGCAGCAAATCGACGCCGAACTGCAACAGCTCGAATTCAAGGGCAAAAGAGCCATTGCCGACATCGAGAAGCAGAGCCAGGGAATCATCACCGACGAAATCAAATTTCAAGTAGAATCCATTCGCCAGCAAGTGGAAGCCGAGAAGCTCAGGCTTCTCCAGTTGCGGGAAGAGATGCAGGGACAGAGCCAGGCCCTGGCGGAGCTTCCCATCGGCTCGGTAGTCACCCAGTTCACTGTGGAGAACCCGGTGGACGTTCGAATCGGCGAGAATATCTTCCAGCGCCTGGAAGGCGGCGAGATCCTGGTCAAAGATGGAATCATCCAGGAAATCAGACTCTAGAATTCAAGCAAGTCAGCTCTCCAGATAATCCTTGAGTTGATCGCTCGCCTGGGACTGTCTCAGGAAGCGCAGAGCCTTCAGCTCGATCTGGCGAGTGCGCTCTCTGGTGATTCCCACCAGCTTGCCAACCTGCTCCAGGGTGCGAGGCTTGTCGTCATTGAGCCCGAAGCGCAGGATGAGCACTTCCCGCTCGCGGGGAGTGAGCACCGAAAGCACTTTCCTGACATCGGCAGACATCAGGCTCTGGGCTGTGGAGTCTTCCGGCGTCGAGGAATTGAGATCCTCCACCAGCTCGGCCAGGGTATTGTCCTCGTCCTCGCCATAAGGCGTGTCGAGAGACAGGGGCGACCTGTTGGCAGCCAGAATGTCTTTGACTTTCTTGACGGGGATATCCATCTCCCTGGCCAGCTCGTCCATGGTAGGACGGCGGTCGAGTTTCTGGGAGAGAGTGCGGGTTGCTTTACGGAGATTGTTGATGGTCTCCACCATATGCACCGGCACTCTTATGGTTCTCGACTTGTCAGCCAGGGCGCGGGTGATGCCCTGCCTGATCCACCAGGTGGCATATGTCGAGAACTTGTAGCCTCTTTCCGGATCGAACTTCTCGGCGGCTCTGATCAGACCCATATTGCCTTCCTGGATCAGATCCAGAAATGGCAGGCCGCGACCCTGATATTTCTTGGCCACGCTCACCACCAGGCGCAGATTCGCCTGGATGAGCTTTTTCTTGGCCAGTTGATCGCCCACGGCGACTCGCCTGGCCAGCTCGATCTCTTCCGCTGCCGAAAGGAGCTTGACCCTGCCGATCGTACGAAGATAAAACTGGACCGGGTCTTCTCCCGGTATCGCGCGTTTGCCTTTCAGGCGAAGCGGCGATTCGTCGCCTGAGCCTTCGTCGCTTTCGTCGTCGAAAGAATCGGCATAGTCCGACGCGGCGAAACCCGGGATGAAATCATCCAGGTTGACGTCGTCTCCATATTCAGTGATTTTCTTGGTTGCTCTTCTTGCCATTTCTCTGGTTGATTTGCTCAACTGTCCAGGGTTCCAGGAGTTTTTTGGTCGAGCGATAAAGAGACTCCGCTTTGTAAAAAAGCGGTTAACTCTGCGCTCATTCCCACCTCTAGAGGTGACGCCCCTCCCTATTAAAATGTTCCAACCTGAGGGTTGATAACCGGATTTACCCTAGATCTCTTAAGCAACTGTAACCGAAACCCGTCAGGGTCTGCCCTTAGAGGGTTTCGAAAAATGCGTTATTTGAACTGTCCGTAACTATGCAGACCGCCGAAACCAAGGGTGTTGAAGCCCAGATAGGTCAGCAGAGTAAGAATCAGCCCCACCACCGCCACCAGGGAGAGCTTCTCCGCCGAGAGCTCCCGGTGTATGCGCAGGTGTATATAAGCAGCGTAACTGAGCCAGGTGACAAGGGCCATGGACTCTTTCGGGTCCCAGGACCAGTAGGTCCCCCAGGCATGATTGGCCCAGAGACCACCGGTGATGATGCCTATGGTGAGAAGCGGAAAGCCGATGGCGACACAGCGATAAGAGACATCATCATAGACGCCGGCACGCTCGACGTTGACCCTGCCCTCATCCACATGCTTGAGCATGAACCAGCTGATCACCATGCCCAGAGCTGATCCGCCGACGAAAAGCAATTGCAGCCAGAGAACCGAGACCTTGGAGAAGGTGCCGAGCACGATGGCGGCCACGCAAGCAGCAATCGTGGCCACGGAAGAATAGACGGTTTGCCGCCTGCCCGCGGCCCAGAGCTGGAGAAGCCCGCAGAGACCGGAAAGGAAGAATACCGCATAAGAAACTATCAGAGGCGGCACGTGGATCTGGCGCCAGTAGCTGACCAGAGCCGGAACCAGAGGGGTGATCTCATGCTGGTTGGAAGGCAGCCAGCTGCCATAGAGAAACATCGTGGCTGCCACCATGCTGGAAAGCCAGCCGAGCTGGCCCAGACCATAAGCGCGGTTGATCCATATATAGCCGCCCATGATCGCCCAGGCGAACCAGAGAAGCGACTCGTAGAGATTGGCCAGGGGGAAGCGGGAAGCTTCCACCCCTCTCAAGACAATCGCAATGGTGAGGGCGGCAAAGCCTACCACCATGGTCCAGCCGCCAATGGTATTGAGCTTGCCCCGGAGCCCCGAAAAACCGTTGGCGGCGACAAAAACCCAGAAGGACATCACCGATGAGAGTCCCGCTGTATTGGTCAGTGCTATCTGGACATCAGACATCGTTCGGCTCCCCCGCGGCGGCTCCTATGAGCTCCCCGCTTTTCTCATGCTCCACCTCGCGCCCTTCGGGGAAGTCTCGCCCTAGCATGGACTGGAGCATTCTCTCGAATCCCACTCTTGCTTTCTGGGACCTCCCTCCAATATATAGAATTGTCGCGTCCTCATTCTTTAAGCCGCTCTCGTTCATTCCGGAATCCGTCCTGCCAATCTCGGCCTGAGCCCACACATGACGGTAAGGAATCATGGCCAGGAGGACGCCCACTATTATGAATGCGAAAGACGCGTAGACTACCGGTATGCCAGGATCGGACTTGTACTGCAGGCCGGTCAGGGGAACCACTGCCTCGAAAGAAAGCTTGACCCCGCCCAGATCCACCGACTCCCCCGGCTTGATCTCGGCCAGGCGCTTGGGTGCCTCCCATTCGGTGCGCTTGGCGAAAAGGCGCAGAGGGCTCGTTTGATCCATGACGCTGAATATCAGAACCGAATCGGGATCGAGTGGCAGGAAAGAAGCATAGCGATTGCCCATGGGCTCGAGAGAAAGCTCTTTCTTGACTCCGTTGAAAGCAATCTCGACCCCGGCAAGACCCCAGGACGCCTGGTAGATGTCCACACCGTCATAGCTGAGGGGGTTGTTCACCGAAATTTGACCGGTCTTGAGGACTTTGCCCTTTTCGTCCACTACGGCCAGATCCGAATACCATTGCTTTGGCTCGCCTGTGGGGTAGTTCTCACGCCGGGTGCCGAGCACTTTCACTTTCCACTCGGGCAGACGACCGATCCATAGCTTGCTGTGCTCGGAGCCGGCAAAGCTCATGGAATCGCCGAGCTTGACCGGGGCGAAGCCGCTGAAGCCGGTCCAGGAGGTAATGGTCACTCCACCGAGCAGAGTCAGCAAGCCTATATGAGTGATCGTCGCTGCCAGCCGCCCGACTTTACCGTACTCGGCCACCAGCCTGTCTTCCCGTCTATCGACCTTGAATCCCCGTTTCTCCAGCGAAGCGGCGATGGTGTCGATGGTGGCGGAGACTGTTCTATCCGCCGGCAGGGCCAGCGATTTGTTGAATGGAAGCCTGCTTATCTCCCTGCCTGACAGAACCGGCATCGGCGTCTTGAGCGAGCGAACCTTTGGGAAGACTCGCTGAAAACTGCATGCCACCATATTCAGTGTGAGCATGGCGATCAGGAAAAGAAACCAGGGCGTGTGAAAGATGTCGCTCACCCCGAGCTGGATCAATATGGGAGCGGCCTGCTCGCCGAAAGCCTCGAAGACCTTCTCTCGCCCCACCTGAGACTCCTGGGGGCACCAGGCTCCGATCAGAATCGTCATACCGATGAAAAAGAGACAGAGGACCGTGAGCTTCACCGAGGCCACGAAACTGACTGTGGCGGTGTTCTTGCCGTTGTTACGGCTCTCGCTCGGATCTCCGGACATCAGTCGCCACCGCCGGCGAGAACGAGCTGGAGGCGGTCCTCGAAAAGGCGCTCGGCCTCGGGGAAATTGCGCCTCAAAATGGCGCTCTCGATCTCCTGGCTCTGGGAGAGCTCTTTCAGACCGGAAGAAAGCCTGCTCTGATCCTCGGCCCGCATCGGTCTGGGAAGCGAGGTGAGCCTTCCCCTGACATATTCGAGATAGAGGAAGTAACCATCCATATCATCCATGGTATCGGCTTCGATTCTCTCGAGCAAAGCCCGCGCCAGAGCGTCAGAGAGACCGTCGGTGGAGACCGCGATCTTGAGATGACCCCGTCTCAAGGTGCAGGGCACCTCGAAATCACCGCCGTGTTCCGGCTCGGTCACGAGAATGCCGCCGCTTCGGCAGGCATCCGCCAGTCGCAGGCGCTCGGCGCGCTCCCTGCTGTAAGCGAAAACCAGGAAATATTCCTTCAGAGCGCCTCCGTCAATGAGGTCGTCCAGAGATTGCTTCAAGATGGTGAGACGATGGCAATGAGTGGAGGCGAGCTGGCGTAACTCGGCAAGCGGGCTGCGCGCCACCAGATCAAGTAATGCTCCTGCTTCGAGGAGGCGCCGGCATTCGCGCAAAGCGAGCTCTCCGCCGCCGGACATGAGAACCCGCCGGTCCCTCAGGTCGATTCCGATCGGGTAATAGGAGCTCACTACCGGGTCCTGGTCATTACATAATCGGCCAGCTCAGAGAGTCCTTCTCTGTAAGGTGTGTCAGGCATCACCTCCAGGCATGCTCTCGCTCGGGCCGTATAGCCCGCTGCCAGCTCCACCGTGGCTTCGACACCGCCGGAGCTGACGATCAGATCCAGAGCCTCCGCCAACCCTTCGTCGGTGGTGACGGTGCGCTCTCGTATGAGCTTGCGCAGGCGATCGGCTTTCTCGCCGCCCTTTTCCAGGACAAAGAGGCTGGGAGCGGTGATCACCCCGTTCTTGAGATCGCTTCCTGCGGCTTTGCCTGTCTCTTTCTCGGAAGCCGTGATATCGAGCAGATCGTCGACGATCTGGAAGCAGATGCCGAGGTTGACCCCGTAGTCTTTGAGCGCCTGTATGGTGTCATTGTCGCAACCGTTGAGAATGGCGCCGCTGTGGCTGCCGGCCGAGATCAGGGAAGCAGTCTTGCTCATCGACTTTGACGTATAGCTCTCCCAGTCGATATCGGTGGAGAACTGCATACGCATCTGCTTGATCTCTCCGGCACATAGATCCCCCAGGACCTGCCCGTAGATGCCGACGATCACCGGATTCATTATCCGGGCCAGGCAGATAGACGCCTGGGCGAAGAGGAGGTCTCCCATGAGCACCGCCAGCCGGTCGTTCCACGTTTTGTTTATGGTCTCCTGGCCGCGTCTCACCGAAGCCTTGTCGATGACGTCGTCATGAACCAGGCTGGCCGTATGGATAAGCTCGGTGAGCACTGCCAGGATGATGTGCAGGCGGGAGAGCTCGCCTTCCCCGGTCGTGGCCCGGGAAGACAGAAGGACGATGAGAGGGCGGATACGCTTGCCCCCGGAGGAGAAAATCTGCTTGAGGAGTTGCTCGACAAAAGGATTATCGTCGATGAGATTGGTTTTCAGCCAGTCCTCCACCAGAGCCATCTCCTCGTCCACAAGCGCGACAATTCTGGACAGATCCGGGGACGGATCAGGAGAGTTCTCTCCCCTGGTGAATTCGGTGACTGGACTCGCTGCTGACTTCATGGGACTCGTGGTATTTCGGTTGTCAAAATCGGTTGTCAAAAGAAGACATAGCTTTTCATATAAGAGTAGCGACCGTCAACGCTACGACTCTAAGATCCGGGCAAATATTCATAACATTTATGTTTTGGCCAAAAAGGCGGTTGGCAAGAATATGTAGGCGTTGGCGAAGGTTGATAATATACATCTGTAGCTATTAGCCGCGGAGGCAACAGTGTTCCAGGAACTCAAACGACAGCTGCTCTCGGGTCAGACCACTTTCACCAAAGCTCTGCCCGACGCCCTTCCGGCTCTGCGAGGCAAGATAACCGACGAGAAGCTCATCTGGCTATCCAGCGAGCTTCAGGGCTATCAGGACGGTCTCAGCTTCTACCAGACCACCAGTCACGAGCTGCCAGCTTACCGGGTAGTGCCGGGCTCCCTGCAAGCCTATTACGAAGACGGCTCCATGGAGCCTCTCAACCACCCCTATGCCAACCGCCCTCAGCATTTTCTCAGCGCTCCCATCTCCTGGATCGAAGAATTCTCCACTTTTTCAGGGGACGTATCCATTGTCGAGCTTCCCGAGCTGAGCCATTTCATGGCCTCCCAGCGGGCGGGCGTCGTGGTCGTCACCCCCAAATCCGAGCTCAAGCGGATCATCGCTACTTTCCGCAACGAGTTCATCAAGCTTCTCGACCAGGTCATGCAACAGCACCCGGAAAGCGCCTGAGCACCACATTCGATACTGTTATGAAAATCGCCGAAATTCAAGCCGAGCTGAAGAGACGAAGTCTCGACGGCTGGCTCTTCTACTTCTTCAAGAATAACGATCCCATCGCTCTTTCCACCCTGGAGCTGACCGAGACTCATATGTTCTCGCGCCGCTGGTTCTATTTCATCCCGGCGGAAGGCGAGCCCGGCAAGCTCGTCCATCGAATCGAATCGGGCTCCCTCGATGCCCTTCCCGGCACCAAGCTCATCTATGTAGGCTGGAGCGACATGGAGAAGAAACTCGCCGAGCTTCTCGGCGGAAGCAAAACCGTCGCCATGCAATACAGCCCCCGAAACGCCATTCCCTATGTAGCCAGGGTGGACGCCGGCACCATCGAGCTCATCCGCTCCCTGGGCGTGACTGTAACGAGTTCGGCGGATCTTGTACAGAACTTCGAGGCGGTCTGGAGCGACAGACAGCTCGAAAGCCATATATATGCCGTGGACAAACTCCGCTCCATAGTCGACGACGCTTTCGTGCATGTGCGCGATACCCTCGAGCGCGGTGGCGGTCTCACCGAATACGACCTGCAACAATTCATCCTTGGCAAGTTCGATCTCTACGAGATGACCACTTATTCGCCGCCTATTGTCGCCGTCAACGAGAACAGCGGCAACCCTCATTACCAGCCGAGCCTGGAAGTCCACAAGCAGATCAGGGAAAACGACTTCCTGCTCATCGATCTCTGGGCCAAGCAGAAGAATGTCCCGGGCGCGGTATACGGCGATATCACCTGGACCTGTTTCGTCGGCAAATCAATACCGGACCGTCACAATGAGATTTTCGAGATCGTCAGGGACGCTCGCGACACCGCTCTCGATTTCGTCCGCGAGGCGGCGGCGGAAGGCAAGACTATCCACGGTTATGAGGTGGACGATGTCTGCCGCCGGCATATCGAGGAAAAGGGCTATGGCGAATATTTCGTGCACCGCACCGGTCATTCCATAGGCGAGGAAGTGCACGGCAACGGCGCCAATATAGACAATCTCGAGACCAGGGACGAGCGCGCTCTTCTCGCCTGCACAGGCTTTTCCATCGAGCCCGGGATCTATTTGCCCGAATTCGGGGTGCGCAGCGAAATAGACGTCTATCTCGGCAAAGATGGCGTTATGGTTGCCGGTCTTCCCATTCAAGAGAAACTCGAGGCGATCCTGGCCTGAGGTCGATATGAATACCAAAGAGACTCTCGAGCGTCTTAGCCTGCCTGACACCGTCAAGCAATCCCTGGCCCACCTGGTGGAAGATCTCAAACGGGTGGCCGGAGACAACCTCGCCGGTGTGGTGGTCTACGGTGGCGTGGCCCGGGGCAGCTATACCGAAGGCAAGAGCGACATCAATCTCATCATCCTCCTCAAAGACGCCGCCGGGCCAAGCCTCGACGCTCTCTCCCCGGTGCTCAAGAGCGCCTGGCGCAATATCGGAATCGACACCATGATCCTCACCCCCGGCGAGGTGAAGACCTCCGCCGACGCCTTTCCCGTGAAATTTCTCCATATCAAGGAATTCCACCTGGTGCTCTTCGGCGAGGATTATTTCAGCTCAATCGAAGTAGACCCGGAGCATCTCAGGCTGCGTCTCGAGCAGGAGCTGCGCAATCTCAGCCTGAGGCTGCGCAAGCGTTATATCGCGGCGGCAAGCGACGGGATAATGGTGGCTCGCATTCTCAGCGAAGCAGCCGCTCCCCTGGCGGTTCTGCTCCGGGCTCTGCTCAGGCTGAGCGGCAAAGCGGAGCCGCAAGACAACAGCACTGCCTGTGCTTTTGCAGCAGCAAGCAGCGCTTTCGATCTGGACAGCGAGGCCCTGGCAATGGCGGCTGCCATGCGCCATGACAGCAAATGCGCCATTCCTGCAAAAGAGCTATACGCTCGTTTCATGCAATCAGTAGACCGGGCGGTCAGCAAGGTCAACGACCTCGAACCTGACAGAAAACGATGAACTTCTACGATCTCCCGGGACCGATGTTCCTCGCTCTTTATTGCGGAGCCGCTTTCGCTGCCTGGATAATGACCCTGGTGCTGGACCAGATCATGAGACCACAAGATAACAGGGCGAACAGCCCCGATCTGCATCCCTATGAAGTCGGCTATCTCGCCGAAGGTGAAGAGGGCGCCCTGAGGGCGGCGGCAGCCAGCCTGATTCATCGCCAGCTCCTTTCCATCGACGAGAGCGGCTCAAGCATCACCGCCTCGGTAAACCGGGATCTGGAGATCGGGGAGACGCCGGCCAACGAGGCGGACGAAAACGCCCTGGAGCTGGACAACAAGATCCTCTCCCTTGCCAATGCCTCTTCCTGGTCCGACCTGCGCTCTTATCGAAGCCGCTTCAAAGTCCCCATGGAGAAGATGAGACGGCGTCTCGACAGGCTCGGACTTCTGGTCAGTGTCGAGCGTTTCGCCCTGATCAAAGCCGCCACTATTCTGCTCTGGCTCGCGCCACCTCTTTTCCTCGGCATTCCCAAGATCATGATCGGGGCGTCCCGGGGCAAGCCGGTTACTTTTCTGGTTCTTCTCTGTGGCATCTCTCTTGTCTTAGCCTGGTATGCCGCAAAGAAAAAGCTGCTTCGCAGTCATCTCGGAGACAGGGTCCTGGAAGAATCGAAAAAACGAAATACCGGTCTGCGCACCACTTTCTCGGCGGCAAGCCAGACTCTCACCGGAGCGGACGCAGCCCTGGCCGTGGCCCTTTTCGGCATGCCTGTGCTGGTCGGCTCTTCTTCAGGAGCGGCTCAGTTCTTCCAGCCCCCGGTACGATCGAATTGCAGCAGCAGCGGTTGCAGCAGTTGCGGAAGCGGCTGCGGTGGGGGATGCGGCGGCGGCTGCGGGGGGTGCGGCGGTTGAGAGATGACCCGGCCATCGCCCGGCGCGGTCCCGGCGCCGGCTGGCGCCCGGAGCTGGCCATGCACCTTGAGCGTCGTGAGAACCTGGGCTTCATAGAGCTCTTGGCGGAGAATCATCGTCTGGATGAGCAACCCCGGGAAGAGATCGCAGCGCTCAAAAAAAAGGGCGTCGGTGTAGCGATCCATGGCGTCTCGCTTTCTCTGGGAAGCGCCGGGCTTCCCGACGAAAGCCGCCTGGCCAGCCTCGATCGCCTGGCTCGTATCTATGATGCGGCGCTCATAAGCGAGCATATCGCATTCGTCCGCGCGGCCGGCCTGGAGACCCACCATCTGCTTCCGGTAGAAAGAACCGAAGCCATGCTGGCTCTCCTGGTCAGAAATATCAACTTCGCATCCACCAGGCTCTCTCGCCCCCTGGTCCTGGAGAATATCGCCTCCCTTTTCGAATGGCCGGACAACACCATGGAGGAGCCCGAATTTCTCGCGAGACTGACCCGGGAGACAGACGCCAGGCTCCTTCTCGATATCTCGAACCTCCATGCCAATGCCCTCAACCATGGATTCGACCCGCTCGAGTATGTCGAGAGACTTCCAGCATCGAAAATCGCTTATATTCACGTGGCGGGGGGCACCATGAAAAAAGGTCTCTATCACGACACCCACGCCCACCCGCTGCCCGACTCGGTTCTTCGCCTGCTCGCCGCCATCGCCGGGAGTCTGCCGGGCGTCCCGGCGATGCTCGAAAGAGACGATTGCTTTCCCGGCCAGCTCGAACTCTTCGCCGAGCTCGACAGCATCGAGGAGGCTCTCTCGAGAGAATATGCCTGTGCCTGAGAAAAGCGAGCGGATCATAGCAGAGAAGCAGGCCCGACTGGTCAGGGCCCTTCTGAAAGATGGAGAGACCCCGGCAGGTTTCGACGAAACCGCTATCGATGCGGTCCGGCAATCTCTGGCTCGCAAGCGATCGCGGGCGGCGGCCAGGACCTGGCCCGGACTTTTCGCCGACCCGCGAATTCAGGCGCGCTTTCCGGACTACTGCCGGCAACGCGGCGCGCCTGTCTCGGGCGCCCTTCTCGACGGCAGGCTCTTCGCCCGTTATCTCGAGAGAACCCGCTCCCTGACGGCAGAGCAACTTGTAGAAATCGCTCGCTTCGACGCCGCGTATATGGTGAAGGGCAAGGATCTCCGCCTCCGCGGCCGGGCCGGTCGGCTCTACAGGCGCTTCAAATCCGCCAGCCGGAGGCTCCTGCCGTGGAAGACCTGAAGCAGAAACTCCTGCACGAGCTCGTCGAGGTAGGCGGTGTCATCTGCTACCTCGCCCTGGTCTTCCTGGTTCTGCAAACTTTCAAATGCACGACCTTGCTGGTAGCCTGCTCCGAGAACGACTTCATGGCCTCTTACATAACTGCTCTTCTGGCGGCGGCAGGTCTGGGCAAATTCGTCTTCGTCCTCGAGAAGTTGCCCATAGCCAACAGATTCAGGACAAAACCCCTGATCGTTCCGGTGCTCTATAAGACAGTCTTTTTCACCATCCTGGTCAATTTCATTCTCCATGCCGAGGACCGGGTGATGCACCGCCCCTCGCCCCTGGAGCATATCACCGAGCCGCTCAAATTCTGGCTCTGCGCCGCCTCTCACGAGCTCGCCTTTTTAGTCACCTTTTTCATTTTCTTCTGCTTCCGGGAAATGAGCCGTGTAATCGGCGAAGCAGAGACCTTCCGGCTTTTCTTCATCGAAAGAAACGCACCTCCGGGAAAAGTCGACATATAGAAGCCATATACAACCATTCTCTGGCATTTATCTCATCTCCTGTTAACCCTGCTTTAGTGGCCGCGGGCGCAAACTCATGGCACGTTATCGCACCAGCAAGAGTCGAGGAGAAAGGCGATGAAAAGCATTACTAGCGGCGGTTGCGATCTTTACCTGGGGTGCAGCGACTGCGGAGCGAGCTTCCTGTTCAGCTCCGCCGAGCAGGAATTTTTCAGGCGCTACAACCTCATGGAGACACCCAGGCGCTGTCACAACTGCCGCACAATCAGAAGAGTGGAGCGGTATTCGCGCAACGGCAGGAAGCGGCCTTTGACAGCCCTTTTCTGCCTGGATTGCAAAGCCCTTGTCTATGTCCCCTTCAAGCCAAGCGGTATCAAGCCTGTCTACTGCCGGTCCTGCATGCACGGCCAGCAGAAAGAGAGCCGGGTGATCGAAGCCTGATCTCAATCTGGGACGAGCAGCCTCGCTTCCAGAGCTCTTCTCTCCGCTTCCTTGCGCTGGTGCGCCCGGAAAAGCGCCCGGCTATAGGATTCGAGAATCGCTTTTCTCGTAGCCGTCCGCACATGAAAGGCACGCTCGGCGATCTTTAGAGCATGGCGATAACGTGACACTGCCTCCGGCCAGCGCTCGCGCCGGGCGCTAATGGAGCCGAGATCAGCATAAATCGTGGCGAGCTGCGGATTGTCCGGACCGAGGTGTCTCTGCACCATGACAGCACTCCGGGAAAGCAAGCGATCGGCGCTTTTCAACTGCTTATCGGCCGCCAGCACCAGAGCCAGATCGCAATCGAGCACGGCCAGTTTCAACTTTCCTGCTTCCCGATCCGGATTGCTGGAGGCCAGGGCTTTCACCTCCACGATCATTCTCTCGACCAGCGACCGGGCACGATCCGCATCGTCATGAGCCAGATAGAGACGAACCAGACGATCGACTATTTTGATCTCGAACTCGTCGGCGGTGGCATCCTGGTTGAATATTCGCTCCACCATGGTGGGGCTGGGTAGAAGGGACGAATAGAGAATATCGGCAAGAACGTAGTCTGATGCCGCGATCCCATCGGCGGCATCGAGAACGGCCAGACGTCTCACCGCTAATTTGTGCTCTCGAAGAAGAGGAGAGTCTGTCGGATCTGCCGCCGGGGTAAGAAGAAGATCACCCACCATCCCGGCCCGATCGTCAAGGCCAAGCTCCTCATAGATAGCGGCGAGTTCCCGGAGGATTTCGACAAAGGCGTCCCTGGAATCAGCCAGATTCTCGCCGTTTGCCAGCCTGAGCGCACGATGAATATGGCCCAGTGCTTCTTTCTGGTCATCGGCCAGGACCTTGCCGGTAGCCAGCTGAAGCTCTTGTTTCCAGGCCGGAACAGACTCTGCAGCCCGGCTGGCGTCAGCGCCGGAAACAATGATCATGATGACCGGAATAGCGACAATAGCCGGGAAGCGCAAAGATCTCATCGAGACCAGTTTACACCGCTTTCTGTTTTCCGCCCGGGTAGGCTAGCGGCGATCCGAGCTTGACTGGGGAAGCCATGTGATCTTTCCTGATTTCAGATCGCGAATGGCGCCGACAACCAGGAGCTTCTTCGCATCCACAGCCTTTTTGATGCCGGGGCTCTTCAAGATCGATTCGATGGAAAGCCGGACATTCTCTTCGATGGCCCTGTCCGTCAGGTCATCTGCCTTTGCATCAGGGCTCTTCTTCCTGGCTCTTGCCACCGCCGGTCTGATCACATCAACCAGAAGGGGCAGGGAGCCTTTCAGCTCGGCCTCCGAAATCGCTGCCTTGACTGCGCCGCACTCGCTGTGCCCGAGAACTACTATAAGAGGCGTGCCCAGATAGAGAGCTCCGAACTCCAGAGAAGCGAGCTCGGCGGTCTTGCAGACATTGCCCGCTACCCGCACGACAAATAGCTCGCCGAAGCCCTTGTCGAAGATCAGCTCCACCGGCACCCTGGCGTCGGCGCAACTGAGCACGCTGGCGATAGGCTTCTGCCCGAACCTGGCTGTCTTGAGACGGCTTGCCGGATCGATCCGGGGATGTTTGCTGACACCCTCGAGATATCTTGCATTGCCCGCCTTCAACTCGGCAAGTGCCTGCTCGGGAGAAGGCATCTCCTTGGCCGTGCCGGGCTGGGCAAATCCCAGAACGATCATGAAAAGCAATGCCACGATATTCGAATTTCTGCTCATAAGCTCCTCTCTCTCGACAACAACACTTTCTTTCTCTCCACCCCCCAGCGATAGCCCGACAGGGACCCGTCCGAACGCACCACCCTGTGGCACGGGATCGCCACGGCAATCTTGTTGCGGGCGCAGGCAGATGCCACGGCCCGCACCGCCTGCGGAGCGCCTATCGATCGGGCTATTTCACTGTAAGTGGCAGTGGTGCCCGGAGGAATCGCCAGGAGCGCCTGCCAGACCTTCTCCTGGAAAGCAGTGCCGGCTATATCCAGGGGCAGATCGCCTGGCAGGCCGGTCTGCGGATTCTCCACCAGTCCCACCACCAGCGCTACATGACGATCGAAACTCTCGTCGCCTCCCTCCAGGCGCGCTCCCGGAAACAGCTCGGTCAGCTCGTCAATGAGCGCATCGGGATCGTCGCCCAGGAGAATGGCGCAGACACCGCGCCCGGTCATGGCTACCAGAATCGCCCCCAGACTAGTCTCACCGACGGCGAATCTGATATCGAGGCCGGCAGCGCCTTCTCGATATTCTCCCGGGGTCATGCCCAGGAGCGAGGAGGATTTCTCGTAGAACCGGCTGCTCGCCCCATAGCCCGACTGGTAGATAGCCTCGGTGACCGACGCGGACGAACGGAGATTCTCCCGGACCCGGCTTCGTCTCCTGGCCCTCACATAAGCCGACGGAGTGACGCCGGTGGCTGCTTTGAAAAGCCTGTGGAAATGATAGCGGCTGAGCCCGGCGCAGGAAGCCAGCTCATCGAGAGCCGGCGCCGAATCGCCTTCGCTTTCATCGATAAAGCGGCACACCCGGGCAATCCGCTCGGCGTCCCGGGCCTTGATTGAATGGTCGGTCTTTCTCTTGCTCATCGTCTCTTTCATGTCCCGGTCCTCGAATCGCCAACTTATCGGGACAAATCTAGCAACCGTCAGCACACTTTAACACTCCGGAACTTGCTGTTGAATTATGATTGTCTTCCATGGAAAAACCGGAACTTCTTCAAAACACTCTCAATCTGGACGAGCTGGAGGAAATGGCACGCAGCCGACTTCCCGTCCAGAACTTCGACTATTTTGCCGGAGGGGCCGGGGACGAGATCACCCTGGCGGCAAACCGGCAATCCCTGAGGAATCTGCGCCTCAGACCCCGGATGCTGGTGGATACAAGCAATCTCGATACTTCAATCGAGATCCTCGGAGAAAAGCTTCCTTCGCCTGTGATGATTGCCCCCATGGCGTTTCAGAAACTCGCCCACGAAAGAGGCGAGCTGGCCATGGCCGAAGCCGCCGCCGAGCATGGCGCTCTCATGGTGGTGAGCACCCTGGCTACCTGCAGTCTCGAAGAAGTGATGGCCGAAACGGCCGGGACTTCAAAATGGTTTCAATTGTATGTCTATAAAGACCGGGGGATCACCCGGGATCTGGTCTTCCGGGCAAAAGAAGCCGGCTACAAAGCGATAGTCGTCACCGTGGACTCGCCGGTTCTGGGTAAGCGTGAAAGAGACATGCGCAACAATTTCCAGCTTCCCCATGGAATCGAGATCAAGAATCTGCTCGAGCACGGGCTCAAAGACTTTCCCGCCACCCGGGGAGAGTCGGGACTGGCAGCTTATATAGCCGGTCTCTACGATATCTCCCTGAACTGGAAAGACATCGAATGGATAGCCGGGCTCACCGACCTGCCGGTTCTGGTGAAAGGCGTCCTGCGAGGGGACGATACCCATATCGCCATCGAATCGGGCGTCCGGGGAATCGCGGTGAGCAACCACGGCGGCCGGCAGCTCGATACTGCTATCGCTTCTATAGATGCCCTGCCCGAGGTGGTTGCCGCAGTGGAGGGAGCATCGGCCGGTGCCGGCAAGATAGCGGTGATTTTCGACGGTGGCATAAGACGGGGCACCGACGTTCTCAAAGCCCTGGCACTGGGAGCTCATGCCGTATTACTGGGCCGCCCCCTTCTCTGGGGCCTCACCATAGACGGTGCCCGGGGCGCTTCCCGGGTGCTCGCCATTATCGATTTCGAGCTGCGCAATGCCATGACCCTCGCCGGCGCCGAGAATATCGAAGCAATTACCCCGGATCTGATCGCCGGGTCTGGCCGGGTCCAATAAAATCCTTCTGTAGATTATTGATAGATTGATCGAAAGGAAAATCAGGAGCTTTTCAATTCGCGAACATACTTCGCCCAGCCCCGGTTCTCATGACCGAAATCGAATTTTCCCGGGTAGAAAATCTCGGCCATCATCTCCAGGGCGTCGACGGTACGCGGGCCGGGACGATTGAAATACTGGTTGCCGTCCGCCACCACCACCCTGCCGTTACGCACGGCATCGAGTCCAGCGAAGGCGGGATTCTCATAGAGGAGATGCATCTCGGCTAGAGTGCGCTCGATATCGAAACCGCAAGGGGTCACGATGATCACCTCGGGATCGGCTGCCACCAGCTCTTCCATGGTCATCCAGGGCGAATGCTTGCCGGCCTGGCCGAATAAATTGACCCCGGAAGCCAGCTCCACCAGCTCGGGCATCCAGTTGCCTGCTGCCATGAGTGGCTCGATCCACTCTATACAGGCCACCCGCGGTCCGGCGCCCCGGGCGGCATCTGCCGTATCCTTCCGGATCGTCTCGATGCGGGACCGCATATCCGCCACCACCGAAGCCGCTCGATCCGCTACTTGAAGAGCACTGCCCACGGTGCGAATGTCATTGAAGATATCCTCGAGACAATCGGGCTTGAGCGACACAATTTGAGGCTGAGATGAGATCACCGCGCAGGCGGCCTCCTCGACGTCGCGCAGGCTAACGGCACATACCTGGCACTGATCCTGGGTGATTATATGGCTCGGCGAAAGGCTCTCGACTATATCGGCATCGACACGGTAGACGCTCAATCCCTCCTGGACGATGGCTTTCACACGCTGGTCGATCTCGTAGCTGGTGCCGTCGGTGCGAAACTTGGGCGAGGTGCAGACCGGCAGGTCCTTGATCGAGTCCGGATAATCGCACTCATGAGAGCGCCCTACCATGAAGCCGGTGAGACCGAGAGCGTGAATGATCTCGGTGGATGAGGCGATAAGCGATATGATCCGCAAGGTCACAATTCACTTCTTCCGGCTGGCGGCGCTCAGAGCCAGGGAGCTGACGCTCATGCGGGCGTGGCTGACAGCCACCGCCAGGGCATCGGATGCGTCGTCGGGTTTGATGATCTCTTTCAAGCCGAGCAGACGCATGACGGCGAATTGCACGTCTTTTTTGTCGGCTTTGCCATAGCCGGTCAGGCACATCTTGACTTGCATGGGCGTATAGTCGGCGATAGAGAGACCACGGCTCGACAGTCCCTCGACAATGACCCCTCTTGCCTGGGAGACCGGCACCAGGGTCTTGGCGTTCTTGAAAAAGAAAATCGCCTCCACCGCTGCCACATCCGGTTGATATTCATTTAACAGAGTCAGCAAGTCACGGCGGATCATCACCAGACGCTCGCCGGGGTTCATGGTCCTGGGAGTCTCGATGGTGCCCGAGGCGACATACGAATATCGATCGGACCCCTCGACCTCTATAACACCGAAACCTACCGTAGCAGTCCCCGGATCGATCCCGATTATTCGATGGATAGCCCTGTCCCCCGTAGAAAATTAGCCCCTGAGCCGTGTACCATGTTATCGATAAGAGACTAACCAATTAATGCAAAGCAGACAAGCAGTAATGAGCACCAGCTCCATGCTGGACCGGCCGATCTGGCTCAAGACGGTGGGTCTGGCGTACAAATTGCCTGTCGCATTTTTTTCCGGCTGTCTTCTCGGTCTATCCAGCCCGGGCTTCGAGCTCTGGTGGCTTGCCTGGATCGGTCTGATACCGCTACTGATACTGATCCGCGGCTCGGACAGCCCGCTCGAGTCGGGACTTTCGGGGCTGCTTTTCGGCTTTGGCTATCATGGCGTCTCCCTGAGCTGGTACCTGGGCCTGGCGCCCCTGGCCTGGCTCGGTCTCCCCGAGACTCTGGGAATGGCGGGGGCGGCTCTGGTATGGCTCCTGGAAGTCGTTCATCAGTCGATACTGCCCTGCATTTTCGCCCTGCTCCTGGGAAGCCTGCCCCTGAGAGCCGGTTTCCTCCCCAATATCCACAGACCTTTCTATCCTTATCTCCTGAGCGTGCCCCTGGTCTGGCTCTTTCTTCAGTGGGTGATCGCCCCCTCCGAGATTTTCATCGGCTTGCCCATCAATCAACTGGCCTATTCGCAATACAAGCAACTCTGCCTGATTCAGACTGCCTCGGTGCTGGGAAGCCCCTTTGTGGATTTTCTCATCGTCCTGGTCAATACCGTCCTGGCCAGCCTTATCCTGCAATTGACCGGAATCGCCGGTCCCATGGCTCAGCGCAGCGATACTCTCTCGCCTCGTTTCGGCGCCCTGGCAGACGCCTGCGTCATCGGTCTCTTGATGCTCGGGCTCTCGACATGGGGCGGCCAGCGGGTGGCAAACCTTCATAACGTCCTCGAGACAGCTACAGCTCGTGACCGCGACCCCCAGACCCCGCCGGTGCCGGTGGCGGTGCTCCAGGGCAATGTCAGCGTCGCCGAGGAGCGTTTGAAAGTCACTCGCCCCGAGCAGATCGCTGCCCGTTATCGGGCGCTGGGGGGCAATCTCGGAGCGCTCATGCTCTTCATGCCCGAAGGCGTGCTCAATTCGAGCCAGATGTCCCGGGAGGGATTGCTCGATGTTTGCAAAGAGATAAGCACGAAACAGGACAAAGAAGTCATAGCGGGGTCCATCGAGACCCTCGAGAACGAGCATGTCAACGCTGCCCGGCTCTTCAGCCCGAGACGAACGAAAGAGGACGTCTATGTCAAACGGCGCCTGGTCCCCCTGGGAGAATCGGCCCCCATCGAGGTTCTCAACGAGAAGATTCCTGCTCCTGTCAGAGAAAGGATTCCAGCCACCCGGGAAAAATTCATGGCTGCCGATTCCACCCAGCTCCTTCACAGTATCTGGGGCAAGGTCGGTCTCAGCATCTATATCGAGCTCGTCTATCCGCGCCTGATCGCCGATGAGGTCCGCAAAGGCGCCTCGCTCCTGGTCAATGTCTCGAACCTCTCCTGGTTCCACGATGCCTCCATCAACCGGCAGCTCCTGGCAGCGGCGGTCTTCCGAGCCGTGGAGAACGGGCGTTATCTGGTTCTTTCCACGAATACCGGGGTCTCGGCGGTGATCACCCCGTCCGGTCTGGTCTCTTCCATGTCCGTTGCTGGCCAGCGCGGAGTCCTGCTCAACACGATACAATTCCTGTACGGAAAGACTCCTTTCAGCAGAATGTGGTGGTTGTGAAGTGAGAAGAATAATCCTTACTCTTTGCTTGCTTGCGGGCCTGATGGGTTTCGAGGCTCTGGCAGGAGAAATCGAGGCGAGAATGCCGACAGCCAAAATCGGATCCAGCGTTATTACCCTGGAGGTCGCTCAAACTCTCGAAGAGATCCAGCGCGGTCTCATGTTCCGCACCTCCCTGGAGAAAGACTCGGGAATGGTCTTCCTCTTTCCCCGGGGCTACAGAGCCAATTTCTGGATGAAAAACACTCTCATTCCCCTGGATATGCTCTTTATCCTGGACGGCAAGATCGTCAAGATCTTCGAGAATGTTCCCCCTGCCAGGGAGAAGGACGACCGCAAGATCCCTCACTATCCTGCCGGAGAAGGTATCGAAGTCTCCGAGGTGATTGAAGTAAATGCCGGCTATTGCGCCAGGCACAATATCAAAGAAGGAGACACCGTCGAATTCTCGATGAGGTGAGCTCATGGACGAGATTCGCACGGAGATGAAGGACGACTGCGGCTGGCTGACCATCAACCGGCCCGATTGCCGGAACGCCATCACCAGCCGGATGTGGCAGAGTATCTCAGAGAAAATCTCGGCTCTGCATGGTGAAGGTGCCCGCCTGGTGGTAATCCGGGGAAGCGGGTCCTGCTTCGCCGCCGGCGCCGATCTCGGCGAGCTGGCTTCGATCGAGAGCTACAAAGACGCTCACTCCTTCTGGCAGCCAATCAAAGAAACCCTCGATTTCATAGCCGGGCTGGAGATCCCGACCATCGCGCTCATCGACGGACCCTGCCTGGGAGGCGGCTGCCTGCTCGCCACCGCCTGCGACCTGCGCTTCGCCAGCACCGGCTCCACTTTCGGCATTCCAGTAGCGCGTATGGGAATCGTCCTGGATGATGACAGCATCGCCAGGCTGACAGCCATTGTCGGACCTTCAAGAGCCCTGGAGCTGCTTTATTGCGCCGACACCATATCCGGTGAGCGCGCCGAAGCCATCGGGCTGGTCAATAGATGCGTGCCTCCCTATGAGCTCGACAAGCTGGTGGAGCTTGTAGTGGCTCAGATAAGCCAGAATGCTTTCGGCTCAATCAGAGAAGCGAAACGCTCGGTGCGTCGGGCCCTCTTCTCCGGGGACGCCACCGGTCTCCTGCCCCAGCACGAGAGCGTGGTGATCTCGAGCTATCTCACTTCGGATTTCCGCCGTCGCATAAAGTCCTGAAGCTTCAAACAGCCTCAAACAGAAAAGAAACCCCAGAAGACCCCGATCAGGGCGAAAAGCAGGAAAAGAAAAATGCCCGTGAGCCAGAGCCTGGCTCCGGCCAGGGCGTTGCGCCGGCGGGCCCGGTCCAGGAATCGTCTGACCAGAACCAGCAGAGTAGCGCCGGCATGAACAACCACCAGCAGGACGAGAACCGAGATCAGAATGTAAGCGATCATCTACTGAAATTTTACTTCAAGGCGAAATGGGGAAGATCATTTCTAGGCTCCGGGAAAGAGTGGAAGCAGAGTGAAACCAGCTGAAGACCGGCGGATAATGGAATACAGCGACTGGATCTCGGCTTTCTGCCTCTGGTGGAAGGCGGTCCTGCTTCTGCCTGCCTGGGGAGTCCTTGTTGCAGCCTGCCTGGGAGCGGTAATGTGGCGCCTCGGTCTTCCCTTCGTGGAGGCGGGCTATGCCCTGGTTCTTGCCGGAGGTATCGCTTATTTTGTCGAGGATCTGCTCAAACGCAAGATCAAGATCGAGAACGGCACCCTCTACCTCGGCTTCAGACGATTCCAGCTCGCCGGTCTGCATTCGGTAAAAGTCACCTACAACCCCAAACGAATCATTCCGGAAGCTCTGACATTCAGCTTCCAGGACGGCAAGCTCTTCCATCTCTGGCTGTCAAGACTCCAGGCCGTCGACATTCAATACCTGGTGGATCTAATCGACACTCGTTATCCGCATTGCAAGGTCGATCCGGTCCTGCGGCATCTGGCTCGCTGTCATGAGCTCTCCCCGGTGCTCAAAGACGCCGATGACGGCCCGGTAAGCATCAGATACCAGTCGAACAAGATGGTCTCCGAGATGAAAGAGAGCTTTCTTTCTATGTACCGGAGCTGGTCACGCCTGGGACCGGGTCTCGCCATGCTCCTCTGCACACCGATGTGGGCGGTCTTTGCCTTCGGCTCATTCTCTCTTTTCAAGATCGTAGACACCGCCAAAGCCGATTCGCTCCTGCAGGAAAGCCTGGTGAAAATCTCCTCGGATGTGGACAAATGGATCGGCGAGCTGGTCGGCACTGCTTTCTCGCGCGCCGGTGATCTGGCCACGAACCCGGTGGTGGGCTCGGTGGCGGCGGTGGTCACCCTGGCGATACTGGGCCGGATCATCCTCAATCTCCTGGAACCCAACGAGATTTGTCTCGACCCGGGCTTCTTGAATCTGCGCAAGAAAATCATCGGCTGGTCCGTCAATCGCGCTCAGATCCCCTGGGACAAGATCACAGGCGCTGTTCTGGTGCGCCCGGAAAGCAGCGATCAGGGGGGCTGGCGGATCTCGCTGAGAGGCGACGGAAAAGAGCTCAAGAGCCTGCGCCTGGAGGCTCTCGATCAGGACGGCAGGCGCAACTTCCTGCGCCGTCTCAAGATCTTCGCGCCCGCCTGCGTAATCGACGCCGAACTCGAAGAGGCGCTTATCCCGAGCCAGCGCAAGTCATACACGGAGCTCTGGCTCCAGAGCCTGGCCTCGTCACCGGAGCGCAAGAATCTCAAACCTCTCACCCCGGGTCACCGGCTCCAGGAGGGACGCTACGAGGTGGTTCGCAAGCTCGGTGTGGGCGGTCAGGGAGCCGCCTATCTCTGCCGGGTCGATACCATGATCCAGGCGGAGCTCTGCCAGGAAGTGGTGCTCAAAGAGACGATCATGCCTGTTTTCGTGGACGACAGTATCCGCAAGCAATCCCTGGAGCGATTCGAGCACGAGGCCAGACTCCTCGAGTCCCTGGACCACCCGCATATAGTAAAAATGATCGACTTTTTCGTGGAAGACCACCGCGGCTATCTCATCCTCGATCACCTGGAGGGGAGCAACCTGCGCGAAAGGACCCTGCGCGAGCCCCTGAGCGAGGAAGAGGTCCGGGCCCTGATCCCGAGAATGTGCGATCTGCTCGCCTATCTTCACGAGAAAAATGTCCTGCACCGGGATTTCACCCCGGACAACCTGATTCTCACCCGATCCGGCGAGCTCAAGCTCATCGATTTCAATGTCGCCCAGGTGGCAAGCACCGGCATGACCGGCACCGTAGTCGGCAAACATGCTTATGTGCCGCCGGAGCAGTTCCGGGGCAAGCCCACCGAGCAGAGCGATATCTACGCCATGGGCTGCACGATCTATTTCCTCCTCACCGGCAAAGACCCCGAGCCCCTCACTCAGAGCTCGGTGAAAAAGGAGCGAGGCGACATTGATACCGTAATCGATACCATAGTCAAGACCTGCACCGCCATCCGTCCGGAGCACCGCTTCAAGTCGGCTGCCTCGATCACCAGCCTGCTGGAAGAAGGCGCGGAATATGCAGGCAGTGAAGAAGGCGAGAGCCTGACCATTTCCCTGAAAGAGAAAGAAAAGCAGACAGAGCTCAGTTGAGGCGATTGCAGTGGCAGAACTATCGGTGGTGACTAAGTACGAAAGCAGCGAAGTGGCCCTTCTCAAATCGGCCCTCAAGCTGGGTTTCCCTGTCTGGGGCGTGATCATGCCTGTCTCCGCCACATTCGGATGGTGCGTGGTGGTTTTCGCCGCCCTCAGCCTGATCAGTTTCAAGCTCACCGGCTACCCGTCCATGGGCAGCTTCGAAATCACCAGCTTTTTCGTCACCATCTGGGCCCTCTGTACCGTCACCGTGATCCCGCTCATCTGCCTGATGCTCTCCCGCATGACCGAGAAGACCAATCTGATCATCGACCGGAGCGGCATTCAGCTCCCGCTGCTGCCCAACAATCCCGGGGTATCGGGAAAGACCCTGCCCTGGAGCGCCCTCTCCCGGATAGACGTGGATGCAAGCGGCAAGGGAGACTGGCAGGAGCGTTGCCTGATTCTCTTCCGCAAGAAAGGCGGACCGGTGAAGATCGATCTCTTCCGCTTCTCGGCACAGGATGTGGAGAAGATGATCATGGCCTTCGAGCATTTCAACAACGACTGCGAATTGTCAGGGGAGCTCGGCACCGTCAAAGACCAGGTGAAAGCCATCAGCGACAGCAAAGACAGTGCCGGCAGCTATACGAGCATGTGGGAGGACGAGCTGGCCAGGCGCTATTGCCCGACTTCCTTCCTGCCCCTGGAGCCCGGACGCACCCTGCGCAACGGTACTCTTGAAGTGAAGCGGCATCTGGCCATGGGTGGGCTTTCGGCGGTCTATCTGGTCCAGGTGGACGGCAAAGAGCTGGCAGTGCTGAAAGAAGCGGTGATTCCCGAGGATACGGGAGAAGGGCTGAAAGAAAAAGCGAAAGAGCTCTTCGAGCGGGAGGCGGCACTGCTGATGAAGCTCAAGCATCCTGGCATAGTCTCTGTGCGCGATTATTTCGCCGAGCAAGAGCGCAACTATCTGCTTCTCGACTATCTGAACGGTCAGGATCTCAAACAGCTCGTCAGGCAGAACGGACCACGATCGGAGACCGAGGCCCTGAGCTGGGCGATTCAAATAGCCTCGATCATGAAATATCTCCACGAGCAGGACCCGCCCATCATCCACCGGGATCTGACTCCTGACAATCTCGTCCTCACCGAGGACGGCTCCGTTGTTGTCATCGATTTCGGCGCCGCCAATGAATTTATCGGCAAAGCCACCGGCACCCTGGTGGGCAAGCAAGCCTATATCGCCCCGGAGCAGTTCCGGGGCAAAGCCCAGCCCGAGTCCGACATCTATGCTTTCGGCTGCACTCTGTTCTATGTTCTCACCGGGCAAGAGCCGGAAGCCCTTTCCACCTCCTCGCCGCGCGCCAGACGCGAGGATCTGAGCGAAGAGATCAACGAGCTGGTGGAGTGCTGCACCAGGATGGAGCCAGATGATCGATACCGCTCCGCGGCGCAGCTCCTGCCGGTGCTGCGCAAGATCTCGGCAGCCGGCGCCGGGGTTCAGACCTGAGCCTGAATCAAGCTCTAACGGAATCTAAACTTGCACTACTCGCACGATCTCGGGGAGCTCTTCGCGGATAGCGCGCTCGACACCCATCTTGAGTGTCATCGTGGAACTGGGGCACATGCCGCAGGCGCCGACCAGGTGGACCAGGACCTCGCCATCCTTGACATCGACCAGCTCGATATTGCCGCCATCCATCATGAGCATGGGGCGAATTTTCTCCAGGATCTGCTCGACTTTCTCTTTCAGTCCGGGATCAGCCTGGGTCTTGGCATCTTCAACTTTCTCGCTCATCTCTTCAAAATCCTCGCTAGTCCTTCCATTCTATTATGCCTTGAAACGAAATATGGCCTGAAACCCGCAAGATCTCTTAATGCTCGATAAAGAGAAACGGCTATACGGCTTTCTTGTCCTATCCTTATAAAACCCGCCCGCCTGCAAGGAGAAATCATACATACAATGGCAAGAGTAGCAATCAATGGATTCGGCCGGATCGGCCGCAATGTTTTCAGAGCTTATCTGAACAACCTTCCCAAGGAATACGAGATCGTCGCAATCAACGAGCCCTTCGCCACCATCGAGCAAGCCGCCCACCTGCTCAAATACGATTCGGTGCTCGGCCAGCTCGGCAAGAAGATCTCTCATAAAGAGAACCTGCTGGTAGCCGAAGGCAAAGAAGTCAAATTCCTCGCCGAGCGCAACCCCGAAGCGCTGCCCTGGAAAGAGCTCAAGATCGACATCGTCCTCGAGTGCTCCGGTGTTTTCACCGACGCCGAGAAAGCCAAGGCTCACATCAAAGCCGGCGCCACCAAAGTGCTCATCTCGGCTCCCGCCAAGAATGAAGACATCACCGTGGTCCTGGGCGTCAACGAGAAAGAGTACGACCCCGAGAAGCACCACATCATCTCCAACGCCAGCTGCACCACCAACTGCCTGGCCCCTGTAGCCAAGGTCATCGATGACGAGTTCGGCATCGAGCAGGGTCTCATGACCACCATCCACAGCTACACCCTCGATCAGAAGCTCCTGGACGCTCCTCACTCTGATCTGAGAAGAGCCCGGGCCGCCGCCCAGTCCATGATCCCTTCCTCCACCGGCGCCGCCAAGGCCATCGGTCTGGTGCTCCCGCACCTGAAGGGCAAACTGAACGGCTTCGCCGTCCGCGTCCCCACCCCCAACGTCAGTGTCGTCGACTTCGTGGCCAACACCAAGAAGCCCGTCACCGTCGAGAAAGTGAACGAAGCGCTGAAAAAGGCCGCTAACGGCAATCTCAAGAACATCCTCGCTTTCGTGGAGGAGCCCCTGGTCTCCGCCGACTTCTGCGGCAACAAGCACTCTTCCCTGGTAGACGCCGATCTCACCATGATCGTCGGCGACAACATGGTGAAAGTGATCTCCTGGTACGACAACGAGTGGGGCTACAGCAACCGTCTGGTCGAGCTGACCAGCCTGGTAGCCAGCAAGCTCACCGTCAAAGTCTAGAAGATAGACCAAAAGGGCGGTCCCCCGGGACCGCCCTTTTGACTTTCATACTCCCGAATACAGGATCTCAGGCCATGAAAAAAAACATCCTCGCTCTCGGCAAAAGCGAATTGCAATCAAAGAAAGCGCTTGTTCGCGTAGACTTCAATGTTCCCCAGAACGAGGACGGCACCGTGGCCGAAGACCTGCGAATCAGGGCGGCTCTTCCCACCATCAAGCATCTGGTGGAAAACGGCGCCCGGGTGATTCTGGTGAGCCATCTCGGCCGTCCCAAAGGCAAACGCAAAGAAGAATTCAGCCTCGAGCCGGTGGCCCGCTACCTGGACGGTCTGGTCCGCAAAGAGCTGGGCGAGAAGTATGCGCCGGTGCTCTTCTGCGACGACTGTGTCGGACCGAAAGCGAAAGCGATGGTGGACTCCCTTCCGGACGGGCGAATCTGCCTGCTGGAGAATGTCCGATTCTATGAGGGCGAGGAGAAGAACGACCCTGATTTCGCCAGGCAACTTGCCGATCTCGCCGATCTCTATGTCAACGATGCTTTCGGCGCCGCCCACCGCGCCCATGCCAGCACCGAAGGAGTGAGCCGCTACCTGTCGCCCAGCCTGGCGGGCGTCCTGATGGACAGAGAGATAAGCATGCTGGCGAGCGCTCTGGACAATCCGCAAAGACCGGTTGCCACCATTATCGGTGGCGCCAAAGTCTCCTCTAAAATAGGCGTTCTCGACAATCTACTCGACAAAGTTGACGTGATCGTCATCGGCGGCGCCATGGCTTTCACCTTCCTCAAAGCCCGGGGTCTCGAGACCGGCAAATCCCTGGTTGAGGAAGACCGCCTGGATTACTGCCTGAAGCTCGAGAAAAAGGCGAAAGAGCTCGGAGTGAGGCTGATCCTGCCCCGCGATGTTGTCTGCGCTCCCGAGCTCAAGGCCGGTCAGGAGACCGTCACCGTCGGGGTGGACTCGATTCCCGCCGATCTCATGGGTCTCGATGTCGGGCCCGAGACCGTGGCCGAAGTGAAAGAAGCTCTCGAGGGCGCCAGAACAATCCTCTGGAACGGTCCCATGGGAGTGTTCGAGATCGAGGAGTTCCAGAACGGCACTTTCGAGATTATCGACACTCTCGTCCGCCTCACCGGCGAGAAAGGCGTCAAGACCATCGTCGGCGGCGGCGACTCTGTGGCTGCCCTGAAAGAGAAAAAAGTAGATAACAGCGCTCTCACCCATGTCTCCACGGGCGGCGGCGCCTCCCTGGAATTCCTGGAGGGCATTGAGCTGCCGGGCATCGCCTGCCTGGAAACTGCGCAGGTGCAAGTTCAGGCGAACTAGCTTAAGATCTCAGTTATGTCGAAGATCTTTCTGCCGTCCCTCATGTCAATCGCGCTTCTACTGGCTGCCGGCCGACCCGGCCGGGCTGCCGAGCAGATTTTCATGGACGGCAAGCCGGTCCCCAAAGCAACCTATGAGGCGGTCCTGCTGCTCAAGCAGGGAGTCAATCAACTCCACGACAACAACAACCGGGGGGCGGTGGCGAGCCTGAGCCATGCTGCGGAGCTCGCTCCCGAGATGGCCGAGATCCAGCACAATCTCGGAATCGCCCTGGGTAAATCGGGACGGACGGAAGAAGCTATCCAGGCCCTGGAGAAAGCCAGGGCCATCAATCCCAATATCGATTCCACCTGGATGAGCCTGGGTGGTCTCTATCAGACCGAGGGCCGGTTGCAGGACGCCGTCAACGCCTACAACGAGTTTCTCAAACGCTTCCCCAAAGACCCGAACGCCGGCAAGATCCAGAGCATAGTCAAAGGTCTGGAGAAAGAGATGGCCAGCGCCGGACCGGGTGGTAATAATCCCGAAGCCCCGGACTATGTCAAGGAGGTGACCCGAAAGGGCACTTTCCGGTGGGACGTCGCCAAGATGCCCCTGCGAGTTTATATAAAAGACGGCCGATCGGCTCCGGGCTACAGACCGGAATTCGCCGAGATCCTCAAAAAGTCCTTCACCGACTGGCAGGAGGCATCCCGAGGCGTGGTCCGTTTCGCTTTCGTGGATAGCAAGTCAGACAGCGATATCGAGGTGACCTGGACCGGTGATCCGAAGACTCTCAAGAGTATCGCCGAAGCCGGCGAAGCCGAGCTGTTCACCACCAAAAAAGGAATCGTGCGCGGCACTATAGCCCTGCTCACCGTTCCCCTAATGGAAAGCCTGCCCCTTACCGACAATCGCATGCGCAACATCTGCCTGCACGAGATCGGTCATGTCCTGGGCATGGCCGGTCACACGACCAATCCTGATGACGCCATGTTCTATTCGATCGGAGTGGGCGATGTCTGGAAAAACCTCACACAGAGAGACTCGAATACGATAGTCAAGCTCTACCAGAGACCGGATGCCCCGATCAGCTATGCCCAGGGTGAATAATGTCCGGCGACGATCATGATCACAAGCTGATTCGCCAGCAAAACAAGTCCAGACTGCTCACTGTGCTCGCCATAACCGTCACCCTCATGGTGGCTGAGATCGTGGTCGGGCTCTCCTGCGGCAGTCTCGCCCTGGTAGCCGACGCCGGGCATATGGCAAGCGACGTGGGGGGAATAATCCTGGCCCTTATCGCCATCTGGTTCGCCCAGAAACCTGCCACCAAGGACAAGACGTACGGCTATTACCGGAGCGAGATCCTTGCCGGTCTGATCAACAGCGTGGCACTCCTGGGCATCGCCGTTTTCATCCTGGTGGAGGCCTGGCAGCGCTTCCAGAGCCCGCCCGAGGTCAATTCGGTGCCGGTGCTGGTGGTGGCGGTCCTCGGTCTGGGTCTCAATTTCCTTTCTCTGTCGATCATCTCGAAAGGCTCGGAGAAATCAATCAATATGCGAGCCGCCTATCTCGAGATATTCTCGGACATGCTCGGGCTGGTGGCGGTAGTCATCTCCAGCATAATCATCCTGACCACCGGCTGGTATCTCGCCGATCCGATTCTCTCGGCTCTCATCGCCCTGATGATCCTGCCGAGGACATGGAAACTCCTCAGCGAATGCACTCATATATTGATGGAAGGAAGCCCCGGACATATCAATCTAACCGAGCTCGACACCGCCATCAGTACCATAGAGGGAGTCGAGGATATACACGATCTGCATGTCTGGACTCTCACCTCCGACCACCACGCTATGTCCGCCCACGTAACTATCAGCAACAAGGCCGACGCCGCCGAAGTGCTCAGCCGGGTGAGCCAGATGGTGGAGGAAAGCTTCGGCCTGAGCCATACGACGATACAGGTGGAGACCACCGACCACCACAAGAACGGCAAAGGCTCATGCGGCGGCAAGGCTTAGATGTTTCAAATATTTCACCAACCACTTGTCAAACAAGCGGGTTCTGGTTAAATTCAGGCGGTGTTACCAGGCAGCGTCAATCGTAATTATAGTAAAGAGAGCACTTTTGAGCATTTTTAAGAGCTCGCAGAAAAGCTATGCCATCGAGACCAGAAAGCTCGTAATTTTCACGGCCGCGTCGGTGGCGGGCATCTTCGCCCTGGTCTTTTTGCTGGTCTCCGCTCCCAGCTGGGCGCCGGGCAGCGGGTCGAACGGAGACGGGCTCAGCCGGGGCGCCGGCGAAGCGATCAAGAATGCCCTGGGCGCCATACCGGTTTTGCCCGATTTGAAAGAGCCGATGAACATCCTGGTGCTCGGAGTGGACTGGAACGGAGACGACCTGGAAGGTTTTACCGGCACCAGATCCGATACCATCATGCTGGTCAACGTCGACCCCGAGCGGCACAAAGTGGCCGTGGTCTCGATCCCCCGGGACAGCCGGGTGGAGATCGCCCGGGGTCACGGCACCAACAAGATCAACAGCGCGCACGCCATGGGCGGTCCCCAGCTGGCCTGCCAGACAGTGGCGCGCAATTTCGGTGTCGACATCGATCATTATCTGGTGGTGGACACTCGCGGTCTCACGAGGATCTTCGAGCTCCTCGGTCCTTTCGAGGTAGTGGTGGAGAAAGAGATGCGCTACAAAGACGCCACCGCGAATCTCGATATCGATCTCAAGCCGGGCAAGCAACTCCTCGATCCGGCCCAGACCATAGGCTATCTGCGCTTCCGTCATGACGCCACCGCCGATATCGGAAGGATGGAGCGCCAGCAATGGTTCTTGCGGCAGGCCCTGGAAAAGGCCCGGGATCCGAGGGTTCTGGTCAGGGCGCCTCAGATCATCCAGGCAGCCTTTGACTGTGTGGACACCGATCTTTCCGCCGAGGAAGTCGCCTCCCTTCTCTCTTTCGCCCGACAGCTCGACAGCAAGGATGTCCTCACCGCCACGCTGCCCGGTCAGGGCGAGACTGTGGATGGGGTCAACTACCTGGTCCTGGACGATGCCGGCACCCGGGCGATCATCTCGCGCTATATCACCCATCAGGATTCGCTCCAGACTAGACGCCACCGCAGATTTTCGCAGGACCTCGCGCAGGGACTCTTGCAAGATCCGGAAGCTATCAAGCGCCGCATGCGTATCGCCATTAAGTGCTCGGAGTCCATGCACGACTATGCCGAGGACCTCACCGCCAGCCTCCGGGAAAAGGGCTGGCGTGTTCGCTATCTGATCAAAGCCGGTCACGAAGACTGCCAGCACGCCCAGCTCAATCTCAACACCACCAGGATAACCAGGCCGATGCTCGCCAGCCTGGAAGAGGACCTGCCTCTGATCAAGGACTGGCCGGTAGTAGTCAAATATGGTGCTACCGCCGGCAGTGACGTCGTCCTGGTCCTGCCCGACCGGGGCGGCATCAGCCGCTGGTACGAGAAAGACGCCCGGAGCGCTTTCGTTGATGTGCCTGATTCCCGGAGCCTTGCCGATGCAGCCGCTCTGACGGTGCTCTGAGACAGTTTCGAGAATATGGGAGTTCTACGTAGGGCGGGGGAATATCCCCAATTTACGATTGTCTCCGCCGGACCTAGACTGATAGTCACGAAGCACCTCCGAAAGCTGTGACACCAACGGCGAGGCAACCAAAATGAGCATGTTTAGAAACCCCTCCGATGAAGACAAACTCTGCCAGGTACTCAAGGCATTCGTCGAAGAATGGGGTCCCGAGAACGTCATAGTTTCCGTCCCAGAGCACTGGGCTAACTATTCGACCAATAGCCTGGGCCGGGTGAGACTCGAATTCGCCACCCAGAACACAGTATCGATCAGAGTCGAATACGATTTCGTCAGACTGACATACGATGTCGATCTGGTGGCAGCCTGAAAGCTTTATCTCCTCCTCCGTACGAAAGCCAGAAGCTCGCAAGAGCTTCTTTTCGTATGAAAGAATTCAACCAGGCATTTTGCTCGTAAGAAAGCCTTCAGTCGGGCATTTTGCTCATCGGATCAATCTCGAAAAGTTTGTAAGCCCCTTCCAGACCGGCAGGCCCTCTGACTTCCTGGGTGAGATAGCGATCCGAATTTCCGCACCAGCGCACCACCCCAAGCTGAGCCGATTGCTGCGAAGCTGCCTCGAGCCTGAGCTCGCCGGTCTCAGACGCATCGCAGTCTAACCTGGTCTCGAGACGATCGGCAATCTGCTTGAGACGCTCCACCGGAAACTCATCATTTTCTTCCTGCCTGCCAAGGAGCCCCATGAGTATCTCTTTCACTCTGGCGGGCAGAGCCCTGATTCTTTCTTTCTGCTCTGAAAAGTCCATTTCCCGGTCGCCTGATATCCGTGTCTTACCAGACTAGCCCAGGGATCCGGCAGCGACATATATCGTCTGCTATATATTTATTGATGAAAACCTATAGTGCCGGAGTTTCTCCTCCCGTTCCAGGGCAAATATGACTGTGAGGTCAAAAAAAATCCGAAAATTTTGACCTCACAGTCATATTCGAGATGTTCGTCTCTGTGGACCGGGATCCTGCGATTATTCAAGAACCGGCTATCGCCAGATTGCCCTGGACCGAATTCATCGCGGGAAGCGCCTGATGGTCCCTGGTCATGTCGTTGAGGAGCTGGGAAAGGGGCTCGCCTGAGGTGCGCAGCCGCTCCAGGAGGATTGTGCACTGCCTGGGAGTGATCTCCGAGGCAGCCAGCATGGCTGCCAGGCGCACAGCGCCTTCGAAGATGTTCCGGTCGACTATACGGAAGTCCTCCAGGACGGCTTCCAGCGACTTGCCATCCACCAGGGCGACTTCCATGCAGAAGAGCATGTCGTCGATAGCCACCACACCCGAGGCGAGAAGGAGATTCTCCAGGGCACGATCGGTGGTGGCGAGGTCGAGATCGGCTACCAGCATGGCTTCGGGAGAGAGATTCTCGCTCTCGGCGGAGCAGACTGCCAGGATGGCGGCCGAAACCAGAGCATCCTCACTTATCTTGCCGCGTTCTACGGCAATGAGACCCTCGAGAATCACTTTCAGAAGCTGGGGCTCTATGGCATTGCGTTTCACCAGGCTCCAGCCCAGGGTAAGACCCCGGGAAAGTGCCTCCCGGCGTGCTATGTCGATATCTTGCTCGCTCACGCAACCGATCTTGCTGAGGAGCAGGCCGAGCTTATTGCTTGCAAAAGGCATTTGAGGAGCCAGACCGAGAACGGTCAGGGCATGGGAGAACTCGACGAACGCGGCGCAGGCGTGGCGCAGGGCCAGCACGGCGAAGCCCCGATAGAGGACTCCTTCCTGAACGAGGGCTTCGGCATTGTATGCGGCTTTCATATCACAGTGGCTGATCCGTCCTGACTCGATCAGGACATTGCGGACGGTGTTACCGGTGCTCACCGCCACGGCGATGGCATCGATCATCACCTGATCCTCCACCAGACCGGAGGCTCGAAGGAGCCAGGAGACCAGGGGCTCATGCTCATAGAGCCTGGGGACGCCGGCCAGACCCCGGATCGAAAAGGGAGCCCCGGCCGCCGGCCAGGTCTTTTATCGCCCTGTTCAGGATCACGACTTTGGCATTATTGTTGACGCACCCGTTCTCGTCTTCCTCGCAAAAGACGGAATCGAGATCATATAAAGGAGAGCAATGCAATTGTGCGTTCATGGGCCGAAAATTCTGGAGGGGTGTGATGAGGGCGGACACGCATCGAGATTGGCACCACTTACGGTGCGGATCTCTCTGGTCCTGCTGGTCAAATCGGGGTATGGTCGAAAGGCTATGGACAGTCGAAACCAGCTTGCAGGTGGCATTGTCCTGTAAGAGCTGTAACTGTCGAGATCGAACTGGCTAATTCGTCAATACAACTATGAAGCCGGACTAATCTAGTGTCAATACGAGCCATGGGGAAACCACGTAGTCCGGGTCGAAATTCTAACCTGCGGCTCTTTGAGGGCGCTCTGAAGGCTCAATAGAGCTCCAGAACGTGCAGAGGTTTGCGAGTGCGCCTGTCGAGCCAGACCAGCTTGTGATTGAGCTTGGGCCACTCGAGCTGGAAAAAGACCCGCTTGCGTGTCAGAGAATGAGGGTTGATCGAGAACATCATCTCGGACTGCTCGTCCCCCTCGGTGGAAAGAGGGTTGCGATTGCCGTTGGTGTCTTCCAGGAAAAGGTCGATCGAATTGAGGGTGCGCTCGGTATTGTTGTCCACGAAAAGATCGAGGCGTAGAAGCTTATTGCCGAGTCCGTCTTTGACCTGTTTCATCTTGTCCACGCGCACATCCAGCCCGTCCAGGCTGGGGGGAAGCTTGGCGGCCCTGGGCTCCACCGCCATGGGCATGAGCAGATCGGTGTCGATTCTCAGGTTCAGATCGTCCCCGGGCTCCAGGGTCGCCCTGGGACCGCGTTTCATCACCGCGTAGCCGGTGGCGATGAGAGCGCCGGCGGCGGCTCCTCCGGCGACGTTATAGCCATGGCACTGGATGGTGTTCTGCAAGCCGAAAAGCTGGTAAGCCACCACCGCTCCGACGATGGCGCCACCGGCGGCGTAGCTGACGAGCCTGCCGAAGCCCCGGGCTTTCGAGCGCGGGGTGGATTTTTTGAAATTGTCCGCTTCGGCTGTGAAAGCAAACTTCTTGCCGTCCGGCAACTGCAACTGGTCGAATTTGATCTCCAGATGACCGGGTCTGTAAACCCGCCTGGGCCCGTGAATCTTGCTTACGGTACCGTAGAAGACCGTTCCCTGCGGAATCACCTTGCTGTCATCGACATAGATGTCTTCGGTGGTCCTGGCTGTGATTTTCTGGCCTTCCACCGCCGGGTGGAGATTGCCGTCCAGATCCCTGTCCATGAGGCGCAAGCCGGTGCTCGGGACCATCGAGAGCTTGAGCTTGATGGGGGTGCCCTTGGGCACGCAATAATTGACGTGTCCTTTCAGAATCACCTTGTCGCTCTTGCTCTTCTTCTTGCTGGTACCGGTGGAAGGATGGCTAGCCTGCGGATAATAAGCAGGATCCTTCTCCCAGTCCGCACTGGGGGTATAGGGCCTGGCCGGCACCGGCAGGGCCGTGATTATCAGGCTGAGGGCAACCAGACAGATGAAAGCGGAGAAATTTCTATAATGAAGCATCCTCCGAGTATAGAATAGCCGGGCCCGGGAAGCCAGGTAGCCCATTTCATTTAGAGTGGCGCCCGGGCGGGCATAAAGCCCTCGGAAACCACCAGACAGAGAGAAGGTAAAAGACAGGAAATGACCGAAGTGACCGAAAAAGTCATAACAGAGCAGCTGGGACCGGCAACCCAGGACGACATAGTCATCTTGAAATACTCTCCTGACATCATCGACGAGCTCACCGGTATCTCGAAAGGAAAGCATCGTTTCGAGGCGGTGGTCATCGACACCACCCTTTGCGGGTATCTCTTCCCGGCTGAGATCATGATCGAGGCGAGCAAGCTGGCTGAATCCCTGGTGGAGGTTCGGGGAGCGATTATTTTTCTGAAAACCGACAGCGCTGCCGCGATTATCCGTGAGACCCTTACCGGTGCGCCTTCTTTCCGGGTGTTCGGCAGCTATTCGGAGATTTTCGATTATTCCCCCGCTCTCACCCGCTACCTGAAATCAGCCCTGGGCAATTCAGCAGGATTCGAGGAGGAGGGCGCCGATCTCTCCAGACAGATCCTCATGTCCGCCGTGCCGGTGATGACCGAGCTCGGGCTTGAAGAGAAGACCAGTTTCGAGAGCCCCGGAAGGCTCATAGCCGTCCTTGCTCTCATCGACAATTATTCGCCACTCGCCTCGATTATCGCCCGCTGCCAGGAGAAATTCACCGAGGACCAGCTTCTCGAGACAATCAGAGAGCTCGAGCAGAAAAAGCTCATTTATCCGGTCTTCAGCAAAGTGCCTTTCCTGGCCAACTGCTTCAAGAATCAGAGCTCTTTCAGCCTGGACGAGTATTTCAAAGGCTGCCAGGTCTTGAGCCAGCCCCAGATTGACGAGCTCCAGCTGGAGATCCAGGGCACGCCCCTGAAAGAGAGGATGAGCATCGGCACCCTGGCTGTCAAGCGAGGCATGATCAATGCCCGGGAGCTGGAGGTCTGCATCCAGGATCAGGCTTTCTACGGGCAGCCGGACACCGACGGCAAGACCTCGGTCAAGGCTGTCTCGGCAGGAACCACAGAGGAGGCCAGGGTGCAGTCCCTGGTCGGTCACCTCGGCTCCACCGACCCCATGAGCCTCTTGCAGAACATGGCTACGAACCGCGAGACAGGCTTGCTTTCCGTGGAGAACCGCGACATGCAGTTCAAAGCTCATTTCGAGAACGGCAAGCCTATGCACGCCCGAATAGGCAGAATCCACGGCAACTCCGCCGTGACCGAGTTCGCCTCGTCATGGAAGCACGGGATCTTCGTTTTCATCAAGCGCAATCCCAGCATCGACCTCACCAAGGACACCTGCAAGATCACCAAGCCCCTGGATAAGCTCCTTCTCGACGCGGCCCTCGCCCAGGACAATATGGAGGTCGTCTGGAAGAAGCTTCCGAATGGAGCCGATTCCGCCCTGGAGAAAAACGAGAGCAAGAAAGCCAAGCTCGAAGGGGAGCCCCTCATCGAGCCCCGGGAGAAGCAAAAGCTCACCGAGGAGCAGATGGCGCTTGCCAGGAGGGTCTGGGAAGCTTGTGACGGTCTATCATCCATCTCGAGGCTGATCAAGAACCTCGGTGACGTCACCACCTCGGATGCCGCCTTCGCCATCGACATCCTGCTCGAATACGAGCTGGTGACCGTTCCGGACGGCGATCTCACCAGGCCCCTGGAGAAATTCCAGAAGCTGGTCATGGCCATCCGTGAGCACCTGGGAAACGAGCGAAACAGCGCGTTCCTCCGTCTGAGCTTCCGGGACACCCTGCTCAATTCCGGGCGGGGAAGGGTTTTCATCCTCAGCCCCAAATGCGAGGTGGGGGTGGACATGGCAGTGGCTCGCCGGGCAGGCACGTCCCTTTCCACGGTGCTCTCCGATCTTGAGAACTGGCAGGTGAAATACATTGAATATGTTTCGCAAGAGGTAGAGAAGTCGACCCTTCTTTCAATAATTAGAGAAGTGCACGAACAGAGCTAGAATCAACTGGCTAAAATTGCATGGTTCAGAGCCAATACCGAGTCAATTGCCAAGAACCATGCCAAGAAACGCACTGCTTGCCACTACCATCCTGCTGTCCCTGGCTTTTCCCGCCCGGGCCGAAGGCGCCAATACAGCCTCCGACGCTGCCTCGGCCCTGTCGCCCCCCCAGAAGCGAGTCCGGATCACGGCACCTTCGCCTTCCGGTCAGATCAAGCTGGCGGTGGCCGCCAACCCATCCAGCGATGCCGCCCTGCTCTCGAAGCTCGCCAGGGACGACAATGACGCCGTCCGACGGGCGGTGGCGGAGAACTCCAACTGCTCGGAAGACACCAAGCAATTGCTCGCCGGCGACGCCGACCAGCTCGTCATCGAAGCCCTGCTTCGCAACAAAGCCGGTCTCAGCGCCGATACTCTCGCCAGGATGATAGAGGGTGAGCAGCCGAAAATCTGCGAGACGATAGCCGCCAACGCCCTGACACCGCCATCGGTGCTGACCAGGCTGGCCCACGGCAAGACCCAGACCGAATATCTGCTTCTCTCCCTGGCACGCAATCCCAGCGCCCCACCCGAGGTGATCGACCGCCTGGTCTCGGTGGGCGACCGCCTGGTGCGGACCTTCATGGCTCGCCAGGACAAGCTCAGCTCGAAAGCATACGAGCAACTGGCCAGAGACGGCGATCTGGGAGTGCGCTCCATGGTGGCCGGCAATCCGGCAGTGCCCCCGTCGCTTCTCAGCCAGCTCGCCCGCGATTCCCACATGGTGGTGCGCATCGGTGTGGCCGGCAACCCTACGACCCTGCCTTCCACCCTGGCGGATCTGGCCTCGGACAAACGCTGGGAAGTGCGTATGGAAGTAGTGCTCAACCCCCGCACGCCGGTGGACACCATCAAGACCCTCAGCCGGGACAGGGTGGAGAAAGTCCGCTGGGGAGCGGGAGCCAATCCTGTGACACCAAAAGAGGTGCTGAGCGCGCTGGCTTCCGACAAGAGCTTGAAAGTGCGCTCGTCGGTGATGGCTAATCCCAATGCCACCGCCGACGATATCGCGACCATTCTCAAGGATGCGGACATCGCCACCGCCCAGATTGCCGCCTCGCGTCAAGATCTCGGTCCTGAAGCCCTGGCCGGTCTGGCGGACAACCGGTCGCCCCTGGTGCGCTTCGTCCTGGCCGCCAACCGCAGCCTGCCATTAGATCTTGCCGAGAAACTCTCCACTGACAGCGATTACTCTGTGCGCGCCAGCCTGGCCGGCAACATTTTCCAGGGACAGAAAGCGGATCAAGCCGAGAAGGCTGGCGCGATCCTGGCCAGACTCAAAGACGACAGGAGCGAACTGGTCAGGCAGTCCCTGGCCGGCAATCCCCTGGTGCCCGCAGCCGTCCTCGCGGAGATGGGCAGAGACTCATCCTCGGCCGTGCGCAAAGCCCTGGCGGGCAACCCCGACACTCCGGAAGAGACCCTGATGCTCCTCGCTCAGGACAACGACCTGGGCATCAAGCAACAACTCCTGGCAAGGCAGAACCTCAGCGAAGAGCTGCTCGGAAAAATTGCCGGACAAGCCGATACCCTGCTCAAGATGCACCTGGCCGCGGGCTCGCTCACCTCGCCTGCAGTGCTCAGCGGAATAGCCGCCGAGAAGGATCCGACCCTGCGAGCGATGAGCGCCGGCAACCCGCGCCTGCCCGCCGAGTCGGTCAAAAAGCTCGCCGCCGACGAGAGCCCGGTGGTGCGCTCCGCGGCTGCCACCAATTTCAATATCACCGGCGATATCCTGGCCGTCCTCGCCTCGGACAGCGAGGACCGGGTGAGGATAGCCGCTGCCGGCAATCCTCACTGTACCGAAGATACCCTGGAGAAGCTCGCCTCCGATCCCCGCCCCGAAGTAAGACGAGCGGTGGCGGCCAATCCGAGAACCGGAGCCGACACCCTGGCGCGCCTGGCCGGAGACGAGACGGCCTGGCTGGCTTCTCCCGAAACAGGAAGATAAAAGAGGAGCCCGGATCAATGGTCGATGCAGTCGAAGCAGTAATTGTCGATGCGGTGAGGACTCCCATCGGTCGCTATGGCGGCGCCCTCAAAGAAGTACGGGCCGACGACCTGGCCGCCCTGGTGATCAAGGCTCTGGTAGAGCGCAACGAGCTCGATCCGGCCTCCATCGAAGATGTACTCATGGGCTGCGCCAACCAGGCCGGCGAGGATAACCGCAATGTCGCCCGCATGTCGGTGCTTCTGGCCGGGCTTCCGGTGAGCGTTCCGGGCGGCACGGTCAACCGGCTCTGCGGCTCCGGACTGATGGCGGTGAACGAGGCCGTAGCCCAGATCAGAAGCGGTCAGGGCGAGATTTATATAGCCGGCGGCGTGGAGTCCATGAGCCGCTCGCCCTTTGTCATGGCAAAGCCTGAGCTGGCTTTCCCTCGCGGCGATATGACCCTGTACGATACCACCCTGGGCTGGCGTTTCACAAACAAGAAACTGGCGGCTCTGCACCATCCTTATGCCATGGGCGAGACCGCCGAGAATGTCGCCGAGAAATACGGCATCCCCCGGGATCGCCAGGACGAGTTCGCCCTATCGAGCCAGCACAAATACGGCGAAGCTCAAAAAGCCGGGCGTTTCAAGGACGAGATCCTGCCGGTCGTCCTGCCCCCGGCCCGAAAAGATCCGAGCCCGAGGATCGTCGACACCGACGAGCACCCGAGACCGCAAACCACAATGGCGGACCTGAGCAAGCTCAAAGCGGCGTTCCGGGAAGGCGGTACGGTCACAGCCGGCAATTCTTCCGGTATCAATGACGGTGCTTCGGCCCTGCTCATCATGGCAGAGGACAGAGCCCGGGAGCTCGGCATGAAACCCATGGCGAGGGTGGTCTCGTCGGCGGTGGCCGGGGTCGACCCTGCCACCATGGGGGAAGGCCCTGTGCCCGCCTCTCGAAAAGCCCTGAAAAGAGCCGGTCTCTCGGTTTCGGACATGGATCTTGTGGAGCTCAACGAAGCTTTCGCCGTACAGGTGCTGGCTTGTACGGATCAGCTCGAGATCCCCATGGACCGGCTCAACGTCAACGGCGGCTCCATCGCTCTCGGGCATCCCCTGGGCGCAAGCGGCGCCCGCATCCTCACCACTCTGCTCCACGAGATGGGCCGGCGGGGCTCGCGTTATGGTCTGGCGACCATGTGCATCGGTGTCGGCCAGGGAATCGCCACCGTGGTGGAAGGCGTCCGATAATACCCGGGCGATGACCGGGCGGCGTCCGATCCTCAGACGCTACGTTTAAGTTATTAACTGACTCAGGTATAAATACCAGGATGAGTATCAGATCTCCAGACTGACAGTGACATTCACCTTCCTCCAGCTCTCCGACGTCCACCTGGACTCACCCCAGAATCACGGGGTGATCTCTTTCAGCCCGGCCAGCGTGCCGAGCGTTATGCCGATCTGGTCGAAGCCCTGGTCAATGCCCTGATGATCGGACGAGAACGCAATGTCGACGCCGTTTTTATCGCCGGGGGTCTCTGGAATCACGACACGATCCGCTCCACCACCGCAGGCACGGTGCTCGAAGCTGTGGAGGAGCTGGGGACCACACCGGTCTATATCCTGCCTTCAGACAGCGACCCTTTCACCATCGAATCGCCGTACAATTCACGCTTCCTCTCCGCCAGGGGCATGCGGGGTTGGCCCAGGAACGCCGTCATATTCAAGAGCTCCGAGTTCGTCACCCACCGCCACCCGACTCTTCCGGAAGTGACAGTGACCGGCTTTGCCAGCACGACCAGGACACGGGTCCGGCAGCGTCTCCTTGCCGAGCCTGTCTGCCCGGACGAGCGCGGCGAGCTGAGCATCCTTCTCTATCACGGCAGCCTCGACTCTTACGGCGGGATGGACGGCATGGATCCCACCAGGGTGTCGGCGCCCTTCTCGAAAGAGGAGCTCGTGGCTCAGGGATTCACTTATGCAGCCCTCGGCCACCATCACGAGTACACCGAATTGAGAGACGATGGAGGCCTTCTCCTGGGCGCCTATTCAGGCTGCCTCGCCGGTCGTAATTTCGAGGAGATCGGTCCCCGGGTGGCCGTTATCGGCACCATCGAGAACGGGGAGACCAGCCTGGAGCCCGTGGAAGTCTCCCGCAACCGTCTGATGTATATCGCAGTGGACGTTTCCGGGCTCGACTATGAAGCTCTCAAAGAAGAGATCGTGATCTCCATGGAAGAGCAGGACGTCAGACCCGAAGAAGATATCGTCACCCTGGTGATGGACGGCCGTTATTCCCAGGGCGCCCATCCGGAAGAGGTGATCCACGAGATACAGGACGCCTTCCGCCGGCTGATCATCGTCGATCGCACAAGACCTGATTATCTCTCCGAGGAGTTCGATCCTCGCACCACCGAGGCTACCTTCGTCGAGAACATGCTCGATCGCATGCACCAGGCCGAAGAGCTTCGCCAGCGAGAGACCGTGGGAGACAGCCTCACAGGCATTCCGGCATTCCTCTCGGGGAAGACCGTGGAGGACGCACTCTATTATGGTCTGGACGCCCTCAAGCACAGAAAGGTGACGGTCCGCCATGTGGATTGAGAGCGTCCGCTTCGTCGGTTTCGGCTCCATAGCCAACGAAAGAGTCGAGTTCAGCCGCGACGATCTGAATCTCATCGTAGAGCCCAATGAGTATGGAAAGTCCACCATGGTGGAGTCGATCTGGGCAATCCTCTTCGATTTTCCCGGCGATTCCCTGCTCGAGTCCTCGGAGCGCGAATCGATGCGCCCCTGGGACAGCAGCATGCCTTATTCCGGTATTCTCGACCTCGAGGCAGGCGGGCGCTCTTTGAGGATCATCCGGGATTTCCAGGATCGCACCGTGACGGTCCTCGATCGCGGTCAGGACGATCTGGACGTCACCGGCGAATTTCTCGACGAGAGCGGTGAGGAGCAGGTGGGCTTGAAGCTCACCGGCATGAGCAGAGATCTTTTCCGGAACACCTGCCTGGTCGGACAGCGTCACCTGGACGAGCACCACGCCGGAGGCACCGGCAATATCATCGAGGATCTGCAGGCGATTGCCGACAGCTCCTCCACAGGCTCCACAGCCGGCACCGCCGTCGGTATCATCAAAGAGACCATGGCTCATTACCCTTACGGAAGCGGGCGCTCTCCCATCACCTCGGTAATCGCCGAGCTCAACGCCAGGAAAGAGGAGATCATCGCCCGCCTGGCCGAGATGGACGGAGAAAGAGAGATGATGGCATCCTGGCTCGTCCAGATCGAAGAGGCTGATCGCCAGATCTCGGGCGAGTCCGCCAATCCCATGGACATCGAATACAACAATATCAAGCTCGAGCTGGCAGAGCTGGAGCGCCGCCTGGAGCACCTGAACGACAGGATGCATAGCCGGGAGGAGCTCGAGGCCAGGCTCGCCGAGCACAACCAGTCGAGCCCCCTGCCCGACATCTATCTGAACAAGATCAACGAGCTCTGGACCAGACGTGAATCTCGCAAGTCTGACATGGAGCATCTCAACGGCGAGATCCAGCCCAACCAGGAAGAATACGAGCGTCTGGAGCAAGCCCTCAACGAGCAATGGCAGGGCTTCGAGGATTTCACCCAGGAAGAGGCCAACACCGTATCGACCCTGGCGGTCAATCTCTATAACTTGCAGCGAGAGATCCTGGACCTCAAGCGCGATCTCCAGGAGACCACGGGTCGGAGGCTCGCCCCTCTCATCGAGTCGGCATCGCATGAGAAAGGCGCTTACAAGCTTGCCAAACTACTCAGCAAAGAGGAGATCGAAGAGGCTCGCTCTTTCTCGTCCCTGGTGGTAGCCTTCAAAGAGCAGCTAGTAGACGCAGAGAAAAAGCTCGAAGAAGTCAAATTCAATGTCGATGACATAGCCGAGAAGCAATTGGCCTACCGGAACAACTGCCTGGTGAAGAGCATCCTCACCTTCGTGGGCGCCATCGTCCTTGTCCTCATCCCTCCCATGCTCAAGTCCTCGGCTGTGGACGTACCGCAAATAGTGGTGACCATTTTCATGGGCGCCGGGCTTCTGCTCTTCCCTGTCTTCCTCTTTTTCGTAAGCCGCTGCCTGACTTACAAGTCGCATATGGCCGACGAGAAAGAGAACACAATGAATGAAGAGCACAAGATCAAGAAAGCCCTTCAACAGAGCCAGGGGAAGATCGCCAATCTCGAGATCAAGCTCAGCAACCTCGCGCAGAAAGCCGGTCTGGACGACAAGCAAAACCTCCTGGCCATGCTCGAGCAGGCTTCCAGCGAAGCTGTGATCATCGAAGAGCAGGAATCGCGAGAGAATGTGGTCAAAACCAGAGAGCAGAACGAGCAGAAGCTCCTCAGCGATCTCTCCTATTATTTCAACAAGGCCGGGCGAAGCACGGAAGTGATCGACTCTCAGAGAGCAATGGACCTCTCGCAGGATATCAACGCCTTCTATGCCGAAAAGATGTCTCTGAACCAGCGCTTCCAGCAGATCCACAATGCCCGCAAGCAGATGGACTTCCTGGCCCAGGAGATCGTCCAGATCGACAAAGAGCTCGCTCCCACTCTGCTCGAGGCGGGCATCGACATAAGCGCGGGAACCGAAGAGAAGCTCGACGAGATAACGACCCTCCTGGAATTCCAGAACAAGCGCCAGGAGATCCTGGACGAGCTCTCGAAGCTCGAGTACGACCTCTCCAATTTCGCCAACGTAGATACGGCCGCCACCGATCTGATGGTCCAGCGGGACGCCCTGGTGGCGCGTCTCAACGAGCTGGTGGATCTGAAGCCCGAGCTCGCCGACCTGCCCGAGCCCGATCCGACCAATCCGCCGGCTGCCCTGCTGCCCTGGGGAGAAGGAGAAGGAGCCTCCCGGGCCCGGGAGAAAAAAGAAGAGCTCCTGGTCAAGCTTCGCACAGCCTGCAATAACCGGGACGAGAATTATCTCGACTCCGTGGAAGAGCTATCCTCGGTCGAGCACGAGCTGGTCTGCGCCAAACGGGCCAAGCTCGCCCTGGAGCTGGCGGTGAGCGTCCTCAATCAGTCCTCCGCCACGACCTATACAGCCTGGTCCGAAAGGCTGAATGAAGCAGCCTCCGAGATAATCGAAGCTCTGGACAGCGATGTGGAGTCCCTCTCTTTCGACAACGACCTCCATATCACAGTCAAGCTGAAGAGCCTGGCCGAGCCCGTCGCCTCCGCTGAGATCAAGTCCCGTCTCTCCACCGGATTGCGGGAGCAGGTCCACTGGCTTGCCCGTATGGCCCTGGCTCGTTATCTCTCGAGCGAAGAGCCCCTGCCGATCATTCTCGACGAGCCTTTCAGCGAAGCTGATGACGCGAGATTCCTGGGCATCATGCGTTTTCTAATCGACTCTGTCCTGCCCAATCACCAGGTCATCCTCCTGAGCTGCCACCATCAACGACACCAGTGGCTTCTCTCCCAGCTGGACGAGGAAAGGGCTGCGCGGCTTTCTTTCCGCAACCGGATTAAGGCGGTGCCGGCGGCGGACTGAGCCGGCAGAGATAGGCAGAATCAAATCAGTTAGTGCCGCTGGCAAGCCTGTAGCCAGGCTTGAGAATCTCGTCGGCGTTGAATTTCTTGGCAATCCTGTGGGAGAGGAAATAGGTCAGAGGATGTCTGGCAGGGTTGCACTTTTGATCCAGGATCAGATGCGTGAGGATCGAAAGGGATATACCGACGCGATACGCTTGCTTGTTCGGACCCCTGAAAAGCAGGTAGAAAGCTGCAAGCAGCTCGAAAGAATGTAAAGGGAGATAGAGCTTGCCGCTATATCTTTCATGCTCGGCTTCCTTAAATCTTGCCCAGTTTGGTTTCCAGCCGTGGGCCCGGACATAGTCCACCAGGTGGTCCAGATCGATCAACCAGCCGGCAAGGAATGTCGCTACGGCTGCCGGCTTGGATTTATAGCGCCAGTAGCTGACGCAACCGACGCCAGCCGACGTGATAATGTGACCTACGGTTCGCATATTGTGGAGTCACCTTTCAAGCTGATCATGCTAAAACAATCGTACCCTTATAAAATGCAGCTAGGCTGCCAAAATGAATCGTTTTATTAGCGTATTTTCATATATACCACAGGATAAGGGTTTTACGCTGTTCTGTCTACTATTTAGGACCGTGCCCACTAGAAAGAAAGGATATCTGCCGATGAGCCGAAAAGTCGTTTTCACCCTGAACATTCTGATCGTGATCGGCATGCTCATGGCCGGTCAGTCGGAAGCCGCGGCCCAGAGCCCCAGCCCCCAGGCGGTCAGTATGTACAACCTGGGTCTCAACGCCTACAAGATGGGCTCTCTCGATTCGGCGATCATCTTTTTCAAGCGGGCTACCGACCTCGACCCCAATCTCTATGATGCCCAGTACAATCTCGGCGTTCTTTACAAAAGCCAGAGACGGTTCAAAGAAGCCATCCCTCGTTTCGAGGAAGTGCTCCGGATCAAGCCCAGCGACGCCGAGGCCCACTACCAGCTCGGTCAGTCCCTGCAAGCCCAATCGCGCTTTCCCGAGGCGAAACAGCATTATCTCTCGATTCCACCCAGCTCCCCCAGTTTCCCCGAAGCCCAGAAGCGCGTCGCCGAATGCGATCGCAATCAAGCTCCAGCTTCGAGCCCGGCTGCCCAGACCGCCCAGATAGCCAGCACGCCTGCCTACCAGGCCCCCCAGACTGAGCCGATTCAAACACCGGTTCAATCACAGGTTCAGACACCTGTTCAGACCCAGGCGACTCAAGTCCAGACCGCCCCCACCCCGGCGCCGACAGTGGCAGGCAAACCGGTGGCAGTGCTCGCCAATACCTCGGTGCGGGTCATCGCCACCGGATTCAATGCTCCTTCCGGTCTCACTTTCGACCGTCAGGGCAATCTCTATGTCGCTAATTTCAACAGCAACACAGTGGACCGGATAAGCTCCGACGGCACCCGCACTCAGTTCGCCGCCGGCGGTCATCTCAAGGGTCCCATCGGTCTTGCCGCCGACGAGTCGGGCAATATTTATGTAGCCAATTACAGCGGCGGCACCATTGCCAGAATCACCCCCGCCGGTATCTCCACCGTTATCGCCACAGGCTTCAAGCAGCCGTATTACCTGATTCTCGATCGGGGCGGCAATCTATTCGTCACCCAGCAGGAGGACAACTCCATCGTGCGGGTGACCCTGCCTCGCACCGTTGTTTTCGGCAACGGCAGCAGCGCCAGATAGACCTGACCCTCTCACTGGCCTGGCTTTTCTTCTTTTCTGTCGGCGAACAATTCCATGGGGATCGGCAGGAGGATAGTGCTGCTTTTCTCGCTGCTCACCTCGAGCATGGTCTGGAGCTGGCGCAACTGCATGGCCCCGGGCTGCGATGAGATCACCGCCGCTGCATCCCTGAGCTTCTCGGCGGCCTGTAGCTCGCCGTCGGCGGCGACGATCTTGGCCCGCCTCTCTCTTTCGGCCTCCGCCTGCCTGGCCATGGCTCTCTGCATATTGGCCGGAATCTCCAGATCCTTGATCTCAACCGAATTGACCTTGATTCCCCAGGCTTCGGTCTGGCGATCGATGATCGCGCTGAGCTTCTTGTTTAGAGAATCTCTTTCGGTGAGGAGATCGTCCAGATCGTGCTGTCCGACGATGGTCCTCAGGGTGGTTTGAGCAACCTGGGCCGTGGCCTCCACGGCGTCCTCGACCTTGATCACCGCTTTGACAGGATCGGCGATCTGGAAGAAGCAGACAGCCGCTACCCTGGCAGTGACGTTGTCCCGGGTGATCGCTTCCTGAACCGGAATGGGCATGGTGATCACCCTTATGTCGATTTTCTGGCTGCGCTCCACCAGGGGGATGACGAACTGGGGGCCGGGACCGCGCATGCCGGTGACCTTGCCGAATCGAAGAACCACCAGGCGATCGTATTCGTTTACGAAACGCAGTCCCGATAAAACGACGATTCCGGTGAGACCGATGAGAAAGCCGACTATTTCCATGTTTGTCCACTCCGACTAGCTCTATAAGAAATACCCAGATCCAGGGGAAAACCTGTTAACCGGATCGGCAGGGCGGACTATCATGGGTTTGGAAACTGGGAATATTTCATTTATTGCCGTGACAAGTCATGTATGAGGTCCCGAGGATATGAACGAGCGCGTCCGAGCCGATCGCCACTCCAGAAAGGACAGACAGCCGAAAGCATCAGCCCGCTGCCGCTCTCGGAAACGGCCGGTGGAGGAGATCAATCCTCACGAGAAGCGCTCGGCGATTATCGAAAAGCCTGGATTCACATTTCTTCTGCTGGGGGTCTTTCTTCCGGCTGCGGCTCTATTGACCGAATACTCGACCCATTATCTGGCAAGGCACTATTTCGATCCCTTCCCGACCCTCTACCATTTTCTGCTCTTCAGCCTCATTCCCCTGAGCAACCTTCTGGCCTGGCTCTCCGTAAGAGCCAATGTCTCGGCTCTCTATTCGGTCACGGCGCTTGCCAGCGGGATGTCTCTCGGGGTCTGCATCCTCTACACCTTGATGCTCCTTCCTCTTGCCGGGCATATGATCTTCCTCCTGCCCATGGGCGCTCTGGGAATAGCTCCCCTGGTCGCCATACCGTTCTGCCTGCATGCCGGCAATATCATCTGCGGTCTGGCAAGCCGCCAGGATTCATTTTTCGACGCGCATCAGGTCAAGCATCTCGGTCATGTGATCATTCTTCTCATGGTGGTGGCTGTGGAGCTGCCATCCACTCTGACCAGGATTCATCTGAGCGAAGCGGTCAGCAAAGCCAGCCCTTCCGAGTCCAGCCGGGCGATCGACTGGCTGCGCTCCTGGGGCAGCCGGGAAGTCCTTCTGCGCGCCTGTTACGAGCGCTCGGGCAGGGCCACCGATATCGTCGGCTCCCTCTACGAGCACCAGCATCCGGTCGGAATCGAGCAGGCAAGACGGGTCTATTATCTGGTCACCGGCACCCCCTTCAACTCGGTGGAGATCCCGGGATCATTCAGAGCAACCATCCAGCATGCCGGTCTCATCGATGATCCGGCCCAGCTCAATGCCAATGCCGACGACGAGTTCGATCTCGACGCGGACATCGCCGGGGAGAAAGTCTCAGGCGTCGCCCGCGGTCTGCGGGCCACCACCTCCGGCTTGAGAGGCAGCATCTATCCCGAAGCCGGTCTTGCCAGCCTGGACTGGAATTTCTCATTCGCCAATGTCAGCAAAGTGCCCCGGGAAGCAAGAGCGAAAATCATCCTTCCCGACGGGGCCGTGGTCACGAAAGCCACCATGTGGATCGACGGTGTCGAGCGTCAGGCCACGATCATGCCCAGGCATCAGGCCAGAGCTACTTACGAAACCGCCGTGCGCGAGCACAAGCGCGACCCGCTCCTGGTGAGCACCGCCGGCAAAGATACGGTCCTGGTGCAGTGCTATCCGGTGCTGGCGGGAAGCGACACGAAACTGTCCCTGCATATAGTGGCACCGCTTGCCGGGCAAGGTGACGAGCAGAGCCTTACCATGCCTGCTTTCGCCGAACGAAATTTCGGCTTCTCGGAAGGATGCAAGGTGGACATCTCAAGCCCCCAACCTGTAACCATCCTCGGAGCCACTCTTAAAGATACGGTCATGGGGGAAAGGGCTCACGCCCTCACCGGCGAGCTTCCCAACAGCCTCCTCTCTCGTTTCGAGGCGGTGCTCAAAGCCCAAAACGGCAACACCAGCGTCGCTTTCACCGACCCGATAAGTCATAAGACCAGAGTGCTCCGCAGCGACCTCGCCAGACTTTCCCTGAGAAAACCAGACAACCTGGTAATCGTGATCGACAAGTCGAACGCCATGCAGCCCTATATGAACGCTGTGGCAGCCGGTCTTGCCGGCATTGACAGAGAGATGGTCGAAAGCATAGTCGTCATTCAGGACAGCGATCGCAAGATCTATTCCAGACGGGAGGGCAATCTCGACAGCGCCCTTTCGAGCCTCAAAAATGAGCCCTGCCGCGGCGGTCAGATCGACTCGACATTTCTTGCCCGGGCCCTCGCCTATCCATCTTACCTGGGTCTCGCGAAAGCCCCGGATATCCTCTGGATCCACGCCAGCCAGCCGGTGGCGGTGGAATCCGACACAGCCAGCATCAACTATACTCTTGCCAACGGAAGCGCCCGGCTCTGGGACCTGCAAGTGGCCTCAGGACCCAATGCCGTTCTCAACGACAACAATTACAGCGATCATATCAATCGCGTCCCCAGAGCAGGCAAGCTGGAGGACGACATCAAGAATCTCTTCCGGCTCTGGGCCGGACCGGCTCCTGCCGACCGGAGCCCGGTCGAGATCGGCGATCGAGAGTTAGCTTTCGAGCTGGCGCAGATAGCGGCCAATCAGGAAGTCCTCGCACTCTATCTAGGAGGCGCCACCTGGCAGGCAGGCGAGCTCGCCCGGAGATATCACCTGATCACGCCTGCTACGAGCGCCGTGGTCACCGACGACGAGATCCTCAGAAAATACGAGCTCTCTCGAAGTGACGGACCGACTTCCGATTCGAGCATAATCACCGGAGTCTCCACCGCCGGCACGATCAGATTGCAGAATCCGGTAGACGCCATCCTGGCACCGCATATAGCCAAGCTGGACAGCCTGTCCATGGCGGCAGGCTCCGCCGGAGGCATGGAAGACGACTACAAATATCGCGACATCAGCAAAGACTACGAGGCGAAGATGGGAGTCCCAGAAGAGTCTTATGCAGAGTCTTATGCAGAGCCCACCGGGGTGGTCTCCGGAGAGCTCGGCCGCGAGACTGGCAAGAAAAGGAACGAATACTCGTCCGGGCGGGCTATGCCCGCCCCGGCCTGCCCGCCTCCGGCGATAGTCGGAGCCTCGGATGAAGGGAGCGCCAGCGGTGGCGGCGCGAGCCTGGAAGCGATGGCCAAACTGGATATGGCGAAAAAGGAGATGGTGATGCCCGGGCGACGCGCGAAAACGAGCCCGGACAGCCTCTACCTCAATTCTGAGAACCAGGCGCTCATGGACGGGGAAGAAGCTAGCTCCGCCGCCGCCCCCGTCGAAATCCAGTTGCGGAAATACAGCCGCGCAGCCCCCACTCTCCAGGGAGCCACCAACGGCACCGTCGGTCCGCAGGAGGAGGTATCCGCACGAGGCAGGATCTCCTGCGCCACTCCGGCTGAGCCTTGCAACAGAGGCGAGCGCTCGCCTCTGCGCGCCCTCTTCTACCTGGTTCTGATTCCGGCCTGCATGATCGTTTCTTTCCTGGCTCTCAGGACGATTCTCGGCCAACGAGAAGATAAGCGGGACAGCTGGTAGCTCCCCTGCTTTACGAGTCGTAAGCCTCTGGCATAAAGCGCCCTGGCTCGTGGAATAAAGGGATGAGGACTTGTGGACGGAGGAGCGACCATGGCAATCCAATACAGACAGGGAGACGTTCTGCTCGTCAAGCTCGATATGCAGAAACTTCCTCAAGGCGCCCAGAAACAGGCGACCGAAAGGCGCATAGTGCTGGCATATGGCGAGGTTACCGGTCACGCCCATGCCATCGACTCGTCTTACGCCAGTCTCTACGAATGGAACGGCGATCGCCTGATCGAAGCCAAGCCCGGAGCCAAGCTCGTTCATGAAGAGCACAATACGATCGTGCTCGAGCCCGGCTTCTACCGGGTAGTGCAACAGCGTGAGTACGAGCCCGGGTCATTCCGTCCTGTCATAGACTGAGGGACAGTCGACGAAAGGCGATATGGCATCTAATAATCTATCTCACACCATGGAGCTGGACGGCTCATTCCGGCTCATCCTGGAGCGTTATCGCAACGAATGGACGGACCTGCGGGTCCGCAACCGCCCGACGCCCCGGGCCGAGATCAAAGCAGCGGTGGAAGCCATCTATCTCGAATCGGACCAGGACAGGCCCGCTGTTGTCTGGTGCGACAGCATCTTCCAGATGGCGGCCCTGCCTCTGGTCCTCGCCCTCTATCTGGATGATGTCGCCCGCCAGCATATAATCCCGGTTCTCCGCCGGGACCTGGACACGCCCGTCTGGATCGCACTTTTCCGGAGCCTGGACAGCCAGCTCCCGGAGCCGGTGATCATCGAGAGCCTCGCCCGTCACAGCAAGAAAGAAGCCCAGCAGGAGAGCCTCAAAGAAGTGAACCGCTTCATCCGCAGGGTCCACGAGACCGTCGGAGGCACTTTCGACACCACCGAAGCACCCAGGCTCTCCGCCATCGGTCTGCAGATAAACTCGAAATATGTAGCCGAGGTCCAGGGTCTCATCGCCCGCCTGGACAAAGAGCTGACCGACATCGTCTCCGCCGACTGCGTCTCGCCGATCAAGACCGAGCTCTCCACCATTGCTGCGGTTTTCGCCAGGCTGGAGACCCAGCTCGGCCTGCAGATCATCCCCCAGGCCCTGGCCCAGGCGGTCTGGCAGATGAGAGACACGCTCCTTGGCCGGCACGGCGCCATAACCCGAGAGCTCGAGCGCCGTCCGGGTCGCCTCACCGATATGATCAAGCTCATTTATCAGGCCAATCCCGGTCTTTCCGGGACCATGAACAATCAGGTGCCGCTCTGGGAAGGGGCGAGGATCGGGGCCTATCGCGATCCGGCAGTGCGCCTCATCGCTTCCAGCCTCCAGATAGACGTCTTCAAGCAATCATCGGTGCTCGGCTGGCTGCCCCTGCATTTCTATATGAGCTCCACCATGAAAGACCTCTATTCGCCGGATCTGACCGGGAAGCTGGCCCTCTGGAATGGTATTCTCCATGGTGCTTATGCAGCGCTCTTCTATGACGGTGTCTGCTTCCTCTGCGATCAACCCTCGACTGTGAGCCTGGACAACGAGCGCCGCTATCATGGCGAAAGCGAGCCGGCCATGACCTTCCCTGACGGCTATCGGGTCTATGCCTGGCACGGACGCAGCGTCCCCAGGGATATCATCGATCATCCGGAGAATATCTCGGTGGAGCGAATAGAGAAAGAGCGCAATGTCGAGATCCGCACCATCCTCATGGAGCGCTACGGGCTCGAGCGTTTCATCACCGATTCCGGAGCCCGGGTAATCGGCGAGGATGAATGCGGTATTCTCTATCGCAAAGAATTCGCCGTCGAAGAGCCGCTCTGCGTGGTCATGGTGAAAAACTCCACCGCCGAGCCCGACGGCACGTTCAAGAACTACTTCCTGCGCGTCCCTCCCGACATTATCACTCCCAGAGCGGCGGTCGCCTGGACATTCGGTCTGTCCACCGATGACTACCTGCCGGTGATCGAGACTTGAGCACCGGTATCAGTGCCAGGGATCTCACCAAGGTCTTCAAAGGAGGCTCTCGCCTCAAACTCGGTCCCCTGTCCCTGCGGCTCGGTCGCAGCCGCAAGATCAAAGCCCTGGACAATCTCAGCCTGGACATTCCGGAAGGAGAGGCTCTCGGGCTGATCGGGCCGAACGGCGCCGGCAAGACTACTTTTCTCACGCTTCTCCTGGGCTATCTAAGGCCCGATCGAGGAGAGGTCCTGATCGACGGTCTCAAGCCCAATACCATCGGCGCCAAGCGCCTGGTGGGCTATCTCCCGGAGCGACTCAACTTCGACCACTGGATGAGCGGCTACGAGTTTCTCGAATATCATCACGCTCTGGCTGAGCGGGCACAGGCAGAGCGCAAGAAAGAGATCGAAGGACTGCTCGAGCTGGTCGCCCTGGAGCAGGACAAATGGACAGCCCCCCTCAAGACCTACAGCCGTGGCATGCTCCAGAGGCTCGGTCTGGCCCAGGCTCTGATCGGCAGACCACGTTATCTTCTCCTGGACGAGCCTGCATCCGGCATCGATCCTAGAGGCGTGGTGATCATCAAGAAGATCCTCAAGAGTCTCAAGAGCGAAGGGATGACTCTCCTCCTCAATTCGCACCAGCTCGATCAGGTGGAGCAGGTCTGCGACCGGGTGGTCTTTCTGGAGCACGGCAAGATCGTCCGTATCGAAGATATGAAAGCGGAAGTGGAGGCACCGAGACTCCTCATGATACGCTTCTCCGCCGTCAATCTCGACCGCCTTACCCGGGAGAATCTCGAAAGCGTCGGCAATCGAGCCGGCGCGCAACTGATCAGCCTGGAGAGCCTCAACGCCGGCTTCAAGGTGAATAGCAATGCCGTAGCGGTCGGCCTGATCAGAGCCCTGGTGGAAGCCGATCTCCCCGTCATCGAAGCCACCCCGGATCAGGGCCGACTGGAACGGCTCTTCGGCGAAGGACCCGAAGCCGAGAGTCAGGACAATCAATGATCATCAACAGGACCATCTTCAGGTACACGATCAAGCAATGGCTGAAAAGCCATTTCAGGCTCCTGGCCGTCGCCCTGATTTTTCTGGCCATGCTGGCGGAGCGGTCTTTCAAGCTCTATATCGCCGAGCGCCCGCCTCTCGAGGCGTCTTACACGAGCGGCGACCAGATGGCCTTTTTCGTTCTCATACTGGGCATCGGGATAGTCGGACTGCAACGCTCTTCCGGCAATCTCTGCCTGACTTTCGCCAGACCGATCGAGCGCTCCTCCTATATCCTCACCAAGTGGCTTGTGCTCGCCTGCGCAGCCAGCATCATAGCCATGATCGAGCTGGCCTGCGAGCATGCCGTCTTCTCGGTCTATATGCCCGGTCTCTTCCTCAATATCGACATCCTGATCAACCTCCTGGAGCGGCTTGCCACCTGCCTGGCCGCGTCCGCGACCATAGTCTTCTTCTCTTCCATGGTGCCTCATACAGGAGACTTCATGGCCTGGGGCTGTTGCGCTTTCGTGACCATGCAGATCAAATCCTCCTGCGTCGATATCCTGAAATCCACCGACCCGGATGCCGGCGGCGGCTTCTTCGCGAGCCTGCTCTATTATCTGAGCATGGGCGCCGAATTCGTGTGCTCGCTCATATCGAGCTTTCTGGCGCCCTCCCTGAACGTGAGAGCCGATTTTCTGGCCGGGGAGACCAGCCTTCTGGGAATCACGGTGCTCGTCTCCAATATCACCATCGCCCTGCTTCTGGCCATCTGGTTCACCAACCGCTCGGAGGTGAACTATGGCTCTTCCTGATCGTCTAGAGACCACTAACACCCCTGACTGGCTCGTTGGATTCGCCGCCCTTTTCCTGCTTCTGCGAAGCGTGGTGGCCATCGCCGAGTGGATCGCGCCGCCCCAGGTGATCGACCGCGTGAAATGGCGCACCGCCGAAGATGGCATCAAAGAGTCCATGAAAACCAGAAAGCCTGCTTTCTTCTATTTCACCCTGCAGAAATGTCCGGCCTGCGACGAGATAAAATCCACCACTTTCTCGGACAAGCGCATAGCCGCCTATCTCGAAAAGCACTTCGTCCCCATACAGGTCAGGCAATACCGGGTGGAGCAGGACGGGGACTGCCGCCCCTTCGAGAACAAGCGAGCGGTGGAGCTCTACAAGTATTACTACTCATCTCCCGAGATCGCCGTGGTGGCGCCGATCATGCTGCGCACCGAAAGACCGGTGGGCTATTCGGCCCTGCGCGTCTCCTGGGGCATAAACCGCCAGGAGATCATCGATCGCATGCAGGAGGGGCGCGAATGGCAGCCCGAGCCGGAAGGGCCCGGTCAGGTGCACTGGGTCCGCCTGACTAATCTCGAGTCGGAAAAGAAAGAGACCGGCAAACTGCCGCTCTATTTCTTCATGAAGGCCCGGGACTTCCACTGCGACCGGGTCAGAAGCGAGATCTTCAACGACGAGGATATCGCCAGGATCATCGACGACAAGTATCTACCGGTGATGATGGTGGATCATTCCCTTCTGGGCCGCAAAGACGACAAAAAAATGCAGGAGCTGGTGGAGAAATTCGACATCCACGAATATCCCTGCACGGTGATTGCCGACGACCGGGGCGAGAATCCTCTCTATCTATACGGCGCTCCCGGCAAGGACACGTGCAAGAGCTTCATCGAGCGGGCCGAAGCAAAGGTCCGCAAGAATGCCGCTCGAGCAAGCAAGTGACGTCTATTGCGGGACGTTGAAGCTGCCTTCACCGATGGGCGGGTAGATGTCCTGCTCTTCCTCTTCTTCCTCGCTGGGCATTTGATGCCCCTGGAAGCCGGTACCGGCGGGAATCAGGCGACCGATGATGACGTTCTCCTTCAATCCGCGCAGCCAGTCCTTCTTGCCTTCCACGGCAGCCTCGGTGAGGATGCGGGTGGTCTCCTGGAAGGAGGCGGCCGAGATGAAGCTCTCGGTGTTCAAGCTGGCCTTGGTGATACCGAGTAGAACGTCGGTATAGGTGGCAGGCTCGTTGCCGAGCTGACTGGCTTTCTCGTTCTCGCGCTCGATGGAGTAGCGCTCCATGAGCTCGCCGGGAAGGAGGATGGTGTCTTTGGGATCATCGACACGCACTTTGCGGGTCATCTGCCTGACGATTACCTCGATATGCTTGTCGGCGATTTCGACGCCCTGGGAGCGGTAGACCGACTGCACCTCGTCCACCAGGAATTTCTGGGCGGCCTGGATATTGAGGAGACGGACTATATCGTGCGGGTTGGGCGGTCCGTCGGTGAGAGCCAGACCGATATCGATCCGGTCGCCATCTTCCACCACGATGTTGAGACCAGGCGGAATGACGATCTCTTCTTCGGAGCCGTCGTCCGACACCAGATACAACCTTGTGATGTCGTCTTCAGCCGAGATCCGCGCGCGTCCCTCCTTCTCCGAGAGGATGGCGCACTCTTTCGGCTTTCTGGCCTCGAGAAGCTCTTCGACTCTGGGAAGACCCTGGACGATGTCTCCGGTCTTCTGTCTCTCGAAGATCAGGGTGGCGAGCAGATCGCCTCTCTGCACCAGGGCTCCGTCTTCGCTCTGGAGCTGGGTGTTGGGGGAGATCAGATACGGTCTGCCCTTTCTGATCACCACTTCGTCTTTATCGACTTTAACCACCTGGCCGCTGAAATCGGCTTTGGATGATTTGCTGAGCTTGTCCTCGGTCCGGATCAGATCGCCTTCTTTCACCGAAGCGGCTCCCTTGATGGGCTGGTGCTCTTGCTGCTCTTCGGTGATCAGGAGCAGGCGGCGCTCGTCTGTCTTGCTGAGCTGGACCCGGGCATCGGAGCGGGTGAGCACCTGGGTGGTGGCCACCGGGGTGCGGGCGTCGATGATCTCGCCGTCCTCGACATCGAGAAGGGTGATATTGAAGTCCTGCTCGCGACGCAGAAGGATGTTCTCCTGGACGACGATATTGAGATCGGCGTCCATCTCGACGATACCCTTGAGCTGCTGCAAGTGACCCTGCATCTGCAGGACCAGGGACGTACGGGTCAGTTGAGCGCCCTGGATCTGGCGGACTTTCTCGCGGTCCCGGAAGAGAAGCTGGGTGACCGAGCGCAGACCGATTTTCTCGTCGGACTGCTCGTGCTTGAACTTGGTCTCGCGCGGCTCGATCCAGTACTCTTCCACGGGTCTGACCAGAGCCTGGAAGACACCTTCTTCCATCTCGAGCACATTGACCATCTTGCGCTCTTTGTATTTGTAGCCTTCCACGATCTCGGTATCGGGCTCGATGATCTGGCCTTCAGGCACTTTGATCTCGCTGGGATCGCCTATCTGGATCACTTCGCCGGGCTTGATGATCACTTCGTGGATGATGTCGTTGTCGGCGACGATCTCGATGATCCCTTCCATATGGGCGAAAACATCTTTGACCACTTCCTGGCCGGCAGTGACCAGATCGCCTGTCTCGGACATCTTCAAAGAGATGTCCTTGGAGATGAAGTGGACTTCCTCCGGCACGAAGAGCAGTTTGCCTGCCTTGGTGACCACGCGGCGGTCGTCGATCTCGACTCCGTCATAGATTATCTCGCCGCCGGCGGTAACGGTGTTGTAGCCGTCGTCGATGAGCTCGGCGATGATCTTGCCGTTCTCCACGACTTCGTCGTTGACCACTTTCAGGGCCCAGGTCTCTTTAGCCTTGGCCACTTTCCAGTAGGCGCCTTTCTGGCCGGCGTCGAGCTTGGCGTTGCTGGAGCCCACCTGGGCGATGATGACGTTGACCTCTTTGCCCTTCACCAGACGGGTGGCGGTCTTCTTGCCGCGCTTGAGCTTCTCGGTCTCGATCTCGGGACCGTAGCGGACCACGCCGCCATGCTCGGTGAGGATCTGAATCTCGGCGAGCACATCCATGGCGCTCACATCCTGACCGTCCTTGACCACTACCGAAGCGCCGGAAGGCAGGTTATAGACGTCACCCTCCAGGACCCAGATGATCCCGGCCCGGTTGGCGGTGCGGGAGATATTGCCCTGACGATCGCGTTTCTCGTCGGCCTGGAAGCCTTCGAAAACCACCCGACCGGAGATGTCGGCGGTAATGTCTTTGGTGGCGCGCTCGGTGAGGCTCTTGGCGCCGGGGGGATCGAATTCGGCGATCACCTGGCCCACCGTCACTTCGTCACCGTTCTGCACCTGAAGCAGGGCGCCCGGGGGCAGGTTGACTGACTTCTCTTTCTTGCCGTCGCTTATCTTGAGCACACCTTCCCGGGTGGTCTGCTCTTTCACGTCACCATAGGCGGTACGCACATTTCTGGTGGCGATCTTGAAAGAGACCGTGCCGGCGATGGGGGCTTTCTGCTGCATACGGCTCTTGCCGCCTGCCACGGCTCCCCCGGTGTGGAATGTTCTCATGGTGAGCTGGGTGCCGGGCTCCCCGATGCTCTGGGCGGCGATGATGCCGATGGCCTCGCCGGTATCCACCAGGCGGTTATTGGTCAGGGACCAGCCATAGCACTTCTGGCAGACACCATACTGCGATTCGCAGGTGAGAGCCGAGCGCACCATTACGCCTTTCTTCTTCTTGGGATCGACTTTGCTTTCGATGAGGGCGGCCTCAACGCGGCTGGGCACCTCGCCGGAGCGGGTAATCACCTCGCCGGTGTCGGGATCGATGAAGTCCTCCACGAGCGTCCGTCCGAAGATCCGCTCTGAGAGCGTCACCATGGCCTTGTCGCCTTCCATGATCGGCTGCATGAGAATGCCGTTCCTGGAACCGCAATCGGGCTCGCGGACGATGACGTCCTGGGCGACATCCACCAGGCGGCGGGTGAGATAACCCGAGTCGGCTGTTTTCAGGGCTGTGTCGACCAGACCTTTTCTGGCGCCGTAGCTGGAGATGATGTACTCGGTGACGTTCAGACCTTCGCGGAAGTTGGCTTTGATAGGCAGGTCGATGATCTGACCCTGTGAGTCAGCCATCAGGCCCCGCATGCCGACGAGCTGGCGGACCTGGGAGATATTACCCCGGGCGCCGGAGAAGGCCATCATATAAACAGGATTGAGACGGTCGAAGTTGTCCACCACTTCCTTGGTGAGCTGGTCGGTAGTGGCGGACCAGGTGTCGATGACCTTGTTATAGCGCTCCACCTCGGTGATGTCGCCACGCTCGTAACGGCGCTGCGCCTCTTCGATCTCTTTCTCGGCGGCGGCAATCAGGTCACGTTTGGAATCCGGAACATCCAGGTCGTCGATCGAGATAGTCACACCGGCCTTGGTGGCATACTCGAAGCCGAGATCCTTGAGGGCGTTGGCGAGCTCCGCGGTGCGGGCGGTGCCGAACTTCTCGTAGACCTCGGAAAGCAGCTTGCCCAGCTTTTTCTTGTCCACCGTGGTGTTGATGAACTCCATTACCTGTTCTTTCTTGCCTGTGACCATTTTTCTTCCCGTTTAAAAGTAGTTGTTGCCTTCTCAGTTGAAATCGAAAAACTAGCCTACGGTTGCCACCGCCTGCCTGACCACCTCGTTGAAGATGATCCGGCCTGGTGTGGTCTCCAGGGTCTCACCGTCGTAGTCTCTGACCTTGATCCGGGCATGCAGATCGAGGATGCCGGCCTCGAAGGCGGCTCTGGCGTCGGCCAGGGAGACGAAACGCATGCCGGCCCCTCTGCAGACTTTCGGATCGTCCCAGCCGGGCTTCTGGATAGTCAGGTAATAGATCCCGAGCACCATGTCCTGGGTGGGGGTGATAGTCGGTCTGCCGGTGGCAGGCAGGAGTATGTTGTTGCTTGCCAGCATGAGCATATGAGCTTCGGACTGGGCTTCCACCGAAAGGGGCACATGCACAGCCATCTGGTCACCGTCGAAGTCGGCGTTGAATGCCGAGCAAACCAGAGGGTGGAGCTGGATGGCGCGACCTTCCACCAGGACCGGCTCGAAAGCCTGGATTCCCAGACGGTGCAGAGTAGGAGCTCGGTTGAGAAGAACCGGGTGACCCTGGATGACCTCTTCGAGGATCTCCCAGACCACCGCCGAGCCTTTCTCGATCTGCTTCTTGGCTGATTTGATATTCTGGACGATCTGTCTTTCGATGAGCTTGTTGATCACGAAAGGCTTGAAGAGCTCGAGAGCCATCTCCCGGGGCAGACCGCATTGATGGAGCTTGAGGGTGGGTCCGACGACGATGACCGAACGACCGGAGTAGTCGACCCGCTTACCGAGCAGGTTCTGACGGAAACGACCCTGTTTGCCCTCGATGATGTTCGAGAGGCTCTTGAGAGGACGGTTGTTGGGACCGACCACGACCCGGCCGCGGCGGCCGTTGTCGATGAGGGCGTCCACGGCTTCCTGGAGCATACGCTTCTCGTTGCGGACGATGATCTCCGGAGCGCCCATCTCCAGCAGCCTGGCCAGACGGTTGTTCCGGTTGATCACCCGGCGGTAGAGATCGTTCAGGTCCGAGGTGGCGAAACGTCCCCCGTCGAGCTGCACCATGGGGCGCAGGTCAGGCGGAGTGACCGGGAGATTGTCGAGAATCACCCAGGTGGGATCGGTATGGGAGGAAAGCAGGGCTTCCACCAGACGCAGACGTTTGATCACCTTGGCGCGCTTCTGCTGGGAGCCTCCGGCGGTGGCCAGTTGCTCGCGCAGCTCGTTGGAGAGCTCGGAGAGACCGGGAAGCTCCAGGAGCCTGCCGCGATCTTCCATGTTGTCCGGACGCTCGTAATTGGGTCTGGCAAGCTCGTGCAAGAGGAGCTTGATGGCCTCGGCCCCGATACCGACATCGAACTGGAAGTTGGGATCGTCCAGGAGCTTCTCGTACTCTTCTTCGGTGAGAAGCTGGCACTTGTTGAGATCCGGGACGTTACCGGGATTGGTGACGATATAGGCGTTGAAGTAGACGACCTGCTCGAGATCACGAAGAGGCAGATCGAGAAGCAGACCGATATAGCTCGGGATGCCTTTCAGGAACCAGATATGAGTGACCGGCGAAGCCAGGTCGATATGACCCATGCGGTGACGGCGAACCTTGGAGTCGGTGACCTCGACGCCGCAGCGCTCGCAGGTAATGCCCCGGTGCCGGACACGTTTGTACTTGCCGCAATAGCATTCCCAGTCTTTGGAAGGTCCGAAGATCCGCTCGCAGAAAAGACCATCTTTCTCGGGCTTGAGGGTCCGGTAGTTGATGGTCTCGGGCTTGGTGACCTCGCCATGCGACCAGCTCAGAATCCGCTCCGGAGAAGCGATTCCAATCTTGATGTAGTCGAAACGGTCTATGCTAGTTGGCATGTTACCTGACAAACCTCCTGAAAGCGCTGACGAATAAATCGATTACTCGTCATCCTCTTCGTCTTCTTCTTCGAATTCTTCTTCGAATTCTTCGTCTTCACTGTCGTCGCTGTCGACAGTGTCTTCGATCATGGATTCTTCCTCCTCGTCTTCCTCGAACGAGTCGTCGTTCTCGTATTCGTCGGAGTCGGAATCGGCATCGCTGACTTTCGCAGACTTGCCGTTGGTCTTTCCTTTCGGATGGCCGATCAACATGTCCTCATCGTCACCGCCTGCCGCAGCACGCTTGGGACGAGTCTCGAAACTGTCGGCGGTGAGCGAGGCGTCCGGTCCGCCGGTTTGCACCAGCCCCGATACCGCGCTCTCGGCAGCGGACATGCTCGAGCCGGGTCCGCCCACAGGGGGGATCATGCTCGGAGGAGCAGCCGGCGGCCCTCCGGGAAGCCCGGCGCTGGCCAGACCCTCGGTGACATTGGCGAGCCCGGCTTGCGGAGCCATGGCTGCCTGCGGCACCTGAGCCTGTTGAGACAGCTGGGCGATCTCGCTGCTCATGCCCATCTCGATCGGGGTGAGGCGTCTGAGACCACGCGGTCTGGCGTCTTCCACCTCGGTCATCAGATCGACCTCGTGCTCCTGACCGTCGCGGGTACGCTTGGCCACCGAGACATCGAGACCGATGGACTGGAGCTCGCGGACCAGAACCTTGAACGACTCGGGGATACCGGGGCGTCTGAGGTTTTCGCCTTTGACGATGGACTCGTAAGCCTTGGAGCGGCCGTTGACGTCATCGGACTTGATCGTGAGCATCTCCTGCAGAGAGTAAGCAGCGCCGAAGGCCTCAAGAGCCCAGCACTCCATCTCTCCGAGCCTCTGTCCGCCGAACTGGGCTTTACCGCCCAGCGGTTGCTGGGTGACAAGGCTGTAAGGTCCGGTGGACCTGGCGTGGATCTTGTCGTCCACCAGGTGAACCAGCTTCATCATGTAGATCTTGCCTACCGTCACCGGGCAGTCGAAGGCGGCTCCGGTGCGTCCGTCGTAGAGAGTCACCTTGCCGTCGTCGCCGACCCAGGTGTTATCCGAGCGTTTTTTGCCTTCCTGGATCTCGTCATGGACGAGCTTGGAGGAAGCCTCGGGATTGAACATCTCGTCGAAAGGCGGCACTTCGTAGCGGTTGCCCGTCAGCATTCCAGCCAGACCGAGCAGAGTCTCGAAAGTCTGTCCGACGTTCATACGGCTGGGCACGCCCAGGGGGTTGAGCACTATGTCCACCGGGGTGCCGTCGGGAAGATAGGGCATGTCCTCGATGGCCAGGATCTTGGCGACGATGCCTTTGTTTCCGTGACGGCCGGCGACTTTGTCACCCACCGAGACTTTACGCTTCTGGGCGATATAGACCCGGACGACCTTGTTGGCCACAGGCGGCAGCTCATCGCCTTTCTCGCGGTCGAAGACTTTCACGTCAACGACGCGGCCGCCCTCGCCGTGAGGTACGCGCAGGGAATTGTCCCGGACGTCTCTGGCTTTCTCGCCGAAGATGGCTCTCAGGAGCTTCTCTTCCGGAGGATGCTCGGATTCTCCCTTGGGAGTGATCTTGCCCACCAGGATATCGTCGGGATAGACCCGGGAGCCGACCCGCACGATCCCGGACTCATCCAGGTGCCGGAGCGACTCTTCCGAGACGTTTGGCACTTCTCGGGTGATCTCTTCGGGACCCAGCTTGGTGGAGCGGGCGTCGATCTCGAGCTTCTCGATATGGATCGAGGTCATGACGTCGTCATAGACCAGACGCTGACTTATAAGGATCGCGTCCTCGAAGTTGTAGCCTTCCCAGGGCATGAACGCTACCAGGAGGTTGCGTCCGACCGCGAGCTCGCCACCATGGGTAGCGGCGCCGTCGGCGATCACCTCGCCGGCCTTGACTTCGGAGCCGACCGTCACGATTGGCTTCTGGTTCAGGCAGGTATCCTGGTTGGAGCGCTGGAACTTGGAAAGTCTGTATTTGACCAGACGCTTGTCCTTGGTGCGCAGATGGATGGAGTCGGCGGTCACATATTCGACCTTGCCTTCCACATCCGAGACGATCACCATGCCGGAGTCCTTGGCGGATTGCTTTTCGATACCGGTGGTGACGGTGGCTGGCTCGGTCTGCACCAGGGGCACGGCCTGACGCTGCATGTTCGAGCCCATGAGAGCCCGGTTGGCGTCGTCGTGCTCGAGGAAGGGGATGAGAGCCGTTCCCACCGAGACGATCTGGATGGGGCTGACCCCGACATAGTCGACCTGATCCGGCGGGCTCTCGATGAACTCGGCCTTATATCGGACCGGCACCAGATCGGTGGCGAATGCGCCGGTCTTCTCGTTCACCGGCACGTCGCCGGGAGCGACCCGGAAACGGTCTTCCTCGTCGGCTGTCAGGTAGTGGATGGTGTCGGTGACCACTCCACCTTCTACCTTTCTATATGGAGTCTCGATGAATCCGTAGCCGTTCACCCGGGCATGGGTGGCGAGGGAGCCGATGAGACCGGCGTTGGGACCTTCAGGGGTCTCCACCGGGCAGATCCGTCCGTAGTGGCTGGGATGGATGTCACGGACCGCGAATCCGGCACGCTCTCTGGAGAGACCACCGGGACCGAGAGCCGATAGACGGCGCTTGTGGGTGAGCTCCGCCAGGGGGTTGGTCTGGTCCATGAACTGCGAGAGCTGCGAGGATCCGAAGAACTCGCGGATGGCAGCAACCAGAGGCTTGGTGTTGAGCAGGTTGGCCGGAGTGAGAGTGTCGGCATCCTGCAGGGTCATACGCTCTCTGACGATCCGCTCCAGGCGCGAAAGACCGATGCGGAACTGGTTTTGCAGAAGCTCGCCCACCGAGCGGATGCGGCGGTTGCCGAGGTGGTCGATATCATCCACATGACCTTCGTCGTAGTTGAGGGCGATGAGATAGTCCACCGCCGCCACGATGTCTTCAGGCGTCAGGGTGCGCTGGCTCTCGGGAATGGAGAGAGCGAGCTTTTTGTTGAGCTTGTAACGGCCCACCCGGCCCAGATCGTATCGCTTGTCATCGAAGAAACGGCTCTCGAGGATACTCTGTCCGCCGGCCACCGAAGGAGGATCGCCGGGACGCAGTTTTCTGTATACCTCTATAAGGGAATCTTCTTTGGTCTTGTTGTTGTCTTTCTCAAGAGTCTTCTTCAAGAAATCGTGATGGCGGAAGATATTCTCCATCTCGCTGTCCGAATAGCCCAGAGCTCTCAGGAGCGTGGTGGCCGGCAGCTTTCTGTTCTTGTCGATCTTGACATGGATGACATCGTGGCTGTCGGTCTCGAACTTCAGCCAGGCACCCCGGTTGGGAATGAGAGTGGCGGAGAAGGTCCGTTTGCCGTGGGTGTCGGTCTCGCGCTTATAATAGATGCCCGGGCTCCGGACAATCTGCGAGACGATGACCCGCTCGGCACCATTGATGATAAAGGTGCCGCGGTCGGTCATCATCGGGATGTCGCCCACATAAATCTCTTGTTCTTTGATTTCGCCGATCTCGCGATTGACGAGACGCATCTGGATGCGCAGCTTCTTGGTGAAGCTGGCGTCGAGGGCTCTCGCCTCTTCGGGAGACTTGGGCTTGTTGGGCTCGGTATGGTCCTCGAACGTGTAGTTCGTGAGGAAGTGGAGCTCAAGGCGGCCCGTATAGTCCTTTATAGGGCTGAATGCCTTGAGTTCTTCAGCAAGTCCTTCATCTATGAACCATTTGAAGGAAGCTTTCTGGATTTCGGCAAGATCGGGGAGATCAGAAATGCGCGAACCTCCGACCCCGAAGGTTCGGACGCGCTCAGACAACTCTAAAGCCATCGGTTACCTCTGGTATTCTGGCTGGATCGTATCGGCCAAAGCAATTGCAATATGCGCCTTTATTGGGCACGGAGCAGCAAATATAAGTATCTACGTATTGTATTGTCAATGCTAATGTTGGGAAACATAAAGCAGCTATCTGTTAAGCAGTCCGAAATAAATTCCGCCTAATCACGCAAAAGCGCCTGCCAGCGGGCCGATCAACCACTTTTTACTTCCTTCTCATAGAGTCCGCCCCGGGTGGATCCCTGGTCCGGCTCGTTAATTATAGCTAAGCTTGCACCGGCAGCCGGGACAGGTCGGCAACCGGGGAAGAAATAGTCCGACGGAGTTCGAGCGGAGCTCGAAAAAGCCGTGTGCTGTGGGATAACATAGTTGTGCCCGGGTCCTCGCCGATATCTCTAGTGAATATACCTGGGGGCGGAGCGCTGCTGGTGTGGCGTGCGGTCTTCAAAACCGTTGTGGGGCAGAGAAACGCTGTCCTGGGTGGGTTCGATTCCCACGCGTCCCCGATTACCACCAGGGGCGATATCAAGACCGATCTTCCCGCTTGACGTCTGAAAACAAGCGGGAGGGGGCTTTACAAACCTTGCCAACATCTCATAATAATGTCTTGTACAGGCAGATCGATTTACTAACTAGAAAGATGGTCAACCGTGAATGGGCAACAGGGAGCACTTGTGTGGCTCGATCAATTTGCAGGATATCTGGAAGTCGAGCGCAACTACTCTTCACACACAATCAGAGCCTACCTCAACGATTTGAGACAGCTCATCGACAGCACGAGCGGACCGGCGGACATTTCGCCGGAAGATGACGACGACGTCATCCCGCGATTCCAGACAGGAGAAGCAAGCGCTCCGCAAACGGAGACAGCGGAGAGCAGCCAGACAAGCGCGTCCTGGCTGGAGGCCGAAGGGCTGAAAGCCTATATCAGGCAGATTCAAGAGCAATACAGCCGGCCGACAGTGGCCCGCAAGATCTCGGCGATTCGCAGTTTCTACAAATATCTGCGCAGAGAGCAGCTGATCGACGAGGATCCGTCCAAGCAGGTCCGCGGTCCGAAGCTTACCCGCAAACTACCATCCTGTCTCGATCGAGAAGAAGTAGTGCGCTTACTTCTCGCTCCGGATCAATCGGTGCTCGGCGTCCGAGATCGCGCTCTGATGGAAGTTCTCTACGCCACCGGCATGCGAGTGAGCGAGCTCTGCAGCCTGAAAGTCCATGACTACAACGAAGAAGCCATGGAGATGAGGGTCACCGGCAAAGGCGGCAAAGAGCGGATCGTGCTTCTGAACCAGAGCGCCAACGCCTGGTTGAGAAAGTATCTCCACGAGTTCTGGCCGAAGCTGGCCGGAGGGCGCACACCGGCACCGGAAAGCCCGCTTTTCGTAAGCCGGCAGGCCACAAGGCTCTCATCCCGCTCGGTCCACCGGGTGGTGCTGAAATATGCCAAGAAAGCCAGGATCAGCAAGGCGATCACTCCTCACACTCTCAGGCACACCTTTGCTACCCACCTTCTCGAAGGCGGAGCGGATCTGAGAGTCGTCCAGGATCTGCTCGGTCACACGACCATAAACACGACTCAAATCTACACCCATGTCAGCCTCGAGAGACTGCGCCGGATCTACTCCGACACGCACCCTCGCGCCTGACTTACTCTGGTAGAAGTCCAGCACTGAAAAGGCGGCGGATCTCTCGAGATCCGCCGCCTCTTTTTGTTACAAACAGTAATCGCCATGCACCAGATATGACCTCAAATTTTCGGCGCAAATAACTATATAATCAGGCGATGGCTTCGATGAACTGGCAAGACTACAAAAAAGCAATCAAGGAGTCGATTGCCGCAGGGGACTTCGGCAAAGCGGAAGAACTCCTGCTTGGCGCCATCGACCTGTTGAAAAGCAGCAGCGATTCGGACGAGCGTATCTGTGTCTGTCTCGATCAACTCGGCTGGATCTATATCGGCCAGAAGAAGCTGAGCCAGGCTCTCACTCATTATCTCGAGTCTCTGAGGATCAAGACCGAAGCCCTCGGTCCCGGCAATCCCATTGTCGCCCGGGCATACAAGAAGCTAGCCACCGTCGCTTTCATGATGGAAAACTATTCCGAGGCCGAGAAATACGGCAAGGAAGCCCTGAACATCTTCAAGCAGAGCCTCGGAGGGGAAGCGGAGGAGACACGCCAGACCCTGGCGGATGTGGTGGCCCTGCTCCGCAAGCTCGATCGCAATGTCGAAGCCGACATTCTCGAAGGCTCGAGCCGCCTGCCCACAGAGCAGATGCGAGCCTCCCAGACATTTTTGAAGATCAGTATTTGCTCCGAATGCGACATGCCCTACGACGGGCCTGACTGCCCGCGCTGCAAGGGATTCGAATCCTGAGTGCCGATCACGAATCCGATCACGAGTCGGGCCAGTCCGGGAATCCGTCGGCAGAGAGCCTGATCGGGCAGACAATAGACGGCAAGTTCAAGCTGACTGCGCTCCTCGGCAGCGGCAAGACCAGTGACGTCTACCTGGCGGAGCATCTCTATCTCGATACCGAAGTGGCGCTCAAGCTCTTCCGCCTGAAATATCTGGGCAATGACCGGGCCATGGCGCGCACCCAGCAGGAAGCCCGCACCTGCGCAAGCATCAAGCATCCGAAGATCGTAGCGGTCTCGGACTTCGGGCTTACCGAGAGCGGTGCACCGTATATAGTTCAGGAATATATCCAGGGACGAGATCTGCACTCCATCTTGAAAGAGGAGGGCGAACTCGAAAGAGGACGGGCTCTCGATCTCATCGCTCAGATAGGCGAGGCGCTTTGCTACCTGCATGGCCGCAAGATCCTGCATCGCGATATCAAGGCGGCCAATATCCTGGTGGTCGAAGGAGCCGAAGGCGGCGGCGAGTCGGTCAAGCTCATCGACCTGGGTGTCGCCAGACCGGACAATGCCGGAGGCGCGGTGCTCTCGCTCACCCAGTCCGGAGAGATCTTCGGCTCGCCTTATTACATGAGCCCGGAGCAATGCCAGTCCGAGACTGTGGACGAGCGCTCGGACATCTATTCCCTCGGCTGTCTGGCTTACGAGATCCTCACCGGCTCTCCGCCATTTCGAGGCGGCACCATTCTCGAGACTCTCAACCTGCAGATCAACGATCAACCCGAGCCCCTCTCGAGCCGCCGCCAGGGCGAGCCTGCCGGCACCCGCCTGGAGGCGGCGGTGATGCGCTGCCTGGAGAAGAACCCGGCGGATCGATTCCCCTCGGCGCAGAGCCTCCTGGCGGAGCTGAATTTCATCAGGGAGCACGGGAAGCGCCGTCAGCCGGTCAGCGGCAAATCCATATACGTGTCTCTTGCAGCCTGTCTTCTCTCTGCCGGCCTCGCTTTCACTGCCGGACGCCTGACAGCCGACAGACCGGTGAGCGGCGCTCGAAAGCAGACCGGCGATGAATATTGCCTGCCCTCGCGAAAGCACGAGAGCCGGGAAGAAGCCTCCACCGACCTGGCCATGTCCTGCGGCCGGGCCGGGATCCTGGAGCTCGCTCATATGCCCCATGCCGCATCGCGAGCCTATAGAGAAGGATTGGAAGCAGCCCTCAAAGGAGGCGCTCCGGACCGGGAAGTGCTTTATCTCGTCTCGAACGACATGCGGATGCTTGCCGGATTCGGCAACTACAGCGAGCTCGAGAATATCTTCAAGCGTGCCGAGCCCCTTCTCGATCGGGTCCGCAAAAAAGTTTCCCGGCTCAAATCAGCCGAATACAGGACAGGCAATATACCGGCCATTTATTACTGGTCTTCCATGGGTCTCTACGAGCGAGGCAACTATAGTATCGCCGAGACCCGAATCAGAAGAGCCCTGGAGATGGTCCGCTATCACGATGATGCCAAGCTGCTGGTTCCATATTATGAGTCTTTCCTCGGTCTTGTCATGCTCAAGACCAATCAGGTCCGGGAAGGAAACGAGCTGATTCAGAAAGCGAACAGCAAGCTCGAGCGCATACTCGGAAGCAGGAATCCACTGAGAGCCCAGCTCTTGCTCAATGCCGTCCGGGGACTGGAAGCCACCGGGGACCTGGAGGGAGCCAGGGAAGCACTGAGGCAAATGGAGGCGATCCTGTCCGAAAGCTCGGTCCATTTATCCACCAGCAAACCACTGAAAGACTATATCGAGAAATTACAGAGTTCTGGCCGCTAGGGATCCCGTCAGACAAGCTCAGTTGGCAACCTGGGCTATAATGCTATGGTCAGGGCGGGCTGAGCTTTTTATCCTGACTGTTTTTTCGAGGGTTCTACTTGACCAAGCGTCGATCGGCAGCCAGAAAGAAAAGGGGAGGTGGGTTCCTGGGATTCGTCTCGGGCACTTTCAAGCTCTTTTTCGTTGTCCTCCTGGTAGCCGTCGCCATCGCTCTCGGCTATGTCGGCGCCCAGGCCTGGGGCGAGCTCCAGGACCTGCCCGATATCACCATAGTCGAGCAATACGAGCCTATAGAGGCGATCCAGATCTATGATCGCTTCGACCGCATGGTGTGCACCGTGGAAGGTGACGAGGACCGGCGGGTGATTCCGCTCAATCAAGTGTCGACCCAGATGCAGCAGGCGATTCTGGCAGCGGAAGACCACAATTTCTACGAGCACAACGGCATCAATATCAAGAGCATCATCAGAGCCGTCCGCACCAACGTCCAGGCAGGACACGTCGTGGAAGGCGGCTCCACCATCACCCAGCAGCTCGTCAAAAACCTCTTCTTCCAGGAATCGGGACGGACTTTCGAGCGCAAATTCAAAGAAGCCTATATGGCTTACAAACTGGAGAGCCAGTACGGCAAAGAGCGCATTCTCGAGATGTATCTCAACCAGATCTATTTCGGCAATAACGCCTACGGTATCGAGCGAGCCGCCAAGCGTTATTTCGACAAGCGCGCCGCCGAGCTCAATCTGGCCGAATCGGCATTTCTGGCCGGTCTGGTGAAAGCGCCTTCCGAGCTCGGCTCCGAGAAGCATCGCGAAAGGGGCATAGCCCGCCAGCAAGAGATTCTCGAGAAGATGGTGGAATACGGCTATATCACCAGAGCCCAGGCTGACGAGGCGAAAGCCTATAAGCTCACTTTCAAGAAAGGCCGCAACCCCCTCCAGAAATATCCTTACTATATAAGCTATGTCATGGAGCTGCTCAGGGACCGATTCAGCCAGTCCGAGCTCCGCCGCCAGGGTCTCAGGGTCTATACCAATCTCGATCCGGAAGCCCAGCGCCTGGCCGAGGAAGCCCTCAATAACGGGATCAAGAAAGCCCCGAAAGGAGTGAGCCAGGCCGCCCTGGTATCGATTCTGGTGCAGGACGGCTCGGTAATCGCTCTGGTAGGCGGCGTCGGGAATTTCTGGCAGCATCAGTTCAACCGGGCTACCCACCCGCACACCGCCGGATCCTCATTCAAGCCCTTCGTCTATCTGACAGGCTTTCTGCGGGGAGTGATCACCCCCGACTCCATCGTCGAGGATACCCCCCTGGTAATCAAGCAGAAATGGGGACTGCCCGATTATTCCCCGAAGAATTTCGACCACAAGTATATGGGCAAGATCCCGGTCCGCACTGCCCTCAAGTTCTCCCGCAATGTGCCCTCGGTGCGCACGGCTCAGATGCTCGGCATGGAGAGCATCATCGAGACGGCGCGCCTGGCCGGCATCACCTCCCGGCTCGATCCCAATCTCTCCCTTGCCCTGGGCAGCTCGGCAGTCTCGCCTCTGGATCTGGCCAGCGCCTATTCGACTTTCGCCCGGGCGGGCGTCCATATAACTCCTCAGGTACTGAGAAGAATCGAGAACAACCGTGGTCAGGTCATCGAGGTGTTCGAGCCCAAGGTCGACAAGGTCTTCCCCGTGGAGCCCGTGGCCCGCCTGGTGAGCATCCTCCAGGATGTGGTGAAAAGCGGCACAGGCACCGCAGCCCGGCTCAAGGACCGGCCCGTGGCCGGCAAGACCGGCACCGCCGACGAGGGAAGAGACGTGTGGTTCATGGGCTTCACGCCGGATCTGGTCACCGCGGTCTGGGCAGGCAATGACGACAACCGCCCGATCCCCGGCAAAGCGGTTACCGGAGGCGGCATCATGGCTCCGGTGTGGCGCGCTTATAACGAAGAATATTACAAGGTCAGACCACACCCGGCCGGCTCTTTCATCGAGCCCACCCCCACCATCGAAGAGCCTAAAGACACCTTCAAGACCGATCAGGCGAATCAGACAACCGTCACGCCTGCAGAGACCGCAACACCCGGCGATCAGCCGGTCAGCGAGACTCCTGCAGAAACAGCCCCAGCCACAACCTATCCGAGCAATAACGCGCCACTGGATCCGCTGCTCTTCCCCACGAACCAGCCCGAGCAGCCCCTCAAGAAAGCCCCGCTTCCGGGCACGGCTCCGAAACCGGCACCAGCAGTGACACCACAACCGGAGACTTCCACCCACAACGACGGGATGCTCGACTATTGAAATTAGGAAACTGATATGGAAGCCGCATCCAAAATAAAACGGTCGAGAGCGGTGCGGATCTGGCTTCTGGTCCTCGCCGCCGTCCTGATCCTCTTATTCATCGAGACATCGGGAAGCGGTCAGAAGGGTGCCAACGTAGCCCTGACAACCAGCCGGGAGGCGGTGGGAGCCGCCGTGATCGTCGACGGCCGGAAGGAAGGCGTCGTTGAAGACGGGCGCTCCCGGGGAGTGGACGGTGGCATGGCCGTGCTGGAGCTGGGCAGCGGCAGCCACGTGCTCGAGCTGAGAAAAGACGGGAGGTCGATTCTCGAGAGAACGATATCCGTCGACAATCGAGAGTATATAGACCTCCAGGGACAATAGCTGTCAAGCGCTGAGGATGGCTGAATACCGATTACACTTGTGTAGTCGGTAGAGGAAATGGCGATGGAAACCAAGTGGATCGGGCTTCTCGGTCTGGCCTGCATACTCGGAACTGCTTTCCTGATGTCCAACAATCGGAAAGCGATCAACAAGCGGCTGGTCCTCTCCGGTCTGGCCCTCCAGCTCGGCATGGCCATCTTCGTCCTGAAAGTCCCGCTGGGACAGGAGATCTTCAGACAACTGGGGGATGCCATCACAGCCCTGCTTCATTTCTCCGACAAGGGAGCCGGCTTCGTCTTCGGTCCCCTGGTGCAGAAGCCGGAGATACTCATCGAGCTTTTCGGCAAAGGCTCCGACTATATATTCGCTTTTCGAGTCGTGCCCACGATCATTTTCGTCTCCAGCCTGGTGAGCATCGCTTACTACCTGGGGATCATGCAGAAATTCGTCCAGATAGTGGCGAAAGTGGTGGCTTTTATCATGGGAGCCAGCGGCAGCGAAGCCTTATCGAATGCGGCCAGCGTTTTTGTCGGTCAGGTGGAGGCCCAGCTTCTCATCCGCCCCTATGTCGCCGGCATGACTATGTCGGAGCTCCTGGCCTCCATGGCCGGCTCCATGGCCTGTGTTGCCGGAGGCGTGCTTGCCGTATACATAGGATTGGGAATCAAAGCCTCTTATCTTCTTACCGCAAGCATCATGGCAGCCCCCGGAGCCCTGGTCATATCCAAGATCGTCTGGCCGGAGACCGAAGAGTCGCAGACCCGGGGAGAGGTGAAAGTCGAAGTCAAAAAGACCAATGTCAATATTATCGACGCAGCCGCCCACGGCGCCTCGGACGGTATGCGTATCGGTCTCAATGTCGTGGCCATGCTGATCGCCTTCATCGCCCTCATTGCCATGGGCGACGCCCTGGTAGGACTGGTCGGATCCCAGTGCTTCAAGCTGGGCATGCGTCTCGATGCCGTCGGACTCGATCTCGCTCATCTCGAGCTCAAGGATCTTTTCGGTCTGGTCTTCTCTCCTATCGCTTTTCTTCTGGGAGTGCCCTGGCATGACGCTCATACAGTGGGACGATTGATGGGAGAGAAGATCGTGGTCAATGAGTTCGTCGCCTATTCAGATCTATCATCGATTCTCAAAGGGCAGTCCAGTCTGACTATCGGTCCCCAGGCGGAGACCATCGCCACTTTCGCTCTTTGCGGCTTCGCCAATTTCAGCTCCATCGCCATCCAGATAGGCGGTATAGGCGAGATCGCTCCTTCAAGACGAGAAGACCTGGCCAGGCTCGGTATCAAGGCCCTTATCTGCGGCACCATGGCGAGCTATATGTCGGCTACCCTGGCAGGACTTCTCACTTGATGAGGACCTTCACATGGATCGCCGTGGCCCTGGCCGGTGCTTATGCCCTTGCCACCATAGCGCTTTTTCGAGGCGAGTCTATAAACGCCATGTGGATGGTGGTGGCAGCCGGTTGTGTTTTCTCTCTGGCTTACCGCTTCTACAGCAAATTCATCGCCAATCGAGTATTCGAGCTCGATGACGGCAATGTCACCCCGGCCGTGTCCATAGACGACGGCAAAGACTTCGTCCCCACTCACAAATGGGTGCTCTTCGGCCACCACTTCGCGGCCATCGCCGGCGCCGGCCCCCTGGTGGGACCGATTCTCGCCGCGCAGTTCGGCTTCCTTCCCGGCACTCTCTGGCTCATTGTCGGCGTCGTGTTTGCCGGCGCTGTCCAGGACTTCGTCATTCTCTGCTGCTCCATGAGACGCAAGGGCAAGTCCCTGGGTCAGATGGCCCGGGACGAGATCAGCCCCCTTGCCGGGATCATCTCCCTGACCGCGATTCTGCTCATCATGCTGATTCTGATCGCGGTACTGGCCGTGGTCGTTGTCAACGCCCTCAAAGCAAGCCCATGGGGCGCCTTCACTCTGCTTGCCACTATCCCCATCGCGATTCTGATCGGTCTTTATATGCGGGTCCTGCGTCCGGGCAAAGTCATGGAGGGATCGATCATCGGCGTGGCTCTCACCATCGGCGCCGTGGTCGCCGGGCAATGGGTAGCATCCTCGCCCGATCTGGCACCGATCTTCACCCTCACCGGCGAGCAGCTGGCGATCTCGGTGATGGTCTACGGATTCGTCGCCTCGGTGCTGCCGGTCTGGCTCTTGCTCGCGCCCAGAGATTATCTCTCGGCTTTTCTGAAAATCGGCACCATCGGTCTGCTTGCCGTCGGTATTCTCTTTTTGAGACCGACCATGCATATGCCTGCCCTGACCATTTTCACCAACGGCGAAGGGCCGATCTTTACCGGGGACATTTTCCCTTTCTGTTTCATAACCGTCGCCTGCGGCGCCATATCCGGATTCCATGCCCTGATCTCCTCCGGAACCACACCCAAGATGATCATGAAAGAGAGCCATGCCCGACCCATCGGCTATGCCGGCATGCTCTGCGAGGCCGCGGTGGCGGTGATGGCCATGGTGGCAGCCTGCGTGCTCGAGCCGGGAATATACTTCGCCATAAACAGCCCCCAGGGAATAGTGGGAGCCGATCCCGTCCAGGCTGCCTCGCATATAAGCGCCTGGGGCTACGCGGTCACCCCTGAGTCCATGAGCGCCCTGGCCTCTGAAGTGGGAGAAGCCAGCCTCTGGGCGAGAACCGGCGGCGCCCCCACCCTGGCGGTGGGTATGGCTCAGATCTTCGCCGGTTGCCTGAAAGCGATCCCGGGTCAAGAAGAAGCAGTGGCATTCTGGTATCACTTCGCCATCATGTTCGAGGCCCTCTTCATCCTCACCTGTCTTGATGCCGGCACGAGAGTGGGCCGTTTCATCGTCCAGGATTTTCTCGCCCTTGTTCACAAACCACTGGGCCGGACGAGCTGGTATCCGGCGATTCTTTTGAGCTCCTTTCTGGTGGTGGCCGGCTGGGGCTATTTCCTCTACCAGGGTGTCATCGATCCGCTGGGAGGGATCAATTCTCTCTGGCCGCTCTTCGGCATCTCGAACCAGCTCCTGGCGGTGGTGGCGCTCTGCGTGGGGACCTCGATCATCTTTCGCATGGGCAAAGGACGATACGCCTGGATAACCATACTTCCACTTTCCTGGCTCCTCCTGGTGACCATCTCGGCGGGTTATCTGAAAATCTTCAGCAGCTCCCCCAAGCTCGGCTTCCTGAGCCATGCCAGGACTCTTCAGGAGAAGCTCGCAGCGGGGCTTCCCTCTGCCGAAGCCGCACGCACCGGCGTGCTCATTTTCAACGATTATCTCGATGCCGCGCTGGGAGGACTTTTCATAGTCCTTGTCCTGATCATCGTGATAGAGTCCATACGCGCCTGGATCAAAGGTCCTCCGGCCAGTCCTGATAAAGACGGAGATTCAGACCAGGGAGACGCCCCTGCGATAAGATGTTGTTGAGATCATGAGCGAGCCCACAGACGAGATCGAAAATGGCGACATCGACCGGATCCTGAGCATCACGGTGCGGAGCGAGGCGGACAGGGAAGAGGAGATTCTCTGGTCGGCAAAACCGGAGGCCGGCTCCATGGCCATGTCCCTGCTCATCTGCCCCCTGCTCTGGCTGGGGGGGCTCTTCCTTTTCGCCATGGGAATGCTCAAATCGTCCCCGGACTACAATAACAATCTTCTCTATATGATGATCCTCATCCTGGTCCTCGCTGCCGTCGGCGGCATGGTGGAGATCATCGCCATTCCACAACAGGCAAGAAAAGCCATCTATGTGGTCACCAATCTGCGCACTTTCATCATCAAGCTCAAAGGCAAGTTCGGATTCCAGGGCATGACCAATTACAGCATCGTCAGGCGCGAGAAAGTGCGAGAAGAGAAGAGCACTCTGCGCTTCTTCTATCTTTTCACCGTGCCCATCCATGTCATCTTTCTCTTCCTCGTCTTCGATCTGCTCCTGGGAATAATCAGGAATTTCGATCCATTCACCGTCGCCGGATTCTCCCTCCTGAGCCTGGGCTGGATCATCCAGTGGTATCAGGACATGCGCTTCCCGATTCCGCGATTCAGAGAATGTCCCCGGGCATTCTATTTCATCAACGAATGGCTTGCCACGGTCGAATCCGTCGAGCACGGCTCCATCGACCGGGCCGTCCTTCACCGGGGGCGTGCCGGAGTCGGGGACATATTCCTGATCTCGAGGGGCAGGGGCTGCCTTCGACTCAAAGCGGTCCCGGAAGCCGAAAAAGTTTACGGGATGATCAACGAGAAATTGGACGAAAGAAAGACATCCGATTAGAGACTGTGGCTCCGGAAGAAATTCCAGATAGCCTCGTTGGCATCGAGCTCCTGGCTCGTCCTGCCGATGAGAGCTTCGGGAAGATATTTCCAGCCCCGGGGCCAGGTATGACCGCCGCCCCGAACATCCACCACCATCACTTGCTTCTTATCGGCAGCCTGACCGAAAGTGGAGACGACAAGCGAGGTCCCGTCATCGGGATCGTTATCGATCCGGTTCTCACGCCTGCTGCTCCGGTCCACACTGTTGTTGTCGAGCCAGTACGAGATCGACTGGCCTGCCGGCAGCACGCTGCCCCGATCCTTGTGCAGGATCCTGCCGCCTATGCGACCGCCATTGTACGGCACCAGGGGATCCTCCAGACCGAGGATCATCATCACCGGCACCGGGCGTCCCGGGCTCTCGCTCTGCCAGGACGCGGGAACAGTGGCGGCTACGGTGGCCACTGCTGCAATCCGGTCGGGAAGCTTGATGGCCAGATACTGAGAGAAGAAGCCACCGTTGGATATACCGGTTGCATATACACGTTTGCTGTCGACCTTTCCGCTGCCCACAAGAGTATCGATCATCTGAGCGATAAAGCCGACATCATCGAGACTGCCGGTTATGCTTTCGGCTTTGCGCCCGTCATTCCAGCGCTTCTGCTCACCCTGGGGAAAGGCGATGAGAAAGCCGTTTCGATCCGCGACTCTGGTAATGCCTCCGGTGAGCTTATCCATGCGCTCGGCAGTTCCACCGCCTCCGTGCAGAGCGATGACGAGAGGAAGGGGCCCGGAGCCGGCCTCGAATCCCCGCGGCGAATATACATAATATGTCCGCTCGACTCCACCGACCTTCAACGACTCTTTCCGCATGCTCCCGCTGCCCTGCCAGAACTGGCTCTTCCTGCCGAGCAACGGATTGCGGGCAGGCGCCGGAGCGCAAGCCAGACCCAGCACAAGCAGGGACAAAAAGACCGGAACCCCCTGGAACAACAGCTTTCGCATCGACTCAATCTCCACCGGGCGCTACGACTACGATACACCTGAGGGCTGGAAAAGTTGCGATCGCATTTCGACACCCTGCTATCTAGTGTGGGAGGATCATGCCGCCCCTACATATGGTGCGCAGTACTTTTTAACAAAAAAGTTGGCTAAAACCCTATCTTTGAGCCTGGATATTTGATTGAATAAAAATAGTAATAGCAAGTAAGCAATCGCGCTGACTGTTGATCGTAACGTCCGACGCGTTGCACTTTCTCGCATGTTTGCCGGGATTGTGCGCGGATAACGTCGACCGTATGACGTTTCGACCATAGTCGATCGCGCTTGGTTCGAGTTTAGGAGTGACCGCCATGGCCAAGAAGAAAAAGAGCGCTGCCCGCAAAGCCGCCCGAGATGAAATCGCCACTATCAAAGATACCACCGCCGAAGAGACGAAAGCCGAAGAGTCTGCCGAGCCATGCGCTCCAGCCGAAGAAGCTTGCGTAGAAGAGGCGGCGGCAACAGAAGAAGCAACGGAAGAGACCTGCTCCGAAGCAGAGGAAACCTGCGCCGAGGAAACCTCTGCCGAAGAAGAATCAGAAGAAGCTCCCGCCGAGGAAGCCTCTGCTGAAGAAGAATCAGAAGAAGCTCCCGCCGAGGAAGCCTCTGCCGATGAAGAATCAGAAGATGCATCAGAAGAAGCTCCCGCCGAAGAAGCCTCTGCCGATGAAGAATCAGAAGATGCATCAGAAGAAGCTCCCGCCGAAGAAGCCTCTGCCGATGAAGAATCAGAAGATGCATCAGAAGAAGCTCCCGCCGAGGAAGCCTCCGCCGATGAAGAATCAGAAGATGCATCAGAAGAAGCTCCCGCCGAGGAAGCCTCTGCTGATGAAGAATCAGAAGATGCATCAGAAGAAGCTCCCGCCGAAGAAGCCTCTGCCGATGAAGAATCAGAAGATGCATCAGAAGAAGCTCCCGCCGAGGAAGCCTCTGCCGATGAAGAATCAGAAGATGCATCAGAAGAAGCTCCCGCCGAGGAAGCCTCTGCCGATGAAGAATCAGAAGATGCATCAGAAGAAGCTCCCGCCGAGGAAGCCTCTGCTGAAGACTCGGAATCAGCACCTGAAGACAAGGACACGGAAGCCGCATAATCAGCAACTAATTATCGGCTCTACAGAATCAAACCGTGGCGGTTTGAAAGCATGGAGGCGGACCCTGTCCGCCTCCTGCCTTAAGAGGCGCTCCCGCTTATTGCACTATCAACGGTATCAGGGTATAGCGGTTGACTTCCTGGTCTCGCGGAAAGTCCTGAAGACCTCTTCGATTGAGGCAGCAGTCGTTTCGGAGCCATCCGGATGGAGCTTGTCGAAGAGTCTCGAAAGCCCTTCGGCGACATCGGCGGTATGGTCCTTGAAATACTGGATGAGAGTGTTTTCTGCTTGCAAGAGCGCCTCCTGGTAGGCTGCCGCCTCGGATGACCCGCTACCACTGAACGAATGCCCGACCACTTTGCGGGCTGCAATCATGGCGATCCGGGGTGCGTCCTCGTAGACGCGCTTGCAGATCGTCACATGACCCTGCTCGTGCGCAGCCAGAGAAGGAGAAGGCGATTCGGGAAGATAGACGGTGATTGGCAGGGTCAGATAGATGCGGGCGCTGTCGATCCTGATGTTGACGGCATAATCGCCTCCCAGAGTCTCCTGGGAATTGAGGCTGTACTCGAGTTCGGTCTTCAATCCGAAATCCCAGTTCGTGGCAGCATGCTCATCTCTGCTCACGGCAGTGGGTGGCATTGCCTGATTGAACGATTCGATAGTGACCACCGGTCTATCGGTCACCACCGATATGTTGCGGGCAAGAAAAATCTGACCGAGCATTAGAAAGAGCGAGACCACGCAAAACCCTATCAGGTAAAGGTCCCCGTTCTTAGTACCGGCTGTCATGAAACCTCTCTACTTCGCTTCGACCCAGCCCGGAGCGCGGATCTTCCTGATCTTGCTTTCCCGCGGCTTAGCCTCTTCGACAGGAGGCTTGTCTGGCAGGGCTTCCATCTGTCCGCCAGCTTGCATGCTCGCTTCAGCGGACGGTTCCGAAGCTACAGGCTTGTTTCGACCGGCCATCTCGCTCACCAGCGGACCAAAGAAGCACACTCCACCTACAACCAGGACCAGGGCAAGAATTCCGAGACCGGAGAAGAGCAGAATTTTCTTCACCGGCAGCTCCCTGTGTCCGGCAGGCTTTTCTCTCTCGAACTGCTGAGCGTAATTCTCTATTCCGGTCTCACGCTGCTTTCGAATGATGCTGCTCAGCTCGTCTCGGCTCGCCGCAGCCGGAGCACCATCTGATGCCGGTGATGCAGACGCCGGAGCGGTCTCGACGTAGTTGAAGGGGGAAATGGTCCCAGTAACCTGGGAAGTGGCACCCCGCCACCAGGCGTCGAGATCGCGCTTGACCTCGTTGATGTCTTTTTGCCTTTCGTCCACTCTCACGCTCATCATCTTCTCGAGAATGCCGGAGAGCTCCTCGACCCCGGGAAGATCAGGACAGAACTCTTTGAGCGGTGTCGGCCTTGTCGACTGATCGCAGTGGGCTTTCATCATCTCCACCGGGCTGGAGGCGTCGAAGGGAAGGTCCCCGGCCACCAGCTCATAAGCGACGACACCCAGCGAATAGATATCGCTGCGCTGGTCCATCCCTGCTCCGGTGCACTGCTCGGGACTCATATAGGCTGGCGATCCGAGAACCACACCGGTCTTGGTGAGACGCTGCAGATCAGCCTGGATTTTCGCCAGACCGAAGTCAAGCACAGTAACTTTGAGACGGTCTTTCTCTCCGGTCAGAATGACATTCTCGGGCTTGATGTCCCGGTGCACGACATTGCGATTGTGGGCATATTCAAGTGCTTCGCAAAGCTGGCTGAGTACGCTGGCGATAGCTTCCACCCCGTCGAGCTGTCCGTGCTTGTCAAGGAAGTCCTCCATGCTCAGACCCTGGAGCAGCTCCATGACGAAAAAGGGCTGACCTTTGTCATCCTCGAGACTGGCTATGGCCTCGACTATATTAGGGTGCCTGAGTTTGCTATGAATCTGGAGTTCCCTGGCAAAACGAGCCGAGAGGTCATTCTCGCTGTACTTGAGAGTCTTGATCGCCACCGGTCGCCCCGTGTTCACGTCGGTGCCCTCGTAGACCACCGCCATGCCTCCTTCTCCGAGAACCTTGTTGATTCTGTAAGTGCCGAAAATAGTCCGTCCCACAAGGGGGCTCGACTCGGGTATATGGCTGAAAGCATCACCGGGAAGCGCCGAGGCGCCTCCGGATCCGGGCATGAAAAGCCTGGGAGCGCTCCAGGTGGTCTCTCTTTGACCGCTGTCGGCTCCGGCCTGGGAATCCCAGGTCCGGGGCCACTTCTGACTCGAGTCTTTTTGATCCATCACGGTCTGGCAGATACTGGCAAAGGGAGATTTACGAGATGATCTAACTATATAAGATTTCGGAGCGATGATAAAATCTTAACAAGCCGGCGAGGTTCCCGGAGGTTTTGCAGAGGCAGGGAAATGGCAAGAAAGCGCGACGAAAGAGGCGGCATGCTTGTGCTGGTCATTGCCGTCATTCTGGGAATCATGATGGCAATCCTGCTCTTCATGCTCGGCTATGTGCGCATTGTCGGCAGCAGCGCCGAGCAGCGTACAGCCATCGAGGCAGCAGCCCTGGCCGCCGCCGTGGACATCAGCACGATTGTTATCAACACACCGGAGTTCGGGTATATCGGACTCTCTGACTCGGCGCCCAACGGGACCGACACTGTGGCAGGCGACACTTTTTACACCCCGGTTCACTCCATAAACACTCTTATAGGCACTGCCAGGCTGGATATGATCATCGCTCAGCAGCTCGGCGTCCCCGAGATGGAGGAGCTTGCCATCAACGACCTGGTCGCAGCCAAGACCAGAGCCGACCAGCTCATCACTGTCCTGGACGGGGCGATCACCGCCGGGGGAAACGGCACAGACAAGCACGGCAATCTCGTGACGCCTTATATCTCGGCTGAGACAGCCTACCGGCAGAATCAAATCCGCATGACCGGCTCGAGCAACTATATTCTCGGCTCGCTCCAGCTCTCCCTGGGAGCCATCGAAGGCGGCTCCGCGACAAATATCCCGATTCCCAACCCGCCCGGCACCGACGCCAGCCTCAACAACAACAACACTGTCGGCGGCAATTACAAGTCTTACACCAACATCCCTTTCAACGGTCAGGATTTCGTCTTTGCAGGAATCTCCGACTCGGTCAAGATAGTCGACCACAAGAAATTCACCACCAGCCCGTCAGGAGTTCCCTACTTCCACAGGACCATCCTCAGAGCGGAAGCTCAACAACAAGTAGACGACTCCGGGCTTCAAAAATCCTCGACACTCCTGGCGGTGGCCTGCGCCCAACCGGCAAGCGTTTTCGATCCCAAGCCGTTTCCCGGCGCTCTCACGGTGAGCTTCCCGGACGGGATGCCTGACGGTACTCAGCAGCTCACCATGCCGCTTGATCTGTACGGACCGCTCCTGGCCGACCCTTCCGACTTCTACCGCGCCGACGCCGGGGATTATCCGGTGGACGCCTCCAGCACCATCCAGGCCGACACGAGCTGGCCCCTGACCTCGGATGCTCAGTACCTCGCCTCCAACGCCTGCGTAATCGCCGTCTACGACTGGCTCAAGCGAGCGGGTACCAAAGCCGACGTCAACTCCGTGGTGGGCATGCACAACACGCCTTTCGACGCCCAGGGTCCGCCGGTGCCTTTCGGGCCGGGTGGCACACTGGGCACCATCCCTGCCGGGATAGTCCATATCTACAGGTTCGACAGTGACGGCCTCGTCTCGTACCAGAGCAAGGACCAGGCACCCAAGCCCTGGTATGTGGTTGGCCAGGACCAGGCATTCATAGAATCTTTCGATGTTCTGGACGATGGCGCCATCCCCTTCACCATAAGCCCGATCTCGCTGCCTTCGGCTTTCATGGCCTGGCCCGTGACCACCACTAACGCCTCTCTGGAGTTTACATCCTCCTACGACATCTACGTGCGCCTCTATTCGAGACGAATGAGCACCATAAGCGGCGGCAAGCATGCCGGCGAGCCGATGGACAACACAGTGACGGCGAAACGTCCAGGCATCCTGCGGCTCTCTCATCTGGTGCCCGGCCGCGCCGCGTTCGAGACTGTCTTCCGGGGGCGCGGCGCCCAGGGCAAGAAATGGTGGAAAAAAGGGCAGGTAGGATTCAACGGCGCTCCGCCCGGTCTCTCCGCCCGGGAAGACTTCCCCAGCCTGGGAGCGAGCGGCAACCTCGATACCAACCCGGCTCTCTACGAGAAGTATGATGACACCGGTGGCGGCCCCCGGCTCAGCTACAAGACCAACGGCTCGGTATCCGACATCCGATTCAGGCGGGTTCTCCGGGTCGACGACGACATATCCCCGCCCAATACCGAATTCGCTTATGTAGCCGAGCGCTGATCGGAGAAGCCGGCAGGAAAACTAAGAGAAAGGAACAATAAGGGCTTTCAGGATGCTGCAATAGTCATCGGTCCAGAGCTCGAAGCCTGGCGTCTCCGGCACGGGCTCCCAGCCCATCGTCGAGAGCCTCTCAGCCTCGCGAGAATTACCGCGATAGAGGACAACCCATTCGGTGGGATACCTCCCGAGGTCTTCGCTGGAGGCAGTGTCTGTACGGAAAAGCGCTTTCAGACCGAGCTCCCGGGCGAGCCGGGCAAGAACCGGCTTGAGATCGTAATAATTGTTGGTTATCTGAAAAGCCAGGAGCCCGTCCTTCTTGAGCTTGGTCAGATACATAGAAGCCGCTTCCCTGGTAAGAAGGTGAGTGGGAATCGAATCAGAGCTGAACGCATCGAGAACGATCAGCTTGAAAAAATCATATGGTGCCTTCCCGAGCTGCAGACGGCCATCTCCGGATACTACCTTCAGATCGACGCCCCGTTTTCTAGCCTGATACAGATAAGTGAAATAGAACGGGTCCTCGGCTATGTCGATCACAGCATTGTCCAGCTCGTAAAAAATCGCTGTCTGGCCGCGAAAGGCATAGGAAGCCAGAGTGCCACAGCCCAGACCGAGTACCGCATATGGTTCGCGCTCCGGCTCGGCAGTGTTTTCGCCTCCCTGCCCGACAGCGTCTGCAGCGAAAGGATGCGTTCCGTATACAGCCCGCATCAACTCGCCCACCGGTCCCTGGGGATGGAAATACGCGACCGGTCGTCCCCGTCTGGACGGGTCGAGACTCTCGATGCCGTGCAAGGTCGCGCCATGCCAGAATTTGATTATGTCAGGCGGTCTCAGGATCTCGACATTGAGACAACCATAGAAGTTCCTGTGCCTGAGGACCACATCGCCTGAAAGAAGGCTCAACTGAAAAACGAAAATGAGACCGGCAGCAGTCAGGCAGGCCCGTCTGGCCTCGAGCCCGAAAGGAAGAAAAAAGCAAGAAGCGAGAGGAAGCCCGAAAAGAAAAAGGACCGCCACGGCGACATAGATTTCGGGAGCCCTGACGAGAAGCTCATTGCCGCTAATACGCAGAAGAGAATAAATGAGCCAGCCGGCTATTACTACCAGGGCGAAGGTGCCCAGGGGGCGACGCAAGCCTGCTGAATCCGGCTTACCGCCAGCGTCACCGGCTATGACGAGGAGGGAGAGGAAGAGGGCCACTGGATATTCGAACCAGTCGTTGAAAATCAAAGGCGCGATAAGAGTATTGAAGAAGCTACCCAGGGCGCCCCCGGCACCGACAATGAGGTAGAACTCCGTGAGATGCGCCGGCTCCGGCCTGTCCTGAGCCAGAAGGCTATGGCAGGCAGTACATACGATCAGGAGAGCGAGAAGATGAAGGGAGATGGCATCGGTCACAAGCCTGGGAGTTCCGGTGATATGAGCCTGCATCGCCTGGAAGGCGAGAAATACCAGTACAGCTACCACCACGAGCGGTGCAGCGACTCGAAGGACGCTCACCAGCCGCACCCCGGGTCTCGAGAAAGCGATGATGAAAGAGATCAGGTAGAAAAAAAGCGGCACCATCCAGAAAAAAGGCACCGCCGCAAGCTCGGTGGTGACGAAGGTAGTCAGACCGAGAAACAGGCTTGAAGGCACGAAGGTGAGCGCCAGCCAGTGGAGCTGCCTTTTCAGCTGCGGCTCTTCGGATTTCTCTTCGGGGCTATCTGCCGATTTCTCTTTCGACTTATCTTCGGATTCCGATGTCACTTTGTCCATGCTCTCGTCAGGGGCCGATTCATTGCTTTCTCCTCTATTGCCTATCTCAGCGCCGGCTTCCATCTGTCCGGCTTGACGCCGGCTCCAGACCAGCAGGAGAAGCAGTCCGATGAGACCGGCGAGGCTGCCGTAAAGCCATGCCACGAGACTGGACTGGTCGATCAGGCTGAATCGAGGCTCTACAAGAAAGGGATAGGCAATCAGCCCGATTATGCCCCCGGCATTGCTTGCGGCATACAAGAAATACGGGTCGGCAGCGCCGGGAGCGCCGGTGTCCGAATACCACTTCTGAAGAAGCGGTGCCGTGGACGAGATGGCGAAAAACATGGCACCGAGCATGGCAGTCAGCGTAAGGATCAAAAAGATGAGCGGATGTTCTGCCTGGGGCTCCGCGAAAGGAAGTCGCAAAGGAAGGAAAAGGAAGGGAAGGCAGCAGACGAGACCGTGCATCAAGATCTGTTTTCCAAGGCTCAGCCTGGTGGTGAGGAAATGAGCGTAGAGATAGCCCGCCAGCAGGAGGACCTGGTAATAGAGCACGCAAGCGGTCCAGACCGTCGCGGCTCCGCCGAGCCTGGGCAGAATCATCTTGGCGACAAGCGGCTCGAGGACGAACATGAGCATGGAGGAGAGAAAAAGCGCCAGAACGAAGACAGCGGCCAGGCAAACTCTCATGGCACCTGATGGAGCGTCGGATCTGGCAGTATCGGTGGAAATGCTCTTGCTCCTCGGGAGAGAACCCAACAGATTACATACCACTATGATTAAATGAGAAGAATTATCAGGTATACGATCATGAATACGTCTTTCTCGAAAGCAATAGCCCTCCTGGGCTGTCTATCTGCCTTGCTGTGCTTCCCACCGGTTCCGGCAGCTGCCGGAACCGGCACGAGAGGACATGTTTTCGTGATCAAGCAACTCCAGGAGAAAACAGGACAGCACACGATTTGTCTGAGCAAGGACGGTTTCAAGCTCATTTGCGGTGAGCTTGCCCTGGTCTCCACGGCGCCGGACTGGGGAGTCACCATCTTCAACCGCCGGGCGAAGAAGTGCTTCAAGACCTCTCTGGACAAGCTGGACAGCGACTGGATCGAATCCCTGCCCGATGGCGCTATGAGTCCGGTGACGAAAGGACCTGAGAACGAGAGGACAATCGCCGGCCACAAGGCCGGACACTTTCAGATCAAGGACAGCAACAAACCGGCAATCGACGTCTGGGTGTCCCGCGAAATACCCCTGGAGCCCAATGTCATCAAGCTCGTCAGGCACCTGTATGGAAACGACGGCATCGACGGTCTGCCTCTTCGTGCTTCCGGTCCGAACAAAAACGGAAAGACCATCGATTATCTGACCACCCAGTGGTGCCAGGAAAGAGAGTTATCAGACTCATTCTACGGAGTGCCAGCAATTTGCAAGCCGACGGACAAGCTCGAAGACGTCGAGCATCCCAGGAACCTGAGCAATGAAAGGGTGAGACGGTTCAAGCCTTTCGCCAACAAAAAGATCAATCGCCCCTGACTTCTATTTTTTCCATTCGTCCCGGAACTCGCGATAATCGATCCGACGGCGATTACCGACCACAGGATCGCCTTTCCAGCTCGCTTTCGGAGAATACCGGCTGTAATACTCGGAGCCCAGAGCCGCCCGCTTCTCGATCTCTTTTAGCCTATATTTACGTCTTGCTGCGGGCGGCGCATTGGGATCAGCCGGTGGAGCCGCCTCGGCCATGATTATGTCAGGCTCGTCCGAGTCCTTCTTCTTCTTGCCCTCATTCGCCGGGGATTCACTCGATACCGGAATATCGTCATCTTTCAAGGCCGCTTCGGCGGAGTCTTTATCCGCGGGCTTCAGAAAAGTATGGGCAAGCTGCTTGGAGCCCAGATGCCAGGCTTCTTTGAGACTATCAAAATTGAAGATCGCGAGACCGACGGTTGCCACCGCCACCAGTGACAAGCCGACAAGCTTTCCGATAGTGGCAGTAGGCGACTGGCGAGGTCCGGCTGTGGCGAAGTGCCCGGTAAACTGCATGGCCAGCGTGCTTTCTGTCTCGCTCTGATTCTGCCGCAGGGCAACGAGATTGCGCACGGTTGTTTTCAGCTTCATCGTCTTGGCCGCACGACGACGGCGCCCCTTCGGTGCTGCCTCATCTTCCGTTGCCTCCCGGGGAGGAGGCGGCGGAGGCTGCGGTCTGGCCAGCTCGCGATCGGCGTCGACACCCATAGCCATCTCGGCTTCCTGACGCTCCTGGCGAGGTTCGGCATCTCCGGAAGTCTCGGCTTCATCAGGCTCGAGCGCCGATTCTTCTGAAAGATCCTCGGCTACTGCTTCAGCAGTCTCGATAGCTCCGGGTACTGGCTCGATCGCTGACTCGGAACCAGCCAGCCCTTCCAGTGGCCGATCGAAAGCTTCTTCGGAGGTCCCAGGCTCTTCCATGGACCGCGCGATAGATTCTTCGGAAATAGGCTCTTCGCTGGTCTTTTGATACCATTTATCGAGCCCCTCAAGGAAGGCGGTGGCGGATGGAAGGCGCCAGTCGGAGTCTCGATCGAGCGCGTCCTCGATGAGTTGACCGAACTGCTCGATCAAGGCGAAGTCCGAACGCAAAGTGCTTATAGGCACCAGGCGAACGTCTTCATCCTTGCCCTTGCTCCACTCAGGGCTCCTGCCGGTAACCAGGAGATAAGCTATGACTCCCAGTGAAAAGACGTCCGAATTGAAAGTGACCTGCTCCTTGCGAATTTGCTCGGGACTGATGAACTCCCGGATCGAAGGGCCGACTGCGTCAATGAAAACACCCTCGGGCATGCCGATGGCAAAATCCAGAACCTTGATTTGAACATCATCGTCGTCTTGAGTGAGAAGCACATTGGTCGGTCTCAAACCACCATGCACGCAACCGCAGCTGTGCGCGTACTCCAGGGCACCGCAGATATCCCGTAGAACCGTGTAAGTGTCTTCCTCATCAAGAGGACCGACAGTATTGAGCAACTCCCTGAGATTGGCTGCCCGCAGAAACTCGAGCATCACCACGAACTTGCCGTCTTCGGACTCGCAGACATCGACGATTCTGGCGATATTGTCATGCTCGAGCTTTCGGGCGCTCTCCGCGGCCTCTCGAAAGCGCATCTGAGCATCGTGTCTCTCATCCTTCAGGACCTTGGCGGCGATCTGCTGGCGTGTCTCGTTATCGAGGGCGGAGTAGACCTCTGTGATCTCGCCCTCCCCGAGGAAATCGATTATCTCGAACCGCCCCGCCAAAGTTTGTCCCATGAGGGAGCGGCGGCGATAGGAGGAGCCACCGCCGGCTGAATAAGCCGGCCGAACCGGCGAAGGCACCGGAGCCGAATCCTGAAGAGAATCGAAGTCGGTCGAATCCTCGTCCTCCTCCATCATTTCCGGTAGTATTGGGTCTTTATCCAATTTCCCTGTCCAGTCTCTTCAACCAAGCTTGACCTTCTAGCTCCATCGTATGATTCGAGCCGGATCGTCTGTTGCTTCTATATTTTATAACTTCACACTTTCTAAGGTAGCGGATCCATCTATTGGCATCCATGCTATAAACTGACGAGCTATGAAAAAGCACGTTATAGCCATTATCGCCCTGATCACCTGCGGACTCGCGCAGCCGGCATTCTGCGGCACTCTCGAGCAAGAGCAGCTGGACAGCGATTTCGAGCTGAAGAAGATTTATTTCGGCATCGATTATCCGTGGCAGATGCTCGAGCCCTGGGACGAAGCCATGATAAGGCTTTACAAATCGACCGGCAACCCGGACCTGACCGCCTCCGAGAAAACGAAGAAAAAGCTCGCCGCCGGCACAGGGAAAAAGGCCAGGAAGAAAAAGAGCGCTGAAATCAGCCTCTGAGTTTGGATAAATCTGACGTTTTGCCTTCGGCCCCAGCGGGAAAGCTCACAGTGGTGGGTGCGTGTTCTGCCCGGGGTACCGACAGGTCTTGCTCAAGCCCAATCAACTCGACTTAAGTGCCGGCACTCTGATCATCTCCCTGATGATCTTCCTGATGATCGCCGCCACCCTTGCGTCCGCGCAGCCTTGCCGGGCCGAGCTTTCCACCGGGCAGATCAAAGCGGTCATCGACAAGGCCCGGGTCATCCCTCGCCAGGCAACCTATTCTGTCCGCAATGACCGCGGCAATATCCTGGTCGAGGTCAAAGGCTACCCCTCCAGCAATCCCCGGGACCGGCGTATCGACGCGATCTTGATCGCTCGCACCCTGATCAATGCGGACCCCGGCAATATCACGTCGGTGGTAACCAGGTACCTCGATGATGCCTCCGGCAACGCTTTCACCGAAGCGGTGGTCTCCAACATCGAGATAGAAGGTGCTGCAGCCGGGGCCATGAACGGCGAGGAACTGCTCAATGGGGTCATGCTTATCAATATTGGAGCGGGGGACAGTGTCGAGACCCGGTGCTCGAAATATATCGATGCTGCACTGAAAGAAACGGACCAGGGTGGCCTGAGCGAAGCCGAAGAGCTCTTTGCCCGTGCCCGGACGATTATGCCGGAAGCCGCCGCCAGATGCGAAGGATTCGGCAGAGGAATGATCAAGCTCGCCAGTGCTTACAAATATCGAGGCGACAACGAGAATGTCGACCGGATATACGACAGCCTCCTGCAATCCCTCACCAGCGCCGCTGCCCCCGGCACCGCCGGCATGGCCACAATGAGAGAGGTGGGGAAGTTCTACCGGGATCGAAAGGACTTCAAAAACGCCGAAGCGATCAGCGAGAAGCTGATTGCCTGCCAGGTAAACAACCACTCTCCGGAATATCCGGACGACCTCCTGAATCTGGCGGTCTGCCGCCGCAATCTCAAGGACACGGCGAAAGCCATGACAGAGCTCGAGCAAGTCCTCCGTATCCACAAAGAAGCGAAGGAGCCGGATCACAAGGCAATGGCGGCGGTCCTCGAGGAGATGGGCGATTGCAGCGCCGATGCCGGGGACTCACGAAAAGCCGTCGAGCTCTATAAAGAGGCCCGGACTATCTACGATACGGCAGCGGCCGCGAAGGGTCCCTCTGGGCGGATTCCCTACGAGATCTATCATTCCGTAACCAGCCGCCTGAACACCAAGATCAGCACCGCCTCCAGTGCGTCGCAGTGAAGATCTCAATATCTTGACGCAGCAAGCAGGCGCGAGATGTACTCGGAAGGCAGGGCATAACTGACCGGATCCCGCTCTTCCGGGGGCGCAACGGATATACCCACCAGACGACCGGCTTCATTCAGGACCGGACCGCCGGTGAACTCCGGCGCCAGACGCGCGCTCATCCTGACGAAATCCTTGCCGTCCTTTCCTTTGACAAAATCAGCAATCACTCCCTGGCTGGCGGTGCTTTCCATGGACTCCGGCGTGCCGGCAAGAAAGACGCGGCTACCGGGCTTGCTCTCGCTGCTGGCGGCAAAAGCCAGGGAAGGAGCGTTTAGGGTCGGGAATTTGAGCACCAGAAGATCCGAGCGCCGATCGCGGACGACGATACCACCAACGATATGCACCGCCGGGTCGGAAGCGACCCGGGCGGCTACCTGCCTCTTGCTGACTGTCGACGACATCATCGGCAGATTGGTCACCACCGTATGCGGTGCCACGACAAAACCCAGCCCACTCTCGGCGCCGCCACCGGAAGGACTCAGGATCGTGATCAGGACAGTTGAGTCCTTGAGCTTTTTCACAATCGGGATGGGTAGAGCCGGCTTCGGCTCGGCGCCGGCAGGCGGTATCATGCTGCTTCGGCTCGCTCCGGTGTCCGGGCCCGGCCGGCTGATCGCCGGTCCCGGTGCGGCGCCTGCTGTTCTGACTGCCCGGGCGGGTCTGACCGAGCCGGAGCTTCTCCGCTCGATCAGCTGGACGCCTGATGTCCTGATCAAAACCGCAATCGTGAGGGATGGTCCGGAGATGGGCGGCTCGCCGAACGGCGTGGCATAACGAACACTCTCGAGAGCCGAGCTGATAGCCTCACGATCGCCCACCGACTCGACCAGCTCTGCCTTCTGCAAATCGCCATTGGCAGCGATCGATACGCGAACCGTGGCAGACATCTGCTCCTTCACCTGATAAGTGCGCCAGCTCTCATCGATACGCCTCACCACGTGCCTTATATAGCCGGAAAGCGACTGGTCCGCCCAGACTGCCCCGCCAGAGGGGAGACCGGACAGAAACCAGATCAACGCAGCCAGCAAGACTGCATTTGCTACCCAAGATTCTCGCCCGCTTCTGGAGGTCATCGAACGATTCTAATACAGTTTCTGCCGTTTTCAACTCACTTGCCAGCGCGTTTCAGCTCGTCCACAAAGTGCGCGGCCATGCCGAATCCCTGTCGCACCGCGGGCACTGCGTGCTTGCCGGCGAGCTGACAGCCCTTCACAGCGAGCCTGCCGCCCATTTTTGTCCCGGTCCAGGCAGAGTGCCTGTAGAATCGTAAAACCGTTCTGGCGCATGGGAATGTCCAGTTTCGCAAGGTCACATCCAGTGTGGCTCCAAGCAAAACAGGCACAGATAATCCCCAGGCAACGCCCTCTGAGAATCGCTCTAAATTGCCGCCGCGCTCCACCGGCGAACTGTAATATGGGTCCGGTCCGGCTTTGCGCGCAGCCCCGTAATACGGCTCCGCTGCCTGACTTCGCCCAGACCCGTAATACGGCTCCGCGGCCTGACTCCGCCCAGCCCCGTAATACGCCTCCGCTGCCTGACTTCGCCCAGCCCCGTAATACGCCTCCGCTGCCTGACTTCGCCCAGACCCGTAATACGCGCCGAGGCTCTGATCCGCCAGGTATGTTGCCTTCCTATCGCCCCATTCATTGCAGGCACTCCTTTCCCCATCCGGGAACTCCGGGGCGAAATCGAGCAGGCAACGCTCCGCGCAGAGGGCTGCTGGGAATCGCTCCAGACCTGGCCAACTTCTCAGACTCCCGCTCCCAACGGCTCCATCCATGGCTCAACCTCGTTTTGAAGGGTCCTGGTCAATTCAAATACAACCTTCTCACCAGATAACCGTTGAATTGCACAGTATTTCCTTGAATCGGCACCATCGACTGCCAGCTACTGTAGTCTGAGCAACACTCCCGGGGAGAAGTCCGTGTGGCTTGCTCAATCCGTGTGTATATATCAATAAGCAGCTCCCAGGAGAGCGACCAGGCAGGAGACATCAAGAATGGGCAAATTCGGCGCGGGCGGTTCGGATCAAATCAATGAGCCAGGAGACCAGGGCGATGCCGGGGGCGACCACCTCCAGCACATGCGGTCAGACGCGAGCCTGACCGACCCGGCGAACTCACGGCTGGCGCAGGCAGAGACTTACGAATTCGATGGACCGCAATTCATCAAGGACAATTACGGCTCCGACGAGGGGTTTCTTGCCGCGCAACCGGGCGAGCTCAGGCAGCAGCTCGGACTTCCCGAAGGCGCCAGTTCGGAGCAGGTGTTCAGGACGATGGCGAGACAGGCAACGGACCTGCTGAAGACCGCCAGTCCCGAGTACCAGAAAGAGCTTCTCGATAGCCTTCAGCTCGAGCGCGGAGACGCTTCCGAGGCGAATATCCTCAATGCCATCGTGCAGCGGGAAGCGCGTGAATCCGGTCTCGGCAGCAACGCTTCCTACGAGCAGCTCGAGCAATCGATGCACGCTCGCAGCCTGGCTCTCGTCAAGAGCGGCAGCCTTCCCATCGACACGGACTGAAAATCCCTAGCGACCGGCCGTCCACGCTGCGCAACTAGCTGGACAACAGATCATTAAGCGACGCTAAAACCATCGCCCCGCCAGGCAAGTAGAATAAGCCTTTCACTTCATCCCGGGCGCAGGAAGGTCTACCTTGAACAAGCAGTTAGAAACCTGGTTGGGTGAGTTCGGCAAGAATTACACCGAACGCAACTCCTTCGAACTCGAAGAATTTGACTTGATCACCGAAAATCTTCTGGGATTGAGACAGTCCGAAATCTTCAAAAAACACTTCGAAAAGCACCTCAGCCCGGCAGGCGTGAAGGTTCTGGAAGTCGGCTGCAATATCGGCAATGAGCTTGCCCTCATCCATGAGATATTTCCGGAGTGGGAGCTTGTGGGGCTGGAGCCGCAGGCCAACGCAATCGAGATTGGCAAGCAACGCCACCCCTTCATAAACTTCGTCCATGGCTCAGCATTCGAGATTCCTTTTCCAGACAACGATTTCGATATGGTGATGACCAACGGGGTCTTGATCCACATTCATCCCGACGATCATCCGAAGGCAATGTCCGAAATCGTGCGCTGCTCCAAATCGCTGATCTGGCTTCATGAGTACTACGCCGACAACACCGAAGAAGTCGAGTACAGAGGTCGTGAAGGACTCCTCTGGAGAACCAATTTCGCCGACATCTATAAGAGCCTTCATCCGGCGCTCGTCACCATCGAGAGCGCTCTCTACGACAGAAGAGACGGCTCCGGCAACAAAGACCAGATCGCCCTCCTCAAGAAATAGCCCGCCAGCGATCATCCGCGCCGGTTCTCTTGCAGCAGAGCCGGTCCGCGCTCGCCACCGCCGGTCGCACTTTCACTTCAGATCGTCGACAGAGTTGCAGACACAGGCGAGCAAATCCGCCAGCGATGCCAGATTGGTTTTGTGAACAACATTAGCCTTGACGACGCCGCCGCCGGGCTCAGGCAGGTCTCTGGTGGCGCACGCACTTGCGATGATTGTGGGCTGAAAGCCCAGATCGACCGCACTCCTTGTGGTGGCATTGATGCACATATGGGTCATGAAACCGGCAACCACCAGCTCCGTGCGCCCGCTGTCACGAAGGTATTTCTCCAGGTCGGTGTTTACGAAAGCGCTCGGGAGGTTCTTCTTGATCACCTTCTCGCCCCCTTCAGGCTTGACCGCATCGATTATGTCGGACATCGGGCTCTCGGGGTCGAAGATCGGCGCGCCCGGCTGAGTATTATGAGCCACGTGGAACACCGTCGCGCCAGCCGCCCGCGCCCGCTCGAGCAATTTCTTGATCTCGACCAGGGCATCCTCGACTCCGCTCAGCGGAACGCTGCCATCCAGATACTCCCGCTGGGCGTCGACAATCACTACCGCGCTCTTCCGGAGCTCAGCCGGTTTGGCCGGCGCATGCAACAAATCAAGCAAGGTCGAAGCATCTGACATGGGCAATCCTCCAGGTTTTCCGCCGCCATTATCCCACGCTCTGACTCAGAGAAACACTGGCAGAACGGTTGCAAGTCTCTTCTACCTCGAAAATATGACTCAGAGGTCAAAATTTTTCCGAATTTTTTGACGCCACAGTCATATTTTCCTGAAGGATATAGGTTGAGCCTGGTGGACCGCTAGTCAACGTCAAGAATTCTACCGATTCGTTCGTCGATCATCGGGAGCAGGCACTCGGGGACCAGGCGGATTCTCAGCTTGAGCCCTGTGGCGACTCGCCTGTATGATTCGATACTGAGAGAGCGATGCCCCGCCTCGACCCTGGAGAGAGTAGCCTGGCTCAGCTTTACGATGGGAGCAAAATCGCCCTGCTTGATTCCCAGAAGTCTACGTCTTCTGCGAATAAGCCCTCCTATAGCCTCAGGGGAATCTCCCGTCGAATAATGCAGGTAACATCCGGCACAATCCCAAAGTTTGTATCGCTCGATCTCCTCATCAACTTTCGCCCGGCTCCGCCAGCGCGTCATACGCTCGGAGGTACGCGACTGGCTCAGGATGTTCAAGCTTCCGTCCCAGAAAATCGTCTCGTCCACGACAGCAATCTTCTCGTGATTATGATTCCGGACGGTAACATGTACGCCGGCCGAACGGAGTGATGACAAACCACTATCAAAAACCGTACAGTCTTTTCCTCTGTCCGGCTTCTGCAAAAAGACACAGGTAGTGACTCCGCGGTTCACGCAGTCCCGAAGGTAAGGCAAAACAAGGCCAACACGCCAACTAGCCAGGAAGGGGCTCTGAAAAATAACTCTACCCCTGGCATTGCGCAAATCATTCGCGAACGCATCGTAGAAGTTCTGGTCTGTATAGACCCTGGTAATGGCAAGACTCATACTTGATACTCTTCAGAGAGTTGCTTAAAACGCGGCCGTGTGCAGATCGGCGAGCGCCTGGTTCAAACGAAAGCCCAACGAGTATAGTCGAATGCTAGACACGCTGGCTCCGCGGCTCCTTGCGAAAAATCCACGAAACTGTCAATGTCTTGCCGATTTGCCGGCTCCGTCTTCAGTATCGCGATAGACTGATTGCTCCTGGAGGTGACCCGTGTGCACTTTCACTCGATTGCATTGACAGCGTTTTGCTTGACGGCAGGTCTCGCTCTGCAGGCAATGGCGGATATCGAAAAAAGTTGCCGGGCGTTGGAGCATGATCGGAGACAATGGAAAGCCCTTTGTTTTCCAACTCTTTCAGGATGGCAGATACGACCTCCGAATGAAAGACAGAGGGTTCTCCACCACTTACGGTGGTTACAACGAATACGAAAGCCGTAAATTCTTCCGGCGCCACCACTAAGACCGCTCACTCGTTGGGAGAGCGCCCGCAGAGATACTGCGAGAAATTATCGGAACGCACATGCTCAGCGGCGGCGCATGCTGGCAGTTAGGACGAGGCCGAGGAGGCAGAGCAGACCGCTGGGCAGCCAGGCGCCGACGACAGGAAGGAGCCTGCCGTTGATTGCAAGCGAGAGGCTCGCCTGCTGGAGGACGAAGTAACCGACCACCAGCGCGCCCCCGTACACGATTGCCGTGCTCCGGCTACGACGGCTGCGGAGAAGCGCGACCGGCGCCGCTGCTAGAAGGAGCAGGACACAACTGATCGGGTGGGAGAAACGCCGGTAGTACTGAAGGAGAAGCTCTAGTGGAACGGGGCGTCCGGCTCGCTCGTGGTCATCGATTTCCTGCCTCATTTGAGAGGTGGTCTTCGAAAGATGTGAAAGCGGACCAGCCTGGATACAAGATACAAGAGACTTGTTGCCGCCATAGCTCATGCTTGTGAAAGTTCCTCCGACGCCGCTCGAGTACATGTCGATGTCGCCAGTGCCGCGGTCCTGTATCGAATCGGCGCTGGAAGAACCGGGAGCGGCGCCCTTGCCGGCTCCGAAAAAGTCGAAGACGCGGCCCTTACGAAGGTTCCAGAATCCGGACTTCCACTGCGCCTCCTCTGCCCAGATGAGCTTGATGGCACCGGCCTCGCCGTGTTTGAGAGCCACGAATCCTTCCAGATACTTCCCGCGGGGTCTACCGAAAAGCAACTGCTGCTCAAGATTACCATCGGCATCCTGGTGACTTATCGATGTGCGAGCAGAGAACGGACAGGCGGCACCGTAAACACCGAGCATCATCATCTTTTCGGAGAGCAACCTGGACTGAGGCGCGACAAACTCGGTCAAAACGAAAACGGACAGGCAGGCGATGATACTCATTATCAAATAGGGGAGCATGATCCGGCGAAGCGGCACGCCTGAGACCTCGAGAGCGATGATTTCGGAGTCGTTGTGCTGGCGGATGAGCAAGAACATGGTCGCGACCAGCACACCGGCAGGCAGACAATAAACTATCCCGGTGGGCATTTGCAGCATGGTCACAGATAGCACTGTCTGTAGTGGCAGACCGAAGGCGTTCATCAGGTTCAGGCAATTTTGAAATTCGACCGTTCCGAAAAAGACGCCGAGGATTACGACCGCCCCGATAAGAAGCAGCTGCAATGACTCGGCGACTATGTATCGATCAAGCAGTTTCATATCGCCCTCAGAAGCTGAAACGCGTAAAGGGGGTAATGTCGCCTTCCACCGGCACGACCGCCTGAATCAGGCTGGGCTCCTCCCGGGGAGACTGCCTGAGGACTCGCCCGGCGGAATCGATGATCACCGACGGTCCCAGAGTCGTCGCGAAAACGAAGGAGCGGTGATTTTCGGCAGCACGCATGACGCACTGCGCAATCATCTGGTCACCGAGAACGGACTTCTCGAACCAGCCTGTGTAACTGCAATCGACAAGAAGTTGCGCACCATTTCGAACGTTGTTTACCGAGAGCTCGGGCATCAGGCACTCGAAGCAGAGCAAAGGGCCGACGGTGGCATCGCTCATCGGGAAAACGACTGTGGACCGATCGGCGACGGAGTTTTCAAACTTGCCGTGGGGACCATAGAGCACGAAACCAAGCGGGGTATGACGCACCCAGTCAGGAGTGAATTCGCCGAAAGGAACGAGATACCGCTTGTGATAGGGGACCGGCACCAGTCCCTTCTTGCGATCCATGGCACAGACCGAGTTGAACTCATGTTTTTCGCCGTCTCGATCGACACAGCCGAGAATCCAGCTCTGTCCCCGACCTGCAGGAACCCGGGCTGTATCCCGAACAAACTTCCTGGCGATGCTGAACACCACCGGAAAGGACCATTCGGGCCAGACGCAGAGACTGCCTGGAGGGCTCGCGATGGAGAGCCGCTCATGACACCGGTATTGAGCGCCATAGTCGACATTGGTGTTGCCGGGATAAACTCCCGACTGCACCGCGCTCACGGTCAAGACTCTCTTCGAAGGCAGACTCTCGGACTCCTTCTGCAAACGCACGCTTCCATAGCAAAGAAGAGAGCAGAGAAACACAGCTGTCAAAGCGGTGTTGAGCCACAAAGATGTGGGGCTCCGATAGCTGAGAGCGCGCAGAGACGGACTGCCAAAGCCAATCAGCCCCAGAAGAGCGAGATTTGCCAGGATGATACAGGCACCGATACCAACACCACCGAATAGAGAGGCGCTCTGCAATACCGATAACTGTTTGTACTGGCTATACTCCAGGGCCGTCCACGGAACCCCGAAAAGCGCAGGGCTGTTGCACATCCGATCGATCAGGATCCAAAGAAAGGGAACAGCGACGAAGCCAGGGAGGTAAAAACGACCGTCCACTCTCGATCTCACCGGCAGCCATCCACCGGTGAGCGGCACCGCCTTGATCACACAGCAGAATATGGAAGCGAAAAGCGCCTGCCAGGCCGACATCATGAGCCAGAAACTGGTTTTCATGAAAAGAGGAAAGGTGCTGAAGGCGCCGGCGAGTACCTCTTCGCGTATCGAAAGATACCAGTGCATATAGACAAGGTCATAACCCATGAAGAAATACCAGCCCCGGACGCCAGCCTGCCATGGCTCGCAGGCGCTGATGCATAACGCCAGCAGCGGCACCAGACCGAACCAGGCGAGGTACCACTGGTCGAAGCCAGGCGCCGACAGACCGAGCACCGCTCCTAGCAATAGCGCCACGATACGGACCGGAACCTCTCCAGAGATGAAAGCATCCCATGCATGCGTCTCGCGAGAGCAAGATTCAGATCCGACAGAGCCAGCTCCAAGGAATCGACTCCAGGTGCTTCAGCCTCGGGTGCTTCAACTCCGGGTGCTTCAACTCCGGCTAACTGAGCTCCTTGCCGGGGCTCGCTAGCCGGCGGGATCGAGCCGCGGCTTCCTGAGAGCGGCTCACTGTTTTCCGTTATAGTGCCTGATCTGGACAAGAGAGCTTCCTCAGATCAGGCCCGGGATGAATCGATACCGGACGCGTTTGCAATACTCCGCATACTCAGGGTCGACCCGGCTCAGATGGCGCTCCTCGGTGATGGCACGCGTTGCGTAGATCCCTACCCAGCATGCGAAAGCGCACCAGACGGTGGGATTGGCACCGGTGATATAGGCGATGACCAGAGCCCAGGAAAGCAGTTTGGTGGCATAGGCTGGATGGCGAACCACTGAATAGAGACCGCCGGTAACAAGACCGCGGTGGCAGAGATTCGAAAAGTGAACGTTGAGGTTAAGAGTAGCCAGAGTAAAAAGAGTCGCCAGCAAAGCCAGGACAATCATAACCGGTATGTCCCAGGAGCTGCCGGTGGTGTTGAAAAACGGCGAGGCATGAACAGGAATAACCGCCCTGGACAGATTGTTCAAGGGCGGATAACAGAGGAGCGCCGCAGCCCAGCCGAGTAGCGACGTGTCCACCGAGCGAACTCGATTGCCGAGCTCGTCACTCTCGATTGAATAGCCAATGGTGGCAATAGCAGTGTCAAGTAAATCCATGACCATCAGCCAGAACGAATAGACAAGCGCGACAGGCAAGAGTCCGTGCAGAATCTGACCCGATGCGATCATGGGCCAGAGCCGTTCGGTCTGATTTGTAGCAACAGTGATCATGAAGGGAATGAAAATCAACTTGACGATCCAGAAGAGCAAGCTCGTCCGCTCAGGCTCCGGAAGCAAGCTCGTCCGCTCAGGCTCCGGAAGCAAGCTCGTCCGCTCAGGCTCCGGGGTCAAGCTCGCACGGTCTTGCACCGGGAGCGCACCCGCGCCATGACCGGAAAGCAAGCGCAGAGAAAGCAGCCGGACTGCATTTGCAGCAAGGTAAGCTCGCTCGATGAACAGGCTCGTCCTGCCTCGCACTGTGCTCAGAGCGCCGAGCAACCACTGTCCGCCGAACAGCAAGAGAAGAAGCCGCCAGGCCGCGGCAGACAGCGAGCCGGACCAGTGCATGATCGAGAGCATCGCCAGAACGGCAAGAACCAGCAGACTGGCAAACAGAAGCTGCTTGCTTGATGAAGGAGCCGAATCGCCCCGGGCCGCTACCGACCTCGAACTGGTACCAAGGGACAGCATGGCTCTAAATTCCCCTTGAAATAGACGGCCATTCTTTCAGATATGGCAAATACGGTCTTGAGCCGCATCTCAGGGAGACGATCATTTGTTAGGCTCGTCTAAGCAAGAATGTCGACGTATGCGATAATTCAGCTCTTCTTAGCAATCTGCTGCAGGATAAGATGAAACTGCCAGAGCCGAAAACTGCGGTCGAGAGTCAGACCCCATGCCCGTATCCGGATCCGACAGTGACCGCTCTTCGTCCTTTCCCGGGCAGGCGGTTCGTAGCAGCCTGCGCCTACGACTTTCTCGCCTCCTTCTGGATAGCCAAGATTCTGGTCTGGTCGGTGTCCATCCTTTCTGGCGCGGGCGAGGCGGCTGACTCGCACGTGCTTTTCATAGCTATGCTCATCTTCCTGACGCGAGACCGATTCCCCATCGGTCCCGGGCTTGGCAAATACCTGCTCGGTATCCGGACCATCGATCGAGCGACCGGCAGTCCCGCCAGCCTCGCTCAATCAATCGCGCGAAACTTCATCATTGTCGGTCCATTTCTCATTTACCAATCGCTTGCGATTCTGTCTGCCGGTTATCCGGAGCTGCTCAACCAGACTTGCATGGATTGGCTGAAGTCCGGCTTCATTTTTTATGCGGCAGTGATTCTGCTCATCGAAAACCAGCTCCTATACAAGGGCGAGGGGCGACGATTGTCCGATCGCCTGGCCGGAACGTCAGTTATAAAACAGAACTGGTAAGTAACAAACAGATCTCGAGGACAGATCGAGGACAGATCTATGTTTCCTCAGATCCGCTGGAGCTGGAGCTTGAGCTGCTGCTGGAGCCCGAGCTGCTGCTCGAGCTGCTATCGGGGCTCGGGCCGGAGCTACTGCTGGATTCTTCATTCTGATTGCCGTTCCCGGCTCCGTTGTTGGGATCGAACGGAAATTGGTCCGCGCCGTCGGCGATTCCATCGCCATCAGTGTCGACGAACCCGCCACCCTTGCCCGCGATAGCGCAATTGGCAAAGAGAACCACCAGCATGGATACGATAAGCAAGGAAACCGAAAGGGATCGATTAGTCTTCGGATTCATCAAGTAGTCTCCGATTAGTAGCCACAGGATTATGGACTATTGACAAGCGCCTGTGTTCTCCAATATATGCACCTGCACAAAAACTGCCTGTAATATGAATAAATTCTCAAACTCCGACAGGCTTGGATTTGCCGATTTTGGTCTGCTCTTCGAGGCCAGACGATACCCGCGAGGATCAGTATCCGGCGAAATCCGAATCACCAGACCAGCGCTGACGGTAGCTCGCTGCCGCCAGCGCCTGCATGAAGTTTGACTCGAATCGGCGGATGTCCGACGAGCCGCCCTCGAGCCAGAGATAACCGCATCCTTCCGGTCCGGGAGCCTGCGGCAGAACGACCACGACTTCCCTCTTGCTACGTTTTCCGGAGACATCAAGGAATTTCAGACGTCCTGCGATCACAGTCCGGGCAGAGTCGCTTGCCGGACTACCGGCTGAGCTGCCCGCCACGCTAACGGCTGAATCGCCTACCGACATTCTTATCGAGCCGCTTGCCGCGCCAGTACCGGCTGCACCACCGTTTGCCGTGCCGACTTCGACACCATACAATTCCCAGGAGCAACGCGGCATATCCATGACGGTGCCACCGCGAGTAAGGGCACCACCAAATACGAAGCAGAAGCAGAGCACCTCGAAAAGCTCGCTGTCCTGGCTTATTGCTCTTGATTCCCCGGCGCCAAGCCTTTCCGAGAGAGCCTGAGCCACAATAGCAGTCTCGTGATCAGAAAAGCTCCGGGAATTCTCCTCGTAGCAAATGAGAGCGCAGGAGCCGCGCCCCTTGAACTCGAGATAGCCGTGGTGCTGCTCGCCTGCCAGCATAGCCGGCGAGAAGGCCTCGGGCAGACGCATCCGCTCGATCATGCCGTTATTTTCGATGGTTGTGGTCACGGTCACACTGCCGACTCCGGTGGGTTACCAGTATACTTGGTCTTGTCCGTCTTGATTTTAAGATCTGAGGCCGGTGCGATCCGCTCGAGACGGTTGGTCAACTCGCTTGCCACAGGAATCCGGTGCGATCTGAAATCGCTCAGGGCACTGGCGAAATTGGGCAGGTTGAAGCTCTGGCGATCGATAATCTGAGTCGAGAGCGGGCGGCTGGTGTTAATCTGCGCCTGAGCGAGCTGGCTCTTGTGCATGAACTCGCCTGCCTTTTCAGGAGATTGCCGGTTCTCCATTGCCAGCAAGCGGTTGACCTCAGCCTCCTGGCGCAGCTTACCCTGCCTTTCCTGCTGCACGAGACCGTCTTGCTCGGCGGACGCGAGCTCCGCCTGGCGTCTCTCCCGGGCAGCCTTCTGCTCGGCCTCGAGCTCCGCCATGCGCTTCTTCTCCAGGCGGAGCTCCTCTTCCGCCTTCGCTTCGGCAATCTCGATCTCTTCCCTGCGTCTCTGCTCCTCGCGCTTCTTCTTCTCTTCTTCCTCGTCCTCGGCGCGCTCCTTTGCCAGCCGCCGGTCTCGCTCTTCGTGAAGGGAGAGGACGAAATCGGTGAGACTGCCCGCGCCCAGAAGCGGCCAGGGATCCGGACCGATGGGGAAGGGAAAGTCCGGCCAGTCGTAGCCGCCTCCTCCAGGCCAGTCGTTGCCTATCGGTCCGGTGGGAGAGTCCTGACACTCTGGAAGGTTGATATCCGGGTTGTAGCCGCGGCGGCCGCCGGTGATCGTCCATGATTGCAGGTCGGAGACGGTGCCGTTGACGCGGCGTCCCCCGTCGCCATGCTGCAAGCTGGCACAGAGAAGCCACTCATTGCCGTGCTTCTCGAGAGCAGCCAGGTACATATGACCGGGATAGACACATATATAAGCGCCCTTCTCCAGCAGCTCCTTCTGCATGCGCTTGTCGACCATGGCCCGCTCGGAGGTTACGGTCCAGGTGTCGCCGGTGATCTTCTTCATGGCGTGGTTGCAGGCACTCTCCGTACCGCCGCTGGCACCGCGATCGGTGCGACGTCCGTCCTCGGACAGGTAAGCGGCCACGCTCGTCCAGATCTCGGAGACAGGGCTGCGGTGCCCTCCGCCGCAATTCTCGATGGTCCACCGCCCGCCCTGGCTGGTGATGGAAAGCAAACCCCTGGGAGGCGTCCAGGAGCGTCCATCGATGTCAGTGTAGGAGCCGGTGTTCGAGAGCTGGGCAAGCATGTCCGACATGCGATCGGGATACTGGATTACTCCGGCGAACACGCCCGAGATCATCCAGCAGCAGCCCCAGTTGCCCTGGTCGTTGGCTTTCACGGGACAGGCGAGCGAGAAAGCCGCCGCTTCAACGAGCTTGGCGCGAACATTGAGATCATAGGTGGCATTCGGCAGGTTGGGATTGAGCATGGTAGCCAGGCTGTCGTAGGACCGGCAGATCTTCTGATCCCACTCCGCCATGCACTGATTCTGATCCTGACCGGCGGCCACCTGCGCCTCGACGCGCTCCCTGCCGCGAAGCTCGAAGCGGTCGAGAATTACCTGGAAGCGCTGGCGCTGCGGCGCGTCCAGATGCTGTTCCATGAGCTCGGTAAGATTTTCCCGGGACCGTCGAACATTGTCGGAGAAGCCGTTCTTATCAAGCTGGGGCTCCACGACCTCGGCATCCACAAGCCCTTTGCGCTCGAGCCCTCCATATCCCAGATCGGGGAACGGGGTAACAGAGGTCGCATAGGTCTGCGAGCTTCCATAGGTCGAAGCCGATGCGGAGAGATCCACGATATCGACCGAAGGCGTCAGGTCCTCGAGAAGACCGCCCTCCCTGGCAAAACCTGCCGACCCGCCGGTGTCCCGGCATACAGCCTGGCTGGCAGCGGCAGGCTCAGGGTCAGCGGGCGCCGAGCCATCATATGTGATACTGACACCACCGGCGATTCTGACGGCGGGAGGCTGGAACTCGCCGAAATCGATGGGAGTGAAATCGATGTCATTCCTGGACGTCCCGTTATTGCCGGCTCCGGACCGAGTCTTGTCGGCTCCGGCTCTCTCGGCTCCAGCTTTCTCGGCTCCGGCTCTCTCGGCTCCAGCTTTCTCGGCTCCGGCTTTCTCGGCTCCGGCCTCGAAAGATTCGCTCTTTTCGGCTTCGGAGCTGTTCTCTTTACTGTCCGTCTCTTTGCTCTCGTCTTCTCTTCCGTCCACCAACTCCGCCGGCAGAGGCACGCTCGCCTCCGTACCAGGGAGCTTCCTGGCCGGCTTGACGGAATCGGCTGGATCTATTGAAAAAGGACGTTCGGACCACATGATGGTCTTGCTTCAGTTATTGGGGGAAGGGACAAAGAAATTCTTGAATTGGGGAGTTCAAGAAACAGGAGGCTCGATAGCCCGAAAAACCAACGGTCGCGGGGACTGCGATGCCTTCAATCTATTGTTGGTTTGTGACCATTGTGTACCTGACCTTCTCGAGACAAGCGCCAGGCGCGAACCCGGAAACAACCACCTGTCCATGCTTTCCAGCCTCACCACTGGCAAACTTTTGATATCGAATCCCGCGTTGCAGTGGTGGAAACACGTAGCTGTTACGTTAAATCTAATCGTCGCTCTTCTCGTATTTGTCCATTTCCTTCTTGACCTCGCTCTCGAGGAACTGGACTTCTTGCTTCATCTCGTTCTTCTTGATCTTCTCGGTCAACCCCGACTCCTGCGAATACTTCACATTGCACCCCGGCATCATGGCTCTCAGCTCTTCGACCGACTTCTCATCGACATTGGGACAGCTCTTGAGACTGAGGTGCCTGAGGTTCTTCAAGCGCGCGAACTCCTTGATACTCGGACCGGAGAAATCACTGCTGGTCAGACTCAATATCACCAGGCTCTTGATTTTAGCCAGCTCCGGAACACACGCATCAGATAGCCCACTGTTGGAGACGTCCAGGGAGGCAATCGGAAGCTCCGAAAGCACACTGAGGTCCTGGGGCGTCACCGGAATGGCCTCTATATTGAGCTGGGAAAGGCTTTTCAAGTCTTTTAGATAAGGAAGGCACCGCCCGTCTACTTTGCGAGAGTTTCCGATATCGAGGGTGGTGAGCCTTGTCATCCTACCGAGATGTTTGATACCGTCATTAGTGATACAGCGTCCGAGATTGATCTCGAGTTTGGTGATGGTCGGCGACTGCGATAGGATCTCGAGACCCCTGTCGGTCACATCGGTGTCCCCGATGCTCACGTGAGTGAGACATTGCAGTTTCAATAAATAGGGAATACCCTTGTCGGTGAGCGTGGTGCCGTGGAGCCCGAGACTGCGCAGCGGCAGGGGAGCCAGATAGCGCAGCCAGGGATCCTTGATCGTAGCCCTGGTCAATTTCAGCTCTTGCAGCTTGGACATTCGACCAATGAGCTTCATGCAGGTCTCATTGACTTCCAGCTCGCTATAGTCGGCCTTCTTCTGGCTGGGATGGCGATCGAGATCATCGCGAATGCGTTGCTCGCTCAACTTGGCATCGGGGCGCCAGTCCAGAGACTCGTCATAATTGACTCTGGTCTTTCTAACCGCGTCGACATGCTGCTCGGAATGTCCGATGATCTGGAAAATCACATAGATCAATCCGGCGACAAGGAGCAGGGACACCACCGCGATAATGACGATATCAAGCCTTCCCGATCGGCGGCGGGAGCTGACATTCCTCGTTCTGCATAAAAACATAGTGACCGCTGGCCCGGGAACTCGCCTCCATCATTATAGCTCCTGGCACAGAAGACCGGGACAAGACTGCCGAACCCGGCAATGCCCGTGCGCCCTGTAATACCTGGCTCAGTCCCGGCCCTCGCCACCGCAATTATCGTCCGCAAAAGCAGTGCCGGAATACACGGAAGAGTCCTCCAGCTACTCCACCCGACTTTCCGGCCCTGCGCGAAAAAGGTCTTCCTCCCTGGAGTTCGACCAGTTCTCGCTGGCAACCAGTGACTGTATAGCTCGAGAGCAAAGCTCCGGTCTACCTCGACTTCCGGTCCAAAATCATATAAGACGGTCAGCTCCGCCGCCTCCCGGGCGCCACCATATTTGCCGACAGAGGCCACGACATTGGTCTCCCCTTTCCGGAACGCCTCAGATGGAACAGCCTTCTTCAGCGCCCAGAGACTTTCGGCACAGGCGGTCAAAGACCCGTGCCGGGCAGCCTGCATAAACCCGCTTGCAGCCTGGCAGCCCGCTTCCAGACATTGGTCGAGCCAGGACTCCATGAGCACATAAGCCACCTGAAACGCCTGAACATTCATGAGAAAGCGCACGCTGCCAGGAGCGAAGAGGGCCCATCTCATATAAGGTATTCGGCTTCGGGGTTGGCGGCGCCGGCCCGGACAAGCTTGAAGGCGCTCCCTATCAGGTAGAGCTGCAAGGCGTTGTCCGGGCAATAGCCATGCCTCGGGAAGTCCGGTTCGGCAGTCTCCAGCCTCAGCCGGGCTCGCTCCACAGACTCGTCTTCGGCCGTTAAGTTAAATGATACGGCAGGGGAGGAAGCCTCCTCTGGAAGGAGAACCAGATCTTGACCAGGCTCCCCGGACTCACCGTCCCCCATAAACAACCAGCCAGCAGGACGAAGCCGGCGACGAACAAGAAGAACGACTCGCGATTCTCAGCGTCAAACCCCCTCGAATCGAGAGCGATTCAGGAAAAGCTCCCAAGTCCTGCCCCGCGGACAGCGGTGCCGCCAGGCGGAAGCGCGACGGATCCTGTCCTTGAGACGACTGGTGTAATCCGTGTTAGTAAGGGTTTCCGGTGCCAAAGCCGCACTTCCATCTTGGAGCCGCCAGACATTATTTGCAACAGGGTCAACCCCGAAAGCGAAGGTATGCCCGGCTGGGGTATACTTTGTTAGGAGCCGGAATCAAGCAGTTTCGTCCGGGTCGGTGACCAGCCGTGCTAATCCGCAATCGAATCATATTCTCTGCGTCTCTATCGCTGCTGGCGCTCTACCAGACAGGATCCTTGCCTGCGGTAGCAGAAAACGGAGCCGGTGCCCATGGCGCAGCCGCAGCCGGAGCCCATGCTGGAGCCCATGCCGCAGCCGCAGCCGGAGCCCATGCTGGAGCCCATGCCGAAGCCCATGCTGGAGCCCATGCCGGAGCCCATGCCGGAGCCGGTACCCAACCCGGTGCCCATGCCGCAGCCGGTACCAAACCCGGAGCCGGAGCCGGAGCCGGTACCCAACCCGGTGCCCATGCCGCAGCCGCAACCGGTGCCCAACCCGCTGCACATGCCGGAGCACCGGGTGAAAACGCCGACGACCAGGCAGGCCGCAAGGCCATCGTGCTGCCCACCAAAGCCTCCAAGGAAGCACCCAGCCTTTCCTGGCTACCCGGAGAAGGAAAGCCACGCCTGGCTATACTCTGTTTGCATGGATTCAGTCTGCACAAAGGCTGCTTCGACGCTTTCGGCAAAGAGATGGCGAACAGGGGCATCGCCGTCTACGCCATCGACCTGCGCGGCTTCGGCGAGTCCAAGCGAATCGCCGAGCGCACCGAGCTCGATTTCGACGGCTGCCTGGTCGACATCAAAGCGATGCTCGAGCAGATCCGCCGGGAGCAGCCGGGCATCCCCGTGGTGCTCCTGGGAGAGTCGATGGGCGGCGCCATGGCGCTCAGAGCGACGGCTCTCTACCCTGGTCTCGTGGAGGGCTTGATCTCCTCGGTGCCTGCCCGGGATCGTTTCGGTCTCACCGGCGGCGAAGCCCTGGTCGGGATCAAGGCCGGGATCAGCACCATATTCGGAGGCTACCGCAAGCCTATCAAAGACGTCGCACTCACCGCCGTAGAGAAGATCTCGGACAAAGAAGAGGTGCGCAAGCAGTGGACCGACGATCCCCTGATGCGCACGAGCTTTTCGCCCAAAGAGTTCGTCCAACTGGACAATTTCATGTCCGACAACCTGGAAGCCGCGTCCATGGTCAAGGACAAACCTGTGCTCTTCATCCAGGGCACCAATGACAAGCTCATTCGCCCGGCGGGCACATGGAAACTCTTCGAGCGACTCGGCACCGCAAACCGCCAGATGGTCCTGAGCAAGAACTCCGAGCACCTGATCTTCGAGGAAGGACAGTTCAAGCCGGATGACATCAATTTCGTCGCTACATGGATCGACCGCAATATCGTGCCCCTGGGCAGCCAGATCGCCAGCGCGAAAAACAAACTGCCGGTAGTGGCATCACTCCAGGCATATTCCGACACAAAAATAGGCGACGACCCTAGCACCAGCCCCGCTACCAGCCCGAAGATTGCAATCGTGCCGAAGATTCCCCCGGCTCCGCCCAGGAAAGAATTCGAGCATCGGATCGCCACCAAATCGGCACCGCAGATCAACTACTGGATCGAGCTGCACAGAGACGGCAAAACCTACCGCTGCAACAACAAGATGGAATTCCGCTCCGGCGACTCGATACGCTTCCACCTGATCCCCGAGACCGACGGCTATGCCTACCTGGTGATGCGCAGAGGCACCACCGGCAAGAGCGATGTCCTCTTCCCCAACGCCGCCTACGGCACCCAGAACTTCCTCAAAAAAGGCCAGGACTACGCGGTCCCGGCCGACGGATGGATGCAGTTCGATAACAACCCGGGCACCGAGCAGCTCGGCCTGGTGTTCGGAACCGACAAGCTCGACGTCACCCCCGACTCTCTCAAGAATCGCACCCTTACCTGCTTTGTCTCGCCCGAGCAGTCAGGCGCCAAAGACCTCTGCCCAACCAGGATGAAACTGTCCTGGGACGATCCGACTCCCACCATAATTCCCGACGATTTTCAGGCAGTCTCGCAGCTCGCCAATGCCGAGGACAGCAGCCTGGTCCGCCTGCAATCGACTATCGGTCAAGCAATGATCGCCGCCAGCATCGAGCTCCAACATGGAAATTAAAGACCGAAAAACCAGCCCCGCTTTCCTGTGGACCACCGCCCTGTCAGTGATGGTGCCTCGTATGAAGCAGGCGCTGCCCGTGAAGCTCGCGCTGCCCGTGAAGCTCGCGCTGCCCGTGAAGCAGGCGCTGCCCGTGAAGCAGGCGCTGCCCGTGAAGCAGGCGCTGCCGGCCCTGCCGGTGCTTTGCGCCTTGACGATGGTGTCCGCCTTGCCTGTGCGACCAGCCATCGCTGCTCTCTCGTCGGCGCTTGTGCTCGCGTTCATGAGCGCCGCACCAGCCCGGGCCCAGGCGGCACCGGAGCTTCCGAAGCTGAAAGGAGTGGAATTCACCAAGATACAGGATCTGAACCCGGAAGAGCGCTCGACCAACAGACCGATCAAGCAGAAATGGGCGGTGGTGATAGGCACGTCAAGATTCAAGGAGAGCCGGCTTCAACCAGTGGAAGCCGGCGACATGGCGCAATCCGCCCGGGAATTCTACAATTATCTCATCGACCCCAACGGCGGGCGCTTCGATCGCAACCATGTGAAGCTCCTGATAGACAGCCATGCCACCAGACAGAGCATAATGTCCGCCCTGGGCACGAATTTCCTGGGAAACGGCGCCGGACCGGACGACCTCGTGGTGGTTTTCGTCGCGACGAGCGGTTTTCCCACCACTGACGGTAGCACTTACCTTTGCTCCTACGACTGCGCCCTCGACAATATCTACGGCACCTGCATATCGATGCAGACGCTGATGAGCACCTTGAAGAAAAACGTCCATTGCGACCGGATACTGCTGGTGCTCCAGGCCGCCTACAGCGGAGCCGCCGAGCTCGACGCCGGCTCCAAGTCACTCAGCAAGAGCTACAACCTCGACATCGAGAAGCTCATGCTGGGCAACGGCTATATAATCCTTTCCTCCAGCCAGCCCAACCAGATGACCTGGAGCGGAGCTTTCTCGAAGAATCTCGTCGAGGCGCTCCGTCAGGAAGAGGGATTGATCTCGCTAAACAAAGCCTTCGAAATCGCTCGGAAGAAAACCGAAGAGGAGACAGGCGCGGAAGGACGAATGAAGGTCCAGATACCGGCAATGAAAGCCAACTGGACCGGCACCGATCTGGTGCTTGGCGCACCACCGGTGGAGCGGGTTGCAAACCTCCCCGATTCGGTGAAGTCCTACCTCTCTGCCGAGGGATCCTATCTCAAAGCAAGCAATCTCGTGGCAGAAGGCAAAATCTGGGAAGCCCTGGAGCAGTACAAGCTCGCCATAGCCGCCGATCCTACCTATGCCGACGCGCTTGCCGACTACGGCGCGGCGCTCACCATGGTAGACGACTGGAACGGCGCCGCGCAGATGTACAAGCGCGCCATCACCGCCCGCCCGGACGACAGCCTCTACCACTTCAACTATGCTCGGGTTCTCGACGAGATCGACAAGAAAGACCAAAGCATCCAGGAGCTCAACCTCGCGTACAGGCTCAACCCCAAAGACGTCTCGGTCCTGAAAGCTCTCTCAAGCTGTTCTCTGGCGACAGGAAATATCGATGACGCCATCCGTTATCTCGAAGAAGCAGTGGACCTCTATCCCAGGCGCTCCGAGCTCCGGGAGAGGCTGACCTACGGACTGATGAAAAAAGGCGATTTCGCCCAGGCCACCGCCCAGGCAAAAGAAGCCGTGCGCCTGGCGCCCGACTCCGCTACCGCCCACACGACTCTGGGCTCTGTCCTGATGGTGACCGGCTATGTGGTACCGGCGGTCAATGCTTATAAGGAAGCCGTCAAGCTGGCGCCCGACGACGCCAACACGCACCTGCTACTGAGCCAGTCCATGGAGAAGAGCGGCGACCGCGAAGGAGCCATCGCCGAGATCGGACGCTACCTCGAGCTCTGCCCGCCCGGCGACCCGCGCGGCGCCAAAGCCAAAGAGCACCTCGAGCTGCTCAAGTCACGCTAGCCATAATCGACTGGCGTCCAGGACGACCAGGTCGCGGTTAGCTCGGCACGAGCCGCCCCGCGAAAGTAACTTCCAGCCGAATATGACTGTGACGTCAAAAAAAAGGCTACAGTCATATTTTCCGCCGCGAATGACCCTGATCTCGAAAGACAGCTCGGCACGAGCCGCCCCGCGAAAAGTAACTTCCAGCCGAATATGACTGTGACGTCAAAAAAAAGGAAAAAAACTTGACGCTACAGTCATATTTTCCGCCGCGAATGACCCTGAGCTCGAAAGACATACTCTGACTCGGGACAATATGAAAGTCTCCCGGGCGCTTTGCGATTGGACCGGTTGAGGACCGGAAGAGGAGGGTATATTGTCGCGAGGTTTGCCGAGTGCGCGAATCGAGCAGGCGACCATCTCTAGAGCTTTTGCGGAGGTCGCCATGGACGAATGGAAAAAACACCACGACGCCGGTTATAAGGCTGCCGACGCATTCCTTTTCAAGAATTTCAAGAAAGCGGAAGAAGAGTTCAAAAAGGCGATTGCCATAGCCGAAAAGGAAGACAAAAACAACCTCGCCAACAGCCTGAACTGCCTGGCAGTGGTCTATCGAGCACAGAAGAAAAAAGACCAGGCGATCGCGGCATATCGCAGGACTATCGAGGTCGAGCCGGACACGGTGGACATGGCGGATGCCTGCATGGCGCTGGGCGACATGTTCCTCGAAGACGAAGATGAGGACCAGGCGCTCCATTATTATGTGCAGTCGATGAAAGCCTACTCGGAGCGAAAGCTCATAGCCCGATGGGCAGCCGAGCAGGAAAAGGTGCTCGGCATCATCCTGGCTTCGGGAAAGTATGCGCATCTTCATGAGCGCGACATCAATGAAGAAGAGAGGGCGCTCATCAAGGGAAACAGCGAGGACACCTTCGCAAGCCTGGCGCTGCCACCAAATGCGACACCAGCCGAAGTACTGGATGCTATCGACAAGCGCATCGATTGGATTCAGGATGCATCCGACAAGGATACCAGAGCCCTCGATCCTGAACGGACTCTTCTCGGTCTGAGCATGCTCTGGGGCGAGCAACTCGTGAAAGAGTTCGGCTGGACCTGGGTATGTTTCGAGGGCGCCGGTAACATGCTCGCAGTGGTGGCTGGAAACCGCTCCTTCGTGGTGGCGCCGATACACTTCGTGAGAGCCTGCCTCGAAGATCCAGAGCTAGACTGCACTATCATGCTCAGCTTCAATATGGTGAAAGAGGCACCACCAGAGAACTTCCCGGCCAATGATTACAACAACCTGATGGAAGCCGCCTTCCGCATAGTCCCGAAACAGGGGCGCAGCAAGAGCTATGCAGAAGCTCGCCTGCCCTCGTAACAGCGCCGAGATTACGAGCTTTTCGTCTTTGCAGCCGGCTCCAGGTTGTGTGAGCCTCTGGGGCTCTCCCGGGAGTCGCACCAGTCAACCGGAGCGCCCCCATCAACCATGGTCCTATTCGCCGCAACGATAGCTGGGGCGAATAGCGTAAAGGCACACCACGCAAGGAGAACGAGTTTCATAGTTGCACCGACTGAGCGGGGAGTGCAGGGAATTTATACCCTCAATAGGGATTGACCTCATCGCATTTCTGGTCCAACGCCTGGCGCATCGATCTTGCTATTAGGGCGAGCGATTAGGCTCTTTCGGACAACAAGACCAGCTCGGAAATTTCGAAATTGATCAGCGAGCTGGAGTCGTCCGAAACTTTGCAAGCTACTCCCAGTCGCTAGCCGATCGCTTTAGCAACGCCGGAAACTCTTCCTATTGAAGCAATATATGCCGCACCCTACTGGGAACCACTCCTCTGCATCCCCGACTCAGGAATAAAGGACCAAAATCATCTTTATCCCGATCTCGCCCTAGACCAGGTATGAGCAATGGCGAAAACAGTACTTGACGCATGAACTCTATTTTGATATAGATCTATTTAGATAGTCGTCGAATTAGAGAGACGTCTATCGACGTACCACCGGAAGCCCGCCCTTGCCTGTCGATAGTAGGCATGTACGGAGGACCGGTCACTACACAGGAGAACCTCGTCATGTCATCGCCAGAATTCGCAAGAGTGCTCGCATTCTTCAAAGCGCTCTCCGACGAGAGCAGGCTGAAGATTGTCGGGGCACTGTCCTCCTGCGAGCGGACGGTGGAAGAGCTCGCCACCATGCTCGAGCTCCGGGCGCCGACGGTTTCGCATCACCTCGCCCGGCTCAAGGAGGTCGGTCTCGTGACCATGCGCGCCGAAGGCACCACGCATCTATACAAGCTCAATCTCCGGGAGATGCGCGCTCTCACCAGGAGCGTGCTCGCCCTCGAGACCATCGAGACCATCGCCGACGGCGTCGCCACCGACGCCTGGGAGCGCAAGATCCTCGGGGACTTCTTCGAAGGTGAGCGCTTGAAAGAGATCCCGGCGAGCCGCAAAAAGCGCGAGGTAATTCTGCGCTGGCTCATCGAGCGCTTCGAGCCAGGTCGCCGCTACCCGGAAAAAGAAGTGAACGCTATTATCGCGCGCCACCATCCCGACTTCGCCACGCTGCGCCGCGAGCTCATCGGAGCCCGGCTGATGCGCCGCGAGTCCGGGATCTACTGGAGATAGCGAGCAAGCAACGAGCAGGACTCGAGCAAGCAACGAGCAGGACTCGAGCAGGACTCGAGCAGGACTCGAGCAAGCAACGAGCAGGACTCGAGCAGGACTCGAGCGGGACTCGTCCGGACCTTCGTGGCTAAGCCGCGACCGGTCCGGACGGAATCCGGCTTTCATAGGAAATTAACGCAAACAAGAAAGTCTCCTACTGAAAATACCTGTGAGGGAAGAAAAAGGAGACAGTGGAGCCATCAGGACACCTGACGATTCCATATCTGGAGTCGGCCTCCGACATTCCGGGCGGTGGCTCATGCGAATACAACCTGCTCGTCCAGTATTGCGCCAACCTAAAGTCAGCGTCGGCCTTTTCCGTTTCACCGAGAACCATGTACGCCCAACCACGACCAACGAAGGCAGTCGGCTTCCTGAAGTCGTCACCAGCAAGGTCGATAGCTCTAGTCCACAAATTAACAGCCTGGACAGAACGATTGGTCCCGTTATGAGCAAATGCCTGGCATGCCACGACATCCCCGTCGTCCGGGTGCAGCTTCGCATACTCATCCAGGAGTGGAATCGCCTTCTCCCACTCCTGTCTCTGCATTAGCGAGCTGATGGTGCGACCGAGGGAGGAGGTTTCGACCTTAACATCTTTAGTCGTTCTGGCTTGAGTCTTTTCGACTTCAGTCGTTCTTTTAATACTGTCCATAGACATGGTACCGAAAAGACCCAACATCAAACCGATGCCGAAACCAACCGCCAGGAATAGAAAAATCAGAATCAGTCCGATGCGGATCATAGATCGATTATAAGCCCGCCCCTCGGCAGCACAACAGCCGGGAAAGTGTGGGACCGACCCGCTGGCGGAGCCTGAAGTCCCCTATGCTCGTGATAGTGAGCAACACGAAAGGGGCAGAGCCATGAAGAAAGCTAACAGCAATCCCTTCGAATCATTCAACGGATGGCTCCTGGGTGGCGTCTTCCTCACTATCGGTGGCATGGCTATTCTCTTGCTCAGCCCCGATATAGTCGGGGCGACCATGGGGCACGGCGGGGACGGTGTCGGTCAATTCTTCGTGGCGCTGGGCATTGCCGGTGCCGGCATGGTGGTGGTCTTCGTAAGCGCAGTATTCTTGCTCCTGCTCAGCCTCGTAGCCTGGCTCAATTGAAAGCGATCACGCAATTAATCAGGTCCAAACGCAAAATCAGGTCTAGACACCGGCAGTGACCGGGAGTTCTTTGATGAAGCCCAGCACCATGACGCCGGGGCTGAGCTCGAAGTCGATGGACGGATAGCGCTCGAAGCCGCGCCGCTCGTACATTTGCTTGGCGGTCTTCATCATGTTGGTGGTGTGAAGAGACAGCCTGGCAAAGCCCATCTCTGCAGCCAGGCTCTCGCAAGCCTCGATCAATCTGGCTCCCGCACCGCAATTGCGGCGCGCGGGATCGACTGCCAGAAATCGGAACTCCGGGTAGTCATTGCGCAGGAGATGACCATGTATCTCCACCTCATAAGGCGGATAGAGAAGAACCAGACCGACCAGAGCATCGTGAAGGACCGCCACCAGCTTCGTGACCTCCGACGGCTCGCAGATAGCAGACCGAATCGACTCCTGATAGCGCAGCCAGCCCTCCTCCGAGAACTCCGAGCTGTATTCCTGATAGGCCCTGATCGCCAGCTCGACGAGAACTTCGTACTCCTCCTGACGGGCGGCTCGAATACGGACTAGATCGCTCATTAGAGGGCTTTCCTGTGGGTCGGTATCCTCACTTGCATTTTGCAAGCTTTTCTACGATAACAGCATTACTTGATCCTTACAAGTCCTCCAGGTTGGATACCCGGTTGGCTGCCGGAGATTGTGGTTTCGACGAAGTCGAGTTGCCGAAGTAATCCAGTTATCCTTGTTCTATGCTCGAAGAATATAGTCCCCGGGACTTTGGCGGTGCGAAATCCTACACGGAACACTGACATTATTGCCCGTTGACAATATTGCCTACAGGCAATACTATTGACTTGTGGCATGGAAGCGTCTCTATCTTGAACCCTTCAAGGTTTGGCTAGACCGACAGAACGAAGATTTACAGGATGAAGCGCTAGCACGCCTCGAGATGCTCAAGGTGAGAGGTCCATTGTTTGCCCACCCATATGCAGATACGCTAAATGGATCGAAGATTGCCAATCTCAAGGAGATTCGCTTCAGCCACAATGGTGCACCAACCGCAGAAAAGTATTATGCCTTGCACTTAGAAAGACAAATAACTTTGAAGAAAAATCGAAGGAGCCCGGTAAGTGACGAACAATGATCAATATATGAAAGGACTTTCGCCTGCGAGACGGCCAAAAGTAAAGGCAAGAACCGAAGAACTCCTGGCAGAAGAGATGACCTTGCGTGAACTCAGAAAAGCTCGCGACCTTTCACAGGAGACCCTGGCCGAAGTTCTGGGAATTCGCCAGGGCGACCTATCCAAGTTCGAGCGCCGGACAGATGCATATCTCAGTACAATTAGGCGATTTGTAGTCGCAATGGGAGGTACGCTCGATTTGGTAGCGACTTTTCCCAACTGCAAACCAGTCAAAATTGTTGAAATAGGGGACCTCGAGAACACCGATACAGATCAGGAATCAGCTTAGGCGCTAATGAGTAGATTTGTTGTTATCAGCTGTTTGCTGCTTCTCGCGACGCTTTCGTCGCCCGAATCTTTTGCCCAGCAAGCCAAATCGCCGGATCGACCGATCGAGGACAAATGGGCGCTGGTGATCGGGGTGGGGAAGTTTGCGGACCCGAAGATCCCGCCCCTGCGGTATTCAGCAAAGGACGCCAGGGACTTTGCCGACTTTCTGGTGGAGAAAGGGCACTTCGCCAGGGACCATGTCCTCCTCCTCTGCGACGAAAAAGCCACCTATGAAAACATCAAGATGGCAATCGGCGACAGATGGTTGCCTCAGCGTGCCCTGAGCAACGATCTCGTCCTTATCTACGCTTCGACCCACGGCAGCCCCAAAGAAATCGATGTCGGCAAAGACAACTGGCTGATCGCGCACAATACCAAAATCGGCGAGTTCTACACAACCGGCATCCGGCTCAGAGACCTGGCCTCCACGGTAAAAGAGCGAACCGGCTGCGACCGGATCGTGATCATCCTGGACGCCTGCAACAGCGGCGCGGCACAGGCCGGAGGCGGCAAGGGCTTGATCAGGGGAGCCAACTTCGACATCAGCTCCCTTGCCGGGCAGGGCGAGATAATCCTCAGCTCCAGCAGCAGCGAGCAGCGGTCATGGGAATCGAAGCGCTACGAGAACGGTGTCTTCACCCGCAAGCTCATCGAAGCACTAAATATAGTAGGAGCCAGCACTCCACTGACGAAAGCATACGACAGCCTGCGCTCCCAGGTAGAAGCCGAAGTGCGATTCGACAGACAGGAGTCGCAAACGCCGGTTTTGCGCAAGAACTGGCAGGGCAAAGAGCTTGCCATTCTGGCACCGCCGGTAAGACCGCGTCAAACCGAGCCCTCCCAGCTCGCATCGCCCATGCCCGGAGGCTCAGCCGGCGAAGACCTGTGCGAGCAGGGCAAGCAGATGTACCAGAAAAAAGATTACAAAGGCGCTTTCGAGGCATTCACGAGAGCCATAAAAGCCGGCAATGCTTCCGCCCTCAACCAGCTTGGGGTCCTTTATGCCGAGGGCAACGGAGTCCCCCGGGACGACGCCAAAGCCGTCGAGCTCTATCACAAAGCCGCAGCCCTGAACGACCCGCCCGCTATCACCAACCTTGGTCTGCGATTTCTGCAGGCACGAGGAGTACCGAAAAATGAGCAGAAAGGGCTCGAATACTTGAAGCGAGCCGCCGAACTCAATAACAGCACCGCTCTGTATTCCCTGGGTGTCTGCTACGATCAGGGTCTGGGCGTCACCACCGACATGACGAAGGCACTCGAGTATTACAGGAAGGCAGCGGAGCAGAAGTATCCCGGAGCCTACAACAACCTCGGCTCCGCCTACCTGCAGGGGCGGGGAGTAGCCCGAGATAAAAAGGAAGCCGCCCGCCTTTTCAAGAAGGCTGCAGAGCTAGACAACTTGCGATCGATGGAGAATCTCGGCAGCATATATAGCACCGGTGGCGATGGCATCGAGAAAGACGACGAAGAAGCCGCGAGGTGGTATAAGGCAGCCGCCGAGAAAGGCAGCTCATCCGCTCAAGTGTCCGTTGGTCTGGCCTACTGGAACGGCACCGGTCTTCCCAGAGATCACGAAAAAGCGGCCTACTGGTTCAAGAAAGCAGCGGACCAGGGGGAAGCTGCCGGGTTCAATAACCTCGGGACCTGCTACAAATTCGGAAACGGCGTGCCCAGAGACATGCAAAAGGCCATCGAGCTCTACCAGCGCTCGGCGGATATGGGCTATGCCCTGGCGCAATACCTGATGGCGTGCGCCTACCTCAACGGCGAGGGAGTCAGGAAGGACTACGAGAAAGCCGCGGAGTGGAGCCGCAAGGCTGCAGAGCAGGGAAACGACTCCGGGCAAAATCTCCTGGGAGCTCTCTACGAGGACGGCAAGGGCGTCCCGCGCGACAAAACCTCCGCGGTAAAGTGGTATCTGAAGGCTGCCGAGCAAGGGAACGCGCAGGCGAAAAGTAATCTCAAGCGACTGGGTTTGTAGGGCCTGCTCAAGAAGCGCCGTCAATTTTTTGCCAGTTATGATATCCGAAATCGGCGCCAAGCACCTTCCCCCAAATAAGTATGAAAATCGAGCCACCCTGAGTGTAACAGCCCTAAGTCGACTGTAGAGCAGTTGCTCGTCAGTCTCTGGCGGGAGCGGGGGTCTGCTCGACCGGCGCCAAATGATCGCGTTCGAGGGCCTCTCCCTCAGCCAGATCATGAGTCAATCGCTTTCCAACAGCCTGCGACAACGACACAAAGTTTGCCGACGGCAACCTGTCCTCAACTTCCCTGTTCTCGATTTCCCTCTCCTCGAGGTCATCTTGCTTCAAGATAGTATCAGCTGCGATAGCACGAGCCGCATACACCCGCCTGGCAAGACCGCTTCCACCTTCCTTTTTCGTGAAAAACGGAATAACAGCCATAACAAGAAAGCAAGCAAAAACCAGGAGAATCCAGACCTTGAAAGTGCGTCGAATTTGATCTGGTTTACGAGTATGGTCTGAGTTACGAGTATGGTCTGGTTTACGAGAGCTCATTATGCACCACCGGGAAATTCAAACAAACAGTAAGTATATCGTACAACCGCGATGAGAAGAGCTAGCGGGAATCAATGCCCCTTCAACAAATTGATGCTCACAGTAGCCAGCTCCGAATCCGGGAACTTCACCGAATGCTCCGGGTCCGGGTGGAGACCGGCCTCGGCCGCGACTCGATTGAAAACATCGACTTCCACGATATACTGATCCGAGTATCCGTGAGTAGCATCATATGCAGTGGCAGCCGTCTGCCCGAGATTTCTAGCGGCGAGCCCCGGCGGGATGGTGTGCAGCTCGATCACCAGGAGCCCGAAGCGCCGCACGAACGGCTCCCAGCGCCGGAGATGCTCCAGAAGACTGGCCTCGACATCGTTGTTGTTCAATCGCTTGCCCCTGGAGCAATTGGCACCGGAGGTCTCGCTCACGCGACCGGAAAGCGGTTCGGACGGCTGCTCCCACGGGCGGTTGTGATCGAGAAAAGTGCGTACGTTGAGCAGGTCTTCCAGGGCTATGCCGTAATGCTCTTTGAGATCGCTGGCCAGTAGATCCGGTCGCGCGATATTGCCCCAGGTGACTTTCGCCCAGATATCCGCCTTGGTGAGATTGGCACGAGTGACGCGCAGAGCCACTTCGTTGAAGTCGGCACCGACCAGCAGCAGGGGATACTCGTCCAGCACTTCGCCTCGGAGCGTGCGCTGGGAAATCACCTCGAAAATGTGCTGCAAAAATGCGCCGTTTCCGCAGCCCATGTCGACGATGCCTTTTGGCTGCTCCTCCAGTGGTCTGTTAAAGAGCTCGATGATCACTTCGTCGACTTTCTTGAAATAGCTGGCGTGCGCTCCGCCGCTTCCCCACACGTTCATCTCGCGATCTACGTGCAGCTCCGGCATTTCGGGCTTGTCGTTGATCAAGATCGCGGCATTGCCGAAAATCATCTCGTCGAGGTTTCGAAAAGTCGGGATATACGACACAGTCACGCCGTAAGCGCTGGCTCGCCGGGCGAAGAACAAGCCACGCTCGGTGAAGGTATAGGTCTCGCCTTTCTTGTCGAACCAGCCGAGAAAAGTGAAGAAGTCGAGTATCTTGCCGAAGCTCTCCGCGTCCTGGTGAAACTCCTCCGGCTTGAAAGAAGCCTCCATGAAGTACTTGTGGAACATGCCCCCCATGCCGAGGTAGACAATCGTCGGACCGATGGCGATGCCCTCGATGTGCTTCAGGACTTGCTCTTGAATATTTCGGGTAGCGGGATCGGTAGAAAATTCGATGCCGTAGTTGTCCCGATACTTCTTGAAGATGCTCTCCAGCATCGAGAAGGGGGCTCTCTCGAACTTGCGCCGGTGGAACTGGCCGGACAGGCGGAGCAAAGTGACCACATCCTTGTACAGGTGGCAGAGCTCGAAGGCAGTGGCGCTGTTCGCGTTCACGCTGTATTGGACTCTGTTGCCGGCATTGTCCAGCTCCATTTCGAGCCAACCCTGAGAGGCAAGAATGCGCAGAGCGACATTGAGGTAGCCCTCATTGGCTTTGAAGACACCTGCCAGGTCGGTGACATCGACTGTCTCATGCTCGAGCAGGTGATCCAGAACGCCCCTGTCGAGCAGGGTATAGGCGGTCGGAGCCGTCGCGATGCCGTCCAGATGCCGGAAGATCGTTTCGCGGAGAGCGGCTTTGTCCTGCTTTGTCATCAACATCTTCGACCCTGCCTGTCGCATAGCGCGGGGATGGGAAACACTGAGTAATCAGGCGCCGACGGCTCTCGGCCGGGCCGGAAAGACCGCCCGCAGCAGCTCCAATTATCTACCACGGAGTTGTCAATTACTAGCGCTGGTCAGCATTCTCCCGATTGGCTTGCCTCCGGAGGTGGAAAAAGATTCTAGACCTTTGCGTTGATGTCTCGAATGGAGGCCGTCGAGAATGAAGTATGGTATTCCGCTGCTGATTCTGCTCGCCTTGCTCCTTTCTACTGCGCCCTCCATGGCTGCCGAGGAGGAAGACTGGCGAAAGTATCAATTCGAAGCGCATATAGCGCACCAGAACGGACACGACGAGGCAGCCGAGAGCAATCTGAGAAAAGCGCTGGACGGTGCCCAGAGAGATGATCGGCGAGATCCTTTCTTCCGGCAGATGCTGAAAGACTCATCGGCCATCATTCAGACCTATTGCACCTCGGACAAGCTGGAACGGGCTGAGCGGCTCGCTTCGGACACTCTTTCCCGAGTGCAGGCCCTGATTGATCCTCCATCGCCGGAGGAGACAGCCTGCTGGATGGATCTGGCGCTTGTCCTCGGCATGAAAGGCGACAAGAAAGGTCAGGAGCAGATTCTCGCCCGCATCCAGTCCGAGATCGAGCGGACCGCCGAAAGTGGCAAGACCGAAACAGCCGATGCGATGGCTCGAGTTTTGCAGGACAAGAGCAGAGAAGTGAAAGGCATGGTAAAAAGCCAATTCGATTCGGTCGAGAAGCAGCTGGATGGTCTCGAGTCCTTGCTGAACAAACAATAGCCCGAGGCAAGAAGCCGCAGCGACCGATAAAATGACATCCCAAGAGAGAACTCCCCACCGAAAAGAACCTACGGAGATATCGATGACATTGCTCCTCGACGCATGGGCAAAGATAGCCAGGGAAATCAAAGCGGCGAAACTCCCTGTCTCGAAAGCCGGATTGCCTGGAGAAAAGGCAACAGCAAGTGCAAGTGCAACAGCAACAGCAACAGCAAGAGCAAGAGCACGAGCAACAGCAACAGCAAGAGCACGAGCAACAGCAACAGCAAGAGCACGAGCAAGTGCAACAGCAACCGCAAGAGCACGAGCAACAGCAACGGCTGTGGCCATTGCTTCGGCAGCATTCCTTCTGGTGAGCGGATCGCCTGGTCTGGGAGCCCAGACGGCAGGTATGACCGCGACAGGTGGGACCGCGGCAGGTGCGACCGCGGCAGATGGGACCGCGGCAGGTGGGACCGCGGCAGGTCGTGAGCAGGCGGCAGGCGCCGGAGAGCAGTCGAGCGATCCCAACAGGCCCATACGCGACAAATGGGCTGTCATCATCGGGATAGACAAGTTCCAGGACAGCCGTATTCCGGCACTGCACTACTCCACCAAAGACGCCCGGGACTTCGCAAACTTTCTTGTCGAGAAGGGCAACTTCGCCAAGGATCACGTGCTATTGCTGCTGGACGAAGACGCTACCCAGCGAAACATCGAGATGGTGCTCGGTGACGACTGGTTGCCCAGGCGAGTGCTGGCAGACGACATCGTGTTGATATTCGCTTCCACCCACGGAAGCCCGAAAGAGCTCGATGTAGCCGGTGAAAACTTCCTGATCGCCTATGACACCGATCCCGACAATCTGTTTTCATCAGGTATAGAGCTAGAGACCCTGGCGCAGACGATAAAACGACGAACCAATTGCGACCGCGTCGTGCTTTTCCTCGATGCTTGCAATAGCGGCGCTGCCGCTGGCGGCAAAGGCTTGCTTCGCACCCATAACTTCGACCTTTCCAGTGTCGCCGGACAGGGGATGATCATCATAAGCTCGAGCAGCGCCGACCAGCGCTCCTGGGAATCGAAGCGCTATGAAAATGGTGTGTTCACCAGAAAGCTGATCGACTCGCTGCAGGTGAAGGGCGTCGCTACCAACCTCTCCACCGCTTTCAACAATCTCAAAGATCAGGTCGAGCAAGAGGTTAAGTTCGATCGCCGGGTGGACCAGGTACCCATGATGCTCATGAACTGGAAAGGCGAAGAGGTGGCGCTTCTTTCTCGCCCCACTCGTCCGCGCCAGTCCCAGGCGTACGCCCTGCCCAGGCAGGAGCGAAATCTTGCGACCGGAAGCAGCGCGCAACAACCAGGCACCAACAAGACCGCACCGGTAGATACCCAGGGCGTCTCTTCTTCCACACGCCCCCCGCAACAGCTTTCGGATCTCGTTTCGCAAGGCAGGGCACTGCTGGCGCAGAGTCGCTATAGCGAGGCGATTGCGATCCTGAGAAGAGCCGCCGAGGCGGGCGACACTTCAGCCGCTCTGCTGGTCGGCAGTTTAGTCGTTCAAAGGAACATAGCAGTTGACTCCTGGCTCACCGCTCGCGAAGCTTCAAGAGAGCTCAAAACGTCTGAGGTCAACCTTCAGCTACTCGTGAACCAGCAAAATGAGAAGTTCCACAGGGCAAAGACCTCGGGGCAGTACTCCAAGAATGCGCTCAACAATCTCCAGAAAAGCATGCAGGCTGAAATCGACCAGGCCGCTGCTGTCTACCGTAAGGAGTTCACGGCAAGAGAGGCTAAACTCGAGAAGCAGCTCAAGGATGCGATTACAAGAGTAGCGACCTCACTTGGTTACACCTATGCGGATGTGACAGAAATCAAAGACGGAACGCCCCCGGTGGAGGGCAAGGGAATCAATATCACGGACGAGGTGATCAAAGAGCTGAACAAGTAACTGCCGAAATCGAACGGAGATATCAACGGCACTGCTCCTCAATGCATGGACAATAAGTGCGACTAGCTCATAAAATCATGGCGCTGATCACCATTCCCCTGGCATTCCAGCTGGGTATCTCCGCGATTCTACTCGAGCAGCTCAACGCCAGCGAACAGAAGCTCGAAAAGCGAATATCGAGAATGCGCATTGTCGCCTCCCTGGACGAGGTGCAACGCCTCCATGTGCGCTGCCTGGCCGCGGCAGCCTTCTATAGCGTCAGCCGTGACGAGGAGATTGGCAAGAAGCATATCTCGGGACTGAAGCAGCTCGCGGCCGAACTGAAGGAGCTGAGGCAGCTGACCGGCGATCAGCCGGATCTCGCGCAGAGAACCACAGAGTTGCAAAAAGCAATCATAGCTGTCGTTCCGTACGAGATGATGATGCGAAAGTTCTCGATTGTCGAGAGTCCGCTGCAGGTCGGCCCGGCAATGAAGGCTCGCCAACTGATTAAAGACTCGATGCACCAGATACAGGAATACCAGTCGACTTTCCTGGCGCCGGCTACGAACACCGGCTCGTTCCAGCGTGCCAGTCGAGAATTGCAGCTTAAACTGGCCGCTCTGCTTGTCGCCGTCGTAGCCGTCACCATCGCCCTGCTCTACTGGTCCCAACGCTCGGTCGTCGCGGGAGTCGACCAGCTGCTGAGCCAGATCGACAGATTCCGGAAGGGAAGCTTGTTGTCACCGTTGATTGCTCGTAAGGACGAGCTCGGGCAGCTGGAGAAGGTTTTGTGTGATACGGCAAACAGTATCACCAGGAGGGAAGAGTTTCGTCAGGAGCTTAGCGCCGTGGTATCACACGACATAAGAGCTCCAATGACATCCATCGCGGGAGTAGTCTCGCTAATCGAGGCCGGAGCGCTGGGCAATCTCCCGGGGAGCCAGAAGGACCTGATTTACCGTCTCAAGGGGCAATGCGCCGATTTGATCGCCCTGATCAACGATATTCTCGATCTGGACAAGTTGCGATCCGGCAAGTGGCATATGAACGTCAGTGACACCGCATGCGATGACCTCAGGGATCGCCTGGAGGAGAGTCTGCTCGGTGCAGACTGCGGCTCGATCGACTTTCAGACCGGGTCGGGAAATCTCTCCTGCGATCCGGAGTCCCTGACGAGAGCCGTCGTTTCGCTGGTCCGGACCTTTGCCGGAGAAGCGTCTTCGGTAACCTTGCGAGTATCCGCAGAAACCGGACTGAGACTATCAATCACCCGGGCCGCATCGACATCCGCGTCGAGAGCGTCCAGAACACTCTCGCTGGTGCAGCATCTATGCCAGGAGCAGTCGATCCGGCTGACACGGGAGAGTACAGGCGAAGACCTCGAGTTTCTTCTTCAGGACAAGCCCGGTGACCCGGATACGGCGACAGACTTGTCCGCGCGATCCGAGTCCTCAGCTCGCTTCTCTTCCTCCGAAGGCTTCTCCAATCTCGGGAAGACGCTTCTTATCCTGATCGGCAGATCTATGGCAGTTTCCGCCACAGCCCTGGTACTTCTGGGCGTCCTGATCAACCAGGTTGATCAGGAAATTGCCACCGAGCTGCGGTCGCGCGAGATAATCCAGCATACCACCAGGCTTTCTTCAGGGGTGACTCACCTGATGCTTCTCTCTCTGAGACGCATCCCCGGTGACTCCGATGAGGAGAGGAAAGCGCGTGCCAGTAGAAAAAGACAGATCGATGAGGATCTCGCAGCCCTTGTGCGGCTGGAGAAAAGCTCACGGGTGGAGGTCCCTGAAGAGGTCCGGCAGGTGCAGGAGAAAGTGGAGGAAATGAAGAAAATTGCCGATGCGCTGGCTGCTGCGGCTCCCGATGAGCTGGCCGACTCGGCGCCCCGGCTGGCCGGCACCATGAAGGAAATGCTCGAGAGCGGCAAGCTCTCTGCGGTGACTTTCACGAAAGCGGGCGGACTGCTCGCCGAGCTGGCAGAACTGGACTCCATGCACGCATGCCGCATGGCGGAGTTGAGAGGCAAGGTGCTCAAAGTCCTGGCAGGAGCATCAGCGATGGTGGCACTCCTGACCGGTCTCGGCGCCCTGCGGATTTGGAAAGATGTTCTTTCTCGCTTGCGCAATGTAGAGGAGAATGCCGGGCGGCTGTCGCGCCGGCAGGAGCTCAGGCAGCCAGCTATGGCTGTTCCAGGCAGAGCGGATTTCGAGCTTGCTTATCTGGATACCTTCTTCTTCGAAGCTGCACGAAGTATGGCCCGGCTCGAGAAGGAGCGACAGGAATTGTCTTGTCTTTTGCGCGAGGATCTCAAGGAGCCGTTGCTCTCAGTAGGAGCCGGGTTCAGATCCTTGCTGGATGCCGGCGACCTCAACGAAAAAGGGCAGAGAATGATCAAGAAGGCACTGCCAGAGATACGCAGATTGAGCGACCTGGCCGATGATCTCCTTGTTCTCAACAGTCTCAAGGATGATGGCTCGGTGGCTCTCGATGTGGAAGTCCGAAGTGTACCAATCAAAGAAATTGTCGGGCCATCGGTGGATGCCGTGAGCCCCATGGCGGAGCTCAAGGGCATAGAGATCGTAGTCGGGGACGACTCGTCCCTCGATGTAATGGCGGATCCCGATCGATCCATTCAGATACTCGTCAACTTGCTCTCCAATGCAGTGAAGTTCTCGCCTGACCAATCTCGGATCGAGATACAGGAAGAGAAAACAGACGGCATGATAAAAATCATCGTCAGCGACAGCGGCAGGGGAATTCCCGAAGCGGATGCCCGGAAGGTCTTCGCCAGATTCGATCAGATAGCCGGCGAAGATCGAAGCAAGGGAAGCGGTCTCGGTCTATTCATCAGCAAAAAGCTAGCCGAGGCGCAATCAGGCAGGCTTGATTTCTCGTCCCGGGTCGGCTACGGCAGCAAATTCTGGCTCGAGCTTCCGGAGGCGGGCCGTCATCCGATAGAGTAATCGAATCAGTCGAGCGGGGAGGTCGGGCAGCGGAGTCGGTCCATAGTTCTGCGTATGGATGCCGATTCTTGACAGGGTTCCGGGAGAATGTTATAACTAATGTATTCGAATCTTCGAATCTTTGAAGTTTTGAAAGTTCGAAGCATTCACAAGGAGACCAGGACATGAACCATGCGACCTCTAATCACATCCCCACCAGCGGGCTTCACGAGTCGTGGCTAGACCGGCAGATTATCGATGCCTACAGAAGAAGCATCGCCGGAGTCGAAAGCGATGATCGAAGAATCAGCTCGTTCGTCAAACCGATATACAGGAACCTGCAGCTCCGGGACTCGAAGCATTCAGCCCTGAAGGCTCTACGCTCGAGCCAGAGCTCGCCCTTAGTGCTGACGGGGTCGGTATCGTTCCTTCTGTTAAAGGGCCTGGTGAGAATGCTCTTCCCTCGTCAGGGCGGCTCCTCGCGAAGGCTTGCCACCAGGAGCTATACGACAACAGCCGCTGCCGGCGGCTGATTCCCCGGCTCTCTTCAGGAGCATTGGAGAAGACATGAAAATAGAATTCGGTGTCCAGGAGATAATCGAGACAGTCGCCGGTCGATTGGTCTCAGGTTCGGCTGACGCTCATCGCGGTAGCGTATGCGATGATATCGAGAGCCTCGAAGCCGGGCAGTGGTACATCGCTCTGCCCGAGAAGAGACGGGATGGTCACGATTTTTTGAAGGAAGCTCATGAACGCGGCGCTCTCGGCAGCATTGTACTGGACCGGCGGCGATACCCCTTTGCCCATCCGGCTTCGGTGCTTGTCGGCACGAACAGTACATTGAACGCCCACTATGAGCTTGCCAGGCGGGTGAGAGAAAAGGTCAATCCGAAGGTCATCGCAATAACCGGATCTTCGGGAAAAAGCACAACACGAGATATGCTGGTCAGCATTCTCAGCCGCGATAAGAAGGTCCACACATCCGAGGGAAACAAGCCAGACGCAAGGAATCTCGCCAGGACTTTGCTCAGCATGCCATGTGACACGGACTATCTGGTCATCGAGGTAGCGCAGCGGGGTCGCGGCCAGATCGCCTGGCTGGGCACGATTCTCAGCCCCGATATAGCGATAGTGACGAATATCGGACCGGCCCATATCGACACCCTGGGATCTATCGAGAATATCTCCTTTGCGAAATGCGAGCTCTTCGAGACCCTGAATCCCGAAACCGGCCTGGCAATACTGGGCGACCAGAATCACAACTTGACAAGAAGGGCGCAGATCGTCCTTGGCGATACGGAGCTGCAAATTTATGACGAGAACTCGATCGAGGAGATCGCGGTCACCCCTGAGCATACGATTTTCTCGAACGGATCCGAGGGCGTTCTTTTCGAGCTCAAGGCTCACGGAAATGCCTACATTCGCGACGCCTGGTGCGCGATCTCCTGCGCCAGGCATCTAGGCATGGCCGATCACGAAATTGCCGAGGGTCTCAAAGCGTACACCCCACCCAGAGGCAGAGGAAACAGATCAATCGGCATGAAAGACGCTCTTATCATAGACGAGTCCTTCTCGGCTACTCCCGATTCTGTCCGAGCTGCGGTCTCGGCTTTCCTCGATCCCCGAGCCGTGCCCTATCAGCGAAAGGTGATCGTGCTCGGAGCCATGGAAAGTCTCGGCGAAGCAAGCGAAGCGATTCATCGCCGACTTGGAAACTGGTTCTCGGGACTGTCCTTCGAATCGCTGGTGCTGCTCGGTCAGCCTGCCGGGCACGTGGCCAGAGGCCTGCATGACAATCGATTCGAGGTCAAGCTCTGCCAGAATGCCGACGAGGTAGTGGCAGTGCTGGAGGCAAAGATCGACGAAGCCACGGCTGTACTGGTTGATGGCTCGGAGTCGGTGCCCCTGCGCGCAGTGATCAGAAAACTGACCAGCCCGCCAGCTCGTGTCTAGATTCCGGTCTCTTGGTTTATCATAGACACCTGCGTGCCCGGGCATTTTCCTGGAGCAATATCGTCTTGTAGAACCATCCCTTGAATCTGTCACTCAGCCGCAAAGCATTCATCCTGGTAACGGTCCCCGTGCTGTTCGAGATCATAGTGGCCGGTGTCTCGCTGCAGCTGATCGGCAAGGTGGAGGAAGCGAGGAAAGCCGAAGCGCACGCTCGCGACCTGGCGTTGCACCTCAATACCATTCTTTCCCTGCACATGCAGAGAGTGAGCTATGCCTTTCTTGCTCAACACTCCTCCGAAGACTCCTTCGCCAATAGATTGAAGCAAGTGCGTTCCGAAAGGGAGGCGGAAGCCAGATACATCGACGAGCTGGTCGCCGGAGACAAGAAAGAGTCCGCCAGATGGGGACGCATGCGAGTCTTGTTCCAGAAGGTGGAAAAAGGGCTGGATGATGTCGTCGATTTCTACAAGAATGATCAGAGAGCTCTGGCGGCGATAAAATTCGCCCGCCTGCAGGGCGAGGTCGATGAGATCTTCAAGCTCGGAACCGACCTTGCGCGCAGGCAGAGAAAGAACAAGGAAGAGAGCCACCTGGTCGTCCAGCGATATAGCAGAGAGCTCGAGCTGGCGCTGAAAATGTCCGTGGTGGGAAGCGTGGTGCTCGCCTTCGCTCTGGCGACCTACTTCAACCGCGGCACATCCAGCCGCCTCCGCACGATCATGCGCAATACACAGCGCCTGGCTGCCGGTCTCGAACCCGACAGGACGGTCTCGGGAAAAGATGAGCTCGCAACTATAGACCGCACATTTCACGATTTGCACGACAGCCTGACTCAACTGAGGAGAAAGGAAAGAGCGATTCTAGACTATGCAGCCGATGCGATTTTCTCGATAGACGAAGACTTCAGCCTAGCCGACGTCAATCAGGCTGCTGGCCGATTATGGATATACGAAGCGAACGACCTCGTCGGAAGGAAAGTGGTCGAGCTGGTGGTCAAAGAGGAGCAGACGAAGGTCTACGATCTCTTAAAGGACTGCCTCGCTCGAGAGCTGACTGTCAGCTTCGAGACCCGGGCGGTGAAAAAAGACGGCACCCTGGCCGATATCGCCTGGACAGCCACAGGCTCGAAAGCGGAGCGCTCCATTTTTTGCGTCGTTCATGACGTAAGCAAGGAAAGACAGGCGGAAAGACTCAAGCGCGACTTCATCGCGATGATAAGCCACGACCTGAGAACCCCCCTTACCTCCATTCAGATGATTCTCTCCATGCTCGAAATCCACTCAAAAAACTCACTGACCGCTGATCTGTCAGAGAGCGTATCGCAAGCAAGCAACAACGCCAAGAGGGTGATGACTCTGGTGAACAATCTCCTCGATCTCGACCGCATCGAATCCGGAAACATCGATATCCTCCCGTGCGCGGAGACCATGCAGGAGATTGTCGATGCGGCAATTGAAACAGTAAGCGCCATAGCACGCCAGCGTCGCATAGAGTTGAAAAATCTGGTCGACGACGAGATCGAGGTATTCGCAGACAGGGAAAGAATTACGCAGGTGCTGGTCAACCTGCTCGGCAACGCTCTGAAATTCTCGCCTGATCAATCGAGCGTCACCATAGCGGCTCGAAGGGAAGGGGACGAGGTGACTGTCAGCGTAATCGACAGGGGCCGGGGTGTACCAGAAGAGCTCGAAAAAACAATCTTCGATCGTTTCAAGCAAGCCGAGCCCGGGGACCAGAGGGTCCAGCACGGGACGGGTCTTGGTCTTGCCATCTGCAAAGCTATAGTGGAACGGCACCACGGAGAAATTGGAGTAAAATCGAACCAGGACGGAGGGAGTATATTCTGGTTCACGCTGCCCGTGCACGGCGAATTGCCCGATTGAGCGCCACGGAGTCGAGCCGGGAGAAGGATGGATGGCAAGAATTCTGGTAGCCGAGGACGACGCCGAGCTGGTCGTATTGATCCGCCGATGGCTCGAACTAGAAGGTCACGGTTGCGACCACGTCAAAGACGGAAGGGAAGCGAGCCTGGCTCTAGAGACTTCGGTCTATGAGCTGGTCATTCTCGATCTGGGACTCCCCGAATTCGATGGTCTCGAGGTTCTCAGAAAGTATCGCAGGACCGGCGGAAAGACTCCCGTGCTCATCCTGACTGGCAAGGGCGAGATCGAGGACAAGCTTGCCGGATTTCGCACCGGCGCCGACGATTACTTGACCAAGCCCTTCGACGGCAGGGAGCTGATCGCCAGGGTAAGCGCCCTTTTGAGACGCCCCGCTGATTTCCATGGTGAAGGATTGCGCACCGGGCCGCTGGAGCTGGTTCCGAGCCTGCATGCGGTGAAGCTCGATGGCAAGAAGATCGCGCTGGTGCGGCGCGAATATGCCCTTTTGCAGTTTTTCATGCGCTACCCCAATCAATTGTTCGGACCGGACAGAATTCTGGACGCAGTCTGGAGCAATAAGTCCGAAGGCAGCTATGAAGCATTGACAAGCTGCGTAAAACGATTGCGAAAAAAGCTCGACCGCCCGGATCAGCCGAGCCTGATCAAGAACGTGCACGGCGTCGGGTACGGACTCTTTCCCGAAGGAGAGCCCGACTGAGCGCGATGAAGGACACCGAGCCGGATGACATCACATCACGCTAACGCGCACCTTGAGACTCGAGTAACCATTCCTTAACGAGGGTGGGAAGCCGTTCGACGACCTCGTAACCAAAGAGAACCTCCTCTAGATGTCCCATGTGCAGCATGTCGATTATCCTGCAAAGGTAGGACCGTCCCTGCACCCACCAAGTGTGATACGCATCCACCATCAGATAATGACGGACGCTGATGTCTTCTTGGATTCTTAGATCCTCCAGTTCAAGTCCGTCCAGTAAGGTCTCGTATACACCATCAGCAATGCGGCTTCCAAACGTCGTTGAATGATAATATTCCTTGATCTCCCAAATTGCTACGGGATTGTGAGTCGAGGGAAAGGCTCCATCGACGCGACGAGAGAGTGTGCGGATAGGTTCTCCTTGCTTACTAAACGTAATGAGCTTCCGTGGGTCGAAATCGCACGGATGTCCTGCCGCATTCGCCTCGATGAGCATGTTTACGATTCCTGTCAGGTATGCGCTTACTTTTTTCTCGCCACTCTGCTTATTGATCGGAAGAGGACATTGCGGATTGAGATCCTCGAAAAGGTCCGTAAACACTTTTTCGGCTCTCGCCTTGTCCATCAATGACAATTGCACATTGCTTTCAAGAATCGTGGCCCGAAAGTAAGCGTTCCACCAACCCCATACTTGAAGGCGGGATTTCAGTAGGCTTTCATGAGGGAGCACCATAGGTGGAGCCCGAGATGAACCGAGCGAGCAAGCGTGACAAGGCGAAGGAGAAGTTCTGGCGCAGCGCCATTGCCAGGCAGAAGAGTAGCGGGCAATCCCAGGCTGAGTTCTGCCAGAAGGAGGGGCTGAACTCCAACACCTTCTGCTCCTGGAAGAAGACGATTCGAGAACGAGATCGAGAGAACGAGCGCAAGGGCGTGCAGGCCCCTAAGACCGATGCGCCGGTTGCGCCAGAGATGTCGTTCGTCCCGGTGATAGTCGCCGGCTCGCAGGCTCCGCGCTCGGAACAGAAGCGGAGAGAGGTCGCCGAAATCAGGTTTGGAAGCGACCGAGTCACCATTTTCTCCGGGGCAGACTTGCCTACACTCACAGTCCTGCTGGCTGCTTGCAAGGAGACCTTCTCGTGATCGCTCCCAACAATGTTCGGGTGTTTCTCTGCACAGAGGATACCGATATGCGCAAGAGCTTCTCGGCGCTTTGCGGACTCGTTCGCCGGTCCATGAATCTCGACCCACTGTCGGGCTCTCTTTTCGTCTTCCGGAACAAGCGAGCCGACAAGATCAAGCTCCTCTATTTCGACCGCGATGGGCTCGCCATCTGGTACAAGGCTCTCCAGAAAGGCTCTTTCAGATTCCCGGATCTTAGCAACATCTCCTCTGCCGGCGTTGAGATTGACGCTTCCACGCTCCGGCTGATTCTGGATGGCATCGATCTCCGCAGCATTCAGCGGCAGCAGCGCTACCGGATCAGCCAGGATGGGCAGGTCGAGCACTTGCTTCTGCGCGAAGCTGAGCTCGGCAGCGAGGCGGACAGACCCCTCTGATGAGCTGTCCCGGTCCAGGGTAGACAAGAGAGACACCATATCTAGCGGTTGTCGAAGCATCTCGCATGACAACGCATCGTGATCAGGCAGAGTCACCGGTAGTGTCAGGGCACCGTTGTCACGAGCGGAAACGGCTCGACCTTCAGTCTACCGACTATTCAGAAATGCCTTAGAGAGCAATCAGGAGCTTGCCTGGAGCGCACCGAACATAATGATCATTCTCGGTCACTCAAGTCGGTCCCTGCCCTGGAGCGGAAAATGACGATATCTTCATCTGGCATGTTGATACCATTAATGGTGCTTACTGTAAGATATAGTGGTATGCCAATCGCGAAAATATTCGATGTCTGAACGCTCCTCTTTCGATCCCGACTACTTCCCCGATAACCTTCCCGAATGCCATCGAGTCATATCCGAGCTTCGCGCCGAGGTTAAGCGCCTCCAGGCGCTCGAAGCAATCGTTGAAGAGCTCAGAAAGAAGGTCGCCAACCTCGAGACCCAGGTCAAAAACCAGAAGCGGGCCCGCTTCGGCAGAAGCTCCGCACAAGTCTCGACCGCTTCTCTCACTGGCACCGGCAAAGTCTACTACGAAGAATCCTCCGCCCTGCTTGAAGAGAAGAGCGCAGCTCTCTCGATCGCTCCTGAGGAGAAATCCCGCGGCGGTGGTCGCACCGCTCCTCAGTCCGCCATCGCCGAGAAAGTAATCGAGCACGAGCTCTCTCAGGAAGAGCGTCTCTGCCCCGACTGCAGCATTAAGCGCGGCGTGATCGGTTTCGAGGTCTCCTGCCAGCTCGATATCATCAAAGCCATGCTGCAGCGGCTCAAGCACATCCAGTTCAGGTATGCCTGCCCCGGATGCAACAGTAATGTCATTCTCGCTCCAAAACCCGATGGACCAATCGAAAAGGGATATGCCACTGCCGCATTGATCTCCTACATCGGCGTATCCAAGTTCGACTATCACCAGCCGCTCTACCGGCAGGAGAAATTCTTTCGCTCCTACACAGTGCCGGTCTCTCGGTCGAGCATGTGCCGCTGGCTCAAGAGCGCTGCCGATATATTCGAGATAGTCGTCGAGAGAATGCGACAGTTGATCCTCAATTCCCGAGTCATCCAGGCAGATCACACGACCATGCCAATGCTCAAAAAAGGAAAAGGGAAGGTTCACCAGAGCTACATTTGGATTTACCGGGGCGACGACTCGCAGCCATACATCTACTACGACTTCACCGAGACGCAGCAGGCTATTCATCCCAAGAGTCGACTGAAGGGTTTCACAGGCGTCCTGCAAACAGACTGCGCCAGCTATTTCCTGGCTGTCGATGCCATTCATGCCGGATGCTGGTCCCATGCCTTCCGCTACATGGAGGCTGCCAGAGACGAAGACCAGGAGCGCGTCGATTACGCTCTTGCGATCATTAAGTGTCTGTTCGATATTGAGGACAAGGCCAGAGAAGCAACTGATGAAGACCGTAGAAATCTTCGGCAAGAGCTCGCGATTCCGAAACTCGATCTCCTCAAGTCCTGGCTCGACGCTCGAAAAAGGGAAGTCGACTTTCTTCCTGCAAGCAACTTCGGCAAAGCTGTCGGCTACTGCCTCAACAACTGGGATGCTCTCTGCCTGTACGCAAGCACAGGGTTCGTTGCCGCCCACAATAATAACTCTGAGAACGGTCTTCGCTCCGCCGTGCTCGGAAAGAAGAACTGGCTCTTCGCTGGCTCTGTTGATGGAGGCCGCTCTGCCGCCATCTGGATGAGCATCATTCAGACCTGCCACAGAATTGGTATCGACCCCATGGAATATGCCGAAGACCTGCTGAACCGCCTTCCGGCCACACCTACTTCCCAAATCGATCAGTTCCTTCCGGACCGCTGGAAAGCCGCACGTCAGGATGAATAGCCTGCGCTCCGCTCCGCCTTCGTCCATGGTGCCTTCCTTCAACTCCTGATCTTCTTCGGCCATCAAGCTTGCCAGGCTCTGACGCCGATTTCAACATGGGGTTCGTGGAACGCTTACGTACAGAGGAAAAAATGCTTCATAGAAATTCCAGGAAGGAGCATTGCCAGTTTAGCAGCTGAGCAGATCCGCTGACTGAAGAGGAAACAGTTTGGCAGGTGTTCGAATTCGTTCATCTAGCCGTCTGATGGAGTCATGATCCGGGTCCATGTGACCCGGTGCTTGACTGCCTGTGCAAGACTTGAGCGAGGGCGACGGCGGACAACAGACGGCAGCCAACATCTATCTGACCGCGCCGTTCGCCCCTTTCCGATTAAAGCACAGGCGTCAAGCACTGGCTTGGAGTACTTGAGGTACGCCTGCGGCGATTCTTTTATATGAGGCTCCGGTCGGGCCAACTCCGGCAGTTACTTCAAGCATACCCCCAGGCGTCTTCAGACAAGCATTGGGCTGCCCGAAGAGAGCGTAAGCAATCGTAGCAGGATAAAAAGCGCAATGCCGTTCTCGTAGATGCTCACAGGCATTGCTTTTAGACCACATTAATCTGACATTTGCGCCGGAAATGCTAATGTTTTTTACCCGTCGAGCACCAGGCATGGCGTTTATAGCACATTGATATTTTCCGATATGCGGTGGCGGAAGCATCGCCCGTGGTGGCACTAAAGAGCTATTCTATTGAGCCAGGATTTCTGCGCAATGCACAGCAGTAAAATGCCGTCCCTGCCTGCCTTTATGCTAAGTGCCCATGTTGGGGTGGAGACATTAACGAACATGCACAGCACCGCGGCTGGAAACCAACACCGGGAGTGACTTTTGGGTGAAGGTCGCTGTTGTTGGCATACTCCTGGCAAATCCTTCTACATTCTCGGAATTCTATAAGGTGCAATTCGCTGGACGGCGACTCAAGATATAATTAATCACCGGTGTCTGGCGTCCCTCACGCAATGTAAGCAAGCAGTACTAGCGATATGAATTCAAATGAGCAAGAAGATCGAAATCAAGTGTTAACCAAAGCCCTTCGGCAGTTGAAGAGCCTTCAAGGCAAAGATCGTAGCTGGCTATCCTTCACTGTCTACAGCAATACTCTTACCGCAGAAGAGATTGGGAGCGTATTGAATCTGGAGTCGACCGACTCAGCGGAACAAGGAGATCTTCTCTATGAAGGCAAAAAAGTCAGTTACCATGCGAAACTAGCGAGTTGGACCAAGAGTTCTGAAGGTAGTGTCCGTCCAGATACTCCGGTCAAGGAGCAACTCCATTGGCTCTTGACGAAGCACCTTTACGATAAGCGGCAGGCGATCCAGTCGCTTATCAATCAGGGTTGCTCAGTGTATTTGACGTTTCAAATTCAGCCATGGGCTCGCAATCTCTTTTTCGAGATTGATCCTAGTCAGATGCAGCAATTGGCGAGGTTAGGAGTCGTTCTTCGGGTCAATTATTTGTTTCAGAATACTGACTCTGATTATTGAAGGTGCTAGTAACGTGTGCAGTCGGTCAAGGTGAGTGGCTATGGATTACTTTAACAGAGAGAAATGAATCTACAGCTATCTGAAAACATCCACCTGATTCTCTGGCTGGCACAACAAGAAGCTGACAGGCAGTCGGTTCAGTATTGGGGCTCCGAGCATCTTTTGGCCTCGTTGGCCAAACCTCACACCGAGGAAGACGACGAAGCCTTCTTCGAGTATTTTGTTTCTTGCCTGCAGGAGATCGAGCCCTTTCCAAGATCTATTATGGATTGCAAAAGAAAAGAACTGAGACACGCTCAAAGCATTTCTAGTCGCGCTCTTTTGATGAGCGGTATCAGTTATAGTGAATTAGTAACTCTCATTGATTCGATGAATGTCAAACAGCCAGAATTTGATGCTGACACACTGCAGGAGAGGCATTTTCGTGCTCGGCAGCGGATCGTCAATCGCGCCCGATGGTTAGCTAGAGACTTGAAGCATAACTTTGCGGACAGTGCACACCTGCTCATATCGACGCTGCAGGAAGATTCTGGCGGCGCCCACGATTTGCTGGAAGCCTTGAATGTGGATCGAAAGCTTATTCGAAAAAATGCGTTAGCCGTGCGCCGGCGTATATTGAAGAAATGACCCGCTTGATATTTTGGCACGCCATGCTAGATGTGGCAAAGGTGCAGGAAAAGAGGAAAGACTCGAGTAGCAAAATGGCGAAGCCAAAGGTTCGGTAGTTTCCAGGCTGGATGCAGTTGTGAGATTATGAATCCGTGGAGGGTATACCTGCGATGCGGCCAGAGCCGGACAATCATGACGAAGAGCCAAAGACCAAACCGGATCCGGATCGTTCTGGTGGTGGTGGGGGTGGGAAGACTCGTATTGGGGCGGTGCTTGTAGATGGTTTACGAGAGCCAAGTCCAGCGAATAGTATTTGGCATTCTCATTGCTCACTACATCCAAATATTCTGGCACGCCATGCTAGATATTGCGAAAAGACCCCAGAAGAGGACGAATTCGAGTAGCAAGATGACTAAGCCAAACGTTCGGGAATTCTTCCAGCTCTTCGAGAATGCAATAAGGCCAGCAACGGCAAATTGGTGGAGCAGATAGACAAAGCTCAAATCGGTAAATACGCTGTAGGTCCAACTCTTGGAATATCCAACGACAAGCGAACTGTGCTGCATACAGTAAGCGCCCCATAGAGTTACTCCTGCGGCTGGCAAGAGTGGTAGCAAGAGGACTGAGTGCTTCTGCGTAATCTTGTCTGGTCGCTTTACTAGAGCTGCTAAGGCCAGGATTATCAGTACAGGGACGAATAGAAAATAGAAGTTGGCTATCCTAATCATTGCTCGAACGAACCCAAGCAAAGTAGCGAGGTCAGTCTGGCGATACCAGTCGGCAGGAAACTTTCCGAAGATCCAACCACAGGTAACAAGCAGTAAGACCAGGTAAACGCTGAACCAAGTAATAGATAGTTGACTGGTCTTAGTCATCGCTTCTCACACAAGAGCTACACCAAATGCAGTGGCTAAGACTACTGGGACGACAGCGCAAGCAAGCAAAGGCGGCGGCTTCCTGGAGGGTAGAGATTTCACGAGCTAGTCCTTTTCCGGCACTCAGTCTAATTCTATACTGACCACCAGGCAGACCGTATCGGCCGACCAACAGTTTGTGTGTTTTTCTCGATGCGAGCTAACCGGCCTTGCTCTGCGATAGGCCACCCATGGGCCGCCGGCCCACAGCCTATCCCCCAAAAGAAAAACGACCCGCGTCCGCCGAGTCGTCATCTCATTTGCTTCGATTACCCCTGCCCGCCTGGATTCGAACCAGGGACCTCATGGTTCGTAGAAATTTAAAGTTCGATTTTTCCGAGTCTTCCGATGGTGTCCGGAATCTTTTGACAGGCGCATGGTGACTGTGTTTTACTAGTGTTATCAGTTTTCTTGGTCTAAGCGAAACCTCACCCATTTTTCGCAAAAACATATACCCCACATAGACCCAGACTCGACTGAAACCCTGATGAATAATGGGGAAGCCTGGTTTTCAAACAGGTAACCTCCGCAATTGGAAAGAATGAATATGAACAGAAACAAAATCAATTTTACAAAATCAGAACTAACAAGACTGGCTAAATCAGAGCCTGGAAGACGTCGCTGCTACTACGACACAAACACGCCTGGGTTAGAGCTCCGTGTCACCGATTCCGGTACCAAAAGTTTTTCAGTATATAAATGGATCAACGGAAAGAACCATAGAATAGTGCTCGGGCGATTCAACCCGGATGCTATCCAGACTCCTGAGTTTCAAAAAGATCCACTTTCGGTGCTTGCTAATAACCCTGGACTTAGCATCGAGCAGGCAAGAGTGCTTGCCGTAGCGGTAATGATGGAATTGGCCCTCGGAAATAATCCCCTTGCTGCCAGAAAGAAAAAGGATGGTATAACTCTCGGCGATCTCTTCAAAGAGTATCTTCATGGGTACGCCATCGATCATTGCAAGACATGGAAAGTGATCGAGGAATGTTTTTATCGCTACCTGGATCACTGGAAGGCACGCCCGGTGAGTTCCATCAAGCGCTCCGAGGTGCAGATGCTCGTGAATAAATTAGGCAAGGAGAATGGCAGAGCAACTGCCAACCGGACGGTAGAGCTATTGCGGGCCGTAATAAACAAAGGTAAGCAATGGGAGCTGGTTGATTGTGATAATCCAGCGACAGGGATTACGAAATTCAAGTTGAAACACCGCGATCGATTTGTATACGCAGAAGAACTGCCGCGCTTGATCGAGGCAATCAATGCCGAAGAGAACCCGGAGATTAAAGACTATGTTCTCATCAGCCTCTACACCGGAGCCCGCAAAATGAATGTGCTCAAGATGCGATGGGCGGATGTTGATTTGAAAAACGGTGTCTGGAAAATTCCAGATACAAAGAATGACACAGCTCAAACGATCCTACTTACCGGGCCAGAACTGGAGATACTTCAGAAACGGTTTGACAGCCGAAAATCATTTGAGTATGTATTCCCCGGAAGAAGGACTCCGCACTTAGCGGATCCAAAGAAAGGATGGAAACGCATTCTGAAACGCGCACAAATAGAGACTCTCCATTTGCACGACTTGAGGCGGACGCTAGGCTCTTATATGGCGATGACCGGAGCAAGTCTCTCCGTGATCGGTAATGCTCTCAACCACAAGGACGTAAGCACCACTCGCAAAGTCTATGCACACTCCGCACATGAAGCTGAGCGGACCGCCCGTGAAGTCGCTCACAAGAAAATGTTTGAAAAGCCGGAGGAAAAGGAAAATAAGGTCGTTGAAGTCGAATTCCAACGAAAAAGCAGCCAACATGTCGAATTTTAGAGGCATGCAACATAGCCTTGACTAGACTATGCTCTTGTCCTGCAAGCTGCGCAAGAGCAAATGGAAATAAATCATCCCCTGGTAAGGATGCCATCGCTTCAGCAGCGCCTTAGCCTCAGAATATGTCGGTCGCGTTTTTAGGGACAACCACTTTTGAAGCTTTGCAGCGCCTCCGACATCATCCCCCGGAAATGAATCTAATCGTCCCATCCCACGCAATAACACATATTCTGCACTCCATCTGCCAATGCCCGGCAAGCTGGTCAAGCTGGAGACAACCTGCTCATCGTTCAGGTCATTTAGGCGTTCAAGCTCCATGTCGCCTGAAACAACAGAACGCGCGATTGTTGAAATCGTTACGGCTTTGCGCAAACTGAAGCCGACCTTCTTTATGTCCGCAGGCTCAACCAGTGCAAGAGCCTCTGCCGTCGGAAATGTATATAAGTGGCCGGTTTGTTTACCGAAAGTTTGACTTAGCCTGTTTAGTACTTGCAGTCCAGCCGGCAACGAGACTTGTTGGCATGCCACGGCATTTAGCAGTGCTTCGAAGAGACACGGAAACCGCGTTGGCCGCATCCCGAAAAAAGGCGATGTCAATTCGGCAAGCCGTTCGTCCTTGCGCGCGGTTTCATAAAAGTCTGAAAGATCGACAGAGAGTCCCAACATCGTTGTAACTATGTCTTTGATAGTTTCCGGGTCGGCCTCCTCATTGCGAACTGAAATAGCCACCACGGGAGCGTTAAATGACCCCTCCTGCGTCACTTCGATTTCTACTGCACCGTCCTGCAAAACCAGGGCTCGGCGATAAGTTTCGCCATCCCAGTGATCGATATAATTCTTTTCAATTCGGCGTAGCACCCAAACCGTAAGGTTCAGTCTGAACGGCGGTTTGGGCTTCAAAAATAGTTTAGTCACCGGGCGGGATTTTAGCATCAGTCATCCAAGAAATGGTCATGCTCTTCGGCTATTGGTCTAGGCAAGCATCATTTGCTCAAACCTCGTATCGAGATCAAGCCGCGCTTGTGGCGAGAGGCGCTTCTGTAGATCCGAATAAAGTGTTTCATGAGAGAACTGGATATGTTCGTCTATTTTCTTGAGCAAGGCACGAAGCTCCTCTTTGAAGTCTGCATCGTCTACGTGGCTCATTAACAAACTGTCAATTTCCTCTTGTATCCTTTTGCGATCAGACAAACATTGATTCATCAATTTCTGTGTGTCTGCCATCTCGCGGATATTCGCACACAGCAATAATTCCTGCCGAGCGAAGTGCTGGCGGATCTCATCAAAAACGCGTACGGACTTATCGAACACTTCTCGAATCGTCCATTGATCATAATTATCAATCAGCGACCGAAGTTGTTGATCGATGCGGCAGTGATCTAATTCTAAATATCTAAAGGCATCCATAATTTTTACCTCAAAAAACAACGATGACTGGGATTGCAGACTCCAAAAGCTAGGTCCTGACAAATTTGGCTTTGTCCTCGCTAGGACTCACTTGGATTCAATTGGGTACCCTGCTTCTAACCATGCATTAAACCCTCCGAGCAGAGGATGCACTTCGTCAAAGCCGAACTCAGTAAGCTGTGACGCCATCCTGGCGCTTGCTTGTTCATGCGGTCAAGTACAATACGTGATGAGCGGCTCAGTGCGAGGTATGAGCGGCAAGCATTGCTGCAATTCTGCAAGTGATATGCGAATCGCACCAGGGATTTTAAACCCTGAGTCGGCCCAGGGTTGAGCGTTGCGCACATCGATGAATGTGAGCTTCTCCCCGTTGTCCAATCTGAGTTTCACTTCTTCAGGAGTTATACGGCTGGACGATTTTGATTTGGTTTCCATGATTTACTACCTCCATTATTATTTCTTCCTGACATTAGCTGACGATGTCTCTCTGTGTCCGGTGATTTCAATGTTCCGCTAACCGCATGTGGTGCTCGACAAGAGATCCTAAGTACACTGATTTCTGCCTTCAACGAACGCTAATAGCCAACAAAGTCCTCCGAACGAATATCGTCATTTTTCACTCCGACGCTTACAAGCATCCCGCGCAATGCTTGCACGAATGCTGGTGAGCCTACGACGTAATAGATGGGAGCCACTACACCGTCTAAATATCTGGAAATCATCTTATAGTCGATGTGTCCAGTTTCACCTGCCCAACTCCGTTTAGACTTTTCGCTTTGTGTCATTACAGGGATAAACCGATAATTGGGGTTCATTGATTCCGCGGCACTGAGCTCATCCAAAAACGCAGCGTCTTCTGGCCGCCGATTGGAATAAAAAAGTAATAGCTGATTTGGCAGCTTAGCTTTTGCAGCATGAATCAGAATGCTTCTCACAGGCGTAATTCCAATCCCGCCTGTCAAAAATACGGCTGGTCTTTTGGCATCGTCATGCAAGATAAAGTTGCCATATGGTCCCTCCATTTTTATCTCGCTGTCAATCGCCATCGTAGCTAGTGCCTGTTTGAAAGCTCCACCGCGCAAGCGGGTTGCAAACATCAAGGCATCTTCTTCGGGCGAGCTGGCTATTGAGAAAGCTAGTTGCTCAGACGCAGAGTCTTCTTCTGAGTCGACCAGCGAAAGCTCGACAAATTGTCCCGCCGTAAAATCAAAGTGAGCAGGTTTCTGTAGCCAGATGGCTAAAGTTCGGTCTGCGACTTCACGGCGCTCTGTGAGTTTTATCAGGTGTGTTTTTGGATGCACTGTGACAGTCATGATTTAGCTCCTTTTGTTTGATACTCCCCCGATTTAGCCTTTTGCAGGGAATGCTTCTTTATCTCGGCGAACAGTTCGTTTTCATGGAGTTCCTTGTGCGCTTTAACTCGTTCCAGCAATGTGGATAAACGTTCTACAGGAACAATCACACAGTCGTAACTACCGATGAGATCGGAAACATCACCGAGAAGTTCGGTCTCATCAGCTATGCTTCGTTTAAACACGTCGTGTTTTTCGGACTGATCGAGACGCATATTGTCCAACCATCCAAGGCACATTGTCTTGGCTCTTGCTAGATGTTTTCTGATCTCGTCCAGGACATTGGTTGTTTTCTCAATGACCTGAGCCGGAGGCCAATTTTTATGCTGCTCGATTATTTCTTGCAGTGTTGAAATAACCTTACTATGGTCATCAGAAAAGAATTCGAAACTAACAATTATCCGTGCTATGGCATCGTTTCGTGCTCTAATCATGCGATAAGCTTGCTGAGCTATGTGCGGATTTTCATCCTCGCTTAACTGCTGCAAAAACTTTTCGGGAAGATAGCTTACAGATGCCAGCCAGAGGCGAACGTCATCATCTTCATCGTTAACTAATTGCGCAATGACGTTTTCACTGACGGTCTTATTCAATCCAACAGCGATACGAACGTCCGAGTCTACGTCATAAGACAGGCGTTCGAGAATATCGGCCGGTGTATTTTCGTTTTCTGCAACCCTCCGCCTGACGGACGGTAGCAGAGACATTGACAATACTGCCAGCTCTTGGGGCGTCGTCTCAGGCGCGCCGGCTTTTATATAGTCAGCATGGATCATTTTTATTGTGTTCATGACTTTATCTCCAAATTTGAGGTGGTGGTCAGGCATCGATGTGTTTTACTCCTTCTATTTCTATGCAGACCACCACATGTGATACCACCTCATTCGACGGGCTCGAGAACATGGCTATGACTGAGCTTATTCTCCAGGTAGGCTTTCAGTGCAACCGCCTGATTGTGCTCAGTATCCTTAGCTCCATACAAAAGGGTTACACTTCCTCTTTTTGCAGCTTCGAAAATCTTCAGCCATGTCTCAGGCTGCTCGTCAAGTTCCTTAAAGTACCGTGACATGAAACCACGCCATTTCTTGGGATCATGTCCGAACCACTTCCGTAGCTCGGAACTTGGAGCAACTTCCCGAACCCAATCGACATTGTCCAAAGCATCTTTATGAATGCCACGTGGCCACAACCGATCTACCAGAAACAGAGACTTTCCACTATTTGCTGAATCTTCATATACTCGTTTGATTCTAATAGCCATGATGGCACCTCACTTTGCGATTACCCTGCTAGCTTTCTTGATCGGTATTCCTTCCCGAGATCAAACTCACTTTTTTGCGTTTGACTTCGTGAGAAGAAACAGTGCCGAGGCAGCCACTGCTAGCCCAATGTCACGGACAGCAACGTCGAAATAGTGTCCTGTCACAACCAAGTTTGTTGCGATTAACAGGAGCCAAACCGCTACAAGAGGCGCTCCGATCCTGGGTCTGAGAGCCACCAGGATACCAGCGATAATCTCAACGACTCCGACCGACATCATGAGCACGTTTGCAGGCACTGGAACCATTTGTAGTATCATTGGCGATAGATACTGCTCCCAATGCGTCAATAAATTAGTGAATTTATCCAATCCAGCTGCTATTGGGACCACGCTAAACAAGATATGAAGTAAACGATAGGCCGTTACTGTTGGCTGATTCAGCACGGGTTCACTAAGCGATTGGTTTTGAACATGGATTGATTGTGTCATGATATCCTCCCGCGCTAAATTGCGCATTGCTCAAGTGAATACATTCTTTTTCAATTGGATGTTGATCTCCTGTTTATTTTGAAATCAAGTCCCCTGCCAAAGCTTCGTTCTTGGTTTCGTGCGATAAACGCAAACCTACAACGCCCCAACGGCGACTCTTGAATTGGGGATAGACCAATTTGCTCAATGGCGCAATCGTGATCACGTCACAGTTGTGGGGGTTTTCCATAATCTCGAATTGTTCGACCGTCAAATACAAAAAGCGCATCACAAGCAAACGGGCGGTCAAACCATGCGTGCAAATGAATACCTGCCGTGTGCCGGATTTGCGCCTGACCTGTTGCATCATCGATTCAATAAAGCTAGCGCATCGATCGTAGCAGTCGGCAGGCGATTCTCCGCCTTCAAATCGGTAGTAGAACCAGCCATGAAGCTCGCGCATAGTGAACTGCTCATCGACGCTCTTATAACCATGCTCAACTTCACGAAGTTGCGGGTCTTCGTAAATACGTACTGCAGGCTCCCCTCCGGGCAACTGGAGTCCAGCACCGAGTAGGATATTGTCCATGGTCTGGCGCACTCGAAGATAGGGCGAGCGGTAGAATAGAGTGCCGGGCGCGCGGAGAAATTCCGCGTTATCCCGACCTACTTGCAGAGCCTCATTCACTCCTTCCTCTGCAAGCGGGACTCTGTAATCACCGATATCTCGAATATCGACACACCCGGTATTTTGTTTCGACTTTCCGTGTCGGCAGATTTTGATGGTTAAGTCCGTGATGTCCATGATGCTCCTTCGCCTACCTAGACTGCAACAGCAGTTTTCACTCTCCGGTCAGATTCAATTGGTTCTAATTTCGGCAAGTCCCTTTGCGTATCCAATCGAGTCGCTCTATTTCCGCACGTGCATGCTCCTGCAATCGACGCATGCAGATTCTGCGTCGGTCGACAACGAGAATTTTCAAGGTGCTGGGTGACTTCCACCAGCCATGCTGACTCCTCGTCGTTCAACATTCGTTCGATTGCTGGGAACAAAATATTTTCCTCCCAACGCACGTAGTCATCAAGAGCGTTTCCAAGCATGGAAAGCAATCCGACTCCCGGATCTTCAGCTTCTTCGAGTTTATTCAAACTCTCGATCAAATCTCGTATACGTTGATGGTGTCTGAAAAACCGATGAGCATACCCAGTACGGGCAAGCATTGGAGCCAGCACTCGTTGCTCGTCCGCCAGGGACAATGTAAGAACATCAGAGCAAACAGACTGCATCTGCTCCACAAGTTTGATACGCTCCTCTCGTGTCGCGCGAGTAGTCTTGCGCAAGCGATGAGCGCAAATAAGTCCCACACCGTGATCTCGCGCAAAGAGCCGCAGACCTGGATGTCTTTTAAGCGTTGAACTGTTCATATTTACCTCCAATCAAATCGTCAAGTTGCTTCGGCCGCGTTCGCGTTAATGCGATCCACCACCCAATGACGAGTTACCTCCAAGTGATGTGCTACCGCCGGCGCCACCGGTAATCACAGGAATGAGTTCAGCCGCTGAAGGACCTAAGTGCGGAGCAGACTGAGTAGTGACAGCTTGCGACGATGCCTGTTTCGCCATTGGGCCGTTTTTGTTTACATATGAAACAAGAAGCATGACGGCGAGCAGCAAGGCAATGATGATTCCCCAGATAGGATGGGAAAAACCTGTTGATCTTGCAGTCACGCAACAGGTGTCGGGTGTATCTCTTACTTTGGTAGCCATCTTTGTTCTCCTTGTTTCTGACTCTATTGAAGGTTTCCCTGCCTATGCAATCTTCTTCTCAAAAGTTGCCAGGTCGGATCTAGATCTGTAACTCTCGGACATTCCGAACACTCGCTCGAAAACCGCAAGTTGACCGCGTGTTCCTACGACATAAAGTTCATCCCCTTCCAACAGAATAAAGTTGATATCTGGGAATTGAGCTATGACGCCATCCCTACGAACGGCCATGATTGTGCTGCCGGTCAATTTACGGATGCAGAGTTCTCCAATCGATTTTCCGAACAGCGCTTGGGTTTCAACTCTGTACCAGCGAGCATGTATAGGGATTTTTCCCTGGGGGTTTTGTGGTGCCCGTGCTATAGATCTCATCATGACTTTCTCCTTATATGTTGTGGCTGTAGTCCAGCGATTCTAAAAACCGCTTGCAGTCGGCAGTTTAGTTGCTTCTCTGCTACGATCCTTCATGCGCTTGATTTGCGCTACGCTGGATCGAACAATCTGCACCGAGCAATCAGCTTTCATAGCCACTGTCTGCGACACCGAGCCGAGAAAACGCTTTGCCATGTCGGGACGCCCATGCGATCCAACGACAATCAAATGCGCACCCCAGTCACGTGCAGTTTTGAGAATCACATCTTCTGGATATCCTTCTGTAACGGCGCATTCAACGTTGCCTGACCCGAAGACGTCTTCGAACTGGCGCGATACACCAAGAACCATTTCTTCAACTTCTCGCTGCCGTTCCTCTTGATACTCCAGTGCCAAGTTCACGGCAATAGCAGACGGTTCGTAGGCGAATCCTGAATACATCGGACTGCTGACACTGAGAATATAGAAGCGGGTGTTCGCGGGCCAGGTTGAACTAAGCACGGAATCTACCGCAGCCTTAGAATAAGGCGAGTCATCAATCGCAAGCATTACTCTATTCATCGGGCTGCAACCAGTTGGTGTTTCGACCAGGTTCCTGGCCACTAACACGGAACAGTTAGCTTTATGCATTACAGATTTCGAAACGCTTCCAATGAACAACCTCTCCATTGGACCACGTTCGTGAGAACCGACAATCACAAGATCGGTCGGCCATGCATCTATGCTTCTGGTGATTGATTTCGTCGGATTCCCGGCATCGATTTGACCGGTCACAATTGAATCTTCGTTGTGTGATTCAATTTCGCTCGTCGCTCTATCTATCAGGCGATGAGCACGGAAAACGTCAGGACTGATTCGGCCACTGCTGAATTTGTCACGCAGATTTCCAGGTATTACAGTCAACACGCGGAAGTCTGTTCCTTCCGGCCAACGACGAGCTAGAGTAGCAGCAAGAGCCGCATGGGTAGCAGCAGAACTGTCAATGGCAACAAGAATATTCATACAAATCTCCTTTGGTGAATGTACACTTGAACGTTTTACCTGTTAGGCAATCGCACGCTCATCCTTATGTCCGAGTTGATTGTGCAAGTACAGATCAAGAAAGACTTCAAATGCAGGGTCGTCGAGTAGATCGTTTTCAATGGCATTTCTTACGACCTTTCTCTCAGTCTTACTGAAATAGCCATCTTCCAGAATTAGCTCACGGAGCCGCTTAGCGTCTGCCTTGCTGAGTCGATCCTTGCTGTTGAGCATGCGACGCAGGGTCCGTTCGATCTTGGTTGCGGACATAATTGATTCTCCTTTGCCGTCGATATTGTGACCGTTGGTCGCAAGTGTTCTTTCGGCTCTCAGTGCAACGTATGGATTCTCGTCTCCGGCTAGCCACATCAGGATGGTCGCCGACAGATTGTGATTCTCAGCCATGCTAAGTCTCACATCGGGATTGCAATCCAATGCAAGCATCCACAAGACATTGGCTGGAGTGGCTGCGTTATATGCAACGGCGATTCGAACATCCGTGCATTCATCCCCGCTCAAGAGTTGAAGGAGATGTGCCGGTGTCGATGTATTTTCCGCAACACGTGTGCGAATCTTTTCGCAAGCCGCCTTGGTCAACATCGCCAGGGTCTTAGGTGAAGTGGAAGACCTACCTGCTTGCAAATACAACTTAGATATCGTGTTCATTACTCTTTCCTCAAAAAAACGAAATTTACCCCCAGTAGGGCTCAGGACGGTCGAGCAGAGCATCGACTAAAGGCTTAAGCTTGTACGTCTCCTGCGCAGCGGCTAGTTGTTCAGGCGTGCCACTAAGGAACAGTTCAATGTCTTGTTTGTTTAGATCCCCATTCCAAAAACCTTTACGTGAGGCAACTACGAGTGCCCCTGTCTGATTCTCAATGGTGAATTCTTCAACGCTCTTCCCGCGAAGAGCCTCGGTTGCAACGAACCATTCGCCAGTCTGCGCGCTTCTTTCAGGAATACTGTCGCTATCTGTTTGTAATATCGTATGTAGTGGCATCTCTATGTCTCCAAATCAGTAGCAAAGAACATATCGACCGAAACCTGTGCGGTAACCGCGATTAAGCCATTCCTGTGTGTGGTCGCTGCGTTAGGTGAAACGCAGTATTCTGTGCCGGTGTGTATGTGTTTAGCCCACCTCGAAACGCGAGGCTAGTCTGTAAGCTGCATCAGGCAATCCTAGCTGTGCGCAGAAGGACCCACGATTAGTGAATTCCTGTGGCAGAGTGCAGATACTCAAGCTAACGACTTAAATCAATAGAGAACGATGCAGAAGCCATAATGAGCGTGGGTTGCATGCGCTCATCCCGGACTGAGACAAAAGCGAGTCAATAGACTTTCGTGGTCCAAGAGCACTACCGGCATCCTTAAATGACAGATCACAGGCCCCAACGTATGGAGTCTTTGTTTTGACTTCCGCCAGGTATGTAGGATAAGTGGACGAAACGAAAGAAAGTTCGTTGTGCTCAACGCCGGCTAAACTTGTAACGGCGCCTGAGACTGGCTGATTGAACCAGGACGCAGAAACGAACATCAACAAACCGAAGATGGTAACGAGGCTCATTATTTTTTGATGACGTTTCATAATGCGCTCCTTTCTTGCATAGTACCAAGCAATTAAAGAGGCTCAAAAGCAGGTAACTATGCGGGCGGATGCGTTACATGCATAATTCGATGGTCCTGTAGTTCAGAGTTTATTTAGATTTGCATGTTTCGCGAAGAATCAGGTACACCAAATATGGTGCCGTCAACCTCTTTCCGTTTATACCTCCATCATAGCATTTTGGGATAATACTGTTTGACAAATACTACCTCTTTTGGGGTAGTTTCCGAAAATAAACAAGCAAACCCGCCAGTTGCGCACAGGACCAAAGCTGGGACTTGGCAGAACAGGCAAAAAGCTGTAGGCTATTACCTCAAAGACTACCTCCAAAGAGGTAATTATGAAAACAAAGAAAATTACTATTTTACTCGCTGAAGATCGAGAAGTTGTTCGCATCGGCATGAGACACTTGCTGGGCCGTCTTGATAATTGCGAAATTATCGGAGAAGCTCAAGACGGGCGTTCAGCCATCGAGCAGACTCGACTCCTTCGTCCCACAATGGTTTTTATTAAGAGGGACTTGCCTGTAATAGACGGCGTCGCCGCATCGCTGCAAATCAAGAAGCTAGGCTTCGGGACACGAGTAATCATGCTGTTGTCCCGCGAAAGCGACTTCTGGACGAGCATTGACTCAGGAGCTGACGGCTATATTATGAGGGAAACACCGGAGCTGTTAATTTCGGCAGCAGTCTCGATTGTAAGCGAAGGCGGTAGTTTCATTGGACCATTAATAGCTCACTATTTGCTGCACGGGCCAGGCTTGCCTATGATGCGCGCTGTTCTGACCGACCGCGTCGATATGCCCGAACTCAGCACTCTTTCTCGTAGAGAAAAACAAATTGTTCGCCTGCTTATCGACGGAATGTCCAATCAACAAATGGCAGATTCTCTAGGGCTTGAAGTGCAAACGATCAAAGTGCATGTGCGAAATACGCTCAAGAAACTCAATGTCAAGACACGAACTGATGCAGTCGCGAAGGTGTTGAGAACGGGAATGACTGTATAGACTACATTACCGATCGAAGCCATCAATGTCGTTCAATATCTTCGCCACAAGACGCATGGCTTGCCGCCTGAATACTTCTGATTCTTGGAATTGAAACGATTGTTCGAGTTCCTCTGCTTTGATCCAGTATGGAGTCGCCTGCTCCAGAGCATCAGCAAGAGGAATATTGACTTCCGGTCGGACACTCAAAGTTACCAGCATAATTACCACCCTATATACAACGCGATCATCCTAAACCAACAAGCGGAGCGAGCAACATTACTACCAGAAAAACAACCAAAATCCAGGTAGCAACCTGCTTTATCATATCTACTGATTTCTTTTTGCTGGTTCGTGAACGACTAGCTTCTCGTTCGTTCAGTCTCGTAGTCATGGACAGATCCTCCTTTTATTTCTCGTCGGTTCCTATATTTTCTTGCGACGGCTAACCGGGGCCGATAGCACTTGCTTGGGAGATCTTTGAGCCTTCGGAATTCCGGATCGCAAAGGCGCAGCGACCCATCTCACAGCCTGTACTGAGCACGGTGCTTTCAGCGCTACTGTTTGAGCCAACGACCCAAACATCTTCAGGGTCACGCCTGGTCGTTCGCTTGAACCAATAACGATCAAATGGGCATCCCATTCTTTTGCGATATCTAGAATCACTTGTGCAGGCTCGCCTTCGCGAACTACGCAGTCGACATATTCACGGCCAAAGTGCACATCAAGTTTAGCCTTGGTTCTTTGAAGTGTTTCATTAATGCCGTATAGATAGTCCTCGCGCTGTTCAATTACGTCTACATGAGCCATATCCTTTGCTTGCCGGCCAAACATTCGTTGATCAACCACCGCGGCACTGACCAATTTGAAATATGTATTCTCAGGCCATCTTGACGAAAGAAGCTTGTCGACTGCAATTTGCGCGTTGAATGATTCATCTATCGGAACAACTACACGATTGACTTCGCTGGATTCGTCAATGCGTCGAGCAACCAGCACAGAACAATCAGCATCTTGAAATACCGCTCTGGATACGCTGCCCATGAACAAACGTTCGAGTGGACCACGATCGTGCGAACCCACGATGATGAGATCGGCAGGCCATTCTCGCGCATGTTTGAGAATACATTTCGCTGCGTCGCCTTCACCGAATAGTGCCGTGGCTATTGAGTCGGGGTTACGCGCCTCTATTTTGCTGGCAGCATCATCGACCAGAATGTATGCGTCGTGCACGCTATCGCTTGTCCATTCTCTCTTCTGAGGCAGAACAGTCAAAACTCGGAACTCTGTCGCTGGCGGCCAATGGCGGGCTAATGCTGCTTCCAGTGCTGCTTGTGCTGTTGGTGAACTGTCTAGTGCAATTAGAATATTCATAATGATTTCCTCTCTTTATGTTGTTATTGGAGTAGTTAGGCAACCGCTTGCCTGGGCACGTTCTGAGGTTTCGTTATGATCCATCGCCGAATGAGTCTCTCCACATCTGCTCGATAGAGCGGTTTGCGACAAACCTCGTTCATGCCGGCTGCCAGGCACTCCAGATCGTTGTCTCCACTTGTGGTAGCCACAATTACTGCAGGACGTAAACGCTTCTGTGTTTCGATTGCACGAATACGGCGAGTTGCTTCCTTGCCGTCAATTCCTGGCAAGTCGATGTCCATGAAAATCAGGTCGAAGTACTCTGCCAGCTCGACAGCCTCCTTTCCGGTTCTCACTGCATAGCAGTTAACCTTTAAACCATTGAGATAGTGCTGCATCACTTCACGCATGATCTTATTGTCTTCAACAACTAATACTCGGTTAGACATAATCTTCATCCTCGTCAATTGGCACAGGGACCGGAGCTAGCACGAGTGGAGAACAGAACATGCAAGTCGTTACATAGATAAGAACACCAACGACTGTTACTCCAACCGCTACTGCAAAGGGACTTGCGCCCATAAGGTAATACACCCCCGCCGCGATAGGTGCCAGTGCCATGGTCAAATAGAATGCAAACCCATGCATTTTCGTTTCGCTCATCATACTCATGACCTCCAATTTCATAACTTCATTCAGCTCAAGCCAGTTTCTAGGGAGCTGACTCCAATTGCGATTCCAAATCCTCCTCGGCAGTCATTAGTTGACTCGGCGGTATCTCCCAGAGGAAGAACAGCTCGCTGTCTGGTTTCCCTAGCTGGTTATTCCAGCAGCCTTTGCTGTAACCAAGAAATAGTCTGAGCATCGCTTCCAAAGTATTGAGTTCCTCGTCAGTTAGTTCTTCAAGTAAGTCGTTAACGGCTAACGGTTCACGGTTGGACTCTCTTACCTCGTTTTGGACTGGTTGGGGCAGTATCGTATTTAGTGTCATGATGTAATCCTCTAAGAAAGTATCCTCGGCCTGCACAAGTAAGCTGCGGTGACATTAATGTGTCAACCTGGTCACAGGGCTGATTAGCCTCTGTAACGGTCTCGAATTTTCTTACCGATCTACCTGCGTCAGGTCATAAATGAGTTTTCTACTGCAGGCGCGACCACTGTGCGACAGCAAATCTTCCTGTCTCGATCTCCACTGTTAAAGAGTTGCTCAATCACTCGCTTTCCACATAAAGCTATCTTGTGAGCTAATACGGATGCTGAGTTGACTTTTCGCTGAGTTAGATCGACGGCGCAGACGCCGTGACAACGGTCGGCAGTAGGCTCTATATAGCTTAAATCAGCAGAGACCTGTGTAAAAGCCAGAGAGGGCGGGGAATGTCGACCGCTATGTTTCTTGGCTCAAATAATCCAACACTTTTAAATTGGGGCAGGAGTAGTGGAACTGCAAAAACCGACGCGATACCCGTAACGATACCGGTCAATCTATGCCTGATCTCGTGCACGTAAACTGATGAACTCGTTGGGGCGCTGCACAACAAATGTTCAGAATGACAGATCTGTTTCGGCGACCAATCTATATTGAATGGCTTAATCCACGTCGAAAAAACAAGCGCCAACAGGCTAACTGCCGCGACAAAACCAACGACTGTAAGGTGTCTTACTTTCATGGCGAACTCCTTACTCCTATCGTATCAAAGGTTCGCGATAGCCCAAAAGCCGGTAACCATGAGCATGGATGAGTTACCGCCGAATCGTTAGGTTTCCGGATTAAGCGTGTCTTAACTATTGATAGAGAATAATGTACTGGCTAAGTCCTGATGGATAGAGGCATCACGAAGAATATTTGAAACAGATCTTGTGCGGTTGCGCTCGGGAGACGCGGTTTTGAGTAACCAATCCTGCTCTCTAAAGTTCTTGTCTGCCTTTTTCAAAGACACCAGCGATATACTTTGACAAAGTAGCAGCTATCTCGCGCTCTGCAAATACAACCAATTTCACGCCCGGACGTTTTTCAAGATAATTCAGTTCTTCTTCCGAGTGCGTGCGAGCAATAATCGCTAGGTAAGCGTTCCACGAACCCCATGTTGAAATCGGCGTCAGAGCCTGGCAAGCTTGATGGCCGAAGAAGATCAGGAGTTGAAGGAAGGCACCATGGACGAAGGCGGAGCGGAGCGCAGGCTATTCATCCTGACGTGCGGCTTTCCAGCGGTCCGGAAGGAACTGATCGATTTGGGAAGTAGGTGTGGCCGGAAGGCGGTTCAGCAGGTCTTCGGCATATTCCATGGGGTCGATACCAATTCTGTGGCAGGTCTGAATGATGCTCATCCAGATGGCGGCAGAGCGGCCTCCATCAACAGAGCCAGCGAAGAGCCAGTTCTTCTTTCCGAGCACGGCGGAGCGAAGACCGTTCTCAGAGTTATTATTGTGGGCGGCAACGAACCCTGTGCTTGCGTACAGGCAGAGAGCATCCCAGTTGTTGAGGCAGTAGCCGACAGCTTTGCCGAAGTTGCTTGCAGGAAGAAAGTCGACTTCCCTTTTTCGAGCGTCGAGCCAGGACTTGAGGAGATCGAGTTTCGGAATCGCGAGCTCTTGCCGAAGATTTCTACGGTCTTCATCAGTTGCTTCTCTGGCCTTGTCCTCAATATCGAACAGACACTTAATGATCGCAAGAGCGTAATCGACGCGCTCCTGGTCTTCGTCTCTGGCAGCCTCCATGTAGCGGAAGGCATGGGACCAGCATCCGGCATGAATGGCATCGACAGCCAGGAAATAGCTGGCGCAGTCTGTTTGCAGGACGCCTGTGAAACCCTTCAGTCGACTCTTGGGATGAATAGCCTGCTGCGTCTCGGTGAAGTCGTAGTAGATGTATGGCTGCGAGTCGTCGCCCCGGTAAATCCAAATGTAGCTCTGGTGAACCTTCCCTTTTCCTTTTTTTGAGCATTGGCATGGTCGTGTGATCTGCCTGGATGACTCGGGAATTGAGGATCAACTGTCGCATTCTCTCGACGACTATCTCGAATATATCGGCAGCGCTCTTGAGCCAGCGGCACATGCTCGACCGAGAGACCGGCACTGTGTAGGAGCGAAAGAATTTCTCCTGCCGGTAGAGCGGCTGGTGATAGTCGAACTTGGATACGCCGATGTAGGAGATCAATGCGGCAGTGGCATATCCCTTTTCGATTGGTCCATCGGGTTTTGGAGCGAGAATGACATTACTGTTGCATCCGGGGCAGGCATACCTGAACTGGATGTGCTTGAGCCGCTGCAGCATGGCTTTGATGATATCGAGCTGGCAGGAGACCTCGAAACCGATCACGCCGCGCTTAATGCTGCAGTCGGGGCAGAGACGCTCTTCCTGAGAGAGCTCGTGCTCGATTACTTTCTCGGCGATGGCGGACTGAGGAGCGGTGCGACCACCGCCGCGGGATTTCTCCTCAGGAGCGATCGAGAGAGCTGCGCTCTTCTCTTCAAGCAGGGCGGAGGATTCTTCGTAGTAGACTTTGCCGGTGCCAGTGAGAGAAGCGGTCGAGACTTGTGCGGAGCTTCTGCCGAAGCAGGCCGCTTCTGGTTTTTGACCTGGGTCTCGAGGTTGGCGACCTTCTTTCTGAGCTCTTCAACGATTGCTTCGAGCGCCTGGAGGCGCTTAACCTCGGCGCGAAGCTCGGATATGACTCGATGGCATTCGGGAAGGTTATCGGGGAAGTAGTCGGGATCGAAAGAGGAGCGTTCAGACATCGAATATTTTCGCGATTGGCATACCACTATATCTTACAGTAAGCACCATTAATGGTATCAACATGCCAGATGAAGATATCGTCATTTTCCGCTCCAGGGCAGGGACCGACTTGAGTGACCGAGAATGATCATTATGTTCGGTGCGCTCCAGGCAAGCTCCTGATTGCTCTCTAAGGCATTTCTGAATAGTCGGTAGACTGAAGGTCGAGCCGTTTCCGCTCGTGACAACGGTGCCCTGACACTACCGGTGACTCTGCCTGATCACGATGCGTTGTCATGCGAGATTCTTCGACAACCGCTAGATATGGTGTCTCTCTCTTGTCTACCCTGGACCGGGACAGCTCATCAGAGGGGTCTGTCCGCCTCGCTGCCGAGCTCAGCTTCGCGCAGAAGCAAGTGCTCGACCTGCCCATCCTGGCTGATCCGGTAGCGCTGCTGCCGCTGAATGCTGCGGAGATCGATGCCATCCAGAATCAGCCGGAGCGTGGAAGCGTCAATCTCAACGCCGGCAGAGGAGATGTTGCTAAGATCCGGGAATCTGAAAGAGCCTTTCTGGAGAGCCTTGTACCAGATGGCGAGCCCATCGCGGTCGAAATAGAGGAGCTTGATCTTGTCGGCTCGCTTGTTCCGGAAGACGAAAAGAGAGCCCGACAGTGGGTCGAGATTCATGGACCGGCGAACGAGTCCGCAAAGCGCCGAGAAGCTCTTGCGCATATCGGTATCCTCTGTGCAGAGAAACACCCGAACATTGTTGGGAGCGATCACGAGAAGGTCTCCTTGCAAGCAGCCAGCAGGACTGTGAGTGTAGGCAAGTCTGCCCCGGAGAAAATGGTGACTCGGTCGCTTCCAAACCTGATTTCGGCGACCTCTCTCCGCTTCTGTTCCGAGCGCGGAGCCTGCGAGCCGGCGACTATCACCGGGACGAACGACATCTCTGGCGCAACCGGCGCATCGGTCTTAGGGCTGCACGCCCTTGCGCTCGTTCTCTCGATCTCGTTCTCGAATCGTCTTCTTCCAGGAGCAGAAGGTGTTGGAGTTCAGCCCCTCCTTCTGGCAGAACTCAGCCTGGGATTGCCCGCTACTCTTCTGCCTGGCAATGGCGCTGCGCCAGAACTTCTCCTTCGCCTTGTCACGCTTGCTCGCTCGGTTCATCTCGGGCTCCACCTATGGTGCTCCCTCATGAAAGCCTACTGAAATCCCGCCTTCAAGTATGGGGTTGGTGGAACGCTTACATCGCTAGTTCGTTATTCACTACATGAGCGTGGTCACAAATCATTCTCGTAGCAAGGGGATCTGTAGCCGTAACAACAAGAAGCTTGCTGTCCCTGACTCTCGCTTTTTCTAAAACAGCAAGTAGCTGAGCATCTCCATAGACACAGCTAATGCCGCTTGCGTTGAGCCGATCCGCTATCTCTTTGTTTTCTTCGATGACGATAACTGGAATATTCTCAGCAATAAGCATCTTTATAATTACCGCGCCCACTCGCCCAAAACCGACGAGCACGACATGATTAGCAACCGCCACTGAGTCACCTTGTTTTGACTCTGTGTCGTTCGAACTCTGAAACATTGTCAGTTTCGAGAAGACCAATTGCAATCCTGCAAACGATAACGAGTGCAAGCAAATCGACAGAAGGGCGATAGCGACAATTGCGTTAAAGACTGAATCCGAGACAATTCCCAATCTCAAACAAAGCGATGCTAGCAGAATTGAAAATTCGCCTATTTGTGCAAGTCCTGCTGCGACTGTCCCAGCCAGCTTCGCACTGTATTTGATCACTCCTGTCATAAGCAGGAAAGCAACAGCAGGATTGAACAGAACAACAAATGTCACTCCCGCTAACAATAATGCTGTATGTGCCTGGAGAATCGTTGGACTGAACGACATTCCGGTTGCAACAAAAAACAGAACCGCGAATGCATCCTGAAGCGGCAACGCTTTAGCAGCAGCGTGGTGAGAAAGGTCTGATTCGTTCAAGACTATTCCTGCTAAGAATGCTCCCAGTGCCATTGAAACGCTAAACAAGTGAGCTGCCAGAAGTGCAATTCCTATCGGTACACCAATCACAAACAACGTAAAAAGCTCGCGAGATCCTGTGTTGGCGACTCTTGTGAGCAGCCATGGAAAGAACTTACGTCCGGCAAACAACATTGCAGCGATAAAGGCTGCAGCTTTAGTCAGAGCAAACAAGAAATTCGGCAGAATGTCTACAAATTGAGACCAATCGAAAACTGGCTGTTTGAGCGCTTCAGCAAGAGGCGGAACTAAAACCAGGAAAAAAACAAGAGCTAGATCTTGAGCGAGGAGCCAACCAATCGAAACTCGGCCTTCTGTTTCAACAAGTAGATTTTTGTTTTCAAGTGCGCTGATAACGACTACGGTACTGGCTACAGAAAGAGCTAACCCGAAGATGAGCGCAGTCCCCCATGTAAAGCCAAACGCTAAGGCTACCAATCATCCACCGACGGCGCTGAGCGCAATTTGCGGTATAGCGCCCAAGTATGCGGCTTTTGAAACAGCTAGCAAATCCTTTGTCGAGAAGTGCAAACCAACGCCAAACATAAGCAGAATAATGCCCAACTCGGAAAGCTCGGCAGCAAGTTGGCTGTTGGCTACCATACCGGGAGTGTATGGTCCAATAACGATTCCGGCAGCAAGGTAACCGACGATTGGTGATAGACGTAGCTTGAAAGCCAATAGTCCGAGAACAAACGCCATTGTGAATCCGGCAGCTACAGTAAAGATGAGCGTGGTGTCTGTCATAACTTTGCTCGATGATAATGCTGCCAGATCAATTCAGTATCGCAAATATTCCCGCGCTCAAATTTTAACCGCCTCCAGGAGCGGCCGCTCACGAAACGTTCCAATCATGTTGAGTGTGAAAAGTACGACTCCTGACAATTCCAGCGTTGCCGACATTGGCAATAGGACCCAAGCCCACGATGCGTAATGCTGATAGGCAATAATTTCAGAGGACACACGTAGTAGGCAGCCAGAATTCGTCAGGAGCAGCGCGTAAAACATTAATAGCTCACTGAAAAGTTTCTTTCGACCCAAGAAAGCTGGTAGCATCCGCGGTGCCACCGTAAATACCATTGTCATAAGAAATCCGACGGTGAGCGCATGCCGTCCGGCTCCGCCAATTCCTAATGAAGTAGGCTCTAGTGCTGCCCAGACAGCTATGAGACCAGCGATTAGGAGCCAGACGTATGCAAGGCGTATAAATTTGTCAAAACTACGATGCACACCTTGTGTTTTGGCCGGCTTTTCAGCGCGCTCCAGAATTCGAAGCGCCATAGTAATCAGTATTGCACCTAGAAGCAAAATCAACGAACCTGCAAGAAGCTGCCCTGCCAATGCGGTTATTATCCCGACGAGATTTAGCGAAAAACCCAGCAGAATCAATTTCGACCTAACCGGTTTTAGCCCCAAAAATATCGGCATCCAGTGCGCGGTAAATCCCCACGCAATGGGGACCGGAAAGCTCCAAATAGAGAGGAGCAAAAATTGGCTGTTAAATTCTGCCGGAAAGACCGGGGAAGAACCGGCTGCCGCCAGCCTAAAGCTTTCGAACACATTGAAGCCCATCGTTACCAAAAGGCCAATAGTCCCACCGATAACAAGAATGGCCCATGACTCGACTGCACCCTTGGTCTCACGTTGCATTCGATGTCCTTGAATTGAACGCATTAGGAAGATTGCAACTGCGAGCAGCTCGAGGGCTGCCGAAAGAGGAAGCAAGATTCTCCAATGCCAGAGATATACATCCGTCAGCCAGCGCAACCCGACTCCGGCTGTCCAGAGTGCCCATGTAAGCCAACCTTCCCAAAAGGACCATTCGGAGACGCGCCTGAGATTTGGAATGGAGTAAAATCCGATCCCAAGAATGAAACTTCCGATCCAACCAAAGAGTTGAGCATGCCCGTGAGCCTGAAGCCAGGCTGCAGATACCGAACTCGCTGATTGCGCGTTGCTGATGGCAAACAGATTCCAAACGCCGAGGAAAGTCCCCGGAAGCACCATGAACACAAGACCTGTAGCCAGGTACGTCATAAGCAGTTTGATCAGTTGCTGCTCTCGCTTTATGCTTATGACTACTGAAGGTTTCGTTGATTCTGTTTTCATCATCGCCCTTTTTGTCCTGTGCTCGCCTGGGATCTTAACCCGTGATGTTTAGCACTAAGCACTTGCGTGCTTTCGTGTCAGCGGTTTAACTGTCGATACCTAGTTACTGACTGGAGTAGCGAAAAACTTTTCCAGATCGTTTATCAGTGCATCAATGTCATCAATGTGGCACATACTGTCGCACAGCTCCAGCTCACAGTCCTGAATACTCTCATCGCATTCCAAAGGTACATCAACACCGTGTTTCAGAAAGACGCTTGCAACGTCCGGTCGAGCTTCCATTATTTCTTTCACTGTCGTATTACGTGTAATAATCATTGTTCTTACCTCTTAGACTAACTTCTAATTCATCCACAAGCACAGGCAGAATCGCCTTTGTCCGGTGGAAATTCATACAATGGGATCGATGCTGTTGGGCGTGCAAGCAACTCCGCGATAGTTGTGTCGGCAAAACTCTTTTCGATAATCGCAGTCGCATCATCCAAGCGCTTATGCAAAGCACACAACACAGTGCCATGCGCCTTAAGTCCAAGCGGGCAACTACGGATTCGTGGAATTGGATCAACCGCATTCAGAACTTCTAGAATATTTAGATCCTCTGCCGACTTTGTCAAAACGAAGCCCCCGCCCAGTCCTCGCTGAGATTGCACAAGCCCTGCTTTCACAAGGGATTTGAGTACTTTGGACAGATATGCGGATGGAACTTTTGTTGTCTGAGCTATCTGCTGCGTCGTAAAGGCGCCGCCCGGGTTCATAGCAAGAAACACAATGGCTCTAAGAGCATATTCGGCTGTCTGGGATATCATCTGTAATCTCCTTTGCGTAACTGCTCTGCCCTGACTTGGCCTTATCGGCGAGCTGCCGCAGGTTTCTGAAGCGCAAGAGCGCGCGGAAACAGTATGTTGTTTTCCTTGTGAACATGCTGGTGCATTTCGGATTCGATTTGCAGAAGAGAGTAGAGCAACACTTTGAAAGAGCTGCATGCATCTTCCGGTGGGGTGTAATTATCTGTGAGCTGGCGCATGGCGCAAAGCGCTTCACCGGCCTCATCATGCTCCTGACTCATAACATCAATCGGATGTTCGATTCCGCCGCCACAGCCAAAAATCTGCGGGCTACCTGTAGTCTCCATGCTGACAATTCCAGGAAATAGAACCATCTCCTCTTTTTGCATGTGTAACTCTAGCTGTGCTCTAAAGCGATTAAAAACGTCCTTGACCTGAACCATTTCTGGATGATTATCACCATGCACCTTGGCCACTTTTTCAACAAGGTGAGAGACTCGCTCTAATTCTTGCCGCAATGGCTCGTGGTATCCCGTTACGATGTGATCTATTAAATCCTTTAACTTCGCGGTCCTCCAATTGAGTTCATTTGGTACTTCTTTTCGGTCGGCAGCGATCAGTTTTTCCAGGACTTCTTCCACGCGTATGCCTTTCTTCCGGCATGCTTCTTCAAGAGTTGCCTTGCCGCCGCAACAATAGTCAATTCCGTGTGCCTCCAAGATGCAAGCTCGCGCCGGTCGCTCTGCAACCAACTGCCCTACTTGCGTGGCTTTGCTCACAGTGCGCGAAGCATCCTTCGACACTAGTACATCTTTCTCCTCGCGATGAACGACGCATGTCTGCTCATATATTGGAAGACTCACGCACGAACATGGTTGGAACATTTCCTTCGCGGAGCCGCACTCAGGGCAGCGCCATTCATCAGGAAGATCATCGAATTTCAGTTCCGAAGGAATGTCTTGCCTGGGTTCACCCAGTGCTTCGTCATAAATGTAGTTGCAAACCGTACAGATGGTTTTACCGATTTTCATGTCCGCGTCCTCCTGCTGGATATCTGGACCTTTATATCCATAATAGATCCACAGCGAACAAAAACGATCAATCTAAAGGATGATTGTGAAAGTTATGCTTTTCCCCTAGGCCTCAACCGGACCGGCTTCCGGTTGAGCCGATTTGCGCATATGGAACATGCCGCGAACGATGACAAATACCAGTGGCAGCACACCGCCTATCACGAAGGTTAGATCGCCCAAGACACGCAACCAGGTGAATACCTGGAATAACTGCGAGTGGATGAATTCATGGCTTCTCGCGTACCAGAATCCATCCTGGTAGCTTGCCACCATCTGAATAACACCGGCCGGAAAGATGTTGAGCACGAGCATCAACAACAGTCCGATGTTCAAACACCAGAACGAAATACCGATCAATTTATTGCTCCACGCCTCTTCCGTTATCAAGTATCGAGTGCAGAACAAAACAGCAGCGACAGCCAACATTCCGTATACACCCATTAGCGCGGCGTGTCCGTGGTTTGAGGTCAAATACGTAGCGTGCTCGTAATAGCTCACTATCGGCGTGTTGATCAAGAAACCAAAAACGCCGGCCCCTAGAAAATTCCAAAAGCCGACCGCTATGAGAAACATCATTGCCCAGTAGTGCGAGAAGTTCTTGATCGAGCCTTCGACTTTAGCCAAGTGAACAAACTTCCAGGCTTCCATCGTCAACAACGTCAGCGGCACTACTTCCAATGCCGAGATCATCGAGCCCAGCGCCATGTTAATGGCGGGTTGTGCGGTCCAATAATAATGGTGCCCGATGCCCACGATGCCGCTGCCCAGATAGAGAATGATGTCGACGTAAATCACAGAGAGTGCTGATTTCTCTGAGACCATACCGAGACTGCAAAAGAAGTACGCGACGATGATTGTTGTGTACAACTCAAAGATGCCTTCCACCCATAAATGAACAACCCACCAACGCCAGAAATCAGCGACTGCAAAGTTCGTTCCTGGGTGATACATCATGCCAAAACTGAAAAATAGCGGGATGGCAAGGACGCCGTAAAGCAGCATGTAGGGCAGGCTGCCGTGGTCCTGTCCTTTCAATAGAGGACGAATACTTCGAAAAACAATGAACGCCCAGAGCACCATGCCTACTGTCAGAAGCGCCTGCCAAAAGCGGCCCAGTTCAAGATACTCCCAGCCCTGATGCCCAAACCAGAACCAGAGAGTACCGAGCATATTCTTGATTCCCAGCCATTCACCACCAATGCTGCCGACAGCCACAATCAATATCGCAACGAATAGTGCTTTGACAAGCCAGTGCTGTCCTTTCGGCTCATGCTTTGAAAGCATGGGAGCAATAAACATGCCGCCCGCCAGCCATGCAGTTGCAATCCAGAAGATCGACAATTGCAGGTGCCAGCTGCGAGTGATGCTATACGGGAAAATATTGCGAATGTCGAAACCGTAGAATCCTTGTTCGACTATATAGTGCGCAGTTACGACTCCGAATGCAGTCTGAAAGAAAAACAGCAATACTACAACAACAAAATAAGGATAGATGGATGTTTGCGATCTGAATGGTTTATACGATTTTACGTTGTCCGTCATACCTGTTCCATCCGGTGCCCAACCGAGGTTGGGATAGGCACTGAGAAGGAACTGTGTGAGTCCAATACCGCCAATTAGCATTATCAAACTCATTGCGCTCCAAAAGAATATCTGCCAGTTGGGAGTGTTACCAACCAGTTCTTCCGGCGGCCAGTTATTAGTAAAGGTGTAGTCTTTGCCAGGGCGATTGGTGGAACATACCCATGCTCCCCAGGCGAAAAAGCGGCTGAGCTGAAGTCTCTCTGTTGGATCTTTGATGTAATCCACTGGAAGGGGCAAATTGCCGCCCGCACCAAATTCGGTATCATAGTGTGGGGTCAGTTGTTGATATGCTGTCGCTTGATGATCCGTAAATGTCAGTACTTGTGTTTTAGGATCGTATCTGTTTTTCTTGAATTCTTCTTTGATCTGTCCGCTTACATCGCCTTGCGATCCTGCATCAAGTTGAGTATATGGCTTGCCGAATTTTTGCTGAGCCAGTTGATCGAGTGCGATCACCGCCTCTCGATGCAGGTAGTCTGCGGAGAAGTCAGGTCCGTTATACGCTCCGTGCCCGAAGAAAGAACCTACATCCATCAGTCCATATTTTTGAAAAACGGCTTGCCCTGCCATTATGTCGCTGCCAAGAAACAGCAGTTTACCAGCCGAATCAACGACCCGCTCAGGGACCGGTGGAGCCTGGTCGGTTGTTTCATGTCCCATGAAGATTAGCGTCGAAAATCCCGCTATCAAAACGAAAAGCACTGACAGCTTCCATCTCCAGGACATAACGCCTCCTCAAAAGCAAATTAATAGGCACGAACTTTGCCAAATCATGCTAGCAGGAGTTAAACTGGATATCAATATCTAGATATCTGGCTCCAGAAAGATACAATAGGTTGAATGTACTCACCGCCACTCATCAAGGAGAAAGGCTAAAATAAAACAATGATTTCACAAACAGCCGAATATGCCTTGCGGGCAGTAGTTTTCCTGTCTAAGAATGCTGACACGGCTTATACGACCGACCAGATTGCCAAAATCACTCACGTTCCGGCTCCGTACCTTTCAAAAGTACTGCAGCCGCTGATCAAAGCGCGCATAGTGCAATCCCAGCGGGGCCTCGGAGGAGGATTTTCACTGTTGAAAGATCCCGCTGAAATTACAATCCTTGATGTCATCAATGCCGTTGACCCGATTGAGCGGATAGAGACCTGTCCTCTTGGCCTTGATATTCACGCCAGCAATTTGTGCCCGCTCCATAAACGACTTGATGATGCAGTCGGACTGATCGAATCGGCATTCGCACAAACTACGATTAGTGAGTTGCTAGACGGGCCAACTGACGATCCTTTGTGTTTTTTCCCAAACGCTCCCAAGAAGAAGCGACAGAAATAGAAAAGGAGATCCTTTATGTCTTACACAATAGTCACTGATGTTTGCGAAGGCGTAGGCGATTGTGTTCCTGTATGTCCGGTGGAATGCATCCATTGGGCCGACGGAAAGACCAATGCCAAAGGCACGAAATACCCTTGGATCGACGATTCCACTTGCATTGATTGTGGCGCCTGCCTGTCGGCTTGCCCAGTTGAAGGTGCCATTCTTGATGAGTGGAAGCCGGAGTTACAGAAGCCTTAGGCAGCAAATGTGAGACACCTTGCTCTTCTTCCACCCGAATACGGCTAATACAATGTACAGGCGGCTACCTCCGTGCATGTCTCACGTGCTGAGACTGACACACCTTTCAGCTGCTTTCCAATGGCAGTCCCCTGGTGGGGCGCGCGAGCGCGTCCATTGGGCATCTGAAAGCCGTGTCCTTTGATGAGCACTAACACGCACTGAAGGTGCCACCATGAACAATACCATATCCGTGATAGGTTACGTCGGCCAGCAGCCACACTCCATCTCATTCGGAGATACCGGTAACAAAGTCGTTAAGTTCTCGGTTGCCGTAAAGGAGTTTTCTGCAAACACCGACGAGAACAAGACTCTTTGGATCGATTGCGATGCATGGAACGGGATCGGCGACCGCGTACTCAAGAGCGTTACGAAGGGCCGCGAAATTCTCGTCCACGGACGGCTTGCTCTCTCAACGTTCTCCAAAGAAGTGAACGGTGTAAAAGTCGAAGTGACCAAACCCGTAATCAAGTTGACGAGCTTTCATCTCTGCGGGCGCAAACCTTCATCGGATGCTCAGGATGAGGCGACAAGCGCTATGCCTTCCACGAAGAAGAGTCGGCTCTCTGCCGTGAAGAACTAAACTCGGATAACTCAGCCCTTGGGCAGGAACGTTGTTCCTGCCCTTTTTGCTTTTTGCCGAGGTAATCAAATTCATCTGCTCACAATCCGGCGCCACTGCTTTCATTGAATTGACTCGCCCACCGCCCCGCAGTCAAAGCCGCAAGGACTCAAATGAAGAAAACGTGCCTTTCCTATTTTCGCTCAATCATACGGGAGCAGCGCCACCGCGCGTCAAGCGCAACTCAATCAATCTAAGAGCCACACCAAAACTCTGCCGCTTGACTCGCAGAGCCGCCCCCGTACCTCGATTTGCGTAGGCGAAAGCCGCAGCATAACCGGAGGTTTAGGTATGAACAGCAGAACACTCAAGAAACACCTGAAATACATCGTTCCTGAAATGCGCCTGGCGCTCATAAAGGAGCCCGGAGCCAATCCGCTTCCGGTCAACTGTCCAGACGATCTAGAGAAATTCGTTGAACCTCTTCGTCATTACTCGGAGGAGTATTTCATAGCATTCCATCTCTCTGCCACCAACACGATCTGCAATTATCAGGTGATAAGTCATGGCAGTCTTTCCGCATCCCTAGTGCATCCACGTGAAGTATTTAAAGGAGCGTTGATCGCAAATTCTCATGCACTGATTGTTGCGCACAATCATCCAGGCGGATCGTTGACGCCCAGCCGAGAAGATTTGGAAACCACTGAGACGCTCATCAAAGCTGGCGACTTGCTCGGCGTAAAGGTGATTGACCACATTATTGTCAGCTCGAACGGTCTGCAAAGTCTCCGGGAGTACAGTCCTCATTTATGGAATTGAGCGATCTGTAGCCACCAAATTCGCAGGAGAATGCTTACCGGTGTTCTCCTGCTTTCCTTCCGTTTGCCGTTCCTTTATAGAAGGTGGCAAACCTAGGGTTTACCCCGTAGTCAAGCTGTCCCGTCCCCTATTCCGAGAAAACCGGGAACAAAGATATACTAGTATCGTCGACTACAAACGGTAGCGATTGCCGCTGATGCGCGACCTACCGTTTAAATGATCAGTAACTGATCTTTCTTCCTGCTTATTTTTCTGCTGTACCTTTTATTGCAGCGTCTCACAAATCTTCTTTTATCTCTGGTTTCGTTCCCAACGCCTGGCAGGTGACGGTAACTAGCCGGACCAAACTGAAAAAGGAAAATCACTCAAGAGCGATTAATCAACACTCCTGATCAGCAGTACTGATCTCCCGCTTATTGTTTGCTCGCTGAAAAGCGAAGCCGATTCTTCAAGTTTTCAAAATTAGTCTTCGCCCGCGCGTCACAAAAATGCAGGCGAGTGACTCAACCCAAAAGGAAAAAATCTATATGACACAAGAAACTCCCTTTGGAGCTGCCTCCGTGCGCTCCGAGCTTTTCACACGTAGAGAAGCAGCTGCTTATCTCGGTGTTTCAGAACAAACGCTTGCGATTTGGAAATGCACCGGAAGATACAATCTCCCCTATATAAAAATCGGGCGGCTCGTGAAATACAAACGGACTGACCTCGATGCCTTCATCACAAGAAACTACAACACCGCGTTAGCGTAAGAAGCGAAAGACCCAAGAACAGTAACTATCCCTCCAGGGACCGCACTCTGAAAACAGGGCGGTGACGAGTTCGAATGATTGGCCTCTTGGGCAGGCATCGCCATGGCTTGAAACCCAAAGCACCACGGCCGGTGTCTCCCAATCTTCGAATTTTGTCCAGCCCGAATATAAAACCAATACGTCACCTGTCGAGTTCGCGGATGATATGGGCGCCGCATGCATGGTGTTCTGCGACTCGGCGGTGACAGGAGGTGAAACAATGACCGAAGCAAATTCGGCGCTCGGCGCTATCGAGCAACTCTTTCTGCCTATCTTCGTTTTGATGGTTCTTGTTGGAATTGCCGGAGGTAATCCGAGCATGGTTCTAAAGCCGATGTTCGACATTGTCGGACAGATAGTAATGGCACTTCTAAGCCTGCTCAGTACCCTTCTGATATCGCTAATTAGATTACTGGGTAGTCTTCTGACGTCAGGAATAAAACTCACCGCAGAGACCCTCAGAAATAGCTCTGTAACACAGAATAAAAGATAGCAACCAGCAATAACAGTGCCATCAACTCAGAAATACAGACAAGCAGCAAAGTATTCACAGCAACCATATATGGTGTCGCCGCGAGGAGGTGGCACCGACGCGCAACAAACAACCGAGCGAAGCGAGACATTACGGAGAGGCTTGACTCTTCAGTAATGCAAGATACATACGACTAGGTTAAACCCGAAAACTGGCTTCCCTAAAGGCTTTTGAATCTGAGTGAATTTCGCTCGCTCGGTCTAACTTCTGCGCCAACGCTGAAAACCAGCGTGCAGCAACAATTTTGAGGATGAGTAATAAAAATGCCCACACAAAAAAAGTTTCATCAGTTATACATCGGGTTAGTTACCGAAGACAAAGAGCGTCTCGCTCAAAAAGCTAAGGCAAAGAACCTGACAACAACCGAATTAGCGAGAGAAGCAATTCGGTGGTACTTAGACTATCACGAAAAAACAGGAGGAAGAACAAAAGAAGCAGAGGTATCCCAGGCAATCAGATATGCAACGGAAGGGTTAATCAAAGCAATTAACAGTGGCGTCGACCGTATTTGCAAAATGCTCGCACGACAGGGTCGGGCAATTGGCACCCTGTACGAGCTGAGCTGGATGTCACTGCCAGACGATGAAAATGCACGCAAAGCATTCGAAGCGGCCGTGACAAGAGCAAAACAACGGATGGCGCGACACGTCGAAAACGACGAGAAAGAAATTGCCGAAACCATGAAGAAGGTGGTGAACAGCTAATGAACGTTGTAATCCACAGCTATATTTCAGCAAGAGACAAGAAAAGTCGCGTAGCCGGCCGCTCACCGAAGGTAGTGGCAGTAGCCCGAGCCATCGCGCATGTCAAATACATTCAGCACAGGCCAGGCGATGACAAACCTCCAGACGGCAGATCATTTTTCGACGAAACAGAAGAAAACCTCGATGGACGCTCTCTCCGCAAGGCCATCAGGGAACTCGAAGATAGCAAGGTCGTAGCGCACAAGTTAACGCTCTCGCCTGAAGTCGAGCCGCTCGACAAGACGGAATACACGAGAGAAATCATGCAACAACTAGCTGCCGAAAAAGGACAGGAACTGAAATGGTTCGCGGTCGAACACAACAACACCGCTCACCATCACATACATGTCGTCATCCTCGGCAAAGACAAGAGCGGCAAGAGCGTCCGAATCGACAAGGAGGATTATCCACGGCTCAGAGAATGGGGTGACAGACACTTAGAGCGCACCCGTCCAATCGAGTTCGCTCATGCTCGTGAAGAACGGGAGCGAAAAGACCGGGAGCGAATTGAATCCAGAAAGAAGGAGCGCGAGGCGCAGCGGCAGGAGCGAATCAAGGAGGGACTTGAACTTCCATGGCTGCACAAGAAAATTATCCGAGAGCAATATGAACCCTACAACAAATGGAAGACAGAACAGGAGGAAAAACCGAAAGAGCGGAAACTTGAAAGGAACTCCGATAAGACAGACCGGGAGTCTCAAGCAAGAGAGACAATTCAAGCCGCCGGCAAAGAATGGTCCAAGGAAACTTCAATAACCGACCTTAAAGAACTAAACACCTACCTTTGGGACAACTACGACGAACGAATACCGGCAGCAGAATACAAAAAACTCATCGCCTGGATTAATGAGAAAGAGCGCTCGCGAGAACCCAAGCAAAAAAGTGATCAGTCAAAGGAACAAAAAAATGATCAGCCGAAGAAAGAAAAGGAGGCATTCGAATATCAAGGACAAAAGTACGACAAAAACAGCTCCTATGAAAAACTAGCAAAGCTGGACAACAAGCTCCGAGAGCCCAAGGCCGAGCGCTTGCCGATTGAGCAGTATCAAAAACTAAGAGGCTGGATCGAGAATGCCGATAGAGCAAGATGGGCAGGAGTGACAGACCGACAACTGCAACTATCAAAAGATCGATTTGCACGCCAGGGCGCTGCCGAAACATCTCCCAACGCCAACCGTTATGTAAATCCACTGCAACAGCAGATGATGTCCAATCCTGTAGTCGGACTCTTCATGCAAGGCGCATCAATCGCCAATGAACTGGTTCGATGGATTGACTTGCGCGACAACCGAGATCGCTTAAAGGAGGCAAAAGACAATCTCGAAGACGCCAAACGAAACAAACATCAAGATTACGTCAAACCTGAAAGAACGCATGAAGAGAAAGCACGCGACCAGGAAACGATTGAAGACATAGACAAAGCTATTGACGAAAACAAGGACGAGCGCAAACGCCGTCGCAAAGAAAAAGAAAAGGAACGCGAGAAAAGAGATCGCGGACTTGACTTTACGAGGTAATGAACGTGAAAGCAAACGATTCAGGCATTGTCGAAACCAATGCCCAGGACTTTCCGGTATTAGCTGTGAACGTGCTCGACAGGCTTGGATACCGAGTTTCAAGAGCCAGCAAACAGCTAGACCAGATTCTTGCAGTCGAGCGACTCGACGAGCAAATAGGACGCGATTGGTGGCGGCATGAATATCGAGTAGTGGTGCGCTGGAGGAGCACCACCCGCAGTGACATGCTTGTCACAGTCGACATAGAAGAAAAGAAAGGAGGAGGAACACAAACCGACTGTCAAAAAAAGATGCGACCAGATCCTGCTCGAACTTCAGAAAGATGCAAAACGCGCATCAGAAGCCCGAACTCACAAGCAGCCAAGTACCGTGTACGGCGCTGCCCGATGGGGGACGACGAACGAACTAAAAACCGCAGGCTACATTCAACACAAACCCGATCCCAAACGACTAATCATAGGGAGGACAAACGACAACCAGTACATTCAAGTACCGGAGCTATGGACACATGCCCACGCTCTAGTGTGTGGAAGGACCGGCGTCGGAAAATCGCGGGGGTTCTTCATTCCACAACTTGTCGAACGAATAGGAACCAGCATGGTTGTTACGGAGGCAACGCCCGGCTACGAGCCGGGCGAACTCTACCAGCTGACAGCCGGATGGCGACAAATGGCAGGACACAAAATCTACTGCTTCAACGCATCGGACCTAACGTCTCACAGAATAAATCCAATTGATCGTGTAAGACGTGCACCAGAAGAGATGAAAGCGCAACTAGCTGAAAAACTCGCTGACCTCATAATTCTGAACGGCGAACCAAGCGAGGCAAAGAATGAGCAAACCTGGAATCGATCAGAGAAACTTCTCCTGATTCCACTAATTCTCCACGCTGCAGCCGGACCTCCAGAATATGGACACTTTGGAGCACTGAGATGGCTCCTTTTAACTGGACCAGATCGCTTAGCGAGGGTTCTACGAGAAAGCCGATCCGACGTTGCTCAAATGGAATTCGAAGGATGGATGCGACTCAGTGGAGAAACAGATTTTCGATACGGAGTGTTCTCCGGTTTAATCACGAAGCTGAATCCCTGGATGACAGATCAAATGGTGACGTTGACGGAGACGACAGACATCGATCTCGACAAATTGAAAGACCAACTCTTCACCTTCTACATCGCCGTTCCGAGCCGCAGCAGAGATAGCAAACTGATCGGCTCACTGATGGTGAATTTTCTTCTCGACCATATCCTTGAGACGAGAGAGGAAATGAAATATCCAATCACCATGCTCCTCGACGAGTTCACCAACTTCGGAAAAATCTCTGGAATCGGTGACACACTTTCGATAATCAGAAAGAACAAAATCGGATTGATTCTCGGTTTCCAAAACTACTTTCAACTCGAACAAGTCTACAGCAGAAGGGAAGCTCAAATCATCATCGACATGCCTGCAACGCAAGTCTACTTCAAACAGAAAACATTCACAGAAGCAAGGGAATTGAGCGAGGCGATAGGACGAACAACAATCGAGGAGGCGACAGTAAACGACAGCGGCAGAGTTCACGAAATGATTCAGGGACGCGCGCTAATCACTCCAGATGAATTGATCGGTTTGAAAAACGAAGTGATTGTCTTCGCACCAGATTCCAATCCGCTCAAGCTGCCTCTAACCTCTCCCACCGCTTATGACCAGGCGCTTCGATATGACCCGCCGGACCGGCCTCGACATAGAGTAACAGAATTCGTTCGCAAGCGTGGTTACATCAAAAGCCGCATCCCGAACGATGAGCCCGACAACCACAAAAACTCAAATCAAAAACAATGGAGGAACGAAAAGGATCGAAGACAGAAGCGGTATACAACCAACGAAAAGAACAAGAACAATCAAGGCAACCGCCGCGATTTCGATCAGAATCCACATCGGCCAAAGAAACCAGAGAGCAATGACGCTCCTGACTTTGACTAACCTCACGAAACAAATCACCTCACACAAGGAGAACAAGAAATATGCAACCTGAAACGTACACGTTAATGCACAGAATGTACTGTGTAGCTTCAGACACACGTGAAATCGAAATAGTGCTCCGAAGGTTCAAAGAAATTTACGATGGCACCAAAAGCAGTGCAAAGCGCGAAGACAAATTTGATGCCGCATGGTCACTCTCCTGCATGGCAGGACTCTACGCAAGACTCTGCGAACCGTTCCTCGCAGAACGATGTTACATAGACGCGATCAGCCTCTTCGAAGCGAACGAGATGGCGCTGAATGCAGCGACGATATGCGTCGCTCTCGCAAGGTTCCTCTGGGAGCAAGGAAAGAGCGATAACGCGGAGGCGATGCTCCGAATGAATATCGTCTACCTAGTGCGACACTGGGGAACCGGCAACCAACATGTGCTTAACGCAGAGGAAGAACTGCTCCACTTCCAAAACACCGGACAAATGATAGAGGCACACCTCCATCACTGGTGTAAAGCATGCAACGTCGACGACTTCGGAGTCGGCTTCGATTTCGAAGATTCAGACAGGGCAGAACGATAATGGGCATGGCAATCACATTAGGCGTATTCGTTTTCTTGCTCACAGGAGCCTTCCTTGGGCACATGGTGCTTCACAATAACGAAGCCGGTACTTTCCCCGGTCTGGTAGCCGGAATATGGGCAGCATGGCCGTTCCTCCACCAGGCACGAGTTCAAAGATATAACTTTCTCCATCCGGTACCGCGAGAATACAAGGTTCCGGTCAAACAAGCTTTCGCCAAAGTCAGAGAACTTTTGGCAGACATCTCCTATAACTTCGGCGATAAATGGCACGTCGCCAGCGCCGACACACAGAGCGGAAAGATAACCGCCGACCTCAGATTTACTGACGAACAGATTCATTACGACATGGATCAGCGTGGACAAATACATACACGAAAAGAGCGCCTTCAGAGACACGTCGGACTAGAAGTCAGATTAAGTGATACCGGCAGAGACACCACTCTCATCTACCTGGACTTCGCACCGAAAGTAGAAGGCGTCCAATTCCGAGCCTGCGATTCCATCGTCACCGGCCTAATCAATTCAATCGAGATGCGACTCGGTCCCGGCATTCAAGTCGGAGACGAGACCGACACCAGACTTCCCGCACCGCCATGGTGGCTTATCTCACTAAGCGCACTCGCATTATTCGCCCTCCTCGGCGACATTCAAAAGGCAATATTCCAATGAACGAACTCCACAAGGCATATCAAGCCCTCGGGCTAGAACCGGGGGCAGCGTTCGACACAATCAAACGTCGATATCGAAGACTCGCTCTTGTATGGCATCCAGACCGTATGTCCAGCCCAGATGCAAAACGAGAAACCGAGGAAGAACTAAAGAAAATCAACAACTACTTCGAAAAGCTCAAAAAGCATTTCGAGTCAGAACACAAATCTGGACCGAGCTGCCGCTGTCAACCAGCGGCGGCCGGCCCGCCGCCAAACAGCTCTCAAAATAGAAACGCTAACCAAACCAACAATTCAAGCTCTTCGTCCGGTCCATCGGAAGCAGAGCGAAAACGCCAAGAGGAGGAAGCAACTAGAAGAAGAACAGCGGAACGAGAAAGGAAAGAGGCAGAAGAGGAGGCGGCTCGACGAGCCGCCCAAGCCGCGCAAAACGCACAACAAAAACAGCAAGCAGCCGACGAAGCTATTAGCAACGAAGCGCTTCGAAACGAGGAAGTGCTTCGATCGAAATGCACTCTGATGATTGCGGTCACGTTTATGGTCTTAATCGGATATTGCTGGGTTGGCTGTGCTGCGCGAGACTTCGTTCACTGGACAGGCAAACAATGGGATGATTTCCAATCACAATTCAAACCCAAAGAGGAAAATCCAAGCCCACCGCCATATCCCTCACCACCACCGCCACCAATCGAACCGTACATCCCGCCTTACGAGCGATATCCAATTCAAAATCCAACTTCATGGCGACAGCAAATCGAAGACATGACAAAACCAATAGAACAAGATTCGACGGGGCCATTCGCACCACCAGCGCCACCACCAATCAACTAGCGTGAACAGCAAGAAATGGGTACGCCAATTTTATTGGCGGATTTTCCTTATTGTTTGGATCAATCAGCTAATTTAGCAAAATTCCAAAACTTCGCTCTAGTCAAGAGTTTATTTTGCCATTCACCCAGATGAGTTCTTTTTCCGTTCTAGTGACTGCCGTATATAACCATTTCAGACCAAAGTCGCGGTCCCGGCCTAAGCAACTGCGAGCATCACTAGCATGAACCATAACAGATGGCCACTCTGATCCCTGAGCCGTGTGACAGGTTAGAACATAACCATACCGACATGGCAATCCATGCCCACGGTGATCATACTCCTCCATTTGAACCTCAATGAGCCCCTTCGTCCTCTGCCCATCTAGATCTTCAAGCATACAATTGTCACCGCCGTCAGTCTTCACAACCTTCCACATTGAATTGTTAACGAAGTCCACTCCACTAATGGAGCGGTTTTCTTTGCAAACAAGAATCTCTCCCACCTCCGGACTTGAGCCAATATACCCGAGCGCATATCGTATTTTCTTCGTCAAAGTCTTTCTGACTTCATTCCGCCAAACAATAATTGGTTTTCCGTTTGCGCATAGATCAATGTCAATTGGCTTCACTGGCTCCATCTGCACATAAGAACCGGATTTAATAACTTCAGCAACTCTCAACGGTTGGCTAAACTTGGCTTGTCTATGAACCTGGTGAAGCCGCACTCGTTCTTCGATTACGACATCATCCCAAAAGACCGCTTCATCTTTCACAGGAGGTAACTGGAATTCATCGCCTACTAAAATGATTTGAGAGAAACTCTTGCGAATGGTTGATAGCAACTCACCCCCTAGCATGGAAGCCTCATCAATAATAAGAACGCCCTTTCGTTCTTCTCGTGGGCCCCAGCCCGAAAAGTATTCGCGAAAGAAGTCTTCAATCTTAAGCATCCGAGCACCGGCAGTAACACCGCTCCGTTGAGCGATCTGCCACGCTTCGTCTAGCACCTCGCTATCAAAATACTTTGTGAGCTTCGCTTTGAGTTCAGGATTGTTTGGGGCGTCCAGATTGAAGTACTTTATGATTTCGTCTCCTGGCTCCTTAAACATGGGAACTAAACAAGCCTTGTAGGTCGTAATGGCATCAAGCAGACCCTTTCTTCTCAAAACGTTGGCTGCTTTGTTCGTCATTGCAGAAACGACGACTTCCTGTTGTAGCTCCTTCTTGAGCTGGTGGATTAATGTCGTCTTCCCAGATCCGGCGGGTCCAGCTAAAGCGATCAGGTTGCACTTATCTCCAATAAGCTGTCTGATTCGTCTCACAGCGCTTCTTTGTTCTTGCGATAAAATTGGCTTGCCAGTCATACTCAGATTGACGCTCAGCGACCAGATATCATTGGCAAATCTAATAAGTCCTTCGCCCGGACGTCACTGAAGCAAGTCATGCAATTTGTCCCAATGCTTGCTGACCTGCTTCCACGATGGGCTATCCTTCCACTTTTGTCCACCACTCATGATCTTAGACGAGCGTCTCGCATATGAAATGAAATTATTGTGGCCTAGATGGCTAAATCTTCTATATAGCTTTCGCAGAAAGATTTTGTTACTCAATCCCCTGCCACCTGCCTTGCGAGCGTCACGCTTTGCTTTCTTTACAGCAAACGTTGTCTTCCTCCAGTACCTCGACAATGTTTGAGAGCGAAGCAATCTCCGCTGTCCATCAAACGTAAACCCGAGATATTGAAACGGCTTATCGCCTGACTTAAGTAAGATGTTGTTGCCTTGCCCCAAACCAAAGTGTGAAATCGTAGTTTTGCCCTCTTGAACCTTCAACTTCAAGCGCGCCAGTTCTTTTTCTACAGTACAAATTATGTTGGTCTCTTCAGGACAGGGAGCAATCCACAATATATCGTCGCTGTACCGCCTATAGACACCACCAATAGTATCAGCCAATTCAGTCATCGCTTTGTCAAAGGAATACAAGTAGATGTTTGCCAAGACGGCCGACATCGGAGAACCCTGAGGAATTCCATGCGAATATTGATTCACTTGTATGAGACTGCTCGAATTTCCATCACGTCCCTTGATCCGAGAGTGAAATGTCTCCAAGCTACAGATTGGCTTTTTGCGCTTTATCTGTTGACCACTGTACCCTAAAGCCTCATAACACTGCTCCCTGTCCACATATGCATACTTCGTTAGCGAGCGATAGACAGCGTAATGGTCGTCAGGAAGCCTGGTAGTCTCAAGAAGACCCATCCATTCTCTCTTCAGGAGTTCGTGATCAATTTGATCGAAAACCTCCGCGATATCAATTCCAATTGCAACACAATTTCCAAGTTTCTCAATTGAGTCGAAGCCACTACCTGCAAAGGTGATATTGTTTCCGATACCCGAACGGTAAGCGAGCACGACATCTCCGAGGTTCGCTTCCTGCAATTGTTTCTCATATAACGACGACAACATCGATCCGTAGTAGGAGTAGACATGGCTGTCCTTATGTGATGAATACTTGATTGGGCGTATCTTGTCGGGCTTGTGAATCCTTCTTGATCTCATCTCAAATGATAGAAACGGCAAGAACGGATGACGGCGAACATTCGCTGGCACCGTCACATAGGCCGATGCAGTCTCATGCGACATTGGCACATCAAAGTGCGCATAAGTTCTGGTTCTGTACCAGCCATCCAGTTTTCCTGTCATTAATCACCCTCTTAGCAGTATCGGAGGAGCAGGGTATCGCGACAACCCAAAGCACTCCTCCGATTTCAACTCCAGCTTCGTCTGGTATTTTCTTTGGGAAGTTACCTCGCTAGGCTCTGTCTGCCTTTCAGCGGACGCATAATAACAAATCCTGCTACAATATGAAGGAGGTTGTAGTGATCCTTATCCGATTGCTCGGCGTAGCCGGGTGGCTAAACCAAGTTCTGAATAAGGTTGACACCTTTAACACTCTTCCCTGAAGCCTACACCTCAGGCGCCACCAGAATAACATGCACTTGGACCCGAATCGCTTGCTTTTAAGCAAATCTTCAATAACGTCGAGCAAGTGCCGCTTGCAATGACACCGCATACGGTGTCGCCTATATTCGATTCTCCTCATTCAGTTTTACAAGACTTCTAAGAATATTGTCGAAAAGCACCACGAGCAGAAGCGTTGTGCGATACCGGTTTACCAAAGAGCCGTAAAAGTCTGGAGATTGTTAGGCCGGCCAACGAGATTTATATCGAACTTCAACGATGGCTCTACGCGTGTACTCGCATTGTGTAGGCGAAATGATAATTGCCATCCCGCATCGCAAATCATGTCTAGAGTCGTATTGCTTGCCGTTTGATCTCCTCTGCGAAAATCAAGTTCGACAACACGACTTGGTAATTTCAATTTCTCTAGCCGAATGTCGTGTTGTACGTTTTGAATTGGCGCGTTCAAGGATCCATTGAAATTAAAGATTTGCACCTTTGTCTGACGTTTGAGCTTGATGACTTTGTAAAAGTCCTTGTGTCCGATAAGGTAGGCAACGAGTCCACGAGCCACGACTCCCTTGTGATTCGTTTCCATTCTCTGAACTTCTTTCTGAAAAGCGAGTAAAACAGGCTTGTAGACATCCGTTTCCTTGTTGACGAGTTGCGACCACGCAAGTCCCTGTGTCTTCAGTTGCCTTAATTGATCAAACACCGGGCGGATGTCATCAAAGTAGTCTTTGGAACAAGGCACACCAAACCATTTGTCGCCGAAGTCTATTTGATTCGAGAGACGCGAATGTTTCAGCGCTTCATGCTGATGCTTGGCTGAAATACCAACTTCCCAATTCAATTGTGGAATAGAAAGAAGAATGTCCCGGACATCACCAGTCGCACCAGCCTGATCCGATTGGAGCGAAAGATTTAGTTGATACTTCCCTTGGGAAACGAGGACAAGATGCGGCTCGAACGTCAGGAGCAAATTCGCAGCAGCGATTCCGGCCAGCACGTTTTCATCTTGCTTATCCTTAATGAGTGCTTGAAAGTCCGTAGATGCGACGTTGATCGCATTGCTCTGGACTACTTGGCAATTCGCTACGCCCAAAGATGAAGCAAGTGCCTGGAGCACGGCAAATTCAAAAGCTTTTCCACTTTGCTTCTGGGTTCCCATTTATCGGACTTCTTAGTAATTTTGCGGATAAGTGAGTTTAGCCGATGAACTTTTTATTCGCTATCAACGTATAAATATCAGATATGCACTCGATGTTTTGAGACTTCTTTTGGGGTTGATATGCATCACCAAACAGTTATCATTAGAAGAATGAATCAAGCAGTCGAGCCGCTTTCCGCAGCTGGCATTACTGCCAGTCTGTCATCTTCACAGCAAGTCCCCTTCAAGGGACGATATCGTTCGCCGCTTCGATATCCTGGCGGCAAACAGAAGGCAATAGAACAGATTGCGAAGATGCTCCCCAAGTCAGCGCAAGAATATAGAGAACCAATGGTTGGTGGTGGAAGCGTTTATTTCCACGCGAAAACTATTGCGTTTGCCAAGAAATATTGGATTAACGATAAGTTTAAAGAGCTGACCTCCTTTTGGCACACTGTGCAAGATCCTGATTCCTGCGCGCGGCTTCAGAAGGAGCTTGAGAAGCTTCGGTCACATTTCAAATCGGCAGAGGAAATCAAAGAATACTTCCTAAAAGCTCGTGATGAGAAACCTGAAACGGAATATCGAGAAGCGTTTCTTTTCTTCTTCTTTAATCGCGTCACGTTTTCCGGCACCACGCGAGCTGGGGGCTTTTCGAGTGCCGCAAGTATTCGTCGATTTACCGCGTCGTCGATTGAGCGTCTTGCTCCTCTACCTCAAGCACTAGGCGGAACCAAAATCACAAACCTCGATTTCGACGAAGTTATTCGAAAGTCCGGAAAGGATGTTTTCATATTTCTAGATCCGCCGTATTTTACCGCTACTAAGCTTTATGGACACGGTGGCAGTTTGCACTCTTTTGATCATGAGGGCATGGCAAATAGCCTTAGGAACTCATCGCACCGATTTCTTATCACCTACGACGATTGTGATGAGATCAGAGAGCTCTATGATTGGGCGAACATCAAAAGCTGGTCGCTGCAATACGGCATGAATAACTGCAATGTTCAGCGTGAAAGCAAGATTGGAGCCGAACTGTTCATTTCGAACTATTAACGGCTGTCTCGCATGCAAAAATCAAGCTCGACGAATGCCAGTAACTCTGAAAATCTCACTATGAGCGAAAGCACTGAGCAGCTTAGTGGATCCGTTGAACGAGTGACATTCCATAGCGAAGAGACAGGATTTTGCGTTCTGCGAGTCAAGGTCCGTGGATATCAGGACTTTATAACTGTGACAGGTAATACAGCCTCTATCTCACCAGGCGAACACATTGAATGTGACGGCAGTTGGTTTAACGATAAGAATTACGGGCTGCAATTCAAGTCTCGTCGCTTGACGGTTGTGCCGCCAAGCACGCTCGAAGGCATCGAGAAGTATCTTGGTTCTGGCATGATCAAGGGGATTGGTCCTCATTTCGCCAAAAGGCTTATGAAAGCTTTTGGCGAGCGGGTCTTCGAGGTGATCGAAGAGACTCCCGAAAGAATGCTCGAATTGCCTGGTATCGGACAAAAGCGCAAAGAACGCGTCGTCAGCGCATGGGCGGAGCAAAAGGTTATACGAGAGATCATGGTCTTCCTTCAATCCTATGGCGTGGGCACTTCCAGGGCTGTTCGAATTTACCGAACATATGGCAACGAGGCGATTTCCAAAGTTTCGGAGAATCCATATCGACTTGCATTGGACATTCACGGAATAGGCTTCAAAACTGCCGATACGATCGCTCAAAAAATCGGCATCCCAAAGGACTCACTAATTCGCGCGCAAGCCGGCGTTCGGCACGCACTGCAAGAGTTGTCCGGCGAAGGGCACTGTGCGGCAGAACGCGACAAGCTGGTGGAAACTTCGTCCAAGCTACTTGAAATTTCTCACGAACTCGCAAGCACCGCAATTGATACCGAACTCAAGGAAGGCAACCTTATCGAAGAGACCATTGATGATCGACAGGTGCTCTATCTTGCCGCATTGCACAAGGCAGAAGTGGGCGTTGCAGCGAATCTTCTTCGCCTGCTCCAGGGCGAAACTCCGTGGGCAACAGTAAATGTGGAAAACGCGATCCCGTGGGTTGAAGCCAAAGCAGGAATACAGCTTTCCGAATCGCAGAAGTCTGCGGTCGATCTTGCGTTGAAAAACAAACTTCTCGTCATAACCGGCGGTCCAGGTGTCGGAAAGACAACGCTTGTTAATAGCATCTTGCGAATAATCGCCGCCAAGCAAGCAGAGATCCTCCTGTGCGCCCCGACAGGACGAGCCGCCAAGCGGCTTTCGGAATCGACGGGTCTAGAAGCAAAGACTATCCACCGGCTCCTTGAGTTTGATCCAAAAGCGTTCGGGTTCAAGCGCAATAGAGAAAATCCATTAGTAGCGGACATCATCGTCGTCGATGAAGCTTCGATGATCGACATTGTCTTGATGAACCAGTTGCTTAAGGCAATTCCAGATAACACCGCCTTACTGCTTGTCGGTGACGTCGACCAGCTTCCATCGGTCGGTCCTGGCGCAGTTCTATCCGACATCATCTCCTCTGACACGATACCGGTCGTCAGGCTGACTGAGATCTTCCGGCAGGCAGCAACGTCAAAAATCATCGTCAATGCGCACCGAATAAACCATGGCAGTATGCCAGTCAAGACAGAGAAACAAGAAGAACTGTCCGATTTCTATTTTGTGCCGGCAGAAACACCGGAAGAGATCAGCGATAAGGTGTTGCAGATTGTCTGCGAGCGAATTCCAAAAAGATTTGGGCTTGATGCCATCAAGGATGTCCAGGTCCTGACTCCAATGAATCGCGGCGGACTTGGAAGCCGCTCTTTGAACATCGAATTGCAAAAGCGCCTCAATTCAAGCAGCGGTCCCCAGGTAACGAAATTTGGGTGGAGCTATGGTGCTGGCGATAAGGTTCTTCAAACCGTCAATAATTACGACAAGGAAGTATTCAATGGCGACATAGGCACCATCTCTAGTATCGACATCGAAGAATCAGAACTCGTCATCGAGTTCGATGGTCGCGAAGTTAAGTACGACTTCAACGAATTAGACGAAATCTCGCTTGCCTACGCAGCGTCAATTCACAAGTCTCAAGGCTCTGAGTATCCGGCCGTAGTGATTCCGCTTGCTACTCAACACTTCATGATGCTTGAACGAAACCTACTCTATACCGGCGTTACGAGGGGAAAGAAGTTAGTCGTAGTAGTTGGTCAGCCAAAGGCACTAGCAATGGCAGTAAAAAATAGGAGGTCAAGTCGCCGTGTGACTGGTCTACAATATTTCCTCCAAGAAAAATTCTCTAAAGAATGATTGTTTTATTGAACAGACCTACAAAGGCAGCTTGACTCGCTTTCAGTGACTTGAATGTATCGTCGTGCACACAAAGAACAAGCGTAGACTTTGACCGCGAAAGGGCAACAAATCCGACACGCTTCTCCTCACCGGATGAATTTCCCCACCATTGGGAAGAGATGCAAGGACTATATCTGGCATGTGGCTTTCCAATGAAAACAAGCACGTTTTCAAATTGTGCACCCTTGGCTTGGTGCACGGTAAGCACTCTATGTGTGTACTTTTCCTGACTAGGCGGAATTCCTCGTACACCTGAACACTTATCATCTGTGCGAAATGATGCACCAACCTTTTGGGTTTTGCCTAATCCTTCAAGTGCTTTCTCGAATGCGTTTTTTACACGAATTAACCAACCGCTCCATGTTTCATTTTCGACCAACCTATCGGCTTCAATCAAAATTGAGTAGATAATTCGACGCCAATCTTTTCTCTCTATTCCGAGATTGTGCAGATCTTGCTTAGTAGGGAGACTGTCCTTATCCGTTAGAAAACTCCAGAGTTCCCTCGAGATAATATTTGTTGCCCTTATATTCTCACCACTTCGGAGAAAAAACACTGCTCGGTCAATCTGGCTAGCGAGCTGCGATCCGCCTGGAAACGAATCCACAAATGCGAGAGGACTGAGTCTCATACAAATCCTTGCATTCCGACTTAAGACAACTGTATCGTTCGGTAGTGACACCTTTTCAATGAGCGCTTTTGCAATATCTGGCGTAAGCTCCGTGTTTTTGAACTTGTGCACAACCAGCACAGCAAGTCCGTCTTGAAGCCCAGGTGCTGATTCGATCTTCCTATTTGAGTCTGATAGCACGGACACCACAGCAGCAATGTTTTTTCCAAATCTCTGCGTCGTGTCCATCGGATAACCTTTCGCATCGGTAAGCTGCTCCACTCTATCGAACAAATTGCCCGGAGCCCCTCCGAATTCGTAAATTGCCTGGTCCGGATCACCAACGACAAGACCAGATACCGTGCGAGTGTCTAGCAGGGAAAGCAAAGCTTGGCTGAGAAATGACATGGTGTCTTGAAATTCATCGACTAGAATTGTTGGAAATCGCCTTGCTATCGTTTCTGCAATCATTTCCTTTTTTTCGTGTACCGTTAGCAATTCGGCAGCAATGTAATGGGAATCCGCATGCGTTATTATTCCATTACTTGCCCAATTCTTCCTCTTCATCTTTACCGCATCAGTAATTAGGCTGTCCTTCACCGTCGCCCTAGATTTCTTAATCGGATCAAAAAACTCCATTATTGGCTTTGCGACTGATCCTCCGACTATCTTGATGGAACAGATTGGCACCGTTTCCCGTGCCGTTTGTCCATACTTGAACGGTGAAAATTTCATTCGCTCATCCATAGGTGCTGGCATAAGGCGCGCTCCTGTCCGAGGCAAACCGATCAAGTGTCCGAAGGGAAGCACAACATAGCGGAGAATGAAAGAATCTAGTGTTCCGATAAAGTGGGGAGAAACGAGAGACCCTCCTACCCTTTCATAAATCTCACGACTGGCCGAATTTGTAAATGATAGCGCTGCAATTCCCTTTCGAGAATGCGGCCATTGGCTGGCAAGCTGTTTCACTTTTTCGGCAAAAACCGCTGTTTTACCGCTACCAGGACACGCACGAACAATCACTAGTCGCTCTTCCGCCTTCAGGATCGCTTTTTGTTCATCGGTAGGGTCGAAAGCTTTCATGATTTAGGCATCGCGTGCAGCAAAGCATCTTTTATATATTTGGGAGTGACAAATTCTTGAGTGGTGATTTTAAATTGACCGTCGTTTGTTTTCTCATCCAAACGGCTTGCCAGGGATTGCGCAAATTCAGGTTTACCTGCCTTTGGCTTTGCAATACAGATACCTCGCCACACGGTTAAGACTCTATGTTCCTGGTCCGCACAGGCTCCGAGCATCTTACGATTTAGCGTTCGAGGAGTGCCATCGAAGCAATCATGCCAGGCCTCACACATATGACTTGCATTATCTTTACCCGCGTTCGCCAGATCAAATTCAAGCGTTACTTCAGAATGATAGACAATTACACACACGTTTCCTGCAAACTGAGCAACCAAAGCTTGAGTGCGTTTGCATGTCTCGTACTTGCCATTCGTTCTAACAGGAATTTTTGTATCCCATGTTGGATCACTCGGCTCATCCTCATCAGACTCTGCTTCACCATTGTTGGTGGCTGGTTTCGCCTCTTGCCCGGCAGCATCTGTCTTTGGGGGTTCATTAGTTAGTTTTGGATCTCCGTCAGTTATGATGGACAGGTTCATTGCGATCCGATCAGGATGGAACAACTTGCCGAACGTTGAGAAGTCGACCCCACATATAGGTATGATCGCTATTGCGGAGTCGGCAATCTTTACTTGTTCGCGTTTTGCCAAAACGGGAAGTAGCAATGCTTCGCTGATTCCTTCTACAAGAACAACGCCACGAGAAAAAAGCATTGTTGCTTTGGTAACATCCAGCATTCTTTGAAGTTGTTTCCGCTCCTTAACCGTAAGCCCGCAGGAGCGAATACTTGTTGACTTAATTTTCCCGCTCGTTGTGTGATGCAAAACGATTAAACAATCGGGATCCACGTGTGCCGCAATCGTGGGCGAATGAGTTGTTACGAATGTCTGCACAGCATGGTTGTCACCTTCTGAGGTATGACGACTCGAAAGATAGTCAGAAAGTAATGTTTGTAGTTGAGGATGAAGGTGCGCTTCAGGTTCTTCTACAAGTAACAGGGCCAATGAAGCGCTCTTCGCTGCTTCCAATTCGCTGAGTACAGTGGCAATGAACAGCAGATTATTGTAACCAAGTCCGTTAAACCATATTTCTTCAAGCGTAGCCTTCGATTCAGGTGTCTCCTTCTCACGTTGAATCGCGATCCGCAAATTATTGGATATGCGGTCGAACTCCGCTGGTGACGTACTGATTGAAGCGCATTGGCTGAGCACCTCGCCTGATGCACTCGTCAGCGACGTCTGAATTGTGTTGGTAACTTCTTGAATCAGTGGATCATTTTCAAGCTTGGTGTTAGCTTCGGTAATGATGGTTTCGACCGCAGCTTTTTGCTCTTCGTTTGCGAGTACTCTCAGTAGGCGGCCAAGTTGACTAGTTCTACCAGGTTGCAGCCCGCTAAGTGCATCTCGAAGCGCTTTCAAAAGAGTAATTTGAATCGACTGCAAAACATCATCGGGCATGTTATCCGTGCTTGTACGCGCTCCACCCCAACGTCGGTAAGAACCTCTGTTAATTTCCTCGGACCATGTCCAGCTAAAGTGAACCGATGCAAATGATAAGCCTGGATCTTCATCATTTAGCTCAAGGATGTCGATGAATTCTCCTCTTTCATCTTCAGTTAGACCTGAAAACACTAGTGAGATCTGAAACGAGTCTCCTATCGTTTTTCCATATTTGTTTTTCGACAGATCATCTTTGGTGACACGGACAAAATCTCCCTGATTCGATGCTCCTCCGAGCGCGATCCTGATTGCATCAAAGAGGTTTGTTTTACCAATATTGTTTTCACCAACTATCACATTCAGACCTGGAGCGAAATCCATTGTCAAATCATCAAAGTTCCTGAAATTCTTGATTGAGATTGTACTTAAATGCATGACTTAACCCAGTATTGATCTGCCCGCAAACCTTCAGTCAACCGAACTAACGATCATATCATTCAGCTGCCCGTCCGTAGCTTTTAGGTCGTCCCAAAACCCTTTTAGGAATGACATCAGTCATTAACATCTCAGGCAAGGTGATACCAAGTACAGTATCAACATAAAGACTCACATGGCTAATGACTTGACGCCGGGACCCCTTGCGTCCGCTATTTCGGCAGCCGCCGCAGAGGCGTGCGCGCCGCAAATTTTTAATGCGTACAGGAACACGACCAGCTAAGCGGCGGCGCTTCCCTGGCTGCCTGGCGACAAGCCTAGCGGACGCAAGCCCAGCGTCAAGTCAGCTGTTCCACATGCGCACTGTCATCAGGAACGGGAGCCAAAGCTCATCTTGTCAACGCACCAAACCGACCACATGGTGAATTGATTTCGGCACCATGTGGTCGATTTAATGCGAGCCTCACATATACCCAACATAGACCCGAGCATTTTCAACTACCCCAATAAAAAAACGGCTCCTCGTCGCGGAACCGCTTGGATTGAGCCGTTTAATATGCCTGCCCGGTAAGACTCGAACTTACGACCTCATGGTTCGTAGAAAGGCTCCGTCCCAATACTAGAATGAAATCAAATGAAACCAAAGCTATTTCAGGGAAATACCCGATTTTGATTCCTATATGATTCCGAAAATTATGCCGTGTCCGAAAACCCTCGGGACGACAGGATTCGAACCTGCGACCTACTGCTCCCAAAGCAGCCGCGCTACCAAGCTGCGCCACGTCCCGTTGAGCTTCAAATATAGCACGGACGGGGGGTCAGGGGACGAAATCGGGCTCTTCCACCGCAACATCAGCGCTCTTGCTGGCCTTGCCGCTGGCCATCTTGACCTTGTTCTTCTTCGAAGAGCTGGCGGTCTTCTCGCTCGACTTGCTCGATGATGCCGAGGCCTTCCGGCTCACTTCCCGAGCCGGCCTCTCTGCCACAGCGCTACTGCCGGAGTCCATCTTGACATAGGACCCGTAAACATATCCCTGCTTGCCGTCTACCGAGATCTTGTACCAGCCGTTCTCCTTGCCAAGCACTTTCACGCGCTCGCCACGGCTGGTCACCAGGACCTTGCCGTAGCGATGTCCCGGTCCCCGGCGCATGGTCACACGCCTGGGCGTGGTGGCCATCTCGCCGCCGCCTGAGGACGATGCTGCTTTCTTGCGCTCGGCCTCGGCTTTGCGCTCTTTCTCAGCCTGCTTCTTCTCGGCAAGCCGTGCTGCTTCTTCGGCTTTCTTCTGCTCGGCTGCCTTGCGCCTGGCTTCTTCAGCCGCCTGGCGCTCCTCGGCCCGGCGGTCTTCGCGGCTGGGCGGCTTCTCGACGATTTTGCTCTCGATGCCGGGCACCGGCGTCTCGACTGCCGGGGCGGACTGCGTAGCGACGGTCTCGCTCCTGGCTTCAGGCGCGGTTTCCTCGATACTTGCCACGGTCCAGCGCTGGCCGTTGCCGCCCCGCACCGTCACGCTGAAAGTCCGCTTACCGGAAGCCAGCGAATATGTGACCTGGTCCGAAGACCGGCTGGCGCTGCGACGGCGGCGGCGCCCGGAGCTGGCCGCGCCCCTGGACTCGTCTATCTTGGCGATGAAAAATCCGGGCGGAGCCGCCACCGGATTGTCGGACATCGACTTCAAAAACTCTTTGGCTGGATCATTAAGATAGAGACCGAACTGCTCCTTCTGCGAAGGATCGGTCAGGCTGGTCGCCACCGCATACAGTGCGGCGAACTGACTGCTCCCCAGAGAATACTCCGGAGCGTACCTGCCGCCCTTCCAGCGAAGGGTGGTTTTGAACGGGCTCTCGGCGAATTTGAGATCGCCTTTGAAGAGCTCTTCGGCAAGCGCTGTCTCAACGAGCTGGCGCTCTAGCTTGATGTCCTGCTTGTTGCTCTCGAAGGCGGCGGTGCCGGTGCCCCTGACCGGCGGAACGAGCTTGCTGGTCCGGTCCGATATATTGCCGTTGGGCAGGAGAGCGATTACTTTGACATTCGGTTTTTTCTTTATATCGATATTCGTGTGACCGAGCATCACCAGCGATGCGTCCGAGGCACCACGGATGAGGACAGCGTCATCGAAGACATCGAGCCCGTAGAGCTGCGTAACCTTGGGCCCCTGCTTGTCGGCGACCACCAGGTAGTCGGAGGGCTGCAGGACGCAATCCACTTCGACGAGTTTCATGCCACGGGGCAGATCGAAAACCAGTACCTCGAATATGGAGGTCGGCAGTTTGCTCTGCAGCTTGGTGAGCAGATCGGCAGAAGGCAGGGAGCCGTTCTTCTTGAGAAAATCAAGCAATGCCGCGTCCAGCTCGACTTTCATCTTCTGGGCTTCTTCGGCGGACTTGGGACCGAAAGATATCTTGTCTGCAAGAGCCTTGAGACTCTCTTGCTGGCCGCCGAAGCGGGGCACCACGGCAGATGCCACACCGACCAGGAGACCGACGCCGAGAAGCGCGCCGATTATCTTGACCGGCAGGGCATTGGTCTTCTTCTCGAACTTCTTACCGCAAAACTTGCAGCTTCGAGCCGCTACAGAATTTCTCTGTGTGCACTCGGGACAACGCATAGGGACCTCGTTCTAGCTGTACTTCGCGAGCCTGGGAAAATTCGAGAAAAGTCTCAGAACTCCCGCTGGTTCCCGTGTCTTCCAGTTCGAAGACTCTCGCGAGACGCATAACACTGTGACAAACGCCACAAAATAAGGAACGAGGGGATTCTACACCATGCTTGACAAATACGAAATTAGGCGAAGCCAAGAATATCTAGAGAATCCCCGGAATGCTCGGAATATATATAATTGACAGATCTAAACGTTTATTCACTTTTGATATGAAACTTCTAATAATCGGAGATCGGCAAGGTGTATTCAAGAGAAACCGAAGAAAAGGCCCGTCAAGACCTCATCGAAGTTGCCCGCCTCTGCTACCAGCGCGGCTACATATGCGGCATGGAGGGGAATTTCAGCATCAAGCTCGATGAAGAGCGCATCCTGACAACGCCTTCCGGCACCTGCAAGGCCAGAATCGAGCCCTCCGACCTAATCATTACCGACCTCGAAGGCAAGCCTGTCTGCGCCTCGACCGTAGTCTCAGGCAATGCCTCTTACGACTCATCCGCCAGCGCCTCGTCAAGCATCAAATCCAACGCCGATTCCGCTGCCCGAAACAGCCGCAAGCCCTCCACCGAGATCGCCATTCACCTGACCGCCTACAAGAGTCGCCCGGACGCAAAGGCTGTGGTGCACGCGCACCCCACCACCGCCGTTGGTTTCACGGTCGCCGGTATGAAGCTCGACAAGTGTGTCCTGCCCGAGGTGGTTTGCACCCTCGGTCGCATTCCCGTGGCACCGTATGCAACACCGAGCACAGGCGAGCTCTCCGACTCCATCGCCGATATCGTCCGCGATCACGACGCCGTGGTGCTCGATCACCACGGAGCGCTAACCATCGGCAATGACATCTGGGACGCGTATTACAAAATGGAAACGTTGGAGCATTACGCCCAAACCATGCTCGTCGCCCACATGCTCGGCGGCGTGCAGCCTCTCAAGTCCTCCCAGGTAGAAAAACTGCTGGACATATGCGGCGTCTACGGGTTACAAAAGCCCCGGGACGCAGAGTTTCTTCTGAGCCCCGCCTGCAGCTCGCCCGACGGGGACTGACCTTGAGCGAAGAACTCCATCCGCCAGAGACGATCACCAGCTTCTACCTCATCCGCCACGGGCACACCGAGCCCACGGAGCAGGGCAAGCTCTACAACGATCCCGAAGTGGAGCTCACCGAGAAGGGCATGGCCCAGTCGCAAAACATCGGCACCTGGCTGAAGAGCGAGAGCCCGGACATCCTTCTATCGAGCTCTGCATTTCGAGTACGCTCGACGGCGAGCCTCATCGAAAAAGCCACTGGCATACAAAACACGCCCCTGCCCGAGCTCGATGAATGGAGCGTCGGCGAGTGGGAAGGCAGGACCTATCTCGACATCAAGAAAAACGACCCGGAGATCTACCGGCAGTGGGTCGCCGACCCCATCGTCAACGCGCCCCCCGGCGGCGAATCCATCGTCGATCTCTGCACCCGCATCAACCGCCGCCTCAAAGAGGTGATCGCAGAGCACGAAGGCAAATCCATCGCCCTGGTCACTCACGCAGGCGTCATCCGCGCCATACTAATCGAAGCCCTCGGAGCGCCGGTCCACAATTTCTGGCGCATCGCAGTCCCCACCGGCTCCGTCTCCCGGGTGGACTTCAGCGAGAATTTCGCCACCATCTATTACGTCTCCTTCGTGCCCTCACCCTGATTCGCCTCTACGCCGGTAGCTGCAGATGGCTGATCATACTGGGCTTTCGAGCCGACTCGATAGATTTCTCCAAATTCGCAAGCTTGCGAGTTTTTCGGCTCTTTTCAGAACCTGAGAAAAGACCTGATCCCGTCGCGAAGCTCAAATCACGAATTGATCGGGCTCCAGACCGAGCCCCCGGGCCAGGTCGAAGTCGCGCTCTGCCAGAAGGACCGAGCCCAGAGCAGCGTAAGCGCGAGCCCGGACGACATGGGGCAGTCCCTGGCGCTTCTTGCGCTCGTGAGCCATGGTGGCGAAATCGACGGCGTCCTGGAAACGCCCCTCCCGGAATTTCTGGCAGGCATTGTGCAGGTCGCTCACGAATCGAAAATCCTGATAGGACCAGTACACGGAAAGCCACATGAGCAGATACATCACCGCCAGCAAAATCACCACCTGATTGAGGTAGGCGCCAATCAACGGGATCCAGGTGAATTTCTTGATCTGGAGATAGAACCAGAACAGCCCCGCCCCGGCGGCTATCTGAACCGCGGCCAAAAGCAGAGTCCGGATTAGTCTCGATGCTACGGTGGCGCCGGTGGGCAATGCTTCATTACCTCATTATGCATGAGGTGACCGAACCTGGCAGGAGTTTTTATAGCGTCCGCGAAATAAAATTGGGAAAACGAGGCGTTTCTAGCATATTTTTCGCTGTTTTTTTTTGCAGAAACGCATATTTTCGCTTGCCACAGAGCCAAGCGTCCGGTGCTATTGCATCGAGCGAGCGCTCTCCCGGGCGCGGGCGGCTGCCTCGGCTCTCTCCTTGATCAGCTTGACCAGGCGCTGCTTCTGCTCCGGCGTCAGAATGGCGCGGATCTTGAGCATGAGCTTGACGCGCTCGTTTGCCATGGTGGCAGTGATGTCGTTGATATCTTTCTGCTTGGCAAGAACTTTCTCTTCCGCCGGGTCGGGCTCGAGCTGGATCTCGCTCATCTCGCGCAGATAGCCGTAGACGGTCTTGCTCCGAACCCGCTGCGCCGACTCGAACTCCCGCGCCAGTTTGCGGATCTGCCCTTCCTGGTCGGCATTGATCCCGGCTTCTTTGTAGATGGCGACCGGGTCCTCTCCCTCTCCGGGACCCTGGGGCTGCTGCGCCCAGGCGGTGCTCGTGGTCGCCATAACGGCAAGAGCGGCAGCGGCGAGTATGCCTTCGAATCTCAATTTCATCGCGATACCCTCGGAATCGAATCTAAGATACTATAACTTCTTTGAAGGTTTTGCGCAGTCTTCCTCAGGGGACGACGGGCACTGAATCTTGTTCCGGAGAGCACACATACGGGATGCATATGCCGGGCATATTCCTGATGCCGCTCCATACAGCTCGCTGGCGGGCAAGCGCTTCCGGACAGCTGGTCATCCCGATCAACGACAAGAAGTTCGGAGCAGCATACTGATTCGCTAGATTAAGAGAAAAGAGACAAGAGAAAACAGAAGATGACTGACACTGAATATAGTATCGTCGATCTCGCTCTCACCGGTGACCTGGGTATCGAGCAAGCCGCCTCGATCCTGTTTGAGAGCTTCCGGCAGGACTGGCCAGACGCCTGGCCAAGCCCCGAGTCCGCCCGGGAGGAAGTGCTCGAGTGTCTGGAGCCGGGCAAAATCTGTCGCGCAGCGCTGGACGAAAAGGGTAAGGTCCTTGGCTTTGTAGGGGCCACCAGCCAGTATCGCGGCGGGGTCTTCGAGCTGCACCCGATGTGCGTGAGCCCCTCGGTCCAGGGCAGGGGGCTGGGCTCGGCACTGGTGGCCGATCTCGTCGAGAGAGTCCGCGACCGCGGCGGCCGGACTATCTATCTGGGCACCGATGACGAAAACGACCTTACGTCGGCCTCCTCGACAGATCTCTTCGACGAGCCATGGCGCCACATCCGCGACCTGAGAGCGAAAAGCAGGCACCCCCTGGAGTTCTACCGCAAGCTGGGTTTTGTCGTGGTCGGTCTCGTCCCTGACGCCAACGGTCCGGGCAAGCCGGACATCATGATGGCCAGAAAGATCTAGATAGCGGCCGGCGGGATATGGATACCGGCTAGCGGGTTTTATATATAACTTAAACCGCCGGTAGAACACCTTTAGCCAAACAGTAGTAGAATCTCTATTCGGTGTTGGCAACATCGCCAGCGAAGTATATTTTCGGCGAGGCACCGGAACGCCGGCACCCCCGGGAGTCTCGGTCAGGCAGAAAAGCGAGTCGGGTGTATCGGCCAGTCGGCAGGGAAGAGAGTCGGGTGTATCGGCCAGTCGGCGGAGAAGAGAGTCGGACCAGATAAGAAGATGGATCCAGTCAAGAAGATTCAGATAGCCTACGAGCAGCCTCAGGAGAAACGCGCCTCCAGGCGGCGCCTGGTCGCTGCCGGACTGTCTCTGGTCATGGCTGTGGGCATCGCCGTGGGCTATGTAGGCAACGGTTTCGGCAAGGGCGGCGCCCAAGAGTCACGAGATTCCAGGGATGCCAGAGAGTCCCGGGCCCGCGACTCGGGAGCTAAAATCGCCAGATCCGAGCGTATGGACACCCCGGAAGCCTTCACCGAACATGTCCTGGATATCGCCGTGGAGAGCTTCCCGGAACTCAAGGCGCAGCAGTCCGACACACCGCTCGTTTTGCGGATCAAGGACGAGGGGCACCTCTCCCTGGAAAACCTGTACAAGGTAGTGAAAGCCAATTTCGGACCCCGGGAGGCAGACACCGAGATCAAGCGTTATCTGAAAAGCATCGCCACCCTCGCCCCGGAAGCCCATAATGTCCCGGCTGACTGGAGCGAGGTGAGAAAACGCCTGCGCCCGCAGATTTTCCCTGTGGAATACACCAGGGGCGAAGCCGGGAGCGCCAGGCTCGTTTTTCGTCCTCTGGCCTTTTCCAAGGCGCTCCTCGAGGGCTTCGTCATCGACTCCGAGGACACGTTCCAGTATGTCACCGCCGACCATCTCAAGAAATGGGGCGTCGAGCGCAAACAGGTCGTCGATGCCGCCTACGAGAATCTCAAGAGCCAGTGCGACAGCCTCAAGCTTGATTGCTCCCGGGCAAACGGCAGAGGCGCGAAAGGCAAGTATCTCACCATTGCCATCACCGACGGTTACGCTGCCGCCCGAATCTTGCTGCCCCAGGTGCGCTCCCGCATCGAGCAAGAGCTGGGCCACCCCTGCTTTATAGCGATTCCAAACCGTGACTTTCTGATCGCCTGGTCGTACGATTTCAGCAATGACGAGAAATTCCGCAACCAGGTGAGACGGGACTTCCACTATCGCGACCACCCGCTGTCTCCCCGGGTCTACCGTCTCAACAACCTGCAACTGGCTCCGGACAGCGACCGGTCAGACCGGTCGGAAAAATCCGACAATAACGACCGGGCGGACAGGAACGAGAAGTCCGAGCCCACCCAACCCGAGCCTGAAGCCGACTGATTTCTTGTCAACTGATTTTCTGTCAACTGACTTTCTATCAATCGATCCCGAAATGAATGAAGGGCGCCCAGGCATGGATCGGCTGCCCTGTCTCGATGGCGGCGTTCTGCGCCTGGCGCAGCGCCTGGGCGATGGTGGTCTTGCCGGCCTGCCAGCCTCTGTGGAAGTCCTGCATGATATTGGAAGTCGATCGGTCCGCCACCTCCCACAGTGTCAGGACGAGGTTGGGCATGCCGGCATAGATGAGAGCCCTCGCCAGACCCAGGATCTCGCCTCCGGGAGTGACGGCGTTGACGCCGGTCTGGCAGGCCGACAGGACCAGGAGCCTGCCCCGGCTGGTCTGCAACGAGCGGCGCTCGAGAATCGAGGCGGCGGTAAGGACGGTGCCGTCATCGAGCACCAGCCCTGATGCCATGGGCTCGTCCGGATTGAAGATGGCGTGCCCGGCGAAATGAACCACCGAGTAGTCTCCGAAGATCTGCGGAAAGACGCTCTTCACCTCGCTGTTCAAGACGAGCCTTGCCTCGGACGAGGCATGCTCGCCCACCTCCAGCACCGACTTCCCTTCTTCCATGGTATAGCTCAGGTCGTCCAGACCGGCGGAAGAGCGAAGCGTGGAGCTGAAGACCAGCCCGTCCTTGCGGGTTGCGGAATAGTCGCTGATCGCCGAGACCAGGTAACTGATGTTCTCCGCTTCCCGGGCATTGGAGCCGGTCTGGCGCAGCACCGGTATCAGTGTCACCGAGGGCAGGTAGCTCAGGGCAAAGCTCTGGCAGAGATAGCTCTTGCCGTCATGGAGAGCGGCGAAGGGCAGATGGAAGAGACTGCCGTGGGGAATGATGATCAGACGATCTATATCATCGGGCATGGACTCCAGGACCGGGCGCACGAGCCTGTCGTAGATGCGCCCGCAGAGGCTGGTCGGCACTTCCCAGCCTTCGGTGGAAGACATCTCCAGCAGGGTCTCGATGTCGAGCATCAGCTCTTCGCGCTCGCTCTCGTCGGCGATGAGACTGACCGCAGGCTCGCCGGCCGAACTCCAGACAGCCGCCGACATCACATATTCGTCGGTGAAGAAAAACTCCAGAATGGCAGCGTCTTTCGGCAACAATCCGTCGGGCTCGCTCCAGAGCCCTTTGATCTCCTCGAAATCGAGGGTGGAAGCGCTTACCAGGCTGGCATAATTCGGATGGAGCCGTTTGAGCTGGTTGACCACCTCACGCCACTCGCCGTAGATCTTGCTGGCGTCGGTGCCACTATATACGGCACCACGAGAGCCGGAGGAGTCGCCGGATGAAGGACCCTGCCAGATCACCCGCTCGAAATGATCGATCTGCCCGCGCAGGGCTTTCTCTTTCTCGATCAGCTCTTTGAGCCCTTCGTCGCCGGAGTCCGCCAGCACACTTATGTCTATCGGCGAATTGCTCAGCAGATCGAGCAGCGCCCGGGACTTGGCCCGCCCGACATATTCCAGGGCCTCCACCCGGCGCCCCAGGGACATGCAGACTTTCACAACGTCTTTGTAGAGGTCCTCGCCGCGGTTGGCGAAACTCGTCTTGAGATCATCGGCTCTGACAGTGGCTCTCTGCTCGTCGAAAAGATTCACAGCCTGACCGAAATAATCGAAAGCCGGTTGAAGCAATCCCATACGCTGATGGAGCTTGCCGAGATTGGTAAGGTAAATCCGCTTGCCGAGCCGGTCTTCGATCTCTTCGCTCAAAGAGAGGGCCTGCTCGTAACGAGCCCTGGCCCCTTCGAAATCGCCACGGGCAGTCAGACAATCGCCCAGACTGTCGAGATGCGCCGCCTGGGACTGGACGTCCCCTTCCTTTCTGGCGATGGCTTCTGCCTGGCTGCAAAAGTCGATAGCCCGATCGACATCGCCTAGCTTCAACCAGGTGGTGCCCATATTGCCGAGCCAGGCGCCTTCACGCCTGCCGTCCCCGATCGAGCGCGAGAGCTCCAGAGCCCGGGCATAGCAATCGATAGCGTTCTCGTAGCGCCCCAGCTCATAGAGCGCGTTTCCTTCGCTGCCCAGACAGACAGCCATGCTCTGGCGGTCCTCGAGAAACTCCGCTTCCAGATAGGCGGTGCGAAAATCATTGATGGCATCCTCGAATTTACCCAGCTCCGCCATGCAGAGTCCGAGACTGCCCATGAGGGCGGCGCGGTCCTCGGTCTCCTCCCGGGTGGCGAGAGCCTGCCGAAAACAAGCAGCCGCCTGCTCAGCCCAGCCTCGATCGAGATAAAGCCTTCCCAGATTGCTGAGGGAAAGCTCGATACTTACTTTGTCCTGGGTGGCAGAGGCCATCTCGAGAGTGTCGAGGAAAAGCTCGATAGCCTCCCGGGGTCGCCCTTCGTCCCTGAAAAGCTCGGCCAGAACCAGCCGGGCATGAATCTCCACATCCCAGAGACCGAGCTCCCGCGCCTTGTCGATAGCCTCGGCGAGACAGGCCCGGGCCCGGTCGCTGTCGCCGGTCTCCCGGCAGGCGATAGCCATGAAGCTGAGATAAACCGCCCGGTGTTTCTCCTCTTCCAGCTTGGTGGCAATGGCTACAGCTTGCTGGTAATGCTCCAGGGCTCCGGCAGCGTCTTCGTCCTGCAGGCAGGCCCAGGCGCTCTCCCCATGCTTTTCCATGGTCTCGAAGAGCTTGTCTGAATTGCTGTTTTCGGGCTGCTTGTCCATACCGGCCACATAAGCGGTCTATCATCAGGATAGATGATAAGCGAGAATTCCATTTGTTGCCCGTATCTATCCAGCAATCTACAAATTTAGACAGACCGCGAATAGCCGCCTGACAAGAGCCACGGCCGTCCCGAAAGCGTTCCGCTCTTCCTGACCCCGAGCCTTACAGACCCTCGATCTTCAAATTGCTCGAATAAGGCGCGTAGCTGGCTACTTTCACTTCGGCTTTGTGAGCCACGGTCTCGGGAGCCGACCGGAACTGGGTCGAGCTGCCGGGCGCCACAGAGGAGGGACGCCTGCCATGATGAGCATGATTCCCGCTGGATCCATGAGCGTGCCCGGGGTGATGACCGGCGGCCAATCCATGATGCCCGGCCGGCGCATGATGCCCGGAAGGGCCATGATGTCCGTAGGAGCCGAAACCATTGATTTTGTGAGCGTAGCTGGTGAATGTGCCGCCGGAGCGGTTGGCGCCGGCATGGCTCTGGAAGCCGGAGGAGCCGAGACCGGAGCTGCCGGTGGCGAAGGTGCCCGGATAGCTCGAGATCATGCTCTTGCGATTGCGAGCCTGGCTGAGGAATTCTTTCATTACCGATTCAGGGACCATATTGAGAGGGAACGGTGGCGGTCCGACTCTGGAATAAAGCCCGTCCATGCGATCTTTGTCGACCATGTGCGCTGCCAGGGGAGAGCTCAATTGAGTTTTTCTTGAAAGCCCCGCCAGGCTGTCGAGCTGCTGGTGCTCAGCGCTGGTCAGATGTGGGGCAGTCAGATGTGGGGCAGTCAGATGTGGAGCAGTGACCTGCATCGGGGAGGCACCGGCAGCCGGGCTGCCATGACTGACCAGGGAGTCCTGCGAGCGCAGATCAAGCGACTGGAGACTGGCGCAGGGATGGCCGCCTGTCTGGCCGGCGGTGGCCGGCGTCTGACCCGGCATCAGCCTGGGTGCCGACTGAGGCACGAATGCCGTGGCGATATCGGCGGCTTTCTTGATCGCTGCCGTGGTCACCCGGCGGGCCTCCTTCTTGATTGCCCGGCGCGCCCGGGCCGAGGTGACATGGCTCTCGGCCTCCTGGCTCAAATAATACTTGCTATATTCGTCTTTGCTGTACTGGTACACAGTGCCAGTGAGAGGCTTGTTCTCCGGCTCCATCTGCGGAGTCTGAGCCATGAGCACCACAGGCTGTTCTAGAATTTGCTGCTGTTGCTGCTGTTGCTGCTGGAGACGCTGCTGCTCCTGGAGCTTCTTCTCGGCGATTTCTTTCTTGGAGGGAAGCTTGCGGTTCGGCACGAAAGGCATCATCCGGCTCTTGCCGGCAAGGGCTGACCGGGTCGCCACCGACTTGGGCGAAGAGAGCGATTTGGCGCTCGGCGTCACCAGGGGATGCGCCGGGGCCCGGGAGACCACAGGCTCCGTAATCGATCTGGGCGTGGCGCTCAGCTCAGCCAGACCTGATTTGAGGAAGTCGGCCGTTGCCCCGGGGCTTTCTTTCGCCTCCGCCTGCACTTGAATTGCCACAGATAGCGTTGCCGCTACGTTTACACCCAGTAAGACCGCCGATAGTCGCATTCAGATTCCGCCAATTGCCGAGGGAACTGCCGTGAAAGAGTCGTGACGGGGCAGCCATGCCCCGCTTTTAATTTCCGCTCTCTCAACCGTAACGAATTCAGTCTAGGAGCAGAGACCGGATAAGTCACTGGGAAATCTACGCATCAAGACGGGACGCCATCGGCATGGGGTGGGGAAAACCGCAAAAGAAAACCGCTCACTCCCAGACCAGGCGATAGCCGACGCCGCGAACGGTGAGGATGTGGCGGGGCTGGCTCGGATTCTCTTCGAGCTTCTCGCGCAGATAACGTATATGGACGTCCACGGTGCGGCTCTCGCCCAGGAAGTCAGAGCCCCAGACCTGCGAGAAGAGCTGATCCCGGGAAAAGACCCGGTTGGGCTGCCGGGCCAGGGCGAGGAGCAGCTCGAACTCCTTGAAAGTCAGGTCCACCTGGCGATCTTCCACACGCACAGTGCGGCTATCCGTGTCAATGAAAAGCTCCCCGAGCTTGATGCCTGCCGGATCCGGCTTGGAGTCCGGGGTCTCGCGCAGATGGGCTTTCACCCTCGCCACCAGCTCCCTGAGGCGGACAGGCTTGGCGACATAGTCATTGGCGCCCAGCTCCAGGCCGACCACCGTGTCGATCTCGGAAGTGCGGGCGGTGAGCATGACGATGGGCGTTTTCTTGTCCACCGAGCGCACCCGCCGGCATACTTCATAACCATCTATACCGGGCATCATCAGATCGAGAATGACCAGGTCCGGACGCTCTTTGTCGATGACATCCATGGCTCTCAGCCCGTCATGAGCCAGGAGCGTGGAAAAACCTTCCTGGGTGAGAACATATTGAATCGAATTGGCGATATCTACTTCGTCATCAACTATAAGTATCTTCTTCATTGTCCTACCGGGTCTTTCTCTAGTTTCAAGCAAGGTTCTGGTATCGATCATGGTAACCACCGACTAACAATTTCTACTGCCACTTCATAGTATTATCGACCTTAGAAGTTAAATTTCGGTCGGGTGACTATTGGCTGACGTTAATTACCCTGGTCGATTGAGTAAGAATTGCTCGTCTCTTATGAAGGATACAACAAAGGGTTTTTAGTTTCGTGAACGCAAGAAGCGCCTGGCGCAGGCTCCAGGCAGCTCTAATCTCAGCTCTTACTGTCAATGCCGCGGTTTTCGGCTGTCTCGACGCGGAAGCCAAGAGCGGCAAAGCCTCCAGAGTAGCCGCGAACGCCAGTGCCGCCGCCGACAAAGGTGCCGGCAATGGCGATTCCGATGCCGGCTCCGCCCCCGGCGGCACCACCGCCCTGGTTCCTTATTTCCCACCCTATCCGCCCATGGTCCATCCGGTGCGGGTCGGTCTCCTGCGCGGCGTCTCCCACGCCAATTTTGCGATCTATGACAGGCCCGGCGCGGTTTTCGTGGACGGCAAGCCGATTTTTCCGATCAAGCCCAATATGGTCTACAAAGTCGACGGGCAGGGCATCACCGAGCTGGCAAACGGAATGCGTATCCCCATTCCCAGCAACAAGCGTACATATATATCGTCACCGAACTACCAGGTCTGGGCAGCCGGCAAGTGGTGGCGGGGCTGTATCGAGATCGTCTCGTTCGGCAATTCGATAAATGTGATCAATCTTCTCGATCTCGAAGAGTATCTCCTGGGGGTGGTGCCTGCCGAGATGCCGCCCAACTGGCACATGGAAGCGCTGAAAGCCCAGGCGATAGCAGCCCGCAGCTATGCCTGGGCGCACCTGGGCAACGGCTCCAAATGGTACAAGACCCAGGGCTTCGACCTGGTGCCCGATGTCCGGGACCAGGCTTACAAAGGACTCGGCCGCGAGCACCCGCGGACCTTCCAGGCAGTGCAGATGACCCGGGGGATAGTCCTCAAGAACGCCAACCGGGTCAAACCGGGCTTCTACCGGGCGAAAGTCGGCGACGCCATGGAAAACCTCAATATCCGCAAGAGCAAAGTGCCCGGCGGCAAGCTCGAGCAGCTCACCGGGGTGAGCAATATAGTCGGGGTCACCGTCAAGCAATGGGACACCGCCGGCAATGCTCATTCCATCCAGGTGATGAGCCCCAGCAGCTCCAGCGAGGTTTCCGGCGTGGCCCTGGCCAAGCGTCTCGGCTTCGCTACCGCCGGTATCCTCGACATCCACGAAGAGGGCCCGAGCTGGGTCTTCACCTATCGCGGTCCCGGCAACGGCGCCCGGGGTCTCAGCCAGCACGGCGCCAATGAGTTCGCCAACAAGGGCTGGCGTTTCGACCAGATCCTGCAACAGTATTATCAGGATAATGACGGCAAGCTCCGCCTCGATTATCTCGACTATTACAAACCTATGTTCGTCCGCGCCCCGGCGCCCAAGAAGAAGAAATCCAAGGCGACCAAATACGAGGACGAGGACGGCGCTATCAAGATACCCAAAGACGAGGACTAGCTCAGGAGCCCATGACCAAGCAACGAATTCAAACCAATTTTCTCGAGAAGCAAGCCGCCGAAAACAGCAAGCGCGGCACCAACCGCGGTATCGTCATCGCGCTCCTCTCGGTCCTCGGGGCAGGAATCCTCTTCGCTGCATACTCCCTGATCACCTATCTCCTCAATTTCCAGCAGAATCAACACGTCCGCAATGTCGCCATCGTCCTGAAAACCCCCAGGCTCGCCGGGGGCAAAGCCCTGGTGGATGTCGAGATCACCAACGCCAACGCTTATCCGATAAGCAATCCCCTGGTTCGTTATACCATCGCCAACCAGGCAAACGAGCAGATAGCCGCCGGACAGGTCCAGCTCCAGGGCACGATCCCGGCTGCCGACCAGCGGGTTTTCCTCTCGGTGCCTCTCGATAGCGTCAGCGGTCAGCCGGCTCGCATGCACGCCGACCTCACTTCGGTCCAGGTGAAAGAGAAGGACAACCTGCCCACTGGCTTCCCCGCTCGTTTCTCCCACAGCCTGCTCTTCTCTCAGGGACAGGAGCGTATAGCCGCTCTCGATACCCTGCTCAAAGAAAAGCCTGATTTCGCCCCGGCTCATACCGCCATCGGTCGGGCTTACGAAGAATCGGGCAGTTATCGGGAAGCGATCAAGCATTATCGCAGAGCCTGCGAAATCGCCCCGGATCACGCAAACCCGCACTATCACCTGGGTGTCGCCCTCCTGCACGAAAAGCTGACAGAAGAAGGGAAAGCCGAGCTCGAGAAGGCCCGACAGCTCGATCCTCAGGATCCTGCTGTAGAAGCGGTTTTGAAGAGCCTCTCGGAAAGACCGGCGGCAGCAGATGAAGCGGCGGCAGAAGAAGCGGCCGCAGAAGAGCCGGGCATAGAACAGCCGGCTCTTGAAGAGACAGCAGAATAATTCGAATCCCTTACTATCGCCTCAGGCGCCATGGCCCAGCGAGAGAGTCAGTCTTGCTTGAACGACCGCGGGAATCTCGCGGTCCTGCTCATGATCGCCGTTCTCATTGTCTTGAGAGCTCGCTTTTGCCGTGAAGGCGCCGAGCTTTCCGGACTTGCCCAGACCGAGAAGCTCCGGAGTCATCACCGGCCAGCGCCCGCAGGCCTCCTGGTCCTCGGGTTTGTCTCTGGAGCGCTTGGGCATTCTCTCGCTCATATTCACCAGCTTCTTGCGGTTCACCGAGATCTCGGCCGTGGTGCGCCCGTAGCTCTTCTGATAGATGGCGACCACGCGCCGGTAGAGCGGCTCGGCTTCGCCGCGCATGCCGAGCTGAGCGAGCAGATCGGCCAGCTTGAGAAGACAGCTCGCCACCGCGACACCGTTTTCACCGTGGATAGACTCGAGGATATGGAGCCGCCGCTCGAGCATCTCGGCAGCCTTGTCGAAAATCTGCTGTTTGATATAAGTGTCCGCCAGCTCCTCCAGGGTCTTGCTTATCTCGATGGAGCTTCGCCCGTAGACAGGCTCCTGGATGGAAAGAATGCGGTGCAGGACGGTCTCGGCAGCCTCATAATGCCCCTGGCGCATATAGCAGCTTGCCAGCCGGGCGAGAGTGGCAGGCACGATCAGGCTGTTTCTGCCGAAAACATCTTCCTGGCGTGCCAGGAGAAACTTGTAGAGGCTGATGGCATCGCGTGCTCGACCGGTCTTCTCGTAGATAGCGGCAAGCTCGTCCACCGACCTGAGAAAAAGCTCGTCTCCGGCGCTCAGGCTCCGGGCTCTGATCTCCACCAGCTCCGATACGAAGGGCTCGGCCTCCAGGAACTGATCCCGGGAGAAATAGAACCAGGCGAGGTCTTCGATACTGCGGACGAGATCATCGCTGTGCTCTCCAGCATGACTATCGTCCGGATCACCGCCTGTGGTTCTGGCAACCTCATACGCTGTCCGGTAGAGAGCCTCGGCTTCCCGGACCCGTCCCTGCTGCAGATACTGGCCGGCCAGAAGAGAATAGTTGGTCTTTTCAGGAGGGCTGTAGGCCGGGCGGTTATAAGGCGTTTCCCACTCGGTGATCGCTCCTGCCCGGTCGATCTCCTTGCGCCGGCTGGTGACCGGTCTGATTTTAGGCGGCTCGAGCTTGCTGGCGCCGGCGTTAATCCCCGGTCCAGGCGGCACCGCAGGTGGAGACGTCCGGTCAGGAGCGCCCGGAAAACTGCCCTTCGAGAATGATGAGTAAGCCATTACTTCTGACGCACACAAAAACAGCGCACACGAAAACAGACAGACGGCAGCCCATACGCCATCGATCAGTCTTCTGAGATCCTATTACATAAGAATTCTTTGACAAGTGGGAATATTCCCACTTAAGCGCGAAACGCCCGCCGATAGGGCCTTTCGAGATCCGGGCTCGATCTGTAATAAAACAAAATTACATCGTCCTCACAATCACTTGTCCCGGACGAAATCGAATTGCGAGGCCCATATGGGCGGCCGGAGAAGGCCGAAATCCAGCTTGCGGAGCCAGTGCTCACGCTTGAAAGGCCCGCCGCCCACTTCGTAATAGTTATAGAGACCGCCCCGGCACAGGGTGGCGCCCTTGCCGGTGAGACAGATGAAAAACAGCCTACCGGGCTTTCCTACACCGATGCTCAGCCCCTCGGCCCGGGACTGGTCCTTGCTCTCGCCCCCTCTATTCTCTTCTTTATCTTCTTTCACTTCTCTATCTTCTTTTCGACCGCGGCTGAAATGCAGGCTGGCGACAGGGCTGTTGTCCACCGGCATCAAGATCCGATCGATATTGCCGAGAAGCTGGAGGTCAGACTTTCCCGGCGGCGCTCCTTTGATCTCGGCTTCTGCTATGGCTTCCATCCGGCGGTAGAGCCTGATGAAATCCTCGGCCCGGCTCTTGAAAGCGGGGGGCGCCGCCAGTCCGAGCTTGGCCAGCTCGTTGAGAACGTCCTGGCAGTCGTCGGCCACGGCTTTATAAACCGCCGGTCTCGGGTCGAGATAGTGGAAAGCAGCCGGAGGCACCGTCGCGGTCCGGCTATCCGCGACACCGCTCTCCTTTGCCCCGGCAACCGGAATCAGAGCCGTATAGCTGTCCACCCAGGCGGCGATAGCCGACTCGAGCTGGCGCATCATCCAGAGATGACTGCGCAGGGCCGGTTGCACCGAGTCGGGATATGGCGCGAAAAGCCCGGACACGATCCGCCAGCGGCAGTCGATCTCTTCGCGGTCCCTGCCACCCCGGGCAAAAGCCAGCTCGCGCTCGAGGCTGGGAACAGCTTTGACAAGCCGGGGATCGAGAGTGCCAGTCTGCATGGAGAGCAGATTGGTGGCCAGCGGCGCCCCGTGAGCGTGCATGGTGAGGAGCGCCACCGGGGTCGGTGTGGGCGCGTTCGCCTCGGGCACATAAGCGGAGGCGATGTCTCTTATCCAGTCGATCTCCTGGGGCTCCACCACCGGGAAGAATCTGATCCGGTCGATATCGCGACCCTTGCCTCCTTTCCCCACCTCGAATATGGATGCGGAGCGCAGCTCCACCGGGCGCTGCTTGCGGATGGAAAGCATCAGCTTGGTGCGCAGAAATGGCTGGGAAAGCACCTCCAGGAGCTTGCCGAAATCCCTGTTGGACTTGTCCAGCTCGGGAGCCATATCGGTGAGAACGATGGTATTGAGACGCTCGAAATAGTCCATGCCAAGCAGGATGAAGGCATTGCCCACCCGGTTCCAGTAAGCCAGAGCCGGCTGCCCTGCCACCCTCGAGATCGAGAGGCTGCGGTAGAGCAACACCGCCCGGCGAAAGCTGTTGCCACCGCTTGTAGCACCACTGGCGGTGATATTGCTGAGCGGGAAATACATCCTCGAAAGCCACTGATAGCAGGAAGCGAAGCGCCTGAGCCGGTCGCTGGTATCGAGGAAGCCCCAGGGCCTCATCACCGAGAAATCGGTGACTTGATTGAAGATCGCCGATCGGCCAACCGCCCCTTTCTTGAAAAGATCAAGATCCGCCTTCATCAGCTCGCCCGCCCCGCCGATATCCTGGACCTCATAAGCCGGATCGAGAATTTTCAGGGCGACCCCGAGATAAGCGAGATTGCGCTGCAGGTCGTCCTTGACCTCCTCATCCTCGCACTGGCGATAATCATGGATGGTTGCCTGGAAGGCGGCGACCAGCATCTTTTGCATGTCGTCGCACAGGGTCGATTCGATGAGGGCGGCCATGAGGGCATTGCGGAAGCCGAAATAAGGATGGAGCAGGCTGTCGGCGCTCACGAAGCTCGACTTGCCGGCTAATCTATTGCTCTGGTAAAGAGCCGAGAAAGTATCGTGGGTCCCGTCCGCGACGACGACGAAATAGGAACTGCCCAGAAGAGTGGTGAGCTCGCTATCGAGCCCGGGAATCCTGGTCTTGCCAAGCGCCATGGGCTGCAGAGCCGGAGCTGCGATGTCCCGGTGCGGGAAGATATCTTCCAGGGTGAGATCTCTTTTGGGCTCGAACTTGATCGCCCCCGGCGGTCGGGAAAAACCCGGGCTGCGGTTGATGGGCGAGATCTCGGACTCGCTCAGCTGTGCCATCGCCATCGGTGCGACTCCCTGCAGAAGGAGCGCCGGAAGCAAGAGCGTCAGAAAAGCGAGGCCGGATCTTCTCATCTAAATCAAGCTCGCCGTCATGTCCTCCAGAGACACGAAACGGGCCGAATGGATGCCGGACTGCGAGTCCAGGGCAGTGACGTCGTCCTTGCCGAGGGGATCGTCCAGAGTCATGACCATGACTGCGTCCTGCCTGACACCGACGCGGCCGACGCTCATGGTGCTGATATTGATATCCTTCTCTCCGAGAATGGTCGCCACTCTCGCCACCATACCGGGCTGGTCTTTGTGCATGGTGAAGAGCATGTATCTCGCCGGCGTGAGATTGATGGGATGGTCGTTTATACGGGTGATGATCGCCTCGTTATGAGCCAGGATGGTGCCGGCCACCGAGGTGGTGCCTCTGTCCGAAGAGAGAATGATCACCAGCTCGTCGTGGTATTGCCCGGTTTCTTCGAAGCGGCTCGCCCGCACGTGGATGCCGTGATTCTTGGCGACGATCTGGGCGTTCACATAGCTGACCCCTTCGATCTTGCCCATAAAGAGCCCTTTCAGTGCCGCCACCACCAACGGTGCGCTATCCTTGGTAGCGAGGTCGCCGTAGGCGATCACTTCCACCTCGGTGACGCTGCCGTCGGTGAGCTCCCCGGCGATGGCGCCCATGGCCTCGGAAAGACCGAGATACTTGCCCAGGCTCTTGAGGATATGGGGCTTCATGAAAGGCAGGTTGACCGGGCTGCGAGCGATACCGTCGATGAGATAGTCCCGGATCTGCTCGGCCAGATCGATGGCCACATTGAACTGGGCTTCGACAGTGGAGGCCCCCAGGTGCGGGGTGAGGATGACTTTCTCTTTGAGCTCGAAAAGGGGAGAGTCTTCCGGGGGCTCGCGGTCGAAGACATCGAGAGCCGCCCCGGCTACCCGCCCCTCCCTGATCGCCCGGGCGAGGGCGGCCTCGTCCACGATACCGCCCCGGGAAGCGTTGACGATCCTCACTCCGGGCTTGATTCTAGAGAGCACAGTGCCGCTTACCAGATTGGTAGTCTCCGGGGTCTTGGGGGTGTGGATGGTAATGAAATCGGAGCGTCTCCAGATATCCTCCAGGGGCACCGCCTCGAAATTCAGCTCCCTGGCTCTCTCGGCGCTTACGAAAGGATCATGGACCAGGACTTTCATGCCGATGGCGAGAGCGGTGCTGGCCACCCGGTTGCCGATCTTGCCAAGGCCGATCACACCCAGGGTCTTATTGAAGAGCTCCACGCCGATGAAGCGGTTACGCTCCCACTTGCCTTCTTTCATGGAGGCGTCGGCGCTGGGGACCATGCGGGCGAGCGAGAACATGAGAGCCAGGGTATGCTCGGCTGCGCTGGCGGTGTTTCCTTCAGGCGAATTGAGCACCAGTATGCCTGCCTCGGTAGCCACCTTGAGATCGATATTGTCCACCCCGACGCCAGCCCGGCCGATGACCTTGAGCCGGACGCCGGCGCGAATCACCTCGGCGGTGACCCTGGTGCGGCTTCTCACCAGCAGGGCATCATAATCTTTGATCGTGGCTATCAGATCCTGGGCCGTGATCTTCGGATCGTAGGTGACATCGAGATCGGCGCTCAGGACATCTACCCCTTCCTGGCTGATCTCATCGGCTACCAGAACTCTCTTCAAAGCCACCTCGGCCTCCTTCGAACTCGAATCTCTAAACGATTTCACATCGGTCGTCATCTGGCGAACTCCCTTTCCCGGCAGCTACTGTTGGGTTTCTGCCGGACTGTATCTCAGTTTGTGCCGCTGCTGGCGCTCAGCCTGCCCCTGGGAGAGCGCCACCGGCAATGGTTGCTGGTCGCGCCAGGACTTCATCTGATCGCCGCGGTTGCTCGAGAGCAGGTGCCCGGACTGGCCGAGCGGCTGGGTCTCGTAAAACTTCTCCTGATCGGACATATCGATTAGCAGACGGGCAGTGGGACCGAGATCCGAGTCGAAATATCCCGGTCTCGTATAACGCGCGATGCTGGTGGCATTTACGGTATCACCGTCGCCGCCCACTCCCACGGGCTTCAGATCCACGAGCCCGCCAAGCGGCTTCCGGAGCTCCAGAATACCGGCGAACATAATATGCTCGAACTTCGCCCTATGCGCCTTCTGCCATTCCCAGGCGGAAGGCTCGTCCGAATTGAGGGCCAGGCGCACGTCCGCGAGAGCCTGGGAAAGGGATGTGACCACGAAGGTCTCGAAGGTCCGCTCTTCCGGCGGCAGCCAGTCTGTGGACTTGTCGGTGAGGATCTTCTCCACCAGCACCGTCCAGCGAGGCCAGCGGCTCATATACTCCCGGGTGAGCTCGTCGCCGATGCGCGGAACGAGCACCCGCCGGGCCACGGTCCGCAAGAACGCCTCGTAGATCAGCGCCGAAGCGCTGCGGCGGCGCAGATAACCGTCCCACTGCTCGAAAAGCTTCAGGGTGGAGAGCTGGAATTTGTCCACCACTTCCTGCTTGTCCACATTGGCTCTCAGGGTCTCTTTCACCAGACGGTAGAGTGGCGCGTATTCGTCGCCCTGGAGCACCGCCATGTCGGGCAGACCGGGGCGCCGGCTGCTGCCGGTGGCGGAGCGCAGGAAATCGTCTATGCGCCTGGCCGGGTAGGGGCTGGAGTTCTGGCGCACCGACGGAAGGCTGATCGAATTGGCCACCAGATAACCCGAGGCCACCTGGTCCCCGAAACTCGCCGGCATCTCGGCGAATGGCAGCCGGTCGAGCCAGTCGCACTCGCCGGTGAAACCTGGCAAAAGCTGGCTTCCCGAGAACTTCCCGGTGAGCGACGAGATCTTGCGCACCGGAATATTGCCCGCCACCTGGCTGCCCACCCTGCCGTCCTTGTCCGCGAAGAAAAAGACCTGGGCGCCGCCTTTGTAGTCTTTGAGAGCATCCCTGAACTCCTGCCAGTTGCCTGCCCGGTTGAGCTTGAAAAAAGTCTCGATCTGAGGCTTGCTGATATCGAGACCGGACCAGGCGAGCACCACGGCATTCTCGCCGCTCTGCAGAAGCACCGGGCCATGCCTGGTGACCACCACTTTGTGCCGGGGGATCTCATTGCCGAACCAGCCGCGGCAGACGATATCCTCGAAGATCTCGGTAGCCACGGCCCAGCCGTCCGGGGTCCTGTATTTGCTGTGGAACTGCGGCGAGAACTGCTCGACGAAAAGATCCTGGGAGTCGATTTTGAGCTCCACGCCGCCCCAGGCTATGGACTGGTTGCGACCGAACATGATGCCGGGCACCCCGGGCACGGTCACACCGGCGACATTCAGCTGGGGGCAGGAAAGCGAGAGAGCCTGGAAAAGATTGGGCTCGGCGAACTGGCTGTGCCGATCGAGAGCCAGGATGCTTCCGCCTGAATCGGTGACGGACCCCGAGAGGGCCCAGCCGTTGCTTCCGAAGCCCGGGTGCGAGACAAGCGACGGACCGAGCGCTTTCACAAGAGGCGGGAGCTCAGATTCCTTCCGGAGCGCCGAGGGTGACGGGACTTCACTCGGGGGCTCGGTCTTCGGCGCGGTCCCAGAATCCGGTTTAGATACTGGTTTGGATACTGGCCTGGATTCTGTTTTAGATCCGGCTTCGGAGCTGACACCGCCAGTGGTTCCACCTTCTTTATAGAGCGGCTGCTCGAAAAGCTGGGAGGCCACTTCCGTGGTGGTCTTATCGATGACCCGCTGGCGCAGATCATCCAGGCTCCAGGACTCGTGAGCCAGATACTGGATATACTTCATGACTGCCAGGGTATCTTGCGGGCGCCACTTGGACGGAGTGTAGAGAAAAAACCAGCACTCCAGGGGCTTCTTGGCGTCTTTGCCGTCGATGAAGTCGTTGACTCCGGCGCAATAAGCCTCCAGACACTTCTTCACTTCCGGGCTGAGGAGCTTGTATTCCTCGTCAGCCACCCGGGCAAAGCCTATCTGTCTCATCAGCTTGTCTTGAGGAAGACAGGGGGAGCCGAAGACTTCCGAGAGCTCGCCCCGGGCGATCCTTCTCAGCATGTCCATCTGGAAGAGCCTGCCGGATGCGGTCCAGTAGCCCTGGGCTCGATAGAGGTCGGCTTCCGAGCCTGCTTTGATGAAAGGCACCCCGCGATCGTCCTTGATCACCTCGACCTCGGAGAGAAGCGAGGGCACGCTCACGATCCCGTCTTCGGCGGGAAGACTGTCCTGGGCGAACCACCAGAGGGACAGCCCGACCACCATCGAGAGGAGCACCAGAATCAAGAGGACTATACGAAACACGAGTTCCCAGCCAGAAAGGGCACACAAGTTAGAGAACCACTAGATTATAGTCATTGTCTCGATTCTAGTCTTTGGAGAGCAGCTTGTTTATATACTTGATTACAGAATCGCTCTTGACATTGAGGTCCTGGACAAGAATGGCGGTGCGCTTGATATTGCCGGACCGGGCTTCCTGGTGAATGCTATTGACCAGCGCTTCGAGATCGCTCAAACAAAGCACCGAGACGAGGCCTTTGAGCTGATGAGCCACGGACCCGGCCTTATCAAGAGACCCGGACGCCACATGACCTTCCAGAAGCGGCATGAGCGCTTCGATCTCGTCTTTGAGACTGATCAATATATCTTCGATATCCTCTCCGTAATGCTCTTTCATGAGAGCGAGATCCACCTCGGTCACCACCTGCCTCTCGGCATCCATGGTAAGCAAGCCAGGCGACAGGCTGCGCCCGACAAACTGGGTATCCCGGTCGAGACCCACCCTTCTCTTGGTGAACTCGGGAAGCCAGCGGTCGATGATTTTCTCGAGATCGCCGAGGGACACCGGTTTTTTCAGATAATCGTCCATCCCTGAGGCTATACAGTGCTCGCGGTCGCCGGCCATGGCAAAGGCGGTCATGGCGACGATGGGGACATGGATATCTTTCATGCTTTCAAGTTTTCTTATCTTGAGAGTGGCCTCGAAACCATCCATCTCGGGCATCTGGCAGTCCATGAGAACGAGATCGTAATTCCCGGAGGCGGCTGCTTCCACAGCCTCCCTGCCGTTGCCCACCAGATCCACCCGGATGCCGAAGTGCTCGAGCTGATTGATGGCGAGCTTCTGCATCAGTCGATTGTCCTCCGCCACCAGAACCCGCGCCGGTCTCTGATCGCCTTTCTTGACATAAGAGCGGGGGCTCTTGTCCTGCGGCTCCGAATCGGCAGATTCGTCCCTGCCGGCGCTCTCGATCGGATCCTGCTTGATGGCCATGAGCAGCTCCCGGCGCTTGAGCGGCGAGAAAAGATAAGAATCCGCCCCGACACTGAGACAGCGGTGGGCCACCGCCCGGTGCCCGGGTCGGTAGATACAGACCACATTGGTATCCCTGTGGACACGATCGCGCCTGAGAGCCGCCACCAGCTCGAGGCGGCTTACCACATCCGGGTACATCTCGATGAGGACGCAGCGCACGGCAGCCCCCCTGGACTTCAGGTCGTCGAGAACATAGATGAGCTCACCGACAGTAGTGGCAGACATGACTTCATATCCGAACCACTCCGCATATGTCCTGACAATTTCCCGGCGAGGCGGATCGTGACCGACCAGGAGGACCGCCGGACGATTGCCGTCGCTCTCATCCGGGGGAAGCGAGATCTTGTAGGTCTGGGGCAGAGAGAACCAGAAAGTGGAGCCTTTTCCTTCCTCGGTCTTCACACCGATATTGCCTTTCATCAGCTCCACGAGTCGTTTGCAAATGGAGAGGCCGAGACCGGTTCCACCGAATTTGCGGGTAGTGGAGCCGTCCGCCTGGACGAAGGGGCTGAAGAGCCGGCCGGTAGCTTGAGCGGCAATACCGATACCGGTGTCCTCGACTTCGAAACGGATAGAGGTATTGCCGTTCCGGCTCGGCATCACCCTTACGGTGACTTGCCCGGAATCGGTGAATTTCACGGCGTTGCTCACCAGATTGAGGAGAATCTGTCTCACCCTCACCGGATCTCCGATCATGGTCTCGGGAAGCGATGGATCCACGAATGTGCTGAGGCTAATATCCTTGTTGAAAGACTCGTGAGCGAAAAGCTCGACGGAGCCCTCCACCAGCTGAAGCAGATCGAATTCGATACTCTCGAGATCAAGGGCTCCTGCTTCGATCCTGGAGAAATCGAGAATGTCGTTGATGATCGAGAGAAGCGAAGTCGCCGATTCCAGAACGCCTCCGGCATACTCTTTCTGGATCTGGCTGAGATCGGTATCGAGGAGAAGCTCGGACATCCCGATGACGGCGCTTATCGGGGTGCGGACCTCGTGCGAGATATTGGCCACGAATTCGGACTTGAGCTTGGAAGCCTCCATGGCTTGCTCGTAGGCCGTCTCGAGCTTGGCTGTGAGAGACTCCAGCTCTTCATTCACCACTCGCAGGCTGTTGATCTGCTTCTCCAGATCGGTGTTGAGCTTCTCGATTTCGAGCTGGGCCTCTTTGACGTCCGAGATATCCATCATCAGACCGTCGAACCGTAGATCGCCATTCTCCAGACGTTCCGGAGAGGAGGAGGCGCGCAGGTGAATCAGGCGCCCGGACGGTCCCATGATCCGGCCTTCGAAGTGGAATACGCTCTCGTTTCGAACACTGTGATCGATGGATGCGTAGAGCCGCTCGCGATCGTCCGGGTGAACGCGGTCGAAAACCAGGTCGGCATTGGTCTCGATCTCTCTGGGGCTCGAACCGAAGATCTGCCGGCAGCCGTCGCTTATATAGGAGAAGGACATGGTGCCGTCCCGGCTGTAGAGGAATTGATAGATTAGCCCCGGGATATGCCTGGCAAGCTGCTTGAAACGAGTATTGACGTCGAGCAGATCGAGCTCGGCGGAGATCTTGTCGGTGATATCGTAAGCCACCGCATAAATCATCTCGCCCAGAGAAGTGGCGCTCCAGCGCAGGTATTTGTAGGTTCCGTCGGCGCAGCGATAGCGATTGAAAAAGTCCACCGTCCTGCCGGCCTTGATGATCTTCTCGGCTTCCAGAATGGTCTTGTCGCGGTCCTCCGGGTGCACGAAGTCGATATAGGGAGTGCTCAGGAGCTCTTCCATGGTATAGCCGAGCTTGTCGCACCAGACCGGGTTGAGCCTGGTGAAATAACCGTCCTTGTCGGCAATGCAGAGAAGCTCTTGCGAAAGGGTGAAAAAGATATTGGCGTCCGAAAGCTCCCTGGTCCGCTCCTCCATCTCGAGCTCCAGATCGGACTGGACTTTCTTGAGATCCTGCTCGGTTCTCTTCAGATCGCTTATATCGGTGCAGAAAACAATCAGCCCATCGACAACACCCTCGGGACTGTAGTGGGGAATCTTGTCGGTGGTCACCCAGAGCTTGCCCCGATCGTAAGTATCGAGAATCTCAAGAATCCCGTGCTTGGCTCTTCCCGATTCGATTACCTGCAGATCGTCTTTGACATAAGCGTCAGCCTCGTCCGGGTGCAGATCCAGTGTAGTACGGCCCAGAATGAGCTCCCGGGGCAGACCCATACGATCCACGGCGCTCTGGTTGACCAGCACGATCTTGCCGTCCAGGGCCTTGCACCAGATCATCGACCGGACGGCATCGATGACCCGCTGCAGATAGCCGCCGTCGCCATGAGGCACGGTGGCAGCTGGCAACACCCGGCAGAACGCCGAGAGGAAATCGCTCACCGCCTGCCAGTCCGTCTCCGGTAGATACTGGCAGGGCGAGGTGTCGGTGCCGAGAAATTCCAGGACATAGTCGATCCCCGGACCGGCCTCCACCGGCAGACAGAGGAGCTTGCTCAAACCCGCATCCAGGGCTGCCTTCGTCATAGCGGAGTCCTTCCTGCCGGCTCTCACCGTTTTGACGACAGTGATCTGCTTTCTCCAGGATCGCTCAGCCGGGGATGTCTCGCTGTTAGATGCGCCGGCATATTCACGTCTGAACACCCGGAATTTCTCGGCACCGAAATTGACGCTGGTCTCGAGCTTGATGACCTGGTCCCGGGGATCCACCAGCCAGGCCTGGCCCAGGTCCCAGCCGAAATGACGGCAGAAGATCTCGAGAGCGTGACCGAGAAAGTCGCTGCGATTGAGGCTCAGCAGGAAGAGCGAATCGAAGAGCTCGCGCATCACCCGGAAACGCCTGCCCCCGGTCCCCTGGTCAGGCACCGAGATGCTCCGGACGAGAGTGTTGCCCAGGGAACTGCCTTCCACCCCCTGGACAAGACTGCGAAAGCCTATCTCAGAGCGACCGAGCCGGCTATGGTGGGTAACGAAGCGGGACTCGCCGGGTCGAAGCGAAGACAAGACCTCGAAAAACTCCGGGTCGCGAAGAATTACCCCCTCGAAAAACTTCGCCGGGCGGCGGAGAATCTCTCTTTTCCCCAGACCCAGGACCGGGCCAGCGCCGGAAGAGACATGGACGATCCGGCGTCCATGCAGATCCGCTCTCCAGGCAAAACCTTTCAAGTAGTGAGCGATGAGATCGAGATCTCTGGTAATTCCTTCCGCCATGAAGAAAAGACTCGGTAGCTAATTACTAAGTTACCAGACCGGCCGGCTCTACGTGCTTGCCCCACTGAAATACTGCAAGAATTGCCGAAAGCCGCTAGAATTTCTTGTCATGAGCAAGATTGCCGTCAACCGCTACCTCATTCCTGTCCTGGCCCTGGCTCTGGTCCTCGTGCTCACCCTGGCAGTCGGGATCCTGATCGGCAAGAGCATGGAAGAAACGGATTCGAAATCAGATACAACTTGGCAATCAGAGACAGTTACGCCCGCTCCATCTCTAGCATCTGTACCGGCTCCAGGACCGGCTCCAGTACAAGCACCGGCACCGGTTCCGGTTCCGGTCAGCCCGGTCTATTCTCCACCTGTTGGCTCAGACCCGGTCTACCAGAATCAGGCATACTCAGAACCACAGTATTACAACACCACAGTGAGCGGCTATCCGGTCACCGGCCCGACTCCTGAGAATCCCGCTGCGCCCGAATTCATCTACTCCAATCCGCCGGTGGATCCACCTCTCCACCTACGGACGGACTTTTGGACCGTCACCATAAATTGTCAGCCCCTTGCTTTTGAAACCAGGGAAATTTCGCTACAGCCGTATTGCAATTCCATCAGGAACAATTGCCATTAGTTCCCAGCGCAGCTTCTCATCAACTCGGGGAGCTCGGACTGCAGGCAAACCTCGAGAAATCGCACCCAGTCGCCTGGTAGATGGTTGCAGAGAACGCAAAGCACTGTCCCCGGTGCCAGCCGGATGACGGACGCACCGGTGCTGTAAAGAAATGCCCCATTGTGACTCCATCTTCCGGAGCTTGACTCGACGAGCCAACCGCGCGAATAATACTCTGACTGTCCGGCGGCAAAACTCGGACGCTCGATCATCGCGTCCAGAGATCGCTTTCCAATAATCCTCTTCCTGCCACCCGCCCCCTCGAGCGCGCAGACAAAACGGATGATATCCGAGGCTCTCAATATCCAGCCACCATGTGAATCCATGCTCTCCAGAACAAAAGAGGCTCCATAGGGATGCTCGACCCGATTCGGCCCGGACCGAAGCAGAGACCTTGCGGTTGACGTCTCCGGAGCTTTGATCTCCTCATGGCCGGAGAATTCACACGGCTTCTCATAGTAACGCACTTCCCGATTCTGTCTCGAATCAAAGGCGGTCCGGCCAGTTCGCATAGAAGCGATACCCGAAGGCACTCCTATCTCCTGCTTTACGAACTCATCATATCTCGCCCCCGAAGTCATCTCGATGATCCTTCCAAGGATGTTGTAGCCCAGGTTCGAATAAGAGAATCTCGAGCCCGGCTCGAAAGCAAGCGGTTGAGTGAGAGCATGCCGGATCAATATTCTCGCGCTCGCCGGTCTTTCTGCTTTCAAAGCGGAAGCGGCCAGCTCGTACCAGTCGAACTGAGGATCGCCCTGCAATTCACGATCGAAACCGCCTGAGTGCTCCAGAAGATGACCGACAGTAATTCGATACCATCGACTGTCGACAATCCTCTCAGGAGGAGAGGGCAGCAGATCACCCAGTAAATCGATTACCCTCCGATCGAGCCCCAGAAGACCCATGTCGACGAGACGGAACACGGCTGCTGCGGTAATTGGCTTTGAAAGGCTGGCGACCCGAAAAAGGCTTTCGGGCTCGACTTGCTCCGTACTCTCCAGATCGGCGAAGCCGAATCCCCGATCGTACAGCAGCTCACCATCGATGCTCACGCAAGCTTGCAGACCGGGAATTCCGTATCGGCGCATAATCGCGATCACCTGCTCATCGAGACGGTCGAAGCAATGAGCTGATTGCCCGGTAATCGGAATCATCTGTAGTCGATCCAATCTAGAAAATCCCGGGGATCAATCGCCATCTGACAATCCTGCAGTATTGCTGGTAGTGAGGCTCGCGCATCAAGTGCCTCTCCTCGGTCAGAGCCCGCACGACATAGATGCAGTTCACGCAAACGACCCCCAGAGCCGTCTGAATTCCGGTCCAGTCTGGCGTCAGAACGGGAATGACTCCCAGCCAGAACACGAGATTCTTGCCGAGATAAGCCGGATGCCTGATTATCCGGTAGGGCCCGTTGGCGATAATGCCTCGATTGCTTAAATTGGAGAAACGCATTCCGAATGCGACCGTGGCCCATGTATAGACAGCGTCGAAAAGAATAATCATGACCGACACCAGGAAAGCCCATACCGGACACTGTAGATACATCTGCTCGGGCCAGGGAGTGCAGATCCTCTGCCAAACCCATAAATCGAGAAAAGGCATGCCGAAGGGCATATAACAAACAAGCGCAGAGAACCAGCCCAACTTTGTCGACTCAGAGGAGGTAAACTGGGTATCGAAAAAGCGCAGAGAGACAATATAGCCGATCAGGGCGATAGTAAGATCGGTCGCGTAAAGGAGGTCTATTCCGGGAAGCTGAAGGCTCCTCACCAGCTTGCCGGTCTCGAGTGAATAATATGTAGTCGATGCCTGAAGCAACTCCCCGGCGGCAAGACAATCCTTCTCCCAGTTCTGCCACCAGTCCCCATAGCACTTCACCATAAATGGAATAAAGATGCACTTAATCAGGATCCCTCGAGACAGATTGTCAACATAACGATTGTCGAAGCAATTCATGCACTGAGTAAAGCTGCCGCCGGATCCGAGACAGGCCAGGAATCGCCTGAAGCAGCGCCCTGCCACGAGTATCTCGTCTATCGGGCCATCCTCCCTGGCATACTTCTCAACCATGCAGAAATACGGGAATGCGCCCAGAATGAGAAAGGGCAGGCAAGACCAGTATATTTGAAGGAAGTCCGGAAAGAACTGCTGCCATGCAAGCGTAAATATCGTCGCGCCGGAGAGACAGAAAAGCAGCCCCAGATAACGCTCGCCTACTCTTTTGAGGGCTTCCGAGTCAAGGACTCGCGGACTGCTGAAATCGAAGTGCCTCCTGTGGACCTTGAACAGAAAGATCTCGCAGAGGGCCATGACAGCGAACACCAGAAATAGCAGCAAGACCAGCCGGAACGGCCAGAGCACCATGACAAGCTCGGATCGAGAATCATGCAGACCGATGAGCAAGCAAGCGCAGACACAGAGGACGACAACTCCGCACCATCCTGTGACAGGGCTCTGGCTTTCCTCGAGCGACCAGGTCGCATGACTTACTATTCCCGGTCTACGATCCGGAGACCAGTATCCATAGTCCGGATTGGCGAAAGAGAAAGCCTTTTCGTCAGGAATCGAAGTCGAGATTGCGGTAGTGTCTATATCCGAGGATGCCATCTATTCTGACCTGTCGAACGCGGGAGTCGAGAATCATGAATCATGAATGGGTCACAAACATGAAGGGAAAGGTCATCCCCTTCCCTTCATGCTGGTGGGCAGAGAATGCTAGCCGCTTCCACCCCCTCCGCTCGGGAATGGAGGAGGCGGCGGTGGCGGAGGAGGAGGCGGAGGAGGAGGAGGCGGCGGCGGCGGCGGAGGCGGCGGCGGCGGTGATCCGGAGCTGGATGAGGAGCTGGAAGTGCCCGATGAACTCGACTTGCCCGATGAACTCGACGAGCTCGACTTGCCCGATGAGCTCGACGAGCTCGATGAGCTCGACGACCCCGATGAGCTCGACTTGCCCGATGAGCTCGACGAGCTCGATGAGCCCGATGAGCCCGATGAGCTTGACGAGCTCGATGAGCTCGACGAGCTCGATGAACTCGGGGGAGGAGGAGGCGGCGGCGGAGGCGGCGGCGGAGCTGGAGGTGGCGTCGCCACAGCCAGAGCGGTATAGGTGTTGGTTATGGGATAGGTATAGACACTAGAGAAATTCATCGTATTACTGCCATTATTGAAATTGGCGTTGAAGAACAATATAGGAGCAGGCACTCGCGCAACCAGGTTCGTTCGCACGATCACATACGGTCCCGGGGAGATGCCCGAATCCAGAGGCGAGGGCACAGTACCGCTGGCGGTGTAATCCTCGAAGACCACGAGCTCCGCATTGATGGACTGAATGAACACTCCATCCACCGGGTGGGCAGCCAGCGCGGCGTCGATGGCATCCTTCGCCCTGGCCGAGGTCGACATCTGTCCGGCGACTCGGGCGAGATCCTTGCAGGTGCGATCACAGAAATCGGCGGCAAAGATGAGTGCCCCTATATCAAGGACAAACAGGGTAACAACTACCAGTATCACGGCAAGGGAAGCCAGCTCGATCACTGTGAATCCCTTGATGTCTCGTGTCTTTCCTATCGGTCTCATAGCTCACTCCTCGAGTTGAATCTCAGTTCTGATTCTGGGTAAGACGTCTGGCCACGGCAGTAAATGCCTTTTTCACCGATGCTGCATCCGCAACCGGGAAAAATTTGCCTCCATTGCTTCCGAGCCTGGCAAGACCAGTCCCTCCCGGATCATCTCCTAGAAAGTCAAATTGATCGGCCGTCAGCTGGGGATTTCCGGTGACATTCAAGCCGATGGTGAAAATCGCGATTCCCTGACTGCCGCAGGCCACGGCCTCGGCCCTGGTGGCAGAAGCCTCGGAGCCGCCTATTCCGCCAGTGGGCTCGCCATCAGTAAAAAAGATGATCGCCCTCCTGGAAGCCTTCCTGGAAGAAGGCAGAGTGGCAATGTCATAAAGAGGGGGATTATTGAACATCTTACGAGCGGTGGCCAGAGCCTCGGCTGTATCCGTCTGGCTTGTCGGTCTCCCGTTGAACAAGCCGTTCGCGCTCGTGTTAATCAGATGATGATTGATATTGGCAGCATTGCTCAGGCTTGCCGCCTGGGAGTCGCTCCAGCGAAGAGGGCTTCGAGGCAGACGAAAACCGGGCGTAGAATAAAGCGAGTCGGAATAAGCCGTGGAGCCGGTGCCGCTGGTACTCGAGCTCAGCCACCAGTGTCCGACACCGGAAGCGCCGTAGCTACCGTAAGGAGCGACGAAATCGTAAGGTTGCAGCTGAGTGCTCGTGTTGGCGCCGGAGACAGGGCTCGGAAGCCCGACCGCGCTGGAGAAACCGACAAAACCGTATCGCACGTCGGCAAGAGCATCTATCTTGTTGAAAAAGCCGTCATAGGCGCCATCAAGAGCAGTGGCTATCGGCTGCGAATAGAGCGACGCCAGCCGCAGATACGCACGCCGCCAGGGATAGCTGCTGCTGCCGATCTGGCCCATCGGGGGATAAGCCCAGCCGTTCGTGTTCCCTTTGTTCAAGAGAGCGTTGTTGAAATTAGTCTTGCTGTCGAGATTTCCCCGGGCCGCCTCGACAAGGGCGGCGAGGCTCGGAAAGGTGAGTGTTCGCCCTCTGAGCTTGGGATCCGGCTCATACTTCGAGCTCGAGGAGAATTTCACCGTGAGCGGAAAAGCCGAGAGAATGTTATTGGCCCCATTGAGCGGTTGCGGGTATGGTGCGCCGGGGAGCGGGCCGATATTGACGACCAGGTCAGTGAATTCCGTCGGGCTCGACGGATGAGGCTGCGGCACTCCGGGATCTCCGAAGCCGGTCGGCCATGCGAGGGTGCAATCGCCTGGCGGAGTGCCGTAGTCCTTTCGACCCCCCTGAGGATTCGCTCTCAGAAAAGGCATGAAGGTGAGCGGGCTGCCAGTCGCGGGCGGATTATTGGCGGCAGGCAGATTCTGGGGCGGAAGCACGTTGAGAGGCGATCCGGCCGGCTGGACGCCGTAATTCCAGCCGACAACATTGGACAGGGTAGCATCGCCCGAAACGGGAGCCACCACCTGATACTTGATCTTGCCGGCGCTGTCGTCCCAGGACCGGCATACGAATGTTACCTTGGTCGAGTCATCCATCGAGCCCGAGAAATCAAAAACAAGGACAGCATCTACTTGAGGAAGACCGGCGGTCGACTCGGCACGCAAAGTGACATCGCCGAGCCCGACAAATCCGAGGAACAGGGGTCTGTATCCATAGCTCACCTGCATGGATATCGCCTTTCCGTTGACATCGCCCAGCGGAACAGCCTTATATCCATTCTTCGGATCGACCAGAGTGTACAACACCTTAGCCTCTCCGACCTGGCAGTTCATGAGGTCCGACATGGAGGTGGCCTTCTTGGCGATCAATTCCAGACCCTGCCCCAAAATGGAGCCGCGCCGGACCATGTTGTATCCATAAAGCATGGCTCCGTTCTGAGCGTCAGCCAGCACCACCCCCACAGGGGGAGGGGTGCTGGTATCGTATGTGGCGAGCATCGACAGGCTGGCAAGAGCAGCCGAGTCGCATAGAGCGACGATCTCGCGCTGAGCCATCTGAGCGCGCGAAGCATCGAAAGCGAACAACCCGATAATGAGAATTATAACAAATGCCACCAGAACGAATGCGATCACAGTGACGCCTTTGCGATCGCGCCCGGAGCTTCTTCGAATGCGGTCCATCATCTCGTTTTCCTCACTGCTACAAAGGTCTGGTTACACAAAGTCCTAGAGAGCCACCCCGGGCGGATTTTCGAAAGCCGCCTCCGAAGTGACAGTCATATCGAAAGGTGCGGTCAACCCCTCAATAGCGAGCGGCCCTGGAAGAGTCATGGGCAGAAGAGGAGACACAGTGCCATTAATCGTGACCCTGAGAGTGACGACATAGCGATCCACATCGGGAACCTGTCCGGAAAGTGCGACACCCGGTCCTGTACACACAAAAGGCGAGTAATACGTGATCGGAGGTGTGCTGTTCGGGATCGCAGTCCTGAGTATCTCCACCTTCGGATTGGTGCTGGAATCCACCCAGTCGATTCCGGGAAAAGCAGCCCTTATCTGATTGGACCGATCCCTCACCAGGTTGAAGGCAGATTTATAGGTAGTACCGCCAATGGTTATATCAGTCGAGAGCGTTCTGGCCTTGGCACCGGCCATAGTCGCCTGATTGCAAGCGAACCACAAGAAAAATGATCTCAGCCCGATAGCCGCCAGATTAAGCAGAGGGAAAAGAAGAAAAAGCAAGAGCAGATACAATGTCGCCACATACTCGGCGGTCATTGCTCCTGACTTGCTTCTTGCACATTGAAACTTCAGTGTCTTCATCGCAAAGCTCCTGTAGCTGCTGCGGCAATGAAGACGTCGGCCTGTACAAACCAGAATAGCACGCTGCGCATATCTGCCAAGCAGTTACACCAGAGTGACTGTTCGCACCACTCGAAACGCCGCCCGAGAAGGGGAGTCCTGACTCTGGGCAAAGCACCGCAATCAGGACAAACCTGATAGATACACCGTATGTAGTGATAGCAAATTTCTATCCGACCCTATCAGCCACTGCCGGAATATGGTCCGCTTCTGGGGGCTTTTGGCGGCGGCGGCGGCGCACCTGATCGTCTCTTGAGCGAGAAAGGCTGCACCGGGCTATTGAATCGCGATCCACTGCCGGAACCCGCTATGCCGAGATCGGCAGCTTCGTTATTGGTGATCTCGACGATTGGCTCCTCTTCACGCTCCCTCGCCGGCGGCCCTGCAGTCAAGGCGGGCGTTGCTGAATGTCCGCGCCTGACCGTGGCCCACCGATGACTGAAGAATCTAATCGAGCTCTCGCGGCTGGTGAGCTGCCGGCCCAGGATGCATTGCTCCATAGCTCTGAGCGAATCACCGGTCTGATCATAGACGTTAATAAGGCCGGCTCTAGCCGCCTCATAACCGGGCTCCCGAGACAGCACGAGCTGAAAGCAGCGCTCAGCCTCCAGGGGCCTGTTTACACTCCTGTATGCTTCTCCAAGGACATAATAATCGAATGAGCAAGCAGGACCGCGGAGCTTCAATATCTGCGCCGCAGACTTTACCGGTCTGCCTGTACGCAAGAGGGCATAAGCAAGATATCGCCTGGCCTGCGTGTTCTCAGGCTCTTGTTCGACGAGCCGGGACAGGGCGGGAAGGGCTCTCTCATAATGGGATGCCTTGAGCAGCTCATAAGCCTCCTCTACCGTGCCGCCACCGGCAGCGCATGCCGGCGGTACCGATATCGGTACCGCCGACAGAACCAGCCACAGAACGCTCAATCTTGCTGCCGATTTGCCAATGCCCACGTTACGTGCCTCCCTTCCACCTGGTAAAAGACTTCTGGTAGTCGCGAGCCTTCGAGATATACTCGCTCAACTCATCGAGCCTCGCTGCCTGCCCCGGAGACTCCGGAGAACCAGCGAGCCTCTCGCGAGCGCGGGCGAGATAGTCCGAGGCAGCGTCGAGCTCCCTTCGGCGGGCCTTGAGATAAGCGAGCTGCGCCAGAATATCGAAAAGATAGTTGCTGGAGCTTCGTATTTCGCCTCTGCTCGCATGCTGGAGGGCAAGCTCATAATATTTCTCGGACTGGATATAATCATTGATCGCAAAGCAGCTGTCAGCCAGTCCTCTGTAACACTCAGCCTGGTTGTCTTCGGTGATGTCCTTTGCCTTGACACACAGGGCTTGCTCGAACTGACGGATAGCATCACTGTACTTTTCTTGACTGTAATAGCACTGCCCCAATCTCGATCGGGCAACAAAAATAACTCGAGGATCGGGATGGCATTCGGTGGGAAGAGAAGACATTCTGATAAAGGCCTCCCTGTAGAACGGGATCGCCTCTCTGAATCGGCTCTGCATGAACAGGGAGGCTCCCAGAAGAGTCAGATGCCTGATGAACCTGTCATCAGTATGCTTTACGGCTCTTCCATCTTTGAGGCCGGCTGAGAGGATCTCCCGGGCTTTCTCAGCCCTGCCGGCATAGAATTGGCTGCGCCCCTCCTCGAAAGACCGCTGCCAGCGTTGAAAGTCATCGGCATCAGCCGCAATCGCTGAGCCTGCTCCGGCTGTCAGACCGCCCGAAACCAGTATAAAACACAATAGCGCAGAACGCATGATCTGCCTGTCCTCAGCGCCGGCCACGCTGCGTCACATTTCTAATGCAAGCAGCAGGAGCGCATCGTGTCATCGACCTTCCGAATGAGCACATTACCGTTACCGTCCGTCCCGACCCTAAACCAGATATGGTGACAAAAACATCACTACCTGGTTGGATTCACACTTTAGTTGATAAACTGCCGGTTCTGGAACGAGCCGCAGAGGGCAACATGAAACTCTTGCTCACATCAGTCTTCGGTCCATACGGGGTCGATGACGATTTCGGAAGAAAGCTCAATGTAATGGAGCTTTTTCATAATCAGGTAACCAGAGAACAGGGGCTGTTCTCTCTCAGAATGAATCACCCGTCCTTCGGTCTGTATCTGATCGCGGAGAACCTGCTGACACCAACTGTAGTGCTTGATTTTCCCTCTATCGATGACTTCGAGAAAGAAATCGGAAAGGGATACGACTACATCGGAATCTCATCGATAGTCGCCAACATAGGCAAGGTCAAGCGAATGTGCGAGATCATCCGGCGCTTATCGCCTCGATCGAAGATTATCCTCGGCGGGCACTGCGTGAATATCTCGGGCGTCGAGAAGCTGGTCGACGTTGACCTCATAAGCACCGGCGAGGGAGTAAGCTACTTCCGCCTCCTTCTCGGCGAGCCTCTCGACCAGCCCTTCCGGCACCCGACCATCAGGTCGACATTGAATCGCAAGATCATGGGAGTCCCGCAGCCGGATGACGCCGCAGTGCTTATTCCGGGTCTGGGCTGCGTGAACGCCTGCTCCTTCTGCGCCACCTCGCACCATTTCCAGAAACGATATATCGGTTACATGAGCACCGGCAAAGAGGTCTTCGAGACCCTCCAGAATATCGAGAAGGAGATCCAGGTCGATCAGTTCTTCGTTCTCGATGAGAATTTTCTCAAAAGCAGGCAGAGAGCAGAAGAGCTGCTCGAAGAGATGGAGAAGGCCGGGAAGTACTACCATCTCGGTGTCTTCTCCTCAGCCGAGACTATCGACGCCGTCGGAGTGGAATTCATGGTCAAGCTCGGAATAGACTTCGTCTGGATTGGAGTCGAGTCGAAGAGACATGTGTTCGCAAAAACAAAGGGAATAGACATGAAGGCGATGATCGCCGAGCTGAGAAGCTACGGAATCCAGGTCCTGGGCTCGGCTATTCTTTTCCTGGATCATCACGACCGGGACACGATCCAGGAAGATATCGACTTCGCCATCGATCTGAACACCGACTTCCTCCAGTTCATGAACCTGGGACCGCTCCCGGGAACGTCATTGTACGAGAAACTGGAGGAAGAAGGCAGAATCCTCCACGAGCTTCCTTTCAAAGAATGGCACGGTCAGGACCTTCTCTGGTTCAGGCATGACAGTTTCGAGAACACCGAGGCTCCATCGATCCTCAAAGAGGCCTTCCTGACAGACTACTGCAGACAGGGTCCTTCGCTCTTGAGATTAGCCGATACCTCCCTGAGAGGCTATCGGACTATCAGGAATCACAGCGATCCCCGAATCAGAGGCTTCACAGAGCGCCTGAAGAAGCGCTGCCTGGCTTTCAGACCGATTTTCGAGGCCGCCAGGATATATGCCGAAAACGATAAGACACTCGAGCTTCTCAATTACCTCGATACTGAATACCGGAGAGAATTCGGCAGTATAAGCCTGGCCGACAGGCTGGCGGGCAGCATTGTGGTAATCCTGGCATTTCTCGCCAGGGTAAAGCTCGAGAGAGGATTCATGCCGCAGCCCCCTCGCAGGAGAGAGACATACAGGCTGAATGCAATCGCCCGCCCGCTCAGAAGAATCAGAGACACAGACAAGGATCAAAATGTACTGGTCGAACGACCGTAGTGATTGAGGAGGAAAACGAATGAGGACAGTGATCGAGCCTTTCAGGACAAAAGTGGTTGAGCCGATACACTTCACCACGAGAAGCAAGAGAAGGGGCCTTCTCGAAGAGGCAGGGTACAATCTGTTCGCTATCAAGGCTGAGGACGTCACCATCGATCTCCTTACAGACAGCGGCACATCGGCGATGTCATCGAATCAATGGGCCGAGCTCATGAGGGGCGACGAGTCATATGCCGGCTGCTCTAGCTTCTACCGGTTCGAGGCGACGATCAGATCGATATTCGGATACAGGCATGTCATACCCGTGCACCAGGGAAGAGCAGCGGAGAGGATACTGTTCGGCGCCCTCGTCCATTCAGGCCACTATATTCCGAGCAACACTCATTTCGACACGACAAGGGCCAATATCGAAAGCCGAGGCGGAATCGCAACCGATCTACCGGTCGGGAACGATTCAATCGATGCAAGAGCAGGATTCGGAGGCAATATAGACATCGAGGGAGTACGCAGGCTCATCGAAAGAGTCGGGGCGAAGTCCGTGCCATTCGGAATGATCACCCTGACGAACAATTCCGCAGGCGGTCAGCCCGTCTCCCTCGAGAATCTCGAATCGTACAGCAGGCTGCTCGAAGATGCAGGTATTCCGCTATTCATCGATGCCGCCCGCTATGCAGAGAATGCCTGGCTGATTCGCAGAAGATCCGTTGAGCACAGGGACAGACCAGTATCCGAAATCGCAAGATCTATTTTCGCCCTGGCCGACGGCTGCTTGATGTCCGCGAAGAAGGACGGGCTCTCGAATATCGGAGGGTTCATAGCAGTCAAAGAAAAGCACCTGGCAGAACGATTGAAAGAGGATCTGATTCTCAGCGAGGGCTTTCCAACCTATGGCGGTCTTACCGGACGGGATCTCGAATGCATAGCGACCGGTCTGGAAGAAGCCCTGGAAGAGCCCTACCTTCTTTATCGAGAGAGATCGTCGGCCTATCTGGCTGATCATCTCATCCAGGCAGGAATTCCGATCATCGAGCCTGCAGGCTTGCATGCGATCTATCTCGACGCCAGAGCCTTCCTCGATAACATAGAACCAGAGCATCTTCCCGGTCAGGCTCTGACAGTGGAGCTCTATCTGGAAGCCGGAATCAGGTCATGCGAGATTGGCACAGTGATGTTCGGAAGAACAGACGAGCGCTCCAACCAGGAGATTCCGCACAAGCACGATCTGGTCAGATTGGCCCTGCCACGCAGAGTATACTCGCAGAGCCATTACGACTACATTATCGAGGCCATCGAGAATGTCTACCGAAAGCGCAAGAGCATACGGGGTTACAAAATCATCTCACAGAGCGCCAGGTTGAGGCACTTCACCTGCAGATTCAGTCCGGTGACAGACCGTTTGCCCTCGAGAAATCACAGGTTCATGGCCTCGGCAAGGCACGCCCAGGAGAAACAGGGAGCCTGAGGCAAACTCAGTCGCTTCCTCAGCTCATCTGAATGTATCCAGCTCAACCCACCACTTTCAGGCTCGAGACACCGAACTCCTTGGTCACCTGGATCTGGGTGGGGAACATCTCCCGGACATCGGCTATATGAGTGATCACAATAATCTTGGCGAAATCCGACTGGATGCTCTTGATCGCTCTCACCAGGCGGTCTCGGCTGGCGGCGTCCTGAGAGCCGAAACCCTCGTCGATGATCAGGGTCTCGAGCCGGGCGCCGGCGCGGCGCGCCAGAAGCCGAGAAAGAGCGATGCGGATGGCGAAATTCACTTTGAAGGCCTCGCCGCCGCTATATAGATCATAGGCCCTGGTGCCCACCTCGTCTCCGATGAGAATGTCCAGAGTCTCGGAGATCGTCCCGGCCTTGGTCTTGTGCTGAGTGACCAGGGCGACATGCATCTTGTTGTCCGAGAGACGAGCGAGAATGCGATTGGCTTCGCTCTCTATTTCGGGCACGGCGTTCTCGATGATGGCAGCCTGAATACCTTTCTTTCCGAAAGCCTCGGCAAGCAAAAGATAATCGTCCCGGCTCGAGGTCACCTCTTCCATGGTCTTCTCTTTTTCCCGGAGATCCTCGAGCTCTCGGTGGAGCTTCTGGTGATTGTTCTCGAGCACCGCCACCGATCGCGATAGCTCGTCGCGATCCGCAGATAGCCGGCGGCACTCCTGCTCGAGTCCGGTAAGGCTCTCCTTCAAGTAAGGCAACTCCCGGGAGGCTTCCTCCAGACGGATCAGCTCCGCCTCCAGCTCGACAATACGCTCTCTCTTGTCCGCCAGGGTCTGAAGGCACTGCTCCCGAGCCCGCTCAAGCTCGGGTTTTTCAGCCATGGCCCGGTTCAGCTCCCGGAGCTTCTCGGCAAAAGGAAGCAGAGCCGAGAGCTCCTCTTTGAGAGCCAGGTGAGCCTGCCGGTCATATCCCAGGGCGTCGAGCTCCTTCTGGCAGGCCAGGAGCCGGCTGCGTAGATCGGCGCCATAGAGCTCGCTGGCGAGCTGATCGCGCATCTTCTCCACTGCCTGCCTGAGCTCCGGAAGGGAGGCATCGATCTGCTCGAGCTCTTTGCGATCGCGCTGGTACTGCTGGTACTTGCCTTCCAGATGCCGCTTCATGCGGAGCTGGGATTGAATGCTGGCCACCACCGCCGGGTCGAAGTCGAGCTTGAAGATCTCGGCCTTTATATTGATCAGGCTCTCTCGCTCGACCTGCGCATAAGCCTCCGCCGCAAGCCTGCTCCTGAGCGCCTCGAGCTCCAGAGCGAGGGCGCGCCTGCTGGTGGCGGCCCGCTCGATGGCCTCGAATCGCTCGTTGAACTGACCGATCCGTTTGTCAAGCTCTTTGCGCTCTGCCAGGCGCCCTTTGAGAAAACGATAGCGGCGGCGAAGCTCTTCCCTCTCTTTCTCGATCTCGGCTCTTTCCTGATTGAGACGCAGGATCTCGGCTCGAATGCTCGTCTCCTCGCTCTCGTATCGAGCGATCACAGCAGCCCGATCGACTATGGGAGCCGAGCAGAGAGGACAGATGCTCGTGTGATCGTGCTCCCTCAGCTCCTTTACTTTCTCGCGGTTCTCGTCGATGCGCCGCTCCTGCTCGAGGACTTTCTGCTCCACCACTTTGATCTCGGACGAGGCCAGCATGCCTTTCTGCTCGACAAGCTCGAACTCGGATTCGAGCCTGTCCATCTCCTCGGCTGCCTCCTTGAGAGCGCTCTGGTGCTCGGCAAGGGACTCTTCGCCGCCGAGGATCTCATCGAGCTCGGCCAGGCTGCTCTCGAGCTGTGCCTGCTGGGCCTCGAGCTTGATCCTCGCCTCGATGATCGCCGACTCGAGATCCTTGGCACGATTGCTGAGGCGGACGAAATTATCCTGGCGGTTGGAGAGAGCCGATTCCGTCTCGATCAGCTCTTTGTACTCTCTGAAAGCGGCTTCGAGCTTTTCACCACCGGCGGTGTCGATCAGGAGCGCATCCTTCTTCTTCTCCTGCTCGGCGAGCTTGCGCTCGGCATGCTCGAGCTCCACCTCGAGCCGGCTCCTCATATTGGCCAGCTCCGAGCGGAAGGCCCGGCGCCTCTCGTCCAGCTCGCCCTCTTCCCGGGCCTTCTTGTCCAGCTCCTCGATCTCGTCTTTCAAGAACGTGAAGCGGGAAGCCTGGCTCTCGATCTCCTCCGAGCTCTCGATCAGAGCCTTTAGCTTCGCGATTCTGGCATCGAGATCGGCGCTCTGATCGCCGAGCCCCGTCACATCCATCCTGAGGTCCCTGACCTGGGTCTCGATCCTCTCTTTCAGGTCGGCCCCGGCCGAAAGCTCCGCCACCTTCTCCCGGAGGGCGCTCAACTCGCGTTCCCGGTCGCTTCGCTCCCCTTCCACCCGGACAAGCTCCTGGCGCTCCACGGACAGAGAGGCCAGGGTCTCGTCCCGGAGGCTCTCCACTTCCGGGATGCTTTTCAGACCCTCGGCAAGCAATTCCATGCGCATCTTCGACTCCCGGGCCCGGAGCTTGCAGCTTTCCTGGATCTGGTCGAAGTAAGCCAGACCGAGGATTTCCGAAAGCACCTGTTTGCGCTCGCCGGGAGGCCGCATGGTGAACTCGTCGGCCTTGCCCTGCTTGAGATAGGCACTGTTTATAAAAGTGTCGTAGTCCATACGCAGGAGGCTCGAGATCACCTGCTGGGTCTCGCGCATGGTGGCGGCAGTGAGGCTCCGCCAGTGACCGAGGGCGGCGTCGGAGACGTCCGGAGCGTCGAGCCCGGGCTCATCGGCCACGGCGACACCGGCGCGGACGTGGCGCGCGGGTCTGGCGCTGGCCACCACCTCGGTGAGGACCTGGAACTCGAGACCGCCCTTGGTGGTGGCTTTGCCGCCCTTCCGCGAGGCTCTTCTCTGCCTGGAGCGCCGTACTCTGTAGGTGCGGTTCTCGTATTCGAAAATGAGATCCACCCACATCTCGCTCTCGCCAATCCTTACCAGGTCGTCCGAGGCGGCCCGGGCTCTTTCCCAGATCGCCCAGGTGATTGCGTCGAGGAGGGCCGATTTGCCCGAGCCGTTCGACCCCGACAGGCAGGCCACCGAGACCGACTTGAGATCGAGGCTCATATCGGCATAGCTCATGAAATTGTGGAGGGATACGGAGGAGATAATCACAGGCGCTTGATTGCGATAGTCTAAAGTAACATGGTTATGAAAGTAACATGATAATGGTTCCTTGCAAGACGAATCGAGGCTTGATGTCCGAATTCTCAGAAATTGCCGATCAGCAGAAAGAGGATGAAACAGGCAAGGCCGCCGCTCTCGGATTCAGGAAAGGGCTTTCTCTGCCGGCGCTTCTCACTGGTTTCTTCCTCTCGGGCTTCGCAGCCCTGGTCTACGAGATCGCCTGGCAGAGGATTCTCGTCCGGATCACCGGGGCGACGCTGCCGGCCACCACACTCATCCTGGCCATCTTTCTGGCCGGTCTCATGGCAGGCGGATTGCTTTCCGGATTCGCCCTCAAACATTCGAGCCCGCGGCGCTCTCTCCGCCTTCTGATCATCGCCGAGCTCCTTACAGCACTTCTAGCGATGGCTTCCACAGTCCTCTGCTACAGCAGCTCGCTCGAATATCTCACCGGCGGTCTACCGGTCTGGCTTGCCGTATTCATTTTGCTCCTGCCGCCGATGATCCTCATGGGGGCGACTCTGCCCCTGGCCTCCGCGGTCCTGGCATCGGGCTCCAGACTGACCTGGGTCTATTTTGGCAATACTGCCGGCGCCTTCGCCGGCACCCTCATGGCTGGTTTTGTCATGCTCCCCGCTCTGGGCTTGTTGAAAACCCTCCTGCTTACTGGCACCCTCAATATCGTCGCTGCCTGTTCTTTTCAGCTCGCCTGCAAAGACGACCTCAAGCAGCAAAAAGAGCCAGAACTGCAGAATACCGGCCGGCAAAGCCCGGACCTTTTTGCTCTTCTCAAACAGCTGGGGGCGCCTCTCTCCGTAGCCGCCTTCTCCTCGGGACTGATTTTCTTTTTCATGGAAGTGATCTGGACCCGCTTCCTGGTGAATATTCTCGGTTCTTCCACCTATGCTTTCACCGGCGTCACTGCGGTCTGCATCCTCGCTCTGGCAGCAGGCACGGTGGCGGTACAGACCATCCCGCTTCTTGCGCGAGGAGGCCGGGATCCGATCGATCTGAAACTTCTGAGTATTCTAGGTCTCGGCTCGATCATGCTCGCCTCGAGCCTCTATGCCATGAGCAGCGCGGCTGGCGTCTATCTCTCATCGCCTGCAGAAACGTTTTTCGAGCGCCTTCTGGCGAATCTGGTCACGACATCGCTGGTGGTGCTCACCCCGGCGATGCTACTGGGCACGATTTTTCCCTTCTGCCTGCGAAACGGCACAGACGCGACCGGCAGCCCCAGAAAAGCCGCCGCGGCTCTTCTCTTCCTCAATCTCAGCGGCTGCCTGGCAGGCGTTCTACTGGCAAGGGCTATCTTCGAGGTCTCGGGCCGGGGTCTGATTGCAAGCGCAGTCGAGACGGGCACCATGATCATGGCGGCTCTGCCGGTGCTTCTCTCCATAGTCCTGCTCAAACACAAACGTGTCACCCTCATATTCGCGCTCATAACCGGGACGATTCTAGCAGCGCGCCCGCCCCTGGATCTGAAGATATGGGGCGCCGGTCTGGCCAGTATCGATCGCAGCGAGAGTGCCGGGGTCCGGACTGATCAGATTCTAGAGGCGCTCTCCGGAGAGGATAGCGAGATTGTTTTCTACAGGGAAGGTCCCGCCAGCACCATCAGCGTCAGGCGAGCGAGAAATGCCAATCTCACCCTGCTGATTCGCAATGGCAAGGTGGAAGCCCAGATCCCCACCGATACGACCCGCCCGGCACCGGGAAGCGACCTGGCTACCCACACGCTTCTCGGCTTCCTGCCCTATCTCTATACGCAAACCCAGGGGAGCGACGCTCTTCTCATCGGTTACGGAAGCGGCACCACTTGCAATACCATGTCCCGGCTTCCCGGACTCTCCTCCCTTACCGCTGTCGACATCGATCCGGGTGTATTCGAGACCACCCCCTTTTTTCATACATCCCTCTCCAGCTCCAAGAATCAGGGCGTGAAGCCGCGAAAAGTGGTGGCGGATGCCAGGCAGTACCTCGTCTCGAGCAAGAGAAAATACGACATAATCGTCAGCCAACCCTCCGAGCCCTGGGTGGCAGGCGCCGGTGATCTTTTCAGCAAAGAGTACTTCGACCTTCTCGAATCGCGCCTTTCCGATGGAGGCGTGGTCTGCCAGTGGCTGCAGCTCTACGGTCTGGATCGAGAGAGCCTGCCGGTGCTTCTCGCCACTTTCCACTCGGCATTTCCCGATGCCTGTATCTATCGACCGGTGAATGCCGGGGAGATCATTCTGGTGGCGGTCAAAGGAATCGAGAAAGGCAATATCGCCAAATCGATTTCCAGATATCAGGATTCCAGAGATCTGGGAGCTTTGCTCTACCGCATCGGACTGTGCGACACCGACGACTTCCTGAGCGCCCGAATAATGCTGCCCGGTGAGCTCGGCTCCCTGGCAAGAAGCAGCGCAAGGCTCAACACCGACGACAATCTCTACTGCGAGTACGCCCTGGGGAGCCGTGAGCATAGTTCTTTCGCTTCAGGGGTCGACCCCATCGACAGCCTGGCGATCGAGAATCTCGACAGGAGCCCCGCGCGGGGAAGCCTCGCCCTGGCTCAGGCATGGCGCCTGAGACAGGAGGGCAAATGGCAGTCGGACAACCGGCTCTGCCAGGCAATGCAGGGCATGAGACCGCAAGCCGGCCAGAATCGGTCTGAGCCCCTGCCCCTTGCGGCCCGGCGATGCCTGTCGATTGTCGAGAGTCTCAAAGGCGACGACGGTATCATTTATGGTGCGCGTGCCGCTCAGATCATCGCACCGGCGGCAGGTCCTCTCGAGGCTCTAGCCGAAAGAAGAGCGCAGCTTCTCCAAGACAATCCCGAGCCGAGCTCCACCGGTGCCCGGCTGGCCCTTGCCGCTTTCTACCTGGACGAGGGAATGACGGACAGGGCGGCAAGCTCGCTGGCATCGATTCCCGAGGATATCGAGACGGTGCGCGCCATCGAGGACGGCTACCTGGAGTTCTTCTCCGGGAATCTCGAGCGAGCCCGCTCCCGGTTCGAGCACCTGAGCTCTATTCCGGAGCAGGAAAACAATCCCCGGGTCCTCACCGGCCTGGCCCTTTCTACTCCGCACAACAAGAAAAGAATCGCGATTCTGAGAAAGTCATTGCGAATCGATGCCAATCAACTGACAGCATTCTACATGCTCGGTCAGAGCCTCTATCAAGAGGGGCAGGCCGAAGAAGCTCTCTCCGCCATGAAAGAAGCAGGCAGGCTCGACAACGACAATCCCTGGCCATATCTCTACGCTGCCTGCGTCCTTGCCGAAAAGGGCCGGACCGAACTGGCCAGGGCGAATATGAGCATGCTCAGCCGGAAGCCGACCGGACAGAAAGCCCGGGAGCTTTTGCTCTGCCTGGGGAGAGTTCTGGACGCCAAGAGCAAGACCGGCGACAGCGAAAGACTCAGAGACTTTCTCGCCTGTCTTCTGCCTCTGGAGAGGCTCAGCCGCTGAGAGCGGCTCTCTCCGGATCTTGATCCAGACCGGCAACCGAACAGGGTTGAAGCCTCTTGAGACTGACGATACTTCGCTGGCTGACAAAGGGATTGTCGTCGTCGGCAAGCCGGCTGAGGATGCTCATGGGCAGATTGAGATTCTCCGCCAGGGCATAACGCACGTCGTCGCAGCAGTCCTCAGCCAGCCGCTCCAGGACCGACTCCGGGAGCCGGGGACTTTCCGAGACGGCGATGCGCACATCGGCGTCGCCGTCTGCGGAGAGCTCGACAAGAAGACGAAGGGGCACGCGAGGGTGCTCGGCCACTCGTCTCCTGATCGCGGGATCGTCGTGCCTGGCCAGCTTGCGCAACTCCCTGAGAGCAGTGTCGGCAGCACCGGCTAGAATATAGGGGTTGTCTGATTTCATCGGCTGATTGTCGATTTTAGCTCCTGAATAGGATCAAATGACATATCAACGGGACTGTCAAGAGAATGGCGAAAACACTGTGGTTTTCCGCTAATTTATATATGGTCAGGCCCGGTTTGACTTCTCTCTACTATGGCGATGCTATAAACTGAAACCTCAGAGCGAGGTTATCATGACTCATCGCGTCCTTCTCGTAGAGGACAGCCCGACTCAGACAATCACTATACGCAAGAAGCTCGAGGCTTCGGGTTTCACCGTGCTGGCAGCGAGAACCGGCGCCGAGGGGCTGGTGATCGCCTATAACGAGCTGCCTGATCTGATCGTCTCGGACGTGGTCATGTCCGGGATTAATGGCTACCAGCTCTGCCGCCTGGTCAAAAACGATCCCGAGCTATCGAACATCCCGGTTATTCTTTTGACCAAACTGGACGGCTCTCTGGACCGGTTCTGGGGCATGAAATCCGGCGCCGATCGGTTCATTCCCAAAGAGCCCGGATTCACGAGCCTGGTCAAAGCGGTGCGGGAGCTTCTTGAAGACTGGTCGAAAGAATCGCGCCTGCGGGTCATGCCCGAGCCCAGCAAAGCCCCGACCACCGAAGAGATCAACAACCGGCTCAATCAGCTCCTGGAACGTCTTCTCTTCGAGGCCACGATCATCGACGAAGTCCGCAGGCTCGGTGAAGAGGCGCACAATCTCCCGCTTGTCGCCGAGCAGCTGTTCGATCTGATGTCGGCCATCCTCAACTACGAAGCCTGCGGTCTCCTGGTCAACGAGTCCACCGAATCCACGGCGCTCACCGACTGCGGCAAAGGAGTGCAGGAAAGAGCCTTCCTATCCTATGTGGATCGTATCGGCATCCAGCTCGGTCTGCCGCGCTCCCGGGACCGGCACGAGGACAAGACTTATTTCCCGCAGAACTCCGTCACCCAGCCCATCGACGTCAAAGGCAAGAGACTGGGCCTTCTGGTGGTGGTGCCAGCAGGCGACCGGGCTTTCAAGGCCGGCGACCTGAAGGTAGTCCGGATCATCTGCGAGCAGCTCTCGGTCATCCTCAAGCTCTATCTATCGCACAAAGAGTCGGCGACAAGGCTCTAGCGATCAGTCAAGACTAGGTCTGCACGCCCTCGTCTTCGCTCGACTCGTCGCCCTTGGTCCCGGCTGAGGACTGGTCCTGATCTTGTTGCCGGTCTTGCTTCTCTTCCGGCACCCTATCCGATACCATATCGATATCGTCGATGCGGGGGCTGAGCCTGGGTACGGTATCATCATCGGTATCAGACAGAAGAACGTCCGCCAGGCTTCCCTGGATCTTGAAGACGAGCTGCCACTCCCCGGACTTGAGCTTCGGATCGCTGTCCTCGGCGATCGGCTCTGCCACGCTCACCGCCTGCATCTCCTCGGTGGTCTCGGTCTCGTCGAGCTGAGAGCTCGATGAGCCCGCCGACTCGGCGCCATCATCTAACGGGGCGCCGAGCTCATCGAGCTGCTGGAGCTCCTCGAGCTGCTCGAGATCACCGGGCTCGAGAAGATCCTCGCCGACCGGCTTGGCGGAGAGACCGACCAGGTCAATGGTTGCGTCGTCTTCATCGTCGTAGAGATTGTCGCTCGAGTCATCGCCGGGGTCAGCGCTGGAATTATCCCCGGAATTCTCCACGGAGTCTTCGACGGAATTTTCCACGGAATCAGCGCCATCGCGAGCTTCCGTCGCAGAATGATCCTGAACCTTCATGGTTCCGGTTATCAGACCCGGATCCGGATCACCGCCGGCTGAGAAATCGAATATCTGATCGGTAATTTTCTCGGGCTCTTGCTTCTCCGGCTCTGGCTTCGATTCAGTCGGAGTCGGCTCCGGAAGCGGCGAATGCTCCGCCGGCGATGGTTTTCTCATCGCGAAGGCGGACTCGTCGAGCTCCAGGAGAGGCTCGTCCTCGTCGTCGTACATCGATAACTCGGTGACGATGCTGCGGAGGGGCGGCGGCGGCGCTTCTATCCTGGGCAGCTCGACGCTCCTGGTGCGCTCGTCATCGGCGCTTGCCGCGGCAGTATCGGCAGGCCACTCGGATGTGGGCAGGCTTTCTTCCTTACTTGCTTCCGGGGCCGTCTCGGGCTCGGCCAGGATACTGTTCAGCCGATCCAGGGCAGCCGACTGCTCGCTTTCGGAGGGAGCATGAATGCCCTTCATGAGCGAGCGCAGGGACTTCTTGCCCGGGGTCGGCTCTTCGGCGACACCATCGGTGATCCCCTCGATCTCGACCCGGGAGCGCTCGATCTCATCGTCATTTCTGACCTCGAGCTTGGGAGGGCGCTCCTCCTGTGCGGGGGCGCTCCAGTCGAGCTGATCCTTCCAGCCCGGCACGGCGTGACCGGCACTCACCTGGCGTTTGCGGGCTTCCTCCTCGTTGATCATCTGGCCGGTGCCGGCATACTGGATCTTGCTCGCCAGCCCGGTACGCATCCCCGTGGATTTGCCCTGCGCGTTGATCGCCGGAATCTCCGTATCGGTGTCCATCAGTCCCTGAGCGACAATCCGATCCATCTCGTGCTTGCTGATCAGGTTGTGAGCCACGGCGCTGTCCTGGATATAGACGCTCTCCTCACGCCACTCCTTCATGCATGCCTGGAAAGTGCCCACCGAGAAATGTCCCATCTTGAGCAGTCTCTGACCCATGAGCACCTGCTCGAGGTCTTCCTCGGTGATAAATCCCTGCTTCACCAGGAAAGCGCCGAAAAGCATCTCGGGCATGGCTTTATGCATGTCGGCTGCGATCTCGAGCTCGGTGGGCTCGAGCAAGCCGGCACACTGAAGGAGCTCGCCGATCCGGAGCGGAATCTCCGAGCCGATCATGCCTTCGCCCTCTTCCGCGCCTCCATCGATGATCACATCGGGAGCGCCGCGCAAGCCGAGAATGCGGAAATCATAATCGGTGCGTGTCACAGGATCGGTAAGCACATCGTGGGCGATCCACAACTGCTGCAGATCGAGGAGCAGCTCTTTCTTGCGCTTGCGAGTCGCTTTCTTCATGTCCACCAGAAGACGCTTGACCAGCCTGAAGAAGTTGCGGTGAATCTCCTCGAAGCTGGCGACCTGCTCGACCTTCAGGATCGAATAAGCATCCTGGACTCCTTCCTGGAGCACGAAAGGTCCGAGGACCTGAGTGGACGACTCGCCCTCTTTCTGCTCACTCTGCTCACCAGCTTTCGGCTCACCAGCTTGCGGCTCGCTCTCAATCTCCTCGACTCGAGCTGCTTCCGGTTCGACTACTACAGGATTATCAGCCTCGATGGAGACGGCGGCGCTCTCCTCGGTGACCTCGGAGTCTTCCTCGTCATACTGGCTGGCGTCCTCCTCGGTCCAGACGATATGAGGCATGACTCGATCCTTCTTCGGACGAGCCTCCCTTTCCTCTTTCTGCGAGCGTTTGTCAAACGATGAGCGCCGGCGGCCCCGTTCCCGGGAGCCCGAGCCTGATGCCTCGGCTTTCTTTGCAGCCTTGAGAAGCAGGAAGATTTGTCTGTGAGCGAGACTGACCCCTACGCTGTCACCACGCTCAAAGCTCTGCTTGAGAGCTGCCGCCAGCACTCTGCTTTCAAGCTCAAGCCTGTCCTTCGTGCCCATAGGGCCGACGAGCATCGTTTGAAATGCGCGCGGAGCCATGGATAAACTCTTTACCTGTGGTAGCTACCGTCACTATCTTGAGACATACCCACCTACGTTGTAGACATAATCAGAAAATAGAATTTAAATCAGATAGAAGGGTATACAATTGACATCCGGAGCAAGGAAAAAAGTTTGAGCGAACAGGCAGTCGCCCTCACAGAGCTGCTCAGCGGAGCCGGCATCGAGCTTGCCGGCGAGCAAGTCGAGCCCTTGAGCTCTATGCCGAAATGCTTGCGGATTACGGCAGCCACACCAATCTGGTCGCCGATCCCAGCCCGGAATCGATATTCACCAGGCATTTTGCCGATTCGCTGTCGATTCTCGAATTCAGCCGTTTTTTTGTGTCTGATAAGCAGTGCCGCCTGGCCGACCTCGGAACCGGAGCCGGACTGCCCGGGCTCTGCCTGGCTATCGCCCTGCCCGGTCTGAGAGTTGACCTGATCGACTCGACAGCCAAGAAAACACGGTTTGTCGAGGCAGCGGTGCGCAGGCTCGGTCTCACCGACCGGGCCAGCGCCGTCACCGCCCGGCTGGAGGAGCTGGCGCACCAGGACGACTACCGGGGGCAGTTCGACCTGGTGGTGAGCAGGGCTCTGGGGCATCTGGCGGTGGTGGCGGAGCTCGGGTTGCCCCTCCTGCGTCCGGGCGGGCTCGTCCTCGCCTTCAAGAGCGAAGAGCAGGCCGGAGCCGAGCTCCGCGAAAGCCGCAGACACCTGAAAGCCCTGGGAGGCGGCCCCGGTGAGATTGTCGTGCCGGCCATGCAGACCTCGAGTTCCGGGGTCAAGCACGTAATCGTCGTGATCGAGAAAACCGGAAAGACCCCGGGCAAATATCCGCGCAGCTGGGCGCAGATCAAACGTCTTTCGTCCTGACAGCGGCTCAGACGGGGCTGGGCTCGGTCCGGGCTCCCATGGCGCCAGCTTCGTTGTCTTCTTCCCCGGCGCCGGTCTCTTCCACGAGCCAGCCCTCGGCGCTCGCCTGCAAGCGCGCCTTGGCGGGAGGGGTGTTCACCATGAGCTCGAGAATCCGGCGCTTGCTGCCGAAAATATACCTGGCTCTGTTAAGCAGAGCCGTGACATCGACATGGTCGTGGGCGAAGATGATGTTGTCCGGGGTGCGATACCATGAATCGCCCACCGGGACGACGATTTCCGCCACCATTTCGCCCAGGTCTATGGCTTCGGGCTCCCGATCCGCCCGGGCCGGCCAGTGAACGATGGTCCGGGAGAGATCGAAACCAAGACACTCCACCCGGCCAAGGTAGCTCAGGGACTCGGACTCGACCTGGAAACCCGAGTCGATATACTCGCGGAGCTCGATCTGCCAGGCTTCCCGGAGCACATCAGAGACCGTCTCGATATTGGGCTCGAGCCGCCACATCTGGCTTGTGGGCAGATAAGACTTGGAGGGGCGGAAATCCCACTTGAGATCGTTGTACATGAGCTGGTACTGGTGGGTGTTCGCCCAGGAGGTCATGAGCACCGAGGTCCAGATATTGTTGTCCTGGTAGACCTGGGCATAGCTCTTCTTGAACCATTCCTGCCATTCCTCGAAAGAATCGTAGTTGGAAGAGCGCTTGGCAAGCCCCTCGCGCCATTCTTTCTCGTCTGCCAGCGGGTCCTCGGCATGGAAGAACTCTTCCCAGTAGGCGGTGACGAAGGCCACCTCGAGCAAGGCTCCCTCCGGGCGGCCAATTTTCTCCTCCCAGAGACAATTGACCACCTGGATGCCTTCCTCGCATCGCGAATAGGGGTTCGAGTCCTTGAGCCTGTCGCTGTGTCGGACATAGTCCACTGCAGCTCGTACCAGAAATGCCGGAAGCATCAAATTACTAACCTGTACTCCAGAACCATTCGAAAATCATCCATGAACAAAGATACCAGATACGAGCCCGAGCAATAAGCTCAACACAATTCGGCTCAACGCAATTCGGAATGAATAGCCGCCGGTTCGCGGCCTGTGCTCTCGATCAGCTCCTTCAGGGCGGCGATGCCTCTGCCCGCCTCCTCATCGGCTTGCAGCGCGGTCAGAGTGGCCGGCAGCCGCTGGGTCCAGCAGCCCGAGCCCGAGAGTCCGGGCTGGTTGAAACGCAGCCTGGAGCCGATCAGATCGGTCACCATGAACACAGCCATCCAGCACGGAGAATCCATGAGAGCTTTCATGAAAGCCTTCTGCAATTCCCAGTCATATTGCTGCGGTGGATTGTCCGGATCGAGATCGAGAAGCTTCATGAGCCGGCGCACTTCCTTCCAGCCCTCCTCGCCGTCGGGACCGTGCCACCAATCCAGGAGCCCGTCGTAGAAAGAAGCCAGAGGCTGGTGATCGTGCGTGGCGTAAGTAGCCAGAGAAAGGGGATGGAGCTCGTCGATAGGCTGAAATTCCCTGGTCTTCTCGATACGCTCGAAAATCGGGATAGCGAAGCCCGCCATGCCCAGGTCATGGAGGGCCGGTCTCAGATACTCGGGTATGAGCAAGCCGAGATCCTCGGCGACTATATAACCGCTGCCGGCAGCCTCGCAGACTGCCTCGAGTATCGCCACTCCCTGTTTCTTGTTGAGCAGGGCGTTCTTCTCGGGCTCGTCGGGGCGCGGTCTGAACCCGGGCAACTTGCCACCGGTAATGGCGGCAGCCTCCGCCTCGGTCAATTCCACGAATTCGTCGTTGCGCTCGGGTATCCAGGGAAATGCGTAGACCCGGAAAAAGCCCAGGACATGATCGATGCGGAAATCATGGAAGTGCTCGAGCAGGCGCTCGACGCGGCTTCGCCACCAGGCATAGCCGTCCTTCGCATGGACTCGCCAGTCATAAAGCGGAATCCCCCAGTTCTGCCCCCAGTTCTTGGTAAACAGATCGGTATGGAAGACCGGCTCCGGAGGCGCCCCCCCCGACCATTCGAGGTCGAAGAGCCGGCGCTCGTGCCAGACATCGACACTGTAGCGGCTGACACCAAATGGGATATCGCCCATGAGACGCACGTTGCACCTGTCCGCGTGCTCTTTCACTGACCGCCACTGGCTGTCCGCCACCCACTGGACATAGGACCAGAAAGCGATTTCCTGTTTCAGATCGGCGGCTCTCTCGCTGCTCTCGATCCAGGCGAGGGCGCTCTCATAGCTCTTCTGCTCGTCGCTCCAGTAAGTCCAGCAGGGACCGCTGCCGCTCTCCGCCATGATCGCACGGAACACCGCATATGGTGACAACCAGCGATCGTTGCGTTTGCAGAATTGATCGAAAGCGCTGTCCGGCTTGCGCATATAACGATCGAATGACCGTCTCAAGATCCGGATTTTGAGTCCCTTTACGGCTGCATAGTCGATGAACTCCGCGGAGGCGTCGAACGACGATGAGTTGATCTCCTCATCGACATCGGACACCGAAAGACCAGGCACCATATCCGGGGACATAGCGAGGAGGCAGGGCTCGAGAGCCATGCTGCTGATCGCGTTATAGGGGCTGTTGTCGTCGCTGGTCTCATTAATCGGCAGGGTCTGCAGAGCGGCGATCAGATTTTGCTTGCAAAAATCCAGAGCCTCGATCACGGCTATGGTATCGCCGATCCCCAGATCGCCGTGGCGCCGGAGCGCGAAAACCGGCACGAGAATTCCAGAGAGTTTACGCTCGGCGTCGATCTTCATTTCAGATCCCCAGACGCTCGAAGACTTTGCCGACATTTTTCAAATAGCTCTCGGGGTCGAGACAGCTCTCCACCTCTTTCGCCGAAAGCTTGTCCATCACCCGCTCGTCGGCAAGCAGAGCCTCCTTGAAGCTCTTGCCGTTCTGATTCCAGACCGACATGGCATTCTGCTGGACCAGGCTGTAAGCATCCTCGCGAGTCAGGCCTTTTTCCACCAGCTTGAGGAGCACCGCCTGGGAGAAGATGACTCCACCGAAGACATCGAGGTTGCGTCTCATATTGTCCGGATAGACCACCAGATCTTTCACTATCCCGGTGAAGCGATGGATCATATAATCCAGGAGTATGGTTGAGTCGGGCAGAATAATCCGCTCCACCGAGCTGTGGGAAATGTCCCGCTCGTGCCAGAGGGGGACGTTCTCGAGAGCGGCCATGGCATTGCCCCGCAGCAGGCGCGCCAGACCGGTGATATTTTCGCAGCCCACCGGATTGCGCTTGTGAGGCATGGCGGAGCTGCCTTTCTGACCCACAGAGAAGGGCTCCTCGGCCTCGAGGACGTCGGTGCGTTGCAAATGCCTGATCTCGGTGGCGAACTTCTCCAGGCTCGAGCCGATGAGAGCCAGGGTGAAAACGAACTGGGCATGCCGGTCTCGCTGGACTATCTGGGTCGAGATCGGCGCCGGCTCGAGACCCAGGGCCCTGCAGGCCAGGGCTTCGACTTCCGGAGAGATATTGGAGAAAGTGCCTACGGCACCGCTTATCTTGCCCACCGAAATCGTCTCGATGGCGTCGTCGAGCCGCTTGCGATGGCGCTTCACCTCTTCCAGCCAGACCGCCAGCTTGAAACCGAAAGTAGTGGGCTCGGCATGAATGCCGTGCGAGCGCCCGATGGTGACCGTCCCTTTGTGCTTTCTCGCCTGCTCGAAAATCGCCTTCTCCAGCAGCTCCAGCTCCCGGGCCAGAATCAAGCCCGATTTTTTTAGACGCAGAGCCAGAGCCGTATCCAGAACATCCGAGCTGGTCATGCCCAGGTGTATGTAACGCCCGGCGTCGCCGACATGCTCGTTGACATTGGTAAGAAAGGCTATGACATCATGCTTGACGTCTCTCTCGATCTCGAGAATACGGGCGATATCGAAGCGCGCTTTCCTCTCGATTTCCTGAACCGCCTCGGGGGGAATACTGCCGAGCTCGACCTGAGCCTTGCAGACGGCAATCTCCACATCGAGCCAGGACTGGTACTTGGCCTCCTCTTCCCAGAGGGCGCCCATCTCCTTGCGCGTATATCGCTCGATCACAGAATTTCTCCCGTATGAAAGAGGACGATTCTACCGCATCTCAGAGGCCCCAGGCGTCCCAGCCCGGTGGAAATTCCTTTCGAAGAGCTCTCATAAAGACGATGATCTGGCCGTGGTGAAGGGTCTCGTGAGCGACCAGGCGCAACATATGAACATGAAGCGATTCTTTTCGACCGAACCAGTCCACGGCAAACTCGCCGGCCGGATAGGCGGTCTCGAGGACTTTCGCCTCGATCCGCTCCAGGCGCCGGTCCTGCTCTTCCAGGTAGGTTGCAAGATGGATAGCGTCGCCGCCGCCACTATAAGTCTTGCCGTCGGTGGTGAAAGCAATTTTAGAGGTCTCGATGGCGTCGATATAGTCTTGCTGGACCCGGGCCATATGGCGAAACTGCTTCCAGAAAGGACCCATGGAAGGCAGTCCGGCATATTCCAGATCAGCCTCATCGAGCTCCGCCAGAATCTCCATGGTGAGCCCCCTGACGAATCGCCACTCGCTAAAACTACCGCTCAAATCATCCCTTTGATTCATGCCGTACAAGTTAAAATAGGCTGGCGCAAATTACAAGGATGAGCGAAGCGACTATGAAACTATTGCTGCCTGTCGACGTAACCCAGACTCATGACGACCTGGTGGATCACATTTCCTGGCTCCTGCCCATTGCCGGCTGCGATGTGATCGTTTTGTTTGTCAAGGAGATACTGCCGAGCTACGAGCGAGTGCTCGAGTCCATGGGCGATTTCCCGGAGGATCTCAATCATCAGATTGAAGACAGGGCACAGACTGTCCTGGGCCAGCTCGAGAGCAAGCTCGAAGGCCGGGCGCGCTCCTGCCGGGTGGAGATAGTCAGCGGACCGACAGCCTGGATGATCGACGAAGTAGCCAGAGATCACGGCATCGATCTCACCGTTGTCGCACCGGGTCCAGATGCCCGGATGAGACGCTATCTCATGGGCTCCACCTCCAGCCAGGTGGTCAAGCATACCCACAGCGACGTCCTGGTGCTCAGAGACGACCCGCGCTACGACAAGCTCACCAGCGTGGTCATCGCTCTGGACGGCTCCGAAGATTCTCTGGCCGCTATGGGCAGGAGCGTGGATCTTCTCGGTCTCAAAGATAGAAAGGTCGATATCACCCTTACCAGTGTCGTCAATATTTCAGCAGCTCTGAAAGTGATCTCGCCGGTGACTTTCCTGTCCGCCCTGGAGGACAACCTCATGATGGAAAGCGAAGCGATGCTCGCGGCGGCGGCAGCCAGCCTCGACAGGGAAGGGGTGAGCGGGGTCGCTACCCAGCTGAAAAACGGCGATCCGGCAAGCGAGATCATCGCCGTGGCCGAAAAACAGAATGCTCAGCTCATCGTCACCGGCGCCAAGGGACGGGGAGCCGTCGCCCAGATGATCATGGGGAGCGTGTCGGACAGGGTCTCATCCCACGCTCCCTGCTCCACCCTGGTGGTCAAAGGCGGAGCGTCCCGATGAGCGACCGGCTGAGAAGGCTGGCTCTCGGCAGCCTGGCGGCGTTGATCGCCGCCTGCCCGCCGGCGTCGGCAGGCTTCCTGGATGAGGTGGGCAGTGTCGGCGAGGAGCAGATCAAAGAGAAAGAAGAGCTCCGCAAGATGCAGTCCGAGATCGACGACATCAAAGGCACCGTTGGCGGTGCAATGCAGCAGCTCAGGGAGCTCAACGATCAAGCTCAGCAGAGCGAGAACCTCAAGGAAGTGCATCTCTTCGCCCGGGAAGGGACCTGGCAGATCAGAGAAGGCGAGAATATATCCTGCCTCACATACAACAGCAAGATACCGGGGCCGGTGATTCATGCCGTCCAGGGAGACCCGGTGAAGATCGTCCTGCACAATCAGATGAAGACCTCCACCAGCCTCTATTTCCATGGTCTGAGCGCCCCCCACGGAGTGAACGGGCTGCCCCGCACCGGCCAGGGACTGGTGGAGCCCGGTCAGACCTTCGTCTATCAATTCGTGGCCGGCGACCCGGGTACCTACTGGTACCATCCTCACATAGTCCACGCCGACCAGCGCCTGCGCGGTCTCTTCGGCGTTCTTATCGTCTCGCCCCGGCTCAAATCGCGGGGCGCCGACCTGGATCTGCCCCTGATCTTCTCGCGCATGCAAGTCAAGAAGGAGACTGTCAAACCCGCAAAAGGAGCCGCCTCCACGGTCCTGAAAGCCGTGGCCGGCTCGGGGGAGAGCCATTATCTGATCAACGGCAAAGAGGCGCCGATGATACCGCCTCTGGAGCTGCGCCGGGGAGCCCGCGTCAAGCTCAGACTGATCAATGCCGGCGACGAGGCAGTGCCTCTGCACCTCTCCGGGCACAAGCTGGAGCTCTCCTCGATCAGCGGCGGCGACCGCCTGGAGCCGCATGTATTTCGCGATACTTTCACTCTCCAGCCGTCCGACAGCGTGGACGCCGAATTCCAGGCGAACAATCCGGGTGTCTGGTCCCTGGCCTCGGAGCTCTTTCACCAGGCATCCAGAGACGGGCGCTTCCCGGGAGGCATGGCCATGATCGTGCGCTACTCGGAGTCCCGGGTCAAATAGCCTCGCGCAGGCGGAGAAGCTGGGTGTCGACCTTATCGCGGCTCAAGCCGGTATAGTTGCAGAATTTGTCCCAGCCGATCTCGATGACCTCTTCCCAGGTGCTCAGATAGATATCCTGGTTGAGATAGTCCTTGCCCAGCTCAAATGAATAATCGGCGATGATCGCTTTGGCCATGTCATGCTGGATCATATGCCTGAGGTCGAACCACTGGTCCTCCAGAGCAAGATCGAAGAGAACCTTGAGAAACTCTTTCTGGCTGTACCGGCTCTCGGCTAATTCTTGCAAGCGTTCGGGCAGTGGCATGGCTCTGGATCCGTCTTCGTACGCCCTCATGGCTACTTTTAAACTATCATAAGATTTGTAAAATGAAAAACGGGTCTCCCGCTGTTATCAGCCTATTTCGAATCTACACTCAGACGATGCGCGGAAAATATCGGCAAGCAATAATATTCACAGCGGCGGCCGCGACTCTCGTGGTATCGAGCCTGGTATCAGATATGCGACCGGCAGCGGCCCAGCAGGCGAGCTCCCTGCCCGCCGAGCTCGCCGCCATGGAAGCCAATCTCGGTCTGCCTTCCGGCGAGTCACAGTCGCTCTTCGCGCGTCTCGACAATATCGAGACCAGGGTATTCGGCTCTCCCCGGACGGGCTCCATAGTCGCCCGGGTCGAGGCCCTGGAGAAAGCTCTCGAGAAAGCCCTGGAGAACCCCCAGGAGAAGACCCAGGAGAAGAGCGCGGATATCCCCGAAGCCTCCGCCTCGCCCCCGCCCCCCAGGGCTGCCGACGAGCCGGTGGACGTCTATATCAAGCGGATGACGGCCGCCCTGCCCCTGGAAAACGTCAGGACCACGCGATTTTTCCGGATGGAGCCGGTGGTTGGCCGGACTGCCGGGGAGCCCGGCGACTACCTCGAGGTGATCATGAAAGCGACCGGCAACAAAGTGATCCGCTTCAAGGAGATGCCGGTGCCTGTCTATATCACGCCCTTCGCCGATCGGCAGTATATGAGGGCCTGTATCCGGGGATTCGAGAACTGGGAGGAGAGCACCCGGGGCATGGTGCGATTCGTCCAGGTGGACGATCCTGCCGGCGCCCGCATCCGGGTCATCTGGAGCAAGCTGGGGCTCAAGAAGGACGACAGGAACTGCGCCCTGGGTGCCCATACGGTGACGAAGTGGAAGAAAAAGGGCCCGGGCAAGGTCACGGTCCTGTCGGTGGGCGCCGTGCCAATCCCCCTCTATATCCCCAGGCTCGGGCCGAAATACAAAGTCCCGGCCCAGATCATCGAGGTCAATCTCGATCTGCTCAATTCGAGACCGATCCGCACCCGCCTGCAGCTCCTGGAGAATCTGGTCACCCACGAGCTCGGTCATGCCATGGGCATGCTCGGTCACAGCCAGAATCGCAAAGACATGATGTATGCCGTCACCGACGAGTATTCACGCATATCGCCCCGGGACGTGAGCACCCTCAACAGGCTCTACCAGATGAAAGTCGAGATCCCGCTCTAATAGCGATAGTCCGGAATTCCGAAGCGGGCACGCAGATTCCCATCGAGTGCCTTGACCTGCTGCTCGAGACTCTCCAGCCCCTGCTTGCGCGGCATCAGCGTGGAAGCAAGAGGATTGCCGCTGGCATCGGGCACCAGGATATTGCCCTGCACTTTCAGATAATCCGCGAAGAGCGCCCCGGCGGTGCTGAAATACTGGTAGTAGCCGCGGTGCAGCTGCTCGGTCTCATGATAGAGCGGCAAGAGCTTCATCTGCTCGGAGGCGGTCTGGTAGCGGCTCACCAGGCTGCTCAGGAGCTTGCGCGTGGTCTCTTTCTCCTGGCCCGGAATGATGATCGAGAGCCCTTTGGATAGAAGCTCATTGGCTCTGGCTTTCTCCTGGGGATTCATCTGAGCCTGGCGTCTGATCTGATCATACTTGCCGAACCACTCCGCTATGAGCCCGGGATCGGTAGCCGGGCGCTGCTGCGGCTGGAGCTGAGGTTGTGACTGCGGTTGTGACGAAGCTCCGGCCGGTTGCTGAAAGTTCAGGGGGACGGCAGGCGCCGTCCGCACGCAATTCGGGTCCGGAGGCTGCTGCGAACGGGCCGCTTCACCGGAGATCAGAATCAGGATCGCAGCAGGCGCCGCAAGCATCGACAGGCGGGGAATTTTCGTCATGACTGGCAATTCTCGAACAACTCGCGCTTCTCGCACTTCTAGTACATCAGACCCAACATATTCTACCCGGACGATGCTAAATCTAAGTTGTTTCCGGGAAGGACTATAAGCACACGCAGAAATAGTACAGGCAGCGCAAGACCCCGGGGAGACAGGATGACAATACTCGTAGCCGTGAAAAAGAATGAGCGCATCTGGATCGGAGCCGACCGAATCACCTGCTTCGGAAGCGAATATGCCACCGACCTGAAAGACGGATCGAAGATCATGAAGCTCAAGCACGCTTATCTCGCCACCAGCGGCTATACGCTTCTGGACAATATAATCGAGCATCTCTACGAGAACGGCAGCGACCTGCTCGACTCGGAGTTCAAGACCCGGGCACAGGTCTTCGAGTTCTTCTTGAAGCTCTACGGCGAGATGAAAAAGACCTATACTCTCGTGGACACAGGCAAGGACACCTATGCCGGCATCTATAACGTCTTCCTGCTGGTCACCGCCGATCGGATCTATGGTATCGCCAACAACCTGAGCGTCAACGAGTTCGAGCGCTATGCCGCCAAGGGCGCCGGCTCGGACTATGCCCAGGGCTGTCTCTATGGTCTCTATGATCTCCTCGACGACGGTCACGAGCTCACTCGCCTGGCCCTGGAGGCTGCCTGTCATTTCTCCATCTACTGCAAAGAGCCCATCGACATACTCGAAGTGAAAGCCGGCGACTTCGGCAAATCGCGCGGCAAGGGCTACAAGGCCATCGGCAGATATTTGAAAACCCATCCCCAGCGCACCGGCACGACCAAGTACAGCGTGGTCTCCAGGCGCAAGAACAAACAGGTCACTGGAGCAAAACCAAAACCAAAACCCAAGCCAAAATCCAGGTCCAATACCGGAAATACCGTCAAGAAGCAGGCCCGAGGCCGAGGCTCCTGAGGATATTGAAAAAGAGCTCCCCCTGCTCGATGGCGTCTTCGACCGCCACATGAGTGTGCGGCGCCGGAGAAAACCATGATGCCGGCATCTTCGCCTTGCTTGCTCCCCGATACGAGGATCGCATCGCCACCATGGCCAGTGTTTTGATATCCAGGGCGGAGTGGGAGAAACGGCTGGAGCCGACAAAATTGATCAGATACCAGTATACGAAAGTGAAGTCGAAGCCAGCCGGGTAAGCCACGAAAACAGGCGCCCCGGGAAGATCGGCAAGCCAGGCGTCGAAACGAAGCATGGCTTCTTTCGGCTCCTCGAGATTCTCCCGGGTGGCATCATAGATTGCTTGATTCTCGCTCCAGAAACGCATGGTCTCCGCATGCTTCTTGCCGCCTTCGAGCTCGCGCAGATTGGCGCTGAATGTCGAGAGCATATCGCCTTCCGGACTGAAAGCAGCAGCCCCGAGCTGGAGCATCGAATAAGGCCAGGGCACCGGACCGTCGGTCTCCACATCGCAAGATAAGTAGATTTCATTTTTAGCCATTGCCGCCACCCATGAGAGAGTCGAGATGATCGTCGAACTCGGGATAAGAGACTCCGATACAGGCAGGATCTTCGATCGCCACTGGCTCCCGGCAGAGAAGCGAAGCTATGCGTCCGGTCATGGCCAGGCGGTGGTCCCCGGCGGTGAGCCAGGCACTTCCGCCTTTCAGCTCCTCGCCCCCTTCGATGACGAAACCGTCGGGAAGCTCCTCGACCCGGGCGCCGGCGCTGGCGAGATTGCGGCAGATAAGGCTTATCCGGTCGGACTCTTTGTGCCTGAGCTCGGCGGCGCCGGTGACGGTCAGACGCCCCCGGCAGAAGGCGCCGGCCAGTGCCAGAACGGGAAGCTCGTCGATTCCCGCGGCGATTCTGTCGGCTCCGACACTGACACCCTCAAGGCGCTCCCGCTGCCTTATACGCAAGTCCGCCACCGGCTCGGTGCCGAGATTACCGGAAGAGACCGCTTCGATGGAAGCGCCCATCTCCCGCAAGAGATCGACTATCAGGACCCGGCCCGGATTCACACCCACCCTGGTGAGAGTGACGCTCGAGCCCGGGATCAGAGCCGCCGCCACCATGAAGAAAGCAGCCGAGGAGATGTCCGCCGGCACCTCCAGATCGAAGGGCGCCAGGGGCGCCTGCAAGCGGCCGACAGCGAGATTCAGGGGGTCGGAGCTCTGATACTCTATGCCGATATGATCGAAGAGACGGCGGCTGTGATCGCGCACCAGACTCGGTATCGTCACCGAGGTCCGCCCATCCGCCTGCAATCCGGCAAGCACTATACAGGTCTCCACCTGGGCCGAGGCCACTTCCAGGTCGAAGTCCGCCCCATGGAGATTGCCGCCACGTATCGAAAGCGGGGCGAAATCGCCGCCCTCGGCCTCGATGACGGCGCCCATAACGGCAAGGGGCTCGATCACCCGCTTCATAGTGCGGCGCCGCAAAGAAGCGTCACCGGTGAGGATAGAGGTGAAGGGCCTGCCGGCGAGCAAGCCGGCCAGGAGCCGCATTGTGGTGCCGCTGTTGCCGGCATCGAGAGGGCCAGCCGGCTCTTTCAGGGAATCGAGACCGCCTGATTCGACGAGAAAGCACCTGCCCTCGGGAGCGTCATCCATATCGATGGATAGACCGAGTGCCCTGAGACAGTCGGCGCTGCTCCGGCAGTCCACGGCGGTGGAGGCGCCGGTGATGGCGACCCTGCCGCGGGCAAGAGCCGAGAAGATCAGGCCCCGGTGGGTGATGGACTTGTCCCCGGGCACTCTGAGAGTGCCTGTAAGAGCCTTGGGTAGCCGGCAGGGCATTATCCGCCTCCTCGCACGCTGAGAATGCAATTATTGTAAAATCAAGCCGTCCACTTCTGAGAGAGTGCCATAGATGTTGCGCTTCTTAACATGCGGAGAGTCTCACGGGCCGATGCTGCTCAGCCTGCTTGACGGCATGCCAGCCGGACTGCCGGTCTGTCTCGACCGTGTCAACCGCGAGCTTCGCCGGCGACAGAAAGGCTACGGACGAGGCGCCCGGCAGAAGATAGAGACCGACACGGCGTGCTTCGTTGGCGGCATCAGGCACGGTATCACTACCGGTGCGCCAGTGGGAATCGTGATCGAGAATCGCGACTGGCAGAACTGGCAGACGGTAATGTCCTCCGAGCCCATAGACAGCGATGACGACGCCGTCGCCGAGCTCCTGCTCAAAAAACAAATCAAGCATTTCAGACCGGGACATGCCGATCTTCCCGGCACCATCAAATACGGTCATACGGACATCCGCAATGTCCTGGAGCGGGCCAGCGCCCGGGAGACCGCCGCCCGGGTGGCTGCCGGAGCAGTCTGTCTCGAACTGCTCGAGCGCTTCGGCATCACCGTGGCAAGCCATGTGGTCCAGGTCGGGGATGTGGCCGCCGGGGCGCCTGCAGCCGCCAGCATCGAAGAGCTCTGCGAGCAGATCGAGGAATCCGAGCTTTCCTGCGCCGACCCGGAGGCAGTGGAAAAGATGAAAGGGCTCATCAAAGCGAAATGGCAGGAGGGCGATAGCCTCGGCGGTATCATCGAGGTGATGGCCGAGGGGCTGCCTGTCGGTCTGGGCAGTTACACCCAGTGGGACCGCCGTCTGGATGGGCGGCTCGCTCAGGCGATCATGAGCATCCAGGCCATGAAAGCCGTGGAGATAGGCGATGGCTTCAAGGCCGCCACCATGCCGGGCTCCCAGGTCCATGACGCGATCTATCCCTCCTTCGCGGACGAAGGGTTGCCGTTCACCAGGCACACCAACCGGGCAGGCGGTATCGAGGGCGGTATGACCAACGGCGAGCGCCTGGTCCTGCGCGCTTTCATGAAGCCGATCCCGACCCTGAGAGCCGGTCTGCCCTCGGTCTCCTATCCTGAATTCGACGCGCACCAGGCCGATTACGAGCGCTCCGATGTCTGCGCCATATCGGCAGCCTCGGTGGTCTGCCGGGCGATGATCGCCCTGGTCCTGGCGGATTGCTTCCTCGAAAAATTCGGCGGGGACTCGATAGCGGACATCGAAGTCGCCCTGGACAATTATCGGACACAATGGCAAATCGAGCTGGCCACCGAAGAATGCGGCTGATTGCCCGGCGCCTGACCCGATGAGATGCCGATAAAACGGGGATATCTTGATTCTTAGAGTAAATCTCAGGGAATAGTGAAGATCAACTGACAGTCTTGAGGATAGAAAGTGATGCGTCATAAGACCAGACACAAGGGACCCGTCATCACCATGCTCTGGAACACCGCCCTGGAGGTGCGCACCAGGGTAGCGGTGGGAGCCGGAGCGCGCACCAAGCTTTCTGCCACTCTGCACCAGATCGGCGCCGGCAGGCACGTGCTGGTCCTCTGCCAGCCAAGCACCGCCGTGCACTGGCTCCGGGACCTCCTCGCCCACCTGCCGTCGGACGACTATCAAGTGACCACCCTCGAGGTGCCGGACGGCGAAGCCTGCAAGACCATCGACTGGCTGGTGCGGATCTGGGAGCACCTTCAAGAGCGCGGTTTCGACCGCCAGGACACCATCGTCGCCCTGGGCGGCGGCTCGGTATCGGACCTGGCCGGATTTGCAGCCTCCACTTATATGAGGGGTCTCAATCTGATCATCGTTCCTACCTCGCTACTGGCTCAGGTGGATGCCGCCATCGGGGGCAAGACCGCGATCAACTTGCCGGCAGGCAAGAATCTCGCCGGCACCTTTTTCTTCCCCCGGGCAGTGCTGGCCGATCAGGAAATCCTCGCCACCGTTCCCCGGGAGCAGCTCGTGGCCGGTGCCGCCGAGATCCTCAAATATGCCCTTATCGAAGAGACCGTGGCCAAGCATACCGACTATGACATGGGCCCCAGACCGCTGCTAGACATACTCGAGAAAGCCATCGACGACGGCTTCGATATAGAAGATCCGGGCATCTCCGGACTGATCACAAGCTGTATCAAGATGAAGCTTTATATAGTCTCCCGGGACCCCAGAGAGACAGGCTTGCGCCGTATCCTCAACCTCGGCCATACCCTCGGTCACGCCCTGGAGAAAGCCGGAGACTTCAAGGTCAGCCATGGCGAGGCTGTCGGTATCGGACTGGTTCAGGCAGCCAAACTCGCCGAGAAACAGAAACGCATCAAGAAAACCGATGTCGAGCGGGTCAAGGATATTCTCTTCCGGGCCGGGCTTCCCATCGAGATTCCCAAAGGAGTCAGCAAGGAGAAGCTGATTCAAGCCATGGAGCACGACAAGAAAAGAGAAGGGGAGAAAATCATCGAGGTGCTTCCCCAGAACAGGCTGGGCTCGGTGGACTTCGAAGTGTCCCTGCCGCTGTCCGAACTCTCCAAGCTGGTCTGAGCGCAGAAGAAGCCATGCGATGAATGTCCCGGAAGCCACCCCCAATAGCGTTGGCACTGCTACAGTGCAAATAGCATTCCAGGGAGCTCCGGGCTGTTACGGGCAACTCGCCGGCCATCTTTTCTCGCGCCTCCGGCCGGACCTGTGCAATGGGGCTGCCGGCCCAGGCATCGCTTATACCCCATGCAAGACTTTCGATGAAGTGGTGCGGGCCGTGGTGGACGGCGATGTGCAATTCGGCGTCCTGCCCCTGGACAATTCCTCGGTGGGTGTCAATCTCAGAGCCTTCGAGCTCCTCACCGACAGGCAGGTGGCCATGCTTGCGGACATCTATCTGCCCATCCAGCTCCACCTCATCGGACTGCCCGAAGCCGACGAGAAGATGGTCAGCAAGGTGGTATCGCATCCGATGGCGCTCAAGCAATGCAAGCGCTTCTTCGTCGAGAACAGCAAACTCGAGCCGCGCCCGTACTGGGACACGGCCGGCGCCTGTTTTTTCATCAAGCGCCAGAACGACCCTTCCCTGGCCGCCATCGCCGGAGAAGCGGCAGCCCAGGCCGCCGGGCTCAAGATCTTGAGATGGAACCTCGAGGACTTCCGGGAGAACGAAACCAGATACGGTATCATCACCCAGATCCCTTTCGCCATGAGCCACGTCCAGGAGAACTTTCCCGACACGCCCAGGCTCTCCTGCTCCCTGGAGCTGGATACCGAGAAGCACGACCTGACCAGATTCCTCAACGCCGCCGTGGCTCCATACGAAGCCGAGGTCTTCAACGTCCTGAGCTTCCCCATCCCCCAGAACCCCTGGACCTATGTTCATATCCTGGAGCTCGACCTGAGCTCCTCGGAGGAGACCCAGACCGTCTGGACCCGGATCAGGGAGACGGCGCTGCGGGCGAGAATTCTGGGGATCTACGAGTCTCTCAGACCCTGAGCGTGAAAATTGCGGCGCAACTTTCCTGCCTTTCGTGGGTATCTATCTCGACGGCGTTTTTCGAGCCGGATTTTCCGGCAAGGAGGAGATAGATATGAAATCAGAATCGCTCAGGCAGAAAGCCGGCCGGGCAGTCAAACCGGCAATTCTGGCTACCGCCTGCCTGACCATCGGCTTCACCGCCGGCAGCGCCCTGGAGCCCGCCTGGGCCGGCAAGACCCTGATCGAGCCTGTAATAGACCAGGATCTGGAGCAAGCCCTCAAGAATCATTTCCAGAAGCGCTTCTTCAATCTCATCGAAGCCACCGACGCGCAGAAGAGCAAGATCTCGGCTCTCATCGAAGATCAGCTCGACTTCGCCAGGCCGCTGCGCGGGCAGATGCGCGAGAAAGCTATGACCATAGCCGATGATCTGGCTTCGGACAGCATCGATCGCGAAGCCCTGAAAAGCAAGATCGAGAGCATCAAAGCAATCAAAGAGAAGATTGCCGCCCACCGTCTGGACACCATGCTCTCGGTGGCGGAGACCCTCACCCCGGAGCAGCGCCGCGTGGTGTCCGACCGGATCAAAGCGAAACTCACTGGTATACCCGTACACTGACTACCTATAATGAGCATGACAGGGTTATTTCCTTATCAAGTGAAAAAACGGCTCAATACCAGTGCGCAAGCCGGGGCGGAGGACGACTTCGCCCTGGTCTCCAGAAGCCGTAAAGGCGATGATAAGGCTTTCGAGACTCTCGTACGCGCCTACCAGAAGCTGGTCTATAACGTCATCTACCAGATGACCCGGGACCACGACGCCACCAGGGACCTCACCCAGGAGGCTTTCCTGAGGGCTTACCGGGCCCTGCCCGGCTTCCAGGCGGACCGGAGCTTCAAGCCCTGGCTCCTGACCATCGCCCGCAACGCCACCCTCAACCATCTGCGCCGGGGAAGGGTCATGAGCGAGAATTCCCTGGACGAGCTCATGGAAAGCAATTCGGCAATGGAGCCTGTGGCCAGGCAGAGCGTCGAAGAAGAGGTGGAGGTGAGGCTCTCCACCTCGGCCCTGAACCGGGCCCTGGATGACCTTCCCATCAAGCAGAAAGAAGTCTTCGTGCTTCGCTACCAGCATGACCTGCCTTATGATGAGATAGCGGCGGTGACGGGGACGACCCTGAGCTCGGTCAAGTCCCTCCTCTTCAGGGCCCGGGACAATCTCAGAAGAGCTCTCAACGAACCGGAGTAATCCAAGATGAAGACCAATACGAACAAGAGCAACGAAGAGTCCTGCCTGAGACTCCGGGAAGAGCTGGAGCCCGATGCCCGGCCCAGCGCCGAGCAGGAGGAGCACCTGGCCGCCTGCGGCGACTGCGCCGCGTATATGGCTGATACCGCTGCCATTGTCGAGCTGGCCAGAGCCATGCCTCAATTCGATGTGAGCGAGGAGCTCACCCAGAGCATCTTGAAAGCGACCCGGCAGGGGCGGAGCAAGCAGAGCGGCACCATGGCCGGTGCGGTCGTGGTGCTCGGCTTCCTTTTCTTCCTGTTCTCGATAGAAACCTGGGAAACGACATGGGGCATTCTATCCTGGCTGATCGGGCTGGCCGCCATGGTAATCTTCAAATACCTGGCGGAAGAACCGGCACGGGAGTCGGCGACCTGATTATGACAAAGGAAGACAGAGCGAAAACAAGATGGCAAGCCATGCTTGTCGGTCTCACTCTGTTTGCCGCCATGGCAATCTCTCCGGCACTGCCGGCCGGCTCCCAGGAGATGCCTCGCCTGGAGGAAAGAGCGAGGGAGATTCTCCAAAGGAATAATCCCGCTCTGGCAGAGGCGCTCAGGAAAAGACCCCGGCCCGGGCTGACCTTCCGCGCCTGGGCCAACAAGCCCAAACCGTTTGCGGCTTCCTTCCTCTTCTGCGCTTTCATCTCGATCATCGGCACGGGCTTTTTCCCGGGCTTCATCAACTCGGCAAGAGCCGCCACCAGAAAGAAATTCTGGCGCTGCCTGGGAGTCTCGGTCATGGTCCTGATCACCGGACTGATGCTCTCTACGATTCTTTATCTCATCGAGATAGGCATTCCCCTGGCCCATCTGATCGCGGCCTGCCTGCAACTCATTCTCCTTGCCGGGCTCTGCGTGGCGGTCAGCACCATGGGTCACGCGATTCTCGCCCGCGCCGGTCTTTCCAGTAGCGACTGGGCGGCCCGCCATCCCCGGCTCTTCAATCTCCTGGTCGTTTTCACCGGTAGTATCCTTTTCGCTCTCATGGTCCAGATCCCCGGCTTCGGCAAAGTTCCGCCTGTGGGCATACGCATCGCGGTGCTCCTGGCCCTGGTGGGGGCCGGCGGGCTCTTGCGCGCGACCCTTCTCAAGCCGAAGGGTGAAGAAGAAGGCGCTTAGATCCGGATACAGAGCCGACCTCGCGACCCACCGCCGCAGCCACCGGTCCCAGGCTCGCCATGAGCCGGCGCATCTCGCCCAGAGAGATCGCCTGCCTGGCATCGGAGACAGACTGCTCCGGACGGGGATGGCATTCGATGATCAAGCCGTCGGCACCGGCAGCGATGGCAGCCCTGCTCAGGGAGGCCACCAGCTCGCGCTTGCCCGCCGCATGGCTTGGATCGACGATCACCGGCAGATGGGTCAACTGCTTGAGAAGCACCACCGCTCCCAGATCGAGAACATTGCGGGTGGCGGTGTCGAAGCTGCGTATGCCTCGCTCGCAGAGGATGACATTGCGATTCCCGCCGGCAAGCAGATATTCGGCGGCCAGAAGCAGCTCTTCCACGGTAGCCGATAGCCCGCGCTTGAGCAGCACCGGCTTGCCCGCCCCGGCCAGGACTTTGAGAAGCTCGAAGTTCTGCATGTTACGGCTGCCCACCTGAAAGACGTCGCAGGACGAGGCGGCCTCCTCGATCTGCAGGGACGACATCACCTCGGTGACCACCGGCAGACCGGATTCGAGCCTGGTGCGGCGGAGGACGGCAAGACCTTCACAACCCAGCCCCTGGAAAGAATAAGGGGAGGATCGCGGCTTATAGACGCCGCCCCGGAGGGCGCAGACACCGGCGCTCCGCAGAGCGGAGCCCACCGAGGTCATCTGCTCCTGGTCCTCCACGGCACAGGGACCGCCCACTACAAAAAGAGCCTTGCCTCCGCAATTGGTGCCCGGAGCGATGGACACCACCGTGTCGGGCTGACCGTCCCGACGATGGACTTCTAACTGGTTTCTCATGATATTTCTCCTCGAGCGCGCAATGGGATCCGGTCAAATCACCATCGCCAGCGACGTCCCGGCGGAGAGACCCGGGCCGGTGGGAAGTATTCGAGTAAATAAAAAAGATTCGTCTTGATCATATTCGTAAAAAAAAACCGCAGGACCTTTGTCTGCGGCTCACCTCGTTTTACCCGGAAAATTCACCCATGAAGCCCACGGGCTAGAGCAAAGGCGGTGAGCCTCTAAATCCCCAGGAGTTTTGCCAGGTGTCTACGAATACTTGCATAGCAGCAGTCTAGAGCAGGGTCGGCAAGCGGTCAATGAAGAACCGGGCAATGATTACACAGGGTAAACAGGAGGCTAGAATATTCAGTGTCTCGAACCCGGACCGAAAATAGAAAGACGACATGAACATAATAGTAGCGATCGACGGATCTCACTTCTCCAGAGTAGCGGTGGACAGGCTCATCGAAAGACCCTGGCCGGAAGGCACCCGGATCAGGGTTGTCCATGTGGTGGAGCCGTTCCACCCCGAGTATGCGGCATGGCACGCCAACTATGTGCCCCTGGCTCTCCAGGCTCAGAAAGAGCTGGTGGACGCCGCCCGGATCATGGTGGACGAGACCGTCGACCAGCTCAAAGCCCGCTTCGGCGAAGAGGCCGTGGAGGGGGAGATTCATGAAGGATATATCAAGGATCGGATTCTCGATCTTGCCGAGTCCTGGCCGGCGGACCTCATCGTAGTCGGGTCTCACGGGCGGAAAGGAATCACCAAGTTCCTGCTGGGCAGCGTCTCGGAGGCAATCATGTCTCACGCTCCCTGCTCCGTGGAAGTGGTCCGGGTCAAGGACGAACCGGACGAAGACGATTGAGGTAGAGACTCTTCGTGGCCAGGTCTAACCTTGCTCTTCCGGTGGCGCTTTGTAAGGCTCGAAAAAGGCCTGCCGGCCTCCCAGGAAGAAAAGCGAAATGACCAGGTGAATCACCACAATCGAAACAAACAAAACTCCTGATGTCTCGAAATAGCCCGATTGCATAGATATGGCTCCAGTCGGCTGCAAAAGTGTACAAATCTAACTATACCCGGTAAGACCGGCAGATTATAAACATTTGAGGCTGGACCTCGACGGCGCCCGAACCCGGCTATCCCCTTGTAATATGGCGTATTGAGCCGATTCACCGGGCTTAACACGCTCCTGGCAGCCGTTTGATATGTGCTATAAAATCGGTGGATCATTTGGATTACCAGAACAACCGAAGAGTCATTGCACCGCTTAAGGGGGTAGATTGATGGACGCTACTAAACGGTTCTTGCCGCTATCGCTGGCACTGATGCTGGTCGGCGCGATGGGACCGGCTTCAGCAAACTCCGTGCTCGACCCTTATGCCCATATCCAGGCACCGCAACCGGCGGCTAAGAAGAAAGCACCCGAGATCCCAACTGTTGACAACGTGGTCACCCCATCCACTTATGTGACCATGCCCATGGGCGACCTCTCCGGCGAGAAGAAAGAGGCCGGCGGTGGCGGTATCCTCGGCACCGTGCTCTCGCCCTTCTCCAGCATGGGTGACCTCACCGGCGGCGCCGGTAACGCTTTCAAAGCAGCAGGACAGGGAATGGTGAGCGGCACCAAGAAGATTGGCAGCGGTATCGCTAAAGGCGCCAGCGTCATCGGCCAGGGTGTCAAAGACGCCTCCGGCAAACTGGTGGACAGCAGCCAGGCTGTCGGAGGAAAAGTAGCCTCCATGGGCTCCGAGCTGATTCCAGGGGCCGGCAAATCCACCCCCAACCGCACTGCCCTGAACGACATCTATGAAGGCAAAGCTAAAGAAGGAATGTCCGATACTAATTCTTCCGACAAAAAGCCGGAAGTAGCCTCGGCGGAAAAGAGCAACACGCGCCTGGCCGAAGCCGAGCTCAAAGTTGCGGGCAACAAGCCCAAGAAAGGGCTTTTCGGGCTGGGCGGTCAGAAAGAGACCCCTGTCGACGGCGAACACCAGAGCGCTTTCTATCAAGTCTCCCAGGAGAAAAACGGCAAAGCCCTGACGACCTCCGAGCAGAAGAAACCTGAGATCGCTTCCGCCCCACCCAGAGCCAAGAGCGAGAAGAAGCCTGCTTTCGGGCTTTCTTTACGTGTTCCCGGACTCGGCAAGAAGAAAGAAGCGCCGGCAACCGAGAAAGTCACCGAGCCCACCGGTCTGACCGCCAGCAAGCCCGCGGACGACCTCGATCCGGCACCGTCAGCGGTGCCAGCTCCCGAGCAGCCGGTGACAGCCAAGACCGCCACCCTCGATCCCATGGCCGCGCTGGGTAGCGAAGAGAAGACAGACGTCGCCGAAGCAGCCGCCCCGGCTCAGCAACAGGCTCCTTCGCCTGCCGTAGCCAGAGCAGGAAAAGGCTCCATCATGTCCAAGCTCAATCCCTTCGCTCGCAAGAAAGCCCCCCAGACCGCCAGCACTCCCGGGCATCAGCTCTGAAAACAAGTCTGAGAGCCAGCCTGAGTGAAGGGGCTGAGATCAAGCCGGCATTTATATTCGCGCCTGCGCGCCTGGGACAGGCCCTTGGCAAGCCTGTCCTGGTGGCCGCCGAGTCTTTCCAGCAGACCGGCAGCTTCAAATTCAGAGCCGCTCTCAATGTAGTGCTCAATTCTGATAGCCGGCATTTCGCCGCTACTTCATCCGGCAATTTCGGTCAGGCTCTGGCGCATGCCTGCAGGCTCGAGAACAGAAAATGCACCCTGGTGATGCCTGACTCCTCGGCGAAGGTGAAGATCGAGGCGGCAAAAGCCCTGGGAGCCGATGTTCGCCTGGCGGACCTGAGCCGGAGAAGCCGGAGCGAATGGCTCGATCTCGTGGTCGGGGAGCTGGAAGCAGCCGGGGAAGCGGTGGAGGTGGTGAGCCCCTATGACGATCCCAGGGTGATCGAGGGCAATGCCAGCCTGGTGGAAGACCTGCTTCCGTTCAAAGATTCCTTCGATACGGTGATCTGCCCGGTGGGGGGCGGCGGTCTGAGCGCCGGCATCGCCCGGGGGAAAGAGAGACACGGGCTCGATTTCGCTCTCTGGGGCGCCGAGCCGCGGGAAGGAAACGATGCCAGCCGCTCGCTCGCCGAAGGCCGCCTGACCGCCAACCAGAAAGAGCCGGCTACTCTGGCCGATGGCGCCCGCACCCTGAGCCTGGGCAAGCTCAACTTCGAGATCCTCAAAGACAGCCTCGCCGGGATAGTCGAGGTGGAAGAGAAGACTCTCAGAGAAGCAGTGAGAATGTATTTCGAGCTTGCCAACCTGAAGGTCGAGCCCACCGGCGCCCTCAGCCTGGCCGCCCTGATGGAGCGACCGGAGCTGTTCGCCTCGAGCCGGCCCCTCGTCATAGTGAGCGGCGGCAATGTCGATGCTGAGCTCTACGCCAGCCTGATTTCAGAAAAGGTCTCCTGCTAAAGAGATCCTGTTCTAGACCGAGAGTGCTACTCTCTCGCGCTCGCCTTCGACGATGGCCCGGGCACGCCCGAGACTGCGCGGGAATTCGCGACCCCGCATCAGGAGGTGCTTGTCGTAGGACTCGGGCTCGTAATGAGCCTGGAAGTAATCGATGGCATCCTCGACGTCGAATTCTCTGCAAGAGAAAATATCGAGGGTGGCAAAGCCTTTGTCGGGAAAGGTGTGAATAGAGATGTGAGACTCTGCTATGAGTATCACTCCGCTCACTCCCCAGTCGTCCTCGACACTGCCGTGGTACGTGAACACGTATGGCGGCATTATCTTGGTCATATCCAGCCTTTTCGGATACGCGTCGAGCATAGTGCTCAGAGCGTTCAAGTCAGCGAGTTTTTCTCGTGGGCATCCGTAGGCTTCTAGGATGAGATGTGGTCCGAACATGTTTCTTCCCCCTTTTGCGCCTGTCGCAGACAGACGATGTTGTGAAGTAAAACGAAGAACAAAACGCCGGTCTCTAGCGAGCTAAAGCTCGTCGTTTTGAGGGGTACACGAAACGCTTACTTAACACCAATGCGAACTACAGTCGTCCTGGGAGTTGGGCGTTTATTGTGTCTCTAACAACCTCCTTAGTTGTATCTAAAATGAGGACCAGTTATTCTACAGCATTTGAAATCGCCGTTGGCGTTTTTTTATGGATTTGTTTTATACAACTGCAAAAAAAGGCCGCAGTTGATTTTCTACCCGATCGGGCCGAAATGAAATCGTCCGCATGTCAGATCCTTACTTTCAGATTCTGACCTTGTGTGCCATAGCCCGCAGACTGCCTGGAAAATTGGCGCTGATGTCGCTTAACAGATCATTGCTGGCATTCACCCAGAACTGCGAGCCCACCAGAATCACCTGGTTGCGATTGCCCCCGGGGAAATGGATCATCACCGGATCCTCGCCCTTGTGGGAGTTGAGAATGTCCTTGAGACGGTGAAGATCCGAGAAAGACTGCTCTTTCTCCAGGAATATATCCACCAGGCTGGCCTCGCCGATTGGTCTGATCGAGCTGGCGGTGACGCTCCAGTTGTCCTCGAACTTGCGAACCTTGCCTTTGACAAGAAGCAGCGACTGGGGCGCCAGAACCTCGCCGGGGATCTGCTCGAGGAGATCGCTGTAGAGAACCACTTCGCATTTTCCCGAGAGGTCCTCCATATGGACTATGCCCAGGAGCTTGTTCTGGCGGGTGAGCTTTTTCTCGATGCTGTTGGCCAGACCGCCGATGATACATGTGGTGCCGTCGGAGCTCTCCCGGAGCTCTTTGATAGCGTGGGTGGTCAAGAACTTGAGACGATTGGCCACGCGCTTGAGCGGATGGCTGGTGACATAGAAGCCCAGGAGCTCATGCTCCATGACCTGCATCTCGGCTTCTTTGAACTCGTCGCCGTCGCCTTTGAGAGGCTGATCGAGCGTCACTCCTTCGCCCCCGGCCATGGCGAAGAGGCTCATCTGGCCCGAGGCCATCTCGGACTGCCGGCGGGCGCAGCGGTCCACCAGGTCGTCGAGATTCTCGAGGGCCTGTTTGCGGGTGATACCGAGGCTCAGGCAGGCACCGCATTTGATGAGCGCTTCAAGAGCCCGCTTGTTCACCACCCGCAGATCGATCCGGGTGAGAAAGTCCTGGATGCTCGAATAGTTGCCCTGATTCTCCCTTTTCTGGACGATCTCGGCAATAGCGGCTTCGCCGACATTTTTGACCGCCGAGAGACCGAAACGAATGGAGCCGTTGTCGGCGGTGAATTCGGCACCGGAGATATTGACGTCGGGCGGGTAGATATTGATGCCCATGGTCTGGCATTCGGCGATATAGCCCTGGACCTTTTCCTGCTCTCCTGCCACCGAGGACAGTAGCGCCGTCATATACTCCACGGGATAATGAGTCTTCAGATAGGCCGTCTGATACGTGATCATGGCATAGGCCTGGGAGTGCGACTTGTTGAAGCAGTACTCGGCGAACTGCAGCATGGTGTCGAAGAGCTGCTCGGCGATCTCTGCCTTGATGCCCCGCTCGGCGCAACCCTTGTAGAAGATCTCCCGGTGCTTCTCCATCTCCTCGGGCTTTTTCTTTCCCATGGCCCGGCGCAACAGATCAGCCTGTCCGAGGCTGTATCCCCCGAGCTCTTGAGCGATCTTCATGACCTGCTCTTGATAGACGATCTGCCCGTAAGTGTCCTCCAGAATCGGCTCCAGCTCCGGGGTGACATAGGTGATCTTGGCTTTGCCGTGCTTGCAGTCGATGAACTTGTCGATCATCCCCGAATCCAGCGGACCCGGGCGATAGAGCGCGATAAGCGCCGAGATGTCCTCCATGTTGGAGGGCTTCATGTCTCTTGCCACCTGGCGCATGCCCGAGGATGTCTCGAGCTGGAAGATCCCGGACAAATCGCCGTTGCTGATGGTCTGGAAGACCTTCTCGTCATCCAGCGGGATCTTGTCCGGATCGATCTCGATACCCCGGGTCTGGCGAATGATCTTCACGGCCTTGTCGATCATGGTGAGGTTGCGAAGACCGAGGAAGTCCATCTTCACCAGGCCGACATAAGCAAGGTCTTCCATGTAGAACTGCGAGATGATGGTGCCGTCGTTGTTGCGCTGGACCGGCACCAGCTCCTCCAGAGGCACATCGGAGATGACCACCCCGGCAGCGTGCATGCCGAAAGTCTTGTTGACACCCTCGAGACTCTGGGCCAGATCCACCACCTGCCGGGCTTCGTCGTCGGTGCTGTAGATCTTCTTGAACTCGGGGTGCTCCGAGAGCATCTCTTTGAGCGGGGTGGGCTTGCCCCTGACCACCGGGACCATTTTGGCGAGCTTGGTGGACTCGGCGAAAGGATATTCCAATACCCGGGCGACGTCTTTGATCACCGCCTTGCTGGTCATGCGGTTGAAAGTGATGATCTGGGAGACTTTGTCCTGACCGTATTTCTCGGCGGTGTATTTGATGATCTCGTCCCGGCGCTCGATACAGAAATCGGTATCGATATCGGGCATGGACTTGCGCTCGGGATTGAGAAATCGCTCGAAGAGGAGATTGTATTTAATGGGGTCGATATTGGTGATCCCCAGAGCATAAGCCACCAGGCTGCCAGCCGCCGAGCCCCGGCCCGGTCCCACCGGGATGCCGTTGTCCCGGGCGAAGCGGATGAAGTCGGCGACGATGAGGAAGTAAGACGGGAAGTCCATGTCCTCGATCACTTTGAGCTCGGTGAAAGCGCGCTCTTCGTATTCTTTCGTGACTTCGCCGAGCTTTTCTCTGATACCGTCGAAAACAAGCTTGTTGAGATAGCTCTTGTCGGTATGACCGGGTGGCACATCCACCTTGGGCAGGCGGGGATTGCCGGCGAGCTTCACCGGCTCCACCTTGTCGGCGATCTCGAGAGTGCTGAGGATGGACTCCTCGATAAGCTCGGTGTCCAGGTGGTCCCGGAAGAGATAAGACATCTCGTCGCCGTTCTTGATGTATTCCCAGCCGGTGAATTTCATCCGGTTGGCGTCGGTGACCATCTTGCCCATCTGGATACAGAGAAGACAGTCATGGGCCCGGGCGTCGCGCTTCTCGGTGAAGTGGGAGTCATTGGTGGCGCAGAGCTTGATACCCAGCTCACGGGAGATCTTGACGAGCTGGCGGTTGACCTTGCGGTCCTCGGGAGTGCCGTGGTCCTGGATCTCTATATAGTAATTGTCGCCCAGGACCTCTTTGTACCAGGCTGCGGCTGCCCGGGCCTCGTCATAATGATCCTTGAGAAGATGCTGGCTGAGCTCGGCGCCCAGGCAGCCGGAGAGGACCACCAGCCCGTCCGAGAACTCGGCGAGCATGTCTTTGTTGATGCGGGGCTTGTAGTAATAGCCGTTGAGATGCGCCCGGGAATTGAGACGGACTAGATTCTGGTAGCCGGTCTTGTTGATGGCGAGAACAGTGAGGTGATAGAGATCCTGCTTCTTCTTGCGGTCGGTGATGTCACCGTCGACTATATAGGCCTCGCAGCCGATGATCGGCTTGACCCCGCCCATCTCGTGGCAGGCCTTGGTGAGCTCGATGGCGCCGTACATGACACCATGATCGGTGATGGCCACCGCCGGCATATTCTCGGCTTTGGCTTTCTTGACCAGCTCCTTGATCCGGGTGGCTCCGTCCAGAAGACTGTATTCGGTATGCAGGTGCAGCGGCACATATGGACGCGGGCTCATGGAGCTCTCCTTCGCTCTGGTCTGGTCTGACCTGATTGATCTAATTCAATATACGAAATTTCTCGCCTCTTAGTTCAATCCGCATATCCGTCGCATATATAAATCCGCTCAAAAAGAAAAGACCGGTCATTGCTTGAATGACCGGCCGGAGTTTTAGAGGGGGATCGAGAAAGGGAGTCCCTAAAAAACCAGCTCTCGCAGATGCGGGATCGCCCGGTTGCGCCGGGAACGTCTGCGAACAACCGAATTGCGGTGGCCTTCCCGGGGCTTTTTATTGAGCTCCAGCTCGGCGGCGATGGAAGCGGCGACCTCCTGTTGCTCGACTTGAGCGATGGCCTGCCTGAACCACATACGGAGGCATCTTACCTCGTCTGCCGTAATAACTTCGTCATTCATGGAATGCTCCTTATAATCAAAGTAAGCCCCTGGCAGGGACTTGTCTTGTTTGCTCGCGAAACACGCTTGCCGTTGAGACATCTGTTTGAATTCTATTCACTTCTCAAGAGCTCGCAACACTTGACATCCCGGATCCAGATTAGGTTTGGATAAGTCGCCCGAATGCTATGCCCACCGGGCTTTTCCGGTCCAGGTACTTTGGTAAGAAAAGTGGATTCATTAAGCGGCTGACATCAAAACGGCTGTCTTTGACCCCCGAATATCCAGTTCATGGCAACGAAAATCCCCGGCACGGCGATAAGAGGAAACCAGGCCAGATATATAAGAGGAAGACCGGAAAGAAGGAGCATCCAGCCAAGACATATGGGATGCCTGGAGAAGAAGCTCCAGGACGTGGCAGGCACATGATGGGAACTGGAGCCCTCCGCTTCAGCCATGAGGCTCAGGCGGCTCAGCTCTGAAAGAGCGGGGTCTGTCGCTTTTCGGGGAAGGTTCCTCAAGATGAAGTGCAAGCCGGCAAGAATGAAAGCCACCCCGACACTCTTGATGATCTCATTGAACGACGGAATATCGACGACCCCGAGCTGGAGCTTCTGGCAAAGTATGCAGCAGTTTATATAGAGAACGAGATAGAGTACCGCGGCAATCACCGGGGTTCGGCCCGAGATAAGGCGCGAGAACAGGGTTGGCTTCGAAGCGGGCTGAGAATGCGAATCGCCATCCTGATGCTCTTCATCCAGACTGAAAGAGAGCTTGCCTGCGGTCGGGGAATTGGCGGCGATATGCCGGTTGCGCCCCAGCCTGGCGCCGGCGAAGGTGGAGGCCAGCAGGGTGGTAAAAAGGAGCACTGTCTCCTGCCAGCACCCGATCAAATTCTCCAGGTGCTCCGGCCTGCTCAGACCCCTGACACCGGCAATCGGCACTACCAGTAGTATCAGGAAAGCAAGCAGACCGGTGACGGCTCCCAGGGCTATCGCCCCCGGACGATTGAGCCTGGCGAAAAGCCCGCTCACTTGACGCTGGCAGCACCGAGATAACGCAGGCAGGAGCGCACGAGCCCTTCGACGTCTTCTGGAATGACGTCCTCTTTGCCGATCTCGGTGAGAGCGAGATTGATCTCGGTTATTGTATAACCGAGGCCCTCGAGGATAGAGCGCACTTCATCCCGGGTCTGGCCGCTCGTATAAGCAGCGGCATCGGCGCCGGCACCAGCGAGGGATCTGTTGAAAGCCTCGAGCTTGCCCTTGAGCTCCAGTACGATACGCTCGGCGACCTTCTTGCCCACCCCCGGAGCCTGGCTGATCATCCTGGTGTCTTCCTGCTCGATAGCGCTGACAAGCTGGGTGGCTCCCAGGGTGCCTACCAGAGAGAGCGCCATCTTCGGGCCGACCCCGGAGACTTTCTGGAGGGTCTGGAAGAGCTTGCGCTCAGAGACGGACTCGAAGCCGAAGATAGTCAGATCGTTCTCCCGGACCGCAAGCAGGGTGTGGACCAGGGCCTCTTCGCCGGGATCGGGAAGAGCCAGGATGCTTCGGGGCGACATGCGGATCTCGAAACCGATTCCCGAGACCTCGAGAACGAGTCTGTCCTCCTGACCGCCCAGGAGATCCTTCGCATGGATTCTACCTCTCAAAAAGGCGAACAATTCGAGCTACCGTCCTGAGATGAGCCAACACTCCGGTTATTTTATCAGTTTCTGCCAATCGCCAGATTGGCGGCTTGCTCCTACCAATCGTAATTCGCCCTGGCTATCGACCAGGCGCCGAATCCGACTGTAGCCGGTATCGCTCCAGCAAAGCCAGGACCTGTAGCCAGCCCTCGTCCAGCCGTAATGGCAGCGGTTTCAAGCGCTCCTGCCGTCAAGCCTCGAGAGCTGTACCAACACAGATGTGTCCGGACCAGGCATGTCCTTTTGAATGCTCCTGAAAACATGCAGGCTGTCCAGGGCGTCCCGACTGACCTGAGATTCCGAGCCGCCAAAATCAGCCTGAAAATCCGCCGGGATATCAGAAGCAGCGCAGAGCCGTGACCCCCTCGTGACCGGAGCCCGCAAAGCTGAATTCGACTAGAAAGTATCGGGGCGAGAGGATTTGAACCTCCGGCCTTCCGCACCCGAAACGGACGCGCTACCAAGCTGCGCTACGCCCCGATTGAGCTTATATTAACATGGCCGCCCGGCACAGATCACCTGTACGGCAAAAGCATGGACGCTCCTTAACACTGCCCCGCCTGACAGTCACTCAGCCATGAGGCTGCGGTTTCCGCCTTCTCTGTGAGCCTGCTCCACCGCCGCCCGGGCGTGGGAGAGCAGGATCTTGCCCTCATCGTCCATATGGGGGGCGAACTGGCAGATCCCGACAGCCACGGTAATGGCCAGGGTCTCGTCTTCGGCGGTGAAAGTGCTGGTCTCGATAGTGGTGCGCAGGCGCTCCGCCACCTCGATGGCCCCCTCTCGCGGAGTGACGGTGAGAGCCACGGTGAACTCGAAAGGACCCGAGCGCACGACGATGTCCGAATCGCGCATCTGGCGGCCGACAATCACCGCAAGCTGGGTGACGATGGAGTCGGCTTTCTTCTGGCCGAACTTCCTGGTCAGCTCCTTGGCGTTGTCCACCTCGAGGATGACCACACTGAGAGGCACTCCATAACGTCTGGACTGCTTGATGCCAAGACCGAGGAACTCTCCCAGGAAGCGAGCGCTCTTGAGCTCGGTGAGCTGGTCGGTGAGTGAGAGCTCTTTGATCTGCTGCTCTTTACGCTTGAGCTCGTCTCTCAGGGCTTTCTCCCGGAGAATGCTCTTCACTCTCGAGAGCAGCTCTTCGGGCTGAACCGGCTTGAAAATTATGTCCTCATTCTCGATCCGGTCCCCGGGAGGCACCGGATCCTCGCGGGATCCCAGGAAAATAATCGGGATCTCGGCGGTCTTCTCTTCTTTCTTCAGGCGCTGAAAAACAGCCTTGCCGCCCATGAGAGGCATGTTCAGATCGAGCACGATAACGTCCGGCGTCCTCACCTTGCAGGCTGCTATGGCTTTGAAACCGTCATTGGCAGTATCCACCGCATAGCCTGCTTCCTTGAGAACCTCTCCAAGCAAGAGGGTATTGGACTGCTCGTCGTCTACTACAAGGATCTTCTGGCCATGCTTCACGGTCTGAAACTGCTTCCCGGGCGCTAGTACGAATATTCAAGGATCACAGCCGCTTGAGAACCGGCCGGACCAGCCGGAGCACCAGAGGCTACAGGCTGATACTGGAGATGATAACCGCTTGATGACCCTCTCAACAATCTCTTGCCCGACTTATAAATGGAATTCTCGGTATGTGAAACATTTCAAGGGAAGCTGAAGGAGAATTCTCGAGCAGAATCAGATCATCGCGGACCCCGGCGACAAAACCGGCTAGCTCCAGGCCGAGATGAGAGGGAGAGAATCGCTCCACCCGGGGAAGCCCTCTAGAAATAAGCTTTCTTGCCCCCTCGCGGTTCTCTCTGCCGAGATGGTAATAAGCCACCCCGATCTGGATTATCCCCTGGATAAGCTCGCGATCAGGCTCCTGATAAGATTTCCAGACCTCTTCCAGGGTCTCGTGACAGTCGTAGAAAAGCCCGGCGTTGAACTCTTCGATTCCCTTTCGAAAACGGTCTTGCAGCTCGGCAGGCAGGCTGCTCATAACTCAGCTCAGCGAGGCTATGGCGACGACATCGAGATCGCGAGGCAGGCTCTCGAGCTCGGCCCGGGCCAGGGAGACTACCTGAGCAGTGTCGAGGAGCCCGGAGAGATCGATGATGCGCGAGCCGGCAAGCAGCACCGTATCCGGTATCACCTTACCGGCATCACCCCAGGTGGCGTGCTCTTCGAGAAGATCGACGATGGCCTTCTCGGCGCCCGATACATCGGTAGCGGCGATGACAGCATCGCGGAACTGCAGGCGCACACTGCCGCCGCGGTCCAGGACCCGGACCGACCTGATCGGGCTGTGCCACAGGCCCATTAGCCGGGCATCGCTCCTCTCCGACTGGAATATCCTGTAAAAGCGCCCGGAAAAGATCTCACTGACCGACTCTTTCTCGACCCGCATGGAGTCTGCCGCGGTCTTGATCATCTCTTCGTCACTCGATACGGTGCTTTCCTTCTTCTCCTCGGTCAGCGCGCTTGCACCGACAGCGGTGGCACGCACCACACTGGTGCGGTTGTCCACCTCTACCTGCACCTCGATGGTGGCGGGGTCGGCACCCATCTTCTCCACGGCTTCATGAGCATCATGCCTGACCCTGAGGATGTCCTCATTGCTGGGATTGACGATCTGGCGCTCCACGGTCTCTCTGATCAGAGCCAGGGCGACACCGATGGCCGATATGACATCGGCATGGCGGGCCAGTTGATGGCGAAGACCCATTTGCTTTGCCACATAGGGCACGATAGCGGCGGCGCCTCCTCCTCCGCCAACCAGGGAGACCATCTCGGGATCGAGCTTGTGATCGGCTATAAGCGCTTTCACCACCGGAATGCATTTCTGGGCGGCGATCTGCAGGATACGCTCGGCTATGTCGGCAGGGGGCTCGTTGATGAAATCGCCGACGACCCTGATCGCCTTCTCGATGGCTTCCCGGTCTCCTCCAGCGCAATCGCCTTCCGGGACGAGACCGAGATAATTGGCGGCGCATGTCGGAGTGATAGCGAGAGCGAGGCTCTGACTCGAGCTCTTGCCGACCGCAAGAGAGAGATAATCAGCAGGATCGCCGGGGCTCGGGCTGAGAAGCTCGACCCCGAGATGATCGCCGTCTCCGCCTTCGACCCTCTCGAAAGCGCTATAGGCAAGCCCGGCTATATGAGCCGATCGAGGTCCGACATCGACGATCTTGCCCCCTTTGATTCTCGGCAGCGAGCCCCCGGCCACACCCACGGTGCGCACATCGAGGGTGCGCATATAGACTCGGTGCCCCCCTATCTCGGCGGTCTTCACTCTCGCCCGGCCGTTGTGGATTGCCGATATATCGGTGCTGGTGCCGCCCACCTCGAGAAAGATCCCGTCGCTTATCCGCAAAAACATCATCGCCGCCGCCACCCCGGCAGCCGGTCCGGAGAGCATGGTCAGGATCGGGCGCCGGCGCATGGCCTCGATGTCCATGACCCCTCCGTCCGAGCGCATGATCATCACCGGCGCCTTGATGCCGGCTTCCCGGACGCTCTTTTCGGTCATATCGGCGCTCTCGATCATCTTGGGGAGCATAGAGGCATTGATCACCGCCGTGCGTGTCCTGACCTTGTAGCCGTAGAGCTGGCTCACCTCGTGCCCGGCGGTGCAGGGAATATTCATGGCTCGCACTATGTCCACCACCTGTTTCTCGGCGGTCTTGTCGTCCACCGAGAAAGCCTCGCTGATGGCGATGGCTTTCGCCCCGCGCTCGAGAAGACTCTCGACAATCGTCCTCACCCGGCTCTCTTCGATGGCACCGCCGGTGTCTATAAAAGCATGATGCGTCTCCAGATATTTGTCCCGGGCCAGCTCGATCTTGCCCAGGTTGGAGACCGCCCTGGCAATCAGGGCATTGACCCCCCTGCCCATACCGATGATGCCCACAGGCGCCACGTCGCCTTCGAGCAGGGCATTGGTGGCCTGAGTGGTACTGTGGGCGATGAAACCAACCTCCCCCGCCTCGATATCGGTCTTCTCCAGAAGCAGTCGAAGAGCCTCGATAATCCCAAAGGCCACCCCTTCGGCGGCACTGTGGGTGGTGGGCACTTTCTGGGTGCCGATTATCTCCCGGGTGAAAGCATCTACAGCAACGGCATGGGTGAAGGTGCCGCCGACATCGATACCGATGCGGACAGTGCGGGTCCTCTCCTGGTCTTGCTTGCTCATAGGGGCACATACCCGAAGGCGCAGGCCAGCACGAGACCGCCCACCACCGCCAGCCAGGCATAGGGAATCGTGCGCTTGAGAAGGGAATGGGTATCGGTGCCCAGATAAGTAGCGATCCAGATGTTATGGGTGTTCGTGGGATCGCAGATCCCCTGCACCTGGCCCACCGACATGAGCATGCCCATGATCGCCTGACCGGAAAGAGCCGTGGTGTTCTGGATCATTTTCACCAGACCGCTGCCCATACCCCAGAGACTGAGAGGTCCTCGATAGAGCGCCAGGGGAGCCATGAGGGTGAAGACCAGGACATACATGACAGCATGGGTGGGTATGGCGCCTGTGATGAGCGGCGCGATCACGCCGCTTATCTGAGGGCTGCTCACCGAGGCGATGAGCATGCCGATGCCGATCATCAGAAAGACGGCCGGGATGACGGTGGCGATACCATCGATGATCGCCCGAGTGAGCTGATTGATAGAGTCGCTCTGCCAGGTGAGAAGCACACCATAGGCGATGGCAGCCATGAAAGCCGGCAGGATGTCCCAGCCGCAGAAAAGCACCAGAAGAAGCGGCACCAGAGGCGTCAGCATGGCCGCTCCCGGCAGGCTCCTGGACTTGCGCTTGTGCCTGACCAGGGCATAGATACAGAGAGCGCCGAAGACCCAGACGCTGGCACTGAAAGAGCTCGCCATCAAGCCGGTCTTGTCGGCACTTGCGGCGGGATTGAAATTGTTGCTGAGAAACCAGCCAGCCGCCGCCGCCGCTGCCACCCCGGCGGCGAAATACTTGATATTGCGAGCCGAGCGTAGCTCGACCAGGAGAAAGAGCAAAACCGCCAGGCCGATCAGAAGGGCGAAGGGGACGACAAAAGCGATAATCTGCTCCTGTCCGACCCCCAGCACATCGATATAGAGCTGCCAGTTGGCCAGGTTGAACATGCCGCCCAGGCTGATCCCGAAAAGATAGAGACTGCCTGCGGTGACATTGCCGATACCGATGCTCAGCATCACCGGCAGAATAATCGTGCCTACCATGATCACCGCCCCGAGACCGCCCAGGGTGGAGAAGAGCAGTGCCGTAACAAGAGTGAGGACGACACTCAGCAGATACGGATTGTCCCCGGCGAACTCCGCCACCCAGCGGACCAGGGCCCGGGCGATACCGTGCCGGTTCATGAGCTCGGCGAGGATCGCACCGAACATAGTGGTGGTATAAGCGCCATGCAGCTTGACTGCGCCCTTGCTTACCACCTCGCTGAGAATCTCGTTGCCCGGAATGCCCCCGATCACGGCAATCGCCACCGCCATCATGGGCAGGGCCAGGAGCGCCGATAGACGGCGCATATACATGAGCGCCGCCATGGCGAGAAAGACCAGGATTATTGCGATAGGAACGAGATAAGGCAGCGGTTTTCAAGCCATAGTAAGTAAGATCAAATGAAATGATCGACGGAAGCCCGGTCAGGTGTCAAGCAGGCATATATCTCTTATATAGAAAACATCTCGATGAGATTCTATTGCTCGGACCACATGTCGATGACATCCTCATTGAGAGGCGACTTGTCCACCTTGTCCGAGAGAATCTGGATTGGTCTATCGAGATGCGCGCGCAATTCGGCAAGACCGGGAGTGGTTATCCTCTGGCATTCCCAGAGCCCGATTCCGCGCAGCTTCTTGAGCCCGTAGAGATAAGGCAGAGCGCTGTCGTCGAAAAGACCGTGAGAGATATAGAGAATCGAAAGATTCTTCAGAGTACCGATGGCCTTGAGATCCTCAGGACCGATGGCGCAGTTGTAGAGATTGAGAACCTGCAATTTCTCGAGCGATTGCAGAGGGATGAAATCGCCCTCTTTCAGGGCCGGACCCCCCATGCTCATACGCTCCAGTTGAGGCATGGCTCGGCAGACCATGGCTATGCCGGAGCCGTCGATGGAACCGCAGTCTCTGACAAACAGCCCCCTCAGGTTCTTCAACTCGGCAATCGGCGCCAGGCCGGCGTTGGTTATTCTGGTCCCCTCCAGAAAGACGAACTCCAGGGAAGGCATTGCCCTGAGATAGTCCGCGCTCTTATCGGTGATTCCCGTGGAGGTCAGGGTCAGGGCTCGCAATCTCGGAAGAGCGGTGAGGTACTTTATCCCTTTGTCAGTGACCTTCGTACAGTGATCCAGATCGAGAATGGAAAGTGACTTGATACCGGCAATGGTGCTCATCGAATCGTCGTCGACATTGGTCAGGGAAAGCCTCAAGATCTCGAGGTGCTTGAACTGCTTCAGGGCATCGAGGGTCTTCAGATCGAGGCGGTTCTGAGAAAGCAGCATTCCGTATATCGGGCTACCGGATAGAAAATGCAAACCAGATCCGTCGATCTCGTCCGCCGACAGATCGAGAAAGACTCTATCCTTGCCCCGCAGTAGCTCCGCCACATCCTCGAGCTCCGCATCCTCGAGGGAGCCGCCCTCGCCTACGGGGCGGATAATCTCATTACTGTCCGGGCTCAGTCCGTTGAAGTCTGTATTCTCGATTGTAAGCCGCACGACGGACCTTTTCCCTGCTCGCGCCGGCGGCGCCACTCTCGGAGCAACAGGGTAATGGGAGGCGGAGTTATTCGAGACGTTCAGATAGCAGAGCGATGCGAGAATTAGAAAGATTGCCGCCCCGAGAGCGATCATCATCGGACTGAGGCGAAACCCGCCGGGGACCGGGGCATGCTCGGATTCGGTCTCTTCCTGCCTGGACAATGCCAGAAGCGCATCCCGGAGTTGGTCGGCGGATTGATAGCGCTCCTCTTTGCTCTTGGCCAGACAGGTAGCGACAATCTCCTCCAGTTCTCCAGACACCGGTCCCTCGATCAGGCTCGATACCAGCAGAGGCTCGACGCCGGCATGCATTGAGATCATCTCCAGGGGGCTTTCCGCCTCGAAAGGCGGCCGCCCCGTCAGAAGCTCGAAGAGCACGCAGCCGAGACTGTACACCTCCGACCGGGCATCGTATTCCAGCCCGGCGGCCTGGTCGGGGCTCATATAAGCAGGGGTGCCGGCAAGGGTGCGACCCTGCTCCCTGGCTTCGCTCCCCGAATGCGAAGCGTCTTCGCTCCTGACCCTGGCCACTCCGAAATCGATCAGCCTCACCCCGAGACCATTCTCTTCGTCGCTCACAAGAAGAATATTGCTCGGCTTCACGTCCCGGTGAAAAATTCCCTCCCGGTGTGCGCAGGCAAGCGCCTGGCAGACCTGATCCAGGACGAAGCAGGCATCCTCGGCGGGCATCGCCCCATGCTCGTCCAGATACTGCTCCATGGTCAAGCCGGGCACATACTCGAGCACCATATATGGTAACCCGTCCGGGCTGGCGCCGAAGTCGAGAATCGACACGATGTTTGCATGCTTGAGCTTGCTCAGGGCCCGTGCCTCTTCCTGGAAAGCCACCAGCTCGGCAGAAGACAAAGTGCTGAGCATCTTCACCGCCACTTTCTTCCTGAGAAGCCGGTCCCGACAGAGATAGACCTTGCCGGCGGCACCCTTGCCCACGACTTTCAGGGGCTTGTAGCGATCCACCGGGAATTCCTCTTTCAAGAGAGGAAGCTCTTCGCTATCATCGTCTTCGGGCTCCGGAGCGAGGGCCTCTGGTGCCGCCTGGATCTCGGTCAGCACCGGCTCGGGAACCGGACAACTGCAGAGATCGTGCCTGAAGATATACTGACTGAAAGTCCCCTGCCTGCCGCGATTGACACGTTTGCCGCAGTTGCTGCAGATATGCACCGACAGGGACTGGGTGAGAAAAAGATTCTCTGCCCCGCAGCGGCATACGGACAGCCACTGAGTGATCGAAGCCGGCTGGCTGGCGGCCGTTTGCCTGCGGCATTTCGGGCAGAGAGATTGATCCTGGCTCACATTCGCAACCGCCTCTACCGACTCTTCTGCCAGAGATGCCGGCGGCGCCGGTCGAGCTCGCGAATCTCCTCGAACTCGCTCCGGTATCCACCGCATCCGTCGAAGGCTTTCTCGATGGCCGCTTCCTCGGGCAGGGGATCGAGACCATGCCTGGTGATCCGATCATACTCGTCGCCGACACAGCGCGAATAGTCGAAAACATAACGACGATAGATCCGGTTGAGATCCTCGGCGGCTCGTTGATAAGCGACTTTCACAGCTTCCGCGGTGGTTTTGCCCTCGCCGTCGAAATGAGAGGATGCCATGCTCTCGGCATGAAAACGCACGAGCTTCTCGGCATCATCATAGATTCGCACGCAGATGGTCTTGTGCCCCTCCTCGTGCCGGGCCATCTTCTTCGTAGTATTGTTGGGCAGCCAGACCACAATGGGAAGAGTGAGAGTCACCCTGATATCCCTGGGACGGATTTTGACCTTGTAGCCGCTTTCGGTCTTCTCCTCGCTCACCATATCGAGATCGAAATTCACCGAGAGGTTGTAATGATACTGAGTACAGCCTTTTTCCCCGGGTCTGAGATCCGGTCCTGGCACCGGCGGTCTTGCCGGATCGAACCAGCGCCGCTCCACCTGCGGAGGCTGCTTGTCCACCAGGACCTGGTACGAATCACCGGCTCGGGCGGGCGGAGCAGAGCCTGCGCTGAGTGCTATGAGAAGTACTGTGAGAAGTACAGCTGGAATGAGAATGAATCTTGACACGACGATTGCTAAAATTTCCTCCAGTTGATTTTACTTGAATCGAATCTCGAGTGCGCGTATGCCGGAATTCACCGACCAGTTCTCCATACAAGCCGAACGCTACCGGAGGTTTCGTCCGGGCTACCCGGCCGAGCTATATGACCACCTCCTGGACCTGGTTCGCTCCCGGGACCTCGCCTGGGACTGCGCTACGGGTAACGGTCAGGCGGCGGTGGAGCTGGGGGAGCGTTTCGAGAAAGTCCTGGCCACCGACGCCAGCACGAGCCAGATCGAGCATGCCCGACCCCACCCCCGGGTGGAGTACAGGGTAGCTACCGCCGAGGATTCCGGCCTACCTGACGAAAGCGCCGATCTGATCACGGTCGCCAATGCCATTCACTGGTTTTCCCTGGAGAGCTTTTACGAGGAAGCACGCCGGGTCTTGAAGAAAGGCGGCATTCTGGCTGCCTGGTGCTATGAGAATTTCGAGACCGAAGAGTCGGTGAAGCACGCCTTCACCCCCCTCTACAACGAGATCAGCGGGTGCTGGGCGCCCCAGCTCGATCATGTCCGCTCGCACTACCGCTCCATCGAGCTCCCTCTCGAGCCGGTCGAGGCACCGCATATGGAGATGCGCCTCAACTGGACACTCGATCAATGTCTCGGCTATTTATCGAGCTGGTCGGCTGTACAGAACTATATCAACACAAAGGACTGCGACCCCATCGCCCTGCATTATGACCAGATCGAAGAAATCTGGGGCGATCCCGGGACGGCACGGGCTGTAACCTGGAAGCTCCATATGCGGATCGGGCGGCGCTGAGCTCAGATCGTCTTGAGCCTGTCGTGAAGCTCCCGGGCGCCGGCTATCCGGTCCTCGATCTCCTGGGCCGTGGCGTCGGCGATCAGAGAGTCGAGGGCGGCACTCACCGAAGGGACCCGGGCGGCCGGGCGCGATACCGAGATAGGCAGAGGATCTAATCCGGTGAGCAGGAAATAGAGACTGGCTCCCACCGAATAGATATCGCTGCCGGGACAGGCCTTGCCGCGCAGCTGCTCGGCGGGGATGTAAGACTGCTTGCCGATCATCGTGCCGGTGAGATTCGATACCAGCTCGGTGGCGGCCCCGAAATCGATCAGGGTGATCTTGCCTGTGCGGGGGTCGAATACGATATTGTCCGGCGTGATGTCGCGATGAATCACCGGCGGATCGAAATTGTGGAGATAGTCGATGATCTCGGCGAGCTGCACGCCTATGGATGCCACGAGCTTCTCTTCAAGAGCGCCGTTGAGCTGGACATGCTGTCTCAGGGTGAGCCCGTGGGCCTGATCCAGGACAAGATAGTTCCGTCCTTTCTCGACGAAGTGATCGTAGACTCTGACGATCTGCGGATGGCACAGGCGGGCCAGAATCCGCGCTTCCCTGGCGAAGAGCTCCTCCACTTTCTTCCTGGCGCTGCCGTCCCTGTTGTCCGGAATGACCAGCTCTTTGAGCACCACCCGGCGCCCGTCCCTGAGTCTGGCGAGATAGACCGAGGACATGCCTCCGCAAGCAAGCTGCATGAGCACCTGCACTTCGCCGTCCAGCAATTCGTGCCCGCCGGGAAGAGGCACGAAATTGGTGACCTCGAATCGCTCTTTGAGGCTCTCTTCCCACATCCTCGTATAGCTCATTTCCAGACAGAGACGCTCGCCCATGAGCACGTCCTTCTGAAGAGCCAAGACATCGGCATTGAGGGCCATGGGATCGGCGAATTTGACTAGATAGATGAAAAACTCCTCGAGCTGATCGTCCGGGATCCCCGCTATCGGAAGGGGCATCATGCCACCGGACTTGAAATCGAAAACGATAAAACCCTGAGCGAGCCAGCCCACCCCGGCAAAAGTCAGAGCTTTGGCCAGAAAAGTAGGCTCCTGACCGCCCCGGTTCACCGCCAGACGCTTGAGAACCGCGTCGGACGCCACCATACGCCGCAGCCTTATGGAGTGGACATCGTCCCAGTCGCGCTTGTTGCGGTCGAACATCGAGCTCTTGTGCACCCGGCTGAGAGCCTCGATACCATTTCTGGACATCCGCAGTTTCAAGCGCAGGGCGAGCATCATCACGGCACAGGCGAGGGCGACCTGCAGGGGGATCGAATACCAGCTCAGCAAAGTGGCAGTGATCATCCAGGACCAGCAAATCAGACCGATCAGACCGACACAGAAGACTATAAAAAGCAGGGATGGAATCAGTTTGCAACGCAGCTCGAAATAAGAGCGCTCCTGCACTCTCGCTTCGCTTACCCGCCTGATGCAATTGCGCAGCATGCCGCTCTCGGTCTCGAGCTCGTCGGCTCTCAGGTTGACAACAATCTCGCTCACTGATTCACTCCGTGTATCTATGCGGCTTTCCCGGCAGGCAGGTCGCTCAGGGCTTCTTGCACCGAGCCATAGCGTTGCTCTAGATCGAGCCTGGTGAGACCTTCTACGAGCACGGCGAAGGGCGATCTTTCCGGCAGCCTGGTGCAGGAAAGTGGAATCGGATCGCCGCCGGTGAGAAGGAAAGCTATGGTGGCGCCCAGCGAATAGAGATCGCTCTGGACTCCCGGCGATCCCCGGAATTGCTCGGGGGCCATATAGTTGTGCTTGCCCACCACCGTCCGGGTCTGGGCAGCCTCGAGCCGCAGAGCCACATTGAAGTCGATGAGTCGGACCCTGCCGCTCGGGTCGATCATGAAATTGTCCGGAGAGAGATCGCGGTGCACCACCGGCGGCGTCAGGCTGTGAAGATAGGCGAGGATGTCGCACATCTGGGCGACCACCGGACCGGCGACTTCCTCCGGCATGGGGCCGCGATCGAGGACGCGATCCCTGAGACTCTCCCCCTCGATGCGCTCGAGGACCAGATAGGCGCGATGATCCTCCACGAAATAATCGAGGAGCCTGACGATACCCGGATGATCGAGATGGTCGAGCAGGCCGGCCTCATGCTTGACGCTCTCGAAAGAACGCATTCGTACACTGTTGCCGGCTCCCACGGGCAGGACGAATTCCTTGAGCACCACATCTTGAGCCGGGGTCATGTAAATATCGCTAGCCTCGTAGACGACAGCCTGACCACCGGTGGCGAGCATCGCGTCGATCCGGTAGCGACCGTCCTGAAGCATATCGCCTGACTCCAGAGGCTCGATACGCTTGCGCCTGGATGAAGTATGGACGTCATCCAGCCACATGTTCGTATATCCGTGGGCGAACTCGTCCACTTCCCGGGCATCCGACTGCGAGGCGATGTCCTCGAGCTCGCGGGTCACAGAAGCATGCACGGCGGTTGCTCCGACAGCCTTTCCGATCAGACCCAGAATCAGCTCCCGGTCGGAATATCGGGTAAAGGCATCAAGAGGAATCAGGAAGTCCACCCGGGGACGCCAGGCGAAAATCGAGAGATTCACATCACCGAGGGTGGAGCCGTTGAGGTAGAGAAAATTCCTGGCTCCCACCGGAAGGAGCTCCGGATCGACCGAGATCTCGAGGAGCTTGGCGGAATCCGAGCCCCGCCGGGCCAGGCGCTCGTCTTGTTTGAGACTGACCAGCCGGATGCAGGACCAGGGAATGACCGGTGTAGTGATGCTTTTCTTATAGCACCATTTAAAAGCGATCCCGTGCTCGAAAACCACCACATTGGTGGGCATCTTGCTTTCTCGAATGGTGAATGGCAGAGCGACGATCGGAACCATGAAGAAATACATGAAGTAAAAAAACCGGAGCAACGAGCCGAGAGGATCATAGAAGTCGTACTCGTAGCTGGGAACGTGCTCGGGCCAGAAAGGCAGAAAGGCGAGCAAAAAAGCAGCGCCATAGAGATAGTACCTGAATCGCCCGATCCCGCCCGAGGACGGCCACTCCACAGACTCGAGAGGGCACCTGATGCGATCGACGAAAGAAAGCTGGTCATATGCTCTCTGCCTTGCCTCCGCCGCCACCGGATAGCTGAGCACCAGATCGTGCCCGGCAGGTAGATTTCCACTCTGAATTTCGCTGGTAACCGGTTGCATCGTCTCTTCCCACAACCCCGAGCCATTATCATAGCCAGGTTGTCAGGAGTGAACACTGGGGTTTACCCTGACCGAAGTTTTCTCCTGCCGGGGCTTGCCCTAGCGGAACGAGTACTCCACTTCGATCTCCCTCTCGATGCTCTCCGGGGGATAAATGAACTTGTTGAGAGTCACCACAGCCTGAAGCGCGGCGAAGTCCAGGTCTTTGTCGCCGGAAGATTGGCTCACGTGGATAGAAGCGAAGTGACCATCGGGCTTGACCATCAACCAGTTGCAGACCACCCGCCCGCCGCGCCCGGTCGTGTGCCCTCTGCCGACGCTTCTGGGCATACGCCAGAGGGGCAGGAGCTTGAGCTCGAGCATTCTCATGAAGCCATGAAACCGTCCGTCATCGGAGCCACCATGGGACTCGCTGCGGCGCAGGATCTCTCGCCAGCGCATGGCGTCCTTGTTTCTGCCGAGCTTGACGTTCAGCCTGTAGAGACGCTCGACCGAATCGTAGACATCATCTCCCGACCTGGTCCGCATGTCGTAGCACCAGGCGTACACTTTTATCGCCTGGTCGAGCTTGTTCTGCTGCTCGTATAAACGCGCCAGCATGCGCCCGGCGGCATAGAGCTCGTAAGGAGTCGTCGCCAGGCGCGTGGCTGCGCTGAGCATGTCCTCCGCCGACTTGTATTCGTGATTCGCGATCAGAAAGCTCGCCATGCTCACGCTGGTGCTCCAGGCCGCCGTGTCCGCTCGTGACCAGACCGGGCTCGGGATAGAGACGAGAAGAACGACGAATACCAGAAGAAGACGGCGCATCTCTATAAGATACAACGAACCTGCTCCGGTCGTCCTATTGAAAGTCGACAGTTCTTATCTGTGCCTGCCTGGGAATGTCGCAGGTGGAGACATGCCCCACTACAGAAGTGAGATTGCGGGCGCCATCACGATAGATGTCGGTCATCATGTAGGACTTGTGGACCATCGTCAGATCGATCCGCGTATGGGTAGGAATCTCCCTGTTCGCAATGACGACCGGCGTGCCAAACTTCTCGAAGATCCACATCGTGCCGGCTATCATGACAGCCTTGATGCAAAGGACGACAATCGGAACCTTGATGGAAATATTATTGCGAGAAGACTTGTTCATAACGCACCTCCTGATTACCAGCATAATATGCAATCGGCAGAAGTAGACCTTCCTGAATCTATTATTTAGAAGTCACCAGATACACTACCAGATTTCTGGTATCTAATCCGGTATCTAATCCGACCGATCATCCGGTTCGCGATTGGGAAGCTCCCGAATCGGCAAATCGAATAAATAATTAGGGATTTCACAGTTCCGCCCCGCCCTGGCAATGGCACTGGCGTCCATTGCATCGGGCATGCTGCTCAACTTGCCTCCGCTTATTCTGGAGACCCTCGCATTCTGGGTAAACCAGCATCTCCAGGGAGCCCGGGCATGGAGTGCTTCAATCGCCATCGCAGCCCTGACCTCGGTCTGGCTGGTAACCGTCCTATGTCTTCCGGCTACCATAGGCTTCTATCGAAAATCGAAGCGCATCGGCAAAATAGCCGTCAATTGCGCCATAGCCGTGACCATCTGCCCCTTCTGGCTGATAGCAATGCACCAGGCTATACTCGAGGAAAGCTCCGAGCGCGAGGCCGCCGTTTGAGCCTCGAAGACTTCGGTCTGCTCTTGATTACAAGTGCCGCTGCGATACCGCTTGTCGCTACAGGGTATCGTGCCGGTGCCATTCGCCCGGGCTGGCGCCCACGACGGTGGAATCTTCGCCAAGGCGAAGGAGGACTCCAAAATCGCAAGTGAAAGCCTGGCACATCTGCGCCGCTATCTCGACCGAACTCCAACTATCCATTGCCCGAAAGAAAAGGAGCAAAGAAATGACCGCTCCAGTCGTGACCGCTCTAGTTATAATAGATTTGATCTCGAAAGGAGAATAAGATGTTCAAAAAGATCGCGCTCATTTCAGTCGGCGTTACTGCCATCGCGGTAGCAGCGATACTCGGAATTGCTGCCACCAAACCCGATGTCTTAAAAGTCGAGCGATCCGAGACGATAAGCGCTTCAGCAGAAGAGATCTTTCCCAAAATCAACAACCTCCGCAACTGGAGTTCCTGGTCACCCTACGAAGAACTAGATCCGAAAATGAAGAGGACCTTTGGCGGTCCGGAAGCTGGACCGGGCGCCGCATACTCCTGGGACGGCAACGATGACGTCGGGCAGGGAAGCATGGAGATAACCAAGATCGAAGAGCCCAACAAAGTCTACATCGACCTTCACTTCGTCCGCCCCTTCAAAGGAGACAACAAAGTCGTCTTCTCTCTCGAGCCCGAAGAGGACGCTACAAAAGTGACCTGGGCAATGGAAGGAGAAAGCCCCTTCATCTGCAAGGTCATGCAAGTCTTCATGGACATGGACGAGATGTGCGGCAGAGACTTCAGCAAGGGCCTGCGCAAACTCAGGGACCAGGTCGAGGAAGTAGACTCCACCGAAGCTGGCGAGTCTATCGAATCCGAACTAGAGGAATCCAGCGACTAGTGAAAGATTACTGGAATCATGGTCTGGAACGCAGTTCTTCCTTATGAGTCGACACCGCCGGGGAAAGCCGAAAAGGTGCAATTGGCTCGAAGTGAGCCTGGAAGAACCTGAGACTCTCAGGCTCGTATGTCATTTTCAGCCCAGTTATGCCCCGCCGGCTTTCGAAGCAAGCCTCCACTGACTCGGCAATAACATCCATATGAGCCTGTGTATAGACCCTGCGTGGAATTGTAAGCCGAACCAGCTCGAGCTCAGGATAGCGGTTCTCACCGGTTGTCCTGTCACGTCCGGCTGAGACGGCTCCCCGTTCCATCGCTCTCACCCCGGAGTCGATATAGAGCGCCGCAGCCAGAGCCTGGGCCGGATACTCCTCTTGAGGTACATGATCAAGAAACCGCCTGGCATCAAGATAAACTGCATGGCCGCCGATAGGCTCGACGACTGGAATCCCGGCCTCGATAAGCATTTCACCGAGGTAAGAGACCTGGCCGATTCGAGCCCTGAGGTGATCGTCGCTAGCAGCCTCCTCGATCCCCCGGGCCATAGCCTCCATGTCTCTTCCAGCCATTCCACCATAAGTGTGCAGTCCTTCATACACCACAACCAGCTCGCAAGCTTTTCGGTACAGATCGGGATCCCGCAGGGCAAAGAAACCTCCAATGTTAACAAGCAGGTCCTTCTTACCGGACATCGTGCAGCCGTCAGTAAGATCGCACATTGACTTGAGGATCTCGGCACATGTCCTGTGCTCTTGTCCGGACTCGCGCATCTTTATGAACCAGCAATTCTCCAGTGCCCGGGTAGCATCAAGAATTACCAGTATGCCGTGCTTCCGGCAAAGACGGCTGACCTCCTCTAGATTTGACAAAGAGAATGGCTGCCCGCCCGCCATATTGACACAGGCACCAATCGACACGTACGGAATTCGGTCCGCTCCATGAGACTCTATCAGCGACTCGAGCTTGTCCAGGTCCGTGTTTCCCTTAAACGGATGATCGAGACTGGCATTATGAGCCTCGTCGATGATGATATCGTGAAAGGTACCACCGGCAAGCTCCTGATGAAGCCTGGTGGTCGTAAAGTACATATTTCCGGGAATTATGTCACCGGGCTTGATAAGCAGCTTGGATACAATATTCTCGGCACCACGCCCCTGGTGAGTCGGTACTGTCAGAGGATAGCCGTAGTATCGCTCGACCGTTTCCTGAAGCTTGAAAAAATTCCTCGAGCCGGCATATGCCTCGTCACCCATCATCATGCCAGCCCACTGATAATCACTCATTGCAGAGGTGCCGCTGTCAGTGAGCAAATCGATATAGACGTCTTCCGAGCGAAGCAAAAAGGTATTGTAGTGCGCCTCCTCTATCGCCCTGATACGCTGATCCTGATCCGTTACGGACAGAAGCTCGACCATCTTTATCTTGAATGGCTCTGCCCACGATCTGCGGTCTCTTCTCTTCACTTCACTGATCCTCCCGTGACCGACTCCAGGCGCCTTTGTATTCTAAAGGCCTCCCGATCCCGCCCCTCCTGTAACAATAGAAAAGAGTATGTCGCCAACCTGCTTGCGAGGCTTGGATTCGGCGAGCCCAGTGCTTTCTCTCTCTGGAAAAATGCTTCTTTGCAAAGCGCTTCGGCCTCATCGAAGCGCCTCTGCAGGCAATAGACATCGGCAAGCTGACTCAGGAAGGCAGCCGCATCCGGATCAGTACCTGTCTCGCCACAAACCTGACGAGCGCTCTCGCAAATCGGTCTGGCTTCGTCATGCCTGCCCTGCGCGCATAGAGCAAGAGCAAGCATATTCAACCTGGACTCAGATTGACTGGTGGCGTCCGCAAGAGCAATGGCCCTGGAAGTGTACGCCTCCGACTCCTCGAATCTCCCCATCAGATAATAGAGCCCGGCCAGGGCCGAGTAGCCCGTGATGACGAAGCTTTCTCGATCAGGCAGGCACTCTAGAGTCTCTAGAGCCTCCTCATAACTCTTGGCCGCCGAAACGAAATCCTTGAGCACCATCGCTATGCTCGCAAGGGCAAGCCTTGCCATAGCGATCTCCTCAAGCGGACGCACATCCTCTTGCTCGGCGATATGGAGAGCCTCCCGCCTGAGTTCCAGAGCTCTGGCGAAATCACCCGTCTCGCAGAGGAAATCGGCTCTGTTCTCCAGAATATGACAGTGATCAGAGAGATTGGCTTTGCCCGCTCTTGTCTCGATCAGGCTCTGAGCACGCTCGTAATGCTCGCCAGCCTCTTCGTACCTTTGCTGGTCTCTCAGGAGTTCTCCCAGACAGAGAAAGGCATAAGCCAAGACATCATTTCGCCTCTCCACCGATAGCTCGAGATCCGAGATCGCTTCTTTCAAGCGCCCCTCCCTGTCTCTGGCTGGTGCCTGAAGACTCTCGAACGAATCGAAAAAGACCTTCCAATATTCCCGCGGATCCTCGGTCTTGTTCATGGTCAACCACCCTTTGCCTGATAGACGCACAGTCTAGTGAATGATTGCCAATCCGCCATCACTCCTGGTGTGGAGTGAAATAAGTAACCAGCGGAACACCACCAGACTTCGCTTGAAAGCCAGAATCGCGACAGAATGCATGAGAGATCAGCTTCAGCCACCTGGTCTCTTGTGCGCGTGCCTGACCAAGTCAACGGAAAGGCGGCTTTTCGACAGCACTCTTTGGGCTGAACCAGTCAGTCTTCCTCAACAGTCACTTCGTCGTGCGCTTCATGCTCTCGAATCGCGCGTCCAGAGTGCCGAACCGATCTTTTTCCCAGGGCTCGGGATCATAGCCGTATTCGACGGCGAGCCTGAGATCTTTGTCGGTGAGGAAGTCATCGCCTTTGAGATTGGAGAGCGCCGCTCTGTGAAAGTAAGCTGCGGAGCTCGCAGGCTGCAAATTGATCGCCGTGTTCAGATCGTTGAGGGCGTCTTCGGTTTTGCCCTGAAGAATATAGATCACCGCCCGGGTGTCGAGAGCAGCATAAGCCGGTCCATCGCGAAGGGAGCGATTGACGTTGGCGAGAGCCCCGTCGAGTTCTCCGCTTGCCACCTGGGTCCAGGCGAGATTATTGTACAGCTGCCCGTCACCGGGCGCTCTGGCAAGCGCGATGCGTATTTCTTTCTTCGCTTCCTGATACCGCCCCATGGAGTGCAGGACCATGCTCTTCATCACCGGCACCATGGTTTCGTCTGGAAGATTTTTCTCGGCAACAGACAAATCAGCAAGAGCGAGCTCGTACTTCTTCAGCTCCAGAAGCGCCCGGGCGCGATTGAGACGCACCCTGGGATCGTCCGGCACCATCTTCACGGCTTCGTCAAATAGCGGAAGAGATCTGGCGTATTCTTCTTTCTTGAGCAGTTTTACGGCTCGGATAAACTCACGGTGCCCGGCAAGGCGCGGATCTTTAGAAAGCTCGGCTTCCTCCAGGTGAAAGATGCCGAGCGAAAGCAGCGCCACCACCAGCGGTCCGGACAGGGTCAGCCACTGGTGCCCGGAGCGTCGCGCCAGCCCATAGGTCACCCCCGCCGCCACTCCGGCGAAAAGCCCTCCGAGGTGGGCGGCATTATCTATGTACGGCATCAGGAAGCTCTGATATAGCAATATTGCGATAAAGAAGATAAGAATCAGAAGGCGACGCTTGATGATATCCCGCATGGGCAGCCCTTCGTTGTCGCCAATACGCCCAGTGGCAAAGCCAAGCAGCCCACAGACGGCACCGGAGGCTCCGACGCACACGGCGCCGATGTCGGTGAAGCCCAGACTGGTCACCGATGCGAAGAGAGCGAGAGCGAGATAGAGAAGAAGGTACCGCCACCACCCGATGTCCTCTTCCACGTCGTGACCGAGCACGAAAAGCACGTACATATTGACCAGGAAATGCAGGCTGCCCGAATGCAGAAAAGCGCAGGCGAGAAGCCGCCAGGGCTCGCCCCCGGCCGTCAATGGTGCGAAGTTGGCACCCAGCTCGATGAGGGTATTCTTCGAAGGCTCATACAATGCCGACCAGCCGTCCAGGGCGATCATAGCCGCGAAGTAGAGCGCATTGATGATCACGAAGACATTGGTGACGGACAGGCGCATCCTGCCGGCGAATTTGCCGGTCAAAGTCGAGGCGCTCTTTGTCTCCAGTGTCATCTGACCAATATACCGGATTCTCCCTGCGCTCCAGAAAGCCCGCCGAAAGCCGACTTAAAGATTATGCTCCACCGCCCCCCCCCCCCGGCTCAATCGTGCTACCACCAAGAAACACGGCGCTGAATATTGCTGGCATGATCCTCGCCTGCATTCTGACTCTCGTTCGCAAATAATGCTGTTCCTGAGCCTTCGGTATAAGCGACAGGACGAGACTCCCGGTACAATGATATACATGATTCGGCAAGTGGAGCTAGACCGACCGACCATGGCATTTGAATCAGGTCGACTGAACCTTACTACAGTCGGATTTCATCTAGTTATTGTGCTTTGCACAGCAGGCTTTTGCTGGCAACACTCACGGCAGATCGCAGGATTCGCAGGACCGGATCGGCGAATTGCCGATCTGGCCGCCGCAGAAGGTCAGCTTTATGAGGATATCTACAGGACCTACTTTCCAGAAGAAGCACGAGAACCTGTGACAGAGCAGATCGCAAGCCACAGAACCTGGACGATTAAGGCGGTGAGCGACACAGATGACCAAACCATCGAGAGCTTATATGATTACCAGAAAGATCCGGAGTGGAACAGGAAGTGCCTGAAGGCGCAAGAGCGATGCCGACGGCTCATCGACGAATACATTGCGCGGGAAGGCGACAACAGCGTTTCCGTAGCCCTATTGCGCGACCGTCTGGACAGGCTCTATGCATGGACCGGAAATCGTGACGCTGCAATTGCCTTGCACAAGAAGGTACGAACCGTCCTCAATCCGACCTGCCCCATTTGCCACCGGGGCGACGCTCTGACAATGCTTTCACCCGACCCGCATGGTCTCTTTCAGGACTTCGTCAAAGACGGCTGGTGGGACTGCCGCCACTGCCAGAACAAGGAGCCCTTTCAGGTAGACAGTAGAATCAAAGTCGAGCGGGCAGAGAAGCAAAAGTTGAAAGACAAAAACTTGACCTTCTAGGTCAAGATTTCCGCGATTTTCTTGATCCTATTGGTCAAGTCGGAGAAGAAGCTCAGTTTGCCTGGAGAAAATATGACCTGGCGATCAAAAAAAAGACCACGAAACTTTGATTGCAGAGAGAGTTAGGCACCAACATTCAAAAAAAATGCAGGCTCTGAAATCAGATTCGAAAAATCGCAATATTGCGATTTTTGAGAAATTGCCCGAAAAAAGAAAGACCTCCCCAGCGCAACGGTGTCGAGCCCGGCGGCTAGACCAGAATAGGCCTGGCGGGTGTCAGCTGACAGAGTCGAGCTCGAAGGCTTCGTGGATGATCAGGGCTGCCTTCTCGGCTTCTTTGCGACCGACGATGCAGCTGATTTTGACTTCGCTGGAAGAAATCAGCTTTATATTGATCCCGCCGTCACCAAGGGATTTGAAGAGACGGGCAGGAATATCCGGCTGCTCCATGAGACCGGCGCCCACCAGGCTGACCTTGGCGCAGTCGGAGTCGACCTGGACATCTCGGGCTTTGAGCTCGTCTTTCAGTTTGTTCAAAACTTCTATCGTATCGTCGAGGACGTCTTGATGCACGGTGAAGGTCAAACTGTTGTGGCCTATAGAAGGATGGAAGGACTGCATGATCATGTCTATGCCGATGTTCTGCGAAGCAAGCGCCGCGGCGATCTTGCCGGCTATACCGGGCTGATCCGGCACATCCATGATCGCCACTGCCGCCTGATCTTTATCCACAGCCACCGAGCTAATGGCGCGAAAAATCTCCATATTTCCTCCTGCGATCAAGGTGCCTTCGTTGTCGGGCTTGAAAGTATTGCGGACGCGCAAATCGACGTCGTACTGCCGGGCGAGCTCCACTGCGCGCGGGTGGAGCACTTTGGCGCCGAGCCTGGACATCTCCAGGACCTCGTTATATGAGACGCGCGGGAGAAGGACCGCGTCGGGAACGAGCCGGGGATCCGCTGTATAGATCCCGTCCACGTCGGTATAGATGTCGCATCCGGCACCCGTCGCCGCCGCCAGCGCCACCGCCGTTGTATCCGAGCCGCCCCGCCCCAGGGTGGTCACGTCCCCTTCGCTGTTGACGCCCTGGAAGCCGGCGACAATGAGGGCGTCGAAATCTTCTAGACGGCTCATGATGCCATCTCTATTGATATCGACTATACGGGCGTTGGTGTGAATGCTCTCGGTGAAGATGCCAATCTGCGGACCGGTGAGAGACTTGGCCGCCACTCCCATGTCCGAGAGGATCATGGAAAGAAGCGCGATGGAGACTTGCTCGCCGGTGGAAAGCAGTAGATCGAGCTCGCGCTTCACCGGATGCGGCGAGCATTGCTTCGCCAGCTTGACCAGATAGTCGGTGGTGCCGCCCATGGCGGAGACCACCACGATCACTTTGCCACGCTTGCAGGCCTCGGCCACGATGCCGGCCACATGACGCATCCGGCTGGTGCTCCCCACCGAAGTGCCACCGAATTTCATCACTTTGAGCTCAGGCACTTTCCACCACCAGTCCCTGCCGGTCCACTTTCAGATCGAGAATCTCGGCTCCCGGACAGTACTTCGTCTGCCACTCGGCGATCCTGCCGAGCAGCTCCTCCTTGCCCGAGCGCTCCGCCACCACCAGCACGGACGACCCGGCACCGCTCAGGACCACGCCCAGAGCCGGGCTGTAGCGCAGAGACGAGCGCAGGGAGGTGAGCTCGGGGACAAGACTCTCTCTATAGGGCTCATGGATGAAGTCTTTCAAACTGATCCGCAAGAGCTCGGGGTCGCCTTTATTGATGGCGGTGAGAAGAAGCGCCGTGTTCTGAATGTTGGCTACGGCCTGGTTCAAACCAACGGTCCGGGGCAGGATCTTGCGTGCCACCGGGGTGCTCACCTCATGCGGTGGCACCACCACCACCGTCGCCCACTGGGCAGGCCAGCTCGTCGAAACCGCCTCGAAGCCATCGTGCGACCGCCGTGCCACGACGACTACGCCGCCCAGGACGCTGGCGGCGGAATTCTCGGCGTGTCCCTCCATGGAAGCCACATGCTGGATGACCTCGTCGCGACCCGGGTCGCGCTCCTGCAACCAGCGCGCGCAATAGAAGGCGCCGCAACTGGCAGCGCTGCTCGAGCCCAGCCCGCGGGCAAGGGGAATATCGTTGGTTACTTTGATCGATGTGCGAGCCAGAAGGTCGGCGACCTCCGAATTTTTTTCAGTCGTGCCGGCGCCGTCGCCCAGAACATCCGCGATGATCCTCAGGACCAGATTGCTCGAGTTCTCAGGCAAACCGGCGCTGTGCCTGCCGGCTACTTTTATATAAGGACCGCCCGAGCGAGAATCGCCCGATGCGCCGGAAGCAGAGCCGGAACCGGAAGCAGAGCCGGAACCGGAAGCAGAGCCGGAGCCGCCCCCTTCATCGTCCACCTCCACATCGATCCGGCAATAGAGCTCGAAAGCAAGCGCCAGGGCGTCGAAGCCCGGGCCGAGATTGCCGGAGCTTGCGGGTACGCGGATAGACAGTTTTCTCATGGTCACAGCCCCATTGCCCGGCGGACGGCATCGAGAGTCGGCTCGATGGGCTCCAGGTCGATGGTGCTCGAGGCCATGGCAGAATTCGGGTCTTTCAAGCCGTTACCGGTGAGGACGCAGACCACGCTCTGCCCGTCCTCGATCTCGCCCCGGGCGGCGAGCCTGGTGAGACCGGCTATGGAGGCGGCGCTTGCCGGCTCGCAGAAGACGCCCTCGAGCCGGGCGACCAGCTTGTAAGCCTCGCGGATCTCATCGTCGGTGACCGCTTCCACCAGACCGCCGCTTTGATCTATAGCTTCCCGGGCGAAGCCCCAGCTCGCCGGATTGCCTATGCGGATAGCGGTGGCAAAAGTCTCAGGGTTGTCCACCGGATGCCCGAGCACCATGGGTGCCGCGCCTGCCGCCTGGAAGCCGCACATCCTCGGCACCCGGCTGCTTTTCGCCAGCTCGTGCCATTGCTTGAAACCACGGTAATATGCGGTGATATTGCCGGCATTGCCCACCGGAATGCAGAGCCGGTCCGGGGCGTCGCCGAGCATGTCGATCACCTCGAAGGCGCCGGTCTTCTGCCCTTCGAGCCTGAAGGGATTGACCGAATTGACGATGGTGACCGGATAGCTCTCGCCGATCTCCTGGACGACTTTGAGAGCCTGGTCGAAATTGCCGCTTATCTGAATCACTTTCGAGCCGTATAGAATCGCCTGGGCGAGCTTGCCCAGGGCGACATTGCCGGCCGGCAGGAGCACGAAGCAGTCGAGCCCGGCTTTGGCGGCGAAGGCCGCAGCCGAGGCGCTGGTATTGCCGGTGGAGGCACAGATGACGCCCTTCGAGCCCGCCGCCACTGCCATGGTGATCGCCATTGTCATGCCCCGGTCTTTGAAAGAGCCTGTGGGATTGAGCCCCTCCAGCTTGAGATAGAGCGAGGCTCCGGCGATGCCCAGATGCCTGGCGAGATTGTCGGCTCGGACCAGGGGAGTGAAACCCTCGCCCAGGCTAACCACCCTGGTGTCTTTCTCCAGGGGGAGAAACTCCCGATAGGAATCGAGGAGGCTTTTGCTTGCCAGGGTCTCTCTAGTTCTCATAGCTGAATCTCATAGCTGAATCTCGCTCTGGTTCTCGTCTCTGGTTCTCATAGCCGAATCTCGCTCTGGTTCTGGCTCTCGCCTCTAGTCCGCATCGCTGCTGCCGTCGAAAATCGCCAGCCGGGACGCCACACGCTCGAGAAACGGCTCAGCTTCCAGTTGAGCCAGGGCTTTGTCGAAATCAGCCGTGACCACCGGATGAGTGACTATGACCACCGAGGCGGATTCGGAGTCCACCCCGCGCTGGATGATACTGACTATGCTCACCTGATGCTCACCGAATACAGTGCCTATCCGGCCGATGACGCCGGGGTGGTCCTCCACCTCGAGACGCAGATAATACGGGCTGACAAAACTGGCGGCGTCCTCCACCTCCTGCCAGTCCGCGCCGATATCGCTGTGGAAATAGCTGGCGAAGTCCTGGAGCCTCAGGGCGGTGGCCAGATTGACCACGTCCCCCACCACAGCCGAGGCTGTCGGAAGCTGCCCGGCGCCGGGACCGACCATCATCAGCTCGCCCACCGCATGACCGCGGACCACGATTCCATTGGTGGCGCCCGAAAGGCTCGAGAGCGGATTGGAGAGCGGCACCAGAACAGGCTCCACCCGCACCGATATGCCCCCGGCACTGGAGCGCCGGGCAGAGCCGATGAGCTTGACTCTGTAACCGAACTCGGCCGCATGGTCGAGATCGACCTTGGTTATGGAGGTAATTCCCTTTCGATAGATATCTCCGGGCCTGACGAATTTGCCGAAAGCCAGAGCCGTGAGGATGGAGAGCTTGTAGGCGACGTCATAGCCTTCCACGTCGGCTTCCGGATCGGCTTCGGCGAAGCCCAGGGCTTGAGCCTGGGCGAGCGCATCCCCGAAATCCATACCCTTCTGCTCCATGGAGGAGAGGATATAGTTGGTGGTTCCATTGAGTATTCCGGAGACCGAGGCGATCTGATTGGCCTCCAGGCCTTTTTGAATAGTAGATATAAGAGGAACGCCTCCGGCCACCGACGCCTCGACGAAGATTGCCACTTCCTTTTCCCGGGCTTTCTTGAAAAGCGCCGGTCCGTGCTTGGCCAGGACCTCTTTGTTTGCCGTGACGATATGCTTTCCCGAGTCTATGGCGGCGCTTATCAGCTCGAGGGCCGGATTCTCGCCCCCCATGACCTCGATCAGCACCTCGATCTCGGGGTCGTTGACGACATCCCGGGCATCTTCGGTGAGCTCGCAGTCCGGGACGATCTCCCGGGCTTTGGCTTTGTCCCGCACTGCCACTTTCTTGAGGGTTATGGTCTTGTGGTCGGCGAGGAGTTTCACAACGCCACTGCCAACGGTGCCAAGACCAATCATTCCGACAACTACGCGAGCCATATTCTCACTCTCTACTAATTATGTCTGCGAAAAGCCCGACCATTATGGCACGACGCCCGGGCAGCCCGAGCGGTCGCCGGCCGAGTCTTTACGTATTTTGGCAGTCCCCGGCCCCGTATCCCGGCAGGAGCCGGTTTTTGACAGGGAGTGGGGGAAAACTACGAATGACGGGGGGAAAACACCAGTAGATGATCGGCATTGCCAGCCCTAATATGGGTCTACTCGGCAGCGAGAACCGTGGAAGGCAAGAAATGTCGCAATATCAAACTGAAACGTTAAATCAAACCGCAAATGCAGTATCTGCTCAGATCGCAGCAGAAACCGGCAAAAAAGAACTTACCTCCGGCGTGCCTTTTTTCGAGCACTGGCTCAAATCGGACCATACAAGCAGCAGGATCCTGGACAAAGTAGAGAATTATTGCTTGCATCCCGGCGCCGCTACACCCGTAAGCCTTTTCCGGGCGAACACCAAGGGTCCCGACGTCAATAAGATGATCGAGATGGCAGCCTCCCTGTGCGGCGCCAACTCGCAAAAGACCGAATTCCGCGCCCATCTCTTGCGCAGCCGGGCCCAGAGCCTGGCGGACAGCGAGCAGGCGCCGGATGCCGGCGAAGTCTCGAAGGCTCGCCTCAAGGCGGAACACGCTCTGGAGGACGCCCTCGAGGCTCTGCGTCCTTACGCCCTCGAGCAGGAGCGCCTGGATGCCGAAAAATTGATCAATAACATCGAAAGACAGAAGCTTCATCCCCTGGCTTGCGCCGAACTGGCAGAAGCCCGGGTAAGGCTGGCGACGGCGATAGACGAGTTGAGGCGCAATAAGCCCCAGTACACCAAGTCACTGAAGGCCCTCAAGCGTTATGCTCATCTCGTCTTGAATTACTGCAAGCTCGAGCCCGACAAGATCCAGGCGAGAATCTCGTCGATCTGCGCTGTGGAAGAGCTGGAGCGTATGATGGGTCCGGTGGAAACGGCATGGAAGGGAATTCCCGGACGCAGCCTCGATCTGCCCCGGACCATCCCCGCCGAAATGACCGAATTCGAGCGGCTCGAGCAGATCAGAGATCATCTGGAGGTAAAGGTAAATGCTATCGATGCGAAGCAGAATCAAAGGCTTGAGCGCATTGCGACTCACCCGGTTATCGAGGCCATTCTCGCGAAGCACGATGAAGGCTCTCTGCCCGAAGAAGGATCGATCTTCTTCTTCACCACCGACGGAAGGCCTCTCTATCGCATCGACGCTAATCGGCCCAAGCCCAGACCGGGACAATCTATCGAGGATGCTACCCGGCATGCGACCAAGACACCTGAGTTCATAGACATCGCCCGGCTGAAAGGCGGATTCGGTCCTGACGGAGCCGGACTCTTCCGATTCGCCGAGCTCGCCGACATGATCAGCGGAGCCGTGGTGCTCTCGCCGGTGATTCGGGATGGCAAAAAAGTACAGCTTCCCGGCATGAGCAAACCAAAGCGTGTCGTCTCCGAGACCATCGGCAATGTGCCCGACTTCATCGACGCCGGGATGCCCTACAGCGCCATTCTCAATCGTTTTCGCAGGGCGGCCGAAGATCTCTTCGAGAAGTGCATGCAGGAAATGGGAAGAGGCAGCCTCGACGACAGGCGCGCCAAATCAGCCTGACCAGCGTGCATTAGAACAGGACAGAAGCTTTAAAAAGGACAGGAGCTGAAGGAAAAGGACAGAAGAGGGCAGAACAGAAAGCAATATTAGGCATTCGGTGTAGAAGTTGTGTAGTCGCAACAATGAAATAGTTTCTTGCCGAACCCGAAAACAGCCCGGACAGACCGAACTAATCTACAGGATAGTTTAGATGAGGCGGAGCCGGGCACGGAGGAAAGAATTCCTCCTTTACTAAAAAGCTCAGAATAAGATTTGAAGAATACATGGCCAACCAGCCCTGGCGCCATTGTTGGTCCTTCGATGCACTGCTCACGTCAGGATTTGAAGGAGCCCGAAGCAACGAGCTTGGACACCATGTCCGAGGTCCTGGCACCGTCTTCGGTGACCAGATTCAGTGCCTCCGAAAGAGCCCGAACGTCGTCCACGATCGAAGCGAGCTGGTCCGGAGCGATAGCCTGCTCGGCATCGCTGATGGACCGGTCCGGCTGTCCGTGCACTTCGATGAGCAGACCGTCGGCGCCGGCTGCGATAGCCGCCCGGGACATGGCCCGGACCAGATCGCGCCGGCCTGTGGCGTGGCTCGGGTCCACCACCACCGGCAAGCAAGTGGTGGATTTGATCAGAGCGACGCTGCTGAGGTCGAGGGTATTGCGCAGCCGGGGCTCGAAAGAGCGGATACCGCGCTCGCAGAGGATGACATTGACGTTGCCGGTTAGCAGAACATATTCAGCGGCGTGCAAAAACTCGTCCACAGTGGCCGACATGCTCCGCTTGAGCAGGACAGGCTTGCCCGAGAGCCCTGCTTCTTTCAGGAGCTCGTAGTTGTACATGTTGCGGGCGCCGATCTGGAGCACATCGATATAGTCCAGGGCTTTCTCGAGCTGCCTGGCGGACATTACCTCGCTCACCACCGGCAGTCCGGCGACCTGACCGGCCTCGGCAAGATATTCGAGAGCCTCCTCGCCGAGACCTCCGAACTCGTAGGGGCTGGTCCGGGGCTTGAAAGCGCCGCCGCGAAGCATGGTGGCACCGCGGGCTTTGACAGCCCTGGCCATCTCGAGAATGTGCTCCCGGCTCTCCACCGAGCAGGGACCGGCGATGACATGACGTTTCTGACCGCTGCCCATTAGAATCGTTTCGGCCGACGAAGAGCTCACCCGCACCGGGGCGGGGTCGGCTTCCAGAACCAGAGGATGCGTGGCGGTGAGGCGGACGACTTTGGCCACCCCGTCCATCTGGCTGAATAGGTGGGTCGGTATCGCCGAGACATCGCTCTGGATAACCACCACTGTATTGCCGGCCGAGCGCACCAGCTGTCCGGAAAGCCCCATATCGGATACGGCGGCGAGAACCCGCCGCTCGGAGTCGATATCTATGGTTGCCTGTAGTACGAGGATCAAATCCGGCATCCTGACTGAGTAGGCTTTGATCATGCCATATTTTGTCAAGAAGCATCGTTAGACTTAGTTTCGGCGCCGTGCCAATTGCGGTCCGCCTGGTCCGAGGCCATGTCGACACGCCGCAGGCGGGGATCTTGCCGCGCCGTCCGGGAGAATCCAAGTAGTAAACGTCTGTAAAGGATACCGCTCTGAGACAGGTGCATCCGGTCGTTCAGAGACAGAGAGGCATCAGGGTTGTCGGGAGATTACAATCTACCGTAAGAGGGTCTTCCGTGACAGACGAATCGACCGAGTCCGAACCGAATCAAATCGAGCCTGATCAGAAACTCGTTCAGAACGGACTCGATCGAGCGCATAACATTCACACCGAACCAGGGCTCGACGGCTCGGGCTTTGCCGCCCTCGGCAAGCTCCTGGACAGAAACTGGTGGCACAGGACCCTGACATTCATCTGGCTCTTTCGCCGGTTTACTGTAGTACCGGCGGTTCTGCTGGCCGTATCCGGGCTCTCGAGCCGCACACTGGAATATTCTTTCCACAAGATTTTCGAGCAGAATCACGTTTATAAAGGCATGGACGAGGTGTTGCAGCACACCATGCTGGCAGGCGGTCTCACCCTGGTCCTGGGTGGCCTGTCCCTGGTCACCATGGTTATCGCCATCGGTCTTTTCGCCATCAGGCTCACGGCCTTCTGCCAGGCTTATCTGCGGCTGGCGCCCTCAAATCAGTCAGATCAGTCAGTTCAGATCGATAGCGCCTCTGTCCTGAGACTCCAGACAGAGGCGGTCACCAACTTCAAAGGACGAAAGTTCTATCTCTTTCTGGTCTGGCTTCTCTGGTCCCTGATCATGGTGGTGCCCTTCGTTGCATGGAGCTTCTCGGCCTTCATGCTGATGATATCCATGGTCCGCTTCGGAGCCATAGGCCCCCTGGAGCTGGATCCAAGCATAAAGCTGGCGATGATTGTCGTCTGCCTGATAACCTCGGTCTTCATGACCGGCTATTTCCTGATCACCCTCCCGGTGTCGGCGGTTTCCAGCGGCTCTCCCGGGCAGGTCGCCTTGAAATCGCTGAAGATGACTTTCGCAGGTCTCCCGGCGCTTTCTGTCGTCTCGATCATGGTACTCATTTTCGGTACTCTTGCCTGCTATTTCCTGGATATTCCCGTTTATCTGATAACTTCGGGAGCCGTTTCTGATCCCGGGGAGATCACACTTGTTGCTATAAACTTAATTTCTGCGGGTTGGCAAGGAGTATCAGCAATAATTATCTATCCGCTTTGTCTGGCGATACCTTGCGAGATGATCCGGCAAAACAAGAAACCCGAGTGAGGATCCACTGGTATGAACACCCTGTGTGCGTCGAAGGAAATCGTCCGGATCATAAATGATCGCAGAGGGAGGCTTGGAAAACTCCTCGAAAGGGCGAGAAAAGCCAGGACCACGGGATTTCATCTCCTCGTCGGCAATACCGAGACCAGTGATATCGAGGGTATCTCCGCCGCCGGCGCCAGCGCCGAGGCCAGAAGGCTGACCCCGCGCTACGACGCGGAGGCGCTTGTCATGGGCACCACGAAAGAAGGTCTGCCGATTCCGGTGAGCCCGGCGGGCATAGTATCGCCAGTGGTATTGAGCCGCGCCAGTCTCCAGGTCCTGGAGAGCTCGGTCTCTATAGTCGACTGCGGCTCCTTCTATCCGCCCCGCATCAACAACTTCCAGGCCGGCTCGCAACCGGCGCGCTGCCTCTCCACCGGCGACAGCCTGCCGGAAAGCACCGTCCGGGAGCTTTTCGAGAAAGGTAGAGAGTACGGAGAAAGAGCCGCTGAAAAAAGCGAGCTCGTGATCATCGGTGAATGCGTGCCCGGCGGCACCACCACCGCCATGGCCGTTCTCACTGCTCTGGGCTATGACGCCCGGGACTCGGTCTCGAACAGCGTGCCGGTCAGCAATCACAGGCTGCGCTGGCGGATGATCCGCCGGGGCTTCAAGAGCGCCGGTCTGCCCATGCCCAGCGTCAAGAAATCCTACCAGCGACCTGCCGGACTGGGAGCCTTCGAGATCATGTCTCATTTCGGCGATCCCATGCAGCCCTTCGCTGCCGGTATGGCTCTTGCCGCCTCCCGCACAGCCATGGTGGTTCTGGGCGGCGGCAGCCAGATGCTGACGGTTTTCGCCTTACTCGAAGACCTCGCCGCCACCAGCACCGAGTTCGAATTCGACCGGGACAACCTGGCTGTGATCACCACCAAGTGGGTAGCCCTCGATCCCAGCGCCAACACCAGGAAGCTGGCCGAAGACATAGGCGCTCCCCTTGCCTGCCCGATGCTCAATATGCTCGGCTCCTGCCACGAAGGACTCCAGGCTTACGAGCAGGGGCATGTCAAGGAAGGAGTCGGCGCCGGCGCCACCATGGCCCTGGCTAGCCATATCAAGGACATTCCGCTCGATACGCTTCTGGCCTCGATCGATCTCTGCTACAAAGAGCTGGTGCCTTTCCGGCACTGAGCCGATCCGACCATCAGGTCGACTCTTAATTCTTTCATGCGTCCCGATGCGGCATGAAATTCCTGTCGGCTTCTTGCACTTCCGGCAACTGGCGGTCATCCTGCTGATCTTCCTCAGGGGGAGCCTCGCCACCGCCGAAGAACATCATCATCATAGCCTGGGCCTGCTCGGAATACTTCCTGGCGCCTTCCTCGTCGCCCATGACCTGGAGGATCTGGGCATAGCGAAGACGAAGCATCATGCTGTCGCTCATGGCGGTTTCCATGGCGGTGCTCAGGTCGTTGATCTCTTTCATCACCGGAGCATGCTTCTCCATGGTGTCGCTGTAAGATTTGGCGGCTGCCTGCAGCTCAGGGAAAGCCGAGAGCTTGGCGAGGGCAGCCTGCTTGGCCGCCGGGTCCGAGGCTGCAAAGAGCTCGCCCAGAGCCTGGTCGGCATTGTTCCGGTCCGAGGCCGGGAGCTTGTTATATTGATCCGCCAGAACCTGGGCGCCGGTGGTCAGCTCTTGCTGAGCTTCGATCATCTTGGGCGCCAGCTCGGGCATTCGCTCGGTGAGGTTCTTGTCGGCCGCCACCAGAGCGTCATCGGAAAGCTTGATAGCGCCCTCGAATTGAGGACCGAGCTCCTTCAGCCTCTGGCCCAGTACGTCGACTCCTCCCTGGAATGCTTGCTCGGCAGGGCTTTTCGGTCGTTCGCCCTGGCTCAGATCCCCGGGCACTAGAGTGCCCTGCTCACCCGGAAGGGCATCGCCGGAGATATTCGGTCGGCGCTGGATATCCTGGGCGGTATAGAGATCGTTGATGGAGATTACGGGTTGCATGCTCGAGCCGTCGCCCTGATCGCCTGCCGTCGAATCCAATCCTGCCATTGCTTCAATCCTCAAATAACTAAATGTCCGAGCTGGACCAAGAGTATCAGGTTGTAAAGCAGAAGGGAGTGGTGATATTACGTAGTCCACTCCATTTTATTTTGTACCCTGATTCCGAGCCGGAGGTCAGTTGGATACTCGGTTGTTTCCGTCTTCCTTGGCCTTCTGGAGATTGATCTTGGCGTCCAGAATGATGGTCTCGGGATTGAGATCTTCCATGTTGAAATTGGCGCAGCCTACACTCACGGTTACACGCGGTCCCCGCTCGTTGGGGCGGTACTGGAAATTCTGCCTTTCGATATCCCGACGGACTTTCTCAGCCAGGATCCTGGCTCCGCCGACATCGGTATTGGGCAGGACCACCGCGAACTCGTCTCCGCCGTAGCGAGCGAGCAGGTCCGAGGAGCGCGTCACGGTCAGGAGCCGGTTGGCCACGGTACGCAGGACATGGTCACCGACCTCCACACCGTGGCTCTCGTTGATATCGTTCAGATGGTCTACATCGATGATGGCCAGGGAGACCGGCAGGCGCTGGCGATAAGAGAAGAGGAGCTGCTGCTGGAGAAAGCCGACCAGAAACTCCATGTTATAGAGACCGGTGAGCTGATCTGTAGAAGCGCTCATAGCCACTTCGCTGTCCAGGCGGTCAATCTCCTGGGCCGCCAGGAGTAGCCTGACCACAGGGCTGAGGTTGAGCTTCAGCTTCTCGATGAAGTGCATCGTGTGATCGTCGACACCCTTGCGCTGGGTGGAGCCCACCACAAGAAGACCGAGGATATTGTCCTCGGCGCCGATGACGAGGATCTCGGTTTGCTTGAGAGACTTGCCTCCCTTGCTCCGGGGCTCGCCGATGATCTCAATGGCGATGTCATTCTGGTTGGCCATCCTCTCGGCGGCTTCTTTCTGGACGCCATCACAAGCGGTGGCGGACACCTGATCGCCAACCTGGATCACGCCCCAGGGAGTGGTGTCGGAGTTGACGTAAAAGCCCAGCAGATCGAGGTCCATGAGGGTGCACATGATCCTGAAAAAGCTCTGGACGAAAGTAGACTGATTGCCGGTAGCCCCGCTCAGGCTGCGGACCACGCCTGCCACCAGGCGGTCTGTCAGGAGCAGGTCGAAAAGATGCGCATAGCTCTGGGCCACTTCGCTGCTTTTCACCGAGATGTGGGCGATCCCCGACTCCCGGGCGCTGTCGCGGTCCCAGCTGAGCTCCTCGCCCAGGGCCAGCGCCCGGTCGATCAGCTCGGAGAGAGCATTGTCGTCCTCGGTGAAAGCCTCGAGCTCGACGATATGATCCGGCATGCAAGCGCTCTTCCAGAAGGCATAGCTATCTTCGTCATCATTGTCGGACTGGATGAGAAAGACGGGCAGAGCCATGATCTTGTCGCTGGTCTTGATATAAGAGCAGAGCTGATAGCCGCTTATATCGGGCAGCCAGGTGGTGGCGATGATCGCATCGGCACCACCCGATACCAGCTCGCCAAGGGCATCGAAGCCTCCATCGCACTGGACTATCTCGACGTCTTTCTTGTCGATGCCGTCCGACTTGGACCAGGGCGTGGAGTTGGGATCGGAGACGAGAATTACTCTGGCTTTTGACATGCTCGTTTTTTCTTCAGGATAACAGGAGTATTCTACATGCTTTACAGTGCTATGATCGGAGCCGTTTTCACATACCACTTCTTCAATTATGCACACAACAACCACTAGAGATCAGGGACCCCTTGCCTTCCATCTGACCGAGGAGCAAGTCCTTATTCAGGAGATGGTCAGGGACATGGCGGAGAAAGAATTCGCTCCCCGTGCCGCCGAGGTCGACAAGAACCACCGCTTTCCGAGAGAGAACTGGGACCTCCTGGCTCAATCGGATCTCTGCGGTCTGCCATTTGCCGAGAAATACGGCGGCGCCGCCCTCGACCATGTCTCATATGCCATAGTTGTCGAGGAGCTTGCCAGAGCCTGCGCCACCACCTCGGTCATCTACTCGGCTCACGTGTCTCTGACCGCCAGCCCTATCGATCATTTCGGCAGCGAAGAGCAGAAAGAGCGTTTTCTCTCTCCCATGTGCCGGGGCGAGAAGATGGGCGCCTTCTGCCTCTCGGAGCCGGGCTCCGGTTCTGATTCGGCGGCTGCCACCTGCATGGCGGAGCTGAAGGGCGACACTTTCATTTTGAACGGCTCGAAAAACTGGATCACCAACGGCGTCGAAGCCGACTATTACCTGGTCATCGCCCAGACCGACAGGTCCCTCAAGCACAAAGGCCTGGTGGCGCTGATCGTCGAGAAGGGCTCGGAAGGCTTCACTTTCGGCAAGCTCGAGGACAAGCTCGGCATCAAGGGCTCCTCGACATGCCAGACGATTTTCGAGAACACTCCTGTGCCGAAAGCCAATATGCTTGGCGAGATCGGCGACGGGTTCAAAGTAGCGATGGTCACCCTGGATGGTGGCAGAATAGGAATCGCCGCCCAGGCGGTGGGCATCGCTCAGGGAGCCTGGAATCACGCTCTCAAGTATGCGCACGAGCGCGAGGCTTTCGGCAAGCAGGTGGTGGGCTTCCAGGCGATCAAGCATATGTTCGCCGAGATGCAGACCGAAATCGATGCGGCAAGACTGCTCACTTATCATGCCAGCATCGCCCAGGACAGAGGCGAGAAATTCACCCGCCATGCCGCTCACGCCAAGCTTTATGCCTCCGAGGTGGCCATGAGAAGCACCGTCAAGTGCGTGCAGATTTTCGGCGGATATGGGTATGTTACTGATTACCCGGCGGAGCGTTATATGCGCGATGCCAAGATCACCGAGATTTACGAGGGGACCTCGGAAATCCAGCGACTTGTTATAGCCAGCAATCTATTGAAGGGGAGTTAACCTATATGACGTGGCAACCACCACCCCCACCACCCAGACCAGGCGGACCGGGAGGTCCGGGCCCGGGCGGCCCGAGACCGGGAGGTCCAGGTCCTCAGGGGGGCGGTCAATCGGGCGGTGGTCAGCCAGGTGGACAGGCTCCGGGCGGTGCCCCCCAGGGCGGCCAGGCACCGCCGGGCGAGGTCGATTTCGCCAGCCTCAACTATTACCAGCTCCTTCAGGTCAACCGCGAAGCGCATCCCACCATAATCCGTTACGCCTACCGCTTCCTGGCGGCCATGTATCACCCGGACAATACCGAGACCGGGGATGCCGACAAGTTCAGGATCATCACGGAGGCCTTCCGGACCCTTTCTGACGAAGGCAAACGGGCAGCCTACGATATGTCTCTGCCCGCCGAAGGCGTAGCACCGGCACCCGGTGGCGGCGGTGCCGCCCCCCGCGCCGGCGCCCAGCGCACCGGCGGCGCCTTCAAGGGACTGCCCAAAGTTCCCAAGGCAGGCATATCCTGGAACGAAGTCGAGCTTCGCCTGGCGATTCTCCAGATCCTCCTCGAGCAACGCCGGAAGAAGCCGAAATCAGGCGGTTCCACAGCCAAGATGCTGATGGATATCCTGGAGATCGACGATGTCGCCGAGATCGAATTCGCTCTCTGGTATCTCAGGGAGAAAGGCTATATCGAGATGGGCGAGAGAATGTTCATGATCTCGGTGCTTGGCCTGGACTATATCATCGATCAGCTCTCCAAGACCCAGATCCTGGACGGCACATCGGCGGCGGAGAAGAAAGCCTCCGACCAGATCAACAAATTCGTGGACGGCGGTCTGCCCGCCCGGGTGCCGCCGCGCATGGGTCCCGGCGGTCCCCAGCGCTGAGCACCACAAACTACCAGGCGGAGCTCCATACTGGAGCTCTGCCCGACTCGGCTTGTCCAGAGCATTTTTATGCATTAATTAGCTGAAATTGGATTTTCACGGCGTTTATGACGCATTTTTCGGTCTTTTTTACGTCAAAAACGAATATTCAGTCTTTTAGAGTGGTGCTGACTCTGCCTCTTTCAGCAAACGGAAGAAGAGCCTGTTCCGAAAGTAGTGCCGGTTCTTCCTCTTTGAGCAGACGGAAGGAGAGCCTGTGCCAGGGCGTGGTGCCGTGCTCGCCGATTGCCCGGCGATGAGCTGCCGATGGATAGCCTTTGTTCTTCTCCCAGAGATATTGCGGGTATTGCCGGGCGAGCTCTGTCATGAGCCTGTCCCGGTAGACTTTGGCGGCCACCGATGCAGCAGCGATGGAAGCCGATCGTGAATCCCCTTTGACCACGGTCATCTGCTTGAAGCTGTCGGTCTTGATCTTGCGGTTGCCGTCCACCAGGGCCAGACTGGCGTCGATATCCGCCGGCGCTTTCTCGAGGACCGCCAGGACGGCGCGATTCATGGCGAGAAGGCTGGCGTTGAGGATATTGATCGAATCGATCTCCTCCGGGCTCGCTTCGGCGACTGCGCAGACCGCCACTTTCTCGATGACCGCAAAAAGCCGCTCGCGCATCTGCCCGGTGAGCTTCTTGGAGTCGTCGAGATCAGCGAGACAGACAGGCAGATCGGCGGAGCCGTCGGCGAGAGGCAGGATCACAGCGGCTGCCACCACCGGTCCGGCAAGACAGCCCCGTCCGACTTCGTCGACGCCGATGACAGTGCCACTATCAATAGTGGCATAATCGAAGTCCAGCAAATCGGCAATCCGGGTTTTCTTCGGCATGGGCGGAGTCAGTATTATAAGCTCAACTCATACGATCAGGCGTCCAGGGTGACCGCCCCGATGCGTCCGTCCCTGAGATCGCAAAGGTAGAGGGACGCTGCCCTTTTGAGATCCGGTCTGGCCCCCGAGGTTAGAAGATTCCTAGCTTCGGCGAAACGGTTGAGGGGATCCTCGCTGCCTGTAATGCCTTCGACATAACGCTCCATGAGCCCCGGATAGCGCTTGATCATGAGAGCCAGCGAATGCCTGGCGACGAGCTCGGCGTCATATTTTCCCTCGGGCAGGAGGTTGAGCATGGCGAGCCGGCTGGCGGTGCCGGGCTCGAACTCCACCGGTGGCAGAATTCCCGGCGTGTCGAGAAGCTCCAGGCGCGGGTGGACGCGGACCCACTGGGTGCCCTGGGTGATCCCGGGCCGGTTGCCTACCCGGGTGCGCTTCTTGCCAATCAGCCAGTTGATCAGGGAAGACTTTCCCACATTGGGCAAACCGACCACACAGACCCGCATGGGCCTCTCGAGTATGCCCTTGCGCTTCAGGGCTGCCTGCTTCTCCCTGGTGGCCTCCAGGACTGCGTTGACCACCGCCTGCTTTCCCCGAGCTTGTTTGAGAGAGAGCATCATCACCGGGATATCACCGGCGACAGCCCCCACCGAGGCCAGACTGGCGTCGCGATCGGCCAGGTCCTCCTTGGCCAGGACTATGAGACGGGGCTTGTTGCCGAAAATGGCGGCGGCGTTGGGGTGCCTGGTGGATGCCGGAAGCCTGGCGTCCAGAACCTCGATGACCAGATCGACCCACCTGACAAGCTCGACTATATGCTGAAAAGGCGTCCTTGGCGGGACGCTTTTTCGTGTTTTTTCTTTCCGGGACCCGCTGCGGGGCCTCTTCGGGCGCCCTTCCGAAGGCATCGGCTACCGCTTCAAGCCTCTTTGGATTGCTTGGCGGTGGCTTCTTTCTTGCCCTTGGAAACGACTTTCTCTTTGATACGAGTGGCTTTGCCGGTGAGCTTCCGGAGGTAGGAGAGCTTGGACCGTCTTACATCACCACGGCGGAGGACTTTGATTTTCTCCACCCGGGGGGAGTTGATCGGGAAGACCCGCTCGATGCCGACACCCTGGAAAGTCCGTCTGACCGTGACGGTATGACCGACGCCCGAGCCGCGCATGTCGATGATCACGCCTTCATAGCCCTGGGTCCGCTCTTTACCGCCTTCGACGATTTTGACGAAGACCTTTACGGTATCGCCGACATTGATGTCCGGCTGATCCGCCTTGATATATTCACTCTCGATGTCACGAATTATCTGGTTCATTTTTCTATATTATGAAAGGGGCTCAAAATTCTAGCACGCAGACCCCGGACCTGCACAAATACTTCACTTTCAGGCATTCAAATTGCTTCATATTCTAAGAAGGACTTAAGGATGCCCTGTTTTCAGACCCTTGCTCAGTCGCCGTCGTTGCCACTATATACGGTTGCAGCGGGGGGTGTGTCCACCTGGGCGTCCTTGAGAGTGGAAAGCTCGCTGACGAAGTCCTCTACCGAGCGGAATTGCCTGTATACCGAAGCGAAACGAACATAAGCCACATCGTTGAGCTCGCTGAGGAATTTCAGAGCGAGCTCCCCGAGAGTGCTGGCCGCCACCTCGCGCTTGCCCATGGCGAGGAGCTCATTCTCCACCTGGTCCACCAGATCGTCGATCTGCTCGGCGGTCACAGCCGTCTTGGCGCAGGCACGATTGACACCGGCTTGCAGCTTCTCGCGGCTGTACGGCTCGCGGCTGCCGGAGCGTTTCACCACCAGCATCTGCATGACCTCTACCCGCTCATAGGTAGTGAAGCGCTTGCCGCAGGCTTCGCACTCGCGCCGCCGTCGTACCGCGTTCTCGCCGGTAAGACGAGATTCCAGGACACGACTGTCTTTTTTCTGGCAGAACGGGCAGAACATATCGGCAATTATATAAGGCGACCGTTTGATAGCATAATGACATAAACGGAGTCACAAAGTAGTTGACATGGCTAAGCGCGCGCAAAATCATTACGAGATTCTCGGTCTCAGCCCGACCGTCTCGAGCGCTGAGATCAAGCGGGCTTACCGCGAGCTCGTCAAGAAATGCCATCCGGACGTCGAATACAGGACCCAGTCCCAGAGCCAGCGTACCGATGCTCACAAACGCATGCAGAGCATCAATGAGGCGTACGAGACCCTCATGGACTACGCCAAGCGAGCCGCATACGACTTCCAGATAGGGGCACGGGGAAGGCGCATTCACCACCGTACCAAGCCCTTCATGGACGACGAGGCCGAGCGCGAGAAATATCTCAAACAGGTCTTCCATCCGGGGCGCAAAGCCGTGGTGCGCGTCCTCAACCGCTACAAGAGCAAGCTCCACGATCTTTCCCAGGATATCTACGATGAGAAGCTCCTCGAAGAATTCGGACTCTATGTCGAAGAGGTGGAGAGGACCCTGCGCAACGTCTCCTATGCCTTCACCGAGTCACCGCCGCCTCCGAGCCTGACCAATGCCGTACAGTGGATGCGCCACGCCATAGCCCAGGCAGCCGACGGTCTCGACGAGCTCCAGGAGTTTTGCTTGAACTACGACTACGACCACCTGAGCATGGCCGGCAATCTCTTCAAGATCGCCATCGAGCACAGCCGGCGGGCGCTCTCTCTGGCGCAGTCCTGATTCTTATCTCAGCCTGTTTATGTCAGAGCCGGCTCGGCGGCGCCGTGCCGGCTGCTCCTCGCTGCGCAATCGCCAGCCACTGTCTTGCCGTACAGGTCATAAGCTTTCGAGGCGGTGATCTCCACCTGGCAGACCTCGCCCATATCGATCAGGAATTCATCGCTCTCTTCAACGAAAACCTGATTGTCGATATCAGGAGCGTCCCATTGCGAGCGCCCGATATAGAGCTGGCGCTTCTCATCGAAACTCTCGATGAGCACATCGATGATCGAGCCCACCATGGCTTCGTTGGCTTCCCGGGCGATGCCGTGTTGCACTTTCATCAGGCGGCCCCGCCGGCTGCGTTTGACTTTCTCCGGGAGCTGGTCGGGCATGTTACCGCTGGGCACTTCGGTCTGTCTGGAATAAGTGAACACGCCCAGTCGATCGAAACGGCTTTCTCTGACGAAGTCCACCAGATGCTCGAAATGCTCTTCGGTCTCCCCGGGAAATCCGACGATAAAAGTCGAGCGGATCTTCACTCCCGGCACCATCTCTCTTATTCGTTTCACCACTTTCTCAGGATGAAGCGGTCTGGCCATGGCTCGGAGGACATCGGGATGGCTGTGCTGCAATGGAATATCGATATATTTGACGACTTTGTCCAGGCTGGCGATGGCGGTGAGAATCGCTTCGGTGGCCTCGGTCGGATAAGCGTACATGACCCGGATCCAGTCCAGACCATCGATCTCGTTGAGAGAGGCGAGAAGCTCGGGAAGCGCCAGACGCCCGTAGAGATCGAGTCCATAATAGGTGGAGTCTTGAGAGACGAGAATGATCTCTTTCACCCCGGCTTTGACGAGCACCCGGGCTTCTCTGGTGAGAGACTCTATGGAGCGGCTGCGGAACTTGCCCCGGAGCATGGGGATGATACAGAAGCTGCAACTGTGATCGCAACCCTCGGCGATCTTCAGATAGGCCGAGGCGCCCATGCCGGTCATCACCCGGGGCAGGACCTCGTCGCTGTAATCGTTGGGAATATCCGAGACCTGCACGATACGGGCCGACGAGTCGGCAGCCACGGCCCGGACCACCTCGACGATCTTGCCGGTGTCGCCGGTGCCCACCACCGCTCTTGCCTCGGGAATCTCGTTGAGAAGCTCCTCTTTGAAGTGCTGGGCAAGACAACCGGCGATGATCAGCTCTTTGCCCTCGTCGGCGAGCTCGACCAGAGTACGCACCGACTCTTTGCGGGCGTCCCCGATGAAAGAGCAGGTATTGACCAGGCAGAGGTCGGCATCGTCATTGTCGAACGTCACCTCGAAACCGGCGTCCTGCAACTGACCGAGCATTACCTCGGTGTCAGTGGCGTTCTTGGGGCAGCCCAGAGATACTACTCCGACTTTGAAACTGCGCATGAAGGTGCATGCTCCCGCTTGAGAGTTAGAAGTCCTTAACGAGCTCTAAGCATTACTCGCTGTCAAGACGTCCATCAGTATAGCGGTAAGGCACCCCGATTGATCGTCCGCCCCCGATCGAGTCCCCGGAAGTGTAACGAGATCCGACTCCGTCGATACTGCGGTAAGCGGGCTTTCTGGGCGCCGGCTTGGGCTTCTTGACCGCCGGTCTGGGGGTGGCGGGCTTCACAGGCCGGGGCGCCGCCGCGGTAGTCGCGGATGCGGTGGCCGCCGAAGCTGTCTCCGGGGTGGCGGCGTCGCCCTGGGGGGCGCCGGCTGCCCCGAAGGAGCGATCGGTTACCTTGCCTGCCAGACCGAAACTCTCATGCTTGCCCTGATAGGCGACATTGAGACTGCCGCCGTTACCGGCTCTCACCCTGAGACCCTGGGCGTCCTGGAAATCACGGCGATCGCCGGCCTCGAGATAGCCGGTGAAGAGCGACTCTCCGGTGGACTGCGATTTGACCTCTACCCAGACGTGCTGGCTGGCGGTAAGCGAAACCTGGCATCCACCCCCGGTCTTGGCCGGGTCCTGGGCGGCGGGCTTGTCGGCATTGCTCGGGGTCGAAGGCGCCTGGCTGCCGGCGCTGCCCACGTTGAAGCGGGAAGCCGACTCTTTGAGAGCGAGCACCGAAGGATCGTGCTGGGACTCGAAACGCTTCTGGTAATCGTAAAGAAAGACTATGAGCCCGACCAGGATGATGATCAGAAATGCAGGATAGAAGACCATCTTCACCAGGCTAGGACGCACCGGCGGCACGTGGGCTCTGCGAAGCTGGGGCTGCACCACCGGAGCCTCTCTCACCGCCACGGTCTTGCTGGGCTTGCCCCAGCCGCCGAAAACACCTTTGTCCGCGGAGGCATCCTCTTCGTCCTCGGTGCCGCGTTTGAACTCTTCGGCGAGGTTCTGGCCGTTCAGACCGACACACTCGGCATAACGCTTGATGAAACCAGCCACATAGACAGGCTCGGGAAGCTGCTCGAAAGCGCCGCCTTCGATGGCCTCGAGATTGCTGGTCGGGATCTTGGTTCGATCGTAGATCTGACCGAGGCTGAGTCCCCGGCTCTCCCTGGCTGCTTTCAGCTTCTGTCCTATCTTCTCGAGAGTGCTCATCTTCTACCTGCCAGGGTCCGTCAATCTATCCAGGTCGGACCGCGTGAGATACTTCCATTCACCGGGTTCCATCGGCTTCAATTGTAACCTACCAATGGCAACTCTGACCAAACGAATCACCGGATATCCAAGCTTTGCACACATGCGTCTTATCTGGCGATTGCGTCCCTCTCTAATCGATATAGAGAAGACCGTGCATTCCTTATCATAAGAAATATTCGTTACTCGTGCCGGAAGGGTGATTGCCTTACCATCCCCTTCTGACAACAGCACTCCTTCCTCCAGGGCAGTGACAGCCTCATCCGAGAGCCGTCCGTCTACCCGAACCCGGTAGGTTTTCCAGACATGCCTGGTGCGGGAGGGATGAGCGAGACGGTGAGCGAAGTCTCCGTCATTGGTGAGAATCAAGAGGCCTTCCGAATCACGATCGAGCCTGCCCACAGGCTTGAGATGCTGGAGCTCCCCAGGCAGGAGATCGAGGACGGTCTGCCTGCCCTTCTCGTCCTTCATGGTGGTGATCACTCCCCGGGGCTTGTGAAAAGCGACATATACATGGTCCCGTGACGATAGCTCCTGATCGTCCACGGCAATGACGTCTCTTTCGGGATCGACAGCCAGGTTGAAATCGGTGACCGGCTTGCCGTTCACTTTCACCCGCCCTTCCTCGATAAGGCGATCGGCAGCCCGGCGCGAGCAATAGCCCGTGGCGGCCAGAGCTCGATTGATCCGGAGGTCAGCCATGATCCGCACCACCAGTGATACTACAGCCCGCGGACCGGCAGGCAAAGAAAAGGGGCGATGAAATTCCGACGCCCCCTTTATTGACCGATTCGCAGCCCGAGAAAAATATCTCAGTTGCCGGAAGTTGCCGATTCGACATCATCCACGAGCACTTTGGTGCTCTGTCCGGCCATCTCCTGCAGCTTGTTGGCTACCTGATCTTTCTTGTGCTGGACGCTGTCTCCGGCACGCTTGATCACGTCCTCGCCACGATCTTTGAGATCCGAGATAGCCGTGCCGGTGCGGTCGCGGATCTCGGTGATGCGCGAGCCGGCGGTGCTTCTTATATCCTCGATGGAGTCGGAAGCTTGCTTGTACAGGTCCTCGGAGCCGTCGGCGATCTGCCTGCGGAGCTCGGCGCCGGACTTGGGAGCCGCGAGAAGCCCGATGACGAAGCCGAACAAACCGCCCACCACGAGCCCTTCGAAAAATCTTGCTGTATTGTTAGCCATAATCACTCCTTAGAACTTGAGCAGGACCTGCGCTTACGCCTTCTCCGCCGAGGACTTGTCCTCCCTGGGGGTGAAATAAGCCTTCAGTCCGGCCATCACACCGACGCCCCAGACGGATGTCTCGGTCTTGGCCGAATCGGCCGCTTTGGTAATGCTTCCTGTTACATCTTCTACCTTGGTTCCCACACCTGTTAAACCCTTCTCTGCTATTGCCCGGAATTCCTGGACGGTAACCAGGACGTTGTCTACCTCTTTGATAGTAGGTCCCAGCTCCTTATCGAGGGTGTTGATGAAATTCTCGGTGGCTCCCAGAGTCTTGGTGGATTGCTCCAGAAGGCGCAGAAGCGGGAAGGCCATCAACACGAGAAGCACTACCAGAATGCCGAAGCAAAAGATTACGATCTGATCGATATGCGTGCTCATGGCCGCTGCCGTTACGTCCACAACTATCCTCTTTACAAAGTCTGTGTCTATTTGTGCTGCAGGGGAAAGACCGCCGACCCGCCGAGCTCGAGCTCTTCGCGCTTCTTGGCGGCGGCGAGCTTGCCGGCTGCCACAGCCCGCTTCATCCGGTTGGCCTGCTCCTCGACGACGAGCTGGCAATAGTTGAGCGAGGAGGCATAGAGATCGAGGGAATCATCGACGAGCTCGCCGACTCTCTCGGGCATGTCTTTAGCAGTCTTCTTGATAACACCCCGGACTTCGTCGCCGGACTTCGGAGTAGTCAGCAGGGCGAGGGTGGCACCGCCGGCGGCTCCGACCAACAAACCGATGAGCCAGGGCAGAAAACCCGAACCAGAGCTATTGTCGCTGGAATTACTGGCCATATACGAATCTCCAATAGACCCAATAAGACTGTATCTATCCAGCATACTTTACCAAAATTCGCCTCGAATGGCTAAATTTGGCGGACAAATATTTAGTTTGCGCTCGATTCTGCTTTTCGAGTTTGCTTAAGATAGAGCGCTTCAGTCCGCTGCCTCGATCTCGGCGAGCTTCTCGACAAGCAGGTCACAGAGATGCTCGGCGATGGCGCGCTTGGGCATTCGCGGTAGATTCTCGCGTTTGCCGTCGGCACCGAGAATGATTACGGCATTGTCATCGCTACCGAATCCGATGTCGGGCACAGTGATGTCATTGCCCACGATCATATCGAGATTCTTGCGCTGGAGCTTCTCCTCCGCGTGGGTGAGAAGCCCTTCCGACTCGGCGGCAAATCCGATGATCACCTGATCATCGCGCTTGACCCGCCCGAGCAGATCGAGAATATCGGGATTCTTGGTGAGCTCGAGCATGATGTCTTCGGATTCGGTCTTCTTGATCTTCTGGCGGCTCACGGCAAGCGGCCGGAAATCCGCTACCGCAGCGGTCATCACCAGGGCGTCGCAACCGTCGAACTCGGCTTCCACGACTTCCTGCATGTCCTGGGCGGTCTCCACCACCAGTACAGGATAAGAGCGATTGACTTCCACCGTGGAGACCAGGATGACATTGGCGCCCCGGCCGGCAGCAGCGTCAGCCATTGCTATGCCCATCTTGCCCGAGCTCCTGTTGCCGATGAACCGCACAGGGTCGATGGGCTCTCTGGTCCCACCGGCGGTGACCAGCACTTGCTTGCCCGCAAGAGTGCGGTGGCTGAGAAGACGGGCCGCCACGGTGGCGATGATGGACTCCACCGAGGCCATCTTGCCGATACCGACATCGCCGCAGGCCACCTCGCCGTACTCCGGCGGCACCACATCGTAGCGGAAGCGGTTCTCCAGGGTATCCAGGTTCGACTGGGTGGCCGGATGGGCGTACATGTTGGGATTCATCGCGGGAGCAACCACGACTTTCGCCTGGGAGGCGAGCACCATGGAAGTGAGGAGGTCGTCGCAGATGCCCGAGGCCAGCCTGGCGATGATATCGGCAGTGGCCGGGGCTATAAGGATGAGATCCGCTTTCTTGGCAAGCTCGATATGCTCGGGTCGCCAGTCCCCCGACTGGATGTATTGCTCGCTGTGCGTGGGGTTGCGAGTGATGGTGGTGAGGGAGAGAGGCGTGATGAACTCCCGGGCGTTGGGCGTCATCACGGCATGCACGTCGGCCCCGGCTCTTCTGAGCATGGATGCCAGATCGCAGGCTTTGTAGGCGGCGATACCACCCGAGATACCCAGGATGATGGTCCTGTTCTCAAGAGGAGCGAATTTGTCCAGCTCGCTGCTCTCGGTCTTCTTTTTTCTTCTCGACTTGGTTTGGCTCTTGCTTTTCATGATCTTCTTTTCGTAACCTTCGCCCGCTTCTCCGACAAAACTCGACTGCCCCTGTATTATTATGATTCTACTCGGGTTTATGCCCCGGTGCTCGATCTTTGCAATGCCTTAACCCTGAAGCAGATAGGCAGGAATTCTTACTATGGATAAGTTCTACGTAACCACAGCTATTGACTACGTCAATGCCACACCTCATATCGGCCACGCCTACGAGAAAATCGCCGCCGATATAGTCGCCCGCTACCACCGCATACGGGGTCGCGATGTTTTCTTCCTCACCGGGGTAGACGAGCACGGCTCCAAGGTAGAGAAATCGGCCATGGAGGCGGGCAAGAAGCCGAAAGAGTTCTGCGACGAGATGTCCGGCAAATTCAGGGAAGCCTGGGAGAATCTCAACCTCTCCTTCGATCATTTCATCCGCACCACCGATGATTACCACGAGAAAGCCGTCCAGGGCATTTTCAAGAAATTGCTGGATCAGGGCGATATTTACCGGGGAACCTATTCGGGGCTCTATTGCGAAGGTTGCGAAGACTTCGTCCGGGAGCGCGACCTGGACGCCAACGGCAACTGCCATAATCACAAGAAGCCGCCCAAAGAAGTCGAAGAGCACAACTACTTTTTCAAGCTCACGAAATACAAAGACCGCATTCGCAAATGGCTCGACCAGAATCCGGAAGCGGTGCGGCCGGAAGGTCGCAAGAAAGAGATCCTCAACCAGCTCAACGACCCGGAGCTCGGCGATTTCAGCGTCACCCGGGCGCGCAGCTCCCTGACCTGGGGAGTGCCGGTGCCCGGCGAGGACGACCAGGTGATTTATGTCTGGATCGACGCCCTGAGCAACTATATAACAGGGATAGGCTATCCCGACGGCGAGCTCTTCAAGAGATACTGGCCCGCCGACCTGCACCTGATAGGCAAGGACATCAACAAGTTCCACTCGATCTACTGGCCCGCTCTCTTGATGGCCTCAGGCGTCGAGCCTCCCCGCCAGGTCTTCGCCCACGGATTCATCACAGTGGAAGGGCAGAAGCTCAGCAAGTCCCTGGGCAATGTCATCGACCCCAACGCCCTGGTCAAAAGCTACGGCGCCGACGCAGTGCGTTTCTACCTGATGGCGGCCACGCCTTTCGACAATGACGGCGACTTCTCCCTGGACGACTTCATCCGGAAAGTCAACTCCGAGCTGGCCAACAACCTGGGCAACCTCGTCAATCGCACCCTCACTCTCATCGAGAAAAACTGCGGCGGCGTCGTCCCGGACCGGAACCCCGAGCACGTCATCCGCAGCCAGGCCAACGAGATCCATGTGGTGGTGGAGAAGCATATGCTGCAGCTCGAGTTCGCCCGGGCCCTGGACGCCATCTTCGCCCTGGTGGACCAGGCGAACAAGTATCTCAACGACGAGGCTCCCTGGAAGCTTTTCAAAGAAGGCAAGACGAAAGAAGCGGAAGAAGTCCTCTTCACGTGCATGGAAGTGATCCGTCGCGCCGCCATGAACATCTATCCCTTCACCCCGGCCCTGGCCCAGAAGATCTGGCACCAGCTCGGCTATGATGACGAGATCGGCGTGGTGGGCGACCGCAAGGACGACAATTTCTTCGACGTCCTCAAGCCCGGACTTAAAATACGCAACACCGGACCGGTATTCGCCCGCTTAGAAGAATAGGCTCATGAGAGCACCGCTGGTAATACTTGCCATTCTGCTATGCCTGTCGACAGAATCCGCGGCCCTGGCTGATGCCGCCTATCTGAGCAAAGAAGGCATGATCGACAATGCCGTCGTGATCGCCCTGGTGAATATCGAGACAGTGGAGAGAACAGCAGCGAAAGGCTCGCATTTCATGTATCGCAAAAAAGCGATAATGACGCCTCTTCGAGTCCTCAAAGGCGAGCTGAGAAAGGGCGCCGTCCTCTATGCCGACGAGAGCTTCGTCCGCGCCGGGACAGCAGTGGAGCCGGGAAAAGCCCTGGTCTTTCTGAGGCGGGACGGGTCGCTTCTTGTATCGAGCAACCGGGAGCTGGGAGTAAGGCGGGTACAAGACGACAAGCTCGACTGGCCTGCCGGCGGCACCAAACCGGCGCTCTCCAGGCAGAGCCTCGAGAAAGTCCTGGAGGAGATCATGAAAGAGCTGAAGCTGGCGGCGATAAGGAAAGCCCGATATTTTTGCGACGGCGCCATGGGGGAACGCGGCCAGAGCCCGCCGGAATATCTCGCCTATCGCCAGTTCGCCTCGGGGGAAGCAAGCGTCAGCCTGGCGGACTTGCAGAAGATCCTCACGGGCGCCGGGGTCACCGCCGAAGGCAAGCTCTATGCCGCCCTGCTTGCCAGGAAGCTCTACAAGAAAGACAGCGAGAAGGATCTCCGCAAGCTCGCCGCCGACCGGAGCGGGCTGTCCATGCGCTCGGGTTGCGAGGTTTTCGAGACCACCCTGGGCGAGGCGATAAGCGAGCTCCTGGAGCATGGCAAGCTGAAATATCTCGATTTCGGGCCTGTATGATAGGAAGAGCCGCGTTTCGCCCCCACCAGAGATGGAACAGAATATCGAGATACCGGGGCTCCAGGAGCCCGTCAGAGAGAAGAGGCAGGACCTGATTCTTTACTCCCCGGTCGCCGGGAGTCAGGCTCGCAATGTCGCCGTCTGGCTCTTCATCGCCCTGGTCGCTCTGGCTTATGCGACCTTTCTCGCTTTCGGTCCCCAGATGACCGGTCTCATCCTGATTGTTTTCGGTCTGGCGGCATTTCTGGCCCTTTTTCTCAGGCTTCTCTATCCCTGGCTCATGAAGATTTTTGCCGGACACCTCTCCATCGAGGTGAGCGACGAGGGTCTGCGCTTCCCGGCTCTTTTCGGACCCGATCTCCTTTTCCGCAATTTCCGCCGCTGGGACGATATCGCCAATATCCTCATGGGCTCCCGGCTTCTCGACTACGGCAAGAGCTCTTACGAATATGAGATGGAGACCCCGGGCAGCGATCAGATAATATTCATCTATTTCAAATCCGGCGGGCACGCCGCCCTTGATCTGAGACGCATGAGCAAGAAAGGTCAAACCAGGCTTTTCGTTGCTATAGAGTCCTTCTGCCTGGATTTCAGCCGCTCCCCCATCGCCTCCACCGAGGAAGAGTCCGATGCCCAGCCGAAGCTCGAGAAATTCGAGCTGCCCCAGTCCTATACCGAGATCTGGGAGCAGGAGCTCCAGGATTCGTTTTCAGCCACAAAATTCGTTCCCCTGGCCAAGGGCAGCTTCCTTCAGGAAGGGAAATTCCGCATCGTCATGCCCCTCTCCTCAGGGGGTATGTCGGCAGTCTACCTGGCCTCCACCAGAGACCGGGAGCTCAGGGTCATAAAAGAGGCGGTCCTGCCATCCAGAATCAGCGAAGAGAAAGAGCTCAAGGCAAAGGAGCTCAAAGCCAAAGAGCTTTTCACACGAGAGGTGGCGCTCCTGCAAAAGCTCTCGCACCCGCAAATAGCCTCGGTCCTCGATTATTTCGTCGAGAACGACAGGGACTATCTGGTCCTCGAGTTCGTGGCGGGCAACAGCCTCCGCCAGCACGTCACCCAGAACGGGCCGGTTGAGGAAAGAAAAGCCCTGGAGCTGGCGGGCCAGACCGCCGCGATTCTCGAATACCTTCATGGTCTGACACCACCGGTGATTCACCGGGATATATCGCCGGATAACCTCGTCTTGAAAGAGGACAACACTCTGGTTCTCATCGACTTCGGCGCCGCCAACGAATTCGTCGGGACCGCCACCGGCACCATGGTCGGCAAGCAAGCTTATATCGCTCCCGAGCAGTTCAAAGGCAAAGCCAAGACAGCAAGCGATCTCTATGCTCTGGGCGGCACTCTCTATTTTCTTCTCACCGGCCGCGATCCCGAGGCCCTGACATGCTCGCGACCCCGGGACCTGAACCGGGAGATCTCGCCTCTTACCGACGACCTGGTGGCGGCTCTCACCGCACTCGATCTGGAAACCAGAATCGGCTCGGCAAGAGAGACGAAAGCCAGGATAGAGGAGATAACATCGAACTAGGCCATGAGCCACTCCAAAGACTCATTATCGGATCGTTATTTCATCACCAGGAGCTCCCGGCGAGCCGATGATTATGACGAGTTCTGGATCCGCTACAAGCCGCAGCGCATCACGCGCAAACGGCTCAAACAGCTCTCGGCGATTTTCGTGACGGCCAATATCCTGGCGGCCCTTGTCTCTCTGTTGCTCCTCGGCTTCTCCGGATCGGCAGGCTATTTCACCTGGTTCGTCTGCGCCTGGCTTTTTCTGAGCGCTTCGGTTCTTATTTTCAATCCGCTCTTTCTGGGACAGTACCTCTATCCGACCCATGTAGAGTTGGGCAAAGAGGGGCTCCGTTTCCACTGGCTGCGTTACTGGGGTCACCGCGCCTCGCCCCTGATCAACTGGGACCGGATCTCCCATGTGACCACCTCCGATCGCAAGGTCTTCAATTCTCTGGACATCCATCTCGAGTTCAACGTCATCAGCCGGGGTCTAACCTCCCTGGACAGGCTGACTTTCCTGTCCCTGGCGCCGGCGATGAGCTGGGGCTGGTTGTCCAGCGATCGACCGAAGCTCAACCTCAATATCGATGGTATCGCATCCAGTGACGACCGCCAGCGCCTGCAACTGGCTCTGAAGAAATTCCTTCCTTCTTATAGAATCGAGCCCAAGGTCGCCGACGACCTCAACATGTATATCAAGTTCGAATCCTATACCGATATATGGCTCGACGCCCTGAGCACCTCGAAAAAACGCTCCAACGAGACAGACCTTCTAGCCGGCACAGTCTTGAGCAACGGCGCCTACAGAATCCAGGAGGAAATCGGCTCCGGGGGCCAGGCGACGGTCTACCGCGCCGAGATGCTCAAACCGGTGCCCGGCGAGCTCAGCCTGGAGGGCATCAAACGCAACGAGACCCTGGTGGATATGTCCGACCTGACCCTGATCACCGCGAATGCCGCAGCGCCGGCGGGAGGCCCGCCCCCCACCGTGGTCCTCAAGGAATTCGTCCTGCCGGCCCAGGCGGGAACCAATGTGCGCAAGCGAGTCCTGGAGAACATCCAGCGCGAAGCAGGTCTCTGGCGCAAGCTCAGACATCCGAATATAGCCAGGCTGGTGGACTTTTTCGTCGAGGACCAGAGAGCCTATCTGGTCCTCGAGGACGTCGGCGGCGACAACCTCAAAGAGCTCGTATTCCGGAACGGCTGTTTCGACCAGGGGCGCACTGTAGAGCTCGCCCTGCAGATGTGCGACATACTCGGCTATCTGCACCGGCGCAATCCCGCCGTCGTGCACCGGGACTTCACTCCGGACAACCTGATACTTTCAGAAGGCAGGGCCGGGAGTGTCGTCAAGCTCATCGACTTCAACGTGGCTCTCCAGCTGGAGGCGGAGAGCACCCGTAAAGTAGCCGGCAAGCATGCTTTCATCCCGCCGGAGCAGTTCCGGGGAAAAGCCGTTCCCCAGAGCGATATCTATGCCATGGGCGCTACACTTTTCTTCATGCTTACCGGAATCGAGCCCGAGGCGATCTCGTCGAGCTCGCCTCGCAGCCTGAATCAGTCGGTGAGCGAGTCTCTCGACCGGATCGTTAAGCGCCTCACCGAGCCTGAATTGAGCCTCCGGTATCAGAATTGTTCCGATGTTAAAAGCGACCTGGTGGGGCTGGTGGAGACGGGCATATAATAAGTCTCCATGGAAGCCAGAGTCACATTTCCGGAACGAATCTCCCTGGGCAGCCTCTATCTGGCCGATCGCCTCTTTCCGCACCAGCGCAAGTGGATCGGCGAGGCTCTGGGGAGCTTCTCTTCGATGATCCCGGACAACAAGCTAATCGGTCTCGCTCTTTCCGGTCATGTTCCGGACGAGACCCTGGAGGACAGCGCCGGCGACCTGGACCTCTTCACCTCTCTCGACCTCTCCACGGCGCATTATTCCGAGCGTGTCCTCAAAGTCGCCTGCGGCATGAGCAAGCTCGAAGAGCTTCGACTCGATTTCGCGCCTTTCACCGACAGCCATGCCCTCAAACTACATGGGCTGGAGCGCCTCGCCACGATCTGGCTGCTCCACACATCGATCACCAATAAGGGGCTCAAACACCTGGCAGCTCTGCCGTCGCTGTCAGCACTGGTATTGAAGAAAACCGAGATCACCGACGGTGGGCTGATTCATCTGAAAGAGATGAAGTCACTGACCACCCTTCTCCTTCCCTCGGGTATCTCTGATCAGGGACTGGAGGAGCTCAAGGGGATTACCCAGCTACACCACCTGGATCTATCCGCCTCCGCCATAACCGACAGCGGTATGCGTTATGTGGCCGCCCTTTCCGGACTCCGCACTCTCTATCTCACCGATACCAGAATCACCGATGCCGGTATGGAGGATCTGGCCGGGCTGGTGAACCTCGAGGCTCTCTATCTGGTCGGCACCGGGGTGAGCGACCGTGGTATCAACCGGCTCGAGTCCATGAAGAATCTCACTTTTCTTGATGCCAGGGACACAGCCTGTACCGAGATCGGTCTTGCCAGGCTCAAGTCATCGCTCCCTTCCTGCGATATCGTCGGACTCTGAGCCACGGCGCGACACCACCGCTGGTGTCACACCTCGAATCATCCGCGCCTCTCCCGGAAAGATCCGTTCCGGAAGATATGAGGTAGAATTCTAAGCCGATTCTGTCGAAGGAAGTACCCATAGAGTGGATCCCTCAAGGTACGACGATAATCTCACCAGGGCCTTCTCGATCTGTGCGGGGCTCATGGAAAAGTATCCGGCTCGCCTCGTTTCGCCTGAGCATCTCTTGCTGGCATTGCTCAATCAGGGCTCGGCGCCCCTGACCCGAGCGCTCGACCGGCTCAAAGTGAACCGCCGGGAATTGACCAGAAGGCTCACCGCCTATCTCTACAGCACCCAGGAAGGGTTTCCGGTAAGGCCGGACCAGGTGGACTGGGCTGACAGCACCATGGCTATCTTCCAGAGAGCCGGCGATCTCAGCGAAGCCCTGGGTGACCGGCACATAGGTGTCGAGCACGTCCTCATGGCTTTTACCGAAGCAGGCGCCACCCGCGCCTGCGTACTTCTCAAAGAAAGCGGTTGCGGCCGCCAGGAAGCCGAAGATGCCCTGAGCGAGAAGGCCGGACAGAAATCAGCACCGGGAACCGGACCGGGAGCGCCAGCTCGACCGATGCTCTCCGGCGTGCTTGCCAAGCTCTGCGAAGACCTGAGCGCCCGGGCCGAGGAGGGCGCTCTCGATCCGGTGATCGGGCGAGAGAAAGAGATTGGACGGATGATCAATATTCTCAGCCGCCGCTCCAAGAATAATCCGGTCCTCCTCGGCGAAGCCGGAGTCGGCAAGACAGCCCTGGCCGAGGGGCTGGCTCTCAGAATCGCACGCAATGAAGTGCCGGTCAGCCTCCGGGGACTGCGGGTAGTGAGCCTGGATGTCGGGCGCCTGGTGGCCGGCACCAGCCTGAGAGGACAGTTCGAGGAGCGTCTCAATGACCTGGTGGAAGAGCTCGTAGCCAGGAGCGGCAGCATTATCCTCTTCATAGACGAGCTCCACCTGCTGGTCGGCGCTGGCGCCACCAGTGGCAGTGCTATGGATGCCGGCAATATTCTCAAGCCTTATCTGGCTCGTGGTCAGATTCGTTGCGTGGGTGCCACCACTTTCAGCGAATACAGCCGGCATATCGAGAAAGATCCGGCGCTGGCCAGGCGCTTTCAACCGGTGCTGGTGAAAGAGCCAACCCTGGACGAGGCTCTGTCGATCCTGCGCGGTCTCAAAGAAAAGCTCGAGGTATACCACGGTATCTCGATCCTCGACTCGGCACTGGAGTCCGCCGCCAGTATGTCGCATCGCTACATAACCGACCGCCGACTGCCGGACAAAGCCATCGACCTGGTGGACGAGGCGGCCGCCCGCAAGAGTGTGGAGATCGACTCGCCGCCGCCGGAGCTCACCGCCATCCACGCCGAGCTCCACCGCCTGTCCCTGGAGCGCGCCTCCCTGGCGCGGGACAACGAGAAAGACTCCTATGAGCGTTTGCAGGAGATAGACAGAGCCATCGAAGAGCTGGAGACGAAAGCGTCGGCTATCCGGCAGGACTGGTCCAGAGAGATAGAAGGGCTAAGCCATATCACCGCGCTCAAAGACAAGATCGAGCAGGTCAAGCAGGAGGTCGAAGAGCTGGGGCGAAAAGGGGATCCCCGCCGGGCCGGCGAGCTGGTTCTCGAGAAGCTGGAGCCCCTGAAGAGGCTCCTTGCCGAGGCCGGTGGCGAGGCGGCAAGAGAAAACGGACGGGAAGCCCGGGTCGGCGAAGACGAGATCGCGGCGGTGGTGTCGGAATGGACCGGGATTCCGATTGGCCGCTTGAAAGCCGATGAGGCCGAGGCGCTTCGTGCTCTCGAGAAAGAGCTCGAGAAGAGAGTCAAAGGGCAGAACGCCGCGCTCGAAGCCGTCGCCCGCAGTATCAGGATCTCGCGCACCGATATTGGTGCGCCCCGGAGACCGGTGGGGACTTTCCTCTTTCTCGGTCCTACCGGAGTGGGCAAGACCGAGACGGCAAGAGCCCTTGCCGACAATCTCTTCAACGATCCGGCGGCCCTTGTCAGGCTCGATATGTCCGAGTATTTCGACCGGTATACCGTATCACGCCTGATCGGCGCCTCTCCCGGCTATATAGGATCGGATGAAGGCGGGCAGCTTACCGAAGCGGTGCGCAAACGCCCATATTGCTGCGTTCTTTTCGACGAGATCGAGAAAGCCCACAGCGATGTCTACAATATCTTCCTGCAGATCCTGGACGATGGTCGCCTCACCGATGCCCGGGGGCGGACCGTCGATTTCACCAATACGGTCATCATCATGACCACCAATACCGGCGCCGCTGAGGTCCTCGAAGCGCTGAACGGCAATGTGAAGGAGAGCGAGAATGGCAGCGAAACCGAAGAGAGCTTCGGGGGCGGCATAGACACCCTGCCGGAGCCGGTGCGCCGGGCTCTGCTCGAATGTTTCAAGCCGGAGCTTCTCAATCGTATCGACGACATTGTCATCTTCGAGCCCCTGAAGATAGAGGACATCGAGGCGATTGTCAGGTTGCAGCTTGCCGCTCTGAGCAAGAGACTCCTTGAAAAAGGCCTCAGCCTCGAGCCCAGCGCCAGAGCCGTGGGCTGGCTGGCAAACAGGGGCTACGATCCGCTCTACGGCGCCCGGCCGATCAAGAGAGCCATCAAGAACTACGTGGAAGCTCCTCTGTCCGAATTCCTGCTCTCAGGACCTCCGGATGGCCGGGAAATAGTCCTGGATCTGGATGACGCCGGTAAGCTCGCTTTGAAAACGCAGGGAACAGGCAGATCCTGAGCTATTTCGCCACCGGTGCCGGATTTCCTTGCGGCGCTTTATCCGGCTGGGGCTGCGATTGAGGCTGTGATTGAGACTGTGATTGAGACTGTGATTGAGACTGTGATTGTGGCTGCGCCTGAATTTGCGTCTGAATCTGCGGCTTGATCGGTGAATCGGCACTCCCGCCCGAATCACCCTCAATGGTCTGGCTATTTTCGGACGCGGGAGCGGGAGCGGGCTCGGGGCTCTCGAAGGCAGGCACCGCCTGCGACGGCCCTTCAGCCTGTGTTTCACCTGATACACCGGCCGGCACCGATAAGGAATCGGCGTCCTGCCAGTCGAGAGAACTGTTATCGAGGGGTGCTCCCACCGGCACCGTCTTCTCGTGCTCGCCCTCGGGAGTGACTTCGATAGCCGTCACCACCATGGAAGGGATCACACGAATACGAAATTCGATGGGAATGCCTGTCTCTTTGCTGAGGAAGTCCTGTACCAGCCTCACCTGATTGGCCTTGATGTCGCTGCCGCTCGAGACTACCGTGGCGGTGACCAGCATGGGCCTGCGAAAGCGCTTGACCTCGACCTTGCTGAGCTGGACATCCTTAAAAGTATAAGTCTTCTCCCTCAGAAGAGCCTTGATATTGGCGCTCATCTCGTGCTCTATGAGCAGCTCGCGCATACTGAGGGCAAGGGGGATCATCAGGCAGACCAGGAGGGCCAGGGATACTCCGAGGCTTCTTCCTGCCCGTTTTATAGGCCCGTAGCCCATGAGCAGGAAAACGATAATAGCGGCGAACGTGATCCCGACCAGGTTGGTGGCGTAGAGGAGCCCTGCGCCGGTCCAGATCTTGGTCTGACCGAGAGCCAGACCGATACCGACCACCCCCAGTGGCGGCACCAGGGCCACCGAGATAGCCACCCCGGCAAGGGTGTCCGCCAGATCCCGGCGTGTCTGGCAGTAAGCGCCGGCCGCTCCGGCGAAGACCGCCACCCCCATATCGAGGAGGTTCGGATGGATACGGCTCGATATCTCAGAGGTCACCTCGATTCCTCGAAGGAGAGTGGCGAAGATAAAAGCGATGAACACCGCCACCACGCTTCCGACGATGATGGTGAAAATCGAGCGCCTGATCAGAAAGGCATTGGCGATCAAGCTGCCATAGGCAAGCCCCATGAGCGGTCTCATCAGAGGCGCAATAATCATGGCCCCGATAATTACGGCAGCGCTGTTCTGAAAGAGGCCGAGAGTGGCAATCACTGTCGAGGTACCCAGCAGGACGACGAAGTCCATGGTGAGCTGGCTCATCTCATTGAGACGCTGTTTGAGATCCAGTATCGCCTCGTCGCTCTGGCCGAACAGCCGCGCTATTCGGATATTTTCCAGATATGGAAGAGAGTCGAGGGACATCGATCAGGGATTCCAGCCAGGGAAGGCTCTTATTATCGCACCATTTTGGAGTCACCGGCTCGAACCGGAGAAGCTCTCAGTTATGGTTTCTAGGGTCTCGATGGTCTCCTCGAGCCTGGTCGAGAGCTTGCTCCAGCCGTCTCTCACCTTGATTTTCAAATCCTCCCATCGCTCGCTCGAGGAAGACTTCATCTCCCGAATATCGGTCTCGAGCCCTTCCTTCATTTCGAGAAGCTCCTGAAATGTATTGCTGGATTTGACCTCCTCGCTCATTTCCGATAACTCGACCCTCAGGCGCAGCATAATCGAATCAAGCTTGCCAGAGAGCTCAGCCATCTTGCGGTCCATCTCCGCCTCGAATTGCACCCTGGCTTGCTCGAAATCCTGATCCACCGAGGATCTGGCTACGGGTCTAATATGATTAGCAGCATCTGCGGCGGATAGAAGCCCGACAACCGTATTCTTCTCATCGATTACCGGAACCCTGCGAATTCCCTCATTCAGCATCAGATAAAGTGCATCGTCGAGACTGGTCTCGACACCACAGACGATGACATCGCGGGACATGATCTCGTGCACCGGTATCCCTGTCGCATCCTTTCCCTCAGCAACAACCCTTGTTGCGATGTCACGATCGGTGACGATCCCGACCAGCATATTGGACCCGTCATCCGACACCACCGGTACCGCGCCGATATCGCTATCCCGCATGGTGAGCGCGACTCTATCAACAGTCACATGCGGAAAAACCACGGTGAGATCTTTGCTCATAATTGTTTGACAATTTATCATCATTTCCTCCTCTTCTTTGCACAACTCTGATTTAGCACGTACGGGCAGAGAGCATGCCGGCGCACCTCACGAGAAGCCGTGCTAGGTAGGAATCAGAGAAGGAGGTTTGAGAATGCATTCCTTACCAAACAGACAGGCAGCCCGCTCCATAGGCAGCGCCCTTACTCATATGCGTACCGAGCAGGGGCTCAGCATCAAGCAGCTCGCCTCGAGTTGCGACCTGCCCGCGCCGCGTCTGGAGCAGATCGAAGACGGCGAAAGCCTGCCCAGCCTGACCGAGCTTCAGGTCCTCTGCCGCTGCCTGGATACCTCGGCGGTCGAGCTCCTGAGGATCGGAATCAGAATAAAAGAAGGCGCTTGATGTATGATCACCTCACGGAGGAGAGATGAAAGATCTGAAAACACTCATTCTTGTGGGGGGACTGCTGTTCATGCTGGGCATGTGCCTGTATCCGCCCTGGGTCTACCAGGATGGCAACGGCAAGCAGCAGCCCATGGGCTACAGCTTCATCTGGTCACCGCCCCGGGAGCAGATCGATAAAAGCGCGAACCTTCTTGGATTCAAACTGAACGTCGATCTCGGAGAGCTCAAAGCCAACGCCATAGATCTGGGAAGGCTCAGTCTCCAGGAATGTGTAGCGGCAGTAATCATATTCGGCGCAGCCCTCGTCGCCGGCAAAGAAAAGAAGCAATCGTCCTAGTCGCCGTCGCCGCTCTGGGTTTTGCGACCGAGACCCTGATAAGCTCTGGATAAAAGCGAGCGAATATAGGCCGACTCCCGGGAGTCTTTCCCGAAACGCTTATCCTGACAGTATCGAACATAACGCAAAAATTGAATAGCCTGGCTATAGCTCTTGCGGGCCAGGTAAGTCCGGCCGATGAGCTCGAATAGCTTGATCTTCCGGGGATCATCGTTTCCAAGAAAGCCGGCTATGCTGTATGCCTGGCGGAAGCAGCGCTCGGCTTTCTCGTAGTCGCCTACATTCAGGCTCGATACTCCCCGACCGACAAGCTCGTCGAATTGCTCCGAATCGCTCCTCTGCGCGGCAGCCTCCTCCCTCTGGGGAGAGGGCGCCGGGATATCAGCCAGCTCCGCGACCGAATCAGATCCCGGATCAGAGCTCGAATCAGATCCCGAATCAGATCGCGAATCACCCCCCGAATCAGAGCTCGAATCAGATCCCGAATCACCTCCTCGAGGCTCCTTGCTCACTTTTTTTTGGTTTCCCGGTCTCTGAGCTGCCTTTTTAATAGAACTCTTTCCTTCTATAGCGTCCTTTGCCGGCGCCTCTGTGGACTCGTCCACCAGCTTCAGATCGATCAGGAGGGGGCAGACGAGCAGAGCAACCGGTATCAATACCAGAACGACATAGCCGACTCGATTCGAGACGGACTCCAACACTTTCGGCTCAGACTTGACGCTTTCCATACGATTCTCATAGCGCGACTAAAAGCGAACGGCGCCAACCGTCCCAAAACATGCTATGCACTTCCCATGGATGTCTCTCTGGCGATACTCGGCATAGGCGCCCTGATCTTCATGGCCCATCTCTTCGACGCTCTCTTCGAGCGGGCGGGGGTTCCGGACGTGCTACCCCTGATGGTGCTCGGTCTGATCATCGGTCCGATCTTCAAGCTTGTCGGTCCGGACAGCATTGGCGCCGTGGGACCGGTTTTCTCCAGCATTGCCCTGGTCGTGCTGCTTTTTCAGAGCGGTCTCGGCCTCAAACTGAACGATCTGAAAAAATCTCTAGTGGAATCCCTCACCCTTACCACCGCGAGTTTCTTCGTCACCGCCGCGATAGTAGCAGCCCTCTCGGTAATCTATTTCGGTCTGCCCCTGACGGGCGGCATCCTTCTGGGTCTGACCGTGGGGGGCACGTCATCGGCCGTGGTGATACCGTTACTCACCAAGCTCGATCTCAGTAAACGAGCAAGCACCATGCTCCTGCTCGAGTCGACCATCAGCGATGTACTATGTATAGTTGGAGCTCTGACCGTATTGCAGGTCGCTACCAGGGGCACATTGAACCCCGGCAGGATTACCGGAGAGATCGTCGCCTCCTTCGCCATGGCCATGGTGATCGGCTTCGTGTTCGGTGTTCTCTGGAGCTACCTCCTCAATTTCTTTCATGAGCTCGAGAATGCCATCCTCACCACTCCGGCATTCGTCTGCATCGTCTATGCCATCACCGGTATCCTGGGCTTCAGCGGTCCCATCGCCGCCCTCAGTTTCGGCATCGCCATAGGCAATATCAGGCGGCTTTCTTTGCCGAGGCTCGGGGAGATTCTCAAGCTCGATCAGATCGATCGCGAAGAGCTGGAGAAAAGCTTGCTTGGCCGCACCGCTCTCAAAATGCTCTCGGGGTTGGAGCCGAAAAAGCAGGAGGAACTCTCGAAGATAACCCCCAGCGGGCTCCACTGGCTGGATCAAGCAGTGATCGGCGAGTTCACCTTCATCGTCAAGACATTCTTCTTCGTCTATCTGGGCATCTGTATACAGTTGAGCGATATGACCCAGATCTTTGCCGGGCTCTTCACTGTCGCGTGGATTTACTTCGCACGCATATTCGTAGTGAGACTCTGCGCCGACTCGAGCATGCCCGCTCTCGATTCCGTGACCACAGCAGTGATGGCGCCCAAGGGTCTGGCATCGGCAGTAGTGGCCTCTCTGGCTGTGCAGGAGGGTCTTCCGTACGGCCCGGTAGTCCAGAATGTCGCCTATGCGGTAATCATGTTCAGTACCATTCTGACTGCCCTGCTGGTCTTCCTCCTGCACCGGAGAATAATCCCGGAGCCCTATGCACTGGTCCTCGGCTCTGCATCGAAAGAGCCTGACCATGCTATTTCCTGAGCAGGAGGTTGATTGCTCATGCCCGAACTGAGAGAAAAGCACGGATTGCAAGACAAGAAAGCTTATCGAGACTACCGTCAGATCAAAAGATCGCCGGCAGACTACTTCATGGCTGTCCTGGTCTTCGTGTTTCTTGCCGCGGTAGTGATCAACGCCGTGGAAGTGTTCGAAACACTCGGAAGACTGATGCACTGAAGACAGAGGAAACGAGTATGCTCGATCTAATTAGAACCTGGCTTCTGATGCCTGTATGGCAGGCGGGAGGCTCGACGGTCACGGTATGGACATGCCTGGCCTTCGTTGCTGCGCTTGTTCTGGTGGCGATTACCGGAAAGCTGACCAGAAGCTATATAGTCGGGAAATTTTCGCTCGAGCCGGAGCCGGCTCTCTGGCTCTCCAGGGCGATTCAGTTGCCGTTGCTACTCTTGTTGTGCATTGAAATACTGGATTTATCCGAGATCGATATAACAGCCGCGCAGATCTTCGCCTTCCTGGACGGACTTCTCAGGACGCCCATTATTCCGGTGGGCAAGGAGCCGATCACTTTCTATATGATCATCTTCGTCGGTGCTCTCGGCTTCGCTCTCGTGTACGCCACAGGGCAGATGCAACAGTGGACCGTGCGCATGCTCTGCCAGAAAAAGAGCATCGAGGTCGGTCTGGCTCAATCAATCACCGCCATCACACGCTATGTGATCATTGCTCTTGGTCTGGTCGTGATCCTGCAGCTCGCCGGCATAGACTTGAGCACCGTAACAGTCCTGGCAGGTGCTCTGGGCATAGGCGTCGGTCTTGGTTTGCAGAGCGTGGTAGCGAATCTGGTGAGCGGTCTTCTGATCATGTTCGAGCGACCGGTAAAGGTTGGCGACCGGATCGAAGTCAATGATGTCACCGGCGATGTCGAGAAAATCGGGCTGCGCGCCACTACCATAAGATCGAACAGGAATATCGAGGTAATAGTCCCAAATAGCGAGTTCATCTGCGGCAATGTCATCAACTGGACCCATTCGACCAAAGACGTACGGGTGGATGTGCCGGTGGGGGTGAGCTACGAATGCGATCCGGAAGTGGCCAGACAATGCCTCCTTCGGGCGGCACAGCGACACGAGGGGGTCCTGGAGAATCCCAAGCCGGACGTCATGTTCGACAGCTTCGGGGACAACGCCCTGAACTTCTGCCTGCGCGTCTACACCCTCAGCTATGTGAAATTCCCGAGAAAACTGACTAGCGAGCTCAATTTCCTGATATTCGACGAGCTCTCCAAAGAATCCATCGAGATTCCTTATCCGCAGCAAGACATTCGAATCAGATCGAGCCGGGTTGTCCGCGAGGTCCAGGATGCTATCAATACGGGGCTGGCCGGAATCGCGAAATAGTCTCTAAAACGTCAGAACAGTATCGAAGTTCGAGGTATGAGCATTGCGCACGGCTTCCATTCCAGCTGCATCGGGAGTCGAATAGGTCTCTTCGACCAGAGCCTGCCTTTTTACGCTGGTGTCCGTAGGTGGAGTAGCTACCCACCAGGTACCGTAGACCATGCCGGACGCACAGCTGACAAGCGAAGCCGCTACTACGACCTTGATCAGGGAATCTTTGCCTCTGGCCATACCTGTACGCACCTCTCTAGTACCAGTGTGCCACGGGTGCCGCCCACCGTCCAGCCCCCGATTGTAGCCGGCTAATTCGGACCCCTACGGCAGGTGCAATATATTTCGCGCTTGACGACTGAGCTGATTGGATAGAAGCGAGCCTTTTCCTGAGGCTGCTGGAAATCCTCAGTGGCGGGGCCACCAAGAATCCCGCCCACCTCCCGGTGCAAAGGACTCTTGGCATTACTTGTAGAATTCTCGTTGGCGAATATTTCGAATGGCATAATAAGTAACTCCATAACCTGGGAAGAATGTGTGCAGTGTGGAAACTTGCGATGCACGCATTCTAATCCGACTCTGTTAACTTGAGCTGACCCCCATTTAGTTGACGAAAGAATTTCTACGAAACCGCCGATAGGGACCAGAACAATCTTTCAACCTCCTCAGGGGATTTATATCCCAATGTACTATGAAGTCTCTTCCTATTGTAGAAGATTTCTATATACTCAAAGACCAATTGCCTGGCTTCTCTAGAAGTCACACTGGGACTCAGATCCAGCTCGGTTTTCAATGTTCCGAAGAAGGACTCGACCACGGCATTGTCCCAGCAGTCACCCTTCCGGCTCATGCTTTGTTTCAGCTTATTCCGCCAGAGCAAGAGGCGAAATTCATGGCACGCGTATTGCACGCCTCGATCAGAGTGAACCACAGGCGTGCGCCTGGGCGAAGTGTTAGAGCCGAGGTTAGGGCATCACATACGAAACCAGCAGCGAGACTAGCAGAGATGGACCAACCAACAATTTTCCTTGAGAATAGATCCATCCACACGCAGAGATAGAGCCAGCCATCTCGAGTCTTCAGATAGGTGATGTCGCTAGCCCACACTTGGTTCGGTCGAGACGGGTTGAATCGCCTCTTCAGCCGGTCCTCTGAAGCCGGGAACGAATGGTTGCTATCTGTTGTCTTTTGCGTTTTTTTCGGACGTCTCGATTTTATGTTGTTCTCCTTCATCAGTCTCTCTACGCGCTTGTGGTTCACATGGAAGCCGCGGTCCTTGAGCTCTTTTGCAACGCGCTTGATTCCGTATGAAGAGCGGGTTTCTTTCATGATGTCGAGGATCTCCAGTACGAGAATGCGATCAGACTCATCGTCACCCTCTCTCTTCTTCCAGCCGTTGTATGCTTGGCGGGTCGTTCCCAGGCACCGGCACATCGCAGCCAGTGTAAAGAGACCGCGATGTTCGTCAATCCAGGCGTACTTCACTTTTGGTGCCGCGCGAAGGTAGGGTCGAGTGCTGGCGCGGTGGCTCTCGCTCCGTCTCCAACACCCTCCACCTCAAACCGGACGGGCGGTTTTCCCGCATCCGGCTTTCCTGGGAGCTTCGTTACGAGGGTTATGTAGCTTGTCGGCTTGGAACGACTTTCGGTGCCATGTACTTTACGTGGTACTCGTTAAAGAGTCCCAGCGTGTCGTACAGGAGCTCTTTACTCCATCGTTTCCACCCGACGCCCTTGCGCTTACAGGCTCTGCCTAAGTTTCGGCGCACCTTCTTTTCTACCCAATCTTTGATAAACCCGAAGCTAGCACTAGAATGACCGACGCGGAAGTAGTTGACCCATCCCCGCACAATCGGGTTAATGGTTTCAATCACGATCCTAATCGGCCAAGATTTCATTCCTTTGAACTCTTGGCTTAGCGTGTTCATCAGTTTCTTCCGGCTTTTCGTGGTTGGTGAGAAGTGGGGTGCGAGTTTGCCTTTCCGGGTTCGTTTTCGGAAAAATTGGAAACCGAGGAAAGAGAATGTTTCGCCTCCTCGCAAGTCAACAACCTTCGTCTTGTCGCGATTCATTTCTACTTCTATCTTCTCGAACTCCTGCTTTAGCCGCCTCAAAACTTGACTTGGCAATTGGTGCCAGGAGTGGTGTCCATCGACCAGCACAACCAGATCATCCGCAAAGCGTGCGTACTCGACGTGAAAGTATCTGTCTTTCTTGTACGTGTAAGCTCTCGCTCTCTCTAACATCTGATCGATTTCATTTAGATAGATGTTGCTGAGTAAGGGTGATAGTGGGCTGCCTTGGGCGATTCCAGTTTTTGCGACCGACTTCAAAATCATCCGAATAAGGCGCAATACCTCGTTATCGTTGATTCGTTCTGCCAACTTCTCCAGCAGAACATGATGTCGGACGCTTCCGAAGAAGTCCTTCAGGTCAATATCAATCACAGTTGTGTGGTTGCGTATTATTGCTTCCGCCACTCTCGTGATTGCCTGGTGCGCAGTGCGCCGCGGTCTGTATCCGAATGAGCCATCTCTGAAGTCTGCTTCGAAGATGGGCTCCAGGATGAGCTTAAGCGCTCCTTGCACCACTCTGTCCCGGATTGTTGGAATCGAAAGGGTTCTGGTTTTGCCATTGCCCTTTGGAATTTCAACTTTTCGGGTTCGCATCGGTCTGTAGCTGCCACTCTTGAGGTCCGTTTGTATGTCGGCTAGGAATACATCAAGATTTCGCTCCGCGATCTGGTCGAAGGTGACGCCATCGATACCGGCAGCGCCGCCGTTCCTTTGTGCCAGTGCGTAGGCTTCTCTCAACGTCTCCAGCTTTGTGACATGGGTAAACAGTCCCCAGAATCGCTTGCTAGGTGTGGCTTTCGCCTCGCAATATATTCTCCGTCTCAGGTCCTGCAAATTGATGGACGCCTTTGTCATCTCGTCCTTGCCTCCCGTTTTGATTGAGAACTTGCTTTCCAGTAGGGTCCCTTCGCTCCACGGGCATTACCCCGTTTCTTCGCTACTACGGACCCGTCCGCCACCCTACCGACTTTCAGTTCATTTCCTTGCGTCAAAGTTATAGAACCTACCTTGCTTCCGTGATTTCTCATCCGGGTCGATTAGGGCTTCTCCAGTTCCTGTGCGTATCCTGTGCCACCATGTCGTCGCTGCTACTCCGCCAAAGTGAAATGCTGTATCAGTCATATTTCAACATTCCATGCTGTCTTCGCCCCAACGTAACGGGCTCGACCTTCGGATTTTAGCCTTTCGAAGCTACACGTACGTTCACTCTCGTTACGACCTAATGGCTTGCAAGTGCCCTTCGGCATCTTTTGTCAGGTGGGCTTCGAGTACTTTGTTTCCTCCATACCCGCCACCTTAGCTACCGGGTTACGACTATTTCCCGGGTGGGTCTATCTCCCACTGGATACGCCAGTCTTCGCTGGACGCACTACGCCGCTGCTTTTTTTAGGATTTCGGCCTCCTCCTGGGCCTGCGCTAGTTCCTTCCTAAGGCGCTTGTTCTCTTGAATTAATTCCGCGTGTCCGTCTCCTAGGCGCTTCTTCTTGTTTGCCTGTCGGACCCAGGTCTGGACCGTCCAGGGCGAGAGACCAAGTTCTCGCGCAACCTGCGCAGCGCTCTTTCCGGACTCCACGAGCTGGACTGCGCCTTCCCTGAACTCCTCACTATATCTCTTGTATTTCTTCTTCTCTGCCATGAGAAGCCTCCTTTCTGTTGACAGCGTATGGGGAGGCTTCGTAAAAATCAAGGTGTCAACATTTAGGGGGTCGGGTCAACTGAACGCAAAGTCCCGGAGCGCAAGTAAGACAGTCCAAGGCGCACCAAAGTCAAACAAGTGAATTTCTACGCAACACCAGATGATTTCAGAGAAGTTCTCGACCTCGCTATTTCAGCGGGCTTTCTTCTATATCGAAGCCGGTTCTCCGATGGGCCCCCCGAATACGCGGGCGCCAACGAGGTAATGGAGCACTATCAAAAGGACGTCTTTCCTCGAACCCATACCGTTGTGTGGTGGCATCCACTTATGAGAGCTGAGCCATCGTTTGAAAGGCTTGGCGATCCTGATGATAGCCCCGGCCTATATGAGACCGTGGGATGGGGTTTGATAAGAGCGAATCTGGAGCTCTCAAACTCTTTGTCTAGATACATAAGGGCATCCTGGTTCGCTCACAATTCAGAGAATCGCGCAAAGCACTGGGAATCCAATTATCCTCATCTAGGAAGGTCAATGGATTGGAACTGGAGAGAAATAGAGAAATTGTCCAGGTCGCTCAAATACCGAATCACCAAGTTAGGGGTAGAAAAAGTTGACTCAATCTCCTTGCTTGCCGGAGCGGCGAGCCTTTACAAAGAGGGCTATGAGCTCAGACCATAACCTGTGTTACGAACACTCTAGTTGCAGCATGCTCACGAGAGAGGCTCGTCCGGCTCTTCTGGAGAATCACCTCCAGCGGATAGGACTACGATGGATCCGTTGGGAACATCCGCCATCTCCTCCATTTGAAAAAGAAGCATCTCATAGGCCTCTTTGACAGGAACAGGATCCCTGCTTCTTCCCATCAACGCGTGCGACCTGACTATCGGCTTAGCCCAGAGCGGAGGGAATGTGAGCATAACCTGGTCGCCCTTCAAATCAGCTATATCGTTTTGCCAGCCAGACCAACGATGAGGCGAATAGTATTCATCAATGTCTCCATTAAGGCAAAATTGGTACACAAAGTCGCTGTAACCAACACCCAGGTTCTCGAATTCCAGACTGTCAGGAGCCAAGTAGAAGATCTTGCAGGGATCGCCCAGAGCGCCATTGTCCTGAACGAAGAAACCTCCAAGGACATCATCGGCAACCAGCAAGTACGGGACCTCGTAAGGCCAGCCGGGCTGAACGGAGCGATTCCAATCTGGGAATGACCTGGGCAAATGTGGGTGTCCGGAGCCCAGAATCCTTAGCCAGCCGTGATCTACGAGCATGCCACCAGTTTCATAGACGACCGCACCAAGAATCGACCTGGTGGTCATCTGGGTGCCAAGAAGTGCCTCTTCTCTCTGGGGATGGCTCGCAGGAAGGACCATGACATGATTGGTGGCTCCGCTGATCCAATCCAGAACAATTGGCCAACCAGGATCGTCGTTCTTGATGAGTTCATCCAGACTTTTCATTTGGGATCATATCCATGGACTGCGAGATTCTAGCATGGTAGATGCAGCAGAAATGGCTACTTTAGTCTCGAGTCCGTCAAAGGGTACCCGTCCTTAGCACGGGGTTCACTTTCCTCCCTGAGGTACTATGATGTAAGAAAGCATGAGTGGGAAGTCTTCGCCAAAGATCAAGCTAAGATATCGAGAACACACTGAAGAAGAAGCTGGCAGGTGGTGTCTATGTGGTTCCTGAACTTCTGGAAGAGGAAATTACAACACCCGATTCCGGTCGGGCGAATCATCTGGCGATATCAATTCTCTATTCTGGTGGTTGCCGTAGTCGCAGCCACTATTCCCGGGACCCTCAATGACTGGTTGTTAGGAGTGCTCCTCGCTCCGAGCCTCCTGCTCGCCCCGGTTATAGAGATCGGTCTGCTGATTAGAGAACGAAACCTGCTGGGATTTCTGAAGCGATTCTGGTGGGTGTGGCTAATCGCCCTGTGCTGGCCCGGGCTCTTCTATGCCTTAGCTCTTTACCAGGGATGGGTACTGAACAAACCCATCGGTTGGATATTCTATTTGTCTCTGGTCATTCCTCTCCTGGCCCACTGGTCCGTGCGAATGCACCGACGTGGCTTGCTCTAACAAGCCGGACGCCGCTGCAGGGGTGCGGCATATATTGCTCAAAAAGCCGATTTCGCGGCATATATGCCTCGCTTGAAAACAGTCCGGATTGCTCTATCGGCTCGCTGCTGTCACCTCCCTGACCCGAGCCGACATGGAAGTGCCTTCTCCCTGACCCGAGCCGAGCTGGTAGTGTCCCCACATTCTTGCCAGAGCACCGTCGCGCTTCAGCAGGTCGTGGAAGTCACCGGACTCGACTACTCTGCCTCGTTCGAGGACATAGATACGATCGAATAAATCCAGCAGGTGCAGTTTGTGAATCGAAGAGACCAGGCACTTGTCCTTGAATCTTCGCAGAACACCGGTGTAGATCAGCCGCTCGTTATATGTGTCCACGCTGCTGGTCGGCTCGTCGAGCAGGACGAGCTGCGAGTCCCGGGCGAAGAACAATCCGCGAGCAAGAGCCAGTCGCTGCTTTTCGCCACCACTGAGGTTGACGCCTTTCTCGGCGATGTTGGTCTGGACCCCCTGGGGGAGCCTGGCCAGCACCGGCGAAAAGCGAGCCAGCTCGAGAGCTTCCGGCATGGCGGTCTCATGAGCTTCGAGTCCGAACGTGACGTTTCGCTCGATAGTGTCATTGAACAACTGCGGGTCCTGCGGCATCAAGGTGGTGTCACTCGCCATATGCTCGAGCCCCCTCGGCAACAGCTCGCCATCACACAGAACCTGAACCGAATCCGGCTCTTGCAAGCCGCGCAGCAAGGACAACAGGGTGCTCTTGCCACTGCCGCTCTCGCCGACAAGCGCGATACTCATACCTTTGCGCAGTTCGATGCTGACGTCGGAAAGATGCATCTTTCCGTACTCAGCATCTTCGTATGCAAAGTTCAGATTCTTGACAGTTAGCGTGTTCCAGGTCGCCGGCAGAGAGTGCTGCTCAGATTCAATCGACAAAGCCGATGCCGCGTCCACGATTGTATCGGCGCTTCTTACATTCGTGGCGTGCCGGACGACATGTCCATATAGAAGAGAGAAGTCGGAGAAGGAATCGCCGATCCGGCGCAAGTATTCGAAAAGCGCCAGAAACGTCCCGCCCATTAACTGCTGCCCGAGCGACAGAGTCGAGAACGTATAATACCCGAGTACCGTCACCGTCATAGCTCCGATCAGCATCGTGCTGATGAACCACTTAATCTCGTTGATAGTCACACCCCTTCTCATGAGCTCGAGCTGAGAAAGAATCAGCCGAGCGACCTCGCTTGTGGTGCGGCCCTCGAGCCGAAGCATGATCACGCTCTCCACGTTGGTTATATAGTCGTGAACAGCTGATGCGACATTGTTTTCGCTGCGGTTGAGTGTTTCATATATCTTCGACAGGTATATGTAGAACCAGAGCTCGAGACCCACGGCGATTGCCGTCGTAATCAGCGCGGCAATTCCGGCAGCCGGCAGGAAACAGCAGAGCATCACCTGGGCGCCGATCAGCCGAAACACCATATACGAGACCTGAAACCCATCGTCGAAATATGCGCCGAGCGAGTTCGCGGCGCGGTTGATCTTGTCGATGCTCTCGCCGGAGTGGTGCTGCCGATGCCAGGAAAGCGGCAACGACGTCACCATCCTGAAAAGCGCGGTTCGATAGTTCAGCTTGATCCGGAAGCCGAGATTCATCTCCAGATATCGCGCCGGCCCGTGGAACAACCAGAACAAGAACTGCAGGAAGAAATAGACTGCAAGGCTGTTGAAGATGTCTTGAGTCAGCTCCGATGGCGCCTTCGTGTGCGATTGAACAGTATTCAACAACTGTGCAATCACATACGGCTCCGCCAGCTGAGCCGCTTGCGCGCCGGCATGCATGCAGTAGCACACGATGATAATCCATCGCTGCCGACCGGCATATTGCCAGCCGCGGGATATCAGAAATCCGAAGGGATTTCTATTCATAAACGAGTTCATCCGGGATGTCTCCGTAAAGACAAGCCCTGCTGCTCAGTTTCGACAAACATAAACGCAATGAAAGCCTTCAGCGGCATTGCGAGTGCCGAACCGAGCTCGAGACTTGCCGAGCTAGTTACGAGCACAAACAGATGGAGGGCTGCGTTCGCGTAAGTTGCTGCGTTTGTTTGTGCAGAGAGAACCTGCAACTATGACCAATTCGACCGAGTGCGAATCTGCACCTCGGTGGATGACTATGGCATCAACGCCTGCCCTTTAATGAATTGCTTTCCTGGTCATAGTCGTCTCCTGCTTGAAAGTTGCGGCTCGAACTCAATCGAGGGGACTTTGTAATCGCGGTCCTGGGATTCAGCCAAGTTACAACAGCGCCAGCGCCTTGTCAAGGGATTTTGTCGTGATGTTTCTCTCAGCGAAGCCTGGATGAAAACTAGCTATCGAATTCAACACTTACTGAAGTGTTCGAAGAATGCTTTGTTCGCTCGCTCGAACGAATAAGATGAGCAGGAATTCGAGAGGCTGGAAAATCATATGCTGCTTAGACAAATCGGCCGTGTAGGGTTGTGTGTCGCCGTAAGTATTTCGCTCATGAGTGGATGGTGTCCAGCTCACGCCAAGAGTTTATCAAGGTCTTCGAACGATGCTGGAAAGATTGAGCTCCGTCCTGAGATTACGCTGCCATCGAACTCACAAAATCACGAGAACATTGCCGCAGACGAAAGGAATTACGAGATCAATGAGATCGACAAATGTTTTGTCGGAGGCTCCTTGCAGGACGGCGAGAAGATTCTGATCGACAAACTCAATGGTCATCCTTCGGATGATCAGGCTCGCTTTGGTCTCGGAATGATTCGCTTCCTGCGAGCGATTGAAGGGCTAGCTCAGGACCTGCACTGCTACGGTCTGGATTACCGGGATTCGGCTTCGAAGGGCCTCACGTATCTGTTCGATGTACCGATTCCAAGGAATCCTAACTCGCCAACGATTTCCTATAGCGATTTTCAGATGATTATCCGCCGGTTCGCAAGCCGTCTCACCAGGGCAGAAGCCAGCCTTGCTACGATTACGGACAAAAACTTGAACTTGCCGATTCACTTTGGATTGATCAAATTAGATCTGGATGAGAATGGGATTTTAGATGATTACGAGGCATTGTGGCGGTTGTATGACAGCTCGACTAGAAGGCATACTCTATCCGAGAAGACTGCCGAGGGTTTTGTGATTTGTTTCGATAGAGGGGACGTGCACTGGCTGAGAGGATACTGTCACCTGTTGCTATCCCTCTGCGACTTCTATCTCGCTCATGACTCCAGCGAGACCTTTAAGCGCACTTCGCACGTCCTTTTTCCAAACACCGATTCGAAGTACAAGTGTCTACTTCCACCAGAAGGCAAGCTTGACAGAGACAAAGATGAAAGTCTTTTGCTGGACGGGGTGGCATTGATTCACTCTGTAAGCTGGGAGGTATCCGAGCCAGAGAGAATGAAGTCAGCCCTGAAGCACCTGGAGGCAATGGTGGCACAGAACAAGCTCATGTGGAACTACATCTTGAGCGAAACAGACGACGAGCGCGAATGGATACCCAACCCGGAGCAAAGAGGTGTGATACCGAATGTGAAAGTAACCTCAGAGATGGTAGAAACCTGGAGAGAGTTCATGGGGCAGATCGAGGAGATTCTGGCCGGCAGGCTCCTGGTCGCTTTCTGGAGAGGCGAGCCCGGTCAAGGCGTAAATGTACGCAAGTTCTTTCTAGAGCCACGCAAATTTGATCTCGTCTATTGGGCCCAGGGAAGCGATGCGCTTCCCTATCTGGAAAAAGGAAAAACCACCAAAATAGAGATATGGAACAGGCTGAATCAAGACTTTGGGAATCAATTCCCTGGATTTGCTGCCTGGTTCAATTGAGTTCGGAAGCATGATCCTTGAGCCATCAGATCTCCGGCTCCTGTTACAGTAAGAGGGCGATCACGCCAACAGGAGGTATGAAGTCCTAGCTCCTGAGCTACCATAGAAAAATGACGAAACTACATGGTGTTGTCGATGCGCTCACGGGCTTGATGCTCGGAAGTCTTATCGCCTGGTTTCTCGCTGCACTGACCGGTGACAATGCAGTATTCGGTCCTATGTATTATCCCTGGGATTTCGGACCGCTACGTGGTCTACTTTCGTTTGATTTCCTGGTGATAAATCATAGTGGGGTAGCCTGCTGGGTTCTCTTGCTGGCCTCTGCCGCAACCATTTGGTTTCTCGCGATTTGGCTATCGAGACCGATCTATAGAAATCGATTTTTTCTCGCCGGCCTCACGGGATCTTTGATCAGCTCTCTGGCGCTGGTTTGGTATTGTGATCACACTCAGTTCATTGGCGTCCCTGGTCGCGTGTGGGTTCCCGCAGCTCAATACGGGAGCATAGCGTGGCAGTCGCTGAAGCATCATCAGAATAGCCTCTGGACTCTGGAAGACGAATTCTTCGCACTCAAAGTGGCAGATATCGTAATCGAAAATATTTGCTTTCTTAGCCTATCCATCGTTATTCCTTTCGTCTGGGCGCGCCTTTATCGTGAGGACACCAAAAACAACGGAATTCCAAAGAAATGGTCGCCGGAAAGGCCGAGGATGCTGCTATGCGGCATAGCCGTTCTTCTTGGAACTCTGGCATATATAGCAGTTGGAGGAGTCGGCCCGCCGGACCCGGAACCCGAATTCGTAAAGTCTCGAGTTTTCGTAGCCAAAGGCGACATTCCGAAAGGAAGCACGATCAGAACCATAGATATAATTGAAGACACAATTGAGTATTTGCCCGGGCGAGAGGTATTCGAGTTACTCTGGGTGGACAAGAATCCGGTTGGAAAGGTAACCAAAGAGACAATTTGTAAGGGTCAGCTCATCAGTGCGGACAACGTTGAAAATGGTGAGCGAGCGGTGGGAAAAAGGGGCGGCAGATACCGTATTCTATACGGAGCATGGCAGGAAGCACTGATTAATACCGGCGAAAAAACCAGCAAAACACGGGCTGCAAAGGCAAAGCGAAACATAGAGCCCGGCGAGACAATCAAGCGAGAGGACTTCGAAGAAGTCGATATACTGGCGTCGGTACCGTCAGACCCTGCCTACTCGAGCCTACCAGAGTCCCTCGATCTTATTCCCGGTTCAACGTCAGGCAAAATCCGGCGCAATCAAATTTTGGTGTACCGGCCAGAGCCTCGCGCCGAATTCCGTGCCATCCCCTATCTTCATCTGTTTGCTGACTATCTTCCGAGATCTAGAACTGAGGCGAAGAAATAGAAAGCGGCAATGTGTGGAGTGTGCAAACATTGATTGAACAGACGGCCAGCAAAATGGAACCTGAAGCGCTATTGGAAAGGGTCCTGGAGGCCTATCAAGGCTTTCAAACTTATTGCGATGAGGGCATAGTACTGCTCCCCGGCAGCAAAGCTCCAATCGAATTCAAAACCTATTTCTCGAGGCCCAGAAGTCTTCGATTCGAGTTTACATACTGGCACCCCTGTTCCGGAAAGGACGGACCATCTACAACAAATATTGTCTGGAGCAACGGCAGTCGGACATTCTTCAGGCTGGTCAATTCGATGACAGAGGAGTCCTCCCTTGAGTGTGCCCTGGCAAGCGCTACCGGTATTTCAGACGGCGCAACACTCCAGATTATTCCCCTCATCTATCCAGAGTGCATAAACATGGAGCACTGGTATAAGAAGTTCGCGAACCTCGAGCTTTGCTCGGAAGAGCTTGATGGAATGACATTCTTTCATCTTTCAGGAGAACAAGCTGGTTCCGGGAAGTTAGAACTCTGGCTTTCAAAAGACGATTTTCGAATCCGTCGAATCAGGAAGCACTATGAGAACCGAAAACAGAAACATCGCTGTCAAAATTCAGAAGGAAGATCCAGACCCTTTTCGATTGAGTACCGCTATATTGAGACAAGAATAGATGAGGAAATCCCAGACAGCATGTTCAACGAGGCATAGGTCTTTCGACCGAAATTGTAGAGTCAGGACGACCAGTTAAGGGCTATCTCGGTCGCCTCCGCGCGACACATCGACCGGGAAGTAAGACTCATTCTTGCCAGAGCCGAAAATCTCAACGGTCTCGGCTCCATCAAAACCCCAGACATGGGCTTTCTTCAGGCGATTCAAGTCGTCTTGAGAGTCTATGAAGAACCAATCAGAAGTAGTCATAAATTGATACCGCCTGCCCGAAACTGACGTTCACGACGTAATCGACTCGGGATTTGCCGGAATCGTGAAATAGAACACCGAGCCGCCGCCTTTACCCGGCTCGACCCAGATCTTGCCGCCGTGCATGCTCACGACCTTTTTGCAGATCGATAGACCGATTCCGGTCCCCGGGAAACGGTCCGGGTGAAGGCGCTGAAACATCTCGAAAACCTTGTCGGCGCCTTCCGGATCGACACCGATACCATTATCGGTGACGGAGAAAACGTACTCGTCGCCTTTCTTTCTCGCTTCGATCTTGACCACGGGCTTCTTCTTGCCGCGGAATTTTATGGCATTGGCGATCAGGTTCTGAAACAAAAGCATCATAGTCGACTCGTTCACGGTCAGCTCCGGCAGCCTGGAGACCTCGATCCGGGCTTTGTTGGCGGCGACGGTCTGGCTGAGATCCTTGAGCACGGTCTTGACGAGCTTGTTGAGATCCACCGAATCGAGCTGGAAATTTCTTTTGCCAATGGAGCTGTAGGCGAGAACATCCTGGATGCGATCACTAGCCCGGACTCCGGCCTCGACCATAAACCTGAGCATCTCGTCGAGCTCGGAGCCCGGCTCTCTATCGATGGAATCAGCCACCAGATGAGCATAAGTAGCCATGGTGCGAATAGGCTCTTTCAGATCGTGGGCTACCATCCAGGCGAAGCGCTCCAGCTCGGCGTTGGAGCGGGCCAGGGTCTCCGCCTGGCGGAGCAGGGCTTCTTCGGCATGGCGGCGAGCGGTGACATCACGGGATATGGCGAAAGCGGCAATCACCTGACCGGTCTCGTCGCGAAGCGGTGCCACCTGCACCGAGACATGCACGGGACTGCCGTCCTTGCGCAGCCTTACAGTCTCGAAAGCCCTGACAGTCTTGCCTTCTTGAAGGGACTGGAGAACATCCTCGACTTCGTTCCAGCGCCCCTCCGGGATGATAATCGAAAGATTCTTGCCGATGGCCTCTCCGGCAGAAAAACCGTAGAGATCCTCCGCCCCCTTATTCCAGCTATCGATGGAGCCGTTGAGGGCATACGAGATAATCGCATCGGCGGAATTCTCCACCAGCTTGCCGAGGCTGTAGCGAACTCTGGAGCGTGGCGGAAAAGTAAGCTCGATCCCGTTGAGCTCACCGGGGCTCTTGCGGGACATGTCCCTGAGGACCAGCTCCGCATCGAGGTTGGAAGCATCGAACAGTGAAAGGAACCATACCGGCCCGCTTCCACCTTCACTGTCTTCAGAGGAGCCGGGCGCCACTGCGATGACATGATCCACCGACCGGGCATCGCCGATGGCTATCTTGGCCACCGTGAGGAGTCCCACTTTCCTTTCCCGGCAGCGCTCGAGAAGAAAAGTTATACGCCTGCGGTCCTCATCCGAAACATGCTCCAGCCAGGCGAGCCCGGGACCTAAAGAAGCAGGAAATCGCTCGTTGCACCCGGCAACATCACCGGGTGACTCGCCCCAGGCGACCATATGTGGGTAATCGAAGAGATTGAGGTCTGCTTTCCCGCCTGACTGGGTCATCCGGTCCAATCTTCCATTTGAGGCTAGAACGCAACAAATATAGCATCGTCCCGAGCGAGCAATGCTATGGAAGCAGTGTCAGCAAAAACGGAGGTCATATGGGCAAGTTCGAGATATTCGAGGGAGCGGACGGCAAATACTATTTTCACCTCAAGGCTGAAAATGGCTTGATCATCGCCGCGTCCCAGGGTTATACCACGCTAGCAAGCGCGTGGCGAAGGATGCCCCGGTGGAAGTGCTTCAAGAACCGATCACGATCCGGCTCTGAGCACCGCTAACAGTGGCACTGCCCTTATTAAAATTCCATCAGCTTGGGACTGTTTGCAATTGAGCAAAGACAGTCCCATTCGCTTTATAATCAGCTTCTATTCCCCAGGAAAGAGCCGAGAGTGAGATGACCGCCCACCGCCCGACGAAAGCCGTGAGTAGCGCCCTGACCGCCATGCTCTGCCTGACTTTCGCCGCCAGTGCCGGGGCAAGCGAGCAGAGCTGGCAGGAAGCCATGGACGCCGGCACGAAGGCATTCAAAGAGCAGAAATTCCCGAAAGCCCTGGAATGTTTCACCAGGGCCCTGAAAGACAGCGATAGTTTTCCCGGAAACAGCGACAGCAAGGCGAAAAACCTCAATGACCTGGCTCTGGTGTACGACCAGATTGGCAGGAGAGACAAAGCCCGGGAGCTCTACCAGCAGTCCCTGGATCTCAAGCGCAAAACCCATGGCAATGACTACCAGGACCTGATACCTACCCTGAACAATATGGCATCGTCCTATATGGAAGACGAGAGATTCGACGAAGCCGAAAAGTCCCTGCTGGAAGCCAATCGCATCATCGAGAAAGCAGGCAAGGACGACCCCCGGCTCTGCATCAATCTCAACCGACTCTCAGCCATCTATCGCAGCCGCGAAGACTATGACCGGGCTGAGAAGACCCTCCTCCAGTCCCTGGAAACAGCCAGAAAAGTCTTCGGCGAGGGCAATCCGGCTGTAGCAGTCATCCAGAACAACCTGGCCGTTGTCAAAAGACTCCAGAACAAGCCCGAGGAAGCCGAGAGCCTTTACAAGAGCAGCCTGAAAATCCGCGAGGACGCAGGCGGCAAAGACGGCCTCGGAGTCGCCGCCAGCCTCAACAACCTGCCCGCAGCTACCGGGAGCAGGGAAAATTCGAGGAGGCCGAGCCGCTTCTCGAGCGCTCTCTCAAGATTGTAGAAAGCGACCAGAGCGCTACTCCCGAGCAGAAGATCGCCGCCATCAAAAACCTCGCCCTGGTCTATCGCGAGATGGGCGCGCCCGCCAAAGCCGAGCCCCTCTACTCCCGGGCACTCTCCATGCAGACCGAGACATTCGGAGAAGGCGACGAGTCACTGATCGACACCCTTTCGGACCAGGGCTCCATGTATCAGGAGCTGGAGAAATACGGCGACGCCGTCACCTCTTTCGAGAAAGCCCTGGCCATCTGCAAGACCGTCGGAGCCAGCGCCGACGACATGAAAGTGAAAGTGCTCTCCCGCCTGGAAGACTGTTACAGGCAGGACAACAACCTCGACCGGGCCATCGAGATCAACCAGGAGGGCCGCACTCTCATCGAAAAGCAGGAATCTCCGGATCAGAAGCTCCTCTCGGACAAGCTCAACGACCTCGCCCTGCTCTACAAACAGAAAGAAGACTTCGCCAACAGCGAGAAATATCTGAAAGAGGCCATGAGCGTCATCGAAAAGGCTTACGGCAGAGACTCCAAAGAGAACAGTATCTTCATGAACAACCTTGCCAGGCTCTATTCGGAGAACGACATGCCTGACAAGGCAGCTGATTTATATAAGAGCGTGATCGATATTCGAAGCAAGGTCTTCGGGGCAAGATCGCTGCCGGTGGCGGCGGCCATGCGCAATTATGCCTCGGTCCTGCGCGATCTCAATCAGGTCGATGACGCTAAAAAGCTTAACAGGGAAGCAGCTTCCATCGAGAAAGGGGTGCAGCAATAGCCATGCCCTCAGGAATCACATCGCTGTTAAGCGCCGCCGCTATCCTGTTGACCCTGGCGCCAGCCGCCGGGGCAGCATCGGCAAAACGATTCTCCGGCAACGCCTCCTGGTACGGACCCGGACTGCAGGGAAACAAGACAGCTTCAGGCGAGCGCTTCAACATGCATGCCCTGACCGCGGCCCACCGCACTCTTCCCTTCGGAACCAGAGTCATGGTGGAAAATCCGAAGAACGGCAAATCGGTGATCGTCAAAGTCAACGACCGCGGTCCTTTCGTCAAATCACGGGTGATGGACCTCAGCCAGGGCGCCGCCAAGCAGCTCGGCACCCTCCTTGGCGGAGTAGCCTTCGTCGAATGTACCATCCTCCCGGATGACGATTAGATCGGAATCGGCTGGACTCGACTAAACGAAATCTTCTCTTCTGGTCCGCCCCCTGAGCTTTCGCATAGCCTGGCAGGATGCCTTGCCGACCTGATCCCGGCTCAAACCCATGACCGCGCTCACTTCACAGAGTGAGCAACTGATACCACTTTCGATACCGAAGCGCAGTGATACCACCTGGCGCTCCCGCTCGTTCAGGCAGCCGAGAAGCTGACGGACTCTCTCTTGAAGCAATCCCTCATCGGCCAGGGCTTCGGGCGCTGCCGCCTGATTGTCGGCGATCATTTCGCTCAGAGCACAGGTGGTATCAGGTCCATCGCCGAAAAGCTCCCGGTCGAGAGAATCGACCGGCTGAAAGGCTTCCATGGCAGCCCGGATTTTCGCCGGGCTCTCCTCCATGGCACAAGCCAGCTCTTCTATAGTCGGATTCCGCCCGGTGGCGGACTGTAGCTCGCCGCGAATGCGCCGCAGCCGGGTCATCATCTCATTGAGATGAACAGGCAACCGTATGGTCCGGGACTGATTGGAAAGAGCCCTGGTCATGGACTGCCTGATCCACCAGGAGGCATAGGTGGAGAATCGATTGCCCAGATCGGGATCGAATTTGCCCGCAGCAATCATCAGACCTATATAGCCCTCCTGAAGCAGATCGACAAATGGCAGACCGCGATTGCCATAGCGCCGGGCGATCGTGGCCACGAGCCTCAGGTGGGCAAGGACCAGACGATTGCGAGCCAGACGATCGCCGGAGGCGGCTCTGGCGAAAAGCTCTCGTTCTTCGTTTGGAGAGAGAGCCGCCCCTCTCCGGCAGGTGGTATCTCGGCTCCGCCTGGAGCTGTGTTTAAGCGGAGCGCTATTGCAAATCGCCATATAGCGTCACCTCACAAGTTTTCGAGCACATCTATGTAGACAATATACCACGCAATCAACTTGAAATCTTTTGCTTAATAGAGTATATTCTACAAAGCGTGTCACACATCGATAGAAACAATAAATGGCAGAGACACAGGCACTATTGAGCGCTCTCAGCAAACTGATCCGCAAGAGACGAGAAGAGCTCGGCCTCTCCCAGACCGAGCTCGCCGAGCGGGCCGGGCTGCATCGAACCTATATCTGCAATATCGAGCGGGGCACTCAGAACCTGAGCCTGGAAAGCCTCAACAATATCGCTGGCTCCCTCGAAATCCCCGTTGCCAGGCTGATTGGCGAAGCGGAAGAGAGCGCCGAGAAGAAATCGGGACTGATCAGGATCCTTCTGATAGAGGACAATCCCGCCGATGTATTCGTTTTCAAACGCTGCTTGAAGAACTCCAGCCACAAGACTACTCTCACCGTGGTGGACAGCGGGCTGAAGGCCTTCCAGCTCATCGGCAGAGCAGCAGACAAGACCGGAGACAAGCCTGGGACGGCCCTTGCCGAGATCGTTTTCCTGGACCTCAATCTGCCAGGCAAGAGCGGTCACGACCTTCTCAAGGCGTTCAAGCAGAATGAGAGGCTCCGGCATATTCCGGTGGTGATCCTCACAACCTCATCCAACCCTCTGGATGTGAAAATGACCTACGGCTCCTATGCCAACTCTTACTTGAGCAAACCAGTCGACCCCGCCGAATTCGAGCGTTCCATCAACAGCGTCCTGGACTACTGGTTCGGCACCAGCGCTCTGCCATCGCCAGATTGATCACTCCCGACCGATACTCCAGAGGGTGCGGAATATATTTGCTACTTTGTCAGTGCTGACAGATATATCGGCTAATTGATCTTGACACTTCCTTCCTCGACTTTCGCAAGAGATTTCATGATCTCCTCGAAAAGCCTGTCCTTTGCGGCGCGCCGGTCTTTATAGTCCACCGGGTAACGCGCGGTAAACTGCATGCCACTATCGGTGAGGACAAGAGTAACGAAAGGATCGATGCGCTCGTCCTCCACCAGGTACTTCTGCTTGACCTTTTCCCAGAATAGCCTGGCATTCTCCGTATAGCCGCCCACAGCTCTTTCCACCGCGGCTTCGATGAGCTTGCGGGCTTTCTGGGGATCGCTTCCGTACTTGACCGTCACGACAATCTCGTCCCAGAGGAAAGGAAGGTCACGAGAATAGTTGAAAAGCGGGTCGCTGAAAATCGTGCCATTCGAGACCCTCACGATGCGCCCGGTATAGAGATCGCCGTCCACCCACTCTCCAAGCTCCATCAAAGTGGTGCGCCCGAAGCCGATATCGATAACATCGCCCTTGATACCGCCGAGTTGAACCCGGTCGCCAACCTTGTATAGATCCCCAAAGCTCACTGCCACCCAGCCGGCAAGACCGACGATCACTTCTTTGAGAGCGAAGGCGAAGCCGGCGGTGGCGGCACCGAGAATCACGGCCAGGTTGCCCAGGGCGTCTCTGAATACCACAGTGATCAGGATCAGACCGACGAAATATGCCGTGAACTCCACGACTTTGGAGAAAGTATAGCGCTGGGTCGAGTCTTGAAAATAGCCCCGACACGATCGCTTCACAATATAAGCAGTGAGTGCCACCAGACAGAGCCCTATCAGGGTCACCAGAAGATTGAGAGACATGGGATCGGAGAGAAAACGCATGATCGTCGCGTTTACATTGTCGGGCTGCACCTGCTGGATCAATTGCTCGACATTGCGCTTGGCTTTGCCCCGCTCCACCGCCGACTTGATCGCCCCTAGCCTGGCCTGGGCGAGCTCCATCATGTCATTGCCGGCTCCCTCAGCATCGCCGGGAGTAACGGTGGTCAGCACCGTGTCGCCGATGGCTATATCGACTGTGTTTTCCCGCTCCAGGATCTTGAGATTCTTGGGATCGAGCTCGGAGTTGTCGATAAGGTCTTCGATGCGCTCGGCGATATTGCGAGCGCGCACATCGGATCGATAAGGACCCATATGTCTCTGGACGGTGAAGACCTTCTCGCCGCCGACGATTACATCGGCAGGTCTATCGACCGCATCGCTTCGGGTCTGGGCTAATACCGGGCCGCAGAAAAGTAGCGACATCAATAGAACCAGAATCGATAATGCTCTTGCCTGCATCCTAACCTCCGGTCTTCTGGCTGACCGCAACTTGAAAAGCCGGCTGCCGGTAATCGTCCGGCAGTTTGGATGGGGGAATGGTGACCTTGTTACCGTCCCTCACCGCCTGATAGGCCGGTGAGAGAATCTCGATACCGGCATCATGCATCCGGTCCTGGATATTGCGGTGGAGCTCGGCATAGATGCCCGCCATTAAGCCCGGCCTGTTGGTGTACGCATTGATCTCGTAAGTCACCGAGTAATCCCCCAGGGACGTCTGCCAGACGAACGGCTCCGGTTGCTCGAGGATATGCTCGGTGGCCCTTGCCGCTTCGATGAGGGACTCATGAACCTTCGGCCAGTCGCAATCGTAGCCGATAGTCACCGAGGTATGGAGAATCAGACCTCCCCCGTCTATGGACGAGGTGTAGTTGACAATGTGATTCCCCAGGACGAGCCCGTTGGGAATGGTGATGTATTCGTTCTTGATGGTCTTGATCTTGGTTGCCAGCAGAGTCTTCTCCACGACATCGCCGACGGTATCGGAGATTTTCACCCGGTCTCCCACCCGCATGGCGCCGGTGTATGTGAGAAAGATCCCGGCGATTACATGCGACAGGGCGCCTGTGGAAGCCAGGGAGAAAAGCACGCCCAGGAAGATCGAGACCTGCTGGAACGCCGGGCTGCCGGCGCCGGGAAGATAGGGGAAAAGAAGAATCAGCGAGAATGCGATGATCAGGAAACGAGCTATCTTGTAAGTCGGCATCGACCATTCCGGATCGAAACCGGGAACGGTGATGGTACAGCGGTCGATTTCTCTGAAGATGAAGTGCGTAAAAGTGATCACGTAATAAGTGATCACCACGATAAAAGCGATGAAAAGCAGATTCGGAGTGTAGGAGATGACGGCGGGCACCACAGTGGAGCTGATCGGCGCGAGGAGCTGGTGTACGCCCTCCTCGGCCAGGGGTCTGGTCTGCGGGAAGAAGGAGAGTACCACCGAGAGATAGATGGATACCACCGAGAGAAAGCAGAGCACCCGGAAACCCCGGAAAGTGCCGATCAGAATATCGGTGATGGTGGCGGATGAAAGAAGCTCGGCCCTCTGGATCCTCAGCGGCTTTATCAGTGTCCCCCGCCAGCGGCCGAGAACCTCGTATATGCGCGGGAAGAGCCAGTTGATAACAGCCATGGCCAGGGCGAGACAGATAGTGGCCACCACCGAGAGGCAGCATGCCACCAGAAGCGCGTGGAAGCTTCGCGACTCCGCGTCGTTCTTGAGCGCGTCTTTGAGCGCGATGAGGATATCGGAGGCCAGTCGCTGCCGGCCTCCATATCCCTCGGCTTCGGCGTCGGGATCAGTGATGGTGACAAGGGTATGCCTGCCGGTATAGATATCGGTGCTGGTGACGCCGTCCCGGAGCTTCAGCTCATTGATAAGCTTGTCATAGTCGGGATCGGTCTGGAGCGCAGCGATTCGTGCATTGATACTCTTTACCCGCCGTTCCGGCGTGAAATTGCCCAGGGTGGCCCGGATGCGAAATACCTCCTGCCCCGCCACTTTGACCGGCACCCCTGCAGGTCTGGAGGGCTTTTCAGTCTCAGAATCCGGTTGTTCCGTTGCCGGTTGCTCAGTTTGAACTTGCTCTGCTGCCGGCTTCCCGGCGGCAGTTTGCTCAGGTGACGAACTTTCAGGCGCCGCATCAGGGCTTGCCGGCTTCTGAGTCTCTGGCGGAGCTACTGAAGGAGTTTTGCCAGGTGCTTCAGCGGGCGCAAGTTGAGACGGTTCGGCAGCCGGCTCCTGAGGAGCAGTCTGGGCAAGGGCACCACCGGTAAAGGCAGTCAGAACAAGGACCAGGGCGATAAAATGCTTCGACAAAGACATCCGGCTGACGCTCTACTACAGACCAGATCTATATTAACGGTCCGGATCGCCCTTTGCGCAGCCAAATTCGAAAGGGCATTCTAATAAACTCTTAAAAAAAAGCGCCTACCGCACCGGAACATATATATCCACTTCTCCACTCAACGAGCTACTGTCGAAGCGGTCGTCATAAAGCTCGAAATCAGGTCCCTTCTTATAGATCTCCGAATTTCCAGGTATCCAGGTGCCCCATATATAGTTAACCGTATGCGTTATAGTATCGATTGGACCGCGATGGGTGAAGACCGCATATCTCGATGGTGGTATCGATACTGACACCAGACCCTCCGGCGGCTCGGCTTCGCCTGCCATGGCGACACCGGCGACATATATAAAGGTATCGGGAGCTTCGACCTCGACTTGCGGATGCGACTCCAGGCAGACCCCGAGACTGTATGAGAGCCTCCTCCCCTCAATATCCCCCGCTCGCTTCTCGAAGTCGGACCAGAGCTTGCTGATGCCCTCGAAACAGTCCTCCGAGAATGTGCCGGCAAGACCGATTATCTTCTCGGCTCCGCGCTCTTTGAACACTGGCTCCATGGTGACACCCTCCTTGAGATGCTCGATCAAATCCAGGGAGAAAGGCCGTTCTCTGACCATGACAGCGGCCCGCCCACGGCGGCGAAAGCTCGCCGGGGTGATCCCGAACATGCGCTTGAAAGCCCGGGTGAAAGCAGCCTGGCTCTCGAAGCCTGCCCTTATGGCGATATCGCCGATGGCGTCAGGACTTTCTATGAGCCTGCTGCTTGCAAGAAACAGCCTTCTCTTCTTTATGTAATCCTTGATGGACTCTCCAGTCAGACCCCGAAAGATCCGGTGGAAGTGGAAGCCGGAATAACCCACCGCCCTCGCCACGTCGGGCACGCAGAGATCAGCGTCCAGATGGCTCTCGATATAATCGACAGCCTCTTGTAATCGCCGTTCGTATTCAGCCACCATAGACCGATACTAGCGGAATCGACCGGGGCTGTCTTGATATTTTCTGCGCTTTTTAGCTGTTGCGGCTCAGGCGCTCCATCTCTTCCTTGAACTGGAGCTGGCCACGTCCGCTGCCCTTGAGAAACCAGCGGCGCACCCGGGTGAGGATGCCTCTGGGACCGCGGTACATATCCCGGCGGACTGCGGCGATCCGGTTCTTCTCCAGCTCGAATTTGACTCTGTGGAGCTCGGTCCTGAATTCCTCTGTCTTGAAGGCTACAGCCATGGCCCGGTCGGCCTGCTCCTGCAGATCGGGAAGGAGCCGCAGCTCGGTCTCGAGAGTGGCTATACGGGCCCGGTCCTCGACCCGGTCGGTGAGCAGCTTGATAATCGTCTCCTGGGCTTCGATGACCAGACGCCGCATGTCTTCGAGCTCGGCGGTCTTGTCTTCGATATCGACCTCGGTATATCTGAGGTCCTCCGAGAGCGGCAGGTTGGGCTCGCCATCACGCTTGAGCAGGCGGGTGAAGCCCTCGAGGATATTGAGAAGGTCGCGACGCGAGACCCGATCGTCGGCATCGACGAAGGGAGCCGATATACCGGTGTCTTCCCTGCGGGCGACCTCGGTATGGGAGCTCTCTATAGACTGAGAGACTTCGGGCTGCGAATTCTCGGACTGCGAAACAGGGGACTCTTCCCCTGCTTCTCTTGCTGCGGGTTCTGATTCAGGCTCTGATTCGGACTGCTCCGCATCCGCGTCGTCCTCGAAGAGCATCTCGACACTCTTGCTGTCGACGTTATTCTCGTTCTGGATATCACCGCTGAAAACCTCGTCGAGGCCTTCCAGGGAAGCTTCTTCTCTTTTGACTTTTCGCTGAGCCCGGCCCATCTGCTTCTCCCCAACTTTACCCTGGCTTATTATCCTTTATACTCCCGGGAAAAGTCCAGAAGAAAGTGATGCCACATTCGGTGTGACCCGTGAATGGATATAAACGTCGCAGATCCATCGAAGATCGATAGAAGATCGACCGGATATAGACCGGAGGCTTATCGGATCTCCCATGATCTCTTCTGAAAAAGTCTTGTAAAAGTCGATCTTCCTTCAGGCAGATCTCAATTGCGAGCCGGTTTCGGCTTGACGGGCTTTTTCTTCGGTTTGGTACCAGCTGCCGCCGGCGGTGCCTGGGAAGTGGCATTGTTGGCGATACCGAAATACTGCTCGAGGACCGCCTTGCACAGGGGAGCCGCCGCCGTGCCCCCGTGACCGCCATGCTCCACGAAGGCGCAGGCTGAGATCTCCGGATTATCCGACGGCGCATAACATGCGAACCACCCGTGGGTCTTGCTTCCCTTGGGGGGCGCTTCCGCCGAGCCGGTCTTGCCTGACACCGAGACATTCTGGAGACGGGCCCGTCCCCCGGTGCCGCTTGCCACCACCTGTTTGAGACCTTCCCGAACCAGAGCCATATACTCCGGGTTGTGCCGCCAGAATTCATGCGCCGGAGCCGGCACCTGGCGCTCGCCGATTTTAATCGCCAGGTGAGCCCCCGGAACCCGGCCTTTCATGCCGAAGCCGGCGTAGATTCTCGCCGCCTGCAGGGGAGACACCTGCAGGTAAGTCTGACCGATGGACATATGCAGGGTATTGCCGGCATACCACTTGTCCCTCAACCGGCTCATCTTCCACTCGGCGTCGGGCACGAGACCGGAAGGCTCGTGAGGGAGCTCGATGCCGGTCGGCCGTCCGGCTCCCATCTTGATTCCCCAGTCTTTGATCATCTCCGGGGTCATCTTCAGGGCCATCTGGTAGAACGCCGTGTCCCGGGACCAGGCAAGACATTTGATCAGATCGTAAGTGCCGCCGGCGCCGGTCCAGTCGTGGAATGTGTAGCCACCCACCGTGATTCCGCCAGAGACGACCAGTTTGGTATCGGGCTTCACCGCACCATATTCGAGGGCGGCCAGAAGAGTGACGGGCTTCCAGATCGAGCCCGGCGGGAATCCGGTAACAGCCCGGTTGTGCAGTGGGTGAAGAGGATTCATCAGGATCTTGCGATCCTCTTTGGTCATTCTCCGGGTGAAGACATTGGGGTCATAGCTCGGTCTCGACACCAGAACCAGGACTTCCCCGGACTGGGGATCCATAGCGGCGATCCCGCCCGATTTCTGTCCCAGAGCGTTGAAGGCGGCTCGCTGGAGATCGAGATCGAGTGACAGAACAATCGGCAGGCCGGCAATAGCCTTTTTGGTCACCACCGGCTTGGCGGTGTCGGGAGAGAGAGCCGCTCCCCTGGCATTGACCCTCATGCGCTGCTCCCCGTCCACCCCGCGAAGCTGGTCATCGTAAAGCTTCTCGATGCCGGCCTGGCCGACTACGTCGCCCATGCGACGGTTGGTCCGCCGCTTGAGCTGGGCGCTGGTGATCTCGCCGCAATAGCCCAGGACATGAGCCGTGACATCGGCGTGTGGATAGGTGCGGCTGATATCCGGAAGGATGTCCACTCCAGGCAGGAAAATCTTCTGATCATAGAAACGGCTCACCAGGTCCATATCGAGATCGCGCTCGATGACCACCGGCATCACCGAATTCGACGCCTTGGCTTTGAGCAGGCGGTCGAGCACCTCGGGATATTTCAGGTTGAGCACCCCGGACAGACGATGAGCCAGCTCCTCCGGCTTGTCGAGAAGATTGGGGATGACGATCATTGAAAGAGACTGCTTATTGGTGGCCAAAAGAGTGCCGTGCCTGTCGTAGATACTGCCCCTGGGGGCACGCAGGAATGTCACCCGGGTGGAGTTCTCCTCGGCGGCGCTGGAATAGTACTGATTCTGGATAATCTGCAACCAGACAAGCCTGGCTACGAGAAGACTGAGAGCGCCGAGCACCACCGCCGCCAGGACCGCTGCCTTGAAAGCGTATTTTTCTGTCTCCTCAGGGCCGAGGGCTGGATCGCTCAGGCTCATCGATCAGCGCGCCTCCGTCAGTTCCCTGTATTTGACGAATTCGCTCCAGCCTCGCATCGGGAAGAAAACACAGGGCGCGATGATGGCGTTGAGAGCCGCCTCGGTGAGGGCGATCCTCACGAAATTCTCCAGCACCCCCGGGCGGCCAAGGATACCCAGTTGAGCAGCCATGATCAGCTCTGCCATGAAAGTGAGAAGCAGGACGAGCGGAATGCAGACGATGAGCGCCTGGTTGAAATTGCGCAGGCAAAAATAGCCCGCGGTCCAGCCCACCAGGGGAAGGCTCACCGGATAGACCGGCACGACGCTAGCATAGAGGGCGGCGAAAGCGGCTCCTACAAGGGCTCCGGTCGGGGAGCCCGAGAGCACCTGGCGGGCCAGGACGTCTTTCAGGGAGCTCAAACGAATCTCGGTAAAAGAGGGCGCCGGCAGAGGCGATCCGAAAGTCAGCCCCCAGACTATAGTAAATGTGAGAGCGAGATTGCACTGGACATGATTGAGAGAGAGCCGGCTCAAAACCGCGAGCTGAACGATCCAGACAGTGGCGATGATCAGGATGCAGACCCCTACTGCACCCAATCGCCTTTGCAATCTGCTCGAGAAAAACAAATCCATCACCGCTCAGTTGGTCAGAGGAGGCAAAACGAGCACCTGAGACAGATCGTAACAGTTTTCGTCGAGCTTGACGTCGATCTGCATGGAGGCGCCATTGGTGTCCCGGCGCACCGCCACCACATCGCCCACCGGATGGTTCTCGGGAAAGCTCAGCCCCTTGCCGAAACAGACGATCTTGTCCCCGATGTCCACATTGGTCCCCACCGGGACGAAATCGATGGTGGCAAGCTTCTGGCCGTTACCAGAGATGATCCCGGGCAGACCGATACGCTTGATGAGGACACCGATCTTCTGCTCCGGATCGGTGATCAGGCGAACCACGCTTGCATGCTCCGAGGTGCTCACCACCTGGCCGACCACCCCGTCGGCGGTGATCACCGCCGAGCCTTTCACTACTCCCTCGACCTCGCCCTTGTCCAGCACAGCCCGCTCGAACCAGTTGTCCGGATTGCGAGCGATGACCTCGGCGGCGATGGTCTTGCGAGTGGTCTTCTCTTTCAGCCCCAGAAGCTTACGGAGATTATCGGTGTCCCGGGCCTGGCGCCTGAGAGTGCTGAGCTCGAGCTCGGCATTGGTTAGCTTGTGCTCCAGCTCTCTGATGCGCTCCCCGGATTTGAAGACTTTCTCGGCGAGATTCTTGGTGGACTCCACCTGCGATACACCCTTGGTATAGATTCCCGAGACCCAGGAAGAGGTCGAGAGTACCAGTCCCGAGACCGGACCGCCGATGAGGACGATCAACATGACAAGGAAGATCGCCTCGGCAACTGACTCGGATTGCTCCTTCAGCTTTTGCTCATCAGCAGTAGGCACGAAACGAGCCCCTACTTAACCTGGCACTTCTGCAGAACACGACTGTAGGTGGGATCGGTAAGCAGCTTGCCGGTGCCCACCGCCACCGCCGAGAGCGGATCGTCGGCGATGAATACGGGCACTTCCGTCTCGCTGGAGATGAGCTCGTCGAGACCCTGCAAGAGGGCGCCGCCACCGACAACCACAATACCGCGATTGAAGATATCGGCGGCAAGCTCGGGAGGGGTTTTCTCCAGAGTACGCTTGACCGCCTCGACGATGGACGAGAGAGGCTCATGGATAGCCTCCCGGACCTCACCCCTGCTGACGGTAACGGTGCGCGGCAGACCGTTTATCAGGTTGAGACCGCGGACATTGTATTTGTCGTTCTCTTCTGTTTTCCATGCCGAGCCCAGACGGAACTTCAATTCTTCGGCGGTCTTCTCGCCGATATCGAGACTGTGGACTTTCTTGAGATAGCTTCTGATGGCGTCATTGAGCTCGTCGCCGGCAATGCGAATGGAGTCGCTGACGACGATTCCGGAAAGGGAAAGCACCGAGACCTCGGTAGTACCGCCGCCGATATCAACAATCATGGAGCCGGTCGGCTCGGTGACCGGAAGGTCGGCACCGATGGCGGCAGCCATGGTCTCTTCGGGCATATAGGTCCGGATGGGATTGGCGCTCTCCGCGACTTTGGAGATGGCGATCCGCTCCACGCTGGTAATCCCGGAAGGAACGGCAATGACGAACTCGGGGCGCTTGATCGCCGTCTGGTGAGCGGATATCCGCTTGATGAACATCTCGAGCATGATCTTGGCGTCGTCCAGCTCGGCGATGACACCATCGCGAAGCGGCCGGATAGCCCGCACTCCGATCGGTGTGCGCCCGATCATGGCCCTGGCTTCCTCGCCCGCGGCCAGCGCTTCTTTGGTATTGTCGTCGATGGCGATCACCGACGGCTCCCTGAGCACCACACCGTGGTTCTTCACATAAATGAGCGTATTGGCGGTTCCCAGGTCTACCCCGACGCCGCTATTGATCCAGCCTTTAAACCAACCTACCAAGTTAATCACTCCAGAAAGCCCCAAAAACCCGCTACCGTGCTTAAGTCTAACACGGCAAGGGGGATTTGGATCCAACCGCTGGATACATATAGACCGGCTATACAGCGGATTTCCGAAGTTGCCCCGAGCTTACCCAGAACTTACCCAGAACTTACTGAGACAAGGGGGCAGGGCCGTAACCGATAACGCTATGCCGGAGCAGGGTAAAGGAATCCCCGTCCTCGAGCTCCAGACAGAAGGACTGATCGTCGAACCACTTGAGATGTCCTGTATAAGAGCCCCCGTCGCAAGCCACGAAACGGAGCCGATCGCCGTCCCGGATGAATCCCTGGAGCTGGACAACGCTTGGTTTTTTACCTTCCTGGTTCATTTAGCCAATGATCAATCAGGAGAGTCGGTCATGAGCTTGGCCTTCTCCAGAGGGCTCGTCTCAGAGCAGATAGTCTTGCGGGTATTGACTACATAGCGGCGGCCCTTCCAGTTGACCTGCTCCCCGAAAAGAACCAGATAGGCCGAATGAATATAGAGGGCGCTGACGCCGATGATCCCGAAAGGATGAAGGAAGAAGTGGCGCCAGTCGACACCCTGGAAATGCTCGGAGGTCTTCTTGTACCAGAAGAAGAAAGTGACATATTGCACCAGCACAAGGACCGTGAGGCGGTAGGTATTGATGGTCACGTCACCCTCGAGCCACTCGGCAATCACCCAGGCCAGCTCGAAATAAGGCAGGAGCACGACGGTGTTCATCATCACCAGGATAAGCAAAAGGTTGCTCAGGCGGCTGTCGATGAAAGAGAAGAGGTTCTTGGTCCAGCCGTGCCACAGAGACTCGAGGTCGGTGTACATGCGGACGCTGTAGAGGTTCTTGCCGTCAGCCACGGCAATCTTATAGCCCTTCTCTTTAAAGACCCTGGCCATGGCATGGTCTTCGACGATTTCGTCCCGGACGCTCTGGTGACCGCCAACGGCATCGTAAGAGCTGCCCCGGCAGAGGACGAACTGCCCGTAGGCATAAGCCCGCTTGGCATCGGAATCGTTGACGGTATGAAAAGGATCGCCCAGGAGGAAAGAGCCCAGGAGAAGCGGCATGATCAGGCGCTCGGGGAAACTGCCCAGCTCCTGCAGGGGCATGAAAGAGAGCAGGTCCAGCTTGTTGACCACTGCATGGGAGACGGCGTCCCGCACCGAATTGGGTTTGTGATAGGTATCGGCGTCCGTGAAGACAAGCCAGTCTCCAGAGGCATAACCGACGGCATGAGCCAGGGCATTGCATTTGCCGATCCAGCCGTCCGGAGCGTCCTTGCCCTGAACATAGCGGACCCGGCTGTCCTTCGCGGCGAAGGTCTCGATGATCTCGCCGGTGCGGTCGGTGGAGCGATCGTCGATGATGATCAGCTCGAAATTGGGATAATCTTGATTGAGCAGAGACTCGATACAGCGCTCGATCTTGCCTTCCTCGTTACGGGCGGGTACGAGAATCGAGACGAAAGGCAGGCTCTTATCAGGGATTGTCGACCTCTCGACCTGGCGCAGATAATGATAGAAAGCGCAGGTCAGCCCGAACAGGCCGAGAATCAGGAAAGTGGTAACCATGTATAAGGTTATCGAGATCACCCTTTGCCACCATATGCGTAGAAGCCCTTACCGGTTTTTCGCCCCAGGTGCCCGGCGGTGACCAGTTGCCTGAGCACCGGGCAGGGGCGGTACTTGGGATCGCCGAAGCCTTCCTGCATCGTCTCCATGATATTGAGGACGATGTCCAGACCGACGAAGTCGGCCAGGGCCAGGGGTCCCATCGGATGGTTATAACCCAGGGTCATGCCCTGATCGATCTCTTCAGGGCTCGAGAGCCCCTCCATGAGGGCGAAAGCCGCTTCGTTGATAAGGACCATTCCCAGACGAGTTGTGATGAAGCCGGGAAAGTCCTTGGACTTGATAATGGTCTTGCCCAGGCTCTCACCGAAAGTGCGCACCCTGGCGATGGTCTCATCACTGGTATCCACGCCCGGGATGATCTCCACCAGCTTCATGACGTGAGCCGGGGAGAAGAAATGCATACCTATGAATCGGTCCGAGCGGGTAGTAGCCGATGCCAGACTGGTGATAGGCAGAGAGGAAGTGTTGGAGGCGAAGACAGTCTCAACCGGGCAGGTCCTGTCGAGTCTGGCGAAAAGCTCTCTCTTTACATCGAGGTCTTCGCGAATCGCCTCGATCACGAGATCGCAGTCGGATGCCCTGTCGGTGGAGGTGGTGGTGACGATGCGACCCTTGATCTCCGCCAGCTCCTTCTCGCTGAAGAGACCCTTTTCCACGGACTTGGCCCCGAACTTGTCGATCTCGGACAGCGCCAGCTTCAGGGCGTCGTCGGAAATATCGTAGAGGACCGCATCCGCCTGCGATCGCGAGACGATGAGATAGGCGATGGCGCGGCCCATGAAGCCCGAGCCGGCCATGAAGATCCGTTTGAAAGATTGCGCGGTTGACATAGTCCGCCTTACTAAGTGAACAGAGAGATCCTATCATCATTACCCTCTGGAAAACCAGGAAGTCAACAGTTGCTCAACTGCCCCGGCAAGCACCCGCGGGCAGCAAAAATGATATTTTCCTGTTTTCTTATTCCTTTTTATTGCGATGCTGATAGCTTGGTCTCAGGTCGCAGCATATGCGCTTGCTGAAAGCTAATTTAGCTTTGACGTCACAATCTCCGAGGATCGAAGCCGCAATGTTCAAGAAACTTCTAATCGCCAATCGTGGTGAAATCGCCGTAAGAATAATCCAGGCCTGTCGTGAGCTTGACATCGTTCCGGTCGCTATCTTCTCGGAGGCCGATCGGGAAAGCCGGCACGTCAAGCTGGCCGGTGAGACATGGAAACTCGAAGGGCCGCCCAACCAGGTCTACCTGGACGCCTCCCAGATCCTCGAGCTGGCGCAAAAAGCCGGCGCTGAAGCCATTCACCCCGGTTACGGATTCCTGGCCGAAAACGGACAGTTCGCCGAAGAATGCACCAGAGCCGGTATCACTTTCGTGGGCCCCGCCCCCGACGTGATCCGGCAGATGGGATCGAAAGTGCACTCCCGCCAGGTCATGGAGAAGGCAGGGGTGCCGGTGGTGCCCGGCACCATCGATCCGGTCACCGACCCGGAAAAGGTCAAAGAGCTCGCCTCGCGTTTCGGCTATCCCATCGCCATCAAGGCCAGCGCCGGTGGTGGCGGCCGGGGGCTGCGCGTGGTGCGCAACGACAATGAGGTGGAAACCGCTCTTGCCGGAGCCCAGCGGGAAGGCGCCAGCTATTTCGGCAGCCCCGAAGTCTATGTCGAGAAGTATCTCGACAAGCCCCGCCATATCGAAGTGCAGGTGCTCGGCGACAATCACGGCAACGTCATCCATTTGTATGAAAGAGATTGCTCCAGCCAGCGCCGGCACCAGAAGCTTCTGGAAGAGACACCGGCAGCCAAGCTCGACCCGCAGGTCAAAGCGAAGCTGCTCGAGGCGGCAGTGCGCGGCACTCGCGCTCTCGGCTACACATCGGCAGGCACTCTTGAGTTTCTCGTAGCCGGCGAGGATTTCTATTTCCTCGAGATGAACACCCGGGTGCAGGTGGAGCACCCGATCACCGAGATGACCACCGGCGTCGACATAGTCAAAGAACAGATTCTCATCGCCGCAGGCGAGAAGCTCTCGGTGAGCAAGGAGGAAGTCGCCCAGCGAGGTCACTCCATCGAGTGCCGGATCAACGCCGAGGATCCGGACAAGAACTTCATGCCCAACCCCGGCACCATTTCCAATTATATAGAGCCGCAACATCCCTTCGCCCGGGTGGACAGCGCCTCTTATCCCGGCTATCAGGTATTGCCTTTCTACGACTCTTTGCTGGCCAAACTGGTGGTCTGGGGCCGCAACCGGCATGAGGCCATACAGAGAATGCGCCTGGCTCTCAACGACTTCGTCATCGACGGAGTGAGGACCACGATTCCATTCCATCTGGCTCTTCTCGACGACCCGACGTATCAGGCGGGCGAAGTCCATACCGCATATGTCGAGAAAGAAATGATGCCGGGCTGGAAAGAGATCAGGGCCAGAAGCGAAAAAAAAAACTTCAACGCCGGCCGGGGGTCCTTGCTGAAACCGGCGGAGAATAACGGCGACGGCTCCGGGGCCAGGACCTACGAAGTGGAAGTCGATCAGAAAGTCTTCAAGGTCCAGGTGACCGAGCTGGTGCCGGCAGGAGCCAAAACCGGCAAGACCGCCAGGACCCGACCCCCGGCCCGGCGAGCTTCCCGGAGCACCAGCAAAACCGGGGGCAGCGGCGCGATCTCCGCTTCCATGCACGGTCTGGTCAAAGAGCTCCTGGTTAAAAAGGGCGACCAGGTCAAATCCGGACAACGGCTGATCGTTTTCGAGGCCATGAAGATGGAATCGGATATAGTGGCGGATATTGATGGCACCATTAGTGATATCAAAGTCGAAGTCGGACAGACAGTGGAGCGGGACAGCATCCTGCTCACGATCGCCTGAGGACCTGTCATGGTGGAAAGTCCGAATATAGATTGCCCCTTCCGGGTCGGCAATGGCTATGACATACACCGGCTCGAGTCCGGCATACCGCTTTTCCTGGGGGGCATCGAGATCGAATTCGATCGCGGTCTGGCAGGACACTCGGACGGTGACGTCCTCACCCATGCCATCATCGATGCCCTCCTCGGCGCAGCCGGTCTCGGAGACATAGGCCAGCATTTTCCGCCCGGAGACGCTTCGATCAAAGGAATCCGGAGCCTGGCGATGCTGGAGAAGACGGTGGCGTTGCTCGAAGAGCACAGCTTTGCCATCGGCAATATTGACGCCACAGTGGTCTGCGAGAAGCCTCGCCTGTCGGATCATTATCAAGCCATGAAGGCGAGCCTGGCAGGCGCCGCCTCTATCGGCACCGATTCAATCAGCCTGAAAGCCAAGACCGCAGAGCGCATGGGCGAAGTGGGCCGGGGCGAGGCTATGGAAGCATATGCTGTAGCCCTGCTTGTGAGGAGGCGAGACTGAGATGACAGACAGAAAAACCGATCTCGACGTGCTGGTAGTAGGAGCCGGACCGACAGGTTTGACCATGGCGATACAACTTGCCAGACAGGGCGTGGATTTCCGGATCATCGACAAGTACAAGGAGCCGTCGGACAAATCGAAAGCCCTGGCCGTGCATTCGCGCACAATGGAGATCCTCGACGACTTCGGGGTCAGCGATGAGTTTATCGCTTCCGGGGTGCAAGTGAATGTCGTCAATATTTTCGCCGACGGCAAGCGCATCGCGCATCTCACCCTGGACGAGCTCGACAGCGCTTTCCCCTTCGCACTCTGCCTGCCCCAGAGCAAGACCGAGCAGATCCTCCGCGAGCACCTCTCTAGCCTGGGCAAGACTGTCGAGCATTCTCTGGAGCTGGTGGAGATGGAGCAGATCGGCGACCGCGTCATTGCCACCATTGTCGATGCCGACGGCAATCGCCAGGAGATCGCCTGCCGCTATCTGGTCGGCTGCGACGGGGCCCACAGCAAGGTCCGTCATCTGCTCGGTCTCGGGTTCGAGGGCGAGCAATATCCTGAGACTTTCCTCCTGGGAGATGTCTCGGTGCAGGGCGATATCGCCGAGAACGAGATCAATGTATTCAACAACGGTGACGGGCTCCTGGCCTTTTTCCCCTACGGCAACGATCGCTTCCGGGTCGTCGGCGACATCGGCGACACAGGGCCTCGCCGAGAAGATCCCGATCTCGCCGAGCTCCAGAAAGTCGTGGACGAGCGCTGCCCCGCGAAGCTCACTCTGGGGGACCCGCTCTGGATGGCGGCGTTCGCCATCCACCGCCGCCATGTCAATCGCTACCGCGTCGGCCGTGTGTTTATCGCCGGCGACGCCGCTCATATTCACAGCCCGGCAGGCGGGCAGGGCATGAACACAGGCATGCAGGACTCCTGCAACCTGGCCTGGAAGCTCGCCCTGGCCATTTCCGGCCGTGTATCCGATGAATTTCTCGAGAGCTATAACGACGAGCGTCTTGCCATTGCCCTTGGTGTCCTCAAGATGACCGACTTCATGATGAAGGTCAATACCACCAGGAATCCGGTGGCCAAGCATCTGCGCAACAGAATCGCGCCCCTGCTCTCGGCCCAGGAGGTCATTCAGGAGAGAATGCGCAACACCATCTCGGAGCATTCGCTCAATTATCGCAAATCAGCAATTGTCGCCGAGCATGCCCCGAGCCTGATCGATTCGGTGGTGCCCCCGCTGAGAAACCTGCAAGACAGCCACGGGCTCACGGGATATATGGAATTCCACCGCGGTCCCCGGGCCGGGGACCTGGCCCCGGACGCATTCGTCGAAAGCCGCAGAGAGACTTCACCGGAAAGGCTCTACCCGCTTCTGGCAGGAATCAAGCACAAGCTTCTCGTGCTTGCCGGCCGCGAGCCGAGCAGGGCTTGTCTGGAAAAAGCAGCAGCCCTGATCAAGTCCATCGACTCGGACTTTGGCGACATCATCGACTCCTTTGCCGTCGTGGACAGCCATGAAGACCGGGACAGCCTGGCGGGCTTGCTCAGTGACGAGACTCGAATCGCCACCGACTGGGATCACTCGGTGAAGCACAAGTATGGCGCGGACTCGGCCTGTCTCTATCTGATCAGACCGGACGGCTATATCGCTTACCGGAGCCAGCCCCTGGATGAAAGCGACCTGCGCGGCTATTTGAATCGGCATTTCCTGGTGCTCACTCGAGCATGAAGTCCTCGGTGATCTTCTTGAGGTCGAAGTCTCCTTCGTCCACTAAGGTGAGCCTGATATTGCCCAGGGAATAGAGCCTCTGCAACTGAGCCGGGGTCGGGCGCCCGATTCCGGCGCAGTTTTCAGCCACCACCTCGAGGGTGCGTTTGCGCCTCGAGAGCTTCTCGATGCCGGCAAGAGTAAGCCGGGGATTGCCGGAGACAATGAGCTTGAACAGTGGTGATTCGGGCTTGAGCGAAGCCAGATCGGCATCGCTCAGATTGCAGTTGCGAAAAGACATATACCCCAGGCGGGGCGCTTTGTCGAGCATGGCCAGACCCTTTCCCGTGATCTTCGTCGATTCCTCGAGCTCCAGGCGGTCTAGAAAAGGTAGCCTGGAGATGAGCTCGCAGCTCCGGTCGGTCAGACGAGGATTGCCGCTGACCAGAAGAGCCTGGGGATTGAGCTTGACCAGCTCTTCGATATCGTCGTCGGTGAGGTCGGCATACTGCAGGGCGATATTGAGATATTGCTTGCCCGGGTTCTCCGCCACTTCTTTGCGAAAAGAAGCCATGGCGGTGGGCCCGGTAAAAAGAATAGTGGTGTCATTGAGAGGTCTTTCCTCCGCCGGAATGTCTCCTCCTGCCGGGGGCTTCTGCCCGACCAGCTCCGGCAGCATGGCTGCGTCCATCTCCTCGGGCTTACTGGCATTATCCCCGGATTTCGGACCGGACAGCGAGGGCTTTTGCAAATCGATGATTCCGAGCACCGAAAGAAGCACTACCGACGATACTAAAGCGCCGCCGATCACCAGAGCCGCCACCAGAGACGAGGTCCTTCGGCCGCCGGCTACGGCGCTCGGAGCATGGGCGCCGTCCGGAGGCAACGCTTCGCGCTCCAGATTGCGCAGGGCCGCGGACAGCTCCTCGGCGCTCTGATAGCGGAGGTCGGGATCTTTCTCCAGGCAGCGGGCAATTATCCTGTCCAGACCGGTGGTGGTGGTCTGCACCACTGGTGGTTGCTCATTCTTGTGCTTGTATATGACATCCAGGGCATTGGCGCCGGAGAAGACCTGCTCGCCGGTGACAAGCTCGTAGAGAATGCAGCCCAGAGAGTAGATTTCGCTCCGGGCGTCATAGACACCGGTATCGATCTGATCCGGGCTCATATAAGCCGGAGTGCCCACCGCCTTCTTGCCTTCCAGGATGGTGGGGCTGCGATCCTCGAGGTCCACACCCACGTGCGCGATTCCGAAATCAATGAGCCTGGCCTCGAGCACCCCTTCACGCTTTCGAACCAGGATATTGCCGGGCTTCAGGTCGCGGTGGAAGATCCCCATGCCGTGAGCCTTCGAGAGAGCCTGGCAGACCTGGATGATCACGCCTGTGACCAGCTCCTCGGAAAGCGGACCACTCTCTTCCAGGTAACGGTTCAGGCTGCCGCCGTCGAAAAAATCCATCACCATGTAAGGAATGCGGCCGTCCACCACTCCGAAGTCGAAGACCCGGACGATGTTCGGATGGTTGAGCTGGCTCGTCACCCGGGCCTCGCGCTGGAAGGTGATGAGCTGAGCCGGTGTGAGCGAGCTCAGGGATTTCACCGCCACATCCTTCTTGAGCACGCTGTCCCGGCAAAGATACACCGAGCCTGCGGCCCCGGCGCCGATCTTGCGCAGGGGACGATAACGGTCCACCGGGAACTCGTCGGCTGGTAGATCAAGAAAATCCAGCTCCTCTTCCTCGACGACCGGCTGGCTCTCGAGCGGAGCGGGGTCGGCTGCCGGATCGAAGTCAGAGTACAAACGAGGGACATCGCAGCGGCAGCTCTCCGGACGAAAGATCCACTGAGTGAAACTGCCCGAGCGCCCGGGATCTATGGCTTTGCCGCACTTGAAGCAGATATTGAGGGACTCCGCCTGTTGAGCGAGGTTCTCTTCCTCGTGACATCGACACACAGCAATCCACTGGGTAAGGCTGCCGCTCTGGCCAGCCTGCCTTGGCTTCAAACAGCTCGGACAGTTGTCTTCCACGTTTGTCATATACCCCTGTTCGAACCCGGCAGCCCTGGCGCATCTCGGGCAAGCCTTAACTTTTTGATCATATTCAGGATAACATTCTCTCTATCGCTTGGCCGGGAATGAGATACAGGATCGGTACAGGTCCAGATTATCCCGGATTAAACTTAGTCAATTTGATCTGAGAGGTTTCTTAGATTCTAATTGTTAAGCATATTTCGAAGAGGTAATCAGATCCCATGATTGCGACGTATCTCACTGACTATTTCCCTGCTGGAAACCCAGATACTCAAAACCCGGAACTCCTTCGCCTCTCCCAGAATCCGGATGCGCGAGTGCGCATGAGGGTGGCAGAGAACGAAAAAACCCCCGAAGCCATTCTCCTGGCACTGGCCGTGGACAAAGATCCCGAGGTGCGAGCCGCGGTTTGCGACAATCCAAACGCTCCGGTCCGGGCTCTCGAGATGCTTGCTGCTGATCAGAGCGAATATGTCCGCTACCAGATGGCCGAGAATCCACATATCGGCGAATCCTGGCTCTCACGCCTCCTGGACGACGACAATCCTTATGTCGCTCACCGGGCCGCCAAAACTCTGCTCGCTATTCAAGCCGTGCTTTCATTCGCTCCGATTATCTCTATTGCCTGAGACAAGAGATTGCCATAACAAACGAAACCGGCCTCGACGAGGCCGGTTTTCTTTTGTCGAGACCCGGCGAATTACTTGCCTTTGCTCTTCGACTTGATCATGCAGATGGCGGTAGGCCGCTTCACTCTCAGAACCAGGGACTCATAGACCCGGAACCGGTAGTTCATATCACTGGGCCCGAGATAGGCGATACGCAGGTCCTCGGCAACAGCGATGTCGAAATTCTGGGAGCCCGTGGAGAGCAAGGCGGCGGTGCCCGAGGGAATCTGAGCGCTCCAGTAGACACCATCCACGCAGAGCTTGCTGATCTGCTCGAGCTCGAGGACCGGGGATTCGCGCACCGGCTTCAGGAGCGCTTCGTACATGTCCAGGGACATCACAAGCACATAGGGAAAGTGATGGTCCTTAGCCAGAAGGCTGCGCACCGCCATATAAACATCCGCCACCGAGTCGCCGGGCTTGGTCCAGTCTCCGCCTTCGATGGTCTGGATGCCCGGGCAGTTGAGCAGACCGAAGATCTTCAGATCCTCGGAGCCATTGAAGAGGAGATTGTCCTCTTTGTCGCCCACCTGATGAGCAGCCCTTATGGCATGGGTATTGTCCAGGGGAGAGCTGGTGTCCTGGCTGTATTTGACATCACGCCAGTGAAGGATGAAGTCTTTAAAGATAATCGGCACCCGAACATATTGCTCTTTTTCGTGAGCGCCTATTGGCTGCGGATCGGGTTTGCCCTCGAGATCGATTTCCGCCGGCGAGTCCTGGCTGTGCCGCTCGAGAGACACCGACTCGGTGCCGGCGCCCAGAGGGCCGTATAGAGCCATGAGCTTGCGCGCCACCACCGTGCGGCGTACTTCCTGCACGGCCGCCTCGAGCATGCTCTGCGCTTGTTGTTCGGTAATAGGAAGCTCAGTAAGCTTCTGATGACTCTTCCACACGTTAGCCTCCCTGACCCCACATGGGGCCGACTGTCCAAGATGTTGTGCTTTCTTTTTTCGAAGCCGGCTTGCCTGCTTCCTTTCTGGCGTCAGAAACCGAAGCCGGAGCCGGAGCGTGGTAGTCGACTTGAAGATCCCGCTGCCATTCCTGGTGCTCTTCCATGAAATGATGGAGAAGCTCTGCTTTCAGCTCGACATTCATGGAGTCGGAAGACACCATTTGTTGCAGGAAATAGCTGTGGTCGAGGAGCTTCTGAGTAATCGGTCTGGGATTGCCGGCATGCAACCGTCTCAATCTCTCGGAGTTGTCCTTCTCCTCCAGGATGATATGCTCGACCATCCTGCGCTTGAGCTCGGTCTCCAGGTTCTGATCGCCGATTATCCGGTGCAGAGTCTCGGTATGGTCGGCGATATTGTGCAGGATCTCGCTGAGTTCGCTCACAGGTCGCTCCTCATTAACTACCGGAGCATTGTAGCCAGTTCGGCGCCAAATAGTGCTTCTTGAATACACCGGTCCTTGAAACTGAAGCATCAGATGCAATTGATCCAAGCGCCTATTGAGAAGTGCTCGCAAAAAGAACTTCTGCTTCGCATAGAGAATCCCCGACCTCGAAAGGCTTTTCGTAGAACGCTCTTTCAAATCGATCGGGGAATCTATAATCGTGCTTAAAGCGGTTGCGAATAATTCGTTGATTAATTGTTTCCGTAACCCTCTGCATCCATGAGGATATTGGTTATAAACAGGCGCACCTTGCCGCCGCCCGGCACCCTTATAGGCCGGCCGTCTGCACCGGCCCCCCAGACGACCACCAGATTCATGCCGTTACTGATACCAGTAATGGTGCCAGGCGACTCCTGCCAGTCGTCGGGCGGATCGCCCTGCCATTCCTCCGCCTGCTGGATAGTGAGACTGGGATTGAATTTCAGTTTGATCTTCTTGCTGCCGTAAGCCTCGTATGAATTATCCGGCACATATGACGACTGCCGGGAGAATCCGGAAGCGGCTCGACCGGAATAGTCTTCGTTGAGCGGCTGATTGATATAACGATAATCGGGATCGGTGCTTTCCCCCGCCGACTCCTGGAGCTGGTCGGGTTTGTAGGGATTGTTCGGGATCAGCTCGGAAAGCTGATTGATCACCTGATTCTCCTGGTCGATGGGCTCGGGCCACCGGTGATTCCAGAGACAGTACTGGTAGAGATAGTTGTTGACCTTCATCATCTGGAGATAGAGCTGGAAGTCAGCCTGCTCGTTGACCATTCGCCGCTCCATCCGGCGGGTCTGTCTCTCCATCTCGCTTTCCTGAGCGAGGACCGCGCCCGGGCAGACGCAGACTATGGAAATCAGGAATAAGCAGGTCCTATAGAGCATTGTTTTCGCATTTTTCCGAGTTGCTTAAATTATGCCCTAATTAGCTCGATAGCCGGGTAAGTTATTCTCGGGAAGCGGAGATCCAGGAAATGAGAAAAGATACCAGAAATGCTCTAGTGATGACCCTGCTGTGCGCGGCTATTTGCTCCGTGAACTGGGCTCCCGCCCTGGCCCAGACCAGCGAGCCCACAGTGGACGACCACCCGCCGGTTCTGGATCTGTTCAACTCGTTCAACAATGTCGCCCGCAAAGCCGACGCCCGGGGCGAGCTGGTTCTGGCTGCAGGCATGTACAAAGAGTCCCTGGAGCATGCCATACGCTATGGTGCCACCGACAGACGTTATGTCGACACCCTCTGCCGCCTGGCAAACGTCTACAATCGCATGGGCTATGGCTGGCGAGCCAAGCCCCTGCTCGAGAAAGCCATGGCATCGGTTTCCGCCCATCACTCTCTTTACAATCAGACCGTGGAAGAAGCCCTGAAAGGCTATGCCGGTCTCATGAGAAAAGCGAAGAAAGACAAAGAGGCCGAGACCTACGAGCGCCTGGCCGAAAAGCTTTCTTACGGCGCAAGCGATATCAAGCAGTAGGCTGCCAGGTTATTCGAGCTTGAAATCGGATGCTTTCACTTCGCTCAGGAAGCGCTTGAATTCCCGATCGTCTTCTTTCTCTTCCGCCACCAGCTCAATCTCCTCGTCCCCTTCTCTCTCCAGGGGCACGGACCGGGACTCGAAAACCTCGCTGGCAACATGAAGGGGCGCATTGGCTCGGATGGCAATGGCGATGGCATCGGAAGGCCGGGCATCGATCTCCCGAATGAGTTCTTTTCCCTTTCCTTTTCGGGAAGCGAGCTTGATGGTGGCGAAAAAGATATTGTTGGTCTCTTTGACAATCTCGATTCCCTTGACTGTGTAATCGAGCTCCTGGATAGTGTTGAACAGGAGGTCGTGGGTCATGGGTCTGCCGAAGTCCTGCTTGCGGAGCGCGCTGGAGATGGCGCTGGCTTCCGGAGCGCCGATCCAGATAGGCAGCGCTCTTTTTCCGGCAGCATCGCTGAGCACCAGAATCGGCTGATCATCTCTGGGATCGATACCGAGCCCTATGACAAACACTTCGGTCAATCGGCTGAGCTCCTTAGCTAAAAGTCCGGATCCTATATAAACCACCATATCAGATCTGGACGCAAGTTCTTGCACAAGTTCTAGCCCACGAGCTCCCTGGCGATCTGCTTCTCCACCATGCTTTTCTCGGCTCCGGTGAGTTTCATGCGCATGGCTTTGAAAACTTCGCCTGACTCGCACCGGGCGAAATCCCGGAGCCTCTCACGTAATTCCACCAGATCGCGGATGAAGGCGGCCTCGTCCACATGGCTCATCACCATGGAATACTCGAGTTCGTCTATCTATGACCGTAAACCGAACTTCCCTCCAGGAATTTTAATGAGCGCGTCGAACACATGAGCTACTTCGCCCAGGCGCTCTTCATGAAACAAATCGAGCAAATCGAATTTCTCGAATTTAGCAGTCATCACTCCTTCCTCCTCGCACTTGACAGTGAAATAGCACTACCGGCGTAATTCAATGCCGGCGAGGGTTCCCTTTGTGTAGAATACTCAGCATGTCTACCAGATCGATAGGCAGCCACGAGCTCAAGCTCGCCATCTGCAATGTCAAGTCATGGCTCAAACCAACGCCTCTGATTCGCTCGGCATACCTGAGCGAGGTCACCGGGGCCGAGGTCCTGCTCAAGCTCGAATGTCTCCAGCCCACCCGCTCTTTCAAGGTGAGAGGCGGCATCAACGCCGTCTGCCAGCTCGATGACGAAGGACTGCGCCGGGGGGTAGTCACTGCTTCCGGTGGCAACCACGGTCTCGGTCTCACCTATGCCGCACGCCTGCTGGGCAGCAGAGCCACGGTCTTTCTGCCGGAGAGCACCGCTTCACACAAGATCGAAGCCCTCGAAAAACTGGATGCCGAAATCATCATCGAAGGAGCCTCCTGGGATGACGCCAATGAAAGCGCCATGGCATATGCCTCCCGGAACGAGCGCGCCTATATCCATCCTTTCGACAACGAGCAAGTCATGGCCGGTCAGGGCACCATAGTTGCCGAGATCCTGGAGCAGGGTTCCAGACCCGATCTGATCGTCGCCTCCATCGGTGGCGGCGGTCTCGTCTCAGGTATTGCATCCGCCACCACCTGGCTGGCGCCGGGCACCAGAGTCGCCGGTGTCGAAACCGAAGGAGCCGACTGCATGAGCCGCAGCATCCGGGCCCGCAAGCTCGTCGAGCTGCCGGCCATCACCTCCATCGCCGACAGCCTGGGAGCCAGACGAACCCGGGAGAGGCAGCTTGCCATCATCAGGGAGAAAGTATCCGGAATCGCCGTGGTGGACGATCGCTCCGCAGTGGAGGCGATCCTGACCACCCTGGATCATGACAAAGTGCTCCTCGAGCCGGCGGCATCCTGCAATATCGCAGCCCTGACCGCGAAGAAGATCGACTATGCCCGGGGCGAGACCGTGGTGGTCGTGGCCTGCGGCGGCAATATCGATCTGGCGAAGCTCCTTTCCTTCCGGGAGCGTTTCGGCGTCTGATTTATTTCGGAGTCCAGACAAAAAGGGGGTCGCCGGGCGACCCCCTTCTCGCTATCTATTGGCCTGGTTTAGAAGCCGCCCATACCGGCATGGTCGGGCATCATCGGTGTCTTCTTCTCTTCGGGAAGATCGACAACCAGAGCTTCGGTGGTCAGGAACATGGCAGCGATAGAGCTGGCGTTCTGGATGGCGAAGCGCTCGACCTTGGCGGGATCGATGATACCGGCCTTGGCCATGTCGCAGTATTCGAACTTCATGGCATTGAAGCCGTAGCCATCTTCGTTCTTCTCTTTGATACGCTCGACCACCACTTCACCGGAGAGACCGGCGTTGCTGGCGATCTGGCGGACCGGGTATTCGAAGGAGCGAACCACGATCTCGAAACCGGTGCGCTCGTCACCGTGGAGATCCTTGGCGCTCTTCTCGAGCTTCTTGGCGATGTTGAGAAGAGTGGTGCCGCCTCCGGAGACGTAACCTTCTTCAACAGCAGCGCGGGTAGCGTTGAGAGCATCTTCGAAACGATACTTGCGATCTTTGAGCTCGGTCTCGGTGGCAGCACCGACCTTGATCACGGCGACGCCGCCGGCGAGCTTGGCAAGACGCTCCTGGAGCTTCTCTTTGTCGAACTCGGAATCGGAATCTTCGATCTGTTTCTTGATCAGAGCGATTCTCTTCTCGACTTCGGACTTGCTTTCCTTACCAGCAACGATGGTGGTCTTGTCTTTGCTGACGATTACTTGACGGGCATGGCCGAGCATTTCGACAGTGACGTTCTCGAGCTTGTTGCCGGCTTCTTCCGAGATGACCTGACCGCCGGTAAGAATGGCGATGTCTTTGAGCATCTCTTTTCTGCGATCGCCGAAGCCGGGGGCTTTGACGGCGCAGCAGGGAAGCACTTTGCGCAGGTGGTTGACCACCAGGGTGGCGAGGGCTTCGCCTTCGACATCTTCAGCGATGAGCAGGAAGGGCTTGCCGGAGCGAGCCACTTTCTCGAGCACCGGGACCATGTCGGCCAGGAGGTTCACTTTCTTGTCGACACAGAGGATGAAAGGCTCGTCGAGGACGGCTTCCATTTTCTCGGAATCGGTGACGAAGTAAGCAGAGACATAACCTTTGTCGAACTGCATGCCTTCGACCACTTCGAGCTCGGTGTTGATCGATTTGGACTCTTCAACAGTGATCACGCCATCTTTGCCGACTTTCTCCATGGCATCAGCGATGATGCTGCCGATTTCTTCGTCGTTACCGGCGGAGATGGTGGCTACCTGGGTGATTTCCTTTTTGCCTTCGACGGGCTTGGCGAGCTTTTTGATTTCCTCGACAGCCTTCTGGGAGGCTTTCTGGATGCCGCGACGCAGGATCATCGGATTGGCACCGGCGGCAACGTTCTTGAGGCCTTCTTTGATCATGGCTTGAGCAAGAACGGCAGCGGTGGTGGTGCCGTCGCCGGCGCCATCGTTGGTCTTGGTGCAGACTTCGCGAACGAGCTGAGCACCGGCATTCTCCAGGTGATCTTCGAGCTCGATCTCTTTGGCGATGGTAACGCCGTCATTGATGATCTGGGGGGCGCCGAATTTCTTCTCGAGCACCACGTTGCGGCCGGCAGGGCCGAGGGTGATTTTGACAGTGTTGGCGACGTGGTCCACTCCACGCTCAAGAGCGCGGCGGGCCTGTTCGTCATAACAAATTTGCTTAGCCATTTTGATGTTTTCCTCTCTTTTATCCGAGTTAGTTATGGTTAGCTGATGACTGCAAGGATGTCACGCTCAGCCAGGATCAAGTATTCGACGCCGTCGATTTTGACTTCGGTGCCGGAATACTTGGCGAAAAGGACCTTATCTCCCACTTTCACTTCCATGGGCTGACGATTGCCCTTGTCATCGTAGCGACCAGCGCCGACGGCAAGAATTTCGCCTTGCTGGGGCTTTTCTTTAGCGGTGTCCGGCAGGACGATTCCACCGGAAGTTTTCTCTTCGGCGTCGAGCTTTTTGATAACGACTCGATCGGCCAGGGGTTTGATCTGAAGCTTGGTTGCAGTAGCCAATGCTTTGTCCTCCTAATTTACAGACTCAATTGCGATGCGCAGACGTACCGGAGCACGGAGTCTGCCATGAACTTCTGCTGAAAGTGTATATATCTATGCCTGTCTACCGGCTCTTTTGCGTTTTTTCTTAATGATCAAATTAATGGTTGGGTCCTCGACAGGGACTAAGATTCGCGCAAATCAAGAGGACCTGACAGCTAGAGCCGGACAGGTGTTTCGATTCGAGGATTTCCCTGGAGTCTGAGAGAAATCTAAGCAGATTTCAGCCCTAGTCCTGACGTTTCTTGCTGACCAGGCCCGGCGAGGCGGTCAGCCAGGAGGCATACTCCGGGGCCACGGTGAGCCGGCTCTGGAGCCTCGACTGGCGCTCGGAGATCACCGCCATGCGCGCCTGGTTGGCGAGTTGCTCCCAGGAGATCTCACCGGGGTTGATATTGTGCGAGGGGCTGAAGGCCACCACCCGATCGCGCCCCTCATACTTGGCTATGTCAAGGGCCTGCTCGGCACCGACCACCAGCGCCTGAGCACTATCGGCGATGCCAGGATAAGCCGAGACGCCGATAGAGACAGTGATGGTACCCACCCCGGGGGCGGTCTTCTCACGCACGGCCTGGCGCACTCTATCCGCGACTTCGAGGATGTTGGCGTTGGGAGTCTCGGGAAGGATGACGGCAATCTCCTCGCCGCCGTAACGGCAGGCGATGTCGATATCGCGCAGGGTGGATTTGATCACCGAGGCCACGTGCCTGATCGCCTCGTCTCCTTTGTCCTGGCCCAGATGCTCGTTGATCTGACCGAGATGATCGATGTCGACGAACATGACGCCGAGCTCGTGCTTGTGCCGGTCCGAGCGCTCCACTTCCTTCTGAAGGGCATCCTCGAAATGAAGCCGGTTGTAGAGCCCGGTGTGGGCGTCCATGATCGACTGCGAAGCAGCGGTCTGGTGAGTGAGGGCGTTATTGAGAGCGGTAGACACCTGCGCGGAGAGCGATTCCAGGAGCTCCACCTGCTCGCGGTGGAAAGCCCGGGCGTCGGTGGAGAAAACCTCCAGCACCCCGAGAGGTCTTTGATTGAAGATTATGGGAACAGCCAGGACCGAATTGAAGACGCTGCCGCCCGTAGCCGCCGGCATGCCGTAAGGCGGACGCGAGCCTTCGCCGAGATACTCGGTGCGCATATTGCGCAGGCATGAGCCGGCCACCGAGTCGTTGACGGTCATATCGAAGTCATTGAGGCTGGCGCCGTCGAGTCCCTTGAAAGCCGCCAGATGGAAGCTGGTCTGCCCCTCATCGAGAAGCAGGATGGCGCAGCAGGGCGTGTTGGCAAGAACCAGAGCCGTGTCGGCAGCCACCTGCAGGACCTCGTTGATCTGGAGGGTGCTACCGCTCAGGGCGCAGGAAGTCTTGTAGAGCGTGGAGAGGCGCTCACGCTCGTATTCGCTGCGGCCGAAAAGAATAGAGTTGGCCACCGAGAGAGCGGTCACCTCAGCCACCTCGTTATAGAAATCCACGTACGAGAGGATGCTGGCATTGCCCACATCGAGAAGGACCGCTCCCACCAGGAGATTGGCCGATATCAGAGGAAGGGCGATCTGGCCGGCGCTCTCTTCCTTTTTCATGATGGCGCCGGAAAGATTAGGAGCGGTATCCGGATTGTCGCTGCTCACCGGAGTACGCTTCTGGACAACGTACTTGAGGAGGCTCTCCATCGAGAAGGAGACGACCCGCAGCTGCTCCAGGCTGTACTCGCTATAGCCCCGGGCTGCCATGAGCTTGAAGGACATGCTCTCGTTGTCGGAGAGAAAGACCGCCACTTTGGCGCCTCCGGCCAGCTCCGAGAACTGGACCACGGTGGCATCGAGAACATCTTTCAAGCGCAAGGACGCGAGAAGCGACTTCTGCAGACCTATATAGCGTTGCAGAAGATTACCATCGTTTGTCATGGGTCCATTCTCCCCTGGTTTGCCGAATGCAAGTCTATTAGGATATCAATTCTCCAAGGAGGAAGAAGAAATGTCACTTGAAGAAATACCCGACAAGCAAGCCGAGCAATCGTGTCTCTTCTGCAAAATAGCCAAAAAGGAGATTCCCGCTCAGCTTGTATTCGAGGATGAGCACGCCGTCTCCTTCAGGGACATCAACCCTCAGGCTCCTTCACACCTTCTGGTGATCCCTCGTAAACATTTCGCCACTATTGAGGAGCTCACCGACAACACCATGCTTGGCAGCCTCTTCAACACAGCCTGCCGGGTGGCTGAAAAGGAGAAGCTCCGGGGCGGATTCCGCCTTGTCGTGAACACCGGCGACGACGGCGGGCAGACTGTACATCATCTACATATACACATTCTCGGCGGTCGCAGCATGACCTGGCCTCCGGGCTGATCCGGTTTTTGTTGTCTAGCTACATTCCTGCGGTTTCGACCTCTTCCAAACTGGGTATTAGAAGAGTGCGGGGGGCTTCAGGCAAAGCTTTCAGCGAATCCATAGAGGTTAGAACGATGGCCACCAAAGATACTACCGAGCAGATCCTCTGGATGGCGGATTGCTACAGCCTGGCAAAGCGCTTCCCGAATCCGCATACCTGGTTGTCTCTACTCGAGCCGGTGGAAGTAGAGGACGCGGAAAACCTCAATCCGTTTCATTATTGGCTCTGGATGGAGATCTGGAAAGCCGCTCAGACAGGCTCATCACAGACGTCAGCCGACTGCAATTAGAGGCTGTCGTCAACAGCTGCGATTGGAAGCTAGCCGCAACAAAAGCAGCACACCACAAGAAGTCGCACGCACTCCCTCCTGGTGCGTGCGTTTCCTTTTCAAAGAGGTACGCAGGCGTCAGCCATGGCAGTGACTTCGGCAAGCTCGGTACCGGCCTCGATGACACAGCCGTTGCCGACAATGCTGTCCTTGATCACGGCATTCTCCTTGACGGTTACACCGGACCAGATGACGACATTCTCCAGATGGGCACCGGGCTGGATCGTACAGTTATCGCCTACCACCACGGCACCTTTGAGATTCGCTCCGGCCATCACCCGGGAGCCCCGACCCAGAATCGCCACCCCAGAGACGGTGGCGGACGAATCGATCCCGGCTCCGTCGCCGAGGATGCGCATGGAATCGCCAATCTTCTCTTTCATTCCGGCCAGGGGAATATCGATGATGCCCTTGAGGACGTCGAAGTTGGACTCCTTGTACTGGCTTATCGTGCCGACATCGGACCAGTAGGTCTCGATCTCCGAGCCGAGCACCGGCAGACCCTTCTCCACGAGCGTCGGGAAGAGCTGCCGGCCGAAACCATAAGTGCCTGTTTCGGGCATATGTTTGAAAACCTCGGGCTGGAGCACATAGATCCCGGCGGAAGCCATGTTCGATCTGGCCTCGCTGCGCTCGGGCTTCTCCTGGAAGCCGGTGATGAAGCCCTGCTCGTTCTGGACGACGATACCGAAATGCTCTACCTCTTTGACTCGCTTGACAGCGATCGTGGCAAGCGCCTTTTTGCTGCGGTGCTCGTGATAGATCTTCGATAGGTCTGCATCGGTGAGCAGATCGCCCATCATCACAATGAAGGGCTCTTTGCCGAAGAAGTCGCGACAGGCTCTGACACCGCCGGCGTCGCCGCTGAGCTCCTCTTCCAGCCGGAAAGTGAGGTTGACGCCGAACCGGCTGCCGTCACCGAAATGATTGACCAGCATATCGGGGAGATAATGAAGATTGGCGACAATCTCTGTGAAGCCATGCTTGCTCAGGAGCCTGACTATATGCTCCATTACCGGGACATTAGCTACTGGAACCAGCGGCTTCGGCAAATTGCTGGTCAACGGATCCAGTCTGGAGCCAACACCTGCAGCCAGTACCATTGCTTTCATGAACGAACCTCCTCTATCTGCTCCGGCAGACATGATAAAGGTTACTTAAATAGAGCCCGCTCTTCCACAGTCATGTTTAATATTCTGGCTGCCGCTGCCTGGTGCCAGCTCTGATCTTCAGCCAGGGTGGCGCGAGCGCGCCTGATCGAGCCTTCCACCTGGCTTCTTGCCGTCCCTCCGAAAGTATCGCGCTGATCAATTGAGGAGGCGGCGCTGACATAGGAGTAGACCTCGTTGTCAAAAGCCGGAGAGAACTGCTGCCATTCTCCCGGGGCCAGGTCGACGAAATGCTTTTTGCGCTCTTTGCAGTATTCGAGAATCCTCTCGACGATATCTGTGGCTTTCTCCGGGGGCAGACCCCGCTCGATCAGGAAATCAGCAGCGCTGCCGGCATTTGCGGCATCGATGCTGGCGGCCTCGTGCATCCTCCGGGTATCGAATACCATCGCCGGCAATACCACTGAGCTGAGGTCGAGAATGAAATGGAGGTTCTCCACCATATCGAGGATGCCCGGCAGAGACTCCTCCAGGTCGTGGCTATAACTGACGGTCAGCCCTTTGAGCTCGCTGACGAATTGCTGCAGCCTGCCGGACAGTTGCGAAGCCCTCGAGCGGAGGACCTCTAGAAGCTCGGGATTGCGCTTCTGCGGAAAATTCTGGCTGCGGAACGAGAAACTCCTGGGCAGGCGCACGAAACCGAATTCACGACTGGACCAGACCAGGAGCTCGCTGGCGAGCTGCGAGACATGGACGCCCACAAGCGTTGCGGCAGCGGCGAACTCCACCACGAAATCCCTGTCGCTGACAGCATCGAGACTGTTCTCGATGACACCGTCGAAGCCCAGGAGAGCGCAAAGGCTCTCCCGGTCCACCGGCTGGGTGGCGCCGGCGAAAGCGTGGCCGCCCAGTGGGCAGAGATTGATCCTGGCGAACACATCCCGCAGGCGTGTCTGATCGCGCTCGAGCCGCTCGGCGCTGGCCAGCCACCAGTGCGCGAGGAGCTCGGGAACCGCCGGTTGCAGGTGGGTATAGCCAGGCATCACGACTTCGCAATGCCTGTCGGCCAGCTCGAGGATCTCGCTGCGCAGGCGGTTGAGCTCGCCCAGTACACCCAGGCAGGCCTCCCTGAGCCAGAGACGCAAGTCGGTGGCGAGCTGGTCGTTCTGGAACAGAGCGATATCGACCAGGGAAGCACGCTCGCCGGCAAGCTCGAAGAGCCGGCGTCGCAAGCCCGTATAGAGATCCGGATCTTCTATGGCAGAAAGGCAGTCACCGGCGAGAATCTCGTCCCGGATAGTCGAAAGGGCCTGGAGAAGCTCCTCTCCGGCAGCCTCGCTCACCAGATCCTGACGCACTAGCGTGGTCACCATGGCCAGGCTGGACGCCACCTGATGAGGTGCCAGAGCCTGCTCTACGAGAACCGGAGGTCCGAATCGCTTGGCATAACCGATCTGCCAGGGAAGCCGCCTCGAGTCGTTCTTATTTTCGCCGTCCGAGCTCATGCCCCCTCAGGCGGCGCGGTTGCCGTTTTGAATCTTGTCGCTTTTCTGAATCTGACGTCTGTACCGGTTGAGATCCTGCTTGTAGCGCTTCTGGACCTGTCTTGGAACCGGGGTTGTTTTCGCTTCCTTTTTCCTCGAAGCCATTACTATCCACCACCTCTAGTTTGAAAAGAACGATTTGCGCATGCAAATCCGTAGCTTGCTAATTTTGATAACAAGTTAATAATAACACAGTTTAAGAATGGGTAAAAGCTACCCTGCTGCGCCTACCCGGGTTTTCGCATCGGTCACCGGCGACCGGGGCAGACATAATCCCAGCACCACCGCCAAAACCATGGTGGCAGCTCCGACGTTATAAGGACTGGAGAAGCCCCAGTGCTGAAAGGCGAATCCACCGAAGCAGGGTCCGAGAATTCTTCCCAGGGTGGCAAGGGATTGTCCCACCCCCATGACACCGCCCACCGAGTCCACCGGAGCGAGCTTGGAGATCAGGCTCTGGTTGGCCGGCGTGTTGATGCCAGTGCCGAGCGCCAGCAGGAAAAGGGCGCTATAGAGCACAGGCACGCTCCTGGTCACCGGCGTTAGTAGCAGACCGCAGGCAATCAGAGCGCAACCGGCGACGATGAGCTTCTTCTCGCCAAAGCGCTTGTTCAGACCATGAATGAGACGGCCCTGCACCACCACCATGAGCAGCCCGATATAGAGGAACATGAGCATGTTGTCCATATGGGAGAAGTGAAAGGCCTCGTTGGTGAGCAAAACGATGGTGGCTTCCATGTTGGCGAAGGCGAAAGTAGAAACGAGAAAGATCGCGAAAGAGACCCGCAGATCTTTGTTTGCCAGAGTCTTGAGATAAAAGGAAGGCCCCATGCCGAAGCGGCTCTGCCCGGCATCGCTTCGCCTCTCCGGCTCCGGAAGGATAAGGGCGGTGAGCACCAGGGCAAGCAGGCTGAACCCGAAAGCAACGAATCCCACGACGTTGAGCCCCATTCCCATGGCAGCCAGCCCGGCGCCGATAGCGGGACCGAGAACGAAACCGAGACCGAAAGCCGCGCCGATGAGACCCATTCCCCTGGCGCGATTCTCGCTGGTAGTTACATCCGTCATATAAGCCTGGGCCACGGCGATATTGGCATTGCCGAATCCGGCCACCAGCCGGGCGACGAAAAGCATGGCCAGTGAACTGGAAAACCCCCAGACCAGATAACCGGCAGCCGAGAAGAAAAGGCTCACCAGAAGAATGGGCTTTCTGCCGACCCTGTCCGAGAGACGCCCCCAGACCGGCATGAATATGAGCTGCATGAGCGAATAGGAGGCGATCAGGAGCCCCACCGTCTGCTCGTCGGCTTTGAGCTCCTGGGCATAGGTGGGAAGCGCCGGAATTATCAGACCGAAGCCGATCAAGTCGATGAGCACGGTGAGGAAAATCAGGCCCATGGCTTTGCGGCCCGGCGAAGATTTCGCGTCACGGCGCTCGCCACTGCCCTCGATCTGCTCTTGCCCCATCCCCTGACCCAACGATAGATTCCCGCGAAATACTGATAATTAGATTTACATGCTGAGCCGGCTCACTGCCCCACAGCCGTGTAATTCAGGCTCGTCGGCCCGGTCTTGATATTAAGCGGAATCACCTCTGAAGGTTTGCCACTAGGCTTAAGTGGTAATTAAAAGTAATATAAGGGTGGGGGCTGTGACAATTTCCATCTGGGTTCCTCCTGGAATTCCTTACTATCCTGGCGACACGCCCCCGACAATGCTATGAAGCTGTGTCTGGTTTGCAATTTTCAAACTGCCGAAGATCAGGACGTATGTCCTCGGGATGGCTCGTCCATGGTCACCGTGGGCGACGATCCGCTCCTCGGCATGGTGGTGGAAGGCCGGTACAAGATCCAGTCGGTGATCGGTCAGGGCTCCGCCGGAACTGTTTATAAGGCAGTGCAAGAGCTCATCGGACGTGAAGTGGCAATCAAGGTCCTTCACGACTATCTGGTCTCCGACGACGAATTCATCAAACGCTTCCGTCAGGAGGCGAAAGCCTCGAGCCGCCTGTCCCATCCCAATATCATCACGATCTACGATTTCGGCGTGATCCCCCAGGGCAACCGGCCTTACATAGCCATGGATCTGCTTCTCGGCACGCCGCTCTCGGATCTCCTCGCCCAGGAAGAGCGTCTGAACGTGGACGAAGCCATCCCGATCTTCGTCCAGGTATGCTCGGCCCTGGGAGAAGCCCATCGCCAGGGGGTCGTCCACCGGGACGTCAAGCCGGAGAATATCGTCCTGGTCGAAAGAAGCGGGCAAAAACTCTTTCCCATCGTGGTCGACTTCGGGATCGCCCGCATAGTCGAGGAATCCGATGCCGCCAAGATCACCCGCACCGGCACGGTCTGCGGCAGCCCCACGTATATGAGCCCGGAGCAATGCACTTCGAGCAAGGTCGACAATCGCAGCGATATCTATTCGCTGGGAGTGGTGATCTATGAGACCCTCACCGGCGACGTGCCTTTCCACTCGGAAGAGCTCGTCAGGGTGATGGCCATGCATTTGAGCGATCCGCCCACCCCTCTCAACCAGGTGAGACCGGGTCTGCGCTTTCCCGACGCCCTCGAAGAGGTTGTTTACCGGGCCCTGGCCAAGAGCCCGGACCAGCGCTACCAGACCATGGAAGATTTCGCCGAGGCCCTCGAGGCTTCGATGAAAGAGCCCGAGAAGCCCAAGGTCAAACCTTCGCCCAGCCCGCAGAGCTCTGTCCAGGACATGGAGCCGGGCCCCCTGGCCCAGGACGAGGCCCTTCATCCGAAACGGTCCACCAGCCAGGACACCGGGCTTCCGAACCGCCCCTCGACCCGCGACCTGGCCAGCCGGGCCCTGGAAGAGCTCCAGCACCGCGGTCCCGACGAAAACCAGCAGTCAGGCGGCGGGGACCCGAGCCCGATGGAACAACAGATTGCTGCCATGCGGGCCCAGATGAAGTCCGACCAGTACGACTCTCAGCGCAATGCCAGCCTGCAGGCCAGCTCTTTCAAGAAGGGACGCAGCATGGCGGGACCAGGAAAGGTCGTGCCTTTCCTTATCGGTCTCGCGTCCCTGGGAGTGCTTGCTTATCTGCTCACCACCCTTGGCGGGGTCGATATTCCGGCCAAGATCGAGCAGACAGTGAAAGGCAACAGCAAGACTTATGAGGACGCCGACAAGCTGATCAAAGAAGGGAAGCTCGCCGACGCCGTTCATATCCTGGAGGGGCTGGAGCTTACTCCACAGCAGCAGGATACCCTGGACAAATGCTATCTGAGCATGGGCAAGTGGTATCAGAAGAGCGGCGAATTAGACAAAGCCGTCGAGAATCTCAAAAACGTCGATCCCGATTCATCCTCGGGCAAAGAAGCCAGAGAGCTGCTCAAGAAGCTGGAGAAAGAGCCTGATTCGCAGGACAAAAAACAACGCCGCCGGCGCCGGAGCCGCTGACTATCCAGTAAATCCAGCTCAGCTCTCGGAGAACGCGCCGATCTTCCGGAACTTGTCCTGGCGATCTTTCCTGATTGCGTCGGCGGAGAGCTTCGCAAGCTTTCTGATCTCGCCGAGAATGGCTTCCCTGACCTGCTCGGCAGCGAAATCATAATCGTGGTGAGCGCCCCCGAGTGGCTCCGGTATCACACCATCGATGACACCAAGCTCGAGGATTTCTCTGGCTGTAATTCGCATCGATTGCGCGGCTTCCAGGACCTTGTCGGCCGAGCGCCAGAGAATCGACGCGCAACCCTCCGGGGAGATTACCGAATAGACCGAGTGCTCGAGCATCAGGATGCGGTTGGCGACCCCGATAGCGAGGGCTCCGCCCGAGCCGCCTTCACCGGTGACCACCGAGATGATCGGCACCGACACTCCGGCCAGCTCCATGAGATTGACGGCAATAGCCTGGGCCTGATTGTGCTCTTCGGCTGTGAGACCGGGATAGGCGCCGGGGGTATCGATAAGAGTGACCACCGGCAATCCGAACTTGTCGGCATGCTTGAACAGACGAAGAGCTTTTCTGTAACCCTCGGGCTGGGGCATCCCGAAATTGCAGAGCTGCTTGTCCCGGAGAGCGCGTCCCTTTTGCGTGCCAACAGCGACGCAACGGATATCTTTGCTCAAGCTGATCAGACCGCAGACCATGGCCTCGTCGTCGGAGCCCTTGCGGTCGCCATGCAGCTCGATCCATTCGGAATCCCAGCGATCGAAATAATCCCTTGTATAAGGTCGCTGGGGGTGCCTGGCGATAGCCAGGTGGTCGATGGGCTTGAGATTGCCGTAGAGAGATTTCTTCAGGCGCCGGTATTGATCCTGGAGCCTTTCCACATCTTTCTCGAGCTCGGGATGATCGCTCAACTGGCTTTCCAGCGCCTGGATCTGCTCCGACAGCAATTGCAGGGGCTTCTCGAACTCCAGGGGAATCGGTTTTCTCTCGGTCTTCTCAGTCATGCGCGCCCTACTTTGCTCTTGCCGTTAGGCGACGTCTGCCCTCTGGCGATCAACGGTCTGTGGAACTCGATAAGCCTTTTGATCGTGGACTTGAGGGAGGAGCGCTCTACCACCATGTCCACCTGGCCGTGCTTGAGGAGATACTCGGCGGTCTGGAAGTCGGCGGGCAGCTTCTGCCTTATCGTCTGCTCGATCACCCTGCGTCCGGCGAAGCCGACCCGGGCCCCGGGCTCGGCGATGATTATGTCCCCGAGCATAGCGAAACTGGCGGTGACGCCGCCGAAGGTCGGCTCCGAGAGAAGCGAGATATAGAGCAGACCCCGATCGCTGAGGTCCTTGAGCGCCGAGCTTGTCTTGGCCAGTTGCATGAGGCTCAGAATGCCTTCCTGCATGCGGGCCCCGCCCGAGCTCGATACCAAGATCAGAGGGAGGTCCTCTTCGATGGCTTTCTCGATGAGCCTGGTGACTTTCTCGCCCACCACCGAGCCCATAGATCCGCCGAAGAAGGCAAAATCCATAACACCAAGGGCGGCATCATTACCGTCGATTTTGCATGTGCCGGTAATCACCGCCTCTTTGATGCCGGACTTCTGCTCTGCCTGTCTCCGGCGATTGGGGTAGGTATCGGTGTCGACGAAATTGAGAGGATCCGCCGAGGTCATGGTGGCATCGATCTCTTTGAACGAATCAGGATCGGCGAGCTGCTCGATACGCTGGTCGGCGCCGATCCGGAAGTGGTACTGGCATTTCGGGCAGACGTGCAGGCTGTCTCGGAGCTCTTTGGTGTAGAGCAATTCCCGGCACTGGAAGCACTGGGTCCAGAGAGCGCAGTATTCTTCGGTGCTGAGAGGCTGCTTGACCACGAAATCCTCGCGCTCCCTCCTCTTTTGCCGGTTGGCAAACCACTCTTTCAAATCCATGAGCTAAGCCCCACTTAATACGCCCGCGATGTCAGGTGCTGCCATTCCCACCTGCGCCGGACCAGTCATAGGTCTGGATAGTGTAGCATCGAAAAGACCTATATATGGCGAACGTTAACCTATGACACGACACCGCTTCCTTCTGAACGCCGACGCCGCTCCCGCAGACGATCTCGTGGTCGGAAGCAAAACCGCACTCAGCGACCGGCGGATGCTCAAACAGATTCGCCGCGTCCTCAGGCTCAGGCCGGGAGATACCGTAGACCTCCTGGACGGCCGGGGAAATCTCTATACCGCCAGGCTCGAGATCCTGGAAGACGATCGTCTGGAAGCATCGATTATCCAGACAAAAAGCGAGCCCACCCGCAAAAGACCGAATGTGGAGGTGGTCATGCCGGTGCTCAAGGGAGATCGCTTCGACTGGGCCATCGAGAAGCTGACCGAGATCGGCGTCGATATCATCCAGCCAGTCTTCGCCGAGCGCTCTGTGGCTCGCGGGAAGCGCCCGGACCGCTGGATGTCAATATCGAAGGAAGCCACCGAGCAATGCGAGCGCTTTCGCCCGCCGGAGATCAGAGAGCCGAAGCCGCTTGAAGAAATTTTTATGTCCTACCAGAAGGACGGGTTGTCACGAAGGTCTTATATCTGCTCGGAAAGATCCGAGTCACCACACCTGGTACGACTCCTCTGCGATGCATCAGATAATATTGCATCATCCACAGTATCAACTTCGAATATATCGGTTTTTATCGGACCGGAAGGTGGATTCTCGGACACCGAGAGAAAACGCGCGGAAATTTCGGGGATTTCGTCCTGCAGCCTGGGCAACACGATCTTGCGAGCCGAGACGGCCGCGGTTCTGGCCGCCGGCATTCTTGTATCCGTCAGCGAATTCATCTGGTCGACATAGGCACCAGAAGAGATATCGCTTTGCGATACGAAAGCGGACACCGGAGCAATACCGCCTGCAGAATCGCTCCCGATCGCCCCTCGATCGCTCTTAGAATATAAGAAATTTCGGGTTTAAGGCTTGACAAAGACTTCTTGTCCGCGGCTTAATAGTAGGCGATGCTGGCGGCATCACCCGTGATGCCCCCGTGATACCTGTGATAAGAAAGGCATGAGTGTGGCTGCCAATTTAGCCCGGATAAATGAGACTCTGGCTGATAGACCGGTCAAACTCGTCGCCGTGACCAAAAAGGCCGAGCTCGCCCAGATCGAAGAAGCCTTCGCGCTGGGTGTCACCGAATTCGGTGAGAATCGGATCCAGGATGCCCTCAGGAAGCGAGAGCAGCTATCACCATCCCTGGTGCATGGATCCAGATGGCACTTTATCGGTCACCTGCAGACAAACAAAGTAAGGCAAGCGGTGGGCAACTTCTGCTTGATTCACTCCGTCGATTCCCTCAAGCTCGCGAAAGAGATTTCGAAAGAGGCTTGCAGCAAGGGACTGGTGCAGCCGGTCCTCTTGCAGGTGAAAATCATCGAAGATCCCGGCAAGAGCGGCTTCGAAGCGGACGAGCTGAAAGCGCAGTTCGCCGAGATCATCGCCCTGGACGGGTTGGAAGTGAAAGGGTTGATGACGATCAGCCCGCTGACCGAGGACGTCCTTACCTGGCGTCGCAGTTTCAGCGGACTGAGAAGATTGAGAGACGAGCTCGAGCGGGACCACGGCGTCAAGCTCGAAGAGCTCTCGATGGGCATGACCAACGACTGGCAGGAAGCCGTCGATGAAGGTGCCACGATTGTGCGATTGGGAAGGGCGATTTTCGAGGACTAGCGCAGGTCCTAAAAGTTTAGACAGACTTCAGCAGGGCAAGGAGGAAAGTGGTGAGCATAGTACAAAAGTTCAAGAGCTTCTGGTTCGGACCAGCAGACAATTACGAGCAAGAGGACTTCGAGGACCTCTTCGAGACAGCCGATGACGTTTATGCGACAAACGGTCAACTGGCTCTCGATCGAGCCCCGGTGGAGATGCCTGCCGGTCCCAACATGTCCAAGGGCATAGCCATGGGCGTCCGCAACGAGTCCAAAGTAGTAGAGCACCCCAGCGCAGCCACCGCCAGCGAAGTTCTGGTGGTCGAGCCGCGACAGTTCGAAGAGTCCGTCGAGATCGTCGACCACCTCCGCAACCGCAAATCGGTGCTGCTCAATCTCCACATGCTGGACAACGAGCAATCGCAGAGAGTGGTGGATTTCCTCTCCGGCGCAACCTGGGCCATCGACGGGCACCAGCAGCGCATCGGCGACGGCGTCTTCCTGTTTGCACCGGCATCGGTGACAATCAGCTCGGAGTCGAATTCCTCCAAGATCATCAAAGAGGCTTTCTGGAACCAGACAGCCACTCTCTAGAGACAGGCCCACAGGCACCACTTCAAAAACCGCCGCAAGGCGGTTTTTTTCTTAGAGGGGTCTCGAGCTCGTCGAGATCACGGATCTTCCGATCCGGAAGGTCAGAAAACTTGCTGGAACCAGGGCTCGGGGTTGGCCGCAATTTTGTTGACATAGAGACTGAGATGCAGGTGAGGACCACTGGCCCGACCTGTGGAGCCGATGGTGCCGATCTGCTGGCCGGCTTTGACCAGGTCCCCGGATTTCACCTTGACGCTGTTCATGTGGATATAGATAGTCACGACACCCTGACCGTGGTCGATGCACACGGTATTGCCGTGCAGCTTCCAGCCGGTGGCAGCGACGCTCACCTTGCCGTCGGCACAAGCCAGGACCGGCGTGCCTGTGGCGCCGCGAAAGTCGAGACCGGAATGATAATAGTCCTTGAGGCGTTTGCCGTTGACCACCCGACCCAGGCCGAAGCGCGAGGAGAACTTCACGGTTTTCACCGGATACTTGAATTTGCCCTGCCAGAAACGCTCTTGAATCACCTCTTCCTTGGCTGCTTTGATTGCCTCTTTCTCTCCCGGGGAGGCGTTGAAGTTATTCTTCTTCGGAGGCAACCTGAGGGTCTGGGTAGGGAAACGGGCATCGATCACTTTGAGCTGGTGCTCAACACCACATATGGTGAGAGGCTGGGCACCCGGGTCCAGATCCGCCGGCACGGCGATCAGGGTCGAGAGAGTGTCGGAGCCGTCGGCTGCCGGATAAAGAGGGATCTTCTCGCCGGCGAAGCCGACGGTTGCATCCCCGGAAGCGTCCGCCAGGGCTCTGGGCACCGAAATGCGCAGGGTCTCCCCCTGCCGCGGGCTGCTGTTTGAAATCGCAATGCCTTCCTCATTATCAGCCGCCCGACTGCCGGCGGCTGATAATGAAATGCTGACGAACCAAAGGGACGTCAGCACTGCCAGAAACCGTGCGCTAATGGTCATTTGAGAACGAGAATCTCCTGAGGGGGCTTACTTCTCTGCGTTAGGCACGAGGCGCTCGATGGCATCCCTGAGAGCCTCGATCTTCTCGAGGGGAATAGCCACTCCCTTTTTGGTCGGCTTCTCTTCTTGATCCTTGTCGACATACCATTCACGAATGTGAAGGTATTTGGTGCCGCGATACTCGCCGATGTAGACGTTGATGGTCTCGCCTCTAGCCTTCTCGTGAACAGTGATTCTCTCTTCCAAGGTCCTCTCCTCCGGATGGTCTTCTTCCGATCTTTGTTTAAAGCAGGATTACCGAAAAGTGATGCACTCCAGTCATAAGTATATAAAAAATGTAGACTAAGCTCGATAACCCATTATTTTATGTTCCCCGAAAAAACAAATAAGAACGATGTCCAGATTCATAGACGAGGCAACCATCGAAGTACGCTCCGGAGACGGGGGCAACGGCATGGTGGCCTGGCGCCGGGAGAAGTACGAGCCCATGGGCGGTCCGGCAGGCGGCAGCGGCGGCAGGGGCGGGGACGTGATCCTGAAAGCCACCAACGACCGAAACACGCTTCTCGATTTTCATTACAATCGTAAATTTCAAGCCGAGCACGGCCAGAAAGGCGGGTCCAAGAACAAGCACGGCAAGAACGGCCAGGACCTTATCATTCCGGTGCCGACAGGCACCACCGTCACCGACCTGGAGACCGGTGCCACCGTCGCCGATCTGGTCAGGCCCGATCAGACAATCATGGTCGCCCAGGGAGGCAAGGGCGGCAGGGGCAACAGCCTCCTGGCCACACCCACCCGACGGGCGCCCCACCATTGCGAGCCAGGTCAGCCCGGGGTGACCCGACAGTTGAAACTGGTCATCAAAGTTCTGGCCGATGTCGGTCTGGTCGGTCTTCCCAACGCCGGGAAGTCGACCCTGCTCTCGGTTCTTACGGCTGCCCGTCCGAAGATCGCCGACTATCCATTCACCACCATCGAGCCCAATCTCGGAGTCGTCGCTCTCGACTATGGCAAAGACCTGGTCCTGGCCGATATCCCCGGTCTCATCGAAGGCGCCTCCGAAGGCGTCGGTCTTGGACACCGCTTTCTCAAACATCTGGAGCGCACCAGGGTACTTGTCCATCTGGTGGACATCTCCTCCGAGACGATCCTCCAGGACATCGCCACCATCGAGAAAGAGATTGCTTTGTATGGAGAGCGCCTGAAAAGCCTGCCGGTGCTGCTGGCCCTCAACAAGACCGACATCGTCGACCCGGATGAGGCCGAGCGAATCAAAAAAAGAGTGGAAGAGGCACGTCCCGATATGGAAGTCTTCCTGCTCTCAGCCGCTACGGTGAAAGGAACTCAGACCCTAACCGGTCGCATGGCCGAGCTGGTCGACCAGGCAAAAGAAGCAGCCAGGGAGGAAGAGACGCCCCTGGAGCTGACTCCGGACGACCTCGCCTTTGCCAGGCCGGACGGAAGCTTCGACATAGTGCGCTCGAGAAAGATCTTCTTCGTCACCGGAGACCGACCGGAGAGACTGGTCTCAGTCACCAACCTGAGAGATCCCGAGTCCATCCATCATCTCTACACGAGCTTGAAAGCTATGGGAATAATCGATGCCCTCCTTTCGGAGGGCATCGAAACAGGCAACGAGATAAACATAGGCGGAGTCTCCTTCACCTATGGCGACGACTGGCTCTGAGCCGGCTCAGTCTTTGGATTCCTCTTTGCCGGCCGCTTCTTGAGGCTCTTCTGCTTCGCGCTCGAGTCTCTTGAAATTGGCTTGCCGGGCGCGCTCTTTCAGCTTGCGGCTACGGGCCAGGACTTTTCTGGCTCTTTTTACACCCTTCTGTTGAGGCATTGTACCGTCTCCCTGTCTGACGTCTTGGGTAGCCGACTATCATACTACATGCCGCTACACCCAGATATTGCCCAGATACTGGATGTCCCTGGCGAAGGATCCTCTCAGGCCATCCAGGACCTCCTCCCTTACAGGCGGGAAGATCTCCATGCTCTCCAGATCGGCCAGAGCGACGAAGTCCACGCCGGCCAGCACCGGCTCGTCTCCGACCTGGATGACGCCACCGGTTATGCGGGCTTTCAGGAACACGTTGACGATGTGCCGGCTGCGGTCCGGGGCGATGGCTTCGGACAGATAGAGAAAACGCTCCACCTCGACCTCCAGACCTGTCTCTTCCCGGACCTCCCGCACGGCGCACTCCTCGAAAGTCTCGCCGTACTCCAGCCTGCCGCCGGGCAGGACCCAGTAGAGCCTGCCAGCCTTCTTATGCTTGACCAGGAGGATGCCCTCCCTGCTGACAACCACCACCGAGACACGGGTGGTGGGGATAGTGGGTTTTCTGCTCTTGAGCCGGCGTCTGGGAGCCATGGGTTTCCTGAATCGTGAAAGCGGCCTGGCATTGTACTTGAATCTATACATTTGCTCAAAATGAGCCCCCCGTCGACAGGGGTCCGGGCATCCGTCTGGTACCTTTAACTCCATGACGGAAGACCCCATAACAATGCTTAATAGCATCGAGAGCGAAGGGCTCTCAGCCATCAAGACAGCCGCCGATCCCGGCGAGCTGGAAGCGCTCCGCCTCCGCTATCTCGGTCAGAAAGGCGAGCTCACCGCCATCCTCAGGGGTCTGGGCAAGCTCGACAAAGATGTCAGACCGGCGGTGGGGCAGAAGACCAACGAAGTCAAGCGAATCCTTACCGAAGCGGTGGAAGAGCGCGAGAAGTCTCTCTTCGAAGCCTCGCTGGGGGAACGGCTGAAAGCGGAAGCGATTGACATAACCGCGCCGGGCACCAGGGTGAGGCTCGGTCACATCCACCCCCTCACAAGAATCACCGAAGAGATAATCGAAGTCTTCTACGGCATGGGCTTCAATGTCGAGGACGGTCCCGAGGTCGAAACGGACTATTACAATTTCGACGCCCTCAACACGCCACCGAGCCATCCTGCCCGGGATGAGCAGGACACCTTCTACACCGATGCAGGGGAGAAAGTCCTCCTGCGCAGCCAGACTTCCACGGTCCAGATCCGGGTCATGGAGAGGAAGAAGCCGCCACTGCGGATCATCTCTCCCGGTCGCGTCTACCGCAACGAAGAGGTCAATGCTCGCAAGTACCCGCTCTTCCACCAGATCGAAGGGCTGCTCGTGGACGAGGGCGTCACTTTCGGCCAATTGAAAGGGACTCTCAATGCCTTCATCCAGACCCTTTTCGGCAAGCCTGTCCTGACCAGGTTTCGTCCCGATTTCTTTCCCTTCACCGAGCCATCCGCCGAACTCGACAGCCAGTGCCCCTTCTGCGAGGGAGGGGGCTGCCGAACCTGCGGCAATCGCGGCTGGCTGGAGCTGCTCGGCTGCGGTATGGTGGACCCGGAGGTGCTCAGGGGAGTCGGAATCGATCCCGAGGTCTATACGGGCTTTGCTTTCGGTATGGGAGTCGAGCGGCTGGCCATGCTCAAATACGGGATCAATGACATTCGTTATTTCTTCGCCAACGACCTTCGCTTCCTGAGGCAGTTCTAAGAATGAAACTCTCCTACTCCTGGTTGTGCGACTTCGTCGATCTAGACGGACTGACGCCGCAAGAAGTGGCGGAGCGTCTCACCATGGGCGCTTTCGAGGTCGAGGAAGTAGAGCGGGTCGGGGTCAGCATCACCGGTCCGGTAGTGGTGGGCCGAATCGAAGAAATCCATACACATCCCAATGCCGACAAAATCCGGCTGACCCGCACCCGAATAAAGGAAGGCGAAGAGCCCCTGCAAATCGTCTGCGGCGCTCTCAATATCGAGGTCGGCCAGAAGATCCCGGTGGCCCTGCCCGGTGCCGTGGTCCTCAATCGCAAGACCGGCGAGCCTCTCCCCATCAAGCAATCGGAGATCAGAGGCGTGGAGAGCAACGGCATGCTCTGCTCGCCTCCGGAGCTTGGTATCACCAGTGGTGACAGCGAAGGGATCCTGATCCTGCCCGCCAATGGCGACGGCGAGTTGCCTCTGGGCAAAGACCTGATCACCCATCTCGGCTTGACACCGGACTGGGTCCTGCACGTCGAGCCTCGTTCGAACCGAGGAGACGCCCTCTGTGTCCTCGGTCTGGCCAGGGAAGTAGCGGCCCTGACCGGTCGTCCTTTCCGGCAGAGCGCTTTCTCGATCCCAGAGCCCAATTTCAAGAGCAGCTGCCAGCCTTTCGAGATCGAGATCGAGGACGAGTCTCTGACCGACTGCGGCTATTTCAGCGTCTCCAGAATCGAAGGTCTGAAAGTCGGGCCGGCTCCTGCCTGGATGACTCGCCGGCTGGAGTCGGTGGGAGTCAGAAGCATCAACAATATCGTCGACATAACCAACTATGTCATGCTCGAGCTCGGTCAACCCCTGCACGCCTACGACATGAGCCGGCTCGCCCAGCCTTATCTTTGCGCCCGGCGCGCCCGTCCCGGCGAGAAGCTCGAATTCATCGACGGGCGAGAGCGCGAGCTCTCTCCGGAAGTTCTTGTTATAGCCGATCGCGATACCGTGGTAGGTGCCGCCGGGATTATGGGCGGCAAAGGCTCCGAGATCACCGACGATACCACTGCCATAGCCCTGGAAGCAGCTTGCTTCAATCCGGCCAGAGTGCGCCGGGGCAGCCGCCTGCTCGGGCTCTCCAGCGACTCCAGCGTCCGATTCGAGCGCGGCGTCGATATTGCCGGCGTCAAAAGAGCGGCGCGCAGAGCCATCGAGCTTGTCATGAAATATGGGCATGTCGAGGGCGGAGGCGGTTTTTTCCAGGCCGGCAATGACACCCCCAGGGAAGTCTCCATAGAGCTCAGACTGGCTCAGATCGCTCGAATCGCCGAGCTCGATCTCGATGCCGGCACCTGCCGAGATCTTCTTTCACCCCTGGGCTTCGAAATCGAACACGAAGATCGAAGCCAGGGCACGATCCGGGTGAAAGTACCGAGCTTCAGGCTGGATGATGTAAGCCGCGAAATCGACCTGGTCGAGGAAGTGCTCAGGCTTAAAGGCTATGACGATGTCCCTGTGTCGATGCCAGCCACCACTGTAAGCCCGCCGGTCAACGACCCGTTGCCGGGCCGTGCCCGCCGCGCCCTGGCAGCCCAGGGGCTGTGCGAAGCCTGGATCAGCAGCCTGCGAAGCGAAAGCGAACTGGAAGACGTAGATCCCCGGTCGGTCCTGCGGGTCCTCAACCCCCTCTCCAAAGATCACCAGGTCCTCAGGCAGAGCCTCATCCCAGGTCTCATTGAAGCGGCCGCTTTCAATTTCGATCATGGCAACCGTGACGTCTGGCTCTTCGAGCTCGGTCGCGGCTATGTGAAGACGGGCTCCGCAGACGACAGCGCCGGCACGACCGGGGTAACCGAGAAGGAGCTCGTCGCCGGGGTGATCACCGGCTCTAACATCGTCCAGGTGACCGAGGGCAGCCAGGAAAACGGCAGCAGCCCGGCGATGTCCGAGAAAGTCGATTTCTACAGGGCCAAGGGCATAGTCGAGAATCTCCTCCAGGACCTCGGAGTTCCCGCCGGAAGGCTGCGCTATTTCAGGCCTGCCGAGGTGCCGGCAAGCTTCCATCCGTATCGCGCCTGCCAGGTGGCCCTGGCTCCGCCCGGAGACAGCAAAGAACGCCTGAATATTCTGGGATGGATCGGCGTGATCCATCCGAAGATACTCAACAAGCTCGGACTGCGTCAGGAAGTGGGTGTTTTCGAGCTCGATCTGGATTCGGTTCGCCAGGGCGCGCAAAAAGCGCAGTTCGCCGAGCCGGCTTCGACACCTTCCATGACCAGGGACCTCACCGCAGACCTGCCCCGGGAAGTGGACAGCCAGGCTGTCGCTTCCTGTATCGAATCCGCCGCCGGCCAGCGCCTGATCGACCTCCAGCTCGTGAGTGTCTTCCATCTCTCGGAAGATGTGCGCAGCCTCTCTTATCGGATGACCTTCCAGGATGCGCAGAAAACCCTGACCGCCGAAGAGATTGACAAGAGCATCAACCGGATTCGAAACAGCCTCACCCACCAGCTCGGGGCTAATTTCCGGGCCTGACACCCCCGACAGTCTCATAACTAGATGAGATGGCCACGCAAACCGGTTGCCATGAACGGTAAATCGGCATCTCTTTTGAGATAATTCATAGATGAGGCCATAGATCAATAACTCTCGGGCACACGGGTATATTGGTGGTGGCTGGCACTGAGGCCAGAAATAGTCGGCGCGGAGTGTGAATGTACAAGCTCAGTATCAGGTTGAAGCCCCTCACTTTCATTATCATCGTGATCTTTCTCGCGGGTAATGCCTTCTTGCCGAACCTGCCGATGTTCAAGGGCGGCAACCAGTTCCACTACAGCGTCCTGATCCTGATTCTGCTGGGCGTCTCAATCGTAGGAAGCCTGGTCTTCTTCGAGCGCGGTTCCAAGATCCAGAAATACAAGGCCGCACTTTCCATCCTGGCGTTCATCTGTCTCTATGGCGCCATAGGCAACTGTTTCTTCAGCTTCTGGAAACAACTTCCCGGTCAGATCCTCGAGTTCAGCTGGGCACAGCTCGTCCTCATGAATCTCGGCGGGGTTATCTCCGTATTCGCCCTCTATAAGCTCGAGCCCTTCGACTCTTTCTCGGCAGGCGGTCTGGAGCGTCTCACCAAGACCAAGACCGCAGGCGGTCCCGAACTGGCAGGCGGGCCTGCCGCGGACAAGTGGGAGACAGCCGAGTCCGCCGAGGATTTGATGCCCAAACCGAAGGGCTCGGTCAGCAAGCTGCGGGGCATGGCCTCATCCAAGGACAAGATTGAAGCCGCCACCCCGGCCAAGACCTCGAAGACCGGCATGGAAGCCGCGCCTACACCGGCTCCGGAAGAGCCGAGAGTCGAGCCCCGGACCATGCCCAGCGCGGTGGTCGAGATCGATCTGGAAGCATCGGACGAGATGCTGTCCGGACCTCTCAACCCATCGCCCCAGGCTCAGGCTCCCGGGACATCCAACACAGGCATGCAGGCTCAGACCCCGGGGGCGGCCGCCAATGCCAGTCGCATGCAAGCGCAGAGACGCCGCAACACCAGTACGTTCACCAAGCTGCAAGCCCTGTCGGCAAGCGGTACTGGAGCAGCAGGAGCTACACCCCAGGCAAAGGGCACCGAAGGCAGTGGCGACCTCAAAAGCCTGCTCGACCGGCTCGATTCCGATGAGCCGGATAGCCCCCTCGAGGCAAGAGAGCCCCTCACCCCGGTTCACGAGCCGGAGCCCGAACCGGAACCCGTGCCCGAGCCCGAGCCCGAACCCGAGCCGGTAACCGCCGAGCCACCGGAGCCGCTTCCCTCGCCCGAAGAAATCTTCGCCGATACTCTTTTTGGCGAAGAAGCAAGTTCGCAAGCTCCCGAGAAGCCGATTGAAAGGCCTATTGAAAGACCGATTGAAAAGCCGATTGAAAAGCCGATTGAAAAGCCGGTTGCAAAGCCGATTGAAAAGCCTATCGAAAAACCCGTCGCGAAACTTCCCGAACCGAAAGACGAGCCGGTGTCTGAAGGAGCCCGCCCGGCTCTGGAGAGCTTGCTCGATAGAGAGATTTCGCAGGTCGAGCCCGAACCAGAGCCCGAACCAGAGCCCGAGCCTGTGGTCAGCGAGGTTGCCTTGGAAGAGCCGGCTGGCGATCTGCTATCCAAGCGATTCATGGAGCTTGCCGAGCCCGAGCCCGAGCCCGAGCCCGAGCCCGAGCCCGTGGTCAGCGAGGCTGGCGGAGACGAGCCGGTAAGCGATCTGCTATCGCAGCGATTCATGGAGCTCACCGAGCAAGAGCCGGAGCAAGAGCCGGAGCCGGAGCCGGAGCCGGAGCCCGAACCGGAACCAGAGCCCGAACTAAAAGGAAAAGAGCCGGTGCCCGCTGCCACCGAGGCAAGCGAGGATAGCCTCTTTGCCGGAGGCGTCGACTCCGAGATTGACGATATCTTCTCTTCCCTCGCGCCAGCGGAAGCTCAGATGGAAGTAGGCGAAAGTCGCCCGTCTTCACCGGCCATCAGCGAGTCCCTGGCGCCGGCGGGAGAAGAGGAGACCCTCTTCGGCAAAGATGTCGGCTCGGATATCGATGATATTTTCTCGTCTCTGGCCCCCGCCGAGGCCCAGAGGACTGTGGACGAAGTAAAACTTGAGAAGCCCAAACCGGAACCCGAGCCGGCGCCCGAGCCCGAGCCCGAGCCGGCGCAGCAGGAAGAGGAGACTCTGTTCCAGCTGGGAGACGGCGACGTAGACGATATCTTCGCCGGTCTCACAGCCAGCGAGCAGAAAGATGTAACCGACGAGACTCTCAAGCAGGTCAAAACAGAGCCAAAGCCTCAATCCACCGGCGAGCGCCTGCCCGCGCAGAAAACGGCGCGCTCCACCGGCGAGATGCCGGCCCTCAACCCCGAGCAAGCTGCTGCGATCAGGGAGCAAGCCAGCAAACCAGGCAAGTTCTCCGAGACTCTATCCAAAATCCCCAGCCTCAAAGACACTGTCGAAGGACTGTTGAACAGCCTGGAAGACGAGCAGAAAGAGCCGGGAAGAGATTCAGAAGAAGAGCCGGCCGAGGACTTCGAAAAAGGAGAGCAGAAGCTATCCGAGTCGCAGACAGCGGCTCAAACAGCCAACAAGAAGCTCAAAGAATTCGGCCGCCTGAGCTCCAAGTCGGCATCAGCCCCCAGAGTGCTCGGCGAGAACGAAGGCACCATGAAAACCATCGGCAAACTGCTTATCGACAAGCAGGCCGTGGAGAACATCATCAAAGCCGGCGAGAACAAGAGGATCGGCGAGAATCTGGCCACCGCCCGGGTAATCAGCTCGGCAAGAGGCAAGGGCATCAGCGAGCTGCTCAATAAGATCGACCAGTACGAAGGTGTGGCAGGAAGCATTATCGTCGGTCATGACGGGCTGGTCATGGCCTCCACCCTCAAGGAAGGATGGGACAAGGACATGATGGGAGCCCTCTCCACAGCCCTGCTGAGCACATCAAACCTGACCACCAAGAAGCTCGAGATCGGCAAGCTACGCCAGATGGTCATGCTCACCTGCGACGAGAAGGACGGTCAGCTCCACAATAAGACCACCGTTCTCACCGATGTGGATGTCGGCATTCTGGCTGTTTTCGTCGAAGAGACAAATATCGATCGCATCGACGGCCTGCTCGACATGATTCAGAAAACCATCCACGGCTGACGGATTAAGCTGCGCTGAAGCTCAATTCTTGCTGGGACCGGCTTTCTCGAGATAGTCGAGAACGATCTCGGTGGTGACGAAATCAGGAAGAGTGAGAGGTTTGTCCGGATGCGCGGCTGGATATACCACATAAAGTGGCACGCCCGACCGCTTGAATCTTGCCAGGGCCTCGGTGATCTCCGGATCTCGTTTTGTCCAATCGGCTTGCATGGGAAGCACTTTCAGTTCTTTCATCTTTTCGATTACCGGTCTGGTGCTGATCGCGGTTTTCTCGTAGGCCTTGCAAGTCAGGCACCAGTCGGCGGTGAAATCGAGGAAGACCGTCTTGCCCTCCGCCAGCGCACTTTCGAGAGCGGCCTTGCTGAAGGGTTGCCAGTCTATCTCATCGCCTGTTCGAGCCTCGGCGGCATCGAGGGATGACATCAGCACCGGCTGCTGCCATATACAGAGATAGAATCCGGCAAGGCTGACCAGGAGCGCCAGGGTCCAGATCTTCACTTTCCGGGTCCGGGAGCTGCTCAGATCGATGAAACGCCCGACCATCCAGGCCGAGAGACTGACCGTCAGAAGAAAGAAGCTTGTCCACATCACCCCGGATTCGCCGACCTGGCTGCCGAGCACGCCGAGAAGCCAGATAACGGTACCGAGAAGAATGAAGCCCATGGACTCCTTGAACTTTTCCATCCAGGCTCCGGGCCTGGGAATCCGCTTCATGAGAGCCGGGAAAGCGGTAAGGACAAGATACGGAAGGGACATGCCCAGGCCGCTGGCAAAAAAGATGCCGAGCACTACCCAGGCCGGTTGCGAGAAAGCGAACCCCAGAGCTGTACCGAGAAAGGGCGCCGTACAGGGAGTCGAGAGAGTGGTAGCGAGAACACCTTTGAAAAAGGACCCGGTGAGCCCTTCTTTCTGAGAGAGCCGGTCGAGCTTGTCCTGACCGGCGGAGAAAGAAAAATAGAAAAGCCCGAAGAGGCTGAGGGAAAGGAGGAGAACGATCACGCACATGGCGATGATGAAGCCCGGATACTGAAACTGGAAACCCCAGCCCACCGACTCGCCGGCAGCCCGGACCAGGAGCACCAGAGCGGCGAGGACAAGAAAGGCACTGACTATGCCGGCACTGAATACGGCACCAAGAATCTTAACCCTGGCCGGCTCCTCATCTGCCTGCTCGATGAGGCTCATCACTTTGATGGCGATCACCGGGAGAACGCAGGGCATGAAATTGAGGATGAATCCGCCGACCAGGGCGAACAAAAAATAATAGGCGAGACCCGTCATAGACTCGGGCTCGGAGTCCGGAGCCGCTGCCGTCCCGGAGCTGGTAGTCGAAGCGGAACCGGAGCCCTTGCCCAGATCATCGACCGAGCCGGTGAAACCGGGTCCGTCCAGGTCTTTCTTGTCCGGACTGTCACCGGCACTGGCGCTCACCGGCAGCGTGATGGACGCCTCTGCCTGGCCCGGAATACAGATATCCTTGCAGGAGAGCCACTTCGTGAGGGCCCTTATCTCGACCTTCTCACCGGGTTTGAGACTCTTATCAGGAATGTTGACGTCGGCAGCCAGCACCATCCGTCCCTGGTAGCCATAAGTGACTATGCCGGCATCGGAGAATCTGGCGGGCTTCTGCCAGATCAGCTCCCCTGCCTTGAAGCCCGCTGGTAGATTCCACTGGATGCTTGTCGGCATCCCGGCCTCGCCGGGCTCCTTGTAATAGATGTGCCAGTGAGGCTCGAGATCGTAGACAATACCCAGCCTGATTTTGCCGCCGGGCACCAGAGCATCCCTGTCGGCGATCATTCTCACCTTGACATAGACCGGGGCCTTAGCGCCGGACCCTGATGACTCGGGACCGGTATCAGAGAATATATCGCCTCCCTGGGCGAAAGCGCCAGGCGCTGAAACCTGGGTTATCCAGACGAGGAAGACAAACGCCAGTAGCGCTCCGACGGTTTTCAACAGCTTCGACTGCAGTCGCATTAGTTCCTCCTGTAGCTATCAACTGTCGATGATACAGCACTATTCCCAGGTAGCATTTTCCTCGATGGAATTGTCCGCGGCCACCCTGGCATAGAGCTCGGCGCTCTTGCGAAAGGTACGCTCCTGGGTGGGATAGGCAACTCTGACAAGACCGAAACGAGGGGAAAGACCCTCAGCCCATTCGAAATTGTCGGTGAGGGACCAGTGCAGATAGCCTTTCACATTGACACCGGCTTCGATAGCCCGATGAATTGCCACCAGATGCGATTGCAGATACTGGCAGCGCTTCGCGTCTTCGATGGACCAGTCTCCTTCACTGAGATCAGGCGAGAAGTTGCTGGCGTAGCCGTTCTCGGTGATAAACACGGCCCGGTTCTTGAGGTAGGGAGCGATATCTTCGGTGAGAACTCGATAGAGCCCCTCGGGAAATATCTCCCAACCGAGCGAGTTGGTTTCTAAGTATGACTTTTCAGACTTGGCTCCAAAAGGATCCACCGGCCAGCCCGGTACGAATCGGGAGATCTCCCTGGTGTAATAGTTGACGGCCAGATAGTCCATGGAGCCGAGGAGCCCGGGAATCTCGCCTTCCAGGCGGCCGAGGTCACCGATTCTGGAGACCACTCTAGGCAGGACCATACCGCCGCTATCGATGCTCTTCGGAAAAATATGATTGAAAATGCTGTCCCTGAAGAATCGCACCATGTGGTCCAGAGGATTGAGAGCATTCTCGGCGACAAAAGGACGCCAGTGATTAGTGAAGCTCACCGGCCGCCGATCTTCGGAATCCGCCCACTCTTTGATAGCGCCATAGGCACGGGCATGACCGACAAGCATGTTGCGGATCGTCAGGAAAGCGCACTCGTAGCTCTTGCTCTTTCCAGGAGGCCACTGTCCGGAGACGAAGCTCTGATAGGCGTAAGCCATGGGCTCATTGATAGTCACCCAGTAGTCGACGAGATCGCCGAACTCCCGGGCGACGAGCTCGGCAAAAAAGCCGAACTCATCGGCTGAAACCGGCTCGGTCCAACCCCCTTCCTCCGCCAGCCAGGTCGGCAGGCAGAAGTGGAAGAGAGTGAGGAAGGTCTTGATCCCCTTCTCTTTGAGAGTGAAGAGAAGCCTCTTATAGTAGTCCACCACTTCGGGATCGAGCTTGCGGTCCCTGCCCGGGCGGTCCGGAAGCAGGGCCGGCCAGTTGAAGCTGGTGCGATAAGAGTTGAGATTGAGAGCTTCGACGATCTCGATGTCTTGCGCGAACCGGCTGTAGAACTCGCAGGCCCGGTCGGCGTCGGAGCCGTCCGCAATCTTGCCGCCAGCCCTTGTCCAGTTCGACCAGTCCGAGAGCCTGGACCGAGACTCTGCCGGCAGCCCCTCGACCTGGTAATGGGAAGACGCCGCTCCCCAGAGGAAGCCGTCCGGAAACCTTAGTCTCTTGGCGCTGGAAATGAGCCTATCTCCTTTCGACGTTGTATTAACGCACAATCTGCTCCTGTTATGAGGTATTGCAGCTTTTTTTTGATGGATTTGTTCTTATCGAGGCGAGGCGCCCCCTGAACTAAAATAGACAGGTCCGCCCGCAATGCCGCATGCCTTGATTTCGACCCAGCCAAAAGAGAAGGCGACCCTCCCCGAGCCTGTAAAGACTGAGCAACCGCGAACGCTTTACTTCAGGCTGGCAGCCCTTGGCGGTAATCAGTTTCTTTGCATCGCCCTGCTGGTTGTCATAAACCTCATTTGCTACCGGGAGTCTCTGGGCGGTTATTTCCTGGCTGATGATTTCATCCATGTGTCCTACCTGCACGAGGTTTTCAACGGCAAGGCCTATTTGCTCCTGGACAATTTCAAGACAGCCTGGCTGCAATCGGAAGGAACCAGCTTCTATCGCCCCCTGATCTCCCTCACCCTGGCTCTTGACTATCTCCTCTGGGGTCCGAATCCTTTCGGTTTCCACATGAGCAATCTCGTCTACCAGTGTCTCGCTTCAATTGGGATTTATCTGCTCTACAGACGGCTTTTCATCGCCGATCTCGACCCGGAGAGGCAGGTCAAGCTCTCCCCGGACCACACTTACACACTCAATATCGGAGCCCTGCTCTCGGCTTCCATTTTCGCTGCTCATCCCCTGCACCCGGAAGTGGCCACCTGGATCATCGGGAGGGTCGACAGTGTCTGCGCGGTTTTCTACATTTTCTCTTTCTGGCTCTTTCTCAAATCGATTCAAAGCACGAACGCCCGACCCGGTCTTCCATGGCTCCGGGGAATCAGCCTGGTGTTGTTCGCCCTGGCGCTTCTCTGCAAAGAGATGGCGGTCACCCTGCCTGCTTCCATGGCTCTGCTCCTGATGATTTTCTCTCCCAGGGCCAGCCAGGAGTCCCGGTCCCTGATCAGGAATATCGTCCGGGCATTTCGACTGACCTGGCAGTACTGGCTTGTCCTGGGCATCTATCTGATGGTGCGGTCCATGGCTCTGGGTAGCCTCATGGGCGGTTACCAGGGATCTCTCGCCCTGAGTCCCGATGCCACAATGGCGGAGAGCCTGTTCGAGCGCATTCTCTCGGAGCAGTCGGTCTACCGGATCATGTTCCCCCTCAATCAAGAGGTCTTCGCCGGCAGCAACTTCTATCTCGATTGCCTGCGCGTGCTCCTGGGGCTCTCGCTCCTCTCTTTCGTCCTCAATCTTCTTCTCTCCCGCTCCAAGCCCACCATACTCAAGGCGATCTGTTTCTCCGCATTCTGGTTCGCGCTCGTGATGCTGCCGACCATACCGGTTTTCAATATCACCCAGACTTTGCAGAGCTCGCGCTTCATCTATCTGGGCACCGCACCACTAGCGATGCTTCTCGCTCTGGCAGTCTGTCCCCTGGCGCGCCGGGGCAGGCGCTCCGTAAAAGGGCATGCCCGCACCGAGCGGACATTGAGAATCAGCCAGGACGTCCTCAAGGGTCTGACCTCGGTCCTGTCGGTCTGTCTGATCGTCCTTCTGGTCTCTATTACCCGATTGAACAACGAGCCCTGGGTACACGCCTCCGATGAGGTGCGGCAGCTCCGTGACCAGCTCAGTAAGACTGTCGGCAAGCTTCCCCGGGAGAAATCACTGGCGCTTCTCAATCTCCCCGACCGCTTCATGGGTTCGCACATTCTCTATAACGGCTCCACCCTGGCGCTCCTCATGCAGCCGCCCCTGACCAAACCCGACCTCTCGTCACGGATAGTCACATTCGAGCCGGCGCTCTACGGCGACAACGACCTGCTTCGCCCGGCACGGTTGAAAAGAATCGTCAGGGATCCGCAGTCCTTCGCTCTCTGGCAGTGGGACCGAAAGCAGATGCGCCTGGTCCCCCTGGCGCTCGACCCGGCCGAGACGCAATGGCGGTGCCCGGTGCCGGTTAGCACCACCGGCGGAGGCGCGGCCTCGCTGACAGTGCTGCCACCTGCCGACCTGTCAGCCCTGGGGGCAGACCTGCTTGTTCTGGAGCTCGATGGCGATCCCGACAGCCTTTTTGTCCGATTCAACACCCGGGAAGACCGGGTATTCGACAACGAAAGAATTTTCGTAGCCGAAAGCAAGAACAAAGTCGTCGTCATTCCAGTAACCGAGCACAAGCTCTGGCTCGGCGCCTCGCACATACACCGCCTGGCCATCTCCGATTCGGGGCGGGCGCTGCGATTGAAAAGCGTCTCCCTGGTGCCGGCAACAAGAAGATTGATGCCCACCCTGGAACTATCCGATGAAACGGGCGCGAAGGCTGTGGACAATCGAGGCATCATCAATATCGACAGAGGAGCCGAAAGCCTGAGACTCGCCTATGACGCCAGCGCCATCCCGAATGCATCGGCGGTGGTGATCCAGATCTCGAGACCCAACAGCTTCTGGGAGCACTCAGAGGGCTCCTATCTGGCCAACCGGCTGCGGGATGATGCCCTGGTCACTCTCCGGTCTGAAGATCTGAGAAACAACGATTTCGCTCTGTCTCTATCAGCTCTCACACAATCGGGCTTCTACGAAGTCCGCCTGGCCGCTTCCAGAGATGGCGAAGTGACCGGATATTTCAGCGAGCCGCTTATCCTGCAAATCGGCAAAGGACGGCGGTGAGCATGAAGAATCCCCCGTTCACCGTCGAAAAGGCCAGATGGGATCTCCAATCCACCCGGGTGCAGTTCATCAGTGGCGCGGTGCTCGGGATGATTTTCCTGGTTTTCTGCCTGCACGTCTTCGACGCCAACACCCTGGCTCCGCTGAGCCGCCTGGGAAGCGTCTCCTCGATTTCGGCAAGCATGTGGATAGGCGACACCGGCGGCACTCTGCCCGGGCTGATTGATAGCCGGCTAGCCGAGATCCCTCTCTCGATCACCGGAGTCCTCGGAATTCTTCTTCATGCCGGTACGGCGATCATGGTAGGGCTGGTCTGCCTGGACGTGGACCTGCGTTTCGGAAACCGAACCGGCGGCGGCCCGGCTATCTGGTCGAGCCTGCTCTATTTCGTGTATCCGGCGGCCCTCACCATACTGGCCGCCTCGGACGGTTGCCGCATCGCCCTGGCCGTCTTCCTCGCCATCTCTGCGCTTTATCTCGACATGCGTTTCCGTTTCCTCGCCGAGTCCTGGTACCAGGCGCTCAGTCTTGCCCTGCTCGCCCTGGCCGCACTCTTCGACCCCCTGGCGGCAGCAACCGGTCTGTCTGGTATCGTGCTTGCCAGGCTCTTCCTTCCGGCCGGGATCATCAAAAAGTCATCGATGGCACGTGAGATGGCAGCCACCATCGTCCCCCTACTGGTACTGCTGGCGGTGACAACCCTGACAGGCGGTCTGCATCCCCGCCCGATCTTGCCCGAGATCCTGGCAGCCGACCGGCTTCTGGCGCCCCTCCTGCTCACCGAGCCACGACGCACGATCACCATGCTACTCAACGCGAGCGCACTGACCGTAGTGGTTCTGGCAGTCACAAGAGTTGTTTCAGGCACTGTCTGGTACGGCTCGATTTTTTTCGGCGTGGTCTGGACTACCCTGACCATCACCCTGGCATCCCTGGTCTTCGCCGTTCCGGACTCGAACTCGGCGGCTCCACACCTGCTCACCGCCTATTACGCAGCGGCGCCCCTCACCGCCACGGTGAGCCTCCTCGCTCTGCCCGCCACGGACACCATAAGAAAGGGCTTCGCCATGGCTTTTGCCGCCCTGGGATCGCTTGCCCTGGGTACACTTCTGGTCCTCTGGGGGCTGCTCTGCGCAAGCGAGATCAATGCCCTGGATCGTGTCGACCTGGCCGTCGCGGACTTCGAGCGGGAAGCCTCCCTGGTGGTGGCGGGCAGCCGCGGACCTCTGTTGTTCGTCGGGCTTCCCACGAGCGTCAAGAGCTATATCGACAGGGTCAGGAACCCCGCCATGGATCGACGGGCCCGTCTCGAGCAGTTTCTCGATGGTATCACCCTGGGTGTCGTGCCCGGACCGATCACTTTCATGACCGATTTCGGACAGGTGGAGGAAAGCGGCCCGGTGAAAGACGGCTCCCCGAAAATTTTCGTCTGGTACGAGCCTGAGGCGCAGTTCCGGAGCATCGAATACAAGGGCGACTCGCAACTTGCCGCCGGCTTCGGTATCGGCGACGCAGTAACCATCGAGCCCCAGGTACCGGAGCTCTCTCGAGATGCTGCCACCAGCATCGAACTCAATCAGCCGTTCACGGAAAGAGACGAGGATTCCATCACTGTCTTCCCGGGAGTCACCGACCTGACAGTCTGGTTGCCGGCTGTTTCCCTCAATCCTGCTAAAATCGATCGAGTCGAGATCGAGATGGAGACGCAGCGTATGCCAGGGATTTCTCCAGGGATTTCTCCCGGGATCTGGCCCGAAATCAGCCTGGTATTCCGGGGCAAGCCCGGAGCGGGAATCGCCGAGATTCCTCTGAGGCGCCCGGGGAGCTCCCCGGAGAGTCCCGGAGCCTTTACCGCCAGGGTAAGAAACAGCGCATCTTTTCGAAGCAATGCTACCATCGAGTCCATCGGTATCAGGGTGCCAGGCGGCCTTCACTGTTTGAGACTTGGCAAGATCAGAGTAGTGCCCATAGAGGAGACACGATGAACGACATATTCAAGAACCGCGCCACCTGGCTTCTAGCCGCCAGCGGTATCCTGATTTTCGTGCTCGTTTTTCATCTCAAGGCTGTATTCGTCAGCCTGGTGATCTCTCTCACCCTGGCGTCAGCCCTGGCACCCCTTGCCGAGAAAGGCGAAGAGAAGCTCAAGCTTCCACGCATAGTCACAGTCATTCTAGCCTACGCAGTCTTCGGGCTCGTCTATGTGCTCATGGCAGTGTCGCTGATTCCCACGATCAGGGAGCAGGCCTATAATCTCTACGAGAGGTTCCCGGAATATTCTCTCAAGATAACCGAGCACTATTCGACGATCACCGAGCTCTTCGGCTCGAGAGCCGAGCAGGCATTCGAGATATCCAGCAGCGATGCCCGCAAATTCGCCTCTCAGGTCACCCAGCAGGCCCTGCACTTCACCTCCGATCTGGTCAGCGGGATTGTTTCGGGAATACTGATCCTCTTTCTCACCGCTTATTTCGTTATCGAGGCCCCTCAAATCTGGCCGAAACTCCTGGAATGGGTACCGGTCAAATTGCGCCACAAGGCCGCTTCGGTGATCCGCCCGCTGGAGGGCAGGCTCGGAGGCTATGTACGCGGTCAGCTCCTGGTCAGCATGGCAGTGGCCTCTTTCCTTGGTTGCGGCATGCATATCATAGGCGTGCCTCATGCCCTGGTCCTGGGAGTCCTTGCCGGACTGCTCAATCTAGTGCCTTTCGTCGGCTCCATGATCACCGCAGTACTGGCGATTCTGGTCGCCTTCAATCAATCCCTGTTCTGTGTCGGTCTTACCGTCGGGCTCTTTGCCGTGGAGCAATGGGTGGAAAGCAATTTCATCGTGCCCAGACTCCTGGGAAGCCAGGTCGAGCTTCATCCTCTGATCGTGCTTTTCGCCATACTCATTGGCGCCAGCCTGATGGGTCTGCCCGGGGCACTGATAGCGGTGCCAATCACCACCGCCGGCATGTACCTGGCGGAAGAGTTCTATCTCAGACCGCTGAAAGAGAAGGAAGAGCAGGAAGCGGGTAGTGCCGATGCCTGAGCGCTTGCCAGGAAATATTGTCGCGATCGCCTTTTTGACCATCGCTCTTGCGGGCTCGCCTGCCGCTGCCGGCGAGATCCTGGTGGAGGACGATCCGCGCCTGGTGAGAGCGCAGGAGCTGGTTTGCGAAGGCAAGATCGCCATGGCCAGGGCCTATCTCACCAAGCTCCTGCGCAGCTACCCGGCCAATCCGGTGCTGCTCAATATGAGAGCCTTCGTGGACGGTTATCTCAATCGATACGAAGAAGCGGAGAAGGACCTCGATATAGTCTTGAGCAAAGATCCTGACAATGTCACCGCCCTCAGCCGCAGAGCCTATGCTCGCCTGAGCCAGAAGCGTTACAAAGAAGGGATTGCCGATCTTGACCGGCTCATCGCCTTCCTTCCCGACGACGTCCCCAGCCTCTCCAATCGAGGCAAGGCCTATGAGTTTCTCGGCAATCAGGAGAAAGCGAAAAGCGACTACGAGCGCGGCGGGCTCTATGTGCTCAATTCGGAGGTCACCCTCGCTCCGGACAAAGCCGCCCTGGAGAAGCTCCTGACCCGGATCACCAGGGCGATGAGCGAGCGGCCCAGGGACGGCTATCTTGCCATGGCCCGGACACGCTGCCGGTTGAAGCTCAAACAGTATCGAGAGGCGGTGCGCGACGCCGGGCTCTCCATCAAGCTGGACAGCAAGCTCGAAGCCAGATCGAGCTATCTTCGCGGTCTGTGCTTCTCGCGGCTCGGAGACAGCGACAACGCCATCAGGGACTTCTCCCGGGTGCTCGAGATTTCCCCGAGAGTGGTCGACTGGGACTATGACGCCTATTGCCCGGAAGATCGCTCGGCAGAAAAATGGATCAGGAAAGTCACCGGTCCGGCCGACGTGATGGTGCAGAGAGCCCGGGTCTATATGAAGAAGAAAGACTATGCGAAAGCCATCGGCGATTGCACCGGAGCGCTCAAGATCAACCCTCATCTGGTCGAGGCCCTGGAAGTGAGAGCCGCTGCCTACAATGCCGCCAAGCAATTCGGTCCCTGCCTGGCCGACTATGAGAAGGCAGTCGAGATAACCAACAGCAGGCCGGATCTGGTTTTCCTCCTGACTCGCTCGCTTCAGGATTTCGACTACGAGTCCACCGGCAGACTCGACCTGATACTCTCACTGACCAGAACCCTCTCGAGCCAGAACCGCGACGATCAGTCGATCAGCATCCTCACCAAATTAATCCGGAGCAACCCGAAAAACAAAGACCTCTACAGCGCCAGAGCTCGCTCTTATCTCAAGACCGGGGCCTTCGACAAAGCCATGGCCGACGCCAGAAGAGTCCAGGAGATTGCCCCCGGCGGACCCGATACTCTATCGCTTCTGGGCGACTGCTACAGCGGCCTCAAACAGTATCGCCTTGCCATCGACAATTACACCGCGGCTTTCAAGCGCGGTGGAGGCGCAAAGGTAATCGAGGCGAGAGCCAGGACTTTCGAGAAAATGGGCAAGTCCGACCTTGCCAGGAAAGACAGGGACTACGCCGCCTATTTGAAAAAATCAGCGCGCAAGAGAAAGCGCCGATAGCTCCAGGCCTTTTTCCGCCAGGATCTCGTCCAGTCTGCGGCAGATTGACACAGGCAGGAAAGGCCCCTGATAGACCAGGGCCGTATAGAGCTGCACCGCCGTGGCTCCGGCTGCCAGGAAGGCGAAAGCATCCTCACCGCTCTCGATACCACCGCAGGCAATCACCTGCTGTGCCGGATCTTTGAGGCGGCAGACAGCTTGCACCAGATTCAGTGCTTTGCTGCGCAGGGGACGGCCCGAGAGTCCTCCCGGTCCGATCTTAGCGAGCAGCGCCGCATCGGTCTCGAGAGCGGATCGGTCGGTAGTGGTGTTGCCGCAGATGAAGCCGGCGAAGCCATGATTGCCGGCCACCTGCACTACCTCTTCGAGCATCCGTATATCCGAATCAGGGGATAGTTTCAAGAAGAGAGGAATCGAGTATTTGTTGATTCCGGCGATGTCCGTAGCCAGGGTCGAGAGCTCGTCGATAACCTCGCTCTTAGCCTCATGGGTATTGGGGCAGCTCACATTGATGGCGGCATAGGCAAGGGGAAGCGCGGCAATCGAGGCGAAACTGTGCATAATATCGGCAACGGCCAGATCGCCTTTGACGGACGGATCATTTGTCTTGGCTATGTTTATCCCCAGGGGCAGGGACCAGGAATCTTTCGAGGCCTCGAGCCTCGCTGCCACGACCTCGGCCCCGTCGCCATTGAGACCCATATAGTTGATCACCGCCCGCTCGTTGACCAGCCGGAATAATCTCGGCCGGGGATTGCCCTTGCCGGGACGTCCGGTGATCGATCCGATCTCGGCGAAGCCGAAACCCATGGAAGCAAGGTCCCGGACCAGACGCCCGTTCTTGTCGAAGCCGGCGGCCAGACCCACCGGATTTCTGAGGGTGGTGCCGGCCAGGCGGGTTTCCAGACGCTGGCTGGCCGGCAGAGTCGGGCTGAAGTAGCGCAGGAGCGGAATGATCTTGAGAGCCAGCTCGTGGGCCTCTTCGGGATCGAGCAGGAACACCGCCGGTCTAACTAATTTCTCATACAGGCTGGCGCTTCCTCTACTCATGGCTCAATAGTAACAGAGAGAGACTTAATGCAAACAGAGAAAGAAGACGATCAGGGCGATGACAGCAAAAGGAATGAGCACCCAGACGATGGCGAAAGAGAGAACAGAGTCCATCTCCCTGGTTTTCACCGCCTCGATGATCCCGGTCTGGCGGCTGCTGACCTTGTGGATACCCGAGACGCTTCCGAATCCCTGGGTGGTATCTTCCCAGCTCTCGAGACGAACCCGCATATCGAGCAGCTCTCTCCGGATCTGCCCCACCGAATGATAGGGCTCCGCACCGCCGGTACAGCGCGTTACTATCTTCTCGAGAACGCCATAGCCGTAGCGCCTGGACAGGCGCGGCGAGCGCGCCTGCTCCCCGAATTTGTCCACGCCTCTGGGACCGCTCACCACGCTGGCGAAGAGCTGGCCGAGATATCTGATATCGGTGGCGGTGTCCGAGCGCTCCAGGGTGCCGACATTGGCCCCCCCGGGGCTGGGCACGGACGCCAGGCGGCCATAGTCGAAGGAGACGAGCCTGATCCCAGTGGTCTCGCCGATCTCAGAGGCCACCAGGACGCTTCTCAGATTGAGATTACGGTGGGCGACCCCGCAGCGATGCAGATACTCCACCGCCAGGCAGAGATCGACGAAGAGCTTGATGGCTTTCTCCAGGGGTAGCTCACCGTTTTTCTCGAGATAGTCGTAGAGGGAGAGTCCCTCGAAATACTCCAGGACCAGATAGGGTCGGCCGTTGTGCCTGCCCGCGTCGATCAGGGTGGCGATATGGGGATGATCGAGCCTGCCCAGTACCCTGGCTTCGTTGTCGAAACGAGAAAGATTGCTCTCATCCGGCTCATCATGGTCGTTGAGAATTTTCACCGCGACGATTTTATCAAGGACGAAATCATGAGCCTTGTACACCATCCGGGACGCGCCCCGGTCGAGCCTCTCGAGGAGCTTGTAACGGTTGCTGATGTTTTGAGACTCGTTTTCGGTCACCGGCTCTTTCCGCCAAAATTTCCAAAAGGAATCCGGCTATATCCGCTGGCGATTCTGACACAGAATGGTCAGAGGCGATCATTGTTGTGATATTGAGAATTCTCAATGGATATGGATGTTCGCTTCCTCGCGGTACTCTTCCATCCTATCCCATTGAGCGACTACTTCGGGCCGATTTTTCATGAGCTCGTTCCAGGTGATATGGGGTCGGTCCGACTCCACCTCGACCATCGCTATGCAGTCATCCACCGGGCAGACGCTGCTGCACAGGGCACAGCCCACACAATCATCCTCCCGCACCACAGGCCAGAACCTTTCGGAAGGATCGCTGGTGAGCTTCAGGTCCTTGAGATCGATACACTGGTGAGCAGCGTCGTTGCAGGCGATATAACAGAGATTGCACTGGATGCACTTGTCATGATCGACTCTGGCGACGGTCTGGAAACCGAGATCGAAATCGCCGAAATGAGAGATCCGGGGAAGGCTCTTGCCGATGAAATCATCCACGGTCTTGAAGCCCTTCTCGTCCATCCAGTTGGACATGCCGTCGATCATATCCTCGACGATGCGGAAGCCCCAGTGCATGACCGCGGTACAGACCTGCACCGAAGTGGCGCCCAGGAGCATGAACTCCACCGCGTCCCGCCAGGTCTCGATACCACCGATGCCCGAGATGGGCAGCCCGGCCGCCTGGACTTCCTTGTCACTGGCCACGGCGCTGAGCAGGTGCAGGGCGATAGGCTTCACCGCCGGTCCGGCATAGCCGCCGTGACCCCCCTTGCCGCCGACATTCGGCTTGAGCTCGAAAGAGTCGAGATCCACGCCCATGATGCTGTTGATGGTATTGATCAGAGAAAGCGCCGTGGCTCCGCCTTTCACCGCCGCCCGGGCAGGATGGACGATATCGGTGATATTCGGGGTGAGCTTGACGATTACCGGTCTGGTGGCTACTTCCATGACCCACTCGGTAACCATGCAGGTATACTCGGGGACCTGGCCCATGGCCGAGCCCATGCCGCGCTCGGACATCCCGTGGGGGCAGCCGAAATTGAGCTCGAAGCCGTCGGCGCCGGTATCCTCGGTGCGCTTGACGATTTCCTGCCAGGCCTTTTTCTCGGACTCCACCATCACCGAGACAATCACTGCATGATCCGGGAAATTGCGTTTCACCTCGGCAATCTCTTTGAGATTGGTCTCGATGGAGCGATCGGAGATAAGCTCGATATTGTTGAGACCGACTATCTTGGTGCCTTTATAGTCGATGGTGCCGTACCGGTTGCAGACATTGAGCACCGGCGCCCCGATGGTCTTCCAGACCGCTCCGCCCCAGCCCTGCTCGAAGGCTTTCTGGACTTGATACGCCGAATTGGCCGGAGGAGCCGATGCCAGCCAGAAAGGGTTGGGCGATTTGATGCCGGCGAAGTCGATTTGTAGATTTGCCATTATTTGCTCCTTACTTGAGAGAATGGGCTGATGCAACCGGCTCCATCTTGTCGGCGCCAAGAAGCTGGAGGCTGATGGCCCGGGCGGCAATCTTGCCGTCTTCCACCGCCATCACCGTGGAGGCTTCGCCTTTGCTCCGCACACAGTCGCCGCCGGCGAAAATTTTCTGGTGGGCGGTGCGGTTGGTGCCATCTTCCACGGCTATATATCCTTTTTCGGTGCCGACCCCGAACTTGGCCAGGGCATCGATCATCTCTCTGGGCTTCTCCTGCCCGATCGCCTTGATCACCATGTCGCAGGGGATCTCGAATTCCGAATCAGGCACCACTACCGGACTGCGCCTTCCGGATGCGTCGGGCTCGCCCAGGTCCATGCGCTGGCATTTGAGGGCGGCGACTCTGCCATTTTCACCCAGGACCTCAATCGGCTGGGTAAGGAACATGAAGCTCACGCCTTCTTTCAAAGCGAACTCATATTCGAAATGATAGGCGGGCATCTCGGCTTCGGACCGCCGGTAGACGATCATCACCCGCTCGGCGCCCAGGCGCCTGGCGATGGTGGCACAATCGATGGCGGTATTGCCGGCTCCGATCACGGCTATACGATCGCCATATTTGATCTGGTCCAGTTTTTTGACCTTAGTCTCCTCGATGAAATCGAGGCCGTCCAGCACCCCTTCGAGATCCTCGCCGGGAATTCTCATATCAGGAACCCGGCCGAGACCGACGCCCACGAAAACAGCGTCGAACTCTTCCACCAGATCATCCAGGCTGATATCACGCCCGATGGCGACATTGTTTTTCATGGTCACCCCGAGCTCTTCGATCATCTTGACCTCGGCCAGGCTGACCTCCACAGGCTCGCGGAAAACCACGATACCGTAGGTGTCGAGACCGCCGCCCCATTCGCGCTTCTCGAAACAGGTCACCTCGAACCCACGCCGGGCCAGCTCGCCGGCGCAGGAAAGACCGGCAGGACCGGCGCCGACCACGGCGACCTTGTAACCGTTGGGCTCGCCTTTCTCGAAGAATCTGATTTTCTTCTCGGCGGCATAGTCCATGGCATAACGCTGGAGACGGCCGATAGTGATGGGCTTGTGATCGTGAGCCAGAACGCAGGCGCCTTCGCAGAGCTCCTCCACGGGGCAGACCCGGGAGCATGTGGCGCCCAGGAGATTCGACTCGAGGATTGTGCGGGCCGAGCCTTTGACGTTGCCGGTGGCGATCTTCCTGATGAAAGTAGGAATATCGATAGTGGTGGGGCACGCTACCATGCACGGTGCGTCATGGCAGTAGAGACAGCGATTGGCCTCCAGTACCGCTTCCCGCTCGGTATAAGCCGGATGATACTCTTGAAAGCGCTGCTCCAGGCTCTGCTCCCACGGTTTGTACTGGAAAGGTTTGTAATGCTCGGCCATATGTCGTTCCTTTTTCTCAGAGATCGGCTTTTTACAGTTTTACGAGAGACTCGTAGGTTTCCGGTCTCCGGTCCCGGTAGAACTGCCAGGTGTGCCGCACCTCCTCGATCTCCTCGAGGTTGAGATCCGCCACCACTAGCTCTTCCTGATCCCGGCTGGCCTCGGCGATTATCTGGCCGCGAGGATTGCAGAAATAACTGGTTCCGTAGAACTGCCCGATGTTCCAGGGCTCTTCCGTGCCGACCCGGTTGATGGCGCCGATGAAATAACCGTTGGCGGCAGCATGGGCGGGTTGCTCGAGCTTCCAGAGATATTCGGAGAGTCCGGCTACCGTGGCGGAAGGATTGAATACGATCTCGGCACCGTTCAGACCGAGGGCCCGGGCGCCTTCCGGAAAGTGCCTGTCATAGCAGATATAGACGCCGATGGTGGCATATCTCGTCTTGAACACCGGATAGCCGAGATTGCCCGGGCGGAAATAGAATTTCTCCCAGAAGCCCGGGGCTACGTGAGGAATATGATTCTTCCGGTATTTGCCCAGATAGCTTCCGTCAGCGTCGATGACGGCGGCGCTGTTGTAATAGATACCGGTCTGCTCCTTCTCGTAGATAGGAACGATCAGCACCATCTCGTATTTCTTGGCTACTTCCTGGAGCTTCTTCACCGTCGGGCCGTCGGGAATGGGCTCGGCGGAATCGTACCAGCAGGTCTGCTGCTCGGCGCAGAAATAAGGTCCGTTGAAAATCTCCTGATAGCAGAGGATCTTCACGCCTTTCTCATGGGCCTGCCTGGTGTACTCGAGATGCTTGTCAAGCATGGCCTGCTTGATCTTCTCGATGGTATCCCGGTCGGTCCCGCCGGCCGGGCTGATAACTGCGTTTTTCGTTTGAATCAATCCGCAACGTACGATCTTCGACATAGCTCGATCAAGCTCCTGTTTCTGTAAAACCCGACTAAGAGACACCCACCTTGGCAGTGGCCTCCATGGCCTTGCGAAGGACTTTGAGAGTGGTATCGACGTTCTCTTTCGTGATGCTCATGGGCGGCTTCACCCGCAGGACGCTTCCCCAGAGCCCGCCTTTGCCGATGATCACACCTTCGTCCTTGGCCAGCTCGACGATTCTGGCGGTCTCTCTGGAGAGAGGATTCTTGTCCCTGTCCGCCAGCTCGACACCGACCATCAAGCCCTTGCCGCGCACTTCGCCAATCATTTCAGGGAAGTGCTTCTGGAGATCTCGCAGACCGTCCATGAGATACTCGCCTGTCTCCCGGGCGTTCTTCATCAGCCCCTCTTCTTCGATGGTCTCGAGAACGGCGCAGGCGGTGGCAGCCGACACCGGGTTGCCGCCGAAAGTATTGATCTGCTGCTTCTGAGCCTTGTCGGCTATTTCCGGAGTGGCGATCACGGCACCGATGGGCATGCCGTTGCCGAGCCCCTTGGCCATGGTGATCATGTCCGGCTCCACGCCCCAGCTGCTGATCCCGAACCAGTGGTTGCCGGTCCGGCCGACACCGGTCTGAACCTCATCGGCGATAAAGAGGACGCCGTAATTGGCCAGGATCTTCTTCACCTCTTTGAAATATTCCGGAGGCGGGGTGATCGCTCCGCCCACGCCCTGAATCGGCTCGGCAATCATGACTGCGGGCTTACCTGATGTTTGTGTCTGGATGACACGCTCCACATCCTTTGCGCACTCGAGAGCGCAGTTGTCGGGAGTCTTCTTGAAAGGGCAGCGATAGCAGTAGGCATTGGCGGCGTGCAAGACACCGGCAGCCGGCATCAGGTCCGGACGCCAGGTGTGGTTGCCGGTAAGCGTCGACGCCAGATGGGACTCGCCATGATAGGAGTGCTGGAGCGCGATCACCTCGTGGCGACCAGTGGCCAGGCGAGCCAGACGGATGGCGGACTCATTGGCCTCGGTGCCGGAATTGGTGACGAAGGTCTTGGAAAGACCGTCCGGGGCTATTTCAGCAAGCTTCTCGGCAAGCTCGACCATGGGCTTGGTGAGGAAGATGGTGGAAGTGTGCTGCAGGGTCTGCACTTGCTCGACAGTGCGCTGGGTGACCTTGGGATGGCAGTGACCGACGCTGATGGTGACGATGCCTGCGAACATATCGAGGTACTCGCGGCCGGTCTCGTCGTAGAGGAACTGACCTTTGCCCTTGACGAAGTGCGGAGGGTCGGAATAGAGCTGCTTGACACCCGGAACGATGAATTTGTCCCGCTTTTTCTTCAGATCGTCTCGATTGAGTTGGGCCGTCACGTTCGCATCCTCCCTTGGAAGCAGTTTCGCGTTAATACCGGATATGGTGCGCGGCACAATGAGCGGCGGCTAGCCGACACATCCGCTTTGACAAGAAGACATATCAAGCCGACGCTATAAATTATGGATATCCCGCATATGAAATAGTACTAACTGATTCTTAATGACGTCAACAATTTGGCCTTAATGCTGGTTAATCAGAAATCGCCGATGATTCCTCCCGGCTTGTCACAAAATAAGACAAAAGGCTTCAATGAACCCTCGCGATCTTGACGCCGGCAAATTTTGATTGATAGGATGATCCTTCGTGTTTGAGCGCCCGTAGCTCAGTAGGTAGAGCACTCGGCTTTTAACCGATTGGTCCTGCGTTCGAGTCGCAGCGGGCGCAAGTCTTTATAATCGAATAAGAGAGATTCTCACCAGGGGAAATTGTAGCGGGAGAACATCGGCACCCCGCCCGTGGTCAGACCCTGACGAAAGTCTATGACGCCTACCTGCACGCCTCTGTCCTCGAATGAACTGGGATAGAGGTATAGAGAAGCCGAGAACTGGCTGACCTTTCCTCGTCTGGTGGCGCCTGGTCCCAGGGCGAAGACGACCTCCAGCCCCCGGGGCGACTTGATCGGCGCATCGAGCTGAAAATATTTCTCGAGCAGGAAATCATCACCGTAAGGCGGCGGCTCATCGAAATCTATGGGCTCGGTATGAGTGGTCCACTGCCAGAGAATATCGTCGGTGCCGGCTCGCTTCAGACGAACATTGAGCCGGGGGAACCAGTGATCGTCGCTATCCGACTCGCGGAAAACGCTCAACCTCCCTCGGGTGAGCGGCGGGCGATCGATGAGAAGCTGGCGACCCTGAGCGTCTATTTCATCCATATAGCAAGAACTCCTTGGCGGCAGTGCTCCCAACAGATTACCACTGGTCTCACCAACAGTGGGAGTGGAAGATTTCCAATTTACATCGGATAATAGTCAGCCTATGGTTGTGGCACGACAGATAAAGTTTCCGAGCAGTTACTCAATCGGCAGCCTCTATGCGGCTCCCGACTCGCAGCCTGAATCGTGGCAACTCCTGGAGGTCCCTCAGGGGCTCATTACCAAGCCCGAGAATCAGCCGATCAACTGGGAATGGCTCGACGAAGCCCGAGGGACCATCGAAATTCCCAGCGGCTTGAAACTGAAATTGAAGATCAGCCCGGCAGCCACCGAGCATCTGGCAGCCCTGGAAGCCCTTCCCGAAGATTGCCTGCACACCCTTGACATGAGCCGCACCCAGGTGCATGACTCTCATCTCGAGAATATCGAGCATCTGGGCGGTCTCAAAGTCCTGGAGCTGGCCTACACCGCCATCTCCAACACGGGTCTCGAGATCGTCTCCCGGCTCAAAGCCCTGCATACCCTGGGTCTCACCAATGCCGCCGTCTCCAATTCGGGACTGCCGGTCCTTGGCGCCCTGAGCAACCTCAGGGAGCTCTGGTTGAACGGCACCCTCATAGACGACGAGGGAGCCGCGCATCTGGTATGCCTCAAGAAGCTGAGGCTGCTGGGTCTCAGCAGCACCCAGATGACCGATCAGGGACTCCTGCGCCTTGCCGAGATACCCGACCTGATGCGTATCTATATGTTCAACACATTGATTACCGAGGCCGGTGCCCGGGAGTTGCGTACCCTGATTCCCGCCTGCCGGGTTAAATGGCGGCGATCGCAACAGGTGCGCCCCGAATTCATGGACCCCGACGACGCCGATCTGCTCCTCCCCGAGCACCTCGATGCGGACCTGGATCTGGACTTCGATCGGGATTTCCGGCTGGAAGCTATGGAGGACGATCGCTTCTGGAGCCTCATCGATCTCCTGGACTGGGATCAGGAAGGCGACGATCGCAAAGTCATCGAGCCCTGCATCACCGCTCTTTCGAAGCTGAGCGAAAAAGAGATCCTGGCTTTCGAGGAAGCTCTCAGCGCCAAGCTCTACAAACTGGATGCCAAGCGATTCGCCGTCAATATCGGTAAAGAGGCTTACCGAGGAAAGGATCATCCATTCTCCAGGAGCTGGTTCCTCAACGCGCGTTGCTGCGTGGTGGCAAACGGCCGCGAGTCCTACGAGGAAGTCTTGCGAAATCCGGAAAGCATGCCAAAAGACCTCGAATTCGGCGCCCTTGCTCTGATTGCCCCGGAAGCCTTCAAACGCAAGACCGGGGACGAAATGTGCCATTGCGCCGCCCTCAGCAAAGAGACCTTTTCCAATTTCAACGGTTGGGCGGGCAATTGACCAGAGCCCGCATCGTATCCGGTGCAAGAGGTATCACCACTGGTAGTGCGCTATCGGAAGCCCTGCTCGAAGAGGCCGTGGCGGACCTCAAGCGCAAAGACCGGGTCCTCGGCAAAGCCATCGACAGCGTCGGACCCTGCCTGCTTACACTGGAGAAGACCGGGAGCCCCTACGAGTCTCTGGCCCGGGCCATCGTCTACCAGCAGCTCACCGGCAAAGCCGCCGGCACGATTTTCGAGCGCTTCAAAGCCCGCTTCCAGGCGAGCACCTGCCCCACCCCCGAAGACGTTGCCGGGGCAAGCGAAGAGGAGCTCAGGAGCTGCGGGCTCTCCGGCGCGAAAATCCGGGCCCTGAAAGACCTGGCGGAGAAGACCGGCCGCAAGGAGATACCCACCTTTGCCCGGATGTCCCGGTTGTCGGACAGGGAGATCATCGAGATAGCGTCTTCAGTGCGCGGTGTCGGTGTATGGACAGCGCAGATGTTCCTGATCTTCAGGCTCGGACGCCTGGACGTCATGCCCTCCACCGACTACGGTGTGCGCAAGGGCTACTCGCGAGTCTTCTTGAAAGAGAAGAGACTGCCGGAGCCGGGCGAGATCGACGAGCGCGGCGAGCGCTGGCGGCCTTACAGGAGCATCGCCTCCTGGTATCTCTGGCGGGTCCTAGATCAGTAATGACTAGATCAGTAATAACTGGATTCGGTAAGTAAATAGATTAGAATGGTCACTATGTCAATTTCAGGTCCTCGAGGCATGAGCGTTTTCAAAATCAAGAGCCTTTTTCTCGCCCTTCTGATTCTTCTTTCCGGCTTCTCACCTCTCGCCCTCGCCCAGGAGAGCGACGACAGCGACAGCGGAGACAGCGACCAGAGCAGCGAGAAGCTCAAGACTCTCAAGCTCGAGGCGGTCCGCTGTGTTACCTGGTGGTTTCATGACGCCACCGGCTATCACCCGGCCATCCTTCTCATGGTAGAGAACGCCAGCGGTGTCGACCTCTCCGGAGTGCTCCTCAAATTCCAGGCACGCTTCACCAATATGCAGACAGGTTTCGTCAATGTCGACCGCTCCGAGGTGCGCAAGAAGTTCGAGCCCCGGCGCCAGATGCAGCTTTTTCTGAAAGGACCCCGGGCCTTCGAGCTACCCATCGATCAACATCTATGGCCCAGGATAGAGTGCAAGATCATGTGCCGGGTGGGTGAAGTGGGGGACGAAGGCACCCAGACCCTGCTTATTCGAAAGCTCGACTCCATAACAATGAGCCCGGATGAAGCGGTCACTCTCCTGAGCAAGCAAGCCGACCTGAGAAGCGTCAGGGCTCCTCGCCTGAGAGCCCCGGGGGTGAGAACCCTCCGCAAAGAGAAAGGTCTCGAAGCAAGCGCCGCCGCTCTCGGTCAGGCGCCGAGCAAGCCCCGGGTGACCCTCGCCGATTTTCTCTCCTCCGGCGTTCTGCCCGGTCTCGGCGACGACTTCTATCAATTCGAGAAAAAATACGGTCTGCCGCTCGAGACCGAGACCGGCAATTATGACTGGACCTGGGCCAATTACCGTCTCGAGGATCTGGATCTGGGAGTGATTGCCGGATCGAAAGGAGGCAACGGCAAAGCCGATCTGATCGTGGCGACAGTGCCGGCCTCCCTGGTAAAAGGCGAGCAGCCCCTCACCAATCTCGCCCGGGCTCTTTCTGGCAAATTCAGGGCCGAGCAGGTGAGCCCGGCCAATCATTCGGTGCGCTACCTCAATACAGGCCGCCTGGAATTCGGTACTTTCGAGTCCAAGAACTACCGGGCGGCTTATTTCACTCCCTCGGACAATCCCAACGGCGAGGCTTCTTACACCCTGGTGGTCACCAGAATTCCTGGAAATGTATTAAACATTCTGAGAACCGACTGCTCTAAGGCTAAACTATTGAGGTTCCTGGCACCGATAATCGGATCCGGCGGCTGAAGTACCTGCCGAGCGAAGACCAGGAGCTCCATTGTGGAGGGTCTGAGATGCCTGTAGAATTGCCTGTGAAGCCCGCGAACCGCAAACGCTCCCTGCCCGCTCAAATGCACCCCAGACTGGAATCCACGGCAAGCTCCGTCATCGACAAAATCCCGGTGAGCATGGTCCTGCATCTGGCCAGGCCCTATCTGGCAGGGGAGACAGCAGAGCAGGCAGTGTCCCTGGCCCACAAGCTCTTTTCTAAAGACTCTTTCACCTCCACCCTGGACATCCTGGGCGAGGACATGGAATCGGACGCCACCTGCGACGCTTCGGTGGACGCCTATAAGCAGCTCGCCGAAAAGATAGCGGCGCAGCCGCTGGCGGTGAGCGAGCCGCACAAGCAATTGACCATCTCCCTCAAGCCCTCCATGTTCGCCACCGGTGCCCCCGGCAATGGTGCAACGGAAGATGTCTTGATGAAAGCCTATGAGCGGATCAAAGAAGTAACGGCATTTGCCCGGGAGAGAGGCATAAAAGTCACTCTGGAAGCCGAAGACCATCGCTGGACCGATTTTCATCTCAATACATACCGGGAGCTGATCGAAAGCGGACTCACCAATCTCGGTACCGTCATCCAGACCAGGCTATTCCGCACCGAAAAGGATCTCGACCTCTTCGACCAGCGCATGCGTGTGCGCCTTGTCATCGGCATCTATAACGAGCCCGCCACCATCGCCCATACCGACAAAGCCGAGATGAAACGCCTCCTGGTCGACTATGCCGGTGTACTTCTCGAGCGCGGCGTCTATGTCGAGATCGCCACCCACGACATCGACTGTATCCACGACTTTTTCGAAAGAGTTGCTCTGCCCGGGAATATCTCGCCAGATAGGTTCGAGTTCCAGTTTCTCCACGGTGTCCCCCGGGACCAGCTCCAGAAGGGGCTCGTGGACGGATCCTATTTCTCGGACCAGAGCTTTCCGAATGCCGATCCGGCAGTCCTCGAATCACTGAGAGCCAGCGGAGTCACCGTTCGCAAATATCTGCCTTTCGGCGAAAGCCGGGTGGCAGGCGCCTATTGCCGCCGCCGCCTGAAAGAGAATCCCAATATGATGACCTACGGGATCAAGAATTTCTTCGGCTGGCAGTCCTGAACATCTGTCAGGACTCCGCAGGCAGTGGTTCAGTTCCCCGTTCCAGTATTTTCAGATAGGCATCGTAGACAAAAATGCGCCCTCGTTGTTTACCAGTTACTTCTCTGACTATTCCAATGCGCTCTAGATTCTGCAGGGCAGCGGTAACCGTAGGCGTTGACAGGTTCAGGGCTTTCACCATTTCTGGTATCACCACCAGTGGCTTCCTCTCAAGAAATTGATGCACCTGTAATGCTGATCCTGCACCTCGTCCGATTTCTGCAATCTTAGCTCGATCGCTCTGAATCATGCCCAAAATCTCACGCGCGGCATCCGTAGCCTGCTGTGCGATATCGTGTACGCCCACTAGAAAAAACTTTAGCCAGCTCTCCCAATCACCAGTCTCCCGGACTCGTTTCAGTTGGGCATAATACTCCTGCCGATGAGTCTTGAAATAGAGACTAAGGTACAGAATTGGTTCTGACAGAACTCCTTCAGTACAGAGCAAAAGGGTAATCAATAATCTTCCCAGTCTTCCATTACCGTCAAGAAACGGGTGAATAGTCTCAAATTGATGATGCACAAGGCCGGCTCTTATCAGCAATGGCAACTTGTCTTCTTTATCGTATAGATATTTTTCCAGGTCGCTCATACAACCAGGAACTCGATCTGGCGGTGGCGGCACATAGGTCGCATTGCCGGGTCTTGTTCCTCCAACCCAATTTTGACTGCGCCTGAACTCGCCGGGTGACCTGGTACCTCCGCGCGCTCCGGTCATCAGGACTTCGTGAATCTCTTTAATTAGCCGCATAGACATTGGAAAACCGTCCCTAAGCCGCTTGAGACCATGGTTCATCGCAGCAACATAGTTCGAGACTTCCTCGACATCATCCAGCGGAACACCCGGTGCTTCCTCGCTTTCGTAGAGGAGTATGTCTGACAATGAAGACTGCGTACCTTCGATTTGCGAGGAAAGAACTGCTTCTTTGCGCACATACATGTACAGGAAGAGCTGTGTATCTGGCAGCACGGTCGCCAGTCCGTCGAGGCGCCCCAACGATTGGCTGGCTTTCTCGACAAGGCTCTGCAAATCATCCAATTGCAAGCCTGGCGGCGGAAGAACTCGCGGGACCAGCGCCCAATAGGGCTCATCGCTGTTCGCTGAACAGCGGATTCGTTCTCCAAGCCTGTCTTTCGGGTCAAAGTCCATGCTTACTAAAGGTCCCTTTAATAACAAAAAGCTTTATTAAAGGATACCGCACTTTCCTTTAATAAGGCTTCTGCTTGTCGAAGTCAACCTGATTCGAGACCATGACCGGCGCCAGGCCTTCGCCGAAACAGAGATTGCCGGCATAGCGAGGCTCGATGACGATCTTGCCGGTGCGGTCGATATAGCCCCATTTGCCGTCCACTCGCACAGCCGCCAGCCCGTCCGAAAATGGATCCGCTTCATCGAAGCGGCCTTTGATCACGAGCCTGCCGCGCTTGTCGATATAACCGAACTTGCCCACCACCCAGCTCTTCACGCCCTTGCCGAGGTTCTTCCACTGGCCTGTTTGCACGGCAGCGAGCCCTTCCGAGAAAGCATGGGCTTTATTGTATCTCGGCTTGATGGCGAACTTGCCCCGGGTGTCGAGATAGCCCCAGGCATCAGGCGTGTTGCGGCCCTGCATGCGGCCCACCGAAACCGCCGCCAGTCCTTCGGAGAAAGGCACCACTTCTTGAAACTGAGCATCGATACCACGTTCGCCTTTCTTGTTTATAAAAACGAAAGGGCTGTACTCCGAGCGATAGGAATCGCCATGGGTGGAAAGCGAAACCGAGCCCGGTCCCAGGACCGGAGCGAGACCGTCGCTGAATGGACAGAGATAAGCGAAAGACTTCTCGATGGCCGGGGTGCCGTCACGATCGATGAACTGCAATCGTCCGTCCAGGTTCACAATGGCAAGACCGTCCGAGAATGGATCCGCATCTTCGAACCGGGGCTGGATGACGAACTCACCGGATTTATCTATATAGCCGTACTTCTCATCGTCTTTGCGGGCGCAGGCGATGCCCTCCGAGAAGCCGGAGACCGATTCGAATTGAGGCTTGATCACCAGCTTGCCGGTCCTGTCGATGAAACCCCAGCGCCCATCCACCCTGACCGCCGCCAGCCCCTCATGGAAAGGGAGGGCCTCTTCGTAATCAGCAGCAAGAACCATCTTGCCGGTCTTGTCTACGAATCCCCACTTGCTCTGCGAGTCGGCAGCCAGGCCCGCCGGGGGCAGGCTCAGGGAAACCAGGAGAGCCAGCGGCATGAGCATGGTTCTCAGACTTGTGCGTGACATGACGAAATTCCTCGGTGTGCAGGTTTCGCTTGCACGACTGTGGTTGGATTCGATTTAGGAAGGAGTCTAGAAAGACAGCTAGATTTCGGCGGCGGCCAGGGAGCGCCTGGCCTCCCGGGCCACCCAGGCGTCATGATCGCAGGCAAGGGCGCGGCGCACGGCAAGCGGCGCATAAGGGAGACGGGCGACGATGATTCGCACGTGCGGGTCGCGGTCCCGGGATAGCATGGCAAGGGCCAGAAACGGGCTGTACGAATTGCGAGCCACCCATTCTCTGACCCGCACATCCTCGTCCTCGGCGAGCTGGACAAGAGTCTCGGAAGGCGTGCCCGAATTGGCGGCGACACGCATCCTCACCGTGGATGACTCGTCCCCGGCGAGCCGATTGAGTATATCGGGTGGGGTGTCAGGCTGACCGGCAAGGATGGTTTTGACATAGCGATTGTCCGAGGCTATGGCCTGCAGCATCTGCGACCTGGACATTACTCTTATATTGAGACTGGCGCCGGGGCGGAGCCCCCGGACCAGAGTACTGCCGTCGGCGGAAAGCTCGCTTATCGCTTCCCTGGGCGCGCTGGGATTGCCTGCCACGGCCTGCCTGACCTGCTCGCTCTCCTCTCGGGAAAGAGCAATCAGCACCTCCGGTGGTGCCTGCTCGTTGCGCGCCAGCCAGCGGCGGACTTCGATCTCGGGATCTCTAGAAAGCTTCCACATCAGGCTCGTGGAGGCATCGGCGCTGCGCGCCAGAAGAATTCTTATCTCGGTCGCCGGATCCCCGGCGAAATTATCCAGGAGCTCCGGGGGTCGCTCCTCATTCATCACCACCAGATGCCTGACGAAAAGATCGGGATCGCTTGCCAGAAAGCGCAGGGTCCTCACATGAGTGTTCTGATGCCTGGCGATATTGCGGCGCACATAGATATTGCTGTCTTTCGAGAGCCGGTGCAGAGAAGCGGTGTCGGTCTTGGGATTGCCGGCCACCTGTTGGCGCACGGAGACTTCCGGATCTTCCGAGAGGAGGGTGAGAGTGATCACGGGAGTCTCGGGATTGCTCGCGACACAGCGCCTGACAGCAACGCTCTCGTCGCAGCCCAGGGTCTGCAGGGCTTCCACCGGCGCGCCGGAATTGGCACCCAGGGACTGCCTGACCTTGATCTCGGTGGAAAGAGCGAGAGCCATGAGAGCTTCCCGGGGGGTCGAGGGATTGCCAGCCACCCCGGCTCTGACCTCGAGATCAGAATCATTGCTGAGGATCGCCAGGGTCTCCGGAGGGGTCGAGAGGTTGCCGGCGACATTGCGCCTGACCGACGCCGCCAGCTCGAGGCCCAGACCTTTGAGCAGGGTCGGCGGACAGTCGGGCCGCGCCGCTGCGGCAGCCTTGTCGGCGGTGGTGGCGCGACCGGTCAGATAGAAAAGCCACTCGCCGTCAACGCCTATCTCGGTAGTAATCTTGTCGTCATCGAAAATCGGCTCGATTAGCTTTTCGATGCTGGCGCCAGCCTTGCGGCCATGATCCTGGCGGTGCCTGATGATCTCCCGGAATTGCCGCCTGCCACGACCGCTCTTCCCGGGCGGGTCGGTCTGGTCGGATGTCTCGGATGACTGCTGACCGGATGCGCTCGCCGAAGCAGCAGGAGAAGAGGAGAAAACCCAGAGCATCTCGCGGTTTTCCATGATGGACGGCTGCCCGGGCTTGTCGAACTCGAATACGGTCCCGGTCAATCTTCTGATTCTGGTCTCTTGGTCCACGGACACTCCATTTGATTGGTTGTCAAGCACATTCTCTTAAAGCGGGAGTGATTAGTCTAAGGAAATATTTTTCAGCTTTCCAGAGGGAAAACCGCATCGATACTCGAAGTCCTTGTGCCCCAATGGATACCAACGTCGTCATCGGTCTTAAAAAGAAACGCTCACAGCGAGCCGAGTGGGAATATCACCACTTAAAGCCTCCGGGAGCTATCTCGCTTCTGGATTTGATACCGTTTCCGGTATCAAATCCTGGCGCCCGGTGGCGCTCAGAAATTTCACGAAATCGGACCTTACATCTTCGCCTTTATAAGAATCAACCAGCTCGAAGCGCCTGATCACCCGATCGTGAGAGACATTATGCTGCTCTTTGCTGGGCGAGCCGTCCTGGTTGTAGACCTTCACGGACATCGTGGTCTCGAGAAGACCCTTGCCGGCAGGGCGGTAGCGAGTCAGGGACTCGACCCTCTGGGAGCGCGAGACGGCATTGCTGCCGTTCATCACTTCCAAAACCAGAAAACGCTCCTTGAAGACAATCTCGTCCCTGTTTATCCTTACCGGCTCCTGCATCTCAACCAGGGCGATGGAGCGATAACTGCCCCGGTCCGAAACGCCCCGGGAAGCCAGGTTGCAATGCCAGACATGGCCGGCACGATCGAGCTGGAAACCGAAATCAGCCACCTGCTGGGAGAGGATCGAGCGCTGGCCGGTGAAGGTCTGGCCGGTCTCGAAATCATGCTCGTAGACAAGAATCTCGTTGGTGCGCTTCCACTTGCCGGCGAGCCAGCGAGGCACGCGATACCATACCAGGCCGGAGCGAGGCCGGGAAAGGATCTTCTCGTCGAAGATCGAGCCCACCTGCAAGCCGTATGGAACCGGCGCCAGCCGGTCGGCATGCTCCACCCCGAGCTTCAGGGTGACCCTGCCGCCCTTGCTCTCCACCGACTTTCCGGAACCGGCTTCTGCCGAATCGCCGTCATCCTCGATCCAGCCCGACGGCGACTCCCCGGCCAGGACGGCTGACGGAAAGAGAAAGATCGGGATAAGCGCGTTTACCAGCAGTTTGGCGAGCATTGATCAGGGAAGAACCAGATTGAAGTCCACAATAGGAAAAGTATAGCGCCGTCTGAAAGTCCAGTGATCCATGACCATCGCCTGGCTGTCGCCCAGGAAAAGCACCGGCACCGGAGTTCTGACAGAAACGGTTGTGGTAACCGTCACAAAGGGATTTCCGGCAAAAGGGTCCCCCGCGAAATCATGATAGACGAAATCGCCTTCGCCTGTGGCAAGCTCCGGTCTCGAGACGAAATAGCCGTCTGACTGTTGAATCATAAGGCTCCTGGAGGCCGCCTCGAGCGCCCGCTCGGACGAGCGCTGCTGGGCGGCGGCCCGGCACGCCTCACGGCAAGCATGATCGTTGAGCTGGTAACCAAGGTACATGATGCTCAGGTTAACCGCCACCATTAACAATACCGCCATGAGCATCGCTCCGCATGCCAGCTCCATGATTGCTACTCCTCGATTGCTCCTCATGGCTCGATCCTCAATTCTCGGCGGTGATCTGGACCATCTGCCTGGCGATATTCTCGAAAGTGAGGCGCAGATGCGAAGCGTCCATGACCAGGAAAAACTTGCCGCCATTGCCGGCGATATAAGAGATTCCCTCATTGGCAGGTCCGGGGGTGTAACTGTGATGAATTCCCTGGCTGTCGGTGTAGTAGACGGTCCGATAGGGATCGTCGTTGAGGATGTCGCACTCGCCCGGAACCACGTCGGGGTTCTGGGCAAGTCCTATGGTATAGATAGGAATACCCTCGTCCCTGAGCTGGTAAGCCAGGGAGCGAGCATACCAGAAAGGATAGGAGCCCGACCCCGGTGCCGTGGGATGCCCGTCACTGAAAAGGATCACAGCCCGCTTGGAGCCGGGTCGCCTCTTCTGAACCAGCATCTGCCGGGCTCTATAAAGGGCGTCTCCCATATTGGTGCCGCCGTTGGCCACGGTGACATCGACGGCGCTGCATACCGATTCATAACAGGTTGTGTCAGGGTCGAGACTGACTCCCGGTCTCGGGAAATGGCCGGTGCCCCCGGCGGAATAGTCGGAAGAGACGTTCGGGGCTGGCACGGTATCGGAGGGATTGACACCAGCTTCGCTGGCGAAAGAGACAAAGCCGAAATGAGCCTCGGTGTTATTGTTCATGATCGTGAAAAACTCCCGGGCCGCGAGCTGAGACTGGCGCAGAGGCTCGATTTTCAGGCGAGCGCTGGCCAGATAGTCGTTCTTGTAGCCGGGACGGGGCGACACCCCGACAAGACCGGGAACAGTGCTCAATTTGGCGTTATTGAAGGCGCTTAGCGAGTCGAGATTGCCCCGGGCCGCCTCCACCACCGCCTCCAGGTTGGGATAATAGAAACCGGCCGGGCTGGTCCAGGGAAGCTGGAGACACCCGGAGGAGTCCGATGAGATGTTCACGATCAGGTCGGTAAAGGTTGTGGCATTGCCGGTGGAGCCCCCGGAAGGATAGTTCCCGGGAGGCGAGCCGGTATTGGGAGAGCCTCTCAGGGTCCGGGAAAAGGCAAGCCAGCCGTCATTGGAATAGGAGTCGGCATCGCCGAGATTCTGAGGCGGCATGCCATTGACACCGGTTCCTGATGGAGGCGGCAGTAGAACACCCAGAAGGGTTCCCTGGGCGAGACCTCCTGTACCGGCACCGGATCGGGAAGCGCTGACGGCATATTGGACTCGTCCAGGATTGGTCGCCCAGAATCGCTTCACGAATGTGACCGGGGTCTCGTCGTCTATGGAGCCGGAGACGTCGAAGCAGAGAACGATATCGAGCTGGGGTACCCGGGAGTGACCTTCGGCCCTGATGGTAAAAGGCCCTCCGATACCCAGGAAGTTGCCGAAAAGAGGACTGAGCCCGAAAGCTCCCACGGTATGAACGACCGTGCCTCTGGTATCACCCATGGGGACAGGCTGATAGGGAGGGTTGCTGTTAGGATCGAGGAGCTCGACAAAGAGAGACGAGCAGTTGCTCGACGGATTATGGGTCCTGCTCGCGACGGAAGAAGCGTCGAAGAGACCGCGCTCGTAAATCGAATTGGCGCGAAAGATCTCCAGGCATGCCTCTACGACATTCTGATGGGTTGCCGAAGTTTCGGTCTCGTCGGAGCTCGCCAGCCGCGCGGCTCCGCTGAGGGCAGCAGCCTGACAGATTGCCCGGAGCTGATCTTTGACTGCCGTGGCCCGCACCACCTCGAAAGCGAAAAAGGAGATGAGCGGCAGAGCGAGACAGCCCAGTATCAGGCAAAGAAAGAAGATTGCCGCTCCTGATGTCTTTCGTTTTCTCTTTCTCATGGCACGCACCTCAACTATTGAGACCCTGCGGGCTCTCCGAGAATTCCCGGAGACAGAGGACCGTTCGCCAGGGCGAAGTCAGACCGGGCACCGAGACCGGAAGCTTCATGGTCACCAGTGGATCGAGCCTGGCAGTCACTGCCGACTCGATGAAATAGAGATTGTCCCTGGTATTGGCCGGTTGGCTGAGCTTGCCCGTATGAATAGTCACCGCACCGGTCGCTTTCGAGACGGCCACGATGCGGAGCTCGACATCATCGATATAGAGCCCGGCGAATCTCGAGACACTGTCATAGACGGCGTCGCTGGCCGACTCTTGTGATGAGGGCTTGCCGGGGCTCGACTGCTCGAATGTGGAGGCGGTAGCGGCGGCGTGAACGCCTTCTTTGCAGGAGGCGAGAAGGAGGCTGTAGCGAAGAGCCGTGGTGCCTATATTGACTAAGGGCAGAAAGAAAATGATGAAGATGACGAAGAGCACCGCCGGAAGCTCGGCCATGTTGCCGCCCCTTTGATCTCGCTGAAGGGAGGCGGTCATTTTCGGGCGAGCTCCCCAGCCTGATAAGAGCACAGCTCTTCGCAATTCATGGACTCTTCTATGAAAGCCGAGAAAAGATACCGGGCAAGAAGCGGGATGGAAGAGGTCTCGATATGCTCGATACGCTCGCCGTCCAGGCTGGAGATCTGCAAGGTCACCCGATCCGGAGTCGCTGCGTCGATGTAGAGCCTGATGAAAGCGACGAAGCCGGCTTCCTCATCCGGATTGAAGCTGAGACGCAGAAGACTGGAGGACGGCAGGAGAAAGGCGTCGACCTCATTGTCCACCCCTCGCAAGAGAAGCGCCGTTCGTCCGTTGACGATATGCCCCTCGTAATAGAGCTTCTCCACACCATTGGGATTGAATACCGATACTTCCTGACAGGAAACCTTGTGGAATGAGGGGTTCTCGACTTCGACAGAGAGACACGGCTGAGCAATCCGGCAGTTGAACTGATTGGCGAATCCTTCGAGCTGCTCGAAAAGCGCCTTCACCCAGAAGACCATGAGCTTCCTCTGGAGTATGCCGTCTCGATAGGCGGACCCGCCGTCGGCAACTTCCTGATAGCTATCGGCAAGATCGGCAAGCCAGTCTTCGCAATCGCAGGCACGTCTTTCCCTGAGCCTTGCCACCGCCGATAGAGCCTCTCCCCGGCAGGGACATGCCGGACTGCCATCATGAACCGTATTCAATCCCCAGTATGTCTCGTAAGGCTTCATGGCGGCGCCCTCACTCGTACTCGAAAACGCCGGTCTGGGCGCAATCGTCTCCCAGGCAGAAGTGCAGGCTCCGGTGCTCGCGGAAGGCTTCCTTGAGCTCATGCCTTCTGACCACCACTCCGTCCCCCAGGGCGTGAGCAAAACGAATGGTGCGATCGTTGGAGAAAACCAGATCGTCGATATCGTTGCCGGCAAGAACGTTATGCTCAGCCACGGCGAACTCGAAAGAAGCCTTCGTGCGTAGATTGCTTTTCAGGTAGCAATAGCGAAGAGCAGCCTCCTTCAGGCGCTGGCAGATCTTGCCGGCCATCTCCTCGTCGGCGCCCAGGAGAAGACAGGCGAAACTGTTCCGCCGGTACCTGACCAGCACATCATAAGCTCTCAGGGCCCGGCGCAATACGAAGGTGAGCCTCTTGAGAAGACGTTTCACCTTGCGCGCTCCGAGCTGCGACTCGAGCTCGTGATAATTGGTCACTTCCATAAGAACCAGAGAGATAGGCAAACGAAGAATGCTCGGAGAATAAGTGTCGAGATTGCGAATAAGAATGGTCGAAAGCTCCTCCGGCCCGTTGCAATGCTCCACGGCGCCGAGTTGCTCGAGAGGAGCGAGGAGAAGATGCTTCGAGACCGCATCTCGGATCTGGCAAGCCAGGCTGGACTGGGTAAAGGGCGCGTTAATCTGCCGGGTCGTCATGGCTGGACCCCCTCTAAAAAAACTAAAAACTCTTAGATGCCGGGACTCTGGGGGATACCTTGCAGGACTCTTTCGCCTGTCCCACCAGAATGACAGGCAACCGGAAACCGAGCATCCATCCCGGGAACGAACTGTGGGTACCTATCACCCATATGGGTGAGGCATCAATTGCTCAGGATGCGGTCCGCCCTCGAAGCCAGCTTGCTGCCCTCCTCCAGCCTTCCGGTGTTCTTTTAGAGCGAAGCGAGATTCTTGAGCACGCTACCCATGCGGGGGCTATCGTCGCTGCTCGATTTCTCGAGAACAGCGATGGCTTTCTTGTAGAGGGGCTCGGCTTCGTCGAACTTCCTCTGGTCCTGGTAGAGAACTGCCAGATTATTGAGGGCGCTTCCATACTGGGGAGATTCAGGGACCCTGCTCTCGAAGATTGCCAGAGACCCCTTGTAGAGTGGCTCGGCCCGGTCGAGCCTGCCTGTGGCCCGGTAGAACTCGCCAAGGTTGTTCATCGCATTTGCTGTTGACGGATGCTCTCTGCCGAGCACTCTCCGGTAATCTTCCAGGGCCCATTTGAAGAGCGGCTCGGCCTGCTCCTTTCTGCCGGTGGCGAAATAGAGGCTGGCGAGATTGCTTCTAACGTCAGCGATGAGAGCTCCGGTCATTTCAGGCTCCTTCTTTTCCAGTCCGCTCAGAGACTTCTCGAACAGCTTTCGGGCTTCCTCATTGAGACCGGCTATCATGTATATTCGGCCCAGGCTGTTCCGGCTTTCCGCCAACGCCCAGGACCGGGCATCGGTATTCTGCTCTCTGATGCTCAGGGCCTGGCTCACCAGAGCCTCTGCTTCCTCGAGCCTGCCCTGATCGCCAAGGGCATTGCCCAGACCATTGAGCTCGCTTGCCAGCTCGAGAAGACCGGGTTTGATCTTTGCACGTTGCAGTTCGACCGCCTTCTCATACTTGCCCATGGCCTCGTCGATGAGACCAGCCTTGTAGAGCGCGTCACCGGCGAGACGGTAGTCCCTGCTCAGGGCAGGAGAACTGTCCTTTTCATCTCTTTTGATAACTTCTTCGAATTTGGCAGCGGCACCGCCGTAATAACCGTCTGCCATCAGAGCCAGTCCCGACTGGCGCATATTGTGCGTGCTCGAAATGCTGCAGGATGTCAGGATCGCAGACAATCCGAATGTAGCGGTCAGGACAAGCACTCTACTTTTCATTTCAATATCCCTCAACAATATAATTCGCCGTCACGCTGTCGATAGCATGGCTCGAGATGAACGGTGCTATTTGGTGGCTGAACGGAGGATTTCGAGAAATGAAAACAAGGAAGATATTCACCCTGGCCGTACTGACCGGTATCCTGGCGGCAGCCCCCGGCCATCCCGCGCAGGGGCAGACCACCACCCTACTGGGCTCGGTCGAAACCAGGGCTGTCACCGGTGAGCCGGCATCGCCCCTGAAACTTATCCAGCCGGTTCCCGACAAACTACCAGCGCCGGCCAGACAACCTGCACCCGCAACCAGAACAGTAGTCCAAAAAGTAGTGGTCAAGGAAAGAGACACCCGGACCTATTTTCAAAAGCATCCCAAAATCAAAGCCGCCGCCGTGGGTGCCGGAGTGGGTGCCGGCGCCGGCGCCCTGACAGGACTGGTTGCCCGGCGCGGCATCATCCGGGGAGCAGCGATCGGAGCTGGCACCGGAGCAGGAGTAGGGCTGATCCGGAGCAGCAGGACCCTCGAACGGCACCCCATAGCCCGTGATGTCGCCACCGGTGCCACCGCCGGCCTCGGCTTCGGAGCAGCCGCCAGCAGGCGGGTCATCAGCAAAACAACGGGTAAGACCGCCGCGGTAGGAGCTGCTGTCGGTCTGGGTTATGGACTGTTCAAGCATCTCAAGTAACAGAATCAAACCACCTGGCGGGACTGCTCGCCGGCGTGGTAGCTGCTGCGCACCAGAGGCCCGGAAAATACATTGCCGAAGCCCATCTCGAGGCCGTCGATCCGGTATTGCTCGAATTCCTCGGGAGTTACCCAGCGCACCACCGGAAGGTGGTTGAGAGTGGGTTGCATATACTGGCCCAGGGTGATCAGATCGACACCGGCAGCGCGCCAGTCTTTCATCAGATCGAGCACTTCCTGACGCTCTTCGCCGAGCCCGAGCATGATACCGGATTTGGTGACAAACCCCCGATCCTTGGAACGGCGCAGGAGCTCGAGACTGCGCTGGTAATTGCCCTGGGGCCTGACCGGCAGATAGAGCCTCGGGATCGTTTCGATATTATGATTGAGCACGTCGGGACCGGCATCCAGAACCGTGTCGAGAGCTTCCCAGTTGCCGCAGAAATCCGGGATGAGGACCTCTATCCTGGTTGATGGATTGCGCTCCCGGACTTTTCTTATGGTCTCGGCCCAGACCGAGGCGCCACCGTCTTTGAGCTCGTCGCGATTGACCGAGGTGATCACCGCATACTCGAGACCGAGTATCGCCACTGCCTCGGCAACCCGGTTGGGCTCGTCGAGATCGAGCTCGGTGGGCTTGCCGGTGATGACATTGCAGAAGCCGCAACTGCGCGTGCAGATATTGCCCAGGATCATGAATGTCGCCGTGGACGAGGACCAGCACTCGCCGCGATTGGGACAGGCCGCCGACTCGCAGACGGTGTTCAGCCCGTAGCCGGTGATCAGGTTTTTCACCCTGGCATACTCGCGGCTGGTAGGCAACTTGACTTTGAGCCAGTCAGGCTTCTGGCGCCCGGGCTTTGCCTCGAGCTCGGTGTCTTGAGTGGATACTGTCACGGACAAATTTTTAGGATTCATTCAGGTTTCCGCTCGAAAACAGCGTTTAAGCGCTTTTTTTCCACCTTTATTAATAGTCCGTTCTGGTACTGAGGTGGTACTGATATGACATACTTTCATGGTCTCCCTACAAAAGTCAATTGCTATGCCGAGAAAACCAATAAAGATTGCAGAGACTCTCGAATACCTCGGGATACTCGACGAGAACGCCACAGTCGACAAAGAGCTCGAGCCCAGGCTCCCGGCCGAGACCCTCAAGCAGATGTACCATTACATGCTGCTCGGTCGCCGTGCCGACGAGCGCATGCTCAAGATGCAGAGACAGGGTCGTCTCGGCACCTTCCCCCAGGCAGCAGGTCATGAGGCCATCAGTCTCGCTTCGGTGATGAACATAGAAAAGGACGACTGGCACGTGCCCGCTTATCGCGAGCTCGCCGGCATGCTCTACCGGGGCTGGCCGCTGGAGAATGTCATCCTTTTCTGGAACGGTTTCGAGGAAGGCACCAGACCTCCGGAAAACGTCAATGATCTGCCGATCTGCGTGCCCATCGCCAGCCAGCTTCTTCATGCCGCCGGCATTGGCATGGCAATGAAATTCAAAGGCGAGAAGAAAGTAGTGATGACTTATTTCGGCGACGGCGCATCTTCGGAAGGAGACACCCATGAAGCCCTGAATTTCGCCTCGGTCTTCAAAGCGCCGGTGGTCTTCATCTGCCTGAACAACCAGTACGCCATCTCGGTGCCACTCGAGAGACAGATGAACTGCCAGACCGTCGCTCAACGAGCCATCGCTTATGGCATGCCCGGCATCAGAGTGGACGGCAACGACGCCCTGGCTGTCTACCAGGCTACCAGAGAGGCCGTCGACCGCGCCCGCCGCGGCGAGGGCCCGACTCTCATCGAGGCTCTCACCTACAGGATCACCCCTCACACCACCGCCGATGATCCCAAGAAATACCGGAGCGAAAGCGAGACCGAGAACTGGCTCAAGAAAGAGCCTCTCATCCGCTTCGCCAAGTATCTGAGAGACAAAGGTGTCGTCGATGACAAAGAGCTCGCGAAAATGGAGCAGGAAGTCGACGATCTGGTCAAGGCAGCAGTCGAGAAAGCCGAGACCATGGCCCGGAGCGACGAGCTCATGAACCCGGTCAATATGCTCGACAGCCTCTATGCCGACATGCCCGGATTCATCCAGGAGCAGCGACGGGAGATCGAAGAGAACGTCGAGAGAGAAAGGGCTCGCAAAGCAAAAAAGCACGCCCCTGAAAGCGCAGCAGCCCGCTCGTAGAGCAAAGGAGTTTTTGACATGGCTGAAATGAACATGGCTAAAGCGATCAACCTGGCGCTCTACGAGGCGCTCGACAGGGATGATCGGGTCCTGATCATGGGCGAGGATGTAGGTCCAGACGAGGGAGTGTTCAGAATTACCGAAGGTCTCCACAAGAAATTCGGGGACAACCGGGTCGTCGACACCCCCCTTGCCGAATCAGGCATCATCGGGACAGCCATCGGAATGGCTATATATGGAATGCGTCCGGTCTGCGAGATGCAATTCTCCGGATTCGCCTATTACGGCTATCACCAGCTCGAGTCCCATGCCGCCCGCTTCCGCAACCGCACCAGAGGCCGCCTGACGGTTCCCCTGGTGATCCGTATGCCTTACGGCGCCGGCATCAGAGCCCTGGAGCACCACAGCGAGAGCCGTGAAGCTCTCTACGCTCACACTCCGGGATTGAAGATCGTCATCCCCTCGGGACCTCGCAATGCCAGAGCGCTTCTGCACAGCGCCATCCAGGACCCCGATCCGGTCATCTATTTCGAGCCCAAAGCTCTCTATCGGCTTTTCAAAGAGGAAGTTCCGGAGACGATGGAGACCCTGCCCATCGGTCAGGCTCAAATCGCCAGAGAAGGAACCGATCTTACCGTTGTCTCATACGGCGCCAGTTTCCGGGCGGCCCTCGAGGCCGTGGAAGAGCTGGAGGAAGAAGACGGAGTCTCTATCGAGCTCATCGACTTGCTCACCGCTTCGCCGCTCGATCATGACACCATCGTCGAGTCCGTGAAAAAGACCGGGCGCTGCCTGGTGGTCCACGAAGGTCCGCGAAACTGCGGGATCGGCGCCGAGGTCATCGCTCGCATCAACGAGCACGCCCTCCTCTACCTCGAGGCACCGGTGAAACGCGTGACAGGCTACGATACGCCCACTCCCTATTTCTCGAAAGAGCGCTTCTATATTCCGGATACCGACAGAATCATCCATGCCGCCCGGCAGACCCTGGAGTTCTAAAACAAAGGAGTAATCGATGGCAGTCGAATTCAAGCTTCCCGATCTCGGCGAGGGTATTCACGAGGCCGAAATCATATCGCTGAAAGTGAAAGAAGGCGATTATGTGAAAGAGGACGACATCCTCATGGAGGTGGAGACCGACAAAGCCATGGTCGAGATCCCATCGCCCTACGAGGGGACGGTCTCGAAGGTGCACATAGAGGAAGGGCAGACTGTCACCGTGGGCAGTGTCATGTTCAGCTTCGAGCAGAAAGGCGCGAAAACAGCTGCCAAGACAGTCGAGAAGCAAGCCGAAGCTGCCGTCCCGGCAGCCACGCGCACCGCGGCTCGCGCCCAGACCAGTGCCGAGCCCGGCAGCCGAGCCGTAACAAGCTCGGGATCCGGCAACGGCAACGGTCAGACCGCCGTCCACGATCGCAGCCGGCCCGTGCCGGCGGCACCATCTGTGAGGCGGCTCGCCCGCGAGCTCAACATCGATCTGCACAATGTCAACGGCTCCGGCAGGGGAGGACGGGTGCTCAAAGAAGACGTGCGAGCCTTCGCCACCGGCGCTCTCGAGAGCAGCATGTCGGCTTCTCATTATCAAACAGAAGAGCCGGTCTCGCTGAAGAGCAAATATGGAGATAGCACCGCCGGCGGTGAGCTGGCACCGCTCTCGAGCCAGGCGCCCGAGCTGCCAGACTTCACGAAATTCGGAGAGGTGGAGCGCGTCCCCCTGCGTTCAATCAGGCGCAAGATCGCCAACAACATGATGCAATCCTGGACGAGGATTCCTCATGTCACCCACTTCGACGAAGCCGATGTCACCGCTCTCACCTATCTCATCGAAGAGCATGACGAGCGTTTCCGTCAGCAGAACAACGGCGCCCGTCTGACTATCACCTCACTGGCCGTCAGAGCCGTGGTCAGCGCCCTGAAGAAATATCCTCAGTTCAACGCCAGTCTCGACGAGCGCACCGGCGAGATCATCTTCAAGAAGTATTTCAATATCGGCATCGCAGTAGCCACTGAAAGAGGACTGATTGTGCCGGTGATACACAATGCCGATCGGAAGAGCCTGCCCGAGATCGCCATGGAACTCAAAGACATCGCCGAGAAGACCAGAGCCGGCAAAATCGAGCTCGATCGCCTGCAAGGAGGCACTTTCACCATCACCAATATCGGCGCTATCGGCGGGACCAGCATGGTGCCCATGATCAATTATCCGGAAGCGGCCATCCTGGGCATGGCCAGAGCCGCCGAGAAGCCGGTGGTGATCGATGACGAGATCGACATCGGAGTGATCCTGCCCCTGGCTCTCTCTTTCGACCACCGTCTCGCGGACGGGGCCGAGGCAGCCTACTTCGTGCAGCATATCGTCCGGCTTCTGTCGGACCCGTTCCACTTCGTACTGGAGGCTTGATCTATGGTAGTCGGCGAAATGGTAGAGCAGGTCGATCTGGCGGTAGTCGGCGGCGGACCCGGTGGTTATACCGCGGCCCTTCGGGCGGCCGAGCTGGGCATCAAGACCATCCTGATCGATTCGCAGCCCAAGCCCGGCGGCGTCTGCCTGCATATGGGCTGTATTCCTTCCAAAGCCCTCCTGCATGCGGCCGAGGTCCTGAACACGGCCCGGGACGCGCACCGGTACGGGATCAAGTTCGCCTCCCCCCGGATCGATATCGATGAGCTGAGGTCCTGGAAAAACGGTGTTCTGGACAAGCTCGCCGACGGTATCATCGGACTCTGCAAAGGCGCCAAGGTCGAGCGCCTGGTCGGCCGGGCCAGTTTCATCGACTCCAAGAGCCTGCGGGTCGATAGAGAAGGCGAAAGCAATGTCCGGGTCAAGTTCAAGCATGCCATCATCGCCACCGGCTCGCGCCCCACGAGATTGCCGTCTCTTTTCAAGAAAGAGAAGGATATGGAGAGCGACCTGATCATGGACTCGACCTCGGCTCTCGCTCTTGCCGATGTGCCGGGCAGACTGCTGGTCATAGGCGGCGGCTATATCGGTCTCGAGATGGGCACGGTCTATGCCGCGCTGGGCAGCAAAGTGACGGTGGTGGAGATGACGGACGGTCTTCTTCCCGGGGTAGATCGCGACCTGGTGCGGCCCCTTGCCACCAGATTGCAGGAAGACTTCGAAGCCATTCATCTATCGACCCGGGTGGAGTCCCTGGAAGTCAAAGGCAAGAAAGTAATCGCCGAGGTAAAAGGCAGCGATGTCAACGGCCCCCTGGAGTTCGACCGGGTGCTGATAGCCGTGGGTCGCGTGCCCAATAGCGGGGAACTCGGTCTCGAGGAGACCGAAGTGAAAATCGACAAGCATGGATTCATCGAAGTGGATCAACTCTGCCGTACGGCCGATCGTCGCATCTATGCCATCGGCGACGTCTCCGGTCAGCCGATGCTTGCCCACCGGGCCATGCGCCAGGGCTTCGTAGCCGCCGAGGCGATAAGCGGCCTGCCTTCCGCCTTCGACCCGGCAGCCATACCGGCAGTGGTCTTCACCGAGCCCGAAGTGGCCTGGTGCGGTCTCACCGACACCGAAGCCCGAGAGAAAGGTATAAAGGTCGGCACGGCCAAGTTCCCCTGGTCGGCTTCCGGACGGGCCATGACTCTGGCTGAGCCCAGCGGTATGACCAAAATACTCTTCGACCCCGAAAGCCAGGCAGTGCTCGGCGTCGGGATGGTCGGCCCGCGTGCCGGCGACCTGATCGCCGAGGCGGTTCTGGCCATGGAGATGGGTGCTGTTCTCGAGGATCTGGCGGTGGCTATCCATGCCCACCCGACACTCTCCGAGACCATCAATGAGGCGGCGCTCTCAGCCCTCAGCCGTATCGAGAGACAGTCGAAAGCCGCGACCACCGCCCAGAAGATCTAGAAAAATACAAAACAATCGTTACCAGGTTAGACCCCGAGGCCGGGCGTGGTACGTAGCTGATAGGCGAGTCCTGCTGACGACTCCGATATTTAACGTGTTTATCAGCCGCCCGACAGGAAAATATGACCTGGGTACATAGAAAAATAGTGAATTACAGTAGCTCCGGGATCGGGAGAAAATATGCCTGAGCCGCCACAACCCAATACGGAATCCCTCAACTCGGCCCTCAACCTCTGGCAGGAAGCGGTAGAGAAAGCCAGCGTCGATCTGGACAGAATCGTCAACAACTCCATCAAGCAGCTCGAGAGCCTCGGCCAGGACCTGGAAGAAGCTCTCGCCTCCGAGCTCAAGCGCACCGCCAGCAGGACGGAGGCCATCCTGGCAGCCGATGTGGACGAGCTCTCTTCCAGCAAAGACGAGCTCCAGGGGCAACTGACCGAATTCGAGCGCCAGCAAGTGGAGCGGATGCTGACCATCGCCCAGGAAGCCCGGGCCCGGATCGACACTCTGGTGATCGAGACCAAGACCGCGATAATGGAGCAGTTCCGGGAGAATCTCAAAGACCTGACCCGACTACTGGAGAACCCCAGAGCCAGCTTCGACGATATGGAAGAATCGAGGGCCGCCTCCATAGAAGAGGTGGTGGAGCAGGGCAGAGAAAAGACAGTGGCCAGGGAGAATGAAGCAAAAGAGAGCCTGGCAAGCAGCGCCGAGGAGCTGGGAGAGGAAGCGGCCCTGGTAGTTGCCGCCGGTCGCGCCAGTATCGATCAGAAACTCGAAGAGTATGGCAAAGGCTTCGACGCGAAAATCAAACAGGTTCTGGAGCAGCTCGACGAGCTCGGTAGCGAGACATCCGACCTGTCCTCGGCAATCGCCGCTCAGGGGACCCAGAGAATCGAGCAATGCCGGGACAAGAACGAGAAATTCCTGAGCGATCATATCGATGCCTTCTCCGGCTCGGTGGCGGAGCTCAAAGGCAGATTCGAGAAAGAGCTCAATGAAAAGACCGGCGAGAATCTATCGGTGCACAGCCGCAGGCTCGAGTATCAGGTATCGGAAGCGAAGGCGACGATCAATCATGTCACCGCCGACGCCAACGCCCGGGTGGTCGGTATCCACAAGTCTTTCTACGGGCAGCTCAAGCGCCTGGAGCGTCGCTATCAGGACCGCATCAAGAGACAGCTCGCCAGGCTGGAGGCGGTGATGGCGCAAGAGCGAGCGATTCCCACAGATTCGAAGGCCATGCTCCTGCGTTCGAGGGAAGAGCTCTGCCAGAGGCTCGAGACCGAGCTCAAAGCCAGAGGAGGCGAGCTGGTCAAATCGATTCGCAAACAAGTGGAGCAACTGGAAGATGACTTCCGCCGGGCCAGCTCCAGCTCCAGCGAGCGAGTGGACAGCATCAGGCTCCAGACCATCGAGTCCCTGGAGAAACAGGTCCGGATCATCAGGAGCGAGCTTGACCGGATCAACAAGTCTTTCCGCAGCGACCTGGCTCAGGTCAGCTCGGAATTGCCGGAAATCGAGGAGAGAGGCCGGGTGGCAGCCATGTCCGTGGCAGCCTACCGCGCCTCCATGCTCGATCTCGAATCGGACTGAGAAGAGGTAGCAAGCAATGACACTGGCCGGCAAAAAGCTTCAAACCATCTACGATAACGGCACCGAAGTCCTGGCTGATATCGAGAACAAGACCCTCGCCAATCTCGACAAGGTAGGCAAGGCCGAGGACGAAAAGCGCAACCGCGAGATGACCTCCGATTCTCAGCGCCTGGAAGAGAGGGCCCGGGAGCTCGAGGCCGAGCTCAACGTCGCCATGGACCGAACCATATCCAAGCTCGAGGAGCTCAAGGCCGAGCAAGTCGAGAAGAGCAACCTGCACGCCGAGAAACTCCAGGAAGAGCTGAAAGGCGCCGGCGAATCCATCAAGACCGCCCTGCAACAGCTAATCGACGGAATGAGCGAGCAGCTCACCGATGTGCAGCAGGAGCTCTGCTACGAATATGACGCCGACTTCGAAGGCTCCGTGGTGAGCCTGGAGAATCAGAGCTTCGAGTCCAACAAGAATATTCGCGCTCATTCTCAGAGCCTCGTGAACGGGCTCCAGCAGAAACTCGATCAGAGCCTCTGGGAGACAAAAGGGTCCGAGAAGCAGATAGTAACGTCCCTCTACAAGAACTATATGCAGAAAGCATCGGCCATCGAGACTCATTTCGCCCAGATGCTGAAGACGATCTCGGAAACGTTCAAAGAGCATTACTCTGAGCTGGAAGAGGACTCTGTAGAGGCCGGGAAGAGCGTCTCCACCTGCGCCGAAGACGCGCTGGCCAGACTGGATCAGGTAACCTCCGAGCTCGAGCGCGAGATCAACAGCTTTTTCGGCGACATGATCCAGGCCTGCAGCCGCGAGCTGGACTCCGGGCTGGGTGCAATCACCCGGGATATCGCCAGCTCTCATTCCCAGGCCACCGCGGGTCTGATCCAGAAATCGCAAGATTACAGCAGCAGCCTGCTCACCGCAGCCAACTCCGCCCGGGACAAGCTCAAGGCATTCTGCCAGGAAAGCACGGCCGGCGCAGGCAAAGAGAAAGACCAGTTCCTGGAGCGCATGGAAAAAAAGGTCGAAGAATCACGAGCCCAGCGACTGGAGCTCGAGCAATCGAGAGAAGACGCCATAGAGACAATCCGTCAGGAGCTCATCTCTATCCGGGATGAATACGAGGACACGCTCACGAGCCTGGCCGAGGAGGCTCAGGCAAAAGTACAAGCGGTGACCCACGAGGTCGAGAGAGACGTCCGGGCAGCCCACAGCCGGTGCGTCAGCAAGCTCGAGGAGGACGGAATGAGCGCTCGCCAGGAGATCGAGCTCGAAGTAGAGCGCCTCCTCAAGCTGATTGCCGAGCATAAAGAATCGGCGCTCAAAGAAATCGTAGCTGCAGCCGGTGTCGACCAGTACAAATAGACCAGGAATAGAAAATGCATTCGATGCTCCGCCAAAACCAGATCAGACTTCAGGACGTAAAGCCGTTCGTGCGAACGTTCGATCGCAAAAATCCGGTGCTGAGCCCGCAAGAATGGGCAACCAGGGAAGGCAGCCTCTTCGATGCCGGAATGCTGGTTTTCCTCCTCGAGCCGGCTCGACGCCCCCCGGGTCTTACATCGTTTGCAGCCCGCCAGCAAGAAGCCGAGGGCGGCGGCGGCGGTAGCGACCTCTTTCGCGTAAAAGACCTGTCCATCGTTCTGGACAAGGTCGAAGGCAAGTCCTGGGCTCTCAATATCACTCCCAGCGCTTACGAGAGACGGTTTGTCGACGCACTGTTCAGGGACAAAGCCACCAAGTCTGTTCTGGACGGAGTCGATTTCAATTATCTGGTGGCGAGACCTCGCCAGCAATTGAGCCGCTCGCAGATTAAAGAGCTCGTCCAGCTTTCCGAGATTTATAAGGATGGAGGATCCCGAAGGACCCTGGCCCAGCCGGGCGAAGGTCCCGAGGAGCCGGCCAAGGCGCTGCTTGCTTTCCTGGGTGTGGACTGGAGTTCCGCTGGCGCTAAGCCGGTCATCGAGATCGGCACCATCGCGCACTTGATTTTCTCCCCTGAGGGACAGCAAGAGCATCCCCTCAGGCATCAACTGAAAACCAATTTCAGCGCCGTTCTCACCTCGGAGGATCTCGGGGAGGCGGTCAGTACAGCCGCCCCCGAAGAGCCGAAACTGGTCGAGCTCGGCACCGTCGATCCCGGACTGGTAATGACCGAGCTGTTGCCCGAGGACCTCAACGCCTTCGTCTCGCAATCCGAGCCTTTGCCACCACCGGTAGAGACAAATTCGCCTCCCGGCCCGCCCCCGGAATTCGCCGCTCTGGGCGGCGAACCTTCGCCGTTCTCGAATCTGGGACTGTCCGAGCCCTCCATACCGGACTTCTCGCCGGTGGACAACGGACTGCAGCCTGTTCCTATCGAGCCTGCAGCATATCAGCCCGAGCCCGAGCCTGTCACTTATCAGCCCGAGCCCGAGCCTGTCGCATATCAGCCCGAGCCCGAGCCTGTCGCATATCAGCCCGAGCCCGAGCCTGCGACAGCAGAAGAGCCTGTCGATGTCGTGCCGATACCGGCATGGTATCTGCTCTCCCACGATCTGGAGAAGATGAACGCGACAGTGACCGTGGCTCCCCCCGCCGCACCCGAGCCTGAGAGAGGCTATTCCGAGCCGTTCTTTCAAGACTTCCAGGAGGGCGCAGCCGTTGCCCAGGCTGTGGAGACAGTATCCGGAGAGCAAATCTCCGACACCGATACGGCAGCTCATATGAAAGACTTCAATCACGATATTTTCGAAGCCGCGGGCGCCCGAAGCTCCATCGAAATCAATCCCGAGGCGGACCCGATCACTCAGGCGGTCCGGCAATCTGTCCAGCAGCCATCCTCGGAGTTCGAGCCGCTCCAACGCGAGCCGGCAGTGCAGCCCCTGCCCGATCAGTCCACCAGTATCTCCACCGAGAGCCGCGAGTCTAGCGGTCTTTTCGACAGGCTCACCAGCCACCTTGCCGAGGAAGGTCCCCCGGGCGTCCCGGAGGCGCCGGCGCGGGAGGAAGCCCAGCCGAAGCCCCAGGGTCCGCCCACCAATCTCATGGATATGCTCACCGCTGACAGCGAAGTCTTCAGCATGACCAGCGCCCCTTCCGCCAAGATTCAAGAAGGCGAGCCAGATGCAGAGAAGCTGGCCGAGGCACTGGATGGACTGAATGGACTGATCAAGGCGGAGGCGAAAGATGTACCCGGAGACATCATGTCGGCCCTCGATCAGCTCGACAGCGAAGAGTCCGAGCCTCCGGCCCCCTGGCAGAAACTCGCTCCCCAGGAGCCTCCGGAGCCGACTTTCGAGACCCAGGAGATGTCTTCCTTCGTCCCTGATCTGCAGTTTTCAGTCAGGGACCAGGAAGATGCCGCCGCCGAGCCGGTCGAGGAGATGATACCAGAAGCGATATCACATGTTCGGGCGGAGACCCCGCTCATCCCTGAAGAACCGGCATCTCTGGAGCCCGAGTCAATTCCCGGGGACGAGCTCGAGGCGCCAATTGCAGAGCCCGAGCCCGAGCTGATTCCCGAACCCGAGCTGATTCCCGAGCCCGAGCCCGAAGAGAAAATTACAGAACCAGAGCCGCAGCTCATTGCCGAGCCTGAGGCAGAGGCAGAGCCCGAGCCCGCGCTGATTCCTGAAGCGGAAGCAATCATTACGCCTCCGCCGCCAGAGCCAGAACTTATTCCTGAGGCGGAAGCGATCATCACGCCCCCGCCGCCCGAACCCGAGCCGGAAGCGATCATCACACCACCACCTCCGCAACCGGAGCCAGAGCCCGAGCTCGAGCCGGAAGCGATCATCACACCACCGCCTCCGCAACCGGAGCCAGAGCCCGAGCTCGAGCCGGAAGCGATCATCACACCACCGCCTCCGCAACCGGAGCCAGAGCCCGAGCCGGAAGCGATCATCACACCACCGCCTCCGCAACCGGAGCCAGAGCCCGAGCCCGAGCTCGAGCCGGAAGCGATCATCACACCACCGCCTCCGCAACCGGAGCCGGAACCCGAGCTCATTCCTGAGCCGGAAGCGATCATCACACCACCGCCTCCGCAACCGGAGCCGGAACCCGAGCTCATTCCTGAGCCGGAAGCAATCATCACACCACCGCCTCCGCAACCGGAGCCAGCGATGACGCTGGCACCAGAAATGGAACCTCAACCGGCAGAGACAGCTCCTTCACTATTGCCGGCCACGCCGGCAGCGCTGACCGAGCCGGAGCCCGCACCAAGAGCCCCGACACCAGCCATAGCATCGGTACCCGCCCAGCCGGCGATGGAGCCGAAGCTGGTCATCTCCGAGTCGGCGCGCTTCATGGCCAGGCTGAACCAGCGGCTTACCGAAGCTGAGAAAAAGCTCGATCAGAAAAGCGAGCAAGCCATCGAGCGGATGACAGCCAGGCTTCACGAGCTGACCCAGGCAGCCGAAAACATCGAGAAGGAGAGAGAGCGTAAATCAGCCGAACTGGGAGCCAGCTACAAAAAGCATCTCGAGTCGGTGGTCGAGCAGATCAAGACCCGGATCACCGAAGCCTCTGATGTTGCCCGCAAGGAATTCGACAGGTTCTTCATGGAAGCTACAGCCGAAGTCGAGGCCATGAACGAGGAGCTCGTCTCCACTCTTCGCTATGCCGATCATCGAGCCCGGTCCGACTCGGAGGCCCTCACCGAGACCACCAGGAAAAACGTCGACCAGCACATCGAGCAAAAGGTCGAGGAATACAACACGCGCACAGACTATGTCTGCGAGCTCCTCGACTCCACTACTCACTACTATCGCAAACAGCTCCAGGAGCGCTTCGAGCGTTTCAAAGCCAGGATGAGCGAAGAGCTCGATTCGATCCAGAGCTCGCTGGATCGCAATGTCCGGTCAATGAGCGAAGAGATCGACGGCTCCTGGGACAGAGCCTCTGAGAAACTCAAGTCGAGTCACGAAGAATTCGAGCAGACAGCCAATCATCTGGTTCGCAATTGCGAGATTGACCTGGACCGCGAGATCAAGCGAGCCTATGTCGAGCAGATTCTACCGAAGATCCTCGACAACAAGGCAATCTTCCGGTCCATGCTCCAGGATATGGGGCGCAACTTCGAGGAGCAATCCGAGAAGATCATCGACGAGCACGTCCACGGTCTCGAGAAGAACATCGAGATCGCCAAGGCGGAGCTCAACAGAGTCGTCTTCAAATGTCTGACCGACATCGAGACTGTCGGTCAGGGACAGAGGAGCGACCTGGACGAGCTCTTCAACAGCACGAACAGCAGGCTCATCCAGATGACCGACGAGATCGAGACCAAGCTAGCCGAGAGCAGAGAAGACATCGAAAGGAACCAGGCAGCCTGCAGGCAGCTCACCGAATCCTCTTCAGCCGAGGAGGACTCATCCCTCAGCCGGGAGCGCACCAAGACAAAGAACACCCTCAGCGAGGTGAGATCAAAGGCAGACAATACCCTGGAGGAAGCCATAGGAACGAGTTGCCTGCATCTGGACCAGCTCAGCGAGCAGCTCCAGAAGGATCTCAACAAACAGAGAGCCGACTGGACAAACCAGGTGAAAGGAAGCGGAGAAGAAGGCATCAACGCCGTCCGCAAAGCTCTTCAGGACGCCTTCCAGGCTATCGAAATCGCCCGGGAGAAATATATGGAATAGCCCGGCAAGCGGCGCTAGAAAAGCTCGCTAAATCAGCTCGATAGAAAAGTTAATCTGGGCTCCGGAGAATCCGTCTGGAATCGTGGCAGGCGCCTGCTTTCAAGACAGGGCCCGGTTGCGGACCGAGTTAATCTTGATTCGCGTTTAGTTAGTTCTGATAAAAGGGCATAGGGGTGTAAGGAGGTGAATCTGGCTGACACATATGAGAAATCCTGGTTCCCTCACAAGAGGTGTCGACCCTGTACTCTTTTCCAGACCACCAAGTCCCTCCCCCTCTGGGGCAATTTGCCACTGAGTGGCCCGACGTCGATTATAACGAGAACCTCGAAGAGATCTACCTCTACCACGGCACCAACTGTTACCGCCGCTGGGAAATCAACAAGACCGGCTTCATAGAGCCCGGACGCAATCATTACAGCTTTTTCTGCACCAACCCGGTGGACGCCTACACCTACGCACGGGCGTCTTCCATGCGCGATATCAACCCGGACAGCGTCAATTCGCTAGTCCTGGAGCCGGTGGTCCTCAAGGTCCGTTTCACAGCCCGCACCTGGCTGCAGGTGGACTTCTTCAAGATAGCCAATCCCTCGGACGTTCCTTTCGCGGACAGCAAAGCCTCAGCCTACCTCTCGGTAGCGGTCCTGGGCCCGATCGTGAGCAGTAACATCGTCGATGTGCTGCACTGCACCCACGGGCGCAGACTGGGATGCGCCCTGGAGTCCATTCAGACTTTCGCGGACGGCACCTTTCTCGAGAGTATTAGGCATTTGAAAGAGAAGCTCCAGAAGAAGCGCCTGGATGGCTGGCTTCTCAAGAAAGTCGGCGGCATGCATCAGAGCATGGCGGTGAAACTGGCTGGCGGCGAGGTTCCGGAGTTGACATCCGACGATCATTTGCGAAAATTAAGGCAGAGTCAGTTGAGAGCGTGACCGCCACGCCGCGGCAATGAAAAGAAGAAAGTACACATCACTCTGGTTGACCCTGGCAGTTCTGGCTATCTGGATCTATATCGAGGTTGAGCCTGTTCTTTCTCAAAACGGCCTCAATCAGCAACAGCTCGAGGGTCTTCTCGACAAAGTGAGCGGTACGGGCTGGTTCGGACCGGAACAGGGAGGCACGGCACAGCAGATCCGCCCGGATCAGATGCAGATGCAGATGCCCGAGGCAGGCTACGCTCAACAAGCAATGCCCAGAACCGGTATGCCCATGACCATGCCCAGCCAGCCCGCCACCTTCGGCGGTCAGATGCAGGGGCAGATGCCGATGCCGGCGCCTGTGCAGATGCCCATGAACATGCCGAGCCAGCCGCAACCGGGTCTGTTCGGCAGGATCTTCGGTCAACAGGCAGCCCAGCAGCAGGCTCAAGGTCAGGCCCGATTCGGCAACAATCAGTTCGGCAACAATCAGCCCGACGCCGGTCAGCAGGATGCCGCTCAATATGCGCTTTCCGCCGTTCAGTACGAGCTATCGGTGGCCAATTCCAGCGCCTCCCAGGCTCAGGCCTATATGAGCGACGCTCTCTCGACTCAGGATCGCAGCGCGAAAAGCTCGGCAGCCTCGGAAGCCAGGTATTACGCCAACCAGGCCCGGGCTGCAGCATCACGGGCAAGGTCGAAAGCCTCGGGATATCCCGAAGCGATGTCCCTGGTAGGAGCCGTCCAGGCCGCCGCCGACCGTGCCCAGTCTGCCGCGAATAGCGCCTCTTCAGGCTGGTAGTCCAAGATATCGCCCATGGTGCGCCGCCGGCGCTTTCTTGAGCGGCAGCGGAAATGTTCCTGAAATGTTCCATTATTCGCCAATGTAGAGGCGATTCAGAGCTTCCCTTGCTAAAATAAGGACCCCTTCGAGGTGGCAGCAATTGATCAAGCAACCGAGCACAGAGTCGTCTTTCATAAGCGACTTCGACCTTCATCTTTTCAACGAGGGCACTTATAACCGCATCTACGAGCGCCTGGGCGCCCATCTCACCCGAGTGGACGGCAAGGACGGAACCCACTTCGCAGTCTGGGCGCCTAATGCCACCTCCGTATCGGTAGTGGGCGATTTCAACAGCTGGGACGGCAACAAGAACCGCATGGAGCCGGTCAAGCAATCGGGAATCTGGGCATGTTTCATACCCGGTCTCGGCGAAGGCGAAATCTATAAATACCTGGTCGAAAACACCAGTGTCGGTTTCCTGGAGCAGAAGACCGACCCGGTAGCCTTTTTCAGCGAAGAGCGGCCGAAAACAGCCTCGGTCATATATGACCTGGACAAGTACAAATGGGGCGATGCTGACTGGCTCGAGAAGCGCTTGAAGCGAAACGGGCTGGACGCCCCTGTCTCCATGTACGAAGTGCACCTGGGCTCCTGGATGACCGTGCCGGAGGAAGGCAATCGCTGGCTCACCTACCACGAGCTCGCTCAGAAACTGGTACCGTATGTGAAGCGCATGGGTTACACCCATGTCGAGCTGCTTCCGATCATGGAGCATCCCCTGGACGCATCCTGGGGATATCAGCCCACCGGCTATTTCGCCGCCACCAGCAGGTTCGGCGATCCGGAAGGGCTCATGCACCTGATCGACAAATTCCACCAGGCCGATATCGGCGTCATTCTCGACTGGGTCCCGGCGCACTTCCCCAGGGACGGTCATGGACTGGGACGCTTCGACGGCACCCACCTCTACGAGCACGCCGACCCCAGACAGGGGCAGCATATCGAGTGGGGCACCTATATCTTCAACTACGGCCGCCACGAAGTGAAGAACTTCCTGGTCAGCAACGCTCTTTTCTGGATGGACAAGTATCACATAGACGGTCTGCGCGTGGACGCCGTCGCATCGATGCTCTATCTCGATTACGCCCGCAAAGACGGGGAGTGGATAGCCAATGAATACGGCGGCAAAGAGAACATCCCCGCTATCGAATTCCTGCGCCGGCTCAACGAGACAGTCTACACCGAATTCCCCAGCGCCATGATGGTGGCGGAAGAATCCACATCCTGGGGGCTGGTGACCAGACCGACTTATGTAGGCGGGCTCGGTTTCGGCTACAAGTGGGACATGGGCTGGATGAACGATACCCTTCGCTATTTCGCCCGCAACTCCATTCACCGCCGGTACCACCACGACAACATCACTTTCCGGGGTCTCTACCAGTTCACCGAGAATTTCATTCTGCCTCTCTCCCACGACGAGGTCGTGCACGGCAAGCGCTCGATGCTCTCCAAAATGCCCGGAGACATGTGGCAGCAATTCGCGAACCTGCGCCTGCTCTACACTTATCAATTCACCCTGCCGGGCAAGAAGCTGCTCTTCATGGGCGGCGAGTTCGGGCAATGGATCGAATGGCGCTCGGACCAGAGCCTGGACTGGCACCTTCTCGATTATGACACCCATAGAGGACTGCAAACCCTGGTCAGAGATCTCAACCATCTCTACAGCTCCAAGCCCGAGCTGCACGCCCTGGACTGCAGCTCCGACGGCTTCTCCTGGATCGACTGCAACGACCACGAGCAGAGCATTCTCTGCTATATGCGCATGGCACCGGGCAGCGACCGGCCGGTGATCGCCTGCCTCAATTTCACCCCTGTCGTCAGGCACGACTATCGCGTGGGAGTTCCCAGAGGCGGATACTGGCAGGAGATATTCAACAGCGACGCAACCGAGTATGGTGGCAGCGGCGTGGGCAACTATGGCGGCGTGCATTCGCAAAACCATGCCTGCCACGGTCACGGCCAGTCCCTATCCCTGACCCTTCCGCCCCTGGGCGCAGTGATTCTCCAGCCGACATGACAGACCGGTAGCTCAGGAAAATTTTCCGGCTCTAAGTCATCCTGAGGCAGACTTAAACAGATTCTTGTTACACCTTCGGCTTCCTTCAGTCTCATCGGAAGAAAGCAGCGGCAGAATCCAGCAGCTCTCTGATTGCATTGCCTGAATATCCTTCCATCGCAGATACAAAACCGCGATTGGCCAGTGCTGTATGGTCGTCTTTGTCAAGCTCGATACAATTATTGAGATCCCGGCGAGCAGCTTCTAGATCTCCTGACCAAATCAACTGTACAGCTCGATTGTTGTATGCTTTTACTTCGGAACCATCTATGACTGCGACTTTAATGCGATGGAAGAACGCCCGATTCTGCACCGGGACAAGCCTCTGACTGTCTGGCAGCTGGATAATGAGACGACTTTTGCCGCTGGCATTGCTACACCCGACTACTGTTTTGCCTGTACCGCCGGCTGCGGATTGAGTTGCACCGGCGCGTTGACCTCCAGGTGATAATCGCCGGCAGCCCAACGCGCGCCGCATCGACATTTGAGGAACTCCTCCCGCATCAAACTCCAGGGCGATTAACTGGCGCATACCTGTCAGTTCAAAGCAGGTATGCTGTGAAGGTCAGGCGGGCTCGGTTCGAGATTTCGGACCGGCAGTTTACCTGCCGGTCGGCAATTTTAATCTACCTGCTTTGAACGAACTAGTATGGGAGTGTCCGCGAGTTTTTATAGCATCAACGACCTGAAAGTGAGATTTATAGGCGTTTTTGACGTATTTTTCGCCGTTTTTTATGGCACAAACGCATATTTGGTCTTGGAATGGAAATACTGGGGTCTTTTACAGCAGCTTGGGGGGGGAACTGGACATTGGCGGGGACTCTAGCTTCAGTGTGCCTGCCGATGGGCATTTTAATCTATCTGCTTTGAACAAACAGGTATGAACTGCCAATGACTGGCTGCTTGTTGTCGTGTCACGCCAGTCGTGACTACAGCCTGGCAAGACCTTCCAACCAGAGATAACGATCGAGATCGATCCGCTCATCTTCGTCGAAAACCACCCCTTCAGCCTCGAGAAGCCGTCTTTGCAAGCCCGGCTCGATATCGGGATTCTTATGAGTGCTCATGGCTCCCCGGGAATTGACCACCCGGTGCCAGGGGATTCCTTTCGCCCCGGAGCCATTGAGTGCCCAACCGACAGCCTGGGCGCTGATCCGCCGCTCCATGATGTCTGCGATCAGACCATAAGTGAGAACCCGGCCCTCCGGGATCTGCCGAACGATCTCATAGACCCGCTCGAAAGCTCCGCTCAAAACTATCTCGATCCTTTAAACTGTGCCAGTTAGACGATGTCTATTTCCCCTTCCTGTTAAAAGGAGAATGAAAGTGGCTTACGGCGCAAGAAACAATATTAAAGCCCGGGTGAAATCAGTCAAGAGCGACACTATCATGTCCCTGGTGAAATTCGAGATCACCGATCCAGGCGAGATGGCCTCGGTGTTGACAACCGAATCGGTGGAAGCCCTCAGCCTCAAAGAAGGCGATGTCGTGGAGCTGGTTATCAAAGCCATCCACGTTCTGCCGGTCAAACCTTAAGAATGACGGGGCTGGATCGTCGAAAGACCGCCGTCGACTCCCAGGACCTGACCGGTCACCCAGGTTGACTGCGGCAGGAGCAAGAAAACAATAGCATCAGCCACATCCTCGGGCCGGCCCAGCCGTCCCAGGGCGTGCATCGACTCGCAGGCGTGCCGGCTCTTCTCGGAGCTGACCAGTGCTCTTGTCATGGGTGTCTCAACCAGACCGGGGGCGACACAATTGATCCTGATCCCCCGGCGGGCATAAGAGGCCGCTGCCGACATGGTCAGCCCGATAACACCAGCCTTGGCAGCGGCGATGGCTTCATGGGAGGCAAGACCGACCCTCCCGGCAGCCGAGGACACCAGGACGATCGAGCCGCCGGTTCTCATCATGGCGCAGGTGGCTGCCCTGAGGGTTTTGAAGCTGGAGGTGAGATTGGCTTCGATAACCGCTTCCCACTCGCTGTCCTGGGTCATATGAACAGGCTTGAGCAGGAGCGAGCCGATACAGTTGGCGACTCCGTCGAGCCTGCCGTGCTTTTCCACGAATCCGGACACACATCGATCGATGGCCCCGTCCTCGCCCAGGTCGAGCCCGCATGTCTCCACCCCGAGATCGTTTCCCAGGCATCGCAACTGCGCCTGGTCCCGCCCGGTGATCAGGACCCTCGCCCGGCGCCCCGCGAGACTGGCCGCCACCGCCCTGCCGATACCGCCGGTGCCGCCGAATACTATGTAGCAGTGGGAATCGAGGTCCATAAGACTGGATCCTAGACAACTATGGTGAACTTTCCTGGAACGTCGGTATAATCGAGCCGTGGCCGAGAAAAAGAACCAGAAGAAAGCACCAGGCGGCGCCTCCGGCAAAGGGCTCGAAACCTCCTGCGCGACCGTCCTGCCTTCGGTAAAAGACCGCAAGGACAAGCTCAATCTCCTGGAAAGGGCGATATTCTCAGCGCGCAATGGCATCGTGATCACCGATCCGAGACAGGATGACAATCCCATCATTTATGTCAATCCAGGTTTTCTAGAACTGACCGGTTACGACGCCGGAGAAGTTCTCGGACTCAACTGCCGCTTTCTCCAGGGAGACGACAGGCGCCAGGCAGCCCTGGACGTGCTGAGAGAAGCCCTCAAAGAAGAGAAGCCCACTACCGTGGTTCTCAGGAACTATCGGAAAAACGGCGAGCTTTTCTGGAACGAGCTCACCGTCTCGCCGGTGCATGACGAAAATGGAGTCCTCACCAATTTCGTCGGCATCCAGAACGATATCACAGCCCGGATCGAAGCCGAGACAAGAATCTCGGAATTCTATTCGATGATCTCGCACGAGCTGAGAACACCCCTGACCTCGATACGAGCCAGTCTCGGCCTGATCGAAGAAGGTAGCGCCGGTCCGGTGACGAGCGAAGCCGCCAAACTTGTCGGTATCGCTTACCGGAACACCGACAGGCTCCTGCGCCTGGTGAGCGACATCCTCGATTTCCGCAAGATAGAGTCTGGCACCATCAAGCTGGTGAAATCGAAGATAATCGCCAGAGAGCTCATCGAGCAGGTAGTGAGCGAGTTGCGCAGCACCGCCTCGGAGAAAAGGATAGGATTCGCCATTGGTTGCGCCTCCGGATCCATATTCCGCGCCGACAGGGACCGAATAGCCCAGGTCCTCACCAATCTCGCAGCCAACGCTATCAAGTTCGCGCCGGAAGGAAGCACGGTCAAAATCGATTGTTTCCAAGCCCGGGGCTCGCGGGCAAAAGCCCTTCGCTTCGAGGTGACCGACGAAGGTCCGGGGATTGCATCGAGCGACCAGAGCAAGCTCTTTCAAAAATTCAGACAGCTCGACGCCTCGGACACTCGCAAAAAGGGTGGTACCGGTCTCGGTCTTGCCATATCGAAGTCCCTGGTCGAGATGCACGGCGGCATTATCGGTCTGGACAGCAAACTCGGCACCGGAAGCTGCTTCTGGTTCGAGATTCCGGTCAGTCAGTCGGCGGTGGGCAGGCGATAACCCTTGCCCCTTATGGTCTCGATCAGATCGCGGTCGCCGTCCCGACATATAGACTTGCGCAGGAGCTTGATATGGGTTTTCACCGTATCAGGCGATGCTGTGCTATCGTCCATCCAGACGCGCTCGAGAAGCGCATTGGCGCTGAAGACCTGATTCGGGTGCCGCATGAAGAATTCGAGAAGGTCATAGACTTTGGGGCGCAGATGAATGCGCTCTCCACCTTTCTCCACCTGGCACGAGACCGGATCGAGCGTGATATCGCCTGCCTGCAAAACCGTCCCGGTCAGGCCCGCCGGTCGTCTCAAGAGAGCCCGCACCCTGGCGGCCAGCTCTTTGACATCGAACGGCTTGGTAAGATAATCGTCGGCCCCCGCATCGAGCCCGATCTCCTTGTCATCGATGGAGGCCTTGGCGGTCAGCATCAATATAGGCACCTTGCCTCCCATCTGGCGGTAGTGCTTGCAAACATCGAGACCGGAGAGATCGGGCATCATCCAGTCGAGGATAATCAGGTCATATTTGTAGACTCTCAGTAGCCCCAGGGCTTCCTCACCGCCACTGCAGGTCTGGGCCTGATGTCCACGGGACGTCAGAGCCATTCCGATGACATCGAGAAGGTCCTGATCGTCTTCCACTACAAGAATTTTGGCCATTGTCTCGTAACACGAAATAAAATTATGCGGGACTTTTATCGATGACATTCTATATCATTATTCGAAAGGAGGCAGAGGTGACGGAAAAAAGACCAGCAAGAACACTTTGCCGAGCGCTTGCCCTGATGGTGGCATTACTATGCTTTGAATTCTCGGTCTTGCCGGTGCAAGGGAAAAAGACTGTCACTAAACAAAACATGACCGTGTACCAGTTCAAAGCAGACTCGCTGGAAGGCAAAGAGATCCCGCTCTCCGACTATAAGGGTGATGTTCTCTTGATCGTCAACACCGCCAGCAAGTGCGGATTCACTCCTCAATACGAAGGACTGGAGAAATTGCACGAGAAATTCAAGGACCGGGGACTGAGAGTCCTGGGCTTTCCCTGCAACCAGTTCGGCGCCCAGGAGCCCGGGGACGAATCGGAGATCGGCAGTTTTTGCAGGAAGAACTACGGCGTCGAATTCCAGATGTTCAAAAAGATAGACGTCAACGGCAAGAACGCCCATCCCCTGTACAAATTCCTTACCCAGGAAGCGCCAGGAGCCCTTCATACCGAGGCTATCAAATGGAACTTCACCAAGTTCCTGGTCGACAGAGAAGGCAGAGTAGTGAAGCGCTTCGCACCGAATGTGACACCGGACAAGCTCGAGCCCGAGATCGAGAAGCTTCTCTAACGGCGCAGACAGCGATAGATCCGGAATTTCTCCTCATCCCGCTTGTGAAAAAAGAGCTCGCGCCCGTCGGCGCTGAGCGTCGGACCTTCCACAAAGCCGGTGATCGAGGCGATGCGCCGGGGCGCCTCGAACGGCGCATCGACGGAACCCCGGCGGCAACGAAGAATGGCAAGCCGGTTCCCCTGACTGCGTCCTTTCACCATCGCTTCGCCAGCCCGGGTGAAGAAGAGTTCCAGTCCATCGGATGAGAGACAGGGAGCATACTCAAGAGCGCTTGAATTGACCTCGGCCATTATCTTCCGGCTGCCCGACGAGATTCGATATCTGCCCTCCGCGAGCTCGGCCACGATCAGATCGGACTCCCTCGGGACATGACCGCCGGGAGAGAAGCGCGCTCTCGAGATGATCAATATACTGCCGTCGGCGCTCACCTCGCAATCCATATTGAGCCAGAGAGGCAGATGAGAGCTGATGGTCCCCGGCACTCGAGTGGCTCCGGACAATCGGCCGTTCTTGAAATCACCAACGAGTAGCGTATCGAGAAGGCGCGGTCTCAATCGCAAGGAAGTGAAGAACATTCTTCCGGAGGCGGTCATGGCGGGAGCATAGTCCTTGCTCTGGCTGAGGGCTCCAGGCAGTTTGCCCAGATAAGCGAAGCTCAGGGGCCCCTGACGCCGGGCAATGTGAATATGAGTGTCGGTCTCGGGAGAGTTCGAGTTGTTGAAAAGGAGAAAGCGCCCGTCCTTGCTGATCAGGGGCTCCATGAGATCGTCCCTGTAGCCGGTGACGGAGACAGGCTCCGGTACCGAAAAGCTGTCCTCGGTCTGCACCGGGGTGTGATCCGGAGGCAGGATAGGGATACCACCGCTGGTGCGCCGCACTCCTGCCACGCGTGACTGGTAGACGGCGATGGTTTGATCGAGAATTTTCTCGGCTGCCGGGAAATCGTTTCGGGCAAGCTCCGCCTGCGCCCGCGAGACCTCCTTTTTCATGGTTGCATACTGCTCCTGCGAAAGACGCAATTGGGCAGCCAGATCCTCCAGAATGAGACAGCGGCTCTTAATCTTTTCGGGATCAGGAGCGCTTCGTGCCACGAGGAAAAAACCCGCGAAAGCGACTGAGAAAAAAATCGCAGCAACAACGAGCTTTCTCATTTCAGCCCTGCCAGAAGCCTGTCTATCTCGCTCTCGTCGTTGAAGAAATGAACCGCCACTCGCACCCAGCCCCGGCGCACCGAAGTGATCACTCTTTTCTCCTCGAGTCTTTTTCTAATAATCTCCGAATCGAGCTCCGGATGCTCGAAAGAGACTATCCCGGACCAGCTCTCATCGTCCCGGGGGCTGACCACCCGGCATCCGGCTTGCAGAAGCCCGGCGACAAGCCTGTCGGTGAGCTGCTTCACCCTGGCTGCGATGGTCTCCACACCGATAGAGAGAATCAGATCGATGCTCGCTCCAAGAGCCGCCAGTCCGGGAAAATTACTGGTGCCTTCCTCGAACCTCTTGGCGGTACCCAGAAGATTGCCTTCCGCTTCTTCCATGGTGGCCGGCACGAACTCGAAAGGATCGTTCACCGAAAGCCAGCCCAGGTTGGGCACCCGATTGCGCTCGAGCCAGTCGGGGCTGACATAGAGAAGACCGGCTCCCGGAGGCGATAGAAGCCATTTCTGGCTGCCGGCACAGACGAAGTCGGCCCGGGAGCGCCGGCACGAGAAGGGCAGGACACCGAGCCCCTGAATGGCGTCGATGACATAGACGATGCCGCGTTCTTTCAGGAACTCGCCGATTCTCTCCACATCCCGTCTGGCGCCGTCGTCATACTGCACGAAGCTCAGGGAGACTGCCCGGGTGCGCGGGCTGAGAAGAGGCAGGAGGGTCTCCACCGTCACCGGCGGAACCGGATGCGCGCCCGTGGGCTCAAGGGTGACCAGGCGCACCCCCCGGGAAGAAAGAGGAAGCCATGGATAATAGTTGGATGGGAACTCGCCCCGGGGCAGAATGAGCTCGTCCCCTTCCTGCCAGTCGATCATATTGGCGGCGATGGCAAGCCCGACTCCGGTGTTTTTGACAAAAGCCACGCAGCGGCTATCGCAGTCGAGAAGGCGAGAAGCGGAGGCCCTGGTGGTGGAGAGCACCGACAGCCAGCGCTCGAAATCCACCGAGCTTTCCATCATCAAGAACTCGCTGAACGAGACCAGCGCTTCATGAGTCGTCCGGGGAAGCGGTCCGCTCGCCGAGGACATGAAATAAGCGTATTGCTCTTTGATGGGAAAGAGCCTGGAGAGATCCTGAGCCTGGAGCATAGAGCACAATTATATTAGAAAGATCTAGTAGTTCGTCCTCTCAAGTTGTAAACAGAGAGGGCTTCGATATATCCTTATATGCGTTCATATATACAAGCTTTCGAGCAACAGGCGGGAGGATCTGGCATGGCCGTTACAAAAAGCAGTGCCGTCACTACATGCAAACTTCTAATCGGAGGCAACTGGCAGGAATCCAGTGCCACCGAATTCGGAGACGTATTCAATCCCTCCACCGGCGAGAAGATCGCCCGCGTTCCCATGGGTGGAACCGAAGATGTCGACCGGGCGGTGGAAGCGGCTCACAAGGCATTTCTCGAGTGGCGCGAAGTCCCGGTGGTGGAGCGCGCCCGCGTCATGTTCAAGTTCAAAGCTCTTCTGGAAGAGCATTATGAAGAGATAGCCCGCTGTGTCACCCGCGAGCACGGCAAGACCCTGCCCGAGGCCAGAGCGTCGGTGCAGCGCGCCATCGAAGTGGTGGAGTTCGCCTGCGGCATACCCAGCCTGATTACCGGCGAGTCCATCGAGAATATCGCCCGCAATGTCGACTGCGAGACCGTCCGTCATCCCCTGGGTGTCTGTGTCGGGATCACTCCCTTCAATTTCCCGGCCATGGTCCCTCTCTGGATGTATCCCATCGCCATCACCTGCGGCAATACCTTCGTCCTCAAGCCATCCGAGAAAGTTCCCCTCTCCAGCCTGCTCATCGCCGAGCTCCTTTTGAAAGCCGGGATTCCCAAGGGTGTTTTCAATATCGTTCATGGCGGCAAAGACTGCGTCAACGCTCTTCTCAATCACGAGAAAGTGAAAGCGATCTCTTTTGTCGGCTCAACCGCCATCGCCAAGTATATCTACGAGGTCGGCACGAAAAACGGCAAGCGCGTGCAATCGGCAGGCGGTGCCAAGAACCATATCATCATCATGCCCGACGCCGATATGGAGCAGACGGTCCAGGCGCTTGCCGCCTCGGCTTTCGGCTGCGCCGGCGAGCGCTGCATGGCAGGCTCCCTGGCCATACCGGTAGGTGAAGCCGCCGATGCCCTTCTGCCCCAGCTGGCTGAGGCCGCCTCGAGCATGAAAGTCGGACGTACGGACCTGCAAGACTCGCAACCCGATATGGGTCCGGTGATCACTGCCGATCACCTGAATCGCATCCGCTCCCTGGTGGACAAAGGCGACTCGGAAGGCGCCACGGTCCTGGTGGACGGGCGCAAGCTCAAAGTCAAAGACGCCCCGGACGGATTCTTCTTCGGTCCCACCATTATCGACAACGCCAAGCCCGAGATGACCGTGGTCAAAGAAGAGATCTTCGGGCCGGTACTGTCGGTGGTGAGAGCCAGGACCATCGAAGACGCTATCGAGCTCGGCAATGCCTGCCCCTACGGCAACGGCGCCGTGATCTTCACCCAGAGCGGTCGGGCCGCCCGGGAATTCAAGCATCGCTTCAATGCCGGCATGATCGGCATCAATGTCGGTGTGCCGGCTCCCATGGCCTGGTTCCCCTTCACCGGATGGAACGCTTCTTTCTTCGGGGACCTGCATATCCAGGGTCGCGAAGGAATCCAGTTCTACACCCAGCAGAAGATGACCATGACCCGCTGGTTCGCTCCCAAAGACGGCTCTTTTCAAGATCCGATCTGGAAGACCCGGGGCAAATAGTCACTCTTCTCGAGCAGCATTCTTAGCGGCTCGCTGCTCGATCCGGTCTTTATAGAAGTCATAGGGCTCATGGATGAGGCTCGTGCCGATGCCGGCAAAATAGCCGATAGTCCAGCCGGCGATGGAACCTGCCATAGTTCCGTACGGAATTGCTATGGGGGCCGCCAGCCCGTCGGTAAAGGCCGTAGCCGTGAGCCCGATACAGAGGAATCCGATGGGAGCCCCGATGGCTGCACCGAATCCGCCGAAGGCAACAGGCAGGTTACGGGCGAAGTAGTCATAGTCTTCATACGACTGACCGACCGGAATCAGGCCCGATGAATACTGCTGAACCTCGTCGATACCCCTGGTCAAAGAGCCGGGCTCGAGATGCTGATAGGCTTCCATGTCAGCCAGGGTGATACCGCTATTCTCATCGCCGGACTCGTCATTGCTCAGCTCCTCGAGATTGTTCTCGTAGAGATAAAGAGCCTTGAGGCTTGGAATATCACCGCAAGCGACACCACCGGAAAGATAGAGGTCTTCCATCTCTTCACGATCGACGAACTGATCGCCATTTCTATCCAGCTCCTGACGATGCTTCTTGAAAAATTCGAGCATGTCTCGGGGCTCCGAATAGACTCGCTCGGAGAGCTGAGTCTGTGCCACTTTCGGTCTACCAGCTTCGACTGTTCTCTTATAGGCTTCCAGATCCGCCAGAGTGATGCCGTCGTTTTCCAGGCCCGGCTCGTCGTTGCTTTCACGGGAAAGTCCATCATGAAAGAAGTGCATTATCTTGTGCGGCGCCCGGGAATCAATTTTTCCCGGAGCGTTGGGATCCGAGGCAAGAACGATCCGGTTATAAACGTCGGCCACCTCTGAGCGGCTGGCGAATCCGTCTCCATCGGGATCGAGCGAAGAGCGATTTTCCAGATAGAAGGCGATGAGCCCGTCGGGATCTGACAGAGAACCTGCAGCCACCGACTGCTCCCGATTGAGATAAGTCAGTCCGTTACATTCCATGAATGAAATTCAGCGAGGAAGCGAGCGAGGAAAGTTTTTGCTTCTATACCGAAGGCTCGATTTCTGGACATCCGATTTGCTACCATGTGACGGTTTTCTACACATGTTTTCCAGACAGGGTGGCTCGATGCAAAGCGAATATATCGATTACCAGGACGGCTCTACCACTTGCGAAGCCTATGCAGCCCATGATGGCAAGAGCGACGCCAGGCGCCCCTGCGTGCTCATTTCGCATGCCTGGGCAGGGCAGAGCGACGGCGAGCGCGAAGTAGCCGACAGGCTCGCCGGGCTCGGTTATCTCGCCTTCGCCCTGGATAACTACGGCAAGGGCAGGCGCGGCACGAGCATGGAAGAAAATGGCAAGCTCATGCAGCCTTTCATCGACGATCGCAAGATGTTGAGAGACCGGCTGCTTTCCGGGCTCACCGCCGCCCAGAAACATCCTCTTTGCGATCCGGAGAGAATCGCCGCCATCGGCTATTGCTTCGGCGGTCTCTGCGTCCTCGACCTGGCCCGCAGCGCCGACCCCCGGGTCAGAGGCGTGGTCAGTTTCCATGGTCTTTTCGGCGCTCCCGGCATTGGCGAGCAGAAGCCGATCTCGGCCAAGGTGCTCATCCTGCACGGCTGGGACGATCCCATGGCGACTCCGGACAATGTCCTCGAGGTCACCAGAGAGCTCACCGCCGCCGGTGCGGACTGGCAGCTCCATGCCTACGGCGCGACAGTGCACGCTTTCTCGAACCCTGAGGCCAATTTGCCCGAGCATGGCATCCTCTACAAAGAAAGCGCAGCGAGACGCTCCTGGCAGGCGATGAAGAATTTCCTGGAGGAGATCTTCAGTTGATCAGGCGCTTTCGCGCTCCATTGAAGCGATAGACATAGAGACCGGCTTCCTTGGAAGCCAGATAGAGCAACCCGTCTCGAGCCTCGGTGCGGGTAACTCTTTTCGGCCTGGTGCCCCTGTACAGCCGAGTGGCCAAGGCGAGCCTGCTTTTTTCGGCTGGACCGAAGGGCATCCCTTGACCTGGATTTTCAAGTATATTTTCCTGGGCGAAGGCGAAACCGCCACGGTAACCAGGGAGATCCTCAGAAAGTCCAGTGCTCGTCGGATAGACTATACAAATGCCCATACTATTCATTCACGGTGTCTCGGTTCGCGACGACAGCGGCTTCGATCAGATCGAGCCTCTCCTGCGCCGCTTCGCTGCTCCGGCAATCTCAGACGAGCCGGACTCGGTGACCATCGAATATTGCTACTGGGGCGATCAGGCCGCCCGACTCTCCTGGTCCGGCTCGTCAATTCCCCTCAGCATCGGGCACCGGGCCATCGAGCGCTCCATGGAAAGAATCCGCCACCGCCGGGAGCAACTGGTGAAAGCCGGCCGGGTAATGGCGAGCAGCCAGTGGCTCACGAAAGTAAAGGAAGTCCGCCGGCACTCGAAAGAACGCCTGAGCGATTTCCTGGCAAGCACAATCCAGGCCAGCAACAAGCTGACGGCAAAGGAGAAAGCCGCCCTCTGCCTGGCTCTGGACGAAGCCGTTCAGGAGGAGGGCGAAGAGACCATCGAAGAATCAATCAAAAATCCCGAGGCTCTCCAGAAGCGGATCAGAGATCGATGCAACAGGGTGCTCGTCAGTCTCGGAAACCGGCAGGACTGGTCCGAGCAGATGAGCTTCAATCTCAAGGAATATGCCACCCGGGCATACAAACTGCCGGCCTCCGCCGCCACCAAGGTAGCCATGGAGCTCCGGGCGCCCATCCATCGCTTCATCACACTTTTCCTCGGCGATGTCTTCACCTATCTCTACCGCAGAGGCGATGCCTCGGATCCCGGCCCGATACCGACAGTGGTGCTCAGTCATCTCGAGCGCTTGAATGAGATCAAAAAGTCTCGGGATGGCGAGCCGCTTCTGGTGCTCACTCACAGCATGGGCGGCCAGGTGGTCTATGACATCGTCAGCCATTTCCTTCCCCTGGGCGAGCATCAAGACGTGCGCATCGATTTCTGGTGCGCCACCGCTTCCCAGGTCGGCTTTTTCGAAGAGCTAAAGCTCTTCCTGGCCAGCTCCGATCTGCATGGCGAAGAAACCGGGGAGCTGGCACCTTACCCGGACGACAGATATCTGGGCTACTGGTGGAATGTCTGGGACTACAACGACTTCGTCAGCTATAGCGCCGACGGCATCATTAACGGAGTCGACGACGAGGCCTACGGCACCGGGATGGATGTCGTCGAGGCGCACATGGGCTATCTTTTCCTTCCCAGCTTCTACCGGCGCATGAGAAGCAAGCTTCAGACCGCCAGGAGGCTCGGTTGGAAACGCCCCGATCCCGATTCTGAGCTGCAGGCAATTTGACTTACAGGCATGAGTGGTCTCTTTGAATCAATATAACTATTGAGGCTTCAAACGGCCAGAGAGGTCGGCTGGCAATCTCTTGAGCCTGCGATCTGAAATCGCAGACCGGATCCCCTGGTCCATTGTTTGATACTGCCGCTGCGAAGCGGCCGGCAGCGGTGATCTCGCTCGGCAGTATTGCCTGGCTCCGTCTCGGAGCCGGTCATGAGGGATTCGACGATGGCGCCGGCGGCGCCCGGGCGAGCCATTTGCAGGGCGCGTCCCTGCATGGCGACCAGCTTCTCCGGCTGATCGAGAAGAGCATCGACCTTATACGCCAGAGCCGGCAGGTTGTTGCAGCGAATGGCGACGCCCTGCTCCAGGAGATGATCGGCATTGCGCTCCTCCTGACCCGGGATGGGGTTGACGATGACAAAAGCCAGACCTCTGGCCAGAGCCTCGGATGTGGTCAGTCCTCCGGGCTTGCCCAGCACCATATCCGATGCTGCCATATACTCGTCGACATCGGTGGTGAAACCCACCGGCACTACAGTGACATTTCCCATGGTGCACTTGCCGGAGTTGCCTGTTCCGGATAGCTCATCGTAAAGACGCTGGTTGCGCCCGCACATGGCAAGCACCTGCACTCGATTGCGCACAGGCGCGAGCGATTCGAGGATCTCCCTGCTGCGCCCGACTCCGAAACCGCCGGTGGATAGATAAATCGTGGGCAGATCCGGATCGAGCCCATAACGAGCGCGCATGGCGCTCTTTTCCTTGCGCTCCCGAAAGACCGGATCCACGGGGATCCCGGAGACCTCGATCCGGGAAGGCTCGAACCCGAGCATGGACAGATGGATCCTGGTCTCCTCCATGGCCACGAAATAGCGATGATAGTGGTGGCACAACCACATTGAGTGCACATCGAGATCGGTTATGACGACGGCCAGCCGGCTCTTTATGCGGCGACGGCAGATAAGGTGCGAGACGATCTCCGCCGGCAGAAAATGCGTGCAGACTATGAGATCGGGCTGGCTCTCTATGATCTGCCTGATCAGGGGACGCATGTTGAACCGGTCGATGATCAGGCGGCGATTCTCGTCTTTCCAGGGCTCGTCCGCGAAATCATAGAGGAGCCCCAGGACGCCGGGCAGGCTGTTGACCATCTCGATATAAGCCTTCGAGTAGAAATTGCGAAATGCGAAATTGGTGAGACTGAGCGCATCCACATGCTCCACCGAAGCTTCCGGATAGCGACTCTCGAAAGCCCGGAGAAGAGCCTGCCCCGCTCTTATATGACCGGCTCCGGATGAAGCTGACAGAATCAATACTCGTTTCATGATCGTTCCTCCCCATGCATCTTCATGATGGCCCACGGGGAGGAAGGCAGGTCTTGAAGCCAAACAGTTAATCAGGTGAGCCTGTTAATCAGGCCTGACTATTTGACCGCGGGCGATCCGACCTTCTCGGCGGAAGCCGGCAGGGGCTCGGCTCCGGTGTTGGCAAGCACCAGTGCCGGTGGTCTGACCACATCCCAGGCGAGACCGACTTTCTCGAGCATGAGGATGACCATATAGGTGAAGTCGAACTCCCACCAGGCCATACCATGACGAGCCGACTTGGGAATGGCATGGTGATTGTTGTGCCAGCCCTCGCCGAAAGAGAGCATGGCCACCCACCAGACATTGCGGCTCTCGTCCCGGGTCTGATGGAGACGGTAACCGTGGCTCTGGAGATGGCAAACGGAATTGACCAGCTGCGGGGCCCAGAAGACCATGAAGGAAGCGAGACAATTGGCGAAGAAAGCAGTCCAACCGAAAAAGACCAGGGTGAGAATCCGGAAGATAGCGCAGATGCTCAGGCAGAGAGCCGCTTGACGAGCCGAGTGGTCGGCGCCGAAGAGACGCAGGACTTTGTCGTCCATCAAGTCCGGAACCTGCTTCTGCAGCTCATCGGTGCTCTGGCGGTCGCCCATGGTGAACATCCAGCCGTAGAGAGCGTGCTTGAAGCCATCCCTGGGGCTGTGCGGGTCACCCTCCTGGTCGGACTTCTGATGGTGGAGACGATGAACGCCCACCCAGTTGATCGGTCCGCCCATGAAGCAGAGATAACCGCCTGACACGAAGAAATATTTGACCAGGGACGGGACTTTCAGGGATTTGTGCGTGAGCAGCCTGTGATAGCCGAGAGTAATGCCAAGACCGTAATACACCCAGAAAACCAGAAACCACATGACGAAGGATACTGAGGTCATCGCCAGTGACTCGACTGAAATACCCAAAACTCGGTCCCCCTGATTGATAAGAACGGCGCGAAGCACACGGCTCGCAAACATCGAGCATCATTTTATATCACGAATCAGACCAACCCTTCCGCCCCCTTGACTCAAGGCTGAAAAAGTAAGGAAGGCGGCTACCGCTTTCGACCTCGATTTATCCGGCTATTGCTGTCTCCTCAAGAATTCCTAAGCGCCACCTTTACATCTTCTCATGAGCGGACCGATTTCACGACTTGGTCACGAAATCCAGGCACAGTGGGGAAACCACCACAACATTGAGGGAAATTACATTGATCGGCTGAGCACCTTGTCTTAAATTACAAACTAGCTGAGATAGCTAGCTGGCGGCGACCAAACTGGCGGTACAAATGAAAATCGTAATCACCGGCGGACCATCGGTCGGTAAAACAACCATAATCTCTCTTCTGCACACGCGAGGCTACCGGGTGGTGCAAGAGATCGCCACTCAGGTGATCAAGGAGGGGAAGATCCTGCCCTGGGTGGATCGGGGCAAGTTCCAGGCAGAGGTCCTGCGCCGGCAGATGGCAGCCGAATCATCCATCCTGGACTTCGATAAGCCTGTCTTTCTCGATCGCGGCGCTTTCGACGGCGAGGCTTATTATCTATACGACCGGATGCCGGTGCCGCCCATTTTCTCCACCATCGATCCCACCCAGTACGACGTGGCTTTTCTGATTGAGCCCCTGGCTTTCTTCGATGCCAACGATGTCCGGCGCGAGGACCTGGAATTCACCCACGAGATCACCAGGATAATCGAGGAGTGTTACAGGGAAAAACGCATCAAGGTCATCCGGGTGCCGGCCATGGAGCCTGACAAGCGGGTCGATTTCGTCATCGACAGTGTCGAGAAGCTGAGAGCTACGTCTGTGCGGTCTCCCGAGCAAGCGGCCTCGATGTTTCGTTACACCAGCGCGGTGGTGCCGACCGCATTCTGATTGGCAAGCGAGCAAAGAGGCTTCCTTCTGGGCATAATGGCTTTGTGGCTGTTTACCAACCTTCGCCCGAGGGTCTCTATGCAATCTCTTCTTATCCCACTGGCTGCTGCGATATTCTGGCTCTTGTCCTGTCCGGAACCAGCCCTGGCCTATCTCGATCCGGGCACCGGCAGCTTCATCTTCCAGCTCGTTATTGGATCCGCCCTGGCGGGTTTGACCGCGGTTAAGCTATTCTGGTCCAGGATCGTCGAGAAGTTCAAACCGAAGGCCGAAACAAGCTCCCGAGATGAGTCCTGAAACAGCGCTAGATTCGTCTTTTCGCGACCCGAGCGGTTTCATATTCGAGCAGGATGGAGAGCTTCTCCGTCAGGTGAACAGGTGCTACGAGAAGGACCTTGCCCTTCTCGGCGGCTCCGGGCTTCTGGCGGAGCTCCAGGAAGCCGGGCTCCTGATCGAGCACCAGGATCTGGGCCCGGACCGGGGTCTGACCGGGGATTGCCTGACTGTGCTCAGGCCTGAGCGCCTGCCGTTCGTCTCCTATCCCTACGAATGGTGTTTCAGCCAGCTCCGGGACGCAGCCCTGACCACCCTGGAGATTCAGTGCCGGGCGCTGGCCCGGGGACTCTGCCTGAAAGACGCCAGTGCTTACAATATTCAATTCCGGCACCACCAGCCGATCCTCATCGATACCCTTTCTTTCGAGGCTTACGAGGAAGGCTCGCCCTGGGTAGCCTACCGGCAGTTCTGCCAGCATTTCCTGGCACCGCTTGCCCTGATGGCCTACAAAGACCAGCGTCTGAGCCAGCTTCTGACAACCAGTATCGACGGCATATCCCTGGACCTGGCCTCCAATCTCCTTCCCTGGCGCTCTTCTCTCAATCCCTTCCTGAACATCCATATCCACATGCATGCACGGAGCCAGGCTCGTTACAGCGACGCCGGCACCCAGAGAATCAAGGAGAATCTGGCTCAGAAGCGAAACACCCTCGATCGCCGGGGCCTGACAGGCATTCTCGACAGCCTCAAGAGCCTGGTGGAAGGCTTGAAACCGAAAGACACCGTGACGCAGTGGCAGAATTACTACCAGGAGCACAATTACAGCGACAGCTCGTTCAAAGCCAAAGAAGCCCTGGTCCGCGCCCATCTGGAAAGAGTCAGACCCGGTCTGGTTCTCGATCTGGGAGCCAATGTCGGTCACTTCAGCCGTCTGGCAAGCAGCCGGGGCGCTTTCACCGCTTCTATGGACCTGGATTACCAGGCAGTGGAGATCAATTACCGGAGAGTCCGGGCGGACAGAGAAACCAATCTCCTGCCGCTAATAGTCAACCTGACGGCGCCTTCACCAGCCATTGGCTGGGCGAACCGGGAGAGGCCGGCGATTTTCCGGCGCCATGCCTGCGACATGGTCATGGCCCTGGCTCTCATTCACCACCTGGCGATCGCTAACAATGTCCCTCTTGCAAAGATCGCCGCCTTTTTCGCCGAGGTCGCCGGATCGGCGATAGTGGAGTTCGTGCCCCGCGGCGATTCCCAGGTCGACCGGCTCCTGGCCACCCGCCGGGACATCTTCGCCGAATACCACAGGGAAGGATTCGAGGCCGCCTTCAAGCAGTATTTCGCCATCGAGGCGGTTGATGATATCGACGGCAGCCTGCGCACTCTCTATCTGCTGAGGAAACGATGAAGTCAAGGTGCTACTCTATCTATTTTTACGGAGACAACGATGACAGCCATCGAAGCAACCAATTATTACTTCAAGAAAGCCTCCACCGAGCTGGGGATCATGTCTCAGCTCGAGAAGGTCCTGATCTCGCCTAAACGCGAGGTCAAAGTCGAGTGCATCGTCGAGCTCGACAATGGCGAGATGGCTACCTATACAGGCTTCCGCGTCCAGCACGATTCATCCAGGGGACCCATGAAGGGCGGGCTGCGCTTCCACCCGGAAGTGGACCCCGACGAGGTCAATTCCCTGGCCTCGCTGATGACCTGGAAAACAGCCGTGGTCAATATTCCCTACGGCGGCGCCAAGGGCGGCATCAACTGCGATCCCAGAAAGCTCTCCCATACCGAGCTGCAGCGTATCACCAGGGCTTTCGTCGACGATATCCACGACATCATCGGGCCCCAGCTCGACATCCCCGCTCCGGACATGGGCACCAACGCCCAGACCATGGCCTGGATAGTCGACCAGTACTCCAAGTACCACGGCTGGACACCGGCTGTGGTGACAGGCAAGCCGGTGGAGCTGGGCGGCTCCATGGGCAGAGAGGCGGCCACCGGTCAGGGGGTCTTCTACGCCACCGAAGCTTTGCTCAAGGACGAAGGGCGAGCGATCAGGGATCTCACTTTCGCCATCCAGGGCTTCGGAAATGTCGGCTCTTTCGCCGCCAAATTCATCCACGACGCCGGCGGCAAGATCGTGGCGATTTCGGATGCCGGAGGCGCCATCACCAGTAGCGAAGGGATCGATATAGACGCCCTGCTCAATCACAGCCAGTCGGCTGGCACCATATGCGGTTTTGCCGGCGCCGAGGCCATGAAACGAGACGACCTCCTCACCACCGCCTGCGATGTCCTGATCCCGGCGGCTCTGGGAGGCGTGATCACCTCGGACAACGCCAAGGACATCAAGGCCGGCTATATCATCGAGGCTGCCAACGGTCCCACCACACCGGAAGCCGACGAGCACCTCATCAAACGAGGCGTCACCATTCTCCCGGATATCTTCGTCAACGCAGGCGGAGTTGTCGTCAGCTATTTCGAGTGGGTGCAGAATATCCAGCAGTTCCGCTGGAACCTCGAGCGGGTCAACCGCGAGCTCAAGACGACGATGCTCACGGCTTACGAAGAGATCGTCAGCACCGCCCGCTCCACGAAATGCGACCTGCGCACCGCCGCCTTTCAGCTGGCCATCTCGCGGGTGGCATCAGCTACCGCCCTGCGCGGGCTGGAGAACGAGAGCTTCTGCATGATCAAGACATAGCCGGGGGACAAAGTGCCTGAAGAGATAGAGCATGAAGAGACAGAGAAGCAAGAGCAAGAGGAAATAGTCGAGACACCGCTTCAGACAACGGTTCAGACTCCAGCGGAGCCTGCCTCTTTCGAAGATGCGCAGAGGCACTGGCTCGAGAATGTCTATCAGGGCGACGACGTCCCCCAGCTCACCGTCCGGGCGGTCCTCATGGGAGGCTTTCTCGGCGCCCTCATGTCCATATCCAATCTCTACACCACCCTCAAAGTGGGCTGGTCCTTCGGGGTGGCGATCACCGCCTGCGTGCTCTCCTTCGTGATCTGGCGCACCGTCCGGCTGGTCCTGCCCGGCGTCAGCCAGATGACCATCCTCGAGAACAACTGCATGCAATCCACGGCATCGGCGGCGGGCTATTCCACAGGAGCGACGATCGGCACCGCTTTCGGTGCGCTACTGCTGATCACAGGCGTTCATATCGGCTGGCAGACCGTCCTGCCCTGGACCCTTATTACCGCAGCCCTGGGGGTTTTTCTGGCCGTGCCGATGAAACGCCAGATGATCAACCGGGAGAATCTCGCCTTCCCCAGCGGCATCGCCGCCGCCGAAACGCTCAAGAGCCTCTATGGCAAAGGTCAGGAGGCGGTCAGGCAGGCATACGCGCTGGTAGCCACCATGGCCGTCGGCGCCCTGGTAGGCCTGGCGGGTAAAGGCGAATTCGGCTGGCAACTGGCGATGCGGTTCAAGCTCCCGGAGATGATTCCTTTCACTATCAGCCGGGGCTCTCTCGATATGAGCAAGCTGCCCGGCTTCGGGTTCGAGCCAAGCATCCTCTTGATCGGCGCCGGCATGATCGTCGGCCTCCGGGTCTCCACCTCAATGCTTCTGGGCGCCCTGCTCCTCTATTTCGTCATTGGTCCCCATATAATCGGGCTGGGAGACGTGAAAGAGCCCGGCACCCTCCTGCGCTGGTCCCTCTGGCCGGGCACCGCCCTGCTCGTCGCCTCCGGACTGACAGCCTTCGCCATGCAATGGCGCACCGTGCTGAAAGCCATGGCCTCGGTGAAAGCCGCGGTCAGGGGCTCGTCCCAGGAAGGCGCGGATCCCACCGCCCATATCGAAGTGCCGACTCTCTGGCTTGTTCTCGGACTGGTGCCTCTGACGATTTTCATGATCATCCTGCAGTTCGCCGCCTTCAAGATTAATGTCGCCCTGGGTCTGCTCAGCGTCATCATGAGCTTTTTCCTCGCTCTGGTCGCCTGCCGGGCCACCGGCGAGACCGATATCACCCCCATCGGTGCCATGGGCAAGATCACCCAGCTCACCTATGCCGTTCTCGCCCCCTCGAACATCACCACCAATCTCATGGCTGCCAGCGTCACCGCCAATATCGCCAGCAGCTCGGCGGATCTCCTCACCGACCTGAAAAGCGGCTATCTGCTCGGAGCCAATGCCCGAAAGCAATTCATCGCTCAGTTCATCGGCGTTTTCTTCGGCTGTATGGCCATCGTGCCGGCCTGGTATCTCATGGTTCCGGACAAAGCCGCCCTGGATAAATTCAACCCTCCAGCAGCCAATATGTGGCGGGCAGTAGCCGAAGCCCTGAGCAACGGCATCCATTATGTGCCCGAGACCGCACGCACAGGCATGGTCATAGCGGCACTTCTGGGCATCGGTTTGACCATCGTCGAGGCCTTCGCCCCGCCCAGAGTAAAGAAATTTTTGCCATCCAGCATGGGGCTGGGACTTTCCTGGGTCGTTGTCTTCGCGAATAGTTTATCCTTTTTTATAGGTGCGGTCCTGGCTCTTGTCTGGTCGCTGATAAACACCAGGAACGCCTCTACCTACACTATTCCGGTAGCATCCGGAGCCGTCGCGGGCGAATCGCTCATGTGTGCCATAATCGCAATGATCACTGCAGCCGGCGCCCTCGGCAATCACTGAACGGAAAATGGCAACCCAGACGAAAACGAAGAAACAGGTCATCGAGGCCATAGGCAAGCTCGGCGGTCGAGTGACGGTAGCCGATGTGGCGTCCAAGACCGGTCTGCCCATTCTGAGAGTGAGCTCGGAGCTCAATCAGATCGCCTCGGATACCCAGGGGCATCTGGAAGTCAGCACCACCGGCGATATCGCCTACAACTTCCCGGGCAATATCAATTCGGCTTACATGGCCCGGGGCATGATGCTCAAATTCGAGCAGGCGAGCAGGGCTCTGATGAGCGCCGGCTATTTCCTGCTTCGCATATCCTTCGGTATCGGGCTGATTCTCTCGCTGCTGATCGTGATCGGCTTGCTCATGGTTCTGATCATATATATGTCCCGGGGAGGCGACAACCGGGGAGGAGACCGGGGATTCGGATTCCATTTCGGCTTTTTCGATTACCTGATCATCAGGGACCTGCTTTTCTATCTCTTCTACGGCAATTATGGAGGCCGGAATCCGGCACGCTATCGCTACGACAGACCGACAGTGCGCACCGCCGAGAAAGGCAATTTTCTCTTCAATTGCTTCTCTTTCCTCTTCGGCGACGGCGACCCCAACCAGAACGCCGAAGAGCGCAAATGGGCCATGGCCGCCGAGGTGATCAGGCGCTCCGGCGGGGTGGTCACCGCCGAGCAGCTCGCTCCCTACACTGGCGCCGATCCGCAAGACGAGGATGGCGTACTGCCGGTACTGGTGCGCTTCAACGGCAAACCGGAAGTAACCGAGCAAGGCGGCATAGTCTATGCATTCCCGGAGCTGCAGGTCACCGCCCAGGCTCCAAAAATAAACGACCTGCCGCCCTTCCTCAACGAATGGCTCTATCAATTCAGCAATGTTCCTGCCGATCAGATGGTCCCTGTGTACGTGGTGGCCGGTCTCAATTTCATCGGCGCCTGGATCCTGGCGATGAGCCCCTTGATGGGAACCGGTCTTATGCCCCTGATTCTCTTTCTCACTTTCTACGGCACCATGTTCCTGCTGGTTCCTCTCTTGCGTTATCTGCTCATAGGCTTGAAGAACAAGAAAATAGAAGCGCGAAACAACCAGAGAAAAGCTCATGCTGCCCTTCTCGAAGATCCGCCGGCGGAGGTCCTGGAGAAGCTCGCCGCGGCCAGGACCCTCAAGATCGAACAGAAAGTCCTGACAAGCGACGAAGCGGTCTATCGCAGCGATCGCGATATTCTGGAGCAGGAGTTCGATGCATCACCCTGATCCGATTGCAGTGACTGCCATCAATCTTTTTCCGGTGAAGTCACTGGGAGGTGTCGCCCTTTTGCAAGCCGAGATCGACCAGCGGGGACTGCGACTCGATCGCGCTTTCATGGTGGTGGAGCCGGACGGCAGCTTTCTCACCCAGAGAGAGATCCCGAAGATGGCCCTGGTCGAGGTAAAAGTCCTCGCTTTCGAGACAGGCAGTATCGAGCTATCAGCCCCGGGCATGGATCCAATCACCATCGCGGGCTCAGCGGCTGAAACACCGCCTGCCAGCGTCATTGTCTGGGGCGACACTTGCCAGGCCATCGACCAGGGCGACGGAGCCGGAGCCTGGCTGAGCACCTTTCTGGGCAGAGACTGCCGGCTCGTGCGCATGGCTGACTCGCACCGGCGCTCGGTCCGGCACGAAGGAGAAGAGCGGACTATCATCGGATTCCAGGATGGCTATCCCCTTCTGATCATTTCGGAGGCCTCCCTGCGCGACCTGAACGAGCGGCTCCCCGAGCCCGTCTTGATGAATCGCTTTCGTCCCAATATCGTCATCGGGGGCTGCCGGCCATATCAGGAAGACTCATTCAAGAGCCTGAGAATCGGCTCCATCCGTTTCGACCTTCTGGAGCCCTGTGCCCGCTGCACAGTGACCACTATCGATCAGACAACGGCCGGCCGTGGCAAGGAGCCGCTGAGAACACTCTCATCATACCGGCAGAAAGACAACAAGGTCCTTTTCGGCATGAACGCCGTGCACCGCGATACCGGAGTTGTAAAGGTGGGTGACCTTGTCGAGATAATGCAATAACATGATAGGCAAAAGCTGGAATCAGTTATCATGACCGACAAGAATCAGGAGCCGTCGCCGTTCACCAGGGCCATAGAGAGCCTTGAGTCCGGTGACACAGAAAGAGCCGAAGCTCTTTTCAAGCAGACCATCAAAGAGCTCGGCCCGACCAACAACCAGTCGCTTCTCTCTTACAAGAGCCTTATCAGTCTCGCCACCGAAGACAACAATTACACCAAGGCTCTCAACATCTCCCTGGATCTACTGGACGCTCAGATCCAGGCCCTGGGGATCAGGCACTCGGACTGCACCCGCACCCTCAACAACATCCACACTCTCTGCAATACCCTGGGCAACAAAGAGCTCGCCGAGGAAATCATGGCCATGGCCAGGGAAGCCGAGAGAGCCACGGTGGCCACCAGTGTCAAGAGGCTCCGCACCAATGACGAGCTCCTGGAAGAAGAGGAAGAGAAGGAGCTTCCAGGAGCGCGCACGATCTTCATGATGCCCATAGCTCCCATCAAGGACTGGGTGGATTCTCTGGGCGAAAAAATAAAGAGCACCCTCTCGATACTCCTTCTACTGGGAGTGCCGGTGGTGCTTTTCGCTATATTCGGAGTCCTTTATCTGCTCGGTCTCCAGTCGTCCGGCGACGGGGCCCTGGCTGCCGGCAGGACCTACCTGGCAGGCGGAGGTCTGGTCAGTCTCACCATGGATGGGGGCAAAGCCGTATTCAAAATGGGTGACCGCAAGATCACCCAGGGATACCAGGCGTTCTCAGGCGGCGCTTTCGATCTGGGCCGGCTGATGCTGGCGCCCCCATGGGGGCGCGAATACTGGCTGGAGCTCAAGCCCGAAGGTCTCGTCAATGCTGCCGGTCTGATATTCTACCGGGCCGATTCCCCGGAGCTCGAGATTATCTCTCATATGCAGAATGTCATGGTAGCCGCGGACCGTAGCTACAGGGAAGAGCGATCCTATCCCGAGAGCTTCAACAAAGACGACGTCTATCGTTTCGATTACGACAACCCCTTTACCGGCCGCCTGGACTATCCGGTGGTCACCAGCGTCAAGCTCCCCGACAAGCGTTTCAAGGATCGAAACCAGCTCTTCGCTCACCTGCGAGCCGGCGGCACCTGGCCGGGCGAGCCTGCCATCTATCCGGGCGCCATCAACTGCGGGCATATAGTCTCCGAAACCCAGACCTCGTACTTCGACGACTTCGTAGTCCACGGCTGCGATCGGCTCGGGCGCCCCTTCAAGGGTACGGACGGCGCTACCCTGCTGTTCCTCTCCGAACGAGGCACCCTCAAAGAGCAGCCTCCCATGCCGACTGCCGGCATCCTTGCCTCAACCGGCATCTATGTCTGGACCGGCGGACAGGGTCCCGGCATCTTCCTCCTGGCTAACAGGCTCTGTCTCTTCTATGGCGCCCTGGCGATCATCTACCTGCTGCTTGGCCGTCTCCTGAAAGACCCCAAGAGCAAAATGGTGGCCAATCTAGTCGGATTTGTCGCCCTGGTGGTGACCATCCTCAATGTCATGGCCTGGACGATCAAGCTCTGAGCTTCTCTTTGAGCGCCCCGGTAAGCTCCTCCGAGACCTCGAAGAGCCTCTCGGCCATGTCGTCGTCCCGGGCCAGAGCGCTGGGCTCCACTTGCTTGCAGTCGACAAAATAAGCACCGCTCACCGAAGCCACTTCCGGCGAGCGCGCCAGGTAGACCACGGTCTCCGCTCCCTTCTCGGCGCTTACACCAAATACGGTGGCAAAAGCGCGCAAAATCAGCGAGCCTGGCCCGCAGCCCCGGCCGAATCTCGTCGATACCACGCCAGGATGGAGACTGTTGACGGTGATACCGCGATCGGCGAGCCGGCGCGATAGAACCCGGGTAAACCAGATATTGGCGAGTTTGGTGTTGGAATAAGTGAAAAACGGATCGTTCCTTTTCTCTATGATTCCCTGGCGATCTTTGATCCGCCCCCGCACATGAGCGCGGGAGGAGACATTGACGATTCTGGCATTGTCGCCCTTGCCGATAAGGGGGAGGAGCTCGCCGGTCAGCCAGAAATAGCCGAAATGATTGAGAGCCCAGGTCATCTCGATATCATCCGGGCTCTTCCTGTCGGTGGTGAATATCGCTCCGGCGTTGTTGATCAGGACATCGATCCGATCCAGATCCCGGCGAAGCTCTTCGGCAAGCCGCATAACTTCCCGCAATGAGCTGAGATCGGCTATCCGGAACTCCACCCGGGAATCTTGCGGGGCGACGCCCTCGATCTCCTCTACCGTCTCCCGGCAGCGCTCCTGATCCCGGCCCACTACGATCAGACGCCAGCCGGGCGAGGCCAGCTTCCGGGCAGCGGCTCTGCCGATGCCGCTCGTCGCGCCGGTGATCAGGCAGACCCTGTCCCTGCTTCCACTCATCCGAGGAAATCCTCCAGACGGCGGATGGCTTCTTCGAAACGTGGCTCGGGCAGGCTGAAGCAGAGCCTCGCCCAGGACGGGGTGCGGCTCCAGTCGTCCTGGTTGATCAGCAGCTTCTTGCTCTCGGCAAGCTCATTGCGCCTCTCCGCCAGCCTGGCAAGCAGGAAGAGACCGCCTCTATAGGATGTGTCGATTCCGTCGTCGAGCCCGTGTTTGCGCAAGAGAGAAAGGAGACGATCGCGATTGGCGCTCAGGGTCTTGCGGGCCCCGAGCAGATAATCGCTCACTTCTCGATGAGCAGCGGCGACATCGATCATTCCGTGCGGAGCCTCATCCAGGAAAGCCGAATAGAGGTTGTCCCATGCCCTGAGCAGCACCGCCGGTGGAGCTTTGAGATGAGACTGAATGAGCTCGGCAAAAGCCGCGTCGGGACAGACCAGAAATCCGCAGCGCAATCCGCCTGCGGCAAATGCCTTGGAAAGCCCGTCAGTGACGAAGATGAATCGGGCAGCCTCAAAGCGGGAGAGATGAGAGCCGAAACTGAGAGAAGGCGGAGTCCAGGCGCCCAGTCGATGATCGCTGAGTAGAAAGAAGATCTCATCGGCAAGCAGATAGACCTGATTCTCCACGCACCATTCGACAATCGCAGCCACCTGGCTCGACTCGAAAAAGAGACCGCTGGGATTATTCGGCTGAGTGAGCCAGAGCACATCGGGCTTCTTGAGATTTCCTGAAGCTCGGAGGTGCTTAACGTCGAAGAGGAATCCTCTTTCGGATTCGGTGGAAAGCGGTATGACCTGAGCTCCGTGATAAGCGATCATCGGATAGAGGGGGCCGTACGAGCCACCGGGCAGGAGCACCCGGGGGGGCCGGCCGAGCCGCTTCCACACGCCTTTGAGAAAAGCGCCGAAGAGAGGGAATACGCCCTGGGAAAGCACGACTCGATCAGGGAGGATCATGGACTCCCGGGTTCCGGCCACATACGAAGCGATTCGATAACGCAGCACCTCGGGAAGATAATCGCTATCAGGCTCGACAAAACCTTTGATGATTCCTCTGACCAGAAGGTCAGGAACCGGATGCTCGAATTCTCCGTAGTCGAGCCGGATAAGCTCGGGGTCATCCACATCCACCGGCTTGGGGGCGAAAACAGGATCCGAGGCAGCTTCCAGAAACTCCGCTCTCTCCGGCTCGACCTTTTTGCGGTTGCCGTAATTGGAGTCGATGGTCTCCACAGGGAAGGGAAATGAGAGCAGGTCGTCGAAGAGCCACTCGTAATAGAGCTGGCTGGGGTATGGAATCCGAGAATAAGTGAGCTCGGAGGCGACGTCGAAACCCTCGATCCATGAAGGAGGCGCATTGAGAACGAATGACAGCTCCAGGTCAGGCGCCACCACATTTTTGATCAGCCCGTAGAGAAGCACGACATTCTCGGGCAGGTCCATCTGACCGGCGAGCCGGATCATCATATTGGCGTCGAGTTGCGATCCGATCTCGAAATTGGCGGAGTCGTCGATGACATAATAAGAATCGGGGTGCTTGCGAGCATGATCGAAAAGAGCCGACAGAACAATGGGGGAAGGTCTCACGAACTGCCTGGGAGCGAGCACCACCACCGAAGGCGCAAGCACGTCGTCGAGCTCGAGAATCTCGGATAGGTCGTCGTTGCACCAGACCGTGTCCACGAAAAGATCCTGACCGAGCCTGCCATAGACCTCGCGGAGCGACTCGGACAGAAGCACCGAGCAAGACTGCTTCGCCACCATATTCACTATCATAGAAAGCAGCTCGCTGCGCTCCGGAGCCACGAACATCTCGTCGGCTTCCACCGGCAGATGGCAATAGATCCTCAGAAATTTGGAGAGCCGCTTGCGCAGGCCGAGATCGCCCCGCTCATGGGGATAAGGGATAGTCCTGGACTTGAGGAGCTCCTGGGAGAGCCGATCGAGAAAGCTCATCTGCTCCTCGGTCATCCGGGAGAAATCCAGCTCCTTACGCAAAGAGTCCAGGGACATTCGATGGAGATTGGAGGCGAATCCGAAGGCTGCTTTCTCGAAAGCGGTGGTGGCCCGGTAGACCAGAAGATCGTGATAGACATCGTGGCCGGCCTGGAGCATCCTCACGGCCGTCTCGGCAGATAGAGACTCCCGGGAATTGCGGGACATGAAGAAATGGAATTTGATCCCGTGGGCTTGCTCGAGCTTGACAAGAGACTTCAGGTCGGTGTCATCGGCTTGAGTGATCCGCCGGCTCCAGAGAATCTCCGGCTCATAGCCCCGGCGGACGAACATGGAGGCGATGGCATCGGGACCGGGCCGTCCTCCCAGGATCAGGGTGACTTTGCCGCCGCGTTTGAGACAGACCTGGGCCTGCTCGAGAGCCCGGGCGATAAGAGGAAGCCCGAATCGATCTTCGAGAATGCCCTGCTCGAAGCAATAATTGCTCAGATCATAGAGCTCGCGCTCACTGAGACGCGGCTCCCTGGCCTCGGCATGACCTTCCGGATGGAGAACCTGGGGTATGCAGCCGATCACATGATCGAAGTCCTCTCTGCCGGCAATCACCGCCTGGAGAAGGTCCGATTCGACTATCCGGAAAGCTCCGACGATGGGAGCCCCGGCCTGACTGAGCACCACCGAGCCGTCATCACGGGTGCCGTTCAGCCAGGCATTGAGACGGGCCATGGTGACCGCCACCGGGTTGATATCAAGACCGACCACTTCCTGGACATTGGTGCGCAGCAGAAGAAGCAGGGAAATCCAGCCCGAGCCTGTGCCCAGCTCCACCACCCTGGTGCCGTCGAACTGCTCCGGCACTTTCATGAGTCCCTCGGCGAAAGTCTGCCCCCACATTTCAGGGGAAAAAACCGCGGGGGTGAGAAGCAAGCGGATCGGGCGGTCGAGACCGGGCACCGGCATAGCCCTGAGAATCAGATGAGGAAGACTCTTCCCTTCGAGAGCGGCTGCCAGATCGTGCAGGATACGCACCGAGAGATGGCGCTCATCGGCGCTCTCGAGACCGGCAAGGAGCCGGCTGAGCATGCGGCAGGTCTTCTCCGCTCGATCCGGGCTATCCCCGGGTAGCGCGAGGATAGCCTCGACAGTGGGCAGGATTTCGACTTTCTGGGCTTCGACCATGGTGTCCCGACAACACTAAGAACAGCTGACAGCACATACAGTCTACGCCAGATAAGACCACCGCCGCTAATGACAACATATCAATATTGAGAGGCCTCTCTGATATCCTATTGAGACAATTCCCGCAATAAACAAGAGGCAAGATGAGTTCCAGGTGGAGTCACCTCAAAGCCGACGCTGACCATGCTTTCGAATACGGCAATTTCGCCGAAGCCGAGATTCTCTGGCGCAAAGCCCTTGCCGAAGCCGAGCAATTCGAGCCGGGAGACAAACGTCTTCCCCTCACCCTCGAAAAGCTGACCGAAGTCCTCTGCCACCAGGAAAAGTACCAGGAAGCCGAAGAGCTTCTCGAGCGCGCCGGTGAGGAGCGAGAGCGATACTCGGGTCCCAGGGACCCCGAACTGCTGGAGACCCTCAACAGCCTCTACCGGATCTATTACCGCCGCGGAAGGATAGGCGAAGCCGAAGATCTCTGCCGGCGTGTCATCGAGCTCCGGGAAGCCCTGGGCGCGGAAGACGCCGAACATGCCGGCTGCCTTTTCGATCTGGGCGAGATCCTGCACGTGCGAGGCAATCTGCTCGAATCCGAGGAGCGCTTTCTCGCTTGCCTTGAAGAAAGAGAAAGACTCCTCGGCGAAACCGATATCGGTGTGGGCGAAGTCCTTTTCGCCCTGGGAATTCTCTACGACGAGACCGGACGCTGGACCGAGGCAGAACCGCTCTATGAGCGGTGCATCAGCATCCGCGAGCCGCTCCTCGGCGCTTCTCATCCCGACGTGATCGCGGCCATGGGCGCCCTGGCCAATCTCTACAAGAATTCCAACCGCCTTACCGACGCCAGCTCGGTCTACGAGAAGCTCTGGTTCGTCATCGACAAAATCCCCGAATCGCGCCAACCGCATTTGATACCATACATGGAAGGCATGTCCGACATGTACGAGATGCAGGGACACTACGGCGAGGCCGAGCAACTGCTCAACCGGGTGCTCAGGATCAAGACCGAGACCCTCTCCCTGCCCGAGCTGGAGCTCACCGCCACTTACGATCGCCTGGCCCGCCTCGCCCTCCTGCGCAAAGAATATGACCGCGCCGAAGAGCTCTACACACTGAGCCTGGAGATTAGAGAAGGCCAGCTCGGAAGCGAGCACCCCGAAGTGGGCGAGACTCTGGACAAGCTGGCGGCGCTCTATTTCGAGATCGATCGTCACGATATCGCCGAGCAGATTTGCGTGCGGGCCACCGAGATTTTCGAGAAAGACGCCAACACGGACGATCAGGAAGTGATCAGGAGTCTCAAGCACCTGGACGCGATTTATAGAACCCAGGAGAAATTCAGCGAAGCGGAGAATGTCCTGATCAGGCTCTTCATTCTGCAGAAAAAGCTTTTCGGCCAGAACAATCCCGAGACCGCCGAGAGCCTGGCCAATCTCGCCCAGGTCTACCGCAAGCAGGGACGCCTGGACAAAGCCGAGCTCTTCATGCACAAAGCCCTGGAGATCAAAACCGAGGCTGTGGGTGCCGACTCGCCGGAGCTGCAATCGATCATCTCGAGCCTGGCCGAGATCAAAGAAGAGCTCCAATTCTATGACGAAGCCCTGGCTCTCTGGCACCGGCTCGCAGACCTGTACAGAGAAAGCTTCGGAGAGAAGCATCCCAACGTAGCCGAGGTCCTGGATCATATTTGCCGCTGCCATATGATCTCAGGCTCTTACGATAAAGCCGAGAAAGTAGCAGTGGAGTCCCTGAGGCTCAGGGAAGAGGCTTTCGGCGCCGAGCACCCGAAAGTAGCCAACAGCCTCTGCGAGCTCGGACAGCTCTTTTTCGAGCAGGGCAAGCACGACCAGGCCGGCGACTACTGGAGCAAGGCCCTGGCCATGCAGGAAGAGATCCTCGGCGAGAATCACGAGAATGTCGCCTCCACCCTGGCTTCTCTGGGCGGGCTCTATTACCAGAAAGGCGATCTCAAAGCCGCCGCCGACTATCTGGTCCGGTCCTATACGATTAGATCCACGAAATTCGCCCCGGATCACCCGGACGTGATTCGCTCTTTCAACAACTATATCGATGTGCTGGCAGAGCTGAAGCGCTACAAGGCCGCCGAGACCCTCTGCCGCAAAGCGATCTCGGCGAGGAGCAAGAGCCTGGGAGCGCATCATATAGAAGTCGCCTATGCCATGGCCAGACTGGCGGATCTATACTGGCTGCAAGACAAGCACGACCAGGCCGAACCCGTCTACAAGCAAGCCATCGACGTGCATACCATGGCCAGAGGACGAGAAGGAGCGTCCCTGGTGACCATGCTGGAGAACTATGCCACCACCCTCAGAGCCCTGGACAAAAAGACCAAGGCAGCCAAGATGGCAGCCCGGGCTAACGCCATCAAGGACAGCCAGAGCCGTCAGGAAGCCCAGCGCGCCGAGCACGCCGCGTTTTGAGATAGCGAGCCTTAAGCTGGGTGTATTTCAATAATTGGAAATGAACAACTCCGCTCCGATCTTGCTCTCTTTTTGAAGATTGCAATTGTTCATTCCATACTGCAGATTCCAGGTCCGGATCTTGGCCCAGCTGAAGAGATCCCGAATCTCGGGACAGTCGTCGTAGGTAATCAGGAAGCGGTGCTCTGAAGCCTTCAGGCATCTTGCCAGAAGCTCATGATCAAACGAATGAAGCTTTCCTCCGTGGCCGTAGAGCCTGGTAGCTTTGAAGTAAGGCGGATCTAAGAAGACGAAAACATCCTTGCCCGGCTTGCTTATTACCTGCTCGAAATCGAGATTGGTAATTCTTGTTCCTTCAAGCGCCGCAGGCATGGGAGCGAGCCTTTGAATGGACGATGCAGTGAACCGCCTTTGACTGGCCGAGCTTGAGAAGCCGCCCGCTCTTGTCGTGCCGGAGAAGGTGACTCTATTGAAAAAGAAGAAAAGAAAGGCTTCTCTGTATTCCGAATCAGGCTTCTCTTCTCTAGCCTTCAGGAAATACTCCTTTATCTGCGTCGCGGATTCGAATCCTGAACGCAAATCTTCGAGTTCAGCCACTAACTTCCGGCATGTCTCGGGGTCTTGGACGGATTTCCAGAATGACGTCAGCTCTTTGAATTTATCGTTGATCCAGTACTTCTTCGCAAGGGAGACGGATCTGGCATGAAGATACACGCTTCCACCACCGACAAGGGGCTCTCTGTACTCTCCTGCCGCCTTCGGCAGCATGGCTGCAATTTGCGAGATAGCTTTCTGCTTGCCGCCGGGATACCGAAGGGGAGACCGAAAATTGATCCCAGCTGGGACCCTTTTGGACGTGTGCGAATTGGCGGCCAATGCACCCGCCTTCGAAAGCGGATTGGATACTTGACTCATCACCTAATAATAGCCTTTCGAGGGCTCATATCAAGACTCGAGCGGCATTTGACGGGCTCGCCGCATATACAGCAGCCATACGAACTTGCAGAAGAAAAAGTTTATACGGTTATCGATTATCGAGTATCTTGCCTGGGCCTCTAATGACCTTCTTTCAGGCGGCGCAGCTCGCTCCAGGGGTCCTTCTTAGCCGCGCCCGGGGTCGATCCCGCGGAGGTCGGAGAAGACTTGACCGCCGGCGGCGCGGCAGCTCGTGCCCCGGTCCTGCTTCTGATCTTGTTATTGGCCCTGGGCTTTTGCACCGCCGGTGATGGCGGTTTCTCTTCCACCGCCGGTACCCCCTGCAGCGGTGTCGAGACCGGTGTCGATACGGGAGGCGACTCCACCGGAAGCACCGGTGCCGGCACCGAGGAAACATCCTGCCTGTCTTGCTCGGAGCCCCGGATAAGAGGCTGATCGCCCCGGAAGGCGCCGCTGAAACCAACCACCGCCGTAACCATCAGAAGCACGGTGATAGCAGCCAGGAGCCACTGCCCGCGATGATCGACAATGTCCATGACGGCGCTCTTCTGGTTATCGACGGCGCGCGAGCTCGACCCATCGATAGCCAGCCTGGCCACCGGATCATCGAGACAGTCTAAGAGAGCCCTTCGCATCTCGTCGGCGGACTGAAAGCGATCGTCCGGATTCTTGCAGAGGGCCCTCATCACCACCTGCTCGAGAGCGGGAGGAATGTCGGTCCTGGGGTTGACCGAGGAGAAGGTCGGGGGCTCGTCGTTCAAATGCTTGTGCACCAGGGCAATAATATTGTCGCTGGCAAAAGGATCGACCCCCATAAGCAGCTCGAACATCACACACCCCATGGAGTAGATATCGGAGCGATGATCCCCGGACTCCCCGGCGCACTGCTCCGGGCTCATATAGGGAGGGCTGCCCCAGAGCTCGCCGGAGTTGGTGAGCTTGCGCTCGTCCCTTCCGATACGAGCAAGGCCGAAGTCCACGACTTTGACGAAATCCATCTCGTCATCCATGAGCACGATATTGCCCGGCTTGATGTCGCGATGGATGACGCCTCTTTCATGGGCGTGCCCCAGAGCGCTCAAGACCTGGTTGAAGATCTGGACGAAACGTGGCAGCGCCAGGGGACCTTCATCTGAAAGGAGCTTCTCCAGGCTTCTTCCGCGGAGATAGTCCATTATGATATAGGGCTGATCGTCTTCGCCGATGATGCAATCATAGACGGTGACGATATTGGGATGGCTGAGGGCGCAGAGGCTCTCGATCTCGCGCCGGAACCTCTCTCTGAAGACCGGCTTGGTATCTACCCGGAGCAGTAGCGTCTTGATGGCCACATAGCGATCGACATTGAGCTGTTTTGCTTTGTAGACGACGCTCATGCCGCCGGTGCCGATGGTGCCCTCGATGACGAATCGATCCGCCAGGGTGGCGCCGATAAAAGGATCGCTGTCGAGACGGCGCTGACCGCTACCTGTGGTATCGGTCTCCGTCTTCTTTTCGTCCGGTTCGGTCTCCCTGGTCATGGTCCGTTCTGCTCGTTATTCCTGAAATTACGGGGGAAAAAGGCTTTCTGCCCTCTAGCTCCGGGCTGCGGCTGACCTTCTTTGGCAGCTCTGGGCGGCTTGCCCGGAGGGCGGCGGCCGGAGACATTGAAGGGCTCGTAACCGAGACTGCGGGATGCGAGCCTGGAGAACTCTTTGATCTTGGCTGCCGCTTCATCGCTTTTGCCACTTTTGACCAGACCGTCTATTTCGGCACTGATTCTGGCGCAGGCTGCCAGATCGGGGCTCTGCCCCCGGGACAGGCGCCGCAGTATTTCCGGGGCCCGCATGCTGTAAGCTCGAAGCAACAGCATCGACTCCTTGGGCGCCTCGGCCTTTTTGATCCCGGGAACGCCCTTGCCCTGGGCTGTGCGCCTGGCCTGAGCAAGATCCTCTTCCTGCTCGGACAATCGGCTCTCGAGATCGGCGAGGCTTTTATCGATATTGCTCGACTGTTTGCCGCGAACCTGAGCCTCGATGGCATCGAAAATCTCCTGACAACGACGGACATCGGTGCCGGCCTTTTTCAGCTCCTCGATCCGCCGGCAGACCAGAAGCCGGCGCTCCATCGACGGACCCGGTGCGACCCGGGACGCCTCCTCACCGTCCCTGCCCACAGTCTCCAGGCTCAGAGAGGCGAGCAGATCCTCGGCGCTTATCTTGCCGCTTCCGAAACGATCCACCGTGAGCTTGTTGATGATGACGAAGCGGGCGTCCCGGCCATGAGTGCTGTAGAGGACTTTGACCGCCTCTATCTGACCGGGCACCGCCTCGATGAGAGAGCGAGCCACGAACATGGCATCGATCTTCAGGTCCTTTTCGGCGGTCCCGGGCGCCGGAGCGGTGATTACCGTCACCTGGGGACCGGTGCCCACCACCTCGACATCCCGGGCCGGAGCCAGGGCTCTATCCTGGATGATTATCGCCCGCAGCTCGGATTCGGAGAGCTTGCGCTTGTTCGTATCGGTCCCCCGGGAAACCGGAGCGAAAAAGATCGAACAGGCTAACAGAGCAAGGATCGCAATTGTTGTTCTAATGACTCTCATCGGCATTGCCTCCCGGCTCTTGGCAAGCATTCTTGCAAAATGCGGGACCGACGAGAATCTCACCGGTCCCACACCTCGATATCAGGCTGAGATGGTGTCCTAGCGTCCCATCATCTTGCGCATCATCATCATCCGCATCATGCCGGAGTGCATGTGCTTGTGCCCGCAACCCTTGATCATCGCCATATGGAGCGCCTTGCGCTGCTCGGGGGTGAAGACCTGGGCGGCTTTGAGCTTGTAGGAGAGCTTGATCCGGGTCATATCGGACTTCAGAGAAGCGATGCCGTCGATCATCTTCTGGATGGACTTCTCCGAAAGCTCGCTCTGGGTCATGGCGTCTTTGAGAGCGCGCTTCTGGGAAGCGTAAGCCAGACATTTGGGACCGATCTCGTCGAGAAGCTGATTCTTGAGCTTGTAGAGGCTCTCGCGCTGATCGTCGGTGATGGCGTTGTCACCCTCGAGCACCGAAGCGATCCCCCAGCTCTTTCCCATTGAGCCCATGCGCGGGCAGGAGCCTGTCACCGGGCAACTGTCTCCTTTGCCTTTGCCCATATGGGCGGCATCGAGCTGGGTAGCCGCCGCCGTCATCATAGGGGCGAGAGCAATCTCTTCCACCGCCGGCGCCTGGGCGATCTCAGCGGGATCCGGGAGCTGGGTCAGGAGAGCCTCGGTTGAATCGCTGTCCACCAGGACCTCGATGACCGTATCCAGGTCGGGGATATCGGACTCCTGCGCGGCAACGGGCAGGCTCTGACAGAAGAATATCGAAGCTCCCATGACGGCCGCCAGGCCGAAGTTAACAAGTCTGGTCATGATCAAACCTCTGAGGAAAGTGCTCTGCCAATTAAGACGCCTGACTGCGGAAAATAGTTCAAAATTTAAGGAAAAAACAGCTATAGCCTCGCAATTCCACTAAAAAGGCAGCTGCCAGCTCACTTGAGATCCGGGTTTTCAGGAGATCCGGGACTGGTTCCAATGCAAAACTCTAATGCAAAACATTCACCAGGTGCTGTAAAAATACCCCTATGAGAGCATCGCACTTAGTATCAATCACAGCTCTTGCCGCCCTTTCCCTGGTTCTGACAGTCTCCGGGGTCTCCGCCGAGGAAGGCAAGCCCGGTGGCAAGAGCGCCAGCAAGAGATTCAGCGGTCTGGCGCATTTCTATGCAGACCGGCTGCACGGCAAGAAGACCGCCTCAGGGCAGCCCCATGACAGGGAAGAGCTGGTCGCCGCTCACCGCACCCTGCCTTTCGGTACCAGGGTGAAGGTGAAGAACAAGCGTAACGGCAGGTCCTGCGTGGTCCGTATCAACGATCGCGGTCCTTTCGGCAAAGGAGTGATCGACGTTTCCCGGGCTGCCGCCAGAGAACTCGGATTCGTCTCGCACGGCAATACCGTGGTGGATTGCGCGGTGGTCACCGACGAAGAGCCGGAAATCACGCTCTGAGCCTATAATCAGGATATGGCAAAATCCGACCAGTACAGGCGCCTGAAACGCTTCGATGGAGTCAAGCCCGTCGTCGAGAATTTCGCCACCTCGATTCGAGTGACCGTATCGAGCATCACTCTGCTCACAGCCATGGTGGTCTGTGTCGTCCTCATGTTCTCCTGGGTTCACCTTGCCAGGATACCCAATCTCTCCATGCTGGAGAACTACAATCCCGGCGCCGAGATGCAGCTGTACGATATAAACGACAAACTCATCTGCACTTTCCCGGCCAAGGAAAGACGCGAGGTGATCAAGCTCGATCAGGTCTCGCCCTACGCTATAAAAGCCGTTCTCGCAGCCGAGGACCACTATTTCTACGAGCACTCCGGCGTCAGCCCGGTGGGCATACTGCGCGCGGCCGCCGCCAATTTGAGTGCCGGCAAGCCTGTCCAGGGCGGCTCTACACTGACCCAGCAACTGGTCAAGAATATCTTCTACGAGGAATCGCAACGCACCCTCCCCCTGAAGCTCGCCGAAGGCATCGTGGCTTCGGAGGTCGAGCGTCGCTACGGGAAAGAGAAGATCCTCGAGATCTATCTCAATCAAATCTATTTCGGCAACGGCGCCTACGGAATCGAGCAGGCGGCTCGGACTTATTTCGGCAAGCATGCGTCGCAACTGAGCGCCGCCGAAGGAGCCTTCCTGGCCGGTCTGATCAAATCACCGTCACATCTGGGCGACCGGGCCAACCTCTACAGCGCCATGATGAGACAGAGGACAGTCCTTTCTCAGATGAGCGAATACGGCTTCATAACGCCTCTGGAGGCCGAGCTGGCAGCCTCCGAAAGCGTCATCTTCGCTCCTCCCTCGAGCCAGGAAGCCCATGAGCAGTTCGTTCCGCCTTATCCATATTATTGCGGCTATGTCGCCGACTACATAAAGTCGAGCCTGAGCTATACCAGGCATAAAGGACTGAAGGTCTATACCAATCTCGATCCCTCCGCCCAGAAAGCCGCCGAGGCCGTTCTCGCCTCGACGCGCCTGCCGCCGGGTCTCGATCAGGCCGCCCTGGTGAGCCTGCGTCTCAAGGACGGTGCGGTGCTCGCTATCGTGGGCGGTCTCGGAGACTATCTCGAGCACCAGTGGAACTGTGCCGTGCATCCTCATACCATGGGATCGTCCTTCAAACCATTCGTCTATCTCTCGGCTTTCGAGAATGGCGTGATCACTCCCTACTCGCAGCTCCTGGACGGTCCCCTCCAGGTCATGGACGACGGAGACAAGATCTGGGAGCCTCAGAACTTCGACAAGAAATTCATGGGTATGATCACTGCCGAAGAGGCCCTGGTCTATTCACGAAATGTCTGCAGCGTCAGGATCGCGCAACAGATCGGTCTTGATACCATCATCGATACCGCCCGCCGGGCCGGGATAAAAGACGAGCTGGCGCACACCCTCTCGCTTTCCCTGGGATCCTCGGCGGCTTCTCCCCTGACCATGGCCGGCGCCTATTCCACCATCGCCCGGGGAGGCATGTATATCGAGCCCCGCCTGATAAGAAAGATGGAGGACAGCGAAGGGCATGTGCTGGCGGAATTCGAGGCGACGCCCCTGCGCAGCCTGGACATGAAAGCCACCGCCGAGCTAACGGACATCCTCAAAAAAGTCGTGGAATCCGGCACCGGTACACGCTCCAGGCTGGCGGGCATCCCTTCGGCGGGCAAGACAGGCACCGCCGACCAATCGAGAGATCTCTGGTTCGTCGGCTTCACTGCCGACACAGTAACGGCAGTCTGGACGGGTAATTCCCTCAATCATCCGGTCAAGGGGCATAATATCACCGGTGGTACCGTAGCGGCGCCCATCTGGAAACGCTATATGACGGACTTCTATCGCAATCATCCGCTCCCCAGAGAAGCCCTGCTCACCGACGGCGCTCCGTCCGCATTGCCGGGCCGTAAAAACGCCGAGCCTGCCCCGGTCCAGGCCGAGTATTACCAGCACCACCGCCAGAGCCGGGGAAAGAGGAGCGGCAGGACCGCGCAGCCGGCGATCTCGAAACCGGCCACCGGCGTCACCGAATACGACTGGAGCGCGGTCAGAGACTGAGTTTAGGGCTAGACTTCGTAATCTCACCCCGCTTGAGCTTAACTCTTCTTGACATCCCTCCCGGAGAGCATCAGAGTGGAGTGGGCAGGCAACAGTGGCCGAATGAATGACTGGTCTGGACGGAGAGAAAGCCATGTTCGTAGCACCACGGGAACTGAGAGAAGACATAAGCGAATACAACCAGAAGAACGCTCTGGATAAAGCCAGAAGAGACGCGATTCTCTATCGTTACGGTCGCAGGAAAATCGGCAAAGGCGTAGCCACGGTGCTCAGGATAGCTGTGGTGATTACAATCGGCTGCTCGATGCTTGCCTTGCTCTGCCGGTTGACCGGGAGCGAGCCCGTTAAGGACGCCGGCGCGGCGCAGGCTGCCGGCCCCGCCCATCCTTATAATCACGGCTATGTGCTGCTGCCGGCCAGCCAGCCGCGCTACGCCCAGCAGTACGTGCCTGTCAACACCTATGGACGGACTGTTCCCTATTAGAGTCGATCCTGCGATATCCGGTTCGTATTCCCCCCATAGACGGTGGGAGCCCCAGGCTCCACAATGAGCTCACGATGAGAGCCGCGAAGAGAATCCGCCTGATTTAGTACGAACGGCATCCCTGGCAATTCTTGGAATGGACGAAAATATGATTCAGCAAAGCGAAGAAAATGGCGGAATACTGGGCAAATGCCCGTGCGGGTGCGCCGAGCTCTCTCAGGACCAGAGCACCAAACGACACGTAACCATAATCACGGTCGTGGCTATCATAGCCACCCTGGGTCTGGTCGCTCTCAATGCCTGGGAGCGCAGCCTCCATCCGGACGAAACCGAGATATACAGCAGCGGCGCCACCCAGGCTGCCGAGCATCATCTCCCTGCAGCTCAGGCCCATTTGCCTCAGCATTTTCAGCAGCACCCCGGAGCGCAGTTCCAGTATGAACCGATTCCCGGGCAGCATTATGCCATGGCCCCACAGGCGGCCTACCCGCATCAGCCTCTTCATGGCGGCCTGCCCGCCCATGCCATGCTCCGCACCGAAGAGCTGCCTTCGATCATGGTGGTCCCGGTGACGAACAGCGCCGGCGTGACCAGGATCAAAAGGGTTGTGAGCCGCTGACACTTGAACTTTGCGCCATTTCTTAATACCCTTAGGCGATGGCGAACAAGAAGAAACAATACTGGCTCTTCAAATCCGAACCGGACGTCTATTCCATCGACGATCTCAAGGCGGATAAGGTCACTTACTGGGAAGGCGTACGCAATTATCAGGCCCGCAATCTTCTTCGGGATACCATCAAGAAGGGCGATCTCGTCTTCTTCTACCACAGCAACTCCAATCCGCCCTGCATCGCCGGCATAGCCGAGATCGACAGGGACGGCTATCCGGACCATACCGCCTTCGATCCGAACGCGAAATATTTCGACGAGAAGAGCAAGAAGGAGGAGCCTACCTGGTATATGGTGGACATTCGCTATGTCGCCAAGCTGCCCAGGGAAGTGAGCCTCACCGAGCTGAAAGAAACAAAGGGACTCGAGGAGATGATGGTCACCAGGCGTGGTGCAAGGCTCTCCATCCAGCCGGTCACCGGGAATGAATGGGATATCGTACTGAGCCTGGCCGGAGTGAAAGGACCTCGCTGAATCGTCTCACAGCCACAGCCGCCGCTCTGGCTGCGGTTCTCTATCTGGTCCTGACACTGAGCCAGGCACCGGCACTGGCTCAGGAAGCCGCTACCGGCGCCACCGACCGGATAGTCGACCGCGAGCTCGAGATCCTCAAGCTGAACACTCGATTCCGGATCGCCAACGCCTATCAATCGAAATTCCGCACCATTCGTCAGTTCGCCTACAACTTCCTGTCTTCCGGTTTTGCGCTTGCCGGCAGCACGGTTCTCGCCACCGAGCGCTGGGCGACGAAGAGCCCCGATCCCACGGTACTGGAGTGCGGCAGCGCCATGCTGCTCACCGGTCAGGGCATCATTCAGGGCGGTGTTTTTACCGAAGCGCTCCTGGACAAGATCAAAGACAGATCGGTCAAAAAGAAGAAACTCGATCCCGGGTCGGTCCTGGCCGGTATCAAAGATCTCGAAGCCGAGATCGACGAGCTTCTTGCCGGACGGCAGAAAGAGCTTGCCCCCCTGCGGGGCGACCCGGACACCGACAGGCTCATCGAGCACGAGACCCGGGTGCTCGAGCTGATAAGGGACCTCTGTATCGAGGAGTTCGCGCGCTTCTACGCCGAACGTCACGGCAATGTGGTGAGCCGTAATGTCAGCTACCTGAACGCTCTAGTTGCCACCGGTGCCGGTGGCTATGGCGGATCCCTCATGGGGCTCCTCACCGCCAGCACCGGCAATAAGACCCTGGCGGTACCATCGGGCATAGGCTTCGTGGTCTCGTCCTCGGCGGTCATGGCAAGCCCGTTCATAAACCGTTATTTCACCAGGCGTGCCCGGGCGCGCAGCCTGTCTGAAATGCTCGCTGAGATTCCCGGCTCAGGCTCTGATTCAGGGTCGGGAGCCTTCGAAAAGCTGCAGACCGCTCTGGACGCGCTTTCCCGGGACATGGCAACGATTGAGGAAAGCAAGTATCCTCCCAGGCTGAGGAAGCGTCATGTGGTCTATAAAGCCGAGCTCGAGCTCCTGAGCCACCAGCTCGAAAGAGAAGCCGAGGTGGCCAGCAAAGCCGACCGGCAGTTCAACCACCGGGCCTTGATGAACACTGCCATCGCGGCTCCGAAGCTCGCCTGGGGCACAATGCTCATCTTCGCAGGCTCGGCTCTGCCCGATCGATCGTTCTCTTTCAACAAGACCGTCGCTTCAGCAGCCACTGTCTATACCGTCAGCAACAGCCTCTCGGTTGTCGATGCGGTGTCCTCAATCAAACGGCCGAGAGGCCAGAAATTCATCATCGGCGGCCAGATTCCGCTGGCCCTCGGCAAACTCGACCAGCGCCTGCTCGAGCTCGATACTCTGGACGCTCTCGTGGATGCCAGCAAATGAAACGACCAGATTACACGAGCAAATGAGCGTAATCTCATATGTAAAACCTGCTTACAACCTTGCTCTGTCGCGGTGACCTGGCCGGCCATAAGATATACAATTTAGGCTCTTGGCAATCCCTGGAGCCCATTTTGAATTCCAAATATCGAGTCAATCCCACCATCCTCCTTGCGGCAGCTCTTCTTTGCAGCTTCTGCGTTTCCGTTCGCGCCCAGGAAAGCAATCCCAGTAGAGACGGCCATATCTATCTCGGACCGGAACTTCCCCCGGACCGAACCCAGACCGAGACGGTAGAGGAGACTCAGCCGGAGACGGAAAGCGCAGCCGCTGAATCCGAGCCCGAGACCGAAGAGGAGCCTGTCTCAGTCACAGAGAGCGAACCTGTAGAAAGCGAGGCCGGTGCCGAACCGGATGCCCGGACGCAGGCGCGGTCGGAAGAGCCCAGACCTGTCGCCCAGCCGGTCCAGAGCAAGCCCGAAAAACGCCGGTTCGCCAAGAGACCGAGCCAGAAGAACCTGGACGACTATATCGACGACGCCAAGGACTGGATGATCTCACCGGGTCTACAGATCCTCCTCATTCTTGCCCTGAGCCTTTTCGGGGTTAACGCGATCAATCTATTCTCCAAGAATCTCCTGTCTCTCTTCCTGCGCAACAAGGAAGGCTCGGAGATCAAGAAACGCGCCGACACCATGAGCTCGGTCGTCCGCTACCTCATGATCACAGTAGTGGTCGGAGTAGCCGGCATGATGATCCTGAAGGAGATCGGCATCGACATCGGACCGATCCTGGCTGGCGCCGGCGTCCTGGGAGTCGCTGTCGGCTTCGGGGCCCAGAGCTTCGTCAAGGATGTGATCTCCGGATTCTTCATTCTCTTCGAGGATCAGATCAGGGTCGGCGATGTAGTGCAAATCGCCGACAAGAACGGCACGGTCGAGAAGGTGACACTGCGCATGGTGGTGCTCAGGGACCTGCACGGCAACGTCCACTACATTCCCAGCGGCGAGATCGGTGTGGTCACCAATATGACCAAGACCTTCTCGCGCTATGTATTCGACATCGGCGTCTCCTACAAGGAAGATGTGGACGAGGTGATCGAAATCATGAAAGAAGTCGACGAGGACTTGCGATCCGATCCCGATTACGCCGACGACATACTGGAGCCCCTGGAGGTCATGGGTCTCGAGCGATTCGCAGACTCGGCGGTGATTGTCAGAGCCCGGACCATGACCAGACCGATCAAGCAATGGGGTGTCGGTCGCGAATTCAACCGCCGGCTCAAGAAGAAATTCGACGAAAGAGGAATCGAGATTCCCTATCCGCAGCTCACGGTATCCCAGAAAGACGAAGTTGTCCCCGAAGCCGGCGTCGCAGCCGGCCGGCAGACAGGCTACAATCCCTACCTGGGCTCCCGTAAGTAAGAGGTCGGTAGATGTTCGAATTCAAGTTCAAAGGCGCCTTGAAACAAAGCGACTTCAAATCGGTCACGCCCCCGGGCTCGGCGCCGGGAACCATCGTCGCCCCTCCGGACGCCCGGGAGCCGGTAATCACGACCTTCGCCTATGGCAAATCCGCTTTCGTGGAAGGCACCATCGAGGCCCTGGATCAGCTCGAGGAGCTTCTGAGTAGCTGGCCGGTAACATGGATCAATGTCACCGGTCTCGGCAACGTAAAACGCCTCAAAGAAATTGGCAAGATCCTCAATATCCACCTCCTCTCGCTCGAGGACGTGGTAAACCAGCATCAACGCCCGAAAGTGGAAGACTATGACAGCAATCTCTTCGTGGTCATGAAAATGCTCGAGATCCGGGACGAGGTCCTCTGCTCGGAGCAATTGAGTTTGTTCATCGGCGATCGATTCGTCGTCACTTTCCAGGCAGACGAGGGCGACTGCCTGGAGCACATCCGGGAAAGGATAAGAAAGGGGAAAAACCGGATACGCTCGACCGGACCGGACTATCTGGGCTATGCCATCCTCGATGCCGTAGTGGACGCCTATTTTCCGGTCCTGGAAGAGTACGGCGAGCGGCTCGAGCAACTGGAAGACAAGATCCTGGAGAGTCCCGAGAAAGGTCTGGTCGCCGAGTTGCATCAGATCAAGAGAGACCTTCTGATCCTCCGCCGCAATATCTGGCCCATGCGCGAAGCGCTCAATAGCCTGATACGCGACAGCTATCCCGTGATCACCGAAGATACGCGGGTCTATCTCAGGGATTGCTACGACCACGCAGTCAGGATCATCGACCTGATCGAAAACTTCAGGCAAATCGCCGCCGATCTCATGGATGTCTACCTTTCCATGGCAAGCAACAAGATGAACGAGGTCATGAAGGTGCTCACGGTCATCTCTACGATCTTCATCCCACCGACTTTCGTGGCCGGCGTCTACGGGATGAATTTCAACACAGCGGTCTCGCCCTGGAATATGCCGGAGCTCAACTCCCAGTTCGGTTATCCGATGTGCTTGCTGATCATGACCCTGATCACGACCTGCGTTATCCTGTTTCTATTTTCCCGAGGCTGGCTCACCAGCGACTGACAGCCCGCCGGGACCATTGCCGTCACTCTCCCAGCGACTGACGGGCGCGCCTGACCACATACGGATTGGCGTCGAGCATCAACTCACTCAGTATCGCTGGTGGTGAATGCCGGCATTCTGCGACAGCAAAACGAACATCGGGGCTCCAGTCGCCGGCGAGCTCGGCTCGAACATTATCGGGGGTCGACGGGTTGAGCGCCACCGCGCGCCTGACTTCTTTGCTTTTGTCTCGCGCAAGGGCCCTCAGCAACTGTTTCGGGCAAGCAGGGTTGAACGCCACTCTCCGGCGCAGCTTGAAATTCGATTCTCTGGCGATCTCGATCAAGACTGACGGCGCCGACAGACAAGACCCGGCTTTAAGATAGATAGTCTCATTCATATGCGAACTTTCTCACCTCCTTTCTCTGCAAACTCGTCGTGCATATTCGAGATCAGGGCCGCAGTCGAGCTGCTTCCCGTATCGAAAACTTTTCAGGACGAACGTCACTGCATCAAGTATAACATACTTTCACAAAATGTCAAACAGTCCGCACCATATGCGGTGCACACCTCAAAGAGTAGCCATCTCGACGTTGTCGAAGTTTCGTCTGTAGTAACGCATATAATCAGCCTTGCGCTCGAGGGCCTGGAGCACGGCATGGCTGAAGTTCACCCCCTCGAATTTCTGGGCGCTGCCCAGACCACCGGGGCTGAAAACATTGATCTCCATAAGTTTCTTGCCGACGATATCGAGACCGACCAGGAACATCCCGTCCTGAACGAGCTTGGGCCTGACGATCTCGGCGACCTCCAGCATATCGTCGGTAATCTCGGCCTGCACGATGGTGCCGCCGGCATGAACATTGCTCCTGATATCATCGGCAGCGCCGACTCTGCGGAAAGCGGCGTACTTGCCCTTATAGCGCAGAGGTTGTCCGTTCATCAAGAACAGCCTGGTATCGCCTTTAGCCGCTTCCGGAAGATACTCCTGAGCGATTATATAGCCGCCTTTGCCCAGGGCATCCACGATCTGATTGAGATTGGCGAGCTCGTCTTTTCGGACGATGAAAACACCCTGCCCGCCGGAGCCCTGCAGAGGCTTGAGGATAATCGGCCCGCCATGCTGTTTGGCGAAGTCTTTGATCTGATCGCGTTGCCTGGTGATGACTGTTCGCGGTCTCACTTCTTCCGGATAGAGCTGGAAGTACATCTTGTTGAGAGCCTTCGAGAGCCCGTTGGGATCGTTCAGGACGATTACGCCATGGCGCATGGCCGCTCGCCCGAAATCGATGCCCACATACTTGGCCCAGTGCCTGGCGTCGGGCTCGGCGCTGGGGTCGTTGCGGAGAAAAAGAATATCCAGATCGTCGACAATGATCTTCTCCTTCCTGGCCTGACTTCCCTGGAGATCGCGTAGATACTGCTCGGTGGTCTTGTATTTGCTCTTGGGAACGTGACGGGCCACAGCCTTGACCTTGTCGTCCTGATCGTATTTGAAGCCGGTAGCCTCGATCACCCAGGCTTCGTGCCCTCTATGAATTGCGGCCATGGCGAGGCGATTGGTCGTATAGCCGACTTCCTCGGTCATGACATCATTGACGAAAAATCCGATTCGCATAGAGGTCCTCCTCAGGCGGTCGCCAGTACTTTATGGAGCCCTTCGCCGACCGGCTTCACGGTCATATCGAGAGCCCGGCGGATGAGCTCGATTCGCTCCTCGAACGGCTCACCGGTCCACTCGTCCATATATATCTTCTTGAATTCGACAGCCAGGCAGCAGCCGGTGCGCGGAAAGTTCTGGTGCACCCACCGGGACAGCCAGCCGCCCGTGAATTTGACATTCTCTCTGACATCGAGATTGCGTCCGGAAAAATCGAACCGTGACATGCAATCCATGAAAACATCCGCCACCGGAGCCCAGAACTCCCGGTCCATGGAGCCGGTGCCGAGGTTGACCTCGGGATTGCCCATTGGATCCGCCGGCTCCTCCTCGGGACCGTTGCGCCGGTGATTGTAAGAATGGATGTCATAAACTACGAAGCCACCGTATCTGGTTTCGAGCCCGGTGAGAACGACCCTCAGGTCTTCATAGAATCGATCGTAGAGCGCCAGGGAAGTCTCGACAGTGGCATCCTCGGGAGGGCTCTTCCAGACATTCAGCCCCCAGGCATCCTCGGGCTCGATATAGACCGCCTTCTCCCTGGGACGGTTGAGATCGACCTCGAAGCGAGAGCGATTGAGAATGACACGATTGGGGCTGATATAGGTCCAGCGCCCGGTGAAAGGGTCCTCTTCCCGGAGCCTCTCGTCCTCAGAAAGGGCGAATAAATCGGCCAGCTCCGGGCGAACGTCGTGACCGTTATGGATGGCGGTGGCAAGGATAGGGCCTTCGCCACTGCTCACCGTGTATGCGTCTTTACCCATTGCGCTCCTGCTGCGAAAGTCGACTAAAATTGTACAATACCAGGGAGGTCTTACCGGACAGCCGCACAGAGCCGGGCAGGGAATCATCGAAAAAGACGAGAATAGCGAAGGCACAGGCGCTTCAAATACGAAAACACGCCCGAGCAAGAGCCGCCTGGTCCTTGCCACAACCTTTCGCTCCCTGCGCAATCCTGATTACCGGATTTACGCCACCAGCCAGCTCATCTCCAACTGCGGCTCCTGGATCCAGATGACCGCCATCAGCTGGCTGGTCTTCGAGCTTTCCGACTCGGCTTTCATGCTGGGACTGGTCAATTTCCTGCGCCAGTCGCCGGTGCTCTTCCTCGGTCTGGCTGCCGGCTGGCTGGCGGACAACTTCCAGCGCAAGAAAATCCTCTGGTGGACCAAAGTAGCCATGACCCTGCAGGCGCTCGCCCTGGGCATCCTCACAGTGACCGGCGTGGTGGAGCTCTGGCATGTCTGTGTCCTGGCCTCCCTGCTCGGCATAGTGAACGCTTTCGACATGCCGGCCAAGCAAGCTTTCACCTTCAACCTGGTGAAGCGCCGGGACCTTGTCAATGCAGTCAGCCTGAACACCTCGAGCTTTCATGCTTCCCGCTCCCTGGGTCCGGTCATAGCCATCTTCGTCGTCCATTTTCTGGGCCCACGGGTCGGGGAAGGCACCTGCTTCATCCTCAACGCCCTGAGCTATCTCTTCGTCATGTGGGCCCTTCTCAGAATCAAAGCCGGTGCCGAGCCGCCCCCGAAAACCGGGGCCAGCAGAAAGAAGCCTCTGCACTCGATACCGGCAGCGATGAAATTCATATTCGCCAACAAGAACGTGCTGCGGATTTTCGCACTGGGTACGGTGTCAAGCCTTCTCTGCATGCAATACCTGGTGCTCATGCCGGTCTTCGCCAAGACGGTCCTGAACCGGCAGATAGACGGCTTCGGCATGCTCATGTCGGGAGCCGCCCTGGGCTCTTTCGTGGCCGCCCTCCTGCTCGCCAATCGAGGCAAAGGCCAGGACAGGCTCGGCCGCGGCATCGTCTTTGCCAGCATCGGCTTCGCCCTGGCCCTTATCGTTTTCTCCCTCTCCCGGCAATTCCTGCTCTCCTGCCTGCTCACCACCGTCATCGGCTTTTGCAGCACCATGCAGCTCAGTGCCAGCAATGCCGTCATCCAGCTATCGGTGGAAGATCAATACCGGGGTCAGGTGCTCTCGGTCTGGATGATCGTCATCTCCGGTCTCGGTCCCGTAGGAGGTCTGGTGGTGGGCTATCTCGCCTCGCTCATCGGAGCGCCCATGACTATGGCAGCCTGCGGCGGTCTCGCCCTGGTGCTGGCCCTGACCTTGCTGGTATTCCCATTCACGGCTGAACGCTGACCATCAGAGCCTGGTCTCCTCGCGCCTGGCACTGACAGGCTCCGACAGGAGGAACTGCTTGACGAAAGCGACAGTGGCAAAATAAGAGGCATCCACCAGGGGCTTTTTCTTGAAAGTATGGCCGGCGCCTTCCACTACCAGGTACCAGATAGGCACCCCGGACTTCTCCACCTGCTTGACCATCTGTCTCGACTCGCTCTCGGGCACCCTGGGATCATTGGCTCCCTGGACTACCAGAAGCGGGATCTTGATCTGATCGGCTTTGTTCAGGGGAGCGATGCTCTCGAGATATTCCCTCACTTCGGGCTCCCTTTCGTCGCCATATTCGGCGCGTCTCAAATTGCGCCGGTAGCCTGAGGTGTTCTCGAGAAAAGTAGCCAGGTTCGAGGGGCCGACATAATCGACGGCACAACGGATCCGGTCCGAGAAGAGGGCCGCCCCGGCTAGCGCCATATAGCCGCCATAGCTCCGGCCCATGATCATCACCCGATCCGGATCGAGATCCTCCTGGGTCTTGATCCAGTCGATGGTGGTTTTCATGTCCTCGTACGTATTGGCTCTCAGAAGACCGTCATCGAGACGCAAGAAAGTCTTGCCGTAGCCTGACGAGCCCCGGACATTTGGGAAGACCATGGCGATCCCGAGCTCGCTGATGAAATAATTGCTTCGTCCGATAAAACCGGGACGGTACTGACCCTCCGGTCCACCATGGAAATAGACGATCACCGGCCGCTTGCCTTTGAATCTGGCAGGGGGCCGGTAGACATAGCCATAGAAAGAGAGCCTGTCGGTGCTGGTCCACTTGACCAGGTCCGGCTCGTCGAAAGTCTCGGCATTGATTCCGCCGGTCTCGCTCTCGGTCCAGCGGCTCAGCTCGCCGGTTTCGACATCGATCGAATAAGCGTCATGAGGAGATTTGCGCGAGTCGAAAGAGAATCCCAGATCGACACCGTTGCGGTGCCATTCCATGGATGAGACGATTCCCGAAGGCAGGGCGGAGAAATTCCTGGTGGTCTGGTCTTCCACCAGGTAGACATGGAGAACGCTGAGACCGTTCTCGTTAGTCGTATAGGCAATCTTGCTGCGGTCCTGGCTGAGCGCGAACTTGTCCACATCCCAGTCGATGGACGGAGAAAGATAAGTGTGCTTGCCTGTGGCAAGGTCCAGGTAAGCCAGCCTGAGGAATTCGGAATCCTTGTCGGTGAGGACATAGAGCCCCTTGCCGTCCCGGCTGTAACAGGCATTGCGATAGGAGATCTCCACGGCACCGGAGGTTGGCGCGATCAGATCCGCTACACCGGTCTGGGAATCGAATTGCCAGATATAGCTCTCCACCACCGAGCGATGCTTGCGCACCAGAATCTTGCGATCATCCGGCGACCAGTCCAGGATCGTCCAGCCGCTCCCGCCTACCTGGGTGAGCATCCGATCCGAAGCGGGATTTCGAGGGTCCACCAGATAGAGGTCCATGTCCCGGCCGTTCCGGCGGTTGCTCTCGTAAGCGATCAAACGCCCGTCATTCGAGAAGACCCCGGGGGTATTGCGGGATTTGCCGTCGGTGAGCAGGGTAATGTGGCCGGTGGCGAAGTCATAACGGTAATTCTGGTTGTTCTCGGTGCCTCCCAGATCTTTGCTGAAAACGAAGAAATCCCCGGCAACCGGATCATAAGCCGCTGTCCGGGCCCGGGCCGAGCTGAAAATCACGCTGTCCTTCTCGAAGGTGAGCTGAAACCTGTTGCCTCCGGGATGCTTCACCCGGAACACCTGGGAGTTCTGGCTGAGATTGGAGATCACCAGCATCTCTCGCTTCAATGGATGCCAGCTTGCCAGAGACGCCGACCGAAAATTGGTATATCGGCTCAACTCGTTGGCCAGCTCTAGAGGAATCTCGGGCAAGCCCCGAACATGAAACTGATCCGGGAGCCTCACTTTCTGCTTCGCCACCATGGAGGCGGCCAGGCGATGCCGGGCGGCACCACCAGATAGGTTGTCAGCCTCCCGGACCCTGATCTCCCGCAGGCTCTCGAGGGCGCAGGCGGGCCCGGTGGCAATATCGAGACAAATGAGCATGAGAGCAGCGGCAAGAACCGCCAGCCTTTTGAGAAGAAGCACAAGATCGGTCACGGCGCGCTCTTTCTATCCCTGCCTTGATATAGTTTACAAGATAATTCTATTTACTTTTCGATCACCGGAAGATCACAATCGCTGTATATGATCGAAGCAAGCAGGCAAATCTCCAGCCTTTGCATAGCGTCAAGGAAGAACTCGGCATCAGCTGGTCTTCCTTGATTCTTTTTCGGTCCTAACGGCCGATGATGACGGCGGTTCCGTAGCACATTACCTCCGTGCCCATGGAACCGTCGTTGTCCGTATTGAAAGCCGAGCTGTCATAACGCATGCCCACTACGGCATTGGCGCCCATTGCCACCGCATTCTGTACCATCCGGTCATAGGCCTGCTGCCTGGCCCGGTCGGACATCTGGGTATAGCTGCCGATATTGCCGCCGATGATCTGTTTGAAGCCGGCTTTGAATGACTGGAGAATGGTGGGGGAGTAGACCGCCACCCCCCTGACAATACCTTTGTACTCCCGGACGTTGTATCCGTCGACATTCATGGTGGAGGTGACGACCATGCTCTGGGGAAACTGGACCGCGGGAGCCTGGCTCTGCATGGGCGGCTGAGCGAAATTCTGACCGGGCTGCTGCATCTGGGCATAGCCCTGGGTAGCCACCGGCTGCTGCATCTGATAGATCGGCTGGGCTGAGGGAGCAGCCGGGTAGGCACGACCGGGAGGCTGATAGGCAGGCGCACCCGGGCTTGTGTGATACGGGGCGGGAGTCGGATCGGAGGAATAGCCGAACTCGTGCTGGCAGATCTGGACACCGGAGCCTCCGGTCCCGGCATCCGGGCTCGCTGGAAGATCGGCTGAGGGCTCGAGGGTGAGAGCCCGCGGCGCGGCGATACTGCTCGAGACACCGGAGAGCGCCAGGGTCGGAAACAGGAACAGGAACAGGATGCCGGTCACCCTCGCTGAAGTAATCTTTCTGATCTTGCTGGTCTTTCTGATCTTGCTGACCATTGCTGCCTCCGCGCTCCAACCGAAAGCTCTATAGTTTATATCATCGGCAGGTATGATTTAATGGCGGTCGTCACCGGATACCGAGGGGATCAAGTGAAGTTCTTGCCAGCTATTTTCGCAGCCGTCGCCCTGACTTTGTCTACAGGCTCCGTCCGGGCAGGCGAACTCGTACCCGCGAGATTCGACGGTTTCATGAAAAAGACCATGGAGCGCGGCCATATTCCCGGTGCCGCCATAGCCGTCGTGAAAGGGGACCAGACTGTCTTCACCCGGGGCTACGGGACAAAAGAGCTGGATAAGAATGACCCGGTGGACGAAGAGACCGTCTTCCAGGTCGGCTCAACCACGAAAGCTTTCACGGCCGCCTTGATCGGCATGCTGGTGGACGAGAAGAAGATGGACTGGGACGGCAAGGTCACGCAGTACCTTACCGATTTCGAGCTTTTCGATCCTTATGTAAGCAGGGAGGTGACGGTTCGCGACCTGCTCAGCCACCGGACGGGCATGCCTAATATGGGCTGGCTCTGGTACGCCTCTCCCTTCGACAGCAAAGAGATACTGCACCGCCTGCGGTATCAGCCGCCGGGCTCCAGCTTCCGCTCGAAATGGGAATATCAGAACTGCATGTTCCTGGCCGCCGGACAGAGCTCGGCGGAGGTTGCAGGCAGCGACTGGCACCAGCTCCTGCGCGAACGGGTCTTCAAGCCCCTGGGAATGAAGGCTTCGTCATCGACTTACGAGAAATTGAAGAAAGCGAGAAATCTCGCCAGTCCCCATGCTTATCTGGACGGAAAGGTCGTCCGGGTGCCGCACCGCGATCTCAACAACATTGCCCCGGCGGGCTCCATCAACTCCAACGTCGTCGACATGGCCAAATGGATCCGCCTGCAACTGGCCGGTGGAAAGTTCGAAGGAAAAGAGCTGATCAAGAAAGAGACCGTCGCCGAGATGCACACCATCCAGATGCCCTTCCGTATGGGCGGCCCGGTGGAGAAGCTGCTCCCGCAAGCCAATAGATTCCTGGGCTACGGTCTCGGCTGGGTGATCCAGGACTTCAACGGCAAGAAAGTAATCTGGCACACCGGCGGCATCGACGGCATGCGAAGCTTTGTAGGCCTGGTGCCGGAAGCCGATCTCGGCGTGGTGGTGCTCACCAATTCCAGCTATCTCGAGGACGGTGCCGCCGTTATCGGCTATGAGCTCATCGACGAGCTCCTGGGCATGGACGCCGGCTGGACAGACAGATTCATAAAGCTTCAGGAGATGCGCATCGAAAAAATCAAAGCCGACGAAGACAGCCAGAAAGCCAGGCGGGTGAAAGGCACGACATCGTCTCTGGTGCGCACCGCCTATGAAGGCACCTACGAGAATGCCGTCTACGGCAATCTCGATGTTTACCTGAAAGACGGCAGGCTCTGCGTCTCCTCGGGACCGCTTCGCAAAGGTCGCCTGAAGCACTGGAGCTACGATTGTTTCAGAGCCGTGTGGGACGACCGCAATGTCGACGATGCTTTCGTCACCTTCACTATCGATCCGGAAGGCAAGGTCACCGCAGCCCAGATGGAGGGGCTCGGGACTTTCAAGCGAAAACCGGCCGGTGACTCCTGATTATAAGATTACCCGGTGGCCCGGGCGGGAATAAGAGGCTGGTTACCGGCTTGAATGAGCTAGCAAGATGTCGGGAGTCGACTACGCCTATCGCTACGAGTTTGCCTCCAGTCTTGAACCCGTGAATGACGGAAGGCTGCTGCGGCTTGCTACCAGTGGAGGTATCGAGAAGAATCCGCACTTCTTCACGGGCCGGATCGTCAACCCCAGGGTCACCTGTGATTACCTGCTGGCTGTCTCGGAGGTGGCCAGGACCCGGTTCTACTTTCAGAACGAACTCCGAAACCGCCTCCTGGCAGCCGATCCGGTGGTGACCAGCGGAGGAGAGAGGCTGCGATTCGAGTCTTTCTCCGCGTGCTGCGGCGTCTATGCCAGGCTGGACCTGAAGCCGGAAGCAATCGACGGAGACTGGACCGGTCGAGGCACCACCAATGTCGATTTCAATCAACCGATGCGAGGCGCCCTGGCCGGGGTGTTGCAATCCGAGCCCGTCGGTTTGAACGTGGGAGACCACGGAGTGGAGCTGGAAGTCGAAGGCAATACCGTGGTAGAGAAAAAGGTCAAATTGCCAGTCCGCTGGCTCAAAGGCTTTGTCGAGGTACAGGCCTATCAATCGAGAATGAAACCGGCCTTCGAGGCAAAGGCGACCGACCTCAGGCAGCTTCTCCGGGGTCTTGGCGAGCACAAGACGTGGCAGAAAGGCTCTCGCGCATACCTCGTTCCGGCCGGCCGCTCGGTGCGTTTGAGCCAGCGGGAAGGCTCGGGTGCCGTGGCCATCGGCGCCCCCGCCCGCTTGAAGTTTGTCGAGCCCCTGCTGCGCCATGCCCAGCTGGTCCGTTTCTACGGAGGCGAAGACGGAGTAGCTGGTCTCGAGATAATTTTGCACCATGCCAGCATGCACATCGTATTGAGCCCCGACGCATCCAGGGGCTTCTCAGGCGAGGGGCAGGCTCTGCTGCACCTGGTCGATCAATCGGGCAAAGAGCTGTCGTCGAGAGTTCGATCGCAACTGAAATGGCAGGCCAAGCTGGATATATCGACCCTGGCCGGTACCCTCGAAGCCGGCACCGATGCCGTGAAGAAAGCCCTGGACACACTCGGCACCCAGGGCCTGGTTGGCTACGATCTGTCCGAAAGCGCCTTCTTTCATAGAGAGCTTCCTTTCGATCTGAACATCATCGACGATCTCAATCCGCGTTTGAAGAAAGCGAGACAGCTTCTGGCGGACGGTGGCGTGCGCATAACCGCCAGGAGCGAGCTCAAAGTAGAAGGCTATGTCCGGGGAACCGAAGTGGAGCACCGGGTCGTGCTCGACGAAGAGGGTCGCTGCACCTGTACCTGGTATGCCGACCATGGAGGTCGGAGAGGCCCCTGCAGCCACGTGCTTGCCCTTGAGTTGGCGGTCGACAGGGATGGATGATGAGCCCTTCTTGCGCTTGATCAAGACCGGAGATCCTCAGGAAGTCATCCGGGGACTATCAGGCAAGAACGAGAAAGAGCGAGGATCCCTGTCCCGGCTCGCTATCGACTGGCTGACGGTCTGTCAGGCCAAGATGACAGAAAAAGCATGGGCAGGCTTCCTTGTATTCGGCGGCACCGGAGACCTTCCCCGGGAGGCGAGGAAGGCGAAAGAAGTCCTGGAGTCCTACCGCAGCGGTGCCATGGCTCTGCCCGCCCAGTGCGAGGATCCCAAAACAGCCGAAGCTGCCCGAGTGGCTCTTCTAGCCACTGCCAATCTGACTGCCATCAAGAAGTTTCGCAGACCGGGATTGCCGCTTCCCGATAACGCTTACCTGGTCCTCTCGGACCGGAAACCGCGCTTTCTGGCTGGCTGGTTGGAGTTCGCCCTGGAAAGCTCGCCTCTGAGCTATTACCCCGTCGCCTCTCGCCTGGAAGCGGACAAACTTGTAAACTGCCGCCCCAGCACAGCCTATCTCCAGGGAATGATCGCAACCCTGGGCGGCGATGAGGCTGCCCTGGTCGAGAAGCTCTCCGACCCGGCTTTCCTTGCCGAGAGACTGTGGCCCCTGTTTGATGACAGCGCTGCGGTAAGCCGCCTGACATATCCCGTCTTCGAAGACAGTTTCCGAAACTTCGACTTCAATGTACTGGGAGCCCAGGCCTTTGACTGGCAAGCACAGGTCAGAGAGAGCAATCTGATCACAGAAGCCTCGAAGGTGTGGAAGCGCGCTCTCGCCAGTGGAGCTGGAAAGAGCCCAGAGTTGAGGGCCCGCCTGATCGATACGCTGGTCACAGTGCTGACTCGAATCTCGGCAGACAGCGAAAACCGCAAGAGAAATAGCGTGATCGATCTGGAAAGCTCGATATCATGGATCACCAGCTTGATTGATGCATGCGGGCTGAGCGCCGACGAGCGCCGGGAATACCTGCCGAGATTCATCGGGCTGCTGGCCACCAGGGACTGGGAAGCTCTCACCTGGACAATCGGCAAAATCGAAGAGTGCAGCGACCAAGGTCTTCCGGTGGACGACATATGCGCTAACATCGGCTCTGTCCTTGCCAACAAACGCACGGAGCCGGCCAGGCAGGCCCTCAAGCTCCTGTCGAGAATCGCAAGATCCGACGGAGCTTCACTGCCTGCGGTGGCACGGGCAGCCGTGGATGCTCTCGAGCATAAGAGCCCCGAGATCCGGAAGACCGCCCTCGATCTTCTGGAGAAAACAGAAGCCCTGCAGGTGCCTGAAATCGCCTCGCTGTTGAATGACAGGGCTCAATTCTTGAGCGGGCTCGAAAGAGAAAGAGCCTGCTCACTTCTGCAATCTTACGATCTGCTGGACCGGCCCGTGTCGGCTGCCGGCTTCGACGAGGAGGAAGAGAAAGCAATACTGGAACGGGCCGGGCACCTGCCTGCTGACCTGGCGAAGCTGGCAGGTATCGAGCACGCCATCAAAGCAGTGAAAGGAGACCTGCCATTCGCGCCGGCCATTAATCTATTGAGCATGGACTTCCCACGCCTTTCCGAGAAGAACAAGCTCGAGCCAATCAAGAGCATCGACGATCTCGTCTATCATCTTTCCTCGATCTTATCGGGGCGAGCGAACTCGGATGAATTGGAGCTCGGTCTGGAGGGAATCGCCAGACTCTGCTCCGAGCAGCCGCCGGACATGAAGGAGAGAACCGCTGCTCTCGAAAAACGACTCAAGGACATTCCCCCGGAACCGTTTCATATCTGGGCGTGGTCCAACGCACCCGGCGCGACGACTACCATGGCCGGACTGATCAAGAGCTGGCTGGATGGATCGAAACAAGACAGCAAGCCTGGAAAACTCCTCCTGGACTCTCTCAACTCCATCGGCTCTCGTATCAAGGAGATTGGTCTGCTCGAAAGAGTGACGCCCGGTGCGACATCGACAGAATATGTCTTCGCTGACAGAGCCAATCATGTAGCCTCGTCTGCAGCCCGGAGAGAGTCCCTGGAGATTCTCGCCACGCCTACCCACAGGGGAGGATGGATCGACCCGCTGACCTTTGTGGAACGCTATGAAAGGTTGCAGACAGAAGGCTCGAGACCAAACAAGGTCGACTTCATTCAGGCCCTGCTTCGTCTTGCTCCCGATGGCCGACCTGAAGCCCTGAAAAAGCTTGGAAAAATCACGAGCGAATATGACGCGGCACTCGTCTATGCGCTCGGAGCTGATACTACGGTCGCACAAACGGAACGGCTCATGAAAACGTCCAGCCTGTGGGTAGCGGCTGCCAGATGCCGATCGCCCTATGGAGACGATCCTATGGTAGACGCGCGCTTTCCCGGCACCGGTCCGGATGGCGCAATCGCAGCCAGGTACGAGGAGTCCTTCGATGAGATGGAGCGATTGCAACGGATGGGTCTGTCATTTTCCGGCGACGGCTATGAAATCACGAGGATCATGAGAACCGCTCCGGCTGCGGAGAAGTCTGCTCCGGTAGAGATGCCCACCGTGCTGATTCATATTTCGAAAAGCTTTCTCGCCTCCAACAACGCAGTCTGGCCGCAGAACAGGGAGTCTTACTTCGCCACGGAGATTCGCAGGATGGCAGTGTTTCATCAAAGCAACAGCGACTTCTGGCTGGGAAGCTGGGCAGAGCCTCTATTCGATCCGGACGTTCATACTGCCGGCAATGGACGCATTCTGATCGCGCTGGGTCTCTGCGCAAAGAACCAGGACCTCGCCCGTCTGGCCCTCGATGCTTTGATAACGAGCGTCGACGATGGCAGGCTGGATGGTATCGTTTTTGGTGAAGCTCTGGGGACCCTGTCGAAAACTGGTCAAATAGTCAAATCGCGCTGGGCAAAAGCATTGAAGGAGATGTCCTCTATCTCTCCTCTGCACGGTCAATTCGTCAATCTCGCCATTCAGAGATTGATGGCGCATCTGCCGAGGGCAGATGCCAGAGCCTCGACAGACCTCATCGAGCTCCTCTTCGATCTCCTTGATCACTCAGGCGACTGCCTCACCGACGAAGGCGCCCGCCTGTATCTCGAATCCATACCGGGTAGCGGCAAAAAGGCCAAACTGGCAAGAGCGATCTGCCAGAAGACGAAAAACTCCGAAAACCCATATCGAAAGGAGGCTGCCCTGGCGGCACTGCAGAGCAGAATAGCCCGGGTGGAGAACTGGCAGAGTCGCCTGACTGAGGCATAATCCGGACATCAAACAGGCTCAGAGCCTGTACCCCGGTATCGCCTCCCACTGGTAGAGCTTCTCGAGGCTGTCCATGGTCCTCAGGCAGGGTGGCTCGATCTTCTTCCATTCCGGCTTCGCCTCATTGTCGTCAGCTATATTGCCCTTCTTCACCGATGCCTTCCCGGAAAGGAAATCGTAGCTGACATCGATCTGCTCGCCGCTGCCACGATGGATATCGGTGGTATCGGCACCGATGAGATAGAAGGCTCGGTCTTGATAGCGGAACTTGTATCGAGACATGCCCATCCGCCAGGAGCCGGCGTTGTAGTACTCCTGCACTTCGAGCTCGAGAATTCCCTTCTTTACGGCTAGCTCCCTGAGAGGCTCCTCCATGAGTGGAGTGTCCGGGATCGGGACTATGGTCTTACTGGCGGTGGCAAGCCCGAATGCATCTTTTCCACCGAAAAGAACGATCAGAATACGCGGATTGGTATCGAACAAATCCACTCCCAGCTTGTCGCGATCGCGAACCTTGAACTTCTCGGACTCGCCTTTGACCGCCATGGCGCAATCGTCGATGCCGTCGCCATTAAGATCTCCTTCTGCTCTGGCCAGAACCGTCCATCCCCGGGGCACGAAATCCTCGGCCTTCTTGCCTGCCTGCTTCAAAACCGGATAGTCTCCCGGAGACGGGAAGATATATTCCTGATCACCCTGACAGCGGGCCGGCAAGAGAGTCGACAACAGTACCGTCGAAAAAAGCAGAAAGCGAAAAAACATAGTTGCTCGAACCCGCTTGGCGCCCAGGATTGACATCGACAATTATAATCTCCGGTCGGCGGAAGGCAAGCCCGTATTGTTCGTCGGAAATAGCATGCTCTAATGCTGGTCGCCTTGTTCAATTTCTTGTTCGAGCGCTTCTCTATCAGAACTGTAGACTATACGCTTATCGCTCTTCTGAAGCTGAAGCTCCTGGTCTCTTACAGCTCTGGCTTCTTGCAACTCTCTTAAAATTTCACCTTTGGGTTCGCTTACTTGTCCAAAGGCCATTCGGCGCCGTTCACACGAGGACAATCGCTCTTACTGCCGGTCTTACTAAAAGGATTATTGAATAAGTGAGCATATGCGCACAGAATCGACAGTCCGGTGATTTAACGATAATTCGGCCTTATTCTAACTCAAATCCTTTTTGAACAACCCGTCACCGGGTAATATATTTCTTCCCGCCGATCGGTATCACCCGTGCCACCAGATTGCCTGCTAGTCTCCATTTGCGACATCGCTTCATGAAAGGTATGTATTCGGGTGTCGCTCCAGTGTCGACAAGTTGGTGGATTTTCCACAGCCGTTTCCTCTCTCAGTTTCGCCAGCGTCTTCCGGACCGATTCCCCCTCCGAGCGCATGACCTGGACTCCATTCGATGCGAGCGCCAAGCAGGGTCAATCTCGGCATCCGGAGCATACTATGATAAACTGGCACAAGGACAGTCATGGCATCCGGTCAAAAAGGGAGCTTGAGCAGAATCGATGGACAGCAGCACGGCATCACATATCACAAAGGATCCTGATATCTGCGGCGGCCGGCCGTGCATCAAAGGGCACCGGATCCGGGTGATGGATATCGTTATTTGGCATGAGCTTCGCGGATACTCGGTTGATGAAATAGTCGCCATGTTCCCTGGAATTAGTCCTGGCGATGTTCACGCCGCGCTTGCGTATTACTTCGATCATCTCCAGGAGATTCAGAAAGAACTCGCTGAAGATGAAGAGGCGATTAAAGTTAAGCAACCATCCAAGCTGGATGATAAGTTAAGTGCCTGAACGGGTAAGGTTCTTTCTCGACGAGCATATAGCAGCCGCGGTGGGAGCCGGTCTCAAATTTCGCGGAATTGATGTGTTGACGGTTCAAGAGGCGGGCAGGTCTGGCTTGTCTGACTATGACCAGTTGAAGTTCGCATCCGAGCACGATCGAGTAATCGTGTCTTTCGATTCAGATTTCCTGAAGATAGCATCCCAGGGAGTGCATCATTCGGGGCTAGCATGGTGCCCGGCGACGAAGTATTCTATCGGAGATCTCATTCGGCGCCTGGTACTCCTGCATGCGGTGTTGAACCGTGAGGATATGCGAGACCATATCGAGTATCTTTGATGTCTTGCTTGACTGAATAACTCTAGGATTTCTGCTCATTGGGCTGAATGCACAGGCGAAGAATCTCATTGGTGACCAACTGCATTCGTTCCCGAAGCCTTTCGACGTCGACGATCAGGTAACCGAGGGTGGTATCGTTCTTTCCATAGTGGTTGGCAAGCTTCTTGAATACGACATATGGTAGCGCCAGTCGGCCCCAATTATGTACGTCACTGTGCGAACAGAGTTTACGTGGTCAGTGTCGAAGAAATACTTGTTGGCCGTGCCGCCGGTCGTTTGCCCAAGGGAAAGAATTGCGTGCTCAAGTTCCCGCTATTGTCGCGCTCCTCGGATACCTGATGGCCGCTGATAACAAATTGCTGGGTGCTCGTGTCAAAGTTGTTTCAGTTTTCGACAATTTTGACCCTTCTTCCCGGTCCATCATATTACATATACGTGCAATTGTTCGTCCCCGGGTAATTTATCTGTATCAGCCGAGCGTCGGCATCCCACTCACAAGTCAGGTGACAAAGAATAAGCGAAGGAGCCTCCGCCGGTGAAACCGGCTAGCTTCGAGACACCCGTGGGATCGCCTTCCACCACATGCTTCAAGCGCTGCACGAGAATGCTCTCGAAGAAATCGCCCTTTTCTATTCCGATATAGCTCCGTCCCATCTTATGAGCCACGGCGCAGGTCGTGCCGGAGCCGGCAAAATAATCCAGGACCAGATCCCCTGGATCCGTGGTCATAGAGATCAGCCGGTAGAGAAGGTGCTCGGGCTTTTTGCTGCGCGGGAAAGTGACACCGCCCTCGTTGGCGAGATCGGCTTTGGGTATGTCGGCATGGGTCCAGATATCGGTGAGCTTGTTTCTTTTGACCAGCTCACCACCGCGCACGGTGGCGCTGTCTTTGAGCCAGGCGCAGAGCTCGCCATTGTAGTAATAGAGCGTCTTCTCCTGGCCGCGATAACGGCCGCGCCGGGGAATATAATCGACGCTGTAGAAAGACTTCTTATCGAGCCTGGCGATGATCTCGTTCTGGAAAGTATTCTCCTTCTGGACGTTCTGGCTTCGAAAAATCAGCTCGAAATTGTCGTGATAGACAGCTCCGATCTCCTCCCGGCGGTCTTCGAAGTCACGGAGCGACACAGGCTCGATCATGCATCCTTCATGGCGATAGAGACGCACATGATTGCCGCTGCGGCTGGCAAACTCCTCGATCGGCTCGCGCCGGCCCGGGACGCGCAAGATCTTGTTGTAACGCTGCATGATCTGGCGATCCACGGGCTTCTCGGAGCCTATATCATTCAGCGAAGATCGATCGAGGCTATAGATGAGGACATATTCCTTGGTATTGAGTATGACACCAGCCTGGCCGAGCCCGGCACTTCCCGAGCGCTCATATGCCACGCATGCCACCATGGACGATTCGCCGAAAATATGATCCATCATGATGCGCAGGTAAGGCATTTCCCGATCATCGATGGTGACGGCGATGGAAGCCCTGGACGAAAGAAGCGGGCGGCAGGCGAGAAAACAACGCTTCAGCATCAGGACCCAGTCGGTTCGCTCGAAGCTATCGGGATAGAGGAGCTCGGAATTGCCGGTGTTATAGGGTGGATCAATGAAAACAAAACGCACCGACGAAGCGTGGCTTTCAGCAAGCCGTCCGAGAAGCTCTTCGCTATCGCCGTGCAGCAGTATCCCGGAAGTGCTTTCACTTTTCTCCGGATAACAAGCAAGCGGAAGAGCGAGCTCCCCTGTTCCTGTCCTGACAGCGGTCATCCTCTAGAAATCAGCGCTCTTGGGAGCCCGGGGGAAGGGGATGACATCGCGGATATTGCCCATACCGGTGATGAACTGCACGGTGCGCTCGAGACCGAGACCGAAGCCGGCATGCTCGACGGTTCCATATTTTCTCAGATCGAGATACCACCAGTATTCTTCCGGATCGAGATCGCAGTCGATCATGCGCTGGCGCAGGACATCGAGACGCTCCTCTCTCTGGCTGCCGCCGATGATCTCGCCCACCTTGGGCACCAGGACATCCATGGCGCGCACGGTTTTTCCGTCATCATTGAGGCGCATGTAGAAAGCCTTGATGTCTTTGGGATAGTCATAGACGATCACCGGCTTCTTGAACTTCTCCTCCGCCAGATAGCGCTCGTGCTCGGACTGCATGTCTATACCCCACTCTACTTTGAACTCGAAGTCCTTGCCCGATTTGAGCAGGATGTCTATGGCCTCGGTGTAGGGGAGACGCACGAATTCGCTGTCGACGATATGCTTGAGCGTCTCGATCACGGTCTTGTCGATGCGCTGATTGAAAAAGTCCATGTCCTGGGGACAGTTGGTCAGGACATCCGAGAAGATGGTCTTGAGGAAATCCTCTGCCACCGTCATATTGCCCTCGAGATCGCAGAATGCCATCTCGGGCTCGATCATCCAGAACTCCGAGAGGTGGCGGGAGGTGTTCGAGTTCTCGGCGCGGAAAGTCGGACCGAAGGTATAGACATTGCTGAGGGCGGTGGCATAGATCTCCGCCTCGAGCTGGCCGCTGACGGTGAGATTGGTGGCCTTGCCGAAGAAGTCCTCCTCGAAATCGATCTCGCCGTCTTTCAGGGGAGGGTTCATCATATCCAGGCAGGTGACCCTGAACATCTGCCCGGCGCCCTCGCAGTCGCTGGCTGTGATGATAGGAGTATGAACATAGACGAAACCGCGGGACTGGAAGAAGTTGTGAATCGAGCGGCAGATCTCGTTGCGCACCCGGGCCACGGCTCCGAAGGTGTTGGTGCGCGGGCGCAGGTGAGCGATGGTGCGCAGGAACTCGAAAGAAGTTCCTTTCTTCTGGAGCGGGTACTCGCCGGGATCGGCGTAGCCCAGGACACGCACCGACTCGGCTTTCACCTCGGTGGCCTGGCCCTTGCCGGGAGACTCCACAACTTCGCCGATGATCTCGACACTGCTGCCGATCCCGGCCTTGAGCACTTCGCTCTCGTAATTGGGCAGGGTGTTGGGCGCCACCACCTGCAGTGAGGCAAAACAGGACCCGTCATTGAGCTCGATGAATGAGAAGCCTCCTTTGCTGTCGCGCCGGGTCCGCACCCAGCCTCCCAGGCGGACTTTCTTGCCGATGCTCTCGGACGCGAGAGCATCTTTCACCGTGGTTCGCGCTAGCGATTTGACGCCCGATGTCATAACTTACTCCTCAGCGTTTGACCATGAAATAGAGACCGTCCCGAACGGTGAGGAGGACTTTCTCCACTCGCTCGTCGCGGCTTATGTGCTCGTTGAATTCTTTGATTGCCCTGGTGCTCTCGTCGTTCTGGCTATCGTCGATCACCGAGCCGCCCCAGAGGACATTGTCCACCAGCACGATTCCTCCTTTTCTCAGCCTGGGCAGGATCGCTTCGTAATAATTCCGGTAATTGACTTTGTCGGCGTCGATGAAGGCCAGGTCGAAATCACCCTCGATGGTGGGGATAGTCTCGAGGGCCGGGCCCTCGACGATTCTGATCTTCTTGCCGTGCTTGCTCTTCTCGAAATAACGCCTGGCTATGGACAGGGACTCGGGGTTGATATCGCAGGTGAAAAGCTCGCCGTCTTCGGGCAAGCCTTCGGCGAGGCGCAAAGCCGAATAGCCGGTAAATGTGCCGACCTCGATTATGCGTCCGGCACCAGAGATCATCACGATCTGCTTGAGAAGCTGCCCTTCTATGGGTCCGCAGAGCATCTGGGGAAGCTCCATATGGTCATGGGTCTCTCTGACCAGTCCATCAAGAAGCTCCTCCTGGGGCTCGGTCTTCTCCAGGGCGTACTCTTCGATGCCCTTCTTGTGCAATGTCAGCATGGCAACACCTCTCAATGTGACCAAGAGTTATAGCAGATCATCCTGTTTATTGACGCCCGAACTTGCGAAATGATATTTTATTGACTGACGGGTCAGTAAATTAATTGCAAAACAAACATGTCCAGCTCTATCAATTCGTCCAAATCAGACCTCTCAAAGTCAGACCTGCCAAAGGCTACCAGGCGCGGTCCCGGACGACCCCGGGATACGAGGAATGCCGACCTCCGCAGAGAGGCGATTCTGGACGCGGCCACCTCCGAGTTCGCCCAGAACGGCTACCAGTCCACCGATGTGCAGGAGATAGCCGACCGGCTGCAGGTCGCAAAAGGCACCATCTATCATTATTTCGGTAGCAAGGAAGCGCTTTTCCTGGCTGCTGTCGACAGGGGCATGACCCTCCTCTCCAGCGAGATCAACAGCTCGGTCCAGACGCTCGAATGTCCCATCGAAAAAATCGCCCGGGCAATCCGGGCTTTCCTTGGATTCTTCGACCGGCATCCGGAGATGGTGGAGCTCATCGTCCAGGAAAGGGCCGAGTTTCGCGACCGCAAAAAACCTACCTATCTGGTCCATCGCGAGAAGAATATCAAGCCATGGCACGAGCTTTTCGACGCCATGGCAGAGACCGGGCGGTTCCGGCAATTGAATGCTGATGAGACGACCCAGACCATCAGCAACCTCTTGTACGGTACGATCTTCACCACCTATTTCGCGCGCCAGGGCGCCAGCTTCGAATCCCGGGCCAGACAGGTGCTCACCCTGGTCTTTGCAGGACTTCTCAGTGACGACGAGCGCGGAAACCTTGAAAAGTATGTGACAGTCTAATCTAGAATTACACCAGAAAAAAACGGAATCCCGAGATGAAGCAGCTGATCAAAAAAGAAGAGACCGACAAGTTTGACGAAAGGCCTGACGAAAGGCCCGACGAGATAACTGGCAAGTCCCCTGAAAAAGGGCAAACAGACTGGCTCGGACGCCTGGTGGAGAAGCTCATGACCTCCAGGAAATGGCAGCTCGGCTTGATCGTCATTGTCGCCGCCGCCTGTGTCGCTCTCGGGGTCAGAATCTACAGCAATCTCAAAGGTCCGGAAGGGGACGGGACAGCCCAGGCGGTCCTGACGGTGTCGGTGGAGCCGGCTCAGGTAAGAGCCCTCTCGCGACACCTCAAGGTGACCGGCTCCATCTCGGCCCGGGACCCGCTCACCGTAGGCGCCGAGATCGGCGGCTTGCGGGTGGAGACCGTGAACGCCGAGGAAGGCGATTTCGTATATAAAGGTCAGGTTCTCGCTACTCTCAACTCTTCCCTGCTCGAAGCCGAGCTCGCCCGGGAAGAGGCGCATCTGGCAGGCGCCCGGGCAAGCCTGGATAAGACAATCCAGCCCAACCGCCCCATGGATATAGCCAGGCTCAAATTCGCGGTGGAGCATGCCGACGCGGTCATCTCCCAGGAGGAGGCCAATGTCGAGAGAGCAAAGGCCAATCTGCTCAACGCCCGAAATACGACCAAGCGTTACAGGGAGCTTCGCAAAGAGGGTGCCGTCAGCGCCGAGGACCTGGACAACCGCGAGACCGCCGAGCGCACTGCCGGAGCCGATTTGACCAATGCCGAGGAGAAGCTGCGGGCGGCTCGCTTCATGAAGAGCCAGGCGAGCGAGCAGCTCAAGCTCGCCGTGGAAGGTGGCAGCCGCGAGGACATAGGCATGGCCAGAGCCTCGGTGATGGAGAATGAAGCCACCATCGCGCACATAAGGGCGAAGATCGCCCAGACCAGGATCAAGGCGCCCACCGACGGCTGGATTGTCGAGCGGAAAGTGCAACAGGGCGACACTTCTCAGATCAACCAGTATCTTTTCACCATCGTCAAGAACAACCAGCTCGAGGTCCGGGCCGAAATCCCGGAACAGGATCTCAGCGTCATCGAGCCCGGTCAGGAGGTAGTCTTCTCCAGCACTGCCATACCCGATAGAACCATCACCGGCAGGGTCCGGGAGATAAGCCCCCTGATCAATCGCGATACGAGAATGGCGAGGGCCCGGATTGATATACCCTTCGACAGAGACTGGCTGCCGGGGCTCTTCGTGAGCGGCACGGTCGACCTCGGACAGTCCCGCACTCTTACCGTGCCGGCGGTGTCGGTCATAGACAAGGATGGACGCAAAATCGTCTTCGTTCTGGAGAAAGACAGCAAGGTCTACTCGCGTACGATCAAAACCGGGGAGCGCACCGGTGACTATGTCGAGGTGACCTCTGGCCTGAAAGAAGGAGAGAAGGTCGTGACCACCGGCGGCGGCTTCCTCAAGGACGGCGACCTGGTCAGGATCGGAACAGAGAAATGAATCTCCGCCGCATCTCTGCCTGGTCGATTCAAAATCCAGTCCCGGTCATGGTCCTCTTCCTCACCATGACCATTGCCGGAATCGTCTGCTTCTTCTCGGTGGGCATAGACGAATCGCCCAATATCGACATCCCGATAGTCTCGATCAATGTCTCCCAGGTGGGCGCGGCGCCTCCGGAGATGGAGACCCAGATCACCAGGAGAATCGAAGACTCGGTGGCCGGCATCGGCAACGTCAAGCATATATCGTCGACGGTCAGTGAAGGATCATCCATAACCACCGTGGAGTTCGAGCTCGAGACCGATATCGACAGGGCGGTCAACGACGTCCGAAACGAGATATCGAAAATACGCTCGCAACTCCCCCGGGACATCGACGAGCCTGTGGTCCAGAGGCTCGATTTCGTCGGCGGACCTTTCGTGACCTATTCGGTATCCTCGGACAAGCGCTCTGTGGAGGAGCTTTCCTGGTTTACCGACAACACTGTATCCAGGGCGCTCCTCGGTGTCAAAGGAGTCGGTCAGGTGCAGCGAGCCGGGGGCGTGGACCGGGAGATCCGGGTCAACCTCGATCCGAACCGACTCATTGCCATGAATGTCACCGCCGACATGGTGAGCAATCAGGTCCGAGCCGTGAACACCAACCTGCCCGGCGGGCGGGGAGAAGTGGGCGCCCAGGAGGAGTCGGTGCGTACCCTGGGAAGCCAGCCGACGGCGCAGATGCTCGCCCAGACGAGGATCAATCTTCCCGGCGACAAATGGGCCAGGCTCGATACCCTGGGGACCATCGAAGACGCCAGCTCCGAGCAGAGACAGCTCGCCCTTTTCGACAACGAGCCGGTGGTGGCTTTTTCAGTGGTGCGCAGCACCGGCGCCAATATGGTGGAAGTGGAAGAGGGCGTGGACGAAAAGCTCGAGGAGCTGAAAAAGGCGATTCCGCCTGATATCGAGATCGAGAAGATCCGCACCCAGTCCACTTATGTGCACCAGTCTTATCACGCCGCCATCGACTCCTTGCTGGTAGGCGGCGGGCTGGCGGTCTTCGTTGTCTGGCTCTTCCTCAGGGACTGGCGCTCGGCGGTCATCTCATCTCTAGCCATGCCCCTTTCTCTGATACCGACCTTCGCCGTCATGAAAGCAGCAGGCTTCACCATGAACAATATGAGCCTGCTGGGACTGGCGCTGGTAATCGGGGTTCTCGTCGATGACGCCATTGTCGAAATCGAGAATATAGTGCGTCATATGGGTCTGGGCAAAAAGCCGTTCAAGGCGGCTTTCGACGCAGCCGACGAGATCGGTCTGGCGGTGGTGGCCACCACTATGACCATTATCGTGGTATTCGTCCCGGTGGCATTCATGGGAGGCATACCGGGCAAATTCTTGAGACAGTTCGGTTTGACCGTAGCCGCTGCGGTGTTTTTCTCTCTTGTCGTCGCTCGCATGCTCACCCCGCTCATGGCGGCTTATCTTCTCAAGCCGGTCCAGGACGAGCATGCCAAAGGGCCGATCATGAGGCTCTATGACAGGACCCTTCTCTGGTCCCTGCGCAATCGCTTCAAGACAGTAGCCGCCGGCGCCATTTTCTTCGCTCTCAGCATCGTCCTGTTCAAGATGATGCCGACTTCCGTAATCGGCAGCATCGACCGGGGAGAGAGCATGATCAATGTCGAGCTGCCTCCGGGAACGACCTTGAAGGTCACCGAAGAGAAGATGAGGAAACTCACCGATATCCTCAAGCAAGATCCCGAGGTCAAAAATGTCTTCACCCAGGTCGGCACCGCTACTGAAGGTGGTGGAAGAGGACGGACCGGATCGGCAGGAGCGGTCAATTCGGGAACTCTATATGTGACCCTGGTGGACAGGAGCGAGCGCCGACGGTCCCAGCAGCAGTTCGAGGACGAAATCAGGGAGAAGCTCAACACCGTTTCGGGCCCTCGCCTGAGCTTCATGGCCCGGGGCGGCATCACCGGCAAGCTCAAGCTCGTGCTTGTCGGCGACGACTCGCATGTGCTCAGGGAATTCACAGACAAACTCTGCGATGAGATGAGGACTCTGCCAGGCATCTCCGATATCGTATCCAGTGCCGCTCTCGAGCGCCCGGAGATCCAGGTCATCCCGGATTTCGCCAAGGCCGCCGAGCAGGGGCTCTCGGTGGAGACCATCGCCAGAACGGCTCTGATCGCCACACTCGGAGACGTGGAGCGCAATCTTCCCAAGTTCAATCTTCCGGAGAGGCAGATCAATATCCGGGTTCAGATAGATCCGAAATACCGCGAAGACCCGAATATGATCGGCAAACTGAGAGTGGCTTCCAACGACGGCACGATGGTCCCTCTCTGCAATGTCGCCGAGGTGCGATTCGCCAGCGGCGAAGCCGAGATCAAACGCTATGACCGTTCGCGCCAGGTCACCATCGACGCCAGCCTTGCCGAGGGATTGCCCCTGGGAGAAGCCCTCAAGAAGATTCACAAGCTCCCGGTCTGGAACAAGATGCCGAAAACCATCAAGAACATCCCGGCAGGCGATGTCGAGATCCAGAAGGACATCTTCTCGGGCTTCGCGTGGGCTCTCACTGTCGGGGTCTTCCTGATCTATGGAGTGCTGGTTCTTCTCTTCGGCGGATTCCTCCAGCCACTCACCATCATGATGTCCCTGCCCCTTTCTCTGGGCGGCGCTCTCATCGCTCTCATGATCACCGGCGACACCCTGGGCTTTTATGCCTTAATAGGAATCGTGATGCTCATGGGTCTGGTCACCAAGAATGCCATTCTCCTGGTGGAATACTGCTTGATGACGCAAAACAGCGGGGTCGGCCGCACCCAGGCGATCATCAGGGCCGGCGAGACGAGAATGCGCCCCATCGTCATGACCACTGTGGCCATGGTGGCCGGGATGTTCCCCATCGCTCTGCGGATAGGAGCGGGCTCGGAGGCAAGAGCACCGATGGCGGTGGCGGTTATCGGCGGGCTGATCACCTCGACCCTGCTTACGCTTGTTGTGGTGCCGGTGGTGTATACCCTGATCGATGACCTGGAGCAATGGATGAAAGCGAGATTCGCCTTCATGGGGCTGAACAAAGCCGAGCCCGGTGATATGACCGATCCCGATACGACCAGCGAGACCTCCCGAGAGGTTCTCTCCCGATAAACAGCGAATTCTCAGCTCTCGATAATGTATCCTGACTTGAGAATAGTCTTGATCAAGCTCTCCTTTCCTACTTTTTTCAGTTTCAGGCGCAAGGAGCGCATGCAGGTGCGCACCGAGTCTTCGCTCGTGTCGCTGTCCGATCGCCAGACTGCATCCAGCAGGGCCCTCGAGGAATGGATAATGTTCTGGCGGCGCATAAGATACTCGAGAAGGGCCTGCTCTCGAGGCATAAGTCGGACGGACCTGTCCTCGAACTTGATGATTCGGGTTCGCGGGTCCAGTATCAGTCCGTCCACCATCAGTTCCATCGAGAGCATGCTTCGCGGTCTGCGCAGGAGGCTTTTGACACGAGCTCCGAACTCCCGTACCTCGAAGGGCTTGGTAAGGTAGTCGTCAGCTCCGGACTCGAATCCGGCCTCTTTGTCGTCGATAGTATTCCTTCCCGTCAGAAAAAGCACAGCCGCGTCTCCCCCTTCGGCTCGATACCTCTTCAGGACCTCGAGCCCTGTCATATCCGGAAGCCCCCAGTCGAGCACCAGCAAATCGTATTTGAATGAGCGCAGAAGCTGGAGGGCGTCAGCTCCGGACTCTACACTCTCCACCGTGTAGCTCTCCTTCTCGAGCCAGTTCGCCAGGCTCCGGCAGATATCTCGATCGTCTTCCACCAATAGGATCTTTGCCATCCCTGCTCCTCGGACAGGCGTTCGACTCGAAGCTCGCCTCTCTCACGTATCGATCACGTATCTTGCGATTCAATATCTGGCGAAGGCACCGACACAGTTTCTTATCGAGGTCTCTAAAATGTCAGAACTAGCTTATCAACAATTCGATCAGGTTGAAAGGGATACGCAAGCCGCCAGCTTCAACGCCGCCGACTCTCTCGCGGGATACAGGACGGCAAGAGAGCTTCCACGCTCGTCGAGGGACAGCCAATCGGCTCTAGCGAAATTCCCGCCGGCAGATTCGCTACTGAGTCAAATCGCCGAGAAAGGAAAGAAGGAGGAGATACCCGGGCACCACCATGGCGATAAGCCGCTCCCGGCACCCGGCTCAGCCGCCAATACCGGAGAACGACCCGGGCAGCAGCCAGGAAAACCGGGCAGCGAGCCCAATATCGGCGAGAGCTCCAGGGAAGGCAAAGATGTACGCAATTCTCTGAATGACCGCTCCGGACTCGAGTTCGCTCTAACAATCATGAACTCGCTGGGACCGAAATCACACCTGCAGGAAGGCGCCGAGTTTCCTGGCACTGTTGCGAATCGAGACAGGATCGGTTGAGATTGACCGTAAAACGCTCTACTGGTCGGTCCCGTTCCGGGACCGACCTTCATTTCGAGCACCGCATGGCAGCTCGATCCGGAAAATGCTCTTGCAGGACGAACCGTCCGAGAAAGAGAGCGCTCTATCGGCGATCTCGCCTGGTCTCATCACCGCGATCCTTCCGCCGTGCGCGTCGATGAAGAGCTTGCAAATGGCCAGACCCAGTCCTGTGCCGATTTTCGCGTCCCGACTCGACACCTGCTCGAAGGCCTGAAAGATCTTCTCGTGATGGCTCTCCGGAACCCCCGTCCCGGAATCCATGACCAGGATCTCGACCGACTCTTTCTCGGCCGAAGCATGGGGCAAGATTCTCACCTCGATCCTGCCATTATCAGGCGTGAATTTCACCGCATTCGAGATCAGATTGACCATCGTCTGCAAAATTCTAATCCTGTCGAAACTGAACACCGGTTTGACATCAGATGTCATCTCCAGGACGATTCCGCGAGCTTCGGCCAGCCTCTCTACATATCCTATGGCGTCCTCGATTACCGGGACCAGATCATTTTCTCGCCAGTCAAGCTCGAGTCCGGTGCCCTGCAGCTTCTGGAAATCCAGAAGATCATCAGCCAGCATAATCAGGCGCTCCAGATTATCGCTGGTCTTCGAGAATCCTTTCGCCAGCTTCTCCGTGAGCTCGACATCCCCGGTCCTCACGATTCGGTCGAGGGAGACTTTCAGCTCTGCCAGAGGCGTCCTCAGGTCCGTGGACACCATGTCGCTGAAATCTCTTTTCAGGCGCTCGACCTGCCTCTCTTCGGTTATATCGTGCACGATCACGAAAAAGCTATTATTATCTGGCGAATGCAGGCATGACCACCGGGTCTCGATCAGGCTCTGGTTTCTCGACCTCATGTCGATCTCGAAGGTCCGTGCAATTCCGCTGGTGATCGCCTCGCCCAGGAGAAGCTTCAGTCTTGATACCTGGTCTTCGGCGACATATTCGAGAATGCTCCGGCCCGTGACCTCCTCCACAGAGAAGCCGGTCAGCTTCTCTATGTAGGGATTGACTGATTTGATGGTGCCATCCTCCTCCAGCGTACATATCAGGTCCAGCGCGAAATTGATCGTATCGAGCTCATCGGAGAGCGATTGCTCCACGGCATCGCTTACCTCATGCAGCACCATGTCAAGCTCGACAAGCTCGGCAGCGTTGGTCCAGCCTTTCATGCGCGGGCTGAGAGGCACACCGTCTCCCAGCGCAATACCGTCTTCGATCAATTTGAGCAGGGGTCTCTTGATTGATACGGCGTAGAAGAACCAGATCAAGAAAGCGATGGCGACACTCGCGCCAAGGCCGGCATAGACCCTGTCGACCAGCGCGGAGAGGATCCGGGTCGTCTCTCGTATATCGCGCTCTCCGGAGACCTCCTCCGAGTTAGCGATATCATCGAGGAGGTTTATGACCCTGAAACCCTTCTTCGCCATTCTCGAGCCGACTATGGTCTTGAAATACGGCTCCTTGCCGGGTCCTTCCGGGTTCACCTCCCTCGAGAACTCCGTCCAGTACTCTGCCAGCTTCCGGGCGTCTTGCTCATGTCTCGGTATCCCGGCCAGATATTTTATATAAGCGTCGTATCTTGCAGACAGAGCCTTCACTCGCTTTCGGAATGTGGGGACGCTTCCTTCGACTACCCCGAAGCCGACACCGAGCTCGAAAAACTCTTCACTGGTCTCAGTCATCAGCTTCTGCGTCTGGAAAATGATCTCGGTGGACTGCTCTTCGCTGTCGAGCTTCGACTCGAGATCTCCGAGTGTGAGGAAGAGGATCGCGATGAAGACAATGAGACAGAGCAGGGGAAATCCCACCAGGGCTGAGCCGAAAGCCAGTAGATTGGGCCTTATGCTCATTCGACTCTCTCCCTGTGCTCTGTCTGACCTTGCAGGCTATCATCATCATCTCCTTCGTAGAGAGGGAAGGTCAGGCTCAGGGTAGAGCCATCGGTCATGGTGGCTTCACCGCCATGCATGATCGCCACCGCCCGTGCTATAGCCAAACCGAGCCCGGGACTTGCTGCTCTGTCGGGATCTGTGCCAGGACTTGCCGAGCGCAACTTATTGAAGATCGCCTCTCTTTCGTTGTGCGGTACGTGAAGACCGGGGACTCTAACCGATATCATTCCTTTGTCTTCGAGCCGGTCCAGCCTCACTTCCAGGACAGACTCGCCGCGCGCCATTCTAGTGCAACTGGAAAACAGCCCCTCCAAGCCTTTCTCCAGCTTCGCCTCATCCGCAAGCAAAAGCAGGTCGTCTTCAGGCAGCCGGATGCTACTGCCGCTCTGCTCCATGCTGCTCGACAGATTCTCCAGCGCGGACTCGCAGACAGAACCGGCGCTGACGGCTGAGAGAGAAAGAGGCATGCGGTGGGCCTCGAGCTTCTCCAGATCGAGCAACTCGTTTACGAAGCCAATCAGCTTTGCGAGCTTCCTGTCCATTTCCTCGACTTCCGTCGCGAACTCGGCCGGCAGCGGTCCTCTGATCCCGGCTGCGATCATCTGAAGGTCCATGGACACGGCCGTCAAGGGAGACCTAAGGTCGTGCCCAGCCATGGAAAGGAAATACTGCCTCAGTCTCTCTATCCGGCGCGCTTCCGATATGTCTCTTGCTATGCAGAAATAATGTCTCTTGCTTGCCGACCAGTTGATGCTCCAGAGAAAGACGCCGGGACTTCCATCGGCTCTGGAGATGCTGGTTTCGAGCCTCCCATCCAGCTCGGTCTCCGCTATCCGCTCGAAAGCGCTCCTGAACTCCTCGCGGTAGTCCGGGTCGAGCAGAGTGAGGACCGACCGGCCCAGCAGAATCTCCTTGGAGAAGCCCCAGTGGCGCTCGCATGTCTCGCCGATCGTCTTGATTCTCAGCCTGGAGTCGAGACTCAAGATCAGATCTCCGACACCGTCCAGGATCGCCGATTCTCTCTGCCTGATCTCCTTGAGCCTCGCGGCAGCGTTGGCAAGGGCTCTATCCAGATCGGCGATCTCATCGAGCCCATACTCAACAGGAGGTATCGGCTTTCCGAGCGCGATTGCTCTGGCGCGATCGGCAGTCTTGCCGAGCCGGGAGATCAGGCTTGATGTGAAAAGGTAGAGGATCGACGTCGAGACACCGATTCCCAGGACCAGCCCGACTGCCACGATGGCAATGATGGTCGCCTTTCTCCCGATCCGAGGTCTCCTCTCGCATGCGAGTCTCCTTCTCGAGGAGGCGGCGGTAGATATCTTTGGCGTCGGTAATCGCCGGTATCAGAGTAAGAGCGAGGTTGTACATCTTCTGCTCGCTCTGCGGTCCCCTGGCAGCTTCCTTGAGCTCGTCGGTGAGAGCAAGGACGGTCCCTTTCATGGCTCTTACCTCTCTGACCAGCTCGGCCAGCTCCGGACCGACGTTTTCGAGCTGGACTCTCTGCTCCCACCGGCCTTCTTTTCTAATCTCCTGCGCAATCTTCTCCGCTTCGCCCGCGCGAATTTCCCGGGAGCGCGGGGAGTAGTAGAAAATCAGGAAAGCGCGGGAGATTGCACCGTGGGAGCGCTGAATCAACCGGATCAATACCTTCGACTCCTGTATCTGGCGGAGCCTCGAGGTCTCATTGACGACATAGAAAGTGAGAAACAGCGCGAATACGAGCTCGAAGGCAACTGGCACCGCCACCAGTATCAGACCCTTGGTCGTGAAGCTGAGGTTCGACAAGAACGGCCGCATCGGTGAATACCTGTTCGAGGCTCAGGGAGATTCCGGCTCATGACTTCCCCCGGCCGGTAGAGGTAGTATATAGCAGTCGAATTCGTCGTCCCGACCGGTGCCGCCAGGTATTATCCGGAGTGGCTATAATATGGTCTCCGTCAAATACCGGGTGGGTACAATGAACCTCATCTCCGCCGACCATATAAGCCCCCTTGATATGTTCAAGATCGGCGTCGGTCCCTCGAGCTCGCACACCGTGGGTCCGATGGTGGCAGCCCTGAGCTTCCGGCGCAGCACCGAGCCCCTTCTCGATGATGCCGGAGATGATCTCGAAATCGAGGTGGAGCTTTTCGGAAGCCTCTCCGCCACAGGCAAGGGTCACGCCACCGACGGCGCCGTCTGCGCCGGCTTGCGGGGGCTGCATCCCCGCTCGGCGAGCATCGATGAGATCTGGTCTTCCCAGGACAGGCTCCTGTCCGACCCTTTCCTCGAGGTAAAGGGCCGGAGGATCTCCTTCAATCCGAGAGAAGACATCATCTGGCGAGCCTGGACCATCGAGGACAGACCCCTGCCCCACCCCAACACCATGCTCTTTCGCCTGAAGAGCAAGGACCGGGTTCTCAGCGAGCAGGTCCTGGCTTCTGTGGGGGGCGGCTTCGTGGAGCCGGTGGACGAGTCGGGTCTCGAGAAGCTCAAAAACGATGAGGCGGAGCTCAAGTCCCTCCCCTACCCCTACAACACCGCTGCCGAATTCGTGGAGCAGTGCCTCAAGAACGACCTGAGACCATGGGAAGTGGTGATCGCCAATCAAGAAGTCCTGGGACTTCCGGAGAAGAAGCTCAGGGAAGAGCTATCCGAGATCCTCGATACCATGGAGCAATGCATCGAGCGCGGCCTCAACCAGGAAGGCATTCTTCCCGGCGGTCTGAACGTCAAGAGAAGAGCCAAATCAATCTATTCGAAACTGCAGAGCGGCGAAGGTCCTGCCTGGTCTCAGAACGACCTGAGACCTTCGGTCTACGCCATGGCGGTCAACGAGGAGAACGCCGCCGGCGGCCGGGTGGTCACGGCTCCCACCAACGGCAGCTCCGGTCTCATCCCGGCGGTCTGGCGGACCCTCAGAGAAGTTCACGAGCTGGACCGAGCCACTCTCCAGAACGGGCTCATCGTCGCCTCGGTAATCGGTGCCCTGGTGAAAGTGCATGCCTCCATCAGTGGTGCCGAGGTCGGCTGCCAGGGAGAGGTCGGGACTTCCTGTGCCATGGCGGCCGCAGGGGCCGTGGCCATGCTGGAGGGCACCGCCAACCAGATCGAGCAGGCAGCCGAGATCGGTATCGAGCACCACCTGGGCATGACCTGCGACCCGATCATGGGACTGGTGCAGGTTCCCTGCATCGAGAGGAATGCCATGGGCGCCGTCAAGGCACTCAACGCCGCCGCCCTCTCCCTGGCCTCGGACGGTGTCCACCTTGTAAGCCTGGACAAGGCTCTGGCGGTGATGAAACAGACCGGCATCGACATGAATCAGAAATACAAAGAGACCTCGACGGGAGGCCTTGCCCTGGGCTGATTTCGGGGTTCATTAAATCCGCTTGACATCCATTAAATCTTTCTGTATTCTTGGGTAGCCCCGGAGAATATCTTTCTCCTCCTTTTTCAGATTACCAGTCCCAGACCCACACTGCTCAACTGTCGCCGCAAGGCGGCTGCCCTTGCTTTGCAGGACGCATCTTGCAGCATGTTTCTAAAGGTATCCCACTCATGTCAGAACAGGCAAAAGACTTGCGTATTGCCGACCTTGCCACAGACGAAGTCTGGAACGAGATCGACGTCGGCACCCGTATCGACGTAAACGGAAAAACCACTTACCATGTTCTGACCAGCCAGAGCAATGTCGGATTCTTTGTCGAGAAAGTCTACGGCGCCAATCAGAATCTCGTCAGAATCATCAAAAGAGGCCGCAACAGCCGCTCCGAAACCGACTTCGACCCGGTCACAGGCGATGTGTCCCGGATTTTCGAAGCCTCTAACATGCCTGACGGCAGCTCCATGACCAAGGAGATCAACTACTCCTCGAAAAAGGCTTCCGAATCGGTGGTGATCGTCGGCGCCAACGGCGAGCTGAAAAGCACCATCCAGAGAGAGAGCGTCGGTATCAGGACCCTCTTTCAGGGTCAGACCGACTATAAGCGAGACGGCACTCCCTCGGTGACGGTCAATCACACCATGGATCCCGAAAATGGCAAGCTCGCTCACAGAGAGCAGATCAAATGGCTCATGGACGGACAGAGAGCCCTCACCGAGCATTTCTATTTCACCTTCGCGGGCACCGTCGACAAATACACCAAGATCATGTATCACGCCTCCGGCGGTCCCTTTATCGAAGAGACCCACCGCTACGGAGAATCCGGCCATATGCTCCGCCGGGAAGTGATCCAGTACAATCCCAACGGTGTCCAGACCGCTGCCGATATCACCATGTATGACGCTACAGGCGAGATCATCCAGCGCAGCACCACATATTATGACTATCGCGGCTCGGCAATCATGTCGCACAAGGTCGACTGCTCGTCACTCTCCTTCGAGCCCGAAGAAGAGGCTGACGGCTTCGAATAAGAAACGGCTCAGCGCTCCTGATTCGAGGGAGGCACTATATTGGTGCCTGTCATATTCGAGATCCGGTAAAACCCGATGAAACAGGAAACGCAAAAGAGTATCAGCGAAAGCATGATGATCACGAGCATCGGATCGCGGTCGGGCTTGCCCTCCTCTTGCTTCGCCATCCCTTTCGATCAGCCTCTGATAACGGTTCGGCTCTGCTCGCGCATATAGCACGGCAGGGTATAGAGGCCGCCGATGTTCTTGCCGGTCGAGCCGCTTCCCTTCCAGCCTCCGAACGGCTGCACTCCAGGCCAGGCACCGGTGGTGGCACCGGCAGCACGGTTGACGTAGACGACGCCGGCCTCGATACAATCCAGGAACCTGTCGATCTCGGCCTGATCGCCACTGAAGATTCCGGCGGTAAGCCCGAAGTCCGTGTCATTGGCCAGACCGATCGCCTGATCGAGACTGCTCACTTGCTGGGCACAGACGAAAGGCAGGAAGAGCTCCTCGGTGAGCAGACGGTGATCGTCGGGAAGATCCGTGACCAGGGTCGGGTTGACGAAGTAGCCGCCCTCCATCCCGGCCGGGCAGTCCCCGCCGCGCACCACCGTACCGTCCCTGCGGGCCAGGGCGGCATAGTCCTGGAAGTCGCCGTAGCCGGCCCGTGTCCCCACCGGTCCGAGAAATGTGCTCTTTTCCAGGGGATCGCCGATGACGGTTTCGTCGATAAGCCTGGCAAGCCTGGCGATGAATTCGTCGAAGACCTTTTCGTGTATATAGACCCGGGAGCAGGCCGAGCACTTCTGCCCCCCCATCCCGAAGGCGCTCCGGAACACCCCCATGGCGGCCCTGTCGAGATCGGCGCCGGCCATGACGATAGCCGGATTCTTTCCGCCCATCTCGACTATGCATGGCTTGGGATAGACAGCGGAGAATTTCCTGTAGATGGACATGCCGACATCATAAGAGCCGGTGAAGGTGATGCCGGCTATGTCCGGATTCTCGACGAGAGAGGCGCTGATCTCGGCGCCGGGACCGGCAATCAGATTAACCGCACCACCGGGGACACCAGCCTCGTGAAAGATCTCGGTAAGCTTTATTCCGGAAAGAGGAGTGCTGGATGAGGGCTTGGCCACCACGGTATTGCCGGCCAGCAGAGCCGCTGCCATGGGCGCCCCGAGCAGGGCATAGGGGAAATTGTACGGCGCGATCACGGCCCAGACACCATAGGGACGAAGCACGCTGGTATTGCTCTCCGCCGGGCTGAGACTGCCCATTCCTTTTACATAGCCGTCGTTGACCCGGAGCTGTCGAGCATAATAGTCGTAGAGATCGGCGGTCTCCTCGATCTCGCCCAGAGCCTCGACACGATTCTTGCCGTTCTCGAGAATGAGCCAGGCGGTAAGCTCGCCTTTGCGGCTCCTGATCAAATCGGCGGCTCTCTCGATAATGGCGGCGCGCTCCTGCCAGGGCACTGCTCGCCAGCTGGGATACGCGTTGCGCGCCGCCTGCACGGCGTCGTGAACGTCGGCGGCCCCGGCGCTTCCTACCCTGGCCACCAGGAAATTCGTGTCGGCGGGGCTGACACAATCGCGAAAGCCGGCTGTCTGCCTGGAATGACCATCGATCAGGAGAGGATAGATACCGCCGGCCTCGCCCTTCACTTTCTCGACGGCGGCATCGAGCATGGAATGCAGCTCTTTATTGTCTGCCGAGAGAGTCGCATAGGTAACCTTGAATTGCTGGGTCATGGCGATTTCTTCTCCATAGATTTGATCTTCCGGTCGAGGTCTTCGGCTTCCTTGTCTCTCTTGAGGCGCTGCAAAAGATGCCGCCGATCCCTGAGGACATTGAGATACTCGCTGCTTCCCCGGGCAAGCAGATCCTGTTCTTGCAAGAGCATCGTCTCGGCTTTCTCGAGCTCGCCTTTCTGGCTGTACAGGCCCGCCACCCAGCGCATGTGCCTGGCGGTCTCCAGGGACTTCTTGCCGAGGAGCTTCTCCCTGACCTTGAGAGAAGATGTGGCGGCTTCGATGGCAGCCGGCAGATCGTCACAGCGGCGCTCGAGATTGGCCAGGCGATCCAGGGCATGAGCACATTCCATGTGGTCCTCACCCAGGACCTTGCGGAAAATGGCCAATTGCTTCTCGTAGTCGGCCCGGGCTTCTTTCTCCTGGTGTGAATTGACACGACAGTCGGCGAGGTCCCCCAGAGCCCTGGCCACCTCGAGATGATCTCCGTAGAGCTTCTCTTTGATCGACAGGGAGCGGGACAGGGCCTCGATAGCCCGGTCATAACGCTCCTCGTGCCTGTAGCAATCGGCTATATCATCGAGGGTCCGGGCTATGTCAGGATGGTTCTTGCCCCCGGACTCGCTCGGCATCGCTTTCTCCTGCACGGCAAGCGCCTTCTCGTAGAGCGCCGCGGCATCAGCGTAGCGCCTTTGATCCCGTCGATTGCGCGCCAGGTCCCGGAGACATTCGGCAGCTTCGCTGCTCTTTCCTCCATAGGCTTTGACTGTGATGGAATGAAGCCTCTCGAGATACTGCTGACAACGATCGTAATCGCGAAGATCCCTGTAGAGCCTGGCCTCGAGCTCCAGGGGTCGGATAAGCTCCGGGCTCTGGCTACCGAATTGCTTCTCCCGAAAAGCGAGGAGCTCGTCGATTCGCGGGCCGAGAGCCTCGTAGCGGCGCTGGTCGAAAAGGCAGTAGATGATATCCTCCAGAGAATCGGCCACCGGCTCGGCTGTCTCTGTGAGCGCCTCCCGGCGCCGTTCCAGGGCCCGGGTGAAATAGAGACAGGCGTTCTCGAAGTCCCTCCGGCGCTTGTAGAATCGTCCGAGATTCTCGTAGCTCCGGGCAAGCAGGTCGTCCTCGGCTTTCACCCTCTCGGCTTCCGCCACGGCTTCCTTGTATCCGGCCAGAGCCTCGCTGTCACGGCCTTCTCTCATGGCCTGCGAGGCCCGGTCGGTGATATCACGCCAGGTGTTCTCGCCCGACCGGGCGTCGGCACCGGGATTCTCAGCCCCGAGGGCGATCACGAGAACAAAGATAAAGAGGGCAACCCGGGACTCCAGCTTCAGCCTGGTCATATAGCACCTATCCCACATATTGAAACTGTTATAAGCCCTATATGATAGATCCCCCGGCGCTATTGTTCAAACTGCCGTGCCGCTTTAAACTATGAGCCTCGAAGAGATCGGAAAGATGATGAAACTCGTCGGCAACAGATACGAGACAATCGAGCCGCTGGGCTCCGGCGCCGCAGGCGCGGTCTATAAAGCCAGAGACACAGTGATGAAGAAAATCGTGACGGTCAAGATCCTGACCCGGCACAGCATCAGCGAACGAGCCACGATCCGCTTTCAAAGAGAGGCGAAAGCCCAGAGCGGTCTCAGCCATGAGAATCTCTCGCCGGTTCTGGACTTCGGAATCGACACCGATGGCACACCATATATGGTGACCACTTTTATCGAGGGCAGCTCCCTGAAAGAAGTGATCGAGAAAAGAGGTCCCCTCCCTCCCGACCTCGCAGTCAAGCTCCTCAAGCAGGTAGCCTCCTGCATGGACTATGTCCACAGCAAAGGGATCATCCACAGGGATCTCAAATCTGCAAATATCGTCCTGGAAGAAAAGGACCGGGACTATCGAGCGGTGGTAGTGGACTTCGGTGTCGCCAAGCTGACGGAGGAGAACGAAGGAAGCTATCTCACCGGCGCCGGACAGATAGTGGGAAGCCCCTTTTACACCAGTCCCGAGCAGGCCGCCGGTCTCGACATCGACAGGCGCAGCGACGTCTACTCTCTCGGTTGCGTGGCCTTCGAGATGCTCACCGGCTCGGTGCCGTTCAAAGGAGAGAATGCCCTGGAGACCATGCGACTGCACGCTACGGCTCCGGTGCCGGGACTTCAGGAGATGCTTGTCCAGGATGTGCCTGCACTGCTCGAAGAGACCCTGCGCAGAATGCTCGAGAAGGACCCGCAGGCGCGTCTCGACAGTATGAGCGAGCTGATCGGCTGCCTGGAGACCATAGAGTCGGAGCTCGCCAGGGACTATCAGAGCGATCAGGAGATTCCGGTCGTGTCCGGATCGGGCGGCAAACGCAAGCCGAGGGCAGGGATAGTTATCACCGCCGCCGCGGGGCTTCTGGTCCTCGGCCTATCCATTGCCAGTCACCTGCTGTTCAAGAGCCAGCCGCCGGAAAGCGATCAGCCCGGCGGAAGCGAAGTCGAGGCTGCCGTTCCGCCATCGAAAAGCGCCATCTCGGAGGACATTAACCAGCTCATCAGTGACAATGACTTCATCAGAAGCCGCGAGGGCGGGCTCCTCAAAGTTCGAGCGAACAACCTCAAGACCAACCTGGACTGGGACTATCTCGATACGATCAAAGAGCCGTTTCTTCTGTCCGTATGGGAGGCAGACCTGTCGCCGGATCTGATGAGACGGATTCTCAAAACGAAATTGATCAAGGGGCTTGTCCTCGGCGATCACAAGAAGCCACTGTCAATCGACTACTACAAGATCATCAGCAAGCGCCGGGATCTGCGGATCATCCACCTGATCAAGGTAAAAGAGCTGAGCGCCGAAGCTCTCGAGCTCATATCGCATATCGATGCCCTCAACACCCTGACCCTTTCGACCTGCAAGGTCGATCAGGCGATGGTGGATCGGATCTGCGAGATGAAAGGGGTCCGGCGTCTCGCCTTTCGAGAGAATCCCGCCATCACTTCGGCATTTGTCGCTCAGATTTGCGAATCTTTGCGTGGACTTGCGGATCTGGATCTGGAGGACACTTCGGTGGACGACCGGGCCATGGTCAGCATCGCCTCTCTCGAGGATCTCGCCAATCTCAATCTCAACGGCACCGGGGTCACCGACAGAGGAATAGCCCGGTTGAAGAACAGGCACCTGTCAATTGTCTGCCTGGAGCGGACGCGAGTCTCGGACAGAGGGCTGCTGGCTCTGGCCCGCATACCGTCACTCCGAAAAGTCCTCGTCGACAGCACCACACCGGTCACCACTGGTGGTATCAAACGAGCCTGCCTCAACAACCCCGACCTCAACGTGATCTTGCTCGAATAGTACGGCGCCGAGCTCAGATCGCATCCGAGAAAAACGCGGTGTCCTCGGTCAGTAACTGCCGCGCATAGTCGATATCGAGATGCGCCGAGCGGGCGTAGCGCTCGGCCTCGATCAGCTCGCCGTCGGCCAGCAGCCGCGCCGCTCTGGCATAGTAAGTGCCGACCTGCTGCAGGCGCCGCACGATCTTCATGCTCTCCGGATCGCAATCACGAAGGACGCGCTGGACTTTCCCGACTCTCTGCCGGAAAGCCTCCACACGATCCGGCTCGCTCTCCTCGGGCAGCTCGATATCTTCAAGCAGAGGCTGAGTGCTCGACTCGAGCAATCGGCGGGCCATCTTCGCCTCGATCATGCCGGCTCTGGCAAGCTTGACCACTGACTCTCCGGAGAGAAAAGACTCCAGACAATTGTCCAGGGTCTTGCAAGCGGCTTCAAGATAAGGAGAGACTCGGGTATGGGCGTGGTCCGCCGCCGACTCGACCTGCAACTGCCTGGCCGTGCCGATCTGATCGATGAGATCGACTATTCGATCGACGTCCGAATCGCCTCGCCGTTTCAAATACGCACCATCGACAATGGCAGTCGCGGAGCCCTGCCCGATCTCTCGACCGAGAGCATAGACCTGCACGAGACCTGACAGAGCTATATCTCTGGCGCGCTCGCTGTCATCCTTGGCGAGAACCTCGAGGCTCTGATCGAAAATTCGTGCCGCCTCGATAATCTTCTCCTGGACTCCTTTGCTGATACTGCAATTGGTGTACTCCACCGTCGCCTTGAACCTGGCTATCGCCCGTGCCAGCTCCAGAATCATCTCTTCGGCGCTATCCTCCGGAAACTTCGGCTCGTTCACATCGACGGGTCCCGAGGCCATATGATAGAGCGCCAGGCTCAGGAGCTTCATGCTTTTGCGGCAATATTCCAGGGCCTCCAGAGCGGACCCGTCCTTGAACTCATAGAGAGCCTCCTGATAGGAGTCCTCGGCCTGATCGATGCACCGCCTGGCCAGATCCCGGTAAGGACTGTCGCTTGATCTGAGCTTCTGCCTGGCCTGGGTCATGAGCTCGGTGACCAGGGTCATAGCCTGACCGGAGCGCCTGGTCGATAGCCAGTCCTTGGCCCGGTCCGAGATAAAGTCGAAGATCCCGCTCACCGCCCCGCCTCCGCGATCTCCTGCCGGAGAGCCACGATCTCTTCTTCGATAATTCTCATCTCGCCTGTCACGAACTCTTTCCAGTCGGACATACCGCCGTCGATCTCGAGGAAGTTGCTTTCCCCCAGATAGTGCTCGGTCATCTCGGCATCGAGGATGGCGCGGGCGAAATAAGCATGAAGAAGAGCGATATTGCTCTTGCGAAGAGCCGCGGCATGCTCTTCGGCGGCGAGATGCTCGATGGCGGCATCCACCGCTTTGATGCTGCGTTTGATTCCCTCGCTGACAGTCTTGTTGGGGCGAAAGTCGGCGCTCTCGAAATCCGCGGACAGGCGCTCGACGAGCTGCTGTACCTGGACGATCTGGCCGGCCACATCCTTTTCCTGATGGGCCATCCTGCTCTTTCGCTGACTCATCTCCCCGGATGGGCTCCTTTCAGTAACCTGCCTTCTCGAGGCAGAGGTATTATACACCCTTCTCTTGACATCGCGATTTTCTTAAGAGATCCTTCCTGGTTTGATTCTATATCGATTGATCGGGTAAAGAATAAGAGTCGCACAGAAGCGGAATCCGACCATGAAAAGACTAATATTAGCTGCCTGCTCGGTCTGGGCCCTTGCTGGATGCTCCGGGGGCGAGCCTGCCGCCGAGCTCAAGCCGTACAACTCGAGCCTCGGGTTCAAAGTGATGATCCCCGAGCCCCATGAGGATACCGGTGCCTACCTCCCTCCTTTGAAGGAGAACTCGATCACATTCAAGAGCGACAAGGGCTCCCTCCGGGCCGGCTGCTCGGAGTTCACCGACGATCAGGAAGGTCTTGCCGCAAAGCAAAAGCTATCGAGCGGGCCGATTGCCGCTCTGGACGACGTCTCTCGCCGGCTGGTCGATTCCGTTCAGGGCAAAGTTTCCTACCAGGCTCCGGTGAAGCTGCACCAGCGCTACGACGGTCGAGACATAGAGGGAAGCACTCCGGAGGGGCGCTTCCACATGCGCATTTTTCTGGTCAACGGCAAGTTCTACCAGGTATGCGCCACCGGCGATGCCGGTTTCATAAGCTCGAACCGCTCCTACAACTTCCTCAATTCCCTCGAACTGAATTAGTGCAGATAAAGAAGGTGGAGGTCGAATGTCCGCTCGGAGAATATTTTCGCTTGTCCCGGTCTCAATTGCTCTGGCGTTCCTTGCAGGCATAATCATGCCGTGTTTGACTGTCTCGGTGCTCGCCCAGGACGAGAGCCAGGATGCCGATACCGGTGAAAGAAAAGTCACCAACAAGCCGGTCCGTGACAAATGGGCTCTGATAGTCGGGATAAGCAAATTCAAGAGCAAAGATATCCCGACCCTCAAATATGCCGCCAAAGATGCCCGGGACTTCTACGACTATCTGACGAAGGAAGCCGGTTTCGCTCCGGATCATGTGCGTATGCTCCTGGACGAGGATGCCACCGAAAGACGGATACTCTCGGAGCTGGGCTCGAAATTCCTGGCGCGGGTAGCCAATCCCGACGATCTGGTGGTGCTCTTTTTCTCCACCCACGGAAGCCCTGCTCAGCTCGATGTCAGAGGGCGAAACTTCCTGGTGGCCCACGATACCGATCCCAACGATCTCTACGCCACCGGCATAAAAATGAAAGAAATATGCGACGAGGTCACCGACAGCATTCTTTCCAAGCGTGTTCTCCTCCTGCTCGACGCCTGCCATAGCGGCAGCGTCGACCCCAATGCCAAGGGCATTCATAGAGTAGGCAATTTCGACGCCAAGGCCCTTTCCCTGGGCTCAGGCCGCATGGTCATCTGCTCGAGCCTCCCCGACGAGCAGTCCTGGGAATCCAAGCGTTACGAGAACGGCGTCTTCACTCGCAATCTGATCAAAGGCCTGCGCTCCAAGGGAACCGGGGCCTCCATCGACGACGCCTTCAAAGTAATGAAGGACTCTGTGGAAGAAGAAGTCAGAGAGGATTACAAGGGCAATCGCCAGACACCGGTCATGCACAATCAATGGGAGGGAGAGGAGTTGATCCTGGCGGTGCGACCCGTGGACCCGCAGAAAATCCCGGACACGGTGCTGGAGGAGCTGGAGCTCGACAGCTCGCCGGAGAATATGGTCAAACGTGAGCGCGAGCGGAGAGACAATTTCAACCAGACCTCGCTGCGCTCCAAAGACACCCTGGAGTTGACCCAGAAATATTTCTCGGACGTCCCCAATCCGACCAAAGCCTATACTGAAGCCTGCGCTGCCGTGGCCGCCCATTTCAATGAGCCCGACTTCTATTATCGAAAAGCGCTCATTCAAATACAGCTGGGCAAATTCGCCGGAGCCATGCAGACCCTGAAAGGCTGCATAGTCGACAATCCCCAGAAGGCTGAATACTGGCTCGCCAGGGCTTACTGCTTCCACAAGATGGGCGAAGAGGGGCTGGCCCAGGGAGACATCCGCACGGCTCAATTCCGCAACCCCTTGCTTCCCAAGCAGATTGTCTTCGGCGACTGAACCTCCCTCGCGCCGCTTGAGATCACTGGGTTTATATGCTCTATTTTGGTAATCTGCTCTGATAACCGGGTCTATGGTAACTTGGGAGGCAAGCATGACAACCTATACGACTTCTATCGGCGAGAACAACAAGGATCAAGCGACCTTCACCAATCCCTTCACCAGTGCCATCTACCGCCGGGGAAGCCTGCAGGTGAAAGTCGACCCGGCCGAGCTCGCAGGCGAGAAAGCGGTGTCGGTTATGGAAGATCAGATGGCGGTGATTCCTGCCACCACTCACCATGACTTTCCCGCCATCATCGATCCCACCCATATCGCCATAGGACCGTTTATCAGCGCCCTGGGAGACAATCTCTTCTTCGACGCCGTCCTCGGCGTCGGAACGAACGCGGTCTTCGGCTACAACCATCCGGCGATTTTTCCGAAACTCCAGAGACTCGGCTCGATTATCCCCGGCTTTATGGGCGCCGGCACCGACTATTTCTTCAACAGCCGTCACGGCGCTCCGGTCGCCCAGGATCTAGCCAGGCTCATGACCGATATGGCCAGGGCTGCTTACGCAACGGAGTACCGGATGAATTTCGCCAATGCCGGCACCGAGGCCAATGAGAACGCCCTGAAAGTGGCGATGTTCAATAAGTTTCGCCAGATCAAGAAAGTTCTCGACGACGAGCAGTACGCCGGTATGTGCGAGCAGCTCGGAATCAAGACAATCGAGATGCCCAGGGACAGCGTCTGGTCGAATTATCCTTTCTACCTGCTGGCGTTCAAAGGCGCCTTCCACGGACGGACCGCCACCAGCAACACCCTTTCGCTCAGCAAGCGGCGCCAGAAGGAAGGCTATCAAGCAGTACCATATGTAGTGCATGTTCCCTACGGCAAAGCCATCGACTTCGACGAATTCATCGATGCTACGCCGATCCAGGAGCTGATCGAAGAAAAACGGCTGAAGTCCGTTATGGATAGCGGCAAGGTGCCGGCCGATCTGCTGAGCGCCATAATAATCGAGCCAATCCAGGGCGAAGGCGGCTATATCATTCCCAGCCGGGAATTCCTCGCCTGCCTGGACACCTTCCTGGGCAAATATCGCTCCCGGGGTCTCTGCCTGATCTCCGATGAAGTCCAGACAGGTCTTTTCCGCACCGGTAAATTCACCGGCATGCAAAACTGGTACGAAAATCATCCCAACCTCAAACCGGACATCATGTCCTTCGCCAAACCGCTTCATGTGGGAGGGGCGCTGATCCAGAGCCGGCTTCTGGAAGACTGGCCCCCGGGCAAGTTCTCCGGGACCTGGGCGGAAGGCAATCTTCTGGGCATAGCGGTGGCGGTCTATACTCTCGAGGAGCTGAAAAATACCGACCCCTGCCTGGGACGCTCCTATCCGGACAACTGCATCGAAGCCGGCAAATATCTCCGGCAGGCGTTAAGCGAGATGGGCGATCGCCTCGAGAAGAAATTCCCCGGCACAGGCGCCGTCAGCAATGTCAGGGGACTGGGTCAGATGAACGCTTTCGATCTTCCCAGCCATGACCTGGTCGATCAAGTCGTTCACGAGAGCTTCCTGCACGGGCTGCATATCCTCGGCACCGGCGAGCGCTCGATCCGGATTTTCGGCACGGTCGACCAGCGAACCCGGGAAGCGGACATCCTCGTGAAGATCCTCGAGGATGTCCTCGAGCAGGTCCTCTCTCACTCGAAAAAAGAGCCGGCGGCCTCCCTTTCCTGAGCTCTAGCGTAAGCTATTCCCGGGTATGAGAAGCTTGAAAGTGCTACCCTCCCCCTCGGCGCTCTCGGCCCAGACCCGGAAGCCATGGGCGTCGGCGATTGCTTTGACGATGGCCAGCCCCAGGCCTGAGCCCAGGCCCTTGCGGGAGCTTTTCTGGACCTGGAAGAATCGCTCGAATACTCGATCGATGACACCATCCGGAATGCCCGGTCCCTGATCGCTCACCGAAATGATCGCGCCGCCGTCCCGGCGGCTCAAAGAGATCTTCACAGTGCCGCCCCGGGGAGAGAATTTCACCGCATTCGCCACCAGATTGTTGAGCAGACGCGAAAGTTTCTCTTCATCGGCGAGCACTTTGATATCGTCGTCTTCCGAATCGACCGTTACGTCGATGCCGTCCTCGGCACCAAGAGCCAGATAGAGACCTGCGCAATTGCGGAGGGCATCGGCGAGATTGACGGCCCGGACCTCGAGATCGATAGAGCCCGACTTGAGCTTTTCTATATCGAGCAAATCGTTCACCAGGGTCATCATCCGGTTTATATTCCGCACCCCGGAATCGACATACTTGTCGCCTTTCTCCGAAAGCTTGCCGAAATCGCCCCTGCCCAGAAAATCGAAGATATTGGAGACAGTGGCAAGAGGCGTCCGCAAATCGTGAGTGATCATGGCCACCACTTCCTGACGCAGGCGCTCCGCCTCTTTGCGCTCGGTGATATCGTGGATCACGCAGAATATCGAAGCTTCCTCTCTGCTGAAATGAGCCGAGAGCAGGACATCGATGATGCTGCCGTCTTTGCGCTTGAGCCTGGTCTCGAAAGCATCGGTCTGCTCCGCTTCCTTGACCCGATCGAGATATTCCAGGGTGGAGGCCGCCTGCTCGGCGGCTACGATATCGACGAAAGGAAGACGCAGAAGGTCTTCGGGCGCATAAGCGAGCAACTCCAGCGACGCCGGGTTGACCGCCACGAACCTGGAGCTCTCGTCGACGGAGCAGATTATGTCCCGGGCGTTGTCGATAAGCGCCCGCTCTTTGCGATGAGCCTCTTTCAACTGACCCGCCATCTGGTGAAAGACCTGATCGAGCCGGGCGAGCTCATCGTCGCCCTCCATCACCGGATATAGTGGCAGATCGCTTGCCAGCCGCACGGTATTCTCGTTCAGGCGGCGAATCTTGTTGGCGAGAGCCTGGGTAAGATAAAAAGCCACGAAAAGCGTGATCATCAGGTTGGCACCACCGGCCAGCAGCATGAAAGTCTGCACGCGCTGGCGGAGCTGCGCCTGCACCTCGGGACTGGTCTCGGCATAACGCTCCTTGCTTTTGGCTAAATCAATCAGATCATGGCTGAGGAGATCTTTGCCGTATTTCCTGAGATTCTTCCAGAGCGGTTTGCGGCTCTCCTTACCGTCGATTTCGGTGCGGTGATGACGGTGATGAATAGAATAGTCCAGCTCCTTGAGCGTCTTGAAAGCCGCTTCTCCCGCCTTCTCCGCCTCGATGACGATCTTTCTGGATTCGGGATCGTTCTCGGTCAGCTTCTCGAGCTTTTTATAATGTCTCGAAAAGCTCTCGTGAAGATCATAGATAACGCCCCTGCCGGGCATGACGAAGTCGCCCTGTTCCGCCCCGTACGATGTCATGGCGTCGAGGGTCTCATTGGAGAGCTGGTTGACCTCGTCGGCGATTTTCTTGGCGATGGTGGCCCGTCTCAACTCTTCCTCGGCATCGCTTTGCAGACGGGCGATAGCAAACAGCGAAACAAGCTGGAACACCAGCGGAATAGTGACGAGGACAAAAACCTGGGCAGTGAGGGGCAGCCGGAGTCTCATGTTAAATTAGAAAAAATCTGGTCATAACGATATATTCTTGTCAGGAAAGCGAGGGATTGCAAGGGCACGGTTGACAGGAGGAGGTGAGAGAAGGAATGGCCAAAGTTCTTGTCGTCGAGGACGATGAAGACTTCGCGATGACCCTTGTCGACGGGCTTTCCGGCGAGCGCCACACAGTGGAGCATGTGCTGGACGGAGACGAGGCAGTCGATCTTCTCAAAGTAGCCGAGTTCGACGTCATCGTCCTGGACTGGCAGCTCCCGAGCATGAGCGGCATAGAGGTGATCAGGTCTTACCGGGCAAGCGGCGGCAAGACGCCGATCATCATGCTCACCGGCAAAGGGGAGATCAGGGACAAAGAGACAGGCCTCGATACAGGCGCTGACGATTATCTGACAAAGCCTTTCGATCTGCGCGAGCTGTCCGCGCGCATCCGGGCCCTTCTGCGCCGGCGCAGTGTGGAGACCAGCAACACCCTGCGGGTCGGGGACCTGGAGCTCGATCCGACCCGTCACCGTCTCAGCCGCAGCGGCAAAGAGCTTCATCTGCCACCCCGGGACTTCGCCCTCCTCGAGTTCTTCCTCAGACACCCCGGCGAGGTCTTTTCCGCCGAAGCCCTTCTCGCCAGGGTCTGGCATACCGATTCGGAGGCGTCCTCCGAGGGACTGCGTGCTTCCATACGAAGAATCAGAAAAGTAGTGGATGAAGGCGACGATCTCTCCACCTCGATCATCGAGAACATCTCGAGAGTAGGCTACCGCCTCCGGTCCTGATCAATCGATCTGGACTCTGGTCGAAGACAGTGCCCCCCGAATCCTCTGCCGAGCGTCATCTTTCAACGGAACGTCCCTGATCGTGAGGAGCTCCAGGCGCTTCAGACTCTCGATCTGAGCAATTTGTCTGCCGGTCAGCCGGCACTCAGCCAGGGTTAGATCTCTGATATCGCCATGCTCGCCGAGCTGCTCGAAGAAGTCCTGGTCGATTTTGCAACCGGTCAGAACAAGCCTCTTGATTCCGGGGACCCGGTCGAGCGCCAAGACATCGCTGCCGCAGGCGTCGCTGTTCCTGAGCTCCAGCCTGCTGACCCGCGCTCCGGAGAGGGGGGCGATGTCGGCGAGGCGCGCACCGGCAACGGTGAGGGAGCGCAGCTCTCTCAAACCGCAAAGCGCTTTATAGAATTCATCGGGTCTGCCGCAAACGGTAAGACCGAGGTCGGCGACACGGGAGAATCGCGCCAGTTGAGCGAGCTCCACCGGTCCTGCCTGGCAGCCGATCATAGAGAGCCAGTTGAGCCTCTCGAGACGGGCAATCGCACCGATACCCCCGGATTTCACATTGCAATTGTCGATATTGAGTGCCTCCAGACCCCTGACCTCCGCCAGACAGGAGAAATCCGCATCGGCTATGCCGGGTGTGTTCTCCAGATGGAGCTCCCGGCAGTATGCTCCTCTGAGACCATCAAGAGAATTTATCTCGGTCTGGCAGAGATGCAATCTGTCCAGCTCGAGCGGGCGCAGATGACGCAAGCTACCGGATGGGAAAAAACAGCCTGTCATATCGATCCGCATCGGTCTTTTGATCTCGGCAATCGCCATCATGGCGCTCTCGGTAAGGTGACTGTTGGTGAGCTTGAGCTCGCCGAGTTTGGGAAGTCTTGCCAGCGCCTTGAATCCGGGTCCCTTCATAGAGAAGTTGTTCTGCATATGGATCGTCTGCAACAAGGGCAGATCGGCCAGATACTCGAAGTCCCGGTCCCGGATCTGCACCCGGTCCAGATTGATATACCGGACAGGAAGTCCTTTCAGATATTTGAGACCGTAGCCCTTCAGGGCGGAGAGCTCGAGCTCCACCTCCCTGGCCCGGGGATGCTCGCTGGCGAATCGTTCCAGATCCTCGTCCCGACAGTCGATCAGTCCGTACTTTTCGTTTCCCAGGTCGCTGAACTGAGGTCCTTCGCTGGCGGGAACCCTGTCGAACATATCGTAATTTCGCTCGGCCGCTGTTTCGAGCTCCGGCGAAGGGTCCTGCGATCGAAAGAAGAAAAAAGCCGCAGACAGTCCCGCAACGAGCAGAGCCAAAATCGCTATCCTCACCGGACTGCCGGCTTTCTTCGCCGGACTTGCAGGGACGTGCTCGAGAACCGGCTCTGTCTCTGCCCCGGCAAGCCGGCTGAGAACCTCCTCCAGGCTCGCCGGGCGGCTAGAGCGATCCTTGGCCAGACAGTCGGCGACCAGGCTCGCGAGGCTGTCCGAAACAGCATCCCCGGCGACATCCGACAGGCAGGGAGGCTCCTGCGACAGATGCATCCTGATCGTCTCGATGGCAGTCTCACCCTGGAAAGGAGGGCGGCCTGAAAGGGTCTCGAAGATCAGGCACCCCATGGCATAGATATCGGTGCCTTCATCCACCGGCATACCCTGCGCCTGCTCCGGGGACATATAAGGTGGGCTGCCGATGCCGACTCCGGTGGAAGTAAGCCCCTGATTCTGATCCCGATCCTGATTCTCGCCAGCCAGCTTGACCAGACCGAAGTCGATGAGCTTCACCCGGTATGCCCCTTCATCGTCAATGAGCATGACATTGGCTGGCTTCAGATCCCGGTGGATAGCCCTGTTCTTGTGGGCATAGGAGAGCCCCCGGGCGATCTGCTCGAAAACAGGAATCGCCTCGGCTTCGCTGAGACTGCCGCGCCGGCGTATAAGATCTTTCAGGCTCGAGCCTCCGAGAAACTCGGAGACCATATAGAGCTTGCCGTCCGCGGTCTGTCCGAAATCGAAGACTCTCACTATGTTCTCGTGATTGAGCCTGGCGATGGCCCGGGCTTCCTGCTGGAAGCGCACGACACCCTCGTCGGTCTCGAAAAGCATGACCTTGATAGCCACCCACTGGTCGAGGACAGTGTCCCTGGCTTTGTACACGAGCCCGACGCCGCCCTCGCCAAGCTTCTCGTGGATCTCATATCTTGCCGAGATATCGAGCACCGGATCGGGCGCTGCCACGGTCTTTCCTCCATCACCTGCCGGCTCTGGCAATATTCCCGCCCGGCCCGGCAAAAAGTCACGATTCTTACACAATTGCTTCCTACAATCAGCCGTGGGTCGCAAGAATGATGAAATCGATGACGAGAGGATTGAGGAGATGCATAGCGAACAGTTCGAAACCGGTCAATTGAGAGCCCTGGTAGAGAATTTCCGTTGCGCCAGGACCGAAGCCGCAGAAGAGATGGAACCGCAACAGAAGCGGAGAATGCCCGGCTTCGTGAGCGAATACGATTCTTCCCCCGGCGAATCAGGCTTTTCAGGAATATTCCAGGCAATCACCGGATCTTTCTCGTCTCTTTTAGCGCCGCGATCGGTCTCCTGCAAGTACAACGGACACCGCATACCCAGGCGCTGGAAAGGCGAATTCCCCCGCTGCGAGCAGTGCGACAAGCTGATCAAATGCTTCGAAGAGTCGCGCCCGATCCATGACACACCGCAGCACTCAGGCCGTTACTGGACCCGCAATTACTGAGCGCAGAAGCTCCACATCCTGCCTCTAACGAAATCACTTTCCTGCCCTGCTTGTTTTGCAAGCAGGGCTCAGGCTTCCGGTTTGGGCGCCTGACCGATGTCACGATATGGTTGCGATTGCCGTCCATAATAAGAGAGTCGAAAGACAGACTTACCACCAATCGAAAGACAAGCAATCATGGACGCTCAAACAGGACGGGCAACCGATCAGGTGGCGCCCTCACAATCGAGAACAGTCTCCGAAGCCCTTTTTGACGATCCGGAAGTAAGCCGGCTCCACTCCGAGCCCACCTCCCGCGCCGCTGCGCAAAGCGATCGGCAGCCAACCGCAGACAGTGGCGATCTCGCTTTCGACACTGCTTCTCTCTTCGACAGAAAAGCCCCTTCCATGCTCAGGACAGGAGCTCCGGGCGCGGTCGAGCAGAGCGGCGAGATGAAGGGCTTTCCGGAAGCGAAAGTCTTGCTCGCCGGCCTGTCTAGCAGCGACAGAGGCACCGAAGCGAGCTCGGGTGGCTTTGCCTTCGAGGTGGATCCCAGGCACAAGCTGAAAGAGCGCAAACAGGGCGAGGCGGTGGTCGGTCCGGGAGAGGATCTCAAAGCGATAACCAGCCGGGTGCTGGGCGAGGACGCAACGGCGGAGCAGAGAGAGTCTTTCCGTCAGGCGGTAGAGACCCTCAACGGTCTCGGTCCCGGCAGAGGCGATCTCAGAGAAGGGCAGACTCTCAAAATACCCGGCACCGATCAGAACGGCAGGCTCACCCACTATGACGGCGCGACCTCCAGGTCCTGGGATCCTATTAATGGAACTGCCACTTCTCTGGGTCCAGACGGTAATTTCGTCACTCAGTACAAAGACGGCAAGACCACTACCCTGTTTCCGAACAAAGACTATCTCACCACAGACGGTTCCACCTCGACCTACAGCAAAGCAGATGGCAGCTCCCTCACCAAATCGCCGGACGGCGAGATCAGACGCACCGCCGATGGTATTGCCATCACCCGGGACAACTCCGGAGCCCTGGTCAAAATCGACGGTCCCTATCTGGCCAAGGGTCTCGATGTAAAGCCCGACGGTCAGGGAGGCACTGTATACAGACACGCGGGAGACAGACCGGAAGCCAATTTTGCCATGCTTCAGTCTGGCGACGGCAGACTGACGGTCTTCGACCAGGGTCCCGACGGAAAAGACCGGGTAAGCACCACCATGAATGACAGTAATGTCGCATACTCTCGCGAGAAGCTGATGTCCACCGCCGAATCAGCCATAAAAGATCCGGCTGAGCTGGCGAAGTTCAAAGCCGACATGGTGCGCTTCGAGTCCCGTGCAAGCGAGCGAGGGCTGAAGCCCGCCCAGGTCTCCGGAACCTATGACGCTGTCTCGAGACTGATGAGATCGCACGGATTCAGCACCACGCCCGAGAGTCGGGTACTGCTGGCCGAGCAGGTGATGAGCCACGCCGCCACGCCCACCTCGGTGGACCAGGGCGGTCACGACACCTGCGCCGTGGCTTCTCTTGAAGCGAATATGTACACGAAACACCCGGAAAAAGCCGCAGGGCTCGTGGCGGAAGTAGCAGCAAACGGCGCTTTCAAGGCTTCCAGTGGCGAATATGTGCACGTGCCCCCCGGCAGTCTCGTCCCGAATCAAGAAGCGACTCCCAGAGTGGCGAAAGACGGCGACCGCGACTTCGCCTCCCAGATCTTCCAGGTGGCGGCGGTCAATGCTCTCTATCAAGACACGCACGGCAGGGCCTGGAGCTACGAGCAGGATCAGAAAGGTCCCGGTGATACAGGAGAAAGAGATCGATTCCTCGGTTTCACCTGGAACAAAGAATTCAGCGGACTCAATGTCTACCAGAGAGACAGGATAAACGAGCTGATCACCGGCAGGAGAGATCCGGATCTGAATCTTCCTTCTTACTATTCGAAAGAAGGCGATCTACAGAAGACCCTGGAGGACTTCCACAAAAGAGGGGCATTCCCTGCCATCTTGAGCGTGCACACAGGCAACCCGCCTTTCGGCGACGCCGTGGGGGGCAGGCACGCCGTCAATGTGATCGGCTACGACCCGGTCAAGAAAGAAGCGATTGTAGACAACCAGTCAGGCTCTTATTCGGATTACATCAAGAGACCCATCAAGCTCGATGTGCTCTTCCAGGCTACAAGGACACCGGTCAGGACGATCCCCATGGCTGGCAAGTGATTATCAAAATTCAGAATCAATCGAGTGCCAACACCTGCCCAGTCATTACCACAATCGCACCAATGCGTTTGGATGCTTCAGGAACGGACACCAGCAGGGTATATACACAGCACAGGCAACCGTTCGTTTGCAGCTCCAGGAACACTTCGAGGATCCTAACGATTGAGACTCTGCAATAAATGCGGCAAAGCCGTCCGAGAGTTGAGACGAGGATCGTTTACAGCCTGGATTTTCCGCAGCGCCAGCTGTACTTGTCATGTCTTTGAAGCGCCCGCCTTCGCGCCTCCAGTCGAATTCGCGGCCCCGGCAAGCTCGGATCACACATTGCCTGACCTGGGCGAAAAGTACCAGGTGCAGGCAGTCCTGGGCAGCGGCGGCATGGGCACCGTATACCTGGCCAGAGACGAAGAGCTCGACACACTGGTCGCGATAAAGGTCTTGAAACCGGAGCTAGCTGCCGATCCCCAGTCGGTCACTAGATTCGAGCAGGAAGCAAGCGCGGTATCCGGACTTTGCCACCCGAACCTCGTCCTTGTGCTTGATCAGGGCAGAACCAGGGACAATGCGCCCTACATAGTCATGGAGTATCTTTCCGGCCAGACCCTGTCTCAAAAACTCGAGAGCGGCCATTCGCCTGGAATCGACTGGGCTGTCGATGTCATCATACAGATCTGCCGCGGCCTCGGCCAGGCTCACCAGGCTGGAGTCATCCACAGGGATCTGAAGCCCAGCAATGTAATTCTCACTGCATTTGATAACGATCGAGATAGAGTTACCGTGGTGGATTTCGGGATCGCCAAGGTGCAGTACGGAGAGACCAGGTCGACCCAGAATCTCACGCAGACAGGCGATGTCTTCGGCACACCGCTGTATATGAGCCCGGAGCAGTGCCTGGGTCTCTCGCTCGATGAGCGCTCGGATATTTACAGCCTGGGCTGCATCTTCTACGAGCTGGTAAGCGGCAGAGCCCCCTTTGCAGGGCGCGCTCCGATGCAGATTCTCAGCGCCCATTTGACCGAAAGACCTGCACCATTTGAAACAAGCAGGATGATACCAGGCGTGATCGCCCGCACGATCTTCTGCTGTCTGGAAAAGGAGCCGCAAGAGCGATATCAAGACTGCGACTCGCTCGCCAGAGATCTTGAAGCAATAGGCTCGGGCAAGATGCTGTTGCTCAAAAGGAGATTGTTCAAAAATGAGCTGGCTCTGATCCGAGTTTTAGGTATCGCCATCCTGACGATGTTCGCGCTTGCCACCATACCGGCATTACTTCAGTATAACGGCTGGCTGACCTGGTCGGTACGCTACGGAGCGGAATTTGCCTCGCTGTGGACCGCCCTTCTGATCACCCTGGTAATGGCGTTCCCGGCAGTCTACTTCCTGGAAAAACTAATGGCGCTACTGCGCCGAATCCAATCGTCACTCACGCCTGCAACCCACACTCAAAGAATGAAGCTTCTGCTCTACTCGGGTCTCACTCTGCTTCTGGCGATAGTGTCGACGATTTGCTACAGCGGGCTGGCCTACTTCTATCTGAAGGACAGGGGCGTTGACCCCGAGTTGATCTCCGCCCTGCAAAGCCTGTATCAGGCGGGCCATCCGGTAATGTTCTTTCTGGCAGCCATGTCCATGGTCATGATACTCGTAGGAGCGTTCGCCATGATTGTGATCTGCGCTCTGGATGAGCATAGACGTTGAGCTTGTGGTTTTTCATCACGCTTCGAATTCGTCCGCATCTGAGCCCTCAAGCCTGCGCCTGGGCTAAATTCCTGAGCTTCTTCAGAAACCCCGGATCGATCATGCAGACCCCGTCCTTGCAGGACGCCGAGGCGAGCTCAGCCAGTCGGGTCTTCTCGTCCGGGAAAAGCGGTATGGTGATCAGCCCGGTCGGCAGGATTCGTGTGTTCTTCTTCGGCTTGCTGGTCTCGATGACATGAACCAGCTGCCTGGCGATCCCCGGATCGAGCCAGACAGCTCCAAGCTTGACGCTGTGCACGGCATTCTCGAGAGTCTCAGTGAGGCTGTTCTTCAAAACATATCCGTCCGCTCCGGCATCCAGGGCCACGAATATGTCGTGCGGGTCATCACTGGCGGTGACTACCAGAAGGCGAGCAGAAGGAGCCGAGACCCTGATTCTCTTGATCAGGTCTAGGGTATCGATACCTGAAAGCGCCATGTCAATGACGACTACTTCAGTGCCGCCTCGGCCCAGAATCTCGATTGCCTCCGCATCTGTCGAGGTTACACCCGAAATCTTCAGATCGTCGACCTGGGACAACAGAAGAGAGATTGAGCCTGACGACACGCTCTCTATCGCAAGAATACCTATCTTACTCTTACCAGGCACGGTGCTCATTCCTCCGCCTCGAGAGCCTCCAGGTCGGCAAGGTCCTGAAGCCGACCGGTTGCCCTCTTATTTGCGCAAAGATGCTCGAGACCGATGAAGTTGACTTTCGTCCCCGCGAGCTCCACCACATCCCGGCGTTCATAACAATCGTCGAAGACGACTCCGTCGGCTCCGGTGAGAATATCGATTCTGTTCGGAGGATAACCTAGTTGCACGACCTGAGACTCTCCCATAAAATCCCCGATGCTCACGCCAAGAGAACCGAACCCGAAATCATCGAGTGCTGCCACCAGAGCCTGTGCATTGCGCTCTGAGGAATCGATCCAGATATCGAGGTCCTTGGTGTAACGGGGGTGGCCGTAATACGCCACGGCATAGCCACCTACAACAAGATACCTGACGTCATGCTCGTTTAACAACTCGATAAACTCTTTGAAGTCCTTGCTGAGCACCGTACCTCCACTGGATATAGTCCCGGCGGATCTCTTCCAGAGCTGCAATTCGAGCTTCCGGCACCTGTGACCTCCAGAATGCCACGTCCGTACCCGACCCTTCGTCTAAACGACGGCGGTTAACAACCCTGACAATCTTTCGTTCTGCATCCATAAGACAATGTTAGCAGCAAGATTGCTCGAAAAAGACAAAAAACGAAGGCTCGAGTCGCCTTCGTGATTGAGAAAAGGGTATCGAACCCTGATAACTGAATAGCCATCAAAGAGCCTGTCGCCTACATCTATCTGGTCTTCGAGTAGATTTTACACCAGATAGAATCTTCGGCATCGACCTGTGAGAACAGAGTCTTGGTGCTTACTGAAAAGTAAATCGTCTTTCGACTTCCAAGAAACTCACCTCTGTCGGAAATCGATATCCGGCACCGCGGCCGGTATCTATCCGAGTTCTCCCTAGAAAGGAGGTGATCCAGCCGCACCTTCCGGTACGGCTACCTTGTTACGACTTCGTCCCAGTCACCGGCCCTGCCTTAGGCGGCTACTTCCCAGAGGGTTAGCACACCGACTTCGGGCGTGACCAGCTCCCATGACGTGACGGGCGGTGTGTACAAGGCCCGGGAACGTATTCAACGCCGCGTGCTGATCGGCGTTTACTAGCGATTCCGACTTCACGCAGGCGAGTTGCAGCCTGCGATCCGAACTGAGAGTAGGTTTGGCGGTTCGCTCCCCCTCGCGGGATTGCATCGCATTGTCCTACCCATTGTAACACGTGTGTGGCCCAGGACATAAGGGGCATGATGACTTGACGTCGTCCCCACCTTCCTCCGGTTTGTCACCGGCAGTCTCGCTAGAGTGCCCAGCATTACCTGATGGCAACTAACAACGGGGGTTGCGCTCGTTGCGGGACTTAACCCAACATCTCACGACACGAGCTGACGACAGCCATGCACCACCTGTCTCCAGGTTCTCCGAAGAGCACTCCTCTGTTTCCAGAGGATTCCCGGGATGTCAAGCCCTGGTAAGGTTCTTCGCGTTGCTTCGAATTAAACCACATGTTCCACCGCTTGTGCGGGCCCCCGTCAATTCCTTTGAGTTTCAACCTTGCGGCCGTACTACTCAGGCGGGATACTTACCGCGTTAGCTGCGGCACTGCAGGGGTCGATACCCGCAGCGCCTAGTATCCATCGTTTACGGCCAGGACTACTGGGGTATCTAATCCCATTCGCTCCCCTGGCTTTCGTTCCTCAGCGTCAGTTACGGCCCAGCGAGTCGCTTACGCCACTGGTGTTCTTCCCAATATCTACGCATTTCACCGCTACACTGGGAATTCCACTCGCCTCTACCGCACTCAAGTTAGCCAGTATCCGATGCATTTCCGTGGTTGGGCCACGGTCTTTAACACCAGACTTAACTAACCGCCTACGAACTCTTTACGCCCAATAAATCCGGACAACGCTTGCATCCTACGTCTTACCGCGGCTGCTGGCACGTAGTTAGCCGATGCTTCCTCTGCTGGTACCGTCATTGTGTTCGTTCCAGCTGACAGAGCTTTACACCCCAAAAGGCTTCTTCGCTCACGCGGTGTCGCTACGTCAGGCTTTCGCCCATTGCGTAAAATTCCCCACTGCTGCCTCCCGTAGGAGTATGGGCCGTGTCTCAGTCCCATTGTGGCTGATCATCCTCTCAGACCAACTACCGATCGTAGCCTTGGTAGGCTTTTACCCTACCAACTAGCTAATCGGACGCAGGCTCATCTTCAGGCGGATTACTCCTTTCACGTCACCGCATATGGGGTATTAGCGCTCCTTTCGGCTCGTTGTCCCCCTCCTGAGGGTAGATTCCTACGTGTTACTCACCCGTCCGCCGCTAACTTGGCTGGTAGCAAGCTACCAACTTCGTCCGCTCGACTTGCATGTGTGAGGCACACCGCCAGCGTTCGTCCTGAGCCAGGATCAAACTCTCCGTTGTCAAATTGCCTTCACCAGGAGTACTGGTGAAATCAAAGAGTTTAATGCCTACTCAAAAGTTTTGACAGGCGCCTTGATTGGCTATTCAGTTATCAGGGTTCAATAAATGCTGGTTGTCCGAGACAACCGGACCGCTGCACGACTCACTTGGAACGTGCGGCTGTCCAAGAATTGAATCTTACCGCGACCCAATCCGCTGTGTCAACTTTCGAATCCCCCTATTTGTGCGCTTTTGACAGATCTGTTAGCAATTCGAGACATATATCTTTCCTTTAGAATCGGCTCAACACGCATACCCAGTGCATGTTCGGGTATTTTTTCCCACTCTTTTTCTTTCCGAGAAATCTCTTTCTTCCGGGATCTGCTTGCGTTACAAATCAAAACAGGCGCGAGAGGAGCGGAGCCGAAGGCTTCTTGCGCGCCCCGCTGATCACCACCAGCCGGCCCCGGTCTTTCACTTCCAGATAGAGGAAGCGCTTGTTGAGCTTGAAGAGCGCGCTGGGATGATCGCCACCCACCGTCGAGACAGGTCTCTGCAATTGCCCCATGGCTTGCATATACCTCGCATATGCCGACATGGACAGATCATCATTTCCGTAATCTATATATAGAAGTCTGAGACGTTCAGGATAAGGATCCTGCACCTGGTAGTCCGCCACCATGGCGGCGCGGGCCTGCTCGACACCGAGCGCCTCAACCCCGGGCGCCTGGAAAAAACGCCTTGCCGAAAGCTGTCCCATGACCAGCTTCTCGCTTCCGGAAACGCGATCGAGACTCGGCAAGCTCTTCAACACCACCGGCGGAGCAGGATCAGTGCGGACCTCGTTGTCGAGCTGGTCGCCGAGCTGCTTGCCCAGCCGATCGGCAAAGGAGCGGACCACCTCTTTGCTTTCGTCATCGTCTTCGGAGGTGCCTGCTGCTTTGACGAAATAATTGCCCTGCCAGAAAGATATAGTATCGCTATCCTCGGATGAGCCGTCTCCTCTTTTCACCACCGTTGTGGCACCGCGCCGCAAGAGTCCGTAAGCGGCATTGGCACCCCGGGGAGTGGCGAACTCGAAACACTCCACAGTAATGTAGCGATTGCCTCGCCGGAAGATCTTCTGAGCCACGGCTTTCAGACCGAACTCGCGCAGTATCGGCTCCTCGGAAGGCGGAAAGGTATTCGAGATGATCCGTTCACGTTTTCCGGTCGGTTCGGCAGGAAGGACCTTGAGAAGCTGCACTCCCTCCGGTCCTCCGGTGTAGAAGACATAGACCCCCACTTTCACTGTCTCCCAGCCGCGGGAGGAAAGCGGGTCGAGCATTCGGTAGAGAGATTGATCCGGGGTTGACGCCAGACCGGCAGGAGGCAGAGCGATAAACGTAAAAAGAGCGGCACCCGACAGGGCTGCCGTCAAAATCGCCGTATTTAGCAGAAACCTTCGCACAGGGCTCAGTGTAGCAGGTGAGGAATCTACTTTTTCGAGTCACGGGCCCCGTGACTCGCGAAAATGCCGGCTCCCTGCCCTGCAATAAAATCGAAGACGGCACGTGGCTTGGGAATCGTGCCGTCTTCGATAGCTTGAGGACTTCTTTGCTCTCTAACTACCTCTCATATTTCACTTTCAAGCTCGACTCGGCCTTGTCCAGAGCCGCATCGAGAAGCACCGAGTCGAGGTTGTTGACCCGGCGATCGAAACCGGCGCCGCCTCCGCCGCCGGCTCCGGCAAGAGCGCCTTCCATCATCATGCCATCGGCGGCGTACGAGCCTGCAGGCGCAGAAAAGGAGCTCCTACCAGCTCGCCTGGTGGCCATCGCCGGAGCTGCCAGTCCGGTAGCGGCCGGAAGCGGGCTCGCCTTGCCGGCTGCCATGAGACGGGCAGCGCCTTTCTTCCATTCACCGGCAGCGGTGCTCGAGAGCTCGTAAGCCCGGTCGCCAGATTTGACGATCACCGAGCGGCTGCCGTCGGCACGAGCGACTTCCTGCCTGTAGGAGAGCTGCTCGAAACGACCGTCGGCGAGCCTGGCAATCTCTTTGAAAACATCGACCCCCTGGGCCTGCGGGAAGCCTGTGAGACCGTCACAACCGATGGTGTTGATCTGGATTCCCCGGGCGATAGCCGACTGGCTTATATCCCGCCAGGAGAGCCCATAGCTCTTGGGTCCGGCATCGCCGATCAGGAAGAGAAGCTTGGCTGTCTTTTTCGAGTCGTCCCAGCTCAGCTCGTCCACCGAGGCCTTGAGAGCCTCGGTCACAGCTTCGGGACTGTCACCGCCCCCATCGGCATCCAGAGACGAAATCTCCGCGACGAAATTATCGATGTCTTGCGTAAATTGATATGTCCGGGTGACATATCTGTCACCTTTGTCCCGGAAGGCCACCATACCTACCCGGATATCGGGAGCAGGCTTGCCGCTTGCCAGCTTGGCCACCAGCTCTTTCACTTTCTCTTTCACCATGTCTATCTCGCCTTGCATGGAGCCGGTGGTGTCGATACAGAAAGCGAGATCCATACGCGGACGCTTGACGACCTGATGCGAGACAGGCTTGTCCTCCGGCTCGGTCTCCTTGGCGCAGAGCTGGACGCCGGCTGCGGTAGTGAGCAGGAAAGTGACAGCGGCAAGCGTTCCTATTGATCTGGGTTTCATCGGTCGGTTCCTCAATTAAGCCTCTCTCTCCAATCTAGATAATCGGTCCGGATTATTCGGCGCCTTCTTGCCTGAAATCACCCCGGGGAATTCCCTAGTAAAATCTGGCGATGAGCGAAAGCACCATGATTGCCAGGCGCCTGGAGCGCCTCCCCATAACGGGCTACCAGAAGGTCATTTTCCTTGTCATAGCCACTGCCTGGTTTTTCGATTGCATGGATGTTGCCATGATGACTTTCGTGCTCTCGTCCATAAAAGCCGAATTCGGTCTCAATGCATCCCAGGCAGGAGCCCTGGGCAGTATCAGCTTCCTGGGGATGTTTATCGGGGCGGCCCTGGCCGGTCTTCTGGCGGATAGCTTCGGACGCTGTCTCGTCTTTCGATGGAGCATCGTGGTCTGGGGTCTGAGCTCCCTTTTCTGCGCCCTGGCGCCGGACGTGAATACCCTGATGATCTTCCGTCTCTGCCTGGGAATCGGCATGGCAATGGAGCTGCCGGTGGGACAGAGCCTCGTATGCGAGTTCATTCCGGCAAAAAATCGAGGCCGCTATATCGCTCTTCTGGAAGGAGCCTGGCCGGTAGGCTTTGTCGCCGCAGGAATTCTGGCAATCACAGTGCTACCTTTATATGGATGGCGAGGCGCTTTTATCGCCGAGGCCATTCCCGCTCTATTCGTCCTCATCGTCCGCTCCGTGGTCCCGGAGTCCCCGCGCTGGCTTGCCGAGACGGGCAAGATCGAGAAAGCCCGGGAGCTGACAGGAAAGATCGAGCAAGAAGTAATGAAAAGGCTGGGCACCGAGAGCCTGGAGGAGCCAGCCTCCGAGATCTTCCCGGAAAAGGTGGAGGATGCCTCGAAAGAGGTGAAAGCCCATCCCTTCAAACAACTCTTCAAGGACGAGTATCGCAAACGCACCGTCATGGTCTGGTGCCTTTGGTTCCTGGCTCTTTTCGGCTATTACGGAATCACCACCTGGCTGGGAGCGCTTCTGGAGGAGAAAGGCTTCTCCATGGCCAGATCCAATCACTACATTATTCTCATTTCACTTGCCGGGGTGCCCGGGTTTCTTACTTCGGCCTGGCTCGTGGAAACCCTCGGTCGCAAGCCCGTGATGGTGGCGACCCTGATCGGCAGCGCCGCCGCAGCCTATTTCTATGGCACCGCCAGTAGTGTGCTACTGATCGTCGCCTGGGGTCTTGTCATGCAGTTCTTCATGTTCGGAATGTGGTCGGTCCTCTACGCCTACACCCCCGAGCTCTACCCGACCCACGCCCGGGCCACCGGCGCCGGCTTCGCCAGCTCGGTGGGCAGGCTCGGAGCGCTACTCGGTCCCCTGGCAGTCGGGCAAATCCTGCCCCTTGCCGGGCAGACCGGGGTCTTCGCCATATCGGCCTCGGCATTTCTGGTAGCGGCTCTGTCGGTGGCGATCCTGGGTAAAGAGACAAAAGGGATCGTTCTCGAGAACATTTAGGGAATATAGCCGTATGACCCAGCACGAGAAAGAAGAGCAGCTCCGTCTCAAAGTCACCGAATCCGCATCCGAAAAGGATGCAGAGATGATAGGCAAGACCGTGGGAGGCCATTACGAGATCCTCTCGGTGCTGGGCAAGGGCGGCATGAGCACCGTCTATAAAGCAAGACATATACTGCTCGACCGGATAGTCGCCATCAAATTCGTCCTACCCAAGCTGGTGCACGACGAGAAAACAATCTGGCGCTTCCAGCAGGAAGCGAAAGCCGCCACCAGTCTCCAGCACCCGAATATATGCGGAGTCAAGGAGTTCGGTCTCGACGAGCGGGGCTGCCCATTCCTCGTCATGGACATGGTCGACGGGCAGACTCTCAAAGAGCTGATTGGCATAAGGCTGGCCGAGAAGCGGATCATCGAGCTGGCCAGGCAGATCTGTGACGGTCTCGAATACGCCCACGCCCAGGGAGTCATTCACCGTGACTTGAAACCCGAGAACATAGTCGTCACCATGGATAAGAACGGCGTCGAGCGGGTCAAGATCCTCGATTTCGGCATAGCCAAGCTTTTGCGCGACGATGAGGAAGGTCCGAACCTGACCAAGACCGGCGACATATTCGGCACCCCGACCTATATGAGCCCGGAGCAGTGCCTGGGCAAGCGGGTGGATCGCCGCAGCGACATCTATTCTCTGGGCTGCCTGCTTTACGAGATGGCAGCAGGCAAACCGCCTTTCGCCTCGGAAAGCTCCCTGGAGATGCTCATGCTCCATGTGAACGAAAGCCCCCCGCCTCTCGAAAAACTTGCGGTCACGGCGGACATGGAGAAGATCATCTATTGCTGCCTCCGCAAAAACCCGGAAGAGCGTTATAAATCAATCAGCGATCTCGCCAGGGACCTGGAGGATCTGGACAAGGGCTTGCAAGCAGACATAGCCAGGACCACGTCCCGAGCCTGGAAGAAAGAGAAGGGTCAGCTCAAGCTCACGACCAAGTTTCTCTGGGCCGCCATAGTCGCCACCACTATTGGTGTCACCCTGGCGATCATCTCGACTGTCACCGGACTGGGCACAGGAATCGGATTGGGGGGCAGCGACTATGCCACCGCCGGCAGCCTCGACGCCAGAGCCTATCAATATTTCGTCAAGGGCGACTATGAGAAAGCCGCGCCGCTTCTCGAGTTCGGAGTCGAGACATACAAAGAGCAAGTGGACAGGGACAGAGCCGAAGGAAACGACCGGGAGCTTCCTGCCCACGAGGTGGTTCTCGCCGAGAACTACCAGCATATCGGCAAGTGTTATCTATACATTGCCAGGAAAGCCGAGAGAGAAGGAGACCCTGCAAAATCCAGGGAGAAGCTCGAAAAGGCCCTGGAGCGCTACCGCCAGTCCCTGGCAATCTGGAAGAAGTACGGCAATTACAAAGGCAGCATGATGCCCGAGGCAGTCAGAGAGTATGCCCAGGTACTCGAGAAGCTCGGTCTAGCCGATGAGCTCGGGACCCTCAAAGAGCTCGCCCGGCAGCAGAGCATCGCGCTATGAGGCGCTCGAGATTGGCACTATATTTAATGGCGCTGGCAACGGTCGCGCTGTCCGGCTGCAAGAAGGCGGAAAGCTGGGTGGAGATCAACGAGAGCGGTCTGCGCCACTTCAAGGCGGGACAATACAGGGAAGCCGAGGCACGGCTGAAAGAAGCGGTGCTCATGGCGGAGAAGTCGAAAGACGGAGGAGCAGCGCTCACCGAGAGCCTGGAAGCCCTGGGCATGGTCTACTACGCCCAGAAGGACTATGGCAACGCCGAAACAATGATCAGCCGGGCGCTGGCGCTCCGTGAGAAGAAGCCCGCGCCGGCGGGCGACTCCTCCGCGCCGGAGAGGCTGGCGTCGGACCTGTCGGTGCTCGCAGACTGCAATTTCCAGCAGGGGCGGCTGAGCGAATCCGAGACTCTCTACAAGAGGGCCATCGAGCGCCTCCAGAAAGCCTCCCTGGACGAATGCGCCACCATGGCGATAAGCGTCTCGGGTCTCGGTCTCGTCTATCAGAAGACCGGCAAGCTCGAGGAAGCCGAAAGAGAGCAGCGCCTCGCCCTGGAGCTTGCCGACAAAGACCCGGCGGTAGACACCAGACAGAGAGCCCTGATGCTGGCCAACCTGGGCAATCTGCTCATGGCCAGAAAGAAGCCCGGCGAAGCCGAGAAAGCCTTCAAACAAGCCATAGATATTGTCGAGGCAGAAAAGGATAAATCCGAGCACGCATCAGACCCGGTGACCGCCGAAGCTCTCTCTAGGCTGGCTGAGATCTACAGCGTTTCGGGGAAAGAGAGCAAGGCCGTCGAGCTTCTCGAGCGTGCCATAGCCATGCGTGAGACGCTTTTCGGAGACACGTCCGCGCCCGCCATCGACACCGTCGAGCAGCTCGCCAGAATCTATCGCGACCAGGCAAACTGGAGCCGGGCCCAGACCTGTTACAAGCGGATTCTCTCGGCTCGCACTCTCACCCTGGGAGCCGACCATGTCGACACATCGAGAACCATGTCGGAGCTGGCGAGAATCTATCTGAAGACAGGACGCCTTAAAGAAGCCGAGCCCCTTTTCGTCAAAGCCCTGGCCGTGCAGGAGCATGCCCTGGGTGCCGCCAGCCCCCTGCTATTGTCCACTACCCTCAACTATGCGGGATTGCTCACCGAAGAGGGACGTCTCGACCAGGCCGACGACTACTATCAAAAGGCCCTCGCCATGAGCGAGAAGCTCTGGGGCAAAGAGGATCCCCGGATACTTCCGGCTCTGGAGGGTTTTACCGTTCTTCTGGTCAAGCGAAATATGATGGATCAGGCTAGAGTCATGGAAGAGCGAGCCGAAGCAATAAAGAAGGCCGACTAGTAGAAGGCGTAAACTCGCCTGATCGTTTCTTTGTCTCTCTTTGTGAGCGCGGGCCAGACCGAGGGTGACTCTGAATAGAACATGACGTCCTTGTTGTTATCCGAATGCCCGTTCAGACCGACAGCGTGCCCGACCTCGTGAAGACAGACCTTTTTCATATCGTCGTCACTGATAGCGGTGGCACCTCTGGGAGCGCAGAGGATGGTTATCCGGGCGCTGCCGATCAGCATAAACCGTCCGTCCGGCGAGGGCTGCCCCGAAAAGCGTGTCAGCCCGCCCTCGGCCTGCCCACCCTGCTGCAAGACCCGGGAGGGATCGCCGGTCCAATCGCAGATGATATCGGCCCCCTGAGGTCCCGCCAGATAGGTAAAGCCGATCCGGTTATCGAGAGCCTTCGCCCATTCGCTGAAAGCCTCGAAAAGGATGCGGGTGAAACTATCACGATAGCCGTCTCCCGGATTTCCCGGAGCGATAAATACCTTCACCGGCATTTTCTGCCTCGGCCAGAAACAGATCCTGCCACCGGGGGTGACACCGGCGAAATAATCTTCTGTTGAATTCCGGGCGGTGCTTGCTGCGGTGCCTGTCGTAGCGGAGCCTCCGGACTGCCGCGCCTGGCGAGCCAACCCGTCGATACGGCTCTGGATGTCGCGAGCCTTGGGGCTGCCGGGATTCTGAGCAAGATAACGCCGGTAAAAGGAGATGGCATTGTCGCAATCTCCGAGACTCTGATAGCAGGAGGCGATATTGAGGACCGCCTCCTTGACGCTGCCGTCCAGAGAAAGGCATTTCTGGAACTCATCTATCGCACCGTTGAAGTCGCCGCTCTCCGATCTGGCATAGCCCAGGTAGAAATGCGCCGGAGCGAAGTCCGGGCTGATCGCCACCGCCTGCTCGAAAAGAGAGCGAGCCTCGGCGTACCTGCGGCTCTGCATGAGAGACTGGCCTTTCTCCATGACACCGCGCAGGTCATTCAGGCTCCCCCGGGCCCCGGCTTTCTGAATCGCCATGCGGACCGATGCCGCATCCGGCGCATTGGGGTTTTGCTCCAGATATTTCTGGAAGTATGGAACCGCCTGGGCAGGGCTGTCGAGGTTGAGATAGCAATTGCCGATATTGACGTTGATGAACGACATTTGCGGGTTCAGCTCGATAGCTTTCTTATACTCCTCGACGGCTTCCTTCGTCTTCATGCTGTTCTGCAGAGCCATGCCCAGATAGCCGTGCACTTCACCGCAAGAGGGGTCCATGGTTGCGGCCCGGTTGAGGAGACTGATGGCTTCCCTGGTTTTCCCCGAGTTAATCAGGCGCTCCGACTCGCTGCACATGGACCGGACCTCGTCGGTCATGGCGGCCGCCGGCAAGACGGAGGCCAGGGCAGCCAGGACACTGACCGCCATCGCTCTGCGGCAGAAGCTCATCAGGTGAGGGCTGCCTTCAGCGCTTGCTCCTCGAACCAGGCTATGGTCTTGCGAAGCCCATCCTCGAGCTCGACTCTGGGAGACCAGCCGAGCACTTCCCGGGCCCGGCTGATGTCGGGAAGACGTCGCCTGGGGTCGTCGATGGGCAGCTCTTTGTGCACGATCTCGCTCTTGCTCCCGGTAAGCTCCTTGATGATGGCGGCAATCTCGAGCATGGTCTTCTCATTGGGATTGCCGATATTGATGGGCAGATGGTAATCGGTGTGCATCATCGCCATCATTCCGTCGATCAGGTCCGAGACATACTGGAAGCTGCGAGTCTGAGTTCCATCACCATATACGGTGAGAGGCTTGTTGGCCAGAGCCTGGGCAATGAAGTTGGAGACGACACGTCCGTCATTCATCCGGAGCCGCGGTCCGTAACAATTGAAAATTCTGATGATGCTGGTATTCAAGCCATGCTTCTCGTGATAAGCCATGGTGATTGCCTCGGCGAAGCGCTTGGACTCGTCGTAGACGCCCCGGGGACCGATAGGATTGACATTGCCCCAGTAGTCTTCGGTCTGGGGGTGCACTTCGGGATCGCCATAGACCTCCGAGGTGCTGGCCAGGAAATATTTAGCGCCTTTGGCCAGAGCGAGACCCAGGGTGTTGTGGGTGCCCAGGGAATTGACCTTGAGGGTCTGGATGGTGTGCTCGAGATAATCAGGAGGCGAGGCGGGCGAGGCCAGATGCATGACCCAGTCGATATGACCGGGGACATAGATGTAGTTCGAGACGTCATGGCGGTAGAACTCGAACTTCTCGTTGCCCAGATGATGCGCGAAGTTCTCGTCGCGGCCGGTGATGAAATTGTCCATGCCCAGGACATGATGCCCGTCGGCCAGGAGACGATCGACAAGGTGCGAGCCGATGAAGCCCGCCGCGCCGGTTACCAGTACTCTCACCTTCCGATCCCCCGATAGTTCAGGCCGGCAGCCACTATGTCGGCTTCATTGAGGGCGTTGCGCCCGTCCACGATGAGAGGGGTGCGCATCACCTCGCGGATCTCCTGCCAGTTGGCCCGGCGGAACTCCTCCCACTCGGTGACGAGCACCAGGGCATCGACACCATGGGCGAGGTCGGTGAGATCCGTGGCATACTCCATATCGAGGTCCGCATTCTGGGCTTTGCAAATGTCCAGCGAGACCGGATCGTAGGCTTTCACCTCGCAGCCCATCTTGAGGAGCTGCCGGGCGATATCGAGACTGGGCGCATCCCGGAGGTCGTCGGTGTTGGGCTTGAAAGAAAGACCCATGAGACCGACCTTGCGTCCCTTGATGATCTTGAGCTCTTCCTGGAGCTTGTGGATGACGCTCTGTCTCTGCCTGCGGTTCACCTCCACAGTGGCATGAAGCAGAGGAGTCTGGTAGTCGTATTCTTTGGCGACTTGCATAAGGGCCGAGATGTCTTTGTGGAAGCAGCTACCGCCCCAGCCGACTCCGGCGTTCAGGAAGGAAGCGCCGATCCGGACATCGAGACCGATTCCGCGGGTGACCTGTTTGACGTCGGCTCCGACTTTCTCGCAGAGACCGGCGATCTCATTGGCAAAACTGATTTTCATGGCAAGAAAGGCGTTGGCCGAATACTTGATCAGCTCGGCGCTTGCCAGACCGGTGATCAGAAAAGGAACATGGTCGGTTCCTTTCGGGCGCGGCGCGTATTCCGGGGGATCGAAATCCTGATTGAGAATCGGGCGATAGAGCTGGCGCATGAGCTCGGCGCTCTCTTCGTCCTGGGCACCGACCACGATGCGGTCGGGGTAGAAGGAGTCGGTGATGGCGCTGCCTTCTCTGAGGAATTCCGGATTGCTGACCACCGAGAAAACAGGCGCATCGGCCATGGACTTGCGGGCCGGCACAGGCTGGACCTGCTGGACGCCCTGGTTGACCAGCATCTCCACCCAGTTGCCCGAGCCCACCGGAACCGTCGACTTGTTGACGATCACCCGCCTGCGGGTGGTGTCGAGGGCGCCACCGATAGCCCGGGCTACGGTCATGACCTGGGAGAGATCGGAGTCTCCGGAAGGCAGGGGCGGAGTGCCGACGGCGATGAAAATGACATCGGCTTTGCGGACAGCCTGCTCGAGGTTGTCGGAGAAAGTGAGGAGCTTCGAATTGATACAGTCCGAGACGAAATCCTGCAGCCCGGGCTCGTAGAATGGAACGACGCCTTCTTTGAGCTTGTCAAGGCGACTGGGGTTGGACTCCACCGTCACCACCGGATTGCCAAGATAAGCCAGACAGGCGCTGGTCACAAGTCCCACATAACCGGCGCCAACAACACAGATGTCCACAGTCGTCATTCCCTTTGAAAGCTATCAATAATTATCTGATACTGTACTACGATGTAGTCTGCAACTAATCTTGACAGCGGTTTATGACAAAAAAACTTGACGAATTCATCGAGACAATCGCGCGCCTGCGGGCTCCTGACGGCTGTCCCTGGGACCGCGAGCAAACCCACAAGACGCTCGGCCGCTATCTGATCGAGGAGTCCTACGAGGTCCTCGAGGCAATCCACGGCGAAGACCCCGTCAAGCTCAAGGAAGAGCTCGGGGACCTGCTCTTGCAGATCGTGCTCAATGCCCAGGTGGCCAAAGACAACGGCCACTTCAACATTGATGATGTCGCCGAGTCGATCAACACCAAGATGATCAACCGGCATCCTCATGTTTTCGGCGATGAGACGCTCCCTGGCAGGAAGCTCGACTCCGCCGACCAGGTGAGGGTCCAGTGGGAATCCATCAAAGAGAACGAGCTCGGCGATCCCGAAGCCCGCAATGGCTCGATAATCGATCGCGTACCGAAAACACTGCCGTCTCTCCTGCAAGCCCTCAAAGTATCCGAGAAAGCCGTGAGCCAGGGCTTCGAGTGGCATAACGAAGGCGAGGTCTGGGACAAGCTGGTGAGCGAGGTCAACGAGCTTCGCGAGGCGATCTCGGACCCGGACATGGAAGCGCCGGAGACCGTCGAGAAAGCCCGGGAAGAAGTAGAGCTCGAGCTCGGGGACGTCCTCTTCTGCCTGGTCAATGTCGCCCGCTGGCACAAGATAAACCCGGAAGAGTCTCTGATCAAAGCGATCGACAAATTCAAATCCCGCTACCGGAAAATGGAAGAAATCTCCGAGAAGCCCCTCAACTCTCTGAGCAAAGATCAGCTGGGAGAGCTATGGTTGAAAGCCAAAGACGCGGTGGCAGCCAGGAAGTGAACAGGCTTTTCGAGCGCTTTCCGCTGCATCCTCTCTACTTCGGCCTCTTCCCCCCGCTGGTGTTCTATGCGATCTTCGGCATGCTCCAGATGCAGCCGGATGTGCTCACCATACCGATTCTGGTATGTCTGACCGGCACTCTCGCACTCTACGGAATCCTCGCTCTCGTCCTGCGCAATGCCGAGAAAGCAGCGATAATCACCACGATTGTATCGGCGATGTTCTTCACCCTCACTTATATCTTCCTGCTGGACAAAGCCCTGGGCATCGTGAACGCCGCCGAGCTGTTGCGGGCCTCGATGATTCCAGTGTTCGCGGTCTTCTGGGGGCTTCTCATCGCCGCCTGCGCTTTCGTCACCGTGACCCGCAAACCCCTGACCCTAGCCACCAGAATACTCAACGAAGCAGGCCTGTATCTATGCCTGCTCGAGATCCTGGTAGTGGCAGCCCATGCCGGGCAGGTGAGCTTTCTCTGGATGCCCTCGGTGGAGAGGATCTACGACAGTCAAGACAACGTCCAGTACAGGAAAGCCCGGGCCGGCGCCGCGCGTTTGTCGGCGGCGCAAAGCAAGCCCGACGTTTATTTCATCCTGCTGGACGAGTTCGCCAGCCGGCAGGTCCTCAAGCGTTTCTTCGACTATGACAACGAGGAATTCCTGGACCTGCTCAGAGCGAGGGGGTTCGTGGTAGCCCGCGACAGCCACAGCAACTACCCCCGCACCATGCTCACCCTGGCATCGATGATGAATATGACCCACCTCGACGAGCTTGCCACCTTATGCGGTGCGGACACGACAGACTGGTCGGTGCTTGTCGAGGTGATCCGCGATTCCCGAATCGCCAGGCTGTTCAAGGAGGCCGGTTACCGGACTGTCATGTTCGGCTCGGGAGCGGCGCCCACTGACTGGAATCCGGCAGTGGACGAGAATCATCCCTGCACGATGATCAACTGGTTCGCCATGAAACTGATGCAGGCGAGCCTGCCCGGACTGCTTCCCGGAAGCCACGAGTTTTTCAACGAGCAGACGCGCCGGCAAAGGCTCTGTACTTTCGAGGGGCTCAAGAAGATGCCCCGGGAAAAGGGCCCGAAGTTCGTCTTTGCTCATTTCCTGCTGCCCCACGAGCCTTTCATATTCGGGCCCGGGGGCGAGGCAGTGGATATTCCTGAAGAGGTGGTAGGCGAGACCTGGCATCCGAAAACACGCCGAGGCTTCAAGGATCAGACGATCTTCCTGGAGAAGGCGATTCTCGCCACTGTCGACGAGATTATCCGGAAATCCGAAGTCCGCCCGGTGATCATCATCCAGGGCGACCATGGACCGAACTCGACCGGCTCCATCACCACACCGACTCCCAACGACAATGTCCTTGTGGAGAGATACGGAGTGCTTTCAGCCTACCTTGTTCCGGAGCCGGTGCGTGCCTCTATATATGACACCATCACACCGATCAATATTTTCAGGATTCTATCCAACCACCTTTTCGGCAGCGCTTTCGACCTGGCAAGGGATCGGATCTACTACACCCCTTATCCCTACCCGTACAGGTTCCAGGACGTCACCGAAAAAGTGATTCGCCTCCAGGCCGAAGGGGAGCGCTCCGATTGAACGAGGTCCGCCGGGCAGGATCTATATCGGCTCTTTGCTGCGCCTGTCGGAACTGGCGATCGGTCCCTTGCGGCGAGCTTCCTGAACTTTCTCTCTGGACAGCTTGAGCGGCACATTGTTGTCCAGGGCGAGATCGACATACTCGATCTGGTCGCCGTACTTCTTCACTTCGGGCATGATCGAAGCCAGCCGGCCGAGCCGGTGGGTGAGGGTGGTATCCGGCACGCCCAGCCGGAACTGAGTGCTGGTGGTCTTCACCCGCACATCATAGGGTCTTCTGATATCGAGGTTGGAGACAGTCTCGGACGTTTGCGCTTCGATATACCCGATCCAGGTACCCCACTGTTTCACATCGTCGCTTTCCATGGATAGAGCCCTGGAGCCGCAAACCGTCAGGGCGGGACGAGGATAATTGGGGAACCTGGCCACCGGTATCAACCGGCCCGACTCGGCAATCACCGCATGCGGCTTGGCCTCCGGGCTGCTGGTCAGGCTCGCCCAGGGAAACTCTTCGATGACATCCACCACCAGGCGCGGACGGGGAAGACCGTATCGTCTGACATAAGCGCGTTTGACCGGGGCGAACTCCTCCAGGGACTTCTCTATTCTTGCCGGGTCGAGGCGGTAAACAGGCACATAGAGACAGGTGGCACTCAAGCATTTCTTGATCTGCTCGGTGGGGGTATAGAGGTTGCCCCTCACGACAATATCGTTATCGATATCGGTCAGGCTCCAGGGGAGCTGGCAGAACCCCATGGTGCCCAGGACCATCACGAAAAGCAGGAGAGCGCCCCGGAAGACCTGCCGGCGAATACGGGCATGTCTGGCGGCCTTCCGTTTTTCGCGGCGGCTCTTGATCCAGGCCCGGCGTCTTTCGGCGTAATTCATCAGGAGAGAGGCACCTCCGTAGCCGAATGCTGACCGTTGGCAACGAGACCGCCGAGGTCCAGACGGACTACGCCGCTGAACACTTCACAGGCCGCTCCTTTGATCCGAACATGCTCGTCATCGGCGGAATAGCTTACAGTCAGCTCACCGCCCGGAAGCCTGACACTGACCCGGCGGTCGAGGCTGTCACCGAGGACACCGGCCACCACAACGGCGGCGGCACCGCTGGCGCAGGCCAGGGTCGGGCCGCACCCCCGCTCGTAGACAAGCACATCCACCGACTGCCGGCTTCTGATCCGCACGAACTCCACATTGACGCTCTCCGGAAACATCTCATGCGCCTGAATAGCCCGGGCCGCCTCTTTCAAGGACTCCGGGAAGAAATCCGCGGCGCCGCCTGGCTCGGGAGCTTCGTATCCTTTTAGATATTCATCGAGCTGATCGGGGCCGAATATGACACAGTGAGGATTGCCCATGCCCACCGCGGTCACCTTATACTCTCGTCCGCCGGCGGCGAGGGTCACACCGACAGGCTCGGATACAGAAACCGATACGGGTATCGAGGCGGCATCCAGAACGGGCTTGCCTATATCCACCTCGATGAGAGAGCCGTCGAAAGCCGCGGCCACCGGTCCCCGGGCTGTAGCTATCTTGAGACCGGTGTTTTCAGCCAGACAGAGATTGTCTTTCGCCCAGGCTGCCAGGCAGCGCAGCCCGTTGCCGCACATGTCCGCGGGAGACCCGTCGCTATTGGTATAGAGCCAGGCGAGCTCGCACTGATCGCGGTCGGGGTAGGCGCCTGTGAGCTTCTCCATGGCCCGCTCGTAATCTTTCCAGGCGCTCGGGGCCTGGAAACGCTCCGGCTCGTCTCGATCGTGCCGGACCGGATAATCACCGGTGCCGCGCTTCTGAGGCTTCATCACAGCCTGCTTGAGAGGTGCCCGGAGGAGCATGTCGCCGCCTTTGAGAGGAAGCGGAATGCACAGGATGACGCCGTCGGCGCCGACTCCGAAGTTCCGGTCGCAGAGACGGGCTACCACAAGGGGCCAGCAATCGAGCAAGCGCAAGAGACTCGCATCCCTGGCGAGCTCTCGGGCATCTAATAGGACGAAATCATTCCCCAGCCCGTGATACTTGCTGAACGGTAAGAGTGCTTTCAAACTGCCGCCTATATATCCGGATCAGGCAAATTATAGCCTCCTTGCTTGACATGGTGACAGAGGCGCCGTGGGGCGAACGCCTCCGGCGCCCGGCCAGCAAAAGCAGGCACCGATCCGGTCTTCCGAAAATGACCGGCGAATCGAGCTGCTTGAAATGAATTCATCGCCGATACAGTGCCAGGCAAAGGATATATACAAAAACCGCATTAATTTTGTTAAATCTTCCTCTTGACTTGTAGGGACTGGCACTTATCCCGGGTATCTAACAAGTGCCAGGTAGAAATCCGACCTTGTGTACTGCATAAAACGGCTTGGGCGAGCGAGACTTCGACTCCCCGGGGGTAGTCGTTTATTCCGGTTTCTCAATGGCTCCCTTACCGCTTTTCCAGAACTCAGGGCCATCAATATGTTCAATTCTTCCTATCAGCATGTCTCCTTCCGCGAACAGATAATCGCCCTCAATCAGAGCTATCCGTGCCCACGCTGCACCTGTGGAGTCCTCGAGCCTTACGGCTTGACCGAGACTTTCAAATGCAATAGCTGCACCCGCAGCTTCGTTCCCCTGAGAGGTGGACGCCGGCTCTATCCGGCCAACCGCATGGGCTGGAAGATCGCCGACACATTCTGGTGGGACGGACTGCGCTGGCGCTGGGCAGGAACCACCGCCTCGGCAGCGCAACTCACCGCGATCGTGATGATGTTCTTCGCCCCCATCCTGGCTCTCCAGGGAGTCTTCTATTTCGATCTCTGGAAGACCAGACCCGACTGGTGCAATCACCCGGTCCTTCTCACCCTGATCGTCGGTCTCCTGACCATGCAGGCGATATACTTCATGTGCTGGGACTTCAACTTCGTATCCAAAAGGTCGAAGCAAACCGTCAATAAGTGAGCCATAAAAGAAAAGCCGACTCCGAAATCCCCGCTTCTGCCGACCAGCCCCGCGGGGATTTTTTGCAAGAGCATATCTCCGTTCTGCGGGATGAGGCGCTGGATCTTCTCGATGTCACCCCAGGGAAGATATATGTCGACGCCACCGCCGGCGCAGGCGGACACCTCCTCGAGATATCCAGAAGACTATCCGGAAGTGGCACCGTAATCGGTATCGACCGCGACCGCTCCTGCGTCGATTCCCTGACGGCTCGATCTATAGATCGGGCCGTCCTGGTGCACAGCAATTACTCCCATATAAAAGAGATCGTCCGGGAGCTGGGCTTTGACACTGTTAACGGTGGCATCCTGGCCGACCTGGGCGTCTCCTCGATGCAGCTCGACGACCCGGTCAGAGGGTTCAGCTTCCAGCAAGACGGCCCGCTTGACATGCGCATGGACCCCAGCCAGGCGGTGACGGCAGAACATCTGATAAACACGCTTTCCGAAAGAGATCTGTCGGATATATTTTTTCGCTACGGTGAGGAGAAGCGTAGCAGGCAGATCGCGCATGCAATCGTACGAGACCGTCCATTTCACGGCACCCTGGAGCTGGCGAACGTAGTCGCCAGGACATTGCGGAAATATCAATCCGACTCGAGACATGGCAAGAAGCACCCGGCGACGCGCACCTTCCAGGCTTTGCGAATTGCGGTCAATGACGAGCTTTCCAGCCTGGAGATTTTTTTAAATGATTGTCTCGAGGTAATGGCGAAAGGGTCACGGCTGGTGGTTATCACGTTCCATTCGCTGGAAGACAGAATCGTTAAGCAATTTCTTAGGCAAAAATCGTTAACATGCGTCTGTCCGCCCAGGCAGCCGGTTTGCACCTGCAACACCAGGGCCGAGATCCGGGTTTTGACTCGTAAACCTATTGTTGCCTCCGAGGACGAGACCATTGCCAACGTCCGGGCCCGTAGTGCTAAACTACGGGCAGGTGAGAAACTAGATTAGGAAGTATATATGCCCGGCACCCAAACAAGATCGCGCTCTCAGGTAGTGAGTTTCTCCTACAACCGCAAGTCGCGTGATACCGCCGCCGGTCCTATCGGCATCGACGACAAGACAGTATCTTTGCCCGTTGTCTTCCAGGGCAGCGCCGTTCCGGCGCCTGCCCCGCAGCCTCAACAAAAACCCCACTTAGTACCACTCGAGACACCCAAGAAAGCCAGCCGGAAAGTTCCTTTCCTGGTCAAGGCCAACCGTGTCCTGCAGACCAGCCTGGTGACCCTCTGCGGTGTCGCCATCTGCGCCTACGGATTGGACGTGGTCGTCTCCCATGATGTCGGCAAGCTCCAGCAACAAGCCCGGCGCCTCAGCGAGCAGAACTCCGAGCTCTCGGCCCAGCTTCTCAAATCAATCTCATACGGCGAGCTCCAGGACGGAGTGGTCGGACGCTTCGGGCTGCATGTCCCGGACCAGGTGGTCGTTCTCAAAGAAGTAACCCCGCCGGCGGTGCAGACTTTCAAGGCGCACCGGCAAGAGCTTCCTTTGATGTCCGGATACTAATGTCAAAACACGTGAAAACTTAGTTTAATAAGTAAGTAGATCACGTGCGCTCAAAATTGAGAGCCTTCAGGATGTCACAGGAGAGTGAATTGTGCCGGCCCCGGTAGATCTGACTAGCTATCGAAACGCCCGGCTCAAGCGACGCCAGCCTCGCACACAACTCTTCCGCCTGCGGATCTTCCAGTTCCTGGTATTCGCCGGGGCCCTGGCGATCAGTGCACGCTTGTATTACTTGCAGATATACCAGGGCGATCGACTTTCGCAGAAAGCCCGGGAGCAGCGCCAGAAAACACACCTGCTCATCCACCGGGGCGCCATCACCGACAGGCACGGCCTGCCCCTGGCGATTGATACCACTCGCTACGATCTGTTCGTTCATCCAAAGCTGCTGAAGGTCTCCCTGAGCGAAGCCGCCGACACCATAGCAAGGATCACCAAACGACCCCGCGACCGGGTCTCCAAGCTTCTCAACAAGGGCTATCCGGTGGTCACAGTAGCCAAACACCTGGAGCGCGAAGTGGTGGACGAGCTGCAGAATCTCAACTGGACCGGTATGGACATCGTGCCCCGGCCCTTCCGCCACTATCCGGAAGGCAAGCTGGCGGCGCATATGCTGGGCTACGTGAACAGCGACACCAGAGGTCAGGGCGGTGTCGAGCAGGCGCATCATGAAACCCTCACCAGCACAGGCAGTATTCCCAAGCCGCAGCTCGACGGCAGAGGAAGGACGATCCTCCTTCCTCATAAAGGACCGTCCTGGGACATCACCCCCCCTCTGGGACGTCATGTCGAGCTCACTATAGACAACGCCCTGCAGCACCTGGCCGAGAAAGAGCTCAACGCTATGGCGATGCACTCCCGCTGCGATCGCGCCACCGCCATAATCACCGACCCAAAAAATGGCGAGATCCTTGCCTGGGCAAACTACCCCAGCTACGATCCCAACGAGTTCTCGAAATATCCCTTCGCCACCATGAAGAACTGGGCGATGGTGGACGTCTATCAGCCCGGCTCCACTTTCAAGATCATCACCGTGGCTAGCGGTCTCGAGACCGGAGCGATCAACAAGAACTCGACTTTCCAGGACTCCGCCGGACTGACTATCGGCCGGCAGACCATACATAACCACCACGGCGGGCACGGAGTAATCGATCTCCTCCAGCTCTTCATCCACTCGAGCAACGTCTGCGCGGCGCGGGTGGCGATGAAGATGACACCGAAACAATTCTACGACAAGCTCTATGAGTTCGGACTCGGGCGCAAGACCGGAATCGATCTCCCCGGAGAGTCCCGGGGACTGCTACTCAAGCACGAGAAGTGGACCCCCATCGACCAGGCCACCACAGGATTCGGCCAGGGCGCCATCGCCGTCACGCCGCTTCAGCTGGTAGGCGCAGTGGGCGCTGTAGCCAACGACGGCACCTGGGTCCAGCCCCATATCATCCGCCGCGTCTATGACCCCAAGACCGGTGTCACCGAGCACTGGACCGATCCGGTGAAACGGCAGGTGGTGGCGCCGGAGCACGCCAGGCATGTGGCCAGGCTGCTTTCGGACAACATCACCCTGGGATCGCAAATCGCCGGCAAGGTGCCCGGCTATCTGGTGGCAGGCAAGACAGGCACCGCTCAGAAAGCTCGTGAAGGCGGGCGCGGATACATAAGCGGTCAGACAGTCGCTTCCTTTATAGGCTTCCTCCCCTACGACAATCCCCAGCTTCTCTGCCTGGTGGCCGTGGACAACCCGCAGACCGACGGCAAATGGGGCAATACGATCGCCGGACCTGTTTTTAACGCAATCGTATCCGAGTCGGCACGACTGCTGGCGATCCCGCCCTCGTATGAGGTAAAAAAGGTGAATGGCAAGCTCATCGGTCCCAACGACAAACCGATCCCGCCAGTCATACCACCATCCATCAAGTATGCCGACGAGCTGGGCGGCAAGGTCCACTAAGACGTGTCAGTCGACGAATCGAAAAGCGACAGGGACGAGAGCCAGGAGGTTCTCGGAAAGCCCGATATCACAGGGGAGCCGAATCGGCTGCCGGAGCCGGCGGCTTCGCAAGAATCAGAATCAGAAACAAGATCAGAATCAGAAACAGGATCAGGGCCGGTAAAAAATCCGAAGCACGCCGAGGCAATCGGTAAAACTTTCGGGCTGGTGGCAATTCTCACATTCGCCTCGAAGTTCGTCGGTCTTGCCCGGGACATCGTGATCATGCAGGCCTTCGGCACCAGCAAGACCACGGACTATTACTACTTCGCCAATCTGGTAACAGGCAATTTCCTGGTCCTCTTCGGCGGGCTCGGCGGGCCCTTTCACTCATCGGCGGTCTCGGTCATGGCGGCCAAGAAGGACTCGCCTGATATAGGCAAGCTCACCGGCCAGGTGCTGATGGTGACTACCATCATACTCTCGGTGCTCACCGCCCTGGTCTATCTACTTGCACCATTAGTGATACCGATCGTCATACCCAACGCCGATCCGAAAGAGGTGATCACCAACCTCAATATAATGCTGCCGATGATCATCATCACCGGTCTCGTGGGGGTCGGAGCAGGCATCTCGAATACCTTCAAAGAGTATTTCTGGCCTTCACTGGCGCCGGCCATGGCATCCATAGCGATTATCGCCGCGGTCCTTCTCTACCCCGAAGCCGGCGGTGTCTGCCTGGCGGTGGGGACATTGCTTGGAGCAATCGGGCAGTTTCTCGTCCAGCTACCGGGGATCATGAAATCGCGACCGGAGCTGACGTCCCTGGCCAGGCTCGAGGGCGGCGTCAAAGAATATTTTCATATGCTCGGACCGGCCGCGATCAGCACATCGATAGGCCAGCTCAATGTCTATATCGATGTTTTCTTCATGTCAGGCCTGGCGGTGGGAAGCTATACGGCCCTGCTCAATGCCAACAAGCTTATCCAGCTGCCTCTCGGGGTCCTGGTGGTGTCGATGATCGTGCCGCTCCTGCCGCGATTCACCAGGCAGGTCGCCGATGGCGAGATCGACGCCCTCAAAGATCAATTCCGCCGGGCTGTACGGGTAGTCTGGTTCCTGGTGCTTCCCCTGGTCACCCTCATGCTGGCCATGCCCGGTCCCATAGTCAGGCTGCTTTTCCAGCGCGGCCAGTTCGACGAGCAATCGACCCAGCTCGTGGTCCTCGCTCTTTCCTACCTCATTCCGTCATCTTTTTTCTATGTAGCCCGGGATATACTCACCCGTATTTTCTACGCCCATCAGGACTCGACAACGCCATTCCGTATAGGCATGGCAGCCCTTATAGTGAAAGCCCTGGGGGACTGGCTCCTGGTCGGACCGTTAGGTCTCGGGGGCATCGCTCTATCGACCACCATAGTCACCATATTCAATATGACCATGCTCGCCATCTGCGCCCGCAAGAAGATAGGCTCCCTCGGTCTGCGGACCATGGTAGTGCCGGCGATTATAATGATCGGCGGCTCCGCTGTCTGCGGGCTGGTTGCCAGTTTCTGCCAGAGCTTCATCATCGCTAATCTGAGCCTGCCCGGTAAAGTCGGAGCCTTTGTCTCTCTCGGTCTTTCTATTGCCGTGGCGGCGGCCATCGGGCTTTCTATCTATGTGGCGATCTGTCTGCTCTTGAGGCTCGAGGAACCGGCTCTCGCCCTGAAGCGCATCAAGAATCGGGTGAAGTAGCCTTCTATTGGTCGAATTCGCCCCCGAGAAAGTCGGTTATCTGGGCAGCATCCTTCACCTGCTCATTTCCTCTGGGTTCATAAAGGACAATGTGGATGCGCCCCTGGGGAAAGGCTTCTCGGATATTCTTCTCCACCTGTTGGCTGGCGGCAGTATTACCCTGGATCCCCAGTACCTGAAGACCACGGAGCTGTCGGGAGGCCAATAGAGCCTCGGTAGTCATTCGGGAATCCTCGAGAAAGAGCCTTCTCAAGGGAATCGCTCTGAGGGACAGGATATTGTCCTTGCTAACATGCAGGACAGAAAGATCGAGAGATGTCAGGTGCTTGAAGGCGGCAATCTTGCTGATACCATCTGTGGTGATGCTCGTATCAGCCACATCCAGAGCTTCGAGACCGGGATAGTGCTCGATGATGCAATCCAGACCACGATCGGTAACCCCCCTGCACTCAGCCAGGAACAATCCCTTGAGCCGCGGGAGCGAGAGCCTGCAGATTCCCTCGTCGGAGATAGCGGTCAAACCGACCCTGAGCTCTATCAGGCTCCGGAGTTGATTGATCTGAGAAATATCCCGGTCATCGATACGCGTGTCGTACAGATCAAGCGTCTCCAGTGGAAGTTCGCGCAGCCAGGCTAAACCCCTGCCGGTAATCGGGCTGCGGGAGAGATCCAGGCTCGTTACGTTCCTGTGCTCGAGAAGCCGGAGGTCCTCATCAGTCGCGATGCCGGACCGCAAGGATTTGCCATCATCCTGTACCTCCCAGCCTGCCGATAATCCAGCCCTGCCTGCCGGAACGATTTCTTTCGGCTGCCGGCGGCTCGCCGGAGAATGTAATTCATTTACCAATAGAGTCGCCACAACGGCACCAAAAACCAAGAGGAATAGAGCGAAAGTCGCTATTCGAGCCGGAGAGTAAGATCTGGATATTCTGCGCGATCCCGCATCCGGTGCTTCCGCCAGGCTTGCCTGAAGGGCCTCCGCAAACTCCAGCATGGATTGAAATCGCTCCTCGGGATTTTTGGCTAGCCCCCGGGCCACCAGCTGTTCCAGCCGCACAGGTATGTCCTGATCCGCGGCCTCGGACAATCGTTGCGCCGGCTTTCTGGCATGCATCATGATCGTCTCCAGGGCGGATTCGCCTGTGAATGGTGGCTTTCCGGCCAGGCACTCGTAGATTACGCAGGAGAGACTGTATACCTCGGAGCGGCAATCGTAGCTGAGCCCCTCTGCCTGATCCGGCGACATGTAAGAGGGTGTGCCCACCACCGTAGTGCCCTGGACTATGGTCGGCGCCCCTGCCTGATGAGCCACCCGGGCTACGCCGAAGTCGATCAGGACAGGTTCTGCGGATCCGTTTGCATCTTCGACGATGAGAATGTTCTCCGGCTTCAAGTCCCGGTGGAAGATACCCTGGTCGTGCGAGTATTGAAGCGCCAGGGCCAGTTTGCCGAAAAATGGCACCGCTGTCTCGACGATCAAAGGACCGCTCGCTTTCAGGACCTCTGCCAGGGACCGCCCGGCTCGGTACTCGAGAACCATGTAAGGAACGCCGCCTTTCGTCACGCCAAGGTCGAAGGTCTTTATGATGTTCGGATGGTCGAGATTGCAAGTCGCCTTCGCCTCGTCTTGAAAGGCGATTAGCTGATCCGGAGTAAGGACCCGCAAGGTCTTCACCGCGACCTTTTTCATGAGCAGCCGATCTCTAGAGAGATAGACAAATCCGCCGGCGCCTTCTCCGAGCATTTCGAGCGGCTTGAAGCGCTCCACCGGGAAATCATCCGCGGATAGTGGCATCTCCGCCTCATCGGCAGTAACACTGTCCGCCGGCTCATCTGCAGAGAGGGCTACTGCAGGAGCCGGTCTCAACGGTGCCGGACGGTTGCACGAGCAGAGATCAGACCGAAACACGAACTGAGAGATGGAGCCTTTGCGACCCGCGACCATCCTCTTTCCGCAGGTTTTGCACAGGTCCACGGCGCCTGTCTCCTGCTGTCCCGAGACAAGCAGATCGCAATTGCACTGACGCAACCATTGCGTAACCGAACCCGAGCCCTGTGTCCTCCGGGGGCGCAAGCATCGGGAGCAAATATCAGAACTGTGTGCCATGTCGATAAAACCATGCGAAACTTAAGAGCCAAGCGGATCCCTGGTCCATGTCCTTGATCAGGAAGAATTCGCCCTTTCTTGCCTTGAGCGCTGTCAGGACTTCCTTGCTGACCTCGGGACAGGATTCGATAGTCAATGTCGTCAACCTGGGTAGCTTGTAAGGGTTCCTTTCGGCGGATACTCCGAAATCGTAGACCGCGACGATATTCCTGCGGATGATCTCACCCTGCGCCGGAGAGGACACTGTCCTGGTACGGTCATGAGGGCAGAACTCGATCTTGGACTGTGTTTCGAGTCCGCAGGCGGGGCAGTAATTGCCCCCGGTAGTCGATGGAGCCGCTCTCATATCCGGCCTATTATGGCATCAGTCACGTGTATAATCGGCGAATGGCATCGCAAGTATTGAAACCACTATTCTTGATCGCCATTTTCATAGCGGCTTTCATCAGCCCGTACCCTGTCTCGTCCCGGGAAGTCAAGCCGAAAGAGCTCTACCGGCTTGTCTGGCAAACTGTCAGAGACAATTACTATGACCGCTCTTTCAACGGTCAGGACTGGTCGACCTGGCAACATAAGTTCGATAGCCGACTGAGCACCGAAACGGAAGCCAACGCCGCCATAAAAGAAATGCTAGCCAGCCTGGGCGAGCCTTTTACCAGGCATATCACGCGAGAGGAGACAGAGCAGAACAAGAGGCAGGCAGAAGCTCGAATGATTGGAATCGGGGTCCAGCTAGGTCAGAACAACGACAATAACACATGCGTCATCGCTGCTTTCGAGAACACCCCTGCTTTCCGCGCCGGTATCCAGTCAGGAGACATCATATCCAGGGTAAACGGCGAAGACATGAAAGGGCAGTCCCTCGATGCAGTGGTAAGCCGGATCAGGGGTCCGGTGGGCACACCGGTGACACTGACTCTCTTGAGAGGAGGACAGCCTGTAGAATTCACAGTCCAGCGAGCCCAGTACGAGATCAAGGCCAACACCGACAGCGAGATCCTTCCCGGAAATATCGGCTACATAAGAATAGAAAATCTCGCCACGAAAAACTCCTTCGATGAGTTCATGAGCGCCCTCGCCAGTGTTCGCGCGGCAGACGGACTAATCGTCGATCTCAGGAACTGCCCGGGCGGATTCATGGAGCACTGCTTAAACATTTGCGGCACATTTCTTGGGGAGGGACCACTGCTTGTGACCATGCAGTTCGGCAACAACAAGACAGAGGTAAAACGCTCCACCGGTCGCCAGGTCACCGACCAGCCCCTGCTTGTTCTGATCAATGAAGGCACCTCTTTCGGTGCCGAGCTCATTGCCGCGGCATTGAGGGACAACGGCAGATGCAGGCTGGTCGGACAGAGGTCCTTTGGAAAGAGCTTGATACAGAACATATTCAATCTTCCCGACGGCTCCGGTCTCTCGATCTCGATAGGCTCTTACCTGAGCCCGAAGAATCGGCAATTCACAGGAGGTCTGGAGCCGGACTTCATCGTTCCATTGACACATGAGGATCTCAAGGCGGGCAAGGGTCCCTGGTGGGTAAGCCGGGTCCTGACCGGCAAAGGAACTCCAGAAGATAAACGTGACCTGCAGCTCGGCAAGGCAGCTCTTGTCCTTCGCAATGAGATAGCCATGAAAAAAGGCCTGCCACCCATAGGCGAAGCCCAGCCGGAACAGGTGGCGACGAGTGCCGTGGCGCCTGCCAGGCCAGCCACAGGCAAGAACAGACCTGTCAAGGACAAGTGGGCACTGGTCGTCGGCATCAGTGAATTCAAGAAGGGATCGCTCAATCTCAAGTTTCCAGCCAAAGACGCAAGGGACTTTGCAGGCTTCCTGACCTCTAGCTGTCACTTCGCTCCGGATCATGTCCGGGTGCTCACCAACGAGCAAGCCACAAGAGCGAACATCCTCAACGATCTCGGCGACAAATGGCTGCCCCGGGTGGTCAGGCCCGATGACCTGGTGGTGCTCTATTTCTCCACCCACGGCAGCCCTTCCGATCTCGATATAGGCGGCGTCAATTATCTGATCGCCCATGATACCGATCCCGAGAGTTTGTACTCATCAGGTCTGCCCATGCAGGATCTGGTCAGGATAATCAAAGGGAGAATCCGCTCCGACAGAGTGGTTGTGGTTCTCGATGCGTGCTACAGCGGCAATGTCGATCCGCAAAGCAAAGGGATCTACAAACAAGCCAATATCAATGTCGAAGAAGTCGCCCAGGGAACTGGGCAGCTCGTGATCTCGTCAAGTGCCCCGGATCAGGTCTCTTGGGAATCAAAAGAGCAATCGAACAGTGTCTTCACCAGGCATCTCATGAATGCCCTGCGCTCCAACGGAGACATGACCAGACTCGGTGATGCTTTCAAAGTACTCAAAGACCGGGTGGAAGAAGAAGTGCAGAGAGATCGCGGCAAACTCCAGACTCCTGTTTTGAGAAGCAAATGGGAAGGCAATGAGCTCATGCTCGCGGTGCCGCCCTCGGAGCCCAGACCCGGTTTGAAAAGTCCTGCCGACTAGCCCGAACTTGACCGGGACATTTACAGCCGGCGCTGGCTCCGAAGCGTACAAGGAAGAGGAACGGTTAAGAAGTTGTTTGCCAGAAAACAATCTATACCTATACAAGGATGCGCAATCTCATTGCTCTGGATATTCACGACAACATTCACGACAACACCGGCGGTGGCACACGCAACCGACTGGACAATTGATAGCAAAGCGTCAAGCGTCCAATTCGTCGCCAGGACAGGTTCGCATATCAGAGCGAAAGGCACATTCAGCCAGGTATCAGGCACCCTGAAGTACGATCCCGCCAACCTGAAAGGCTCCGGTGTTTCGGCTCGAATTCCCATTGCGACGATGTCCACCGGTGTCAGGGTCCGCGATGAAGATCTGAAAGGGGCGAAATATTTCAACGTCGCCAGATTTCCCACGGCCTCTTTCACCTCCAGCGAAATCGTCAGGCAAAGCAATGGCAAGTATTGCTTAAAAGGAAAACTTACTCTGCATGGAGTCAGCAAAGCTGTCGAAGTCATCATGGACAAACCAAAAATCCTGGCTGGCAATAGCGCTCTGACAGCAGCCGGCACAGCCACTATCGATCAAAAGGACTTCGGGCTGAGCTTGATTCAACTGCATCCGGATGGTGCCGTAAAGATCAACAAAGCAATCGCCATCACGATTAGTTTGCGTGCGACTAATCTTCAATAGAGCTGCAGGATGGCCCTCACCCTTTCAAAGCGCAAGGCGGCCAGATCGGCAGCGTCGATACAGAAATAGATAGTGCCGCCATCGCCGAAGACAAGCCCGGCATCCTGGTCAGCCTCGAGCTGCAAGAGAAGTTTGTATGAATCGAGTGACCTGGTGAGAGAACCATCTTCATCGGCTTCCAGATCCTCTTCGGTGAGAGAGCGCGCTTGCAAGAAACTCGCCCGGATCGGATCGTCCTGAACCACATTGGCATGTCCGAGCATCCTGTGATGCGGCGGCACTGAATTCCAGGCGTCGTAGAAAGCGAAATAGGCGTCAGCGCCGTCGGGATAATCATCGAGAGCATCGTCATCGAGATTCTCGGGAAAGCTCATCTCTTCCCGCGGTCGAAGAAAAACCGGTCGGTAACGAGAGTCGGGGGACAGCTGTCCAGGATGGGAGTATTCGGAAAGCCCATCGAGATCGGGAAAGTACAGAATCCGAAAAGAAGATTCGTCAGCAAGCGGCTCCTCCTCGCTTTCCCTGTCGAAGTGAGCAAAGAAGGAAAGCAGCCCGCTTGCGGGAAATCCGGTGATCTCGACATGAGCTCTCAAATCAGCAAGGGCGATCTGGCAGAGAAAGGCGAGGGGTTTCCCATCTCTTGTCTCGGGCCAGGGCGTCTTGTTGTCGAGCAGAGGCCTGCCGCCGATGCGGCTGTGCTTTGCCGTATCGCTCCGGACCAGGCGCACGGAGGGCTTGCTGGCCTTTAGAATAGCGCCCTTTATAGGAGCGAGATCGAACCAGTCGATGAGACCGTAGACATCACGTGTATCGACGAGTTTCTTGAACTCGCCGTCTTCTTTGTTGATCCGCTCGAGCTGCTCATTGATGCCCCTTTCGAGAAGGGCGAGCTGCCCTTTCTGTTCGCGGCGCTCCACCAGCGACCTGGCTCTTGCGACAAGCTCCGCGGCATCGGCGAAGCGATCCTGTTCTACAGCGATCTCGATAAGCTGGACGAAAGCATCGAAAGTAGGTCTCTTATCGATGGAAAGCTCGAGGTTGGCGCGCGCTTCCACGAGCTTGCCCGCCTGACGGCTGGCAATAGCGAATCGAAATAGCTCCTCAGCCGTCTTCTCTTTGTACATAGCGTATCTTGTTCCCTCGAGCAAGGAAGATTGTCAGTGACATTATAATGGGCAGATGACTCTTTCACAGGCTGGCAAACGAGGCGGAAAAACCGGCACCAGACTGGCTCGGGAGCTTCATCTCCTTGCCTGGCTGATCACGATTCTCCTCATGTTTGCCGGTGAGCCCGCCCGGGCACAGCTTGACGGGATATCGGCGATCGGGCACAGCTATCAGTCCGATGCCCGGGGCGGCTGCGAGACTTCAATAGGCGATACGGCCCTGGCTCATGTGAGGCAACCGGCATCGGTGATGCTCCAGGCCCACGGAAGATTCGATTCCAAAATCACCAATGTCTTCGTCCTCAACAATTCCTGGACCAACCCCACCCAGCGGACAGAGTCCCTGGTCAACCAGCTCCTCTCATACAATCTCGGCGTGGTGCATGCCCTGGGAAGCCGCTGCGCCATGGGTCTGGCCTGGGAGACCGGAGGCTGGTCCACCAACTTCCAGAACCAGTCGATGTCGTCGAGTTTCTTGAGACCGGTGTACAACTCTGTGGGCTACAAGCGATACACCATCACAGCCAATCTCGGCACCAGGGTGACCGATAAACTTTTTATAGGCGCCGGTCCCCACCTGGATATCATGCGCTTCTCCACCAACCTGCCGGTGAACAACGCCCTGATGAGATGGCCGTCCACCTATTCGGTCGGTGCCGGCTACCAGCTCGGCGTTCTCTATCACCCGACCCGCAAAGTCTCCCTGGGGGCGAGCTTCTCGTCGCCCACCTATATGGGCAATCTCTCGAACAAAGTCACCTTCGAGCTGCCAGGCGAGCAGACTGTCTCCACCAGAGCCGAGCTCGGCGCCGTCACCCTGCCCGGACGGGTCTCTTTCGGCGCCGCCTACCTGCCGTCTGAGAAGCTCAAAATGGCGGTGGAAGGCGCCTATCTCAATTACGGATCGAGCCTCCTGGGAAATGCCAGAGTGAAAGCCCCGTTCAATTTCACTTTCGGACCCGGCTTCCGCAATCTCTGGGTGATCAATACCGGTGCCGACTTCGATATCAACCGCTACCTGAGCGGCTCGGTGGGCTATGTCTTCAACACCAGACCAATATCCGGTCAAAACATGGTCCCCTTCTATGCAGCCAACGCCCAGAACCAGTTGACCTGGGGCCTGCGCCTGAAGAAAGGCAGGGTCTGGACAGGTTTCGCCCATATCATCGGTCTGCCCTCCCTGACCCATTCGAGCGGCAACGCCCACCTGGCCTTCGGCTCGCAATACCCGGACAGCACCGTCAGGCAGATGCTCCAGAGCTTCAATTGCGGGGTCGGCTTCAGCTTCTGACTGCGCGCTATGCCACCAGGACGACCACCGGGCACGGCGCATTGGCAAATACATACTGGGTGGTCTGTCCGGCAAAAAGGGCCGCCGAGGCTCGCCCGCTTCCGCTCATGACAATCAGATCGGCTTGCTCCTCCATCGCCATCCTGATGATCTCGGGTCCGGCATGCGGGGCGACTTTTACGAATGTCTCGACCGGCACATCAAGTGCGCCGGCCATGGCGGCGGCGTTCTGGACGATGTCGTTAGCCGTATCGAGCGCCGACCCGTAACTCTCCACCGTCGAATAGTAGTCGAAGGGGCGCTTTTCTAGCACGCAAGCCACCAGGGTCTGAGCACCGGTATAGTCAGCGATGGTCACTCCCAGTTCGGCAGCCCTGGAGGCGCGACTTCCACCCGTGGTGGGGATCAAGACTTTCCGGGGCGGCCAGATCCTTTTGTCGGAGTCCGCGACCACCAGGAATGCGGTCTCAAGCCCCTCCGAGACAGCGTGCACGACCTCGCCGAATGCCTGATGCCGGCGCTGAGCGCGCTTGTCCGCCCCCATGATCACGAGATCATAGTTTCTTGAAGCCTCCTCTACAATTGCTCCGGCAACATCGGAAGAAGCGACCTTCCTTGTGACGAGAGTCGTCCTGGCGTCTTTCAAGAGATCCCTGGCACCGAGAAAAGGATCGAAGTCCGTACTCGCCGCGGATCCGGAAACATGCAACAAAGTCGCCTCCACTGGATGCCGGCCGGAGATTGCCGCGCAAAGTCTCAGCATGAGCGTTCGCGAGCCGGCACCTCCGGTAGGAACGAGTATCCGCGAGATTCGCGAGACGAAGCTCTTGGTGGCCCGCGCCGTTTTGTCCTCCGTGGACGGATCCGTGCCTCCTGGAACCCTGCTCAAACAGTAGCGCACCATCGGTGGAGCAATAGCTGTGGTGACGATTGACATGATGATGATTATAGAAAGAAGATCGATAGAGATGATGCCGAGAGAGAAGCCAAGAATACCGACAATGAGTCCCATCGCGCCCCTGGCATTGGCGGCGCTCGACACGGCAAGGGACTCCCAGTGACTCAAGCGCCCGAGCAGGCAGCCGACATAGCTTCCGAAAATCTTCGAGAAGCATGCCAGCAGAGTGAGGACAAGGGTGATGACGAGCAATCTCGGAACCGTGAAGATACCGATATTCACGTGCAATCCGGCAACCGCGAAAAAAATCGGGGCGAACACGCTCATGGTCATGGATCGCAGCGGGTGAATGACCCGGTCCGTGATAAGGGGCGACTGGGCAAGGAGCACTCCTATCCCGAAGGCGCCCAGAACGACATGAACTCCAATGAAGTGAGTGGCGGCAGCTGAGGCGAAAAGCAGGACGACCACGAGAGTCATCAAAGGGTTCTCGAGACGCGAACGGTCGTTGACCACGCGAACGAGCTGAAAGACCAGAGGGCGAGAGAGGATGAGAACCAATATGAATCCCAGGGTGCCCACGGGGGCCAGCCACAGGCGGGAAAGCCCGCCGCCGTCGGCATCTGCGAAAGCAGCCACCACCGCCAGCATCAGGCAACCGATGATGTCCTGACAAAGCGAGGTGGTAAGAATCAACTGTCCTATTTTTCCCCTCAGCAGGTCCATCTCCATGAGAATCTTGGCCACCACCGGAACGGAAGAGACCGAAAAGACGGTGCCTATGAACAAGCCGGCAAGGAGGCGGTTATCCGATCCGGAAAAGAGGCTGGCGGGTAGCGCGAATGCCAGTCCCGCCCCCGCGGCAAACGGAACCACCACACCAAATACAATACTACCAACCGCAGACCTGCACTCTTTGCGGACCAGCCCCCAGTCCGTCTCCATACCGGTAAGCATGAGCAGGAAAATCACGCCGATCCAGGATACGACCTCGAGCAGGAATGACTGGGTTCGGTCAGCAGGAAATATGGTATCGACCAGATGAGGAAATATCCTGCCCAGAACCGAATGACCAAGAAAGACACCAGCGAACAGCTGTCCGATGACAGGCGGTTGACGCAGCCGGGCACTGATCTCGCCGAAGATGGTGGCAACCATGAGCAGGATCGCGATCTGGAGTATGAACAGAAGCACATTGTGCTCGGTGAGCATCTTGATATCGAATTTGGCGGTTCTGAGATAGAGCGGCTCGAGTTCCCCGAGCTCTCTTCGAAGAATCCCGGACCACCGTTCCGCCAGCTCTTGCTGCCCGAGACCGACACGCCCGGCATCCACCGCCGTTGCCTCGAGGATCACCACCTGACCGAGAACGATGGCCGGAGTGCCGTCTTCGAGCTCCCTGACCTCTATCTGATCGGCGGAAAGGGAGCTATCGCGCAGAATCTTGTCGATTCTTGCGTTGACGAGCCTGGCTCGCTCTTCCGGAGACAGAGAATGAAGACCGGTGATCTCGAATAGCTCCTTGGAGCCTGCGAATATCTGGGCAGTCTTATCCGCAGCCCAGGCCGCCGGAGCACAGAGCAATAGTTGAAGAATAAGAGCCAGCTTGAAGAATTCTCTCATAGATCTCAGTCATTGGGGAATATAGCCCACTGCCATCAGGAGGATGGCATCGAGAGAGGAAATTTTATGGCATTTTTATGCCGCCTTAGCCGGCATTTGCACATTCTTTTCAGCAACTCGGCTTCAATGGCAGTAGTAAGTCCAGTGTACAGGAATACAGGGGGGCACCCGATGCTGGATCTCGTCGGTATTTTACTGTTAGCAATATTGACCGGTCTTTCCTGCCTCTTCATTTTGGGCTGCCAGAGACTCATGGAGGACAAATAACGATGAGCCCCTCTGAGCTGATCTTGCTCCTCATATCCATCTCTCTTGCAGTCTATCTGCTGGTAGCCCTTGTCAAGCCGGAGCTGTTCGCTTGAGCGACATCAGTCAAATCAGCATCTATCTCATCGTCCTGATTTCTCTGTCGGTGCCGCTCGGTCTATTCATGGCGGACGTCTATGAAGGTCGCAGGCACTTCTTGAGCCCCCTTCTCGCTCCTGTAGAAGGGAGGATTTACAAGGTTGCAGGAACCCTCACCGGTCAGGATCCGACCCTGGAGATGAACTGGAAAACGTATGCCTTCTCGATGCTCATATTCAATATTCTCGGTCTGGTTGCCGTCTATTTGCTAGAGCGCCTCCAGCACTGGCTTCCCCTTAATCCGGAGGGACTCCAGGCTGTTACGCCTGATACCGCATTCAATGCAGCCGTCAGCTTCGCATCGAACACCAACTGGCAAAGCTATGCAGGCGAGACAACCATGTCCTACCTGACTCAAATGCTCGGGCTGAGCGTTCAGAACTTCCTCTCGGCGGCCACCGGCATGGCGGTGCTCATAGCATTCATCCGGGGATTCAACAGACAGAAGACCGATCTGATCGGGAGCTTCTGGGTTGATCTCGTTCGCTCGATCCTCTATGTGCTCCTGCCTTTGAGCCTCATCCTCGCCGTTGCCCTGAACTGGCAGGGAGTCGTCCAGACGTTCTCAGGACATGCCGAGTACACCTCCCTTGAGAGACAGTCGATTCACAAGCTTCCCCTCGGCCCGGCAGCATCCCAGGTAGCTATCAAGCAACTCGGCACGAACGGAGGAGGCTTCTACAACACGAACTCCTCGCACCCCCTGGAGAATCCGACACCACTCTCGAACTTTCTCGAGATGCTGGCCATCTTGTTGATTCCAGCTTCTCTCTGCCATACGTTCGGGCGCCTGTGCGGAAATGCGAAGCAGGGCTGGAGCATTTTCGCAGCTATGCTCCTGATCTACGTTTCATTTCTGACTCTCTGCTTCCACTTCGAGCAAGACTTCGGGTCGATGACCTCGAAAGGAAACCTGGAAGGGAAGGAAGTTCGATTCGGCATCGCCAACTCGGCTATCTGGGCCACCGCCACGACTGCCGCATCTAACGGATCGGTCAACTGCATGCACGACTCCCTCAGTCCCATGGGAGGGCTGGCGCCACTCCTGCTCATGCAGCTAGGCGAAGTGATATTCGGCGGTGTCGGATGCGGGCTCTACGGCATGCTGACCTATGCCATCATCGGTGTTTTTATCGCCGGTCTCATGGTGGGTCGAACCCCGGAGTATCTGAGCAAGAAAATCGAGTCCTTCGAGATGAAAATGTCCTCACTGATCATTCTCATCCCCCCGGCACTGGTTCTCATCGGGACAGCCATAGCGGCAAGCCACGATTTCGGTACATCGTCTGTCCTCAACCCCGGGCCGCATGGATTCAGCGAAATTCTCTATGCCTTCTCATCGGCGGGCAATAACAACGGCAGCGCCTTTGCCGGTCTGAATGCCAATACGCCATTCTATAACTTCGCCCTTGGTGTCTGCATGTTTATCGCTCGATACTGGCTGGCCATTCCCACCCTGGCAATAGCAGGATCGCTTGCCGCCAAGAAAAAGGTTCCATCGGGCGCCGGAACTTTGCCCACGGATACGCCTCTTTTCGTGATCTTCCTCATGGGCGTAGTCCTGATTTTCGGGGTCCTGACATTCGTGCCGGCCCTTGCCGTCGGTCCTATCATCGAGCACCTGAGAGTAGCGTACCAATGAGCTTCAAAAAAACCAGCTCGATCTTCGAGCCATCACTACTGGTGCCAGCCCTTCTGGATTCGATGCAGAAGCTCAATCCACTGTCTCTTGTCGGCAATCCGGTAATGCTCATCGTCGAGGTGGGATGCATCGTCACCACATGCTCGTGCATTGCCGCGGCAGCGGGCTCAGGAGGAAACCTCGAATTCAATCTGGCGATATCAGCCTGGCTCTGGGCCACTCTCTTGTTCGCCAACTTCGCGGAGTCCCTGGCGGAAGGCAGAGGCAAGGCTCAGGCGAAGACTCTCAAAGCAGCCCGTCAAGACGTCCTTGCGAAAAAGCTGGACGAGGCCCGGTATGGAGCCGATTACCGGACGATCAAGGCTTCGGACCTCAGACGGGGCGATATCGTCCTCGTTGAGCCCGGCGATATCATCCCCGGTGACGGGGAAGCTCTGGAGGGAATCGCTTCGGTGGACGAGAGCGCCATTACCGGCGAAAGCGCACCGGTCATACGCGAAGCAGGAGGAGACAGGAGCTCGGTCACCGGGGGTACGAGAGTCCTGTCCGACTGGCTGGTCATCGAGATCACCGCCAATCCGGGGGAGACTTTCCTGGATCGGATGATATCCATGGTCGAAGGAGCCAAGCGACAGAAAACACCAAACGAGATTGCCCTGAATATCCTCCTTACCGGTCTGACCCTGATCTTTCTCCTGGTGACGGTTACGATGTACTCGTTTTCGGCATACTCCGCCAGGGCGGTCGGTCAAACCGGCATCCATTCGGCAATCGATACGAATATCCTGGTGGCTCTTCTGGTCTGCTTGATTCCAACCACGATCGGAGGTCTTCTTTCGGCTATCGGGATCGCCGGGATGGATCGCCTGATCAGAGCGAACGTCATAGCCATGTCCGGAAGAGCAGTGGAAGCAGCCGGAGACATCGATATGCTCCTCCTGGACAAAACCGGCACCATTACTCTCGGCAACCGTGAAGCAACCGAATTCTACCCGGCAAGCGGTATCTCCCGGAAGGATCTTGCCGATGCCGCGCAGCTTGCTTCCCTGGCCGACGACACACCGGAAGGCAGGAGCATCGTGGTGCTGGCCAAGAACGAATTCGGCATTCGTGCCAGAAACATCAACGAGTTGGGGGCACACTTCATTCCATTCACGGCTCAGACCCGAATGAGCGGTGTCGATTTCGACGGCCGGCAGATCAGGAAAGGATCCTGCTCGGCGATAAGCGACTATCTCGTCGAATGCGGAAAGGCTCTTCCCCAGCAGGTCCGGGAGATATCCGATACGGTGGCCGGCAAAGGCTCCACTCCGCTTGTGGTGGCAGACAAACAGCATGTACTGGGAGTGGTTGAGCTGAAAGATGTAGTGAAAGGCGGGATCAGAGAACGCTTCGCCGAGTTGCGCGCCATGGGAATAAGAACCATAATGATTACCGGCGACAACAAGTTGACCGCGGCATCGATAGCTGCCGAGGCCGGGGTGGACGATTATCTGGCCGAGGCGACTCCTGAGCAGAAGCTGGAATACATACGCGATGCCCAGGCGAAAGGCTACCTGGTGGCGATGACCGGCGACGGCACCAATGACGCTCCCGCCCTTGCCCAGGCAGATGTAGCCGTGGCCATGAACTCGGGAACGCAAGCGGCAAAGGAGGCGAGCAATATGGTCGATCTCGACTCCAGCCCCACGAAGCTCATCGAGATTGTCGAGATAGGAAAGCAGCTCCTGATGACAAGGGGGTCATTAACCACTTTCAGTATCGCCAACGATGTCGCCAAGTATTTCGCAATCATTCCCGCTGCCTTCTCCTCCGTCTATCCAGAGCTCGGTCTGCTGAACATCATGCAGCTGGCTACTCCCGAAAGCGCTATCCTGTCTGCCGTGATATTCAATGCCCTGATCATTCTCATATTGCTTCCCCTGGCTCTCAGAGGCGTACCGTACAAGCCGGTCGGCGCCGACCAGCTCCTCAGAGAGAATCTGATCGTCTACGGTCTTGGCGGAATCATCGCGCCATTTGCCGGCATCAAGCTGATCGATCTGGCTCTCTCAATGCTGGGGGGCCGGGGATGAAAGCGATACTCAAGACCAGCCTGGTGATGTTCGCAATCCTCACCGCCATAACCGGCATAGCCTATCCCTGCCTTTGCACAATCATAGGACAATGCCTCTTTCCCTGGCAGTCCAACGGAAGCCTGGTTCGGCTCAACGGAGACGGTCCGGCAACCGGCTCAGACCTGATCGGTCAAGAGTTCAGCCGGCCCGAATACTTCTTTTCCCGCCCCTCAGCCACACCCGAATCTCCCTACAACCCGGAGCTGTCGTCCGGCTCGAATCTCAGTCCGGCCGGACAGGCTTTTCAAGAAGCCCTGGCAGGACGAGTGGAGAACCTCCGACAGTCTGAGGGCAATCCAGCCATTCCGGCGGATCTGATCACCGCGTCAGGCAGCGGGCTCGATCCGCACATCTCGCCCGAAGCGGCTCGCTACCAGTGCACGCGCGTGGCAGCCGCCCGCGGTATCAAGATCGAGATCCTCGAGAAAATAATCGAAGAAAGCACCGAAGATCGATTCATGGGCGTCCTTGGTGAGCCTCGCATAAATGTTCTGCGGCTCAACCTCAAGCTCGACAGGATAACCCAGAGAAATGACCGGAGAGAGTAGGCGAAATCCCGATGCCATCCTGGCTCAGATCAAGCAGCAGGAGGCCCACCGCCTTTCCGGGCGATTGAAGATATTCTTCGGAGCGGTGGCCGGTGTAGGAAAGACTTACTCCATGCTTCAGGCTGCAAGAGCACTGCAGTCAGTCGGCGTCGACGTGGCAGTCGGCTGGGTGGAGACCCACGGACGCAAGGAGACCGAAGCCCTTCTTGAAGGTCTCGAGATTATTCCTCCGGCGCGGGTGAGCTACCGGGGACGCACCTTCTCCGAGTTCGATCTCGATGCGGCTCTGAAACGCAAACCGGAGCTCATTCTGGTCGACGAGCTGGCCCATACCAATATCCCCGGCTGCCGGCATGAGAAACGCTGGCAGGATATCGAGGAGTTGCTCGAGGCTCAGATCGATGTTTTCACCACCCTGAATGTGCAGCACGTGGAGAGCATCAATGACATAGTCAGGCAGATCACCGGCGTCTCGGTCAGAGAGCGTGTCCCCGACTCCTTTCTCGAGCAGGCCATCGACATCGAGCTGGTGGACCTTCCGCCGGACGAACTCCTGACACGCCTGGAGGAAGGCAAGGTCTATGTAGCAAAACAGGCACAGCACGCCGTCGAGAACTTCTTTCGAAAGGGCAATCTCATCGCCCTTCGCGAGCTTGCTTTGCGGCTCCTGGCCGAGCGTGTCGACGCTCAAATGGAGGACTACCGGAAGTTTCACAAAATCAAGCATCCCTGGCCCGCCGGCGAGCGCATCCTCGTTTGCATCAGCCCCAGCCCGCTCTCGACCCGCCTGGTGAGAGCGGCCAGGCGTATGGCAGCACCACTGCGGGCCCAGTGGCTTGTGGCTTATGTGGAAACGCCCACTCACTCGAGCCTGCCTGAAAAGGACCGCAATCGAGTAACGGAAACCCTGAGGCTTGCCGAGCAACTCGGAGGCCAGACCATCGAGCTGTCAGGAAACAATGTCAGTGACGAAGTAATCAAATGCGCGATTCATTATAACGTCACCAAGATTATCATCGGAAAGCCTCGTGGCTCGAGCCTGAAAGACCGCCTCCTGGGAAACGTAGTCGACGACGTGGTTCGAAAGAGCGGTCCCATCGACGTCTATGTCATAACCGGAGACGAAAGCACGGCCAGGACGCCGTATCCACCAGTGGTCCGCCCTACCTCGCATCTTGCGTGCTACATGAAGGCTGCAGGAGTCATCGTCGCGTGCACGGTGATCGCCCGCACGATGCTTCCTTATTTCGAGCTGTCCAATGTAGTGATGGCGTATATTCTCGGAGTCGTAATAGTTGCCACCAGGTATGGTCGAGGACCGTCGATTCTCTCGTCGGTGCTCAGCGTAGCAGCGTTCGATTTCTTCTTCGTTCCGCCTTTCCATACCTTCGTGGTCGCCGATACCCAGTATTTCGTCACATTCGCAGTGATGCTGGTAATAGCCATCGTGATCAGCACCCTTACCGTGCAGGTAAGACAGCAAGCCGATACCGCCGGAATGAGAGAGCGGCGGACAGCGGCCCTTTACTCCATGAGCAAGGAGCTTGCATCACACCTGGAATTCACGGAGATCCTGGACATAGGAATGCAACACGTCAGCGAAGTGTTCGACTGCAAGGTCGCCGTCTTCTATCAGGACACGCAGTCCGAGAAGATAGAGGTGAGACAATGGGCCAATCAACCACTCTGCGAAGGAGACGCGGATACCGCTGTTGCCGAATGGGTCCTGCGCAACAAGCAGAATGCCGGCTTGCATACAGCCACTCTGCCAGCCTCCCGGTCCCTGTATCTGCCTCTTCGGGCTGGAGAGAGCTGCCTGGGGGTCCTGGCGGTCTGCCCGCTAGGACTCGACTCCCGGCTGAAAACACCTGACCAGCTGCGCCTGCTCGAGACCTTCGCCAGCCAGATCGCCCTGAGCAGCGAACGAGCACGGCTGTCCATCGAAGCCGAGACAACCAGGTTGAGCATCAAGACGGAGCAGCTTCGAAACTCCTTGCTCAGCTCGGTCTCCCACGATTTACGAACCCCTCTGGCAACGATAACCGGTGCTGCCAGCAGTATCATGAGCTCTGACGGAGCCCTCGACCTGAGCGAATACAAAGAGCTCGGCGAGGAGATCTACCGGGAATCGGTGAGATTGAACAAGCTCGTCGGCAATCTTCTGGAGATGACCAAAGTCGAGTCCGGAACCCTTGTGCTCAAGCGTGACTGGCACCCCGCCGACGAAGTGATTGGAGCAGCGATAAACGCTGTCGACCGAGACGGCAGAAATGTCCAGGCTCAGGTCCTGGACGAAACTCCCCTGGTCTTCGTGGATGCTGTATTGATCCAGCAGGTCCTCGTCAACCTAATCGAGAACGCTATCAAGTACGCTCCGGGGGAGCCTGTCGATATAAGAGTAGCGCCTGCGGACGAGCAGGGTGTCCTGTTCGAGATAGCCGATCGAGGACCAGGTATTCCAAGGCAGAACAGGAAGCTCATCTTCGAGAAATTCTACCGGGAGAAACCCAACTCAGGCAGCGGTGTCGGTCTGGGACTGGCTATCTGCCAGGGAATCGTCGAAGCCCACGGCGGCAGGATCTGGGTAGAGGACAGGCCCGGTGGCGGCTCCAGCTTCAAGTTCGAACTACCGCCATCGCGATGAATCGAAGCTCACCAGCGATAATAGTCATCGAGGACGAGATCCCCATGCGCAGGTATTTGAGAAAGATACTCTCCGCTAATGGCTATCTGGTCATTGAAGCAGGAACCGGCGAAGAGGGCGTTCGGAAAACAGGTCAGAGCGGTGCCGCCCTTGTGATTCTCGATCTCTGCCTGCCGGACATGGATGGACTGACGGTCCTGAGACGCATTCGGGAGTGGTCGGAAATACCGGTGGTCATTCTGTCAGCCCATAGCGACGAGAGCCGTAAGGTCGATGCCCTCAACGATGGAGCCGACGACTATCTGACAAAACCCTTCGGCTCCGCGGAGCTCCTGGCCAGAATCAGAGCGATGCTTCGCCGTTCCATTCCCGCCAGCGCTGTAGATGATCGAGCCTGCATCGAGATTGGCCCTTTGCGAATCGATCAGACAAGCCGAACGGTCTTCCTCGGGGATCAAGAGATCTTCCTGACACCGACCGAATATCGCTTGTTTACAGTCCTGCTCCGGAATCGAGGGCGAGTCCTCACCCACGATCAGCTTCTCGAAGAGATCTGGGGGAAAAGAGCAAAAGACAAAATCCAGTATCTGAGGGTCTATATGTCAGAGCTCAGGAAAAAGCTCGAGCAGAATCCGGCCAGACCCCGCTACTTGTTGACGGAGCCGGGAGTCGGCTACCGTCTGAAAGACGACTAAGGACGATAGAGATGGTCTGGATGCTTCTTGTAGAATGGAATCACTTTCCCGACCAGTATCGAATAACCCATGCCGAGGAAGGCCCTGGGTGCTTGATTGGAAAGACCGACTCCGAATCGGTAGTCGATCTGGTGGCGCTGATACGGTCTCCAGACAGCGCCGAAATCGATGATCTGGCTCGAGGGGCCATTCTTGTAGAACTGCCCTGCATACTCCATCCAGATATCGACTCGCTCCGGACTCTTGAAGTCGCCGAGATGGCGAAAGAGTATCACCGTCGGTTGATAGGTGACATTCCGGTTTCGCGATGGTCCGAAGACCGGATCGTCAGCAATCTGGGTAGGCATGAATATCGAATGAGAGGTGCCGAGGGTGTGCTTCTCGTGGAATTTGTAGAATCCTATCATTTGCACGAAGGGATCCACCGTGCCCGTCGTCAGAGTCCTGCTACCGGTCGGGACAGACAGACCGGCGATAACCCCGAGATCGAACCCTCGCCGGTTTAGCAGAGAGGGCTCGATCTCCTGCTTGATGCTCAACTGGATGTCGGAGGTCCCCTGGACAGCCTGGCTGTTCACATAGTTGGGCACCTGAAACCGGAGCTCGCCGGCTTTCCATGCGCCCAGCCTGGCAAAGGTCTCCGGCGCGATGAAATCGCCCCCGCGATGAAATTTGTCCATGGTTATCCCGCTCTCGAGCTGGAGATAACCGAGAGGAACCACGTTGGGGTGCGGGGTGACGCTGTTGCGGTCGGTGCAGATCATCGGACCGCTGTCCTGCTCTTTCAAGAACGCGCGCCACCCTTTTTTCACAAGAGTGATAGGAGCCAGCTTGTCAGGACTCGCCTGGGAATCGGGACTCGCCTGGGAATCGGGACTCGCCTGGGAATCAGGCTGAGGGTCTTTGCTCTGGCCGGTGCCGGACCCCACCCCGTCCTTGCTGGCGAGGAGATTCGAGCTGCCGTCCTCTATTCCAGGATGCATTGTGAGCATCACCTCTCGGCAACCTGTGTCCTGTTGTCGAGCAATGGCAGCCTCCGCCAGTACGGGATCGAAGCCCGCGCCGGCTCCCAGGGCCACCCCCAGGCAGAGCACCACCGGAATGAGCGAAATTGGAGGATTTACCATGTTCTTTGCTAAGTTTTCCCTGCTTCCCTGTGTCAACCCTGGCAGGGTCGCAGAAAACGTATAAATCAGGTATAAAAAATCCGGGTATCGCATTAAAGTCCCGGATATCAAGATGGTCACCACCGATGAGAATCAAAAGGTCTCGAGCATGGCGAGCGGCTCTTCCGGGAAACAGCAAGGCGCCCTGGCGTCGAGACTACCCAACCTGCTCAAAGCCACCGGAGTGATCCTGGCCTGCACCGTCATCGCCAGAACGATGCTGCCATTTTTCGAGTTGTCCAATGTGGTGATGGTTTATATCCTCGGTGTTGCAGTGGTCGCCACCAGATACGGCCGCGGAGCGTCGATTCTCTCATCGGTTCTGAGTGTTGCGGCATTCGACTTTTTCTTCGTGCCGCCCTTTCATACTTTTGTAGTGGCGGACACGCAATACCTGGTGACCTTTGCCGTGATGCTTACCATCGCGATTGTTATAAGCACTCTGACGGTCCGGGTCAGGCAGCAAGCCGATGCGGCCAGAATGAGAGAGCTCAGAACGGCAGCCCTGTACTCGATGAGCAAAGAGCTCGCATCCAGGATGGACTTCGAAGAGATAGTCGATATCGGAATGGAGCATGTGGGCGAGGTATTCGACTGCAAGACAGCGGTTTTCTACCAGGATCCGGGTAGCTCGCTCTGGCAGGTTCGGCAGCCGCCAGACCAGAATATGCCGGAAGACCTCTGGAATCGAAAAGAAGCCCTGAATGCATTCGACAGCCCGGACTCATTCTCACCCGGCAGCGTCGGGACGCACGGGGAAACCTGTCTCTACCTCCCGCTGCGCGTTGCCGATAGCCGCCTGGGAGTTCTTGCCGTTTTGCCAAAAGCTTCTCCTTCGCGCCTCGGCTCCCCGGAAAGGCTTCAATTGCTGGAGACTTTCATCAACCAGATCGCCCTGTCCTGCGAAAGAGCCCGTCTCTCGAAAGAGGCGGAATCAACTCATTTGAGAGTCAAGACCGAACAACTGAGAAATTCTCTCTTGAGCTCGGTGTCCCACGATCTGCGCACGCCGCTTGCGACCATAACCGGCGCCGCCAGCGGTATCATGGATCCGGAGAATACGCTCGATCAGGAGTCTTACAGACAACTCGGCAAAGAGATATACCAGGAAGCCTTCCGACTCAACAAGCTTGTCGGCAACCTTCTGGAAATGACCAAGGTAGAGTCCGGCACCCTTATCCTCAAAAGAGACCGGCACCCGGTCGACGAGCTTGTCGGGTCGGCGGTCTCCACCTTCGACCGCCACAAGTATGCCATCAAGACGACGGTGCAGGACGGGACTCTCCTGGTGTATGCTGATCCTGTTCTGATTCAACAGGTCCTGGTAAATCTCATAGAAAATGCCGTGAAATACTCGACTGAGCCACAGGTCTATTTGAAGGTATCCTCCCAGCCCGGCGGCGAGGTGCAGTTCGAGGTATCGGATTGCGGTCCCGGAATTCCGGAGAAGAATCGTAAGCTTGTTTTCGAGAAATTCTACAGAGAAAGGCCGAACATAGGGACCGGGGTAGGGCTGGGGCTTGCCATCTGCCAGGGAATTGTCGAGGCCCATGGTGGAAGGATCTGGATCGAGGACAGCGAATACGGCGGATCATCATTTCGCTTCGTCTTGCCACCACCGACAGTCGTGGACGTCCGGGAAGATGAGGTGGAACATGAGTGAAATGGCAGCCAGCGGCTCCACGATCATTGTAATCGAGGACGAGGCACCGATAAGACGATTCCTCAAGACCACGCTCTCGGCGCACGGGTACCACTTCGTCGAGGCGATAACCGGCGAGGAGGGAGTATTGAAAGTAGCCTCGCTGAATCCGTCGGTAGTCATCCTCGATCTGGGGCTTCCGGATATCGATGGTCTGGAAGTATTGAGGCAGATTCGAGAATGGTCGACAGTACCGATTATCATCTTATCCGCCCGCGAGCAGGAAGGCGACAAGGTCCGGGCCCTGGACGACGGAGCCGACGACTATTTGACAAAGCCCTTCGGAGTGGCGGAGTTACTGGCAAGAATCAGGGCGTCCGTTAGGCGTGCCAATCGTCACGATACCAGCGAAGAACCGGCGATTATCGAAATCGGCTCGATCAGAATCGATCAGGCAAAACGCCTGGTTCTTCTCAATGGGCAGGAAGTCCACCTCACTCCCATCGAATACAAGCTCCTGGCGACACTGGTGAAGTACAGAGGACGCGTCCTCACACACAATCAACTACTGAAAGAGGTCTGGGGCCTTGGCTATTCGGAGGAGACGCAGTATCTGCGAGTCTATATGGCACAACTTCGAAAGAAGCTGGAAGCGGACTCGACAAACCCCGAGTATTTTCTGACCGAGCCCGGAGTGGGATACAGGCTGAAGGACGAGCCCAGCTGACCACCTCTGAATCAAACGAAACCTTTATACGAAGCGATGATCTCTTGATTCTTTCCTGAGCCTGCCGGCGCTACATTGGGATTGGAAGGCCATTAGCGAAGGAGAGAAACAGTGAGCTCATTCGACTGCTATCTCGCTATCATCGTTGCGTTTGCGTTATGGGACATCGTCTCTGCAATCGGCTCCCGATCGCGACTCCATTGAGGCAGGCACGGACGGGCCAGGAATCTTATGCAATCTTTATGCTTTCGGGACCCGCCTTGATCCCTTCTTTATCGCTGCCGAGATTCAATGATCTGGTGATAGAAGCTGTGCTGTGATCGCATCTCTCAGGTGGTCTTGAAAGCCTCACAAACCTTGCCGCAGGGCCCCATAAAATCGACGCGAGTCCGTCACTGGTTCCTGTCCGGATCGCGGCAGGCACACTCGACAGGTCACGAAGACAGCTGGTGGAAGGTAATGTGCCTGACCGGTGTCGACTATTTCTCGACCCTCGGTTATCAGCCTGGCATTGCCTTCCTGGCAGCAGGGATTCTCTCTCCCATCGCCACGGCTCTGGTCATCGTGGTGACTCTCTTCGGTCTCGTTCCTCTCTATTCGAGGGTGGCAAGAGAGAGCCCGCATGGACAGGGCAGCATCGCCATGCTCGAGCGCCTTCTTCCCGGATGGAAAGGAAAGGCTCTCATTCTCGTTCTCCTTGGATTCGCCGCCACGGACTTCGTAATGACCATTACGCTCTCAGCCGCTGATGCCACCGCACATATTGTGGAGAATCCCATAACGCCTTCTTTCATGCACGACAGGATCGCAGTAACGCTGGTCATGCTGGCGGTTCTCGGGGCCGTTTTCATGAAAGGCTTCCGAGAGGCAATCAACCTTGCTGTCTTTATAGTCATTCTTTATCTCCTGGGAAATGCCGTTATTGTGGCTCGCTCCATTCAGGAGATCATCAGTCATCCGGACCTGCTCTCCAACTGGACCGGCGCACTTTTCCATGACTTCGGCAGCCCCTGGAAGATGCTGGCGGTCTCAGCGATTCTCTTCCCGAAGCTGGCCCTGGGGATGTCCGGGTTCGAGACCGGTGTTGCAGTAATGCCTCTTGTCAGAGGAAACCCGAATGATGATCTGGACAAACCGGAAGGCAAGATTCGCAATACCGCCAGATTGCTTCTCTGCGCAGCTCTGATAATGGCCGGTCTTTTGATAACGAGCGCGGTGGTCACGACCGTGCTGATTCCTCCGGAATTATTCAAACCGGGGGCCCCTGCTGATGGACGGGCTCTATCATATCTCGGTCACAAATTCCTGGGGGAGGGATTCGGAACCTATTACGATCTCTGCACCATAATGATCCTCTGGTTCGCCGGCGCGTCCGCCATGACCGGTCTGCTCAATCTGGTCCCTCGCTACCTCCCCAGATACGGCATGGCACCGGAATGGTCTCGCGCCCATCGCCCCCTGGCCGTCTTCTTCACGCTCGCCTCCTTTGCGGTAACGATCATCTTTAGAGCCGACGTCGATGCCCAGGCAGGCGCCTATGCCACAGGCGTTCTGGTGCTTTTCACCTCAGCCGCCCTGGGAGTCGTACTCGCTTCCTGGAAGGAGGGCTGGAAGAGCAGGACGACATTCATAGCCGTTCTACTCGTCTTCGTCTACACGACCATTGCCAACATGATCGAAAGACCAGAAGGTTTGCATATAGCATCCTTCTTCATTGCCGCCGTGCTGACCGTCTCGCTGATATCACGAGCAGTTCGCTCTGTCGAGCTGAGGATACACAGGGTTATTCTCGACCCGACCGCGGATAAGATAGTCGACGAGACTCTCGGCAGTATGGGACAGATCTGTCTTCTGGCGCGCCGCCCCGGAGGAACGGAATACTCCGACAAGGAGAGAGAGACAAGAGCCCTCCACAAGCTCACCAGAGACGAAGCCAAGTTCATTTTCCTGGAAGTGGGGCTGAGCGATCCGTCAGAGTTCGAGGAGGACACCCTCCACGTAACCGGTCATTATCAAGCCGGAGTGAAAGTGCTGCGCTGCCAGAGCCCCGCTGTTCCAAACGCGATCGCTGCTATTCTCTTCCACTTGCGAGACAGGAGCGGGACCATTCCCCACGCGTATTTCGGCTGGACAGAAGGGCATCCTCTCTCTTATGTCTTCCGCTATATCTTTTTCGGCGAAGGCGAGACTGCGCCGGTAACAAGAGAAATTCTTCGCAACGAAGAGCCGGATCCGGAGAGAAGACCGCGAGTCCTGGTCGGTTGAATCAAATCTTTTATGGCATTTTGATCGTTTGGCTCAGGTCATTGATCGTCTCCTGATGCGTTATATGAAAGATTGGAAGCAGGGTAACCGGCCCTGTCCGGGGATTTCATGCGCAAACACAGCCGAGATTCGGGAAAGCACTCGAGAGGACAAGCTCTTCTGATATGCCTGTGCCTCCTTCTCGTAATCTGTTACTCGAGCCGGGCGGGTGAAAGCGCCGGTTGCCCGGCCTGCGCCAAGGCCAGACTGGTAGATTCCTTGAGAAGCTGCCGTCCCGACTATCCTACTATGACCTTGGGACGCCTGGCCGGATCCTCCTCCACACGCCTGAGAATCTCCCGGGTAACAGGCGCCGTCTCCCCCTCGCCAAAAAAGATATAGCGGAAGACATAAGAGAGAGGATGCCCTTCTGTCCAGCCGAAATAAACATGAGGAATAGTTCCTGTCGAATCCCGCACATGGAGCAGGATAGCGGCAATGGCATTGGAGGTAGCCGGGCTCCGGCAGCGCAGGACGGGGAAACCATCGTGGAAATGGCCGGTTACTTGCAGGACCTCGTCGCTGAATTCCGATGGATCGCCCCGGGAGACTTCGATGAAAACGAAATCGGCTTGCTCGGAAGAGAGAAGATGAGTCTCCCTGGTTTCAACCTCCTTGCTCGAATAGTCGGTGCCGTCGGGACGTCTTGCCAGAAGATGAACCTTGCGATTGAGCTTCAGAGACCGGTCGATGAATGCTCGAGCCTGCTCATCGAGCTCGACTGATTTGACCCGAAGCTCGATAGCACGCGCAGATCGAGAAAGCAGGGATGAGATCAAAATAGTGACAATGAACAGAGATGCGATTTGAAGACCCTCCGGTCGCTCGATCATATTCGCGATGGTCGTATACACGAAGACCAGAAATATAGTACCGAACACGATGCGCCGGAAGAGGCTTTCCCGCCAGACAGCCAGCGTGACAGCAAAGCCCGCCGAAGTGAAAAGGACCAGGACGCCGGTGGCATAGGCCCCGGCCTGAGCGTCGACGCTCGCTCTGAACATGACGGTGACGATAAAATTGATGATCGAGAAGACGATTACCAGGGGTCTTTGAGCCCTTGCCCAATCAGGCGCCATGCCGTACCTGGGGAGATAGCGGGGCACCAGATTTAGCAGTCCCGCCATAGCCGAAGCACCGGCGAACCACAGGATCAAGATTGTACTGATATCGTAGACCGTGCCAAAACCCTCACCGAAAAATTCATGGGCCAGATAGGCCAGCGCTCTGCCGTTGGCGGCTCCGTCGGGCTGAAACATTGCCGGCGGAATGAGAGCAGTGGTCACGAAGCTGCTGGTCAACAGGCCGACTGCCATGATCAAAGCGGCCGTGAGAAGCAGCTTTCTCGTGTTTCTTATCCGCCCCCTGGGACTGTCGATGGGGTCATCCGGATCGCCTTTGACCAGAGGCATGACGGCAACGCCGGTCTCGAAGCCTGACATACCCAACGCCAGCTTCGGGAAAAGAATCAGGGACACACCGATCATCATGGGGATGTTGTGATGGGTGGCGAAGAGGTTCGCCTGCCACTGATCGAGATACTCCGGATTGCCGGCGATCTGAGCCAGAGCGCGAGAGATGACCACGGCATTGCACAATACATATAACCCGACGATACCGACCGAGACTCCGATGGCCTCGCGAAATCCTTTCAGGAAAAGCAAACCGAGGACAGCCAGAAGCGCGCAGGTGATTGCCATGGTATCACCTGGCCACCGGGGAATGAGCGGGTTCTCGACAATATGGGCAGTGGCGTCGGCAGCAGAAAGAGTAATAGTTATGACCCAGCTCGTCGCAGCGAAGCCAAGAAGGATAAGAATCAGAGCCTTGCCTCTCCAGCCCGGCAGGAGGTCCTCGAGCATGGCGATGCTTCCCTGACCGAACGGGCTCTCCCTGGCTACTCTCGAATAGAGAGGTACCAGTCCGAAGAGAGTAATGAGAACGACTATCCCGGTGGCGATCGGCGATAGCACCCCGGCAGCAAGGAAGGCGATACCGGGCTGGTATCCGAGCGTCGAGAAATAGTCGACTCCGGTCAGGCACATGACCTTCCACCAGCTATCCTGATGAACGCTGGCCTTTATGTCGGTATGAACACCGGAATAGAGCCAGCGGCGAATCTTGTTATAAGTCCCAGCCGCGCGCCGCTCCGAACTATTTGACATACTCTCGCTTTCAGACTCCGGGAAGCATTGATCATTTAAGTTGAGGCTATAGTCCTTTGTCAAAACAGCCCACTGCAGCCACCTTCACACAGCCCGAAGGGGCGCACAGCCGATAGCGATCAGGCCACAAAACCATATCGAGGAGGCTCTGTAAAGAACGCGCGCCCGGAGATCAAAAAAGTATAAAAATCCGGCAGCGAAGATCCCGTTGCCAAGTCGGCATACTCGGGCAGAGTGAAGCACCGGGTACCGCCATCGAATCCGGAACCTGCATAAAGAGAGCATAAAAGCAGGAAGGATATATACCAACGAAACACCTTCCATATACCCAACAGTCGAAAGAAGGGAGCTCGTCTCCCGTGTCTCATTCGCTTTCTGGATCCGGGCTCCGTTTAATGCAGTTGGTGTAAAGCGGTTTATAAATTCTGCTTGACACTGAAACCGCCTGTGGTGTCAGCATCTGCAAAAGGAGAAATCCCCGAAACCCTGATTTTACAATAGTTCATTACTGTTGCAGCGAAAAAGGTCCATTCGAGAAAAGCGATAGTCGCTCCTCGAAGAGATCTCTATTCAGAGCCTCTCGATCACCCCTTCCATCTCGAAGCTCATCCACAGATCACCCCTGGCGGAATACTGATCTTCCTTGACCCTGATATTTATTTGATTGCGGCAACGAGGTGTAAGCCAGATATCGTGGACTGTGCTGAAGGTCTTCATGGCGCTCGACTGGCGATTGACAGCCGTGGTCTTGATCACTACACGCTCATGGGTCTGGTTGCCATCAGTGAAATCGACTACTCTCGAGATCACCTGCCCGCTACAGGCGCTGTCCCTGCTGTCTGTGAAAGTATTCTCCGAGGAGAAATCAGTGAAAGCCAGAAAAATCCTGGAGGTCCGATCGCCGAGTATATGCTCGCTCTCCTCCGGGCGCATGCAAAGGGTGACATCGGTGGAGAAAGCCCTGGAGGTCGGGTTGAACACGAGACTGGCAACGGCCTTACGAGAAGGCTGGTAGAGCTGGAAATCCACCGCCGCATCTGCGGGAGAGTCTTTGAAATAGGCCGGGGTCGACTCGCATTTCGTGACGGTCAGGAGACCGCGCCAGTGACCATCGGTCGGTCCCGCCGAAGGCGGTACAGAAGCCATTACTGCCCGGGACGGCTGGCGAGGGTGATCGGCGAGCACAGTCAATGCCAGAAGGCAGGCTGCGCCCAGAAGAGTAAACCAGACCGAGTTTTTTCTTACATGCGAAGCAATCATGAATAAATCACCTGTGCGGCTGCGGTCCGATCCAGGACCCCTCTTTCCAACTTATCATATGTATACTGCAAGCCTGTTGTTGCGGCTCAGAATGGAGACAGATCCCTGAACGCACCTGTCCTGCCAGCTCGCTATACGGACCTAGAGCGAAACCCGAATATCAATGACATATGTGTCTCAGAATCGACAACTGACAGTGACATTGCCGATCTTAGAAAACTACGAAAAGTGACCTTTATTAAAAGATGAGGGAGTCAACCGATGGCAGTTTTGCGCTCTTCCAGGGTAGCGGTGCTCGAAGAGCGATTCGACGACGAGATTTTTGAAATCGGAAATTTCGATGTCGTCCGGGGATCCGGTGCCTGGGCAGGCGCTTCTTCGAGCTTGCCAGGCTCATCCACCTGGAAGGATTGCTTGATGAAGTATTCGTAGGTTGTCTGGTCGTCGAATTGATGAAGCAGATGCTCCAGCTCCACGCTTCTTCGCCACATATTGCGAATCTTCGTACGGCGCACGACTGCGCGTCTTACTTTCCAGATTGCGTAACCAACGCCTGCGCAGAGAAAAGCCAGCAGCACGATGTGCTGGCTCGCGTGCGCAAGGAGGTACGAAATGCCGACCACCGGGATCAGCAAACCGAAAGATCTGAGAATCATATCTTGGCGATCCTTGCCGGGTCACGAGAGAGTTGTATTCGATTTTGAGAGCTAAGTGCATATACGATACACCGTATTTTCTTGCCTGAGAACAGGAATCGACGCCCCGGCACTGACCGGACAATTGCCGGGAGGAGTTGGAAAGGGCTCAGGTAGCCGTTCTATCAAACAAATACCGGCGGTGGATTTTGATCCGAAGCGTAAAGAGCAATTGTTTTTATCAGAACAAAAATGCCGCGATCTCTTACTCTCTGGGCATTTTCGCAGTCCTATAAAGAGCCGTGCCGGTCCCGGCTGCTGCCACTGATCATACCTGTTGGTTCAAAGCAGGCAGATGAAAATGCCCATCGGCAGGCACACTGAAGCTAGAGTCCCCGCCAATGTCCAGTTCCGCCCAAGCTGCCATAAAAGACCCCGGTATTTCCATTTCCAGACCAAAAATGCGTTTGTGCCATAAAAAACGGCGAAAAATACGTCAGAAACGCCTAGAAATGACACTTTCAGGTCGTTGATGCTATAAAAACTCGTGGACACTACAATACTAGTCCGTTCAAAGTAGTTAGATTAAAAATGCCCACCGGCAGGCAAACTGCCGGTCCGAAATCTCGAACCGGGCCCGCCTGACCTTCACAGCTTACCTGCTTTGAACGGACAGTTATGCCACTGACTTTAGTACCACCTGGCACCGTAGCGCTACTCGAGCCCGGCTCCCTCCCCGTCACCCTGCCTCCCCGGGTGATTGTCACCCGCGCCTTGCTGCGGGTCCCGGCCGATCCCCGGCTCCTTGTCACCCGCGCCTTGCTGCGGGTCCCGGCCGATCCCCGGCTCCTTGTCACCCGCGCCTTGCTGCGGGTCCCGGCCGATCCCCGGCTCCTCCCCTGAATCAATCTCTGATTCCGCTCCCGGCTGCGGGGGCGGGGGCTCCTCGCCCGGTGCCGGGCTGGTCTTGATACTGTGCCAGCCCGAGCCGTCACCGAATTTCACCCTCAGAACCCGGATTTTGAGCCCCGAGATAACCGGGCTCAGGGCAACGTCCCGCCGCCACTTGTGCGCCCGGGTCATACCCGGCAGCACCTGTACATTGTCGCCCCCGTGGAAAGTGCCTTTGTCCTTGCCGGCGGCATCGACGAAGCGAAACTTGAATTTGACTGCCGAAATCGGCTTGGTGGAGTTATTCTTATATGTTGTGTATATTTTGCAGGCGAGGGGCGCGCCGAATGGGTCCACTTCCAGGACGCTGCGGATCGAGACCAGATCTACCGGGCAGCCTCGCTCCGGGTAGATTTGCGGCTCCAGAGCCCTTTCGGAAGGCTCGGCCAGGGCTGGCGGCGGACCGGCGACAAAAGTGAATGAGGACAGAACAGTGGCTATCAGGAACCCCTTGATCAAACGGCTTTTCACCGGTCTCAACCCGGCTCCGGCCCCGGCTCCTGCGAATTGCCTGAGAATCATGGTCCCGATCTGCTCCCTGATGCTGCTTCTGATTCTGACTCTGACTCTGTACACTGCCGGAACCGGCAGGGCTGAGACCCCGGACTCGCGGTTCACTCTTACAATAATACATACAAATGATCTGCACTCCCACGACGAGCCCTATCGCTATAAAGGAAGGATCGTGGGCGGCATGGCCCGGGTGGGCACCATCGTCAACCAGCTCAGGAAAGGCAGCAAGAATGTCATAGTCGCCGATGCCGGGGATATATTCCAGGGCTCGCCACTCTACAGCCACTATCTCGGCGAGGTGGAAGTGGCGCTGCTCAATATGGTCGGCTATGACGTCTACACCCTGGGCAATCACGAATTCGACAACGGCGCTAGCAACGCCGCCAGACAGCTCGGCAAGGCGAAGTTCGAGATCATCAATTGCAATCTCGATGCCCGACCGGTCCCGGAGCTGGATAAGCTCATCAAGCCATATGTGATCAAAGAGATTGCCGGTCAGAAAGTCGCTTTCGTCGGCGCCATCACCCCCGAGCTCGAATTGCTAAGCGGCGGTCTCGAGGGCTGCAAGCTGAAAGCCAGGGGTGAAGAGTGGATCAAGCCGATCAAAGAGCAGGTGGAGAAGCTAACCGCCGACGGCATAGACAAGATAATCCTTGTAACCCATGTCGGGATCGACGACGAGAAAGAGCTCGCTGCCGCCATCCCCCAGGCGGACGCCATCATCGGCGGTCACAGCCATACCAGATTAGACAAGCCGGTGATCATCGAGCATGAGGACGGCACCACCACTACGGTGGTGCAGACCGGCTGCTACGGCAGAGCCGTGGGCAAGACCGAGCTTGTCTTTGACGGCAAAGGCGTAGTGGACACCCGGGCCAGCCGCTACCGGCTCCACGATGTCACGGCGAGTATTGCCGAAATTCCCGCGATCAAGGCATATGTCGACGAGAAAATGAAGCCTCTTCTCTGCCTGCGCGAGGAAATCGTCGGATTCGCGTCCGACGGCTTCGGTCGCAAAGTCACCCCCACCGACTCCGCCATGGGGGATCTGATCTGCGATGCCCTGGTCGAATCAGGAGCCCGTTATGGAGCCACCATATCGGTCCACAACCGGGGCGGTATCAGAGGAGAGCTCGAGAAAGGCCCGATCTCCCGGGCCGATATCGAGCAGATTCTGCCTTTCGACAACTATGTTGTTTTCGCCACCGTAAGCGGCAAGACTCTTCGCCGCGCCCTGGAGCACTCCATAGGGGGAAGCACCGGGGGGCGCTTTCTCGATGTCGCCGGTCTCAAGTTCGCCTATGACCGGTCCCGGCCCGACGGCGACAAGGTCGTTTTCGTCCGGGCCAGAAATGCCGACGGGACATGGGCGGCTCTCGATCCGGAAAAGAAATACAAGATCGCCGTTAATCACTACAATTTCGAGGGCGGCGAAGGCTACGATTTCAAAGACGCCACCGCCATCGAAAAGACCAGGACCAGAATCGCCGACTCCCTGAAAGCTTACCTCTTGAAGCACAAGAAAATATCGCCCCAGAAGCCGAATCGTATAGTATCGGTGAGCACCGACCTGCTTCATATCGACGGCGGTCACAAACAACGCCCTGTCGAGCTCGTCCTGCAGGGCGTGGCACCGGGTGCGAGGCTTTCTCTGGTCTCCGGCTCGAGCCCGGGAGTAAGCACCATATACAATGCCTTTCCCGTGCCCCTTGAAGATGCCCGGGTCGTTGAGACCAGCCTCAAAGCAGGACCCAATGGATCCTTCGAGTGGAAAGACATTATCGAGCGCGTCGCCCGGGCCGGCAAAAGCGGACCAGAGAAAGAAAAGCAATGGGTCTGCGTCGTCGCTCATCCCCCACGGAAGGGGAAAGTGGAGGACCGGAGCAAATCGAAAACCATCATAGCCGGTCCGGTCCATCTCGCCAGCAAGTGACTGCCACGGATTTTCCACAAGGACTTGAGATAATGGTACTGCGTGCAGTGTAAGCTCACGCAATTCGCTCGCCAGACAGAACCGCATCAACTCAAGGTTCACGGGATTCGTGAGCGGAGGTTGGCTCTGCCTGCAATCGAAAGGAAATCGATCTTTTCACCATATACGGTGAAAAGATCATCGACACCGGTGCCCGTTGTACAGGACGGGCGCGCCAGCCTGCCTGCTTTTTTCCTGCAGGGCGGGTCGCTGCGGGGCGCCAGCCGTGGGTGCCGTCAGGAGTCCGAATGCCTAAACTCAAGCCGAAAGAGCTCACAAGTCTCCTCCTCAAGGCAAGGACCCATCATTGCCGGATCACTATGGAGACCCTGCCAATCGGGACCATCTGTCTCGATCGAAGGGGGATGATCGAATCTTTCGACGAATGGACCGCCTCTCTTATGGAGCAGAACATGTGCGGAGAGCACATCTCTGCGCTGGTAGGTGCGAACAGCGAGACCCTCCGGCACCTGGAGCAGGATCGGCTGGGCTATATAGGCCGGGTCCGGCTCCGCATCAGCGACGGCAATGTGGAGGCCGCCATGGTCCTGGCACCGGCCATCGAGATGCACAAACGAACCGTAAACTTGATCTACACGACCACCGAGTGAACGACTACTGACCGGCCGATTCAGGTCCGCCACCGCCGCCGGGGTCACTTCCAATGCCACCTCCCGTAATGCCCGAGCCGGGAGGCAAGGATGTAGGCCCGCCGCCGCCGCCGGGATTCGAGTTGCCACCACCGGTGGGGCCGCCGCCGGAGCCGGGAGGTATGACCGTTGGTCCGCCACCACCGCCCGGGTTGGGCGTCGTCACCCCGATGCCGCCCGAAGGAGGATCGGAGCCGCCGGCAGGCGGATTACTGACCGAGCCGATCCCCGTTAGCCCATCCGGGTGCTCGATATTGCGGCTGGCGCTGAAAGTCAAACGGGCAGGCCGGCCCACCCCGGGAATCCCCCCGATGAAAGGCATGGCGCCCATATTGACGAAAGGGCCGACATCGTAGGTAGCGACCGTGTCGTAGCTGTAGAGATTATTGCTGGTGTCCGGATTCACCGCCAGCGGGGTGTTCGGCTCCGAGGTGACGACATTGCTGCTTGTGACGCTGGTCTGGGTTGTGTACAGGTCGACACCACAGCCATTGTAGCCGCCCACCGGCTGCAACCTGGCGAATTGCCCGAATCCGGAGGAGGTAAGCGTGTTGGCCGTGGACTGTACCTGATCGAGGGCACTGGCATAGGAAGCAGCATTGCCGGCGCTGATGGCTGTCTGCCCGGCGACGAAATAGACGACCGATGCGCCGGTGGCCATTCCGATGAGATTGATCAGAGGAAAGAGAATGATCAGGAAGAAAACAAACAACGCCGGAGCGAATTCAGCTGTAAGGGCTGCTCCCTCATTCGATCTGACTTGTCTTTTCATAGTAAGGCCGGCTCCACACCCATACTAAACCTGACTATTTATATACCCGCTCAGAGTCTATTCTGATCGCCTTTTCTAGAGAGCCCGCCGAAGTCCTTCTCGAGCCCCCTGGCCTCGATGGCGCCTTTGAGACGACCGAGTTCCCCGTACCTGTCGATAGAGACATCCAGCTCGGCAGCCTTGAGGCGCGCCCGGGCAATCGTCTCTTCTGCCTCTATCTTTTTCCTGGTGTCGAACAGGTAGAGAGCCCGATCGGTGAGCAATCCTACTTCGAGCCAGCCTGAAGAAGGATTCAGGGAGAGAGCCTCGTCCACCAGCTCGAGAGCCCTCCCGAGCTGGCCGTCCCTGCGATTCAAATCAGCCAGACGTCTGAGATCCCGCACTACAGCCTCGCTCTTCTTGCCGGCTCGCTCGCGGTCGACCCTCAATTTCTCTTCCATGAGCCTGAAGATCACCTGTCGATAAGTAGTGGAGCCTCGCACGGCTTCGCTGTCCAGACGCGAGAGAAGAGCGTCGATGGAGGCTTGAGGCTGAGGAGTGATCCCGAGCCCGATTGCCAGAGCACGGATATAGAGAGGCAGGGCCAGCTCGGGTTTCTTCTCGTTCTCATAAGTCTGGCCGAGGAGCCTGAGCGCCTCTACGAAGCAGCCGCTGTCTCGCTCTTTGAGAGTCTCGAAAGTTCGCACCGATTCCAGGAAGTTCTCTCGGGCACCGGACAGGTCCCTGCGCTCGAGCAGAATCGCGCCGATGATATAGTGCGTGTTGGCAAGCTGCACCGGGTCTTTCTCTTCGGCGTTCTCGAAGATACGAAGCGCTTCCCGGGCGTTCTCCAGGGCTCTGTCCAGATCCCTGTACTTGCCTTTCTCTGTGTAAAAATAGAACTCGGCGAACTTGAGCTTGCTCATCGCCACCTGGACATTGTTGCTCACCACATTCATAGCGCCGGGGCTGGCACTGCTGCGGGACAATGCGAGTTTCTCCTCCAGGGACTTCCGCGCCAGCTCATGGTCGCCCTGGCGTCCGGCTGAGCTGGCCAGCCACTGCAATGTGTAGAGCAGATAAGACCGAGCTTCGCCGCCGCTTCCAATCTGCCTGTATACATCGGCGGCCCGTTTGAATCCGCTGGTCGCTTCTCGATAGCGGCCCTCCACGTAATCTATATAGGCACGATTGTGCAGAGACCTGCCCATGGCGGTCGAAAGCTTGCCGGGTCCTTCTTCAAGGGACTCGATGGTTTTCTCCAGGGTCTGCCCGGCCAGGCTACGATCCCCGGCATCGCCGTAGACCAGCGCGGCAATTTTCTCATTGATCTCGTGAGCGACCTGAATCCTCTCTTCGGCGGTGGCACGCTCGAAACGTGATACGAGCGCGGACAGGTCCTTTCTCGCCTGGCTCAGATCCTGATTGCGGCGGCTCTTGAGCTCGCGATCGAAAGTCTCGGGATTCTCACCGGCTATCAGTGCCAGATCCCGGAGCTCACGCAAGACAGCCTTTTCCGATTTCTTGTCCTGGCTCGACAAAGCCAGAGCCGACTGGAAATACCGGGCTGCTTTCTCATACTGCCCGGCGTCGACCCTCTCCTGTCCTTCGGTGTAGAGCTCCTGCCAGCCAGGCTGTTTGAAGAACAGGGCGCCGCCGCCGCCTGCTAAAATCACCAGGGCTACCAGGACCATCGCCCCGGCGATTATGGCAGGCAGCGGTAACACAGCCTTTCTGGCGCTTCCCCGGCGTCGGGCAAGCTCCATATTCTCTCGGGCTTTCTCGAGAAAGCCCCTGTCCTTCTCCTCGAGAAGAGCCAGGAGATCGGCTTTCAGCTCCGCCATGGTCTGATACCGGTCGGCGGGATTCTTGGCCATGGCTTTCAGAATTATGGCGTCGATCTCGCGATAATTAGCGAGATCCGAGCGGTGAGTCTTGATGCTCGCCGGCATCTCGGTGGTGTGCTTGAAAAAAGTCTCGAAAGTATTGGCGCCGACAATCGGCGGCGTCCCGGTAAGAGTCTCGTACATGAGACAGCCCATCGAATAGATGTCCGAACGAGCATCGAGAGCTTTGCCCATGCACTGCTCCGGGCTCATATAGAGGGGGCTTCCGAAGACTTCTCCGGTCTGGGTGAGCTTCTGGCCGCTGCCGCCGTGCTGGGGAAGGATCTTGGCGATGCCGAAATCCAGGAGCTTGACCTGGGGCTTGCCGTCCTCGCTCTCGGAGTCGACCAGCATGATATTGCTCGGCTTGAGATCCCTGTGGATCACCCCGTGACTGTGGGCGTGCTGGAGAGCGTCGCAGGCCTGGCTGAAAATATCCACCGCCTGGCTGCAACTCAGGAGTCCCTGTTTGCGGATCGCCTGGGCGAGAGAGACGCCCGGAACATAGTCCATGACCAGGAAGGAAAAACCACCTTCACCGACCCTGAAATCAGCGACTTTGACTATATTCGGATGGTCGAGCTTGCCCGCAGCCTGGGCCTCCTTTTGAAAGCGGAGGAGGGCGTTCTCTTCGCTGACCAGGTGCTCGTGCATGACTTTCACAGCCACCGGTCTGTCGATCTGGGTGTGGCGTCCCTTGAAGACCGAGCTCATGCCGCCTTTACCGATGAGCTCCTCCACATAGATATTGCCGCCAGGGTCGAGCCGATCACCGCCTGACCGCCGCCGCCAATGGCTTTCGAATCCGAGGGTGCCGGCGCATCGTTGCGAAGAACCGTGTCCTCCTGGCGCACCTCTCTCAATCTCGGCTCGCAAGCCTTGTCTTTCAGCTTCTCTTGCTCTTCCATTGCTAGAGTTATATCAGATGGGCAGGTCTGAGCAAGAGGAATCGCAATATTGCGATTTCTGGTCGTCTCAACGCCTGACCCGCCTGTCCGGACGTGAGAAAAAATACTCTCCTGTCTTTGGCATCGTCTTCTCTATAGAATCGGCATACTTCATTATGATATCGCCAGCAGCGGCGCGCTCCGAGTCAGGCAAGCCTGCCAGCCACCTGTCTATGTTGATGTGCATCCAGCCCGAAGGCTTCTCTTCGGCGCAGTCGAAAAGGCTCGCCACCCTCTCAGGACCAACGGCCGACTCGATTTCCTTGATCATCAGATAGGTCTCCGAATAGAACGGGCTACCGACGACAAGGTCTCTGAACGCATCACGCCTCACTCTGCCTCCGCGGTCATCGCCTCCAATCGCACCCTCGCCGAAGACGCTACACAACCCCTCGATGTACGGATCGCAAAGACGAGCATTGAAAAGGTGACCGATCTCGTGTCCGAGGTTTCCGTAAAAGCAATCATCCGTCTCTTTATTGGCGATGAATATACAGAAGATGCCTTTCTCGGCATCCATGAGTATGGTCTGGCACCCCGGTCCGGGCCGGTGAAACAGAAACAACTGCTTTATGGAGACACGAGGCTCACCGAACCGCATTTTTGCCGCGGCAAATGTTCTGGCGCAGTATTCGTAGATCTCGGGATCGCTTATCAATCGTATATCCCGGCTGATATCACAGATTCTATCCTGGCCGGCTGAGCCTTCTTCCCTTTTTTCGATCCTCGAGAGCAACTTGCGTTTCTCCAGACGCGCTGCCACCCGGTAATCCCTGACAGCACCCCTGGTGTCACCGACCCTGGCGCGCGCGCATCCGCGGGCACTGAAGGTCCATGGATCATGTGCTTCCAGCGCTATCGCTCCGGTGTAGTCGGCTATCGCTCCTTTGCAATCGCCCATCTCATAGCGTGTGAAACCACGGGCTCGGTAACCCCATGGATCTCTCGGCAATAAGCGGATGTACTGATTGAAATCGGCAATCGCTCCGTTTCGATCACCCAGAGCATCGCGATTCTGCCCGCGGCGATAATAAGCCCACGCATAATCGGGATCGAACCTGATCACCTTGTCGTAGTCTTCTATGGCGCCTCGTTTGTCTTTCACGGCCTCGCGCGAGGCGCCGCGGTAGCAGTACGCCAGCGCATTGTCAGGATCGAGCCGGATGGTCAGGTCGAAATCGGCGATCGCCTTCTCTTTTTCGCCCTTCCGTCCGAGGTGGTAACCGCGAAATATATACATCTCGGCATTTTCCGGATCAAGCTCGATGGCCCGGCTGAAGTCGCCAAGCGCCTCTTTCTCGTTGCCCAGCTCCGCCCGGGCTTGCCCCCGTCCGCAATAAGCGGGAGCATAGCCGGGATCGAGAGCGATCGATTTAGAGAAGTCGGGAAGCGACCCCCTGTAGTCGCCCTGATAAACTCGCAAATATCCACGACCGCTATAGGCCTCGGCATTATCCGGGTCCAAACGGATCGCCTTCTCGAAGTCTTCGAGGGCGCCTGCGAGATCACCCGCTCGTGCCCGCACGGCGCCTCTATTCGAGTAATCCCGGGAGCCGACGGGAGAGTCGACGACCGACAATGCGTGCAACAGCTTGTCGGAAGCAGAATCGCCTGCAAGCGAGTCGATCTGCGCATGGACGCAGGCTCCATCGAGCAGCTGCCCTGGCGCGAGCAAGACCAGAAAAAACGAAATCGCGATTGACTTGAGATCGAGTCCTGCCATACCTCAAATATAATATGGGGGTGAAAGAACTGGACGTCCGAATCGCTCTACATATCTATCTCCACGAGCATGTCGTCGACCTGGCGAGACAGCCTCTCATAGTGGATGAGCTGGGTGTGCTCGAAGGGAGCTTTCGGGTCGATCTGGCTCTCATCGACGACGAGTTGCACGGCTTCGAGATCAAAAGCGCGTCAGATAATCTCAATCGTCTGCCTTCTCAGCAAGAGAATTATTGCCGGGTATTCGATCGAATGACCCTGGTCTGCGATCAGAGACATGTGAAAGAAGCCATGGCGATCGTCCCGTCCTGGTGGGGGCTGATCTGTGTCAGCGAAGACAGGGAAGGTCGGGCTCAGCTCAACGAGATCTGGCCAAGCCGCCGGAACTGGAAAGTCGATCCCTATTCGATGTGCCAGCTTCTCTGGCGAGAGGAAGCCTTCACCGTTCTGAAGGAGCACGGCATGCACCTGGCATTTCGCGCGGGCTCGCGCAAAAAGATGTGGCGCGCTCTCGCCCGGGAGCTCGAGCTGCCCCAGATCAGACAGGCAATCAAAGAAAAGCTCTCCCTGAGAGAAGACTGGCGCTGAAACTAGATAAGGACCGGATCAGGGACTGTTGAGAATGGCCAGATTCTTGACTGCCTCGGCAAAAGCCGGATCGAGCTCCAGTGCTTTCTTGTATTGAGCGCGGGCGTCCTCTTTGCGCCCCGCCGCTGCGTAAGCCACACCCAGATTGTTGTACGGTCTGGGATTGCGCGGATCGAGATCGATTGACTTCTGATACTCTTCCATTGCCTCGGTCATCAATCCCCGCTTATGATAGACGAGGCCCAGGTTATAGTGAGCATCGGCGTAATCAGGGTCGATGTCCAGGGCCTTTTTGAACTCCCCGGAAGCCTTGTCCAGATCGCCCCGGCCAAAATAACTGATACCGAGACTGGTGTGAGCCTGGGCATAGCCGAGATTCTTCCTGGCAATGGAATAGCCAGGGTCGATCTTGAGAGCCTTCTGAAACTCGGCGACGGACTCGGGGTATTTGCCCATGTCACCATAAGCGACACCAAGGTTGTTATAGGCGTCCACGAAATTGGGATCGATAGCGATAGCGGTCTGATACTCTTCACATGCCTTCTCGAGCTCGCCGTTGGTTTGATGAATGCGCCCGAGGCTGAAATGAGCGGCGGCGCTGGTGGCGTCGAGCCTGGCGGCTTTCTCGAAACCGCTCATGGCTTCGCTCTTGCGGCCGAGACGCTCGAGACTGAGAGCGAGATTGAATTGATACTCGGCATTGCTCGCCTTGCGCCGCACCGCTTTCTGAAAACAGTCAGCCGCCCCCTGGTAGTCCTTCTTGTCGAAAAGAGCCACACCCAGATCGAACATGGCCTGCTCGTCCCGGGGAGAGATCTCCAGGGCTTTGCGATAAGCGCTCGCGGCCCGATCCAGAGAGCCCCGCCGGTGCTCGATCCGCCCCAGAAGAAGATAGGCGCCGCTCACAGCCGAGGGCGATGAGGAGACCGAGATCACCCGGCGAGCCAGGCTGGCTGCCTCGTCTAGCTGCCCTGCCTGGCAGGCGGATCGGGCCTGGCGCAAGAGCGGATCATCGCCCGAGCCGTTATCGGACGCACGGGCCGAGCCCGGGGCAAGGAGCAGGGCGAGGGCTAGGGAAGCGAAAAGTCGTCTAGAATGGAAGCTGTTCTTTGAGCTCATACAAAATGAATGATACTCAAATTGGATTCGCTTCGCTTCTCATTGCTCTCATGCTCCTGACCGGCGCAAGCGAGCCGGCATGCGCCCGCAAAAAAGCTCCGGAGCAAGCGTCCGTCCCGGCCGCCAGCCGGCCGGCAGCCGAAACTCCCGAGTGCAAGAGCCTGATCGATTCGGCAGCCTCGCTTTTCGGGCGGGGAAAAAGCATGGACGCCCTGGATCTCCTCTCCAAAAACAAGAACCTCTGCGCCGGAAGCGCTCGATATCATGTGCTTCTCTCGACCATCCTCTTGAGACAGCCGGGCTCCCAGGCGAAAGCAGCCGCCGCTGCAGGCGAGGCGGTGCGCCTGGCGCCGGACTCTCAGACCGCCAATCTCCAGCTCGGCGTCTGTCTCATGGCTGCCGGGGACAAGGCCGGCGCCGCCCGGGCTTTCGAGAGCCTCACCGGGCTCGATCCGACCAGTTATGAGGCCTGGTCGGCCCTTGCCAATCTTTATACGGAGCTGGGCGACAACGAGAAAGCCCGCTCCTGCGCCAGCAAAGCCGCCTGTCTGGAGCCCGAGTCCCGGGCGGCCCGGCTGCGAACCATAGCCAGTCTCCACAGTCAGGGACAGATGACCGCCATGCGTCAGGAGCTCAAAAGCCTGCTGGCGGACGACTCCCTGGAGCCCGAGTTCTTTATCGTCATCGCCGAGGAAGCCGAGCGCCGGGGCGCTCATCAAGAGGCTCTCAAAGCCGCCGAGAGAGTCCTCGCCAGCTATCCGGACAACAGAGCGGTTCTTGCGGTGAAGGCCAAAGCCCTGTATTTCAGCAAGCGCTATAAAGAGAGCCTCCGGATAGCCGGGAGTCTTCCCGCAGGGAATACTGACAGCCAGGCCCTGGTGGCGCTCTGCCAGCTCAAGCTAGGCAAGAGCGGCGAAGCGCGGAAGGTGGTGGAATCGATTTTCAAGAACACGCCGGACACAGATGAGCCCCTCGCTCTTCTTGCCCGCGGGGTGATCGAGAGCCGGGACGGCCTCTACAAGAAAGCCCTGGACTCTCTGCAGTCCGCCTTGAGGGACGATCAGCTCTTCGCCCCCGCCCATATCGAGCTGGCCAGAATCTATCTCAAGCAAGAGGATAGCGAGCAAGCCATCAGCGAAGCAAGAGAGGCGGCGCGCAGCCTGGACTCTCAATCCAGCGCCAGGGCCCTGGAAGCGAGAGCGGTGCTCATAGAGGCACCGGAGAGACAGAAAATGGAGAAGGCCCTGGCTCTTGCCGGGGAGGCTCTCAAGCAAGACGCAGACAATCCCGAGGCGCTCCTGGCCAGGAGCCTCTGCGATCTCAAAGGCGGTCAGGTAAGCACTGCCAGAGCCGCTGTCGATCGAGTCCTGGCGCAGGAGCCGGGCAATGTGGAGGCAACGGTGATCTCCGCCAGGATTCTCGAGGCGGAAGGCAAGGGCAAAGCCAGCCTCGGTATTCTGGAGAAAGCTCGTGCCATGGCACCTGGCGAAGCCGACGTCGTTCTTGCCCTGGCAGACTATTATCGCAATCAGGGATCCACCCAGAAAGCTATCGCGGCGCTGAGGGCCGGCACCGGAGACGGAAAGACAGTGGCCACGGTAGCCTTCGAGCTGGCCAGGCTGCTCAGGGACGAAGGCAAAGATCAAGAAGCCGGGCGTTTCTTCGAGCTCTGCCTCGAAGACGGCATCGCGGGGACGAAAGCCAGCACCGCCAAACAAGCCCTGAAAGAGTTAAAGTGAGGAAGCAATAAGGTAAGATCAGCTCATGGTCACAAGCAAGACGGCAACCTTGAAATCGATCAACCCGGCCAATCTCGAGGTCCTGGGTGAAGTGCCGGTGATGCTCGAGAACGAGGTCCGGCAGACTGTCGAGAAAGCCCGTCTGGCTCAAGAAGACTGGCAGCTTCTCGATTTCGGCAAACGTGCCTCTCTGGTCCTCAGATTGAGAAGACTTATCTCCAGGCAATCGAAAGAGATCGCCGAGCTGATCAGCAACGAGGTCGGCAAGCCCATTGGCGAGGCTTTCTCGGCTGAGATAAACGGCACCCTGGACACCTGTGTCTGGCTGGCGGACAACGCCGAGCGCCTGCTCAAAGACCAGATGATCGCCATGACCAATCCCATGCTCTCGAGCAAACAGTCGGTGATCGCCTTCGAGCCCCTTGGTGTGATCGGGATCATCTCGCCCTGGAACTATCCTTTCTCGATTCCGATGATGGCAGCTCTCATGTCGGTCATGGTCGGCAATACAGTGGTCCTCAAACCATCGGAGAAGTCCTCTCTGATCGGCATCAAGATTGGCGATCTCTTCAGGGAAGCCGGCTTCCCGGAGGGAGTGATGAGCGTGGTCACCGGCGATAAGGATACCGGCAGATATCTTTCCGAATCCGGTCTGGCCCGGGTAATCTTCACCGGCTCCGTGGAAGGCGGCCGCAAAGTAATGGAGCAAGCCGCCGCCACTATCACCCCGGTGTCTCTGGAGCTGGGTGGTAAAGACGCCGCCATAGTGCTGCCCAGCGCTCCGGTAAAATGGACAGCCCAGGGCATAGCCTGGGGGGCATTCACCAATGCAGGCCAGGCCTGTGCCTCCATCGAGCGCCTGTTCATTTTGAAAAGCAAGAAGACCGACCAGTTTCTCGACGAGCTCGTGGCTGTGACCCGTGGTCTGAAAGTCGGACCGGCAAGCGATCCGACCGTGGATATCGGTCCGGTGATCGACCAGACACAGCTCGACAAAATCGCCGCCCAGGTGGACCAGGCCAGAGAAGCCGGTGCCACCATACTTACCGGAGGCAGCCGGATCGAGGACATGGGCGGTCATTTCTTTCAGCCAACCATTATCACCGATGTCAATCCCTCTATGGCGGTCATGCAGGAAGAGACTTTCGGGCCGGTACTGCCTGTGATGGTGGTGGAATCAGAGGACGACGTGGTGGACCTGGTCAACAATAGCCAGTACGGGCTCACCGCCTCGATCTGGGGAAAAAATCTCAAACGGGCCGAGAACATCGCCAGGGATCTGGATGTCGGCACTGTCTTCATCAACGACTGTCTTTTCTCCCATGCTGCTCCCCAGCTTCCCTGGGGAGGCGTCAAGAAGAGCGGCTTCGGCAGGACCCATTCTCATTTCGGTCTTCTCGACCTGGTCAATATCAAGCATATAAGCATTGATGCCGCCGGCGGTGCCACCCGGCTCTGGTGGTATCCCTACGGGCCGGCGAGGACAAAGACCATCGAAGGCGGAATCCAGCTCTTCCACGGAAGCTTTCCATTCGGCAAGCTCTCGGGAATGTGCAAATTCGTCGGCAATATTCTCAGGAATCCCAAGAAACTCAATTGAGCCTGGCTGCTGGAGCCGGCTTCGGCGCCGAGAAGATCTCGGTCATGATCCGGCAGGCTTTCTCGCAATCTTCTCTGGTGGTGAAACGTCCCGCCGAGATACGCACGGAGCCCTTGAGCATATTACAGGGAACAGAAAGAGCGGTGAGCACATGAGAAGGCTCGATGATACCTTTGTGACAGGCGGAAGCGCTCGACACGCAAACACCTTTGAGATCGAGCTGCATTACCAGGGCTTCGCCCTCGGCATTGGCCACCGCCACGCTCACATGACCGGGCAGACGCTTGTCGAGATCCCTGGGTCCGGTCAAGGTCAACCCTTCGATAGGCTCGAGATGAGCGATGAGCATCTCCTGGAGGCTTCTCAGCCTGGCGATGTTATCATCCAGCTCTTCCCCTGCCAGTCTGGCCGCGGTTCCCAGGGCGACTATATTGGGAAGCCCCTCGGTGCCCGGCAGAAGACCTTTCTCCTGTCCGCCACCGAATGTGATGGGCATGATATTGACGCCCTTTCGAAGATAAAGCGCCCCCACTCCTTTGGGGGCATGGAACTTGTGTCCCGAGATGGACAGGGCCGAGACACCCATGGCGCCGACATCGAGCTTTAATTTTCCGGCAGCCTGAATGGCGTCGGTGTGAAAGAAGATCTCTTTGCCATGCTTCCTGGAGGCTCTTTCAATGGCGGCGCCCATCTCCTGGATGGGTTGTATAGATCCGACCTCATTGTTGGCCAGCATGATCGAGACGATACTGGTCCTATCAGTGATGGCGCTTTCGAGATCCGCCACTTTCACCAGACCCTGAGAATCCACCGGAAGACAGGTGACTCTCCAGCCTTGCGATTCCAGATAACGAGCCGGGCCGATCACCGAAGGATGCTCGATGCTGGTGGTGATCAGATGCCGCCCCCCGTCATTGGCCTCGACAAATCGGGCCCGTCCCAGAATGGCGGCGTTATTGCTCATGGTGCCGCAAGAGGAGAAATAGATCTCGGTGGGCGAGCATCCCAGAAGACCGGCGACATTCTGACGCGCCAGGGCAACAGCTTTGTAGGATTCGCGCCCGAGCGCATGAATCGAAGAGGGATTGCCGAAATGATCGTTCAGATACTCCAGCATAGCCTCGACTACTTCCGGCCGAACTCTCGTCGTGGCGCTGTTATCAAGATAGATCGTCATAATAGACGAAATGGTAGCATGAAAACCTGTATACAACAGGTGTCATGCCGTTGGGAAAATCGTGCTCATTCGACTAGTCATTCTGATTGCCCTGGCGGCTCTGGGCCTGCTTCTCAACATTTGCATCGGCGATGTCAGGATCGATCCGCTCCTGGCCTTGCAAAGCGTGTTCGCCCCGAGCTCGCTTCCGGAGAGCTGCTCCACCAGTCTCGATATCATCTGGCAGATCAGGCTTCCCCGGCTGCTCACCGCCGCCACCGTGGGAGCGGCTCTGGCGGTATCGGGCTATGTGCTCCAGGCGCTCTCCAGGAATTATCTGGCCGATCCCTATCTCACAGGCGTGTCCAGCGGCGCCGGCGTCACAGTCGCCCTGGGGCTCACTTTCGGTCTCTCTTTCAGCATGGTGCCTGTCGCTGCTTTCGCCGGCGGGCTGGCCGCCTCCATAGTCGTGGCGCTTCTCTCGCGCAACCCCACCGGACTGAGCATGACACGTATGCTCCTCTCCGGGGTCGCCCTGTCCACGATTTGCAGCGGGCTGATCACTTTGATCATCACCAATGGCGGCAACCCGGTCCAGTCGCAGGGAATCTTCTTCTGGCTCGCCGGCGGCATCGGCGGCAGAACCTGGGACGAAGTGATCCCGGCAGCCGCCTATACAGTGGTGGGATGCCTGGTGGCACTGGTGCTCTCCAAGCAGATCCGTCTCCTTTCTCTCGGAACCCAGCAGGCTCGCTCTCTGGGTGTCAAAGTCGAGCTGGTGCAGATGGTGCTTCTGGCGGTGGCTGTGCTCATGTGCGGAGCAGCAGTCTCGGTCAGCGGTCTGGTAGGATTCGTTGGACTAATGGCTCCCCATCTCTCCCGGCGCCTCTATGGACGGGACGAGCGCGTGCATCTGATTTGCGCGGCTCTTCTGGGCATCGCCCTGGTCGAGATGAGCGATCTGGCGGCACGATCCATGGTGCCGGGTCAGGAGCTTCCTCTGGGCACCCTGCTCTCGCTAATCGGAGGGCCTTTCTTCCTCTGGCTCGTCTCGCGCCAGAAAGGCGAGGAGCTCGCCTGAATGAGCCAGGAGAGATTCATGCTGGAGGATGTCTCCACCGGTTATCGCCCGGGAGAGCCTGTTCTTGCCGGGATCGACTTGAGTATCGAAAAAGGATCGATAACCGCCATCGCCGGGCCCAACGGAAGCGGCAAATCCACCCTGCTCAAGACCATGGCGCGGCAGATCAAGCCTTTCGCAGGAAGAGTCACCCTGGAAGGAGCCGACATCTGGTCACTGGATCCGGCTCCGTTCGCCCGGCGCTGCGCTTATGTGCCCCAATCCTTCAGTAGCAACAGCAGCAACGCCAACCTCACCGTGGGCGAGCTCGTCGCCCTGGGACGAAACCCGCACCAGAACTGGTGGTCCTGGTCAGCCTCGGCCGACGACCGCGAAGCCACGAAAGAGGCCCTGGAGCGTGCCGGTCTGGACGGCCTGGAGCACCGTTATCTGGCAACCCTCTCCGGTGGCGAGCGCCAGCGCGCTCAGATCGCCGTGGCCCTGGCGCAAGAGAGCGACTTCGTTCTTCTCGATGAGCCCATCAGCCATCTCGATTTCAAATACCAGCGCTCCATCGTCAAGCTCATCGAGAGATTACGGGAAGACGGCAAGGGTATCGCAGTCATACTTCATGATCTCAATGTAATCGACAGCATGGCGGATCAGGTGGCCCTTATCGGAAAGGGCGAAAACGGGCCCGGCCGACTGGTTGCCGTGGGAACGAGCCGGGAGATTCTCACCAGCTCGAGAATCGAAGCAGTCTTCGACGTCGGGATCGCCACCGTCACCGATGAGAGCACCGGCAAAAGGCTCTTTCACATTCTCTGAGAGTCAGCGCGGATAATAGGGAATGACGCCGGGATGCTTGCCTTTCAATATGGCGACACCTTCCAGCACGTTCCGGAGAGCACCCGAGCCGACCAGGATATCCTCGGCAGATAGATTGCCTCCGGAGCGACGGCTGCTGCCATGACCGCGGTGGCTGGCGCCCGGACCGACTACCGTCTCGTCTCTCGACACTGCCCCGCCGGGGAAGATGACATCGCTGGATCCCTGATAGACATCGCTGCCTCCGGTAATTATGGTGGTATTGCGGCCATTGTTCCGGCCGTTGCCATTCCAGCCGCCATTCCAGCCGCCATTCCAGCCGCCATTCCAGCCGCCGTCCCAGCCGCCATTCCAGCGGGGATCCCAGTGCCCGTCGTAGCTTCCGTTCCAGAGAGGACCCTGGTTGCCGGGGAAGATGCTGCCCAGGAAATTGCCGTTACCGGGCACCGACCGACCTTTCATGATGGCGATCGCCTCCAGGATATTGCGGGCCGCCCCCGAGTAGATCAGAAGCTCTTCGGCTGACATTCCCCGGGTGGGATCGCCGTCTCTGCGACGGCCGTCGCCTATGGGTCTGCCATCGGCGCCGATCACGGTCTCGCTGCGGTGCGTGCTGCCGCCCGGGAAATAGATATCGGTATTGGAATCGCGGAAGACCGGTCCGCCCTGATTCCCGCTCTGGTTCCAGCCGCCGTTGTCGAAGCCCCAGTCGCCGCCGGGGCCGGTCTGCCAGCGCGGGCTGCCGGGAACAGGGATCCGACGGAAGATGTCGCCGTTTCCGAAACATCCATCATTGCCGCCGGAGAAAATATATGGTCCAGTGCCGACCCTGAACTGCTGCCCGCCACCGAGAACCGCCGCGGTGCAGAGCTCCATGGCGAAGCGATTGCCCCGGTTGGCTTCTCTCAGGGCGAGGGTGAATGGATCGGCTGGAGGCTGGGGCTGGCCGTATTTGCGAGCATACATCTGGAGAGTGGTGCGATCCAGACCGCTGTGGTTGTAATTGTCCATCGGTGACGGCAGGGCGTCCCGGGTGACGAAGTCCCTGGGGACATCGCTTCGGCCGGGGATATCGTTCCAGTTCTGTCTGTAGAAGTTCGGGTCCGAAACCTCGTTCTGGAGGGGGCAGTCCTGACTGCTGCCTGATCCCTGACGGCATTTGTTCGGATCGTCAAAGCCCTTGTCGCCCATCTATGTCTCTCCTGAAATGGCTCGCGCCATTTTTTTCCATCCACACACACTTCTATACTTACTTTTCGATTCCTGGACTGTCAATGGGAATTCCCCCATGGGCGCCCAGAAAGCCCGACTCCACCTTATCTTATGCCCGGAGGAGCGCTTTTCTAGTCGTCGAACTGCTGATCTGCGCCTCTTTTCAGAGACCAAAGCAAGCGGTGAGCCTGGGCAGGAAAATCACCGCGCCGGTGGCAACGGCGGTAAGCGAAGCGACAAGCACAGCTGCCGCGGCTGTGTCTTTGGCGCAGCGGGCGGCATAACGATACTGTCCGTCGGCGGAGATGTCGACCAGATGCTCCAGGGCGGTGTTGATGTATTCCATCGAGATCACCAGGCCCATGACGACGATGAGAGCCAGCCACGAATAAGGCTCGATCTTGAGCGCCGTTCCCAGAATCACCACCACCACACAGGCGAGAAAATGAATCTTGAGATTGCGCTGGCTCTTGAGACCGACATAAACACCGTGAAAAGCATGATAGAAGGACTCGAAAAGGCTCGCGGTCCGACCGGTCTTGCGCTGCCAGGCAAAAGGAATGAAACTCTTGCGGCTGACTACATCGAAATTGCCTCTTTCGGATATCTCGGGTTTGAGAGCGGCCGATCCGTCGAGCATTCGTTTACGCTCTTTCTCGGTGGTGCTGCGGTGTTTGCCTCTGCGCAACTGATTCTCCTCGATCGTACCGGGTCCTCTTCTAATGATGCATGTATCGGCTGGATTCTGCCCCTTTAAAGATCTAATCCACTTTACATGCCTTATTAATGATACTCCCTATTCCCTCTTATAGCCCAGACAAGCCAGAACCCTGCTCTGACGCCCGAACATCTCGATCTCGTCTTGCCTGCGCTCATGATCGAAACCGAGCACATGGAGGACACCATGCGTGATCAGAAAAGCCAGCTCGCGCTCGAAGCTGTGCCCGAATTCCCGGCTCTGGTCCAGGGCGCGGTCGACAGAAACGATGATCTCCCCTACCTCATAAGGCAGAGGCTCGTCAGGGGGCTCCAGGTCCATGGGGAAGGAAAGAACATCGGTGGCGCTGTCCTTCTGGCGCCACTGCCGGTTCAATTCCCTGATCTTCTTATCGCTGACCAGAACCAGGCTGAACTGCCCGCGCCGGGACAGCTCTTCCACTGTCTCGCCGTCCAGCCACGCGGGCGGAGACTCGGAGAGGTCGGCGAGCACCCCCCGGACAATCCGGTCCGCCATGAGCTTGAGCTCGCCGGGGTCTACTTTATGCTTTCGCTGACGGTTGGAAAATGTAACTGTTGGAGACATAATCGCTCACCATACGGGACTTTTGGTTGGCCGCACGTTGGTACCCGTGCTAGTATATCCCGCTAGAGTCCATAGCCTGATGATAAAGGCAAGGTGCACCGAGCTTACCCGGTGCGCAGACGGTTTTGGTAACAGGTCATGGCAGCAGGTATAAATTGACCGTCCAGTCCAGACAAGAAGAGATCATAAGCAAAGTCGAAGCCCTGGCCGGGCCCGTTGCCGAGACTCACGGTCTGGTCCTGGTCCTGATTCGCTTCACGAACCAGGGCAAAAGAAGAATTCTCGAGATTACTCTGCATCGCCCGAAAGGCAGGGTGAGCCTGGACGACTGCGAAGCAGTGAGCAGGGAGCTCGAAGCCAGGCTCGACGAGCTGGCCGAAGCCGGAGAGCCTCTGATCGAAGGCGCTTACAGCCTCCAGGTCCAGAGCCCCGGCATCGACCGCAAGCTGGTGAGCGACCGGGACATCGCCATTTTCAAAGGCGAAAGGGTTGAGGTCCGGGTCAAGAAAGCCATAGACGGTCTCGGAACCGTTTTCACAGGTATTCTCGCTGGCTACGACAGCGAGACTGGAGTCACTATCGCTGCCCCGGTGACGGCAGCGACCGGAGAATCTTCTCGAAAGAAGAAGAGTGCGACGGAGCCTCGAAAGGCCCCGGCCGAAATTCAGAAAAGCGAGATTCGCCTGGAAAGAGAGAGCCTCGAGTCCTTGAGGCTCAGTCCCGAAATTACAACTGAAACTACAACTGAATAATCAAACGGAGGAAAAGCCGTGATCAAGATTGGTGACAAACTACTGGAAGCAGCCGAAGAGCTCGAGCGGGAGAGGAATATTCCCCAGGAGGAATTCATCTCGTACGTATGCGATGCCATCGTGGCAGCCTACAAGAAGAAGGTGCCGGATCACGATGTCGAGGGGGTGCGCGCCATTTTCGACACCGAAACCGGCGAGATCGGGATCTTCGCTCCGAAAGAAGTTGTAGACGAAGTCAGCAACGACTATCACGAGATCAGCCTCGAAGAAGCCCGGGATCTCATTCCCGACGTAGCCGTGGGCGAAGTCCTCGAGATCGAGGTCACCCCCCAGGACTTCTCCGAGTTCGGCCGGATCGCGGCCCAAACCGCCAAACAGCTGATCACCCAGAGATTGAGAGAAGCTGAGAAAGAACTTATCAAGAAAGAGTTCGAGGCTCGCAAGGGCACCTGCACCACAGGCCAGATCGAGCGTATCGAAGTCATGAGCAACACCCGCAACAACGTAATCGTCAACCTCGGCAGAGTGGAAGGCTGCATGCCCACCCGCGAGCAGCTTCCCGGCGAGACCTATAGGGTGGGCAACCGCGTCCGCGTCTATGTGCTCGAGCTGCGTGAATCGGGGCGGGTGCCTCAGATCATCGTTTCCCAGGCTCACCCCGAGCTGGTGCGCGAGCTCTTCGAGCTCTATGTCCCCGAGATCGAGGACGGCACAGTGGAGATCAAATCCATCGCCCGGGAAGCCGGTTATCGCACCAAGATTGCCGTGCACTCCGAAGACACGGACGTCGATCCTGTCGGTGCCTGTATCGGCACCCGGGGCGTCCGTATCCAGAACGTCGTCGCCGAGCTTCGCAACGAGAAAATCGACGTCATCCGCTTCTCATCGGATCCTGTCGACTATATCTCCAACGCGCTCAGCCCGGCGAGAATCACCACAGTGGCTCTCTATGACGATACCCCGGAGATGGGAGGCAAGCGCGCCGAAGTGATCGTCCCCGACGATCAGCTCTCTCTGGCCATCGGTCGCGGCGGGCAGAACGTCAGGCTGGCGGCCAAGCTCACCCAGTGGAAGATCGACATCAAGTCCGAGAGCCAGGCGGGCGGCTCGTTCCGCAACCTGAACCAGACCCTCGAGGATCTCGGCGCGTCGACATAGAAGAAAAAATTGAGCACCGGCCCGACACGAGTTTGCTTCAGTTGCAGGGCAGCAAAGCCTCGCCCGGAATTGATCCGCCTCACGGTGGATTTCAAGACCGGCGAAGTTCTTCTCAACCTCGACCACAAGAAACTCCAGGGCCGGTCTGCTTATCTTTGCAAAAACGAGACATGCGCAAAAGCCCTGAGCAAGACCGGTCGCCTTCAATATGCTCTGGCCGGGCGCCCCGGCAGGAATGGTGCGAAAAGACAGGTGAAAATGCCGCTTGAGTCACAACTTATCAAGGCAATAGCCGATCTTTGCGCAGATCAGGGCAAAACATGCCAAAATACAACAAGCAAAAGAGATGGTAAATAGGTAGTTTATGGAAGATCGCGTCCGAATCTACGAACTGGCCCGCCAGATGAATGTCCCCAACCAGGAGCTCATCACGTTGTTCCGCGAGCAGGGAGTCGACGTCAAGAGTCACTCGAGCACGGTCAGCAAAGCCGATGTTGCTCTCCTGATCGCCCACATGAACAAGAAGGATGAAGTTCCCAAAGACGCAAAGTCCGCAAAACCTGCCGCGAAGGCCGCCTCGAAAGTGCCACCACCTCCTCCGGAGAAGAAGAAAGTAAAACCTCGAGTACTATCACGTTATCGTAAAGCCGATCTCGAAGAGGCTGCCACCGCCGAAGCAGGCGTGGAACCCGGCTCGCCCAACGCCCTCAGCCCCGGTCTGCCGGCCAGCGGTCCGGCACCGCTTCCGGCATCGCATATCTCCTCCACTCCCCGGGTGCCCCGCCCTCCGGTCCGCACCGATGCGGAGCCCGAGACCTCGGTCCAGGCAGCTCCGCAAGCGCCCACCCTGAAGCCGGCCGGTCAGGCCCCGGCAGCCGCCACGCCGGCAGAGCCGGTGGAGAAGCCGCAGCCGGCGCCAGTGAAAGCCAAGACGGCGACGCCACCGCCGGTGGAGGAAGCCGCCCCCGAGCCCGAGAGCGCCGAAGACGACAGCGACAGCGCCCAGCGCGGGCCCAAGCCCACCGGAGACGAGTGGTCCGACAGCTCCAAGTATGGTCCCAGGGCCATCCGCAACCTGGACAAGCATTTTCATGAGAAGCAAAAGCAAGAGCGCAAGCGTGTCAAAGAAGTCGAAGAGGAAGAAGACTATTTCGAGGACGATGACACCGGCGCCGATACCATCGACGAAGAGCCCGCGCCGGCTGACAGCGACGATTCCGAAGGCGATGCCAACGGCAATCAGCGCAAGGCGGTGAGACCGATGACACCATCCGTTCCTATAAGGGTAGCCGCTCCTTCCATGCGTGCCACTCCCCCCCGCCCTCCCAAGCCCCGTCATTCGCACGGCACGAGACACCATAAGAAAGAAGGCGAAGAAAAGGTCCACAAACAGACCCCCGGTCCGGTGGATGTGCCCAAGATCGTAGCCCTCACCACCAATGTCACGGTCCAGGAGCTTTCCGAGAAGATGCGCCTGGACGCCACCGAGATCATCATGAATCTCTTCACCAAGGGCATCATGCGGACCGTCAACCAGGTCGTCGAGCTCGAGACGGCTATCGAGCTGGCTCTCGAGATGGGCTACGAAGTTCTCGACCGCGAGGATGCTAAGCGCGAAGAGAAAGAGAAGGAAAAGCAGGAGAAAGCAGCCCGGGCCGCCGAAGCCAAAGAAGACGAGGCGAACCTGATAAACCGCCCACCGGTGGTCACCATCATGGGTCACGTCGACCACGGCAAGACCAGCCTGCTCGATGCCATCCGCCAGACCAAGTTCAAGATCACCGACGAAGAAGCCGGCGGCATCACTCAGCACATCGGCGCCTACCATGTCGAAGTCGAGCATGATGACGGCGTCAAGCAAATCGTATTCCTGGACACCCCCGGTCACGAGGCTTTCACAGCCATGCGCGCCAGGGGAGCCAAAGGTGCCGATATCGCGGTTCTGGTAGTGGCTGCCGACGACGGCGTCATGCCTCAAACGGTGGAAGCCATCGACCACGCCAAGGCAGCCGAGGTGCCGATTATCGTGGCGGTCAATAAAGTCGACAAGCCAGGCGCCGATCCCGATCGGGTGCTCACTCAATTGATGGAGCACGAGCTGGTCTCTGAAAACTTCGGTGGCGAGACGGTGACTGTCAACGTTTCCGCCAAGCAGCGAACCGGTCTCGACGAGCTCCTCGATATGATCCTCCTGGTGGCGGATCTCCAGGACCTCCGGGCCAATCCAGCCAAGCTAGCCTCCGGCGTCATCGTCGAGGCAGAGCTCTCCCGCAGCAAGGGAGCGGTAGCCACAGCCCTGGTGCAGAACGGAACTCTCCGGGAAGGCGACTTCATAGTCGTCGGCTCCACCGGCGGCCGGGTCAGAGCTCTCTTCGACGACCGCGGTCATCGCGTGAAAGCCGCCGGTCCCTCTATGCCTGTGGAAGTCCTGGGTATCGATTCGGTTCCCCAGGCCGGGGACAAATTCGAGGTGGTGGACGACATCCAGCATATGAAGGATATGGTGGAGGACAGAAAAGACTCTGAAGTGGCCAAACGGGCTCACCATGTCACCCTCGAGTCTCTGCACGACATGCTCGAATCAGGCGAAGTCAAAGAGTTGAATGTGATTATCAAAGCCGACGTTCAGGGTACCGCCGAAGCTATCGCGGACTCGGTGCGCAAGCTCAGCGGGGCCGAGGTGCAGGTCCGCGTCCTGCGAGCCGCCTCAGGGGATATCTCCGAGAACGATGTCAACCTGGCGGCCAGCTCCGATGCCATCGTCATCGGCTTCAACTCGCATCCCGACCCCAATGCCCGCACCATCGCCGAGCAGCAGGGAGTGGACGTCCGCACCTATAACATCATCTATCAGATCACCGAAGATCTGAGCAAAGCCATCCAGGGTCTCCTGGAGCCGATCCGCGAAGAGGTCAAGCTCGGCACCGCCGAGATCAGACAGATCTTCAAAGTCGGCAAAGGGCTGGTCATCGGTGGCTGCATGGTCCTGGAAGGCAAAATCCAGCGTGGCGCCATCGCCCGGATCGAGCGGGACGGCAAGCAGATATACGACGGCCGTCTCGAGACCCTCAAGCGCTTCAAAGACGATGTCAGAGAAGTCGCCCAGGGCTTCGAATGCGGCATGAGCTTCGAGCGCTTCCATGAGATCGAGGAAGGCGACAAAGTCAACGTCTTTATCATCAAAGAGACCAAGCGCGAATAACGCCGACCAACGAGGTGACGCCATGACTGCTCAACGATCGCTTCGAGTTTCTCAATCGATTAAAAGAGAGCTCGCTTCGATGATTTTGAAAGACCTGAAAGACGAGCGCATCTCCGGACTGGTCTCCATCGTCGACGTGGAATGCACGGCGGATTGCCGCTCGGCCAGAGTCTATGTCTCGGTGTTCGGCGACGAAGAGGCCCAGAAGAGCACCATGGAAGCTCTCACCGAGCATGTCGGCTCGATCAGGGGCGAGATCTGCCGCCGCCTGCGGCTTCGCTTCGCTCCGGAGCTGAACTTCAAGCTAGACAAGTCCCTGGAGAGGGGAGCGAAAGTGTCGGAGATCCTTGGCAAGATTTCACGAGGCGAGATCTGAGCCGGCTGTGATTGGTTTTCTCAATGTCATCAAACCCGGGGGCATAACTTCGCACGACCTGGTCAATCGTGTGCGAAAAATTTTCGGCATCAAAAGAGTGGGTCATGCCGGGACTCTCGATCCGATGGCCACCGGCGTGATGATCGTGGCTCTGGGAGGCTGCTGCCGCCTGCTTCAATTCGTTCCCGGAGACAAGACATATCTCGCCGATATACTTCTCGGCACGCGAACCGACACCGATGATATCGAAGGAGAAGTACTGGAGAGAACCGACGACCTCTCTGGTCTCGACAGGGAATGCATCCATGAAGCTGTCCTCGCCTTCTCAGGCAAACAGCATCAAGTGCCGCCTCTCTACAGCGCCATCAAGCAAGGAGGCATGAAAATGTACGACCTGGCCAGACGCGGCCAGGCACCGGCGGTCCTCGCCGCAAGACCGGTGGAGATCTATTCCATCGAGAGCTTATTGATAGACCCGCCGGCTGTGAGGATAAGAGTATCCTGCTCGAAAGGCACCTATATCAGATCCATCGCCCGGGACCTGGGAGACAGGCTCGGGGTGGGAGGTTGCCTGAGCGCCCTCGTCAGGGAGAGATCCGCTTCTTTCGAACTTGCCGATGCCCTCTCCCTGGAAGAGCTTGCCGAGCTCAAAGAGAAAGATCGACTGCAGGACGCCCTGGTCGCTCCCAGCTTCACCCTCGGTCTCGCCGAGCTCCCGGTGGACCGTGATACCGCCCGCCGTCTCGCTCATGGTCAGAGCGTCCCGAAAGAATCTCTTGCTACGGGCAAAGATGCTACCCTGGAGAAACGATTCCTGATTACCCTGGAAGACTCTCTCATAGCCCTGGTAAAGCTCGAGGACGGGGAGATCAAACCGGAGGTAGTGCTCAAGCATGCAGCAGAGATTTGATCGCGCCTTCATCCTCAGAATGATTCTGCTCATCGAAGCAGGCTGTCTGCTGGTGGCGACGATCTGGTCGGCTCTGGCGAGAATCGACCTGCTCCCCATGCTCACTCTCGAAGACCCCGGTCTTCTTGCGGTGGGGGCCCTGGTCGGGCTGGCCACCAGCTCCTCCAGTCTTCTTCTTTCCTGGCTCGGCAAAAGGCTCGCCGACCGTATCTCATTTCTCAATCACTTCTACGAACTGGTCGAGAATGTCATGGCACCTATATTCGCTCACATAACCATACTGGATATCCTTTTGATATCCACGGCTTCAGGGTTCTGCGAAGAGGTCATGTACAGAGGGGTGATGCAGAGCCAGTTCGGCCTCATCGCCGCCAGTATCATTTTCGGTCTCTGTCATTATGCCGGACCGCGCTACCTCTTCTATGTTATCTGGGCAGCCATCGTCGGTGCCCTTTTCGGCGTGCTCCTGATGATTACTGGTTGTCTCTGGGTGCCTGTGGTCGCGCATATGACGAGCAATTTTCTGAGCCTCTGTATCCTGCGCTACAAAATCTCCCGCAATTCCGCTTAAGAGCCTGGCTGAATTCAAAGTAAAAGGGAAGAGCCTGGTGGCTCTTCCCTTGAATCTCGGACAATTTTATCCTTCAGCTAGAGCTTAGCGACGACCTTTTTTCTTGGCGGCCGGTTTTTTGGCGGCGGGTCTTGCTTTGGCTTTGGCTTTGGGAGCAGCTTTTTTGACAGCTTTTTTGGGAGCTGCTTTTTTAGCGGCTTTCTTGGGCTTGGCAGCTTTTTTGACAGCCTTTTTGGCTGCTTTGGCCTTGGGAGCGGCGGCTGCTTTCTTAGGACCCTCGGTCACCGACTTGGGCAGGGAAGCGAGCTTCTTCTTGCCGTCGACGATGGCTTTGAGTTCCTGACCGGCGCGGAAAACAGGCACGCGGGCGGCGGCGATTTTCAGCTTCTGATCAGGGTTCTGGGGGTTGACGCCCATGCGGGCTTGTCTGTGACGGCGCTCGAAAGTACCGAAACCGACCAGCGTGACACGGTCGCCTTTCGCCATGGCGGTGGTCAGGTTATGAAGAACAGCGGCGACGGTGTTGTGCACGTCGAGCTTGGTCTGACCGGTAGTCTTGGCGATCTCGTTAACAAGTTCTGCTTTGTTCATACGTTATGTCCTAACAGCGGAGGCAAAAACTGTGTGATACTACCACCGTGATTGTCAGAGTTCAAGAGGGTCTTGAGAGAATTTTTTCTGTGCTAAAGTCATCGAGCGATGCCTGAGACCATGATTCAAAACGACACGATTGCGGCTATATCTACCCCACCGGGCACAGGGGCCATCGCCATCGTCCGCATTTCAGGCCCCGGATCCCTGGAAATTCTGTCCGAAATTTTTTCTTGCTCATCAGCTGAGAGGGATCAACGAGTCCAGTGGAGTTCCAGAAGCCATGAGGCTATCCACGGATATATCTTCGACCCCGAAAGCGGCGATCTGGTGGATGAGGTAGTGGCGATCGCCTACCGGGGACCCAACACCTATACCGGCGAAGACCTGGTGGAGATCAACTGTCACGGCAGTCCGCTGATCGCCCGGGAGCTGCTCGGACTGGCTCTTCGCCTGGGGGCGAGACTGGCTTGTGCCGGGGAATTCACCAGGCGCTCCTTTCTTGCCGGCCGTATGGATCTGACCCAGGCGGAAGCAGTCCTCGATCTAATCGAGGCCAAAACCAGCCGCCAGAGCCGCCTGGCGATCTCGGCTCTCGATGGGCATCTGGGCAGGGAGATCAAGAAAGTCCGGGGCATTCTCATGGAAGTCCTTGCCAAGCTGATAGCCGGTATCGATTTTCCAGAGGAGGTCGGTGAGCTTCCCAGGGATGACCTGGAGCCGATTATCGAAGATGCCCGGAAAAGGCTTCTGGACCTGGCCGACACTGCCACCTCGGGCAAGTTCATGAGAGAGGGCTTGAAGCTCGCCATCGTGGGCAGACCAAATGCAGGCAAATCGAGCCTTCTCAATCAGCTCCTCAAATTCGAGCGCGCCATCGTCACCGATATACCGGGCACGACCCGGGACTCCATCGAAGAGCTGGTGGACCTGAACGGCATCCCTGTGATCCTGGTGGATACCGCAGGTATACGCTCCACCGAAGACGCGGTGGAAAAGATCGGCATCGACAGGACCAGGCAGGCTATTACAGCAAGCGACCTGGCTGTCTTCTTGTTAGATCCGACCCAGGGCTTCGCTGACGACGAGAGCAGAATCGAGGCGATCATCGAAGGGCGCCCGCATCTTCTGGTAATCAACAAGATAGATACCGGCGCAGATCTGGACCCTCCAGCAAGAGCGAAAGAAGCAGCTCTGGCTCTCCTCAAGATCTCGGCCCGGACAGGCAGCGGCATCGAGACTCTCACCACTGCCATCGAGAGCTTCGCCACCGGCGGCGGGCGTCTCGCCGAGACCGGGGCCTCGCTCAACGACCGGCAGGCGGATCTCTGCCGTCGGGCAGCAGCTTCTCTGGAACTGCTTGCCCAGTCTATAGAAGCCGATATGCTCGACGACTGCCTGGCCACCGATTTGAAAGAGGCCGTGCACCGTCTCTCGGAAGCCTGTGGCGATGAGGTCACCGAAGAGGTGATAAGCGAGGTCTTCTCGCGGTTCTGTATCGGCAAATAGAAGGAGCATATATCGGCAATGGCAAGGCTCGATTGTGAAGACAGGGAATTCAGAAGCTGGTTCGCCATCTACCCGGGCAGAACCATCGAGCGCAGTCCCGACGATATCTGGCAGCTCTACAGCCTGGAGCTCGGTCATGGGGAGCGCAAGCTCGTTTTCGAGAGCGATATAAAAGACGACTTCGGCAATGACGGCTATCTTCTCTGCCGCAAGCCCCGGGACGAGATAGCCATGATCCTCAGCGGTCTGGCGGGGGTACTGTCAGGCAAACGTCCCCAGCTCGATTTCGAGCTCTCGGAGCCCTGCTTCTCGATAAAGGTCCGTTACCAGGACGAATGCGGCTTCAATGTAGAGGTCTTCGTGGACGCCGGCAATGTTGAGACCGGCATCAGCCGGTGGGACGCTCTGGGCATCAGGTTTTTCACTACCAGGGAGAATCTCGAGCAGTTCATAAAGGAACTCAAAGAGGACTTCGCCTGCTAGAATTGCCTGCCGGCAGTTTGTATATGCCAGAGAAAATGAGGTATTTCAATGTCCAAAGTAGAAACCAAAGTCGTCGTAAGCCTTCCGGATGGCTCCGAAAAAACCCTCGACGGCGGGTCCACCGGTGCCGACCTGGCAAAGTCCATAAGCGAAGGGCTTTTTCGCAACTCGGTGGGGACCCTTATAAACGGCGAGCTCAAAGACCTCTATACTCCCCTGAAAGACGGAGACCGGGTCAAGATTCTCACCGCCAAAGACGATGAGGCCATCGAGCTTCTGCGGCACTCCACCGCCCATGTCATGGCGGAAGCCGTGCAGTCCCTCTATCCCGATGCCAAGATCGCCATCGGTCCCACCATCGAAGATGGTTTCTACTACGATTTCGAGATCAAAGACCACACCCTCTCGGTGGAAGACCTCGAGAAAATCGAGAACAAGATGAAAGAGATTGTCAAAGACAATCAGAGAATCATCCGTCATAACATCGAGGATGTGGACGGGCAACTCAAGCAATTCCGGGACCAGGGCGAGAAGTTCAAAGCCGAGCTTCTCGAGGAGCACCGGGACCATGAGCCCACTCTCTATTTGATGAAAAACAAAGACGACGATGTCGTCTGGAACGATCTCTGCCGGGGACCGCACCTGCCTTCCACCGGTCATATCAAAGCCTTCAAGCTCCTCAAGGTCTCGGGCTCGTACTGGCGCGGGGACGAGAAGCGGGAGCACCTGCAAAGAGTCTACGCCACCGCCTGGTGGTCCAAGAAAGACCTGGACGACTATCTGCACCGCCTGGAAGAAGCAGAGAAACGCGATCATAGAAAGCTGGCCAAGCAGCTCGATCTTTTCTCGGTCCATGACGAGGTGGGCCCGGGACTGATTTTCTGGCACCCGAACCTGGCCACGGTACGGGACACCATCGAGGATTTCTGGCGCCGGGAGCACAGGAGAAGAGGCTACGAGTTCGTCTACACGCCTCATATAGCCTCCGAGGACCTTTATAAAATAAGCGGGCACCTGGAGAACTACGCCGAAAATATGTACGCCCCCATGGACATCGACGAGCAGCCTTACCGCTGCAAGCCCATGAACTGTCCGGGTCATATCATGATCTACAAGACCCGCCTGCGCAGCTACCGCGACCTGCCCCTGCGTTATGCCGAGCTGGGCACGGTCTACCGCTACGAGCGCTCCGGCGTCCTGCACGGCATGTTGAGAGTGCGCGGATTCACCCAGGACGACTCCCATATATTCTGCACTCCCGAGCAGCTCAAAGACGAGATCGACGGTATCCTCGACCTCATCGACAAGCTCATGACCACTTTCGGTTACACCTATAAATGCTATCTCTCCACCAGACCCGAGAAATATCTCGGCACGGATGAGGAGTGGGAGATGGCCACCAGCGGTCTCGAGAATGCCATGAAACAACGCGGCATGAGCTACGAGATCGACGAAGGCGGCGGCGTCTTCTACGCGCCCAAGATCGACGTCAAGCTCTTCGACGCCATCGGTCGTGAATGGCAGGGTCCCACTATACAGGTCGACCTCAACCTGCCCAGGCGTTTCGACGTCAATTACATAGGCGAGGACGGAGAGAGACACCAGGCGGTGATGATCCACCGGGCGGTGCTGGGCTCCATGGAGCGCTTCTGCGGCGGGCTCATCGAGCACTATGCCGGCTCCTTCCCGCTCTGGCTGGCGCCCACCCAGGTAGCCGTGCTGCCCATATCCGATCGGCATCAAGCCAGGGCGAAAGAGATCTACCAGCTCCTCCGGGACAACGACATCCGGGCGATCATGGATGACAAGTCCGAAACGATCAATTACCGGATCAGAGAAGCCCAGATGCAGCAGATCCCTTATATGGTAGTGATCGGCGACAAAGAGGAAGAGAACAATGTCGTTGCTCTCAGACACCGCCGGGACGGTCAGATAGGGACCATGCCTCAAGAAGAGCTTCTCGCCAGGCTGAAAGAAGAGATCGACACCAGGCAATGAGCGCAGCCAGAGCCGCGCTTGCTCTGGGCGGGCGGGACCTCTTTCTGGAGGATCTCGCGAGCGTCGCCAGAGACGGTGTCCAGGTCGAGCTTTCCTCCGAGGTCATGGAAAGCTGCGTTGCATCCTATGCCGGGCTGGCCGGTCTGATCGCCAAAGACTGCAATGTCTACGGGCTCACCGTCGGCTGCGGCGAGCTCGATGATGTGGCGGTCCCCCCGGAGGATCGAAGCCAGCTCGATCTCATCCGAGCCCATGCCTCCGGAGTCGGGGAGCGCATGCGTTTCGATCAGAGCCGGGCGATGATGGCGAGCCGTCTTCATACCCTGGCCCGGGGCATGAGCGGTGCTTCGCAGCAGACCCTGGCGGCTCTTATCGCTTATCTCAATGCCGGTCTGGCTGCGGCGGTTCCGGAGCTCGGCTCGGTGGGCAGCTCGGACCTGGCGCCCCTGGCACACATGGCCCTGGCTCTCTGCGGCGAGGGTAAAACTCTCTACCGGGACGAGAGCGGCATCACAGAGGAGACATTTTCCAGGGAGGCATTGAAGAAAGCCGGTCTGGACGTTCTGGAATTGCAGGGTCGTGACGGCCTGGCCCTTATAAACGGGCTGAGCCAGACTATCGGTGTGGCCTCGCTCTGCCTCATCGACCTGAAGAGAAGCCTGAATACCAGCGGCTGCGCCTCCGCCCTCGCAGGACTGGCTCTCTATCCGGGAGGAGACAGGAATCAGGCCGCTTCTCTGGCACTCAAGAATCATCCGGCCGCCAGCGAGCTGGTTGCCCGGCTCGAATCCCTGATTGAAAGTGACAGCAAAGACAACTCGGAAGTCCGCTCCGCTCTTTCAATCCGATATGCCCTGCCGGTGCTGGCCACGGCAGCGGACAGTTACAGGCAGACAAGAGAAGTTGTGGAAGCCGAGCTCAATGCTGTGGTGGACAACCCGCTTCTTTTCCAGGACGGCAACCATACGAATAACAGCAGCAATACCTGCGGCCAGAGGATAGCCACCAGCCTCGATCAACTGTCCACTGCAATTTCGGCATTGTGCGTGGCTACCGAGCATAGAATCGCCCGGCTCATCAGCCGGACCCCTGCCGGCGGGTTGCCTCCTTATCTGGTGCATCCTGACAATGAGCCCGGAGCCAGTTATGGTCTCATGTACGCCCAGTACACAGCCGCTTCGCTCGCCGGAGAAATCAGAGCCCGCTGCCAGCCAAGGTCGCTTAGCTCTCTTTCCGCAGGCGGCGATCTCGAGGATCTCAATTCTTTTGCTGCCGGAGCCGCCCTTCATCTCGAATGGCTGCGCGGCATGCTCGACTATCTGGTCGCCATAGAGACCATGGCGGCGGTGCAAGCTTTCGACTGCCTGGCAAGAGAGAGCCCCGGAAAGCTCGCTCCTTTCGCCCGGTCTGTAAGAGAAGCAGTACCGGTTGTGAAAGAAGCTCGCCCGCTGGGTCCTGATATAGAGCGGCTGAAAGAGGCTATAAGAGAAGGGCATCTCAGCCTGCCTGAAATCATCGGTTAGCTAAAATTGGCCGGGCTTGCGATCCAGATTGTCCCGCATGATCTCTTCGAGTCCGGTCTTCATTCGATCCCCGACGATCACTTCGCGATCATCTGAGACCTGCTTGTAGCCGGACGGTATGTCGAAGCTCACCGAGCCGACTTGCTCGATCTTCGTGGTGGTCACGCGCTCGCTGGGGGCGATCTGGAAAGAATAGAAAGGATCGTTCGGGTTCAGATTCTGACTGGCGAAATAAGAGAACCGGACCGGCACACCGGTGGCATAGGGAAGACGGTAGAAAAACTGCATCACCGAAGCGACATTGGCATGAGTGCTGGTCAGACCACAGAGCTCATATTCGCAAGTCTGCTTCTTTCCCTCGAAAGCCTTGTACTTGATGATGGGCAGCTTGTTTTTCACATAGCTCAGTTGTTTGCGCAGGGGAATGGGACTAGGTCTGATATCCGGGAAATAAAGACACTTCGCCCCGGTGGCCAGCCATTGCGATAGAGGCTGCTTGAATATCTTGCCGCCCTTGCCCCCCGGATTCGAGCGGTAGACAACCACAGTCCAGTCCGGGGCCTTCGAGATGAGCACGAAACCCAGGGAGCTGTTCACGAACTTGACCGCGTCGTCCTTGAAATAAACATCCTGGTCCCCGGCTATAAAATGCTTCTGATGAAGCCGCCAGACTCTCTGGACGGGTTCGCTCCGTGCCGGCGCACAGGCCCCTGACCAGAGCGCAGCCAGAAGAAAAGCCAGGGCGGACAGGAGACAAACTGGAATACCATGGGCGGAGGACTTCGCGCGCATAGAGCTAAATCGCCTTGGCGCCGAGCATCCTGAGCTCTTCCCGAACGACCTTCATCTCGCCGTCATGGTCTTCTTCATGAGCCTCGATCCAGGTAGCCAGCGCTTCCACAGTCTCGGCCTTCATATAATACGTCTCGAGCAGGAGATGGCTGAGATGATCCATCCAGCGCAGGGTCTGGTCGTCGGACTTGATGGACTTGAGAAGCTTCACCACATGCTTGGGAACGACACAGTGATCCTGGCTTCCCTGCAAAATCAGAATCGGGATATCCGGTCTGATTCTTCTCGCATAGTGAAGGCTCTTCATGACATAGCCGTCGGTCTCCATCAGGTCCCGGATCGTCGCCTTCTTGCGAATCAGTGGATCGGAAGACATCTCCTCGCAGATGCGCGGATCGGAGGAGACCAGCTTTCTCATGAAAAAGCCCAGATTGACATTGAACATCGGATCGATGGCCAGACCCATGAAGCCTGCCACAATACTGTCCGGATGAAGAAGCATGATGGGATTGACCCGGACTGCCGGACCCGAAAGTATCAGGGCATCCACCATCTCGGGATGATCCGCGGCAAGGCGCAGGCAGGGTGTGGCGCCCAGGCTTTCGCCCACGGCTATGAGAGGAGCGCCGAAGTGGTCCTGCCTGACCATGCGGGCGAGCTCCACCAGCTCTTTGTAGCTGGCTTCGTAATTGACTCGCCGTTTGGCTTTGCCGTTTACAGCAAATTTCTTGTCTGGATCGAGGTAGCAACGACCGAAGCCGTGCATGTCGGCTGCCACCGCATAATAATTGCTGGCAGCAAAAGCCTTGGCCACAAGGTCATAGCGCTTGCCATAGAGGGTAAGCCCGTGAACCAAAAGAACTATGCCCCGGGGTTTCTCTTTGAAGCCTTTGGGAATCCACTCATAAGTGGGAACATGCAGGATCTTGCTGTACTTGCCGTCCTCCACATACTCGAAGCGCAAGTTCGGATCGCTCACCGGTCCGGCTGACTCTTGAGCTTCCACCAGGACTTCGGTTGCGGTGGATTTGATGAACTGCGCGTGCGCACCCGGTGAGGCCGAGATGAGCACGAGCATAGCCAGGACGAGCAGTTTATATCGCATGATTATCCAGGTTCGGCAAAGTGCCCAGTATACTGGAAACTATCCCTGCTATTACTTGGCAGGTGCGACTTTTTTCAAAACCCGCTCTTTACCTTTGAGCCCGCCCTGATAGTCCGGTTCGAGCCGAATCACTTCCTCATAATCGGCCAGGGCCAGTTTCCAGTCGCCGCTCTTCTCATAAGCTCCGGCTCGCAACTCGTAGTAGTCCAGGTTTCTCGGGAAGCGCCTGATCAGGCTGCTGAAGTCGCTGATCGCTCTGTCCGCCTGACCGACATCACCGAACACGATACCCCTCTGCACGAATGGCCAGGTCAAATCAGGCTTCACCTCGATAACCCTGGTGAAATCCCGGATCGCTTCTTCCTTGCGTCCCAGATTGGCAAGCAGTTTGCCCCTGGCCCCCAGGCTCTCCACGTCGTTGCCATCGCATTCGATGGCCTTGGTGAAATCAGCCAGAGCCATATCGAGCTTCTCTTTGCCCTCCCAGATCATGGCCCGGCGATAGTATGCCTTGCCCAGCTTCGGGTCGAGCTTGATAGCCTGGTTGATGTCTGCCATGGCTTTGCTGTCCTTGCCCGAGCGCCAGTTCGCGTCACTGCGACCCAGGTATGCCTGGGGGCTCTTCTGCCAGAGCTTGATCGCCTGGTCGTAGCAATAGAGAGCCTGGAGATCCCGGTCCTTGTCATAGAATTTCTGACCAAGCTCGGTCAGTGCCTTGCAAGCTTCGTCTCTGGACTGGAACCTGGCGATTATGTCTTTTACCTCCTTTTCAGGAGGGAGCATCTGCTTTCTATCAATCTCTTTGATCCTGGCTCTCAGCTCGGCGGCTTTTCCTTCCTCGCCCCGCTTATCGAGAAAGACCGAATACTCTCTCAGGGGCCAGATGACCTGGGGATCGTCGACACCGTAGTCTTTCTCTCGCTCGGAAAGCAAGGTCTTGTATATCTTGTCCGCCTCGTCGTAAGTGGCCGGGTCCCTGGCCAGAATCCCGGCTATCTCCATACGCTCGCTGGCGGTGTCTCGACCGAGCTCCTTTCTTTCTTTGATAATCTCTTCGAGCTTGGCGATCGCTTCTTTGCTCTTGCCTTCCCTGGATAGGTTATCGGCGTCCCTTCTCAACTTCATCCAGGATGCGCTCTTCTCGCTGACTGCCTGCTGGATCTCGGTCTCCGTAAGGCAGAAAGCCGGGGTCGATACCAGGGCAGAAAGTGCCAGGGCCATGGTGAGAGCGCGCATTTGCGTGAGATACCTCGTATGAGAACAGTGGAGAATTATCGCACCGCCCCCCGGTTTCGCTCAAGATGGCGGGGGCCGGCCGGTAGGCATCGACCCGGCTGCCTGGCGATGGCGTTCGGGTTCAGGATCGTTTCGAGACAGGGGGTGGGTATCTCGATTTTCAAAAAGGCTGGATTTAATGCAACAGACGTAAAGCCAATTGTTAATTCTGCTTGACACTGGAACCGCCTGTGGTGTCAGCCTCTGCAAAACGGAAAATCCCCGAAACCCTGATTTTACAAAAGTTCATTACCGTTGCAGCCAAAAAACGTTTTTTCAAAAAAGGAGATAAGCCCCTCCTCAGAGTAGCTTTAGCAGCAAATTACCAAGACAAGATAGAGCTCCCGCAGGATGCGGGTATAAATGACGTTAACGCATGGGACTCGGAGCTGAAGCGATTGACTGACGAAACCAAGGACCGGGACGACAGGGTCGTGGAGTTCAGACCACGTTCGCCCGAGGAAGCGGGAGAGAAGAAGGAACGGAAGCGCCGCCCATCCAGGCGTAGCTGGCTCGAGAAATCTTCGGGAGTTTATAGCGCGGGTCAGATGCTCCTGTGCCAGATCGCTTCTCCAGAAGGTGGCGGATACTCGGTCCTTATACTTCCGGACAATGTGCAGGCATATCTGATCTCAAACCGGCGGCACAAGCCCGGTGAACAGGTCTGGACCCAGTTTCTCTGTGTAAGCGATGATCGATTGATGGTCAACGTGCTCGACAGGAACCCGGCTGTCCCGCTGCACGATTTTTCTCGGCAATTCAAGACCGGACAGATCGTCAATTGCAAAATCCTCCAGGGAAGACCCGGAGGCTATGACGTCATCGTCGGTGACAACGATCTTCCCGCCGTGCTGAAAAGCAACAGACGTCTCGATGTCGGCACCGAGGTCAGCGCCCGGGTGGAGATGGTGGATGAGGACCTGATTGTTCTCAATGAGGTTTTCAGAGCGAAGTCAGACTAGCTGGGGATCAGATAGATCTTTTCTCCAGACTGGCGAGGAGCTTACCGACATGAGGTTTGCGCTCGGGAGCTTTGAGAACGGCAGCCCCGGAAACCAGGGCGAAGAGCACGACTGTGACAAGAAATGGAACGGGATCGCTGTTTACCATCAGGTCCAGTCGTCCGCCTGCAATCGCTCCGGCAGCCGCTCCGGCAGAGAAGCGAACCGCGGCATGGCGCCATGCCGACTGAGTCAGAACGGGAAGGGAGGCAAGCATGATCAGGGCGCCGGCGATGAGACCGAGACCGGAGCCGTAGCGCATATTGTTGGGGAAAGTGATGTTGTACAGATCGAGCAATGATGCTACCGAATTGAGAAACTGATTGTGGAAATCCCGGGGCTCGAGTGTCATGGATGTTGCCGAAAGCGCATGGACCGAGCCATAGCTCCGCATAAAACACACCAGCTCCCAGGCATGGCCCATGACCACCGCCATGACCGCCGCTGCCGCGCATACGAGCGCGACAGCAAGAAGGGCATGTGCAACGGCTTTCAGACAGGAAGCAAGAATTCTCATGGCAAGACCTCGCGGCTTCGAGTGTAGTCGCATTTTTTCAGAGCCGAAGCCGCAATCAAGCAGACATCCCGATCCCCACCCGAGAGATCCACTGCCTTTTTGAAATTTTCCCGGGCCAGATCAATCCTGCCTGTCTGCAGATTGTAATAGCCCAGATTGACCAGAGTGGGTATATGCCTGGGGTCCAGACGTCGTGCCGAGATCAGGAGCGACCGGGCGCGATCGAGTTCGCCTCGTCTCATACAGAGGGTGGACAACCCGACCTTTGCCGATACCAGATCCGGTTTTGCTTTCAACGCCTCAAGCCAGTGCTTCTCGGCCGGCTCCAGATCGTTCATGCGGAACTCTACCCGGGCGAGGCGGTCGAAGCCGCTGGCGAATCCGGGGTCCATGGCGGTGATGAACTCGAGCTTCTGACGAGCCACAGCATAGCGCTTTGCATTGATGTCGCCGGCTGATTCGTTATAGAGATAATTGCGCAGAGTGGTTCTGCCGCAAAATAGAATCAGCATCACCGATACATAGGCAAGATAGAGCCTGCGTTTGCGATTACAAGTACGCTGCCCGGCGGCGAGCCTGGAGTCGTCGCTCTTGAGAGCGAGACAGACGTCCGGGGAGTCGAGAACGCTGGCAAAGGACTTCAGGGCGATTACTCTGATAAGCGCCTCGAAATCGGTTTCTTCAAAGAGAAGGCTGTCCAGATTACGAGCAACGAGCTTGCCATTCTTCTCTACAAATAGAGTCAGGCGTCTGGCAGGCGGCATGAAAGGCAGCAGCCTGAAGAGTCCCTGTGCCGGCTCGCAGGAAAAGGCGGCAATCTCATCGAAGCGGATGGCCCGGCGAAAACGTGCAATCCGTATCGACCGGCCGTCTACGAGAACGCCACCATTGAGAAGAGAAAGAGCCTTCAGGATACCGAGAAACACCAGCTGCCACTGGATGAATGCGCTCAGCCAGAGCCCGCAGATACGCACGGCCATGGCAGGCACCGAGCTGGTGCTGGGGATGATCGAAAGAGCGTCCGGAACAGTGATCAGAGTGGCCACCAGAAGGGCTGTGGCGAATGCCAGCCTGACCATGAGGACACCACTGTAGGAGAGCTCGAAAGAGCCCGGATTCTCGATCTGATTTTCCATGGTAATTATTCCAATGAATTACCAGATTAGTGCCGGTCCCGGCCTTCCGATATGGGATTTTCCCTGATCTGCTTTAGAAGGCTTGATTAATCGTGTCGGTCACCGACTTGATTAACCTGTCGCTCTCTTTCGTGACCGAGATCAACGACTCTGTGACCGGCTTTGTAGCCGACTCCACCGCCTTGCTGATTCCGGTCACTGCATCGTTGACCGCCGAGTTCACTGCTAAAGGAATGGCGACATAGAAAGGCAGCTCTCTGGATAGCGGATTCTTCGGGCTGGCAAAGCCTTCTTTCGGCTTTCTGTGGCAGTGATAATAGCTGTTCATGTATTGCGCCCAGATGCCGGCTGCTACGGTTCCGCCGGTGACACCCCGGGCTTTGATGGCGTCGTTCTCGTCGTTGCCTGCCCAGACCGCTGTCACCAGATCAGGCGTGGCTCCCACGAACCAGACGTCCTTGTTGCCGTCTGCCGTACCGGTCTTGCCCGCCACCTCGACACCGGCCAGAGATGCGCGTTTGCCGGTGCCTTCGGTGATCACGTCTTTGAGCGCATCGACGATCTGCAAGCAGGGCTCGGTGGGCAACCGCTTCTCTTTTCGGGTCTCGAAGCTGGCCATTAGCGCTCCGTCCTCGGCTTCGATCTTGCGAATGAATCGAGGCTCGATAAAGTCACCACCGCGAACCATGGTGGCATAAGCGTTGCACATCTCGAGAGGCGAGACAGCGCAGGTGCCGAGAGCCAGAGACGGAACCACATCCATCTCGGACGAGATGCCGGCCTTACGAGCTACATCGATTACTCGTTTTACCCCGGTGTCGCTTGCCACTTTCACTGCCGGGACATTGCGCGAGAGAGCGAGAGCCTGACGCACGGTCAGGAGCCCTTTGAATTCACCGTCGAAGTTCTGCGGGGTATAAGAACGCGCACCGGCGGGCACCACTATCGGTGAATCGTTGACGAAGCTATTCTGATCGAGCTTTCCCTCGATGAGAGCGGCAAGATAAACGATGGGCTTGAAAGCCGAGCCGGCGGTATGGGGATTGAGGGCCCGGTTCCACTGGCTCTTCTCGTAAGGACCGACACTGCCCACCAGAGCCGCCACCGAGCCGTCATCCGGCGAGATCGAGACGAGAGCACCCTGGTCGAGACCCACCGGCGCTTTTCTCACTCCTTCCAAGAGGACCTTTTCCCCTTCGGTCTGGGCAGCCTGATCGATACATGTATAGATCTTGAGAGTCTGGGTCCAGAGCTTGTCTTTACCGAGACGGTCCTCGAGTATGCCGACCACATGATTGACATAATGCGGGAACTTGAGCCGGTGCGGACCGCTTTCGAAAGCGAGCTTCTGTGCTCGATAACGGTCTTCATCGATACTGCTTATATAGCCGCACTCCAGCATGGCCTTGAGGACCTGCTCCTGCCGTTTTTTGGCCCGGTCAGCATTGGCGGGGTTGCCCAGGTCCGAAGGCGCTTTGATCAGCCCGGCCAGATAAGCCGCCTCGGGTACGCTCAACATGCCTGCCGGTTTGTTGAAATAAGTAACAGCCGCCCGCTCTATACCATAGGCGCCGCGTCCGAAATATACCTGATTCAGGTAGGTTTCTAGAATCATATCCTTGGGATAGCAGGACTCAACGTCAAGAGCCATGAAGATCTCCAGGAGCTTGCGTTTGGCGGAGCGGTCCTTGTAATCGAAATAAATCGTCTTCATGAGCTGCTGGGTTATGGTAGAGCCGCCCTGATGGAGCTCGCCCCTCATCATATTGCTCAGAACAGCCCTGAGAATACCCAGGGGATCGACACCATGATGCTGGTAGAAACTGCGATCTTCTATGGCGATCACAGCCTTTCTGACATTGTCGCTGACCTGATCCAGGGGCACGGGCTCCCGGTCTCCGTCCTTGTGCACGGTACAGACGAGCCGGTCTCTGCCGTCGAAGATCATGAGCCCTATACGTTGCTCTTCGATGGTAGGCAGTCTGATCACCGAAAGATGAAGAGCTTTCTTCATAGAGAAGAACGCCATGCTGGAAAGCAGGCAGATGAGCCCCGCCATTACCAGCCGTCTGAATCCCCGTGAGCTGACCAGATTGACCAGCCCCGGTCTGAGGCTCAACACCGAGATTAGTGTCTTCTTAATCGACTCGAAAAGCGCTTTCATATGACTCACCCGAATCTAGCTCGCAGTCTGTGGCAAAAGCCCTCCAGGAGGGCACCATTCTATGATAGCCGCGGCCAGTGTTAGATTGTAAAACGGACGCTAGGCCTCAGTGATAGTTCCGATCGAACAAGTAAAGATCTGTTCACTTCCAAAGCATCGATCAGAGCAAGCGGAGCCTGTAAACCTCTTCATCACCGGCCCGGACTCGCTTGATCACGGCCCGTCCCTTATCGTCTACGCTCAGATCGACCTTGAGCCTGTCAGCGCTGTTGAATCGTTTGCCTTTTCCCTCGGCAACAAACACCTGCTCGATCCCGAATTTCACAGGCAGGCTGGAAGCCGAGCCGTATTCGGCTATTCCCCGGAGAACTATCTGTCCGGCAAGCGGCTGGGGGCGCTCGGGACCGGCATGGACAGCCTGCCACTTTCCGCCGGCATCTCGCCTGAGGGTTACATAAACGATACCGCCGGAGTCGACGTTCCGGTCCACGCTTACACGTCCGAAATCATAACCGAGCCGGATATAGTCGCCTCGAAACATATTCCAGGGATCAACAGGCACGGTCTCCACGCATATGGTTGTTCCCGAATTGAGAGTAACCACCGGCGGTACCGCAAGACTGACCAGAACGGCGATTTGAAAAAGAACAGCGAGCTTCAAGGTCCATCTTCGATGACCGTATTCGGTTATATGTGCGTTCACGAGCGCCTCCCTCCAGACAATCAAGTCGTCAAATCGTCAGGCCGTCGACCATCTTTCTTCTGCCGCGCTCGGCCAGAGTGCCTGCCACCATCAGCACCACTCCTCCGGAAAGAAAGAAGACCGAGCGGTCCATCATCGTGTAGAAGAAATCGAAATATCTCGAGATGATATCGAAGACGAAAAAGACGATGGCGACATTGATCATACCGGCGCTGCCGACTCGTTTGAGTCCTGTGTAGACCATACCGGCAATCAGACCGAGCAGGGCGACATTGGCGAACAACCTGACACTAGTCTCGGGACCTACCGAAAAGAGACAGGAAGACACCGCGAGAGCCCCGAGAAAGGCGAGCTCCGGCACTCTGGCCGGCTGTTTTACCGCCACCACCATCAACACCACAAGAGCGGCGCTCAACAAGAGAAATATACCGTTTGAAACATCAGCGGAGCCAGAGGAAAATGAGCCGGCAGTCAGTATCAGAAGAGCCCCGAGGGTGGCAATCGAGCCCCCATAGAGAAACGGTCCTGAAAAAACAGGCCGGGTCTCGCGGAAGTGAAAGAAGGCGCCCAGTATGGCAACGCCCCAGAGAAGCAGGGCAAGGCTATGCGCCGGCGACCAGAGCATGAGCCAGAGACCGCCCCAGACCATATTGATCCAGACGACTGCCGGGCTTCTAAGATAGAAAGCCAGACCTGTGCAGCCAATCAGACCGACGAGAAAATAAGGAAGATGCTCCACGGAACCGTTGGACAGAATACCGGCTCGATCGCAGTCGAAAGCCCAGAGCCCGGTAAGCACCGCAGTCAGACAGCCCAGCGCCGGAATTCGGGTGGACAGAGCCGAAGCAAGGGCTCCCAGCGACCAGAGGAGAAGACCGGTGGAAAAATTGACGTCGAAATTGAAAGTCTGGGCGATGAGCCAGATACTGCCCCCGTAGAAAAGACATCCGAGCATTAAGAGACCTTCCCCGAGACGAGGTCGTTTGCCTGGCTCGAAACGCAGGCACCAGCCGCTGTAATTAGCGATCAAAGTCGCCAGGATCATCACCGCCAGCTTCGCCGCCACCGTCATCGCCTGCCAGTTGGCTGCTATGAACAGCAGCGCTCCAAGACCCACCAGAATCGCCCCGATAAGAGTAAGAGAACTGCTCAGCCCGTGGCTGAAACCGCGATCAGGGTAAAGCCCCTTGAGTCTCGCCGCGAGACTGTCGTCGATGATCCTCTCTGAATGCCAGCGATCGATCTCCCTGGCGAGAAGCAATTGTTGCCTGCCTGTCAAGTTCGCCATGTCCGCTCCTCGAAATACCAGCCGACAATTGCATGATAGGGGACCCTGCCGGCATGGCGATCATCTGCCAAACACTTCCGGGGCTGTACGGTATCTGCTAATCTTTGTTTGGGCGCCACAGAGGAATTCAATAAATATGTGCACGGAATGCGGATGCGGTCTGCCGCCTCAAGAGCACGACCCTAACGAACATGAGCATATAGACGAGCACGGCAATCGCTACACTCACAGTCATGATCATGCTCAGGGCCGCAAAACCGATCTGATCGCCGTCCACAAAAGCATCATGAGCGCCAATGATCTCAAGGCGGAGCGCAACCGGGGGTTTTTCCAGGGTATCGAGGTTCTGGCCGTAAATGTCCTTTCCTCCCCGGGCTCGGGAAAAACCACTTTGCTCAAGCGCCTTATCGAAAAGCTCGCCGGCAGGAAGAAATGCGGAGTCATAGTCGGCGATCTCGAGACCGACAATGACGCCAGGCGGCTCCGGGAGACCGGAGCTCCGGTGGTGCAGGTGAGTACCGGCACCCTCTGTCATCTCGACGCCGATATGGTCAGCCGCGCCCTTTCCGAGCTGGCTGTCCGAGATCTCGATATTCTTTTCATCGAGAATGTCGGCAATCTGGTCTGCCCCGCCACTTTCGATCTCGGGGAGTCATCGCGCCTGGCAATGCTTTCGGTCACCGAAGGCGAGGACAAGCCTCTCAAGTATCCGCCCCTGTTCCGCTTCGCCGATTCCATCGTAATCAGCAAGATTGATCTCGCCGAAGCCTGCGAATTCGACCGGGACCTGGCCATCGAGAACATTCGAGCGATCAATCCGAAGGCGCCTCTTTTCGAGGTATCAGCCAAGACCGGGGAAGGAATCGAGAGCCTCCTGGCCCATCTTCTCAAAGGGCTTACTCGGCAAAAGCAACCGAGTCAACCACTTCCAGGGCTGTGATATCCAGCTCGCGGCCGGCTCTCAGGTCGCAGCTCGTCACTCCGCAGGCCGGACAGGCGAAGCTCTGTATCCCGGGCAGCACTTGAATCTTGCCGCAGGGCTGGCAGAAAATCGAGACCGGCACGGCTTCGATGATCAGCCGGGAGCCCTCCAGAATGGTCGACTGACTGGCGAACTCGTAGGCAATGACAAGAGTCTCCGGCACCACGCCGCTCATGGCACCCACTCTGATATGCACAGCCTCGACCTTTTTTCCGACTTTCTCGGCTTCAACGCAGGCCAGCTCTATCAAGGATTTTGCGATCGACAGCTCGTGCATCGAGGGATCCCGCTTGCCTCAAATTCTCACCTTTTAAGATATAATGTCGGTCTCCAGCCTGCAATAGCCCTTCACTGGACCGGATCATGTGTCTTGCCATTCCCGGCAAAATAGAAGAGTTCGTCGACAGGGACCGGCACTTCGCCCGGGCGGATATCTCCGGGGTGAAGCGGCAGATCAATGTCGATCTGATCAAGGACCAGGGTCTGGCAGAGGGAGACTGGGTACTCATTCATGTCGGTTTCGCCATGGGCAAGATAAGCGAAGAGCAGGCCCTGGAGCAACTGGAGGCCCTGGCCGTGCTTGGCGAGGCTGCCCAGTCCCGGGCCGAGGCTGAAGGCTATATGTTCGAGGTCGAGAGCGAATGAAATTTGTAGACGAGTTTCGCGACCCCGAGCTCCTGATGAAAACCGCCGGGGAGATAAAGTCCCTGGTTGGTGATTCGCATTACCGGATCATGGAGGTCTGCGGCGGTCATACCCACGCCATCTACCGCTTCGGGCTCGAGCAATTGCTGCCTCCTGGAATCGAGCTTATTCACGGACCGGGCTGCCCGGTCTGCATATTGCCAATGGATAGAGTCGACGAGGGTCTCGCCATCGCCCGGGTACCGGACGTGATTCTCACTGTATATGGTGACATGATGCGCGTCCCCGGCTATGAGGGCAGCCCGCTCGAGATGAAAGCGAAAGGGCTCGACATCCGCATGGTCTACTCGCCTCTCGATGCGCTCAAGATCGCCAGAACACACCCCGACAGGTCCGTTGTCTTTTTCGCCATCGGCTTCGAGACCACGGCGCCGGCCACGGCTCTCACGGTCCTGCAGGCACAAGAGATGGGACTGACTAATTTCTCGGTCTTCGTCAACCACGTCACTGTGATACCGCCCATGAGAGCGGTCCTGGACGACCCGGACATGAAGATAGACGGCTTCGTCGGTCCCGGCCATGTCGCCACCGTGATCGGTGCCGGCGCCTATGAGGAGATCGCCAGAGAATACAAGAAGCCCGTCATCGTATCGGGCTTCGAGCCCCTGGATATCCTCCAGTCCCTCTTGATGCTGGTCAGGCAATTGAAAGCCGGGGAAGCCAGGGTCGAGAATCAATATGCGCGAGTCGTCTCCTGGGATGCCAATCCAACGGCGAAGCAGGTCCTCGCGCGAGTCTTCGAGCTCAGAAAAGACTTCCAGTGGCGGGGACTGGGCTCGATAGCCGCATCGGCGGTGAGGTTGACCGAAGAGTTCAAAGAATTCGACGCCGAGGTAAAACATGCGTCCCTGCTGGCTAAACACCGGATCGAAAGAGACGCAGATACCTGCCGGAGCGGCAAACGTCACGATGACGCCCCTTGCGGACAGGTCCTCAAGGGCTTGATGAAGCCTCATCAGTGCGCGCTCTTCGGCAGGGAATGCACTCCGGAGCGTCCGGTGGGAGCCCTGATGGTCTCCTCGGAAGGATCCTGCGCGGCTTATTTCAATTATGTCGGAGAAAAGAACAGGATTGGCTGAGGAGTTTCGAGACAGGCAGATCGAGCTTGCCCATGGTGCCGGAGGCAAAGCCAGCCGCCGCCTGATCGAGGGCCTGATTCTTCCAAGGCTGGCCAATCCCGTTCTGAACAAGCTTGCAGACGCAGCCATTGTAGACGTGGGAGGCAGACCCCTGGCCTTCACCTCCGACAGCTTCGTCGTCAAACCCCTGACTTTCCCGGGCGGCAATATCGGCTCTCTGGCCGTGAACGGTACTATCAACGACCTGGCCGTCTCGGGAGCTCGTCCTCTGGCAATACTTGCCACCCTGATTCTGGAAGCCGGCACCGCCACCGCTGTGGTGGAGGAAGCCCTGGACGCCATGGCTGGAGCCTCGTCATCGTCCGGCGTGCCGGTGGTGGGGGGCGACACCAAAGTCGTCGAGCACGGCAAAGCAGACGGCATATATATAACCACCAGCGGTATCGGAGAGCCTGTCTCCGGGGTCGCTCTCGATCCCGAAGCCGTCGAGCCCGGAGACAGGATCATCCTCACCGGTCCCATAGGCGACCACGGTATCACCGTTCTTCTTGCCCGGGGAGAGCTTGATATCGAGGCTGACCTGCGCTCGGACAGCCGCAGCGTCTGGCCCTTCGTCGACGCCCTGCTGCAAGCCTGCGGCCGATCGGTGCGCTGGATGCGGGATCCGACCAGAGGGGGGGTGGCCACCTCCCTGAACGAGCTGGCCGGAGACTGCCGTCGAACCATCGTTATCGAGGACACGAAGATCCCGGTGAGAGATACTGTGAGGGGAGCCTGCGAAGTGCTCGGTCTCGATGTCTTGCATGTGGCCAACGAAGGTCAGTTCCTGGCGGTAGTAGCCGCCGGAGCTGCCGACCGGGCTCTTGCCGCGATCAGGAGCGTCAGAGGCGGCGAGGAAGCCGCCATCATCGGCGAGATAGGCTCCCAGCGCAATGCACGCCTGACCGCCATCACCCCCTATGGCTCGAGCCGCATCGTCGATATGCTGGTGGGCGATCAGCTCCCTCGTATCTGCTGAGAGATTCGAGAGATATGCGCACTACCAGAAGAAAAGCATGCCGGCTGAGAATCAAAGGAACTGTCCAGGGAGTCGGCTTTCGCCCCTTCGTCTATCGGCTCGCTCGAGAGCATGGACTTTGCGGATGGGTCCTGAACGACGAAGCCGGAGTCGAGATTCATATCGAAGGCGAAGAGGATAGAATCGCCTCTTTCCAGGCCGAGCTGCCGGACCGGATTCCGCCTGCCGCCCGCATCGATTCTCTCGACAGCGATCCATGCGATCCCGAGGAGCTGGAAGAGTTCGCCATTGTCGAAAGCAAATCCGGGGACAGAATCACGACTCGCATATCGCCGGATATGGTGGTATGCCCCGCATGCCTGGAGGATCTCGATGATCCTTTGAGTCCGTACTATAAATACCCCTATGTCAATTGCACCAACTGCGGTCCGCGATACTCCATAATCAAGTCCCTGCCCTACGACAGACCTGCCACCACCATGGCAGGCTGGCCCATGTGCGATCACTGCCGGACCGGTTATGAGAACCCCGCAGACCGAAGGTTTCACGCCCAGCCGGTAGCCTGCTCCCGCTGCGGTCCCGACTTCCGTCTTGGCGCCCTCTCCGGCACAGAGGCTATCGAGGAAGCCTGCCGTCTCTTGAACGAAGGCAAGATCCTGGCGCTAAAAGGCTTGGGCGGCTATCATCTCGCCCTCGACGCCGGCAATGACACAGCCCTCGAGCTTCTGCGCCGGAGAAAGTACCGCAAGGAGAAACCCTTCGCCGTTATGGCCAGGTCCCCGGAGCATGCCAGCCTCATAGTAGAGCTCGCGCCGGAAACGATGAGAGAACTTCTCTCTGCCGCCCGACCGATAGTGCTTGCCCGCAGTCGCCTCAATGAATCCGTGAAGAACAATCTCCTGAATCAGGATCTTCTCGCCCCGGACAATCTAGACCTGGGGATAATGCTTCCCTACACCCCCCTTCATCATCTTCTCTTCCAGCATGGAGCGCCGGAGTATCTCGTGCTCACCAGCGCCAACCGCTCAAACGAGCCCATCGCTTATCGCGATGAAGACGCCCTTGCCGATCTCGAGGGCATCGCCGATGCTTTTCTCATCGGCGATCGCCCGATTCAGAGAAGAGTGGACGATTCGGTGGTGGCAAGCAGCAGTCTCGGTCTGCATATGATTCGCCGGGGGCGCGGCTATGCCCCGGGAGCCGTCACCACTCTGCCCGCGGACAAGCCGGTGCTCGCTCTGGGTGCCGATCTGAAGAACACCATCACTCTCGTGGTAGACGGTCAGGCTTTTGTCAGCCAGTATATCGGCGATCTCGAGCAAACCTCTTGTTATGACGCGTTCAGACAGACAGTGCAAGATCTCACCTCTATGTATGGTATCGCCTATAGTGACCTGACGGTCTGCCTCGACAGGCATCCCCAGTACCGGTCGAGCCAGTTCGGACGGGAGCTCTCCTGCCTGCGCCGGGTGGAGATCCAGCACCACCGGGCCCATGTCGCCTCGGTTCTGGCGGAGCATCGTCTTTTCGACAAACGCGTTCTGGGCATAGCCTTCGACGGAACCGGCTGGGGCGACGACGAGGCCATCTGGGGTGGCGAGTTCTTCGCCGGCTCCCTTGCCTCCGGCTTCCAGCGAGTCGCTTCTCTGCGCTATCTCGCCATGCCGGGCGGCGACGCCGCGGCCAGGTCGCCTGCTCAAGCGGCTGCCGGCTTCATCCGGGAACTGCCCGAAGACCTCGCCGCAAGATTGCTGGAGCCGCCCTTCGACTTTCCAGAAAAACGATTCGAGATGTCTATGAAAATGCTTGAGAAAGATCTCCAGTGCCGGCCGACCACTTCGGCGGGGCGCCTTTTCGATGCCGCCGCCGCCCTCACCGGTTTCAAGAAGGAGGTGACCTTCGAGGCCCAGGCGGCTGTCTGGCTGGAGCACCAGGCCCGCTCCTCGGCCTGCTCACGCGCTTATCCATTCAGATACGATGCTGAGCAGCACATTCTCGACTGGAGAGAGGCCCTGTCCGAATTGATCGCCGAAAGAACAGCTGGCAAGCCCCGGGAGGAGATCGCCCGGGCCTTTCATCTCGGTCTTGCCCGCGGTATGGCTGTTGCGGCGACGACCCTTTGCGAAGAGCAGGGGCTCTCGGCTGTCGCCATCTCCGGTGGTGTCATGCAGAATATGCTCCTCATCGACCTCTTCGCTTCGGAGCTCCGGACCATGGCGCCTGAGCTCGAGCTGCTGTTTAATGCCAGGGTGCCCGCCAACGACGGCGGTATCAGCCTTGGGCAGGCGGCTATGGCATGCTTTATAGAATGAGGTGAACCATCGAAGCTGGTGGATGCGCGTCTCATGAGGGCATTTCCGAAGTGCAGCCGGGGTCTTTCGTCTTCTCCGATGCTGCTTACCGGAAAGCCACCCGGGGCAAATACCAGCCGGCGCTTCGAATTCTAGCCGGGGTCGTGAGCAAGCCGGATGCCAACAGAGCTGTCATGGACGCCGGTCTCAAGTCGCTTACGATAGACATGGGCTATGCCGAGGTCCGGAATCAGCCGAACCTGACTCACAGACCGGCCGGAGACGAGCACGGCATCATCGAATCGAGCGCCGGCACAGTCGCTCTCGAGCCGGGGACAGCAGGTAGGCGCGTACGATCTGTGATAATCATAAAGAAGGAACCCCTTTTCTCGTGCTCGCCATGAAACCGAATTGTCCGTCAGGTAGGAAAGCTCAGGCTCTTGCCCTGAGCCTGATTGCGACCATGACCCTTCTCCAGCTCGGCTCTCCCCTGCCGGCCGGCGCCGCCGTGGACACCGCCGCGATTACCGCCGCTCTCGAGGAAGGCAATGTCTTTGCCTCCGGAATTCGTGTATCGGTAAGGCTTAACGGGGACGAGGCGACAATCTCGACCTATCGGAACAGCCAGGCGAACGACGACGACTGTCGCATCGAAGCCGTCCTTGCCGCGAAAACAGTGATCGATCTGGCTCCGGACGACATCTACCGTGTACTCGTCTATTTCTACGAGCCCGATCTCTCTTCCTACAAGCAGGTCCAGGTCAGCAGAGGGGACGTGAAATCCTTCGCCAGCGGCGAGACAAGCAAAGAAGAGCTGCTCAAGTCACTGCGCATCAAGTCCGGCTCGATGTCAGACGCCGGCGAGAATGTCGCCAGCTATCTCAACGCTTCACGCCGTATGGCCTCCGCCCAGAAGAAGATCCGCACCCGTATCAAGGGACAGGATATCGAGATTCTCTGCCAGATGGACGGCTTTGTCAGCGACGACGACTGCAAGCTCGAGGCAGTGCGCATAGCGCAGCAAGCTTTGAAAGCCGCCCGGGGCTATAGGCGAGTGCGGATAATCTTCACCGATCCCAGGGGCGGGGTGAAAGACCGCTATGTGGAGCTCCCGGAAGATCTCCTCAATCAACTGGCGGGCAATCTCGAAGGGCTACTGGCCTCAGTGCCCCTCAGCAATGACGCATCGAGATGGCTGCCCAGCGACCGGGTGGACTACCGGAAGCTCGATATCAAAAGGCTGAGACTCCTCCCCGGTCCCCTCGAGGATGAGCGCAACGACACTCTGGCCCGGCTCCGGGAGCTGGCATCCGCCGGGGTCGGGATGGAGCCGTTTCTAGACGCCCTTTTCGCCATCGAGGACCGGGTGGCGGAAGGCAAGATCGACCAGGCGCAAGAGCTCCTTACCACCCTCAACAAGAATATCGACGGGCAGGAGGAGAGCTCTCGCATCGCCCGGGACTACAAGCCAAGCAAAGACGAAAAGAGCAGAGATGCTTCCAGCAAGCCCGGCAGCAAAGAGAAAGCCATGACCGAAGTCGGCGACGACGGCACCATGGACAATCCCGAGATCCGCAAGAAGATCCTTGCCAATCCCAGGCTCGCCTACAACTACTGGCGCACGCGCTACACCAGGAAAGACCACGGGCCCGAGGACTTCCCGAATTACCTGAAGCTTCTCAAAGTCTTCGTCTCCACCCTGATCCAGGCCAACCGCGCCTCCGAGGCTTCCCCGTACCAGAGCGAGGTGGAGGCGATAAGGAAAAAGCATCCTGAATGGAAGATCTGAATTCGTATTATTCACATTGACACACCCCCCCGGGATGGCGATATTGGAGCAAAGCGCCAGCACGGAGCCGATCATGGGCGACAGCCTCTTCCAGTTCTTGAGAGAAAACGACCCGGAAGCCTCCTCGGGAGAGGGCATCCGCCTGGCCCAGGACCGCCGGACCGGGCGCAGCGTGGCCGACGAGATCCTCGGCGTCGAAAGACGTCTGGGCAGCCCGCCCCAGCCGGCGAAACCCGATGACGGTCATGAAGTGATTCCTTCCCCGGCCGAGAGACAGGGTCCGGCACGGCCCGTCGATGCCAATGTGGATTTGGATTTCAGGAATATCGAGGGGACTCACCAGAACCTCAACACCCTGTTCTATGACAAGATCACTATCAACAACCTCCCGAAAGACGTGCGAATAGCCCACTGGGCAGACGATTCGGGACACTTCTTCTTTTTCAAGCCGGCCCAGGGCGTAGCCAGCACCGATAAAGGCACCCATTACGAGCTTGCCGACGGGACCCGCGTCCCTAAAGGTCATTTCTACTATTCTCCTTACGCTACCAGGCTCACCGTCCCGGACCGCCCGGGCATTCCCGGTGGGACCCAGGATCTCAACGAGCAGCGCAAACTCGTCGACGACGCTTTCCAGAAAGCGAACGGCAAGCCTCATAAGGCTTACGAGGCCTACGAGCGCAACTACCGTAACTTCGCCAGCCTCACCAGGGGCGGCGATCCCATCGCCTATATGCGCAATGTCGCCGGTCTCGGGGAGTCAGCCCTGAACCAGCAGACTCAAATGCTGGAGCAACTGGCGAAAAACTCCAACAACCCTTACTTCAAGATTTATCTGGCCGATATGTATGTCGCCCAGGCCATGCTTCCGATAATCAAGCCCCTGACCAGCGGTCAGGGTTTCGGCATGAACAGCCCGGACATGATCAAGCTGAACAACCCCGAGACCATCCGCAAGCTCGACCAGGCAATCGAAGTGCTCCGTTCGGTCAGGGACACCAGCAATGGCACCCTGCAGGGCCAGGGAATGCGAACCAGACCCAATGTCGTCCTGCCCCTGGCGCCTTTCGCCGAGAAGAACAGCCGGGAAGGCTTCTACCATTACTGGGGGGGCAGCTACGACCAGGCAGCCCACCGGGAGCTGCAGGTGGAAATGCTCAAGAACCTGATCAAGATAATGCCTGTTCTCGAGCTGCCGCCGATACAGCCGCCTAAATAGTCTTATAAACAGGGAAATATATTACTATAGAAGCTGTAACCTCTAATGTTATAGTCAGAGGTGTCAAATTGCTTACGCCCTGTATACGGTGAGTTATGAGCCCCGCACAAGACGACGAAGCCTTATTCGGCAGAGAATCGCTATTTCGCCAGAAGCTCCACAAGCTGCGCTCGCAGTGGTCCGAGAGCAGCAGCACCGGCGCCCGCAAGACCACCGAAGAGCTTCGGGGCCATACCTACCTGACCGGCGCCGAAGAGGCCCTGCGCGGCAAGGACACCACCGAGATGGAGCGTCTCGCACTCCTGGACTCGGTTACCGGTCTCTACAACCAGCAAGCGATCACCAAGATCCTGCGTACCGAAGTGAAGCGAGCCAAGCGCTATAAGCGCCCGGTAGCCGTGATATTCGTCGAGCCGGACCAGTTCGACGAGATCTCGAGCCGGGGAGGCAATCTCGCCGCCGAGGCCATGCTCCGGGGTCTATCCGAGATGCTTCTCAAGACCTTCCGGGATGTGGACGTTCCGGCCCGATTCACCGCCACCCGCTTCATGGTGGTCTGCCCCGAGACCAACGCCCATGGTGCGGCAATCATCTCCGAGCGTTTGCGGGAAAGGGTCGCCAACGAATACATGATCGAGATCGACCAGAACTGGTATGTCACGGTAAGCGTCAGTTACGCTGCTTTTCCCAAACACGCCCTGAGCGTCGAAGAGCTCCTGGAGCGCAGCGAGCAGGCTCTGGTGCGGGCCCAGGCAGCCGGCGGGGATCGCTGCGAGCCAGCCTGAAATGAAGCGGATCACTTTGCTGGGCTCCACCGGCTCCATCGGTCGGCAGACCCTCGATATAGCCAGGCATCACCGAGACAGCCTGGACGTGGTCGGACTGGCGTCCGGCTCATCATCGCTGCCGGAGCTGGCCGACCAGGTCCTGGAGTTCACACCGCAAGTGGTGTCAGTGCCTGACAGAGAGTCCGCGCAGGAGCTTGACGAGCTTCTCCGAAGGAAAGGCGCGGACTACAAAGGTCGCATCACCAGGGGCGATGACGGGCTGGTCGAAGTCGCCACCATATCCGATGCCGACACCGTGGTCACCGGGGTCGTCGGATTCCTCGGGGTGCGCCCGACCCTCGAGGCGATCAAGCTTGGCAAGACCATCGCCCTGGCCAACAAGGAGACCATGGTGGCGGCCGGACCGGTAATCGTGCCGGCTCTCAAGCGTTACGGCAGCGCTATCGTTCCGGTGGACAGCGAGCACTCGGCGATATTCCAGTCCCTATCCGGCTACGCGATCAAGGACGTGGAATCGATCTGGCTGACCGGCTCGGGAGGTCCTTTCCGGACCTGGTCCAGGGAGGCGATCGACAATGCCACCATAAGCGATGCGCTCAAACATCCCAACTGGTCCATGGGACCGAAAATCACCATCGACTCGGCGACCATGATGAATAAAGGGCTCGAGATCATCGAAGCGCGCTGGCTGTTCGATATCGCCCCGGAGAAGATCGAAGTTCTCATCCACCCGCAGTCCATTCTGCACTCGGCTGTCCAGTTCGTGGACGGCTCGGTGGTCGGTCAACTGGGGGTGCCGGATATGCGCCTGCCGATTCATTACGCTCTCTTCTACCCGGACAGGGTCCCGTCCGCCAGGGTGCCCAGGCTCAACCTCATGGATCTGGGCAGCCTCACTTTCGAGCATCCTGATTACCGGAAGTTTCCCTGCCTGAGGCTGGCCCGGGAGGTAGCGGTGGGGCAAGACACCCTCGCCTGCGTGCTGAACGCGGCTAACGAGGTGGTGGTGGAGGCATTTCTGAAAGGAAAGTTAGCCTTTTCTGCCATCGCCAGTCACATAGAACGTGTCCTGGAGCTTCACAAGCCAACCAAAGATCCGGTACTTGACGATATACTTGAGGCTGATCGCTGGGCCAGGCAAACGGCAGCCTCCTTGCTGGGAGGCGCCCTCAAGCTCTAGCCCGGGCTGACCCGGTTGAGAGTGGAGGAAATCTCAAAATGATCGAGACAGGCACAAGGGTGAAAATCGTCGCTCACCCGCTGGCACAACAAACACTGACGCGCCTGCGCGACCTCCAGACGCCCAGCCACGAATTTCGCCGGCTGGCGGCAAGATTGAGCAAATTCCTGGTCTATGAGGCCATGGGCGACCTGCAAACCAGGGAAGTCGGGGTCGAGACTCCGGTGGGCCCCGGAAAAGGCGTGGCTCTTACCGATTACATTATTCTCGCGCCGATCCTGAGAGCCGGTCTGGTGCTTGCCGAAGCGGCTCAGGACCTCTTCCCCAATGTCCGTATCTACCATGTCGGACTCAAGCGAGACGAAGAGACCCTGGAAGCCAAGTCCTACTATGCCAAGCTTCCCGAGTCCCTGCCTCCGGATTGCCGGGTTTTCATCCTCGACCCCATGCTTGCCACCGGCGGCTCTGCCGTAGCGGCGATCTCGCTGTTCGACAAGCTGGACGTCAAGACCATAGACCTGGTCAGCTTCGTGGCCGCCCCGGAAGGCATCAAGCGGGTGCACAAAGATTTCCCCAACGTCTCCATCACCACCGCCTCGGTGGACGACCACCTGAACGAGCACGGTTATATAGTGCCCGGTCTGGGAGACGCCGGGGACAGGATCTTCGGCACCTGAGCAAGCGAATAATCAGCCTTCGAGCTTGAATCCGACTTTCATTGTCACCTGATACTCGGTTATCTGGCCGTCTTTGATTTTGCCACGCATAGCCGTGGTCTCGAACCACTTCAGGTCTCGAAGAGTCTTGGAGGCTCTCTGAACAGCGTTGCTTGCCGCGTCGGCGAAGCTCTTGCTGGACACGCCCACGATCTCGGTCATTTTGTACACGGACATTCTCGATCTCCTCTGGTAAAAAGCATCAGTCGATCTTACCGCAACCGAAAAGACCGGCACAATGCCCGCCCCTGCGGCGTTCTCGCCAGGCATCCCTTGACATGCCAGTACAAATACTGGCATACTGGTATGCAACCGCCTCCCCTATGGAAACCCTTGCCGTGAAAGCCAAAGAACGCCAGATTACCTTTTATGCCGACCCCGATGTATTCGAATGGCTGAAATCCCAGAGTAGCGTCACCCGGACAATCAATCATCTCATTCGACAGGCCATGAACCAGGCGTCCGCAACCGAAGAAAGCGATGCTCTCGCCCCGCCCTTCGCGAGCAGAGCCGGCGCCGGTCTCCGAGACTCGCCCATCGACCGGGTGGTCACCGAGCTCGAAGAAATACAGCAAGCCATCCTTCTCTCCTACGACCGGCAGCAGGCCATGATCGGAGCCCTTCGGACGCATCAGAAGCTCTTCGAGAAGTCAGCCTCTTTCTATCGCGAGATCGGACGGATACGCGACGAAAACCGCGCCCGAGCCCAGGTAGAAGAAGTAGTATCCAGTTATGATGAGCTTCTCGAGAACTCCCATGACTCGATCATGCATATCATCGCCTCTTCCGAGCACGATCTCGAGTCCCTGGAGCGAAGCTCGGTCTTCAAGCAGAAGCTCATCGCAGCCGTCAAGACCGACGACTTCGAGGACCGCGATGTCGGGGCCCCGGCTCGCAGCTTCAAGCCAAAGTTTGCAAGAGGCGGCGATCTCAAATAAGTCGATAATATAATTAGCTGTGTCAGAATCGCCTCTCGAGATTAGATGTCCACCGACTCGCGGTCAGATGAAAAGAAATCAGTGCTTCTTTCTGAGCACCTGCGCCGCCATGGTCCCTTGCCCTGGCGAGAGTCCCTGGAGCTGATCCTATCCCTCGAGTCCCTTGAGACCGCCTCGCAATGCAGCGCCGCCGGTCTGCGCCCGGCTCTGGTCGAGGATACCACCGACAGTGCCTCCAGCAGACGGCTCGTGCTCGAGAGCGCTTCCACTGACGGCAAAGAGAAAGCTCCGACCTGTCATTCATATATCAGCCCGGAAGAGGCTCTCTCCCACCCCACCGACGAGCAGTCGATGGTTTACAGCCTGGGGTGCATACTTTTCGAATGTCTGACGGGAAACCCACCCTTCGCAGCCGGTTCGGCTCAAAAGCTCGCCGAGCTCCATGTCGCCAGCGTCCCCGAGGCACCTTCGAAGGCAGCCGCCTCGAGCCTGCCCCCCGGCGTGGATGCACTGGTGCTCAAATGTCTGGCTAAAGACCCGGGCGAAAGATATGCCTCTATCGAGGAGCTCCAGACCGCTGTCAGAGAAACTCTAATCCTGGAAGAGCCGGCGCCAGAAAGCCAGGAGAAAAGCGAGCCCGCCGCGAAAAGAACGGACGCCTCACCGCTGGTGGTGAGCCTGATCGCCATTGCTCTTCTGTCCGGACTGGCTGTAGCAGCCAGCTTCACCGTCACCAGCGATCGCTTCAAAGAGCGGATCAAGCATACCAGGGACAAAGGCAAGAATATCTATTATCTCTCCTCCGAATCTCCGGAATACAGAGCCCAGAGGGACTTCGAGGACGGCAGACCGAATCCGCCCGAGGGCAAGATACCGATTCAGATTCTGCACCGCAAAACCGGCAAAGTCCTCTTCGCCACCACCCTGCGAAAGACTTTCAAAGAAGCCGTGCAGGAAGCGCAAAACCGCCGTCTCCGCCTCTGGGGCGCCGATCTCTCCGGACAAGACCTGTCCGGTCTCGATCTGTCAGGCGCCTACCTCCGGGAGGCATTCTTGATCAAGACCAATCTGGAGGGGACCAGCCTCGCCAGGGCGAATCTCCAGAACGCCGACCTGAGCGGCGCCAATCTCGAGGGAGCCAGACTCCAGGCAGCCTGGATGGAACGCACCAATATGGAAGGAGCCAATCTGAGCGGCGCCGATCTCAGCAATGCCGTGGCTATCGAAGCCAATTTCCGCGATGCCGATCTGAGCAAGACCAATCTGAAAAGCGCCAGGCTGTGCAAGTCTCTGTTCGAGCGCACCGATCTCACGGACGCCGACTGCACCGGCACCGATCTTGGCATGGCGGTCATGCGCCAGAGCCCCCTGAGCGTCAAGCAGAAAAGTCTTATGAGCCGGGGAATGCCCCCGATCATCCAGTGAATATGCAAGAGCTTATCCGAATCGTTGTCATCGAAGACCACCAGGTCACCCTGGAGGGGTTGATCAGCGGTCTCACCAGGGAGACCGATTTCGAGATCGTCGGCTCCTCCGACAATATCGATGATGGTCTGGCTGTCACCGAGAGAGAGAGACCGGACATCGTCGTCCTCGATTTGCACCTTCCGGGCAGCCTCGGTCCCAAAGAGATGATCAGAGAGTTTTTGCGCTTCCCTGACCTGAGACTGGTGATCTTCTCTGCCGAAGGACGTCAGGCCTTCATTCACGAAGTCATGTCCATGGGTGTGAGCGCTTATCTTCTCAAGTCGGAGCGCATCGCCACGGTAGCCGAGACGATCCGGCGCGTGGCCGCCGGGCAGAAGAATATAGTCACCGACGAGCTCACCTATGACAGGAAAAAGCTCACACCCTCGGAGCAAGAGGTTCTTCATATGCTCGGCCGGGGAATGAAATATCAGGAGATCGCCGAGGAGCGGTGCACTTCAGTGGCCACGGCCCGCAAGCAATGCGAAGTCTTGCTCCTCAAGCTCGGACTCCAGAACCGCGAACAACTCATAGCCTGGGCGGTGCAGAACGGCTACGGATGCGAAGAGCTCGAATAAGAAAGGTGAAAGACCCATATGACCCGGGCCGAACAAACCGAAAGCATCGCGGATCTTCTCCACAAATGCGGCATAATCACCCAGGATCAACTGGCCCGGGCCATGGCCACATCGATCAGAACCAATTCCCCCATCGGCAATGCCCTGGTAGACTCCGGCGTTATTCCGAGAGAGACTCTGCGCACGGCAAGCATCGCCCAGTCTCTTCTCGATGAGAAGCTGATCTCGGTGGATCAACTCGCCTCGGTGATCGGCAAATCGGTGCGCGAGAAGATCAGCCTCGAGGAAGCCTTCGAGCAGCTCGGGCTCAAGACCGACGCACATCTGGTAACCGCCCGGCTGAGCCAGATACTCTCGGAGTCCGGCATGGTCACCGGCTCGGACCTGGAAAAAGCCCTCGAGGCGAGCCTTACCAGCGGGCTCCCCCTGGGCAGAGTGCTGGTGGTCCGCTCGGTCCTTCCCGATGCCGTCGCTTATGCAGCCCTCACTGCCCAGGTGCTTATAAAAGAAGGCAAGATTACCGCTGAGCAAGCAATCACCGCCCTGAAGCTTTCGCAGAAGAACCGCACCACCATCGAGAGCGCCCTCAGGGAGATAGGCGCTCTATCAGCGGCGCGATCCGAGCCTATACGGCTGGGCGAGATCCTCATCGCCGCCGAGCTGGTGGCCGAGATCGACCTGCTCTCGGCTGTCGAGAAGGGCATGGGCCAGCAGATGCCTATCGGTCAGGTGCTCCTCCAGCATGGTCTGATCACTCCGGGCTTGCTCAATCGAGCCCTGTCCCTGCAGTTCATGATCAATAACCGCAATATGAATCCGGTCGAGGCGGTGGCAAACTTGAAAACAGCCGCGGCCAGGCGCAATGAAGCCGACTTCGAGAGCAGCCAGATCGAGCCCTCACCATATCCGGTGAGCGACCATGATTTGCAGAGACAGGGTCCGGACTATCCGGAGCCGGCATTCGGCATATATAAGAAAGAGGACTGGATGCGGATCATCCAGGAGCTCACTCTCGAGAAGCAAAATCTCGCCTTCAAAGTGGTCAGTCAGCAGGAGGAGATGAAATACCGCCTGGCCCGGGAGCTCCACGACACGATCATCGCTGATTTGATGATGCTCAAGCGCTATCTGGGCGGTGACAAGAAGCTCACCGTGGAAGAGACCATCGAGATTGTCGATCATGTCATAAGACAGCTCAGGGACATTTGCAGCGACTTCGCGCCGCGCAATTTCAGGGAATGGGGACTGAAGATGTGCCTGGCCGACATGGTGGAGCGCATGGGTCAGAGGACCGGCGTCAGCACGGCATTCAGATGCGATCTGGAGTTGCCCGAGCTGCCCGATCCTGTGGGGCTGCACATCTTCCGGATCGTCCAGGAAGGACTCAATAATGTCGAGAAATACTCCGGCGCCTCCCGGGTCACCCTCGAGATCGAGAGCCCGAGGGATAAGTTTCTCCGCTTCTCGCTTTCGGACAACGGTCGCGGCTTCGATCCCGCCGCCTCGGAATCCGAAGAACCGGGCTCCAAGAGTGGTGGCATGGGTCTGGGCGGCATGAAAGAGCGCGCCGACCTGATCCGCTGCTTCTATAACACGTCCCTGCTCGTCGACTCCGCCCCGGGCGAAGGCTCGATGATCACCCTGGAGATCGAGCTTACTTGAATATTCTTGTACTCGCAGACCGAGCATACGGCAAACCTCGATGTGCTATATTCGCTAGATAATGGACGAAGATACTGAAAATCTCGACCTCAACGAAGTCCCCAGTGCGGACCCCGGGCTTTTCGCCGTGATGCACAGCGAGGAGTCCTTCAAAGCCCTCATCGACGTCATTCCGGCAATGGTCTGGCTCGGTGACGACGAGGGCCGCATTCGCTATTTCAACGAGGAGTTCTACCGGTTCACCGGGCATAGCAGGGACGACGATGACGGCTATCTCTATTTGAAGATTATCCATCCTGACGATATGCATATTCCTCCCCTGGCCATGGAGCACGTCAAACGAGGGGAGAAATTCGAGTTCGAGGTCCGGCACAGAGCCGCGGACGGCAGTTATAGATGGTTTCTCGTAAGAGCCATTCCACTACCCCGCAAATGCGGTCATGTCTCCTATGTCGGAACCAATACCGATATCGAAGACCAGAAGCGAGCCACCGAGGAGCTGGCAGAATCAGAGGCCCGGCTATCCACCCTGGCCGAGGCCATACCGCAGATCGTCTGGACCGCCGATAGCAAAGGCGAGATCAATTTTCTCAATCAAAGATATTTCGAATTCACCGGTCTTTCGGTGGAGCAGAGCGTGGACGGAGCCTGGGAGCTTCTCATCCACCCTGAAGATCGCCGCGATTATATGGAAGGCTGGCAGGAATCCCTGAAGAGAGGCGACACCTTCGAGGCCAGTTTCCGCTTGAAGCGAGCCATGGGTTTGTCCAAGGTCGCTGAATATCGCCGGCATCTCTGCCGGGCCGTGGCTGTACGGGGTCACTCCGGTCAGATCTTGCAGTGGTTCGGAACCTGGACGGACGTGGAGTTGCCTCCCGGCCGGGCTGAAAGCGCAATTTCACGCTCGGGCTGATCCGAAACTGCTCGACAAGAGCATCATGAATAGCTGATTTCAACAGTTTCATACGCGATTTCGCTATATGCGATTCGCGAATTCACAAAAGGGCGGCGGATGCCTAGTATGGAGGTGTTACCACCTCACGGTCGTTCCCCCCATGCCTTATTACGATTTCTCCCCCCTTGACCAATCTAGAGAGCTGGGACCTCTCAGCGCCCTGATTTGCGATGCCGCCATGGCGACACCGGAAAGCCTCAACGAAGCAGTGCGCATCGCTCGCGATTTCGGACAGCCTCTGGGCCCTGTCCTTGTGAGGACAAGAACCATGACCGAGCAGGATCTGGCTGCAGTCCTCGAAGCCTCCAGGTCGATCCGCTCGGGATCGATCGCCAGAAGCGAGGCTATAGCCGTTTTGCGCGTGGCTAACCGGTCCGGATTGTGCTTTTCCGAGGCACGCCTGCGAGTGGAGAATCGCCAGCGCCAGAGCAGCTCGGGACCGCAAGCAGTGATCGCCGGTAGCGCGGCTCAGCCGCAAGAGAGCGGCTGGCTAAGAGATGCGGAGACTCTCAACCGGCTGGTAGAGACTAAGATGATCGACACAGGTGAAGCCGCTCAGGTGGTTCGTCAATGCGTGCTCGAGAAGCGCAGCCTCGACAGCGTTCTCAGGCAGCGAAACGCCCTCGAGAGCCGGAAGGAAGCGGGCAGATTCAGCAAAGAGAAAATTCTCACGGCTCTCACCTTGCTGGTAGGCATTCTGGTGTTTCTCGCCTGAGGACGGGCAATCGAAAAGTTCAGCGAAAACAGCCTGAGTTGTCGTTCTCAGGCTGTTTTCCTGCGCAGGCGAAAAAAATTCTCTTCGAGAGACTTTTTCGCTCTCTCATGAATATCCGCATGAGAAGCAGATCTTCAAGGATTTATACGCACTTTCGCTAAGTAAGAATCGCGAATTCACAAAATCTCTTGACAAGCATATTATTGGTACATACTTCGAGTTCGCCTGGATTTTCAGGCTTTACCAACGGCACCCCCTTCCCTTATCAACTTACTATTATTCAAACGGAGCATATGCCATGCAAGCCGCCGATTCGGGGGTTCAATCCCCTTTTCCCAACTATGACCGCAAACAGGTTTTCGACCTCCTTATAGAAGCCGGTCTGATCAATTCCTCACAACTGTCCAACGCCGCCGAGACAGCTTCGGCTCTGGCAATCCCCGCCGAGCAAGTAGTCCTCGATCTGAAACTCCTCAAGAGCCGCGACATCGAAAATGCCTGCCAGGCCCTCGATGCCATCGGAGCCCGCCATCTTTCCCGGGCCGGGGCCGCCAGCCTCCTGGCCCTGGCAGGTTCGGTATCCCTGGAGTTCGAGCGGGTTCTGGTATGGGCGCGCTCCATGGGCGACCCGGAGACCCTGGATACAAGCGAAATCGAGAGCCTCCTCCTCGATGCCAGCGTCACCGATTCGATCTCGATCCGGGAAGGCAAAAAGCTCGCGGTGGAGAGATCGACCACTTTCGCGCGCGCTCTCTTGCTCCTGCGCTGCGTCTCTTTCCCGGTCCTCAATTGCGCTTACGAATGTCTCCATCTCGTCAAAGCCGGACGCATATCCTACGAGCAAGCGGTAAACGCCCTGGCTCTGGTGCGTCGTGAGGGCGTGGACCTGGCAGCCGCTCTCAGCCGCCACGGTCTCAGACCCAGCAATACCCTTTCGCGAATCAAGATAGGCGACCTCCTTCTGGCCGGAAGAGTCCTCACCGAGAGCCAGGTCCTCGAGATCGTAGAGAAATCGATCTACGGCAAGCAACTCATGGGAGCGATTCTGACCGAGTCCGGTCTGATCAGCGAGAAAATGCTCCAGGAGCTCCTTCTCCTCCAGAAATTCTGCGAGCGCGACGTGATCGACCGTCAGTCCGCCGCCAGGCTGGTCAAGAAAGCCCTCGAGTCCGGGCGCTCGATAGCCGTGACGGCTCGTCAGACCGGCGCTTTCCGAGACGACGTCGACACCACAGACAGTGCGATCAACCTGATTTTCAAAGCCGATCTGGCCTCCCTGAACATGGTCCAGAAAGCCGTGGCTGAATATCAGCTCTACGGCATGGATCCACTCAAAGGACTTCTCGCCGACGGGCAGATAAGCGCCTGCCTCAGCGAGGCCGCTGTCGAGTGCGTGAAGATGGAGCGCCGGGGAGCGATGTCCGAGGAGCAGTCGATTCACATAATGCACCACTGCGACCGCAACCGTGTCGATTTCCGGACCGCCTGCCGGGACCTGGGCTTCACCGCTACGGAAGGGCAGAAGACAACCACGGTGCAAATCGCCAGACCGAAATGCGATCTGCACAGATCAACCGAGTTCATCCTTCTGATTCTGGTTTCACTTACTACCGTGGTCGCTGTCGTCTATGCCGGAGCCGTGCGCCCCGAGCCCCTCGGCGCTCTGGCGATGCCACTGGCGGCCCTGCTCGGCATGGGAGTAATGGCTCTGATCGCGGTCTGCTGGAAGATCCGCATCAACAACGCCGAAAGCGATCGCCAGTCGAAAAACCGTGACATGGAGCAGAACCTGAGCAGGCTCTCGAGAATCCAGCAAAAGGTCAATATCTAGCTCCAGATCAGTGATTGCGCCTGGTTCTTCGCGAGCGGCTCTTCTTCTTGTCGGGCTTCTTCTTCTCCTCAGCCCTGGCTTCGGGAGGAGGCGCCTTTACCGCCGGAGCAGCTTCGGCCGTGGCAGATCCGGCAGGATTCTGGAAACGATCTTGATTGACGAACACATAGAGCCCTATCGAGGCAGCCAGTGAGGCCGTGAGGCTGAGCAGGACCATGAAGTCGCGCTTCGCCTCGCGCAGCGCCATGGACCTGGGATCGGTCCGCAGACGCGCCTGGTTCGCGCTGGCTTCGCCTTCGGCGGAGCGGCTCACTCCCATGACCGCCTGCATCGAGTTGAGCGCGGTCATGGAGCGAAGCTCGCTTTTCTCTTCATGAGAAAGCTCGAGGGCCTGCGCGTCCACGGCTTCGGGCTGGGGACCGCTATCGAGGAGCTCCCGGGGAAGCTCGGTGTCTGCCTGGCCGGCGCTCACGGCATCGATCCAGAATCGCAGAGCCGCCATCATCCGCAGGGCATTGCGCCAGCGGTCCGCCTGCGCCGTCTCCAGGGACTTGAGCACGATGGTGTCGAGCAATTCGATGCCGGGCACATGACCGGCGACTTCCTTCAACGGCCGGGGGCGCACCTCGGCCGAGCAGTGATCCCGCATGATGTCCCTGACGCTGCCGTTGCAGTATGGGGGGCGACCGTTGACCATCTCATAGGCCACCACCCCAAGGGAGTAGATATCCGAAACCGCCGTGAGGGTCTTGCCCCGGCACTGCTCCGGGCTCATATACACCGGCGAGCCAATGGTGGTGCCCGAAAAGGTGATTCTCTCCTCGCCCTCGGACTTGGCGATACCGAAATCGAGTATTTTGACCACGATGTCATCCCGATCGTCCTCTTTGACCAGGACTATATTGCTGGACTTCAAGTCGCGGTGGATGACCCCCTGGGAATGGGCGTACGCCAGGGCATCGAGAATCTGCAGGACGATCGAGGCGATATTGACCGGATCGTCGATTCGCCCGATCTCCCGGATGATCTCCTGGAGACTGATTCCCTTGACCCTTTCCATCACCAGGAAGAAACGCCCGTCACTGGTGGCTAGAAACTCGATATAGGAGACTATATTCTTGTGCCGCAAGCGTGAATGACTCTTCACCTCCCGGGCGAAACGCATGATGTGCTCGACATTGCTCACCTTGAGAGCCTTGATCGCCACCACTTCGCCTGATTGCAGGTGCCGCGCCTTGTAGACCGTGGCGGTGGCGCCCCTGCCGATGGCGCCGATTATCTGGTAACGGCCTTCCAGGGTCTCACCGACCAGAGAGTCGGCTTCCGCCCCCTCCACGCTCTCCGGGAAAGCGGAGGTGTTGACGGACTGCTCCTGCTCCATCTCCGCCACCGAAGAGCCTCCTCCGGTGAGGGGGGAGCCGTCCGAGACTATATGCGAGGAGGTCCAGGTCTTGAGCTCGATATGGCTGTCAGCCGGCAGAAGGGCGTCCCAGGAGCCGCTGGCGAACTCCGGAGCCTCCAGGGGCGCGAAATCCGGGATATCGAAAGGCAGCGGCGACTCGAGCCCGTAGGGCTCCGGTGCGACCGAATTCGCTTGCCTGACTTGCTCGTCTCGATTCTCTTCAGTCATGAGCGGGATTGGAGTATGCCTATAAAAGACATCTACACAGGTAAGGCCCGATCGAAACTCCGAAAGAAGAGTTAATCCCCCCGGGCGATCGGGAGCGGAATGCCGCATATATGGCAGATTAGCCTCAAGCGGCAATCAATACGCTGCCGAGACTTGAATACAATCTCAGAAAAACAAGCCGAATTATCGCAATATTGCAATTATTGAGAATTCGCCCGAAATTCGAAAGACCGACAGGAAAGACTCAGAGCCATCCCAGGCAGTGATAGCCGAAGATAATCAAGCACCCAGTCACCGTGGTGACAATTGTGGTGGGAACTCCGACTTTCATGAAAGTCCAGAAACCCAGAGGGCACTCCTGCTTGGCTCCATTGGCCACAATCAGGTTGGCGACACTGCCCACGATGGTTAGATTGCCGGCGAAAGTACTGGTCATGGCAAGAAGCAGCCAGAGTAGTGGCGCGTGATGGGCGTCCACGATCCAGTTTCGCACGAACATCACAAAAGGGACGTTGCCGAAAACATTACTGCCGACTACTGTGCTGCCAGCAAAAACGAACATTCCCGCGAGACTCTCGGTACGCTCGGTGATTATCGGTATTATCCGGTTCATTAGGTCCGCGTGGGTGACCACGAGACCATGCACGACCACGAAGAGTCCTCCGAAAAACAGGAGCAGGGACCAGTCTATACCGGCAAAAGTCTCTTCCGGCGGTCTATTTGCCCATACGAGAATGACTATACCGGAAGTGAGCGCCACCAGATCCATCGGCGCGCCCAGGAGAAAGCCGGCCGCCAGAAACAGTATTACCAGGCTTGTTCGAATCGCGAGCTTGCGGTCGACCTCTACTGGCTGTCCATTCTCGCCGATTGCCACCGCTGAGCACCGGGATAGTTGCCGGCGGTAGATGAAACCGACAATCAGCGCGTTGAGAAGAAGACAGATCAGCCCCACCGGAATCATATAAGCTGCGAAAGCCGTCCAGGTCCAGGGAGAGGTTTGACCGATCAGCATATTCTGCGGATTGCCGGTAATGGTCATGGCAGAGCCGACATTACTGCTGGTGGCGAGGCAGATAAGAAAGGGTTCCGCAGGCAAGCCGGTCTTCCGAGAGAGCGCCAGCAGCAGAGGCGTCATGAGAAGACAAATGGTGTCATTCACGAAAAGAGCGGAGAGGATACCGGACACCAGGCAAACAACCAGAAGGAGCTGGGCCGGGGTGTGCCCGAATCGCACCAGGCGAGTGGCAAGCAACTGCAAGAGGCCGGACTCATTGGCGTAGTGGATTATGATCATCATTCCGAAAAGGAGGGCCAGGGTCGGGAAATCAATGGCGTCAAGGGCCTGCTTCCGGGTGAGGACCCCGGTGATTACCATGAGAACGGCCCCGATAAGGGCCGCCGCCGGACGATCGAGCTTTCGTGGAGAATTCTCCCCGAGAATGATGATCAAATAGACCAGCAGGAATATTGCTAAGGCGACCGTGGTCATCTGGATATCCGGTTTCAGGAAGGAGCGATCGATCAGCCGTCGGCTCTGGCGTTGACCTGGAATTCGAGCTCGAAGCTCACAGGCTCTGCGTGTATATCGGGGGCCGGCAGGTCGCTGAGACGAAGCTCGATGCCTTTGAGCACCAGCTTGTCCTCCTCGGGCTCGGAGGAGATCTTCCAGTCGATCCTGCCTCCCTGGCTGACCTGGCAGGAGAGAGTGAGCTTGCGCTCAGACTCCGGCGCCCGGTCCACGAAATAACCGAGAACGGTCATCTCCACCGCCTCGACGAATTGATAGAAAACCATGGGATCGGTGCTGGCGATGAGCACGGCATCCTCGACCTCGAGCTCGGCGCGAGTGACGCTGCCGAGACCTTCTCGATGCTCGATGCGAGGAAGCTCCGGGAGGGCTCCACGATTGGTTATCTGCGGAAAGTCTTCCGTCTCGTACCATTCAATGGCGATATGGCCACCGCCCTCGGTGCTGATAGCGATGTTTTCCCCGGTCATCAGGCCTTCTCTGAGCTTGCGCCAGTCCTCGGTGGTGATGCTCAGCAGGAAGCTGTCCTCGATCACCTGGGCATTGCTCGCTTCCTGCTCCGGAAAGATGAGAACGGCGCTGGCAGCCACCCGCGAGCCGTCCGAGCCGGGCGGGGTGATGGCGGACGGGCCTTTCTCCATGGTGGCCTGCCAGACGAGCATGGCATTGGCCTGGGGATCGATGTCGGTGCTGATCAGAAAGGGCGCTTCCTCGGGAAGCTGCTTGAGGACCTCGTTGATATACACATGGGTGCCCTTGCGGCAGGAGAGGACCAGACGATTGGCCGAAAGCACCACTTTGGCTCCGGGCAGGCCCAATAGCGGCACTTTGCCCAGGATGCTCTCCTCCATCTCCGAGATGAGCTCGTCGTCCACCACGGACTCGCGGCTGCGGTTGGTCCAGGGCGGGCATGGATAATGGTTGAAACGATAGCCGAACAAGGAGATCACCCTTGTCAGCCCGAAACGGCGAGCGATCTGAAGCTCTTTCTCGGTGAGAAGAACACATGATAGAAGCCCTTCGTTGTCTTCCATTCCGGCAAGACCCAGAGGTCGCAGGTAAGCCAGGGCCCGGAACTGCGGATCCAAGAACCCGCTGTCACCGAATTCGGTGATATCGCCCTCGAATACGAAATTGCCCTGGCTGGCGAAATTCCAGACCGTGAGAAAGAAGCCCAGAGGCTCGGTGGGATAGTCTTTTTCAGACTCACCGGGCTCCTTGCGCAGGAGAATCGCCAGCTCTTTCTGTCCCAGGGCGAGCATTCCCTCGCTGACAAAAGACCAGCACTCGAAAGCTTCGTCGCCCTGACGCATGTCGTGAAGATTCACCGTCCCATAGAGCTTGTCCTGAACCAGCTCGAAACGGACCGGCGGTTCCGGCTGATCGTGCTCGTCGAGCTCGCTCTGCTCTACAGTCATCTCTTCATCGGACATTGGCTCCTCCTCTAAAGAACTGGCGCGCTCCTGAAAACAGGAGCGCGCCATCAGTGCTCTGCCGTCCTAGACAGCGGCAAGCGCCGTCGGTCTGCCGCTGGGCTCGCCGTTGGCGTAGCGGATGCCGAGCGCGTCCTGAGCAATGATCATCCTCTGGATCTCGCGAGTGCCCTCGTAGATGTTGAGCACTTTGGCGTCTCTGAAGTAGCGCTCCACGGGATACTCGTCGGAGTAGCCATAACCGCCGAAGATCTGCACGGCGTTGTGGCCGGCGCGATTGGCGGCTTCGCCGCAGAAGAGCTTGGCGAGGGAAGTCTCGAGGGTGTTTCTCACTCCTTTGTTCTTCAGGTGGGCGGCTCTCAGATAGAGCAGGCGGCCTGCTTCGCAGTCGGTGACCATGTCGGCGATCATGGCCTGCACTTGCTGGTGCTCGCCGATGGGTTTGCCGAAAGTCACTCTCTCCATGGCATACTTGGTGCAGGCGTCGATACAGCCCTGCACGAGACCGACAGCGCCGGCGGCCACCGAGAAGCGTCCGTTGTCCAGGGCAGACATGGCTACTTTGAAGCCATTGCCTTCGCCGCCAAGAATGTTCTCTTTGGGCACTCTCACTTCATCGAGGAAGAGGCTGGAGGTGTCGGAAGCGCGCAGACCGAGCTTGCCGTGGATGGGCTGGGCGGTGAAACCCTTGGACTTGGTGTCGACGATGAAGCAGGTGATGCCTTTGTGCTTCTTGGCAGGATCGGCCTGGGCGAAGACCAGGGCGTGGGTGGCGATGGAGCCGCAGGAGATCCAGACTTTCTGTCCCGAGAGGATGAAATCGCTGCCGTCTTTGACAGCCCTGGTCTGCTGGTTGCCGGCATCGCTTCCGGCTTCCGGCTCGGTGAGACCGTAGCAGCCGATGAACTCGCCGTTACAGAGCTTGGGCAGGAGTTGCTTCTTCTGCTCTTCGGTACCCCACTTCAAGATGGTGAGGGCGACAAGCGAGGTCTGCACCGAGAAGAGGGTGCGGGTGGAGGAGCATACACGGTTGATCTCTTCGGTCATCAAACCGTAAGCCACATAGTCCTGTCCGAGACCGCCATACTCCTCGGGAATCGGGCAGCCGAGAAAGCCTTCGGCGAAGATCTTCTTGGCGATATCCCAGTCGAACTTGCAATTGCGATCGTTCATCTGGGCTTTCGGCGCGATCTCGCGCTCGGCGAATTCGCGCATATGGCGCCGAATAGCAATCTGCTCAGGGGTGTAATCAAAATCCATTTTCTTTGTACTCCGAATTTCCAATCACTGTATCCGACGTTTGCCTTACCTCAGGACTTCTCGCCGTAGTTGTCTATCTGAGCGCGCTGGAGCGTGCCCGAATAGTCGACATAGACGGATTTCCATTCGGTGAATTGATCGATGGCGGTGGTGCCGGCTTCCCGGTGGCCGTTGCCAGTCTGCTTGACGCCACCGAAAGGAAGCTGGATCTCAGCGCCGATGGTGGGAGCGTTGATATAGACGATACCGGACTCGAGGTCCTCGATGGCTTTGAAAGCCCGGTTGACGTCCTGGGTGTACATGGAGAGCGAGAGACCGAACTCGGTACCGTTGGCCACTTCGATGGCTTCATCGAAATTGTCCACTTGCATGAGAGCCACCACCGGCCCGAAGATCTCCTCCTGGGCGATCCGCATGTTCGGCTTCACATCGCCGAACACGGTGGGCTCGTGGAAAAAGCCCCTGGCATGAGCGCCGTCGCTCAGGATCTTGCCGCCGAAGAGGAGTTTGGCGCCTTCATCCTTGCCGATCTTCACATACTCGTTCACCGACTTGAGCTGGGAAGCGCTCACCACCGGACCGACATCGACTCCGGCTTCGAGGCCGTTGCCGACCTTGAGCTTCTCGACCCGGGCGATGAATTTGTCCACGAACTCTCTATAGATCTTCTTGTGGAGGATGACCCGGCTGGTGGCGGTGCAACGCTGACCGGTGGTGCCGAAGGCTCCCCAGAGAGCGCCGTCCACAGCCAGATCGAGGTTGGCGTCTTCCATTACGCAGATGGCGTTCTTGCCGCCTAGCTCGCAGGAGATCTTCTTCATCAGCTCGCCGCAGCGACCGGCCACTTTGCGTCCGGTGTACGAGCTGCCGGTGATGGAGATTGCTTTGACACGCGGGTCTTCGACCAGGGGCATACCGACTTCGCTGCCGGAGCCGGTGATGAAATTCACCACACCCGGTGGCAGACCGGCTTCCTGGAGAATCTCGACGAAGCGCATGGCCAGATAGGGCGTATCAGTGGCGGGCTTGAAGACGATGGTGTTACCTGCGACCAGGGCGGGAAGCATCTTCCAGCTCGGGATAGCCACCGGGAAGTTCCAGGGAGTGATCACACCGACCACGCCCAGAGGCTGGCGGATGGACATGGCGAACTTGTTTCGCATCTCGGAGGGAACGGTCTGACCGAAAAGACGGCGACCCTCACCGGCAGCGTATTTGGCCATATCGATGGCTTCCTGGACGTCGCCCCGGGCTTCTTTGAGGACTTTGCCCATCTCCCGGGTCATATCCCTGGCCAGCTCTTCTTTCTTGGCTTCCAGCAGTTGACCCGCTTTCAGGATAATCTCGGCACGCTCGGGAGCCGGCGTGTGCTTCCAGGCATGGAAAGCGCGATCGGCGGCATCCACGGCTTTTTTGACATCGCTGGGGCTCGACAGGGCGAAGCTGCCGATCACCTCTTCGTTATTGGCCGGGTTGATCGACTCGAAGGTCTTGCCGGTCTCCGACTTCACCCATTTGCCGTCGATCAGGTTGTGGAATTCCTTCTGGTCGGCCTTGGTCTTCTCTAGAGTCTTCGTCATTTTGACCTCTCCCTGTTAATTGTCAGTCATTGCTTTTTCGAGGATGGACAGCGCTTCTTCCGCTTCAGCATCGGAGATGTTGAGGGGTGGGATCAGGCGGATAACCTGACCGTCCTGGCCGCAGGTGAGAACGAGCAACTTGTTCTCGAAGCAGCGTTTGGCCACTTTGTCAGCCCAATCTTTGCTGGGCTTTCCGTCTTTGTCATTGAACTCGATACCGATCATCAAGCCGCGGCCGCGAATTTCGCCGATGTGGCCCTTGCCTTTCGCGAACTCTCTGAGACGCTTGACGAAGTGGTCGCCCATCTTTCGAGCACGCTCGGCGAGCTTCTCTTCTTCGAGCACACCGATGCTGGCCAGGGCAGCGGCGCAGGCGATGGGGTTGCCCCCGTAAGTGGTGCCGTGACGGCCTTTGGGCCAGTCCCTGGTGATCTCTTTCTTGGCGATGAAAGCCGAGATCGGCATGCCGGCGGCGATACCTTTGGCGACGGTCATGATGTCCGGCACCACTCCTTCGTGCTCGCAGGCGAACATCTTGCCGGTCCGGGCGAACCCGGTCTGCACCTCATCGATGATCAGGAGGATGCCGTGCTCGTCGGCGACTTTGCGCAGGCGCTCGAGGAAACCGTCCGGCGGTATCACATAGCCACCTTCTCCGAGAATGGGCTCGACAATGAAAGCAGCAACCTGCTTGGGATTGACGAAGTGGTGGAAGATCCGCTCGATCTGCTCGAAAGTATGGTCGAGGACTTTCTTCTCGTCATGTGGCGTGGCGGAGCGATAGACATACGGAAACGGCGCCGTGAAGATGGACGGCGGGAGGGGCTCCTGCATGTCGCGATAATAGAGCTTGGAGGTGGTGAGCGCCATGCACATATGAGTGCGCCCGTGGAAGCTTCCCAGGAAGTTGATCACCGCCGGTCTGCCGGTGTAGAAGCGGGCCAGCTTGATGGCGCCTTCGACACACTCGGCGCCGGAGTTGGCGAGCATCACCGAGTCGAGATTGCCGGGGGCGATCTCGGCGAGTTTCTCGCAGAGCTCGATATAGACCTTGTTATAAGTGGTGACCGAGGTGTGAATCAGCTTCTCCGCTTGATTCTTGATGGCCTCAACCACTTTGGGATGGCAGTGGCCGACATTGGTGACGGCGATACCGGTGGTGAGGTCGAGATACTTGTCACCGTCGAGGTCGTAGATATAAGAACCCTGACCGCGCTCGGCGACAATGGGCAAGAGCCTTGACAATACAGGGTTGACGCATTTGCCGTCCCGTTCGATGTATTCCTTGTTTTTTCCCATGGTTTTCGCCGTCGTCATAAATGGCTCCTTTACCTGCGCGAATTCCTGCTCCCGTACGGGCGCAACGCGCTTGAAAAGAGCACCCGTAGCCGGCAATCCTCCGGGATCATATCAAGTTATATATAAAAGCCCTTCGACCTTTAGTATTCTTGCGGCAATCTATTTCTTGACATGCGCGCCCTGCCTCTTCCGGACCGTCACGATACGGTTACTCCAGCCTGCTAGATTGCCAGAGTAGGCTGAGGAGAGGACAAAGTCATGGGCGACGGAGCTGGCAGAGGAAATCCAGGCGACGCACAAAGCGGCAGGATACAGAACCGCCTGCCGATCGAAGAAAGCATCGGAAGCTTCGAGCGCATGCCCGATCCCCGGCTCCTTAGCCAAAATCCAGTCAACAGGGACGGACGCAAAACCGGCGTCGAAGCCCTGGACAGGAGTACCGACGAGCTTCTCAGGAAACTGCAAAATGACGGCAAAGCCGAGACCAATCTCCGTCATGTCGTCCCTGGCCTGAATGCCGAGCTCGAGAGACGGCAGCGGCTCAATCCTCCGCAGATGATGCCGCCGCGCCTGGAGCGCGAAGGGATGCCCACCGGTGCCGATCACCAGACCGAAATGACGCAGCCGGGCAAAGACTTCGACTGGAAGCTCATTCGAGAGCGCGCCCGCATGAGGCCCTCCCCCATAATCCCCAGGTCTGAGGTTCAGTTCCCCCCCGGACGGATCAGGCACTGACGCGTATACTCTCACGCTATCAGGTCACGCAGCGGTTATGCGGTCTTGCTACATTTAGTGGATGAGCTACCAGAGACTTCCTTACCATGCAAAACAAGATATTCGACCAGGGCGTTGTCTCAGATGACAGCGACGATCTGCTCAAGAGACTGAAGGCGCTCTCCACCACCCCGGAGGAGAAAGCCAGGATGAGAATGAAAGAAGGCGAAGAGACATTTGCTCCGCCGCCCCTGGTGAAATCGACCATCTCCAGCCCGCCTGCCATCAGCATGCCCTGGCTCGAAACCGCCGAATAAGACACCATCGACGGTGCTCAGCGCTTGCGCTGCCCCCGCTTGGCCGGGCGCGAAACAGCAGCAGCATGCCGCTTTGGCGGGCTGCCCTTGCTGTCGCCTTTAATCCCGCCTTTAAATACCAGGGGATAAACCTCGTCGAGACTGGACACCGGCACCAGCTCGACCTTATCTTTGACATAGTCGGGGATTTCTTGCAGATCTTTCTCGTTGCCCTGAGGAAAGAGCACTGTCTTGATCCCGGCCCGAAGGGCTGCCAGCACTTTCTCCTTGAGCCCGCCGATCGACAGTATCCGTCCTCGCAGGGTGATCTCGCCGGTCATGGCGATATTGCCCAGAGCCGGGCGCTTGCTGATGGCGGAGATGAGGGCGGTGCAGAGCGCCACGCCGGCGGAAGGGCCGTCCTTGGGAATGGCGCCTTCCGGAATATGGATATGGACATCGAGCTCGTCTTTGAAAGAAGGGTTGATATCGAGGGCCTGAGCATGGCTCCTGATATAGCTGAAAGCGGCCTGGGCCGATTCTTTCATCACGTCGCCTAGCTGTCCGGTCAGTTGCAGGTTGCCCTTGCCGGGCATGGTATTGACCTCGACCTGCAGGGTCTCGCCCCCGGTCTCGGTCCAGGCGAGCCCGGTAACGACACCCACCTGGGGATTCTTGGACTCTTTCTCGCGCACGATCTTGGCGGGTCCCAGGAAAGTGTTCACCATATTCGGTTGCACCTTCACGCTGGTGACGCTGCCGCCCACGATCCGGGTGGCGACCTTCCGGCAGATGCTGGCGATGGAGCGCTCGAGATTGCGGACGCCTGATTCGCGGGTGTACTCCTGGATGATCTTGCGGATTGTCGGAGCCGGGAGCTTGAGCTGCCTGTCCGAGAGCCCGTGCTTCTCCAGGGTTTTGGGGATGATATGCAGCTCGGCTATGGCGACCTTTTCCTCCTCGGTATAGCCCGAGAGCCTGATCACCTCCAGGCGATCCGCCAGGGGCCGGGGCACATAATCCAGGGCATTGGCGGTGCCGATGAAAATGATCTCCTGGAGGCTGAAAGGCGCGTCCAGATAGTGATCGGTGAAATTCTCGTTCTGGTCGGGGTCAAGAACCTCGAGCATGGCAGCAGTGGGATCGCCCATATAGCTGCGGGTCATCTTCTCGATCTCATCCAGCAGAATCACCGGATTCCTGGTGCCTGCCTGCTTGACCGCCTGAATAATCCGGCCGGGCATGGCACCAATATAAGTGCGCCGGTGGCCGCGAATCTCGCTTTCGTCGTTGACGCCGCCCAGGGAGATCCGGGCGAATTTACGGTTCATGGCCCGGGCTATGGACTTGGCCAGGCTCGTTTTACCGACACCGGGAGGCCCGACCAGGCAGAGTATGGTCCCCTGCTGCTGCTTGGAGAGCTTGCGCACGGCCAGATACTCGAGAATCCGCTCTTTAACCTTGTCGAGACCGTAATGATCCTCGTCCAGAATCCTCTCGGCACGCTCGAGATCGATTATCTCTTTGCTCCGCTTGGCCCATGGCAGGCTCACCAGGGTATCGAGATAAGTTCTGATCACTGCCGCTTCGGCACTCTGGGGCATCATTTTCTCGAGTCGAGAAAGCTCTTTCTTGGCTTTCTCCAGAGCCGCTCCTTTGATCTTGCATTTGGCTATCTTGGAGCGATACTCCGCTATCTCGCCGCCTGACTCGCCTTCGGCATCGAGCTCGTCCTGGATGATCCGCATCTTCTCGCGAAGATAGTACTCTCTCTGGGTTTTCTCCAGGTTGAACCGCACCTTGTCGTGGATCTGCTGCTCGAGCTCGGCGAATTCCAGCTCCCGGGAAAGAAGCTGGCTGATGAACTCGAGCCGTTCCTTGCTGTCCGTGACCTCCAGGCACTTCTGCCTCTCGTCGACGGACAGACCGAGATAAGTGGCGATGATGTCGGCCAGCCTGCCCGGCTGGCCGATGCCAGAGACCGCCAGGAGGCTCTCTGGATTGATTTTCTTGGTGGTCTTGACGTATTGCTCGAACTTCTCCACCGCGACCCGTATAAGAGTCTTGGTCTCCGAATCGTCTATATCGATCTCGGGATGCTCGGCGACCCGGGCCGTGAAGCAACTGGCGTCTTCCGATAGCTCCACCAGGGAGACGCGGCAGGAGCCCTCCACCAGGACCTTGACCGTACCGTCGGGCAGCTTCAACATCTGCATGACCTCGGCCAGGGTGCCGGTGCCGAATATGTCGTCCGAGCCGGGATCCTCGCATTCGCCGTCTTTTTGCGCCACAAGGACCACCAGCCGGTCATCGCGCAGGAGAGCCTGCTCGAGAGCAGCGATGGACTTGGGACGGCTGACGAAAAGCGGCGTTACCATGTGCGGAAAGACCACTACGTCTCGCAACGGGATTAACGGGAATATGGTCGTGCTGATGTCCGCCACTTGCATCGCTTATAGTTGCTTATTGATTTTGCTTCTGGCAATGCCCGATCAAGAGGCCTTCTCGCCCTTGATCTTCGGCTTGGGCATCTCGAGAAGCTCCGCCGTCGAACGTTTTTCCACGAGGTCTTTGGTGATCTCGCAGACTTTGATGTCGTCTCTGGAAGGCACTTCGTACATGATGTCGAGCATGATCTCCTCGACGATGGAACGCAGAGCCCGGGCGCCGGTCTTGCGCTTGAGAGCTTCCTCGGCGATGGCCGAGATCGCCTCGTCATCGAAGCTCAAGGAGACATTGTCGAGCTCCAGGAGCTGCTTGTATTGCTTGATGAGAGCATTCTTGGGCTCGACCAGGATACGCACGAGAGCTTCGGCGTCGAGAGCCTCGAGAACGGCGATTACCGGAATACGGCCGACGAATTCGGGGATCAGGCCGAACTTGATCAGGTCGTCCGGAGAGGTCTCCATAAGGATCTTGCTGATCTTCTGCTCGCGCTCCCAGGAGGTGAGGGGGCGATCCACGCCGAAACCGATGCTGCGGTTGCTGGAGACACGAGCCTCGACAATCTTGTCGAGACCGACGAAAGCGCCGCCGCAGATGAACAGGATATTGCCGGTGTTGATCTGGATGAACTCCTGGTGCGGGTGCTTGCGCCCGCCCTGGGGCGGGACATTGGCCACCGTTCCTTCGATCATCTTGAGGAGAGCCTGTTGAACGCCCTCGCCGCTGACGTCGCGGGTGATACTGGTGTTCTCGGACTTTCTGGAGATTTTGTCGATCTCGTCTATATAAATGATGCCGCGCTCCGCCCGCTTGATATCGTAGTCGGCAGCCTGATACAGGCGCAGGAGAATATTCTCGACATCCTCTCCGACATAACCCGCTTCGGTGAGAGTCGTGGCATCGGCCACGGCGAAGGGCACATCGAGGAATTTCGCCAGAGTCTGGGCGAGCAGGGTCTTACCGCAACCGGTGGGTCCGATCAGAAGGATATTCGCCTTTTGAATCTCTACTTTCTCAGACTGCTCGGCATTGTGAGTAATCCTCTTGTAGTGGTTGTAGACCGCTACCGAGAGGATCTTCTTGGCCTGATTCTGCCCGACGATGTGCTCATCCAGATGGGACTTGATAGAGTGGGGCTTGGGAATCTCCATGATCTGGGGCTCGGGGCTTTCGGTCTGCGGCGAGGTTTGAGCCGGACCGCCCTCGAAAAGCTCTTCGTCCAGGATCTCGTTGCAGAGATCTACGCACTCGTCACAGATATATACTCCCGGTCCAGCGATGAGCTTCTTGACCTGATCCTGACTCTTACCGCAGAACGAGCACTTGAGGCGATTGTCAGACCCTTTTGGTGGCATTAGTGGTTTCCCTATCTAGTGTGTCGAGTTGAATTTGATCGAGGCCATAGAGCCAGGCTGTTAACTCAGCATCTATTATCCTAACCTAATATTTTCAGTATGACACGTACTATTTTCACCGCCGCCTGCAGCCTAGACGGCTGACAGGCTGGGCGCTTCTTCCAGCCTCTCGATGACCTGGTCTACGAGCCCATACTCCTTGGCTTCCTCGGCTGTCATTATATTGTCCCGGTCGGTATCTTTCTCGATAGTTTTCACAGATTGACCGGTGTGTAAAGCAAAAAGCTCGTTGAGCTGGCGCTTGATCCTCAGGATCTCTTTAGCCTGGATCTCGATATCCGTTGCCTGTCCTTGAGCTCCACCCAGGGGCTGGTGGATGAGAACCCGCGAATGAGGCAGAGCCATACGCTTGCCCTTCGTGCCAGCGGAGAGGAGGAAAGCGCCCATGCTGGCAGCCTGGCCCAGACAGATCGTGCAGACATCCGAGCGGATGTGCTTGATCGTGTCATAGATGGCCAGACCGGCAGTGACCGAGCCGCCGGGAGAATTGATATAGAGACGAATGTCCTTTTCCGGATCTTCGCCTTCGAGAAGAAGGAGCTGAGCCACGATTATATTCGCCACCATGTCATCGATGGCGGTACCCAGAAATACGATCCGCTCGCGAAGCAGTCTCGAGAAGATATCGAACGCCCGCTCGCCTCTGGATGTAGTCTCGATAACCGTGGGGGCGTAATGTCCCATGGGGCTTGCCAGGGGGCTGATACTGTAGAGATCGAGGGCTGACATCAAACGATCGCGTTCCATTTTGGTGTTCCTTTATTGCTTGTAACTCGCCGAACGACTTAATTCTAGCTGGATTATCCTACTTTTTGGATTTTTCTGCTTTTTCCTCGGGCTTGGCTGCCTTCTTGGTTTTCTTCTTGGGAGCTTCTTTGTGCTCGTGTTCATCTTCATGATCATGTCCATGCTCGTGGTCGCAGCCTTCGCCGTGCACGTGATCGTGCTGGCCGGAATCTTCCACATAGTTGATCTGCGCGCCCTTGACCAGGTAGTCCACGACCTTGCTGGTGAGGACCTCCTCGGATACCTGCCTCATGAACATCTCATCGTCGAATAGTTCTCTGAGCCTGTCTTCAGGGACCTGATTGCGAGCGGCATAGTCGAAGACATAAGGCGAGACTTCTTCGATGGTCACATTCATGCTCTCGGCTTTCACCACGGCGCCAAGGACCAGAGAATGAAGCACTCGCTGGTTGGCCTCTTTCTTCTTGAGCTCATCGAGTTGCTTGAACTCTTCCATTGACTGATACTCGTCCCAGGACTGGCCGTTGGCTTCGACGATCTCGCGGATCTGGTGCATGAGAAGCTCGTGCTCGCGCTCGATCATGGTCTCCGGAATATCGAGCTCGGCTTGCTCGACCACCGCTTCCACGACTTTGCGCTGGCAGCGGGCCTCGTTCTCCATGGTTATCTCTTCGGCCATACGCTCCTGGATGGCTTTCTTGAGATCATCGAGAGTCTCGTGATCGAGCTCTTTGGCGAACTCATCGTTGATCTCGGGCACAACCTTCTGGCGCAGCTCTTTGATCTCCACCTTGAACCTGGCAGGCTTGCCGGCAAGGCTCGGGTTGCGGTACTCATCCGGGAAGGTCACCGAGACTTCGACTTCTTCCTTGGGCTTCTTGCCCACGAGCTGCTCGCAGAAGCCCGGCACGAAAGCGCCTTCCTTCACTTCCAGGGTAAGGCCTTCGGCTTTGCCGCCTTCCACAAGTTTGTCATCTACATAACACTCGAAATCGAGCAGAACATGATCGCCCATGACCACTTCACGGTCGTCGATAGCTTTCATGGAGGCTCGCTGGGCGGCGATATTGCTGAGAGCGTTATCAAGAGCGCCTTCCGGAAGAACGGCCTCAGGAACGTCTACCTTGAGATTCTTGTAGTCGCCGAGCTTGACCTCGGGACGCACCTCGAATTTGGCAGCGAGCTTGAGGGGCTCGCCCAGCTCGAACTTGCACTCGACAATCTCGGGACGGGTGATTATATCGAGGTTTTCGTCGGTGATCACCTGGTGGAGCAGCTCCGGAAGCAGCCTTTCCAGGGCTTCCTGCTTGATGGCATCACGACCGAAACGCTTCTCGATGATATTTCTGGGAGCCTTGCCTTTGCGAAAACCAGGGATCTCCACTTGATTGCTCAATTCGCGGCAGGTCACCTCATAAGCTCTGCTGGCCCGCTCGGCCTCGAGCTCCAGACCCACACGCACTACATTCTTGCCTTCCCGGTCAACGACAACCTTCATCGTATCTATTACCGCCATATTATTGAGTTTAGATTAGCGAGCGAACTCAGCGAACTCAGCGAACAACAGCGCTGAAGCTTGCATAAAGCGGGATTTTAGCACGCAGGCGAGGGCGAGAGCGCCGCCGGACGCCCTCCGGCACAAATGTTTTAACGAATCAGAATGGTGCTTCAGCCGGTGTGACTGCTACTACCACCAGGCCGAACAGGAGCGCTAAATTAATGGTAATGAAGATTCCGAAGAATGTGGATCCCAGCATCAGTTGCCAAGCCAGAAGCGCCTGCCTCGGCGAGAATGTGGTCAGAATCCCGAAACGATGCCCCAGATAAGCAAAAATGGTCACACCGATAAGCACGTCACAGGCGAGAAGAAGCGGCACCCGGTGCGGAGCCAGGGGCTCCACCAGCATGGCCACTACGGTGAGCAGAGCGATTATCAGAAGGGTGAGACTGGTCGCCCGGTCCGAGTCTCTGACTTTGACGGCCTCGTCCTGGGAGATATTGCGCACATAGTCCAGGGACTCGAGACAGGCCGTAAGCACTTTCCGGCGTTTGAGAATGCCGTCTGCGGCAGCGTCCCTGGCAGCCGCCTCTTTGCCGGCGTCATCAACCTTCGCCGGGGCGACATCGCCGGTTTCACCGCCGGACTCGACACCTTCTTGCTTCTCGTCGCTCATCCCGTGCCTCCAGAGGAGAAGTCCACTACTTATTAAATGCTTTACCCGATAAGACGGCTTTCCCTCCATCCGGAAGCCTAGTTATCAGATCAAAAAAAAACGACCCGCAGGCCGTCTTCGAAAAAAATGGAGCGGGAGACGAGATTCGAACTCGCGACATCCTCCTTGGCAAGGAGGCATTCTACCACTGAATTACTCCCGCAACTCAGGTTCGGACTCATTATATATGACCCGGAGCAAAATAGTCTCGAGCTGCTTGACCAAAAGTAACTATTTGAGAGTAGCCGCTTTCAGAGACGGTCTTGCCGACAGGCGCTGCTCCACATCGGCCAGGATCTTGACGACATGATAAGCGTTGTTGGCATCGGTACGCGGTCTCTGACCGCTGTTGATGCAATGCAAGAAATGCTCGCATTCCAGAAACAACGGCTCCAGGTCCGGATAATCCGGATACTCCACGATCATCCGGCCTAGCTCGGTCTGGGAATGAAGCTGCAACTTGTCGTCGGTCTGGGCATCATTGAGAACCGCGGTCTTCTTGGTGCCGTTAACGGTCAGTCGCACGATCTTCTGGGGATCGATCCAGGAGTTGCGCACCTGACCTCCGATGATCTTGTCGCCCACCGGGAACGCCACGTCCAGATAAGCCACGTCGACGAGGCTGTCCTCCTGGGTATCCCAGCCGCCGACCCTGGTCACTTCCGGAGCGTCGCAGTCGAGCAGGTAGCTCATCATGGACAGGTCGTGAGGAGCCAGGTCCCAGAGCACATTCCAGTGGTGCCTGGAAGTGTTGAAATTCATGCGATCGGAGCGAACGAAGAGGATGTCCCCCAGCTCTCCGGAGGCGATGAGCTCTTTCAAGCAATTGACCGCGGGGTGATAGAGAAGGAGGTGTCCCACCATGAGGACGAGATTGCGTTCGGTAGCCAGAGCGTCGAGCTCTTCGGCTTGCATCACGTCCCTGGCCAGCGGCTTCTCGACATAGACATGCTTGCCGGAGAGGAGCGCTTGTTTGGCAAGGGCGAAATGAGTCTCGCTGGGCGTCGCGATCACCACGGCGGTGACAGCCTCGTCGGCGAGCATCTCCTCGATGCTAGTAGTGACCCTGACCCCCCGATACTCTTGCTTCATCCGCTCGAGTTTCTGGAGGTCAGAGTCACACACACATGCCAGGGATCCCAGGTGAGCAAAATTGCGAACCAGGTTTTTACCCCAGTTGCCGCATCCTGTCACTGCTACCTTCGGTAGCTCCAAAGGTCCCCCTTAACTGCTCAAGAGTAGTTATCTACGCTTGTTGACAGCTTCACTGAATTCCTTGCCGACTCTGAAGCCGGGCACGCGCTTGGCAGGAATATGCAACGGCTCGTTGGTCTTAGGATTACGGCCGGTTCTCGCTTTGCGCTGTCTGGCTTCGAAAGTTCCGAAACCGACGAGTGTAACCTTTTCACCGCCAGCAACCGACTTGATGATGGTTTCCATCATTTTGTTGATTACTTGCTCGGCGTCTTTTTTTGTTGTTCCGGCGTCTTTAGCGACGATATCAACCAATTCAGCTTTGTTCAAGGCTCTTCCACCCCACATTTGTAGACGTAAACCAAAGTGATACCAATGGGACTCCAAATTGTGGACCTGGTTCCAAGAAAGATTGAAGAAAATTCCGAAACAGCTATTTCAGTTTCAGACAAGAGATAATCTCTTTTCGTCTTCCTTTTTCCGTTGAACGCCAAGACCAGAATCTAAGGCGCGACCTGCATTTGCAGGGCAGCATTCCAAACGAGTTGCAATGCTAGCATAAAGTTTAGCGTGAAAGGCCCACTATATGCACTGTATGACAAGAAATTCCTAATGGTTTCATCTCGGCAGAACTCCCTCTCATCGCATCTCAGAGACGCCTGGGTCGAAGTCGACCTGGGATCGGTGGAGCACAACGCCGCCCTGATCAAGTCCTGGATAGCCGGCGGGCAGAGGCATTGCAGCCTCATGGCGGTTGTTAAGAGCGACGCATACGGGCATGGTGCACCGGCGGTGGCCGAAGTCCTCCAGGCTGCCGGGGCCGAATGGTTCGGTGTCGCCTCGGTTGATGAAGGAACACAATTACGTGAAAGTGGTATCGAATCTCGAATACTTATATTGAGCCCGGCCCCATTCTGGGCCGTGGAAAACGCCATAGCCAACCGTCTCGACCTCACTATCGCCTCCACCAGACAGGCCAGAGCTATAGAGGTAGCAGCCGCCAGAGCCGGCACCGGAGCCCGGGTACATATAAAAGTGGACACCGGTATGCACCGTCTCGGCATCAAGCCTGAGGACACCGGCGACTTGCTCGACTACCTGGAATCGGCAAAATCTCTGGAGCTCGCCTCGGTCTTCTCGCATCTCGCCAGAGCCTCGGACGAGGAGGCCACCACCCGGCAGTTCCAGCGCTTCCAGCCGGTGATCGAGAAATTGCGCGCCCTGTACCCGCGGGTGCCGGTGCACCTGTCATCCAGCGAAGCCACCAGGCTTTTCCCTCAATTCCACCTCGATATGGTCAGGGTCGGCCTCTATCTGTACGGGCTCGAGCCCAGGTCGGCCTCCACAGACCTGAAACCGGCCATGTCGGTGCGGGGAAGAATCAATCATATAGGCGTGGTGCCCGAAGGCGAGGCCGCCGGCTATAACGGGACATGGACTGCAAAGCGCCCCTCGCGCCTGGCCTCGATTCCCATCGGTTACGCCGACGGCGTCGACCGCCGCCTATCCAATAATATGAGAGGTAGCATTTTCGGAAAATCCATCGAGCAGGTCGGATTGATATCCATGGATCAGATGATGTTCGATATAACCGATGTTCCCGAAGCCGAGGAAGGGGACGTGATCACCCTCATAGGCGCCGCGCCTGAGCGGCTTGCCGATTGGTCCGGCCGTCTCGACACCATTACCTACGAGCTGGCATGCCGCTTGAGAGCCCGGCTGCCAAGAGTATATACAAGACAGAGACCGCCCGGGCATCGCCAGGAAAACAGCGCCGTCAAACCAGTGCCAAAAAACTAGTGGAGGACCGTTGAGAAAGAAACAAACTGAGCGGGAGATCGGATTATTCTGCGGCACTTTCAATCCGGTGCATATAGGTCATCTTCTGATCGCCGAATGTGCCCGGGATCAATTCGCCCTGGAGAAGGTGATTTTCGTCACCAGCCCCTGCCCGCCCCATCGCCGGGACGCGCTCCTGGACGGATGGGCAAGGCACGAGATGGTGGAGGCTGCCATCAAAAGCAATACCGCTTTCGAGGCTTCCGATCTGGAGCTGAGAAGAGATGGTCCGTCCTACACGATCAACACCGTCGAGGAGATCGACACTATATATAGTGGAAACGCCAGGATCAATCTGATCCTCGGCGGCGACAATCTTCATCAGCTCAGAGACTGGCATCGGGTCGACGAGCTACTCTCCCGTTGCCGTATCCTCATAGTTCCACGGCTTCGTTATGTCTACGAGAAAGACGAGCCTCTGATAAGAGTCGGCGTCGAGCCGGTTTCGATCGCGGACGAGTTTCCGCAGGCTGTGATCGAGTCGGTGGATTTCCCGGGAATCGCCATCTCGGGCTCCAATATCCGAGAGCGAATCAGCCAGGGCAAGACAGTGCTATATATGGTGCCCCCCTCCGTCAACGAACTGATCAAGAAAAAGGGCTATTTCCAGGTCGCCGAGGTCACCGATGACTGAGCTCTATCCGGGCATTCCCGCTCACCTCGAGAATCAGGTTCTGGAGCGATGGGTGAAAGATCGAGTCAGCCAGAAGCGCTTTGATCACATTCAGGGGGTCGTGCTGGTAGGCGAGCAGATCAGCACCCGAGCCGGCATGGATCCGTATCCGGTCCGGCTCGCCTGCCTGCTGCACGATGCCTGCAAAGAGATCAAGAACGACGATCTCCTGAGCGAATCGAAACGTCTCGGTCTCAAAATCGGGAAGCAGGAGAAGGACAACCCACACATCCTGCATGGTCCGGTGGCGGCGCTCACGGTAAGGGAAGTGTTCGGAATCGACAACCATGACATCCTCAGCGCCATTGCCGAGCACACCCTGGGCTCCACCTCCATGTGCGCGATCTCGAAAGTCGTCTACCTGGCCGACGCCCTGGAGCGATCCCGTCCGGATGCGCTCACCGAGCCTGTATGGCAGGCTCTGGGTCGGGACGGCGAACCGGATCTGGACGCGGCGATATTCCAGGCATCGAATCTGGTGCTAAGGCACTTGCTGGAGAGAGGCAAGCCGATCCATACCAGGGCAGTGAAAGTGCGGAATCACTTTCTGGCGAGACTGAGGAAACGCACCAGGAAAGCCTGAGATTCAGGCGTCCTGGCCGTCCACGTGCAACCAGTAGATATTGATGGCCGAGCCTACCAAAAGGAGTATCCAGCCGGTCTGGACATTGCCGCTCTGGTCATAGTCAATCAGGCCGTAGCCGAGACCGACAATACCGAATAGGATCGCGAAAGCATACTTGTAGAGCCAGCTCTCTCTGATGGACCCGTCCGGGGAAGAGCCCCGGTGCAGAGCGCCCGGAGGCTCGGGCTTGCCGGCCCGGACATCGGCCGCCACATCATCCATGCGCCTGGCGAGCTTCCGCTTGCCCAGGTCTTCATAGGCTCTGGCGAGCTTAGACATGATCACAACGCGCTTCATGGTGTTCTTCAGCAAGCGGTCGTCGAGCACCAGGCAGCGCTCGTACCAGTGCCGGGCGGCATCGCTGGAGCCCCGCTGGAGGAGATTGTCGCCGCGCTGCTCCATGAGCCCGAATATGAGCTCGCCCAGGCTGAGGGTGGAGATGATCGCGAAGCCGGCCACGGCGATCAGGCAGAGAATGGCTATACCGGCATACTCTTCGAAGAGCCAGGCCTCATCGGCGCTGAGACCACGGATAAAGAGCACCAGTCCGAGAGACAGCAGCAAACCGGCGATGATCGCGATGGAAAAGCCTTTACGATTCACGGGAGACTCGGCAAAGTGGAGCGGGGAAAACCCTTTCAGCAGGGTCGAGAATATAAAAACATGATTAAGGTTAAGATTGCAAGCTGTCAAACAGGCGATCCCGGCGAATTAATCAGCCCCGACGGTTAAGATCAGCCTGCCGCCTGTCAAGAGGTGACACCACTTTCCGGCTCTTCTTCTGATTTCTCGCCGAAATCCTCTGCGGACTTTTCTGCGGACTTTTCTGCGGACTTTTCTTCCGGGGTGCTTTCCGGCTCTTGCTCTTCCGGCGTTTCTTCGGAGCCCAGCTTTCCGGCCCGGCTCAACTCTTCCTCTCTTTGCCTGATTGCTTCCTCGAGGTCTTTGATCTCGCTATAGCGAGCGAGCTGCCACATGATCACCCCGAAAAGAAACATGAAAAGACCGCAGGGCATATTGAGCTTGAGAGGCACCTCCCCGTTCGGAATCTTCCAGGCCACGAAGTCCTGGAAGAACTGCCCGTATCCGAAGAGCAGGGCTCCCAGGATCAAGAACAATAAGGCGATGGGCTTTCTAACGTCGAGCATAGAATCACCAGAAAATCAGGTTCAGTACCACCGTCAACAAGATGAGCAGAAGCGATACCAGGTACGGGTTCATCCAGAGCGGTTCTCTGACCTGCGCCCTGGCCACAGCAGGCTCCAGAGACTTGACTCCCCAGACGAGCCCAGCCAGCTCCTCTCTGGGCTTCGGCTTGGTCACCAGCGATACGAGAATGGTGACCACGAAGCAGACTACCCAGGCCACCGTGGCACGCCAGAAATTGCCTGCCATGACGGTGTGGTAGGAGAGATGCGGTCGCAAATCCGCAATCAAGGAGGCCATGGGGCTCAGGTATGCCGGCAGGAATTCCGGGGCGATCTTCACCGCCTCGCTGAGGAAATAATGCCCCACGGCAGCGAAAGTTCCAGCCAGAAGCCCGATAAAGGCGCCCCATGGCGAGCACCGCGCCCAGAACATCCCCAGGAAGAAGGTGGCGAAAAGAGGCGCATTGAAAAACGAGAAGATCATCTGCATATAGTCCATGATGGTCGGATAACCCATCACGATCCAGGCAGACAGAACACTGAGGAGGATACCGGCCACCGTGGCCATATGCCCCATCCAGAGATAATGCCTGTCCGAGCGATCTTTTGCGATATAGCTCTGGTAGATGTCGTAAGTCCAGACGGTATTGAATGCGGTGACATTGCCGGCCATGCCGGACATGAAGCTGGCAAGCAGGGCGACCAGGCCGACTCCGAGCATGCCGTTAGGATACATGGAGCCGATGAGCAGAGGCAGAGCCATGTTGTAGGACTTGTCGGTGAGGTTCTCGCCCAGAGAGGGGATCATCACGATGGCGATCAGTCCCGGAACCACAGTAATAAATGGAAAGAATATCTTGGGAAAAGCCGCCACAAGCGGCGTGCGCTGGGCGGAACGGACGTCTCGCGCAGCCAGGGCCCTCTGAATCACCAGGAAATCGGTGCACCAGTAACCGAAAGAGAGCACGAAGCCCAGACCGGATACCAGACCAATCCAGTCCACACCGAGTTTGTTGTTGCTGGAGCCCATCTCCTGCCAGACATGCGAGAAGCCGAGATTGGTGAACTCCGCCACCATGTTCTCCCAACCGCCGAAATGTATCAAACCCAGGATCGTTATGGGAGCTATTCCGAAGATGATCAGGAAGAACTGCATCACCTCGTTATAGATCGATGAGGTCAGCCCGCCCAGGAAGACGTACCAGAGGACTATGCCGGCAGCCAGGAAAATCGATGCGTTCATGTCCCAGCCGAGCAGAAGATTGAAGACAAGGGCCATGGCATAGAGGTTGATGCCGGACATGAGCACGGTCATGAGAGCGAAGCTCACTGCGTTGAAAGCCCTGGTGGGCTCATTGAAGCGCTTCTTGAGGTACTCCGGCACGCTGCGCACTTTCGAGCCGTAATAGAACGGCATCATGAAGAGCGCGAGGAACACCATTGCCGGTATCGCGCCGATCCAGTAGAAATGAGCAGTCACCATGCCGTACTGGGCGGCGGTGGCGGTCATCCCCATGACCTCGATAGCGCCGAGATTGGCTGAAAGGAAGGCCAGGCCGGTAACCCAGGTAGGGATCTTGTGACCGGCGAGGAAGAAATCCTCGCTGGTCACCATTTGCTTCTTGAGCTTGAAGCCTATTCCTATGACGAAAGCGAAATAGATGGCGATTATCAGATAGTCGATAAACGCCAGGCTCAGGGCCGGCGCATCGGCCATGTTCACCTGCCGAATTCGTCAGCGAATGCTTCGGCACCGGAGTCGCGTTTGCTGCCCAGGAGTCTCAGGTTGATACCTTGAATGACCGGACGGACATGCTTGGCGCCCTGGTCATCGGTCCAGCGATTGAAATCGAGACGTCCTTCAACGCCGATTAGACTGCCTTTGCGAACGTATTCGCCGGCGATCTCCGCCTGGCGTCCCCAGATCTCGATATCGAACCAGTCTGTTTCCTTTTCCTTGGTGGGCCTGTTGACGGCAAGACTGAACGTTGTCTTGACGCGACCGGATTCGAAGTAACGCATCTCCGGATCTCTTCCTGCCCTACCGACTATGACGACAGAGTTAACCATGCCTCTCCCGATCTCCCAAAAGCTGACAAACCATATTAAAAGGTTACCGGATCGAAGAAAACATTGATCATCTAAGCCCATTATTTCCAGCAAACGTGTAAAAATGGCAACCCCTGGATATCAAGACCAGCCCGTAGAATCCAAGATGCGGAGATGAGCCGGATGATCGAGACGAATGCCATCAATCGACAAGAGACCGCCGCCCCCGAAGAGCGTATCTATTCGCTGGCTCAACCGGTCTGGCACGTGCTGGTGATGAGCCTCTTCACTTTCGCCGCCTATCTTCCTTACTGGTTCTACAAGACCTGGCGCGATCTGCGCTCCCAGGCCCGTCAGGACGGCTCGGCCCCGGAGACTCTCGCGAAATTCGCCACCTGCCGCCCGATCTTGAGAGCAATCACGGTTGTGATTCCGGTCTTCAATCTTCTTGCCATTGCCTCTCTTTTCCGGGATATCGCCCTGCTCTATCCGGACCGGGACAGCCCTATCCGGAGCGGCTCCATGCAGATAGGTCTGGTCTTCGCCCTTCTCATGACAGCTTTCTGGTTTCTCGGCAGGGCGGATGGTCCCTGTTTCCTGCTGTTCAATCTGGTGGCTGTGCCGGTAGCCGCGGCCCAGTACCTCCTCAATCGCTTCTGGCGGAGCCGGGAAAGCGCTGACGCCCTGGTCAGGCACGCCTTCTCGCCGCTGGAGATCATAGTGATAATCATCGGAGCCCTGTATCTGGGTCTGGTAGTGACCGGATTTTCGGTCACTCCTCTCTGACCACCGTGGTCCCGAGCCTGGAGGAGAGAGACTGGAGCTTTTGATCATCCAGCTCATCGAAAGCCCGACAATCTCTCACATTGATCGCAAGATCCGGACGCTTTGCCAGGGGCTTCAGACCTTCGGGAGTGACCGCCGTGTCGACCAGGCTCAGATACTCGAGCTTTTTGAGCCTGGCAAGACAAGGCAGACCGGCATCGCCGACCTCCGGATTCCGGGCGAGGTAGAGGGTCCGCAAACCGGTGATCTTCGAGAGAGTCTCCAGATCGGCGGACTTCAACAGGCACCCCTCCAGGTGCAGGACCTCGAGCCCGGGCAACGGCAGAGCCGAGGCCAGATCTTCGATATCGAACTGGATACCGTTCAGATTGAGCCCGGCAATCGGCTTGCCTTTTAGATCGCGTAAAAACGCCGATGATAGCGAGACACACAGCGTCAGGTCGAGCCGGGAGATATTCTTCAGGTCGGCCAGACCCTCGAGGTCCCGGATTCTGCTCGTCTTGGTCACCGTCAGGCTGGCGAGGCGCTTCAGGCTGTCGAGATGACGCAAACCTTCATTGGTGGGCTCCGAATGATCCAGGATCAGAGTGCTCAGCAGAGGCAGCTTTCCGGCCATCGCCGGCAGCGCCGCCCCTGAGAATCCCCCCACCTCGGTCAGGATAATCTCCCGGAGATGCGGAAGGTTTGCTATGGCAGCCATAGCGTCATCGGTAACCTCGCAGTCCTCCAGACGCAAGGATTCGAGATGCTCCGGCAGATTGGCAAAAGTAGTGGCAGTCAGCTCGCCATGAGTTTTCAAATGCAATGCGCTGCCTGAGCAACTGTTTTGCAACCATGTCTTGAGCTCTTTCTCCCCGTCTATCTTGTCGGTCTTCTTCATTCCTTCACCGGCGGTGCGAGCCTCGATAACATTGACGATTTCTTTCTCCGTCCCGCTATCGGCACTGGCGACACGAAACTCGTAAGGCTCGTCCTGCATCAGGCGATAGAGCTCGGTCAGGGAGAAAGCGCTCATGGTCGCAACGAATCCGGCGCACAAAGCCAGGAAGACCACTCTCCAGATCTTGCTCGTGGCCGGCAAACGAACCGGCATCACCGGACCTGAACTCCTCTGGCTCCTTCGCTCGCGCATCACCGACTCGAGCCGGTCGCAACAGGACGCCAGAGCATCCGACAGCTCGCCTGCAGTTTGAAAGCGCATTTCCGGTGGCTTCTCGAGACAGAGCCGGACGATCTCCCGGAGGCTGCCGCTCTCGTCATCAGGCACCGATTCGGGCAGTTCCGGGATTGCTGCCTGGCAGTGCATGGTTAATGTCTCCAGGGCCGTCTCCCCGGAATATGGCGGGTAGCCCGCCAGGACATGGAAGATCACGCAGCCCAGACTGTATATATCGCTTCGCCCATCGAGATCGCTTCCTCTCACCTGCTCGGGACTCATATAGCGAGGGCTCCCGAGAATCAGACCAGGCCGAGTGCTCGTCAGGCTGGCCTCATCGGTGAGCTTGGCGATGCCGAAGTCGAGCAGCATCGCTCTGCTGACTCCCTGCTCCTCCACGAGCATGACATTGGCCGGCTTTATGTCTCTGTGGACGATCCCGTGCCGGTGAGCATGCTCGAGGGCGACGGCGATCTGGATGGCAATGTCGAGAGCCTCCAGACAATCGAGCCGGCGCTCTTTCATGAGGTTCTCGAGAGTGCGGCCCGGGGCATAGCCCATGACCAGAAAAGGCTCGCCTTCTTCAGTGAGACCGAAATCCAGGGCTGGAACGATCCCGGGATGGCTGAGCTGGCTTATGGCTTTCGCTTCTTTCTGGAAGCGCTGTAACCGCTCCGGGCTGTTATCGCCAGCCGGCATGACCTTGACGGCTACAAGCCTGCCCAGGACCCGATCGTAGGCCTTGAACACCTGGCCCATGCCGCCTTCGCCAAGAAGCTCGAGATCCCTGTAGCGGCCGCCTATGCTCTCGTCCATACATTGATTCTACCCGGCAAAGATATCCGAATAGCGCTCGAAAACGGTCACTGGCGGAGTGACCGTCTATCGAGACAGCGAGAACTTAATGGAGGAAAAACTGTAAGAATCTGAATCCATGATCGCATCAAGCGCCCGGACCCATGCCACCCTAAAGAGTGAATCGCCAGTGTGATTGTCAGAAGCCGTGCTTCTTCGCCCACTTGATGAGCTTTTCGATAGAGTCGATCTCGAGCTTCTCGGCCAGATGCATGGCCGTATTGGTCAGAGTCTCCTCCGAGATGCCGATTCGCTCGGCGGCTTTGGGCAGCTTGCCACGCTTGGTGAGATGGCGGAGGATCGACCGCTCATCCGGGGTGAGGCGGGTGAGGTGGCGGGGAAGCGAAGGGGAGATCACCCCCTGCGATCCCCGGGAAACCATCAGAATCGCCATTCGCACCAGAGCCGACTGATCCTGCTTGAGAACATAGCCGTGGGCGCCGGACTCGAGCCAATCCTGGACTTCGGCAGCCTTAGCCTTGCTGGCGAAGATGACGACTTTGACATTGGGAAGAGTGTTGAGACGCTTGAGGAGATCCTCGGTGGTCAGAAATCCGGGCAGGTGAAGGTCGAGAAGAATGATGTCCGGAAGGAGCTCCTTGGCTGTCTGCCAGGCTTCGTCGCTGGTCCCGGCCTCGGCGATGACGTCGATGAGGTCCCCACTGACGAGTTCGCCGATAATTTTCTCCCGGGTGGGAATGTGGTCGTCTACCACCATCAAGCGAATCATCGAAAAACCCTTTCCTTCTCAGCCGAAACCAATGCTCGATACCGGCACACAGTTTACAATAATGTTAGTCGAATGGAGGAATGATGAAGAAGCACCTGGCACTCTCATTGATAGCAATCACAGCGGTGTTCCTGATGGACGCCCGGGAAGCGGCTGCCAAAAAATTCGTCAGCGGCAGCAGTCCGTCAGCCTCCTCGCCCCTTGGTCCCAACGCGCTCCGCACCGATAGCGGCATGCAATACAAAGACATCAAGGTAGGCGAAGGCAAGACGCCCACCAAAGGCAGAACGGTCCGAGTCCATTTCACGTCCTGGCTTTATCCCGGCGGCCAGAAAGTCGACAGCACCATTGATCGGAAAACCCCTTATCAATTCGTGGTCGGGTACGGAATGCACAATCAGGGGCTCGACGAAGCTCTGCTCACCATGAAAGAAGGCGGCAAACGGCTTTTGCTCATCCCTCCGGAGCTGGCATTCGGGAAGAAAGGGGCAGGCAATAAGATTCCGCCCAATGCCACCCTGAAATACGAAGTCGAGCTGCTGCGCGTCCTTGCGCCGAACGAGCGCTGAGCCGAGCCTTGCACCATATCTGGTGCGGCCGGCGCCATTAACTTCATATAAGAATTTTCTCCCGAGCCTTACAAATTTCCAAGGGTATATGTATGATGTATAGATCATCGACTCTTTAAGAGGCTTCGGATGCCGCATCGCCGTGTCCGGAGAGAAACGCCTTTTTAATACTGTCTGCTGGAAATTAGAGGGACGAACAAAATGCTCGAAGAGATCACAAAACTGGCCACCAGCCGCTGGGGTCTGGCTGCGGTAGTCTTGCTGGCTATGCCCGGTGGTCGAAAGATGCTCCGAACCGTCGCCAAAGAGGCGGTCAGAGCAGGTCTGACCGTTTCCGAGAATGTCAAAGATCTGGTCGCCGAGATCCAGGAAGAAGCCAGCGATGTCGTAGCCGAAGTCAAGGCTGAGCGCGCCGGTAACACCAGCAAAGAGAAAGCCGGTCAGAAGGCCTGAGCCTTTCCGTTCTATACAGTCCCTGCCTACCGGAGCCTCCGCTTCAGGTAGGCTGATTCTTCGTGCTCGAGAAGCAAAAGGAGTGACCGCAAGATGGCAGGCAAGCTGAGTATCGGCTCCCGGGGTCTCAGACATCACCTGGCAGAGAGGACCCGCCTCCGGATCCCGCGTCGGCACCGGAGCGTCGAGACGATGGGCCGGATCCGAGAAGCCCTGTTCCGTATCGGCTCGGTCAAAGAGGTCGAGACCAACGTCAAGACAGGCTCGATCCTGATCCTCCACCGCCACGACATCAATGTCCTTTCCGAACTGGAAATGGCTATCCTCGAGGTCGCTCCGGAAGCCCTGGACGAGATGACCAGGCAGGAGAACACCGAAGCGGACAATGTCAGCATCATAGCGAGCTTCATCGGCACCTACGCAACAAGAGCCAACCGCCGGTTCAGCTCTTACACCGGCAACCAGCTCGATCTCAAGACCCTCCTGCCCCTGATCTTCTTCGGGCTGGGAGTGCAACGCGCGGCCGTAACCGAGCGCTGGTGGTCCCAGACGCCCGCTTATCTCTTCTTCTACTGGGCTTACGATGCCTTCCTGAGATTCCACCTCTATCGCATAGAAGAGCGCAAGCAGAACGGCTTCCTGCCTGTCTCGCTCAACAACTGACAGGAGATCCAGATGACCGAGCTGCTCGATGCCGGCTTTGCATATGATATAGAGGTCGTGCATGCTATTGAGGGAAGGCTGCGCCTGAAAACACCTCATCTCCGGTGGAGCAGCGAAAAGTCCAGCCTGCTCGTCGAGCTGCTCGCCGGCTTCCGGGAGATCAGAGCCGCTCGCCTCAACGCCTGGAACGGCAGCCTGGTGATCAACTACGAGGCAGGGTTGATCTCCCGCTCCGACCTGCTCTCGCTCGTGCGCAACGCCATCTTCAGGGTCGAGAACGGTCTGGTGAAAACGGAGAAAAGCCTGGTACCCGGAGGACTGGTCAGGCGCGGTATCGGTAGAGGGATCGGTAGAGGGATCGGTGGAGGGATCGGTGCGGGAATCGATAAATTGATCGAGCGAGTTCCGCTCCTGGGCAGACTCGTCCTCGCCGGCGCCTGCCTGATCCGGGGCGCCCTCGTCTGCCTCGAGAGGCTGACCCCGCCGGTGGTGCAAGTCTGCCTGGGAGCCGGCGCCTTCGCCCTCAGTAGCCTGAAGCTCCCGTACCGGGTCACCTATCCCCTGATCATCGCCTCTATCGTACCCATGGCCGGGCGGGCGGTAGACGGACTGGTGAGGCAGGGCGGACCGAATGTGGACGCTCTCGACTCCATGGCCGCAATTCTCATGCTCGTCCATGGCAAACCCATCGAGACGAGCTTTATGACCATGCTTATCGGTCTTGGCGAATTCATCCGCGAACAGACTTCCCGCAAATGCGAGAGAATCGTCAGCGATCTGCTCGGTCTTGCCGGGCAGAACGCCTGGCTGGTCAAAGGACGCAAGCGTATTTGCATCCCGGCCAAAGACGTCCGGGAGCAAGACGTGGTGGTGGTCTATCCCGGGGAGCTCATTCCGGTAGACGGCGTCGTCTCAGGGGGAGCCGCCGCCGTCGATCAATCGAAACTCACCGGCGAGTTCGCCCCGGTGGAAGTCGCAACCGGAAGCGAGGTCTTCGCCTCCACCATCAATGTCGAAGGCAAGCTCTATGTTCGCTGCACCGCCACAGGCGCTGCCACCAGTGCCGGCAATGTCATCGAGGCCCTCAATTCTGCGCCCATGGCCGAGACCAGGATCCAGAACTACGCTTCCCGAATAGCCGACAGGATGGTCCTGCCAATCTTCGCCAGTGCCGCGCTTTGCTTGCTCCTCACCCGCAACGTCGTTCGGACGATGAGCATGCTCATCTTCGACTTCTCGACCGGCATCAGAATCGCCGCACCCACGGCGGTGCTCGCCTCGATGCACAGAGCAGGACGGCAAGGTATCCTGATCAAGAGCGGTGCTGCGCTCGAGAAGCTTGCCTCCATGGACGCCCTGATCTTCGACAAAACCGGAACCCTCACTTCAGGCGAGCCGCAAATTACCCGCATAGCCGTGTTCAACGGTCTGCCCGAGGAGCGGATGCTCCAGCTCGCCTCGGCGGTAGAGCAACGGCTCCACCATCCCGCTTCGCGAGCCATCGTCCGCTACGCTCAGACCCGGGGACTCGTCATACCGGAGCGGGTCGAGTCCGAATTCGTTCGGGGCATGGGGGTGAAAGCCCGGGTCGAGGGCCTCGAGATCCTGGTGGGCAGCAAACGCTTCATGGAATTCGAGAAGGTCGAGACCGGTCAGGCCGCTCAAGCTGAGCGTTCTGCCGTGGAAAGCGGTGAGTCGGTGGCCTATATAGCCGTCAATGGCAAGCTCGAGGCCATGGTCGGATACTCCGATCAGCTCAGACCGGAGGCGATCCAGGCAATCAAGAGCCTCCGCAGGCTGGGAGTGAAAGAGCTGATCATGGCCACGGGCGACAACCTCGCTTCCGCCGAGCATATCGCGGGAATCGCCGGGATCTCGAGCATCCATGCAAACGCCTTCCCCGAGCACAAGGCAAACCTGGTGCGCACCCTCAAAGAAAAGGGCTATACGGTCGGTGTCATCGGTGACGGTATCAACGACTCGCCGGCCCTGGCTCATGCCGACGTGGCCATTTCGCTGCACGGAGGCACCGATGCTGCCAGACACACCGCCGATCTGATTCTCACCGACGACGATCTGAACCGATTGCCCGAAGCGATACGAATCGCTCGCTCCGCGATGCAGCTGGTCAGGGAGAACATCTCCCTGGCAGTGGTGCCCAACAGCGCCGGTCTGGCTCTGGCCTCCTTGGGTCTTGTCGGTCCGGCCGGCGCCACTCTACTCAACAACGGCTCCGCCATTTGCGCCGGGCTCAACGCCCTGAGACCGCTCATCTCGACGAGCTGGTCCAGAGCCGAATATCCTGATGACGGACGCAATACGGTCGATGTGGAGCCGATTCACCAGAAATTCAGCTCGATGAAAACCGAGAGCGAAGCCACCGCCACCAGTGCTTGATCCGGAGAACGAGCTCCTCAAGAGAATCGTCGCCCCTCTGAGCATCGAGGAGCTGGCGGGTCAGGCAGCCAGCCGGTTCGATCTGGGCCCGCTCGAATCAGCGACTGCCATCACCAGCGGCTACCAGGACCTCAATATCAAACTGACAGCCGGAGGCTCCGACTATCTGCTCAAAGTATTCTCTCGTCACCGCTCACGAGAGAATATCGAGCAACAGCTGGAGGCTCTCGCCCTTCTCTTCCGCCGAGGCGTCCCTGTGCCGCCCCTGGTAACAAATGCCACAGAAGGAGACCGGATCGAGATAGAGGGCTCCATCGCCTGTGTCATGCACTTTTTTCACGGTCACGACTTCACCGTCACAGCGCCCGATGAGAGCGATATGACCGCCCTGGCGGCATACCTGGCCGGGATTCACGAGCTGCCTTTAGTGGTGAGCCGATTCTACGACGACTGGGGAGCCGCCAATCTAGTAAAGGAGCTGGAGCTCAACCGGCCGGCCCTGGCGCAGGCGGACCTTGAGCTTGTCGAGGAAGCCGCGGCTCGCTATGCCGATCTGGACTGGAAGTCCTTCAGAAAATGCACCATTCATGGTGACCTTTATCGGGAGCATATCCTGAAGAGCCGCGAAGGGAAATACTGCATCATCGATCTCGGATGCATGGACCACAATGCCGCCGTCCTCGACCTGGCCATTTTTCTGGCTCATTTCTGCCTGGACGACAGGCTCGACAGAAGCCGGGCCGGGCATATCTACAGCCGGGTCCTGGAGGTTTATCAGGCGCGCGCCCCTCTTTCTGCCGCCGAGCTCCGGGCACTCCCTGTGCTCATAGCCGGAAGCTATGCGAGCTATATAGTCGCCACCACCAGACTGATCGAGGAGGAAGGAGACAGGACGAGCCGAACCGCCGGCTGGCTGGAGCTTGCCCGAAAAAAACTGGCCAGATTCAATAGCTGGGATTTCTTCTATCGATAGACTTGTCGATGTGATGGCCTTCCTGTCCGTATATAGAGCGGCGGCGCTCTTCCCTTTTCCTTCTCAACTCTTTTCGTATGTCCTGATCCTGCCTGATCTCGGGAGGCAGACGCCAGAGAGCATCGAGCTCGGCACGCTCGCAGGCTCTCGCGATATCGTCCTTGCTCCGGATCGGCTGCTTGTATCCCATGTACGAAGAAGAATCATCGGGAATAGAGCCCGCCGCTCTGCCCCGGCGGGGCTTGTGAACACGCACGCTCTGCATGACCCGGCTGGCTTTGTACTGATCAGAGATTGCCCGCAAGAGCGAGTCGAGCTGCGGTCTGATCTTCTCCTCGGGCTCGCCGGCACGGACGGAGGCCTCCATCTTTTCATATACGCCCAGATAGGCCTTAATGCCGACCCCTCGTTTTTTGGCAGCGAGAAGCCAGTCATGAACTTTCTTGCGATCGCCCAGGAGGGGTCCCGGAGAAGCCTCGACGAGTCCGCCGGCGGAGACCGGCGCCGGATGAGCCCCTTCTGCCGCCGGAAGCTGGTTGGGTGCGGCAGCCTCCTCGGCAGCCCCGGGCAGAACTATCGTCGAAATCAGTAGTGAAAGGGACAGAAGCCCGGCAGTCTTTAAGCTCATAGCAAAAACCCGAATATCCATATATATCGAGTCTAGCCTGCCTTGCCCCGGAGCACAAGGGAGCCCATTGCCTGGTAAGACTGCGGCCAAGACTGGGGTTTTCCCCCTGGTAGCCGGCCCCGACCGGTGGCATCATATGGCAGAGTCCAAAAACCGCCAACAGCGTATAGATACGGGCAATATCCAAAGGTCCGGCTCGCTCAACGCTGAGAATTCATTCTCCCGAATTCACGCTGAGTTCACGATTTAGGGCAAGAGCAATGGTAGATGTTTTCAGTAAAAACCGAATACAACTGGCCATGGGCTTCACCGAATGCCTGAAAGCTTGCCGGTCTTTTCTGGCCGAACAGCGCTTCGAAGTGACCCAGCTCGGAAGCCAGCAGCTCATAGGCGTCCGGGAAGAGGACAGGGCCCGCATAGTAATCAGCCTGGAAGGCATATCCGCCGATGAGACGGATATAGCAGTCAGTCATTTCGCCTGAGCACAGGCACCGTATTCGGTAGCTTTATTTCTGGGCTACGAGAACTTTGTTGCAGCCTTTCTCTTTGGCTGCCACCAGAGCATCGAGAGCCGATTCCAGCAGGTCCTGGGGCTCGTTGCCATGCAATGGATAATTGGAGACCGCCAGGGTGGCTGTCACTTTGATGGGCTGGCCGGTCTTGGGATCGGCCACCTCGAGCATCGAAACACGCCGTCTGACGCGTTCGGCCACAACCAGGGCGCCTTCGGAGTCGGTCTCATGGAGGACCGCCACGAGCTCTTCGCCTCCCCAGCGTGCCGGCATATCGATCTCGCGGACCGAGCTCATCAGGATCTTGCCGACCTCCACCAGGACCTGGTCACCGACCTCGTGTCCATACTTGAGATTGATATCGCGCAGATGATCGATATCGACAATCATCAGCGAGAGCGAATAGCCAAGCCGCAGGGCGCGCTTGAGAGAATGGGTGAGATGCTCTTTGAAGACATGACGATTGGGAAGACCGGTCAGCACGTCGGTGCCCATCATCTCCTGGAGACGGGCTTCGCAATTGGCAAGCTGGTGGCGCAGACGATCGATCTCCCGCTCTTTTTCCTTGAGCTGGCGCTCGAGCTGGACGTTCTGCCCCTGGAGCTTTCTTAACTGGCTCTCAGCCTGGCGGTGCCTGGACTGGCCATGAATAGACTGCCACATCTGGGTCAAATGGGCTTTCATCGGATTCCCCCTTTGCCATATCCCTCTCGAGCTCTGCACACGCTTTCCCGTGTCCGTATCGCTCTCTGGTCGCAGCTACCGTGCCGCGAGAGGGTGAAAATTCAGTACAGGTGGTATAGAAACAGGTCGGTTCTCTTCTTAGTCGGCTTTAATAACCGACCGACTTATATTAGCGTTATTTAGGAATTATTACCAGTAGTAAGGGGGAAAAACCGCACTTTTAATTTATAGGCACCCTGCTCAGCACCTTTCCGTCGGTCCTGCTGAGAAACACGAGAGAATACTTTTTCTTGGGAGAATCGACAATAAAAGTAACCTTTCCGGTACCGGTGGCGTTCGGTCTCACCATTCCGCCCTCCAGTTGCATGTATTGCGGGTATTGCTGGTGCTGCTCCGATTCCACTATGAGATCGAAAAAGTGGAAGTTTCTCCGGGAGCGATTCTTCACATCCACCTGGAGCTGCAGCAAACGAGCCTTCTTGTCTTTCCAGGGAGTCTTCATGAAGTCGACCCTGGTTATGATCAGATCGAGACCCTCTAGTTTTTTGACCGGCTCCTCCTCCTTGAACTGCTCGGGGTCGAATCCAGGCAGGTTTATGGGCTCGGCGGTGGTGAGGCTGAGAAGGTCTCCGGGATATAGCCCTCGTATATCGCCTTTACGCTTGAGCGCTCCGATAAGCCCGATAGTCGCCCCGACACCGGCACCGATGGCAACCGAATAACCCTGGGTGGCTATAGCGCCACCTATACCGGTGAGCTGCACCGAGACCAGAGCACCGGCAGCGCTACCAATACCGACATAGGCAGAGTCGATGGCAATCAGCTTGGTGACGGTTTTGAGCTTACTATCCTTGGTGGAGAACCTGGCGTTGAAATCGACCTCGTATTGCCGGTCCGGGCTGACCAGCTTGTCGAACTCCACCTCGACATAGCCGTCCCGGCCGCCACGCTTCTGGGACACCGCCCGGGTGACGAGCCCCCTGGCATACCAGTCTTTAGGGAGCAGTACCCGACCGTCCTCACCTACCACATCACGCCCGATCCGGACCATGAACTCATCGCCTTTCTGGCTCACCTCCGAATTGAGATAGACTCCGGGGGGCAGGACGAAGTCGATCTTGGTCTCCGGGGGCAGGGTCTCAACCGAGCCCGAAAGAAATGGCGTACGCCCCGAGATAGCGGCTACCGAGCCTTTGAGCAGGCTCTCTTTCACCGATTCCCGGGGATTGAGAAGCGCCGGCCCGCGGATTTCCAGTCTGCTCAATCCTTTGTTTCCGGAACTCTCATTGCTCGTCTGAACAGGCTCGGCACCGGATGGAATACCACCTGTCAGGCAGAGAAAAAAGCACAACAGCCCGGTTACGGTTCGCTCTCGATTAACAGTCATAGCGTCCTCAGAGCTTTCTGGTCAGTATCGCTTTGATTTGCTCGAGAAAACCCTTCTTGGCCTTCGTGTTGGCTCTCGAGGACTCCTGGGTGCGAGAAGCAGCCTTGATCTGGACCTCGAGATTGCGAGCGGTGGAATCCCGGGAGTCGATCCGCAGGGAGGTCTGGACTTCGGTCATGGCAAGGGTCAACCAGCCCCTTGCATAATAGATCTCGGCTAGCTTGTTGTGATAACGGGGCTCGTTGGGTACAAGCCTGACAGCTTCTTTCATGGCGGTCTCGGCTTCTTGATAGCGCCGGCGCTTGAGCAGGTCGTCGGCCCGCTCCAGATGCTTGTTCGCCCACTTGGTATTGATCGTCTCGCCCATCTCCAGGGCGGTCATCTTGATAGTCTTGTCTATATCCTCGGCGCCGCCTTCGGACAAACCCTCGCCGTTATTCTCGGAAGCTTCCTTTTCCTTGCTTTCCTTCTTCTTCTTGAGCATGAGCAGGGCATCATACTCGGCACGGCGCTCGCTATCGCTGACGATATCGTGGGCCCTGGTCACCTTGGCGAACTGTCTCTGGGCGATTTCTCGCTGTTCCGGGTCATTGGGGAAACGGTCCGGGTGCAGGCGTTTGGCCAGGCTGATATACGCCTTCCGTATCTCTTCGGGCGCTGCGTCATGCTCGACGCCTAGAATGGCGTAGTAGTCGTCCTCAAATTCCTGCATAGCGACTCTATTCTATCGGATTATATAAACTAACATGGGGGCTACTCTGGAAACCGGGCACTTATAAAGAAATTGTAGATTTATGAGCAGGGTGTAACCTGACTCCCCCATAATTCTAATTGGCGGGGTAATGCGGACCTAACCCTGGAGCCATATACACGATTATCCGCATTATGGAGTTTCCATGAACTTAGACCGTTTCACAAACAAAGCTCAGGAAGCGATTACCGGCACCCGAAACCACCTCACCCGGTTCGGGCATTCCCAGGTAACGCCGGAGCACCTGCTTCTCTCACTGCTCGAACAGGAAGACGGTCTGGCCTCCACTATCGTCAAAGCCCTGGATGCCAGCCCCGAAAAGGTCAAGGAAGAAGTCTCGGCTTATCTGGCCAATCAGCCCAAGGGCTCGGCGGTAAGCACCGACAAGGACGAGCTTCGAGTCTCCTCCAAGCTCATGCAAATGCTCGAGGAAGCCGACAAAGAGGCTTCCCGCCTGAAAGACCAGTTCATCAGCATCGAGCACCTGATGCTCGCCCTCACCGACCAGGGCCGCGGGCACTCCGGCACTATATTGAAACAAAACGGTATCACCAGGGAGAGGATCCTCGAGTCTCTCAGCGAAATCAGGGGTAACCAGCAGGTTACCAGCCAGGACCCCGAGGCTACCTATCAAGCTCTCAAGCGTTACGGCAAAGATCTCACCGAAGCGGCGGCGAAAGGCAAGCTGGACCCCGTCATCGGCAGAGACGACGAGATCAGGCGGGTCATGCAAGTGCTCTCCCGGCGCACCAAGAACAATCCGGTTCTGGTGGGCGAGCCCGGGGTCGGCAAAACCGCCATCGTCGAGGGACTGGCCATCAGAATCACCAAAGGCGACGTGCCCGAAGGTCTCAAAGACAAAAAGCTCATCGCTCTTGATATGGGCGCCCTGATCGCCGGTGCCAAATACCGCGGCGAGTTCGAAGAGCGCCTCAAAGCAGTGCTCAAGGAAGTGATCGAGTCCCAGGGCGAGATCATCCTTTTCATCGACGAGCTGCACACCGTGGTCGGAGCCGGAGCCTCCGGCGAAGGAGCCATGGATGCCGGCAACCTGCTCAAGCCGCCCCTGGCACGCGGCGAGCTGCACTGTATCGGAGCTACCACGGTAGACGAGTTCCGCAAGCACCTGGAGAAAGACCCTGCCCTGGAGCGCCGCTTCCAGCAGGTGATGGTGGACGAGCCCTCTGTGGAGGACACCATCTCCATCCTTCGCGGTCTCAAAGAAAGATACGAGGTGCACCACGGGGTCAGGATCAAAGACGCTGCCCTGGTGAGCGCCGCTGTTCTTGCCGACCGCTATATAACCGATCGTTTCCTGCCTGATAAAGCCATCGACCTGGTGGACGAATCGGCGGCAAGGATGCGTATCGAGATCGACTCAATGCCCACCGAGCTCGATGAGCTCGAGCGCCGCAAGATCCAGATGGAGATCGAGCGGGAAGCCCTCAAGAAAGAGACCGACCCGGCATCGATAGAGCGCCTGGAAAAGCTCGAGAAAGATCTTGCCGATATCAAAGAAGATGCGGATACTTTGCGAGGCCAGTGGCAGGAAGAGAAGCAGGGGGTCAACAAGATCCAGCAGATCAAGTCGGACATCGAAGACACCAAACTGGCCATCGAGCAAGCCGAGCGGGCCACCGACCTGCAGAAAGCCGCCGAGCTGAAATTCGGCAAGCTCATCGAGCTCGAGAAAAAGCTCAAGGACGAAGAAATCAAACACTCCCACGGCTCCGGCCAGCGTCTTCTCAAAGAAGAGATCGACGAAGAGGATATCGCCGAGATTGTCGGCAAGTGGACAGGCATTCCGGTAACCAAGCTTCTTGAAGGAGAGGTCCAGAAGCTCCTGCGCCTGGAAGACCACCTTCACCAGCGGGTAATCGGTCAGGACGAAGCCATCGAGGTGGTCTCGTCGGCGGTGCGCAGGGCCCGGGCCGGACTGAAAGATCCGGGTCGCCCCATCGGCAGCTTCCTTTTCCTGGGACCAACCGGTGTCGGCAAGACCGAGCTCGCCAAGGCGCTTGCCGAGTTCCTCTTCGACGACGACCAGGCCATAGTCCGCATCGACATGTCCGAATATCAAGAGCGTCATACCGTAGCCAGGCTGATCGGTGCTCCTCCCGGCTATATCGGCTTCGACGAAGGCGGTCAGCTCACCGAGGCGGTCCGACGGCGGGCCTATGCCTGCGTGCTCTTCGACGAGATCGAGAAAGCCCACCCGGATGTTTTCAACACCCTCTTGCAAGTGCTGGACGAAGGACACCTCACCGACTCCAAAGGTCGCAGGGTGGACTTCAAGAACACCGTCATCATCATGACCTCTAATGTCGGCAGCAACTATATCCTCGACTACCAGCTCAAATCGGCGGATAACGCCGACGCCGGCTACGAGGAGATGAAAGAGAAAGTGCTGGAGACCCTGAGACAGAGCTTCCGTCCTGAATTCCTCAACAGGATCGATGAGACCGTGGTCTTCCACGCCCTCACCGCCGACCAGCTCAAGCATATAGTCGACATCCAGCTCATGTATCTGAACCGCCGGCTGGTCAGCCGCAAGATGGAGATCAAAGCGAAAGAGGAAGCCCGGGACTGGCTCGCCAGAAACGGATACGACCCCGTATATGGTGCACGCCCCCTCAAGCGCCTGATTCAAAAGGACATCGAGAACCCGCTAGCCAAGTACATTCTAGAAGGCGAATTCTTAGACGGCGATACAATTGTTATAGACGCCGACGAAGAAGGGCTCGTCTTCGAGAAGGAAGAGAAGCTCGTCTCGGTCTAAGCAGAATCGCTCTCACTTGAGATTGATGGTCACCTTCTCGATGGCGCCGGTGAAACGGCTGGCCTCCTCGTCGGCATAAGCAGCGGGCACCACCGGAGTTTCCCGGTCGACACCGACATTGGCGGTCTCGTCTGCCGAGAAGATATTGGGCTGGGTGCGCCCTATCTTGCCGGAGCCGGCTTCCTTGCCGTTGACAAAGATCGTGGCGGTGCCGCCGGCTCCGTGCTGGCTGCCGCCGTCATAAGCGAAGTCGAGCTTGATCGTCGACTTGCCCGGCTCGAGCGCCGTGTCAGAGCCGACCGTGTACATTTCCCGTCCGAGGAAATTGTAGCTGTAGACCGGCTTGCCATCTCGAAGGTAGAAGCTCCAGCCACCGAATTGCCCGCCCTGGCTGACCAGGACGCCATGCGCTCCGGGACCTTTCACATCGACATCGGCGATGATCTCGAAAGAGCAATTCTTGGTGTTGATGAACCCGTTCTCCAGAAGAAAGCCCGCACCGGAATAGAGGGTCAGAGACTTTCTGTCGCCCATGAGATCCGGGCGACCGGCAATCTTCGAATTGGTCCGCTCGATCCGGCGATCGTCCAGGGGCAGGACCTGATGCTTGACCGCCTCCGCCATGAAAATCGACTGGAGCTCGGCGAGCTTGTCCGGGTACCTGGATGCCAGATCCTCGCTCATGCTGAAATCCTCAGCCACATGATAGAGCTCCCACTTGTCCGCGTTGAGCGGATTTTCAGGCTTCGCTCCCCATGGGGTCAGGTGAATGGTGCCGGCAAACCAGCCGTCGCAATAAACGCCGCGATTGCCCATGATCTCGAAATACTGGACCGCGTGCCTGCCGGCAGCCCCGGGAGAATTCCAGGAATAAGCCATGCTCACGCCCTCGATAGGCTTCTGCCCGACTCCGTTGACTATGCGGGGCTCGGGAAGGCCGACCGCTTCCAGCACAGTGGGGGCTACATCGATGAAATGGTGCCATTGCCCGCGCAGGCCGCCCGGCGCTTTGATCCCACCTGGCCAGTGCACGACCATACCCTGGCGGGTGCCACCGTAGTTGGAGGCGACTTGCTTTGTCCAGGTGAAAGGCGTGTCGAAAGCGACAGCCCATCCTGCGGACATGTGCGGATAAGTGTCACGGCTGCCCCAGTCATCGTAATACTTGAGCATCTCATCGACCGTCTCCGGAACTCCGTTGAAATACGTCGACTCGTTGAGCAAGCCGTTCATGGTGCCTTCGGCGCTGGTGCCGTTGTCGCCGGCTATGTAGAAGATCAGAGTATTGTCGAGAATGCCCAGATCCTCGAGAGCCTTGACCACGCGTCCGATTTCCTCGTCCATCATGTCGACATATCCGGCGAAGACCTCGGCTTGCCTGGCGAATACCTTTTTCTCGTCGGTGGACAGATCTTTCCAGTCCTTGATACCGGGCGGCTTGGCAGCAAGCCGGGTGCCGGGCGGAATGACGCCCAGCTTTTTCTGATTCTCATAGATTCTCTGCCTGATCACGTCCCAGCCGGCGTCGAACTTGCCCCGGTACTTCTCGATATAAGCCCTCGGTACATGGTGCGGAGCATGCACCGCGCCCGGTGCGAAGTAAAGGAAGAAAGGCTTGTCCGGCGTGAGAGACTGCTGGACTCTCACCCACTCGATGGACTTACTGGTCATATCATTGAGAAAATGATAGTTCGGGTCGCCTTTGCCGGGGTTCTCGATGGGAGCGACACCGTCATAAATCATCGGCGACCACTGATTGGTCTCGCCGCCCAGAAATCCATAGAACTTATCGAAGCCGCGCATGGTCGGCCAGCGGGTCAGGGGCCCTGACGGGCTCGTCTCCCAGGCAGCGGTGAGATGGTCCTTGCCGAAATGAGCGGTGCTGTAGCCGTTCAGCCGGAGAATCTCGGGAAGCATGGCGGTGGACCGGGGGATCATGCCTGTAGCGCCGGGGTAGGAAGTAGCGCCTTCGGTGATCGCGCTCATGTTCACCGAATGGTGGTTACGGCCGGTGAGAAGCGCCGCCCGGCTGGGCGAGCAGAGGGCCGTGGAATGGAAGTGGTTGTAACGCAGACCGGACCTGGCCAGCCGGTCGAGGGTAGGGGTCGGGATGACGCCTCCGAAAGTGCTCGAGCATCCGAAGCCCTGATCGTCGGTGAGGATGATCACCACATTGGGCGCCCGGCGCGGCGCTCTCACTTGAAAGACAGGCGGGGCCTTGACGTCCCGGGCATCGAGCACTTCGATGGGCTTCTCGGTCGGTGGCGTGAGGGGCAAGACCGTCCGGTCGGCAGGCATCTTGTCCAGGTCCCAGGACTCCTGACACCGGGTCGGAAGGGGAGCAAAAATGCCTGTAAAAAAGGACGAAATCAACGCTAATGAAAGTACTCTCGAAAATTGCACTGTGAAGCCTCCTCGCTCCCGAAAGCTGCCAAGCGACTGTAAGCCGCGAGTTTGCCGATTCTAGCAGCAAGCTCGAAAGACATGGTCTGAGATAATTTAAGCTCGAGGCTCGCTCATTCCAACCGACGGTCGAATATCATCTGACATCTAACGGAGTTAACTTTCACGATGCCGAGAGAATATGCCCAAGCGTAAAAGAGTCGAGAAGAAGGAAACATACGAAGATAAGTGGTCCGAGTATTTTTGCAAGGGTCTCGATGCCAGGAGCTGCGGAAACGACAGGCGATTTCTCGAGCTCATGAATAAGGCCCTTCAGGAAGGCGAAAGAATCCTGTCGGACCCCGAAGAGGCAGAGACGTATGGAAGCTCGTCGATCGACGACATGATCGCCGGTCCTCTCTCCTGCCTGGGTAGCCATTACGTGTCATTGATGCAGTATGAGCTAGCACGAGGATTGCTGGAACGGGCTCTCGATCTCCGCCTCAAGGATAAAGTCACCGATTTCGAATGCTTTATCGAGCTGGTGGAAGACATCTCCGAGACTTATGAAGGGCTTCACCTCCACAGGCAGGATATCGAGACCTGCACTCGAATTCTCGACTATCTGGAGCGAAGACACGGACCCGGAGCTGCGCAATCGATCCCGGTGCTCCGCCAGCGAGCCATGGCATACGAATCTCTGGCGCTCTTCGACTCCGCCGAATCGGACTACCGACAAATGGTAAGCATAGCCGAAAAGGTCTTCGGAACCCACAGTAGCGAGCACGAGGAAGCTCTCGATGAGCTTGACGAATTCCACGAGGAGAAGCAGTGGGCGGTTTGCGACTGCCACCCGCTACTGACGAGGGCACCGTTATAATCAAAGATGAATACATTGCCGGAGAGACGTCTTGAGACTGAAATATCTGATCGCACTCACGGCCATCTGCTCGACTCTTTCCACAAGCGCTCTGGCGGACTGGCGAGATGACAATCCGAACAAGCCGAACGGCTATGCCGCTTCCATGGCCCGCTATCACTATGGCACCCCCGGCGGCGACGAGCCGGCCAACGGCTACCGGGCCACATCAATCCGATCCCGTAACGGGCTGGACGGCTACCTTCCCCCGGAGAATGACGACAATTGGGGCTCCGACGACCGCGATGACCGGTGGGGCAACACCAGCCTTGGGCGCAACAGGGGCGGTGGGCTCGGGAGGCACTTCCGCCAGGGCGTCCAGGAAGGGCAACAAATGCGGGCGCAAGGAATGCAACAGGCGCGGATGCAAGCGATAGAGCAGATGAGAATGCAGGAGATACAACAGATTCGCGCCCAGAATGCGCAAATGCAGGTGCAACCAATGGCTAATCAACCTCTGGCCGGTCGGCAAAGATTGCAGGCCATTCGCAACGGCTATGCCAATCCGGCGGTCCAGCAGCATCCCATTTTCAATTATTACGGGCAGTAGTTATTTCACGGCATCTACGAGAGCAGCCGCCAGACCGCGGCTGGTAAGCTCCGCAAAACTCTTGCTGTCGACGATATCGAACCGGGCACCTTCTCTCGAGAGCTCTCTGTCGAGCTGGGGCAAGAGCCTGTTTCCCTGGGACTCGCTGCCCACTTGAAGGAACGTGATCTTGAGCTGATCCGGGCTGGCCAGCTTCAAAGTCGTCTGGCAGATCAGCTCGCGAAGAGAGCGGGCATTGCTTGGAGCACCATCGGTGATGACGGCGATCACCAGGGGACGAGAAAAGCCACGGACGAAAGCCCGATCGATCTGCTCTTTGAGAGCGCGGGTGACATTGGTGCCGCCGGATGGCGAGTGGGTCGAGAAGATTCCCGGGATACCACTCATGGTGACTCCTTCGAATACACGGGCATCATTGTCGAAAAGCACCAGGTCCAGGCGCGAGCGCGGCACATGGCTGAGTGATCCCGCCAGACCGGTAAGCTGCCTGCCTGTCCAGTCCCAGCGGCTGAGGGCGCCGGGAGCGTCCCTGGTGCTCATGGAGCTGGATTTGTCGATGATCACCACTATGTCGCGCCCCTGGAGCCTGACCAGGTTGGCGGGAAAAGCCGAGGCGATGGATTCCACCAGCCTGGCAGGACGCGCCGGTGGAGGGACTGTCTTGAAGCTCTGCTCGATGAAAGAGCCGAGATCACCGATCTTATCGGGTCTGGCCAGGGTGGTCCTCACCGTGGTCAGACTGTAGGCGGGCGCGGACGCCGGCTCCGGTCTTTTCAACCTCAGACTCTGGGAAGAGGCCCGGCCCGGAACAAGACCCATGGCCAGGGTGAGAGCGCAGATCAAGGCAGAAATCGACTGTCGAGCGTGCATGGCAGGCCTCCCATGGCTCTCGAGACGCCCTCCGTCCGTATATGTTCCGGGCGGAACCCGGCATTATCTCTGGCGGGAGATTCTTTCCCGATCGCTCCAGTCGAAACCGGTCTCGGTCATGATCGCCGCAAGCTCGGCATTGGCACGATCGAGACCGGTCTTGTGGAAGAACGAGAAGGGTGCGCCAAATGGCAAAGAGCGCTTGAGCATCTCGGAAGGCGGATGTTTGGAGGCAGCAAGTAGAATCTCCGCCGCCCACAGGTCGCTCACCGGTCGCTCGAAATCGTTCTCGGCGGCGAATTGCCTGATTTCCTCAGGTTTCAGGACGCCATCATGATTGCTATCCATCTCATCGAAGTGCCTGGCGATCACCCGGCGCACATCCTCTGCCGTTGATCTGGCCTGCTCATTCTCGCGTACCGCCCATAGATCGTGTTTCGAAACACCGCTTCTCTCGCGACCCCACTCATCATTGCTCAGGGTCTGCCAGCCGTCGATATTGGCTTTATAAACTTCCAGCATCTTCTGCTCTTCCGGATCGATTGTCCTGGCGAATCGATTTTCGAACGAGGCGATCTCGTCTTCGTTGACATAACCGTCCTTGTTGCCGTCCATCAATTCGAAGGTGTCCAGAGCGTATCTGGCGTTGGATGTCAGAGTGACATAACGGTGCTCTCCCACACAGACGGGTCCGTGACAGACCGGCAATTCCTCTATGGAGAGCTGGGGAAGAGCCGCCTCGGTTCGCTCCTGCGCAGAAGCAGCAGCAGGCCAGACAGGGATCCGCCCCGGGACGATATCCGACCCACTGACGCCAACTGGATTCTCCGGGTTGGGCTGCACCCCCTCTGGCGACAGAAACAGATGATCCATAGTAATGACTCCTCGACAAAAAACGCTCGATTCCCGAAGGTTAGAGCCGACTTGTTTCGGAGACGTTAATTTCAGGGACAATGAGATACAATGAACGCCCGCACTTGAGAGCCCGGAGATTTCATGGACGCGAAAAGGCACTGGGATAAGATTTACCGAACAAAAGCGCCCAACGCCGTCAGCTGGTTTCGCCCCCACTTAGAGAAGTCTCTCGAACTCATTCTCACGGCCATCGACCATGATCCGGACGCTACCATCATCGACGTAGGCGCCGGTGAGTCGACCCTTGTCGACGATCTTCTCGCTCGCGGCTACCACAACATAACCGTGCTCGATATCTCCGAAAAGGCCGTTGAAGACACCAGAGAGCGCCTGGGCAGCCAAGCGTCCAATGTCACATGGATGGTCGAAGACATAAGAACAGTCGAGCTTCCGGAGCGTCACTTCGACATCTGGCACGACCGGGCGGTTTTTCACTTCTTGACCGCCCGGGCCGACCGGGAAGCCTATATCGAGCAAGTCGCTCATGCTGTGAAGCCCGGCGGGCATGTGATTGTAGCCACCTTCGGACCGGAAGGTCCGGAGAAATGCAGTGGACTGGAAATCGTCCGATACGATGCCCGGTCGCTTCACGGCGAATTCGGAGTCAGATTCCAACTCGTCGAGCACGCCACAGAGCAGCATCAAACGCCTTTCGGCACGACTCAGCAATTTCTCTATTGCTTTTGCAAGGTCGAGGCAGTCTGAAGTATCGATATAGACACCAGGAGCAACCTCCTTGGCTCTAAGGGCGCCCGCCCGCGCCGTAGGATCCAATCTTCTTCTTGAGACGGCCGACCGCCCCGCTATAAATCTCGTACTCGACTCTCTGCTCGTGACTCTTCGGTCTGGCGGCCATGGAGCGATCGAACCTCTCCCTGGCCTGGGTGTAAAAGCTCAGAGCCTGGCTCTTGTTACCCTCGGCAGCATAACAGTCACCGAGATCCTCCAGGGTCTGGGCTACCTCCGGATGGCTCTCGCCCTCCACATTTCTCACGAACAGGAGAGCTTGCTCCAGATCTTTCTTGGCCTGGGCAATATCATTGAGCTTGAGATTGCAGAAAGCCAGAAAACGCAGATCGGCGCCATAACGCTTGCGCGAGGCAAGCGGTGTCCTGCCGCCCACATCGACGATTCGCCGGGCCGCCTCCCGGGCCCTGGCATAATCCGAGCGGTCCCGGTAAAACCTGGCTATCTGCCGGAGCCCGTCGATAGGAAGCCCGTCAGGATTACGGTCCAGGAGGGCGGAGAGCTGGCGGTAAGTGCGCCCGGCGGCGTCGAAATCCTCGCGCTGGTCGAAGGACCGGGCAAGCTCGCAGAGACCTTTGAGAATTCCTGAATCCGACGCAGCCGTATCCGGAGACATTGCCACAGCATCTTGAAAGAGATGCTCGGCTTCATAAGGATTGTCCTCTTCGAGCATCTCCTGGGCGAACCTGACATATTTGGCGGCGCGTACAGAAGCACTCTCGGCATCATCCAGACTGACCACGTGCAGCTTATCGACGGCCCGGGCCCGGTTTTCGATACCGGCATCCACCCCGACGACCTCTTTGCCGGTCACGACGATGTCCTGAAAAGAGCCAGGATGGCTGGCATTGCGAAAGCGGGTCACCACGCTTCTGGTAGCCCCGGCATCGGCATGGAGGATCACCGAGGCGATAGCGAAAGCAAGATTTCGCTTGGTTTTCTCCGAAAGATTGCTATCGAGAGTGCCGTCGAAAACGATCTGATCGCCGTGCCGAATCAAGTCGAACTTGACACCGGGCTCCAGGACCCGGGCCGTCGATAGCTTTCTGCTAAGCTCGCCCACGGAGACTTGCGCCTGACAGGGAGCCGACACCAGCAAGAGCGTCAGGGCAGCGTTCAACAAGTAGGAGGGACGGCGTCTGGTCATGACTGTTGTCTGTATGCTGCAATCACCAGGTCGATGACTTCTTTGATCGGGATCTGCCGGGCTCGAGCATAATCGGCGCAATCACTGTATTCGGGCTGGAGATTGAGCACTCTCCCGGCGCCGTCGCTTGCTACTTTCACCCGCACCCGCCCCGGGCCGGGAAGCTCCACCACCTCGAAATCCCGCTCGAGAACGAGCCGCTCGCTGCTGTGACAGCGTACACCGATAGTCGAGGTCTCGGCCATGATTATGGAAGCGAGCTGCTCTCGCCGGTCGGCCCGGCAAACTACACTGATATGATGGCCGCTGCGGTTCTTCTTCATCACCGTCGGTGTCACCGTGACGTCCAGGGCGCCTCCTTCGAAGAGCTTCTCGCAGGCATAGGCTAGAACACTGGGGGAGCAGTCGTCGATATCGGTCTCGATGACGGTGACCAGCTCGCAGAGAAATCTCCCGTCTTCCTCGCCTTCGCTCCAGACCGACTTCGAGGCGGTGCCCAGAAAGACGCGGCAGATATTCGGGTGGTCGCCGGGATCGAGAGTGCCAGCACCATATCCGATATTATCAATATGGGCAAACGACGGCAGTCCGGACCAGGATGACGCCACCGTCGTCAGTATCGCCGCCCCGGTCGGCGTGAGACATTCGAAAGGCAGTTGCAGGGGCGAGGTCGGCACCCTGCCTTGCTCGATGAGATAGCCCACAGCCGGCCCCGGAACAGGAAATATCCCGTGCTCGGTTTTGACCACGCCGGCGCCCATGGGCAGAGGGCTTGCCGTGGCCCGCTCGATACCGAGCCGGTGGTAGCAGAAGGCGAAGCCGACGATATCGGCCAGGGCGTCGAGGGCCCCGACCTCGTGAAAGTGGATCTCATCCACCGAGGTTCCGTGCACGTGGGCCTCGGCCCTGGCGAGATTCCCGAAGATCGCCAGAGAAAGGTCCAGGGCTCCGTCAGGCAGCCTCGATGACTCGAGGATCGCCCGGATGTCCTTGAAGCTTCGACCATGATGCTCATGGTGATGATGGTCCCCGTTGCCGCCTTCATGGCATTGGACGTCGACCTTGTTCGCCTCAATCGAGCAACGCCTGACCTTGCTGGTCAATACCGAGACGGCATCAGGCTCGATAGCGAGACCGGTCAGGGCTTCGTTCAGCTCCGCCAGCGAGGCCCCGGCATCGAGCAGACCGGCAAGGAGCATGTCGCCTGCGGCCCCGAAAGGGCAATCGAAGTGAGCCAGTTTCATTGACGCCTCTCAATCACAGGCAACTCCACGTCTGCAAGGGTGATGTCCTTGACCACTTTCAGCGACGCTTCCCGCCGGTGCACGACATCTTTATACCTTGTATTGATGAATACTACAGTCTTTTCTCCCGGTGTCAGGACAATTCGAAACTCGCCACCACGTCCGGTGAGGATGGCGCCGCCGCCGTGGGTGCGCTCCTTTTTGTCCTCCTTATGCTCCTTGCTGTAGACCTTGACGATGATTCCCTTCAAGGGCTTGCCCCGGGAGGTGACCCGGCCTCTCACACAGAAGCCCTGCTTGAGAGATACGAGATAACTGCGGCTGTCGTCGCCGGGAACGTCCTCGATGATCGCCTGGGAAAGTCCGGTCTTCACCGGGGCTGTCACCTCCAGAAAGCAGGAGCCGCAGGGCTCGTGCTCGAACTCGAACTCGCCCCGGCGATTGGTCCTGGTGGTCAGGGACAGCTCGCCGTCCTTCTCCCAGAGATCCACCTCGACATTCTTGAGAGGACGGGTCTCGGCATCGGTGACCCGGCCGCTTACTTTGCAGGTGCCGTAGGAGAGCGCCTGCGGGACGGCAACAAGGCTCATGGCTGCTGACAGAATAACGGTCTGGCTGGCTCGGGAGTGGATCATGGAAGGACCTTTTTGAACACGATATATGAATTGTAATAGCTTTGCGGTTTGACAACCGGGCGACTCATTCTTGTAAACTAATTGATCGAGACATTCTCGCTTATGACAGGTCGCTGAAGTGCCCATTAAGATCGGCTCACTGACTATTCCCGGTCGCGTCTATGTCCCGCCCATGGCGGGGGTGACCGATATCGTCTTTCGAGGCATGGTGAGACGGGTGGACCGGACATGCATGCTCGCCACCGAGATGGTCTCGAGCAAAGGATTGCTTTTCCGACCGGAGTCGCGTCTCATGGATCTGGCCGAGGACGAGCATCCCATCGGCATCCAGATATTCGGGCATGAGCCCGAGGTGATGGCGGCGGCGGCCCGGTCGGCAGAAGCCCGGGGAGCCGACTTTGTCGATATCAATATGGGCTGCCCGGTCCCCAAGATCACCAACGGCAAAGACGGTTGCGCCCTGATGCGCGAGCCCGAGCTGGCTGCGGAGATAGTCTCGACAGTGGTCCAGAGCGTCTCGATACCGGTAACAGTGAAGTTCCGCCTGGGCTGGGACGACGATACGCGCAACTGTGTCGAGTTCGGAGAGCTCATGGAAGGGTCCGGGGCCCGGGCGGTCACAGTGCACGGCAGGACCAGGCAACAGCGCTACGCAGGCAAAGCCGACTGGCACTTTATAGCCCATGTGAAAAAGGCGCTGTCCATTCCTGTTTTCGGAAACGGCGATATCTTCGAGCCCGAGGATGCCGAGCGCCTGCTCGAGATCACAGGTTGCGACGGGGTAGCAGTGGCGCGGGGCACCCTGGGCAACCCCTGGCTGATTCCGAGAATCACCAGATATCTGGACGAGGGAAAGCTGGACGACCCGCCCGACACCATCGAGCGCCTGATCTGCGCTGTTCAGCATGCCCTGGGCCTGATCGATTACAAAGGCGTTCGCGTCGGCACCAATGAGTCCCGGCGCCATCTCACCCACTACACCAAGGGGATTCCGCACAGCGCCCCTTTCCGGGCTCGACTCACCCAGATCGATTCAGCCCGGGAGGTGGTGGATATCCTCACCGAGCTTGCCGAGCAGTCCGGGGGCAGGGAAGGCAAAGAGCGCTTCCTAGCGGTGGTAGAGGATTATGATTTCGAAAAGAGCGAACATCCAGGCGAAGGGAACAGCAACAGTAAAAGCTGTTTCGAGCCCCCAGTCGATGTTGTTGCCGTCCCGCCAGTCGCAAAACCAGATAATGCCGTTAAGGAATGGTGTCATACACCATCCCATAATCCCTGACATCAGGGCAAACAGTAAGAGGGTCGACCAGAGGTCCATTGCTTGCCTTCTACTTGATTACGCGGAGTAACAGCAGTGTAGACAGAGGCGAGGACTTTGACAACCCGGTAATTCCCATTGTGTCGGCAATGAGAGCAAATTAACCAATCGGGACAGGCGCTCGAATCAATAAAGCTGATAGCCGGAAGGCGAGATCAGGATAGTGCCGTCACCCTCGGCAGCCACCATCTGCAAAGCCTGGATTACGGCATTGGTGGTCTTGGCCTGCTCGCGGGATTCGTTTTTGATCTGCTTGGCTCTCTGGGCGACTTTCAAAACCAGCTCGTAGCGGTTGGTGTTTTCGTCCAGGAGTTGATCGAGAATATTAGTGGTGCTCATTTAACGGCTCTCTGCCTCTGCTGCGGGTCTTATTCTCAGTCTTTCAGCATACACGATATGCGTCATATTGCGAACGGCTTCTTCGAGATTGTCATTAATAACTTCATAATCGAAGAGGTCGAGACACTGCAGCTCTTCCTGGGCTTTCTCCAGACGCAGGGCGATCATCTCCCGGGTGTCTTTGCCGCGCCCTTTCAAGCGCTCTTCGAGAGCCTCGAAATTAGGAGGGGAGAGAAAGACCAGCACGGCACCGGGGCATTTGTCCCTGACCTGCCTGGCGCCCTGCACCTCGATCTCGAGAATGACATCGACGCCCTCTCTGATTTTCTCCTCGACCCAGTGCTCGGGCGTGCCGTAATAGTGCCCGGCAAACTGGGCGGACTCGAGAAACTCGCCTTTCGTCTCCATGTCCAGGAACTCTTCCACGGTCCGGAAGAAATAATCGACCCCTTCGGTTTCACCGTCCCTGATATGCCTGGTTGTGACCGAGACCGATTTAGCTATGCTCTCGACCTGGCCGACAACGCTACCCGTGACCGTGCCCTTGCCGACTCCGGATGGTCCGGTGACGACAATCAGCCTTCCGGCTGCCGGCTTTCCGGCTCGTGCTGGCTGAACGGGCTTACGAATGATCGATTCCTTTATCATGACATGCCACCATGTTCTGCTTCATTATTACCGGGAATTTCTCAATTCGAGCGATTCGCAAAAGAATAGATTATTTGATAAATTTTCATCTATTGAACCCGAGCCGGTGTTGTCATGCAACCATTCGACGCCCTTTCTATCCGGGCTGTGCTTCAAGAAGCAAGACCGCTTCTCCTGAACAGAAAAGTGGACAAGGTATATCAACTTGCCCGTGACGAAATCATAATCGATCTGCGCTCCAAAGGCGGCAATGTCAGCGTTTTCCTCTCAGCCCAGTCGGTCTATGGGCGCATGTGCCTGGTTCGTATCCCCAGCAGCAAAGACAGCAGCCACGCCGGAGAAGGCAGCATCTACGAGCGCTATCAATCGAAATACAGCAATAACCAGCCACCCAATTTTTGCATGGTGCTGCGCAAGCACCTGACCGGCGCCACCCTGGTAGGCGTCGACCAGTTGCCCGGCGAGCGCATCGTCGACTTCGTCTTTTCCTGCCTGGACGAGGTGGGAACCCCGTCCATCAAGATCCTCACCGCCGAAATCATGGGGCGCCATAGCAATCTTATCTTCTGGGAGAAAGAGAGCAAAAAGATACTTTCCTCCTCCCATGCCGTCACCAGGGAAATGAGCAGACAACGGGAAGTCCTGCCCAATCTGCCTTACCAGAGGCCTCCCGGCCAGGATAGACCGAACGTCTTCGCTCTCGAGAGAAAGGTCTTCGAAGAGCGCATTGCAGAACTCCCCGCCTGCGAAAGCAAGGAAGAGGAGGAGGGCGGCCGGCCCCGGGCAGCCACCCTGGAGCAATGGCTCCTTCACGAATTCACCGGACTGGGCAAACATCTCAGCGAAGAGATTGTCACCGGCACTGGCTTGAAAAGCCGGATCTCGGAAGCCCTGAAAGAGACCGATCTGAAAGAGCGCCTGTGGGATAAACTCTCCAGCCTGCAAGAGAGGACCGACTTCAAGCCGCTCATGCGCGTGGACCTCGAACGTTACACGCTTCTGGGCTGGTATCCGGACAATAGCGATGAAAGCATCTGGACATCCTTCACCACCGTAAACGATCTGGTCGAGCATTATTTCCGGGCCCTTGAAGCACGGGAAGCCTTCCTGCAATTACGCGAGAAAATCAAAGCCGAGATTGCCTCCGAAGCAGGCAAGCTCGAGTCGCGTCGCCAGGTCGCCGAAGCGCATATGCAAGCCGAGGGCGAGCTCGAGGAGCTCAAGACCTGGGGTCATATGATCCTCAGCAATCTCAACAAGATACAGCCCGGTCAGACAGATCTCGAAGTGGAGAACTGGTCGGAAGGCGATGGCCGCACCGTCACGATCAAGCTCAATCCACAGCTCTCGGGCAGACAGAACGCTCAGCACTATTATACGCAATACGCCAAGACCAGAGCCAGAAAGGCCGCCGCCTCCGGCACCGTGACCGAGGTGAGCAAGCGGATGGCGGTGCTCGACGCCCTGCGAGCATCGGCTGAGAGTGCCGCCGATATCAATGAGCTCCGCAAGATCAAAGACACCCTCTCCCCCAGGCGCCAGGCGCCAGAGAAGAGCAAGAATCGCGGCGCCGGGACTCAGACCACTGGCAAGCCTCGAAGCAAGCAGCGAATCCTCAATTTCAAATCCAGCGACGGATGGACCATCTATGTCGGGCGCAACCGTCACGAGAATGATGTCTTGATGAGCAAGATCGCCAACCCCAACGACCTCTGGCTCCACGTCCTGGGTCAAGGCGGCGCTCACGTCCTGATCAGGATCTCGGGCAATCGGCAGGACCCTCCCAAACAGACCCTCACCGAAGCAGCCCAGGTGGCTGCCCGATTCTCCAGAGCGGCAGCCGGCTCCACCGTGCGAGTCGTCTACACGCGCTGCAAATATGTCAAAAAGGTCGATCCCAAAAAACCGGGCATGGTGCGCTACGAGAATGAGAAGACGCTGGAGATCGACACCAGCCAGCCGCTGCCGGGCTTCATGCGCCGTCTCTTCCAGTAGACTCCGGCATTGATCAAAATCAGGTACAGCGACAGCCGCACCCGGGTCAAAATCAGGATCCTGGCTCCTTTTGCCGATCGGGACAGGAATGTCTTGCTCAATCTCTCAGCCATCGCCTTCACCTTCATCACGGTCGGGGTAGCGGCCATCCTCTTCCTGATCAGCTCGAAAGCTCTCTTCGCCCTCTATATCTCGGTGCTGATCACAGTGGTGGTCATCTACCTGGTCAGGAGGCGCCTCCCTGCCGATTCCGCCATAACCTGCAGCAGCAGCGCTATCAAGCTGCCTGCTTCAGTGTCTCTGGAGAGCGGAATACCACGAACGATACCATGGAGCTCCATAAAATCACTGGATATAAAGCTTCTGGAACCAGACAGGACAGATGCCCTGGTTTTCGAAATCGAAGACGACAAAAAAATTCTTCTGGACATTTTCGGGTTCAAGCGTGTCGAGCTTCAAAAGCTCCTCGATGCCATCAGGAGATATGCACCGGATCTGAGAGCGGAAAGGGTAATGGAGCGCCTGGAGCTTTCCCCCGGCGACAGCGGCACGGTGGAGACCAGTTTCACTCGACTATGGACGGATGCCCTGGGCTTCCACACAGGCAACACCGCATTCGTGCCACTTGCACCGAACACGATACTGAACTCCGGACGCGTAAAAATCCGCCGGCTCATCGCTGCTGGTGGCATGGCAGCAGTCTATCTCGCCGTCCTCAAGGACGGAAGACCTGCGGTGGTCAAAGAAGCAGTCCTGCCTCCCGCCACCGACACGCGGCTCAGAGACAAAGCCCTGGAGCTCTTCGAGCGCGAGGCTGAGATCCTCGCCAGGCTCAATCACCCTCAAATAGCCAGGGTCTATGATTGCTTCGTCGAGAATAAGCGGCACTATATCCTGCTGCAATTCATCAACGGGCGCAATCTCAGACAGATCGTCCGGGAAGAGGGTCCCCTGGAGGAAAGCCGGGCCATAGACTGGATCAGGCAACTGACTGGCATCATCGCCTACCTTCATGAGCGCCGGCCGGCGATCATCCACCGGGATATATCGCCGGACAATGTCATCGTCGATGAGAGCGGCACCGTCCGACTGATCGACTTCGGCGCCGCCAACACCTTTGTCGGCACCGCCACCCGCACTCTTGTGGGCAAGCAGGCCTATATGTCCCCGGAGCAGTGCAAGGGACGGACAACTCCTCTGAGCGATCTCTATTCCATCGGTGCGACCCTGAGTTTTCTCCTTTCCGGAACCGACCCAGTCCCACTCAAGACCGCTCACCCCTCCCGGCTGGCGGAGAGCATTTCCGCTCCTGTAGAAAGCCTGGTGGAGCGGCTCACGGCCAGGGATCCCGAAGACCGACCCCGGTCAGCCCGGGCTCTGCTGGAGGAGCTGCCGACCTGATGGAGAAAGAAAGAGATCCGGATATGCTCCTCAACGAGTTCGAGGAAGACAGCTTGCTCGAGCCCCCGGAGCTCTCATCCGCTCTGGTCCCCCTGATCTTCGTCATCTCTCTGGTCGGTATCACAGTCGGTCTCTGCTTCGGCGTCCCCTGGCTTCATTTCTACCGCCTCGAAGAATTCTCGTCCCTGCTATTGCTCTTGCCTCTACTGATCCTTGCCGGAGCGGCTGCTTTACTGCCCTGCATTACCAGCTCCCACAGGCTCCTGGAAGCCGATGAGAACGGGATCAGGCTTCGCTACAACCTGTCCGGAGGGCTCACCGGCAGGCAGAGAGTGGAGCAGACCATCGCCTGGAGCGATCTGACCGAGCTTTCGATGGACAGCCCTCTATGGGCTCGGGCTCCGGTCATAGTCAATTTCCGGACACGGGATGATAGTGGCTCCTTCCGGCTGGGGCGAGGCAACGACTGGGTAGACGAAGGAGCCTTTCTCCGGCTTGCCGCCGAGAAATTTCCGGAGCTCAGAGAAAAGAGCGTCTCCCTGCTTCAAGAGAGGCCGGAAAACCTGCCGGCTTTCACCGAGATCTGGCTGGAAAGCCTGGAGACCGAGCACGTCCGCAAGCGCCGGGAAGAGCTCGAGAGCGGCACCGTGCTCGATGGCCGCTACAGAATAAAGCGCCGCATCGGAGCCGGCGGTCAGGGGACCGCCTATCTGGCCAAAGGACCGAACGGGGATTGCCTGCTCAAAGAATACATAATCCCCGAGACTGCCGAGGCCATGGCGGCTGCGCAGAAGATGGACAATCGCGAGGCCGGCATAATGAAAGACCTCAGCCATCCGGGACTGGCCGGACTGGAAGCCTATTTTATCGAAGACATGCGCGAATATATAGTAAGCGAATTCGTGGAGGGCAGATCGCTTCGCCAGCTCGTCGAAGAGAGCGGTCCTCTTCCGCCAGCACGCGTCATCGAGATAGGCGCGGCGATCTGCGACATTCTAGAGTACTTGCACGGGCTATCACCGCCGGTGGTTCATCTCGACGTCACTCCCGAGAACATCATGATATCGAGCACCAATCACGATGCGGGAGGAGTTCGCCTTGTCGACTTCACCCTTGCTCACAGACTGGACGGTACCACCACCGATATCATCGGAGGCAAACACTCGTATATGCCGCCTGAGCAGTTTCAAAACTCTCCCTGCCCGGCAAGCGATATCTACTCCCTGGGCTGCACCATTGCCTTCATGCTAATGGCCGGAGACCCCGAGCCCCTCGAGACCACCATCCTCGATGCCGAGCTGCTCGGGATCAGCCCCGGGCTCGCCGCCCTGGTCTCGAAGGCGACTGCCCAGGACAGCCGGGAGCGATTCGCCGGAGCAGCCGAGATGCGTGACGCTCTGAGATTGGCGGCATCCTGACGGTTGCAGCCGTCGCGATTGTTGTAATCGATCTAAGATCTCAGATCCGGCGGAAGAGCCCGACGACGGTTCCCTGGATATTCAGGTCATGGGCGCGCTCGATAAAGATGGGCTCCATGCTTGCATTGGCGGGCTGCAGGCGGAACCGGCCGTTCTCCTTGTAAAAGCGCTTGAGAGTGGCGCTGCCATCCTCGAGCAGAGCCACGACTATCTCGCCATTGTGCGGGGAGGGATTGGGCTTGACGATGACGAAGTCGCCCTCGTATATGCCGTCATCGATCATTGAATCGCCCTTGACCTGCAGGGCATAACAACCGCTGCCGGCGTAGTCGGTCTCGATGGTGAGGAATTCCGGACTCTCGAGAGCATCGATGGGCGAGCCTGCGGCAATGCGACCCCGCAGGGGGATGCCGCTCTCGATCGAGACCGGCTCGCGGTCCGCAGCCCTCTGAGAATCGTCACTGAGAAGATGCCCACCGCTGCTGCCGGCTGTCTCCACCGTCACATATTTGAGCCCTTCATCGACAACTGTAAGGGATCGGTTGAGGCCGGACTCCCAGCTCACCAGGCCTTTCTTCTTGAGAGCCGCCACATGCTGGTGGACCGTCATGCGATTCTTCAGGCCCAGCTCCCGGGCGAGCTCAGCCAGGCTGGGAGGAAAGCCCTTCCGATCGGTGAGCTCGACGATTGCATTGAGTACGTCCTGCTGCCTGGGGGGTAGCGATTTCATGAAAGCTCATCTCCACTCCGGAAAAACACATACGTAAGTATAGTACGACATTCGTCCGGTGTCTACCCCGAATGAAAATCAGAGAATGCGTTTGCCCAGACAGGAGAGGATGAGCTCAACAGCCAGCTCGGCGGTCTGATTATGGATATCTCTTGCCGGATTGAGCTCGGCGATGTCGATGGAGCGCAGGAGCTGAGACTCGGCGAGAAGGGTCAGAGCGAGCAGGCTCTCGCGGTAGCTCAGCCCGCCCCGGGCCGCGGTGCTGACACCAGGAGCGGTACCGGGATCGATTACGTCGATGTCGAAGGAAAGATGCAATCCCGAAACGTCGGACCCCAGGGCCCCGAGAGCCAGGTCGGTAACCCTGCCCAGGCCGAGATGATCGATATCACGCATGGTGAATGGCGTGATACCAGTCTGATTGATCAGGTCGCGCTCCGGCGGGTCGAGATCGCGAATACCGATAAGCGCCGAGCGGTGAGGCTGCACCTTTGGAGAGAAACCGAGCAAGTCGGTGAGACGCTCGTCGCCGACGCCGAGAGAGACAGCCAGGGGCATGCCGTGCACGTTGCCGCTGCGGCTGGTGTCGGGGGTATTGATATCGCCGTGAGCGTCGAACCAGACGAGACCGAAGTTCTGGTCCTGCTTGCGGTAATAGTTCGAGACTCCGGCGAGGCTTCCTATGGCCAGGGAATGGTCACCACCGATGGTAATCGGTATGGTGCCTCTGCGCAGACAGTCTTCGACGACCTCGGCAACCCTCACGCTCACTTCGCCAATCTCCGGAACGCACTTGGCTCCGGAATTCTCGTCTATCCAGCAAAGCGAGTTGGGCACATTTATATCGATCTCATCAGCGACCTTGTAGCCGAGTTGTTGAATCTTCTCACTGAGCTCGGCGACCTTCATGGCGGCCGGGCCCATGCTCACCCCCCGGTGGGCGCCGCCAAGGTGGAGCGGGACATAGATCAGCGAAACCGAGTCGGTCCGCTTGGCCAGCGGCTCACGAGTGCTGCTGGTGGTAACCTCCTCCGATCCGTCAGCGACCAGAGATTTGGATTCGGGTGAGAGCATATTTCTTGCCCCTTAATAAAACTGGGATTCACACGCATGGACAAGGGGCTAGTGTATAATCTTCCATGTATTTTGTCTTTACCTGCCAGGAGTCCCAGGCTTCGCTCCCCGGGCTCAGTCAGATGGAGGTTGTCACTGTGATTCGGCCGATGGTAAAAATATTCTTCCTGGGAAGAGCCGCTCTAGAAGTGGGTCGCGAGCGCCTGGAGGACTTCATTGACGCCCTTACCGCCAGAGCCACCGAGTACAAGACCTCTGGAAGCGAGCGGGTCGGAGAGACCAAAGACCGCATGAAACAGGTCGCCAACGAGATTTCGCAGCACGTATGGCAGCGCTCTGAAATTCTCGAGAGCCAGGTACGCGAGAAGATTCGCCGCCAGGTAGCCGATTTCTCACTGGGCGCCCTGGGCGACTCCACCGAGATCAACGAGCTGAGAGCCGAGATTGCCACGCTCAGAGCCGAGATTGCCGAGCTCAAGCAGATGAAGGCTTCCGTCTAGAGCATTCGAAAAGATAGCCGTCAGGCGATATTCGCCGGGGTCCTTCGATGAAAGAGATTCAGTCGGATAGACAAGAGGACGAGGCGGCGGATAAAGCGGCGGATCAAGCAGCAGATCAAGCGGAGAATCAGGGCGCGTCCGAGTCCTTCTCCGATGAGTTCAAGAGACGCCTGCGCACCAGCACCGGGGCTATCATCAAGCCCAGGCACACGCGCCGGCAGAAAGACGCCGGCCAGGCATCCAACCCGGCGGGCACACCTGTTTATGACCCGGCCATAGCCGATCGCACAGTCAGACCGAACGAGATCCTCCGGGACGAGAGATTCTGGCAGGTGGCCAGGACCCTGACAGCGTTCGTCGCCGGGTCCATCACCGACAAGTACGGCTACGGCGAGGCCAGGGACCTTTCCCAGACCCAGCTTCGCCAGCGCAAGGCATCCAGGATCAGGCAGGCCCTCATCGAGCTCGGTCCCACCTTCGTGAAGCTCGGGCAGTTCCTCTCAGTGAGGCGTGACATCCTGCCGCCGGAGATGGCCGACGAGCTCGCCCAGCTCCAGGACAATGTACCGCCCTTCGAGATAAGCAGGGTCAAAGAGATCATCGAGCGAGACCTGGGACGCAATCCCGAAGCCCTTTTCGATCGCTTCGAAGAGACGCCGGTGGCTTCGGCAAGCATCGGGCAGGTCCACAGGGCCTGGCTCAAGGACGGCACTGCCGTGGTGGTGAAAGTCCAGCGTCCGAACCTGGCTTCCCGTTTTTACCAGGACCTCGGGTATATGCGCCTGGTCACACGCATGGGCTCGGTGCTCAGACCCACCGGCGAGTGGGAGAGCTGGTTGAAATTATCAGACGAATTCGGCAGGACTCTCTTCTCGGAGATCAACTATCTGCAGGAAGGCAAGAATGCCGACCGCCTGCGTACCTTTTTGAAGGATCATCAGGATATCCGCATCCCGAGAGTGTTCTGGAAATATACAGGGAAAAGGGTTCTCACCCTCGAGTATATACCGGGAATAAAAGTAGATCAGGTGGACGAGCTCAGAGAATCGGGTCTCGACCTGGTATCCATAGGCAACCGCCTGGTCACCTGCTACCTGGACCAGGTGCTCTTGCACGGATTTTTTCACGCCGATCCGCACGCCGGCAACATGGCCATCGATCATCATGGCAACATCGTGCTCTATGACTTCGGCATGATCGGCCGGATCACCGAGGCCCAGCGCAATGCCATTACCGGTTGTATAGCCGCGGTTATCAAGAACGATATCGAAGAGCTCATCAAGCATCTCACCGACCTCGAGATCATCAGGCCCGGCGCCAGCGTCGAGCCCATCAAGCGGGCGATCAAGCCTTTCATCGAGTATTACGCGGGCAGAGGAATCCGTGACCTGGACTTCGGAACCATCGAAGAGGATGTGGACGAAATCGCCACGGACCGCGCTCTGCGCATGCCCCCCACCCTGGCATATCTGATCCGGACGGGCTCATCCCTGGAAGGCATCGCCCGCACCCTGCACCCGAACTTCTCTTTCGTCGAGGCTGCCAAGCCCTCCCTGAAGAAGTGGGTTCTCAACAAGCCCGAGCAAGCGGCGCAGGTTCTCAAGCTCCTGGGCTCCGCCGAGCAGATGTCCCTGAGGGCGGTCTGGCAGCGATTGACCAGGGTAAAGAAGGCGGCCGAGAGCCCTTTGCAATTCCTTGACAGCACCAATAATGACACCTTGATACCCGAGCGGGTAAGTCCTGATCTGCTACGAAAGCCGCTACCAGACTCGAATGAGGTCACTGCGCTGAAAAGCAGGCTTAATCTTTTAGAAAACGAAATCGCCGACAAACGGAAAAATGGAGTAAATTTGTTAGTGCAGGCGCTCTGGTTTCTGTCCTTTGCGCTTTTATACTTTGGTACCTCTTTGATTCCCGAATACCAATCATATGCAAAATTTTTCTTGATTGGAAATGGTGTAATGGTGGCAATAATATTAGGACACCTCGTAAGATCATCTAAACTTAGAGACGGATCTACCAAGGACTCATCGAGGAGGCAACGGAGATAGGCGATGCTTAAGTGGCGTGCGGCTGCACGAACTGATGCCGGTTGTCAGCGTCAGAGAAATGAAGACAACTTCTGGATGAGCCCCGACCAGCGGGTATTCGCGGTCGCGGACGGCATGGGCGGCGCCGTAGGAGGGTCGCGAGCCAGCAAGCTGGCGGTGGATGCCATCGAAAAGCAGTGGCGAGAAGCCCCTCCCCCCAAAGACGACCAGGACAAGATCCAAAAGTGGCTCGAAGAAGCCGTTCATAAGGCCAATCACCGGGTCTGGAACGAAGCGGAGGAAGATGCGACGGTCCGCGGCATGGGTACCACGGTGGTGGTAGCTGTGCAGTGCGACGGCAACGTTCTCCAGATTGCCCATGTGGGCGACTCTCGTGCCTATCTACTCCGGGACGGCAAGCACCAGCTGCTCACCAACGACCATTCGGTCGTCCAGGAGATGGTCCGGGCCGGCAGGCTCACCGAAGAGCAAGCTCGCATCAACCCTTACAAAAATTTAATCACCCGCTGTCTCGGTCATGAGGAGCGGGTGGAGATTGACCACACCCCGGTGGAGCTCAAGCCCAGAGACTGGGTAGTCCTCTGCTCGGACGGTCTGCCGACGGTTCTGCGTGACGAGCAGATCGGCGAAGTCTGCAAGGACGGCGATGATCCGGACGACGTCTGCGAGGAGCTGGTCAAGCAGACTATCGACGGCGGCGCACCCGACAACGTCACCGTGGTGGTCATCAAGTACACTGAAGACTCCAACAATGGCGCCAGCTAGCTCAGAGTGTCATGCCCAGTGGTCAATGTGTCAGATGCGGTGGAACGGTAGGCGGTAACGGTCTCTGCACTGTTTGCGGAAACAACGCTCTCTCAAGCCAAGGACCAGGTATGCAACAAGTTCCAGGACATCAAGCAGGCAGCGAGGGGCAGGTCTCGCGTCCGGCCTTCCTGTACAACAAGCTGACCAACGAGCGCTATCCTCTCAATCAATCAGTGAGCAAGATCGGCAGGGATCAGACCAACAATATATCCCTCACTCACGACCATTACATCTCCCGCCATCACGCCTGGGTTCTGCAGATGCAGGGGGGCTACTGGGTCGAGGACCTGGGCTCCACCAACGGCACGATGATCAACGGCGAGCTCCTCGGTGAGCGACGCCAGATCAACCCCGGCGACCGGCTGACAGTGGGCAAGACCGAGCTCGTATTCGTCGTAGAATAGTCCCATGACCAGGCCTTTCGAGAACTACAAGATCCTGGCCGAGCTCGGCCGGGGCGGCATGGGTATCGTATACAAGGCACAGGATCTGCGCTCGGACAAGATCGTCGCCATCAAGCAGCTCATCCTCGAGAATATCGATCCGAACAAGCACAAGGAGTTTCGCGAGCGCTTCCAGCGCGAGGCCGAAACAGTGCTGTCCCTGAAGCACAAAAACATCGTTTCGGTCCTGGACATCTCGAAGGAGATCGACAGCCATTACTATGTCATGGAAAACCTGGAAGGGCACAGCCTGCGCAAAGAGATCAGCCGGCGCGGCGGCAGGATAAAGCCCAGGGCATACCTGGCCATCCTCGAGCAGATTGCCGAAGGTCTGTCCTACGCTCATACCCTGAATGTCGTGCACAGGGACGTCAAACCGGACAATATCTTCATTCTCGATGACGGCAGCGTCAAGCTCACTGATTTCGGGATTGCCCGGGTAGCGGATCTGGAAGCCACCAACCTCACCAAGACCGGGGTGATGCTCGGCACCCTCGCCTATGTCTCTCCCGAGCAGCTGCAGAACGCCAAGACCGTGGATCACCGGGCTGACATCTTCTCCCTGGGGGTGGTTACCTACGAGGCACTATCGGGGAAGCTCCCTTTCACCGGTGATGGTATCGCCGCCACCATCGTCAAGATCATGTCCCAGGAGGAAGTGCCGCTTCATATAGTCATGCCTTCCATTCCAGCCGAGCTTTCCGCCTGCGTCACCCGGGCCCTGCGCAAGCGCCCCCGGGACCGCTATCGCTCTGTGGTGGAATTCGTTCGCGAGTTCCGCCTGGCTGTCGACCAGGTTCCGGAAGAGCAGGATGACCCGATTTTGGATCTCCACTCCACAAGCGTCGACCTCTCGGTCCAAGAGATCATCACCAGTGCCGACGAGAAGGAGACGGAGAATTCCACAGCCGAAACCGTCGCCGGAAGCAAAGACATATCAGGTCTCACGGGCAAAGTCTCCCTCGACCGGCAGGGAATCCTCAAAGACAAGAAAGTAAAGAAGTCGGTGACTTTCGATACAGGAGGCTCAGACGACGGCAAACAGGACAAGCGCCAACCCGCCGGTATGGCCGCCCGGCTTGCGCACGCGATGCCGGCCCCTATCTCCGCGGAGTACCGGCCGGTAAGAGCTGCTTACACCATCGACCGCACCGGCGATGATGGTCCCTTCGCCGAACCGTCGGTAGTGGCATATCGCTCCGGCCGTATTGTCGTAGCCGATACAGCCAAACGGGTAGCGCATATCTTCTCCCATGACGGGCGCTGGATCACCCGGTTGATTCAAAGACCCGAAGCCGAATCGAAAACCGGAGGCGGACGCTTCACCAAGGTGTCCGGTCTTGCTTTCGACGAGCGCGGCAGAATCTATGCCTGCGACTCGAGCGATCATTACATCAGGATATTCGACAGCCAGGGAACCTATCTCAAAGAGTTCAAAAACATCCAGGGCAAAGACGGCGGACTTCAGGGGATCGCCATCGACTCCACCGGACTCCTCTATGTCTCCGACTCAGGCTCCGCAACTCTCCAGGTCTTCCAATCGGATGTAGGTGTCTGGGTGCGAGCCATCGGAGCCAAAGGTACCGGAGAGGGGCAGTTCCAGCTCCCCTCCGGCCTTGCCACCGATCGGCTCAACCGTCTCTATGTCGTGGATTACGGAACCTCACGGGTGTCGATTTTCAACCGCTCGGGAGCTCATATCAGGACCTTCGGCAGCAAAGGGCGGGAGCGAGGGATGTTCAATGTGCCAAGGGCCGTCGCTGTCGATCGTCACGATCGTATCTTTGTTCTCGATTCTCTAAACCACCGCGTTCAGGTCTTCGGACCTTCGGGAGAATGGCTCTACAGTTTCGGCAGCCTCGGCCCCGGTCCCGAGCAATTCGTCGGTCCCTCCGATCTCTGCATCGACAACGAGAACAATCTCCTCTTCGTGGCAGACAAGGGCAATAAGCGTATTCAAGTACTGGAGCTGACATTCAGGTAGACATATAAATGGGCACCCCGGAAGCGACTCCCTCCCTTATTCTAGCTTCGGCCTCTCCGCGCCGGGTGGCTCTGCTCACCACGCTTGGTCTGCAGTTCGAGGTGAGACCGAGCAGCGTGGACGAGACGATTCATACTCCCATGAGCCCGGAAGAGGCAGTAATAGAGCTCGCGGGCTTGAAAGCCAGAGCCGTGGCCGCCGAGACGGGTGGCGAAGCCCACACTCTAGTGCTGGGCGCCGATACCATAGTGGCGTATGCCGGTGAGCTTCTGGGAAAGCCCGGCAATCCCGAAGAGGCCCGGCGTATGCTGCGGCTCCTCTCCGGCACCTCCCATCAGGTCTTCACCGGGGTCTGCCTGGTTCTACCCTCTGGCGGAGAAGTCTCGGCCTGCCAGGAGACAATCATCCATTTTCGAGAACTCTGCGAAGAGGAGATCGACGCCTATATCGCAACCGGAGAGCCCCTGGACAAAGCCGGCGCTTATGCTCTCCAGGGAGCAGCGGCAGCTTTCGTCAGCAAACTGGAAGGATGCTATACCAATGTGATCGGGCTGCCAGTACCACTTACAGTATCAATCCTTCGCCAGGCCGGTCTGCCGGTGCTCGGCACGCCAAAGACAAATGACCGCTGAAGAACGGGACAGAGAATGGGACATCATGGAGTCGACGGTCTTCAGGACGGCTCGCGAGAATTTCCCGATCATGAAAAACTTTTCAGAAAGGCTTTCGAGACGAGGTACTCTCGCTTCCCTAGTGCTCGGCTGGAACTGCCATCTCACCGAGATCACCGCGCTGGCGGCAGAGGCGCTTGCCTCAACAGGCTGCCGCCTGCTCATGAGCGAATGCAACCCTGCCACCAGCGAGGAGCAGGCCATCGACTACATGAGAGAATGCGGCGCTCTCGTCTTCACCGGCGATAACGCCCGGAGCAGAGTTCTGGAAGCCAGACCCCAGGTCATCTCGGACACGGGTTTCGACCTGCTTTCCGCTTATCTCGAAACCGGCGGCGAGGGATTGCTCGGCGCTTCGGAAATCACCACCAGCGGTATCGAGCGCCTGCGCCGGCTCCGGCCAGGCACGGATTTCCCGGTCATCAACCTGAACGATGGAATCATAAAGTCACGCATCGAGAATTTTCACGGTGTCGGCGATGGTGTCGTCGAGTCCCTCGCCCGCCTCGTAAAGCGAGACTGGGACGGAGCCAGGGTAGCCGTTGTAGGCTACGGCATGGTGGGTCAGGGAGTGGCCAGGTTATTTGAGACGCCTGGGCACCCGGGTTCTTGTTGTCGATATCGACCCGGTCGCCAGGCTCCTGGCTCATTATGACGGCTATGAGATCGCCGGCCTGGATGATGCCTCCCGGTCCTGCGAGCTGGTGGTCACCGCTACCGGCAGGCGGGGACTGATCGGTGAGGACTTTTTCGCAATGGCGGCCGATTCCCTAATACTGCTTAATGTAGGGCACTGGCCGGACGAGATAGACGTGAAGAAGCTGAAACAAATATGTAGCAAGGTCGAGCCGATCGGTCCCGATCTGGAGCGATTCACCCTCGCCGACCCGCCGCGATCGCTCTATCTCGCCTGCTCCGGAAACCCCGCAAACGTAGCTATGCTAACGGGTTCCATCGAGCCGACCCTGCTTCACCTGACCACCGAGATTCTTTCAATGGAGTTCATCTACCTTCACCACCGGAGCCTGGAAAAGGGCGAGAACGCCCTTCCCCGGTCGATCGAAGAAGAGGTCAGCGAGCTGGCCCTCAGCCTAATTGGTATGATATGACCCTGTCGAATTAGAGGCGAAGGCAGGTAAATGCGCAGAACTCATCACGGGCTAGTATTCAGACTGACAGCCGCCATGGTCTTAGCGGCCGTGCCCGGCATGACCATGGCTGCCGACTCCCAGACCGACGGCTCCCTCAACGAGCTATGGAACAACGAGGGCACCGCCCAGCAACCCGCCAGAGAGAGCGGCGGCGGCGGCAACGACAACTTCAAGCTCTACCAGCCCGAGACCACCACCAGTTCGAGCCCCGACAAAGCGGAGGCGGCAAGCACAGTGGCGCCGCTATGCACCCTGGGCGAGCTCAAGAAGAGCGATTTCGTCAGCACCGGGGGATGGCCCGGGGTCGGTCCCTTCTCCCAGGACAAAGAGAACGATAATCAGCTCGTCGACGAAGCCAGGAACACGCTCAAATTTTCCACCACCGGTCAGGACATCACCGAAGCCGAGCTGACCATGGTCAATCAGCCTGCCGACAAGAACGACCTTCTCTCCCTGCAGATGAACGCCGACTTCCTCCTCGAGGCCCTGGGCGCTCAGGACGCTCGTATTGCTGACTTCAACAATGCTTTCGAGAACAAGCAAGAGGATCTCAAGAGCGGCTCGGTGAACCTCAACGCCGGTACCTACGATATCTCCATAGCCCGGGCGCGCGCCACCGAGCAGACCGAGCCCGGGAGTGCCAGCTATGTAATCAAGGTCCGGAACACCAGACCGGTTATCGCTGAAAAACCGCCGGAGCCTGTCACACCCGTGAAAGAAGACGAACCGGAAAAGACCCCGGCACCCAGACTCGTGGCTAGCGATCCGGCGACCGGGACGGAAAAGCCCTCAGCCCTGGACAAGCCGGTCACCCTGGCCATGAAATCCGCGCCGACCGCCACGGAGCCGAAAGCCGCAGAAAGCTCCGATACGGATGCCAACAAGAACCGGCTCATAGCAGAATTCACCGACTTGATGCAGCGCTGGCAGCTGGTCAAGAAAGCGACTGTCAAGAGCAGGCAGAGCACCAACCTGACGCAGATCCTGGGGGGCAGGGCCCTCAGCCTCCACACCCGGGCCGTCGGCACTCTCCTGAACAATCACATGTATTACGAGATCACGCCCCGGCGCCTGAAAGTGGAGAGTTTCAAAGAGATCACGCCAGGCACGAAATATCTCGTCAGAGCTCATATCGAAGAGAGGCGGCAGTTCGTGAACGCAGACACTATGAGCATTCAGAAGGACGAAGAGCACTCTTACAATGTCGAGTATACCGTCGAGAAAGTCCGGGGCACCTGGCTGATCATCGATTTCTCGAAATAAGCGGCGCGCGGGCCACCAATAGCGATACTACAAAAGATGTCAGGGTCCAAGAATTAGACGTAGCGGCGTTCTTGACGTAAAATCAGATGATTCCAATCGGATGAAACGAGGCTATATATGATTCCTGTCAACGAACTCCCCCTGACAATGAGTTTCTTGAGACCTTCCGGAAGAGCCATGTGCCTGCTGACCGCGCTGAGCCTCTGCCTGCCGATGCAGACCGGATTCGCTCCCGAGACACAGGCGAGATCGGCAAGCAGCACAACAGGAAAGCACAACCTCCTGGCCAAGAAAGAAAAAGAAGAAAAAGAAGAGAAGAAAGAACGAGAACAGGCAGACAAGAAAGAGAAGAAAAAGAGGAAGGCCGGCAAAGAAGAGCCGGCAGCCGAAGATAAAGTAGCAAAGGATAAAGTAGCAGAAGACGAAGACGATGCGGCTCCGGATGAAGAGGCTGCCGCCAAAAAGCCAGGCAAGAAAAAACGCGGATTCTTCTTCGGGGGCAAAGGCAAGAAAGAAGACGAGAAGAGCGAGCCCGAATCCCGTGATGACGAGGAAGAGGTCGTCGAAGTCGACATAATCGAGAACAAGCCCGAAAAGAAAGACAATAATAAAGAAGAATCGAAAGAGAGCGCCGCCGCAGGCGAGAAAGCGCCCCGCCTGCTACCGGACGCTGCCCTGATCAGTCTTTTAAAAGACGTCACCAAAGCCCTTCGGGAGCTGGATGAAGAAACGTCCGGGGTGGACCAGCCCGACGAGAAATTGATCGTCGAGCTGGCCCGGCAGATTCTGGAGAGCTCCCTCAATGGCGACGAGCTCGAGGCGGATCGAATTCTGAGAGCGGAGAACAAGAAAGCCGCAACCACCACCATGACCGTGGAAGCCTGGTCCTCCGGAGCAGTAGAGATCTCCGATAAATTCAAGGGCTCGGTAGCCGCAGTCTGGGCCAAAAAGGTAGGGGGGCTGCTGAATGTCACCATCGCCGGTGACTGCCAGGACAAAAACCTCGGGGACGGAAGCAAGGTCGGCAAGTTCATAGTGGTGGTATCGGCCAAGTCGCCGGTTCAGAAAGGCTTCGACATCCAGAGCCAGTCACAGGTGGACTTCTGGATCTGCGAGCTCGGCGACGTGGATGTCGATGCCGCCTGTATGAAACCGGAGAAGAAGGAAAGCGAAGAAAAAGGCGCCGAAGCCGAAGGCGAGGACGACGAAGAAGCAGCCGACCAGACCGACGAGAACTCGGTAAAAAAAAAGTCCCTGATCGTCCTTGAGCCTATCCTCACCGACAGAAAACGTAAGTACCTGGCTGAGCTCGCTCTATACAACACCAGACTGGAAGAGCTTGCCGCCCTGAAAGAGCAAGAGAAAGCCGAGCAAGAGAAAGCCGAGCAAGAGAAAGCCGAAAAAGACAGGACAAAGCAGCAGAAACAGGAGGAGAAAGAGAAAGAAGTCACGAAAAAGACAGTCGAAGAGCCGAAGAACCTGACTGTCGAGTCCGAATTCGCGCAGATTCAAGATCAGGAAGAAGAAACCGAAAAACCTGCTGTCGCCAGCATAGAGCCGGAGAAGAGAGAACCAGAGAAAAAAGAGCCAGAGAAAAAAGAGCCGGAAGAGCCAGAGCCCGCAAAGATACAGCCCGAGACAAAAGAGCCCGAGACGAAAGAACCCGAGACGAAAGAACCCGAAAAGACAGAGCCCGGACAGAAAGAAGCGGAAGCTCGCCAGCCTGAAAAGCAGGAATCTGAAAAGCAGCAGCCCGAAAAGAATACGGATTACACCGAAGAAACGGCAGCCGTAAGACACGGCTGGCAGGAAAAGGACGAAACTCCGGGCGGCTCTGGCAGCGATAATACCCATACACAGGGCCAGAACCTGACCAGGATCTCCTCGCTTCCCCTCAGCCCGGCCTCGGCCAGAAGCCGCTGGGAGAGCCCTGCACCGAGCATGATCACCCGGGAGCCCAGCCTCGATGCGCGAGTGCTCCTCCCCGAGCGAGCCATCGCCGGTAAGTTTTTGACAGTGGCAGTCCTGACCCGGAGCAATGAGCCGGAAAGGGCCGTGGAATTGAGCTTCAACGGCGCCACCATGACCACGGACAATGCCGGTCAGGCGATGTTCATGGTACCGGAAGACGCCACCCCGGGAAGGACCCTGAATGTCTCCCTGTCCGCCAGGCCCGAGCTGAATCCGGGAGTCATCGACGTATTGCAGCCTCTCACTCTCTCGAGCGGCTCCGAATCGAGCAAGCGTCCCTCCATAGACAGCACATCGCCGATGGCGACATCCTCGAGAGTGCTGGTGGTGAACGGTCACGACTTCGAGGGCCTGGCCGGACAAAATCGCGTGCTGGTGGATGGCGACAGCGAAGCAAAGGTGGTGGCAGCATCACCGGTGCAGCTGCGGATCGCGCTTCCGGAAGATCTTGCAGCCGGCAGCCATACAGTCTTAGTCGAGAGCCAGGGCACACGAAGCAACAGCGCTCGTTTCGAGTATATAAAAGCGGAAGTGACAGCCGAGGAGAAGAAGAAGGAGATCAGTCGTTTCATAGTCACCGTCAAAGGGACCCAGAGCCCGGTGCACGTGAGGGTAATCAACCGTACTCCCGATGTGGTGAAACTCAGCAAAGGCGACAGTATCATCGTCACCACCTCCGGGGGCAGCCACAATCACTACAGCCTCGGCGCCAAACGACTGAAGAAAGGCGAATACAAAATAGAAGCGAATATCGAGATGTGAGGGAAAGAAGATGACCGACAGCCTGGCAAAATCTCCTCCTCGATCGCACTTGCGAGGTAAAGAGATCGAAAAGCTGATTCCCGGGGGAGTCAACAGCCCCTTTCGCTCCTTCACCGAAGTCGGCGGTCAGGCCATTTTCATGGACCGGGGGCGGGGATCGCGGCTCTACGATATCGACGGCAACGAGTATATCGATTATGTCGGCGCCTGGGGACCGGCGATTCTCGGTCACGCGCCGGAGCCGGTAATCGAAGCTGTCTGCCGCACTCTGCGTAACGGACCGCTATTCGGGGCACCGCACGAACTCGAGCTCGAGCTCGCCTCCCGAATCGTCTCCATAATCGACTCCATCGATATGGTGCGCTTCGTAAACTCCGGCACCGAGGCCGTCATGAGCGCTATCAGGCTGGCTCGCGGTTTCACAGGCAGGGATCTGATCGTCACCTTCGAGGGATGCTATCACGGGCACAGCGACGCCACCCTGGCGAGCCGCTCCGGGCACCATTCCAGCGGTGTTCCGGAAGGCACCGCCCGAAACACGGTGAGCGCCCCATTCAACGATCTCGACAGCCTGGACAACTTGCTTGAAAAACACCAGCAAGAGATTGCCGCCGTGATAATCGAGCCAGTGGCAGGCTCCATGGGCGTGGTTCCTCCGGACGAGGGGTATCTGCAAGGGCTGCAAGCACTCTGCGCCAAGTACGGAGTGCTCTTGATCCTGGATGAGGTCCTCACCGGTTTCAGAGTCGCTTATAAAGGCGCCCAGGGGCTCTACGGGATCACTCCCGACCTTACCTGCTACGGCAAAGCCCTGGGCGGCGGCATGCCCATAGGAGCTTACGGCGGGCGCAGGGAGATCATGGAGCATCTCTCGCCCGGGGGCAAGGTCTATCAAGCCGGCACATTCTCGGGCAATCCCGTCACCATGTCCGGTGGCATAGCCGTTCTCGACCTGCTGGCCGATCCGGAAGTTTACGCAGTGCTCGAATCCAGAGCCAACAGGCTATTCGAAGGTCTGAGCAGATGCATTGATGACCTCGGGGCACCGGTAAGTCTCGCTCGAGTCGGCTCGATGTTCGGGATTCACTTCAGCGAACGGCGGATCCGCAATTTCGTCGACAGCAAGACCATCGACGAAAAATCCTTCGCGCGATTCTTCCACCTCGCCCTCGAAGCTGGAATCTACCTGCCCCCCACGGCTGTGGACGCGGCCTGCCTGTCCAGCGCCCACAGCGAGGCCGATATAGACGAGACCGTAGAGAAGATGACAGCGGCACTGGCTGCTGTCTACAACTGAGAGAAGAGAGGTTGTTAAAATGCAGGGCATGATCCGGCTGATTTCGCGAAGCTCGCGCAAAGACAAGCGCAGGCAAACCGCCCTGGCGGTCTGCCTGTCCCTCGGTATGAGCATCGCTGCCCTAATGCCGGCAATGAGCCAGACCGGGGATCTCAGCGAGTTCGACGAGATGCTCGCTGCCGGCAAGTACCAGGAAGCCGTTCCGGCCCTGACAGAAGCTGTCAACAAAGCAAAGCTGGAAAGCAAAGACCCCTACAAAATCGTCAGCCTGCTCGAGCGTATTGCCATCGCCGAGCGCCGCATGGCGAGATACAAAGACGCTGATACTCATCTGAAGATGGCCATGGGGATGATCCGCCAGAAGCCGGCCGATGCCGCTCAGGCCGAGACCAAAGCGAGGATGCTCTTCAATCTGGCGGACCTTCTGGACGAGATGGGGCTCAGCCGGGAAGCGAGCTTCGTCGGCAAACAGGGTATCGAGGCGGTTCGCGCTCTGGAGCTGGCCGGCAACCTTCCTTATCTCGAGACCGAGCTGCTCAACATCACCGCCAGAATCGAGATCCAGCAGGGCGAGCTCGAGCAAGCCGCCGAATCCCTCTCGGAAGCCTCCTATATGGCCGACTCGCTTGCCGACGAGCCCACCGAGGTAATGATCCCGGCATCGATCATGGCCCGGTCCAAGGCTTATCTGAAAGGCAAGATCCTTGCCACCGAAGCGATGCTCAATCAAGTGACAGGCAAACTGGACAAAGCCAGAGCTCTCAATGCCAGAGCCGAGGAGCTTCTGATTGCGGCTGCCAGAAGCGAGATCAAGGATCATCGGTATGCCGGTCTTCAGGCACGCTTCAGCCGCGCGGTAAAAAAGGCAAGCGACGCAGATCCGACCGAGCCGTTCCTCGCCGAGATCGATAAGGATTTCGGAAGCGATAGCCTGGTCAAAGCCTCCGCACTGGATATAGTGGCACAGTACGAGCTCGACAAGTCGAAGCTCAAAGAATCCAGGGCGCATCTCGAAAAGGCTCTATCCATCAGAGAAGCCCTCCTCCCGAAAAAAAGCATCGAGCGCCTTCTCAATCAGGTGGCCCTTTCGGAGCTCGATCTCAGGGAAGGCAAGCTCAAGGATGCTGCAGCGAAAGCCATGGATGGCTATAACGGGCTCGAGACCTCGGCCGGTCCCCAGAGCCCGGCTTTCGGCAAGGCAGCGGTGGCCCTGGCCAACATATATATGAGCGCCGGTCAGTACAAATCAGTGGGTCCGATACTTACCCGGGCCTGGAGCATCCAGGGCAAGGTCTATGGTCCCGAAAGCCCCGAGGTATTGGACGTGCTGGACGCCATGACCCGGCTCAATCTGCGCAGCAAGGACTACAAAAAGACCATCCAGCTCGGAGCACCACTCACCGTCTCGATGGAGAAGCTCTACGGAGCCAGGAGCCCGCGACTGGTCCCGAGTCTCACCGCCACCGGCACCGCCTATGCCTACCTTCGCAAATCCGACAAGGCCAGGCAAAACCTCTTGCGGGCCAAAACCATCCTGGAAAGCGCCGGCAAGAAGAAGTCCACCGAGTACGGAGAGGTCCTTGCCGGGCTCGGTATCAATGACACCATGCAATACAAATGGAACACCGCCTCGGTCTACCTGAAAGAGGCGATCGGCGTTTACAGCTCGCTTTACGGCGAGGGTCATCCGAGCACCCTGGCCATGAAGAGCCTCTATAAGAGCATGGACACCAAAGCCCACAGCTCACCGGTGCCGACGCACAATCTCCTGCTCTACAAGAAATACACGCCCATGGCGCCGAATCAGCGTTAGAAAGAAGCTCTCATCTTGAAGAGATCCGAGAAGGTCTCCCAGATCACCGAGAATTTGCCGCCGGAGGCTCCCTGAGTGAGACGCGGCAGGTGCTCGATGGGGATCTCACCCACGCGATAACCGGCTCGCGAGGAGCGGATACAGAGCTCGGCATCGACAAAGGCAGACTCGGACCGGAGCTGGATATGCTCGAGGATCTCGCGGCGGAAAAGCTTGATCGAGTTCACATCTTTATGGCGGTTTCCATAGACCACTCGCAGCATGGCGTTATAGACCATGGACTGGATCTTGCGGCGCATCGGATCGTTGCGATTCACCCGCCAGCCGATCACGAAATCGAATCGATCGAGACCGCGAGCCATGGTGACCAGCTCCTTGGGGGCGTACTGATAATCGCCCGGAAGAGAGAAGACGAAATCTTTGCGGCCTGCCAGATAGAGCTCTCTGATCGTCGCTCCGAAACCTTTGTTGGTCGGGTGATTGATCACCTGGATATTGGGATTGCGCTCGGCCTCGCCTTTGATCACCTTCAGGGTATCGTCCCGGCTGCCGTCATTGCAGACGATGATCTCGTAGCTATCGCAGATCTCGGGCAGGAGACTACCGGCATCGCGAAGAAGCCTGCCGATGGTGTCCTCATCATTGTAAGCCGGAATGACAAGCGACACAGACGTAATACGAACCGGCTTTTCGGGATCGAGCTTAGCTGGTTGCTGTTGCGACCTGGTTAGACTTCCTGTCGGCATCTAGATCTGGCTCCTTGCTTGCTGTTTCTGCAGAACACGCTGAACGGCGACTATCGACAAACTCCTTCAGGCACTCGATCACGAAGTCGACCTCCTGATCGGTGAGCCCCGGATACATAGGCAGGCTGACTATCCTGTCCACGAGAGCTTCGGTATGGGGCAGGCTGCCTCTACTGTAGCCCAGGTGGCGGTAAGCGTTCTGCAGGTGGGCCGGGACCGGATAATGAATCAGGGACTGCACGCCTCTCTCCAGAAGATAAGCGATCAGATCATCCCGATTCTCGGTTTGAATCACGTACAGATGATAGACATGGTGATTATCGGGGAGTACACGAGGAGTCTCGACATAGCCTGCAAGCCCCCTGTCGTACCGGGCGGCGATCTCGCGTCGGCGCTCGTTCCATTCGTCTATATGAGGTAGCTGGCAGGCCAGGATGGCAGACTGGATCTCATCAAGACGGCTGTTGACGCCCTCGATATCGTGATAATAACGCTTTGACTGGCCGTAATTGCGCAGCATCAGGAGCTTCTGGTGATTCTCCTTGCTATTGGTGCTCACGGCTCCGCCGTCGCCGAAAGCTCCGATATTCTTGCTGGGATAGAAGCTCCAGGCACCGTAATCACCGATGGTGCCGGCCATCCGTCCTTTGTAGCGAGCGCCGGTGCACTGGGCGCAATCTTCCACGACCTTGAGACGATGCCTGGCGGCGATAGCCATGATCGTGTCCATATCAGCCATCTGTCCGTAGAGATGAACCGGGATGATCGCTCTGGTCTTCTCGGTGATCTTCCCTTCGATGTCGGTCTCGTCCATGACATAGCCGTCCGGGCGCACGTCCACGAAAACCGGCACGGCACCGGTCATGGCGATGGCACAGATAGTGGGAACGGCAGTGTGGGCGACCACCAGGACCTCGTCTCCCGGTCCGACCCCGCAAGCCGCCAGGGCGAGATAGATGGCGTCGGTACCGGAAGCGCAACCGGCGGTATAGCCTCCTCCGAGATAGCGGCTGAATGCCTCCTCGAAAGCCTGTCCTTCCGGACCGAGGACGAAATAACCGCTCTCGAGAACCCGGCTGACCGCCGCATCGATCTCGGTCTTATATTGCCGGTAATGGCTCTTCAAATTTCCAAAGGGTACTTCCAAGAGATTTCCTTTCTAAGTACTGGATTCTGGTCAGGACAATATAGAAGAAAAGAGCTTCCGTCGAATTAATGACTACTTAATTGAGCGAAATGGTCCTCTGGAATCGCCAACAGACGAAGGAATCCGGTCCTTGCCGGAGTTTACTGACAAGTAATATCCAGGTATATCGAGGGACGGGACGCTGAAGCAGATTTAAGAAATGATCGGCAATGCCCGGCGCATGCGGTCTCGCACCGTATCTAATATTACGCGTGGTAGAATCATCACTTCTGTCTATCGGTCGGGTCTCTGAGCGGGCCTTAATAAAAGAATGTCAACCAATATAGATGCTGAGTTCAAAGGTAAATCGGTACTGATCACCGGTGGTATGGGCTTTATCGGCTCCAACCTGGCAATCAGGCTGGTCCAGGCCGGCGCCAATGTCACCGTTATGGACGCCATGATTCCGGATTACGGCGGCAACGAGTTCAACGTCTCGCCGGTAGCCCGGGACATCCGGATCAATTACTCGGATATCCGGGACGAGAACGCCATTATCTACCTGGTCCGCAATCAGGACTATGTATTCCACCTGGCCGGCCAGGTCTGCCACCTGATGAGCCTCTCCAATCCGTTTCCGGATATCGAGATCAATATCACCGGCACTGCCATCCTCATGGAAGCGCTGCGCAAGCACAATCCCGGCGCCATCGTCATCTATACCGGCACCCGGGGCCAGTACGGTCCTTCGGTGTCCCTTCCGGTCAACGAAGAAGCCCCCACCAACCCCAAGGGCATCTATGAGATCTCCAATCTCACCGCCGAGAAAATCATCAAGGTCTATAACGACGCCCACAATATCCGCTCGGTGCTCCTGCGCCTGAGCAATATCTACGGTCCGCGCTCCCAGATGCTCCACTCCCGATTCGGCGTCTGCAACTGGTTCGTGCGCCTGGCCATGGACAACGACACCATCCAGGTCTTCGGAGATGGCAGTATTCTCAGGGACTTCTGCTATGTCGACGACTGTGTCGAGGCGATCATCAAGTCAGCCCTGGTCGAGGAAGCCTTCGGTCAGATCTTCAATGTCGGCTCGGACATCCCGGTAAGCTTCCTGGAGCTGGTGGAGACAATCATCGATTGCGCCGGGCGCGGAGCCTGGAAATTCGCCGAGTTCTCCCCTGAGCGCAAGGCCCAGGAGCCTGGTGACTTCTACTCCGATATCAGCAAGATCAAACGTGTCGTCGAATGGGAGCCCACCACCAGCCTGGTGGAGGGGATCAACAAGACTATCGAGTATTACGACAAATTCCGCGACCACTACTGGCACACGGATCAAGATAACGATCAAGCCGGCAAGCCCGCCGACAAGACGGTCATAGCCCGAAATCGCTGATTCTTATTTGGGCTTCGCCTGCTAACTAGCCGACAGCACTCTCTTCTCTAGAAGTATTGCTTTCGGGAAAAGGATGCTGTTTTCCTTGTGGACGTGAGTCCTCAAGTCCAGATCAAGCGATTCGAGCCCCCCAACAAGAGCCTTCCAGCTTCCGCAGGCATCCTCGGGAGCGGAATAGTCGCCAGTAAGCGATCGCATCTTGGCCAGGACCATACCAGCATTATCATGGTCACCTTCCATACAGGCGATCGGATTGGCGACGGTGCCGAAAGGAGGCGCGGAAGGCGAGGGCTCCGACTCGAGGCTTCTTATGTACGGAAAGAGGACCATCTCTTCCTTCATAGTGTGCTGCTCTTGCTCTTCTTTGAATCGCAAGAAGACTTCTGCCAGCTCTACCATCTCGGGAGCGCGCTCACCATGCACCCGAGCCACTTTGGTAGCCAGAGCAGCCAGCCTGGGAAGCTCGGATTTTACATAAACATGATGAGTCTTCTCGATATGCTCGATCAATTCCGTCAAAGTCACATTGTTCCAATCAGCGCCAGTATCTGAGCCTACCTCGCATTGTTCCAGCCGAGCGACCATCGAATCGAGACTGACACCGGCCTTCTCGCAGGCCTGCTCGAGCGTAAGATTGCCTCCGCAACAGAAGTCTATTCGCGCCTCATCAAAAATCTTAGCGCTCATGGGCTTCTCGGCCACAAGTTGGCCCACGGTCTTGTTCCTCATAACATATCCTCCCTGTAACCTCAGACCGCAGAGCCTACAGCGAAAAACGGCTCCTATCAAGCCACTCAGGGCTGGTTTCCGGATGGAAATCATCCGGAGGGATGAAAAACTCGATAGGATGCGCAGCGATCGAATCAATCCACCGGAGCACGAAAAGAGGTGACTCTCAACGCTATGATTCATCAAGTGAGAGATAGATTCTGGAGGTTCCGTAATGACGTTGAATACATCTGTGCTGAAAGACACATGGCGTCGAGCAAATGATGAGAACGGTGGAACCAGGTCCCTCGGACTGGCGTTCTACAAGCGCCTGTTCGAAAAATATCCGGGGGTCAAACCTCTCTTCTCGACACCGCCAGAAGATCAGCACAAGAAACTGGTTGCTTCCATCGGCTCGATCGTCGCCGCAGTGGAGAACCAGGACAGACTCGTTCCTTACTTGCAAGCGATGGCCATTCGTCATCTCCGATACAAGACCGAAAACGAGCACTATGCCGCGGTAGCTGAGAATCTTGTCGCGGTGCTCGGGGAGCACCTGAGTGCCGAGGGCGACTGGACGGACGAGATGAAAGAGACCTGGCAGAGCGCTCTCAAAATAGTCTGCGATGTAATGATAGAGGCTGCCAGCAATCCGGAAAAATACGCCGGCTCGATCGAAGGCGCCGGATATCAGAAGGACGGTTTTCGCAAGGGCGACCCCCGGCCGTGGGAGCTTGACGAAGCAGTGAAGCCATGAGCCGACAGAGGATTTTCCGACTTCCCGCCGAGCACGGCGCCGTGGTCGTACTGGCACTATCCAGCATACTCGGCGCCACGCTCGGCTCATCCATGTCGCAGTCGATAGCAGCACAGGTCGTGCTGTGGCTTGCAATAGGCACCTGCCATGACAAGCGTACAGCGCTACTTGCTATTCTGGCGGGCTCGATAATTGCCGCAGCCTGTGCAAACTGGCTGATGATCTTGCCAGCGCTTGCGGTAGTCCTGGGCAATCAGATTCTCCGCAACAATTCATTTGGAGGGAATTCAAGACTGGTTCGCGAGATCGCCGGTATGGCCGCTGCGGCTGTTCTACCCATTCTGGCAGCAGCGCTCGCCTCGGCTGATATGGAGCAGGCACTCAGGGTAGCAACGCTCATGCTTGGTGCAACCTTTGCCTGCTCATTTGCCGTGCATCTGGCCACCGGCTCCATGAATTCCACTTCCAGAATCCTCGGTATCATCGCCTGCCTGGCCTTTGCCAGAGCCGGACAGGATAACTTGACCCTTACGTTGCTGGTCATAGCTCCATTTCTGATCGAGATTCTAATTGCAAAGTCCCTCCTCTCGAGGCTTCCTCTCAAGAAGATAGGGATCATTCAGGCTTGCTCGATTTGCTGGGCAACAGCAATTCTCTTGAGTCAAACCTAGAGGAGCCGGCAGGGCTCAGAAGACTATGTCTCCAGGCTGGCGTCCATGTCAGCGCCGGCGGTCTCCCGGAAAGTGTCGGCCATGTTCTTCACCTGGAATAGCAGGCTGCCAATGCCTTCCTGATCCATTACGCAAGCCCGGTCCGGGTCGGTCACCTGGCCATGTCCCAGGTGGCTGAGCACTTGCTGGATGCACCAGGTGCCGTACTCTTCCACAGACTCGGCGAACTGGCACTCGGCCTCTGTAATGCCGACTATGGCGAAGATGCCGAAACCGCCTGAAGGTAGCTGATACCAGGCATCCGGAGCCTCATCGGCGTACCATATAAAGGCATTGCGGATGAGCGAGCTCGAACCGGGGTCCACCGGACCGTTGAGACCGACACGCACCCCGGGGCTCATGAGCCCGGCATGATTGAAGACATAGAAAGCGAGCGTGCGCAGAAGCTGCGGAGCCCAGGGGTTGTCCACCCGGGACTTGACCAGGAGCTCGCAGCCGAAGCCGGATACCTGCTGCCACTCGGTCTGCAGCCAGGGGCTGGCGAGACCGGCTGTAACATAAGTCCAGTAGGGTCTCTGGGGATCGGGCCCATAGGCGAGCACGGCCAGATGCTGCTCCTCCAGGTTCGGATCCCCGGGATTGGCGGTATCGGCGGAATGCTGCCAGGCGGCTGCGGATAGCTCGAAATCAGCCGGCACCTCGAGAGAGGGCGGTCCGTAATTGGCCGGGCTCACATGAGCCGGCTTGCCGAAGATCCGGCGGTAGAGCATATCCCTCTCGGTCCAGGCCTCCCGCAAAAGCTTACGGCGCGCCTCCTCCATCTCGCGGTCACTGGCCTGTCCAGCCAGGACCTCTTGCAGGCGCTTGCGTCTGGGCTTTCCGGCTTCGCTTCCCGGATCCGTCGAGTCTGGTTTCATGCCTTGCGTGCCGAACTTAATGGGCAGCTCCACAGCATCGCTTTTCTTTTTTTCGGGCTTCGCTTCTTTCTTTTTCTTCTTCTTGCCCATGGGCTCGACTCTCGGGGTTTGTTGCCCTTCTATTATGCCCTACTTGTTCGGTCAATTCGTGTCCAAACTCTCTCCGGAACGCATAGAGACACGAGGATGGCGGCCAGGCAAACGGGGCAAGAATTACCAGATGAACTCCAGAGATCTCGCGGCCCACAGCGTGTATCTTAAGGCGGAGCCCAGTCTTCCTTCGCGATATGTCGACAGGCAGACTATAGGCGAAGGCGGCAGCTGTGTGGTGGTCAAAGCCAGAGACATCTTTCTCGACCGGCCGGTAGCCATCAAGTATATGAAGACAGAGCTCTCCAACCTGAGCTCGGTGAGACGGTTTCAGCACGAAGCCCGGATCATGTCCGCTTTCAATCACAAGCATCTGCCCCTGGTCCTGGACTTCGGTCTCAGCCAGTGCGGCCGTCCGTATATGGTAATGGAGCTCATGGAAGGGCGCTCCCTGAAAGAGCTCATTGCCGCCCGGGGAGCCCTGGAGCCGGAGCTGGCGGTGGAGGTCATCCTGCAGGTGCTTGAAGCCCTCGAGCACTGTCACGAGAAAGGCATCGTGCACCGGGATCTGAAGACCGACAATATAATGATCTGCGACCAGGCCGAAAGACCTCTGGTGAAAGTAGTGGATTTCGGACTGGCCAGAGGCGATGCTCTCGACCTCACAAAAAAGGGCTCGATCATCGGCACGCCGCTCTATATGAGCCCCGAGCAAGCCCGGGGCGAGACTGCCGATCACCGGAGCGACATCTATTCTCTTGGCTGCGTGTTTTACGAGATGCTCGCCGGAAGCCCACCGTTCGGAGAATCAAGCGCCGTCGCCACCCTCAGCGCCCACGTCAATGCCTCTCCCCCTTCGGTAAAAACCTCTCTGAAGGTCGGACCGGTGCAGGCGGACCAACTAGACGGCGTCATCGCCAGAATGCTCGACAAAGATCCATCGCGGCGCCAGCAATCCGCTGGCGAGGTGATCGCCGGGCTCGCTTCTTTGAGCGCTGCCTCGAGAGACGACGAGCAGGCCATGCTCAAGCATCTCCTGAAAGAAGTGGAGCTTGCCGAGACCAGGCAGACCAGCAGGGGCTTGAGCTCGCGCACGGTCTTGAAAGCCCTCATCAAGACAGAAGAAGAAAAGACCCTTGAGCCGCAGCAAAGGAATCCGCTCATGGCCGGGATCTTCCGGAACCTCTGCCGGCTTCTCATGATACTGATAGTAGTATCGATTCTTCTCTGGCCCGGGCAGCGCACGGGAAGCAGGCACGCCTCGGCTACCGGCAGAGCCGCCGGCTCAGCGCCGGCAGCCGAACAGAGCAGTCCTTCCAGGGACCTCTGGGACATAGCTTATCGAGACGCTTTCCAGGTCAACGGCACGAAAGCATTTGCCTCGCCGCAGTTTTGCGATGCCGACTTCGAGAAGCTCAAAGAGTTCGCCGATGTCGAATATCTCAACCTGGTAATCTGCTCAGTCGACGGAAGCGGGCTGGCGAGCCTGGCTGAAAGCAAAATCGACACCCTCGACCTCAGAGGACAGAATCTGAGCCTGGCAGGCTTCGCGAATCTCGCCCGGATCAAGAGCCTCGAGAGCCTCCGCCTCGACCGCTGTCCCTATCTGACTCCGTCCAAACTGGCGAAGCTCAAGAGAGCGCCCAATCTCAAGCGTCTCAATCTGTCCGCTACGAATCTCAGCCGCCGCGCCCTCCAGGAGATCGCCGGGATAAAGAGCCTGACCATGCTGGTAGTGGACGGCGCAGGCGGCATAGACGACGACTCTCTGTCCATATTCGCAGGCATGCACAACCTCGAGAAGCTCCAGCTGGGCGAGTCGAGCCATGTCTCGGCTGCGGCAATCGCCCGCTTCCGGAGCGAGCATCCGGACATCACGATCAATTAGCCTACTCTTCGTCGTCCAGCTTGAGAAGAGCCATGAAAGCTTCCTGCGGAATCTCGACCTTGCCCACGGACTTCATGCGCTTCTTGCCTTCTTTCTGTTTCTCCAGAAGTTTTCTCTTGCGCGAGACGTCCCCACCGTAGCATTTGGCCAGGACGTTCTTACGCTGGGCGGAGACATTGGTCCGGGCGACGATCTTGCCGCCTATGGCAGCCTGGATGGGCACCTCGAATAGCTGCCGGGGAATGAGCTTTTTGAGCTTCGACGCCAGTTGCCGGCCATAGGAAGCGGCCCGGTCCTGGTGGACGATGGCGGAAAGCGCATCCACCGGATCGCCGCCGATCAGGATATCGAGCTTGACCAGCTTGCTCGCCCGGTAGTCGAGGAAATGATAGTCAAGGCTGGCATAGCCCCGGGAGCGGCTCTTCAACTGATCGTAAAAGTCGGTGATGATCTCGGAGAGGGGCAGATTATATTGCAGGAGATTGCGTCTCTCATCCAGATACTTCATGTCGATGAACACACCCCGGCGTCCCTGGCAGAGCTCCATGAGGGCTCCGACATATTCGGTGGGAACAATGATGCTGGCCTCTACGAAAGGCTCTTCGATCATCTCGCGATGGTTGGCGTCGGGAAGAAAAGCCGGATTGTCGATCATCACCACCGTGCCGTCGGTCTTGGTCACACGATAGATGACCGAAGGAGCCGTGGTGATCAGATTGAGATCGTACTCACGCTCGAGACGCTCCTGGATGATCTCCATATGGAGCAATCCAAGAAAGCCGCAGCGGAAACCGAATCCCAGAGCCTCGGAGCTCTCGGGCTCGAAGAAAAGACTCGAGTCGTTCAGGCGGAGCTTCTCGAGAGCCTCGCGCAATTCTGGGTATTGCTCGTTGTCCACCGGATAGATACCGGCGAATACCATGGGCTTGGCGGGCCGATAGCCCGGCAGCGGCTCCGGAGCCGGCCGCTCGGCACTGGTGATGGTATCACCGACCAGGGTGGCTACGTCCTTGATCGAAGCAGCCAGATAACCGACCTCTCCCGGACCGAGGCTGTCGACCTTGACTTGATTGGGCTTGAGCACGCCGAGCTCGGTGATCTCGAAAGCCTTTTTATTGGCCATGAAACGGATCCTCTCGAAGCCCTTTATAGTGCCGTCGACGATCCTGAAATAAACGATGATCCCCCGGTAGCTGTCGTAAAAGCTATCGAAGACCAGGGCCCGCAGAGGCTTGTCGGCTGTGTTCCGGGGCGGCGGAACATCCCGGACGATGGCCTCGAGCACATCCTCGATCCCGATATTGTTCTTGGCGCTGGTCTCCACGGCATTGTCCGCCGGCAAACCTATAACATCCTCGATCTCATGGCGTATCCGCTCGCAGTCGGCGCTGGGCAGATCGATCTTATTGATCACCGGCACGATCTCGAGATTGCCGTCCACCGCCAGGTGGACGTTGGCAAGGGTCTGGGCTTCCACGCCCTGGGTGGCGTCCACCACCAGAAGGGCCCCCTCGCAGGCAGCCAGGGATCGAGACACTTCGTAACCGAAATCCACGTGACCGGGAGTATCGATAAGATTGAGCACATAGGTCTTGCCGTCCCGGGCGGTATATTCCATCCGGGCAGGCTGCGCCTTGATGGTGATGCCGCGCTCGCGCTCGATATCCATGGTATCGAGCACCTGGTCCTGCATGATCCGCTTGTTGATGGTGCCGGTGTTTTCCAGAAGCCTGTCGGCAAGCGTGGACTTGCCGTGGTCTATGTGGGCTATGATGGAAAAATTCCTGATCAGTGAGGGATCCGTAGGCACCTTTGAACGCTTCCCGAGAAACAACCGGTATATTATCAGGGTTGCCCTGTCCGGTTGCTAATGGTTGTAAGTAAGCGTAAAGACGAGGGCGCCGGAGCTGCGTGCTAGAATTGCCTGCCCGAGCGAATCTCAAGAGCAGCGCGGAGCCCTGAAAGCGGAGCCCTGAAAGCGGAGCCCTGAAAGCGGAGCCCTGATAATTATGACCAGCCCCTTTGTCGAGGCCGTAAAAGAACGTCCCCTCCTCGCCGACGGCGGGATAGGAACCCTCCTCTACTCACGAGGCGCTTCGCCCGAAGCAGCTTTCGAGCATCTCAATCTGGTCGACCGGGATATGGTCCAGCAGGTCCATGTGGACTATATAAATGCCGGCGCCGAGGTAATCACCACCAACTCTTTCTCGGGCAACCGTTTCAAGCTCGCCGCCTACGGTCTCGAAAAGCAGGTCTGGGACGTCAATGTCTGGGCCGCCAAGATCGCTCGCAACGCCAGAGAGATTGCCGGTCAACCGGCTTTCATCGCCGGCTCGGTGGGGCCCACCGGCAGGCTCCTTCCCCCGGTTGGAGAGACTCGCCAGGAAGATCTGTACGATGCCTTCCGGGAGCAGATGGACGGGCTTCTGGCAGGCGGGGTCGATCTCTTTACCATCGAGACGATGTCCTCCCTGGAAGAGCTCGCCATAGCAGTGAAAGCCGCCCGGTCCGTATCCGAGCTGCCGGTGATCGCCCAGGTCAGTTTCTCCCCCGACGGACATACCTTTTTCGGGGTCACCCCGGAGGATACCGAGAGACTGGTGGAGCTGCTGGACGGCAATTTGCCCGAGATGCTGGGGATCAACTGCGGAGCCGGCCCGGGGCCGGTCTTCGATTCGCTTCTCCGCATGATCGGCACCCTGGGCCGCCGGGGCGGCACTGGACTGATCGGTTATACGTGTCTGCCCAACGCCGGTCAGCCGAGCGTCTCGGAGGGCTATTACAAATTCATCAGCGCTCCTGACTACTGCGCCTCCTATGTGGACCCCTTCGTCCGAGCCGGTGCCCGCCTGGTTGGTGGCTGTTGCGGTACGACCCCGGAACACATCAAAGAGATGCGCCGCAGTCTCGATCATTACCTGAAAGAGTTCAGCCATCCCTCAACAGCTTCCACTCTCACCAATCTGCCGGCTCAGAAAGCCCAGATCGAGATCTCGGTCAAAGAGACCAGGGATGCTCCGCCCGAGAGCGAGCAAGACGATTCGACCGTGGAGAGCGCCGAGGAGCGCGAGCCCCTCAAAGACCGCCTGGCCGCCATCAAAGCCGGTGCGCGCCCGGACGACTTTTTCGTCAGTGTCGAGCTCGACCCACCCAAAGGCGCCATCGCCCGAAAGATCATCAAGTCTGCCGCCATGCTCAAAGACAGCGGCGCCGATGCTATCAATGTCGGGGACAGCCCCATGGCCAGGGTGAGAATGTCGTCCCTGGCCACCTGCCAGCTCATCAGCCAGCAGGTCGGCATCGAGACCATCATCCACTTCACCACCAGGGACCGGAACCTCATGGGCATCCAGGCGGACCTGCTCGGCTGCCAGGCCCTGGGCATCCGCAACATCCTGGCGCTGACGGGAGACCCACCGGCCCTGGGAAACTACGCCCATGCCACGGCTGTCTATGATGTCGACTCCATCGGGCTTATCAGAATCATCAAACAACTAAACGAAGGCAAAGACATCTCGAACAATACCATCGGCACACCCACATCTCTTTCGATAGCCTGCGCTCTCAATCTCACCGTGGAGAACCGCAGCAAAGAGCGCGAGCGTTTCGCCAGAAAGCTCGATGCCGGCGCCAATTTCGTCATGACCCAGCCGATCTATCAGGTAAGCGACCTCACCGACTTTCTCGATGAGTTCGGGAACTGCCCGGTACCGATCCTGGTAGGTATCATGCCGCTTCACAGCTCCAAGCATGCCGAATATCTTCACAACGAGGTGCCGGGGATCAACATTCCCGACGAGATCAGGCAGAGCATGGCCAAAGCCGGCGACCAGGGAGCCAGGGTTGGTCTGGAGCTCGCCGAAAAGCTCCTCGAGGAAGTCCGCCCCATCTGCGAGGGCACTTATCTGGTGCCGTCTTTCGGCCGCTATGAGGACATGTGCACCCTGGTGGACAGGGTGAAAAGCTCCCTGGCCGCCACCGGCAAAAAATAGACCGGGACTATCAGATTCGTCTCCACCCCTGGTGCTTGGTCTTGATCGAAGCGGACTCGCGATCCATGATCGCAGCCTCGTCATAACGATTCATCTTGCGAAGGAGCTTGGCGTACTGGGTGAGCACGTCGGCGACTTTCATGCTGTTGGTGCCGAACACTTTGCGCCTGATCAATAATGCTCTTTCGAAAAGCGGCTTGGCTTTGGCGAATTTCCCCTGGAAATAATAGAGCCGGGCGAGATTCTTGACGCTGTTCGAGACCAGATGATGATCAGAGCCAAGGCGGCGCTCCCTGATCGACAGGGCTTCGATGAGATGCGGCTCCATCTCGGCATAACGTTTGCACCGGCAGAGCAGATCAGCCAGCTTGGTGAGACACTCGGCAAGCAGGGTGGAATCGTCACCGGAGACCTGCCTGATCAGCTCCGCTTCCAGCTGCAACTCTTTGATCTCCTCGAGATTGCGCTCCTGCTCGCGAATCTGGCCATGGGGCGAGAGCATGGTCTCCGGAATCGCGTCGAGACAGGTGGAAGAATCGACAGGCTGAAAGGCCAGGGCGTCATACTCTCCCGATACCAGTGGAACAGGATCGACGGCCTCGCTATTGATCGAGATAACGCCACTGAACCAGGCCCCTCTGAAGGGCTGCATATCCGGATCCGGCTCCGGCTCGGGACCGCCTCGCAAAGCCTTGATCCTGGCCAGGCTGGCCCGGGACTCTTCCGATTCTCTGCGGTGGGGCCCGATTGCTTTCTCCCTGATCTCCAGGGCACGCTTATAGAGCTTCTCGGCATCATCGAGATTGCCGCCTTCCATATGCATGTCGGCAATCCGAGAAACAGTCACGGCAACCTCGGGACTGTCATCCCCCAGGGCCTGCTCCTGGATGGATAGAAAACGCATCAACTCCGAAATCGTTTTACATTGCATAAGTACCAACTCGCTTGATTGTGGTCCTGGTCACAATCTGCATTTGAGCAACTCAATCGAGTCGAGCGAGCAGCCGTTGACATTATGTCGAGCGGGGCAGAGGAGGCTCGATCTTCGCAAGTTACCTCATGGGTGTCCACTTTCAATCTTGCCCTGCTCGAAGGCGCGGGTATGTTCCGCATTCTTATATCTTTGTACGGGATTCACATAATCGAGCCCTCCTGGAGCGGGATACTCGGGATTTCCTGTACAAAAATACTGCCTGGCTGATAGTGCCGGGGCGGAGTTTTCCACTAGGATCGAAAGTGAGGGAGTAGACGCTTGTTGTAGAAGAGCTAAAATGCAAGACGATCCGCGGCTGAAAAAGCCGGAATCCAAGCACGTCGACGAAACGGACTACGTGACGCAACTGGCCGATGAATGGAATATCGGCTGCGACTCCATGCTCACAGGAGAGCGTCTGAATGCCGAGCAGTTGATGAACTCGCTGGCTGAAGCCACGCAGAGAAAGGCGCCTCCGTTACCGCCGGCGCCGCCATCGGCCTCTGCGCCGCCTCCGCCCCCCAGACAAGCAGCAGCATCGGTTCCGGTTCCGGTTCCAGTGCCCGCCCCCTTCCCGAAAATCGAACCCGAACCGAAGCCCGCAGCTTCCCCGCCGCCTCCACCCCGGCCACCGCGATCGGCTGCAGTTCCTCAGACCATACCGCTGCCGCCACCGGCCGACCCTCCGTCCCCGCGAGCCACCACGCACCGGGTCAGTCAGGAATTCGAGATAGAGGTAGTGAGCGAGATAGATAGACCGAGCAAGAGAGTGATGATCTCGGATATCACCGCCGACTTTCCCAGCAGCACCAATCCATTCAAGAACACCTCCGGGACTGCTCTGAAAGAAATAGCCCTGGCGGAGAGCACCGCCGAGTCGACTCTTAAGTGGCTTTCCGAGAACCCCGACCCCGAGATCAGGCAGGCAGTGGCAGTCAATCAGAAATGCCCCGAGGCGATTCTCAAGAAACTCAGCAAGGATCCCATAGGCAGCGTCAGGCTGGGTATCCTGGATAATCCTGCCGTTCCTCCAAGCCTGGTGGTGAACCTTATAAATGATAGCAATCCGCTTGTGTCGCTCAGGGCCTACGAGGTTCTCGACCTGCTCCGCAAAGAATCCGGGCTCGAGCCCCTGAAGCGCCCGGGCGCCGCCGGCCCCTCCCGAACGGTCCAGGACGTGCCGGGCATGAAGACTGCCCTCACTGCAGAAGAAGCAGCCGAGGTGATCGAGTTTCTCAAAATGATCGCCCGGCGGCACTCCACTCCCACCGGCCGACTCTCCGAGCTGGCGGCCCATCCCAGCGCCGAGATCCGGGCGGCAGTGGCTCGCAATGCCAAGGCATCCATCGACACGCTTTTGAGCCTCGCTCACGATCAGGACGTCAGGGTGCGAACCGAGCTGATCCGCAATACGAGCTGCCCCATCGAGGTTCTGGAAGTCCTCCAGAACGACCGGGATCGGAATGTGGCAAAATTCGCCCGCTCGGAGCTGAGCCGGATCAACCCAGCTTAGACAAGAGGCGAGGTATTGTACTTTTTCGATTCACGGGGTCCGTGAATCGTGAACTATATACTAGCCCGAAGAAGGACATCAGGTATTGATTCGTTCCGGTTGATATTTTGATCGGTGGATTGGCTGCCAGGTAGATAGAATGCTGCCATCAAGGCAGGGTAGACATTTCTTTCATGCAAGATTCGACAATCGACAGATGAAAAATATAGTTGAGTCCCGCAGTAACTCAACCGAAGAATGCTATCTGGGTCTCTTCCTTAGAAGGAGGAATAATCGTGTAACTATATCTGGTGCCGCGGTAGCCCTGCTGCCGGTTCTTCCATGCGCGTTCCTTTCGAGTATCGTTCCATGACAGAATGATTCATACCTGTTCGTTCAAAGCAGGTAGATGAAAATGCCCATCGGCAGATACACTGAAGCTAGAGTCCCGGCCAATCTGCAGTTCCCCCCAAGCTGCCGCAAGAGACCCCAGTATTTCCATTCCCAGACCAAAAATGCGTTTGTGCCATAAAAAAGGGCGAAAAATACGTCAGAAACGCCTAGAAATCTCACTTTCAGGTCGTTGATGCTATAAAAGCTCGCGGACACTCCCATACTAGGCCATTCAAAGGAAGTAGATTAAAATTGCCCACCGGCAGGCACACTACCGGTCCGAAATCCCGAACCCGGCCCGCCGAACCTTCACGGTTTGCCTGCGTCCAACGGACAGGTATGGAATGATTGACCCGACTACGCCCTGGACTCGGCCGTATCGGCAATGGCGCGCTTGATATTGAAGTATTTGGCTTCCGGGTGATGGACGATGATCGCCGAGGTGCTCTGCTCGGGGACTAGCTGGAACTCTTCCGTGAGGCTGACCCCGATCCGCTCCGGCGAAAGAAGCTCGAAGAGATTCTTCTGATCCTCCAGATTGGGGCAGGCAGGATAACCGAAACTATATCTGGTGCCGCGGTAGCCCTGCTGGAAGAGCTGGTTCAACTCGCCGGCGTCGTCGCCGTGGATACCGAGCTCATTTCTGATCCGCTTGTGAATCAGCTCGGCAGTGGCTTCCGCCGATTCTACCGCGAGCCCGTGGAAAAACAGGTAGTCGCTGTATTTATCCGCGTCGAACAGACCGGTGGAATGCTCGGTGGCTTGCTCGCCCACTGTGACGATTTGAAGAGCCAGCATATCGGGCTCTCCTTCATCACGGTCAGAGAAGAAATCCGAGATGCAGAGCCTCCGTCCATGATCCTGGCGCGGGAAAGCGAAACGGACCCGCTCATTGCCCGAATCCGGATCGAGCACGACCAGATCGTTGCCAGACGAATAACAGGGGAAATATCCGTAAACCGCCTTCGGAATGAGGAGACGGTTTTCGATACAATCACGCTTGAGCTTCTCGAAAACAGGATAGATCTTCTCTTCCAGGAGGCGGCGATACTCTGCGTCATCCATATCGCCCTGCCGGACTCGCCATTGCCCCCGGATCAGCACATTCATATTGAGATAATCGAGAGCCTCGGCGAGGTCGATATCCTCGACTATTCTCGAGCCCCAGAAAGGCGGACTGGGAATGTCCACACCTCTTCGAACATCGGATCGTTGCGTGCTTACGGACTTTATTGACACGCTGCCCTTGGTCTTGTCGCCGTTGCTGCCGGTGTCCTCGGCCGGCGCAGAATCAGACCCGGAGACCAGCACGGTCGATTCCGTATCGGCAGCGGCGGATTCTTCAATGCCCAGGACCTCCGCCTCGCTCACTTCCGTAAGACTCCTGCCGCTGTCTCGAAGCCGGGCGAGAGACTCCATGATCCGCAGATCGTCGAAAGCGTCCTGACCGTAGAACAGTAGCCCCTCATAGATCTTGCGGCAATCGTTCTCCACATAGCGCCTGGTCAGGGCGGCGCCTCCGAGAATCACCGGAAGGTGAATACCGCGCTGATTGAGGACGTCGAGATTGTCTTTCATTATCACAGTGGACTTGACCAGGAGTCCGCTCATGCCTATACAGGTAGCCTTGCTCTCCACTGCCGCGGCGATGATATTCTCGATGGGCTGCTTGATACCGAGATTGATCACTTTATAGCCGTTATTGGTGAGGATGATATCCACGAGATTCTTGCCGATATCATGGACATCGCCTTTCACCGTGGCCAGTACCATGGTGCCCCGGCTGGCGCCCTCGACTTTTTCCATCAGGGGCTCCAGATAAGCGACAGCGGCTTTCATGGTCTCTGCCGACTGGAGCACGAAAGGAAGCTGCATCTTGCCGGCGCCGAACAGCTCTCCGACGACCTTCATTCCGGACAGAAGAATGTCGTTGATGATTGCCAGAGGCTCGTATTTCTTCAAAGCGATCTCGAGATCCCCGTCGAGCCCCACACGATCGCCGTCGATAATCCGCTGTTTGAGCGCTTCCTCGATTTCTTTCGGCTTTTTCTTGCGCTCCTGAGCTCCCTTGCTCTTGCTCTTCGATTTGTAATAATCTAATAAGGCGAACAGCGGGTCGTAGCCGGCGGTGGACTCGTCGAAAATCAGCTTGCGGTGGAATTCCCGCTCTTCCTCTTCGATCTTGTACAGAGGCATTATCTTCTGGGCATTGACGATGGCCAGATCGAGACCGGCTTCCACAGCATAGTGAAGGAAGACCGAGTTGAGAGTCTGCCTGATATGGGGATCGAAACCGAAAGAGATATTGCTCACCCCCAGAACAGTCCGGACGCCCGGCAGGTCCTTTTTGATCCTCTCGATGGCGATCAGGGTCTCTAGGCCGAGCCGGCGATCCTCCGAGTTGCCGGTGGAAAGCGTGAATGTCAGGGCATCGAAGATCAGATCGTGCGGAGCCAGTCCGGCAAAGGTGGCGAGATCGAAAATGCGCCTGGCCACCTCGAACTTGTGGTCCGCTTCCTTGGCCATGCCCTTCTCGTCGATGGTGAGTGCGATGGTAGCGGCGCCATAACGCCTGATCAACCCGACCTTCTCCATCATCTTGTCGATGCCGTCCTCGAGATTGATGGAATTGACGATAGGCTTGCCTGCAATCCGCTGCAGGGCGGCCTCCAGCACCGGGAACTCGGTTGAGTCTATAACGACGGGAATAGTGAGCTCGGTGTTCAAACGCTCGATCAGGCGCGTCATATCATGGACTTCGTCGCGGCCTACATAAGCGGTGCAGACATCGAGGACATGAGCGCCCTCCCGCTCTTGCTCGCGGGCCATGGCCACCATGCCGTCGAAGTCCTCTTCCTGCAGCAGCTTCTTGAACTTGCGGCTGCCATTGGTATTGGTGCGCTCCCCGACGATCAGAGGGGGATTGTCGATAGACAGGGGCACGCTCGTGTAGATGCTCGAAACCGACGGTGCCAGCCCGGGCTTGCGACGGCGCGGCGCCGTTTTGCCCACCACCTCCACCACCCGGGCGAGATGCTCGGGCGTGGTGCCGCAGCAACCGCCGATTATATTGACACCCTCGCTCTCGACAAAATGCTTGAGAGCAGTGGCGAGATCATCGGGAGTGAGCTTGTAGACGGTCTCGCCGTCGATATTTTCCGGGAGCCCGGCATTGGGCAGCACCGAAACGGGCAGCGGGCTGTTCTCGCAGAGATAGCGAATCGGATCGATCATCTCGGATGGTCCGGTGGCGCAATTGATACCAATAACATCGATAGGAAAGGATACGAGGGTCGTAAGAGCGCAGGATATGTCCGAGCCCACGAGCATAGTGCCCAGAGGCGGAGCCTCGATTGTTACCTGGGCGATGATCGGCACCGAGCGCCCGGCTGCCGCCATGCAGTCGAGCATGGCTATGATGGCCGCTTTCGCCTGGAGAAGGTCCTGACCGGTCTCGAACTGCAGGACATCGACGCCACCATCGATGAGACCGCGAACCTGCTCGCGGTAAGCGTCTTTCATCGTAGCGAAGCTGACATGACCGAGAGACGGCAACTTGGTGGTCGGGCCAACCGATCCGGAGACCATGGCACCGTCGTAGCCGGACGCCACATCCCGGGCCAGCTCGGCAGCTTTCTTATTGAGCTCGTAAGCCCTCTCCGCCAGCCCGAACTCAGCCAGTACCAGGGGCGAGCCCCCGAAAGTATCGGTTTCGACGACATCGCAACCGACCTTGAAAAATGACTCGTGGATTTCGCTTATTACATCCGGTCGGCTCTCGACCAGGATCTCCGGGCAGTTTTCATAACCGCGATAATCATCGAGGGTCAGATCATAGCGATGGATGGACGTGCCCATCGCCCCATCGAAGATGAGGACTCTCTCTGGCAGGGCTTTCCGGAATCGAGACATGACCTGTAGTATATTACGAAAAAGCTCGCCCTTACTTCAAAGTGATAAATCCAGTATCTCGGGCGATAGACTGACCTTTCTCGGATGTGCAGAACTCGACGAAACGCTCCACCGAGGGCTTGGGCTTGAGATCGCAGAAGAGATAGAGGGGGCGGCTGAGCGGATAGTCGTCACCGGCGCCCTTCAGGCTCGGCATCACAGCCTGAGAGGTCTCGAGGAGCTTTACTTTCAAGAGCTTTACCTGCTTGCCGGCGGACAGGGCAAAATTCAAGCCGACAAAGCCGATAGCGCTGTCATTCTGCGCTACAGCCTGGATCATGGCGTCATTGGAGGTCATCACCCTGGCCGATTCCAGATAGCTGGCACCGGTCTGGCCTTCCTCGGCGCCGAGCTTCCTCTTGAGGACATGCTCGGTGAAATATCTGCCGGTTCCCGAGTTGGGCTCTCGAATGAGCACGTCTATGGGCGAATCATTGCCGGGCAGGACCGAGCTCCAGTCCGTCGACTTGCCGGAGAACACTGCCTGCAACTGACTCAGGGATATCTCCTCGAGCTTGTTGCGGGGGCTGACTATGACGGCGATGGAATCGATGGCCACAAGGTGTCTTTTGAGATGCAAGCCCTTCTCGTGCATGGCCTGACGCTCTCTGTTGGTGAGATCCCTGGAGGTGGCCGCCACATCGGTGGTTTTGCCCAGCAGAGCCTGCACGCCGCTTCCCGAGTCGCCTTCGGTGAACGAGACAGGGATATCCGGGTTTTCTTTCATGAAAGCTGCCGACCAGGCGTTGAGAAGCTCGGCGAGAGTGTCGGATCCTTCCACCGACACCAGTGGGGTGAGATCCCGAGCATCGCCGCTTTTCTCCTCCTGACTGCACGAGACAAGAAGAGAAGCGCCGGCGAGCAGACAACAGGCATATGCCGTCACCAGCCAGACCCTGCGCGGAAAATAAGAATGTGAGACTCCGGTTTTCATCTCGCTCTCTCCGTAAGTTGCCGGAGACGGGTCAATTTTGCACTCTGCCCGAAAGAAAGTCACAACAAACCCGGATAAATTAACCTGGAAGAGCAAAGATTCGTAATGATAGAATCAGATCGGCAGCACTACCTACGGTACCACAGTCGGTCTGCTATATGCGCTGATCATCGCCTGGGTTCCGAGCTCCCGATCGGCTCCGGGAACGCTGTCCGAAACGCGCTGGAATAGATTCCTGGCCATCTCGGTGCCGGGCAGCTCGACAGCGGCATTCTCCTCGATCAGCCTGAGATCCTTGATCATGTGCCTGAGCATGAATCCGGGACCGAGATCGCCATTCACGATACGCCGCCCGAGATTGCTCAGGGCCCAGGAGCCTCCCGCTCCGCCGCCCAGCGTGTCCACCACCAGGCGCTCTTCCAGGCCAAGATTGCCGGCCAGGGTGAGTGCCTCGCAGACACCGATCATATTGACGGCACAGAGCACCTGATTGCAGAGCTTGAGAGCCTGACCGCTGCCTGACGGACCGCAATATTCCACGGTCTTGCCCATGACCCGCAGGATGGGCAGGGCGGCGTCGAAATCTTCCTTTCGTCCTCCCACCATGATCGTCAGGGTGCCCTCCCGGGCCCCTATGTCTCCTCCGGTCACCGGCGCGTCCAGAAATCTGAGCCCGGCGCTCTCGAGATTGACGGCCAGCTCTCTTGCCGCACTCGGACCGATAGTGGTCATATCCACCACCAGGGAGTCTCTCGACGCCAGGGGGACCAGGTCGCCAAGCACCGAAGCCACGTCCTTCTCATCGCCGAGACAGGAGAAGATTATCTCCCGGTCCCTGACAGCCCCGGCGAGATCAGGCGCCACCTCGGCTCCGGCGGCCGCGGCCAGAGCAGCTCCCGGGCTCCCGGCACTCCTGTTCCAGATCAGGACGGGATAGCCGTCCCGGGCCAGATTGGCTGCCATAGCCGCTCCCATTATGCCCATTCCCAGAAATGCAACCCGGGGAAGCTCGCCCCGGTTGTCCGAATTCGCTTCTTTCCGCATAGACTCGAATAGCTCAGCTCGCCCTGTGGTGATTCCACCATAGACTAGCAGATGGCTCCATCATATATATGACTTATGCTCCTCCCCAGATTCATCATGCTGATCGGTAATAGTTCCTTGACGGCCATTCTCCTGGTCGCCCTGTTGAGTTTCGCCGCCGGCGCCGAAGCGCGGGCGAAAACATCCCGTAAAAGGCCGGCCCGGGTGACCGTGGGCAGCGTCGAGATAAGAGACTGGCAGAGCAGCATCGTGGACAACTATCCGAATCTCAGGCACTATCACTGGAATCCTATCTACTCCAACGTCCAGGGGATAAGAATGGTCTCCCCGCCCGGACCGCCGCGCCAGAAAGCCCGGCAGTCCAGAAATCCTGCAGCAAAGAATCAGGTGAGAAAACCGCTAACGGCGCGTAACAGAGACTCTCATAAAAGGCATATCGTCTACAAGCCGGCGGCGGGACAGAGACACTTCTATAAGAAGCCTGTTCATCTCGATCTGAACCCGGCTCTGAGACTTCCTCCCGAAGGAAGAGGCGAGCTGGCCGGCGATTTGACCAATCGGGACACCAGGGCAGCTCTCAGGCTTCCCGAGAAGAAGACCGGCACGGACACCAGTGCCCGGCTCCGTGGTCAGGAAGCGATCGTGGCGGCACGTCTAGATCGATGCCTGACCCCGGAAAGCAGGTTCGAGAACAAGAAAGTCCAGGCCGAGCTCCTGATCTACGAGCACGAGTATCAGTCGTCACTGCCGAGAGCCATAGCGGAGAGCACCACCCTGGTTAAATCCCGGGTCCAGGCCAGAGTCACTCCCTGAGTCCTTTTTTAAGTTTCGAGCAGCTATAATTTTCTCAGTCGTCCTAAAAAGAGAAATGCGATGAACGTCATTCAGAGGGTCTCGTGCCTCCTCATTCTTGCCGCTCTTGCCGGCGCCCCGGTCCAGGCGAAGTACACGGGTTTTCAAACCCTGCCCACTTCCCCGGGATCGAAAGTCGAGAGCAAAACCACTGTAAAAGGCGGAATCGAGCTCTATAATGCCGGACAATACGCCAAAGCAGCCAGCGCTCTCAAAGCAGCCACGAAGGAAGCGCCGAAAGCATGGCAGGCAGCCGGTTATTACTACCTGGCTTGCTCCTATTACCAGCTCGGCCAGAACAACTACGCTATTGCTTATTTCAAGAAGGTAACCGGGTCCTTTCCGAACTCCCCGGAGGCACAGAACGCCTCGACAATGCTCGGCAGGCTCGGACAGCCACAATCCTCGGCAATCATAGGCGATATCAAACAGAAGAATGCCGAGGCCCAGGCACGCGCCAGAGCTGTTCCGACAACCGGCACGAGACGCTCCCCCGACGGTGCGAAAGCCAAAGCTTCCAGGCTCGACCAGGAGCTGGCGGGACTTCCCGTCGAGAACAGGATCTATTTCACCCCCGGTCCCAACGGTCACATGCTGGTTAAAGCTTATCTGGACAACCGCCCCATCAATTGCTGGTTCGACACCGGCGCCAGCGCCCATTTCGGCAAGAACAACCTGGCCGCAGCCGGGATTCCTCTTCCCAGAGGAGAAGCAAACGGGTCGGTCCAGGGCTGGGCCGGCAAACCGGTTCCGACCTGGAATCAGCCCATGAAGCTTCGCCTAGGCAATATGGAGCGGGTAGTCAATGTGACCATCGAAGAAGAGGCGAGCCTGATGCCTCTTGTAGGACAGCAGTTTCTGCGCGGCTACGACTACGAGATCGACCACAAGGGCGGTTTCATCACCATGCGCAAGAAGAAGCAAGACAATTCGACTTCAGCCTTCACCGGCAATGTCAGCAATCTCTATGACATTCCCTGCGTCACAAGAGGATCGAGAGAATATGTCACCGTCGAGATCAACAATCGCAAGATCGAGCTCCTGCTGGATACCGGTGCATATGGAACAATATTGAGCAACAAAGAGGCCAGGCAACTGGGAATCACTGTGCCAGACGATGCTCCCGTCACATCGGGGACCGGCATTGGTGGCTCGGTAGAGTACAAGGTGATCAGTGTCAACATGCGTATGGGACCGATTTGGAAGAAGGATTTCTCGGTGAGAGTCGGCGAGGTCGACGGTGGAGCCATAGGACAGGACTTCCTCCAGGGACATCGTTTCACGATCGACAAGGAAAAGGGCCTGCTGCGCTTTTTCCACTGACTATGCTTTGAGCTGGTAGAAGGCAAAATACTCGTCATCGAGAGGAAGTTTCTCGAAACTTCGGAAACCTGCCTGGTATGCCAGCTCTCTGGCAGTGTCCTCGCCCATGAGAGCACCGATGCCGGCACCGCCGTCGGCCAGGGAAGTGGTCATGCAGAACATCGTCGAAAGCGAATAAAGCATCTTGCCCCAGTCCGAGATATTGTCCTCCACCCGGCTGGAGGCATTGAGCTCGACCATCAGATAGATACCGCCCTCGGCCAGACCTTGGCGAATCGAGCGAAGAAGCGCGTCGGGATCGGGAGAATCGTGGACCACATCGAATGTGGTGACAAGGTCGAACTTGCCGAGCTGGTCCGGGATTCCGTCGGCGACTGCAAACTCGAGGATCTCTTGGAGCCCCGCCTCCGCTGCGTTATTCCTGGCCTTCTCGATGGATAGATCGTGGAGATCCGAGCCGGTGAATTTCGAGGACGGGTAAGCCGATGCCATCGAGATTAGCGCATAGCCGCCACCACATCCGATATCGATGACCCGGCAACCTCTCTGCAGGCGCTCATGAATAGCGGGCATCTGCGGAAGCCACTTGCGGACCAGATGATACATGTAACGGGGACGGCTCTCCATGTCCCTTGCTTCGAAGAACTCGGCCGGATAGTCGGCGGTGGCGATACCTCCGCCGCTGCGGAACACCTCCTCGAGCTGAGGCACCATTTTCATCAGAGGAACAGTCATGCGCAGAAGCCCGGCCATATAAAGCGGCGAGTCGCGGTCGGCGAGGACCATGGCGTGCTCGCCAGGCAGATGGTAGTCACCGGTATTCTCGTCCAGCTCCACATAGCCGGCCGCCACCATGGCACCCAGCCATTCACGCAGATAACGCTCGTTGACACCGGAGCGCTCGGCGAGCTGCGCAGCCGTGATCGGCCCCTGCCCGGCCATGCTCTCGAAAATCTCGAGCCGGGAGCCCAGATAGGTCATGGCGCCAAAAAAGACAGCGGCGTTGTCGCGCATCACTGTGCGGGTGAACCGGTCGACCCGGGCCCGATCGAGCTTGTCGGAGGTAGCTTCGGAAGGCACGATGTCTCTCCTCAGTGCACAATTATCGCATCTTTTTCAAAGCAGCGGCCCTGGATTCGAGCAGAACTTGCTTGTCCTCGCTTCCGAGCTTGATCGCTTTATCGAAGTCGGCTACCGCTTTCTTGTACTGGCCGAGCTTGAGATACAGGTCGCCACGAGCTTTGTAGCCGTCGTCGTCGCCGGGCGCCCGGCGGATCATCTCGGTATAGTCCGCAAGAGCGCGGTCATGGCTCTTCATCCGCTCGAAGAGCTGGGCGCGCAGAAGATAGGTCCCGGGATCAGCAGGGTTGGCCTTGATGATCGAGGTGAGATCAGCCACGGCCAGGTCGTGATCCTTGAGCTTCTCGTAAGCCCTGGAGCGTTTGATCAAACAATCCCAGAAATCTTTCTTGATCTTCAAGCAGGCTGTGTAATCCGCCACCGCCGCCTGCAATTTGCCCTGGCTCCGGCGCACATTGCCCCGCTCGTAATAAGACTCCCACTCCCCGCCATCGAGCATGATGGCGGAGGAGAAATCTTTCTCGGCCAGCGCGAGCTGTGCTTTACGGCTATAGCCGGAGCCCCGCAGGAAATAAATATCGGCGAGATTGACGAAGTTCTCGTCGCGATATTCGAAATGCCGGCGGAATCTGCCTGTATTGGCGGTGAAATCGAAGAGCACTATCTTGGGACGCTTCTCGATGATCTTGCTATAGTCGGTGATGGCTCGCGGAAAGTTGCCCAGCTCGGAGCAGGCATCAGCCCTCAGATAAGCGAATGTATAGAGGTCCGGCGCCATGGTCAGGACCCGGTCGAAGTCGCTGAGGGCTTCTTTGTTCTTGCCCGCATTGAGACGGATCAAGCCCCTGACCATATAACCCTGAACGAGATCGGGATGAGACTTGACGACCCGGCTGGCGATCTCGTCGGCCTTCTTGAGATTACTTGCTTCTCTGAGATCGAGAGCTTGCTTGAGGGAGTCGCAGGCCCGGGCCAGAGGCTCGTCGGCAGCGGCTTTCCGTCGATCGCCCAGCAGCGCATGAGCACGGGCTCTGTTTTTATAGTCGGTGAGCGGAACGACATTGACCGGATCGGAGCCGACCTTGCGGATGGCCAGATCCAGATCGCTTATCCCCTCTCTGTATTTTCGCTGGATCAGATAGAGATAAGACCGGCGGCGGTGCGCTACGGCACTGTCGGGCACGAGCTTAATAGCGGTATTCAGGTCGTCCATGGCGTTTTTGTAATTCTTGAGCTCGGTGTAGACCCGCGCCCTTTCGCAGAGATAGTCGGCATCGGGTCTGCCTGTTCTCGCGAGCTTGTCGATCGCTTTGAGAGCAAGCTCCCATTGCCCCGCGTCGGCAGCGACAATGAACTTCTCGTAGGACGTCTTGCTGGCGCTGGCCAGGGACTCGGGAAGCCATGCCTGCCACAGCCCAAGTAGAAGCAGGACGGTAACTATGACTCTGATAATCAGCCGGCCGTTCCGGAGAGCACCGAGACTTTGCTGAAAGCATGATCAAGGTCTGCGATCAGGTCCTCGATATCCTCGATACCCACCGACAGCCTCACCAGCCCGTCCACCACACCACGCTTGTCGCGGTCCTCCTTGGGGATGGCACCGTGGGTCATGCTCACCGGGTGACAGGCAAGGGACTCGACACCGCCGAGGCTCTCGGCAAGCGCGAACAGCTTCACCGCCCCCATGAATTTCCTGGTGTTCTCGATTCCACCTTTGACCACGAAAGAGACCATACCGCCGAAACCACGCATCTGCCTGGCCGCGAGCTCGTGGTGCGGATGGTGGGCGAGACCGGGGTAAATGACTTTTTCCACCGCGGACTGGCCTTCGAGATAGCGGGCGATCTCCATGGCATTGCGCTCGTGAGCCTGCATGCGCACGGCGAGAGTCTTCACCCCCCTGAGAACCAGCCAGCAATCCATTGGACCCGGCACGCCGCCCACGGCGTTCTGGTGGTATTTGAGGGTCTCGTGCAGCTCTTCGTTGCTGGTTATCACGGCACCACCCACGACATCGCTGTGACCGCCCAGATACTTGGTGCTGCTGTGCACGACGATATCGGCACCGAGCTTCAGAGGATTCTGGAGATAAGGGCTGGCGAAAGTGTTGTCCACCACGGTGATCAGATTCTTCGACCGGGCCAGATCCGCAATCGCCGTGATATCGACGAGATTCAGGAGCGGATTGGTGGGGGTCTCCAGCCAGACCATCTTCGTGTTCTTTTTGACGGCGGCCTCCACATTCTCGAGACTGGTGGCATCCACGAAAGAGAAGGTCAGTCCGTAGCGAGTGAGAACCCGCTCGAACAGCCGGTAGGTACCGCCATAGACGTCCTCGCCCACGACCACGTGATCGCCTGCCTCCAGGAGATTCATGACGTTCTGCTCGGCAGCCAGACCGGAAGCGAAGCAGAGACCGAACCGTCCGTCTTCCAGGGAAGCCAGGCATTGCTCGAGAGCAGTGCGGGTAGGGTTGCCTGTGCGCGAATACTCGTAACCTTTATGTTTGCCCAGCTCTTCCTGAACATAGGTGGATGTCTGGTAGATCGGCGTGATTATCGCACCGGTAGTGGGATCCGGGTCCTGGCCCACATGGATGGCTCTGGTCGAGAACTTCATCGTTATACTCCTGCTTTCGATTTGCCGGTTGCCTTCGAGTCTTGGCGGCTCTCCTTGAGAGTCTCCCGGAGATGCCACATGATATCGAAACGAGTGAGCACGCCTGTGGCCCTGCCCTCCTCGGTGGTCACCACCATGGCATTGCCGAGACGGAAGAGCTTGTAGAGACTGTCGATCTCCTCGTTGATGTCGATGTGGGGGAAAGGTCTGCCCATCACCTGGCTCACTCTCACAAGGGTAGGGTCCTTGCGCTCATAGACCACCTGCATGGCTACGACGTCGTTGACATGACCGACGCTCTGCCCCTCATTGTTGACCACCGGGAGTTGATCGATCTGGTGGCGCTCCATGAGCTCGATGGCTCGCCTGACCGGATCGTCGGGAGAGACTGTGATCATGGAAGGGAATTGACCGCGGGCGCTCTTGCGCTCGATCAGGTCGCGCACGTAATAGCTGTGATCCGGAGCAGGCAGGAAACCGTGCTCGCGCATCCAGTCGTCGGAGTAGATCTTGCTCAGGTAGCCTCTGCCGCCGTCGGGCATGAGGATGACCACGACATCGTCTTTACCGAGATTCTCGGCGACACGCAAAGCGGCTGCCGTGGCGGTGCCGCAAGAGCCTCCCACCAGGAGCCCCTCTTCCCGGGCGAGCCGGCGGGCGGTCTGGAACGACTCCTTGTCGCTCACCCGTACCATCTCGTCGACGATCTTCATATCCACATTGGGAGGAATGAAGTCCTCGCCGATCCCCTCGACATAATAGGTCCTGGCCATGTCGCCGGAATAGATGCTGCCTTCCGGATCAGCACCGACTATCTTGATCTTCGGATTCTTCTCCTTGAGGTATTTGGCGGTGCCGGATATGGTACCTCCGGTGCCGAGACCGGCAACAAAGCATGTCACCTTGCCTTCGGTCTGCTCCCAGATCTCGGGTCCGGTAGAAAGACTGTGGGAGAGAGGATTGTTCGGATTGGCGAATTGATTCGGCTGGAAAGACCCGGGTGTCTCCATGGTGAGCTTGTTGGCCACGGAATAATAGCTCTCGTGGGAGCTAGCCGAGACAGCCGTGGGAACGACCACCACCTCGGCTCCGTATGCTCTGAGAAGGTTGATCTTCTCCTGGGCGACTTTGTCCGGAACGATGAGAATGCATTTATAGCCTTTCACCGCCGCGATCTGAGCAAGACCGGTGCCGGTATTGCCGGATGTCGGCTCGATGATCGTGCCGCCGGGTTTGAGCAGCCCTGCTTTCTCAGCCTCCTCGATCATCTTGAGGGCGGGCCGGTCCTTAACAGAACCGCCTGGATTGAAGACCTCCATCTTTGCAAGAATAAGAGGCTTGAGTCCGGCACTGAGCTTGTTCAGTTTGACAAGCGGGGTCGAACCGACTGTTTCAAGAATATTCTCGTAGTACTTCACGAGGAAGCTACCTCCCGTACAATACTTAACTCACGGCGGAATCCATTATACGGTGATGACAGCAGACAAATACTTATACAAACCGGAGGATTTGTCCTCATGGGAACCGGACAAGAGCCTGGGAGAGCCAGGCGGCTATCCCTTCACCAGGGGCGTATACCCGGGCATGTACAGGTCCCGGGTGTGGACAATGCGCCAGTACGCAGGCTTCGGAAATGCCGTGGAGACGAACAAGAGATTTAGATATCTCTTAGATAACGGTCAGACCGGGCTGTCAACAGCTTTCGATCTGCCGACCCAGATGGGTCTCGATAGCGACGATCCCATGGCGGCAGGCGAGGTGGGACGCACCGGCGTGGCCATCGACACCCTGGCCGACATGGAGACTCTTTTCGACCAGATCGACCTGAGCAAGGTCTCCACCTCGATGACCATCAATGCCACCAGCGCTATTCTCCTTGCCATGTACCGGGCCGTCGGAAAAAAACAGGGTGTCTCCGCAGACGCGCTTTCAGGAACCATCCAGAACGACATCCTCAAGGAGTACGAAGCGCGCAATACTTACATATTTCCACCCAAGGGCTCTATGCGCCTGATTACCGATATCTTCGAGTTCTGCTCGAAAGATATGAGCAAATTCAATACGATCTCGATAAGCGGCTACCATATAAGGGAGGCGGGAGCCACCGCCACCCAGGAGCTGGCATTCACCTTCGCCAACGGCATCGAGTATGTGAAAGCGGCGCTCTCACGCGGACTTTCCGTGGACGAGTTCGCACCAAGGCTGAGCTTCTTCTTCGTGGCCCAGATGAATTTCTTCGAGGAGATCGCCAAATTCAGGGCGGCCAGGCGAATCTGGGCAAAGATCATGAAAGAGAGGTTCGACGCCCGGGACGAGCGCTCCCTGATGTTGCGCTTTCACACTCAGACCGCCGGCAGCAGCCTCACTCTTCAACAGCCCGACAACAATGTCGTGCGCACCGCCATCGAGGCCATGGCTGCGGTCCTGGGAGGAACCCAGTCCCTGCACACCAACTCCAAGGACGAGGCCCTCTCTCTTCCCAGCGAAGCAGCCGCACTCACGGCTCTGCGCACTCAGCAGATCATCGCTTATGAAACCGGCGTCACCAATGTAGTCGATCCCATGGGCGGCTCCTATTATGTGGAGAGCCTCACCGACACGATTGAGAAAGAGGTCTATGACTATCTCGAGCGAATCGAGGCCATGGGCGGCGCTATCCAGGCAGTGGAAAGCGGTTTCATCCAGAAAGAGATCCAGAACTCGGCTTACGAGTATCACCAGGACGTCGAGAGCAAAGCCAGGATCGTAGTAGGAATCAACGAATTCATCGACGAAGCCGAAGAGCAGATCAACCTTCTGAGAGTGGCCCCCGCCCTGGAAGAGGCTCAGAAAGCCAGTCTCAAAGCCGTGAAAGAGAGGCGTGATCAGAGCCGCGTCGAGGCATCGCTGAAGCGGCTTCTCGAGGCGGCCTCGGCAGACGAGAATCTCATGCCTCTCATCTGCGAAGCTGTGGAGTCCTACGCGACCGTGGGCGAGATAAGCAAGACCCTCAAGCAAGCCTTCGGAAAATTCAGACCCATCGTGACGGTTTAGAAGATATGAGCGACCGCGAGATTACAGTATCCATAGTGATCGTCAACTGGAAGACTCCGGACCTGCTGGCCGCCTGTCTCGAGTCCATCGCCAGGGAAGACGAGAATCACGAGAGCTTCGAGCTTCTAGTGGTCGACAACGACTCCCGGGACGGCTCGGTGGAAATGCTCAGGGAGCGATTCCCGCATGTGGACGTCACTGCCAATACCGAGAACACGGGCTTCTCCCGGGGCTGCAATCAAGTGATCCCGAAAGCCAGAGGCAAATATGTCCTCCTTCTCAACCCGGACACGGTGATCACCGCAAATGCCATAACCAACCTGGCGAGCTTCCTGGATCGGCATCCGGAATGCGCCGCCGTCGGACCGAAAGTCCTCAATACCGACGGGACCCTGCAACTAGCCTGCCGGCGCTCCTTCCCTTCGCTGGAAGCAAGCCTCTTCCGCCTCACCTATCTGAGCCGGCTCTTTCCCGGTCATCCTTATATCGCCCGCTACAACCTCACCCACGCCGACCCCGACAAGGTCCTGGCGGTGGATGCCCTCTCGGGCTCGTGCATGATGGTGAGAGCCTCGGTCATTGAAACTATCGGTCTTCTCGATGAAGACATATTCATGTTCGGAGAAGACATCGACTGGTGCTGGCGCATGAAAGAGGCCGGACACGCGGTCTATTACACTCCTGACAGCGTCGTCTATCACGTCCATGGCGCTGCCAGCCGCAAACGCCCCGTGGGCACTACTATCAACCTCCATAAGGGGATGGAGGTTTTCTATAAGAAACACTTGGCAAAAAAATACTGGGCCCCATTCAACTACCTGGTGTATGCTGCAATCTGGAGCCGCGCAGGCGTTTTTATTCTTGTGAACCTCGCCCGCGGTATTTTCGGTCCGCGCAAATCAGGGCTGGAGGCTCGCAACGTTGAATCGAACCCGGCCAGAGGCTGAAACGCTCACAAAACCCATGGCATCCACCCAAAACAATCGAGTTCTTGTCACCGGAGCCTCCGGGATGATTGGTCGACAGGTCTGCGCGGCGGTGCAGGCCACGGGCCATGGCGTTGTCAGAGCACAGGTCCGGGACCGCACCGAGGCCAGGGAGAAAGTAGCAGGCGTGTTCGACTTCGCCCTGGCAGAGCTCACCCAGTCCGATTTCACCATGATGCTCGAGCATGACCACCGGGAGCTCACCAGAGGCTGCCACACCGTCATCCACACCGCCGGTCTGGTGCACAACCCGAACGCGCCCTATCAAGAATACGAAGTTGTCAACGTCAGAGCCACCCAGCAGCTTGCCGAAGCCTGCGTGGCCAATCAGGTCAAGACCCTGATCTTTTTCAGCTCCTCGGCCGTCTATGGCGAGGGTCCTTTCTCGAATATCGACGAAACCGCCCCGCTCAAAGCCAAGAGCCCCTACGCGGTCTCCAAGGCGACTTCCGAGACATTTCTGCAAAACCTCCAGGGCAGTATTCCCCGGATAATCATTCTCAGACCAAGCCTGGTTTTCGGCGAAGGAGACCGGGGCAATCTCCTGAAGATGATCCGCGAGATCAAGAGCCAGCGCTACAAGCACATCGGCAAAGCCGAGACAGGCAAGTCCCTGATCTATGTGAAAGACCTCGCCCGGGCTCTCCTTCTCTGTCTGGACAAAGTGCCCGAGGGTTACCATGTCTTCAATGTCGCCAACCCTTCTCCGGTCACTGTCCACGATCTCGCCGAAGAGATCGCCAAAGCCCTGGAGCTCGATAAGAAAATCCAGACAGTCCCCGCCGGTCTGCTCAAGTTCGGCGTGAAAGCAGCCGAACTTTTCGGCAAGTCCCCGGTCTCCAGCGAGCAGGTCGAGAAGCTCACCACCGAGACCACCTGCTCGATTGAGAAGCTCACCAGGGCCACTGGTTTCCGACCGCGTACAGCTCTGAACCGGGCAATCAAATCCGAGATCACCTGGGCCCAGAAAAACGAATTGCTCTGAGCGCCCGTCCTAATTTGATCCGGCGAGCCGTCGAAGGGTCAAATCGTTAGCCGAATCAAATTTAATCTGCATCCTGACATAATATACTTGGGAATCGGACCGGAGCCGAAAACGATGCTGAAGAAAAAACTCTTTCTGTCCTGCTCTCTGATGCTGCTTGCTGCCTGTCTTCCAGTCGGCACGCCCTGCCTGGCGCAGGAAGACGACGCCAAACGCGAAAAGCAGATGCAGGCTGCCCAGGACCAGGTCATGAAAGCCGTGAAGCGCCCGATCAAGGACAAATGGGCCGTGGTTATCGGTGTCGATCGTTTTGTCGACCCGCGAATCCCTCATCTTCGCTATGCCTCCAAGGACGCGCAGGACTTCGCCAAGTTCCTGGTAGAGAAGGCTAATTTCGCCCCGGATCATGTCCTGCTCCTCTTGAACGAAGACGCCACCCAGCGCAATATTCGCTCCGCCATAGGCGATCTCTGGTTACCGCGCCGGGTTCTCGACGACGACCTGGTCGTGCTCTACGCCTCCACCCACGGCAGCCCCAAAGAGCTGGATGTGGGCGGCGACAACTTCCTGATCGCGCATGACACCAAACAGGACGAGCTCTGGACCACCGGCATTCAGCTCAAGGATCTGGCACCGGTAGTGGAGCAGCGTACCCACTGCGATCGAGTAGTGCTTATTCTGGACGCCTGCAACAGCGGCGCCGCCGAAGCCGGCGGCAAGGGTCTCTACCGCGCCACCAATTTCGATCTCGAGGCGGTTGCCGGGAAAGGCAAAATCGTGATCAGCTCCTCCGATTCGAATCAGCGCTCCTGGGAATCCAAACGCTATGAGAACGGAGTTTTCACCCACTCCCTCATCGAGGTCCTGGAGAAATCGAAAGACGGTCAGAGCAGCGACATCGAAACCGCCTTCGACACACTGAAAGACAAGGTCCAGTCCGAAGTCCGCTTCGACCGCAAAGCTTTCCAGACTCCGGTGATGCACAGCAAATGGCAGGGCGATCCCCTGGTGCTGACCGCCAAGCCTGTAGCTCCCAGAGACGTGGACGCCGATGACGACAATCCGTACACATTCAGCAATGTCATCAAACGTGGTGGCAAGCCCCTGGCCCTGGCCGAGACCAAGGCAGCCCCGGTAACACCGCCGGTTGCCACACCCGCGCCTCCCGCCGTGCAAACCACACCGCAGGTAGTGTCTACCCCGCCGGTTCAAACTACACCTGTCCAGCCGGTCCCGGTCCAGACTCAAACTCCACCAGTGCAAACGGGTGCCGGGCAGCCAGCGCCGATCCTGGGAACCTCCACCACCTCCACCGTAACCGCCCCGGTTCATATACCCACCAAGCCCGCCGGCAAGGAAGTGGATTACTGGGAAAAGTTCAAGATGAAAATGCACTAGGCTCTGATGCCACAATCGCTGCCACACCGAGACCGCCGGCAGCACAGATGGAGATCAGGGTCCGGCCATTTTTGCCGGTCTTTTCGCGGTGCTCGGCGAGCTGCCTGGCCGCTCCGGCAAGAATGCGGGCACCGGTGGCGGCGAAAGGATGCCCCAGACCTACCGAGCCGCCGTTGACATTGAGCCTGGTCCGATCGATGGCCCCCAGGGGTGCCGCCAGACCGAGACGGTCCCGGCAATAGCCCCGGTCTTCCCAGGCTTTGAGCGTGCAGAGGACCTGGGCGGCGAATGCCTCATGAATCTCGTAAAAATCGAAATCCTGCAAAGTGAGACCGTTGCGGGCAAGCAAACGAGCCACTGCGTGGGCCGGCGCCATGAGAAGACCTTCGGCGCCCTCGCGATAAAAATTGACCGCTGCCGATTCGGCGTCTATCAGCCAGGCCAATGGCTCGAGCCCATTCTCCTCCGCCCAGCCGGCACTGCCGAGAAGAGCTGCGGCAGCGCCGTCGGTCAGAGGAGTGGAATTGCCTGCGGTGAGAGTGCCTTCCTGCCGGTCGAAAACCGGCGCCAGACCGGCGAGCCTCTCCAGGGAAGTGTCTTCTCTCAGGATCGAGTCTCGCTCGAGACCCAGGTAGGGTGTTACCAGGTCCTGATAAAAGCCTCGCCGGTATGCGGCAAGACCGTGGCGGTGGCTGAGCAGAGCCAGCTCGTCCTGCTCCTGACGGCCCACCCCCCATTGCTTCGCCATCATCTCGCAATGGCGGCCCATCGATAGACCTGTACGCGGCTCGTCGACGCTACCGGCTTCCGGTCTGAGCATCGCCGGTCGAAGCGAGGCCCAGACCGATAACCGGTCAGCCGGAGTGCGGGCCAAGGTCGAGCGCACAAGCAAATCGCGCAGGTCTGAGGAGACCTCGACGGGCACCAGGGAGGCCGAATCGACACCGCAGGCTATACCGGAATCGATCTGCCCGAGGGCGATCTTGTTGGCGACCAGCACCGCTGCCGTCATCGATGTGGCGCAGGCCTGCTGCAGGTCGAATGCCGGCGTGGCAAGGTCGAGGCCGCTATCGAGAAGGCTTTCCCTGGTCAGGTTGTAACTGCGGGCGGACTTGAGCACCGCGCCGCCAACCACCTCGCCGAGACGCTTGCCCCCAAGTCCGAAACGAGAGACGGTCCGTGTCAGGACCAAAGTGAGCATCGCCTGGCAGGAAGCGTGCCGGTAAGACGAGAAGGAGCGGGCGAAAGGGATCCGCTCGCCGCCGAGAATTGCCACTGGCTCGATTTTTCGACTGGCTTTCCTGGGCAATGGTGAATCTACCATTTACTGAAGAACGGCCTGAAGTCTAACATACAGAAACTTTCGTATATAAACAGCCATGGCATTCGATCAATCCTGCAGAGCTCCAGCTTCCGAATTCGAAATCCCTACCGTCAAACGCGGTCAGCCTGTGGCAGCCTGCGATCGAACCGACTATTCCGGGGTCAAGGACATGGCGCCTGCTATAAGCACTTCCGGAGCCATGTGGCTGGAAGCACAGAATCTGCTCGCGATGCGCCAGGCTGGAGCCCGAAAACCCCTGTCGCCTGTGCAGATCGAGACGATCACAGCCGAGACCAGAAACCAGGCAATGCAGGCCTACGATCTCAGGCAATACCAGATCGCCTCGCCGGGAGTCTTCCGTATAGACCAGAGAAAGGACAGCTCCACCATTGTGGAGCTGGGCAGTGGTTTCACTGTGGGTCCGGAAGGCTCCTCCTGCCGCATTATCACCGACCACCACGTGGTGGCCAGCGATCAGGGAAGCATCGTTCCCAACCTGGTTGTCCAGGGCAAGGACGGCAGCCGATTCGACGCTACCGTGACCCGTCTTTCGGCAAGCAGTGACCTGGCTCTTCTGAAAGTGCCCCTCTCGGCCATGTCTTCCTGCCCCTCTCTTCCCCTGGCCAATAACACCAGCGCCCTCAGGATCGGGACAGATAGAGCCACGGCGGTCGGTCATCCAAGAGGCTCGGTACGTCAATTCATCAGCGGCGGTCAGGTGGAGAGGAAAGGCAGGCTCTGGAAGAACCTGGACGGCAATCCCGAGCGAAAACCCTGGGACGACAACCCCACCGTCGAAGTGAGCTCCCAGGCAATTGGCGGATTTTCCGGAGCACCGGCCATGGTTAACGGTGAGGTCAGCGGAGTGGTCCAGGCGCAGATCGGCATGAACACTCTCGTCTTCACCCCGGTGGAGAACATGCGGACCTTCCTGTCCATGCCGGACAACGTCGCTCGGGCAGCCACCCGGACTCCATCGAGCGATCGCATAGTGGCGGGCCCACTCGATTGCGAGTACGAAAGCGCCCGCCAGGAGATCGCCGCCCGCATCGCTCGCCGCGAGCTCAAGAGTGCCGAGTTCTCGGGCACCACCAGCGATATCAAACGCCACTATTCATTCACCGACGGCACGAGCTTCACTCTCTATGACTCTAGCAAGCGCTGCCAGGAGTTTCGCGGCTTCAAAGCCCCCGGCGCCTGAGAATGGTAATATCACCCAGTCGGGTGATATTTTTTTGCACTCTGGAGGCAAAGAGTTAGCTGGAATTCCTCAACGGATGGGCACCGAGGAGATCTTGTTCGATCCCGGGAAGATTTGCCTGCACTGCGATTGGGCTAGCCTACAAGCTTCTCTTTGAAATAGAATATTTTCATGGCAGACCTTCAAAAACCAGGCGATGAAGAGAAAGGAACCAGCACAGACCCGGAGAGAGAGAAGTTTACAGGTGGGAAGCAGTCAGGATCTGGACTACCAGATCGCTATGCTTCTCAATCGGGATGATATCAGCGAAGGCGATCTTCCTATTCCCGGGAGAGTGCGGCGCAAGATCTTAATTGTCAGACAGCAATCCAGATTTTTCGCTACCCTGGCAGACAGGCTGGCCGACTCATTCAAGGATGATTTCAGCATAAAGTGTGCATCCTCTATCGAAGAGGCGCTCAGCGTCCTTTCCTGTCAGAAATTCAGTCTGATTGCGCTGGATCCTTCACTGCCGGATGCTTCAGGACTGGATGGAGCGAGAGCCCTCCAAGACTATCTCGATGTGCCCCTGGTGATGATCGCAGAGAGAGAAGATCGGGATCTTGCTCTAAAAGCCCTCAATTTTGGGGTGGACGATTACATAGTAGCCGGCCGGGCCGAGAGCAATAATGTCGAGATGATCGGAAGAGCACTTCTCTACTCCATCGAGCGTCGGCGCGCGGACCGCCTGGAGAGAGCCTCCCTCAAGCTGGAGAAACTGGCAATCAGGGACATGCTCGAGCATGCACCGATCATGACGGCAAGGGTCGACAAGGGCTTTCTGATCAGGGACTGTAATACAAGCTTCGCCGAATCAGCCGGGAGCGACCAGCAGGAGATGAAAGGACGCTGCCTTCTCGATGTGATACCGGACCTGGCCGATGTCGAAATGTTCACCTCTGTTCTATCCGGAGGCTCTCCATTTTCTGGTCGCCTGCCGATTCGCAGGCTGAACCAACGCCAGGATCTCGATCTCACCTGGGACATCTACTGCTGGCCTGTCGAACGCTCCATGAGCAAAACCAAGGAAGCGCTGATCATTGCTGTCGATGTCTCGAAAGAAACCCGGCTCGAAGCCGATCGGGATGAATTCGTCGCCTCGCTCGCCCACGAGGTTCGAAATCCTCTGTACGGACAGGTCCAGGTCCTCGAAGCTCTAATGAGAAAGTCGCCGGACAACGAAGTGCAAGAAACCCTGGGGCTCCTTCGGGACGGCGCCCGGGACCTTCTCAATCTCCTCGATGATCTGATGGGAACCTACGCTCTCGGCTCCAATCACAGCGAAACCAGCGAGCTGGTCGACATCGAGAGGCTGCTGGAGAAGCAGCTGGAAGCCATCAGGATCCTGGGTGGACTATCGGGAAAGGATGTGAGAGTCAGGAAGGAGTGCGAGCTGCAACCGATTCCTGTCGACCGGATCAAGCTGCAGAGAGTCCTGGCGAATCTGCTCCATAATGCCCTGAAATTCTCGGACCCGAAAAGCCTGATCGTTGTCACCCTGGGCATGGATGGCAGCCATCTCCATTGCTCCGTCTGCAATCAGGCGAGCAGCACCGATTCGTCAAGCCTCGAGCACCTGTTCACTCGCTTCTCCAGTAGCTCCCAACCGCACTCCTCGGGTTTCGGACTCTACCTCACCCGTAAGCTACTCGGCTCCATGGGTGGAAGTATCGAAGCCCGGAGCGATCGGCAGGGCGAGATAACATTCTCGGTACGACTGCCCACGGGAACAAAACGAACTGGATAACGTCCAAAATCTGGGCATATCAATAGCAAATGAAATACTGGCTCATTCTCTTACCGGTCTGGTTGATCGTTGTAACGACCTCGGCCCACTCCGGGGCCGGCGCCTTACCACGGTCCGGAGCCCTGTCCCTATGTTCGCCGGCAGTCGAGCCCGGCGCCGCTAGCAAGTCTATGGCAGTGAAATGCGCTCATCGCAATCATCTGAACCGTGCAAGAATTCCCAGGGGCCATAGAAAGCAGACTCAACATAGCAACGGAAGGAGCCAGGCCGCGCCGGCGATCCCGACCACCGGATTTCCGGACCTCGGCATCCCCCAGACAAATGCCGGGATGCGGCGGCTCGCCCCGCGTCCTGCCGCCCCGTTTTGGCTCCTCTTTGGCGTCATTCTTCGCTGATATCCGATACTGTCGATTACTCATAGATTCGGATTAACACAATGAACGAAGAAACGAAACAGGCAAGCGAGGGCAGGTCCTCGATACTTCCGGACTTGCTTGCATCCATAGTGGTCTTTCTGGTCGCCCTGCCTCTCTGCATGGGTATCGCCATAGCGTGCGGCATGCCCGCCGGGTCGGGGATACTGACCGGGGTGATCGGCGGCCTGGTGGTCGGCGCTCTCGCCGGAGCCCCGTTACAGGTAAGCGGACCGGCAGCCGGTCTGGTCGTGGTCGTGGTGGAGATCGTGCAGCAGCACGGGATCGAGAGCCTCGGGATAATCATCCTCCTGGCCGGCGCCATGCAGCTTGCCGCCGGTCAGTTCGGTCTCGGGCAATGGTTCCGGGCGGTGCCGCCTGCCGTGGTGCACGGCATGCTCTCCGGAATAGGTCTTCTCCTTCTCTCGAGCCAGTTCCATGTCATGCTTGACGACACCCCCAGGAAGACAGCCCTCGAGAACATCCTCTCCATTCCGGTGGCTATCTGGGAAGGACTCGCCTCCACCCAGATCGAGCCGCACCACCTGGCGGCGGTCATCGGGGCGAGCACTATCGCCATCATCATAGCCTGGGAAAAGCTCCCTTTCGGCAAGTATGCCCCCGGAGCCCTGGTGGCCATCGTCACAGTGACCCTGGTGGAGGGCGCCCTCAAGCTTCCTGTCAAGCATGTGGAAATGCAGGGAAGCCTCCTGGATGTCATCCGCCTTCCCGGTGTCCAGTCCTTCGCCCATATCACCTCTTCGGATCTGCTTCTCGATGCGGTAGTGGTGGCATTCATCGCCAGTTGCGAGACAATGCTCACCTGCACCGCCATCGATCGCCTGGCTGTCGGTCACCGCACTCGCTATGACCAGGAGCTCAAAGCCCAGGGGACTGGCAACATGCTCTGCGGACTTCTGGGTATTCTGCCCATGACCGGTGTGATCGTCCGCTCCGGTGTGAATGTCCGGGCCGGCGCCAAGACCAGGCTGTCAGCTATTCTTCATGGTTGCTGGCTGGTCCTCTTCGTCGTCTTTCTGCCTTCCATAGTCGAGCTCATTCCGGTCTCCAGCCTGGCGGCTCTCCTGGTGCTCACGGGCTACAAGCTCCTGCATTCCACCGAGGCTAAAGAGCTGAAGAATTACGGGCGATCGCAGGTGCTGATCTGGGGGATCACGGTTGCCTCCATAGTGCTGATCGATTTGCTCACCGGGGTGCTGATCGGCGTGATTCTTTCCATCGCCAAGCTCCTCTACGACTTCTCCCACCTGGACATCAGGGTGGAGCGCGAACCTTCCGGTGAAAAGACCAGCATGTACCTGAGCGGCGCCGCCACCTTCCTGAGCCTCCCGCGCCTTGCCCAGACCATCGAGGATGTCGGGCACGCCACCGAGCTGCACGTTCATCTCGAGGAGCTGGACTATATCGACCATGCCTGCCTGGAGCTGATCATGAGCTGGGACAAGCAGCACCGGGCCCAGGGGGGCTCTCTGGTCATCGACTGGGGGACCCTGGGAGCCATGTTCAGGGAGAGAAGACGGTATGTCCGGGAAAAGTCGAAAAAGGCCTGATTCAGTCCCGGTGCTTCGCCACCAGCTCCGAAACTGCCTTATTCTCGGGCTCGAGCGCCAGGGAGGCGCGTAGGGCTGCCAGGCCGTTAGCCTTATCGTCAAGCTCGAGATACAGCCTGCCTGTTTCCCAGAGAGAGAGACTGTCGTCTGGCCGGCACTGCGTGGCCGACTCGAGATTGCTCAAAGCGGTCTTCCTGTCGCCGGAGGCCAGGTTGACCCGGGCGGCCTCGATATAGACCCAGGGATTCCAGGGCATCACCCGGGAGACCCGCTGGATCAGCCGGCGAGCCACATCGTACTCACCCAGGGCGGTTCGAACCCTGGCCATGAGAAGCAGGGTATCGACATTCTGGCTGCGCCGGAAAGCCATACGCGAGAGCATGTCGGCCTTGCTCAACTGTCCGAGGGCAAGACATGTCCGGGCGCCTACAATGAGCCTGTAGGTAAGGTTTTCGCCCTCGGTGAGCCGATCCCGGGAAAGGGTCAGGGGAGCCAGAAGCCGGGCTGCCTCCTGAGGACGATCTTGCAAGAGGCGAGCGTCGGCGAGCAGGCAGCTGGCCATATAGCCGTCCCTGGATTTCGGCCCCGGGGACCGGGAGAGCACCAGCCTGGCGTCCCGCACTGCCTGGCGGATATGCCCGGTCCTCAGATCGAGATCGGCCTGATTGAGAAGAGCGGCATTGTTGAAAGGATCCAGATGCAGGGCTTTGTCCAGGAGCTCCCTGGCCCGATCGAATTGTCTCTGCTGAACGCAGAGATAGGCCAGAGAGACTTTCGCTTCCACATAGTCGGGCTTCCATCTGAGGGCTGTCTCCCAGTGCTCCCTGGCCTGGGCGAAATCGCCGACCGAAAACTCCGCCCCGGCAAGACCGTGCCAGGCCGGCGCAAAATTAGGATCCACAGCCAGGGCATGCAAGAACGAGGCGCCGGCACCCACGAAGTCGTGACTCTTGAACTGACGCAAACCCTGGTTGTAAGAATAAAGGACCACAGTCTTGCGAACCAGGAAGGAGGTCACCCCCAGACCGATGAGCACCGAGACCAGGAGTCTCTGCCAGTAGATCGTCTTGAGGGTGACCTCGAGACTGCGCGGGTCCCGGAGCTCCGCCAGGCCGCACGATCTACCCACCAGATCCGTGAGAGCATCGAAGTCCTCAAGGGAGAAAAGGAAGGACGGCACATAATGGGGCCACAGAATCGAGCGGAAAGCGCGGGGACCGTGCTTCACGGCAGTGAAGATAGTGAAGCGCCGCACCGTCTTGTTGTACGAAAAGATCCGGGTGAAGGCAAGCTCCGGCTCCACCGAGAGCGCCACTATCGAATCGAAGGGGATGAGCCTGCCCAGACGCCAGAGCCGCACGCCCCGGTCGCTCACCCTGACCCCGCCGGCCAGGAACCGGACGACATGGAGAAAGAGGCTGAAGAAGACGAACCAGAGCACCAGGGCGGCTATCCAGCAAGAGACGATTCTCAGCACCCAGGCGGTGATTGTGGTGGCGCCCGGGATGAGCGCCACCGCATCCGGTATCGCCAGCACGGTGGCGATTACCACCGAGCTTCTCAGGGCAAAAAAGACCAGGGCCTGGTGGTCGTATCTGAACTCTTTCTCAGAATTATCCAAGGGGGGACTGAAATCTCGACTGTTGACAACCAACCTCTTCCCCTTACATTAAACACCTGGTAGATTTAATGTTCCACCCGGAATGCAATCACCGGTGCATGACCGATAAGCCTCTTTAGTCGGGGAATTTTTTGGGAAAAACTAGACAGAAGGGTTTCAAACAACGGATCATGCTGATGAAAAATGCACTGGATGTTGCAAATGCCTTCACCATTTCACCGAGCTCTTCGGTGGTGAAACCGTTTTCAGATACCATATATGAATCGCGAATAATTGAACGCTAAGTCAAGAGACCGAATGGGGGTAAAAGCATATCGTGGCAAGTGGAAATGAGGCTAATACGCTGAAAATTCTGATCATCGAGGACGATGTCAATATCGCTCGACTGATCGAACTGGAACTTGGCTACGAAGGTTACCAGGTATCCGTTGCCCACGAGGGCAATCAGGGGCTCGATCTCTTCAAGAAAGACCAGCCCGACCTCGTCCTTCTCGACGTCATGCTGCCCGGGCTCGATGGAGTCGAGGTTTGCAAACGGCTCAGAGCCATGTCGAAAGTGCCTGTGATCATGCTTACCGCCAAGGACGGCGTCCAGGACCGAGTTGTGGGTCTCGACAGCGGCGCCGACGACTATCTCACCAAGCCCTTCGCCACCGAAGAGCTCCTGGCGAGAATCCGCGCCGTCATGCGGCGCAAGCCCCAGGAAGGCATCCTCACCTATGCCGACCTCTGGATGGACCAGCTCAACCGGGTGGTCAAACGCGGCGAAAGACAGCTCGACCTCAGAGCCAAAGAATTCGATCTCCTGCGTCTCTTCATGCAATACCCCGAGCAGGTGCTCTCCCGGGAGTTCATCTTCGACAAGGTCTGGGGTTATGACTTCATCGGCGAATCGAACGTCATCGAGGTCTATATCCGGTATCTGCGCTCCAAGCTCGAGGACGGCAACCAGAAGCGCCTCATCCAGACCGTCCGCGGCGAAGGCTATGTCCTGCGCGAAGAGGATTCTTCCCGCTGAGCCCATTGCAGGGCTAGAGGGATATTTCGAACAGCGAACTCTCCAGGCGCAAGAGCGTTTTACGAGCTCTGCTGCTCACATAGGGATTCTCGTCTTTGACCAGGCCGATGAGAATCTCTCTGGGTAGATGAGGATTCTCGGCAAGACCATAACGCACGTCCGGGCTCTGATCACCCGCCAGATCGCTCAACAGGCTGGCGGTGGCACGAGGGTGCTCGGCCACCGCCAGCCTTACATCGCTGTTCGAGTCGGCGGCTAGCCTGGCCAGGAGCTCCGAGGGAGTGCGGGGATTCTGAGCCACGAGCCGGCGCACCAGGGGCAGTTCGTCTACTGCCAGCCTGTGGAGAATCGATACCGGTGTGCAAGGATTGCCGGCCACCACTCTTCTCAACCTGGAATCGTCTCTGTCCAAAGCTTCTCCCTCTGCTAAACAGCAGGTTATCCGGCAGCTCATGGGAATCTTCCCAATGACATCACCAATAAATTGGCTGGGGGCCCTTGTTCAAAACCACTATGTAACGTTATTATAACCGCCATGATAAGTCTCTTATATTGTGGAATCCGCAGGAATCAATAATCATGTTAGCTATAGCCCGACACCAACACAAAACGAACCCGGTCCACCGCATCCAACCGCTGGAGCGAGAGGTCGATATCGTCTCGCGCTCCCATGCCGGTGACTGGGCAATGGCGCTTCCGGAAGTTCTCCAGCCTTTCGAGGACGAGCTCCTGGCGATCCTGGGCAAGGTCTTTGCCTCCTGCCCCGAGAACTCCGAAGACATGGACCTTGCCAAACAGCTTTCGCTCAACTGGTGCATAGCCAAGTGCAAAAAGCTCGAGCTCGCGCCGGAAGACTATTTCGATATCTAGAGACCTGAGCTTATTCGCTCTTGTCGCCTTCGGACTCGCCGTTCTCGTCGCCTTCTTCGCCGGCGTCGGGCACGACAATCGGGCTCACCGAGACCACCGAATCGTCTTCGGCGATCTGCTGGATGCGCACACCGGTAGCCATGCGGCCCTGGCTGCTGATCTCGGAGACCTGCTGCCTGACCACGATGCCATTGGCGGTAGCGATGACGATCTGCGAATCGGGCTCGACCACGCTCAGACAGGCAAGTCTCGACTTGGCGGTCTTGAACTTGGTGCCGATAATGCCGACCCCGCCGCGACCCTGCTGGCGGAATTCCTCGAGCTTGACTCGTTTGCCGTAGCCATCGTTTGTGACCACCAGGACGCAGGAGGTGTCCTTGGGCTCGATAGCGTCGCAACCGACGATCTCGTCCTGCTCGCGCAGGGTAATCGCTCTGACACCACGAGCGGTGCGGCCCATGGGACGCAGCTCTTCCTCGCTGTAACGGATGCACATGCCGTTGCTGGTGCCGATGATCACATCGGACTTGCCGAACGAGCTCCTCACGAAGCCGAGCTCGTCGCCTTCGCTGAGAGTGATGGCGATGATACCGCTCTTGCGAACATTGGCGAATTCGGACATGGGCACTTTCTTCACGTAAGCGCCCTGGGTGAGCATGATCAGGTAGGCGTCGTCCCTGAACTCCGCCACCGGTATGACCGCGGTGACCTTCTCCTCCTGGGTGATCGGTGCCAGGTTGACGATGTTCTGCCCCCGGGCCGACCGTCCCCCCTCGGGAATAGCCATTACTTCCACAGGATAGACCTGGCCTCGGTTGGTGAAGACCAGGAGCCGGTCATGCATATTGCCCACGAAGAAATGCTGGATCTCGTCCTCTTCCCTGGTCTTCATACCGCTCACGCCGCGGGTGTTCCGGCGCTGACGCTTGAAGGTGTCCAGAGGAATGCGCTTGATGTAATTCTGGTTGGTGATGAAGATCGCCATGGGCTCGTTGGGGGTGAGGTCCTTGGCAGAGATCTCGGTGTCGGAGTCGTCCTCGATCCGGGTCTTGCGCTCGTCGCCGAATTTCTCCCTGACTTCGATGAGCTCTTGCTCGATGATGGCGTCCACGAGCTTGCGGTCCTCGAGGATCTTCTTGTACTCGGCAATCTTCTTGACCAGCTCGTCATAGTCGGACTGGATCTTGTCACGCTCCAATCCTGTCAGGCGGCGGAGCTGCATCTCGAGAATGGCGTTGGCCTGGAGCTCGTCCAGATCGAACTTCTGCATCAATCCGTCCCGGGCCTTTTCAGTGGACTCGGATTTCCGGATGATCCTGATGACTTCATCGATATTCTCGAGAGCCTTGAGCAAGCCGACCAGTATGTGGGCTTTCTCCTCGGCTTTGCGCAGGTGGTATCGGGTCCTTCGGGTGACAACATCGACACGGTGATCGATGAACTCGGAGAGCAGATCCCAGAGCTTCAGGGTCATCGGTCTGCCCCGCACGAGAGCCAGGGTGTTCACCGCGAACGATTGCTGGAGCTGGGAATGCTTGTAGAGGTTATTGAGAACCACCTCGGGATGAGCATCGCGTTTGAGCTCGATGACCACCCGCACACCGCTGCGATCGGTCTCGTCATTGACATCGCTGATGCCTGTGAGACGCTCGGAGCGGACCAGATCGGCTACCCTGCGGGCGAAAGCCTCGGGACCGACCAGGAAGGGTAGCGAAGTGATGATGATGCCCATGCGACTCTGGCGCCCGCCGGTGCCGGGCAGAGTCTCGATAGTGGCGTCGCCGCGCTGCTTGATGGAACCACGACCGGTGGCATAAGCCTCGATGATTCCTTCCCGGCCCATGATCACGCCACCCAGCGGGAAGTCGGGACCTTTGACCTGTTTCATGAGCTCGCTGGCCACCTGGAGATCGCGCTGCTGCTCGGCCTGGGCGCGCTCTTCCGCGGGCAGCCCGCTGAAATCTTCTTCCGCCCTGGCCCTGAGCTTCTCATCGGTGAGCACTCTTATGGCGCCGTCCACCACCTCGCCGAGGTTGTGAGGCGGGATATTGGTTGCCATGCCCACAGCGATGCCGGAGCTGCCGTTGAGCAATAGCATGGGCACCCGGGTGGGCAGCACCGTGGGCTCTTGCCGGGTCTCGTCGAAGTTGGAGCGCATGTCGACGGTTTCGGCATCGATATCGGCAAGCATCTCCATGGAGATGCGAGCCAGCCTGGCTTCGGTGTAGCGCATGGCGGCCGGGGGATTGTCGAGGTCGCCGAAATTGCCGTGACCGTCCACCAGGGGATAACGGCTCGATTCTCTCTGGGCCAGCCTGACAAGGGATTCGTAGATAGCCGAGTCGCCGTGGGGATGGTAGTTGCCCATGACTTCACCGACAGTCTTGGCGGCTTTCCTGTAGCGTTCGGTGGGTCTCAAGCCCTGCTCGTCCATGCCGAATATGATCCGGCGGTGCACCGGCTTCAAGCCGTCCCTGACATCGGGTATGGCGCGGCTGACGATGACAGACATGGCGTAATCGATAAACGACTTGCGCATCTCGTCGCGCAACTCGATAGTTATGATTCGCTCGCCACCCGGGTTCCCTGTAGGCTCTGCCACGTTCGTCTAACTCCCTGTTCGAAAGATCAGATATAAGCCCCATATTCTAGCCGATCCGGTCCTCCAAACCCTGAAGAATTTCAGCTTGTGAAGCGGGTTTTAGCCAGTTTCTCCGGCTTTCGGGCAGTCTTGAATATAATAGTGGGTCCGGCTCGCTGAATTAGAGGAAACACAGGTGAAAACCATGGAAATGGAAGGCTCCAGGCTGCGCGACGAGCGCCTGCGCAAACTAGGCGATCTCGAGGGTATGGGCGTCAAGCCGTATCCCTACAAGTTCGAGCGCACTCACAAGGCCTGCGAGCTCCAGGATATATACAAGGATCTCGAGAACGAAGCCGAAACCGAGGACGTAGTCAGGGTCTGCGGCAAGGTCCTCAATGAGCGCAATACCTGGATGTTTGTGGATCTCTACGACGATTCGGGCAAGATCCAGCTCTTCTGCCACAAACAGAGCCTCGATCCCGAAAGGATCAAGAACCTCAAGCTCCTTGACAAAGGCGACTATATCGGTGTGGAAGGCACGGTAAGACGGACCAAAGCCGGCGAGCTCTCCATCCGGGTGACCGACTACCAGGTCCTGGCCAAGTCTCTGCAACCGCTGCCCGATAGCTGGGATGGTTTCACCGACAAAGAAGCCCGCTACCGCCACCGCTATGTGGACATGATCATGAATCCCCAGGTGCGGGACACCCTGCGCAAGCGCAGCCTGGCGATAAGAGCCATCAGGCAATTCCTGGACGATCGGGATTTTCTCGAGATCGAGACCCCGACCCTGCAGGTGGAAGCAGGGGGAGCCGATGCGCGCCCTTTCATCACCCATCACAATACCCTGCATATCGATCTCTATCTGCGCATCGCCACCGAGCTCCATCTCAAGCGTCTTATCGTGGGCGGCTTCGAGCGTGTCTATGAGATCGGCAGGATTTTCCGCAACGAGGGTATAAGCCCCAAGCACAATCCCGAGTTCACCATGCTCGAGATGTATTGCGCTTACGGGGACTATAACGACCTGATGGACTTCGCCGAGGAGATGATCCTGGACTGCGCCACGAAGGTGACCGGCTCGGGCACCGTCTCTTATCAGGGCGAGACGATCAGCTTCGACCGGCCATTCCGGAGAGTCCGCATGGTGGATGCCATCAGAGAGGTCACCGGCAGGACCATCACCCCGGAAGCTACTTTCGAGCAATGCAAAGCCATCGCCCTCGAGCTCGGCGTCGAGCTGGAGAACGAGAAGACCCGCGGCGAGGTGGTCAATGCCATCTTCGAGTCGAAAGTGGAGGGCACGCTCATCCAGCCGACTTTCATCATCGATTATCCGGTGGAGATCTCGCCGCTGACCAAGGCGCACAGAGACAACCCCGGAGAGGTGGAGCGCTTCGAGCTTTTCGTATTCGGAAGAGAGCTGGCCAATGGTTACAGCGAGCTCACCGATCCCCGGGATCAGAGAGCCCGTCTGGAAGAGCAGGCCCGAAAGAAAGCCGCCGGGGACGAAGAAGCCATGCCTCTCGATCTCGACTTCATTCTCGCCATGGAGTACGGAATGCCTCCCACCATGGGAATCGGCATCGGGATCGACCGGCTGGTGATGTTCCTCACCGACTCCGATTCGATCAAGGACGTCATCGCTTTTCCGACCATGAAGCCCATCAAGCCCGAAGAGAAAGACGAAGACGTGATAGAGTAGGCTAATGACTATGCTCCGGGTTTATGTCTATGCGGTCGGCCGGAAGGTCGTCATTCCTCGCATGGCCGCCAACGAAGAAGGCATCTTCATGGAAGTCGCTCCGGTCTCGGTCTTCGACGTGCTCGAGGTCGAGACCTGGAAATCGCACATATACGAATGCCTGTCCCGGGATGTGGATATTCTCGACGCGACCGACAACTCCGACGGGCCGGGCTCGGCGGTGCTGGACAAATTGCAGCTCGAGCGCTGGGCCGATTTCGAGAAGAACTCGGTCATGTACATAGTGCACCGGGGAAGCCGCTATATCACCGTCTACGCCACCGGCAAGAGCGACGACGGGATGTGGACCACAGGCAGCAAAGAGCGCCGCTTCGACAGCCGCGCACCGCTGGAGATCGTGGTGGAAGAAATCGCTTTCGAGCTCATGCGGGAGCCCGAAGCCATGGAGCCCCAACCGAAGCTCCTGATGAGCTATTGACTATTTCCGGCTTTTCTTTCGCTCTTCTTCGATGGCGCGCAGGTCGGACTTGTATGAGGCTATCCGCCATTCGATCCAGGCATCGTCCCGGACGCAGGCCATGGCGGTATTGAGCTCGGCCCGGGCCTGATCGTACTTGCCCTGGTCGGCGTGAACCCTGGCCAGATGCGCCAGACAGTCGGCATAGCTGCGGTGCTTCTTGCCGGCCACGGACTCGTAGCCCGATAGAGCCTTTTTCAACTCTTTCTCCGCCAGGTCGAAACGCCCCTCTCCCCGGTAAGACTGCCCCATCATCTCCTCCAGGCGAGCGCTCCAGAAAGTCTCATCCGGCTGCCCCTTGCATAGATCGAGACCGTCTGTCAGGACCTTTTCGGACTGGCTGAAGAGACTGCGCTCGATGAGCGACAGGGATGTGAAATAAGCGAGCCTGGCAGCGGCACCGCTATAAACGCCTGCCGGGGTGGAAGCTTTCTCGATCGCCACCTGCAGCCGGTCCAGACAGGGCTGCATTCGCCGGTAGAGAGCATCGATATCGTCGTTGCGGTGCTCCTCATAATAGAACTCGGCAAGCCGCGCCCCGATCGCGAGGCGGTCTATGTCCGGGAGGTTCTCCTTCTCGGTGGCATCGAGAGCGGCAAGCAGGCTCGCATCATAGCCGGGAAGGCGCTCTTGCTTGATGTAACAGCCCCGGTCGAAGAGCACCATGGGTGATGCGTCCTTCAAAGAGGGCGCTGCTTTGACCGCGCTCACAGACTTGAGCTGCCCGTCATACAGAGCAGCAGCCTCTTGCTTCGCCTCTTCGTGCCTGCCCGTGGAGACAAGAAGCGCAATGGCTTGCTGCCTTGCTTTTATTGCATCGCTTGCCTTGCCGGCATCTCTGAACCGGAAGGCAGCCTTGCGATAATCGGCAAGGGCGCCGGTACTGTCGCCCCGGGACTGCTTGATCCCGCCCAGGTCCAGCAGTGCGTCGCCGGCATAGCCGAGGAGCTTCTTTCTCCTCTCGGGCGGCTCTTTGTCGATCAGATCGACAATCTGCTCCAGTCTTCTCTGAGCAGTACGGGAGCCGGGGTCTCTGCTCTTCAGGGAAGAGACATAGCCCCTGTAGATTCTGGCCTTTACCCAGGGGGAAGCGGAAAGCTCGTCGGCGAACTCGACTCCCGACTGACAGAGAGAAAGGGCCGCATCGGGCTCCTTCTGGCGCTCGTGACACTGGGCGGCATAATAATAAACGAGGGTGCCGGCATCCACCGCCGGGTCGCCGTCCCGGGCATTCATGCGGTTCTTCCGGTACGCCTCGAGAGCCGGTTTGACCCGATCGTAGACACCCAGGGCGAGGCGATAATTGCCGGCATCGCGCTCTTTCATGATCGCCGGCAGCGCCAGGGCGAGCTGAGCGCCGGCCGGGGCCCTTTCCTTGACGGCTCTCTCCAGGGAATCGATGAACGTATCGGTGGCGAAAGAGCTCATGCCTTTCTTGTCTGCGTACCATGTCAGAGAGTTCGCCGCCATCATAGTCGTGATCGCATCCGGTGGACCGGCATCGATCCCGGAGGGTCCGGAGAGGCCCGAGATCAGATCCCGGGGCACGAGAAAGAGGAAGCCCACCAGGCATGCCACTACCGCCAGTGCGGTCACCGAAGAGAGCACCACTTCCCCGGAGACATTGAACTGCCCGATCTTGAGACGATAAGAGCCGAGCATGTCGTCCCTGACCCGCTCGAGATGCGCGATCAGCTCTTCGCAAGTTTGAAATCGCTCGTCGGGCTCTTTGGCTAGACACTTCATCACGGCATCGCAGAGCGATCCGGGAAGCCCTTCGCTATCGGGCAGCGTGCTGAAATCAGGAGGGCTGGAATTGAGCTGCATATCGAGCACGGTCATGATGTTATGCCCGGCGAAAGCCTGCCTGCCGGTGAGGGCTTCGTACATGACACAGCCGAGAGCATAGATGTCCGAGCGCGCATCGACGACAAGACCCTTGCACTGCTCCGGGCTCATATAGGAAGGGCTGCCGAACACTTCGCCGGTCTGGGTGAGCATCTGCACGGCCGGGCCGAACTCCTCGAGCTTGGCGACACCGAAGTCGACGATCTTGGGAAGCTCGCGCCCTTCCGGTCCGGGCTCGATGATGATATTGGCGGGCTTGAGATCGCGATGGATCACCCCGTGGTTGTGAGCATGGGAAAGCCCTCTCAACACCTGGAGCATGATCTCGAAGAATCGAGAGGGCGAAAGCGCGCCCTGGCTCCTGATCACCTCGCCGAGATTGGGTCCCGAGAGGAACTCCATGACCAGATAAGGCTCACCACTTATAGTACTGCCGCAGTCATAGACCGACACCAGATTGGGATGGGTAAGCCCGGCGCAAGCTCTGGCCTCCTGCTCGAAGCGGGCGGTCACAGCGCGGTCGGAGACGAACTCCGCGCGCATGATCTTGATCGCCACTCGATGAAGCAGGACCAGATGCTCGGCTTCATATACGGTGCCCATCCCGCCGGTGCCGATCATCGCAATTATTCGATAGCGATTGTCGAGCTCTTCGCCGTCCGAATGAAGCGGGCGAGCCGCCGGCAGGACCTCCGTAACGCCCTGACTATCTGCGCCCTGCTGGCGGACGAAAACAGTGGCGCATCTGCAGTCGCTCAAAGAGCTGCCGCAGAGCCTGCAGATCTCGCCGTTTGGGATTTGCTCGTCCGAACTCATAAAGACTCAGAGATAATGGATTCCGCTTCGGATAAGGCTTCCCAGCTCGACATCGAGCTCTTCGAAACTCTCGAAACCTTCGACCACATCGAGGATGTTATCATCCCTGAATCTCAAGCGCACCGCTTTGAGCAGGAAATCCTCCACCCGGGCGGGTATGCCCGGACGCAATTCAGAGGGCGGCGCCGCATCGAGGATCTGGGAGAAATTAAAATTGCCCAGGGCTTCCTCTTGATGGACGGACTCGACCAGCTCTTCAGCGACCTCGTCCAGGTCGAAATCTCTCGAATACGCCACCGAGCTCAAAAGCGGCTTTCGCAGGGCAGTCTCCCAGAGTATAAGACCGAATGCCAGCAGATCGTCAGCCTTGAGATGCGGATAGTAACGCGGCGTGGTAACGATCAGAGCCTTCTGCTCGTAGATCACATCCTCGTCCATTTCTATGGAGCCGAAATAGCCGCAATCCACCAGGATAACACCATCGGTGGTGACGATCATATTCTCGGGCTTGACGTCGCCATGATAGCCGAACTCCTCGTTGTTGCTCAGCCGCTCGAGAGTGCCGGCGATATTGCGCAGGAGCTTGATGGGAACCGGGCCCGCCCGCATATACTGGCGGTATGTCTTGCCGGATAATAGCGGCATACGGGTGAAAGCTTTGTCTTTCTCGAAGGAATAGCGGTCCACCGAGACCAGACCCCGGTCGTTCACAGCCTTGGTCCGAGCCACCTGGATCTTCTGGATATGAACCGGCGAGGCCTCCTGGGGCGAATAACGATCGGCTCGCTGGATGAAAACCTGGGTGGGGATGAACTCGTCAGGCTTCTCCCGGGAGCTTATATAAGGCCTGGGAATCTTCAGAGCCCTCTCCTGTCCTCCGAATCGATCGACCGCGCGAAAAACCATGGAGAACGTGCCTTCGCCCACCAGCTCCTGGATAGTGTAGTCACCGTACTGAGCCCCGATCCAGTCCTCAACGCTCCTGTCGGACATAGCTCGTGTGCCTCGCGGACGACTGCCTTCCTTACTCTATTCTTTCATACATTCCTTTCAAACATTCCGGCCCGGCTTCGCTCAATCTTCCCCGGCGACGGCAGCCCGGGCGATCTCCTCGACATAAGCCACCACCCGGGCGAATTCGTCGTCGCTCTCGATGGTGCGGAATATATGCTGGTCGTCCTTCTCGATGAGACGCATGATCACCAGGGACTCCTCTTCGAGCTCCCCGTCGGGAGCGGCGCTCTGGTCCGGCTTCTTGATCAGTATCCCGTATTGATTGCCCTCGAAATCGATAATGTCAAGAATTTGACAAGTATGAGAGGTCCCGTCTTCTCCCTCCAGGGTGATGATGGCGTCGTCCTGTGCGGGCGGCTCGTTCGTCATATCTTCTCCTCAACTTTCCTTTCTTCCTACGAGCTCGGCTAGTTTTTCCAGCTCTTGCTGCGCCCCCAGGGCTATCAGCTCGTCTCCGGCGCCGAATACGAGATCCGGTACCGGATTGGTAATCAGCTTACCATTTTGTTTAACCGCCAGGATCATCACCCCTGATCTCTGTTTTATGTTGGCGCTTCTCAGTGTCATACCAATCAATCTGGACGGCGGGTGGAGAGGAAATTGCTCCATGCGCAGATCTTTTCCGGGGGTGTGCATGACCACATCGAGAAATTCGGTCACCAGAGGGTGGGTCACGGCTGCCGCCAGACGCTGACCGCAAATCACATAAGGGGAGATGACCATGCGAGCGCCGGCGCGCCTTAGCTTTGCTTCGGAGCCCGGGTTCGCGGCCCGGGACACTATATCTATAGTCTCGTTCAGACCCTTGGCGGTGAGGGCGATAAAAGTATTCTGAGTATCGTCGGGGAGGGCGCAGACTATGCCCCTGGCTTTGGAAATCTGAGCATCCAGGAGAACCTCGTCGGTGGAGGCATCCCCTTCCAGGACCAGCATGCCCATATCCTCGGCTTCCCGGACGACCTGGGGATCCTGCTCGACAACCACGAAAGGGATGCGATTTTCCCTGAAATGCTCGGCCACTTCCTGGCCCGTCCGCCCGAAACCACAGACGATCTGATGGTCGCGTAACTTGATGATCCTGTATTTCATGCGCCTTCCGAGGTTAATATCAATCAAGAGTTCTACCATATCGCTGAGGATATAGAGAACGACGCCGGCACCTATGAGTATCAGGACTACGGCATAGATCTTGCCATTGGTGTCAAGAGGATGGACCTCCCCGTAACCCACGGTGGTCAGCGTGATAACTGTCATGTAAAGAGAGTCTAGAAAGCTCCAGCGCTCCACGAGCATGAAGCCCACGGTGCCGAAAACCACCAGCAGGAGCAACTTTATGAAGTCGGAGACGAAACGCCGATACTTGGGATTGTTCAAGAGATATTTAGAAAATTTGACCTCATACGAAAAGTATCATAAACGACCGCTGTCAGACAGGGATTAACCGATATCCTATGCTGATAAGATTTTGTCTCTGTCTATAGAAACAGGCAACCGCAACTGGGAGAAACAATGAGCACAATTCTCGAGGCCCCCACCGGCACCCAAGGTCGCGTAGTACAAGTCATCGGAGCCGTCATCGACGTAGAGTTCGCCAGCGGGCACCTTCCCGAGATCTACCACGCTCTGGAAATCACCGGCACCAACCCGGCAGGCGAGAAGCGCCGCGTCATCTGCGAAGTCCAGCAGATGCTCGGCGACAACCGCGTCAGAACGGTAGCCATGGGCTCCACCGACGGTCTCACCCGGGGCATGACCGCCATCGACACCAAGAGCGCTATCACAGTGCCTGTAGGCGTCAAGACCCTGGGGCGAATCATGAATGTGCTGGGCGAGCCAGTGGACGAAGCCGGTCCCATCGAAGCCGACGCCCACTGGCCCATCCACCGCGAATGCCCCGACCTTACAGAGCTGGATACCCAGACTGTGGTCTTCGAGACCGGCATCAAAGTCGTCGACCTCCTCGAGCCTTATATCAAAGGCGGCAAGGTCGGTCTTTTCGGCGGAGCCGGCGTAGGTAAGACAGTTATCATCCAGGAGCTCATCCACAACATCGCCATGCACCACGGCGGCTACTCCGTGTTCGGCGGGGTGGGCGAGCGAACCCGTGAAGGAAATGACCTCTGGAACGAATTCATCGAATCGAAAGTCATCGACAAAGTCGCCCTGGTCTACGGTCAGATGAACGAGCCGCCCGGCTCCAGAATGCGGGTCGGTCTCTCGGCTCTCACCGTAGCCGAATACTTCCGCGATGTCAGCAAGCAAGACGTGCTTCTCTTCGTGGACAACATCTTCAGATTCGTCCAGGCCGGCTCCGAAGTATCGGCGCTCCTCGGACGTATGCCTTCGGCGGTGGGCTACCAGCCTACCCTGGGCAACGAGATGGGCGAGCTCCAGGAGCGCATCACCTCCACAAAGAACGGCTCCATCACCTCGGTACAGGCCGTCTACGTCCCCGCCGACGACCTTACCGACCCGGCTCCGGCCACCACGTTCGGTCACCTGGACGCCACCACGGTGTTGAGCCGTCAGATCGCCGAGCTCGGCATCTACCCCGCCGTGGATCCTCTGGCTTCCACCAGTACCGCTCTCAAGCCCGAAGTAGTCGGTGAAGAGCACTACAACGTCGCCCGGGGCGTGCAGCAGACCCTCCAGAAATACAAAGATCTCCAGGACATCATCGCCATCCTCGGTATGGACGAGCTCTCCGAAGAAGATAAGCTCTCCGTGTCCCGGGCCCGGAAGATCCAGCGCTTCCTCTCGCAGCCCTTCCACGTCGCCGAAGTCTTCACCGGCCGTCCCGGCAAATATGTGTCCCTCAAAGACACCGTCGACGGCTTCAAGCAGATCCTCTCCGGAGAATGCGACGATATGCCCGAGCAGGCCTTCTACATGGTGGGCAGTATCGAAGAAGCGAAAGAAGAAGCCAAGAAACTGGCGGCTGTCGAATAAATGAGCAAGAAGAAAAAGCACGATCACGACGATCACGATCACGAGAAGGATCACGATCATGAAAAGGATCCGAACTCCAGGAATGTCTATATCTTCGGACGCCTGGAGAACGAAATCGCCGTGCCGGTGATTCGCAGACTCCTTCGCCTGGCCGAAAGAGACGAGAAAGAGCCGATCAATCTCTATATAAACTCGGCCGGGGGCAACGGCTATAACGCCGACGCCATCATCGCGATCATGCACTCGATCAAGCCGCCGGTGAATACCATCTGTCTCGGTCATGCCCTCTCGGGGGCCTGCGAGGTCCTGGCCTCGGGCACAGGGGAGCGCTCCGCTTATGAGTTCTCGACCCTGATGTTCCACCAGACCATCTGGGAAGCCGAAGGCGACATCACTAATCTCGAGATCCAGGCTCTCCAGGGCCAGCGTTTCCGCCAGGCCCAGATAGAGCTCCTGCACAAGTGCACCGGTCAGGACCGGAATGTGCTGAGAAAGGATATCGAGCGGGACTTCTATCTCTCGCCGGATGAAGCCCAGAAATATGGTCTCATCGACAAAGTGATCAGGCACAAGGGCAGGTCGAGCAAGAAGCCGGGTCTCAAACTCGCTTCTGCCGCTGCCAGCAAAAAGACCGCCAGCAAAGCCAGCACCGCCGCAAGCCGCAGACCAAAAGCCGGCTCCGCAGCACGCAAGCCGATGAAGAAGAAATAGGAGCTAAATCTGATGGACGGACATTTCCAGCTTAAGGTCATCACTCCGGAGCGCATCGTTCTGGACACGCCGGCAAAGAGCATCACCGCCACCGCCCGGGACGGGCAGCTCACCGTGCTCCCCCGCCACGAGCCACTGGTGACCGCCCTGGGAATGGACGTTCTCACTTATAAGGACCAGGAAGGCGTCGAGCACTCGGCAGCCATTATCGGGGGTATTCTGGAAGTCGGCGCAAACACGGTGACCGTGCTCACCGACACCGCCGAACTCGGAATCGAGATCGACGAAGCCCGCGCCACGCAGGCCAAAGCCAGAGCGGAAGCCGAGAAGATCCAGAAGACAGACAAGCTCGACACCCAGCTCGCCGAGCTCGCTCTCACCCGTGCCATCGCCAGGCTGAAAGCCGTGGAGATGGTCAAGAGCCGCCGCAAGCTCCGCTAGAATCCGTAAAAAACGGTCTCAAGCCTCGAGCATATATCCCTGGCGATGGACTGTTCTTATATACGGTCTTTCTCCTTCCAGATCGAGCTTCTCCCGGAGCTTGCGGATATGGAAACGAACCGTGCCGGTATTGACGTCACCGCCATCGGACCAGACCCTGGCCAGAATCGCCTCTTGCGAGAAAAGCTCGTTGGGGCTTCGCATCAGGAAGCAAAGCAGATCGAACTCCCGGGGAAGCAGATTGATCTCGGCTCCGCCCCGGCGCACACAGCGCGTGCCGCTATCGAGCTCAAGATCCCGAACCCTGAGCACTGCCTTGGTATCAGGCTCCTCGACCCGGCGCATGAGAGCCCGGATCCTGGCTGAAAGCTCCCTGGGATGGAAAGGCTTGGTGAGATAATCGTCGGCGCCGACGGAAAAACCTCGCTCTTTATCATCGATCTCGCTCAATCCGGTCAGCATGATCACCCGGGCAGTCCCACCCTGACTGCGATAGCTCCGGCAGATCTCGACCCCGGTGGCATCGGGAAGGTTGATATCGAGCACCACCAGGTCGTAGTAATAGGTCTCCAGCCGGAACGAGGCCTCGGCTCCTGTATGCACCGCCTCCACGACATGATTCTCGTCCGTGAGCCAGTCCCGGACATTGTCTGCCACCTGCAGGTCGTCCTCGACGATCAGAATCTTAGCCATTCGAGACTCTCGCTGATTTTCAATCTCGCTTACCACTTGCAATATACTATACGAGTATCCAGGATATCGACAGGGCAATGAGCGGTCTGAACCTCAAAGTAGCTCACCAGGGATTGATCATTATTTTGATCCCCCTCGCCTGCGAACTGGTGGCACTGGGAATGATTCTCTACCTGCTCGATCAATCAAATAACGCGATCAAGCAAGAAGCTGTCTCCAAGCAGATCATGGAAGAGGCCAATAGTCTCAACAAGATTCTCTACGACGGTGGCGAGGCCATGGTGCAGTATTTCTACACTCGCGACATGACCGAGCTGGCGAAATTCCGCAACCGCGCCGATACGATGCAGCGCACTTTCGACAAGCTCGAGAAGCTCTCCAAAGGGAATTACGAGAGACTCGAGCGGATCTATCTGCTGAAACGAAACAGCGAGAAGATGATGGATATCATCTTCGCCCAGGGATTGCCTAAAGGTCCCGACGACCCGGCAGGAAAGCCGGGCAATATCAAGCGTTTTCGCGATCGAATAACAAATATCTACGGGCCTCTACTTGCCACCATCGAAGAGATCGTCGCCGAGGAAAGACAGTCCCTGGAGAAAAGAGTACAGGAAGGCCGGGAATACGCCGAGAAGCTCAAAACAGTAGTGATGTTCGCCATCGCCTTCAGTATCGCTATAAGCATCTGGCTCTCTCTCTATTTCAGCCGCCGGATCACTTACCGTCTAGGGGTGGTGCACGGCAATCTCGAGCGCTTTCTCAAACGTCAGCCTCTGGCCGCCAAAGTCGTAGGCAAAGACGAGATTGCCGATCTGGACCGGGCTTTCCACGACATGACCGGCACCCTGGAGCGCCTGGAGAAAAGCAAGCAGGAGTTCGTTTCGATGATCAGCCACGACATAAGAAGCCCCCTCACCGCCGTGCAGGGCACTCTTGCCGTGGCCGCCGAAGGCAAGTTCGGCAAGCTCGACGAGAGCGGCGTAAAGAGACTGGCCGGTGCCGAGCGCAATATAGACACAGTCATGCGATTGATAAACGATCTGCTCACCATCGACAAGATCGATTCGGGAAGCCTCAAGCTCGATTACCAGCCCTGCGAGCTCGAGTCCCTGGTGGACGATGCGATCGCGACGGTAACACCGCTGGCTGAAAAGAAAAGGATCGAGCTTGCCAATCTCTGCAAACCCATCGAGCTCGACTGCGATGCCGGGCGAATCGAGCAGGTCCTGGTCAATCTCCTGAGCAATGCCATCAAATTCTCCCCGGAAAAAGAGCGCATAACCGTCAGCTCCGCCTCCGACGAAGAGACCGTCACCGTGCGGATAAGCGATCGGGGCAGGGGAATTCCTGAGGGGCTGCGCGAAAAAATATTCGACCGCTTCCAGCAAATAGAGCCCGGAGACGACACGGACGAAACCGGTCAGGTACAGGGCTTCGGCCTCGGACTGGCGATCTGCCGGGGAATCATCGACGCCCACAGGGGAAGCATCGGAGTCGCCCCGGCAGACTCAGAAGCTTCCGAAACAGAACCCGGGACCGGCTCGAAAACAGGCATTACTACCGGCAGCACATTCTGGTTCACTCTGCCCCGCTTCAGTGAGTAGATCTCTTTTTTCGAACTGACTTTTTTTGCTGCAACGGTAATGAACTTTTGTAAAATCAGGGTTTCCGGGATTTTCCATTTTTCAAACACTGCCACCACAAGCGGTTCCAGTGTCAAGCAGAATTAACAAACCGCTTTACGTGTGTTGCATTAAATCCAGCCCTCTCGAAAATAGAGAAACCACAAGCCCGGCCCGGGATCAAAGGACAATCCCGGAGATCTTGCAATCTCCGGGACTGTGCACCCCCTATTTAACTCTGTCGAACCACAGCTTCTTCTCTTCGGGAAGCTGACCCATATCGCGGTTGAGCTCGTACATCTGCTTGCTGCCGCCGGTGCCCACGGTGTCCCCGGTGGACTTGAACTCGGCCCGGGCGATCTCGGCATTTTCGGCTAGGGTCTTGTTCATATAGATGGTCTCGCCGCCGACACCATTATTGAACGAGCCTTTGAAGTGGATCTCGAGAGGCTGGCTCTTGATGTCGTTGCCGTTTTCGTCTTTGGCATAGGTGACATCCATGCCGGAGCGGGTCTGGGCGACGAGATCGCCTATCACGGGGAGCCTCTCGAGACTCTGACCGCGACCGAATTCTTTCTCCAGGTTGGTCATCACCTTCTCCACCACCTCAGGAGATTGCTCCTTGAGACGCATGAGATTCTGGCGGAGCTCGAGCTTGGCGGTCTGGTCGAAACGATCGTTCATGCAGTCGCCGACATTGCCGGTGATACCGTCGGTAAAACCGATCACTGTTGCTTCCCGGCGCTGCTGCCTGGCATCATGTTCCCAGCCTTCCATGACTCTGGCGAGCTCGGGATCGGTAGTGCGCTTTTCGGCTCTCTGCTCGGGCTTTTGCTCTACGGATCTCTGGCCGCGCTCGCCGCCAGCCGCCGACATGGCGAGACCGCCAGGGGCTTCGCAAACGCCGCCGGGGAAAGGTCCTTTCTGGTTGAAATCGATGCCGTCGCTGTTGATAGTAATGGTAAGGTCGGGAAGATACTGATTGCCGGAGCCGTTGTTTCTGCCTTCTCTGATCAGTCTCATCAGCTCCCGGTTCTCTTGATTGCTCATGCCGTCGAGCAAGTGATTGGCGTCTTTGCCCTGGTCGACGCAATCGACTATGCGTCCGACATTCTCGAATTGACCTGGTCCTGACATGATGTTTTCTCCAGCGAGCGGTTTTTGAGGGGATGCCTGGAGTATGGACCCGGTTTGTTAGGAAGATGTGGCAGGCGAAAGCACCGGAAAACACCGGCATACAAAGAAAAACCGGGGAGGGAAGTTCCCCCGCCCCGGGCTCTGGCGATTGATCTCAAGGAGATTGATCTCAAGGAGATTATTAGCGGCGCTCGATAATCACCTGTTTCATGACGATGGGCTTGACCGGGCGATCGTTGGGGCCGGTACGAGTGGAGCCGATTTTCTTGACGACATCCATACCTTCCACCACTTCCCCGAAGATCGAATGCTTGTTGTCCAGGTGAGGGGTGGGAGCCAGGGTGACGAAAAACTGGCTGCCATTGGTATTGGGACCGGAATTGGCCATGGAGAGCATACCGGCTTTGGAGTGCCGGAGCTGAGGGCTGAACTCATCAGCGAATTTATAGCCGGGGTCGCCGTAGCCCATACCCAGGGGGCATCCGCCCTGGAGCATGAAACCGTCGATGACCCGGTGGAAGATGAGCCCGTTATAGAAAGGCTTGCCTTTCTCGGTGGCTCCTGTCTTGGGGTTTTTCCATTCTTTCGTGCCTTCGGCCAGACCGACGAAATTAGCCACGGTCTTGGGGGCCTGCTTGTCGAATAGCCTGGCTGTAAAGGTGCCTTCGGTGGTAACGAATTTTGCGTATACACCCTGCCCGGCAGCAATAGCCCCGGAGAGGCTGAATACCTGGGAAGCGAAAATAGCTGAAACAGCGGTCAGTAAAACCCGTCGGGAAATCTTCATTCACCTGCTCCTGTAGTCACAGTCTGATCCAGAATGGTCATCCTAGCATAAGCTAACGAGCTTGACCGAGATCTACTTCACGATAGAAGAAATCATGGCTCGGGAGACTCAATCGATACTCCAGTCGAGCTCCTTCAGGGCCGTTTTCAGCCGGGACAGATAGACCGGAAAGCGGTCCGGCGGCGCGAGCAGATAGACCTGTTGAATTACTCGGGCATCCGCATCCGCGGCAATATAGATCGAATGAGTGTCCCAGCGCTGCCTGGTCCAGCGTCCATCGAGCGCCAGAACCACCTTTCCTCTCAGCTCCATTGTCCTTATCGAAAGTATGGAAAAAAGCTCCGGTGATGCAACATCAGCCAGAATCTCCCCGAGACTGGCTATTTCACTCTTGACCAGAATATGAGCCGGAGACTCGAGAATCTTCTTGAAGGACGAGCCGGAGACCGGGCTTACCGGATACCCCCTGTAATAAAAGCATAGCCTCACCTCTTTCTCGCCATCAGGGCTAAACTCCCTGAGATCGGCCAGACCCAGACTCGCCCCGGCATCCAGCCGCTCCGACCAGGTGCCCGAAAGCGCAAGTCTCTCGATGCGCCCCTGCTTCTCGATCAAGATGCCAGCTCCTTTCACTTGAGCGCCTCTTTTAGTGAAGCAAGGATTTCATCGAGCCGGGAGGCTACCTCCTGATCAGACAAGCCATAGGAGGAGAGCTGATTCCTCAATGCCAGCCTGAGATCTTGCTTTCCATTCACGTTGCCTTTACGAGTGAGGACCGCAACCAGCGCTTCTTTGTCCTCAGCCAGTCTTGCCAGTGCCGGGTTTCCTGACTCTGCCATGTCTTTGAGCTTGGCCTGCACCGCAGCGATCTGTATGTCTTTTGGGCTTGTTCCTGGCGCGACTCCAATCACGAAATCGAAAACATCGTTCGGAAAATAGCCGGTCCTGTCCATCGCCGCCACTGTTCCGCCATAGCTCTTCAGGGTATCCTCCAGGATCTCATCGTCAATTCCCGGTCTAACTCTCGACCATAGAAGGGCTTCCCCGTCCGACAACTCGATTCCGAGGGAGGAGGCGGCTCTCTTCATCTCGATTATGTTGCTGAGCTCTCCGGGCTCGATAGTGCGGCCGGTCCGCTCCAGCAAGCCAAGCATCATGTTCGCCATGGCCCTCTGCTCTTCCGGAGCCGCCTCGGGCCAGATCGAGCTGATCTCAGAATGGAAACCGGTCAAACTGGCGACTTTTCGATCGATGATCTCGGGAGGACGAGTGATCACCTCCGCCAGAACCTGCAATCCGGCGTGATCCGTAACGAGCCTTGATGGAACCGAGCCCGGCTCGACTTTGAGACTCACAAGTCCGGCAAGTGAAACAAGTTCTTTTCCGGCACTGGAAGAAACCATGTCCATTCCCGACCGGAGGCGGCGAGCCATCTGCATAGCCGTGCCCAGCTCTACTTTCTGCCCGTTATCCAGAACACCGATTATGAATCCGCCATCATAGATCCTGAACTCCGAATAGGAATGCCCCTCGACATCTGGCAAGGAGCCGCGGGCTCTCATTCTCAAGAAAGAGACCTCTTGCCTGGAATTGGGGATTGTCTCCGTGCCCAGCTCAAAAGCCGGCACAGAGCCCTTGACCGGTCCATCCAGCTCCTTGATCGCAATCAGATTCTCGAGCCGATGCGTGAGGTTATCCGAGAGAAGGACTTCAGCCCTCCGGTGCTTGATAGCACCGGTCTCGATATTATGCTTGATTCTGCTGGCGGCGACTCCGGAGATAAGTCCCTCGCGGGCCATTAACTCCGCCTGCCCGGCAAGCTGCGTGAGCTCATCGACCGGATCCAGAGACTGCGCAGTTCTGCCCGTAGCTCGGACAAGGGACGGGAAGCGAAGCAGCGGTCGTCCGTCGGGGCTGTTTCCGGCTATAGCCTGAGATCCCAGAGCGCCGGAGAACCTCTCCAAAGGCCATTGCGGCGGCGGACCGGGATGCCGGAAGAACGAATCCATCAGAGCCGGCGGGTAATGCCTGCCTCCAAGAAAGTCCTCCAGCATTGACGCTATACGGTCAGGCACTTCGGACTCGCTGAGACCGGCTAGATGATCCCTCGTCAAAGTGAAAGCCCAGGGCATTTGCTCGTTCGCTTTCCCCATGAGCGCCTTTTCGTTCATAGCTATGTCCATCGGGACTATCTTGCCTGTGGAGACATTCAAGAGAGCTCCATCCATCTTGAAGGCATCCGCCGCCGAGCCGGCTTCCGAGGGAATGAATATCCAGTCCTTCATTCTGCCGCCCCGGGCCGCCTGGACGTCAAGGGAATAAGAAATCGCATGTCCTATCTGATCTTCCGCCTTATGGCCGCCGAGGGCGTATGATGGCGTAGCGTGAGCCTGACCACGCAGGTCGGGCATGACCTTGTAATAGAACTCCAGCGCCTCGAGCCTGGTATCGGGACGCAAAAGCTGCCGGTAAGGAATGCTTACATTCGAGGGAAGTTCCCTGGCGCGCTCTACAATCTCGACCATTGCTCGCACTCGGGGGTCTGCGACCTCCTGTCCCTTGACCGCCAGTGCATCGAATACGGTATCAATGAGATCAGCTTGCTCCGCTGTGGAGCCGTGCTTCAATCGAGCCCTGAGCTCCGAGGGCTCTAGAGAAGCTGTCCGGGACGGAGGTCTGGCATCGATAACTTCTCTTGCCAGCGCGCCAACCGCAGACTCCTCGGCTACTGAGTCCGGCTTTTTCATGGACTCGAAGAGTTGCTCGAGGGGAATGGCCCTGTCGCCTGTATGATGCGCGGCATCGTCCCACTGGTTCGTGATATCGACAAGATACCTACCGGTACGAGGGTCCTGTCTTATTCCCTCGATATTGACCACATGCCAGCCACCCGAGCCGCCGGCGATACCGCCGCCCGAGTCGGTCCAGAAAGGCTCGTTGCGCGTGTGGACCATGATCACCCCCGGTCCCCCTTCCCGCTCGATACGCTCTATGGAACGCCGCAGGTCATCGGACGTGTTGATGCTGCCGCCGCGGGAATTGTGCCAGAGAACGAAGTTGCTGTCGGTCCCGCCGGTTATCTGCCTGTATAGCGGCTCGAGATCGCTCACATAGATATGAGGAGAATTCTTGACCACCTCGCGCTTCAGATTGCCCATGGATCCGACAGAATAACGAACCAGCTCTTCGGTCCCGGTTCCGGTAACAGGTCCGGGAACCTTCTCATAAACCACCATGTCGCCGGGCTTGATCTTGTACTCCGCGCTCTGGGCCCAGTTCAAGTTGACAGCTGTAGTCTCGAAGATCTGACTGGCATAAGTTCGCCTGCCGTCGATCTTCAAGTCGCTGCCGTCAGGAGAGAAGCCCCGGGCCAGCATGCGCGCCTCACTGTCTGGAGCAAGCACGCCGGGAATCCGGCCGAGATCGACCTTGACACCATTGGCGGTCACATACTTGCCTGTGATCACGACATCGGAGATCAGCTTGACGGCTTCTGAGGGATTCTTGGCGAATAGCCGGCGCTCCAGGGTGGAGACGTTGCATGTGCTGTTGGCGCCCTGGCAAACTTTCTCCGGGTGCGCAGCCAGATAGAATATCTGCTCGGCCAGATGAGAGCGCTCCGGGGCGGTAAGGAAAGCGCCGTACTCGGCCTGATAAAGACGGCGCACATGATGAAAAGTGAGGGCCTTCTCCTGGGCGGACAGACCATCTTGCGCCGCTCGCCGCTCGAAATCGTTCATCATCTGCTTGAAGCGCAAACGCTGACCGCTATCAGGGAAGCTATTCATAATCGCATTCATATAACCAAGCTCAGTGTAGAAATCGACGTTCCTGTACTCCACCCGGCCATTGCTGTGGACGATCTCCCGGGTGCCGTCCACTCGATCTATGGTGTAGGCTGGTGGCTCCCCGGGGTCGCGAAACTTGATGGCTCCATCCGGCTCTATCTCGATGTCGCCCCTGAAAAACTCGCTTCTGCGTCCATCCGCAGTGGTCCGCACCCACACATCACCTGCGGTGCGCTCGACAATCGACTCGTCGTCGAATTTCATCCGCTGGAGCGCGCCTTCACTGTCATAGTCGAACCCGCGTCTTCTCCCTTGAGGATCGAGAGACTGGATAACCCGCCCCTGAGGATCCTCCAGGCGGCGAAAGTGTAGAAAAGTGGTAATCTCGGTAGTGCCGTCGGGACGCTTCACTGCCATATCGAAATTCTTGCGGGGTACCTCTACGCGTCCATCGGCCAGCCTGTGCCCCGGGTTGGTGATGAACTTCAGCTCGGGGCCGTCCGGAGAGCCCAGATGCACCGAATCGTTGGGACCAAGATAAGTGGATTCGCCCTGTATGAACTCGACCTTGCCGCCTTCCCTGCGAATGTAGGTGCCGTTGCCCCCCTGCCGGACCACCACGGTACCGGTATAATCTCCCCCGCCAACTCTTTTGGCACCGGTGAGATCGGTGAACTTCCACTTTCCGGCAGTCTCATCGAAGGAGAGCTTGGCATGGTTGCTCGCCACCCGACGATCGAGCAAGTCCGATAGACCCTCAGCGCCCACTTGCTGGTGAACGCGACCAATCATCATCTCTCCGTCATCATTGATCTGAAGCGGCTTACCATCGAAGAACACACGTACGTCGACATCCCCGGCCGGCCCCACCCTGGGTCTGAGATTAGCATTGAGATTGGAATCCGGGACATTCAAGCGAATCTCGGGTCCCTGTAGATCTCCCAGCCGGACCGTGTCGCTCGGACCGATATAGACCCGGTAAGGATTCTCCCTTCCTCCCGGGAGATACTGGAACTCCGACTCTCCAGAGCGCTTCAGGAAAGTGCCGTTGGACGATCTCTCCTCGAGAAAGTACATCTGCTGCTCCGGGTCCCATTTGATCTGAGCGTGATCCCGCGAAACATAGTCGTCCAGGCGAGACCCGAGGGAATTACGACCCAGAGAAAGCGGGCTGCCATCATAGCTGGGAGCGCCGGCAATTCGCTGACCGTTGACAGTGATGTAAGCACCGTCATAGATGCCGGTCGAGTGATAGCCTTCTCCGGAACGCAACCCGGCACTGACTGGTAAGTCGGGCGGCTCCAAAGGGCTGCGGTCCACAGGCAGCCGGCGCGGGTCCCGATCGGGCTCAGCTCTGGGCTCCAGCCGCGGGGTGACAGCCTCGTTCCCGGTCGGGAGCGCATGGGCGATGGTCTTGCCGTCCACGACCTCGTACTTATAGACTCTGGAAGCTATGGGACCCCTGCCGAAGTCATTGATAGAGTAAACATGACCCGCCTGGTCGCGATAGAACTCGTGCCCGCCTATCTTGATCGGGCGGTACTGGCTGATGTCTTCGACCGGCCTGAACACCACCGCATAATGCTCCCGGTCGGCGAACTCGATGATCGGCTCGCCGGTCTCGAAATCGACGCCTTTCAATATGCCCTCGTCAGAGCCCTTGACCAGAACGCGGTCGCCGAAACTGAACCCCTGATTGTCCCCCTCCACCGGCACCCGCTGGTCTACTGAGCTATCCAGCCCCCTTCCCACCTCGGTCCTCTCAGGACTGAAATCCACCGGGGCCGACTCGCCGACCTCGGTGCGGGGACTGCCGGCATCAATATGCGCGTCGGCGTGCAGTTTGCCGGGAGCAGCCTCCTCTACTGCTTTCTTGAGCCCACGGGCTCCAGCCTGCTCGCTGACCGCCAGGGCCCCGGAAGCTGCCACCATTTTCGGTGCGTGGCCGGCATCTTGCAGCACATCGGCTGCGGCGTCGTCCACCACCGAGCCATTCGGCGCGTCCACATGCCTGAGAGCGCCAATTCCCCGGCCCACAGCCTTGAATCCGGCGGTGAAACCGAAAGCCATGCCGCTGCCCATGGCGGCACCCGTTAATCCTTGCTGGCTTAGAATTGCCAGGTTGTCGCCCAGGCTCCGCGAGGCGTCCCATTCGGTGGCGCCATAGACCATTCCGGAGAGCCCACCCCCGACATTGCCTGCCGCGGTATTGAGCGCCAGCTCCCGGGCGGTAGCCTTGATGGCGCTTTTGGCTTCGGCGTTGACGGCCTCTTGCAGGCTCCTGCCGATCAGTTGCTTGACCTGGGGGATATCGTCGGCGCTGCCGGCGAACTCCCTGGCCAGCCTGCTTATCACTTTATCGTCGACACTGTCGGAACCGTTCGAGATGGCGAAAGCCACCTGCTCGAAGAGCTTTCTCTCGAGAGTCTCGGAGGCGCCTTCCTTGAGAATCTGCCGACCCGACGCGAGAGCCAGATCATCCGCCGCCGACAGGACGCCGCGGGCGGCGGTCCCGGCCGAGGCTTTGCCGAGCCTGGCCAGTTGGGCGAACTGAGCCGGACCAAGGAAGATCGTGGCCGCATCGATGCCACCGGTGGCTGCATCGGCGAGCATCCTGGTGCTGGCGAACTCGTAATCGTTGCCGATGATAACCGACTTGGCGCCGACTTTGAAAAGCGCACCACCTACAGTGGTACATGCAAGAAGCGAGAGACTGACACCGCCAGTAAAGGCAGCACCGCCGATACCGGCAGCGATGATGGCGCCGTCCACCAGGGTATCGGCTGCGGCGCTCTCCGACTCTCTGTAGAGCTCCACCGCTTTCATGAGATTCTCCTGGAGCTCCTGGCGCTTTTCGGCAGGCATCTCCTCGAAACGTCTCGAATATTCGGTCATACCGGCGGCATACTGGTTGAGGGCGTCCATGCTCATATCGGCGGTCCCGTCCAGCGAATCCACCAGAGACCGCCCGACTCCGTCGACGCTCTTGTAGACTCGCTGGCTGGCGATATTGAAGGCTTCCCTGTCGCTCCGGGGCTGCTCGCCGACTTTGTCGACAAAGAGCTCGCGAATAGAGCCGCCCTCGTCGCTCATCAGATCACCCAGCAAATCGGAGTCGTACTTGCTGAGATAGTCATCCTTCACTTTCTGCAGCTCCGCCGGGCTCATACTCTCGAGCACCTGCTTGATGGCTGTGACATCGGTGCCCATGCCGATCACTGCTGCTCTCAGCTTGTCTTCCGGACGCATCTCGCCGTTCTGGGAAGCGATATTCACCGCTACCCGGCGCTCCGATTCGCTGAGGAAAGGAAGCACCGAAGCCGGGTCGTCTTTGATCTCTTTCCAGTCCTCCGGGCTTCCCGAGGCGATAGCCTGGAACAGCCCTTTCTCGTTATCGTCGAAAGCGCCGTTGTATAGCTCGGCTTTGACCTTGAAAGGCAGGCGGCCGTCCTCGATCAGGGGTCGGGCATAGCGCTGATACTCGTACGGATCGAGAGCCGCGTGAATAGCCTCGTTGAACCGGCGAGCATACTCGGGATCGTTCCTGATCCTGTCCCTGAGACCCGGATCGTCTTTGAAGGCCTTTTCCAGATCGGCTACTACCCCGGCCTCGTCGGTATTGAAATGGTCGGCATGCTCATGGAGCCTGGCGATTATGCTGTTCTCCGGATTCTCGCCCTTCTTGATCGAGTCGAGCAATTCGAAGGCAGCGTCCCGCTCGTGACCGTAATCCAGACTGGAGCGCACCAGACCGTCGACCTCTTCGCGGAAATTCTCGTCGTCCCGATAGCGTGCCTGCTCCTCCGGCGTCATATGCCGGATGGCGTCATAGATTCCCTCTTCATTGGTGTTCCAGAAGCCCGTCTTGTCCTTGATGGACTCGGTTATCGATCGCTGACCGCCTTCGAGCTTGCGATCGATGAGTTCGTTGGCCCGTTTCTGCTCGTCTTCGCTCAGATCCACCGCCAGAACTTCCCGCACTCTTCTGAGATACTCGGGATCACTCTTGAGCCGAGTCAGATCCTCATCGCTCATATTCTCGATAGTGCCGAGAACCTCATCCAGACTGTCGTCGATGATGCCGCCGTGAGCAGCGAGCCTTGTGACCAGGCCGCCCTCCTTGTTGTCGATGAGGTCCTCCCATTTCGCCACTTCACGCTCGTTGCCCGCCCGGGTCAGGCTGTCGTGGATCCTGGTGTAATAGTCGAGACTGGTGCGGTCGGCCTCGCTCAGGCTGTCGCGACTGGAGCCGGACTCGGCCAGGCGCCTGCCGTCCCTGTAGGACTGCCGCTCGGCTTCGGTCATGGTCTTCAGGGTCTGCTCGATGGCCGCCTCGTTGTCGTTGACGGCTCCGGTATTGTCCGAGACTCTGGTGGACACATCGAGCTTGCCCAGGCGCACATAGTCCATGGCGTGACGTGTGTCCTCGTTCTCGATCCGGCTGGTCCCTGCGCCTCTGCCCACCGGGGTGCCGAATGCCGTCATGATCTTCTCTCTGCCGCCATCCTCCAGAAAAGCGTCCCGGGCGGTCTGGCTGGCGTCCCGGAAAACCTCGTTGAACATATCGAGATTCTTGCCCTTGAGGGCGATGTCTGCCAGTTTCCGGGTATCCTCGTCCGAGCGCCTGTCGGTGCCCTTGAGATAAATATCGAGGACAGCCTTTGTATCCGCGGACAGATTGGCATCGTTCATCAGGGCGTCGCGGATTCCCACCCCGTCGTGCCTGGCCCGATAGTCGGCATCCATGGCTGCTATCTGGGTGGAGTTCATAGTGGACACCGTATCCCGGATGTCTTTCTCGCAAATCTCATTGGACCGCGCCGAGAATCCCCATTCCTTGTGCTCCTCCAGAGCCACTTCCACTCTTGCCGTGTCGACGTTGTCCGACCGCCAGAGGGCCAGGGACTTGTCCAGATCGGAGCCCGACAGCTCATCGCGAAGCTCGTCCTCGATGCCGTGACCGACCTTGGCGCGATAGATCTCGTCCAGCAGACGTCTTTCCTCGGGAGTCCTGAGCCGTCTCAACTGCTCGTTGATCGCTTCTTTATCGGTTCCGATACCGAGCAATCCACCGTTGGCCGACTGGTCGATGGCATCGGCCATTGCTGTGAGCTCGGGTCTGGTGAGGGGCTTGTGCTCAGGCGTGGCCGGCTGGGCTGGCTGAGAAGGCTGCTCGGAGCCGACGATAGCGACCTCATGAAGAGGCGCGCTGGAGCCCGTTTTACGGCTGTCAGCCACGATTTTGAGAGCGTCGGCACCGCTGGTCTGTTCCTGACTGACCCGCTCCTGATGGTCTGCGGAAGTGCCGGCCTGATGCTCGCCGCTGATGTCAGCAGCTGTTCTTCCGTTGCTGGAGTCCTGTGGAGGCTTTGACATAAGAACCGGGAAAACGAGGGACTGGCGCCCAGAGAGTATTATTCCCTCTGGCGCGCCATAGAATGTATTAGCGAGGCAAGTGAGCCGATGTTTCCAAGCGATCCGGCTATATACGGTGCCGGCGATTATTTGACAGTGTTCCCGCTGCCATAACGGAAATGCCCGTCTTCGCTGAAGCCGCTGCTGTCCGGAGCCGGACTCTTCTGCGGGACTCCGAAACCGCCACGCTCGACGAATGCCATGCCTACCAGGCAGATAACCAGTCCCAGCACCACCAGGACGAAGACCGCGGTCCTCGATCGCCACCGGCCGGGATCTTCCTGTAAGACTGCCGTTGCTTCCGCCTTCCTAGAAGAATCCGCCGCGGGGGGCGGACTCGGTGCCGCCGGGGCGGCGGGGCGGACTTGCAGGAGCCCTGAGAGCCGAGGCCAGACTGGCCATAGAATCGAAACGATTGGCAGGCTCGATCTCCAGACAGCGAACCACTACCTGCTCGATCGCAGGCGAAATGCCGAGTCCGGGCGCAGTCTGCTCGAAGCTCGGACAGGCCGTGGTGCACTTGGCCATGAAAATCTCCTGGAGACTCTTTCCCCGGTGAGGATTCTCACCGGTGAGCGCCCTGTACATGAGCACCCCGAGACTGTAGATGTCCGACCGTATGGTGGCCGGCGATCCCTTGCAATACTCGGGGCTCATATAGATCGGGCTTCCTACCACCTGACCGGTGCGAGTAAGTCTCTGTCTCTCGTCAGCCAGGGTGGCGATGCCGAAATCCAGGATTTTGACCTGCTCGTGACGGACCTGATCGGTGAGCATGATGTTCTGGGGCTTCAGATCCCGATGGATGATTCCCTTGTTGTGGGCGAAGTCCATTGCCTCGGCAATCTGCACGAAAATGGAGAGAGCCCGCTGGGGCTCCAGCCGCCTCTCGCTTTCGAGAATGTCGAAAAGCTGCTTTCCCACCACATATTCCAGGACCAGATAAGGCTGGTCGAAGGTGGTGAGACCGAAATCGAAAGTGCCCACGATATTGGGATGAGCCAGTTTGGCCAGCGCCTTGGCCTCCCGGGTGAGCCGGGAAACGCTCGTCTCGTCGCGACCGAGCTCAGGAGGCAGGAGCTTCATGGCCACATCGCGGTCCACGAGCTGCTGGCGAGCCTTGAATACCACGCCCATACCACCGGCGCCCAGAACATCGATGAGCTGATACTTGTCGATGACGGCGCCGAGCAGGGGGTGCGACTGCTTCTGGTCACTCTCGCTCATGGCTCGACTATACCGATAATAGACTTGACCACTCTTTGCGGCTCCCAGCTGCAAACCGGCTCGAGCTCGAAGGGCTTTCCGGAGCGAGACACCACCATCGTGGTGGAGGTGCCGCCATCGAGATTGAGAGCGCTGACACAACCCAGGCGGGTCATGATCCCGGCCAGGGTCTTGAGGTCGACACCACGCTGGAACTCTCGTTTTTTGCCGCCGGCGACACAGACCAGTATGATGTCACCGTGTTTATTGATACCAATAGCAGTGCGCGCCGCTCGGGCAGAGGTGCCGATCGAATCGGCAGTCTTGCCGGACTCGTCCCTGATAAAGGCCTCGGGAACCGAGGTGATTTCAGGCAGGAGCCGCGGTCCGCCCTGAATGGCGTCGACAATTTCCTTGCCCTCGGGCACAGCGGCATCATGAGTGGTTATGCAAGCGCTGGTGGTGCCATCTTTGCCTTTCAAGAATCTGATCTCAGAGCGATTGAAGATCTGCTCGAGGAATGGTTTGAGCTTGGGATTCTCGATCAGGGCCTTATTCGTGCGCGGGTCGCAAACCTGCTCACCACCAATGGTGACGAAGCTGGTGCTGACGCCGTCGCTCATATTGAAATAACCGGCGTTGACCGCCGCCAGACAACCTGCCTGCCTGGCTGCTGCTCGGTGGTGCTCCTCTCGTCGCTCACGAAAGGCCTGACTCTGAGCTTGCCTGATGACAGCCGGGCGGTGAGGACATGAACTGGCGCACCGGATATAGTGGCGGTTCCGTACTCCAGACCAGGAGCCACATGGACATGACTGTCGAATCGGACTTCAGACGCCGCCGGAGCCCCGGGCGGCACGGCCGCCGTACTGAGAATAAGAGCCAGAATCAAAGCCCGGGAGGCAACAAATTTCAGCATAAGTCATAGTATAGCCTGCATTTTACAGATCGCGATCCGCTCGCCGGCACTTCCGCTTTCAACGAGCTCCATCCTTACGCGGCCTGGGTTTGCGGGTCGGAATCTCGTTATCCGGATAGCTCTCGGGCGGGTCCTCCTCGGGATACTCCCAGGACTGGTTCTTGAGGCTGCGGGTGAACTCGTAAAGATCCTCTATATCGGTGCGATTCTCGACAATCTGGGGGAAAGCGGGCATGGCTCCGCTTCCTTTCGAGAGGAAATCGGAAAAGATCTCCAGGCTGGCGAGCTTGTCCGAGATGTCGATATCTTTGCCGGGCTTGACGACATTCTTGCCAAGACGGTGACAGCCATGACAGGTGCTCATATAGAGCTCGCGACCATGGGCGAAAGCCGACTTGCTCCGGCTATCGCGCCCGAGAGCCCCACCGGATAGACCGGGCAAACAGGGAAGCAGGGCGCCGGCGATGATCAAGCCTGCCGAGCAGACGACCAGCGATTTCGAGGCTTTCGGGCAATTCCATGACATATCGTCAGTATAGAGCAAAGACCGCGGGCTGCCGCCCGCGGTCTTCTGATTGCTCGATTGCTCTTGGAGCCCGAGAGCTAGTCGGCGAGGTTGAGCCAGACACTCTTGATGTTGCTGTAGAGCTCGATGGAGTGTTTGCCAAGCTCGCGGCCATAACCGCTCTGCTTGTAACCGCCGAAAGGAACGGCCGGGTCGAACACGTTGTAGCAGTTGACCCAGATGGTTCCGGCCTTGATGTGGGAAGCGAGCTTGTGGGCCTTCTTCACATCGCGGGTCCAGACGGCTCCGGAGAGACCGTAACGGACTTTGTTGGCTTGCTCGGCCACATCTTCGATGTTCTTGAAGGGAATCACCGAGAGCACAGGTCCGAAGACCTCTTCCTGGGCGATTCTCATTTCGTTGTTCACATCGGTGAAGATGGTAGGCTTCACGAAATAGCCTTTTTTAAGGTCTTCAGGACGCTCTCCGCCACAGGCGAGCTTGGCGCCTTCTTTCTTGGCGATCTCGATATAGTCCAGGCAGCGCTCTTGCTGCTCTTTGCTGACCTGAGGTCCAATCACGGTGTCTTCGTCGAGACCGAAACCCTGACGCATTTTCTTGACACGCTCCAGGAGCTTGTCCATGAATTCGTCATGCACGGCTTTTTCCAGGAAGAGTCTCGAGCCTGCGCAGCAGACCTGACCCTGATTGAAGAAGATACCGGTGATGGCGCCTTTGACGGCGGCTTCGATATCGGCATCGGCGAAGACGATATTGGGAGCCTTGCCGCCGAGCTCGAGGGAAACCCGCTTGAGGTTGCCGGCGGAAGCTTTGACGATGATCTGACCGGTCTTGTCTTCACCGGTGAAAGCGATCTTGTCCACATCCATATGGTTGGCGAGGAATTCGCCGGCGCTGTCGGGACCGAGACCGGTGACGATGTTCACGACACCTTCCGGGAAACCGGCTTCGAGAGCGAGTTCGCCCAGCCGAAGAGCGGTGAGGGGAGTCTGCTCGGCGGGCTTGAGCACCACGGTGTTGCCGCAAGCCAGGGCCGGACCCCACTTCCATGCCAGCATCAGCATCGGGAAGTTCCAGGGGATGATCTGACCGACCACGCCCACGGGCTCGCGCAGCGTGTAGGTGAAGAAGTCGGAGTTGGCGTTGATGGTCTCGCCTTCGATCTTGGTGGCCCAGCCGGCATAATATCTGAAGGTCTCGGCGGTCATCGGCACGTCGACATAACGCGACTCTTTGATCGGTTTGCCGTTGTCCAGGGTCTCGAGTTGAGCCAGCTCGTCGGCGTTTTTCTCGATAAGCTCAGCCAGCTTGTAGAGACAGCGGGCGCGCTGGGCGGTAGTCATCTTGCGGTACCAGGGACCATTCTCGAAAGCGTTGCGGGCAGCCTTGACAGCCAGATCCACATCTTCTTTTCCGCCTTCGGGAATTTTGGCCAGCACCTCTTCGGTTGCCGGGTTGTAAGTTTCGAAATATTTGCCGGATTTGGGCTCTACCCATTTCCCGTTGATCAGCAGCTTCTTGGGCTTGCTCAGCCATTCTTTGCAGAGCAGTTCTTTTTCTTGGACAACGGCCACTTTGAGACCCTCCAGATCGATAAACATATAACAGTGAACAGTTCATAAAGTTAACACGGCCATATAATATTGATCGAATAGATCCCAAAGGTTTAAGAATACTCTAATCCGTATAAATGGTCGATATCGACCAATATCGCATGGCAAGCCATTGTCAAGAGAGCCAATTTTCCCTCAAGCCACTATATGCGATACCAGAGAGCCGCCCATGCAAGACGAAGATTTGCGATTGAAGAACAAACTGCAGAAGCTCGAGGATATTCTCGAGAAGCAGAGATGGACACAGAAGGAAGCCGCCATCAGGTTCGAGAAGACAGTCGCCCGCCTGGAGCAGGAGAACGAAGAGCTGAAGTTCGACGCCGCCTACAACAAAGAGCAGGCGCGACGCTATCAGGCCATCCTGGACAATCTCGAGGAGGGCATCTGGGTGATGGACGGGGAAGGCAACGTGGTCAGCATCAACAGCCGGGCCAGGGAGCTCATCGACGAAAATGCCGTCACTCCTCTTCTCTACGAAGCGAGCTCTCCGGAAGGAGAGCCCCTGTCAGTCGACATAGAGGAAGAAGAAAGGCTTACCATCAGCGTCAGACCCATTAAGGACAGTGACGGGCAGATCGTGGGAAGCCTGGCAGTGGTTCGCATTAGAAGCTGATCAAGCAATCCCGGATCAAGCGAATTTAGGCTTCCACTCGGGCGTCTTGTCGTCGCCTTCCTCTTTGTCCCTGACCACGGCTTCTTTCTCATCGGTGCTGATCGAAAGCTTCTCGCCGTCGTCCGGAGGCGGTGTCAGGCTCGAAGGATCTTCGCCGGCGGCCAGACGCTTGTTCACTTCCTCGAGAATTGCGTCCACTTCGGCGCGATCGAGGGTCTCTTTCTCGAGAAGCACTTTCACCACCGCATCCATATGAGGTCTGTGTTTGATCAGGAGCTCTTTGACCCGAGTGTACTGCTCGGAGACTATGCCGGAGACCTCCTCATCGATTATGGTGGCGATATTCTCGCCATAATCCCGCTCGTGACCGAAATCCCGCCCGAGGAAGACATGCTCGTGACGCTTGCCGAAAGTCATCGGACCGAGCCGGTCGCTCATACCGAATTCGGTGACCATCCGGCGAGCCAGCTGAGTGCTCTTCTCGAGATCGTTCTGGGCACCGGTGGTGACATCACCATAAACGAGCTCCTCGGCTATCCGGCCGCCCAGACATACTCCGATCTGATCGACGAGTTGCGACTTGGTATGGGACAGGATGTCCTCTTCCGGAAGCATCATGGTCAGACCCAGGGCGAATCCCCGGGGAATGATGGTGACCTTGTGCAGGGGATGAGCGTTGGGCAGGAGCACTCCCATGAGGGCGTGACCTACTTCGTGATAAGCGGTCATCTCTTTCTCTTTCGGCGAGATGATCCTGGACTTCTTCTCGGGTCCGAAGCTGACCTTGTCTATAGCCAGCTCCAGGTCGCCCATATTGATCTCGACCTTGTCATTACGGGCTGCTTGCAGAGCGGCCTCATTGAGAAGGTTGGAGAGATCGGCCCCGGTGAAGCCCGGGGTGCGCTTGGCAAGAATCTTGAGATCGACATCCTTGGCAATCGGCTTGCCCTTGGCATGGACCGTGAGGATCTTCTCCCTTCCGAGCACGTCCGGGGGATCGATGACCACCTGACGGTCGAAACGACCCGGTCGCAGCAATGCCGAATCCAGGATATCCGGGCGGTTAGTGGCAGCCACCACGATGATCCCGGTGGTGCCCTCGAAGCCGTCCATCTCCACCAGGAGCTGGTTGAGGGTCTGCTCGCGCTCGTCATGACCGCCGCCCAGACCGGCGCCGCGCTGGCGACCGACGGCATCTATCTCATCCACGAACACGATACAGGGTGCATGCTTCTTGGCCTGGTCGAAAAGGTCACGAACCCTGGAAGCCCCGACACCGACGAACATCTCGACGAAATCGGAGCCGGATATGCTGAAAAAGGGCACCCCGGCCTCTCCGGCTACAGCCTTGGCCAGGAGGGTCTTGCCGGTCCCGGGAGCGCCTACGAGAAGCACACCTCTGGGAATACGGGCACCGAGAGCCTGGAATTTCTCAGGGCTCTTGAGGAAGTCGACGATCTCCTGAAGCTCCTGTTTGGCCTCATCAATTCCGGCTACATCCGAGAAGCTCACTTTCACCTTGTTGTCCACCATGAGCTTGGCACGGCTGCGCCCGAAGCTCATGGCCTGGTTGCCGCCGGATTGAGCGCTCTTGACCATGAAGACGATGAGACCGATGACGATTATCGGCAGAATGAGGGTGCCCAGATAACCCATCCAGAGACCGGATTTGTCGACATCATTGACCTGGACTGCAACCCCGACTTCGTTCAGCTCTTTGAGCAGAGACTCCTTGGCCTCCACAGGCACGACCACGGGCTTCTCCACCGGCTTCTCATCAGGCTGGGTGGGCTTGAATTTGACTTTCACCACCGATTCGCCGTTGGTGAACACGACATTCTGGATGTCGGAAGGCTGGTTGTGAACAATCTTGAGAAGCCCCGAATATGTCGTAGGCTCCTCTTTCTTGGTAATGGTCGTCAGCGAGAAGATGAACACGACCAAAACTATCAGTAATACAAAAACGGCCCAGGTAGTACCGTATTTCCTCATCGAACCAGCTCCAGTTGGACAATCTCCAGATTATAACACGCCTTACAGAGGCTCTATGCCACATCCTATCAGGTTTTTCAGACATATGACCGGAGTTGGCATGGGCTTGTTCCCGGGAGGGCGGGGGCGGTAACCGAAAAGCCTCTACCTGCTGACATAGCACGATTTCATGAACTACCATACAAACTTAAAAGATTAATCTTGTCCGTCTCGTCTAACACACAGTCCCTGCATCAATTACCAGCCTCTGCCAGCTCAAACGATGGCTGGGGCTGCGACCCGCTCGCAGCTTCTCGGAAAGTCCCACCTGCGGGACCCAGAGAACCTCGCGGCTATCGGCGACCACGACAGTAGCCGGGCGGCCGCCCTGAAGGTCGAAATCGCCCGGTCCGAGAGGACCGGACAAAGGCTTGTGAGTATGGAGAAATTGCTTGAGGCGGACCGACTCGCTCATGCCGAACGGCTGTATACGATCGCCGGGTCTGCGATAACGGACACAGATCGGGGGCTCCACCCGGGAAAGATCCACCAGGGCGCAGAGGGCTCCTGACGGGGGAAATCCCTGCTCTGCCTGGTATCCAGCCTCCAGAGTGGCGACCTTGAGGCTGGCGTCAAGCCATGTGATCACAGTGCTGGCGCTGCCGGGCCCCTCGGGAACCCTGATCTCGGTTTTTCTCGAGAGCTGGAACTCAGACGCCCGGGTATCAGGGAGACCATCGGGGGTGTCGACCCTCTGGAAAACCAGGCTCGCCCCGCGCCTGGATACCGACCAGTCTCGATTGAGGGTATAGCTCTCCTGCTCGGAGATCCCCCCGGCCAGATCGAGAATCAGGCTGATCCTTTCATAATCCGGCTCCACATCGATATCAGCCAGGGCAAGACGAATCAGGCGCCGCCTGAGGGCAAGATGCGCGCCGGCGAAGCGCTCCAGGGACCAGGCAATAATATCCTTCTTCCAGCTTTCCTCCACCTGAGAGCGCAGCTGGCAGGCAAGCTGGTCCATGAAATCCTGCTCGTCCTCGATAAGCATTCGCAACCGGCTGAAACTGCCCCGAAATCCAGGGAAGCGGCTTTCGATCAGAGGCACGATCTGATGCCGTATATAGTTTCGCCGGTACTCATGATTCTCGTTGCTGCTGTCCGAGCGCCACTCGAGACCGCGCTCGAGCAGATAGGCAAGACACTCTTTCCTGGTGGTCGAAAGAAGCGGGCGGACTATATAGATATCGGAGCCGGGACTGACCCCCCGCAACCGCCTCATGCCTGTGAGACCGGCAGGAGCTGTGCCCCGGAAAAGGCGAAAAAGCATTGTCTCGATCTGATCGTCCAGGGTATGACCTGTGACAATCAGGGAGACTCCGGCACGTCTGGCCTCGCCTTCCAGGAGCCGGTAACGGCTCTGTCGCAGACTGTTCTCGTCATCTCCTTCCTGCTCGCTGTGGGCCACGACGATGTCGATCCCGAGGCTCTCACAAAGGTTCCGGCAGAATCCCTCGTCTTCATCGGACTCTTTGCCGCGAAGATGGTGATTGACGTGACAGGCGGTGAGCTTCAGATCTCGATTGCCCGAAAGCGCTGCAAGAAGAGCGGTGGAATCGCCGCCACCGGAGACCGCCACCAGCAAGGATCTGGATTCGAATTCCGCTGAGGCTTCGGGCCGGGCGGCAAGCGAATCGCCAAGGGCGCTTGCAAGCCGCTCCTCGAATGACCTGGCGAAGACCGGCTCCCGTTCCATAACAGTCGATTCCAGCTTTACAACTACTAGAGCGCCCGGCACTGACATGGGTTATTCTAACAACAGAATGAACAACCGTTTTGTCGCCCTACTTTTGATCGTCTTGCTGGCAGTGCCCGGTGCCACGGGCGAAGAGTCGCCGTCACTCCAGGGCTCGGTGGACCAGAACGAAGTATCCCCTGCCCAGAATGGCAATTCCGCTAACTCGATCCCGGCCGAAGTAATGGACATGCCGGCTCCGGCCCTGCCGGGCAAGGTCGAGGAGAACGGCGCCAGCCTGGGAAGCGAGCAGGGACAGATGGGCGACTACACCCCGGGAAAGCCTCTCAGAGCCACGGTCAAGAAAAGCGCCCTGCACGGCAGTGCCGACGAGAATGACCCGGATCTCAGCGGCATGAGTGGGTCCACCGACGATGAGAACGTCCTGAAAGGCACGGCGAGCAAAGACGGAGCCGCCGGTCTCGCCGCTCAAGATCCGGATCTGGACGATCAGGAGCTCATGGTGGAGTGGGACAAGTGGCGCAACCGCTTCCTCTGGACCGTACAGGGAAGCCTCACCGCCAACATGAACGACCCTGACAATCAGAGAGCGGTCTGGAACCCGCAGCTCCAGGCCATGGTGATGATGCCTCGTTTTCCGCTGGGCATAACCGCATGGTTCTCCTGCACGGTAACGAAAAACCGAAAGATCCTCAATCTCAAGCTCGAGCACACATCGGGCTATCCCGAATACGATCAGGCGGTTCTGGATGCGGTGCGCTCCCTGGAGGGGACCGGTGTCCTGAAATTCCCGGGTCGCTCCAGGCGTCTCAAGGTGAGACAGATGGCCGGAATCAAGACATCGACCACCGGCGAGCGGCAGTTCTTCAAGTTCGGCGACGTCGAGCGCTATCGAGTGAACCCCTGAGGGACCTAAGGCGAATCACCATATACGGTTGCTTGGTAAATTTGGCACGGGACAGAATCGAACTGTCGACCTGGCGGTTATGAGTCGCCCGCTCTAACCTTCTGAGCTACCGTGCCGTGCGGCTGAGAAGTTGCATTATCTATAGCAGGGTCTGCCGGTGTCAAGCTTAAATCGAAATTATGAACCGGGTGCCGACGCTTGCAGCCTGGCTATGATGGTAAGAGCAGTTGTTTTCCGGATAAAGCGATGATTATTTACGAACTTGCAATTTTAGGGGGGATCCTCGTTTTCGGGATCGTCGCCCTGGCGGCATGCGGCAGACCGCTGGCCGAGGCTTATTCGGAAAAAGTGAAAGCACGTTATGCCGAGGTGAGCCCCGAAAAGTTCGAAGCCCTTTCCGAGAAGACCGCTCGACTAGAGGCCGAGATAATCGACCTGAGACAGACGGTGAAAAGCCTCGAGGAGGCTCTCGAGTTCGAAAGAGGGCTGGAATCCGGAAAAGGGCAGACCCTGAAGTTCAAAGTAAAGGAGTAAACAGATGTTAGAGTTGATTTTCCTGGTCCTCGCCCTGGCGTCGATCTGCGTCGCTGCTTCGTCCAAGCAGTTGCAGGCACGGGTCGGAGGCTTCCTCGGATTTTTCCTCTTCGGCTCCGTTTTCATCATGACAAGCGTAGCGGTAGTGGTGGAGCCAGGCAACGCCGGCATAGTCTTCAACCGTATGGGCGGTATCGAGAAGCGCGTCCTCCCTTCCGGTCTTCAGTTCGTCATGCCTCTGGTCGAGACTGTGATTCAGCACGATGTCCGCACCCAGCGCATCTCTTTCCAGAATGAGGAAGCGGTGAGCTCGGACCAGCAGGTTATCCACACCGATGTCACCCTGAACTTCCACCCCAAGATCAACGAGCTCTGGATGCTCTATAGCGAAGTGGGTCTCGATTATGGTGACAAGATCGTGGGACCGGTAGTGAGAGAAGCCCTGAAAGCCGAAATCGCCAAGCATAAGGTAGACGATCTCCTGGCCAACCGGGCCGAGGTGAGCCAGAATATACGCTCTTATGTCATGAGCAAACTGGCGGAGAAACACCTGGAGATGGAGATGATCTCCCTCACCAATGTGCGCTTTTCTCAGGAGTATCAGGCAGCCGTTGAGCAGAAACAGGTCGCCCTGCAGAATGCCCAGGCCATGCGGAACACCCTGGAGAAAGCCAAGGTCGAGGCGGATATCACCCGCACCAAAGCCGATGCGGAAGCCTATCAGATCCAGGCCGTCCAGAAAGCCCTCGGCGCCAGCCCTGACTTCGTCAAACTGGAAGCCGTACGCAAACTGAACCCCAACGCCCAGATCATCTATGTGCCCCACGGCACATCCGTTCTGGTGCCCGGTACGCTACCCGGCTCAGGCAAATAGAAACAAGAAAGGGAGCTCCGGCTCCCTTTCTGCTAATTGGATGAAACTCTGACCAGCTCGTCGAAGAGACACTTGCTCACGTCGTAGCACCGCTCCGGATGCCACTGCACTCCGATGAGAAAACGGCTGCCCTCGCCCTCCACAGCCTCCACGACGCCATCGTCGGCCCGGGAGACCACCGCCAGTCCACGCCCGGGCTCTTTCACCGCTTGATGATGCGATGTGGAGATCTCCACCTGCTTGCGCTTATAGATGCCATAGAGCCGGCTGCCCGCATCGATTTCCACGGTGTGCTTGTTGAAGCCGCGGTCCCAGCCATCCGGGCTGGCATGCATTACACCCGACTCGGGATAAGAGGAGGGAATATCCTGGACCAGGCTGCCTCCCAGACCGACATTGATAAGCTGCGCTCCCAGGCAAATTCCCAGAATGGGCATTCTCTCCTCTTTCATGGCCCGGTGGAAAAGCCGGAAATCGAAATCGTCCCTCTGCGGATCAATGAGCTTGCATGAAGGATGAGGTTTCTCGTTATATCGCTCCGGGGAATAATCGAGACCACCGACAAAAATCAGACCATCGATACGCTTGATAATCGCATCGAGATCCTCGTCGGGCACAGGAGGGATGAGAAGTGGTATGCCGCCGCTGTTCGCCACCGATTCGAGATAAGGAGTCTGGAGACTGGCCTCCGGGGGTGGCCCCCTCCTTATGTCGACATTGATTCCGATTATGGGCTTCATGCTGCAAGAATACCTGAAAATCGTTGATAATAATCAGCTTGCCGTCTTTAACCTATCTAAGGACAAACAAAATGACTTGCTCGACTCGAGAAACCGACAAACTGGTAGGCGATATCCTGAAAGCCGTGGGCGCCTGGCAAGAGGGGCACTTCCTCCTGACCAGCGGCATGCACAGCGAAGAGTACATGCAGTGCCAGAAGGTTCTGCAGTATCCACGGCTCGGTAACTTCCTGGCCGATCTCTTGATCGCCAGGGTGATCGAGGCGGGCATACATCCCGAGGTGGTGGTCGGTCCGGCCATGGGCGCCATTCACTGGGAGGTCTTCGTGGCCCAGGCTCTCGAGAGGCACAATCTCAAAGAGAGCGGCATAATAAGCAACTACTTCCTGGATGCTGATACCATATGCGATGCGCTTCCCGGAGACCTCGCCGCCGGAATGACCAGAGCCGTTTTCGCTGAGAAAATCGTCGGTCAAAACAATTTCGAGATCAGGAGAGGCATCGACCTCGCCCCGGGTCAGAAAGTGCTGGTGGTGGAAGATGTCACCACCACCGGGGGCTCATCGAGACGGGTGCTTGAGCTCCTCAACGAGATGGGTTGCGAGCCGGTGGCGGTAGCCGCATTGGTGGACCGGAGCGGCTCGAGAATCACTTATGACACGCCATTCATCAAACTACTGACCCTCGACCTGGCCACTTACGACAAGAAAGAGTGTCCAATGTGCAAGGCCGGCGGCACGGCGATCAAACCAGGCAGCACAGCCCGTTAGAACTTTGCCGCCCCGGGTTGGACCGGTATGCCGACCGGGAATAAGATCAGAGACAGGTCCCGGCCAGGTGCCCGTGCGCGCAACGAATGAAACTCTGCGAGGAGCCCTGCTTGCCTTGATGGCGGCTGTTTTCGCGTTCATGCCGGTGTTTCTCGCCTGCACCGGCCAGAGCGCCTGCCGGACGATAAAGCTCAAGCCCATCAAGGACGCCCGTACCGAAAATGCCGTCCTCGATATGTACCGTCAGGCCAAAGCCCTGAGAAAGGCCGACAAGAACGTGGATGCCAGGCTTCTTCTCGAGAAGGCTTCCATGTACGACCCCACTGCCATGTCTCCCTACCTGCACGAAGAGCTCTCGCGCATCTATCACGACCTCGGCAATCCAAACAAAGCCGTGGATGAGGCTCTTCTCTGCCTGAAGTTCGATCCTCGCCAGAAGCATGTCCTCTACAACCTGGCCCTTTACTGCCAGGAAGCCAACCGCTTCGACGAAGCGATCGCTTTTCTGAAGCGCTATCAAGAGACCGTATCAGGAGAGAAAAAAGCTCAGGCCGCGAGCCTGGTGGCGCTCCTCAGCGAGCAGAAGGAGAAGGCCCGGAAGTACTCGCCGGACACCATGGACTACCTGGACCAGCTCACTGCCGAGGATATGGTCAGTCACTGGTCCAGGGATCGATTCCCCCTCAAAGTTCATATAGAGCCGACCTCCCGTGTGGCAGGTTTCAAGTTCATCTATCCCAAGCTCGCCAAAGAGTCCTTCGTCACCTGGTACAAAGCCTCGCAGAAGCGGGTCGCTTTCAAATTCGTGGACAATCCCGAGGAATCGGACATCAATCTCGAATGGACCGATCAGATGCTCCATGTCGGCAACGAGAAAAGCGAGCGCCTGAAAGCCGGTCTCACAACCAGCACCACCACCGGCGAAGGAATCATCAAACACGCCCGTATCCAGGTCCGCACCGTCAGACCCTTCTCGAAGGAAGCCGAGCCCGAGGAGAAGATCAAAGAGACATGCCTTCATGAGATCGGTCACGCCCTTGGTCTCAACGGGCACTCCACCAATCCCGGGGACATCATGTATGTGGGTATGACCCGCCGCCAGCTACCGGCTCTGACCAAACGAGACAAAACCACCATCGCCCGGCTCTACCAGGCATATCCGCAGCTGTCCATGGAAGGTGTGTTCGAGGCCCAGCCCCTGGCGGCAGAGCCGGCTGAGAAGGAGCCCTCGGCTTCGACCGAGAGAACGGCAGCTCTGGCTCCGGCGCCGGATCCCGCTCAATCTCCGGCCCAGTTTCCGGCTCAAGCTCAGCCTCCGGTTCAAGCTCAGATTCCGGCACAGGCGATCCAGCCTTACGCGCAGCTTCCCTATGCTCCGCAGACCGCCTATCCGGCGCCGGCTTATCAACAGGCATACGGGCAACAGCCCTATCAACAGCCCTATCAACAGCCCTATCAGCAGCCCCCTAATTACCAGCAACCTCCATCTCTATCTCAGCCTCCATACCAGATGACCGCTTTCCCGCAGCCCTATCAGCAGCCGGCTTATCAGCAGCCCTATCAGCAGCCGGCTTATCAGCAGCCTTATCAGCAACCGGCTTTTCAACAGCCCTATCAGCAGCCGGTCAATCCCTACAATGCTCTCAGCAGCCAGAACCTCGTTCCCCAGCCGTATCAGGGAAGCCCTTACGGCTACGCGCCCCCGGCCTATCCAGCCGGCTATGGCGCACCGCAGGCAGCACCACAGCCGCAGCAGGCCAATCCCCTCGCCCGCTGGGCCAGCCAGATCCTCGGACAGCCCCAGCAGCCGAGCACCATGAGTCAGATGGGCAATTGAAGCTCAGCGCTGGCTGCGCTTCTGCATCAGGTCTTTGAGGGCGAGCTCGGACTCGTAGTCGTGAGGCATGAGCTTGGTGGTGTGCAGGAGCTCGGCGATCGCGCCGTCGATGTCCCCCCGGTCGCTGAGAGCCATTCCCAGGGCTTTATGGAGTTTGGGGTTTTTCGGATCGATCCTGAGGGCCAGACGATATTGCATGACCGAAGAGTTGTGATCGCCAATCTGCGAATAGACCCAGGCCAGACCCGAATGAGTGTCGGCGTCGTTTGGAGCCAGGGATACGGCAAGGCGTGCTTGCTCAAGAGCCTCTTCCAGTTTGTCCCGCTTGGCGAGGATCCAGGAAAGACCCACATGACCGGGAGCATAATTCGGATCGGCTTCCACGGCTTTGCGAAGCTCATTCTCGGACTCGGACCACTTCTTCATATGACCAAGCGCCACTCCGAACTGTGTCCTTGTCACCGGATCTTTGGGATCCAGTCCCACCGCCTTCTTGTAATTGTCGATCGATAGATCCGGCAGCCTGGTCTCCGAGTAGCACTTGGCCAGCACCAGATACGGAACCACGAGATTCGGGTCCAGCTTGATTGCCTCTTTGGCTTCCCTGGTTGCTACGCGGTATTCGCCTTTCATCCGGTAGCACTCGGCCAGGTAGGCATGAGCAGGAGCATACTTGGTATTGACCCTCAAGGAGGTCTCATACTCGGCGATGGCATCCTCGTGCCGGCCCAGCATGCGCAGCGCCTCGGCGGTCATATAATGTCCGTCCGAGCTGGTGGGCCTGATCCGCACTACATTGCGGAACTCGCTCAGGGCTTCTTCATAGTCGGACATGGCCATGAGCACTTTGCCCAGCATATAGTGAGCCTTGAAATTGTCCGGATCCTGTTTGACCACCGCCTCATACTCGATGAGAGCGTTGGTATAGTCGCGTCTCTTGAAGAAAGTGTCGCCGAGCTCGGTATGCTTGGCGATTCTCTTCGCCTTCTCCGGAGGCAGAGCCTTGGTCTCGTCCAGCTCGACAGCAGGCGCCTGGGGTTTGGGTGCCTTGAGGGGAAGCACCCTGTCCAGGAGAGGAAGACCGGATGCGGGCTGGACAAAAGCCATCGCGGCAGCGGCGATGAGAATGCTCGAGAGTATTCGGGGGCAGAAAGAGGTCATGCAGAGCTCCGCTTCTCAGAGATCGTGCCTAGTTTAACCCGAATTGACCACAACCTTATCGATACGGTCGACTCTGAATGTTCTCTCAGCCTGGAGCGACTGACAGATTGCGTTGAGATAGAACTGCCCCCGGCTGTGTATGAGGGAGAGGGGGAGAATCGTGCGGTTCGAGCGGTAAGTGCCGTTATAGGTCATCTTCACGACCTGGCGAAGCTCGATGGCCCTGCTTATTGAATCCATGATCGCCACCGATTGCTCCGGCATCGAGGCGCGCACCGATTCGGCGTGACGATCGAAGTCGAAAGTGCTGACGGCTCCCATGATCTCGAGAGCCTCGAAATCGGAAAGACCACTGGCTGTGGTGAGCTTCAGGAAAACATCACGGACATGAACGCTGTCGGCCAGGGCTCTGTGATAGTCGCCGGCCGGCAAGCCGAGAAGCTCGACCACGGTCTTGAGCTGGTGCCGGGGCGCATCGGGTAGAAGCTCCCGGGACATGACCAGGGTATCCACCACTTTGTTCTTCGGAAATGGCATGCCGAGCCTGGCCAGGCTCACCCTGACGAACTCCACATCGAAAGGAGCATTATGAGCCATGAGTATGCAATCACCGACGAATTCGATGAATTCCGGAATCACTTCCCGGAAAGTCGGCTCCTCCCTGACCATCTCGTCGGTTATCCCGTGGATGCGTTGAACCTCGCGCGGTATCGGACACTCCGGATTGATCAGGCGAGAGAATATGGCGGGCTCCTCTCCGGAGCCGGGACCGAACTTGACCCCGGATATCTCTACCAGTCTCTGGGCGACCGGGGAAAGTCCGGTGGTCTCGACGTCGAAGGCCACGAAAGTGAGGTCCGCTATAGCCGTGCTGGTCATTTTCTCCATGATTTCTTCCAGGTCTTTTCTGAGAGTAGTCCAGGCTGAAGCGAGCTGGCGGCTGACCCCTGCTCGACTCGCGACATTTGAAAGAATCATTTTCGCAACTCTTCATTCGGGCACCATTAAAATACAGCCGTATTAATGGACTAAAATGCGGGGAATAGCTTTCCATTAGAGAATTGCTACGCGATGAATATACAGAAGACACTCCTCTACCTCGTCCCATCTTTATATATCGCTTTCTATCCGGCCCTGGCAATCATGGCCTCGCCCCTGGATGCGTCCATTATCAAAGAGGCCCTGGGCGAGACAGTCTGCCCCACCAATATCGAGGTCATGGTGAGAGGAAGCGATCAGCAGGACTCGAAAAGCTATGACAAGAGCGCCGAGCCGCAGCGGCATTTCGAGACGGAGGCGCTCTGGCGGTCTTATCGTTATATGAAAACCGAGCAGACCCGCGCCCTCAATTATGCGGCGTCCGCCGATCAGGACCCGGAGATGCGTACCAGGACCCTCTTTCATTTCGGGATGCTCCTTCACACCTCATCATGCTTCTACCGTAACACCACATTTCTCGAGGAGCAGATCGAACGCCTCGCCAGTACTACTGGCGGTGATTTCGACCCGTATTCCATCGACCTGTTCGATTGGCGTCAACTGGGCGATCCCGGGTCCACCGCCGGACTGAAGCTGATCGACCGCGAGCGTCGAAAAGTCTTGCTCGACCAGGTAGTAGCCGGCACCACAGTGGCGAAAGTGGCCCGGGGCCTGTCCATTCGAGAAGCACGAAGGCAGTGGGACTATTTCGAGACCCTGATCCGCAATCGCTATCACGGCCGGGCCGATACCATCCTGGCCGCGCTCAAGACTGCAAGCTGCCCGTCCCTGGAGCCTCAGGAGGATCCCCTGCTTCAATAGCGCCCGCAGTCAGGGCAATCTTTCTGCGGATCGAGACCTCTAAGGGTCTCTAGCTCACCACTGAGACCGTCGAGCTTCCAGAGCTCGTTCGCCTGGGTGACACCGAGCCGGCCCGTGAGCTTGAGCGACTCCAGAGACATTATCGACGCCGCCCAGGCGTCCACCGGAGGGAAGTTGACCCGGCTCACCGGTGTGAGCGGATAATCGTCGATTCCAGCCCTGGGCAGGACACAGCGAAGACAGGCAGAGCGCCCGGGAACCATTACATAGACTTGCTGACGAAAGCCACTGCCGCCGGTGTGGATGAGCGGGACCCCGCTAGCCATGGCGAGATCGCTCAGTTTGAGCTTGAGCTGCCAGTCCAGGGTGGCCTCGACGATGACACTGGCGCCTTCCACCATCTCTTCCAGATACTGGCTGCCCGCCTCGATCCTGTTGAGCTCCAGCGTGACATCGGGATTAGCAGGCCCTCTGGTGGCGAGATTATGGCTGACTTCGTACTCTTCCTCGGCGCTGTTGTTGAAGATATTGATGCGACCCACCCCGGCCGCCACCAGGTGCTCGATGGTCATGGCCGCGCTGAGGGCGCCGGTGATCACGCTGATCGACCCCGAAAGAAGACGTTCCTGGCTGCTCTCGCTCATTCCCGCAAGAGCGATCTGACCTTGATAGCGCTCGCGTTGACCGGGAGTAAGCATGATTTTTACTCTACAGGGCAGGCCCTTCCTCAGTCAATTGATCGACCTGGAATCGAACCCTGCCCCTGAACGACCAAAAACCCCCCTTCCGGGAGGTCTCTGGCTGGCGTTGGCGGGGGAAAACTTTTGGTATTCCCTTCTCCAGCGGTTAGCTGAAGAGGTTGGCATCTCTGGCGGATGCGACGAGCCAGTTGATGGCGCCGGGGGTGGCGAGACCGCCGGTGACACCAGCTGCGCCGAACAGCACTTTCTTCATGGCATCGTGGGTGCCGGCAGCCATGTGCATGAAGCCCATGATCATTGTCGGTCCGCCCCAGGCGATTCCAAGGATTTCCATACCGTTGGCGATGATGTTGAGCAGAGCCTCGAGGTTAGCCAGGTTGTTGACACGAACCGTACCGGCAGTGTTGACACCGAGGATGGCGGTGGCATCATCGCCCTGCGGTCCGATAGTACCATTGGTGGCACCTTGCAACATCGGGGAAGTACCCTGATTGATCTGCTCGGTCTGAGAGCCGGTTCTGTAGCCGCTGTCCTGGCTGTAGTCACCGGTCATGCCCTGGGAGTTGGCGAACGCATCGCCGGCGCCAAGGCTGGTTTGTGCGAATGCCGGAGCCGCGGAGAATCCGACGAGAACTGCTGCAGCAATAAAAAGATTGGTAAGACGCATAGTGGTAAAACCTCCCGCAATCCCGAAAGAAATATTTGATTTGCTAGTAAGTGATTCGATAACAGAGGAATCAAGCGATTCGTGTATAGAATATGCTTTACAACCCCTGAAGTCAAGCACTGTTTTGTTGGATAGATAACATTTTTGTCAATCCAGCGGTCTATTTTGCTTAAATGATCATCCAGCCGAAAGTCGCTTGAGACCCGGATAACAGCCCATCCAGATCGGTCAGAAAGCAGATTGCCCCGATCGGAGAGCGGGGTCCGAATCTATATATGTATTCAACATATAAAGGAAAGAGGAGAGCTTTCGCTCTCCTCTCCCGATTTGCGGTAGCTGTGATTGCGACTAGCTGAACAGGTTGGCATCTCTGGCGGATGCGACGAGCCAGTTGATGGCGCCGGGGGTGGCGAGACCGCCGGTGACACCAGCCGCGCCGAACAGCACTTTCTTCATGGCATCGTGGGTGCCGGCAGCCATGTGCATGAAGCCCATGATCATTGTCGGTCCGCCCCAGGCGATTCCAAGGATTTCCATACCGTTGGCGATGATGTTGAGCAGAGCCTCGAGGTTAGCCAGGTTGTTGACACGAACCGTACCGGCAGTGTTGACACCGAGGATGGCGGTGGCATCATCGCCCTGCGGTCCGATAGTACCATTGGTGGCACCTTGCAACATCGGGGAAGTACCCTGATTGATCTGCTCGGTCTGAGAGCCGGTTCTGTAGCCGCTGTCCTGGCTGTAGTCACCGGTGAAGCCCTGGGAGTTGGAGAACGCATCTCCGGCGCCGAGGGAAGTTTGTGCGAATGCCGGAGCGGCGGAAAGTCCGAGAAGAACGGCGGCGGCGGCGGCGATAGTAGTAAGGTTACGCATAAGGAATGACCTCCTCTAATGAGCTTATTCAAGCGACTTCTTAGTAATTAGTAAGTATCTGGGTCCGAAAAAACAATTCCAAGCTAGTCAAGTGTAAGCGCAGATCCACAAGAAGTCAAGGGATAGAGTGTCCTAATTTATCAAAGAATTTTCGGCGAAATGAAAGAGAGGAGCTTTCGCTCCTCTCTCCGATTGCGAGTTGTAATGCCGTTAGCTGAAGAGGTTGGCATCTCTGGCGGATGCGACGAGCCAGTTGATGGCGCCGGGGGTGGCGAGACCGCCGGTGACACCAGCTGCGCCGAACAGCACTTTCTTCATGGCATCGTGGGTGCCGGCAGCCATGTGCATGAAGCCCATGATCATTGTCGGTCCGCCCCAGGCGATTCCAAGGATTTCCATACCGTTGGCGATGATGTTGAGCAGAGCCTCGAGGTTAGCCAGGTTGTTGACACGAACCGTACCGGCAGTGTTGACACCGAGGATGGCGGTGGCATCATCGCCCTGCGGTCCGATAGTACCATTGGTGGCACCTTGCAACATCGGGGAAGTACCCTGATTGATCTGCTCGGTCTGAGAGCCGGTTCTGTAGCCGCTGTCCTGGCTGTAGTCACCGGTGAAGCCCTGGGAGTTGGAGAACGCATCTCCGGCGCCGAGGGAAGTTTGTGCGAATGCCGGAGCGGCGGAAAGTCCGAGAAGAACGGCGGCGGCGGCGGCGATAGTAGTAAGGTTACGCATAGGTGAACCCTCCAGAAATATAAAAGTGGTAGTAAGTTTTTTTAAAAACGGGTTGCGGAAAGCAACCTTCATCAAGCATCGGGATAAGATTACGCTAATAAATCCTCGAAGTCAAGGACGATTTTGTAGTCTGGACAACATTTTCTTGTCTTTTTCGATCGATTCTAGGTATGCGCCAGCACCCGGGCTACCTTGGTATGGCTGAAAAGGAGCAATTCGAAGGTAGCCGCAGCCATTCCATCGAGAGCCGTTTCGCCCAGACGCTTCTCCAGGGTGCGGACAGCAGCCACCACATCGAGATAGCTGACGGTGGAGGCGTCTCTCGATAGAGCTATGGCTTTGGACTGGAGCTTGAGCAGAGCATAGACGAAAGCAAGATGATGGAAGCCCACCAGCAGGGAAAGCTGCCCGTACCCGGCCCCGAAATAGAGCTTGCCGAAGATACGGGTGAAAAAGTACCTATATATAAGATCGTCGATGTCCTGATCGCCCCGGGGAAATTCCATCTTCTCCAGCCGGGCGAAGCTGTAGGAATAGCCGGGCACATTGATGGTGGTGGGGAGAGCGCCGAGGAAAACAGCCTGGTAGAGGAAACGGTAGAAGTTGAAGTCGCCCTCTCCGCGCCCTAGCTTTCTCACCGGGAAATAGATCTTGTGGAGGGCGGTGAGCAACTGTCTGTCCAGCCACTTCATCGATGGAGCGGAGGCGAGATCCACCGGTGCCGGCTGGGAGCCGCCGCCCCGAGACTTGCGAAGCTCCCCGGCAAGGTAAGAGGAGCCCTTCAGAAAACGCTCCTCGAAACTGATGCTCTCATCCGACAGGGCCTCGATAAGGAATTTCTCGTGCTCGAGATAAGCGTCCCAGGTGAGAGGTATGCCTGTGGAAAGCTGGATCGCCGACCAGTTCGGCTCGTGCTCGGGATAGAGAGCCCGGAACTCGGCCAGCTTTTTCTCGAGATAATCCCTCTGCTCGCTGAGAGCCCGACCGGAATTGTTCACGGCTCCCATGCTCACGAAACTGACCGTGGCGTAGACACCGCTGGGAGTCTCATTGAAGCAGTAAGGGAAGAGCTGGCAGATGGAAGGTTTGGCTTCGGCACCGTGCTTACTGTGTATGAAGCAGAGCTTGTCCACCAGGAAAGGGCAGTGCCCGTCTTCTCCTTCCTTGATCGCATGAGTGTAGGGAGTGCCCTGACGCTCGTAGTCTTTGAGGTCGCGGAAAAGACTGCGACCGACGAACTTCTCGTTCTCCTTGCCCCAGTCGACGTCAGAGATCCTGAAATAATCCTCTTCGGTCATGGGAACCGACCAGCCGCCACAGCACTTGCCACAGCCGGTGCACTCATAGTTGATTCCTTCCGGTATATGAAGAACGCTTTCTGTTTTTGCCATCTCAAACTCGTCCTCTGATCAATTTACCCAGACATACCCGCCGCCGGGCACCGGTGCATACGGGAACATTGTTGGGGACGCCGAAATAGGTGGTGAAAGCGAGCAGGGCGAAGAGAAGGGACTCTTTGAACTTGGTGGAGATCCCATATTTCTCGTGAGCGTTGATCTCCACAGGATGAGGCCAGTAGCCGGCGAGCATGGATACCAGGGTGCCGTTGGCGCCGCCCCCGCCCCCGGTGACTATCTCTTTGAGCTCGACTCTATTCCTTATACAAGATGAATAAGCTTCAGCGATGGACCGGGCGGTGAGAGCCGTGAGAGTGGCCAGGATGTCCTGTCCGGAGAGCTTGCGCTTGCTTCCCTGGTGAATGAGGAAATCAGCGAACTCGTGACCGAAGGCTTCCCGTCCGGTGGTCTTGGGCGGCTTCAGGGCGAAATATGGATGAGCCATCAGGGAGTCCAGCCAGTCCTCATCGACGACACCGGAGGCAGCGATGCGGCCGTCCTCATCGAAACCGCTCTCGAACAGCTTTTCGCAGGCCCTGTCCATGAGCATGTTGCCGGGTCCGGTGTCGAAAGCGAATACCGCTCGACCTGATTCGTCCAGGGCTGTGAGGTTGGCTATGCCGCCGAGGTTGAGAATACCTATGGGTCTGCCTTCCTGACCGAAAAGAACCTCATCGGCGAAAGAGACCAGCGGTGCTCCCTGACCGCCTTCAGCCAGGTCGTTGGCGCGAAAATCGGAGACCACCGGCAACCCTGTCCGGGAAGCAATCACCGCTGCATCACCGAGTTGCAGGCTGGCCCGGGTCTCGACTCCCCAGAAGCTGGTTGCGAGCGGCTCATGCCAGATCGTCTGACCGTGAGAGCCAATCAAGTCTATTTCCTCGTCCTCGGCTCGGCATAGACGCATGGCAGTCTGGGCAGCATCGGCGAAAACTCCGCCGAGAGCCGTGTTCAAGAGACAGATCTCTTTCAGGCTGGCATTGCCGGAGTTGACCAGGGTCAAGAGACGCTTCTGGAAACCCGGCTCGAAAGGATGAAGGAAACTCACAATCTCCCGGGCTCTAAGCCGCGGCGGGCCGCCGTTGTAAGCCGAGAGAGGCTCGATGGAGAAAACAGCAGCATCGATTCCGTCCATGGATGTGCCGCTATTGAGACCGAGGACATTCAGTTTCTTCATATCTGTAATTGTACGCCTTCTGTTAAGATAGGCGAAATTCTGGCAAGGGCGTAGGCAAGGGGATTCTGGCATGGGCAAAACACTCGAGCAGAGGTACGGTAGCGAGCTCTCCATCGGTCGGGGCAAACCGGCCAGACGAGCATACGGCTTCGATGAGATCGCCCTGGTGCCGGGCTCCCAGACCCTTGATCCGGAAGTCTGCAACATCTCCACCAGGCTCGGCGACCACGAGCTGGCGGTTCCGATCATCGCCTCTGCCATGGACAGCGTGGTGGACGTGACTGTTGCCGGCATCCTGGGCAAGCTCGGCGGGCTCGGGGTCCTCAACCTGCAGGGAATTCAGACCCGCTACGAGGACACCGACGAGATCTATGGCGAAATCACCTCTTGCGACAAAGACTCTTTCGTGACCGTAATGCAAAAGCTTTACGCCAGCCCTGTCAAACCGGAGCTGGTCAGCAGGCGGGTGTCCGAGATCAAGTCCCAGGGCGTGCTCACCGCCGCCTCGGTCACCCCCAATGCCGCCCGGGAGCTCATCCCGGCAGCCATAGAAGCAGGGCTGGACATCGTTTTCGTTCAATCCACCGTCACCGGCATCGAGCATCGCTCGGTGAGCGGGGAGCCCGGGCTCGACCTCCACCAGTTCTGCAAAGAGACCAAGATCCCGGTGGTGGTCGGCAACTGTGTTGCTTACACAACCGCCCTCGAGCTCATGGACACCGGCGTCGCCGGTATTCTTGTCGGCGTCGGACCCGGCGCCGCCTGCACATCCAGGGGCGTCCTGGGAATCGGCGTCCCCATGGGGACAGCCATCGCCGATTGCCGGGGCGCCGCCAACACTTACGCGCAACGAGGCAAGCCCGCGCCGATGATTATCGCCGACGGCGGCATGGTGAGCTCGGGCGATATCTGCAAAGCCATCGCCTGTGGTGCTGACGCCGTAATGATCGGCTCCCCGGTCGCCCGGGCGAAAGAAGCTCCGGGCCGCGGCTATCACTGGGGGATGGCCACCCCGAGCCCTGTTCTGCCCAGAGGAACACGGATCAAAGTGGGCACCACAGTGGCTCTCGAAAAGATTATCAACGGCCCTGCCGACGTCGACGACGGCACCCAGAATCTCACCGGCGCCATCAAGACCAGCATGGGAACCCTGGGCGCCGAAGATATCAAGGCCATGCAGGAAGTCGAGGTGATTATCGCTCCTTCCATCCTCACCGAAGGCAAGGTTTTCCAGACCGCCCAGCAGCTCGGCATGGGCCGCTGATAAGGATGATAGACGAGTTCTGTTTTTAAGTACGGATTAATCTGATTCTTTGAGCTCCTTTTGAACTCTTGACGTGCTCCCTTCGTTAAAGAGTATGTGAGTCGATTGATTCTGAGGAGAACAAAATCATGAACAGACTATTTCTAGCCCTTGTCGTCCTGCTCTCGGCCAGCGCCATGACCGCTGACGCTCCGGCGGAAGCGAGATACTACAAAAAACGAGTCAACCACAGACAGGTGAAGCAGCATAAGAGAATCGGTCAGGGTGTCAAGTCCGGCGAGCTCACGGGCAAAGAGGCGAAAAGGCTGGCCAAGCAACAAACGGCTCTTGCCCGCAAAGAGCGCCAGATGCGCCTGTCGGGCAACGGTCTCAACAAGGGCGAGGCTGCCAGGCTGGAGCAGGCCCAGGACCAGCTGAGCCGCAATATCTATCGCCAGAAGAATGACGGTCAGGACCGCAACTGAGCCTGTGCAGGGTGCTTGCCGCATCGTTTAAAATGAGAGCGTCGCCATTTGATACGACGAGATGCGGGAGAACCTGGATTCGATGCCAAACAGGAAAGTGATCTTGACAGTGGCAGCGGCCGTAGCAACCGTTACGGCCGCTGCTTATGCAGCCGAAAAGGGCAGGAGCGAAATCGCCGGAATCAATATCGAGGACCATCCGGCTTCGACCATGGAAGAGGCGCTAGCTTCCAGCGCTTCTTCGAAAGCAGCCGCCGTCACTTTTGGTCCTGAGACCATCGCCGATCTGGCCGAGAAAGCCGCACCAGCAGTGGTGAATATCGAGGTCGACTTCGAGATCGACGATTCGGTAGGACTCCCCGGTCTCTCCGGTATGCCTTTTTTCGGCTTCGATAAGTTCGATTTCTTCTTCAACGGCAAACGCATGCCCAAGGGCTTCAGGGAAGCGATCGGGCAGCGGCGAAACACCGGATCCGGCTTCATCGTCAGACCGGACGGCTTTATTGTCACCAATGCTCATGTGGTGAAAAACGCCACCAAGATAGAAGTGACTCTCCTGGGCGGCGCCCGGTATACAGCCAAGATCGTGGGTCTCGATCATGTCAGCGATCTGGCTGTACTCAAGATCGAAGCCGATAATCTACCGGTCCTCAAAATAGGAAGCTCCAAGAATCTCCGTCCCGGCCAATTCGCCGTAGCCGTTGGCAGCCCTCTGGGCTACGATCATACCGTGACCCTGGGCATCATCTCCGCCATCGGTCGCAACGAAGAAGTGGGCGGCACCCGCATGAACTTCATTCAGACCGATGCAGCCATCAACAACGGCAACTCGGGCGGACCGCTACTCAATCTCAGGGGCGAGGTGATCGGGGTCAACACCGCCGTGCGCCTGAATGCTCAGAGCATCGGTTTCGCCATTCCGGCCGACGAAGCCGGGGAAGTCACCGAAGCCCTGATCGCGCACAAGAAGATCTTCCGACCCTGGCTCGGTATCAAAATGAAAGCCCTGACACCCACCGTCCTCAAGAGCCTGGGAGCCAGCCCCGAACTCAAAGGCATGCTGATCACCGAGGTGATCCCCCAGAGCCCGGCAGCAGCATCCGGTCTGCGAAACGGTGACATTATCGTCAAAATCGACGGCAAAGACATGTCCAGCGCCAGAGAAATCCAGAACTATGTCCGCGCCCACAAGCTCAACGACAAGCTCAATTTCTTCGTGATCCGGGACGCCAAGGCAAGCGCTTTCGAGCTGACCATCGGAGAATATCCGGACACCGAGAATATTCCGGAAGAGAAAGACTGATCGGAAACTCGCCGCTGGTTTCCGGTCGAAATGACGCTCAGGGGGCAATAGCCCGGCGCATGCGCAGCACCGCCATGGCGGCGCCGAAGCCATTGTCGATATTGACCACGGCTACGCCGGCAGCGCAACTATTGAGCATGGTGAGCAGCGGGGCGATCCCCTCGAAACTGGCTCCGTAGCCGACCGATGTCGGCACCGCCACCACCGGCGATGCGACCAGCCCGCCCACCAGGCTGGGAAGAACGCCGTCCATACCGGCCACAACGATAACCGCCCGGCAGGAGTTGATCTCTTTCAACTCGCCGAGCAGGCGATGAGCGCCGGCTACCCCGACATCGAATTTGCGCACCACCGATACGCCGAAATACTCGAGCACCCTGGCCGCTTCCTGGGCCACCGGCAGATCCGAAGTGCCGGCGGAAAGCACCGCCACTGCGAACGCTTCGCCGGCGAGCTCGAGGCTCTCGGGCTCGCCGAACACGAACAGCCGGGCGTCCTCATAGTAACGCCCCTCCGGGAAATCACCCGAAAGCTCTCGAGCCTTCTCCGCATCGACCCTGGTGGCAAGCACCGACCTGGACGTCTCGAGAAGCTTGGCGGCAATACCGCTTATCTGCTCTCTGGTCTTGCCTTCGGCAAAGATGACCTCGGCAAATCCCTGGCGCAAAAGCCTGTGCGAATCGGGTCGGGCGAAATCGATGCTTTCATAAGGAAGCGTTTTCAGCCGGGCAATGACTTCTTCGGTAGAGACCTCCCCATCGGCGAAAGCACGCAGCAACGCCTCCAGGGTCTTCTCATACATGCTGGAATCGGGCGAAATTGGGTGCGCTCGCCGCTCCCTGACGGTAGCCGTCCGGATCGATCTCGACGGTTTCGTAGCCCATCGATCGGAGCTCGGTTTGCACTCTTTCTTTCAAACCGGACTCCGAAACGAAGCGATAGAGCTCGTCTCCGCCGACCTCAACAACAGCGCGCGAATCATAATGTCTTACTCTCACCTGCCGGAATCCCTGAGAGCGCACGAACAATTCCGCCTGCTCCACCAGGGAGAGAGCCTGCAGGGTCACCGGTATGTTCGTGGGAACCCGGGAAGAGAGGCAGGCGTCCTGGGGACGGTTCCAGCTGGGAAGACCGGCTTCCCTCGCGAGATAGCGAATCTCGTCTTTGCTCAGGCCAGCTTCCTTGAGAGGAGAAACCACCGCGAATTGCTCCGCCGCCATATGGCCCGGTCTGTAGTCCATATCGTCATCAAGATTGGCACCATAAGCGATATGACTGACGCCCCACTGCCTTGACAGATCTTGAAGACGCTCGAACAGCGTAGCCTTGCAGAAGAAGCAACGCATGTTGTCGTTGCTCCGGTATTCGTCGAGCTCCAGCTCACTAGTGTCGACTTCGATGAGATCCCAGTCGAACATGGCTGCCTGCCCCCTGGCAGACTGGAGAGCGTCGCGAGCGAGGCTGGGAGAGACGGCAATCACGATCCTGGCACGCTCGCCCAGGATAGCCCGGGCGTAATACGCCAGGGTAGAGCTGTCCACGCCACCTGAATAAGCGACGATCATAGAGCCCATGGCGAGAATGCGCTCGCATAGCGCTTTCTCTTTCTGCTCGATAAGCTCCGTATTGACTAAAAGACTTTGCATTTCAAAAATATTAAAAGGATTCCGCTAGACAGGGCTAATTGTCTCAGATTTCATGCAACCGCCGACTATCTTGTTAAGTTCTCTGTGTACCGACTGGCTGTCACAGGTCTGGACGCCTCCGTCGAGACGCTCCAGGACACCCAGAAGGTTGCTACGATCCACCTTCTGCGGACGTCCGACGAATATCTTCTTGCAATCCGTCTTGGCCAGTCCCTCTTCAGCAGTGAGCAGCTCCTCGTAGAGCTTCTCGCCGGGTCTCATACCGATGAACTCGATCTCGATATCCTGGCCCGGGCGCAAGCCCGAGAATCGAATCAGATCGGTAGCCAGATCGAGAATCTTGATGGGCTTTCCCATATCCAGAACGAATATCTCGCCGCCCTGGCCAAGGACGCCTGCCTGGAGAATCAGCTGGACAGCCTCGGGAATCAGCATGAAATACCTGGTAGCTTCCGGATGGGTGACCGTCAACGGGCCACCCTGGGCGATCTGCTGGCGCCAAAGAGGGATCACCGAGCCGCGGCTGGCCAGGACATTGCCGAACCGGACAGCGACATACTTGGTCTTCGACCGCGCCGCCAGCTCCTGGGTGACCAGCTCCGCCATACGCTTGGTGGCGCCCATCACAGAGGTGGGGTTGACTGCTTTATCGCTTGACACCAGGACAAAGGCTTCGGCCTGGTAGCGGTCCGCCAGCTCGGCTACGACCCTGGTGCCGAAGACGTTATTGGCAACGGCTTCGCACACATTGGACTCCATGAGGGGCACATGCTTGTGGGCTGCGGCATGGAAGACGACTTGCGGTCGGTAGCTCTCGAATATAGACGTCATGCGCACGGTATCGCGCACATCGGCGATGATCGGCACCAGGTCCACGGGCTCCGGTCGAGCCAGGAGCTCCTGCTGGATGGAGAAAATCGAATTCTCCCCCTTACCCAGCAGCAGGATTCGCCGGGGTTGATAGCGGGTGATCTGGCGGCAGAGCTCGCTGCCTATGGAGCCACCGGCACCGGTGACCAGGACTGTGCGGTCTTCCAGGTAGGCAGCAATGGAAGCGGTGTCCAGCTCGACAGGCTCGCGCCCGAGCAGATCCTCCAGGGAGACTTCGCGCAGCTGGCTGACGCTGACCTTCCCGTCGATGAGCTCGAAAAGCCCGGGCAGGATACGAGTGTCCACCTCGGACTGGCGGCAGATCTCGACGATCCGGCGGATCTCGGAAGCGGGCGCCGACGGCATGGCGATGATCACCTGGTCCACGAAAAGAGTATCGATAAGCCTGGCGAGGTCGTTACTGGTACCGAATACGGTGAGGTTGCCGATCCGCCGCTTGAGCTTGTCCGGATCGTCGTCGATGAGACCGACGATATCGACGCCCAGGTCCGGTCTCTGGGAGAGCTCCCGGAGCACCATCTGGCCGGCATCACCGGCGCCCACCAGAAGGCAGCGGCGCCGAACCGGCTGGCGCCAGTGCCGGCGCTGGCTGTGCTCGGTGGTGAGACGCCGCAACACCCGCGGGGCCGAGAGCGCGAATACCGCAAGCCCGGCATTGATGAAGATTATTCCGTAAGAGAGATGATGATCGGAGGCCGCCACCAGACCGAGAGCCCGGGCTACTATAATCACAGTGGTCGCGATCAGGACCGCCAGAACCAGCTCCATGATCTCGGTGAGTCCGGTATACCGCCAGAGTCGGCGGTAAGCGCCGAGGATCCAGATGAAGGCGAGCTGGCAGGCTACCACCATGGGAGCAAGAGCGAGCATCTGGCTTGTATAGACCGGATCGAGATGGCCGTCGAAACGGATCAGGTAAGCGACAAGGAACGAAATGCATAGAACCGCCAGGTCGAGAGCGACCTGGAGCAGACGCATCCAGGAAATCCGCGCGATCTGCGAAAATTGCGAACCAGTCGCGGGTTCTGGCCTGGCTTCGGTCTCGGCAGGCAGGGCGTCTTTTGATTGCAGACTTACCAAATGAGAATACCGGCTGGGGCTGACTTTCGACCTGCGCTCGCCATTCCCGGCTGCCAACAGGTCCGCCTATATTAGCACTAGTCATGAGGGCCTTGGCTTATTGGATATTCAGGTTGAGAAAGGTTGTCAGGAGACCTTCATCTTGCCCTTCTGCTGGGCTACCCACTCCCTCACCCTCGGCTCGGGAAGGCCAAGAGCCATGGAGGTTCCGCGGATCGCCGTCTCGTGACCGACATCCAGCTTGAGAATCTTGTTATAAGTCCGGATACAGGCAAGCTTCATAGGACCTTCCTGGAGAGAGCCGGTGGCGCTCCAGACCAGGAAGGTTGCCAGACCGTAGCCCAGAAACAGGGCGGTGAGAAGAGCATAGGGATTAAAAGTCATGAAGCCCGGGGTGATCTTGATGCTATAGAAATATTTACCGATTTCGAAAAGGATATAGAGGAGCACGAAAAGCTTCATGGGCTTTTTGCTCCACTTCTTACCTGGATCGCGATTCGTCTCTCTCTGGAATATCTCTCCCCGGCTCTTTTTGAACCACTGATCGTTGATCTCCTTTTTGTCCGGGAAGAGAAAAGCTGCGCCCAGGACCGTAGCGATGAGATAGAGCGGTCCATAGAAATAAGTATCGTCGACTACCCTGAGACGGTCCCACTGCAGGGCCAGAAACGGGACATACATACCCAGGATGCAGAGGAGCAGGTAGCGCCCGCCCCCGAGCTTCTGCTCGACCTTGGCGCCGAAAACCCAGAGAAAATAAGCGTTACCCACGAGTTGCCAGCCGGCGAAGCTGGCCATTGAGGCCACCGGGAACTGCTGGAGCAGCCGGTTGAAATTCTGATCTCTCCACCACTGGTAGACGTTCACCGCCTGGAATCCGTTGATCCGCATCCAGTTCTCGGCAGCCAGGTGGGGCATCCAGAACTCCATACGATTGGTGCACATCCAGGCATAGATAGAGACCATGCAGAAGATGACCAGCAAGGTCATCCAGGGAATCTCATTCTGGGTCTCAATCTGAATGTCCTGGTTGGGTCCACCTGGCGGCATGTCGGCTCTCCTGGGAATGAGAAAACGTATAAGAAGAATTATATATACAAACCGCTTCCTCTCTTTAAGAAGCTTTCCCCGTTCCCGGACGACTGTAACCAATAAAAGCCCTGACAAGCCCGGGCAGCCGCTCCGGAGCGAGATTCGTCAACACGACACCGGCACCGGTCCGCAACCGGGCAGTCCGATAAAAGGGTTGCCAACAGAATCAGGCAGGAGCCACTACGATATTGACGAGTTTGTCCGGCACTACGATCACTTTGCGAACGGCCTGACCGGTGAGACGTTTCTGGACTTTGTCGTCGGCCATGGCGATCTCTTCGGCTTCCGGCTTGTCGAGACCGCGCGGTGCCGGCACTTTGTTGACGATCTTGCCGTTCACCTGCAGAACCAGCTCGATCTCGTCGTCCACGGTGAGCTCATCTTTGAAGTCCGGCCAGGACGCCTGGTGAACCGAGCCCTCGTAGCCGATGCGGCTCCAGAGCTCTTCGGTGATATGCGGGGCCATAGGCGCGAGAAGAAGCAAGAGGCTCTTGACCGCATAGGATAGAGACTCCTTCTCCCCGGCAGAGAGCTTCGCGCCGGCGAGAGCCTGGTTGTCGCCGCCGCCGTTGCCATTACCGGCGGTGCCGGTCTCCCGGGACTGCAGGTCGGCGCAGTACTTGTAGAGGAAATTGACCAGCTCGATACAGCGGGCGATAGCCGTATTGAATACATAACGCTCGGGATCGAGATCCACCGTCACCGCTTTGATAGTCTTGTTCACCATCCTGTTTAGCCTGGCGGCTTCGGGATCGAGACTCTCATGAACCGGCGGGGACTGAACCGGACCGATCGCTTTCCCTTCGATCAGATCGGTGGCCAGGCGCCAGATCCGTCCGAGGAAGCGATACTGACCGACAGCACCGTCCTCGTTCCACTCGAGCTCTTGCTCGGGCGGCGCCGCATAGAGACTGAAAAGCCTGGCGGTGTCCGCACCGTACTGCTGGAAGAATTTGGTGGTGCCGACGACATTGCCCCGGGATTTGGACATCTTCTCGATACGGCCGGAAGCCGGCGAGAACTTCGTCACCATGCCCTGGGAGAGCAGATTGGTGAAAGGCTCGCTGCAATCGAGCAGCCCCCTGTCCCGCATTGCCTTGGTGAAGAAACGGGAGTAGAGCAGGTGCAGAATGGCATGCTCGATACCGCCGACATACTGATCCACAGGCATCCAGTAATTCACCTTGTTCCCGGCAAAGATGGCTTCCTTATTGGTGGCGTCCGGATAACGCATGAAATACCAGCTCGAGTCGATGAAAGTATCCATGGTGTCCGTCTCCCTTCGCGCTTTGCCACCACAGACAGGGCAAGTCGCGTCGAGAAAAGCCTCGTGCCTGGAAAGGGGAGAGCCCCCTTCACCGGTGATCTCGACATCCAGGGGCAGGATTACGGGCAATTTGTCTTCCGGTACCGGCACGATCCCGCACTTCGGACAATGGACCAGGGGAATCGGGCAGCCCCAGTAGCGCTGCCTGCTGATCAACCAGTCCCGGAGCCTGAACTGCACGCGTTTCTTGCCGCTGGCATTGCTTTGAGCCCACTCCACCATCTTGACTTTCGCTTCGGTGCTGGTGAGACCGTCGAAGATCCCTGAATTGACCATGACTCCGGGCTCCAGATAAGCTTCCTCGAGCTTATCGGTTTTCTTGCCGTCCGGGGAAATCACTTCGACCACAGGCAGCCCGTAGTTGGCGGCAAAGCGGAAATCCCGCTCGTCATGAGCCGGAACACCCATGACGGCGCCGGTGCCGTAGTTCATCAATACATAGTCCGAGACCCAGATCGGCACGCTCTCCCCGTTGAAGGGGTTGATGGCGCTGGCACCAGTGGGGACACCGGTCTTGGACTTCTCGGTGGCGATCCGCTCGAGCTCGGTCTTGTGGCGGGTCGCCTCCACATAGGCTTCGACTTCGGCGCGGCACTCATCGGTGGTGAGCTCTTGGACAAGCGGATTCTCGGGCGCCAGGACCAGATAGCTGACACCAAAACTGGTATCAGGCCGGGTGGTGAACACGCTTATCCGAACATTCGGCTTGCTGTCCACCGTGAAATAGAGCTCGGCGCCTTCGGACTTGCCGATCCAGTTGCGCTGCATGAGCTTGACCCGCTCAGGCCAGCCGGTGAGCTTGTCGAGATCGGCAAGGAGCTCTTCGGCATAGTCGGTTATCTTCAAAAACCACTGGCTCATCTGCTTCTGCTCGACCGTGGTCTCGGGATGGCGCCAGCAGGCACCGTCTTCCACCTGCTCGTTGGCGAGCACGGTCTTGCAGTCCGGGCACCAGTTTACCGGCGCCTCTTTGCGCACCGCCAGGCCCATCTCGAAGAACTGCAGGAAAATCCACTGGGTGAAGTGATAATAATCGGGATCGCAGGTGGTCACCTCCCGGCTCCAGTCGAAACTGGTGCCGAGCTTTTTGAGCTGCTCGTCCCGCATGTGCTGGATGTTCTTCTTGGTCCAGATCTCGGGGTGAGAGTTGTTCTTGATGGCGGCATTCTCGGCTGGGAGCCCGAACGCGTCCCAGCCCATAGGGTTGAGAACGTTATAGCCCTGCATGCGTCTCTGTCTCGAGATCACATCCGAGATTGTGTAGACCCGCATGTGACCCATGTGCAGGTCTCCGGACGGATAGGGAAACATCACAAGAGAGTAGAACTTGGGTCTTGGATCGTTGTCCACGGCGGCATAGAGGTGGTCGGTCTCCCACTGCTTCTGCCACTTCTCCTCGAAATCCTGCGGTACGTACTGAACAGCCATGATGCTCCCCTATCTTTTCAACTCAGGCATATTATCTCAGTCAGCCGGGCGGGCACAAGAATGCGGAGTGCCATGCTAAGATTCTTAGCTATTTGCGAAAGGAGCCGGTTTTGACCACGTTGGAATCAGAGAAGATCGTCCCGGAGATCATCGAGGAAGCGAAAGAGCTGAGCCGGGGAGCGGAGATCCTTCCGGACGGCTATATGGGCCTGGCCCGTAAAATCCACCAGGTGCGCAAAGCCGGCCGGGTCCTCCGGGTCAAGCTCGGCATCGACCCCACCTCCACCGACCTCCATATCGGGCATGCCGTCCCTTTTCGGAAATTAAGCCAGTTTCAAAAGTACGGTCACCAGATCGTCCTGATCATCGGGGGCTTCACCGCTCAGATAGGCGATCCCTCGGGCCGGAATGCAACCCGCCCGCACCTCACCGCCGAAGATGTGGAAGCCAATGCAAAGACTTACCTCGACCAGATGGGCCTTGTCCTCGATCTGGAAAAGACAGAGGTGCGCAATAACGCCGAGTGGCTGGCTCCACTGAACCTCAACGACATCCTGAAGCTGGCAGGCAAAGTCACCGTCAACCAGCTCCTGGCCAAGGAAGCTTTCGGCTCCCGGCTCGAGCAGCAACTGCCGGTCTCCTTGCACGAGCTCTTCTACCCGCTCCTCCAGGGATACGACTCGGTGGCCATCAAAGCCGATGTCGAGCTCGGAGGCACCGACCAGCGTTTCAACATTCTCCAGGGGCGCGAGCTTCAACCGCATTATATGCAGGACCAGCAAGTTGCCCTGCTCCTGCCGCTGCTCGAGGGCACCGACGGCATCAAGAAGATGTCCAAGACCTACGACAACTATATCGCCCTCAAAGACGAGCCCGGCGACATGTTCGGCAAATGTATGCGTATTCCCGATCATCTCATCGTCAAATATTACGAACTGGCCACCAACCTGAGCGGAGCCGCAATCGACAGGATCAAGAAAGAGCTCGACAGCGGCATCAACCCCAAGGAGATCAAATTGGATCTGGCGAAGCAAATAGTCGCTCAGTATCACGGCGAGCAAACCGCCGCCATCACTCATGAAGAATGGATCAGAGTGCACAGCGAGAAACAGCTACCGGAAGACATGCCCGAGCAAGAGGTCGAAAATGGCCTGGCGCTTTTCCGGGTACTGGCCGCGACAGGGCTCGCATCAGGCTCCGGAGTCGCGAAAAGGAAAGTCGCTGACGGCGGCGTCCGGATCGACGGCGAGCAGATAACCGATCCTAATTTCACAGTCAACATCGAAGCCGGCGCAAGCGTCGTCCTGCAAGTTGGCCGGCGAAACTTCGTAAGGGTGAGAAGCAAGACCTGAGGTCCTGCTCCGCATCGCATGCGGTATCAGCAAGAGCTCAGCGCAGGGCTCGGACCCCGTAATTAATCACTCCCCGCCCGGCTGTGTTGACTACCCGGCGCATCATGCGCTTCTTGCGGTTCTTCTTTTCAGGCACCTGGCCCAGGAGCTCCTGCTTCTTGGCTGCTTCGGGGTTGGTTATCACCCCGTTGGCATTGCGGAAGTCCTCGTTCTTGTCATATTTCGGCCGTCCGTAATCGACATAGGCGGCCGTGTCGAACTTCGAGAAAGGAACGAAAGGCCGGCTGGCCATGCGATCGTGCATGATCTGATCGGTAGTCTTGAAGGCTGCCTGGGGGATGGGGTGTCCCGGAACGAGAGCCTGGGCGGCAAGACGCGAGTCCAGGATCGTGTCGGAGGTAGCCAGGCGGTGCTTGGCCTCGTACTTCTGATCGAAACCCTGCATCCTGCTGCGCTTCACCATGGCGGCTGGATGCTCGTTGTGGTGAGCGAGATGGAGATTGCGGAACATGGTCCGCTTCTGGCCCTCGCTCAATGCCGGATTCGTCCAGACATCGTGGAGCCTGGCGGCGAATCCGATTTCGCGCACCAGATCCGTGGGATTCCAGTAACCGGGCAGGCAATGAAGCACTGTGCCGTCTGAAGCCAGGACAAAGGTCTGAAGATTGTGCGGACCGGCGCCATTGGTCGTATTGATCGCCTGACCGCCAATCTCGTGCTTGCCGGAGAAACCGGCATAGGACTCTCTGGAGATATCGGTGTATCCGCAGACTAACTCGTCTTTGAGGACTGAATAAGCTGGTTCCTGCGAGAGCGACACGGCTCTCAAGCTATTGGCGGCGCTTCACGTGGCGCCGTCCATCTTGCCGACAAGCTGGATCCAGAGGATCATCTTTCCCTGCTGCCGGGCGTCGGACTCGGCGGCGGCCAGATTGGTATGCCATTTGATGCCTTTATTGACCTGCTCGATATTCTCCTTGGCTGCATGGCCCGGCAGGAGCTTGGGACCCGCCCCTGCCTGCTGGCTCGGGAGACACGTCAGGAATCCGGCGCCCAGGCAGGCACCGACAAGCAAAGACACTATCCGACCGGGTCGGCTGCGGTATTGTTTCATCTGCGATCCTCGAAACACTCTAATTCCGGGCTTAACTCGACTATACCTTGACAGACGTCCGCCTTCCTCAAAAAGTTCGAGGAATACACTCATTTAATTATTAAATCTAACCTGAGACTCTATCCGGCAGCCCGGGCTGCTCCGATTCGCACACCCCGGCTGAGCCGGTCGACTATCTTGAGCTCATGGCCCAGACGCTTCAGGTCGGTTACCAGCTTTTCACCCGACGGCGGGCTGGTCTCCAGGACGAACAGCCGGCTGAGAATACGCTCCCGGCCTTTGCTGTAGAGCCGGAGAACCCTCGGGGAGAGAGAACTCGCCTCTATTTCCGACGGCATGGACCCGAAGAGCCGGGTCCGGATCGAGCTGCACAGAGAATTGAGCTCCACCCTCACCACTGCCGCTGTGAGATTGTGGTACTCACCGGCCAGCCGGGTGACTCGATCTACATCATCAGCCGGATAGCCAGCATCCAAATTCATGGCAATTGCCATTATGATTCCTCCTAAGAAATTTACTGCTTTGCCTGGACCGGTCATCCAACAGCGGTCCAACACCGCCGGGAGCCTTCAGAACGAGACCGGTGGGTCCTCGATCTGTTTCCAGACATATGTGATTTCGCTGAAATCACTCGTGAATGCTCTTGGACTTGTTCGATTCGTTCGACGATAGAACAAACTGCATTCTCGGTTTTCACCTTAACAGATCAGAACCGGCAAGTCAAACGAGCCAAAGTCCGAATGCGAACCCGACATCAAATACGATATCAATTCATACGGCTTCCAGTCGGTAATCACCCCTGAGGCTGATTGGTTCATAAGAAAGGACGATTACATTAACCTCCGGAAATACTCCAGATTGCCGATGGAGCATCGCCTCTGCCGAACGAGAATATTCAGAGGATGCAAGGTCCCGAGTTGATTAAACGAGGAGCTAGAGATGACCACCCAACCTGCGACAATCGAAAAGAAGCAAGAAAACGGCAACCTCCCAATCAGGCGTGAATCTTCGATGTTTCACTCGCTTCAGCACGAGATGAACAGACTCTTCGACGAGTTTCGCCACGGTCTCGGCATGGGACCGGCTCACCCTCCGTCGATCATGGCATTCCCCTTCCACACCCGGGTGGATGTCAAAGACACAGATAAAGAGCTCATTGTCACCGCCGAGGTCCCCGGCGTCGACCTGAAAGACATCAATCTCTCCCTGACCAGAGACGGTCTGGCTATCAAAGGAGAGAAGAAAGAGGAAAAAGAGGAGAAAGACCAGGGCTATTACCGCAGCGAACGCTCCTACGGCTCTTTCTACCGCCTGATTCCCCTGCCATGCGAGGTTGATCGCGAGAAGATCGACGCCTCCTATAAGGATGGCGTGCTCAAAGTCAAACTCCCGAAAAATGCTGAGGCTTTAAAGTCAGAGCACAAGATCGAAGTAAAGCGCGGCTGAAGGCGATCGGGATCGCTTCAATCGGCACTCAACGGAGAGCGGCAGAAAGGCCGCTCTCTTTCTGTATAATCTGCCGTTATGAAAAAATGTCTCCTATTCGTTTTCGCTCTGACATTCCTTTGTATAGCTTCAGCGAAAGCGGAGCCGACCACGAAAAAAATCGGCAAAGCGTCCCTGATCAAGCTCTTGCTCGATCTGAAAGTAAAAAGCGATCCCTCATTCAAGATGGCCAGGGAAGAGCGCCGAAAGAAACTCGCTTCCCTTCTGGCCGAGGCCATATCCGCCCGGGACCCAGAAAAGGCAGCCCGACTCCTCGATTCTCTTCTCTCCCTCTCGAGCGCGAGCCAGGCGGTTATCCACAAGCATGCGAAGGACTGCCTGGCAGTGGCGAAGCTTTACCGGGTTAAAAAGAATAACGATCAAGCCCTGGCCCTTGCCGGCGAAGGAATCATCTTCGCACGGGCCGACAGGGAAGGCGGAAAGGTACTTCCGGACCTGCTCGATCTCTACGGGCAGTGCCTGAAAGACGCTGGCGCCACCACCGACGGCGCCGCCTTCGAGAGCGCATCCCGAGCCCTTGCGCAGAAAGGAGCGGAAGAAGCCCTTCTTCCGGTCAAAAAACTTCTGGATAGCAAGAATGAGACAGCGGTCAAAAAGCTGAAATCTTTGAAAAGCGAGGAGACCGAAAAGCAAGCGACAGCCCGGCTCAAGAAAGAGATGCTCAAGCTCGAAGGGGTAAAGTCCCGCAATTTCAGGCAATCCCACCGCCTGGCCGCAGTCTATGACGAGCTCTCCGGTAAAGCCCGCCGCCTCGCCGGCAAGACATCAGGCAGAACCCTGGCGCAGAAGAAGGCTGACCTCGCTTATCTGGAGAATGCCCTCAAGGAGTACCGGAGAGCCGGCAAACTGATCGGCAGCGACAAAGTCCTGGCTCGCTTCAAAGACGCGCCCCTGATCTATTCGAGCGTGCTCATCGACGGCGCCCGGGGCGATTACAGCCAGCTGCTCGCCGAAGTCGCCGATCAGGAGATCAAGAGAAATGACTTCAAAGAAGCCGAGGCCAGCTACAAAAAGTTGATCGACGAGAATCAGAGCAACCTGGAGCCACTGATCAGGGTGGACGCATTCTGGCGCTATGCCTGCTGTCTCATCGCCCGGGACCGGGCGGTAGACGCCAGGGAATTCTACAAAAATCTCCTGGACGGTATCAAAGACGATCCGAACCTGGGCGATTTTCGTAAAGCGCTGATCCGGGCGGAAGCATCCATCCTGGCTGAGGCCAGCGCCGATCAGCTGAAGGATCTGAAGAGCTTGAACCGCTCCCGGGATCTGACCATCCTTTTCATGATTGCCGAGCGTCTGCGCAAAGAGAAGAAATACGACCAGGCGAATGCGCCCTACCGCTCTCTGCTCGAGATTGCCGGCACCGATGCTCTCAAGCCGGAGTATTTAAAAGGCTATGCAGCCAATCTCATGTCCCAGGGCAAGAAGAAGGAGGCTCGTGCTCTCTATGCCGGGCTCTACGGCAAAGTACCGGCTCTCAAGGACGAGACTTCCAGATATCGCAAAGACGAGCTCTCACTTTTCGGTAATTGAGCTCCTCTCGGAGCGCGAAAGAATCACGGCAGCCGAGTCCTTGAAAAGGAGCTTCCAGGAAGGTGCCTTCTCGAGCTCCGCGGCAAGCCTGGTATAGGGAGGCAGGAAGACCCAGGCGATCTGGTGCCGGTCGAGACGCTCCTGCCAGCCGGTGAAACAATTGGCCATCTCGAAATAGTCCCGGACGATTTTTTCGCCGTAGGCATCGAATCTGGTATCAATGAAAAGCGCCGGCGGCTTGCTCATATGCCAGATCATCAGATCACCGAACTGCGGGTCATTCAATAGATTCCCGCGCAAGCCGCTGCTGCCCTCGATAAAAGCCATGGCGTCGTAAGGGACCAGGAAGCCCAGGCTCGTCTGGGGGATGCGCGGCGGGAAAAGGCTGCTCTCGAACGCGGCGGCGCCGATAGCGACGACGGCGGTGGAGACAAGGGCGATCGACTTTCGTCGCCGGGTAGAAAGCGGAGGAGCGCGGTCCACGAGAAAGCCGCCGCCGTCCGGGCGCATCGGCAGAAGAGCATGAATGAGAAAGAGCTCGGAGACGACCAGTATGACAGAGCAGGGGATCAGCCGCCTGGAAGCGAAGCCGGCGGTCAGAGAGACGGTGATCACCAGGATGCTGTACACCACGAGAATGCCGCGGGAAGCCGTAAGGTGACGCAAACGAAAAATCGTCGCTATCAGAATCAGGCTCGCAATAAGCACGGTCAGCAAGGTGAGCAGGGTAAAGGGCAGGAAGGACTGACTGAGGATCTCGCCCGGCCCCACAGGCTGGAGCTCGTAAATGAGCGCGTTCATAGAAGGGAAGAAAAGCCTGGGAAGATAAGCCCAGATAGCAGGACCCTGGGGATTGATGGCGGTAGCGGCAAGGGCTGCGATCCCGGCGGCGAGAGCCGCCCCAGCTGGCTTGTTCGCTTCTTCCGATGAGCTGATGAAAAGAATGGCGGCAGTGGCAAAAAAGATCAGAGGCGCCAGGACGAAGCCGACATGAAGATTCACCCAGAGTAAAGTGACGAGAAAAGCAAGCACTGAGAGCTTGACCCGATCGCGATCGATGCCGCTCCCGCCCTCGGGAATGCGAAGACGGACCGCCAGACAGGCGATGATCGAAAGAAACAGATAAGAGAAAATCTCGGGACGCAAGTAGAAATGAAAACTCGCCGCCCAGGTCGAGAGAATGACCAGGACCAGGCCGGCGAAGTGAGAAGTGGATTGCCGCCTGGTAAAGAAGAAGGGCACGATCATGAAGGCGGTCACTATCATGAGGGCGGCGAAGGCGGTGAGGGCGCAGGCCGCCATGTCCGGAGCACCTTCGTTGGCGATCCGGATTTTGTCCTGGCCATAGACCTCTTTCATCTGGCGGGCCGCACGGCTCGAGAATGACCCGGAATCACCGGAGGAAGCGCCAACGGATCCTTCACCTGTAATGATCTGGTTGGTCCTGTACAGCCCGTAGAAGACCGTCTCGGCAAGCCACTGATAGGCGACGAAATGTCCCGGGGGCAGATCGGCGGCAGGCACCCCGTCGAACGCCCCTTTCCCGTCTTGCGCCAGGGCTATCGTGTACGAGAATGGATCGCGGTCGGGAAGCCGGCGGTCATGCCAGATACGCTTGCCCAGGGCCAGGATCCAGCAGCAATCGGGATCTTGCAGAGCGGTGGCGGAAACGGTGAAGGCAAAATTGAACACCGCCACCAGATAGATGATTGTCGAGACAGCTACGACTAGCCGGGAACTCAATATTTTACCGAGCAACCATAAGACTTGGTCGACGAGTTGCTGACCGGCTTGCCGGCGAGGATCTCATCGAGTGCGGCTTTGACGTAGTTTTTCGAGGTCTTCACGTCTTCCGGATCCGGGCTTCTCTTGTCGTCGATGGCGCCGGCATAGAGAAGCTTGCCGTCTTTGCCCACTATAAACATATGAGGCGTGGTCTTGGCTCCATAAGCCATTCCGACTTTGCCGTCGGCGTCGATGAGCACTGCCGTAGGTGCGCCATCTTTGGAAGAGAATGTCCGGGCGTGCTCCTCACTGCTGGCGCTGCCCTGTTTGCCGGGGGCGCTGGAGCAGATGGAGAGCCAGGTCACGCCTTTCTTCGTATAGGCTTTCTGAAGCGCCTGCATATTGCCGCTGTCATAATGCTTCTTGACGAAAGGGCAACCATGATTGAACCATTCCAGAACCACGACCTTGCCTTTGAGATCCTTGAGTTTCCAGGTCTTCCCCTTAATGTCGGTGAGGCTGAAATCCGGTGCCGGCTTGCCTACCGCCGCCGCCCGGTCTGCCGCCGCTCCGGTCTCGGAAGCGAAGATCTTGCCGGGGTCCGGAAGATACTCATTGGGAAGCCAGATGGCCGCCGTCAATATAAATAGCGCCAGGAGCTTTTGAGTGACTGTTTGGGATCCGTTCATCTGGTTTCACCACTATTTGCAATAGCATTACTAAGTCCGGGTGTATTCTACACCCACTTTCCTAGAGGCGCCCCGCTCAGGGATATATGGAGCGGATATGTTTACTTATGGGACTCCCGCGGTCCTATATATAGGATGTTTACGACCGGCTTTATTCTTTGGGCTTCGGGACTTATAATGAGCGGATATCCCGATCAGAGTATCGCGAACAGGCGGGGCTGTAGCTCACTTGGTAGAGCGCACGGATCGCACCCGTGAGGTAAGGGGTTCGAATCCCCTCAGCTCCATATTTTTCCGCTACAATATTATGAAGATATGTGGTCCGCAGGACTACACGAGGCGGTCTTCGGTGGTAGTATTTCTTTCCGCTGACGCGAGGGCTATTAGCTCAGGTGGCTAGAGCGCACCCCTGATAAGGGTGAGGTCCGTGGTTCGAGTCCACGATAGCCCAGTCTTCAAAGCCAGTCTTAAAACTTTGTGTCCGGTCGAGAAATCACTCTCGAATTCGTACTACAATAGAGACTTGAGGCTTATATGAGTCCCGAAGCGAATTGATGCAAGCGGGACATGGGACCGAAAGTGGTGCCGCCGAAAATCGTCTCCTTTATATAAGGAGAACAAGGCACTAACTCGGAACTGCTCCAGGGGGGCTTGGCTCAGTTGGTAGAGCGTCTCCTTTGCACGGAGAAGGTCAGCGGTTCGAATCCGCTAGCCTCCAGATAAATCAGAAGGCTACGTAACATATACGATACAATGCCTTCCCCAATCACAATCTTCTGGTAAGATAGGTGATTCCTGAAGGGCGATGAGCCCGACAGCAAGCCGAAAGGCTTGAACTCTTGCCAACAGGCGAGAGGCCAGTACCCTGAAAACTGCATATTGAAGTCCGTATCCACACCAATGTTTTGTCTGGGTTTCGGCGACTCCTGTCCTGGATCGCCAAAAATACCAGACGTTGGTAAAGCTACTAAGAGCGCACGGTGGATACCTGGGCACCAGCAGCCGAAGAAGGACGTAGCAAACAGCGAAATTCCACGGGGAGGCGTTGCAGCCTAAAATCCGTGGGTCTCCGAATGGGGCAACCCCGCCGAGTGAATGTCGGCGACGCCCACCTGAATCCATAGGGTGGAGCGAGGTAAGCCAGGGAACTGAAACATCTTATTACCTGGAAGAAAGGAAAACAAAACAGTGACTCCCTCAGTAGCGGCGAGTGAAAGGGGAAGAGCCCAAACCAGCAAGACGTCAGTCTTGTTGGGGTAGCGGGACTCCATACGAGATGGGATGAGGATAGTTGAAGAGTCTGGAAAGGCTCACCACAGACGGTGACAGTCCGGTAAGCGAAAACCTCTGAACCTCAGGAGTATCCCAAGTAATGCGGGGCACGGGAAACCCTGCATGAATCCGCCAGGACCATCTGGTAAGGCTAAGTACTGACTGGTGACCGATAGAGAACAAGTACCGCGAGGGAAAGGTGAAAAGAACCCCTGTTAGGGGAGTGAAATAGAACATGAAACCGTGTGCTTACAAGCAATCGGAGCACTATTTTATAGTGTTACGGTGTGCCTGTTGAAGAATGAGCCGGCGAGTTACCGTATGTAGTTGGTTAAGAGGTTAATACTCGAAGCCACAGGGAAACCGAGTCTGATAAGGGCGACTAATAATTACATGCGGTAGACCCGAACCCGGGTGATCTAGGCATGGCCAGGATGAAGCGCATGTAACAGTGCGTAGAGGTCCGAACCAACCGATGTTGAAAAATCGGTGGATGAGCTGTGTTTAGGGGTGAAATGCCAATCGAACCCGGAGCTAGCTGGTTCTCCCTGAAAGGCGTTGAGGCACCGCGTCGGATTTATCTTACAGGGGGTAGAGCACTAGTTCGGTGCGGGCGGAGAAAATCCGTACCAAATCGAGTTAAACTCCGAATACCTGTAATGTTATTGTCCGGCAGTGAGACAGTGAGAGCTAAGTTCCATTGTCAAGAGGGAAACAGCCCAGACCGCCGACTAAGGACCCAAAGTACATGCTAAGTGATTAAGGAGGTGGAGTTGCATAGACAACCAGGATGTTGGCTTAGAAGCAGCCATCATTGAAAGAAAGCGTAATAGCTCACTGGTCAAGCGACTCTGCGCCGAAAACGTACGGGGCTAAGCATGTCTCCGAAATCGCGGGAGCAATCTTTTGATTGTTCAGTAAGGGAGCGTTGTGTTGTAGGCTGAAGTCAGAGCGTAAGCACTGATGGACGAAGCACAAGTGAGAATGTCGGCTTAAGTAGCGAAAACATTGGTGAGAATCCAATGCACCGAAAGACTAAGGGTTCCTGCACAAGGCTCGTCCATGCAGGGTTAGCCGGGAGCTAAGGCGAGGCCGAAAGGCGTAGTCGATGCACAACGGGTTAATATTCCCGTGCCACTTATTTACCGTTAGGAGCTAAGTCGGGACGCAGGAGGCTATACGAAAAGAGAGATTGGATTTCTCTTCCAAAAGCGTAGCTAGTCTGAGTTGGCAAATCCGCTCGGGCGTTAAGACGTGAGGCTGAGTAAGGAAGGTTCCACGGAACCAACTTCGTAGATGCCATGCTGCCGAGAAAAGCGGCGAAAGCCAGGTAAGTGAGTGCTCGTACCCGAAACCGACACAGGTAGTCAGGTAGAGTATACCAAGGTGCGCGAGATAACTCTCTCTAAGGAACTCGGCAAATTGACCTCGTAACTTCGGAAGAAGAGGTGCCATGTTAGGGTGTAGCACCACGCGTGTGAAGCCTGAGATGGTCGCAGAATCCAGGCCCAGGCGACTGTTTATCAAAAACACAGGTCTCTGCAAAACCGTAAGGTGATGTATAGGGGCTGACGCCTGCCCAGTGCCGGAAGGTTAAGTGGAGTGGTCAGCGCAAGCGAAGCTACGAAACAAAGCCCCGGTGAACGGCGGCCGTAACTATAACGGTCCTAAGGTAGCGAAATTCCTTGTCGGGTAAGTTCCGACCCGCACGAAGGGCGTAACGATCTGGGCGCTGTCTCGGAGAGAGACTCGGCGAAATAGGAGTGTCTGTGAAGATACGGACTAGGTGTGCCAGGACAGAAAGACCCTATTGAGCTTTACTGTAGGCTGAAATTGTCCGCGGGTTATTTTTGCGCAGGATAGGTGGGAGACTTTGAAGCGAGGATTTTGGTCTTCGTGGAGTCGACGTTGAGATACCACTCTGAATTAGCTAGCGTACTAACCTCGTTCCGTGAATCCGGGCGGGGGACAGTTTCAGTTGGGCAGTTTGACTGGGGCGGTCGCCTCCTAAACAGTAACGGAGGCGCGCAAAGGTTCCCTCAGGCTGGTCGGAAATCAGCCATCGAGTGTAAAGGCATAAGGGAGCTTAACTGAAAGGGAGACATCCCGCTCAGATACGAAAGTAGGCCTTAGTGATCCCACGGTTCCGCATGGAAGGGCCGTTGCTCATCGGACAAAAGTTACCATAGGGATAACAGGCTGATCTCCCCCAAGAGTCCACATCGACGGGGAGGTTTGGCACCTCGATGTCGGCTCATCGCATCCTGGGGCGGTAGTACGTCCCAAGGGTTGGGCTGTTCGCCCATTAAAGCGGTACGTGAGCTGGGTTCAGAACGTCGTGAGACAGTTCGGTCCATATCCGGCATGCCCGTAGGATTCTTGAGCGGAGCCGTCCCTAGTACGAGAGGACCGGGACGGACGATCCTCCAGTGTACCTGTTATCGCGCCAGCGGTAAACGCAGGGTAGCTGTGATCGGAGCGGATAAGTGCTGAAAGCATATAAGTACGAAGCCCACCGCAAGATGAGGAATCCCATGGAGTTAATCCAGTAAGGACCCAGGAAGACCACCTGGTTGATAGGCTGCAGGTAGAAGCGCCCCGCAAGGTAAGCGCGTAGCCGAGCAGTACTAATAGTCCGAGGGCTTAACCAACACAATTGGTTGTGCGATACACACACAAACTTCAATATGCAGTTTTCAGGGTACAGGATTTAGATCCTTCGGGAGAACCAGATACGGTGCAAGCCGAATCGGTTCTGAGAGTCAATAAAAGGCTCTTTCGGATCTAAAGAACCTGCACAAGACCCTAAAAGGTTCTTGGTGCCGTAGCGACCGGAACACACCCGTTCCCATCCCGAACACGACGGTAAAGACGGTCAGCAGCGACAATACTTGGCGGGAGACTGCCTGGGAAGATAGCCCGGTGCCAGGATTTGTAAAAGCCTCGAGTTAACAGCTCGAGGCTTTTCTTTTGCGCATTTTTTCCGGCCCGACTCTTAGACTCGAATCATGAGCGAACCGTGAGGAAGATTCGGAGAACTCACCTGAGCGGCGATTCCGGATATATTAAGCGCTTGCGGCTGGAGACTCGACCGCAGCGCCGTATCCTCGTATAATTTCGCTTTCGGGCATGTCAAGCTCGAATTTTCTCGCGAAGGTACACGCTCATTATCGTAGTCAACGAAGTTTCCAAAGGATTCGGCACCCAGACGCTTTTCGACAGCGTCTCGGTCAAATTCAGCCCGGGCAATCGCTATGGTCTGACCGGTCCCAATGGCGCCGGCAAATCCACTTTCATGAAGATACTCACCGGCGAGCTCGAGCCGTCCAATCGGGGCACCGTATCGAGACCCAGCCAGGTGGGCGTTCTCAGGCAGGATACTTTCGCTTTCGACAATGAGCGGATCATCGACACCGTGGTCATGGGCAAAGAGCTCCTCTGGAAGACCTTCAAAGAGCGGGACGAGCTCTGCGAGCTCCCCGAGCTTACCCCGGAGCAGATGACCAGACTCGGTGATCTCGAATCGATCATAGCGGACTTTGACGGCTATACTGCCGAATTCGAGGCAGCCGGTATCCTGCGTGGCATCGGAATTCCCGATGAGCAGCACGAGAATCTCATGAGCACCCTGCCCACCGACTTCAAATTCCGGGTGCTTCTCGCTCAGGCACTTTTCGGCGGTCCCCAGGGACTGCTTCTCGATGAGCCCACCAACCACCTCGATCTCGAGTCGATTCACTGGCTCGAGACCTTTCTCGTGCAATACGAAGGGACACTGATAGTGGTATCGCACGATCGGCATTTCCTCAATGCTGTCTGCACACATATTGCCGATATCGACTACGATACCATCATCATTTATCCAGGCAACTATGACGACATGGTCGAGCACAAGCTGCAAGCCCGACAGACCATCGAAAACGAGAATCGTGACAAAGCCAAGAAAGTGGCGCAATTGCAGGAATTCGTCGCCCGTTTCGCCGCAGGTCAGCGAAGCAGCCAGGTGCAGTCGCGGAAGAAAGAGATCGCCAGACTGGCGCCCCAGGAGCTGAAGAAATCAAACATTCAACGCCCCTATATTCGCTTCGAGCAAGCAACCAAGCTGGGCAAAGAGATTCTCCAGGTCAGGGATCTGGCCAAAGGCTTCGAGGAGAAGTCGCTCTTCGAGAATCTCCGTCTCGATATCAACCGGGGGGATAAAGTCGCCATAATCGGCTCCAATGGAGCCGGGAAAACCACCCTTCTCCGCTGCCTCATCGGCGAACTTCAAACCGATGCCGGCTCGATCAAATGGGGTGAAGGCGCATCCTGGGCTTATTTCCCCCAGGACACCCATAGTTGTGTCGAAGACGGCAAGACAGTGCTGGACTGGCTCATGCAGTTTCGAGAGGAAGAAGAGGATCAGGTCGTTCGCGGACTTCTCGGTCGTATGCTCTTCTCCGGCGAAGAGAGCTTGAAAGCCACCGATACGCTGTCCGGCGGCGAAGTGGCTCGTCTCTACCTCGCCAGAATGATGATGATGAAAGCGCCGGTGCTCGTTTTCGACGAGCCCACCAACCACCTCGATCTCGAAGCGGTCTCCGCCCTGGGCGAGGGACTTTCGCTGTTTCCGGGAACCGTCCTGGTGGTCTCCCACGATCGCGACCTGATCTCGAATGTGGCCACCAGGGTCATATCTTTCACCAGTGACGGTATTATCGATTTCCAGGGTCCTTACGATCAGTATCTAGAAACCCACAAATTCAGCGACTACTCGAAAATCCGGTTCAACTGATGGCAGCCCCAGTGGTGTTCGAGAATCTCCGGAGATTGAAATGGTGAAGGAGAAAGTTGCCACCGAGATCTCATTTCGGGACTCGCGAAGCGAGGATTTGCCTGAAGTTCGCCGCTTTGTCGCTCATATGTACGAGGAGGACTCTGCCGCGCATTCAGGCGAGCCCGACATCGACAAGACTTTCCGGCACTTCGCCGAGCACCCGGACACCGGGCGCCTCGTAGTCTTCTCGGTGAGCGGAGAGCTCGCCGGTTATGCGATTCTGGTCTATTTCTGGAGCAACGAGTCCCAGGGCAATGTCATCGATATCGACGAAGTCTATGTCGCGCCGCCATACCGAAGCCGCGGCATCGGCAGGCAATTTTTCGAATGGCTGAAGGAGGCTCATGGAACAAGCGCAGTCGGTTGGAGCTTACAAGTATCGCAGTCTAACATGCGCGCTCGCAAACTCTACGAGAGACTGGGATTCGCTCCATCGCCCAATCAGCACATGGTGCTGATTTTCCAGGCAATTGAGATAGAATAGGCGAACTGTTCAATCGGGGGGCCTCATGCTATCGATATTTTGCGCTCCTGCCCGCTATGTGCAGGGGCAGAACGCCACGAAGCAACTTGGTCCGGAGATGGCCAAGCTCGCGCTGACAGGCAGAGTGCTGATCCTGACCGGTAGAGCGGCAAGGAAACATCTACCGCCAATCTGGGCAGAGACTTTTGACAGCGGGAGTTTCGAGCACCGGGTGCTGGACTTCTCCGGCGAATGCAGCAGGGAAGAGATAGACAGGATAAAAGCCGAAGCCAGGGACTGGCGCGCCCGGGTAATAGTCGGAGCCGGCGGGGGCAAAGTTCTCGATACTGCCCGGGCCGTAGCCTTCGAGCTCGATCTGCCGGTGGTCAACTGTCCGACAGTCGCTTCCAGCGATGCACCCTGCAGCGCTCTCTCCGTCGTCTATACGAGCACCGGCGAATTCGACACTTATCTCTTCTACAGGCGCAATCCGGACCTGGTGCTCGTCGACACGTCTATCGTCGCCATGGCACCCAGACGCCTTCTCGTAGCAGGCATGGGAGATGCCCTTGCTACGTGGTTCGAGGCCAGGACCGTGCGCGATGCCCAGAAGCACAATCAGGTCGGGGGCAAACCCACCGGCAGCGCCTCGGCGCTGGCCCGGCTCTGTTACGAGACCCTCATCGAAGATGGCGTGGCAGCGGCTCAGTCTTGCGATCGCAACGAAGTGACCCCTGAGCTGGAGCGGCTTATCGAAGCCAACACGCTCCTCTCAGGACTCGGATTCGAATCGGGCGGTCTGGCAGTCGCACACTCGGTGCACAACGGCCTAACCACCATCGAAGAGACCCACGAATTCTATCACGGGGAGAAAGTCGCCTTCGGTACTATGGTACAACTGGTTCTCGAGAACAGACCGGATAGCGAGATCAAAGAAGTGCTCTCCTTCTCGCGGTCGGTGGGTCTGCCCACCTGCCTGGCCGATCTGGGAATGGACATGGCGCGCAAGGAGCAGATCGAGAGAATCGCCCTGCGCACGGTCGCTCCGGGGGAAACCGCTCACAACGAGCCCTTCCCGATAGACAGCACAATGGTCGTCAAAGCCATTCTCGAGGCCGACAGAATCGGGCGAAAGCAAGAGGTCTGAAATGGGTCTGAAAGATCTCCTGTGACCAAGATAACCTGATCACTTTTCCGATCACATTAAAGAGTGACTTCGAAATAACCGGTCACAGAAGCGGTCAACATTTATGGTGATGACCAGAACCGTCTTTCTGGCTATAACGGAATAAGAGGCAGGAACGCGGGTGCGAATCATGGAAGTAGTGCAACATACAGACGGTTTCGATTCGACTTCGACGGCCGACATATTGACCTTCGAACTCGAGGAAGTGGAGCTTCTCCAGACCTTGAGCAGAGGCGTCGAAATGACTCAGGCTACCGAAAGACTCGAGATGGGAGAAAGAGAGCTGGACGCCTGCATCGAGAGCCTCATCGGCCGCCTGTCGATCGCCTGAGAAGATTCATCCAACCATTCAACAAAGCTTGTAAAAGCCTCGGGTCAATAGCTCGAGGCTCTTATCTTGACAATGAATGCCTGTTTTAAACGAAATTCTGTAAAATCAGGGCTTCGAGGATTTCCTGACTTTCAATACTAATCACGGGATAGATATGACTACCAATCAGACAGGACGAATCCTCGAGAGAGCAAATGGACAGCCCTATTAAAACGATCAGCCTGCCTGAGAGCAGATACAAAATCAAGTACGGACATCATGCCGAAGAAACGCTGATGAATCGGGTGATCGCGGCCATAGACAGCCTCACTGACTACGATACCAGCGGCCGGGGCAGCCTGTTCTTTCCCATAGTGGCATCGGCGGTGCTTCTGGGGTGTTTCATACTGCATCCAGTGACTACGGTTCAATTGCTTTTCGTCGCCATGCTGATGATCGGGCTGACCCTCTGGTCCGGAAGCCAGTTGAGCAACACCACCCTGACAGCCGATCATCAAAAGATCGAACTGCCCTTCGTTTTCCTGATCTCATCCGGTTTCAAGCTCGAGCGTCCCTGGAGCGAGCTCAGACAGGTCTACTTCACCAGGAACAGCCAGCCTTCACCACAACCGGATCGAGTCTGCCTGACTTTCACCGACGGCAAGTTCGCCGCTCTTAACCTGAACGGCTTCACAAAAGAGGATCTGGAGCGGCTCCTGCTTCTCATCCAGACATATTGCCAGGATGTCGAGTATTATCCGGCAATCGAATCACTGTCCCTGAAGCTTTCCGGCTCCGGCGACGGAGTCAAAGGCCTGAGCTTCACCGGGCTCTGGCACGAAGAGCTCGGTTTGAGGCTGGGCTCCACGGCCTTTGTGCCCCTCGCCTCCAATACGACTCTTTCGGATGGGCGAATCAAAGTGATCGGACAGATCGCCATGAGCGGGCTATCGGCGATCTATCTGGTTGAAGCCGAGCTTCCCGATGGCAAACGCACCTGTGTTCTCAAAGAAGCGGCCCTGCCCTCGGTCTGCGAGCCCGAAGTGAAAGAGCAGGCTCTCGAGCATTTCGCCCGGGAAGCCAGAATTCTCGCCGAGCTCGACCATCCGCGTATCGTCAAAATCTTCGACTACTTCGTGGAGCAGGACAGGCATTATTTGCTCATGGACTACCTGGAGGGACATAATCTTCGCACCCTGGTGCTGGAGCAGGGCGCCCAGAGCGAGGGTCGGACGTTGAAATGGGCGAAAGAGATGGCTGAGATCGTCTCCTATCTGCACAATCGTGTACCGCCTGTAATGCACCGCGATCTAACCCCTGACAATTTCATCATAGAGAAAGACGGCAGTATAAGCCTCATCGACTTTGGCGCCTCCAATACTTTTATCGGCACCGTCACCGGCACCATGGTGGGCAAGACCGCTTATATGCCTGTCGAGCAATTCCGGGGTCGAGCGACCTTAAAAAGCGATATCTATGCCCTTGCCGGGACTCTCTTTTTCATCGTTACCGGCAGGGACCCGGAAGCCTTCTGCCAGCTTCCCTCGCCCCAGCTCTATCGAGCCGTCTCGGTCGATTTCGCGGATCTTCTGTTAGCGTGCACCATCCAGGACGACGAGAAAAGCAGGCCTTCTATAGACGAGTTCAGCCAGAAACTAAAGAGACTGGTGCCGGCGAAATGAGCATATACAAGCAAAACAGCCCTGCTCATCTAGAAACGGAAAACCAGGTAATTACCATGGCAGGCACCACCAGAAACAAGAGTTTCGTACCGCTTCTGATCAAATTCGGAATCGGCTTCGTCATCGCCTTCGCCTTTCTCTTCTCCCCATATCTGGCAGCTCTTTCGACTCTCGAGAAGATCCTGGCCGGACACCTGCTCGAGATCATTCCCCTGGCGCTAGCCGGAACAATCACCCTGGCCAGCGGCTACAGGCGCTACAAGCAGTCCCGGGAAGGTCGTGGACTGCTGCGGGTTCTGACCGTCGACCACCGGGGCATCACCATGGGCATTCACGGCAAGCCCCGCTACAACCATTTCATACCCTGGGCAAGGTTGCGGGGCGTGATCTCGAAAAACAGATTCGACACAGAGAAGAAATGCAAAGGCGGTATCATGCTCGGGACCTCCGACTGCAAAGTCTATCAGCTTAGCAGAGACGTGGCTTTCGAATGGGTGGAGGAAGCCGAGCTGATCTCGAAGATTCGCGACTTCGCCCCGGAGGCGCGGCTCGAGCTCGAATCATCCGGAACCGCCAACAGCGATCCGCGCTACACCAATCTCTGGCTCCAGTATTTTACCGATCCCAATAGCCGCAGGCGCACCGGTGCTCTTGTCCCGGGCGATCTACTTCAAGAAGGCGACTACGAGGTCGTATCGGTGATCGGTGGCGGCGGGCAGGGCACCGCCTATAGAGCCAGACGCCGCTCCGGCCCGGACGGCTTGCCTCTGGAGCCTGATAATACTCCGGTTGCCGATGTGGTTCTGAAAGAATATGTCCTGCCGGTGCACAAGAACGAAGCCGTGGAGCAGGGCAAAACTCGCCTGCTCATGAATGAAGCCGATATCTTGAGCAAGATCAGCCACCCCCAGATTGTTTCTATGCTGGACTGTTTCATAGAGGATCACCGGGGCTATATAGTCCTCGAGCTCATCGATGGGGTGAGCCTGCGTGAATTGATCAAGCGACAGGGAGCCGCCACGCAGGCGGAAGTCACGGACTGGGGCATCCAGATAGCCAATATACTCGGTTATCTCCACAATATGAGCCAGCCGGTCATCCACCGGGACCTTACGCCTGACAATCTGATTCTGGAGCAGGGCGGGCGGATCAAGCTCGTCGACTTCACCGTCGCCCATCAGTTCGAGACTGTCCGGCTCTCCACGGTAGTAGGCAAGCAGTCCTATATAGCGCCGGAGCAAGTGAGGGGCTATCCCTGCCCCCAGAGCGACATCTATTCGCTGGGCGCCACCATCTACTATTGCCTCACCGGAGAGGATCCCGAGCCGATAACCGCTTCCAGCCCCGGAGAAAAGCGCCCGGATATATCGCCGGAGCTCGATCGGGTGATTAGAAAAGCCACCGCCCTCGGTCTCGATGAGCGATATGCCGCCGCCTCCGAACTCGCGAAAGATCTTCAGAAGACAGCCGGCAAGATTTCTTGAGAAATTCCCCGGGACAGCTCCTGAATCAGGCAGCCGGGACGAAACTCCGCTCGGTCTTCCGACAAACCGGGCTCCGGGCGATCTCCTTGAGGGTGCGCGGTGAAACCCAGCCGGCTCTCAAAAGGAAGATATCGATGTCTGCACCCGAAAGGAAGCTGTAATGGAAGGCAAGTAGCCCCTGCTCCAGGGTGAGAAGCGACTGGCGAATGAGATAAGTACATCTGGTGGCCGCCCTCAGTGAATCACCGTCGACCATGCTGGCAAGCTGTGGGAGTTGCTCTCGAGAGAAGCCTGTGGTCAGCTCGATATGCCTGATCTCGCGTAGACATCCTCGGAAAAGCCCGGTCAACTGCAAGAATGTCGAGACCGAGAGGCTCACCTCGCTGTTGCTTTCGATACAGGCGAGAGCCTCGCTCATCGTGCAGTTTCGCGAGAAGATCTGACTGAGGGCGCGCACCGCCATCGATGCCGTGAGCTGCCCTGCTTTCACCCGGCCTTGAAGCTCGAGAGCGGCATTGAGGAGACTGTCCGAAAGAAGAGCGAAAATTAGGAGCACCTGCCCCAGGGGTTGCCCATTCAGGGACGAGACCTGGAGAGCATCTTCTATGTGCCGCTCGGACACGAGTCCGGCGTGCATGACCAGCTCGCCCAGAGGCAGCACTGCATTGGCATCGATGACCCGGCTGTAGAGGCCCAGTCGCAGAACCCTGAGACTGCTCAAGACCTGCTCCAGATCGATGACTCCCTGATGGAGAAGAGACTGAGCCTGAAGAGCTGCATTCAAGACGCTTTCCTCGAGCTGATTGCGCAGGACGAGAATGCGCCCGACCTGCAAGCCGGTGCTGCGGCATGCGGCAAGCGCATCCTCGAGCGCCGGGGGCTTGATATACCCGGCATGGACGAGAATCTGACCGAGTCGACGGCGGTCATCAGGCACGAACTCGGCGAAGCCAGGATTGAGAAAAAGCAGGGCGCTCTCCAGGCTGATTCCGCACCAGGAGGCGAACTCCATGGACGGGCGCAGGGCGGCGATCTCGAGAATGCCATCACGCAGGAGAGCCTGGGCCTCGATCAGATTTTGCAGCTCGAACCCCGAAAGCAAGCCGCGCTCCATCAAAAGGCGCCCGAGAGGCTGCCCCGACTCGGATGCGAGGCGCAAAGACAGATCGAGCTCGCTGGCTTCTATCCAGCCCAGCTCGATGAGAATCTGCCCGAAAGGCAGCGAATTCTTTCCAGGCTCTGCAAGCCGCATCGGCGATTGCTCCTCGAAAACAAACAAAATATATGACATCCAGATAACGATATCGTGACTTGCTAGAATCTCTATCCGCAAAGAAAAGAGGAGATCGAGCATGAGCATAGTGTCCGAGTTCAAAGAGTTCGCCATCAAAGGCAATGCCATGGACATGGCGGTCGGCATGATCGTCGGGGTCGCCTTCGGAAAGATCGTCAATTCGCTGGTCGAAGACATAATCATGCCCCCCATCGGCAAAGTCATGGGGAACGTCGATTTCACCAACCTCTTCATCAACCTGGGAACCGGCGAATTCGCCTCTCTCGCTGCTGCCAAGCAAGCCGGGGCTGCGACTATCAACTATGGCGTCTTCCTTAATCAGGTTGTCAGCTTTCTTATAGTCTCCATGGCGGTCTTTGCCCTGATTAAAGTCCTGAACGGACTCAAGCGTGAGCGCGATGCGGCAGAGGAGGTGGTTAACCAGGAGGAACCACCCCGGCAGGAAGTTCTTCTGTCAGAAATTCGCGATCTTCTCAAAGCCCGTGCCTGAATAGAAGCCAGCACTTGCCATCTTCCCGGAATGTAGACTCGGCCGGTTTCCCGGGGGCACCTCGCTTTACTACAGCCTTTCAAGAGACTATCATCCACAAGAATATGAGCAACCGGAGTCGAGCTCCGAGGAATCGAGATCATGTCGACAAAACAGCCAATCTGGAAAAACGGAAAGATTATCATTAGCACTCTCCTGGTGGTGCTGGTCGGGGTGATCATCACGCAGTCGATGATTGCCCAGCAGCTGGTCAGCAAAGAGGGCGAGAAGCCCGAAGCCAAGACAGTTCTTAAAGAGAGCACCGCCTGGGACGAGTCCTGGGGTCTGGCCAATCAAGCCATATCTCGCGGAGAATTCGAGGAAGCCGAAAAGAAAATCGATCAAGCCGTGTCCCAGGCAAAACAGGAAGGAGTGAAAGACTCCAGGCTGGCCGCCGGTCTCAACTGTCTCGCCCTGATTTATGAGAAGCAGGGAAAAATCGGCGAAGCCGGATCCCTCTACGAGAAAGCGCTCACCATCGACGAGAAGACCCTGGGCGAAAATAATCCCGGTCTCGTCAACGATCTCTACAATGTCGCCCTGGCCAAGCTCAATCAGAAAGAATACGAGAAAGCCAGCGAGCTCTATCAACGGGCTCTCAGCATCAACGAGAAAGAATACGGCAAAGACGATCCCAGAATCAGCGACGATCTCCGCAACCTCGCCCGGTCTTACGATATGGAAGGCAAATACGATGAGGCGGAGAAGGTCTGCCAGCGCGCCCTGGAGCTGGACAAGAAAGCCTTCGGAGCCGAGAGCCTTACCGTGGCAACCGACCTGAACAACCTTGCCCTGATTGCAGCCAGGCAGGAAAAATTCGACCGGGCCTTCGACTATGCCGAGCAGGCCGAGTCGATGGCAGCACGGTATCCCGGGCATCCGAACAGCACAATCATCAAAAAGAACAACGAATTGCTCCTCTCCTCTTTCGAGAAAGCTTATCTCGAGGGCACTCCGGACAGAAGCGCCGCCTTCCCCAGCGATGCCTTCGAAAAAGCGAAAGAATTGAAGCTCACGGATCCGGAGAAAGCGCAGGAGCTCCTTCTCACCAATCTGCCTGCGGCAGCCAAAGCGGCCCCTGGAAGTCTCGAGCTGGCCAGGTATCTGGTCAGGTTGAACAATGTTCTTTTCGCCCGGGGTAATGACTCTGCTGCCATCAAATATGGAGAGGTGGCCCTCAAAATCCTCTCCCGCGCGAAGGCCGACAACCAGGAGCTCGTGCCCTGGCTGGTCAACGTCGAGTCCTATCTGGCCATGAGCTACGAGAGACTCGGCTATAAAGAGAAGGTAGAGAAGAATTCCACCAGAGCAGTAGCCCTGGCAAAGCAAGCCACAGACCATTACCGGGCAGCCATCAAGCTCGCTAAAGAAGCACCGACCGGAAAAGTCACCGGCAAGTGGATGGACATCCTTCAGAAAGGGCTCGCCACCTCGGAATCGCAGGCGCGATCTATCTAGCTAGAGACTGATTACCCGAATACCGGAGAGTTTCCCTCTCCTCATGAGCTCTCCACTTTATATATGAGAAGCGGAGGGCTCTTGGAGGGGGAGTCGATGAAAGCTAACTAGATTAGGGCAATTATTGCGGAAAGACGCAGGGCAAAACTGTCAGCAATACGCTTCGATCGTGTAGTCAATATGGGCACGAGCGGGGGAAGCATGATGTCTCCGGAACACACGATGGACGCAGGTGGAGTCAAGCCGATCACGGACCGGCTTTCCGAGGCTGCAGACAGCACGACACAGCCAGAGCGGAGCAAGGCCATCGCCGAGGCCAATTTCTTATTGATGACCAATAACGTCCAACCGGCTAGCGCCGAAGTCAAAGCCATTCAGGAAAACCTGGAGGAGAGCGGCAAGCTGGGCAAGCTCACGATTCTGGAATTCGCCGATCGCTCGAGCGATAGAGCAACGAGTCAGGGGACCGGCTACAGCCGCGACGAACTGGCCAGACTGGCTGGCAACCAGGATGTCACAGGAATCCTGGCAGACAGACTGTCAAACGACTTCGAGATAATAGACGGAGTAGGCGCGGAGGGAATGAAAGACAATCGACTCTCGCAAGCCGAGATCATTAGCTGGGCCGATTCATCCACAGCTAGCGCCGAGCCTGATACTTCCGAAGATACGGACTTCTATGGAAGCATGCCTGATATTGGCCCGATAGAGAATCACGAGAGCGATGCCTCTTTCATGCCTCCCGGAGCCGAGCGAGAGCCTCCCGAAATAGCCCGGATCTCCGACCTGAACAAAAAATACCTGACTGAGAGCCTCGAGCAAGCCGCCACCGCAGATGGTGCCGACAATATTCAGCGATATAGAACACAGGCGAACACCGTCATGCAAACTCTGAATATCGATCCCGCAGGCAGCGAAGCTGAGGACGTTCTGGACTCCCTTGCTCGATCCGACGCTCTGCGTCCGCTCATCGATCGGGAGTTCGGCGCTCAGTCAGTCATTAAGCCCGAGTCCGGCTTCTACCAGCGGACCGACCTCGAGGCTATAGCCTCGGACTCTTCCGAAGAGCCTGTCAGACGAATGCTGGCCGGTGCGCTGGAGCGCAGTTTCACAAGCGTTGACGAGCAGGCTGGATCGGCCCCTGACGCGCGTTTGACTCCGGAGGAAGTAAGCAACTGGGCGAAGTCGCGCCAGGAGCAGGAAATCGAAAATAGTGCCGATCAATCGAATCGAGTTGCGCCTTCTTCAAATCAGCGAACACCACCAATAGATGATCTGTCCAGGCAAGACAAACCAGCAGAGGAAGCCGAGCAAAGCGAAGGTCAAAAGGCGAAAGCAGAGAGCTGGAGCGGCCGGGAAGTAGAGGTGGACGAGCACGGCAACGGGCATTACAAGGTCGAGAAGGGAGATACAGTCTGGTGGGTCGCCGAAGATGTCCTCAAGCACAGACTGGGACGTCAACCAGACAATCAGGAGATCAACGAGCTGACAAAGCAGATAAGCGAGGTGTCCGGTCTCACCAGGAACGGGCGCAATCCTGATCTGATCTATCCGGATGAGGTCCTGATTATTCCGCCAGGCGAAACAGGCGAACAAGGCGAAACAGGCGAGCCCGACGAAAGGAGACGTCCGGAGAGCAACGTCAGTGAGCCTGAAGCAAGGGAAGCCAGCCAGCCGGGCTCTGAAAACGAAATCGAACAGCAGGACGCGATCGATGCAATCAAAGAGCTCCACGCGAACAACTATGAGCTCCTGATCAAGACAGTCGCCCTCTCGAGGCAGCTTGATCATCCGGAAACCTCTCCTGATACCATATCCCGGGCAGTCTCCCTGGTCCTCGAGCTACCTTCGGCCTATCCGAAAGACCCTGCCAATCCGGAGGGAGAAAAGACGAGCCTGAGTCAGGAGCTCCACACTCTCAACGGAGGTTCGGACGAATACTCGAAAGAGACCCTAGAGCGAATCGCCCGGGACAGCTCTAACGGTCTGCCGGATGAGCAGCGCCTCAGGGTCGAATTCCTGGCAGACAATTTCGACCTCTATTCTCGGGACCCGGTCCTGGACAAGCAGGATATCGCCGATTTCCTGAGCATAAAGAAATCGCACCTGGACGCAATAACCAGGAGCGAGAACAACTCTCTGACAGAGAAGCAAAGGCAATCACTGCGGTTTTTCGCTGAGCACTTCCGGACAATCTCACCTGACAATGAGCTCCTCGAGCCAGAGGACTTGAGAAGATTGATCGAACTGGTCAGGTGACCAACAGGTCGATAAATCTTGTCCGTACAAGAATTGTCATCATCTGGTGATAAGCTTCGCGATACCCCGAGAGTCGACTCGTTTATGCACGAAATACCAGATTTATCGCAAAGAGCCTCCTTCAGTCGAGGAATCGACTGGCTGCCGGGACCTTTTGCGGGCATGCGCTCGAACTCCTCGACAACTACACGAAGGGATAAGAATTGGCTCTTGACCGACTTCGAGGCAAAAGAATTCACTGGTGTTCTGAAAGGATCCCATGAAGGAGGCAAGCGTCGCCTGGCAGTCCTCTGGCACAAAGGGCTCATAACCGGCTGCTTGAGGACTTCCCTGGCGAGACCGAAGTCTGCGGACTTCAAGAATGCCCTGGTGGATGCAGTGGCCGATCTGGGAGTACCGGGTACGGCGCTATCTTCCTACGAGCTACCGGAAGCAGTGGTGCGCTCGCTCTCCTCATTCTTCGTCGGCGTCAGATCAGTCACTGCCTGTCCTCCTCGAATTCCGGGCTGGAGAACATTCTCGAGAGACGGGCATAGCGGAGCAATAGCACAGAGAATCGGCCGGACATCGGTTCTCTCCCTTTTCGATCGAGGGCAGTTCTTGTGGTGCTATATACCGTCGAGACGCTTGTTTGTTCCATCGCTGGAAGAGCTCGAGAAGGCCAGCGAGTCATCTCCTATCGAGAAAGAGGAGATAGCGGTGCTCTCCGATACCAACAGCCGGTCTGGCGGGCTCAGTATCCGAGAGTTCCTCGCCCCCCGGTAGATTGTTTTCTCAGGCGATGGCTGTCGGAGGATCGAAGACCTTGATCTGAGACCATTCGTATCTGGACTTACCGAGATACTGGTCAAGAGGCTGTTTGTGATCGTTAGCCGCGTAGAGCTTGCCGTCCTCTCCTCTGGCAATGATGGCGATATCGCCATAGTTGGGAGTATCAGGTCCCCTTCTGGCTTTCTCCTGGGCATAGACCTCGGCGGTCGGAATGCAGCCCTCGTTGATCTTCAGTCGTTACACAGGCTGGACTTTCAGCTCTCCGGAAGTGGCTGGAATTCCTACCAGGTTGTTCTACAAAGACAGCCAGCAGGGCCCGGTAAAAGTTGTGGAGACTTACCATGTAAGAAAAATTGTCGGCGATAAAAATATGTTCCAGTGCCCGAAGGGCTTGAAGCAAGTCGCGACAGAGCAGCTGGTGGTGAATCAGAGACCGGAAGAGGCACTGGAGATAATGCTCGGCAAGTAGCTAAAATGTCACCCCATATATTTCTCCTATCCGCCAGACGATGCCTACTCAAACCAAAAGAACATTCACCCGCAGGCTTCTCGGTCATCTCGAGACCAGAAGAGCCGCAGGAACTTCGCGAGATCTGGTGGAAGGAAAGACTGTTGCCGGCGACGCGTCACGCCTCGAGATCGAAGGCAGAGTGTACATAAACTTCTGCTCGAACGACTATCTCGGGCTCTCCCAGCACCCCCTTCTTAAAGAGCGCTCCCGGGAATATCTCTATCGTTATGGTGCCGGCAGCCCATCATCGCGCCTGCTCTCCGGTAACCTCGAGGCCCATCAGCGCGTGGAGGATAAACTGGCCAGGCTCAAAGGCGTCGAGAGCATTCTCCTTTTCTCGAGCGGCTACCAGCTCAATTCCACATTCTTGAGCTCGCCGATCTTCAGAGAAAGCACTGTATTGATGGACCGTCTCTGCCATCGAAGCATTATCGAAGGAGCGAGAATGGGCAAATGGAGACGCTTTCCCCATAATGACACCGGGACCCTGGCTGACCTTGTCGGCAAGCAAGCCGAATCGGATATCCTCATAGCCACCGAGTCAGTCTTCAGCATGGACGGCGATATCGCGCCCCTGAAAGAAATCGAGGCGATTGCCGATAGCTCTGACGCAGTTCTTTTCGTAGACGAGGCTCATGCCACCGGGGTCTTCGGAAACAACGGGCTGGGTATGATGCACGCGAACAAAGACTCAGCCATATCGATGGGAACCCTGGGCAAGGGAGCCGGTGTATTCGGAGCCTATATCGCCTCCACACGACTGGTCCGAGACTATCTGATCAATTTTTGTCCCGGATTCATCTACACCACGGCATTACCTCCTGCGGTGCTCGGTGCCGTCGATGCGGCTCTCGATCTGATACCGGCCATGGAAGTCGAGAGGGAGCAGCTACTGCAGTCCGCGGCCTGGCTGCGCGACAGACTGAAATCAATGGGATTCGACACCGGCAATTCTTCCACTCAGATAATTCCTGTCATCACCGGAGATGCGGAATCAGCTGGTTCTTTATCGGAGCATCTCGAAACAAAGGGATTCTTTGCCAGGCCTGTAAGACCACCAACGGTGGCGGAAGGTGCGGCCAGGGTCAGGCTCTCACTCACTGCCGCGCACAGGAAGCCTGATATCGAGTCTCTTCTCGAGGCTCTTTCTTGCTGGTCGCCAGCCAGGAGGAAAGGTCGAGCATGAGCCTGCCTGATGCGCAGATAATCTTCCAGCATGGCTGGGCTTTCGACGCCGACTCTTTCAAAATCTGGGAAGAGCTGCTGGAACGCTCACCGGTAGCGGTGCCAGACCTGGTCTATCTTGAGCGTGGCTATTTCGGACGGGAAGCATCGAGGTCGGTGCCGGAAAAGAAAAACAGGCTCAGAATTACCGTGGCGCACTCCCTGGGTCTGCACCTTTTGCCCGAGGAGGCTTTCGATTGCGACCTTCTGGTGCTGATCTCCTCTTTCGCCAGCTTCCATCCGACCGGAAGAGCCGGCGAGCGCCTCTCCAGAAAGATCATCCGGCGCATGCTCGACAAAATCGGAAAGCTCGGCGACGAACCGGCGAGCGTCTTGAGAGAGTTTCACCGGAGCTGCCAGGAAGATTCGCCACGCTGCGCTGAGCCGATGAGGGGCAGCAACAGATCGTGGATACCGGAGACAGACAAAATCACGACCGGGGGACTGGAAAGACTCAGACAGGACCTGGAGCTGCTTGACAGAGTCGAGCTCGAAAGGCGAAAAATCGAGAGCGCCGGCAAGATCTTGATAATGCACGGAGAGGAGGACCGGATAGTCGATCTCGAAAGGGCTCTGGAGCTCAAGGACTTGCTCGAGCCGGCATCCCTGGTGACATTCCCCGGAGCCGGGCACGCTCTGCCCTATACCGGTGCTCCGGCCTGCATCGAAAAGATCAGGGAGGCTCTTTGTAAACAACCTTGCCGCCAAGCATAAAGAAAATCTACTATCCCTGGAAGAACGGAAAGAGCCAGGTAGATTATTCTCAAGCATGATTGGAGCATCCGCAAAAGTAGTCAACAATTTCTCAAGGGCTGTCGAGACCTACGATGGCTCGGCGCGTGCTCAACAGGCCGCCGCCGGGGAGCTTGCCAGCTTGCTTGCCACGGTCAAAGACGAAATTCCACCCGGACCGATTATCGAGCTCGGTTGTGGCACGGGAATTTTCTCGGCTCACCTGGACAATCAGCTCGAGACCCGGGACATTACCTTCAGCGATGCCTCAGAGCCGATGGTGGAGCTTTGCAAGCGAAAACGCCTTCTAAAATCGCCGCCTCCTGGACCGGGTCTCAGAAACTTTGCTGTAGCCACGCCGGGGGATCTGCTCCCGAGAAGTTACTCTTTGATTGCCAGCTCATTCATGCTCCAGTGGCTGCCGGATCTATCAAAAGCTCTCCATTGTCTTCTGGATTGTCTCGTACCCGGAGGCATGCTCCTCTTCAGCATGCCCGGCCGGGAGTCTTTCCCGGAATGGCGCGATGTTTGCGCGAGAGGCGGACTTATCTATACAGGCAACCGGCTCCCGGACATACTCGATCTCGTGGATACGGGCTCCAGCCGGGACTGCCAGTTCAGAGTCTTCTCGAGACCACATGGGGTGGAGTATCGAGACTCGGCTGAGTTTTTCCGGAGCCTGAGATTGTCCGGCTCCAGAACAGCCACTGGAAGAACCTCTACCCTAGCCAATCTGAGAGGAATCATCAAGAGCTGGAATCAGTCTTCCCCGAATGGTATCGAGGTCACTTATCAGCTCCTGTGGGGATACATGCGAAGTCCGTTGCCGGGAGAAGGGAGTGGAGACTATGGTGCCGAAACGAGAATCACCAGACTTGGGGGAGAGAACCGCCTTTTTTGTGACAGGCACCGATACTGATATCGGCAAGACCCTGATATCGGCGATCCTCATGCGCGGTCTTGCCGGCACCTACTGGAAGCCCATTCAATCGGGAGTGATGGCAGGCGATGTCCCTGCCACCGATACGGAGTCGGTACGCAATCTCACCGGATTGAAGGAAAGCCATTTCATCGCCGAGACCTATCGGCTGCGCGAGCCGGCATCGCCGCATCACTCGAGCAGGCTCGAGAACCTGGAGATCGAAATCGAATCCATAACTATGCCTGAATTCCAGCACAGTCCCCTGATCGTCGAGGGAGCCGGAGGAGTGATGGTGCCCCTCAATTCGAAAGGTAAAATGATCGCCGATCTGATCAGTCATTTATCTCTGCCTGCCATAGTCATAGCGCGCAGCACTCTGGGCACCATCAATCACACGGTGCTCACAGTCGAGGCTCTTCGTCGAAGAGACATTCCGGTTCTGGGAGTGGTGCTCAACGGTCCGCCGTCGAGCATCAACGAAGAGGCCATCGCCACCTTCGCCGGCGTTCCAATCCTGGCTTCGGTGCCGATCCTGGAGTCCCCGTCCCCGGAGTCCATAGAGAGGATCTATAACGAGCGATTCGCCGGCCTGTTCCGGGCTCCGGCAAGGAGGTAGATTGAGCATCTCGAGATTGAGCAGTCCTGTCTGGCGTCCTTTCACCCAGATGAAAGACGCCCCGCCCCTGCCTCGAGCAGTCAGAGGAGAAGGCGAAACGATTATTCTCGAGGATGGCAGACGCATAATCGACATGGTCTCGAGCTGGTGGGTCAATGTCCACGGGCACGCGCATCCCGATATCGCCAGGGCGATCTATGAGCAGGCCTCTCGCCTGGAGCACGTAATCTTCTCGGAATTCAGTCACGAGCCTGCCGAGCTTCTCTGTGAAGAGCTTCTGCGAATCCTTCCAGCTTCGCTCAATCATGTTTTCTTCTCAGACAACGGCAGCACAGCGGTGGAAGTAGCTCTGAAGATGGCCTACCAGTACTGGTGGAATATCGGCAGACCTCGAAGCCGCTTTCTGGCTTTTCAGGGAGGCTATCACGGTGACACCATAGGCGCCATGTCGATGGCTGGAAAGAGCGGTTTTTTCGCGCCCTTCGAAGACCTCCTCCTCACAGTCGATACCATCTCTTATCCCCGGCTCCTCGGCGAGGATGGGGACAATACCGCGATAGAAGAGCTGGAGGCCAGATCGATTCTAGAGATAGAGGAGCAGGCGGCTCGCCATCCGCACCAATACGCGGCGATCATAATCGAGCCCCTGGTCCAGGGGGCCGGCGGCATGCGGATATGCCGTCCGGAATTCCTCGGCAAACTAAGCAAACTGGCATCCGAGCTGGACATTCTGCTTGTCTATGACGAGGTCATGACAGGTTTCGGTCGCACCGGCGACTGGTTCGCCTGCACCAGAAGCGCTACCATGCCGGATCTGATCTGCCTTTCTAAAGGAATTACAGGAGGCTTTCTTCCGCTGGCGGTAACCTGCGCCACCGATAGAATCTACGATGCCTTTCTGTCGGACGACCATGAAATGACCTTTTATCATGGACACTCTTATACAGCCAATCCAATCGCCTGCGCCGCCGCCAACGCTTCGATCAAACTGATGCATCAGGGCGGCGGCGCCTTCCGGGCGATGGAAGAGAGCCACCGGCGACTCGGCGCCAGGCTTGCCGCTGAGGACCGGGTCCGAAATTTCAGGGTCTGCGGAACCATATCCGCTTTCGAGGTAGCCAGCCAGGAGCCTGACTCTTATTTCAACAAATCAGGCGCCCAGCTGAAGAGAAAGTTCCTCGAGGCAGGAATACTGGTGCGCCCGCTTGGCAATACGATTTATTTCATGCCTCCTTATTGCACTTCTCACGAGACTCTGGCATTCGTTTACGATCGTGCTCTTGATGTTATTCGAAATATCTGACAACGGGGATGGATTGATTCTATGGTTTCTAGGACCGCGAGCAAAGATACACTGGTGCGTAACGACTGGACCAGAGAGGAGGTCCGGGACCTCTACCACGGTCCTCTCCTCTCGCTAGTCTTCAGGGCTGCTTCCGTCCATCGCCTCTTCCATGACCCGGAAGAAGTACAGCGATGCACGCTCCTTTCGATAAAGACCGGCGGCTGCCCGGAAGACTGCTCCTATTGCCCCCAGTCAGCCCGCTATAAGACCGGAGTAGAAAACGAGAAACTCCTCGATTTGAGCGCGGTGATGGAGGCAGCGACAAGAGCCAGAGAAGCGGGAAGCAGCCGATTCTGCATGGGCGCCGCCTGGCGCTCGCCCAGAGATGAAAGCGAGTTCGAGAGCGTTCTGGAGATGGTCTCGAAAGTGGCCGAGACAGGCATGGAGGTCTGCTGCACTCTGGGCATGCTCAGCTCGAGCCAGGCGAAAAGGCTCAAAGAAGCGGGTCTGACTGCCTATAATCACAACCTCGATACCGGCGAGGGCTTCTATGACAAAATCATCTCCACGCGCACATATGGCGAACGGCTGGCCACCATCGAAAATGTCAGGAACGCCGGCATATCCGTATGCTGCGGTGGCATAGTGGGACTTGGAGAGAGCGATGATGACCGGATCGACCTGCTTCATACCCTGGCGACGATGAGCGAGCACCCGGAGTCGGTTCCGGTCAACGCCCTGGTGGCAGTAGAAGGAACACCCCTTGGCGAAAGCGAGATCGTCTCGCCCCTTATTCTGGTTCGCACCATAGCCGCGGCGCGCATCCTCATGCCCGCCGCCAGAGTCAGGCTCTCGGCCGGGCGGATCAATTTGAGCGCCGCCGAGCAGGCGCTTTGCTTCCTGGCAGGGGCGAACTCGATTTTTGCCGGAGAAAGGCTCCTCACGACCTCGAACAACCCCGAATGCGAGGACTCCTCGATGCTCGAGGCGCTTGGCTTGCGGTCGACAAATTTCCCTGCCCGAACGCATTCCGATTCGATAGGGTCGAGCCATTCCATCATCTCCGAAACCGAAGGACTTCTACCAGGCCAGAAAGCGAGCCAATCTTCGACAACGATTCCAGGATAGCCGTTCATGCGGTTGGAGCCGGACGACCGCTGCTCTCTGACGATTCCGGAGATCGATGGGCTCAAGTTGCGCATGCGGCAGGTCGATATCAACGGCTCGGAGATCGACCGGCTCGAGCTGGATAAAGCAGCAGCGGCGACTGGTGCGCAGCAGGAGCTCCGGTTATCCACGCTCGACTCACCGAAATGTTCACCCGACGCTCACGAAGTGGAATCACAGTATGATCAGGTCCCCAACATGAGACGTCACCGATGCTATTTATAGAAACAAAACTGGACGACAAAAGGATACTCCTGAACCTCGATTCAGTCGGATACTTCGAGCCGCATCTGAAAGACAGCTCGAAAACCATTGTCTACTTTCGCAACAATGTCGGCAGCATAAACGTGGCTACCCTGAGCGAGGACTACGAGTCTCTACTCAGAAAGATACACGATCCCTGCAAATCCTGAGTCTCTCTACTCGAGATTTGCGCGAACCCACAAACCAATCACCGTATCCGGCCTCCATAATGAGACAGGCTCCCGGAACGGTGATTGATTATGAGTGTGGGCTTCTTTTATGTGTCCAGAACGACTCCTCCGGCAAGCACGCAGGAGCACGAATCTGCGAGCCTGGGAGCATGGAGGCTGGCAGCCCTGCTCGAGACTCTAGCGCTAGTGAGGTCAGGGTCAACAAACAGCCAGGCATTCCGGCAGATCCTCGCCACTTATGGCGCCTCGACCTTCAAAGATGCAGGCTTCGCCAGACGTCTCCAGAAGGAGCTGAACAAAGCCAACCTGATCGCCAGATGTCTCGAAGACGATAGCACTTTCACGCTCTATATCTGCGACCACAACGAGCGCATCGTATTGTTAGCCTCAATCGAAGCTGGCGAAGCGGAAGAAAGTATATTTACGTCTGACGCCCGGATCCCGAACGGGGAGCCGGCAATCGGCTAGCGTTTCAAGCTGAGCGAAATCCGCTTCCTTGCCTTATCTACGGCAAGCACGGTCACCTGTACCTTTTGCTGAACGGTTACCACTTCGCTGGCATCTTTAATGTACTTGTTGGAAAGTTCGCTTATGTGCACGAGTCCGTCCTGGTGCACGCCTATGTCCACAAAGGCGCCGAAGGCGGTGACATTGGTTATGATGCCGGGAATCTTCATGCCTTCCTTCAGGTCATCCATGCTATGCACGCCTTCGGCAAACTCTACCGGTTCGAGCCTGGCTCTGGGATCTCGGCCCGGCTTCTCTAATTCTTGCAAAATATCCTGCAGTGTTGGAATACCGATCTTGTCCGTGACATAGCGCTCGAGGTCGATTTTTTCTCGCGCTTCGGCATCTTTCATGAGATCTGCGACTTCGAGACCAAGGTCTTGGGCCATTGCTTCCACTACTTTGTAGCTTTCCGGATGAACGGCGCTGGCATCGAGTGGGTTTGCCGCCTCCCTGATGCGCAGGAAGCCGGCGCACTGCTCAAAGGCTTTGGGACCGAGCCGGCTGACTTTTCGCAATTCTGCCCGTGATTGGAAGGGTCCGTTTTCCCGGCGATGGTGCACAATGTTGCCGGCAATTTGCTTGCCGAGCCCGGATACATAAGAGAGCAACTGTTTGCTGGCTGTGTTAAGTTCCACTCCCACCGAGTTGACGCAGCTGATGACCGTATCGTCGAGGCTGGTTTTCAATTCGCTTTGATCGACGTCATGCTGGTATTGCCCCACTCCTATGGATTTCGGATCGAGCTTGACCAGTTCGGCCAGCGGATCCATGAGCCTTCGACCGATCGAGACAGCACCTCTTACGGTCAGGTCGTGGTCGGGAAATTCTTCTCTTGCTACATCGGAGGCCGAGTAAATCGAGGCACCGCTTTCGTTTACCATGACTATCTGGGGTGCCGGAAGAGCGGCGCCTGAAAAGTCGATGGAGCGCAGAAATGCCTCGGTTTCCCTGCCGGCGGTGCCGTTTCCTAAGGCGATGGCAAGCACCGAATGTTTTCTGCATAAGTCCAGAAGCTTCTTTTCTGCGTTGGCTCTAGCCTGCCTGGCGCCATCGCCGCCTTCCATATGCGGATAAACCACGTCGTGGTGCAGCAGATCGCCCTGCGGAGAAAGGCAGACTAGTTTGCAGCCGGTGCGAAAACCGGGGTCAATGGCGATCATGGAAACTTGCCCCAGGGGTGGTGCCATCAAAAGTTCTCTCAAATTCTTGGAGAAGACTCTAATCGCCTCGTGATCGGCGCGCTTTTTCAGTTCGGCTCGCAATTCGGTTTCCATAGAAGGCGCCAGGAGCCTGTCGTAGGCATCTTCTATGGTTATCTCGATCAGATCTTTGCAAGCGCCCTCCCCCTTGAGGAAGCTATTGTCCATGATGATCAAAGCTTCTTCGTCATCTGGGGCCATGGTTAGTTTTAGCATGCCTTCATTTTCACCACGCAGCATGGCTAGAACTCTGTGGGATGGCGCTGCCGAAGCTTTCTCCGTCCACTTGAAGTAATCTTTGTATTTTTGCGCCTCTTCCTCTTTGCCTTTGACCAGCTTGGAAGTGATCACCGCGTCTTTCAACCAGTAGGCTCGCAATTGCTTTCGCACTTGCGGGTGCTCGCTCATCCATTCGGCCATGATGTCTCTGGCGCCGTCTATGGCTTGCTCAATCGACTCTACTCCCTTCTCTTTGTCCAGGTAGGACTGGGCGGCTTGTTTCACATCTTTTATGCGGTAATTGAAAATGTCCAGAGCCAGGGGTTCGAGGCCCTTTTCTCTGGCCACGCTGGCACGGGTCTTGCGCCTGGGTTTGAAGGGCAGGTAGATGTCTTCCAGGTCGTTCAAGCTGGTGGCACCGGCTAGCTTCGATTGCAATTCTTCGGTGAGAAGTTGCCGCTCTTGCAGTGATTTGAGCATCGCTTCACGGCGCTTGTCTAATTGACTGAGGCGCTGTCTCGCGTCTCTGATATTGGTAATTGCCACTTCGTCCAGCAAGCCCGTGGCTTCCTTTCGGTAGCGGGCTATGAAGGGAATGGTGCAGTCTTCATCTAACAAGGCTAGAGTGGCGCTTATCTGACCGACACTTATATTCAGCTCTCTGGATATGGCCACGGCATAATCAGGCACAGGCATCAATGTTTTCCCTCTGTCTTCACAGGCATTGGCGAGAAGCGGAGGACAGACCGCCTACTCCATACCTCAGGCTAATTATAGACAGCTTGAAGCGGGAAGAATAGCGAGCCTCTTTCTCCTTCCTCCCTCTAAAACTGACACGATATAGTATTTTTTCTTGACACTGTCATAACTTTGTCAGGATCAGCTGTCAGGATGAGTGTGCAGTTAGATGCCATGTTAGCCGCGACGAGCCACCCACCGACAAATCACGCTGCCCATAGCGGCATCGGTAGAGAGCCTGTTATTCAGGCGCAATGGAGCCCCGACATGAGCACCACTTCCGGTCTTGACAGCATCCCTGGCATCCCTGGCATCCCGCCGGGAGCAGTCATAAACAATCGCTACGAGATCGACAGCTGGCTCGGTAATGGCGGCATGGGCACCGTATACAGGGCTCGCGACATAATCCTCGAGCGCACTGTCGCCATCAAGCTTGTCGATGGCTCGAGCTCGAATCCTCGACGTGTAATGCGCTTCCACAAAGAGGCCAAAATCACCGCTCGTTTCGATCACCCCGGCATAGTCAAACTACTGGACTTCGGCCTTACCGAGAACGGACATCCGTTCATGGTAATGGATTATGTCCATGGCGTGACCTTGAAGGACCTGCTCGCCAGGAGGCAGAAACTGCCTGTGGAAGAGATGCTCTCTATTTTCTCGCAGGTAACCGAGGCCATGCACTATGCCCACAGCCTGGGAATCCTGCACAGGGATCTGACAACCGGCAACCTGATGCTCACGCAATGCGAGACAGCCTGTTTTCAGGTCAAGATTATAGACTTCGGTATCGCCAGAATCATTCAGACGCCTGACGGTCAATCGGCAGACACACTGGAGAAAAGAATCATAGGCAATGCTCTTTATCTCAGCCCGGAGATAATTTCAGGGGCACCAGTGGATCAGAGGTCGGACATCTATTCGCTCGGCTGTGTCATGTTCGAGGCATTCATGTCCTATCCTCCGTTTATCGGCGATAGCAGGATCGCCTCGCTCAAGAACCACCTCGAGGCTGAACGCCCTGTTAGAGTACAGAGCAGATCGCTGTCGGCAGCCGAGACAATGCTCCTGGATCTGATTCAGACTTGCATTTTGAAAGAGCCTGCCAATCGTTACCAGACTATGATCGACGTTCTGGAGCGACTGCTGACTATCAGGGAGCACCTGCTCAGAATTGAGAGCCCGCCGCCGGGACTCAGCCAGGCCCTGAGGTCCCTCTGGCTTTCCATGCGAAGGCGTGCCTGAGTCCCGGGCTTCTGCGATTCCGCTGTTATCCCTCTGTGATCCCTCTGTCATAATCCGGTGGTCCAATTGAGACTGGAGCTGCTGCTCCGAAAGGCGACACAGGAGACTCAAGTCATGACCACTTTCGAGCGATGGACGCCGCCCCCGGAGAAGGCGGATGGATACGAGAACTGTGCTCTGTCAGCGGTCTCGATCGATTGGCTGAGCCAACACGGACCGATGGAAAGATCCGATAGAGATACTCCATCAGGCTTCACGAGCAGCGAGGAGCTTCTCTCCCAGATCTCTACCTCGACAGAGATAGCTGATATAAGAAGCATCCCGGGCCAGATCAGGGATGGGATCAGGGATGGGATCAGGGATGTCTACAATGACACCGTCACCAGAGTTCTCCCGGTTGACTCCGCCGATGCCGGCTCCGCCCTCGATAGGCGTTCCCTGAGAGGCAGTTTTACAAGTCATGCCCTGAGCCAGCTCGAGCAGGATGGCGTGATCCGAGTCGGGATAGTCGACGATTTCAGCTCGGCGCACGGTAGAGGAGTCGAGGACAGACTGCGGGCCTCCCTGCCTGGCTATATCAGAGACCGTGTCGAGATAGTCCGCTACGATGTGAGCCAGGGAAGCGATGCGGCTTTTCAGGCGGCCGCCCGGGATGCTCGCAGCAAGGATATAACAGTCCTCAGCGTCAGTGGAGGACTCGAAGCAGTTAGTCTCTCCGGTCTCGAGCAGAGCCTGGGCGAACCGGTCAGCCAGGCCAATCGCGGCCGGGCCTTCGAAACATCCCTGGAGAGGTTTCAATCCAGATCCGATTACCAGAGCTTGAGAGCGAACATGACTGCCATATCAGAGGCTTCAAGAGTCATACCGGTTGTGACCCCGATCTGGAATGACGGAAATACAACGCCTGCAGCCCTCGCCTCCAATACTCTTGTCACTTCATTGAGCGGGAGCACCAGAGCTACCCGGTCATCGCTGCCGGACATATACATACAACCGCTTCCGGGAAACGACTTTACCTCCCAGAGCCCGCCCCGTGTCATCGGTGCGATGTTCGGTCTGCTCTTAGAGAGTCAGGTGAGAGACGCTCTCGGGACAAGAAGGTAGATTCAATCAGGCTTGAGGCTCTCTCTTTGCTCGGGAGTCAGAATCGGCAGGATCTGCTTCCAGGCCGCCGACCTCAATTCAGCCAGCTCTTGCTTTACATCCAGAATCCGAGCCTTCAGGACATGATGTCTCCTTCTCTCTTCTGCAGTCTCATCGGCGCCAGGGCGCTGTCTTCTGCCCGCGACTTGCTTCCCCGGCTCCACCGATGCCAGACCAGCCATTATGGCGCCGCCGATCACAGTCCCGGCCTCTTGAGGCTGATGATTCCCTCTCATCTGTCTCAGCTGAGCTTTGTTGGCTTTCAACTCGCGCCTCAGGGATTTCGAGCTCATTTTGAATTCCTGGACAATCTTGAGCAATGCCAGCCTCTGACTGTCAGACAGACCGGGCAGGTCGAGAACATCATCGAATGAGCTACCACCATGAGCGGCCACGCTCCCGGCGGTCGCTCTCGGCTTCTTCGACTTCCGAGCAGGCGATCCATTCGAAGCAGGAGTTGCTCCCTGTTCATCTGGAAGCGGGGCGGCAATCGCGACAGAACCAAGAGCCAGAAGACTGGTAGCAATCGTGACCGCCTGCCGGTAGATTCTCATTCATTCAATATATCAGATCTGTGTGAGACAATATCGGTCTCGATTCGAACCAGCAAAGCACCATGAGCCGCCAATCCAAGACCGCCACCGCTCTGACCGTCCTGCTTCTTGCGGGCTGGGGGACCCCGGCGCCGGGAGCCTCCGAGAATGCTGCCCCGACCCTGGACAATGTCCAGGAGATGTTCGACAAGCGGCTCTACGACAAGGTGAGAGGGCGCTGCGACGCCTATATCAAGAAGAACCCTAAAGAGTATCTGGGCTATTACTGGCGCGGGCTTTCCTTTTATCACCTGATGCAATACCCGGCTGCCCTTTTCAACGCCAACAAAGCCATCGAGCTCGAGACCAGGAAACCCGAGCCCTATGAGCTGCGGGCAGACATATTCATAGCCATCGGGCAGTTCGACAAAGCCCTCAGGGATCTCAGCCAGGCGCTGAATAAAGGAAGCAAGAACAAGTACGACATCTACTTGAAGCGAGCCAAGTGCTTCAATCTGATCGGCGTCAGCACGGACGTAATCGACAATCTCACCGAAGCACTCAATATCAAGAAAGACCCGAAGACTTTCAGGCAGAGAGCCGACACTTATTACAAGCTCCGCAAGTATGACCAGGCTATCGAAGACTACAGCAAGGCCATGGAAGACGATCCCGACTCCTACGAGATGCTCATGCGCCGGGCCTATTGCTACCAGCAGGTCAAAAAGGGACCGGATGCGATCAAGGACTACAGCCGCATAATCGAAAAGGACCCGGCTGACTGGCGCGCTCTGGAGCGCCGGGCCAATGTTTATTTCGACTACGGCGACACCGATAAAGCCCTCAAGGATATCACCGACGGAATCAGGGAATTCAGAGGGTACAAGATCGACAGCCTCTACAAGCTGAGAGCCAAGATCTATACCAGGCTAGGTCAGGGCAACCTGGCCGCCAAAGACATGGCCAGGATCCGGGTCACGAAGAAGAAGAAATAGAAGAGCGGTCATTGTCATGCCGTCGCAACCGGAAACCATCGGGAAATATCGCATCCTCGGTAGCCTGGGAAGCGGCGGAATGAGCACCGTATTTAGAGCGCACCATCCCGATCTCGATATCGATGTCGCCATCAAGCTATTGCAGGACGACAGTCCAGGCAACGCAACGGTCCTGCGCTTTCAACGCGAGGCCCGAGCGGCCGGCCGGCTCAATCACCAGAACGTCGCCAGAGTGCTCGATTTCGGCAACGCGGACGGTAAGCTCTATCTTGTCATGGAGCTCGTCCCCGGCAAATCATTGGCGAATCGAATCAAGAGCAATGGTGCACTCTCTGTAGAAGAAGCCCTGCCTGTTTTCGAAAGAATCGCAGCAGGTCTGGCTCACGCCCACAGCAATGGCGTCCTGCACCGGGACATCAAGCCGTCCAATATCATGCTGACAGAAGGAGAAAACGGCGAAATCATTGTCAAGATCGTCGACTTCGGCATCGCCAGACTGATCGAAAGCGACGATAGGCTCACCATCTCCGGCGCCAATATCGGCAGCCCCCTCTATATGAGCCCGGAGCAAACCAGCGCCGCCTCCGTCGATGAGCGCTCGGACATCTACAGCCTGGGCTGCCTCATGTACGAGTGCCTCTCGGGAGAGCCTCCCTTTCGCGGCGATACCGCGCTGGAGACCATGATGATGCACCGCGACGAGTCACCGCGCCCCCTGTCTCTGGAATACGGAGAGGCCGGATCGAGCCTGGAGAGACTGATTATGCAGTGTCTCGAAAAAGAGCCTGGAGACCGACCAGCCGGGATGGGCAAGCTCAGAAGCGAGCTGGAAAGAATAATCGATGAGTCCTTAAGCTATGACATAAGAAAGCCGGAGCAGGAGTCAGGGACAGACGCAGGCCAGGAAGCGGCAGCCGCCGGCAGTAGCGAGTTGTCCGCCCTCAGATCAGCCATGCCCTTCCTGGTGGTAGTGGTGATAGTGGCAATCGCGGCTTATCTGGGAATCACTTTGCTCGAGACCTCGCAGCCCCGGGAGAAATCGATACAGATTAAAATGACGCCGGCTTTTTCGGCACTACCGAAGCTTGATCCGATCAGAAGAGCGGATGAAGGAAAAACAGCTATTCTGGGAGAAGATGCCAGCGATAATGATATCGAGCGCCTCAAGAGTCCTCCATTATCGCATCTCAAAATCATGGGCAACGGAATCACCCCCAGCGGTCTCGAGAGAATCGCCAGATTGCCCCTGACACACCTGACTCTCGAAGACACCATATACGATGCATCAAGCCTTGCCAGCCTGAAAGAGATATCGGGTCTTCACGGGCTCTGCCTGATCCGCAATACGAAAATCGACGACAATGCCATCGAGACGCTCTCGACATTAAGACCCTTCGAGTCCCTCGAGCTCAACGACTGCCCGGTAACCGATAGAGGAATGAAGGTCATAGCCGAGAAGCTCGATCTGAGCAGTCTGATTCTGAAAGATCTGGACAAGGTCTCCGTCTCCGGACTCGAAAGTCTGAAAGGACTCGAGAAACTGACTTTTCTCTCCGTGCACTTGAGTCATCTCGAGCCGGAGCGGGTTGGCAAAGCTATCGCGAGTACGAAGGCAGTGGATATCAGCATCATCCATCTGCCGGTTGGCAGAAATGAGCTGCGTTTCTTCTCGGACAGACAGGTGCGATCCCTGCTTCTAGACAGGGCTCAAAAAGACGCTGCCAGAGAAATCGGTAAGTGGAAGGCGCTAACGAACCTGACGATAAACGCCCGTGAGTTCGATCATGATGACATCGAAGCGATTGCGAGAATCAAGACCCTCACTCTCTTGAAACTCAATGATCGGCGATGCACGTCAGCCGACCTCGAGGCTCTGTCAGGCTCGTCAGTGGCCGGTCTCGTTCTCGAGAACTGCACACTCGACGCAAAGGTGCTGATGCGCCTGGTCGAATCTCCGCATCTCGATCGAGTCGAAATGATTCACTGCGCCGGTATTGCGGCGACACAACTCGAGGACTTCATTAAAGCCTATCATAAACGCTGGGAAAGGTCTCTCGAAGGCAGATTCCAAGCTCGCACAAACCTGCAAGACTTAGTCGATTAATACGAGCATTGAGCGTATACCAGATTGTTGCCGGCCGTTTACATATCGGTCGACGGAAGGACTCTCCGAACACCCATTCCGGCAAGGCTTTCGGGATATCGCCACGGGATAGGATACTGGTCTTCCAGGGTTTTCCCTATTATCCGCTGGTGGCAGGCAACGTTTGATGGGAGTGGTTAATCTTTCCGCCTGCACGAAGGAGCATAGATAATGAATCCATTGCGTTCGCTTGTTCTGTCGATGTCGCGCATACCTCCGGCATTTCTGCTGGTGGCCATGATCGGTATCGCTGCCGGTACCACCTTGCTGGTCACCTCGTATCTCGACGTCAAAGACAGAGAATATAAGGACCGATTGAGAGTCGCCGAAGACAAGCTCAAATCAAACGACGCCAGGGTGGTCTATCTGGCCAAGGATATTCCGGAAGGAACTCCCATCGCCTCCGACGCCCTGGTCGAGAAGCAAATCCCTCTCAGCCGTGTGCCCCAGGACGCCATCACATCCCCATCCCTGGCCGCCGGCAGAATAGCCAAATACGGTCTCACCCAGGGGCAGATCCTCTCTCAACATGATCTGGCACCTATAGGAATCTCTCTGGGATTCGAGTCCCGCCTGCCGAAAGGCATGCGAGCAGTCACCTTCGCCGTGGACGCCAATTCCGGCGTAGCCGGTTTCGTGACGCCTGAAAGCCGAGTCGACATTATGAGCATGGTGGGCTCCGGCGCCCAGACCCAGGTGGCTCCAATCCTCTCTGATGTGAAAATCATAGCGGTAGGACAGACCTATGAGACCTCTCCGGGAAGGAAGGAGGCTATGCCTTCCAGCTCCGTCACCGTGGCGGTCTCCCCCGAGGACGCACAGAAACTGGTCAAAGGCGTTGCCGCCAGCAAGATCTATCTGAGCCTGCGGAACAAAGACGACCACGCCCCGGTAGTCACCGTCGATGTGACAGCGCTCTACCCGCGCGGGGAAGAGAGCAGCGAGCCCAGACTCGCCCAGGCATCCGGCTCCGATCCCGGCTTCCAGCTACCGCCTCCTCCCGGACTGGAAACAGCCGATCCCGGGCTCGATCCCGAAAGAGCATCCGGCTCCGTGCCTCCGGCGCCGAACTATGCCATCGAGATGTGGTCCGCCGCTCAAAAAGCAGTAGTGGAATTGCCTCCCACTCGCCAGTAAAAAAGTCCCTCGAAGACGATCCGGCCAATCCGAATCAGAAAGTCCCGCCTTCAGGCGGGACTTTCGCCTGCCCGGATAGCCGCCTATCCAAAACCCTATTGACAGCCAGATTAAACGCACATAACCTAACCCTGAGGTTTATCGATGCAAGCATCCACCAGGGAAAGCGAGTACCGGCTATGGCTGGCAGTCACCGAAAAACTGCAGCCTTACTGCTATGTTCTGGCCGTGCTTGTAGCCATCAAAATAGTGATCAGCACGGGTCTGTTGTCCGCTTACGTGGAATCGATGTGGCAGGCTCTGCCAGCAGCAATCAAATGGCTGATCAAGACCCCTTTCATCATCGGCGTCTGGCGAGGTCTCGAGGTCGGCTTGCCGATGATCCTGGTACTGACCGGCACCCCCATTATGGCGATGATCAGCCTTTTCAGAGGTGCGAGGCAGCTCAGGAGAGACGGGCCGGTCCTGATCAGATCCAGCCAGATGCGCGAGTGCCTCCTCAAACTGCCAGGCTGCCGGGGGGCTCTGGTTCTGCTCCTCTTCTGGATCATCGACAGCTACGGAATCTTCGATGCCTACTGCATCCAGAACATGGGTGTCGTCTGTCAGGCCCTTCTCATATTCATCATGCCCCTGGCGCTATTCTCCCTGGCGTATCACCGAAAGGCAGCCGCCGGAAGAGTCACTGAAACGGCGAAATCGAAAGGTCTTTTACTGAGCCTCACCGACTGCTTGCTCTTCGCCGGTGCAAGCGCCGGTCTCTGGCTTCTCAACTCGCTTCATGTTATTTATTTGCCTAGCCTCACCGGAGCTGCATTTCTCCTGCTGATCTCTTTCCTGTTTTCCGTGTGTTTTGTCAAAGCCAGAAAAGGTAATGGGGAAGACCACCGAACCATCTGCATCCGGGTCGGTCTGAACGAGCTTCTGTGGCTGGCAGCGCTTCCCTTCGGAATCTCGTTCATTCACTACTTCGAGATTTTTTCGACCCTGGGCTCTTACGAGCTCCCGGTCGCCTGCCAGGCTGCCGCCGTTTTCTTATTGCCGCTGGCTTTCTTCGCGCTGCTATATCGAAGGAGCAAGTCTTCCAGGGCAGCCAGAAGACAATCCGGGCTCAGTCCCTACAACTGCCTCCAGGGCTCTTTCTTCGCCGCCAGCCTCTGGCTCTTTTTCGCCCCGGGAGGGCTGGGTTGTATGTTCGCGAACTGGCTTCAGTGCTCTATGCGCGATGCCAATATCACCAGCGTTAGCCAGGCACCGCCGGCGCTCTTCTACTCCACCGCCACCATCGGCTGGCTAACTTTCATGTATTTCACCGCATCGGTCAGGGTGCGCGTCAGCCTGCTGTTCGAATCCATCCTCGAAAGAAGCATCCGGACACCTCTTTCGGTGATGGAAGCGATGATCGACTCGGTCAAGAGCTTCGGCGATCTGATCAACGTCAAAGGGCGAGCGACATGGCTCAAGGACTATTTCAGCTCCCTCTTCTGGTTCGCTTTTGTTTACTGCGTCCTATTCGCCCTGGTAGCCTCATCGATACTGCCGGACAATCCTCTGGGTGCCACCATATGGGGATGGCTCAGGGCTTGCATGCGCGATGCCAATTACTTCGGTGACTTCTCTCGCCCTCATTGGCAGCTCTGCCTTTTCGCCGCGTCCATTTGCGCGGCCTATGGTGCCGGTCCCCTGGCGGTGATGTGGGCATGCTACCTTCCCAATCGTCGGGGCGCCAGGATCCATTTGAGCGACCGGGGCATCATGGCCGAGAATCCCATAGTCAGCCTTTCCTGGAAACCATGGAGCGATCTGGACGAGGTCGAGACTGCAGGCAAGGGGAAAGAAAAAGTCCTCAGCCTCAAATTCCGGGGACAGAGAGGACTAAAAGTCCCTCTCAAGAATCTGAGCCGGGCGGATCTGGCGTCGATAATCAGAAAAGCCGATGAGAGAGCCGAACACTGCCGGTTCGACGCCGAGACCATCAACCTCAAGAGAGAGCTGATAGAAGAAGAGCGCAGCCAGAAATCGGAAACACCCGCACGCTTCGAGTCGACGATTTTTGCCGTCGAACAAGCTGGCGACATGGTGCTGGACGGACGTTACAGAATCGTCAAGCAACTTGCCACCAGACCGCTTTCGGCAGTCTACCTGGCCCGGGATGCCAGCGGCGCCCTGGTGGTCCTCAAACAATTCGTCACACCTGATCAATCCGAGAAGAGTTCCGCCTGGAAAGATTCTTTAAAACGCGAATACGAGATTGTCCGCTCCTGCGAGAATGCCGCTCTTGCCCGGGTTCTGGACATTGTCGAGGAGGGCGGCTCGACCTATTTGATAGTCGAGTATATAGAAGGCGAGAATCTCAGACAGATCATCGAGAGGCACGGCAAGCGAAAAGAGAGCACCACCCGCGCTATCGCCCTGGAGCTCGCCCGGGCCGTTTCCTATCTCCACGAGCGCGAGCCTGCCATCGTTCACCGCGACCTGACCCCGGATAATCTCATGATCGACCGGGAGGGCAGACTGAGGGTGATCGATTTCGGAGCCGCCCATGAGTTTATAGAAGGCGTCACAGGGACACTGATAGGCAAACAATGTTATATAGCTCCGGAGCAACTCAGGGGTGACATCGATCCGAGAAGCGACATCTATAGCTTCGGATGCAGTCTCTACTTCCTCATCACCGGCAAAGATCCCGAAGCCCTCAAGCAATCCGATCCCAAGTCGGAAGGTTATGTCCTGACAGACGAGCTGAATGAGATTGTCAAAAAATGCACGAGCTTCGAGCCGGAAGACAGAATCGCATCTTTCAGGCAGATCCTCGGGATTCTCGAAGGCGATGGAGATAGTCTCGGGCTGCTCGAAAGCAAAGAATCGGAAAAAGAGGAAGCAGAAAGACTGAGCCTTCGCCTGGAGCAAGCAGCGAAGACCTGCCAGAAGGAAGCGATATGAGCGCCGGATCTATTAACGCAAACGAATTCGGACGCGAAGATCTTCGCCGGGACCTCTCCACGGTCTGGCGCTGCGGATACTGGTATGACGCGGTCTGGAAATTCCTCTGCTCGGTCTATGTCATCGCCTTCTATATATTCGCCAATACCCTGGCCCGGTCTTATGCGAAGATTCCTCGAGACACGACCGAGCGCATGGAGATCTTCGACGCCTATCTCAACGACAGGCAGCATCTCGGCGACCGGCGCTGGCTCTTGCAAACAGGACGGAGCTGGCAGCCGATCCTCTGCCTGAGCGTGCTTTTCTGTCCCATCGTCATGATTGTCTGGATGACCATCTACTACACCTTCGATCTCTTCCGGGGTCTTCTTCCGGAAAAGGAAAAGCCTCTTCCTCCGGGCTGTACCCTGCGCCTCACCCAGAACCGGACAGAAACAAGAGAGCCCCATGCATTCTTCTACTCCTCTGCTTTCCCGGTAGCCGGCATGACTCTATTCGGACTGGGGATTCCGGCTGCCATATCGCTCTGGCTCTACAACAACCTCGGTCTCGATCCGATGTTCAACTACCCTTCCGCCGACCCTCGGTTCGGCTTCGTGATCGTGACCATAGGTCTCTACTTGTGCAGTCTATGCTGGTGCCTCTGCACGCTTTTCGGATGCGCTTACGCTACTTTCCCCCTTCACTTCTTGAGCACCGAATACGATGTCCATCTCTATCCGGACAGGATCATGAAGGACTCAATAAAAGGCTGGTTCGCAGCGCTGCTTACCTTCAACTGCGAGTGCGCCACCATGAGCTGGGAAGACCTCAAGCGTGTGTCTCTCGATAGATTTTCCCAGGAGAGACTCGACCAGAAGAGATTCGCCGACCTGCCCGAGCCGCTTCGATCGCTGATGTCCGGGCTCCACAAATTCCTCGAGCTCCAGGAATCAGTCGCCGCCCGGATGCGCAGCCGCAGTACTTACTTGCTTCTAGCGGGGGAGTACACATCTATCAAGCTCTGCCTGGACGAGCTTACCATTGCCGAGAAGAACCAGCTTTTCCGTCACCTCAAAGAGCATGCCCCCCTGGTGCCTCTCAGCACCGATGTACAGGAGGAGCTGGTAGGAAGCAAGATCCTGAACGATCCTCGCTATACCGAGATCTGGTTCGACATCCTCAGTGACGGTATCAAAGGAAGCAGGACAGACCTGGAAAGCGGAGCGATACTGAAAGACGGTCGGTACGAAGTGGCGGAGCGCCTGAGGGCAGGCGGCGAGGCGGTAGTATACATGGCTCATGACCGTGACGGCACTGCGGTGGTGCTCAAGCGTTTCCAGCTTGTCGCCGGCGATTCGGTTACCTCCCTGGTCGAATCGGCTGCCTCCTTCGAGAACGAGACTGCTCTCCTGAGCCAGCTCCGTCACCCGGGCATCGTCAAGATGTCGGACTTCTTCATCGAAGACTCGGCAGCCTACATAGTACTCGAATATGTCGAGGGAAAGAATCTCAGAGAGCATCTGACAGAGCACGGCTCCCTGAGCGAAGAAGAAGCGATTCGCCTGGCCTTGCTCATGTGCGAAGTCCTGGACTATCTTCACAGCCTCTCACCGCCTGTGGTGCACAGAGACTTCACTCCGGACAATATCATCCTGCTTCCGGACGGCAGTATCAAGCTCATCGACTTCAGCGTCGCCGAGCGAAAATCGAAAGACAGCCGCTCGGAATGCGCCGGCAAGCATGCTTATACACCGCCGGAGCAATTCCGGGGTGATGCCGGTCCGGCAAGCGACATCTATGCTCTTGCCGGAGTCGTCTATTTCATGCTCACAGGCAAAGACCCGACTGCCATCGCGCAAATCCGGGCAAGCGCCCTCCCGGAGGGCACCGGCGGCACCCTGTCGGCGCTTCTCGCGCGGGCGACAGCCATCGATCCCCAGGAGCGCCTCGAATCGGTAGCCTGGCTTTCCGCCGAGCTGAGATCAATACTTGCCGAGACCCCTGAAGGAAACGGCGAGAAAATCGACGAAGAATTCGTCATAGAAACCGGGACTGAAGTCCTGACTCTGAAAACGAAGAGAAAGACCAGGCTCGGCATGGCCGAATCTACTGGAAGCTGAGACCTCGGGCGCTCTGCTAGACTAGAGCCTGGCCTCGTTCCTTCTTTCACCTAATCGGAGAGCCGGTATGCTTCCTCCCCGCGATGTACCAAAAGATCTTCGTTTCGAGGAGTATATGAAACTCCTCATGCGTTACCAGGTTCTCGAGTGGCACCGCCAGATCGCCACCTGCACCACCAGGGTCGTGGAGACTCAACCCAACAGTCGATTCTCCGAAGAAGGACAGAAGCGCCTGGCTCTGCTCCTCAAAGGTCTCGAAGGAGTCGTCCTGGTCAAGGACTCCACCGAGGAGATTACCTCGGCAGCCCGCACTCTGCTCAAAGCTACCGCCTCGAAAGCCGACCTTTTGATGGACAGATTCGAGCCGATGAAAAAGGCCAAGAACGGTCTGGTCTCGGCGCTCACGGTTATCTCGGACACCGTCAAAGGGACCATCGAGCAGGCCATCGAAAATCATGTCCTGCCTGCAGTCGGTCTACCCCTCTATGAGATTCCGGCGGGTCGCACCGCCGAGGAGTATCTGTTCCTGGCTAGGCGTTACGACGCGTTCGGCTTGCCAGAGGGCGCCAGGGCGGCTCTCGAGCAAGTGCTTGACGACTTTCCGGACAGCTCCGAAGCAGCAATCGCCCGCAATCGGATGAAATGTCGGGTGCCCAGAAAACGCGTCCGGGACGAAGCCCAGAGGAAGTTTTTCGCTGCCACCAGAGCGAGAGTGATCCAGCAGAAAGAGGAGGCCAGAAGTATCTGCGAGAAGCTCATCCTCAGCGATCCCGACTTCGAGTGGCCTTATGCCATGCTGGCTGTCATCAAGCTCAAGGAAGGAGACCTCGAGCGAGCCCGTGACCTCCTGGCGATGGCCCGCAGAATCAACGACAGCTCTATCCGAACAGAGTCCGCCCAGGCGGCGGTGGACCTTGCAGAGTGGAATCTCGCCCACCTCGAGAAAGTCCTGGTCAGAATCGAAAGCCTTGACCCGGAAGACGAGAGCATCAGCAAGTACAGAAGCTTCCTGGACTTCATCAAGCAGCAGGGCTTGACGACCTGATCGCCGAGAGGCGGACAGGTGCACATTCCCACCACAGAATCATTAGGCGCGGCTCATAAAGCAGAAATAATTCACACTCTTACATTAACGGTGTTATAAATATCTTGATGTTTCGCTGCGGCTGGGGGGTGCAAAAATGAGCACACTCGGTAATCTTTTCAAACTTACTTTCTGGTCGAAGTCCAGGGTCAAGACGACCATTTCGGACGAGCCCCCGATCACCCTGGTTCTGCCCAGAGAGCTCGACGAGTTCGGCAGGAATCAGCAATCATTCGCTCCGGCTCCAGCCGTTCTTGCCATTGACAGCGGTATTTTTCCGGAAGTCATGCCGGTAGTCCTGGACTGATTTCATCTCTTCTCGTGCCCGTTCACACGAAGTTCCCCTTTGCTCCGGATAATGAGCAAATGGGAGGTGAAGGTCATGCGAACCAGGGCAACCAGAGCTAATTTTCCAATCTTTCCACTTCGTACGGTTCTGTTCCCGGGGCAGTACCTGCCCCTGCACATATTCGAAGAGCGCTACAAAAAGATGCTCCATGAAGTCATTCTCAAAGACTTCATGTTCGGCGTCGTGAGAATCTCGGACAGCCGCGAACTGGACGAGGTCGGCTGCATAGCCGAGGTGACATCGTGCAAGCCGCTGAGTGACGGCAAGCTGGACATCATGACCATGGGTCGCCAGCGCTTCAGGATAAGCGAGCTCGAGCAAGAGGTCCCGTACGCGAGAGCCAGGGTGGTGATCCTCGAAGACGAGCTCCCGGACAAGCGTTCGTCGGACCTGGCCTTGGCGGTGCGAACCATCCTCGACGATATAGAACGTCTGACCATCAAGCTTTCAGGTAAAGGCTTCGATATGGGCGACATCTGGTCCATGACGCCCCTCGAGCTTTCCTATTATGTCCCGGCGTCCTTTTACGGCTCGCCCCGGGAAAGACAGAGGCTGCTCGAGATCGACAGTATCGCCGAGCGTCTGAACGAAGAATACGAGCTGCTCGATGCCACATGCAAACACCTGGCGGCCCGCGCAGCCCTCAAAGACGCTGTGGGCTAAGTGACGGAGATTCGGGATGTCCAAACTACTGGTCGTTGAGGACGATGCGGACCTTCTGAGCCTGCTGGACACAGCCCTGCGGGCCCAGGGTCATAATGTCATGCAATGCAGGGGCGGCGGCGAAGCCCTCAGCGTCCTGCGCGCCTATAAATTCGACCTGATCGTGCTCGACTGGATGATGCCGGATATAACCGGCCTCGACGTATGCAAACAGTTCAGAGCAATGGGAGGCAAGGCCCCTATCCTGATGCTCACAGCCAAGGCTTCCGTTGACGATAAAGAGACATGTCTCGACGCAGGAGCGGACGACTACCTGACAAAGCCGTTCGACAACAAAGAGCTTGCCGCTCGTATAAGAGCGCTGCTTCGGCGTCCCTCCAATCTAACCGACTCCATAATGCGCTGCGGCGAAATCGAGCTCGATCCCGCCAGGTGCGAGATCAGGATGGCAGGCACTCCGGTGCATGTTCGACCGAAAGTCTACGATATCGTCGAGTTCTTCATGCGGCATCCCAACCAGATATTCTCTGCCGACGCGATTCTCGAGCGTGTCTGGAGCGATGATAGTTTTGCTTCCACAGACTCGGTGAGAACCCATATGAAATTACTGAGGCAGACCTTTCCCGGTTGCGATCTGATCGAGACAGTCAGAGGCAAAGGGTATATCCTGAGAAGACCTTCCGTAAGGGAGTGACGATATCAGCGAAAAGCTTTCGAGATGCTTCTCTCCAGCTCATCAATGAAAGCCGGAAGCGATACTTTCGGCAGGCAGAAGGTACGGGCTTTGAGCTCAGAACCATGATTGCCGAAAACGAGCAATTCGATATGTCGATCATAATTGCGCCCCTCGATCTCGAGGCTGCCGCAATCGACTCGAAGCAAGAACGTTACCGACAGTCCAGCTGCCTGGCTGAACCAGTCGAGAATCAGTCGAGCCTCGCGCTCGCCCAGCCCGACACTGAGGTCGCTCAACGAGAGCTCGACTATTCCTCTGGAAGGCTTGATGGCGAGTGGACAGACACCTGTCATATTCGACTCCTCCGTGACTGTCTCCATCTTGCCATGGCGGAGTGAATTTGCTATGAACGGGTCGATGCGGGACGAGCCGCCGGGATATCGAACCAGAAAACGCTGCCTTCCCCGGGCCTGCTGTCGACACCGATAGTGCCACCATGCATCTCCACAAGGGACTTGGAGATTGCCAGCCCGAGACCCGATCCACCCACCTTGCGAGAATCCGATGAGTCGATCTGCTGGAATATCCGGAAAAGCTTCGGCAGATCCTCTCTCTGGATACCGGGTCCCTGGTCGACTATTCGGAAACGGATCATCTTCCTGTCATATGGGCTGACCCGGGCATCGACCAGCACGGCTGTGGACTCTGCCGAGAACTTTATGGCGTTGCCGACAAGGTTGGTCAGAATCTGAAGCAAACGATCGCGATCAGCCAGCACCCTGGCTCTGCCGTCGACAGAGGACTCGAGCTCGACCTTCCGGGCATCCGCAGTCGAGCGCATCTCTCCCAGAACCTGCTCGACAACGCTCTTGACCGACAACACGGATCTGGACAGCTCGAGCTTGCCGGCCTCGATTCTTCGAAAGTCGAGAATGTTATTGACCAGCCTGACAAGCCGGTCGGTGTTCCGGTAGGCTATCTCCACCAGTCTGGAGGCGTCAGCGGGAAGCTCGCCGACCGAGCCATCCTCGAGCAGACCGAGCGAAGTCCTGATCGAGGTGAGAGGAGTGCGCAGCTCATGCGACACCATCGAATAGAACTCGGCTATCCGCCTGTCGGCCTCCATACGCGCTGAGATATCGTTCTGTATACCGATGAAGTTAATCAGCCGTCCGCTGTCATCGTGGACCGGAGAGACGGTCAGCTCGTTCCAGAAAAGCGCGCCGCTCTTGTTGTAGTTCCGCAGCACTACCGTTATCGGGCGCTCATCTCTCACCGCCTTCCTCAGGTCGGAAAGCGCTTCTTGCCTGCGATCGTCTCCCTGCAGAAACCGGCAATTGAAACCGATCACCTCGCAGCGATCATATCCGGTCAATTGCAGGAAGCTCTGGTTTGCATAGACTATCGGATTGTCAGGCAGATTCGGATCGGTGATTACTATCCCGTTTCTGGCAGCCGATATGGCTCGGTCCAGGACGAGAAGCTTTTCGTAGGGGCTTCTCGAAGTCTCGAGAATTGGCGAGCAGCGCGCCTCAGAGCCCTTTTCGCTCGACCCGGATTTTTCAGGACGGAGATTTCTACTACTCATAACTTGATCGTAAGCCCGGCGGGTGACGCCACGGTGAACACCGGCGTTCACAGGCGGTTCACAAGGCTTGCCTATGATGAGACCAGGATCAGCGAGAAGCGCACGAGGCAGATGGAGGGGCAGCCAGGAGATAGCAAGTCGAGGGCCTCGGCAGAGGAGGGAGAGTGAATGGTCATGCGAGTCAAGGGGGCAGAGATCCCTCGGGGACAATCGGGCCGGCGACCTTCTATATAGAAGAGCTCGATTTTAGGCCGGTCTCGAGAACTCGAGACTCTGGCGACTCGGACAACGAATTGTTGTCCAACTATTTCCGCAAGCTGGACAGTCGCGACTTGCTCAGCCGGGAGCAGGAGGTGGAGCTGGCAGAGCGCCGGGACACGGGCGACCGGGAAGCTCTGGGCGAGCTGGTCGTGGCCAATCTGAAACTGGTAGTCAAATTCGCCAAGGCTTTCAACGGCAGGGGTCTGGATTTCGAGGACCTGATTCAAGAAGGCAATCTGGGTTTGCTCAGAGCGGCTCAACTCTTCGACCCTTCCAGAGGAACGAGGTTCTCAACCTATGCATCCCGCTGGATCCTGCAATTCTTGTCGCGAGCGGTGGACAACAAGGCGAGGTCGGTTCGCCTGCCGGTCAATTTGAACAGAGACATCAGGAAGCTCAATCGTATAGCCGCTGATTACTCCAGCCGCCATGGCACGCAGCCCACCAGCGACGTTCTCGAGGATTGCTCCGGACTGAGTGCGGGCAGGATCGAAAGAGCCCTGCTTGGCGGTCTCATGCCGGTGTCTCTGAATCAGCCAATCAAAGCGGAAAATGTCTCCGAGCTCGGGGATCTGATCGCCGATGCCAGCGGCCGGAACCCGGAGAGTATGGTGGAGCAGTCCCTCAGGACGAGGGAAGTCGAGTCGCTCATGAGTTGCCTGAGCGATCAGGAAAGGGAGCTGATTATTCACCGTTTCGGTCTCTACTCGAGAGAAATCCTCTCTTACGAGGAGCTGGCAAAAAGAATGAACACCTCCACCGGCTCTCTGAAAAGAAAGTTCCGTCAGGCAATGGAGCGGATGCGCCGGATGAGCCGCCTGGAGAAGAAAAGCGACCGGGGGCGAGAGCCCGGTCGCGGGAGATTCGTCATCTGATTCGAATCATTCTCTAGAGTCTGGCGAATGCAGGCAAGCGTCTTCGCCCAGGCGCCTTCTCTGCCGGATCCAGCTCGATTGGAAGCCAGGCTCCTTCTCCTTTGCTCTCGAACATCTCGCCCGATTGAGGCTCGATAGCAACCAGGCGGATCCAGCGATTCGAGACAAGATTGCCGATATTCCGGTGCTTGACCATCACCGAATCGAGGGCTCGTCTTGGTGCCCGAATAACAGCCAGCAAGCGCATGGGCTCATGCTCTCGCACCGACTCGGATGACATCACCGACTCCATGGGCAAGCCGAGCCGCAGATCGCCAAACTGACCGGTCATCACTCCGAAATCACCGACTACGTTGTGCACGGTCTTCGAACCGCTGCCGAAGACATTGTTGTCGACGGTGGAGAGATAATATTGCATGTTTATCCACTGAGCCACAACCAGAGGCGCTGTCATGATCGTCTCCAGGACCGCTACACTGGAGTCCTTTTCCCAGTCGTAAGAGTGCAGGAAAACCCGACCGTCCAGATCCGCGCCGGCGGTGCAATCTCTGGGTGCCGCTACGAAAGCGGCATTGCGAGCCAGTCCCCACTCGGGGAGAACTTGAGCCCAGTCCACAGCCCGCTGGTCGAGATTCTCTCCACCGTCCGGCAGCCTCTTCCTCTTCGCCTCCCTGGCGGCTTTCGACACAGAAAAGAGATCGTCGCTCAGACGCTCGACCATTTCCATGCATTTCAGTGGGATGAGATGTCTGTCGAGAATCTCGAAACGATCGGTGGTGGTGTTATGCAGAGCAGCAACGAAGAGGGTGTCATCCGGTATTCTGATTCCTCTTTCAGCCAGCATGGAGCGGACATCGGGCCGATTCATTACGGTCGCAGCGAAACGGGCATTGATACCGCCGGCGTTGCCTCCGCATGCACCGCAGTCGAGCGATGAAGCGAATGGATTGTTCACCGAACTACTGCCATGTCCGCAAAAGACAACCAGGGGCGCGAAGCAGTCCGTCAGGGACATTCCTCTGAGGCAACCTTCGGCAAGGGCGGCCATTTCATCCAGAGAGAAGGCGGTCAGGTCCAGGTCTCTTTCTTGATCGCCGGTCAGACCTCTCTTGACTCCAGACTCCAGGCGGCTCCATGCTCCGGGCAGAAATGTCCTGAGAATCAGAGGCATCGAGGACCACATACCGATAGCCTCCACCATGCCGAATGCACCTGCCAGACTGCTCTTGAGGCGCTTGCGCAACTGCTGGGCCGAGACAGCCAGAGACCGAAAGCTAAGATGAAGACGTTCCCTGCCCCTGGAAGCAGCCTCGGTTACCAGCTTGTCCGGGCTGATCAGTACCGGGCAGAGATCAGTCTCCAGGGAGCCGCAGAGAGGCTTGAATTTCATGGGGAAACCGAAGAAGCCGGCAAAACCCAGCGTCTCGTATGAGCCGCTGGACTCGAGCAGTCTCCGCACAGGCTCTGAGCGACAGTCGATGCAGAACACCATCTGACAATCGGGACGTTCTGTCCTGATTCGGGAAGGACGCCGGTCTATGAGAGCCAGAAGCTTGTTCCGGTAATTGAGCTCGTAGGCTTCCTGCCATTCATAAGCATAGTCACCATCCGGATCGACAGCGCCCCCGGCGCGGTCGATGAGAGATTTCCAGCCGGCGTCGGGAAGCCCCTGTCTTTTTATATAAGCAGTGGCGAACTCGAACTCATAGAACAGAACAAGGGCGAGGAAGTCGGCAAGCACATCGGGATGACCGTTCGCCTGACGCCACTTCAGATGACTCGACCAGCCGGGCAGCCTCAAGAAATGGCGGCCCGCGTATCCGATTCGTCTATCCTCATCTACTCCTGTTGCCTCGAGCAGCTGGGTGATGGCTTTATACGAATTCTCAGACAACGCTTCGAGCCGAGCGCGCCAACCCCGCGAGCCGTGGATTGACAGGGACAGATCGAAGCCCACATGCCGCCTCCAGTAGCACCACAGTCCACCTGACTTATCGACCTCGGATTGAGCCTGGACATCATCGAAGAAGGAGCCAAGCCACTTGATCACCTGCCTTCCGACCAGAGCCTCGACCCTGGCGCCGCAGGCTGCGTCCAGCAGCTCCGACCAGGTAGCTGGCATGCCCGTGTCGACCTTCCTTCGAGCTTCTCGACCGGCAGACTGCAAAGCCTCCTTGAAATCCCGGGGATTGATCCTGCCATTTTCATAGTAGGCGCGATAGTCGCTGAGAGGCAGGTAGACACTCGCTTTCAAATTGGCGCTCAGAAAAGACATAGCCTGGTCGAAGCTCATCTCCTCCAGCCCGGCCACGGCATTGCATGCGATAAAATTTCGCAGGGGCCAGTACGAATTGAGCGTCTTTGCCGCCGTATCAATGTCTGATTTTCTCATTTGTCCCCCCTGTTACCAGATTTGAGATTGCCCGCAGCAAAGGCTAGCTCGTCGATATAAAAGCCGTTCAAACATTGAACGTAGACTGCCCTTCCGAGCTCGGATCTGCCTGCAATTTCTTTCAGGAATCCGATGCAGGCCAGGGCGAGCACTGCGATCATGAACGGCGCTGCGAGATGGGAAGAAGACGCGCTTGCATTCTCGAAAGATGCCATCAAAGATCCAGAGGCTGCCAGGGCGGCTCCCAGGGCCAGAGCTGCCGGCAAGACATGTCTGAAGCCCACCCTCGAGACCGACGAATACGACCAGAGCGCCGCAACCAGGGCCAGAGAAGCCACTGTCACGGTAGCCGCCGAAGCTAAATCAGATGACCAGAGGAAGATGCTGAACGGAAGGAGAGCAATCGAGAGAAGGACGGTCGCGACGACAGGATATGACTTTCGGCTCGGAAGTCCAGACCACTGCTTCTTGACGGTCCCTTCCGAAACAGAGGTGCCCGACTGAAGGAACATGTGACACTTGAAGAGCCCGTGAGCGATCATATGCAGGACGGCAGCACCGACTGCCCCGCAGGCGCATTGAAGGGCCATGAAGCCCATCTGACCCACGGTCGAGTAGACAAGCTTTCGTTTGACATCGAACTGACCGGACATAGAGAAGGTACCGACGGCGGCCGAGACGAAAGCCAGGATCCCCCATGCCGTGATCACAGCGGCGTTGGGCTCCAGTATGGGATAGATGCGGTAGGCGAGAATCGCGGAGACGTTGACCAGACCCGCATGAAGCAATCCAGAAAGCGGAGTGGGAGCATCCAGGGTAGCGAGGAGCCACCGGTGGAACGGGAAGAGCGCCGACTTCACACACATGGAGAGAACGATGAGGGCAGCGGCGACTGGCTCCACGCCAGACAGCGACATGGGCGAGCTACCGGTCGAGGTCAGCTCGGTCAGGCTTGTCGTGCCTGAGGAGAAGAAAACAAGGGTAAAGCCGGCGACGAGCATCAGGTCGCTGAGCAGGTGATGCTTGAGCACGGTCCGTGCGCTGTCCGGCTTGCCCATCCGGACAAGACAGTGCCAGAGGAGAAAGCTGATCGAGGACCAGCACAACCCTGTCAGCAAAAGGTCATCCGACACCGAGAGCAGAGCCGAGGCGCAGACCAGGCACGATATCGAGGTCAGGAAGCTGGCACGGCTGCCTGCCGTGAGAATGTATCGACGGGAGTATGCAGCGATTACACCTGCTATGAGCAACACCGAAGCCAGCACCATCATACTGGTGAAGTCCCCTATAAACGGACCAGGCCGGACAGCATGGACCCCTGTGACCGCCGCCAGGATTCCTCCGGCCAGGCTCAAAGCACTGCCCGTCAAATAGACCACCGGCAGAAGCCTTTCTACTCTCCCGCGTCCCGGAAAGGTCATAAGAAATATGGTCAGGACCACCGGGGCAGAAAGAGCTATCAGGAACAAAACATTCAAAAGCTGCGTATTCATGGGACCTCTTTAGATTCAGACCTCATCGGAACGCTTCATCTCATTATCTTCGAATATTTGAAGCTATGAACATTACCAATCATACAACAATCTGCCGCCCGGTCAATGAGAACCTTTACAAACATGGACAAAAAAGCCTCTCCGTGAAGAGGCTTGATTTTATTGAGAACATTCAATATGTATGAATACATGACCATATTTAGAGATTCAAAAAAAATGACCCTCGAAGCCGACCACCCGTACAAGAACACGGCGGTGGCCATTGTCTCGAAACACTCGAAGGAAAAGGCAATAGCAAAGCCTCTGAGGGTCGCGACCGGATGCGACATCCTGGCCTACTCCGACTTCGACACCGACGAGCTGGGGACCTTCACCGGTGAAATCGAGCGAGCCGGAAGCCCGGAAGAGACAGTCAGGGCGAAGGCAGAGAAAGGTCTCGATGATGCCAGGCTGCGCCTCGGGTCCGACATCAATGTTGCCATAGCCACGGAAGGGTCCTTCGGTCCCCATCCACAGATGCCGATTATTCCCGGTCACCACGAAATCATCTATCTCGTGGACAGGCTCCGGAACTTCAGTCTCAAGGAAGACTATCTGGCTTTCGAGACGAACTACTGCTACGGCTATGCGGAGACCATCGAAGAAGTCGAGAAGCTCGCCAGCAGATGCCGTTTCCCATCACACGGCATTGTCATAGCCGGTGCTGTCAAACCAGAAAGAGCTCTGGACAAGCCCGTCCTCATCAAGTCCCTGACCTTCAAAGGAATAACAGAACACAAGCGGTTAATTTCGCTATTCGACCGGTGCCGCAAATCATCCGACGCCACTCATGTATGGCTCGAGAGCGATATGCGGGCTCATATGAATCCCACTCGAATGAGAAATATAAGAAGGACTGCGATCAAGCTTGCCAGAAGGTTGGCGTCCCGGTGCCCTGAATGCTCCGCAGTCGGCTTCGGGCAGACAGGCAAGGAGGCTGGCCTCCTGTGCGCAAATTGCAGAAGACCTACTATGGTTGTCGGATGGTACATAAACTCATGCTGGAACTGCGAACATTCGATCAGAATCAGCAAATACGAATCCGACTACAGAGCGGATCCCACCTATTGCGACTACTGCAATCCCTGACCACGACGCTAATTGCGACGACGAAGATACCAGGCCTCCAGCTTGTTTTGCAGGTCTCTGTCAGCAAGGTCGTTTCCGATACCGGGAGCGACACCATAGTCCGCGCGCCAGCGCCCGCCGGTCTGTCCCGGCCGGGTATTGCGCCAGGCTTGCTCTCTAGTCTGCTGAGCCCGGCGAGACAGCTCCTCCGCCAGACCGGGAGCGACACCGTAATCCGCGCGCCAGCGCCCGCCGGTCTGCCCGGGGGGAGTATTGCGCCAGGCCTGCTCTCCTGTCCGGTGAGCCCGACTAGCCAGCTCCCGGGCAAGTGCCGGCGGCATGCCGTAGCCCGAACGCCAGTTGTCTTGCGGAGCGACCTTCTGCCAGTTGCCCTGCCAGCCTCCGATGGGCCAGCCCTGATTTTGCCGGGACGGATCTAGCCAGCTTTCCTGGGAGCCCCGGGCGCTCATTGCGATCAGGTCCATGATCAGGCGCGGAATGCCATCACAGGGAGAGCCGAAGTTATCCGAGCTCCAGCCGGGACAACCACGCAGGCGCCGAAAATCGATCACCCGATCCGGACCGCCGCTCGGCATCGAATAGTAAGAGGGCACCTCCGGCAGTATCATGATCACAATCCTCGGACCGCCGAATGACATGCAGCCGGGAGAGAAAACCGCCTGACCGGGCCCTTCCATTCTTGCGGGGCGAAATTCATCCAGGAAGTGGAAATCTATACCGATTGAATCCGCGGTTGCATCTCCGGTCGAATCTCCGGAGCAGGGGCGGCAGTTATCGAACCCGTGAAAAACCATGAGACCTCCTTACGGTCGCACCGAAATGAAGCAGTTGTAGCCGGATGCCGCCCCCGCTGCTATTGAAGCCGGACCCGGCACCGGGATCCATACGCGAATCGACGAAAGATCCGCCGAAATCATCACTGAGAACGGGGTCTGATTAGTGTTAGCCCCACTGAGCTCAAACCGGATATGAGACGATTCGATCTTGCTAAAATTGAGCCTTAAGGCCAGAAACGCGAGGGTCATATTCCATGTCCTACAAGCACATCCAGACAGTCCCCAACAATGTCATGATCGCGGCATCCCTTGCCGGTCTTGCTATAAGCCTGGCGCCCCCGCTCCTGCTTGCCCGTTTGCTGATGATGGGCGCCCTGGGGACCACGGCAGCGATTTTTCGAGTGCTTACCGTGGAGGTAGACGAAGAAAGCATTCACTGGCAATTCGGCAATGGCTTCCCGAACTGGTCCCTCCCTCTCTCCGAGATCAGCGCCGTCGAGACCATTAGAACCACACCTCTCATGGGCTGGGGCATTCATTATGTCGGTCATGGCTGGCTCTACAATATATATGGACTCAATGCCGTCGATCTCACTCACAAAGACGGCCGGCACACCATCATCGGTACCGACGACGCAGCCAATCTGGCAGCTGTCATAAGCGAGCGGATCTAAAAGAATCTGAGCGCATCCGATTAACAACTCCATAACAAAAAAAGGCTAACCTTCGAATCATCCAGACAAAGGAGGTAGCGCATGGTTACTGGTGGATCGCCGGAGTCTCGATTCTTCCCTCCTGACACTGGCCTGTCATTGAATGAGACTCCGCGATCCGTCGTGCACCAGGTCTACCGACCCGACGCGTTTCCACTTGCACCCCTCTCCGGATGCAGTGGAGCGCTTTCGGGCTTTCCCACAGTCGAGTTTCAATACGGTTCCGGAGCGCACCTCCCGGAGCCGCGCAGCCCCCGGCGCGCGGCGGAGACCCTGGCTCTCCATGCCGGGTCGATGAATGCCGACGGGGATCCCACGCACCTGTCCCGCCGGGAGCTCGAGCAGTATCTCATCCAGAACGGCAACCGGATCCATCCGCAAGAAGCAGCGGATCTGGGTTTCGTTCTCGACAATTTCGACAAATTCGCCGGCGCCGATGGCAACAATGACCCGCGAGGAATCACCGGACGCGATATCGACACAGCCAGGCGAAGGGACTACCCGGCCCGCTCCCGATCTCTGGAAAGCTGGGATCGACAAGAGCGGCGGCAGCAAGCTGAGCAGATAAGAATGCTCCAGATGCAACTGGAATATCTGCGCATGATGTTGATGGCCATGGCGGCCCGGCAACCCATGCCCGAAAGTTTGGGCCAGGGTACGGGCCAGGGACCGTCGCAGGAAAGATTCCCGGGCAGAGCCATCGATAACTACGGCAATAGAAGCGTTCGCAGCAACGGCAGCGACCGGGTCATTACCCGGACAAGACCCGAGAGAAACAATCATTACTTTGCCGAAGGCGCCGACATCCCCTTGAGCCAGGAAGCGTTCAAACAGCATTACGGCATCCCCATGAATGTCGACCTGCTCAAATTCATGCCCGGCAAACCAAACGACGGCAGGGTCACCGACTTCTCTCAAGCTCCCGTCATGGGCGGTCTCGGTGGGCGCAAGGATGACGGTACTCTCAAATGGAACGATCCGAACTATCACACCCTCAAATACGATTTCTCGAGAAATCTCGAACAAGTCTTCGAATATATGCAGGGAATGTCCGAAGAGCAAGCCAAAGAATTCGCTTTCAATTTCGCCCGCACGCAGCAGCCCCTCTTTGCCGCCCATGGATACAACCTCCAGATGGTGGAGAACGAGAAAGTCTTCGCCTCCGGTCGAGAGGGCTCAGGCTGGACCGATTTCGTCGCATCCATCGGCGACCGGGATATGAAGATCAATTTCTAGACACTTACTGGGCCTGGCCCTGTCCTTCATTTTTTCGAGGAAGGCTCCTTTTAATGTAATTGGTGTAAAGCCTATTATTGATTCTGCTTGACACTGAAACCGCCTGTGGTGGCAGCCTCGGCAAAAGGAAAAATCCCAGAAACCCTGATTTTACAAAAGTTCATTACCGTTGCAAACGATTCTGCAAAAGTTCCCAGGTCGAAAAAGAGAACCACAGCTCCAGTACGATCATGATACGATGGCTGGCTGAGCGGCACCGGAAGGGAGTAGCGATCGCAGATGACGACGAATTGCATCAGGGTGGCACTGGTCGGCTACGGGCTTGCCGGCAGGTTTTTTCATGCTCCCCTTATAGCCCGGACTCCGGGCATGGAGATAACCTCCATCGTCACCGCCAACCCGGAGCGCCGCGCCGAGGCAAGCCGGGATTTTCCCGACGCCAGGCTCGCTGCTACTTTCGACGATGTGATACCGGGCGCAGCCGATCTGGATCTATTAGTCATTGCCTCCCCGAACAAGTTTCATGCCCCTCAGGCCGCAGCCGCTCTCGATGCCGGGCTACATGTCGTGGTCGACAAGCCATTCGCCACCAGCTCCCGGGACTGCCGCCGGCTTATCGACCTGAGTCGGGAAAAGAAACGGCTCCTGACTGTTTTCCAGAATCGCCGCTTCGACAATGACTTCCTGACCGTCGAAAAATTGCTCGAAGATGGCAGCCTCTCGCCTGTCCTCCGGTTCGAGTCTCGCTTCGAGCGTTATCGCCCGGCGGTAGATCCCAACAAATGGCGCGAATCAGGCAGCATCGAAGATGGTGCCGGGCTCCTTTTCGACTTGCAAAGCCACCTCATAGATCAGGCTTGCCTCCTCTTCGGCAAACCGGAGAGCGTCTATGCCGAGATCCGCAACACCAGGCCGGGAGCCACCGCAAGCGATGATACTTTCGTAGCCCTGACCTTTGCCGGAGGTGTCTCGGCTCATCTCTGGGCAAACGTCATCTCGGCCAGAAGAGCCCCGCGATTTCGGGTCCTGGCTCTCAACGGCACTTTCGAGAAATATGGTCTCGATCCTCAAGAAGAGGCCCTGCGTAGCGGGGCTCACCCGGGCGACCCGGGCTGGGGAATCGAGCCCGATGAGCTGGCCGGCACCCTCACCAGGGGCGAGGATGGCGCCCAGATGACAATAAAGAGCGAGCCGGGCTGCTACGAGAGATTCTACGAGCTGACAGCCGAAGCGATAAGAACCGGCGGCAAACCACCGGTGGATCCGGAAGCAGCCCTTCTGACAATCGAGATAATCGAGGCTGCCATGAAGAGCGCCGCCGGCCGAGCGGCCGTCAGAACAGTCGCCGTCAGTTAGGTCTTGCGCCGGAACGGTCTGCTTCCTTTTGCTAGAATGCTTCCTTGTGCCCGGACGACTGGAAAACAGGAGGATAGCAATGAACCGACGCAAGTTCCTGAAACGTGCTGCAGCTGTGGCTGCTCTGGGAGGAGCATCGCTGTCCGACCTGCAAGAGGCCATGGCTGCCGGGGAGCCTCCGGAGGAGTCTAAATCCGATCCATTTCTGGAGCCCTGGACAGGAGAGCACGGCGGCTTCCCGCCCTTTGACAAGGTGAGCAAGAGCGGCGTCAAAGAAGCCATCCTCAAAGGAATGGATCTCAAGCGCGCCGAGCTCAAAGCAATAACCGATCAGAAAGAAAAGCCCAGTTTCGCCAACACCATCGCCGCCCTGGAAGACACCGGACGCCAGCTGGACCGGTCCATCCGGATATTCGACATCTACACCTCGACCATGAACGACAAGTCCATGCAAGCCATCGAGACCGAGATGAGCCCCATCCTCCAGAAATTCGAGGACGAGGTCATCCAGAACGGGCCGCTTTTCGAGCGAATCAAAGCGGTGTACGAGGCTCGCAACGATTCCGATCTCGACCCGGAGCAAATCCGGCTGGTGGAAGTCTACTACCAGCAATTCGCCCGCCGTGGAGCCGGCCTATCGAAAGAGAAGAAAGCGCGCCTGGCTGCTATCAACGAAAAGCTCTCCAGGCTCTACACTGATTTCAGGCACAATCAACTGGCCGACGAAGAAGAGCTCTGCCTGGTCCTCGACAAAGAAGAAGACCTCGAGGGCCTCTCGGATGATCTGCGCCAGGCAGCCGCCGCCCAGGCCGCGACCCGCGGCAAGAAGGGCAAATGGGTGATCGCCAATACCCGCTCGTCCATGGAGCCTTTTCTGTGCTCCTCGGCTCGCCGCGACCTGCGCGAGAAAGGCTGGCGGATCTGGACCAATCGCGGAGACAACAACGACGCCCACGACAACAAGAAGAACATCGGCGAGATCCTCAAGCTCCGCACCGAGCGCGCCCGGCTCCTCGGCTTTCCGACCCATGCCCACTGGACCCTGGACAACAATATGGCCAAGACTCCCGATGCGGCCATGCAGCTCATGATGAAAGTCTGGAAAGCATCCACCGCCCGCGCCCGGGAAGAAGTGAAAGACATGCAGGCCCTGGCCGACAAAGAAGGCGCCGGCATAACCATCGAGCCCTGGGACTACCGCTACTATGCAGAGAAAGTCCGCAAAGAGCGCTATGATCTCGACCAGGAAGAGGTCAAGCAATATCTGCAACTGGACAAGATCCTCGAAGGCATGTTCTGGGCAGCCAGGCAGGTCTTCGGTCTCGACATGGTGAAGATCTCGGGACTGCCGGTGGTGCATCCTGATGTCACCGTATATGAGGTCCGGCGCGACGGCAAGCGCGTAGGGCTCTGGTATTTCGATCCCTATGCCCGGGAAGGCAAGCACTCCGGCGCCTGGATGAACGAATACAGGACCCAGGAGAAGTTCAAAGACGAGATCACTCCCATCGTCTCGAACAACGCCAACTTCGTCAAAGGCAAGCCCGGCGAGCCGGTGCTCATCTCCTGGGACGATGCCACCACTATGTTCCACGAGTTCGGTCATGCCCTGCACGGTCTGCAATCGAATGTCCGTTACCCCAGCCTCGCCGGCACCGCCGTCAAGCGCGATTTCGTGGAGTTCCCGAGCCAGGTCAACGAGCGCTGGGCGATAACCAGAGAAGTGCTCTCGAAGTACGCCCTGCATCACAAGACCGGCAAGCCGATCCCGGAAGAGCTGGTGGCAAAGATTCGCAAAGCCAAGACTTTCAACCAGGGCTTCGGCACCACCGAATATCTGGCTTCAGCCCTCTATGACATGAAGATCCACCTGGCGGCAAGCGACGAGCACACCATCGATCCGGACGAGTTCGAAGCGAAGGCCATGAAAGATCTCGACTGCCCGAAAGAGATCGTCATGCGCCACCGTCCCACCGCCTTCGGTCATATCTTCGCCGACGACGGCTACTCCGCCGCCTACTATGTCTATATCTGGGCGGACACGATGTCGGCTGACGCATCCGAAGCCTTCGAAGAAGCCGGAAGCTTCTACGACCGCAAGACCTGCGATCGCTTCCGTGACACTATATTCAGTGTCGGCAATTCGGTGCCGCCGGACGTCGCCTTCCGCAACTTCCGCGGCAGAGACGTGGACACCGAAGCGCTCATGCGGGACCGCGGATTTAGCTAGAGCCGCAGTGGCGCAATGGCAGGGCAGGACTCATTCCTTTAGTGTGGGTTGTCGCATTGTCAAACATGAGACAAACCAATAGTGCAATCAAACCAGATCCAGCACGGTGGCGCCCTGCTGCAGGCGCTCCAGACGTTTCATGGCGTCTTCCGACTCGAAGAAGTGCGGGAGCAGCTTCGCCGGTACCAGGATCTTGCGCCAGAGCAGCTCACGAACGATGGGCAGGTAGTCCATGCCGAATTTGCCGACATAGAGCACCTTCAGATCGAGCCCGTGCCGGATGTGCTCCAGGAGATTGATCAAACCGCGCAGATAGACGACGTCCTTGGTGAAACCGCCGCTGCGGAAGACCCGCATGGTGATACCGAAGGCGATATCTTTATGCAAATCGTAGTCCTTTGTCAGCTTCCGGAAAACATCGACGAAAGTCGCTCCGCCGGAGAGCATGCCCACGGCGATTACCCTGGCGGCCAGGGTACGGAGACGGCGCTTGCTGAGACCGCCTACGAGATATTCGGCAAGCACCGCCAGGGGCTCCTGGAGCTCGTCATAGCCGGGCAAGCCGGCGCTGAGCTGCCGGAAGGGCTGGGCTTTGCCGTTGTAGTTGGTGAGGATATGCGTGCCGACCTCATGACCGAGAAGCGCCTCGGCGCGTCCCTCGAAGATCCGTCTTTCCTTGCCGATGATCAGAGTCCCGTGCGAGACCAGCACGCCGGGCACGTCGTCGCGGATCTGCACAGATGCCGGCAAATCGGGACAGCGAGACTTGTAGAAATCGAGCTCTTTCTGGGCGCGCTTGGCAAATTGATTGGCGCTCAATTGCTTGCCCACCGATTCGCCCTTGCTCTTCTCCGGCACCGTTTTCAGTATCTGGTCCGCCAGGCTCATCAACTCGCGATCCGGGGCGTCATAGAGCTGCAGGCTGGCATAGAGAAAACGCTTGGTACCACGCTCGGCGATCATAGAAATCCGATAGTCGATATCGAGCTGCTGCTCCCGAAAGAGCTGAGCCAGGGTCGGATCTTCGATGCGCTCCACCGGCGCGCGATAGAGCTTGCGTTTGAGCTGCACCGGATCGAAAGGCGATGGGTTGTATATAAAATGAGGGTCTCTCTGGAAGAGCCCGTGCTTGAACTCGGCGAAGGCTTCGCTGGAATTGGTCGGAGTGACCAGCAGGAGGAAATCGATGGACTCCGCCACTTCGGCGAGCTCGCGGTCCACCCGCATGACCTCGTGCACCATGCTTCGCCGCCCCAGAGCGAGATAGCTCGGCGGGCACATGCGGGTCTCTTCCTTGAGGAAGTCGAAGAAGACTTTTTCCAGCACTTTCGTGAACTGTCTCTGCAGGGCCGCCAGCAAAGCGGGAAAACGCGCGTCCAGGCGCATGTCCCGGTAAATAGGCGCCACTTCTATGCCGACCACGTGCACCTCGAAAGTGTCGCTCTTCTCTCGCGAGACGAGCGGCTTCATCCCCGGTGGTGCTATGGCGCTGCTGGTCACCATCTTTACCGAGGTTTCTCCGGTGTCCAGCTTGAGCAGGCTCAATTGCTTCGCCAGGGTGCGAACATAAGCGCATTCCGTATCGGATTTCTCGGCGTAGATCTTGAATGCCGGCCGGTGCTCTGTGTGCTGCGACTCCTCGCCGTCGGCGCTCAGCTCGAACTCGGTCTCATCCTCGCCCGACCAGATCTCGACCACCAGGAAATTCCCGTAATAACGAATCAACTCCTCGCAGATGGATTCTACGAGATGGCGGACATTCTTCTCCTCGGCTCTGTCCGCCGGCGCGATCAGAGAAGACGCCTCGCCCAGGAGTAGCTGCTCGGTGCCCCAGTCCTCGCGCTCTTCGCTCTGCCGGTAGACGCATATGTAGGGGAGCTGCCGGTCGATATAGATCTGACCGACCCAGGTGGGGAGCTTGCGTTTCAGGCGCCTGCCTTCCCTCAGATAGGTCAAGCAATCATCGATGAATTCCGGACCGATAGTGTGCTGCTTCTTCGCTTTCGACAATCTCGTCTCTGCTCCCGCGACCTAATGCGAAAACTTCTTTCTCGTATGAAAAGGCAACTCGAACACGGCGTTGCCGACCGGGACCTTGATCACGATATCGACATCGCGGTGATTCAGGTAGAAGAGCTCTCCGGTTCGCGACTCGAAGGGCTCGAGATACACAGGATACTTGCCGGCAATCTTGTGGGTTCCCCGAGAGAGCAAGCCGGGCAGCGGCACTTCGGTCCGATCGAATCTTTGCAGCCCTTCGCGCGACGGTGTGATCGCCACCAGCTTGGGCACCGTATGAGACACTGCTTTCCAGTTCCCCCATACACCAAAGACATTCGGTCCCCTGAACATATCATGCCCATCGGGTGGCACGAGACCGCGAACGGTCCTGGTCTTTTGAATATTGGCGAGCCATGGGCGCGTATGAGTGAGAGCCCAGATGCTCAGCTCCTTTTGCACACGGTCGATAGAATTGGCGTCGACGCTCGGGATCACTTCGGACCGGCGCTTCGGATAACGCTTGTCGACCTTCTCCACCACGATATCGCCCAGGACGAACTCCCGCTGCTGATCTTCGGTATTGGTCACGGTTACGAGGATGCCAACGAGCTCCCACAGGTCGATAATGGTGGCAGCGACCCTGATACCATTAGCGGTTACATAGCGAAACGGGAATTCATTGTCGATGATCTCGCGAGACCTCGTTGATCCGGCTTCCCAGACGAAGTCCACTTCACCGAGAACCGCCGCTGGCTCGCTGGCCGAAAGGGCAGCGTCCTTGATCTTCGCCGACCTCTCATAGAGCCTGGCAGCCGTGCTGCGGTCACCCCTGGCGTGATAGAACAGAGCCTGCTCCCGGAGGGAATCGGCGAGATCGAGCTTCTTGTAGCCCGGATGGGCTTCCATGATCTCGGATGCGGCTCCGAAAAGAAGCTTGCTGTCGTCATACCAGCCGAAGCGAGCCAGCGCCAGAGCCAGGGACTCGACAGAGAGCCCGCCCAGGGTCGAGTCGATCTTGCCAGTTCTCTTGAGAATCTCGATGGCAGACTCGGCGTTCTCCCTGGCGGCCTTCTCGTCGCCAAAGAAGACTTCGCAGCGGGAAAGCCCGTATTTGCACTCCGCCACCTCGCGAGAGCCCGCCCCGCATCGGGATAAGGCGAGGTTCAGGGTGGACCTGTAGAGGTCGTAAGCCTCGGGATAGCGGCGCTGTTTGAGATAGAGCAGCGCCAGGGCAAGCCGGCTGTGGACCAGGGCTGTATCGGGCGCCCCGGGGGACTTGGCCTCTTTGATGGCGGCAGTGAGCATCTTCTCGGCGTGCTCGAATTTGCGCTCCTCGAGAGCATTGAAGCCATTGGTGTAGTTCTTTTCCCAGACCGATGAGCGAATCGGCACTACATACTTGGTCTCCACCCGTCCTTCCTGGAGCCTGGCAGAGGCAGCCTGGCTCTCTCCGGAGGGCGCCATGATGCTAACCTGGGGTGCCGGAGGCGCCGCCAGCGCGGGATCGCAGGCAAAACTCGAGGCGAGCGAGGCAAGAATAATGGAGAGAAGTGGGCGAAACATCGACCGGCCGAAACAACCTGTATCTCAAACAATACATTAACTGGTCATAGTAGTCATTAATTAACTGGTTGAGTCGCCGAACAGGTGAAATCTGGTAGTCTTTTCTCCCTATGCGAAAGACCTTCCTCACCCCTCGAATCATCTCCTTCCGGACCTATCGATACGGCCGGCTGGGCATCGCCGCATTGACAGGCCTGATCGTCCTGACCAGTGCCGGATTGAGCGGTTGCAAGCATGAAGCTAGCCAGACCGAAAGCAAAGGCGAGCAGGTCACCATCGCTCAGTTCAACCATGTTTTCCTCTACATGCCGCTCTATGTCGCTGCCAGGCAGGGCTTCTTCAAGGAAGAAGGGCTCGACGTCAAATTCGTCAGCACCGGCGGGGACGAAAAGACATTTACCGCGGTGGCCGCAGGCAATGCCCAGTTCGGCGTGGCGGATCCGGTCTTTGTCGCCGTCGCCAGGGAGAGGGGGCAGGGTGGCAAGGTCGTGGCCGGCATCGTCCGGGGAGTGCCGTTCTGGGTGGTGACCCGCAAGAAAGAGATCAAGCCTTTCGAGAGCCCCAGCGGCTTTGCCGGGTACAGAGTCGGGACCTATCAGGCGCCATCCACCAGCTATGCCGTCATGAAGCATATTCTGGACAACGACGGCAATCCTGTACCAGAGGCTCAAATCGTCGAGGGCGGCTTCGGGACCCTGCTTCCCATGCTCAAAGCAGACCAGGCCGATATGGCAATGACCATCGAGCCCATGGTCTCCATCGGCGTCAAGGACGGGGCCCGGATTGTTTTCTCCCCGGCGAATATACTGGGTGATTTCGCATTCACCGGGCTAACCGTCTCGGACTCGTTCCACAAGAAGCACCCGCAGACCATTCAGAAGGTCGTCAACGCCATCTCGAAAGCCATGACATTCATCCACTCCGACTTCGACGGAGCCCTGGCTGTCGCCCGCCAGGAATTTCCGGAAGTGGACCCGGAAGTGGTGCGCAATGCTCTGCGCCGTTTAATAGACCAGGGAACCCTTCCCAAAAACCCGTCTCTGGACAGCGGTGCCTGGGAGAAAGCCGTGGAGCTACGCAAAGAGATTGGCGATCTGGAAGGTCCCGCCACCTTCGAGGACAATGTCGATATGACTTTTGCTGACAGCGCCCTTAACCGTATACACATCGAACCCACCGGATCCGAATCGACTACGACCACCGAGTCGGGACAATGACCGAGCCACTGCTTCTGGTGCAGGACCTTTGCTTCGCGTACAGGCAGGGGGCAGGCGGGGACGCACCGGCCGTGGAGGCGATCAGCTTCGCGCTGGTCCCGGGAGAAATCGTCTGCATTCTCGGGCCAAGCGGCTGCGGCAAGACCACCCTCCTCAATCTCATTGCCGGGTTATTGCAGCCGACTTCCGGTTCTATCAAGTTTTCGAACGAGCAAATAGCACCGTCCCAGTCGTCCCAGTCCCGGACAAGAATCGGCTATATCTTCCAGCACGATGTTCTTCTTCCCTGGCGCACCGTCAGGTCCAATCTCATGCTCGCCAATGACCTGAGAAAGAGCGCCATCGATCAAAAGGAGCTCGATGAATATCTGAAGACATTCCACCTGGAGACTTCGATTCTCGATAGATACCCGTCCCAGCTCTCCGGGGGCATGCGCCAGCGGGTGGGGATCATCCAGGCGCTCATGTTCGACCCGGAGATTCTTCTTCTCGATGAGCCTTTCTCGGCCCTGGACTTCTATACGAAACTGAGGCTTGAAAGCGAGTTTCACAGCCTGGCTCGTGCCAGCCGCAAAGGGACATTGCTGGTCACCCACGATATCGACGAAGCCATAGCCATGGGAGACCGCGTCATTCTCATGGACAGGAGCGGCAAAATGGCAAAAGAGATTGCCATCGACCTGGGCGAAGGCGAGGTCAGCCCGGACAAAGCCCGGGGTCACGAGTCTTTCTCCGGTTATTACAACGATATCTTCTCCCACCTCGAGGAGTCCATGGCGCTGTGAAGACCCATATCCATAACCGCACCCGCACCGGCACCAAAAACGACATGGACTCAGACTCCAGAATCGCGCCCTGGCTCTACCTGCTGCCCCTGGTGGTGGTGGTCATCGTCTGGTATTTCTACACCGCAGGCAGCAGCGACCGGCAGTTCATTTTCTCGAGTCCGGAAAAGGTCCTCCAGGCTTTCGTCCGGCTGGCCTCAACCGGCGAGCTCGTCAAGAACAGCCTGATCACACTCGAGGAGGCGATTGCCGGCTTCGTACTTGGCACCATTACCGGTGCCCTCATCGGGCTCAGCCTCTGGTACTCCCGCGCCGTGGCCAGAGTATCACGTCCATATATCGCCGCCCTGGGCTCGATTCCAATCTTCTCCCTGGCTCCGATGATCATTACCTGGTTCGGCATAGGGCTCTGGTCCAAGATCATGCTCGCCTTTCTCTCCACGGTAGTTGTCGCCATCGTCCAGTCCTACCAGGGAGCAGTCTCGGTGGAGCCTCGCTATCTCCGCTTCATGGCGGTGGTGGGCGCCAGCCGCAGCCAGGTCTTTCGCTTTATAGTGGTGCCCTCATCGCTCATCTGGGTGGTGAACGCCATGAAGCTCAATATCGGTCTGGCTCTCCTGGGCGCTTTCATAGGCGAGTTCATCTCGGCGGAAGCCGGGCTCGGCTACATGATCGTCAAAGCCTCCGGTCTCTATGATATGGCCACGGTACTTGTCGGGGTTTTCACCCTGATGGTCATCGCGCTCATACTTTCTGCCTTGGTGGAGGCTCTGGAGCGGCGGATCCTGTCCTGGAAATATCTCGCCTGATCTCCTAGATCTCAGCCTCGTCCTTCGAACGGCCCCACTTCTGTACCAGCTCCATGGCTACAGCCACCATATCCGTGTCCATACCGGCAATATACTCGCGGAGCGACTCGAAGCGATTGTCGATCATCAGCTCCGAGACCACGACCTCCGGGTCGTCCTCCCCTGCGAGCAAGGTCACCAGACAATCCTGAAACTCTCGCAGGACCTGTTCATCCATCGACCGTCTCCAGAATTCTCTCATAGTCCCGGATCAACTCTTCGGTTCCTCCGGTCTCGTCAATGGTACCTCCAAGACGCTCGAAAATCACATATTCGAGAGCGGGGCACCGGTCGAGGGCCTCGGGCAATATTTCGAAAACCCGCTCGGGCACCGGTCCGTCATGGGTGTCTCTGCGTATCGACGGTCCGGTACCGGATCGCCTCGCGCTCCAGGAGCCTCCTGAAATATGTAGCTCCCGTACCCTCTCCAGAGGATAGGAGCCCAGCAGCTCGCTCATCGGAACATCGAAATTCACCGACTGGCAGTAGAGATTGTGCAGATCGAGAACGAGAAATCCGTCCACCCGGGAGAGAACTTCCTCCAGAAATTTTCCCTGCCAGCGAACATCCTCGAGACAGAACGCGAGAGCGAGGTTCTCCAGCCCAACAGGACGCCCGGACGACTGGGCAAGGGCCTCGAGACAACGACGACCCAGAGAGATGGCACCCTCAGTCATCGGCACCGGCATTGGCGCGCTCTCGACAAAAGCTCCCGCCTCCATAAAACCGAAGTGCTCGGATATCTGGATATAGCGCCGGCGATCACACTCCACCCTCAATTGCTCCAGCCACCACTTCTGATGCTCGGAAAAACCTCCGGAGAATGGCGAGAATGTCACTCCGTGACCGAGCAATCTGCCTCTGGCGCTGAAGTCATCCAGGAGTGATTCGCACCAGGAGGGCGTCATCTCGCCGTCTTCCCAGATCATGTCGAAGCTCCATTCGATGACATCCACCATTTCCCTGTCCACCAGATTCCAGGCGAAATCTCGAAAGTCCTCCGTGGGCATCAGCGACAGGCCAACCAGGGGCGAGGTTCTCGAGACGTGTCTCGATTCAATCTTACCGACCATATTACAGACATCAGCCTCTACCGCAAGCTATGCACGGTCGCCGGGGAGGAAAAAGAACATTGGGATCGGTCGTATTGAGAAGCTTCGCAAGGACCTTGGTCTCCGAATCGGCGTAAGACACCTTTCCCGCTCCCTTGAACCAGGCAACCGCTGACCTGTGAGCGCTTATCCGCTGGGGCGACTTTTCCGGCAGACGGTCGATCACCGAAAGAGCATCGAATTTGAGCGAGCACGCTGTGTTCATACTACTGTGATCGTTCCAGTCCCTGGAATATACTGCCGCCAGACGGTCGAGAATCTGGGACAGCCTCAGGAGGACGGAGGCATTTTTTGTTCGGGATGCGGCATTTAGAACCTGGTCCCGCAACCTTTTCTGTTCCGCATCGGACTCCTGGATTTTCCCGGCAGAACGCTGCAGATTGACGATCGAGAGGGACTCTTCGAGCTTTTTGAGATCATCACCGGTCGCGTGCTCCTCCGCCACGGCACAGGGCGGCGCCAGGCCGGAAAGCAGAGAGACCACAATGGCTGCCTTCTTGATGTCCATTTAATTGCTCCTCGCGAAAAGCCGTCCCATCTTTCTTACCCCGGTCACAACTCTGTAACTCCTCAGTCACCAATCAATAACCGCAGCACCCTATGCTCGTCTCATGGGGCAAGTCTCTCTTCCCCTGCCTCCCTTACCAGCCACCGTTATTTTCGAGGATTCCGTCATGGACATAGCCAATCACCGCCGCAGCGACAATTTCCAGGACCGGGGCTATGGCTCCTGTGCCGGAGTCGATGTGGATTTCTCCACCGACGCGGCTGGCGATCTTTCGAGAGAATGCATCTCTCTCATGGGTGAAGTCCGGCGATATGACAAAGGCGACCAGGCCATCGACATCTGGACCAGGCAAAACAAAATGAGCCTCGGACAGCGCATGGCTCAGATCGGCGGCAACATAGGTCGGGCTTACGATTCAGTCGCCAGCGGCAAACGAGACATCCTCGACATCACCTTCGACGACATTTTCGGCGACCAGCCCATCGCCGGCAGCCGCAGTCTAGCCGAGCAGAACGAAGTGATGCGCGCCTTCATCCAGCGCCGCACCGCCGCCCCTGACCCCAATCGCTTCGCCGACAAGCCGAAACTGTCGTAGTCACTGAAGCTTTCGTCGATACCGGGTTACGTACACTCGCGAGCGCTGGGCCAGTCGAGTAAGAAATACACCCACATCCTGGGCTGGATCGGTCTGGTAGTTGCCCCGTCACTACGAGGCACCGGATACGGCACCAGACTCTTGACCAGTTTCAAGACTTCCGAACTGGCCGGCAGCGTGTCCGAACTCCGAGCCGGAATCGAAGAAGACAACCTGGCGATCTGTCGAGCCCCCGCCGGCCGGCCGGGCACCCCCCCCCCCCCCCCCCCCCCCCGGGGGGGAACCGGGGGGGGCGCCGGGGGGGGGCCGGGTGGGGCGCAAGGGGGAAAAACGGGGAAAAAAAACGCCGCCCCCCCAACCCCCCCCGCCCCCCCCCCCCCCTCTTCCCGCCGCAGCCAAAACACCCGCCGCCCGCGGCCACCCCAACAACCAAACAAACCGCCCCGCGGGCCGCGCGCGCGCGAAGGCAATGGATCTGCCACTGGCCCGGTCGCTATATGCGCTATACTCTGGTCCTTCGATTCTCAAGCCCTGAGCTCGATCATTTACTAACGGGTCCCCCATGACAGTCACGACATAGTGAGCACCCCCATCTGGACCAATGCGAACCGAGCCAAGCAAGCCGATTTCAGCGATCCGTTATTTTTCAACCCGATCTTCGTATACGCCCGCAAAGGAGACCAGCGCTTCGGCCACGGCAACCTGGACAAATTGAATTCGCCGGATTTTTCTATCGCCACCATAGACGGCGAGACCGCCGAGAGCATCGCCCGAGAGGATTTCCCGAAGGCCAGAACCGTATCGCTCCCTCAGCTCACGGACCTGGCCCGGATGCTTCTCACCATGGAAAAGATCCTGGTCAGATATGAGCCTTCGCCAAGCACTCTCTACAGGGCAGCTCTACCATACAGAGCTCCTGCCGTGCAGACGACCTCGCGGTGATTTATCAAGAGCTCAGATGCTCTTGCCTTCATCGAGCTGATTGAGGCGCTCGACGAACTCTTCGGCAGTATTGGGAGCGCAGCTCTTGAAGGCACGCAGCTTGCCGTCCGGTCCGAAGACCATCAAGCAGGGCACGCCTCGAATGCCGTATTGCTTCACCAGGGCTGCGCCTTCCTCCTCGTGAAACTCGAGCCTGACACAGACGAAACGGTCCCTCAAATACTTCGCCACCTCGGGCTCCACGAAAAGCTGCGACTCGAGCCGCTTGCAGACGCCGCAACTCGAGTCGTAGAGAAAGACGAATATGCTCTTTCTGGCCTTTGTCGCCACAGGAACACTGATCTTCAAGCCATCCCGCCAGCTCACCGCGGGCTCGGCGCCGCACTGGAGCGGTGGAAGAAAGACCGCCGAGATCATGAGAACGGCAAGGAAAGTGACAACAAACTTGATGGCAGACATCAGCATCTCCGGGTACGAGAAAATTGCAACGTAGCAACGTTAGTATAATAGCTCGAATAATAACACCGTAACAGCGCAAAAGAGGACGATTATGCGAATCGCTCAACTGGCCTCATCCGTGGAAAGCGTCCCCCCCGGTGGATACGGCGGCACGGAAATCGTGGTGGATCTGCTCACCAGCGAGCTTTTGAAACAGGGTCACGAAGTCACTCTTTTCGCCAGCGGCGATTCGAAGACCGGCGCCAGACTCGTGAGCATTACCGACAAGAGCTTGCGCACCGATCCGGACATTCCTCAATCCCGCTGGGCTGCCTATGACATGCGCACTCTCATCGAGCTCGAGAAGATGGCCGGCGAGTTCGATATCATCCACAACCACATGAGCTGGTCGGCGCTCCCTGCTCTCGATCGGATCGCCCGGGACAAGGGAGTCCCCTGTGTCACCACCAACCACAACCCGGTCAGAGAATACTGCAGGGACATCTATCTCCGCTACGGGCACCTTCCCTATGTCTCCATCAGCCATGCCTACCGGCGCCTGAATCTTCCGGACGATCTCAATTATGTTGCCACCATTTATAATGGCATCGATCTGGACTCCTATGAGCTCGACTCCAAGAAAAAGCGCGAGTTCCTCCTCTTTCTTGGACGCATCTGCCACGACAAAGGCGCCCGCGAAGCCATCGAGCTGGCCCGGCGGCTGGGTCTGCCTCTGAAGGTCGCCGGCAAGGTTGACCGGCGCGATCAGGCTTATTTCGACGAGCATGTCAAACCAGAACTCAAAGGCGATATAGAGTATGTCGGCGAGGTCGGCGCCCGGGAGAAGCAGGAGCTCTACTCCGGTGCCATCGCGGTCGCTTATCCGATCAATTTCGATGAGCCTTTCGGGCTTGTCATGGCCGAGGCTCTCGCCTGCGGCACTCCGTGCCTGGCCCTTGCCCGGGGCTCGGTCAGTGAAGTGCTCTCGGACGGCGAGACCGCCGTTATCGGGCAATCTGTCGATGAGCTGGCCGAGCGTTTTCCCGAGATCGAATCCATAAAGCCCGAGACCTGCCGCAGGCGAGTGGAGAAGCTATTCAGCAAAGAGAAAATGGCGGTTTCTTATGTCGATATTTTTCAGAAACTGCTCAAAGAGGATCGAGCGTTTATACTGAAGTGATTCAGAACCCTCAAGCAGGAGCGCCACGCATGCACCGCATCTCGTCCTTCCTCCTCCTCGCTCTTCTTTCGATTGTGCTTCTCGGATTTCCCGGCAGCGCCCGGGCAGCCGGTGTTATCTACGATATCGGAGGCACCTGGGACTCTACCTTCGGACCGATGACTCTCAAGATGGACGGCAAGGACGATGCTGGTGAAGTAGTGGTAACCGGTACCTGGCAGAACGGCGAGAACCAGGGACAGATTGTCTATGGCAGGCTCAATCCCAACAAAGGCTCCGGTCTTCTGAGCCTGGAGTATTACATGCCCTGGCGCAAGATGTACGGGTTTGCCGAGATGGCGGTGAAACCCGCCGAAAACAAGATAGTCGGCCGATATTTCGAAGCGGGACAGTCGGGAGACTGGACGCTCACCAGAAAGACAGGGCAGCTCGCTCTCTTGCGGGGCGAGCTGCCCCACGCAAGAGGACCGCTGACAAAGAGGGGCTCCAAGAATTTTCAGGTGCTCGGCAAGTGGGACTCGACCTTCGGCGAGGTCAATCTGGAGGGCACCACTCTCGGTGCGGTGATCGGCTTCAAAGGAACATTCAAGAGACAGGATGGCAAGCTCGGACAGATAAAGAAAGGCAGTTTCATGAAAAATCCAAGTGGCGGTTTCATGAAGCTCGAGTATTTCGCCCCCTGGAACAAGACTTCCGGAGAAGCAATCTTCAGACCGGACACTCATGTGGGCGGCGATATGCTGGTTGGCTCCTACACAGAGGGCAGCCAGAGCGGGGTCTGGATATTGAGCAGACCGCTCGCTTACAAATTGAGTCAAAAATAAGTAACCAGGCCAGTTAAGAGTGACGTAATCCGAAAGCCCGATTCATCAGCCTATAATCTCCTCACTATGTCTGGCAAGTCTGGCAAATTTCAAAACAAAGTAGTCCTGGTCACCGGAGCCGCCTCGGGAATCGGCAAAGCGACCGCCCTGGCCTTCGCCAGGGAAGGCGCCAGGCTGGTTCTGGCCGATCTGGAGGGCGAGCAGGGCGAAGCGACTGCAGCCCGGGCAAGAGAGATGGGAGCGGAAGCGTTTTTCGTCAGGACGGACATCTCCTCCGGTCAAGAAGTAGAGCGCCTGGTAGCCAGCGCTCTCGAGACCTACGGCAGGCTCGACTGCGCCCACAATAACGCCGGAATCGAAGGCACCAGAATACCCTCGGCGGATCTGGACGAGAAAGAATTCCAGAAGATCATTGACATCAACCTCAAAGGCACCTGGCTCTGCATGAAGCACGAGCTCAAAGCGATGCTGGCCAATGGCGGAGGCTCCATCGTCAACACCGCCTCGATAGCCGGCTGTGTAGGTCTGGCCGGTCTCTCCGCCTATACAGCCAGCAAGCACGGCATTGTCGGGCTCACCCGGGCGGCTTCGCTGGAGTATGCCAAGAAGAATATCCGAATCAACGCGATCTGCCCGGGACCGATCAAGACACCCATGGTGGAGAATGTTGTCAAGGCGGCCCCGCAACTGGAAGCCGCCATACTCGCCCTGGAGCCGGTAGGCAGGCTGGGAGAGCCGGAAGAAGTAGCCTCGGCGGTGCTCTTCCTCTCCTCCGAGGAGGCCTCTTTCATGACCGGACATGCCATGGTGGTTGACGGAGGCTGGACGACACAATGACCCAGAAAGTCCTGATGCCGGCAAAAAGCATTCCGGGTCCCGCCCCGATGCCGATTCTCGGCTCCAAAGGCAATCTCATCAATTTCATGCGGGACCCAATAGGCTATATGATCATGCTCCGCCGGGAGTATGGCGACGTGGCAGCCCTGGTCAGAGAAGTGCCCCGGGGCATGGTGTTCGCTTTCGGCCCGCGCTACAACCAGCAGATCTTGAGCGAAGCCGACACTTATCTCAACGCCGGCATCACCCAGCCCGGACCGCGTGAATCCGCCAACAACCGCATCGGAGTCGGACTTCTGAGCATGAACGGCGAAGCCCACAAGCGTGTGCGCCGCCTGGTTAGCATGCCTTTCCATTACAAGACCGTGCCTACCTACCACCAGCCTGTTGCGGCACTGGTGAAAGAAATGGTCGATGGCTGGACCGACGGCCAGGTCATCGACATCTGGCAAGAGCTCACTCAGCTCACCAAGCGGATCTCCATCAAAATGCTCCTGGGGCTTTCCGATGTCAACACGGCGCTTTCGGTGGCGGACCTCATGGAAGAGTGGTTCTCGGTCAATATCTCTTTTCCGGCCCGGCTCATGCCGGTGGACCTGCCCGGTTTTCCTTACCAGCGCATGCTCAAGCTGGCGGAGCGAGTCGAGGTCAGGCTCCTCGATCTGATCAAGCAGAAACGCGAGAGCCTGAGCGAAAACGATCAGGACGTGCTCTCTCTCCTTCTGAGAGCCGGCGATGACGAGAGCGCGCCCTTCACCGACGCCGAGCTGGTCGGTCAGGTCAACTTCCTCTTTGCCGCCAGCTACGAGACCACTGCCAATTCCATGTCCTGGATTCTCTTCCTTCTCTCCCAGCACCCGGAGATCATGACCTCGGTCCACGAGCACCTGCAGGAGGTGCTCGACGGCAGGATCCCCGCTTATGAGGATCTCGAGAAGCTCACGGTTCTCGAGCGAGTGATGAAAGAAGGACTGCGCCTTTTCGCCCCCCCCGTGTATGCCTACCGCGTCCTGAGCAAAGATATCGAGCTCGATCGATATGAGATGCCCCAGGGAAGCACCATCGCTTTCAGCCACTATATGACCCATCATATGCCCGAGATCTACGAGGAGCCCGAGCGCTTCAACCCGGATCGCTGGCTGACGATAAAACCGACTAATTTCGAGTATCTCCCCTTCGGCGCCGGCGCTCATGCCTGTCTCGGCGGGTCTCTTGCTTATCTCATCATGAAGATCACTTTCTCAACGATTCTGAGCCGTTACCGCCTCACAGTCGTGCCCAATTCGTTGATCGAGCGCAAGGTCCTGGTCACTCTGCAGCCCAGGCATGGAATCCCGATGCAGTTGACGAAACAAGACGGCAAGTTCGCCATGAGCAAAGTGCCGGTGAGAGGCAATGTCCACGAGATGGTGAAGCTCGGATAGCTGGTTATTCGAGATCCTTATTATTTGAAATCAGGGTGCCGATCGCTTCTCCCTGAAGGATGTGTCTTATATTGCCTTTGCCCAGGCAGTCGAAGACACATATAGGAATACGGTTGGTCTGGCACAGCGATATTGCTGCCGTATCGATAACCTCCAGACGCCTGGCTAGAAACTCGTCGAAGCTGATCTTGGAGAGAAGGCTGGCGTTGGGGTTTCTTTTGGGATCGTCGGTATAGACGCCGTCGACACCATTTTTTCCCATCATCAGCAATTCCGCTTTGAGCTCGGCGGCTCGCAGGGCGGCGGCACTATCGGTGGTGACATGCGGATTACCGGTGCCGCCACCGAGTATGAGAACTCTCCCCTTCTCCAGATGCCTGACAGCGCGCAATCTTATATAAGGCTCGGCAAGCTGGGGCATGGCGATGGCGGTCTGCACCCTGGTATCGATGCCCTTGTTGCTCAAACACTCCTGCAGGACCAGGCTGTTCATGATCGTGGCCACCATGCCGACATAGTCCGAAGCCGCCTGCTCCATATTGAGAGCCGCGCCCAGCAGTCCATTGCAGATATTGCCGCCCCCCAACACGATGGCTATCTGAACGCCCAGATCGTGGGCCCGCTTGATCTCATCGGTCAGAGAGAGCGCCACACGGTCGTCGAGACCGAAGCTCTTGTCGCCCTGCAAGGCTTCGCCACTTATCTTTATAACGACTCTCTGATATCGGGTTTCCGGCATTTTAGACTTTTCGTCATGCGCTAATGGATAAATTCTAACCGCGCCCGGGTCCCGTCCTGTCACTTTTCCGGGAAGCCGTTACAGATCAGATCCAACAATCCAGAAACTGCTGAATCTGCGATCGAATCGGAATCGCTCGGCGATAGTATTTGCTCGCTACGGCAATCCAACTCAGATCCAATATTATGAGGAATAACAATGAGAAAACACAAATATGTCCTGGCCGCCCTGGCTCTCTGTGTCATCCCCCAGACCCCCGTACTGGCAGCCGATTCGGAGCCGGCCATCGAAGCGGCCGTGAAGTTTCCCATGCGGTTGACGGCACTGGCTACAGGTCTGGCTTTCGGCATTCCAGTATCGACCATGAAAGAGGTGCCCGAGAACATAGTCTCGGTCATCAATGACACCTGGAGCAAGGACGAGGGCACAGTCGCCGGCGCCCTGGCCAACTCCCTGGTGCTCATGCCGGCCACCGTCATCGGTGGCGCCATGGGGGTTGCCCGGGGTATCGAGAAAGGCACGGTCAACGCTTTCGAGAACTTCTACCACCGGCCTTTCAGCCCCGAGTCCTTCAGTGTTCAACTAAATTAATAGAACGCCGGGCTCCCTCCACATAAGCGCTATTTCTTCCGATCAGGTGCTAGAATCTGCCTCATGGAATCTATAGCAGCCGATCGCATAGCCCCGGGGAAAACCCGCTTCGAATGCCAGAAAGTCCTCAAACGAGACGCTTTCGGACAGATCGAGCAGGGTCTCTTCTATCGCAATAGCGGCGAGAAAGTGCCGGCTATCAGGCGCCTCTACACAAGGACCTTCTGGATCAGACCATTTGCCTGCTTGCTTGCCGGCAATGAGAAGAAAGCCTTAGCCAGGCTTAATAATCTTTCCGCCAAGGGGCAGATTCCCGAGCTTCTCTATGCCGACGGCAACTATCATGTCCGCTCTTTCATCGACGGAGAGGTCCTCTACAGGCACGAGCGCCCTCTGAGCGCCGAGTTCTATAGAGACGCCAGAAAGCTCCTCAGGGACCTGAGACATCAGGGGGTCTGTCACAACGATCTGGCCAAGGAAGCCAACTGGCTGGTGAGCAGCGACGGTCAAAAGCCTGTCCTGGTCGATTTCCAGCTCGCCCGCTGTTTCAAGAACCGGCACAGCAAGCTCTTTCTCGCTCTCTGCCACGAGGATCTGCGTCATCTCCTCAAGCACAAGCGCAAAGACATGACCGTCACCGCCAGGGAAGCCAGGGTCCTGGGTACCAAGGCCCTGCCAACCAGGATCTGGCAGATGACCGGCAGGCAGGTCTATCTTTTCATCACGCGCAGGGTCCTGGGCTGGCAGGACCGCACAGGCTCCTACGAGCGCGATTTCTGATCAGGTCTCGATCTTGGGCAGATAATCCCGGGCGTCCATCCCGAAAGTCCAGGCTATGCCTTCCCGGGCGGTCCTGGTATCCGGAGGCACCCGCAAGAAATAGTCCTTGTATGTGCCATCCGGCTCCGGCGAGGAGTTCTTCACCTTCACCAGAACCAGGGGCTCGTGCCCGGCGATGTCTTTGCGGAAGAGGGATCCATAGTCGTCCTTCTGAACCATGGTGGCGCCTGTGTCCCGGACATATTTATCCATTCCATAGAGCTCGATCATATGATTGCGAACAGTGACATTGCGCTCATGATCGATGGCGAAAGCGCTGGGGCTCCGGGCGAACTCGATCACCCGTCTGGGCACGAAGGCTCCGTGCCTAGCGTAGATACAGAAGCCGTCGGCATATTCGACAGCGGTCCCGAAGTCGTTGTGCAGCCTGCCCCGCTCGTCGGTTTTCAAAATGGTCGGCCGGGCGCTGACGATACAGAGACGATCGAAGGGCCACCACCAGCCGCAGCGCCTGGCCATGAGCACCAGACCTTTGAGATCGCCGAGCTTCATGCCGGTGCTGTTGGCGAAATCGAGCAGCTCCAGGCGCTCCAGGTCATGGCTGCCGAAAGAGCAGGACCAGCGAGACTGGTCCGAAGCGCTGTTGACCAGGGCGCTTCCCTGGAAGTCGTCCCGGCGAAGTTGATCGAAAACCCCGTGATCGGCTACCGGCAACTGGGATTTGATCTGGGAAAAGATCATATTGAGAGTGTCGTAGGAAAGCACCTGCTGATCTTCCTGAAGGCCGCCGGCGAAACGCCGGGAGCTGGCGTTCAGCTGAAATGAGATCGCCCAGTTGATTGGCTGCTGGACGCGCATGGCGAACTGCCGCTGGTAGGTCCTCAAGACCTGGGTGACCTCGGACCACCACTCATCGCTGCCGGCATCCCGGACCTTCTTCCAGAAGCGATTGGTCATGAAATCGGTGGGCTTGGCTATAACCCTGGAGAAAACGCTGCGATAGCGAGAGCGTATCAACCCGGAGGCAAGGGATCCCGCCAGGGGAGAATCGAGATAGACGATCAACCCGGGAGGCTCGAGTCCGGTAATTTCATAGGCGGTATGGATTGCTTTCCGGACCAGCTCGCGGTCCAGTGGCTCGGTGCTGGAGGCGATCTTGAGCCACTTGAGATGATGCGCCTTGAGCGCTTCCCTGATCGTCTCGGACATCGTCATGTCCGGGTATTATAAAACACTTTACCCGATACTCTAGAATAGAAATGGACCGATTGCAGGTTTCTTCCATGCCTGTCGAAGAACAAAAAAGCAAGTCGAAGCTGACCTTTCCCGACGAGATCGGCTACCAGGAGACGAACTGGCCCAAATGGGCTCTGTTCGGCATCTTCGCCGCCCTGACCCCGCCCATGGTCTTCTTCGCCCCGCAGATAACGATTCCTCTGGTGCTTTTCGGCACCGTGGCCTTCTGCACCCTGTTTTTCTTCAGCGATCATCGCTCTAACCTGGCAAACCAGGCCAGACAGCTCTGGAAATCGCATCAGCTCAGCCGTCCTGCCACTGTCCGGATTATCAGGCAGAAAGCCGGAGACACCTGGAGATTCTTCTTTCATCTGGACGAAAAGCCCGAGCAGTTCCAGAGCGAGAACTTCCTGGTCAATCTCGCCAGCGAGAACGGTCTCGATTCTCTCGAGACCTTAGAGGAAGGCGCGCATTACAAGTGCGATCTCGTCGAGACGAAGGACAATGACGAGCTCATTCTGATAATCATGGGTAGCCACCGCTACTGGTGCAAACCCTGGAACTATTACATAGAGGGCAACGACAGTCAGGCTCAGGACTGACGGGTGTCTTTGACTTTATCCAGATAGCGATCGAACGCGGCTGTCAGAGCCGGGCTGGACTTGACCGACCGAACCTGGCCGCGATCGCTTGCCACCTGCCTGGCGGTCTGCTCGACGGCGCCCCTGGCGAGGCTGCGATCACCGCTCTGCTGCCTGCCGGCAGCCGCGTCCCGACCGGCGAGACTGTTGGCCATGGCGCTATCTTCACCGGCATGCGGATCGAAGCTCAGGCTGTCGGGCATGCTCCTCAGCCTTTCTTGGGCACTTTCCGGATTGAGCTCAGGACGAACATCTTCGACATCGAGGCCAGGCTCGTCTCGATTAACGGCTCGATCCTCGCCCGGGTTATTCTCGTTTTTGACTTTCTCGTCCCCGGCAGCGCCTTCGAGGATGCCGTTGCCGTGATCGGCCCCGTCCATGCCGGTATCGATCACGGACTGGTCGCCGTCTTCTCGCTCAGGGGAATCGCATTGCTCCGGATTGTAGGCGCCGGTTTCGCCTTTCTGATCGCTTCTCTCTCCGGACCTGCGGTCCTCGGCGCCCCGGGCCTCGTAGGCCGACTCCTCGATATCAGCATTGGGTCCGCCCGCCGAGGCATCGGGACTGTCGCCTCCGAGACCGGAAAGAAGGTCGCTGGCCGAAGCGAAACCGGCGCTGGTCATCGATTGATCGTTCTGCTCGGCGCTCCCGGCGGTCCCGCCTAAAGCCAGCCGATCGCCCGCCAGGGCGTCATTTTGCGGCTGTCGTGCCTCGGATGTGAAATCACCGACTTGCAAGGCTGAAGCCTCCGGCGACTGGTAGCTCTGCGGCGCAGATTCGAAACGTGACATAGGTCAAGAACCCTGGATTGGAGGGGAAAGGTAGGACCGGGTAAATCTTGATTTTCTGGTAAGTAACTGGAATTCTAACGATGATTTGTGAACATTGTGTTCCCTGATCAGTAAAGACTGGCACAATGTGCCAGTCCTCACCTGTCCTTTCCCCTTGTCGATTCCGCTTCATGGATGACGAATCATCCAATCTGGCTTCCTCCTTAAAATCCTGGAAGCTCTCCGCTTTCCTGATTATCAATATAGAAAGGCAGCGTGACATCTACGTGACGATCTATCGAGATTAATCAGTCCATCTCGAACTTATAGCCCAGACCTTTGACCGTCTTGATCGGCCCGGCTGTGCCGTCGCTACCGATTTTCTTGCGCAGGCGGAGAACCCGCTGCCGCACTGCCTCGTCGGTAGCCTCGGACTCGGTCTTGAAGACACGATTGAGGAGCTCGTCGCTGCTGAAGAGCCGGCCTGGATTCTTCATGAAAAGCTCCAGAAGGGCGAACTCGCTGGGAGCGACAGTGATGGGCTTGCCGTCGATGGAGACCGAGCAGGAGTTGAGGTCCATCTGGATATTGCCGGCACTGAGGATTTTCTCAGCCAGGGTCGGGGGCCGGCGCAGAAGCGCTCGCACCCTGGCCATGAGCTCCGAGAACGAAAAAGGCTTGGTGAGATAGTCGTCGGCGCCGGAGTCGAAAGCCGCCACCTTATTGGGGACATCCGACTGGCCAGTCAGGAAGAGGACAGGGATCTGCCCGCCGGATTTGCGATAGTTTTTGCAGATCTCGAGTCCGGTTATGCCCGGAAGCATCCAGTCCACGATCGCCATGTCGTAATGGTAATAAGTGAGCCGCTCGAGCCCGTCGACGCCGTCGTCCACGACCTCGACAATATGGTTGTAGGAAGAAAGGGCTTCTTCCACCACGGAAGACACCTTCGGATCGTCCTCGATTACTAATATCCTGGCCATGGCTCCTCGAAGTCCGGGGTCGCGCCCCGAACATTATGTACCAAGTAAGCCGGATTACCTATCCTTTACAAATGCTATAAGGGGGCTAAACAGTCTGGCCCGGGGGTCGCAGGACCCAGGAGCCGTAACGGAATCGGCCGCCGGAATAGTATGAAATATCAGCCTGACTCCACTGACCGGAGCGAGAGCTGTTGTGATAGACCCGGCCGTTATAGCCCACCACGCCGATATGTGAGCCGCCGCCGCCCTGGCGATAATAGGGAGTGCGGGCGCCGATCACCACGTCACCGGGTCTGGCCATGCTTACCGGAAGCTTCTGCCAGCCATTGGAGAGCAACTGACCCTCCAGCCCTCCGACGGAGGCGCTGCGCGCATAATTGTAGCCGCCCCGGTCGAGCACCGCCGAGACCGAGGAAGCACAACCGAGATTGGCGCTCACGCCCCGGATGAACGTCCAGAGTCGCCTCCCGACATTGGCCATGGCGATGTTGGCGATATTGGCGAGACCCTGGATGGGGTTCTGGAAGCCCCGGTCTTGCCGGTAATTTTGCCGGTAATTTTGATCGGCCGGGATATACGCATCCTGAGCCGGTACCCTGAGAGCCCAGATACGATTGTTGTAGAGTCCGGGCTGAAAGACATCGGCCGCCCTGCGTCCCCGGAAGAGCCCGGTGGCGGGATCATTGGCATAGATCAGACCGTCCTCGCCCACCACACCTATCTGGGCGTTACCGCCGCCCTGCTGCCAGTCGCCGGACTTTGCACCATATATGACATCACCGGGACGCAGCCCATTGACGGCGACTGGTTTCCAACCCCGGCTCAAAAGAGTGCGGGCCAGGGAGGCGACGTTATGACCGCTGGCATAAGAGAAGCCTGAAGCCCTGAGCACTTCGGAGACGCTGGCGGCGGAGCCCAGACGACCGTTCTCGGTGATACTGGCATAGCGGAAGCTCTGCCATACAGGCTTGCCTTCCATCTGCCTGGCCGCCTGGTAGATCCTCTCGCCCCGCTCCCGGCTGCGGTCGCCGCTGCCCTGCCTGAAATACTCCTGCCAGTAATTTTTCCAGTAGCTCTTCCAGTATTCGCGCCAGTAATCGCTACCATGCTCGCCCGGCACGGCTTCGAAATGATTTGCTTCCCAGGCAACCGGAGTAACAGACGAACCGGGAGTGCCTCCCGGTCTGTTGTCGGTCAGGGGCGGTCTGAAGCTATCCACCGATATGTTCTCCGGCTGCCGGGCGGAGCGGCTCGATGGTGGGCGCAGAACATAGACCTGATCGCCATACTCAGCCCCGAAGGCCTCGGTGCTGTCCATCAGAGCGAGCTTGCCAGTGGCGCTGTCGCTCCGGTAGACCTTTCCGTCTTCCCCGACTATTCCTATAGAGGCGTTGGCGGTACCGACTTTCCAGTTCGTCCCCAGCTTGCCGCCATAGATGACATCGCCGGGACGGGCCTCTTTCACCCCGACCAGGCGCCAGCCATTGTTCATGAGCTGGCCGACCAGATTGCCTTCATTGGCCGAATCGGCATACCCATAGCCGCTGGCTTTCAGGATCTCGCTCACCGATGCGCAGTCGGCCAGCCTGCCTGCCTCCAGACGATCGGCATGACGATGTCCCTTCCAGACCTGCTGACCGACATGGCTCCTGGCTTTATCCAGGATTTCTTTCTCGGTGACGCTTTGCGGACCGGCCGGCCTCATGTCGAGACGGGGGAAATGAATATAACGCTTATCGCCGGGTTCGAAGTCGAATCGAGCCGAGGCAGTCCTGATCTGGCCGGTGATCACCGGGGGAAACAGCTCCGGAATCGCGATGCTCCGGGAATCCATAGAACCAGGGGCAGGCGCCGATCGGTCGGAGCCGGCAGGCTTGAACGCCGAACTGCCACCGACCTGGCTTTCGCCGGTCAGGCGGTTGTCGGCAAGAGCGCTTTCGGCAAGTCCTCCGGGAAGGGCCTGCTCGCGAGCCTCGAATTGTCCTCTACTGGATACCATCCGGTCCTGGCTTCTAACTGCCCATCACGACCGCCAGACGGAATATTTGATTTTTTAAGGAAGGGAAGGACGCAGCGAGTTAGTGATTGCGTCTTCGGGGTTGACGTGATGGTGATTGAGTCAACCCTGAGAGTCTAGTAAATGCTAAATCTCCGAGAAATGGGGAAACCACGTATTAACGGGCAAAAAGAATCTGAGAGAGGGCAGCTGAGGGATATTTTTGCTCAGGACCACCCACAAAATCGCTCTTCTGATTATCGTCCCGTTGATAATCGAGCTCTGCTTCCTGGGCGTGGTCATGTCCACGGTGGACGAGCTGGAAAAAGACAGGATGGCGGAATCCCGGGCCGTGGAGTCTCTGGTCTATGTCAACCTGATCCTCAACGACACCTGGAACGCCGCCGGCTCGATGATGATGTTCAAAGCGACCCAGACGGATCGCTTCATCCTGGAATTCCACGACCTCAACAATGTCCTCACCGGTCACGCGACCAGACTCAAAGAGCTCCTCGAAGGTGATGCCGAGACGCCCGAAGCCCGGGAATTCCTGAGCATCGTCGAGGACATTCTCGCCACGTTCAAGACCTCCAGCAGCATGATTGACGATGAATACGAGGTCTCCAACGTCAGGCTCATCGGCAAGCTCCGAACCTTCATCAAAGAGCTGAACAGCACCGGTCTCAAGGTCATCGAGCAGCAGACGAGGGATCGGGAGCGTTACCAGCAGAAGCAAGTCCTCAGCCGCTCACGTGTAAAAATGGTCCTGGGAAGCGCTGCCGTTGCCAACGTCATACTGGCGGTGACCCTCGCCATAATCTTCAGCCTCACATTCGCCCGGCGCTTCAAAGTCCTCATGGACAACACCATGAACATCGCCATAGGCAAGCCCCTGGGGGCGCCGCTCACCGGTACCGACGAGCTGGCTCTGCTCGATACAGTCATCCACAATCTCAGCACCGAGCTCGAGATCACCCGGGAAAAAGAAAGGGCGATGATCGACAACACCGCCGTGATTATCTGCTCTCTCAACGAGTCCTACCGCATCACCGAGCTCAACCCGGCCGTTGAGATCGCCACCGGCTACGATATCGCCGAGCTGCTCGGCTCCAATATAGTATCGATGATCCATGAAGACGACCGCGACCGTGTCTTCGATCGCCTGGAGGATTGCAAGAACTCCGCCTCCGAGATCGAGTTCGAGGCTCGCCTGCGCAAGAAAGACGGGCGCTTTCTCTCCACCGAGTGGAACGCCAACTGGGCGGCTGGAAGCAAGAGCATCTTCTGTGTCATCCACGATATCACCCAGCGCAAAGAAGCCGAGCGCCTCAAGCAGGAGGTTATCGCCATGGTCAGCCACGACTTGCGAGCGCCTCTCACCTCCCTGGGGGTGATCCTGGACATGATGATGGAAGGCATCGTCGGCGAGCTCAACGAGCGAGGCAACCGCCTGGTGCGCCTGGCCAAGCAATCGGTATCATCTCTGATCACCATGATCAACGATCTGATCGATGTCGAGCGCTACGAGTCAGGCGGGCTGCTCCTCAACTACGAGCGCACCACCACCGAAGAGGTGCTCGAGAGCGCCATCGGAATGATCAGACCCGAAGCCGACAAAAAACAGATCCGCATAGAGAAGGGCTTCGAGAGCCAGGCGATCCGGCTCGACGCCGAGCGTATCAACCGCGTTCTGGTCAATCTTCTGAGCAATGCCGTGAAATTCTCCCCGGAGAAGAGCTGTGTTATGGTGCTCTGCAAACATGTCGAGATCAGGCGCGGCGAATATGTATTCGAGTTCAAGGTGGTCGACGAGGGTCCCGGAATCCCTGCCGAAAAGCTCAAACTCGTTTTCGAGAAGTTCAAGCAGGTCGGAAGCGGCAGCGAAGGCGAGAAAAAGGGCAGCGGACTCGGTCTGGCCATCTGCAAAGCCATCGTCGAAGCCCACGGGGGCGAGATCGGGGTCCATAGCGTGGAAGGCGCCGGCAGTACTTTCTGGTTCCGGATTCCCCCGGACCAGGAAAATATCCCTGACGAAAATTGAAGGCTATAAACCGAAAGCCTCGTGAAAGCTGAGAGGCAAACAGAGCCTTTCCGCAACCCCCTGACAATCCGCCGGAAGCATCAGGAAGCGAGCTCGTCCCACATTTCATCTCGGGAAGCGCCCCTTGACAGGGCTGCCGGAAATCTCCGGATTCTCAACCGGCTCGGCGGATCCGGCATTGTTACGGACTGTTCCGTCCCCCACCGGGTTAATGTCGCCCTTAACCGCCCCTTAACCGGGCCGTCTGGAGAATATACACAAGGTATTCCCAATCTACTTTCCAGGACCTAATCATGGAAATCATCTCATGTCTTGTAGTCTCAGGTTTTACAGCCGTTCTCGCCCAGTGGCTCAACGATAAATACGAGCTGGGAGGCTACCTGTCGGACGAAAGCCTCGGCTAGGGCAGGCTGGTACATAAATACCGCACATACCGTAGGCACGGAACAACTTTTTCCCGCCTCCCCGAGTGGCTAAAATAGATATCGGAGTATTCCGAGGCTGCCGATGGGAAACTGGGACAACGACCGCGAAACTCACCAGGATCAGGACGTCCTGGTCGAGACCAAGAAGAAGGTGAAGAAGCCCCCGATGTACAGGGTGATTCTTCACAATGACGACTACACCACCATGGAGTTCGTCGTCCATATTCTCCAGACCATTTTTCATAAAGGGCTGCTGGAAGCCCAGCGAATCATGTATTCCGTGCACCTCAAAGGGATCGGGATTGCCGGCGTATATACCTTCGAGATCGCCGAAGCGAAGGTCACGCGTGTCATAGACGAAGCCCGGGCCCAGGGCTTTCCTCTCATGTGCACCATGGAGGAAGATTGACACCAGAGGTGGTACATTGTGGTTAGGAATACTGTCAGTACCGTGAACGCGCCTCCATGCTTACACCCGAGCTTCAAAAAACAATAAACCGCGCTGCCGAGGAAGCAATCAACCGCCGGCACGAATATCTCACCCTGGAGCACCTGCTCTACAGCCTTCTGGACGAGCAGACCGGTGCCGACGTGATCAAGAATTGCGGCGGCAACCTGAAAGAGATGCGCAAAGAGCTCGAGCAGTTTCTCGAAGAGTCCATCGAGCGTGTTCCGCTGCCCGAGGAGCGCCAGCGCGGCGTGATCATGCCGGACGGCTCGGCAGCCCTGGTGGACGACGATGAAGACGATTACACCCTTTCCCAGACCGCTGCCTACGAGCGCGTGTTGCGCCGGGCCATCATGCAGGCCCATGCCTCGGGCCAGACCTCCATCGAGAGCGGCAATATAATCGCTGCCATGTTCGAGGAGCGCCGCTCCTACGCTACTTATCTACTCGAGAAGCAGGGCATCTCTCGCCTGGATGTGCTCACCTATATCTCGCACGGAATCTCCAAGAGCGAGGCGGAAGGCTATGAAGACCGGGGATACGAGTCTGGCGGCGGTGACGAAGACGACGAGGGAGGCGGCTCGGAAGATCCCCTGGAAGCCTACACCGTCAACCTCATCGAGAAAGCTGCCGCCTCCAAGATCGACCCCCTCATCGGGCGGGAAGCGGAGGTGAAGCGGACAATCCAGATCCTCGCCCGCCGGCGCAAGAACAACCCGATTTATGTGGGCGATCCAGGAGTGGGCAAGACCGCCATAGCCGAGGGACTGGCACTCAAAATCCAGCGCGGCGAAGTGCCTGACGCCCTGAAAGGCGCCGAGGTCTACGCTCTCGATATGGGAGCCGTGGTTGCCGGCGCCAAGTACCGGGGTCAATTCGAGCAGCGCCTCAAAGCGGTGATCAAAGCTCTCACCGCCAAACCCGGAGTGATTCTATTCATAGACGAGATCCACACCATCGTGGGAGCAGGAGCCTCCACCGCCACCAGCGGTCAGATGGACGCCGGCAATATACTCAAGCCGGCTCTGGCCTCCGGTGAGTTGCGTTGCATCGGCTCCACCACCTATCCCGAGTACAAAGCCGCTTTCGACAAAGACCGGGCGCTGGCCAGGCGATTTCAGAAAATCGATATCACCGAGCCAAGCATCGAGGATACCATCAAGATTCTGAAAGGCTTGAAGAGCTATTACGAAGAGCACCATGGCGTGACTTATCCGGACGAGACCCTGGTGGTGGCGGCTGAGCTGGCTGCCAGGCATATCAACGACAAATTTCTCCCGGACAAGGCCATCGACGTCATCGACGAGGCGGGCGCCGCCATCAAGCTCCAGAGCACAGAAGAGAGACCCTCCCGGGAAGCGACTGTGGAGGACATCGAGAATGTCGTGGCGAGCATGGCCCGGATACCTCCGAAATCAGTCTCGGCATCTGACAAGTCCAAGCTCAAGAATCTCGATATCGAGCTGAAAGCAGTGCTTTACGGTCAGGACCATGCCGTGGACCAGGTGGTGAAAGCCATAAAGCTCTCCCGCTCCGGCCTCGGAACCCCCACCAAGCCCATCGGGTCATTTCTCTTCTCCGGTCCCACCGGGGTCGGCAAGACCGAGCTGGCCAAGCAGCTCGCCGCTGTCCTGGGCGTCAATTTCCTGCGTTTCGACATGAGCGAATATATGGAAAAGCACACCGTATCGAGGCTGATAGGAGCCCCGCCGGGCTATGTCGGTTTCGACCAGGGTGGTCTTCTCACCGACGCCATCAACAAGACTCCGCACTGTGTGCTGGTTCTAGACGAGATCGAGAAAGCTCACCCGGACCTCTTCAATATTCTCCTTCAAGTCATGGACCATGCCACACTCACCGACAACAACGGCAAGAAAGCCGACTTCCGCAATGTCATCTTGATCATGACCACCAATGCCGGTGCCCAGGAGATGTCCGCAGAAGACATAGGCTTCGCCATGAAATTCGACGAGAACAAAGTAGCGGAGAAGAACATGACTCCCGGAGCGAGCAAAGGCAAAGCCGCCATCGAGCGCACTTTCTCGCCGGAGTTTCGCAACCGCCTGGACGCCTGGGTGGCCTTCAACCATCTATCGACCGACAATATAAACAGTGTCGTGGACAAGTTCCTCAAAGAGCTCAGCGCTCAGCTCGTCGAAAAGGAAGTGGAGCTCGAGGTGGACGATACCGCACGCAAATGGCTGGCGACCCGGGGCTACGACAAGAAGTTCGGCGCCCGTCCCATGGCCAGACTCATTCAGAAAGAGCTCAAAGAAGCGCTCTCGGAAGAGATCCTCTTCGGCGAGCTCGAGCATGGCGGCAAGGCATCGGTGACCGTCAAGGACGATGCCCTCGATATCAAATGCAGTGCCAAGCAAGATTAGGTTCTACCGGCGCGTATTGCCAAGATCGAGCGCGTCGACGAAATCACTCATACTGAACGGCACTGCCAGACAGACATCAGCCTGGGTCGGCACTTGCTTGTAGTCGGCAGGGACTTCGAAAAAAGATGGCTCATACGGAACCCGCTCAACCTCGTGGAGCCGGATCTTAACCTCTTTCTTAATCAGCGTCCGACTTGCCAGATAGACACCGCCGGGTCTCAGGGGCATATTGACGAGCCGGTTTAGAGTCTCCTGACCGGTCTCGCTCAAACCGGTGTCGGGGGTGACAACGCACATGGCGAGATCGACCAATCGGGGCGATGGGGGGATCCGGGAAGACATCGTATACCTGATCCCGTTGAGACCCTGGATACGCAGGGGCTTCGGATAGCGAAGGAGGGTCCTGACGACATCCTTGTTGCTTCCCGACATGACCAGCACCCCCTGCTTGAGCCATTGCACATGGGAGATACGGTTGACCACCCTGGTGCCGGTGCTGATATACTCCACATCCCACCCGGGAGCCCGTGAGATGAATGCCACCTTCATTCGCTTGCTCTCGACTCGGAAAGCATCCGGCACCAGATAGGCTTCGACCAGGCCGAGCTGGCTGAATGTCTGGGTCAATTTGATCATCTCTTTCGGTCGCGACGGCGGCTTGCCGGCAAAAGCCGGCTCGGCGAAGCAACAGGCGAGGGAAGCCAGCGCCGCAGTCGCAAGCGAAACCAATGAGGTGACGGCTCGCATAAGAGCTTCAGTAAGCCCAGCGAAGCAGGGCAGCCCCGGCGCTGAAACCGGCGCCCACGGAAGCCATCAGGATCAGATCGCCTTTCTTTAGCTGTTTGCGGTCCAGGGCAGACTTGAGAGCAAGGGGAAGCGTTCCGGCAGTGGTGTTGCCATACTCGTCAATATTGATGACAACGCGCTCCATGGGCATTTTCAAGCGCTCCACCGCTGCCGATATGATGCGCAGATTGGCCTGGTGCGGAATGAAGAGATCGATATCATCGCCGGTCAGGCCATTGCGCTCGAGAAGCCGCACGCAAAGCTCGGGCATCTTGCGGGTGGCATACTTGAATACCACTTTGCCGTCCTGATGGACGTAATGCTGGCGATTGGCCACTGTCTCGGCAGAAGCCGGATGCTTGCTGCCCCCGGCAGGCAGGCAGAGATAGTCGCCCCCGGAGCCGTCCACCTCGTGGAGAAAATCGATCAGCCCGACATCCTCGCCGGACTCCACGGGCTGCAAGAGGGCGGCGCCGCCGCCGTCGCCGAAGATTATGCAGGTCTGGCGATCCTGATAGTCGATAATGGAAGACATCACATCGAGACCGCAGACCAGGACATTCTTATGAGCACCGGTACCGATGAACTGCGCGCCTACCGCCATGCCGTAGAGAAATCCCGAGCAGGCGATGGACATATCGAAGCCCCAGGCTTTTTTCGCCCCGATCCTGTCCTGGACGAGACAGGCCGTGGCGGGGAGCTGCATATCAGGGGTAATGGTGGCAACTATAATCAGATCGATCTCCTCGGCCGGCAGACCGGTCTCCCGGAGGATCTCCATGGCCGCTTCGGTGGCCAGATCCGAGCAGGCCACCCCTTTGTCGACGATGTGCCGCCGGTGAATGCCGGTGCGCTCCACGATCCAGTCGTCGGAGGTCTCGACCATGCGCTCCAGATCCTGGTTGGTCAACAATCCTGGTGGGATGCCGGCGCCCACCGCTGTAATTTTCGCTCTGGCCACGAATCAACTCCTGACTACCCAGGCTCTTTGGGCAAAGACTAACAGAAAATAGGCTTCCGGGACCTTACATGAGCACCTAATCTTTACCAGTAGAAAAGATAATAGAATGACCTTCCATATGAGCGGAAAAACCAAGAAAATCGCCATACTTGGAGCCACCGGCACGACGGGCAGGCAGATAGCCAGCCGCCTGACCGCCGAGGGCGCCGACATCCTGCTCTGCGGGCGGGACCGGATCAGACTGGAGGATCTGGCCGCCTCGCTGCCGAGAAGCGCCGATACTTTTCCCGTGGACGCCAGAGAGGCAGAGGACCTGGACGAGCTGGCCGGAGACGTCGGAGTCCTGGTCAATTGCGCCGGACCATTCAGCATTCTTGGCAGGCCAGTAGTGGAGGCAGCCGTCAAGAACCGGACTCACTACCTGGATATAACCGGCGAACAGGCTTTCATCCGGGAAGTGGTGCAGACAAAGGTGGAGCCGGATTCCGGAACCATGCTCGTGCCGGCCTGCGCTTTCGAGTACGCCCTGGCCGATGCAGCATCAATGCTTGTCGAGCAACACCTGGGCGGTCTCGATGCCATCGAGGTGGTTTATCGATTCGACTCGATCCACACCAGCATCGGTACAAGGAAGAGTGTCGTCTGCGCCCTCGGGGCGCCGGCGCTGCAACTCGTGGAGAAAAAGCTCACCCCCATCACCGCTGGCAGCGTGGAGCCCTGGGAGAACCTGCGCCGTTTTCCGTTTCCAGGCGGCGAGGTGTTCTTGATCCCTCTTCACAGCGAGGTGCGCACCATAGGCACCTATCTGACCGGCAAGCAGCCATCATGGGTTATCGCCCTGGCTTCCCGCCTGGCGCCCGCCTTCGCCTCCCTCTTGAGGGAGTCCCTGTTCAAGCTGATCGATAGCAAGAGCCAGAACCCGAGCCAGATATCGCAAGAGCAGACGGTTTTTGCCATCGAAATCAACGGACGATGCGAAGATAGAACCGCCCGTATGCGAATCGAAGGAGTCAACCCATACGGACTCACAGCCGCAATCGCCGCCCGCACCGCCCTCCTGCTTGCCGGGGACGGCAACACCGCCAGTGATGGCACCCCGACGGGTCGGGAAGGAGCCCTGAGTCCGGCAATGGTTGGAGGTCCGGAGTCAATCAAAGCAGTCACCGAGCAGATGGGAACCACATGGACAATGATGCAGGATGAGACTTCAGGATAATACTTATGGATAAGCTCATCGCTGCCAACAAGAGACTCTGGGACGAGCTTGCCGCCGTCCACGCCGAATCGAAGTTCTACGATGTCCGGTCATTTCTTGCCGGCAAGAGCTCGCTCAAAAAGATCGAGCTCGAGGAGCTGGGCGATATAGCCGGCAAGAGCCTGCTCCATATGCAGTGTCACTTCGGCATGGACTCCCTGAGCCTTACCCGCCTGGGCGCCCGGGTCACCGGGCTGGATTTCTCAGGCAAAGCCATCGAGCTTGCCCGCTCTCTCAATACGCAACTGGGACTGTCGGCAAGCTTCGTCGAGTGCGATGTCGCCGGAGCCCGGGATGCTCTCGATGAGCAATTCGACATCGTCTTCACCAGCTATGGTGTGCTCGTCTGGCTGCCGGATTTGAATGCCTGGGCAAAATCCATCGCCGATTGCTTGAAACCCGGCGGCATATTCTTGCTCGTCGAAGAGCATCCCTTCACCTATATGCTCGAGCAGGAAGGCGACCGCCTGGAGATCAAGTATTCCTATTTCGAGAAAGAGCCCGTCGAGTTGCCGGTTAGTGGATCCTATGCCGATCCGGAAGCGATCCTCGAGCAGCCCGTCACCTATGAATGGGTCCACACTATCGGCGAAGTAGTCACCAGCCTGATCCAGGCAGGTCTTACGATCGAAAGCCTCCGGGAATTCCCCTTCTGCATGTATCGCAAGTTCGATTCCCTGGTGGAAAACGAAGACGGCTATTTCGAGTCCCCGGATCATCCCGGTCTGCCGCTTCTCTACAGCCTGCGCGCCCGCCGACCTGAATAGATTGCCCTAAGAATAACTCATCTCAGAACCAAGATATAATTCCGTCGAGATTCATACCAACCGGGACTCATCCCGGATGCTTGAAGTTAAGCTCTGCGTATGCAGTTCAGTAGATGACCTCAGAAGAATTTCCGACTCACTGAGAGTGATATGGAACAACCTGCGTTACCATGCTCCACTTCGGGCGCCGCCCCTGGGACCTCGACGCTCCCGCACTCTGGACTCTTTTGCATCAAGAAGTCCAGACTGTGTCGCGTGGGCTTTCTATTTACCTGAAAAATAATCAGTCTCGCCGATAGCGTTCCTGAACGTTTGTTGGCAATGTTTAAATTCGGGAAGAGCTTAGCCAGAAAGAGTATCCCGTTTTTTCCATCCCTCAAGAGAGAGTTTCCCGAGTTTCTCTCTCTTCTCCAGAGAGAGAGAGTTTCCCGAGTTTCTCTCTCTTCTCCAGTGAGAGAGTTTCCCGAGTTTCTCTCTCTTCTCCAGAGAGAGAGTTTCCCGAGTTTCTCTCTCTTCTCCAGAGAGAGAGTTTCCCGAGTTTCTCTCTCTTCTCCAGAGAGAGAGTTTCCCGAGTTTTCTCTCTTTTCGTAAGAAGAAAGATTGGCCAGAATCGCTCGAATCGAACACCCCTAATTGAACAAAATCCTTTCCTCCCTCGTAGTACCTATCGTGGGCACACCAGCGAGGTAATTCACATGTCAACCACGACCAGAATTCGAGCCTTCATTGAAGGGCTCGACAAAGATTCGATCTTCACCACAAGAGATCTCCTCTCCTTTGGGACCAGATCGGCGGTGGACAACGCCATCTGCAAACTTGTGAAGGTTGAGGAGATTGTCCGAATAATGCCGGGCATCTTCTCTCTTCCCGGCAGTCAAAGGCAGGTCTCGCTTAAGGAGCTGGCAATCATCAAGGCAGAATCCTTCGGACACCAGATCAGCGAACATACTTTCGACCTCACGTCGGAGATCCCGGACAATGAGGTCTGGTTCGCCACCACTGGAAGCAATAGCTCGTTCAAATTCGGATCGATCACCATCAAGTTCAAGCCCACCAGCCGGCGCAAAATCGCGCACGCACTTGCTGGTCTCGATACTAACCGCACGTGCGGATTCGCACGAAGCGAACCACCAATCTTGCCAAATGAAAAGATCCACCCCTGACGTTCACAAGCAAAACCGATACGAGCATCAAGCCATGTCAAGCGCGGCATATATTGCTCCAGATGGGGGAGAATCCGAGAAATATATGCCGCGAAATCGCTGATTTGAGAAATATATGCCGCACCCCTGAGTTCTCTGCACCGACATCTTTCAACTCGATCTCGAAAAGACGCGGACAATGCTGTGCCCAGACGATCGCCTCCCGCGAGCGATCGATGGCAGAATTCTTTTCCAGACTGGTCAGTGGATTGCTGAAAAACATATCCCAGGTGCCCGCCTCCTGTGCGGACATGAGCAGCGCCTTGAACTGGTTCCCGGCTTCCACAGTCTCATCCAGCTCTTTGAGCTCGATCTTGTAGCCCAGGATCTCTTCAGTGATTCCCACCAGCGCGCTCTTTTGCGAGCTCACGCTCGAGACGCTCGAGTCGCCTGCGCTCGGCGCTGATGAACTGATCGAGCTGATCCGCCCGGTCGTTCAGTCTCTCGTGCCGGCGCACCGGCTCCTTCAGAGCTCTCAATCTGGTGTTCAGGTCTTCGAGCAAATTATCGATCATGACGGCCTCAATGAAAGAATCGTAAGAGCTTGCGCTCGCGGTCGACGGTGAAGCGCCAACCGGACATGAAGTCCTGGCCGATGGCACAGCCCGCGTTACCGCCTATCATCACGGGGAAGTCGCGCCTGCGAATCGGGCCGAGACTCAGATCGAGATAAACTTGCCGGAATGTTATGCTACCACCCACGCCACCACCGCTCAGATAAGGCGCATCGCGTGGAATCTCGATACCCAGACTCTTGGCCTTGGGATAGGAGATGATCGTCATGGAGGCGCCGGTGTCGATGAGCACATGGCCGCAAGAGGCCTTACCGACTCCGAGAGAGACATATTCGCGATCGTTCTCCACTTCGCAGGGCACATCGTAGAGCGGGTTGAGCGCTTCCCTGGGCGGTGTCTTCATAGCCGTCTTCTTGGTGAGCAGCATACGACCGGCGGCGGAGTCGATGGAATAGTGATAGTCCCGCAAGAACTCCTGGCCGAGAAGCGGGCGCATATCGAATTGCTCGGCGACTTTCACCGGAATCTCGCGGGTCATGCCACCCAGGGTCGCTTTCACCGTCATCGACCAGACAGGAACGGGGCGGCCAGCCCAGCCGCTGGCATAATCGTCGGGCTTCCCTTTCGGAACGGGCAAGCCCGCCTCTCGCAAGTGGTTGAAGCCGAAGTAGCCGCTGGCGCCGGTATCGAACATGCACTGGATGGGCTTGCCGTTGATCTTGGCGTCCACCAGCATATGGCCGTGGGGTCCCGGTCTGAAGCGAATCTCGGTCTGATCGGGCAGGCTGGCGAATTCTTGCTGATAATCGCGGATCGCTTCCTGCTTGCCCTTTTCGGCCGACTTGCTCTTCTTGGTCACAAGCAGAGAGCCGCCCTCGAAGTCTGCGCTCAGATCCTCGAAAAAAGCCGAGCCAAGCTCCGGGGTCCCTTTGTGCTCGGTGTAGACCGTCACCGGGACATGCCTGGAGATCGCGCCGACTCTTATCACCAGGGAGCTCTTCCAGGACGGGTTCTCCTTGCCTGTCTTATCGTCTTTGTTCGTATCGTCAGGAGGTCCGGTCGGGGCCTTGAGCCTGAGCGTCTTCAGATCATCGAGAGACACGAAGGTCTCCCATTTACGCCCGGAGCGAAAATAGACGTGCTGCCCATTGACGGTGCCGGCTAGCAGGTACTGCCCGCCGGTGCCGCTCCTCAATGGTATCTTCGATTGCTCGGGAATAGCGTCATATTCGCGCTTGTATTCGGTATCCGAGATAACCAGGCGCTTATCTTTATAGCGCCCCTGAAGCGTGTCGGATCCCCCTGCCTCTTTGCTTTCCGCAGTGGCTTCGGCTTTCGGCTCGCCTGCCTTGCTGCCGCCCCAGTGGCCGAGAGCCTTCTCGCTATGCCCGGCTTCGGCGCTGCCCGGGAAATTCTTGACGATATACTCGAAAAGCTGCCTGGCGCGAGCCGTGCTCCCCGAGTTGAAATGACTGAGGGCGAGATAATAGGTAGTCCGGGCATCGGGCTTGCGACCGGCGAGAGATTTCTCGAAAAGCACCGCAGCCTCTTTGTATTGCTTGCCCTGATAGGCTTCAATCGCCTGCTTGAGATCTTCTCCCGCCATAACAGGACGGCTGGAGAGCATTCCCAGCACAGAGAGGATCAAGCAGCAAATACCCGTCTTCTTACTCATGCAAGATCTCGAAGGTAAACTATTCTACAATTTAACTACACCGACCTGACAGAGAGAAAATGAGATTGAAAAGGCTGACTCCAGTAATAATAGCGATTTTGACAGTGTCATCCGGAGAAGGCGTCCAGGCCCAGCAGCCTGGCCCAACATCTAATTCAAGCTCCACGCCAGGCTCCGCACCAAGATCCACGCCGGTGACAACCTCCACCGCCACCCAGAGGCAGGTGAAGCCAGCTCCAAAAGTGCCGGATCTGAAGATTCCCGGGCTCAAGATGAGCAGCAAAATCCCCTCTAATTTCCCGGTTCCGAGCTATCCGAGCAATGTCACCGAGACGGCATTCATGCACTCCACCGCAGGAGCCCCGACGGCCTCTGCCACGGTCAAGACCAAAGACCCTCCTGCAGCAGTTTTCGACTGGTACAAGGCGACTTGCAAAAGCAAAGGATGGCAGGTCAGGGTGCCCTCGAGCGAGGCGAAACAGGCAGCCGGAAAGGCACAGCTCCACAGCATGAGCTGCAGCAAAGACAGGCACCAGGTGTATATCCATTGCACCGGACTACCGGAAGGCGGCACCATGATCAATATGAGCTGGTCTTACAGAGGGTTGCAGACGCCGTAGCTATGGACTGCAGTCCATCTCTTCACGGTGACATCACCGAGATTGCCATTGTATCCGGTACCAGGCTTCCACTTCACGTCTTTGTGATAGACTGTCCAGCCGAACTGAATCAGCGGTGAGCAAAAAGGATCAGGCACCGCCGTGACGCTGAATCCAATGATACCGGGACCGTTGGCGTCATCAACCACTTTCTTCTCGCTGCCGTCACCGGACTGGTTGATCATGGTGGCCAGCCAGGGCGCCTGGGCCACGGCAAGCATCTTGGGATAGCACTTGAGATTCTCGCCGTTGGTGCTCAACAGGTAGAAATCTCTCTCCCCGGCAATAAGAAAACCGATAGTGGTAGGATCGCCCAGAGCAGAGTGTACATCGCCTGAGGTCTTGAGAACGCCGACCTTGCTGACCATCTGATTGGCTCTGGCCGTCAGGTTGTTCTCCAGACTGGTCGTGCTTCCTGCTGGCATTCCGAAGATGATGTCGTCCAGGGTTCTTCCCACTACATCGAGCCCGATCGGAACGCCACTGCCCATGACCGATGCGCAGAGGACGCCTCCGGCGGGCATGGCCCCCGACTGAGTGGTCGGGACATAGCCATAGTCCTGGCTGCCGAACTGGACAGCGCCCAGCGGCGGGGGTAGAACCGGGTAGTAGTACCAGAGCGATTTCATGTCCTCGACATGGATGTGCACATAAGAGTGCGGCATACACATGCGGAATGTCTCGCGAGGATTGGAGAGCACCCAGCCTTTTGCCTGCTGTCCCACTGCGCCTGTCTTCATCCCCTCGCTGTCGCAAGAGAAGGCGTTCGGCACGGCAGAATTCCAGGGCGGATTGCTCTGGTCTTCGATAAATTTGTACCGTGACACTAAATGCGGTTTCTCATCGAATAGGAACGGCACCTGCCAGAAAGTCTGCCCCTGCTTTTGCAGAGCCGTATAGCCCTTCAAAAAGGTCAGTCCGTTCGAACCGGACGGTGCCGGGTTGCGGGTTGTGGGCGTGACATAGTTTCCGGCGAGGCTGGACCCGGGCGGCAGGCTTATGCCGTCAGAACCACCGGGCAGAGTGACATTGCTCTCCTTGGCGCGCTCCATGAATGAAGTTTCCCAGCCGGCGCCGGGCTTGACTTTGATACCGGCACCACTGCCAAGCATGCGGACGCTGTTCTGCTCGGCGATCTCGGAGAAGAATCCATAGAGATTGGATGGATCGCTGAGCTTGGAAGCTAGACTGTCGCTGATCGCCTGCGCTCCCGAATTGGCGCTCTGGACGCTGCTGCCGCTGCTGCCTCCCTGTCCTTCGCTCTGCATGTTCTCGGCATTGAGAGCGATGAGCAAGGCCTTGGCCCAGACACGGTTGATGCGACGAAGGTTTATCTTGCCGTCATTACTGGTATGGTCCTTGTCGTTGGTCAGGTCGAAAAAGCAGGACTGATTCGGCGCCGGGCTGAGAATGACCGAGACATCGTCGGCAGCCCGCTTGCCGGTATTGAGAGCGCCGGAGTCGCAGGCGTTCTTCGTCTCGTTCTGACCACCCATGAACATGAGAAACGCCAGATAGCCGAGACCGAGAATCACCAGGGCAAAGGCCAGGACCGTGGTAAGAGTGATTGCCGAGCCGCGCTTGTTTCTTGTCTTGAATATCATTCTGTTGACACCTTATTCCGGATCTAGAGCTGGTCTTTCTTGACACCGACGATGGGTTCGACGGCGCGAGCCGTGAATTTGATATCCCCGTATCCGGGGACCGGAATCGGGACATTCACGACTATGGTAGTCTCGCAAGTTACACTGGTCTTGGCGGCAGGATAATCGAACTTCGTAAGATCGAGAGACTTGATTATAGTCGAGCTCTTGAAGTTCTCCAGGGACTTGTTGGCAGCCTGAAATGCTGCTCCGCCATCCTCCTGGTTGGCTGCTGCTCTCGCGGCATTCTTGACGGCGGTATCATTCATGGTGCTAGCCAAAATCAATACGGTGACGTCCAGGAGGAAGAAGGCGATAGGTATGAGTATGAAGGCAGCGGTGACGGCCTCTACTAGACCTCTGCCGCTCTCTCTCCTGCCACTTCTTCTATTGATTAGCATAGTCAGGGTTCTCCATCGGTCGCTCCGAGGCTATCGTGAAAGTGAATGGACCGTTTAGCCCTGGAACGGCTACCACCGGCAGCGGTATCGGCAAAAAAGGATTGCAGGTTACGGTGGTGGCGACCTGGATTATCTTGTCACCGGAAGCACCATCTCGATAACTGATCTGCGAATCTGGATAACCCGATATTTTCACGAATTTCCCCATTCCATTACACCATTCATCCGGTAGCCCCTTCTTGATCAGCCCCCCGGCATTGTTCGCTTCACTGGCCTTGATCAGGCTGGCTTCTCTGGTCTGGTTGCTGTTGAGAACGCCGCATAGCCCGTATGAGACTCCGATACTCACCAGATCCACCAGGGGGAAAAAGAAGAAAATGAGCAGAACCCCCATCGCCACTGGAAACTCTGCCATTTGCGATCCCCTCGCCCTGCCTCCATTTTTCGTACGGCATCTGCCCATGGTGAAGCTCCCTCGAGCCGATCTCTACTAATGATACAGGAGCCCCGGCGCGATTAGGAGGGAGCCGGATTAGTCGGAAGGATGTATTATTTTGACGTTTGGGCGAACGCTGTTTATCATAAGGAGCGTTCTTTCTGGAAATGCCGGACGCTGGCCGGCGAAGTGGAGCCATGAGTCAAGATCCGGATAAAGACAAGAAAGACCATCACGATGACGAGCCCGAGGGCAATCTCAATCCCTCATGGCTCAATCAGCTTCCTCACGTAGGTGAGAAACCTGAGACTGCCCCCGCGAAAAAAGAGGTTGCAAAGAGCAAGCCCGAACCAGAGCTTCCGGAAGGCACCAAGATCTCGCCTGCTTCTCCGAAAGCCGGTGAAGCAGACACGGCTCCGGACACAGGTGAGGCGCCCTGGCTTAAACAGCTCGACAAGAAAAAATCGGACAAACGCCGTGTCGCCAGAACCATGCTCGAGAGCGACTTACCGGCGCTCGGCGAGCTCTATCAGGAGCCCCCGGCCGGTAAAAAGGACAAGAAGTCCAGAAAAGACAAGAAAGACAAGAAGAAGGTCGCCAGAACGATGCTCGAGTCCGATCTTCCGGACCTCGAATCCCTCTCTGTTGCGGCGGAGCATGCCAGGGAGCAAGAGCGACAGGCCCCGGAAAGGCAGGAAGTAGCGGACCAGCAGGACGTTGCCGAGCGGAAAGTAGCCAAGACCATGCTTGAAGCCGAGATTCCGAGCCTGGAAAGTCTGATGCCCGAACCCGAGCAGCCTGAAGACCTTGCCCCGGAGCCCTCCGAGCCTACCACAGTAACTCACACTGTGGCCAAGACCATGCTGGAGATGGAAATGCCGTCGAGCCTGGAGCTTACCGGCGAAAGCGAAACAGAGCAAGTCGCGGAGCCGGTCGAGGAGCCGACTTCTTTCGAGCCTATAGAAAGCAGCCCGGGCTACGAGCCAGCGCCGACACCCGAGTTCGAGGCCGGGGTCGAGTTCGAGCCCGAGCCCGAGGCTACGGTCCAGGCCCCGGCTTTTGACCAGAGCTATGCGCACGCCGAAAGCCCCGTCTACGAGCCTGCTCCGTACGTGCAGGACGAGCCACCGGCGGTCGATTTCAAACCTGCCAGGAAAAAAACCCGCCTGACAGGAGAGGTCAAGATTCACCGTAGCTTCGATCTGGCCTCCGAGCCTGCCCGGGAAGAAGGCGAGACCACCCAGCAGCGCTATGTCGCCAGAACCATGCTCGATACCGAGCTTATCAGAGAGCAACTGGCGGAATCGATTCAGCGCATGGAAGCCCTGGCCGAAGAAGAAGCAAGGCGCAAAGCCCTCGAACCCAAGCCTGAATTCATCGCCATCGACAAGTTCGAAATCGCCACGCCCTGCAAATGGAAGTGGAACGAGCAAGAGATCACCGGGCACGTTGCTTACTGCGAGCTTTGCGGGATCCAGGTCTACGATTTCGAGGGGCTCCAGCTTCCGGAGGCACAGAAAATCATATTCCAGAGAGAAGGCAAGGATAACCCGACTCTCTATAAGCGCAAAGACGGCAAGTTCATGACTCAGGACTGCCCCGTCGAGACTCGCAAACAAAAAAATATGAGAACGATCGTAATAGCGATCATCGCCTTCTTCGTATTCTTCGTGATCTTGATACCACTTCTGTCACCCAAAACCCCGATCGGTGGTGCGCCCGTGGGGCAGACCCCGAGTCAGCCGCCGGCAGCGAAACAGGAGCCCCAGAGCAGTTCCGAGAGCAGCAATAGCTCGGCAAGCAGCCGGGACAACGGGGCGCCGAGCAAAACCAGCCCCCAGAGCACCGGCAGTGAAGCCAGCCCTCATCGGGGTCCAGGTCCGAGCTCGACCCCATCTGCGGCTCCGCAAGCCAACCCTGATGGCTCATTCCACTGGGAAGCCGGCAAAGGCGTGGTGAATCCGCCGCTCTCCGCCCCGGTGGTGACGCCGCCACCACAACCGGTGGCACCGCCGGACAACTCCCCCTATGCCGACGAGAGCGGGCAGTTCTGGGAGTACTCTAAATAAGTCAGGACAATGAGGCAGCCAGGATCTCCTGGTAGATCTTGCTGTCCATGGTGGCAAGAAACTTCCGGTCGTCGTGCAGCTCGATAAGAGCGCAGACCTGTTTGCGGTTACCGCCAAGAAATGCCCCGGCCACAGCCCCCAGCGGTCCCATGACCACCATTCCGGCTAACCCCCAGCCCAGGGTCTCGGCCAGTTTTTTCACCGACTCTTCAGTCTGGGGCTGGACTCGCTTGACTGCGCCTCTCAGCTCGATATGCTCGAAGGGCCCCCAGAGGGTGCCCCGGCTATACTCCCATTCTCCCTCTGTCAGGTCGCCACCGAGGATCTTGACCTTGTTGTTCTCGAAGTATTTGCCGATATTTTGCATTTTCGCTTCTTCTCATTGTCGAGTCGACTAGGAATTTATACCCGTCCGGAGAAATACCAGCTCAATTCTCGTCGTCATGCTCCTGCTCCGGTCTGCGCCCGAATTTCGCCACTGTATGGTCGGAATATTGGCGGGGCGGAGGCGCCGTGAAAGTAAGGCCGGCAAGCTTGGTGGCTATCCAGACATCGCGGGCGAAATCACGAGCAGAGAAGCCCTCCGCCAGGCGGCCGTCATGGAACTGGAACCAGTCCGGAGACATATCCGGGACATGCTCTTCGCAAGCCGCAGCCCATTTCTCGAAAACACCCAGGACGATGGCATAAGGAAGCAAGCGGTGAAAAATGAAAGGGTCCTTCTTCATCTTCTCGACAATCTCGTCTCCACGGGCGGTTTTGAGCGTGTCAGCGAAATCCTGGATCTGATTGACGGCCTTTCTCCCTTTCTTTGTCCGCAGCGGGAAGAAGCGGGGACTCACCGCTACTACGACTCCGGCAATCACGAGACCCAGGGCGAGCCCCTTCAGATCGCTCGTATCCGCCGTAAAGAGGACGCATATGCCTGAGGCCATGAGCAGAAAGCCCAGGGTGCCGAAAATGGTCCTGTCCATCTCGGGGTCCTTTACAAGAAACCCTTCCCTGACCAGCGAGCGGTAAATCTGTTTCTTGATCTTTGGAAGAAACTGCCTGAAACCACCCTGAAGGTTGGAGAGATAGGCGGTGAGACCATTGCCGAAAAGAGCATCGATATAGAGGAGCTCATAGTCTTTGAGGGGATCGTCGGTGGGGGGAGCAAGCTTTTTGAGCTCGTAGTCCCGCTCCGAAAGCGCGAAATAGCCGGAAGCCGGGATCTCGCGAATCGTATAGAATCCCCGCACCGCCAGATTCACGAGGGTAACCGACATATCCGAGACATCGCAGCTCTGATCCAGAAGAGTGCCCATCTCCACCGGTCGCAAGCCGGCAGGCGGCTCCCAGATATCTTGCTCGTCCTCTCCGCCGCCGATCTGACTGCGGATCGCCCGGAAGGCCCAGAGTCCTGCCATTGCCAGTAGTGGCACGGCAAGGAGCAGGTACCAGTCGCTCAGGAGCCAGCGAGCCTGGTCTAGTAAAGACGCACCGGCAACTGTTCCAGGGGGCAGCTCAGCCTCGACGATGAGACTCTCACCGGGTCCGAGATTGGAGGCGGTGGCCAGATAGTGATCGGCCAGAGCCCTGGCGCTTGCGGGCACCCGCCCTTCCTCTTCGGTCTTATACGCCCGGAAGCCTCCTTCCGGAATGCTAACGCCCGAGGGAGGATAGAAAACGAACTCCGCCCTTTTCACTTTCATAGGCCAGTCATGCCCGACTACATTCCAGCGCATGACCGGATGCCCCTTCTCCTCACGGCACACGCCCCGGGCCTCGTATGTGACCTGATAGCGGTAATACCCGGAGCGCCCGTGGGTGTGCTTGTCGAGACGGACGGAGACCGACCCGCCATGATCGGTAGTGGCATGGCCCACCGCATGGCCCCGGCCGTCTGTGACTTCACCGAGCTTGATGCTGGCGTTCTCGGCAGGAATGATCCGGTAGAAAGAGCTGCGGTGAGAGCTGTCCAGATCGACCTCGATGGACTCTTTGACAGCCATCACCCCGTCCTTTCTCAGCCGTCCTTCGCAAACGAACGAGTCGACAGCCTCGGCGAAAGCAGCCGGAACACTGAGGCCGAGCACCAACCCGGATAAGGCGATAAATAAGGGGAGATTTTTCATAGTAATACTCGACAATCCCGACATTATAGCCAGCGCAGCCGCAACCGTAAATTCCAGCCCGGAGAAAAATTTTTGCTGAAAACCGTGTCGAAAAAGGAGGACAGGTCGCATAGACACCTGAGCCCTCAATAAACACAACCGGTCGAAGCGCCTGACACCCCCGCTTCGAGTTATTCCAACTGCCAAGAAGGAGAATGCCTCATGACATTCGATTCAGTTTCAGTCGCCCAGATGAACGATGCAGCCGAGCAAGGAGCTGCCACCATACCAGGAGATGCCGCCAGCCAGGCGCGCGGCAACCTCTCGACCCACGCCGGCGAAGCTGCCAGGGACGCCGCCCAGAGCAGCACGGAGTCTGTCGGCGAGAGACAGCTTGAGCCCAACGCGGTTCAGGACGAGGATGGAAACATCCTGATACACCCCCTGAACGAGAAGGGTCACTCGGGTAGCGACGCTCAAACCCGGGACGGCAACGGCCCCGCAAACCGGATCGACGGCAACGACGCCCAGATCTCGGAAGGGCTTGGAGATGGAGGCAGCAAAATCGGCGAATCGATCATCGAGATGATGAAAAAAGCCGAGCCCAGCGAAAAAGAGCGAGAAGCAGCCAAAAAAGAGCTGGCCGAAGGAATCAGCAAGCTGATTCCGGAGGAGGATCGCAATACCCTGGTCGGCATGCAGGAAGCCCTCATCGATGGCAATCTCGAATCGTTCCAGAAACTCGTCGGCTCGCTCAAGGACAATCCCGAGAAGCTCGCCGCCATGATCAAAGAGCTCAATAACGGTCTCGACAGAGCCGAGTGGGGCGGCGGCGTCAACGTCCAGCAAGACAGCAAAGGCAACGTGCTGCTCTACAAACAGAACGGCGATACCGCCATCGAAATCAATCCGCAGACCGGTCAGACCACGCTCAGACCGGTGGAGCCGCGCTTTGATGGAACCGCCGTGATTCAGCCCGGAGAGGTAATCGGGGCAGATGCCGGTAAAGTCATGCGCGACATCGGCAATGAAGCCACCGAGAGCCTGATGCCCCAGAAGTTCGGGGATCTGAAGCCTCCAAAGCCGTTCCAGCCTCTCGATCCTTTCAAGCCTTTCAAGCCTTTCAAGCCTTTTAAGCCTCTGGATCCCCAATTCCCATTCGATAACATCAGACCCGACCTGCTCGAGGATCCGGGACTCCGCATCCGGCCGGAACTGAGATTCTTCGATGGAAACATCAATCCCTATTACGAAAGCAAGTGATCGGATTCCTATTTCCGATGCAAGAGAAGAGGAGCCGCAAGGCTCCTCTTCGCTTGTCTTCTGGATCAGCCGATCAGGCTCCAGGCGAATCCGGCCAGGGCGAAGATAGCCGCAAAGGTGGCTCCGATCATCCAGACATTGTTCCGCTTTCGCAGAAAACGCAGAGCAAACAGTCCCAGGGCGGCGATAGCAGCAAGCACGGAATAACAAACGGAATAACGAACCCAGGGACTCAGTGGCGCTGGCTTGCTGGCAAATTCGGCAGTGGCTGCGGGAGGAGGAGCCGGTGAGCCCATCAAGACCTGACCGGGCGCCACGGTAGCTTCTCCCAGTGGGTAGGGGTAAGGCATAGCACCGACCTCCTTTTGCAAGGACTGTTCGTCCAGGTCCCCCTGCGCCTCTTCCTGTGCCATGGCCGGGTGAGCAATCCCTGTCCAGGCCACTATGCCGAGAATCAAGGCAGCGCATCGCCTGCAGGCGCGTCTCAAACGTTTGAGGGCCACCGGACAATCATCGGTGATCACAGTGCCGTCCTTGCGGCGGTAGATTTTCAAACAGAGACGACCCTCATTTTCCCGGATAAGCGCCTCGGCATCCTTACGGCTCATGGCCGATATGTTGTATACATTGAGTTTGCACTGCCCGCAGTATCGCACTCGCTCGTCGCCTTCCATCCTGTTCCAGTCAGCGGGACAGGGAGTGGCTATGCGAACCTGATCAAGCATACTATTGGCGGGCCGTCTTTTGAACATGGCTGTCTACTCACAAAAGGATAGAGAGGGTCGCTTCCGAACTTCTCTACCAATATGAGCGGCGACGCAAAGACCAGCCACAGGGTTTTTCCGGTCGCAATATTAATTTGCGCTGTCCAGATACTTGTCGATGTGCTCGCTGATCACCGGCAGCCTGCCGGGATTGCCCCTGTACACTCTCAGGATCAGCTGTATGCAGACCCCCAGGTAAGCCATGGCCGCGACCCCCTGGGCCAGAGCGATGACCAGCCCGATGACCTGGCCGATGAGAGGCATCCAGCCCACCACGGCGCCGATGGTGCCGAGCAGGACATTGACCACCGCCACCGCCACGAAAAGCGCCAGAGCCTGGATGGAATGATAACGAAGGGTGCGGTTGGCCGGGGGCTCGGTGACCAGCCAGAGCACCGGGGCAAGCCCGTTCAGCACATAGCAGGCGGCAGCCGCCTGATTGTACGGCAGATCCAGAATCACTGTCTTGCCGGACAGGCTCACCTGCTTGTCCGAATCCGGTCCTTCGGGTTTGTCCAATTTCTAGCGCTCCGCTTTCCGACTCAGTTAAGAATACCACTGTCAGAAAAGCTCGTCGGCGATATAAGCGTTGATCTTCTCGATCCAGGCTTCCTGGCTTACCGGCTCGGCCCGGGCGATAACCCGCTCGGACACCCGGAAAATCGAAGATATATACTGATCCACCGAAAGCCCTTCCACAGGACTCGAATACAGAGTCAAAACTCCGGTGGTCTCGGACAGATACTCCCGGATCCCCAGGCAGCCCAGGAAGAACTTGGTCAGGGTCGTGATCCTGTCCACCTCGGCGCCCAGGACCAGCTCGTAGTACATCCAGGGAAGCACGGTCAGGGCGTCATTCTCCATGAGCATGTAGAGGAACTGCCTTCTCTCGTTGTCGTTGCCGCTCACGAAAAGGGTTCGGGATAGATAGCCGGCGGTCCTCATGAACTGGCACTTGTTGGCGATGATCACCATCTCGGAGAAGAAGCGCCTGCCACGAGCTTTGAAAATCGCCTCCACGGCGTCGATAAGGTCGTCGAAACATTGATTGGACTTGAGGGCCTCGATGGCAGTGACCACAGCCAGACGGTCTTCGCTCTCGACAAGGAGCTTTTTCAGAGCGCGACCGACCTTGACGAGATCCTTCTGGCGGGCCATGACCATGAGCTCTCCGACATCGAAGCCGGAGAACCACGGCTGTTGCGAGAGATAAGCAAACAAGCCCGAGATCACTTTGCCCTGGAGCTTGTTGATCTCGGGAAGCACCTCGCCCTGCGGGCGCCCGCACTCCAGGGCATAGGCGCAGCGGAAAAAGCGCCTGGAGCGCCTGGGGAAGCAACTCTCCTCCTCGACCCCGGCGGAGCGGACAAGGTCGGAGAGATCGCTGGTCTCACCGGCGAAAGGAGCGAATCCCCCGCCCGGATCTTTTTTGACGAGTCCCTTCAGTGTCTCGAGCCCGGAGCGGAAATAACGAGCACATTCAGCCCATTCGTGATCGTATAGACAGGCTGCCGCCAGCCTGAAATAGAGATAGGCAGCCTGACGATCCAGGCGGGCGGAGGTCCGCTCCCTGATTGATTCATGTAAGACGAGAATCGCCTTTTGCATTCCTATACGCCCGGCCGCCGGCAGGTTGTTGTCCACCTGGATCTCCAGGAGAGCCTCCAGCACCTCGGGCCGGCTTACATAAGAGCGGCGCACTTCCTTTTCCATGATCCTATCGAAGCTATTGAGGAGCTGGGCGGACTCGAGAATAAGACGCTTCGCCTCGTCTCTCTCGTCTTTCATGATCCGCATCACCGCCAGCATGAGAACAGACCGCTCCCTGGCCGAGAGATCGTTGGAGTTGTAGAAAGACTTGTAAGCCAGGAAGAAATAATTCTGTGCCAGGCTCCAGTTGTTCTGGCAGGCGAGACTGTGCCCGATCGACATTAGCAGGTCGAATTCCACTTCGCTGAACCAGAAAGAATTGCCGATAGCCTTGTAGGCCTCGAGAAAAATCTCGCCGGCTTCGTGATAGCGCCCGTCATTGAGAGCGTCGTTGCCCCGGGCGATGGTCTTGTAATACCAGTAACGCTGAAAGACCGTCCGGTTGATGCTTTCTTCGACTTCTTTCAGCCGTCCGCGCAGCCGGGAGAGAATCCCATGCCGTTTGGGACGGGTCTTCAGAGCCTGCTGTCTGTCCGGCAGGTCGGCGTCTCCGGCATACCGGTTGATTCCCGGCTCCGCCTGGCGCTGGTCGAAATAGAGAGCCTGGCGACGGGCCATGGCCTCGCTGTCCTCCACTTGCGGCTTCACCCGGGGCAGCACCTCGAGGCTCTCGGGTGGATCATTGAGCTCCGGGATATCGTCCGGGTGAGCCCAGAGCATTCGCAGAAGCAGAGTGGCACCGCCTTTGATATCGGCCCGCTCGTGCTCGAGAAGCACCTGGAAAAGCTCGGATGTCTCGGGTGATCGCAGGTCGGTCCTCCGGAAGATTATGCAATCGTCGCCGCCGTGAAAGCGCTCGAAGAGATCCGGCTCTCTTGCCACCACCATGAGCGAATAGTGAATCAGCCAGCAGGAGAAATTGTCCACGAGCTCATCGTAATGATACTGATTGCGCAGAGGATGCTGGTAATTGGGGTGGCCGAGCTCGAGGCTCATCTTGCCCAGAAGCGACGGAATATAGAGAGCATCATAATCGACCAGGCGCAGCTCGCCGCCTTGCACGATAATGTTGCCGTGCTGCAGGTCACCATGCGCGATACCAGCATCGTCGAGCTCGAACGCGAGCCGATCGAACGACTCCATCAGATCCTCTATCTTGCTCTTGTTCCGGTAATTGTCGAGGAGATAGTTGTCCAGGGTCTGGCCTTCCACCCAGCGCATCTTCAGAATCGGATACCAGGCGCCATGCACCCTGATGCCCTTATCGACATAGTGGAAATCGACAGTGGAAGCGAGATCGTCCATCAAGACGAACTCGCTGATCTTCTCATAACGCTCTTTCTGATCGGGACGCTCGGTGAGAAAGCAACGCACCGCCCACTCCCCTTCCGGGGTGGTCACCCGGTAAACACTCGCGAAAGCCCCGGTGATCACCCGGGGCATGCCCAGAGCGGTCAATCCGATCGTCCCCTTTTTCAGATCGGGATCGCCGAAACTGACGGCAGGGGTCTGAATAGCCTCGTTGTATTCCTGGGGTGTGGGCCAGCTCATAATCTCGACATACCCGGAAGAGATCTCTTCGAGGCCTCCTCGGCACCATCTCCGGGATGTCATACCCGGGGCGCCCATACTTTCAACAGGGAGACCGATAAGCTAAAATTCCTGATTATGGCCGATTCGAAATCACAACTTGTGGGAAGCATCATCTCCGATCGCTACGAGGTACACGAAGAGATCGGCCGGGGAATTTTCGGCGCCGTGTACGAAGGCTTTCACCGCCAGATGGAAAAGCCCATCGCCATCAAGGTGCTCTTCCAGCAAGTAGAGGCCGATGACACGGGATTCAAGCGTTTCCACCGCGAAGCCCAGGCCGCCAGCGTCCTCAACCATCCGAATATCGTCAAGATCTACGACTTCGGAGTGAGCGACACGGGCAGACCGTACATCATCATGGACCGCGTCGAGGGTCAAAATCTCAAGGACATACTCCTCAAAGAAGGTCGTATGGAGGCTACCCGAGCCCTGCCGGTCTTCTTGCAGATCTGCGACGCCCTGGCTCATCTTCACGAGCACGGATTTTTGCACCGGGACATCAAGCCCGACAATATCATCCTGCACGACACCGCCTTCCAGAAGGACTACGCCACTCTCGTCGATTTCGGAATCGCGAAAAAAATCAACGAGCCGAAAAATCGCAAGCTCACCATGGAAGGAACCGTGGTCGGGACTCCGGCTTATATGAGCCCCGAACAGGTGATGGGCAAGAAGCTGGACAACCGCAGCGACATCTACGCTTTCGGAGTGCTCATGTATGTGGTCCTTACCAGCAAGCTCCCGATAAGCGGTGGCGATGCCATCGAGACCATGACCAAGCAGGTCACCGACAATCCCATAGACATCGGTCGAGCCTGCCCGGGCATCAAGATTCCCAAGGGTCTCGAGATGATTATTAACAAAGCCCTGAGCAAGTCCCCTCAGGACAGGCAGAAAAGCATGCGAGAGCTCTACCAGCAGTTGAAAGCATGCACGTAGCATGAGCACGAGCATGCGAAACCTGATCGTCCTCGTGACACTGGCTCTGGTGGCATTGCTGCCCTTTGCCACAAAAGAGCACGACAGCCGGGTGCCCACAGGTATAAGGGTCATCAGGGATCTGCCTTATGTCCCCGGCAGCACCGATGAGCGGCAGATGCTCGATCTGTTCATACCGAAAGCCCGCTACGGCAAGAGCCTTCCCCTGATAGTCTGGATTCATGGAGGCGGCTGGATCGAGGGCGACAAGTCGGCATCGCCAGCCATCGAGCTGGCCAGAAAAGGCTTCGCATCGGCATCGATCAATTACAGGCTGGCGCCCAGGCATCGCTTCCCGGCCCAGATCTTCGATTGCAAAGCGGCTGTCCGCTGGTTGCGAGCGAATGCCGGCGTGTACGGCTTCGATCCCGACAGGATAGGAGTCTGGGGGCATTCGGCAGGCGGTCATCTGGCGGCCCTGATCGGCACCACCAATGATGTCAAAGAGATGGAGGGGGATCTGGGCAACGGCGAGCATTCGAGCTCGGTCAGAGCTGTCTGCGACTGGAGCGGCCCCACAGACTTGCTGACTTTCAAAGAGCAGTGCCCTCCGGACGTCGCCATCGGAGACGTTGCTCCCCCCGAGATGGTGGACATGCTCCTTGGAGGTCCCCCGGAAGCGAAGCCGGAGCTGGCCAGACAGGCGAGTCCGGTGGCCTGGGCCTCGCGCAAAAGCCCCCCTTTCCTGATCATGCACTCGGAAGGCGATCCAATCGTCCCCTATGTGCAGAGCCAGGAGCTGGCCAATAAGCTTGAATCGGCGGGCGCAGACGTCACCCTCGTCAAGCTGAGAGGCGACAACCATGCGTTCTTCCGCAAAGACACCTTCGAGAAGGTCCTGGATTTCTTCGAGGAGAAGCTCGCCGGAAAAAGCGCCGCAGTCTCTTTCCAGCATGCTGATCAATTGCTCTTAAGAGCCTCCAGCACTTCTCTGGCGCCGCTCACTCCGGCAACGGCAGCCCTTGTCAGCCATGTCCTGGCCGAATCCGCGTCGGAGGCGACTCCCCGTCCCTCGAGATAGGCCAGCCCGAGATCGTACATGGCGCGAGCGGAGCCGGCCTCCGCGGCAAGCTTGAACCAGCGCACGGCCTCGGCATCGTCTTGCGCCACTCCCAGACCGCGCTGGTGCAGGAGAGCGATGTTGAAACTGGCGTCCGGGTCTCCGCTGGCAGCCGCTTTCGAGAACCAGGCGAGAGCGCCGTCGTAGTCGCGCCTGGCGAGGCACATATCGGCGACGTTGTATTGCGCCGCGACATGACCGCTCTCCGCCGCCTTCCGGTACCAGATGAGGGCCTGCGATGGATCCCTCTCCACGCCCCGTCCGGTGGCAAAGGCAAAACCCAGGCGCGCCTGAGACTCGCGATCGCCCTCGACGGCACGCCGCTTCAATTCTTCCAGATCGGGGGTATCGGCATGTTCGCTCATCCTCGCAAGACTATAGCAGACCGATTGCCCGAAGGCCAGAGCGGGTACAAAACTTATGTATAGCAAGCAAGACTGCCAGACGATGACCGGATTCAACCTCCAGGACGAGCTCATCGAGCGTGCCGAACTGTGCCAGGAGATCGGCGACTTCGCCGGCGCCGAGCGATTCCTCAAGCGGGCCATGGAGCGATCCCGAGACGACGCCGATCAGGTGGTGCTCCGCTATCTGGTCCGGAAGCTCGCCGACAACAGCGTCAGAGCCGGCAATTTCGAGAAAGCCGAAGGTCACTGGAAGAGGCTCATCGCCAGGCAGAAACGCTGCCCCGATACCAGCGAGCGCGAGCTTGCTCGGACCATCGTCCAGACCGGGCTCTTCTATGCTAGCCACCACCAGTGGCGCAAGGCTCGATTCCGCTTCAATCAGGCTCTGAGGCTCCAGGAGCCGGGCTTCGGGAAAGACTATCCTGACTACGTCCTTACCCTGAGCGAGCTGGGCAGGCTCTATGCACGCACGGACAAGCGGCGCAAAGCCGAGCGCACTTTCAAGGAAGCCCTGGCTCTCGCCGAGAGCGACCTCGGTCGCTGGCATGAATTCGTCGCCCTGGTGCTGCGAAGACAGGCCATGGGAATGCTCGCCTGGTCCAATCCCGAGACCCTGGAGCCTCTCCTGGAGAGAGCCATCGCCATTCTCACCGAGGAAACCACACGCCCGCACCCGGAGCTCCGCAAATGTCTCAGCGAGCTCGGCGATCTCGGTCTCGAGCGTGGTTTTCGCCGCCGCGCCGAAAAGCTGTATGTCAAAAGCCTGCAGCTCACCGAGCCATTTCTGGGAAGCAAGCACCGGGATTCTATAAAGCTCCTGCGAAAGCTGGCGGAGCTCAGACGCTCCATGCGCAAGTTCGAGGAAGCCGAGTCCCATTACCGCAAAATCCTGGCAATCAAGAAACAAACCTGTCCGCAAGACAGCCCCGAGATCGCCAGGGCACTGCTGGACCTGGGGGCTCTTCTTCGTGAGAGCCTTGATTTCGGTCAGGCCGAGCCTGTATTGAAAGAGGCTTTGAAGATCCAGGAGCAGAGCCTGGGCGAGGCCTCAGTGGAGATCGCCGAGACCCTTTTCGAGCTGGGATCCCTGCATCAAGCCATGAACGAGTTCAAAAAGGCCGAGGAAGAATTTTCCAGGGCTCTCAAGATCAGAGAGAAGAGCCCACGGAAAGCGCCTCTGGCCATGGCCGACATACTCACCGGTCTGGCCCTGGTGCACTTCGCCAGACGGCAGCACGAGCGGGCAGAGACGCTCCTGCTCCGGGCCCTGACCCTGAAGGAGGAAGCCCTCGGGCTGGACGCCCCGCAACTGGTGGAGACCCTCAATAAGCTGGGCCGTATCTGCGAGAACCAGCTCAAGACCGACGCCGCCGTCACCTACTATGAACGCGCCAACACCATAGAGCACCAGCAGCACGGCTTTTTCTGCCGTATCTGGCTCGAGTATGACGATGCCGGCTGAGCCGGGCGACTCATAAAAGTAGCTCGACAGGGGTGCCATTGTTTCGATTAAGGCGCATTGGTGCAAAAGAGAGATATCAGAAATAGATTAGTATCGACGGTCCCGCGAACAACCGAGATGCACGACAAGGAAGACAATCCACACCCGGATTCGAGTCAGGCAGACATGGACGACCGGGCTTCAGGCTCAGCACAGGATGCCGAGCCTTCTCCCAATCTCAATCTCCTACCAGAAAACAGTGTCTACGACCTGGAGCCCATAGTCGTTCCGGAAGACCAGAAGCTTACTGGAAGCGCCGAGGAAGCTGGACCCAAGCCCCCGTCCTTTCCACTCCTAAAAGAATTCAAGCCCCGTCGCCAGTCCTCGGCGGCGCCGCCGCCGCCACCGCCGCCAGCCAGGCCCGCTCCCGTCCGCCCCATGCCGGTGCCCGAGCCGGAAGAGCAGGACGAGTTCAGCGGCGAGGAGAGCATCTATGAGCTGGAGCCTTTCGTCCTTTCCGGTCAGGAGCTCACTGTCCAGGATCAAAGCCAGGAGAAAGAGCAGGGTCAAGAGCCCGAGAGAGAGAGAGACAGCGATCAAAGACACGAAGACGACGATGCAGCGTATTTCAAAGTAGCCGAGACCATCTATGAGCTTGAGCCCTATGTGCCACCCGACCAGAAACTCACCACGACCCCGGAAGCACCCGCAACCAGCACGGTTGCACCATCGGGTCCGAGCCCGGTTGGCACCCTGCTCTCGGATCGCTACGAGTTTCTCGATGTCCTGGGCGAAGGTGCCGCCGCCGTGGTCTGCCGGGCCAGGCAGAAAGCCACCGATCAGCTCGTCGCCATCAAGATCCTCAAGTCCACCGATGACGAGCACAGGGTGCGCTTTCTCAAAGAGATCGAGACCCACAGCCGTCTCAACCATAAGAACATCGTCGGCTATATCGAATCGATAAAAAGCAGCGACGGCAGGATGTTCCTGGTCATGGAGCGGATCAAGGGGATCAGTCTCCTGGAGATCATCAAGAAGCTCGGCCGCCAGAACGACGAGGAGAACATCGCCTCGATCCTCATTCAAGTCCTCGAAGCCCTGGAGCACGCGCACGAAAGGCGCATAATCCACCGCGATTTGAAATCGGGCAATATCATCCTGATGAAAGAGAACAATGGCGACCTGGTCGTCAAACTGCTCGATTTCGGGATCTCGAAGTTCCAGGACGAAGACCAGAGACTCACCCAGGCCGGTCAGGCCCTGGGATCGCCTGTCTATATGAGCCCGGAGCAGTGCATGGGTCAGGTGATCACCACCCGCTCCGATCTCTATTCCCTGGGAATCGTCGCTTACGAGATGGTTACCGGCAAACCGCCTTATATGCGCCGGTCGGTGATCAATATCATGGCCGCCCACTGTGACGAAACGGTAAAACCCGACCCGATAAAGCCCGTGGCACCGGAGCTGAAATGTGTGAAGCTCCTGGAGCAGATTTTGTTGAAAGCGCTTGAAACCAACGCCGACAACCGTTTTCAGAGTGCCACCCAGTTCAAGGAAGCAGTCACCTACTGGATCGAGCAGGTACGCGCCGGCAACGAGGACGCCGAATTGCCGCCACACTTGCGGGAGACCGAGACAATAGCCATAACCGAGCTCGACGAGAGCCTCGAGCACCCGACGCCCGATTATATTCCGGAGGAGTCTTCGGACATTTCGGACTCCGCTTCCGGTGAGGAGCCTGCTCCGTACCAGCAGCCGGTCCCCATCCAGAGTAACACCGGAACGGCCACAGTGGCTGACCAGGACATCATCACGAATTCACGAAATGACGCCCAGCGCCAGCTCCTCAAAACCACCCAGGAGCTTCGCCGCCGCGAAGCTTACTCTAACCGCGAGACTTACGCCAGAGAAGAAGAGAAAGCTCCTGAAGCTCCAGGCGGGTCTGCGCGCTCTTCCATAATCGAGGTCATGATTCTCGTCACCCTCACTCTCCTCATCGGAATAGCCATCGGTCATTACGGCACCGTCCACTGGAACGAGATCCGGTCCATGCTCTCGAGCTTCTCCAGTCAGGCCGTTGACCGGGACAGGACGGCAGTCCCGCAGACAGGCACCGAATTTTCCCAGGACAGCTCCTCCCAGGACAGCTCCTCGGCAGAGAAGCCAGCCGAAGAGCCGGATCAGTCATCAGGGCCGGACAGGTCATCAGGGCCGGACAGGTCATCTCAGGAAGCTGGAGAGACAGATGAAGAGACTGGTGAGGAGCAGATTGCTCCAGAGAGCGAGGAAGTGACTACGAAAGAATCTCAGCCGGAGTCCGGGAGCAATGCCACCGGAGACAGCGTCGATAGCACCACCGGTGATGGCAGCGTCAATGAGCCGTGAAGCCCAGCTTCAGTTGAGCCGAATGATCAGTGGACATTTCGTGGCGCAAATGATCTCGGTCTGCGCGCGCCTGGGCATAGCGGACTGTCTCGGCGACAGCTCCCTGACGCCGGCGGAGCTGGCCGACAAACTGTCGCTGGATGCCGGATCGCTGGAGCGAACCTTGAGAGCGCTCTCCACGAGCGGGATTTTCAAGAAAGACCAGAAGGGACGCTACAGCCTCAGCGAGATCGGCTATTTCCTCAGAAGCGATGTCAGAGGCAGTCAAGCACATATGGCCGCCACTTTCGCCGACCTCTGCCACTGGCTCCCCTGGGGCCAGGCCGCCGCCAGCATCCGCACAGGCTTACCCAGTGCCGGAGAGTCCCTGGGTGGATCTTTCTGGGACTACCTGGCCAGACCCGAAAACCAGGACCAGCTCGAGCGTTTCAATGAAGCCATGACGAGAAGCTCCAGCAATGCAGCCGAGCATGTTGTATCCGCTTATGATTTCAGCGGTCACAAGAATATAATCGACATCGGAGGGGGTCAGGGGCTGCTTCTCATGCGCATCCTGGCTGCCAATCCCGGAAGCCGGGGCGTCCTCTTCGATCTGCCGCAGGGCCTGGAATCAGGCAAAGAGCAGGAAAGCGAGCTTATCGGTGAAATCGGCGACCGCATGCAGAAGGTGTCCGGAAGCTTTCTGGAAAGCGCCCCGGTTGGCGGCGATCTCTACCTGATGAAACATATAATTCACGACTGGGACGACAGTCGATGCAAGATCATTCTGGATAACATCCATGAAGCCATGAGCCCCGACGGACGCCTGCTCATCATCGAAACTATCCTGGACCGCATTGACGAGGGCTCGGAGCTTTTCGCCCACTGGCTCGATCTCAATATGATGATCGTGCTGGGCGGTCGCGAGCGCACCTTGGCGGAGTATCAGGCGCTATTGGCCGGCTCGGGATTTCGCTTTCTGGAACTGGTAGCTACCGGCGGTCATTCGTCCATCATCGTCGCCGACCGGATATAGATAGATCCGGTCGAATATCAAGAGATATTGATAAGAAACACTGCATATAGTCCCGTCGCCCTTTCAATTGGCGGCGCAAGGTCGTAAGCTAATGCCGGTGAATCAAGCTTCGCGGGGCCCAGGTCGGGATGTGCGGCATCATTGCTATTTCAGGCACGGCAGATTCTGCTTATGAAGCTTTCTTCGGCCTGATGAACCTCCAGCACCGTGGTCAGGATGGCGCCGGAATCCTGACGGTGGACGACAAAGACCCGCCGGGATTTCATATCCACAAGGGCTCGGGGCTGATAGACAACGTCTTTTCAGAGCGCACTTTCAAAAATCTCAAGGGCAAGGCCGCTATCGGGCATGCTCGCTATGCCACCGTAGGCAAGAACAACCCTAATCTTCTCCAGCCTTTTCTGGATTTCGACCGGGGAATAGGACTCGCCCATAACGGCAATATCGTCAATTTCTATTCGCTGCGCGACCAGTGGCTCGCATCGCCGGCCGCCCTCAACAAGCGCGTGGCATCCGACTCGGAGCTGATAATGAGATTGCTCAGCGACTATCTCGACGGCGTCGAGCAAGTCGGTCCCGAGAGCCTCTTCGGAGCCCTGGACAGGCTGATGAAAACCCTGGTAGGCAGCTATTCGGTAGTGGGCATCACCGCCGGCGGAGACATATTCGGCTTCCGGGATCCCAATGGCATCAGACCTCTGGTATTCGGCTCCCGCATCTCACCGGACAAAGAGAAGACTTACGCCCTGGGCAGCGAAAGCGTCGCCCTGCGTTTCCTCGGCTATAACGACATCACCGAGGTCGGTGCCGGAGAGGCGGTCTTTATCACCGCCGAAGGCGAGGTGGCGCGCCAGGTGATCGACAAGCGCTCCAACTCGCCCTGCATGTTCGAATGGGTCTATTTTGCCCGGGTCGAGTCCGAGTTCTCCAACACTTCGGTTTACGAGTCCCGCTTCCGCCTCGGGCTGCTGCTTGCCGAGCAGGTCAGGCAGGCTGGTATCGAAGCCGATATCGTGGTGCCTGTCCCCGAGACCAGCCGGGCTTCCGCCATCGCCCTTGCCGAGGCTCTCAATCTGCCTTTCCGCGAGCTCCTCATAAAGAATCGCTATGTCAATCGCACCTTCATCCTGGACGATCAGCACTCGCGCCAGGAAGCGATCCGCCGCAAGCTCTTTCCTATCGAAGGCGAGTTCAGGGACAAGCGCTGCCTGATCGTCGACGACTCCATCGTGCGCGGCAACACCGCCAAGCAGCTTGTCAGGCTCGTGCGCCAGTCCGGGGCCAAAGAGATCACCCTGGTCTCCACCTGCCCTCCCATCGCTCATCCTTGTTTTTACGGCATCGACTTCCCCAGCCCGAGCGAGCTGGTGGCCCACGGTCAGGACGAAGAGTCCATAGCCCGGGAGCTGGGGGCAGACCGAGTCGTCTATCAGAGCCTCGAAGGTCTCAAACAGTCCCTGGAGGAAGAATCCCTCTGCACCGGATGCCTGACAGGCGAGTATCCAACCAGCGTGGACGAGGGTCTCAACTTCGAGAAGCAAAGACTGCTCGACAGGAAGGAGCAGGTGAAGCAGTCGTCCTGCTAGGCAACATACACGGTGCCGATCCAAACAACAATCACGGAGGCGAATCTTGGTCAACCTCGATAAAGCAGATACCAGAAGGCTGGTTTATGAGGGTTCGGTCAAGAGGCTCTGGCAGGCGCCCGGTGAAAAGGGTCTGCTCTGGTTCGAGTTCACCGACGACTATTCCATCTTCGACTGGGGCAAGATGCCCGACACCATAGCCGATAAAGGCAGGTCCCTGGCGCTTCTCGGAGCGCATTTCTTCGAGACCCTGGCAAGAGCGGAGTTCTGGCAGGAGCTATCGAAAAGCGTACTGTTGCAAGACAAGATTAACCAGGAGTTTCTTTCCGGTCGTCTTAATCATCCGGTCATGAAAGCCCTGACCGAGAACGGTCTGGACCATCATTTCAAGGCTATCCGAGAAGAGTCAGGCGCCCTCTTCATGGAGGTGCTCGAGGCTGAGGTCCTCAATCCTGAGCACCGGATAGTGGCCGGCCGGGATCTCTATTTCTACCCGCAACTTCCGGAAAGACGGCCCCTCAGGCGCCTGGTGCCCCTGGAGGTGGTTTTCCGTTTCGGCATGCCCGAGGGAAGCTCGCTCATCGAGAGGCTGGCGGCCGATCCCGACTATGCCCTCAGCCTGGGCCTGGCGGAAAGACCTGAGCCCGGGGCCTGGTTCGACCGCCCGGTCATCGAGTTTTTCACCAAGCTCGAGCCCCAGGACAGGCATCTTCAATATCAGGAAGCCGCACAGATGTCGGCGCTCTGCCCGGAAAGCTTCGAGGCTCTACTGGAGCTCACCTGGGACCTGGCTCTCGCTCTGCACCATATTTTCGCTTCCTGCAAGATCGAGCTCTGGGACGGCAAGTTCGAATTCGTCGCCGAACACGGCGAAGACGGCAGCACCAGACTGCTTCTGGCAGACAGTATCGGACCCGATGAGCTGCGTTTGATCTACAAAGGCAAGCATCTTTCCAAAGAGCTGGTCCGCCGTCTCTATAAAGGTACCCCCTGGGAGCTGGCGGTGCGGGAATCTAAGAGGCTGGGGAAAAAATCACCGGAGCGCTCTTTCAAAGAGATCTGCCTGGAGGACCTGGGTCAGAGCCCGCAGCCTCTATCGAAACAAGAGAAAGAGCTTGTGGACAGGCTCTATCCGGTCCTGGCCAATACCCTGAAAGGAAGCGAGGTATTTGCCGGCGCAGGGGATCTGGACAGCCTGGTGACCAACCTTTCCGAGCTGGAGAATAGAAGGACCGGAGCATGAGCGACTCGAAGAAAATCATTTTGATCGTAGGCGGCGGCGGCAGGGAGCATGCCCTGGCCTGGAAGATCGCCTCGAGCCCTTCGGTAAGCCGGCTCTATTGCGCCCCGGGAAACGGTGGCACCGCGACCCTGGCAGGCAATGAGAATGTCCCTATCGCCGTGAGCGCTTTCGACGAGATCGCCGATTTCGCCCTCTCGAAAAATGTCGACCTGGTGGTGATCGGTCCGGACAATCCTCTTGCCGACGGCATTGTCGACTATCTGGAACAGCGCGGTCTCAAATGTTTCGGACCCCGGGCAGCCGCCGCCCGGCTCGAATCCAGCAAAGCCTACGCCAAAGAGAAAATGACCGCGATGGGCGTGGCAACCGCCGGCTACGGTGTTTTCGACAACAAGACGGAGGCTCTGGAATACGCCCGCAAGAACAACCGTGCCCGGGTGGTGAAAGCCGACGGCCTCGCTTTCGGCAAGGGCGTCACCGTATGCGATACCATCGCCGAGGTCGAGAGCGCTCTAGCCCAGATCTTCGACGAGCGGGCTTTCGGCGAAGCCGGCGACCTGGTCCTCGTCGAAGACAGGCTCGCAGGCGAAGAGCTGTCATTATTCCTGCTCTGTGACGGCAAGTCCATCCTCGAGCTGGTCCCCTGCCAGGATCACAAACGTCGCTTCGACAAGGATGCCGGTCCCAATACCGGCGGCATGGGCGCTTACAGCCCGGTGCCCGCCTACCACCGTTATCGCGATGCCATTGAGAGCGATATCATCGAGCCGATCCGCCGGGCTCTGGCTAACGGCAAACTGGATTATAAAGGCGTTCTTTTCGTCGGTATCCTCATCGAGGACGGCAAGCCTTATACCCTCGAGTTCAATGCTCGCTTCGGCGATCCCGAGACCCAGACCTTCCTGCCGAGACTGAAAAGCGACCTTGTGCCGGCGCTATTCGCCTGCTGCGAGGGCACCCTGGATCAGATCGAGCTGGAATGGGACAGCCGCCATAGCTGCTGCGTAGTGGCCGCCGCCCGGTCTTACCCGGCAGGCTCATCGAAAGGCAAGCCCATCGAGACCGGCGCTCTGGACGAGGACGCCATACTCTTCCAGGCCGGCACCGCCCTCGAAGGCGGCACCCTGGTCACCAACGGCGGCCGGGTGCTGTCGGTCACCGGGCTCGGCGACACCATCGAAGCAGCGGCCCGCAAAGCTTATGACAATCTGACCCGAATCAGATTCGAAGACATGGACTACAGACGGGACATAGCCGGGAGGGTGATAGCCCGATGCCAATCAAAATAGCTATTTTCGTCTCGGGGAGGGGCTCCAATCTCAACGCCATAATCCAGGCAGTGGAGGACGGCCGGCTCGATGCCAGCATAGAAGTAGTGGTGAGCAACGACCCCGAAGCGCCCGCTCTCGATCTGGCATCCCAGCACGGCATCGAGACTTTCGCCATCAGTCACAAGGCTCTCAAGAGACGAGAGCACGAGGACAGGATCCTCGAGCATCTTCGCCGGTACCAGATCGACTATGTGGTGCTCGCCGGCTATATGCGAGTGCTCAGCCCCCATTTCCTCAAGGCTTTTCACGATGACAGAGGTTATTTCAAGGTGATCAATATCCACCCCTCGCTGCTTCCGGCATTCCCCGGCACCCATGCTTACCGGGACGCCTTCGAATATGGCGTGAAAGTATCGGGGGTGACAGTGCACCTGGTAGATGAAAAAGTCGATCACGGGCCGATTCTCGCCCAGGAGCCCTTTCCACGCTTTCCGGACGACACCCTGGAAAGCTTCAGCGCCCGGGGGCTCTCGGTGGAGCACGCCCTCTATCCAGCCGTCCTCGAGCAAATAGCCCGTTCGGGCATCAAGCTCACAGCCAGGGAGACCGCCAGATCATGAGCCGGGAAGCGAGCCAGAAAGCTATACAGAATCCAGTCGATATCGAGAGCGCAGAACCAGGCAGAGCCAGAGCCGGAGCCGGTATCACGCTCCTCTTCCTGGTCCTGGCGCCGGGAGCGGACCGGCATCCTGCTTACTGGCTCGACTGCCACCCCGATACCTGCCGGGTCAAGCTCGAGCAGTCCCTCAACGAAGTCCTGGTGGACGCTTCCTACCAGGAGGGCCACCTCGCCGGCGGCGCCGATCTGACCGACCTTCTTGCCGCCTGGAAAAAAGAAGGCTATGTCTATTTCGCCCAGAAACAATTCCACCCCGGCGTTACCGACAACCTCGCCCACACAGTGGAAGAAGCTCTGGTCCTTACAGGAATGCCCCGCGGTGCCGTGAGAGTCGCTTCGGGCTCGTTCTATCTCTTCGACGGTCAGGAAGAAGAGGACATCATTTTCGAGAAATCCCGCTATCGTCTTTTCCATCCCCTTGTGGAGACTTTCGAGATCGCTCCCCTGGCAGGCGCCGCCGCTATTCTTTCTTTTCCGAGAGTGAAGCTGAAGCGCCCGGCGCCACCGGAGGACATCGACCTGGAGCTGGACGACGACGGATTGCTCGCCCTGAGCCGGGATCGGCTCCTGGCTCTCAACCTCGCCGAGATGCGCTGTATCAAAGAGCACTTCGAGGACGAGAATCGCAGAAAGACTCGCGAGGAGATCGGGCTTCCCGATGCGCCCACCGACGTGGAACTCGAGATCATCGCCCAGACATGGTCCGAGCATTGCAAGCACAAGATCTTCAATGCCGAGATCGAATACTCCGAGAGGCTCTCCACCTCCGGTGCCGATGCGCCGGAGCATAATCGTTTTGTGAAAAGCCTCTACAAGACATTTATCAAAGGCGCCACCGCCAGACTGAGAGAAGAGCGGCCGGACCTGCTCTCGGTCTTCGAGGACAACTCGGGGGTGGTACGCTGGACCGATGACTGGGCGGTCTGCTTCAAAGTCGAGACCCACAACTCGCCTTCCGCTCTGGAGCCCTTCGGCGGCGCCCTGACCGGCATCCTCGGGGTCAATCGCGATATTCTCGGCACCGGTCTCGGCGCCAAGCCTATTTTCAATACCGATGTCTTCTGCTTCGCCTCTCCGGCATCGCAGGAGCTGGCCATGCGACCGAAGCTCCTGCCCCCGGAGACGATTCCCAGAGACGTCCGTCATGGTGTCGAGGACGGTGGCAACAAAAGCGGCATTCCCACGGTCAACGGGGCGGTCTATTTCGACGACCGCTACCGGGGCAAGCCCCTGGTCTTCTGCGGGACCGGCGGGCTACTCCCGATAAAACGCGACCAGATCGACATGATCGCCAAGCATACGCAAAAAGGCGACCGGATCGTGGTTGCCGGAGGCCGGGTCGGCAAGGACGGCATCCACGGCGCCACCTTCTCATCGGAAGCCCTTCATGAAGGCTCGCCGGTGACCGCCGTGCAGATAGGGGATCCTTTTACGCAAAAACGCCTTATCGACTTCGTCATCGACGCTCGCGACCGCGGTCTGCTTACCGGTATCACCGACAATGGCGCCGGCGGGCTCTCGTCTTCGGTGGGCGAGATGGCCAACCTGACAGGCGGTGCCACTATCGATCTGGCGAAAGTACCACTCAAATACCCGGGTCTCGCCGACTGGGAGATCGTCGTCTCCGAATCTCAAGAGCGCATGACCATGTCAACCGACAGGCCCGACGAGTTGATCGACCTGGCTTCGACCTATGGCGTCGAAGCAGTGGATATAGGCGAGTTCGACGACAGCGGCAGCTTCACCGTCAAACGTGGTAACCGGGTGGTGGCGAGCCTTTCTCTCGACTTCCTCCACGAGGGCAACCCGGTCCTGTCGCTGCGAGCCGCCTGGCAGGCCCCGGAGCCGACTGTCTCTCCCGGCAGGGCGCCTGGATACGAAGAAGCTCTGCTGGCGCTTCTCAGCCATGAGAATATCGCCAGCCGGGAGCGGATTATCAGGCAATACGATCACGAGGTGCAGGGGCGCAGCGTCATCAAGCCGTTAATGGGACCTGATCAAAAAGCCCCCTGCGACGCGGCGGTGATCAAGCCTCTTCACGAACGCCCCGAAGGTCTTGTGATAGCGAACGGTCTAGCGCCCCAGTGGAGCGAATACGATCCTTATTCGATGGCTGCTTTCGCCGTAGATGAAGCGATCAGAAACGCCGTCTGCGCCGGCGCCGACCCCGACACAATCAGCCTGCTGGACAATTTCTGCTGGCCAGATCCCGTACAATCCCCGGGCAATCCGGACGGATCTTATAAGCTCGGACAGCTGGTCCGCACCTGCCAGGGACTCTTCGACGCCTGTCTCGCTTTCAAGACCCCGCTCATCTCGGGCAAAGACAGCATGAAAAACGACTTCGACGACGGTCAGGTGCGTCTTTCGATACCGCCGACGCTGCTCGTCTCCGCCATGGGCCGGATAGCAAACAGCGAGCAGGCGCTGTCGAGCAATCTCAAAGTCCCGGGAGATTTGATTTACCTGTTGAGCTGCGGCAGCCAGTCCATCACCGGCAGCCACTTCAGCATGCTCTACGGCAAGCGCGACCGGCAGCTTGCCGCCCTGGATTTCAAAGCAGCCCCTGCTCTCTATAGAATGATCCATCAGGCCGTCAGAGAAGAGCTCCTGCATTCCGCCCACGACTTGAGCGAGGGCGGTCTCCTCGTAGCTCTTGCTGAAAAGGTGCTGGGCAGCGGCAGCGGCGCCGAGATCGATATCACTCCCATCCTTACGCAGACCGGGCAGCAACCGGACTTCGTCCTCTTCGCGGAAGGACCGAGCCGAATTCTTGTATCCCTCCCGGCTGCCAGCAAGGACCGCTTCGAGAAGCTCGGCTTCGCCGATGCCGGTATCGAGATAGTCGAGCTCGGCAGAGTGATCGACGAGCCGCTTTTGAAAGTCACTACAGGCGATACCGGCTTCGAAGTTCCAGCATCCAGGCTCCTTGAAGCCTGGATGAGACCACTGCCGATAACCGGCGTCGACGGGAGGGCATTGTGATGAAACCGCGGGCGCTTGTTCTATCCGGGGACGGGATCAATTGCGAGGACGAGACTCGCTTCGGTCTGGAGTTAGCCGGCTTCGAGGCCGAGACCGTTCATATATCGCGGCTGCTCGAGAGCCCGGCTCGTCTCGATGAGGCATCGCTCCTGGTGCTCCCCGGAGGCTTCTCCTTCGGAGACGAGATCGCCAGCGGTAGGGTCCTGGCAATCAAAATAATGCACGGGCTGAAAGATAGCCTTCACCGCTACATAGATCGGGGGCGGCTCGTTATGGGAATCTGCAACGGCTTCCAGGCTCTCGTGCAGATGGGGCTCCTGCCCACCCGGGTCGATGACGCCCGGCAACGCTATGTCAGCCTCCTCAAAAACAGCTCCGGCCGTTTCTTGAACAAATGGGTGGCACTCGAGGTCGAGCCCGAAAAGGCAAGCGGCTATCTGGAAGGGCTCACCGAGATCGCTCTGCCTGTCAGGCACGGCGAGGGCAGGATCAGCGCCAGAGAAGACTCGAAAGATCTGGTCCGCAGCCTCTCATGCCTGCACTATCTAGAGGACATAAACGGCAGCCAGGACAGAATCGCTGCTCTGCAAAACGAGGCCGGCACCATCCTCGGTATGATGCCTCACCCCGAGGCTTTCGTTCGCTGGAGCCAGCACCCGGACTGGACCGGAATGAAAGCCCGGGACAGGGATTACGAGAAAAACAGCCCGGCGCCCCATGGTCTGGCGATCTTAAGAAACGCCTGCAAACTTGCCGGGTCGATGTGAGGAGCACTCGAATGAGCAACAAGGACCCCAGATCTTATGCGGAGGCCGGTGTAGACATACAAAAGGCGGAGTCCTTCGTCACCCGCCTCAAGGTCTCGGCCAGACGTAAAGGTCACGAGCGTCTCTGGCATGCCTCCGGCGGTTATGCCAGCGTCTATCCGGTAAGCGAGAGTCAGGGCGTCGCCATGACCACCGACGGAGTCGGCACCAAGCTCCTTGTCGCGCTGGAGAAGAACAGCTTCGAAGGAATCGGTATAGATCTGGTCGCCATGTGCGCCAACGACCTCATCTGTGTCGGAGCCAAACCCGTAGCATTTCTCGACTACTATGCCACCGGCGCCCTGGACGAGCGGGTCTCGGACAGCCTCCTGTCCGGGATCATAAGAGGCTGCGATCTGGCAGGCATGCTCCTGGTGGGCGGTGAGACCGCCGAGCTGCCGGATCTTTACGACCACGGTCATTTCGACCTGGCAGGCTTCGCCATGGGCACGGTCAGCCGGGAGTCCCTGATCACCGGGGACGATCTCGCCAGGGGAGATATCCTCATCGGCGTGGCATCGAGCGGCATCCACAGCAACGGACTTTCGCTTGCCCGCAAGCTCATCGGCGCCGACAGCCCTCTGCGCGACGACCTGCTCATACCGACCCATATCTATGTCGCGCCGGTGGTGCGTCTATTCAGTGAGTATCCCGGCATCGTCAAAGCCCTGGCTCATATCACCGGTGGTGGCTGGACCAATATCACCCGACCGAACGACAAGCTCGGCTATACCATCGAAGAGCATCTCCCGGTGCCCCGGGCGCTGGCGGAGATAGCCGGCTCGGTGCCCGCCCGGGAGATGTACCGGACCTTCAACATGGGCATGGGGCTCTGCCTGATGGCGGCCCCGGACAATGTCGGGACGATTCTGAGGATCTTCGACCAGTCGGGCTTCGAGGCTCGACCGGTAGGCGAGATAAGCAGCAGCAAGAAAGCAGGGCTCACGGTCAAAGGAGCGCCTGGAGCGGAAAGGGAGTTCGATCTGTAGAAAGGAGAAACGAAATGGCAACGGTCTTAGTGAGCGTGTCGGACAAAACCGGACTGGAAGAATTCGCGAAAGGGCTGGCTTCGGCAGGCAGTTTCGAATTCGTCGCCACGACAAGCACGGCGAAATTCCTTTCCGAGAAGCAAATTCCCTGCGGCAAGGTCGAGGACCTTACCGGTTTTCCCGAGATCCTCGGCGGCCGGGTCAAGACTCTTCATCCCCACGTCTTCGCCGGCATTCTCTCCCGTGACACCGACGCCGACCGGGCCTGTCTCAAAGATCTCTCCCTTCCCGAGATCGACATCCTCATCTGCAACCTCTATCCTTTCGAGAAGAGGCTCGCCGAGGGGCTGCCCGAATCGAAGATGATCGAGGAGATCGATATCGGCGGAGTCACCCTCCTGCGAGCCGCCGCCAAGAATTTCGACCGGGTCATGATCGTCTGCGATCCAGCCCAGTATGAGAGCGTTCTCGCCCACCTGCAAGAGAACAGGGGCAAGTCCACTAAAGACTTCCGCCGCAAGCTCGCTCTCGCCGCCTTCGAGCGGACCCGCTCCTATGATACCGCCATCAGTGCGTACCTGGCGGGCAATGTCGCCGCCGCCGAGCCGGAGGCGCCCAAGTCCAAACTGCCAGAAAGCCTCAACCTGAACCTCAAGCAATACCAGTCTCTGCGTTACGGCGAGAATCCGCATCAATCGGCGATCTGGTACGCAGCCCCCGGAGAGGGCAATGGCCGGGGCTCCGACTTCCCGCCTTTCGAGCAGCTCCAGGGCAAAGAGATGTCATCCAACAATCTGGTGGACACCTTCGCTCTCACCACTTTCTTGAAAGAGCTGAAAGACCCGGGCGTCTGCATAATCAAGCATAACAACCCCTGCGGCATCGCCGAGGGCAAGACCCTGATGGAGGCTTTCGACAAAGCCCTGAGCACCGACCCGATCTCGGCATTCGGCGGCATCTTCGGCTTCACCGGCGAGGTCACCGGAGAAATCGTCGACGAGATGACGAAAGGCTTCGTGGAGATCGTCGCCGCTCCGGCGTTTACTGCCGAGGCGCTGGACAAGCTGCTCAAGAAGAAAAATGTCCGGGTGCTCCAGTACAAACCCGATGTCCTCAGCCGTTACACTGCCCAGAGCTGGAAGCTCAGAGACCTGCAAGATTTCGGCTGGATCATCGAGAGAGCCGACGAGCCCCCGGTGAAAGCAAGCGCTTTCGAGCTCGCCGCCGGCAAACGTATCGAAAGCCTGGACAAAGATGTGGCCTTCGCCTGGAATGTGGTCAAGCACCTCACCAGCAATGCCATCTTCATCGCCAGGGACGGCAAATCCCTGGGCTTCGGCATCGGGCAGACAAGCCGCATCGCCAGCGTCAAAATCGCCCTGGCGCAAGCCGGCGAAGCGGCCCGGGGCGCGGTGCTGGCAAGCGACGCTTTCTTCCCCGCTACCGACAATATCGAAGCGGCGGCGGCGGCGGGCATCAGTGTCATCGTCCAGCCCGGCGGAAGCATCAAAGACAAAGAAGTCGTGGAAGCTGCCGCCAGCCACGGTATCACCATGCTGCTCACCGGCCAGCGCTGCTTCAAGCACTAAATCTGCTTGAGCCGGCTATTCAAATGAGAGGCTCGACGAACCCGACGGAATATCTGCGCAAGACCCTGGACCTGATCCAGTCCAGGGCGCTCAGGGCCTCGGCGGTGAACTGGAGCGCGGTACGCAGCAAAGCCACAACAATGGCAGCCGGCGCCAGGACCACCGCCGACACCTATCCTGCCATCGACTACGCTCTCCAACAGCTCGGAGACAACCACAGCTTCTTGCTGGGGAAAAGCGGCAGGGCGGTAAGGTCATCGAAGCCAGCGAAGACTTCCGGTGCCCGCCCGCTTCCACGGGTGAAGTCAGAGGGCCTGATCGAGAGAGGCGGCCGTAACTTCGGATTGATAGCCGTGGCAGGATTCAGTGGCGACAACAAATCGAAGGCGGCAAAAGATTTCGCCCGGGATATTCAGAACAAGCTCTCTGCCATGAGCCAGGCGACACCGGCAGGATGGATCGTCGACCTTCGCGGCAACACCGGCGGTAACATGTGGCCCATGCTGGTGGGCATCGGTCCGCTTCTGGGCAAGGGAACCCTCGGCACTTTCAAATATTCGAAAACTGCCGTGCCCTGGTTCTATGAGAACGGCACTGCCGGTGTCATTCCGCCTCTAGGGAAGCATGTCAATTGCCAATTGCCCCGGAGCCTCGCCGATCTGCCAGACGCTCCTGTGGCGATCTTGATAGACAGAACAACCATGAGCTCCGGAGAGGCTTTGGCAATCTCTTTCAAAGGTCGTCCCCGGACTCGATTTTTCGGAGAGCGCACAGGCGGTCTCACCACCGCCAACGAAAACTTCAAGCTGGCGGACGGGGCGACTTTGTATCTGACCACTTCCATCGAGCAGGACCGCCAGGGCGAGAGCTATCCCGAAGGAATCGATCCGGATGTTTCGGTCAAGCAAAACTCCGTCCCCCTGGGCGAAAGCAATGATCCGGGCATAGCGGCAACCCTGCAATGGCTTTCGACTAACCGACTCGGGTATTAGAATGGCTCGATGAGGAAATCGTCGCACAGTGGAACAAGCGAATCAAGAATCGAGCCGTCATCGATTGCAGCCATGACCCTGATCCGTTTCTCCTCCCGGTCGTCGTACTGGGCCACTATCTCGATCACGTACTGACTGCCTGAGGGCCCGCCGATCTCGAGCACCTCCACGTGCTTGGACTCGATCCAGGACACGAAAGTGGCGTAAGGAAAAGCCTGCAACTCCTTCAATTTTTCAGACAGCAAGTCCCGGGCTTCCTTTCTATCCACAGGCGCGAGCCTCCCCTTTCCATGAATCAACCCGAATGACACATGCCCTTATTGTTGTCCCGATTTGCCCTTCGCCCTGCCGGCAGAATAGCCCACCGAGATACGGTTGCCCTCGATGCGACCTACATAGAATCGCTTCTCCGCCGAAACGAAGGCCACTCTCAATCCAGTCCCCTCGAGACTGTGGTTGAGAGATCCAAGAAGAGCATCCGTACGCTCAGAAGGCAGAGCGACAAGCAGCTCGCACACCTGCCTTCTGAGCTCAGCACGCCTTTTGACGTCCTGATCCGTGATACCGGTTATGGTGCTCTCTTCCTCGATTTTGGAAGCCAGTCGAGAGACCTCTGCCTCTGCATCCCCATGAATCTCCCCATGAATCTCCCCATGAATCTCCCCATGAACAGGCGCTTCTACCAGAGCTCTTTCGGCAAGTCCGATCTCCTGCCGGAATGCCGCCCTGTAAACCGCCGACTCGAGATCGGCAAGCCGCCAGCGCTCTTCTCGCCCGGGCGAAGATAGAATCTTCCAGGCTTTCCGGGCATTCTCCAGTCCCTCCTTGATCTTCGCCGGCTCACCGGAGCTCAGCTGAGCCTCGGCGAGATTACGCAGGGCGGTTGCGGTCTGCACACTTTGCTGCTTTGGGAAAATCCGGTTGACATAATTCAGTCTCCGGGCGGAGAGAAGCTCTGCCTCGCCGGGCTGTCCATTGGCGGCCCAGAGCTCGGCGAGATCGATGCAGGCGCACCCCGACTCTTCGCTGAACTCCACTCGATAAGGAGCGACTTCCTGGAATGCTTCAAGCGTATCCCATAGCTTCGCCACCAGAGCCCTGTCCGGCTCTTTCAAGCCCTCGAGCAGGCGAGCTCTGTCGAGACTGCCCCTGAACATCATCCGGTAGACAGCAAGCGCATAGATCATCGATCCGGCGCGGCTCTCGTGGTGCCCGTCCGCGTCGTAGAACTCGGTTTCGGGGAGGCGCTCCTGGGCGAAAAACATATAATCGCCTACAGGCAGGACCTCCATGCCGAGTTGCCTGCCGGCACGACGGTATGACTGGCTGACAACCGATTGATAGGCGAAATAGGCTTTGTCCGCAAAAGTCATGACGGCAGCGCACTTGGGCGGGCCGACCTTAGCAGCCTTCATGGTGCGCGAGAGGTCGCCGGATACAACGCTGGGTCCTCCGAACCCCGCTCCCGAATCAGCCTGGATGATGATCTTGTCCCAGTTCTTCTCGAAAGCGCTTTTCAGGACCGGGACCTGAAGCAGCTCATCAAGAACCGCTCCAGCCCGGGTGAAGCTATGAATGCTCACCTTCTTGCCTGGCTGGCCGGCTCGTGCGAGCATGACGAGAAGCCCCGGGACATCATGATTGTAAGTGATGCTGTTACCGATGAGAAGCACTCGCTGAGCTCCCGAGCCGTCATCAGCATGGACAGCCACTCGAGGTACGATCTGATACCAGAGATAGCCGGCGGATACCACCAGAGAGATCGAAAGAGCCCAGGCGAGAATGCGAAAGGTCCTGCGCACTGCAGCTGAGACGGACTTCCATGTTTTGTCCAAATCTAACCTCCACAGGCTCACTTTAGGGTCTTCTGGCAACTAGTACTTATTGATTTGGTGGCATCTTAGCAAATCAGGTACTTGATCTGGTATCAAGAGGAAAGCCGCGTGTCGAAGTACATGGTGCGGGTGCGGCATATATTTCTCAAAATCGAGAAAATTCGAGCAATATATACCGCGCCTGACAACCGGCAGGGTTTTTAGAGCTTCGAGTCATGAAGGTGGGAAATGCTGACTCGAGCCAATGAGGGGTTGAACCAGTCATGTGACCGCGAAATTCGCCCTGAATCTCAAAATCTTCAAGAAGTCGGGGATCAAGACAATTAGCGTTCGGCTGTCTTTCGGGGCTGTCACGTTCGCGTAACGCACCGGTGATAATCTATTATTGCCGTTCCTTTACCTTACTAGCCGGACATGAGTACACAAGCTGGAGAATCTCGCATCGAGTCTGCTCCGAAGCGCGCCGAGACCGGCGACACGGGGCATCAACATATCGATCGACATATCGATAGAATAGAGCTGTTCAAGTCCGACCGGAGTGGCCTTCAACCTCAGCAGGCGGACAGCAGGAGCGACGGGAACCAGCCCGGAGTTCTCGACTTCAGCCAGAACGACCCCCTTGCCGGCTTTGCCGCCCTGGACGCCGGAGCACAGGACCTGACCCGGGGCGTTAAGGACAGGGCAAAGGCCGCCGAGAAAAAAACCACCGGTGAGCCCGCCGAACCATTCAAACTCCTCGGAGATACCACCAACCTCGACCCGAACAAACCTACCGTCCTGTTTCTCGATCAATTCGAAAGCCCGCACGCGGCGGAGCTCTTCTCCGATGCGAGAACAAAAAAGCTGACCATCGGCACAAGGACGGAGATTCCGGTCAACAAAGTCTCGGGAACGACCGAACAGGGGACCCCCCTGGTCAGTGAGACAGGCTTCACCCACGGGGAGTTCAGCGCCCGGCTGGCGGAGAAAAACGGATTCAACGCCATTCGAGCGCAGCAAAACCTGTCCGGTGATTCGTTGACCGATTTCTCAAAATCCCTCAACGGGATTGCCGACATGATCGACAGCGGCAAGCTGGCGCTGGGCAAAGGCGATGTGATAAACGTCAGCCTGGGCAACGGCGACCTCACCTTCACCCAGCTCAACGCCCTGCTCGGCTCCACGCCGGACAACCAGATTACTCCTCAGAACATCGGCAATCCCGACGTCCAGAAAGATGTCCTGACCAGACTTGCCGGTGTCGCCACCGATCCGAAAGTCTCTCCGGTAATCAGGGAATGGGCGAGAAACTCGGTGGAGACAAACAGGGCTATCGAGAGATTGCAGGGAAAGGGAATCGAGATCGTTCACTCGGCGGCCAACAGCGGTGGCGACACGGTCAGCATCGAGTTCCTCAGGGCCAACCATGAGCTTTCATCCGTCAATCCTGCAACAGGCAAGCCCGACAAATTCACGACTGTTCACGGCCGTACCACAGAAGCCAACGGAGTATTGCCGATACGCTTTCAGCCCGGGACAGAGCTGGGCGGGCAACGCGAGGGCAAGTACACAGTCGAAGGAACAGGCGTTACATTCAGAGGCGAAGAATTCGGCAACCTCAATATGCAACAGACAGTCGGGATCGGCGGCGAAAATGTGCCGCGCGATGACGCCAGCTTGAAACAGTCCTTCGCAAAGATAGGAAGAGAAGCCCCGCCGCGAATCAACGAAAACGGCTTCCTGGTGGCAGTCGCCTCCGGCAACTCATTCGCCAACATCCAGTTTCTGGCAGCCCAGAAAGAGCGGCTGGCAGCCATGAAAAAAGCCGGTCATTAGAGCCTCGATTCGGAGATGACCATGGTGAAATATCGTCAACTCGGTGACAGCAATCTCGAAGTCTCGACCTTAATTTTCGGCGCCTGGGCTATAGGCGGCTGGATGTGGGGCGGCGCCGAGGAGAAAGATGCCATAGAAGCTATTCATGCTGCCATCGACGGTGGTGCCACATCGATAGATACGGCGGCTGTCTACGGCTACGGTCGCAGCGAGGAGATTGTCGGCAGGGCAATCAAAGGACGGCGCAACAGGGTCCAGTTATTGACGAAATTCGGGCTTCGCTGGGATCGCGCAGACGGCGAGCATTTCTTCTCCTGGTCCGATGAGAACGGCGAGAAGGACATCTACCGCAATGCCTCGAAAAAGAGCATCATCGAAGAGTGCGACAAGAGCCTCAAACGTCTTGGCACGGACTACATCGACCTCTACCAGTGCCACTGGCGCGACCATACCACCGAACTCGAGGAGACCATGGAAGCCCTCGGTCAGCTCTTGAAAGAAGGCAAGATAAGGGCCGCCGGAGTCAGCAATTTCACAAAAGACGAAATCGAAGAGTCCAGGAAACATATCCCCATCGCTTCGCTGCAGCCTCCCTATAGCATGCTCGAGCGCGGCATCGAGAGAGAGATTCTTCCCTACTGCCGTGACAACAATGTCGGCGTCATTGTCTACAGCCCGCTTCAAAGAGGCTTGTTGACCGGGAAATTCAAGCCCGATGTCCAGTTCAAGGAAGGGGACCATAGAGCAAGACAGGTGCATTTCACACCAGAGAACATCAAGCGAACCAATGCCTTCCTGGAGAAGATCAAGCCGATCGCCACCGCCCACGACGCCACTCTCGGACAGCTGGTCATAGCCTGGACCATAGCTCAGCCAGGTGTCACCAGCGCCATAGTGGGGGCCCGCGATGCGGTACAGTGCAAGGAGAATCTGAAGGGCGCAGAGATCGACCTCTCGGAAAGCGACTTGAAAGCCATCGATCAAAACCTCGACTCGCTCAGGCTACAGCCTGCCTGATCCGCTGTCTGGCTGAGCGCGGTCTTTCGGCAAGCTTTCGACGGACTGGCGCATCAGAATCCGACAGCCTCCCGCTCGCTCAACTCTTTCGCCCGCTGCCGATCCAGCGCGGCGCTTTCCTTCTTGCCCATTCTCTCGAGAAGTTTGCTCCGGGCGATCAGAGTCCGAGTCGACTCCGGATCGACCACATGAGCCCGATCGAGATCCGCCAGAGCGTCCTCGAGACGCCCCATCAAGACATAGACTTCCGAACGCTTGCGGAGAGCCTCGTCATCGTCCTTCACGGCATCGATGACTTGCTTGTAGTCGCGCAAAGCGTCCTCGTAGCGCTTCATATGAACGAACACCAGAGCCCGGCTCATATAGTTGGAATAGTCCCCGGGCATGAGCTCGATAGCCCTGTCATAATCGGCCAGAGCTTCATCATACTTGTTGAGCTGTTTGTGAATTCCCGCCTTCGTCTTGTACGGAATCGGATTCCTCGGCTCGAGACGGGAGTATGCCTCCAGGTCGGCGAGGGCCTCATCGTACATGTTGAGGGATGAGTAAGCGGCAGAACGCTTCGAATATAGTGTCGCGCCCGGCCCAACCTCCAGACCCCTGGTGAAACAATCGATTGCTTCCTTCATCTTGCGCTTCGAGGCAAGAACCGTGCCTTTGAGCTCGTAGGCCTTTTTCAATCGCGGATTCAGGCGAATCGCCCTGTTCAGATCAGCCATTACGTCGGTCCTCTGCGGTCCGGACTCCAGGATGCCGAGATAGAAAGCCGCGTCGGCGCGATAGTAGTAAGGCTCGGCCAATCTCGGCTTGCACTCGATAGCGAGATTTGCTTCTTCGAAAGCGAGCTCGCAACGATCCTGCTCGCAATAGATTCCGGCAAGCAAGCTGTGAGCCTCCGCAAGATCCGGCTCGAAAGAAAGCGCTCTCCGGGCATACTCTATGGCTTTGTCATCTTCTTTCACCATCCTGTGTGCCCGGGCAATCCCGAAATAGGCCCAGCCGCATCGCGGATTCGAATTGAGCTCCTGCTTGAACTGATCGACTGCTTGCCTGAATCTACGCTGTCTCAGGAGCCTTCGCCCGGTCTGGCAATGTTTAGACCGACAGATAGGCGGATGCTTTTTGTGCTTCGACCTGTGCCTCTCTTTCTCGATCGCTCCGGTGCGGCCGCCGGAATCGGCCCCGGATCGCTTATCGGAGGGCGAGCTGGCGGAGCAAGAAACCAGCATCATGGACAGCGCCACTACCGGCAAAATGCGATTGAATACAGGCAGCGCCGGATAGGCGGCTTTCAATGATATCAAGCTCCTGGGGAGTGCAAGCCCTGGCAATTGCGGTGCCAGAAGTCTACCAGAATGTCCAGGGCGAAGAACAGTTGCTGTGGTAATCTGGAGCGAGGTTTTTCGGACAGGAGATTCCATGAACTCTTCCTCAGTGATAACCAGGGTCGGCGTAGGCGTGCTCGTGGTGAGAGGGGATCGTCTTCTTCTCGGCAAACGACGGGGCGCTCACATGCCCGGCTTCTATGCGGCTCCCGGAGGGCATCTCGAGTTCGGGGAGTCCTTCGCTCAATGCGCGGCAAGAGAGGTCCTGGAGGAAACCGGGCTGGTACTGGACACCATCGAGTTTCTGACCGTAGGCAATTATATGTTCGGCGACCGGCACTATGTCGATGTCGACATGATCGCCCGCATTCACAAAGGCGAGCCCCGGGTGATGGAGCCGGACAAAGTCGAGAGCTGGGGGTGGTACCGCATAGACAATCTGCCCTCGCCCCTGTTCATAGTCACCAGACGAATGATCGAAGCCCACGCCGGAGGATTCAGCGCCGATGAACCGGCGGTCAATTCTGTTCTCGAGCAATAGCCTGACGGCTGTTATTCCAGTCCGGCAGCCCTGAGTGCCTCTCTGAGATGACCGTCGGCTTTAACGAGCAGAGCCTCGGCTTCTTGCGCCGATCTGCCTGTCTTGTGCACGAAGATAGCATTCTTCGGCTTCCAGCCGGTCTGCTCGAGGAGGATCCGGCCCTGCTCGGCATCGGTGCCGGTGGCGGCCATGACGATCCTCACCGCCCTTTCCTTGAGCTTGGAATTTGTGGGTCGAACATCGATCATCAAATTTCCGTATACCTTGCCGAGCTTGATCATGATCGAGTTTGTAATCATGTTCAGGATCATCTTCTGAGCCGTCCCGGCTTTCAATCTCGTCGAGCCTGATATGGGCTCGGGCCCGGTCACTGCTTTGATCGTGCAATCGCAGTGCTCGTCCAGCTCGGCCTTGCTGACATTGACAACACTGACGGCATAGGCGCCGATCGTCCTGGCGTAATCGAGAGCGCCGATGACATAGGGAGTGCGTCCGCTGGAGGCGATACCAATCACGGTATCGACAGGCTGCACCCCGATGGACTTCAGATCTCTCGCTCCGTCCTCTTTCGAGTCTTCCGCACCCTCGATGGAAGACACCAGGGCCTCCCGGCCGCCGGCGATGACGCCCTGCACCAGATCCGGCGCGACACTGAAGGTCGGCGGGCACTCGCTGGCATCCAGCACTCCGAGCCTGCCGCTTGTGCCGGCGCCGATGTAGAAGAGCCTGCCTCCTTTCTTGAAACGAGAGGTGATCTCGTCCACAACCTCGGCGATTGAAGGAAGCGCCTCATCAACCGCCGCCGCAATCGTGTGGTTCTCCCTGTGCAGGGTCTCGACCAGCGCGGTGGTGGGCAGCGAGTCCAGACTGGCTGTATTCTGGTTGATTTGCTCCGTCTCGAGCCGGCTGAGATCGGTTGACATATGGCGGCTGTTTCCATCTTGCTTGCTGACTCGACAGAGGATACACCATCGCAAACCGATGAATCGACCCGGGTGTCACTCAAATGCCAAACAGCTGATTTACAATCGCGGGCACCCTCGACCCGAGCCATCTCGACCTTCCTCGCCTGACGGCAATACGTGGTACAGGGCCGCAAACCCCGCCAGAAACCCTTTCGATGAGACGCCGGCAATGATCTGGACCCCTGACCCTGACACCGCGATCTGCTTGGCATCGAGCCTGGCCTTGCCGGTCCTTTATCCTCGAGGGCTTCTATGACAAAATGAGCTTCTCTGGATTCAAGGAGTGGTTGAGGAAACATGAGCGATAAGCCTCTGGTCGGCATAATTATGGGCAGTGCCTCGGACTACGAGACTATGGGAGGAGCCGAAGAGATCCTGATAGAGTTCGCGGTTCCTTACGAGATCGAAGTGGTGAGCGCGCACCGCACGCCCCGGCGCATGTACGAGTATGCCACCACAGCGCGAGAGCGGGGGCTGAAGGCGATCATCGCCGGAGCCGGCGGCGCCGCCCACTTGCCCGGCATGGTCTCGTCTATGACACCACTTCCGGTGCTGGGCGTGCCGGTCAAATCGCGAGCTCTCAACGGGTTGGACAGCCTGCTTTCCATCGTACAGATGCCTGCCGGAGTGCCGACCGCCACCTTCGCCGTGGGAGAGGCGGGCGCCCGCAACGCGGCACTCTTCGCTGTCAGGCTCCTGAGCCTGGCCGACGGTGACCTGGCAGGCAGGCTCGACGCTTATATAGGCCGGCTCGGCGACAAAGCTCTTGCCGGCAACGCCGAAGTGCAGAAGCGCTTGAAAGAGAGGCAGCAGTGAGAAAGATAGGTATCCTGGGCGGCGGGCAGCTGGGCGCCATGCTGGCCGAGAGCGTCGCGGCCCTGGGCGGCGAGCCTGTGATCTACGACCCGGATAGGGAAGCCCCGGCTGTCAAACGTGCCCGCACCTCCTTCAATGCTTCCTTCGATGACGAAGCCGCCGTGCGCCGATTTTTCGAGGCGGTGGACCTGGTCACATACGAGTTCGAGAATGTCGAGGTCGGTCCCCTGGAGGCGGCAGCAGGGCTCAAGCCGATCATGCCTTCCATCGAGGTTCTGGCGATCACCCAGAATCGGATAAAGGAGAAGACATTTCTCAGAGACAACGATCTTCCCCATGCTCGTTTTATCGCAGCCGAGAGCCCCGGCGAGCTCCGGGAAAAGCTCGATCAATGCTTTTATCCGAGCGTTCTCAAAACCGCCCGCGGTGGCTATGACGGTAAAGGCCAGTATTTCTGCGCGCAGCCTGCGGACCTCGAGCGTCATCTGGCGGAGCTGGACGAGGCGGGCAGAGAGACAATCGCCCTCGAGCTCGAGGAGTACGTCGAGATCGCCATGGAGGCGAGCTGTATCGTAGCCCGACCGACAGACGGCAAGCCGGTCTCATTTCCGATATTCGAGAATATCCACAAAGACCACATCCTCGATCTCACTCTGGTACCGGCCAGGCTTCCGGCTAGCGTCCAGAAGACCCTGGCGGAACTGGCGATCAGAGCGGCGGAGCGCCTTGATGTCTGCGGTCTTCTGACCACCGAATTCTTCCTCTCCCGAACCGGAAGCAGTAGTGTCGTATGCGATGACTGGCGGATCTTTATCAACGAATTCGCGCCCCGCCCTCACAACTCCGGTCATGTCACGCGCAACGCCTGCTATATGAGCCAGTTCGACGCCCACGCCCGAATCCTCATGGATGTCCCACTGGGCGACCCCGGTCTGGTCAACGACCGCTCATGGTGCATGGCCAATCTCCTGGGCGACACCTGGCTCGATCAGGGAGCCGAGCCGGGCAATCCGGTGCTCGACCTGCGCGATCTCGGATCTCACCCCGAGATCGTGGACGTTTATATCTACGGCAAGCAGGAGGCACGGCGCAAACGCAAGATGGGGCACCTGGTCTGCACTGCGGCCACCCCGGAAGAGGCACTGACGGGCGCCTCCCGATTCAAGAACATACTTTCGCGGACGCCTGAACTACCTGTAAAACCACACTACTCGTAAGAAGGCATCATGGAAGGGCAGGCTTTGGCGCCGGCGGCAAGCTCGGCATGGGCAGCAGCGCAGCCGTCAGCGAGCTCGGATGTGGGCACGAAAACACGCTCTTGCTCGTAAGCAGCGGCGGTACTATCCGACCAGGCGTCGTAAGGGAACTCGGTCGGCTTGACCTTGCGATACCAGATCTCGAGCCCTTCGGTTTTCCAGACAAGCACTACAGGCAATGGCTGTCCGTCATCATACTTGTTCTGAAAGTTCGAAAGCACGGACTTCTGCATCTTGACAGTGATCCGCCCGGGGAAGACCTTCACCTCATGGTCCTTCATATGCTCGATGATTTCCGGCGTGGCTTTGTGCACCGCAACCAGAATGGACTCCCTTGCTTGCACCAGGCCAGGCCCTTGAGATATTCGACGAAAGATTCGGCGGTACCCACTGTTGATTCGCTTTCAGTCATGGCATCTTCCAATACGTGCTTTCTACTACCGGAACGCTCAAGTGTACATCCACCGTCGCCAGGCTTCCTTAAATGTGCCGGCAGCCATACAGCAGTATGGGCTGGAGAACGAAAAGACCGGTTGTCAGGATGTGTCCGATAAAGCTAATTGAGTAGAAATGTTCGGGAAGGTAAAATCTATATGTTACCCAGAAGAGTGATCAAGTGACCGAACCGGAAGCTCCTCCCGCCTTTATAGTCAATCTTGTAAGCGCCCGCAAAATCCCGGTCCGGGTTCCGCTCTGCACTGTCGGTCGAAACGACAGCAACGACATCGTGACCACCGATGACAACTCAATCTCCGGGAACCATTTCGAGATCGTCTTCGAAGAAGGCCGCTACCTGATCCGGGACGCAAACAGCCGCCACGGCACGTTTTTGAACGGCAACCAGATTGAAAGCCCCCTGCCGGTCAATGATGGGGACGTGATAAAAGCGGGTGTGTCGCTATTCTGGTTCGTAGTCGAGTAGCTGTCCGATAAAGCCCGACAGGAACCGAAACCGGGGCGGAAGGTTTATATTCGTGTGCTCGTGGAACATCTAAGGATGTACTGAGAATGGTCCTTCGTGGCGTTTTTCACGTTAGCCAGCTCTTAGGAGGCAGATAAGTCAGCGACTGTGCCCCGTAATGCCGTCCGGCAGAAAGAGCGCCCAGGCTACGTCAACAAGCTTTATCTGATTCGGAGTCGAATTAAAGAGCAAATGGCAAACAACGAAACAGCCTCCCCACCAACCGCTTACCTGGTCGACCTGGTCTCGAACCGGAAGATCCCCATTACCACTCCTCGTTGCCGGGTCGGGCGCGACGACCTCAACGACATCGTCATCTCCGGCGACCAGTCGATCTCTCGATTCCATTTCATTCTCACCTTCGAAGATGGCAAGTATCTAGTCCAGGACGCCAAGAGCAGGCACGGCACATTCCTGAACGGCAACCAGATCTCGACCCCCGAGCCGATCAACGATGGCGACGTCCTCAAGATCGGCGTATCGCTGTTCTGGTTCGTCATCGAGCAACCCGCCGAGGAAGGCGGCGATCTCAGCCCCGTGGACACCGACAAAATCAAGAAGGAAGAGATCAATGTCGCCCGGAGCCACGAAGGTTCCATGGATATCTCGCTTCCCTCCGGGGATCTGTCCTCCACCCAGGAGATCGACATACCCAGCGCCGAAGCCATGGCTAAAGTAGAAGCCGAGATGGAAGCGGAGGCCAGACGAAAGCGCGAGAATTCCGAGAAAGAGGCCGACCAGGAAGACGAAGAAGAGGAAGACGAGCCTCCGGAAAGCAAGAAGGAAGACGAGAAGTCGGAAGAAGAAGAACCTGAAAGCGCGCCTGAGAAGATCGAGGCCGATAGCGAAGAGAGCAAGGAAGAAGAGGTCTCCACAGAGAAATCCGAGGAAGAGAAATCCGAGGAAGTGAAATCCGAGGAAGTGAAGTCCGAGGAAGTGAAGTCCGAAGAAGAAAAGTCCCGGGGCGAGGAAGAAGAAGAAGAAGAAGAAGAAGAAGATCCTGTTGCCGCATCGGTGAAGAGCCTCCTCGAGCCTCTCCACGACGATATCGCCGCCTCCAAGGCGATGATCGACGAAGCCCTGAAGAAAGCCCAGATCGACGCAGCCGCCAGGGAGGAAGAAGAGCGGCAGGAGAAGAGAAAGGCAGAGCCGGAGGCCGAGAAAGAGGAAGAGAAAGAAGCTCCGGAGCCCGTCCAAGAAGCAGAAGCGGAAGCAGAGCAACCGGAAGAAAAGCCAGAGGAAAAACCGGAGGAAGAGCCAGAAGAGAAGGCTGAAAACGAAGACCAGGAGCCTGAGGAAGCGGCTGCCAAGGAGCCCGACCCGGTGGAAGCGAAAAGCGAAGAAGAGCCGGAAGCCGCTAATGAGCAGGAAGAGAGCGATGCTGATGAAGAAAAAGCATCGAAAAACGAGACTTTAGAGAAGTTTGCTGGAATAATTGAAGATTCGGATGACTCCAGGGAGGAAGCCCCCGGGGACGAGATCGTAGCAGAGGACGCTGACACGAGTGCCACTAACGGCACAGACACGAGTATGGCTAAGACGGTGGAGAAAATGGTTTCAACAAACGTTCCTGACTGGTGCAAGCGGTATTTCTCGGATGAGCTCAAGGGTCTCAACAAAGAGCTAGAAGAGCTTAACGAGCAGATTCGCAAGACTGAGTCTCGCATCAAAGAGATCGAGGGTCAGACAGCCCTTACCAAGGGTCTTCGAAACACTCTCCTGACCAGTGAAGGCGACGACCTCATCGAAGCTTGCAAGCAGGTCCTGGGTCTGTGCGGCTGGAAAGCCACGCAATCCGACGAAGACAAGAACGAGATCCTTCTCGAGCATGACGACGACCGCGTAGCCATCGCCCGTATCATCTGGACCAAAACCAGCGCCGAGCGCAGCCATCTCGGCCAACTATCGATTTCCCAGACCCGCTACTGGTGCGAGAAGGGAACCGAGCCCAAAGGCGTCCTGATAGTCGGCAAACTATCCGAGGGCGAGCCGAAAGATCCTTCCGAGAGCGCCGAAGAGGAGCTCACCGATTATGCAGCCAAGAAGAATGTCTGCCTGATGAGCACCCTGCAGCTCCTGGCCGTATACCGTGACCTCGCCCTGGGCGATGGAAGCGCCAAGGAACTGAGAAAAGCGATCCACGACTGCAAAGGCTGGCTGGAAGGCTATATGATCGAGCCCGGCACCGAGATCCTCGAAGACGAGGACGACAAGGACGGCAAGGGCAGTAAATCCCTCAGCTCTCTGCTCTCGGCTTGATCTGAAAGAAGCTTATTTAGCGGGCTTGGTGTAGCTGTCTCTGGAGATCACCAGGGTCTTGCTCGCGCCCTCTCCGGCGATGGCCATTCCCTGGTCGTCACCGGCCCTGATGGCATAACTCTTGCCTTCATTGAGGGGGCTGTACTCGATGACACCGGGCGTGAGCGGCGTCGGCGGAGCCGAGCGAGCCTGGAGAAGATCCTCGACTTTGCCCAGAACGGGCCATTCGGCCTGACCGGTAAAGGGATTGTTCGGCGCGTGGCCTGCTAGGTGCGCCGGCGGATTGCCATTCTCGAAATAGCTCTTGAAGTCATCGTCGATGGCGGTGGGATAAAGGTAGATATGGTCCCTGGCGTACGCCTCGGCAGCATTCTGAACAAGCTGCATATTGGACTTCACCACGATTACTTTGGCTTTCTCGCCATAGCTGTTGGCTGTCTTCAGCTGAGCGCAGCCGCTCAGGACAGCCGGCGCCACCGCCAGCATCACCAGAACCTGGACTCCCCTGCCGGACCGAACCAACTTACCTGCCATTTTTCCTCTCCTTTCATCGCATCGTATGCGAAACACCATATTCGATATCATCAACGGGTCGCCTGCTCGCCGGAATCTTTGGCTGCTACTTGCGATGAGCACTTTCCTGCAGATTGGCGCCTCTCAGCCAGTATCCTGCCAGCCTCCGATCCAGCCGAAAAATCGAGCTTGTGAATCTGAAAACCATATCGTAGCATCTCGAGCATCGCTTGCTCCGGCCGCCAGCCCTGGCTGAGAACGCGCCAGACGGCAATATAGAGTCCGGTGCGATCGCTTCCGGCACGGCAATGGACGAAGACCGAGCCAGGCTTGCCCTGCTCGTTGTCCCGGCGAGCCTGCTCCAGAGTATAGATGAACCTGGCGAGCTTTTCCGGACGCGGAGGGGCATCACCGGTGGGGAGATTGATATACTTGACACCCTCTACGACGCTGACATGTCTCTCCAGTGCGGCATCTAGCTTGTCGTCGCGCAGGTCGACGATGGTCGTGACACCGAGCTCCTTGAGCTTCTTGATGCCATCTACCGTGGGCATACCGCCGCGATAGAGATAGTCGTTGACCTGGTGGAAGTTTTTCAGGTCCCTGTTATCCTGCTCCGCTGTAGAGGGTCTCTCAGCACGCGCCGGCAAGAACTGGATAGCCGTGACCAGAGTCGAGATGGCCAGTAGCGTTATTTCTCTTTTCCCTTGAGCTCTCAAGTCTATTTCCCACCCTCGCTACCAGCCAAGCTTACACCAGCCGGGACGGTTTTCGATAGACCGGCGCTGCCCCGGGCATACGGAACAGTCAGAGGACCGGTGGGAGAGGAGCCTTTCATCAGGGCATCGAAAAGCTCGGCATTGGCGAAAACATCGGAGAGGGTCATGATCGTCTCGACCCGATAGCCGGGAGCCCTGTAGAGCCCCCATTCACCAGCCCTGGCTATTTCCTCCAGGCGCAGTCCCGGGACTTCCTCGAAACGCCCCCGGTCCAGATCGCGAATGAGAAGCGCTTCGCCTGCGGAGCTCTGGTCAGGGCGAACCTGACTCAACACGAAAAACGTATTGATCGGCTTGCGGGCATAGAACATGGCGCTCGGCATGAACACCCCAAACATCGAGACCGCTCCCGGAAATTCGCGGGCAGCTATCGAGACGGTCCGCAGGTCGCCCTGCAACCTGGTGCCGAAGATGTGGAAGCCCACCGGAGCGAACACCGCCAGAGCTACCACATAAGTGACGAAAAGTCCACGGACGGCGGACTCGAGTCGGCCCCGGCGCTGCTGGCGCCACTGCCAGACAGCCCCGCAAAAAAGCAAGCAGGCGGCCGCCAGGCAGACGGACAAGCAGAAAACGCTTATACCCTCGAGCAGGAAAGCCGCCACGAAGGTCGCCAGGGCACCGGCCGCACCGAAAACAAGAAAAGATCCGGAAAGAAGAGTGAGCCAGAAAGATGACCCTTTCGTCGAATTTTCGCTCTCTCCGTCTACGAGCAGCGAATCGACCCGCACCCCGACCAGCACCGCCAGTGGTGCAAGCACAGGGAGAATGTAAGTGATCAGCTTGGTTCCGGAAAGGCTGAAAAACACGAAAGTGGTGAAGCTGAAAGCCAGGAGGAAAGCCAGACCGCAGATGCGGTTGTCCATGGCGATCTGTCTGGCAGGCTCGACTACGAGAAAGCGCAGCTTCTCCGTGAGCCCGCCAGGGAAGCCTGAGGTCTTGCCCTTGCCGGCAAGACCGAGAGCCTCGCCAGCCAGAGCCGGAGTGAGCAGGATGAAGGGGAAAAAGCCGGCAAGGATGGTAGGAATGAAGAACCACCAGGACATCTTGCCCATATTGGTGTGACCGGCATAGCGGGCGACGTTCTCGTACAGGAAAAAGACCTTGAGGAACAGTCCGTCAGTGGCTTTATAAACCAGATAGTGCCAGGGAAGGACCACTGCCAGGAAGACCGGCAGACCCGCCAGGACTTTGAGCTTGGCAAGAAGACGCAAGAGAGCTGCCGGGGAAGGCCGGCTGATGGCGAGAAATCCCAGGGCGCCCAGACCATAGAGCAGGATTGCCGCCGGCCCCTTGGCGAGCATGGCCAGACCGAGACCGGCATAGATGAGGACCCAGGCGAAGCGCGAGGCGCCCGCCATGGTAACGGCGGTAGCCATCACAGACAGACAGAGAAAGACCGAAAATGCGATATCCACCGGAGAGGTCCTGGAGACCAGCAACAGAAGCGGGGCACAGGCGAGGCTGAGCGCGGCGATCAGCCCGGCCCGGCAGCCGCCATCCTGCCGATTCTTGTCCGCGCTTACTCTTGAGCTCGCATTCGAGCTCAAGACGGAGGCAGTCCAGAATGAGCCGATTACGAGCAGGGTCGAAAGAATCGCATAGGGCAACCGCGCCGCCCACTCGCTCAAACCGAACAGGTTGTAGGAGGCGGCGATCAGCCAGAAGGTCATGATCGGTTTGCTGAAATAGATCTGGTGGTTGAGATACGGGACGACATAATCCCCGAGCTCCACCATCTCGCGGGCCGCCTCGACATAGTAGCCCTCGGCCGGATCTATGGCAGGGAAGTCCCCGAGACCGGTGAAATAGAGGGCGAAACAGGCGACAGCCAGAAGCAGCAAGGCTTTCAGCCTGCTGGCCGCGAAAGTGGCATCCCCGGAAGACCTGCCGGCTCCGCTCCGGGCGCCATATTCCGGCTCCGCCACTGCTCTGCCTTGATTTGCCATCGATAACCGACCCTCTGCATCGCAGATCTCGACCAGGACAATCTTAGCTGTCAGGAGGTCGACCGGCCTTAAACCGACCTAATAGGTAATATCTCTTCTTCAGTAAATAGATCTCATAAGAGTCTGGCGGGCGGGCAGACGAAGAATATGCGTCCTCCGGCGCTCACTGCCGCCACACTGCCTGTCCCGGGGTCGACAAAAGCCTCCAGGTCAGTGGCGGACTCCAGCGCATGGGTCTGATCGGGAAGCGCCGGCAGACCGACGATATAGTCGGCCTGAGCGCCCACCGGAATGAGCCACTGTCTCTCCACCGAGCCGCTTTCATCCAGGAGATCGATACAGAAAGTGAGGACCGTTTCAGACGGGCTTCCCCGGAATGGACCGAAACCCCGCATTTTTCTCGTCTGGCCGGCGGCGACCAGGGCGCTTGCCCTCTCGAGATAACGCATTCGCTTCACCCCCATGAGATAGCCCAGGACGACGGCAAGGGGTATCTGGAGAATGAAAGCGAGGATGACCACCTTGTTCTCCACAGGGAGAATGATCAGCGTAATCAGAGGCAGAGTGCCCGATAGCGCGATGATGACCGCCATGGCGCGATAACGTCCGTACTGCTCGACCAGGTCCGGATGAAGTGCTTTCAAATATCTGCCCTCGATCTGAGAATCCGCTCTAGAAGCGCCGCTTGCCCGACAACCCGGGATGTGCCATCGCCATCCGCCAGAAGCCTCCGCCCGTATTCCAGAAAAGCATCCGGGCCGAGACATTTTGCCAGGTGAGCCGTGACTATGGTCTGGGCGGGATGCGAACAGGACGGGGGCACAAGCCGGTCCACCCGGTGGAAACCTTTCGGATTGACCGGCAGGCTCCCGGATGTGTCGATACTGCGCTCGATGATCCCGGCCATGAGCCGGGCGATTTCGGCAGGTGGAAGTCCGGGCAGCCTCTCGATCTCGCCATCGGTCATCACCAGCGGTGAGTCTTCGAAAGAGCCGCCATCGAGGGTGAAGCTCCGCCGCCCCTTTTCGGGACGGTAGAGGCAGCCGGCGAGAATGGTCTGAAGGTCCCCGGGCTCGAGCCCGTAGAGACCGGCCACCGCCGCATCGACGAAAGCCATGAGGAGCCTTCTCCCTTCAGGACGCGGAATCGAGGAGCCGCCCGGATTCAGCGAGGAAGCGGCAAGACGGCTCGATGGCAGAGAAAGAGTGGCCACCATGTCGGCAACGAGCCCGAGCAGCTCTTTCGGTGCCTTCTCGAGAGCCGGCAGCGGACACTCGGCAAGGACGAAATAATTGAGATTGCATCCAGCCAGCCTGCGCCTGACCGCGAAGTCGAAGACAAAGCTGTTGAGCACCCCGGTAAGCACCAGCTGTAGTGTCCTTCGTGAAAGAGCGCCACCGCCATCTCCGGTAAGATAGAAGACAGGTACCGAATTTCCGCAGACGACTCGATTGAGACAGGCGGCAATCATGGAGCGGGCATTGGTATCGCTGCCCACAGCGAGGAAGCCCGTCTTGAGACCGGGAACAGCCCTGTCGAGCACCGCCGCCGGCACCAGATAGCGAGGTCCGGGAACGCCCTCCTCGCCGGGCCGCCCGTCGCGCCATACGGCTTTGCGACCGTGACCCGAGAGCCAGTGCTTGGCGGCGCAATTATATGAGCCGATCATCCTCCCTTCGTAAACCGGCACATAGACATCCTCTATATCCCCGAGGGCGATACCGCTTTTTCCGTCGGCGGAAGCGATGTTGCCAGAGAGATTCCCGGGTTGCCACTTCCCGGCGAGCCAGTTGCCGAACAAATCGGCCCGGTAGCCCCTCGCCTCCAGCTCATCGCGTGCCGTGAAGAGCCCGGAGTCCATGGTCATGTCCAGCTCCCGGCGGTAAGCCAGCCGCCAATCGAAAGCCTCATAGCCGTCGAGGAGCCTTCCCGAGTGGTAGAGACGTTCCAGAATCGCGAGAGCTTTCTCGCCTTCCACCTCCGGGAAAACGAGATACTCCGGGCTCATCGCTGCTATACGCCCGGCGCTCAGGGAGGCGCCGGCCTCGACGGAGAGCGAGGATGCGCTGTTGAGAAAAGAGACTGTGATATCACCAGTAGTACTACCCATGCGGGCGACGAAGTAGCAATACTTGAACGATCTGTGAATAGGAAAGGCGGCATCGGCATTATCGAATCCGACGATGTCGGTGAGCTCGCACTGCTCGATCAAGTAGCGGCGCAATTCGCGGCTGCCGCTATCGCAATAGATCCCGGCAGGGACGATCATGGCGAGGACGCCGCCGTCTCTTCGGAGAAGCCCGAGAGAGCGCTCGACGAAAAGCTTGTAGAGATTCAGATCGCCTCTTCCCTGCCTCCGGAAAGCCGCCCTGACGAATCGCCCGAGACTCTGATAACGGCTCAGGAGCCGGGACCACTTGCTCCACAGCCTCGGATGCTCCCGGGAAAGGCTCGACTGCTTGCGTATAGCCTCTTGCTTTTCGTAGGACCAGTAAGCTCCTTCGTAACGTCCGAAGAACTCCCGGGAATTGGGCTTGGCGATTTCCCAGGGCGGGTTGCCGAGAATCATATCGAATTCCGGCACGAGCTGCTCTTCATAAGCAAAGATTCGCTCCCGCGCGCTCACAAGATCCAGATACGAGAGCAAGTCGGCATCGTCGGCATCGAGGCTGAAATCGCCGGGCCGGGCGAACCAGAGAGCCCCGCGGCGCGAGACGGCTCGGGACGGATCGAGAGCGAGGACAGCCTCGATTCGCTGCCTGTGCCCGGCCAGTTCCGGTGGCAGCGATGCTACCGGAGCGCCGGTTATGGAATCACCGGCTCTCAGATTGGCGAACCGCGAAAAGGCGTCGCCGCCCTGGGCTCCGGTAGCATACCAGAGGATGAAACGAGCGCAGACGACATTGGCAAGATCGAGATCGACACCATACAGAGTATCCCTGGGCTCATGCCGGTAACCTCCATCCTCCAGCTCCTGCCAGGCGGAAAGCAGAAATATTCCCGGTCCCATTGCCGGGTCCAGAATGCGCAGGGGGCGTCCGGGCGATCCGACCGATGGGGGGAGAGCCGCCATCGCCGCCGCCACCACCTTCCGGGCCAGAAATGGAGGAGTGAAATAACTGCCGGTCCGCTTGAGCATACGGTCCAGAGAAAGCACTTCGAGCTCGCCATCGATATACTGGAGATCGAATTCCAGAAGACGCGAGGCAAGAGCGGCAAGGCACTGGCAAAGATCCGCCGGTTGCGCGACAGCCTCGTGCAAATCGGTCAGGCGCTCCATTTCGACTGCCAGAGCCGGACGCGCCGCTCGGGGAAGCCCCAGGAAGTCGCTCAAGTCGTCCAGGAGATCGAGACGGCTGGCCGGCGATTGACGCGGCAAGAGAGAGCAGGCGGAAAGACCCAGAAAAGCAGCCCTGGTCTTCTCGAACAGATCCTCCAGGGAAGACTCCTGAAGCAATTGCGGAGCGCCGGGAGCAATCGCTCTCATGATCTCCTGCAGGCTGCGCCTCAGGCTAACCCGGTCAAATCCGGCGGCAGGACCTGTTTCCTGGATGAGGGTCGGCTTTCTGGTGGCATGTCCTGGCATATCCCGCTAATTATGATACATTTGACTACTATGGAAATTCGAAAAGTAATGCTGGTCGACGACGACCCCGATATCTTGAAAATCGGGAAGCTGAGCCTCACCGGAGTGGCTCGCTGGGAGGTCCTCACGGCATCTTCCGGCAACGAGGCGATTCAGGTAGCCGCCAGAGAGGCGCCGGACGTCATCCTTCTCGATAGCTCGATGCCTGATATGGACGGTGTCGCCGTCCTGCAACAACTACGCCAGGCCCCGGCGCTTGCCAATACGCCGATTTTCCTCACCACCACCAGGGTCACGGAAGGCGAGGACGAATACTACCGGAGCAAAGGCGCCAGCGGAATCATGGCCAAACCCTTCAATCCTTTCACCCTGCCGGGCGAAATCGAGAGCCGCCTGGCCTGACTTGTCCGGAACACACCTGAATCAGGCGGGTTTGCCCCAGTACCAGCCCTGACCATGGGTGACACCCATGTCGAGAAGGAGCTCGAGCTCTTCGCGGCACTCGATGCCTTCGGCAATCAGCTCCGATCCCAGCGCATTGACGACTTTGACCAGGCGTCTCAAAAGCCTTTCCTTGGTCGCGTCCTGGGCGATGCCCGAGACATACTTGCGGTCGATCTTGACGATGTCCGGCTCGAGAATTATGAGACTCTCCAGGGAGCTGCGCCCGAAGCCGACGTCATCGATGGCCACCAGCACTCCACGCTTGCTCAATTCCTGGACATGATCCCTGAGATAGGTTGGATCCCCGATGAACTGCTGCTCGCTAATCTCCACACAGAACCGGCCGTTCTTGCTGTCGGTGGGGAAAAGGGTCATCAGTCGATCGATGGGAGTATCGATGATGGTGGATGGGAAAAGATTGACGTGAAAACGAGCCTTGTGATCGAACTTGGGATTGATGGTGGCGGCGAGGCAGGTCTTCAGGCAGCGCAAATCGACTATGGTGAGGAGGTTGTGCTCGACGCTCACCCGGAAGAGATCGTCGGGCATCTCGAAAGCCCCTTCCGGTCCCCGGGAGAGGATCTCATAACCGACCAGCTTCTCGTCCGGCAGATGGAGGATGGGCATGGAGACAGCTCGGAAGCAGTCGCCCCGGCGCAGCTTATGAGTGAGCTCATCGAGGGCATCGCGATCCGGCTGGCCGACCCGCTTGTGCTTCTCGCCCGAGGATACGCGGTTCTTGCCCAGAAGCTTGCTTTCACGCACCGCCAGGCGGACCAGGGAGAGAACCTCCTCGATGGAGCAGAATTCGTATGGCAGGGCCAGAACGCCGAGACTGGCGGTCACTCTGATCGTCTCGGAAGCAAGCCGCAGGGGGCTTTCCGCCACCGAGAGGCGAATCTTCTCCGCCACCAGCATACCCTCGGCGAAACGGGTCTCGGGAAGAAGGAGCAGGAACTCATCGGAGCCTATGCGGGCGATGTGGTCGGTGGGCCTGACGGTGTCTTTCATCCGCTTGGAGATTTCCTTGAGGACGACGTCACCGACCCCGTGACCGAGCTGGGCGTTGATCCGATCGAAATCATCGCAATCGAGAAGTACCGCAACCAGGGCGCCGCCGCTGCGCTGGGCGCGCTCGAACTCGTTTTGCAGAGCGCGCTGCAAGCCGGCGACATTGAGACACTCGGTAAGCGGATCGTTATGGGCCAGGGCCTCCAGCCGGGAGGTGGCAGCCTCGAGACGAGAAGAGGCTTCATTGAGAGCGACCTCGGCACGCTTGAGGTCTATTGCATAACGCAGAGACTGGGCGAGCCGGCTGGCGTCGATGGTCTCTTTGACCAGACAGTCCTGAGCCCCGCCTTTGACAGCCTCGGCTGCGGACTTGTCCCGGGGGTCGTCACTGAGGACCACCACCGGAATACGGGAATCCAGCTCACGCAGCTCCTCGAGCACTTCCAGGCCGGACTTGTCCGGCATGGAGAGGCTGAGCAGGACCACGTCATATGAGCCTTCCCCGAGACGCTCGAGGCCGACGGCCAGATGCTCCGTCCACTCCATAGAGAACTCTTTGCCTGCAGCCTCGTCGAGCACTTTCTTCAGGGCGACGGCCTGTCCCTCGTTGTGCTCAATTAAAAGAACCCTGGTTTTTTTGTCACCCATCGATTTGTCACCGACCACAGTTGAAATCTAGCAGCCCGAAAACCGTATCTTGTCGATTATCAGTCGCATTTCGCCTCTTTCCGGTAGCCTTTTGGTAAAAAACCTTTCCGGATCCGGTCCGGGAGTCTGCTTTCAGGGCGAGCGGGGCGACAGACATCTCCAATGCTCATTAATTCCCAGTTTTCGTAACAGTAAAACTTATTGCCAGGATTTAAGCGGTTTACAATATCAGAGATGAACCCAAATGACACTGAATCGCTTCGCACCGGCACGAGCTGGTGGAAAGTGGTCCTGGCTTTCCTGCTGGCCGCAGCCCTTCTCTGGCTGGTATTCAAAGACTGCGACCTGAATGCCATTCTGGGCTATCTCAAGACTATCGACCCGGTCTACGTGATCGGCACCCTGATTATCGGGCTGATCAGTCACATACTGAGAGCCTGGCGCTGGATCATCCTGCTCAAACCGGTGGCCAATCGGTCGGTCAGCCTCTGGAATTCTTTCTATGCGATCGTGTCCGGCTATGTGGTCAACCTGGGCATACCCAGGGGGGGCGAAGTGGTCCGCCTGGTGGTCATGGCTCGCTCAGAGAAGCTCCCCTGGCCCGGTGTGGCTCCCACGGTCTTTATCGACAGGCTTCTGGACCTGGCCCTCCTTGTATTGCTCTTCGCCGCTGCCGTTCCATTCATCCCCAGCAAGGTCCACGAGCAGATGAGCTGGCTCACCAGCGGCAGCATAGCCCTCATGGTGGTGACCGTAGCAGCCCTGGCATTGCTTCCCGTGGCTGCCCCGATCATGACCAGGGCGAAGAGCCTGCCCATGATCAAGGGACATATTCCGGAAGGAATCTCCCATAAGCTCGATGACCTCATCGAGCAATTTCACCAGGGCACCCGCTGCATCACCGATCCGATAGCCTACCCGATGATCCTCCTTTTGACCGGAGCGATGTGGTTCTGTTATTTTCTTACCTTTTATCTGATGATCCTGGGTTTTCACCTCGAGAAGCAGGTCGATGCGCTGAATTGCTTCCTCTGTTTCGCCATCGGCACTCTCGGCAACCTGGTCCCGACTCCGGGCAGCGTCGGCGGCTTCCACGGCATGGTCACCTCGGCTCTGACAATGATCACCGGGGTCGACAAGAATGCTGCCGCTGCTTTCGCAACCGTCCTGCACTTCCTCTGCTTCATCGTCAGCGCCGTGATACCGGCCGCTTTCTGCTGGCTAGTGGAGAGCACCCGCAACAAGGCCGCGGCAGCCGCCACCGCCAGTGGTGAGCAAGACCCTGCTCAGAGTCAGATTTAGATATAATTCAGGACTTCATCGTATCGTGCCGCCACCGATGTGATCAGATGAGCGGGCAGCTGCGGCTTGACCCTGTCGTCATCCCGGCGAGGCTTCAGAGAATAGTTGACCATCTCCTCGTATTCGGCGGGAACCTGGTGACCGTAGTGGGCCCACAGGAAGCGGATGCCTCTGGAGGCTGCCACCATGCCGTCTTTACTGAGACTGTCCCCGATGAAGAGAGCCTCCTGAGGGAAAACGCCCTGGTCGGACAGTACCCGGTCGAGACCGCTGGGGCATGGCTTCTCGTAGGACTGAGGAAGAATATGGAAAGCCGTGGCTGTGCGGGCGGACTCGCGCATCTGCTTGACCCGCCGGCGCCCGTAGTCCAGGGTGATCGGCCTGTAGACGTCGTCTTTGAGCGGCTCCACAGTCTCGAGGGCATAGACGGCGTCGAGCAGTCCGTCGAAGATCTGCTTGTTGCGGGTCCTGGCCATATACTCCGGCGCATCGCTGAGGGCGATGATCCGGACTCCTCGCTCCTTGAGCTCGCTGAGAGTTTCGAGGACATTGGGGAAGGGTCTGAGATAACGGGCCCGATTGCGATCGAGAGCTTCCCAGAAGGGCTCGACGAACTCCGCCACGAAAGTGTCGGGGTCGTCGGCATAGTGCTTCCAGGCGAAACTGGTCTCTTCCAGGAGCCAGGGGTATTCGTGGGTGCCCCGGCGCTCGATCACATGACCGATGTCCGCGGCCAGCTCCTCGACGCTCTGATTGACTCGCTTGCTGAGGTCCCTGAGATAGTCCCTGATCGCCGGGACGAAATAATCGATGAACGAACTGAGAGTGCCGTCGACATCGGTGATAACGAGCCTGGTAGCGACGGTTCGACTGCTTGGGTTAGTGATGGTTTGCATGGTGTCACCTTTGAGAATTTCGATAAACAATGAAAGAGCCGAGACCCGGCAGCCTCACCGACGGTGGCAGGGGCTGGGGGAGAGGGGAAGAAATACTGGGGATGAGACCGGGATCCGTTACAGCTCTAGATCCGCTGGCTCTTGCATTTTTGGGGAAGTCTTGTAGCTGGCATAACACGTACCTACTAGCTAGCAACACATTAGGCGCAGTCGAGCGCCATGGCAAGGGATTGTGAACGAAGGATCGCAAAGTTTAAGGATTTTCGCTGTTAACCGGCTCTTCATAAGTCGGATCGAGGGCCTTGATCTTCTCGATATCAGTGGACGCGAGAAATGCCTGCAGGCGAAACCAGCTGTCCGAGGACTTCTTGCCGGATACATAACGCTCGACATAACCTGGAGGATAACTGGTATCGAACCAGTAGGCCCGCTGAGTCCTGCCACGCTCTCTTATCTTCTCGAAAATACCGTCATTGCTCATAATGCGCTCCCGATCGTCGTCGCGATCTCAAATAGAACCTGGCTCGAAAACGACCGGCGGCGAAAAAAAGTTCAATCGAAGTGATTAATTCTTGCCGCCTCGTTACAATCGGGACGGCTTCTTGCCCGCCTTTCGCTTCTGGCAGCTCGGGCAGAAATGGGTTGAGCGTCCCGCCAGCCGGACCTGCTCGATGGTGGCACGGCACTCCCGGCACGGCTCGCCCTTGCGCCCGTAGACCCATGCCTCGTGGAGATAATTGCCGTTCACTCCCAGGGCACTCTGGTAATCTCTCATGCTCGAGCCGCCGCGCTCTATGGCAGTGCGGAGCACATCGCATATAGTGGCACAGAGCCGGGCGATCTCGGACTTGCTCAACCCGCCTGCCCGCCGCACCGGATTGATGCCTGCCAGGAAGAGCGACTCATCGGCGTAGATATTGCCGATCCCCGCCACGATCCGCTGATCGAGCAGGGCGCTCTTGACCGGCTGGCTCTTGCCGGCGAAAGCGGTCTCGAGATATTCCGGGACGAGACCCTCCAGCGGCTCCACCCCGAGACCGGCGAGCCCTCCGACCACGGACTCCAGGTCTTCGTCCGGCGCCACCAGCCAGAGCCTGCCGAAAACCCGCATATCCTCGAAATGAAGCTCGCGGCCGCTTCCCAGCCCGAAACAGACCCGGGCGAAACGATCCGGAGCCGCTCCCTGCTCCTTGATTAGCAGACGCCCGGACATGCGCAGGTGCACCACCAGAGTGGCGCCGCCGGAAAGCGCGACAAGCACGTACTTGCCGCGCCGGCCGGCGCCCAGGACCCGTCGACCGGCGATCGCCCGCCCGAAAGCCCTGACACCCGGATGAGCAATGGACTCGCGCCGGAGCACCCGGGAGGACTCGATGGTATCACCGGTGATATTGGCTGCCAGCCCCCTCGCGACAGTCTCGACCTCGGGCAATTCAGGCATCGCAAGCTCCTAGATCAAGAAGAAGGTCAGACCCAGAACAACGTACACGGCAAGGAGCTGGACCCCTTCCAGCCAGTTGCATTCCCCATCGGTGGCCACGAAAGGCAGGATGATCACCGATACCACCACCGACATGACTTCGAATTCGGAGAAAACCAGATCCATCGGCTTGCCCAGGAAAAAGCTCGTAATCACGATGACCGGCGCCACGAACATGGCGATCTGGCTCGACGACCCGAGCGCGATATTGATCGAGAGATCCATCTTGTTCTTCATGGCCATGAGCACAGCAGTGGAGTGCTCCGCGGCGTTGCCGACAATGGCCACGAGAATGACTCCGATGAAGATCTGGCTCATCCCGAAAGTGTGGGCGACATGCTCCACCTCTCCCACCAGGCATTCCGAGAGGACGGCCACCAGGACGGTGGCGGTGGCCAGCACGGCGATGCTGATCTTCAGACCCCAGCCCTCGGTGCCCAGCCCTTCGGCAACCTCGTCGTCCATCTCCCGGACATAGAAATTCTTATGGGTCTTCAAGCTGAAGTAGAGACTGGCCATATAAACCAGGAGCTGCACGATGGAGATGGCAAGTGCCAGGTCGTCCTCGTGATCGTGACTGACATCCGGTCCCGAAAAGTGAAAGACGGTAGGCACCACCAGACAGACTGCCGCCAGGGCGAGCAGGGTGGCGGATGTGGTGGCGGCAGTGCGATTGAAGTACTGGGTCTTGTACTTGAAACCGCCGGCGAGCATGGCGAAACCGAGGACGAGCAGGATATTGCCTATTATCGAGCCGGTGATCGAGGCCTTGACCACATCGGTGAGCCCGGCACGCAAAGCCGATAGAGCGATCAGGAGCTCGCAAGCATTGCCGAAGGTGGCATTGAGAAAACCGCCCAGACCGGCTCCAGCGCGATCGGCAAGGGTCTCGGTGGCTTTGCCCATGAGCCCTGCCAGGGGCACGATGCCCAGGCATGCTGACAGAAAGATGACAAGAGAAGGCCAACCCAGCAGCTTGCCCAGAATAGGCAGAGGCACGAAGATCAGAAGAACATTGAGGATGGTCTGAGGGGACAGTTTCATCCTCGTAATCATACTAATTTTCGCGGACGGTTTTACGCGCCGACACTCCCGCCGATTTCAAGCGATACTACATTCAGTACCAGAAACGGGTTGGTCCGCCTTCCGGATCGCTTACAACAAACCCCGGCAAAATGCGCGATTGTGAGAAAGACATCCATTGAAAAAATTTTAAAGGGGACTGTATGCCTTGTATAGCCCCCGCGGGGAGTCCTTTGCCGTAACATATGTTGGCCATTAGTCATTTCAATTCCGTTAGACGGAGGAGGCCAGATATGGTGACTGTAGTGTCGGAACCCGGAAGACTTCCGACCATGGAGTGTGAAACTCCGGAATTCCTCAGAGCCCAGCGTCAACTCGATGAAGTCGCCTTCGAAATGGGTTTGCCCCTGGAGCTGCACGAGCGCCTTCGCTATCCCAAGCGCTCCCTGATGGTCTCCATACCGATCCGCATGGACGACGGGCTGGTGAAATCCTTCACCGGATACAGAGTCCACCACGACGTCACCCTGGGGCCGGCAAAAGGCGGCATCCGCTTCCACCCCGAGGTCAACCTCGGCGAAGTCTCCGCCCTGGCCATGCTGATGACCTGGAAATGCGCCCTCATGGGACTGCCGTACGGCGGCGCCAAAGGCGGAATCCGCTGCAAGCCCTGGAAACTCTCCCCTGTGGAGAAAGAGCGCATCACCAGACGCTACACGTCCGAAATCATCAACCTCCTGGGACCGGACAAAGACATCCCGGCTCCTGACATGTACACCAACGAGCAGACCATGGCCTGGATCATGGACACCTACAGCACCAATGTCGGGCATACGGTCCCATCGGTGGTGACCGGCAAGCCCATCTCCATCGGAGGCTCCCTGGGCCGGAACGAAGCCACCGGCAACGGGGTCGCTTACTGCGCCAAACGCGCGGTCCAGCATATCAATCTCAGGACCGAGGTCCCCACAGTGGTAGTCCAGGGTTTCGGCAATGTCGGCTCCATCGCCGCCAAGTATCTGCACAACTCCGGATACAAGGTGATTGCCGTCTCCGACGTTCACGGGGGCATCTATAACAAGGCCGGCCTGGACATCCCGAGACTCCTGAACTACACCAGCGAGATGAACCGGGTGGAAGGTTTCGACAACTGCGAAGCGGTCACCAATGAAGAGCTACTGGCCATTCCCTGCGACATACTCATCCCGGCTGCCCTGGGCAACCAGATCCGAGAAGACAACGTCGAGAAAGTGGACTGCAAGATCGTCGTGGAAGGCGCCAACGGGCCCACCAGCCCCGAGGCTGACAAACACCTCCACGAACGCGGAGTCCTGGTCGTCCCTGACATCCTCGCCAATGCAGGCGGCGTTACCGTCTCGTATTTCGAATGGGTTCAGGGTCTCATGCAGCTCTTCTGGAGCGAGGAAGAGGTGAACAACCGCCTGGAGCAAATTATGGGACGCGCCTGCGACCGGGTCTTCGCCCTCTCCTCGGAGCTCACCATCAGGCGCGGATGGCAGCCCTTCGCCTGGGAGTCTCCACCATCGCCGAGGCGAAACGGCTGCGGGGTCTCTACCCATAGATCCAGGAAGCCGGATATTTAAAATTCAAGAGGTAAAAGAGGCTGCAAAAGGGGTAAGTTGATATACAAGGACCCTCCGGGTTCTGCCCCCCCTTACCCGCGATGTCAGAATAGATGTTTCAGCCGCCCGGAAAACAACAACAGCACCCTCAGCAGCGCAGCGTTCGTCTGCCCAAGCAATCGGGTCTTCCCGCCTACGGCGACGTTCAGTTCTTGATGCAGGAAGCCCAGAAGATGTGCGGCAGAGTCGTCGAGTTGCCCTTCTCGAGCTCGGATCGCAAGTCGGACTTCGTGCTCTCGGTTCGCTTCGAATCGAGAGACAACGATCCCGAGCAGATCATGGACCCGGAGTGGGCACTGACCCAGTATACGGGCGGTCCCCCGAAGATCGTCTGGAAACACCCGAGCCGCGATCTCTCCTTGATGTGCAACCTGGTGGCCAGCGCCGCCGGTGCCGATCAGCTCCAGGACGTGATCCCGAGCAGCGCCATCTACGGCAGTGCCGCCGAGCCTCTGGGGGGCAGCACCGGCGCTTACAATCCCGTCGCCACGGCTTCGGGCATCCAGCCCACACAGATCCCCGGCACCGGTACCACCAGCGAAGCGGCCGCCATCATTTTCGAGCCGCCCAGACCCGGAGCCAAGGCGACTCTCGAAGGAGACCTCAACAAGCTCCAGGTCCCCAACCTCCTGCAGTCCATCAACCTGGCCAAGATGACCGGCCGCCTGGATGTCAAAACCAAGACCGAGCAATGCGAAGTCTTTTTCCAGGAAGGCATCCCCCTGCACTGCAAGATCAAAGAGTCATCCGGAGACAGTGCCCTCACCGAGCTGATCACCTGGCTTCAGGGCGAATTCCGATTCTGGCCCGACGAGAAGACCAGCGATCGCACAATCAACAAAAGACTCGACTCGGTCCTCATGGAAGGGGTGGCCCTTCTTGATCAGTCCAAGTATCTGGACTCAGCCGGTCTCAAGCAAGAATCGTGCCTGGTCAAGAAAAATGCCATGATCTCCGAAGAGGAGTTCGCCAAGCGGGTGGAGAAAGGTGCCCCGATCCCCCTGGAGCCCCAGCTCGATTTCTATGAGCTCATCGACAACCGCAATACCCTTTTCGACCTCCTGCGCAAACGGCCCATGACCAAGACAGAGTATGTGCCCATCCTCTTCAACCTGGTGAGCTGCGGTCTGGTGCAGGTCACGGATCAGGCGCCGACCCAGGACAGGCTCGCCAGGCTCAAAGCCCTCGGGATCAACGACAACGAATTCCAGTCGGTAGTCAAATCCCTGACCCGGGCCGAGACCGGTATCCTCAGTTACCATGCCTTCATCTATTTTCTCGATCAGGAGTACCTGCGATACGAATACTTCAACGTTCCGTTCTCCCTGGTGATCTTCTCTCTGGGATACCGCCGGGACGCCGAAGGGGTGCGGGTTGAAGCCCTCCAGATGCTGGCCGTCAGACGCGCCATGCAGAGGATCGGTCTGGTCAAAAGGCAGGTGGATGTCCTCGGTCACTTCAAGACCTTCGACTTCGCAATCATGCTCCCCAACACCAACTCCGCCGCCGCCGGCGCACTGGCCAACAGGATCGCCGACGTACTCAGAGAAGCACCCCTGTCCTCGGATATGGACTCCCGCAGCCTGGCCATGGCATTCGGAGTAGCCACGGTACCGGAAGATTGCGTGGATCTGGACAAACTCCTCTCCGCCGCCGTCAAAGCCAGAGACTATGCCAAAGACACCAATCGCCGTGTCGTTCTCGCCAGAGACATCATCGGTTCTCAGCCCCAGCAAGCGCCGCCGAGCTCCGGAATGGGCGGCATGGGACCGGGGCCCGGGCAACAATTGTAGCCCAGAGTCGAGCCTCGAAAGAGCCATACTATGAGGCTTTTCGAGGCTTTTCCTAAGATTAAATCGCCTTGACATCGAATCCGGCTGCCCTATGATCTAATTGGCACTCTACTTATTAATGCTTGCTTGCTCAGATGACATTCACTCCTGCTGAATCCACCGGTACGACCGGCCGATCCGACGTCTTCAATCTTGCTCCGGAGAGTGGCGCTCCGGCAGGGCTTTCCGGAGCCGTAGACATGCGCTCCGCCGGCTATTTTCCCCGCCGTGACGGCAGCTCGAGCCTGGGTCTTCCTCCCCTCTCCTTCCAGACTCCTAAAGACCGGGGGGACCAGATCGGTCCGCCCCCGAGTGAATTTCCCGAAGTCAATGTCGGTCTCGCCGTTCATGACATGCTCAGAAAGCAGACCGCCGACCTGACCGGCGTCCTGGCGGAGGGCCCCTCCAGCGTGCCGGACAGGCTTTCAATCAATCCTCTCGAAAACCTCGATACATCCCGATCGCCCATCGCCTCCCTGCTCGGCAACCGGCAGGCATACTTCACCCCCGAGCGCAATTTCGACAACTGGGACAAATTTCTCAATCGCTCCGGCAATATCGCAAACAACGACGCCGGAGACCTCACCAAGAGAGCCATCGGTCTCGTGCACTCGGACGGCGACCCGGTCTACAATTCCCGGGAAGTAGCCAGGCTTCCCCGGCGCGAAGGCGCTTCCTTCAACCTTCCCGAAATCGCCGACAGCGCCGCCGGCCACCTCGACACAGTGAAGCTGGACATGGCTCAGAACTTCAAAGCCGATCAGTGCAGCTACCAGCGTACGATGAATCCGGACGGAACCACCGACGACGTGCTCACCCGGGATGACTTCTGGACCCTGACCACTCATTATGGACCGGACGCCATCACCAGAACTGTCCGGGACAACTTCCGCCGCGAGCGTATCGCCTTGAATGAATCCTTCGGCCCCGGCGGCGAGCCTGTCTGGAGCCTCCGCGAGAATAGCTACAAAAGCGACCGCGCATTTTTCGCCTCCGCCAGAAGGGAGACGAGCTTCGATGGACAGGGCGCCACTGTCGCCAGCTATGCGATTTCCGATCTTGGCAAAGTCGACAAGGTAAAAGAGCGCCTGGTCTGATATTCTCTTTCCCATGATCGAGACGGAGAAAAGAGTCAATTCCACCACCATCGCCCTGGTGCGCGGCGACATCACGCGCCAAAAAGGCGGTATAGGCGCCATCGTCAACGCCGCCAATTCCTCCCTCATGGGAGGCGGGGGCGTGGACGGAGCCATTCACCGGGCTGGCGGACCGGCTATCCTCGAGGAGTGCAAAACCATAAGGAGCCTCAACGGCACCTGTCCGGCCGGCGAAGCTGTAATCACCGGTGGTGGCAAGCTCAATGCCGAGTATGTCATTCATGCCGTCGGCCCCATCTGGCGTGGCGGTAACAGCAACGAAGACGCCACCCTCAAGAGCGCCTACCGCAAAAGCCTCGAGCTTGCCAGTCAATACAGGGTCGGCCGGGTAGCATTCCCTTCGATAAGCACCGGCGCCTACGGCTTCCCTGTGAAACGAGCAGCCGGGATCGCCATCGAGACAGCCCGAGAATTCGCGCAAGAAGACTCCAGTCTCGAAGAGATCCGCTTTGTCTTATTCGACCAATTCACCTACGAGGCCTTCGCGCAAGCCCTCTCGACAATGTCCGGCTAGCGCGGCTCAAGATGATATAGTAGCGACAGCGGAGCATCGTTAGGGCGTGGCTTAGTGTCCTCTATATTCAGGAGATATTCGACCAGCGCGCGGCTTGGAGACCTCTTGGTTCAGGCCGGCATCGTTACGCCCTCGCAACTGCAAGAAGCCGTCAAACACTCCCGTAACAAGAAGCTCCAGATCGGTCAGGTCCTGGTCATGCAGGGTCTGCTCACTCCCAAAGAGCTGCAGATGGCCCTCGAGGCCCAGTCGCTCCTGCGGGACAAGTCAATCGATATCAATATAGCGGTCCAGTGCCTGAAAGTAGCCCGCAAAATCGGAGCACCCTTCTCGGATGTGCTCCAGGATTATGATGAAGCCGCCGCCCAGCGTGCTCGCACCGGCAAACTCGGCGAGCTCTTGCTCGATGCCGGGGTGATCAAGCAGCAAGAGTTCTCCCAGGCAATGGAGCAGGGGCTGAATACCGGCATGCCTCTGGGTCGCATGCTGGTACTGAACCAGGTCGTCACCGCCGATTACCTGGAGAAAGCCCTCGATATCCAGGTAAGGCTCAGGGACGAGATGATGTCCCGGGAAGAGGCTCTGGATAAACTGAGAACCCTGGCCGGTCTTACCGGAGACGCCCCGGAGCCCGAAGCCAAAAAGCCCGAGACCAAGGTCGTGAGGCTCGGCGAGCTCCTGGTGATGGCCGGCATACTCGGAGAGCACGATGTCATGGACGCTCTCGAATGGGGTCTGGCCAACCAGCAGCCCATCGGCAATGTCCTGGTCAACCAGGAACTCATCTCCCAGGAGCTCCTGGACGCCGCCCTCTTCTTCCAGAACGCCGTCAAGGACGGCAAACTCGACGCCCTGAAAGCCTGCGAATGTCTCTCTGAAGTCTTCTCCACCGGAATCACGCCGGAGGAGGCCCTGAACGAAGTCGCGCCGGGTCTGGGAGCCGTCGAGCCCGAAAAGCCTCCTATCGATTATCAGACCCTTCTCACCATGTCCAGAGTTGTCACCGAGGACGATATCGAAAAGGCATTCGACATCTCCAGTCACAACGCCGCCCTTATCGGCAAAGTCCTGGTGCTTACCGGCTTCATGGATGTGCCTACCCTGCAGGCGACTCTCCGCTGTTTTCAAATGATCGCCAAGGGCTGGCTCAACCCCGACGATGCCATCGCCACCCTGGACTACTGCCTCCATCACGACCCCAGAGCACCGCTCAGTTTCGAGCAGGCTCTTCGAGACCTCCAGTGGACCCCGGAGTCCGGTCTCAAACTCAGGGGAGAGAAAGCAGTGCTCTCGAGAATAACCAGACCGACCCCGAATGTCACTAGCGAAAGCGGTCTTTCCGGGCAGTTCCTCAAGCAGAACGAAGAAGAGATCATACCGGCTGTAAAGGAGCAAGAGCCTGTTGCGGAAAAACAGCCTGAGCCGCTCGCCGAGCCAGAGCCGGAGCCGGAGCCCGAGCCGGAGCCAGTTGCTGCGATAGAGCCAGAGCCCGCAGAAGCGCCGGAGCCGGAGCCAGTTGCTGCGAAAGAGCCGGAGCCCGAGCCAGAGCCAGAGCCAGAGCCGGAGCCAGAGCCAGAGCCGGAGCCAGAGCCAGAGCCAGAGCCGGAGCCGGAGCCCGAGCCGGAGCCCGAGCCAGAGCCGGAACCAGAGCCGGAGCCGGAGCCAGAGCCCGAGCCGGAGCCCGAGCCGGAGCCCGAGCCCGTCACTGCGATAGAGCCAGAAGAAGAAAAAATCGCGTCCGCTTCCCTGGATAGCCTTCTGTCGCCCCTGGGCAACAGATCGAACGGTGATTTGCACAAAGACGAGGTTGAACCGAAAGAACCGGAAGAGGAGAAGGTCCCCGAGCCAGTCGCCGCTAAAGACGAGGCAGACGACGAGGCGGGAGGCGGACTGAAAGCGCTTCTGATCGGGCTTGCCGGCACTCCTCCGGAGAAAGACAAGAAAGCGGAGGAAGAGGAGAAAGCCAACAGGAAGTCAGGTTTTGGAGGCACTCTCGGTGCCCTGGTGCGCAAAGGACCGGCAGCGCCGCCGCCTGAGTCGCCGCCTGCTCCCGAGCCATCGGCGGCGCCCGAGCCCGAGGAGAATACTCCCGAGAAGGCTGCCGAAAAGGCCGCCCAGGAGGTGGTGGACGAGCTTGCCGGACTGTCGGCCATCGAGCTCCTCGAGCAGATTGTCCAGAGCACCGCCCAGGAGCACGAAAGCGCCAGGGGGCAGAAGCGCAAAGGACGTTTTTCCGATACCATTCTTCCCGAGTCCGCTAAAGCAGCTCAGCTCGCCAAACTACTCGGACAGGAAAGCGCCAAGCTGGCCGAGAAATTCGACAGCAAGCTACCCGGAGATGCTCTGGGCACCGCGTTCACAAGACTCGCCGAGAGCCATTTCCAGCAGGGCAACTACAAAGAAGCACAGGTAATCTATGAGCGCATACTAGTGCACAAGCTCAATGACGTCGGCCCGGACAGCCAGGACCTGGTGGAAGATTACAACAATCTGGCGATGACCCTCTGTGTTCAGGGTCTTTTCGACAAAGCCGCCCCTTTCATGAAACGTGCCGTTTCGCTCTACGAAAGCACTGGCAAGACAGATCCCTCTGCCATGGCTGACTACCTGCATTCCCTGGGCACCATCGAATACAAGCTTTCGAAATACGAGGAAGCCGAAGAGACCTTCAAGAGAGTCCTCGAGATTCGCCGCGAGATCCTGCCCGGCGATCACCCGGACATAGGCAAGACCCTGACGGATTATGCCCGGGTAGTGAAAAAGCTCGGACACTCGGAGCAAGCCGAGACGATCTACAAGAAAGGCCAGGAGATTCTCTCCAAAGGCGGCGATTAGATTATCGGCGCAAACTTTCAGCAAGAGCCGATGGCATTGCCCCCGGCCTCGATCCCTTGGCGATAAGCTTTCCTGCCTGCCGGTGGTGAAACGAGCCGACTGGCTTGCAGATAAACTTCATTTACCCCTTGCTGCCAGTGGGTCGCAGGTAGTGCCCCCCCCCCAAAGGGGTTTTCCCAAAAAACGCGAGAAGATGACTTGCAGACGCCTAGAAATCTCACTTAGGTCGTTGAGCATAAAACTCGCGGACTCCCGAGTTGGAAAGCAGGTAGATTAAACTTGCTCCCGGACGTGCTCGGCGATTTTGACCCGTGCTTCCCTGCTTTGACCGAAGGTTGCGCTCGGGAAAGACGACGAGGAATCGGTATGTCTCGTAGCGCCCGCAGATATCTAAATCCAGATCCACAAAGCCGGAAAGCAAGTCGCCGACAAACCGGATCGCCGTCTCCTGGGCGAGAACGCCGTACTTGCTGTAAACCAGCGGCAACTCCGGCAAACCGACCATACAGATAGTCAGAGGTCGAGAGAAGCGAGCCGCCCTTCTCACCTCGCGGCAGAAAAGTCTCATGGAATGGCGGAAATTATAAATCGAAGGAGAGCCTTCGTCGAAGAAAACGCCTCGCTCGAAATCCTCTCTCTGCGAGTCGGTTCGGGAGGCGGCGGGCAGCCCGTGAGAAGCGGGCATGGCGTAGAGAGTGCGCCTGGTATTTTGATGGTGATCGTTGATCATCCGGTCCACGTCGGGATGATTCTGCCACACCGCCTGATTGCGCATGCCGCTGAGATTGCGATGGAACTGATTGTCTCAGACTACGCCTTCTTGATACCGTTAGTTGTCCGCCATACAAACAGACCCGTGTTTCCTTCTCAGAATAACTATCTACCCGCTATCTTCCTGTCTCTCCCCTGATTTCTCCCCTGATTTCTCCCCTGATATCTTCCCTGATATCTTCCCTGAGTCGTAGCTCGACTCCGGTTCGCCTGTCTCGACAAGAACCGGGTCTGGCACGAGACCAGGAGATGCTTGAGCGATAAGGGCATCGAGACGCTCCCGGGCAACCTCGACCGAAGACGTCCGCTCGGCAAGGCTCAAAGCAGTGAGCCCGGCGACGAAATCATCCATGGCTTCGGACACGACTTTGTTGTACTGCCGGGGCCGCGCCACCGATAGAGGCTGAGGATCCCGGGCGGTGAGCATGAAAAAGAGCACCGCTCCAAGCGAATACAGATCGCTCTGCAAAGTCGCATGACCGGAGAATTGCTCCGGCGAGATATAAGAAGGCTTGCCCACCAGGGTGCCGGTCACCGTCCCGACGAATTCGTTGGCGGCGCCGAAATCGATGAGCACCAGCGAGCCCCGCATGTCGAGGACGAGATTCTCAGGGGTGAGGTCCCGGTGGATTATAGGTGGAGTGCGGTTGTGCAGGTAGGTGACGATATCGACCAGCTCGCCCGCCCATTTGAGCGCCTGGCTCTCCGAAACGACGCCTCGATCTTTAACATAGCTCCTCACGTTGGCGCCGGATATGCGCTGGATGATCATGTACTGACGGCTATTCTCGATGAAATAATCCAGGACCCTGGCGATCTTGGGATTATCGAGACCGGCAAGGAGCACCGCCTCCTTCTCGAAATGCTTGCGGGCTTTCTCTTTCAACTCCTCGTTGGCGCCGGGTGGAACCACGGCTTCTTTGAGAATCGCCGAGGTCTTCTCCTGCCACTGGCAAAGGTAGATCGCCGACCAGCCCCCGGTGGTCAGGGGCTGAACTACTTTCACCCGGCCTTCCTGAAGGGTCGTGCCAGGGGCGAGCGGCACGAAAGGAGTGGTAGAGAGACGTCTCTGCGCCTCTTCCAGCCAGAGGGCGGTAAAGCCGCCATCCTCGCCGGCAAGACGCCCCTCGGTCACGGCATCGAGCAACTGCTTGAAGGAGCCGTCCTTGGAAGGCTCGTTGGCCCAGAGCTCGCAGGCGGAGACGAGCTTGTCTGCGTCTTCCGACGAGAGATTGCGAAGCTTCAGATCGATGGGGCTTGCCCGGGCGATCTGGAGCACCACCGTACCATCGTGGAAGCGGCCGGTGTCGCTTTTCAAATACGAGATACGATCGACCTGGCTCCAGGCTATACCGTCTTTCATTGGGCTGTTGGGAAGTCGCCTGCCAGGCACCACGATACCGCGCTCGGTCAAAATGATCCGCGACTGCCTGTTGTGCCGGTAGCCGTGCAGACAGGCAAGCAGAAAAGCCAGAGAGAAGATCGAGAGTGCCAGAAGCAGCGCCTGCACCATGTGAATCTGCATACTGACGAAGAAATTGACGATGATTGGCAGCGGGAAAAGAACCAGAAAGCACGCCACCGAGATCACCGCCAGGCGCCTGCTGGTCTCGGCGGTCGGGCTCCTGTAATTGATCACTGCGGTCTTGGCGGTGCTTCTCTCAGACATCGATTCTCGCCTCCTCGGCGCAGAGAGCGCGGAGACGCTCGAGCACCACCGCCGCCGATGGCGGGCGGTCATTCTCCTCGAAAGCGCCGCATTCGGCGATCAGCGCCGCCAGATCATTGTCGCCCTCGCCATCGGATTCGGTATCACCACCGGCACCCAGCGGAGGCGGGTCGCTTCCTTTGCTGAGGAAATGCAGAATGGCGCCCAGGGCGAAGATATCGCTGGCCGCAGTGGGATTGCCGCGGAACTGCTCCGGAGGAGTATAAGACGGTCTGGCCGCTACAAAACCGGTGGTTCGCGAATCGAGCACATGAGCCACGTCGAAATCGAGCAGCTTGAGCTTGCCGCTCTCATCGAGGATAAGATTGTCCGGCGCCAGGTCGCAGTGGATGATCGGGTCGGGGCGGTCATGCAAAAAGCTGAGAATCTCGCAGAGTTGCGCGCCCAGCTCCAGGACTCTCGACCGATCCAGGGCTCCCTGCTTCTCCACGAGCTTGCGGAGATTCTCGCCCCCGACATACTCGAGGACGAGATAAGCATTTCCCTCCTCGCAGAAATAATCGATCAGTTTGACGATCTGAGGATGCTCGAGACCGGCCAGGAGCCTGGCGCTTCGCTCGAAACGGCTCCTGGCGTCTTGCAGAATACGGACATCGGCATAGCTTGGCAGAACGATTTCCTTGACCACGAGCTTCTCGGCGCTATCTTCGCTATCTTCGCCTCGCCGGGCCAGATAAGTCGTCCCCTGCCCGCCGTAGCCGATTACCTTATCGACGACATATTTTCCGGCGCCGACACTCCTGGCGCCTTCCGATATGGATACAGGCCTGACATCCGCATCTTGCTGCTCGAGCCAGAGGTCGGTGAATTGAATATCGGTGAGAACATTGGTGGCCCGCATGAACTCCTCGTTGCACTCCGCCCTGGCGCCATAGCGCTCGGTCATGCGCAGAAGGTTGTGCCGCTGCTGCAACTCGGGCAGCCGGCTGAGATTGATCTTGATCCTCTCGTGATAGATCTCGTCTCCTTTCTGCCCGATCTCGAGCACTCCCTCGAGGGGATCGCCGAACTCGCCGACCTTGTGCAACTCGATCTGGCTGACTTCATCCCAGGTCATGAATCTGGCGCCGGAGCCGACACTGCCTTTGTCCACGAAGACGAAGGTCGGCGAGAATTTGCGCCAGGTCGGCAGCACTGCCGCCAGGACGAAGCCGATGAATGCCCAGATAATCCCGAGTATATAGACGCCCTGAGACGAGAAGTATGCCAGGGCGCCGGCGCCCAGCAGCTTGATCTGCAATACGAGGACATTGAGACTGTGCAGCCAGCCCTGGGCACCGACAGCGTCCCCATGGAGCGATCGGCTCAACTCGCGGCTGGCATCCGCCACCATCCTGTCCATCACTGCACTGCTGCTGGTGGCACTGATCAATTGCGCCTCGGCGCTGTAATAAGCCAGCCCGCACACGACCACAAGCCAGACACCGGCATAGATCATGAAGAACAGGCGCTCATGCTCGCTCATCAACTGGAACATCGTGTCCTCGATGGGCGTTTTGCTCTGCTTGATGATCATGCTGTCCGATTCACTGGTGCTGTGGAGGAATTTCAGGAGCCCCCTGGACTCCAGGGGTAGCACGTCGGTATAGGAGAATGTCGCCTGGGGATTTTCCTCGCGCAGCCGGACGATCAGCTCCCTCAGCCCGTCTTCCTCGTAGTCGTTGATGGGGATCTTGAGCTCGCGATCATCATTGAAACGCAGGACTATGCTCTCCTCATAGTTGTTCGCGACAGTTCCCTGGTCGCCGGTAACTTCCACCAGATCCGATACCATGAAAGAATCCCGGAAGCTCGTGCCGATTAACATGCGGCCACCCTCGAGATTGATCCGGTTGTAAAAGCACTTGTAGATGACGGCGGCGTACAGCACCGGCACCACGGCACACCAGAAGACGAAGAAAAAGTGAGGCACATACAGAAATATCGATGAGCTGGTAAAGAAACAGGCCTGGATAATGCAGGAGATCGGGTGGAGCAGGAAAAGGGGCGAAAAAAGCAAAAGGAACCGCATCAGGGTTCGCTGCGGTCGCGGACGTAGAACGAACTTATTTCTGGCAGTCATGGCATCGGACTAGAAGCCCGCGCTCACGTCGAATCCACAGGTGGGACAGACAGTCGCTCCATTGAGCTTGGAATCGCAGATATCGCAGCGATCCGCCCGGGCGTCCTCAGTGAGCTGGGGCTGGGTTTTCATCGAGACGACCTTCCAGGATCCGGTAATCATGCCGGAGGCCATAGAAGACATATGATCGGCTTCCTGATCGCGATGGGTCTCTTTCATGAGCTCCGAATAGCTCTTCAAGAGCCTGGTCGTCTCCGGGTGGTCGGAGCCGAAGACCTTGTTCTTGATCTCGAGCGACTTCTTGTATGCTTGCTCCGCATGGGCATATTTGCGCTGCACGTGATAGAGGGTCGCCAGGTTGTGCAGAGCACAGGCCACATCAGGGTGGTCCTTGCCGTGCACGGTCTCATAGATATCTGCAGACTTCTTGGCCATGGGCTCGGCATTCTTGAAGTCGGAGTTCTGATAATAGATGCTCGCCAGCTTGCTGGCCGAGTGCGCGACGATTATGTCCTTCTTGCCCAGGGCCTTTTCCTTGATCTCGTGGCTGCGCCGGTAGAGCTCGGCAGCATCCTGGAGCTGCCCTTTGGCGAGCTTGGCCTCGCAGAGCGCCTCCAGGGCATTGCTCAGAGGGGCTCCTGAGACGCCAAACTTCTCGAGCAGGCGTAGATTGACCGAAAGAAGACGCTCGGCAAAGTCCGCCTGACCGTTTTTCATCGCCATTTCGGCGCTGTACTTGTTGCTCTGGAAAGTGGCCTCGGCCTCTTCCTTGCCGAAAGAGATAAGCATCACCGCCGAGTCGGCTCCGGCGGTGCCGGTGCCGCCGGAACTGCCTCCAGCCGCCTTGCTGACGGCACTGCCCGCGAACTGTCGGGTCTCCTGGCTCTGGGTCATCGGTGGATTGAGGACTTCGGAGGTGATCCAGTCGTTGACCGTGATGACACCGGGCGCGACCCCAAGCTTGGCGGCCTCGTCCTTGCGTCCCATGGCAGTGAGCAGGTCGGCATAGAGGGACTGGACCTTCTGCGTCACCTGATGATTGGGTCCCATAAGGGAACGGCTCAGCTCGAGAGCCTTGGAATAATGGATATTGGCTTCCTCCAGCCGCCGGGCGGCATGGCAGATGAGAGCCAGGTCGATCTTGAAAGCGAGAAGATCTCCCCTGCTCAGCTCCTCGTCCTTCTCGTAGATGTGGACGAGCTTCTGGCAGTGCTCGGCAGCCTCCAGGAATTTCGCCTGATACCAGAGGCACTGAGCAAGCTTCTCGAGGGTGAAGATGAAGCGATCATCGGACTCGTCGAAGTCAGCGGCTTCCATCATGGCCGCAAAAAGAACCGCCTCGGCATCGGCGAAACGCCTCTCCCCCAGGGCTTTTTCCGCTGATTCCTTATACTTGGTCCATTGCTTGCTGGCTTTGGTCAAAGAGCCTTTTTTAGACATCGAAAGTCAAAATCCCTCAGGAAAACGCTTCTCAAAGTTAGACATACCCCACCGGGGCGCCAGATCTGCTGTCAAGATATATTTTCGGACCAAGATGAAACAAAAGCCCGGTTGTCCGGGCTTATCGCTTGATGTTCTTTTGATGTCTCCGGGTCGGGTCCACGCAACCTGCGCGGATCGAAATCAGCCTCATGTGCTACATTTGCCGTTTCCCAGGTCGATGGAGGCTGTAGGGAAACCGAGGTCGGGCATGCCCCTCTGGGCGAAGACCTCCTCTGTCTCCCGGCTTGCTGATCCCCCTGCCTCGGCTGAGGATTTTTCCATGCTCCCCCAGGTGCTGGCGGACAGGGCCTGCTGATTCTCGACCTGCCCCTCGGCCTGGACCTCCTGGGACTCGAGAGGACGATTGGCGTTTGCTTCGACTTTGGAAATAGACATGGTAAGACGCCTCCGGAGAAGAGTTTCTCGGAAACTCGGAGAGTGGTTCTGCGAATCGGACAATGGGGAAGATTCGGCTTGAAGATTTGGATATTGTAGGGAGCAATTGTGATCATTTGGTGCCCCCGGCGCAATCGCCGGAGCAAAAGCGCTCTCGACTGACATCAAGAGCGCTCGTAAAGAAACTGTTTCACGTCTACTGAGTCGGCACTGGCGTATATACAGGCTTCGAGCCTTTCTGCCATTCGACCGTGTAGTCCTGCTTGTTCTGCGTGTCCACGGTGGATGTGAAGCCCTGCCCTTTCGTATAAGCGGTCGACTTGTCGTAGCCGTAGCTATCACCGCTGGCAGTATTGAAGTCGCGCCCCCTGGTCGCCGTGCCGGTGCCGGTTCCGGCATCATAATTGTTGGTCTTGTAGCCGGTAGCGCTGGCACCGCTAGCGGCCTGAGCGTTGAAGCCTTTCTGTGTATGGCCGCCGACTCCCTGCTGATATTGCATGTCGGAGCCCCGATTGAAGGTGCCTCCGTTGGCTCCGGTAGCCTCGATCCCGGACTTATGAAAGGCTCCGTTCTCGGGGCTGTAGCCAGTGGCCCCGCCGCGCCTCCAGGCGCCGCCTGCGGGAGTCGTGCCCTGGGAGCCGGAAGCATGGAGCCCGCCTTGGCCTCGTTTGAAGGCGTTGAGACCACCGCGGTTGACGGTGCCGCCGTTGGGCCCGGCATACTGCCCGCCCTGGGCGCTCACTCCGCCCTGACCGAAGAGCCCTGCCCGCACCCCGGCCCGGCGCCCGTACTGGCCCTCTTGCGAGTAGCTCGTGCCCGCCCCGTTCTGCCCCAGGAAACGGCGGCGGCCAGCCTCCGCCGGCTGCATGGACTGAGCGAGGAGCACGAGGGACAGGGCCGAGCCTGCCATCAAGAATTTGAGTCTCATTGGTGATTCACTCTCCTTTCGCTTATCTACGAGAGTGAAACCACCATGCCGGAGGAAAGTTGCGCTGTCTCCTGATTAAAAACCGATCAGGCTTTCACCAGGAGCTCTTCATAACGCTCCGAATCCTCGGTGGGAGCGAGGGGGAAGGAATCGAAGCGCTCGCCGTTTATCGATGTGCCTCCGTAGCCGAAAGGTCCGGCGCTCTTCACGAAGTCCGCCGGAAAATCGAGGGTCGGCATGGACACTTTATCTAGCCGATCTATATGTTCGCCGCTCAACTCGATGGCCAGGGATTTGAAATTGTCCTCGAGCTGCTGGAGAGTGCGAGCCCCGATAATGGGAGAGGCCACACCCGGCTTTCTCAGGAGCCAAGCGAGTGCCACCGCGGCCGGGCTGGCGCCGAGATCGCCGGCCACCGCCACCAGCTCCTCGACGATATCGAAGTTTCGCTCGGTGAGATGGGCTTTCACCCACTCGCCTCGCTCCGGGTCAGCCGTCCCGGCGTCCTTGCGCTTGTACTTGCCCGAGAGCACACCCTGCTTGAGAGGCGACCAGGGAGTCACTCCCATTCCCATCTCCAGTGACATCGGAATGAGCTCTCCTTCCACGGTCCTTTCGATGAGGGAGTATTCGATCTGCAAAGCGATGATTGGAGCCCAGCCCCGCGCCCGGGCGATCATCTGAGCCTGGGTAGCCTTCCAGGCCGGCGTATCGGAAAAACCTATATAACGGACCTTGCCCGCGCGAACCAGATCGTTGAGAGCGCTCATGGTCTCTTCGATGGGGGTAAAACGATCCCAGCAATGCAACCAGTAGAGATCGATATAGTCGGTTTGCAGCCTGCGGAGAGAGTTGTCGCAAGCCTGGAAGATCGATTTTCGGCTGGCGCCACCACCATTGGGGTCACCGGTGTAGAGATTGCCGAAGAATTTCGTGGCGATCACGAGCTGATCGCGCCGCCGGACACTCTTGCGGATAAAGTCGCCGATGATCTTCTCGGAGTGGCCGCGGGTGTAGAGATTGGCCGTATCGAGGAAATTGCCGCCCCGGTCCATATAAGACTTGAGGACGTCGCAGGACTCCTCCACCGTCGAGCCCCAGCCCCAGTCCTTGCCGAAAGTCATTGTGCCCAGACAGAGCGGGCTGACTCTCAAGCCGGAATTTCCCAGAGTCACATAGTCATTTAGTGCCATAGCCGGATCTCCTTTTGTCGGCGCCGACGATCATATCGTCTTGCCAACCGCAAGGATCACCGCCGAGCAAATTATCTCTCTCGAGCCAGGAAGGCCTTGAGCCATTTCCTGATGTCGTAGTCTTTCCCCGGGTCAAGATAAGCGCCGTCGGTCCCGGCCGCTCCCCAGGGCGGTTGGGTGCCATCATGGCTGGTGTAAGCCCAGGTCGTCATATCGGCAGCCTCTCTGGCGGTGATCATACCGAGAGCCAGGCCCTGACCAACCATGGAGGCGAAGAAGCCGCAGCGAACGTCCCCGGGGTTTTTCTTCGGATCATCGATAAAAGTTGCGGCGCTGTCGCCGACGAGCTTGCCGGCATTGTAGCCGACCAGGAGAAACTCTCGGTAATGGTGAGTGATCGAATTAGTCGGATTGACATCAGCGACATTGGAGTTGAACCCTTCTCCAGCCCTGCCCGTGCCTACGATGGACTGATAGACGTGCTCCAGGGCCGAGCCTGCATAGTCAGGGCCGCCGCCCACCAGCTCGCGTCCCCGGTCTCTGAAAAAGCCCATGGGCTTCTCCGACAGGACAAGACCGGTATAGTCGCGGAAGAGAGACTCCTGGCTTCGCTTGAATATATTCCAGGAGCCCGGCTCCCGTCCGTTTGCCTCAGCCAGATCGGCAGCATTGCTGAGCGTGTTGGCGAAATACTCAGCCGGATTGATCTTGCCGTCCTTCAGGTCAGTCAGCTCGCGGATGGTCTTGTGATACATCTCTTTCATGTCGGGAGAGAGCCCCTCGATCTCGAGCTTCTGCCCGGGGGTCAGGGACCCGAGACCGCAGCGTGCGGCGAGCCTGTCATATTCATCGAAAATTTTCTTGTCTTCTTCGCTGGCGAGAGCATCGGTGAGCCGATCTCCCAGAGAGCGATGCTCGGCTTGCCCCTCCGGCTCAAGTGATACATCCGGTATCGTGCCGGCCTGGGCAAGGACCAGGCTGTCTTTCCGGCTCTGGTCGGAGGACTCCCGGGCAGTCCCCCTGATCTCCGGAGAGGTCAGGAGAGCGCCTCCATCGATGGCAGGGTGCCGGGGCTGATCACCTTGCGCGCCAGTCGACTCGATAGGCTGCTTGTCAGAGCCGTCGACCATACTGTCGGTCTCCTTGAGGGTCACCGGATACTTTATTCCCCGGCAGACCCTCATTTCATTTGTAATCGAGAACGGCGGCTGACGGATTCTGGTAGACGCCTGCAAGTGAGGGAAGCGCAGCCCAGAATGGAACCACCTGCCGGGCATAATCGTGCCTGGCCTCGGTCATGGCGAAGACGACTGGGTACGCTCTCTTATTGTCTAGAGAATCGTTGCCGCCGAGCGTATTTGCTTCGCCATAGGCTCGAAACATCTTTACCCTAAAGGAAGTGCTGTCGATGGAAAGCTCACCAATAATGGAGCCTGATACCCATTGCCGCCCTCCATCAGTTGCGCCGCTGCTGCGATATGTGCCCGAAAACGAATAGTGCCTCATTCGTCCGTCACTTCCGGCGAGCTTCATGTTGAAGTCGGCGACTCTCACGTCTTTATCGCCAAAGGGACGCATGATGTTTCCGACATGATTCAATAACTGAAATCGCACCAGGCGAGCTACCAACCTTGCCGGCATTCTCACTTCCTTGCCTGGCTCTCGGGCTGCTTCGAACATCTCTCGGCAGTCGAATGGAAAAATCCACATCAGGTCGCGCCCTATACTCCTTTCCGAGAGAGTGGCATCTGTGGGCAAAGGCAAAATGCGACTGTACACTTCTATGATCGAAGTAGATTCCGGCACCAGGGCCGGTGACGCCAGGCTTGCGGTAATCGTGCCAGGATTGGAAATGAACCTATCGGAGGGGGTCAGCGCCCCTTCAGATCGAGCTTTTGCCGGATGCACGCGCCTCCAGCTCCGGAGCGCTCTGTCGAGTGATGCAAGAAACTCATCGGGGTCATAGGCAAGACCTACCTTGTAATCGTATAGCCGGCCCTGCGAGTCAATGATATACATTCCCTGATAGGTCTTGAACTTGCTCCAGAATCCAGGCGGAGCAAAATTATTCATTGCCAGCCTGCCTATCGGCTCGAACCATCTCGACTCGTCGCTGGGCGGCGCACCGTATCGCCCTGGCTGCAGGAGCTCAACGGCGCCACTGACGGCGACGAAGTTGGTTTTAACGAACTGGATCAGCTTTTCGTTGTTCAAGAGCGCCCGGCTCAAGTGGCCATTGCCTCACGTCGCGCCGAGCACATTGCCGTCCATGATCCACAGGAAGATAGGCTTCTGTTGCGTCGTTGCTATTTTCCTGGCTTGCAGAATATTCGACTGCCATGGAATCTCGAGAAATCTCTCCTCCTGAGGTCGAGGAAGCACAGCCAGAATCTTTTGCTCGAGGCTGGCGCTCCGGGGCGGGCAAGAAATCTTGACGCATTGTCTGGAGTAGCTGTCGCGGTATTCGCGCTCCTTGACCTTACCGGCGATTTCCCCGGAGCCAGCGGCGATAAGCGTCTCAGGCGCCCCTATCGATTCCAGGGTCTGCCTCCAGATTCCGTTCAGCTGAGGTCTCTGCCACTCGGCACTGGTGAGGACGAAAGTAAAAATCTTGCCTCTGGCCGGGAGAAACAGATACTCCTGACAGACAGGCATTCCCGAGGAGAAAAATTTGATGGTTTGCCTGTAAGCCGGCAAACGTCCCGACCTGCCTGTAAGCACTTGCTCGAGCGTTGTCTTACGGAGATCCTTCAACCTGGCGAACATCGCATCATGGAGAATCTTCTCGAAAGCCGGGACGGTCAGATTTCCACCCGTGTCGACCATGCTGACGGAGATCTCGCCTGCGACGTCCCTGGAAGTCTCGCCGGAAATTTTGACAATAGTGCCTCTGTCCCGGCTCGGCACGATCTTCCAGCCGTCTGGATAGCGGAAGCTCAAACCTGTACTGTGACGATAGACGGAAACAGGCGAAGAATCTGCTGCCTCAGCAGACAATGATAGCAACCCTGAGGCGCACACCAGACCCGCTGTGCCGATAACAGAAGTTACTCGTTTCGCGCTCCCGAGCGAGCTGGTGTAAGGCATCTGCCAGACGATTCCTCCTGGTTGTTGCCTGAAGAAGAGCCGAATCAATTCCATCCGACAATAATACTACAGCACCGGTGCGAGTCGAAGCCAGAGATATCCAGGGACCAGCGAAATCCGATTGAACGAGCCTCCGGTCAAGCGCGAATAGCAATCTTGCTCGATCAGACTGGCTGCGCTAGACTGGCCCGTCATGAACGAGGAGAGTCAGGAAAAATTAGCCGATCGCTACGAGATCGTCGAGATCCTCGGCCGGGGGGCCCTGGGTGAAGTCTATCGCGCTTATGATCCGCTTCTCAAGAAAGAGTTCGCCGTCAAAGTCTTGATCCTCGACACGGCTAAAGAGAAAGATCTGATGCGCTTCCAGCAAGAGGCCAAGGTCGTCTCCAGGCTCAACCACCGGAATATAGTCAAGGTCTACAATTTCGGTCTCGACAGCCACGACAGGCCGTATATGGTGCTCGAGCTTCTCGAGGGAACTCCCCTCAATCTGCTCCTTCAGGAAAAGAAGACTGTAGCCATCAGAGACCTGCTGACCATCGCGATCGAGATCGCCGATGCCATGCACTATGCTCACATGCAGTCTGTGGTGCACCGGGATATAAAACCGAGCAATCTGATCATGGTGCGGTCCGATGGCGGCCATATGCCGGTAGTCGTAGATTTCGGGATCGCCAAACTCACAGACCAATATGCCTGCCAGCTCAGCAGCGGCGAACAGACCACCACCAGCCGTGGCATAGGCACCGGTACACCATACTATATGAGCCCGGAGCAATGCAACGGCGAAGGCACGGACAGCCGCTCGGACATCTACTCTCTGGGCTGCGTTCTCTACGAATGCATCACCGGGGAAAAACCATTCCGGTCGGACAACCTTTTCGGTCTCATGGAGATGCACAGGAGCCAGCCCCCGCCAGCGCTGGCGGGAGCCAGCGGCCATGCGGCAGAGCTACTGGAGGACCTGATTCATGAGATGATGGCCAAGGATCCCGGGGACCGCCCGGAGAGCATGGAGGCAATAAGGCAGAGCCTGCTCCAGATACTCGATCAGGTCGAAGAGGAATCGAAAGCCCCCGGTGAAACCGGCACAGGCAAGCCAGCTACCGGTAAAGCTATCCGCAATCTGATTATTGGCGGTTTGTCGATCCTTCTGCTTGGCACCACCGTCTATTGCCTGATTTCTGAACATCACCGCCGCCCGCCCCCGAAAGCCGCTTCCCCGATGGAAAAAGCGGCCCCTCCCAGAAGCGAAGTCGAAATCGTCACGGGCATAGCGAAACCCAACCCAGACCCTGCCGTGGTCGAAGCAAATATAATGTTCACCGACGATTGCGATGAGTATATCGCCGGCATGGTCAGGAAGAACATCGCGCCGACCAAAGTATTCATCTATTTCTCCGATGCCACCGATCGCTCCGTCGAGCAGATGCTCGTCTGGCCCCTCACAAGCCTGAAGCTGCGAGTCACCGACGTTTCGGACGAAGGTATGAAAATGATCAGCCGCTTTCCCGCCATGCGAGTGCTTCGCCTGATCGAGCCCGGACCCAGGGTGACTCCCCGGGGCTATGATTTTCTTCCTGAATGCAAGAATCTGACCTATCTTTTCCTCACCGGAAAATCCATCGACAATACAGTGCTCGAGACCATCAGCCGCTGCCCTCGCGTCGATCAGCTCTATATCGAGCACGCCGTCTATATAACCGACGAGGGGCTACAGGTCTTGAAGAACCTGAAATCCCTGAAGTATCTCCGGCTCTTCGACTGCGGCAGGATCTCAGCCCGGGGGCTTTCCCGCCTTCGCAAAGCCCGCCCGGACCTGACCGTGACTATCGCCACCACCTCCCACTCCAGCGAGGAGTAGCGAGAAATCAGCAGGGGTGGCCCCAGAAATAGCCCTGACCGTATTCCACTCCCAGGAGCGCAAGCAGATATAGTCGTCTCTGCTTTCGACGCCCTCGGCAATTATGGCCGCACCAATTACGGTGGCGATACCGCAGAGCCTCGCGACCATATTCTGACGATCGCGATCCGTCGCGATTCCCGATACCATGCGGGCGTCAATTTTGAGAAAATCAGGCTCGAGCATGATCAGGGTCTCGAGAGAAGTGAAGCCGAAGCCGAGATCATCGAGAGCCAACTTGATGCCCTGTCTCTTGAGGTCCCTGACATAAGGGACGAGGTAGGTCGGATCGGCGAGCACGGACTTTTCGCTGATCTCGACACAGAAAGTCCTGCCCGGTCCAGCCGCCTGCAGCCTCTCGATCAGCCGCTCCACGGTCAGGTCGGTGAGGGTGGAAGGAAAGATATTGATATGAAAGACATGGCATTCCTTCATCTGCGCGGCTCGGGCAAGACAGGTGTCGAGACTGTGCAGGTCGGCGAGGGTGAGAATGTCATTCTGGCGCGCCATGGAGAAAAGCTCATCGGGCATCTCCAGGGGACCTTCAGGTCCGCGGATCAAGAGCTCGCAAGCGACCATCCTGGCGTCGCCAAGACGCACGATCGGCTGGGCGAAAGCCCGAAAGCCATCCGACTCGGACAGTACATCCCTGATATTGACGCCGCGCAAGTCGGGCGACAGTTGAATCTTCCGCTCGTCCACCATGGTCACCCTGTTCTTGCCACGCAGCTTGCTCTCTTTGATCGCTTCTCTCGTAAGCTCGAGGACCTCTCCCACCGTCGACACATAGTCAGGGAGAGTCACAAGACCAAGACTGCCGGTGACCTCGAGTTTGCCACCGGCGGTGGGCAGGGGGTTGCGACAGAGAGCAAGGCGCAGCCGCTCGGCGACTTTCGCGCCGGTACCCAGATTAGTGCAGGGCAGAAGGAGCAGGAACTCATCGCCGCCTATTCGTCCGAGCCAGTCGACTGCGCGGATCTCCTCTTTCAGGAGACCTGCCACATGCTTGAGCACCAGGTCGCCCACGGCATGCCCGTGAGTCTCATTGACCATTTTGAAATTGTCCAGATCGATAAGCACCGCCAGAAGATCCGAATCGTTGCGCCTGGAGAACTCCACCTCACGTTTGAGAGCAGATTCCAGACCGCGCCGGTTGAGAAGCTCGGTGAGAAAGTCGGTACGCACCTGACCGAGGAGCAGCTCATTGGTCTGCCGGAGACTGGCATTGGAGCTCTCGAGCTCCCGAACCTTCTCTTTCCCGCCGTCCGGAGCCGGCTCCGAAAGCTTCAGGGTGGAAAGCTCCTCTCCCCCCATGGAGAAGGGAAAGAAAGTAAGCTCCACTGTGCCGGTCAGACCACCGGCCTTCCGGACCGTGACTTTGAACAGCTCCTTTACGGCAAGCCCTTCGTACCGAGGAACAGCCACCCAGTCGACAATCACGTCCCTGACCGGCGGCAAGGTCTGGGGATCGAGGGCGAATGCGTCTACAGCCCTGTCGTTCGCCATGACAATCTTCTCGTCCCCGTCGATAACCAGGACCGGATCAGGGCAGAGCTCGGCGAATCGTCCGACCACCGAAAGCAAATCGCCCCGAGAAGCCTGCTTGCCTGGCTCCAACGGAATGCTCAAGGGTCTCCTGGTAATCATGGTGTCTCCTTTCTTTCACGATTCATTTTCGCCCCGATCACCGAAGGGAGCATCAGCCCCGGGGCCGATACCTGGATGAAATCTCGATATGCGAGGATAGTTATGGCAGACTCTTCCGGCAACGCTCCAATGGGCCAAAAAACCTTCAATGCAATCATCACCACTTTCCTGATCGTCTGGGTGTGCTCAGCAGCCGGCGCCCAGGATCGCGACAGAGACGAAAAGAGGAGCGAGCGATCAGGGCAGCCAAAAGAGCAATCGATCGATTCGCAAAAGCCCTCTGAAAATGAGTCAGGCTCTTTCGCGAACTGGTTCTCCCGTCCGGTCGCCGCTGAAAACCCTTGCTCGCTTCCCCCGGAGCCCGGGCCGGGACCGCTCAAGAAGCTTCGGGGAGAGCTCTATGGTCAGATCAAAACCGCGAAAAAGCGGGGCGTCGGTATCGACCCTTACCTGAAGTGGTGCACCGAGCTGGAGGCCATGGCGGCAGCCGGCAAGCCCGAGGAGAAGGTCAGGGAGAAGCTCTTTTTCATACTCAATCAGCTTCATTCCCAGATGAACAGGGGCGCCAGGATACGCAACGACCTCCGGGCCGGTGGTCCCAATCGACCGGGCTGGGGCATCCTCGGAGAAGACAGAGTGCCTGTCCATCTCAAACCGAAGTGAGCTGACCGGACGGGGCTCAGCCCCCATCGCCATCGAAATCGCCTTCGAGATAATCCCTGGTCAGGTTGCGGGCACCACCCCGCCGCTTCGAACCCTGACTCTTCTCTTTCCTGCTGCGACCGTCACCTTCTTCTTCGAAGCCGCGATCTTCACTGCGCTCTTTACCCTTGCCCCTGGTCCGCTTCAGGAAGGCTTCGCGCAGAAGCCGCTCCATCTCGGTCTGGGGCGGGCGAGACCAGTCGAACATATCGTTCATGGGGGCGGCTTCCACCTTTTTTCCAGGTCCGACCAGGGTCTCCTGGCCACCGGCAACGTTCTTGCTCCCCTCGAATACCGGGGGCTCGACCACCGTCTCCGGCGTCCTCTTCGCATTCGTACCCGGGTTGGTCTGACCGGCATCCGCGTTTCCCTTGTCCTGGGTCGTCTCGGCCGGTGGCTCAGCGGTTCTCTCCTGCTTTCCCAGGCCGCCATCTCCCCTGCCGCGGTCACGAGGTCCGCCTCTCTGATCGCGCTGGTTGCCGCCACGGCCGCCACCGGGACCGCCGCGCCCACCGAAGTCGCCGCCCGGTCTGGGATCTCTGATCTTGCCGACGATCATGTCGTGGACTATCTGCTGTGCCCTGCCCATGGCCGCCGGGTCCTGAACCATGCCTTCCAGGGCGGCCATGGCGAGTTGCTCGTTGGCAGCCACCTCGGGGCTATTGGGGCTGTTGCGCCGGGTCTTGTTGGCATTGAAAATAGCGTCGAGCACTGTGGTCACATCCGCAATGTTCTTCGCTCCGGGAAGCATGATCTTGAGAAGCTCGGCGTACTCAGGAGCAGCGGTCTCGGGATTGAGCTTGGATGTGATGTTCTTGAGCTTGGGATGATCCTGACCGCCGAGATCGATCAGACGATTGCGAATGGTGGCATCCGGAATATCGAGCAACTCGTTCAGGCGATCCATTCGATCGGCTACTGTATTGCCTTCTTCCCGGGGCGGTCTGCCCACCTGAGTGCCTCTGGTATCGGACTGATTGGCAGCTTCGAATTTCGCCCGGATATCGGCAGGCAGAGTGTTGCTGGCCGGATTTTCCAGAGGCTTGGTAGTGTTGATGTCCATATAGTTGCTCCGGATGTACCGGGACAGCTGCCTTGGCAGGGCCAGATCGAGGATCTCGTGCGGCTTGGCGCCATCAGGGGCGGTGGCCTCGGCTTCTCTGAAACGCTCCCGGACGAATTCGGCAAGCCAGTCGGGAAAATCAGGAATAGACTTGGCCGGCTTGGATAGAAAACGATGATATGACTCCAGGGGCCCCTTGCCTTCGGGCGAGGCTTCCGAAGCTTTGATGATCGGCTCCCGGGCGAGAACGCTTGCACTGGGGACCCAGAGCTTGGCGAGATTGGGAGGCGGAGCCTCGGCGGGCAGACCTTCCGGTCTGTGTGTCACATAGTCGAGCCATTGCTTGAACTCTGCCGGGCTTAAATCGCCGAAATTCTCGGTGAGCTGCCGGGCGTGTCCGGGAGTCTGCTCCCTGGCGAAGAGCTGCCAGAGCCTCCTGCCCGTGGGCAGACCCGCATCAGCGGCACCGACCGAGTCGTTGATGGTCTTGCCCGAATTATCAATCGGCTCCACCGGCGTCCTGCCGTCCGGAATACTGAGGCTGGTGGCAGTGGACTTGATCCCGGCTTCGGTTTCTACCCGGGTCATCCAGTCGACAATATCGGGATCGAGACCTTCGCGCTGCCGTAGCTGGCTGGGGCCGGTGGCGGACTTCTCATAGAACTGGGTTTCCGAGCTCTGCGTGTAACGGTGACCGACCCTGCCGTCAGGCATATAGATCAGAGTGGCATAGCCGGGCTTCTCTCCTCCGGTCTGATAGTAGAAAATCTGACCGCCGTCCCTGGTCTCCAGGACTTTGTACTCGGCAGCCGGATTGGAGTACTCATAGACGCCATGACCGTCCCGGCTGTAGATCAACTTGCCTCTGCCTTCCATGGAGCTGAGCGGCCGGGCGAAATCGGAGGTAACCCTGGCCGGATCCGAATCGATCTGGACAGGCTCCGGCGCCTTCACACCCTCGATTGTCGGGAAGCGACGCAGGCTGCTCGAATGCTCGGGCGCGTAATAATCCACCGGTCCGGCTATCTGGCTGGCCGGATGCCTGGCGGCATAGTCGATCACGGCAGGCACCAGATCCGGATTGGCGTTCATCCAGGTGAAGAGGTTGTAGCGGAATTGCGCGTAATTCCCTGACTCCATGGGAAGATCTTTGACGAGATTGACGAAACCGGAAAAACGCTGAGCCTGCTCCGTGGTGAGCTTGAGGCTGACAGGATCGTCGGAGCGCGGCGCCGTCTTGCCTTCTTTGAGGAGATAGGCTTCTTTGACCACGATCTCCAGACGCTTGTTGCCGGTCTGCTGAGCATAGCGAAGAAGCTCCGGGCCTCTGTCGGCTCCTTCGTTGCGGGCATACTCGAAGAAAGGCTCAGTGCGACTCGGCTGCTGGCTCTGAGGATCGGCAGCCAGTTTCGCCAGCGCCTGCCCGCGGACCGAGAGAGCGGTGGGCTGATCGATTTTGTATGCGTCTCTGACCAGATCGACGAAAGCCTTGCTGTTGAGCTGATTGGCCATCTCGAGCATGATCGTGCCCATGCTCCTGCCCTCGCCGGCGGCGAACTGCTTGAAGGTAGCGACATTGGCTTCGGTAGGCTCCTGCACTGCCCGAATGGCCGAATTGGCGCCGCGCTGGAAGGTCTCGACCACAGCCGGATCGCCGGTCACATTGAACTTGATTGGCTCGGCGGCAGTCTCTTTGCCGGCCAGGGCCGTCTCGGGAGTAGCGATACGGCGGTCGCCGGCGGTGCCTTTCTCGACAGGCCGCACCTCGAGGCGGGCGGCTTCGATCTTCCCGGAAAGAATCTCCGGACCGGTGCGAGCCTCCGCGCTGGATTCGCCGCTCCGGCCTTCGGCAGCTCTTGCCGGTCGCAGGCCGGGCACCGAATGGAATGCTCCGAGCCCGCCGCCCACCAGGACCATGGTATAAGTCGTCTTGCCCAGGCTCTCGAGGCTGGCATCGTGACCGAGAACGACAACACCGGCTGCTTCGCTGGCAAACGCAGCGGGCACGCCGGCCAGTGCCGGGTTGATGATGCGACTCTCCATGGCGCGCCCGACCAGGGTAGTCTCGCCGGCGGCGGCGCCGAATGCCTTGAGACCTATGGTGGCAGCAGTAAGGGTGCCGAAAGTGGCCGCCCCGACCAGACCATGCTTGCCCCTCTCGACAAAGAAATTGCCTGCCGAAGGATCCGTGGGCGCCAGTAAGGAGTCATGCAGGAACCCCGCTGTGGCGCCTTCGGCGATAGCCACCGTGCTCGGCCGGTAGAGGAGGCTGCGGCTGCCCATGGCGGTCATCTCGGCTGCGGTGGCGCGGTAGCCGCCCAGGGCGCCCTTGCTGACCTTGAACGCTCCTATGAACCAGGGGAGCATGCCGGCGGTGCCACCGATGGTCTGGGCATGCCATTCGGCGCTGCCGAAAGCGGTTGGCTTGGGAGCATCCATGAACTTGGTGGAACCGGCCAGGTCCGAATTGAAGGGCTTGCCCAGCGTATTGTCGAAAACCTGAGTGAGCCCGGTGACCGGTCTCTGGGCCAGGGAATAGAAAAAACTATGAGTAGCCTCCCCGGCCAGGCTTCGCTTTACCGTGTCGAAAGCGGGAACGCTGGAAGACTCCACGAAAGGTGTGCCGGTGCTGGTGGACATCGAGAGCAAACGATTGCCGGTCTGACCGGCGGGCTTGACGGCGCTCGAATCGGTGGCAGCAGCAAGTAGCCGGTTGGAGGTCTCGTCTCCTCCATCCGCGCTCACCGTCGCATCATTCGCCCGCTCTATCGAGTCGCCCATTTGCTCCTGTGCTCTCTGGCATTGATATGCCCAAGACTAGGACTATTTAAGTGCCTCTACAATGGGGAATCTCCCATCGGTGATTGATCGGAAGCTGAGGAAAGGCCAAGATCGACGGTCAGAGATATTTCTATAAGAGGGAAAGCCGGCGTCTCATAAGGTAGAGCAGCGCGGTAAATGATGAGGGGGCAATAGGGGTATGATCACAACATCCCCCTTTGTCAGAAATCGCATACATACGTATGACCCGCAAAAGGCGTGTCTATGGCCAAAATTCTTCTAGTCGAAGATGAAGATGACATATCCGATCTGATCACTGCCTGGCTCGCCAAGGACCACCATGTCGTGGAGGTGGCGAGCTCCGGCGAGGCCGCCCTCGACTTATTGAGGGTCTATCCTTTCGATGTCCTGATTCTCGACTGGATGCTCCCCGGCATAAGCGGCGTCGAGGTCTGCCGGGACTTCCGCACCCGGGGCGGCACCACTCCTATACTGATGCTCACCGCCAAGAGCCATGTCAATGAGAAAGAGCGGGGTCTCGATGCCGGAGCCGACGACTATCTAACCAAGCCTTTCGAGCTCAAAGAGCTCTCCGCCCGGATCAGGGCTCTCCTGCGCCGCCCGGTCTCCTTTTCGGGCACCGTCTTGAAGGTCGGTTCGATCGTTCTCGATACATCCACCCACCAGGTCACCAAGGACGGGGAAGAGCTTCAGCTGCTCCCCAAGGAATTCGCTCTGCTCGCCTTTTTTCATGAGGCACCCGAACCAGGTCTTCAGCGCCGAAGCGCTTCTTGACCGGGTATGGTCCTCCGACTCCGAGGCATCACCCGAAACGATCCGCACCTATATAAAGCGATTGCGCAAAAAAATCGACGACAAGGACAAACCCTCTATGGTCGGCACTGTGCATGGCGTCGGCTATAAGCTGGTGGCTGCCGAAGAGCAAGAGTAGAAGCAGCCTTCGTAGAACTACGAGAGAAATCTTCCGGAGCGGCGATTTGTTCCACACTTTTGTCACATTCTTTTCCTAGGATGGAAACATCGAAAGGGATGTGACGGGCGGAGACCAGACAATGTCGCACAAAGCAAGAATAACTGACCAGTTCGGAAGGTACTACAACCTCAAGTCCTTGCAGCCGCTCAATCTAGCTGAGCTTCAGTATCTCCGCAACGACAGCCTGACACCGACGAAAAGCGGATTCATCGGCAAATGCGTCGAGTCTTTCAAGACCAACTTCCCCCGCATCAAGCAGTGGGCCGAGGACCTTTTCTTCGAACCGGTGGCTCCGCAGCGCTGAGGCGACACTCGATCGAACAATTTTTCTGACAAAGGGGCGGACTCAGTTTTATACTGAGTCCGTCGGGGTTTCAGTCATTTTTTCGGCTCGCTCCCGGGCGTCCCCCAGGGCAAATCGCTTCCACAACTCGCACCACATACGAAGCAAGATCGACTGAAGCGCCAGGCCGGCGAAGCACCACCTGCGATGGCGTGACCGCGCCCCTATTCGACCTTCTGCTCGATGAGCGCAGCGACCAGGGACTTGAGCAGCCCGTACTTCTGGAGCTCGTCGAAATAACGCGTGTCGACGATATCGTATGCAGCGCCGACGTCGATCATATCATCATCGAGAGCCTTCAAAACCGGAGCGCCGGCATTGGAGATCGACAGGAAGGTTATGACAAGCTCTTTCGGATGGGTCATCCGGGAAGCGGCATCGAGTATGACATTGCGCGCCTCAGCGAGACTCACCTGGCCGTCGGTGAGAACAGCTATGGCGAGCGGTTTGACCCGTCCTCGTTTTTTCCGCGCGAAATAATCGTCGATCACGAAAGCCAGGGGATCGGCGACATCGGTGCCACCATTAGGCTTGAGCTTGCTGTAGATCTCGGTGATCTCGGAAGCTCTCGCCTGCCTGGCCACGGCAAACTCGTGGTTGAAAGGCACGAGGGTGAGACCATGGGGGAAATATCGGCCGGCGTCCCTGTAGAAGCTCTCGCTCTGTTCCCGGCACCAGTCCCAGCGGCTGCCCATGCGGACATCCCCCTGCTCGAGGATGAATCCTCCGCTCATGCTTCCGGAGCAATCGACGAGAATGGCACAGTCGTAGTTGGCCAGAAGAGACACCGACCTGGTGATCAGCTCGGGATGCTTGATCAGACCGATTTTCAAAACTTCTCTCTCGTCGGTCCTGGGCTTCATCCCTTTCAGCTCGTCGATGGGCTTCTCGGTCTTGATCTTCAGCCGCAGCGTATAGAGCTTCTTGTCCCGGCGCACGCTCAAGATGATCAGATTGTCCCTGATCTTGCCGTCGACGATCAGGTCGTCTTTCCTGAGGCCGCTCAGCCAGGCAAGCGACGGCGGGAATACCTTTTCCACTTTCCCGGTGAGAGCATTCTTGTTGGCGTTGTCCGTTTTATAGCCGAGCTTCGCCGCCATGGTGAGATGCGGCTTCACAGAGTCGATTGCCTGGCGGGCCTGGACTGCCCGGGGGTCGCTGGCGCCATACTGTGAAGCTCTGATGAGAGCGAGCTTGAAAGCATTCATAGCCCGGTTGAAATCGCCCTCGTTGTACAACTTCAGTCCAATCTCATAAACCTTCGAATAGCCCTGCACCGGAATCGCCAGGGCGTCCGGATTGAAGACATCCTCGATCCTCCCGGTGAGCTGCTTCTTTTGCTCCGGGGCGCTCTCGTCGATCTGAGGAGTCATGGACTCGAGCTTCACAGGCTGCTTATGTGTAATATCGGGTCGGGAGGGCATCTGGCAGAGCCCCCCGCCACAGGCAAGCAGTGCCAGAACGCCTGCGATCAAAACAGTTTTGCCGGAGGCGCTCCGGTTGCGAATCATATGAACATCCCTCTTCAAGAAGACGACATTGTAACTGCAAGACCGGGCCACTGCTGGTAACATAGATACCAAGAGGACGGAGACTCGAAACTTTTGTCGATCGTATCCAGACTGAGAGACGGTTTTGCTCGCGGCACCCTGCGTGCAATACTGGCTCTGATCTTGCTGGGTCCGGTCATGGCAAGCTCCGGCCCGGCCGAGGGATCCGAATCCGGCATGACACCTCCAGACGGTCCCCTGCTCATCGCCCAGACATTCAGGAGCCGGCGCTATCATCACTATTATCCGAGCCGACACCGCGGGAGCCCGCACAGACCTGCTCCGGCCGGTGTCAGCGGTCGGGACACCAGGAAAATGACGACCTGGGAGGCCCCGACCAGGCAAGATCGCAAAGCCGAAGCCGAGATCGAGCAGGCCCAGATCGACTACGGTCCCGATGACGAGCGGGCCATCAAAAAAATGTGGGAGCACGCCAAACGCTACTATGACACCCGCGACTACGAGAAAGCCGAAGCCATGGCCGATCGAATCCTTGCCCTGTCCAGAAAGGAGCGAGGTAAGACGACCATAGCCGGACTCGATTATGACGACGTCACGAAGCTGAAATCGGATGCTCACCGCAAGGCCATCGCCAGCGGCAGCGATACCCGCCAGCACAGCTACGGCAATTTCGTGGTGGAATATGGCAAGGCCGGCGAGCCACCGGTGAGGGTAATCTCCCATTCGGGCGGAGTCTCGGGTCAGCGAGTGGGACCCGGAGTCACTTATTTCGACCACGACACTTTTTCCAGCACCATACAGAACCCCTCGCCAGCGGCGCCTTACTCCCGCTCGCCCTTCAAGAAATTGCGCCATCGTTTGCACCAGAGTCCTCTGATCACCCAGAGACGGTCACCGTCAGGTTATCCCTACTCTCCGGTCCGAATTCCGATCGCCAACCCGGGCTTCCAGGATCTCAATCCTTCTTTCGAGATCTATCACTGACAACAGCCTCCTGACAGCAATCCAGCGGCCTTGCCGACAGGCATCGGATGAAATATCGCCTGGTGGAATTTTTTTTGGTTCTATATGCGACGAGTATAAGCCTGTACCCGCGGGGGTTTCAGAGAGGCACCACTATTGGTTGTACAAAAGGGCCATCTCCACCTCACTTGACATAAACAAAAAATATCTGCATGCTCTAAATAGGGATAGGCACGGAGGTCTCAAGCTCATCGATACGTTTGACTTACTCGAGTATCAAAAACGAGCCCGAGAGACCTGCGACCCCAAAAGGCTGTTCGAGCTCTGGGAAGACGTCTGCCGCCGCTACGACAGAGGCGAGATCGGCACGTACGAGCTCGAGGAGATGAAAGAAGTCATTCTTCCGAACTTGAAAGCTCTGGCAGGTCTCAGACGATCCATCAACAACATGGACGACGCGAAAATTACCAAGTCGCGCAAGAGAGCCTGAATCAGATCGTCGCCGGCTGAGACACCGGTCCCGGACCGGTTTGCTGGCTCGTCCTTGAAATTTTCACATTCTCCGGCCCGGCAATGGCAATTAGCCCGGGCAGGCGTTAGACTGAACCCATGCAAAGAAGCAAGATTCTGCCTGCCGCCCTGCCTCCAACCCTCCTGCTGGGCGTTTTTTTTCTGGCCGGAGAAATCCTGAGCCCCTGTATGGCTTCGGACTGGGTCGAGGAGGGGGTCAGCGAGTTCAGGCTTCCTGGAAGACAACCACCGGCGCAACCACCGGAAGCGCAAGATGCGCCGGCGGACTACAATGTCCCGGCCCAGACACCGCGACCGGACTACCGGACGCCACAAAAGGGGGAGCGAACCTGGGCGGGCAGCGGCACCACCCGCGACCCCGTCCCCGACGCTGACCAACCAGCGATTGAGGGTGACGGCAAGAACACTCCGCTGCAGGCGACGATCAGCACTTTCAGGCAGGACTACCGGCGCCGCTCCCAGTTGCCTGGTCTCGACGGCTTCGCCGCCAACCGCCTGCAGCAGGCACCATTTTTCCCTCCTCCGGACAAAGCCGAAAACATTTCACCCTCCACATTCAAATCCTGGCTGGAGAAAACGCACCCCGGTCTCAAGGGCAATATCGCCAAAGAGGATATCATCGAAGTAAAAGGCAAATGGGATGATTCCGGCCATGTGATGAGATCCTTCGGTCTACCTTTCACCCAGGTCTCGGCCAGAAGTTTCAGCGACACCAATCTCGACCGGGCAAAAGTGATCGTAATCAACTGTGCCGGGGACATCCCCAGTGAATCGATACTGTCCATCAGGCGCTTCGTTGGAATGGGCGGCTTTCTCATTACCACCGACTGGGCTCTGGCCGGAGTCCTGCAGAAAGCCTTCCCGGGATTCGTCGAATGGAACGGCGGCTACACCGAAGGCAGGGTCGTCGATGCCGTAGCGGTGGATCCCGATCCCGAGCTGTTCAAGAACGTTCCTCAAGCTGCATACTGGAAGCTCGACAAGAAGAGCCAGACCGTCAAAGTGGTGCGACCCGGCCCGGTTCGCGTGCTGGCCCGCAGCCGGCTGCTCATGCGGATGGATCCCTCCGAGCTCGGGATTCTTGCTTTCACCCTCGATTATGGTCGCGGCCGTATTCTTCATCTGGTCGGTCATTTCGACAACAATAGCGATCTCGCCTTCAACAATGCTCTGCCCGATCCGGCCCCGGGAATAGGGATCAGTTTTCGCCAGGCCCTTGCCGCCAATTTCCTGGTGACAGCGATAAGAGAGCATGGCAATCCGGTAGCAGCAGCGGAGCAGTAGACGGGATATAGCGAAAGGGTATAGATAAGAAAAGCCATGAAGTTCGTTTTCTACTTTTTCGCGTTCCTTCTCCTGGCAGGTGTCGGGCTATGGGCCTTCTGGCACCTCATCTCCATGGTCTACTGGGTAGGCTGGATGCTCTTCTGGCTCGGCTTGCTTGCGCTGGTATTTTTCATCGCCTTTTCCATATTCAAGCCAAAGCTGCCTTCATTCAAGATACCCGGCAGTTTCGAGCACAAAGTCAAGGACACCACCAGGCCTTTCGTCTACGCCTTCCGCCATGAGCCAGAGCTGAAAGACATCGTCCTGCTCTCGGACGAGCTTCATGTGGCACAGCTGGAGCTCCAGGGAGACGTAATCCAGCTCAACAACGATACGACTATCAAGATCCTCGAGGATACCGGCAAAGAAGCGGTGAAAGTCGAGGTCAAAGGCACCAGAGAGAAAGAGAGAGTCTTCTGGGTCTCGCGCGCGGCGGTGGTCAGGGCGCAGAAGTACAAGTCGGATCTCTGATTGGCAGCCTGCTGAAACCGCAATTCTATCTGGCGGCGGGCTCCGCCAGCTCGTCCGGGACGGCGATCCGGGAAAGACTCCGGCGAGCCGCATTTTCCCGGCGCTCCTGGCGGTACCGGCAGGGGATATAGACGAGCATCCCGGCAAGCCAGCCCTGCACCGAGCAGACGCCCACATGCAAGGACTCCAGACCGGGAATCACCCCGGCGGTCGCTACCCCGACTGCGCAGCCTGCCACCAGGGCTGCTACCGCCGGCCGGTAGACCAGGGGCAGCTCGTGGTCCCGGGGAATCCTCGAGAAGTCCGTGCTGATCGAGAGAAGCGGTCTGACGATGAAATACTCGGTAGTCAGGATCACTGTCGGCATGGCCATGATCACACAGTTGAGAGAGGCGACTTTCTCGAGAGACTGAGCGCAGCCGGTGCCGGAAAGAATCGCCGCCACAGTGGCGCCAAGGACAGCCAGAATGGTGACAGCCACCCGATGAGGGAGCTTCACTATGTGGTTGAGAGCGTTGGTGGAGCCATATAGATTGGAGTCGTTGGCGGCGAAATAAGAGGCACAGAGGACAAGAGCGCCCAGAATCGCTATGCCGCCGAAAGAATAGTCATTCATGAAACCGGTGCCGGCACCATAATCGGTTATACCGGTCATGCGGGCTACAAGCCAGCCGCTGATCGGAAAGATCACCTGACCGACAAGCAATGCCAGCCCGAGCGGAACCACGGTAGATACCATTCTGGGTTTGCCATAACGCCAGTAATCGGCCTCGTTTCCCCAGACCGCCACCCCGATGACGAAATTAGCCACCAGAGCCAGAGCGGCCGGAAGGGTGCAGGTGCCCGACTCGAAAAAGACCGAGCTCGGCACCGCTCCGATTGTCTTATAGAACGTATAGCCGACCCAGATAATCAGAAGCGGCGCCGCAAAATAGCGGGCGAAATTGGCGACGCCTTTGAAACCCCAGAAATTATTGAACGCCATCAGGAAAGCCAGGGCCGGCGCTACATAGAGAATCGGCAGATTGTAATGAAAGAGCCCCTCGAGATTCTCGGCCAGAAACAAAGAGCAGAGACCGTACCAGGCGATGAACATCCAGACAAGATTGAGAGCGACGATACGATTGCCCATGCGACCGAAGACATTGCGAATCAGGCATCCGTAGCTCCGCCCGCTCTTTGCTCCCAGATAGCAGGAGGGAATGGCGTAAGCGAGCATGAGCAGGCTGGCCGCAAGCGTGCAGATCAAGACCTGCATGAAGGAGAGACCTTCCTTGAACCAGGTGAAGCCCACCAGCACCCCGGGGAACAAGGTCATCATGGTGATCCACAGGAGCCCCATGGTAAGCGGTTCTCGACGTTGCGAGACCGGGATGATATCGTCGCTGTGGATGATGTTTTCTTCGCTCATTCGCGAACGCGGTCTCTGCCTGAACGCCAGACCTCAAATATAAGCCCTATTTACAGGGTTGTCAGGAGAAGGGTGGGGATATTACGCTCTCATTTTACAAATCAACCGAGATAACGGCACCAGAGATAGATCGAGCTGATCGCCAGGGACTGGATCATGATCAGCCCGCCTACCAGAGTGAATTGCAGGAAAGAGATCCGGGAGCCGCTGGCTTTCGCCATGTCCGCTACGATCACATTGGCTGTGGCGCCGATTAGCGAGCCGTTGCCCCCAAGACAGGCACCCAGGGCCAGGGCCCACCAGAGGGGCTCGACATTGATGCCGGTGACCTGATCGCGAATGGACTCCACCATCGGGATCATGGTGGCTGTATATGGAACATTGTCGATGATCGCCGAGGCGAAAGCCGAGACGTTGAGAAGCGACAGGGTCATGAGAGTCGTGTCGTGACCGGTCATCTCGATGAATTTGCCGGCCAGTATATGGACCGTGCCGGATTTCTCCACCGCCCCAACCATTACGAAAAGCCCGATGAAGAAAAAGATGGTGGTCCACTCGACATCGTTCCAGATGCTGCGGCGGTTCTCGAACATGAGCAGAAGAGCCGCGCCGGCCATGGCGATCGTGCCGGCTTCCAGACCGATGAAACCGTGAAAGATGAAGCCGGTGAAGACACAGACCAGAACTGCTATCGATTTGATCATAAGAGGATAATCGGTGATCGCCCCGTTGAGAGGCAGGTCGTTCTTGACCTTGTGATAGCTGTTCTGCTCCAGGAGGTCTTTCCTGTAGATCAGACAGAGCGTGGCCAGGGCCACAGGCAGGATGATCAGGACGACAGGCGCGAGATTGACGAGGAAATCGTTGAAGCTAAGCCTGGCGGCACTGCCGATCATGATATTGGGCGGGTCGCCTATGAGTGTGGCGGTGCCGCCTATATTGGAGCAGATCGTCTCCGACACCAGGAAAGGCACGGGGTTGATGTCGAGCTTCTTGCAAATCGCGCAGGTGATACTGCCGATCAGAATCACCGTGGTGACATTGTCGAAGATTGCCGATAGAAGTGCTGTCAGCAAACTAAACACAAGGAGCATCAAGAGATTGTGACCGCGGGTGAGGCGGGCGGCAAGGATACCCAGAGCATTGAGCGCCCCTGTATGGCCCAGGATATTGATAAGGATCATCATGCCCACCAGGAGATTGATCACATTGAAGTCGATACAGGCGAAAGCCTCCTCCTGGGTGAGATAGTGACAGACGATCAGAATCGATGAGCCCACAAGAGCGGTGGCCACCTTCGGGATCCTCTCGATCATGATCGAGATGTACGCCATGACCAGGACCAGATTCGGAAAGATATAAGACCAGCTGCCCGTCGATACTGTTGCTGCTGATTCTATGGTCATGCCACTCTCCCGGCCAGCGTGTCGACGAAAGACCCGCGGCTCGCATAGTTTTTCGAGCCGTCGTCTTGAGGATGATTCTGACGATAACAGAATTCGGCATATTGGCAACAGGGAAATAGCGCTCCGGGCACGCTCCGAAGCCGATCAGGCAGACCGGCACGGCGAATCCGAAAAGAAAAGAAAAATCACCGGATTAGCGCTCGCTAAGACTCGTTCGAAAGCAACAGGACGAGCCGCTTTCTGGAAGATTTCAACAATGCAAGAGCTACCGGTCGCGGTGCCCGGCGCCGGTTCTGGGTCCGAAGCCGGATACCCCCGTCAAAGCTGGGATTGCGGCATGATTGTCAGATCTGGCGCGAGCTCTGCCAGCCCGATCGCGCCGAGCTAGCGTGATATTGGCAGCGTAAGTCTGCCCGGTCACTGACTGGCTGTATACTTAAGAGAACCCTGACCGAGATTACCATGCCCGAAGATAGCTCCGATTCGCAAACAAAATCCCCCGATCTGCTCGAGATGTGGGACGATCTCTGCGCCATGGTCGGCGATGAGCTCATGCCGGCCGGTCTTGAAGGAGCAGTGCTCGAGCCGCTCGGCGCCATCGCCTCGGCACATGGGCTCATCGATCACTCTTTCTCCTCGGACAATTTCAACGACCGGAAAGTAGCGGCCACTCTTGCCGGCCATCTCGAAAGTCCCGAGCCCGATTTGCTCGCGAGGCTCTTTTCCCACGAATCGGCCCGCGACAGAGAACTCGCCCCGGATGATATCAAGCGTCTCGAATGTCAATCGGTGGTGGAAGACATCGTTTTCGCTGCCGCCCGCTGGTGCCGCCGTCCCGAGCTCAGGGACGCGGCAGAGTCCCTTCTCAAGCAAGTGGTGAGCGAGACTGTCCGGGGAAACTACTGGAACACCGCCAGCTACGCCATGGCAGTGCTCTGCTATCACCAGAGCCCGGGCAGCAAAGAGCTGCTCGAGCAATTCGAGCGTTTCTGCCTTCCGGCCAATGGCAGCAAACCTGAGCCACCTGCTCATCCGAGCGCCCCGACCCTGGAGCAGGAAGCCCAGTTCGCCCGTGGTCTCGCCGAAGGCGATCCCCGCACCCTGAGCGCCATAGATCAACTTCTCGATGAGAAAGACGAAGCCTGCAAGAATTTCTCCTGGAGCAAAGAGAACACCGACTGGCTGGAGCAATTCTTCACAGCCGCCAGGAACGCAACCGGATAAGGTCCGAGCTGGCTTACTTTCCCTTCTTCGACGACTGCATAGCCCGAGCAGCCGGGCCCGGAATGGTCTGGCATCCAGATCGCTCTGCCCTTCAACGTGATAGCTTATGCGGATTGGATTCGACGAGTCACAGGTGCACCCATGAACAAGAGCCACTTCGATCCCAAGGGAAAAATGCCGTCCGAGTTTACCGTCAAGCTCCAGGAGGCATTGCGAGGGGCGCTGCCGTTCGAAGACAGGCTCGACTTCGAAGAGGCGAGAAAAGGCTTTCTCGTGGAGCCTCCATACAAACAGATCATGGCTGAAGCAGGCAATGTCGCCTGGGATATGGGCAGCTATGATTTCTTGCTCGAAGACGGCGAATTCGACAGCGTGCATCCCTCGCTGCAGCGCCAGGCTGTCTTGAACATGGCTTATGGCCTCTATGAGGTGCTGCCGGAAAAGATCTATCAGGTTCGCGGCTTCGATCTGGCGAACACAACCTTCGTCAAAGGCGACAGCGGCTGGATAGTCTTCGATACCCTGACCACGAAAGAAACAGCAAAGGCCGCCCTTGCCCTGGTCAACGAGCACCTGGGCGAGCGCCCGGTGGTTGCCGTCGTCTATTCTCACTCCCATGTCGATCACTATGGTGGCGCCCACGGTATCGTGAAGGAAGAGGATGTCAAAGCCGGTCGAGTGCCGGTCATCGCTCCGGTCGGCTTCATGGAAGCGGCGGTATCCGAGAATATCTATGCCGGCAACGCCATGAACCGCCGGGCATTCTATCAATACGGACTGCTTTTGCCGCGCAGCCCTTTCGGTCACGTCGACCAGTCCATCGGCAAGAACACGGCCGCCGGCAATACCGGGCTGATCGAGCCGACACGCTATATCGAGAAAAACCTGGAAGAGCTGACCATCGACGGTGTGAAGATGATTTTCCAGAACACGCCCGGAACAGAAGCGCCAGCCGAGATGAACACTTACTTCCCCGAGCTCAAAGCCTTCTGGGCAGCGGAAAACATAACCGGAACCATCCACAACATCTACACTCTGCGCGGCGCCCTGGTGCGCGACGCTCTCGAATGGTCCAGGAAAATCAACGAGGCGCTCTACCTGTTCGGTCAGGAGGCGGAAGTGATGTTCTCGGCACACTCCTGGCCCAGATGGGGGAACGCCCGCGTACAAGAAGTGATGCGGACACAGCGTGATGTGTACGCTCATCTGAACAATCAGGTCCTGCACCAGGCGAATAAGGGGGTGACCATCAACGAGATTCACAACACCTACCAGCTTCCCCGGAGTTTGCAGCAGCAATGGGCGGCACGCAGTTACCATGGCTCCGAAGAGCACAACAGCCGCGCCGTCATCAACCGCTATCTCGGCTACTGGGACGCCAATCCCGCCACGCTCATCCCGCTCTCGCCCGGAGAATCCGCCCCACTCTATGTGGAGATGATGGGCGGCGCCGAGAAGATCACGGCGAAAGCGAAAGAATTGAACGAATCGGGCAAGTACCGGGAAGCCATGGAGCTCCTGAACAAGCTCGTCTATGCCGAGCCCGGCAATCAATCGGCCAAGGATCTCCTGGCCGATTCATTCGAGCAGCTCGGCTACCAGAAAGAGAGCCCCAGCGTGCGCAACAGCTTGCTGGCTGCCGCCTGCGAGCTCCGCAACGGGCTGCCCCAGGGTATTCCGCCCCAGACCATCACCGCAGATACCATACGAGCCCTGCCCACCAGCCGGTGGCTAGACTTCCTCGGTATACGTTTCAGCTCTCAGAAAGCAGAGGGACTGAGGTTCACCATCAATTTGCAAACTCCGGACAATGGCGAGCAATTCGTTCTGGAGCTGAGCAACAGCACTCTTACGAATATCGAGGGCTTTCAGGCAAAAGACGCGGATCTCACCATTGTCATCAATCGCCGCGAGCTGGAGTCGTTGATGGCGGCAGAGGAGACCCTGGAGGATCTCGTCGTCACCGGCAAAGCGGAATTGAAGGGAGATCGTAACCCCCTCGATTTGCTCTTCGATATGTTCGTCGAATTTGCCCCGGACTTCGAGATAATGCCCGGCACGAAGGCTCTCGCGGCGGCCCCGGGCAGCGCCGGCAAGCGCGGCTAGCCTTTCGTTTCACTGATTGACGGGTATATGGCACTTGGGTTCTGAGAAAGAAGGGTCTCGGGTGTGATCACCGTCAGTGACTTATCGAAAACTTACAAGCGTGGCAAAGTACAGGCCCTCAAGCAGGTGAGCTTCACAGTCGAAGAGGGCGAGGTCTTCGCATTTATCGGACCCAACGGAGCCGGCAAGACGACTCTCATGGAGTGCCTGCTGGGGCTAATCTGGCCGACCACCGGCACGATTCTTATAAACGGACGCTCCCCCACACATCTGGAGGTCCGGCGTATTACCGGATTCTTGCCGGAGCGAGCCAAATACGACAAATGGATGAGTCCCCGTGAGTTCGTGGGATACCATTACCTCCTGGGCGGAGGCGACTGGGGCAAGCGGAAAGCCGCCGTGGAAGAGGCTCTCGATCGGGTAGGGCTGATTCAAGCGGCACGCTCGCGTCCGGTCAAGACCTTCTCCAAAGGCATGCTCCAGAAAGTCGGTCTCGCTCAGATGCTCGTGCATGCTCCGCGGGTATGCTTTCTAGACGAGCCCACATCGGGGCTCGATCCGCCCGCCCGAAACATGGTCAGGGATCTTATCCGCCAGTGGAAGCAAGAGAAGGTCACCGTCGTTCTCAACTCTCACAACCTCGACGACGTCGAGCGGGTTTGCGACCGGGTCGCCTTCGTGAATGCCGGCACCATCGACATCGTCGATCAGCGTGAATCAGCCGAGCAGACCGTCACCGTGATGGTGCGCTGGGTCGGCCCCGAGGACACCGAGCAGCGCCTGCAGGAAATAGCCAGCCAGTTCGACGTTATGCTCTACTTGCCTGACAAAGAGGAGAGCGCAGCGCTCCCGAACGGCGAAGGCGGCTTCTGCCGGCTCGTCCTGCGTGCCAGGCACCAGATGCCAGGTCTCGTTCGATCCCTTATCAACGCGCAAATAGACCTGGAAGAAGTCTTCTTCGAGCGCAAGAATCTCTCGGATCTCTTCGCAAATATCAAAGAAAACACCGCCGATGGTTAATCCTGTCGTTATCTTCTACACCTTGCTTCTTCAGGTCCGAAAATTCGGCAAGATGGATATTTTGTGGCATGTTCTTCTTCTCATCAGCGCCGCTGGTGCTGCCTCTCTGGGTCCTATCGGAATCTACGGGATTCTGGGACTGGTGACAAACCCCGCGGTACTGCTTCTGGTGGCGCTGCGATTCACCACCGACAACTATCAAGCCGGCAACGAATACTATGCCCTCCTCTTCTCGCGCCCGATAAGGCGCTTCGACTATGTGCTGACCAAGGCTCTTGCAGGCTGGCTCGGCACGCAATTCTTCGCAGCCAAAATATTATTGATGCTGCTGATGATGCAACTCCTCTTCGGCACCAGCCCTCTCATTCTGCCGGAGGCTCTGCAAATTCTCAGCGTTTCGGTCAACGCTCTCAGCGCTTCCTGCCTGAGCCTGCTTATCTGCAAGTTGCCAGACAAACTATCGTCCTGGGCTCTTTTACTGCTTACCGGCTCGTATCTGGCAGGCTCCACCGCCAGCGCTTCGCTAAAACCCGAAGGGCTACTGGCCCAGGTTCCGATGCAGCAGGGAGAAGCATTCTTTGCGGCTATCGGAACAGTGTTCTATCCCTATCTCGATCTGGATTCTCTTTTGAATGCCACCACATTCAGCCTGAGCCCCTTCCTCGACTATATCTCCAACCTCTTGCTCTACCTGTTGATTGCCGCCTGGCTCCTGAGCCGTCAGGAATTCTCCTATGCTAACGACTGACCGGTCGGAGAGCATCTGCGTTCCCCTGTGGTTGATCATAGCCACCGTACTGGCTCTGGTGATCCGCATCGGGTTCAACATCTGGGAGGCCGGACAGAAGTCGATGCCGAACAAGACCATTGCCTGGCAGAGCAATGCCGATGCTGCCCTCGCCCTGCAAAAGCCGATTCTCTACTACTTCAGCGCAGACTGGTCTCAACGCTGCCTGGAATTCGAAAGAGATTGCTTCGGCAACGGCCCTCTTGTCGATCTGATCAACGAAAAAGTGATTCCTGTTCATGTCGTGGACAAATCCGTGGAGAACGGAGCCAATCCGCCTGATGTCCAGAACCTCGAGAACAAGTACGGTGCCCACGCTTTTCCCTGTGTGGTTCTCGCCCTTCCGGACGGGACCGCCTCAGCCACTACGACCGGAGCGAAAAACTACAGAGAGCTGAAGCGCTGGATGCTCGACGAGCTCACTCAGAGCAAATTCGTAGCTGGCTCCGAGGATTTTGCCAGAGGGGACTTCGACAAAGCAGTCGCGGCGCTCCGGGAATTTCTCGACGAGAAAGACACCAATCCTATACAGGCGCGGATAGCAAGGCTTCGCTACTATGTCTCGCTTAGATGCTTGCACAGGGATAGAGAAGCGAAAGAGGCGCTCGAGGAGGCTCTGTCTCACGAGCACGATCGTCTGCAGTGTCCATATCATATGGCAAACGCAGTCTTCAACGGCTGGCCCTATCCGCTTCTTAAACACTTCGCCGGCAAGCTCGACTACGAGCAACTGGACAAACGGCAGGAGTACGACAATGCCTCCTATACTGCTCTGCTCGACTGGAGCAAGCAAGACTACCAGGCCTGCGCAGCGCACCTCGAGCGAGCCCTGGAGACCTGCCCGAGCAAATCCTACTGGAGCTACCGGGCAGCGCGCAGCCTGATCATGAAGCTTCCCCCCGAGTACCGCGACCCCCTGGAGAAGAAGTACTTCTTCTAGATGTTTGACCGTCGGGGTAGTCACTGACTTTCAGCCCGCTAAAGCTTCTCAAATCCGTTACACATGGGTTACACCCTCAAGATAGATTGGGCTCACCAGAGCGTCAATAGACCTCGCTGTTTCTTGTGAAAGGAGCGCCCGCCATGACTGAAAGATTCGAAATTCCTGTGCAATATCAATCCGAACGATCCGACCCCGGACCGCTGACGTCTCTGCAAGACTGGTCCGATTTCAACGAAAGCACCGCACGACCTGCTGAACACGTCACCGGCGGCTGTATGCTGCCTGACGAGATCAAGACACTGGGCGACGGTGACGTTCTATCGAGACACTGCCTGGGCGAGACTCTCGAGCTGGTATCAGGTGAGACGATCCGTCTGGACAATGAGGGAAGACTGGTACTATTCGACTCGACCGGCAACCGCCTTTCGGTAAAGAGCAAGAGCTCCACGCCCTATGGCGTTATGCCGGAGGTGAACACTACAAATTTCTCGGGCGGAGTCAAAGTGTCAGCCAGTGCCAATCGCTCGATCATCCACTTTCCGGACGGAACCGAGGTTCACATAGACAGCGGCAGATTCGCCTCGGTGAGAAGAGAGGGAAGAAATTCTTCCGCTACGCTGGAACCGGACACTTTCCAGGGCTTCAAATAGTGCCGGTCATATCGCAGTCTGATGAATCTCCACCTTCTGGATGGCTGTTCACGGCTTGGCGGTTGACATAGATGCCGCAGCTGGCAAGTCGACGAACTCGTTTAATTCCATCAGACCTATGAAGCGCAAGAATTTTTTCAACCCTGAAGGTGATACTTTCAAGGCAAGACGCATCAGACCAAATAGAAATGGCAGAGAAACCAGCGAACTCATGATACCAGCCGCAGCCAGAATCACGGCTCCGTATGCCGGATTGGGATTGTTGAAGTGCCCGGCCGCGACAGCAGCATAGAGACCGACAGTGAGAGAGTTGGCCAGCCACCAGAGCGCGCAGGCTCCAAGAAGCTTCCATTTCTTATTGAGGAGCGCGTCCGATAGAAAGATGATAGTTGAAACGGCGAGAAGCGAGACAAAGACATATATTAAAGAATTGCCGGATCCAGGGCTATCTGTGCCGATCTTCACAATACACAGGATGCAACCAAAGAGGCATGTCACGGAGAATACGAACGAATAAAAGGTCTTCAGCATCAGGGACCACTTGTTTCGAATCAGGAGACTGTCCGAGAGCAGGCGGTTTCCAGGATACCCGACATAGGCGAAAACCCCGGCCAGCGAAGCCGCAAGAATCGCTGCCAGTGGCGCCAGGGTTCCGGGAACTGTCGAATACAAAAACAGTATCGAGAACAGGACAGCCACTAAGATAGTGACGACTGAGCCAGAGTCGAGATGTCCCCTGATATGCATTTCGCGATCAAGAGCCTCGGGTCTTTTTCCACTAAGCACCAGAGCAAGATCGGACCGCAATCGAGATGCGCTTGAATATCTGCTGTCCAACTCTCTATCCAGACATTTATTGATCACAGCTGCCAGATACTGAGCATCCCTCTTTCCGAGATACACTGACTCGTCCAGGTTTATGTCGTCGTGAGAAAGGTGCTTGGAGATGATCTCGACGGGATTCGCTCCGCGGAAGGGTGGAGAGCCAATCAGCAGCTCGTATAGTATGCAGCCAATAGAGTAAACATCGGACCTCTGGTCCAGTCCGAAACCCAGACACTGCTCCGGGCTCATATAGTGGGGGCTGCCAATAATGTCTCCAGTTTGCGTCAAATTCATCGTTTCTCGATGAAGGCTCGACTCTACTCTGGCGATTCCGAAATCCACGAGCTTGACTATTTCGCTGCCACCATTTCTGGTGACTAATACATTGCATGGCTTCAAGTCCCTGTGAATAACGCCTTTTTCATGGGCGTACTCAAGGGCATTGCAAATTTGCATGCAAACCTCGATTGCTTGCTCTTTGCTCATCTGCGGGCTGGCGATCTGAGAGAGAGAATATCCCTCAACCAGATCCATAACAAGAAATGGGATGCCATCAGGATTCTTGTCCTGTCTATAGACTGACACGATGTTCGGGTGATCCAGCTCGATCACAGTCCTGGCTTCCAGCTCGAAACGCTTCAAAGACTCCTTATCTTCTACCAGTTCCTTTCTCAGAACTTTGACAGCAAATAGCTGATCCAATTCCAGATCGCGTGCTTTGAAAACCGTACCCATTCCACCCTGGCCGATATATTCTTCGACTCTGTATCTTTCCCCCAGATCCGGGAAATCGGGAAGTTCTTCTCGATCGGCGTGAGCTTCCTTCAAGCCCTTTCCGAGCAGCACTGGCTCTTGTTCGCTATCTATCTCACACTCGCAGCAGTTGGCTTTGAATATCCATCCGGTAAGGGATCCTTTGCGAATCTTTCTCTTCGGCTTTGCGCAGGAAGAGCAGATTTCACGGAGATTCACATTCTCCGCTTCGACTTTATTTGCAGGTTTTCCGGAATAAGACATTCTGCCAGGAATACAAGTTGCTAACTGTTTATTCCCAATTCCTGCTCAGATCTGCTCACGCGCCTGGTGCCCCGCCGGGCGGGCTGGACTATAAGCGCTACCGATCACCGATTGACATAATCGAGGGCCCCGACGAATTGATACTCACCGAATGGCTTCGTCTCATTGATGAAAATATTCATCCTGTACATACCCTTATCCGGCAAATGCCGCTCTAGCTCCGCGGTCTCGCTGTTAACAGGCTGGCTGGAATTGCCGATCGATTTTCCGTTCTGCTCCAGATCCACCATAAGCCATTGCTTCATCGGATTCTTCACCACCGCCACAGCCCTGTCTCCACTCTCGTTCCGGGCTCGATTGGGCTGGACGAGCTTCAAACCGGCGGAATAGAAGGAGGGACTGAGCATGGGCTGCCGCAAGAACTCGCCCTGGGAAAGAGCCTGAGGCAAAAGTTGCCAGGTCGGGTTGTCGGGATAATGGTCAAGGATCATAACCCCCGGAGGAGTCAAGAGATATTCAGTCTGGTAATTCTTGGAAAAACCCTCCTCCCTGCTTACCGAACCCGAATCCCAGGTCGCGTCGATCAGATACCACCGCCCTTCTATTCGTGCTGCATTCCAGGCGTGACCGCTACCTGTGAGCCTCTCGCCGGTATCGGAGCGGCAATCACCGACAACCACCACGATCTCCTCCTTCATCGCCTTTCCCAGCGCCGAAAGTAGATTGGCATAGCCGGCGCATACGCTCTTCCTTGTTTTGAACACGGTCCTGGCGTCCTGGGGCGGGTATTTGCCGGCGTAGTAGGAGACATAGTCGTATGCGACTCGGTCAGCCACATAGTCGTGCGCGGCTTTGACGCGCAGGACAGGGTCCCTTTCCTTCTCGACGAGATAGCGTGCCACGGATTGGATGCTCGTCTCCACCGAAGCAGGCATTGCAGCCACCGCCGGATGCAACTTCGCACCTTTCCATGGCCAGGCGCGACTCTGTTCGCCAGCGCCTTCCTCGGAGCTCTTCCCGGCTATCTGCCCGCTTTGCCTGTCGGCAGCCCCGCTCTCTGTCGCTCTGTTCTCGCTTCTGTCACCTTTTCCTGCGATCCGGTCGGGGCGAAAGAAACGCTCATCCTGCTTTTCTCCGCCCTGCTTCTGCTCCTGTTTCTCCTGTTCGCTCGGCTCGGCAATCTCCTCACCTGAGTCCAGCTTGTCTTGGTTCTGCTTACCCGAGTCAGACTCTGACTCCGAATCCTCATTTTGTTGCTCGCGTTGCTCCGCCAGATCCTGCTGGCACTGCTTCGCGGCTTCATCGGCTTGTTTTTGCGCCTCTTTGTCGATCAGATCCCTGTAGGGATTGCTTCGGCTGGCGCGATAGAGCCACTCCAGACCGCCGGCGGTGGCGAAGAGAAACCGGCGTGCGCGCTCGACCTCCGGTCCCTTTGCCCTGTCGAGCATCCAGTCGCCGCGCGTCGATAGAGAAACGAAGGCCAGCTGCGGATATCGGTAGAGGAGGGCAGCCACGAAAACAAAACCGATTACGAAAGTGCGCAAACCGAGCCGGTCCAGAACTGTGAGGGTGGGCTTGCTCTCCGAGCGCCTGTAAGCCCAGGCATGAAGCTCCCAGAGGCCCGGAAGAATCGGGAAGAGAAGTGCTCCGGCCGTCCAGGCCAGCCAGGCGGGACCGCCCTGAAAAGCCGCCAGGGACGAAGCCAACCAGAATCCGACAATTGGTGTTCCGAAAAAGACAATTACAAGAGCAATCCGGACAAGAAACCAGATTATCCTCGAGACAGTCTCATACATCGTGAATCTTCCAGAAAAGCATGCCGACTCTCGAGCAGCCTCCATGTGAGGATTATGTACCCTGTAGTTAGGGGATTCAAAGCTTCTCCATCCCCCCATGCCATTGAGCGGCACAGCACAGCTCGGCGATGAGCGCTCTCCGCCAGGCTGACTTCACATGCCATTCGCTCAGAACCGCGCTTGCAAGAGCCACTATTTCATCTTCGCCAGGCACTCTTCGACAAGCTTCTTGCACAGAGGGAAATTGCTGTTCACCAGGGCTGATGACCCGGCTCTGCCCCTGTCCGTATAGCCGCCGAACCGCGCATTGAAAAGCTCGGCGAAGACCTCGGAAGGTCCGGCCTCGCTTTTTTGCAGGTAGTAATCGAGCTTGGCCCGGAGCTCCCCGGGGACCTTCGCCGCATCGAGAAGATAAGCATGCTTGAACTTCTCGGTCTCGCTCACATTGCCGAGACAATAATCCAGCGCGTGCCCGACCTCGTGCCTGACGACACCGATCTCGGAATCCGTATTCACCGGATTCCCTGCGTCATCCAGACGATACTGCGAAACAACCACTTCACGCCCCTGGGTCAGGGCCGGGCTATTGGCCCAGCTGCTTCCGTCCGTCCACCCTCGCGGTCTCGTGTTCTGGATCCGGTAATCCATCTCGATCACCGACGGCCTGATGCTCACTTTTCCACGCTTATCGCGCAGAGTGCGAAGCACGGGCTCGGGCAGAGCGAGCAACATATCCTTGATACTGGCGACAAAAGTCGGAGTGACCGCCGGAAACTTGCCTGTCGGCTTGTGCACCGTCACCAGCGCATCGACAATCTGCTTCGGCGATTCGGCCGGCTGCGAAGTTGCGGAAGAAACGCCGCTTCTGGCACGCGCCGGGCTCGCCCCTGGCGACTTCCGGTAGATCCCTGAGGGATCCGTCTGGCTCAGCATCTTGCGAGCCGCACTGGCCTCGGGGCTGTCTGCATGCCGGTCGACAAGCTGCCAGAGAATTCGGCACGATTCCGGTCTCCTGCCCGAAAGGTACGAACAATAGCCGGCGAAGTAAGCAGCCTTCGGGTTCGAGTCATCGGACTGCCAGGCTCGCTCGAAAAGTCGCCCTGCCTGGTCGTAACGCTTCGCCTTGTAGAGAGCCATCGCCTGGGTATAGATAGCCTGATCCTGAGCCTGAGCCTGAGCCTGAGCCTGCGCCTGCGCCAAAGAGCCGACTGCCGACCATAGAGCGCATGTCGACAATAAGAGACATGAAGCACTAAATGCTATCCGTTTCAATCTCCAGCCCTTCCGAACTTTCGCTAACCGGACATATTACCGCATAGCTGCCGGCTACGGACAGGCGAATTGCTCTCTACACGCATATCTAAGGTCTTCAGACAGAAGAGACAGGAATCTCGCAATGACAAGAGAGAGAACTGCCTAATTTAACCTGGGCGGGGGTAAGTCAGACTTGTCTGCGACCTCGGAGCGAATCTCAATCTATGCCTTCACCGAAATCACGAATGGTCTTTCGCCACCTGCTGCTTGCTGCGACTTTTTTACTCGCCCTGCCGGCGCAGGCGGCTCGAAAGCTCGAAGTCAAAACCCTGGTCGACCAAGCCAACACCGAGCTCTATTCCCCGGTCTTCATTCCGGGCTCGGCACAGGTCGCCTTCGTCAAAAAGAAACACCAGCCTGATTTTCACGAAGCGGAAGCATACTCCGAATCGGAACTCGAGAGATTCAGAGAGAGGAGCAAGACCGACTCTCGCTGGTCCGATCCGGAGGTGACCATATTGCCAGCGGACGGCAACGCCGCGATCAAGATCGACTACGGCTGGAACCCGGAGGCTTCGACGAAGGGAGACCGCCTCTACTATGTGCGCCAGAAACAGCCGATCAGCGGCAAGCGAGTCCTGGCCGAGACCCAGGCCGGCAACGAGATCTATGCCTATGATTTCGCCACGAAGAAAAACAGCGAAGTGGCCGCCCCGCAGTCGGGGTATCTCGACCTTCCCACAGCGCATCCGACAGAGGACATGATCGCTTACGCCATCTGTGATGCCACCAATGGTGCCTATGGCGGCAATGTCGGCATCGGCGTCTATGACGCGACGAAGGGGAGCAGGCGCACAGCTCTGGCTCCGGCCAAGCATTTCGAGCTCTATGACCTGATCGGCTCACCGATCTGGGTTGGCTCCAATCTGGTAGTAGCCAGACGCACTCCACTAAGCAAAGGAGTCTGGCTTGCCGATTCTTACAAGTTCGAGGTTCTCAATCTCACAGGCGAGAAGCCGAAGGTCATCTACGATCGAAAAGACCCGGTCGATCTGGTAAAGCACCAGGTTCAGCTCCAGTGCCTGGCCGGCAAGCTCGAAATCAGCGACGACTCCAAATCCGTCGAGATCGCCCCGGACGACGGAAAGGTCTTGAAAGAGACGAAAGCACTGCCCGACGCCGAGCTGAAACCCCTGCCCAGCCCCGACAACAAACATGAATTCTCCATGGACGGCAAGAAAGTCGTCATCCGGAATTGCAAGTCAGGAGAGAAACTCTCCACCACCGTTTCCGGTGAGCTCATCTCGGCAGTCTGGTCGCCGGACTCCAGGCGCATGCTCATGGTGGTGACCATCAACAAGAAGAAAAACGGAGAAGCAGTCTTCGACAGAGATCGCCTGCTCCAGATAGACTTACCAGAGTGATTCTGCAATAAAGAGGCTCTCGCGATTATCCCCTGGCGATCAGGAGCAATCCCGCTAGAACAAGGGCTGCGCCTGCCGCCTTGTGGATTGTTATCGACTCGTTCAAGAGCCAGACGGCCAGGACCACAGCCACTACCACGCTGCCTTTGTCTATAAGGGCGACCGTCGACACCTCACCATCCTTGATAGCGCGGTAAAAGAAGATCCAGGAGGCAGTGGTGGTCAGTGCCGAGGCGCCGAGCCAGAGCCAGTTGGGGATCTTCAAAGACGCCAGCTCGCTTTGCGGGACAGCGAAGCAAGCGAATATCGTGGTCATCACGAAGACCAGGCCGGTTCGCACAGCCAGACCCAGGTCAGCCGAAATCCCGCTCAACCCCTGCTTTGCCATGACGGAAGTGACTCCGGCAAACAACATCGATAGAAATGCATTCAAGACCCAGATTTTCATTTCATCGTACCTTCGAACTGATGTCATCCAGCTAACTAAAAGTCATCAAGGAATCGGCGCGGAGGAGAAGACCTGGACGATCATCAGGCCGCCGTCACGCCTGTAGGCGATACCGATGCCGGCAGCGACGATATCCGGGTGCATTATATTGGCCCGGTGGCCCTCCGAACCCATGAGCTGCTTCTCCCCGGAGCGCACCATATCGAGGGGATCAGGCTGGGCAAAAGGATAAGCGCAGTTCTCGGTGATCGCACCTTCCATCTTGAGCCCGGACATCTTGTACCGCTCCACAGTGCCGCGCCCTTCCGGTGTCACATGACCGGTGTAGTTGCGCTTGGCCATGTCGTCGGCGTGGCTGCGAGCCATCCTCGCCAGACCGGAGCTTCGTCTCAAGCCCTTCAGTCCCTTCATCTTGCGGTCCGCATCCACCAGGGTGTACATGAAATTCTCAAGGTCGGTCACCGGACGGGTGGCATAAGCATTGGCATGGGAGGCGACTTGCAGAAACTCCTGGCGGTGCATCTGGAATTTGCCGTTTTTCAGGCGGCCGTAGTCGATATTGACTATCGAGTTCTTGAGATTGATCATGATGTCATTCAGCGCTTTCGGCGTGGGAACAGCAAGACCATTGATCTTCATGACCACATCGCCGGTCTGGAGCTTGTTGGCGGCAGCCCGGGTGCCCGAGCGAACGCCGGTGAGACAGATGCCCGGAAGCTTGAGGGGACCGGCCTTGACCATCACAGGCACGCCGTAGCAGCCGAGCTCTGCCATGGGCACTTGCTTCTTGTCCACATAGACCACCGAGCAGCTCCCCTGACCAAACGCCCGGGGCAAAGGGGCCAGCGCAAACAGCACAAAAAGGGCAATCGCGATATATCTTCCGGACATAGACAGAGCGACCCTGGACCCCTTGATATTGTTCCCTGACACTTCACGCAGCCATATTCTAGAATGCCGGATACAAGACCGCACTATCAACAAAACAGCTATGGTCTCGGATTCGCCCGCGCGTCCCTGGCCGGCGAAGGCGCCAATGTCGCCGTCTGCTCCCGGGACAGCCGGGGCAAGCCCGAGGATCTCGGCGCTCTGGTAACATTTCTGGCATCGCCGAAAGGCGAGTCCATAACGGGAACATTGAATTGGAAAAGGCTGATTTCACTGGATTGAAATCAGGTCGGGAGGCGACCAAGATGACTTCACCGCATCAAGAGACAGTCGAGCTCAAAGCCGGAGACCAGGCTCCGCCCTTCAAGCTCTCGGCATTTCCCACAGGAGAGGTCAGCCTGGCTGACTTTCAGGGCAGCAAGAATGTCATCCTGGCATTCTACCCGCGGGACAATACTCCCGGCTGTACCAGGGAGATGTGCTCCTTCTCCGACAGCCTCGAGCGCTTCACGGAGAAAAACACCGTCGTCCTGGGAGTTTCGGTGGATAGCCTGGAAAAGCACGAAGTCTTCGCTTCCAGGCACGGTCTCAATCTCACCCTGCTCTCGGACAATAACGGAGAAATCGGGCGCACCTACGGAGCCGTGCGAGGCGACCGGATCATCGCCGACCGGGTCCTTTTCGTCATCGACCGGAGCGGCATCATCCGGTTTATCCATAAAGGCATGCCGGACATGGAAGAGATTCTCGAGGTTCTGACAGCCATCTAGAAAGAGCAGTCGATCTCGTTGAGGCTCCAGTCGTAAGGCTCGTAGATGACTTTAAAGGGTGGATCGCCTTCCTTGCGCTCCAGGCGGGAGCGCAAACCGGCCGGGCCGCTGCGCCGCAGAAAATCCACGACGATCTCATCATCGGTGGGTGGCGGAAAACGCTTGACCAGATCCGTTCCTTCGGCGAAGTCCAGGGGAAACCAGCGAAAGAGCTGGGTCACGTAGACGGTATTATTGGCAGTATCAACCCTGACATTCTGCTCGTTGCCCAGATATTCGCGGGTGGCTCGCCCGAGCCTCTTGTTGATTCCCCGGGAGCTGTAGGCGACACGCCCCAGCCTCGCCCCGCCCATAGAAGCGGGAACCACAGCGAAGTGGAAGCGCGGGTCCTGGACATCCCGGCGCAGCACATTGTGCTCGATCTGCTCGAGGCTTACTTTCTGCCCGCCGACGTTGATGAAATTGTCTTCCCAGAAGCCCTTTACCTGCCGGATGCTGGATGCCGGATAGAACTTGCTGGTGGCTTGTATAGGATAGTTCTTGAGCACCAGCCAGACAGTGAAAGCGTTATAGGCGTTGATCCAGAGAGCCTTCTTCTCGTCCTCCGGCATGGACCTGTACTGCTCCGGGCTCAATGCCTGGAGCTCGTCCAGATACTTCTTGAGACCCTCGGGATGCTGGCGCCAGCGCCTGTAATCCACCATCCCGTCACCGACATACTTCTGCAGCTCCGCGGTGAAGTGCTCGTGGATGCCGTCCAGCCCGGCGCTGCTACCGACCGCCTCCGCAGCCTCAGCCGGGATGCTGCAAAAGGCCAGCAGGGAGCCAGCCAGGAGCGCCCCGGCGAACTCTCGAAAGCCGAAGCCTCCGGCTCTAGGGCAGGGACGAATGCGTGCCATCGCAACGGGGCTCACGCTTGGTATGCTTGCAGGCGCATAGAGCCATAGTGGTCTCTTCCTCAACAGCGAACCGGACCGGAGCGATGTCCGTGCCGGTATGGGAGCCGTCGCAGAAAGGCTGCTTGGCCGAGCGCCCGCAGGCGCACCAGGCATAATTGCCCGGGGCGAGCTTGACCACGCATGGCTTTCTGTCGGCAATAACTCTTTCAGTCATATTGGCAAACTCCTGACCTACAATTAGGAACTGTTTTACAAGCCTTGGCAATTGTTTTCAACTCCCACCGGCATGCATCTTCAAGTCAGGTATGATCATCCCGGGGTCAAACTCCTTTTCCGGGTTTTCTCGAGGGCTCGCCTCATGACCGGTCCGTTTCGCATCTTCCTGGTCTTCTCCGACACCGGAGGCGGGCACCGCAGCGCCGCCGAAGCCATAAAGAAAGCGGTCCTCGAATTGGCCGATTCGACCGATGTCGAGATAGTCATGAAAGACGTCATCGAAGAGAGCAATCCGGTCAATGCCATGTTCGAGCATACATACAACCGGCTCCTCCGCGGGCACCAGAACTGGATGAAATACTATTTCGCCTTGATAGAATGGATCAAGCCCAACGAGAACGAGATCGGCTACAGGCTCGTCTCGGACTATACGAAGAGGTTGATCGAGAGAATCAACCCTTCAATAATCGTTTCGGTCCACCCCATGGTCAATCATTACCTGGCGCGAACCCTCAAAACCATGGGACTCGAGAAGAAGATCAAGCTTATCACAGTGCTGACCGACCCGAACGCCAATCTCTGGAGCGGCTGGGCATGCCGGGACGCCAGCATGACCATAGCTCCCAACGATATCGCCAGGGACAGGCTCATCGCCATGGGACTCAATCCCGACCGGATCAGGGTAGTGGGCATGCCGATCTCCCCGGATTATCTCAAACCGGCTGTTCAGCCGAGACAGGCCCTGCTCGAAGGGCTCGGGCTCGATCCGGAGCTTCTCACCCTGGTGGTCACAGCCGGATCCGCCGGCGGTGGCAATATGCTCGCCATCTACAGGGCTCTCGCCGAGGTAAGGCGACCCTTCCAGGTGATCTTCATATGCGGGAAGAATCGAAGACTTCAGAAGGAGGTGGAAGGGGCCAGCCACGAGCTTTCCTGCCGGACCGTCATTCTCGATCGCGCCGAATCGATGATCGACAGCATGGATGCTTGCGATCTACTGGTCACGAAAGCCGGCGGGCTAACCACCTTCGAGGCAATCGCCAGGCGGGTGCCGATGGCACTCGATATGGTGACCGAGCCAATGCCTCAGGAATCAGGAACCGCCGAGATCCTCATCGAAGCGGGACTGGCCTATCCGGTGGAAGAGCCCGAGGACATCGTATCCATCGTGGAGAGGCTGGAGTTGAAAGACAATCGCCTCGAAGCGCCACTGCCGCCGGTGCACAACCTCGACCGGGTCGACGCCGTCTATGAGATAGCCAGACTCATCCTCGAGCAGCGCGTCGAAGAACCGGCCTGAAAGCTTCTCACAGGGTCTGAGAGAAGAACAGTCCGACAATTTTCGAGAATCGGCCGGAAACCGTCAGATCTCTCGCACCCGGAAGAGTGCCCGGACCGAGTCAGGCTCGAAAGCCGGTGTCGAGCATTTGCCTTCCCCGCAAGAGAAAGCAGCCGCCTGCGGGAGCTCGGGATAGTCCACTGCCATATTGGGCAGCTTGCCCTCTTCGCGATCGTACCACTCGAGCCGCCGGTACACAGCCGGTCCTTTGAGGGCGGCCATGAAAAGCGCGCGGGCCTCCTCGTCTTTCTTGCTTCCGACGACGGTTATATGGGTGGGAGCGCTGGCGATCTCCCGGTCGGCAAGCAGGATTCCCGCCACCAGCACTTTCTTGCGCCTGGCGATTGCCGGGGTGGCCAGAAAGCGCATGGCAGTTCTCGCCATCTTGCCGTACTGCTCGTCACCGGTATACTGTCCGAGCAAATTGGCGAATCTGGCGAGCCTGACGTTCTCCTCCAGAAGGGGCTGGGTTCTCACGACTCTGCTGCTCTTCAGATCGGCGGTGAGATACCCCGCACCGGACACGGTATCATCAGCGAAATTCGCCGCGATAAACTTTGCGGCAGACTCGGCAAGAGTCAACCACTTGCGATCGGCAGTCGCTTCATAGAGGCTCAAGTAGGCACGCCCCATAGCGAGGCTGTCACCAAGATAAGGCCCGGACCCGTCATCGTCGCCGTGCCGGAAGCCGCCCCCGGGAAGCGACCTGTTCTTCTCGACCCAGTCGGCGGCTCGGATAGCCCTGTCGAGAAAGGTCCGGTCGCCGGTGACCATGTATAGATAGGCAAGACCCCCGATTGCCCAGCCGTTCTCCCTGGCATAGATATGCTTGTCGACCCTCGGGATGCCAGCTCTGCGCCTGCCTGCATCGTCCAGGTCGAAATACTCGCCGCTGTGCTCTCCCTGAACGACATCGGCATCCTGACTGGTGTAGAAGGCTCCTTCCGGGGAAGTCAGAAACTTCTCCAGATAGGAGGCGATGCTCCGGGATGCAGCCAGATACTTCGGGTCACCGAAAACCGAATAGCCGATGGCGTAGACCCGCATATTCTCGGCCTGCATCTGCATGATTTTCTCGAAATGCGGATGCTGCCAGTCACCATCGGTGGAGTACTGGTAGACGCCTCCCCATACCGGATCGAGCAGATTGAGCTGACCATCGAGCGTCTTGCGAGCCCGCCCGGCCGCCTCTTTGTCCCCGGCTATGGCAAGCTCGATACTGTAGTCCACGCTGTCCCAGTCGAGGAACTTATGAAACCTTCCCCAGGCACCGTATCTGCTATCAAAACCATCGATATGCTTTTTGCTCAGCTCCTCCCTGAGCGAATCAGGAAGCGCTCCCTCGGCGGCAAACGCGATGGGCTTCTCGTCACTCCGAGATGACTGTTGGGGCGACGGGTCCTTCACTACTGCTTCGAGCAGGGAGAGCATCTTCTCGGGATTGATATATCCTGAGCGCTTCACCAGCTCTTTGCCGTCGGCGTCGAATATGATCGTGGCAGGCCAGCCATAATCTTCGTAGCGATGACTCAGGTCAGGGCGCGAGTCCTGGTCTACCTTCACGCAGATGAAGTTCTGATTGAGCACCTTGCTCACATCCGGTCTGCTATATGTCTCGTGGTCCATGACATGGCACCAGTGACACCAGACCGCCTCGAGATCGAGGATAACCAGCTTCTTCTCCTTCCTCGCCTGCTCGAAAAGCGACTCGTCCCAGCGATGCCAGACGAGCCCTGGCTCAGATTCACCGGTTACAGAGGCGCCGCTCCCGCTTTCTTTCGTTTCGGTATCCGGATTCTTGTTCCGCGCTCCGGCCGAAGCCAGGGGCTCTCGATAGCCGTTGAACTTGAAGACATGCGGTACGCTGTTGTCGTCCGCCTGACGCAGGGCAGGAGTCAGTCTGAGCCTCTCGAGACCCTCGACTTTATCGAGCGGCGCTGCGATCAGCGGCAGCCCTGCCACCGCAAGGGAAAGAGCGAGAGCCACGGGGGAGAAGACAAATTCGAGACGCCGGGAAGATGAAGTCATAGAACCATTCCATAAAAAAGGAACTGACCACAAGGAACTAGATAGTATAACCCCTGAGAGTGCTAAGCTATTCCGTAGCCTCTCCTTCTTTTGCAACAATGAAACTGTCCCGTCCCCCATCGCTCCCGGCCGTTCTCTGCGCCATGAGCCTTGCCGCGCTCTCGATCCGCGCAGCCGAAGCCAGTCCAGAAGCCAGAAGCAAGTCCTCTAAGCCCGGGCCCAAGCGGACGAAACAATCAGAAAAGACAGAGAGAGGCTGGCGCCTCTACCAGGACACCGTCCAGGGTCCGGTCAATTTATTCATCACGCCGAAAGCCGTCCGGGTCGAGATCCTGCAATCGCAGTTCAATGTGATCGCCAGGGCACCAAGCTGGAAGTCGATTGTCTTCAGCCCGACCTCGAGAAGCAAGTATCTGCTCAGCCTCGACGACCTCAGCACCAGGGGCGAGAACACCGGCTTCAACCTGAACGACTTTCGCTTTATCAATGCCCGAAACAGCACCAGACTACCCGGCTCGACCCTGGGCAAGATACCCGTCGAAAGAGTGACAGCGAAAGTCAATTTCGAGCTCAAGTCCAATATTCTCACGACCTTCGGAACCTTCATGGGGAGCAGCGAAGGCACCATGTCCAAACCCAAGAACGTCCGGGGCGTGCAGTATTTCTACACCCGGGCGATCAAGCTCGACCCGGGCAGCCAGAAGCTCATCACCAGCTTCTACAAGACTCCAACCTTCGAAGGCGTTCCGGTGGGCCTGCTTCTCAACATGGCTGAGACCAGGCAACAATACATGATTTTCCGGACCATAAAAATCGAGTCCATTCCCTGCCCGGATAATCTCTTCCGGGAGCCTCCCGGACTCAAGCTCGTGGACAACATCTACAAAGTCATGGGAGACCGCTACCGGATTCTGGAGGACATGGGACGGGACATGGGTCTGGGCGACCCCTTCGGAGGGAAGGGAAGTCGGGGCAAAATTCCTGATTCGACTCGCCCCAAACAGGGCAAGCAATAATTACGGGAATGGATCATTTGAAAGAGTGAACGAAGAGAAGTGGGCTGAGTTCTACAATAACGCATGCCAGAGCATGCGCGACCGGGACTTCGAATCGGCCGAGGTGCACTGGCGGCGCGCCTGGCGGGAAGTCCGCGACCTGGACAAGCTCGATCCCCGCTACCTTATGACCCTGGAATACTTTGCCGATATACTCTGCCAGAAGAGGAAGTTCCAGGAAGCGGAAGTGCTTCTCACCGAGCTTCTCGAGCTCAAGACCCGGCTCATGGGCGATTACCACATCAGAGTCGGAACCACCCACAACACCCTGGCCGGCCTTTACTTCGCCCTCAACGACTACCCGAAGTCCGAGGAGCATTGCCGCAGAGCCCTGGACATTCACATCAAATTGCTCGGCGAGCAAAACGAGGATGTGGTCTCGATCATGCAGAATCTGGCCATGGTCTGTCACGCCCAGCAGAAATACGACGACGCAGAGCCTCTCTATGTCAAGGCTCTGGACGCAGCCCAGAAGGTCTATGGAGAGGAGCACCCGGGAGTGGCAGACATAGCCGAGCATTATGCCGGCTTGATGGACGCTACGGGAAGAACCAGCGAATCCAACGAATGCAAGAAGACCCTCGTCCTGCCCATATACGAGCGCCTGGTCCGAACCGTGGGCGCCGACGAGCAGCGTATCACCAACAAGGGATTCCCCGGCGCCACCCTGACAGGGATCAAACGGGACCCCCGGCGGTCCAGCCAGTGCCTCTACCGGATCAAACCCCTGCCACCACCGGACGAGAAGAACGGCGGCAGCTGAGCCAGGAAATCAATCCACAGGGGCGAGCGGACGGTCGCTTTCGCTTGCCTTCGATTCGGGATCAGGCTCAGGATCAGGCCCGGAATCGGGCTCAAATCCGGGATCAGAATCCAGCTCGACAGCAGGCTGGTCGAAAACCCGGTAGCGGCTCATCTGCTCGCTGGTAGGCAGGCGGATCTCGGTAGCCAGACCGAGGACTTTCAGAACGCTCAATACCAGATAAGAGAGATCGAACTCCCAGGCTGTCAGACCATGACGAGCCGACTTCGGGGCATAGTGGTGGTTGTTGTGCCAGCCTTCCCCCAGGGCTATAAGAGCCACCCACCAGACATTGCGGCTGCCGTCCCCGGACTCGAAGTTGCGGTAACCGAACTCTTTCAGGTGACCGACCGAATTGACCAGCAGAGGAGCATTGAAGACCACCAGGGTGGCAAGCAGGTTGGCCGCCAGGACCACCGGACCAAAAACGGCCAGGAGGACGATACGAAAGAGCACGCCCACGATCAGGCAGAGAAGCGCGTGATAGTCGCTGTTATTGAGGTGAAGCATCTCGTAGACCCGGTCACGATAGAGATCAGGCGAGACCAGGCGGCTCTGCTCGAACGATACCTTCACGATAGGCTTATACATCCAGCCTATATAGCTGTGCCAGAATCCGTCGACCGGCGAATGCGGATCGCCTTTCTGATCCGAATAACGGTGGTGCAGTCGGTGATTGGTGACCCAGTAAATGGGGGATCCCTCGAAACAGAGATAACCACCCGAGACTATGAAGTACTCGAGCCAGTGAGGCACCTTGAAAGAGCGATGCGAGAGCAGCCGGTGATAACCGAGGGTGATACCAGTACCGTGATAGATATAGAAGATCAAAAAGGCTACGAGAAAAACTTCCACAATGACTCCTGGATACACCAACGATTAAAGGCAGTTTCCTCCATCGTATGCCGCCCTGATATCCACCGGGAGAGCGATTTACGCCGGCAGTAACAATTATGTATCCCTATGCGGGATGAGAACTTTCGTTCGGATCACTTAATCAAGTGAACTGCAAAGGGCAGGCACGGAATGTGCCTGCCCCGCATGCGGTGGTTTCTCGAAGCAATCCGCAGCCGCTCATGCTACTGACAGCAACTTCCACCCCTGCTTTCTACCGGGAGTTCTGCCCTTTCCCATTCGGCATAGCCGCCGATCATCTCTTTCACCGGATAGCCCTTCCTGGCCAGCAGCAGAGCCGCTCTGGCCGAGAGGTGGCAGGTGATGTTGTAGCAATAGACGATGGTGGTCCTGTCCTTGCTCAACTTGTCCAGCTTGCTCTCGAGATCGTCATAGAGCAGGTTGATGGCGGTGGGAACGTGACCCTTCGCAAAGAGCTCCGGCTGTCTCAGATCAACGATCGTGACCGGCTCCTGATTCTCCAGGGCGTACTTGACGCCTATCGGACCGGTCTCGAAGGCAAGCTTGCGCTCGAAGAATTCAACTGCCTGAGCGGATTCTCTGGTCAATGTTTCGGTGGTCATTTCTATCTCCTTTCACTGGATGATTGATTAATCTCGCGGGTTGCAACGCTCACCCATTCAGCATAGAATGGCATAGTATCAATCGGCAAGTAGGCACCCATCTGTTCTGTAGTATCCCAATAGTTCTGTAGTATCCTTATAGAAACTTGCTCGAAACCTATACGAGGCCCGTTATGCAAACCAAGCTCGAATGCCCGATCATGGCGACCATCGCGATGATCTCGGACAAATGGAAAGTAGTGATCATCTGCAAGCTCAAAGGCGGGACCATGAGGTTCAACGAGCTGATGCGAGCCCTCAAGGGCGTCACTCAGAAAGTGCTGACCCATCAACTACGCGAGCTGGAAGCCGACGGGCTGGTGGCGCGCAAGATCTACGCCGAAGTGCCGCCCCGGGTCGAATACTCCCTGACCCCTCTGGGAAAGACCCTGGTGCCGGTGCTCAACGACCTCGAGGTCTGGGCCAGAGATCATGCCGACGAAATCATCGCCGCCCGAAACGCCTACCAGGAGACGATCGCCGGCAGGCAAGCCGGTCGCCTGTTTTCATCGGGCGAAAAGTAACATATTATGGAGTTACCCTCGTGTGGGCCCGAGCCAGGGTCTTGTTCGCGGAGATCGGGCCCAGCAATGGTAAGCCGGGACGCCAAAAGACCCGGCACTCCGCATCCCGATAACCGCACGTAATCGAAACTTGTCCAGAGCCCGCCGAATAATCTCAATCCTGCTCTCGTGTCTGTTCGTCGTGGCAGGAGTATTTCACTTCACCAACCCGGATGTTTTCATCGAGATCATACCGGCAGTCCTTCCGGCAAAGAAACTTATCGTCTATATCTCGGGCTTGCTCGAAATCGCAGGCGGTATCACCCTGCAGGTACGGATTACCAGAAGAGCCGCAGGCATCGGACTGATCGCCCTGCTCATCGCGGTCTTTCCCGCCAACATCAATATGCTCCTGCGCGCCGATCACTACCCGGCTATTCCGGCACTCGCTCTCTGGCTGAGACTGCCCCTTCAGTTCGTCCTGATTTATCTCGTCTACTGGAGCTCGATCAGGCAGAACCAATCCGAGAGCTAGTCGATATCCATATCGCCCTTCTTGAAACCGAGCTTGTTGAGGGCTTCGGACACCAGTGGGTCATCTATCCGCTTCAGTCGCTCCAGAAGCTCGACGTCCTCGATTCCCCAGCGCGAAAGACTCATGCCGATTGCGCCGGCTGCCACGTTGGCGGCGGCGCAGAGCCCCATGGTCTTCACCAGCTCCGCCTCCAGAAAGGGATGGGCGACGACAAGAAAAGCCAGGATCAGGAAAGATCCGATCACGAGCACGGCGCCAAAAACCTGGATCCAGTCGTATCTGGTGCGGTCACCCAGATCTCTCAAAAGCGCCCGGCGCAGCCCGGATCGAAAAGCCACCCAGGTCGAGACCCTGCCGGGATCGCTATTGGCTGGGGCCTCGCCGCCGTTATCGTCCTTCTTTCTCTCGCTCATCTTGCTCATGTAATAAGTATAATTCGATTATGCTTCCCCTCGAGTCATTTCGCATTTTTCCGGTCGCCGCGTCGGCTGCCTTTCTCATGATCATCAGCTCGATAGCTCCCGTACTCGGTCTCGAAAGCAAGGACCCCGGCGCTTACAGGATAATGCAAACCGATCTGGCTCACGGTCCCTCGGTCCTCTGGCTGTCTAAAGACTTTGTCTCCATGAGCTATCCCAATTTGCATCTCATCTATCGCTGCCTCGGTCCGGAGTGCAAAGTGGTGGGTCTCAATACCAAGCTTCGCCGGGTCAAGATTGCATCCTACGACACGTGGCCCCTGACAGAAATGAAAGATCGACTGATTGTCAAAGACAGAATCAGCCGGCGGCCGACCACACGTTTCGGGCTCCAGGCAGTGGACCTCACATTCTCGGTGAAACCAATGGACTCCTACGTGTCTAAATCGGAGTTCATCTACCGCAACGGTGCCGATCGCTCGATGGTTTGCGACCGCCTCGAGATCACCCAGGCGAGACCGCCGGTGAATCTGAGCTCGAGGCAAATTGCGTTTCTCCGCTGGATATACGCCGTACCGCAGCTCGAAGGCGTGCTTCTTCGCCGGGTCAATGTCTTCAAGAACGGCAAACGCCATACCGTAGTCGATACCGGCGCCTGCCTGCGCACCAGGATACCCGACTCGGAATCGAAACTTCCAGACGGATACACGAGAGTCTCCCGTCTCTCCGAGCTTCGTGGCGAAAAAGAGATAGCCAACGACTTCGCAACCATGATGGGAGACCTCATGCTGGAACCCACGAGGAAGGAGCCGGACCCCAGATAATCGCCATGATCACAGGGGCAAAGAAATAGAGAAAGTGGTTCCCTTCCCGGGCACGCTGTCCACATGGATAGATCCGCGGTGACTGTCCACCAGGGCTTTCACGATGGCAAGCCCGAGACCGCTGCCTCCGTCCTCGCGGCTGCGCGCCTCGTCGACCCGGAAAAAACGATCGAACAGGCGCTCCAGATAAGCCGGCGCGATGCCTATACCGGTATCGGCTACGGTGACTACTGCCTGGTTGCCGGAACGGGTCAGCCTGACGCTTACAGAGCCACCACTTTCGGTGTACATCAGGGCATTCTTGAGAAGATTGGAGACAATTATCTCCAGGGATTGTTGATTGCCTTCGATCTGCACAGCCTCGATAGATCCGGCGTTGAGCTCCACTCCCTTGTCTTCGTAGAGATCCGAGAACTGCCCGAGGACCTCCCTGACAAGCATATCGAGAGAGAGGCTCTTCATCTCCGGGGGCGCCGCGCCCTGCTCGGTCCTGGTGAGAAGAAGAAGATCGCCTACGAGATTGCGCATGCGCTCCGCCGAACGCTGCACTCGCTTGAGACGCTCCAGCGACTGGGGTTGCTTCTCCAGATCCTGCTCGAGGATTTCCAGAGACGCCTGAATGACCGCCACCGGCGTTTTCAGCTCGTGACCGGCATCGCTGAGAAATCGCTTTTGCAAATCATAGGTCCTCCGTACCGGTCTGATCGCGATTCCGGCAAACCAATACCCGCTTGCTCCCAGGGCTAGAATAAGAACCGGTCCCAGCATCAGGGCGGCATCGAACAGCTCCCGCACCACCTGGTCCCGCAAGAAGGTATCGACCTGTACCTGCAGGTAGCCCACCTTCTCGCCATCGATGACTATGGGGCAGGACATTGAGCGAAATCGCTCGCCACCGGACACGAGCTCGCTATCCCCGTCGATCAGGGTCTTTACCCCCGGCGAGCCATAGGCTGACGCCAGAGTCCGGTCGCGATGCCAGAGCTGGATCGATATACGCTTGTGCACCATGGACATCGCGCTCTGGTCTCCGCGTAGATGAAGATGATCGCCGCTCACTGCCACCGCCCCCATGGCCACATCGACAAGCTCTCGAAGGCGCTCGTCCATGATCTCGTCGAGGCCGTGGCGGAAAAGCGCCAGAGAAGAAAAGGCGAGGACAACATAGACGGAAAGGGAAAGCAGCATGAACTGCCCGGCAAGGACCATTCTGAGACGTTTGAACATCAGGAATTGAACCGATAGCCGAGACCGTGCACCGTGCTTATCCGCTCTCTGTCATCCAGCTTCTTTCGCAGACCGCGGATATAGGTCCTGATCGCTTCCGGCGAGGCTTCCGTGTCCGACTCCCAGACACGAGCGAGCAGGGTTTCGGCACTGAATACAGTGTCAGGATGCCGCATGAAGAATTCCAGAAGAGCGAACTCCTTCGGCTCGAGATGCACCGAGTTGCCTGCCCGGCTGACCTTGCGCGCCCGGGGCTCGAGTAGAATATCGCGGCAGGAAAGCGCACTGGTCCGAACTGCGGAAGTCCGCCGGAGAAGCGCCCGCACCCTGGCGGAGAGCTCCTTGAGCGCGAAGGGCTTGCACAGATAATCGTCGGCGCCCGAATCGAGACCGGTCTCGCGATCATCGACACTGGTGCGCGCCGTCAGAATGAGCACCGGCGTCGTGCCTCCCCGGCTGCGATAGGTCCGGCAGATCTCCACGCCCGAAAGACCGGGCAACTGCCAGTCCAGGATGATCAGGTCATATTCGGCGACATGAAGAGTGTCGGAGGCCGCCTGACCGTTGTCCAGGACCTCCACCAGATACTTCTCCCGGGAAAGCCATTCCTTGACTTCCATCGCCAGATCGGACTCGTCCTCCACCAGCAGGATCTTACTCATCGGAGCCAGTCGCCTCCTTACCGCCGCCGACCATTATGCCATGCTGACAGACCCCGGTTATCGATACCAGGTCGAGAGAGTGAGCCGACCGCCATGCTATTTGCCCTGCAAATGCCTTTTTAATCTTGCGTCGTCCTTGAGCGACCCGGGTCCGTCCGGATCGATGCCCGGCAAAGGATTGGCGCGGAGCTTCTGGCGCACCACCTGCTCCTCCAGACTCGAGAAAGCCTCGGCATACGACTTTATCCCGACCCCGCGTTTCTCCGCCTCGACAATCTGCTCCCGGAGCTGCTTTCTCAGGGGAAGAAGGGGACCTCCGGCAGGCTCAGCGAGAGTGCAATCGGTGATCCCGGCGATATCCCCGGCAGACGATCCCGAGCCCGCTCCGGATCCACGCCCCGAGTCCTGAGCAAGGGCCCGACCCTGCGTGGACAGTGCCAGACACAAGAGAAATACAGATAGCCTCGTCATTTACGTCTGGTCATTTGCGTATAGAATAGCAACACGACTGCCACAGGTGAATAGATGACACTTTATAACAGAAGACTGGCCTCAGCAACTATCTGTCTCGCCCTGGCGACTCTCACGAGCGGCTGCGCAAAACCGGTTGGCAGTGATGTGCAGGACTTGCTTCGCGCCGGCAAATACAAAGAAGGTCTCGAGCTGGTCAAGAAAGAGCTCGAGGAGCATCCCGAGAGCGCCGATCTCTACGCTTACAAAGGTCACGCCGAATGCTTTCTCGATCAGCTCGAGCAGTCCCGGGACGACTTTCGCAGAGCAATCGAAATCGACGGTAAAATTCCCTGGTATCACCTGGAGCTGGGAAGCGTCTACTCGAAGCTAGGCAAAGAGAAGGAGGCGCTTGCGTCTTATGACGCCGTTGTCGCTCTGGACAGCAAAGGCAAGGACGCCTCCCGGGCACGGACCTACAAATCCTATATCTACACGACCAATTTCGAATGCGAGAAGGGGCTGGTTGAGAGCGACGCCGCTATCGCCATAGATCCCGAATACCCGTATGCATATGTCGAACGTGCCTGGGCAAGGATCGGGCTCCAGGATCTCGATAATGCCATGAAAGATTCCGAAAAAGCATTGGAGCTCGATCCTAAGTGCAGCAGGGCGTTAATAGCCAAATCCGCCGTTTTTTACCGCCAGTATGATTTCGAGCGGTCCGCAGTCTGGGCAAAGAAAGCACTGGAACTGGAGCCTGAAGACTTCATGGCCCTCGAATACCTCGCAGCATCATACGAGGGCATGGGAGATACTGAGAAAGCTATAGAGATCCTGGATAAGCTCCTGAAGAAATTCCCCGATAGCTCGCAGGTCCTGGCCGACAAAGCCACTGTTCTTGTCCGGTCAGGCAGAATCAAAGAAGCTCGAGAGCTTGCCGATCGGGCTCTTTCGGCGCGGTCCGACAACATCTCGGCACGGATGGTCAATAGCACTCTGGCTGCCATGAAAGGCGACCGGAAGACTGCCATGGACATGCTGGATACATGCGCGAAACTCCACCCGGGAAACGCAGATGTGGACAGGAAAAGGGCTATCGCTCTGATTGCCCTCAAAGATTACGAGGGCGCCATCAAAGCAGCCGACGCCGCCCTTGTAAAACAGCCTGACAGTTCCAGCACCTACCGCATCAGGTCGGAGGCCGAGAGCCGGCTCGGTCTCCGGTCCGAAGCCGAGCGCGATCTGCAAAAAGCCCTGGACCTCAAATACAGGCGCCCCTCGCCACTCGAAAGCCTGTTCAAACTGCTCTGAGCTCTGTGTCACAATAGCTTCTAAAAGCTTCGGGTTCAACAATCATGACCGGCGGTCCAGCGAACAAAAGGCTCAAGCGCAAACAGGGCTCTCGCAAACAGCGCGAGAGCAGCGCCGAGCCGGGGCTGACACCCGGAGAGTTCGTTTCCTGTCAGATCGTTCTGCCTGTTCCCCACGGCTATCTGGTCTCTCTGGACGAGGGCTTGCTGCCTGGATTTCTCTACTCTGTCAGACATTACCGGTCCGACGAGCAGACCCGGGGATTGTTCGTCTGCTGGGACGGAGGTCGGGCATTCATTATCGAGAAAGAAGATGAGGAGACCGAGCGAGCCAGAAGCGACGACGAACTCAACTGGGATCTCTTTCTGACCGAGCTCTACCAGTGGTACCGGATGAGACCGGAAGCCGCCCCGGCGTCAGACCTGTCTCAGGAAGACCGCCAGAGGCTGCTCGATAAAAGCTCCCGGGAATATCAGTCCGCCATAGACAAGCTGGCTCTCTCCTCAATGGTCGGTCCTCTGCGCCAGAACATCTGGATTCATTTCGAGCTGGCTGAAGCCTACCGGCGGACAAAGCGTTATCGCTCGGCGAGCAATCACTACCGGAAAGTGATCGACCTGGGCGCTGCCGGATCGCAACTCGAATATTGCGCCAGGATCGTCTCTCACTTCGATCGCATCTCCACCACGACTGTGCCCCAGGACGCAGGCTTTGTAGGCATCTCGGTCAAGGACGGGCGCATCGATCAGGTATTTCCCAAGAGCCCCGCCGAGTTTGCCGGTCTCAAACAGGGCGATCGAGTCTTGCGTGTCGACGGCAAAGACACCAGCAAGCTCACCGACGCCCAGGTTTGCACAGCCATAATCGGCGCCCGCGACACCCGGGCCGTCATCACCGTAGCTCGTGCCGGCGAGGAGATCGACATTTCGATAAAACGCGGCGCCGCCGACGATCTGACCCGCTCCATCTACCTGCTCGACGCTCAGAGCGAATGAGACCCGGATTGCCTGTAAAATGATCGCGGTCCAGTGCTCCGAGCGCAAACCGCATCTTGAACTTTTAAGGCTGGAGCGCTACATTCAGCAGTCTATTGCTCGCAACAGGGAGGCTCTTGCCATGAAAGTGTTGATCGTCCACGCCCACCACGAGCCCAAAAGCTTTTCAAGCGCCCTTTTCAATCAAGCGATCAGCACCCTGCGCGAGACCGGGCACCAGGTCGTAATCTCCGACCTTTATGCCGAGCAGTTCGATCCCGTCTCGGACAGACGAAATTTCGCCACTATCAAAGATCCGGATTACCTCAAGCAACAGGTAGAAGAGCAGTACGCCAGCGAAAATAACGGCTTCGCCCCGGAGCTGGATGCGGAGATCGCCAAGCTCGAAGACTGCGATCTGCTCATCTTCAGCTTTCCCCTCTGGTGGTTCGGCATGCCGGCGATCATGAAAGGCTGGGTGGACAAGGCCTTCCCGATGGGGCGCGTCTACGGCATGGGCAAACTCTACGAGAACGGGCTGGGCGGCGGCAGGAAAAAGGGCATGGTGATCATTACCACCGGCGGGCTCGCGGACGGTTACACCGGATACGGTGTCAACCCCTCTCTCGACGCGGTGCTTCTGCCAATCCATCACGGTGTCTTCTGGTTCAACGGCTTCCTGCCCCTCGATCCATTCGTCGCCTGGGGTCCTGCCCGTGTCGGCGAGGAGGTACGAGCCGATTACCTGGCAATGCTCGACCGGCGACTGCGCTCCATCGAGTCGGACGAGCCGATCAGGCTGGCGCCGCTGAGCGAATTCCCCGATTTCGGGGAAGACACCAAGCGACGCTTCATGGTGACCGCCAGCCATAAGGCTCCCCCCGACGACGCTTACAGAGCCCTGATCAGGAAAGAGGTCGAACGCACGGAAGAGCTGAAGCGCCAGGGCATTATCAAGGAGGTGCATATCGGGGCGCCGGACAGCGACCCCTGGCGCGCTTACCTGATCTTCAGGGAGAGCAACGAGTGGGCCGTTCGGGATCACTTGAAGACCCTGCCCCTGTACGACTTTCTGGACTTCGAGATCGTCGAGCTTGCCACCGCCCCGGAGCGCATGCGAAGTCTCCAGACGACCTGAGCCCTCTCTTTCCGGCTATTTCAGAAAACGTGATTCGAGATCGAGCCCGACCCCGGAGGGTGGGTGGTTGAGGTCGATGCATGCCGGCGCCAGGCCGCTGGAGAACTTACCCAGGGCAACGAACTCGAACGGAACCACCACACGTCCCGACCGGTCTATAGCCCCGAACCGCAGCTGTTCTTGCTCCTGGCTCCGGCCGTCGACCTTCACGAATCTGCCGACCACGGCAAATCCGCCGCTAAAGCTGCCTGCATCGACATAGACTGGCTCGATCACGAGGTTGCCCATGCGGTCTATATAGCCCCAGCTCGCCCGTCGCGAAGCAACTGAAACCGCTGCCAGACCGTCGCTGAATCGCCTCAAGTCGTTGAATTTCGGCTCCACCACGAAATTCAACGACTGGTCGACAAATCCGAAACGCCCTGTCTTGTTGCTCTGAGCGATGGCCAGACCGTCCACGAAATCATCGCGGAGAAGAAGCCCCTCGGCTTTCAGTGGGGTCGTGCGAGCGCTCGGCTCCAGCCGAGTCGAAGCCTCATATTGCTTCTCTCTGTCGCCTCCCGGAGAATCCGCCCTTCTGCCGGTGGAATCGATGAAATAAGCCGGTCCCTCGGCGCTCTCCGGACCTTCGTCCGCCACTCTGGCAAGACCGTCGACGAAGGGAGAGGCGGTCTTGAACGCCGGTTTTATGACGTACTTGCCGGAAGCGTCGATAAAACCATAGCGATAATTCGTGGTCCAGGAGGAAGCGAATTTGATGACAGCCCCTGCCTCCGCGAGGACAAAGAGCGCCGAAGCGGCAAGGACCGCCGCTCGGCTTCGAAATCGCATATGGCAGATGGACCGAAAGAAGACCATGCTCAGATAGCTCGAAAGCCAGAGCAGAGCAATAGCAACCCAGAAAACCGGATTGAGCGCCGACTGAACCGCTTCGGCAGCGCCACCGAGAGCAGCGAAAACACCAATCAGAGCCAGGGAAGAGAGCAGCAACAGGATCAATGCCGAGACCGCAGACTGGACCACGACGAAGGCGGCGGCTATGAAAATAATCCTGGGCAGATATCCGCGCACAGGCTCACCGTCCTCTGTCCTGCCTGCAAAAGAGGCAAACGCCGCCACCAGACCCGTCAACAAGATTAGAAGCAGAATCAAAAGAATATCAGTTCCCATCGACTCCTCCCCTTTGACCTGCGCCTTCTCTAGAGCCCGCTCTTGAAGGATTCGCCGCCGAGCTCAGCGGCACGCTCGCGGTCTCGCTTTGCCCGATCGCTTTTGCCGAGCTTCTCCAGGACCGAGCTGCGAGCAAGCAGCGTAGCCGACGACTCGGGATCTATCTTATGAGCCCGGTCGAGATCCGCCAGAGCCTCATCGAGTTTGCCCATGGTCGCATAAACAGCGGCACGCTTACGCAGGACATCGTCACCATATTCAGTGGCGGCAATCACTTTCGAATAATCCCGCACAGCCTCGGGATAACGCTTCAATTTCTCGTAGAGCCCTGCACGATCGCAGTATGTTCCGAGGTCGCCCGGCGCTATAGCGATAGCCTTGCCATAATCGTCCAGAGCCCTGTCGAAATGCTCAAGTTGCTTGTTTATACCGGCCCTGGTCTTGTAAGGCAGAGGATTGTCCGGCTGCAGCCTGGAGACCTGGGCAAGATCATCGAGGGCTTCGTCGTAGCGATTGAGATAAGAGTATGCCGCAGCCCGATTGGCATAGCAATCAGCATCGGGACCGAGTCGCAGAGCCCGGGAAAAGGAGTCTACAGCCTCCTCGACCCGGCGCTGCGAGGCGAGACAGATTCCCCTGGCAGCGTAGGCTTTTTGCATCTCCGGATCAAGACGAATCGCCTGATTGAGATCGGCGAGCATATCGACCTTTCGCGGACCGGAATCGAGCAGATCGAGGAAATAGGCAGAGCTGGCTCGATAATAGTATGCCTGCGCCAGGGCGGGATCGAGATCGATGGCCTGATTAGCCGACTCGATGGATAGCTCGTAGCGCTGGATGTCGTAATAGAGTCTCGAAAGAAGCTCGTAAGCCTGCCCCATCCGGGAATCGATCGACACCGCTTTCTTCGCCGAGGCTATCGCCTTAGCGTTCTGGTACCCGGCGGCCTGAGCCTTGGCAATCCCCAGATAAGCCTGAGCGCAGCGAGAATTGGAGCGAAGCTCGCTCTGGAACTCCTGAATCGCTTTCCGATACTGGTGACGGTCCAGGGAGGCCCGGCCCTGAGCACAGTAAGGCGACGAGCAGGGAGCGGTCGCGACCCTCTTCCGGGACCTTCTCCCGGCTCCCGGGTCAGAGGGTTTTGCAGCATGTCCGCCTGCCGCAGGCTGCTCGCCTGCCCCGGCAGAGCAGGAGGCAAGACAGGAAGAAAGAACCGGAGCACTTAGCAGAATCGCCACAGGCAAGAGCCAGTTTCGAGAGGGATGTATCAACTTGTATCACCTTCAGGACTCATTCTCTATTCCCCACTGGACGACCATTCCCCTGTCCCCCGGAATGTCCGCTCCCGGTATGTTTATCAGGTGGTGCTCCGGTCGCTGCTCTGTTTTCTGCTCTTTTTTTTCTAAGTCCGGGTACAAAAGAAAGACACGGGAAACAGGACAGGAGAACCGGGTGACCAGAGCAATTCTCTCGATTCTGGCAGTGCTATCGGTCGGCATCGCCGTCTCCGCGGCTCCAGCGGTCCAATCCAAAGAAACCATGCTCTCGATCACGAGCAGGAGCGACAACGGTCCACTGCAGATTTATCTGAGCAGCCTGGGCATTCGTATGCGAGGCAAACTGGGCAGCTCTATCTGGAAAGCATCCGATCCGCGGAAGGCGACTCTGATCAATCCCGAGAACAAGACCTATCTGGAGCTCCCGGTTGAGGAATATATTCACGAACTGAGAGACGAGGACTTTCCGGGCATTGCCGTGAAGCGATTCGAGTCGGCCAGGGCGAGACTGCCGGCCGGATTCAACGGCAAAGAGTACACGGTATTCTACCAGCAGAGTAGAGATCAGATCTTCGCAAGAGTAATCGGCTTGAGCAACAGCGGCATCCCCGAAGCGACGCATCGGATGTGGTGCCAATACACCGGCATCCGCGGTGCGGACTTCGGGCTGCCGGTGAGCATTCACAGAATCAGGGGACGGCATGGCAGCGGGCGCCGACGACGCTCATTCGGCCCAGACCACAGCGAGCGCTCCTCCTTCCGAAAGCCAGGCGGTGAAACTCTCAGATCAATCCTCGTCCCATCCGAGCTGGCACGCAAACCGCTGGACCCTGCTCTCTTCACTGTACCGAAAGGCTATGTCAGAGCCAGAGACAAAGCGGCTTTCTACCTGTCCCAGGACGGTCAGATGAAACAGAGCGACCTCGAAGATTTCTTCCGCGTACCGCTTCAATGAATCGTCGAGAAAGCTAACAGGACAAGCCGGCCTCCACCGGCATCGACTGGTGATAGACTTGATCCTCTCTAGATGCAACAATGTCGGTGTTAGTACCATGGTTGTCCAGTCATGACCGCAAAGAAAGTTCTGGTGGCCGGCGCCACGGGTTATCTCGGCAGCCATGTCGTCAGAGAGCTCCACAAGCGAGGCTATTTCGTGCGGGCGCTGGCTCGCAAGCCGGAGAAAGCCAGGCGTCTCGATCTTCCCTGCGATGAGATTTTCGTCGGTGAAGCCACCGAGATCGAGACGCTCTCCGGTCTCTGCGACGGCATCGATGTGGTGATCTCTTCTCTGGGCATCCGCTCGCTGGACAGACATCCCACTGTGGAAGAAGTCGACTACGGAGCGAACATGAATGTCCTGCTCGAAGCAAAAAAGAGTGGCGTCGGGCACTTCATTTTCGTATCGGTCCTCAAAGGCGAGGAGCTGCGCTGCCATAATCGCGTCATGGACGCCCGGGAGCGTGTCTGCGACGCCCTGATAGCCTCGGGCTTGCGATACACCATAGCCAGGCCCAGTGGTTTCTTCAACGACATGGAAGGTATTTTCGACATGGCCAGGTCCGGACGATTCGCGCTGGTCGGCAAAGGCGATATCCTGCTCAATCCCATTCACGGCGCCGATCTCGCTCATGAGCTGGTCAACTCCATCGAGCAGCAAGAACGCTGGAACACAGCCTTCGACATCGGGGGACCGGACGTCCTGACCATGAAGGAAATCGGCTATATGGCTTTCACCGCACTCGGCAAGAGTCCCTCTTATGTCTCCATCCCCGCCTGGCTTATCGGCACCGCCGGGTTCGTAGCTCAACCCTTCAATATGAACGCCGCCTCCATGCTACAGACCATAGCCACTATGGGCGCCATCAACGACCTCTCCGCCCCGCGCTACGGGACGCACCATCTCTACGAATTCTATATCGAGCTGGCCCACAAGGACGCCGGGTAACAACCGATAATTCAGGAAAGAAAGCTGGCGGTGTCATTCTCGTGTTGACTTGGCCCCCGACAATGCGGGCAGCAATCGATCCTTTCTTCCCCACGAGGACCCGTACCATGGCAAATCAGGCAGCATTCGAAAGTCACTCCTTCGGTCAAGATCCCGGTGGCGAGCAACTGGCGAAAGACGTAAACGAAATGGTCTCCAAGAATCTACTGGACGACGCCTACAAGACCCTCAAAAATGGTGTCAATACTTACTTCCAGGACAGGCCTCTGAGCGAGAAACAAGAATTCTGGAATGACGTATCCAAAAAGCTCGAGGACTCCGGCGCCATGCCCAAGCTGTCTGCGGCATTTCTGGAAGACATCGCCACCCCGCCTGCGGGCAAGGACGGCAAGCCCCAGACAGACCGGACCATTGCCGGGTCCGATGGCAAGATTCAACGCTCCGAGCTGGCTGGCGTCAGCGGCGCAATCAATCCGATGTATAGAGGAATGGCCACCGAAGCCCTCAAGCAATTCGACACGGCCGCGGCTCTGCACAACGATGACGGAGTCATCGACATGGGCGAGGTAGCCGATTTCAAGCAGCGGCAGACCATGCCCGATCGAGACGAGTATGTCGACTCGGTAGTCAAAAATCTGGAGCGCAAACTCAACGAAGATCCAGACCAGGCGATGAAATATCTGCAGCAGTCCATGAGCGGACGCGCCCGCCTGGAGACACCGGCGGAGAGCCAGGAGACCTGGACGAAACTGGCCGAGTCCATGAAAGAGCACGGACTGGTAGACCGGCTTTCCATGGCTTTCTTGAGAAGCTACGATCAGTACATCGACATGGACCACAGTGGCAGCTACAGCAAGCCCGAGCTCGAGCGCTTCCAGAAGAGCCTCAATCCGGTGATCAGTCAATTCGCCGGCAATGTAGTCGAAAATTTCGCCACCATCGGCACCGTAGACTACAGGCTCGATGAGATCTCCAGGCACGAGGTCGAGGTCTACGAAAAACGCGTCAACCGCGCTCCCACGGATCCGGCCAAGCCGGTTGAGGGCAGCGGACACGCCAAGCCCCACAATTGATGCTCGCGAATCTCACGAGAAAGCAACCTCCCTCTCACGTGAGCCAGGCTCCTGCCCCCCGCCCCATCCCTCGAAGCGGTCCGGTCCCCCGGACCGTTTCGCTTATGTCACCGCTGGCGCCACCATGTCCGGCCACATAGGCTGATCGCCATAACCCTGGGTCTGGCAGCCTGCCGATTTCTCTTTCTCAAGTATCGTGGAGAGCGGGACAGGGAGGACACCAGCTTTGCGGCGAATCAGTCGGTCGATCGATCCGTGGAGCCGGAAGACGACCGGGAGACCGCTTTGAATACGAGGAAATAGTTGTCCTTGAGAGCCTCGATTCGTTTTTCTTCCTTCAGCAGATAGCCTGCCGCCTCGATCTCTTCGATGACCTGCTTCTTGGTCTTGTGAAGATGGCCTTTGAGCCATTTGTTGTCAGCCATGGCATGATGGCTGAACTCCACCACGGCGAGCTCGCCGTTGTCGGCGAGGGCGCTGTGAATCGAGGACAGAAAAGCTCCGGGCGCCTCGACATGATGATAGGTATCGCAGACGAAAGCGATATCCACCGAATCGGGAGGCAGGCAGACCGAATCGGGACGGCTCAGGATCGGCGTGACATTACCGATGCCCTTTTCTTTCAGCGAAGTCGAGATGTGCTCGAGAAAGCCCGGGGAGATATCCACGGCAAAGACCCAGCCTGCGTCTCCGACCTCTCTTGACAGCATGCGCGTAAACAGCCCGGTGCCGGCGCCGACATCCGCCACCCTGGCGCCAGGCTTCACCGCCAGGGCTTTCATAATCGCTTCCCTGTTTTTGTAGACATCGCGATCGTCGCTTTCGAATTTCCTGACGAATTTCTGGACATCCAGCTTCGGTCCGAGAAAGCGATTGTTCAGCTTATGAATATGACCGGCGCCGGGCTCCTGAGCCTGCCCCGCCGCCACCGCCACGAACCAGCCGGCGATCGCCGACAGTAGCGCCAGAACCGAGATTGCAAAGGGACCAGATCGGCATGCCTTCATGAGGACTCGATTGTACACCCTTGCAAAAAGATCCGGTACGATCTGGTGCGGTCGTCTCTGCCAAGCTTTCTCGTCCGGACCCGCCCTTGACCCAGCCGTACTTCCTTCAAACCGAGCGCCTTGGCTTCAGACACTGGCGCCACTGCGACCAGGACCTGGCCCTTAGCCTCTGGGGAGACCCGGAGGTGACCCGGCTGTTCAGCAAAGAGCCCCTGGATGCAGACATGGTGGAAAAGCGTCTTCTCGCTGAGATCGACAACCAGGATCGCCTGGGCTTCCAGTACTGGCCGGTTTTCTTGAAAAGCGACAATGGTCTCGACGAGCATGCCGGATGTTGCGGGCTCAAACCCTACGGGGACAGGACCGATGTCTTCGAGCTGGGCTTTCATCTCCGTCCGGCATACTGGGGACAGGGACTGGCCGGCGAAGCCGCCCGGGCCGTTATCGACTACTCTTTCGGAGTGCTTGGCGCCAGAGCGCTCTTTGCCGGTCATCATCCGGACAATACCGCATCGCAAAAAGTGCTGAAAAAGCTCGGCTTCGTCGAGACCGGGACCGAACTCTTCGAGGGAACCGGGCTTCTGCACCCGGCTTACTTACTCAGTCCATGAGACCTTATCAGTAGCGCATTCAGAGCGTGCCTTTCTGAGGAGTGCTGAAAAGCTCGATCTCCTCTTTTTGACCGGCATTGAAAAAGATGCTCCGCTTCTCTGCCGCCACCGCCCTGTCGGGCTTGTCCAGGCGAAACTCGAGTCATAGTCTCCCTTGAAAGAATAAACCCTGCAGGGTCTCCCCTGAATCCGGGCATCCCGCGTCTTTCCTGGCTCGACCAGCTCCTTGCGCACAGCGTATTGAAAGAAGGGCGAGAGATCCTTTTTCATCGCCCGGGCATACGGCAGCCGCTGAACCTCTTTGCAGTCGTCGCGGACAAGCACCACATCCCAGTCCGGTGCTGCAGCCCGGACACTGATGCCTACCGACTGGCTGACCTGATTGACCGCCGCCGGCGATATGAAGAGGTCATAGGCGCCGCTGGAGCAACAGAGAAGCTTCAATTGCTGACCGCTCAGAGACTTCCTGACATGGCTCCGGGCATTCTTATCTCGAATTCTCTCAGCCGGACCGGTCCCCTGAGCATTGCCCGCAATAGCTCCGCAGAGGCAGAAAGCAAGCGCCGAGCCGAGATAAAATCCAGGCTTACCCACAGGCGGCTCTCCTCATCGACACAGTTCTACTCTACTATGATCAGGTTATGTCGGAAAACAGAATTCGAAGAGACACTCGATCGATGGTGACCGTTCTGCCTTTCCTGGCAGTGCTAACTCTGTCCCTGTGGCAGCCGGCCCTGGCCGGTCAGGACGCTCTGGCCCAGGCGCAAATCAGCCTGAGCCGGAAAGATTACCGCAAGACCATCGACTTCGCCAGCCAGGCGCTCATCAAAAAGCCCGACAGCGCAACGGCTTATTTCCTGCGCGGAGTTGCTTACACAGAGCTCGATCAAGCAAAAAAGGGTCTCGAGGACCTCGACCGCTCGATGAAGCTCGATCCGACCGTGTCTCCCTGTCTGGTCCACGACATGAAAGCCCGTTGCCTGGTAATCCTTAATCAACACGAGAAGGCGCGAGCCGAGCTGGAGAAGGCGAACAAGAGCGATCCCCAGGGCTGGCGGTACAAGGGGATAGGCGAGATAGACTGCCACCTCGGAAAAGACGGCAGAGCCCTGGAGAGCTTTACGAAAGCGATCAAGATAGCGCCGAAAGACTTCTGGAGCTATCGAGCCCGGGGAGATCTTCTTTTCCGGTTGGGACGCTACGAGGAAGCCCTGCGGGACTACAACCAGGCGATCAAGATCGTCCCGAGAGAGCCCGGTCCCTACGCGGTCAGATCGAAGATCTACGAAAAGCTCGGCAAAAAGGATCTGGCCAGAAAAGACCTCGAGCAGTGCAATAGACTATCCGATTTCTCTTTCTGACTGCGGCACAGGAAAGAAGTCATCGGATATGATGCCGGGTGGTGCGACGGCTTCTGTGATGCGCGCTCTTCTGATGCGGTTTTTTCTTGCCTGCTTTGGCAGACGGCTGCGCGCCGGCCCGCGGGGCCTCGACCGGGGCGGCAGAACAGCCAGGGGCGGGGCCGGCAAGCGGCGCCGGTCTGGAGGAGGCGACGGCCGGGCTGGACTGATTCCACAGGAAGAACGCTCCGCCGGCCAGGGCAAGACAGGTGAAAACCACTGTCAGCACAGCCCGGGTCGCGTCGGTGCCGGGCTCCCGGACAGAGTTGTACTCGCGGCTGTGAGGTCCGGCTTCGCCGCAGAGCCGGAAGAGGACCACAACGAGAAGACCACCAGCGAAACCGCCTACATGAGCGTACCAGGCCACCCCGTCTACATGGAAAGAGAGGCAGGCATACTGGAGAAGCAGCCAGGCGCCGATCATGGCCCAGGCGGGTACGCTGAATGTTCTGGCCGCCAGGAAAATAGAATCATCTCCCCACCAGGTCCTCAGCTTCGCATCAGGATAGAGCAGCAGATAGGCGCCCAGCACACCGGATATGGCGCCACTGGCGCCGATCACCGGGATCGTCGAAGCGGGCTGGGCAAGCACATGAGCGAGACCGCCCATGACGCCGCAGGTGATGTAGAACAACAAGTAATTGAAGTGACCGAAATGCTCCTCGACATTGTCGCCGAATATGAAAAGAAACCACAGATTGCCGAGCAGGTGACCGAATCCGGCGTGCATGAACATCGAGGTCAGAAGAGTAAGCAGCTGGAGCGAGTCGGTTCGGTTGAGAAACCGCCAGGGAACCAGACCGTACTGGCCGGCATTGGCCTCCATTCCGGCGCTGGAGAGCTGATAGAAAAAAGCCACCACCGTAGCCAGGATCAAGAACCAGTTGACGACGGGAACGCTCCGCATCTCATTTTCATCGCCCAGTATTATCATTGGAGACCCTCTGAGTAACAACAGAAACGAAGAGACAGCGGCTGACCTGTCGCTGCGCTTTTTGCTTGATTCGACTCTGATTCTTAGATTGGTACCAGCATACACCGCTCCACTTGACAATCGGGCGGTTTTCACAATCCTTTCAAAATCGGTCCCGGCATATAGGGGCGCAGCGCCTCCGGAACGGTTACCGTGCCGTCTCGATTCTGGTAGTTTTCGATGATCGCTATCAGTATCCGCGGACTGGCAATGGCGGTGTTGTTCAGGGTGTAGACGAAGCGTCTGCCTGCGCTCTCCCGGACCCGTATCTTCAGGCGCCTCGCCTGGAAGTCGTTGAGCGTCGAGCACGAATGTGTTTCGCCGTAGGCGCCCCGGCTGGGCATCCAGGCTTCGATGTCATGCTTGCGCACCTGGCCCTGACCCATGTCGCCGGTGGCTACCGCCACCACACGATAGGCGAGACCGAGCTCCTGCATGATCGCCTCGGCATTGCCGAGAAGCTCGTAATGAAGACGCTCAGCCTCCGCCTCGTCGGGACGGCAGAAAACCACCTGCTCGACCTTTTGGAATTGATGCACCCGGTAGAGCCCGCGGGTATCGCGTCCGGCAGCTCCGGCCTCGCGGCGATAGCAGGTCGAGATCCCTGCCAGGCGAAGGGGAAGCTCGTTCTCCTCGAAGATACGATCAGCCTGGAGCGCCACCAGCGCCACCTCCGATGTGCCCGCCAGGACCAGCTCGTCCCGCTCGAGTCGATAGGCATTCTCCTCGCCCAGAGGGAAATAGCCCGTCCCGACCATGGCGGCAGGTCGCACCATATGCGGCACCACCACCGCCGTGAATCCACGGGCGACGACCGTGTCCAGAGCGAATCGCGTCACCGCCAGCTCCAGAAGCGCCGCGTCGCCGAGCAAGGCATAAGCTCGCGATCCGGCGAACTTGCGCGGACCTTCGCAGTCGACCAGACCGTGCCGGGCGAGGATCTCCATATGGTCCCGGGGCACGAAGTCGAACTGCCGGACCTCTCCACGACGCCTGATCTCGACATTGTCGGCATCACCCGCCCCCCGGGGAACATCGCCGGCAGGTACGCCGGGTACCAGAAGCATGAGCCTCTCGAGCTCGCTCTCGATCTCTTTGAGCTCCTGTTTCAGCCTCGCCAGCTCGACACCGGCTTCTTTCGATCTTTCCATCAACGCCTCGGCCGGCGTCACCGTTGCCGCTTGCTTGCCGGCGTTTTTGAGCTGCCGCGTCAGCTGATTCTTCAGAGCCTGCAGGGTCTCGATTCTCTCGCTGAGCCCGCGCCTGCTCTCGGCAAGCTCGAGGAGCCGGCCGATATCGACGGCTATGCCCTTGTCGAGAGCGGCCCTCTCGACCTGCTCTCGATGAGCCTTGATGAATTTGATATCGAGCATTTTCTTTCTCCGCTGAGACTTCGATAAAACCCCGGTGCAAAAAGCGAGCCCCGTGGGGCTCGCCTCGACTACTTCGTAGAATCTGCACCAGCTACTACAAAGCGCGCCTTCGTGGAACGGCTTGCCCCGACGTACATGACGTAGAGGAGGAAGAGGACCGGCGCTCTGTCTGGAATTGCATTGCTCAACTAAAACACGGGCTTTCGAGCCTGTCAATCGTTTGTCAAAATTTCCTAACGCAAGTCTCGATCGCCTGCCGGCATCACCTGCAGTATCATGATCGAGACAGTGGTAGTATTGTCTGATCGCAAGGAGACGATCATCCATGAGCAAATACTATCCCTGCCCCTGCCGGAGCAAGGCGCTCTACCACAAGTGTTGCAAGCCGCTCCACGAAGGCGCGCCGCCGGAAAGCGCCCTCAGCCTGATGCGCTCTCGCTATACGGCTTATGCCATGGAGATGCCCGATTACATCATCGATACGACCCATCCGGACAACCCCTCCTACAGCAGCGATCGCCCGAGCTGGCAGCGCGAGCTGGCGGCCTTCTCGCGCATAACCACTTTCGAGGACCTGCGAATTCTAGAAAGCGAAGAAGGCGAGACCACAGCCGTGGTCAAATTCAAAGCGCAACTCCGCCAGGGCGAGCGGGATATCTCGTTCACCGAGACGAGCCGTTTCGAGAAAGTCGACGGGCGCTGGCTCTACAGAGGCGGCGATATCGATCGCCCCTGATCGCAGGCAAAAAGCGATTCCCCAGAGGCTCCGGCGCCTGCGGGCGCCTAGCGGCCGACAGCCGAGGCGATTTTCTCGGATAGATAAGAAGCCACTTCCGGGAGCTGAACATCCTTGAAAGTGTCATAGACAGTCTTGCCGGTCTTTCTTGTAAAAGCCTTGGTCATGAATTTCTTGAGGGTCTCGCTCCAGACGCTCTGGCCCGTCCTGGCATCAACTATCTGGGTAGTGAGGGTGACGGCATATGCATCTTTCATGACCGTGTTGCCGTCGAACTCGGCGCGATCGATAGTGCCGGTCACGAAATAGCGCGCCCCGAGCCTGGAGGCGAGATCGGGGCTATAAGACTTGCCGACTTCCACCCTGGAGGTCTCCATGGCTTTCTTGAGATCCGGCATCGGCACCACCGTAGCTCCAAGACGTTTCTCCAGAGTGCTGGTGAGCGTCTTCTGGAGATCGTCGCTGAGAGCGGTCATCGTTCCTTTGCCCGGCACCTCCAGCTTGCTTTTCATCTTCCAGATCTCATCAGCGTCCAGATCGACGATTACCGGCCCGTTGAATCTCATCACCGCGATTTTCGTGCCTGACTCACTCCGTGCTGCCTCCTCGGCGCGAGCCGCTTGTGCAGTGAGCGCCGTGGCGGCCAGACAGGTCGAGAGAGCAAAAGAAAGAATTGTCCGCATGTAATCCTCCCAGGGGTTGCCGAGTGCTAGATCCGAGCCTGGAGCATTATAGCCTCTCGAGAAGAGCGCGAATGGCCCCGAGCGGGCGCTCCGTCCTCATGCTCGAACGGCGCGAACTCGAGCCAGCGAAGGAGCGCCTGGCTCGAGAGAAAACATGTCCAAAAGCCGTCACACAATATGGTTCAGCCCTCGTCGTACTTTCCGTATTGACCGGGACGCCCGGAAAGACAAAATAGAGCATGGGCAGGAGAAACGATGGCAACAGACAGCATTTTGAGCGGCGCGGCGGTTGAAACCGCTCCCATCACCCACATCCCCTGGCTGTATGAGCTCAGAGGCGAAGAGCTACCCGGCATCGAGCGCCTGGCCCAGGCCGGCGGCGCCTCCACCGGGAGCATCGAGCGCTCGACCCTGGAAAACCGCATGCAGAGCAATATGAAGGGGCGGGATCTGAGGCGCATGCGGGGCGATCTCGATTTTTTCGAGCGCCGGGCCGCACAGGCGGGGCTCACCTCGGACCAGGTCGCCGAGACCTACAAACAAGTGACGCGTCTCTTCGACGCCGGTCAGGGCGCCACCCTGCCTGCCGACCAGCGCCTCCGCCTTGCCCAGCAGGTGATACGCAACGCCGCCCGGCCCACTTCCATAGACCAGGGGCATCACGGCACTTGCAATGTCAGCGTCGTGGAATCGCGGGTCTATACGAGAAATCCCGAAGCCGCCGCCCGGCTGGTCGCCGACGTTGCCATCACCGGTAGTTTCAGGAGCAAAGACGGCTCCCTGATCACGCCGACCATGCGAAGTCTCAGCCCGGACGACGAAGCTCGCAGCAACCCGCCGGGCAACGGCGAGCGCGGCTTCGCCAGCCAGGTCTTCCAGATGACTGCCGCCAATATCAAGTGGCAGCGCACCATCGTCACCCCGGACGGTCATATCGCCAGCAAGGGCAAAATCACCTACGAGCAGATTCCCGGCAAACGCAGCAGCTTCGGCGCCGACACCGGCGAGCGGATCATGGACTACAGCCAGAGCCCTCCCCGGGAGACCACCAGCTACAAGCAAGGCCCGGCTTTGAGCGTCTCGGACCTGCCCGACATTGCCAATCAGATCACCGGAAAGAGCGACAGCGGCTTCGTCATCGAGAACAAGGTCCATGCCGGGCGTTTCACCGAGCAGGTCTCGTCTCCCAGAGACCTCGAGCAAGCCATTGTCGACGCCGGACAGAACGGACAGCTTCCTGCTTTCATCCGGGTGCACACAGGCAACGACCCCTTCCTCAGCGACTCGGGAGGCACCTATTCCAGGCAGCGGGGTGTCTGGCATGTTGTCAGCATCACTGGCTACGACCCGCGCACGAAGAAAGTGACCATCGACAATCAATGGGGCAGCCGGGGCGACCGCTCCGTGGATCTCGACAAGCTCTACAAAGCCACGATGGAGCCAGGCACCGACGCCTGGAAGAAGAGGCACGAGCTCTATATCAATCCGGGCTTCCCGGGCTTCCCGGGCATAAAAGTCCCCCTCGATCTCCAGAGCCTGTCACCCTTCCAGTTCTAGCAAGTAATATGCAAGACCGGTCTCCTTCTTGCTACAATGCGCGTTATCACGGATTCAGGTCGGCCGGGCAATGTCAAAGAAAACCGTTTCGAGCAACTCGCCTTTCGAGGATAAGATCGGATTTTCCCGAGCCAAGCGAATCGGCAACATCATCGCCGTATCGGGCACGGCACCGCTGACCGAATCAGGCGCCACCGCATTCCACGGGGACGCGTACGGGCAGACCAAGCGTTGCCTCGAGATCATTCAAAAAGCCATCGAAGACGCCGGCGGCAAGCTGGAGGACGTCATACGCACCCGTCTCTATCTGGTGGACGGGCACCGCTGGAAAGAATGCGGTCGCGCTCATGCGGAGTTTTTCGGCGAGATCAAGCCGGCATCGACCTTTGTAGAGGTCAGCCATCTGCTTCGCTCGGACTGGCTGGTGGAGATCGAAGCCGAATGCGTGATCGAGGAGGAATAGGCATGGCTGTCGATCTTGCTGTCCTTTTCGAGGCTCTCAGCTATGCATCCAAGATGCACGCCCAGCAGAGACGCAAAGACAAAGAGGCTTCCCCATACATAAATCACCCCATCGATGTCGCCAATATCCTGGTCACCGTAGGCAATATCCAGGACACCAGTGTCCTGGCGGCGGCTATTCTTCATGACACCGTAGAAGATACCGAAGCCAGCGAGGCGGATCTGATCGAGCGCTTCGGCGAGGACATCGCCTCTCTGGTCATGGAGTGCACCGACGACAAGAGCCTGCCCAAGGACCGTCGCAAACAGCTCCAGATCGAGCATGCTCCGCACAAGTCGCCCCGGGCCAAGCATATAAAAATCGCCGACAAGATTAGCAATGTCAGAGACCTGAGCTCATCGCCGCCCAAAGACTAGCTACCGAGCGAGTCCGAGAGTATCTGGACTGGTCCGAGAAAGTCGTTAACGGACTGGGCGAGACCAACCAGGACCTTCTGGATTTCTACAGGCAGACCCTGGAAAACGCCCGCAAGTCATTGTCCGATTGAAGCCAGGGCCCTGTCCACGTGTCCGACCCAGACTTTTCCTTCCGGTCCCATCTTCTCGAATATCGGCCGGGCGCGGGCGAGCTTTTCGCGAGCCCCTGGTCGCAGGTGCTGTGAGCGTTGGACGAAAAATTGTAGCTGACTGGAGTAGAGCTCGTAGCTCGCTCCACCTCTCGATTTTGTAATCGTCTCCGGTAATCGTTTTAAGCAGACTGTCTCTCGCGCGCCCAGAGTGAAAGTGTAGCTTAATGCAAGTGCAGCTCGCAGCTCCGAAGGCGTGCCTCGGAGCGTCCCCTCTTCGCGACACGATCGTTCTGCCCGTGTGACAGGCCGCCCCGCCCGGCAGCCAGTCGACGCGAAAACAGCGACAAAGAAAAAGCCGTTTGCTCCCAGACGCACCTTCTCAAACCCCCGCGCACCCTTGACCGCCCGACTCCCACCAAAACCTTACCCACTCTCTCGATGCACGACGCCCTGCTCATGAGCGTATTCTAGCCCCTGGCAGACCTGCCGAAGAATCTCGACAGCCCGGCCGGTACCCATGGTCCCCTCCTCGGCGATAACATCAGCCAGGGAGCGGCCCTCGATAAAGTCCATGACGATGAATGGCTTGGTATCGTCGATAATACCAAACTCGCGCACCCCGGCAATCGCCGGATGGTTCAGGCGGCTGGCGGCTTTCGCCTCCTGCTGCAAACGCCGGAGCGATCGCGGATCGTGGGCGAGCACCGGAAGAATGACTTTGATCGCCACAATCTCGTCGAGGAGCAGATGCCGGGCTCGATAAACACAGCTCATACCACCGGTGCCGATCAGGGCGAGGATCTCGTAATGCCCGGCCACGGTGGTGCCGACAAGCTTGTTATGCTCTGCGGCAAGCAGCTCGTCGCCCGACAGGATCAATTCTTTGCTTACGGCCTCTCTCAACTCGGTCGCTCCGGACCCTGTCGCTTCTCTGAGCTCCGTCTCTTTCAGCTTTTCTTCGGCACTGTCTTTGAAATCCGCCGCCATAAAGGCTCCACGACTGGTTGTTCCGTGTTCCCGACCCGGGTCCCCGAATCTACTTGTTTCCGATCTGGGACAGATCGAGATTGGCGCCATCAGCCAGCCCGCCTCTGGACTCCTCGAATATGGCTCGAGCCTCGGCCAGATCCGCCTCGGCATCCTCCCGGGCAGCCTGCCTGTCTTCTTCGTTGGCTTCCTTCTCAGCTTCTTTGAGCTTCTCCCGATAGTCCGCTTCCGCCTGCTTCAATTCAGCGTCGGGCGACGAGCTCTCTTCAGCCCCCTCTTCCCTGACTCTCTTGACCTCTGCGTCGACTTCTTCCCATTCGCACGGTGACCCGGTCGCAACCCTGGCGATGCCCTCCGAATAGGATTCCACCATCCGGAAAGACGGCTGAGGCTCGATTTTCACCTTCCCGTCCTGATCGAGATAGCCCCAACCTTTCTTGTACTCGCCATATGGGTAGAGGCCATTGGTATCGAGCGGTTTCTCGACGGCGATCAGACGCCTGAAAACAGGCTTGATCAGAAATTTGCCTGTATTGTCGATGATCCCCCAGAGCTTTCCGACCTTTACAGAAGCGCGGCCGTCGATAAAACTGCCCACCGAGTCGAACTGCGGTTTGATTGCATAGCTCCCATCAAGATTGAGAAAACCCCACTTGCCGTCATTCATGACAGCAGCATAGCCGCCGTGGAAACTGTCCGCTTCCTCGAAGGTCATGCTTCCCAGAGGCTTGATGTCCAGATCGACGAATCGATAGGTGCCGCCGTCCTGGTCCTGGTCCACTACCAGAGCACGACCCTGGGAGAAATCCTCAGCGGCATTGAAATCTAGCTTACCCAGGGCTTTTCCAGTCGAATCGATATAGCCGTACCCTCCGCTTGCAGTGCATACAGCCGCGCGCCCCTGGTGGAAGGTCCCGGCAGTGCGATAGGTGGCTGGAATAACCAGCTTGCCAGTCTTGTCTATAAAGCCCCAGCCGAATTCTCGAGGCGGTCTGACTGCGGCCAGACCTTCCGAGAAATTGCCGGCATCTTGATAGACCGGCTCGATGGCAACCCTGCCATCCTTGCCGATAAATCCGAACTTCTTGCCGATCACCACCCGTGCCAGCCCCTCGTGAAAATCATCGGCGAGCTGGAATTCCTGGTCGCTTATATAATCGCCTTTCTCGTCGATAAACCGATACTGGGTCGGAGGATCAAAGCTCTGGACCGGATCCGGCTTGTGACTGGCAGGCTCGAACGTGGAAGAAATGTTGGACACTTGAAACAGCGTCATGGCGGTGAAGAATGCAGCCGTCAAAAGACCGGCTACCAGAAAGAAGACCAGGACAATTTGCGATTTCTGCATAGTAAGCGCCGGAAGAAACGTGACTATTCGAGTATGGCATCAAACTGCAATCCGTTGTCAAGAATTCACACCTGATTAATAAACGGTCGCGTGGAAAGAGGGAATATCTCCAGAAGATGACCGGGTGCCCTCAGGGCATTCGTTCCGCGCGGGCGCCCCGGCGGCGCATTCTCGAGCCCAGGCAGGGAGGATTGACTATGTGGGAGCGATACAACGTTGCAGGGCAGCAAGCCATGTCCGCTGGAAAGCATAAGGACGCCGAAAGTCATTTCCAACTCGCCCTGACCGAAGCCGAGAAGCTGGGCGAAACCGACGCCCGCCTGCCTACCAGCCTGAACAATCTGGCCAACTGCTTGCGAGCTCAGGGACGCCTGGAGGAAGCAGAGCCGCTCTATCAGCGAGCTCTTTCCGTCAAAGAGAAGGCAGTCGGTCCCTTTCACAAGGACCTGGTGGTGATCCTCGAGAACTATGCCACCCCTGCTCAAGGTCAGCAACCGGCAAAACGAAGCTGCCAAACTCGAACGCCGGGCTCAGGGCATTTTCAAAATGACCTGACCGCGGAAAAACAACCCGAAAATTGGTAGATTTCTCCTGACTCTTTCGGTAGCTCTGGTACCCGGAACCCTAGATTAATTCTTGGATTCGCCTATTTCTTGCCGACTGTTTTTGCTCCATAATTTCATCTTCTTTCCTTTTGGAGTAATCGGATATATGGAAGGTATTAAAACTCTTTTGATTGCGGGTTCGCTGGTGCTGGTAAATGCGCCGATGGCCGTTGAGGCACGGGTGGATGCCGGTGCGCTCGCCGGTTTGGCGAGCCTCTCCGAGACAGTGCCTGTATGCGACAGCGATGCTTCCGGCTCTTGCTCCAGCAGCAAAAAGATCAAGCTTCAAGAAGATGACGGCTCCGGTGGTGACGCCGGCGGTGGCGATGCCAGCGGCGGCGATGCCGGCGGCGGCGACGGCGGCGGTGGCGATGCCGGCGGCGGTGATGCCGGCGGTGGCGATGCCGGCGGCGGTGATGCCGGCGGTGGCGATGCCGGCGGCGGTGATGCCGGTGGTGGCGACGGCGGCGGCGGTGATGCCGGTGACGGCGACGGCGGCGACACCAGCAGCAGCGACGGGGAATAACCCGCTAACAGCCAGAGCTGATAGCCCATGATTGCTAATAGCCCTTCGGAACTAGCAATCAAGCACAGCCCGACTGAGACAATCAGAAGGAGGGACCCGGACGAACTGGGTCCCTTCTTTTTGCCATGGCTGTTCTGCCGAAATACTCCCCGAAGGACGGACTCCGTGAAGCGAGGTCTCGTTGAGATCATCTATTCTCTTACTGCTTGTTATAGTATCTAGTCCAGAAAAAAAACCAGCCCCCGGCTCGCTGAAGAAGCTACGCACCACGGAGTGATGCGCAGGTGTTCTTCAGCGAGACCGGGTTGGATGCAGAAGCGACGCCGGAGAAGCTACGCACGGCCCGGGGGCGATGCGCAGGTGTCCTACGGCGGCGACCGACTGCAGGCTGGCTCGAGAATGTCGTCTTGCCGGCGAAAGTACGCACTCGCGAAAGTGCGCAGTTGTCCGACGGCAAGCCCGACTCGTCTTACCCGGCGGCGGGCAGCCCTGCCAGGTCAGCAGCCACGGTGATGGTGGCGCGAATGACGTTGGACAGGAAGGTGAAGTTGACGAGCTTCACCCGGTCGTTCGTGGAGTGATAAGCCGGGTTGAAGCCTTCATCGGTGAACTCCTCGCTGAGCATCACCGCCGTGTACCCGTTGTCCAGGAAACCGGCGTGGTCGCTGCGGTTCTTCACGGCCTTGTTGTGCGTGTCGAACGGGTTGAGCCCGATGCCGTAGCGCTTGATGTTGCGGAAGTAGAGAACCGTCCAGGCGTGGGAGCCGTTGCGGTCCTCCTCGTCGTGGATGTCCAGGCGCGCCTTGTCGTTCGGGCTGTACCCGACCATGTCGTGCTGGATCATGCCGATCACCTTGATGCCGGCCTCGCGAGAGAGCTCGTCGGAGTAGCGATAGCTGCCCCAGAGCCCCTGCTCTTCACCGGTGAAGTGCACCAGGCGGACGGTGCAGTCCAGAGGCAGCTCCTTGAGCGCCTTGGCGACCTGGAGCAGGGTCACCGTGCCCGAGCCGTCGTCGTCGGCGCCGGGAGCTTCACGCTCGGCGCTGGAGACCCAACCGGCGGTCGAGTCGAGGTGCGAGCCGAGGATCAGCACCGACATCGGAGTCGTGCGACCGACGATGGTGGCTTCCAGGTTGAAGTAGGTGCGACCGCGAGCCTTGTAGGCGATGCGCCGGGTGGGAATGCCGAGAGCCTTGTAGAACTGCTCCACCAGGGCCATGCCGTGCATGACACCTTCGGTGTGCGTATTGCGGCTCTTGATGGTGACGGACTCGCCGTTGATGACGACGGGAACTTCACCGGAGAGCTGCATCAGGATCTGGCGAACCTCGTCCTCGCTCACGGCATCGATTAGAGCCTTGACGCGAGGATCCGGAGCGGGCAGGTTCGAGAGGTCGATTTCCGGGCGCGCCATGAATTGCGTGCGCCGAACCTCGTCCGGGTCGAACTTGCAACCGCCGGCGACTTCCTTGCCGTCGTGGTCGCCGAAATCATCGTCCCAGCCGTTGTCGCTGTGATCGTGACCGTGACCGGTCGACGAGCTCTTGCGCAGTGCCCGGACGAGAAGAACTACCGCCAGCGCGAGTAGCGCCAGGGTCAAAAGAGTTCCGTTCATAATGGTCTCCTTCGTACAGTTAGTCACCGCCTCGCCAGCAGCGCGAGCTATTGCTCACCGGCTGCGGGCTTCGGAGGTGCGGTTAGTACCGGAGCTCGAGATAAACAGCGAGTCCGGTGGGAATGGTTTGTTGAACAGGAATTTGAGTCGAGAGGTAGGCTTTATTCCTGACTGAAAAAGAAAAGACGAAATGACATCTCGACGCTAAGATCTGGCGCTCTTCTTAGTCAAGGAGTCATGAGGTTTCAATATTTAAACTGAATATATATTTGATAGCCGGTCACATATGGCGCAAGCTTTCGGAAGGCGCCAGGGTTGCGCCAGCTAGCGGACCGCCCTGCCTCGATTTCGGGAGTTTTTGAGTGCTGCTTAACAATTGGCCGCCAGCCGCTAGCTCGTCTCAGAATCCGACCGGTCGGGAGCCGAATTCTCAGACGGAGGTCTCAGATTTCGATCTCCTGCATCCCGGCTTCCGAGACCTGCAAGTCGAGGACCTGGTGATTCTTGGACTCGGCCGCGAGAAAGTCATTGATGCGCGTAAATACCTGAGGCTTTCGCCTCTCGTGCACGAAAACCACCACCGATGACCCGGCGCCGGAGAGAACACAGCCGATGATCGGCTCGTTAACCAGCTCCCGGCGGAGCTGCTTGAGCTCGGGCACGAATTTTTCCCGGTAGGGCTCGTGAAGCCTGTCGTTTAGCGCCTCTTCCATGGCCGACTCGTCGGCGCGGCTGACGGCTGCTACCAGCAGAGCCACTCGCTGAGCGTTGAAAACGGCATCCTCATGTTTGACATGCTTGGGTAGCGCCGCACGCAGATCGGAAGTGTGCAGGGTATAGTCCGGAACCACTGCCAGGACATGCCACTCCTCGGGCCACTCAAGACGCTGAGTGATGATCTTCCGACCTTTCATGGACGGGGCGCAGACCACCATGCTTCCATACAGGCTTGCCGCCAGGGTCTCGGGGTGCCCCTCCAGGGCGCAGCCTTCGGCCAGCAGAGTGTTGGCTGTGGGTATCCTGTCCTCCAGGACATTGGACGCCCAGAGGGCACCGACTATCGCGGCGCTGCTGCTCCCCAGACCGCAACCCAGAGGGATATCGGACTGGACCGAGATCCGCAGCCGTCCGAGCAGGTCGGTGTCATGCCTCCAGATCTTGCTCAGGAGAGTATAGATAAGATTGCCCTGGTCCTCCGGAAGAGACTGCCTGGCTATGCCTCCTTTCAATCTGATGAAAGGAACATCGGCTTGCTCGCCTTCTTCCAGAATCTGGAAAGTCATGCGACTGTAGATATTGAGCGCCAGACCTATGGTATCGAGACCCGGTCCGAGATTACAGGTGCTCCCGGGCACCTCGAGGGTGACTTTGCGACCGCCAGCTATCGCCTTGGACAATTCGGACATCCTCAAAAGAGAGACTCTCCTGGTAATCGTCAAACGATATCACACCCGCAAACGGCACCCGGCTTGGCAGCGCCTAACATTAACTTGCCCTGAAGCAAGCAATTCCCTCGGACAATATCCGACTGTTTCTCCATTGACAAGCAAGGCCGGGGACAGTCGTGCGAGAATACTGACGGCTATTGAAAGAGAGGGTCATGAAACATCTCATCACCGGCGGCTCCGGATTCCTGGGCAACACCATCGGCAAACGGCTGCTTCAGACCGAAGGCGAAGTCGTGTCTCTGGACATCTGGGAGGCACCGGACCGCCCGCAAGAAATCGAGTTCGTCCTGGGCAGCGTTCTGGACCGGGATCTGATCCGGCGCTTGATGAAAGGCGTCGATGTCGTGCACCATACCGCCGCCCTGGTGCCGCTCACCAAAGCCGGCAGGGATTTCCAGACCGTCAACGCGGACGGGTCCCGGATCGTGGCGGAGGAAGCCGCCAAGGCCGGGGTGAAATATTTCGTCCATACAAGCTCCTCGGCAATCTTCGGGAAGCCCCCCTGCCCGGCCAGCAATGACTCGCCCCTGCATCCGGTGGACATCTACGGGCAGAGCAAGCTCGACGCCGAGAAAAACGTCGGCGAAGTAGCGCGGCAGGCCGGGATGCCACTGATCGTGGTGCGCCCCCGCACCCTGGTCGACATCGGGCGCCTGGGGATATTCCAGATCCTCTTCGACTGGATCAAAGAAGGACGCAATATATATGTCCTGGGCGATGGTCAGAACAAAATCCAGTTCCTCCATGCCGTGGACCTGATCGACTGCTACATGCTCCTGTGCAAGCTGGAGAAGCCCGGTTACTACAATGTCGGCACCGACGGCTACGACACCCTGCAAAAGACCCTGGAAAACCTCATCGAGCATGCCGGGACAGCAAGCAAGGTCCGGCACCTGCCCAAGGACCTGGCGGTCAACTCCCTTCAGCTCCTGGACGTCCTGGGGCTGAGCCCCCTGGCGCCCTGGCACTACCTGACCTACGGCGAGGATTTCTACTTCGACCTGACGCCGCTCACCGAGCTCGGCTGGAAGCCCCGCTACAGCAACGACGAGATGTTCAGAGAATGCTACGACTACTTCATCGAGCACTTCGATGAGATGAGCCGGGCGAAAGACGGCTCCGCTCACCGCAAACGAGTCAAGGAGAAGCTCCTCTGGGTCCTGAAAAAGCTCTCTTGACGGCTTTTGCTCGAAATAACTGGAAATTACCAGGTTAATTTGTGCCGGCAGTCGGGGCCGATCCCCGAAAGCCCCGAATTATGAGAGCCCAACTTGATCACAATTGATTGACAAGGGGGTGAAAACGGCCGTACTATTCTCGAAGTTTCTTTCTTGAAAACCCTTAGTACGTAAACCACAGAAATCGATTTAAGACCCACGGAGGTCTCAGCAATGCTTATGTCCAGGAACGCACTCATTCGCCTCGCTCTTCTCTCGTCGCTAGTTTTCGGAGTATCCGCATCTCCCGCTCTGGCGCAAACCTCCCTCGGCGCGGGCGATGCCTTTTCCAACTCTCAAGGTATGACCGGTGACTACAGCCAGGACTCCGGATACAGAACCGGCTCTCAGACCGAGCAGATCAACCAGGGCACTTCCCCGATGCTGCAAGGCGCCACCAATGGTACCATCGGACCGCAGGGCGACGATGCCACCGCCATCCTCGGTGTCAACACTGCCGGCACAGTCCGCGTCAACAACCTGGCTAACCTGGAAGCTCTGCTCAACATCATCGCCAACGGTATGGAAATCCTCGGCATCGCCTGGGGCGGACCGACAATGATCATGGGCTTCATGCACATGGCTGCCGGTACCCAGGACGCCATGAAGAAAGTCCTCTTTGGCGCTGCTGGTGTCACCGGCGGTCTCGCTACCCCCGGCGCCATCAACTGGCTGGTCGCCTCCGCCAGAGACGCCAACCTCTTCAGCTAAGGAGTTGCAGCGGATTCAGCTACCAAGCCAAAGCAATCCCAAGCAATACCTCCTCTAGCCGAATAGCTGTAAAACCGCACGACCCGGGGTTTGGACCCCGGGTCGTTATTTTCCGATTCTATCCATCCGATGATTTGCGAAGCATTAGCCGGACCCCGGCCTGGACGAATCGCCGTCCTGGACGAATCGCCGTCCTGGACGAATCGCCGGACCTCGGTCTGGAGGAATTCGGACTTCAATCGATGCTCGAGCAAAAATATGACTGTGAGGTCAAATTTTTTGGAATTTTTTTGACCGTATAGGCATATTCCGGTCCCGCTAGTTCTTGTCGATGAATGACGAGCTGAGATCTTTGAGGGCTTCGATGGAAGATGAGCCATCCGATGATTAGCCGGACCTCGGCCTGGACGAATCGCCGTCCTGGACGAATCGCCGGACTCCGGTCTGGAGGAATTCGGACTTCAATCGATGCTCGAGCAAAAATATGACTGTGAGGTCAAATTTTTTGGAATTTTTTTGACCGTATAGGCATATTCCGGTCCCGCTAGTTCTTGTCGATGAATGACGAGCTGAGATCTTTGAGGGCTTCGATGGAAGATGAGCCATCGGTGGCCGCAGGCTGAGAATGGCTGGAGCTTGAGGACGAAGCCGGATAGGCCGATTGGCTGTAACCTTTAAGAGCACTGGTGGTCTTTTTGAAGTTTTCGTCCTGGATTTTGCTGACCTGGTTTGTGAACTCTCTGGCTCGTTTGAGCTGCTCGAGCTGCTCGGCGGCTATGTCGTTCTGGTACTTCATCTTGGTGAGCTCTGCCCCAGAGAGATGCTGATCCGATGCCGCGCTGGCGGTCGAGACGGCATCGGGTAGAACCGGTTGGGAGGGCGCGGAGAATGCTGGCTGAGCGGTTCCCGGAGCGGATTTTATAAGGGCGGCGATGGGGTTTGCGCCCCGGAGAATTTCGCTTTTCACAGTATCGTCTTTGATACTATCAGCAATAGCAATTGCCTTAGCTGCCCGGTTGGAAGCTTCTGCTGTCCAGGTTAGTCGGGCCGCTAGCTCGGCACTTTCGAGCCAGCTTCTGGCGATTTTGTCTTCCTGCCCGGAAGGTAGCTTCTGGTACTCGGCGATGGCGTGGTCGAAATAACTTAGAGCTGCCTGGCCGTTCTTTCCATCCCTGGCCGCCAGGCGCGCCGAGCTCGACAGAAGATCGCCCAGCATGCCGGGCTCGGCATCGATGCGAGCAGCCAGATCCCGAGCCTGCTCGAGATGTTTGGTGGCAGCCTCGAAATTGTTCTGTCTCACCTCCAGCTCGGACAGCCCTGATAGAGCAAGGAGGCGCCACTTGTTCGTCTCCGGCTTGGTTTTCAATGCAATCACTTTATCGAACTGAGTTCTAGCTTTAGCCAGATCACCTTTCTGCAGATAGATCCGACCAAGACACTCATAAATCTCACTGAGAGAGCCATTGTCCTTGCTCTCGGCAAGAGCAGCCAGGAATGGCTTCTCAGCTTCGCCATAATGGCCTTCGCCCTTGGAGTAAATGGAGCGCGCCTGATCGAGGTTTTGCCCCTGAGAAAGGGACTGTAACTGGTTACTGATCAGAGGCCAGGCTAGAACGGCACCACCGGCGACAAGCAAACCGGCGGCACAGGCCGCGATTATCACCGGAGTCTTACGGGGTGCGCCCACGGGGCCGGTAATGTCGCGCAGATTGTTCCTGGCGGTGCTCGAGTCTTGAGCGCCGGGGGCCTTGATACTGGCGAGCTCCTCCAGTGAGTATCCTCGCTCCGGGGATGTAGTGCCGGACGAGAAGGTGCCGGATGGCGCGGAGCCGGTCTGGGTACCGGATGGCGCGGAGCCGGAGGAAATGCCAGATGAAAAGGTACCGGATGGCGCGGAGCCGGCCTGGGTGCCGGATGGCGCGGAGCCGGAGGAAATGCCAGATGAAAAGGTACCGGATGGCGCGGAGCCGGCCTGGGTACCGGATGGCGCGGAGCCGGCCTGGGTGCCGGATGGCGCGGAGCCGGCCTGGGTGCCGGATGGCGCGGAGCCGGCCTGGGTGCCGGACGGCGCGGAGCCGGTCTGGGTACCGGATGGCGCGGAGCCGGCCTGGGTGCCGGATGGCGCGGAGCCGGCCTGGGTGCCGGATGGCGCGGAGCCGGTCTGGGTGCCGGATGGCGCGGAGCCGGTCTGGGTGCCGGATGGCGCGGAGCCGGAGGAAATGCCAGATGAGAAGGTACCGGATGGCGCCGTGCCGGTTTGCGGGATGCCGACTCGACCGGAGCCGGCTTGCGCGGAATTTGCATGCCCGCCGGTTTCGGATAGACCGGGCCGGGGGTCGGTACGGCGCCATCTTGCCAGCATTTGCTTGCTCGACTGCTCTCTGGTCTCGCCGGTTTGATAGCGTCGGGCAGCGAGATCCTCGCCTATCGAGGCAAGCGCCTGTAGAAGCTCGCCGCTATCGGCGAATCGAGCCCCGGGGTCTTTCTCGAGGCAGCGATGAATGAGTCGGGCCATGGAGCATACGGCCGGATCGGGGCTATTCAGCTCCGGCAGAGGCTCGGGCGGATCGTTGACATGCATGAAAATCGTCTTGAGGACATTTTCGCCGACAATCGGCGGTGTTCCAGCGATGCACTCATACATGACGCAACCCAGGGAATAGATGTCCGAGCGCTGGTCTACCGCCAGACCACGGCACTGCTCCGGGCTCATATAAAGCGGGCTCCCGAAAACGGATCCGGTCTCGGTGAGCTTCTGCATCGCCATGCCACTTTCAGCGAGAACCTTGGCTATGCCGAAATCGACGAGCTTGGCATAGAGGTCGCCCTCGATGACCTGAAGCATGATATTGCTCGACTTGATGTCGCGGTGGACGATGTTCTGGCGGTGGATATACTGCAGCGCTTTACCGATTTGCTCGAAGACCGAGAGGAACATCTCGATCTCCATCCGGTCGTTCTGGCTGATGAAAGACTCCAGGCTCTGACCCTCGATGAACTCCATCACCATGTACGGCTTGCCGTCGGCAGTGACGCCGTAATCGAATATGGACACGAGGTTGGGGTGGGTCAGCCGGCTTCCGGCTTTGGCTTCGATCTCGAAGCGCTGGCGGCTGGCGCCATCAACGAGATTGGCATGGAGCACTTTGATGGCGACTTGCTTGTCGAGCTGGGCGTGGCTGGCTTTGACCACGACTCCCATGCCACCCTTGCCGAGAAGCTTGGTGACCTGATAGCGCTCGATAACGGGAAGCTCGATGCCTGCCTGAGCGTCAGTCCCGGGTAAATCGCTTGTCATATAAGAGTTTTCCGACTTCTGGGGTGAAAAACGAAGACTCCTTGGGCTATCGATTTCATGCCCCTGTACCTATCTTTCCAAACCGGTGCCCATCCGGAGGACGGCGATTCAGTCACTACCTGCAGTGGCAGCAAGGCAAAAAGCTATCAATGAGAGGGTAAACGCTTCCGATATTTCCAATCGGCCTGGAATTTCTCTCTGGCTTTGTTATAACGAGGACGAGCATTGCGTTCCCGGGACTCGGCATCAGCCGCTCGCGAATGAGAAAGGCGCGACGCTTCCCGGGTCTCCATGAGAGTGCGCTCCGAAGAGGTAAGCTCCGGACGGACCACCAGCGAGTCCAGGACTTGCTTCACCGCCGGCGACTCGAGCCAGGCCTTGGTGCCGATCGCCTGGACGATATACAGGTACCGCCGCACCAGGAAAACTCGCAATCTGGTGTTCTTGAACCCGTTCCCCGGGATCTCCGAAACATCCACCTGGCAGCCGGGATACCCTTGCCAGGGCAGCGAAGTGAGCGGCCCCGACTTGCCCTTGGTCACCGCCGCGAGATTGCGGGTCAGGTCGATGACCACCTTGCCCTGGGCGCTGACCTTCACCGCCGCCGGGAGGACCGTGTATCCGATGTTATAGCTTCCCTGAGGCTCCCGATACTTGTACTGGGAAAATCGCATGCCCTGAAGTTCTTTGGCAGCGGCGTCAGGCTTCCCCGGAAGCCTGATCTGGAATCTCCCATCCGAAAATGTATAAGTCGACAACCTCGCCCCGCCGAAATCGATCTTCGCTTCAGTCTTCGCTTGTTTGTCGGCTTCTTTGTCGGCTTCTTTGTCGGCTTCTTTGCCGGCTTCTTTGTCGGCTTCTTTGCCGGCTTCTTTGTCGGCTTCTTTGTCAGCTTCTTTGCCGGCTTTCCTGTCAGCTTCTCTCCCAGCCTCGCTTTCGGCTTCTTTATCGATTTCTTTCTCGGCTTTCCTGTCGGCTTCTTTTGCGGCGGTCTCTTCGGTTCTCCGGTCAGCGGTCTTCTCTGTCTCTTCTGCCGTTTCCTTCGACGATTCCTTTACAGCCGTCTTCTCACCCTCAGCGCCGGAAGCCTCGCCGGCGCTCTCATCCGGACTCTTGTCGGCACTTCTTTCCGATTCTTCGCCGGCCTCTTCCTTGCCGGAATCGATATTGCCGGAGTCGTCTTTGCTTGCAGCCTCCCCGCCAGGACCGCTGTCGTCGGACGCTCCGTCCTCCGATCGAGCCGTCTTGTCGGACTCACTGTCTTCGGCTCTCTTCTCCTCTCCGGAACTCCCTGCGCCACCAGAGTCTTCGCCGACTTTCTCGTCATTCGTCGCTTCCGCTTTCGCCTCTTTCTTCGCGTCGACTTTCACCTTGCGGTCGAAGTCCTCCACCAGAGCCTGAAACTTGCGAACAAAAGATTCGGGTGTGTTATGCGGGAAAAGAAGCCGGGTGTGCAAGTGATGATCGGATGGCCCCGAATATGGTGCCATCAACAGGAGCACATAGAGGGTCTCGTTGACCCGGTGAGGGAGCATTTCCCTGCCCTTGTATTTTCCGGAAACAGCTTCCATGTCGAGCAGAATCCCGTCGAGCTGGGGAGCCACGATATTGCGACCGGAGCCGCCATCGGCAAACTCGCGACACTTATAAGACACATGAATCTTTCTGCCGTCTCTCTTGATCTCGGCTTTCGGATAAAACTCCTCGAAAAGCGCCACGACCTCGTCCAGAAAGGGGTCGAAAGAAGAGGGCGATTGAGCCGCCTTCTTCTTGGCAGCGATTAGCAGGCCATCCGTTCCCCCGCCCGCCTGACAGGAGAGCGTCCCGGCAAGCGGCATGCTGGTGACGGCAAAGCAGCTTGCCAGAAAGAATCGGGAGATACTACCTCTTTTTACCATGACTACTCCATAAGAAAGAAGCCGACGACTTCCCTATCATTTTCCACCATGTAGTGTTCGAGAAACCTTGGAACGGTTGTCAATCACGATCGGGTGACACGGCTTTATACGAGAGCGCGTTTGAGGCTGAGCCGCCGGTGGAAGACAACTAGAATGAAAAACGTGCTTTGCTTGCAGTTTGCAATACTCGCCTGCCTGTTGCACCCGAATCCGGCAAGAGCAGCCGATTCGATCGGCACGTCGTCAGCCGAGCAGGCTCTCGAGCTTGACGCAGGAAAGAAAAACACAGGCAGGCGGAATGCCCTGCTTGCAGCTAGCAAGAAGAGCACTGAAAAGCTGGCGGAGCCGTCCTCTGCTTTCGCTCCGGCACTGGACGAGATCGACAAGCTGGTCATGCAATTCTACCCGCGAGCGAAAGTCATAAAGAAAGGCCAGTCTCTCGAGGTGAAATACAAGACCAAGCCAGGCATCAGCGTTTATACCAACCGCCAGGAGACGATGCCTGACCTCGACGGATTGATTATGAAAATCGAGATCCGGCCCGGCAAGTACAAGGGTAGCGAGCGCCTGGAGACGGATTCGAATCAGTTCTATTACACGCGCTACACGCTGGCACCATATCTGGCATCAGAAGACAAGCACCTCTTTGCACAGATCTCATTTCCCGCCAATGCCTCTCATGAGTTTCTCAATGAGTTCAAGAGTCTGGTTGCCGCAACAGCTCCACGCGAGGCCGCCCGGAAGAAGGAAGACAAAAAGCGTCCAGAAAAGCTATCGACGGCTTCCAGTGCCGGCTCCGGCGTGAAGACCAGGACCCCGGCGAAGAAGAGCACCAATCCCAAGACATCCTCGGCGAGGCCGCCGGTCCGGACCGGAAAATCGAAAGACCGCTCGAGCCGCAACCTCTTTCTCTTCAAAGCGACCCGCGGCGACGACCTGATCTATCTGCTCGGCACGATCCATGTGGCCAAACCGAATTTCTATCCACTGCCCCGGGGCATCCTCGACGCCTTCAACGAGTCCAATCATCTATATCTGGAGATTCCAATCAACGACGAGAGTTTCATCAAGAAGAGCGAAGAAATCCGCTCGAAGATGAAGGGCACCTATGATCCGCCCGACAAGCTCCAGGACAAGCTGTCACCAGAAACGAAAAAGGCATTCGAGGAGTATCTGGCATGGTCCGGGGAAACCTGGGATATGTACAACAAGTACCGCCCCTGGCTGGCGAACAACATCCTGAGCGGCTCGCTGCCAAGGCGCGGCGAGCTGGAAGAATACAAAGGTCGTTACGGAATCGACAATTATCTCTGCGCCCAGGCGATGCTCAATGACGTAACCGTCGGCGGACTCGAGCCGCCGGACCGGGAATTCTTCGCCAAGCTCGAAGAGTCGGTGCAGGACAAGATACTCCTATCCTCTCTGCTCGACCTGAAAAATAGAGAAAAGGATATGAAGGAAATTTTCGAGATCTGGAAATCCGGCGATGTGGATGGCATGGCTCAACTCGACGCGGACGAGGAAAAGCAGTTCCCCGAGCTGCGAGCCTTCCATAAGGTCATGCTGGACGACCGAAACAAGAACATGGTCAAGCGTCTCATGGAGATTATCAAGGAAAAGGACGGTCCTTACTTCGTCGCAGTGGGCTCAGCCCACCTGGGCGGTCCGGCAGGGATGATCAAGTTTCTCGAGGAGGAAGGCTTCAAGGTCGAGCAGATGCAGAACCCCCGACCCAACTTCGCGGGGCTCGAGATCGAGGACCTCGCCGCCGCCAGGGAATTCGCCGAAGGTCCCTGCCTGGAGGAGAGAAGGCATCTGTACAACGTCATCAAGGCGACCGGCGACAAAGGCATCGGCATCCAGGGATACCTGAACAACCTCGAGCGCATAGAGACCCTGGTCAAAGACGGCGCGCATCAGTACGATGTCGAGCGAGAGATCGACAGGGTCGAGACTGCGCTAGCCAAGCAAGCCGCCCCTTTTCTCAAGCAAGAAGTCACCGATTATTGCATCGAGCTGGAGAAAAAACTGGGTCAGGCGTTGAAGTCGGTCAAAGGGCTGGAGACAGGCTCGACCCTGGCATGCACCATCGAGGCGGACGGCACTGTCCGGAATCTCCGGAAGTCCAGAACCGACAAATCACCTGCCGCCACAGCCAGCCTCGCGGTGGCGAAGGTGAAGGCCGTGGGCAAATTCCCGCCGCCGCCGCATGCGCCGCTGAGGCTTACGATTCTCGCCTCGAGCAACCCCTCCAGGGTGGAAGCCTGGCACCGCGGAGTCACTGATACCAGCGAGTTCGTGACCCTGATGCGGGAGAAAATCCGAAGCAAATGGCATCTCACTGATATGCCGAGAAGCTCAGGCGTCGTCGTCACGGTGTTCCGCATTCTGCGCAACGGCACCATCGACCATGTCAAAATCATCAAATCCAGCGGCTCTGAGTCCATGGATCAGGCCGTCTACCGGGCGATCCTGAACTCTTCGCCTCTGGTCAAGCTGCCTGACGGATCGCGGAAGAGCATCACCGTTCCGTTCACCTTCGCCATCATTGTGGTACCCCGATAGGGCTGCCGATCGATGTTTGCAATCACGGCACGCCGGAGCCAGATGCGGTATAACGGAAAAGACACGCAATATTTCCGTCGGACCATAAAATGAGCCGGATCGCCCCCCTGATGATCTTACTTTGCGTCCTCTGCGGCTTTCTATGCGGCCAGTTTTCGCGCCCCTTGAAGCCCACCCCGGCGCCGAAGGTCCTTCCGCCTGTCAGAGCAAAGTCCCCTCATGCCGCGGGACTGGCACCGAAGAAGGACATAGACTTCGGCCCCTATATGGTGAAATTGCAAAAGAAAATCAAGCGGCACTGGTTTCCTCCAAAGGGAGACAAAACCAGAAATGCGAAAGCCCGTTTCAAGATAAATAAGGACGGCTCCCTCGGTACGACCATCACTGTAAGCGAATTCTCCGGCATCAAGAGATTCGATGACGCCGCCATCGAAGCCATCGAGAACGCCGCGCCTTTCGCAGCGCTACCGGAGGGATCTCCCGAGTTCGTGGAAATCGAGTTCACATTCAACTACAACGTCTTCCAGCGGAATTAATTCGAAAAACAGCTGACTACGTATTTTCCCCACTTTACTCGAATGGCCTTTTCACTTACCCTCGATCTGCTCGCATCACTTACTAAGCACGCTACCAGGCATGTCCGGATCTCTTCACGGCGGCAGAAATGCTCAACCGGACGGCATCAGGAGACTCTATCCAATGGTACAAGGTCGTCCCCATAACGCGTCTCCGTTCTCGGATCCGGACGCAGGCGACAGGTCCGCCGCCCAACCGGGCAATCAGGCCGGCTTCCAACCCGCAGACTACCAGCGCGGCACCGACCATCCTGCGCAGGACCAACGCATCGATTCATTCCAGCTGCCGGCCCTGAGCCTCTCCGACTCTACCGTTACACGAGCCTTCGATAGAGCCGATCGCAACCAGGACGGCTCGGTGGATCGGTCCGAGCTCGACCGGCAGCTGCGAAGCAATCGGCTCAGCCGGGAGGAGCGTTCGATTCTCTCGGAGATGCGCACAGGCTATGATCTCCTGACCGACCTGTCCCGGACCGAGGTCAATAACGGCAATGGCCTGACTCGCTCCGACCTTGCGGAGCTTTCACGCCGGCGCGCCGAAGGCGGCGACTTCAGCGACCAGCTCCAGGCGAACTCCGAGAAGTCCAGATTGACTGAATCAGCCAGGCAGAGACTGATCCCTGACGACTTCAGAAAATTCCAGCAGGACATGCAGACTTTCGAGAATCGCATGGAGGGCAGACCATCCGAAGTTGCCGGGACTTACAGAGAAGTCGGCCGGCTCTTCGAGGCCGGTAGGGGCTCCGTGGTGGACAGGGGCGATATGGGCAAACTGGCCATGGACGTGATCCACCAGGCAGCCGAGCCCCGGAGCGTCAAACAGGGCATCAGAGAGACCTGCACCCTAGCCTCGCTGGAATCGAGAATCTACACCCGCCATCCATCGGAAGCCGCCCGAGTGGTTGCGGATGCCGCCACGACCGGCACATATACCACCGCCGATGGTGAGAGCCTTGCTCTCGACCGCGAGTCCATAAGCTTCTATCCGGATTACTGGCGAGGCATGGTCGGACCGGAATCTTCGGCTCGCTCGCATGCCAGCCAGATCTTCCAGATCGCCGCGGCGAATGTCTTTCATGACACGGCTGCCGGACCCGGGTCGGACAGCACGAAAGAATATGTATTGCGACAGAAAGAAGGCGGCCCGGTTGAAGAATATCTGCAAGACCGAGCTACGCACGCAGTTATTGCAAACGGTCCCGGCGTTACCATCTTCGACGGCAAGACCCTAGAAGACGTCAATCGCAGAATCACCGGCCACAACGAGCCGCCCTTCGTCATCGACAGCGGCAACGCCAGGACGCCTCAGGAGTTCCGCTCGCAGCTCGATCGACTGACCGCGGAGGACAACTATCCGGCTATTCTCATGGTCGATCCGAGCAATCCTCCATTCAATAACCCTGGACTTTCTTACCATGCAGTCGCTATCGAACCCGGCTCGGACAGATCAAAGCTCTTCCTGAACAACCAGTTCGAGGAATCACGGGACCAGGAGGTAAGCGCCGATGAACTCTATCGCTCCATGAAAAACCCCGCCTCCGTTGCTCGCAACCCGCAAGCCATAGACACGCTGGTGGAAGCCTTTGCCACCGCCGGCGAGCACGTCGAGAAGATCGACCCCAAGATGCTCAGGTCCCTGATTCACCAGCTCACCCCCGAGACCCTTACCATTTTTGATAGAGCCTACAAACAGAAAACCGGCAACGACCTGGGAGACATGCTCGGCAAGGTCCTTCCGGAAGAGGACATGCGAATGCTCGGCTACAGGCCCGGTCTGATCTGGGGATGGACCCGGGGCTGAGCGACAATCTCTATCGCCAGAAGCGGATCAAATTTCTCTGGTTGTCGATGGTGAATTTCTTATTGGCGAAGAAATCCTGCCCGAGCAGCCCGTTGGGAATCGGCAGCTCTTCCACCACCACCACCTCGAAATCATATTGCTTGAGCCCGCCAAGCTCCATGGACTCGACGATATAAGCCTTGCAAGACTGCTGCCCGCCGACACCGGTACTGGTGCCGAAGGCTTTGAACTGCCACTGGCTGGGCTCGGTGCGCTCGATGACACTTTGCGGGAAGACCGTCTGGTTCGCTCCGGTGTCGAAGAAGAGCTTCACCGGCTGCCCGTTCACCTTCGCCTGAACGGCAAGCTCCGAGTCTTCCCTGACGAACGGCACATCGATGGTATCTCCGGGAGGCGCGTCCTCGGTGCCTCGCCTGGCGAAATGAATGGTGTTAGAGGTATTGTCGATTACATACTGGAAATCGCCGAAAAAAGTCTCGCCCAGAAGAGGAAGCGTCGGCAGAGTGTCCATAACCGCGATAACCACCCGCCGCTTGATACTGCCGAGCTTGATCTCCACCGGCACCTGCCAGGTCCTGACGGTGCCACCGACTCCGATGGCAGAGCCCTGCGCGGCATCGTCAGGAATCGTCAGACCCAGAGCCTCGAACTGCTCTCGACTGGCCACGCACTGACCGGCTCCGGTGTCGAAGATCATGTCCTGACGGCGACCGTCGATCTCGCATGATATCTGGAGATGCCCGGATTCTTGCCGGGTGAAAGGCACCGTCTCCCCCTCCGCACCGGTGTCGCCTGCGGAGGAAGCAGCTTGGCCGTAGACGCTGGATCCGGAGCCGGCGCTATTACCGGCTCCAGCTCCATAACTGCTCGCCGATTCATTTCCGGCGCCCGCCCCGGCCGGCTTCCGCGCTATGCCAAGCAAAGCCCGTCGGGCGTATTGAGCCGGCACTGTGCCCGGGAATCTCGAGACTATCTGCTGGTAGCAGAACGCCGCCCGGGATGTATCACCGGTGCGAAGCAGACAGTCGGCGACATAATAGAGCGCATTGACATTGCGGGGCTCGCGCCCGAAGACGTTCTCGAAAATCTCGAGCGCCTCCCGGTACCGGCCTGTTTTGTAGAAGGACACCCCTTCGGCATAGGTCGAAGCCACTCTCTCCTGCGCCCGGGCGCAGGGCGCCATGAGAATCGTCAAGACGGCGAAGGTGCCGATCAGGAATTCGAGCCTGGGCAAAACATCTCCTCGGCGAAGCAGTCTTGCTCAATTTGCCCCGAGGAGAAAGGCTGCTAAACCCTGCTATAGCTCTTCGCGACAAGAGAGCAAAAACGCAGCTGACAGAGACACCGCCGGCTAGCCGAAATGCCGCTGCACACGGGCGAAGCGCTCGGACAACGAGCCGCAAACCAGATCGCAGAGCTGATAGATAGTCATATCGGCTACGGAATAATAAACGAAGAGCCCCTGCTTGCGGCGATTGAGAATGCCCTGATCCGAGAGAATGGAGAGATGCTTGCTGATGTTCGCCTGGCTCATCTCGGTGAGCGAGCACAGCTCCTGGACGGACTTCTCGCCTTCCATGAGGTGTTGAATGAGCTCGAGCCGGGTAGCGTCACCCATGGCCCGGAACCGCGCAGCAACGATCTCGAGCGCCTCGCGGGAGAGGGGGGCTTTGTCTTTATCCTTGCGGCTGGATGCTTTGCGGGACATAAGTGCTCCTGTTCGTACGATCACGATAGCAACGATTAACCCTTTCGTCAATTCGCCATTCGACTGATTGACTACTCAACCAATTAGCGATATAGTTTTACTGACGGCATATCATGGAGGCTACAGAATCATGCCAACCAGCGGGATAGACCAGGAAATAGCACCGGCGGAACTGCAATCCCTAAAACCAGGGGAGCAGCCGGTACAGATCATCGACGTTCGCACTCCCCTGGAATTCGACACCGAGCATATAAAAGGCTCAATCAATATACCGCTCGACGAGCTCGGCAGGCGCGGCTCGGAGATCAAGAAAGACATGACCACAGTGCTGGTCTGCCGCTCCGGCAAGCGTGCCGGGATGGCGGCGCAGACGCTTTCGCCCTACGGCTTCGAGAGCCGGGTCCTGACAGGCGGTATTCTTGGCTGGCGCAAAGCCGGACTGCCCCTTATCGAAGGCAAGAAACGCCTTTCTCTGGAACGTCAGGTCCAGCTCACCATCGGCCTGATTCTTCTGACGAGCGTCACCCTCGGATTTACGGTAAGCAATCTATTTTTCATCATGGCCGGCTTCATCGGAGCCGGGCTCACTTTCGCCGGGCTGAGCGGCACCTGCGGTCTCGCCATGCTCATCGCGAAAGCCCCCTGGAACCGCCTGGAGACCACGTCCAAAACCGGAGCCGGAGTCGACAGCCCTAAAAGCTGTTGCTCCTGAGCGATCATGGTCGCCGGCCCGATAACTGGAATTCTGACAGGAGTCGCGACCGGAGCCCTCCTGGGGCTCCTGGGAGGCGGTGGAAGCATCCTGGCGGTCCCGTCACTGGTCTACGCTCTGGGCATGGACACCAAGTCGGCAATCGGCACCAGCCTGATCATCGTAGGGGCCGCCAGCCTCCTGGCGGCTCTCGCGCACTTCAAGAACAAGCAGGTCCGGCTCGGCACGGCATTCTCGTTCGGAGCCTCCGGCGGAGTCGGTAGCATCCTGGGCGCCATGGCGGGCAGAGTCATGCCCGATCAAATCCAGCTCCTGCTCTTCGCTCTTCTTATGATCCTGATTGCCGTGCTCATGCTGCGGCGCCGGGAAGCGGCGAGCACCACCGCCAGAGCAGGAAGGTCCCGGATCGCCGCCATAATCGGCGCCGGCGCCGTAGCCGGAGTGCTCACCGGGCTTCTGGGAGTAGGCGGGGGTTTCGTCATAGTCCCGGCGCTCACTCTCGTGATCGGGCTGCCGGTCAAGCAAGCCATCGGCACTTCGCTGGTGATCATCGGCATCAACAGTCTCGTCGGCGCCTCCGCCTATGGTGGCTATGTCCGCCTGGACGGCAATCTCATACCATTTGCCGCCGGCGCCCTGGTGGCCGCTCCGGCAGCCGGGCATCTCGCCCAGCGTATCGAGCCCGACCGCCTGCGCAGCGGCTTTGCCTGTTTGCTCCTGGTTCTCTCGGTCTTTATGCTGGCAAAACAGTTCTTGAGTTTTTAGCAAGGGAAGGAGAAGAGTCATGTATTTCAAACAATTCTATCTGGGCTGTCTGGCACACGGCTCCTATATCATCGGCTCCCGCGGCGAGGCAGCAGTCATCGACCCACAGCGCGATGTCGAGCAGTATATCGCCGAATCTGAAGAGGCCGGTCTCGAGATCAAATACATCATCGAGACGCACCTGCACGCCGACTTCGTCAGCGGTCACCGCGAGCTCGCTGCCAAAACCGGCGGCGAGATCGTCTTCGGCAAGAAAGCCGGGGCCCTTTTTCCGCACCGGGCAGTGAGCAACGGAGACAAGCTCGAGATAGGCGACATCGAGCTTATCTTTTTCGAGACCCCGGGCCACACACCGGAGAGCATCTGTATCCTCGCTCGCGACAGGACCGACCCCGGCGCGCCGGCCAAGCTCTTCACCGGCGATACTCTATTTATCGGCGATGTCGGGCGTCCGGATCTCGTTGCCGCCCGGGGCATATCCGCCCGGGAGATGGCAGGCATGCTCTATGACAGCCTCCACGAGAAGATCCTCACCCTTGCCGACAAGACCGAGATCTACCCGGCGCACGGAGCCGGCTCTCTTTGCGGCAAACGGCTCTCCAACGAGAGATCCTCGACCCTGGGCGAGCAGAAGAAATTCAACTATGCCCTGAAGCCCATGGATAAAGAGACTTTCATCGATATAGTCAGTGCCGATCAGCCGGAGGTCCCGGCCTATTTCCCCAAAGACGTGGAGATCAACCGCGCCGGAGCCGAGCATCTCGAGAATCTGGCGCCCCTGGTGCCCATGAACGCCCAGGACGTCAACAAGCAGATCCAGCGTGGCGCCGTGCTTCTTGATCTGAGAAGCGGGACTGAATTTGCCAGCGGTCATGTGCGCGGCTCGATGAACATCGGGCTTTCCGGACAGTTCGCTTCCTGGGCCGGGACTCTTATCGAGATCGGCACTCCCCTGGTGCTTCTCGCCAACGATCCCGAAGAGCTCGACGAGGCAGTCATGCGTCTTGCTCGCGTAGGTATCGAGACTGTGGTGGGCTACCTCAAAGACGGGATCATGGGCTGGAGCGACGGCGGCTTCGAGATCACCCAGTCGCCGGTGGTGACGGTGGAAGAGCTCAAGCTGGCGCTCGATGAGAACGAGGAGATTACAGTGGTCGATGTCAGGCGGACCGGCGAGTATGAGGACGGTCATGTCCCCGGCGCCATCAATATCCCCCTTGCCGAGCTGCCAGGACGACATGGCGAGCTCCCCGGAGACCGCCAGCTCGCGATCATATGCGCCAGCGGCTATCGCTCCTCGATAGCCAAGAGCATCCTTGAGAGCGCCGGCTTCACCAGACTCATGAATGTCCTGGGCGGCACCAAGGCCTGGATCAATTCTAACTATGAGGTAGCCGGAGCAAGCACGGCGCCCGTATGAGGAGAACCGGGTCATGAACAATCAGGCGCCTATGGGCTTTATCAGTGGTCTCATTCTGGAAGGCAGAGAGCACGAGCAAGCCAACGACAACGACCGGGCCCGGGAGCTTTTTGAAAAGGCTCTTGCCGAGTCCGAGCGGCTTTGCGGCAGGACCGCCCTGATTACCGGCTATGTCATGGCCAATCTTCAGGCACTCTACGATAAAATTGGAGCCGCCGACAAAGCGATGGCCCTGGAGCCCAGACTGAAGGAAATCATGCAGAAGTATGACTGCGGTCCCGAGGTGCTTAGGAGCTGGAAAAACTTTCGAAGCCTCGACGGGCTCCAGACCGAAGAGTCGAGCTGACTGAAGACGGAGAATTGGAAATGACCGAAACGGACCGGGAAGCCCATCGAGACCGCATCGTTATCGTGGGAGGCGGCACCGCCGGGATCACCGTGGCGGCGCGATTGCGCAAAGCCCTGCGCAGTACGGAGATCGTCGTTGTCGACCCCTCCGAGAAGCACTACTACCAGCCTCTCTGGACCCTGGTCGGAGCCGGGGTCTTCGAGCCTGAAGAAAGCGAGCGGATGGAGAAAGACCTGATTCCCGAAGGCGTGGAATGGCTCAAAGAAAAGGTCGTGGAGCTCAGCCCGGAATCCAACGAAGTCATTACCGAAAGCGGCAAGAGGCTTTCTTACAAAGTCGCCGTCATCTGCCCGGGGCTTCAGATCAACTGGGACGGCATCAAGGGACTCAGCGAGACTCTTGGCAAAAACGGCGTCAGCAGCAACTACAGCTATGAATTCGCCCCCAGGACCTGGGATCATATCCGCTCTTTCAAAGGCGGCACGGCTCTTTTCACCCAGCCCAATACAGCCGTCAAATGCGGAGGCGCTCCCCAGAAGATCGCTTACCTGGCTGAGGACTACTTCCAGCAATCCGGCGTCAGGGACAAGTGTAAAGTGATCTTCGCTTCCGCCCAGGCCGGCATATTCTCGGTGGAGAAATACGCACGCTCGCTGGAGCAGGTCATTGCCCGCAAAAAAATCGAGACTCTTTTCAAACACAACCTCATCGAAGTGAGAGGCGACAGCAGGGAAGCCGTCTTCGAGAATCTCGACAATGGCGAGCAGGTCACCATCAAGTACGACATGATCCATGTGACGCCGCCCATGGGACCGCCTGATTTCATCAAGGACAGCCCCCTTGCCGGCGAAGGCGGCTGGGTGGAAGTAGACAAGCACAGCCTCCAGCATCCCCGCTACGAGAATGTCTTTTCCCTGGGCGATGTCGCCTCGCTGCCGACTTCAAAAACCGGCGCCGCCATTCGCAAGCAAGCACCGGTAGCGGTGGCGAATATTCTCTCCTACCTGGGCAAGTCCCCGCTCTCGGCGCACTATGACGGCTATACATCTTGTCCGCTGGTCACCGGCTACAAGGGACTGATCCTGGCGGAGTTCGACTACGCCCTCAATCCCCAGGAGACCTTCCCCTTCGACCAGAGCAAAGAGCGCTACAGCATGTACCTCTTGAAAAAATGGGTCCTCCCAGTCTTCTACTGGGACGGCATGCTCAAAGGCCGGCTCTAGGCTCTGCCCCTGAGACCGAAATTCAATATTCGAATTCCATTACGCTCGGTATTTGTCTGCAGGCCAGGGGCGACAGCAAGTGTACAGATGCCTCCACAAGCCAGGCCGGTCCTCGAAATAGCGCCCTCGATCTGAAATTCTACGGTAGACCGAGGGTGTCGCTGGTTCGCTCTTTGAGAATTTTCAGATCTCTGGCGGAGAGATCCATTCGTCCGATTTGCTTGTACAGATTCGAGCGATTGGCGTAGGCCTTCTCGACTTCACCGGCCGATTTAGTGCCCAGCTCAATCGCTCTTGTGAAGTCCGCGATTGCCTTATGCGGCTTACCCATTCGTTCATAGGCGCTGCCCCGATCGAAATAGATCGAGCCGGGATCATCAGGATTGCAACGCAAGGCAGCCGTGTAGTCGCTCACTGCCTCGTTCTGCCGGTCATACATGAGGAGCAAGCCCGCCCTCAACTTATAGAAGTCGGGTCTTTTCGCAAGGGCGATGGCGCGTGTGCAATCGCTGATCGCCTCCTGCATCTTGCGCTCCTCTACGAACGCCCGCGCCCGGTAATAGTAGGAATCGGGAATCTTCGGGTTGAGCTTGATAGCCGCGTTCAAATCGGCAATGGCCTTCTTCGTGTCCTCGAGCGCCAGATAGCAGCGACCCCGCAACAAAAATGCCTCGGCAAATCCCGGGCGGAGATTTAGAGCCCTGTCGAAACGAACGAGCGCCCTGCGATAATCGTGCTTGATTAGCAAGGCTTCGCCTTCCTTGAAAGCAGAAAAAGCCGGAGACATCGCAGCTGCGGGAGCAGGCTTAGCCTTCGCTCCGGAGGGTGCTCGCTCGCTCGGTAGCTCAGTCCCGGAAGATGCTCTCCCGCTCGGTACCTCAGTCCCGGAGGGTGCTCGCCCGCTCGGTAGCTCAGTCCGAGAGGGTGCTCGCCCACTCGGTAGCTCAGTCCGAGAGGGTGCTCGCCCACTCGGTAGCTCAGTCCCGGAAGATGCTCTCCCAGCCGGCGCCGCGCGCATCGACAAAAAACAACCGGTCGGCACCATCGCCACCACTGCGCCAACCACTATCGCGTCTACTTTCTTCATGCACGACCACAACGCTTCCGCCTGAATCGTTGTGCCCGCCAGAGGGGAAAACCTACCTCAACCGTCAGGCGTATTCCCTCCTGCAATGAAGATCATCTCTTCCGAGTTCTCCGAATCGAAGGTCTCAAGATTCCAGCCGCCAAGGAGCTTCTGGACCCGCAGTCCGGCTTTTTTCAAGAAAGCTTCGATGCTCTCCCGACTCAGAAATCGGAGCTTGCTTTCCGAAATCAGGATCGCGCTCGCCCCGGGCTCTTCCGATGCTTCCTGTCCATCGCGCTCCACCGCACACCCGCTGAATTCGTAGCGAAGCTCGAAGGTCATGAGCTCCCCTTCCATCGAGATAAAACGCCTGGATTCTCGAACCTTCGAGCCTTCAAGAATCAAGTCCATTTCGTAGTCCCAGCGCGAGCGCCAGTCTATAGCCGGATTGCGCGACTCGAAAGCGACGATGCCGCCAGGCGCGAGATGAGCCCGCATGACCTCCAGGGTGTCTCGCACATCGCGATCTTCGAGGAGTACCTGAAATGCGTGACCGGTCATGATGATCAGATCGAATCGTTTGCTCGATCGGAAATCCTGTGCTACTGCTTCCACCCACTCGATCTTGCTCGCCTGCGGCTTGCTCCTGGCGACATCAAGCATGGCAGCGGACGGATCGACTCCGGTGACCTCATGACCACGACCGGCAAAAGCATCGCAGAGGAGCCCGGTCCCGCAGCCGAGATCGAGCACCCGGCAAGGTCTGGAGCCTGCCAGCTCGAGGTAGAAATCGCGATCGATCGACCATGGACTGTCCAGGTCATAAAGCCGAGCCAGCCGGGGATCGTCGTAGTGCAAGTCGGGCATTCAGTATCAATAGCCCGACCGGGGAGAAACGTCAACGGTTTCTCACTTAATGAACTCGAGGGGGATAAACTGCCTGCCCAGTGAACTGTTCCCAAATGAGAAGGCACTATACTGGGCGCCGTTTTGCCCGTCATACAAAAGGCTCTGCCCGCTCTTGAATCGATAGGCGAATGCCATGTGGCTCTTGCTTCCGTCGGCGCTGAGGTTGAGCGAAAGCGCATAAGGTTTGCCGGGCACGAGTTCGCTCAATTCGGAGGTAGCTTTTCCGCTCACCCTCACATTGGCGGCCTCAGCGAACCATTCGATGGCCTCGTGCTCATTGGCAAAGCGCCCGGGGAAAGGATGACCCATCATCTTTCCGTCGAATGACTTAGCCAGAGCAATGTCATCGGCTGTGGTCAAACGCCCGGTTCGCCATGTGCGCAGAATGCCTGCCGTACAAGCCATGCAATTGGTATCGCCGAGGCTGGGATTGAATATTGAATTCGGCTTCCATGACAGGAGAGGTGATCTCTCGAACTGATACTTGGGTGCCGAGGCAAGGGCGTAGAGAAATCCGTCAGGGCTTTTCAAATTGGCGCGGATCAACTCTCCATTGAGATCAATCGAGCGCGCGGACTCGGGCAAGAGCGGTCGGGGTCCCTTCAAGAATGAAATGTTGCCTACCTCAACAGCCCGAAAGCCTGGCAGATGCTTGATCTGCGCCGAGCCGGCTTTGCCTTTGGAGTAGAGGAAGCCCAGCGAATCTCTGAGCATATTGCCACCAAATTCGGAGACCTCTTCCGGAAGACGGGCGGGCGCTCCGGCAATTCTCTTGTCGAATTTCACCGCCGCAAAGCCACGACTCTCAGCTGCTGTAGCGAATTTATACAGCTCACCGACATGCGCCCCAAGCCCACCTGTTTTCGCTCCGAGCCCACCGGTTTCTGCTCCAAGCACAAAGCTTTCTGCGCCAAGCCCACCGGTTTTAGCTCCAAGCCCACCGGTTTCTGCGCCAAGCACAAAGCTTTCTGCGCCAAGTCCACCGGTTTTAGCTCCGAGCCCACCGGTTTCTGCGCCAAGCCCACCGGTTTTAGCACCCAGCACGCCAGATCGGGCTCCGCTCCCTTCGATAATTGCTCTGACCGTATCGCCAGGGAGCAAAGCTGGATTCGGCGGGTGCTTGACCCTGCTGATCAGGCGCATACTGGTTTCGGCAGCGGAGGGACCGCCTTCGGCAATCAAGTGGAACGGACCGCCTTTGTCCACGAATCCTGCCGGAATATTGAAGGAGCGCATACCGGCATAGGCCTCTTCAGCCAGCTGCGGCAGACGTTTCATCGCCGAGGCGACAGAATAGCTGCTCTCCAGCGCGGTAAAAGCAATCCGCTCGAAACCCAAAACCTCTCACTCCTGGCTTGTTTTCACCCCAAACTAGCAAGCAGGAATAACCGTACCGTGACCTTCAGCCAAACCCGCGACGACAGCCCCGTAACTTAGATCAAGCCTTGAATTGATCCCACCATCCGCTCGAAACATTCGTCAGTTTCGGCAAACAACCCAGGGAAAGAATAGAAGCAGTGCGTCATAGTGTAAGTCGGGCATTCTGTATGAATAGGCCGCAGGGAGAGAAAGGTCAACATAAGCTTGATCAGTCATGTCGGGTGAAAATATGACTGTGAGGTCAAATTTTTTCTCGAAAATTTGACCTCACAGTCATATTTGGTCGCTTCGCAGGTGCTTAGCTGTCGGGCTCAGCTCTCGGGCTCTGGTCGCTTCGCAGGTGCTCAGCTTTCGGGCTCTGGTCGCTTCGCAGGTGCTCAGCTGTCGGGCTCTGGTCGCTTCGCAGGTGCTCAGCTGTCGGGCTCTGGTCGCTTCGCAGGTGCTCAGCTGTCGGGCTCTGGTCGCTTCGCAGGTGCTTAGCTGTCGGGCTCTGGTCGCTTCGCAGGTGCTCAGCTTTCGGTTGGCTCATTCTGACCCGACTGGTTTGAGCTTGTCCTGATGATTTTCTCGAAGATATTCCTGGTAGGTCGGGAAGTCTATATAGCCCTCCTTCTCGAAGGAGTACCAGTCTTTCATCTCGGCTGGCGGATTGAGGGGCCAGGCGTTGGCAAAGCGCTCGACGAGGTCCGGATTGCTAATGAAGGGCCGCCCGAAAGCGATGAGGTCGGCAAGCTCCTCGCTGATGTCGTGCTCGGCGGATGCCTGGTCATAGCCGGCGTTGCCCATAAGCGTCCCGTCGAAGACTTCCCTGAGGTCGCAGAGAGTGACCGGATCGCCGAGACCGTGGAATCCGAGACCGAGTCCGTTGAGCACATGGAGATATGCCAGTCCGAATTTGTCGAGCTGCCCGGCGACATAAGTGAATGTCTCCCTATAGTCCGGCGAGCCCATGTCGTTATAGACGCCGTTGGGCGAAAGTCGCACCCCGACCTTGCTCGCCGGCCAGACGGTAAGCACCGCAGTGAGCACATCAAGCAGGAAATTGAAGCGATTCTCGATGCTGCCACCGTAGCGATCGGTTCTCTTGTTCGTCCGAGATTGCAAGAACGTATCGATGAGATAGCCGTTGGCGGCATGAATCTCGATACCGTCAAAGCCGGCATCGCAAGCCCGGAGGGCAGCTTTGCGATAGTCTTCGACGGTGGACTCGATCTCCTCGATGGTCATCGCCCGGGGCGTCTCATAGGGAACCCTGCCCACCGGAGTGTGAATATGGTCCCCGTCGAGCTTCACCGCGGATGGTGCGCCGGGCACTCTGCCATCGGGCTGGAGACTGCTGTGCGAAGCCCGCCCGGTGTGCCAGAGCTGAATGAAGATCGGCGCGCCTGCGTCGTGGACGGTGTCGACGATCTCTTTCCAGCCTGCTTGCTGGGCATCGTTGTAGATACCGGGTGTATTGAGCCAGCCGATCGCCTGCTCGGAAATTACTGTTGCCTCGGTGATGATCAAGCCGGCGGAGGCTCGCTGGCGGTAATACTGCCCCATGAGCGCGTTCGGGATCCGCTCGGCGCCGGCACGGGCGCGGGTTAGCGGCGCCATGACGATTCTGTTTCTCAGCATTGTGCCGCCCAGATCGAACGGCTCGAATAGCGAATTCTTGTTCATTGCAGGTCCCCTTCCTTTAGCGTTGCCCGCGAGACCGTCCAGAGAAGCCGGACAGTGTGGCAACTTGGTGATTAACGCTTTCTGTAATTTGTGAAAACTTTTTTTGACTATTTCTTGAGCAGCCCCTCGAACATCAGCTCGATGAAATTGTCGAGAGGGCGCAGATCCTGCGTGGTCTTGGCGCGCATCACCGCGCCCTGCCAGCCGCATATGAAGAACTCGGCCATGTCCTCGGCATCGAAAGATTTGCCGAATTCTCCCGACTCCTGCCCTTCGCGAATGCACTCGGCAAATCCCTGGCGCCAGCCATTCATCACCTCGCGCAGACGATCGCGCAAACGCTCGCTCTGGCCGGACATCTCCTGGGAGAGATTACCGATTATGCAACCACGCTTGCAATCAGCCTCGAAAAATTTCTCTTTGTTCAGCTTGCAATAGCGCTTGAGCCTCGCAGTAGGAGAAAGCGTCCGGTCCGAGAGAACCGAAAGTACACCGGCTCGGTACTCCTGATCGAATTCGTTGATTATTTCGAGGGCGAAATCTTCTTTGCTCTCGAAATAATGATAGAACGAGCCCTTGGGCACGCCCACCGACTTGAGCACCTCAGAAATACCGGTGTTGGTATAGCCTTTCTCGAACATGGCATCAATACCGGCTTCCAGGAGCGCCCGGCGGGTGTCTTTGCGAGTGCTTACTCTCGGGGTCACAGGATTGCCTCATAGCTTGCGACAACTGCCCTCAGAATAGACCAGTCGTCTAGTTTCGTCAAGACTCAACTGCAGTAGCAGTCACACGAGCTGTCAGCCTTCACAGGCATCGATATAATAGACCGGTCGTCTAGGTTGTGGCGAAAAGAACTGTTTGCTTCTTCCAGCCACTTCCCGAGACCGGGTCTATCGCTCCAATCCCTGACCGACTTCAGGCGCCGGTTCACCAGGTGCTCGACCCATATGCTGTGCAGACTGTTCTGGCTGTCACTTACGAACGTGCTCTCTAATGATTTCATCTCCCATACTCCTTTCGGCGGGTTCACTCTTTTATAATAGACCGGTCGTCTAGTATCGTCAAGCCACCCCGAAAATAAAATCGGCAGACCTCAAATCGCTCGAAGGAAGCAAGCAAGCAAGCAAGCAAGCAAGGAAGGAAGGAAGGAAGGAAGGAAGGAAGGAAGGAAGGAAGGAAGGAAGGAAGGAAGGAAGGAAGGAAGGAAGGAAGGAAGGAAGGAAGGAAGCAAGGAAGGAAGGAAGGAAGCAAAGAAGCAAGCAAGCAAAGAAGCAAGCAAGCAAAGCAAGCAAAGAAAGCAAGCAAAGAAAGCAAGCATAGAAAGCAAGCAAAGAAAGCAAGCATAGAAAGAAAGCAAAGAAAGCAAGCATAGAAAGAAAGATAGACAGAATTGACAGGAAGGATTTCACGGGTCCCTAACAAGTTGCCCATAGACTCGATTCTGCCCCCCAAAAAACAGAAGAGAATGACCAACCTCGACACTTCCAGCGCCGGCCTTGACACGCGTCTCTGGCAAACGAGCCTCGAGCAACCGGAATCATTTCCGCAAACGATAGCAAGCCTGGCTCTATTCAACGATTCCTACGACGGACTCGAACGACTGGCGCCTGCCGGCGGCAGTCAATCAGGGCGCGCCACCGAGACCGATACCCTCATTTTTACCAGCGCCTTCGGCGATCTCGGCTCGGCGAGCACTGGGGACGAACTGGGCTGGATGGGATACAAGAGCCCAATCGAACCAAAAGAGCTGAGTCCTCAGCAGAAGCGTCAGCGCAACGAGGCGGCGCTCCAGGAAATCGAGCGATTGAGCACCAAATATTTCAAGCAGATTGACAGCGACAATGACGGCTATATAACCCAGGAAGAAGTAAACGAGGCAATCGCGAATCCGGAGACACCGGGGGAAGCAGCTCCCCTGCTGTATGTATTGCGCGAGCAAGCGAACAACCTGTCGCCGCTGAGCAAAGAGTGGCTCATTTACTCACCGGACAAAGGTGTAAGCAGCTGGGACCTCGAAAGCCTTCATCGTCTGTCTGAGGACAACAGGGACTGGATGGGACGGAGCGTCGAGCGCCTCAAAAACCACAGCGCCGCTGCCACAGAGAACCTGTACGGCAATGCAGGCAATCCGCTCCAGTCGATATGTCCGGAAGCGGTAGAGCAGGGACATGTCGGTGACTGCTTTTTCATGTCTGCCACTCTCTCTCTGGCAAGCAAGAATCCGCAAGCAATCAGGGACATGATCAGAGACAATGAGGACGGAACCTATACAGTGACTTTTCCAGGCGCTCCGGATCGACCAATTACGATAAGCAAACCGACCCCTGCCGAAACCGCCATCTATGGCGCCAGCACCGAGCACGGAACCTGGCCCGCCGTTCTGGAGAAAGCCTTTGGAGAGTACCGGCACCGCTTCGAGTACAAGACGAGCTTTACCTACCTGAACCGTGCCGATGGGCGGATAGCCGAGCCTGAGCTTCCACAAGACTATGCCGGAGGAACCGGTGCCTCCTTCTCGATGGGTATCGAAGCGATGACCGGCAAAGCTGTAGTGGAAGTCAACCTTCAAGGCAGCTCATGTCAGGACACAATCAGACGCATAGCCAGTGGGCATGAGCCTGCTACCCTGGTCAACGGCAGGCACGAGTACGGCGTCATCGGCTACGACAAGGCAACCGACAGCCTGCTCATCAAAGATCCAAACTACAGAGACAAGTTGATCAAGATTCCTGTCAAAGACCTGAAGCAGTACTTCGCCGTTATTCGAACAACGGGCTCCGGGAAGCCGCAGAGCGCTTGTCTGAGTCCGACCCCGGGCGAGTTCGTGCACTAGCGAAGAGCACACAGCCGTCTTCGAACCGGCTGAATCGGCAGGCAACCGGGGCTAAAGCGCTCCGGGTCCGGGGGGTCCGGGCGGGCCGGTGGGGCCGTCCGGCACTTTCGAGTCGTCGATCTCGGGCTCGGTTTCGGGGTCTGCCAGGACCCGGTCGATGAAGTCGATGTTCTGCCTGGCGGCGGTCAGGGAGCTGTCTCGTCTGAGCGCCTCATCGAAGTCGGCTCGCGCCCCTTTCAGATCGCCCAGGCGGTAGCGTGCCACCGCCCGATTGAACAGGGGCTGCCCGATCCTGGGGGCTTGCACCGCCGCGGCAGTCCATGTATTGATGGCGGCATGAAGGGTATCGGCAGAGCGCTTCGCCATGAGATCGCGCTCTTCCTGGCTCTTGCTCTGGTCGTGCATTGCTTTTATAGTTTCGACCGAGCTCCGGTAGTAGACGAATCCTTTATTGTAGAGCGCCTGGGCGAGGTCGCACTTGATACCGAGAGTGTTGGTGAAATCAGCAAGAGCAGCGCTGAGTTTGCCCTGGGATAGGTGGGTCACGCCCAGGTTGTAGACAGTTTGATAGACATTGTGATTGGTCATGATCGAGTTCATGAAATGCTTCTCCGCCGCGTCATAATCGCTCCTGTCCACGGCATCGAGTCCGAGATTGTATTCGCCGACTCCATCTATCGAATAATAAGTAGTCCGCCAGGCGAAGCCGGCAGGTCCGGCCACCGGCGATAGCCCCCGCCCGTATGCCTGATAGGTCTTGTCCGAAACGGGCTGCTGCGGGCTCAGCCCCTTTACGGCCAGCATGCCTGCTTTCTCATGATCGGCAAGACCGAACTGCGCATCCACCGAGCTCGGCTTCTCCGCGGTCTTCACGAAACTGACGAAACAGAATAGAAAAGTCACCGAGACAATGGTCAGAGAAGTCAGAATGACCGTCCAGAACTTTTTCCGTCCACTTTCGGGCTCCCGGGCGACGATACCCTCGAGCTTGTTGTACTCGTAGTCGGTGGCGTCCTCGGTGGCATCCTCGACAGCCATGGCGAAGGAATCGAGTAGATTATCCTCCACCGGCAGCTCGAGCTGATTCATCTCCGCTATGGCGTCATTCATCACTTGCTCGGTGTCTCGCCGGACAGAAGAATAGAGAGCCTCATAGAACTCGTCCGATTCGGTCCGCCCCGACTCCGATAAAGCAAGCGCGTTCTCGGAGGCCGAGCGTTTGGCTGCGGCGGTGATTCCGGTCATGGTCTCGCGGGTGATGCGCTCGATCTGCTGAGCTTTTTTACGCCCGATCTTCGGTTCCTTGCCTACCCGCTTGTCGCGCAGCTCTTTGACAAGAAGACGCTCGTCCTGAAGGCTCGATCCCTTGCCACCATCACCGGTGGACTCCGCCCCGGCGGCCGGGTCCGGGAGCGCGTCAGGAGCCGTTGGACCGCGTACCGGAACAGCCTGCGGCGCCATTTCTTTGCGTAACAGAAGCGCCTGCTCGCGAGTCAGCTTGCCCTGGAGAATCTCGTCGTTGACCTTCTCGAGCTGAGCCCGGAAGGCTTTGGGATCGGCAAGACAATCGAATGCCAGGTGAACATCGTCCAGACGCTGCTTCGCAAGAGAGCGCGCTTCCGGATTGTCCGAGAGAAAGTCGTCCCGGCACTTCTGCGCTTCCCTGTCCCGGGCGCGCTTGAGCTGCCGCCTCGAAGCCCCGGCAGGAAGACTGAGCACCCGTCTCAGGTGCGTCCGGTATGTGGACTCGTCGATCTTCTCGGTCAGGTGCGAAGCTCCATTTTCGAACCAGAACAACTTTATACCCAGGTAGCTGATACCGGAGATATTTAATGTCATGAGGGCAATAAGTAGTGGAATCCGTAGAAAGCCCGAGAAAGTGGCATAAGATGAGAGGCTCGGGTTGCCCGCGTGACGCGGCGAAAGACTGATGGACCAGGAAACAAGCGCACAGAGCATCGACGATGAAAGCATCGCGTCCGATAAAAAGGACCCGGTCGAGGCTGGCGTAACCACGGACTCCGGCGCCGAGAGCGGCGCGGGCGCGGGCGCCGAGACCGGCTCCGATTCGAGCTCCGCCGCAGAAGCCGGCTCCGATTCGAGCTCCGCCGCAGAAGCCGGCTCCGATTCGAGCTCCGCCGCAGAAACCGGCTCCGATTCGAGCTCCGCCGCAGAAACCGGCTCCGATTCGGGCTCCGCCGCAGAAGCCGGCTCCGATTCGGGCTCCGCCGCAGAAACCGGCTCCGATTCGGGCTCCGCCGCAGAAGCCGGCTCTGGAAAAAGCGCCGGCACCGGGCTTTTCTCGGCCTGGATGCGCCTGTTCAAATCCCGCGGGCTCATGGTCGTTCTCGGCTTTCTCATCTCGGCGGTCTTCTTCGCCGTTATTGTCAATCGCCTGCACTGGGACGAGGTCCAGGCAGCCTTCGGCAGAGCTGTCTGGCTCCCCTGGCTGCCCGCTGCCGTGACGGTCTATATCATGGGCATGCTGATGCGTGGCGTCCGGCTCCAGCTCCTGGTAAAAGACGAATCATCCATCTCGGTAGGCACCGCCAGTAATATCGTCGCCGTGGGCTATGTGACAAACAATATCCTCCCTCTGCGCCTCGGAGAGTTCGCCCGAGCCGGTATGCTCGCCGAGCGCACCGGGCTCCCCTATATTCTCGCCCTCACCATCACCTTTCTAGAGCGGCTTCTAGACGGGCTTGTTATTATCTTTCTCTTCGTAGCAGGCTCATTCTTCATTCCCCTGGAGAGCACTAACATCCACTATGTGGCGGCCGGGATGGCGGTGTTGTTTCTGGTGGCGATTATCGTGGTCGCATTCGTCACTCTCAGCCCCCAGTCAGCCATCGCCCTGGCGTCCAACCTCACCCATTTCCTGGGGCGCAAATGGCACCACCGGGCCCTCGGTCTGGTCACTCAGATCAACCGCGCCTTCTCCTGCCTGCGCGACGCCCAGAGCGCGCTCATGGTGCTGGGAACGAGCTTCCTCGTCTGGATTCTCGAAGCCGCCTTTTTCATGCTGGTGATGCCCTGTTTCGGACTCCCCCTGGGCTTCATCAGGGCGGTGGTGACGATGTCAGCCACCAACCTGGGGATTCTCGCTCCTTCCAGTCCCGGTTTCATCGGCGTCTATCACCTCGCCTGCCAGACCGCCCTCGTCGCGGTCTCATCGGTCTCGGGCTTCACTCCGGGCACGGTCAACACTATCAATATCGACCCGGCCACGGCTCTCAGCTACGCCGTGGTGGTGCACTTCGTCTTCTTCGCCACGGTGACAATCTGGGGACTTCTCGCCCTGGCGCGTTACGGCTTCGAGGTAGGCTCCACCCAGGCCCTCGCCTGGGAAGCCAGGCCCATCGGCACTCTGCCCGAGCCCGAGCACCAGTCCATGAGCGTCATCGTCTCTTATCCGGGCACCACCGCCCCGGCGCACAGCAAGCTCTCCGAGTTCTGGTCGGCTATCTGCGAATGTTTCACCCCGGAGCCGGATCTCATCGAAGATCCCGGATTGCGAGCCGAGGTACACGAAGAGGTAGGACGCTTCACCTGCGAGCAGATCGACTGCATCCCCTTTCGTTACCGGCTCCTTTTCAAAGTCGGTCTGGTGGGCTTCAAACTCTATATCTTCGCCTGCACCGGCAAATTCCTCTGCAGCGTGCCCCTGGCTCGCCGCCGCAAGCTCATCGAGTTCTGGGCGTTCGGTCCCATCGGCTTGACGCGCAAATTCATGAAGCTCATCCGCAGCCTGGCGATCCTCGCATACTACGACCATGAGGCGGTGCAGGCAGTTCTTTTCAAAGGGGAGGAATCATAATCATGACCGTGACTATGACCGACCCCGAAAAGCTGAAGCCCGTGAAAGTCCAGGCGCTTGTCGTGGGCTCCGGAGCCGGGGGCGCCGTCACCGCCATCGAGCTCGCTCGCGCCGGCTTCGACGTGGTGGTGCTGGAGGAAGGCAACCGCCATGGTCTGGACGCCTATGGCCAGTCTTCCACGCGCTCCATGCAGCTTCTCTATCGAAACAAAGGCATGACGCCGATCATCGGCTCGGTTCCTATCGGCTATGTCGAAGGACGCTGCCTGGGCGGAAGCACCGAGATCAACAGCGGTTTCTGGCACAGGCTGCCACCCGAGTTCGCCATGCGCTGGACCAAGCAGTTCGAGATCGACGGGCTTTCGGTGGAAGAGCTGGAGCCGCACTTCGCTTTTGCCGAAGAGCATCTTCATGTGAGCAAAGCGACGAACATTCCAAAGAGCACCGAGATATTCAAAAGAGGCACCGAGCTCATGGGCTGGTCGGCCCGGGTGGTGCCCAGAGCCGCCAACAACTGCGTCAACACCAACGCCTGCGCCTCGGGTTGCCCCAAGGGCGCCAAGCAGGGCATGACCCAGAATCTCATCCCATTAGCCGAGAAGTGGGGGGTCCGTTTCATCACCGGCGCCAAAGTGAAGCTCCTGCTCAAGAGCCACCACCGGGTCACCGGAGTCCTCGCCGAGATTCACCGGAGCGACTCCAGCACAGACCTGGTGCGTATAGACGCCGAACATATATTCGTCTGCGGTGGCGCCACCCAGACCCCGGCGCTGCTCCGGCGCAGCGGTATCAAGACCCATGTCGGAGACACTTTCCAGATCCATCCCATGCTCAAGGTGGCGGCGCTTTTCGATGAAGAAATCGACGCTCACAAGAGCGTCATGCCCATGGTCCAGGTCAAAGAATTCTGGCCCGACATTTCTCTGGGCGGGTCTTTTTTCACCATCGGTCACCTGGCCATGAACCTCAGCGACAACTGGCTCGAGACCCGGGATTTAGTCAAGCAGTATCGCAACATCGCCACCTATTATGTCGCCGCCCGGGGCACCGGCCGTGGCACTATAAGACCGGCGCGTTTTGGCTCGGACTACGCGCATCTCAAATACGAGCTCTCCGACGTCGACGTCAGACATCTGAGCCAGGGGCTCGCCAGGCTCTCGACCCTGCTTCTGCAGGCTGGCGCCAAAGCCGTCTACCCTTGCGTCCAGGGTCTCGCCAAAATCGACACCGAGCTCGAAGCTGTTCGCTGGCTCGATGAGAATCTCCCCCGCAACAAGCTCAGCCTGACCACGGTACACGCCTTCTCCACGACCCCCATGGGCGAGCGCATGGACCGTTGCGCCATCGACTCTTACGGCAGGGTGCACGGCTTCGAGAATCTCTACGTCAACGACGCGAGCATGCTGCCGGACTCACCCGGCATCAATCCTCAGGGAACCATCATGGCAGTAGCAAGACGGAATGCCCAGCATTTCGTATCGGAGAAAAAATGACGGAACAAGCAATCGTAACCGGCGCTCCCGGCTGGCTCGGGACTGCTCTTGTCAGATCCCTGGTTCAGGGTCTCGAGGAAGCGGGACTGCCCGCCACACCGGGTCGCAAGGTCCGGGTCGGCAAGCTCCCCGGCAGCGACGACAGCGATTTGAAAGCCCTGGGCGATCAAGTCGTTGCCACCGATTGCGATATCACCGATCGGGCCAGCGTCGATCGTTTGCTGGAGGACGCCCGGGGCGCCACCCTGTTCCACAGCGCCGGCATAATCCACCCGTCGAAAGGGCGCCGGCAGTTCTACGACGTCAATGTCGAAGGCACCGGCAATCTCATCGAAGCCGCCGAGAAGGCAGGCGTCAGGAGATTCATCCATGTATCGTCCAATTCCCCTGTGGGGACAAACGAGAGCCGCGACAAGCTCTTCGACGAGAACAGCCCCTGCCGCCCCTATATGCATTACGGCAAGAGCAAGAAAGCCGGTGAGGATCTGGTCAACGCGGCTTTCAAAAGAGGCAATATGGAGACGGTGATCATCCGTCCACCATGGTTTTACGGTCCCGGACAACCGCCCCGCCAGAGCCTCTTTTTCACCATGATCAAAAACGGCAAGGGACCCATAGTCGGAGGCGGAGACAATCTGCGCTCCATGGCTTATGTAGACAATATCTGCCAGGGGCTGCTTCTCTGCGAGCAGGTCGAGAAAGCCAACGGGCAGACCTACTGGATAGCCGACCGCCGTCCTTACACCATGAACGAGATCATCGATACCATCGAAGGTCTGATGGAAAACGAGTTCGGCATGAAAGTCGCCCACAAGCGCCTGCGCCTTCCCGGAATCGCCAGCGAAGTAGCCTATGTGGTCGATCTTCTCATTCAATCAGCCGGGCTCTATCATCAAAAGTTTCACGTCCTCTCCGAGATGAACAAGAACATCGCCTGCAGCATAGCCAGAGCCGAAGCCGAGCTGGGCTATGATCCGAAGATCGAGCTGGAGGAAGGTATGAGACGAAGCATCCGCTGGGTGCTCGATCAGGGAAGAGAGATCTAGGGGCTTATTTGTCGCCTTCCTCCGAGGAATCATCCCCGGTGAATTTGTCGGAGTGCAGCATCGGTGCCTCGGGCACATAAACCGCCTTTGCTCTGGCTTCGGCATCATAGAGAATGCGCTTGATCCTGGCTTCGGCATCAGCCAGCAACTGCTGCACATAGGAGGTCGGCAGGCCCGTTCTAATTTCGCCGTCACTGGTAATGCCTATAATATTGCTCTCCTCCGTTTCACGCCGGATCTGCTCGTGCACCTCTTTGCGAATACGGCTGGCGGTCTCCCGGGCTTCGGACAGGATCTTCTCCCTGCGTCTAACCGCTAGCTGGAGTTTCTTGCTATAGGACTTGAGCTCACGCTCATCTCTTGCAACACGCCGGTTCTCTTCGGCTTCCGCAAGTTTCTGCTTAATGTCGGCAGTCTTTCCGGTGGCAGCAATATGATCGAGGGCCGCCTTGCAGTGCGCTGCCGTCTGCGGATCCGGCCCGGCTAGAATGCAACGCTCGTATGCGTCCCTGGCCGCGTCATGATGACCGAGCTTCAAGCTTATATTGCCGAGAAGATACTGCGCCTGCCAGTTGGTCGGCACCTGACTGGTGACTTTCTTGAGACAGCGCCAGGCCTCAGGATATCTTCCCTGGGCGTAGAACTGCTTTCCCTGCTCGAAATAATCGCCCCCCCAGACGGGAGCATTCATCGTGAAAAGCAAGCCGACAAGTATGAAAAAATGGCTGAATGATACGGGTAAGACTGGACGTCTCGCGGTCCCGGGCATGCGAAAGCCCTCATCGACAATTCAGTATTGAGAGTATAAACCGGACACGCCCTCAAGACAAGGACGGAAGGGTAACGCCCGAATTACAGCATGAGAAGCAGCAGAAGCACTCGAGCAGCAGCGTGAATACCGGAGAATTAATCCGACAAGCCTGCCTAATATGCGCTCTTCTTGCGTAGCCGGCTTATAGACCTGTCACGGGACACCGGAGGAGAGACAACAATGGCACATGCTCAGATTTGTGGGAGCGCATCGCGAGCCGCCGCGATTCCAATCACCGGTATGGTCCTGAGAGCGTCTCTCGTATTCGTGCCTGCCGTCGCCCTCGCTCTTGTTTTCGGAATTAACGTCCTGATCATAGGCTGCGCCGCCGTATCCCTGGGAGAATTCGCCAGTCTGGCTCTGTCGTCGTCCGTAACCAGCCGCGGCAGTTTCTGCCCGACGATCCTGGCACTCAACGCCATCGCCTGGCTCTCGCCTCTGACCGGGCTCTTTGTAGCCGGCTTCACCTGGGGCATCGCCGACGGTATCATCGCAGATCAGAAGCTCTGCCGCTTCTACAAGAGCGTCAGCATCGCCGCCATCAGTCTGAGCCTTGCCTGCCTGGCTCTCCTCAACCTGCTCCAGTAAGTCTCTGCGCCAGGCTCAGAAGCGAGGGCGCAAGCGAATCTGCGCCCCTGCTTCCCAGGAGGCTACTGGCACTGAAGCGGCTGCCAGCTCGACCATCCAGAAAGCCCGATCCGCTGCTCTGTGTACCTGGTCAGGATTTTCGCATTCTCCATTCCAGCTTCACCAACTCTGCACGATCCCCGTCAGCTTCCTTCTTTTTCCCGAGCTTCTCATAGGTTTGAGCTCTGAGCCTATAACATTCGAGGATGCAAGATTCACTGTCGTCAACGAAGGAAGGATCTAGATATCGATCGATAGCCTTGCTGAAGTAATCGACAGCCTTCGAGTAAGACTTGCGATGAAGAAAAATCTTTCCCCGGGCAAGAAGGGTCGAGGGATACAAGCTCTCCTCACCTAGACCTGCGACGGCGCGCTCGATATCAGCAAGAGCCAGATCGTATTGCCCCTTCCTGACCAGGTACCTCGAACGAACCTCGAAGAAATAAGGCTCCGGATGCAGGTTCACCGCCCGGGACGCATCGGCGATGGCACCGTCGAGATCGCCACGATACCCTTTGACTTTGGCTCGCGAGATATAAAGCAGGTTGAAATCTGGCTCCAGCTCGATTGCCTTGTCGTAGCAAGCCAGAGCCTCATCCGCATGTCCGGTCTGGAAGGCTTGTCGTCCCCTTTCGATTATTCCGGGAGGCTCGACTGTCAGCTGCAATCCCGCCTTCGAGCTTAGCCTGATAAGCCCCCTGGTGTAGTCGTTCTTCGCATTCTCTATCTTGAGCCTGGTGAGCGTACGCAGCTCGGAGAGCTTCTCGATGCCCCTGTCGGTCAACATCGTGGATGGCTCGTTCAACTCGAGAAATACGATATTCGATCGGACCAGAGCCGGCACCGATTCATCGGCAAAATCGGTATTGCTCAATACAAGACTAGAGTCATCATGCCTGCCGAACCTGTGCAGGGCGGTCGAGGTCAACCCGGTACAGTCGATGATCTTCAGAGTCATCAACTTATCGACCCTGGCGAGATCGTCGAAAACCTTCTCGTCCAGCTCGAATCCACTGAGCTCGAGCGTCTTCAGCGCCTCGATACCAGGAATGCCTCCGAGTCCATGGAGAACCTGCTCAGGCTTTCCCGCGATGAGAGTAAGCCTGTCGATTGTGTTGACGATGGCGATTCCTTTCAAGAGCGAGTTCATATGCGCCGAGCGCACCGTCAAATCTGTTACCAGCCCTTTTGCCGCCACCTCTTTCAGTACCGACGGCGTCACTCGCGAACCTGGCATCTCATAGATCTTGAGGCTCATGAAACCCGACGCCTGGCGAATGCTCCTGGAAGCGGCTGCACTATCGGTAACATCGATGGATTGAGTCCTGCGGTTGAATACGTTCGTTCCGGCACTGGCAGTCCGGCTGGCAGGACCGCTACCCTTGATGAATTTGAGACCCAGAGCAGCAGAACACAAGACAAGCGCCACTATAATTACGAACTGCCGCGCCGTCGGGCGCCAGGCTCGAGGGCGAGCCGGCACTGGCTCGGACGGCGGGGACTGCAACTCCTCCATTCTCTCGGCAAGCGCGCCCTGCTCCTGCCTGAGAGCCGCCAGCAACTCCTCGACATTCGAAAATCTCATGGCCGCGTCCTTGTTCAGGCACCGGCCGATTATTTCCTCGAGCTCGGCAGACACTCCGGTTGAAGTCTCGATATCTAGCTTCTCGAGGCGCTCTCGGACCGTCTCGGGAGCTTCGTTGAGGTGGAGGTTCATTATTTCGAGGTGGGTATCGGCACTGAAAACGGAAGTCCCTGTCAGAACCTCGAACATCAGACAGCCGAAAGAATAGATATCGGAGCGTGTATCGATTTCCTGGCCCTGAATCTGCTCCGGGGACATATACTTCGGCGTCCCGATCCCGACACCGGGCTTGGTGAGATCCTGATTGCCCTCGATTTCTCGGGCCAGGCCGAAGTCCACCAGGCGACCGGTGAGCTCTCCGGAGTTCTCCTCATCGACAAGCATTATGTTGCTCGGCTTGATGTCCCGATGAACGATCCCTTTCTTGTGGGCATGGGCAAGCCCGTCGGCAAGCTCGACAAACAGTGTCAGAGCGGCATCGACCGGCATGGGGCCATTCTTATCGAGCCAGGAGGAAAGAGACTCTCCCTTCACATAATCGAGCACCAGATAGGGCTCTTGCTGGCTCGTCAGCCCGAAATCGATGGCATGCATAATGCTCCGATGGCGGAGGGAAGCCAGGACTTTCGCCTCTCGGTGGAAGCGCACGGCTTGAGACTCGCTGGCGCTGTTATGCAGTTTTTTCACCGCCACTATCTTGTCGAGGGTGGTGTCTCTCGCCATATAAACCACGCCGGCGCCGCCCTCTCCAAGGACCGAAAGGACCTCATATCGGCTCGGCAGACAATCGCTCAGGGAAGCTGCCGGGATAGCCACCGTGTCGTCCTGGAATGATGATGAGTCGTCGTCCGGCTCCGCCATTTCGATTATGATGTCCGTCTGGTCAGCTGGCGCGCTCGGACTGCACCGGACCGATGGGAACCATGCGGTTCTCTATGGAAAATAGACAGTCGTGCTGGTCCATCAATTCCTGGGGGATGTTGTCCATGACTATGTCGGCTTCTTCCAGGAACTCCTCGACGAGTTGCCTAGCCTCGAAGGCATCACTGGCGAAGGTCGAGCAGGCGATAAACAGGGCAGTGCGATAACGATGCTTCTCGAAATCAGCAGGCAGGGCTTTCTTGAATTTGTCTGGTCTGTCCATCGTATTCTTCATATCCTCCGGCGTCACAGATGACAGTGGCGGTGTTGCTCAAGCTCGATGCAAGAAGATACGAATGTCTGCTTCGCGGTCGGACATACTCTTATGCATTGCTTTTTATCAGCGGCTCAAGATCCGCTGCTGAGGCGATCTTACCACCGGGTCCAGAGCGAAAAGATTTATCGACCTAAATTAGTCGCGATTAACGGACCGAGCCCGATTACAGCCGGATCACAGCAATCTGGAGCGATCTATCCGCTCGGGCTCAAGTCGCGACCGGAGGATCTCGACGAGCATGAAATAGTCGTCCCGGGAGCGGTCGTAGATGAAACAGCCCATGGGTAGCACCGCGCTGCTCCGGGCGCCGCGGATCGAGATCAGACGCAGCCTGTGGTTGTATCGGACTCTCACCACATCTTTCCATTTTATGAGGACAGTGGACCGGATCGAGATGACCGATATGCCCTCGTCCGTGATCAAAACAGAATAAGGCGAGATGGCGATGATCCCGAGGACCGCCGCCCAGGCGAGACAGAGCCAGCGCCAGGGCTCGGGCACAGCCGGGCTGACCAGAAGCGGCGGCGAAAGGATCACCACCGTCATGAAAACATGCTCTATGTCGCAGCCCAGTCGCTCTTCCATTCGGCAGCCCAGCGCAAGGAGGATCGGTCTTACTCTAGCAAATCGGACTTCCACGACGCCTTTCTACGACCTTGCTGAAGTCCCCTTAATGCGCGGGTGCTGCTTATTTTCCGCTCATGCTCCCGGTCAGTGACTCATAAAGCAGCCGACAAAGTTTGTCCCTGACCGCCCCGGGAATATAAAGCATCAATAGTGGTATCACTCGAGAGATCTCCCGATGAGAAGATCCGCGCAATTATTTCTTCTGACAGCAGCGATTCTGCTCCTCGCTCCCCTGATGGGTATCGCGCAGGAAAGCCAGCCGCCCGCCGACGAGACGAGCTACGGTGTGGTCAGTCTCGACGGCAATCGTCTTTTTTCCATCGAGTCGAGCCTCGGTCCCATTAGCGCCCGCTCCCGGGCAGAGCGCGTGTGCACCACGATCAAGCGGCTCGCCGAGGACTCGAAGGCCAGTCCATCGACAATAGCAACCGTCGAGCAAGACGGCTGTACCCAGATTGTTCTCGGCGACCATCACATAATGACCGTCACCGAAGGCGACGCCAATCTCGCCGGGGTAACCAGACAGAAACTCGCAGCTACCTATGCCGAGCGGATCAAAACAAGCCTGACCGGCCGCATCCAGCGCGAGCACGCCCCGGAGAATCTCATGGCCAGCCTGATCAACACAGGCATCGCCACCGGCGGACTGATCGTGACCCTGCTCGTCACATTCTTCATCGCCGGCAAAATGCGCAACACTCTCAATCGCTGGCGCGGCAAATACATCCGGACCATAAGACTCCAGGAGCTGGAGCTTCTGCGCGAAGAGACGATATACGCGATTCTCGTCGGCATAGTCAAACTCGCTCGCTCAATTATCGTCTGGCTCCTGGTCATCTCCTATCTGATCACCGCTCTCGGGCTGTTCCCGCAAACCGAGCACCTGGCAAGAGAGCTCAAAGACCAGATCTATAATGCTGCCGCCAATGTCGTCGTCCCGGCGATTCTGGGCTATGTCCCCAATCTCTTTTTCCTGGTCGTCATTATTCTTCTCACTCGCTATGTGCTGAAATTCGTCAAATTCCTCGCCGCCCAGATGGAGTCGGGAACCCTCTCGCTTCCCGGGTTCGAGCCTGAATGGGTAGGACCGACTGCCAATATTCTCAAGTTCTTGATCGCGGTCTTCGCCGCCATGCTGGCCTTTCCGTACCTGCCCGGCTCCGGCTCACCGGCTTTCCAGCAAGTAGCAATCTTTCTCGGCGTCCTCGTCTCGCTCGGCTCGTCCGGGGCGGTGGCGCACATCATATCGGGTGTCTTCCTCACCTATACCGGAGCCTTCAGACTCAACGATCGGGTAAAAATTGCTGATACCGTTGGTGATGTCGTGCAACGCTCCTTGCTTGCCACCCGGGTGCGCACCATCAAGCAGGAATACATCACCATCCCCAACGGCATGGTCCTGGGCAGCCACATCATCAACTACAGCGCCTCGGGCACCAGCCCCGGCTTGATCCTCCACACCGAAGTCACTCTCGGCTACGACGTCCCCTGGCGCAAGGCCCACGAGCTCCTCATCGAAGCTGCCCGCCGCACCGACGACATCGCATCGGAGCCCGAGCCCTTCGTCCTGCAAACAAGCCTCAACGATCACCATGTCGCCTACCAGCTCAATGCTTACACCCAGAACGCCGGTATCATGGCGATCTCCTACTCGAAGCTGCACCAGAACATCCAGGACGTCTTCAGAGAAGCCGACATCGAGATCCTCTCCCCCGAATATCGCAGCATGCGCGACGGCAACCCCAGCACCGTCCCCAGATCCTGAGCCCCCGCCGCTCGATGTCTACTTGGCAGATTTGCCGCCAGAGGACTTGCTGGACTTACCGGACTTGCCAGATTGGCTGGATTTGCCGGATTCGCTGGAGCTCTTCTTCGAGCCGGAGCCAGTGTTCTTGCCTTTGGCTTTGCCGGGATTATCCAGGTTGGATAGCGCTTCTTTGTAGATCTTCTCGTGCTCTTCAGGCGGGTTCTGAGCCAGGACATCTTCCAGGACCTGGCGCGCTTCTTTCTTCTTGCCTTCGCGATAAAGCAACTCCGAGAGGTTTTGCACCGCCGCCAGATTGAGGGGCTGAATCTCGAGGATCTTGCGATAGTTGGTCTCGGCTGCTTTGAAGTTCTTCTCAGACTCATTGAGCAGGGCCTTACCGTGATAGCAGCCGATGTTGTCGGGCTCCAGCTCGATTGCTTTGTTCAGAAGCTCGAGAGCCCGCTGGCGATCGCCTTTCTCGTCGCGAGTGATAAGACACTGAGCGAGATTGTTGTATGAAGATACGAACTTCGGATCGGCTTTCAGAGCTTTTTCGTACTCCGGAATCGCCTGGCCGACCATGTTCATGCTCTGGTACAGGAGACCCTCCTTGAAATGATCGGGCATCTTCTGCTCGGGAATGACGACTTTCTTCTTGGCCTTGCCGGCATCGGCTTTCTTAGCTGTGGACTTCTTGCCGGACTCAGCGGCTTTTCCGGCTTCGGCGGACTTGCCGGAGGCTGCCGTCTTGTCGCCTGCGGCAAGCGGAGCGCTCCTGGCACCTTTGTCTTCGTTGCCGCCGTCGGCTGCCAGGACCGGAGCGCCCAGAGTGAAAGTGAGCGCCAGTGCTACCGCCAGATATCCCTTCATCGCTTTACAACCTCGATCATTTGAGCATGAGCCATGATTCTAAACCCGATGGACTCGGGATTTCCAGGGTGATGAAGGCAAATTCAGGCGTCCGAGGCCCCGCAAGCCGAACCCGTTTCGGGGAGGAGCACCGGAAGACGCGTCCCAGACTGTATCTGGAGTATGAGAAAGGCTTATGATCAAGGAGGTAACGATTGAGGGAAAATCAATCAGGGAATATCCCTTGAAAGCCATTATTGAATGGTTCTAAGCCAATGCGGTTGTGAGACGACTGCCTCGAAATAATGTCCGAGTCCAGAAAGAAGAAATCCCCCTCGAGGGTCAATCTGCGCAGAGACGCTGCCTCAGCCGGCGGCGCCGGGACACAGGGCGCCCTGGCGGCGCCATCGGCTCAAGCCTCGACACAGCAATCGACACAATCTGCGGCGACCTCGACACAATCCTCGACACAATCGTCGACACAATCCGGCACCTTTCCTCAGGGCAGCCTGGAGCTCACGGACTATCTCAATCGGCTCACCAACAATTTCCTCTGGAAAGACAGGCTCCCGGAACCGGAGAATCTCGAAAGGCTGCGATCGGAGCTATTTGCCGACCTCGTCGATGTGCCGGTCATTCTCAAGGACGGCACAGCCGCCAATGTTTTCGAGAAGATCGACTCGGACGACTTTCTCAGCCGCGAGGACAAAGAGCTGGTCTGGAACTGCCTTGCCATGGTTCGCCGGATGTTCTGGGTCCTCGAGCAGAACGAGACCCAGCGCGGCTACCAGTGGAACATGAACTGGAAGCACACCAGAGCCGAGCTAGACCAGGTCTATGATGCCGCCAAGATTCTCAAGCTCACTCCGAAGGAGACGAGAGACGCTCTGATCGCCTCGATCTTTTCGGACGCCATCAAGAGCCGGGGCAATTTCATCATCCACAACGTCCACGGCGCCCAGGCAGCGGTGATGGTACTGTCTTATTTCCTCGACGCCGGCAAGAGCAGCGTCCGCAAGAGCATCGAGCGCATCGAGCGAGCCACCAAAGAGCACCAGATCGCCCCGCCCGAATTCATGGCGACGGTGGTCGCGATCATGCTGCACCACAAGCATCGGCTCAAGCGCTTCGATCCCGAGGGCCCGAGCAACTCCGGGATAAAGCCTCGCACCATATACGGTATCTATCAGAAAATCAAAGACCCGTTCAATATTGCCCATCTCAATGAAGCGAAAAACCTCATCGACTTCCACGAGAGCGAGCGTACTCTTCTGAAAACAATCGGCATCGAAGAGTGGTATGTGCCCCATCCGTCGAACCCCGACGCCCGGATAGCCCACGCGGTTATCGCCGGCGATCATTCGATCAATTACAACCACCCGGAAGGCTTCGCCAAAATCGCCCTGCTGCGCGGACCCGATACCGAAAGCATCTTCGAGGATCCGACCATCCACCATTCCCTCGAGTCCGCGGTCCAGAGTTTCGCCGACTCATTCAAAGTGATCCGCCCGGAGGTGCAGGGACTGGCCCTCAAGGGACTGCGCCGCACCAAGACAGCGGTGGAGCGGGTCATAACCGTCATGGTGGAGCTGTTCAACGGCATCACCGTGGGCCCGAAGCCCGACACCTTCTGCGGGCACACGGCCATCGAAATCGCCATCGACCGCGCCCACGCCAAGCACCCTGAGCTCTACACCGCCGACGCCTGCGCGCTCTCGGACCACGGCAGCACGCAGGTGGAGCGCGCCCTGGTACGCGTTGGCACCATAATGGATGACTGGTATAAAACTCATAAGAATATACCTTTTAATCCGAAAATCAGCGATTTCGACGAGCCCGGTCCCGGCAAGCTGCCCTTCTGGAACTGCCCTCTCAAGTATCCGGAGCGCAATGAGGACGGCAGTCTCGATCTGGAGTCTCTCACCGAGCTAGAGCTGAAGCAGTTTCTCTTCGCCGAGAAAATCCGCGAGATTGTAGTCGAGCTGCTGCGCGCGGAGCAATGGATCTTCGCCATCGAGCAAGATTAAATGCGCTTGACATATCCCCGGGACGGAATTAGTATCTCAACACGGGGGCTTTCCCCAGTTTTTGATTTAACAACCTTACTAACAATCTAGAACAGCCAACAGGGCCCCACAGGCATTTTTCTTTTGCCTGTACGTGTTCTGGCTGATGATCCGATATCCGGACTCCAGGCTACTTTTTCGGCCTGCAGGCTTTGCCTGACGGAAGCGGGTCTACTTACTACTTTCTGCAAAGGAGTATCTCATGCGCTTTGCGAAACGCTGTACGTCCATACGCTACCGCCTCGGCGAGCTTCTGCTCGAGGCCGGTATCATCTCCCCGGATGTTCTCACCCACGGTCTCTCCATCGCCAAACGGGCGGCCATGCCAATCGGCCGCGTCCTGGTCATGTCAGGTCATGTCAGCGATCTGGATATCAACTGCGCCGTGCAGACCCAGAGCTCTATACGCGACGGCTCGATCGACGCCAAGCTGGCGCGCGAGCTCCTTCGTTTTTCCCATGTCCATCAAGTATCAATCGATGAAGCTTACAAACTGAACGGCATCGGCCGCAGCCTCGGTCCCCTCAGCCGGCTGGGCAAACTGGTGCTGGCAGCAGGAGTCGTGGACGAGAGCGGGCTGCGCTGCGCCATCAAGCATTCGCAGAGCACCGGTCTGCCCATCGGACGCGCTCTCGTCTCCCTCGACCTCCTCACCGAGCAGCTTCATCTGGTATGTCTGAACCTGCAGATACTCTTGCGCGACTCCCGTATAACTTTCCTGGATTCGGTGCGCGTGCTGCAGTCCATGCACAGCGACAAGACCCCCCTGGAGAAGGCCCTCAACGAGATCGGCTACATTCCCAGGAATGACAACAAGCATCCCCGCATGGGCGAGCTCCTCGTCGATGCAGGACTGATCAGCTATCAGGACAGCCTGGTGATCACCGAGCTCGGCACCGAAAACGATACCAATTACGGCAAACTCCTGATCGAATACAACCTGGCACCGCTGCTGGTGGTAGAAGCCGTCATCCAGATCCAGGGGATGTTCGCCACCACGCCCATGTTCACCAGAGCAAGGGCGGTCCGCCTGCTCAAACTGGTCAGCACCTTGAAAGTGCCCCTGGAGCAGATCCTCGCCGAGCTCGACGTTCTCGATCAGATCGTCACACTCCTGCGAGCCGCCGGTGTCATCGAAGAGCGCCTCCTGCGCGACACCGCTGCCCAGATCGTGGACTTCGAGCAGACAGTAGCGGAAGCCCTCATCACTCGTGGAGTCGTGACGGCTGTCCAGTCCCGCGATGGTCTCAGTTGCCTGCGCAAGATCCAGTCCGGTGACATCTCGTACGAGCAGGCTCTGGACTTCCTGGCGGTGCACCGCAAAGAGCATCATGAGCCGGCAACCGCAGTTGAGACCGCCGATATGATCGTGGCGGCATAAATCAGGGAGAAATCTCGAAAAGCAATCAAGCAAGTCTTCTAAGGAGAAATCTCGAAAAGCAATCAAGAAAGTCTTCTAAAAACAATCAAGCATCAAGTAATCTGGTTTTCACTCCCCGACCAAATATCAGGCATCCGGTAATCGTCGACCGGGTGCCTGACCTTTTCCGGAACCCGCTCGCCTCGCCGCCCCGCCTGCTGCTTTCCAGACCTGCCTGCTGCTTTCCAGACCCGCCTGCTGCTTTCCAGACCCGCCTGCTGCTTTCCAGACCTGCCTGCTGCTTTCCAGATCCGCCTGCTGCTTTCCAGATCCGCCTGCTGCTTTCCAGATCCGCCTGCTGCTTTCTCGATCAGCCGTTTTCTGGACCCGATAATTCCAGCCTGCTATTTACTCATTTTCTTCAGAATGGACAGGGCGGACGCAGCCAGGATGGCAGCCCCTGAGTGCAGGTGGGACTCATCGATGTCGAAGCCGCCTGTATGCGCAATGCGCGGTTTGCCGGTGGCGCCGGTGCCCAGAAGCAAGAGGGCTGCCGGAAGCGCCTGGGCATAGTTCGAGAAATCCTCGGTCCAGGTCTTGCGTTTCAAGATCTTTACCGAATCGGCGCCCAGAAGTCTCAGGCTCACCTCGCGCACGGCATCGACAATGGCAGGGTCCATCTCGGCAGGATGATCCGAATCGAACTCCAGACGGCATTCGCCCCCGGCGCCTTTCTGGCAAGCCGACTGGAGCCTGGTCTTGATAGAGGAAAGCATTTCGCGACTGAAATATTCGAGAGTGCCTCGAACTACCGCTTTTCTCGAGCCTTCCTCCTCCACCGTCAGACCGGTGACCGAAAGAGCCTTCTTCCTGTCCTCGACGCTCCAGTCCTCGAACTCGTTGAATAATGCATCGATCACTCTCGCGCCGGCATGTACCGGATCGAGAGCCCTACCCTCTTCAAAGACTATGGTGAAAAATCTCGTCTTCGCCACTACCGGCTCCTCGATGATTCCAACCTTGCCACTATCGATAGTGCTGTCCACGTGCAAGCCGATCACCGCATCGACACCCTCGAGAGCGCCGTCCTCGATCATCCTCTGGGCGCCCGACTTGAGGTCCTCGCCGGCGGCAATCTCCGAAGCCGGCTGCATAATGATCCGGATTCGCCCTGGAAAGTCGCACTCAGACAGAATCTTCGCTGCCGCCAGGGTGCTTGCCATATTGGCGTCGTGACCGCAGGAATGCATGACACCGGCGTTCTTCGAGGCATAGACGAGACGATTGGTCTCCTGGACCGGAAAGGCGTCGAGCTCGGCTCGGATGGCCACTGTCGGGAGATCATCGCCTTCCGAAGCGCCTTCTCGATCAGCGATCAAGCCGGTGCCGGCAAGCGGTGACCGGATCTTGTAGCCGAATTCCTGGAGCTTGTCGGCGACAAACTTCGCAGTCGCGGTCTCCTTGAAGCTCGGCTCGGCAATGCTGTGGAGATGCCGCCGCCAGGCAATCGTCTCCTCTTTCAAGGCGTCTGCTCGCTCCAGTGTCTTTTCCATTTTCCGACCACTTCCAGGGATGCACTATACAGAACATAAGCATAGCAAGAGAGAGGCTCAGCACCATACTTGCAACAATTCGCGCGAACTCGGCCAGCCGACGCAGCCGGTCCTCGTGCTAGAGGCACTTTGGTTTAAACCGCCTTACTTTCCGGTAGCCGACATCGCCATCCACTCCGGAAACCCTTACAGACTGATTCATTCCAGCCCCGCACCCGGGGCACGGCTTCCTTCCCGGAAGTTTGGATTCCACAGGGGTTTCGGCTAATGTCGAGTCACGGCGGTTGCTCACTGGGAGGGACGAAGATGTACGATGCATTGCTTTCGGGACCGGAATTCATCGCTTCGTTCTTCCCTTTCCTCGCTTCGTTGATCATCATCTCCTGCTTCAGGGATTGAAAAGAAGCAAACTGACCGAAAGATTTTCCAGAGAGAGAGCAGCAACCAAGATTGGTAACGGGATTCCGGAGCCAATCTTTGGTCCGCCGCTCAATTTATTATAAGTTTTAGTATTTATTCAAAGCCGGTAGACTAAAATGCCCATCGGCAGGCACACTGAAGCTAGAGTCCCCGTCAATGTCCAGTTCCCCCAAGCTGCCGTAAAAGACCACAGTATTTCCATTCCCAGACCAAAAATGCGTTTGTGCCATAAAAAACGGCGAAAAATACGTCAGAAACGACTAGAAATCACACTTTCAGGTCGTTGATGCTATAAAAACTCGCGGACACTCCCATACTAGTCCGTTCAAAGTTTGCCCACCGGCAGGCAAACTGCCGGTCCGAAATCTCGAACCGGGCCCGCCTGGACCCAATATCGAAAGCCGATTCTAAAGCACTACAAAGAAACCTGCCCGGCGAAAAAGCAGGGGTCCGTAAAGCAAGTCGATAAAAAGCAGGAGTCCGTCAAGCAAGTCGAGAAGTATCCCGAGAACTTAGTCGATCAGTCCTTTGACCGTGCGAACGATGTGGCTGGCGGTGATCCCGGCAGCTTCCATCAGCTCTTCGGGCTCGCCGGAGCCGGGCATGTCGCGCACGGCGAGCTTGACCAGCCTGGGAGTGGCGGCGGGCTTGACCAGCTTGTCGCCGCGGCCGGCAGCGCCGACGGTGGAGAAAGCCTCGAGCACGGCATCGCCGACTCCGCCTTCCGGCCAGTGGTCCTCGACAGTGATGAAGTATTCGGTTTGGGCAGCCGCCTCGTGCAGCGTCTTTCGATCCACCGGTTTAATTGAATAGAGATCGATGACCCTTACATGAATACCCTGGTCCTTGAGCTCGTCATAAGCTTTCAGGCACTCGTGAAGGGTGATGCCGGCACCGACGAGGGTGACCTGATCGTTGTCCGAGCTGCGCAGGACTTTGCTTCCGCCGATGGGAAATTGCTCGTCCTCTTTGTAGATGACGCGGGTCTTGGCTCTTGTAGTCCGCATATAAGAGATGCCATCCAGATCTTTCATGGCATTCACCAGATGCGCGGTCGAGACACCATCGCTGGGATAGAGAACGGTGCTGCCGTGCAGGCTGCGGAACATGGACAGATCCTCCAGAGCCATCTGGGAGGGACCGTCCTGTCCGATGGAGCAGCCGGCGTGGGAGCCGCAAAGCTTGATGGTGGCCCGAGAGACCGCTGCCATTCTGACAAAGTCGCAGGCCCGGGCGAGGAACGCCGCGAAGGTCGAAGCGAAGACCTTTTTGCCGTGGGTTGCGATACCGCACGCCACACCGACCATGAGCTGCTCGGCGATATACATCTCGAAGAAACGATCGAGATGCGCTTTGGAGAACTTCTCGGCATAAGTAGAGTTAGAGACTTCGGCGTCGAGCACTACCACGTCGCCGAAACCGTCGCCCAGGGCCCGGAGAGCGTCACCATAGGCTTCCCGGGTAGCCACCGGTCCGGAATAAGACGGGCAGTCGAATTTGCCGGAGCCATGCACGGCAGCGCTCTTGTCAGCGGACGGCAGAGCGTCGGGCCTGGCCACTTCGATAGTGAGATTGGACTCGCCACCCAGATGCGCGATGGCTTCTTTGGCTTCGTCTTTGCCCAGGGGCTTGCCGTGCCAGTTGTCCTTGTTCTCCACCAGGGGGAAACCATGACCCTTCTCGGTCTTGGCGATGATCAGGGTGGGCTGGCTGGTGGTGGCGACTGCTTCGGCGATTGCCTTGTCGATAGCTTCCAGGTCATGACCGCTTATCTGGATAGTGTGCCAGCCGAAAGCTCTGGCCCGCTCGGCGTAAGCATCGGAGTTCCAGCCCAGGGCGGTTTCGCCGCGCTGGCCCAGACGGTTCATGTCGAGGATGGCGGTGAGATTGTCGAGCTTGTAGTGAGCGGCGCTGGCCATACCTTCCCAGACCGAGCCTTCCGCCATCTCGCTGTCGCCCAGGAGGACCCAGGTTCGGTACGGAAGCTTGTCGAGATAGCGGGCGTTGATGGCCATGCCTACTGCCATGGGCAGACCCTGACCGAGAGAGCCGGTGGCCACTTCCACATAAGGAAGCACTTCCGGCACCGGGTGACCTTCCAGGCGGCTGCCGAACTTGCGAAGGGTCATGAGCTCTTCGTCGGTGATGGCGCCGGCGGCTTTGTACATGGCGTAGAGAAGGGGCGCCGCGTGCCCTTTGGAGAAGACCAGACGGTCATTGTTGTCGTATTTCGGATTGGCGAAGTCGAACTTCAAGTATTTGGTGAGCAGGACAGACATGAGGTCTGCCGCCGACATGCAGGATGTCGGGTGACCGGAGCCTGCCTGGGTGGTGGAGCGGATGCTGTCGACGCGGAATTGCTGCGCCAGTTTGGCAGCGGTTTTGAGTGTATCGGTTTGCACTTCTACCATTTGCTTTTCCTTTTTCTTGAAGCGGATTTTTTCGAGCTTCCGGCTTGAACTCGAAGCCAAGTCGAAAGCAAGTGAGCCAACCAGGCAGACTTCCGATATCGCAACGAGGGCCGGAGCGGTAAAGGAGATCTAATCCTGCATATGCTAACCGCTCTCGGTAGGTTTTTCTACCTCTGAAGGACGAAAAAGGGGCTGAGACCCGGGAAGAATCGAGCAAGAGTCCCGGCCGAAACAGGAAAGCCCCAATGTCAAGCCTTCGCTGACAACCCCGGTCAAGCTTTCAATTTGTCCTCGCTCTCCAGCTCGCCGGGAAGCTCGCCCCGGGTGGGCACGGTCCAGCCTAGCTCGCTGAGGGCGTCATCGAAACTGACCTGTTGCTTCTGGCAGTAATTGAGCGCCACCACGGCCTGATCCATCTTGAAGAAGCCTTCCCGCAGGAGAAACTGCGCCCGCATGGAAGCATGCAGGGTCTGCTCGTTGATCATGCCGGTGACCAGGAGGATCTTGCCTATGAGCGCCGAGTTCCGGGCGCAAAGGGCGATCGCTTTAGTGATGTCTTCCTCGGTGACTATCCCGGAGGCCTTGAGCAGATCGCCCAGGTTGAAAGACTCGTTCCGATCTTCCCGGGAGAAGCCCAGCTCGCCTACAGCTTGAGCCATGGAGACTTTTCTCGTGGCCACCTGACGCAGGGCCTCCGCCGCTTGAAGAGCAGTGAGAGTGCCGTTCACCACCATCTCTTGAAACTTGAGCGCCGAGTTCAGGACATCTCTCGAGACATAGCCCCATTCCACCAGAACCTGACCGATAGCCATCTCCCGGGTAAGACCAATTTCCAGGGCACCCATCAGATCCGTCTCGGTGACCAGCCCGGAAAGAACGAAAAGCTCCCCGAGACGCACGCTCTGCCGGCTGGGAGGTTTGTAGAAACCATGCTCGTTGAGGGTCACTTCCAGGGAGACCCGGCGGTTGCGACTCGAGCGCAAACCCTGTATCGCTTGCTCCAGGGAGACCTTGCCGTCCCTGATGAGAATCTGCGCCGTCAGCGCCGATGAGAGCATCTCGTCACTGAGCGAGCCGGTGAGCACGAGAATCCGCCCCAGGGGCAGTCCGGTCTCCTGGCTGGTGCGCAGAGCCTCCTTGAGCTGATCGTCGCTGACCATCTCGGCTTTCGCGAGGAGCTCACCGAGCTTGGCGGTGGGCAGAACTTTCTTATTGATCCAGCCCATGCGCCGGAGAGCCTGCTCCAGGGAGATGTCTTCTTTGCGTACTACTTTCAGAGCGCCCAGAGCCATGTCCGACTCCAGGAGCTTGTCCTTGATCAAGGACTGAGCCTGGACCGCTGCCTGCAGCTCGCGGTCGGTGATGAAGCCTGACATTATCAGAACGCGACCGATAGGCAGACCGGTCTCCCCGGCAGTGCGGATCGCTTCGTCGAGCTGCTCGTCTTCCAAGATCCCGAGCTTGATGAGCAGCTCTCCAAGTTTGACAACTGATGAGTTCTTGACCATTGAGCCGGCTGTCCTTCCTTTTCTGGAATTATCGCACTATTGGCACCGGCGTCAAATTCACGGAAGCCTGGTCCGCTTGAAAAACAGATGAATATCGAGGGAAGAATCGCCGAGAGCGAATCGCAGAGTGACACCGGATAGTGATACCAGATATGCTACCACCACCCGGATCGAAGCCGGCAGATGAAATATTGCCAAGCTTGGACAGTCCCCGGGGCGTTACACATCGCAACAAACATGGGGCTTTATCAAGACTCTAAAAAGCAGAAAAGCGCGGCATTGATATGCTCCGCGCCTGTTCTCGAAAAATCTACCCCCAAGGGGATTCGAACCCCTGCCGCCTCCGTGAAAGGGAGGTGTCCTAGGCCTCTAGACGATGGGGGCAACCATCCTGCAAGAGATTTAGCAGAATACCAGGCAGCATTTTCAGTGTCAACTGAACTTCCGGGACTTAGATACTTATGTAGTAATATTGGACTTTGCAACCAGAGAGGCCGACCATGACCGAACCCTACCGGTCGTTCAACAGGTATTTGAGAGATCGCTTCGGCGAGCGTGTCTACCGCATCCCGGTGGACGCCGGCTTCACCTGCCCGAATCGCGACGGAGTCCGGGCTTTCGGCGGCTGTACATTTTGCGACGACCGGGGGTCCGGCGCCCCCACCATCGACCTGAGCGTCTCGGTCAGAGAGCAGCTCGAGAAAGGCATGCGCCGCATCGGCAAACGCTACCGGGCCCGCAAATTCCTCGCCTATTACCAGGCTTTCTCCAATACCTATGCTCCGGAAGGGGTGCTCCGCACGATCTATGATGTCGCCCTGGAGTTTCCCGAGATCGAAGGGATCTGTATAGGCACCCGCCCGGACTGCCTGGAGGACAATATACTCGACCTCCTGGCCGAGTATGCGGAGAAAACTTTCGTCTGGCTTGAGGTCGGCCTGCAATCAGCCTTCGACCGCACTCTCGAAGCGATCAATCGCGGTCACACCGCCGAAGAGTTCTTCGATGCTGTCAGACGCGCTCGCAAACGCGACCTGCTCCTTGCCACCCACCTGATCTTCGGGCTTCCCGGGGAAACCGACGAGATGATGCTCGAGACGGTCAGGCAGGTTGCCGCCGCAGGCGGTATAGAAGGAATAAAGATCCACCAGCTCTGCATTTATAAAGGCACGCCCATGGAGATGGACTACCGCCTGGGCCATCTGCCGGTCCTCGATGAAGACCGCTATGTGCGCCTGGTGGCCGACGCCCTGGAGCTCATCCCCGAAGATATGGTGGTCATGCGCCTGGTGGCCGAAGGGAGCCAGGACGAGATAATCGCTCCAGCCTGGGCTTTCGAGAAAGAGCGGATCATGGACAAGATCAAAGCCGAGCTTCAGACAAGAGGCACCCGCCAGGGCTCGCGCTATACTCCGGAGAGCAAGGCCGAGCTGGCCGCCCAGACTATCTGAGTCCGATTTCTCGACGGGATTTCTCGACGGGATTTCCGAACCGGATTTCCGAGCTGCCCTTCCGAGCTGGACTTCCGAATCAGCTTTTGGCGACAGGTTTGCCGTTTGCCGTCACAAGCAGAGCGGCGCCGACGATACCGGCATAGTCGCCGAGTCCGGCTTTCACGACTTTGAGCTTTCTACCGGGAATCGGAAGGGACCGCGCTTTCACCTCTTCCTTGACGGTCTCGAAGTAGAGGTCGACAGCCTCCACCAGCCCGCCTCCCAGGATAATCCGTTCGGGATTGAAGAAATTGACCACCGATGCCAGCCCGATGCCCAGATAACGAGCACCGTCTATGATGGCACCGCTGACCAGCTTGTCGCCCTGGTCTATGGCCTCGGCGATGGTCTTGGATCGCAGAATCCCCTTGGTCTCGTCGATCTTGCTAGCCACCGAGCTGGTTACGCCCCGGTCGATGGCACCCTTGAGGACTTTAGCGATTGCCGTTCGCGAGGCATAGGCCTCCAGACAACCCAGGTGCCCGCAGCCGCACTGCCTGCCGTCCGGAAACAGGATAGTGTGCCCGACTTCCCCGGCTGTGCCGGTGGCGCCCCTTATAAGCTCGCCGTTGACGACGATTCCCGAGCCGATTCCGGTGCCAACGAAAACGCAGGCGAAGTGCTCGCAGTTGCGACCGGCGCCGAAATATTTCTCGGCCAGGGTCGCCACCTCCACATCATTGCCCAGCTTAGTAGGAACGCCGTAATACTCGTTGAGAGGCTCGGTGATGGGGACGTTGTTGATGCCCAGGTTGGCGGCGGCGAGAAGGACGCCTTCTTTGCGGTCGACCATGCCTGCCGCACCAACTCCGATACCACCCACCGAGCGCCGGTCGATACCGGCAGCTTCCATGGCCTCGTCGACGGCGGAAGTGATCCTCTCGATCAGGGTGGTGTGCGTGGCTTGTTTGGTCTTCTTCTTCTTGGATGCCACGAGGCGTCCGGTCTTCGTATCTACGACACCGGCCAGGATCTTCGTTCCGCCGAGATCCACACCAACAGCATAGTTGCCGCCCATATCAGCCCCCTCAGGTAAGATGGCTCGAAAGAAAGCAATAGGTTACCAAAAATCGGTGGAAGCGAGACTTAACAGAGACAAAAGTGGGCAATTAATAAGGTGTCGGCGAACCGGGATATAAAGTATATATGCCCGGCCGGGCAAAATGCTCGAAATACCGAGCATGCTATGATCTCGCCGCAGCTTGATAGAACGAAGTTACCAGACCGAACGAAATTGAAGACCTTTCTCCACCTGAGAAACGAGCACAAGGCCGAGCTCCCGGAAGAGTTCCACGGCAACGACGTGCGCTACAGCGAAGGGCTGGTGGAGCGCTTCATCCTGGACTATTCGAAAAACGGCGATGTGGTCTTCGATCCTTTCATGGGCTACGGTACCACCCTTGTGGTTGCCGAGCGCTTCGACCGAAAAGGCTATGGCATCGAGTTCGACGAGAGGCGCTGGCAGTACTGCCGTAATCTTCTTCAGCACCCGGAGCGGGCGCTCAACGGCGACTCGCGCAAGCTTTCCGAGTTCGACCTGCCTCCCATAGATTTCTCCATCACCTCGCCTCCTTATATGGGCTCCCACCACCGGGAGGATCCACTAACCAACTACAGCGCCGAGTTCGAGATCAAGCACGGTTACAAGAAATATCTCGACGACCTGGCTTCGATCTACAGACAGATGAGTGCCCATCTGAGCATCGGGGCCAGAGTAGTTATCGAGGTCTCCAACCTCAAGCACGAACTGGAGAACACCGTCACTACCCTGGCCTGGGACATAGCCCGCTCGGTATCGGAAGTCCTGCACTTCGAAGGCGAGATCATCATCTGCTGGGAAAACGGCTACGGATATGGTTACGATCACAGTTATTGCCTGCTCTTCAGCCGCGACTGAGAGAAAAGGTGAAGGAGAATCCATGCGCTTCAAAACCGCCCTCACCATCACCCTCGCCTTATCGATGGGCCTGGCGAGCGGGGCTCCGATCATGGCTACCGACTCGAAAGCAGCAAAGGGCACGGGCAGGGATGCGGCAGTCGAAACCAGACCAGGCGCTGTCTCGAAGGCTAAAACCGACAACGCCGGAATCTTCGCCGATCTAAGCGATCGATTCATGAAAGAATCCCTGGCCCGCTCCCCTGCGAACGCATCCCAGGCCGGCTATCACAAGCACAGAGATCCTGTGACTGGCAAGACTCTCACCCTCGACGCCATGCTCGATGACATGAGCCTCAAGGCCAGGCTCGACGACCTCAGGTTCTACAAGCAATGGCGACAGACCTTCGAAGACAGGGTTCCGGCTGAGAGCCTCGGTCCCCAGGACCGCGCCGACAGACGACTGGTGATGGACCAGATCGATCTGGCTCTTCTTGATCTCGAAGAGATTCAGAGCTACAGGCACAATCCCACCCAGGTCGTAGAGCTCATCGGCAGCGCCATCTTCCAGCCCCTCTCCGCCACCTATGCCGGCGAAGAGGTCCGCCTCGGCCACGTGATCGAGCGCATCAAGCAGATTCCCCGGGCGCTTTCTCAGGTCAGAGAGTATCTCGACGACTGCCCGGCCATCTATATAGAGACTGCCATCAAAGAAAACGCCGGCAACATAAGCCTGATTCAAGAGACCGTGGCCAAACGCATAGAGGAGCACGCCGCCCTCGAGCCGGCTTTCGACAGAGCCGCACCAACGGCGATATCAGCCCTTGAGTCTTTCTCGATGTGGCTGAAGGATGACCTCGCCAAACGCGACAGCGACCGGTCGTGGCGCCTGGGCAAGGAGCTCTACAATAGAAAATTCGCCCTGGTGATGCAGACCGAGGTCGACCCCGAGACTCTACTGCGTGACGCCGAAAAAGAGATGGAGCTGGTCCGCTCCGAGATGTTCGCCATAGCCCTGCGCCTGCACTGGGATCTCTTTCCCGACGCCGATCTGACGGGGTTGACCGTGGAAGAGAAGACCAACAAGGTAATACGCGAAGTTCTCGACAAAGTGGGCGAGGAGCATCCCAAGCGTGACAAGCTCATCGAAGCGGTGAAAGGCGACCTGGAGAGAATCAAAGAATTCATCAGGCAGAATCGCATAGTCTCTCTGAGCAAACGGAACAATCTCGAGGTCATCCCCACGCCTGCCTTCATGCGAGGCATCTACGCGGTTGCCGGCTTCCACAGCGCACCGCCCCTGGAGCCGGAGGCTCGCGCCGAGTACTGGGTCACCCCCATAGATCCCTCGACTCCAGAGAAAGCCGCCGAGAGCAAATTGAAAGAGTACAACAACTACACCCTCAAATGGCTCACCATCCACGAGGCTCTTCCCGGGCACTATATACAGTTCGAGCATCTCAACAACATTATGCCGGAAAGACGCCGCCTGCTTCGCTCGCTCTATGGCAACGGCGCTTACATCGAAGGCTGGGCCGAGTATATTGCCCAGGTGATGATGGACGAGGGCTTCATGAAAGACGACCCTAGATTCCGCCTGACCATGCGCAAGATAAGACTGCGCCTGCTGGCTAACACCATACTCGATATCAAAATGCACACCATGAAAATGACCGACGAGCAGGCTCTGAGCCTGATGAAAAATCGGGCATTCCAGACCGCTGCGGAAGCCGAGGGTAAACTCGTAAGAGCCAAACTCAGCTCCACCCAGCTTCCCACCTATTATGTCGGGCTCAGGCAGTGGCAGGGCTTCCGCAAGCGCTACGAAGAGAAGGCCAGGGATTTCGACATGCTCGAGTTCCACAACCGGGCCCTCGACCAGGGTCCGCTACCGGTCGAAGAAGTCGAGTCCTTGCTGCTCTGACAGAAATCCTGGATCAGTTCTTGCGCCGAGACGGCAAGACCGAGATCTATATCCGGTGGGAGATGCACTCGCCCATGCATAGGGGCAGGTGGACAAGATGATCAAGGCTGTGAAGTCGGCGATCAGGCAGAATCTGAATGCCGCTTGAGGAACCCTTAAGAAAGCCTGAAACCTAGCGCAACTCAAGCCATGAATGCTGGCTGCGCTTTCATATGTTGGTTTAGAGCAGTCATACAGAGACATTCCGGCAATTGGGTATCGAAACTTGAATTTTTGGACACACCCATCTGGGGGAATGGCGTAGCTGCGTGAGTTTTGGAGATTTTCTACCAGAACATGGGATGCGGAAAGACAAAAATCACCGAAGTAAGGACATACTGAGCCATTTGGCTTGTCGGCGCCAAAAATCCCGGCCCATGACAACCGCCGTAAAGATATTGATATTACGGAGCCTCTTTAGGGAAGACGGCTAATTGCCGGAAAGCATTGGCAGCCAGAAGAGAAGGTGCTTCATGAACCCCTGTTACATGGCAGAGTAGTAAGAGAAAGCCGGGTGCGCGATCCCGTAGGGTTGAGTTCTCACACAACATCCCTGCTTCATAGGAATAACACACCCAGCTCTCCATAGTATTCATGCTTTCAAGGCGCCGCACAATACCCTTTAGAGGGGAACTTTCTGCCGCCCAGGGAAAAAGTGGGTTTCGTAGAGCGTGAATGCAAGCTGGTTGTGGTATTCCGGCGGCCTTAATTTCATCACCAGAAGCTCCTCTCGATTCCTCCAGCCGACTCTTATTAGCCCGGCAGGGTGATTTCTCTGCCGGGAGCAAAAAACACAAGGAGACCCTCAAAATGGACCCTCGTGATCCAAACGAGCCCGAATCCGGAGGCAACCCCAAAGACACCTCGACGCCTGCGCCTCCACCTGCACCTGCAACTCCTCCGGCTTCGACAAGCTCCTACTTCGAGAAGATCGTCATGTACATTCCCGGCACGATAAACGCCGGGTATGTCGCCTCGATAGGCATTCTTGCCGAGCAGGCTAGCGCTCCGCACTGGCTCCACTGGGCCGTGTTTCTCACGCTCTGGGCGCTGACGCCTCTTTATGTCATCTATCTTCCGGGCCAGGGCAAAGACGCGGTGGAGAGCAAGCGCTATCACGTGCTCGCCTCGACTCTTGCCTTTGCGGTCTGGGTCTTCGCCATCGATGGCGGGCCGATAGCCCTGAGCTTCCCTCAGTTCTACAGCCCCATCTATGGCTCTCTTCTTCTCATCGTGACCACGCTCGTTCTTCCACTACTGGAGAAGATGGCGGGTCAGCTCAGCTTTTTCAGAAACGGGTGACTCTTATGCCAGGAAGAAGAAACCGAAACTCAGGATCTCCCTGGGGGATAGATGTCTCCCATCACCAGGGGGCAATCGACTGGCAGAAGGTAGCGGCAACCGGCTGTGCCTTCGCCTACCTCAAAGCGAGCGAAGGAGCAAGCTTCAAGGACAGGACCTTCAAGAGCAACCGCTCCCGGGCGAAAGCCAACGGCATCATCACCGGCGCCTATCACTTCTTCAGGACAGGCGTTTCTGTGGATGCCCAGCTCGATAACTTCGCCGCTGCGCTTAGCGTGGTGGAGGCAGGCGAGCTGCCGCCTGTTATTGATGTGGAAGTGCCGAGCCAGTGGACACGGCTTTCTGTGGCCAGGCGCAGCGAGCTCATCTATGACTTCATCGAGGGAGTCCGCTCCCGGCTTGGACGCCACATCAATCCGGTGATTTATCTGAGCCCGTCATTTGCTGACGATGTGCTCAAGAACGATCCCGGACTTTCCGACCATCCCCTCTGGCTGGCTCACTACACCAGCGCCGTCAAGCCCCGGGTGCCTGCACCCTGGAGGGTCTGGACGCTCTGGCAGTGGACCGAGAGGGGGCGCGTGGACGGCATCAAGACTTACTGCGACTTGAATCGCTTCAACGGCAGCCGCGAACGCCTTGACGCGCTGCTGGTCAAGGAAGAGGTAATTCAAATCGGACGAAACGGACAAATCGGAGCAAGAAACCAATGAAAACCAGAATCTCACTTTGTATTGCTGCGCTTGCAGCGATCGCGCTTTCGGGCTGCGCGTCTTTGACGCCGCCTGCCCGCACCCATGAGCTCACGCCCGGCAAGCCGTATGTCATCGATTACGATGCTTCGCGGCGCGGGGCATATGTCCTGCCTGCTGACGGTAGCCTCAAGGTCTGTGCCGAGCCGGCCCCTGATGTGGCTCTCGAGTCCATCACCAGGATCATCGCGGAACTCAAGCTCGCACAGGCTGATGTGGATGCGAAAACCCAGATCGAGCTTTCGACCAGGGTCGTGGAGCTCGCCGGCAGGACGCAATTGGTGCTCGTGCTTCGCGAGTCGCTTTACAGACTCTGCGAGCAGGGCATCAATGGCTCGCTCTCGCAGGAGCAGGTCTCGACGCTTTACACGAAAGTCCTCGATACCATCGTGATGCTCGCCCAGTCGGATCTCGCCAGGGAGCAGAAGGAGATCATCGAGAATCTACGTGACCCGGAGCTTCGCCGGATCTTCCAGGGCATCCTCGACCAGGGGGTACTGGGAAGCAAGTAGGGCGCGATTGTTCGTCAGGTTTCCCGGTCAAGAGCTAGCGCGAAGCACGCGAGCGTGGCAGATCAAAAACTGGTTCTGATAATACTCAAGAATAGTATTATATACAGTATCAGATCTGCACGCCTTGTAAGGCGGTAGCGCTAGGTAGGTGAAGCGAAAGCGGCGATTAAATGCGCTCAAGATTGGCGTGCCAAATTGCTTAAGATTCACCTCGATCAGCCGCCGTATGCGGTGCGCGAGCTGTTCACAAACCGCCATATACGGTGTTGCATTCGCAACATCGATTTGTTCCGCCTGGCTCATCCCCGCTATGTTCCGGGCATCTTCTCGCGACCCACTCTCTAAGGAACTATTTCAAACCCGCGCATATCCCGCCTATCCCAACCCCGTCAGCCGATTACGAATTAAATACACCAGGCAGCGCAAGCATGCTGGTTTCGTGTGCTGAGGGGACTTTGGGGACTTACAGGGATATGGAGAAGCCTCGATCAGGATCTGATTCTGAATCTGATTCTGATCTTCGCGGAGCGGTAGCTCTTTCCTTATTGCAGCGCAGCGGGAAGACTTTCGCCGGCAAAATTCACCGGCTCAATCACCTGTTGTGACTGCCTTTCGGGATGATTTCCGGGGCGGTGAACATAACAGCTGGTATCGGACCCACATCAAAACCTTCAACTCAAACACTCAAACCAAGAGGAGATCTCTCAATGAGCGATCAAGCCACCTATACATACGATTCTCTGGGTCGTCTGAAAACCATCACGTTCACGAACGGAACGGTGATCACTTACAACTATGACGACATGGGCAATCGCACGTCCGTCGTGACCTCCTGCAGCGGTGGCGGCTGCTAAGAGCAGCTCCGCTAGCGAATTTGGCAAGCCTCATCCGGTGTTTCTCACCGGCTAGACGAACTTGCCTCCAATTTTAAACCAAACAAAGGACAAATACATGTCACGAAACAAGAAACCGAACCGGCCGCATGTGAAGACCCCAGGTCTCATGCCGGTGAAGAAACAGACTCGGGTCAGACCGGCTCAGGCCAAGACGACCATCGAAGGGCGCAAGATGCCCGGTAACATTTACCGCCCGGGCAAGCCGCGCACTCCGCAGCAAGGTGCGATCCTGACCGCGGCCGCTGGCTTCGCCTCCGGCACCGTCGCCGGCGCTCCCAATATCGTGGAGCTCGCCCGCGCTCTCAAGAACGACGTCGACCTCATTTATCAATTCGTCCACGACCACATCGAATGGCTTCCCACCTATGGCTCCCAGAAGGGCGCCCTCGGCTGTCTCATCGACGGCTACGGCAACTCCTTCGACCAGTCCGAGCTCATGATCGAGCTCCTGCGCGAAGCCGGTTACACGGCAAGCTACCAGCTCGGTGAGCTGGAGCTGACCGAAGCCGACGCGGCAGCCTGGTTCGGTACCGACGTCAACATCTGGGCCGAGGTCAACTACCTGGCCGATGGCGGTATCCCCTGCGAGGAGTACTGGACCGGCTCCGAGTGGAAGATCCGCTTCAACCACTGCTTCGTCAAGGTGAGGATCTCGGGCACCGACTATGTCTTCGACCCGGCGCGCAAGTCGTATTCCACGACCTCGGGCATCGACCTCGAGACCGCCATGGACTACGACCGGGCGACCTTCCTGAGCAATGCTACCTCGGGTGCCACGGTCGCCACCGACTACGTCCAGGACATCAACCGCTCGAACATCCGCAGCGATCTCGATGATTTCACCGCGAATCTGGTCGACTACATCAAGACCAACGACCCGGATGCGACCACCGACGACATTCTCGGCGGCAAGACCATTGACCCGACCACCGGCACGCTGCGCAACACGTCGCTGTCTTATCTGCGTCCGAGCACCACGCCAACCACCTGGTCGACGGACATTCCGGCGGCCTATTGCGCCACGCTGAATGTTTACTACGACACCATCGACGAGACGTTTTACTCGAAGGACATCCACGGTCTGCGGCTTACGCTGACCTTCAATGGCAGCCACGAAGCCGAGCTTCGCCTTGATGGCACGCTGATTGATACCAGCTCTGCCCAGACGCCCGATTCCTGGAACTCGGTCTGGCTGGAAGTCGTCCACCCCTATCCGACGACCTTCGCTGATGAAGGTCACTGGCAGACGGTGTGGGAAGGGCATCCGTATCTCATCGCTCAGGCATGGGGTAATGCCGGAACCGGAATGGTTGGAGTCCACCGGCGCGTTCTCGAGCAGAACCTCTTTGACGGTGGTTCCGGGACTGACGAGAATGTAGCGGGCGAGTCTCTGAGCATTCTCTGGCATGCGTGGAATGCTCAGAAGAGCCTGGCGTGCGATATCCTCAACCGCATGACCAACTGTGTGACTGTTCTGCACCACCAGACAGGCCTTGTGGGTCACTATGACACGCCTCTGACAGACCTGGGCGGTATCGTCTGGGCGAGCTCGGCGCTTGATAACGACTGGGACAATGTCGACACCAACGACACGGCCCTTGCCATGCACGGCATCGCTTTCGAAGAAGGTGTCATCGACCAGTCTGGTGTTGGAGGTGTCAGCACCACGCCGATTCTCGACCTAGCCAACGCCAACGGTGACAAGATCTACGACGGCAACAGCGGCAACTGGACCTCTGGTGTCAAGCCGAATCTGACCAACTATGACTCCGGAACTCTTACGGATATCGAGAATTGGTGGATCAACTACGGCTGGCGGGTTGCCATTCCAGAGGACGGCGATCTGACGACGGGGAGCTGGAACGGCTACGGCTACTATGCCATCAGCCCTTATTACGGTGCCATCGGCATCATCAACGGCACGAAAGGCGGCAGTGGTATCGCGAACTTCTCGCTTCCTGATCTGAAGCGGAAGTACTCTGGAGTCGCAAGTGGGAGCGAGGTAAGCCGGCAGGACAGCTTTGGTTTGACCCTCATGGATGCAACGTATGATCCCATCCAGCAGGCGTTCGCTAAGATTCTGAGCAATCCCCTAGTCGGGATTCCTGACCCGAACAGCCTCGCCATGGCCAGGGTCTATCAGTCCCTGTGGTCAAAAGATCCGGTCAGCCTCTACAACGGCGAGTTCCACTATGACCACGTCGACCTCACGGTCGGCAGCGGAAGCTTCCCGTACGGTCTGTCCTTCCAGCGCTTCTACAGCTCTGGCGGCAGACTGGCCACGGGTGCTCTCGGCCTTGGCTGGTCTCACAACCACGACATGTTCGCCATCAAGGGCAACGCTGCAATGCTCGGAATGGGGACACGAAACCCAATCCAGGGTGCGGCGGGCATCGTTCAGATGTATGTCACGGTGGACATGTACCGAGATCTCAGCAAGCCGCTCGACAAGTGGGTGATCGCGGCTACCGCCAACAAATGGCTCACCGACGCGCTCCACGACAACACTGTCACCGTAGGCATTCCCGAAGGTGCGGTCCTCTTCGTGAAGCTTCCCGACGGTTCCTATGTCGCCCCGTTCAACAACGGTGCGTCTCTCAGCGAGTCCAGCGGGCTTTACACGCTGACGACGGCCAACGGCATCGAGTACAACTTCAATGCTTCCGGCCAGATCTCGACCATCGAGTATCCCAACGGTCCTGTCATCACCTACACCTACACCAGTGGCAAGCTCACCAGCATCGCCAACAACATGGGGCGTACACTGACGCTGACCTACACAAGCGACAGGATCACAGGTGTATCCGATGGCAATGGTCGAAGCGTGAGCTTCTCTTACGACATGGATGACAACCTCGAGACGGCGACCGATGCCGAAGGCGAGGATACGACCTTCGAGTACGATGAGCCAGGCCGCATGACCAAAATCTACAAGCCGGCCAATCCGACCGACCCGATTGTCATCAACACCTATGACTCGCTAAGCCGGGTCAAGGAGCAGGAAGACGCTTACGAGAACGTTACGACCTTCTACATTGCCGGTCATCGAGCTGAAGAGAAGGATCCGGAAGGCAATAGCAAGGTCCTTTTCTTTGACGAATTCGGAAAAGTCGTCAAAATTGTCGGCAAGCTCGGCAATGAGACGCTGACCGAATATGATGGTCTTGGCAGACCGGTCAAGATCACTGCTCCGGAAGGTGACATCAAAGAGTTCGAGTATGATCTCAATGGCAACATTGTCACCGAGCGCTCGAAGGCAAAGCCTGGTTCAGGTTTGTCTGATCTGGTTGCGACCAATACCTATGATTCGACCTGGAACAAAGTAGCCACGGCGACCAACTGCTCGAGCGAAACGACCACGTACACCTACGACGAGACAACTGGAGACCTCTTGGAGATCGAGTTCCCTGAGATCGACAGTGTCACTCCGACCATGGAGTTTACCTACAACGGCCGCGGTCAGGTTCTGACAAAGACCGATCGCACCGGGATCGTCACTGAATTCACGTACGACACGACTACGGAGAAGCTGGAGTCGATGATTGTCGACTCAGGCATGGGTCAGCTCAATCTGACCACCGAGTTTGAATATGACAGCGTTGGTAACATCATCTCGGTCACAGACCCGCGCGGCAACGAAACGACGTTCGAATATGATGATTTGCGCCGCCTAATCAAGCGCACCTCCCCGACGCCGTTTGAATACGAGACGAAGTTCACGTACGATGAAAACGGGAACAGAACGAAGATCGAACGGGAAACCGGTGACATGACCACTCCGTGGCAGACGTCACAGGCGACCTACACCATCGACGACCTGCTTGCCTCGGTCATCGACCCCGGCAGCAACACTACCTCGCTCTCTTACAACAGTCTGAGACTTCTTCATACCACGACTGATGCGGCGAGCCGCGTCACTACGCGGGCTTACGATGAGGCTGGTCGGATCTCGACGATCACAGACGCGGCTAGCAATGTAGCCGCTTCCTACACTTACACGGATAACGGCCGTGTCGAGACAGTCGAGGACGCCAATAGCAACGTTACTGAGTATCAGTACGATGGCTTTGACAGGCTGAAGAAGACCATCTACCCGGATGACACTTTCGAGCAATTGACCTACACTGGATGTGGGAAGGTCTCGACCCGGACTACCCGAGCCGGTGATGACATTACCTTCTCCTATGATGAGCTCGGTCGTGTGGTTGAGAAAGCGCCGGATAGCATGCCGACCATTACCTACGAATACGATCTCGCTGATCGTCTCAAGAAGGTCATCACATCAGTTGTCTCCGGTAACCCGGCTTCGGGAGAATTCGAATACTTCTACGATTCGGCAGGTCGTCTGATCAAGGAAGAGTATCCGGACGGCAAGCAGGTGCAGTACCAGCTCGACGAGAACGGGAACGTGACCCGACTCACCTTTCCTGACAGCTACTATGTTGAGCGTGTCTTTGATGAGATGAACCGTCTCACAGACGTCAAGCTCAACGGCGCTACTTCGAGCACGCTTGAGTTTGCCTACGACCAGCTCTCTCGGCGGAGCACCTTGACCTATGACAATGGTGTCGAGACCGAATACGGGTTCCAGTGGGATGATGATCTGGAGTCTTTGATCCAGACGTTCAATGGATCATCAGTCGAGTTCAGCTACGGCTTCAATGCCGTCCATGAGCTGACCAGCCAGGGCGTCGATGACGCCACCTACATGTGGCATCCGGCATCGGGCGGGACCGTTTCCTACGGCACCGCAAACGAGCTCAACCAGTATCCGACTGTTGGCGGCAACTCGTTCGCCTATGACGACAATGGCTGCTTGACTGATGACAGCGTCTGGGACTTCGGCTATGACACGGAGAGCCAGCTCGTCTCAGCTGACGACGGTTCAACTTCGGCTGCCTACATCTACGATCCGATGCACCGACAGGCGCAGAAGGAAGTGAACAGCACCAAGACCCGCTACATCCATGCCGGCATTCGCATCATCGCTGAGTATGACGGCAGTGGCAACTTCGTCAAGCGCTATGTCTATGGTCCGGACCTGGATGAAGTCCTGCTCGAGATCGATGGCAGCAATGATGTCACCTACCTGCATCACGATCGCCTGGGTTCTATCATCGCCACAACCGATGATACCGGCGCAATCATCAATAGCTATGCCTACTCTCCTTGGGGAGAAAGCGGTAGCATGAGCGGTACGACCTTTGGCTTCACCGGTCAGCGCTACGATGCGGAAACGGGGCTTTACTTCTACAAGAACCGCCACTACTCGCCAGAGATCGGGCGCTTTCTGCAGCCGGATCCAACAGGCTATGAGGACGGGCTCAACATGTACCAGTACGCTAACAACAACCCGAACAAGTTTACTGATCCGCTCGGTCTTGCTGCATCGGATGGCAGCCTGAAGGAGTCCGATACCGGAGGAACAATTCTGGTAGAGAACGGGCTCTACTCGTTTATCTACTACCCCGGTCTGAACCTGTGGGTGACAGCTTTCGCTACCCATATCGGTAATCCGTGGGGACCCGCGACCGGTATTGGCTGGTATGGATTTGGTAGCGCGACAGCTTTCGACGCAGCCTTTACGGGAGGCGCGAGTACACCGAGTCAGAACAACGCAAGTGAATCTGGTGAATCCGGAGCGCCGCTTGGGTGCGTTCAGGATGCCTTGTTCTTGATTCGTCAGGCCTATGACAGGCTTAAGGGTACAAATCAGGGGACTGTTGATCATACTCAAAGTGGCTGCGGAACTGCTCCAGTTGTTGCAATCTACCATCCTAGCTGGGCAATTGAAGCGGGAACACCCGTACGTGGTCGAGCAGATTACAGCGATCGGGGCTGGTACCGAGAATTTGACCCTCCGACTACTCCAAATCCAAAACCGAAGGGAAGGCCTGAGACCTTTCCGCCGCCTCCTCCCGAGATTGTGCGCCCAAGGTTGGCCTAATCTCCGCGAATATGGCTCTTTACTGATTCAAAGGTGAGTATCCGTTGATTCAGTTGAATTTGTAGACAGTGGCTTCACACTTGCTGAGCCACTGTCTACTCTCTTTCTGAAAGGAAGAAAACGGCAAAAAGTCCTTACCAGTAAGTCCTATTCCTTTTTGCAGTTCTTAGACTGCTCAACTTCTAGCAATTTTGCTTTGTCAAAATCTTTTGCTGCAGCCCTTCTCTCGCCAAATCTTTCCTTGGCTTTTCCGCGAAGCCTATAAACAGGAGCCATAGTCGCATCAATGCTGATAGCATTATCTAGGTCTGTTACTGCAGTCTGATATTGACCACTATAAAAATGGATTGCTCCTCGTAGGAAGTAAAAATTTGCGTTGTTTTGGTCTAGTTCAATTGCCCTGTCTATTTTTACAATGGCATTGTCAAATGCTCCGATAGAGTAGTAAAAGCGCGCTTCATCAAAAAAGTACTTCCCTGAAGATGCTCTGTTCAGGATTCCTTCGAAGGAAGGAGGAAGAAAGGACTTTTCAGCGGTAATTTCTGTTCTGGATTTGGTAGGTTGCTCCTTTGACGAGGCTTCCGGTGCGCATCCACAAAACAGGAAGACAGTAATCGTAATCATGATTTTGAGCAAATCAGCCAAGTTCATCAATCGCAACCTTATACAAACAGTCAATAAAGTCCATTATGCTCTAGAAATGCTCTAGAGACAACGTTTCTTGCGCATTCGCACGGTGCCGGTTCAGGTTATGCCCAACAGCAAGCCTCTGCGGGCAATCTCTGACAAGGTCTGGTGTAATCATCCGGAAACATCTCATCATTGGTTAGGGGCTGAATTTCATATCACGGGAGCGCCTCTCGAGATTTGGGCGCTTAAGCGGATTGCTATTTTTCTTTTTTGGAAACTTTACCGAAAATGATGTCCGGGGAGATTTTCTTGCCACCCGGCAAACTCCTGCCAGCCGATGATTTCTCTATCCCTACTTTACCAAAAATGGTCTATTTCGGTAAAGTTTGGACAGTCGAAATCGACCGCGAAATTCTCGACTCCCAACCGCGGTACTGGGCTTAAGACAGCCAAAGTTCACATATAGGCTCTACTCGTTCCGCAAAGGTAGACCTGTCTCTCATAGTTTGACCTTAAGCTCGAAGTCGCCAGGGAAAGATGTGCTGGTGGTCTGGAGGTTCGATCAGAAAAGCTCCCTCACGGACATTTGTTCGTGTGCGGACCGTGGAGCGTTTGGAGCCTGAAGGATCTAGATAGAAAGAAAGCCTGGATCAGCTTTTGTGCCGGCCGAAGGCGAAGGGCTTGAGCAGCTTCTTGCTCCAGCCTGAAGATTGCTCCTCAGGAGCAGCAGGAACTGCTTGCTTCTTGTCGGCTTTCTTCTTCTCGAGTTTTGCTTGTTTTTTATCCAGCTTGTCGGCCTTCTTCGGATGCTTGGGCATCAGGTCCTGGGACGCGGGCGGATCGTAGACATCGTTGTTGATATCGATGACAGCCGGCCCGGTATTCTGCTCGCAAACCACTGGTGCGGCGCCGCCCGCGCTGATGAATGTGTTCGATAGCATGTCCTGCACGAAGTCCTCGGGGCGGTCCTCCGGATCGGTGCAGGTCATCATGTCGAGCTCTGCTTGCTGGGTTTTGACATATTTCATGCCGAGCATCGGAGTGGCATAGTCGAGGACGTTGATACCACTGACGAAACTAACCAGATCGGAGCTGGGACGATATCTCAGACCAGGCGATCGCACATGCCGCGCCGCGATGTTGGGCTCCATGACACAAATTGACGCCGCCACCTTGCGCTGTCCGGAGGTATTGCGGGTGACTGTCTGACCGTTGACCACCATAGTGGTGGAGCCGCCGCCGTCGAGATTCATGGCGTCGACACAGCCGAGCTGCTGCATGAACTTGGCCAGATCCCACATATTGTGGACGCCCTCGATTGTGGCGAGGATCATGTGATTGTCTCTGGTGATACCGCATGCGGTTCGGCGCGTGATCTTGCTGCTGGTCCAGGAGAGCTTGAAGTGCTCGTCCCGGAGACCAATAAATAGCTCGCCATTCTTGATCAGGGTGGGGCCGCCGCTCACGGCGTGCTCGACATCGTTCCAGTCGGTGGGTCTGGTCTTCCAGCGCAGGTGAACGAAGTCGCCCCGGCGCAGATTGGCGAGACTGCTGTCCTTGCGATCGGTGAGGACATAGCCTCCGTAAGGGATCTTCATGGACCGGCTAGATGTATCCACCACCTCGCCCTGGGCGTTCACCCCAACGAGGTTGCCGTCATAAGCCAGGGTGACCGAATCTCCCCATTTCTGGTTGTAGAGGATCAGCCTGGTGCCGCTCCGGCGCGGGGAGTTCATGTTGTTTACCCAGATATCGTGGACTTCCGGGTTGGAGGTCTTGAGCTCACCATGGAGCGTAACCCGGGCGAACTTGACGTCCCGGTCTGGAGTGATGCCCATGGCCACCCGGTTGAACAGCGAGCCCGAGACCCATTGACCGTCCATTTTGATAGCACCCAGCGGAGTGCCGTCGTTCTTGAAGTAGTTGGCATTCACAGCCACGATGGCGCCGCTGTCCCGGGCGTGCTCCGCCACGGTCTTGAGAGAGTCGAAAGTATTGCCTGCTAGATAAGGACGAACAACCAGACCGCGGTCGTTCATATCCACGTCGACTACATTTATATTGAGGGCGCCGCGGTAGGACTTGTGAACCAGCCCGGGCTTGAGGGTCAGAACGTTGAGCTTGTCTATATAGAGCTGGGGCGGAATCGGCCGGGGGGCAGCTTTAGCCACCGCTTTCCTTTTGCTGCGGCTGCTCCGGGAGGCTCGCTTCGATGACTTCGAGGATCTCGAAGACCGAGACCGGCTGGAGGAGACAGCCTTCTTCCTGGAGCGGCTGCTGGACCTGGACGAGCGACTGGCCTTGCGGCTGGGGGCCCGTTTCATGGAGCGCGCTGCCGAAGGAGAGATGACGGCCGCCTCCGAAGGCATGAGCAGGGCTGTCGGTCCTGCCAGAAAGGCAAAGGCAGAAACCAGAGATAGCGGAATAGTAAGTGCTTTGCTGCCGCTGTCTTTCAAAGGGATTCCTCGCTCAAGTCAAAACTTTGAAAAGGGTTTGTAAAATTTATGTGCCCAATTTCAGTATAAATAAATCCGTCCGAATTTGCGTAATGCCCACCCTCACTTGACTACAAGCATTCCACAGGCATGGCGGGGAGAAAAGCCGGAAAGCCAGGATTCTAAGAGGAAAAAATTAATGGTCGGCACTGCTAATCAAGAGGTGTCTATATATACCGCCGACGAACAGAAGATATCGGATGGAGTGCTTGAATCCAGCAGCCGGTGCTGATAACACCAGGATCAAACTGGCGGAATCCGGAAGACGGCGAAACCAGATCCGGTATCTCGAAAGCAACCGGTTTCGACACCATTACCGGTATCAAACTCGGGAGCGAAGCCGCCTGTCTACTTGCCGGACGTCTCGGTGAGGTACTTCTCGGCATATTCGGCGACCAGAGCCGCACGCCGGCTCTCGGGCAGGAGCGGGAATCCGAGCTCGATACGCTGCTCCAGATACGCCCTGGCTGTGCGCTCCGCCAGCCGCCTGATCTTGAGGATGGTAGCCATGCGCTCGTCTCGTCCCAGCACTCCCCTGGCATCCAGGAGGTTGAAGGTGTGCGAGCACTTGAGGACATGCTCGTAAGCAGGCATCACCAGCTTGCGATCGAGCAAACGCAGGGCCTCTTGCTCGAAGATCCCGAAAAGAGTATTGAGGGCTTCCGGATTGCTCTGCTCGAAGTTGTAGGTGGACTGCTCCACCTCGTTGTGGTGGTAGAGCTCGCCATAGGTGACGGTGTCGTTCCACTTGAGATTGTAGACATTGTCCACGTCCTGCAGATACATGCAGAGACGCTCGAGACCATAGGTGATCTCGGCGGCCACCGGACGGACGTCGATACCGCCGGCTTGCTGGAAGTAAGTGAACTGCGTGATCTCCAGCCCGTCGAGCCAGACTTCCCAGCCGACTCCCCAGGCGCCCAGGGTCGGGGATTCCCAGTTGTCCTCGACGAAGCGGATGTCGTGATTCTCGGGCTTGATGCCAAGCGCCTTGAGGCTATCCAGATACACATCCTGGACGTCATCAGGGGAGGGCTTGAGGATCACCTGATACTGAAAGTAATGCTGGAGCCGGTTCGGGTTGTCTCCGTACCGGCCGTCGGTGGGGCGGCGAGCAGGATCGGCGCAGGCCATGTTCCAGGGCTCCGGCCCCAGTACCCGCAGAAAGGTTCCGGGGCTCATGGTAGAGGCACCCTTCTCGATATCGTATGCCTGCAGGACCAGGCAACCGCGTTTGTCCCAGAAATCATTGAGGGCTCCGATCGCCCGCTGAAAGGTAAGGCTCATAACCACTCCGCGTCTAAAATTATCGGGCTGAGAGAAGCTAATTAGTTTAACATGTAGACTACTGGGTAAATGTAGCCTGGGGCGGGTGTTTAAGCACTCGAACCTGACCCCGCCCCGGAGATATCCAGGCAGAGCCTGTCACGCGGAACGCAGAAGCGCCTCATGCAAGTTGAGCCCGTGACGATCTTTTCTTAATAAGGAGAGCCCGCAAGCCGATGAGCACCGACGAGAACGATCTGCAAATCGACGAGGACGATCGCACCAAGATAACCACGCCGGAAGAGCTCGAGGCCGGCGACGATTTCGACGTCACCGCCATCGCCACCCTGGCACCAAAAGCCAAGAAGCTTCTGGACAACGTCAACTCCACACTGATCGGGCAGCCAGAGGCCGTGCGTCTCTCGATCATTTGCCTCCTCTCGGGCGGTCACGCCCTTATCGAAGACGTCCCGGGAGTCGGCAAGACGCTTCTTGCCAAGTCTCTGGCGCTTTCGGTCCACGCCAAGTTCAAGCGTATCCAGTGCACCCCCGACCTTCTCCCCTCCGACGTCTGCGGGGTGAGCATCTTCGACTCGAAGGAAAACGTCTTCAAATTCGTGCCCGGTCCGATATTCACCAATATCCTCCTGGCTGACGAAATCAACCGCGCCACTCCCAGAACCCAGTCGGCGCTCCTGGAGGCCATGGAAGAGCACCAGGTCACCACTGATGGTGCCACCCGCAAACTCCCGGAGCTCTTTTTCGTAATCGCCACGGAAAACCCCATCGAGTACCACGGCACTTTCCCCCTGCCGGAAGCACAGCTGGACCGTTTCATGATCTCGCTCTCCCTGGGCTATCCCAAGCCGCACCAGGAAGTAGAGATCCTGGACAAGACCCTGGAGGAAGGCTCTTTCGAGGTGGACGCCGTGCTCACCGAGGAAGAGGTCCTCGAAGCGAGACAGGCTGTCAGGCAGGTTTTCGTCGATCCATCCATCAAGAATTACATCGTCTCAATCGTCAACGCCACCAGGAAGCATCCGTCCATCGTGCTCGGCGTCAGCCCCCGGGGAAGCCAGCTCCTGATGAGAGCCGCCCAGGCTGCCGCCTTCGTCGACGGTCGGGACTTCGTCAAGCCAGACGACGTCAAGCTCCTGGCACCTTACGTGCTGGGGCACAGAGTCATCCCGAAAGTCAGAGAGAGCCGCGTCAGCCATGCTGAACTTATTGAAAGAGTACTCGAAGAAGTCCCCGTACCAGTCTAAGTTTCAGCCTCCTGCCATCGGGGTCGAGTTCAGCCTCCAGGGCTTGATTGTCAGCGTTCCCGGGGGCCGGTTCAAGCTCGTCCTCGAGAATCGCTTCTGGTTCGCCCTGGGCATCACCCTGCTTCTCTATGTCCTCGCCATCGAGACCGCCAACGACTGGCTCTATCTCGTCACCGCCGCGGGTTTCACCACTATCTTTTTCGGGCTCATCCTGCCATTTCTGCAGATCGTGGACATCTCGGCCTCCTGCTCGATACCTCCGGATTGCGTCGCCGGCGACCGGATAAGAGTGCGGGTCCGTCTCACCAGACGGGCCACCAGGCGCAGGATCATACGCATGATGCCGATCAAGTGGCTGGTGGTGCGCACCAAGCTCGTAGAGACCAGGGACGAGCACAGCGTCCTTCGCCCGATCACTGTAGACACTGTCATCAACGAAGCCTGGGTCGTCGCCCAGAGCCCCCCGCTGGCCCGGGGCGTCTACCGCATGGAGGCGCTGGAGACCTATAGCTGTTTCCCCTTCGGTCTCGCCTGGTGGTCCCGGAGCTTCGACATCGGCTCGCAGAAAACCGTCGACCACCCGGTGGTGACGGTCTATCCACGCATCTCCGGGGTGGAGGGCAATTTCCTCTACCGCCTGCGAGCCAGCGGCTCGACGGCCCTCATCTCGTCGGCTACCCGCGCCACCACGGCCATGCCTTCATCCTCGGTGCGCAGCTTGCGCGAGTTCGTCACCGGGGACAGCCCTCGTTTCATCCACTGGGCCTCCTCCGCCAAGACAGGCAAGCTCCTGGTGCGCGAATTCGAGTCCGAAGGTCTGCCGGGCTATGACGTACTCATCGACCTGACCGCCGGCTGGAAGAACGTCCGGCAGTTCGAGCTGGCAGTCTCGATCACCAATTCTCTGCTCAATATGGGATTCCGCATGGGTGGCGCCCCGGAGCTCTATATCATCCCGGACCCCGTCCAGAGCCCGGAGAACCTCCCACTCTGCCTCATGGACCTGCCTGCCTCGCCACCGGGTATCGCTCGCTGGGCCCAGATGCTCGCCAGGGTCGAGGCTGTAGCCCCCCGGGACGAAGACTACGAGCCGGTGGTGCCCGATCTCGGTACCGACGGCAAGCTCGCCCTCCTGACAGTGAGACCGGCTCAGCCACCCCAGGACAGGGGAGGGCAGATCAGAGCCGTGGGTCATTCTCTCGATGACAGCGTCGACCTCTGGGTCATGTCCCGGGCATTCCGGCAGGCTTCCTCGTCAGCCGAGAAAGCCGAGGCCTGGACCCTCGGCCAGCGCAAAGCCATGCCTGCCCATGCAGGCTTCGCCGACAGACGTTCGGGATCCGGTCCTCCCGGTCGTGTTCTCGCCACCCTCGAGAGCTTCGAGGACATCGCCCATCTATGAACGAAAGAGACACGGACAGGAAAGAAGGACCGGACGAGGCTGCCTCGAGGCAGCCGGCTGTGGCTACGGCGCCCGCGCCAGCCGAGGAGACGGTCAAGCCGCCGAAGTCCCTTCACGAGGCCCGGGCGAAAGTGGCCGGTCCCGGTCAGGCTCTCGCCCGCCCCGAAAAACGCCCCCGCAAGAAACCCCCGGCGGAAGCCGAGGAGTCGATAGCCCTTCGAGTCTCGGCCCTGGGCATGGCGGCAATCATCATCACCGGCGCCATGGCTTATGCCCACGCCAATCCCCTGCTCACCTTCGCCTGTCTCTGGCTGGCTTTCATGGGCACCTGGCTGTCCTATGTCTACCGCGAGAACCGCCCCGGATGGGTGGTTGCTGTGCCGGCTATCGGTGCCGTGGTGATCATGGGCGGTTTCGCCCTGGAATGCTACAACCAGATCCGAGACCACCAGTTCGACGTTCTGCGCAATATCATCCAGTCCCTGGCGATTTTCCAGGGGCTTCACTGTTTCGATCTGAGGACCCGGGAAGACTTCAGTGTCACTGCCGTCATCGGGCTGGCTCTTCTCGGCTTCGCATCCGGAATAGCCCGGGACTATCTCTTTCTGCTCTGGATAATCGCGTATATCATCAGCTTTTCCCTGATGCTCTATTTCGACGGAGTCTCGCGCAGCAAAGAAGTGGGACCTTCCAAGCCTGTGGGCGAAGGCAGGCCGGCGTCTCTTCCCAAGCTCCAGATCAAGCGTCCCACCAAGGCCGCCTCCATCGCTGTCCTGGTTCCGGTTCTGAGCCTGCCGGTGCTGTCTGTCCTGGTCTTCTACTTCATCCCGCGCACAGGCTCGGTAATCGAGCTCCTGGTTCATTATTTCATCAGTCCCAATGTCGCCATCTCCCAGGGCGACAAGGGACGGGGCTATAACCCGGGGGCAGGCACTCCGGGCATGCCATTCTCCCCCGGGAGCAAACAGGGAGAAGGCGGCAAGGGCACCATCGGCGGAGGCGGACCGGGCGCCAGGGGCGGTGCCGGGGATCCTAATAAAGCGATCAATCCCTTATCCAAAGGAGGCGATGACGGGAAAGGCGGCGGCGGTAAAGGCGCCGGCGGCGACGGGAGCAAGGGCGAAAGTCAGACCGGCCAGGGCATCGGTCAGGACACCGGCGAGGCCGCAAACTATGCCGAGACCGTCCAGGACAAGCCGGAGGAAGTGAACCTCCTCCGGGACGACCTGCCCGCCAATCAGCTCGTCATGCGTATGCTCACCAGCCGCCCGGCTTATACGCGCCGGGTCACCCTGGACTGCTATGACGGTGTCTCCTGGAGACGGACCGGTCCCATCCGGGGTGTCACTTTCTACCGCGACCCCAGCAACATTTTCAGTGTGGGAAACGCCAATGCCCTCCTGGTGCCTTCCGAATGCCCGACCGTGGAGGTGAAGCAACAGATCACCATCGATGTGGACGGTCTCGGGAAATTTCTCCCGGCTTACTGGACCCCTCAGGCTGTCGGCGGACTCTTCAAAGAGGTGACCGTGCTCGAGGATGGCGCCCTGCGCGCCGGCAAAGACCTGGTCTCGGGAAAGACCTACCAGATCAACTCCCTGCTGCCAATCTACCGCCTGTCGGTGATGCGAGCCCTGCCCGAGCGCTCGAGCTCTCATTTCGAGTCGACTTTCTACAGCACCAGCGCCAAAGAGCTGGAAGCCGCCGAAGAGGCCCTGATGAACCGTTACCGGCAACTGCCCGAGAATTTCCCGGAAAAGGTCAAAAAGCTGGCAGTGAAAGTCGCCGGCAAAGAAGGCAACTGGTTTGTGAAAGCAGAGCGGATATCGAACTATCTGCACAAGCGCTTCAAATTCGTGCATGGCACCCCGGACCGCATGGCCGACGGGGACTTCGTCTATAACTTCATCTACCGGACCCAGAAAGGCAATTGTGTCGAGTTCGCCTCGGCTTTCGTGGTCATGTGCCGGGCCGCCGGCATTCCAGCCCGCTTCGTCTCGGGCTACCTGCCGGGGAAGCTGAACAAAGCCACAGGCTTTCACGAGGTGCGCATCAGGGACGGGCATTGCTGGGGCGAGATCTACCTGCCCAACTGGGCCTGGGTCCCCTTCGATCCGGCACCGGGCAGTGGCTACCCGGAAGTCGAGAAAGAGAACAACTTGCTCTCAGCCCTTGCTGATATGGGTCTCGCCAATCCGTTTGGAGGCGCCTTCCAGGGTCCGACGAACAGCGCCGGAGCCGGTCTCGGCCAGGGAATAAGCGGCAGCGAGCTGGAGAAGCAGCTCAAAGAAGCCGAGGCCAAAAAGGCAGGCAAAGAGCCGGACGAAAAAGAAAAGCTCGACATAAACGACTACCTCACTAATTTCCGCTGGGAGCCCGTGCTCATCGCCTTCATTCTGGGAGCGACCTTCTATATCCTCAATGCTGTTCGCAGGCAGACCAGGGAGGAAAGCAAAGAGGTCTTCATCCCGACCAATGCCAAGAAGTCTACCCTGATATTTCTGGAGGTCATCAAGGACCTCAAACGTTACAAAATCGTGCGCGGTCCCACGGATACCCCCGGTGACATTACTCTCAGGGTAGCTTCTGCCTTCGAGGAGATCAGAGGCGAAGGCAAGCATGTGCACCCCGAGCTGGAGCCGCTAATCAAGCAATTCATGGAAGTTTACCACCTGGACCGTTTCGGCCGTTCGGACCGGGTCGACGAGCTCGAGTCGATGAGCTTGCAGATCCGCGAGCTTGTCCGCTCGCGACCCGGCAAATAACGCAGTATCCAATCGAGAGAATGGCAGCCGATAAAGTAGTAAAGCGGCGAAATCATTGCCAGTATGACCTCTCTCGCGATAGAGTGTTTATAATTAGCCCTTGATCTCGACTTTTTAGCATAGGCTTGAGACAGGGAGCTATTCGGAGTCCTATTCCCGACAATTGTGGGAATATTGAATTCACGGCAGTCAACTGCCAATTACAATAAAAGCAGCCGCGGGCGACTGAGAGAGAGAAAAACCATGGTTCAACAGGTCAGAACTACTACAGGCATACAGCAGCAACAAGAATTTGTGCCGCCGTACCCCAATACCATTGCAGAAACGGGTCTGAAGGAAGGCTTCCTGGAAGAGCTGATTCTCAAAGACATCTATATGGTCAACTTTGCCCTGGGCCGTGAAATCGCGTCCAGGACGATGCTTCCCTTCAAGATCGTCGAAGAGATCCTCGAGGTCCTGAAGAAGCAGCTCCTCATCGAGGTTCGTACATCCGGCGGTCTCGCCGACTACGAATACACCCCCACCGAGAAAGGTCGGGACAGAGCCCGGGCTTATTTCGACCACAACGCTTATGTGGGTCCCTGCCCGGTACCCTGGACAAGATACGTCGACTCTCTCAAATACCAGACCATCCGCCGCGAGTCGGTGACCCCCCGTGACCTGGAAGTCGCCTTCTCGGACATCATGGTCAACCGCCGCACCATCAACTCGGTGGGTCCGGCAATCAACTCCGGACGCGGGATGTTCCTCTTCGGCGAGCCCGGCAACGGCAAGACCTCCATCGCCGAGCGTATCGTCCGCTCCTTCAAGGGACACATCTTCATCCCTTATTCGGTAGAGTGCGACGGTCAGATCATCCGGGTCTATGACAGCCACAACCACGAGCCTGTCTCCGCCGCCAACTACCCGCGCGACTACGACCACCGCTGGGTCCGCATCCAGCGTCCCTGCGTAGTGGTCGGTGGCGAATTGACCATCGACATGCTCGAGCTGCAGTTCGATTACGGTACCAAGCTCTACGAAGCGCCGATCCAGCTCAAGTCCAACTGCGGACTGCTGCTCATCGATGACTTCGGCAGACAGAGGATCGACCACAAATCGCTCCTCAACCGCTGGATTGTTCCTCTGGAAAAACGGGTCGACTACCTCACCCTCCACACCGGTAAAAAGCTGGAAGTCCCCTTCGAGCAGTTACTGGTCTTCTCCACCAACCTCAACCCCTCGGACCTGGTCGACGAAGCCTTCTTGAGACGGATCCCGTACAAGATCAACATCACCAGCCCGACAGAAGACGAGTTCAAGTGGATCTTCCTGCAGTACTGCCAGCGCACCGGCGTGCCGTACAACGAGGAAGCGGTCAATTACCTGATCGAGTCGCAATACCGCTCCGGCAAGCGCAACATGCGTTGCTGCCACCCGCGGGACGTCGTCGACCAGGTGATCAACCTCTGCTCCTTCCTGCAGACCGAGCCGCGCCTCTCGCGCGAATATCTCGACCACGCCTGCGCGGTCTACTTCGCAGCCATGGGCAAATAGATCGTACAAGAAAGCCAACTTGCCTGAACCGAAGGGAGGTTCCCCCGGCGCTCTCGCGATGGAAAGCGCTGGCGCTGATTGAGTCTCAGGAATTTCCCCATACACAACATGTCGAAAGTCCTTGAGAATAGTCGAATGACTCGTATCGGAACCACTGTATGCCTGGTATGCCTTGTGGCTGGATTGTTTTTTGCCAATTCATCGGAAAACGATGTGAAGGCAGAAGACGCGAGTCACTGTTGTGCTGCTTGGACCGCGTATGCAGCAAGACACATCAAGAAGGATGAGGTTATCTCCAGAGATTCAATCGTTGTAATGGAGGCACACCTGCCCTGTATCGAATTTGCTCGGTCAACCCCGATCAGACAGCCCCGGGATTCCGACCTGCCTTTTATCATCGAGCTCGACAGAATCGCGACCAGAGACATTGAGAAAGGAAGCAAGATTCATCTTCTCGATGATTGTGTTGCTGATCCATCCTTGCCCCTGTACAAATACCCGTCTCAAAGGCGAACCGGGGCACCCTCCGTCCATCTCCCTCAAGAGCCCTGACGCGGAAGTAAGCCTATGCCCGGAGCAGGAAATAAAGAGAATTCGTGCAAGGCAGGCAAGGAATTGATCGCCTGGCTTTGCGCCTGGGCTTTTCTGTCGGTGTCACCGGCGATGGCAGTAAAAGTCAACAATCTAACTGAAGGATTCGACGACGAATCCACTTCCATCGAGCAAAAGGCACAGCTCACAGCGAAGTATGAAATCGGACGATTTCATACCGGACTTCAGGTAAGGGTTCTTGCGGCGGTAGATGAAAAGCCGGTGAAGGATCTGATGGTTTATCTCAAACCAATCCAGACAGAGGAGGTCACCACCGTCCATAATACCGACCAGGATGGCATAGCCCGCATCGAGAAAATCGCTCAACGTAAGCGCACGCTATTCATCAACGACGGCAGGGGTCTGCGCCTTTTCCAGAAGCTCGACCTGGAGCCCGGAAAGCTCAACTCGATTAATTTCGTCCTGCCCTACAATTCACTGATCACCACCAAACCACCAGCGGGGCGGGACTTCCATTACACGGTCTCGGCACTGAAGGTGCAGGACAGCTACTATCCGCGCTATATCTTTCCTGGAGAAGCCAGTTCGAATCTGCTCAGCGTCAGGGTCCCTGCCGGACGATATGTGCTCCTGGTGGAGCCCCATGACTACAGAAGCAGAGGCTTAAAACCGCTCAAATGCTACCGCTCGGCACCGGTGGAAGTTGGTCCTTCCGAGACACGGGCTGTCGCCCTGAGCCCCGAGAAATGAGATATAGCTTTCAACTTCAGGTCATGGCAGTGTTCGTGCTCGTCTTCAATAGCCTTCTCCCGTTGTCGGTGAGCGCAGGCGAAGAGCTGTCCCCGGGTATCTTCGACGTTCCGATCGTACTGACCGAGCCTCTCGAGAAAAGACGAGAGGAGTTTCGCAAAGACTTCATCGAAGCCCAGACCCGCCTGCGTGCCTTTGCAAGCAAGCATGGCTGGGAGGGGCTGACAAGCGAGCCCCTCGTGAGACAGATCGAGATCTATGACACCAAAAATGGTTTCGACAAACGAATGCGAGAGCTCTGTTCGGTGGATGGCGGAACAGCCATTCCCATAACCTTTTCCGCGGGCATCGAGAAAGACATCTTCTTCGCCGTCTCCCCCGAGATATACCGGGCGAATTATGCCGACGGTCGCGAGCACGACGCCTATATCAAGCTTATGACCCACGAGCTCGCCCATCGTTTGCATGTGCGCATATGCGGTGGCGATGAAGACAAAATGGGTCCCATGTGGTTCTGGGAGGGCTTTGCCGTCTACGCAGCCGACCAGCTCAACGAAAACCCTCCGGAGCTCTCGAATACCGAGATCTGGTCTATCGTCGATGCCAGAGAGCGGGGCTCGTACAAGAAATACAATGTGGTCTTCCGGCACTTTCTCAAAGACACACCCCTTCGGGACTACGTCAAAAGAGCCGGCGAGCCGAAGTTCAGGGACTGGCTTGAACGGAGGCCTTGAGCGGACCTGGATAAATCGAAGAAACCGGTCGGCTCTAGAAATTCCGTCTGATCCTGTGCGAAAGGATGAACTTCGCCGTCTCCTCGCTCATGTTCTGATTTCGGTCAGGCATGCCGACGAGATACCAGCCGCCCTCATTGCGCCAGTCCTGCCAGGCATGATTGGCGCCGTCCACCAGATACTGCTTGACTTCGCCGTTTTTGCACTGACTGGCGTCATAGGCGAGGGTCACGACATCGTGCTTCTCGGAAAGAGACGGAGTGCCCAGACATTCATTGGCTTGCGCGAAAGCGCCGAATTGCTGCTTGGGCCGCGAGTCGCTGGTGCCCGGTATCCAGGGCGAGGCCAGCCAGGACATCATGCCGCGTCCCTTCTCGCCCAAAAGGCCGCTGTCTCCCTGATCGAACGGCAGCATATAGTCCGCGGTGCCGTGTGTCAGCATTATCGGCAGACCTGTACCGGCTTTCGGATGCTCCTCGCCGTTCATCCAGGTGCCGTGCATGACCGATAGAGCGGCGAATTTTCCAGGACGATCGAGAACATACTGCTCGGCAGCTCGACCGCCGTCGGACATGCCAGCGACACCAATTCTGGTATCATCGACATGGACTCGATTGCCGACATCGGCGACTACACGATCGAGATAAGCGCCGTCGTCATAGCTGCCGTCGGTCGGCAGGAAATTCTTGTGCCCCTGCATGTTCCAGGTAGCCGGCTCCTGAGCGACCCCGCCCAGGGCTGTCGCATGATGGGACTTGCTGAATGCATAGACCACCGCAAAGCCATACTGCTCGGCGACGTCGTTCATGCTCGACTCTCTCTCAAGGATCCGACCGTCGGCCATGTCGCTGCCGTTTGACGCCCCGTGCATCATCATCACCACTGGTAGTGGCTTCTGGGCATTCTGCGGGATATAGACATCATAAATCCGCCCGTCCGGCATAGTCACCCGATTGGTCTGGCCGGCACTGAGCTCTGAGCCGGGCTTGAGGGTATCGGCACCGGCGACTCGAAGACTCTCCGGTACCTCGTTTTTCGCATCGACTATGGCGAGGGCGCGCTCGAGAGTGGCCCCGCTCATCTCGTCCCTGAACTCTTCGCGCAGCCCCCAGCGCTGGCCGGGTCCGGCATACTTGACCCCGTGCTTCTCGGCGAATCGCTGATCGACCAGGGCAATCTGCTCCGGTGTGAGACCCTTGAGATTATTCAATATCTGCGGAACATCGGTACCGAGCCCCATGATGCCGCCTTCGTTGCAGGCTGCCTCGATGTTGTCCGCTATCTTCTCGGCATCGAACGGCTTTCTGATACTGGGCAGAACTTCCACGCCCGCAGTTATGGCCGGCTTTTCGCCGCCATCGGCCTGCGCCAATTCTGCATCGCCGACAATGGCGAATCCGTCTTCGCCGACCGCTGAGCCTTCCGCTCGCCGTCCCGCTTGAAACGCACCGCGGTCGATACCCTGAACAGCTGCAGCACCGTGAGCATCCTGGCGTGCGTGCTCCAGCTGGTCGGCGAAGACGGATTCGCTGCTGTCTGTAGTGACGACCCTGTCCTGGCCCGCCCCTATGCTATCGCTATCGCCACTGGAAACCTTAATATTGCCCATCAATCCCCCTTTTCCGATACCCGTTGATCAATGAGCCCGGAGGAGGTGCCAGCTCATGAATTTTTGAGTATCAGAACCTTTATTCCCGGAGAACCCGGGAAAATCGTCGCGACCAGCTTAAACCATTATGCACGGAGCCGAGCGCACTGTCACCCCGGAAAATACGCAGTCCGCCCGAAATCGTCGCCGGACGTCTGCAAAGGCAATATCGATGCGGGATATCCGAACAAACCGACCTTCGACAACCGGTCCTGCCTTATAATTCCCATATGTGTGAGAAATGATCAGACAACAATCGAACGTCGAAGCTCGAACATCCAGCCAGGGAATCGAGTATTGCGCCCTCGGCAATGGACCTGCCGTGCTCGCCATCCATGGCAGCCCCGGCGGCTACGACCATGCCCTGTTGTATTTCGAGGATCTGGCAGAGAAAGGCTTTTCCCTGGTCGTCCCATCGCGCCCGGGCTTCCTCGGCACGCCGCTGGAGCTGGGGCGCTCCATAGCCGAGCAGGCGGACCTACTGGCCGGCTTGATGAGTGAGCTCGGGATCGAGTCTTTCTTTCTCTGTGGTTTCTCTTGTGGCGGCGCTACCGCCGTCCGGATCGCCGCCAGGTATCCGGACCGGGTTCTGGGAATGATCCTCGAGTCCCCCGTTACCATGTCTTTCGCTCACGGCTCGACTGACGGGTTTCATGGCAAACTGCTTCTCTCCGATTGCGGCTCTTTCGGGCTCCGCCTCCTGATCGACTATGCGCCCCTGCACAGCATAGAGAGACTGCTGGACAGACAAGCATCTTATGATAGGCGTCGCGTTCGTGAGGAAGCTCGCCGGATCTTCGCGGACGAGGAGACCAGGCGCCTTGCCCTGACGATCCTGGAACGCTGCACGCCGGCCAGCGCAAGATTGGCGGGCATGTTGAACGATGCCGATCAGCTCAGAGACTTTGCCAATCGTGATCTAGAACGGGTGGCATGCCCGACCCTCATCATTCACGGCTCCGCCGACGGTGAAGTGCCCCCTGCCCATGCGGAATTCGCCGCGGAAAAAATCAAGAACGCGCAACTGATAGTGGTGCCCGATGCCTGCCATTTGCTCTGCCTGTCTCCTCAATGGGCGCATATCAGAGAGGCACGCCGGAAGTTTCTCGAGTCACTCTCGAGAGATCGAAAATCTATCCGGCGATCTCACTGAGTCTTTCTCCGGCTCTCCGAATCGAGAAGCTTTCCTTCTTTGTCAAAAGCAATGTGTAGAGCGGGGCTGCCTTTACGATCTACTATCCACTTCAGGGTCAAGCCGAACAGCCACCCGGCGGGTATCCACACGATCAAGCTTGCGACAGACGTAGCGATGAAAGTTGCAATAAGCGATGGCACCGGGACAGACCAGGCGACCAGAGCCAGCAGCGCAACTATGATCCCGGTGAAGAAGCTCATGAACAGAGCCCAGATATTGCCCATCAGGAAATAACGAACCGGTTTCGGACTGTTCGTGCTGCTCTCGATATGAAGCGATGAGTTATCCGCGATTCGTTTGCGGCTCGCTTGCAGCCATTGGCTGCGGTAGCGGGTCACGGGGATCCACCAGATTGGCGCTGTGAGCGCTAGAATCAGGCGTGACGCAAGATTCCACAGACAGGGAATCGACTCTCCGCAAGCAGGGCAGACCAGCCCGAGCCAGTTGCCGAAAGCGTTTCGGTAAGCCCAGATCCTGCCCTGATGGAACGAGTCGCAACCAGGACAGTGCAAGTATGACCGGTCCACCAAGGGAGTATCGCAACTCAAGCAGGCATAGAGGGCTTTCGGGGTCCTCTGTCCCAGCACGAGCTCATTGATGGCAAGGCCCGGGTTCAAAATCATGTGCCAGTACATCAAACGAATTCGGAGATTCGATCCATCCAGGGACCATTTCTCATACATATGACCTTTGCATTCAGGACATTCGAATTCGACGAGCACTCTGTCAACACCTGCTAGTGACAACCAGGACTCCGAACATCGGTCCAAGGGCTGAGCCTGGCTCTGGTAGCCATTTGGAGGTATTTTTCGATTACCTCCCAGGACTGAGATTATTCAGCGGAAATCGGTGTAGGATCAACACCTCGATTCTACAACAGGAAGCCAAGCTATGAGCCAGCAAACCGCCCTCAAGACAAGTGCCCCGCAATACCCCGTAGCCAACAAGAAATTGCTCGAATGGGTGGCGGAAGTCCAGCAGATGTGCCAGCCCGACAGCGTCTACTGGTGCGACGGGTCCGAAGAAGAGTATGACAGGCTCTGTGCCGAGATGGTGGAGAGCGGCACGCTCATCAAGCTGAATCCGGACCTGCGCCCTCGCAGCTACCTGGCGAGGTCGAACCCCGCCGATGTGGCACGGGTCGAAGAGCGGACTTTCATCTGCTGCGACAACAAAGAAGACGCCGGTCCGAATAACAACTGGATGAACCCCATCCAGGCAAAAATGCTGCTTCGCGATCTTTTCAAGAACAGCATGAACGGTCGAACCATGTATGTGGTCCCCTTCAGCATGGGACCCCTGGGCTCGCATATCGCCAGCATCGGCGTCGAGATCACCGACTCGCCCTATGTGGCAGTCAACATGAAGATCATGACCCGCATGGGCAAGGCGGTAGTAGACGTCCTGGGCGAGGACGGCGAGTTCATCCCCTGCCTGCACTCGGTGGGTCATCCCCTGGCCCCCGGGTGAGAAAGACGATCCCTGGCCCTGTCACCCCTTCGAGAAATATATCTGTCATTTCCCCGAGCATCGCGAGATCTGGTCCTATGGCTCGGGCTACGGCGGCAACGCTCTGCTCGGCAAGAAATGCTTTGCCCTGCGTATAGCCTCCCAGATGGCTCGAGACGAAGGCTGGCTGGCTGAGCACATGCTCATCCTGGGTATCGAGTCCCCGGAAGGTGAAAAGCATTACCTGGCGGCAGCTTTCCCCAGCGCCTGCGGCAAGACCAATCTGGCCATGCTCATCCCCCCGGAGAGCTTCAAGGGCTGGAAAGTGACCACGGTCGGGGACGACATCGCCTGGATCAAGCCGGGCAAAGACGGGCGTTTCTATGCCATCAACCCGGAAGCGGGTTATTTCGGCGTGGCGCCGGGGACCTCGGACAAGACCAATCCCAATGCCATGCGCACGCTCAAAGAGAATTGCATATTCACCAATGTCGGTCTAACAGACCAAGGCGATGTCTGGTGGGAAGGCATGACCGAAGAGCCCCCCGCCGAGCTCACCGACTGGCGCGGCCGCCGGTGGCAACCGGGCTTGGGCCGCAATGCCGCCCACCCCAACGCTCGCTTCACCGTGCCGGCTAGCCAGTGCCCGTCTCTCGATCCGGCCTGGGACGCCCCTGAAGGGGTGCCCATCAGCGGGTTTATCTTCGGCGGCAGGCGGGCTTCCGTGATTCCCCTGGCTTTCGAGGCTTTCAACTGGAACTTCGGGGTCTATATGGCGGCGACCATGGGCTCCGAGACCACGGCGGCTGCCGCCGGAGCCATCGGTGATGTCAGGCGCGATCCCATGGCGATGAAGCCTTTCTGCGGCTATCACATGGGCGATTATTTCAATCACTGGCTGCAAATGGGCCATGTGGTCGATAATCCGCCCCAGATCTTCTGTGTCAACTGGTTCAGGACCAACGAGAAAGGGGAGTTCATGTGGCCGGGCTTCGGCGAGAACATGCGTATCCTCAAGTGGATATTCCAGCGCGTCCAGGGCAGGTGCCCCGCCCGCCAGTCTTCCCTGGGCTGGATGCCGCGCTACGAGGATATCGACTGGTCCGGGCTCGAGGGCTTCGACAGAGAGCAATTCGAGGAGCTCATGAGCGTCGATGCCGAGCTCTGGAGAAAAGAGCTGGACACGCACTCCGAGCTCTTCGACGACCTCACCCGGAGACTCCCGAAAGAGTTCGTGCTCAAGCGTGAGCTCCTCCAGCTCAGCTTCATGCGCTGAATGACCCGGACAGACCATCGCCGCCAGCTCGTCAGGCTCCTCCAGCTCGCCTATTCCGGCGAGAAAGCTGCGGCATTCGCCTATTCCGGGCACTGGCGCTCGGTCAAGGACCAGGCTCAAAAGGATCGAATCCGAAAAATCGAGGAAGAGGAGTGGGAGCACCGGGCCACCGTCGGCAGAATTCTCGAGACCATGGGCGAAAAACCCGCCCGGTGGCGCGAGATACTGATGGGTCTGGTGGGACGCTCGGCCTCTTTTGGCTGTTTCGTCTCGGGCTGGTTCCTTCCCATGTATTTCGCCGGCAAGCTCGAGCATGCCAATGTCAACGAATACGACACAGCGGCCATGCACGCAGGTCATCTGGGCCTCGACGAATTTCTCCCGGAACTCCGGGCCATGACCCGCACCGAGCAAGAGCATGAAATCTTCTTCTCCGAGATGGTAGCCGGACACCGCTTTCTCCCGGTTTTGCGCGCTATAGCGGGCTGGGACCCCGAGCCAGTCCTGCTGGCCGCAGGCAAGACTGGTCCCGGTCTATAAGAACAAGATAGAAAGACCGACCAGCAAGACGAGGGCGCCAGAGATGAACTGTCTCTGCCGGCTCAGACAGAAGAGAAAGAAAGCCAGGCAGAGATAATAGACGACCAGCCCCTGAGGCGAGACCGGCTCGACCTCGATAGTGGCCCATTCGAGACCGGCCAGATAGCGAGCCAGAGCGATCATATAGCGAAGGAGGAAGGAAGCCAGCCAGTCGAGGCTGAAGGACAGACCCGAGAAGAGCCCCGCGAAGGGCACTGCCGGTGACGGCGCACCCCCGACGAGAAGACATGCCGACGACAGGAAGCCTGCCACGGTCAGGGGAGCGACCACGGGCTCGATAAGCAGATTGGCCGGCAGGAAGAGGAGCCCGAGACGCTCGAAATAATAGAGCTGGAGCGGAAGCACGCCGGACTGGGCCAGAACGATGACAGCGGTGCTGTCGATGAGCCAGCGCCGGATCCTGACAGGTAGAGAATTGAGGACTTCCGGTGCATCCGCACCATCCGGATTGTCTCTATCGCCGCCTCTGGCAAGTCTGTCCACGGCGCCTATGCCGCCTACGATCGCGGCGGTGGCAGCATAAGAGAGCTGCATCCCGACATCCACGATGGAGAGAGGATCAAGAGCAAGCGCCACCATGAGAGTGGCCGCAAGCGCCGCCCCGCCGTGCAGACGGCGAAAGGACAACCTCGCCAGAATCAGGAAGGACACCATGATCGCCGCCCGCACCACCGAAGCAGAAGGTCCCGCCAGCCCGACGAAACCAGCCGTGACGGCAAGCGCGATTAGCGAAATGAGCAGCCTGTTTCGAGTGATCAGGGCGACGGAAAAATAGACCGCGGCTACCAGTATGGAAAGATTGAAGCCGGATGCCGCCAGAAGATGGGAGAGCCCGGTGACCCGGAAAGTCTCTTTGATCTCGGCGGAGAGCCTGACAGTGCGATCGCCGAGAACGATGGAAGAGAGAAGGTCTCCGAGGTCGCCACCGAGATTGGCCCGGTGTCCGGCGACAATCGCCTGCCGGGCGGCAGCGAAGGCCTCCGCCGGCAAGCTCAGGCTTGCCGGCGGCTCGAGGATCTCGATACGGTAACAGAAGACCTTCGAATAAATGCCCATCTCGTAAAGCCGCAACTCCCAGTCCCTGCGCCGCTGCTTGGCCGGGGGCGAGCGCTCCCGGTGACGGGTCCCGGACAGAACAGGGCGAGCCTGTCCCCGGACCCTGAGCATGGTCCCTGGAACAAGCGGTGGATGCTCCCGAAAGGAGCGAGGAAGATAGACCATGATCGTGCCGGGACGCCACTCCCCTGCCGGCGCAATGGGCTTGACATAGAGCCTGCCGCGGGTATCGACCCTCTCCAACCTGCAGGCGAGGCTCAGAGGATGTCCCGAGGATAAGGAGCGCTCCTCGCCGCAAGGCTGGGGATAGCGGCACAGAGTCGAGGCGAAAAAGCCAGGCGCCACTACCAGCGCTACCAGACAGCAGATCCTCCTCCGGCCAAGGCAAGAAATCGATGATGCAATCAGAACGGAGCCGAAAAGAAGGAGCCCGGGCCCGGCGGAGACGCTGCCTGCGGTTGCGCTCTCCGTCAGGACGGCGCGCCCGCAGAGCACCCCGGCAAAGCAACCGGCAGCGGCGCAGAAGCCTGAGACGACCGTGATTAGAGGCAGCGTCAATCTGAGCATGCTTCTGTATACGTCTTCGACAGCGCTTCAGTTCAAGCAATCGCCAGAGTCGCTATTGCGAAATCCGGCACGATCCGTCAAGTCTCTATTCGATAACCAACGCCCCGGATTGTCCTGATCAGGGGTTTGTCGCCCTCCTGCTCGAGCTTGCGCCGCAGCCTCAAAATAGTCTGGCGGAGGGCGTCGATGGTGGCATTATCGTCGGTGGCCCAGAGGCGCGAAAGTAGCGTCTCCGGCGAGAAGACCTGGTTCGGGTTTCTCATCAGAAGCTCGAGAATGGCATATTCCTTGGGGAAAAGCTCCACCTCGATGCCGCCCTTGCGCACCGAATGGCTGTCGGGATCGAGCTCGATATCCCCCAGGGTCATGACCCGGGTGGTCGCCATGGGCGGTCGCCGCAAGAGGGCTTTCACCCTGGAGGCGAGTTCCCGGAGGTCGAACGGCTTGGTTAGATAATCATCGGCACCGGCATCGAGCCCCAGCACTCTCTGATCGATCCTGTCCCTTCCCGTCAGCATCAATATCGGACTGTGGCCGCCATTTCTCCTGTACAGATTGCAGACCTCGATGCCATCCTTGCCGGGCACCGAGAGATCGAGGATGAGCAGGTCATAAGTGGACTCTTTCAGAAAATCCATGGCTTCGAGCCCGTCATGGGTGACATCCACGACATAATGCTCCCGACGGAGCCAGTCGGCGACCATTTGGGCCACCGGCTTATCATCCTCGAGAACCAGAACCTTCGGCATCATCAACTGCGATTGAGACCAACCAATCGATTCTATCATTGCCCGGCCGCGGTCGCGTCAAACGAGACTGGCGGGATCGAAGATCGAATAATGCTTGAGGGCGTCGGCGGCCAGATCCTTGAGCCGTCCGGAGCCTGAGCCATAGATTTGCAGCAGGTTATGAACGACATTGGGGTTTTTTACCCGTCCAAGAAGCACGACAGCCATACACTTGAGGTCTTCGCGGCCACTGTCGAGATCTTTGAGAAGCTCCCTGGTCCCCGCTTGTCGAGCCATCATCCGCAGAGCCTGCCGGGCGCGATTCACGGGCAGATGCCCGCAATGCCCCTCGATATTGAGCATGATGAAATCGAAGATCAGAAATCTGAGCCTGGCGTCTTTGCACGAAATAGCAAAGAGAAATTCGAGCATACTGGTCTCGGCGGCAGAGAGACGCGCCTTGAAAGACCTTCCCGGATCGGCGAGACTGAGCTCGTTCCGGCGGATCTCCTGAACAGCGGCGCCCAGAGCACCGATCTGCACGTCTCTGACCCGGGAGGAGAGCACGATAGTCTTCAACAATGCCACCAGGACACTGCCTGGAAGCTCGCTCCAATCGGCGAGAAAAGCCGGGTCGAGCAAACAAATCAAAAAAGAGTGACGATCATCGGCAGCAAGCAGATCCAGGGCCCGGCCGGTCACGACCTCTCTGGCATAGCCCTTCATGATCTCGTCCCGGGCAGCCAGGACCTCGTCCCAGCCGGCGAAGCACAGACACCGAAGCAGCCTGTCCAGCTCGTGTGCGGAGGGCTGGACAGGCGTTACCTCGGTACCCTGAATAAAAGTCATCGAGCTCGGAGAAAGGACAGGATCCAAATCGATCTCCCGGAGCCTGCATAGAGGCGTTGCACTCAACATCCTTATTGAAGCCCACCAAACCAACGCGAAAATGACATTGCGGCGACCCTGCGATTCTTTGAGCGCGCCTCCTATATAAAGGATCTGCGCTGCGCTCCGGTGTCATTTCCGTGTTGGTTTCGCCGCTCATTATCGACATGTGAATCGAGGAAACACCCATGTCCAATCCATTTGCTTCCAACAATACAAGTCAGGCCCCGGCCGAGCGTATCGAGCAGATAGCAGCCACCCAGGGCACCACCGAGGCTTATCACGCCCTGGTCAATGACTATCAGAATGCCAGCTCGAATCTCTCTCCCGACGAAATGAGCCGCTACTGGGAAAGCTATACCAGCGACCTGCAGCACCGCCGCATCCTGCCGGCCCTGGCAGTCAACTGGCTCAACGACAACTTCGACCAGGTGGACGGCATCCACAAGAACGGCACCGTCGACCGCAGCGAGCTCCGCAATGTCAGCGATCCATTTGGCAGAGTATTCGCCAGCGAATTCCTCGAAGTGCACAAAAAGCACGATTTCTTCCGGCAAGTCGCCAACCTCCCCGGTGCCGAAGGCGGCGGCATCAACGAGATCGAAAGGGAAGATCTCAGACAGTACATGCATAAAGACGATCGCCGGGTACGCCGGGAAGCCAGGCAGGCAGGACGCCGCGAAGACATGGCACCGCTGATGGAAGGCGACGATCCTCTGATAAACGCCCTCAACTCGGGAAAGAATCCGGACCGGATCACCAGCAGAGAGATGAAAGACTTCATTAGACAGTGCGAAGCTTTCGACCGACAGGGAGTCCCGGAAGAGAACCGCGGTCCTTACACCAGCGAGAATGCGCAATATGTCGAGGACCTCAGGAAAGGAGAATACAAAGACATAAACGCCCATGGCGGCATCCCTCTCAGCAAGCTCGCCAGAAGAGGCGGCTTCGACTATCACCAGAGGGACGACGGCACAACCGAAGATGCAGCCGAGAGCTTCGAGCTCGCCGACAAGCATCCCAATCAAGAGAACGCTCCGGTCGAAGCATATGAAGAAAGAGTCGATGTCGATCGGCAAGAGCCTGAATCCGGAAGCGAAAGCGAGCCCGAAGGCGAGGACCGCCGGAGGATGAGCTTCTCTCCCGCCGAAATCACAAGAGACGCCACGGTCAAGCCCGGCGAAGGATACTCACATGTGGCAGCCAGACTGCTCGACATCGATGTATCGGGAGGCTGGAACAGCGTTGCTCCCCAGGACAGACAAAAGATCTGGAGACTCACCGAGCAACTCGCCGAAGTTCACGGCGGCAAAGGCAGACTGCCGAGTTCGGTTCTGAACGACCGCGGCAAGACCCGCCCGCTCTATGCCGGTGACACCCTGGTCAATGCCGAGATCTTCAGATATCTGATGAGCAACAATCCGGATCTCAGAGCACGCATGCTCACCGAGGAAGCCGAATAGCACTTTTGCAACCGAGAGTTTTTCCGAGCGATTGCCCCGGGGTGCGTTCAAGCCGTCTCTAGCGAACGGTTTGGCGCGCCCTGTCGGGCGTTCTCCGGACCCCAACCGCCAGGTGGTCAGGTCCGGCTGCGGGGCAGACGAAACCAGAAGCGGCTGCTGCTTCCAGGCTCCGAGTCGACACCGATGGTGCCACCATGCTGCGCGACGATGGACTTGCAGATCGACAGACCGAGGCCGAATCCAGACTTGCGATCAGACTGCCTGATTTGATGAAATCGCTCGAAGATCGCCTCCTGCTCCTCACAATCGATTCCGGGACCCTGGTCGGACACCGATAGCTCGATGCTATCATCGCGCACCGCTGATGCCACCACCACTCTGCCCCCGGCCGGGGAAAACTTGATGGCATTGGATAAGAGATTTTCCAGGACCTCTCTGATCAGATCCCGATCGCAGCTCAATTCGGCATCCTCGACTTCGCTCGCCAGCTCGACGGAGGCAGCCTCGGCCAGACTGGACAGGGTCTCCACCGACTCCGCCACCAGGTCGGCTAGAAGTACGCTGCGATAGTCCAGGATGACACCGCCGAGATCGAGCTTCTCCGAATCGAGCAGACGTTTCACCATCTCGATCAGCCTCCCGGCGGAGTCTCTCGACGAAGCCAGGGCATCAAGGGATGTCCGGCTCAGGGAAGCGGCTTCATTGCTCTCGATGGACTGCATGGTCGCCTGGATAGACATGATCGGAGCCCGGATATCGTGACTCACCATGGCGTAGAAGTCACGCTTCAACATCTCCAGGCGTCGTTTCTCGCTGACATCCGAGATCACCGCCACATACTTGGTGCTCTCGGCGAACTCGAAAGCCACGAAGGATACCTCCGCCGGGATAATCTCCCGATCGGCATTCTCCAGCTCCAGACCGATAGGCGCCCGGCGGGTGCGCTCAACAAGCTCGGCAAGCGCTTCTGCCGGCGAGCCGGATCGATCGCCGGCGGCTTTACCCAGGAGCCCGGGCAGAAGTCGATCGGCAGGCTTGCCCAGGAGATCCGAGCTGGCGAATCCAAAAAGCTCGGCAGCCTGAGGATTGATCGCCTCCACCATGCCTCGATCGCTTACTGTGACCAGGGCTTGAGGCAGACTGTCGATGAGGGCGGTGACTCGCTCGGCGCTCGATTTGATCATGGCGGTCATCAACCGCTCTTTCTCCGCCGCCTCGTTGAGTGTACTGGCCATGTCATGAAACTTGGCGTCCACCTCTCCTATCTCATCCGAGGTCTTCAGGGCATCGCGCAGGGGCTGGCCGTCGCTCAGCCGGCGGGCGTTGTCCTTGAGAACCCGCAGGTCGGCGACGGTGCCTTTCATGAAAAAAGAAATCAGCATCAGGGAAAGAGCGATGTTGAGCCCTACGGCCGTATCGAGCCAGGGACCGAGCCTGGCGCTCAGGCTCTGCTCCCCGTTGTAGTCCGGGCTCGTTCTGGCTTCTGTCTGGCGGGCGAATCTTATCAGCTCCTGAGAATAAGCGCTGGCGGCTCGCCGGAATCCGGTCTGCTTGTTGTAGAACATCAGGACCACCAGAGGATTCTGAGCGTCGAAAAACTCGTCTTTGAGCTTCTCCCCCTCGGTGATGAAATCCATAGATAGCCTTCTTATCCGCTCGGTCTGCTCGGGATCGAGCTTCTCCCGCTCCATGAAAGCGATGAAAGCGGCGATCATTTTTTTGGAGGTGATTGTCTTATTGACCAGCCTGATGCGCGCCCGGTCGGTCTGCTCCATGCAATAGCTCAGGCACTGCTCGAAATAATCGAAGAAATCGATGAGCAGGAGATTGATTCTCGCCAGGGTTCGCTTGGCAAGAGCCTGGGTCCGGGCCTCTTTCTCGACTTCTCCAAGATGATGCTTGATGGCGAAGTAAAAGCCGGTCTGCACCACCAGTGGTAGCAGCACCATGATCATTCCTTTATGAACGAGCCTCAACTTCAAGGATCAGGAAGCCCCCACACCGGCATCAACTCTATCAGAAGTCGGTGGTATTGTCTCCGGTCTGCCGGGCGGCTGTTTCCCGGTCCTGGCGCGCCAGGTCATTTTTGCCCAAGAGGTCGTAGACCCGGGCCCTCTCCCGGCGAGCGCGCTTGCTCCTGCCCGGATCGAGATCGACGGCGGCGCTCAGGTCCTTGAGTGCGAGATCGAGCTTGCCGACTTTCGTATAGGCGATTCCCCTGTCCACCAGAATCGAGGGCACCTTCGGCTTGACGACGAGAGACCTCGTGAGATCGGCGATGGCCTTCTGCCATTCGCCCCGTTTGCCATAAAGCGAAGCCCGGCGGTGAAGAGAAGCTGTGTCGCCTTCATCGAAACCCTTGCCCAGATAGTAGAGAGCTTTGTCGACCTGGCCCAGTCGAGTATAGATTGCCGACATCATGGCATAAGCATCGCGCCGGTCGTATCGATGCCCGATTCGCTCCACTGTCTTCAGATCCTTCAATGCCTTCTGGGGCTGCTTGAGGGTATTCAGGACCCCGGCTCGAAACACATAGGCGCCAGCGTCTCCGGGAAATAGCCTGAGATGCTCATCGAGGTCGGCAAGCGCTCGAGCATTCTGTCCCAGCTCGGCATAAGCAGTGCCCCTCGCCTGATAGACCTCGCAGAGCTGATCGTCCTCGATGTTCTCTGGTTTGTAGCTGCACTGCTCGAGAAGCTGGGTGAGCAGGTGAATTACCCGCTCCGGCTGATTGTGCCCGTTATAGATGCTTGCTTTCAAATAGTAATAGTAAGGATCTTTCTTGTCGGCTCTCATGAGCGCATCGAGCCTGGCCAGGGCTTGCTTCGACCTGCCGGTGCGGGTGAGCTTCTCCACCTCCTCCCGCACCGCCCTGTGCTTCTCGTAATGGCGCTTCAATCGCTCGGCAAGAGCAAGACTCTTGCGGGCGGACTCTTTCCTTCCCAGCTTCTGGTTGAGCCTGGCGGTCATGATCACATGCTCGACATTGAGACCACGCAATTTCCGATAAGCCTCCAGATCCGCCAGAGCTTTCTGGGGCTCACCGGTTCTTTCGTAGATGGTGGCCCGGCAACTCCTCGCCAGCCGGTCATTGGGGTTGACGGCAAGGACCTGGTTGGCAAGCTCGAGAGCCTCTTTGTAGCGTTTCTCGTTGATCAGAAAGACAGCAAGGTCGTTCCTGGTCTCGAGATCGTCCGGATAAGCCGCGATGACCTTGCGATAAATGGCTATTGCGGTGCTGGCATAGCCCTCCTTGCCCAGGGCTTTCGCCTTGGGAAGAAGAATGGCCTTCTCAACCTGATCCGCCTGGATTTCGGAAGGCAAGCCCAGCACGAATGCGAAGCTCGCCAGAAGAGCGAAAGTCCCCCTCTGAGCGAAGCCCCCGATTGTGTATATTCGTCCCATCTTTTCCATAATATGTCCGAATTCCATCATGAGCGTACAGGCAGCAGGTAAAGATAACCGGCTATGCCAGACGACGGACGGATAGATAGGGCTATAACCTCTGTTCCGAAGGATGTTCAGCCTTATCGTCCGGAACCATCTTCCACAAGACTCGCGTCCCCCTTCCAGACTGGTTCTGGATGATCTATTCAGTCGCCTCGCTTAGCAGCTCGGCATGTGGTGGTCAAGTGCGGCATATATTGCTTCAAGACAGGGAAAATCTGAGAAATATATGCCGCATTTAGCCTGATTTCGAGAAATATATGCCGCACCCGCAACAGGACGAGTTCTGCTTCCGTTTCAATCGTCGTCACAAGCAATCGTTTTTACAAGCAACCGTCCATCCCCTCCAGCCGTCGCCGGGTCTGCCTCTTCGCGCTTCCCATGTCCTACGCTGAGCTGAAGTTATAGCCTTGACGGATCGATATTTTACTATATTCTTTCGTATCTTTCAGAGGGAAGCGAACAAGCCCCGTAAGGGCTTGTCTTCGCTTGAATCCGCCTCAGCCACGCCGGTCCTGGTCGCGATCGCGACCGGCCGGAAGAGGACGCGCGAGAGCCGGAGCCTGGCTCCAGCAGTCCCTGCGCACCACCCTGGGAATCAGGTCGAAAAGCTCCTGATTGGCGGCATCCGCCTCGATGTTCAAAGCCAGGTCTCCGTCCTCGCCCACGGTGATCGTGACACGATCGCCGAAGCCCAGGTCGCCCTGCCCGCGCAAGCTATCGAGCGCCGGCACGATGACTTGCTCGATCACACGCTTGAGCGCGGCAGCATCACCGGCATCGTCGAGGCGCAGTATGTGCTCGCAGGCACCGTCATCGATGGTGAGCAGGAAGCATCTGGATACCTCGAGCCCGGCAAGAATGCGCATCTGAATCTTCATCACCTCGGCTCGGACGATACTGAGCAGAGCGGCACGTTCGTGGGGCTTGAAGACGACCACGCGGTCGATTCGGTTGCGGAACTCGGGCCTGAAGTACCGGCGCATCTCCCGGTCGATGATGGTCTCCAGATCCTCAACGGCAGTGCTTCGGGACGAGGTTTTGAAGCCCACGGACTGACGCGACTGCTCGAATTTGTCCATGCCGAGATTCATGCTCAGGATGAAGACTGTCTCCGAATAATCGGCCTTGACACCGTTGCCGAAGGTGAATTGACCGTCATCGAAGATGCTCATGAAGATCTTGAAGAGCTCGCGATGCCCTTTCTCGAACTCATCGAGCAAGACGATATTCACCGGTCTGCGCGAGCCTCTGCGAGCCCGGGCGAGATTGTGGGGAGACAGGGGCGATGTGCCGTCTTCGTCCTCTGGCTGCAGATGCCTTATCTTATCGGGGTCCTGATAGCCGGCATAGCTCGGGGGAGCGCCCTTGATCTCGAGAACTTGATGGCTCTCGGTATAGTCACCGCAATTCAGCTTGACCAGCGCCTTTTCATCATTATGGATGAGACTGGCCAGGGCCTTTGCAGTGAGGCTTTTGCCGGTGCGCGAAGGACCGATCAGGGCGAAGACGCCCAGGGGGCGGTTCCTGTCCCTGAGCGGATTGTTTATTGCCTTATAGATAAGGCGAGCGATGTCGCAAGCTCCCGGCTGTCCGATTACCTTGCCGGCGAATCTTTTGACGAAGATCTCGCAAGAAGCGCTGTCTCTGAGATCTTTGATTTTTACGACTTCCATATTCCTTGTGATTTATGATTAACAATAGAGCCGGAGCAATGCTCCGACTCTTGATTTCCGGCTTTGCTCAGAGGCTCTTGCGACCCAGCGCCAGGCGCGTGCCGTCTTCCTTGACGCTCAGGACTGCGACTTCGATATTGTCGCCCTGCTTGAAGGACTCCATATTCTCGCCCTCATTGAGCTGCGACCAGTGCAGCAGCCCGCACAGACCACCAAGGTCGACGAAATAGCCGAAGCTCTCGATGGAGGCAACACGCCCGCTGAAGACAGCGCCGGCGGACAGCCTGGCAAGAAGCTCATCGCGATCGAGGCTCCTGGTGCTCAGAGATAGCTTGCCTGCATCGCTATCCACCCTGGATACGGCGAACTTTCTTTTGAGACCGGCAGTGAGAACACTGTCGATTTTGACATGGGGGAAGCCGCTCACCTGAGTCTCATGGATGAAGGCAGTGAGGCCATTGTCCAGGTCGATGATGGCGCCGCGGGAAGTGCCGTTTTTCAGCTTGATCACTTTCTTCACGGTACCCTCGACGATGTCACCGGGCTCGAGAGCAGCCACCAGCTCAATCCTCTCTTTCTCCTCGATGAACTTGATGCTCGCTACCAGACTGCCATACTCTTTTCCGCGCTCGGGCTCGGCAGAAAGAATCTTCACTTTGACAGTGGTTCCGAGATAGTCCTCGAAGTCGGTACCGCGAGGAATCTCGCTTCTTGGCACGAATCCTCGCAGATCCTTGAGCTCGCCGCTGTCGAAGATGATGCGCAAGCCATAGACCTGACGGTCGCGGCGCCCCATGGCCAGGGAGAACACACGAGCTTCCACCATCTCATCGCTTTCGGATAGATCCAGGAGCTTCTGCCAGCCTATGGCTTTCTGCCGGGAAAGAATCACCGGCTCCTCAAAGCCATTGTTGGCCAGCACCCAGAAAGGTGCCTGATCTCCTACCTGGAGATCCGCTCCTTCCTTGATCTCTACCAGACCGCCAGACTTGGTACCGGGAATGTGGATCACGAAGTAGTCCTTGTTTTTGACTACGACTTCTCCCTCCACCATCGCGCCGCGACGAGGAGCGCCGGTCATCTCCATTGTTTGCAGAGCTTGCATGAACTCAGCAGCTTGAGCTGCATTTTCGCCTTCCATGGCGAAATCGAAATTGTACTTTCTCATTTTTAAAAGATTTGTGCTTCTAGCGAAGCGGTTATACATACACCACTATCCATAGGCAGCCCGGGGAGCAGCTCGACGAACATCTGAAATTGACGATTGCGACTATTGCCTGTGTTTGATCGAATTTGCTCCCGGCATGCGTCTATGAGTGGATACATCGAATGTAATACCGGAGAGCCGGAAAAACAAACGCGGCGCCCTCCTGGCGCCTCTCGCGAAAGCCGCGCCCATAGAGCCTTAACGGCGTCTCACCCGAAAGGCTCTGATTAAAAGAAAAAAGTGAGAGAGCTAATGATAAGTTGCGCGGCTACGAAAGGAAGGCTTTTTAAGCCAGTTCCGAAAAATGAGACGCCTGGCAAGCTCCGCCAGCCATGTGCTTAAACAGCGAGCGCGCCTGACCGGGCCTGTCCGGGGATTGTAAACTTAAACAGCTATCGGCGCTCTGCCAATCACCTGTGCCGGCGCCGCGACCGGAGCGCGCGCCCGAGATCTGCCCAGCCGGACTAGTATCGTTTACTCGATGCGACCGCCGAGACCCGGGACCCTAGCTTCGGGATTACCGGTCGATTCTCTATACCGCTCGGTGGCGCGATCGATGACACGATTGAAGATTTCTTTGAGCTTGATGATATCAGGGTTGTTCGGCTCCAGAGAGGAAGCCAGCCTGAGAGCTTCCCGGGCGCCGTCATAGCCTCTGGGCTTGCCGGTCTGGCCGACGATCTCGGTACGCCCCTGGGGAGATCCTTCCAGCATAAGGACGATGGCCCGCTCCTCGAATTGCTGACCGTTCTCACCTATTTTCAGATCCGCCCAGGCCAGCCTGGCCAGGGTCTCATCCCGGAGCATCTTGGCCACGAGCATGCGCTTGCCCTCGGACTTGCCGGTATCACCGGCGAATCTGGCGATGCGCTGCTGAACATCATCGATCATGGTGCGCTTGTAGCCGTCGAAGCCCAGAGTCCGATCAGCCAACGGGTGACCGTCCATGAGACCGCGAGAGCCGTCGATCAGGTGCTTGAGCCTGTCCATGGCGGTATCGAGATCGTGAGGACCGGTAATCCGGGCGATGGTCTGATCCACCTCGGTACCGAACTTGGTCAGATCGGCTTTCTCTTTCTCGGCATCCACAGTCGTTCCGTGAGCGGTCTTGCCGTTCATCAGATCGGTCTGTCTGGCGGCGAGATTGAGGAAGTTCTTGGCGGTCAGGAGATCCGCCAGGGCATAGCCGCCCATATCGAGATCCATGCCGCCCATGACCGTGGTCTCGCTGCCACCGGGCTTGATCTCTTTGGTTCCCTTGGTCAGCCGGCCTTCACCCATGGCCCGGGCGAGGATCGCCGAGTGCCGGAAGGACGCCAGGGCGTCTTCCTGGGAGATCGTACCGGCATTTCTCGCCCGCACGAACTCGGGGGTATTGAAGCGATTGTACTCGTTGCGGACGACGCCTTCACCGGCGATACTGACATCGGCTACTTCCTTGAAGTCCTCGAATGCGTTATGCATGGAGCTCAAGCTTCTCCGGCTGTCGTCTCTGGCGATGGAGCTCTTGGCGTCATCGACGAGATTGCGCATATCGGGGGTCTTGGTGAAGCCGAGCAAGGGCTCAAGAACCAGGTTGCTGGCCAGCCAGGCACCGCCTACCATGAGGGCGCGCTTGGGACCGCTGCGCGCCGGAAGCATGAAAGCCGTACCAAGAGCCAGACCGTCCACCACCGATGTCTCCCGGAAATTGTTCGGAACGATGGCATCGAGAGGCTTGAGAAGACCGGTTTTCTCGAGACCGAGATCGATCAGGTTACCTGCCACCAGAGCGCCGGCCACATAGACGCCTTTCATGCCTTTCGATTCGGTGGCCACAAGAGCCGCCGGAACGAGACCGTCTTGCAATCCGAGGGTCCTGTGGGAGTCCACCAGAAGGTCGGAGGAATCGCGCACAAAACTATCGAGTTTGCCGGCGCCTATGGAGAGACCGGTGAGAACCGTCGCACCGACCGCCCGGCGGAACAGGCCCGGAGGCTCGTAAGCCGGAGTCTTGGCCAGACGGGCGGCATTCTCCATCACCGCACCCTGACGGCGCTCGAGAAGAGCAATCTCCTCGGCTATGAAAAGCTTTCCACCGGTACCGTAGACGCTGGTGCCGGTTTTCGCATCGCTCAGATGCCTGGCGGCCATGGTGGCATCGTCCCAGCCGTCCCGTCCCAGCACTCCCACCCGCTGTTGCAGGTGAGTGAGACGCAGCTTGGTGGCATCATCAGCCAGGTTCAGCTCGCCAGCCTTGATCTTGGCCGACAGGTCGGCAAGATCGTCGGCATCCTGTTTGAGAAGCGCCTGGATAGCCGTGTTCGACTCTGTGAATGCGGTGGTCTTGATGATCCTGTCGGCGGTATCGAAATAACGGGGATCATAGTTGCTCTGCATGAATCTGGACAGCCGATTCATGCGGCTGCCTTCCGTGGTGCTCTCCACACCCTTTGCATAAAGACGGTTCAGACCGGAGGCTGTCAGAGGACTGGTCATTCCGCCTACCGGAGCAGAGAGCAAGGCGAAAGCATCGTCTTGATTGGGCTTGTTCTGCATGCCCGCGATAATCAGCTTGTCCAGGGCAGTCAGCTGGCGCTGCTGATCGCTCTGCTGCCCGGATGCCAGAGGATTGCCACCGCGATTGCCATTATTGCCCGGCGGGAACACACCGTCTGCGGGAGCCGGTCCGGGAGAATCCCAGCCCGGAGTCGGAACCGATGGCGTCCAGCGATCGCCATTTCCCTGGCCATTTCCCTGGCCGTTTCCCTGACCGTTGCCCGTACCGGTGTCGGAGCCCGGCTTGAATTCCGTGCCACCATCCTCAAATGGTCTGCCCCGACCGGGTCCGCTGGTCGACGGATCGAAGAATGGATCGCTACCCTTGCCTCGGGCCGGTGCCTGCGTCTCTCCGTTAGCCTGCTCCACCCTCATTCTTCTCGTGGTCGTTCCGATATCGGAGCCCGGATGAAAGCGCCAGTCGGTCAACGGCTGATCTTGCCTCTGACCACTGGGATTGGAAGGACTATCAAAAGGACCGGACATATGGGCTGCTCCTCCAGAAAAACCTGCGGTTGAGAAATTGGGCCGCTTGCCGTCATCCGACGGTACCTTATCTTAGAGCGAGTTAAGGTCTGGAGTAAATTCGTAGATGTCCGAAAGGGGTGGGAGAATTCCCATGATTCAGATTAAAAATCAGGGACTGCTGTTCAGATAATACCGACTGTGCGCCGCTGCCGGTTGACCGTTATATTTGGCGGAAGGCTTGAGGCTGTACGGGAGCTCGCAGCGGGCTGTGCGAGTGAAGACCATCTGCCCGATGGGCATTCCGGCATGGAGCCTGACCGGCCGGTTACCGACATTGACGATCTCGAGGGTGATCTGAGCCGGCGGATTGCTGAACCCTGCATCGATGAATCCGGCAGTGACGTGGACCATGACACCGAGACGGGCCAGGCTGGACTTGCCGGTGAGCTGCCCGACTATGTCATCGGGGAGGGTCATCTTCTCGAGAGTGGCACCGAGAACGAATTGCTTGGGCTGGATGACGATGCTGTCGCTCACCACATGACAGAGACCCTGAAGGACAGTCTCGGACTGATAGGGATCGATGACAGCCTCATCCGGATCGTGCCAGGAAAAACTGTCTGCCAGGCGAACATCGTAAGAATTGGGCTGGATAAGCGCATCATCGTATGGCTCGATGATCAAGCTGCCGGAACGCACTTCTTTGCGAATTTCATGGTCAACCAGTATCGACATTATCCGATTCCTATCAAGTATGGCTCAACATTTAGTATAACCGCAGGATACGCACAGGAAGCAGGCTTCGTACTTGAGCAGAGAACCGGAGCTGTGCCCGCATTCGGGACAATCGGTACGGCGGCGCACTCCGGTCCGCTCCCGGAATCGGCGCCCGGAGCGAGCTTTGCCTGATGAGCCGGCGGCCACTAATTCTGCTTCATGGTCGATATGTGCTCTGTCTATATCGCCCCGAAGCCGGGGACTAGTAGCAGTCCCCGCAGAATCCCTGCTCCCGGACTTTTTTCTTTTCTCATCCTTTAATAGAGGATCGGTCCGGGAGATATTGAGGACCTGGGTCGACCTGGAGGTATCGCGGTAAACGGTGATCCCCTTGAGACCAAGCTGCCAGGCGAGGAGGTAAGCCTGCTCGACTTCCTCTACGGTGGCGGTGCCGGGGAAATTGATAGTCTTCGAGACGGCATTGTCGGTGTGCCGCTGGAAAGCCGCCTGCATCTGGATGTGCCAGCTATAGTCGATCTCGTGCGAGCAGACGAACAGACGTTTGACGTCCTCAGGTACAGAGTCTACCTGTCCCGGAGTGCCGACCTCGGCAATCTCTCTCATGAGCGCTTCGCTATAAAATCCGCGCTCTTTCGCCACCGCCTCGAAAAGCGGATTGATCTCGATTAGCTCCTCGCCTCCCATGACCCTGCGCACATAGGAGACAGCGAAAAGGGGCTCGATTCCCGAGCTGGTGCCGGCGATGATCGATATGGTGCCGGTGGGGGCGATAGTAGTGACCGTCGCATTGCGCAGGCGGTCTTCGCTGTCCGACCAGGAGGTGTAGAGCCAGTTGGGGAACACACCACGGACAGCGGCCAGCTCGCGCGAAGCCTGGTGAGCGCGCTCATCGAAAAAGCTCATGAGCTCTTCGGCTTTGTCCACTGCCTCCTGACTGTCATACGCGATACCCATGAGAATGAGAGCCTCGGCCCAGCCCATCACGCCGAGCCCGATCCGACGATTGTTGAGGGTGGCGTGCTCGATGAAAGGAAGAGGATAGTTGTTGATCTCGATGACATCATCTAGAAAACGCACTGCAAGAGATATCGCTTCGGCAAGGGCCTGCCAGTCGAAGTCGCCTCTCTGCCTGTCGATGAAGCGGGAGAGATTGATGGAGCCGAGATTGCAGGCGTCCCCGGGTCCCAGGGGCTGCTCTCCGCAGGGATTGGTGGCCTCGATATCCTCGGTGCCGGCGATGATATTGCCCGCGGTATCAAAGGACTGGCGCACCGGATCGCCGGCATTGATCCTGTCGATGAAAACCACGCCTGGCTCGCCGGTTGCGTGCGCATTCTCGACGATCATGTCGAAAACCTGCCGGGCCGGCAGACGGCGGACGGCTTCTCCGGTGCGGGGATGAATCAGATCGTATTCGCCGTCCTGCTCCAGGGCTTCCATAAAACGATCGGTGATCGCTACCGAGATATTGAAATTGTTGAGCTTGGTGGTGTCCCGCTTGCAGGTGATGAATTGCTCGATATCCGGGTGGTCGACCCGGAGGATCCCCATATTGGCCCCGCGCCGGGTGCCGCCCTGACGAATCGCTTCGGTGGCCGCGTCATAGACACTCATGAAGCTCACCGGTCCGGAGGCGACGCCCACGCTCGAGTCCACCCTGTCATTGACCGGCCGCAGGCGGCTGAAAGAGAAGCCGGTGCCTCCGCCGGTCTTGTGAATGAGAGCGGCATTCTTGCAGGTCTCGAAAATCCCCTCGAGGGAATCGGGCACCGGCAGCACGAAGCAAGCGGAGAGCTGGCCGTTCTTGCGACCGGCATTCATCAGGGTAGGAGAGTTGGGCAGGAAACGCCCCTCGCCCATGAGGGCGGCGAATCGCTTCTCGAGAGCCTCCTGCTCATCGGGGGTCGCCCCCCATCGCCCCTCGCAGGAAGCCACCGCCCGGGCTACCCGGGTGACAAGCTCCCCGGGGGTCTCGCACAGGGCACCGCTGCTGTCGCGGAGCAGATAACGCTTTTCCAGCACTCTGATGGCATTTGGCGAGAACAATATATTGAACCTCTCACTAAGTTCACCAACTAATTATACTACATTTGTATGGCACCATCATTAGCGCACACAAACAGGCCGTACACTATATATAGCGTCCCGCCGCCTGACAAGGCCGCCAATTGGCAGGCTCCGGCCCGGGGTCCGCCATCCTCGACCGGCGCCCGGCTACGCCGGATTCACCCTTGATTTACATAGATTAAAAGTACGCGATATAGTAAGAGAAGGTAATCCGCAAGTCACGGGCAGACATGCTTAACGGGCTTTACACCATCGACTTCCATACTCATCTGCAGGATGCAGACAGCCGGGCCGCTTGTTGCAACGAGGACAGGACTTCTCTATACAACGTCGTGGAGCCGGTATTCGAGCAGGTAGCCAGCCTGAGCGAGCCCCTTCACGATATGTTCGTCCGCTTCTGGGCGCTCAACTACCGGGACAATCTCAGCCGCTATCTCTATGCGCGCCTGGGCAAGCTCGGACTGATGGAAGTCCTGCGCCTGCTCAAGACCTATGACATAAACAAGCTCATCGCATCAATGGATCGCAACGGCATCGACCATAGCGTCATCCACTCCATCGAGCCCATGTCCTCGACCCGGGCGATTCTATCTCTCACCGAGCCTTTCCGCGACAGAATCTCGGTTTTCTGCTCTGTCGATCGAGCCTGCGAGGATCCGGTGGGCTATCTGCGACCGATGATCGAATGTGGCACCGTTTCCGGTATCAAGTTCCACCCCATCGTCGGTCGCTTCCAGTGCGGAGAGATCCTTTTCGCCATGTCTGACGTAGTGGATCTGGCTCGGGAATTCGACATCCCGGTGATGATTCACACCGGTCACATACCGACCGGCAATCTCAAGGCGGTGGGCGGCTGCAACGAGGTCCAGGCCCTGGAGCCCCTGGTCAGGAAGTATCCAGGGGTCCGCTTCGTCCTGGCTCATATCGGCTGGGAATCCTGGCGCCAGGTCCTCGAACTGGCCGAGCGCTACGAGAATACTTTCGTCGAGACATCCTGGCAGCCGGCCCGGATCATCCGCCGGGCCGTGGACAGACTCGGCTCCCGGAGGGTGCTTTTCGGATCGGACTTCCCTCTCTATAAACAATCCCAGGCCCTGAGACACTGCCAGGACGCCCTCACTCACCGGGAATTCGTCGATGTCGCCTCGGTAAATGCCCGGCGCCTGCTGCGCCTTCCTCAACTGGCTAAATGCTCAGATTGAGGTTGCTGGAGTGCCCGGGATAGAGCTTGGCCTGCGGATTGATATAGGTGACTGCGAAGTTGACGGCGGTGGCTGCCTCGGCGGCTCCAGTGGCGATCAGCTTGAGCTTGGCAGAGTGAGCCGCGATGTCGCCGGCTGCATAGATGCCGTCGAGATTGGTGGCCATCTTGTCGTTGACGGTGATGCAGTTCTTGTCCATCTCCAGTCCCCACTGCCGCAGGAAGTCCAGGTTGATGACAAAGCCGATGTTCATCAGCACGGCATCGACCTTGAGATTCTCTTCTTTGCCGGTGCGGTTATCGAAGATTACCGCTTCCTGGAGCTGGCCGTTATTGCCGGTCATCTGCTTGAGCTCGTAGAACGTTCTTATATCGACCTTGTTGCGCTTCATCTCTTCGACGGAGCTCTGCACGGCGCGGAACTGGTCGCGACGGTGAATCAGGGTGACCCTGTTGGCCATGACCGAGAACTCATTGGCCCAGTCAACTGCGGAGTCCCCGCCGCCGACGATGAGGACGTCTTTGCCCCGAAACTTTTCTTTGCTCTTGACGGCATAGAAAACGAATTTGTCTTCCCAGTCCTCGGGATAGTCGACATCCAGTCTCTTGGGAACACAAGCGCCGGCCCCGAGAGCGAGCAGAACGGTCTTGGTTATATGGTCTTCATTCTTGTCGGTCTCGACCTTCCAGAGCATCTCGCCTTCATGCTCGAAGCGGGTCAGAGTATGGACTTTCTGCCCGAGGCAGAATACAGGCTTGAAAATGGCAGCCTGGGTGGCGAGGTTCTTGGCAAGATCCTTGGCGAGAATCTTCGGGTGCCCGGCAACGTCATAGACGTATTTCTCGGGGTAAAGGGCTGTCAACTGTCCGCCCAGCTCGGGAAGCACATCGACCACTTTGGTCTTGAGCCCACGCAGACCCGCGTAGAATGCTCCGAAAAGCCCAGTCGGACCGCCACCTACAATCGTAATGTCAAATACATCCATGAGTGCGAAAGAGTCTCCAGGATATCCAATCAGCTTGATCGGCTATTGTAATACACTAAGCACTCTAAATGCCTTTCTGTTCATGATTCTTGAAGGACCAGACTTAAGGATTCGGTAGCTGGATGCAGTACAGGGACTTCGGTAAAACAGGTATCAAGGTCTCGGAGATCGGCTACGGCTCCTGGGCTGTCGGTGGAAACGAGCATGGAATCAGCTATGGACCCACCGACGACAGGGAATCTCTTCTCTCGATAGAGAAAGCGATCGATCTGGGCTGCAATTTCTTCGACACCGCCGACGTCTATGGCTGGGGCAAGAGCGAAGAGCTCCTGGGCCGGTCCCTGAAAGGTCGGCGAGACCGGCATGTGATCGCCACCAAGGCGGGATCGGACTTCTACCAGGGCTACGGCTTCCAGACCTTCACGGCGGAGTATGTGCGCTTTGCCCTTGAGAAGAGCCTGTACCGGCTCAAGACTGATTTCGTAGACATCTATCAACTCCACAACCCGCCTCTCGAGCTGATCGAGAACGATAATACCTATCAGGTCCTCCGGGATTTGAAGCAAGAAGGAAAGATTCGAGCCTGGGGAGTTTCGGTGGGCAGCGCGGAAGAAGGTCTGAAAGCGCTGGAGACCGGGCTTCCCGACTCCCTGCAAGTGCCGATCAATATCTTCGCCAGCGACTCCTGCCAGAGACTCTTCGAAAAGGCTTCCGCACGGGGCTGCGCGATCATTGCGCGAGAGCCGCTGGCCAACGGCTTTCTCAGCGGCAAGTATGAGATCAATGCTCGCTTTGCCAGCGGTGATATACGCCAGAGCTGGCCGAGAGAATTTATCAACGCTCGGGTGAAAGCCGCTCGCGCACTGAGCTTCCTGACACTTCCCGGCAAGCGCACCCTGGCTCAAGCTGCTATTCGATGGGTGCTCGAGCACCGGGAAGTGTCCACTGTCATCGCCGGCGTGAAGACAGCCGAGCAGGCCCAGGAGAACTTCACCGCCGGCCAGACCAGGGCCCTCACCGCCGAAGAGTTACAGATGATCGATGAACTCAGAGAAAAGAGCTTCGGGCTCTGAGCCTACCGATTGACCACTGTGCGCAGCTTCGGACCATCGGCAGTGTGCACGCCGACATGATAATGGCTGTTGGAGATCTTCATGCCGTGATGGCTGGGGGTGGCGGGAGCCATGCCAGTCGGCACATCAGGCGCGTGATAATTGACCACTCCGGCTTCCGGGACATAGACGGCACCGGGCGTCGGTACGACCACATGCTCCCGTCCTTGCTTGTCGATGCGAGCATGACTGGGACCCAGCATGGTCTGCCCGCTTGCCACAGGATAAGCGTCGCCGAAATTACGCTCGATGCGATTGTCGGTCTGGTTGTAAGCGCCGGTATAGCTATAGGCCTCCCCGGCGCCGGACTCCTGCTGGGAGCGCTGCTTCCGGTCGGGGGTATAGAAATTGGCGAAACTGTTGGAAGTCCTTATCGGAAGAGCGTTGCGGACTCCGTCCACAATGGCGCGATCAGCGCTGCCTGTGGGTGCCAGGGCAGCCGGGGTGCCGAGGACCTGATTGGCAAGGGGCTCATTGTGCCGGATCCAGTAGATCACGAAAAGCCATGCGGTGAAACCGAGGAAGAGCATGGCAAGCATGAAGTTCGGAGTGACATTGATCCCCTGGACCATATCCGAGAGCTTGACGCCCTTCAATCCGGGGTTCCAGACTGCGGTGTTGGATGGACCACCCATATCGGCGCCGGCATCGAAGCTCGGAGCATCATTGCCCGGTCCCTGAAAAGCAGCGCCACCGCCGTCGCGTCCACCGCCGTCCATGAAAGTCTGGGTCATCTCTACCTCGCATTACGAAGGGCTCTGTTCCGAAAATGAACTTCTGGAGATATTCCGAGCCGCCATGATCGTTATATATGCAAGAGGTAGTGTAAAGCGTAGGATCACGAAGACCTAGGCTTTATGACATTTATTTCTGCTCATAAAGCGTCAACCTGTGACCCTTTTGCCCTGTTATCAAGAGCCCTAGCGGGTTTCGATTCCTTCGAGCTGCGCGACCCGGAGCCGGAGGCTCTCGACGACGCGGGGAAGCTCGAAGATAGCAGGCAGGCGCTCTTCGATAGAAGTGACATGACGGGTCACCTCGATGGAGCGCTCCATGAGATTGATCAAGATCTGCTGGGTAGCCACCAGCTGCCGCTGATTCTCCATGAGCTGATTGGCGATCTTGCTGGTCTCGATTCGTTGATCCACGGAAAGGGTGATCAATTCGGAGAGCCGCTCGACGAGCTTCTCCATCTGGGCAGCAGTCAGCTCCACATTGCTGGTGGTACTGATTGTGGTACTGGAGCCGGAGCTCTCTCCCTCGAAAAACTGCTCGAAACCTTCCAGATCGTATCCCTGCTCGCGGGGATCGTTAGCTTCGTCGGAAATGCGCTTCGCTTCAGCCATTTTTAGTAAGACACCTCAATTGAATTATCAGAACAAAAATAGGGAAGCACCGATTGTAGTGCGATCGCTTCCTGGTATATGTCTCCACAGGCCCCCGGAAGTGGTGGCGTCTTTAGAATTATAACTAAAGCAAGTAATAAAACAAGTGCAAACACCGCGAATTTATTATCACTAACTTGCGGGCACCACTCGTCCTTTCTTGATAATGGTACCGGCCGGATTGAAACCCATATTGTATGGAATCTCCTCCAGTCGACCGACATCCCATATGACGATATCCGCCTGATACCCTTCGCTTAGCCGCCCGATACGGTCGCCGGCTCCAACAGCAAAAGCAGCATTGACTGTCATCGCAGTTAGTGCCTCCTCCACTTTCAGGCCCAGGTGCAGGCAGGTAAGACCCATGATCATAGGCAGCGAAAATATATGGCAGGAGCCGGGATTATAGTCCGATCCCACCGCCACGGCGGCGCCGGCATCGATAAGCCTGCGAGCCGGTGCGTGCTCCTTCAAGTTGAGGTAGAAAGAAGTGCCCGGCAGGAGAACCGCCACAGTCCCGGAAGCGGCCAGACGATCTATATCCTGGTCGGTTATGGCCAGCAAATGGTCGGCGCTGGCTGCTCCTTTCTCGGCCGCCAGGGCTGTGGCGCCCAGGCTCTCGAACTCATCGGCATGCACCTTGAGCCTCATCCCCAGAGACAGCGCCTTCTCGAAAATCGCTTCGGTATCGGCCAGGGTGAAATAACCGCGGTCGCAAAAAACATCGACATAGATCGAGTGACGCGCAAGCCCGCGCTCATCGAGGAGTCGCGCCGCCGCCGGCAAAATATCCGAGACGATATCATCCACATACTCGCTGCGACCCTTCCCGGGAGGCACCGCATGTGCAGGCAGGAATGTCGGCACGAGATCCACCGGATGCTCGGCGTCCAGATCGAGGATGGCAGTAAGCATCCTGAGCTCGCTTTCCCGATCGAGACCATAACCAGTCTTGACTTCGCAGGTGGTGGTACCGTGCGCAAGCATCCGATCGAGACGGCGGCGTCCGCTCGCCACCAGATCGGCCAGGGACGCATCTCTGGTACCGCGCATGCTCGCGACGATCCCTCCCCCCGCCTCGGCAATCTCGGCGTAGGTCTTGCCCTGGCAGCGCATCATAAACTCGTCCGCCCTGTCGCCTCCGAAAATCAGATGAGTGTGCGGGTCTACGAGTCCCGGGCTGACAAGGCGATCCCCTGCTGCTACCACATTACAGACCGACCCGTCGGCGATTCGCGAAAGCACATGATCGCGATCACCGGCCAGAACGATCTCACCGTCTCTGATGGCAATGGCCCCGTCCCTGATCCTTTCGATCTCAGCCATGGCCCGCCCTCTTGCCGGGCCGCCCCTCTGTCCGGACGTGACCAGCTCACCGATGGGCTCGACCAGGAGATCGATTTCGATCTTGTCTTCTCTTTCCATAAACTCCCCGGGGCCCGGCAAATTATAGCGAATGCGAAGACGAATATCCATTTGAGGCCAGGCTTCAGGCGCTCAGAGAAAGCGAGTCTCCGTCATCGTGCTCGCCGCTTTCGGAGCCGCTCTCCGGCCGGGAGAGCGCCGAGCAATAGCGGCAGAACTCGCCCCGGGGATGCGCTTCGGTCTTGAGGGGAGCACGCATGGCATCGAGATCGCGAACCAGGTCGTCGAAATGTCTGGACAGGCTGTCCTCCGCGGCGAGCTGGCTGTTGGCCTGGAATCCGCGCGGGGTGAGCTTGAGAGTGGTGAAAGCCAGAGTCCGGAAAGGAAAGCGCACCCGGAGCTTGTTGATCAGGAACTGCCTGGCGATACTGGAGGCACTCGGCCAGGCCCGTCCGGCACTGAACTTCCCCGAGAGCTCGAAGTCCACGATCTCGAGATGAGCGCGGTCGGGATACCAGAGGACGAGATCGAATGTGTCCTCGAGATAGGCGCGTGCCGAGCCCACCCGGGCTCTCACTTTCAGAGCCACTGCCGCCACCTCGGACTCCCTCGGGCGATAGGGCTGGCTGACATAGCCGGCAAGAGTTTTGTATGTATAAAGGAAGGCCCGGGTGATCTGCTCCTGGTCGTAGCCGTATTTTTCCATCTTGTCCACAGGCCAGTGATTACCGATGAATATCTGGAGCTGATTGAGGGTGGTCACCCGGCCCTTGTTGATTTCGGCTACGCCTTTGCGGACGAATTGCTTGCATACGGAGGCGATGGAACGGACGCGTCCACCCTCATCGAGCTGCTTGAGTGCCGTCTCGAAGGCCCTGGGACAGGACCTGTATGTATCGATCATGGCGGGAGAGAATAATGTGCGGTCCATGAAGAGACCCCCTTTTTTGAACACAGCCAAACTTCCGTATGCCATACTAATATATGGCACGCTCGAAACAGTCGTCAAATGAAATATCAGCGTCTGCTTTTATCTACGACATCTCTATGCCCGGCCTTGTTCCGGTTTTATCCATCCAAACCAGCTCCCAGTGCGGGTTCAGAGCAGCCGATGAGCTACGCGTCCGATATCCGCCACGGGACTATCGCAGATATCGAACATCTTCGAAATCGCATCAGAGGATATAAACGAGAAAACTGTTTCCACCTACATTAAATTGTCTGGAGATCATGCCAAAAATCATGCCAATCGAACTATCTTTTGCTGACGGACGTATTCATAACTATGTACAGCCCTAAAGAATCCAATCCATTGCATCCGGTCCTGACGGTCAGCGAGCTGACCGGCCAGGTCAAAGACCTTCTCGAGTCGGCGTTCGATCATATTTATGTAGCCGGCGAAGTGAGTAACGCCAAAATCTATCCTTCCGGACACTGGTATTTTTCTCTCAAGGACCAGAACGCCACCCTGCCCTGCGTTTGCTTCAAGAACGCCAATCAGGGCATTCGTTTCCGCCTCGAGGACGGGATCTCGGTGGTAGCCCGGGGCAAGCTCAGCGTCTATCCGCCCAGGGGCGCCTACCAGATGGTGGTGACCAAACTCGAGCCCGTGGGCGTCGGGGAATGGCAGCTCGCCTTCGAGCAGCTCAAAGAGATGCTCGACAGAGAAGGTCTCCTGGCACAGGAGCGCAAGCGCCCGATTCCGATGCTCCCTGAAAAGATAGGGATCGTCACCAGTCCTGCCGGGGCTGCCGTGCGGGACATCATCAACACCCTCTCCCGGCGCAACAACATGGTCAAGGCCTATATCTCACCGGCCAAGGTCCAGGGCGAAGGCAGCGAAGAAAGCATCGCCAGGGCCCTCGATCTGCTCTACGAGATACCCGACCTCGACGTTGTCATAGTCGCCCGGGGAGGAGGCTCCATCGAGGATCTCTGGTCATTCAACACCGAGACAGTCGCCCGGGCTGTGCTCAGATCGCCTGTACCGGTCATCTCCGGCGTCGGGCACGAGACCGACGTCACCATCTGCGATCTGGTGGCTGATCTGCGCGCCCCCACTCCTACAGCCGCGGCCGAGCTGGTGGCCAGAGGACTTGCCGAGCTTCTCGAGCGCTTCTCTTACCTCAAGCGACATTTCATCGACGCCATGGACGAGCGTCTCGACGACTGCCGCTACAATCTCGAGCGATTGAGCCCGCTTTCTTCACTGATGCGCTACCAGGACAGGCTCCGGCACAAGAGTACCGAAATCGCTCATTGCCAGAGGATCCTGGCCAATCAGGTCGAGGCCCGCCTCACCCACTACCGGCACCGTCACAGCGTCGCCACCAAGAGACTACTGGCCCTCGGTCCCGAAAACGTCATGAGCCGGGGCTTCGCCATCGTCAGAAAGGCTGACGGGGAGCTGATCACCGATTTTTCCCAGGCAAGAGAAGGAGACATCCTCGAAGTCCTCCTCCGCAAAGGCAGGCTTACTGTCTCAGTATCCGACACTCAAAAGGACTGGTGGTAGAAATGAAGAAAGAACGGGATTTCGAAAGCACGCTAATGGAGCTCGAAGAGGTGGTCCAGAAGCTGGACGGCGAGGTCAAGCTGGAAGCGGCTCTCGAGCTCTTCGAGCGAGGCATCAAGCTCTCCCGGCAGTGCGAGGAGTTTCTCAAGGGGGCCGAGCAGAAGGTCGAGATCCTCAAAAAGAATCTCGATGGAAGCATCTCCTCCACGCCATTCGACGCGGAGGAAGAAAGCAGCGATGCGGACAAGACAAAAATGGACGGGGAAGAAGAAGACGACGATGGCGAGAAATCCAGGCCAAAGAGCCTGGAGCAGCGGTCGCGCCAGGCGGCCCGGAGCTCTTCGAGCCAGCTCAGTCTGCCTCTGGGCGACTGATAATTCTGAGCTTACTCTTCTTCGGCAGCCTCGGCTTCTTCCGCAGGCGCGCCGCTTTCGGCAGGAGCATCGGCGGGCGGCAGGTCGCGGACCGGAGTCCCTTCGATGACAACATCGATCTCGCATTCGACGATGACATCAGCGGTGAGCTTGACCTGGACTTTGTAGCTGCCCAGAGAGGTGATCTCTTCCAGAGGCTTGACTGTGCGCTTGTCCACCTGGACGCCGATGGCAGCTTCGATCTGGCTGGCGATCTCTTTGTTTGTCACTTTGCCATAGAGCTTGCCGGTCTCGCCTGCCTTGGTCTGAACTTGCAGGGGCGGCAGGGCGGCGATGCGCTCGCCGAGGGCTACTGCTTCCTGGCGAGCTTTATCGGCTTTGCGCTTGAGAGCTTCGAGGTCTTCCTCTCTCTTCTTGAGGGTGCCTTTGGTGGCCAGGACAGCCAGACCTCTGGGCTCGAGGAAGTTGCGGAAATAACCCCGGGAGGCTTCCACGATATCTCCGGCAGTGCCCAGCTTGGCTACGTTATCTTGCAAAATGACCTTCATGACATCCCCCGCGCGTCGATTGCGCTAGAAACAGCTCTATAAATCCGACTGGAAAATTTACCATGGCGAAGCCATAAGCTCAAATTCCATAAGCTTTTCTATTAAGTTTGTGGATCTCTTGTCAGCTTGTCTCCCGGAACATGCCACGCACTCCGGAGGGATCGGCCAGGAAGCCGAATCGCTGATAGAAGCCGTCCGTGCCCGGGTCGGCATAAAGCGTCACCAGAGGAATACCGAGCTCGTCCAGGTCCTTGAGAAGCTCTTGCATCACCAGGCGCCCGACGCCGCTGCCCTGGTAGCTGGGTCTGACCACCATGTCCCAGATGGTGGCATTGAAAACCATATCGCCGGTGGCTCTGGCGAAGCCGACAATCCGGCCCCTGTCCCAGATCGAAACCACCGAGAGGCTGTTCTCAAGAGCCTTCGAGATCAGCTCCGGCTCCCGGCGACTCCAGCCCACCGAAGCGCAGATATCCTGCACATCGTCCGGAGGCAGATTTTTCTCGTGGCTGATCTTGAGCTCGGGCTTGCGGGGCTCTTTATGATCTTCAGCTTTCTTCCAGATTCCCGACAATACCATCGTGGAAAATCCTCTCAAGGCATGCTATCGACTCGACATGATAGGTCTGCGGAAACAAGTCGACAGGCTTCACTCGTTGAGTTTTATACCCAATATGAGCTTGCTTCTCCTGCCAGTTTATACCAGTACCGCGGCTCAGGATCTTTAAGTCCCGGGCGAGAGTGGCTGGATTGCAGCTCACATAGATAATCAGCTCCGGCACGAGACGCATGGCGGCTTCCAAAACCTCAGGCGCGGCGCCTTTGCGGGGAGGATCGAGAATGATCACATCCGGACGTAGACCTTCCGCCGCCATGGCCGGCAGGATCACCTCCGCCTTTCCCTGCTTGAACTCGATATTCTCGATCCGGTTGGCTGCCGCGGTGGCAAGTCCGTCAGCCACGGCCCGGTCATTCTCTTCCACTGCCAGGATACGCTCGGCGAGCTCCGCCACCCACATGGCGATCACTCCCACCCCCGCATAGGCATCGATGATCAGCCCCGCTCCTCTTCCTTTCACGAGGTCAAAGATCTCATCGAGGATGAAAACCGCCTGACCGGCATGGACCTGGAAAAAGCTCCCGGTGGAGAGCTGGAATGCAAGCCCATTTCGGAGCCGCTCCGGTCTCCCCTCCCGGCTCGTGCGCAGGACCTCCTCGACTGCAGGGCTTCCCTTGATGCAAACAGTCGTATCACCGAGGATACGATTGCCCCTGGCATTGTTGAAGTTGAGACAGAATCCGCTCAAGTCAGGCAAACGAGCGCACACCTCGGATGCCACCTGCTCTAGACAGGCGCGCTCTTCCCCGGAAAGAGAGCCGGGGCTTTTCGCGTTCAATACCAGGGTCGCAAGAATACTCTTGTTCTCGGTGCTCTCACGCAAGACTATATGCCGCAATAGTCCCAGGTGGTCTGTTTCGTCATAAGCGCTGAAGCGCAAACGGATCAGAGCCCGCTTGATCTCGCTCAGGGCGCGCTCGAGCGGCTCGGGAACAACCGGGCAGCCATCGATATCGACGAGAGTGTGCGAATTGCGCTCGTAATAGCCCGCAGCAAGACCACCGCGGGCACCGGCGGCGACCGGGAACTGGGCTTTATTTCGATACCGCAAGTGGTGACTGGTTCCGGCGCAGGGCTCGACCAGATCGGGCTCGATCCCACCGATTCGCTTGAGCGCCTGTCGGACTATGTCTACTTTGCTCTCCAGCTGCCCGGCATAGGAGACGTGCTGCCACTGGCAGCCGCCACAAGTAGAGAACACCGGACAGACCGGCTCGACACGCTCCGGTCCTGACTCCAGCAAAGCCTCCAGGCTACCCCGGGCGAAGTCTTTGCGCACGTCGAAAAGTCGTGCCTCCACTCGATCTCCGGGAGCCGTCCGGGCGACGAACACGGTCACCCCCTGGCAGGTCCCCACGCCATCCCCACCCGGAGCGAGCGAATCGATGACGAGGCTTACAAGATCCCCTCTCCGGAGAGAATGCTTCCTGGTCTTCTTATCTGGCATCGACCCCCATCCGACCGAGAGAGGCGCCCGAGGCCGGATATACCGCCGTGCCCAGCGCCAGAAAGACGAGAATTAAGCAAGACAGTCCTTGCAACTTTTCTGTTCCTTCAAGATCGAACCGCTAATTCTACCCTGTCCGCTATGATCTAAAATGAGCCCATGGCTGTTGACCTTGTACATGTCTCCGATATCCACTTCGGTTCCGGCGAGTCGCACGGGCGGCTCAACCCTGAGACCGGCCTGAATGTGCGCTTCGAGGATTTCGTCGAGGCTCTGCGCAAGGTCGTGGACTATTCGATTGAGAAGAAAGTCGATGTTTTTCTCTTCTCCGGCGATGCCTACAAGAACGCCTCGCCGGCCCCTATCTACCAGAAGATGTTTGCCACCGAGCTCCGGCGCCTCTCGAGGGCAGGCATCAAGACCGTGCTTGTAGTGGGCAATCACGATCAGCTGCTGCGCTCCACGCAATCCCACGCCCTGTCGGTCTTCCAGAGCCTGGAAGTTCCGGAAGTCACGATTATCGACCGCCCGGTCTCAATGCGCCTCGATACCGCTTCCGGACCCCTTCAGCTTGTCGGTCTGCCCCATGTCACCAGGCACAATCTCATGACCCTGGACAAATACCAGGGCTATTCGGCAGCTCAGCTCGACTCGGTGCTGGTCAGCCATGTGGAGGGGCTTTTGCGCGGATACTATCAAGAGCTCGATCCCGAGTTGCCGACAGTGGTCACTGCCCATATGAGCGTGGACCGAGCTGTCGCCGGCATCGAAGAAGAGCTGCTGGTGGGCTATACCCTCACATTTCCCACCGACATCTTTGTCGACTCGAGAATCGACTATGTCGCCCTGGGCCACATCCACAAGCACCAGATCATCAGGCAGGCGGATCCCGCTATCGTCTATGCTGGCAGCCTGGAGCGGGTGGACTTCGGCGAGTCGAAGGAAGATAAGGGTTTCGTCCATGCCACCATAGAGAGGGGCAAGGTCGATTATCGTTTCCACTCTATCGACCCCCGACCCTTCGTGACCGTAGACGCCGATCTGACGGCAAGTGACGATCCGTCAGCCGAGCTGCTTCGAAAAGTCGAGAAGAAGATGCTGCCGGGATGTGTTTTGCGGGTGCGCTACCGGATCGACCAGGAGCGCATCAACAAGGTGGACGAGCAGGCGGTTCTCGCGATCGCCTCGGGCTGCCTCTCCGTGCGATTCCAGCCTGAGGTCATCCCTTCCCACCGTCGCGCCCGTCTGCCCCAGCTCACCGAGACGGCAGTGGCATCACCGGTGGAGGCGCTGGGCGCCTATATCGAGGAGATGGAGGCTCTGGAGCCCGAGCGCAAAGAGCGGCTTATCGGGCGGGCCAGGGAAGTAATCGCCCAGCTCAGCGCCGAGCTCCACAACGAAGTCTGACCCGATCTCCTGTCCGCCAGCTAGACGGTACGGCTCAGCGCGGGGACGAGACTGGCTTCACCGGTGGTGCCCGATCTCGATCCAGCCTGCTGCTCGAAACCCTGACCGAGACGGCGAGCCACTATATAGGTGGGACGGCGCCGGGTCTCGTCCAGAATCTTGGCCAGGTAGACGGATACGCAACCGGTGGCGGCAATCTGCAAACCGGTGAAGAAGGCGACTCCGCAGAGAAGGACACTGTTGTCCAGCTTGAGCCCGGCAAGCACGAAAGCGACAACGAAGGACAGAGCCGCCAGAGCGGCCAGAATCCCGCCCAGGGCCGGCAGGAAGAGAAGCGGGGCGACGCTGAACGCCAGAAGCCCGTCCAGAGCAAGGCTCAGGAGCTTACGCACAGTGTAGGCGCTCTCCCCGATCTCTCTTGCTTCCCGATCGAGGGGCACTCCGCATTGCTTGAAACCGAGCCAGGGAATCAGACCACGAATGAAGCGGCTCTTTTCGGGCATACTGGCCAGGGCTTCCACGACTGTCCGGTCCAGGAGCCTGAAATCTCCTGTATCCCATGGAATCTCGACGGTGGAGACGGCCCCGAGAATACGATAGAAGATAAAGGCCGTATGGCGCTTGAGAAAACGATCGCGACGCTTGGAGCGGGTGGCGTAGACCACATCGTAGCCTTCTTTCCATTTGTCGATCATGGTCGGAATGAGCTCGGGAGGATCCTGCAGATCCGAGTCCATGTTCACCACGACCCGGCCCGAGCAATGATCGAGACCGGCGGTGATGGCAGCCTGCTGACCGAAGTTACGCGAGAGCTCGATGAGCTTGATATTGGGGAACTCCAGGGCCAGCTCCCGGAGTGCGCTCGACGTGGGCATCCGGCTGCCGTCATTGACGAAAACCACCTCATGACTCATACCGGTGGGACCCAGGCAGGTCCGGAGCCGGTCCAGGAGCTTGACCAGGTTGCGGGGGTCTTCGTTGTAAACGGCTACTATTACCGAAAGGTCGACGGTAACGATTTCAGGATCGCTCACGGGGGCTCCGGTGGTTCTCAACAACCCGTGATTCTCCCGCAGGGAAGGCCCGGGGTCAACTTGGCAATTCCTAATGTAAAGTCGGGACGGGGCAATTTGTCCGGTATTAACTTAGTCTTGCTTGAGAACGGGCTGCTGGTTAATTTTTTGCCAGGTACCGATCCACTTCCAGGCCCGTTCGATCCCTTCTTTCAAATCGACTCTCGGCCTCCAGTCCAGATGCTCGAGGGCGAGATCGATATCGAGAACATTGGAGGGCACGTCCACTGCTCTCGCCGGCACCCGGTGGACTTTCACATCCTCGTCCACCACCTGCCTGACGGTATCGACAATCTGATTGAGTGAATAGCCTTTGCCCGAGCCGATGTTGAATACACGAGGCGCATTCTTGTCCTGACCGGGCTCATATTCGGCGCAAGCAACCAGGCTGGCGGCAGCATCGGATATATAGATAAAATCACGAACCACCTCACCATCACCGAATATGGTGAGAGGCTGATGATCGATTATGCAGCCGAGGAAGACACCGATCACCCCTTGCTTGGCTTTGGGGTTCTGCCGCTCGCCATAAGGATTGGCAATCCGGGCAACGACATAGTCGAGACCGCGAAGATGATGGTAGAGGTGCAAATATTTCTCGATAGTGAGCTTGGTTATTCCATAGGAGCAGATCGGCTCGGTGGGGTGGTCCTCCCGTATGGGGACTTCGCGCGGCACACCATATACAGTACCACCGGAGGAAACGAAGACTAACTTCTTGACGCCATGCTTGCAGCACTCTTCGAGGAGCTGGATGGTATCGATGACGTTCGAGCGCACATCATGGACAGGATCGTCGTTGCTGGTCTCGGGCAGAGTCGTGTACGCCAGGTGGAATACCCAGTCCATGCCGCGCACGGCATCTTCGAGATCGCCGTGGTTGCCGAGCTCGCCTGTGACATACTCGACATCGGCGAAGGGCTCGCTGAAGCGACTCGGATAGCGATCGAATATACGCACCGTCACGCCCCTTTCGAGCAAATGCTCGACAAGGCTGGTACCGATGAATCCGTTGCCGCCGATTACAACTGCCTTCATAACTCTCTCCTGAACCGAAGCGGATTCTACCATGTAAGCTTGCTTGTGTAGACGCTCAATGACGCAACTCGAGCGTCAATGGACCGGCGAGCTCGCCGATCTGAACGCCATCCCTGTCCAGAGCCCGGGCGAAAATCTGATAGTAACCGATCCCGCCGAAGCTTTCTCTGGGAAGGCTGAAAACCGCCTCCCTGCCAATCGCCTTCTGCGTGCTCCCCATTCCCTTTCCGAGGGTCTCGCCCTGGAGGCTCTCTGCGAGAAAATTGCACTTCCCGACAAGCAACTCGATGCTCTCGGCACCGGTTAGCGCTCTGACGCGCAAGCGGGTGTCGCCTTGTGGGCGCACACGGAAGGCGCCGAAGGGTCCCGGTCTGCCCATGGACTCGTCGAGAACCTCGATTGAAGGCTCGAGACGCTCTGCCGGGAGCAGGCGCAAGTTGCCGGGTGACAATTTCGAGAAGGGAGGAAATCGCAACTCGATGGACTCGATCTTACCGGAGGTATACCAGCTCCAGAAGCTCGATACAGGCACCCTGAGAAGAGCAGGACCGGCTCCACGGGGCTCCGTGTGCGATACCCTGGTGTTGAATGACCGCCCGGCGAAGGAAAGCGAAAACTCACTGCCTTTGATACCTAGAGCCTGCTCCCGGGGGATCTCGATCTCCAGGTAATCGTAATCAGTCGGCACCAGATCCAGTGGCGCCACCCGGATCGAGAGACGGCCGTCAGGCTCCCAGGGCTGCCAGATCGGACCACCTGCTGACCCTGGCGGTCCCTTCACCTCGAGTGGTTCCGCCACTTTTCGCGCGATCATCCCGGCAGACCTAGCAAGGGACAGAGGAACCAGAGTGCGGGTCTCCCTGTTCCAGGCGTAGAACCCCACCACATCGGGATCAGCCAGAGCCGACCGGAAGGCGATCTGGTTGATCCTCTCCGGACTGCCGTAGGAGAAAGGCATGAAAGTGATCAACCGGGATGCCAGGTCGGCCTTCGTAAAGGGGGGGCTGAGCATATAACCGAGGGTCGGCCCGTTGAGGACGATATGAGCACCGGCATAGTCATTGGGAATCCCCAGGAGGGCAACTCGCTTGCCTTCCGGAACCCCAATCAGGCAGCTTGAAAGCTGCTGGACCAGGGCTCTCGATTGACGGCCCGCCTCGAGCCAGGCGGTATTGTTTCTGGTGGCGATCCGCATATTGGCAAGCACCAGGACGACAAGGGCAAAACAGGAGACCGCAAAGAGCCTCGCGGAAAAGGGAGACTCGATCTCGTCCCTGGTTTCGCCGCCGGAAGCCGATCGGCGCTTCAGAGGCGAGAGCAACAGAACAGGAAGGAGTACAGCCAGGGGCGCCGTGGCAAAAAAGAAGAAGCGGCTGCCTTCCAGATCGAAACCCAGACCGTAAAGCTGATAGATCGGCGCGACGGCGGTGACCAGCCAGCAAGCCAGGAACAGCATCCACTTCCTGGGCCAGGACCCGGCAAGCAGCCGGGTGACCAGAAGGGAGAGGACCGCTATGTACAGGAGACCCAGATACTGGACCGGCGTCACGGCTCCGCCGAAAATCGAGTAATTGAAGGGAAAAACTAATCTTATCAGGGTGCCGAAATCGGCGAAACGACTGATTATGCTCTCCAGCTGCCCTTCGCCCAGCCCCCCTTTATAGCCTCCGCTGACAGTCCCGAGGGCGAGAAAACGGATGATCATGTAGACGGCCGCTCCGGCAAAAGCCGGCACCGCCACTGTCAGGGCCGCTGCAATATGATGGCGCCTTCCGGGAGTAATCGCGACCGGGACCAGGGGCGAAGGAGAAAAGGCCGCTTGCAGGGCAGGCTCTCGCATGGACTCCAGACCCGGCCCGGTATTTCCGGCTGAGACCCCAATCGCCACGGGCTGCCGTGGACTGTCCCCGGCAGCCTTGCTTTCCGGGAGATCGTCGAAATCGCCAGGGGAGCCGGCGAATAGCAGTGCCATCACCGACGCCACCACCGGAAAGCCAATCGCCATCTCCTTGGTGAATATCGAAAGGAAAAAGCCGACCAGTCCGAAAAGGAGCCAGATGGTCGCTGTTCGTCGCTTGAGAAAACGAGCCATGCAATAGAGAGCCGCCAGATAATAGGTCAGACAGATTACATCGGTCCGCCCTCCCATCCAGCTCACACTCTCGCAATGAAGAGGGCTGGCGGCGAAAAGCAGGGACGAGAAGAGCGCCGCCGCCCGTGAGCGCCTTTTGCCCCAGTATGAGGTGAGCTCTCTGACGAGCAGATAGAGAAAGAGGCAACAGAGCACATAGTGAGCCAGGTTGGTGACCTGCCAGCCGGTGGCATTGCTTCGGTAGAGCGCGAAATCAGTGAGCAGGGTGAGGAAGAACCACGGTCTGTAGACCGCCATCGTGTCCACCTGCATGAAATTGCCGGTGAGGCAGGAGAAGAGCCTGCTCAGATCGCCGTTGAAGATCTCCTGGATATAGTGGGCATGACCGAAGTCATCAGCGAGGAAATAAACCGAAAGGCTTCTACCGAAGGTGAATAGAGCGACCGCCACCACCAGCATGGCCGGCCAGAATTTCTCCAGGACTCGAAAGACTTTCTCCGGCACTAGAACACCTCGTATGATCGAGCAAAAGGCTGAACAGGCAGGGGGCTGACACTCACCTCGAGCGCGCGCACGCTCAGGTCGTCTCCGCCCCTTCCTCGTACACCGAAAAACTGGTTGCCGGCTGCCAGCCCACCATAAGTCAAATCCAGCCTCACCTTATCGGGTCGGGACGGGAAGGCGGAAGGCTTTACGGGGAACGCGAAATCGACTCGATTCGCTCCGGGCTCCAGGTCGAGACTGGTCGGCACGAAGCCGGTCGAATAGCGGCTCGTCTGCTGGCCTACCTGTACCGAGAAATTGACCGGCGCCTGAACGGCTTCTACAGACCGGTTTTCGACCAGAGCTTTTACCCTTACCGCCCAGATAGTATCCCGGCTGAACTGTCGCGGGCAGGCAAGCTCGAGGGAGGCGGAAAGGTCCGGAGAGGGAGGCGCCCCCGCTCGAGTTCCAGGGTCCGTCGAAACCGGATCATTTGAGAGGGGAAACGCTAGAAGACGGATATTGAGCTCTCTTTCCGCGCGCCCGGGAGCGACTGCGATAGTCTCGTCGAAACGGCTGTCGCTGAAACCACTGTCGCTTTCCACACCATAAAAGGCTTTATCCCAGGAGAATCGCGCCACCGAAGGAATACGCGCTCGATCAGGCCGGCTCTTGAAGCCCCCGAACAAAACGCCGGGCCGGTGACGATTGCGCCGCAGCTCCACTTCGAGCCGGTCACCGGCTCGAGCCACGAGTTCTGCCGGCACAGGCATCATGAACCATTGCCTCATGTCGAGGTCGGCGCCTCCGGCCACAGACTGCACCGCCAGGCAGATATGCTCGGCCTCGTAGGTCAGGCGTCCCGAGCCGTCCACCAGAGGACTGTCGAGATTCTGGAGAAAAGGCAACAGGGGCACGGCAGGCGAATCGAGAAGAGTGCCGTTCACCGACACCCTGGCATCCTGGCCGAGTGTCTTCCAGTCACGGCAATCGAAGAGGAGGAAAAATGCTCTTCGGCCAGGCTGCGCCGGAAGCGCGATGGTCTGGCTCGCGGGCGAGCCGCCTGTCACGGCTGTCTCGAACTCGCCAGGTCTACCGTGCGCTCGCAATGGCAAACACGCGAAAAGCATAAAAACCATGGAGAAAAAGGCGAGAACCAGGCGCCTCCTCATCGAGAGCCGGCAAAGGGAAGAGGCGCTCCGCCAGAGGAAATAGAGAAAGACGCCGAACAGAAGAGCACGAAATCCTGTGGCAAACAACAGGGCCAGATCCAGCCCTGGATGAGCCAGCTCGATCAACGCGGCTTCGAGATTGCTCCGGCAAACAGCAAGAGCCAGAGCACCCGAGACCATCGCCGGCAGCGCACGCCGGTCAAGAAGAAGAGCCGATCCTGCCCCGGCGAAGACAAGCACTACCGGCATCGCCGTCAGAGCGTAACGCGGTATCGTATCGAAAAAGAAATAGGCGCCGTGGGCGGCCAGGACCGCAACAAGAAAGACCTTGCCTGCCAGCCTGCCCTGGTAGAAAAGTCCGAGAAGCACTCCGGCAGCACCGAGAAGAAGACAGATTTGATGGAAGAGAACCTGAGCGTCATATCCGAAAATGCCCACAGGCGTTCTGAAGTCGTTCCAGGGCGCCTTCAGGAGCCGCACAGGCTTGCCCGAGAGTAGCTGGGCGAATCGTCCCGGACTCTCGCTGGCGCGCATGGCAATGATTTGCGGCAGGCTTTTCTCCTCGATTCCGCGGCCATCGGGATACGGAAAAGAGAGATAGCCCTGGGCATTGACGTCGAGACCGACGAACAGATTGAAGTGCACCAGGCGATTGGGAACGGGATTGGCGCCGCCGGTGGCCAGGGACTGGAGAGCCAGGCAAGGAAGGATGACCAGCGCGAGACCGCCGACAATCGCCGGAATTGTTCGTCTCAAGACATTTCCCATGGTTCCGGTCCGGGCGCCTGCGAAAAGGAGAACGAGAAGGACCAGCGGGTCGACAAGCACCAGAACCGACCTGGTGATTTGCGCGAAAGCGAGACTTGCACCCAGCATCAGACCGAGCATGACGGATCGCCGGCTGTCCTTCTCACCCAGCAGGAGGACGGTGAGAGCGAGAATGAGCGAGACGAAGAAAGTAGCGAACGACTCCGAGTAGAAACGAAGCGAATTGACGATGAATCCTGGATAGAGAGCGGCAAGGGCTCCTGCGGCTACCCCTGCCCTCTTGCCGAAAAGACGGCTGGCCGTCATAGCGATGAAGACGCAGGTCAACGATGAAAGCAGTGCCTGAGCCAGAACCGGAGCGACGAGATTGTCCACTCCTGCCGGAGCCCCGGAAACCGCAAAGGCTGCCGCCAGAAATAGCGGAAAGAGCGGGCCGCCCCGCGATACAGGCTCGGCAAGCGGAGCCATGAGAGCAGCCACCGCCTGTCTGGTGCTGCTGTCAGCGATTCCGGCGAGAACACCCAGACAATCCAGGAAAGTTCGGGGGGTCTGCCGGAGAAGCTCGCCCAGGCTGCCGGCGTATTGCAAATACTCATAGGCATCGCAAGACCAGGCGATCACCTGATGACCGTCGAGTAGCGAAAACCAGAGCCTTATCAAGAGCGCCGCAAGCAAAATCGAAGCCGGGACCAACAGGGCCGAGCCCGGTTCAGGCTTCGATTTCCCGGAGCCGCAACAGGACCCCGACCGGGTCTCGAGTTCTCTTTCGACCGCAGGCAATTCTTTCTCCACACTGCACAAATTAGAGGGGAAGTCGGTATTTTGCCGCAGGGAAGACAGGAACACCTTGATTACCGTTAATTATCTTTGTTTGTAATAAAGTTTGGTCAACTTTTGAAACCTGGCGGCACTTCGGAGGTAGCGAAAGCTGCATCCGGTACATAACTAGATAAGAGACCTATTCTTAAATCGTGTTAAGGTTTTTGAAGTAGTGGGCAAGAATAACTAACGGCAAGAGTTTTCGGCAAAGTTCGTGGCGGCGTGATGACCTGGCAATCCTACCTGAATCATGCATCTCAACTGGTTTCGCAGGGTAAGTATGCCGAGGCGGAGCAGATTATTTATCAGGCATTCAAGGAGGCTCGCACCGAAAACGATCCGAAAAAAGTCTCCACTTCTCTCGATCTTCTCTCCTGGCTTGCGTTTATGCAGCAGAAGTATCCCGAAGCCGAGCAGCTCTACCAGTATGCAACCCAGGTCAAGATTCAAATTTACGGTGCCGACCACATCGAGGTCGGCAAGACAATCAAGAACATCATAGCCGCCTGCTATCACCAGAAAAAATACGAGCAGGTCGTGGGCTACGCCAGCGAAGCCCTGAGGATTTACGCGATCAACTACGGCAACGACTATGCCGAATGCAAGCAGCTGGCCACCAATCTCGTGGAATTGCTCAAATGGCTGGGCCGAGTCGAAGAAGCCGACAGGGTCAGAAGCACATATCTGGAAGTCCGCCCCGAACCTCTGCACTACCCGGGCTATCAGCAACCGCAACAAGCCCAGCAGTCCCAATACCAGGGCTATCAGCAGCCGGCCCAGCAACCGCAGCAATCCCAGCAGTCCCAATACCAGAGCTATCAGCAGCCAGCCCAGCAACCGCAGCAATCCCAGCAGTCCCAATACCAGAGCTATCAGCAGCCAGCCCAGCAGCCGGCCCAGCAACCGCAGCAATCCCAGCAGTCCCAATACCAGAGCTATCAGCAGCCGGCACAGCAGGATCATTCTCAGGGGATTGTCAAGAAAGACTATTCGAAATTCGCCAAGAGCGTCTGCGAAGTATGCCAGATGGAGTTCGAGGGCTCGGAATGCCTGCGTTGCACTTCTGGACAGATCACGGTCTTCGGTCCGGGCTCTCGCCTGGGCAATGATTTCAGCTGACGCACCACCTGTGATATCCGGTAAGATACTCCGGTTATGGCCAGGATTCTCATAACCGTCCACAAATTCTTCCCGGAACACCGGGCAGGCACCGAAGTGCTCACGCTCAAAATCGCCCGGGAGCTCACCGAGCGAGGACACGAGGTCCTGATCGTCACTGCCGATCCGCCCGACGAAGACGCCCGGCACAAACAGGGGCCGCCCACCAGGGACTACGAGTATGAAGGACTGAATGTCCATGTGATTACCGAGACTCTACGCCTGGAAGGCTACACCTTCGAGCACGAGTACCGGCACCCGCAGATCGGCCGGCACTTCAAGACCGTGCTCGAGAGCTTCCAGCCAGACGTCGTCCATGTCATGCACGCCCAGAACCTCTCGGCATCGGTAATCGAGGCGGCAAAGGAAAAGGGCGTCAGGATTGTCCTGTCCCCAACCGACTTCTGGTTCATCTGCCCGATAGTCCAGCTCAAGCGCAAGGACGGCACTATTTGCGAGGGTCCCGGACCGGGAGCGGAACCCTGCCTGACGTGTTACACACCGGAGCTGATCGCTTCGCGGGATCAGCTCGCCGAGGCCCTCCTGGAGCGCTTTCCTGCCGCCCGGGGCTGGCCGAACGCCCGAGCCGTCCTGAAAAGCGATCCGCTCTACGGGCTTTACACGAGGCGCAAACAGGGCCCCGCCGCCGCCGCCACCATCGCCAGACCGGAGGTTCTGAGAAGCATCGGTAATACTGCCGATGCCATCACAGTGCCGACCCGGATCATGAAAGAGCTGTTCATCAAGAACGGCTTCAAAGAAGAGCTCATTCATCATGTGCCTTTCGGTATCGATACCTCGCTGCTCACCCCCTATCGGGAGAAGAGCCGCTCTGAGGCGCTCCGCATCGGCTTCATCGGGACGATTTACGAGCACAAAGGTCTGGACATCCTGATCAAGGCATTCCAGAGACTGGAGGAGGAGCCGCCTGCAATCCTCAAGATCTACGGGAGCCCCACCCAGTTCCCCTCTTACTTCAAGACCATCGAAGAGCTGGCGGACAGCGTGCCTTCCCGCCGTCGATTCATCGAGTTCGCCGGCACTTTCCCCAATGAGCAGCTCGGTCCGGTGCTCACCGACATAGACGTCCTGGTGGTGCCATCGCGCTGGTACGAGAACACCCCCCTGGTGATCCAGTCGGCCCTCTCCACAGCCACTCCTCTGATCGCGACCAATCTGGGAGGCATGTCCGAGTTGATTCATCACGAAGTCAACGGGCTGCTCTTCGAGCTGAACGACGACGCCGATCTGGCTTCGCAACTGCAGAGAATTCAAAAGGACAGAGATATGCTTGCCCGATTCCGCCGCCATATCGGTCCCCAGCGTACCACCGCCGAGATGGTGGACGATCTGGAGAGGCTTTATTTCGAATCTCAATAGTGATATTTTATTCGGGCTGCATTCTTTGGGGAAACTGGCATGTTCGAAAAGTCGAAAGTGCTGGCTATTATTCTGGCGCCTCTGGAGATCAAGAGCCTGGTCCGCAGAAATACCAGGACTCTTGGAGAGAAGAGCCTTTTCGCCTGGTCTCTGGACTGCGCGTCGAAGTCCGCTCTGGTTGACACCATCGCCATCAATAGCGACGACAGCGAGGTAATCGATTTAGCACGGAGCATGTCGATCCGCGTGTTCGAAGGTCTTCCCCCGGGCGACCGGGAGGACCAGAGCTGGTTCGCCCGCAGCGCTCTGCGACTTCTGACCGAGATGCCCGGCTACGATCTGGTCGCCGTGCTCGACACCGGCGCACCCTTGAGACATCCAGCCGACATCGACGGTTGTATCGAGATCTGCGCGACAAACGACGGACATCCTGCGGTCACCGTCTCGGAGTCGATGAGCGCGCCGTCGGACTGGCACTATCTCGGAAGCGACCGGGCGATGAGACCGGTATTCGAGGACGAGCGCAAGCTCTACAGGATCAACCGGGCAGTGATGGCAAGCGCCGTCGAGAGGCTCAGCCTCAACGCATCATTTCTAACCGAGAACACCCGTGCATTCATCATGCCTCAGGATCGATCACTCTACATCCGCAACAAGACAGACCTCAATCTCGCCCGGGGACTGGCTCCCTAGCGTACAGATATATTCCGTCGCTCCAGAGCTCCAGGGGATAGAATCGATCTTTTCGATAGGCTTTCCTGAACTCCTCCAGCTTGAACAGTCCGGCTTCGCCGAAAAACCCGTCGGTCACCAGGAAGCGTGGACGAAGCTCGAGAATGACCGCCGGAATGATGGTGAAAAGCTCGGTAGTGCGCCGGAGCTCCGGCGGAGGCGGTCCGTACTTCATCACCTCGTCGCAGACCAACCCGCCGAGATCGAGAATCGGTCCCGGATAGAAATAACCCAGCACTCCGATCTCGGGGGCCGCCAGAGCGCCACGGCACGAAGGATCGAGAACGCGGGCCCGCAGAGCCGCTTGCCTGTATATCAACAAACGCTGATAAGCGCCGCTCCAGAAGAAGCTCACCGAGGCCAGACCCGGCTCCAGCCGGACCGGCTGCTGGATCACCTGGCAGACAACCAGATAGGCTGCCACCGAGACAAGCAGGCGGTCCTGCCCCTTTTTCCCCTTCCCCAGGGACTCTTTGATGCGCAGAAGCAGGATTGGCACCAGAAGCGGTGGTACAAGCGCGAACCAGCAGAGATACCATGGGAAGAGATAAGGGTTGGCGACCGTGAATAACAACCAGAAGCAGAGCACGGCTATCCCATAGAATCTCAGGGCACCGCGATCGAAAAACTTGAGCATCGCCAGCAGTACCAGGACCCCTCCATAGAGACGGAAGAAATCGTAGGCGTAACTGAAGAGCGGGTCGAGAGGCATGATCAGCTCCGGCACCAGACAGCCATCCCCGAGACGGCGCAACACCAGGACCATATCCATCAGCGGAAATGGCTTGTAGAACATGTGCGCCTTGCCGATCATGCCATGGGGGATAATCGTGCCGAAGGACCCGAAGAGCCAACCCGCGAAAGCGATAAGGGCAATGACAGGCAGGACGAAGGCGGGAAGAGCCCGGCGAGCGCCTGCCGGAAACCGGCGCAACGCATCCAGGAGCCTCTCCTTCGAGGTCTGCTCCCCGTCCGCCTCCTCCGGGTCTTTTCGAAGTGCCGCCCAGAAGAAGACGAGTATCAAGAAGAGACCTCCCTCAGGCCGGGCCAATACCACCATGGCCGCCAGCCAGGCTGCCACGGAGAGCCATTTGCGCTCCATGGCGTAGAGCGTGCCCAGACAGAGGAGCGCCACCAGGGGCGATTCTTTCCCGCCAATAGACTCCTGGGTCATATAGGGAAGAAGCGCCAGCACTGCCGCCGCGGCGAGCCCGATCAGGGGACCTCCGCCGGCCCTTCTCATGAAGATGAAAGCCAGAAAATAGCTGCCGACCTGAATGGCGACATTGAGCATCTGAGAGATTACCGGCAACTCCACCGGGCGGGCCAGCAGATAACAGAGAGAAAGGAGAGCCAGATGCAGATGAGAGGTGAAACCCATGACCCGCTCGCCGGGGTTATAGTCGAACCCGGTGCCGTCGACCCATGATCTGACATACCGATAATCGATATAAGAGTCATCCACCGCGAAGGGGAACTGGAGACAGCGCGTGAGAATCAGATAAAAAAGAAAAAACGCCAGGCCCCCATAGATGAGCAGAGAGCGGCGGAGCGATTGACCTGTCGCCCCGGAGCCGCCGCCTGAACCATCATGGCTGTCCGGGCCTTCCCTCCCGGGCAGGTCGAAGAGAGTGAAACCGCAGACAATCAAAGCGCTTACCGCCAGCCAGACATAATAGCGGCTGAAAGCGCCGGCTACGGCTTCGATATTGATACTGTCCAGATCGAGAGCCTGAAGAGTACCGGTAGTCTCGGACCGGAGCATACCCAGGGCAAGAAAGAGCGCCAATAGAAGCAGCTGGCTGATAACACAGGCAGCCCGCGTGCCGACCAGGTTGGCAGCGGAATTCTTCATTGCAACCAGGTCAAATGTTTCAATTGCGGCGAGCCTCAATGGATAAAAGGGGCATAAATTAGTAAAATTACTGAGAATTTTACTAAATTCAAAAAGGAAATCTCCAGGTGTTCGGTAAGGAGCGTCACAATCAACCAGGGAAGATTAGATTGCCGAAGCAATCTACCTTCCCCGACTACGCAGCTCTCAAGAACGTCTTCGATCAGGCTCAGGTCAACCGGGGTCAAGAAGTCGAAGTATCCTGGGCTGTGCCGGGCTCCTACAAGACTTACATCATCAATATCAAGTTCGACAAAGTGACGCCCAACCCAGCCTGGCAGCTCTGGGAGGATGACGGCAGGCAGACCAAGCTGGTCTCGAAGTTCGAGACCACCGACCTCAATCTCATCCTCGACGTAGTCATGATGCTCGAGACCCAGAACGCCGCAAGCCCCCGGGCGACAGGCTCTTTTCAGGCAGTGAAGCAGTCCGGGGCTTTCAACGCTTACCAGGGGACCCAGTCCGGCACCTTCCCACCCTATACCGCCGGCGGTCCGGGGCTGACCACAAGCGGCCCGCAGCAGCCCTACGCCAATCCGAATCTCAACCAGAATCAAGGCTTCGCCGGCACCCAGAGCGGTCATATGCAGACCTTCCAGGGGGCTCATAATCGACCGGCCGAAACCATGGCTCCGGCGCAGCCGCCTCAGCGGGACCAGTTCAGCGGCACCCCTATAGGCGGTGGCGGCGGTCCGAGCCGCCGCTTCGGCGATCAGCCCACCCGCGGGGGAGGTGGCTCATCTTTCGGAGGCAACCTTCCACAAGGCTCCCTGCCGCCTGATTTCTACTCCGGCTCGCCGGCCACCCCGGGCAGCGGTGCCACCGCTGCCGCCACCAGTCTCGAAGGCAACCTCGAGAACACCAAGATGTCCGACGTCCTTTCCACATACGGCATGAGCAAGGTGACAGGCTTGCTGGAGGTAGTCGGGGAGACCTCCATAGCCAGCGTCTTTTTCGTGGACGGCGCCCCCAGGCATGCCCAGGTGGGCGCGACCCGGGGCGACGACGCCCTGAAAGAGCTGATCACATGGCGGCGAGGCTCCTATTCTTTCAAGCCCAACAAGGTCACAGATATGGTCTCTTGCGAGCGAAGCTTGCAAGCCTCTATCATGGAAGGCACCGCCCTTCTCGATCAGCTCAGGCACCTCGAGGAAGCCGGTCTGGTCTATGAGTCCATGCTCGTGCTCAAGCAGAAGAACCTCGGGGAGACCGAGCTCAAGCTCCTGCTCTCCAAGGGCCACCCTCTGGACTTCCAGTGGCAGAAAGACATGTACGAGCTTCTCAAACGCCGCCGCTCCTTCACCGACCTGCTCCGGGACAAGCCCATGGAGATGGCCCAGTGGGCGCCTCTCCTGTTCAATTTCCTCTACTGCGGGATTCTGGAGATCAAGCCCCCGACCCATGCCAGGGCAGGCGCTCTGGACTTCCTGGGAGAGGGCAGGCAGGCCGTGCAGGCTCTCAAATACAATTTCCAGCGCCCGGACACCGGCATCTATAGCGCCGAGGCTCTGCTCTATTTCATGGAGTACGAGTATTACCGCTTCGAGGCTTACAACTGGCCGCTGGCCTTCATTCTCTTCGAGGCGAGCAAACGCAAGTCCGAGGGCAGCATAGCCACCGAGATGCTGCCCGCCGGCGTGATCACTACCGCAGCAAGGCGGATCGAGCTGGTCAAGCGCCCCCTGGACAGCCTGGGACACTTCGAGGGCACCGAGTTCGGTATCATCCTGCCTAACACCCGCCCCTCCCAGGCGGCCTTCGTCGCCAACCGCATCCTGGACGCTCTCACCAATACGCCGCTGGCAAACGATCTGGACCGGCGCAACCTCGTTCTCTCTTTCGGTATCGCCGGCCTGCCCTCAGACGGCGACGACCTGCCGACCCTGATCGAATCGGCACGTGCAGCCAAGAACGAGGCCAAAGAAGGCACCTTCCCGATCGTGCTTTCGCGCAACCTTAAGAGAGACTGATGACTCAGCAGGGCTCGACTGATATTCAGCTAGGCGATCTTCTCATCCACAGCGGTCTTCTGGATCCGGAGCAATTCGACGCTGCTTACCGCCTCTCTTTCAAGATGCGCCTGCCGATCGGGCGAGTCCTGACCATGCACGGTCACGTCACCGAGGACCAGTTGAGGGCCGCCATCGAGATTCAGGCACGCCTGAGAGACGGTCTCATCCCCTTCGAGCACGCCGTCCAGGCCCTGTCCCTGGCCGGCCGGGACGGCGTCCCCCTGGATCAAGCCCTGAACCGGATGGGAACAGCTTCCCAGCCCACCCAGGCGGTGCCCACCCACAACCGCCTGGGTGAGCTGCTCATGGCCGCAGCCCTGGCCTCCCGCCCCCAGGTGGAAGAATGCATGGTGGCCAGCCAGGAGACCGGACTGCCACTGGGCATGGTGCTGCTCTCCCGGGGGGTGATCACCAGGGCAGCGCTCAATTCGGCTCTCTCCGCCCAGAGACTGATCAGAGACGGAGCGGTGGAACGCGATCATGTTCTCTATGCCTTGAAACTGGCCAGGCTGCGCTCCATGTCCCTGGAGCAGTCCCTCAGGGAGAATGCCAGCATCGAAGTGCCGCCGCACGGCTTCGGCTTCGGAGAGCTATTCGTCATGGCCGGGGTGATATCCGAAAGCCAGCTCCTCACGGCCAAAGAAATCGAAATCACTTATGACCGTCCCATGGAGCAGGTCTTCGTGGAGCTGGGATATGCCTCGGTTCCCTGCACGAAGGCGGCTACCCATATACTCGATATGATCCAGCAGGGGCTCCTCTTCGAGGATCAGGCGGCCCAGATCGTCAAGAGAATCCAGTATGCCTCGAGCAAGGAAGAGCTGCAGCAAGTGCTGGCGATGCTCGATCAGGACCCCCAGAGCCTCCAGGAGGAGAAGGTGCCGGTAGAGATCACCGACATCCTCAAAAAGACCGGGCTCATATCGGACAAGGATCTGCAGATCGCCACAGCCCTGGCCCTGGCGAACAAAGTCCCGCTGGTCAAGACGCTTTTCGACGCCAACCTCATAGACGAGGCGGTCATGCATCATGCCGGTGAGCTGAAAATGTACCTGGACCACGACTTGCTGACCCTGGAGCAAGCCACCATAGTCATGGCCTACTGTCTCGAGAACAACATGACCGTGGAGGAGACCCTGGAGACCTTCGGCTGGACAGCGCCGGGCTGAGCCCGAGATGAAGGACGACACAGGGAATATAGGCAAGGGTCAATATGACCCCCAGGGCGAAAAAGAACTCGGGCGTTATCCTGTCCATCTCTTTACCTCCTCACCGAAGTTTTGTTTGCAATAGATCAAACGAAGAGACAGGCACTCAGGTTCAATCGTCCCTATTGGCGAAAAAGCGACGATCCGGCAAGACCCCGGGGTGTAAGTCGCAGGTAAAGACCAGGTAGAAACTCCGCTAAGCCCGATCGGGAGCCTCTCCGCCGTGCTAGTCTCGGTAATTGGAGGTAGCCATGACCACTCTAGCGCTGAAAACCGACTCCCAAATCAGACCGGTACCTGGCTTCCAGGCTGCCGACTGGCGGGCTTACTTCGAGGAGAATCAGAAGAGCCGCCCCATCCCTGTGCGCCCGGACAGTATCGCAGTCTCGCCAGTCCTGGTGGCACCGCTCGTCGCCTCTCTGAAGCGCTTCCAGCTCGGCGAGACCGGCGGCGGTCATCATCTCAGGGCTTACGCCAGCCGGCTCGCAGACGAGGATTATCTCGCCTGTGTCGATATGTTCGTCAGGGAAGAGCAGAGCCATGCCCAGGCTCTGGGCACAGTAATCCTCACCCTCAAGGGCACTCTCCTCACCTGGCACTGGAGCGACCTGGCATTCAGCTCTCTGAGGCATCTATCCGGTTTGAAAACCGAGCTGATGATTCTATTGATCGCCGAGATCATCGGCAAATGCTATTACCGTCTTCTCTCGAGCAAAATCGACAACGAAGCTCTCAGCGAGATTTTCTCTCTGATAGTCCTCGACGAGCTCGCCCACCTGGAATTTCACACCGCTTTCCTGAAAGACCGCCTGAAAGGCTATCCGGCTTTCCTGAGAAAAACAGTCCGGGCAGGCTGGCGACTGATTTTCGAGGTCGCTCGCTTCGTTTTTCTGAAAGACCACGCCGAGCTTTTGAGGGCAGTTGATATAAGCGAAGATCAATTCACGGCCATCGCCCGACAGAACTTCAAAGCCTGTTGCGACAAGGTCCTCGGCCCGCAATCAACATAGCCGGGTTCGCTGACCTCTGCATACTGGGCAGGAACAGCCTGCATCGATGAAGGGCTGGAAAAAATCTACTTCCTGCGACCCCACCTCATCTGGATCGATCTATCACCCGATCCGGACCGCTCTCTGCCTCTCATCGAAAGAGCAAGAAACTTGCTGCCTCAAACAAATATATTGGTGAGCTACGACTATCCCGATCCGGTCCTGATTAAAAAAGCCTACGATCTTGGCGCCGCCGATTTTCTCGATCCGGAGCGCTGGAAGACAGACCTGCCAGCCGCCCTTGTTCCAATCCTGCCTGAGACAAAGCCAGAGAATATCTGGTGGTCTCTAGCGAGAAGGCTCCTGGGTTTGGGCTGACACAGCCGCTAACGCCCACCGGCGTCGTAGGTATTGCGAAGGTCCACTTGCAGAGGACCGGTTCCGAAGCCGGGCATGGTGCGCTTTCTATACATGTCTATAGAGGCCAGGGCATCCGGCGAGCTGAAAGTCGTTTCGGTGTAGAGCTTCTGCAGATGCAGCCTGCGGCGGAGATTCTCGATACCGGCGCCGCCGAGCTTGATCCCGGTGTCATAGACGGAGACCACCTCGAGCGCCGGCAGCTCGGCAAGCTTCATGAGACCCCGGCTGGTTATCTTCGGGTTGTACTCGAGATCGAGAGCGGTGAGGCCTTTCATCTTATTGATCTCATCGAGACATCGATCGTCGATATTGCATGCCCGAACCGAAAGATTCGCCAGGCGGGGAAGAGCGGCAAGAGACCTGAGGCCGGCCCGGGTGATCCGGGGGTTGCTATAGAACTTCAGGGTCTCGATACTGGGACACCGGCTGAGCTTCTCGAGCTGAGCATCACCAAGAGCGGTGCGGCTCAATAAGAGCCAGGTGGGCTCGAGCTTGACGAGGCTATCGAGATCGCGGTCCGAGAGCATAACATTGTCGGCCATGAAGATCGGGATCTTCATATTGCTATCGGCACATTCTTGAAGGATCTCCGACTCTTCCGGATTGATATAGAGGAAAGATCGAGCCTTTTCCGGAGCCCCGGAATCGACCAGGAGATGCTCTTCGAAACTCCGGGAGGTAAAGGCGCCGCTCTTGCCTTCATCAACGACAGCCTTCTCGGGCTCGCCTTTCGAGCTGGCACTCGAGCTGGAACCGGAGCTCGCTCTCGATCTCGATTCGAGAAAGAGAAGCACCGGCACCACCAACAGTATCACAACAAGCGCTACCTGCACCGCTGTTTTCCAGGGCTCTACTCTACGCTCTGCCGGCACCACGCTTTCGACCTCGAGATTCTCAAGCCCGGCGATCGCTCGGATCAGCTCTTCCGTGGACTGGACTCGATCGCCAGGGTCCTTGGCGATCATTTTTCGAATCAGAGCCTCGATCTCCCGGTCGATAGCCTTATCCACCCGAATGCCAAGCTCGGCGAAAGTCGGCGCCTCCTCGGTGATATGCATAGATATGGTATCCATGGCTGTCTCGCCCTCGAAAGGAGGTCTGCCCGAAAACATCTCATAAGCAATGCAGCCCAGTGAATAGATATCCGAGCGCTCGTCCACCTCCAGACCCTGTGCCTGCTCGGGGCTGAGATATCGTGGTGTGCCGACGATCATGCCGTCGAGGGTGAGGTTCTGGCTCTCACCCCGTAAGGCCCTCGCCGCACCGAAATCGAGCAAGCGGGCCAGGGGCTCGCCATGTTCGTCAGCGGTGATGATCACATTGCTGGACTTCAAATCCCGGTGGACTATCCCGGCCTTGTGCACCGCCGCCATGCCGGCAGCTATCTGCTCGACTATGGCCATGATCAGAAAGTCGTCCGGGTGATTCTCAGACAGCCAGCTCTTGAGCGTCTCACCGGTGAGATACTCCATCACCAGGTAAGGCTGGTTCGACTCCTGATCGAGCCCGAAGTCGTATATCTTGACCACGTTCGGGTGATCGATATTGCTCGCCACTCTGGCCTCGCGCTGAAAACGAACAAGGTCCTCGTCGGTCATGGTGGCGCTCAGAAGAGTCTTGACCGCCACAGTCCTCTCGAGTTTCCTGTCCCGAGCCTGAAAGACAGCCCCCATTCCGCCTTCGCCCAGCCGCTTCTCGAGCAGATACCGCCCGGCAAGCGATTCGCCGGGGTCCCATCTTCTCGGTTTCTTCGATTCTCCCGGCAAGCTGACCTCTCTCGCGGCTCGTTCCAATCATAGTGGAAAACTGCCGAGACTATTCTGTAGAATCCAACTGACCTAAGGGAGTCGCCAATGAGCATCGCCGCATTCATCACAAACAATTTCATCCTGATAACGATCGTCGCTATGCTTTGCTCGGTGGGACTCATGTTCGCTATCCGCAAGGGTTTCGGCATCCAGAGCCCTGGAACGCCTACGGTCAGATCTGGCAGGACGTTCTCCAGTTCAGCCCTCAGAACGATCGGGAAAACAACATCCACGCCTCCATGCTCGAAGCCGTGACCCGCCTGGGCGACGCACGAAGGGTACGAGCCACCCAGCTCAACTACCAGCTCCCGGACATCCTCTGGGCGGTGGTGATAACCGGTGCCATAGCCACCGGCATCCTGGCGCACTTCTTCGGAATCAAGCACACGATCTGGCAGATTGCCACCAACGCCCTGGTCACCCTGATCGTCTGTCTCAATGTTTTCCTGCTAGCCGCTTTCGACGATCCATTCTCGGGCTTTCTGAGGCTCAAGCCCTATCCGTTCGAGGTGGCGCGAGACTCCTTCATCAATGTCCTGGATAAGCACTACAAGTAGTCCATGACAAGAGTTTCGGCTCTATTGCGTGTCAGGCTCGCCATCGGCTCCGCTCTCTTCCCCCTCCTGCACCCCGGCTGCAGCATCAGCGGCTGCCTTCATGAGATGGTAGAGACGATCTTGATCTTGCTCGATGGCGGAGACCAGCCTCAGCCGAGCGGCCAGCAGCCTCGCCATCTCGGCATCCAGGGCCGTGGCGGTTTCGGGAGTAGCAATATATTTCTGTTTCCTGAGATAGCCGAGCTGCTGGTTCACATTGTCGACGCTGCGCTGCCGGGCGGTGATGCTGTTCTGAATCGCGGTCATCTCGGGAGTGATAAGCTCCGGAGGCAGCGAGCGCAATTGAATCGGCTCACGCCCGGGCGTCTGGTCCGGTGCGGCCCCGGGCAAGCCTTTCGGGGACGCTCCGCTGCTGTCACCGGGATACTGCTCAGCGGGTTCGGCCGGGGGCAGGCGCTGAAAACCGGCACGCGGGCGCAACTCTTCCAGGGTGCGCGGACGCAGCCATTCGCTGCGCGGATGCGCGATATGCTGGCGCCAGCCCCAGGCCGATGCGACCAGAAAAACCACACCATATACAATGGCAATGCGCCAGCGCCAGATCTGTCCCTCCGACTCGGCCTGCTGGAAAATCGCTTCCTCGATGGCGGTGCGCTTGTCGAAGCCCTTACGCTGCTTGCCCTGAAATGGAGTCGCCGAATAGGCGGCGCGATCCGGCTGGCAGAGACAGCGGGTAGTGCCGTCGTGCTCACCGCCTGTGAAGTGCCGGAGCAAGGTCTTGAAGCTTTCTTCCATCTCGCTCAGGCGCTCGTCGGCAAGCAGCTTCACCATCGCCCGGCGGCGGCGCCGGACAGCCTTCAGAGAAGCGCCCTTCGGGAGCCTGAGGACCTCATAGGCGGCATCGAGCTTGGCAGTCTGGCTCATACGCCCGATACCACCTCCATCACGAAGAGCAGCAGGAGCACTCCGGTGACGACAAGGAAGATCGGCCCGGGCACCACTCGAACCGATCGCACCCGCTGGTAGCACTGGCCTTCGAGACCGGCAAGCTGATCATCGAGATCGTTCTCGAAATCGTCCACCACATCGCCGGTGCTGCCATAGCTCATTGAAAGCGGTATCAGACTGAATTCGAGCTGCACTCTCGTGCGCCGCACCGAAACTTCCCGGAGGTAAGCCTCGAGACGGAGCTGGCGCTCGACTCTTCCCTGGGAGCCTCGTTTGCTGCGGGATTGGGACGCCACATCCAGATAAGTGAGGCTGGCTATAACGAAGTCGCTTCCCTCCTTCTCTATGACCCACTGGTCATCTTTGGGCCCGTAGACCGAATCGGAGAGAACAGCCACGATACCGTCCATGGCCTCGGCCAGGGAGCAATGGTACTCCCTCACCGGCGGGGAGAGGAAATTGAAAGTCTCGGGATCGTCCCGCACGCAAAGGAGCTCGAATGCCCAGAGTCCGGCGAAAAGCGCTGGAATAAGCGCCGCCAGGGGCTGGCCGACGACATAGAGAGCACAGAGCACCCCCACAGCCAGAAAGGCTGCCACTCCACCGGCTACCGCTTTGCCCACACCACGATCCATCAACTTCTTGCAAGCGCTGACTTGACCTTGTAGGCCGCTATGCGAGCATAAGCCAGGGACATGAGCCCGCAGTAGGCAATGGGAGCCAGATACCAGCGCCCTTTCTTATAGTGTTTGCTCCAGAAACGATAGAGTCCGCGGTGCGAGGAGAGGATCATTCTCACTTTGACCTGTTTGATAGATTGCCCGTAATGATGCACTACCCTGGCTCGCGGAGTGAACCAGATCTCATAGCCCGCTTCCTTGATACGAAAGCACCAGTCGACTTCCTCGAAGAGCATGAAATAACCCTCGTCGAGAATACCGACCTTTTCGATCACCTCGCGCCTGACCATGAGACAGGCGCCTTCGGGCTGGTCGACCTGTCGCTCGTCGTCATGATTCCAGTCGAGCATCTTGTACTCGCGAAATTTGGCACCATATCTGGAGCGAGGCGAAAACATCTGGCTCAATCCGATCAGCTCATAGAGCATCCCGAGAAAAGTAGGAAAGGCCCGGCATGAGCGCTGTATTGAGCGATCGGTATTGAGCAGCTGGGGAGCCACCACCCCGGCCTGGGGATGGTCCTGGAAAAAATCGATCAGGGTGGCCAGGGTGCCTTTCTGAATCTCGGTGTCAGGGTTGAGAAGCAGGATATAGTCGCCCCGGGCAAGAGCAAGGACCTGGTTGTTGGCTTTCGCGAAACCGAGATTGTCGCTGTTGGCGGTGAGGTTGACCCAGGGATGCTCCCGGGCTACCATCTCGGCCGAGCCGTCTGCGCTGGCGTTGTCCACCACGAAGACCTCGGGGTCCACCATGGGGCTCGCCTTGAGTTCGTCCTGGAGGGTCTCGAGACAGCGCCGGAGCAGATCGACTGTATTCCAGCTAACGATGATGATCGATACACGACTCATCCGTCCCGGCTCGGGGGCGAAGTTCATGTCGGCTTCCACCGCCGGGGGACTGAAATCGATTGAGCTTTCTTCGGTCATTTGCTTCTCCAGGCCAATTCTATCCTGTAATCGACTTGAAATTTAAGGCACAAATTAACAACCCTGGCGCCTCCGGGAGATTACAATAGCCGGCGCATATGCTCGCAAAACGCCTTACCGACATCCTGCTTTCTGCCTTCGCCCTGGCATGCTTCCTGCCCTTTGCGCCTCTTATCGCCCTGGCCATCGTGCTCGAGTCCCGGGGACCGGTGCTCTTCACCCAGAAGCGTTTCGGCAGGCACGGGGAATTCTTTCAAATTTATAAATTTCGCACTATGAAAACAGGCACCCCGAACCTGCCCACCGACCAGATGCTCAAAATGCCGAGCCCGATAACCCGCGTGGGAGCTATTCTTCGCAAGACGAGCCTGGACGAGATCCCGCAACTGATCAATGTAATCACCGGTGATATGAGCCTGGTAGGACCACGCCCGGCTCTGTATAATCAGACCTCGCTCAACGCCATGCGTGATGAGGCGGGCGTTCTGGAGTACCCACCCGGTATTACCGGCTGGGCCCAGATAAACGGCCGCGACGAGCTTCCGGACGAAAAAAAGGTCGAACTGGACAAATGGTACTGCGACCACTGGAGCTACTGGCTCGACTGGAAAATCATGTTTGCCACAGTGGGGGCAGTGCTCACGAGGCGCGGCATAGTAGACGGAAAAAAAACTGACGGAAAAGAGACTGACGGAAACCAAAAAGACGGACCCAAGACAAAGGCTAGTGAACAAAATGAAGGGACTTATTCTCAGCGGCGGTAAAGGTACTCGGATGCGGCCTATCACTCATACAGCCGCCAAGCAGCTCCTTCCAGTAGCCAACAAGCCGATCCTCTTCTACGGGATCGAGGCTCTCATCGACGCCGGCATCGAAGAGATCGGCATCATCATCAGCCCGGAGACCGGTGAAGACGTCAAAAACTGCGTCGGCAACGGCAGCCGCTGGGGCATCAAAGTCGTCTATATCCTCCAGGAAGAGCCTCTGGGTCTTGCCCATGCCGTCAAGACAGCAGCGGATTTCCTGGGCGAGGAGCCCTTCGTCATGTACCTGGGCGACAATCTCATCAAGGATGGGGTCGGTCCCCTGGTGAAACGCTTCAATGAAGGCGGCGCCGACGCATTCATCCTACTCAAGGAAGTAGCCAATCCGTCGTCTTTCGGCGTAGCCGAGTTGAACGGGGACGGTCATATCCTCTGTCTCGAGGAGAAGCCCGCCAAGCCAAAATCCAATCTGGCCCTGGTCGGCGTTTATCTATTCAACAACGAGATCCACAAAGCGATTTCCCAGATCAAGCCGAGCCGCCGGGGCGAGCTCGAGATAACCGACGCCATCCAGAGGCTCATCGAGACCAAGCACCGGGTGGACAGTCATGTGCTGGGGAGCTGGTGGCTCGATACCGGAAAGAAAGATGACATGCTCGAAGCCAACCGGGTGGTGCTCGACGAGATGACCGAAGGAAATATCGAAGGGGTCGTGGATGATGGCTCCCGGGTCTCCGGTCGAGTCACCATCGGCAAAGGCAGCCAGCTCAAGAACTGCACCGTCCGCGGTCCGGCGGTGATCGGTCAGGATTGCTGCCTGGAGAACACCTATATCGGTCCTTTCACCTCCATAGGCGACCGCGCCCGGGTGAGCAATGCCGAGATCGAGCATTGCATCCTCAGGGAAGACTGTCAGATCCTCGATTTCCACGGACGTATCGAAGACAGCCTCATCGGCGTCAATGTGGAGCTCACCCGGAGCCACAACAAGCCCGTGGCTTTCCGCCTGATGCTCGGAGACGACAGCAAAGTGGAAGTTGTTTGATATTTAGATAAAACATTATTCACGCTCATATCAAATAACATTATCGAGTCTGCATTGACCTTGATAATGCTGTCAAGAAATAATGCCGGCTAGGCTTTCGAATTTCAATTGGGAAACAGAAGAGGGTACTTTATGCGACTTTTGATAACCGGCGGATTGGGCTTCATCGGCAGCAACCTGGTGAGGCATTTGCTCACCGAGCACCCCGACTACGAGGTGATCAACCTCGATGCCCAGACCTATGCCGGTCACCCGGAGAACGTCGAGGACCTGGCCTCTAATCCTCGTTACAGGTTCGTCAAAGGACACATCGAGAACCGCCAGCTCGTTGACGACCTGGTCTCGGGCAGGAGCTTCGGCAAAATCGACGGCATCATCAACCTGGCCGCCGAGAGCCATGTGGACCGCTCCATCTCCGACCCGGCAGTGTTCGTGGAGACCAATGTGATGGGCACCCAGGTGCTCCTCGAGGCAGCCTTCCGCCACGGTCTCGAGCCCGGCACCAGGCCCGGTGTGGACGCCCGTTTCAATATCAAGTATCTACAGGTATCCACCGATGAGGTCTACGGATCCCTTGGAGCCACCGGCTTTTTCACCGAAGAGACCCCCCTGGCGCCCAACAGCCCCTACAGCTCGAGCAAAGCCGGAGCCGATCTGCTCTGCCGCGCTTATTTCCATACTTTCGGAATGCCGGTGCTGATCACCCGCTGCTCCAACAATTACGGACCCTACCAGCATCCGGAAAAACTCATCCCGCTTTTCATCAACAATCTGCTAAACGGCAAGCAAGTGCCTGTCTATGGCGACGGCGGCAACATCCGCGACTGGCTCCATGTCAAAGACCACTGCCGGGCCATCGACACGGTCTTCCATAAAGGCGCTCCCGGCGAAGTCTATAACATAGGCGGCAACAACGAGTACACCAATATGCAGATCACCCGCATTCTGCTCGCGGCTCTGGATAAAGGCGAAGACTCCATCCGCTATGTCGAGGACCGTCTCGGACACGACCGCCGTTATGCCATCGACTCGAGCAAGGTCCAGAGAGAGCTCGGCTGGTCGCCGTCTTATACCTTCGAGACCGGTATCGCCGAAACCATCGAGTGGTACAGGGCCAATCAAGATTGGCTCAACAAAGTGCTTGGCAAATCCGAAGCCGAAAATCAGGCCACTACCGTGGCTGAGCCAGCCGCCGCCCGACCGGCAGTGGCCGGCTGAGTCCCGGGGCTTGAGTCTGGGAGAAATCGATGCCCACTGAAAAATTGCTGGTCACCGGCGCTGGTGGCATGCTCGGTCAGACCCTCACAGCCTGCCTGGAATCGCGGGGACACCATGTGATCCCTATGCCCAAGGAGATCCTGGACGTCACCAATTACGAGCAGGTGGCAGCCACTCTCAATGAGGCGGCGCCGCACATGGTCCTTCATTGCGGCGCCTATACCAAGGTCGACCAGGCCGAGTCCGAGCCCGGTCTGGCTTATCTGATCAACGGCTACGGCACCGAGAACCTCGCGGTATCCTGCGCTTCCCTGGGCATCCCCATGCTCTATATCAGCTCGGATTATGTCTTCGACGGGCAGAACGACGTGCCTTACACCACCTGGGACGCCACCAGGCCGCTTTCCATCTACGGCAAGAGCAAGCTCGCCGGAGAGAAGGCCGTTCAGAGACATCTGTCGCGCTTCTACATAGTGCGCACCAGCTGGCTCTACGGGCCCAACGGGCGCAATTTTGTCGACACTATCCACAACCGGGCCCTGAAAGGCGAGGCCCTTCGCGTGGTGGCCGACCAGGTAGGCTCCCCCACCTGCACACTGAGCCTGGCAGAGATCATCTCCGACCTCATCCAGACCGACCGCTGGGGCGTCTACCACGCCACCGACGACGGCACGACCAACTGGTTCGAGTTCGCCAGGGAAATCGTCAGGGAGCTCGATGTGCCCATCACGCCAATAGAGACAAAGGATATGAAGCTGCCGGCCACCAGGCCCAAGTACTCGGTGCTGGACAAAACCACCCTGATCCATACCATCGGGCGCGAGCTGCCGCCCTGGCAGGAGTCTCTGCGCAATTATCTACAGTTGAAAAAGGTGACGGACCGGGCCTCAATCGACGCTTGATCGGAGGAAAAGAGGGCAAAATCTGATATCCTATCCCTTTGTCAATCACCGGGAACGCCAACAGGTCAGAAAAATGCCTACGACGAAGCCTCTCACTAAAGAAGCAATCGGCCAGGACTATGCCAAGGATCTCTCGATCCAGGACTACAAGTCGAAAACCCTCATCGAGGGTGTTCAGATCATCCCGCTCAATCTATTCGTGGACGACGGCGGCTGCCTGGCGGAGATCGTGCGTCTCGACGACAGCGGCAATCTCGAAGCGATTCCGGATTTCAAAGTGAAGCAATCGACTTTCTCGCAGATGCTTCCCGGCACGATCAAGGCTTTCCACCTGCACTACAACCAGGAAGACGTCTGGTTCGTCATGCCTTACGACCGGATACTGGTGGGGCTTTTCGATGCCCGCAAAGACTCGCCTACTTACAACAAGACAATGCGTTTCGTCCTCGGCGCCGGCAAGGCCCAGATTCTCTATATCCCCAGAGGTGTGGCCCACGGACTGGCTAATGTCGGTCAGAAGCCTGCTTCGATGATTTACTTCGTCAACCAGCAATTCGACGCCAATGCTCCCGACGAGCACAGACTGCCCTGGGACAGCCTCGGCGCCGATTTCTGGGAAGTCAAAAAGGGCTGACCATAGGGAAGCCGGCACAAGCAGGCGATCTCCCTCCGACCAGTCCTGTTCAGCTCGACCTAGCTCTCGAACACAGCCCGGGCCACGGCTTCTGAAACCACCCGGTGCACTTCTCGATCGAGGATGCTGGGCACCAGCTCGTCCATTTTTGTCTGTCCGGCAATGGCAGCAGCGGCTGCAATCTTCATCTCGTCGGTGAACCGGCCGGCATGAGCCATGAGCGCTCCCCGGAAAAGTCCGGGAAATGCCAGAGCGTTATTGATGGTTCGCCCGTCGGCGGAAAACAGAGCACCGCTGGCCACGGCAAGATCAGGATCGATCTCGGGCTCGGGATTGGAGAGCGCCAGAATCACCTGTCCTCTCTTCACCATCTCCGGCTTGATCAGACCCGGAACTCCGGTGGTCGAGATCACTATGTCCGAACCTTCCATGACACCGTTCAAATCAGTCGGGTGACCACCCTTTTCGGCAAGCCGTCTCATGGCGTCCTCACGCAGGTCGACTCCGAGGATTTTCCTCACTCCATAAGAGTCGAGCAGCCTTGCAACACCGGCGCCGGCGGCCCCCAGACCGATGATGCCGATGCGAGAGTCAGGCAGGCTGATTCCCTGCCGGTAGGAGACAGTTACAAGAGCAGCCAGGGCCACTACCGCCGTGGCATGCTGGTCGTCGTGCAAAACCGGTATCGAGAGCTCTTCTTCCAGACGCCTCTCGATCTCGAAACACTCGGGAGCGGCGATGTCTTCAAGATGTATCGCACCGAATGTGGGGGCAATACCCTTGACCACATCGACAATCTCATCCACCGAACTGCTGTCGATCAAGATAGGCACGCCGCTGATACCCACGAGTTGCTCGTAGAGCACGGCTTTGCCTTCCATCACCGGCATTCCGGCAACCGGACCGATATTGCCGAGACCAAGCACTGCGGTGCCGTTGGTGACGATGGCAACCGAATTGCCGATACTGGTGAAAGCGCGGCTCTGCTGGGCGTCCTTCTGGATAAGCTTGCAAATCTGGGCGACCCCGGGGGTGTATACCCGCCTCATATGGGCGATTGTATCCAGAGGAACCCGGCTCATCATGCCGATCTTGCCGCCTCTGTGCGCTGCCTCCACCGGATCGATGACCATCTCGACATCGACCCCTTCCATCTCCATCAAGCCCCTGACCAGAGCCTCCAGGTGCTCCTCGTCATCGATCTGGACGCTCATCTCCCTGACCAGATAGCCCGGACCCTGACCGGCGATAGAGACCTCGCCGATATTGCCGTTGAGCTCTCCTATCCGGGTTGCCAGGCGTCCGAGATAGCCGGGCTTATCGGTGACCTTCAGTCGGAGCGTACGAAGCAGCTTCTGCTGCGCGCGGGTGCCTCTTTCTGTTTCCATCTCTCCAGCTTCTTCTGCAGTGACCCCGGTGGAGCAATCGAGGTCTAAGTCTACATCAGAAGGTGCTGAAGAGAAATCGCAATATTGCGATATTCGGGTCGCGGTTCTAGAAAAGAAACACGCCGTCGCCCTGCGTTACAATTCATGCCCGGAGCCACCGGGAGGCGCCCAGCCCGCTTCAGACCGCCGCTGTCCTGCATTCGGCGCCGCGCTCCTTCAGAAGAGCAGCCACATGGTCGTTTCCCTCACGAATGGCATCATCCAGGGGGCGGTTGCCCCAGCGATCTTCGCGGTTGACCGGTACTCCGACTTTGAGAAGATAACGAACCGCCTCCAGTTGCCCGGCTGAAGCAGCGATATGGAGGCCGGTGCGATCGTCGTAATTGCACACCGCCGGGTCGACACCCCGGGCGACCAGGCGCCGCATCTCGGAGGTGTCGCCATTGGCGCAGGCCCAGAGAAAGAAAGTGCCGCCACCGAGACGCTCTTCATATGTGCTTCTTCTGGGATCGAGCCGGCCGTCGTTCAAGCCGACCATCTGATCGAAGGTGTGCAGGCGGAAACGCGAGACGAGCTTGCGGCAGAAATCCACACCCCGGACGGAATTTCCCAGCTCATCGAGACGGGGAGACCAGATCGCGATACCGCAGGTATTCGGCACCACCAGCAGAATCGCACCGGAAACCCCGCTTTTGGCAGGCATCCCCACCATGAAAGCGAACTCGCCGGAAAAATCGTACATGCCGCAGCTGAGCATCAGAGAAAGACAGTTTTTGACATTCTCGGGACGGAAGATCATTTTGCCGGAAAGCGGGCAGTGCCCTCCGTTTGCCAGGGTGGCGGCAATCACCGATAGAGCCTCGACACTGGTCTCGATGGAGCAGCACTGGAAATAGAACTCCAGCACGTCGGCAAGGATAGTGCCTTCCGGAAAGGCTTTCTTCTCGCGCATGAAGTGACCGAGAGCATAATTGCGATCGCCCGTCTGCTTTTCGGAAAGATAAACAGCGTTATTGAAGCCGATGCGGCAATCGCCTCCCGCCGCCTCCCGCCATATGTCGAGAACGGCGTCGAAACGCTCCGCCGGTGACTTGCCTCTTTCGATGAGCGCACCGCACATGATGGCGCCGGCATTGATCATGGGATTATGCGGCAGACCATGAGCATTGAGAGCGAGCTCGTTGAATGTCTTGCCCGAGGGCTCGCGGCCGACGAAGCGGTGCACCTCCTCCACCCCCAGCTGCTCCAGGGCGATGCAATAAGTGAGAGGCTTGGAGCAGGATTGCACGCAAAAATAATCGCGGCTCTCTCCAAGAGCCATCCGCTGCCCGTCGATGGAGCAAATCGCCACGGCGAATTTCTCGGGATCGACTTTCTCGAGCTGAGGAATATAAGAGGCGACCTGGCCTTCCCGATTCTCCCTCACCTGATTGAAGATCTCCTCGATCTGAGCCCTGAATCCCTTGAAATCGGCGATAATCAGGTTGCCCTCCAGAATCTGGGCAAGCAAAGCCGGGGAGCAATCATAGAGCCTCTCGAAAGCCGTCTCATCGAGGACCGTATCGCAGCCCCGCACCGCTGCGATGAGCTCCCGGGCGATGGGGTTGTCGCTGTCGAAACCGGCGGCGGCGAACTCGGACAGGAGGTGCTCTTTCTCGATGACACCGTCCTGGCTATAGGCGCGAAACAAAATGGAATGGGGACCGCTCATGCCCTAATGATACACGTTGCCGGCACCTAACCGACATGGACGCGGGGCCGCTTGTCAGGGTCAGGCTCCTGCCCCCGCAGAATCTCTCGGGTAAGGGGAGCCGTCTCGCCTTCGCCGAAGAGAATATACTTGAACATATAAGCAATCGGGTGCCCTTCCGTCCAGCCGAGATAAACGTGGGGGACCCTGCCCGTGGAGTCCCTTATATAGAGGAGCGTAGCTGCTATGGCATTCGGCACCGAGTGCGCGGAGCAGCGGAGTATCTCGTGCCCATCGATTTCGAGCCCCTCGATTTCCAGCCTGTCGTCCATGAAATCGGACACGTCCCGGGGACTGACCTCGAAAAAGATAAAGTCTCCTTCCCGCTTCTGAATACTGTGGTATTTCCTGGCATCAGCCTCTTTGGAGTCATAGTTGTCACCGAAGTCGAACTTGTGGGCAAGCAGTCTCACTTCGCCCCAGCGCCGATTGCAGGCTTTCTTGATGAACGATTCGGCCTTCCGGTCGAGAACGACAGTGCCTATCCTGAGCTCCGTAGAGCGCAACGCCCGCGAAAGGAGCGAGCTGAAAAGTATGGCTGCCACCAGCATCATCGCTATCGCCAGCCCGTCCGGACGAATCACTACAAGATTGACTGACGAATAGACGAAGACCAGGCTTATCAAGACAAAGAACAGCCTGAGGACACGGCGCTCTCTCCAGATCGTCAGGGTAACGGCCACCGATCCGGCGGTGAGCATTACAAGAAGACCGGTGGCAAAGGCTCCCGCCTGAGCATCGACATCCGCGCGAAAGGCGATTGTCACCGCCGAAGATACCAGCGTGAAAAACAAGATAAGCGGCCGTTTGGCGGCGGCCCAGGCCGGCGCCATTCCGTAGCGGGGGAGGAAATGCGGTGCCAGGCTCAAGAGAGCCGCCATGGCCGATGCCCCGGCGAACCAGAGGATCGATACAGTAGCCAGATCGTAGATACTCCCGAACACGTCTCCCAGGTATACATGAGCCAGGTATGCCAGAGCCCTGCCGTTCGCTTCGCCACCTTCGACATACGCAGACGGCTTGATCAGAAGAGTGGTTACAAGGCTGGCTCCCAGAAGAAAGAGAGTCATGATCGCTACCAGGGTCAAAAGCAGATATCTGGTCTTCCGGACTCTGTCCTTGAGCTTCAGATCGGCATCTTCACCCTTGGCAGAGATAAGCGGCATGACCGCGACGCTGGTCTCGAAACCGGATAGCCCGAGGGCGAGCTGAGGAAAAGCAAGAGCGGCGACTCCCAGCATCTCGGCGGTGGTTCCGTATTGCTGCTGGACAGACGTGCCCCAGGATTGAAGAAGCTCCGGTCGCTCCATGATATACGCGCACAGGGTCGAGATCAGAACGACATTGACCCCCAGGTAGAAAAGCACAAGCAAGCACGCAATCAGAACGGCTTCCCGAAAACCCTTCAGGAAAATCGCCCCGAGAAAGAGTATGAGAACGAGAGTGACCGCCACATGGTTTTTCATAACTGCAGGGCAGAAGGGGTTCTCCACGATGTGAGCGGTGGCGTCGGCTGCGCACATCGTGATGGTAAAGATGAAGTCGGTCGCGGCGAAGCCCAGCACGATCAAGACAAGGGTCTTGCCCGACCAGCCCTTCAGAAGACGCTCGAGCATATCGATTGCCCCGTGCCCGTGCGGGCTGCTGCGGGCGACGAGCCAGAAAGTCGGAAGCGCCGCGAGCCAGGTCACCAGCACTAGATTCACGGATGCCAGCGGGGAGAGCGCCCCGGCCGCCACCAGGGCGAGACCGGGCTGGAATCCCATGGACGAGAAATAGCCGACTCCGGTGAGACACATCACTTTCCACCAGGAATCCTGCTGAAGCACCTCTTTTGCCAGGTGCCCCTCGAAAAGCCATGACCTCAGACCCTGCAACTTTATAGTCATACACCAGCACGAACAGCACGAGAATCGAGACCAGCCAAATTATCTACCAGTAATCGGACGGCCGAAAGACCATGATTTTGAGTAGCCCGAAAACTCGCTTTAAAGGCAAAATCAAATCCCCGAGTGGCTGATCTCGAGGATTGATATCCGGAACAATTTGGATCTAGAAGAAACTGGATTCAGATGCGGAAGAACGGAGTCTCCACAACTTTATCCGTCCAGAGAACCTGGATCTGATACTCACCGGGGCCGACTTTGACAGCCGGGGCTACCACCGAGCCATCCTGATTCGTTTTTCTCGAATAGACGACTCCCCGCTCAGACTCGGTGACACGAATCTCGACATCCGGCATGGCGTTCTCATCGCTGTCTTTAGCCTGAAGCAGAATACGCAGCTGGTCTTTGTCCACCAGCCAACCCAGGTTGACCTGGATCCTGGTGTCTTCGACCTGCTTTTCGAAGGTACCCAGCGATACCAGCTGGCTCCCTACACCCCGCATTGCCCCTGCCGGGACCATTTGACGCCAGGCCATACCGGCAAGCATGTCCTGCCAGGTGTTGATAGCGGCGTCGCGGGAAGCACCGACGAGATCCTTGAGCGCCAGGACCGCCTTTTCGGTGGCGGGCAGACTGTTCATACCGCCCAGGAGTTTGCCCGTGACACGAGCCAGTATCGACTCGTCGTTCTTCGACAAAGTCGTGTGCATGGAGGCATTCCACATGGCCCGGTCGAAAAGCGGATTTTCGCCCGGCAACGGGAGAGCCTCTTCATTGTTCCGGCAGAACGCTTCGAAAGCATCTGCGCAGTCCCGCTCATCTTCGATGGCGAGGATATTTCTAAGTTTTTCATCAAGAGTAGCCATTACCTTCTCCTAGATCCGTGTTTCGTCCTGGTCCAGTTTGTCTTTGAATGCCTTCAAGGTGCGGACGATTTTCTTATCGACCGTATCTATACTCTTGGGTTCCATTTTTAGACACGCAATCAGATCTTCTCTCTTATATCCCTCGACATACTTCAAAACGAAGCAGGTACGGTGGATTCCGGGTGGCAACTCCTGCAGGATCGCTTCTATCAAATTGTTAATCATGGCCTTCTGGGCCGGATTGCTGTGTTCGGAGGTGGAAAGGACCGAATATTCCCAGCCGAATATCTCCTCCGGCGACCGGTTGTCGTCGCTGTCGAACATCGAGTCCAGGGAGGTGGTCCGGTACTGGCTGGTGGTGGAAGGGGTCTCGTCGAAGGACTTGCCGGCGGAGACCCGGCTGACGCTCATGATCTCGCCGTCCAGGACTTCCATGCGAGAGGGGCTGACGGTGACCTCCCGGGACTCTTTCATGCGCTCTTCCTCTTCTGCCTGCTTCTCGGAGCGTTTTCTCAATTTCACCTTGTGATAGCGCTCGAGATTCTGAGCGATGGCCTTGTTGCAAGCTCCAAGACAGTAAAGGGCGAGATTGGCGTCCGGATGGGAAGGATCGAAATTCTTGGTCACCATAATGAGGGCGTTCTGGAGAATATCCTCGATATCCTCGTCGGTGGCCAGGCGGGCGCGGGACCTTATATAGCGCATCATTCTCTTGGGGGTGAATTCCATCTCCCCCCTGAGAAAGGCTTTGCTTTCACGGTCATTCATTAACAGTCAGTTGCCCGGTTTTAAAAGGTCCTATTCCAATGAAATATATATGATTGCCTGGACTTCCCATGAGCCTCGAGACTCCGGTTGCTCAATGTTAGCAAATTGTAAGCGAAGTCCTTCCCTGCCTGGCTTATAAGGTCTTATCCTTTGTTGGATGCAATTCGGAATCACTGGTTTAGTAGCAGCTCTCATATGGTCTTTTTCCCCGCTGGCAGCGGGTCAGACCGCCCTGGCCGCACCTCCGCGCAATAATATCAGTCAAAAGGCGCCGAGTTCTCAGCCGCGGTCTCATCTAAAGCTGGCTCAAAATGGCGATCTCGAGCGGATCGAAGCACCGGAGCCTGAAGAATCTCAGCCCGCCCCCGACGATACGAAGCTGCGCCCCCCACTCGAGAATAACGGAGGGAGCAAGGAGGCAATCGAGCCGAACGGCTCAAATGGGGAGGATGAAGCCGACGACGCAGGCGGGTCGGACAAAAGCGACCAGGGCGGAGAGGACTCCCGGGGGACTATCGGACCAATGGGAGTCATCCGTTTCGACGCCGGTCGCCCCCGGCCCAGAATAAAGGGCGGTATAAGTATCTTCGACGCCCTGGACGAAGCCCTGGTGAAAAGCCCAAGGGCAGCAGCCATGCGCGCCATGCTCCCGGTGGCGAAGTCGCTCCTGGCCAGGGCCACCGAGCAGCCATCAGCGGAATTCAATATCGATGACGGCGTCAAGGCCGAGCAGGCCAGGCGTATGGGTGTGGTCTTCAACTGGGAGCCCCCCTGGAAAGTAATCTTCCGTCTCATCGTCGCCAAGAGAATGGTCGACCAGCGCAAACTCGAGCTCATGGCAGACCTCTGGAAGCTGCGAGCCGATGTCCGGAGGGTCTATACCGAAACGGTGGTGGCTCAAGAGACCCTGGAGACCCTCACCAGCCTCTATGACCTGGCTCACCGGCTCCGGGTGGTGTCCGAGAAGCGTTTTCAGGCAGGGGACGTGCCCGAGCTCGACCTTCTCAAGGCCAGGCTCGCCGAATCCACCTATGACGTGCAGCGCCGGGTCGGTCTCAGGCGGGTGATAAGGGCCAAGCAACAGCTCAATATAATCATGGGACGTCTCCCGGAAAAGGCGATCGCCGTGCCGAGACTGCCCCCATTTCTCAAATCGGAGGGGATGATCGGCGCTGCCAAGGTGAGAAATCCGCTCCTGCCCGATTTCACTGTCGAGATGCCGCCGCTTCAGAGCTACATCGACCGGGCCCTGGAAAACCGCTATGAGCTCAAGACAGTGAAGCAAGAGATCAGCGTCAACAGCGCCAACCTCAAAAAGGCTTACGGAAACATCATTCCCAACCCCCAGTTCTGGCTGGGCAGCTCCATCGCCGGCAACCCTCCCATCGGTCCCAAGCTGAGCGCCTATTATTTCGGGGTCAATGTCCCCACCAACCTCACGGACTTCCAGCAGGGCAATATCGCCGAATTCAAAGCCACCGCCCGGCAGCTCAGATACCAGATGGGAGCCCAGGAGAACATAATCACCGCCGAGGTGAGCTCGGCCTACAACAATGTCCTGGCCGCCAGACAGTGGCTGAAGGTCTACGAAGAGCACGTTCTGGCCGATTCTTATGAAGTGGCTCGCCTGGCACGCCGGAGCTACGAGGTCGGGCAGGCCGACATCACTTCCACCCTCCAGGCGCAGCAGAACAACGTCCAGATCAGAAGCAATTATCTCGAAGCCATCGCTCTTTATCAGAACGCCTTCACCGAGCTCGAGATGGCTTGCGGGGAGCCACTTCTGGAGTCCGAATAGAGCCCCCGGATCGCGAAGAGCGCTCCATATCATGGATGCATTGAGCCCCGCGTCCGGGCTTCGGCGCGGCCTTGGGACCGAGGCATCTGCCTCGACATGAAGAGCTTGTAGAGCGCCGGCACCACCACCAGGGTAAGCAGAGTGCTGCTAACCATGCCACCGACTATCACTATAGCCAGGGGCTGCTCGAGCTCGCGGCCGGCACCGCCCATAATGGCGAGCGGCAGCATCCCGAAAGAGGCGGTCAACGCCGTCATCAAGACCGGAGAGACCCGGTCCAGGGCGCCTCTCATGATCGTATCCTCGAGACTCAGCCCACTGCTCATCAGAGCGTTCATATGCGAGATCATGAGGATCGAATTCCGGGTCGAGATGCCGAAAAGACTGATGAATCCGATAAGCGAGCCCAGAGACAGAACATTGCCGGTAAGCGCCACGGCAATAATTCCCCCGATGAACGCCAGAGGAAGATTGCTCGCCACGAGCACGGTGAGCTTCCAGGAGCCGAGAGCCTGGCGCAGAAGAATGATAATGGCGATGATGGTGAGCGAGGCTACCAGAAGAAGATTCCGGCTCGATTCTTGCTGGGCCGCATACTGTCCGGCATAAGCGATATAGTAGCCCCGGGGCAGTTTCACCTTTTCGACGATCTTCGCCTTGATATCATTAACGGTGCCCACCACATCACGGCCTTCTGTGTTCGCCTGCACCACAATACGCCTGGTGACGTTTTCTCTGGAGATCACGCTGGGCCCTTCCACCAGGCGGACCGAAGCCACCGTCGAGAGGGGAATGCGCAAACCGGAAGGGGTATCGATCAGAGTCGACTTGATGAGATCGAGATTATGCCTGAAGGGCGCGTCTATCCAGACTCTCAGGTCGAAGAGGCGCTGCCCCTCCAGAACCCGGGAGACGACTTTGCCCTGGAAGATCGTCTCTATGCTGTCCATGAATTGCTCTGAGGTGATGCCATAACGGCTCGCATTGAGCCTGTCCATGCCGATCGACACCCGATCCACCATCACCTGAGGCTCGGTACGGACATCCACCGCCCCCGACACCGTTCTGGCTACCGCCTCGGTTTCCGCCGCCAGGGAGCGGAGCACAGCCAGATCCGGACCGAAGATCTTGATGACTATATTGGCCTTGGTGCCTCCGGAGAGGACCTCGTCCATGCGGTGCGAGATGAAGGATCCGACATCGAAAACAATACCCGGAATCTCGTTGAGATGGTAACGGACATCTTTGAGAATCTCGTTGAGGGACTCGTCTGAGGGCTTGAGCTGGATATCGAACTCCGAGAAGTTCGGACCGCCGGCCATGTCATCTGTCTCGGCACGCCCGGCCCACTGGGCCACAGCGGTGACATCCTTGCGGCCGAGCATGGTGCGCTCGAAACTGCCTCCCATTCGCGTTGTAGCCTCGAGGCTCTGCCCCGCCCGGGCGATGACAGTGACGATCAGGCTGTCTTCCCGAAACTGAGGCAGGAAGTCCTCACCCATGGAAGGGATCAGCAATGCCGTGGAGATGAAAAGACTGAACGCCAGAAATACAACCAGACCGGGACGCCAGAGGACATGTCCCAGGGTGCGACGGTAGAGTCCTTTGATCCTGGCGACGGTGATAGGCTCGCTCTCCGGCAGGGGAAGGGAGCCGTCCCGGCACAGGAAATACATGCAGAGAGCCGGGGTCACGGTCAGAGCCGTGAGCAGGCTCGCCAGAATGGCTATGACATAGGAGAATCCTAAAGGCGCGAAGATATGTCCGGTGACGCCGGGAAGGGTGAAGACCGGAACGAAAACCACCACTACGATGAGGGTCGCGTATACAACCGCGGAGCGGACTTCCACGCAGGCGTCGTAGACCACCATGTAAGAGGGTCTGGGGCTGTCGCTCAGCTTGTTCTCCCGGAGCCTGCGGTAGACATTCTCCACATCGATGATGGCATCATCCACCACTTCCCCCACCGCTATGGCCAGCCCGCCCAGGGTCATGGTATTGATCGTGCCTCCGGTGAGTTTCAGCACCAGAAGAGCCGAGACGATCGAAAGCGGAATGGCTACCAGGCTGATTATCGAGGTCCGCCAGTTGAGGAGGAAAACAGCCAGGACCAGAACGACGAGAAAGGCGCCCAGACCGAGAGCCTCCAAGACATTATTTATGGAGCGCTTGATAAAGCTTGCCTGATTGAAGACTTGCACGACCCGGACATCCGGAGGCAGGGCCGCTTTGAGCTCATTGAGAGCCGCCTGCAGGCGCCGGTCGAGCTTGAGACCATCGACACCGGGGAGCTTGGTGACATAGATATAGACACCGGGTTGACCGTTTATGACAGTGTCCCCGACCTTGAATGCCGGCGCCACCGCTACCCGGGCCAGATGCCTGAGCAAGACCGGTGTGCCGTCCCGGACCACCACCACCGAATCGGCCAGATCAGAGATTGTCTTGACCCGGGCGCTTCCCAGGATCGAGATTGTCTGGTCCGGGGTGACGAGATACCCCCCGGGAGCAATAGTGTTAGCCTGTTCGACCGATCTTACGACCTCGGAGAGTGAGACGTTATAGGCTTTGAGCTTCTCAGGGCTGACCAGGACCTGATATTCCCTCGTCTCCCCGCCGATGGTAAGCACCCTGGCCACCCCCGGAACAGCCAGCAGACGGTTTTTGATCTCCCAGTCGGCAAGGGTGCGGAGATCCATCAGGGATGTTTTCTCGGACAGGAGACCGACTTTGAGCACATCCCCGATGGCCGGCATCAGGGGAAGCATCGTCGGCGCTTTCACCGTATCGGGTAGCCTGGATGTCGCTGTCTGGAGCCTCTCCGACACGACCTGCCGGGCTCTGTATATATCGCTGCCATAATCGAAGATGACTGTGATCACTGAGACGCCGGGCAGAGAAAGCGAGCGCACATCGTCCACTCCGGGCATGCCGTTGAGAATCGACTCGAGAGGAATACTGACCAGCGCCTCGACCTGATCGGGCACCATGCCGGGGGCCTGGGTCTCTACCACTACTTGCGGTGGCGCGAACTCGGGAAGCACGTCGATATCGGCCTTGCTGGACAAATGCGCCCCGAAAGCGATGAGTACCGCCGCCAGAACCAGCACGATAAAGCGATTTTGTATGGACCAGGCGATGAGACTGTTGAGCATCCAGCGTCTCCTCTCACCTGGTGGTGGTCTCTTCCGACTTCTCCAGAGAAGCGCTCTCCGCCTCGCGTTTGCCTGAATCACGACCGGTCAGGCGCAGGAAAACCGCCGTGGCTACACTGCCGAAGATCATGGCTGCAACCAGCAATACCGGAGTGAGCTTGCCGGCTGCTGATGCCAGCCCCCTCTCTTCATCCCCTTTGCCCGCAGCTTCGTCATGATCGTGCTCGTGCCCCTCGGTAGGATGGCTGAAGGCATCGGTGTTGCCCCGGGACTTGATCAGGTGGGCGTCTAGCTGGAAAGCTCCCCGGCTCACGACTTTCTGTCCGGGAGCCAGACCGCGCAGGATCTCCACCTCATCACCCAGGCTCCGGCCCTGCTCCACCATGTTCAGCTGGTACACCCCGGGCTTGACCTCGACAAAGACGCCGAAATGACCTGTTTTCTCCACCACCGCCTCTTTGGGGAGAATAATCGCCTGGGCGGGCTCCTGGGTCTGTATCCTGAGCTCCACGAACATGTCGGGCTTGAGCTTGCCTTCCGGATTGTTGATCTTCACTCGCACCGGCAGTATCCGCTTCTCAGGATCGACCTCGCTACCGACATACGAGATAAGCCCGCTGAAAACCTGCCTGGGAAGGGCATTGGCTCTGACGAACACCGGCTGCCCCGCCCGCACCCTGTCCATATCATTCTCGTAGATATCGGCCGTTGCCCAGACAACATCAATCTCGAGGACCTCGAAAAGAGCGTCCTGATCGTTGATGGTCTCGCCCGGGTTGGCATGGATCTCGGTGACGATTCCGTCTCGGGAGCTGCGCACCGGAACCCGCAGGATCGTGTTCTCTGTGCGCAGCATCTCGCGCACAGCCTCATCGCTCACTCCGATCTGTTTCATGCGATTGATGAGCGACTGGACCGTGACTTTCAACTTGACTTGAAGAGCCTCGAGCTCCACCGCTTCTTGCTGCTTGACGTTTTCGAGCTGGCTCTCGGCGACTTTCAGCTCGGCGGTAGCAATCTCCAGCTCTTTGCGCGAGCCGATTTTCTCGTTGAAAAGAGTCGTCTGTCGATCGAATGTGGCCCGGGCGAGGTCCACGCGGGCTTTCAGCTGCTTGCGCTGGGCCGCGTAATCGGACTTCTTGGTCTTGATCTCGGACTCGATGGTATTCTTGGCGTTGAGAGTCTCGGCAGCCAGCCGGTTGATCTCCGGGCTGTCGAGCACTGTGAGGATCTGACCGCGCTTCACCATTTCGCCTGGCTCGACATTGACATCATAGATCCGCCCGGCAAGCAGGGCGTGCTGGACATAGCTCTTGGTCGGCATGGCCTCGATGGCGCCCATGGTGACAATCTCGAGAGGGAGGCGCTTCTTCTTAACTTCGATCAGCTGCAGGCCGATAGCCTCGATGGCACGCTCGGACAGCTCCACGACATCCCGGGTGGGACCGGTGGTCTCATGTCCCCGAAAGGAGGATTCGTCCGCATCTGCAGCCAGGCAATTCACGCCGACCAGACCGAGCCAGATCAAAAAGAGCATGGTAGATGCCGAAACCAGCACGCTCCGTCTCTTGGAAATGACATCCGAACCCATTATCAGCCTTGAAGCACCTGTCTATATGCTTCTTTGTACCCTATAAAATAAAGGAGCCGATAATACTTCAGGGAATTACGACTTCACCCTGCCGGCTGAGAGCGGCATCGTTGTTGTTGAAATCGTCGATGCCGCGCTGGGCGCTCTGGGTGGAGAGAGGAATGACGATAGGCGCCACTATTGCCGGTGCGATGGTATTGACCACGTCCATGAACAGCATCCCGGCCAGCGCCGGCTTGGTCACGCCGCCTTCGGTACCGGCAAGCTGCGAGCGCGGCTCGGTGGGAACTTTGCTGGCGAACATGCCGCGCTTCTTCAGAGCGGTCGTGGCGGTGAAATTTATGACCGTCGCGTCGGCATCGATTTTCCCGCTGGCGGGGTCGATCTTCACGTTCTCGGCGGGTATTTCGAAATAGAAAGCCCGAGGCGATTCCACCGTATCGATGTCGCTTTTCTCAATGCGTCTCGTCTTGCCGAGAGAGTCCTGGAAGTCGACGGTGCTGTCATTCACCGAGCGGATCCTGCCTGCCAGGATGCTGCCGTCCTTGAGACGGAGGTTGTCCTGCCGCTTGCTATTGTCGAGATTGTCGAGCCATTCGCCCCGGTCGAAATAAACGAGCCCGGCAAGCCCGGAAGTCTTCTGACCGCCCGCCGCGGGCGTAGCCAGGAGGGTGCCCTTGAGGACCGTGTGCCGGTCGAACAGCCAGTCCGGCACCGCCCCCACCTCGACAGTGCTGCCCTTGAGCAGGACCGTGCCCTTATTGAGCTTCATCATCCCGAGATTGCCGGTTTGCAGACGCCCGGACATGGTCGCGGCGGTTCCCTTGTCAGCCGGCACGACCTCGATGGAGCCGGCGCGAGCCGCCGCCTGGACCGCGATTGCCAGACTCAGAGAAGCAAAGATCGAGAGCGCCGCCGGCCTTCTGTTCACTGGTCCTCTTTTCACTGGTCCTCTTTTCACTGGTCCTCTTTTCACTGACCGGTGCCTCCTTTCAACTGGACCGAAGTTTACCCGAGGCGCCTTGATTTGTCTGCAAACCGTTTTAACCTTTCTTGTGATGAGGCCCCTCAGCCCCGGGATCGACCATTAGATGGGTGCTTCGCATTACAGCGGCGGTCTTGCCCGTGCTCGTGGTGACCACCGTGTCCACCACTGCCACCCGACCTTTTCTCAAAACAGTGGCTTCCGCTGTGATCGGACCGACCGGGTCATTGGTCAGCAGATTGACGCTGAGCTGTATGGAATACGGAAAACGCTTGCCCCTCATGCTCTCGGGATCGGTGGGTCCGCCCACCAGCGCCGCCGAGGCCACCTCGTCGGCAAGGGTGACTATGGCACCGGCATGATAGACCCGGGTGGGCTGCATGACCTTCTCGCTCAACGGTAGCTCGGCTTTCGCATAACCGTCCCGCACCGCGAGCATGGAGCCGCCGAGGGCCTTGAGTATCGTAAATTCATATGTCGCCATGATTTCTCCGGGTCGCCAGATTTCGTTTTGTATCACGGTGCTTTTATATCACGAGGACGAGCTGTCTGCCGCGCGGAACCAAACTGCTCCGCCACCGTCTATCTGCTCATGAGCGCGGGAAGCGCAGGTGGTGAATCCACGAGAGCCGGCGCGGGGCAATGCCCCGCGCCAGTCCTGGGCACCTTATTCGATACCAACCGGTGATTACGATGACCGAGAAGAGGAGAGAGAAGATGTCAGAGTCCGCGCACGGCGCCTGCAATGAGAATAGCCAGATCTCGGATAACCGGTCGATCACCTCCGGTCAACAGACCAACGACTCCGCCCCCATGGAGTCCACCGCCCGGGTCGCCTGGGAGTGCCAGGACGGAGTCTGCTCCTTGAAATGGAAACCCTCGAGAAAGAGCAACTGAGCTATCCATGACCTGCGAACTCTCTGCAAGCTTATTCCCTGCGGCATACATCGTTTGAGCTGGGTATAAGGAACGAGGTCCCGGAGGGTGCCTCGACGATGAAAGAGAATTTCAAGGAAGAGCAGCGCGAAAATCTGCGAAAAGACCGCCTAGTCGAAGCCGAAGAGGCTCCGATCGCATCGGACCTGGACTCTTTCATCGGCACCGTCATCGCATCTCACTATGAGGTCCTGAGCCGCCTCGGAGAGGGCGGCATGAGCGTGGTCTACAAAGCGCATCACCTGCTCCTGGACAAACCGGTAGCCCTGAAATTCATAAAACCCGGTCTGATCACCGACGACAGAGCCGTCCGCCGATTCCAGCAGGAAGCCCGGGCCGCCAGCGAGCTGAGTCATCCCAATGTGTGCAGCGTCAGAGATTTCGGCATTCTCGAGGGCGGCCAGCCCTACATAGTCATGGACTACCTGGACGGCAGCTCCCTGCAGGAGATCATCGAAACCCGCGGCCCCCTGACGCCGAAAGAGGCTCTCGAGCTTTTCTTCCAGGCCTGCCACGGGCTTTCCGAGGCTCATGCCCGGGGCGTGGTGCACCGCGACATCAAGCCTGGCAATATGGTCATGACGAAAGAAAAGGACGGGACCGGCACCCTGAAGATAGTCGACTTCGGAATCGCGCGCCTGGCAAGAGAAGACGACACCGGTCCGGATCTGACATCCACCGGCGAGATCTTCGGCACGCCCAAGTATATGAGCCCGGAGCAATGCCGGGGACAGAAGGTGGACAAACGCTCGGATATCTATTCACTTTCATGCGTGCTCTACGAGATGCTCGTCGGCAAACCGCCCTTCATCGCCGAGTCGTCTATCGAGCTCCTGATGATGCATGTAAGCGAGGCGCCGGCACTTGATCAGAAAAATCTTCCTGAAACCCTGAAATCCATTCTCTACAAGGGACTGTCCAAGGACCCGGAAGACCGCTACCAGTCCATAAGCGAAATGGCAAGAGACGCAGACCGTTTTCTGAAAGGCGACAGCCCTTCTTCCCTGGCTCTCTACCGGCAATCAAGACTGAGAAGATGGCTCAATCTCAAGACAGGCGTAGCCAGCCTGCTGGTGATCGGCATAGCGGCTCTGTGCCTGACTGTGGCCAATCCATTTTTAGTGCAGAGCCCTGCTTTGGTGCAGAGCCCTGAATTCGCGAGATTCATCAAAGATGGTGATACCGCTTTCGATGCCTCCCTTTTCCCCATGGCCGAGAGCTCTTATCGCAAAGCTCTCTCTATCGCCGGTCAGGATAAAGATCAGGTCAGCGGCAACAAGCTCAAGATGGACGCACTCTCGAAACTCTCGAAAGTTTATGCCAGGACGGGTCAGTATAAGAAGAAGGACGAAGTCGACAATCAGATACGCGCTCTGCTTCGCTCGGCGGTCTCAGGGACCATCGACGTGGTCCAGGACAGATCGGACTGGTACGGAGCGCTTCCGAAGGCGGACTCGCTCCCTCAGGCAGTCGACCGTGCCGGGAAGCTCAGCGACAAATCCCGGGAGTTCCTCTCCTTCGGGGACTACAAGACCGCCGAGCGCCTGGAGCAGGAAGTCCTCGACCTCCAGGAGAAATGGCTGGGAGCAAGCGATCCAGCCCTTCCTGTAACTCTCAATCAACTGGCCGTGATCAAAGTGACCCAGGGAAAGATCGCCGAGGCCAAGCCGCTCTGGCAGCGGGCTCTCGCCCTCGGTCAAAAGAGCCTGCCCGAATCGAGCCCGGTGATGGTGACCATATGGGCGAACAATGGACGCCTGGCCCAGCACGAAGGGCGCAATGAAGATGCCGAGCGATTGTTCGAAAAAGCAATCGAGCTAGCCGAAAGACACGTGGGCGCCGGCAGCGAAAGCCATTTGGCAGCCCTGAGGGATTACAGCGCCTTTCTCAACGGCACCGGTCGCACATCCCAGGCCCGGGAGATCGAAGCCCGCTTAGCCGGGCTTTCCCGCACCCGCTGAGCTTTCCCGCTCCCGCCGGGCACCCACCATTGAAATCCTGCTCTCGAGACGGTCAAACTTCAGACCCCGTGGATATGCTCGTCTTTGTTGATCAGCGAGTAGATCGTCGGGAGCACGATGAGAGTAAGGAAAGTCGCGGTGACCAGACCGCCGAGCACCACTGTGGCGAGGGGACGCTGCACTTCGGCGCCGGTGCCTGTGGACCAGATCTTCGGAAGCAAACCCATGATCGCTACAAGCGCTGTCATCATCACCGGGCGCAGGCGCACTTTGGCCCCTTCGATGGCAGCATGCTTGACCCGCAAGCCCCGCTCCTGAAGCTGCATGATATAGCTGACCATAATCACGCCGTTCTGCACCGCCACGCCGAACAGAGCGATAAAGCCGATGATCGCCGGCACCGAAAGGGGCTGTTGCGAGATAAAAAGAGCGATAACGCCGCCCACCATGGCGAAGGGAACATTGAGCATGATCAACCCGGCGTTCTTCAAAGAATTGAATGAAGCGAAAAGCAGTATAAAGATCAGGAGAAGCACCACCGGCACCACTATGGCAAGACGGCTCATGGCCCGCTGCTGGTTCTCGAACTGTCCGCCCCAGACTATATGGTAGCCTTTCGGGATCTTCACTTTCTCATTGATTCGGGCCTGGCAGTCTTCCACGAAACCACCGAGATCGCGCCCCCGCACATTGGCCAGGACCGCTGTGCGGCGCTGGCCGTCCTCGCGGTTGACCATCACCGTGCCACGGGGCATGCTGATATCAGCCAGGGCTTTGAGAGGCACTCTGGCCTCCCCGGCGGTCTCTACCGGAATTGATTCGATATCCTCGAGAGTGTCACGCAGGCGATAGGGAAAGCGGACCAGCAAACCGAATCGCTTGGTGCCCTCGATCACCTCGGTAACCACCCGGCCTGCCACCGCCGTCTCGATGATCTCCTGGATGTCCGCGACATTGAGCCCGTAGCGCGCGATGACATCGCGATTGAGCTTGATATTGAGCTGGGGCAGACCGAGTATGTGCTCCCTCTGTATATCGGCGGCGCCGGGCACATCTTTGATGATAGCCTCGATCTCCGAGGCGATGGCGTCGATCTTCTCGAGATCGTCGCCGAACACTTTAATCCCCAGGTCGGCCTTGATACCGGCGATGAGATCGTCGATCATATCGCCTATGGGCTGGGAGAAGCTGTAGATCAGACCGGGAATATCATCGAGCTTTTTGGCCATGAGATTCACCAGCTCTTCTTTATCATGGGTCGTGGTCCATTTGCTCTTCGGTATCAGCCCGACATAGATATCGGCATTGTCCACACCCTCGAGATCCCCGCCCATGCCCGAGCGACCGATTCGAGAGACCACCACCTCGGTCTCGGGGAATTCTCGCATGGCTTTCTCGACTGCTGTAATCACCCGCATGGACTCGATATGGGAGACGCTGGGCGCCAGCTTGGTGCGCAGGAGAATCGAGCCCTCGTCGAGGCTGGGTATGAACTCCGATCCCAGAAACGGCACCAGGCAGAGGCTGAAAACCAGCATCGCCACGCAGATGGCGATGGTGAGCTTGGGATACTTCATGGACAGATAGAGCCCGGGGCTGCAGATACGCTTTCCGGCTTTGACGATGGGGCTCTGACGCTCGACGATCGGTCCTTTCATGAACCAGAAGCAGAGAAGCGGAATAAGCGTCAGGGAGCAGAGAAGCGCCCCCACCAGGGCATAGATGAAGGTGAGAGCTAGCGGATGGAACATCCTCCCTTCCACGCCTTCCAGAGTGAAAAGGGGAAGATAGACAGCCACGATGATGGCGATGGCGAAAACGATCGGCCTGCCGACTTCCTGGGCTGCATTGAGAACAATCGCCCAGCGGTTCTCGGGCTTCTTGCCCCCGTGGCTGGCCTCCGCCAGGTGGCGGAAGATATTCTCCACCATCACCACCCCGGCATCCACGATGACACCGAAATCCACGGCTCCGAGCGTCATGAGGTTGGCCGATAGACCGGTGACTTTCATGAGCATGAAGCTGAAAAGAAGCGACAGCGGGATGATCACCGAAACTATGAGAGCGCTGGGGATATCGAGAAGCACGGCGAAGAGGACCACGATCACGAGACCGCCGCTGAACAGGAGGATCTCTTTCACCGTCTCGATGGTCATCTCGACCAGATGCGTCTGGTCATAATACGGATGGAGAGTGACACCGGAAGGAAGCTCTTTGCGGATCTCGGCGATCCGCTCTTTGACACGCTCGACAACGGCCTTGCTGTTGACGCCTTTCCGGGTCAGTACCATGCCGGTCACCACTTCGCCCTCGCCGTTCATGGATGCCGAGCCCCGGCGGAAAGCCGGTCCGACGATCACTCTGGCGACCTGCCCGACTTTCACCGGTACGCCGTCCACCTCTTTGAGAACGATATTCTCGATGTCTCTAACCGTCTCGATCAAGCCCAGTCCCCGGATGATCACCTCTTCACCGCCCCGGACGATGAAATTGCCCCCGGCGTTGACATTGTTCGAGGCGAGAGCCTGAGACACTTCTCTCAGAGTTATTCCGTATCCCTTCAAAGACGGAGGCGAGACCAGCACTTGATACTGCTTGACGAAACCGCCATAGCTGACGACATTGCCGACCCCGGGCACCGCCCGCAGGCGCCTGGCCACCAGCCAGTCCTGGATGGTGCGCAGCTCGGTCTTGTCGTGGGTGCTGCTCTCGAGATAGTAGTTGTAGACATTGCTGAAGGTGGAGACTACTGGACCCAGTAGCGGCTTGGGCACTCCCGGAGGCAGCTCGATCTGGCCGAGCCTGATATTGACTATATTGCGAGCCCAGTAGACATCGCAATCGTCATCGAAGATGACGGTCACCACCGACATTCCGAAACTGGAATTGCTCCTGATCTTCTGGACCTTGGGCAGGCCGTTCATGCCGTTTTCGATGGGGAAAGTGACCAGACTCTCCACCTCCTCGCTGGCCATGCTCTCCGGCTCGGTGATGATCTGGACCTGGACATTGCTCACATCAGGGAAAGAGTCCACAGAGAGACTGAGCATGCAGTAAAGGCCCAGACAGGCAATCCCGACCACCGCTGCCGCAGTCAACAGGCGGTTGGTCATGGCAAACTGAATGAGCTTCTCGATCACGCTTGTTTCTCTTCAGTGCTGATAGGTAATCTCGGTCTTGAGCATGAGACTGCCCTGGGTGGCCACAGCCTCGCCCTCCCCCAGGCCAGACTTGATCTGGACGAAGCGCTCGCCCTCGAAGCCGACTTTCACCCGCCGCTCCTCGAAGCCCTCAGCGGTTTTGACAAAGACAATCTTCTCGCCGCCGTGCTCCTGAATGGCGTCTTTGGGGCAGGCAAGCACCACTTCCGGAGCCCCTTCGAGCTCGATCTCGGCAAACATGAACTTCTTGAGGATACCGTCCTTGTTCTCGAGCCGGGCTCGCACAGCCACGGTACGAGTAGCCTGGTCGACGATGACACTGATATAGCTAACCACTCCCTGAAACAGCTCATCGGGATAGCTGGCCAGGCGAATCTTCACACGATCGCCCAGTTTTACCCGCTTGAGATCGGACTCCGGGAGATCGACCCTGAGCATCACAGTGGACATATCGCTGATTGTGAAAATCACCCGGTCCGGCTGCACCAGCTCCCCCACCGACACGTCCCTGTAGGTGACCACGCCGCTTATCGGCGCCGTCAGCTGGATCGAGCCGACGATCTTGCCTGTGGAAACGACTTCGTCGAGCATATGCTGGCCGCAGCCCAGGAAGTTGAGCCTCTGGTTGAGCATATTGACGTGGTTGCGAGCCCGGGAGGCTTCCGCCTGGGCAAGCTGAAAATCGCGCTTGAGCATGGCGCGATTCTTGTAGAGATGCTCTTCGCGCTGGAGATTGGCCTGGGCCTGATCGAAGTTGACCTGGGCCTTGGCGAGGTTCGCCTTGGCGGTGACGAAGTCCTTGGCGGCTGCGATCTTCTCCTTGTAGAGACCCTGAATCCGGTCGAACTCGGTCTCAGCAAGCTCCTTCTGCACTTTCGCCGAATTGAAAGTGGCCCGGGCTTTGATGAGCTCGGTGGGACGTTTGATGAGCTCATCGAGGATCTGGCGCTCCCGCTCCTGGTGAAGCTCGGCTACGGTCAGCTTGGAGCGTGCCTCGATAAGCTGGGATTGCAGATCCGAGATCTCCTGGCTATCCACCAGGGCGACACGCTGCCCCTTCTGCACGTGCTCGCCGGGAAGCACGAAGATATCGCTGATTCTCCCGGCTATTCTCGTGCTCAGGTCCACTTCTTTCTGGATATCGGGCTCGATCCTGCCGGTGAGGTGCAGGGGCACAGCCACCGGGCGCTTTTCAACGACCTCGGTTTTGACATCCAGCCTCTTCATGACATCATCCGAGACTTTCAGCACCCGGGGTCCCGAGATGGTCTTGCTATGGGTGTCCTCCTCTTCCGGCTTGGCGCCGCATCCGGCCAGGAAAGTGAGGATAGTCAGGCCGACAAGCATGCCCGGAATCCCCGGGAAGACGAAAAGGCCCGTTCGTAACCGCATATGGTTGCCTTTCGCAAAGGCTGTTATCAAAAATTGGAGCAAGGTCACCTGGCTGGAATCGTGGAGAATTCGCCATTGAAAAAGAATACCTGATTCTATACTCTCTCGCCAGCGTGCTCAATCTTCCCGCTTTTCAAGAGAATGGCCAGGCGAGCTTCTCCGGCTCCGCGTCTGTAATACAATGCAATGATGCAGCGCTTCCCCGGAACTCTCCTTGCTTTCATCATGCTTGCCGCCTCAGGCGAGCCCGCGCTCTGCCAGTCGCACCCGTCGAGACTGGCAGGCGATAAGGCTCCCGGAATCACCAGCAGCAAGACAGCCAAGCTGAACGCGATCACCAGAGAGATCGAAAAACATCCCGAGCGCGCGCGGCTCTGGGTAAAGAAGCTCGATCTGCTCAGCGACCGGAAAGAGACTCTCGATGCCGCTGCCGACTTCGGCAGGGAGGCAGTTAAGCGCTTTCCGAAGGATGCCAGGCTTCGTATGATGCTCGGAGTAGTCTACGGTCGCATGGACGAGGACAGGCTCGCCTTCGAGCAACTGGACAGAGCCGTCAGACTCGATCCAGACTGCGCCGACTGTCGTTACCATCTGGCCGCCTGCCTCCATAACCTGGGAAGGGATAGAGAAGCTCTGCAGAACATCGACTCGGTAATTGCAAAGCAGCCCCTTATGGATTCCGCATACTACGTAAAGTCCAGGATTCTCATGCACCAGAAAAAATACCGGGAATCGGTAGCAATGCTGGACAGGGCCATCGCCCTGGCGCCGGGAGGCATGAGTTACCGGTTCAAACGAGCAGCGATACTGTCCATCTTGAAGGACTGGCGAAAGGCGATAGTGGATTATGACGCGATGATCAAGCACAATCCCAGGGACTACAAGAGCTTCCAGTCCAGAGCCCTGGCCCGCGAGAATCTCGGCGAGCTCAAAGCAGCCGTGGACGACTACACCGCCGGCATTGCCGTGGCGCCCAACCACAGACCCCTGTACGAGGGTCGCGCCCGGGTATACGAAAAGCTCGGCGAGAAAGCCAGAGCCCGCAAAGACCGCGCGGTGATAGCCGATCTCGATAAAGACCTGGTACCTTTCTCATTCATACCGGACTGGACAGGCAAGCACAAATGAACTCGAGGAGAAGAAATTGCGACTGGACAAATGGCTGAAAGTCTCCCGGCTGATCAAACGCCGGACCGTTGCCCAGATGGCCTGCAATCAGGGGCGGGTCTATGTCAATGACCGGCCGGCAAAGTCATCCACAGACATCAAGGAAGGCGATTCGATCCATATCGAGCTGGGCTCACGAGCCGTGACTGTCAAAGTCCTGGCGGTCCCGCTGAAAGCCGTGCGGGCCCAGGAGTCTTCTAGCCTCTACGAGATGCTCGAGGAGATCAGGCGCCCACCGGAAATTCTCGAGTGGCTCCCGGAAGACGAGGGCTGGTAGCCGAGCGGCTCAATGGCAGCACCGTATCCGGTGAGGCTCTAGTCGTCGATATATTCGCGCAGCCGTCTGGAGCGGTTGGGATGCCTGAGCTTACGGAGAGCCTTCGCCTCGATCTGGCGAATACGCTCCCGGGTCACCCCGAATAGCTGCCCGACTTCCTCCAGGGTCCTGGTGCGCCCGTCGTCGAGACCGAAACGCAGACGCAGGACATCGCGCTCCCGCGGCGAAAGCCCGGCCATGACCTCGATGATATCCTCGCGCAATAGCTCCTGGGTGACATTGCTTGCCGGCGTCTCGGCGTCCCGGTCCTCGATGAAATCGCCGAGGCGGCTGTCTTCTTCCTTGCCGATGGGGGTCTCGAGCGAGATCGGCTCCTGAGCCACTTTCACAATCTCGCGCAGTTTGCTGACACTGATCTCCATGCCTTCGGCGATTTCTTCCTCTGTGGGCTTGCGGCCTCTTTCCTGAGCAAGCTTGCGAGTAACCTTCTTGAGCTTGTTGATGGTCTCGACCATATGGACCGGGATACGGATAGTCCGGGCCTGGTCGGCGATTGCTCTGGTGATCGCCTGGCGGATCCACCAGGTGGCGTAGGTGCTGAACTTGTATCCCCGCTCGTAGTCGAATTTCTCCGCAGCGCGGATGAGACCGAGATTACCCTCTTGAATGAGATCGAGGAACAGCATGCCGCGCCCAACATATTTCTTGGCGATGGAGACCACCAGCCTGAGGTTGGCCTGGGTGAGCTTGCGCTTGGCGATGGCACCCTCGGCGCCACCCATCTCGATCTTGCGAGCCAGCTCGATCTCCTGGCCGGCGGTGAGTAGGGGAATCCGCCCGATCTCCCTGAGATACATGCGTACCGGGTCGTCCGAGGACAGCCCCTTGGAAACCTTCTCGAGGCTGGCATCTTCCTCGTCCTCTTCTTCTTGCTCCTCGAGGGCCAGCTCATCATCAGGAGGCGAGCTCTCGTCGTCGTCGTCGCTCGAGAGTAGGTCCTCGAGACCGGCACGATGGCGCTGCTTGCCGGACTCCTCGAGCTTGTCGAGCTTCTTGATGAAGCTGTCTTCCCGGTCCTTGCCTTTACCTTTGCTCTTGCCTTTGCTCACTAGTGTCTCCGCTCCAAGATCAGGTGCTAATCAATGTTAGCTCTCGAGCTCGGAAATTCTATTCTTGAGAGATCCATGATGACGTCGATTGACGATAATTCTACCTTGTCTAGCTTCTTTAATTTGTCAATTCGCTCTGAGATTTCAATCTTCTTCATCGTCATTCGCCCGCAGTGGTCAACTTTGGACCATCTGGAGAGTGAGACAGAGACCCTTTCCTTAAGCATTGTGGAGCAGATAGTCTAGAAGTACTACATTGAGAGGAAGTGATCTGCTTTCGAACTTCTTCCACTTTGAAAAGAATCTCTGTGAGGGTGCGCTAGTTCGGGCTCAGATGCCAATCTAAACATGAGACTCTCTTCTAGATCTTTCATGGTATTGAACTGGCTGCCTATCCCTTCGATGGCTTCTTTTATCTTCTGATGCTCCGGGGTGACCAGGCGCTCATCCTGAAAAATCGGGAGAACCCGATCATAGTCGTCCCTGGATGTGAGATAGAGAGCCAGGAGCTGCCTTTCCGCTTCCATAAGACCGGATGGAACGGTCCCGCGACCTGCCGGAGGCGTCCTGACGAAATCGGCTTCCGGGGCTTGCCGGTGCGGGGCTCCCCGCTTCCAGTCTTGCTGATTGCGGAAATTGCCTTTGCGATAATAGCCCTTGTTGTTGAAGTCCCCGCCTCCCCGGTGCCCGGAGTTGCCATAGTCATTCTCGTAGCGGCGCTGGGCCATGCGCTCGTCGAGATCGAGCTTGTTATCGCGGCGGTAGCGCCTGACCTCCGAATAGAGCTCTTCCTCACTAAGTTGCAAGCGATCAGATAACACTCTCACGAACTCGCCCCGCTCCACCGAATTCTTGATCGCTCCCAGAATCGGCACCACCCTGCGAGATGCTTCGATTCTGCCGGTGTGCGTTTCGAGACCGACACCACCGATAGCTTTCTCGATGGCATAATCCATCAGGGTGGGAGCTTCTTCGATAGCTTTCTCGAAAAGCGCCGGACCGTTCTCCTGCCTTAGACACTCGTCAGGGTCCTTGCCGCCGGGCACTCTCAGGACCCGGAGCTTGATTCCGACACCCTGGGCGACCCCGGCCAGAGTCTCGACCCCTCGCTCTACGGCTCTGGCCCCGGCGCTATCGGCGTCGAAAGCGATGTAGACCCGGCGTGATTCGGTATAGCGAATGAGCAGCCTGGCCTGGGCTTCGGTAAGCGCCGTGCCCAGCGTGGCGACGGTGTTGGTGAAACCGAATTGATGAGGAGTGATGGCGTCGAAATAGCCCTCGGCGACAATCACCGCGTCCTTCTCTTTGATGCTTTCCCTGGCGAGATGAAAACCGAAGAGGTGCTGACCTTTCTGATATATGGGAGTCTCGGGCGAATTGAGATACTTCACCTGATCGTCGCCCATGGTTCTGCCACCAAATGCGATGACCCTTCCCTGATCGTCGCAAATCGGGATCATCAGCCGGTTTCTAAACAGATCGTAAAATCCGCTGCCCCCCTGGCGCTCTTTCACCAGCCCGGCCTCGGCCAGCGCCCGGCCCGAAAGCCGCGCCGACTGCTTGAGATACTCCAGGAGCCCGTCCCAGCTATTGGGGGCGAAACCCAGACCGAAACGCTCGATGGTCTCTTCGGTGATATCACGGTCGCTCAGATATTTTCGCGCAGCAGCGCCTTCGTGAGGGTCTTTGAGCATGCGCCGGTAATACTCGGCAGCCTGCTCGTAAAGCAGGCGCATGGCGCTTTTCTTGTCATATTCCTGGCGCTCGGATTCGGATTCGACAAGGGTAACCCCGTACCTGTGGGCCAGATCCCTGACCGCGTCGATGAAACCCACACCCTTCGCCTTCTGGACGAAAGCGAAGACATCACCGCCTTCATTGCAACCGAAACATTTGAAGATCCCTTTGTCCGGATTGACGTGAAAAGAAGGAGACTTCTCTTTGTGAAACGGGCAGAGACCTCTGTACTCCTTGCCGGCGCGCTTGAGGACCACCGACTCCGAGATGACGTCCACGAGGCTCGCCCGGGAGCGCACCTCCGAAATGACGTCATTGGTCACACCTTTCACGCGTGGTCTCCCCGACTCTCGGCCGGCTTCTGGAAAGAGCCTTTATATCACGGAAGCATAGCATGGCAGGCTGCTTTCATCGGTTGAGAGCAATTGAAGCCTTGCCGGTTTGTGCGCCTTGCGCGGATAAAAAGACCGGGGACGACAGCTTTGCAACCCGGCTAATTAATTTTTAGCCAGACAGGCGCATATACAAATTGAATATATGTTCTGACATACTTTAGGACTGAGCGCGAGGCACGACATGAAGACTCTAATCAAGAACGGACGCATCATTACCGCTGTCGATGACTACCACGCCGATATTTTCATCGACGGGGAGACCATCGAGACCATCGGCAAGAACCTCACCATGGAAGCCGACAAGGTCATCGACGCCAGGGGCAAGCTCGTCATTCCCGGGGGCATCGACGCGCACACCCACATGGACATGCCTTTCGGCGGCACCACATCGGCCGATGACTTCAAGACCGGCACCCTGGCCGCGGCCCACGGCGGAACGACGACGATTATCGATTTCGCGATCCAGACCAAGGGTCAGTCCATCATGGAAGCTCTGGACATCTGGCACAAGAAAGCCGACGGCAAGACAGCCATCGACTACTCCTTCCACATGATCGTCACCGACCTGCCCAGGACCCGCATCCCCGAGTTGCGCAGGCTGATCAACGATGAGGGCGTCACCAGCTTCAAACTTTTCATGGCTTATCCCGGCGTGCTCCTTGTAGACGACGCCACCATCTACCGGGCCATGTCCCTGGCCGGAGAGGAAGGCGCCCTGGTCTGCATGCACGCCGAAAACGGCGTGGTCATCAACGAGATCATCGAGCGCGCCCTGGAGAAAGGCCATACCGCTCCCAAGTTCCACGCCCTCACCAGACCCACCAAGGCGGAAGCCGAAGGCGTCAACAGGGCCATCGCCCTGGCCGAGATGGCCGAGTCGCCGGTCTATATCGTCCACCTGAGCTCCCACGACGCTCTCAAGAAAGTCCAGGAGGCCAGGGATTACGGCATCCCGGCATTCGCCGAGACCTGCCCGCAGTATCTCTTCCTCGATTATTCTTATTACGAGAAAGAGAATTTCGAGGGCTCGAAATATGTCATGACGCCGCCCCTGCGCGACAAGTGCAACCAGAAAGAGCTCTGGAACGGTCTGCGCATGAACGACCTCCAGGTCATCTCCACCGACCACTGCCCCTTCTGCTTCAAAGAACAGAAAGAGCTGGGCCGGGACGATTTCACCAAGATCCCCAACGGCGGTCCCGGTGTCGAGAACCGCATGAGCCTGGTCTTCAACGGCGGAGTCAAGGAAGGCAGGATTTCTCTCAATCGTTTCGTGGAGCTCACCTCCACCAATGCCGCCAAGATCTTCGGGTTGTTCCCGCGCAAGGGGACCATCGCCGTCGGGTCCGATGCCGACATCGTGATCTTCGATCCCGACAAGAAAATGACCATCAGCGCCAAGACCCACCATATGAGGGTGGACTACAGCTGCTACGAGGGCTTCGAGGTGACCGGCGTCACCGATACGGTCTTGAGCCGCGGCAAGGTGATTATCGACAAAGGCAAATATGTAGGCAAAGAAGGCGACGGCTCCTTCCTTCGCCGCTCAAAGGTGGACCTGTCCACAGGCTCGCCGGTATCGTTACAAAAGCAAGAGGCTCTCGCTAGAAATTAAGGGCTAAGCTTCTCTATAATCGTGATCAGAACCTAGGAATCTCCGGAGATAAATTATGATGGGCTACACAACCGAATTCACCAAGCAAGTGACCGAAGAGCGCAACGAGAATACGATGGACCTCGATCTGCTCGACACCCTGGAACTAGTCAAGCGCGTCCAGGCCGAAGACATGATCGTCGCTCAGAAAGTCCAGGAGGTGATTCCGGACATTGCCCGGGCCGTGGACATCATCACCGAGAAGCTGATCAAAGGCGGTCGCCTCATCTACTTCGGGGCAGGCACCAGCGGCCGCCTGGGCGTCCTCGATGCGGCGGAATGCCCGCCTACTTTCGGCGTCTCGCCCGACCAGGTCCTCTCCTTCATCGCCGGCGGCAAAGAGGCCATGTTCCAGGCATTCGAGAGCGCCGAAGACCTCAAGGAGCTCGGAGTCAAAGACGTGATCGCCGCCGGTGTCGGCCCCAATGATGCCATAATCGGTATCACAGCCAGCGGCCGCACCGCCTATGTGACCGGCGCGCTGGAGAAAGCGAAAGAGCTGGGAGCCGCGACCATAGCTGTGGTCAATACACAAAGCGAGCACCTCGAGAAACTCTGCGACGTGACCATCACCGTTCTGGTCGGACCCGAAGCCATCTCGGGCTCCACCCGCATGAAGTCCGGCACCGCTCAGAAGATGATCCTCAATCTGCTTTCCACCTGCTCCATGGTGAGAATGGGCAAGGTCTACGAGAACCTCATGGTCGACCTCCGGCCCACCAACGAAAAACTCAGAGAGCGAGCGGTATCGATCATCTCGCTTTTGGGCGGTGTGCCCAGGCATCTTGCCGAAGGCGCCCTGGTCTCCTCCCACGATCGCGCCAAGACAGCTATTCTAATGGTCAAGCGCAAGATCGGTCGGGTCCAGGCCGAGAGCCTCCTCGAAAGCTGTGGCGGCTCCCTGCGCAAAGCCCTGGTCGCCGAGCTGTCAAACCTGAACTAGTATCTCGACACAGCCACTATCTCCAGGACGAGAGCGAAGAAATAGACCCACTGTCAATCTGCCCAATCTGCCAGCAGCCGCGAACCACCGAGTCATCCGGCAGCCTGACGCAGTGGATTTCGGTCTGCCAGTGCAACGCCCTGCGGGAGAAAACCCTCGATAGTCCAGCCGAAACCGGGATCGATATCTGCCTGCGTTGCGGCAAACGAACCAATCAGGGCCGAGCCGGCTCCTTCACCCAGTGGATATTTCGCGCCGACACCTGCGATTGCGACCGTCCGTATTCGGCCACTGTCTCTGCCCGGGGCGAGGTCCGCACCCAGACCATCGACTCGATGGCCGAATCGATCGAGCCGGAAATCGAAGAGCCCTCGGTAGAACTTCCCCCGGGACAGTTTCCGGAAGAGCGCTACAAGCCGATAGCCGAGCTCCGCTCCAGGGTAGGTGCCGGTGTCTACCTCTGCCGGGATCTTCTTCTCAACAAGAGAGTCGTGGTCAAGATCCAGCATCTCAGCGACCCGGAGCAGATCCGAATCTTCCAGCAGGAAGCCCGGGCGACCAGCAAGATCAACCATCCCAATGTCGCCTCGGTGCTCGACTTCGGTGCCACCATTAACGGTGCGCCCTATATGGTCATGGAGCATGTCTCGGGAGTCTCCCTGGATCGGCTCCTGGAGCAAGAGCCGCGACCCTTGCTGAGCCCGGAGCACGCTCTCAAGATCCTGTCCGATACAAGCAGAGCTCTGGAATTCGCTCATAGCGCCGGGATCTACCATCGCGATCTAAAACCAGGCAATATCATCGTCTTCGACCGGGGGGGGGCATTCCCGGAGCCCGGCTGATCGATTTCGGGCTCGCCCTGGTGAGCGGCGAGGCCGGGCCAGGCGCGGCTTATTCAGGCAAGAGGGTGGTGGGCACACCGGCTTATATGGCACCGGAGCAGGTGACCGAGGGGCAATATGACGCCCGCTCCGAGATCTATTCACTGGGCTGCATCCTTTTCGAGCTACTGACCGGCTCGGTGCCCTTCCCAGGCAATACCACTCTCGATACCATATACAGACACGCCCGGGAACAAGCGATCATTCCGGAATCGCTCCCCGACGGGCTGCAGGAGGTCCTGAGACGCTGCCTGGAGAAAGAGCCGGAAAAACGCTTTCAAAGCGTGACCGAGCTTATCGCCGCTCTCGATCGGATCGATCTCGTTTCGGAATCAGATTCGGATCCACAAACGAAATCGGCGCAAGAGTCGAAATCAGGCACGAGTTATCCTCTCGGTCCGCGACAGGCAGGGATCGCCATGACCTTGCTGCTTGTCCCGATATGCCTGGGACTCTATCTCATGCTCCAGCCGATCACTACAAGAAACCAGAAACATGCCAGGTCCGGACAGAATCTGTCAGAGGTCTCCTTTCCACAATCCGTTGACGATCTGGAAAAGAAGATGAGATCCAGACTGAGCGCTGCCAGGGTGCGGGAGAGCTTCCGCAAGGACGGCTCGGTTCGCGCCATCAACTGGGAGGCCCAGCCTTACAACGACGACAGCCTAAAAGGCATAGCCGATCTTCCCCTGGAAAATCTCAATCTGTCCTTCACCCGGGTCACCGACCGGGGTATCGATACCATTTGCAGGACTGGCCCTGAAGCCGGACAGCATAAGAAAACTCTCGAAGCTGCCGGAGCTCTATATCATAAGCCTGGGAAGAGGCCCGGTGGGCGACGAGATATTCGACGCGCTTTCGAAGATCCAGTCCCTGGAGGTGATCAGGCTGAACGCCTGCAATGGCGTCGCCGGAAAGGGAATCGCCGCTCTCAATGAGCTTCCGAACCTGCGCAATCTCTCCCTGAGCAATACCAGGGTCGACTACCGGTATATGGCCGATCTGGACAACCCCGCGGTGCGCGCCCTCTACCTGGGGAACACCGGGCTCGAGGACAGTGACGTGCCGTTCATCCTTCACCTTATCAATCTCCGCAGGCTTGCCGTGGACAACAATCCGCTATCCGGAGCCGGTCTCTGGAAGCTGCGAAAATTGCGACGCTTGAGAGTCCTCACCCTGAGCCACTGCCCCAATATAGGCAGGCAGGACCTGGACCGTTTCCGATCATGGCGACCCGCATGCAAAGTGAAGACCGAGGGCAAACCCGGTCTGGCCGACATAATGACCGACTGAAACAGCTTCGATATCACCCATGCGGGTATAACGTCCTTATGGACGCTCAGAATCTACAATCCCTGCACAGTCGAAGCCATAACCGGAGCCATCGAATGGATCGGCTTGTCAACGATCACAAGAGCGCTTCTCTATCTCTATTCGGAAGCAGCATCAAGGCAGCCATACGCGGATTCAGCTTCGAGGCGATGCTCTCAGTCATCGGAGAAAAACTCTCCGCTTCCCTCTCTCAAGTAGCGCTCATCACCACCATTCTGTCGGTGGCGGCAGGCTTCGCCCAGGGAACCATGATTGCCCACCAGGTCGATATGGAGTTGATCAAAGCCGATCTGCTCGGCACCCAGTACTACACAAATAAGAAGACCGCCACGACGATTCATTGACCGGATCCAAACAGATGTCGCCGGCAATCGGCGCAGAAGACCCGCAAGCCATTGGGCTTGAAGAATCGCACTTCCTGCCAGGTCCTGTCATAAGCCATATAGAGCCTGTCATCGGCGAGACCGCGATAGGCGATATGGACACGACCCTGGCAGCAGAGCTCAGCCTGCTCGTCGGCGTCTGTCGAGTCGGGCTTGCGTCCGAGAATGCCGAGGAAAAAATCGCGAATAAACGAAATCAATCTATCACCCCAGAGGCAGGACCATGGTGAAAGTCGAGCCCTGACCGAGAACCGAATCGACCTCTACCGTACCATGATGACGAGCGACAATCTCTCTGGTGATGGCAAGACCGAGCCCCGATCCCCCGGCTTCCCGGGCCCGGGACTTGTCTCCCCGGTAGAATCGCTCGAAGATATGCGGTATATCATCAGGCGAGATGCCCGCTCCGGTGTCTTTCACGGCAATCTGAACCCGGCCGTTGTCGGTCTCTTTCAGGGAAACGGAGACAGTGCCGCCTTCCGGCGTATAGTTGACCGCATTGGTGAGCAGATTGATCAGAGCGCGCTGCAACTGGATACCACTGCCTCTTACCCTCGCCCCGCTCCGCTCGCCGGTCTCGAGATCGGCGGGGACCTTGAAAGTCTGCGATTTCTTCTCGGCCTGGGGACGGACCTGCTCTACGGCTTCGGCCAGGACTTGCTTGATATTGACGTTGTCGCTCCAGTCGGTGGGATCGGCGCTGTCCAGCTTGGAGATATCAAGCAAATCGCGGATGAGTCGATCCTGACGATCCACCAGCTTCTCCAGAGAAGCGAGAAACTGCTTGAGCAGGGCGGGGTCGTCGGCGGCTCCGGCAAGCAGAGCCTCGACCACCGAACCGATAGCCATGACCGGGGTCTTGAGCTCATGGCTGGCGTTGGAGATGAACTCCTGACGCATGCGCTCCTGCTCTTGCAGACGACCGATCATCTGGTTGAAAGCCAGGCTCAACTCGCCGATCTCGTCGGTGCGCCGGACAGGCAGATAACTGGTGATGTCTCCGGATATGGCGATGTCTTTGGCCATCTTGCTCATCTCCTTGACCGGGCGGTTGACCCGCTCGGCAAGCCAGAGACTGATCATGACCGTGACCACGCCGGTGCCCAGAATGATCTCGAGAAAGACGATCAGGTCCTTCGCCAGGCGCTGCTCGACTTCGGTCAGCGGCACTCCCACCCGGATAACACCGGATGTGACACCGGCGGATCGAATCGGATTGGCTACATAGAGCCAGTTGGTATTGGTGGTGGGTGAGCTGCGCTTGGAAGTCGCCATCACCCCGGCGAGAGCGTCGGCGATCTCGGACTCGTTGAGGAGATTCTCAGTCTTCTCAGTCTCGTCCCTGGGCCTGGGAGCGAACTCGCCCACCGGTCCGGAATCGGCAAGGACATGACCGTTTCGATCCACGGCGGTGATCGAGACACCGAGTCTGGTTGCGCGACGATCGACGGCTCTCTGGATCCGCTCGCGGCTGGCAGGAGAGTCTAGCTGCAGGTCGTTGTCGATCTCGAGGGCGAGGTTGACAGCCTCCACCTCCAGAGAGTTTCTGAGATCGGTGATAGACTCCCGCTTGATTGTGACATAGGCCCAGAAGCTCACCACCACCAGAGCGATGGTGATGATCAGGAGATAGGTAATCAGCAGCTGGTTGGCAAGCGAGCTGAATAGCCATCTATATAGTCTCTCGAGAGCGCGCATCCGGTAGTTTCCTCGTCTCTACCTATTTTCTCACCGAATTTTTACGGTAGCTTCCCATGGCACAGGGTATCTTTGAAACCCTCCAAACCCTGATTATATTTTGCCTGAAGCTAATCGTGAGCGCTTCAAGCTTATGGATCATCGGATTAAGACAAATTGACCTTTGTGTGGGAAACTGTCCCGGTGAGACTATAATTTCCATAACAAAGGAAAAGAGCTAGTTTCAAACACCCACGGGGAGGTCCATTCCATAATGTCGGCTGTGGCAAATGTAACCGATGCTACCTTCGAGCAAGAAGTCTTGAAGGCTGACGTCCCAGTACTGGTAGACTTCTGGGCTCCTTGGTGCGGTCCTTGCAAAGCGGTGGCTCCCATCGTCGAGGATCTGTCCAAGGATTTCGAGGGCAAGATCAAAGTCGTCAAGGTCAATACCGACGAGAATCCGAAAACTGCCCAGGCATACCATATCAGAGGCATACCTAGCCTTTATCTTTTCAAGCAAGGTCAGGTAGTAGAGCAGGTCGTCGGTGCGGTTCCGAAATCCAAACTGACGACGGCTATCAACAAGCACGTCTAGTACTGGCGGTGTTTGGGTGACAGACAAGATCCGGCGACTTTCCGGGTTTGTAATTGTTCTTTGGGGTAAAGAAGAAGGAGATCGAGATGGAATACGTAAAGCGCGCAGCGATGAGCTTGCTTGCCCTTTCGGTGATGGGCACGGGGTTGACGCTGGGCATCGAGGTGACCAGCCCGCAACCGGCCGCTGCCAAGAAAAAACGGCAGGTGAGCAAAAAGAAAGATATCGTTCAAACAGCCAAGGCTGAAGGCGATTTCGATACCCTCACCGGCGCTCTCGCTTCCACGGGTCTGGCTCGCACCCTGCACAGCAAAGGACCGTTCACAGTGTTCGCCCCCAGCGACTCTGCTTTCGGCAAGCTGCCCAAAGAGAGAAAAGAAGAGCTCCTCGGAGACAAAGAGCTGCTTCCCGAGATCCTCAAGTATCATGTGGTCAAAGGCAAGGTCAGCGCTGAGGATCTAGCTCAGAAGCGCTCGATCAAGACCATCCAGGGCGAGAGCCTGATGATCGACTCCAAAGACGACGGTCAGACTCTGGTCGTCGACGGAGCCCTCGTCACCAAGCCCGACGTCGATTGCGCCAATGGTGTCATCCACGTGATCGACTTCCTGCTCGTTCCGGAGCGCGGCAAATAAGACCACGGTGCGAAATTAGCGCCCTTGTGCAAATATAGAAGGTAGGCTTGGAGTCTACCTTCATTTTTTTCGAGGAAATCCCATGAAAGAGGTCGTTATCGCGTTTCTGCTGGCTCTGGCGGTGGGCTCCATACTCAACGGCATGAACTTCAAAGTGCAGCCCCTGCAGGACGACCAGGGCGCCAACCAGCCCGCCCTGCGCGGCCAGGAGCTCATCTTCGAGACCGATGAGAGCACCTTCCAGGGCTATGTTCTCGATTCCCGGGATCCGGTCCTGGTGGAGTTCTACACCGACAACTGCCCGGGCTGCAAGCAGGTGGCTCCGGTGCTCGGCACCCTGGCATACGAGGGGCAGGGCAAGATCACCATTTGCAAGGTCAATCTCGAAAAGAGCCCGAGACTGGCAGGTAAATACAATGTCTACGGCGTGCCGACCTTTATGATCTTCCAGGAAGGTCACCTGCAGGATACTAACGAGGGCGCCATGGACGAGAATTCCATGCGCGGCTGGCTGGCCCGCAATCAGATTCATATCCCGCAATCGGCACCGGCTCTGGGTACTCTCTAGGATAAACCCTGACCCGATAACGCCCCAAACAACCGAGCGGCGCCCTGCAATCAGGGTTAAAATAGCTCTTTAGCAGGCCCTATGCCGGCTTCCACGGGAGATTCCGGGTCGAGATGGGAACAACACAAGTATGCGAAACTACATCATAGCTTTCATCGCGGTTCTCACCTTCACCTGCCTTTTCGGAGGTCGGGGTCTGTCGCGTGATTTTCGCCCGGTAGCGGTGCGGGATTGCATCGTTGACGAGAGAGTCCAGCTCAAGAGCCGCAACGAGGCCGGAATGCTTCCGGAGATGAACTTCGTCGACACTGACCGCGATTATCTGGGCGCCGCCAGCGTCAAGGATACGAAAACGTGAATGAGAGCAGACTTTCCGATGGTCGGAAGATTCTAGTTTCATAAGAGAGGATTGCCAGAGTCATGAAAAATTGGGCCCGTTGGACGCTCTTGATCATATGGACCGTGGTCCTGATTCTCACGGCCCAATGGTGGAACCCGTTCACCTCCTTTCCGGCTCTCCTGAAATACTCGATCATCAATTTGATTGGCGCCGCCATATTCGGTGCGCTGCTCATCTTGATGCAATTCTATATCCTGCTCTCGATCCTCTTTCCGCTCCCGCCAAGAGCCGACTCCAAAGCTCCCAAGCCATTCGGCAAGAAGTTCTTTCCTTTCCTGTTCAAAGATCCGCCGATCAGTCCGAAAGCTCCCCAGACCCTCGACGAGCTGATCGGCAACGACAAAGCCAAAATCGAGATCAAAGAAGTCATCGACATCCTCTCCAACAGCCAGCACTACATGGACTCCGGCGCCGATGTCCCCAAGGGCATGATTTTCATCGGTCCTCCCGGCGTCGGCAAGACCATCTTCGCCCGTGCCATCGCCAACGAAGTCGGCGTGCCGTTCTATGTCATCGAAGGCGGCGGACTGAGCGGACTGATCATGGGCCTCGGCGTCCTCAAGCTCAAGATGCTTTTCGCCAAGCTCCGGCAGCACGACAGGGCAATCCTGTTCATAGACGAGATCGAATCGGTCGGAGCCCGCCGGCAAGCTGACCGCGGTTTCGGCGGCCAGACCGACATGAACATGACTCTCAATACTTTGCTTACCGAGATGGACGGCTTCCACGGGTCCCGAATGCTGGTCATCGGCGCAACCAATAACGATGGCATGCTCGATCCGGCTCTTCTGAGAGCCGGAAGAATGAGCAGGCGCATTTACTTCCAGATACCCACCGAAGAAGAGCGAGAGCTGATCTTCCGGTATTACCTGAACAAGGTCAGCCACGACGAAAAATATCGAGATGAAAGAGCTGGTGGACCTTACCGCCAACTATTCTCCTGCCGATATCGCCAACGTCGTCAACGAGGCGGCGCTCCTGGCCAGGCGCCCGGGGGGACCGAACAAAGTGACCCTCGACACGATCAAATCCGCCCTGGACAACATCGCCATCGGCCTGGAGCGCACTCTCACCTCCGGTGTCGAGCTGATCACCCATGATCCGAAAGTGCGCCTGGAGCATGTGATCGGAATCGATGACGTCAAGCAAGACATAAGCGAGATTGTAGACTTTCTCAAGCGGGGCGAGGAGCTTCGCCAGATCGGCGCCAAGCTTCCCAAAGGAATCATGATGATCGGACCCCCCGGGGTCGGTAAGACCATGCTTGCCAAAGCCATAGCTAACGAAGCCGGGGTTCCTTTCTATGGACTGTCGGCGACTTACTTCAAGAGCTCTTTCAGGGGCGAAGGAGCCGCAAGAATCCGCTCGTTATACAGTCAAGCAAGGAAAAGCCCGGCCGCCATCGTCTTCATCGACGAGATCGATGCCGTGGGCGGCACTATGCGCGACACCGGAAACGAGCGCACCACCGAGCTCAATCAGATCCTGGTTGAGCTCGACGGCGTCGGCGGTCACAGCAATGTGATCACGATCGGCGCGACCAATGTCGAGAATCAGCTCGATCCCGCATTCTTGCGCTCGGGCCGCTTCGACCGCAAACTCTATGTGCCTCTCCCCGATGCCGAGGCCCGGGAGAAAATTTTCAAGACTTACCTGGAGAAAGTCAGAGTAGAAGACGACATCGACCTGGAAGCTCTGGGCAAGCAGTCCTTCAATTTCTCCGGCGCGGACATTGCCGCCACCGTCAACGAAGCAGCTATCCTTGCCGTCCGCAAAGGCAGAAAGGCCATCCAGTCCGACGATCTGGAAGACGCCGTCGGTCGAGTCTCCGTGACCGCCGGGCACAAGCTCAATACAGACGGCATGAATCTCTCCAAGGTACCCGACCTCGATGTCAAGCTCGAGGACGTCAAGGGAATGGATGAGGCAATCAGCGAAGCGAAAGAGGTGGTCACTCTCCTCAAGAACATAGACGTCGTCCAGAAAAGCGGTCTGAAGGCCCCCAAGGGGATTCTCCTGGTCGGCCGTCCCGGCACAGGGAAGACAATGCTGGCCAAAGCCATCGCCAATGAGGCGGGAGTGGCATTCTACTCCCTGGCCGGCACCGACTTCGTGCAGGTCTGGGTAGGTCTGGGCGCCCAGAGGGTGAGGGCCATCTACGAGCAAGCCAGGCGCAGCGGCAAACCGGCCATCGTATTCATCGACGAGATCGACGCCGTGGGCTCGAGTCGAACCAAGGACAGGGGCTTCGGCGGGCAAAACGAAGTGAACCGCACTCTCAACCAGCTTCTGGTGGAGATGGACGGATTCGGAAAGCACAAAGTGCTCACCATCGGTGCTACCAACAATCCAGACATGCTCGACGATGCTCTGCTACGGCCCGGCCGATTCGACCGGCGTATCGAAGTGCCCCTTCCCAACCTGGAAGGGCGCGAGGCGATTCTCCAGCACTACCTGGACAATGTCGAGCTCGACGAATCAGTCAATATTCTGGAAATCGCCAGGATGACAGTCTTCGATGCCGGAGCCGAGCTCGCCAATATCGTCAACGAGGCTGGCCTGACCGCGATTCGAAATGGTCGCACGGCCGTGAGCCAGGTGGACATGATCCAGGCCATACAGAGGGTCCATTTCGGCATGCACCGGACTCAAAACGTGGTCCTCAAGGATCTCTGGAAAACCGCTTATCACGAGTCCGGACACACGATCGTCTCCTACTACCGGAACGAGCTGAGCCGTATCCAGGTCGTCACCATTATCCCGAGTGGCGGCGCCCTCGGCTATATGTGGTCGGTGGACAAGGACGACAACTTCCATCACGTGCCGAACGCCTTCGAGCTGCGCTCTCGAATCGAAGTCAGTCTTGGAGGACTCGTGGCCGAGACAATTTTCCGTGAGACCAATGCCGCCGGCGTAAGCAGCGATCTGTCGAATGTTGCGCGCACGGCAAGCGCCATGGTACGCCGCTACGGCATGGGTAGTTTCAAATTCAATACCAGCGACGCGTTCGGCTCCGACGGCGGTCAGGCGTCTCCCGAGACCGAAAGAGAAATAGAGGTCGAGATCAAGAAGATCGTCGATGAATGCTACCAGAATGTCGAGCAACTTCTGCGATCGAAACGCGAAGAGCTCGATACGATGGCAGCGGCCCTGGTCGAGAAGGAAACCCTCTATTTCAAAGACATAGTCCGTATTCTCGAGCCGCAGATAAGCGAGGAGGCTCTGGACAAAGAGATTGCCACCCTTGGAGAGCGAAAGCTCGTCGGTCAGAGGCCGGTCATCGATGTGGACTTCCTCGCCGGACTGGCGACCGTCGGCAAGGGAAAACCAGGCAAGAGATCCAAAATTGGCAAGAACGGCTCCGGAACCAACGGCTCGGCTACAGACAGCTCCGGCAAGGAGACTCCGCCCGCCTCGAGCGAACCGGACGCGGACAGGGGTGAAGAAAGCTGAAGCCGATGGCTCTGTTTTTCTGTATCCTGATCGCTTTTTTGAGCCTGGCTATCGCGCCGGGTCACTGCAACTCGAGCAAGGCTCCCCAACCGCTTAGAGCCGAATCAGTCGAGCCCCTCAGGGAGCTCAATCGTCTCTTCGACCAGCGCCACGGCTGGATCGGCGCCGACGGCGCCTTCTCGGTCCCCATCGGGCTGAAGGAGACAATCTGGACATTCGGCGACACCTGGATCGGTGATATCGAAGGGTCTAAGCGCATTAAGGTCGATATGATCAACAACACCGTCGCCCGGGGAACGCTGCATGCCGATGAGACCGCTCCCTCCGGCATCGAATATGGTGACCTGACATTCTACTGGGACAAAACGAGGAACAAACCGGACTCGATCTGGAAATCCCGAGACAAAGAATATATCTGGCCCGGCGACGGCGCCTGTGTAGACGGCAAGCTCTATGTCTTCCTGCACCGCATACGCACCAACCTCGAACTCCCTCCGCCTTTCCAGTTCGAGACGGTCGGACATGACCTGGTGGTCATCGACAATCCCCGGGAAGAACCGGCAAAATGGAAACAGAGATCCGTCACCCTTCCCTGGGACCCGGAAGCCGTCCACGCCGGAGCCGCTTGCTATCTGCAGGGAAGCGATCTCTATGTATTTTGCACCGCTCCCAGACGGAAATCAGGCATGAACGCCCACCCCCTGATTCTCGCCCGTATAGACAGGCTTTCTCTTGCCGAGCTGAAGCCGGAGAAGATGGAATTCTTCGCCGGAGGCGCCACCTGGACCAGCTCCCCGGAGAAGGCAGCTGTGCTCTTCGAGGATGCCGGACCTGAAATGTCGGTGGGCAGGGTGAAGGGTATCGAGGGTGTGGTAGCAACCTATATGCCGCCTTTCAGCAAAGATATCGCCGTGCGCAGAGCCCCGAGCCCCGAGGGTCCCTGGAGCGGTCCAACCCGGGTCTATAATTGTCCTGAGAAGGAAGACAACATCATTCTCTACAGCGCCAAGGGTCACAGCGAGCTCTCAGCCCGGGAGCGCACTCTCGTGGTCACCTATTGCCGAAACACGAAAGACATGGAAAGCCATTTCAATAATGCCTCCATTTATTTTCCCCGGGCTCTTCTGATCCGTTTCGCCCCGGACAGTCCATGAACCGGCGGATCAGGGTTTCCCCCCTGGCCGATACCGGTCTCAAAGGGTATCATGCCACTAAGTGGAGATGAGGATCGAGATATGGCAAAGCGACTGATCGTGGCTGTGATTGCAGCAGGGGCGCCCTTTCTGGCTGAGCCGGCCGGCGCTGCGCCGGGTCTTTCGTCCAGCGAGCCGGTCAAGAGCATCATCAAAGCGATTCGCGCCAATACGCAGGGAGCCCGGCTCGACATCTACGAGCTCGAGCGCCAGGTCCATGACCGCCCGTCGGAGGCTGCCGAAGCCCTGGTGGATCTTCTCGATACAAGCGATCCCACCGTCAAGCTCAGGGCGTCCCAGCTTCTGGAGCGCCTCTCGATCAACCAGGATTTCTCCATCACCGATTCGTCCCTGAGCACCATAATCGGCATTCTCAAGGCCAGCGACGACAACCAGGTCAAGTCAGCCCTGATCACGACCCTGGGCAATATCGGTCCGAAGACAGACGAGGTGAAAGCCACCATTATCGAGACTATCAAAACCGATAAAGAGGTCTCGGTGGCAAGAAAGGCCATCGAGGCTCTCGCGCACCTGGCTCGTGAAGAGCGACCCGCCCTCCACATGAAATCCACCGAGGTACTGGTGGCGGTTCTAAAATCGAACAATGCTCCGTCCCTGCGCGCCGCCGCAGCATCGGCCCTGAGCCGCTATCACAGCAACGCCAAGATCGCGGTTCCGGCCCTGACCGCCGCCCTGACCGACAACTACCTGAGGGTCAGAATCGCCGCCGTGCAAGCTCTCGGTCTCTATAGCGGCGACGGCGACACCGCCATTCCGGCGCTTCTCGAGATGCTCGCCAGCGAGTCGGATCCGAGTATGCGCAATGGCTTGATCTACGCCCTGAAAAACCTGGGTCGAAACAACCAGGACGTTGCCGATGCCTTCATGAAATTGCTGGACGGCAGCAGCAGCGAGCGGAGCCAGATACTGACATATCTTTCCGACTTCGGTCCGCTAATGGCACCGCTTATACCGCGGCTCATCGAGATGCTGGCAAGTCCCGACCGGAATACGCGTATGTATGCGGCTCGCACTCTCGGCTCCATCGGCAGTGCCGCAAAAGATGCTGTTCCGGCGCTCACTAAAGCCCAGGAGGACAGCGATGGCTCGGTCCGATCTTACGCTCAGCAGGCCCTTCGCAATATCCAGGGCGGGCAGGGAACCATGTGACGGCTTCCCGCGCGCGGTCCGTGGTGACTGCTCGAATATGCCCGAGCAAGCCCTGATCAGGGATTGAAAACAAACAGGAAAGTCGTGACGAAGTTGAATCCGGCGTGACCGATGATAGTCGTAGTGGTGCTCGTGAAACGGCGCACGATACCCATGCAAATGGACCAGATTGCCACCTGGACGATAAAGATCGGAGCGTGGCTGAACTGAGCGTGCAGCACGCCATGGAGAATGGCGGCCGGAAGAATGCCTACCACCGGCTGCAGTGCCCCGCGTATCAGAGTCTCTTCCCCGACCCCGGCAAAAATGGCCGTAGCCAGTCCCATCATCACAGCGATACCGAAATTGTCCGATACAGCGAAAGTTCCGGAGTTGTAAGCGGAAAGCTTGGTGGCCAGATCCTGCTCGGCAAGCCCGTGAGTATAGAGAGACCAGATCAAATCGTATGCGAAGCTGAAGCCGATCAGACCGATACCGATGCCGACATGCGCCATGCTGGGTTTCTTCCATCCCAGCCGATCGCAGCATTCTTTCCAGTTTCTGGTGACGAAGATGCCTACTCCGCACAGCGAGACGAGCACCAGACCCAATCCGTTATAGGAGAAGAGGGTCTCCACCGAGATGGGAACCGCGAAAGGCAGGGAAGGGAAGTCCATGGAGGCGGGATTGACCACCTGCAAGAACCAGCCGAAAGTGGTGATGAAACAGAAGAGCCCAACCATATGCGGGATCGACTCGGGAATGAAGACTTTCTTGTCGACGATCGAATCGATCACCGACATATGATGCCGAACAGGACCGGTGATCGCCCGCAGAGAAGTGATTCCATCGAGGAAAGTGAAAAGAGCCGAGATGATCTTGCGCATCGGCAGAACCAGGATGAAGAGACTGGCCAGAGCCATTACCATCGTCACTTTGCCGATCCAGGGCTGGCTGAAATCCTGCCCGAACAAAGCCATATTGAGCTCGAGCAAAACGAAGAAGCCGATAATGATCCGGACAAGCCATTCGAGCCATTTACGCTTTCTGGCTCCATGACCCATCAGGGCCAGGATCGAGCATCCGAGAATGAGAATGAAATCCAGCAAGGCTGCGTCTCCGAAACGATACTAAATGAATGGGGTTCTTCCTAGATTTAATGTTTGACGACCATGATATGATATTGTCAAGACTCAAATAGCCGGGTATCTTCTATGATAGAGAATATGATGCCAATTCGCCCGGCCAAAACACCTGAAGTTCGGAGGTGAAAACACTAGATGAGAAAACGGATTTTTGCATCGGCGCTCCTTGCTAGCGTTCTTGGACTTGGAGTATTCGCCACGTCCTCGTTCGCAAGTGGACCTATCATTATCGGTCCAGCTCCGGTACCCGCCGTGCCGTCCGCACCGGTAGTCAACAGCGTACCGCTTCAAATGAAGCTGCTCAATACCTACAAACAAGTCAGAGCATTCTGGCTGTCCAGAGCCATCGTTCGCTGAATTGGCCAATCAGGTAATTCGGTAACACGCTGATTAAGTACCTTCGGACTTGAGTTACGGGTCACCCCAGTGGGTTGACCCGTTTTTCATCGGCATGGATTTGAGCATCGGCATAGGGGGAGCCCTCGCGGGCTCCTCCCTGCCACACCACCGTGCGTACGGATCCGTACACGGCGGTTCGACACGATCAGGGACTCCGGACCAGAGAGGGAAGTCCGAGGGCAGCAAGGTAGCGATTCGGGAACGCAAGATTCAAGGCGGGACTTTTGCTAATCCGCCATGGTCCTTTAGGGCTCCCGCAGGTCTGTGCCGCTAGGTCGTGATTCACATCCCGTTTTCGCAGTTCTGCGAAACGTTTACGTCCACGTTTCCAGTGGCGCCACGCTAAAGCTCTCAGGCGTCGACGTACCCTCTTATCAAGCCTGACAAGAATACTGGGGGTTTCGCAGTAGCCGTAATAGGCTCGCCACCCAGCCAGGTAGCGTGCGAGTTCCTCAATGACTTGTTTCAGGCTTCTCCCCTTCGTGGGTTTTGTCATCTGGCGGACTTTCACTTTGAGTCGACTCAACGATGCTGGGGCTATCCGAATCTTCGGGTTGGCTCCGCTCGTAAAGCTGAATCCAAGGAATCTCCGCCATGATGGCTTTCCCACTGCGCTTTTCTCCCTGTTTACTGTCAGTCTCAGTCGCTTTGAGAGGAACTTGGTGATACTTTCCATCACTCTTTCCCCAGCTCGGACACTCTTCACGTAGACATTACAGTCATCCGCGAAGCGCACGAACTTGAGGTTCCGTTTCTCTAACTCCCGGTCGAGTTCGTCGAGAAGCAGGTTTGAAAGGATGGGCGATAGTGGACCGCCCTGGGGAACACCTTCCTCGGACGCGCTTACCAAGCCGTTTTCCATTACTCCGGCATTTAAAAATGCCCGGATTAATTTCAAAACTCGCTTGTCCTCTATCCTTCGGGCTATTCGGCTCATCAGTACGTCGTGGTTGACCCTGTCGAAGAATTTCTCCAGATCAAAATCTACGACATACTGGTGTCCATCGCGGATGTAGCTCCGCGCTCGTTCCACCGCTTGATTCGCCGAACGTTTCGGGCGAAAGCCGAATGAGCTATCCGAAAATGTCGGATCCCATCTCTTCTGGAGAACCTGCTGCACTGCCTGCTGTATCCAGCGATCGAGAACCGAAGGAACGCCGAGTTTTCTGACTCCGCCTCCCGGTTTCGGTATCTCGACTCGCCTTACCGGCTTTGGTGCATACTTGCCCTCCATGAGCTGGGCGCGTATCTTCGTCCAGTTTTCCTTCAAGTATCCAGGGAGCTCATCGACAGTCATCCCATCTATCCCTGGTGCGCCTTTGTTCTTTAGAACTGCTTTCAATGCTGTCTTCAGGTTTTCTCTCTCAAGGATTTCCTCCATCAGTCGTTCTGTCCCCTGGTCGCCGGTTTCGTTTTCCGCCATTGGCAGTTCAGACCCTTCCAGTAGTTTCTGCCGAGCTTCACTCTGCTTCCTTCCACCTGAGGTCGGATTATTCCGATTTTTCTGCTGCTTTCTGTCCATGAGTACCTCGTCCGGCTCCCTTGTACCGTTTGGACCTTCGACGCACAGCTCCAGCCGCTCACGTTACTCCGCGCTTGCCTGGTGATGCCGTCTACTTTGTCCGCTGCTGACTTCTGCGCCGCAGTCAACAAACCTCTCGGTTTGTTCAGTCGCTTTCGTGACACGCCGCAGATCTCCCACGGTAAGTTTGACAACTTTCTCCGCACACCCGCTAGATTTACGCTTATGGGCCTTGATAGCTATGGACTTCGTTGTCTTTGGCCAACTCGTCCGCCCATGCTCGCCTTATATCCAGTTTCTGTTCGTCAGGTCACGGATTTGCTCCACGCTTCCTTCAGACGCTCCCTCACGGTCACGCCCTTGCGCTTCGCTACACTTCACCGCTATCAGGTTGTGTAAGGACTCTCACCTCCTAGCTGTCAAACATGCGTGGCACACCAAAGAAAATGAGCCGGGTGAACCGGCTCATCTCATAATGCAAGACGGTCGAGCGCCTACTTGGCGTCAGCCTTCTTGTCTTCGTCCTTGGATGCTTCGGACTTCTCTTTAGAAGCTTTCTTCTCATCCTTGGCAGCTTTCTTGTCAGCTTTGGCAGCTTCTTTTTCAGCCTTTTTGGCGTCTTTGTCAGCCTTCTTGTCAGCCTTGGCGGCTTCCTTGTCAGCTTTCTTTTCGCCTTTCTTCTCGGCTTTCTCGCCGCCTTTATCAGCCTTCTTGTCGCACTTTTCCGCTTTCTTGTCGCATTTTTCTTTCGTTTCGCATTTCTCGCCTTTAGCCGGAGCGGAGGCATCGGAGTCGGCTGCGAAGACGGCGCCGCTACCCACCAACGACAACATAATGGCAAGAGCTAGGGCATTTCGAATCATTGATGATTCTCCTACAGGGGACTACGTTTCGCATCCTAACACTTTGAATTTTGACGCATGCCTTACTTAACAGAGCATCACCCTACTCCTAACATGCGGTTAACAGCCCCCTTACCGGGGCTTTCAACTTCTAATCCACCCTGCCGGCTACTTCGCCAGCCTAAGGATGACTTCGTCGGTACCGGCCAGGTTGAGACGCTCTCTGGCAAGACGCTCGATACCGGTGGAGGACTTATAGCTCGAGAGACCGTCCCGGAGCTCCTGGTTGATCTCCTCGGCCTGGGTCTGCCCTGCCTTGAGGGCGAGTTGCTGGTTGTGGAGGAAGAGCTGCCGCTCGACGCTGCCGTGTATGGACCGTCCCACCTGCCATATAGCGAAAAGACAGACAACCATCACCAGAAGGTGCCTGAGAACAGCTGCATTGTCGTTTGCTTGATCGCTCATCCCTGGTTCCTACCTCTTCTTACACTTTGGCGGCGGCTTTCTTGGAGCTCGGTCTGCTGGTGCATTCCTTCTCGAGAGCCTTGAGAATCTCGTCGACCTGGGCGTTGAAGTCATCGGCCACCTTTTCGACGCGTTCTTTCGCGGTGCCCTCGAAATAAAGGCGAATCAGGGGCTCGGTGCCGCTGGGACGGATGAGGAGCCAGTTGCTCTCGTCGAGGTAGAGCTTGAGGCCGTCTTTGCGTCCGACCTTGCTGACCTTCTCGCCGGCAAGCTGGCTGAGAGGCTTTTCGGTGAGCCTCTTCATGAGCTCTTTCTGGGTGAAGTCGTTGAGCTTGAGATCGGCGCGCAAACCGATGAACCGGTCGCCGACCTCGTCCTGGAGGTCTTCCCAGATAGCCGACAGAGGCTTGCCTTCGTAGGCCATCATCTCCACCAGGAGCAGGTTAGCGAGAATGCCGTCCTTTTCGGGGATATGACCTTTGATCGACATACCTCCCGACTCTTCGCCGCCGATAAGAATATCGCCCTTGCGCATCTCCTCACCGATAAATTTGAAACCCACAGGAGTCTCGATCACGTCGAGTCCATAAGCTTCAGCCAGGCGATCGATAAGGTGCGTAGTGGCCACTGTGCGAACGATTGAGCCCTTCTGTCCCTTGTTTTTCACCAGGTGGCGGGTAAGCAGGCAGAGAAGCTGATTGGGAGAGAGATAATTGCCGTTCTCGTCGAGGACGGCGAAACGATCGGCATCACCATCGGTGGCAAGACCGACATCGAGCTTCTCGGTCTTCACCAGGCCGCTCAGGTCCCGGAGGAATTGCTTTTTGGGCTCGGGCATGCCGCCGCCGAAAAGCGGATCGCGCCAGTCGTGAAGGACTTTCACCGAGACTCCCCACTGCTTGAGGATATGGTCGAGATAGCCGCGGCTTGTGCTGTATAAGGCGTCATAGCCGACCTTGATCCCGGAGCCGCCGATTTTCTTGAGATTGACGATTTTGCCGATTGCCGCCAGATATGGTGGCTGCGGGTCGAAGTGCTGCACTTCACCGTCCGAGATCGGTATCTCGGATGGTGTCGCGGCCAGGCGCTGGACGATCTTGTTGGTGATATCGTCGGTGGCCGGACCGGCATATTCGGGAATGTACTTGATCCCGCAATATTCCGGGGGATTGTGGCTGGCGGTGAATTGCAGAGCCCCGGCGGTGGGCTCGTGCTGTGTCGCCCACGCGATACAGGGAGTGGGCACGTCTCGGCTCGAGACGCGCACCGGCACGCCCATGGCCATGAGGACCTTGGCGGCGCGCTCGGCGAACCTGTCAGCCAGGAATCTGGTGTCATAGCCGATCAGCATCGGCGTATCTTTCTGGTAGCTCTCCCGGACATAGAGACCGACAGCATAGGCGACCCTCTCGACGTTCGCGAAGGTGAAGTCTTCGGCGATCACGGCTCTCCAGCCATCGGTACCGAATTTGATTGGTTCTGTCATCTACAAGTGAACTCCCTTTTTCTTCTACTGTTATTCAAAACTCAAAGCGTCGAAAGATAAAGGCTGGTGTACTCATGTACGGCGTCCCAGGCTGTGCGCGCCTGACGCTTGCCGGCGAGCTCCGGCTCTACCCTGATCGCTCCCTTGGACTCGACCCGCCGGGGTCTGAGGTTCTGCAAATCGGCATCGCTCTCGAACTCGATCATGGAGCCGTCCCTGCCGTAAAAGCGGAAAACCCCCTGGGTCGATGGCGCCAGCCAGTCCCCGAATCGCCGGTAAGACTGGTCGAGGGCCTGGAAGCGAGTGACCATGCGAAAGCCGTCAAAGGCCATCAATGCCGTGAGACTGTGCCAGGCGCCGCTCATATCCTCGAGAATGCGCCGCTCGATATGGATGCCCCGGACCAGATCGACGCACCAGAACTGCCCGTCAAGCTTGCGAATGCTGACACAGCCCCGGGGATCGACGGCAATATTGTCACCCTGAGCTCTGACACGGCCGCGCTCGTCACGAACCACCACTCCGTGCCGATCTTTGCTGGCCCGGGAATGAACTCTTCCGGAGGGAAGGGTGCGAACGAAAGAGACCAGATGCCCCTTGCCGTCGTATCCGAACTGGATACGGATTCCTTCCTGGGAGCGAACCTCTTTCACTCTACCCAGAGCGTCCTTGGTGACCGAGGCATTGTTAGGGAAGACTTCCTTGCGGGTGCCATTGTTCATGGGAATCATGCAGGGACGCAGCCAGTGGCGGCGGCGCTTCGAAGAGGCTCTATCGGAGCGCTCGGATTTCGCTGCCTTCCTGGAGCCCGGCTGCGCCGGCGGCGGGCTGATTGATCCAAGCGCATTCGACGGCAAGGACGCTGACTGGGCTATCTGCTCGAGTTGCCGGAGGAGCTCCGCAGGATCCTCCACCAGGCTCTGGACTACCTCGTCGTCGATAGTCGCCGACGGCTCTTCGATCTCGTCATCGCTCTCTTCTCCGGCTCCGAACCAGAGCTCCAGCATGCGGGCAGTCTGATCGAGAAAACCGCGCCGGGAAGCGACCACTGTCGAGCTATCTGGAATCCCGTCCAAGAAGATCGGGCCCGGGTCCGTGCTCATCTCTTCCACCGGAAGAATCTGATCTTCACCCATACCCAGAAAATCCAGACCCCCCTGGGGCATCAGCGAGACGGACGCCGGCTCCTCGCTGATTCGCTGTTCGCTCATCTTTAGCTCAACTTGCTCGATAAGCTCGGTGAGGGCGCTGGATAGCGAGCCGGAGTCGGTATCGATGGTCGAGATGGTGAGCTCCTGCCGAAATTCTTCGACGGTGCTGCGTGCCCGTTGATTGAGAATCTGCCTGACAGCTGCGAACTCGGGAACCTGCGAAGACCGGAGAATAGCTTTCTCGCAGATAGAGCTGTTCTTAGCCAGAAAATTGAGGAGACGGCGGTAGTCGGCGGGTCTGGTTCGATCGGGACCCTGACCGTTCCCGGACACGCGGAGCTTATGGCGCGGCCAATTTCGGAGCTCCAGGTTCATCAACGCCTACCCCCACCCTGGCCAAACGAAGACTCTGAGCGGAGATCTTCATTTCACCCTACAGCGACATAATATTATCACTGATATCAGGGGATAGGAATTACTTGTCGTAAGGCTTAGATTCGGTAGAAAGCCATCCGCGAATCTGGAGAGACTCCGCCATGCGGGTCCCAGACGTCCGTTCGTCATACATAGCCACGGCAAATTGAGCCATGGTGATGGTGCCCTGGGTGAGCAATAATTCAGCCAGCAAGAGAGACTGCATCTCGGAGTCGGTGACATAACCGGCCCGGAGAACCAGATCTTTGATCGGGATGTCGGGATACATGGTCATCTGGTTCTTGAGAGCCTGAACCTCGGGCGGTCCAATGAATTGAGCCTCTTTCATGAGCTCCACCAGCTTCGGCAGAGTCTCGGTCATTGGCTGGGTGGTCATCATCTGCGCCGGTTGCGGCTCCACCCTCATCTCCACGGGAGCCTCGATCATCTCGAGAGTGCCGTCGTCCGGGATGACATGGCTGTTGACCAGAACGCTGCGAGCAACGATCAGGTCATGGCTGAGCCTCAGCCTCGGCTTGCGGAGGATGAAGCCGGCATTGAGAACCTTGTAGAAAGCTTCCTTGTCCTGCTTGGGATCGGGACAGGCTCTCAAAAACCTTTTGACGGCCTTGAAGTAAGCAGCCAGAACCATACTGGGATTGACGTCGCAGCTGATCTGGAGCATCTCGTAGTAATCGTCCGGCGAAAGGTCGCCTTCAGCCTTGGGAGGTGGCAACAAATCGGGGAAAAGCTGGTAGAGCTCCTGGCAAGAGCGAACCATGCCGACAGAGTCGTTCTCCGCCCAGCTCAGACGGAGCGCAGCACAGAGAATCTGGCTTTCAAGCTCGATACGGTTTGCGCCGCCCGTACTGGCCACCCTGTCTTATGCCTCCCCTGTGTCCCTGTAATTCCGACTACTAACTTCTTTCCACTTCGAAGGTAAGTTCTGTATGGCCTACGCGAATCTTATCTCCGGTAGAAAGCACCTGTCTCTTCACAACCGGATGGCCGTTCAGGAGAGTGCCGTTGGTGGAGCCCAGATCCTCGATCCAGAAGTCTCCGTCCTCGAATGTGATCCAGGCATGATGCCGGGATGCGAAAGTGTCTTCCGCCACCACCACCTGATTGGTGGGATCGCGTCCGATCTTGACTTTGGTGGTCTTCAGAGGAATTTTCTGCCCGGTCTTCTGGACCACGACATTGACCGCCGTGGGCATCGACGAGTCATTGTCCGATTCCGCCTTGAGATAGTCGCTCTGAAGGCTCTTCAGATCCAGATCGGTGACGGTGGCGCAATAAATGCACCGCTGCCCCGTCGGAGTGGGTCTCCCGCAACTGGGACAAGGCTCTGTTTTGGTGTTTTCTTCCATAGAAAGTCCGATCGACCGCTTTCGGCAAGGAAAAACTTCAGACATTATACGGGACGAAGATCCGCTTCGGTTGCTTGGGATCTAAATGGGATCCAAACTCGAAACATCCGGTTCGGATTTTACTTGTCTTCAGCGGATTCCAGAGCGCCTTCCAGACCAATCAATTTGAGAACTTCCGGGTTCTCGCCATAACAGTTTCTGATAACCTCGATGTCATCAGGGGTGGCATCCTTCAGATACGCCTTCAGAGCTTCCAGGCGCTCCGAAGTCAGCTTGCGGTCGGCAAACCTGAGATTGCGATCTTCGGGACCGGCTGCCCTGTTGCGCCTGTCCTCCGAAGGATTGGGAAGCGGGGGCGGCGGAGGTGGGGAAGGAGGATTTTCGCTCACTTTTCTACTATCCGAGGTCTAAAGCCGGCAGACCCGGGCAAGAGCCAGATCTCAATCCTCAGATTGTACAGGAATTAATCTGGTTTTTCCTGCAAACCCTTGGCAGCCAGGAGATCCTGGGTGACGCGGCAGGCTGGAGGACTGGATAGTCAGGCGGTGGCAGCGCCCACGTCGCCTTCTTCCGGAGCAAGGACTTCGTCTCCTTCCTCGAGCTTTTTGGCGCGGAAGCAGTAGCTGCAATATACGGGTCTATAGCCCTTAGGCTGGAAAGGCACCCTGGTCGGCGCGTTGCATTCGGCGCACTTGACCTCGGCGGTCTTGGCCGGGTCATCCCCGTTGCGCATAACTCTCATGAGAATTCGGCAATTGGGGCATCGTTTGGGCTCGTTGACCAGGCCTTTCTGACTGAAGAATTCTTGCTCTCCGGCCGAAAAGACGAAGGTCTTGTTGCAGTCTCGACAGGTTAGATCTTTGTCTTCGAAAACCATCTGACGGGTCACCTGATGTTAGGGCTATCCTGAGTAACCGGGCACACAAGCGCAATGCACCCGGTAACATTGTGCTGCCGATAGCGGCAATTTAGCTCATGCTAGCACGCAAAACGCCAACTGCGGACCTTTTAGAGCCCCTCTATAGGGGAATCACCATAGAAATATAGTAGTCTCCACACATAAATCGTTATACGTTTCCGAGTAGCCTGCATATAAGACCGGGGACTGAACCCGGTTACATTCGAATGACCGGTTTTATCGACGTGACCCTGATTTCTTGCCCCGGGAATAGACCGTCGCCGACAGATCCGCGGCATTGCCCATGAAATGGGCGGCCGAGGCCACCATGGCAGCATTGTCGGTGCAATATTTCAGGCTCGGCATGAAGACATCGATCTCGGTGAGCTCAGCGAAACGCTCTCTGAGATTGGAATTGGCCGCCACACCACCGGCCAGCACCACTTGTTTGACACCGGTCTCCCGGGCAGCGGCCAGGGTTTTCTTGAAAAGGACTCGATTGACCGCATCCTGGAATGAGGCTGCCAGATCGCAAGCCCGCCCGGCAAGCGGCTCTTCGAGTTTCTCCACGGTGCGCAGCACAGCCGTCTTCAAGCCGCTGAAACTGAAGTCATAACCATCGACCACGCCTTCCGGAAAACGATAGGCTTGCGGGTCCCCGCCCCTGGCCGCCCGATCCACAGCCGGTCCCCCCGGATAACCCAGCTCCAGCAGCCTGGCCACTTTATCGAAAGCCTCTCCGGCAGCGTCATCGAGGGTCTCGCCCAGAAGCGTGCTCGCCGAGTAGTCCGAGAAATGCATGAGCTGTGTGTGCCCGCCGCTCACAAGAAGACAGACGAAAGGCGGCTCCAGGTCCGAGTCTATGTAGTTGGCACAGACATGGGATTGCAGGTGGTCCACGGTGATCAGCGGCAGAGACCAGGACCAGCTCAGAGCCTTCGCGCAGGACAGACCGACCAGGAGAGTGCCCACCAGACCGGGTCCATTCGCGCAGGCAATGGCCGTGAGCTGCCGGCGCCCGACTCCCGCCCGCTCCAGTGCTTCGTCCACCACAGCATTCATGGACTCCAGATGGCACCGAGCCGCCACCTCCGGCACCACACCACCGAAGGCCTGGTGCACATCGATCTGCGAAAACACGCAGCTAGAAAGGACCTTACGCCCATCCTCCACCACAGCCGCAGCGGTCTCGTCACAGCTGGTCTCGATTCCCAGAATTACACTCATAGCCTCTGAAACTTACCCCACGAGTGGTTTTTAGGCAAGAAACCGGGTCCGTTCCGGGTATAAAGAAGTTGATGTCGAAATCGAAAAGGAGTAGGGTCCGGGTACTTAAAAGCTCACAGAATTAAGGTTTTGGCGCCCTCGCGGCTATTGACAAGCACCTTTTTCTTAAGTACTATTCATCTAATCAGCATAGCCCCATAACAGGCTGCTTTCAGGCAGCCAGGGGCAAAAAAAAACGACAGCCGGAAGCGTCGTTCCCGACTTACTACCAATCGCGATATCCGAATCAAAGGCCTGCAGGCACTAACAAAGGTGTATCCGCTCATGCAAATCAAGAACCTCAGCTACATGGCTCTCCTCGCCGGTATCCTCGCATTCGCCGCGAGCCCGGCCATTGCCCAGGGCAATTTCCTCCCGGGTGGTGGCATCCAGATGGGAGCCAGTGGCCCGGTAGCGAGCTTCGGGCCTCCGACCACCGGCTCGGTGGTGACGGGGCAGACGTCCCAGGGCTTCTCGGTATCGCCGGGCGGTCCGAGCTACGGCTTTACCACAGACAGCGGCTCCCGCACCGCCGGCATGCCTATCGGTCCGCAAGGACAGGGCTCCGGCATGCCGACCTATGGTTCCGGTGGCGGCGGGGTCGGCACATCCCAGGGGGATCACGGTGACTACGGCCGCCAGAGCCAGACAACCGTCGGCAACTATTACGGCGACAACCAGCCTACTTTCTATAACCAGACCAGACAGCCGAACGGCGCTCCGTCGCTGCTCACCGAGCAGCATCAGAGCCTTCTCTCCACCACCAGCGGCGGACCCGGTGGTATCGTCGGCGCTATCGGCGGAGCCCTCGGGGTCCCGATCCCCAACGTCAGCTCTATCCCCTCGGGTAGATGGGATTACGGCTTCAACGGCCAGGGGATGATGTATTTCAACATGGGCAGACAGGCCATCAAGCGCGGCTGGTACCTGCCCACAGTGTCCACGTCGTCCCTGGACATCAATACCGTCTCTCCGTAAATTCCAGGAGAATCCGAAGTTGCCGAAACCCAATACCCCTCTGTTTCTGATTCTGATCGCCATGGCCTCCCTGACTACACCACCGGCGATGGCACAGTCGCATCAGGAAGGCGGTTACGACACGGGCTTCTTCAATCCCCGTAAGTCCGGCATGCAGGCCAACTTCGCCCTCACCGGCGACGATTTCCACCGGAGCAGCTACCACAGCATGCTCCTCAACAGCCCTTTCGGCAAATCGTCAATCGGTCTCGGAGTCAACGCCTTCAAGCCCGTCTACAGCCCGCAGGTATACAACTATCTGAATCCAGAGACCCTCCAGAAAGAAGAGTACAAGCCCAAAGAGTACGATCCCTATATCGACAAGGCCTACGACGCTCCCAGAGTCCAGAAGGATTTCAACCAGGCCTATCAGATGAATTCCCAGCAGAATTTCGATGAGCAACAGTTCCCCTTCGCGCCCAAGAGCACCGAGACCGCCAGCGACAATCCCTTCGGCAATGCCGCGGACAATCAGCAGTCCAGGGGACAGGGCGCCCTGACCACCGACATGACCACCACCGGCAATCAGGGCACAGTGAGCGACCCATCGCAGTTCAGCGCTCCCAAGAAGCTACCCTGGGAGACCCAGCAATCGACACCTGTTTTCGACCAGGAATCTATGTTTTGAGAGCAATGTTTTGAGAGCAATGTTTTGAGAGTCAACTCAGTATCGAGGCCTTACCATGAAATTCAAATTCGCCGTCTCCTTCGCCGCTGTCACGCTCCTGGCTTGCTTCGCACCAGCAGCCGATGCTCAGGTCCAGGAATCCCAGGGAGCCACGGGCGTCATGGGACGTTCGGGTTACCGGACGAATATGATGGGTCGACCGGACTCGGTCAGAACACGCAACCAGCGACCCGGCGGCTTTCTGGGCATGATGATGCCCGCCGGTCTCGGCGGCACGGCACGGGTCTTCGGACCGAGAGGCCGCAACGGTCTGCCGGTGACCAGTCTCGATAGCTTCGTCCTGAATGCCGGCGGTCATGCCGAGCACATCTACGGCGATGAAGGCGCCAATGGTCTGCCTCCCTATGAAGAGTTCACCAAGGTGCACCGCATCGAGATGGGCATCCAGGGCTCTCGTGATGCCGGTATCACCACCGGTCACGGAAGCACTCTGCCTGACGCCTGGGGCGGCGACGAATTCGTCGACGGACCGGAATTCACCCATGCCGGACACAATGGCGGCTTCTCCAATAACTGGCGCGTTCCCCTGCCTCTGCCCGGCTCCCTGCGCCCCGACTTCGCCAAGACCGCCGGACAGTACGGCAGCACCCAGGCACCGCCTGCTTTCCAGCAACGCCAGAACAGTACTCAGCACAACTCCCAGATGGGCGGCAACTTCGGCTTCAACGTCCCCTGATGAAATCACCGGTTCTTGCTTGCACTCTCCTCATGGAGGGAGCCCTTCGCCATCGAGCCAGAGATGACGAATCCTTTTGCCGGCTGGTGTCTTCGATACCCGGACCTACGAGAACGACTTGACCAAGATTGATAGTCGTATGACGCTCCAAAATTAAAGTCGAAGGCAAGGGTGCGGTTTTTGAGCAATATATGCCGCACTCTGGTCTCCTGCGCCGAAATCAGTAGAAGCTCTCTGCTAGACTATGGAGCTGTTGAGAGCAGGGAGGTGATTGGCATGCTGGAAACGATTACTACCGAGAAGGCGCCCCAGGCTATCGGTCCTTATTCCCAGGCTGTAAAAGCCAACGGCTTCGTCTATGTATCCGGTCAGATCCCCATCGATCCCGCATCGGGACAGCTTCTTACCGGTTCGCTCACCGAGCAGACCAGACAGGTGATGACCAATATCGCCTCCATCCTCGAGACCGCCGGAGCGAGTCTCGATACGGTTTTGAAAACAACCATTTACCTGAAGGACATGAATGACTTCGACGAGGTAAATAAGGTATACGGGGAATTCTTTCCCAATCACAAACCGGCAAGAGCGACTGTTCAAGTAGCGCGGCTTCCTAAAGACGTGAGTATCGAAGTAGATGCTATTGCCACCTGCAATTAGTTCTTACTATCGATGCCCACTCTCAGCATTAACGAAATAGCAATCCTTGTAATTGTCGCGGTGACGGCCCTTATCGACCTGCGCACCAGGAAGATCTATAACGTCATCACCTTTCCGGCTTCCGCTCTGGGCATCCTGATCAATTTCATCACCGGCGGCTGGCAAGGCGGTCTCTGGGCAATGGCAGGCTGGGTGGTAGGGGCCCTGATCATGGTCTTCCCCCATCCCAAAGAGAAGCTGGGGATGGGCGACGCCAAGCTGATGGCCACTATCGGAGCCTTTCTCGGGCTCAAAGCAATGCTCCTCTGCTTCTTCTATTTCTGCCTGGTCTACGGGCTCGTAGCGGCGATTCGCACGGCCACCGCGATCCCCTGGAAGCAACTTGCCACCATGTTCAAGGTGATCAGCTCCGGCGGCTCGGCGGTCAAAGGCGGCGTCGACACCGAAAAAGTTCTGAAAGCCATGAAAGAGCCCATTGCCCTGGCGCCTATCATCGCCGCCGGCACGGTCATGGGTATTTTCCTGGCGGAGCCCACTCTGCGCTTCATGGGCTTCTGAGACGGCTCTTTAGAGGTCCCGCAGCTCCAGGCTGTCACCGATTACGATACCAGCGGCACCGGCAGCGCCGGCCGGCAACTCGAGACAGGAGCGGGCCGTCCTTATATGCGGCGATACCCGCCAGGGCTCGAGAGCATCCACCACTGCCACCACATTCAGATCGGCATCGAGAAAAACCGCATCGATGGCATAACGCATCCAGAACATATGAATCTGGTTGCAGGGACTGAGATAGAGAGCTTCCCCCTCGGGCAGGCTCCTGGTGCCCAGCAATCCTCTGAGACGCGTCAGAAAACTGGTAGCCATGCGCACCCGTGATGCGACCAGGTTGTTTCTCGTCTTATTGAAACAAGCGACCAGAGACTTATTTGACCTGCTGCATGATCGGTCCGATGGCCGTGATGATGGTGACCACGGCGGGACCCAGCATGGGAGCGAGGATGAGAGGCATGACGAAGATCATGATGACCGGCACCATCTTGACCGGCACTTTACCGGCTTCTTCTTCTTTCTTACGCTTCAGGCGGTCGCGAAGAGCGGAGGCCTGCTGTTGCAGCGGGTAGCTTATGTCGGCACCTTTCGCCTCGGCAGCGATGAGAGCGGAAGCCATGTTGATCAGCTCGTCCACCCCGCAGCGCTCTCCCATCTCGCGGAGAGCGTGAGGCACGGACTTGGCGAACACTTTGACGTCGTTGATCAGCTGTACCATCTCCATGGCGAGAACCGGGCAGGAATCGCCGACTTCTTTGGAGATTTTGTCCACAGCCATGAGGAGACCGAGACCGGCTTGAGCGCAGACGATCATCAGGTCGATAATTACCGGAAGCTCGCGAAGGATCTGTTGCTGGCGCTTTTTGACACGACCGGCCAGGAAGAAGTTCGGGATCAGCCAGCCGAGCACCGCAGCCGGTACCGAGAGGACCAGGTTGATCGGGTTGGAGGTCGCCGCCAGGAAACCGAGGAAGAGCACCGAGCCGGCAACACATGTCCGGATGCCGATATAGATCGCGAGGTGCTGAGGGGTTCTGTAATTGGCCTGGGTGAGCAGCTCGACAGTACGCTTGTCGGCGAGGGCAGGCATGACCGAGAGCACCACTTCGCCCACTGTCCGGCAGAACATGAGGAGAGCCGAATCTTTCGGCTTCTCGGCTGCTGTTTCCTCGTTTTCTTTGCGTGGTCTCAGACGGACGGCGTAGGAATCGACATAGATGCTCATTACCGGCTTGAGGAATAGCATCCCGGCTGCCAGACAAACACTGAAGGTGAGAACTGCGATGAGAGTAATCGACATGGGCGCACCTAAACCTCGAACGTAGTCATTTTCATGAGAATGTAGAAACCGAGCGCTTCCCACATGATCAGCAACAACAGGACAATCCTGGCAATCGGGTGGTTGAGAAACGGAACGATATAACCAGGGGTCGCCGCATAGGTGATGAGGGTGATCCCGTAAGGCAGACAGCCGATGAACATGGCGGTGGCTTTACCCTGAGAGGTCAGAGCAGCAAGGAAGTCTCTCAGCTTGAATCGCTCACGGATGGCATCGGCGATAACCGACACGACGTCGGCGAGGTTACCCCCGACGTCCTGGGAGATGAAGATCGCCTGGGTCAGAAGCCGGAAATCCGGCGCCTTGATCCGGATACACATCTCTTTGAGAGTGTCTTTGAAAGGCTTGCCGAGCTGGAGCGAAATCAGCCCGCGCTTGAACTCGCCCCGGATAGGATCCGGAGAGGTCTCGGCGATCACCTTGAAGCACTCGAGAATCGGAGAACCGGCGCGAAGGGAGCTGACCATGGTCTCCAGGACCTGCGGGAGCTGCTCGGTCATCTTGGCCTGGCGACGCTTGGCAAGCTGGTTGAGATAGAAGATGAAACCGGCGGCGCCGACGGGCACCCCGAGGATGAAGCCGACAATGAACAATTCCGGGACGTTGAACATCATGATGGCGGCAAAGAGGAAACCGCCTCCCATAGCCGACATGATCCAGGCGTTCCGCATCTGCTCGTATTTAGACTCGAGGCCCGCATGGGCAAGAATGCGAGCCAGGTATCCTTCGCGCTTGGTTATGAAGATGTCCTCTTCTTCGTTGGCATGGTCCCTGTCGGCCAGGCGCCGCTTCTGCTTGGCCAACCTGATCAGGTCGTCGGCGTGCTCGCTTTTCATCAGGGCCCAGCCGAGCAGGCCAACCACTGTGACCGATATGAACACCATCATTCCGACTTCCATCTACCGTACCCTCAAACTCATACTGTGATAAAAGCGCTAGCGGCTCGATAAGCCACCTATATATAATTTACCAGTTTTAGCGCAACCACTCTAGCTTGAACGGCACAGCTTCTTGCTCCAATTTCTCGAGGAACTTGGGAGGCAGTCCGGAACCCACGTGGCGGCACTTGAAGAAGCCTCTCGGGTCGCGACCTTCACGCTCGAGTGTAAACAGCGTGGAGATGGCGATGGTGTCTCCTTCCATACCGGTTATCTCGGCAATTTCCGTTACACGACGTGTACCGTCTTCAAGACGCCTGATCTGCACAATCACCTCGATGGCTGACGCGATCAGTTCGCGGGCGGCTTTCTGAGGCATTTCCATCCCGGACATGAGGATCATGTTCTCGAGACGCTTGGTGCAGTCTCTCGGGTTGTTGGCGTGGATCGTGGTCATTGAGCCGTCGTGACCGGTGTTCATGGCCTGGAGCATGTCGAAGGCCTCTTCTCCCCGGCATTCCCCGAGGATGATCCGGTCGGGTCGCATACGGAGGCAGTTGATAACGAGCATACGCTGGGTGATCTGACCTCGACCTTCCGTGTTGGGCGGTCTGGTTTCCATTCGGACCCAGTGCTCGTGCTGCAGTCTCAATTCAGCCGCGTCCTCGATGGTTATGATTCGTTCGCGCGGGTTGATGTGAGCGGAAAGAGCGTTGAGGAGCGTCGTTTTACCGGCACCCGTACCTCCGGAGATAATCAGGTTGATCCTGCCCTTGACGCATGCCTTGCAGACTTCAGCCATCTGCACCGACAGGGCGCCTTTCTCGACCAGCTGACCGAGCGACATGATCGAGGTGCCGAAACAACGGATTGTTACCGTGGGACCGTCGATAGTGACCGGCGGAATCGTGGCGTTAACACGAGAACCGTTGGGGAGACGGGCATCCACCATGGGGGAGTTGTCATCGAGACGTCTGCCCAGGGGCTGGATGATCTTGTCGATGGTCTGACGAAGGTGACGATCGTTCTCGAAGACCACATTGGTCTTCTCCAGTCGACCATGACGTTCAACATAGACCGAGGCTACACCGTTGACACAAATATCGCCGACGCTGGGGTCGCGGAGAAGCGGTCCCAGGGGTCCGAAACCGAAGACCTCGTCCAGAACGTTCTGGAGGAGGATACCTTTCTCCATCATGGTGAGAGGAGCGGGGTCGGAGTTGACGATCTCGCGGATACGGGCACGTACCTGGGCCTGCGTGTCTTCCGAGATATTGGTCAGACGCGAAGTGTCCAGCTCTCGTCTGAGCTGGTCGATGATAAACTTCTCGCGCTCTCTGATGAGCTGCTGGTTGGCCGAGAATTTTCCGGAATCCCCGCCGACATCCACCGGCTCTTCGTGATAGCCGCCGTAATCGTCTTTGGCGTCGATCCTGTCGAGGTCGGCGCGGGTGGGACCTTCGGTGGCGGGCACCTGGGATGCGCCGGGACGCTGCTGTCCGGCGACACCGGTCTGCTGTCCGCCCGGGCGAGCCACCCCGCTCTGACCGGGAGCCGGTCCGCTACCAGGTCTGGCACCAACGCCGGTAGCCTGCTGACCACCGGCAACGCCTGTCTGCTTTTGCTGAGCGGGTACCACCTCGCCGGCCTGTCTCTGTCTGACGAGTTGTCCCATCAGAGAGGAACTTGGTCGTGCTGGTAGATTCTCCTTTTTTTCTTCGGACATCTAGAAGCTCACCACCTTTTGTCTAGTTTTTCGCACCGAAGATTGCCGGGAGCTTGAATCCACCACCACCTTTTCTCTCTTTTTTCTCGGTGATCATGAGCTGCTCGCCGCCAGCGACTCTGCGGGCTAAGGAATCCAGGGATTTACCCAACGCCGTATGACCGGGAGCGATTTGCCCCTGGTTGTTGACCCATTTGGCGGTCTTGGTGTCGTTGGGGATTTCGTGAAAGACAGGATAGTTGAGGTTGGCCCGGCATTCGGAAAGCACGTCCTGAGGAAGCCATTCAGACCTGTTGACCACGAGGAGCAGCTTTTCCTGGTTGTAGTGTGCCTTGAAAGTGTCCAGACACTTACGGGCATTGAGGATAGCGGCCCAGTTGTATTCGGTTATGACCAACACATGGTCGGCCAGGTCGAGCGTGGCGATTGCCCGCTCGTCGAGGAGGTTTTTCGGCAGGTCGACTACCGTAAAGCGGAATTCTTGTTTGGCTGTATAGAGGATCTCCTGGACCTGGGCGGCATAGATATCGCCGATGTCCTCGAGTTCAGGAGGTGCTGCCAGGATGCTCAACTTGTCGTCATACCTGGTCATGAGGTTGCGCAGGTAGGTGGCGTCGAAATTGGTGTGCGAAAAGTCGATTGTGCTCAAGCTGAAGGAGGGCTCCAGGTTGAGATAGTGGGAAACCATGCCGAACTGCAGGTCGAGGTCGACGATACAGGTCTCGCCGTACTTCCCGAGATAGCCGGCGAGGTTGGTGCAGATGGTCGTGGCACCGATACCGCCGGTGGGACTAAAAATGGCCACCACTTTACCGGCGGCCGTCGATACGGATTCGGATTGATGCTTGAGCTGAATGCTCTGAACGGCAGCGGGCAAGTCTGTCCGCCAGCGCTCGGCATCGAGGAAGTCCGAGGCCCCGAGTCGATACGCGGTGCGGATCAACTCGGGGTCCGGAACTTCGTAGCTTACGAAGAAATAGAGCTGAGGGAAGGTTTCCCTCAATTCGGCCAGGAGAGACAGACCCCGTACGGGAGCGGGACTGAGTTCTATCCACACGAGCTTCGGGTGCAAGCTTCCGATTTGCTCGCGCGCCATACTGCCCGAGACAGTACTCACGAGAGCTAGCGATGGCTGACTGTGAATCAGATCCTCGATGGTCTGGCGCTTGTCCAAACCAGCATCGCAAACGAGAAGTGTGGTTAGTTTCATATCCTTTGAGTACTCCCTTCGCCGCTGGCCCTCTAAGTGTTGTACCCACTAAAGCGCCAACGGTCACTGGCCCTGCTAATTCTAGCTCTTCGGAACCGACAGCACGTCTTTCTTGCTGCCAGACCAGATCTCTATCTCATGAAGCGGAGGAGGCGGAGGAGCTGCCGAAGGCAGGTCGCCACCCATGTCTCCACCAGGTAACGGCGGGAGTTCGCCGTCAGGCGCGCCCGGTACCGGAGGCGGAGGAAGAGCCGAAGGCGGAGGCAGAGCAGCGAGGTCGTCGCCCTCTTTATCCGGTGCCTTCGCGAAAAGGGTAATCACATCAACCGTAGCAACCGGGGTGTGATCCTTTTCGTTTCTCAGTGTCAGGTAGAGCTTGGCAGCCGAGATGGATTTGATCAGCTTGGCCGCGTCTTCAGGCGACACCAGAACGGTGACCGAGTTGGCAGGCACTGCTGCCGTACCGCCCGGCTGTTTCTGGTACATCTGACCGACTGCAATTACCTCGACATCGGAGAGAGCAGGAGCTACTTTGGTTTCGGCTCCAGAGCCGACCATTGCGTAGATGTCCACATGACTCTCCGGAGTGACGAAACCAGCAACGCCCGAGTTGTTGTCGACGGCGAAGGTCACTGCTCTCATGCCTTCCCGAAGTCTGGATTCGAATCCGAGGGAGATGCCCTGCGGGGCAAGGTCGTGTTGCGAAACAATCTGACCCTGCGAGATTCCGTATTTCGCAACGCGTCCTGCCGCAAGCGACGAGGAAGTCAGCGCGTCCGCCGGAATCTTGGATTGCTCGATCTCTTTTTCTTCAAGAGCATCGCTAGGAATTGTTTGACCTTCAGGAATATCTTTTATTGCGTAAACGACTTTTCCCTTGGCGCTCATTTTCGCTTCGAGGTCTTTCTTCTTGGCTTCCAGCTCTGCCTCTTGTTGAGACATTCTGCCAGTAACCATCATGGTGACCAGAACGGCCAGACCAATGATGATCAAAAGCATCAGCGCTGGAGGCATTCGGGAAAGACTTAGAAACAGTGCTCGTAATGGATTCATTACGGTTCCCCCTTCTTTCTAGTAGAGAAAGATTAACCAATTACTATTAACGCACATCGGCGATTCAAGGACAACGTGGGCCCTCGTCCGCGACCAAAATCTTTTACCCTGGTACGCGGATACTAACACGGTGCCTATCTTACCGCTTATGCCGATGCTTGATATCTTCCAATCCTCGCTTGATTTCTTGTTTTGCAATAAAACAGATCTCTATTTTCATTCCCCTGGATACGTGTTTTTTATCCGATTACCGGACGCTGGGGCGAGTTTTTATGCGGATTTCTGCCGTTTTTTATAGGAAGCTCTGAATAAATAACGGGAAGCCTTGCGGCTCCCCGTTGAATTTTATTCGACTGTTGGTCGCTTGGGCTACGAACCGGAGGCAGCAGCAGCAGCGGTAGACAGAGCGTTAAGCTGTGTTACGACTGCGGAGAACGCCTTCGAGATAGCGCCCGCCAAGGCACCCTGGGTGATTGCGAATACGACAGCCACGAGAATGGCTACGAACGCAAGGATAGCACCGTATTCAGTAATACCTTGTCCAGACTCGTCCTGGATAAAGCGATCTAGAGTATCCCTCATTTATACCTCCTTCAATACCTCTCCCGAGGCGTCCTTCTGTTTGCAGAAAGCAATATTATCGCCATCTCGATGATATCGCTAGAACCTGCAGAAGGTGTCCCTCGAATTCAGTATTAGGTAATGTTAATTTTAGTAACGTCTACCACTGTACGAAACCGACATTGCACCATTTAACGGTTGTGCCCTTCACCTCCTTGAAAGCAATGCCTTACATAAGTACCCGGACTGACGCTTCTTGAATCAGTAACCCCGGACGGGGCCTTTTTTTGCTTGCGTCTTCACCGGCACTTAACTCCATTTTATATTGAGATCCGAAAGTCGCCTAGTGTCTCTGACGTACTTCTTGATAACGAATGTCGAAAAAGAATTAGGAGGCTTTCGAAAACATTCCGAGAATGTTCTTGATTCACTACCGGTACGGGATAGCAGCTCCAGCAGACCAGTATAATTTTCATTGGAACGGATGCTTGCCTGCGCGTAACATCCGGAAATATTTCCCGGACTGGCGCCCGGAGAGCCGGGAAGCAGGGTCTATGTCAGATAAGAACGGCCAGCCTCAAGCAAGCCCGGAACTCGTCCAGACGAGTCGGGCTCGATTGGAGACTTATATAAGAGAAGTACAGGACGGGACAGGCTTCTGGTCTTACAAGAGGGGCCAGGGACCGTCTGCTGAAGCCACCGCCTGGTGCACCCTGGCTATGGCGCTTAACGAGAGAGAAGCAGAAAAGGGAGCAGCAGCAAAAGGTGCTGCTTTCATGGTAGCCAGCCAGGATCGGAAAAACGGCGGATGGTCTACGGCACCGGATACGGGGTTCACCGACTGGGCTACCGGTCCCTGCCTCCTGAGCCTGCGCTGCGTGGACAAGAGAGGTCTGGGGGACAGGACCGTCAGGCGAGCAGTTGATCGCGGGCTTCTTTATCTCGCCGACAGCCGGGTGGAGTTTTTCCCTGTGGTGGCAAGGCTTCTCATGCTCATTGGCGGCGGCAGGAAAGATCTGGAATACGCCCGGGGCTGGCCCTGGGACCCCGACTGCTATCACTGGGTCGAGCCCACCAGTTACCATTTGATGGCTTTGAAAATACCGGGTCTGCCTCCAGCCGATCTTTATATAAAGATCGTGCGATTCGCCAATCAATTTTTGCTGGAGAATGCCTGCGTCCAGGGAGGATGGAACCACGGCAACCATATAAGCCTGGGCGCCGAGCTTCCACCCTACCGGCTGACCACCGCCGAGGCCCTGCTCGCCCTCCAGGAGATCCCGGACCACCCCAAGGTCGTCAGAGCAATCACAGTGCTCCAGTCCTATGAGGACGAGGATTCCTCGCCTCTTTCCCTGGCGCTTTCCTGCCTTGCCCTGGATGCCTACGGCAAGCCCCGGGAAAAAGAGCTCTCCTACCTCCTCGACAGGCAGAAAGATGATGGCAGCTTCTCCATCAACAATATGGTCAACGGTCTCGTCCTGCTCGCCCTCTCCGGCGAGAATCCGCTTAAGATGAGTAATAGCCATGAAACGACGTGACTTTCTGAAAGCCGCCGCGGCATCCACCAGCCTTGCAGGATGCACCAGGGCAGCCAAGAACGAGGACCTTGTTAAGGTCCCGGAAGTGAGCCCCGAGCAGGCCAGGGACCGGCACCGGGGGCGCTCCTCAGTGGCCTTGATCCCCTGCCCCACCTACCAGGAAGATATGACCGCCCTGCTGCATCAATATGCAGACAAAGTCGGCGTGCCGGATCTGAAAGGCAAGAATGTCGTCCTCAAGCCGAATATGGTGGAATACCGCAAAGATATGCCGATCCATACGAACCCTTTGGTGGTGAGAGCGGTGATCGAGTTCGTCCGGGACCGCGGCGCGGCCAGCGTCACTGTGGCGGAAGGACCAGGTCATATGCGAGACACCGAATTCCTCCTGCAAGTGATGGGTATTCAGGATGTCCTCGAGGAAATGGATGTCCCCTTTGTGGACCTGAATCTCGATGATCTCGACAAAGTACCTAACCCGCACGGCTTCACTTCCCTGGACCATTTCTACCTGCCTGCCACCATCACCAGGGCTGATGTCGTGGTAAGCCTTCCCAAGCTCAAGACCCATCACTGGGTAGGAGTGACCTGCTCCATGAAGAATCTTTTCGGAACGGTGCCCGGTCGCAAATACGGCTGGCCGAAGAATCTCCTTCACTTCAAGGGGATTCCGAAATCCATCATCGATCTGGTGCGCATCATCAAACCGGCATTTGCCGTGGTCGATGCCGTAGTGGCTATGGAAGGCGACGGTCCGATAAACGGCACCCCCATCGATACCGGCTTCCTGGCCATGGGCTGCGACCTGGCAGCGCTCGATGCCACCTGCACGAGAATCACTTCGATCAATCCCGATGAGCTCTCCTATTTGATCCTGGCAGGCAAAGTTATCGGCAATACCGATCCGGCCATGATCGATTTGCTGGGCTCGGATATAGACTCCCTCAAACGTCCATTCAAGCAACCGATCACCCTGACCAACAAAGAGATGATCGCGAGAGCGGCGCATGAAGGAAGCTGAATCCGACCAATCCGCCTTTTCTTTCAGGGACTGGCTCTATCTCGGCGAGGGACGGGTGGGCCTTATCCGGAGATTGACGGCCCTGTGCTGCCTGCCTAGCCTCCTCCTTGTCTGGAACTGGTCCCGGGGCGTCGGGGGACCGTATATAGTGCCGGCATGGCGTTTCGGCGACACCTTCCTGGCACCACCCCTGCCACCGGCACCTGTAAACGCTTTCGTTTTCATACTCGCGGCTGCCTCCTGCCTCTGGCTCTGCCTGGGCGGCAAGAAAAAAATCTTCGTTCTTCTGCCCACCCTGGTTCTCGCTTACTACTGCAGTATCGAGCGGGTCGCCTTCATGTGCCACTTCGTGGTGATGATCTTCATTTATATGGTCGCGCTCTGTTTCCACCACGAGAAGAGCCGTTCCGCCACCCGCAGGATCATCCAGCTCGCGGTGGCAGGCTGCTATGGATTCGCTGTCCTGGGGAGGCTCACGAGCCCCACCCATCTTTCGGGTTTGAGCTTCAAGTATGCCGTGGGCACCGGCTGGGCGGCCAATCATCTATTCGTCGACTTCTACAAATATCTCGGCACTATAGATTGGATCTGGATGCCCTTCTCGCTTCTGGTAATCGTTCTCGAGATTTTTCTCTGTCTCGGCTTCTTCTTCGAGAAGACCCGCAGGATAGCATTCGTTCTCGGGGTGCTTCTCCATGTGGGAATAGCCATCACCCTCACCGAAACCTTGATTATCTACTCGCTTATCATGCTCACCGGCTATCTGGCCTTTTTCGACGGTCTCGAAGAGACCGAGCCGGAAGCCAGACGGCCGGCTCGCCTGGAAACAGCGATGGCGGTCGCCTTTCTCGCGATGATGGCGGTGATTCCTCTGAGAGTCTATTTCTATCCGGGCCGACCGGCATCGACTCTCTGCCTCACCGACCGCGAACCCTGGACGTTTCACATGTTCATGCTCAAGCAAGACACCATCGACGTGGACGTGCGTTATCGAGACGAGCACGGAGACTGGCACAAAGTGCCGATCACGGGACGAATGCAATACACCAGCGCCGACTCGGACCTCTACAGCATGATCGCCTACCTTTTCAGGATTCATCCCGAGGCGAGAGCGGTGGAAGCGAAAGTGAAGCTCAAGCTCAACGACTGGTACCAGTACAAAGAAGCCACTGCCGAGCGAGGCGGCAAAACCAGGATCAGAGTCACCAACGAACGGCCATCGGAGCACCCGTAATCTTTCTTCACGAAGATTTCACGGACACGCCCTAAGATGGAGCAGAGATGGTGTGGGCTCGGTTCTCCGGGGCGTTGATCACCATTCTCGCGAATCTCGCTTTTGACCTGCGAATCCGCACCCGGAGCACAGGCAAACGGAGGACATGAATGCTATTCACGATCATGCGTCTGTTCAAGCGTTCAGCCGCACAAGCGCCTGAAGAGCCGGCCTCGGAGCAGTCCGGCTGCGCCCGTACAGGACCGATGAGCAAAGAAGAGCTCATCAATGAAACCAATTACTATGTCTGCAACAAGTTCTGCTACGGTGTCGAAGGCCAGTCGGGAATCTGTTGCACAATTGGCGATCGGGACTGGATTATCGGCCCGATTACCGACAGCGAGCGTTTTCTCGCCGACCTGAACGCCGGCACCGGCAGGGGGTACACCCACCAGGACGTCTTCATCGACTACGAGGAAGGCAGTGCCATGTTCCCGGACAAATCCACCTGGCAATCGCCGGCCAACTATCCGGCCATGCGAGTCCTGCCCGAGAGTAAAAAGGCATTTCCCTGCATATTTCTGGACGACAATATGCTCTGCGGAGTGCATGAGATCAAGCCGGGCATTTGCGGCGCCTATCGCTGCCCTTACCTGGACAACATCCTCAAGAATCTGGAGCAGAATCTGTAGGCGATTCTTCGATTGAGTCCACTTCTGATCGGGCGGGATCCTCTTTCCTTATATAGAGGTTCTGGATCTCGCCGTTGCCCACCACAGGCCCGGCGAATCTGTAATTCTCGGTAACCGCTTTGACGAAATCCTCGTCCCAGAAATAGGGAGGTCTCTCGAGCTGGCTATCATGCTTGTTGATCACCACTGCACTGTAGGCGCGGCGGCGGAGATCGCTCTTGAGATCATCCATGGACTTGCCGTTCTCGTGCCAGATCTGGATGAAGGTAGCGACATCCACGAACAGGGGCGTGGCACCGGCCTTGATAGCAATCGCCGGGTCCTCGACGAACATGGTGGTATTTCGAAGGTCGACACTCTTGAGCACCCGCTCCGACTGCGACACTTTCTGCGCTGACGCGGTCAGGGTGGAGAGCCACATTTGCATGGTGCAGGCATTCACCAGGCTCGAGACCACGACCAGGATGCCCGATACCGAAGGAGCGGCACAGGCGAAAATGGAGAGCAGCCAGCAGAGCGCCCAGTAGAAATGCAGGCAATGATTGACGTTGGCATAAACCGTACCGAGTGTATAGATCGTTATCAGACCGCTGGTGCAGGCGATCAGCACCGGCAGAATCAGCTCTTTGCCTGCCTTCTTGCGCATGAGGAAAAGAGCCATCACCAGGGGCAGAAGAGCAATCTTCGCCCAGTCGGCTCCGATCCAGGAAAGATGCTTGGTCAGATCGTCCACCGAAAAAGGCATCTGGCTCAGGAAACGCATATGGGCGAGGAATCCGCCGTCGGTCCAGTGATTGACCGAGAGAAATATCAGACCGGCCAGTGCTGCCGAAGAAAACCCGAAGATAACCGCCTGATCGAGCTTTTTGACGGCAACCAGAAACAAGAAGATGGAAAGCGGCACCACCACCGACGGTTGTTTGGTATAGATGCTCAAGACCGAGGCCAGGATCGCCGGGCTGTACAGGAAAAGCAGTCTGGCTCCCGAGACTTTCGACTCGTCTTTCCTCTCCTCGAGATTCTCGAAGGTAGACCAGAACCAGTCAAGGGCGACGATGGAGAATGCCATGGAAAGCATATCTACCCTGCCTTTCAAAGCCCAGCTCAGGACCGGATTGAAAGTGGCGAAGGCGAGAAGGGCTATGCAGACAGCGAGCTGGCTCTCTGATGTCCGGGAGAACAGCCGGTAGGACGAGACCAGGCTGACCAGGAATGCGATGATGCTGACCAGACGCAATCCCCAGTAGCTGGGTCCGCCGAAAACCAGAAAAGGCACCGATACCAGAAAATAGACCGGCGGATAGATGATCACTTCCCATGGTGCCTGGGTCAGGCGCTGAGGATCGTAGATGCCCAGGCCATGCGCCAGACGATTGGCAGCCCAGAGACAGGGACCTTCGTACTCGATGGAGAATGGCGAGGAGAGAGCGACGAAAAACCCGGAGAGATAGAGAAAGGCGAAGCCCAGCGCCATCAGGATGACCAGTGTCCAGGTAGCCTTCTGCCAGATGGTCAGGTCTGCTTCTCCTCGTGATATTCCATCTCGGTGTTGACTTCCCAGATATTCTCCTTGGTCTTGATACCGGCCACGATATTGTCCACCGCCACCATCGCAGTGAGCATCGAATGATCCTGGTTGTTGTACTTGTGCATGCCATTTCGGCCGCAGAGGAAAAGATTCTCGATCGTGTTCACATACTCGACGATCTCGTCGAAGCGTTCGTAAGTGCCGAAATAGCCAGGATAGGTCTTGGGCATTCGAATCACCATGGCATCGAGAGTATCCTCTTTCTTGATGATCCCGATCTTGTCGAGCTCGTATGCCCCGAGCTCTTTGAGACGCTCGTCATCCCAGGTCCAGATGTCGTCGGTCTCGTTGCAGAAATACTCGAGACCCAGCCAGACCGTGTCGGGATCCGCCACCATCTCGGTGCCCCAGTTGTTATAAATCTGCAACCGGCCGATCATGACGTCATTTTCCTGGATATAGATCCAGTTGTCCGAGATCAGGTCCCGGCCGCCCGACTCGCGATCTTTGATCGCCATCTTCTTGACCAGGAGCCCTACTTCGATGAAATCCCGATAGACAAGACCATCGCTCACTTCTTTGACCTTCTCCGGGACACTATCGCCGAGCTTGGTGATCAGCTCTCGGACAGGCATGGTCGAGAAGAAATAATCTCCCTCCAGGGTATCGATCTCGTTATTCTCGAGATTCCTCACCTCCACAGCCGTGACTCGCCTGCCGGTCTCATCGAGAATCAGACGCTCCACCTCGAAACCCTGCCTGACCTCGCCCCCTCTGTCCTTGATCAGCCCGGCCACCTTTTCCCACATGCTGCCGGTGCCCAGCTTCGGATAGAGAAATTGCTCCACCAGCGATGTCTCGGTCTGTTTCTGCCTGAGATCGCCTATTCCGGCGAAAATCTTCCTGAGAGCATGCATGACAGCCTTGATGATGGAGAGCCCCTTGATCCGCTGCGCCCCCCAGGCGGCGCTGATCTTGTCGCAGTCGATGCCCCAGACTTTCTCCGTGTAGTCTTTGAAAAAGGTGAGATAGAGCTCGCGACCGAAGCGGTTGGTGATGAACTGCTCGAGATTGGTCTCGGGCTTTATCGGGAACATCAGAGCGCCGAGATAGCTGAATCCGATCCTCATCGTCTTGGTGAGACCGAGATTGGTGAAAGTCTGGACCTTGAGACTGATGGGATAGTCGAAGAACTTTCGCAGATAGTAGATCCGGGTCCGGCGCTTGAGCAGGATCATCATATTGCCCGAGCCATCGTCCCGGTCCTCTCCGTCCACTGTGATGGTTCGTTTCTTCTGGTGATAAGTGATCTCGTGCTCTTCGCCCGGCAGGGCTTCCACCGGCATCATCGCCATCCACCAGTCCATCACCCGGTCGGATTTGGAGAAGAATCGGTGCGGACCGATGTCGATGCGGTTTCCCTTGTAAATCATCGTGCGAGCCAGCCCGCCGATATAATCGCTCTTCTCGAGAATTATCGGCCTCACCCGGGAACGCTCGAGAAGCTCGAAGCCGGCTGTCAGACCCGCTGGACCGGCACCAATGATAATGGCTTTCTCTTCTGGCATCGCTTCACTCGCAGTATATATTACTATACAGGTATGCTTATGCTACAAATGCCAAGCAAGAAAGAGTTCGGGTCTTCGAGATAACAGATGGAGCGCCCCAGCAAAGCAATCAAACTCGGCGAGCTTCTCATCCGGTCAGGGATCTTGACCTCCCAGCAGCTTCTTGAAGCCATCGAGCTCGCCAAAGAGACGAGCATGCCTATCGGCAAGATGCTTGTCATGTGCGGCACTGTCTCGGAGGAGGTGCTTTTGACTTCGGTCCAGCTCCAGTCCATGCACCGGGACAACCAGATCGACATCGATGGGGCCGTTTCGCTGCTCACCATGGTGTTCCAGACCGGAATCACCCTGGACGAAGCGATGGTAAGGACCGGCCGCAAGATCAATCCGAAACAACCGACCATCAAGCTCGGCGAGATCCTCTTCGAGGCAGGCTTTATCGGACACGACGAGCTGGATCGCTTCCTCCAGGACAGCAAAGAGGCAGGACTTCCCCTGGGGCGGATTATTCTCCTTTATGGCTCCATATCCCGGGAAATGCTCTCAGCGGCGCTGACAGCCCAGGTCCTGGTGAGGGACGGCAAAGTATCCAGAGAGCAGGCTATCAAGGCTCTCAAGACCACCAGGCGCCGGCGGATCAATCTCGAGGAATCCCTCAAAGAGCTGGGCTTCTACCGACAGCCCATAAGGCCCCATACCCTCATCGGCGAGCTCTTCATAAAAGCAGGACTCATGGAAGAAGCGGACGTTCTGTCCGCTCTGGAGATGGCCCTGGATAGCGAGATCCCGGTGGGTCAGGCGATGATCCAGAAAGGTCTGGTCAAACGCCCCGATCTCGAGATCGCCCTGGAGCTGCAGGAGATGGTGATCAATGCCACCCTGAGCGAAGATCAGGCAGCCCAGGTCCTCAATAAAGTTTCGGCCCGGGGCTTCTCCCCCACCAGCGCTCTCACCGAGCTTGCCGTGAGCACCGCCACCCAGGAGGACTCGAAGTCGGTCTGGCAGCTGCTCACCGCATCCGGTATCATCTCGCGAGAAGCCAGGGACGCCGTGTTCAACAAAGACAACCTCACTCTCGCCGAGCTCGGGCACAATCTCCTGGCTGCCGATCTGGTCGATGAGTTCACCATGCACAATGCCAGCCGTTGCCAGTTTCTCATGCGCACCGGCTTCCTCGATCTCGAAAAGGCTATAGTCGTGCTCAATCACTGCCGCTCCAGACGCCTTGCCGCCGACGAGGCCCTGAAAGAGCTCAACTGGATCGCCAAGACCAGGATGGAGCTGGACAGCGGCGTTTAGTCCGCCGCGGTCTGAAACTCATGGAAATGAAAAGGGTAGACCCGACCATAGCCGACCTGGCAGGCGAAAGCGGCAGATTCGTCAGACAGAATCTGATCCTGCTCATGAAGGGGCTCTTCCTTCCCTGCCTCTTCTACAATCTCTGCTGGTCAGGAATAACCGAGCTTCTCATGGAAAACCATACCGGACTCACGCATCTTGGCGCAATAGTACTAGCCCTGAGCCTGGGAATCGTCTTTTTCACTTATGAGCTATGCATCCGATCGCTGGCCGTCTGGTTCTTCATGACCGGAGCCGAGACGACCTTCAAGACAGCCGTCGAGCGCGCCCGCAAGCCCGGCGTTATTGCGCTGTTCACCCCGACTGTAATTCTCGAACTGCTCGTCGTGGTCATGCTCCTGGGTTACCAGGGGCTGGCAGAGACCGCAAGAGAATCGGGGGAGGAGCTCGCAGTGGCGGTCTGGATCTTCTCCCTTCTTGCCTTCATGCTCCCTTACACATGCATGCGCTTCCTCAATCTAATCACCGCCGTGATGATTTGCGACGGCAAGACGCCACTTGCCGGTCTCGAGACACTCTGGCTCTATTTCAAGTCACAACCAGGTGTCTTCATTTATGCCGTGATTCTATTCGGTCTCATCGATCTCCTGTTGCAAGTGCCGGCCATGGGCACATCAGGTCTTCTGGAGTTTGCCGGCAGCCTGCTCCCCTTCCTGGACGCCACGGTCCTCCAGGTCTGCACCACGGCAATCGATGCGATTCTCTCTTCTCTGGTAGGGGTGATCTCCGCCGGTTTCATTGCCGCCGGGGCGGGCTTTCTCTATCGAGCCCTGGCCAATCGCAATCAGTGCCGCGACCTCCTCGAGATTGTCAGAGAGCTGGAGACCGGTTAGACTTTGCCTTCGACTTCCAGGAGGTGAATCATGCTAAGCACAGGTCAGAACTTTCCCGACTTCAAGCTTCCCAACCAGGACGGCAAAGAGATAAGCCTTGCCGATCTGAGCGGCAAATGGGTGGTGGTCTATGTCTATCCCAAAGACGACACCCCCGGCTGCACGATAGAAGGCAAGCAGTTCTCCGCCGCGCGGGCCAGCTTCGATAGCGCCAACACGGTGATACTCGGCCTCAGTGAAGACGGTGTCGACTCCCACAAAGACTTCTGCAACAAGTACGACTTCACCATCGACCTTCTCGCCGACACCCGGGGCGAATTGCTGCGTGCAGCCGGTGTCGAGCAATCGGACTGGAAAGGCACCCTCTACTGGAGTCGCACCACTTTCATCATCGATCCCCGGGGCAGAATCGCCAAAGTCTATGAGAAAGTCAGTCCGGACGGACACCAGGAGCAGGTGCTGGCCGACCTGCTCGAATTGCAGAAACAACCCGTAGCCTGATCAGTCCGGCTCCACCTCTACGGTGGCGCCACCCGGACTTCCCCCGAATCTGAGAACGGGATAGAACTCCCCGGCAAGATCCACAGGGGCATCATATCTCCCCTCATGCAGCTTCAGCTCGAAGCTTCCCAGAAGATTGCCGTCCGGGCTGTATAGCTCGGCGGCTCCAGAATGGGCCCCGCCTCCATAAATCAGGCCGCTCAGGCGTGCCGGTCCGAACATCGGGACACAGCCCAGGATATAGCTATCGCTTCCGGTACCGACCCGGAGCTTAAGGCGCCCCTGCTGACCCTGGCTGACATAATCCTCGTCAGTGGAGATCCATGGAGGCTGCCCGCTGGTCTTTACAGGCAGACGATTCTTCATGGCAGCCAGAGTTGCCACCGCCACTGCCGGGGCGGTCGGACGAACCCGGCGGTAAACGCTTACCGTGGTGGGTCCGTCGAGATGGAAGGTCTCATCGATCTTCTCGAAGTCCCGGGAGAGCGGCCAGCCTTCCTTGAAGCAGTCCGGAACAAGTCTGAGAATATGAGCCGATTCGTCTTTGTACATAGAAACGAGGGGATCGCAGACCACCACCAGCTCGCTTGCCAGAAGCCCCTCCAGAGGCAGAGCATCGCGGGAGTCGAGAATCGGCGGCTCCACCAGCTTGAGAGAATTGCTGGCAAGATTACCGGTCATACCCCTTTCGCAGTTACGCAGGATATCCACCGCCAGGATATCGTTGCCGGAGGCTATGAAAATGCTCGATTGCGGGGACTTCACCGTCTTTTTCAAGAAGCTGAACAATCGTTCCATCTCATGGATATCTTTGCGCTTCAGAGGCGGATAGAAGGCGCTGAAAAGCCGGCCTGCGAGATCCGGCTCGCTCAGGCAGACTGTGAGCATGCCGAAACGAGCCCGGTGGAAAGGCAGGAATTCAGCCAGGCCGGCCGGCAGGAAACCGACGATGAAATTCACAGCCCAGATCACCGCCAGGCCAATCCCGGCTGCTACTCTGGCTGTTGCCCGGGAGCTTTCGAGACAGGCAGCCAGGAGGAAGCTATTGCCTAGCACCACCAGCGGTGCGGCATAAATCACATAATGCGCGGCAATATGCCTCCCAAATAGCGGCCATACAAGAAATGAGAGACAGGCGAAACTGATCACCAGGACCGCCCTGGACCGGTCGAGAACGCCGCTGACCGGGGCGACGGCGAATCCGCACAGAGCCAGGAGTATCGAAAGAGCGCCGTATGCGGTGATGAAATAACCCGCGCCTTCTGAGACGGAGACGCAGGCAGAAGCGTAGAGAGCCATGAAGTTGCTCGAGAGAATACTCTTGAGAAAGAGGAAACCAAGAGTCGCGAGGGTCAGACCCGACACCATCCCGATACCGCACCAGCAGAGGAAGGGACCTTTCAGGAACGCCGCCAGGCTCATTTTATTCCGAGAAGCGAGATAGAACTGATGAATCAAAAGCGCTGCTGCAAGAGCGAAAGACAGATAGAAGAAATGTCTTCGAAGAAGCGGCGCCAGCGCCAGAAGCACTCCAAGAAGCGCCACTTTGCCCCGCCCGAGGCTCTCATCGCGCATATAGATCACCAGGGCGGCGAGCACCGGGATTGCTGCTGCATAATCGGGATAGCCCCGCAATACCGGTGCCCAGAGTGCCGGCACCAGCAGGGTAGCCAGGGTGGCGGCGCCGGCTACGAGAGAGCGCGGCAGGCTCGCCCGGTCGGAGAGACCGGCTCCGGCAATCGAGCCCAGAAGCAGAGAACAGGGAAGGAAATAGACCAGGGCGCTGGAGACTATATAAACCAGCCGGCTGTCACCGAATACGATGGCAAAGGGCAGGAGGGGCACGGCGAAGAGAAGATTGTAAGTGAGGTCAGTGGATTTGAGCACCATGAGAAGCGCCAGAAACGGCGACGCCAGGGCTTGCTCCTTCAAGAACCAGGTCATATAACGGTAATAGTTGTAATCGCTCCAGTAGAGCGCATTCTCTGCCCGGACATAGAAATAGCAGACCAACCCGGTCCAGGACGCGCAAAGAATTATGAAAAGCCAGCCGGGAAAGAGCTTTCCGCCCGGAATATCGCCGCCTCTCGATTCTTCGCCTTCTCTCAGCATGATTATCTAATAGTGTACAGCCACCGCAATTTCATGACTTTTCCATAATTTCGGGAATAACATCTAAAGGGTTGTGATGGAAGGAGAATTGTCCGGTGAGTGCCAACAGCGAAAACAGGCGAGAGACTGGCGACAGCGGCGCCCGGGAGATGTTGCGGGACGCTTCGGAGGGGCGGAGCATCTCGAGCCAGTACAATGCCCTCTCACCCCAGGAGCAGCGCGCCGCTCTCACCGACATGCGCAATCTCCAGAGAGCCGACACGACCGGTTTCGGCAATGTCGAGCTTATCGACGGCAATGGCGACGGCATTCTGGACGACGCCAGAAGCACCGATAGAGCCGGCGGCAAGACCGATGTGTACGATCCGGCAGCCGCCAGGGTCCTGAGCCCGCGAGAGATCTCAGGGGACGCCAATCTTCGCGAAGCCGACAGCATCCTGAGATCCGCATCCCAGGGTCAGGATGTTTTCGGCAAGATCCAGCGCTCCCACAATCCCAACCTCCTCGACGATCTCCGGGCAGTGCAGGCGAGCAAGCCGCAATACGGCAATGTCGAGCTCATAGACAGCAACGGCGACGGACAGATCGACGACATCAAGACCTTGAAAGCCGGCCGGGACGGTAGCAAGCAAGAGCTGGACGTTTATAAAACCCCGGCGGATCGGGAAAGAGAAAGAATCGAAGCCCGCACCAGACAGGCTGTCCAGAACGGCGAGCGCATAATCCTCGACGAGGTTCTCAACAGAGGCAAGCGAAACGGGAGCGCCGGGGAGCGTATCGGGCGGGAAGGCAGACGGGTCATAGGCGACATCTTGAAAGACATGGGCAAGGGTAAGTGAGGCCGGTTCGATCCCGGATCGATGTTCGGTTTCCGGGGCCCTACTATCGCATCTAGGGCCGATATCGATATTCCACAGGGCGTTTGTAGAATGGCAGGGCGCGACCGGGAAGCCAGGAATATCCCATACCGATAAAAGCTCTGGGAGCTTCGCCGGTGAGCCCGAAGCCGAAGCGAAAGTCCACCTGGTGACGCTTGACCGGACGATACACCGCTCCCATATCGATCAGCTGGACGGAAGAGCCCTGGTCATAGAAGAGACCGGCATATTCGGTCCAGATATCGATCTTCTCGACCTGCTCCTTGCCCACTTTGATGTGCTTGAAAAGAATCACCGTCGGCTGATAAGTGACATTGCGGCGCAGTACCGGGCCCGCTGCCGGATCGTCCTGGAACTGACTGGGCATGAAGATCGAGTGTGAAGTGCCGAGAGTGCAGTTTCGGTAGCGATAGAAAGAAATCATCTGAACGAAGGGATCGACCCTGGTAGTAGTCAGGCTCCGGCTTCCTGTAGGGACCGAGAAACCGGCGATGACACCGATGTCCACACCTTTCTTGCGCAGAGCAGGAGGATCGAGCTCCTGCTTGATCCCGAGCTGAATATCGGTTACTCCTGCAAAAGCGTCGCTGTCTCCGAAGGAAGTCAGATAGGTAGGCGCCTGCAGGCGCAGCTCGCCATGACGCCATGCCCCCAGCCTGGCGAGGGTTTCCGAGCCTCCGAAATCGCCTCCGTGATGGAATTTGTCCAGAGTGACCCCGTTCTCGAATTGAAGATAGCCCAGAGGAACGACGTTGGGGTGCGGGGTGACGCTATTGCGATCGGTACAGATCATCGGCATATAGTCCTGCGCCCGGATGAAATCTTTCCATCCCCTGCGCACCAGAGATATGGGTGACAGATCCGGTCTGGCGTCTACTTTGGAATCCGGATCCGGGACCGGATCGGGATCCGCCGCCCGGGCAGCAGGAATCATGACTGTAGCAAGCAGGATCAGGATCGGGATCAGGGGTATCCGGCGGATCATGACACTTCCCGGGACTTCCCGCCCTCCGGCGCGATCAGGTAGAGCACGGCCAGGGCCGCCACCACCGGCAAGAAGAAGAGGACCGGCGCACTCTGGTAGCCGAGCCCGAAACTGGCGAGCCAGCTCAGGGGCGCGAAAAATACATAGATGAGACCGATCAGGGTCCAGGAGCGGCCTCGACTGTCGGGCTCACCGGGAGCGGCCAGGGTGAGCGCCGCCGGCATCGCCAGAAGAAGAAAGTCGAAAGTATGCGAGTGCGGGCTCAGAAGAACTGCCAGGGCGACGGTCGCACCCCAGAGCCTGCAATCGTGGGACTTCTTTCTCGACCAGAGGAAAAAGAGCGGAATGAGGCCGGCGAACATAATGGCAGCGGTGATCTTGAGAGAAGCGCCGGTGTCGAAGAATTGAGCCAGGAGGCCGCGGATACTGATCATATGCTCGGCATTTACCCCGATGAATCCCGCACTGGACTCCGCGTGACCGACTATACTCGGGTAGCCCAGAACATTCTCGATACCGATTATCGGTACGGACAGACCGAGCAGAACCAGCTCGGTGAATGCGAAACCCGCCATTATCTTGAGACGCCCTCCTGCCACCGCCGGCAGCATCATAGCCAAAAGATACTGGGGCTTGAAAGTAGCAAGAGAGAGAAATGCTCCGCCAGGAAGTCCCGCCCCCTCTCGAAGCAGTAGATATAGCCGCAAAGAAACGCGAGCAGGAAAAAAGTAGTGTTTCCGTGCCAGAGACAGGCATAAGCAGGAAAAGTGCTCATGGCCGAAGCGAGAAAAACAACCCGCTTACGCCCGGCATGCTCACCGACCGACAGGGGACCGAGGGTCAGCAGGAAATAGAGCCCCGCAAGCCCCAGGATGACCTGCAGGAAACACCAGAGCACATAGGCGATATTGGGAGGAGCGAAGCTGAGAGGATAGAGAAGGGTGTATGAGGATGGTGGTTGCTGGTTGTAGAAGACTTTCTCCATCGCGAGCGGTGCGATGAGATCGTTCACCCACTGCCGTTGCACTTCGGGATCGTAGACCCGGGAAGATTTATCGGAACGTGCCAGGGCGCTGGCCTGGTAATACTGAAAAAAATCCGTGATGCGGGGCTCCTGCTTTTCGGTCACATACCAGCGCGGGTCCGCCAGGGGACGCAGCACCTCGAAAAGCACCATGGTCTGGCTGAACAGGAAGAGCAGACAGCCAGCCACTAGAAGGATTGAGGTCTTGAGCTTGGAGCGAGGCATTATAAGGGTAGCCGGGGTTTCTCATACTTTAGTGCAAATGCCATATTGACAACACCGCTTCAGAACGGCGCCCGGGACCGGTATGATAGAGCTCGGCCCGGGGATTGAGACCGAGCTCTATTGGAATCGACAGACATGACCTCCAGCCCCGCCAACTACAAGCTGAGCATCGTCATCCCGATGTACAACGAAGAGCTCGGCGCCGCGGAATGTGTGCGGCGGGTCGCCGGAGTGCTCGACGAGATGGGCTGCGAGCGCGAGCTTATCTTCGTCAACGACGGCAGCCGGGACCGCACCCTGGAAATCCTCGTTGCCGAGCAGGCGAAGGTTCCCGGTCTGAGAATCATCGATTTCAGCCGCAATTTCGGGCACCAGGCCGCCATCACCGCCGGTCTCGATCATGTCACCGGCGATGCCGCCATCGTCATCGACGGCGATCTTCAAGATCCTCCCGAATTCTTCCCCACCCTGGTGGCCAAATGGCAGGAGGGCTATGACATCGTCCATGCCCGGCGCCGGAAGAGACACGGGATCTCGGCGTTCGCCGATTTTCGCGCCAAAGTCTTCTATCGCCTGATGAGCTCGATCTCCGAAATCGAGATCCCTGTGGATGTCGGGGACTTTCGCTTGATATCGGCGGCGGCAGTAAGCGATCTGAAAGCGATGCGCGAGAAGGATCGCTATCTGCGTGGGCTGGCTACCTGGGTGGGCTACAAACAGGCAATCGTCGAATACGACCGGGAAGAGCGTTTCGCCGGCGTGCCCCAGTACACCCTGGGCAAGCTCATCGGCTTGTGTCTGGCGGGCATCACCGGCTTTTCCCGGGCACCTCTCCGGCTGGGTATCTACCTGGGCTGCCTCACCCTGTTCTTCAGCATCCTCCTGCTTATCGCCGCTATTGTCCTGCCCGGAGTGATGCCGGGATGGTCACCGGTGGTAGTGGCAATCCTCCTCACCGGCAGCTTTCAATTGATCTGTATCGGACTGCTCGGAGAGTATCTCTACCTGGTCCTCCAGCATGTACGGAACAGACCTTTATATATTGTCCGCAAAGAATATTGATCCTGTTAAAATAACCTGAATTACCAGGGCGCACGGAGCGCCCGCTCCTATAACACTATTGATGATCACGACCGAAGCACTGAGCAGAACCTACGGTGATGTTGTCGCTGTTGACAATGTCTCCTTCACCATCGGCAAGTCCGAGATAGTCGGGCTGCTGGGTCATAACGGCGCGGGCAAGACGACGATCATGAAGATGATCACCGGTTTCATCGAGCCCACATCCGGAGAGATCACCGTCGACGGTCTCGACATAAGAACCAACCGCGCCGAGATCCAGGAGCGAATCGGCTATCTCCCCGAGAACTGCCCGCTCTATACAGACATGAATGTCCTGGACTTCTTAGATTACCGGGCTAATCTCAAGGGTCTCTCAGGCAAGGACAAAACAGGCGCCATAGCCACTGCCGTAGCCAGGACCAATCTCGGCTCCGTCGCCCAGAAGCCGGTGAGCAATCTGTCCCGGGGCTTCCGCCAGCGCCTGGGAGTGGCCCAGGCGATTCTCAGTCAACCAAAGATCCTCATCCTGGACGAGCCCACCAACGGTCTCGACCCCTCCCAGATCCAGGAGATGCGCCATCTCATCAAAGAGCTGGCCAGCACCGCCACTGTCGTGGTGTCCACCCATATCCTGCAGGAGGTCCAGGCCACCTGCCATCGCGTCATCATCGTCGCCGGAGGCAAAATAGCCCTTGACAGCAGTATGGAGAAACTCGGATCGGCAAGCCGCCTGACCGTGGCGGTGGACGCCGAGCCCGAAAAATTCGAGCCGCTCCTGAAAGAGATCGAGGGGCTCGAGACCACCCGGACCGAAGAACGCGACGGGCGCCATCAGTATCTCCTGCTACTGCCCGATGGTCTGAAGAGCGGAGCGGTTCTGCCAGAGATCGCAAGAAAGACAGTCGAGGCAGGTTTCAAGCTTTACAGGCTCGAGGAGTCTGGACGAGATCTCGAGACGGTTTTCGCGGAGATCTCCGGCGGTCGAGGAGAGGCAGGCAATGACTGAGTCCCGGACCATCGAGAATATAGCCCGCAAAGAATTCGCCGGCTTCTTCTCCTCTCTCACGGCATTCATATTCTTCGGCGCTTTCATAGCCGTCACTCTTTTCGTCTTCTTCTGGCTCGAGACCTTTTTCGCCCGGAACATTGCCGATGTCCGGCCGATGTTCGAGTGGATGCCGGTGCTCCTGGTTTTTCTCGTCCCCGCTCTAACCATGCGGATCTGGAGCGAAGAGAGACGGTCCGGAACCGTGGAGCTCCTTTTCACCTCACCGGTCTCCAACCTGCAAATGGTGGCAGGAAAGTTCCTGGCCTGCCTGGCTCTGGTGGCCTTCGCCGTTTCCCTGACCCTGCCGCTTCCCATCTCGGTGTCTCTTATCGGTCCTCTGGACTGGGGCCCGGTGGCAGGCGGCTATATTGCCACTCTCTTCCTGGCGGCCGCCTACACAGCCATCGGTCTTTTCGTGAGCAGCAAGACCGAGAATCAGATCGTCAGCCTGCTCATCTCCACTCTCTTGTGCGGCTTCTTCTTCTTGATCGGCTCCGATCCCATCGTCAGTCTCTTCGACAACCGGATCGGCGAGATCCTGGCCCTCCTCGGTTCAGGGGCTCGCTTCCAGAGCATCACCCGTGGTGTCATAGACGCTCGCGATCTGTACTACTATCTGACTATCGTCGGCACTTTTCTCAGTCTCAATGTTCTCTCCCTGGAGAAAATGCGCTGGTCGGGGAATGCCAGCAACAAGACTCACCGGGACTGGATTCTTGTGACGGCTCTTTTCATAGCCAATTTCCTGGTCGGCAATTTCTGGATCCAGCAGATCAACTTCGCCCGGCTCGATCTCACCGCCGGTCGCATCTATTCCATCTCGCCTGTCACCAGGCAGTACCTGAGCCGCCTCAAAGAGCCGCTTCTGATCAGGGGCTATTTCTCCGCCCGCACCCACTCAAAGCTCGCCCCCCTGGTGCCGCGCCTGGAAGACATCATGAAAGAGTACGAGGTCGCAGGCGGCGGCAGGGTCAAAGTCGAGATCGTCGATCCCATAGAGAATCCCGAGCTCGAGAAAGAAGCAGGCGAGAAATATGGAATCAAACCCCGGGCCTTCCAGACCTTCAGCAAATACCAGGCTTCGGTGGCAAACTCCTATTTCGACATACTGGTCAAGTATGGCGACCAGTACGAGACCCTTGCCTTCGACGACCTCATCGAGGTGAAGCTGAGGGGCGAGCAGAATCTGGACGTCGACCTGCGCAATCCCGAATACGACATCACCACGGCGATCAAGAAAGTGCTCACTGCTTACCAGTCGGCCGGCAATGTATTCCTCAATATCAACAAGCCGGTGGTCTTCAAAGGCTATCTCTCGGCTGACAAAAGTCTCCCGGAGCCTCTGATCAAACTGAAAGGAGAGCTTATCTCGATACTGGACGAGCTCAAAGCGAAGTCTTCCGGCAAGCTCTCGGTAGAGATGATCGACCCGGAAGCCGACGGCGGCAAGACAGCCAGGATGCTCGCCGAGCAGTACGGCTTCCGCCCCATGGCTGTTGGCCTGATGGATAACAGCACTTTCTGGTTCTATATGGTACTCGAGAGCGATGGTCAGGTCATTCAAGTCTCGCTCCCGGAAGCCCTGGATTTTGAATCGGGCGCTGCCAAAGCCGGTCTCGAGCGCAGTATCACGGCCTCGCTCAAGCGCTTCTCCCGGGGATTCCTGAAAACAATCGGACTCGCCCTGCCTGAGTCCTCGATGATGGATTACGGGATGGGCGGCTCCCAGAAGCATTTCACCCTTCTCAAAGAAGTCCTCTCCCAGCAGTTCGCCGTCAAAACCGCCGATCTCAAAAGAGGTCATGTGGACGACGATATAGACATGATGGTGGTGGTCTCCCCGGAGAATTTCTCAGAGCAGGAGGTCTTCGCCCTGGATCAGTTCTTGATGAGGGGCGGCACCGTAGCCATAGCCAGCTCGCCTTTCGATATAAACATGGAGAAAGAGCTGGCCTGCCACAAGCATCGCTCGGGACTGGAGACCTGGCTCGAGCACCACGGCTTCAAGTTCGAGCAGTCCCTGGTCCTCGATACGCAGAATGCTGCTTTTCCGATTCCCATCCAGCGCTCCATCGAAGGCTTCCTTGTTCAGGAGACCGTCATTTTTCCTTATCCGTACTTCGTCGACGTTCGCGGTCAGGGTCTCGATCAGGAGAGCGGGCTCATCGCCGGTCTCAGTCAGGTCACCCTGAACTGGGCCTCTCCGATCCTATATACAGGGGACAAAGAGGGTAAAACCAGTCCGGGTCGCAAGCTCTATCGCCTGCTCAAGAGCTCTCCTGGCTCCTGGACATCCGAGAGCCTGGAGATCCAGCCCGATCTGAAAGCCTATCCGGAGTCGGGTTTCCCGCAGGCGCCTGCGGGCAAGACCGGATCCAGACTCCTGGGGGCCTGCCTGGAAGGGACCTTCGAGTCCTACTTCAAAGGCAGATTCCCCGAGAAGCGCGTCATTGAGAAATCCGCCGACTCGGCCAGGATAATACTCTTTGCCTCCAATTCCTTCGTGTCCGACGAGATGATCGACCTGGCTTCGGCCGGAATGAGCACACGTTATCTCAACCCGGTGGAGCTCATGCAGAACACCGTCGACTGGTCCCTGGGCGACCGGGAGCTTCTCTCCATTCGCAGCCGCGGTCAGTTCAGCCGCACCCTCCTTCCCCTGGACAAGCAGAACCGCCTGATTTTCGAGTATCTCAACTATGCTCTTGGCCTTGCCGGTCTCGGTCTCATCGCCCTGGTGAGACGTAACCTGAGAGCCCGGAGCCACGCTCGCTACAGAGCCATTCTCGGCGACCACAGCGGAGGGCAGAAATGAGAAAGCTGACCGCCACCCTGGGCATCATCCTGGCTCTTCAGATCGTTCTGGTTTTCGCCGTCAATTTCTGGAGCCAGCGCCGCGTCGCGGGCGGTCCCGAACCTTCCCTGGTCGGCGCCAGCCTCGCCCAGGCCGATAGCATCACCATCGAGGAGAAAGGTAAGAGCCCATTCCTTCTCTCGAAGAAGGGAGATCGATTCGTCATCCCGTCTCTCTTCGACTATCCGGCATCGACCACCACCGTGGACAAAGTCATCCACGCTTTCCAAGATTTCAAAGGAGGCTGGCCGGTTGCCACCACTAGCGATGCACGCCTGCGCTTTCATGTAGACGCCGCCGATTTCGAGAAGAAGGTGACTTTCAAGAAAGGCTCCAAGATCCTCGCCGAGCTATTTCTGGGCACCTCCCCGTCCTATCGCAAACAGCACGTGCGGCTCGCGGACAAGAGCGAAATCTATGTGATGACCATCGATCCCTTCGACACCTCGGCGCGCGCCGAGGACTGGCTCGACCGTGATTTCTACAGCGTCGACGCCGAAAAAGCCAGTGCCCTGACCATCGCTCAATTCAGCCTCGAGAAGATCAAAGACAAATGGATGCTGGTGGAGGACGGCAAACCTGTGGAGATCGCCCAGCCCCTGGCGATAACAGCCTTCAACAAGGCCGCCGGCATAAAAGTCTCGGCGGTGGAGGGCGTGGAGGCTCCGCCTTACATAAAACCCGACAGCCCGGCTCTTTCGGTGGGCATCAAGCTGACCGCCGGCGGCAACCGCGACTACAAGATTTTCAACGGGGACAAACCCGACTATTACATACTCAAGAGCGCCGCGGATTCTTTCTACGTTCGAATCGACTCATTTTACGTGAAAGAGCTGACCTCCTTGAAGAAAGAAGATCTGAAGAAAACCGCCCCGAAACCCCCAGATCCGAAAGAAGTCCGGGCACCAGCCAAGCCTTAGTCTCACTACCATATTTAGTGGCAATTCCGGCCTGATTACAAATCAGGAAACATCTGTCCGAGATCCTTTGAGCCAGGGTATCTACTAAGTACGGGAGAACTTTCAGGCTCATATGACCACAGCCAGGGAAAACCAGAGCGAATCGCTCACTACCCAGGAAATCTATCGAAAGCCGAGGATCCTGATAACGGACCGGGACAAAGATTTCCTCGACTGGATAAGCGCTCAGGCGCGCAATCTCCTGTGTGATTTCGTGGTCAGCGAGGATATCTCCGGAGCGCTTCTTCAAGCCTCGAGCCGCAAATTCGATGCCCTGATCATCTCGGTCTACGAGGACAACGCCAGCAAGGTGAGAGCCTTTGCCGAGGAGATCAGGCGGATTCCAGCCAACAAGAATATCCCCATCGCTTTTATCCTGGATGACGGCGTGGAAAGCCAGACCGACCCCGGGATCGCCGGAGTCCTGGAGCTGAAGAGGCCCATCTCGGCAGAAAAGCTGGCATCGACCATTTCGGTCTTGATGTCCGACAGCTTCGAGCACTTTCGCGCTCTTGTAGTCTCGGAATCACCGCAGGCCACCGCTCGCCTGGCTCATATCCTCGAGCAGGCAGGTATCCAGTCCAGGTTCGTTCTGCGCCCCCAGCGAACCATCGAATTTCTCTATGACTTCGAGCCCGATGTGCTGCTCATCGATACAGAGCTCTTCGGCGTAACCGCTTCGGAACTCTCCACCTCCCTGCGCAACTCGTCACGCTGGGACCATATGGCTATCCTCCTCTTCAGCTCCAGGGGCAAAACCTGCTCCAGCGAAACCCTGGCGGTCTGCCGCGCCGACGGCTCGGTGGATCTATCGAGAGCCAACAGCGAGATAGCCGAGAAGACCAGGACGATAAGCAAACAGGTTCGCTCGTCATACGAATCGGGAGGACGGGATTTCCTTACAGGTCTTAGCCTGCGAGACCGGCTCTACAAGAAATACATCCCCCAGCTCGACGCCCCGGACGCCGTCACCACCAATCTATCCCTGGCCTGGCTCGATATCAATAAGCTCAAGACGATCAACGAGAACTTCGGTCACACCACCGGCGACCGGGTTCTTGTCACCCTCAGCTCATTTCTGCTTCAAAGGCTCAACGACAACTCTTGCCTGGTCTGCCGCTGGGGCGGCGACGAGCTGGTGGTGGCGGTGAAAGCCCTGCCTGAGGAAGCCTCGGCCATTATCGAGAACGCCGTCCTCGACTTCACCCTGATCAATATTCCTCCCATGGACAAACCAGTCAGGATCAACGCCGGAATCGCCCATTATCCGCAAGACGGAAAAACCGTGGATGAGCTGCTTTCGGTAGCGGACTGGCGCCTGCACAACGCCAAGAGGGACGCGCGACCAGTCTGCGCTCATTGAGGCTAGTGCAGCTAGCGCCCCCGGGGTTTTCAACAATTTGTATGCCCCCCTCCGGGCAGCGATTAGCGTCAACCTCGCTATGCCTTGACAGGCCTTGCTCTTGAGCTAGCTTTACGACTCATGATCAACACACCTTGAAAACCTTTAATGCCCGGTCAAAGACCTTTTTGCTATTGAGAGACATCTTTTCTCCCTTATCCCGGTTCAAGTTTCAACTCCACTGATCTAAGCGCTGCCTTCCAGAGGGTATTGTCGGACAAGCATGAGGCTTGTTGCGGGACAGCGTGAGAATCGGGAACCGGCAGGTAGTCGGCCAGGCAGAAAAGTGTTCAAGGCGCAGGAAATCGCGAGCGGCAAGAGGTCGTTCGTAGAGCCTGCTGAACGACACGGACCCAGATTGTCGGAGGTAGAAGCAAGGACGGCATGACTCGAGTCGCCCGTGCATTTTCCAGCAATCAGGTCCGTCTTGGTGCGGTAGGTTCACTTACCGTAGATCAGGAGGAAAATCTCAACCCGAGTTAGAAAGGTATCCACATGTGGATCGCACTGGGGACCTTGATCGGTCTCATCGTTATCGTTGCTGTCGCGCGGGGGGCATACAATTTTGCCCGACCGCTGATGGACATCAAGCTGTCGGCAGACCCGACAGACCGCCTGGCCATGGAGGCCGAGAGGCGTGAATGGGAGCTCGCCGTCGCCGAAGAGCTCTATCCCGAACCGCAAACCCTCAACCGGTTGCACGAAGAAGCCCTGCAAGCCAGGGACCGTGCGAACCAGAGTCCAGTACGGCAGCCCGTGCGTGAGCCGAAGACCGCTACCCAGCCCGAGCGAGCTCGTCAGAGCTAAAAGCCGGCTGGAGGCAGGCAGAAACCTTCGCTGAATTAGTTTCTGTCGCGAGACTCAAGGGGGTAACGCCTCTTTGGGTCTTTCGACACCTTCACTTCGGGTGCGGATAGGCGGTCTCGATCGCGCTCATCCGCGCCTTCCACTGAGGCAAGTCAATGAAACAAGCAAAAAGAATCGCGCTCTATGCCCTGTCGGCCCTGGCAGTGGTCCTGGCGCTCAACATCTTCCACCCATCAGGCACCGTGGTCGGCGTCTACTGGTCGATCTCCTTCTGGCTTCTTGCCGGAGCAGACTTCTATCGCAGCCAGGTTCTGGAGGGAGGCAAAAGCGAAGTCCAGCCGCGCACCGGCTATAGCTTCGCCGACCGCTTTCTCGGCTATCTCTTCGCCGCTCCCTTCATCTTTCCGGCCCGGGCTCTGAGCTTCGCCCGGAATCTTGGTCGGAACCAGTTCGCCTGACGAAGGGAAAAACCTTTCTCGGAAGACCTCTCCAGAAGGCGCGGCTGTCATCGGACACCGCGCCTTCTCTTTCTTCAAGACTTTCTTTCTTCAATTTTCAATTCGGATTTTTACTATTCCGTTTAGTACTCGTCGTCAAAGCATACCTGACTGAAAGACACAGACAGGAAGCGGAGAGTTGGGTGGGTGTCGGAATGATTTCGGGGAGGCCGGTGGGAGCAGCGTTTGGGTAGTGCAGGCAGGGAAAGCAGGCAGCCGTGCGCCGAGTGGAGGGGTGACGCGTGGCGGGTGGGCGCAGACGGCTCTTGTAGGGAAGCTGTTATCAGGTGTGAGGCGGCTGCTTCTCGGTGCCGACGGTTCCAGCGATAGCAGAATTCATCGAGGTATTTCTGGATGTGGGTTTTACAGAAGTGATGATAGGTGCCCTTAAAGAAGCGTTTGGCATGAGAGGTGGCCAGGCTCACGCAGCGGAGACCTCATCCTGGAGGCTTTTCGGAACCGGTGTCATTGTAATCTTGTGACCATAGCTCATCACGACGTGATGACGACCGAGCCCATCGCTCCTGAACCATTGCCCAGGTGGCTCCGATTCCACTTTCTGAGCCACTACCGACCCGATGTCGTCGATGCGATCGCTCTCGATTACCTGCATTACAAGCTTTCCAGCCTGAGCCCCTTCAGACTCGACCATGACCAGAACCTCGACCTTGTTGTCTCGCGGGACTTTGGGGTCTTGTTCCTCCCCTCCAAAAAGCTCCCCTCAGCGCCAGAGTTACGTTTTTGTCGCGGCTGCCCATAGCAACTCGGATCTTTTGAACGATATCTCGAACAGTGGAATAGTGCATCCCAAGGCGCTTTCTGATTCTCTCAACACTTGTGCCTCCCTTGTCGTGAGCCATTTCATAGATTATCAAGAACCAGAGGGTCAGCGGAGTTTGGCTACGGCTGAAGACCGTACCGGAGGTAATCGAGGACTGCCGTCGGCAAACACACACTGCATGGAGCGCCTGTAAAAATGCGGTTTCCGTCGTGTGACCGCAGTAGGGGATGAAACCACGGGCCGGCCCCCCCCACGGCTAGATGACAAGCTTCCTCCGTACTGAAACGCTGGACGAATTCCTGGAAAGTCATATCAACGTAGGCCATGGATTTTCCTCATTTTGGGGCAGGAGAGACTATAGAATATAGTTACCCAAATTCGAAGACGAAATAACGCAGGCGAGGGTTTTAATCCTGTATGCGTTATTCCGTTAGGCATGCGTCAAAGCCTATTCCCACCGATGAAAGGTCAAAATTCAGCCGGGAAGCTGGCCTTCGCTGGACTGGACCTGATCGAGCTCTTTCTCCGCTGAAGATGCCGTTGCTTCCACCGGCATCTCTGTGCCGGTGCCCCCGGAAGCTCCGGCCAGAGTCGAGCCAGGCGTCGCGGGTCTAACCGGACGCCTGACCAGATTGAGCAGGAGCACGACCGCATAGAGCCCGATACCGATCCAGCCGAGGGCACGGATCCCCAGAGCCATGGAAAGATATTCGAGACAGACGCCGAGAAGACCGCCGATGAGATTGAAAGCCAGGGCATTGCTGGGACTCTTTGTAGCTTTGAAGAGCAGGGCGAAAACCGTTGAGGCGAAGACCAGTGGGAAGAGGAAGAGCACCGTGCCGACCAGACCGCCGGCCACCGGCCCCATACTGCTGAAACTGGCTGAGCTCACGAAGGTGGTGAGAAGAAGGGCGAGAAGCACCCCGGCGAGCATGAGGTAGACATGCTTCTGCTCGATCTTGCTGGCCACCCAGTTGGCGATCAGAATCACGATCATGACACCGGATATGATGACACTGTTGACGATCCAGGTGGAGCCGTAGATCAGCGAGAGATCCGCCATGGCGCGCACCTCCAGGAGCATGAATGCCGCTCCCAGGGTGAACATCTGCCAGTTGAGAATGTCTTTACCCCCACTCACGAACTCCATGCTCACCGGGATGACGCTGATAAGCAACACGGCGAGAATGGGCAGGATATACAGGCCCGGAACCTCGCGCCGGGGCAGGAAAAGGAAAGGCCAGTCATCGGTGGCGACATTCACCGTCTCGTCGATCGCGACCGGCTTTGTATGCTTGGCGGCCAGCACCGGGGGCAGGTTGTCCATGGCAGGCATACCAGGTCCGGCCAGGAGTAAGCCCCAGCTCTGCTCGGCGTCCTCCCGGAAGCCCAGGGGCGTCGTGCCGGTAGCCTCGGCCAGGGCACGGGCGTGCCGCTTCCAGAGCCAATCGGCGGGAATGACGAAACTGACCGAGATGATACCGTCATCGGTGAGAAGCCTGGTCGCCTGGTCCAGAGACTCCTGGGTGAACACATAGTTGTCCATACGCAGCGAGGAAAGAGACGAGAAGGCAGCATGAGAATCGAGGGCGGCAAAGACGATGATGTCGTATTTCTTCTTGCAGTTTTTCAGGAAATTGCGAGCATCGGTGACATACAGGTCCACCTTGTCTGATGAATACGGCTTTTCAGGATGAAGCTCGCGGCCCAGCCTGGCAATCACCGGATCGATCTCCACGGCATCGACATGGCCGGCACCATTCCGCAGTGCAGCCGCCACATCCGAGCCGCTACCGCTGCCGAGGACGAGAACCTCCTGACCCGGCTTGCTCATCGCCTTGAAAGGCACCGCCACCTCGAGAAGCATCGCCTCTGCAACCTGAGGCGGGAATTTCTCGAGGTTTTTCGGGGTACAGTCTACGATGGACTGGAAAGAGTCGTAATTGATATAGATGTTGTAGCCCAGAGGGCTGCCCTTGAACTCGCCGGCGGGTACGGTCTGCCGGGCTACATCGATACGATAGTAGGGCGACCACTCGGTGCGCACATACTCGCCGCCATAGGTGAAATGAGTGATATAGGGACCCAGCCAGAGGCCATAGAGCACTCCCACAAGAGCCAGTCCGGAAGCCGGCGCCCGCAGGCCGACAGCGAAAAAGAGCAGGGCCGCGCAAACCATCCAGTAAGCCGGAGAAAGGCTCAGGAAGCAGAGAAGGGAGAAAAGGAGCGTCCCGAGGAGGCTGCCCAGGACATTCACCGAATAGCCCCGGAGGGGGCTCAGTTGCTCGAAGAGCTTGCCCATCTTCTGTCCGAATCCCACGAAGATCGAGGTGGAGAGGATGAAGACCGAGACCATGATGGCCAGGCTCCGGACAGTCCCGGCCAGATCCGAGCCGGCTTCGCCCTGCAATCCGAAAAGCATGAAGTCCGCCGGATTCACGAAAGTGAGATAGGTGATGCCGAGCTTGAATGCGCAGATGAGCAGACCGAGCAGGAGCATGAGACCGTAGCCGGACCAGCGATAGAGGCTCCACTTACGGTTCGACCAGATAAAGCCCAGACCGAGACCGAGAAAGGCCGACATCAGAGGCAGATTCTTGAAATAGGCGAAAACTCTGATCTCGGTGGACAGCCAGCGGATAACGAGGAGCTCGCAGAAAAGCGCCAGGAGACTGATGAGGAGCAGCTCCTTCTGAATGGCGAAATTTGCTTTCTTGTCCTGGGGATTATCTGCCAAGCTTCGCGATTCCCAATGCCTTACTCGCAGGCCCATCGACAGGCCAGTCCCACTATCTAATCCACGATAGAGACCAATCGAAACCCGAGATTATCAGCAGACCGTCAGCGCTTCTGCATCTTCGGCTGAATGACCGAGACGATATGACCGTTTCTGTCGGTCATCGCTACCTGGCCGTTGGGCAGGATCTCGGTGATGAATCCGGCAGCCGGACCGGCGGAGTTCAAGAACTTGTGAGTCCCATCATTCTCGACAGTGAGAGTGCCGGGTACGCTGGATTTCTCGAAACCTTTCTGGGCTGTCCAGCCGGAGCCGTCTTGATTGGGACGGCTAACCGATACGATATTGCCCCGGGAGTCGCGGTCGATTACCAGATTGGGCTTGCCATCAGCACCATAGCTATAGTCCCGGGCTGAGCCATCGGGCATGGTTACCTTGGTGGGGCGTTCCTGCCCGTTGACCCTGTCATACTCGACCTTGGATCCGTCAGCGTTGGCCTGGGTTCGTTGATGCTTGCCGTCCCTGGCGATCGCTTCCTTGACCCCGGGCAGGTCTTCCATCTTCACTTTCTGACCGTCCGGAGCGACCTCGCTCAGGATGAAATTTTGTTTGCTGGCCTTATCGTGATGAGTCCAGGTCTCGCGCCCGTTAGGCTCGACTCTCCGGGAGAGGTTCGGATTGTCGGTGGGAGTGAATTTCATAACGAAGCCGGGCTCGAGCTCGATCTTCCCGTTGATCGCAGCACCGGCGGGCTGGCCGGCTTCGTTATAGCCCTGCCACTGGGTGCCGTTGCGCTTGAAAGTAGTAGTGGTCCTGCCCTGCTCGTCGAAGTTTCGCACCTCGTCGATGGTGAAACCCTTGGGCTTGCCATCGCGGGTGAACTCCTTCTTACCCTTGAACTCCATGCCGTCCCCATCGGGCTGCTTGACCTTGACCGAAGTGGAGCCATCGGTGTTATCCCACATCTCGACAGTGGACCCGTCTCTGTTCTCGATTTTCTGGTAATTCTTGCGAGGGTCCTGCCGATCGCTGCCATCGCGCGCCGCGGTGGAAGCGTCGCCGGGTCTAGGAGTGGCGTCGCCTCCCTGATTGACGGGCACATCAGTGAGAGCCATGGACTGGAGATCCGTGTTGGCTGCAGCCAACCTCACTTCGCTGGCGGCACGGAATGTGTCGTTGCCGGTCTTGTCATTGATCACAAGGTCGGGATTCCCCTGCCCCTGTTCACTGACGGCAGGCGAGTCGAGATTCTGGTCGGAAGGAGTAAGTGCCATGATTCATCACCCTCGGGTAAGGACGGTCTGAGCTCTTGCGAGCGACAAGCACAGGTCTGGTAAATTTTCCTGATAAGCGAGTAGACCGATTCTCCATTAATTATGCCCCGAGGTCACTGGGGAAACTACGTAGTTGCCTGGAATACATTTTGTCTGGGTATATTTTGATCATGAATTCATCGCAGATCCTCATCGCTTGCCTGGCCCTCGCCATCCTGACCATGGCTTGTCCGGCCGGCGTATCTGCGTCGGAGGTGATCGACAGCTCCACGGCCCGGCGCGCGTCCACCACCACAGCCCGGGCCATCAAGTGGGAGACTTCCCTTCCGGAAGCGCAAGCCCAGGCCGAGCGCAATCGCAAGCCTATCCTCTGGGTCCATATGCTGGGCAATATCGACGGATTCACTTGAAGCGCCGCCAACAGCTTGAGAGCCGGGTCGCTCTCGCAGGAGCCGATACTTTCGAGATTGCGCAACAACTATATCTGCGGCTATCGCAATATAGCCAAGGCGCCTTATTCGGGCAATTCCGGCATCCACCCCCTGAGCGGTCCGGCGGTAACCACCACCAATGGTGCCGGCCCCCGCAACCTCCAGCTCTTCATTCTCGCCTCCGACGGCACGGTGCTGCACTGTCTGCCGGGTTACTGGCAATCCAAAGACATGGCAGGCGAGCTCGATCTCGCCGAGCGGCTCAATCATATCTGGACCGACCGCTCGATCACCCCGGCGCAGAAAGAAGCGCTTTTCGCCAGAGAGCATATCCGCCATATCAACAGCCATTCATCCAGCATGGTGGCGGCAAGCGAGTTGCAGGGCTTCGACCGGGTGCATATTTTCAAGCACAACATCAAAGACGCCATCAAAGACCCCGCCAGCCTCGCCGGGGCCGATCCCCATCATCTCCCCAGAGAAGCCTTCAAATCCACCGACACGATCATGCACGAAAGACTGAGCAAGCAACCTTTCGTGCCCTACGAGCGCTTCAATGTCGCCCAGTTCGTCAATTATGGCAGTCAGCATTATGACAAAGGCGAGCACAAGATCGACCCGTCCGCCATGGCCTCGATTAGAGCTCACGATCTCAGGGAGGTGCTCTACGAGACCTGGACACCCGATGAGAAAAAGCCTGCCGGCTCCGGCAAGCCCGCTGCCGTGAAAGCGCCGGTCCAGAATGACAAGAAAGGCGAGAAAAAAGCGAAGAAGAATGTCGAGGTACCGGTCAACATGGACGAGACCATGACCAGGACGTTCTGGAGCTATATCGAGAAAGGCAAGTATGACAAGGCAGAGCGCCTGGCAAACTATAAGATCAGCCGGGACTCCCGCAATCCCATCGGCTATCAGATGCGCTCGGTCCTGAAATACGACCGGGGCGACTATCAGGGATCAGCCCGGGACGCCTACAGGGCAATTCAGCTCGGCTCCAAGCATCCGAAGCTTGTCTGGCTCTACAAGAACGCCATGGCTCGCCTCAAAGCACAGCGCCAGATGTCCGTCGCCGTCGACAACAATACTGCCGTCATGAACAACAACTCGCCCTAGCCGAGACGATAACCGGCACCACGAACGGCCGGCGATTTCCTTGCTCTGGCACTTCTTCAGGAACCGGCGAGAATAGCGGCGGCAAAGCCCCTGGCTGTGCCGGCAAGCTCGCCGGGATCGGCGCCCGCCCGAGCACGGATAGAGAGCCCCTGCATAAACGTAGTGAGCAGCCTGGCAGCCTGGTCCGGGCTCACCGACTTACTCAGCTCTTCACGATGGCCCTCGAAAACCCGGGCGAAAATCTCATCGGCAGCCTGAATCGAAGAGTAGAGCTTGGCTCTTATCGTCTCTGACTCGCAACACTCCTCGCTGAGCAAACAGGCGATCATACAGCCGGGCGGATGCCCCGCCCCCGCCACCACTTCGCTCATATCCTCGAAAAACTCATCGAGACCGGCATCGAGACTGCTCGCCTCGACCAGCTTCCTGATTGGAGGACCGAGATAGCGGACCCGGTACTGGTCGACCGCCCGGATAAAAAGCTCCTCTTTGTCCCCGAACGCAGCATAGAGGCTAGGCCGGTTGATCCCCATGGCACCGGTGAGGTCGTCCAGAGAGGTGCCCCGGTAGCCTTTTTCCCAGAAGACCAGCATGGCCCGGCCCAGCGCTTCTTCCGGGTCGAACTGCCGGGGTCTTCCCTTGCTGATCTTTTTATTTACCAATCAGTACAAAACTCCTTGACCGACTCGAATACTATTATATACTGGTCAGTACAATAATAATACGCGAGGGCTTTCATCCAGGGCGCGGGCGCGCCGGGGGAGGGCTCCGCCTCGCGCACTTTCCGGAGGGAGAAACAATGCCAGTCAAACAAGAAGCTCGAATCGAAACGAGACAGGGCGCCAATTTCACAGCCATCCATACAGGTCCCCTCGGGGAGCTTGATTCCTATACTCTCGAGGTTCCCGCCCTCAATCGCACGGTAAAAGGCAAGCTCTTCATCAAGGAGTTTCTCGGTCTCACAGGCATGCAGATCTCCATGAACAAGCTCCCTGCCCGGGGTGCAGTGCCCTTCTATCACAAGCACCGAGAAAATGAGGAATGCTATATCTTCGTGAGCGGTCACGGGCAGATGCAAATCGATGGTGACACTTTCGCTGTCGGGGAAGGCAGCATCGTCCGGATCAGCACCGGCGGCAACCGCACCCTGCGCAACACCGGCGACTCGGACCTGCAATTCATCTGTATCCAGGCCCGGGAGAACTCCCTCAATCAAGACACATTCGAAGACGGCATCCGGGACGAGGCAGCAGTTACCTGGCCGGAATCGAAGTAAACTCGAGCCGGGCTCCGGGACGAATCTCGATTTTTTATGGAATAACTTTCGGGCTGTTTCGATACTTCAAACGACAACCAGGGAAATTTCGCGCGGAGATCACTTCTTCAGGAGAATCACTGCTGCGTCGTCTTTGTAAGAGACCTGCCAGTCGGGGCTTTCCATGAGCTTTCCGGAAAGGGGTGTGGAGCGGAGAAGGAAGACCCAGTCGAAGCCGTAGCGATCGAAGATTTTCTCCCAGCCGGGAGAAAGCGTTGCCATCTTGAAATAGTCGTCCACCAGGGGGGCTCCGTACATATCGAAACGGGTGTCGATGAAAACCCGGGGCATTTTCTCGGGGGGCTCGATCCTTCGGGGATCGCTTGCCAGAAGAGGCTTCACCCGGGTGCTCAAGTGCCAGATGATCATGTCGCCTATCTGCGGATCATTGAGCATCCTGCCGGCAGGCATATTTTCGCGCAGATAGGCAAGAGCCTTGTATGGCGCCGGGAATGATATGCTGCTCTGGGGGATGGTGGGCTCCATGACACGGCTCGAGATGAGATAGATGCCCAGAAGCGCGCATATGATCGAGACGCTCACCGGCAGGTGATCCGAAGTGAGCTCGAGGAGCCTGGACTGGACACCGGACACGAAGCCCCGGCGACCGCTCTCGGCTTCCCCACGACGCAACCAGGCAGCTTCGCTGATGAGATAAAGCGTGCAGAAGGGGATCATCCGGCGGCAGATTATTGCGCCACCAATGGCGATGGCGATTCCGAGAACGGAAAAAACCCAGCTAAAAGGCGCTTTGCCTGCTGCTTTCCAGGCAAGCAGGCGGCGCCCGAGAATCGTCGCCAGGACTCCCGAGACGAGCAGGAAAGGATAATAGGTCCACTGAGTGAGGTCCCCCGCCCCCAGGGGTTTGAGCTCGACAATATATTTGTTGATCGGCGAAAAGAAAAGCCCGGGCAGATAAGTCCAGAGAGCGAGTCCATAGGGATTGATGCAACAAACAGCAAAACCGGCGGCCAGGCTGCTGAAGGTGAAGCGAAGCAGCTTACTATACCGAGGGTCTTTCTTGCTGAGCGCCTCGATTCCCAGACCGACGCTGAACACCGTCCCGACGATGAGCCCGAAAACAAAGCCTGTGTGCATGTTCGCCCAGACAAGCATGATCAGGGGATAAAGAAAAACCAGGCGGCTCGGCTCCTGCTTATCGTCATATCTCTTCCGGTAGAAAGTGAGTCCGACAAGAAGGATAGTCAGGAGGAAATAAGAGAAAACCTCGGGTCTTGCCAGAAAGTGGAAAGAAGAAGCCACCACTGCAAGGATCACCAGAAGTCCGCCTGATATGAGCGGGCTCTTGAGATAGCGGAAGATGAACAGCGGACCGAGGAGCATGGAGCAGACAAGCAACATGGCCACCAGCCCCACCAGCCCGTAGCCGGCGCCAAGCAAGTAGGAAAGATAAAAAATCAGCTCGCTGAGCCACTGATAAGCGACGAAGAGTCGCCCGGCGCCGGCGCCACCACTGGCGGCACCGGAGAAAAAGCCGTAGTCGATGGCGCCATCCGGACCGAGAGCCGGAAAACTATAGGAGAACGGGTCGGTCCTGGGGACCTGGCAGGTCTCCACGATATGATGGCCAACCGCCAGGAGCCAGCAAGTATCGGGGTCGTGGAGACAGGAGCCGGCTACGAAAGCACCGAAGATGAAGACGAAGAAAAACAGAAAGACGACCAGACCTCGGGCAGCGGCGGTCTCGAGAAGAGCGGCCACTACTCCCACTCGATAGTAGCAGGCGGCTTGGAGGTGATGTCGTAGAGGACCCGGTTGACTCCAGGGACTTCGTTGACGATGCGGTTCGAGATGGTCTCGAGCAGGTCATAGGGAAGCCTCGCCCAGTCGGCGGTCATGCCGTCTTCCGAGGTGACGGCCCGGATAACGATAGGATTCTGATAGGTGCGTTTGTCCCCCATCACCCCTACGGACTTCGTGGGAAGGAGAATTCCGAACATCTGCCAGACCTGTCTGTACATTCCGTGCGCCTTGACCTCCTCCCGGATGATCCAGTCGGCTTCCCGGAGGGTCTTCAGGCGCTCTTTGGTGATCTCGCCGATCACCCGGATAGCCAGACCCGGTCCCGGGAATGGATGACGTACGATAATCCCCTCGGGCACTCCAAGCTCGCCTGCAGCCAGACGGACCTCGTCTTTGAAGAGCTTGGCGAAAGGCTCCACCAGCCGGAATTGAAGGTCCTCAGGGAGACCGCCGACATTGTGGTGAGACTTGATCTTCACAGCGATGCGCTCGCCGGTCTTGGGGTCGATCCGGTGGCCCGCCGACTCGATGACGTCGGGATAGAGAGTCCCCTGGGCAAGAAAGTCGAAGGGACCGAGAATCTTGGACTCATGCTCGAAGACCCGGATGAACTCGGCTCCGATTGTTTTGCGTTTCTCCTCGGGATCGGTGATGCCTTTCAGCTTCTCGATAAAACGATCCCGGGCTTTGACGAAATGGACGTGGATGTTGAATTCGTTCTCGAATTTGTTGACCAGCCATTCAGGCTCGTTTTTCCTCATGAAGCCCTGATCGATGAACATGCAGGTGAGCTGATCACCGATCGCTTTGTGCAGGAGGAAAGCCAGGGTTGAGCTGTCGACGCCGCCCGAGAGGGCAAGAAGGACACGTTTGTCCCCGACCTGAGCGCGCACTTCTTCGATGGCATGGTCGACGAACTTGGCCATGGTCCAGCTCCGGGTGCATTCGCAGACCCGGGCTACGAAATTGTCGATGATCTGCTGGCCCATCTGGGTGTGGACCACCTCCGGGTGGAACTGGACCCCGTAGAAGCGTCTTTCCTCGTCGGCGATGGCAGCCACCGGCGTGTTCAGGGTGCGTGCCACGACCTCGAAGCCAGCAGGCAGGGTGGTAACGCTGTCCCCATGGCTCATCCAACTATTGATCGCCGCATCGACATCCTCGAAAAGTCTCCCGTGCTCGGTCACCGTCAGAAGCGCCCGTCCGTATTCGCTCTCGGTCGAGGGCTCCACAACGCCACCGAGGTCGTGGGCCATGAGCTGCATGCCGTAACAGACGCCGAGAATCGGTACTCCCAGGGTCCAGATGCCTTTGTCCAGCCGCGGGGCATGCTCTTCGTAGCAGCTCCCCGGTCCTCCCGAGAGAATGATGCCTTTCGGATTCAGCCTCTGCAGCTCTTCGGCAGAGATACTGAAAGGCAGGAGCTCCGAATAGGTTCTTGCTTCGCGTACCCGGCGGGCGATAAGCTGAGAATACTGCGAGCCGAAGTCAAGAATCGCTATACTGTCAGTCAGACATCCATCCGCCAGTGTATCCTGACTCGTTTTCGGTTGGGTCGAGGTCACATCAAATCTCCCGTTAGCAGCCAACACCATATTATTTCACGCATGCAACCCGGCAGGGCCAACTTTTAAGAGGATAGGACAGCGAGGAAAGATGCAGGATTTTCAACCATGCTCCGACGGAGACAGCTCGGATAGCCCCAATCGGGAGCTCCCAAACTTCCACCGCATCAACGACCGCCTCTTCAGGGGCGGGCAGCCGAGCCGGAAAGGTCTTGAATCGTTAAGAACCAGCGGGATCAAAACTGTGATCAACCTCCGGGAGGAAACTTCCTCCATCGAGACGGAAGATCTGATCTGCCGGACTATCGGTATCGATTTCATATCCATTCCCCTGAGACCATTCGCTGTGCCGGAAACCGATCATCTCCTGGCATTCCTGAGTGTCACCGAGACCATCGACAAACAACCCTGCTTCGTCCACTGTTTGCACGGCATGGACAGAACAGGACTGATGGTGGCGCTCTACCGACTGCGAGTCGAGGACTGGACCTACGACGAAGCTTATCGAGAAATGCTCAGCCACGGCTTCCACGAGGGCTTCACCAATCTCACCTCGCCCCTGACCGAGCTCGCCCGCCTCTGGAACAAGCTGCCATAGGGTCGCCCTATATACTTTCGCCATACCGGTCACCGAAACCAGCTCAGCAAGTGGGTTTCAACAGCAGCAACCAGCTGGCCGAGCTGCGCGACCTCGCGCTAGCGAAGGCTGAATTAAGCCTATCTTCATCATTCTTGAGATCCTGTGTACGTCGTGGAGTCATTGCCCTGCAATGCTTTCAAGGAGCCCGAACGGGAGACCGCCTGTTAACGGTCGCTTCAGATTTATAGAACCAGGTATGGCTCTACTCCTAAGCTGATACGTCCACTTTCAAGTCCTTGTTTCAGGTCGAACTCAAGCCGTATCAATCTTTCGCTTACTCAACCAGCCATCTCCCCGACGCTCAACGAGTCAAGCGGTGGATGACAGACATGAGCACGACCATCGGTCCGACTGTTTTGGCGTTTTCGCGTGGACCGGAAACGCAACCGAAACTGGAGAGACGTTTGACGACGCTCTCAGAATTACGCAATGAGGACAACATACAATGGCATCCAAACACATCGCCGGTCTGAGCCTGCCCCTGGTCACCTCCGAGAAGCCCGCGAGCATCGAGCTCACCGCCTATCAGGGTGGCCCGGCAGTCATTCGTGAAAGCCGTTCGGTCGTTCTGCCCGCCGGCAAGTGCCAGCTCTTCTTCGCCGGTCTGCCGACCCAGTTCGTCCCCGGCAGCCTGACGGTGGTTTCCGCCTCCGGAGAAGGTCGGTTCAAGATGATCTCGACCTCTTTCCGGGACGCCAACCTCTCGGTGGCCGCCATCCTCTCCCACGCCGTGGGCTCCCACATCGTTCTCTTCGAGGAGACCCCCCGCGGCACCACCCGGCACACCGGCAAGCTGCTCCATATCGTCGACGGTCGCATGGCGGTCATCAAGGAGGATGACGACGCTGCCGTGAAGGTCGTCCCGGTGGGCAACAAGTTCGAGCTCCAGGGTGGACTTCCCGAAGGGCTCTCCGCCCTCTCGTCCCTGATCATGGACTGCTCGGTGAACCACCAGGGCGAGTACAAGGTCGCCACCCTCTACGAGTCCGAGGGCATCAACTGGCGCCCCTGGTACGAGGTCTTCTACGACGCCAAGGCCGGCGTGCTCAAGCGCTTCGCCGGATACGTCGAGCTCACCAACAGCAGCGGCACCGACTTCGCCGAAGCCGGCATCAGCCTGATCGCCGGTCAGAACATCTCCACCGGGCAGCCCCGCCGCCAGCCCCGGGGCGGCATGCGCGCCATGGCCATGTCGGCGTCCCTGGAGGCCGCTCCCATGGGCGGCGCCGCCGACGACTTCGAAGTCGAGTCGGCAGGCGTGGAGAACGTCGGCGAGCAGAAGATGTATTCCCTGGCCGAGCCGATCACCCTGGAGAACGGCGAGACCATCAACCCGTCCCTGGTGTTCGCCACCGACGTCCCGGTGACGCATGAATACCACCTGGCCGCCGGCTACTATCAGAGCCGCCGCGGTCCCAGCGACGAGGATCTGGCCAAGCTCCCCGTGCAGGTGAAGCTGCGCCTGGTCAACAACCGCAAGAACAACCTGGGCACGGCGCTGCCTCCGGGCCTGGTCCGCGTCCTCGAGCCGGACAGCCAGGGCAAGCTCCAGAAGACGGACACCTCGCGGGTCACCGGCCACATCACCGAGGGCGAAGCCTTCACCCTGACCCTCACCAACCCGACCCGCGACATCAAGGCCACCCGCGAGCTCACCTTCCAGAAGGTCGATCCGGAGCCCGAGAAGGTCGACAACACCGTGCCGGAAGGCGGACTCCCGGTGAAGCCGATGATCGCCGCCGCCGTCGAAGTCGAAGGCGGTCCGGACGTTGGCACCGTCGAAGGCCATGCGGCCGTCCGTCGCAAGGCCGTGAAGGCGCCCAAGAAGCCCCGTTTCCAGGAGGAAGAGCGCGAGATCCGCATCCTCAACTACAAGGACGAGGCCGTCACCGTGATCGTCGCCGAGAACATCCCGGCCAACGCCGAGGTTCTCTCGAACAGCCACGAGTTCGCCTCCTTCAACGCCACCACCGGCGGCGCCTTCTATGAAGTCGAAGTGCCGGCGGGCTCGAAGGACAAGCCGGGCACGACCAAGGTCGCGTACCGCATCAAGTGGCAGATCAACTGACCTCACCGTCAGCCTGATTCTGCTCCGCGTCCTTCATCTCAGGAGGTAGACCCATGAATCCGGGAACCATCATCGTCCTGGTGGTCGTCGCCCTCGGACTCTTCGCCCTGTTCCGCTACATCAGCCGCGTCCGGCAGGGAGCCCGCATCGAAGCGGCCTTCCGCAAAGGAATGGGCTTCGATGAAGTAGCCTCGAGCCTGCGTTGCAGCAAGAAAACAGTGCACCGGCACTGCCAGCGCCTCGCCAGAGACGACGCCTATGTCGCCGCCGTGGACGCCTGGCTGGAGCCCAGGGACAAGAACGTCACCTGATCCTGCCGTCGCCCGCGATTGAGACTCGCGATTGAAAGCTTGCCGCGGGAGCCGGTCAAGGTAGGAGCCGAGCCAAACCGGCTCTCCTTCGACCGGCTCCCCTTCGAAAGCTCGAACCGGACCACCCGGTCCTTCGAGCTTTCCTTTTTCGAGAACATGCCTAACGGAATAACGCATACAGGATTAAAACCCTCGCCTGCGTTATTTCGTCTTCGATTCTGGGCAACTATATTTTATAGTCTTCGCCACCCTAAAATGAGGAAAATCCAGCCACATTGACATGACTTTCCAGGAGTTCGTCCAGCGGTTCAGTACGGAGGAAGCTTGTCTACAAGCCATCTTCGAGCCTCTGGCTCGTGGTTTCATCTGTCCTTACTGCGGTCATGATGACGGAAACCGCATTTCTACAAGGCGCTCCATGCAGTGTTGCGTTTGCCGACGGCAGTCCTCGATTACCTCCGGTACGGTCTTCAGCCGTAGCCAAACTCCCCTTACCCTCTGGTTCTTGATAATTTTGAAATGGCTCACGACAAGGGTGGCACTAGTGTTGAAAGAATCAGAAAGCGCCTGGAGCACTACCTTCCCCGGGATATCGTGCAAAAGATCCGAGTTGCTGGGGCCGACGAAAACGTAACTCTGGCTGGCTATATCGAGCTCGATGAGGCTTTTGGAGGGAGGAACAAAACCCCAAGTCCCCCGGACAACAAGGTCGAGGTTCTGGTCATGGTCGAGTCTGAAGGAACTCAGGCTGGAAATCTAGTAATGCAGGTAATCGAGAGCGATCGCATCGACGATATCGGGTCGGTAGTGGCTAAAAAAGTAGAATCGGAGCCACCCGGGCAATGGTTCAGGAGCGACGGGCTCGGTCGTCATCCGTCGTGATGAGCCATGGTCACAAGATTACCATGACTCCGGTTCCGAAAAGCTTTCAGGATGAAGTCTTTCGCTGCGTGAGTCTGGCCATCTCTCATGCTAAACGCTTCTTCAAGGGCACCTATCATCACTTCTGCAAAACCCACATTCAGAAGTACCTCGATGAATTCTGCTATCGCTGGAACCGTCGGCACCTCGAGAAGCAGCTTGCTTCACACCTGCTAACAGCTTGCGCTCTACAAGAGCCTGTCTCTCGCGCCCAGCTTCTGCCGATGGCCGCCTAGCGCTGTCACCCTCTTCCCAATCCTCTACCCGCGGCGCACGGCTTCAGCTCCGTGCTTTTCCTGCTGCCTGCACTTACTCCAATGCTCGCTTCCACCGGATTCGACACCACTATCCTCCCCGAAATCATTCCGACACCCACCCAACTCTCCGCTTCCTGTCTGTGTCTTTCAGTCAGGTATGTTCGAGAAACTACTACTATATGCTTTAGGATTTCATGCCCCCTTTCATCTATTTCGATGCTTTGCTATAATTAGACCAGTGGTCTAACCGGCAGTTTAACCCTCGGCTATCCACCACCCGAAAGACAAGGAGGAGCGAATCATGGTCAAAACAGGAGAGCTCATAAAAGATCAATGGTACGCGGTCTATCTTGCAAGGGACCTTGCTAAAGCAGGCACCCCTGTATCGTTGCGGAGGCTCGGCGAAGATCTGGTCCTCTGGCGTGATTCGCACAACAGACCTCGTCTCGCCCCTGCCGCCTGTCCGCATCGCGGTGCCGACCTGTCCCTGGGCTGGGTGGAACAGGGGAGCCTGCGCTGCAAGTATCACGGCTTCTGCTTCAACAACCAGGGACGCTGCACCGCGATACCCTGCCAGGGAAAGGCGATGCGCATACCAGAGAGCCTGGACCTCTCCATCATCGAGAGCCGCGAAGCCCACGGATACATCTGGATGTGGTACGGGGATGGAGCCGCCGAAGGAGAGCCAAGAGCTCCCCGTTGCCTGGACGGGTATTCAGGCGAGGTGACTTTCCAGACAGTATGGGACATCCGCTTCTCAAGGGTGATGGAAGGGATGATGGACATGCACCATATCCCCTTTGCGCACCGCCCCTGGATCTCGAGCCGGATCACCCGCCTGGATCCCTACGAAGTGAGCCAGGAAGACGAGGGAATCATAAGGACCAGAGGCACCATGAGAGACGAGAGCAACCCGCGGAGCAAGGGGCTGTCGATGGAAATAGACGTCGCCTTTCCTGGAATGCTCTGTTTCACCCTCGGTCAGGGCGGGAGCAGCGACCTGGCAGCCCTGGTGGCCTGCACTCCGGTGGACGAAGAGAACACCTGGATCGCTTCACGTTATTGCCAGGCTCTGATTCGCATCCCCTTCATCGACAGCCTATTCACCTGGCTCACGCTGCAGGCGGATCTGAAGGTCATTCAACCTGACGACTATGCCCTGCTAAAATCGACCCGACCACGTTCGAGCCGGTCAGGAACCAGTCATCTGGTCGCCGCCGACCGGGGCATCGCCGCCTGGCACAGCCTGAAAGAGCAAAAGGAGCCCCATGCCCAGACCGAGGTTCGCCAGATTAGATAGCGAAAAACGCCGGGCGATACTGGACACAGCCGCCGAAGAGTTCGCCCTCCACGGCTTCGAGGGGGCTTCCTACAATGCCATCATCGAGAAGCTCGGCCTCTCCAAGGGTGTCATGTACTACTATTTCAACGACAAGAGAGACCTCTTCACCACCATCGTCCTCGAGGCCGTCGAGCAATTCACGGGCTATATCGGAAACCGGGAAAAGCCCTCGACAAAAGAAGCCTGGTGGGAGCAGACAAAAGAGCTCTTCGACCGCAGCCTGGAGTTCTTCGAGCAGGACCCGCAAGCCGCCCGCCTGATCGTCATAGCCTCGAAGTCCCCCGAGATGTATAAGCTGACTTATGGCGATATGCAGGCCATGACTCAGGACTGGTTCGTCACCACCCTGACGGAGGGACAGAGCCTCGGAGCAGTCCGCCGGGACCTGCCGATGGACCTGCTCGTCTGCTGCCTGTTCGGGCTCGGGCAGGCATCAGACATGTGGATGCTCGGCCGCTGGCAGGAGCGCGACCGAGAAGGAAGACAGCAAGATTCGAACACGATCTTCAGTCTCTTCAAAGAGTTCTTCCAGACCCGCAGCCGTTCATGACCTCCCGGATCAAGACGATTGACAGTCAGCGATAAACGCCAGGGGCAAGAATGCGGACCGGCCTGCTACCCTCGTCGTCAGACTCGAACTCGCTCTCGCCTGAGTCTGCATTCTCCCCGGTATCAACCGCATTGCCGGCACGACCGCCTTCGCCGACTGCGGCATCGCCGGCTCTCCGGGCAGATTCTGTCCTGCCGGCGAAAACCTTCTCCAGAGCCGGGGCGGCAAGCATGGAGACGCCAGCAAGAAGAGCTATGCCCAGGAGACTGAGAAGCACTGCCCTGATTATTCCGGAACCGGCAGAGCTTGTCCTTCCGTTTCCCCTGCGCCAGAAAGCATCTATCTGAGCCGAGCGCTGGGCTCCAACCAGATCGCGAATATTCTCCCGGTCGCCATCCGGCAGATCGGCGACCGCTGGTGTCGGAGACTTGCCCCCGGCAGAGGCTGCATCCTGATCCGCAGAAGAAGCGGACCCCGAACCGCCGGAGCTAACCGGCTCCGATATTACCAGCGGTGGCACCAGACTGTCCCGATCCACCGACCGAATCCAGAAATCCAGACCCTTCCTGAACTCGCCCATGGACTGGTAACGCTCGTCTGGATCGGTCCGCATGCCCTTTTCGATCATGGCGTCATACTGCTTTGCCCCGGGGAACATCGGCAGAACCGCGGTCACCGAAGGTGGTGCGGTATGCGGGTCGCAATGCTTCTCCATGATCCTGGTGATATCGCCGTCACGATAGGGAAGCACACCGGTGGCCAGCTCGTAGGCGAGGCACGCCAGACCATAGACGTCCGAACGCCGGTCCGGCACCAGGCCCATGCACTGCTCGGGGCTCATATAGAATGCCGAACCGACCACCGTGCCTTCCCTGGTCAGACGCTGCATATCCTCGACAATCCGGGCGATTCCGAAATCCACGATCTTAACGCCTATGTCTCCCTCCTTCAGAGAGACAATCACATTGGCGGGCTTGATATCGCGATGGATGACTTCCTGCCTGTGGGCATGATCGATGGCGTCCGTAAGCTGTCGCAGGATATCGTAGATAATCCGCCCATCGCTCGGCGCTCCCTGCCTGCGCAGAATATCCTTGAGCGTCTCGCCGTCGAAGAGCTCCATGACGAAATAGGTTCGCGAAGAGACCTCGTCCACCAGGCAGTCCAGAGCCCGGACTATATTGGCGTGGTCGAGACGACTGTGCACCCTCACTTCGTGCGCGAATCGGGCTTCCACGTCCGGGTCTCGCACCCGCAGGGTCTTGATCGCCACCTCGCCTCCATGCTTCAGGCTCTCGGCCCTGTAGACCACAGCCATTCCGCCGGTGCCGAGGACACCCAGAATTCGATACTGATCGCCGAGGACCTCGCCGGGACGAAGCTCAAGACTGGCATTCTCATCGCTCATAAGATCAGGGTCTATTTCTCGCCGACATAACCGACCTGGCGGCCGGCGAAAACTGCAAGAATTCCGGAAATCGGATCGGTAGCCTTCACCAGCCTGCGAAAGCGGATATCGGCTACTGATCCGGTCCGCTGATAAGTCTGCCGCAAGCCACTGCCTGCAGCATCGTATTTCTCATAGAGCCCCCCGGCTCGATCGACATTCGGGCTCGCAGTCGAACTCGAAGCGATGATCCCCCACTTGAAAGCGAAGTCGTCTTGCGGCATCAGGGTAGGAATGGCGCCAATGCCGATGCCGGTCGACGCGCTTTTGGTCTTGGCGCCGATGTACCAGCGCGAGAGGCTCGGATAGCTGGCGCTACCCCGGGTGCCTTCCAGAGAAAGCTTGAGAGGCTCGATACTGCCATAGCTGACGATATCGTTATCCATGGGCTCGCCGCCGTGCTTGCCGCCCACCGCTTTGCCAAGACGGCGAGAATAGATCCTCACGAAGAGGTCGTACTGGGGCGTGAACTCCACCTTGCCGGCCGGAATCGCCAGTCCGGGGATAATCTGCAGGGGCACAGGCTGAATGGAAAAAGCATCTGCACCGTTAGTGATGGCTTCATAACACTCGATGAGAGCCTGCCTGTCGCTCACACAGTACCAGGGATATGGCTTGATTGGCTTGCTCCGGTACACCACCACGCCATCGCGATCGAACTTGTAGATATGCATGATCCCGTCCGGGATATTGCCCTGCGGATTACTCGGAGGCCAGGGAACATCGGGGCCCTGAGGATTGAAGATCGTATTGTGCATGCCCACCAGGCTGTCTATATTGGCTCTCGTGCCGGCGCGCTTGAACCAGTCATAGACCGCCAGCTTGCAAGCCGACGAGGCAAGCCGGTTGGGGTCGCTGGTAATGGGCCAGTTGGCGTCGTGCTGCACCCTGCTGTTGATCGCTATGGGGAAGTCGCCGTCCTGAATAAAGTAATAGTCCGAGCTGTCCGAGCCCTGGCTGAGATTGGCACCGTAAAGATCGAGGGGTCTGTTCAGTGACTCGGGACCGTCCGGTCTGCCGTCCGGAAAGCTTATCGTGAGCGCCCCGGGAGCCGGTCTGGGATCGAACACCGAGGCGGGTTGCGCGGCGGCTACCGCCTGGACCTGGCGATCACCGGACCTGGCGTCGTGAAGCTCCTGCACCGCCTGGGCTCTGACTATGGAACGAAACTGATAGGGCAGGATATCGAGACTCCGGCGCCAGCGCTTGTGCTCTACAAGGGTCACCGAGTCCCCGATGCCGGCAAAAACGAAGTCCTCGCCTTTGAAAGGCAGATTCGTGTAGGAGCTGTAGAACCCGCCTATCGTGTTGCTGTTGTTCAAGCTGGGATCGGCACCGGTCGGGTTGGGTAGAGGAATGGTCGTTCTGGTCGGCTCGCCTAGCACACCCATCTCCAGAGAGAGGCTGCCCGGGACATAGCTGGACGAGCCGGTCAGGCGAATCTGATTCTGCACATAAGCGGCCTCGGCGCTCTGATAAGGGCTTACCCTCTGTCCGTCTTTGTCGACACCCATGCCTCCCGGGGTCACCGCCGCATCGAGAGCCGCCTCCAGCTGGGTCCCTGCCTGCACGGCCCTGGCCAGGTCGGCCCTGGCGAGCTCTTCCCACTCGGGAATATCCATCCGGTCGGCGATGATCAGATCGAGCCGGGCTGTTCCAATCAGGGTATTGATGCTGCAAACGCTCAGATCGAAACCATCCGCGGCGGCAGTGGCGGACCCGTTGGGCGCCGAATCCGAGATACCCACGAAGCCTATTCCCGGGATCTCGACGACTATACGGCTGATGTCCCGGGCAGCGGCAAGGGCTGCTGCTTCGATAGCGGTCTTCTGCTCCATGCTGGAGCCGACGATGCGCATATAGCCGAGGACAAAAAACAAGAGCAATAGAACTATACCCGCGATTACGCAGGTGATAAGGATAAGCAGGTTTCCCTTTTTACCTCTTGCCGGCATATCCACCCAGAGATTCGCGAGCTTACGCCGTGGTAAGTATTGAAAATATGCCCAGATTCCCGCCCGTGTTAGCGCCCCGACCAAATTTGACGCCCCCGGGACATTGGTAGAAAATCAATGTTTACCGGAGGAGAAACCCGCATATGTTCGGTCACGCAAGAGAAGTAATTTCCCTTTTGAGCCTCTCTCTTCTATTGACGGCGGGCTTGCCTGCCCCGGCCCAGAGCCCGGGTCAGAGCGCGAGCCAGAGCCCGATACTAGCGGCCAGAAGCGCGATCGAGGGCACCCGGCAGTCTCTGGCCGATTTCGAGAACCGCCTGGAATTTCCTCTGTCCGCAGCGGAGAAGGAAAAGAGCCAGAGCGACTTCAATACGGCCCGGGACAGCATTGGCACGACCCTGCCAGCGAGTCCTTCCGAGACCGCCATTGCAGCCGCCGCCGAAAGCGCCCTGGACCTGGCTCGCCAAGCAAGCAGCCAGGCGACATCCGGTGATCGCGCTCGAGCCATCGAGTTTTTCACCCGGTCTCGAATAGACCTCTTCAAAGCCCGGGCTCTCCTGGAGCGTTTCGAGTCGATGCAAAATGCAGCGCTCACAAACAAAACCGGACCGCTTCATGGAAGCGCTCGTCAGGACGATGCCAGCCTTTCGGCAGACCGCGCCAGCACCTTCAAGAGGATCGACTCCGGTGAGCCTTCCATCAATGTCGACAGCCGCACGCCCGCAGCCCATCCCGGCGTGAGCATCGGACCGGGCGGCATCTACGCAGGCGCTCCGGGGGTCGATGCCGGTATCGGCATGGGTCCCGGCGGGATCAATATCGGCGGCTATGCTCCGGGAGCAGATGCCGGCATCGGGATCGGCCCCGGCGGGATCCACATAGGCGCCAGCACTCCCGGGGCGAACACCGGCATCTCCGTTACCCCCGGCGGAGTAAACATCGGCGGTCTCGGCGCCACCATAGGCAATTTCGCCCGAGCCGGGATCGACACGGCCCTCGGCACCGTCGACGGAGTCCTCGGTTCTGGAGGCGGCGCCAGCATCACCATAACCGGTCGCGATCAGATCAGGGTTATCGACTGCAACGGACAGCGAATCAGCATCACCGGCAGAAACAATCAGGTCACCGTGCGCGGCTACTGCCAGGCGATCAACATCATGGGTCACGATAATCGCGTCTTCCTGGAGACCATAGGCTCCATAGGCGTCACCGGTCACGACAATCATGTTACCTGGAGCCAGGGACCAAACGGAATCGTACCCAGAATATTCGATACCGGCCATAACAACAGCATCAGCAGACGCGCCCTCACCAGGTAGGCAGATCGGCACATTCTGAGCTTCTCGCTGCCTTTCTCGCCGTCCTTCTCTCAGCTGCGCTAACCACTCGGGCAAGCGGCCCGCCCTTCCTGACAACCACCAATGCCCCCCCCGCGGCCAAGCATTACGCAAGGATCCGCAGAACGGGTTCGCTCTCTGTATTCTTGAATTCTGTGAACTAGTCTTCATGCTCTTTTACTCTTCGACATCCAAAACTTCTTGAGTTGACTGCTTAGGTTTTGTAGGACAGGGAGTCTTCTCTTTCTCTTTACTGCAATTCTGCAAGAAACAGCCAGCCCACCATTTCAATCATGGAAAAAACCGCAAGACGAGCGCTCTCAACGCTGCGTATCGGACTCGAGCTGAAGCTGAATCGATGGCAGTGAGCCCGAAGGGACTCGAGAAGAAGCGCGTGGCCGTGCGGTAATCCTGCCGCTCACGGCTACTACCACAGACGTAACAAGTGAAGAGGTGCTTATGTGCAACGAAACCACGAACCGTTCATCCAGCGCCGACCCGACCGGGAGCACCACGGTCGAGACAGCGAAATCATGCCCCACCTGCGGTGACACCCTCAAGGGCGGCATGAAGTACACCGACATCTGCACGACCTGCGAGCCGTCCTACAAAAACCGCTGCGGCGGTTGCCAGCGTCTGCTCTGGGACTGCATGTGCATCCGTCCCCACACCTGGGAGTAATCGGTTCGGCAATCAACCTGCTCGAGAGGAGATAACAGCCCATGGCTTATTCCCCCGAAACGTTGCAGGACGCTCACCGCTTCAGCTCGCATCACCGTGACTCCCTGGAGTCCAGCGATCTGTGCGGCTGCTTCCACTGCGCCACCACCTTCCGCTCGGTAGAGATCAAAGAGTGGACGGATGGTGATAGCACCGCCCTGTGCCCGTACTGCGGCATCGACGCTGTGCTGGGAGATATCGATGTACCCGACCTCTGCGTGGACTTCCTGACAGCGATGCAGGAATTCTGGTACTGAGCCCGTATCGGGATCAGGACCGGTGAAGCGTGTTCTTCATATTCTTCCGCCGGCCGGAGACAGCCGTGTCCGGCCGGCGGTCCTTTCCACCCATACCCCGAGGTCCTGCATCCATAGTCGTCTATACGGTTCTATGCCGTGATCGCCAACCGTCACTGGCTGGCTGATCAGTTCAAGAGCCGCCCCCGGTCCCAGAGCGCCCGGCTGAGCGGAACTACAACGATATCTCCAACGAAAGAGTCCGAATATGGAATTTCTCGCCAATCCGGAGCTGTGGATAGCGCTTGCCACGCTCACAGCTCTCGAGATCGTTCTCGGCATCGACAACATCATTTTCATCTCGATCCTGGTCGGCAAGCTGCCGGCGAAGCAGCAACCCATGGCTCGACGGATCGGTCTTGCGGGCGCGATGCTCACCAGGATCGCGCTCCTCTTCTCGCTGTCTTTGATCATGTCTCTGACAGCGCCGTTGTTCAACGTCCCGGTGATCGATCATGGCGTCTCCGGACGTGATCTCATTCTCCTCATCGGCGGTCTTTTCCTGATCTACAAGAGCGTCAGGGAGATCCACGAGAAGACCGAAGGCGGCGGCGGGCACGGCAAGGCAGCCGTAGCGACCGCGACTTTCGGCGCCACTATCGTCCAGGTCATGATCCTGGACATCGTCTTCTCGCTCGACTCGGTAATCACCGCCGTCGGCATGGTCAACAACATGCTCGTCATGGTCGCCGCCATCGTCATCGCGGTCGGCGTCATGATAGCTGCAGCCGGGCCGGTGAGCGATTTCGTGCACCGGCATCCGACCGTCAAGATGCTGGCGCTGGCTTTCCTTCTCCTGATCGGCTTCGTGCTCATCGGCGAGGGCGCCGGTCTCCATATCCCGAAGGGCTACATCTACTTCGCGATGGCCTTCTCCTTCGCAGTCGAGATGCTCAACATCCGCATGAAGTCCAGGAGCGGACCGAAGAGCTGACGGCAGAAGTGTTTCCTTTCAAGTCGACCCGGACAGCTGCAGTCGGAAACGACTGCAGCTGTCTTTCTACCTTAAAAACGTGAACCGATTGCTACGATACTATTTAGTATGTAAAATCGTAAAGCGAAACAGCGAGGGTGATGGAAGTCCCACCCCGGCTGTTTCGCACAAATCCGCGTCAAGCGCGTTTGACACCGCGCTCGCGCACTCCGTAGGCGACCGCCCGGAGTCGGGACTCGTGCCGGAGAGCCAGGCGCTCCTGACGATTCTGCTCGGCGATTCGAAGCGCCAGAGCGGACTCGTAAGCGTCATCCCAGAGCATCCCCGAAGCGAGCCGCCGGCGCTCTTCCCGCTGGTGCAGGAGAGCATAATAGGCGTGCTCGCAGGACATCGCCGAATCGAGCCAGATCTCGCCGGCCGGAACATAGTCCGCAGCCAGGTCGTTGGCGCCGAAGCAGAAGTCTCCGTCGAGCTCGCGCCGCACCACAGGTCCATCGACGATAAAGACGCGCGCTCCGTCCCGGCTGCGCCCGTAGGGCATCCGGTAGACAGATCGCCGGCTGCCGCCCACCCGCCTCGAGTGTCTTTCCACGCTGAGGCGATGGGTTTCGCGCATTTCCTTCTCGAGAGCCAGGCCTTGATTGTGAGCCCCGTCATAGGTCATGCCCTTCTCGAGCATGAGCCGGCGCTCGATGAGCTCGTGAGCGATGGTGTACTCGAGCTCTTCTACCCCGATCCGGTTATCGATCCAGATGTCGTCATCGGGGTTGAAACGATAGCGCTGATCGTTGCCACCCATCACAAAAGGCGGATAGAGGTCTCTGACGACCTTGAATCCGTCCACAATCCAGATGCCCTGCCCCTCGCGGCGACCGAGACGAACTCGGTACAGCCCCGAAAGAGCGATTCTTCCGCCCTTCCGATGGAACAGGTCGCAAAACACCTTATCTTGCGTTCTCATTTTCTTGCTCCTGTATCGAAAAGGTCACTTGATGCGCCAGGCACGCTGAGCGCCACGACGACGACCGGGACGGATGATGATGCCCAGATGCTGGTGCACCTCGGCTTCCTCGAAGCCTTCGTCCTCGTGCCAGCGACGGTCCAGCTCGGGCCAGGAAAGGAAGCCGCGGCGCGCCGTGATGCTGGGGTCCATGAAGTAGAAGTTGTCGGCCCGGTCATAACCGATTGCGCCGACATAGTGCCCGTCCTTGTTGTGGTCGGGGTCGAGATACACCGCCTCATCCTCGGCCCATGCCTGGATCGAGAGGATGACCGGAACCCGGTGGCGAAGCAGCGACTGGAGCCGCCGCTTGCTCATGTCCCAGGTGACCTCGGCATTGAGCCCGAGCTCATTGGCGTAGCGGGCAATGTCGCGGTGATAGGTGCCGTAGATGGGGTTGGTGCCGAGTGCCTTCTTGAAGTCCTCGATCTCCATCGGACCCACACCGTAAAAACAGGCGATCGACATGAGTATCCCGGCGCCGCACGAATAGTCGTCGGGCTGCCGGACATCGGGCAAGTCGACCATGATCGCTCCTGCCGGAATCCTGCGGGTGATCATGAGTTACTCCGTTCTGTTTTTCTGGTTTGAGATGCCTTTGCCGTGACGGTTGAGAACGCGCAGGCAGCGCCCGATGGGCAGCGCATGAGCGATGTTGTTGTCACGGCCGATGGTGGTTCTGGCCGACAGGAGGCTGTTCAGCACAGCTTCTTCCGTTGCGTCGGCGACGGCCTCGAAGAGAGGATCGATCTGCTCGATGTCGAGCTCGGGGAGCATCAACACGGGAGTCTCGGGATTCCTCCTGACCAGGCGCGTCGTTGAAAACGCCACCATGAAATCGCCACTGCCATTCTGGGCCGTGGCACCCGTACGAGCCAGGCCCATGGCCGCTCGCCGGGAAAGACGCTCCAGCTCCCGGGAGCTGAGGGGAGCGTCGGTTGCGACGACAATGCAGATGGAGCCGTCGCGGAACTCGCTGACCGGCAGATCGGTGATCTCCCGGCCGACATTTATGCCGTCGATTCGCAGCTGATGCCGCGAGCCGAAGTTGCTGTTGACCAGCACCCCGACGGTGTAGCCGCCATTTTCGGCGGGCAGGACCCGGGAGCTGGTGCCGATGCCGGCTTTGAAGCGAAAGCTTATCATGCCGGTGCCGGCGCCCACGGCGCCTTCTGCCACCGGTCCCGATGAAGCCCTGTCGAGGGCTTTCACGGCATGATGAGCTTTCACATGGCGCCCACGGATGTCATTGAGAGCGCTGTCGTCACACTCGCCGACCACCGGGAGATAGGTGTCTTCGGTGATCCCGAGCTCGGGATAGCGCTCGAGCATCCAGGTGATGGCACCGTCGGCGACCCTGGGCACTGAAAGCGTGTTGGTGAGGAGAATCGGTCCTTCCAGACAACCCGACTCGGCGAGCCAGGAAAGCCCGGTGAATTCTCCATTACCGTTGAGGACGAAGGCGCCTGCGCTGGGCCTGTCTCTGAAAATATCGCCACCATGGGGAATGATGGCTGTCACCCCGGTGCGCGCGGGTCCCTTGCCGGCGACCAGCTTACCCTTGCCGGAGCGCAGGGTGACATGTCCTACCAGAACGCCCTCTACATCGGTGATGGCGTTGAAAGTCCCAGCAGGATAAATGCCAATCTCGACGCCAAGATTGCGCAATCTCGTGCGCTTTTCCCGGGTCGAGCCAGGTGAATTGCTTCCCATTGGAATGACCTCGTTTCATCATTGTGAAAAGGTTTCAGGTTGTTCCCGGTCACTGCTGCGCAACCCGCCCCATGGCTGAGTCGCTAGTTATTATTGTTTGTCAGTGCAGATTTCGGGATTTGCTTGAGAAGTTTCTGTTCGTTTGAAGTTCAAAGAATTGATCAATGTAAGTTACTAGCTACTTTCCTGGAAGAACAAGAGCGCTGTCAGGGTCAGGTCCCGAAACCAGTGACGGGCGGAGCGATTACACTTGAGCGAATTACGCTCTCCTGACATCCGGTCGGCACAGGCGGCTTGTAAGGTTGTCTCCGTGCATCGCTAATGCTTCTCGTCGCTGATGATCAGGTTATCTCCGTGCATCGCTAATGGCTCGCTGTGTCAGGTTATCTCCGTGCATCGCTATGGCTTCGCGTCGCCGATGATCAGGTTGTCTCCGTGCATCGCTAATGCTTCTCGTCGCCGATGATCAGGTTATCTCCGTGCATCGCTAATGCTTCTCGTCGCCGATGATCAGGTTATCTCCGTGCATCGCTATGGCTTCGCGCCGATATGGCGGCGAGTCCAGCTCGGAGAAAGAAAAATCGAGCTTGAGGGTGCCGCTGCTACTCAGACCGGGAATCTTCGCAAACCGAGCAGTCTTCAGCTTCTTGATCAGACCGGCATCGGTGCTGCCTTTCAGAGATGCTTCCGCCACCGTACCGTCCTGATTGACGGTCAGGACACAGCGCGCCCCCTCAGGCAACTTTTTACTACCAGACAACACTGCGGCTCTGGCGAGGACATTCGCCTCGTATTCATGTAAAGCCTGGCCCACCATGGCAGAACCAGTAGTTTCCAGGGTAACGTTATAAGCAAGGCATGGCAGAACTCCACATCCCCTTGAAGCGCTCCCCATCCCCTTGAAGCGCTCCCCAGAATGCATCCCCATGAAGCGCTCCCCAGAATGGCAACGACAAGCACAGATCGCAGGATCAAAACACCGTCCCCCATCAAACATCTCGATCTGTGTCTTTGTGCCTCGAAACCAGAACATCTAAGTCTTTGCACTCGAATCGGCTGTCCTGCAATGCCAGCCTTCGTCCCAGAGCCGGCTCCCGGTATGCCTGCGACTTCGAACTGATTTCTCAAACGCTATCAAAGCGGCTGGTTATATCGTTTGAAGATTATTTCTCGATTGTTTTTGATTCCCAAAAGGAAATCATGGACCAGGATTCTTCGTGATACCCGTGAATATGCGTTTATTCCTTAAAAAACCGCGAAAAATACGTCAGAAACGCCTGAAAATCTCGATTTCGACTCGTCGATGCATAAAACTCCATCCTGGTTTAGCCCCGGATTTCTACTACTGCTTTTAGTTGTCCTGAAGAGCCGTAATTATTCACGGGAGTGATACCAATCTAATTTTCAAAAAGGTAAAAAGCCCTGTCATTTGGCTCAGAATCTGTGTTTACGAGACAAACAAATTCGTGCAAATAAAGGGCTTTCTGATGACACAGTGTAAATGGGTCCGCTTCGGAGAACAAGGGCAAATCTCTCTGAATTTGGGCCTTGGAAAGCCAATCGAAGGAAACTTCGACGGGGGGCAGATCTCCAGCGACGGTGGTCTTCTCTTGCTTCGAATGGCTGACCAGCGCCTCGATTTGAGCGAATCCGTGAAGTTCTGTTTTCCCGAAAACCGGCGTCCTGACCGGATCAAGCATACACTTGAAAGTCTTCTCAGGCAGAGGATATATGCCATCGCGGCCGGCTACGAGGATTGCAATGATGCAGCCATGCTCCGGTTCGACCCGATGCACCGGCTGGCCTTAGGTCTAGCTCCGGCTGATGTTTTGCCTCTCGCTTCCCAGCCGACCCTGTCCCGTTTCGAGAACTCGGTGGACGAGGTATGTCTGAATCTCTTGCAGCGGTCGCTTGTCCACATCTACATCAAGCAGCAGCGGCGCAGCCAAAGGTAATCAGGCTCGCCATCGACACAACCTGCGACGAGGCGTTCGGCTACCAGCAGATGACCTTCTACAACGGATTCTACAAATGTTCCTGCTACGTGCCACTGTTCATCTTCACCGAAAACGGCTTTCCTCTTGCATCTCTGCTACGACCAGGCAATGCCGGCAAGTATGATGACACGGTCAGGATGCTTCGTCCGGTCGTCGATGAACTGCGAAAACACTGGGCCAGGTATCCGCATCGAGCTGACCGCCGATTCCGCCTTCGCTGCTCCAGATATCTACAACTACTGCGAGCTCAATCAAATCACCTACTACATCGCAATAGCCGGAAACTCCGCACTTCAGTATCACAGCGAAGAGCTCGTGAGAGAAACAAAGGCTCTCTACGATGCTGCCTCGGGCACAACCGAGCCGCTTGGGAAATACGGCAAGTTCGATGCTAAAGCCAGGAAACGAGCCTGGCGCCAGAACCAGGAACTCCTCAGGTTCTCCTCCAAGCAAGAAGGAAGAATGCAGGAGCACTTTGAGGAGTCGTCCCTCTTTTCCGCAAGTTCAGCGAGTTTCGCTACCAGGCAAGAGAGTGGCCTGCTTCCCGCAGGATCATCGTCAAGGTCGACTACACCAGCGAAGGTCCCGATGTTCGCTACGTCGTCACCAATGCCGAGCGCGGCCGACCCGGCAAGATCTACGAGAAATACTGCCAGCGTTCCCAGTGCGAGAACTGGATCAAAGACCTCAAGACCTACTTGAAGTGCGATCGCACCAGCTGCCAGGAATTCAACGCCAACCAGCTACGGCTCCTGCTACACATTCGCCTACATCCTCCTCTGGGACCTGCGTCGCAGAGCCGGGTTGAAAAATGCCACCGTCCAGACTATTCGGCTCCACCTCCTCAAGATCGGTGTCCTGGTCTCTGAGTCGGTACGTCGCATCAGGCTGCGATTCACCTCGACTCACCCCTGGAAGCACGAGTTCTATCTGGTCTGGAACTCCTCGTAAATCCAGCCTCCTTGCTCAAAATCGGCGGAACAGTATGACCCTCGGGGTTCGCCTCCGCCTGCCAAATTCTGCCTCTCCACAGCGTCTTGGCTTCACCGATGCGTTTCTGCGGACTCCAAAAAGGCCCAAAAGTCCACAAGCCAAGCCGAACTTCGACAAAATCTTCCTCTTGGATACTATATCCATGAATAGAAGCGGAGAGCCTGAAAAATTCACGGTAGTGTATTCGAGAGCTGTTTGTGTCGTGCAAAGGTAGACTCAGACTATCATTCCGTGAAATGAGAGGTTGATCAGAATTAAAGCAAAAAAGGCTTTTAAAGAATAGAAAAGGCTCGCAAATCCAGTCAGAATGCGTGGTTACGAAGCAACGAAAACGACCGAAAGTGGAGCCAATTCAGATGAAAGAGTCTACATCGAACCCCCGAATCGCACAACTGAAACTAGATTTAGGAGCGGAGAAACCCTCCCTGGTAAGCTTTGACGGTGAAGACATCACAGGCAACACGGGCATTCTCCTGGCCGCCCAGGTGGAGAGATTGACGGGTCTCTTGCGCGGTGCATCATCCCGGCTGAATGACCACAGGACTCAATCGCTGATCATGCACAGTCAGTTCGAGGAGGTCGCCCAGCGGGTACCAGATTCTTGCGGGGTTCGCGGCTGGCAGCGACAGCAATTACCTGCGCAACGACCCGGCGGTCAAGATGGCTGTTGGACGAAATCCGTTGACGGGAGAGGCATTGCCCGCAACCGACACAATCGAGATTCGAGAACAAGCGCACCTACAAAGAGTTGTACAAGCTCTCCAAGTGGCTGGTGGACTACTACATACAATGTCATCCAAAGGCGCCGAAGAAGCTCTACTTGGACTTTGACGGTAGCGCGATCGAGACGTTCGGTGTGCAGCTGAACGCATTCTACCGAGGCGGTCCGTACCAGAAGAATATGTATTTCCCATTGTTTGTGTTCGACCAGAATGGTTGGCTGCTGGTAGCGGCTCTTCGACCGGGAGACCAGGGAGAAGTAGAGTTAGCCTTTCCTGTGCTGAAGAGGCTAGTGAAGCGGTTGCGAGAAGCATGGCCGCGGACGCAAATCATTGTCCGTGCGGATGGAGCCTACACAAGCAATGAACTCTACAAGTGGATGGACGACAACGGGGTGAAGTATGTCCTTGGAATCAAGCACAACAACGCACTCCTGGCGGAAACGAAAAATCTGCGCAGAGCAACAGAGAAGAAGTTCAAGCGCAAACTGAGCGAACCTCAATTCGTTGGGAAGCGCTGGAAGAGGCGGAAGAATGAGAAGTACAAAGAGATACGCTCGCTTAGAGATCCGAAAGAGAGAGCTGAAAAGATGGCTGCTGAACAGGCGAGACGAGTTCGATTGTATGGAGAGTTCATGTATGCCGCTCGCAGCTGGGATCGAGAACGTCGTGTGATCGCTCGCTGCGACTACACCGATGAAGGGCTCAAAGTGCGGTATGTAGTAACGAACATTCGCGGAACCCTTTCACCGACTGTGTATGAAGAAATCTACTGCAAGCGAGCCGTATGCGAGCTGTCTATCAAGAACCTGAAAGAGACAGGGTGTACAAGGATGAGCTGCAGTCAGTTCAAGACAAACATGTTCAGGCTACTGCTCCATGCGATGGCATACGTTCTTGCGCACCAGGTACGGCTGAAGCTGGAAAGACCCAGAATGAGCATTGGAGAGTTGCGAAGGCGATTGTTCAATGTGGCTGCGCAGATACGAGAAACACGAACCGAGGTGTTTGTGCGAATCTCGAGAACGTACCATGCTGCTAAAGAATTTCGATTGGTGTCAAAACGGCTAGGGGCAACAAGTCTGCTGGCCGGCTAAAGAAATAAACGAGTCGCAAGCCTGGCTACTGCAATGGTCAAATTCAAGATTTCGCGCTTGCTGTGCCAGCTTTTGGGTGCGTCGGTAGAAATTTGCGGGCCACTCTGGCTTCTTTGAATGTGCTCGCAAGCACCTTGCAAGCTCAACTCGGTGAAATTAAGCCCTTGCCAACTATATGTATGAATAGACCAGGAGAGAAAACGAAATCGCGCGGCGGGCTTGGGTCCCGGGGCGATTTCGAGAAAAGTCCCGCCGCTGCTGCCCTCGATCGAGAGCGATGAGAGCAGCAGCGGGAGACAGGATACTGTCCGGAGAATTACCAGGGACAGCTATCGGGGTCGCAGGGCTCGACGATTTCCGAGATGGTGAAGGTCACCTCCCCGGTCTCCTCGTCGACACCGGTGATGGTCAGGCACGGGAATCCGGCGCAGAAGAGAGTCTTGCCGATGTCGTCGTGAGTGATCTCGAATTGCTGCGATTCGTAGGTCCGGCCGCTGATAGCCACCGAGCACGCCAGAGCCAAGGGAGCGCTGCCGAAAAACGAGCGCGGCTTCACGTTCTTGACCGTCACCACCGTGTGGTAGTGACTGAGATAGACGTGCTGACCGCAGCGGGCGACGAACTCCTGACCGCTGCACAGCGGCTCGCCGGGATCCGGCACAAGGAGTTGCAGAATTTTCCTGGCTGTCATGTCATGCTCCTCAGGCTTGAGTGTCGTCGGCAGGCGCCGCGGCATCGCCTTGATCGGCTGCAGCCGGAGTGGCTTCCCGCCAGATGCGACGGAAATCGTCGCCGGTCAGGGTTTCCTCCTCGAAGAGGACCCTGGCGCAGGCTTCGATCTGGGTGCGGTGCTTCTCGATGATCGCATCGGTAGCCGCTTCCATGTCGTCGATCAGCTTGCCCCAGGTGGCGTTGAACTTGTCGAGCATGATCTCGCCGATATTGCTCACCGGGAAGCCATGTCGATCGAGCGGCAGCGACTTGACGCCGAATTCCTTGGACATGCCGTAGAATCCGACCATCTGGCGAGCCAGGGCGCTGGCGCGCTCGAAGTCGTTGCTGGCGCCGGTGGAGATCTTGCCGAGGATGACTTTCTCGGCAGCACGACCGGCGAGCATCATCTGCAGCCGGATGAGGAACTGCGCATCGGTCCAATCGTAACGCTCGCCCTCTTCCGGAGAGCTGTCCATCAGACCGAGCGACTTGTCGGTCATGACGATGGTGATCCGGTTCACCGGATCGCCGCCCAGCACCGTCGGCACTGTGGCGTGACCGCACTCGTGGATGGCGGTTGCCCAGCGCTCCTTGTCCGTGCGGACGCGAGACTTGATCTGGGTGCCGTAAGCCATCTTGTCCACGCCCTCGTTGAGGTCGTTGACGGTGATGATCGCCATGGACTGGTACTGTTCGAACTGCTCGTCGCTGATGTCGTCGGTGACTTCACCGAACTGACGCTCGACCGCGATGGTGGCACCATTCTTGATGGCACCCTCGATCTCGGCGCCGGAGAAGTCGTGGCTCCGCCGGGCCAGGTCGTCGAGCAGCTTCTCGTAAGCCGCCGCGCGCGCCTCTTCGCCTTCGGCGTTGTGGACGATCTTGAGCTTGCGCAGGTAGACGTTATAGATCTGCGCCCGGCCCTTCTTGTCGGGCTTGGGGACCTGGACCTTGACGTCGAAACGACCCGGACGCAGAATCGCCTCGTCCAGGATGTCGAGCCGGTTGGTGGCGGCCATGGTGAGAACCAGACCGTGGTTGCCGAAGCCGTTCATCTGAACGAGCAGCTCGTTGAGGGTCTGCTCGTACTCTTTGTCGCCACCGCTCTCGGCCCCGCCGCCTCTTTTCTTGGCAATGGCGTCGATTTCGTCGATGAAGATGATCGAGATGCGACCGCTCTTGCGAGCTGCCGCCCGGGCGCGGGTGTAAGCCTCGCGGACGCGTTTGGCGCCCACGCCCACATACATCTCGACAAACTGCGAGCCCGAGAGGGCTTCGAAGTGACCGCCGATCTCGCCTGAGAGAGCGCGGGCGAGCAGGGTCTTGCCGGTACCAGGCGGTCCGTAGAGCAGGACGCCCGATGGAACCGGAGCACCGAATGCCTTGTAGAGCCGCGGGCGGCGGATTTTCTTCTCCACCACGCGCAGCTCGTCGATGGCTTCCTGGCAGCCTGCCACGTCCTTGAAGGTCTTCTTGTCCTCCTCCCGGACTTCCACGGCTCCACCCACGGCATAACTGGCGGGCCCGGCAGCGGGGACGGCTCCGTTACGCTTGGGCGGCGCGACGCCCTCTTCCTGGCGCCAGCGGTCCCAGTTGAGCATGACACCGATGAGCCATACACTGGTGAAGACGCCCAGAACGATGAAGAGCCAGCTCCAGAAGCCGGTCATCTTCGAGAAGATGTTGTCGTTGAGCTCCACCTCGACGTGCTTGGTGGGGACACTTGTGGACGACAGGGTCGAGATGAGGCTCTGAGCCTCGGCGACCTCGCTGGCGCTGTTCGGGTCGGGAAGCGCGATACGACCGAATGCTGTGGGCTTGTCGTCAGGGGCATCCGCCTTGGGCTGTCCCTTGAGCACGACATAGACAGCGTTGAGCTCATCGATGACCACAGCTCGCTCGAACGACTCGGGCGACTGCTTCAAATAACGCTCGACCTGCCAGGGAGTGCTCTTCTGGACCCGACTGTACTCGGCGGGGAGCTGCCTCACAGGCGGCGAGACGATGGCATGGACGGTCAGCAAGCCGGAGATGACCACCGCCAGGACGCCCAGCCCCCAGAGATAGAACCGGCTCTTCTTGAGCTTTCTCGCTTCGATGAAACCGTCGACACGAGCCTTGCCGACCATAAAGAATGTCGTGATGCGGTTGGGCATTTCCTCGCTTCGACGCTTGAACAGGAAAAAGCCGGTCGCGACTATAAGGGTCATGAGCCCGACCCACCACCAGCCTTTGATGGTAGAGCCGAAATCGGTGAGGCGCGTACCAGGACGCTCTGTGAACGGAATTTTCTTTTCCGTGGCCAGACGCCGGATCTCATCGACATCCGCCTGGTAGACCAGACGCTCCTGCTCGAAGCCCGGGCCGAGCACGGCGACGCTCTTGGACTCCATGAAGAAGACCAGCTCGGTCACTTCGTTGGAGCCCTGGCGAAGCTTCTGCTCGAGCTCCTCGGACTTCATCAGGGTCAGGTGTTGATACTCTTTTGCAGGAAGGAAAACGGGCTCTTTGTTGAAAGCGCCACCGGTGGTGAGGCCCACAAAGACAGCGGCCGCAAGAAGCAGAGCCGAAAGTTGGACGATCGTCTGGGCGGAGTATTCGCTCCTGTACCAGGCGATGATTCTCCCGATGAATCTCCGTATCATGGCGATCCTCTAGGTTTTCTGTTGACGTTGCTGCGCAAAGGGCAGTTGAGCTCGTTGAGGCGGCACGCTGTGCAGCCTGGCGAGGGCGGGAAGACGGCAAGCTATCAGGACCTGCAAAAACAGCTAATGGCCGCAAGAGTAGGTCCTGAATGCTCGGTGCTATTTGGGTAAGAGAAGAGGAGTTGTCGAGAATAACCCTCTGAAATCAGAAATGAAGACTCCAAGTACATAACGTCTCGGACCCGAAGATTACATCCGGAAACCTGTAAATTTCTGTTTGAATACCGACCCGGCTTGCGCATCATTCCCCTGACAACGCGAAAGGCTCCCGCAAGAATGGGCCCTTACAAAACCATCAAGAAATTAACACCCCTTGAAAACACCGCCAGCCGGCACCGGTCAAGGTTCTCGCAACTGGCGCGAACCTTGCAGCAACGAGTCGGTTGAAGCGCTGCCCGGGCTCAGACGCCGCCCCTCAACTCCATGGCCCGGGCGACTCGATCCAGAGCGATGATATAGGCGGCCTCGCGGTAACTATTGTGATGTTCCCGGCTCCTGGCGCTGACCTGGCTGTAAGCGCGGACCATTACTTTCTCGAGCTCGTCGCGAACCTTCTCGAGGTCCCAGTAGTGATTCTGGAGGTTCTGGACCCACTCGAAGTAGGAGACGATTACACCGCCGGCATTGGCTAGGATGTCCGGAATCACGAATATGCCGCGGTCGTTGAGGATCTTGTCTGCATCAGACTCGGTGCAGTCATTGGAGCCCTCGGAAACGATCTTGGCTTTGATCTTCCTGGCGTTCCTGGTAGTGATGGCATTTTCCAGAGCGGCGGGAATGAGAATGTCGCACTCCTGCTCCAGGAGCTCTTCGTTGGTCATCCAATCCACGTCAGGGAAGCCTTTGAGAGAGCCGTTCTTGCGGTAATAGGCGTGGGCGGCGACGAGGTCGAAGCCTTTCTTGTTGAAGATAGCGCCTTTGGAAGTGCTCACCCCGACCACTTTCGAGCCGTACTCATCCTCGATGATCTTCGCCCCGAAGGAGGCAAGGTTGCCGAAACCCTGGAAGATCACCGTCGCCTTGGACATATCCATTCCCAGCTCCTTGGCCGCTTCCCTGGCCATGAGCACCGCACCACGTCCGGTGGCTTCGTCACGGCCGAGACTGCCTCCCAGCTCGATAGGCTTACCGGTGACCACTCCGGGTTTTTGCCCGTATCTCTGGCAGTATTCGTCGACGATCCAGGCCATGATCTGACCGTCGGTATTGACGTCGGGAGCCGGAATATCCTTTTCAGGCCCGATGGTGGAGCCGAGCAGATTGGTGAAATTGCGGGTCAAACGCTCGACCTCGCGGCTGCTCATCTGACGGGGGTCGACAGCTATGCCGCCTTTACCGCCGCCGAAGGGAACATTGACCACGGCAGTCTTTAGAGTCATGAGACAGGCGAGAATCTTCACCTCCGCCAGGTCCACCCGGGGATGGTAGCGCAAGCCGCCTTTGAAGGGACCGCGAGCATCGTTGTGCTGAACACGATAGCCCTGGAAAGTCGCATAAGTGCCGTCGTCTTTGCGAACCGGCACTTCCACCAGGATCTGCCGCTTCGGCCTGATTATCGAGCGCAGGAGGTCTTCATCGAGCGAAGAGTCGGTCTCCATCATCTTGTCGATCGCAGCTCTTGTATAAGCAGCTACCGAGCTATCCTCGTTCGACTTCTTTTTAATCGCCGTACTCATCTTTCATCTAGCTCCTGCGTAAACGCGACACATTATAGCCGATTCACAAACCCGAAACCGCCGATTCGTCGAGCCCTGGAGCCGCCCTTTTCAACCTCGCCGAACCGGGAACACGCACCGGCTGGTGCATAGAACGCCCATAAGGGGCATCGAAAATATAATGAGAAAACTCTTGGTATCAATTAGCAGCCACTAGCAGTCACCACGAGCAGCGATTTCAGACAGAGCCGTGATCAGCTTTTCTACTTCGATCATGGTATTGAAAGGCCCGAAGCTTGCCCGCACGAGCCCAGACTTCTCGGTCCCGAGGCTCTTGTGGGCGGCATAGGCGCAGTGAAGCCCCGAGCGCACGGCTATGCCGTACTGCCTGTCCAAGGCATCGGCCAGCCGGTTGCAATCGATTCCTGTCAAGCGAAAAGCCACCACTGGCATTTTGCCCGGCTCGGACCCGGGATCACTGCTGATTCCGTCTCCGCGGTCCTCGAGACCCTTTCCGAAAATCTCCACGTCTTCACGCTCTTCGGCCCAGGCGTGAAAACGCCTGGTTAGATTGAGCTCGTGCCTGAGCATATCCTCGGCGCCGCGTTTCTTGAGCCAGCCCACTGCCGCGGCCAGGCCGGCTATGTTCTGTCCGGGCTGAGTACCAGCCTCGAAGCGATCCGGCAAGATCGAGGGAATCTCGTAGCTTTCGGACTGAGAGCCTGTGCCTCCGGTAACCAGCGGAGTCAGCTCGGCTCCGGAAGCTATATAAAGCAAGCCGACCCCCGGGGGACCCATGAGCCCTTTGTGGCCGGAAGCGCACCAGAAAGTCACACCGGAAGCGGAGAGATCGACCTCGAGCTTGCCCGCCGACTGAGCGGCGTCCACAGCCAGGGGAACACCTGCCTCGTTAGAGAGCTTGCTCGCTATCCTGACTGGCAGAACCTCACCGGTGACATTGCTGGCTCGAGAGACGATGCACAGACCGGCTCCGTCTTTCAGGGCAGCCTCGAGAGCGCTGCCGAATGCATCCTCTTGCCCGCTAAATGGCACAGACACTATCTCGATGCCCGGGTCCGCGGCAAGCTCGGTAAGCGGTCTCATCACCGAGTTGTGCTCCATGTTCGTGGTCACCACCCGGTCGCCCCTGCCGAGCTTGCCCTGGCGCACCAGCCCCTTGAGGACGATATTGATACTCTCCGTGCAACCGGAAGTGAAAAGCAGGCGCTCGGTCTCGGCGATCCCGAGAAACTCGGCGATGGACTCCCGGGCCTCGAAGATCGCCCGGGCTCCGGCAAGGGAAAAACTGTGCCCTCCTCTGCCCGGATTTCCAGCATGCCTCAAATAATGGTCGATGGCACGGAAGACAGGCTCGGGCTTCGGAAAACTGGTGGCAGCATTGTCGAAATAAATTCGTTTCATGGCAACAATTCCGATTCTCTCGACTCGGCTATGCTAGCATTCTTAGCCACATGCCGCTGAAGCCAGAATCAAAGATTTCGATTGCCGCCATCATCACTCTGTGGTCCCTCTTCGGCTGCTCCGGCCGCGCCGAGTCACCCCCCGGAGCGCGGACCGAGTCCGGGGTCGCTTCCGGCAAGAGCAGAGCCGGATCACAGACCGGCAACCGCCAGCTAATCGCCTTTGCCGACACGTCAGACGAATTCGCCCGTTTCGTCCGCACTCTCGAAAGCAAGGGTAGACTCGACAAAATCGCCGCTCTCAAAGAATTTCGAACCAGGCTGCTCGGCTCGCCGGCAGAAAAACAGCTTTCCGATTACCTGCTGGCCAGACAGCTCCAGGCATCCAGCGACCGGGCCGACCTCGAGGAAGCCCTGTCCCTTTTCGAGGAAGCCGCCTTGCATGAGGATCTCGGCGAAAGGGCCAGGCTCCATGGCGCCGAGATTGCCCTGTCTTTGAACAATGAGCAAAAGCTCCAGGAGCTGCTCGAGCCTCTGAGAGCGGCAGCCGAGAAAAGCGCTGCTGAAAAAGCCGACACCGCCAGAAGCAAAGCACCACCAGTGGTGCGCCCCGGCGAGACGGCAGCACGACTCAAGACCAGATCCGAGGCAGTCTACCGCCTGGCCGAATCGTACCATCGCGCCGAAAATTATCGCCAGGCTGTCGAGACTTTCATGCTCCTGCGCCGCGCCTATCCGAAAACCGAGTTCGCCATCGGCGCCGCGCACTATCTCGGCACCCTGGCCCTCGAGCAGGACAATAATCCCGAGCGGGCCATGGATTATTTTCGCATCTATCTGAAAGCCAGCCCACAGGGGAAATTCGCTCCGGCAATCGGCCAGCGTCTCTTGAAACTGGAAAAGGAGACGCCACCAGCAACGGAAAACGACAAAGCATCATCGCCGATCAGCCTCACCAGAGAAGACCGCCTGCTCATCGCCTACGCCTTCTACAGGCACGGGCTCTGGAGCCTGGCTCTCGAGCAGTGGGACAGGGCCGGCAGCAAGCACATTCTCAGGTCCCTCTGCCTGGTCAAACTGAACAGGAAAGCAGAAGGCATACAAACGCTGATAACCGCCGGCAAAGCCAATCCCAAAGACCCTCTGATCAAGAATGTCGCCACCCAGATCTGTCATTGCCTGAGCACCGCCGAAGCCCTTTCTCTCTGGAAACAGGTCCAGACTATGGGTGTTCCAGGCCAGGACGAGGTGCTCTGGAACATCGCCCGGCGCTCGGGCAACGCCGCACCACAGTATTACCAGCAGATCGTCTCGAGGTTCCCGCAATCGGTCTATGCGCCCGAGTCGCTCTGGTGGCTGCTCTGGGACCATGCCGAGAAAGGCTATAAGCTCAAAGGCAAGCCCGGGTCGGTGCAAATCGGCAGAGCCGCAGCTTACGCGGCCCGGGGGCTGAAGAGTTATCCAGGAAGCGATTCGGCGCCCCGTTATGCTTTCTGGCTGGGCAAGTTTCAAGAGCGCCTCGGAAATGAGAGCGTCGCGATAGAGCTTTATGCCCAGACCGCGAAGCAATTCGCCGGGACTTACTACGGCTACCGCTCCAGCCATCGCCTCGCTCATCTCAAGTCGACGGCCGCCGCCCGGGGCCTTAAGAAAGCAGGAAAGAAACCAGGCTCGATAGTGCCGGACAGATTGTGGTCCATGCGCCGCCGCCACACTACCGATCCGCACTGGACCTGGCCAGAGCCTCCGAAGTTCTTCCGCTACGAGAGCCTGCCTGCAGCCATCGGCCCCTGCCCGGCGGTGCTGGCTTATATCGGCGAGTACGAAGAGGCTCTCTCGCTTCTACCGCCAGTCTCACCGGTCAATTTCAAATCCTGGCTCTGCCGCAAAGCGGGTCAGACCATGCGTGCCATCGGCACCGCTTCTTACAAGCTCGACGGCGCTCCCGGCAGGGATCTGCGCTGGCAATTCGCCTATCCCCTGGCTTATGCCGCGGATATCGACAGGGAAGCGAACAAGCAGGGACTCGATCCATTCCTCGTCCACGGGCTGATCCGCCAGGAATCACGCTATGATACTAAAGCCCTGAGCAGGTCTAAAGCGATGGGACTGATGCAACTCCTGGTCGGCACCGCCTATGGTACCGCCAAGCACAACAAGATCACCCTGGCGTCCAAAGAGCAGATATTCGAGCCTGCCACCAATATCAGCCTGGGCTGCGCATATCTGGCCTATGTGCTCAAACGGCACAACGGCAATCCGATGCTGGCCGTTGCCAGCTATAACGGCGGACCCAATGCCGTCAAGAAATGGATGACCCAGCATCAAGCCGCTGGCCACGGCGATCTCGATGTCTATGTCGAAAGCATCCCATACAAAGAGACCCGCGGCTATGTCCGCAAGGTCTTCAATAACTACTGGAACTACGAGTTGATCTACAACTAGCCGAGCGCCGGCTTTTCCTGCCCGCTCGACTCGGCTGGCTTCGGCTCGGAACCGCCCATGAAACGCGACCAGAAAGTGGCTTTCTTGACAGTCCGGCTGGTGGAGAGGTCTTCGGTGCTGTTATCGGCGGCCGGGATCTTATACCCGCAAGTCTGACACAACCGCTTCTTGGCCGGCATTCTGAAGTTGCATCTGGGACATAGGAAGTATTGCATCGCGACCTCTCTTTCTACCTAGCAGTATAACACCGTGTAATTAAGCATGGAAGCGTGTTTCAGGCGAACTGCCGAGCTTTCTCGATTTTTTTACCTGGATCTAACTTTCCACGTCTGATAACACCGATAACCCATGACATGCTATCTTGGCGCAATCCGAAACCAAGGGCTGCCACCATGACACGCATTCTCCTTACCTACGAAAGCCTCCACCAGCTCTTGAAAGCTGAAAGCAGACTGAAAGGCGAGAAGCAAAGCGGCTTCAGCGTCAGGACTACACCGACTCCGGCCGATCTGACCGGCTCGGTTTGCGGAATGGCTCTCGAGATACTCTTGCCGGACCAGCAAGAGCCGATCCTGAGATTCCTCGAAAAAGCCGAACTTGCCCCAACCGGGATCCACAGCATCTGACACCATTCCGCTCCGTCGAACCTCCTCCCTGACCTCACCGGCTCCGGGCAATATTTAGGAGGACTCCCGACTCAACCGATCTGTTTCCGGCCTGCCGCGTGACGGCAAGGCAAAAGATCCTGCCACTCGAAGCAAATATGCCTATATGGTCAAGTTTTTCGAAAAAGATTTGACCGCACAGGTATATTGAAGCGAAAGATGCCTCTGCGGACTGGCAAGCATAACCACCGAACCAGATGATACTTCAACAAATCCTCCAGTGAGATACTATATCTTTTAATAACAACGGATAAAAAACGAACGCACCGGACCGGTCACCACATGTAGTGGCGACCGGAACCGATGCGTTCAAGACCTGCCAACCCGAAAGTCAGCAGTCCTCGCTCAGCACGCGGGCTGCACCAGGCCGGAGCCGGTGATCATGGACTCGTACTCTTTGCGGCGACCACCGGACAGGTACTTCTTCTGCCAGCTGGTATCGCTGGCCAGCACTCCCTTGAACGTCGCCTTGCCGCTGGCGACCAGGTGACGGAAGATGAAGTGGTTGTACACGTCCATGCAGTGCACGAAGTAGCCGATTGCCAGTGCCCGGTTGCCCCGGATGGCGAGCGTCGTCTCGTCGTTGCTGACAGCGGCTTTCAGGCCCAGGTTGTCGCTGGCCGCGCCCAGAACCCACGGGTCATCACCGAAAGGATCGACGACGATCACCTTCGAGTGCGTGATGGCGTGAGCATCCGGGAGCTTGAGCAACTCCTTGTGCCAGTCCTGCCAGCCAGCCTCGAGAGCGCCGGCTGCGATGATGGTCGGAGCCTTTTTGCGCGGCTGGTAGGCCGCCACCTGAAGCATCCCGGGAATGGCGCCGGCAGGCAGGGTGAGACCGAGACCGGTCTCTTCCGTTGCACCGAAGGTACCACCCATGTCGAGAATGCCCCTGGTCGGGCTCGTCTTCTTCCGGCGCGGGCGCGGCAGCGCTTGCGGGCTGCTGACGATACCGCGGATCGGAAGCTCCGGACGCTTGTACTGCATCCAGGTGACCACATCCAGGAAGCTCGGAAAGCCCGGGTAGAAGGCGACGAAATAGATGCCCTGCTTAGCCCCGAGCAGCACCTCCTTGACCTTCGCCGTGCTCACCGCCATGTCCAGGAGCGGGAAAGTGCGACCGTCCTCAGGAGTCTTCGGCTTCGTCCGCTCCTTCGTGGAGGGCGAGAAGAGAGCCTGGATCTGAGTGCCGTCGCCGAGGGTCACGGGTTCCATCACCCTGGCATTGGCGGCACGGTACGCTTCGCTCTGGATCGGGTCGGCTGCGCAGTCCTCGCGGGTACGGCTCCAGTACTCCATGCCCACTTGAGCCAGCTCCGGGGAGTCGATCATCAGGGCATGGTTGGCCTGGGTGTAGAAGCCCGTCGGCGTCGGGTTGACGCTCTGGAGCATCCACTTCACCGGCTTGCCGTCCCTGTCGGTCACCACCGAGGACTTGTTGTGGGCGATGCCGGGCTTCGGCACCCAGCGATCGGTGATGTCGGCGCCGTCATCGTGGAACGCCTTGCGAGCCGGAGCATTCCGCTCGTCGTCGTCCCCCGAGTTGCCGAGCACCATGCTCCAGAGGTCTTCGTTCTGGCGCAGGTACTCGACGAAGGCCGGCGTCGAGAGCTCGTAGAACAGCGAGTAGACGTGCCCGCCGATCTTCCTCGCCTCCTCGAAGGGAAGCTTCACGAACTCAGGCAGGCTGGCGCCGAGCCACCTGGCGATGGGGCTGTCCGGATCTTCCATGGCTTTCACCAGGGCTTCCGGGTCCGGGCTGCCGTCGGCCAGCTTCGGCAACAGGTTGGCGAGAGCCTGGGTGGAGACCAGGTGCCCGCGGTTGAAGCAGGCCTTGATGAAAGGCCCGTAGTCGACGCCGAGGGTGACCTCGTTGGTGAGGACCCCTTCGCCCCGCTTCAGATTGCCCGGCGTGCCGATCATCGGGAAGATCTCCCACTGATAGGTGCCGCCTTCCCTGGCGGTGCCGTCGGTCCACTTGCAGCCCTGGATGGGATGCACGTCGAGGGTGGAGAGACCGTCGGTCTTCTCCTCGCCTTCGAAGCGAACCACACGCGAGTTCAGCGTCTTGCGCTCCCCGGTCTTCTTGTCGATCTGGTCGATACTGAAGCCCAGGCAGTCGGGAATCATGCCGTCCCATACCCAGACGAGTACGGCGGCCGCGTTGTTGGACAACGCCACAGCTCTCAGATTGTTCATAACTTGGTTTCCTTTGCTAAGAATTCGTCCGGGGCCATTGGCGACGCCAGACTCGACACGGAGATGGTGATGGCCTGCCGCAGGCGCGAAGCTAATCCGGAGACGAGCTCGTACAGAGAGTCTCCGGAGTTTCTGCGCGTCGGCAACATGATCTTGAGCAGCCCGTGAGCCTGCTTTCAATCAGCCTGTTAAGAGATCAGCTCTTCTTTCCGATGGTTGTTTCTCTTTCAAGGAGAGGAGCTATTGACAACTCATAGATACCAGAGCCTGTTTGGCTCTAACAAGGGATCCCGAGTAGCCCTTTTTAAGCTAATACTGCCAGGACAGGCAGGGAGACACCGGTCAGAAACAGCAGAAAGCTTGTCGAGCCAGGGTCTTCGGCGCTCATGTCGAATCGCTGACCTAGCGCAACCATTGGCGCCAGGCTGACTCTGTATGATTGCGCTACTTACGCTAGCAGTTTAATCTGATAGATCTAGCTAATAAAAACGAATTTTCAGGTTTTCGAGTCTCGAATCCATCCGACATGCTTATTAAACTCGCAACAGGCCTTGCCCCTTTACCTTGCGACCGCGTACCGTCGAGGGTACTTCTATCCATCTGACTTTCCGGCAAGCACCCCCAGAGAACCGACCATCCTACTGAACTGAACGACGCTTCCTTGCCGAGGAGGCGTTTTTGCTTGCCGTGACAGCGTCAACTGTTAACAGGAAGACACTTATGACCAAGCGAAAGAGCTCCAGCGGAGCTGGTTTTTCTCCTGCCCGAGTACTGGTGATCGTGAAGCAGACCATGAAAGAGATGGTGGAGGCTTCAGACGATCAGAGGCTCAAGCAGCTCCTTGACTCAGAGAGCCCGGATCGCGAGAGGATCATCGCCTCCGACCGGGAACACCGACTTACCCTCGAGCACGTCGTGAACGTCCTCACCGACAGGGGCATCATCTGCCGCTGCATCGAGCGTGCCCCCGGAGAAAGCTTCAAAGTCGAGGAGGACATGGTTATCACCATTGGTGGTGACGGGACCTTCCTGGACGCCTCCCATTCGATCCGGAGCAAGATTCCGGTTCTGGGCGTCAATTCGGCTCCGGGCTCCAGTCACGGGCATTACTGCCTCACCGACCGCGCCGGTTTCGAGAAGACCCTGGACGGCATTCTCACTGGCTCGATCAAGTTCTACCCCCTCAACCGCCTGCGCCTGATCCTCGACGGCGAGACGCTTCCGGTGCCCGTGCTCAACGAGGTCTTCGTGAGCCACAAATGCCCCGCCGGCACCACGCGCTACAAACTGACCATCGGCGACCTCACCAGGGAGAGGAAATGCTCCGGTTTGATCGTCGCCCCGGCTGCAGGCACCTCCGGCTTCAACCAGTCCGCAGGCGGAGTGCTGCTGGACATCACTTCCCGAAAGATCGCCTTCGCCACCCTGGCACCTTTCCGGCCGCCGGGAAGCGACGGTGACCTTCTCAGGGGTTACCTCAAGGCCGGGTCCGTCGTCTCGGTAGTCTCCGAGATGGTCCATGGCGCGCTCTATCTGGACGGCGCCCACATCAGCTACGACTTCCCCCGGGGAGCCGTCCTCACCGTGGACAGCAAAGCCCCGGCTCTCAACGCGTTTATAAATCCACGCTGCCACAGCCGCTACGGAGAAACGGCCGGCTGAGGCGCTAAAATAACAACGACATTATCGGGAGGCGAAAATGCAAACTTTTGACCCCCGCACAGTCTCCAGAGGCGTGCTCCTCGGTCTTGCAGCAGCTCTGCTCTTCGGGCTGAGCACGCCTCTAGCCAAGCTTTTCGTAGGCTCCGAAGCCGGAGAAGGACCAATCCAGCCGGTTCTTCTGGCCGGTCTTCTCTATCTCGGCTCCGGCGTCGGACTCTCAGCCTGGTGGCTCGTCCGGCGCCTCAAGACTCCCGAGCGGAGCCGTCCCCTCAAGAAAGAGGAGCTGCCTTATCTGGCGGGAGCCGTGGTAGCAGGCGGAATGGTCGCCCCTGCTTGCCTGATGCTCGGACTCTCAATGACATCGGCAGCCGGAGCCTCACTCCTGCTCAATCTCGAGGGAGTTCTCACTGCCGTGATTGCCTGGATGGTGTTCAAGGAAAACTGCGATCGGCGGGTGGTGGCAGGCATGATCGCGATCACCGCCGGCAGTGTCATCCTCACCACCAGCGGGCAGAGCGGATTCGCCCTATCCTGGGGCTCCCTGCTCATTGTTCTGGCCTGCCTGGGCTGGGCGGTGGACAATAATCTCACCCGCCAGATTTCCCAGGCCGACGCTGTCCAGATCGCGCTCATCAAGGGGCTTTTCGCCGGAGCCATCAATCTCGCCGTGGCGCTTCTCTTCCTGTCACCGGCGACCCCGCCGCCAATGACCATCGCCTCGGCGATGCTTGTCGGCTTCCTGGGCTACGGTGTGAGCCTGGCTCTCTTCGTCCTGGCTCTTCGCCATCTGGGCACCGCCAGAACCAGCGCCTATTTCTCCACTGCTCCATTTGTTGGAGCGGCGGTCTCGGTGATCATCTTCTCGGAGCCTCTGAGCCTCACTCTCGTCGGCGCCGCCTGCCTGATGGCGCTGGGCGTCTACATGCATATCACCGAGAAGCACGACCACGAGCACGAGCACAAGCTCCTCGTGCACGAGCACGAGCACAGGCACGACGATCACCATCAGCACGAGCACTCGGCAGGCGATCCGCCTGGCGAGCCCCACAGCCACCTTCACGCTCATGAGCCCATGGTGCACTCGCATCCGCACTTTCCTGACCTGCACCACCGTCACGAGCACTGAACGCATCTCTCCAAAACAGGAAAACCAGCATGTCCCTCACTCTCCTGGCCGGCATCTTGTTGCTGGCCCAGCTCGGACTCCTCGCCGCCACAATGTGGCTACGCTATCTGAGCAACAAGAGCCTCTTCAAGACCGCCTCGACGCTCGCGCCTGTGCGCAGCAAGAACGTCTTTTTCGGTGCCTTCTCCGGACTCTACGACTTTCTCGACCGGATTCCGGGCCTGCGCCGAAGCGGAACCGCCAACGAGTTCGACCTGCTCAAGGCGATGCTCATTACGGTGGTCCCGATCATGGCTCTGCAACTGGCGATCTATCGTCCCAGCGCGCTGATCGCCCTGCTCTCCGTCAACTTTCTGCTCTTCCTGGTGAACATCACCATTCTCGCTCACCCGGTCACCAAGAGGCTGGTCGGACGCAGGTAGGGGAGCAGCCCACCGGCAAAAGAGGGCACCATTTCTGGTGCCCTCGCATGATCGAACACTTTATTATATCTTATCGTATTACCGGGGCGAGAAGAGAAAAAGCGAGAAGGGAGAACGAGAGAAGGAAGGACACAAGAAGACATCCCGGTCCTGGATAGCTCCGGCGCGGTCGACACAAGGCCGACCGCGCCGTCTCGATTCATGCTCGCCCTATTACGAGAAGCGATGAGGGCAGAGCCAGAGCTCGCCCTTTTCGAGCTGATAGTCATGGAGATTCGCCGTCATGACGTCCCAGCCACGCTCGCTGAGCATCTCCACGGCCCGGCCCTTCTCCTGCCCGGTGTAGGTGGAAGGCATCGTCACCTTCAGACGAAGACCCTCGCCGGGGTCCTCGTTGTGAATGCGACGGTGCTCGTCCATGCACCAGTCCGCCAGCTCGACACAGCGAGCCAGGAACCGATCGACGATGACACCATGGTCGGCAGCCAGGCGAGGCGCCGTGCATTGCCAGTTGCCGCGCCGCTCCAGACGTCCGGAGTTGACGTGCAGAGTCAATCCACAGGTTGCGGGGTGCGTATTCATTTTCAAGTTCCTTTCCTTCGAGCTAGATTGTGAACTACCCCCGAAAGCGCAGCCCGAGCCTATCGGGCTGCGCTCTGGGTAGCTGAGCCTCGAGGGCTCAGCCTTTGTTTGCGGGACCGACGCTCGTTACACCACTCTCGGTGATGCAAAACGACCTGGACGCCTACGCTGACTTCAGCCGACCTCCGGTGGAGCCGTCACGAATGCGACCGAGAGCTTTCGCCTCGATCTGCCGAATGCGCTCCCGGGAGACGCCGTAGACATGGCTCACCTCCTCCAGGGTTCGCTCACCCTCCCCATCGAGACCGAAGCGCAGCGTCAGCACGTGCTTCTCTCGCTCGGGAAGGGTTTCGACAACACCCCTCAGGACTTCGACCAGGTTGGCCCGAATCGCCGCCTCTTCCGGGTCCACCGCATTGACGTCGGCGACGAGCTCGCCGAGCTCGGTGTCGCCATCGCCGATGTTGGTGTTGAGAGAGACCGGTTCCCGGGAGAAGAGAAGCAGGTCATGCACCGTCTCGAGGTCCACTCCCATGGACGCCGCGACCTGCTCGGCCGTGGGCGTCCCACCGGAGGCGGACAGCTCTTTGATGGTGGCATTGAGCTTCTGGATCTCCCGAACCCGGGTGGTGGGGATGCGAATCGTCCGGCCGTTGTCGATGGCGTACTGCCGAATCGCCTGCCGGATCCACCACCAGGCATAGGTGGCGAACCGACCCTTGCCGGGGTCGAAACGCTCGGCAGCATTGATCAGCCCGACATTTCCTTCCTGGACCAGGTCCTCGAAAGGCAGGCCGGTGCCCCCGAACTTCCTGGCGATCTTGATCACCAGCCGGAGATGCGAGCTCACCAGTCTATCCCTGGCGCGACGCGCGCCCGGTCCTCCGTTGACCACGGCCTGACCGAGAGCCCGCTCCTCCTCGGGAGTGAGCATGGACTCCTGCCGAATCTGGCCGAGATAGCGGGCGAAAGCCTCATCCTGAGGCGCAACTTTGTACTCTTTCGACATCTCGATAATCCCTCTTTGAGGCTGGATGCGTCGATGGTTCGACGCCAAAGACCGTATCGTCATCACTACCCGTCGACCGCCGAGTCGCCGGTTTACCAGGCAAGAAGCTGATAGATGAAGTCGCCTAGGCTCATATCAGCTCCTGATCGGGTAGAGAGGGAGGTCGCGAACCGCGCGACCTCCCGGTAGCAAGAATCAGCCTTTGTTCGCCTTGCTGGCGAAGAGGCTGTAGATAAATCCGCTGACGCCGCCGATAGCGGCGATGGAACCAACGGCGACAACCAGCTTGGCCACGCTGAACTTGCTGACCATGGCTCCGTCGCCGAGACGGACGGCAAGGACGAGGAAGACCATGTAAAGCACGATGGCAGCGATGGCGCTGACCGAGACGCAGCGGACGCCGGAGACGGCTGGCCCGCTGTCGAACAGGGCCGTAGCGACACCGAGGATGACGCCGAATATGGCGCCCACGATGATGAGTCCGGGGACGTCGGTGGCAGAGCCGAGGACGATCAGGTTGAGGACCAGGAAGGCCGCGATCGAACCGATGATGCTGCCGAGGATTCCGATGAGCCTGCGCATGAAGAGCTCCTTGTTTCGGTGTTTCGATGGATGTTCAAACGAGACCGTTCCGACTGATTGCGGTCTCGCAAAACTCAGGCTGATGCCTTCAGGGAAGCGACTTGTTGTTTCGCCTTCTCGCTGAGGGGCTTATAGAGCCGGAGGTTTTTCTGGTCGATGTTGTACTGCGGCCATATCGCTCCGCCCGGAGACGGAGGCTCTGCAGGCCGGAAGCATGAAACCGGCGCCAAGGAAGGTGAGAGGGTAGCACCCTCACGCCAATCCGGAAGCAGCGCCGATAAAGGGCAGTAGATACCGCCTTGCGAGTCCTTCGTGTTCAGTCATCCGCCGTGAGGCTCGAAAACCCCATCACCACCGACGCGAGACCTCGAAGCATCCCGAGATGCCGAACACAGGTTGCTTGTAATCGTGGACTCTAACCCTGGCTGGTTCTGCGCTTCTCTGGTGGTGAATGACGGAAGATAATTCGACTATCGATGTTCAAGAGACCTGAGAGCAATATCTTCCTGACAACTTAACAAAGAGAGCTTGAGAGAATTCCGAAAAGTAAGACTGGAAAGGTGTTCAGTCAGATCAGAGAGCAGTCCTCTTTACAACTTTACGAAATATATTGCTCGAGATTAATCCGCTTCGCGAGCTCCGTAATCCACCGGTATCATGCCTCCCCTCGGTCCCTCGGTCCTTTCATCCTTCGTCCGGTGCGGCATTTATTTCTCGAAAGCAGTGATCTGGAGAAATATATCCCTTCCTACTCTATAGCTTAGTATCACTCCCGAGAGCATACCTGTTCGTTCAAAGCAGGTATGCTGTGAAGGTCAGGTGGGCCCGGTTCGAGATTTCGGACCGGCAGTTTGCCTGCCGGTGGGCAATTTTAATCTACCTGCTTTGAACGGACTAGTATGGAAGTGCCCGCGAGTTTTTATAGCATCAACGACCTGAAAGTGTGATTTCTAGGCGTTTCTGACGTATTTTTCGCCGTTTTTTATGGCACAAACGCATTTTTGGTCTGGGAATGGAAATACTGGGGTCTTTTACGGCATCTTGATCAGGAACTGGACATTGGCGGGGACTCTAGCTTAAGTGTGCCTGCCGATGGGCATTTTCACCTACCTGCCTTCAACGAACAGGAATGCCCGATAGGGCTATAACGTCAGCTCAGCGCAGGACATGGGAAGCGCAAAAAGGCAGGCCCGGAGAAGGCTGGAGGGGATGGACGATTGCTTGTAAAAACGATTGCTTGTGACGACGATTGAAACGGAAGCAGAACTCGTCCAGGCAGCGCTGCAAGTACATCGGGCTTACTCCGTGATAGCTACACATGAGAAAGCGCTTGACGAGCGAAATGGGTCTATGTACCAGGGGAAGCCGTTCTACGGAGGCAGGACCGCTGGATACCTTTGCGGTGTGTTTGGCGCCGACTGTTCGCAGAGCATAGTTTGAGTGCCCGCCGTCGGTTTTGAACCAGGCATGACCATCCGTTTTGAGCTCGCCAAATTCCTTTACGTCCTCGTAGTAGGAGTGTTCTACGACTCTCATCGAAACGGAGCCAGCAGCGAAGTGCTCAGCTTCGAGCATGACCAGGACCTGAGTCTGAAGTAGTTTGAAAGAGCGCTTTCCCAGACCGCAGTCCTCGGCGAGTTTTAGCTGGCGTCCTGCTTTTCTGGCTTCCGGACCGACAAACATACCGTCAAGCTCGATCAGGCCGGAAAGGATGATACCCTCATCGCGCCTGGCCATGGCATGTCTGACTTTCTGAATAATATGCCACACAGTTTTCTGGTACATGCCGACCTGCTCAGCGAGGCACGTTGATGAGGCACCTCCCTTATCGCAGGCGACTGAATAGATGATCCAGAACCAGTTTGGAAGCGGGACGCGAGTCTTGTGGAAGATGGTTTCAGCGGTGACGGAAGTCTGGTGACGGCAGACAGCGCACTGGATGAGAGAACGACCTTGGAGATGATACCCGAAGTCGTGTTCGCAATTCGGACAGATGAAACCATTGGGCCAACGCAGTTGTGCGAGCGTAGTCAGGCAATCTTCTTGAGTCCTGAAGCGATTCTGGAACTCTAGGGCAGTCATAGATTCGTTGTTCATGAGCACACCTCGGGCGGTTTCGTAGCAATACTGTATCTTATAGTGTCTCTACCCCAAAAACGATAGGGCTAAACATCCGTCGGAACAGAAATTATAGCCCTACCCGAGAGGAGGAAGAATGAAAGAAAAGGGCTGCCCTGCCCGCAAAGCGTGCAAGGGCAGCCCCATATTCAACTGTCAGGACTTCCGGGTCAGAGCCGCCAGAATGCTGGCGATGCCGGCTTTGACCACGGACGGCTCGAGATAAGCCGGCTGGATCTGAGCGGCGTGACGCAGGGACTGCTCGAGACCGTGCTCAAGACGGAAGTTGAGCGCCAGCTTCGAAGCAGCGATGGCAGACTGCGATTTGGAAGCGATACCGGCGGCCATCTCATCGAGACGATTGAGAAGGACGGTCCGGTCCGGAACCAGCATGGTGACGAAACCGAGCTTGAAAGCATCGTCCGCCGAGAGACGCTGGCCGGTGAAAGCGAGCATGCGTACGACACCTTCCGGAAGCTTGCCAGGCAATCTCTGGAGGCTGCCCAGGTCGGCCATGAGACCGACATTGATCTCCTCGATGGCGAATTGCGAGCCACGAGAAGCGATCACGAAGTCGCAAGCGGAGACCAGATCGAGACCGGCTCCCAGGCAGAGCCCGTTCACCGCGGCAATCACCGGGAAGGGCGCCTGGGACAGAGCGCCGAAGGCAGCCTGCATCTTGAGAATTGCATCGGTGACAGCCTGACGCTCAGCCACCCCGGCGATGTTCTCCGGAAGCAGCTTGCCCAGGGCACCGAGGTCGATGCCGGCACTGAAGTAGAGAGTGCCCTCACCGGTAATAGTCAGGACCTTCGTGCCGTCGGCGGTGAGCCGGGCGATGGCGCCGGGAAGCTCCTCGAAGAAAGCCAGGGTCAGGCAATTAGCTCGCCTGGGGTTATTGAGGTTGAGCCGGGCTACGCCCCGAGAATCCCTGGTCAAGTTGAAGGACTTGAAGGGATAGACCGTCGGCTCCGGCTCTTTCGCGCCCTTCTCCGCCTCTGCGACAGCCGGGACCGCCGCAGGATCTCCGTGCACCACCACCGGAACCGGCATGTGCTTGGGTGGATCGCCCAGGAAGAAGTCCTTGATGAGCTCCGCCTCGGGATCAACCGCATAGGCGGTGAAATCCTCGACGCCTTTCGACTTCAGGACTTCGGTGTCGATCAGGAATTTGCCGGTGAGCTCTTTGTCCTCGCTGGTGAGAACGTGGTAAGCGGCGTCAGCAACGATCTCCGGCTGGCGAGCACGCTTCACCGACTCGTCCCCGCCCAGGAGGTTGCGCACCGCCGAAGTGTTGATGGCGGTCTCGGGCCAGAGCGAGTTGACGGCGATACCGTCGCCCTTGAGCTCGTTGGCCAGGCCGAGAGTGCACAGGCTCATGCCGTACTTGGACATGGTGTAGGCCAGGTGCGGTCCGAACCAGCCGGGATCGAGATTCAGCGGCGGCGACAGGTTGAGGATATGCGGGTGACGACCGGCCCCAGCGCTCTTGCGCAGATGCGGAAGAGCGAGCTTGGAGACCAGATAGACGCCGCGAGCATTGACGCTCTGCATCAGGTCGAAGCGCTTCATCGTGGTCGCTTCGGTACCTGTGAGCTGAATAGCGCTGGCGTTGTTGACGACGATATCGATGCCGCCGAAGGTCTCGACGGTCTTGTCGATAGCCGCCTGAACCTGCTCTTCGCTCCGGACGTCGACGACCAGGGGCAGCGCTTCACCGCCGGCGGCTCTGATCTGCTCGGCGGCACTGTAAATGGTGCCCGGCAGCTTCTCGTTCGGGCTTTCCGTCTTGGCGGCGATGGCGATCTTGGCGCCATCCCGGGCGGCTTTCAGAGCGATTGCCAGCCCGATGCCCCGCGAGGCTCCGGTGATGAAAATGACTTTGTTCTTGAGGCTCATATCAGCTCCTGATTGGGTTAGGAGAGGGAGGTCGCTAACCACGCGACCTCCCGGTAGCAAGAATCAGCCTTTGTTCGCCTTGCGGGTGAAGAGGCTGTAGATTAATCCGCTGACGCCGCCGACAGCGGCGATGGAACCAACGGCGGCAGCCAGCTCAGCCATGCTGAACTCGCTGACCATGGATCCGTCGCTGAAACGGACGGCAAGGACGAAGAAGACCATGTAAAGCACGGTGGCAGCGACGGCGCTGACCGAGACGCAGCGGACGCCGGAGACGGCTGGCCCGCTGTCGAACAGGGCCGTGGCGACACCGAGGACGACGCCGAAGATGGCGCCCCCGATGATGATACCGGGGAAGTTGGCGGCAGTTCCGAGGACGATCAGGTTGAGGACCAGGAAGGCCGCGATCGAACCGATGATGCTGCCGAGGATTCCGATGAGCTTACGCATGAAGAGCTCCTTGTTTCGAAGTTTCGATGGAGATTGAGACGAGACCGCTCTGGCTGATTACGGTCTCGCAAAACTCAGGCCGATGCCTTCAGGGAAGCGACTTGTTGTTTCGCCTTCTCGCTGAGGGGCTTATAGAGCCAGAGGTTGTTCTGGTCGATGTTGTTCTGCGGCCATGTCGGTCCGCCCAGATAGTAGGGCTCGGGAATCAGCTCCACCGGACGGAGGCTCTGCAGGACGAAGAGCCAGGACTCCTGCAGCCGAGACAGGTCAACCCTGGCTTTGAGCGCTGCGGCTCGCGCCTGGAAGTCCCTGATCCTGCCAGCCAGACGGCTGTCCGAGCAAACATAGCCTTTCGCCGCGTTCCAGCCATAGACATGCAGATGGCTCGGGGCCGTCTCCAGGAAGTCATAACGACAGAGCTTCGCTACCGCCTCGAAAGCGGCATGAGCCTGTTTGCCGACATCATAGATCGGCACCGCCACCTGACCGGGATAGCGTCCGGTGTTCCAGGCCACGAAAAGAAGGCGCAGGAATTCTTCCGGACGGTCCAGGTAGGTGAAAGGGCGGGCGATGAAATCCTCCAGAACCTCGTCACCGCATGCCTTGGCTATGCCGGTTCCGGGCAGGTAGGAATAGAGCGAAGTCTCGAGCGATGTCCCCGAAAGCTGCTTGCCGTCGATGAGAAGCGGCAGGTTCTGCGGCTCGTCGTAAGGGAAATCGAGGAGCGCCGTGTCGTTGGCTCGAGGGGTACCGTCATAGCGCCGGTCACGCAGACCGAAGCTGAAAATCAGCTCGCCGGGCTTGCCGGACAGAACATCGCCGTACCAGCCGAACGCCTTGACCTTGACGGCGTCGCGCTTGACTATGAAAGCACCATTACCGGTGCGGTAATAAGTAGCCTGGTAAGGAAACCTTACCGACTTGCTCTCGCCCTGATCGCCCGCTCTCGACCAGCCGTTCAGGTTGCTGGTCTCGTCTCCGGGGAACAACCCTTCGGTTGTCTCGCAATGACGAGTAAAACCATTCCCGATCGGTCCAAGCAGAGCCCGAACCATGGGCGTAACAGAATGCTTCCAGATTGCCGCGTCGCTCGCCATCGCAATCGGCGTGGGCATGAGCTCGGCTCGGGCAACCGGAAGGAACGTCGCGCGTTTCACGATATTCCTTTCTCAGAGCTTGGGTGGAAGAAGTAACTGCTGAAAAAACTGGGATAGCTACCCGTGGAGGATGAAAGACATGAGAACGAATAATCTCTAGCATCATGAAACGAGTACAGTTCGCCTACATGACTGTTCCTTTCGATAAGAACTTCTACATTCCCTGGAGAGCGCCCCCTCGACAACCTCCCGTCCATGAAGGGAAATCGCCGCTCCGGGGGCGTCGAGAGCTCCGGCGCAGCTTTCGAAACCCGCTTGACAAGAGGATCCCCGGGAATCGACACGTTTATGCGAGATGCGCGAGCGCCGGTGACAAATCGGTTGGAGAAGACATAGAATATTCTTTCCATATGGCTTCTGAGACACGATTATGACCGCATCGACAAAGACCCGGGCCGGCGACCTTCTCGAAAGAGCCAGGGCGATTCACGCCGACCTCATCGCCTACCGCCGCCACATTCACACCAATCCCGAACTGAGCTTCAGAGAGAGCAATACCGCCGAGTATGTAGCCCGGCGCCTGAAAGACTTCGGGCTATCTCCCCGGGTGGGGGTCGGCGGCACCGGTGTGACGGTGGACATCGGTGAGGGCAAGACCGTTGCCATACGGGCCGATATGGACGCTCTTCCAATCGAGGAGACAAACGGCACCGGGTATGACTCCTGCAACGATGGGGTCATGCACGCCTGCGGGCATGACGCTCACACAGCCTGCGCCCTCGGCGCTGCCCGGCTCCTGGCCGAGAATCCCCCGGAGAAGGGCAGGATCCGGATCGTCTTCCAGCCCGCCGAGGAGGACACTAATGAAGACGGAGTCAGCGGGGCGACCCTCATGATCAGGGACGGCGCCTTCGAATATGTGGAGAAAGTCGTTGCTCTGCATGTCTTTCCGGATCTGGCCACCGGCAAGATCGCCCTGCGTCCGGGACCGCTCCTGGCGGCCTGCGATCGTTTCGACATCAAGGTGCAGGGGAAAGGCACCCATGGAGCCTGGCCCCACCTGGGAGTAGACGCCGTGGTGGTGGCCGCTCAGATGATCCAGGCTATTCAGACCATCACCTCGCGCAGGAAGTCGTCTCTTTCTCCGGCGGTGGTAACCGTAGGTGGTATCAGGAGCTCGACTTTCCGCCCCAACATCGTAGCTGACTCGGTAGAGATCACCGGGACCGTGCGATTTTTCCATAAAGAAACCGGTGACATGATCCGCCGGGAGATCGCCAATATCGCCGGGATGGCCGAAGCCATGGGCGGCTCTCACGAGCTCCGATATATCAACGAGAATCCGGCAGTGCAAAACGATCCCGCCGTGGTCGAGCTGGTGGGCAGCGTGGCAACGGCGATGCTGGGCGAGCAGGCTGTGGAGGAAGCCCATATGGAGATGGGCGCCGAAGACTTCAGCTTCCTGTCCGAGCAGTTCCCATCCTGTTTCATCTGCCTCGGGGCCCGGATCGAAGGGGACAAGCGCATGCTTCATACATCCACCTTCGACATCGACGAGAACTGCCTGCCGGTGGGAGCCGCCCTCCTGGCCGGCTCGGCTCTGGCCCTGCTCGATTGACAGACGTCCCCGGCACCTTTCCATGGCGAGTAATCTTCAGACAGGAAGGCAGCCTGGTTTTTACTGCTTTCTATAGTAATATACGAACAGAGAGACAAAGACACAGAGAATAGATACCGGATGGGGAATCCGGTATCTAACCCTGTGCTCTGTCAGACTGCAGGAGCTGGCCATCAGAGACGTCTCGCGAAAACGTCCCCGGCTCTCGGCCAGACATCCTGCGTACAATCAGCTCCGAGGCTTGTTCTTGGCGCAGGGGTCACCGCAGTCCTTGCGGTCGACCCTGCACTGCAGACCGGACTCGAGGAATCGCTTGGCCTGCGGGGTGCAGGCGATTTCGATCTCGAGGGTTCCGTCACCGCGCTTCGATTCGAGCACCCTGCTGGCGACTCGCTTGATCAAAGACGCAGTTCCCTTGAGCTTCATGCTCCCTTGCGTGATCCGGTTCGGAATGATGGGGATCGTCAGGCGGTCGACCTTGAGCGCCACAGCACGCTCGACGGCATTGGTGACCATCTCACGCACGGTTGCGCAGCAGAAGCTTTGCGCCTTGCCGAGCCCGACAAACAGAACGCGGTCCTGTGCGCAGTCGGCACCCAGGTTGATGCAGACTTGCTCGCCGGAATTACCGCCGAAACCGCGAGCTTTCAGCCGACGCTCGATGACACCTTCGCTCGCATCGATGAGCGGCTTCAGGTCATCGGGCATGCCCATCCCGGAGAACTTCGTCAACATGAGCAACGGCGTCTCGATTCGCTCGATGCCGGGCTCACTTCCCGCTTTGAGCAGCGGGGAGATCGTGAATTTTGCTTTCATTGAAGACCTCTTCCAGGCTCGGATTGCTCCGAGATTAGATATTTGAACGACCAGGGAGGGTCGAGCGGGATGCCACCAGAGGCAGCATCATCGACTTCCATCCATGGAACTCTTGCGAACTCGACCGGGGGACGCGACTTGTCGGTGGAACCAAGCTCTCTGAGAGCTGGTGCCCTGTACCGTCGCGGCGCCGGTTTCGTCCCTTGGTCACCAAAAGGTGAACTGCACTTACACATCTCTCGTACTCTCGAGACCCGACAGACCACAGCCATCACGAAAGACGGTTCGAGGTCAGAGCTTTGGGCTTGTAGTGGCTACAGGGTCTTTGATTCGGGATATAGCCTGTCTTGAATAAGAGTTCGAGAAATGGATCGTCACCTTAGGTACATAAAAGGGATATACTCAACGAGACCTCTCTTAATTACTACTCAGGCATATCAAGAAGCCGTGATCGGTGACCCGGCAGAGCAGAGGCGACCCTATCCGGAAACCCTGAAACCCTTTCCAGAAGCCGGTTTCAGAGAGCCGCATGTAGCAATGTAACAGGCGCTTGATAGCTAGCGCAGTTCAGCCACTTGCGCAAACTACCGCAATAAAGTTGTCCTGAAACAGGCATCCTGAGCCGGATACAAAGATCGCACCGGGAGCATGCCCGAAACCCTCATGACTACCGGGTCGACATTGAATTTCTTGAAAGCTCTCTGCTAGTTAGAGACCGGCTCTTTTTCATTTCTTCCAGTCAGGTACTAGCACAAAACCAGGCAAGTTTCTCTTTTACTGCTCAATCACAGGTCTACCCTTGCCTGGCGTCAAGCCGGTCGAGCCTGTCATAACTTCTATAACCGGAGAATAAGATGATCCCGAGAAGCAAGTTGTCTCTGGTCCCCGTCGACCGGATTCTATCCCGGCTTATTCATCCGTCGGTCTTCGAGCTGACCGGTATCGCGCTTTCCGAAGCCGAGCCGGAGCTGGTCGAGACTGACGATGTCATTTCCTACACCTACACGAGTGCCGATGGCAAGGGACGAATCCTCGTCCGCAACGACGGTATCAGGGTACTGATGGAAGGCTGGTACAAGGAGGACAAAATCCTCATGTGCGCCATCCGAGACCGCCAGCTCGACGGCACCGAGGAAAGCTCGCCCCTGACTTTCTACCCGAACCGCGACCCGGCCTGCAATCGCCTTCCCGGTCCCGGCTTCCTCGCCTGCGAGCTCTCCATCTACTCCTGGGATCCGCACACATACCTGGACGGCCTCGACATCGAAGGCACCCTCGGTCACTTCATCGCGGACCCGGATCACTATGTCTGGAAGCATTTCGATCCGGACGTTTTCTTCCCGCTCTGGGAGCAGGCTTTCCACATCGGTCGCGGTCCCTGGCAGAGCGCCAGACCCATGAAGGGTGTGCCGCAGTTCTTCTTGGAGAATGCCATCAAGTTCCTCGGAGAGCTCGGCTACAATCGCGTCGACGCGGTTCCGAGCTGGTTCAACGTGGCACGCTTCTTCGAGGCCTACGGCTTCCGTTTCACCTACGGTGAGCACGAGCTGATGTATCAGGGTCTCTGCGAAGGTCTCAAGCGTTTCGCCGACCGCGAGGGCAGGTCGAATCTGACTCGCCCCCAGGAGTCCTGGCTGGTCTCCCTCCAGAACCTGCCGGACGCCTATATCCCCGAGGAGCTCAAGCTCCCGGCACGCTGGCCCGTGACGCATACGAACACCTACTGGATTCGTATGCATCTTGACCTCAACCCCTACACCCTTCCCGAACGGGAAGGAACCTGGGAGAGCGGTCTGATGAAACGAGTTCGGGGGCTGCGCACGAAGGACTGCAAGAACAAGCGCAAGCTCAAGGTGACTGTGCCCAATCGCGGGCACCGTGGTTGCAGCGAGACGCTCGGTGCCTCGAGCCCCGGCGCCACCAGCCCGAAAGCCACGGACTGAATTCGAGAAGGGAGCCGCCGCCTGGGCTCCCTTCTTTTTCGAGAGAATTACTCTTATATCTTATCGTAGGTTTCCCGGACAAACGAAAGGCGAACAGCTGCGGGCATGAAGAAAGCAGACCCCGGGGGGAATCCACTCACTTCACACCGCGCAGCCAGTTCTGCACTTTCATCCCCAGATCACGCTCGGAAGCTGTGCAGACGCCGAAATCCACCAGAAGCTCGCCGAGCCGTCCGGCGTCTTCGCCCCGGGCGCGTCTGGCAGCCTGATAGTCCAGGCATTCCTGCTTGCTCTCGGGAGTGATGAATCCAAGAGCCACGAGGATGTCGCCTATCATCGCCTTCTCATCGAGAACGATGGTGATACCACGTTGCGCGAGAGTCGCCGAGGTTCGCCTGTAGAGACGCTGAACCCCGACCACCTCTTCACAGAGCTCCCGGTCGACGACTCCGGCTTTCACCAGAGCCTGACCGAAAAGCTGGTTGGACGATGCGTCTTTCAGGACGCTCTTGATGGTCTGCCTCGTAGCCAGTCGGAAGGCTACGAAATAGTCGCCGAGCTTTGAGCCGGCATGAATTCTCGCCATTTCGGGCCTCCTTTCTTTTTTGGTTTTGCGATTTCCGGTTTGCAACCGCACTGACGCCGCGTGGCACAGGCACGACGCTTGCGTTGCTGTATCCGATTTCTTCTTCCAATCACACAGAGATTCTCTGAGTTCCTGAAGGTCTCATCACCAGCGATCGATACAACGGTCCATGAAAGCATCGCAGGGCGCTTGCCCGCCAGCCTCCATACCGGAGTCAATCTCTGCTCCTGAAAGTCCATGAGATGCTTGCGAATTCTATCAGCGCTCGCCCGCACTCACACCGCCAGGGTCGGAATCAACCAGCCGGAATCAGGCTAGTTATGCTTTGCTGCGATAGGAGCGCGATTTCTCCATGGCAGCGACGATATAGGTCTGGACAGCCCGGACGGACTCCAGAGAGTAAGCAGCAAGACCGGCGGTCTCGGGCTCGCGGGACTTCGCCGGCTCGAGAATCGCAGTGAGAGCCGCGATTTTCTTGGCGTCATCGTCGCTTCCCGAAGTTATCGCTTCGATCTCTTTCTGCCAGGCGCCGTAGCAGTCGAGCTCGGCCTTGAGAATGTCGCGCGCCTCTTCGAGAAGAAGGCGAGCGGTGGCCAGGCTGCGACCGATCTTGGTGGCAGGCATCTTGCTCCAGGGATTGCTTTCGCTCGCCCTTGGGGCCTCGGCTTCGAGACCGGCGACTTCTTCGAGCCGGTTGCAAACCAGCCCGAGCTGATCTTCGATCCCAAAATACTGCTTCTTGACCAGACCGAGGTCGCGCAGAATCGCCTCGACCTGCGGGTTGTTTTCGCTTTTTGTCGTCATGATGTTGCCTCTGTGTGTTTGGTTCGAGCCGGAGAGCAATCGCACACTCTCTCCTCGACCGCAGCAATCTGTGCCGGATTGCTTTTCGATGCGATCGCAGAGCGATAGGGACCGGCCTCCGGTAAAAACAAGTGAGAAAAAGAGGAGGGGCAGCGGACGCCCCTCCCCGAGAATGTTCCGGATGTTGGAAACGGTTGCCCGTTCAGGCGCTCATCGCGGGTTCGGCGCGCCCGAGCCAGAGCTTGAGCGAGCGGAGCGGCACGAACATGTCGCCCTGTTTCACCACCTTGCGCGAAGCATCGAGCACCCGGAGCCGGTCGCTCATCAGGCGATCGCCTTCGATGAGCCGGGCCGCCTCGGCGTACATGGCGTCCTTGTCGCTGCTCGAAAAGTCGAGCTTTTCGCGATGGGTGCCGGACTGGACGATGAAGGTGTGATAGCCGCCGGGCTCCGCATTGATATAGAGTTCGAGCTGTTTCATGGTCAACTCCACAGTTAACGATTGATTGCACAGATGGCTGCCCGCAGGGACAACCGCCTCTCCCTCCAGATCACCGGCAGCAACAACCGCTCCGGCATGAGCCGGATAGGGACATTGCTTTGGTTCAGAGATTCAGCGTGCTTCGGGAATTTGCTGCCAGTGATTTTAGAGATGGGAGATAACTCTCTGATATCACTGACAGAAAATCGATCACAGTGGAGTGCTCCGCCCTCACTGGTGGAATCACCACCGGTTCAGAGCTAGCTCACCTTCGCGCACCGTCTAATCTTTCCCACCGTCTAATCTTTCCCGGGGAACGCAATTCCTTATAGCAGCGCTTTCGCAGTTGCCAAGAGGATTCCGCAAGCAGCGCTAGTCAAGAGGCGAATAAACTCGTACACATGGGCGTTTCGGGAAGTTACATTCATGCCTGTTTCGTAATCATGTTACAGGGACTTAACCCTGAAGAAGCACTCGGGATAAGGCTTCATCCAGAACAGGTCGATTGTAACGGGCCCTTATCACTTTACAACTGCTGTTAAGCCTCATTTGGTGACCTTTAAGCGGGCCTGATAACAGTAGAGAACTCCCAATTCAATTCCCTCTCTTCAGGACCCCTGCCTCCACCGCTCAAAAGCAATCTGCCGCAACTTTCGTCGAGCCAACGCCATCCCGAGATTCGGGATGGCGTTCTTGCCGGATTTTTTGAGGGCACCTGGCACAGCGGCGCAACCGGTGGAGGAGGCGAATCTCAACGTCAACCCAAACGTTAGGAGACCTAACAGTGACATCGATCAGACAATCACTGAATGCGGTTCTCGCGGTCTTCGTGCTGCTGCTGGCGATGGCTCTGCCGGCAGTAGCGCAGGCTGCGCCCACCTGGCTCCCGTCCGCCCAGAGTTTCGACCCGAACAGGGCCGTCTATCTGGACCCGGCGCTGGCCAATCATCCGACTTATCCCGTCTCTCTCAGCGGGCTCGAGGCCAGGCTTCGGGACGAGGGCAGAGCCCACGGTCTGAAGTACTACTTCGTGATGACCGAGCTGGGCGACGACGCTTCGCTGAAGCCGTCGAACTACCGTAACTTCGCTGTCTGGAAACTCGACCTGTTCGCCCAGATGGTAGCCAGCAAGATTCCGCAGGACAAGTACGTCCTGGTCCTGCTGGTGCGGAAGAACGACGACCCGAACAAGTTCTCGTATGCCGTCAACGGGGGCTCTCAGCTCCAGGAGGTCGGTCTCACGGGCAGCTTCTTCGACAACACGTCGATCCTGGACAGCGCCCGCAACATGCATCTGCCCAACGACCCGGTCGGTTTCGCCGACAGGGTCGCAGCAGGCATCAACCAGGCCATCGACAACCACTACGCCGAGCTCAGGCGTCAGGAAGAATGGCGCAAGCAGGAGGCGGAGCGGCAGCGGCTCGAGCAGATCCGCAGGGCCGAGGAAGAGCGCCTGCGCGCCATCGAGGAAGCCCGCAAGGCCGAGGAATGGGCCAGGACCAGGGCCGAGATGGAGAAGAACGCTCGCATCTTCGGACCGCCGGTCGGCATGCTCATCGTCGGCGGCATCTTCCTGTTCCTGTTCGGCCGGCGCAAGGGTGAGCTGAGCAAGCTCGTCGAGACGTGGCGCGAGAAGATCACCACCTCGTCCGAGATGCACAGCCGCCTGCTCAAGGGCTATTTCGGCTTCCTCGAGCACCAGCTCGAGTGGGAGCAGAAGTTCAAGGGCACCACTGCCGTGAAGTTCAAAGCGGCGGTCACCAACTTCGTCAACTACAACGCCCGGCAGACGGCCGCGAATCGCCGCTTCCAGGACGCCGACAAGCGTACCCAGGCACTGGGCTATCCCTACATCATCCTGGGCGCCGTGGCTGCCGTCTCCCTGGCGGTCATGAACCTGCTCCAGATCGAAGCGCTCTACTGGCTCGGCGTCGCAGGCGGCATCGCCGGCTTCATCGGTCTGGGCGTCTGGAGCCTCAAGCGGGTGGCTGCCATCCAGTGGCTGCTCACCGACCAGGTCATCGTCATCACCGGCGAAGAGCTTCCCCTCGAGCTGGCCACTGCTTTCGGCGGTCTGGTCCAGAAAGAGGAGTTCAAGCCCGGCACCGTCCTGGACGACATCGAGACTCTCTTCGACGTGACCAACAAGGGTCTGGCCGAGATCAAGAACGCCTTCGAAGGCGCCGACCAGAACAAGAAGGACATCGAGGCCCTGGAGGCTACGGTCACCGAGCTCAAGGGCAAGATGAGCGCCGTCGGTCTCACCTTCGACCCGTACAGCCTCCGCTACGACCAGCTCGAGCAGGGCGTGGCGGCCTTCCTGGCGATTCTGGACGAGAATCCTCTGGACGCCTTCAAGGGCTCCGAGGAAGTGGAAGCCGGCTACGAGGCCCTCAAGGCCGACATGGTCCGCGCCATCGGCATCCAGGAGAGCTTCGCCGACACCGTCCGAGCCATCGGCAAGGCGCAGGAGCGGGTCACCGGTCTTCGCGCTCAGGCGGTGGACTATCGCTATGCCCTGACCGGCAGCGAAGCCCGCAACCTGGCCGCCGGCGGCAACTACGTCCTCAACGAGGAGGGCGCCAACCCGGACAACATCATCGCCGAGGCCAGCGCTCACTTCGACAAGGCGAAGAAGGCTGTGCTTCTCGGCAAGCTCGACCTCGCCTCCGAGGAGAAGGCGCTTGCCGAGAAGGCTTCCGCCGAGGCCATCGCCCTGGTGGAGGACATCCTCGCCGCCAAGGCTCTGGTCGAGAAGCAGGTGGTGCCGGTTCGCTCCAAGCTGGATAAGCTCACGAGCGACATCCCGGCTGCCGAACAGGCGGTCACCGAGCTCAAGGCCGAGTTCCTGGCCAAGAACTTCCCGGGCGAGCCCGAGAAGGTCGACACCGCCAACAAGGTGGCCGACTCGACCAACGCCGAGCTGGCCAAGGTCAAGAAGGCTTATGACGAGCAGCGCTATCTGGCGGCTCGCAAACAGCTGACGACGCTGGGCGACAACATCCAGCACTCCATCGACGCCATGGTGGAGGTCCACTCGCGCCTCGCCCGCTTGCGGGACCTCAAGAAGCACGCCCGGGACACCGTGGCTCGTGCGACCCAGCTCGCGGCGGCGCTGGCCGGCAAGCTGGAGACCAATGCCTTCACCACGTCGGCGGAGACCGATCAGGCTTACGCGCGTCAGACCCCGGTCCTCGCGAACCAGCAGGCCGATGTCGCCAGGGACATCACCGACTGGGTGGTGGCGGCAAGCAATGCCGACACCCTGGAAGCCGCTCTCAAGGCGGTGGACAAGGCCATCGACGAGCAGAAGGCGCAGCACGCCAATGCGGTAAGCGCCATCACCGCGCTGGGCGGCGCCATCACCGATGCGCTCGGCGAAGTGCGTCACACCGACACCCGGCAGCCGGCCAAGACCAAGCTGTCGGAGGCGCAGACCGTCCTCGCCACCGTCGAGGGCGCGGTCAAGAAAGCCAAGTCCGAATGGGCCGTCATCGCTCGCAGGGCGAACGACGCCAAGTCCACGGCCGACGAGGCCAAGCGCCTGGCCAGATCGGACCAGCAGGCGGCAGATGCGGCGCGCACCGCTATCAGCTCGGCGCGCAGCAATATCCGCGGCACCCGCACGTCCTTCGACCACGGTGTCACGGCCAGCATGAGCTCCGCCAACAGCCTGCTCGGTCAGCCGAACGCGAGCTCGCCGCCGGCAACTACGAGAACGCTGCGAACACCGCGAAGCGGGCCAGCTCGGAGGCCGACCAGGCCGAGCGCGAAGCCCTGGCACGGGTGGCGGCTATCGTCGCCGAGCTCGAGCGTCAACGGCGCGAGCGTGAGCGTCGGGAGCGCGAAGAGCGCGAGCGTCGTGAAGCGGCAGAACGTCGCCGTCGCGAGAGCAGCAGCAGCAGCAGCGGCGGAGGCTTCAGCTCCGGCGGTCGCTCCGGTGGCGGATTCAGCTCCGGCGGTCGCTCCGGTGGCGGCGGCGACTTCTGAGTCACCACGCCCGAGGATTGTACTGGTGTTGAATGGAGGCTGAGACCTTCCACTCAGGACCAGGCTTCGAATAACAGGCGGCACCACTTCCGGTGCCGCCTGCCGACTCAATCACCTCAACTCGCACCCGAGATTGGTGCATACAGGAGAATCGAACCATGTCCACCACCGTCCAGCTCGTGCTCATCGGCGTCGCCATCTTCGCCGTTCTCTTCGCCTTCTGGCCCAAGTTCCGGCAGCTCATCGGCATCAAGGCCGGCAAGACCGTCGACGGCATGACCACCGCCGTCGAGAAGGAGAAGTACCTCTACCAGGGCCTGGTCAAGCAGGTCAACGCCAACCGCATCCGCGTCACCAACATCACCGGCGACTACCGCCACGAGATCAACAAGCTCACCAAGCTGCAGGACGCCGCCAAGCAGGCCCAGACCGACTATGACCTGGCCGTCGACCGCAAGATGCCCGATTCGGTCCAGAAGGCCAAGTTCTCCGACTTCCAGACCGCCAAGGGCGCCGTCGAGGCCCAGAAGACCATCGTCGAGCAGTTCGCCGAGGCCGAGAAGAACGCCCGCGGCGCTCTCGAGGCCAGCGTCAAGGCCCTGAAGAAGATCGAGGCCCAGATCACCTCCGACGAGGCCAAGGCGAGCTCAAGGGCGTCTACGAAGGCGCCGCCGAAGCCATCGAGGCCGCCAACGCCGTCGACGGCGCCTTCTCCGAGCTCAAGCAGGCCTCCGACCAGGTCGACCGCGAGCTCGAGCGCGCCAAGGCCCGCATGGAAGGCGCCCAGGGCAGCGACGCCGACCGCGAGTTCGAGCGCCTCTCCGAGGACGCCCGCATCGCCGAGGAGCGCGCCAGGTACGACGCCGAGCGCAACGGCGGCACCAAGTCCGAGTAACCGGGCCCTCCGCCTGCGCTTCTCTCTGACCTAGCGTCTGCGATTTCACGGGAGGAGCCCTCGGGCTCCTCCCGTTCTTCTCCGTCTCCTTTCCATTTCCCTGTCGGGCACAGAGCCTGAGGGAAACGGCAAGCAGACGGCGAACAGTGCACCAGTATCGGTGCCAGTCCGTCTGTTTGCGACGCGCCGGGAAGCTTTCGGTTGTATCCCGCCGCGTCGTCGATGCCAGCTCGTGGTGAGCCGGCATCGGATCAACCTTCAATTGAAATCCAATCGCAACCTGTCCAGGAGAATCGACCCATGTCGACCACCGTCCAGCTCGCCCTCATCGGCATCGCCATCTTCGCCGTTCTCTTCGCCTTCTGGCCCAAGTTCCGGCAGCTCATCGGCATCAAGGCCGGCAAGACCGTCGACGGCATGACCACCGCCGTCGAGAAGGAGAAGTACCTCTACCAGGGCCTGGTCAAGCAGGTCAACGCCAACCGCATCCGCGTCACCAACATTACCGGCGACTACCGCCACGAGATCAACAAGCTCACCAAGCTGCAGGACGCCGCCAAGCAGGCCCAGGCCGACTATGACCTGGCCGTCGACCGCAAGATGCCCGATTCGGTCCAGAAGGCCAAGTTCTCCGACTTCCAGACCGCCAAGGGCGCCGTCGAGGCCCAGAAGACCATCGTCGAGCAGTTCGCCGAGGCCGAGAAGAACGCCCGCGGCGCTCTCGAGGCCAGCGTCAAGGCCCTGAAGAAGATCGAGGCCCAGATCACCTCCGACGAGGCCAAGGCCGAGCTCAAGGGCGTCTACGAAGGCGCCGCCGAAGCCATCGAGGCCGCCAACGCCGTCGACGGCGCCTTCTCCGAGCTCAAGCAGGCCTCCGACCAGGTCGACCGCGAGCTCGAGCGCGCCAAGGCCCGCATGGAAGGCGCCCAGGGCAGCGACGCCGACCGCGAGTTCGAGCGCCTCTCCGAGGACGCCCGCATCGCCGAGGAGCGCGCCAGGTACGACGCCGAGCGCAACGGCGGCACCAAGTCCGAGTAACCGGGCCCTCCGCCTGCGCTTCGCTCCCTGACTTGCGAGGAGCCCCTTATCCGGGGCTCCTCAGCCGAACACGCGCCAGTAATAAGAGGAATCCGAATGTCTCCCAGGACACCCCTGATTCTCGGTGGAATCTGCCTGCTCCTCGCCGCCTGCAGCGATGAGCATAGCTCCGACGGAGAGAAGCCCGCCATCGACCAGCTCGGTCGCGGCACCGCTCTCGCCCCGGACCGGAGCCTCGACGAGGCAGGCATCATGGAGCTCCAGCGGATGACTCCGCCTTTGGGCGTGCCGCCCATGAAGTGAGAGGCGAGACGCCTCGGCATTCACGGATGGAGCCACAAGAAGGGCTCCGTCCGAACCTTTGAGATAACCGGAGGCGGCAGCCGTTCGCGCTGCCGCCTCATCATCACCCGGTCTCGTCACCGGGTCCCGAAAAACCTCCAACAGAGATGAAAGAGGTAATCATGCATCTCAGGTCACTCATCGCGGCAGGTGCCGCGATTCTTCTCGCTCTCGGTCTCGCAGCGTGCAACGAAGAGGACGGCAAGCCGAACAACAACACCGCCGGCTCCGCCTCCACGCAGATCAGCATCATCTCCGGCTCGGAGAACAAGACCCTCGAGCCGATGATCCAGCAATGGGCGCGCGACAACAATGTCGCTGTCAACATCACCTACGAGGGCTCGGTCGAGATCATGCTCGAGCTCGAGAAGGGCGCCGGCACGCAGTACGACGCGGTCTGGCCCGCCAACCGCATGTGGATCGCCATGGGCGACAAGCAGCATGTGGTCAAGCACACCGAGTCCATCTACCGCACCCCGGTGGTCTTCGGCGTCAAGAAGTCCGTCGCCCAGCGGCTCGGCTGGATCGGTCGTGACGTCACGGTCAACGACATCCTGACCGCGGCCAGGTCCGGACAGCTTCGCTTCATGATGACCAGCGCCACCCAGTCCAACTCGGGCGCCTCCGGCTACTTCGGCTTCCTCTACGCCTTCGCCGGACATCCCGATGTGCTCACCTCCGACCACCTGAAGGACCCGAACGTCCGGTCGAAGATCAAGAGCATCCTCGGAAGCGTCAACCGCACCGCCGGCAGCTCGGGCTTCCTCAAGGATCTCTTCGTCCAGCAGTACGACTACTACGACGCTATGGTGAACTACGAAGCCATGGTGATCGAAGCGAACACCGACCTGATGCGCTCCGGCCGTGACCCGCTCTACGCGGTCTACCCGGTCGACGGTCTGTCCATCGCCGACTCGGCTCTGGGCTACGTCAACAAGGGAGACGCCGCCAAGGAGCAGGCCTTCCTGAAGCTGCAGGAGTACCTCCTCAGCCAGCCGATCCAGTCGCAGCTGCTGGCTCTGGGTCGCCGCACCGGACTCGGTGTCAACGTTGCCAACGCGGACCCCACCGTCTTCAACCCGGCCCTCGGTCTCGACGGCAACAAGGTCCTCTCGCCCATCAACACCCCGGACGCCGACGTCATCCGGGAAGCGCTCATGCTGTACCAGACGGCCTTCCGCAAGCCGTCCATCACGGTCTTCGCCCTCGACTACTCGACCTCCATGCAGGGCGGTCCTGAGCAGGCCCTCGAGTCGGCCATGCGCGGTCTGCTCGACCAGGACCTGGCGGCGAAGTACCTCTTGCAGGCCTCGCCTGAGGACATCACCATCGTCATCCCCTTCAACTCCGGCACCATCGACGTCAACACGGTGAAGGGCAACGATCCGGCCAAGCTCCGGCAGCTCCTCGCCTGGGTCGAGCAGCATTCGGCCAGCGGCGGCACCAACATCTACGCGCCGTCCATCGACGGTCTGCGCGAGATCAAGAAGATCCCCGGCTGGGAAGACTACTCCGTCGCCGTCATCCTGATGACCGACGGAGCCTCCGACGAGCACTTCGGCGAGCTCAGAGACGCCATCACCCAGCTCGGCATGCAGAACGTCCCGATCTACTCGATCATGTTCGGCGACGCTCGGAAGACGCAGCTCGATGCCATCGCCGCCCATACTCAGGGCAAGGTCTTCAACGGCAAGGCGGACCTGATCTCGGCCTTCCGCCAGGCCAAGGGATACAACAACTAGTCGGGAGGCTGGACTATGCGTACACTCGATAGAAACGTCGGACTCATGGCCGGGGTGGCAGCAACTGTCACCCTCCTGGCCTGCGAGTTCGTCTTCAATGTCGCGTTGCCGTTGAGCCTCATCCCTTCCCTCCTGGTCGGCGCCGGCGTTCTGCTGGTCTCTCCTGGCGGGCTCATGGGCAAAAGGCTCACGCCCACCAAGCAAGAAGCGGCGGCCATGAAGGCGGCCGACGAGGCCCTGCGCCGTCTCTCCGAGAGGGCATCGCAGATCCGCGACATCAACAAGGTTCCCAGGGAGCTTTGCACCAGGATCCTCGCCGACGCGGCCAGGTGTCTGCAGGTGATCGAAACGGACGCCAACAAGTTCGAAGCGTCCCTCCCCTTCCTCAACCGCTATATCGAGCCTCTCGAGAAGTGGATGGAAGGCTACCTGCGCGTGCTCAGCCGCGACCTCGACATCGCCAAGCAGGCGCTCAAGACCGCCGAGGAGGACACTCTTCCCCGGCTCACTCGCGACTTCGCAACCCTCTACGAGCAGCTCCACATCAATGACGTCGCCAGTCTCCAGACCGGCAGCGTCATGGAACTGCGCTTCCCCGGCATCGAGCTCAATGACGAGGAGTTCTCCCAATGAACCAGACTGCACGAATCGCAATCGGTATCGGATTCTTCCTGATCGCCGTGCTTGCCGTGGTCGCCTTCAAGTACATGGGCGGAGACGGCACCTCGGTGGTCGGCACCACTTTCACGCGGACCTGCGCCAACCCCATCACCGTCACCGGCTATTACGGCGGCGAGAAGTCGAGCTTCCTCAATGACGACGCCGTCAAGCAGATCCTCCGCGACCGCTACTGCATCGTCGTCAACGGCAAGAAGTCCGGCTCCACCGAGATGGTCCGCGACATCCCGCTGACACCCCAGGACGACTTCCTGTGGCCGTCCAACATGGTCTCGCTGGCGCTCTACAAGCAGCGCGGCGGGGTCATCGAGGGGCACGCCAACATCTTCAACTCGCCCCTGGTCCTCTACAGCCACAAGCCCATCGTCGACGCTCTCGAGAAAGAGGGCATCGTCAGCAAGCACAACGAGACCTATTACGTGGTCGATTTCCCGAAGCTCATCGACTACGTGCGCCAGGGCAAGACCTGGAAGGACATCGGTCTGCCCATGATGTCGGGCGGTATCTCGATCCGCACCACCGACCCGCTCTTCTCGAACTCGGGCTTCATGACCGCCGGGCTCATCGCCACGGTCCTCAATAACGGCAACCTGCCGGACGAGACCACGGTGAGGCCGAACATGGCGGCTCTGGTGGACTTCTTCCGCAAGGGCTTCATGGACCAGAGCTCCGGCGACCTGTTCCAGCAGTATCTCACCACCGGCATGGGGGCCAAGCCCATCATCGCCGGCTACGAGTCTCAGCTCATCGAGTTCAAGATCTCGCGGCCCGACCTCCGGACCCAGATCGACAGTCAGTTCGTGACCCTCTATCCGGTGCCGACCGTCTGGAGCAGCCACCCCCTGATTGCGCGCACCGCCAACGGCAAGAAGCTGCTCGAGGCCCTCAAGGACGAGGACCTGCAGCGCATCGCCTGGACCAGCCACGGCTTCCGCTCCGGGCTGGTGGGCGCCGCCAACGACCCCCGGCAGCTCGGCATGGGCGACGTGCCCGCCGACATCACCGCGGTGGTCGACATGCCCTCGCCGGCCGTCATGGAGCTCATCCTCCAGGCTCTGGCGGGCAAGTAACACGACAACGGAACGGAGGCGGGCTGCCCGCAAGCGCGACCCGCCTCCCCACTCTTGCCGACCATGTTTTCCGCGCATCCGCGCAGGCGACAAGCGTGCCTGAATGCGCAGCATCCCGAACGCAACTCTATCAAGGAGCAATGAGACATGAGCATCCTTCTCCTTCCCGTGGCGCTGGTCCTGGGCTTCCCCTTCATGGTGGGTGTCCTGACCGCGTCCCTGAAGCTCTTTCGCGCCGTTCGCAAGATGGCCTCGACCCAGACTGCGGTCATCGTGGTCTTCTGCGTTCTGGCGGCCTGTGCCGGCATCATGACGGCGCCGTACTGGGTGCTCGGCACCTACGGCTACTACGCCACCGTCGCCGTCTATGTCCTCTTCGTCGGCATCGGCGTGCCCAAGTTCACCAAGCTCATCCGCTTCCTGAAGCGCGAGCTGGACAGCGACTCGAGCAACGACGTTCCGGTGCCCGAGGACAAGTAGTCCCGGGCTTTCCTCACTGGCAGGCAGAGCAACGTCTCTGCCTGCTTTGTGGCGCTTTTTCTTTTTTGCCTCTAAAGGAGACCCTAATGTATGCCGACTTCCTCTTTCCCGGGGGCGTGAACCGTATGTGGTTCGTCGCCAATGGCTTCGTGCAGAACGAGCAAGGTCAGTGGGTTCGTCGTGACGAGCTCCCGGCCGCGAGTCCACCGTCGAGCGCCCCGGAAGAGCCGGAAGAAAAACAAAAAGACGGCGATCGCTGAACAAAGATTCAATTTCGCGATCCTCTCGATGGGAGAGGATCGCTACACCCGCCTCGAGTCCAACCCATAGAAAGGAAAGGACATGACTTCCCCGGATTCAGTCCGGCATCCGACCTTCGAGCGCCTCGACGACCGCACTTTCCGGTTCGATTTCGGCGCTCCGCTCTTCGCTCCGGTCGGACCAGAAGAGCTCGAGCTCACCCGAGCCGGTCGCCTGGTTCTGGGCGCCTTAAGCGGCATGGAATCAGGATCCAGAGTGACTCTCGAGCAGTGCGCTCTGACTGTAGAGCTTGACTCAGATTCAGCCTGGAGCAGGGAACTCGCTCTCTTCCGCTCGGCCCTTCCCGGTTCCAGACCGGTCTCCGCGTATGGTGTCTCACCGCTGCTCGGCGAGATCATGGCTTACTTTCTCTACCGCCACCGGTAGCACAAAGGGCGCGAGATGGTCACCGACAGTGGCGATGACCATCTCGCTCTCTTTCCTTAAATCTTAAATCGTTTTCTTCCTATATGTTTTAGTAGTTTGAGAAAGAGGAGTAAAGCAGAGCAGGATCGACCCCTGCTCTGCTTCTGCTCTACTTCCCCTTCGATTTCTTCCGGCTCAGGTCCAGGAGAGCTCGTACCAGAAGCCCACCCGCTTGAGCACAGCGACGATCTCCGGATAGCTGCGAATCTTGTCGCTCTCGTTGCGGGCCACGGCTTTCGCCTTGTCGAACTCCTTGCGCCGCAGATAGAAGATCAGGGTGCGCACGCAACTGACGCCGCGGCCCTGATTCTCCCCGGACTGCAAGCGGTCGAGTTCTTCGGCGAGGTCTTCCTCGGAGAACCCGAAGAAAACGATCTCCTCGAAGGGCGCCTCGCCGAGCATCCGGTACTCCAGCTTGACGCCGGGCTCAGAGGTATCGACGCTCTCAGCGCTCAAGTGAGAGTCCTCATGCGGCTCCACCTCCAGGAGTTCGGCGCTCTGACACTGTCTGTACCCCTCCGGCTTGCTCCGGAGATACTCGATGACCACCAGACGAGCCATACGCTCGCTGCTGGCCACCACGACTGTGCATCCGGAACCCGCACCTTCCGGGTCCCAGTGTTTGACGGTGAAGGCTCTGAGCATGTCAGGCTCCTCCGGGAGAAAGCTTTTCGTACCAGTGGGCGATGGCGCCGCCCAGCATGCCGAGAGCCGCGCCGGTGGCAAAACAGAACATGCCGTACCAGGAAAGCGACATGAGAGCCACATGAACGGCCGGAACACCGGCTATGTCCACCACCGGCGGATAGACCGTGAGATTGTAATAATGCCCGATCACCGCGCCGGAGACGACCAGGGCAAGCAGAGCCGAGCGATTGCGGCTGCCCAGGAAAGCACCCGGGATGAGTGCCAGGCCCAGAAGAGGGCTGATGAGATCGACGATTTGCCAGAACATTGACAGCTCCTTGGCTGGTTGAGGAACAACCTCTCGAAACCATGCCAATCTCCTGACCAGCAAACGCTTCCACCTATACCGCCAGGGGCGGTTTGTGTAGAAGCGAGAGTACTGATGGCAGAAGATCGGAGGGTTGTTTGAGCCTGATGATAGGATTCGAGAAGTTATACTCAGGAATATCAAATCGAAGAGGCCGAAATCCTTCCAATAAGCTCTGCTCATTGGTGGAAATACGAAATATCAATAGTTAGCGCAGCCGTCATGGTCTTCTAATAAATGAGCCCGGTAATTTCGAGAAGCAAATATTCAGATTCAATCGAAGCAGGCAATATCGATGCCGAGCTTCGCAAACAGGGACTGAGCGTCTTCGCCTGGAGCGATGCCCCCGGAGCTACCTACAGCCCGCACAGTCACGGGCACGACGAGACTATCGTGGTCACCGCCGGCTGTATCGAGTTCGAGATCGATGGAGTCAGGCATCTTCTCGAGAGAGGAGACGAGCTCCTTCTGCCGGCGGGCACCGTGCACAGCGCCTTCAATCCGGGCGACGAGCCGGTCCGTTACCTGATCTGCTCCTGAGCTACTGCTTGATCACCCAGCGCAACCAGCGCATGGCCTCGGCCACCGAGATGCTGTAAACAGGACAGCCCCTGGGAAGATGCGGGCGATTGCCGTCGAACATCTCGGAAATCGACCCGAGACAGTCCTCTTCCATGAAATGGTCGAAGAAAGGCTGCAAGGTCAGCCTGATCCGATTGGCGGTCTCGGGACTCCTTCCATGAGCATTGATCAGAGCGTCGCAGTAGTGCCCCAGGAGCCAGGGCCAGCCCGTTCCCTGGTGCCTGCAGAGGTCCCGGTGATAGCGATCCGGATGCTCGAAACCACAGCCGAACACACCCTGATAGCTGGGATCGGAAGCAGAAAGGGAGCGGATTCCCATGGGGATGAGGAGCTCACTCTCGACGGCACGCAGAATAGACTTCTCCTGGTCCTGGCGTAAAGCACGAAAAGGAAGGGAAACCGCCAGGAGCTGGTTGCAGCGGACACTGTCGTCGCTCTTGCCGGTGGGCACCACTCCCAGCTCGATGACATCGAAAAGACAGGCCCGATCGTCGTTCCAGAACTTCTGCATGGAGGCTCCGGCGAGCTTTGCCACCTCAACCAGCGCCGTCGCCTCCGGCAGGTTCGCCTCCAGGCTTTCCATGAAAAACTTGATAGTCTCCAGATAGTTGTACCAGAGGGCGCAGAGCTCCACGGCTTTGCCCGGTCGCGGAGTGATCGGGATGCCTTCCACTTTGGCATCCATCCAGGTGAACTCTCTTGTCTTGTGGGCACAGCGCAGGAGACCGTCGCTCGAGTCCGCTTTGATACCGTCATTGACACCATTGATATAGGCTCCGGCCGCCTCCACCATCTGGGGCAGGAGACTCTCGATTAGCTCTCTATCTCTGGTGACCGAATAATACTTGTAGAGGGCCCAGCCCCACCAGAGGGTGACGTCGGCTCCTTCGTACTCGGCTCTGCCGTCCTCGTCCGGATAATGGTAGTCGAGACTGTGGTTGGGTATGATCCCGCTGCGCATACGCTGGGAATAAGTGCGCAGTAGCCTCGCCCCGCAGTCGAACCGGCGCGTAGCCACGGTCAGACCCGGGAGGCTCAGCATTGCGGCACGCCCTCCGTCGTTATACCAGGGATAACCTTCCACCACCATGACCGGCGCATCTTCGTCGGTAGAAGTGCTCACAAGAAACTGATCGCAAGCGATAAGCATCATATCGGCGCGCTGGGACCCGTCGAGATTGGCTCGCTCGATCAGCCCCGTCTGGCGCTCCACCACGGCATCCACAGCTGTGCGGCAATCAGGCTTGTGGATTGGATTCTCAAAACTGGCCCCGACGGTGAACTCTTCCTCGGCACTGAGAACTGCCGTGACCGAGCCAACATAGAAAAGATCCTCCGTATCAGGCAGCCCTCTTATAGACTCGGTCGGCCAGCGGAAGTCCCACCACCACTGCTTGTGCGACTCATAGTCTCCTTCGCTCCAGGTCAAACAGAGCCGTCTTGCCTGATCGTCCAGGATAATCACACTCTGATTGGTCGATACGAATTGAGAATACTTCTTGTCCGAGGAGCCCTTCACCTCATCGTGGAAGCCACGATAACCGACCAGGAATTTGCAGGTCAGCTTCACCGACTCGAAGGATCGATCGGGATCAGGCAGCCAGTAGTAGCCGAAAACAACCTCATCGGTGCCCCAGGGATGAACGAGCTGGCGTATCAGGTGATTGCCCTCGACCTCGAAAACCCAGGTAGGCACAGGCAGAGGCGCGAAGCACTCGATGAATTTGTAGCCAGTGGGAGAGACGACTCCCGAGGCCCAGTGGTTGGTTGAGAGCTCGAACTCCCGACCGTCCAGGGAGAGTACCTCCTCGATCCGGTTGAGGATCACATGACGGTTGTGCGGAGGAGGCAGAGCGGCGACCAGGCAGGCATGATACCGCCTGCGGTTGGCCCCCGAGACAGTGCCCATCGAATAGCCGCCCAGACCGTTGGTGACCAGCCACTCTCGGCCGTCAGGCTTGTCTTTGGAGGGATACCAGACAGGCACCTCGTATTTGAGAGCCGGATGCCGCGATTTCAACCAGCTGATCAGTCCGAATGTCATGGGCCACCGAAAGTCGTTGAATGAATTCTCTTGAAGTAATGGTAACTCTTTTTGCCCTTCCGCTATTCTGTTCAAAACCTTTTACTATTTTTTTTAGTACCTGACAGAGAAGAAGTAAAACTCCAGACACACCACTGCGAGGAACTCGCAGTTGGTGCGCCGAAGTCTTACGAAAGCAAGGTTGGATCTTCACCCGAGCTATTCAGGCATACCCCTGCGGAAGCTAATTCCATGCATGGGGACCCAGCCGCCTTTGTTGGCATTAGCGGATTTGTCCCACATATGGCGGACGCCGTTGAACTCGATGCGGAAGAAGAACCCGAATTTACGGGACCCCTTTCCGCATGCGAAGAACGAATCGGCGAACCAGTCCAGGGTGACGATCTCTTCGATGGTAGCCACGGACTCGTCCACGCTGAGCTTCAGCACGATTTCGCCGGTGGGCTGCGCGGCTTCGGGATCGTTGACATCCACGAAAAGCTCGGCTTCCTTGATGGCGAAGTTCACCCGGTCATGGGCGGCGTTGTACCAGAAGTCCTTCCGGGCCAGCGTCCACCTGCCGAAACCGCAATAGCTCAGGACACGCAGGATGAAAGCCTTGTCCGACCTCACCCGTGCCTCGTCCCCAATGCACTTGTCGGCGATAACCACTATGGCGTGCTCGTCCGAGCGGATGCCGTTCTTGATGACGGAGCCCGCCCTGTGGTGCACGATGATGCGACAGATACGCGCCACCAGGTCCCCGGGAATACCATGCTTCTTGAGATAGCGGCTGGCGATTCGGGCGCCTTCCACATGGTGGTTCTTGATGTCCACCGCCCGGCCGATGTCGTGGAGCCAGGCAGAGACGGGAATGACGAACTCCCGCGTGACCTCGTCCATGCGTTCGGGGAAAATCTCGTGAAGCTGCTTCGTGAGCTTGAGAGCCAGCGCCGTGACTTCGTCCCCGTGGACATAATCATGGCGGGTCTGCCCGCTCGAGTTGCGATCACCTTGCTCGTAAATCGAGAGTAGTTCCGGATCACGATACATGCGATCACGGAACTGCTTCAGTTCCGCGATATTCATAAATTCACTCCTCTTTACGAGTTCTTGTTGGTAAAACCGTGTTCTATCTCCGCCCCCGGCGCAGTTGAATAACTTTCGATTTGGCGATTGAGTGCTTGTCTCGGTCTGTCTATGGCTGGGGTGGATGGGAAGAACGCTTCGAAACTAGCAGCGCGCTGTCCGCAAAGGCAATATTTGTATCTTTACAACCATGTAAAGCCTTGATTCACAGGGCACGAAGAGGCAAGACCAGGCTCCGCCACCTAGCGCAGGACCGGGCAACGGATGACTAAAAAAAACGAGAGGCACCGATATGGTGCCTCTCTCAATTGCTCGCAGGACCGGTGCTGCCCTCGGTAGAAAACATCCCTGCTCTCTCTCCCTTGAGAACCTGCGATATGGAATTGTCTCGTCTGTCTCCTTATACCCACCTGGTTTTTATCGGAATTAGGACGGGTCTCTTTATGAGACTATAGTACGTCGGAGATCAGCCGCTGTCACTGGGGAAACTACGTATCGCCTGTCTCATCGGCATCAGAGGTGGTGGCCCGATCGCTTTCCTCGGAAGTTATATCAGCCTCTGGGAAAGGTGGTGGCTCGAAGCTCGTCTCGGCGACTGCAGCTTCGCCGGGGTAATCTCCGATATACTCCTCTTCGTATTCTTCGTCGAATTCTTCGTCTTCGACCATGTCGACAGTCCCGACCACGGTCTCGACGACGGTCTCTGCGACGGGCGCCAGCTGCGCCTCGCCGCCTCCACCGCCGGCCCGGATCAAACCGCTGAGATGCTCGATGAGCTTCTCGGCCTGGCTTCTGCCAAGCTCGTCCCAGTGCGGTATTCCAAATGACCTGTCGGAGTACTCGTCAGCCTCTTCGTCAGACCAGCCGATCAAATCCAGGGCCCGGCCGAGGACTGTCAGGTAATTCTGGTCTGTGACCTCCGGAAGAATCACTTCTTCTTCTCTGGTCTCCTGCGCCGGAGCGGCCGGCGCCGGGTCCACTGTGGCGAGATTCACCTCCGGACCGATCTCGATTTCTCTTGGAGGCTCTTTAGGCCTGGGCTCCTCCACCACCATCTCGGGCTCCCTTGTGGCGGCGGGCACCGGCTGCCAGGGCGAGTCGGTCTCGCCGGCAAGCTCCTGCTTGAGCGATAGAGAAATGACCAGCTGCCGGAGCTCGTCTATCTGCTTGGAGATCTCGATGAAACGTCTCTCGGCGAAATTCCTGAATCCGATAATCGACTCGAGAACCACCTCGGGATTGCCTGGCGTGGTAGGCACGCCGATGAGCTTGGGAGAGATCAAGCCCTCCGCCTCGATCTGAGGGCGGATTTGAGAAGTGGGCCAGCCCTGCTCAACAAGCTCCTTTATACGCTCCAGGACGCTCAGGTCTTCGGGTCGGTACTGCCGCTGCTGCCCCCGTCCGCGCTTGATGTCCAGCCCGAACATGAGCTCCCAGCGCCTGAGCTGGTGAACCGAAAGTCCGAGCCTGGCGGCCACCGTGTTGATCGACATTAGGTCCTGCGACGCCATAGTCACTCCTCAAACTCTTTGCCTACAAACAGATTACCACCAAACTAGCGTAGCTAAGCTAGCTATCTCGAAAAGTGCTGATAATGAGGGAGTAGAGCTGCACGAATTTCCACTATATCACATAGTTTATAACCGGAAAAGAAAGAATGCACCGGGCCGGGGTGGAACATCGCTGTTCCATTGCCCGGGCCCGGCGCATTGTGGAGCTCAGAAGGAAGCGTCAAGCCTCATTCCAGCTCGGTTACGGCACGGCCTACCAGCGACCGTTGTAGCGGCAGCGGACGCCGCGGCTGTTCTGGTAGTAGTAGGCGCTGTTGGAGTAGTCCCAGTCGGCCCGAACCGTACGGACCACCTGCCGGCTCACCAGAACCTGACGGCCGGTGTAGACAGGACGACCCCACTGGTCATAGACCACCTCGGGCTCCCAGGTCTCGATCACCTCGACCACCTGCACCGTGATGGGCTGGTAGACAGGCGCGAAGATCGGCTGCTGCCAGCGCTGCTGCTGGTGCCAGCGCTGAGGATGCCGGTGGAACGGGCCGCGGTTCCATCCGCCATGGCGATTCACGCCGACGCCGACGCTGGTGCCGTAGGGACCCGAGAACACGTCGATGTTCACGTCCCGACCACCGTGACGGCCGTGCGAACCCTTGCTGATGGAGATGCCGAAGCCTCCCGGGCCGACGACGATGGAGGTGTTGTTGTGACGATGCCCCTGGGCCGAAGCCGTGCCAGCAAACACAAACAGTGCCGCGATGGCGGCAATCGCAAACGTAAGCTGTCTCATAATGGACTCCTGGATTTCTGGACCGCAGAAACGAAGCGCCCAACCACCACACGGCGGTTAGAAAAATAGGCGCGGACGAACTGCGTTCCGGTTTTACAGGCAGATATTTCGGTCACGAACTGCAGCCTGAGTGCAATGCGCAACCACATCCCCGACCGCTCAAACTCGAGGGCTATCGACAGGCAGTCACAATCCCGGCGTCCTGAGGGACACATGCTTGTTCTTGCTTTTAGCCGGAAAGAGTGAATCTGCTAGAGATATGCAACTCGAATAATGAGAGGGGAAGTATTTGGAATCTATCACTGAGATTTCAGAGAACTCAATATCGAAAGGGATCCTTCGAGATAATCAGGCTCCTTTAGAGGCTTTCTTATGGGAAAAACACCCATTAGATCACCGCTTTACAATTAGCGCCTGACAGCAAATAGATAAACCCGCCTTAATGTTCGCAAGCAAGACACGCCCCCAGCAAGGCTTTCGTGCTAGTTTATCCCGATAATGCCCCACCAGGCCCAATCCGGGAGGAAGATCCGTGTCCGAGCGAAAGAGACGTGCCATCGTCATAGTCATCGATGGTTGCGGCGTGGGAGCCGCTCCCGACGCTGAAGACTTCGGCGACCCGGCGACTTGCAACACCGTGGGCAATATCGCCAGCCAGCTCGGTCCCCTGGATCTGCCCAATCTCGCCAGTCTCGGTCTGGGAAGGATATGCCCGGAAGGAGGCATGCCTGAGCAGACGATAAAAGAGGCCCTGTTCGGCAGACTGGAAGAATCGAGTAACGGCAAAGATACCCAGACCGGGCACTGGGAGATGATGGGAGTGATCAATAATCAGGCTTTTCCGACCTATCCGGAAGGCTTCCCTGACGAAGTAATCGACGAGTTCGTCCGCCTTACCGGAGTCGAAGGCATCCTGTGCAACAAGCCGGCCTCAGGCACCGACATCCTAGCGCAGCTCGGCGAGGAGCATCAGGCTACTAGAAAGCCGATTGTGTACACATCTGGAGACAGCGTCTTTCAGATCGCCTGCCATGTCGACACCATTGCTCTGAGCAAGCAGTACGAATACTGCGAGATCGCCCGCAAAATCCTCGACGGTCCCCACCGGGTCGGGCGGGTAATCTGCCGTCCCTTCACCGGCAAACCCGGCGCCTACGAGCGCCTGTCCGGCGATCGACGCGACTATGCCGTGCCCCCTCCCCGGGAGACCTTCCTCGATCTCCTCAAGAAGAGAGGCGTCGGGGTTTTCGGAGTCGGCAAGATCGAAGACATATTCGTCGGTCATGGAATCACCCACGCCAAGCACACCGGCAGCAACAGAGAAGGTCTGGAGATCACCCTGGCCGCCATCGAGGGCAGATATCCCCTGGACCGGTGCCGTATCCATGACACCGGCTCGGACGAGATCGGCTTGATCTTCACCAATCTCGTCGACACCGACTCCCTTTTCGGTCACCGCCGCAATGTCCGGGGATACCGAGACGCCCTGGTAGAGATCGATCTGTGGCTCGGCAAGATCCTGTCCGCTCTGGGAGCTGGCGACCTCCTGATCATATCCTCCGACCACGGCAACGATCCCACAGCCCCGGGCACCGACCACACCAGGGAATTCGTGCCCCTTCTGGCATTCGGCAAAGACTTCGGAAGCGGTCAGGGCGACCTCGGAACGAGAAAAGGATTCTGCGATATAGCGGCGAGCCTGGCCGACTGGCTCCAGGTGGACTGGCAGGGACCGGGCCGCTCCTTCGTTCCGGTGGGCAGCTCGCACCAGATGGCATAGGACAAAACCATGAGCAAGAATCGAACCGTCACCATCGATTTCACCGGGAGCAGCAATATACCAGGTGCTCACCGGTTTCCAGCCTGGAGCCGGGAAGTCCTGGATTTCATCAGAGAGAATGCCAGGGCCGGCAAGAAACACTTTCTGGTTTTCGACAGGGGCTATGGGCTTCACCCAGCCACACCACATATGGTGCGCGATCACCTCAACTTAACCGGCAGCAACCCTCTGGTTGGCGCCAATGATGACATCGGCCCGCGGTTTCCGGTAATAAACAGCGTCTACGCGACGAGCCACGACACCATGCCCAGCGGCGTGGCTGCCGGTCTTCTGCCCGGATACAGGCCCGACCGGGAGGAGATGCAATTGATCGCTCGTCTGGGCGGCGAATTCTACTGCTACAACCTCGTCCCTCTGGCTATCACCGCCGCCCATGCCGGCTGCACCGTAGCTGCCGTCGCCCTGCCTGATGGGGTGGAACCGGCAGAGGACCTGATCGACAAGTTGACCTCGACACAAACCAGGTGACGATCATGCAACAAACCCGCGACACGACTCTGAGAGAAGCCGTAAAACGCCTGGGGAACGAGAATCCCCTGCCGGTGGCGGCGGTAGTTCTGGGATCCGGAGTAAAGGCTCTCGATCATCTGAGCGAATCTCGAAGCTATGCCTATGACGGTCTGTTCGGTATCAAGCCGACGGTCGCGGGGCATTCCGGCTCCCTTACCGTCGGCCACCTGAGCGAGAATGCGGGGTCACCGGTGGTGGCAGTCTTCCGCGGGCGCTTCCACCTCTACGAGGGGCACGACTGGGACACCGTCACCCTGCCTGCCAGGCTTGTCGCCGACTGGGGAATTCCCCATCTGATCCTGACCAACGCTGCCGGCGGTCTCAACAAGTCCTTTCGTATCGGCGACCTGATGGTGCTGACAGGCTACAGAGACCACCTCCAGCCGGATCTCGCCAGAACCGGTCTCCTGCCGGCGCTAAAAGTTCGCAACACAGCTATCGACAACAATCTCAGCCGGAAGATCATCGAAGCGGGCGAAGCCCTCGCTCGAACGAACACCGAGTTCCGCCCCCTGAAGCATGGCGTTTATGCAGCTCTACTCGGGCCCAGCTATGAGACCCTGGCAGAGATCGAGATGCTCCGCAAACTCGAAAGCGACGCCGTCGGCATGTCTACCGTCCCGGAATTGCTCACTGTCAGAGATACGAAAACCGAAGGAGCGGCCATCTCTGTGATCACTAATGTCTGGGAGGAGAACACCGCCATGGGTGGGCACGAAGAGGTCCTGGCCGAATCGAAAGCAGCATCGCTCCGTCTCGATGTTCTTCTGAGAGAAGTGATAAGCGCCCTCTAAAGAATGCCTGTTCGTCACAAAGTAAAGAAAGCGACCGGGTTGGCCCGACCTTAGCCCTGCGTCCGCAAAAGTTTCGCCAGGTTAGCGGCAAAACCTAGCGCAGCCATTTATTATTTCTTCAACTCATGATCCGTATTGTTTATTGAACAGGGGCTCTTCTCATGACTACTTTGCAGATGTAATTTTTCGATTCCTCTACTCGAGACCCAGACCCCAAACCCTCACGTGCTCATAACTGACTGATGACGTCACCTTCCGGATCTCCGGTCGGTGAGACGCAACCCATGGACGACATCATCTCTGCCGGACACTAAGAGGCGAGTCTGTCGATGAGTCTGACGTCGGGTCGGTTCGAGACGAACAGGAAGCGGAAGTTACGCGTGTGTATCGCACCACATCCGGCGGTGGTTAGAACAGTTTCTAGCTAGCAACCTATAACTCGCATAACGAGGAGTTCCTATGATCGACTGCATGATCGTTCTCGGAAGAGAGCGAAAACCAGCTCAGACGTTTTTTCAGTCCACGACCCAATTTGCCTGCGTCAAGTGCCAGAAGGACGCAGCCATCCAAGCTCACGTCGACAAACCCACCACGATGACCATCGAGGTGGACGAAGAGCCCGTCTATGTCGAAGACCTCTCGCCCGGCACCTGCATCAGGAGCCTGGTCGACTGTCTGAAACAGGCACCGGCTCACCACAAGGTCGACCTGTCCTGGGCTCGCTTCAGCAAGCGTCCGGGTCCCGAAGAGAATCCCGTACCACGCCATTTCAAGGTCGTTTTCCGTGACCCGGACAGCTCACACCGGATCATCGCGACCTTCGATTTCGCACTGTTGGAATGTACGGAATTCCAGGCTCGACACGCCAGCTACCAGCATCTCCGCCAACCCACGGTTCCCGAGGCGCACTTCCCGCAACCCGGCAGGCTCGCCCTCGACAAGAAGTGCCCCCATTGTGACGCAACGTACACGAAGGGTCGCAACACCTGCACCAACTGCGGAATGCCCAGGGCTCTCTAAGTCCCGGTTTGGACTGCTCGTGAGCTGCTAGAAAAAGACTGCTAAGGAGCCGGCCGAGTTCGCCGCTCCTTCTTCGGACCGGCACTATCCACTCAGGATAGTGCCGGTCTTCTTTCCTCCACTTTCTGTCATTTTCACACTCAAGACCGACCGGACAGGACAGAACCCTCTCATTCACGGCACTGGCAATGGTGGCGTAGAACCGGCCGTGTTTCTACGGAATCTCTTTTGCCTTTTACTTTTTCCTTTTTGCACCACTTCTACTACAACGTTTAATATTTTGCAAGTTTCCCCTCTCTAGAAGGAAGAAGTGGCATGAGCGTGCCCATGAAGTCATCTAAACGCTTCAGGACTTTGCCCTGTGCTATCATGTCAAGCTTCCCGTCCCGGCCGATTTATGACAGTGGATCATCAATCGAAAAACTGCTCGAGCGCCCTCACAGCATTTGGACTGGCCGTCCTGGTCATGGCTGGCTGCCTCTTCGCGCCGCCGCATCAGGATACTTCCGAGAGCAAGGGCAGCATCATAGACAAACACGCGCTTCTTGAGCAGGCCCGCTCGCCCAAGATCATTCTGGTGGGCGGCTCAGGCATAGCCTACGGACTGGACTCACAGAGGCTGGCCAACCACTATGGATGCGATGTCGTCAATATGGGTCTGACGATGTATTTCGGTCTGCGCTACATGATGGAGGAGGTCAAATCGTCCATCAAGCCCGGTGACCTGGTGGTGCTCGTACCGGAATACGAGCATTTTTTCGGCATGCTGAACGGCAACGACTATCTGGTTCGCCTGGCGCTCTTTTATCCGGAGGCACTGCCGTCAGTGAGCAGGGTCTATGCATCTTCTCCAGCTATGTTCTGCCGGGCGTTCAGAGATCTCCATCGAGTAAGCAACCTGAAATGGAAAGAGCGGGCGAGCCGCCTTGATGAGCAATTTTTTGGCCGCCGGGCGAAGCAGCCTGCTGTCCTGCGCCGGGACTACGACGGCACCGGCGCCTATACAGGTCATCTCGATAAAAAAGCGCCGGGTATAGAAGGGCAATCGCTCTTTTTTGTCGAAAGCGATTTCGATCCGGAAGCCGTGGCGGCGGTCAATGAATTCGAAGCTTTCGTCCGGCAGCGAGGCGCGAGCCTGGTAATGGTGCCGCCAGCCATACCGGCTTCCTCCTACCAGCCCCGCCGAGCTAATTTCGGTAATCTCCTGGCAAGACTGAGAAGCGATCTGAAGCTGCCGATTCTCGCCGACAGCGGACGATACGCCTTCGCCGACCAGAGCTTTTTCGATTCTTGCTACCATCTGTGCCGTGAGCCCCGGGAAAAGCGAACCGATCTGTTCATGGAAGACCTGAGCCGGTATATTCGCTCGAATCGCCGGCTGGCGAGCTTTCAGGCAGCCGAGAAAGGACTCTGAAGAAGAGAATTTGTATGCTCTATCCGGACAGGGTGGTACAGCGATACATGGTACAGCGCTTCCCACTATCTTCTTTAGTATCGCACTTGCAACGGAAAAGAGGGAGAGACGGCAGCTGCCCGCCGTCTCTCCGCTCAGTTCAAATGCTCAGGTCAGGACCTGCTGGCGCCGGTGGGAGTGCTGTTGGTGAACGCGTTCACCAGGAGCAGCACCAGGCCGGCCAGGAAAGCCGCCGGGAAGAATGATTCGATGCTGAGATACTGCGGGAACCACTCCGCCATGGCCCAGAGCTGAAGAGCCGGAACCAGGAACCAGAGCAGCCAGCGCAGCAGGAAGCCGAATCCCAGGGTGAGGATACCGAAGCCCAGGAGCAGAAGCTCCACCAGGACTACGGTGACGGCGAAGACGAAGCCGGCGATCACGCCCTCGGGCCAGAAGCTGCCGTGAAAGGCAATGGACGAGAACATGGAAGGCAGGACAAACGACAGGAGGAAGCCGTTGACCAGAACACGCGCGAGAAATTTGATCATGTTTTTTCCTTGCTTGTTGATGGCGACGCGGTCTCGTCAGACCGCGTCGAAATAGTCTTCGATGCCGGTGGCCACGGCAGCAGCGATACGCGTCTGGTAGTCGTCCTCGACGAGCAGGTCGCGTTTGCTCTTGCTCGAGAGATAGCCGATTTCGATGAGAACCGCCGGGGCCAGTTGGTGATGCACCACTGCAAGCTCCCTGCGGGACATCCTGTTCCCCTTCTCGGAGAGACCGTCCACCAGGGACTGGTAGACTGAATCAGCCAGAGGCTCGCTGTCGGTGCTGTGATAGTAGGCCTCTATGCCGTCCACGTTCGAGGACAGCGAAGCATTGGTGTGAATGCTCACGAAGATATCAGGCTTCCGGTCGCCGATCATCTCCACCCGGCGCCGCAGGGTCAGGGTGATATCGGCGTCCCTGGTCATAATCACGGTGGCGCCCGCCGCCTCGAGTTGTTCTCTCAGCTTGAGGGCGACAGCCAGATTGATGTCCTTCTCCTGGATCGAGTCCCGGATCGCACCGGCATCGTTACCACCATGGCCAGGGTCGAGCATTATAGTCTTGCCCGTCAATGGCGGTAAGGATATCGGCGTCTGTTCCGTCTCGGAATTGGCAGTTGCGTCGGTCGCAGTGGAATCAGTGATGGTGCGTGAAGGGTCTTCCCTCCTGGTTGTTGCCGAATCAGCGTCCGTCCAGACCATGAGCCCCATCAGGAGAGCCATGGTGAAGAGCCGGACACCAATCAGCGCTGGTTTGTAGGTCATTGTTGCTGGTCTTCTTCTTGGAGTGGAGAACCGGAAGGAGGCTCGAGGACCGAAATCCTCGAGCCTCCCCGGTCGAAATCATCGAAACATCCTGGCGCTCAATTGCCTCTGGGCTTGGGCGCCAGATCTTTCACGATCCAGTCTTTGAGTGCCTGACCCTGAGGAACACCCCAGCCTGTGGGATGGTCCCAGTTGGGGCCGGCATTGTAGCCGGGGCCACGGTAGTCTCCGTTGTCGCCACTGGTGATGTCGTAGAAGATCGTGCCGTATTCCGGCGAAGCACCGGCGCGGTACAGGATCTCATCGGGCATGCCGATTCGCTTGCCGGCAGCCTCGTCGATAAGGGTCCATAGTGCCGCCCACTCGGGAGCAGCCACTGAGGTTCCGCCCAGGACGATCCACTTGCCATTGACATAGATCGCATAGCCGGTCATCGGATCGGCATTGAGCGCGACGTCGGCAGTGGCGCGATACTTGCCTGTCGGCACACCGGGACCGGTCTGCCAGGAAGGCCGCTTCCACTTGCCGGAGAAGCCGCCGCCCGAGCCATGCCAGGCCGATTCACTGAAGCGCCGCCCCTGACCGTCGAAGAGGGTCGTGCCACCGACTGCGGTGACATAGGGATCGGAGCTCGGATAGTCCACAGCCAGGGGTGGAGTCTTGGGCTTGCCATTATCATCGAGCTCGGGCTCGGTGGGGCAGTCATAGGCGCCATCGTCGCCACTGGCGGCGAATATGGCCATGCCCTGGGAAGCCGCTTGCTTGAAGATGTTGTGCTCGGCCTTCATCTGGCGGGAGCCGGTGAAGTCTTCGCACAATCCCCAGCTGATCGACATTACATCAGCCTTGTCGTCGGTGACGATCTTGTTGAAAGCGAGGGTGAAGTTGACGAACTTCGGGTCCACCGCCATGTACATGATGATGTCCGCTCCAGGCGCCTGGGAGCTTGCCGCCTCCAGGTCGAGAGTGGTCTCCTCGTTGACGGTGGTGCTGACGCCGCCGATATAGACATTGGTCAGCTTGCCGGTGCGAACGATTCCGAACTGTTGCCAGAACGTGTCGATGTCGGTCTGATCGTAGACATGCGCCGTGGCGATAGCGATAGTGCGCCCGGCTCCGCTGAGCGGTGCCGCGGCCCGGTCGTTATTGGCGTTCGGATAGTCGTACACCCTGGCGACATCCTGAGGCGTCATGCCCCGGGGGGTTGCCTTGGAGCCGGGGTTGGCCGGACCTCTGGGATGGCGAACCCGACTCTCGAACTCGATATAGGTGTTGAGACCGATAATCGCCTGCACCGTGCTCTCCAGAGTCACGGGAACGCTGGGGTCGCCGGCATTGCCGAGGTATTCGACGAGCCGCCCGTCGGCGCGTCTCACCGTGGAATAGCGGTTCATCTGCACCGAGAATGCCTTCTCGATCTGGCTGACCGAGGCCTCGACATGAATGAGCGTGTAGTTTTCCGAAACCTCCAGGATGCTCATGCCATGTCCGGTGAGATAAGCGACGACGCGATCCACGTCGGTGGTTCGGGGCGAGAAGCGCTCCCGGAATTGCTCGGCAGTGAGATACTGCCGGTAGCGCGGGGACGCCGGATCCGACTGCTCGTCGAGGAGCGCGTCGAGATCGGCTTCATCACGAAGCTTCAGTGCCACCACGAAACGAATCCGGGCATCGGCATCAGCATGCTTCACCAGCTTGCTGTCATGCACGAGAGCCGGAGTGTGATCCGGCAGGACATGCATGCGGTTGCTGCCGAAGGGAAAAAAAGTGCCCGGTGCCAGCCACGCGGCTGCGCAGTAAGCGACGAGCAGAACAAGTCCGACCAGGAGAGCCGGCCGGACTGACTTGCGGTTATTCATTGTTGGTTTCCGTTGAGATGGAACGCAAATTTATTTGCTTTTTTGCTTGCAGGAACAGCACCGGGAAGACAACGAGTCTTCCCGGTGCATAAGAGTCGGCTCAGAGGCGGTTGCTGGGATTGTCCACCAGGGGATCCTGGTAAGCCGGCGCAGAGCGATCGCTGTCAGTGAGGGGCGGATCGAGCTGCTTCTCGCCGTTCGAATAACTCTGGGTGGCCCAGGTGCCGTCGTCCTGGAGAGTCTGCTCCGACTTGACGCTGCCGTCGTAGTTGAAGCTGTACTCCTTCACCCGGGCACCGTCCTTGTAGTCATAGACGACGCGGGGCCGCGAGTAGTAATACTCGAACTCGATACGGCGACTGACCGTGCTGCCGTCCGGCTCGTATTTCTCGGTGTTCTGCAGGTTGTTGTAGCTGGGACCGGACCAGGAGGACCAGTAGCCGCTCCACTCCTGCTTCATCACCACCTTGCCGGTGTCGTCGAGGACGGTGATCACCATCTTCGAGGAGTTCAGCTCCCGAATCTGGGTCAGCTTGCCGGCATCGTCGTAATACTCCACCCGGGCGCTGTACTGCGAAGGACGGTCGATCTTCGCCCAGAGGGTCTTGCCGTCGGAGCGGTAGACCGTGATCTTCTGAGCGCCGCTGGTGTCAGTGAGGGTCTCGCTGTGAATACGCTTGCCGTCTACCTTGTAGGCGACGGTGCGCGAGCTGCCGTCGGCATTGTAGACGGTGCTCGAATCGAGCTCGCCGCCGATGCGCCAGCTCGTGGACTCGAGCCTGGTCTTGCCGTCCGCCGCGAACTTCGTGCGGGACTGAACCTTCTGCGAGTGGATGTGCAGCTCGACCAGCTCTTCGAGACTGCCGTCCTGCCGATACATGTACTGCTCGGTGCGGCCGTCCCGATACTGGATCTCCATCTTCACCTCCCTGCCGCCACCGGGCAGGTAATAGTGAATGCGCTGGAATTCCGGAGTCGTGTCCGGACGGGACTCCACCTTGATGTCGTAGACCTGGGCCGGGGGCGCGGGAGGGGGATTGTTCCCCTGCCCGTCGTCATCGCCAGGCTTGCAGCCTGCAAGACCGAGAACAAGCACGAGGGCGGGCAACAGGGCCCACCCGAGGATGCTCTTTTTCATGATTATGCTCCTGTTCTTGTTAGAGATGAAGCTCAGTGGCTGTGGCCGCCACCGCAGCTGCAAACATGACCCGGCGCGGAGTGATCCTCACTCTCTCCCGGAGCCGCGAACTGAGGTGCCGGGCAGGAGCCGCCGTTCATGCGCTCGAGCATGGCGACACGCTCGGAAACAGGCGGGTGCGTGAGCTGCAGATACTTCCAGAAGCGCACCAGGCGCTGCCAGAGGCCGGCGGGCCTGTCCTCGACCAGGGAGTCGAAGAGCGGGTCGATGGTCATCATCGGGCGGATAGCTCGATAGAGCTCCCGTTCGCGACCCTTGGGACGGTTCTTCTCGACATAGGCCACCAGCTTCTGGAGCGCGGTAGCCAGGTCGCAGGGCTTGCCGAGCATGAGGGAGCCCGTGGCGTCGGCTCCGGACTCACGCGAGCGCACCACGAACATCTGGACGATGCGGGTGAGCATCCCGGTGATCCGGAAGATGACGAACATGATCACCCACTCGAGGATGCCGGTGAAGAAGCCGCGATTCCTGGGGTTCATGCCGAGAATGCGCTTGAAGATACTGATGCTGCCCATCACCATCCGCACGCCAGCGTCCGTGATCATGAAGAAGATCATGGACAGGATCGAGAGGAAGGAGTTGATGCCGACATCGTAGTTCTTCACATGGCCGAGCTCGTGGGCGAACACGGCGGCGATCTCGTCGTCGTTCATGCCGGTCAGGAAGAGACCTTCGGTGGCGGCGACCACAGCCTTGCGGTGGATCGGCCCGGTGGCGAAGGCGTTCGGAAGTGGATTCTCCGAGACATAGACCGGGGGCTTGAACTTCAAGCCGCTTTCAGCGTAGACGCGGTCGACGATCTTGATCAGCCGCGCATGCTGAGGGTTGTTGGGGTCGGCGGGCTTGGACTTGGTGATCATCAGCGCGACCTTTGCCGAGAACCACCACATCACCACCGGCAGGATGAACCAGACGAGGCCGAAACCGAGCTGGAACCGGTAAGTGAAATCAAACGCCCAGAGGGCGAGAAAAATGAGCAGACCCATGCCGAGGTAGCCCGTCAGGGTCTTGAGCCAGTTGATAAGCACCTGCTTACGAATCGCCGGAAACTTGGGATCATCCGGCGGGATAACGCGGTGTGCCATAGAGGTACTCCTTGTTTTATTGTTTGCATGCCTGGAGCCGCACCGAACCGGGACGCGATGCCAGTCGCAGTCCGCACCACAGGCAGTAGCAATCCCGGCAGACCGTGTCTGTCGAAATATCATCGGGAGACTACTGAATGTGGTTGTCCTGGGGTTTTGAGTTCAGGAAGCTCTAAGAGAAGCAGGCATATGAAAAGACGTCAGAACCTAGAGAAAATCGTTATGCCATAACAAGTTCTCGATTCTGAGATTTTGCTCTGATGGAACCGCTTTGTTTTGATAGTCAGAGATACAAGACTTGCAAAGAGGCGCTGCGCAACGGAGCCGGATCGCCGACACAGACATAGATACGAACCTCCTGACAAGAATTGTTGTCAAGCCTCGCCAGGGTCTCGACTTGGCAGCTAGCGAAGCTCGCGAGCTTTCCAGAGAAAAACAGGCTCATGAGATTCGCTCGACCTGTAGATTTTTTCGTCCTGGCTGCCGCCTTCCGGCATTAACCATATGCGATACCACAGAGCCCAGGTCCTGACTGTTGAAGGCTTGAGTCCGGCGGACTCATGGTTTATACTGTCTTCTATAGTGTTTGCCGGACGAAGAGAAAGGGCTATCGCGATGTATTTCGCGATAGCCCTGAAATCAATGGCTGGTGCAGAGCCCGGAGGCTGCCTGCGTCAACCTGGACAGGAGGAGAACAAGCCAGCGGCAGGCCCCTCCACGATCCGGGACCCCTGGCGCGGTCAAGCGCAGAAAGTAGGTGCCGGGGTAATTGACCCTGGAGCCTGTGTACTTTCTCCGGGTCACGATCCAGCCCTCAGCCCGAAGACGCCTGGCCACCTCTGCCACCACATCCTCCGGCGAGCTCCAGGGGTAGATATCCCTGCTCAGACCGGGACGGAGATGGGCGAGATAGCCCCGGTATCGCTCGAGAAGAGGAGCAGCGAGATCTTCGAGATTGCGATCGACGATCGCGGGCGCGGTCATGAGACCTCCCTCACGACCGGCAGGTCGGGTCGCCGATGGCGCACATCTTGCCGGCACCCGAATGATCGGCATCACCGGCGGTATCGCCCGCCGGGGTCGAGCCGGCGAAGTCGGCGGCAGCCTTCTCCACGGCTTCGATATAAGCCTGGGTCGCCGGGCCGGCCACAGCCTTGTACTCGTTGTAAGCCGGCTCGATCTCGGGCCAGAGCTCCTCCTGCTTCGCCTTCATGGCGGCAGCGAGCTCATCGCCCTCGACGCCGTTGCCCTTGAGCTCCGCCTCGTAGGCCTTGAGCTTCTCGCTGAAGGGCTTGACCGCCGCCCCGTAGGCTTCGCCGGCGGGACCCATGGCGGTGTCGAGGGCTTCGCCAGCCGCCTTGACGGCCTCGACGAAAGCCGCTTCCGCCTCGCTGTCCTCGGCGCAGGCGATACCGACCTTGGCGAGGAAGTCCTGGAACCAGGTCTTCAAACCGTTATAGTTGGGCATGCCGATCTTGTGCTCCACCACCTCGCCGGCGTTGAAGAAGAGCAGGCGCGGAATGGAGTCGATGCCGAAGGACTTGGCCAGCTCACGATCGGCGTCGAAGTCGACCTTGACGATCTTGATCTTGCCAGCGAGCTCCGCGGCGAACTTCTCGAGATACGGAGCCAGCATCTTGCAGGGCCCGCACCAGTCCGCGAAGACATCGACCACGACGGGGACGCTCGCCTGACGCACCACCGCGTCGAATTCGGCGGCGGTGATGACGGTGACTTGATGGTTGTTCATGTGGTTCTCCATTTGCACTGGTTGATGCCGCGCGATTCCCGACCAGGGATCGGCGCTGCGTTGCGATGGAAGGAAGGTAGGCAGGAAGGAAGGAACGCCGCGGGTGCCGGAGCGCTCCAGGGTTCTGCTGATACTTGCGCTACTTGACCGACTGGACAAGAAGCTGGCGCAGTCTCGAAAGCTTGGCTTCGGCGGTGCCGAAGTTGTCCACATAGTCCTTCAAGCTGCGCCGGATCACTTCATGAGCCTCGGACCGGCCGTAGACCGAATCGATCCTGACCACCCGGGAAGAGCGGCTGCCGGGGGGGCTCTTATAGCTCAGGAAGTAGTGCTTGATACGGGTGATGATCGCTTCCGGGCAGTCATCGATATCGGTGAGACCGCCGTAGGCGACATCCTGATCGAGGACGGCGACGATCTTGTCGTCCGCCTGCCCCCGATCGATCATACGCAGACCACCGATGGGGCGGGCCATTACCAGGAGGTCGCCATGGGCGAAATCCCGATCGCTCAGGATGCAGATATCGAGCGGGTCGCCGTCACCCCTGATGCGCTTGCGCCCGGTGCTCTGGGCGCAGAAGTCGGCGACGCTCTCACCGCAGTATGTCTGCGGGACAAAACCGTAGAGTGTCGGGCACATGGACGAGAAGCGCTGGGGCCTGTCGACATGCAGGTGTCCCGTGCTCTTGTCGAGCTCGAGCTTCACCGGGCTGCTGGGCACGATCTCGATATAAGAGCGCACCAGATCCGGTACGCCGTCTCCGGGGGAGACACCGTGCCAGGGATGTGATTTGAACAGGGTCGAGAGCAATCTCGAGAATTCGTCGTCTACCATAGGCTACCTCGTTTTCCTGGTCTTTCTGGTCTTTCTGGCAGGCTTTCCCTTGATCTGGCGAAGCCTTTCAAGAGTCGCCTCGACGAGCCTGGCATGGTCGAAGGCGAGCTTGCGCTCGAGGAGCTGGCTGGCTCTCACGAAGCGAGTCGAGCCCGCCAGCGCATCGTCACCGGCATTGATGGCGGCCATCACGGCTTCTTTCTTGGACTCGGGAACGAACCAGGCATAACCGTGGTCGACAACATGCCCGCGCTCATCGCGGTCCGGATCCGAGCGCTCGTCGATGAGCACCAGATCGGAGGGCAGGACGCGGTAAGTGAAACGATCCTCGTCTCCTTCCGCGTCGTTGTTGAAGAAGCATTCTTCCATGAGCTCGCGAGCCGCGCACTCGGCGAGATTCTCGAGCTGCACGTTGATAAAACCGCCGGGAAGAGACTCGCAGCCCTGGAAAGGAGCGTGCCCCCTGACCATCGAGAGAATCAGCGGGTCCCTGGCGTCGATGTCCACCACCACGCAGATGGTACTGGTGGAATCCGGCTTGGGGAAGCGATAGATCATGAGCTCTGGAGCTGTCAGAACGAGCTCTACGGAGCCCGCCGAGATCATCTGAACCCCCTCCTCATTGACTTCACGTAGAGCGGGAAGGAGAGACTGCAGGTTCTTCAGCGCGTCCACCGCGATCATCACGAGCTTGCCGGCGTCGTTGAGGGTCTTGCATACCTCCTGAAGACGATCGTGGTTGGTCTGGCCGAAAATGATGACGGCGGTGACGCCATCGAGAGCGGGAAGCTCGCCTCCAGCAGAGCGGGACAGAGATGCTTCGGTGAAGACCTGGGCATTCCGGGAAGCAGCCAGCCTCTTGAGCGCATCGGCCCTTTTCTTCCAGGCCGTGCTGCGTCGGGCACCACTAGCAGTGACAACAGCCGTCCGGCAGTAAGCTGAATCGGCGGCACAAGATTCGGACGACCCGGGTTTCGATCCCCCGGCGTCCAGAACGAGAAATCCGAATACGTGTATCACGATTGGTCCTCATGGTTGACCCGGAGCCTGGACGGTACAGTTTAACTCTTACCTCGGGAGAGGTCAGTAAATAAACCGTAGCTGTAGTCAATCTGGCTTCAGGCGGGATGTTGAATCTGAGGAAGTTGAGGAATCGAATTGAGACAGCTTGAATAGTATTGATATCACCCTCTTGATAACAATGCCATCTCCCTGAGACATTCCCAAGGAAACTACGCATCCGGCCGCGACCCTGTTCAGGACTGAAGAACAGAAGGTCTAGCGCAGCTCACGCGATTTGCCCGGTCTACTAAGCCCGAGCGCCGGAGAGCCTTTCATATTGTTTACGATCCTTTCCGGCAAGGTCGAACCGCCCCTCTTTCTCGTAGCACCGAGCCCGGTGGAGATAAGCGTTGACACAGTCAGGGTCGTGAGTCAGGGCGCTGGTGAAATCGTCGATCGCCTTTTGAATGCGCTCGATGCTGACATTGGCCAGGCCTCGCACCATATACGCCTCACCCCGCTCCGGCTGCATATTGAGCAGAATGGTCAGATCGGCTATGGCCCGACCGAAATGCTGGGACTGGAAATAAGCCTGAGCCCGGAGATAATAAGCTTCGGTGAGCTCCGGATCGCGATCGATGGCGCTGTTGAAATCATTTATCGCTTCCTCAAATTTGCCCAGAGCCAGAAAGGATGTGCCCCGGCCGACATAGGCGACGGTAAAGCCGGGATCGAGATCGATCGCGTGGTTGAACCTGGCGATTGCGCCTCTGTGGTTGCCTGCCCTGACGAGCTCTACCGCCTCGTTGAAAACCGACTCGAGATTGTTTCCGCCCCGGCCACCGCTCGAACCGGGATCTTCTTCCTCGGCAGGCTCGCTCAGAGCGCGATCGAGCCTGGCTGTCAGATCGGTCATTAAATTGCGCCAGTCCCTGGCAGCGTCGGTGCCCTCCCAGAGATCGCGGAGCTCCGAGCCTTTGAAAACCTTACCGATCACCCGGCTGGCCAGCTCCACGACGGCTTTCGGAGCGCAGTACTTTTGAGCGTTCACCCACAACTCCACATCCACCGGCAGATCCATGGACGGCTGCTTTCTCGAGGCAGCCACCACTTCGGCGGCCGCTACGGCTCGCTCTGCATCTTGAGAATCGATGAAGATCTCGGACTCGTCCACCCTGGAGAGGGCTTCCTCGATCAGGTCTCCGGTGAGGCTCGAGGAAAGCTCTTTCAGCCAGTCCTGAGCCTGCTCATTGCCAAAACTACTGACGTCCCAGTCCATATCTAACGCATCACTCCTGATCCGAATCAAAGGGAAGCCATAGTTTAGCAATTTCACATGAGGGCTTCCATGCTATCGTATTAGCGAGTTTGAGCCATGACCAGAGAGACCCTCAAGATCGAATCGCTGCCCAACCAGATGGACCTGGCTGCGGTCTCGGCCATGCTCAACGAGCACAATGCCGATCAGGGGCTCGTCTACGATCCACGGGCTCTCAACATATTCGTCAGAGACGAGCGAGGCAACGTCATCGCCGGTCTGATCGGCTCGACTTACTGGGACTGGCTGCGCATCAGCAAGCTCGCCGTAGCCAGGAGCGCCAGGGATCAGGGACTGGGCACCCGCCTCTTGCAAGCCGCCGAGGAAGAAGCCAGCAAACGCGGCTGCTCGAGCGTATTCGTGGACACCTTCAGCTTCCAGGCAATCAATTTCTACAAGTCCCTGGGCTACAAAGTCTTCGCCGAGCTCCCGGACTATCCGAAAGGGCATATCCGATACTTTCTCACCAAGAAGCTGGAGCCGTGACCGAGAAATCGAATCCCACCGAAAGATTCACCGGTCTGGCCGACGCCTATGCCAGCTACCGGCCGGACTATCCGGAGACGGCGCTCCTCCACGTCATCGAGCGCTGCCACCTCGGTCCGGCCTCGCTCATGGTCGATGTCGGCTGCGGCACCGGCATATCGGCAAGGGCTTTCTCCCGTCTCGGCATTGCCGTTCTCGGCATCGAGCCAAATGATGAGATGAGAGAGAAAGCCGAGTCGGCTGCGTCTACCGGAGGCAGTCAGAATCCGCCGAAGTTTCGCAAAGGCACCGCCGAAAAGACCGGTCTTGCAGATTCCAGCACTGATGCAGTTCTTTGCGCCCAGGCCTTCCACTGGTTCGACCCGGAGAGGTCCCTGTCCGAATTTCACCGGATCTTGAAGCCTGGCGGTCATTGTATTCTCATCTGGAACGAGCGCAACGAGGCGGATCTGTTCACCCGGGAATATGGTGCCCTCATCAGAGACAACAGCGAAGCGGTCAGCGTCGAGGTGATGCGAGGAGTGTCAGGCAAGGCGCTTTTATTGAGCGATCTTTTCGAGACCGTCGGTGTCACCGAATTCACGAATTCCCAGAGCATGGACGAGGAAGGACTCCTGGGAAGGGCTTTCTCGACCTCCTACGCCCCGCGCCAGGGATCCCGGGCGGAAAAGCTCCGCAGCGGTCTGAGCGAGCTCTACAGGCGATACGGAGCCGGAGGACCAGTCACCCTGAAATACACCACCACCGTCTATATCGCCAGAAAAGACTGCCAGTGAGCTCATTCGACCATCATCAGCCTCCGGGTTCGATCTAGAGCAGCCTGGCTGTAAACCTGGGCCGGCTTGCTCAACCAGTAAGACGAGCCATCTCTTCGCACCAGGAGAATGAGCCTGGTTCCGGGGGTCGGGGCCGAGCGGGGCAGGTTTTTCCAGGAGCGCATCTCCTTGTCGCCGATTGTTCCGGGCCAGTCAGCCCCCCAGATGACCTTGATACGGCCCGGATATGAGGAGCCTCTCAAGACTTCGTCCACAACAAGCTCGACCGTCGGTGGATTGCCGTTGGTGGCACCGCTTTCCGGGGTGACCTTCGAAACGGTAGCGGTAATGACGTCATTTCGTAGATCCGAGAAATTCGAATTCGATGGCGGCGGCTGGCATGCAAAAGCCTGAAGCGGAGAAAGAAGAAATGTGACCGCCAGCAATTTCTGTAAAAGCTTGATCCGCACGAGCTTGATCCGCATGAGAGTGATCCCCCGGGTAGACCTGAAACTGATATTTCTAGAATAAGTTCCGTAGAGAGCCTCGGGGAACAGGGTTTTCACTGACTCTTGTCTTCGCGGGAGATTCGCCATACTTGAAAGCGCTCGCAGCCGTCGAAAACATCGAGCGAATCCTTGCAGGAAGCTGGCACAGCCTCGTCCTCCACGAGCTCGAAGCGATCTCGCAGGAGCTCTTTCAGGGACTCTTCCGGGATCGGATATGGCGGTCCGCTCTCCTTCTCGGCATCGACATAGAAGAATCCGCAAAGAACCCCTCGGTCGCTCAGGAGCTCATGGCATTTTCGAGCGTACTCGGCCCTCCTGCCTGGCGAAAATGAGCACAGGAACGCTCGCTCGTATATTAAGTGGAAAGGTCGCTCACAACGATATTCGAAGAAATCGCCCTCCACGAAAGAGACCTCAGTACCGGGATTCTCCAGGGTCAGGATTTCCCGGGCTCGAGCAAGAGCCTCTTGCGAAAGGTCGAGAGCAGTGACCTGACAGCCGACCTTTTCGAAAAGGGCTGCTTCGTATCCGGAGCCGCAGCCCGGAATAAGAACCCTCCGGAAAACGGAATCGGCGCTCGCCCGGTCCAGAAATCTCGAAAGCCGATCGGGAATGCCGCCCAGATCCCACGGCATGCGCCCGCTCCCATAGAGACCGTTCCAGAACTCGGTGATTTTCTCGCGCTCGTTCATAGTGGATTCGCTTTCAATTAAATCGGCCTTAAAGAGCCTGCGCAACCCTTACCAGACGATTGTCAGTCGGGCCGAGAGCCGCCAGTCCTGGCACTTCCGCCCCCGGGAATCAAGAAAGTTGCGATAACCTAATGAATTCCAAGAGGAGTAACAAATCGTTGTAAAACTTGAGATGGATTGCAGAAGGCTACGCGCCTTACAAATAGGAGTGCCGCACATGACGGGAATCTTCGACGATTTGAATGACTACGGACACGAGCAGGTCTCTTTCTTCCACGATGAAGAAACCGGCCTGAGAGCGATCATCGGTGTGCACAGCACCGTCCTCGGTCCTGCTCTTGGTGGCTGTCGCATGTGGAAATATGCCGACGACCAGGAGGCTCTGCGCGATGTCCTGAGACTCTCGCGCGGCATGACCTACAAAGCAGCGGTTGCCGGGCTCAATCTCGGCGGCGGCAAGGCAGTGGTCATCGGCGACTCTCGCCAGGATAAGACTCCCGAGCTCATGAAAGCCTTCGGGCGCGCCGTGGATGCCATGGGCGGTCGTTATATCACCGCCGAAGACGTCGGCATGACCGTATCCGATATCGACACTATCCGCACGGTTACCAGCCACGCAGTCGGCGGCAGCAATGAAGGCGGCAGCGGCGACCCCTCCGTGATGACAGCCTTCGGTGTTTTCCAGGGCATGAAAGCAGCCCTGAAAGCCTCCGGTCTCGGCGAAAAGCTCGAAGGTGTCCGCGTAGCCGTACAGGGCGTCGGCAATGTCGGCTATCATCTCTGCAGCTATCTATCCGCTGCCGGTGCCAAGCTCATCATCACCGACATCTATCCCAATCAGGTCGAGAAAGTCGAAGCCGAATTCGGAGCCGAAGTCGTGTCCCCGGATCAAATCTACGCGGCGGACTGCGAGATCTTCGCTCCCTGCGCTCTGGGCGCCATCCTCAACTCGCGCACGATACCGCAGCTCAAGTGCAAGATCGTCGCCGGCTCCGCCAACAACCAGCTCGAGAAAGACGAAGACGGCTTCACTCTCTTCAGCAAAGGCATAATCTATGCTCCTGACTATGCCATCAATTCCGGCGGTCTGATCAATGTGGCGGCCGAGCTCGATGGCTACAACCACGAGAAAGTGCTGGCCAAAGTCACCCGCGTTTATGACACGATCAAAGCCATCCTCGAGCGCTCCGAAGCCGAGCACATGCCGCCCCACCAGGCTGCAGACGCCCTGGCGCAACAGCGCCTGAACGAGGCGCGAAAAGGTCAATCCAAAAGCAAGCGGACAGGATTCCGAAGCAATTTCATGACCGTGGACAAGGTCATGGGCGACCTGGCCGTGGCGTCTCTCAACTGATTGATGCCAGCCTGAGAAAATCAGGACATGAAGGGCGGGGCTCGGCACCCGCCCTTTATAATAGCCAGCGTATCCAGGGAGAAAGGCTCTTGAACTTCAACACCATAAACGGTGGTCTCAGCTGCCCCTTCTGCAAGGAGGAAATCGTCTCCGGGGTGGGCTTCCAGTACGGCACCATTGACAACCGGCGGTACGAGATCGGCGACGAGATCGACTGGTCCGGAATGCCCTGCCGCCCCTCCAAAAAACCTGCTGAAGACCTGATCAAGACCGTGGGTTATTTCAATTGCGACAATGTCCGCTGCAGCAGCTGGCAGGACTGCTATCCAGACATCCAGACGGCTATAGTCACCATCGAGAAAAACAGGATAAAGAGTCTCGAGATCTATTCGGGTCCGGAGCTCAAACGGCAATACCCCATAATCGAGCCGGGCTCTCTCGCCGATCTCTGAAGCCTTTAGGTTACGAATCGGCACAGAGGCTCAATTTTCGCCGCCCGATCCGCTTATAATCCAGTCGTCATTGCAAGTGGTCATTTCAAGGGATCACTTCAAGTGGTCATTTCAAGGAGGCTCCGATGACCGTTATCCGCCCGCGCGAGTTTCTCATGATTCCCGGTCCCACCCCTGTCCCGGACGAGGTTCTGGAAGCGCACGCGAAACATCCGCTCGGGCACCGCAGTCAGGAGTTCTCGCAAATCCTCGCCGAGGCTATCGAAGGTCTCACCTGGCTTGCCGCCTCCGATAACGAGCCCCTGATCATCACATCGTCCGGTACCGGTGCCATGGACGCCGCTGTCGCCAATACAGTCAACCGGGGCGATCGAGTCCTGAGCCTGGTTTGCGGCGTCTTCGGCGAGCGTTTCGCCAAGATCGCCACCGCATACGGGGCAGACGTCGAGCGCCTGAGCGCCGAGCCCGGCACGTCCATCGATCCTGACATGGTCGATGCCGCCCTTAAGAAGAACGCCGGCGTCAAAGCCGTCACCATCACTCACAACGAGACATCCACAGGGGTGATCAACGATCTCGAGGCGATCGCCAGGGTGGTGCGCAAGCACGACGCCCTGATTCTTGTAGACGCTGTCACCAGTTTCGGTGCCGCACCGGTGGAAATCGACGGCTGGGATCTCGATGTCGTCGTCACCGGCAGCCAGAAAGCCCTGATGCTTCCACCCGGACTCGCTTTCATCTATCTCTCCGAGCGTGCCTGGAAAGCCTGCGAAAGCTGCACCAACGGTCGGTTCTATCTCGATCTGGGACGCTACCTGAAGGCTCAGAAAGAGAAAACCACGCCTTTCACGCCCAATGTCAGCCTGATCAGAGCCCTGACCGCATCGCTGGCGATGATGAAAGCGGACGGCAAAGAAAGCATCTTCGCCCGGCATCGCAAGCTCAAAATGCTCCTGCGCGAAGCCATCGTCGAGATGGGCTTGAAACCTTTCGTGGAGGACCCCTGCGCTTCTCCCACTATCACTTCCATCCTGCCTCCCGGGGATATGACCGTTCAGGAGATCCGCCAGCGCCTCAAAGACGATTACCGGATTATCGTTGCCGACGGGCAGGACGATCTGAAAGGCAAGATCTTCAGGATAGGGCATATGGGCTATGTTTTCGAGCGCGATATCGCCATGACCATAGCGGCTCTCCAGAACGTCCTGGAACGGCGCTCTTCCCCCAAATCCACCTCGCTCCTATAACACTTCGAGAAAATATGCGTTTCTAGCCTAAAAAATCCTCTCCAGAACGTCCTGGAACGGCGCTCTTCACCCAAATCCACCTCGCTCCTATAACACTTCGAGAAAATATGCGTTTCTAGCCTAAAAAATCGCCGAAAATACGTCAGAAACGCCATAAGATCTCGTTTTTATAGCTTTAACGCCATATTATTACTGAAGTCCGACTTCAAATCGGCTCTCGCCAGCCGGAAAATCGGCTCTCGCCAGCCGGAAAATCGGCTCTCGCCAGCCGGAAAATCGGGTCGATCCGGCGGCGCACTCAGCTTGTTTCGAATCAGGTAGCACTCAGCTTGTTTCGAATAAATCCGGGGGCTCCGCTCAGAAGACCAGGTCCGATTTGATGCCGTTGAGAAAAACGGCGGTGGCCATATCGGCATAGCGAGAATCGGTAATCGCTCCCCCCTGCCGGAACCAGGTATAGGTCCAGTTGACAGAGCCCATTAGGTTCATGGCCAGCGCCGAGCGCTCGGCAGAGGGAAGGTCCGGTCGAAGCTCGCCGACTATATCTTTGATGGCCCCAACGACCTCGCGCTCCAGGGACCTGATCTCCTCCTGCTGTTCCGCAGGCAGAACATGCAGGTTGTTGAGCAGGACGACATGCTTGTGATTGGAAGCAAGATAGAGACTCATGAGGGCGCGCACCAGACAGCGCAAACGTTTCGCCGGCTCAGGCTCTTCCGCGGTAGCATTGCGGACAGTATCAGAGAGCAACTCGCAGTGATTGAGGAGCATATGGTAGAGAAGCGCTTCTTTCGACTGGTAGTAGTGATAGAGAAGCGCTTTTGATACGCCGCAATGGGCGGCAACCGCCGCTATCGAGGCGCCGTCGAAACCACGCTCGGCAAACATCTCCGCAGCGCCGTCCAGGATCTCCTGCTTCTTTTGATCGTAAGTCTCGGCTCTGGGCCTGACCATTTAGAAGATCGGGACGATCTTGTCCGCGTCGAATGCCACGTCCTCTCCGTCGACATCGATCTCGGGCAGAGCCGGAAACTTGACACCGTGCGGCTCTACAATGGTCTTCAGACGCACCACCGCCGTCCGCCAGTTCTCCCGGCGCTCCTCGAGATCGAGGACACCGAGCCCGGCGGCCCTGGCTTGCTCTTCGAGCAGACGCTGGGCAGGAAGGAATGTGTCGGGGAGCTGCCAGAACTCGGACGGCGGCTCGTAGAGGATTCCGGAAAGGAAAATGAATCCAGCCCGGAACTGCCTGGTGACCGTCATCTTCTCTTCTTCGCTCAGCTTGGGCAGCACTTCTTTGAGAAGAGCCAGACAGAAGCTCAGGTGTCGACCTTCGTCCCGTCCGATATTCTTGAAGGCTTCTTTGAGCACGGGGATAGTGGTGCGCTCGTACATGCTGTGGAAAAGCGTCGATGATGCCACTTCGCCGAAAAGGAAGGAGCTGAAGAGAATAGGCATCGGATAGTGCTCTACGGCAGTCTTATAGCCCCTCCAGTAACGGGCGCCGTTATGATAGAGCCATTCGATGTTGTTGCGAGCCAGCTTGCCCAGAAGGGTCTCGGGCTCGAAACCCAGGGGTCCGTTGGGAGTGAATTTGTTGATCGCGCGGCCGCAAACCTCTTCGTGATTCATCTCATCTCTTGTCACCGAGAAGAAGCACTTTCTGATGGCGTCCTCTTCATGGGTCTCGTAAGCATGGATCATCGCCCGGGCGAAGACCGCAGGTCCCGAGGCGTCGAAGACCGAAAGCAGGGTGAACCAGTAAGAGATGGCATAGCGCTGATCGAGCGTGTATTCGGACAGATCGATGCTGCTCCAGTCGAGACCTGAAGGAGACCAGCCCGGATCACGGCTGTCTTCGTAGATATCCATGAGCCTCGGGGTCTCGACACGCCAGTCGAAAGGAAAGATATTGAGACGATCGGTAATAGCCGGCGCCGATTCGGTGTTGAGCAGAATCTCTTCCGGGTCCGGCATGCTTGTGAGATGCTCCGGCGGTGCTTTGATGTCGCTCTCGCTGATTTTTTCTGAACCGGAACCGGAGCCGGAACTGGATCCGTGACGCTTGCCGTTCGACTTGCTTGCCTGTTTCTGTCGTGTCATGTTTTCTGCTCTCATGGTGGTGTGACCCGGGTTTTGTGGTGCGACCAGATTAATTGCCCGAATTAATTAACCAAACGGTCGGTCAATTAATATAATACCATCGGATATACTCGGTATTCATGCTTTCTTCCTTATTGAGACCAGGTTAAACCTTTGCCATATAGTCTTTAACCAGCACCGGTCGGGCATTACAATACGACCAGAAACTTCTTGATAACCGGAGCGACAATTCAAAGTGACAGCCAGAAGGCGATCTGGAAGAAATGGATTTACCGTGGCGTTGTCCCCGAGCATCATCGCCCTGCTTGCTGTGCTTCTCCTGCAGCTCCAGGCGCCATTGCCGGCTCAATCCTATTACTACGGCTACCCATATGGCGGCTACGGGCGCAATCTGCTCTACTCGATTCCTTACCTGGCGGCGCCGCTTCTCGGTTTCGGATCGCCCTACAGCGCCAACCCGCTCTTTTCCGCTACCAGCTACCTGAATCGGTCCACCAGACGCCTCTTCACCTATCCATACGCCGGTTACTATGGTGTTTCGGGACGCCCCTATGTCACCCAGCAGTATCAGGACGACGAGCCTCTCTACTATCCGCGCGAGCGAATCCGACCGGTCCGGCCCGGCAACATCGGCGTGGACGAGATCACTCATGCCCAGTGGCGAGTCCACAGTCAGTCCGCCGGCTCCACAGGAATCCCCGAGTCCGACCCGTTTGCCGATCCAGTGGCCAGCGAGGAATTTCCGCCGGTGGCACCGCCCATAGCATCAAAACGAGCTCCGGGGCCTCCTCCTGTCACCGGCAGCGGTGCTCCTCTGGCGGTGGGCTTCCTCAATCTGGTGGACACCAAATTCGATGGGGACATACACCAAGCCCTTTTCGATCCCCAGGCACGCTCCTGGGCGCGGAGCCTCGGATTGATCGATGAAGACCAGCTTTTCAGCCAGACCTTCGAGCCGACACGCACCCACCTGATCCAGCAGGTGATCAGAGACAAGACCCTGGATCCGGTGAGCAAGCTCAATGCCATAAAGATCCTCCTGCCACCCGGCAGCGCTAACCGCGCTAAGTGACTCAGCCCAGCCTGGCGCTAAGAAGACTGTAATACGATGTCCGCCCGAGCACGGCTGGCAGCCTTCACTGGTAGAGCCAGCCGTCAATATGTGCTGTTCTTTATTGTTATGCCTTGAATAGAGAATCTCGGTCTTACTAAGATTCTGAGGTCAACTGTTTTTTCTTACTCTAATTTCTTTCAGAGCTAAACCCCGAGCACCCGTACTCACGATCACCAAAAGCCCTGCGGCTTCCGGTCGGTCATGGCTGCTTGCGTGTCTTCCGGATGGCTTGAGAAGGAGTGTTACCAGGATGGCTGACAAATACCAGTCACTCCGGCAGTTGAGACGCAGCCTGGAAGAAGGGCGAGACTTCAGGATCACCTGTATCGACAGGGGAAGCCCGATCACAGTTTTCGCCCCGCACGGAGGCTATATCGAGCCCGGCACCTCGGCCATCGCCAGAGGCATAGCCGGTGACGATTTCAACCTCTACGACTTCCAGGGACTGGTTCGCGAAAAGCCTTTCGAACTGCACGTCACCTCCACCAGGTTCCGTGACCCGGCTCTTACGCGGCTGATCAAGAAATCTCGACTGACCCTTTCCGTTCATGGCATGGGCAAAGTGGACAGATGGTCCGTCTGGCTGGGCGGGCTCGATTGCTCCACCCGAATCCTGGTCATGAGCGCGCTTACCCTGAGAGGCTTCAGGATCAATCCGAATCCGCCCAAGTACAGGGGCGAGCACCGACAGAACGTGGTCAATCTCAACGGGCGCGGTGGCGTTCAGCTCGAGCTGCCCGAAGACCTGATCGATTCATTCTTCAGCGATGCAGTGCCTTTCGCCGGTCCGGCAATCGCTCTCAAGCGGAGCAGCCGTTTCGTAGAATTCACCGGCGCCGTCAGGCAGGGCCTCCTGGAAGCTCTTCCCGGGCGCCTTCACGCCTGAAACTCGCAATACTCGAACATACCTGAAGACCGCCCGGCTCGCGCCAGGGTGGTCTGTATGGAGGTAACATGCTTTACCGTCTGCGCAAAACCGCTGTTTCGTTCGCTTATCTGGCTCTGATCTGGCTCACCTGGCAGTGGTTCCAGGGCGACACCGCCTGGACCTTCAGCATCGGCTGTGTCACGGTGAGCGGGCTCTGGCTCGCTCTCACGTGGTTCCAGCTCGGCCATCTCTTCGACACCTACTTCGACGGTTTCTCCAGGCTCAAGATGCTTCTGCCGATCACGGTCGGGCTGGCGCTCTCCGGACTTGCCCTCTGGACTGCCGGTCCCATCGAGCTCAAAGGGCTAGCCGGCTTCGAGCTCTTCGCCTGGCTCTTCATCTATGTCCGCTACCGGATCAACCGCAAGAAATACATCACCCAGGGTCACGGTCCTCTACCGAAGAACGCCTGGGTGAACCCGCCGGTGGAAGTGCTCCAGGACCTCGATCTGGTCCTCACCAGCGGTCGCATGGCCGACCGTCTTCATGAGAGCGTCGGGCACGGCGAGGTGGCGATCCGCGGTCCGCGGGGCGAGATGATGCTCCTCAGCGCCTACATGGAGAAGGGCGTCGTCCTGCACCGCGCCGACCTGGTGGCGAGCAAGCTCCTCAAGCGCGGTCACTACATCGTCCTGCGCCTGGCAGAGCCAGTCTCCGAGCTCAAGAAAGAGCTCGCCCCGCAGCTCGGCCAGATCATGCTCGAGCAGAACATCGCCTATCGCGACGCCACCAACCGGCGCCGGGAGAAAGTGATCGGCAAGCTTCCCCTGCCCTCCTTCCTGAAGCGCTGGCTCACGACGAAGCTGAAAGCCACCGGCTATGACTGGGTGGGCCTGATCATCGGACAGCGCCACGCCGATCGCTGGACCTGCATCGGCATCTGCCTGGAGCTCTATCACCGGCTGGGAATCAAGACCTCCCAGTACGGCACCGGGCTCCTCGGTCTGGGCACCGGTATGCTCGACCCGATCAAACCGGCACGATTCCTCTCTGACAAGGCTTTCCGCATCCTCTCCCTGGAGGACAGGGCCGAGTTCGATAAAGCCCGGTCAGAAGCCAGCCAGGTCTGAATCCGGTCTGAATCCGGTCTGAATTCCGTATGCAGCCAGGGGGCTTTCGAGATGTGGACTGAGGAGGTTGCCTCGAGCGACCTCCTCCAGTCCACATTCTCACTCAGAAGGAGTTTTACTCTTGCATATAGTAATATTTTTTCAAGAAACAAAATGCAAGAGAGAGCATAAACGAGGCTGCCGAGAAAAACGGACAGGGTGAGGGATACCCTCACCCTGTCCGAACGATAAGTCCCGCGTGGTCTGACCCGAATCCTTACGGGTTGCTGCTGGAGCAGGGTCCGGGCTGGCTCAGGTCAGGGTTGACACAAATCAGGAAATCCACGGGCAGAGCCGGGCCCTGATCGTTGACGCCACCGACCACGATACCGACAGTGACGCTCCTGCCGCCGGAATAACGGGCAACACGGTCGGGGATGCCGAAGCCGCCCTCGACGTGACCGCCGCCGGCAAGCACGATCATGCGCTTGAGATGCCGCTCTTTCCTGAAGTCGGCGGCGCTCTGAGCCATATAATCGTCCCAGACCGTCATGATCTGGTAAGAGCGCTCCTTCTCCTCGGGGGTCGGAGTGCGATTGCCGTGCATGTGGCCGAGCATCGGCAGCCAGTGATCGCGATGCGCCTGGACGTGGAAATCCACGGGTCCGAGCTGGTCTTTCTCGGCCCGGGTGAGACCCTCATAACCGACCTGCTTGATGCGCCGGGTCAGCTCCACCGGGGCATTGAGCGCCGCCACCGGAATACGGTTCTGCCTGGCGTACTCGACGATGGGCTGGTAGAGCGGCCAGGGAAAGCCCCAGCGCGTCTGGTATTCGGTCTGGGCAAGCAGCTCGTCTTCGGTGCTGTTGCCGGCGATATGACGATCGAGAGCATCCTGGAAAGGACGCTGGAACATCTCCATGCCGACGCCGACGCTGCGGTCGCGCGCATAGACAGCCTGGATGATGCGGAGCTGCATGCGGTGATGCGCTTCGCTGTCGTGGAGCTCACCGACGGAGATAAACTCATAGGCCATGAGCCGGTCGGCGAATTCGTCGAAGCTGATCCGGTTGCCCTGACTGTCGATTACAGTCGGTCCGGACACGGGAGAGGGCTGGGAACCACCAGTGGTTTCCACCCGAGAGAGAAGGGACTTGCCGGCCAGAACAAGCAGGACCAAGCCCAGAGCGAGCAGAATGATCTTGATCATTTGCGTCTCCTGTCAGTTTTTGCCATCGGTCTGGGGCTCAGGCTCGTTCTTCCTGCGGAAGACGAGATAGAGGAGACCGGAGATGAGCACCGCCAGAGCACTGACATAGAGAGTCAGGCGGACGCCGAGCATTTCGGCCATCCCTCCGGCGAACATTGCAGCAATAGGCGCGAAGCCGATCATGAATATCGAGAAGACAGCCATGACCCGGCCTCGCTTGGCGCCGTCGACAGAGGACTGCACCAGTGAAATACTGCCACCGGTCTGAATGCTGACGGCGGCTCCAGCAGCGGTCACAGCCAGGACCGAGAGCCAGAGGTTGGACGAGAAACCGAGCATGCCCACCGCCGCCGCGAGAGCGAGGCTGGCTAACCCTATCACTCTTCTCAACATCTCGGGCTTGCCGCGGCTGGCCAGGGCAAGTGAGCCCAGGAGTGCTCCGGCGCCGGATGCCGCCGAGAGGAACCCCAGAGCAGAAGCACTGCCACCGAGAATACGGTCGACCACCACGGGCAGAAGCACCGTGTACTGGAAGCCGAACATGCTGATGGCAGCGGTGAGAATGAGGACATGCTTGATAGCAGGGTCGAAAAGCACGCTTGTGATGCTTCCCTTGCCGGCGGACTTGCCTGCCCCATGCTTGCCGCGAGAAGCGGCTTCCGGTCTGGCATGCACGGCGACGGTGCCGATCATTGCCAGTGTGACAAGCGATGCCACATAGCTGAGCGCATTGAGACCGAAGCAAAACACTTCGCCGAAGACACCGATGGTGAGACCGGCGATAGCCGGCCCGAGGATCCGCGTGGTGTTTCGCACGGCGGAGTTGATGCCGATGGCATTGGTGAGCTCGTCGGCCGGCACCAGGTCGGGAACGAAGGACTGCCTGGCAGGCATCTCCACCGCGCCTATGCAGCCGCCGACCACCGCCAGAACGATAATCCAGCTTACGGTTATCAAACCGGTGTAAGCCAGAAAAGTGAGAGCGAGAGCCTGGAGCATGTGCAGCCCGACCGTGGCGTAGAGCACCTTCCGGCGGTCGAACCGATCTGCGATCACCCCTCCGAAGTAGGTGAGCAGGATCATCGGCAGCCCGCTTGCCAGTGCCACCGTACCCAGTGCAGCAGCCGAGCCCGAGATGCTGTAAACAAGCCAGCTCAGGGCTACGGACTGCATCCAGGTGCCGGTGAGGGAGGTGAGCTGCCCGATGGTGTAGACCCGAAAGTCTCTCAATCTCAAAGAACGAAAAGTTTGCCTGAATTCTGCGTTCAGGCCTTCGAGAAATTTCATCGTAACCTCGCAGAATATGAACCGCACCGCTCGACCACGTCCGACCAGTAGGCTCCCGCGGGGGGCCTCCGGAAAAGTGGAGATCGAGATAGAGAATCGGCCGGTAGTTGTTTTTCGCGAAACGAAGAGAAGAAATAAGAGTCAATAACAGCTATCAGAGCGAGCGGCTTAATTTCATCAAAAAGCTGCGGTTATCAAGCGGATCATCACTCGTGCAGCTTGACCAGCCGGTTTTAGCGGGCAATTCCGGGATCGAGAGTCGCAGGACCAGTGATTAATTAGTCGCCACCCACCTGTCAAGAACCCCTCCCGGGGAAGCTCTCGACAACCTCGCACTGGATAACTCGAAGTCGCGCGAGCTTTGATTACAAATATTGCGACCGATCCCTTCACACTTTTTGACTCTCAAAAGATTCTGTCTGACTCATGAGATCTGGTAGAGACAGTCATTCACCAATCGAACCCTTCTGCCAAAAGAAAACTCTCGACAAGAATCTCTCAACACCCGCGCGCCCGATTTTTCCTGTCTTCCGGCAGGAGTGTTGGCACGCCCGGTTCGAGCGGTGAAACAACCCTAGCAAAGAGGTATCTACGAATGTCCAGCAAGAATCCGCTTGGCGGCCGCTCCGACGAGGAAATCTGGGCCCGCAAGAAAGACGCCGAAGCCATCGAGAAGATGCGCGAGAAGACCAAGAAGGACCAGGAAGGCAAGGACGGAGAAGGCGCCAAGGACGACGACGGCGGCTGCGACGCCAAAAAGGCCAAGAAGAAGTAATTTCAGGCAGCCTCGCTGACCTGTGGTGGCGCGCCGTTTTCTGCCGGTAGTGCATTGTCGGCGCGCCATTATCCTCAAAGACAACAACGACAACAACGGGAGACTCAGATGACTAGCTCCAGTACAGCCCGGCAAGCTTTCTTCGATAAGCGCGCCCGGCTCGTGGAACTCCTGAATCAGATTCCCATACCCGCTCAGGCTGACGATCGTCCTCGTCGCAGGGCTCTTCGTCGGACCGAGACACCTGCCTCTGCCTCGTATCTTGCCGGTTGGGGCTACATGATCCTCGCCTCGGACACCGCTCTTCTCGCTCACCGCCTGGAGACCCTGGCCGCCGAGATCGAATCAGGCGACTATGCCAGTGCTTCCGGGAGCACGATGCTCATGCCCGAGTCGATCATGGGGGACTGCCTGAAAGAGCTCTTTCGGCTCGGGCTTCGCGTCGAGTCTGATCGCGACAAACCGAAAGAGCCCTTCGACGTCTACCGTTTTCGCTTACTCGACCCGCCCACCAGCGGCGATCCGGCATCGCTTGCCACCGGTCTGCGATCGCTGAGCGATTCCCTCTACGCTCAGGCGAGCGACTTTCTCGATCAGGCCTCCGTCTCTCTGGACCAATGAAAAAGTTCGGCACTTTCCGGGATTTCTACCCGTTCTATCTTTCCGAGCACTCCGACGTGCGCAACCGGCGCATGCATTTTGTCGGCCGGTGAGCTTCACCTATCCGGTCTACAGCCTGATCGGCGACTGGGTGATGATTGCCGACATTCTCAGAGGCAGGGTCAAGCTCTGAACCGGAGCCGGCTCTAGCTGATTCGAAAAGCGAGGAGGACAGGAAGTCTTCCTCGCTTTTCCGCTTTGTCGAACTTTTCTCAAACTCTGTCAAGGCCCTTCCGGCCAAACATCGTTTGTTCTTCTTGTGCGACTTCTATCTTTGCAAGAGATACTATAGAATTTCGTTGCATCGCCCCCCCGAAAAAAAACCAAGGGCCGGGAGAACAACAGGACCTCCGGGAAGCCCGGCTTTCGCCGGACTTCCCGCCAGAGCCAATTCGGATCAGGGATTGCTGCGGGAGAGCCAGAGCCGCAGATTTCTCTCCTGGGACCTCAATCCTGAAAAGCGGTCCCTCCCGTTGAGACTCCAGACGAAGGCGCCGTGATAGCCCTTCTTCCGAAACGCCTCGAGATACTGAGCGACATCCCGGTCAGAAGAAGCCGAGGGAAACTCCCCGACGATGATCGGTCCGGCGAATCGAAAGCTGGCGGCGGACGGCAGAGGAGCCCGCAGAGAGCCATAGTAGTGAGCCTGGAGAAAATCCAGATTGGCGCCGGTCCAGAGACCAAGGAAGGCGAAGCCGGCGCTTCCCACCGTCACGGGCTGCCCGCTATGGGCGTGGGCTGCGGCTGCTGCATCTCGGACGAATTCGACCATAGCGCTGGCAGCGACCCGGTCAATCACGATACCGCGCTTGAAGTCGACATTCATAGCCCATTCAGGCTCGTTGATGATCTCCCAGGCGAGGATCTGCTCCTCATTTCCGTATCGGCGGAAAACAGGTAGGAAGACTTTCTCGAGAAGTTGCTTGCGCAATCCGGCATCGGCTACAAGATCGCGCCTGCCGCCAACCTGGACACCGGCAATCAGCTCCCGCTCGCGAAAAAGGTGGAAGTCGACCAGGACGAATATGATCCGGATCCGGTATCGAGAGGCAATCTCGATAGCGGCATCCATGTCGGGGAAAACATACTCGTCCAATCCGGTAATCGCGCCACTGCCTCCATAAACGATACCGGAGCGGCCGTCGCAGAAAACGAACCAGCGAACCGTATCGACCCCGAGCGAAGCGAGATAAGCGAAATCTGCGTCAACTGCTTTTCGGGTGCGGGGCTCGGAGATACCGGCATGACCCCAGGCGCTGGAGCCGAAGTCTCGCCCGTAACTGTGCCAGGGATAATTGACCCCGACGGAGAAATTCTCAGGCAGGGCTTTCGAGGAGCTCCGGCTGTCAAACAGGGAAAACGATACAGCCGCCGCCAGAAGGCATGCGATGCTGAGGGCGAAGAGAAGCCCGTTTCGATTGTTGTTCATGATTGACTTCTTTCTGCCTCTTCTTCTCAAGGCGGAAGAAAAACAGGCAAAACTCAATATTGAGGACGATTCTGGTAGGTTGCTCGAACTGTATGTAAAGAAGCTGTGTTTACAAACTAGGGTCTTCTCCTTAACAAAATCAATGACAGGAAGCCTGTGAATCCGATTCTGTATATCGCCCAGTTAGCGCTAAGACACAACGAGGTAAACAGCGGGGTAAAGCTGTCTATACGTGCCTTTCCCGGGTAAATGTCGATTTGTACAGAGCCCTCTTAATCCCTCTTGATAACTCGACTTCGCCCGCTTGACAAGCTAGGCTGTAGACACTCTTCTCAACAATCAATCGAGTATTCGAATCACCGCCAACCATCTCCGCCTGACCGCCCTGCATCTTTATCGCCGCCACCCCCTGTGACGGCGCCTGCATGCCGGTCCGCAAGAGATCAGAGAGGGCTTGATATGCCAGCCATGAGCATCATCCAGGCAAGCCGGTCCTTCGAAGACTGGCTCGCCGGCAAGATTTCGATAGTCCGTGCCGACCTGAGCAAGAAGCACAGGGATATGGCCCGGGATCCGTTCGTGTTTCTCCGCGCCACCTTCTACCGCTTCGCAGCGCTCTTTCCGGAGCTCTGCCCGGAGTTGATGGATGCTCCGGTGGTGTACGCGGTCTGCGACATCCATCTCGACAACTACAGCAACTGGCGAGATGTCGAAGGCCGTCTGGTCTGGGGTATCAACGACTTCGACGAAGCCTTCCCCATGCCCTACACCATCGATCTCGTCAGGCTCGGAACCAGCGCCAGGACCGCCATCAAAGGCGGCCAGCTCGACATCAAACTGGGCCGTGCCTGCCAGGCGATTCTCACCGGCTACAAAGCAGGATTGCGCGAAGGAATCAAACCCTTCGTGCTGGCTGAGGAGAACCGGGAACTGTACGACCTTGCCAGCCAGATGCTGCGGGATCCCCTCAGTTTCTGGCACAATCTCGACAGTCAGGTGAGCAGGCAAGCCAGGGTTCCGGCCGACGTGAAAGCGCTTCTCCAGAGCCATCTGCCCGAGGGCACCAGCGGTGTCACCTTCGCAGGGCGCACCGCCGGTAAAGGCAGCCTCGGGCGTCCTCGTTTCGTCGCCCTCGGGCAGTGGAACGGCGGGCGCATCGCCCGGGAGTGCAAGCTGAACGTCCCTTCCGCCTGCATCTGGGCCGGGCTCGGCAAGCAGATCCTGCATGCCGACGCCATAATCCGAGAGAGCCAGGGATTCGCCGGCGACCCATACACAGTCGTAGCCGGTGACTGGACGGTCAGGCGCCTGGCGCCAGACTGCACCAAGATCGAGTTCGGGGCCCTGGTCACGCACCGTCATGAAGAGGTCCTTCTCACAGCCATGGGACGCGATCTCGCCAACAAGCACCTGGGCACCCCGGACCGCGCCGATAGCATCCTCGAGGATCTGCAGGCGAGGGACGACGACTGGCTCCGCGACTCCGTGCGTGTCATGGCCAGCTCGGTACAAGCCGATTTCCGCCACTGGCAAGAGCATATGGAGGAATCAACATGACCCGGCGACACGACGTATCCGCTCTTGCGCTTCTGAAGGGCACCAATCGGACCGGTTTCGAGAAGCTTATCGCCCCCTACTTCCTTCCCTGGCAACAGAGGAAGATCATGCAGGCTTACCGCCTGGCCAAGTACGGGCACCAGAGCCAGGTCCGGCAGGGAGGCGGTCGCTACTTCGAGCATCCCAAGTCCCTGGCGCTGCTGCTCATCCGTCTCGGGGTCAGAGACCACGAGGTCATCTGCGCCGCCCTTCTCCACGACGTGGTCGAGGACACTTTCATCCTCGAGCTCGCAGACATCGAGGAGTGGTTCGGCCCCGGCACCTGCCTCCTGGTGAAGCTCGTCACCAAGGAGAAAGGGCTCAGCCTGAAGCGCTACATCGAGCGGCTGGCCGCCGGTGACCCTCGCGCCTGGCTGGTGAAGTGCGCCGACCGCGTGCACAACATGTCCACCCTGGACTCGCCGGATCCAGCCATGCATGAGTTCTTCCGCAAGAAGAAGATCAAGCAGGTGAAGGAGACCCGCGAGAAAATCCTGCCGCTGGCGGTCAAGCTTTCTGCCGTGCCGGGCTTCGAGGAGCTCGGCCGATTCTTCTTCGAGGCGCTCGACTACTGGTGCGAGCGCCGGGAGCGCGAAGCTGGAGACACGCCGTCTTCGGATTGAAACTGATAGCCGTGGCAATATGATACCGGCCGCGGCACCAGGTCGAGTCACGAACAGTTCGATAACTCCGGCCGCTTCGGCAGCCGTCATTGCCCCCGGTGATGCAGCCAGCTCCGTCACCGGGAGGACAGGGTCAGCTCGCTGGACCCATATGACAGCGGGATATCTGGGGTCCGCTAAGAGCGGACCAGGAGAAAGAACAATGTCCATAGCACCGCACGTGCTCCGGCAGATCACGACTCGTACTGCCGCTCTGGCAGCCGAGCGCGAAAGCAACGAGGAAGAGACCAACCGGCGGCTCGATGTCGAGATCAATGCGCTCATCGCGAAGATCCCCGACATCATCGCCCGCACGACCCTGGACGGAGGCAGCTATGCCGACGTCATGACCATCATCGAAGGGCGCGACTTCACCTGTCCGGGCTGGAAAGACCGGACCTTCAGCAAGTCGCCCCGTCCCGACTGGCTCCACTCGGCGGCCGCCGCCGTCTATGCCTGGTGCGAAGAAGCAGGGCTGCAGCCATTCATGGCTCCCTATCGCGGCTTCGACCGGCAGGAAAGCCGTATCGTCGTCCAGTGGGCGCCGGAACGGCTCCAGTCCAGCGATGGATCAGGCAGCTTTCTTGAGAAGCTCTGCGAGACGACCGCTGCCGCGCAAGCCCGCAAGGCAGCCGAGCGCCACCGCGAGCGGGTCAAAACGGTCCGGCGAACGATCGCCGAAATGCACGACAGGATTGACAGGTACAGCCGGGAATTCGGCAGCACCGAGATCGAGGTCAGCCACGCCTATAGCAACAACCCTGATCCCGAGCTTCGCGGCGACAGCTGGACCGGCGACCTCATCGCCTACTGCGAGTCTCTCGGACTCACAGTCCGTATCGAGACTCGTATCGACGACTCTCGGACCTGGCCCATAGACACCTGGTGCAGCGCCATCTTCGTGAGCTGGGAAAAGGGCATGAAGATTCAACGGCCTCGCTGAGGCGCAAATGATTCGAGGGAATCGGCTCCTTTCTCGCAAGAGGAGCCGATTCCCTTGATCTTTTCGCATTCGAGATCTTTCTCTTATCAGCTATAGTACTTTTTCTTAAAAGAAAAGACGTACTCGGGCGCTCGGGTCAGATCTGCAGACCCGTCCGGCAGATGCTGTCAGGTAGGACCTGACGAGCACCTGCCGGTTAGGCTTGGAATCTGGGGAACGGGTACCACTTGAGCGGTCGCGCTCAGTGACTCCGGCGCCCCAGAAACGAAATCACTGGCGGACTTCCACCGTCACGCGCCAGGTCTTGGGCTTGGTGATGGGGCGCCATTCGTACTTGGAGGCTTGCACCATCTCGATGTGAGCCGCCGGGTTGGAGCGATCGAGCTCGAAGTAGAATTCGAGCCAGGCATAGCGGGAGCCGTACCACCACCACCGGTCATCGGCGGCGGCGCCGTCCTGGACCATGCGGGTGGCCACGAGGCGAACGCCGCAAGACAGGTCCTTGACCTCCCAGATCAGACCGGTGAAGCGGTCGATGGCGAATTGCGCGAGCACCTGCTCGCCGACATTCATGCCTTCGATGTGGAGACCATTCTCCTTCTCGAAAGCGCGGACGAAGGTCTTGTCGGTGGGCACCGTGATCCGGCCGTGGCCGTTGATCGGTCCCCAGCACCAGACGCAGAAGCCGAAGTGGTCGCCGCAGGCGTCGCAGAGCGTGAAGTTCGGGCTCTCGGTCCAGGGCACGTGATTCCTGGGCAGATTCGCCTGGGCGATATGGCCCGCGGCCTGACAGGTGCCGCGAACGGAGGTATCGGGCTTCTTCTCCTTGCAGTGTGGGCAGAGATGTGCCAAGGCTTTCAACCTTTCTGTCAGCCATGATCATCATGGCGGGTGGATCTCTCAGGGCGATTCCGGCGAAGAAGGCTGTCTTCTCCCGGCAAAACACCAGGCAACGTACAGTACACACTGACACTCGGACTCACGCGCATCATCGAGATGACTCGCCGATAGTCTGGCTGAGCTGTTGTTTGGCTAGATGCTGCGCGCTTCTTGAAGTGAGGGAGAGAAGAGAGATATTTGAACCTTAGGCTTTTCCCGGCCTCTTTGCATCCCCTTCTAAGCCTCCATTTGCGCGGGCGCAACACCTCTTTACATCCCCTCGAGGACCTGGACCCTCCAGGTTCCCTTGCCAGCTGCAAGATTCCAGGTCCGGAACTGCCTAGCGAGGCTCGCTTAGCGATCATGACAAGTCATGATTCGTAACTTCCCGAGACCCGCTCGAAAGGAGGTGCCGGTTGCCGTCGAGGCGTTCGAGCACCCGCTGGAAATCGGAGAAGCTTTCGTGAAGGGCCCGATACCAGGTACCCCGGCTGTTGTCCGCCGCTTCGCGCCGCTGGTAGTTGACGGTGCTGCGATCCAGCTCGAAAATACGGCGGGCTTCTTCGTAAGACGCCGTGGCCTTCCGGTAGTTGCCCAGCACGATGAGAAAGCGAGCCCTGGTGCCCAGAAGACTGCCGAGGAGATCTCGCAAGCCGGGTCTGTGGACAGAGTCCCAGTCATGCTCGGCTTCGATGGTCGCGAGCACGGCGCAGACGAGCTCGAGCACTTCCAGGCAGATCAGGAACGAGCCCTCCCAGACGCGAGCGTATCCGCCCCAGCGCTCCATGGCGAGTGACTGGCCGACCTTCCTGAGTGCGTCCCGGGTGTCTCCCAGGGACGAGAAAGCAGCCATGGTCTTGAGGTAGAGATCGAGAACGGACAGCAAGCTGATAGCGAGATACTCCTGAATCATTTCTCCTCCTTGCGGAAAAGTCGCCCCGGTCACGGTGACGGAAAGTCAACGGTGAGCTCCGGGATAGTCAGAAAAAACCTTCCTTTCGCCAGTGACCTCTCTTGCGGAAAACCAGGACAACTTCAATCCGACCTTAACAGCGGCAGGTTGCCATTCAATACCGGTCGCCCCCGTATGAACTCACCAGCACTTCCACCGTACCAGAATGGCGGCAACCCCCTGCCAGACATGCCAGACCGGTATAATCGCTCTGTGAAAATCCTCCTCACCGCCCCTCCCGGCACCGGCAAAAGCACAATCATCGATGCGGTGGTGGCAGCCTATCCTGGTCCGGCACTGGGCATTGTCGCCCGGGAAGAGCTGGATGAGACAGGAGAAAGAGCAGGCTTCGTCTCGGTCGATTCGCGCAGCCAGCGCAGGCAATTCATGTTTCGAGCGAAGCAGGGGCCGGGAGCATTTCATGGTTTCGACGTGGATATCCCGGCCATAGATGAGTTCGTCGTGCCGGAGCTGGAGCGCGGTTTGAGTGTGCCAGAAGCCCTGCTCTACATCGACGAGATCGGCAGAGCGCAGGCCCTGTCGAAACGTTTTCTCGAAACTCTGGCAAAAGTCTTCGACAGACCCGGTCCTACCCTGGCGTCCATCGTCTTCGAAGAGGAGCCCTGGAGCCTTTTCTTTCGCCGCCACCCGCAAGCCGTTCTGATCGAAATAACCAGGGTCAACCGCGAGCGAATGCCTGGTGTCTTGCTTGCGGTCTTGAACGCCCACCATCTCTACCTGGCTCTGTCCGAATCGCAGAAAGACTTCGTGCGGCGGAAGCTCTCCGAGCTTATCCAATCAGGTCATTTAGTAAGCGCAGCAAAGCTTTTCAACAACGCCTTGCCTTACGTCAACGAGAAGAGAATCGAGCAGACTGCTTCCGGACGTTTCGCCATCGAGGGCAAAACCAAACGCCATGTCCTGAGCATTGACGAGGCAGGATTCTCATGCGATTGCGATCTCTCCAACGGACGGGGCGAATTCCAGGGCGCTTCCGAGCCATGCTCACACTATCTGAGCATCCTTGTCCTGAAACATTAGACAGCTCAGCTAGCTGCCTCAGTTGCTGCGAACCCGGTCACCACGGCTTCGGCAGCATCAACGTCCTCGGTGTGCACATGACAGGAATCGAGAAAGTGAATGTAGCGACCGACTCTCAAGCCAAGCTCCGAAGCCAGATAGTGCTGCAACGAGATGAACTCCTGCAGGTTCATCAAGAGTTTTCCATAGGCGTCACAAGAATGGGCGTGAACATGCAATTCGAGACTGCCGCTGCGTTTCCGCCCCCAGACGATCTGGATGCAGGGAGAGACCTCCCTCTCCTGATCGACACTCTTATCCCACATGGATATTTGCGCTTCGCCTGCAGGCTCATCTAATTTCAGCTTCTCGATCAGGTAGCGGATCTGGCTGTTGGGCTCGTCGAACATGCGGTGGTGGTAGATCCTGGTCCACTCGTGACAGACCTGGTCTTCTTTCTCGCCGGTGCAGATGAAACGATTGATGATATCCAGATCTTTCTGCGACATGGGGAAAAGCGGGTCGACAGGCTCTATGGAGGGCTTGCTCAGCTCGATTAGAGCAGGCTCGTCGCGGAAGTACTTGGAATTGTCAGTCTCATCGCCGTCCCTGAGCAGGGACACGAGCGCCTTTTTCCAGGCAGTGACGGCGTTTTCAGCCTTGATTAAAAGCATAGGATCCCTCGCCCATGTATAAACATTAGACACTAGTGCAGCATCACTAGATCATAACTAGGCCTGAGTTTATTAGATCCAGGGCTTTTTCACGACCGGACTATTGTTTCCTTTAATACAGTTCAGGTACCAGTTGAATAACGTCTCGTCAGTCTAACTGAGTAGCTCAAAAGCCCACAGGTAAAAGCAAAAAACTATCAACCAATAGCTGCTTTTCTTGATCTGGGTCAAGAGCATGAAGCCGTGCGTCCTTCTCGAGACGGAAGGACGTTTTTTATTCACCAAGTAAAAGAGGTAACAACTATGTGCCAACATTGTGAGCCTGCGGCTAACTGCGCTGCAGCAAATCAGACAGTGGTGCTGGACAAGCACCTGGGAGCTCCACTCACCAGAAAGGATCTTCCGAACTTCAAGATGGGCGCCTACAAGGTGCGAACCGCCGATGGCGTCGACGAAGAAGTCGCCCTGATCTACAAGGGTGACATCGTCAACCCCGGCGATGGGGTCGATATGCTGATCCGGATCAACTCCGGCTGCTTCACCGGCGACATCTTCCACGATGAGCTCTGCGACTGCACCTGGCAGCTCGAGGAAGCTTTCCGCATGATTCGCGACCATGACGGTCCCGGTATGGTGATCTACTTCTTCCGGCACGAGGGCAAGTCCCACGGTTTCCTGGAGAAGCTGCGCGCCTTCCGTGACAACATGTTCCCTGTGGACGGCGATCTGCGGGACTTCAGCCCGGCAGTGGCAATCCTCAAGGACCTGGGCATCGACCGGGTCACCCTGATGACCAACAATCCCGAGAAGATCGCCTTCCTCGTGGACAACGGCATCGCGGTCACCGGCACCCGCCGCGTGATCATCCAGGACGAAAAGCTAGTCGACTTCCTCGACTTCAAAGCCCGCTCCTTCGGTCACTTCCTTCCGACCAAGGACGACGGCTACGAAGACGGAGACGGGACCGAGCCCCGGAAACTGGCTCACGCCTGACATTACATCACTTACCAGAACGAGCCCCGGGTCCCCGACGACCCGGGGCTTTGCTCTGGTCAAAACGGAGATTTCTATGAGCAAGAAAGATCTGATCGTGATGCTGGGCGTCAACGGTGCCCTCAGCTCATCGGTCATCACGAAGCTGTCCAGGCGAAAGAGCGTCGACATCATCGGTTTCGATGTCCAGGAAGGCACCGACCTTCCCGTGACGGAGTACCACCGCTGCGATCTGCGCTCCCGCGAGGACATCAAGCGTGCCCTGGCCGTCATCGACTGCCAGTGCTACGACACCGTTCGACTGCTGATCTGCGCCTCGGTCATGAACCGCTTCTCCGTCACAGCCGATGAGCTGGACGAGGACATGTTCTACGAGGAGATGCTGATCAACCTGACCGGACCCGGCTACTTCGCCACCGCACTGGCTCGCCGGTGCATCGCGCATGGCTCCCGGGCTCGGATCGTCTTCGTCGGTTCCACCGGCGCCTACGTGGGCAGCAACGACGCTTCCTACGCCGCCGCCAAAGCCGGCCTCGACGGTCTCTCGCGGTCCCTCTCCAAGTACCTGGCTCCCCGGGGCGTCACCTCCTTCGTCGTGCACACCGGCATCTTCGACTCAGCGATGAGCGCGGAGGTCTCGGCGGAACGCCAGGCGAAGACCATCGGCATGACCCACGTGAAGCGCAAGGGGACCGTGGAGGAGATCCGCGACTTCGTTCTGTTCTATCTTCTGACGGCACCGGACTTTGCCACCGGCGACGTTGTTGAAATCAATGGAGGCCAGCATTCGTAGAAGCGAACTGCTTGCCGCAAACCAAACCGAGAGGAGAGTCGTCATGACGACCATGATTCCCTACCGGCTGGCGGCGAGCGATCTCGATGATACGCTTCTCGCTGCCGGCAAACTAAGCGCGGCCAACATAGCTGCCGTTGGCCGGATCAAAGAACGCGTACCCCTGGTCGCTCTGGCTTCGGGTCGCATCCTGCAGCAAATCCAGCCGTTCCACAAAGAGCTCGGCCTCGACACCCCGATGGTGGCCAGCAACGGAGCCCTCGTCATCAAACCCGATGGCGAGGTCATCTCCGAAGTCGGTCTGCCGGAGGACACCGCCCGGGGCATCCTCAACTTCGCAGTGAAGCGTCAGGTGACCACCATCTGCCACTTCCGGGACGGCGTCTACGTGACCTCGAAGTTCCACTGGAACGCGGACTCGCAGCAACACGTGGTGGAGCTGGGGAAGGCGGTGAAGTTCGTCAATCACAAGTCGGTCCGGGGACGCTCTCCGTACAAGATCATCGTCTCGGCTCCCGCAGCCGTCATCGATGAGCTCGTCGGTCAGGCGACCGCTCGATTCGGTCATCGTGCCGAGGTGCTTCACCTCAACCATGAGACCATCGAGTTCATGCCCAGAGGCGTCGACAAGGCGTTCGGACTGAAAGCCCTGACCAGCTTCTATGGCATCCAAGCCTCGGAAGTGGTGGTCTTCGGCGACGGCAACAACGACCTGTCTATGTTCGCCTGGGCAGGCCTGAGCATCTGCATGAGCCACGGCAGCCCCGCTGCCCGAGCCGCCGCAGGTCTCATCGCCCCCGAGTCGGCCAGAGAAGACAACTTCGCCTCAGCAGTCGATCAGGTCCTGGCGCTCCACTATCGCAAGGGCGCCGCCTGACGGCTTTTTATCAATCAGCAATTGCAAGGAAAAGCCGAAATGGTTCTGAGCAATACAGAGATAATCCGGGCTATCGAGTCCGGACGGCTGGGGATAACACCTCAGCCGGAGTTTACGGTGGAGGGTAGAAACGCTCGCTTCGAGTCGGACACCCTCAACCTGACTCTGGCGGAAAAACTGCAGGTCATCAAAGGCGGGGTCACTTTCGATCCCAGCACCGACGACATCCGGCAGGTGGTCCGCAAGCACTCCAGGGAAGTCGTCCTCACCGACGACAAGCCCTTCGTTCTCAAGCCCGGGAATTGCGTGCTGGCGATGACCGCCGAGCGCATCACCCTGCGGGCCGACACCGATGAGCCGCCGCTTATGGGCATCATCGAAGGGCGCAGCACCCTCGGGCGCAGCTTCATGACCGTCCATGTCACGGCGCCCTTCGTCCACGCCGGCACCGATCACCAGATCGTGCTCGAGATTGCCAATATCGGCAAATGGAATATCGTGCTGCGGCGCGGTATGAACATCGCCCAGATGGCTTTCATCGAGCTCTCCGGCAAGCCCACCCTCCGCCTGAGCCAGTTCCACGGACAGGATCTTCCCTGCGGAACAGCCGGCGGGAGGAACGAGAAATGAAACGGCGACAATACTTCCTGGGGCAAGGAGCACGCGGTTCGACCCTGACGTCGCGACCGTGCGCTCCCCCGGAGCGAGCAGACGACGCCAGACGGCGTCCATGCTCGCTTCTTCTCTCCGGGATTTCTACTATATTTTTTCGTATTATCAATGCCATGACGAAAAGAAGGAGTTTCAATAGCGTAATATCCCTGCCTGGCAGAAACCAGAGAAAGGCATCCGGCCTGATTTCTCAGGCCGGATGCGCAAACAATCAGACGACCAGTCTATGGGGAGCGGGATATGCTCAGACGGCCAGGGCGATCTCGAGCCACTCCACCAGAGTCAGCCCCTTGAACTTGACGTGGAAAGCCACCACATAGCCACCAGCAACAACACCGGCACGCTTCAAGAGCTTGAGCCAGAGAGGCTGCCGGGCAGCCGCTTCGCGGCGCTCCTGCCGACGTGCCGCCTCGGAGGCCAGCACCGCCTTGCGGAAACTCGCCTCCCGGTCCTCCAGGGGATCCACCGCCGACTCGGCAAGCACCTGTTCGGTCCTCGCCGACTGCTCCGCGGACCGGGCACGCATCTCATCGATGGCCTGATCCGCCACCCGAGAAGTATGCGCCTGGACCTCGCTCATCTTGGCGGAGAAGCTCTCCATGACCTCCTGCCTGATCAGGTGGAGCTCGATGGTGAGACGCTCTCGGGCCTCGGCGCCGGTAGCGCGGATCATCCGGCTGATTTCCTGGAACTTCTCGTTCTCATCAATGAGGCTGTGCGCCAGACGGTTCATGAGAAGGTCGCTGACCCGCCGTGCGCTGAGATCGCTGAGCCGAAGATTCTGAAGGAGATACTCCAGGTCTGCGGCTCCAAGCTTGATCACCGGCAGGACGACCTCGAAACTCTCAACCGGAAGAAGAAGCTGCACGAACCGGTAGGCCAGGACCTTGGCCATCTTCTCCCGATAATCACCGTCCACGATCCGGCGCCGATCGATATCGAGCTTGTGGCGCACCCACTTGCCCGGACGAGGGGCCTTGAGCTTGCGGATGAGATGCCGGCGGTAACGAACATCGTCGAGACGGCTCTCGTCCACATTGAGAGGCTCGGGCTTGAAGGGCGAAGGCATGTGAAAGTCGAGCAGGGTGAGGTCATTGAGGCTGGGAATCAGGCGCTTCCACTTCGCGTCGTCGACGGCAGCATCAGAAAGAACCGCCGAAAACGATACCAGAAAGGCCTCGTAGAGAGCCTCGGTGTACTTGTCCATGGTGGCATTGCTCGCATTGGTCTGCGTCATTGTCTCTTTCCTTTCAGAGGTCGAGTCAGAGTTGAAGATATGGACGGGCCCGCCTGGTCTTGTTTTTATTGTTGTCGAGGCGGGCCCGTGTCACCGGAAAAGTGACTAACAGGCAATGTCTTGGTTTTATATAGAAATGGCTTGTTGCTTACTGGCCAGCGATACCTCGACCAGCCCGGTCGAAGATCCGCCAGACTGGAAGAGCGTCGATCTCATCCTCGAGAGCCTTGAGGATGATGAAACGCGAAAGGGAGTCCGCACCGAGCTCGCCTCGATGGTGCCTGTCCACGTATTCCCCGAGGACCTCCGGAGTCAGCTTGAGAAGAACCGGATTGAGCGCCGGAGACGGGTGTTCCTCTGCATCCCTGAAGATGCGGAGGCAGAGCATGTAAGCAAGAATTCCGCAGAGCTCTCGGAACTCGGCGTCCCCATCGAGTAAGCCTCTATCGAGCCGGAAAATAAGCCGCTCGTATCCGTCGTTCAACGGACCAAAATCCACGAACCTGCTGGACGAGCTTCCGTCGCCGTTCGTGGTCACGACCTCCACCGGGCCGACATCCCTCACCCTGGCAATTTGGAGCTCGGTCAATCCGAGACCGGCGAGCCTCGAGGTTTTGTGCCGCCAGTAAGACTCGCCACGGCTTGCCGCCTGGCGGAGCATCTGCTCGAAACAGCGGGCGGCGACAGCGATGAATTCCTCATCGAAAGCCGGGGACAGGAAAGTCTGCGGCAGGTCGATGGCGAGCCGGGACGGGCTATTCTCCGGCATACGGATTTCCAGATGATTCACTCTGTTGTTCATGATCTTTCTCCTCACGGGGCAGTCTTTCGGTGACGTTGGGCAATTTGCTCGGCGCGGCGCCGATAACGATGAGCAACGGTACGGTCCCCAGGCTCGTCGCGCTTTTCGTAATGGGAGGCAAGCTCTTCGAGGTCACGCTCGATCCCCTTATACTCGACTCCGGAGACTTTTCTCACCAGCTCGATGACAGAAAGCCAGTCTTTGAAGTATCCGGCCGAGTCGAGCAGGCCACGGCGCAGGTAAAGCGACCTGAGCTTCTCGAGGTCAGGGCGCAAAGTCATGGATTCGAAACCACAGGCCTTTTTCAGCATCTGCAGGGTCTCCAGACCTTCAGCGAGCTCCGAAAAAACGGAGGCGTCCGGACTGGAGCAAAGAGCATACAGCCGGCCGAGCTTCCGGTAAGGCTCGACAAGCTTTTCGCTGCTTCTGGATAGCAGGCCCGGCAAGACCTCTGACTCCAGAATCGAGACTATGCGGCGCTGAACCTCGCCAGCCTCCCGGTATTCTTCCTGAGCCTCGAGAATGTCGCGCCATGCAGCAAGGGCGTCCAGTCTCTCCGTCAGAGGGTAGTCAGAATCGAGCCGCGCCTGAGCGATCTCGGCAATCAGCTTGCGAGCTTCGTCCAGTTTGCCGCTTGCTTTCATAGAAGAAGCAATCTTGCCTTTGACCTCGAGCACGCGGCGGTCGTGCTCAGGCAAGCTCATTCTATAGATGCGAAGCCCCCTCTCGTAATAGGTCATGCCGGCTGCCGGCCAGTACTCGGATGCGTAGAGATCACCAAGCATTACCCAGTGGCGCCCGCACTCCGGGTGGTGCTTTCCCAGATAGGCTCGATCGTTAGCGATCCACTGGTAGATGAGCATCTCTTTTCGTGAGAAGTCCGAGACGATACCGCCTGCGCCGGATCCGAGTCCGCGGGAGTAGAGCTTGAGATGATAAGGCGCCATTTCGAAAGTGTCTTCGATAGTCTCATGAATCCAGGCGCTGAGCCGACCGGGAAAGGTCAACCAGGACATGGTCTTTTTCATACAGTAACCCTCGGGTTATCGTTGATGGGACCCGCGGGACATTGTCCCGCGGGTTTCGAGGTCCTCTAGAAAGGACAAAAAGCCGACTCCTCTTGTCAGCACCGGGGAGTTAAAGGTCCAAAAGCGCCTTCCTCTTGCCAGCACCGGGGAGTTAAAGGTCCAAAAGCGCCTTCCTCTTGCCAGCACCGGGGAGTTAAAGGTCCAAAAGCGCCTTCCTCTTGCCAGCACCGGGGAGTTAAAGGTCCAAAAGCGCCTTCCTCTTGCCAGCACCGGGGAGTTAAAGGTCCAAAAGCGCCTTCCTCTTGCCAGCACCGGGGAGTTAAAGGTCCAAAAGCGCCTTCCTCTTGCCAGCACCGGGGAGTTAAAGGTCCAAAAGCGCCTTCCTCTTGCCAGCACCGGGGAGTTAAAGGTCCAAAAGCGCCTTCCTCTTGCCAGCACCGGGGAGTTAAAGGTCCAAAAGCGCCTTCCTTTTGCCAGCACCGGGGAGTTAGAGACTCAGCAGAAGCCGTCTCGACTGGAACAGCAGAACCTGCTTCCTTATCTTGCTAGAAGAGCAAAAGAGCCGGATCCGGGGATGCCCGGATCCGGAAGGAAGAGTGGGAAGTGGTTCAGCATTGTCCAGGTCCGGATCCGGGGATGCCCGGATCCGGAACTACTTGTGGTCCGATCTGTTCTCCGGCGGCAGCGTGCGGATCCAGGCGATCACCAGGGTCGAGAGCACGAAGGTCGCATGTATGGCGATGAGCTTCATGAGCTCTTCGAGGCTGAGATTGGCGGAATCCATGAACGCCTCGAGAAGATGGATGGAGGAGACGCCGATGAGCGCCATTCCAAGCTTTACCTTCAGGGTCGTCGCGTCCAGGTGTCCGAGAAGCGCCGGCCTGTCTTCGCCGGTAACATCGATACGGCGGACGAAGTAGGAAAAGCTGCCGATTGCCGTGTACAAGAGCAGGTTCGCCACCATGACTATATCGACGAGATACAGCACCTGGAGCATGAGCTCCTTGTCCGAGAGAGAGCTTACCTCGCCGAATAGCAAGAAGAGCTTCTTCAAGAACTTGAACAGGTAGATGACGATAGTCGAGACGATCCCCAGGTAGAAGGGGACCAGGAGCCAGCGCGCATTGAGCAACACTCGCCCGATCTCGACGTCCCTGAAACTGACGATTCCGGAAAGAATCGAATTCAGAGTTCTGCTGATTCCGTGTTTGCACTCAGAGCCTTTGCGGATGTGCAAGACACAGGGCACCACGACCAGTAGTGCTACGGCCAACAGGGTGACCGCGATGCTGATGCTTCCCAATTTTGTTGTCCTCTTGGTTGTATGTCTATTTGCGTCTTGGCGGTGGACGCCGGACCAGGTCCACACCGTCCTCATAGATGATTTCCGAGCCGAACTCGGCAACCACCACCGCTCCGGGCTCGGCGCAAGCCATGGCGCCGTCGCCCACGATGAGGTCTTCGTCCTTTCCTGCCAGGACACTCGCATGCCCGCAGGCGACCGTCCTTGTGGAGGAGCCGCTGTGGGTGAGAGTCGAGCCGGGCCAGTAGAGGACCACTGCGCCCGCACGGACGAAGACCAGTGAGCCGGACTGCGCCACCACAGTGGAGCCTGTCCGACCGGTGCCGACCGACTGCGAAGGCACCTGTATTTGAGGGACTCTTGCCATTGCCAGTGGCGCTAAGCCCAGAAGGAAAACAGCAATGAACAAATGAAATCTATTGGAGAACATAAACGCTCAGGCAGGGTTTGCCTGGTCCTCCTTTTTTTCTTTGCAGCACTGCCGGAGAGCCTTGCGGGCCCTGCCGAGAAGCATGACAGCATGGGCCAGGCGAGCGCGAATCTCTTCGAGACGCCGAATATCGTCGATGGCCACGAGGTTGCTGCACTCGACCTGACCGATGATTGTGCCGGCAGCGTCGAGATAGCCTTTCACCTCGGATGCCAGAGAGCACTCGACATGCTTCTCCGCGAGCGCTTTGACCTGGTCATAGCCGAGTTGCGCATAACCGAGATCCGAAGAGATGGCGATGCGAATCGGTTCCGGACGTCTGGCAGACCTGGAAAGCACGAGCGCCAGAATGAACAGCGCCGCGATGAGTATCCACCACATACGGTTACCTCCGATGGCAGTGAAAATTGATGGGAAACCGGACAGTGGCCAGCAACGCTCGAATCCGAAGATCCGGTTGATGGATGCATAGCCCGGCTGGTACTAATTGTTGGTGAGCGGGATTCCTTTGAGTTTCGAGAGAAAAACGATGTATCTGTCTTACCAGCGGGGATTGGGCCCGGTCAAAAAATAATTGTAAACAGCAAAGATTTAGAGCCTGTTACAAATGACTGACGCGGGCCCGGGAGCGCTCAACAGATGCTCGATTCATCAAATACGACACCACATCTGTTGACTACCAGGGCGGTTGAGGCAAAACCTTCGATAGCTTCGCCAACCCGATCGCCTCATGACAACCGGAATTTGAGCGTTTAATAACCAACCGGACAGGCAATCGATCATGGCAGTCTATTAGCTTGAAAGCATGTCCGATTTTTGAACTCAAGAACTATCTGCTCGATTTGATTTTTTAACACTCTTAACTGCCCTGCCCGCCCCCACCGCACTCACGAAGGCGCGCGGATCGGCATGACCGAGGCGGTGAGATGAACTGGAGCCCGACTCGAAAAGCCGGGCCATTGCTATCTGACAAGGAGATCGGGTCAATGAATCTCATTGAGACGCTAATTAGATGGTTTGGCTCGCCAAACAACAGAGAGCGGGAGTTCGGCAAGACCTTCCGTTCATTGAGCAACAGGAACTTCCGGGTCTACAGCATCGGACAGGTGATCTCGCTGTGCGGCACCTGGATGCAGATCACGGCGCTGCCCTGGCTCGTTTACACGATGACGGATTCAGCCGCAGCGCTGGGTGTCGTATCGTTTGCAGGCAGCGTCCCCCTGCTCCTGCTCACTTACTTCGGAGGCACCCTCGCCGACCGTTTCGACCGCCGCCGCGTCCTCCTCGCTATGCAGACCCTGGCGATGCTCCAGGCCGTCGTGCTTTTCACGCTGGTGGCAACCGGTACGATCAGCTTCCCCCTGATTGTCGCCCTGGCGCTTCTGGGAGGCTGCATCACGGCCCTCGACCTGCCCACAAGACAGGCCTTCGTCCCGGACCTCGTGGACAAGGCTCACCTGACCAACGCCACCGCCCTGAACTCGGCGGTCTGGAACACCTGCCGTATGATCGGTCCGGCCCTGGCCGGGGTGCTGATCGGCATCTTCGGTGAAGCTATCTGCTTCGGCATCAACGCTGTAAGCTTCATAGCCTCCCTGGTCACCCTGACGATGATCCGGGTGAATCCGGAAGAGAAGGCAGCCCCGGAGCAGAATCCGGCGCCGGGGACGAGCAAGCCCATCGAAGCTCCCGGGCTGATGTCGGTCCTGCTTTCACCACCGGTAGTAACGGTTCTGCTTCTCTCGGTCGCCACGGGAATGTTCGGCTTCCAGTACAGCATTCTGCTTCCGGTTATCGTCGACAGGCTCCTGGGCGGCAGCGCCTCCACCCTCGGCTTCCTCTCCGCGGCCGCCGGAGTCGGCGCCCTCGTCGGCTCCCTTGCTCTGGCAAGCAAGCCGGATAACCAGAACCTCCGCAGGATCATCGGTCTGGCTCCCCTCGCCCTCGCTGTGGCAATCACCATAGTGGCGCTTTCACCCTGGACGACTCTCTCGCTCGTGGCCCTGGCGCTGGGTGGTGTATCCATCAGCGTACAGCTCTCCGGCGGGCTCTCCCTGGTGCAGATGGCGGTGCCTTCCGAGAAGCGCGGCCGAATCATGGGTGTCTATTCCACCTGTATGCTGGGCTTCACGCCCTTCGCGGCGATGCTTGCCGGCTGGCTGGCTTCATCCGTCGGCGTGACCTACACGCTTCTCCTGAGCGCCGCCATCGTCGCGGTAGCGGCCACAATCTACCTTTCCGTGGCGTCCCGGATAATTCATCTGGATGGAGACAGGGAATCGTGATTTTTCTGGTAACGGGAAGACGGACCAGGCCTCGCGCCGGTCCTTCTTTCCCGTTACTGTCTTTCAGCAATCTCTACTATTGTATTTAATACAACAACATTTCAGTCGAACAGCAATCCTCCCGGAGACCTCGCGCAGATTCGCCAGCGGGACTGTCATGAGAAGCTGCTCAGAAGGTCTCTATCTCCTTCACAAACCCGATCAGATCCCTTGATAACCCACAGCAAGAAGGATACGGTCGAGCGTCTCCTCATGTTCTGCCAGCTGCTCTGCCCTGAATCCCCCGATTAAATGAACCCCAAGCCCCTGCACCGGTCTTTCCGATCCCCTGGTCGGAACGGTGGAGCAGCGGCCAGTCGGCAGAACCTGTGGTACTGTTCCCGGAAGCCCCTGCGCAGCCTGCTTTCGGGAACAGAAGGGAGAAAAATGGCTGTCATTTCTGAGAGAGCAGGCTAAGATGCTCACCAGGCAAACAAGCCTGCCGAAGGACTCAAATCCATGAACACACCGTTAGGAATCTTCGTCCGCTTCAACGATCTCGACTCCGACCACCAGGAGCTCGTCAAGCTCGCCTGGAAAGGGGCCAACAGCTCTGCGGATCACAAGCTCTGCTTCCAGTCGGACTTCCCCGTCGGCGCTGCTATCCATGCTGCAAACGACAGCGGCGAAACCAGGTTCTTCCCGGGTTGCAACGTCGAGAACGACTACTTCCCGGCCACCATCTGCGCCGAGCGTAACGCCGCTACCACCGCCGCCCTCATGGGCTTCAAGCGGTTCCTGGCCGTGGCGGTGCTCTGCCGGAAATATCCCGGCGGTTCTCCCTGTGGTCTCTGCCGTCAGGTGCTCAACCAGTTCGGTCGCAATGCCGTCCTCCTGAACGTGGTGGATCACGACAGCAATGTCCGGCGCGCTCTCGTCGGCGACCTGCTCCCGGCTGCCACCGCCGACGCCATCGCCTTCGGCCAGCTGAGCCCCGAAGCGCAGAAGCTGATCCGCCGCGTGGCGGCTCTCAAGTCGCGAGCCTATGTGCCGTACTCCAGGCGACCCCGCGCCGCTCTCTTCGTCGCCGCCAACGAGAAAGGCGTCATTCGTGTCTTCCCCGGCATCTCGGACGACAACGCCTCCTACGGCGGCTCGGCCCTGGCGGAAACCGTGGCGATGCGGACGGCCCGCACCGCAGGCTTCAGCAAGGACGTGCGGCTGATCGTCACCGTTGACGACCCCACTGCCGTCAACCCCATCGACGGCGAAAGCCTTCAGGTTCTCCGCGAGTTCGGCGCGGAAGCCCCCATCGACCTCGTCGGTCCGGACCGGCAAGTAGTGAGCAGCGCTCTCACCGAGCTCCTGCCCGACTCCTTCGGTCCCGAGTCCCTCTGATCCGGATTTGCTGACCTGCTTTTCACGACGCCGGGAGTCCCTGGTCTGCCCGGGACTTTCCGGCGTCGTTTCCAGATATTCTTTTTACTATCCTTTATGGTGATTATCAGTGGAGAGCTCCGTACCTATTTCCGGCTGTCGACCAGTACCGTACAATGCTCTGTAGAACATCCCCGCAAAACCCGAGCTATGTCACCAGACTCGAAATCACAAGCATCAGAGGACAAGAAGGCCCTTCTCCGTAATGCTTTCGAGCTCTACAGAGAGAATCCCGACGAGCTCTCGAGAAAAGAAGCGATCAAAGAGCTCAGAGAGAGGGTGCCTGGATTCACGGACCGCCAGTACGAATCAGCCTGGACAAGGGTCCGCTCGCTTTTCGACAATGCCTGCCGGCTCGTTTTCCGCTGGGCGTCCATCAACCCGGCAGGAACGGTTTTCGAGCTTCCGGACAGCCAGAGGATCTTCCTCGACGAGTTAGCCAAGCTCTGCCGGGGCTTCTCGGAAGAGGAATACAGCGACGCTCTCGAGTACGGCTTCGAGAAATCGATATTCTAAAACCTAGGCGGGCGAGCCTTTCAGGGAGTCCTCCAGTTGCTCGCAGGCGATTTCGAGCTCTTCCAGGAGATAACTATCCGTATCCCGGGCAAGCGGCAGATAAACTTCCGTCGCCTCCTCGAGAAGCATTCGTCGGGCTGACAGATCGAGCCACTCGGCAGCCTCCCTGACGGTATCCAGGCGGCTGGCAAGCTTCACTATCCTGGCCGAAACACTGGCCTGACGTATACGCTGATAGAAAATATTGAGCTTCGCTTTTACCTCGTCCGCCGCAGCGCCAGTCGGAATTTCCGGCATGGTGAGAATCGAGACCATCATTGCCACGCTCCTTCCGAAAGACCGCTCGATATCTGCAATCGAGGTCTTCTTGCGTCTAGTTTCCACGACGTCGTGAAGCAGCGCCCCGGCAAGTGCGATGGTATCTTTCATTTCGAGCTCTTCCAGCAAAATAAGAGCTACTCTCATAGGATGAGCGATAAAAGGCAGACCGCGTTTGGCACTGGCTATGGAGGCCGGGCGATATTGCTCTTCGTGAGCCTCCTCGGCAAGAGCCAGCGCATTTTGAAGAGTCTGACGCTCGGCCATCTTGAGCTCATCGAGCAAAAGCACGAGCCGGTGCCTGAGACCGCCCACGATCTTGCGCTTCGAGATAGGCTCATTCATCGATCTGGCTGTCTCCGGCAGAATAGTCTGAGGACGATTATACAGCCCTGAAACAACCCGGTTTATACTACTTTATATAATATCTCTTCTTCAAAAAAGAAGGGGCTGCCCTGGCATCAGCCAGAAACAGCCTCCTTCGACAATCAGGACTTCCTGCCGCGAGGATGCGAGCAACCGCTTTCACACTTGTGATCGGCAGTCGCTGCGGTTTCCTTGCCGCGGGCACGGTCGCGGATTACTTTCTTCCACTTCCGCGAGATCACGCCGCTCTCGATGGGAATCGGATTGTGATTCTCGTCGACCGCGACATAGATGACCTCGGCTTCGGTTACAGGAATCATCTCGCCCCGGCGGCTGACTTCCACCCAGACGCGAGTCTTGATGGAAGTTCTGCCGACATCGGTGACTTCCGCCCAGCAGGTCAGGATATCCTTGACATGCACGGGCTTCTTGAACTCGGCCTCTTTGAAGGAGACCGTGACCAGCCTGTGGCTGCAGACCTCGCTGGCGGCGACGGCACCAGCCACATCGATATGGCTGAGAATGACGCCGCCGAAGATGTTGCCGGCACCATTGGTGTCCTTCGGGAACATCACGACGCGAATGGCAGGGCAGCCCCTGTTTGAACGTTTCATAACTTTTTCCTCGAGTCAGAAAGTTGTTGAGAATCGAGCACTGTCCTCCCTGAGCCTCTGCACCAGTCGAGCGAGGTCGCTGAGGCTGAGGTCGTGTCGGCGGGTTCCCTGGAAAGCAGGGACCTCGCAAAGGAGGCATTGCTCGGTGTAGAGCGCAGAAAGAAGCTCCAGGGCATTGCCATGCACCGCATCGGAGCTCTTCTCGAAATCAGCCCGGGAGACGCCTTTCGCGCTGGCGATCTCGAGAGCGAGGATGGAGGCGGCGACCACATGCCTGGCCTCGAGAGGCTCGTCGGAGTCGACCTTGCCTTCGAGCAGTGCTTCAGCAAGCTTGCGAGCAGTCAGCTCGTCAGACTTGCCCCAGGTCATGATCGAAGCAAGAGAGCGATCGCCGAGAGCGGCGACTGCGGTATCGAGGACGGTATCAACAACATCCTCCAGCACCTGCAGCATCTCGTCGAGTTCGAAAGAAACGGCGCGATTACCAACCCCGTCGTGCCAGACCAGGTCGGCAGGCACGTTGCCGGATGCCAGCCCGATCCGCCGGTCCAGCGAGTCCTTCCAGACCGCCAGGTCGGGAAAGTCCAGGCGGCTCACCACGGACAGGCAGAAACGCGCTCTCACCAGAGACGGCGGGTGGCTGCTGAAGCCCTGGTCCAGGTCGAACCTCGAGGCTGTGCGCAGGCTCAGAGTCGGCTCGATAGCAGAGAGAAAAGCAATCAGCCCGTTCAGGTAGGTCGGTCCCAGATTGAGCACGCCAGCCAGGTCACTTAGTAGTTCCGGCAGCCACTTCTGCCAGACATGCGATACGAACACCGTGTTCTTAACATACTTGTGGTCGCGTCGGAAAATCAGGCCCGGTCGTTTGGGCACTCTGACTGTTTTGCGGGAGAAGACCAGGTCACCGGCGGAGAAACGCTCGGAAAGGCGCTTGCCCAGGCGACCTTCAATCTCGTTTTCCAGACCCGCCACAGCCGAGTGGAACACATGCCCGCCTACTTCGTGAGCCTCGATGAAAAACAGAGGCGCAAAGCAAGCATAAGAAGCCGGCTTGGCCACGAAAGCCAGGGGAAGCTCCCGGGAGGGCGCCAGAGTGAATGGTCCTGACCCCGTGTTCAGAAAATAACCCAGCGGGTCGAGCTCCGGCCACCGGGCGACCTGGGTCATCTGGTAGCGGATGTGCCGGTCATCGAGAAAGCGCCGGTAGAAATTGCTGATTACAGCCTGGTACGCCCTCAGCCTCCGCGACCAGCGCGGGTCGGCAAGCTGCACCAGTGGCGCAGCAAGCGTCGAGAAGACCGACTGCAACTGCCGCATGATTGCCGCCTTGCGAGCCGGTCCACCTCGTTCGAGGTCACTGGCGGCCTGGCGGACGGCGAAATCGAGAACATCCAGGTAGTCACTGTGATAGCGAGTCGGCAGAAGCCGGCGACCATCCGCCACCAGGGATCTGTAATAGTCGAGATCCCGTGATAGCGCGGTTTGGCCGAAGGGGTCCGGGACTGTTTGACCCTGCTCGAGCGCTGACCTGGTCTTCTCCAGAATCCGGGTGAAGTCACCCAGTGGTGCATAAGTTTTCATGGCACCTCCAATGATCTCGACCATGGCTCTCAGCTCGACCAGAGGCGCACAGAAGGCGCTTCAAATGGCTTGGCTGACTATGGGAGACGGTGCGTGTTTCTAGTTTTGAGAGAGTTTTGAGAGCGGTAAGAAATACCTGGCTAAGCTAGTGATTTCGATCGGTCAACATCAAGCATGGCTGAGCTAATACGTTTATCAGGACAGAGTCCTGCTCGAGCGCTACCCGGGACGGGTTGCCAAGACGGCACACCCTGAGGACACTTTTCGAGAGCTGAAAGCGAATCAAGAGCCACTTGACAGGACTGCAAGACCGTCATTACAGAGGCTTTATTTGTCGCTAGCAAAGCTAGCCTAAGTCGCCAGACCGCTGGAATGTACTCAACAAGCTCAGTGTTTGGATGAATAGCCATCATAAATTACCGCTCTTTTATTTCTGAGGGTTGTACGCGTTAGCTTCTAAGCCATAGGGTTGCAAAGTATTTTAAGTTTTTCGTCCCCACAAGCAACCGACTCCCTCAGATCTTTCGCCCAGCTTTACTTGTCAGCTCGAGCACTAGAAGTGGTGCCCGAGCGATAGGAGCTGGCGGGTGGATGCGCAGCATCGCCCTGGTGAAAGTCATTGCATGGCTGAGTTTCGGGCGCAGTGCGACGCCAACGTCTAACTGGGAGCCTATCATGCAACACCAGGAACAACTGCTTGCCCTGGTGCGTCACGGGCAATCTTTCGCCAATGTCTGCACCAGCAAGCCGACCACTGAATTTTTCTACGAAATCTCAGGCTCTGACAAGTCCGTCGGGATCACCCCTCTGGGCGAGCGCGAGTCTGACGCAGCCGGAGACCTCATCGGAAGGCTCTTCCCGTCTGCGGACCCGGTGACGGAAGTCAGAGTGAGCGAGTTCGCTCGCATCAAACAGACCGCTCATCGAATCGCCCGCCGGCTTCCCTACAGCCTGGACGAGCCGATTGTGGAGCCCCGCCTCAACAAGCGGAGCTACGGAATCTTCTGGAACATGACCTATGCCGGCGTGGAGCACCTTCACCCGGAACAGTACTCGCTCTACAAGAACTTCGGGGCTCTGAAATACAGGCCGCCCGAGGGCGAGAACTACTTCGACCTGTTCGAGCGCGTCGACGAATTCTTCGACGAAGTGCTCGACCAGAGTAGCGGCCACCAGCTCATCGTCGGACATTCGGCGGCGCTTCTCGCCATGCGTCGGCGTCTGGACGGTCTCGGCCACAGCGAGGTGGTTCGTCAGTACAACACCAACTGCATCCCCAACGGCTATGTCTTGCTCTACCGGCGCCCCGACCGGAGCGCGCCCTGGGAGCCGCTTTCAGTGGTGGATCGTATCCGCCGCATGGAGAGCTGACTGAGCCGCGCGAAAATTCTTCGGAAGGAACGGACCCTCAACAATATGGACGACTACATTCTCGTAGTCGTCGACATGCAGCCGCATTTCACCTCGAATCCGCGTACTATCAAGGCGGTCAAAGAGGAGGTGGCTGCAGCTCGGCGGCTCGGTCTACCGATTATCCTGCTTGAGATTCCGTATCACCGTCCGGAGCCCGACAAGCCCTACCCACGCACATACAAGAGCATACTCCGCCTGGTCGACGGTTACGACAGGGCGCATGTTCTGCACAAGCTGGGTGAGGACGGCTCCAGACAGGTCCTGCGGAAGTGCGCCGCCATGGGCTACGAGACCACCAGGTTTCGAGCCTGCGGGGTGAAAACAGATCTCTGTCTTCTCGAGACCGTCAAGGGTCTGCTGCGCCGCTCGGAAGCCAGCGTAGAAGTGGTCAAAGGAGCCTGCGACACAGTCGCCGAGTTCCGCCGCTTCTGCTGGGCGAAGTTTCCGGTCGGCAAGCGCCTGCGATTGCTGGAGAAGGCAGCTTGAGACGAAATTCTTGTCTCGAGTAACCACTGCGAGGCTGCCATTACCGGCAGTGACACTATGCGCCAATTCATTGCTCGATGTTTCTTACTCCTTCTCGCCGCAACCTGCATCGCCGGCTGTGGTGGGAGCGAGAGCCAGAGAGATTACCCGTTTTCTGACACCGCGACGCGCCGGGTGTTTCTGAGCGACGAGTCGGGCAACACCCGCTATCGCATCGTCGATTACGCCGCTGACGGGCTCACACCAATCCGGGAGACCCTGAACCTTCCGGACGGGACCAGTCGGCTCATCGAATACCGTCCCGACCGCACCGTCATGCGGCAGCTCGAGTTCTACGACGGCAAGGCTGGACAGGAGCCCAAACTCAAGAAAGAGGTTGTCTACGCTCCCGACGGAATGACCTATCTCTCTCACAGCACCTTCACCATCGAAGGAGTCCGCCTGAATGACGGGCTGAGAGAGAGCAACGGCAAGTACCATACGCGGTTCTACTACGAGGACGGGACGACCCTCAGATATCTCGCTACCACCGGCGCTGACACCAAAACCGAGAGCGAGGAGCACTATCGCAGGGACGGAAGCCGGTCCGCCGTCACGACCTATCGTTACAGCGCCTACGAAAATCGCGCCGAGACGGTCAACTTCGACAGCGCAGGGGTGGCGATCTACAGCGTCAGCACAGGTCTTTCCGATGACTCCGAGAAGAAGTTCTCGGTCTACTTCCCGGGCACCCGTGATGTTCGCCTGGAAGTCTATCAGAGGGTATCGGGAGGCTCGGTGACCCTCTTCAACCTCAACAACGAACGAGTGAAAGCGTGGAGCTTCGATGGGCAGAAGCTGACGGTCGATGTCTATGTGCCCGGAAACAGCGGTTACGAGCTGGCCTATGTTCAGTATTACACTCGCGTGCCAGGTCTCCAGGACGACCCCGATTCGATGATCTTCGAACTGGACGCCGTTCGCGACTTCTACTACGAGAACGTGCGCGATCAGTATGGTTATTCGGACCGGCGAATCGCGCGCCTGATCGAGTTCGAGCCCGGAAAGAGCAAACCCTCCCATCTGGTCATCAGGGAAGCGTACAGCTACTCCCGGGAGCAGTTGGTCCAGCACCTCGACGAAAATGCGAAAGTAATCAAAGAGGAGCGAACCCCGGACGAATTCGACGAAGAGCCGACCGTCGTCGATATTAATCCACCGGCCGACCCGAAGATACCCCTTCGGAACGAGCGTTTTCGCTACGATCCTTTCGAGCTGCCCGACTATATCGACCTTCCCAGGATCGAGGTCAGGCCGCTCCCGTGAGCCGGCATCCCGACGGATGCCTGATTGAAACACACAACTGCGGAGATACGGATGTATCAGGTTGTACCTATCCCCCGAGCACTGCCATCCCCGGAGGAAATCCTCCAGCAGTCCCTGAACGGCACCCTCGCGACTGCCGTCGAAATCGGTCTCGGCGACCGTCTTGCCGCTACCGTTAGCCGATCGCACCACCAGGAGCGACTCGTCGACTCCGACCGCCTCCTCGATGAGGTGCCCGTTCGCGTCGCGGCAATAATCGGAGGACTGCCGGACAGGATCCGCCAGGCCATCGCTTCGAGCATGGTCTGGGACGGCAACCACATCATTCCGGTCATGGAGCTCAATGAGCACGAGTACCCCGGCCCCATGCCGCGGGGTCCCTACACTGTCAAGTCGGAAGAGCTGAGCCCGGACAATCTCAGGCTCGCCGGACGGGCAGTCTTCGAACTTCTCGAGAAGGCCGGTCTCAAGCCCCGGCTCAAGTACGTCTTCAACTGGGACATCCATCGCTACTGGCTCGCCATCGCGGTGGAAATCGACACGCCAGCGTCGCCCAGACCGGAGCACCTTCGCTGAGCAAGAAGGAGCCTGAGAACTAAAAGGCTCCAGGCGAGAGGGCGGCCAGATACCACCAGTAGTACCGGTGGAGTCTGGCCGTTCCCTCTCGTTTTCTCGAATTTTCTACGCTACTTTATCGTAGCTTTGCCGGACAGGCCCCGACCCCAGGTGAACTCTGATTCCCTGCACCATGCGCAGTGGCGAATCCGGCATGGAACGGAATGAGCGAAAGCCTGATCTCAACTTCTCTTGACAACCCGTCAAAGCTCGAGCCCTGCAAAAAAATGAGAGCCGGATCATCACAAGAGCAATCCTGAAAGGCCCAATAATCAGGCATTTTCGTGCTTCTCTCATACCCGCGCGAGGCGTTAACAGATAAAGCCAAGGATCTAAACTGATCCCGAAGAAGCCCTTCATTCTTGACAATTTAGTGATATTAGCTCCAGCTCAAGCAGGAAGCCCTTTACATGAGTTATTTAACACTTTAGTTCAGATATCAACAGCTGCTAGTAACAGATATCAGTTTCCGAGACGTCCAAGACGGTCACATCTCCCTCTAAAGCTATATAGCTAAAGAAGTTCCCTGATAAAGCTCCTCTCGACGAGGCTCGATTGAGCACCGTTCCAACGAGGGGCTTTCGACCGTCCAAAAGTTTTCGCACCCGAGATTCGTGTTCGTACCGGGAGCGACGCCTGACGTCTTTATCTCAACCTGACTCTAAATCGAGCTGAGTTTGCTCGAAGAACTGGAGTTCTTCAAATGAACGATAACTCTCTTAGCAAGGTCGACTTGAAGCTCATCCGCCGTGTCTGGGACATGACGGTGCCCTACTGGTTGTCCTCCGGGCCCAATCAGAAATGGTATCTCCTGGGCTTCTTGAGTTTAGTGGGAGTGGCCGGCACGATGCTCTACGTGCTGTACTCCTTCATGGCACAGGGCGCCCCCATGGCCGACCTGGTGCCGTCCGCCGTCTCTTACCTGGCGACCATCGCCGGCGTAACGGCGGCTCTCTTCAGCCTCGGCCTCTCCGACAATACCCGGGGACGCATCCTCATGCCAGCACTCCTGGGCCTCACCAGCCTGGCAGTGTTCAGCTACGGCGCCGTCGCCGGACCACTGGTCGTCGAACTCGGCACCGGGAAGCTGACGGCGTTCGCCATCGCCAGCGCCCTGGCGGGAGCCTTCGGGCTTGCCGGCAAGCACGGGCTTCTGCCATCCGGGCGCGTGACAGTGCTCGGTATCGTGTTGGCAGCCGCAGCCGGCGGTGCCTACGTCTACTTCGGCGGCACCCTCGCCCCCGTCGCCGGGGTGCTTCTGGCTGTCACCCTCCTGAGCATCTTCTCCGGAGTCACAGGCAAGACCGGCACGTCCTGGCTCGGCTACCTGCCGGTGGCCGTGATCGCCGCCCTCTTCGGCGTCGAATACCTGGAACTCGCCGGAATTCCCAGTGCCGTGGCCACCTGGCTGCCGGCCAATGAAACCCTGGTCGACAACCGCATCGCCATCACGGCGGTCGGCGTGATCGTCGCCCTGGGTCTGCCGACCTTCTATCTGCGCAGCCTGCGCAACGTGATGGACCGCGGCTGGCGCCTCCTGGGCATCCTCATCGCCCTCATGTTCTCGGTCAACGGGCTGAACGTTCTTCTGTCCTACCTGAACCGCGACATGATGAACTCCCTGCAGGAAAAGGCCGTATCGGAGTTCTGGATCGCGCTCATCATCCTGGGCAGCGTGTTCATCCTCGGCATCCCGATCGTGGTGTGCTACCGGTGGGTCCGCGACGAGCTGGGCAATACCTGGCGCAACTGGATGACCGACGACATCATGACCGACTACATGGGTGACGGCAACCGGCCGTTCTACCGCATCTCCCAGCTGCGCTCGGTGGACAACCCCGATCAGCGTATCACGGAAGATCCGCGGTATTTCGCCGCCGGCGCCCTCTCGCTCCTGCTGGTCATCCTGGACTCGATTCTCACTGTCTCGCTGTTCTTCATGGTGCTCTGGAGCATCTCCCACCTGCTCTCCGGCACGGTGCTGCTCTATGCCCTGATCGGTACCGTCGTCACGGTGCTCTTCGGCAAACGCCTGATCGGCTACGAGTACCGCCAGGAGGAATTCGAGGCGAACCTCCGCTTCCAGGCTGGTCATGTGCGCAAGCACGCTGAAGCCATCGCCTTCTTCCGCGGCGAGCAGATGGAGCTGAAGGGTCTCCGGGCCCGCCTCGGTGACGCCATCTCGAACTACAGCCTCCTGATTCGCTGGCAGCGGAACCTGGGCTTCTTCACCCAGGGCTACCAGTACCTGGTGATCGTGCTCCCCACGGCCATCATGGCGCCCCTGTTCTTCTCGGGACAGGCGCAGTTCGGTCAGATCATGCAGGCGTCCTCCGCCTTCTCGCAGATCCTCGATGCGCTCTCGCTCTTCATCCTGTCGTTCAAGACGATCGCTGGCTTCGCTGCCAACGTCAACCGTCTGGCCGGCTTCCGTGAGGAAATCGAGCGTCCCGACCCGAGCTCCGAGCCGGGCCGTCCGCGCATCGGGCATGAGAAGGGCGAGATCATCGACGTCAACGACGTCACGCTCAACACCCCGAACTACAAGGACACCCTGGTCACTCATCTCAACGCCGAGGTCAAACCCGGCGAGAGCCTGCTGATCATGGGTCCGTCCGGTTCGGGCAAGAGCTCGATCTTGCGCATGATCGCCGGTCTCTGGCGCTCCGGCTCCGGCAGCGTCACCACGCCGGACATCACCGACATGATGTTCATGCCGCAGGAGCCGTACCTGCCCATCGGCTCGCTGCGCTGGCAGCTCACCTATCCGGACCCGCATTCCACGGCGTCCCTGGATGAGCTCCGCGCCGTCCTGAAGGAGGTCAACCTGCCCGATCTCATCGACAAGGCGGAAAACGACCTGGGCGGCATCGACAACGAGGCCATCGACTGGGCGACCATCCTCTCGGGTGGTGAGCGTCAGCGCGTCGCCATGGCGCGTCTGCTTCTGGCTCAGCCGAAGTACGCCATCATCGACGAGGCCACCAGCGCGCTGGACGTGGACAACGAAGCCCATGTCTACTCGCTCCTGCAGGGCAGCAATACGACCTACATCTCGGTCGGTCACCGTCCGACCCTGCGCCACTACCACGACAAGGTGCTGGTGCTCGACGGCAAGGGCGGCTGGGCCATCGTCAAGCCCGAAGAGATCGGCGGCGAGGCCGACATCGATCTCGCCAACCTGGTCGAGAAGCTCGAGGCGGCCGGAATCAGGGTCACCAAGGGCGTCGACCATAGCTGGACGGTCGAGTCGCAGAAGTAACGCGACCAGACCGGTGTGGAAGGGGCGGCACCAATCCCGGTGCCGCCCCGGCAGGGAAACCGCCAGCGAATTTCTCAGAGCCGGGAGGAGACTCCCTCTCCCCCCGGCTTCTTTTTCACGATTTTTTTACTATATCTTTTAGTTTCTAATCAAACCGCCTGCGGGCTGATAGTATTTGTCCATGCCCAGGAAGCCGCCCCCGATAAAATTGCCCGCAAGAAGATCCGGGCAAAGAGACTACCTGACCGAACGAGAGATCGACCGGCTGGTCGAAAGCGCCGGCAACTGCTCTCGTACCGGGCTCAGGGACTCGCTTCTCATTCAGTTGTGCTATCACTACGGGCTTGGCCCGTCGGAGTTGATTGCCATGACTTGGCAAGACGTTGACCTGTGTCTTGGAAGACTCTTGATTCACAGAAAATCCGGAGTGATGACGGACCATTCACTCAATCAGGCCCTTGTCGAGCAGCTGTCCAGGCTGAGGGAAAAAGCAGGAAGCTCTGGCTGCGTGTTCGAGTCGGAAAGGGGAAAGGGTCTTTCTCCCCGCAGTGTTCACAACATAGTGGCGTCGGCGGGGCGATCGGCGGGACTCGCTATGAAAGTGCATCCATTGCTGCTGAAGGAAAGCAGAGGGATAAGTTTTTTCGTCGAAGGCGGAAAGAAGAATGAGATTCAAGCCTTCTTCGGCATGAAGAGTACCGCCTCGGTCAACGAGTACCTTCAAGATGCCAGGCTGTGCGCGCCGTGTGCAAAGGATTCTGGCTCCAGATCCTCTGGAATTTCGAGACTGATGGAGCGCTCGAGCACCCGCGAGCCTCGCGTCGAGCAGCAGATCGCCCTGATCGTGCCGGGCAGCACCTGTAATCTCGGTCCCGGTTTGGATACCGTTGGTCTGGCTTTGAGCCTCTATAGCTGCATATTGATCCAGGTCTTCGAGGACGACCTCCTGCACGGTCCGCTCGTATCCATAACCGGCGAGATGCGCAATCAAAGCACAGCCAGAGACACAGGCGAGCTTGTATACACGATTCTCGCCAAGCTTTGGTCCAGGCAACCCGGCTTGCTGAAAAAGGTCAAGATCATTATCGATTCCGAGATCCCGCTAGGCGTCGGGCTTGGCGCGTCGGATACGGCGATTCTGGCAGCGGTGTGGGCGTCGTGCCATCTCGCCGGCAACCCTCTTGACCAGGAGGAATTGCTGGGTCAATGCCTGGCGGTTGAGGGCAATCCGGAGAATCTGGCTGCCAGCTTGTATGGCAATATGGTCGTTTGTGCCAGGGACCGCAAAAGGGTCGTAACTCAAAAGCTCGACTGGCCGGAAGAGTGGAGGGTACTTATCGTCTCGCCCGGTTTTCGACTGACTACTCCAAGATCGCGAAGCGTTTTGCCGGCCAGGGTGCCTTTCGAGGATGCGATCTTCAATCTCCAGAGAACCTCCTTGATGATTGCTGCCGTGGTCAATCGAGACGAAGAGGCTTTTCGCTTCGCCCTTGCGGACCGGATGCACGAGCCATACCGGTGCGACCTGGTACCGCACCTGAGAGAAATAAGAGGGGCTCTGGCAGGCGTATCGCATATGGGTTGCGTTCTGAGCGGAGGCGGATCTTCCGTGCTGGTGTTCGCCGGGGAAGAGCAGCTCCCCGTTGTGCACGAGCGCCTGCAGTCCTGGGTGGATGAGGCAGGGTCTTTATATCGGGTTATCGATGCGCCGGTCGACAAAGCCGGAATGACCCGGGTCACCGCGTCGCCGTAAGATGTCTGATGAAATAAGCGGGATTGAAATGGCGCCGACGCCAAGTGAATCCTATTGCAATTCACGCGAAGATAAAAACGCACCAGCGCCTGATCGCGCTGATCATTGCCCGGTGGACGAAGCCCGGTGGACGAAGAGGCAGGAAGCGCCGCTCCAGCCGAAGGACTGCGCAGCGCTCGCCCTTCAGACACTGCCGATTATCTGCTACCTCTGCCGATTACATGATCTGGTCAGACATGAGCTTTCTTTGATAGCAGGAAGTATCACCTTTTAGAGCTGCAAGGAGATTTTTCAGATTGTCACAATAGCTGTCTCTACACCATACACAGCGCTTCGATGACACTGCCACGCCGCGCGTTCCAAGCCGACAATCTGCGGGTCGCGTGCTCTCCCGTGGCTGCGACCATAACTTCAAGCAGGAGAATATCCGTGCAAACACTCGAGAATCTCAAGATTCAGCGCGAAAGTGCTGTCTCCAAAAACAGGGGCAAGGTCGGCGACATCCGCCGTATCGGACAGATTCAGGAAGACCTCTGGTTCGCTGAGCACGAGAAGGAGCTCATGGCCGAGGCAGCAGCCAGAGACAAGAACAATCGAACTCCAATCTAATCTGACCTTCGGAGAGAATCCATGAGCATGAACCTCGAACGGACCGGCGCTACGGTATGCCTTTCCGCGCTCCTGTTGCTCCTGGCTGGATGCGACGGCGGTCCAGCCGAAGAGCCGCCGCCTTTCCCCCAGAAAGCAGGCTTGAGCCTGCAGTTCCCTGCCAACAAAGACGAAGACAGGCGACTTGTAGGGTACTGGCCGGACGGAGTCTCGATCCGGTCCGTCCAGATCGAATACAAGAACGGAATCACATCGTATCTCTACTTTCGCATCCCGGGGACGCTCGAGCGCATCGAAGAGTTCTACCCTCCTCAGGAGCCCACCGGAGCGCGAGTGCGAAAGAGCATCGTAGAGCTGAGCGATGATGGCGTATCTTATCTCCGGCACGAGGCCTACCGCACCGATGGCACTCTCGCCCGCCAGGGACAACGTCTGGAGAAGGGCGGGTATGTCACTTACCACCTCGACGAGAGCGGCAACGCCCGGAGAGAACGCCTGACATTCGATCAATCCAGGCAGCTCCTCGAGCAGGAGACGTACTTCCCCAGCGGCGCCCCGGAAAGAAGGCTGACGAGGCAATCTCCAAGCGCCTACAGGCACGAGATCTTCGCTCCGGATGGAGCCAGAGTTGCCGACATCCATGACAAGAAGTACACCGGTCTTGAAGGGCACTTCTTGTTCGGCGATGGACGGATCAAGGCTCGTATCGATGGACACAGGCTCGGATATGACATCGATTACTTCGACGATCAGGGCAAGAAGACCTGGTGGGTGGAGTTCATCGAGGGCTCGGTCCGAGTCACGGCTTTCGACTCGTCTGGCAACGAGCTCTACAAGCAGTTCTGGAATCGGGCTGCAGGTGATTCCAGATCCTGGTGCCAGGGTGGCATCCACCATCTGGACAGAGTGGATGTGTTGAGCGGAGATGGGGGCAGGGTGGAGCGAACCAGACTCGAGATCAAGGACGGCTCGGTGAGCCGGATCATCGAGTACGGAGATGGTCTGGAGCTGATCAGCGAGAAGGAATATGCCAGCGACCCCCGCCTGGAAAAAGGTTCACTCCCTGCCATCTGCCGTTATAACCGCCAGACCCGACTTCGAGTGCCTGCCGGTACCGGAGAGAATGAATTGGTGACCTCACCATGCCGGTTGGTCCCGGGCCTCAACAGATCATAGGACTATCCACAGACAATCAGCATGGCCACACGAGCCTATGGCACGGGTGCGCCAAGCCACATCGATCGCATCTCAAATGGGGAAAGGAAGCCCATTTTTTGTGCGCCCATAGTATTATTATGTATAGTAAATAACACACAAAGAAGAAAGAAGCAGGGCGGCGTATAAACGCCGCCCTGCTCACGCCCGTTTCAAGCCATGCGCGCGAGGATACGCTCGGCGTGCTCCAGGGCATAGGCGAAGCTGATTCTGGCTCCATGGTCGTCGCCACGGAGCTTCTGCAGCCCGGCCTGATTCGCGAAGGCCTCGACCGGTCCCCAGGTGCAGGAGCGCTTCTCGAGCGTCCAGTGCCTGGTGAGCCTGTCGTAGGTCGACTCATGCTCTTTCAGGATCTTGCGGAGCGCTTCCCAGGTGGGCGGCTCCAGGGTTTTGATCTCGCTCATATCGATGAACCCGTTGATCAGATTGTTATGCCGACGACCGGGGCTGGTTCGGTCGGTACCAGCCCCGGTCCTGCTCAAGGCTCAGAGAAAGTGAGGCTGAACCTCACGGAAAGATGACATAACTCAGGGGCTGGAATACGAGAACGACCTCGTGCTCGAAGCTCCTGTAGCTGTAGGAGCCGACATAGGCCAGCCCGTCGGGAACCGGCAGGCCGGCGGCAGGCTCGGACTGCCAGTCGGTATCCGGAGAAGCGTCGAAGGAACCACGCTCACCGTAGATCAGATGGACCTCCATATCGACCAGCTCGACGAAGACGCTCGGCACTTCGAGAATGAGAGCCGGAGTGTCGACGGTCTCGAATCCCCGGGAGGACTTCGAGCTCACTGCCAGGATACGGGTGCCCTGCGGCGCCTGGAACCTCGCCACAGTGCGCCGGAGCCCGCCTTCGCCGTAGGTGGCGTAGGGAGCCATGGTGCCCGAGGCGTTGTCGCCGGGGATGCGCGGAAGAGGAGCCTTGAAGATGCGATTAGAGCAGGGCTCGACTTCGGTCTCGGGCTTCTCGAGAGTGAAAAAGGGCTTCTCACCGACAGGCTCGCCGGAGGCGAGGTTTGCTTTGGGGTTGTGACCCATGAGGAAAATCCTCTTCGGATGATTGCGTTAAACCAGCCCGGGTTCATCCCGGATTGGGTCTTATTTGCATGCGTCTGGCAATCACCGTCAGATGATTTTCTCGCGCTGGGCACGCTCCACGGCTTTGTTGCGAACATAGGACGCGAAGTCCCAGTTCCTGGTGCCGATGAAGCGGTCTTCACCGCCGACAACGTCCATGTACTGCAGGACCGCCCGCTCGAGCCGGCGGAATTGCCGGGTGGAGAGGGTGACGGCGCAGCCCGAGGCGTAGAGCGCCAGAGTGGCTAGAGCCTGGGGATGAGGCTCGACCTCTTTGGGCCGGGGCTGCATGCAGAGCATAGCAATGGTGGCAAGGACATGGCTGGGCTCGCCCTCGAGAAAGCTGTCGGGAAGTCCGACGCCCATGGGCTCCCAGCCGGGAGTGCCTTCCCAGTCGGTGGTGATGTTGATTTGCAGGGTCAATTCGTTCTCCTTTTTGCTAAAAGAGAGTTGCGGTTCAGGTTGGTCGAGTTCTCTCAGAGAAGGACGAGCCCGCGGCTGCAGGCTACCGTCCCCGGTCTGGCGCCGGATCAGAAGATGATGGCGCCGGAATACTGCCAGGCATAGCGAACATGCCCGTCAGGGTAGAAGATGATGGAGCGCATCTCCTCGGAGTTGGGGTCCACGGTGATGCAGTTGTTGAGACAGGCGTTCTGGCCAGCCACATCATAGACCCGCGCTCCGTGCGGCAGATTGAGCAGCAAGGAGGCATTGTCCTCCAGGTACTTCCTCATCTGGGCGAAGCTCTCGTCCGGGATGTGGTTGGACGCTATCCAGCCGAAGATCTCGCCGCCGTCCGACAGGGTCGGCTTGGTCACCGGGGTAAAGGTGAGCTGCTCGACACCGTTACTCCGGGCGAACTCGATCATCGCCTTCATCTCCTCGACGCTGTCGATGAGGCCCCGGGCCAGGATGGTGGTGAGGCGCACGGTGAAATCGTGCTTGTGGAGCTTCTCGATGAGCGCTGGCAGATCGAAATAGCTCTTGCGGCGCGGGAAATAGATCTTGCGGTTCTTCTCGGGGTCATAGTGGACCACCGAGATGGCGACGGTGAGAAGACCGAGGTCGCGCCAGCGCTCCAGGGTCTTGTCGTCGATATGCTTGCCGTCGGCAATCACCGAGCCGTTGGTCTGAATCTCGATGATCGGGAAGCCGAAGGGCTGCATCTTCTCGAGGAAGGTGATCACCTGGTTCGGGAAGAGCGTGGGCTCCCCTTTGCCGGTGATCATCGCGGTCAGGCAGCCGGCTTCACGAGCGAGGCGGCAGGCAGTCTCGAAACGACGCCAGTTCACCTCCGGCTCCTTGATACCGACGCCGTTCTTGGGCGTCGTGCCGGCGATGCAAAACGGGCAGCGAGCATTGCATGCAAGGCTGCCAGCGAGAATACTGAAGGTGCGGATCTTCATGTTCGGTTCCTGACAAGATTGAATTGCGCGCCCGGGCACAGAGGCACCGGCTCGCAGGCGAGTCGCTGTAAGTCTGGAGAAGTGGTGGATGACTTTGAGGTCTAAAGCGAAGACAGCGAAGTATTGAGAGAACAAGACGAACTTATGTGGAAAACAGATCTTCTGCCAACCAGTGTTACAGGCTCCCATATTAAACACAGAGCTTTACAACCGGTCGAACCCCCGTCAGCCGGGCTCTTTCAAAAGCCGAAGGCGGACGCAGGCGCTAACATTAGCTGCAAAAAACCTGATTGGTCTCCTAGCTCAATTAGCGCTATGACTGGCTCTCCGAATCGAGCCCGAAAATGCTCGAGGCCCGGGAGATATTATCGAAGCCGATATAGATCCTGGCATTGGCATTGCGACCAAGCGCATTGAGGGATTCCAGCTCTTTCAGGCGCACCAGGACAGGATGCTTTTCCAGAGACACGGCCGCGTCCTCGAAAGCCTTGATCTCGGCGACCCCCGCTTCCGTCTCTATACGTTTCATCGCTGCTCGCGTCTCAGCCACCAGCCTCTGCCTGTGGCTCTCAGCCTCGGACTCGAATTTCTGTGCAGCAGCCCTTGCTTCGGCATCGACTTTCTGAGAAGCCGCCTTCGCCTCTGCAGCGATTCTATCTGTCTGGGCACGCGTCCTCGCCTCCACGAGCTGCGCTTCAGCAACGCGCTCGGCGGCCAGAACCCTGTTCATGACCTCTTGCAGATTGCCGGGAAAAATCAGATCTTTGACGTCCGCCCTGATTATCCCGACACCGTAAGTAGTTGCAACTTCCTTTACTTCGCTGAGAATATCTTCGCTCAGCTTGTTGCGATTGGTGAGAATCTCCTCCAGGGTCATGCTAGCCAGGGAGCGACGCGCCGCAAGCTGCACGTCGCTGTAGATCCGGTCGTGATACTGCTCCACCACGTGCAGAGCCGCTGCCGGATCGGTGACCCGGAACTGAACGATGATGCTCACCCGGATAGCGACTTTGTCCGAGGTGAGGATCTCCTGATTCTTGATGGTCAGATCGCGCTGACGAACGTCCACCAGAACGATCTCGACTTTCGGAGTACGGAGGATACCCAGATCGATGTAATAGGGAATCACATAACGCCCGGCTTCCAGAAGCTTTTTGAAGACACCGTCTTCATAGAGCAGGCCGCGGTGTGTCTCTTTGATGATTACTTCCCTTTTCACTTCTCAGTACCCCTAAGGAGTCGGACCAATCGATAAAGGTGCTCCGTAGCAAAACCGATCAGAAGTAAGAAGTTGTCCAGATAAGCTCTGAGATTCCGCTGTCCGCAATGCGATTTGGTGACATGGCTTATGAAGCTTCTCTTCTGATTTTGCCGGAGCTGAGTCGATTATACCCGGCAATCCAACACGAACCGTCCCCATTCACTGAACCCGGAGCGATCCCCGAATCGCCTGTCCGGAGACCGATTGCTGCCGAACCACCCGGTTCGGTCGAGGAAGGTAGTACATCTTGCCGACTCCTGCCATTTTTCTGATTCCGGCGACCGACCGGCGCATTCATGTCGATGGTCCCTCTAATTGACAGTTTCGCGTCCCTGTATTGAGTGACCGCTTCATCGGAAGTGGGGTTCGGATGAAAATAAAAAATTAGTACTATCTTCTTTAGTATCTTGTCTTCAAAGAACCAGGGAAAAAGAAACCACCGAGATCCGAAGGCGGGATCTCGGTGGCTGAAGGTTGACCCGGGGGCAGAGGTGAGTCCGCCTCCGGGTCGAATGCAGGTCAGCTATTGCCTTCGCCGGTCTGCACTGTCAGTTGACGTCGATCTTCGACGACTAGCTGGCCTTGGCCGCGCTGGTCGTGGTCGAATGCGTGGTCTTGAGCGTCACGGAAGCCTCGGCGCCGTCGGCCGTGGTGGTGTTGCCCTCGGTCTCGGAGACGTTGAGGGACGCCGTCGCGGTCACGGACTTGGCCTGGGCGTTGCCGTGGACACTCTTGGCCTCGCCGGTGGCGAGGGCCAGAACCTTGCCGGTGCGCTCGTCGCGCAGGGCATCAACGCTCTTCTCGGTGGTGTTTGCCATCGTTATCTTGCTCCTTGTGGAACGGTGTTGAAACTGATGAAAGGAACACCGCCTGGGCTCGAAGGCAGAGCCCGGACGGCAGGTCGCGTCCTGTCTTCGCGAATGCGATCAAGGTCCGGAGCGCAAGCTATTGCCTTCGCCTGCATTCCGGATCACGACAAACTACTTGGACTTGGACTTGGGTTCCTTGACCTCGCTGTGCGTGGTCTTCAGGGTGACGGTCGCCTCGGCGCCATCCGCCGTGGTGGTGTCGCCCTCGGTCACGGAGACGTTGAGGCCCCCGGTCACGGTGACGGCCTTGGCGGCGGCGTTGCCGTGAACCGACTTCGCCTCGTCCGTGGCCATGGTCAGAACCTTGTCAGTGCGCTCCTCGCGGAGGGTGTCAGCTTTCGACTTTGCCATGGTTTTCTATCCTTTCGTCAAGATGGTTGGAAGAACTGACTCCAGATCAATCCCGAGTTCATGCCTATAGCGCAGCGTATTCTCCCACGACGAGCCCGGCTGGGGGTTCGACGAGATGGAGAGCAGTCAATAACGACTTACGCGGTGCGAATAATGAGCTTGACCTTGAAATAAAAATGGAATCAGAGACTACTCACCCTAAGATCAGATCTCTTTTGAACTCAAGACAAAGGTCGTGTCCGGAAACACAAATCTCGCTTATCACAAGAGATAACGCAGCGGGGTTTTCAAGCGGCAAGCGGGGATCCGGACTAGTGGAGTTTGACAAATCCAGGTTAGCGCCGATAGCGCACCCAGCAATATATAAAGCGCAAATTAACCGGCCCATCTATGTTTATGGAGACGACTCGAGGCTCGATAACAGAGAGATTATTTCACTGAGTTGAAGCGAAGCGCCTTGATTGCATAGATTGAATAGATATTCTCATTTTTTTTGAAAATCAGAAAGACTATTCACGACCAGAACTCTTTCAGCAAGCCAGCAAATGAAAAAGACAGGATTTTCTTGATCCGCGTCTCTGGCCATCAGCACGGGAATCGACTCAAGGCAAAGCTCAGTTCCCCACAGGCCGGCCGAGCACGGATCAGATGACCGCCTGCCACCGCGTCCACCGAAAGACCTGGAGACAGGTCTATCCGAGAACCAATCACTGATCTTCAACAACCTAAGCGACAAGGATTTGCCATGAAAAAGTCAACTGCGCCGAACACCACCGCAGGGCGGCTGTTCCTCATCGGCGGCGCCGCCGAGAGCTGTGTCGGTGCTTTCGCGTCTCTCGCGGGAGGCGCCGGAGCCAATATCATACTTATCCCGCATGCCACTCTCGACGCCGAGGAAAACAGCCAGGCTCTGAAAGCCAGGCTGCTCGAGCTTGGTTGCGGCAGGGTATCGACAATCATGCCCGGCTCCGAGCTCGCCATCACCAGTGATGTCACCGCCGCCTATATGCTCGGCGGCGATCAATCGCGCCTGGTGGAGCTTCTGGGTCCCGCCGGCAGGCTCGCTCTCAAACGTTTCTACCGCCGCGGCGGTCTCATCGCCGGCACCTCTGCCGGTGCCGCCTGCGCCGGTAAGATCATGATTACCGGAGGCATGCGAGACGGCAAGCTCGTTTACGGAGCCCTCGAGACCGGCAGAGGACTCGGTCTCATCGACAATGTCATCGTCGATACGCACTTTACCGAGCGCGGACGGTTCAACCGCCTGGTCTATGCCCTGAGTCTCGGCAGGCTCACCGGCATCGGTCTCGACGAAGATACGGCAGTTCTCATCGAGGGCAGCGGCCGGGCTTCGGTCTTCGGCGCCGGTCACGCAAACATCTTCGTCAAGGAGAAGGCTCGCGTTCTGGTCGGCAATCCCCAGGACGGGAAACCCTTCGGTACAACCAATGTTCGGGTCAGCAGCCTGCCGGGAGGCAGCACCTTCAGGTTGAGCTGACTCTTTTCGATGGAGGAAAGCGTTATGAAACAAGTCGATATCTCCAGGGCTTTCGAAGAGCTTCTTGCTCGTACCCGCCGCGAGATAGTTTCCCCCCGGGGGACCTCATCCGGCGAGCTCGTCTGGACAAGGCAGCTTTGCCGTGTCCTTCCCGATGATTACGATGAGAAGCTGTATGGACCGGCGGTGAGCACCATCGCCTCTGCCCTTGTCGACGCGATGCAGTCCCTTCAGGCCTCTCTGTTCTACTCGACCAATCTTCACAACGGGCAGATTCCATTTGCCGAGGCTCTGGTCGGTTCGTGCGGGATCCTTACCGAGATCCTCTCGAAGGCTCGGGTCCAGCGTCAGGCCGACCTGGCGCTGGCATTGCTTGTCGAAGGGGACGTGCGCGACTTATGCGCTCCTATCTTCGCCCGCAGGCATCGTCATATCTATACCTCGGGCAGCGATCTCGAGATTTTCCTGGGCAATCTGGATCGGGCGATTTCCGGTGCCGTTCAGCTCGTAGCAGAACCCGAGCGCTCCCGCAATCACCTGGGGTCCGGCTCGTTCAGGGAGCTTGCTCATCAATCGGTGCTGAATGCCCGGTCGAAGTTGAGCCGCTTCTTCTCGAAGTCCCTGTCTGAATGGAACAAGTCACTGGTTTTCTGTCGCTGGGGACGCAAGTTCATGCAGAGCGCTCCGGTCGACGTGGCAAGGCTGACACAGATTTTCGACGCGGCGGAGACGCACCTTTCGGCCATGGACTACGCCCGGAGCATGGCTCATCTCGACATCCTCGCCGAAGAGCTGGATTCAGGACAAAAACGCTGAAAATCGATTGACACCGGGAGAGACGAGAGCTCGTCTCTCCCGGTGCGCTCCATCTTTTCCTGAACCACAAGCTACTTCTCGTTATAGTAATAACACCCTTAGATCAGCTGGAATTGGACCACAATCAATTTCTCCAAGTAACCGCAGAGGATATAAACATTTGACCCGCCCTTAACAGAGAATGGCAAGCTCTGAGCTAGAATCAACTGGTCAACAGTCGGGGGAATAGCCTGTTTTGACGACGTTCGCCTTCAGCCTGATCATGCTTTCGGCGGTTCTGCACGCTCTCTGGAACCTCATGGCCAAGCAAGCTCTGGACGGCAAGACTTTCGTCTGGCTCACTTCGGTGATCATCCTGCCTCTTTATGCGCCGGCGGCCCTGTTCATCGTCATCACCCAGAATCCGGCATTCAACGCTCCGGAGCTCATAGCCCTTGCGGGAGCCACTGTCCTGCACCTGGTTTATTTCATCTGCTTGCAAAAGGCCTATCAGATAGGCGACTATTCCATGGTCTACCCGGTTGCCCGCGGTACCGGTCCTCTTCTTTCGACAATCCTGGCGATTATCGTCCTGGGAGAGAGACCATCCATCGCTGCAATAGCAGGAATACTTCTGATTGTCTGCGGAGTATTCATCATCAGCGGTGGCAACAAGCTGGGCGCCGGTCAGGTAAGCAGAAAACCGATTCTCTGGGGTCTGCTCACCGGTGTGCTGATTGCCGCATACACGGTCTGGGACAAATATGCAGTCGCAGACATTCATGTATCACCTGTTCTCCTCGATTATATGGCGACGACGGGCATCGCCCTGATCATGACCCCTTACGCTCTGAAAAACAGGCGAAAAGTCCTGGCCGAGTGGCAGGCTAACAGGCTTGCCGCCCTTGGCGTATCAGCCTTGAGCCCCGCTGGTTTCATGATCGTTCTTTATGTCATGTCTACCGAGCCGGTCTATTATGTAGCCCCCATGCGCGAGATAAGCATTCTGGTGGCCGCCGCACTGGGAGCCAGGCTGCTCAAAGAAGGGCAACCACTGAGGCGCTGCCTGGCTGCCGCCGTGATGTTCTCCGGTGTTCTGACCCTGGCCTTGAGTTAAGCGGAATCAGATAGCAGACAAGTCAGCAATATGACTGTGAGGTCAAAATTTTCGAAAAAAATTTGACCTCACAGTCATATTGTCCTGAAAGAGTGACTGCCAATCACCACAAGAGCTTTATTATTTGCTTTAGTAGCTTCTTGGAAAGGAGAAAGGACGAAGAGAGCTTGCGCTTCACTCCTTCCTTTCAGAAAAACTGGCGATCGCCCGACACTGTGCCAGAAACTATCGGGATGCAAAATGGAGGACCACCTGCCTCACGCCTTCCACGACTCGCACCATGGAATCGAAATCGATCTTGTCCGGAGTGTCTTCCTCTTTGTGCACGTGCTCATAGCGGAAGTTCGAGGTGTCGGTGATCATCAGGGCCGGCCATCCGTACTGCCAGAATGACCAGTGGTCCGACCTGGCGATGTCGCGGAAGCGCTCCGGAGCAGCCACTCCTTCGGAAGGTATGGTCGCATGCTGGCGGAACGTGCCCACCACCTCCTGGACGAAGTCCCGGGAGGCGAAGTTGCCGACGAAGCCGATGAAATTGCCCCGGCTCGGATAGAAGAGATTGAACGGGAACGGATAGTGCTGTGTGCCTTCCTCTTCCGAGAAGCAGCCGAGCATCTCCAGCGAAAGCATGCCGATGATGCGGTCGCCGCGCTGGTGGCACATGGTGGCGTAGTGGTAGCTCCCCATGTTGTACCAGCCGTCGCCATTGTTCTCTTCGTTGGCGAAAGCGACGAAGCGAATCGTGCATCCCGGGTTCTTGTCCCGCAAGTCACGCGCCAGCTCGAGAAGAGCCGCCACGCCACTGGCGTTGTCGTCAGCGCCGGGAGTGCCGATTACGGTGTCATAGTGAGCACCGAGAACGAAGACATCTTCCGGTCTCGTGTTTCCCCTGATCTCGCAGATCAGGTTATCCATGGTCATGCCCCGGTAGACGAAGGACTGACGCTCGACGGTGAAGCCGAGCGCCGCCATCTCCCGGGCGATGTAATCGGCGCAGGCGGAAAGTCCCTCCGGTGTCTTGATGCTGCGCTCGCCAATGCCGACAGCCATAGCCTGGACACGTGCACGCAGGCGGTCGGAGAGCTCGGAGAGCCATGGAGCCAGGCAGGTCGGCCCGCCGCTGAAGCTGCGCCCGGGCATGCTCACATAGCGAGCGAAGACCGGGTAGAAGAGCAGCCTCAGAAAGCTCCTCAAGAGTGGGTTTTTAGGGTTCATGGCATTTTCCCTTTTGCCGTATCAGAACACACCGAAACTGCTGAACAGCTTCTGGATGCACTCGACACAGTGACTCCGGCTCTCGGTCTCCATCGGAATCCGGTCGAATTCGTCATAGAGAGCGAAGGCGCGGGGATGCTCGTGCCGGTTGACCAGCCCGTGCATGACCAGCGCATCGATTGTAGCGCGATAACCGGCGATGATGGCATTCCACTTGTCGAGCTCGTCGAGAAGGAACTTGAGCCCGTGGAAGCCCGTGATGGTCGGCTGGATCAAGACGACACCGTCCTCATGGCTGAGGTGGCGCCCTTCGAAGGGAGCGCAGTTGACGTTGCAGCCCAGGGTCCAGATCATGCGCAGCAGCCACTGGTTCTTGACGTTCTCTTCGCCGACATCCAGCGCGACTATCTGTCCCGGCTTCGCTCCGTAGAGCTTCTGCGGGACATCGATGCAACAGGCGCCTTCCGAGCCAAGGGCACCGTCAAACATCGGCTGCCCGTGAATTTCGACCGCGTCGATGATACCGGGTATCGCGCACGAGGCGTTCACCGCGGTGCCTACCGAAGGCGGTTCCGAACTCAGAACCATGCCGTCTTTGACCGTCCCGTCGAATCGGAACGAGCCGTCCTTCGAGATCACGACCTGAGCGAACTGCTTGTCCATGGCCACCAGCCAGAGATTCTCCGGCCAGCTCGTTACGGACGTGTCGATGAGACGCTGCAGGGGCTCAGCGGAAAACGCTCCCTTCTCCTTGAGGACCGCTTCGTTGCGATACTTGCGGATGTAAGCCCAGAGGCGACCCAGGGGACCGACATTGGGCTTGAGGAGCTGGGAGAAATCGGTATTCATAGCCAACCAGACGAGCTCCTTGGCCCGCGCACCGTCAGCGTACAGCGAAGCGACAATGGAGCCGCCGCTGACACCGCCAATAGTGCGCCAGTTCCGAAATCGGCTGAGCTCAAAAGCAGCTATGGCACCGGTGGATGCAAGTATTGCCTTGGATCCTCCAGCACCCAGAACAAGATGAAGCTCGGGGCAGTCCTTGGTGGGGCCCGGGCTCAGATCATTTTCGTGGACCATTGTTTTAGCCCTTGTTATTTGAACAGCACTTTCTCGCAGCAACTCTGGTCGCCTGCAGCTAATGGCGTATAGCCATACACAAACAAGCGCAGCCTGTAAGAGCCCGGGCGAGACCCTGGAGACTCGGCGGCAGACGAAGTTGCTATTGGAGCTGGCGAAAAGAAAATGCTTTCGGTGGAAAGAACAGCAGTAAATTCATGAACGGTTACACTGCAAGTTAGCAGGTAGAAGTTCTCTGATTCTTACGGGAGATGACGATTACTAATCGAAACTAATCAGTCACGTTTTCGCGAGCTGATACATCTTTGCATCTCGATCGCGAACACGGAGAGCTTAATAAGTCCCTTCTCCATCCTTGCCCGGCAGGCTCGAATGAGACATAATTCAACCTCAAATCAGCCGGGCCCCCGTTTCTCCCAGAACCGGCAGGGTCCGGGAATTCAGCCAGTCAGCTAAGAGGTGAGCAGATGATGAAAGTGAAAGCCGGCGTCCTCGAAAAGGCGAATGTATTTGGAATCAAAGAAGTCGAAGTCCGGGAGCCGGGTCCCAACGAAGTGCTGGTCAAGACCAAAGCAGTCGGTATTTGCGGCTCGGACGTCCACTATTACCTGGAAGGCCGCATCGGTCCCTTCATCGTCAACGAGCCCCTGATCCTCGGTCATGAGACCGCGGGAGAAGTTGCCAGAGTCGGCAAGAACGTCACCCACCTCAAAGAAGGCGACCGGGTCGCCCTTGAGCCGGGGGTTCCCTGCGGCTGTACCGACTTTGTCAAGCGCGGGCTCTATAACCTCTGCCCATCCATCGAGTTTTTCGCCACACCTCCCGTTCACGGCACTTTTGCCGAGTATTTCGTCCATGACGCTAATTTTGCTTTCAAGCTGCCCGACAATGTCTCCTTCGAGGAAGGCGCCATGTGCGAGCCCCTCTCGGTGGGTATCCACGCTGCGCGCCAGGGCAGCATAGGTCTGGGCTCACGGGTCCTGATCACCGGCGCCGGTCCCATCGGACTGGTCAACGTCCTCTGTGCCAAGGCTGCCGGAGCCGGACTGATCATGGTGGTCGAGACCCACAAGAATCGCATCAGCATGGCGAAAGAATGCGGAGCCACTCACGCTATAGAGTCTTTCGACCGCAAAGAGATCATCTCCCGAATCCACGAGATCACCGACGGTGCCGGAGTCGATGTCGTCATCGAGTGCTCCGGAGCCGGCCCTGCCGCCCAGACCGCGGTGGAGGCCCTTAAGCCCGGCGGCACTCTGGTCTTCGTCGGACTCTTCAGCCAGCTCGAGGTGCCCATGGATCTGAATGCCATAACCCAGAAAGAGCTCACTTACAAAGGGGTGTTCCGCTACAGGAACACCTATGCCACGGCCATAGACCTTATCGCTTCAGGACGCCTGGACGTCAAGCCGCTGATCACCAAGCGCTTCCCCTGGCAGCAGGTGAAAGAGGCCATGGACTGCGCGCATCTCGAAGCCAGCAGCCAGATCAAAGTGATGACCGAGTGGTAAGCCGGCCCGGATCAAGAAAACTCACGAAGAGCAGGTCATTCTCGACCTGCTCTTTCTTTCTAGATTAACTCCCTCTGCTAGGTGTCGCTAGTTGTCAAGAAGTGGCTGGTATCCCACCATTCCCAGGCGTCTCAACAGTTAGCGCATCTATGAGCTCTCATCTAATGAACTGTAGAACCTGACCATTGCCTGTTTCTGGATATTTCTTCCTGGTCTGTGTTCAAAGATTGAGTAGTCACCACTTCCGGTACTGGATGTTGTTATTGAAAAGAAAAACCTATAGGTTCGGTTTACCAACTGTTCCCACTTCCTGTGTGATCTTTCAAACCTCCAGAGACCCTGATTTCGCACTAATCCAAGCTTCTCAGTAACAGCATTCGCTGCTGGAGGTTGTCCGAGGTTCTACAGAAAGGGAGTTCCGTTGGCTTTGTCGAATCGCTCCGGGTTTGTGACTCGGGGCGTTGTTGTTTAACCGCTAAACTTCATAGGAGCACGCATGAAACGATCAACTCTCGAATCGGGCACCGAACCGGCCTGGAAAACTTCCTGGCGGCAGGTGCTGGCTGGTTGCCACTCCAGCCTCTTCTTGCTTGATCTGGACGGCACGATCTGGGGCGACATCCTCGTCGTTCTCAACGAGCAGTTCGGACCTGTCGACGCCGACGGCGTCAAGGTGTGGAAGCGCTACGACCGCGCCTTCAAGGTGGACGGCACCATGACGAATGGGGCACATCTCGAAGCCGAGTACCGCGACCTTCTCGAAGCCAAGACTCTCGAAGAGCTGATTGACTGGCTCAAGGTCAATCACCTGCTCATCCCGGGGGTCAAGGACTTCCTCAAGACGCTCGCCGCAAGCGGTGTCTCTCCTGTCGCCATCAGCAACGGCTCCCGGCAGATCGCCGAGCCCATGCTGGTGCACCACGGCGTTCAGATGCCGCTGGTGGCGAACTCTCTCAAGTTCGCTGACGACGGCTCGTTCGCCAAGCTCGAATTCGTCCACAACGAGGACGACGGCGTCCGCAAGGGCGACCTCGTCACCGCGGCGGCGGAGCTGGGCTACCGGATCATCGGCTGTGCCGGCGACTCCAAGGGCGACATCTGCATGGCTGAAGCGACCGCGAAAGCAGGCGGCCTCGTGCTGGCCTGCGGACCGGGCGGTCTGAGTGACTGGTGCCGTACCAACGAAGGCAAGCTCGTCGGCTCCAACGACTGGCTCGAGTTCGAGGACTACGGCAGCGTCGCGCACGCACTGCAAGCCAGGATCGGCGGCTGCTGAACCTGGCAAGCGGCACCTGAGTCGGGCAAAACCCGGCAACGGTGCCTTCGACAAGTGTTAGGGGGAGCGCCCGAACGGGGCTCCTCTTTCTTTTCTTAACAAGCTGAAAACCGAAAGGCAAACGTATGAAGAAGAAACAAGCACTTCGCCGGTGGGATGTAACCGGTAAGCGCCAGCTCGAGATGGTCAATTTCGAGCTGCCGCGGATCCAGGCCGGTGATCTCCACCTGGAGTTCCTTGCTAACGGTGTGTGCGGAAGCGACACCCACATGTTCCACACCGGCGCCGTCCATCCGGGCCACGCCGGCGGGCACCACTCCCTCACCCTCGGTCACGAGCTGATCGCGCGCGTCAAGCGCGTGGGACGCAACGTCGCAGGCTTCAAGGTCGGCGACATCGTGGCGGTGGAGCCCGGTCTCCCCTGCGGGACCTGCCCGAACTGTCTGAAGGGCCGCTATCATTGCTGCCCCAAGACCAAGTACATGGGCACGCCTCCCCAGGACGGCGGTCTTGCTGACGAGTTCTACTGGCCGGCACGCTGGTGCCACAAGCTGCCGGCGAAGCTCGCCAAGGACCCGGTCCTCGCCAGCCTCGTGGAGCCTCTGGCTGCCTGCCGGCAGTCCTGGGCGCTGCGCAACAAGCTGGTGGACCTCGCCGACGACGAGTGGACCATCATCACCGGTACCGGTGCCATGGCCCTCGGGGTTCTCGCCATCATCAAGGCGAGCAATCCCAAGGAGAAGGTCATGGTCCTCGGGCGCGGTGAGGCGGCCCTCAAGTTCGCGACCGAGTACGGCGCGGACGCCACCCTGCAACTGAGCGGGGTGAACCCCGAGCGCATCGCCGCCACCATCGCGGCAGAGCTCGACCCCCTGGTCGAAACCAACCACTTCGACGACGACTCGTCGGTGTGCAAGGACGTGTGCAAGACCAAGGCAGGCAAGAAGGCAGTGCAGGCGGCCCTCGCGGCTGTGCGTGAGTGCCGCTCCCGCGGCGCCCACAAGCCTGTGATCCTCCAGACCCTCACCGAGGCGGCCCGCAAGGCTGCCGAGGACGTGATGACGGAGGAGAACACCGCTGTCTTCAAGCACGCGCAGGAAATGGCGAACGGTTTCATCTCGAGCGTCTTCGAGTGCACCGGCAGCGAGCGGCTTCTGGAGACCCTCTTCAACAGCCGCTGCATGCTCGCCAATGGCGCCATCATCGGGCTGGGCTGCCACTACGGCGTCCACTTCGATGTCGCCATGCTGCGGCGTTTCGAGCTGGCTTTCCAGCCCGTGCGCCGTTCCTGCAATCAGTTCCCGGCCACCCTGGAGCTGCTGAACGATCGTCCGGAGTTCTTCGCGCCGCTGGTCGGCGGGACGGCTTCGTTCGAGGATTTCGGCAAGCTCATGTTCGGGGAGGTCGAGCGGGCTGAGACGGGCACCGGAGGTCCGAAGACCGTCATCGTGCGGTCGTAACTCCGGGGAGGAAGGGACCTGGGGAGGGGTCGATCGCAAGGTCGACTCTTCCCCGGTCATCCTCCAGTTCTTTCAACGCACGTACGAACGAATAACGGAGGTTGATATGTCTCAGAAGCACACGGCTCATCCGGAGAGCCATCCCCACGCGGGTCCGGACAATCTGGCGGAAGGCGTCGGTGCCACCATCGGCGGTGGTCTGCCCGAGCACTACCGGGCGCCCAGCGCGAGGCCGCTTGGCTCTCGTTTCGTGCCGCTCTACAACGAGCTTCTCCGGCGCTACGAGCCGAACCGTGGCTACTTCATGGTCTACGAGCTCGTCGATGCAGGCGATGGTCAGCACTACTACCCGGTGCTCATCTCCTGCGCCCTGATCAACACCGACACGGTCAACTGATACTAAAGGAGTCCTCAAAATGGCAAGGTTTCGTAAAGGCAGGCGCGGTTCATCGGCTCCGATGGGCTCGAGCTCGCGCGACCAGGCGAGACAACGGTTCGACGACGAAGAGGTCTTCGACACCGGTGTCCAGTCGGACAAGTTCCAGCGGCGGCGCGACCGTCGCGAGGGCAAGGCGCTTGCGCGAAACTGGCGTCAGTTCCTCGAGAGCTGATTCGCCGTCACCCGAAGGAAACCGGTCTCCCTCAGGGGAGACCGGCTTCCTTTTTCCTTTGCCGATTACTACGACTTTCTATAGTGCTATGCCGATTGATTCGAAAAGACAAGAAGGGGCGCGCCTGAAATTCTGGTCGCGCCCCTTTTGTCAGTGAGCCAGGATACTCGAGCCCGGCTCAGTCAGCTCAGCTCAGCTCAGGAAACCTCGGGAGACGAGAGCTTCGCGCAGAGCCTTGGAGTCGTTGATGGGAACGATGCTCACCAGGCTGCGGTCCGCCTTCTCGAGCACCGCCTTGGCTGCTGCCACGGCGTCGTCGGCGGGCTTGGTATCCTTCTTCTTGCCGGCGAGCTTCTCGCGCATCTCGGCAGCGGTCTTGCTCCAGTCGCCGTCCCGGAAAGCGGCGATGAAAGCGTCTGTCTCGCGCAGAGAGCCTTCCACGGCGATGACCGGGATGCGGCGCTTGAGAGCGCCGTAGATCTCGTCCCGGGTAACGTCACCGCCGTTCATGGCGATGACCGCTGTCTTGAAGCCGGCCATCTGCCAGCCTTCCATCAGGGTCAGATAGAGGGCGAGGTCACCGTCCCAGTCGAGAACCGTTGCGGGGTCCTGCTGGTAGACGAGAGCCGCCTGCTGACGGAAGTCGATGCGGCCGCCGTAGAGGTCGACCACCAGACCGCCGTGCTTCTGCTCCAGAGCCATGTCGCCGGTACGCGGCGTGGTGGACATGGCGATGCACGGATAGGCAGCCGCCAGGTGCGCCGGCACATTGGTGACCATGTCGTTCTTCAGCCCGCCTTCGCCGTCGACGTTGGCGGTGCCGCCGCTGAAGGCGGTGCCCCGGAACTCGCGCGTGGTCTTGCCTTCGGCGTCGACCTGCCGGAAGGCGTCCACGAAGTAGGGGATCAGGTTATCCAGGAGATCCTGGCTGAAGTGCTTGCAGCCGCCCGCGATGCGGACGACCTCCCGAGCAGCTTTCAGCTCGCCCCGGTCGCAGGTGACCAGGTTGGTGAAGGCAGCCGGAGCCACCTGACCGTGGGAGACGACGAAGAGGAGGCAGCCTCTTTCGTCCACCTGGACTCGGGGTCGGAGGGTGTTTTCTTTACTCATGTTTTCCAGTTCTTGATTGATTTCGGGCATTCCCAGGAAGACGCGCCCGGCGCCCGAGCCGAGCGCGTCTCGTGAAACTGTTTCGGATCAGGTTTCAGTCCTAATCCGGATCGACGATTGCGCCGAGAGCTGCGAGCTTCGCGCGCATATCGTCCAGATTGTTCTCGCAGACATGAACCGTCGGATGCTCCGCCAGCCACTCGCTGTCGCTGGCGTATTCGTCGGCTTTGCGACCGCTTCCCTTGATCAGGAGCACCCGCCAGAAGGGATCTATCTTGCCGAGCTTGGCCCAGCTCAGAATCTCCTTCTCGGTGACTCCACCGCCGTTGTAGACGACGAGCAGAGCCTGCCACTGCGATTGCCGGAGGGCATCGCAGATGCGAATGCACTCCTGGAACTCGTCATCCCAGGATGCCTGCATGTCGGCGCTGGGCTGAAGGATGACCGAGCTTGTCTGGGTCGGGTGCACGATGGTGACGAAGGGATTGTCGGGCTCGTCGTGGATTACCAGACCGTGCTTCGAGTAGCGCATGTGTCCGACTTTGGCGATGACACCGAGAGTGACGGCATCCGGGCAATAACGCTGGATAGCAGGGAAGACCTCGGTGATGCCGGGAACGATGATTCTCGGATCGTGTTTCATCACCATGCGAGTCCCGCCGAAAAGGCAGAAGCCGGAGAATCTCTTGCGCTTGCGCCACTGGCGTCCGGCGCGGTCGCGTCCGGACAGAGCCAGCTCGAGATTGCGCATGCCGACGGAATCTTCAGGCTCCATGAGCGCGCAGCCACCGGTGCCGCGAAGCACGAAGTGACGGGCGTCCCTGGAGGCATTAAGACCGAACAGTTGCGACTTGTCCCAACCCGACTGTATGAAGAGGGAAGGGGCAGAGTCGTGGAACGACTTTATGGACGACATGTCCCTCTCCATAGTTTGGGTTGGAGCACAGAGTTTTACCCGGTCGACCGCCAGCAGACTTCGCCTGGAAGGAGAAGAAACGGCTGGTTGAAAGCTTGATTTATGTTATGGCTCGGTCGGACCTGGACTGAAAGAAAGAGAAGACCTATAGAACTTAAAAACCTGGAAGCGCCATGTCAAAGAAGATGCATAAAGATGAAGTTCGAGAGGAAGGTTCAAGCATCTAAAATATCCAAAGTGGCAACAATATAATGGCATCCGGAGTTAGCGCAGCTGAGAAAGGCCCTCCCCAGAGCATAAGCGCTCTAGAAGAACGGAGGCTCGAGAGCGCACCCTGATGCAGGCCGAATCCCCAGTCCCTGACGATTACAGAAAAGCCAGCCCCTTTCTCTTCCCGGAGATTAGAGACACCTGGTCGGTGGTGAAGACCGAGCTTGTGGCCAGGACGATGGTTGGTGGCGACACCCTCGAGATTCCCTATCTGTGCCTTGCCGAGTCTTTCGCAGCCGTAATAGTCTACGCGCGAGACTCCCTGAAAACCATAATCGACTTCGATCAAGTGAGAAAGTGGGGTCTGGACATCGATACCGTCTTCGACGAAGTCCTGGAGCAGGCCAGTAAGGATGGCACCCAGCTCGCCACCGTGCTGGTAGCGCCCCTGAGCGGCACACTCCTGGGCGACCGTTACGAGCTTATGGACGAGATCGGCAGAGGCGGCATGGGAGTAATCTGCAGAGCGATGGACAGGCTCTCGCCGGTGGCGGTAAAACTACTCCTCAACGATGCCACCAAGAATGATATCATCCGCAATCGCTTCATGGTGGAAGCCAGAGCGGCAAGCTCATTGAATCACCCCAATGTGATCAGAGTCCATGCGCTCGATTTCTCCGAGGACGGTCTGCCCTACATGGTCATGGAGTTTCTCTCCGGACAGACCCTCGACGAGCTGCCCGAGGAGGGTCATATCGATCTGCCCGAGACAATCAAGCTCATTATCCAGGTTTGCGACGCTCTGGGACACGCGCACCGTCATAACGTCGTCCACAGGGATGTCAAACCCGGCAATATCGTAATCGTGCCTGACGAGGACGGACGTGGCAATCAATTACGACTCGGGGCTGAGGCATCTCAATCTGGCCGCCGGGGGAGGGCATCGCGGAGCGCCCTTCCAGCTCCGCCTGGTCCATGTTTTCGGGCAGGGTGTCCAGAAAGACGAAAGGCGTGCACCGGAGTTGATCACGGATGCGGCCAAACAAGGTGAGCCGGCTGCTCAGTACTATTTGAGCGAGCACTACGAGCGCCAGGGCGACGAGCAGAGAACAAGATTCTGGCGCGATCAGGCACTGCAGCAGGAATATACTCCCGATTAACAACCCATATGTTCTACTATCTGATATCTTAGAAATCAGAGAAAAGTTTTAACCTGGCGAAGGCGTTTCCACCATCTCACTCAATCGCTTATTCGGTTTTCAAATGACTTGCAACCGGATGTACTCAGAACTAATCCAGATTGGTAAAACTATTGCCCAATGCCGTTTGCATATAGTGCGCATATTTACCGGATGCCATGCGAGTTCGCATCGACTGCTGTCACCATTCTGTTAGCAAAACCGGCAGGCATTAAGCAAATTTCGGTTTACGACTCTTGGAAAATATGCAAGTCGCCGATACAGCTGACCTCCGATCGCGCCTGACAACCAATCCGATATCGCAAGTTTTCGTTGTAAATAGAAGGATTTCAGCGCTTGTTACAAATACGCTAGCGGGCAGGGAGAGTTAAGGTGAGATGAAAGATTAGACACTATCACATCAACACGAACTGTTAAGGCGGTCTAATCCGCCAGATTTAATCACCTGCGTACAGTCGCCTGATCTCGAGATTTCTCAAGACATTACAGTCACAAGTACTCTAAAGCCCGACTCACGCGTAGTTTGAGAGGGTTATATCGACATACGGATCTAATAGCGGGCCATGTATATGCACTTGCTATTTCAAAGCGAAAATCCCTATTGTCTTGGTATCACTTCACCTTGACTTCTCTCCAGGAAACTCCAAGCTACCCAGCCAAAAGCCTCTCCCTGATTACACTTTCGAGCCCGAGTCGCACTTAGCAGCGACCCGGGTTTCTGGTGTTTGAGAGTCCAGGTTCAGTGACGGCGCTCTTGTGCCGAAGTACCCACGCCGGAAGCATTCCATCTCGAAAACATGGTGCGACAGGCGTGTGGCTCATCTGCTGCGGTCATCCGGCTGCAGTGTTTTGTTTAACCAGGCTGCCTTCTGCAGCCGCAAAGAAGGGAACTTACTATGAGCAAGCGAAATTCCAAGAAGAACCCCAAGGTCTCCCTGAAGACCCCCAAGGTTCGCGAGGAGGTCTCTCCGGGCCACCTCAAGCGCATCATCGCCGTGAGCGAGGCGCGCACGCGGGAGATCGAGGAGAGCCGTGTGGTCTATCCGGACCCCGACCTCTTCGACTCTCTCGACCTCTCCGGCGTCAAGGCCCTGGGCTTCACCGACAAGGTGGAGTGGGACCCCGATGATCTGGACATCCTCTTCGCCCGTCGCCGCAGCCGCAAGAGCCGTGGCAAGCAGCGTGGGGGAAGCCAGAGCCAGGGGGGCAAGAAGGGTCTGCCGGACCCTAAGGTCGTGGCGGCGAAGGTCTATGACATCATCAAGAACTTCAAGGTGGTCGGCAACGACGGCAACGTCGTGATGGGCACCTGGAACATGGAGTTCCTCGATGCGTCGAAGGCGAAGTACTTCCTCGAGACGTACAAGCACATCGTCCCTCGCTTCCACATCATCGGCTGCACCGAGATCACCCTGGACGGGCTCCAGGTGATCGCCAACGCGCTCGGCTACAAGGCCTACGCGTCGGTGGAGAACACCCGCAGCCAGGCTGTCGGGTTCCTCGTGCATCCCCGCCTGAAGGTGAAGGGCAACCCCATCTCCTACGACGAGATCGCCAACGTCCAGGGGATCCCCAACCTTCGTCCCGCCTACCGCCTCGACGTCGAGGACACCGCCACCGGTGACGAGTACGCCGCCGTGGTCGTCCACATGAAGTCGATGCGCGGCGGTCCCGCGAGCACGGCGCCGGTTCGGCGTCAGCAGGCGAAGAAGCTGGTCGAGGTCCTCGGCGAGGACTTCGTCGGGTTCATCTGTGGCGACTGGAACAGTCATCTCGACAATCCCAGCGTCACGGACAACGACCCGCTGAAGCAGGCCGGCTTCAAGCTCGTCGGTCCCAAGGACAAGACTCCGACCCATATCATGAAGAGCCGTCTCGACGGCTTCTTCGTGATGAACTTCGGCAAGGTTGGGCGCCTGCAGGTGTTCAACTTCTGGCGGGAGCTGGGTCGCGACCTGTCCGACCACGGCACCGTCCGGTGTCAGAAGCGGGTCTGCGGCGGCGTCGGCAACGACTCCACCTGCGGCACCGTGGACGACCCCAGCGGTCCCTACTCCGACAGCCCCAGCGATCCGGTCGAGGTCGACACCTCGACCGAGTGAGCCAGGCTGCCGGCTTACCAACCAAGGACGTCTTGCGTCCTCAACCTGACTGACAGGGGCTGCCAGCGGTAGCCCCTGTCGCAATCAATTGAGCGGCTCCGGATCCCGGCATCGTGTGATGCCGGGCTTCCGGTCAGCCACAGCTTTGTTTCTCAAAACCAAAAAACCAAGGAGCAACACATGTCTGCAAACGCAATTCTTTTCGAAGCGCAGGGCAACTTCTTCGAGTTCGACGGTCAGCGCGGCTACGATCCCGATTTCGTGTTCAGCCGCACGAACCGTGTCTACGGACAGGAGCAGAACGCCCTCATGGTGCCTGTCCCGGTCAACCCCGGCGACAAGTACGTGGCACTCGATGCCCAGGGCATCGGGCAGCTCATCGCCTTCGCCATGGCGCACGACATCACCAGCATCAGCTTCCGGAACTGCACCGTGACCGTCAACTACCTGGTCAAGATGCTGCAGTTCAAGGGGCGCCACGGCTGGTTCATCGACGTCCTGGACGACACGGCGGACCACAAGTTCGACGCCAACTCGCCCACTCCCGGCTTTCACGTCGGGGAGGCGAAGCAGCTCGTCGCCCAGGCCGCCGAGATCGAAGCCGAGGCACGCCTCTACCGGGCCGCCTGGCGGCTGGACGAGGCCCGGGCCAAGGAGGCCGAAGCCGGCGCTCTGCGCCAGACGGCTCGCGGACTCCGTTTCCAGCGGTAACGGCGCAAGTCGTTCTCGATCTCAGCGTTAACCGGGAGGGGGAGACCTGCCTAGTCAGGGTCTCCCCCTCCTCTTTGTTGTCAAATCCCAAACCAGATCCTGAAGAAAGGGTGATTACTATGAAGAAGAAAACGTATGACCTCAACCGTCAGGTCCGCAAGCCCATCGTCCACTCGGCCGGTGGTCACAACTGCGGAAGCACCTGCGGCAACATCGATGTCGTCGGCGAAGGGAAGGAGAAGTATCCGCTCCCGAGCGCCGAGGACCTGATCAACAACGTGGTGAAGCGCGCCGAAGGCCAGATCGGCAAGAAGCCGCGCAAGACCCGCAGCCGCCGCGGCAAGACCGCCAAGGAGGGCGATACCGGTAGCAAGGCAATCACGTTCGAGAGCCTCACCGGCAACAACCCGCTCGGCGGCATCGTCCGCATCATCCCTCGTCTTCCCGACGAGACCGACGACGAGCTCGGCCGCACGCTGGTCGAGGGCGCCGACGGGCTGCAGCAGCTCATGACGGGCCGTAAGTTCGACGGTCTGCTCGACAGCCGCTTCGGCGAGATGGTCGGCTCCGTCACCTGGGCCAAGAAGCACATGGCCGCCAAGTACCAGCCGGCGGTCGGCAGCCTGGCCATGCACATCAACCAGCTCCAGACGCGTTACAAGGAGGTTCTGCCTGAGGTCGTGAAGCAGCTCGCGGCCAAGAATCCGGGCGTGCCTCTGCCGGCTCTGCTCGAGCATGCGGTCAAGTTCCTCGACCAGGAGCTGATGCAGATCCTCTTCATCCTCAAGGTCTACACCGACTCGTTCGGACAGTACCGTGACGGTGTCTATGCCGAGATTCTGGATGCGGTCGCCTTCTTCTACGAGCAGGCGTTCCTCCTCTTCCAGACCCTCAACCCGGCGGACGCCTCGCAGGAGGACAAGAAGGGACAACTCGAGCCTCAGCTCGACACCCACTCTTTCCAGGTGGGTGATGTCTTCATCGCGCGAGTGACCTCCATGTCCCTCGCCACCATCCCGGGCTCCAAGGGTCCGGTTGGTGCCCACGCGCTGCAGATTCCGTTCGACATGCTCGACATCCTGGCGCTCATGTTCCCGCTGTTCGCTCACGAATTCCGGCACAACGTCTTCCACGACGTGAAGGGCCTGGAGGACGAGCTGGTGGCGGCGGTCAAGGACGCTGTGGTGAAGGCGCACAAGGACGGATCGCTGAAGCTGAAGTCCGAGGAGACCAAGCTCGGTAACGCCAAGGTGAAGACGATCGACCTCCTGGTGAGGATGATCGTCGACTCCATCGGCGAAATCGACGCCGACATCTCCGGTGGCGTGCTCCTGTCCGGTCCGGCTTACCTGTACAACATGATCATGAGCTTCCCGGCCATGCTCATCAGGGACACCGGCGTCAAGGACGCGAAGAAGCTCCTGCGCACCAGCTCGTTCTACACGCTGGAGGAGCAGGAGGACGGCAGCACCGCCATGCGCTTCGAGCCGCATCCGCCGGACTACATCCGGTCCTACATCGTCGCTGCGGCGCTCGATGAGATCGGGTTCGGCAACGAGGCCAAGGAGTGCCGGACGCTCACCGACTTCGCGGTCGGCAAGCCGCTCCCGGATGCCATCACCTGGACCGATGCCGAAGAGAAGGTCAAGATGACCATCAGCATCCCGGTGGAGGACATCAAGGCGGCGGCACCGGTGGTCGCGAAAGCGCTCATCCGGACCAAGCTGAAGTCCCTCGGCGACCGCTCGACGGGCGACATGCTCAACTGGACCGCCCGCCGCGAGGAGAAGGTCCAGAAGCTGGTGAAGCAGCTCGTGGCCGGCAAATCGGAAATCCCCGAGGACGTCGGCACCGTCTACGCCACCTACATCGGCTCCGCGGCCACGCTCGCCTACTGGCAGCTGGTCAACGAGGGCGGTGACCCGGTGGAGACCGCCAAGAAGGTCAACAAGCTCGGCATGTGCATGGTCGGGCGCCTTCGCAAGCAGGTCCAGAGCCAGTAACTCTGGCACCCGAGACCCGGCGGCTGGCGGACCTCAGTGTCCGTCAGCCTGCCGGGAATCGGTTTCACTCAACCGAAAGGGGGCGTGACCGCAAGGTCATCTGCTCCCTTTCACTTTCTACCGAGTTTTACTTCTTTCTATAGTAGCCATAAACCGAAATTCGAAATCAAAGAGAACAGCAGCAGGAAGGATTTTCTCTGTCCTTCCTGCTGCCCAAGCCGGCTGTGCCTGCCTGGAGGAGCCGGGATCTCCCGAACCCTCAGGGTCCTTTTTTTCTTTTCGAAGTATTCGTGAACATCCCGACGATCATCGCCAAGAGCAGCCTGGCAGTCCCGGGCCGTTTCCTCTCTTCTTCGCGCAGCTCGGCAACACGTCCGGGCTGAAGATACGGGTTGCTGAGCCTTTCGTCGCCGACGGTGGTCTCCGGTCCATGACCGGGGATCACCCTGGTCTCGTCGGGAAGGACCATGATCTTGTCCAAGATGGATGGGAAGAGCTTCTCGAAATTGCCGAAAGGCACTTTCCAGTTGCCCACGGATCGGCAGAAGAGCGTATCGCCGGAGAAGAGAAGCTTGCCCTCGTCCTGGTGAAAGCAGCAGCTCCCCGGGGAATGCCCGGGAGTGTGGAGCACCGAGAAGGAGAGGCTTCCGGCATCGACCCGATCGCCTTCCCGGAGAAGCCTGTCCGGTCTCGGCGGGCGGCGCTCAGCGATCTGCGCCATGCGATACTGGAGCGGCATGAGACGGTAGAGAAGCATATCTTTGCGGTGGAGACAGACCGGCGCTCCGGTTATCTCTCTGATCTTGCCGGCAGCGATGACATGATCGAAATGAGCATGGGTGATGACGATGGCCTTCACCCTGGCGCCGGTGCTCTCGATCATCGCCGTGATCTCCTCGGCGTTGCCGCCGGGATCGACGAGGATGGCATCTCCGGTCTCCGGGCAGACCGCGATGGAGCAGTTGCACTCCATTGGTCCGACCTTGATGGTTTTGACTAGCATGATAGACTCCAGGTCTGGTTTTCGTTCGACTCGAACCGACTCGTTACTAAAACCGTCACCGAACGACTCCCTTTCGGAAGCTCTGGCCGGGCAGTCTGGATGGCAGATACGGGTGGGGACTGAATTTCCCTCAAGGGAGAAAAGAACGAATGGATCTCGATATTAGAGAAAGTATCTTCAGGCCCGTTATTCATTTTATCTGATTAACTAATGTCAAGTGCTCCTTCAAACAAAGAGCTGGCGTGGTATCTCGGGTTTATCGCGCCGATTTCCCTCACAATTTGTTACCGGCAGTCTCACCCGGCTCGGGCGTCGCTAGCCGCGATAAGACGCTCGCCGACCAGGATTATGACGACATAGGCAAGAACCAGGAAGAAGACCAGATTGACAGCTCCTCCGGGAAGCAGATACCCATAATGGTAGAAGCTGTGGAAAGGCAGGAGCAGTACCAGGCACGCCACTATATACGGCAGCATGATCCAGGACGGCAGGGACCGGTGAAGCTCGCATTTCACGAAGCACATAATCGAAGGCAGGAGCAGGATGAGATCATAGCTCTGGGCATAAGGCGCGAGAAGAAAAGCCACAGGCATGGAAAAGAGTATGGCATCCTCCGGGCGGCGCCCTCGAAGACCCAGATACAGAGACAGAATCGCAAGAGACCAGAGAAGCCAGAAAAGCGGCTCGACGATAAGGCTTTCGGAGCCCCAGAAGCGCAGCAACTGTCCCCTGACAGTGGCGTTGATCCCGGTTGCGACCAGCTCGGGTCGGGCAAGAGCCGTGCCGGCGAGCTCGATGTAATGCTGCCAGCCGTCGATTCCGAGAACCAGACAAGAAGCCGCCCCCAGGAGAAACGCAGAAAGGACAAGCGCGACCAGGCAACGGTAGCTCTTTCCGGCCATGCCGGCGACAAGCACCGGCAACAGAAACTGAGGCTTGACCAGAAGCAGCGAGTAGGAAAGACCGGAAAGAACCGGACGTCCGGAAAACTCGCAAAAGAGCCCGACACTGTAGGCAAGCAAGAGAAGCGGGGCGATCTGACCGAGCTTCAGACACTCGAACATGGCACCTGACACCGAAAAAACTGCGATAGTGTAGAGAACCGCCTTCTTCGAGAACCGAAACATCTTTGCCAGAATGAACACCGAAAGAAGAAGCATGACGCCCATGAAAAGATGCCAGGCGACAATTGCGAGATCCGGCGGCAAGAAGGAGAGAGGCGCGACGATTAACACCGCTGGCGGTGTCAGCAAGAAAGGCACCACCTCCCTTGCCAGGTCGGGGAAAAGCTGATGCTGCGCCGCACCCAGCCTCTCGAGCTGGTAGAGATCGATAGCCTGTCCATTGAGGCAGAGCCAGGAAGCGGCATAGTATTCGGGGAAATCGCTCACCGTTGCCTGGAACTTTCCCCATGACTCCGCAAGCATCAGAACAGGCACCACAGGCGCGATCAAAGCAAGAGTCCAGGGCAGGGGCCCGGCTTTCAGGACTGTCGAGGTAGATTCGTCATTCTTCGGTCCTGTCATCATCAGCATCCTTCGCTAACTGGGCCAAGTTTACACTTCTCTCAGAAGTCTCTTGATATCATCTTCGATTGCAATCTTCGATCCGCTATCTGATATCTGAATCTGCTTGCGCCACAAGCCCTGAGAGCCGGGGACAGAGGACTGACAGCCGAAAGGGAGAGGGTTATCAAGAAACACCGGGAGTAAACCGATGTTTCTGCCTTCCTTGTAATAACTTCTTGAGAACTATTAGTTTTCACGAGTCTCAAATAACCCCCTCTTTTCATTTAGAACCAGCCACCCAAGAACTCTCTAACAGCCATTTATTCCTCGAGCACCGGTGCCAACGCCCCGCCTGTATGTGTGCTCCGGCTCCGGCTCTGGGAGAAATGGCTCTCCGGCGGATTTCTCTATCCAGAAGGTTGAATCGCATGACACGGAGAAAAGCTGTTACCAGGGTCTCCAGACCCCGGTTGAAGATCGGTATCTACGGGGGCAAATTCGACCCCATCCATACCGGTCACCTGATTTGCGCCGAATGGACCCGCGAGCGGTTCGGACTGGACAAAGTCCTCTTTGTCACCAGCGCCAACCCGCCTCACAAGCAGTCCGGCGTGCTCGACGCTGCCTTGCGTCACGAGATGGTGGAAGCCTGCGTCGAGCCGAACTGCTACTTCGAGGCCTGCGACATCGAGATGAAACGCGAGGGTCCCTCGTACATGCTCGACACGGTCAAGGAGCTCATGAAGCAGTACGGCGAAGACGTCGAGTTCTACCTGCTGATCAGCGCCGAATATCTCGACCCCGCCAATCCCTGGCGGATCGACAAATGGCACGGCGCCGACGAGCTCCTTTCGCTTTGCCGGCTCCTGGTTTTCCCTCGTGACAGGGCCGGTCTCAAGAAGATCAAGACCTGGGCGCGAGCAATTCCCCAGGCGCGCGTCCAGGCTCTCACCTGCCCGACCCCCGCGATCTCGAGCTCGATGATCCGCGAGATGGTCCGGAAGGGCGAGTCCATCTGGTACATGGTCACCACGGAGGTCTGGCACAAGATCCGCGACCGGCGCCACTATCTGGTGCCCGGCGCGCCTCTGCCGGACCGTTACTACCAGAGGTGCACAGCCACCAACCCCCGAGAGGACCGAGCTATGACCAGGACACCCGAGTTCGACCGCTTCGCCGCCAAACGCGCGGCGATGATCGACGAGTTTTACAGCCGCATGTTCGCTCTGGGCGGCTTCATCGGAGCCACCGACACTTATAAGCGCACCATGTGGCATGCGGTGCCGGACCTCGCTCTGGCTCCGTCGACCTATCACCTCACCATGCGCAGGGGCCTTCCCGAGGAAGGCGCCGGCGACCAGCTCATCATGGCCGGTCACGAAGCCATGCTGGCGCAATGGTTCTACCGCCCCCTCAAGCGTGCGGACATCGAGCTCGCCCGGGACTGGTTCCTGAGCCAGTCCAGCGTGCGCGCCTTCCCGACAGCCCTCTGGGACCACATCCTGGCGAGCCAGGTCGGAGAGGACATCTACCTGCCCATCGACATCTGGGGCTTCCCGGGCGGGCAGACATTCCTGAAAGGCGTCCCCGGACTGCTCTTCGGTGGACCAGGCGGCGGCATCTCCTATCTGGAGCCGGCCATGTGTCGCTACTTCGCCCCCATCATCCAGGCGACCAAGGCTCGTCTGGTCAAGGAAGCCACCGACCGGGACGCCGAGTTCGGGCTGCGGGCGGCGGTCAACGAGCAAGCCAATCTGGTTCTCCTCCTGGCTCGCTATGTCGGGGGACGGGGAAGGCTGACCAGCAACGACACGGCCGAGTTCATGTGGCCGCATCTCTTCAAGTCCATCGGCACTATCGGTCACGAGATGATGTGCGCCAACCAGACCTTCGACAAGCCCCTGGGTCAGGCTGAGCGCGAGATGATGGACCGTTTCGTCACCGCCATGGGCTCGGCGTCTCTGCTCTGCGACCTGGTGGACGCCACCACGGTCGGTCTCGAGAACGCCCTGGCGGTGATCAAGGGTCACCCCGAGACCCAGAAAGTCGGCGTGCGCGTCGACTCCGGCAATATCGAGGAGCAATGCGTCCTCTACTTCCAGCGCATGAAGGCTGCCGGAATCGAGCCTCGCACAATCGTTTTCGAGGACGAGGTCAATCCCGAGACCATTCGCCGCGTCTACGGCTTCTTCCAGAAGCAGACCGGCATCGAGCCCACCATGCTCTTCCCCGGGGCCGGCGGCTACTGGTGGCGCCTGGTGCACCGCGACACGGTGAGCGCTGCCTTCAAGCGCAGCAGCACCAACGGGCATCCCAACGTCAAGTTCTCCAACACTCCCGGCAAGGAGTCTCTGGGCGGCGACCTGCGTGTCTACGGACAGGACGACCTGATGGTGGTGGCGGACGCCAGCGAGAAAATCGATGGCGAGCCCCTTTTCGTCAAGCTCGTCCACCAGGGACGCATCATCTACCACGAGAATTTCGACCAGCAGGCCGATCGAGGCGACGCCACCTGGGGTAAGTATACGAAGTTCGTCCTCTCGCCCCTGGTCCAGGATTGGCAGGAGCGTTTCCAGGCGATGCGCGCCGCCGAGGTAGCCGAAGCCCAGAAGCGGCTCTCGAGCTCCGGGCGCCGACGCCGGGCATCCACCGGAAGCCGACGCAAGAAGGCTTCCTAACCCGATCGAAAGGCAAGCTATGAGCTATCGCAAACCGATTCTGTTCGCGACCGGAAGTTATCAGTCCCTCAGGGACGAGATGATGAGCTCCGGTCTTTTCGAGGCAGGCAAGCTGGCCCGGTCCATCGGCAAGGACGGCACTCTTCAGACCGAGGACAAACCGTTTCCCGACGGCGAGCGCTACCGCTGCCTCCAGAGCGACGTGGAAGACCGCGAGGTGATTCTCCTCGGCGGCACCATCGACGACCGCGAGACCATGGAGCTTTTCGACCTGGGCAATATGCTGGTGGACAATTTCGCCGGCAGGCTCAAGCTCGTGGTCCCCTATTTCGGCTACTCCACCCAGGAGCGAGCGGTCATCCAGGGAGAAGCGACACCGGCCAAGTACCGGGCTCGCCTGCTCTCGTCGATTCCCAAGGCTCCGGGCGGCAACCGCATCTACCTGGTGGACCTGCACTCCGAGGGCATCCCTTACTACTTCGAGGGCAACCTCGTCGCCCGGCACGTCTATGCCAAACCAGTGGTCATCGAGGCGGCTCGCCAACTCGCCCGGCACTGCCAGAACGAGGCGGCGGCCGACCTGGCCATCGACCCCGCCGAGGCTGCAAACAAGACCGAAGAGGGTCCCCTGGCCAAGGTCAGGGTGATCACCTGCCACACCCCGGACGTCGACCAGGCCCTGAAGAAGGCGAAGGAAAGAAAGGCTGACGAGGTGGAGGTTGACCTCGACCAGTTCTGCCTGGCCTCCACCGACGCCGGCCGCGCCAAATGGGTCGAGTCCCTGGCCCGTGACATGGCAGCTCTCAGGCTGCCCGTGCATCCGGCTTTCATCATCAAGCGCCGCACCGGCGGCAGCACCACCGAAGTGCTCGACATCAGCGCCAACGTCGAAGGGCAGATCGTGATCATCTACGATGACATGATTCGCACCGGTGGCAGCCTGATAGGCGCCGCTGACGCCTATCTCAAGAAGGGCGCCAGGGCGGTGGCGGCCATCTCCACCCACGGCATCCTGCCTCTGGATGCCATCAAGCGCATCGAAGACTCGGGCAAGTTCGCCCGCATCATCGTCACGGACAGCCACCCGCGGGCGCTGGAACTGGCCAGCGACTTCCTGAATGTTGTCTCGATTTCCTCCCTTCTGACCTCGACCCTGGTGAAGGGCAAGCCGACTAGGACCTGAGAGATTTCCATGACAAGAACAAAACGAAGCCAGTTCGGCTTTGTCCGCATCGCCGTGGGCAGCCACGATGTCGAGGTGGGCAATTGCGCTTATAACACCGACCGCATCATCGCCATGATGAAGCGCGCTCAGGGCGTGGAAGCCAGCTTCCTCGTCCTCAACGAGCTCGGTGTCACGGCTTATACCTGCGCCAACCACTTCCGCTCGGAAGTCTTGCGCAGGGACGCCCTCACATCAGTCTCCAGAATCGTCGAGGCCTCGCGCAGCGATTATTCGGGCGTGCTCCTCGTCGGTGCTCCCATCGAGTACGACGGCGAGCTCTTCAACTGCGCAGTGGTCGTCTGCCGGGGCGAGATCCTGGGTGTCGTGCCCAAGACCTACCTGCCAAATGCCGGCGAGTTTCACGAGAAGCTCTGGTTCACCCGGGGCGACAAGCTGAAAAAGCGATTCATCACGCTGTGCGGGCAGAAAGTGCGGATCGGCACCGATCTTCTCTTCGAGGCCCGGGACTTCCCCGGTCTCGTATTCGGAATCGAAGTCTGCGAGGACGGCTGGGCGGTCATCCCGCCTCACCGCCTTCAGGCTCTCGGTGGTGCCACGGTTCTGTTCAACCTCTCCGCCAGCAACGAGCTGGTGGCCAAGGACGAGTACCGCCGCAGCATGGTGGCTGCGCACTCGGCACAATCTCAGGCTGTCTACGCATATGCCTCCGCCGGTGATGGCGAGTCCACCACCGACCTGGTCTATGGAGGGCAGCTCCTGATCGGAGAGCTCGGCGGCATTCTCAGCGAAGCCGAGCCCCTCTCCGAATCCGAGCCCTTCCGCTACGCCGATGTCGACGTCCAGCATGTCGTGCACGAGCGTATGCGGGACGGTACTTTCCATGACTGCCGGCGAGCCTTCACACCGCTTCTGGATTTCGACCGCATCGAGTTCGATCTTGAAGCGGGAGCGGTTCCCGACGATCTCGCCCGGCCGCTGGACAGCTATCCTTTCGTGCCGCAAGATCCGAAGTCGCTCGACAAGCGCTGCCGCCAGGTCTTCAAGATCCAGGTGCGGGCGCTCAAAACGCGCCTGCGCTACCTGATCAAGCTCCGGGGCGGACGCGACAAGGTGGTCGCCGAGCTCACCGCCAGCGGCAAAGCGATGGCGGTGGGCGGTATCTCGGGCGGTGCCGACTCCACACAGATGCTCCTGGTGGCGGTCAAGGCATTCGATGAGCTCGGCATCCCCCGCCACCTCCTGCACTGCTTCACCATGCCCGGTTTCGGCACCACCAGCCGAACCTATAACAACGCCATGAAGCTGATGCAGCTCGAAGGCGTCACGATCAAGGAGGTGGACATCAAAGAGCGCTGCCTCCTGGCCTGGCGCCAGGAAGGCAAAAAGCCCTTCGGCATCAACCTCGACGGGCTCTCCACCGAGGACTTCGTCGACCGCCTGCGCGAGTTGCCTGTGGGCAGCCAGGATCTCGACTTCGAGAACAAGCAAGCCCGGGCCCGCACCGACATCCTCATGAACGCGGGCTTCGTGCTCGGCACAGGCACCCTCACCGAGCTTGCCGCCGGCTGGTGCACCTATAACGCCGACCACATGTCCATGTACTCGGTCAATCCGGGTGTGGCCAAGACTTTCATCGCCCTGCTCATCCGCTGGGTGGCAGCCAACGAGGCGCAAGGCGAGCTGGTCTATGTTCTCAACGACATCGCCGCCGGCGCCGAGACTCCCGAGCTCCTGCCAGTGGGCAAGGACGGTCAGCAACACCAGAAGTCCAACGACTCCCTGGGTCCCAAGGACCTGCGCGACTTCTTCCTCTACCACTGGGTCAGATGGGGAAGCGCTCCGAGCAAGATTCTCTACCTGACCACCCGGGCCAGGTTCAAGGAGGATTACGCGCTCACCGGAGTGCTCGCCTGCCTGCGCCAGTATATCTGGCGTTTCATCACCCAGCGCTTCAAGCACTCCTGCCAGCCCGACGGCGTGAAGCTCGGCTCGGTGAGCCTCAACCCGCGCTACGACTGCCACATGCCCAGCGATACGGCGCCCGATGCCTTCGTCGCCGAGCTCGAGGCCTATGTCAAAGGCGCGCCATCCGAAATCGACTGGCAGCCGGAAGGCAGCCGGTCAACCGCAACCACGGAAAAGACCGCCATGAGAGAAGCCATCACTTTGAAGACGGTGAAACGGCGCGGCAAGGACGTGAAAGTCCTGCGCGTGCTCGGCCGTGTCGACATCCTCGATACGTTCATGCCTTACGGCACCCTGCCGGTGCCTGACGGACACAAGGTCGTGCCGGTGGCCAACGCGCTCTCGCGCTCGGACGAATACGATCTGGTCGTCGACTTCCAGGACGCCCATCCGGAAGACCACGGCTCTTTCGCTTCGCAACACGAGGGCAAGCAGCCCTTCGTCGACATGATCATCCTCAACGGCGTCAAGCAGCGCCTCTGGACCGACCACGGCATCGACGGTCGTGAGGGTCCTTCGGGCAACGGCTTCCACCCCGACCTCGATCGGTCGATGGTGGCAGCCACTTTCAAGAAGGGCCAGGACAAGCGGGTCGACTCCTACAGCGGTCTCTACGACAACGGCCGCAAGGCGAAGCGCAGCATCCGCCGGAAGTTCCCCTTCCTCGGCAAGTCCACCGGCTTCATCGAATGGCTGGTGGCGGAAGCCGAGCGACTCGGCGCCGACGAGATCCATGCCGACCTGGTCGGTCTCGCTCTCGGCTACTGCGTCTCCTGGACAGCCTTCGACCTGGCTGCCGAGACCTACCGGGGCAGGAAGATCAAGGTCCGGGTCGTACGCGACGGTGTTCGCGCCCTGAGCGACGAAGAGCAGCACTTCGCCGACCTCGAGGCCAAGAAGATCAAACTCGTCGACATGATCGACATCCTTCCCAAGCTGGCCTGACCCACGGCCGGCTGAAGCTTACGGGGCGCCATCAATGGTGGTGGCGCCCCTACACTCAACAAACATCCAGAAAGGATCTGGCAATAATGACCACCAAGGAAAACACTCCCGAGAAGATCGACCTCGAAGCGGCGGTGGCTGCGTTCAAGCAGGAATTCGTCAAAGAGGGCTCCATCGTCCTCGACGCCTGGGCCCACGGCGAGTTCATCAAGGTCTATGTCGACTACCTCAACTTCGACGAGACCGAAATCCCGGAGAAGATGAAGGACGTGCCCGCCCCCGGCGAGTACAAGGGTCACCCGACGGTCCTGACGCTCTTCCCGCGGGAGTAGCGTAACGAGACTTCCCCCCGGAGAGCATGGGCTCGCCCATGCTCTTCGGGGTTTCCTTTCCATCCGTTTTCTACTTGTTTTTATAGTATCTCTCAAGATCACCAGTCACCACCCACCAACCTGACCCTGGTTCCGCTGAAACACAGAAGCTTTGTGTCCGCCAGTCGAATTGATCTCAAAGCTTTCAAAGAGTTCGATAATAACCACAATGTCCGAGTTCAGGCTGAAAGACGTCGGGATTATCCGGTCGCGGACAGTGGAAAAGATTTAGCATGCTCTCCGAAATGGTCTACAAATTCCTGCGTTTCCTGGAGAACCGGAGCAATTACGGGCTCGCCGTCAGGCTGGGGGAGCAGTATCTCGCCCGGGCGGGAGTGCTCCCCCGGGGCAAGCCGGACGCAACTTTTTTCGACATCCAGATCCTCAGGGTCATCGACCGTTGCCTGATGTGCACGGGCAATCCCGGGCACGCTCTCGAGCTTGCCGAGCTGACCATGGATATCGTGAAAAAGCAGGGCAATAACCTCCTTCTCGCCTCCGTCGGCGATTCCCTGGCCAGCCGGAAACTGCTCCTCGGACGGCTCCAGGAGGCCCACGACCTCAACCTTAGAGTCATGGTTATCACCGAGAATGCCTTGAGAAGAGCAACCGAGACCGAAGAGAACCCGCAGCTGATTCGAGCTTACAAAGCGACTCTATCGAGCATTTATCACCTGCGCTCCTGGATCATGGAGACGTGCCGCCTCTACGACATCGCCGAATCAGCAGCCCGAAAAGCAGTCGCACTTGCCGAAGACCTTTTCGACGATCCGATCAAGAGATCGTACAACCAGTCCCTTCTTTTGCGCATGCTGCTTTATACCAACCGGCTCGAGGAGGCCGAGCCTCTGGCTCGCTCGATCTTCGAAATCCGCAAGGAGAAGCTCCCCGAAACCCATGTCCATGCCTTCTCGTCCCGGCAGAACCTCGGCCGGCTCTTTATGCGCAAACACGAATACGAGCAAGCCGAAGAACACATGCTCCGGGCTTACTCTCTTGCCCTGGAGCTCTACCGCAACGAGGGCTTCTCCGACATGGGTTCCTTCGAGACAGACCTCGGGGAGCTTCACCTGGCCCGGGGCAGATTCGAGAAAGCCATAGAGCATCTTGAAAATGCTCTCGCAAGGTTCAAAAGCTCCTACTGCGAAGAGCATCCGGTGATGATCGACACCCTCAATCTTCTCGCCGAAGCGAATCGAAAGCTGGATCGGGAGGACCAGGCCCGCTTCGTGGAGCAGCGCTGTCGGGATATTCAGGCAAGGATTCCAGAGCTCCCCTGAACATTATCAGAGGCGCAAAGCGCCGGAGGCTCGATCGGGGCATATGATGGTATGCTCTTCCACTATTTCGAGGGGTTTTCGCGACAATGAGAGCTGTCAGCCCGAACTTTGGATTCTTGCGAGTAGCAACAGCAACACCTGTTTTGAAGGTGGCGGACTGTCGCTTCAATGCCATGGAGATTATCAAAGTCCTGGAGCGCGCTTCCGAAAATTCAGTCAGCGTCCTCTTCCTTCCCGAGATGTCGATTACCGGCTATACCTGTGCCGACCTCTTCCACCAGCTTACTCTCCTGGACGGAGCGATGCAGGCACTCGAAATCGTCCGCCAGGCGACTGAGACCGTATATGGCGGTCTACTCTTTCTGGGAATGCCGGTACCCGCCGACGATCAGCTCTTCAACTGTGCCGTGGCCCTGAGCCGGGGGACAGTGCTGGGAATCGTGCCAAAATGCTGTATTCCCAATTACAAAGAGTTCTACGAGGACCGCTGGTTCGCACCGGCCGCCAACCGTCGCAGCCGCAGCCTGCGAGTGAACGGCGTCGAGACGCCTTTCGGCGAGGACCTGCTCTTTTCCGCCAGCAATTTTCGCGGTCTCACCGTGGGAGTGGAAATTTGCGAAGACCTCTGGTTGCCCGTGCCGCCCAGCTCGGTACAGGCTCTCAACGGCGCCACCGTCCTCGGCAATCTCTCTTCCACCAACGAGCTGATAGGAAAAGCGGCTTATCGCCGGGAACTCATCACCAATCAGTCGGCTCGTTGTATCGCCGTTTATGCCTACGCCAGCTCCGGTGTCCATGAATCCACCACCGATGTGGTTTTCGGCGGGCATCGACTGATCGCCGACAATGGCACCCTGGTAGTGGACTCCAGGCGATTCGAGCGCCACTCCGCCCTGGACTATACCGATGTCGACCTGGACCGGATCAAGATAGACAGGATGAGAACCAACAGCTTCGGAGACTCGACCCTCAATCTCGGGCTCAATCGCAGCTATTCGAGGATTCCATTCGTCGCCGAGATTCCTCAGAAGCCGCCGCGACGGCTGTCGCGGCCGGTGGAAGCGCATCCGTTCGTTCCGGACGACAGTGTCGAGTTGCAGGGTCGCTGCGAAGAGATATTCTCGATTCAGATAGCAGGTCTGGCCAAACGTCTGGAGAAAATCGGCAATCCGCGCATAACCCTCGGAATATCAGGGGGTCTCGACTCGACTCTCGCATTGCTTGTCGCCTGCAAGACCATGGACGCAATGAAAGTGCCGCGAACCAGCATTCACGGCTACACCATGCCGGGCTTCGGCACTACCGATAGAACCAGGAACAACGCCATCGCCCTGATGAAGCATCTGGGCATTACGGTGGAGCCGGTGGCAGACATAAGAGCAGCCTGCCTGGACGAGATGCGACTGATCGGTCACAAGCCTTTCGGCATCGATATCGAGAGGCTCTTCAAGACGAAGTCCGGCGGAGCTTCCTTCGCCGCAGCCCAGGAAGCGATGGTCAGCGCCTTTTCAGAGCTCCTGACCGAGATTCCACAAGGAAGCCAGGATTTGATTTTCGAGAATATCCAGGCACGCATGCGAACATCAATCTTGATGAATGCAGGATTCGTCCTCGGCACAGGCGATCTGTCGGAGCTCGCCATCGGCTGGTGCACTTATAACGGCGACCATATGAGCATGTATAACGTCAATGGCTCGATCCCGAAAACCCTGGTCAAGTTCCTGGTCAAATGGGTAGCCCTCAACCAGTTCGACGGACCGGCAAGAGAGGTAATGCTCGATATCGTCGATACCGAAATCTCCCCGGAGCTGCTGCCTGCAGGCAAAGACGGCAAGATCGCCCAGAAGACGGAAGGTGTGATCGGCCCCTACGAATTGCATGACTTTTTCCTCTATCACATGCTCCGCTTCGGGACGCCGCCTGAAAAGATCCTCTATCTGGCGAGCCAGGCGGAATTCGATCAACCCTACGACCCCGAAACCATCGCCATGTGGCTGCGTGTTTTCATAAATCGCTTTTTCAACAATCAATTCAAACGCTCCTGCCTGCCAGACGGTCCGAAGATTGGCTCTATAAGCCTTTCCCCGCGGGGAGACTGGCGCATGCCAAGCGACGCCGAAGCGACCATGTTTCTCGACTGGATCGAGAGCACGGATAGCTCGGACTCGTCGGGCATTGCCGCCAGCACGGGCAATGGCGACAGCGCCGCCACCGCCGAGCCCAGGAAAGAGCGACGGACGAAAAGGAAGAAAAGCGCCAAGACTCTCAAGGTTCTTCTCCGCATCGATATGCAGGTGGATTTTTTCCCCGGCGGCAACCTGCCCGTGCCGGGAGGCGACGAGATCATACAGCCAGTCAACGCGATCTCCCGCAGCATCGATTATGACCTGGTGGTGGATACGATGGACGATCACCCGGCAGACCACCAATCCTTCGCGTCGCAGCACAGCGGCAGGAAGCCTTTCGAAACAGCGATTCTGTACGGAGTCGAGCAAGTGCTCTGGCCCGACCACTGCGTGCATGGCACCCCGGGCTGGGAGTTTCACCCCCAGCTCGATCGCAGCATGGTAGCCCGGACTTTCGTCAAAGGGCAGGACAGGCGCGTCGACAGCTACAGCGGTGTGAGGGACAACGGCGCCCGGGTCAGCCAGAGCCTCAAGGAAAAGCATGATTTCCTCGGACGCTCCACGGGACTGGTCGAGTATTTGAAAGAACAGGCCGATGCCCTGGGGAAAAGCGAGATCGAAATCGACATAGTCGGCCTTGCCCTGGGTTATTGCGTTTCCTGGACGGCAATCGATCTCGCTGCTGAGAGCTATCGCAAGAAGTCCATCCGCGTTCGTGTCATTGCCGACTGCGTTCGCGCAGTGGCCAGCGACGATCATGACCGGCTACTTGCAGATCTCGACCAGGCCGGCATCGTCCTGATCGGAATCAAAGACATCCTCCCCCAGTCACTGATCTCGTGATTACGGCTAACTGATTATAGTTTCGGTAATCACGTCTGACAGGGTCTGCATCTTCTTGCTTACGCTCATCCAGTAAAGGCTGAGTCCGTAGACCAGAAGAGCGAAGATCGCCACGATGATGACAGTCTGGTAGCTATAGATGAGGGCATCGACGCTCATCTGATCCACCGGCGGATTGAGGAGCCTGGTCATCCAGGCAGAGAGACCGACAAGCATCACCGGCACGAGCTTCACAACCGATCGCCAGAGAGCCTCGCCGAGACCGAGCGCCTCGCCCTTGTCGGTGGCTACGCTTATTCCCATGCAGATCTTTCCAGGTGTGGCCTGGCTCGCGCCGCACTCGAAGAAGGCGTTGTAGAAGAGCGTCACAAGCAACAGGACTACAGGAAGAACGAAAAAAGTAATATTGGAGAAAACCGGCTCCACGGAGCTGTTCTCAGCCACAGATCTGGCCGCATACTGGCAATAGGCATAAGCTCCCGCACCGAGAAAGCTTCCCAGAATGGCAAGGTCGATACCTCCAGCGGCCAGGCGCCTGGCCAGCATCTGCTGCCAGGTCAGCTCTGCGGGGCAATCAATCTGAATTGTCTGGGTCGTTCTGGTCTTCGAGCGAACCCGCTCGAGATCCCAGTGCGTCTGAGTGACATCACTGTTGAAATAGCTTCCACAATCGGGACAGGTCAGCCTGGGCTTTTCGGATGTATAGCCGCACGCCTCGCAGATGAGAAGCGGTCTGCTCTGATCCGCTTTGACTTCGGAAGGACTTGCCACGACCTGATATTCGCCGGTGCCTTCACCGGCAGGACGCTTCACCTGCATGCCATAGGATTGATTCGGATCGAGCTTCATCCGCCTGGTCTGCGGCACTGCTTCGAAGTCACTATTTTGATATTGAGAATCACCGAAAGGCCCCTTCGCCGAAGGACCCCTGCTGACGTTGTTTTTCATTTTTTTGAACCCGGTTATGCTACCGAATACGATATTGAATTCTCCATATAATAACGGCAGGTCGAACCGGGCGAAGAAAACATAAACATCCCTTAATCTCGAATGACAACCAGCGCAAGCCCGGCAGACTGACCCATAGAGAACTTTGCACGCTTACCGTCGCAGCCGCTTCACGGGTTTATTATGTGCCCCTCTGATACCTTACTATTGCTTTTACTAACTGATAAAACGAAATGGCTGTTCAGCTTCAGTCGGCTTGCATCATCTTTCAGCCTGGTGTCAGATTGTCTTTCCAGCCAGGAAGACCCGGGCTTCCGGTGATGTTACATGACAGGGACCTGGCTGAAGTGTCGTTTTCCTGAATCATCGTTTGGGGTCCAGTCTTTCGAAGAGATACTATAGAATTTCGTTGCACCGACCCGAAAAACAACCGAAAGGCGCAGCCCAATGAATCCAATGAGAGAAAGTGATCAGGCCATAAAAGCAAGGAGTAAGAACCAGGGCCGGTCTGTCCGAGACCGGCCCTGGTTTATGAAAAAGCGTGTCAGGCCGCTTTGCCGATCACACGGAAAAGCTCGTCGGCATTAGCTCTTAGAGTCAGAGCCTCACTGTCCTCGGGTTGCTGCCTCAACCTTGCTCCCAGGACACGATAGAGAAGCCGCAGTTTCGCAAGAGACTTGCGATGGGTCCTCACGTTGGAGATGAAGGCGGCACGCTCGAGAGGGGTGGCTTCCAGCAGTAGATAGCGCCAGTTGATCACGTCCGAAACCGTCAGGTCATCGCTTTCCGCAGCCCGAATCTCATTGCCGTGGCGAGCCGGCGAGAGGTAGGTTCCGAAAAGGATGTCCATGAGCGGATGGACAATGGTGAAGTTCTTGCGCTGATCCCAGTGGTGAAGGACATGAATGTCCTCGAGCCAGTGGAAATAGGCACTTCGCGCCCAGGGATGATCGACCTCGTGAAAGCGCCCGTGCGCACGATCGACGACGAACTTGGCATACCAGCCGAGTGTCCCGACAAACACCAGGCTCCCGGGATTGATTCCATGCCAGGCAAGGAAAGCAACAGCCACCGCCAGACCGGGAAGGGCCCAGCTCCAGCCGACTCCCTTCTCGGCCTGAATATACGCCCGGGCTCTCTTGTACACGCTGCCGATGGGGTAGATGACCATATGATGGATCCAGTGAAACTTCTGGTTGCGCCGCAGAACTGCGCTGGCTCGGGTCAGAAAGCCGACATGCTGGAAGAATCGGTGGTACATATAGCCGAAAGCTTCGACCATGAGCACCGCCCGAAGCGCCATTACCAGAGGCTCTACAAAAGAGGTGAGGAGCCAGGCCGGCAGACCGGCTTCCAGAAGTCGCTGGAAGAGCATTCCAGAGAAAGGCTCCGCCAGAGCCAACCAGATGAGAAGCGAGAGACCTCCTGCGATCCGGATTTTCTCCAGAACTCGCCGGAGCGGATCTCGCTCGGGCGGCAGGGCGGACAGATAGAGACCATTCAGGTCTCGATCGGAAGCTGTACGGGACTCGAGATTCAGGACTTGCTTGTTCTTCATTATTTTCGTCCTCCCGCATCCAGATTGATTCCGAGGACCACCCTCGGAAATTCGGACACGGTAATCTTTGAAACTTTTTGCTTTTTGAGAGCCAGACTCCTCAGACCGATAAACATTGATATGTCGCAATACCAGAAGCTACTGGGTCAGATAAGGAAGTCTCAAGGCGATGCGGGAAGCGGGTCGAATCAACTCGGATCTACGGTCCAAACGCATTTGGACGAGACCGACGACTATAACAACCCATTATTTATCTATAATAGACTTCTGGACACCGGCGACGGATTGCGAAGCTCATTGAGCTTGACATCAAACCGAAAAACCAGCGGGGGAGGTGCTGGACCTGGACGATACCGACAAAGAAAAAGATTTGGACGACTCCGGACAGGAGAGCGCTCCCAAACCAGAAGTCGGGCGCAACTTCAGTGTGCCTCCAGCAAACTTGATATTCGGCACCGACAATTCCACTCCTGCTGCGACGCCACCAAATGCAGCACCACCGCCGACAAGACGCTCCGGATTCGACCCGGCACCCGGGCAGGTCGTCCCCTCAACGATTTCACCACCACCACCACCACCTCCTCCTCCTCCTCCCCCCGGCAGACCATCTGGGGCCGCACCGCCACCGCCACCGCCACCGCCTCCTCCTGCTCCTGCTGCTCCTGCTCCTGCTCCGCAAGCTCCTGCTCCGCAAGCTCCTGCCGCTCCTGCTCCGCAAGCTCCTTCCGCTCCTGCTCCGCAAGCTCCTTCCCCTGCGCAGGCACCGCCCCCTGCACCGCCTCCGGGAGGCATGCAGCCTCTTTGGCAGACAGAGCAGAACCAGCCCATCGATTCCACATCCGGTATCACTTTCAGCAGCAGCAAACGGCCGCCCGAGACCCTTGGATTGACGCCGCCCTCTCCATTCACAGGCACCGATGAGGAAGGACAGAAAACCTCCGGACCGAAATTCGTCCGAGTTCAATCACGTCGCTCAGGCAATCATCCGGCTCTCAACCTTCCTACAGCAGCACATCAAGAGCCACCACAGCAAACACAACCGCTTCAGCAATCACAATCACCACCGCAACCGCCGCCTCTTCCCGACCAGCCAACGCCCGGTCAGCAACCTCCCGGTCCGATGGAGGCGCCGTCACCAGGCTTAGCCGCTCAGCCGTTCAATGTGCCGAATCGTCCTTCGGGTCCCCCGGAGGCCCAGAATATACCGAGCCAGCCTTTCGCGCCCCAGGGACCTCCTCCCGGTCCCCCGGAGCCCCAGAATATACCGAGCCAGCCTTTCGCGCCACAGGGACCTCCTCCCGGTCCCCCGGAGCCCCAGAATATCCCCGGCCAGCCCTTCGCGCCCCAGGGCGCTCCTCAAGCCCCTCCCGGACCGCCTCCACAACCGGGCATGCCGGGCCAATTTTTCGCTCCTCAGGGCGCTCCTCAGGGACCTCCTCAAGCCCCTCCCGGACCGCCTCCACAACAGGGCATGCCGGGCCAATTTTTCGCTCCTCAGGGCGCTCCTCAGGGCGCTCCTCAGGGACCTCCTCAAGCCCCTCCCGGACCGCCTCCACAACAGGGCATGCCGGGCCAATTTTTCGCTCCTCAGGGCGCTCCTCAGGGCGCGCCCCAGGGACCTCCTCAATCCCCTCCCGGACCAACTCCACAACAGGGCATGCCGGGCCAATTTTTCGCTCCTCAGGGCGCTCCTCAGGGCGCTCCTCAGGGACCCTACCTCCTCAAGCCCCTCCCGGACCGCCTCCACAACAGGGCATGCCGGGCCAATTTTTCGCTCCTCAGGGCGCTCCTAAGGGCGCGCCCCAGGGACCTCCTCCGGGCCCCCCGGAGCCCCAGAATATCCCGAGCCAGCCCTTCGCGCCCCAGGGACCTCCTCCGGGTCCCCCGGAGCCCCAGAATATCCCGAGCCAGCCCTTCGCGCCCCAGGGATCTCCTCCGGGTCCCCCGGAGCCCCAGAATATCCCGCGCCAGCCCTTCGCGCCCCAGGGACCTCCTCAAGCCCCTCCCGGACCGCCTCCACAAGCTCCGCAAGCACAGACACCGAAGCCTTCGGCCAGACCGGGCTCATCTTCTTCATCCTCTGTCCTGCCCAAAATGAAAGCTTTCGATCCCAAGAAAGTACCGAAGAGAAAGAAGCAGAACGAAGACGAGGTAACTGCCTCGGGTAAGCATCCAATCTTTCCTCCGGCCAACCGGGAATTGTTCGAAGACACGCTGTCCCAACAGGACGATACGTGGCCCGCTCCGCCCGATTCTCAGACTCTTCCCGAATCCGCACCAGAGATACCATCGTCAATCGACGAGCCACCCGAAGAGAGCGAACCGGCCCCGGATACCGCCCGAAACTCGATATCATCTTTCGACATTCAAGCCTTCGAAAACGAAGAGGAGGATTTTCAGGAAGAGCAAGCCAGCCAGGATACTCAGGAGGAGGTTCAAGAGGAAGAGCACCATCAAGAGCCCAGACAGGTTTTTGTCGAGGTCGATGAAGAGCCGCGGACCGGCACAAGCGATCGAAGTCAGGACCTTCACAAAGCACGTATCCATATGGCCACAGCAGACTCGGCTCTGGAGAACGACAATTTCCAGGTCGCCAAACCGCTGTTGGAACAAGCTCTCAGGCTCATTCGCGAATCGGAGGCCTACACATCCGAAGAAGCCCAGACTTGCCTGCACAAGCTGGGAGACTGCAATTACCACCTGGCTAATTTCGAAGAGGCTCTGGAGAACTTCGTAGCCTTGAAACAGATCTGCGAGAAGACCGAAGAATCAGAGGCGACAACATTTGTCGTAGCCCTCCAGAAAATCGCCAAGACCTGCGAAAAGCTAGAGCGCTTCAGCGAAGCAAAGATGAGAGGACGCGAGGCCATCAACAAGGCTAATGCTCTTCTGGCTCCGTCTCATCCCCTTGTCACCGCCGCCTACCGGCTGCATTTGAACCTGCTGAAGAAAATCGGCGCTTACAAAGACGATCTCGAAGCCCTGGAGCAGGAATTTCAAGATGTCGTTATCAAAGGAGCATCCGGGCCGATCGGCGAAGACGGAGAGCTTGACGACCTTTTCCTTGTCTGGACCGGCAATTTCAACCTCGAAAATATCGAGAAACAGAGACAGCTTCAACAAGCACGCAGCCGCTTTCGCAACGAGGAGATGGCGCCACCACCGGTGAAGTCTTCCAAGCCGGCGGCTCGCTGGTTGATGGTCCTTGTCGTCGGCGCCCTGATCGGTGCAATCGGAACAACCATGGTTGCCGCTTTCATGATGCTCAAGCCCGAGACCACTCAGACCGGCATGATCGATTCGCGCCTCGCCCATTTCGTTGGCAGCACCTATCAGAGCCCGGACGGGCTGAAGAGCCTGAAAGTGATGAACAACGGGACTGCTGAGCTTACTTTCGGCAAGACTACCACGAAGTTGAGCGTCAAGATCGGCGAGCCTTCCGGTGGACCCATGGCCATGCTCAAGAAGCTCACGGGCGGCGATGAGAGCTATGTTCTCGAGCAGATACCGCAAGGCTTCAAAGACCCGGAAGGAACCATTCTTTTTGCCGAGTCTTCCACCGACCAGTCCATAATCAAAGCAATGAAGACGATCTCCGATCTCGCCAATTATTTCTTCTCTCGCAACAGCTTCCGTTATCCAAGCAAACGCAAGCAATTCCGCGATCTCGGACCGGAAACCGACTTGAACAATCCGCTCGGAAGCGGCATGAAGCCGCTACTTAGGCTCAGACAGTTCGAGAAGGACGAAGGCGATGTCGCCTACGCCGAATCTCTTAATGACATGGCATCAGGAAAGGCGATGTTCAAGCCGGATAAAGAAGCCGGTCTCAATCCGGGCCTTATCGAATGTCTCACCGTCAATCCTTTCGAGGGAACGACCCAGGAAGACGGCACTTCATTTCTAATCAGAGCCTATGGAAACAACGGCAAATTCATCACCGCCAGCAAACCGGGCACTGTCTTCGTCATGGTGCAGAAGAATGGAATTCCCATATCGGTGGTGAAAGAATCGGAAGTCACTTCGCCAATCAAAGACGAGAGCAAGACTACTCTCTACCTGAAGTTGAAAAAGTAACTGAGCGAGCCCGGGTTTTTATTCATCAGCCTTCCATACCTGTCCGTTCAAAGCAGGTAGATGAAAATGCCCATCGGCAGGCACACTGAAGCTAGAGTCCCCGGCAATGGCCAGTTCCCCCCAAGCTGCCGTAAAAGACCCCAGTATTTCCATTCCCAGACCAAAAATGCGTTTGTGCCATAAAAAACGGCGAAAAATACGTCAAAAACGCCTAGAAATCTCACTTTCAGGTCGTTGATGCTATAAAAACTCGCGGACACTCCCATACTAGTCCGTTCAAAGCAAGTAGATTAAAATTGCCCACCGGCAGACAAACTGCCGGTCCGAAATCTCGAACCGGGCCCGCCTGACCTTCACAGCATTCCTGCTTTGAACTGACAGGTATGCAGCCTTCAATTTTACTATATGCTCTCGTATTGCCCGGAAGAGAAAGAAGAGGCAAGAGACCGGGGCGGGTCTCTTGCCTCTAGAGAGCATCAGAAGTCTTTGGGGTCAGGATGCGAACGAGCCAGACCCGACGCCAGAGCCTCCTCGATAACCGCAGTGGAAACCGCCTTGGCGACGCGAGTATCGAAGATGCTCGGAATGATGTAGTCTTCGTGGAGCTCGTCATCCCCGACCACCCCGGCAAGGGCGCGCGCTGCCGCCATCTTCATGGCTCGGTGACCTCCCGAACCCGGGCTCTGAGCGCACCGCGGAAAACTCCGGGAAAGACCAGGGCATTGTTGATCTGGTTCGGATAATTGGAGCCTCCGGTGGCCATCACTTTGACGAACGAGGCCGCTTCTTCCGGAAGCACTTCCGGAACCGGATTCGCCAGAGCGAAAACGATGGCGTCCTTTTTCATTACCTTCAGATCCTGACCCTTCAGGAGACCACCTACCGAAAGTCCGAGAAACATATCGGCTCCGGCGAGAGCTTCTTTCAGGGAGCCCTTGAAACCGGAGTGATTGCTGTTGGCAGCGAGCCAGCTCTCCTGGGGCGTGAGATCGGTGCGTCCGGCATGGACGGCGCCAATCTGATTGAAGCCGATCACGTCCTTGACGCCGGCATCCATAAGCAACTTGATGGACGCCATGCCTGCAGCACCGACACCGGCTGCCACCAACTTAATCTGGGACAGGTCTTTGCCAACCACCCGGGCAGCATTTATCGCGGCAGCCACCACAGCGATGGCGGTGGCATGCTGGTCATCGTGGAAGACCGGGATATCCAGGGCTTCTTTGAGCCGGCGCTCAACCTCGTAGCAGCCCGGAGAGGCGATGTCCTCGAGATTGATGGCACCGAACACCGGGGCGATATTGATTATCGTCGAGACGATCTGGTCGACGTCCTGAGTAGCCAGACAGATCGGAAATGCGTTCACCCCGGCGCAATGCTTGAAGAGCATCGCCTTGCCTTCGAGCACGGGCAGAGCCCCGTAAGGACCGATATTTCCCAGGCTCAAGACCCGGGAGCCGTCGGAGACCACGGCCACCATATTGCCTTTGCAGGAGAGAGACCAGGCTCGACCAGGATCGGCGGATAGAGCCAGCGATACCTGTGCGACGCCGGGGGTGTAGACCTCGGCGAGATCGCTGGCGTTGGCGATGGGCAGGCGCGGATTGACGGTAATCTTGCCTCCGGAATGCTTGAGCAGCACCGGATCGAAAACATCGACCACATCGACATACTTGAGACGCCTCAAACGGCGCACAAGCGTCTTGCCGTGGTTCTCGTCCCTGAGTGTCACCGAGACATCCCGGATGACGAAGTCCTTGCCGGCACGAACGACGTCGATTGTGCCTGTGTCACCACCGGCGCGAGCAATAGAACTCATGGCGCTGCCCAGGGCGGCACCACCTTTGTAGAACTTCAATCGCAGAGTCAGCTTGTAGTTGCGGGGAAGCGACTCCGCCTGGCGATTAGCGGATGCAGACACGATACTTCTCCTTGTTCTTCCGGTATCACCATCTGTGACACCGAACGCAGAAAGTCAGCCCCTGCCGGTCCCCGACTGTCGACACGAAATATCGTCGAGCCATCGAAGGAAAATGTTGGAGTCCGGAAGAAAGCCGCTAAAGATTTATTTGAGGGTGAATAGGAAAGACATAGTTAGTTATCAAATGGAAATGGGTTAACTCAACTTCCGGTAATTGAATAAAGCGCTTTTTTATTTCTTGATCTATTTTGCATCTCTCCTCGCTTCGCTATCCCAGAAATAGGAGTAAGCTAGATCCATGACCTGATGACTGCTTACGGACTTACTGCCAGTGCAGCCACCTCCTGAAAACATTCCTGAAGACCTCGCTCCCAGACAATACAGGCGACTGGGCTTGCTCTATGCCCTGATGGGCAAACAGGAGCAGGCTGTCGAGTGCATGACCAGAGATCTCGGTCTCACAGGAGAAGCGGAACAAGGCATCCCTATCCCTTCGAGCCTGGGCAACAGCATTCTCAAACTGATCAACGATGCGCTCAAAATCAGGCGCTCTGCAACCCACGACGAAGATCTGGAAGTGCAAATGCTGGCAATCGAAAAACAGCTCAGCGAGCTGGGAGTGCCCGATGACCAGAGAGCCGGCGTGCTCGAGGCCCTGAGAGACAAGCTGTCCAATCTCAAATCAGAGGAGCCGCCCCCCAGGGAGGTACCGGAAGGTCTCTCCGCCAAGGAATACTACCTTCTCGGGCTTCGCTATAAAGAAGCCGGCTGGACAGAGCAGGCACGCGATGCGCTACTTCTCGCCATAGAATCCGATCCGGGCTCCCGGTCCGCCGCCGATGCGAGGCGGTTTCTCAGCACCAAGATCCCGCGCTATCCCGTGCCCCTGGTGGCCGAGCAAACCAATATCCAGGGTTTCAACCTGATGTTCGCCGGCAAGTCGACCCAGGCGAAACGAGTCTTCTTGAATCTCATCGAGGAATACCCTGACTTCGAGTGGCCATACGGCAATCTGGGCAGTCTTCTCATCAGAGAAGGGGCTTTTGCAGAAGCGATAGAGATTCTGGAATCGGCTCTCGAGCTCAATCCGGAATATATCAGCGCCTGGTTGCATCTGGCTCGAGCAAGGGCCCTCCAGGGCGATCTCGACGGCTCCCACGCATGCCTGGACAGGGTGCTCACCATCGATCCCGATGACCCCTCGGTACCGGGCATGAGAGCCATGGTCCTCGAGCTGGCGGACCTCGAAGAGCAGGACTGAAAACAGGACTGAAAACAGGACTGGGGCTCAAGCGCGATTGTAGTCGTCCGAATAACGGACTATGTCCTCTTCGGGGAACGCTTCGCCGGTTTGAATCTCGATCACTTCCACAGGCTCATCCGAGGCACAGGCGATCCTGTGTTTCACCCCCCGTTTTACGTAGACGTGATCACCATAGCTGAAGTCTCTCGTATCGTCATCGAGAGTAACCCGTGCGATACCCGCAACAATCACCCAGTGCTCGTCTCTGAGCTTGTGGCTTTGCAGGCTCAGACGCTGGCCGGGATTGACCACCAGGCGCTTTACCTTGGTGTTGGGCTTGTCGGCGAGAATATAAAAGGCGCCCCAGGGTCTGTCTTCGTGGTAAGAGTCATTGCCCATCACGGCTCTCCGCTACTGTCGAATTCCGACCTAACTTTACTACATGATCGGGTTGTTTCGGCCATAGAGAACGGTCAGCTCGACGAGCTTGTCGCTCTGCTGCCCGGTCAGCATCTCGCTGCGGAAGCGCCAGGACCAGTTGCCCTCCTGGCTGGCAGGAAGATTCATGCGCGCCTGAGAGCCCAGACCCAGTACATCCTGTAAAGGCACTACGGCAATGCAGGATACCGACGCGAATGCTGCTTCGATGAAATCCCAGTTGATCTGCTTGCCATCAGAGCGAAGATAGCGGAGACAGTGCTCGCGCTCTTTCTCGATCTGGGCAGCGTCTCTGGTGGAACCGGCACCGGCTTTGCTCCGGAACCAACCGAGGACGGTGTCATGGTCGTGAGAGCCTGTATAGACCACCGAGTGCGGCACATAGTTGTGAGGCAGATCTATGTTGCAGGCATCGCTTCCGAAAGCCATCTGCAGAATCCGCATTCCCGGGAACTCGAAATCATCGCGAAGTTGCTCCACGTCCGGGGTGATGACGCCCAGATCCTCGACTATCAGGGGCAGGGGATCGAAAGCCCGGGTAAGAGCTTTGAACAGCTCGCGCCCCGGGGTGTGCACCCATCTCCCCTTCCGCGCCGTGGTCTCTCCTGCCGGGATCTCCCAGCAAGCGGCGAATCCCCGGAAGTGATCGAGACGCATGACATCGACGGTTTCGAGGGCCATCCGGAAACGCTTGATCCACCAGCCGAAGCGATCTTCTTTCAGGGACTCCCAGTTATAGAGAGGGTTGCCCCAGAGCTGCCCGGTGGCGCTGAAATAATCAGGTGGCACGCCTGCCACCACAGTTGGTGAGCCTTCCCTGGAGAGCTTGAAGAAATTGTTGTTCCGCCAGACATCAACAGAGTCGTAGGCTACGAAAATCGGCATGTCCCCGACGAGAAAAACGCTTTTCTTGTTGCAATAAGCCCTGAGCTCGGCCCACTGGTGGAAGAAAAGATACTGAAAGAACTTCTCCGCCTCGATCCGGTCCGCGAGCTCGTCGGTTGCTTTCTCGAGGGCTTCTTCCTTGCGCCGGGCGAAACGAGGCTCCCATTGATCCCAGGAAGCGCCATCATGCATGTCCTTGAGAGCGACGAATAGAGCATAGTCGTCAAGCCAGTCCTGGTGTTTCTGGCAGAAGGCCAGGAACTCGGTTTGCTTGACGACATCGGAGCTCTTCTTGAAATTATCGAAAGCTTCCCTGAGCAGCTTGCGTTTGTATTCGATCACCTTGCCGTAACTCACCTTGTCGGCTGTGAATCGCGGTGGCGAGGCGATATCTTCTTTGCTGATGAATTTCTCCGCTACAAGCTTCTCGGGGCTGATCAGGAGCGTATTGCCGGCGAAAGCCGAGAGCCCCTGATAGGGAGAGTCGCCATAACCGGTGGGACCGAGAGGGAGGATCTGCCAGATGTGCTGGCTGGACCTGGCCAGAAAGTCGGCGAAATCATAGGCGGACTGGCCGAGATCGCCTATGCCGAACGGCCCGGGAAGCGAAGTTGGATGCAGCAGAACACCGCTGGAGCGTGCAAATTTCACAGCCCTTTCCTCATCGAAGAAGCAAGGTCGATTCTACACTCCGAGCGGACTTCAGAGCGGATTTCAACCTGGAAGTCGGCTCTTGATATTTCCAACCGGCCATAGTGCTGGTCTCGCTATAAATTAAACCCTGCGCTAGGTCCGTTATCTTTCAAGATTTGGAGAAATCAAGAATGCCTCAACTCCTAGAACAGCCATATAACCTTGCTGCTCAAGAACGACGGGCGCGAAAAGAGCTTACATACCTTGATACCAAGTGGTCTTGGTGAAAATCGGTAGTTTATGTTAAGGCTGAAATATCAAGTTCTTTACAACCAGAGTGACTAACTCCCCAGAAAACGTCCGAACCCGACATCACTCCAGCTTGATAGCGATTACCCCTCCTCCACCCGAGGAGAGGTAAACGTCAACCTCAACTACAACACCAACAAGTCGCCGGTAAGCACAGGGCTTTCCGGTCAGTACGTGCCCCCTAACAAGCGGCGCGTTTTCTTGTTTTTTACGAACTCTGAAAGAGTGGAGAAAAATCATGAAAGCGAAAAATCACATCACGGTCAACGTGATGGCGCCGCTGGTTGTGGGTGATCCCCATGACCTGTTCAGCGGGCCGTCACAGGAGGCGTGGCGCAAGTTCAAGCGTCACCTCCAGGAAATGAAGCGCCTCGGAGTCGAGGCAGTCACCACCGACGTGTGGTGGGGTCTGATCGAGACCGCCCCCGGCATCTTCGACTGGACCTACTACGACAAGCTCGCCAGCGAAGTCATCGATGCGGGGCTCAAGTGGATTCCCATCCTGAGCTTCCACCGCTGCGGCGGTAACATCGGCGACACCGTCTTCGTGCCCATCAAGCCCTGGGTGTGGAGCGAGCTGAAGAGCGTCACGGGCTACAGCGACGAGCATGACCTCAAGTTCGTCAGCGAGCAGGGCAACACCAGCGACGAGTACATCTCGTTCTGGAACACTGTTCACGCTCTGCCGCTCTACGAGCGGGTCATGCGGGCGTTCCGCTCCCACTTCGCGCATCTCGCCGACCACATCGCCGAGATCAACGTGAGCCTGGGACCTGCTGGTGAGCTCCGGTACCCGTCGTACAACAGCCACGACGACGGCGCCGACTACCCGGCACGCGGTTCGCTGCAGTGCTACTCGCGTCCAGCCATCGAAGCCTTCCGGCAGTGGGTCTTCAACAAGTACCACAACGCCGAGAGCATCGACCGTGCCTGGGGAACCAATATCGCCGGCGGGCAGGAGATCAATCCTCCCAGCAATCCGGCCGAGTTCTTCCAGCGCGGCGACCACTGGGACATCACCTATGGTCGGGACTTCTTCGAGTGGTACAACACCACCCTCTTCAACCACGGACGCATGGTGTTGCGTCTGGCACTGAGTGTCTTCGCTGCCGACGACTCGCCCTTCGCGGGTATCGACATCGGAGCGAAGGTGCCGGGCGTGCACTGGCGCACCGGGCGGCGCGAGGGTGACCGTGTGGTGCTCGGTGACCGGTTGGCAGAGCTTGCTGCCGGTCTTCTGCGTACCGGGATCAACGACTGGGATCACGACGACCAGGGGCGCGGCTACCGGCCGCTCATGAGCCTTCTGGCCGAGCTCCAGGACAATCCGAACTCTCGGGTGGTCTTGCACTTCACGTGCCTGGAGATGCCGGACGGCGAGGGCGGCCCCGAGGCCAACTCCGTCGCCCGGACGCTCGTGACCTGGGTCGGTGCCGAAGCAGACCGCCAGGGCGTTCCCATCAAGGGAGAAAACGCTGTCTGGTGGACCCTGCCCAAGCATGAGTCCTGGAACCTGATGCGCTCGCACCTGGACCTTCCCGGTCAGGAAGAGCACTACCAGGGGCTGACCATCCTCCGGATGGGCAACGTAGCCGAGAACCGAGTGGCTAACGACGAAATGGCTCGCACCATCGAGGTTGTGAAAAACCAGGATGGTGAAAGCCCTGTGGCCAAGACTGCCTGAGTCGCTCTGCGGCGCGGGTAGCTCTCACAGGGAAGCCCGCTCCACGGACGAAACCGAGCCAGCACTGGCGACCAGCCGCCCCCAAGCTCCCATGAGGAGCCGGGGCGGCTGTGTCGCTTTTTCTTTTTCTGCAGACAAAAGCTAAGGAGCATTGCCATGAACAAGTACCTGACGGTACACATGCATTGCTACCAGCCGCCTCGAGAAGATCCCTGGCTCGGTTACATCGAGATGCAACCGTCGGCGGCGCCGTCCCATGACTGGAACGAGCGTATCAACGACGAGTGCTACGAGCCCAACGGATTCGCCCGCATCATGGGCGATGGCGGCCGGGTAGCCTCGATGGTGAACAACTACGAGTTCGCCAGTTTCAACATCGGACCCACCTTGCTCACCTGGATGGAGCAGCACGCCCCGATCACGCTTGCCCGCATCATCAACGGCGACCGCAAGAGCCGGGAGCGCAACAACGGGCATGGCAACGCCATCGCCCAGGTCTACAACCACATCATCATGCCCCTGGCCTCGGAACGTGACAGGGAAACGCAGGTGGAGTGGGGAATCGCCGTTTTCGAGCAGTACTTCGGCCGCAAGCCCGAAGGCATGCACCTGGCAGAGACCGCCGTGGATACCGCCACGCTCGAGGTCCTGGCCAGAAACGGCATCAAGTTCACCGTGCTTGCACCGCGCCAGGCGAAACGCTGGCGCACATTGGGAACCGAGACGTGGGAAAGCGAAGGAGGCGTCGACCCGACAAAGGCATACCTGTGCCGACTGCCGTCCGGTGCCACCATCAATCTCTTCTTCTACGACGGACCCATCTCGCAAGCTGTCGCCTTCGAGCGCCTGCTCGAGTCCGGGGACAAATTCAAGTCCCGGATTCTCAGCGGCTTCTCGGACAAGCGCCAGCACGAGCAGCTCGTGCATCTCGCCGTGGACGGCGAGACCTTCGGTCATCACTTCAGGTTCGGTGAAATGTGCCTTGCCTGGGTGATCGACCAGTTCGAGAAGAGCAAGGAAGTGACCATTACCAACTATGGTCGTTTCCTCGAGCTCCACCCGCCCCAGGACGAGGCGGAAATTCACGAGAACAGCTCCTGGAGCTGCGTGCACGGTGTCGAGCGCTGGCGGTCCGACTGCGGATGCCAGACCGGCGACGGCAACGGCAAGTGGCAACTCAGGTGGAGGCAGCCTTTGCGGGAAGCTCTCGATGACCTTCACGCACAGCTTGTGACCATCTTCGAATCCGAAGGAGCAAAGCTCTTCACCGACCCCTGGCAGGCGCGCAACGCCTATGTCGGGGTCGTGACCGGAGCCCGCGACGCTTCCTCCTTCCTCGACGAGCAGATGCTCGCCGGGACGAGATCACAGGAAGCCGATACCCGGGCTTTCGAGCTTCTCGAGATGAGCCATACGGCGATGCTCATGTACACGAGCTGCGCCTGGTTCTTCGACGACATCGGCCGCATCGAGCCCATCCAGGCTCTCTGCTACGCCACTCGAGCAATCGAAGAGAGCTCCTTCGAACATGGCCGAATTCGGCAACGGCGCCGATGTCTACCGCAAGCGTGTCGGACCGGTGGCTCTCAAGCACCGCGTCGAACGCGTTTTCAAAGGCCCGCTCGACACCGTCGAGGCAGTGAAAGAACTTCTGCCGTTGCTTGAGACCGCCGAGAAGCACTCGGTGAATATCAACCGGTGGAAGCTCCAGCACCGTCTCGTCTCAGCCTGGCAGAACTGCCTGTCCAGAGGGGTCTCGACCCCGGAGCTGAGAGCGGCGTTCGAGCACGCAGCCGAGAAGCTGCACCTGTACAAGCAGGTGCTCGGCTAGACCGGCTGGAGTTTCGGAAAGTTGTGGATCAGTCTGTCTGTTCAGTTCAACCCAAACGAGAGAAATCGAGGTTAATCATGAGCCAGTCAACAATCTGTGTCATTCGAACGTCGCCGGCATCGACCAGTACGTTCCCGTCAACACCGTCCTGTTCCTCCAGGCGGGCGAGCGCGCCTTCGCCGGCGCTTCACCATGGAGACAGCCAAGGACGGCTGCGTCGCGGAGCCACGCGCCAGATCGCGCTTCCCTCGGGCTCCCTCCGGGAGGTCCAGGTCGGGCAGTGCGTCTTCCGCGGATCGACGGTCAGATGGAGTACGTTCCGGTGGAGGAAGTCCCCGCCCTCACGCAGGGTGAGCGGCTCTTCACCGGCATCTTCAACCGGGAGATGGTGAACACCGGTCCCTCGCGCTCCCATCGCCGCACCGTCTGCCTGCCGGTCTATGTGACCGAGGGCAAGGTCAGCCTCAACTGACCGAACCGGAACCAGCGGCAAGCACACCCCGAACGATAGCAGAAGAACCCGGCTCACCGGTCTATTCTGCTATCGTTCACTATTTCGATTTTCTACTGTCTTGTATCGTATATTATTTGTTTAGGACAGACCGCGGCCGGGATTCTATACTCATAGATGCGTTGCCCTTACTACTCGAATATCTTATGACCGACAAAGAAGCTCAAAAGCCGACGATCTCAATCTATTGATTCCGGAGAGATCCGCTACAACTGCCAGGGTTGCGGGCGATGCTGCTCCGGCTGGTCGGTGGGTCTCAGCGAAGCCGACTACTCCCGAGTCAAAGACGTCGACTGGGGCTCCCTGCATCCCGACCTGGCGAACAAAGAGCTCTTCATCCACAGACAGGAGCAATTCAAGCAGGGGCTCGCTCAGTATCCTCATTTCACCAAGCCGCGTAAAGACGGGACCTGCCCCTTCCTGATAGACGGTCTATGCTTCATTCACGGACATATGGGAGAGGAGCAGAAGCCCGGCACCTGCCAGATCTTTCCTTACTCCTACGTAGAGACTCCCACCGGGATCTATATGGGACTGGCTTATAACAGCATGGCGTCGGTTCGCAACATCGGCGAACTCCTCACCGATCAGGAGGAGAAGCTCAAAGGCTATTTCAGGAAAACAGTGCATCACCTGAATGCCCGGGCTGCCGATCGACCGACCGATATCGCTACCGGTGCTTCAGCAGAGGCACCAGCCAACCCCTTTGACGAAGTGGATTTTGCCACCGGAGCCTCGGTCCCGTGGAAGGAGTTTCTATACTTCGATACCCGTCTCACAGGCTTTTTGAAGCAGGCTATGGACGAGAAGCGAAACTTCTTCGATGTCCTGGTCCAGGCAGAGGAAATCGTCCTGCGGGCTACACGGCTGGCCCGGGAAGGCAAGTCCCTTGCCGAGCTGGCTGATTACCAGCCGGATGTCACCGCCTCCGGAGCCGGGAGTCCTTCTGGAACAGACGTCTCGATCATCGCCATGATCTATTACCTCTATCTCGTTTATCCGACGGTAAGATCGAGTTATGAGGAGCTATGGCAAATCCAGGGCCAGTCCTTCAGTCCCCGCTCGATCATGATGATCGCGAAAAAATTCGGTCATCTCGCCAGCACCGGCATGAGCACCATACTATTCAAGAAAGCCGAGATTCCGCAGATCGGAGCCAACGACCTGAGCAAGTCTCTCAACCATAAAATCGAGCCGCTGTCACCCGAAATCAACGAGCTCTTCTGCCGCTGGCTCTACGTCAAGATCTTCGGCAAGACCTATTTCGGTCCCGCCGCTGCCGGCTATTCGGTGGTCTCGGGATTCAACAGCCTGGTGGCATGCTTCGTCTGCGCCATGCTCTTCGCCAAAGGCGAAGCCAGGAAACGGGGAGACAAAGAGCTCAGAATAGCCGATCTTTACGAGGCATACTGGCGGCTCGATCGAGAATTTCTCACGGTCACCCAGATCCTGCCGCAAGTAAGCGCTGCCCTATCCATCGCCTATTCGATTCCGAGAATGGCTCGTCGAGTCGTTCTTGCCCTGGCGAGCAATGCCAGATAATGAGCTTCAGAAAGTTTCGCTTTCAATTTCTCTGAGACCGAAACGATCGACGGATAGATCAAGCAATGTCAGCCCCTTTTTCTCTCGAGCGATCCAGTCCCTCAGGTGCCGCACAACCGCGTCTTTCCTCTTATCATTGACAATCACCAGAACCGCGCTGCCGGCGCCGCTCAAGACACACCCCATGATCGGCTCTCGGGCGAGTATTGCCTTTATCTCCGAGAGCTCGGGCACCAGGCTGGTACGATAACGCTCATGCAACCTGTCATGAAGGGCCGACCGCATGGTCCCCTCGTTCTGATTCTGGACCGCAGCGACCAGCAGGGATGCTCGCTGAACATTGAAGACGGCGTCGGCCAAATTCACCTGCCCGGGCAAGACAGCCCGGGCTTTTGGAGTGGTCAGCCTGTAGGAGGGAACCAGGACTATGGTTCGCCACTGTTGCGGCCACTCAATCTGCTCGGTCAGGACCTTGAGCCCGTCTGCGATCCCGCAGACGACCATGTTGCCCAACAGGCTGGGGGCAAGCGATTCAGGATGATGCTCTAGAGCGGTGGCATCAGCAAGTATCTTCGTTCTGGTTGGAATGATGTCTCGAAGAACGGCTGAAGCCCAGAGCGCCCCGAGCACCGCTGTGCCGGTGCCGCCCAGACCCGTGCCCAGCGGGATATCGGAATCAGCCAGGACTCGCAACCGGCTGGCGTCACGGGGTGTGCTTTCCATAGCTTCATCAGCATGGTGTAGATCAGGTCACCCTGGTCAGAGCCTGACTTCGCTTCGCCATGACCCTCGAAAATCACCTGGGAATTTCAGTGTAGTCTTTCTTCAACAACCACACAGTAATCCTCGTGTAGAGGAAAGGGCGAGTCCCAGCGTATCCAGGCCCCGGTCCGAGGTTACAGGTACTGGCCGGAATGAGGACAGATATTCTGCGGCTGACTTGATCTTCGTCAATCGGCAAATCCTCCAGGCACAAAGAAGTCAGATCCGGTTCAAAGACTCTGCTTTCCTCTGTGCTCCTTGCGTGCGCTGCGCCGGACCTCGAGCTTCTCACCTGTTTGTTGCCGAGGAAAGCCGCTATCTCCGAAGCACTCTTTCCTTCACGGGCCATTGCCCGACCTCGACTGTCTCTGAGCGCCTGCGCGTTTATCGCGTCCCCGAATCCGGCGATTCTGCCCGCTCTGGCGATAATCGCGTGCACAACTCTGGTTCGCATGGCTTCCTTGCGCTCGGAGCAGAACAAATACTCGCCCGATATTGGCAGCGCCCTCAGAGTCCCGAGAATTTCAATGTCCTCGGGACTCATCTCGCGCTCCTCGCGCCCACCTTGATAGCGGCGATCCACTATCATGGTGCGGTTGGCAAATGAAAGGTCTTGCCATCTAAGTGCCACCAGCTCGCTGATTCTCAGGGCCTGCGAATAACATATCCATATCAGAGCCGCATCGCGCTCGCGATTGCGACCGACCGACCGGGGCCGCAGCCATGAGCCGGCGCACGTCTCGAATGCTTAGAGTTAGCGCCATGACACCCTTTAGTGCTAGCTCGGTTTACGCAAACAGGCAATGCATTTTTTCGGCACGATAGCCGAAAAGTACCGCCTGCATGAGTTCTACCAGCAAACATCAAATTCGGCAATGTTTTACCCCGATCAGCCATGCCTTCTTCGCAATCAATGAAGATTTTCCGGAATTGCAGTCTCGCAGCGCTAATTGACTCCACTAAAACCACCCCAAAAATAGACTCCCACGCTGAAGAGCGCGCGATCAAATGCACAAGAATGTTTTCTTTTCCTCTTCAGCCCGACAGTGATAAGAATTGGTACTTCAACATTCATTCGCGTGTGGTGCAACCGCGATGGCTGTTGACGCCATTCTATATGGGTCTGGTCGTCACAGTGGGAATCTACATGTATAAGTTCGCCCGGAAGCTGGCGAAACTCGTCGGCGAATTCCACCTTCTATCAGACCAGGAGCTGATGCTCAGGGTCTTGTATCTGCTCGACATAGTCATGGTGGCAAATCTGCTGATGTACACGGCAATCGGAAGTTTTGCTTACTTCGTACGCCAGGTTCCACTTCAAGACAGGTGAGGAGCAGCCGGGCATGCTCGGGCATCTAGACGGCACCACACTGAAAAATGAAGCTGGGAATGGCTCTGATCGGGGTTTCCTCGATCCACCTCCTGGAGGGCCTTCATGGATTCAGCCAACGTGAGCACCGAGCATATGGTAAAGCTCATCGCCATCCACCTGGTCTTCGTCGTCTCAACGCTGTCGATCGCCTGGATAAGGACTCTTCCAAGCAGCGGCAAGCATTCGGACCACCAGCACTAATCCGGAGAACGCTTGTTTAGGAACAGGGAATGTTCCTGACCATCTTGTCTGGAGGGGCTTTGCTCAATGAGCATCAATGCTGGTGCCCATCGAGCAGCGCCTCGCTTCTCAGGCGGTGAGCCCTTCATTTGCAACTCCGTAGAACGGGAGGTGTCCGCGAGAATTTATACCAGCTACCCGGAAGTCTGCCAGACGATAAGGCAAGCCGAAGGCGACATGACGATCTGGTGCGCGAACCGATTCCTGTGCATGCAGGCCGTTCGCTATGCCCAATTCAAGAAGCCCCGTCTGCGCTTCACCTTCAGAGCCGCGCCGGCGAGTACGGCACCCAGGCTGGTCGTGCACAATCTCCTGCCGCGCCCGGCTCAACCAGGAAGACGCCCCTTCTGACTGTCGTGCACTCCTGAAAACTCGTCCATGGCGCAACCCGAACATCGCGGTTGCTTGCAGCCAAAGGCTGGACTGTCTCTAAGAGTTCCGAACGAAGCTCGCTGTTTTCACTTGCCTCAAGGGACTCAGAGTTTGGGCAGTCAAGGAAGGTGAAAAGCCGGAATCGTCGGAAGGAGAGAAAGCCAGGGACGGCACTTGATAAATAACGATGCAAGTTTAGCCTGGGGCTTACTGTGGGAGGGACCCCCCAATCTTCTTGACGCGTTTTGCCACCTCAAATGGTGGCAGTCGCGCAAGACAAATCTTAACCGGAGACTACTAATGCGCGAATCCACCCCTCGGACGGCGTTCATCTGGGCTGTGGCAATCACGTTAGGCGCGACCATGTACAGCCTTTTAGTGGCGGTCTTGAACTATCTCTACTTCGCAAAGGCTCCCAGCGGGTTTGCTGTGGTGGCTTTGATGGTGATGGGTCTGTTTATCTCGATAGTGAGCGCAATGTTGTGGCAGACGACTTCGAAATGGTCTGTGCGCCTATCGCTGTCGACATGCTGCGCGATCGTCATCACCACGCTCTATCTTGTGCCTTTGCTATTCCCCCCGTATGAAAGGCTCGCGGTCAGCGCGATACTCTTGATCTGGCGTTTGTCGGAAGGTATTGCCCTCAGGTTGAGCCTCCGGCGCCAGCATGGCCTGGTACTTGAGGCTCCAGTCGGATTCAGTCTCCACCGCACGTTTAGCAGAGGTGATCGCCATTCTCTTGCCGCGATCAGGGCAAGTACTTCGCCGCGCGCTGCATACGGAACCGCGTAGCCCTGACATCTTCCCCAGCACTGACAGGAAACATCCCCAATCAAGTCTCAGAGAGGACAAACTATGAACAAGCAATCCTTCAGTAGCGCCTTTATCTGCGCTCTTCTCCTTCTCGTCAGCTTCACATCCCTGGCGAGCAACCCCGAGGTCCGAATCACCGGCACCCTCAACAAGCAGGATTTCATCACGATTCCGGGCACGAGCTCTCCGGCTCTCTATTCGCTCCTGAGCGATGACCAGACCACCTACGGTCTCGATTTCTCCGAGCAGCCAGGACTGGAGTCAATCGCTGAAAGCAATCGTTTCAACAAGGTCACAGTCGAAGGCGAGCTCTACCTGGCTGTTACGGAGACACCGTCAGGCCAGCAATTGGAGTGGCCTATGATCCGAGTCAAGGGAATCTCGGTGCCGACAGACTGAGATGACCAATCTAAAGGGATGACTCTCAGGGATGAGGAGCACTGCCCGTTCGCTCGAGAAGCCACCCGAAGAATCGACTCGGGATACAAAGACACCAACTTCTGTACTTCAAGAGAGCACGAAATGTTCTTTGATAGCCTCACCAGGTCACTGTCTCGCCTTCTCAAAGCGATTCTGGCCATTCCTCGCATTCCTCGAAAGCTCAGCTGCCTTCTAAAGGAGAGCATCGACAGCTGGTCGGAGATGGCGCCCTACCGAATCCGGTCGATGGCGATGAATTTCAATAGCATGTCAGCAACCGGACTGTCCGCAGCAAAATCCGGGACTCTCGATCGCACCAGGAAATTCCCGGATGAGTTCAGGAGGCGCTCGATGATTGTCTGGTCTTTCCTGGATTCGGACCGCCGGAATTTCGGGAGAAACAGCCTGATCACGGCACATCAGTGGATGAGACTGGCCGCTTTGTATCGGGAATATGGGCTGATTGGTGACGCGCTCATATTCTACAGACGGGCTCTCAAGATCTTCCGTCTGCACTGCCCTCCTGCCGACGAGCGCCTGACCGCGACTCAGAAGGCCCTGGCCGATTTCTATATGGTCCTGGGGAAACCGGCCGAAGCAGAAATTCTCTTGAGAGAGATTGTTGAGGCTACTGCCAGGCAACCGAGCGCAAGTGAAACCAAGATCCTGACCTCGAGTCCTTCAGATCGCCATCTCAACGCCGAGCGAGCCGCTACCCTCCATCTCCTCTCCGGATCAATCAAACAACAGGGAAAGCTGCTTGAAGCAGCCGAAGTGCTCAGCGAGATGGTTGATTTCTACGAGGCGCATGGTCTACCGGGCAGCGAAGAGTGCATCAACGTCTACAACGAGCTTTCCTCCGCCTACGCCCAGCTAGGCAACAAGAGACAAGCTGACCTCTTTCTGAAAACCGCCAGGCAGCTGAGGTTCACCTTGATGGTGATTGAGTGCTTAGGCGACGCAAGGGTGCTGATTGTCGAGCTCGAGAGGCTCGCTGAGCTGTATCGCCAGCGCCACAGAAATCACATAGTCAGCGCTATCGAGCTGCGCATCGCCATATGCCAGCTCCTAGCCAAGGTTTCTGGTCGAGACTATCCCGGCATAGAAGCGGATCTCGAGCAGCTCGCGCAACACTATGACAGCAGGAACAACCCGGGCGATGCCTTCGCCTCCTTCCACCTGCGGGCTCGTGCAAAGCGCATCGCCGAAAGGCGAGATAGCCGGCAGAGAGCAGCCATTCTTACCAGGTGACTGAGCCCGACCATGAAAGACCGCGAAGCCAGCGACTGCCAGATTCGCAGAAAGTCCAACTATCTGCCGGACACCTTCTTTTCCAGCAAGCACGATGGAAAGTTGCTTGCATCTCTAGCGTGCTGTTTTGAGAGATTGCTGTTCAAGCATCGCGCCGATTCGCAATTCGCCCACAGACTCTGGAGGTCAATCCTCGACAAACACTCTCTGCTCAACGTGCAGATCCCTCTAGAGCTGGACTTTGGTCGACTTGAAGCTCGATTCCGGTCGACTCCGCAATCGACAGAAGGGCAAGAAACCGAGGTTGCCAGACCGATATCGTGCGGCGTCCAGAATCTCGGATTGCCGCTCGAATGGTCCCGGATGAACGAGGAAGCCTACCGCCATCAGACCGCCGCGATTCTTGCCTATATGCTTGCCTGGCGTCTCTCTGCGCACGGGGCACGAGACCATCACCTCCAGGTGCTGGAGCATCTGGATGAACTGACGCTCGAGCGACATCTCAGCTCCACCCCCCGAGGCAAGATTTCAATCCGGTCGCTGGCGAGCGCGGTTTTGAAACGTATCGTCGAGAGCGAGATGGAGAGACCATTTCGGTCTTGACGAATCATTCTCCAACCAAAAGGTACAAGCTATGAGCGCTATCACCGTCCTCGGATTAACGGTCTTTCTGACTGTGATTCTCCCGATCGGCTGGGGCATTCTGAGCGAAATCGGCGTGCTCGGCAAAAAGACAAGGTGAAGATACGGTCGGCAGGCCTCTTCTGCGGCCGCCTGGTCCTGAGGACGCCTTCTGATTCGATTCGAGCCTAAATCCTCAGCCGGATAAATCTCTCTTGTGGAAAGTGATTGAGCGTTTCGGCGCTTCTTTCACTTTCCTTTCCCTCCCCGCACTCTTTCCAGTTTTGATCGATTGAAAGCTCCAGGAAAGATTTGACTAAGCAAAATTAACCCCGGCTAAGATTTTCCCGCATCGGTATTCGGGTCGGTCGATTCAGGCACCTGACAATCAGCGGACGACCGCAACAGCACTTGTCGGCAACAGCTACCCGCTCTTAAGATCTCTGGCATCCGTTACCAAATCCTCGAAGAGGTTCTCAAAGGAATAATGGCTCAAGCAAAAAGCAGCAAGCTTGGCAATCTCATTGTCCAGGCAATAATTTTGGTATCCCTGGTATCCTTTTTCTTCTCTGGAAACGCCACCGCCGGCGGAGGCTCGAGCGCCCAGGAGCAATTCCAGAAGTCGGCCCTTATCCAGGCTCTCACCAGGCAACCGCCGGGCAATTCCTGAGCCTTATCGAAACACCGGCAGCAGTCGGTGTTTTTTATTACCTGGTCTATTCATACATATAGTTGGCAAGGGCTTAATTTCACCGAGTTGAGCTTGCAAGGTGCTTGCGAGCACATTCAAAGAAGCCAGAGTGGCCCGCAAATTTCTACCGACGCACCCAAAAGCTGGCACAGCAAGCGCGAAATCTTGAATTTGACCATTGCAGTAGCCAGGCTTGCGACTCGTTTATTTCTTTAGCCGGCCAGCAGACTTGTTGCCCCTAGCCGTTTTGACACCAATCGAAATTCTTTAGCAGCATGGTACGTTCTCGAGATTCGCACAAACACCTCGGTTCGTGTTTCTCGTATCTGCGCAGCCACATTGAACAATCGCCTTCGCAACTCTCCAATGCTCATTCTGGGTCTTTCCAGCTTCAGCCGTACCTGGTGCGCAAGAACGTATGCCATCGCATGGAGCAGTAGCCTGAACATGTTTGTCTTGAACTGACTGCAGCTCATCCTTGTACACCCTGTCTCTTTCAGGTTCTTGATAGACAGCTCGCATACGGCTCGCTTGCAGTAGATTTCTTCACACAGTCGGTGAAAGGGTTCCGCGAATGTTCGTTACTACATACCGCACTTTGAGCCCTTCATCGGTGTAGTCGCAGCGAGCGATCACACGACGTTCTCGATCCCAGCTGCGAGCGGCATACATGAACTCTCCATACAATCGAACTCGTCTCGCCTGTTCAGCAGCCATCTTTTCAGCTCTCTTTCGGATCTCTAAGCGAGCGTATCTCTTTGTACTTCTCATTCTTCCGCCTCTTCCAGCGCTTCCCAACGAATTGAGGTTCGCTCAGTTTGCGCTTGAACTTCTTCTCTGTTGCTCTGCGCAGATTTTTCGTTTCCGCCAGGAGTGCGTTGTTGTGCTTGGATTCCAAGGACATACTTCACCCCGTTGTCGTCCATCCACTTGTAGAGTTCATTGCTTGTGTAGGCTCCATCCGCACGGACAATGATTTGCGTCCGCGGCCATGCTTCTCGCAACCGCTTCACTAGCCTCTTCAGCACAGGAAAGGCTAACTCTACTTCTCCCTGGTCTCCCGGTCGAAGAGCCGCTACCAGCAGCCAACCATTCTGGTCGAACACAAACAATGGGAAATACATATTCTTCTGGTACGGACCGCCTCGGTAGAATGCGTTCAGCTGCACACCGAACGTCTCGCTCGCGCTACCGTCAAAGTCCAAGTAGAGCTTCTTCGGCGCCTTTGGATGACATTGTATGTGGTAGTCCACCAGCCACTTGGAGAGCTTGTACAACTCTTTGTAGGTGCGCTTGTTCTCGAATCTCGATTGTGTCGGTTGCGAGGCCAATGCCTCTCCCGTCAACGGATTTCGTCCAACAGCCATCTTGACCGCCGGGTCGTTGCGCAGGTAATTGCTGTCGCTGCCAGCCGCGAACCCCGCAAGAATCTGGTATACCCGCTGGGCGACCTCCTCGAACTGACTGTGCATGATCAGCGATTGAGTCCTGTGGTCATTCAGCCGGGATGATGCACCGCGCAAGAGACCCGTCAATCTCTCCACCTGGGCGGCCAGGAGAATGCCCGTGTTGCCTGTGATGTCTTCACCGTCAAAGCTTACCAGGAGGGTTTCTCCGCTCCTAAATCTAGTTTCAGTTGTGCGATTCGGGGTTCGATGTAGACTCTTTCATCTGAATTGGCTCCACTTTCGGTCGTGTTCGTTGCTTCGTAACCACGCATTCTGACTGGATTTGCGAGCCTTTTCTATTCTTTAAAAGCCTTTTTTGCTTTAATTCTGATCAACCTCTCATTTCACGGAATGATAGTCTGAGTCTACCTTTGCACGACACAAACAGCTCTCGAATACACTACCGTGAATTTTTCAGGATTACCTTTTCTTCTATCTTATATAATACTTGTCTTCAGAAGCGAAAAGGCGATGGGAAAAGAGAGACAGAAGCCGGCTCCGCAATGGAGGCCGGCTTCCGTCTCTAGAAATCTGACCAGATATCAGCTCAGCTCAGCGAATCAGGCGTCGCCGTCTTCGCTCGGGCCGGCCTGGGAGAAGAGGGACTGCACGTCGATGACCAGGTCGAGGTCGGCGAGCCGAACCTTCGACTTGTTGCGCACAACCTTCAGCCTCACAAGAATCACCTTGTCCGGCTCGCTGGTGATGAGCTCCAGCTTGCCCGAGCTGCCGTCCAGGTTGATCATGGACGAGACAGCGCTGGCGATGGAGACAGCGTCGCTGAGATCGAGGTTGAGGAGCTGCAGCATCTGCGCGTTGCCGCCCTCGCCGCCGACCGGTTCGATGACGCCGGTGACTTCGTAGACCTGCTTGTCGAGCAAGTACGAATGCCCCTTGACCGGAAATTCGGCGAGCTTGTCGAGCGAGATGCTCATGTACTTGCCGTCATCCACGCGGAAGAGAACCAGAGTTTTCATAGGAACCTCCAAACGGTGTTGTTTGAGTTTGCAGACGGAAACCGCCCGCAGCCGGTGACTGAGTTTCGACCCGCCGCTCGACACGAACCACCAGGTAAATCTGGCAGCAAACACTTTTCAGGAACTGGAGAGTGTTTTAGGAGTCGTGTGTTTGGTTGGAGGCGAAAATCAGATGTAAGAAGGCAACCCACCCTAGTCCGGGTTGTCGAGAAAAGGCAAGACATACCAGCCTATAATGGTTAGCGCAATTGAACAAAGGCAATATCGACAGCCTCCTGTTCCATGTCCCGCGGCAAACAGCCCGTCCGTGGACTTGTAAAGCCCTGTAAAAGGGGCAAGTTTACATAGGCATTGTTGTCAAGAAAACAACCGGTCTGCTATCGCTGGTGTATCCCTCTTAGATCTTTTTCTGCACGAGTTCTAGACCTCTAGCAATCAGAACAAGCAATTTCAGCAAACCGATTTTCTTGCCGAGACAAGATCGGAGGATAACGTCCCGGCGGCATACGCCTGCCGGCCTGCCCGGGTTCCGAAAGCCAGAACCTGGGTATCGAACTCATTTGTTCATTCTTCAAGGAGCTCAAATGCTCAGAGTAATCGTTTACACAGCACAGGGCACACCCTCTTTCGAGATCGAGGAGCTTCCTGCAGCTCTTCTACGCAAAGAGGTGAGCCGCAGGTTCGGCTATCAGGGCGTGCATCTTCCGCACACCTGGGTGGCTTTCCGCCTGTGACAGAGCAACCCACCTACTACTGACAGCTCTCCACCGACCGGTGGCTACTGGAAGGAGCTCGAAATGAGTACTTTTCTCTTCGCCATCGGTCTGGTGGCTTCAGTCGTTCTCGGAGCCTGGTCCGGCAAATACCTGGCTCGCATCTTGCGGTCTGCGCCGAAAGCCTTTCCGCTTGTCGGCCTCATCTTCATCGTCGGGCTCTACGCCCTCAGCGACCACAGTGGCTACTTCGGCTGCCTGTGCGCCTTCATAAGCGCCTGCAGCTGCACCGCTTTCCGCTCCGAAGACGAGACAAACAGTGCATCCGTCACCCCGCCTGCCGGTCACCAGGGCTTCCCATCCCTGAGACCGGCAGACGACCCATTTGCCAGACGGAATCCCCTGAAAGACAGGTCGAAAACCCCGGGCGTTCGCTTCGCTTCCAACGGAGCGAAAATCAGCCTGGCTTCCGATTCGGGGAGATCGACGGGATCGAGGTCGAAAGGACACCTCAAGTCGGTCCGTTAAAACCCAACCCCAGATACTGGAGACGAAACAATGGATCCAAGCATCATCATTCTTCTGCTGAAAGCCCTCAGTTACGTCATCGTCCTCGGGACGGTCTTTATCACCATGAAGTTCGTGGTGCCGGCCATCACCAGAAGCGGTGTCACATTCACCGGCAACTTCTTCAGCTCGGCGGCAGCCATCGTGCTGATTTTCTTCGCCGGGTCTCTGCTCACCAAGCTGTTCGTGATTGCCCTGATCAAGCTCGCGCCGGCTGCCATCCTCTACCTGTCCGCCAGCCCCTGGCTGCTCATCGTCGTCTCGGTCCTGATCAACGCCCTGGCGGTGCTGGCAGTCGGCAAAGCTCTCCCGCGCGTTCTCTTCGTGCGCTCGTTCCTGGTGGCCATCACCGCCGCCGTCTTCATCGGGCTTGCCAGCATCGTCGGCAGCCTCGCAGCCATGACGCTCATCGCCGGAATCTTGAGCATCGGCGCCTGACGCTCTATCGAGTCAACCAGAGCAGGCTTGCCTTCAGGGGTAGCCTGCCTCCAACTTAGAGGGAACTTCATTGACCCCGAGAATAATCGCACTATCGGTTCTTGGCGGAGGAATCCTGCTGGCAGGCGCAATCGCGCTGGCGGCTGGTCTCCTGCGCCCGTCCGCGGATCTCGCGAACGTAGACTTTCCCATTGGTCTCGACGTCCGGATGGAATTTCACCCCGACGAAACTTCTCGCACGGTGGAGCTCTATCCTTCGGGAGCCCGGCAGCACGCCGTCGCCAGACAGAAGGACGGTCTGATCACCGAATACTGGTATCGCCAGGATGACACGCTCAGAGAAGCCATCACCAGGACCGACGAAGGCGAGGTTCGCCGCCACGCCCATGTCGAGCCCGACGGTATGACCTACAGGCTCGACACCGAGTACTATCCCGGCGGCAAGATCAGGAAGATCCGCGAGCTCCTGGACGACCACAGCACGAGGCTCCGTTACTTCTTCGCCAACGGCGTCGTCAACAAGGAACAGAGCATCCTCCTCCGCAACGAGGGCTGGGTGATGGTCGCGGAGGTCATCCGCCGAGAGGACGACAGTCTCGAGCAGACCTTCCGGCTTGCCGAGGACGGCTCCATGCTCACCGAGCGATTCAGCCCCACCGGCATCCTCACTGCTCGCATGGAGAAGAACAAGCAGAGCACCAGCTACACCGAAGTCTGGTACCTGGACGACGGCGAAACGCTGGCGCGCAAGCTTGAGCAGACCAACGAAGGCACGCTGATCACGCTGCTCGACCCCACCGGCGCCACCACCGAGACCTACCAGTTTCATGGCGACATGAAGGAATACGGCTCGGTCTGGCGCAAGGTCTTTGTCGACGGCAAAAAGGTCCTGGAGCAATGGTACGAGCTCCGCAAGGACGGCTCGCTCCATCTGGACCTGGTGAAGACCTTTCTGCCCAACGGCAAGGAAGGTTATCTGGCCTGGTTCGCCGATGACGGCGTCACCGTCACCTGCGAAGTGATCTTCCACGGCGACCAGGAGATGAAGTCCGGACGGACCATCAAACGCTACCGCGAGGAAGACGGAAGCCTCAAGGAAGTGGAAGTGCTCGACGGCAACAACAAAACCGTCTCAGAGGTCCAGCACCCGGAGGGCAACGCCTTGAAAGTCACGGCTGACCCGGCCCTGACCGGTCCCATGACCGTCGAGATGCCGCCCTTCATCATTCCGTACGCGCCGCCTCCGCAGCACTGAAGCCGCACCGAAAGCTCCCTGACGGAGCTGCTCGACTCCAGCAGACGGCGATCGCAAGATTGCCGTCTGCCCGACTTTACCGGGCGCCTCGCGCCTTCTTTTCTCATCCTCATTCTATTCCGGCATATAGTATTATTTCGATATTACCGGCACCACTTTCGATGGCTAACATTGCGCAGCTAGTAGAGATTAGATGTGATACAGGTTTTGATGTCTGACTTTTGACGGTAGGGCTTGTTTATACTAACAGTCACCGCCCTTCTCAGAATGTATTCGAGTCTTAATGCACGCTTCTTCATAAAGCAGAACCTTGATCAACTGACACGCGCTCGTCGATGTTGTGGTGTCTTTCGTTTTTCTGACTCACCGATCACCTCAACACCCAGAAGCCTCCTTCCGCACCAACCCCGCATCGCCAGAGCCACCTGTATTCAGGCGGTTCGATGTTGGCATGGGTTCGGGAGAGCGATGATCGGTCTGTCAGCACCGGCGGTGCAAGCGGTTTCGCCGCCGGCTCAGGATCACTTGCGCTGCGCAGTGATCAGAACCTCGATCGAAGGAACTCATCAATGAGTGAGAACGACGCACCTGCTCAAGTGCCCGCTCCGACTTCGCCCGACAAGGGCAGTCGCAAGAGCCGCTTCCGGTCTCCCCGGTTCTGGCTCAAATCCCTCGCACTCTTCACGCTGGCCTACCTGATCGCGGTGCCCTTCGTGCATCCGCTCCTGGTCATGGGCTGGTCGATCATGCCGATCATCGCCCTGCCGCTGATCGGCATTCCGGGCGGCCTCCTGATCGCCAGGAAGTTCCGTAAGACCGGAATATCGGTCGTCACCCTGGCCGTGCTTCTCACCGCCGGCGTGACCGCAGTCAACTTCACCGACTGGTTCGTCGACAGCCAGATTGCGGCTCACATCAAGCCGGCCAAGATCACATCGATGCCGATGTCGGTCAACAACCGGCTCCTGCCGCGGCCGACCGCCCTGCACTATGCCGAGAACTCGAACACCGACAACCGCCTCCGGGTTGGGCGCCCGCACCTGGTCGCCGACCCGCAGAGCAACAAGATGTTCTGGCAGGTCCCGCTGCATTACGAGGTCTGGTATGGCGCGATTCTCGGGTCGACCGGCAGTGTCGCCCGGATCGACGCCGGGTCCACCGGGCAGAAAGCCGAGGCGATGCCTGACAGCGGCTTCCTCTACGGCGACGAGAGCTGGGTGGCCGACCTCGTCTTCAAGTGGCTGCACCCTTTCTCGGAAAAAGCCGAGGTGGTCTACTGGCAGAAGGACGACGGCTCCTGGGTGATTCTCACGTCCTACGTGAGTTACAGCCCGACCCTGAACGGAGCCATGATTCCGGTGGTGAAAGGCGTCATGGAGATCAGCCAGAGCGGCATGGTCCGCAACTACTCCATCGATGAGGCGTCGGTCCGCTATCCCGGCGCCGCTCTCTTCCCCGAGAAACTGGCCCGTCGCTATGCCGAGGCTTATGCCAAATACAAGCATGGGCTGGTCAACTACTGGGTCTATCAGAAAGACCTGCAGACCCTCTCCGAGGATCCCAGCCTCCCGAACGACCAGACCGGCGGCAATCGTCCGCCGTTCTTCCAGGAGTTCGAAGGACTCGGTCTGCAGCTCGTGGCGCCTATGGAGCCGAACGGCAATTCGAGCTCGGCGCTCACCGAGATCATCTTCTTCGACGGCATCACCGGCAAGGCGCGCTCCTTCTCGCCTACCCACATGCCGCCTCTCAACGGTCCCCGGCAGGCGTTCAAGAATGTCCACAAGGCGGACAACCAGGCCGACTGGCCGGACTTCGCGGCCCTCGAAGCCAAGCTGCTCACCCAGGAGCACAACCGTTTCTGGCTCTTCACCGTCATCCGCAAGGACGGAGAGAGTCACGCCTTCGTGATGCTTGTGCTCGTCGACGGCTATACCCTCGACGCCTACAAATTCCTCTCCAAGGCTGAGCTCGACAAATTCCTCGCGGACGTCAAACCGACCGACGAGCATCAACCCTGAACCGAATGACTGGCAACTAGCCTGACTTCGAACGGCACCTGCGGCATGAAGCCGCAGGTGCCTGTTCACTTCTCGTGAGGCTACCATGAACAACTTGCAAGATTTCCTGCTTGTAGCGATCCCTTTCGCCGCTCTCGGCTTCGCCTGGAAGCGCTACCTGAGCAATGCTGCCACAGTGGTGGTTTTCCTCTGCATGCTCGCCGGCTACTGCTTCTTTGTCGGCAATCTCGCGCTCTCGAATGTGGGCTCGATTATTCTGGTCGCCAGCATCTTCACCCTCTGCGGCACAGAGCTCAGCCCGGGGAAAAAGGCTCCCATGGCCGGTCCTCCCCGGTACCGCTTCTGCCCGAACTGCGCCCACCCGCTCGAAAAGCGCATGATCGATGACACCGAGAAACTCGCGTGTCCGGCTTGCAGCTTCGTGCACTGGAACAACCCGATTGTTGTCGGAGTGGCCATCATACCCTCCGGCGACGGAGTGGTGCTGGTCAAGCGAAAGTTCGAGCCCCGCGCCGGAATGTGGGCTCTACCAGCCGGTTTCGGCGAGCCCCGGGAGCTCCCTTCCGACACCGCCATTCGCGAATCAGCCGAAGAAGCCAATGTCGACATCCAGATCGACAGGCTGCTGGCGGTGGAGGGAAGCACCGAGCGCAACCACGCTCTCGTCTTCTACCTGGCCAGGCCCATCGACAAAGAGCCGACTCCGGGATCCGACGCACTCGAGGCGAAAGTCTTCGCCCTCGACGCATTGCCTGAGCTCGCCTTCCCGTCGCACCAGAAAGTGCTTCGAGCCTGGATCGAGTCCAGGAATCATTAGGTCAAGCACAGACATCGAGAAGCGAGAAGCGGCTCCGGACATCTGGAGCCGCTTCTTGCCTCGTTCCAGAATTTCATTCGGAGGTCCCATGGATCTAACACATCAACCGCTGGAAGCACTGCCTGTCCGGCAGGCAAGAATGGACAGGCTGATCGCCGAGTTCCCGGACCGCCTGAAGAGCGGTGAAGAAGCAGTCGTGGCTTGGCTTGGCGAATTCGCCAGGCTCAATGACGCCATGGACGTCTCCTGCAATCGACTCGCCCTGGCAGAGAGGCTTCACACCGCCGGCTACGACTCCGAATCTTCCGGCGAAGAGCGCATCACCATCGAGAAGCACGGACCGGAAGCATTCCGCCGTCGTCTTATCGAGTTCGCTCTGTTCTTCCTCGAAACAGACAGGCCCGTTCCTGCAGGAGCGAGCCGCTACGCCGACTACTATTTCGAAAAGACTCGCTAGGCAGGTTTGGTTCTTTTCAGGGCTCGGATGCCCTCTTTTTTTAGCACTTTTCTACTATATCTTTTCATATTACGAGCTCAGTTTTTCCCATTTCGCCGTCAAACTGTGCTTCGTGGGCTCGTACCGCTTGTCAGAATGATATAGTTTGAGAAACAAAAACGCACCGCAAATGATTTCTTGAACTGTATCACCGGCTATTTTGAGAGCGCTCAAAATGCCTTTCTGCAGTTCAGGGGTAAATAAGAGTATCGCCCTGACAAACGAGCAACAAATGGCATCCAAAATTCTCAAAAAAGCCTACCTCTCTTTTATTCTGGCGATTCTGGCAATTTCTTTTCAGGTTCAGACTGAGGCTCAGGCTGCGGACTCGACGGTCTACTACGCAACCACCAGGCTGAACGAAGGCACCGGCGCAAGACCTGTATATGGAACCAAAAGGCATCTGGACCTCGGTCATGGATCAATCGAATACGGTAAAGCCAGGGTCAAGGAGCCGACAGGACTACCATCCCTGGAGCAGTCCACGGACTGGACCACTTACAAGACGAGGATGAAGATCTGCGACACAGCCTGGCAGGCTGCCCCCATAGACTCGGTCAAGGCCCAGGATCAATGGGCATTCTTCAAAGAGATTGCCAGCTGGAGGGGCACCATAGTCGTTTTTCTGCACGGCTACGATGAAACTTTCGAGGACTCGCTTCGCGATGCCGCCGTCATCGCCAACGAGCTCGAGAAGCGCGACGGCAGGGGCGAATTGCCGGTCATGGCGGTATTGTTCTCCTGGCCTTCCCAGGGCAAGACCACCGACTATTCAATGGACGAAGCCAACCTCGAATGGAGCCAGGCACCTTTTCGAGAGTTCATAGGCAGGCTCGCCACCGCCAGACCTCCGGAGACGGCACTGCATGTCGTCGCCCACAGCCTGGGCAGCAGACTGGCTTTCGGTCTGACCGACGACCTCAGGAGCTATTCAGCACCACCCCTTACCAAACTTCTCTTCTCATCATCGGATTACGATTTTCACCAGGCCATGCAGAGAAAAGATCTACTCGAAAGACTGGTCGAGAAGGATGTATTCATACTGGTGTCGGACCGGGACGGTCCACTGATCACCTCCCAGCTTTTGCACGGGTCGCCACGCCTGGGAAGACCGATAGACCCGCCACCGGTCTCGAGAAAGCCGCAGGACTACACCAAGAAGACTTTCTGGAAGCAAATTCTCAACGAAGCTGCCGACATGCTCATCACCGACGACACATACGACCCTCCCCAGGTCTCCAGCTGGCTCGAGCGCCAGGCCGGCAGGGATATCGAATTCGCTAATCGCACCCGTTTCTTCGATGTGAGCGAAATCGTCACCGCCGACCTCGGACATCGCCTGGCATGGCCAGTCGTCGGCTCACTCCTGTCCGTCTCTCAGTCTCTATATCCGCTGTCCACCAGGGTCGTGCACAAACAGCCGGACAAGGCGATCATGGAGCAGTGCAACGGCAAACCTGCTTACCTGTTCCGCTTTCACCGTATCGCCCAGGATCGTTTCGGTCTCCGACAATAGATGAGAATCTGAGCTCGCGCTAAGCTCTGCTAGTTGTCAAGCGCCGGTCATTCAACCGGGCACGATCAGTTTGGATCCCGAGAACACAAGCAGGTCGGCATTTTCTTAGATTAAACGACTATGCATAGCCTCGCTAGGCAAACGGGACCCCGATTTTTAACTTGTGGCTGTGATTCCTGAATATATAGGGTCGAGGTATCACTTGATTCCCATCTGACTTCAACGGACACAACAACTCTCAACCAAGCGGTCCCTTGCTATTACAGCAATCACCCCATGCGCAGTGGCGCAAAGAGAGACTGTGTCTAGCGATGTCTGGCGGGCGTTTTCGTGAAGCTGGCCCGGGCCAGCGAAAGCCTACGGGTGGCACCGGTTTAGCGAGCTCGCTTTATCGGTGTTGTGTCGGTCTCTCGTGTGAGAGCACCGACATTTTCTTGTAACCCGCTCCACACCCGACGGAGCACAAACCTTACTAGGAGATCGTCATGACGAATCACAACGAGAACACCGGCATCACCGAGTTCGGCCGCATCCTGATGGCCGCCCTCGACAAGGCCGCCGCCGAGAAGGCTGCCGCCGAGACCCCCGAGCAGGAGCGCGAGCGCCTGGTCGCTGAAATCAAGGAGCTGAAGCTCCCCGGCTACGCGCTGGCCGGCAACTGGTCCACCGAGACCCTGCGCAAGAAGGTCGCCGAGGCCAAGAAGGCGCCCAAGACCAAGAAGGTCGAGCCCGTCACCGTGCCCGTCGTCGTCACCGACGCCGAGCCGGTCGCCGCGGTGACCACCAACGAGGTCGAGAGCACCGACACCGCCGAGGTCGCCGAGACTGCCGAGACCGCCGTCGCCGCCGAGCCGACCCCCGCGCCGAGCAACGAGATGACCGAGGCCAACGGCTTCGTGGTCGGACAGATCGTTCCGGCCAAGGTCACCGCGAAGCTCAGCTACGGCGTGCTCGTGGCCCTGAACGACACCAACACCTCTGCCCTCCTGCACGTCGACGAGATGGCGGGCGGCACCTTCTTCGCGCGCAGCCAGCGCAACAAGGAGATCGCCAAGGGCGCCGAGGTCGCGGTGGAGGTCATCTCGATCCGTCCGCCCAAGGACGGTGACAAGAAGGGCCGCGCCCGCATCTCCGTGAGCGAGAAGACCATCCAGGATCGGGCGGTCATCGAGAGCCTCACGGTCGGCAACGACAGCACGCCGGGCGCCACCGTGGTCGGCACCGTCAAGGAGGCCCGCAAGGACTTCGTGCTGGTCAACATCACCGAAGGTCCCGCCGCCGGCCGCATCGGTCTCTGCCATGCGACCGAGGTCCCCGGCAAGGGCCGCAAGCAGCGTGACGCCTACATCGCCGGCCTCACCGCCGGTCAGGAGGTGAGCTGCGAGGTGATCAGCGTCGAGCCGGCGGAGAAGAAGGGCGACCTGCGCATCGGCCTCACCATGGTCGGTGACGAGCGTCGCAGCCGTGCCGCGATGGTCAACGACCTGGCGTCCGCGAGCGAGTCGAACTCCATCCCGGTCTCCGGGCAGGTGATCGACATCCGCGAGTACGGCGCCATCGTCAAGATCACCGAGGGTCCGGCGGCGGGCTACCGGGGTCTGCTGCATCCGCGGCAGGTGCCGGGCCGCACCAAGGAGGACCGCGACGCCTACATCGCCAGCCTGAACGTCGGCGACACCATCGAGGCGGACATCATCAAGGCCGAGCCTTCCGAGAAGGAGGGTGGTCTCCGCATCGCGCTCAGCATCGTCGCCGGCAAGCGGCGTGAGCGCACCGCGGTGGTGGACGAGGCGATGGCCAGCGGCACGACCCTCACCGGCAAGGCCGTCAAGCCCATGGGCGGCGGCTTCCTGCTGGAGTGCCAGCACGCCGGCTGCGTGATCACCGGGCTGCTGCCCGCTTCCAAGACCCCCGCGGGTCTGAAGAACGGCGGCAACGTCAAGGTGCAGATCGACAGCGTCGACGGCGAAGGTCGCATCAACTTCACCCGCTAAGCCCTCACCGGCTGACCAGGCTGGCCTGCCCCTAACCGGGCAGGTCAGCCGCGGGGCGACCACTGAAAGGAAGCATGCCGAAAGGCCTCTGCTTTCTTTCTTTTCGGAAATTTTTTACTATCTCTTTTAGTATTTCAATCAAACCGCAGCATTTTGGAGGTTCCACCCCGAACATACAGGTTCCATGATGATTCAGGAAGAGCACTTCGCTCTTGATTGACCTTCTTGCTCCTGATGCACCCAGACGAGTTCGACGGAGTGGTGCGCTACGGCAAGGGGCTCGCCATGCCGGGCTCCCGGAACTACGACCTGACGGTGGTAGCCAATCGCAGGCTTAATTTCCTGCGTCGCCGCCGGGCCATGCCCTACTGGTCGCTATCGCCTTTTCTCAAAGGACGGGTCAAAGAGGCTGTGAAGTTCATTTCGACGGCACCCTGGAGCTTGTCAACCGGACAGAGACCCGCTCTCGTAACAGTGGTTCACCAGTTGAACATTTGAAACAGGTCCCGTGAAGTGCCAGCTAGCGCTAACAGCTAAACAAATCTTTTCGAGCACCGGGCAAGCCTGGCGGTAAAGATAGTGAACATCTGTTGTTTGCGGGCAGCCCGGCTACTAGGCTCGAGCTATCGTTCTTTCCCTGCCGCTCTTACCCCTGCAACAAAACTCTCTCTCTCTGACTGCCTACCAGCCCAGATACCTCGGTCCTCCGGACCGGGGATTCTGTCGCGGGCGGATCTAGCCAGGGAACGAACGCCCCCCCACCAACAACCACTGACCCAAGGAGAGTTCCGAATGTCCAGAACATCAGAAACTCGTCCGGAGACTACCCTCCGGTGCGCCAACCCAGAGTGCGGCAAGACCCTCGCCAAAGACGACAGCATCAAATGCCGCTGTGGGACCGTCACCCCGATTCCCATCCACTTCTATCCCGGCCGTGCCATCGGCGGCGGCAGCCTCGAGCAGGACTGGGCCGACCACCGCGCCTGGGCCCGCAAGCATGGCTGCTCGACCTGCGGCATCACACCAGATCAGCCGGAACCGGCACCGACAGTTCCCGCAGGCTCGCATTCTCTTGCCCTGCGCTACAAGCGCGTGCCCGCCAGCCTGGATACCGTCGGCACCGACTATCCACTGCCCGAATTCGGAGAGGCGGACCCGCACTGGCTCGAAGGAGCCCGTGTTCTGGTGATCTCCGCCGATGGTCCAGAGCTCCCCGAGCTCGACGTGCCTATCAATTATCTTCGCCAGCGCGGCGCCATCGTCGATCTGGCCGGTCAGGACTGGATCTTCCAGTATCGCGACCCGGCGGGCCACATAGTCATCGCCGAATGGCTTTCCGATCGGATCTGCATCCAGGCGGACCTGCGCCTCTCCGATGTGAAGATCGAAGATTATGATGCCCTCTTCGTACCCGGTGGCGCCTGGAACCCCGATATGCTCAGAACCGACGCCACGGCGCTGTCTCTGGTGCGACGCGCCGGAGAGCTCGGCATCCTGGTCGTATCCCTCTGTCACGGACCCCAGGTGATCATCAGTGCCGCCTTCGACGCCCCGGACGGAGAGACCTGCTTTCCCAGCAAGGGGGTCGAGATCACCGGCACAGGCAGCATCCGACGCGACCTGGCCAATGCCGGCTTCGTCGTCTTTCACGACCGTGCCACTGTCTACGACGCCGCCGCCGGACTGCTTACTGCCCGGGACCCCAATGACCTCGGCGCGCTCTGCGAAGAATTCGGACGCCTGCTGAAACAGCGGCTTTCGACCAGATAAGAGCCCTTCGACCCTGCTTTCGAGGCTGATACAGACGACTGTATCAGCCTCTTCTTTTCTCATGCCGACAGCCTGCTTGATCCACCTGGTCGACCTCGGGATCTCTCTCTCCCATTTTTCAGTAAAAATTTATACTACTTCTTTTAGTACTTTCAAGACAAAGAGAAACAGGACTGATCTTTGCTTGCATTGCTGCAAGTGGCTCTTCATGGCCAAATCAGTTGTTCCTGGTCTCAAGACCAGTCCTGTTCTCATTGAACGTGCGCGAGCAGGAACTGCTCGGCCGCCTTGCGAAGGGTCTCGTCGTCCTTGCACTCGGTCCAGGCCGCCTGAAGGCGATCCCGGGTCTTGGTGCCGGACTCGACCAGCTCATCCGCGTTGACACGCCCGTGATAGAGGGCGAAGAAGATGGTCACCTTGGCAGCGGCATAGACCGCACCGCTGGCAATCATCTCATCGTTCATCTTGGGCATGGTGCTGGTGCCGAAGCAGGCGACGCCCGCTCGAGCAAACGCCGGGACGACATCCGCGCCGGTGATCTTGCCTTCCAGGTCGCCGTCCATGAGGACGAGATCGTACCTGGAGGGCTCGACTTCGAGCTCGGACTTGTCGGCAGCCATGGCGATCAGGTTCTCGGCATCCGTGAAACCGATAACCCAATCCACCTGGTGCCCGGCAGACTCCAGCATTTCGATGAAGCTCTTGGCCATCATCACTGTGTCTTCGACTACTAGAATTCTCATGGTACACCTCCTTTCATGAATTGGATTACCATGAATTTTCATTGAAACGAGACTGACCGGGACGGTCCCAGGCAAGAGCCTGAAACCGCCCCGGCAATCCGGGTGAAATTGCGTTACCGGCGTTTTACCGCCGGCAACGCACCGACTGCCTCCAGGAGACCTGGAGTTACTTCTGAGCCTGCCTCTCCAGGGTGATGTCGGAGAAGCGGCTCACCGGACGAACGGTCTGGCCGTTGTCGACATAGGTGACGCTCACCCTGTCGCCAGGCTCGACCATCGAGAGATCACCGTAGGTGACCGTGGTCACCGTATAGGTGTGCTCGTCACCCACCAGCTTGAAGCGGTAGGTGTCCTCGCTCTCCTTGCCGATGCGGAATATGACTCCCTCGATCGGCGCAGAGGTTTCGGCCGTGCGCGAGATCTCGGCATCGTTGGCGCCACCGCTGGCCAGCCAGTTGACATACCGGCTGAGAGCGAGAGGCTTGGTCCTGGCCATGATCACGTTGGCACCGTTGATCTTGCGGGCATGCAATAACCCGATGCCGGCGAAGGACTCGCCGTGCTCACCCTGGCTCTGGACGTAGATACCGACATAGGTCGGCTCGCCGTTGATGCTGTAGAGCTGGATCTGCTTGACCTCGTACTTCTCGGCCTTGTTGTCCGGAGCATTGAAGAAGGCCTGCTCGACACTGCTGCCGACGCCGATGCCCTTGAGCCCCGGATAGAACACCGCCTCGTTGCCGCGGGTGCTGTAGTACAGGACGCCGGTGGACGCGGCATCGCTGCTCTTGGTGCTGGTCATCGGAAGTGACCAGACCGACTGGTCGGACTCGTTGAAGACGAAGTCCATGTCAGCCGGCTCCTGCTCATAGCGGCCGCCGTTGCGGAGACCGTTGAGCCAGACCACCTTCTCGTGGGCATAATGACCCCACCAGGTGCTGTACGCATTGACGAGCTCGTCGCTCATGACTCGCTCGATCCACTCCGGACCCTTGTTCGGGTCGTAGGCGGTGATCGCGCCGGTGTTGGCGTTGACCACCAGCATCTTGGACATCACCTGGCCGCCGATGACGAACTCCGGATGGGTGTAGGTCATGGTGTAATACGGCTGCCATTCTTCGTCGACCTCGAGGGTCGGATCGTCGAGGATGCCGTCGCGGTAGCCGTTGAAGTAGACGTAACGCTCCAGGTTCCGCATCCAGTAGCCGTTCGGAAACACCTTGATGGTATGCCCGAGACGGACCTTCACCTCGCCGTTGGGATCCTCGGCATCAACCGAGATGAACCCCGGAGAGTCCTCGACCGAGCCCACGAACTGCATCCAGTCGGAAGCCGGCACGAGAGGCGCGACCCAGTAGCTGCGACCTTTGACGGCCACCTTGGTCCAGTCTTCCTGCCGGACCTTGTAGAAGCTGGACAGCTCCGCGCCACCACGGGTGATGGCCTGCTGCCCGCGGAAGTGGGCGATGCCCTGGGTCACCATCTGGACACGGTCCGGATTGGTGGGGGGCAGAGTCGCCTCTTCGGACTCCACGCGGACGTTGGCGAGACCAGCCCAGCGCTTGATGTTGTTGTCGCCCCAGCCCTGCCAGATGCAGGTGACGGCCCAGACGACGAACATCAGCACCAGCAGGCTGCCGGCTCCGATGAGCTTGCCGATGGCTGCGCGTCCACCCGCCTCCTCGAGAGCGCTGGCATGCCAGCGATCCTCACGCTGCCCGCGTCCCTTGATCCAGGTCGCGAACCAGGTAATCCCCGCCACGAAGACGGCGAGGAAAGCAGCTGCCCACATCATGCCGGTCTGGCCCCAGAAGGTGCCGACGAAAGCAGGCGTGAACAGGTAGAGGCAGAGCTTGAACCAGAAGTAGCCGCCCACCAGGGAGGTGGCGCCGGCGACGCCGGTCACGAAGACGCGCTTGCTCAACAGGTACGTGGCGATGGTCGCCACGGCGGCGAACCCGAGGGTCCACCCGATGGTGATCAATGTCAGATCGGTCATAACGTTCCTTTAGCTAGGTTGACGGTGTGTTTGCAGCCTGATGTCGCACGCCACCCGTAACTTGGCGTGCGGCTGCTGACCAATGTCCTTCTTAGCCTCCTCACTGCGAGAGCGGACCTTGCAGAATCTGATGACCACGAGACCCGGCGGCGCAGGAAACTGCGCTATGCATCGAGCATTAGCCGATGGAATGGTTGCTGGGCTGGTCGTAGAGGTGCTGTTTCGGTGCTGTCTCGGTCCTGAAAAAGGTGTTAGAAGGTGTATTGACCTTAGGTGTCTACGGTTGTCATGAGCAACATTTCGATATTGTTGCCGCGCCCCGAGCGCCCCGGCCCTAACGCCTTCAGGGCCTGGGTTACCAGTAATCAGTAAAGTGTCTGAGCAGGCGTCCTTATAAGTAAAAACCGCAAATTAGTGCTCGCTAATAAAATGGCCCGGCTAGCGCAGGCAGTTAATGTGGCAGAATCAGGCTCTCTTCATTAAGACGGCACGAGAGCTGCGCTAGCTACACGGCATCACAGGAACGTGACCGCTCCTGCAGAGTGCAACAACCGTATCAGGCGGTTTACATTCATAAATCATTGCCCGGTCATTCGGGGCTGAGTAGATTGAGCTCAATCTCTCGCCGAATCCACCACGGATAACCAGAACCTCTCAAATCCCGAACCTCCAAATCCACAAACAGGCTCCGCCGGTCATCCTCATGATTGTCGAGTCGCACGGCCAGAGAGGGAAGCGAGGGGAATCCACCTGTTTTCAGCCTGTGCAAGCTGAGGACCGGGGTGCCTGATTGCACGCTCGAACCAAATGAAAAGGTAAATTCGATGTCTTACAAGACGACGAATCCGGCTCTGTCTGACAAGACATTCCGGGATTTCACACCCTCCACGACGCCCATGACCCTCGAGGGCACCGCGACCAAGGCCGCCGGACTCCTGGCCCTGACCTTTGCCGCGGCCGCCTTCTCCTGGATTTTCGGAATCAGCCTCGGTATCTGCATGATCTCGGTGCTGGTGGCATTCGTGGTGGCTCTGGCGGTCATCTTCAATCCGCGCTCGGCTCCGTGGCTATCGCCGGTCTATGCGGTTCTCGAGGGAGTCGCCCTGGGAGGAGTGTCGGCCATCTACGAAGCGCAGTACCCGGGAATCGTCACCAACGCCGTCGGCCTCACCTTCGGTGTTTTCGCCACGATGCTCTTCCTCTACCGGACCCGCATGATCCAGGCGACCGAAAACTTCAAGCTTGGCGTCTTGTCGGCCACCGGCGCTGTCGCTCTGCTCTATATCGTCGACCTGGGTTTGATGTTCTTCGGCATCCGCGTTCCCTTCATCCATGAAGGCGGATTCTGGGGCATCGCCTTCAGTCTCCTCGTTGTCGGCCTCGCCGCCCTCAATCTCGTTATGGATTTCGATTTCATCGAGACGGGTGTCGAGCGCCAGGCGCCGAAGTACATGGAGTGGTACTCCGCCTTCGGCCTTCTGGTCACTCTCGTCTGGCTGTATCTGGAGCTCCTCCGGCTGCTGTCCAAGATGAAGAAGTAACCCGAAGTGAGCGGATGATCTCAGGACAGGGGAAGCCGCAAGGCTCCCCCTGTTCTCTCTGTTTTCTGTTTTCTTGAATCAATTCTGCTACTGCCTGTAGTAACACTTCGAGAAAACTTTTTGCACTCAGTCTGCTACGCCCGAGACACAACAGACCGAATCCGATTCTGGCCCGGTCAGGTCGCCTGACAGATAAGCGGCGCAGATTAACCGGTTGGCGGACATGCGCGAAGGCTAACGCATGGTGATACTACGTATGCCATCACTTACACGATCAATCCGACTCGATTCTTGAGTCTCAGTCTCTGCTTGAGTTTCTAGTTCTCCGAATAGCTACGGGGACTTCCTGAGTCTCTTAGGATCTAAAGACCGATAGTGCTACGAATGGGTATCTCTCGTTTTCAACAGACACAAGGAGCTCATTCACCCGGACATAAACCCTGCTCCCCATTCCCCGCCGCCCCATCAGCATCCACGCTGAGAGTATCGATCTGTCATATCGGCAGTGAGTGCTCACCAGAAGAACGTGATGCGCCTCCCGGCACATCGCAGTCGTTGTCTATTCATCGAATCAGGAGAAACCAACGATGAACGCTTTCACCAACATCGCCGCCACCTCGACGTTCGGCTTCCAGCCCGCTTTCGCCGCCCTCCACTTCGACGAGATCGACGAGTTCGCCTTCGTCGACGCCTTCGGTGCCGACGGCCTGGAGCCGGTCAGCGAGCTCTTCGAGCCGGTGCGCGGGCGTCGCCGCCTCTTCGTCAAGCGCGGTGGCGAGTTCCGTCGCCTGGCCAACCGCCCCGGCGGTGACGTCGGCAACCGCAAGCGCCGCGAGCACGAGCGGCACGACGACGACTACGAGCACGGGCGTCTCCGCCGTATCACCCGCGAGGCCGCCCGGCTCGAGATCGCCGAGGCCCTGGACGAGATGGGCTTCCACTCCGGCAGCCGCCAGGTGGTGGACGCCAAGGCCGACAAGGGCTCGCGCCGTCGCGACAGGTCCAGCCGCCACCGCCAGGAGCCGCTCAGGCCGGTCCTGGTGATCCGTCTCGACAAGGACCTCACCCCGAGGCAGCGCCGCAAGGCTCTGCTGGCCCTGTCGGTCAACTGAGCCAGACGATGGCGACGGAAGGGGGATGATTCCCCCTTCCTCGCCGCTTGACCCAACCGGCGCCCGACTGAAACAGAAACCCTCAGCAATGGGAATTTCGACATGACCGACCAATCGACCGTCGTCAACCTCGAGGCGACTCAGCTGGCCAGCCTCATGAAGGTCCTGCCAGTTTCTCGAGATCAGATCGAGCCCCTCATGGCCAGGAACGACTGCATCGACCTGGTTGCCGGCGGCCGCTATCAGGGCACCATCGGTATCCGCAAACTGGCCCCCGACTTCCTCTCGAAGCTCCGGACCGCCGCCGCATCCGGCCAGCGGAACGGCCGCCATGGCATCTACCTCACTGACGGCGGGAGAACCTCCTTCGTCGCCTACAGCGCCCTGGAAGTAATCGCCAGGACCTGAAGGACACCATCCCCATACGCGAGCATGCAGGGAAGCCCGGGCGGGCTTCCCTGACAACCCTGGAACGTTTTCTCATTCCGAATTTTTTACTATTTGTTTTAGTATGCCAGGAACCAAAACCAGAGGGTGACGACGCCTGAGCGCGTGCCCTCTGGCAGAAATCAGACGAATCAGAGACCGAAGTCTTTCTCGATGACGAGCTTGCCCGAGAGCACTTTCGACATCAGCTCGTCCTTGACCAGGGCGGTGCGGGCGCCGGCAGCAGTCAGCTCCTCGTTGAGCCAGGAGAGACCGCTGATACCGACCACCGGAAGACCGCTTCTGATCACGGCGGGAATCACCTCGGGTCCGTTGATGGGACTTCCCTTCAGACGCCAGTCGATGAGGGCGAGCTCGAATCTGGAGCAATCCAGCCGGCTCTCCGCTCCATCAGCATCCATCAGGATCAAGCCATTATCCGGCTCGCCGGAGAAGCGAGCCCGGACGAACCAGGTGACACCATGACCGGTCTCACTGAGAATGCTCACCAGAAGCTCGCCCAGAGTAAGGTCGTCTTCGATGAGCAAGATTTTCTGACAGGGCATATCACCTCCGGACGCCTCTCAGGGACGCAGGCTGTTCGAGTGAAAACCGGGCTGGCAGGCGCTTATCGCCTGATCCAGGATCCTGTCGAGGCAGGCGTCGATGCGCTCACGAGCCTCCCTGACCAGATCGCTGTGAGCGTAGGTGCCGCAGAGACCGGTGTAAGCCAGATGAAGCATCTGGTGGGAGACATAGATGTGCGCAAGGAGCCGCTCAATCAGGGTCCTCATGCCCTTCTTGAACTCGGTGGGTTCGCCGGAAAGCCTGGGGCGCATTGACTTCTCGAGATCGCGACGAACCATGGTCATGAATTCGTCGGAGTCGATCGGATAGCTCCGCGTCAGATACTGGTCGTGCAGAGCGTCCACGGCAGTCTTGGCCGCCAGGGTGAACACGGTGAGCGTCTTGAGTTTGCTGGTCGCGACGGACATTGAATTCCTCCAGGTTGCACGAAGTTTGGCTCGAGACAGGGAGGCGAGCATCGCCGAAACGAAGTGCTCGCCTCCCCCGGGTCTAAGCAGAGGACCTAAGCAGAGGACCTAAGCAGAGGACCTCAGAAGAGGATGCCTGCCACGGCAGCCGTCAGCCAGGTCGCCATGTTGGCAGCTACCAGGGCTTTGAAGCCCATACGGGCGATGTCGCCGCGCCGCTCCGGAGCCATTGCCGAGAGACCGCCGATGTTGATGGCGATGCTGCTCAGGTTCGCGAAGCCGCACAGGGCGATGGTGGCGATCACCTGACCCTTGGCTGAGATGGTGCCGTTTCTGATGTGGGCGGCGAGCTCGCCATACGAGACGAACTCGTTGACGATGATTTCGGTAGCCATCATCTTGCCGACCATGAAGGCTTCGTTCCAGGGCGCTCCCATGAGAAGCGCCACCGGAGTCAGGAAGACCCCGAAGATATCCTGGATCTGGAAGCTCCAGCCGAAAAACGAGAGCCCGGCTCCGAGGATGCCGTTTGCCATGGCGATAAAAGCGACGGCGGCGAGGACCATGATCATCACGTTCCGGGCCACTTTCCACCCGTCCAGGACGCCGTGGGAGAAAGCATCGAAGATGTTCTCACCCTGCTTCTCCAGGTTCATGTTCACCTGACGGGCCACCGCTTCTCTGTCGGTCTCCGGCCACATCATCTTGGCGATGACGATGCCCGCCGGAGCCGACATGACGCTGGCAGCGATCAGGTACATGGCATTCATGCCCATGGCGGTATAAGCCACGAGAACGGTACCGGCAATGGTAGCCATGTTGACGGTCATAGCCGTAAACAGCTCCGAATTGGTGAGCGTTTTCATATACGGCCTGATGAGAAATTGACTCTCGACCTGACCGACGAAGATCGAGGATGCCGAAGACAGTGCCTCGGCGCCGCTCACTCCCATGGTCTTGCGCATCACCCAGGCCAGACCCGCCACCACCTTTTGCATGATGCCAAGGTAGTAAGCGACGGCGCTGAGAGCGCTCATGAAGATGATCGACGAGCCGACCTGGATCAGGAAAACGAACTTCCCTTTCACCATGTCCTCGCCGAAAACGAAGGCGGCGCCTTGCGAAGAGTAATCCAGCAACTTGCGAATGCCGTCGCCCATGAGAGCGAAGACGTCGGTGAAGCCTGGCACCTTGAGAATCAGGAGAGCCAGAAGAAGCTGACCGCCGAGGCCGACGCCGACGAGTCGCCAGCTAATCGCCCTGCGGTTGTTCGATGCTGCGAACGCCACAAGAAGAATCGTGACGATGCCCAGCAAGCCAATGAGTTTTTCCATGTGTCGCCTCTATTTGTTGGTTGAAAAGTTGTTTCGACAACATGCCGCCCGCGCACCGCAAACGGTGCGCGCTTGGAAACGGCAGCACAAAAAAGGGACCGGCCTGATCGAGGGCAACTCTCCGAAAGAGCTCCCACCACCAGGCACGGTCCCGAGACTTCAGGCAGACCACCTCGCCTTGCCCTGAGCCATGATGCTCTCGATCTCCTCGACCGACTTGGGCACGGAAGCAGTCAACACCTCGCAGCCATCCCGGGTAACCAGGATGTCGTCTTCGATGCGGATACCGATACCCCGGTATTTCTTCGGGATGCGCCGGTCATCGGCACGGAAGTAGAGACCGGGCTCGACAGTGAAGATGTTGCCCGGCTTGAGGGCGTCATCGCGGGTCGAGCGATCCAGCGGAACGTCATGCACATCGAGGCCCATCCAGTGGCTGGTGCCGTGCATGAAGAAATCCCGCAGCTTGGGCAGATCGGCAGCCGTTCCGGCAGCCTCCGCCTTCTTGATCGCCTTGCGGGCGCCGGAGCGGGTGCGCATCTCGGCAGAAAGGACACCGAGCTCGACGAGCCCGCGCCGCAGCCTGTCAGTCGCAATGGCGTGAATCTCGTTCAGCGTCTTGCCTGGCTTCACAGCCTTGATGGCAGCCAGTTGAGCCGCCAGGACCAGCTCGTAGATCTCTTTCTGAGCCTCGGAGAACCGCCCGTTGACCGGGAATGTCCGGGTGATATCGGAAGCGTAGCCGTGATACTCGCCGCCGGCATCGATGAGGACCAGGTCCCCGCCGCGCAGCCGATCGGCGTTGCTGTTATAGTGCAGAACCGTGGCGTTGTTGCCACCGGCTACGATACTGTTGTAGGCGACCGCCCGGGCTCCGTTGAATCCGAACACCGACTCGACCACAGCCTGCAGCTGGTACTCGAACATTCCAGGGCGGCAGAGGCTCATGGCCTCCACGTGCGCCGCGGCCGAGACCTGGCAGCCATAGCGGATGATCGCCACTTCGTCTCTCGACTTGAAGTGGCGCAGACGCTCGAGGATGTCTCCCGGATTGAGGAGCGCCGCCTGACCCGACTCGAGCCAGAGCTTGCGGAACTTCTCGTCGTAATGCGTGTTGACGCCGAACGTGTAGTAGACGTTGTCGGCTTGCCCGACGAGCTCGGCGAGGACCTGCGCGAACTCGCCATCCGGGTAAGCCTGGTCGGCGCCGAATTCCTTCATGGCGCCCTTCTCGCCGAAACGAATGCCGGTCCAGGTTTCCATGGCCGGATTCTTCGGCAGGACGAAGAGGCTGAACTTCTCGACGCCCCCGATATTGGACAGAACCACAGCGCTGCCGTGCTCGGGATATCCCGTCAGGTACAGCACATCGGAAGACTGCCGGAAAGGAAACTCGGTGTCGTTGCTGCGAGTCAGCTCCGGATTGGAGACGATCACAGCGACACTGTTCTTCTTCAGACGGCGGAAAAACTTACGCCGACGGGACGCGAAGAAGTCGGAGCCGAGCTTCGGTCCGACCTGTCCCGTAAAAAGTTTGGTCGACATTATTACCTCCTGGCTCTACGGCCTGGTTTAACCCGTAATCGGGTCTGAAAGAGAGTTTGCAGGAATATCATCGGAGCCGGGCGGGCGAGGTCGACCGACCAGGCCGGCAGGTGCATACCGCACCGCCGACCCGGCCAGTCGCTCTTCTGGCGCCGCTCAGATGCTGCCGGCCACCACCGTGACGGCGGTATCCAGCCGGAGGTACTTGCGGATGGCCTCGTTCACCTGGTCCTTGGTGACCGCCTTGTACGCGGACGCCAGGGTATCCATGACGCCGATGCCGACGCCGACAAGCTGGTACTGGTGAATGGCGCGAGCCAGACCCAGGGAGTTGCGCATGCCGACGACGAACTCGCCGTAGACACGACTCGACTCGTCGTCCAGCTCACGATCCGAGATGCCCTCGCTGCGGTACTTCTCCACCACCTCGCCGACAAGCGCCAGAACGCGCTCGATATTGGCGGGGTTCGTCGATACCGTGATCTTCCACGGCGCTCCGGGAACAGTGACATCACCCAGGCTCGAGTAGATGCCATAGGTGAGGCCCTCTCGGACGCGGACCACCTTGCCGAGGCGAGAGCCGATGGTGTCATGGCCCAGCGCCGCGTTGGCGAGCTTGTACGCGTAGAAGTCGGGGGACCTGCGGTCCACCGGCGCCGGCAAGCCGACGGCGATGTCCACATTGGCCTTGCCCGGAATCGAGACATTGTGCCGGCTGGCCGCGGTGGGCATGACGAAAGCCGGCTTGATGATGGACGTGGCTTCCGGACCGGTCCAGGACTTCAACCCTTCGGGCAGGAGATCCAGGACGTTGTCGGCATCGATGTCACCGACGATGGTGATCATCGTGTTGGCCGGGCTGTACTGCGCCTTGTGGAAGCCGACCAGGTCATCACGGCCGATGTTGGCCAGCTCGGCGCCGAGCTCGTCGAAAGGCTTGTTGTGAAACACCGCGTCGGTCCCGTAGAGCGCCCGGCTCAGGGTCGAAGATGCGACCCGGGAAGTGTCCGAGCTGTTCCGACGGATGAACGCCGCGAAACGCGCCTTGGTGCGATCGACTTCAGCCGCGTCGTAGAGCGGGCTGGTAACCACCCTGGCGAGCAGCTCCAGGTAGGCCGGCAGGTCCGGGACGACCAGGGTCGAGCCGAAACTGACATAGAAGTCGCCGGTGTTGAAGTGCAGGGAAGTACCCATGGTGTTCAGGGCTTCCGCCAGGCTCTGCTTGGAGAGGTCACGGGAGCCGTCGGTGAGGAGCACCGCGGTCAGCTCCGGTACGAGGGTCTTGTCGAAGGAGCGGAAGCACTCGCCGGCGTTGATGCTGCCGGTGACGCTCACCGTCCCGGTCCCCGGAGTGGCCAGGGCGAGAACCGTCAGGCCGTTGTCCAGGGTGAAGCGCCGGACTCGCGCGTCGAAAGTCTTCGCTTCCGCGACCCCGCTGGTGGTAGCCGGAGCAGCCACCGCCTTCTCTTCCACCGACTCCGGGACAAAGTGACCGACTGTGCGGCTCTTCCGGATCATGTAGCGAGCAGCGACAGCCTCGATTGCGGACGTGGTGACCTCGTCGAAGCGATCGTCGTAGGTCGCGATCCAGCGCCAGTCAGCCACCGCCTCGCCCTGGCAGAGCAGGCTGGCGAACTTCATGGCGTCGTCTCGCTGCAGGGTCGTGCCCTTTCGGTTCGCCGACTTGACGATGGCCAGCTCCTTGTCGGAGACGGAGCCTGCCTTGCCGGCCTTCTCGACCTCGTCGAGGATGATCTTCTCGACCTCCGCAGGATCCACGCCGGGGGCGCAGGTCGCCGAGACGATGAAAAGCGAGGGATCACGGTTGGACTGGGCGAACGCCGAGGCGCTCACCGCCTTGCCAGTGTCCACCAGAGCCTTGTAGAGCCTGGTGGAGGGCTTGGAGCCGCCCAGTATCTGAGCCAGAGCGTCGAGAGCATAGGTGTCCTCGTGTTCGGCTTCCGGGACGCGGAAACCGATCCAGACCTCAGGGGTCTGCTTGCTCGGACGGTTGATCTCGAAGCGCACCTCGCCTTCCTGAGGAGGCTCGGTGGTGTAGACGTCCGGGATCGGGTCCTTGGACGCCGGGATCTTGCCGAAGTGCTCCACCACCATGGTGATGGCAGCGGCAGGGTCGAAGTCGCCGACGATCATGACCGTGGCGTTGTTCGGCCAGTAATACGTGTCGTAGAACGCCTTCAGGCGGGCCATGGGCACGCCTTCGACGTCGCTGCGCCAGCCGATGGTGGGGTGATGATACGGATGCTCGCGGTAAGCGTTGGCGAACAGGCGCTGGTACATGATGCTGCCGGGCGAATTCTCGCCGCGCTCGAACTCGTTGCGCACCACCGTCATCTCGGAGTCGCGGTCCTCACGGCGCAACACCAGGTTGCGCATACGGTCGGCTTCGACCTGGAGGGTGAGCCCGAGATACTGGCTCGGGACGCACTCGAAGTAATTGGTGCGGTCGAGGGAGGTGGTGGCATTGAGCAGCGCTCCCACCGGCGCGAACGTCTCCATGACGCCGGTGCCGTTGGCGGGATTGTGCGCGTGGGTGCCCTTGAACATCATGTGCTCCAGGAAGTGAGTGGAGCCGGTGTAACCGACGCCTTCATTCCGGGAGCCGACGCGGTAGACCACCATGGTGGCGACAACAGGCGCCGCGTGGTTTTCAACCAGCAGCACCTTCAAACCGTTACCGTCGAGGCGGTACTCAACGATGCCGTTGAGCTCCGAGACCCGGGTAACTCCAAGACTGCGAAGCAATTTCTTGATATCGCTCATTGTAAAACTCCTGGTTCAGCGAGCTTGAAGAGCTCGTCTAGAGTGTTCTTGACGGGTCCGGCGGGAGACAGAAGCCTCCCGCCGGGTCGTTACAGAGAAGCCTGGGCTCAGTTGGAACCGCTGAGCTTCTTCTCGAGCAAATCGATGGCGAACTGGAGCTGGTTGTCGCTCGCCTTCAGGGGACGGAAACGCGGTCCTTCGGGCACGACATGATCCGGCTCGATACCGATGCGGTTCTTGTGGGCATCGCCCGGCCAGTGACCGCTCGGGTTGTAATAGCGCAGGGAGGTGACCCTGAGCATGGTGCCGTTGACAAACGGGATGACCGTCTGCCCGATGCCCTTGCCGTAGGTCTTGCCGCCCACAAGGACACCGCGGTGGTTGTCCTTCAGCGCTCCAGCCAGAATTTCGGAAGCCGAGGCGCTGTTCCCGTTCACGAGAATCACCAGAGGGCGGCTTCCCGAGAGGTTGGGGTCGCGGTCGAGGTTCTGGACGAACCTCCTGCCACCAGCTTCCTCCGTGACCACGAAGTTCGTCGAGGTAACGCTCGAGGTGGTGGTGTGATAGCCGCCAGCCGGAATGCGGCTGCGGACCGAGACGATGTCGCCCTGCTCCATGAAGAGGGCAGCGATCCGCAGAGCGAAGTCGATGCGGCCGCCGCCATTGTTCCGGAGGTCGAGGATGAGAGCCTTGCTGTCCTTGAGCTCTTCGAAGCCAGCCTTCATCTCGTCCATGGTGTCATTTTGCTCGAAGGCGGACAGGCCGATATAGCCGATCTCGCCATAGCGCTTCACGGTCACCGTGTCGACTTCGATGATTCCCCGCGTGAGAGTGATCTTGAGCTCAGCGCCGTCCCGACGGACGACAACATCGACCGTGGTGCCGGCCGGACCCTTCAGCAGGTCCACCAGCTTGTCGATGGCGATGTCCTTGAGGTCGGTGGTGTCGACCGTGATCAGGACGTCACCGTCCTTGATCCCGCCCTTGATGGCAGGTCCACCGCGCATCGCTTCATAGACCAGCGGGTAACCGTCGTCGCTGGAAGCGACGATGGGGACTTTGCGGCTGTCCAGGACAGTCTTGCCCTGGTCATCGACGCGCATCTCGAAGCGGATGCCGACTCCGGCGAATTCGCCCTGAGCCTCCTGCATCATGGCTGCCACCTCGGCAGGAGAATGCAGGCGGGTGTACGGGTCGTCGATGCTCCCGATCATCTCGTTGGCGGCCTTGATCGCATCCTCGTCGGTAGCGAGCTTGCCGTCGTACTTGTGACGCCAGGAATCCCAGTTCTTGACCTCGGCCGGGTCGTAGATCATCTCGGGAACCGTCTGCCAGGCATACTCGTAGAGCTGCGGCGGCGTCGCAAAGAAAAAGTGCTTCGCAAAGAACAGACCCGTCACGGCCACCAATGTCAGGGTAGTGACAGTGCCGATACCGAGGGTCTGCAGAAAACGAACGAACCAACCCCTCTTTCTTTCGTGCGGGGGTGCCAGGAAGTACATGGTCGTAACTCCTTGATACTCGTTGTGTGACTGAGATCCGCATGGCGAGCCGTGCGGCTGCCAGGCTCGATCCCGATGGGTACCCAGAGCCTCAGACTGGAGCGCACCACAAGCGACACCAGACCGGCAATCCGAGGGGATTGCTGATCAGATGTGAGGAAACGTCGGCGCTTGTTTTAGGGTGCTTAGATGGCTCTGAGCGATAAAGTAGAAGATAGCTATACGCTAGAGAAGACCGTTCTAATCAAGCAAGTTAACTGAAAAACACTCTTGACCGGTCATTTAGAATCCTCCAATAAAAAACTGCTTCTCATGAGATTTCCTGAGCTTTGCCTTACTTTTTGAATTCATGGCCGTATCTGTTACTTGGCTGATACTCCAAAAATCCCTGGGTCAGGACTATTTTGGAGTTCCTAGCGAGGTTGCGTGAATCGCTGCTAACCGAGCCAGCTTCCGTTTTTTTAAACTAGCCTGAAATCCAGTTGTCAAGTGGCACGCGGGAGATTAAGCGAAGAGCAACAAGGTAAACCGGGAGCTTCACAGCTGGCCCAGTCCGAGCGACCGCAATTTGGAAAAATGTGCGAAACAAGGCTTCCTTTGAAGCGTTTGACAACAAGCAACAGTGCTAGGAACACTGTGATTCATTGAAGTTTCCCTGTAAAAGCCGAGAGTAGCATCTAGAAACCAGCAGCAACAACCACCCGGAGCATCTATCATGAATGTAGTCGAGCTTTCTTCGAGCTCCAGACTCTTTCTGGATCGCCAGCGCGAAGTTCTTGCCGGCGCTCTCAAACAGCCCGATACGACCTATCTCGTCGTGCCATCGATATCAGTCGCGCCCGAGGAAATTCGCTTTATCGAGCGTGCCATCATAGGCTACGAGCACCGACTCTTATGGCTGCTCAACCGTGCCCTGACGGGCAGGCGCGTGATCTTCGTATCGTCCATGCCCGCTTCGCCCCTGGCCTGCGGACACATGCTTACCTGTGCCGCCATCTGCGGACACGGAAGCATCTCACTCGAAACGATCTGCCTGGAGGACGGCTCGACTCTGCCTCTTGCCGAAAAGATTCTCTCCCGCCCAGACTGGCTCGAGCGCCTGAGAAGACTGCTACAGGACGGCAAGAAAGCTGTACTGGTGCCGTTCATGGGGACCGACCGGGAATTTCGTCTCGGTCAGGCCCTGGGCATTCCGGTGATCGCTACCCCTGGCGAACTGTCTTACCTCGGCACCAAAAGTGGTAGCAGAAAGATCTTCAGACGTGCGGGGCTGGATCTTCCCGAGGGCTTCGAGGATCTGCGCGACGAGCCGGATCTCGTTGACGCCGCCGAATCACTCTGGCTGGCCGACCCGACAAGAAGACGCCTGGTAGCGAAGGTCAACGAGGGCATCTCCGGATACGGGAACGCCGTGATCCGCCTTCCCGCCGAAAACCCTTCCGAACTCTCGAGCCGCTCCCGACGCCGTTTGATCGCTGCTTCTCTAACCGCGCTCGAATTCCAGACGTCCCTTCAGGACAGAGAATCGTTCATGTCGAGATTTGCCACTATCGGTGGGGTCATAGAAGCTTTTATCGAAGGCGGCCAAAAGTCTTCCCCCAGCGGTCAGGGTTTTATCCATCCAAACGGTCCTCTCGAGCTGCTCTCCACGCACGAGCAGATTCTTCACGGACCCGATGGAATGGTCTTCGAAGGCGCCGTCTTTCCCGCCCTGAGGCGCCGCCCCATCGGCAAGGACACCCTCAGAGTCGGAGAAATTCTGCAAGAGGAAGGTGCTCTGGCGTACTTCGGTGTCGACTTCCTGGAGGCTGACGGCAAGCGATTCGCCATCGAGATCAACCTCCGCCAGGGAGGCACCACGCACCTGAGAGCCGAAGCCATGATCGCTACAGGAGCCCAGTATGAGAGCAAGAGCGGTCACTTTCTCACCGCCTCGGGCAAACGCATTTTCTATGCCGGCACGGACTCGGTAATCGACATCCGACTGACGACTCGCGAGCCGGACCTGCTTCTCGAGCATTTCAGTCGCACCGGTCTGCTCTTCAGCCGATCCCGGCAGGAAGGCGTGATCTTCCACCTTCTCGATTCGATGAGCCGCTACGGCTGCATCGGATTTACCGCCGTAGCAGGCTCGCGCCGGGGAGCCCTGAGCCTGTTCAAGCGAGCCCGACGGGAAATCGATCGATTCATGTCGCCTCGGGCAGCCTGAGGAAATCCCTTGAAACCCACCTGGTGCTTCGCACCAGGTGGAGTTGCTTTTTCAGAGAGCCTTCTACTATATCACCGAGTCGCGATCAGATCCCAGGCTCGATCCTCGAGGACATGCTCTCTGGCTTCTCCCACGACATACATCGAGCCGGTCACACAGATGACCTCGCCATCTCTAGCTATTTCGATAGCCCGGTCTATACCATCGGCGACACAGTCGGTAAGCACGACACTATCGTCGGAAGAACCGAAGGTAGAGACTACCTCGGCGATATCCCGAGGATCGGCCGAACGTGGGTTGCGCGACCGGGTCGCGATACAGATGCGGCAGAGTCCAAGAAGCTCTTTCCAGACGGCGCTGATGTTCTTGTCTTTGTTGAGCCCCAGAACGAAGATACAGGAGTCCGCTCCGAATGTCTCCTTGATGGTCGTGGCCAGAGCGTTGGCAGACTCGTGATTGTGGGCCGCATCGACCACGATGATCGGTCCTCCGCTCTTCTGACCACCCTTCATTCCTGAAAGGATTTGCATCCTCCCGGGAACTGTAGTCTTTTTGAGAGCAGCCCGGATCTGATCCTCGCTGGGATCGATACCATGCTCTTTCAAGGCGCGCACAGCGGCGATAGCAGTAGCGGCATTGGATACTTGATGGACACCGACCATGGGAATCTCGAATTCGAACCTGCCCTGCTCCGACTCGATAGCGAAGGTCTGTCCGCTGGCATTCTGGTCGATCACCCGGATTTTGTAACTGCGCCCGACGTCGACGAAATCGGCATGGACCTCGCGGCATCTCCTTCCGACAGCGGTGGTGGCGCCTTTGTCCTTTTGCGGTGCCAGAACGGCGGTGCATCTGGGTGTGATGATACCGGCTTTGTTGGCAGCTATCTCGGTGGGAGAGGAGCCCAGAATCTCGACATGCTCGAGGCTTATGGGCGTGATCACGGCGACTTCTTTGGCCGTGAACACGTTGGTCACATCGTAACGTCCACCCAGACCGACTTCGACTATCTGAATATCCACCGCCGGATCGGCTTTGGACGCCAGATGAAAGAATAGAGCGGTGAGAATGCCGTAGGTCGATATCGATGCATTGCCCTCGGCTTTCTCGGCCTCGACGATCGGCTTGATTTCCGCCACGCCGCGCGCAAATGTCTCTTTGGAGATGGGCGTAGAACCAAATGCGATGCGCTCGCAATAGTCGTGAAGGTGCGGGCTGGTATAGAGGGCGGTTCTGAGTCCTGTTTCGTCCAGGATCCTGGTGATCATCGTAGCCGTGCTGCCTTTACCCTTGGACCCGGCTATATGAACGGTCTTGCGACCGAGCTGGGGATTCCCCATCCGCTCCAGCAGCGAACGCATCGAAGGCAGTCCCATGGTGGGTCCGCGAGCTCCGTAAGTGGCTCTTTCCATATCCGGAAAGGACTGAATGTAGGCAATGGCTTCCTGGTAGTTCATATGAGATTTTGATTGCGCGATAGTAACTAAATCGACATCGAGCTTGAAAAGAGGAGATTGATTCTCCTAGGTTTTACTAATGCTCTCACCATAGTCTACTAGGAATAAGACGTTTTCCGACAACAAATCATGAATTAGTCGACGTTTTCAAGACTTTCCCGTGCTTCCCCGCACGCGACTCGCTTACTAAGCCAACCTGACTAACCTGACCAACCTGACCAACCTGACCAACATGACCGGTCTGACCGGACTGGAGCTTTTGTTATGAAACCTCTGGAATTCTTAAGCAGCGTCCTCGGCGCTGCCGGTCGACGCCTGTCGCGAAAGCGCAAGCCGTCTCCGGCATCTCGCCTGCAAGGCATCGCTGAGTCCCGACTCAAGGCTCAGGCAGGCAAGAAGCCTGCCGGCGGCATCGACCTCGCCTCCGGAGCCCCTGAATTCGCTACGCCCACGATTCTGAAAGAGCTGGCTATCGATGCCATCGGCAGCGATCAGAACCAGTACAGCCATGCCCAGGGCGACCCGATTTTACGAGCAAATATCGCCGACCAGGCGAGCCAGGACTGGGGCCGGTCCGTCGATGCCGACAGCGAGGTGACAATCACTTCCGGCACCTCGGCAGGGCTTGCCGCCATTATCCTGAGCTTCGTCGAGCCCGGTAGCGAAGTCGTGGTCTTCGAGCCCTTCTTCGAGAGCTACCTGGCAGCTATCAAGATTGCCGGCGGCATTCCTCGCGTGGTTGGTCTGGAGCCTGGCTCCTGGCGACTCGATCGGTCTGCCCTTGGCAAAGCCTTCAATCGACGGACCCGGGCGGTCATCCTCAACACCCCGCACAACCCCACCGGCAGGGTCTTCGATTCGGGCGAAATCCGGTCGATCCTGTCCCTGGCAGCGGACTACGGCGCCGTGGTCCTGAGCGACGAAATCTACAGCCAACTCACTTTCGACCGCAAGAGCCACCTCTCGCCAGCTTCATTCACCGCTTTCGCCGATCGGATCATCGTGGTGGACGGGCTCTCGAAAGCTTACAACGCCACAGGCTGGCGGGTAGGCTATGTGATCGCACCTCCGGAGCTCACCGCCTCTTTCCGCAAGATGCACTCCACCCTGGGACTTTCCGCCCCGACACCTTTCCAGGTGGCAGCCCGTTCGGTTTTCGGGGTCCGCAGAGAACGGACCGCAGAAGGGGAGAGGTCGAGCCTGTACCAGGAGGCAAGAGACAGGCTGTGCACAGCGCTCAGCCAGGCTGGCTTTCTGCTCAGCCTGCCCGAAGGCGGAGCCTTCGTGCTGGCTGATGGACTGCCCCTGACCACCGGCCGACCCGTCACACCGGAATGGCTCCTCGAAGCCACCGGCGTGCGCGCAGTGTCCGGGGATTCATTCTTCGCCAGCCCTGCTAACCACGGACGCTTTCTGCGATTCTGCTTCGCACGCAGGCTCGAGACCATCGACAGCGCCTGCCAGGCACTGTCGAGGCTGGGCTGATTCTCGATTTATTCTTGCGAAAGGGCACGGACCATGAGGTTCCGTGTTCTTTCGTCTTTCTCGACTTTTTACTATACTCGCTAGTTTTACATCGAAAGACTCGAGAATCCAGAAGCTGTGACAGCTGCGCTAGGGGCTTGCCTTCGAATCACACGCAAGCTCCGAAACCTTGACATCACGCATGAATCCAGGCGAGACCCAGGTTTGGTCCCGGGGAGCCGGGAAAGGCTCCGGTCCTGCCCCAGATATTCAGAATGTTTTCGTATTAGCTACGTTGAATCAGAAAAGTCGCTCTGGGTAGCCTGAGTCATTCTTCTCTCAACTTCTACACCCCGACTAACCCCCAAGCACTCAGTTCCTTCAGCCAGCAAATCAAGCCGAACCGTAATCTGCTCATGCAGACGGGTCGGGCTGGTCACGGACTGCAATACCTGGAGAAACGGCCTATGACCAAGGTTGAACTGAAACCGCTTACCGTGTCGGAGAGGCTTCTGGAATTCGCTCTGCGAATCTACTGGAAGTTTCAGCCTCCGGTTTACGGTGTTTTGATGGGCGGTCCCGGCGCCGGGAAAGGAACCCTCGCCGAGGGACTGGCACCGGAGCTCGATATCGCTCATACCTCCACCGGCAATCTTCTTCGCCGTGAGATAGCAGCCGGAACAGCCATCGGACGATTCGTCGCACCGATCATGAAAGCCGGCGATTTCGTCCCTGACGAAATCACTCTTTATCTGCTGGCGCGCGAGCTCAGGCAGTGGAAGAACCGTCGCGGAGCGATCCTCGATGGCTTTCCACGCTCGCTGGTGCAGGCCGAGCTCCTTCAGCGACTCCTCTCGGGCTGGGGAGCTTCACTCACCGCGGTCGTGCTGATCGAGGTGCCTGAAGCCGACCTCATCGAGCGCATCGCCGGCAGGCGCACCTGCAGCAATAGCAACTGTGGTCGCTCTTATCACATCAAGTTTCAGCCGCCCCGCAAGGACGGCATCTGCGACAACTGCGGCAGCGAATTGATTCAGAGAAGCGACGACAACGAGGTCTCGATTCTCAATCGTCTCGCCATCTACAAGGAGAAAACCGCTCCGCTTGTCGGGTTTTATGACAGGTCCGGTCTGCTTCATCGCGTCTCCTCCACCAACAGCGGTGGCAAGGAAGAGACCTTGCGGCAGGCTCGTACATTCTTTTCCACTCAACGAAAGAAAGGGTAACTGCGATGAGACAAACTGAGCATTCGACACTCGACCTGGCCGGAACTGGCTGGTCCGTTCATGACGCTGTCACCGAAGCAGCCGCCGCTCGCCTCGAAGAGCTGCGCTTCCTGGATACCGAAGGTGAAAGCGATGAGCAAGCCAGGATTCTGGACCGTCTCGGCGAAGCCGATCTTCCCGGGCGCTTCCCGGCGGTGACCGACCTCGAGAACGCCGGCTGCGATCTGGTGGCACTGGCGGAAGCTGCTGATTCGGGTCTCGATATGGACCTGTTCGGTCAGGCCTGCCAGAAAGGTCTGCCCGTGGCTGCTTTCGTTCAGAGCGTCGCTCTCGGAGACGACGAGATCGAGGACATCCACGGGATGCTTCATCTCTTCATCGACTCCGTCGGCAACCAGCCTCACTGACCGATTGCTGCATTCGTTTTCGCCTCTGGGCTGGCTCAACTGCTCGTCAGTTGGTCCAGCCCTTTTTTAAAAACCGCTTTTACTATACGTTTTCGTACTCCTTCCAACAAGAAAAGAACCAAGAGTGCTGGCGGCACGAATCGAGATGATCCGTGCCGCCTTGCCTTCCACGTGATGGCGTGGATTCAGGATTGCGTCAGGCGACACATCCGAAGATGCGGCGCTCGCGCTGCAGCTCGGCTGCCATGTCGACCGCGTCGCCGTAGGACCAGCCCGTCAGGCGCTGGAAGCGCCGGGCGAAGCTCTCGCGGCGACCGTTTCCACGGCTCTTGCTGCCCCGGCGGCGACCGAAGATCCGGCTCTCGCGCTGAATCGTCGCGGCTTCGTCCACCGCGTCGCTCCAGCTCCAGCCGGTCTCACGCTCGAACGCTTCGGCGTCGAACTGCTCTTCACGTGCATTGGCATTGATCGTAGTCATGGTATTTTCCTTTCGGTTGAGTTGAACAACGGCGAATTACCGTCGTCGGGACATTTCCCCAGCCGGCTCCCTTTCCTGAGCCGACCAGCACCGGACCGCATGCGACCCGGCCTCCTCCACGGGATGGCGTGGATTCAGGATTGCGTCAGGCGACACATCCGAAGATGCGGCGCTCGCGCTGCAGCTCGGCTGCCATGTCGACCGCGTCGCCGTAGGACCAGCCCGTCAGGCGCTGGAAGCGCCGGGCGAAGCTCTCGCGGCGACCGTTTCCACGGCTCTTGCTGCCCCGGCGGCGACCGAAGATCCGGCTCTCGCGCTGAATCGTCGCGGCTTCGTCCACCGCGTCGCTCCAGCTCCAGCCGGTCTCACGCTCGAACGCTTCGGCGTCGAACTGCTCTTCACGTGCATTGGCATTGATCGTAGTCATGGTATTTTCCTTTCGGTTGAGTTGAACAACGGCGAATTACCGTCGTCGGGACATTTCCCCAGCCGGCTCCCTTTCCTGAGCCGACCAGCACCGGACCGCATGCGACCCGGCTCCTCCACGGGATGGCGTGGATTCAGGATTGCGTCAGGCGACACATCCGAAGATGCGGCGCTCGCGCTGCAGCTCGGCTGCCATGTCGACCGCGTCGCCGTAGGACCAGCCCGTCAGGCGCTGGAAGCGCTGGGCGAAGCTCTCGCGGCGACCGTTTCCACGGCTCTTGCTGCCCCGGCGGCGACCGAAGATCCGGCTCTCGCGCTGAATCGTCGCGGCTTCGTCCACCGCGTCGCTCCAGCTCCAGCCGGTCTCACGCTCGAACGCTTCGGCGTCGAACTGCTCTTCACGTGCATTGGCATTGATCGTAGTCATGGTATTTTCCTTTCGGTTGAGTTGAACAACGGCGAATTACCGTCGTCGGGACATTTCCCCAGCCGGCTCCCTTTCCTGAGCCGACCAGCACCGGACCGCATGCGACCCGCCTCCTCCACGGGATGGCGTGGATTCAGGATTGCGTCAGGCGACACATCCGAAGATGCGGCGCTCGCGCTGCAGCTCGGCTGCCATGTCGACCGCGTCGCCGTAGGACCAGCCCGTCAGGCGCTGGAAGCGCCGGGCGAAGCTCTCGCGGCGACCGTTTCCACGGCTCTTGCTGCCCCGGCGGCGACCGAAGATCCGGCTCTCGCGCTGAATCGTCGCGGCTTCGTCCACCGCGTCGCTCCAGCTCCAGCCGGTCTCACGCTCGAACGCTTCGGCGTCGAACTGCTCTTCACGTGCATTGGCATTGATCGTAGTCATGGTATTTTCCTTTCGGTTGAGTTGAACAACGGCGAATTACCGTCGTCGGGACATTTCCCCAGCCGGCTCCCTTTCCTGAGCCGACCAGCACCGGACCGCATGCGACCCGGCCTCCTCCACGGGATGGCGTGGATTCAGGATTGCGTCAGGCGACACATCCGAAGATGCGGCGCTCGCGCTGCAGCTCGGCTGCCATGTCGACCGCGTCGCCGTAGGACCAGCCCGTCAGGCGCTGGAAGCGCTGGGCGAAGCTCTCGCGGCGACCGTTTCCACGGCTCTTGCTGCCCCGGCGGCGACCGAAGATCCGGCTCTCGCGCTGAATCGTCGCGGCTTCGTCCACCGCGTCGCTCCAGCTCCAGCCGGTCTCACGCTCGAACGCTTCGGCGTCGAACTGCTCTTCACGTGCATTGGCATTGATCGTGGTCATGGTATTTTCCTTTCGGTTGAGTTTCGACGAAGGCGAATTACCCTCGTCGGGTTTCCCCAGTCCGTCTCTCATCGAGACAAACCAGCACCGGACCCGTTGGACCCGGCCTCCTCCACGAACCGATCGTGGATTCAGGATCGAAAATCTGGTGTGCGGCCTAGCTCTCTGCGCTCAAACGCATTTACGGGATACTCTGAACTCGAAGAAGTGGAGGGTTTACGTCCCTAAAGTGCTGGTTCTTCCCCTGATGCAAGGCTTTCAAAAAATGGATAAACTCACCTTATGTCCGGAATAGTAAAAAAGCCAAATTTCACGTTTTTCCCTCATGAAGAAAGTAGTAAGGCTAATCAAAATTCCTTGCATACTCTTTATTAACAGCAGTCTCACCCCATTCACGGACGCCTTATTGGGGTATGCTAAAGGCTAGCCGGCCCGGTCATTTTCCGCACCATCCATGGTGAAAACACGTAGCCGGATCCCACAATTAAGCAACCCCTGTGCTTAGCGCAGCTATTACACAGCTCTAATATTTCTCCCCCGAGGTCAACCTGAGAGCCTTACGCTAGCATCGCCAGTCGCCCTCGAGCTTTACTATCTCGTTTAATAGCACCCCGAAAAACATACCTGACTGAAAGACACAGACAGGAAGCGGAGAGTTGGGTGGGTGTCGGAATGATTTCGGGGAGGATAGTGGTGTCGAATCCGGTGGAAGCGAGCATTTGGAGTAAGTGCAGGCAGCAGGAAGAGCACGGAGCTGAAGCCGTGCGACGTGGCTAGAGGTTCGGGAAGAGAGTGGCAGGGCTAGGCGGCCATCGGTAGAAGCTGGGCTCGAGAGACAGGCTCTTGTAGAGCGCAAGCTGTTAGCAGGTGTGAAGCAAGCTGCTTCTCGAGGTGTCGACGGTTCCAGCGATAGCAGAATTCATCGAGGTACTTCTGAATGTGGGTTTTGCAGAAGTGATGATAGGTGCCCTTGAAGAAGCGTTTAGCATGAGAGATGGCCAGACTCACGCAGCGAAAGACTTCATCCTGAAAGCTTTTCGGAACCGGAGTCATGGTAATCTTGTGACCATGGCTCATCACGACGTGATGACGACCGAGCCCGTCGCTCCTGAACCATTGCCCGGGTGGCTCCGATTCTACTTTTTTAGCCACTACCGACCCGATATCGTCGATGCGATCGCTCTCGATTACCTGCATTACTAGATTTCCAGCCTGAGTTCCTTCAGACTCGACCATGACCAGAACCTCGACCTTGTTGTCTCGCGGGGACTTTGGGCCGGGTTTTTTGTTCCTCCCTCCAAAAAAGGCCTCATCGAGCTCGATATAGCCAGCCAGAGTTACGTTTTCGTCGCGGCTGCCCATAGCAACTCGGATCTTTTGCACGATATCCCGAACGGTGGAATAGTGCATCCCGAGGCGCTTTCTGATTCTTTCAACACTAGTGCCACCCTTGTCGTGAGCCATTTCATAAATTATCAAGAACCAGAGGGTAAGGGGAGTTTGGCTACGGCTGAAGACCGTACCGGAGGTAATCGAGGACTGCCGTCGGCAAACGCAACACTGCATGGAGCGCCTTGTAGAAATGCGGTTTCCGTCATCATGACCGCAGTAAGGACAGATGAAACCACGAGGCCAGCGGGCCTCGAAGATGGCTTGTAGACAAGCTTCCTCCGTACTGAACCGCTGGACGAACTCCTGGAAAGTCATGTCAATGTGGGCCATGGATTTTCCTCATTTTAGGGTGGCGAAGACTATAAAATATAGTTGCCCAGAATCGAAGACGAAATAACGCAGGCGAGGGTTTTAATCCTGTATGCGTTATTCCGTTAGGCATGCCGAAAAAGGACAGAGTCGCTGCGCCCGGACATCTCTTTCAATGCCCGGGCACAAAGACTCTTCGGAATCAGGAGAGCTTCTCGATCACATACGGGGGATCGAAAACCAATCCGCCCCTGACGTTTCGAGACGAGCGAGAGGCGATCCAGCGCAACTGATAGACCTCCAGGGGATCGGTCATCTTGCCCCCCAGAGTATTGGGAAGTACCTCGAGCAGAATATGAGCTGCCGGGTCACGGTAATAGTCGATGTCCGTATCGACACGGACGAGCTCGATTCCATCTACCATACGGCTGTCCCTCTCGTAGAAAGTGATCTGGACATTAGCCTCCCAGAAGTCGGTCTCTTTGAAGCTGGCGGTGTTTCCCTTGTGAAAGACATCAGCTCCCGCTGCATATTCGAAAACACCGGCAGCCACCGCCGCTCTCAGTTCGCCCACAAGTCGCCGGTCGACATAAGCGAAAAACTTGTCCTGCTCGAGAGTCTCATCGAACAGAACCTGCCGGTAGAAGGGCATGATCTTCTTACCCGAAGGCAGCTCGAGCCTTTCGAGCACGCTGCCGACATTGAGGAGATGGGCCAGGACCAGGGGCTTCTCCTGCATCAGTCTCTCATAACGCTCTCGCGCTTCCCTGTCCGAAAGACCCGAGGAGAGTGCCGCCGACAACGAAGGAAGGCGGAGCTTGAGCTTGTCCCAGGAAGCAGCGCCAAAATCGAGCCGGGCCCGCTCGGGCCGAAGCATCAAAAATACGGGCACGGTCTTGCCTCGCTGAAGCCGAACAGGATGGAATCCGGCCTGCTTGTATCCCCTGGCCCAGACGATGACCGTGTAGAGGTCCTGAAAGTTGTCATGAAACTCCAGGTTGTCGACGGTGATCGAGGAGCTATTGACGTAACGTGCCAGAATCTCTCTCTGATTGCCGTCGATCACCCGCACGAGAACATCGGTTCCGGCCGGCAGGGGCTGACGAGTGCCGTCCACGATCTCCACCTGGATCGCCGAGGCACGGGGTGCGAAGAAATAGTCGTACGCCCGGCCGGTCAGGAGTGCCAGGGTACCGACGTTGGCCAAAAGCGCGCCGAGACCGACGAGACCGGCAGCTGGAGCGAATCGACGCACGAAAAAGGCGAACGAACTGGTCTTCTTTGTCTTGTTCATGTCAAACCTCAGAAGGCATGCGCCTTCCGGATGCCGCTCTAGTACCACCACTTGCGATACCACAAGGCAGAATCTGATTGAGAGCTGGATTTCTTGATGGTAGTGGCGCAGGTTGCAGGGTGGAGAGCGAAGTATGTCTCGAACATAAAACATAGAGGCCGGCAGTTTCAACGTTTCAGTCTCCATACCGGTCTGATCAGTGCCGGAAAAGCATTGCCCGGACTCAGAGAGCGGAACATGATCATATGGCTTGGCAAAAACTAATCAGCCAGGAGGCTCATGCCTGGCGCCGATCGCGCAACCTCTTTACATCAAGCCGTGACGTAGATAGTCCCCGGGAAAGCTTATAAAATGTCCTCCATGCGCGAACATCAGATTGTGATCACCTTGAAGACCGAACAGTTCGAGGAAGCCCAGAGGCTTGCTCGGCAAGCTGGCGCCAGCTCCGCAAGCACCTATCTCAGAGATCGAATAATAGCTCTTCTGGAAGGGGGCGAGCAGACGAGGGACAGCGTCGAATCAGCTAGAAAGGTCCAGCGCCTGGCCCGCCTGGCCCGCGATCTCACCAGAATGCACCGGGACTTGCAGGTCTATGTGGCTGAATCCTGGCATGACACCGACAGCGAGCTTCCCGAAGCTCCGAGCGAAATCCCCGTAATCCGGGCAATCCTGAGCGAAGAGGAGCCCTCCGGGTTGAAGTCAGTCTCCACGGATTCCTTTGCCGGTGCCGGCATGGAGATCTTCGCAAGCCAGCCGGACATAGCCCGGAGCCTGGCCGCTCCCCTTGCCGAGTTCGAGAAGGCGGCAAGCATTGCCAGGCAATATCAGGACACCGGCAAGGTCAATATGGACCAGGTGCTGGAAGCAGTCAGCGAAGCCAATGACGAGCTCGAGGAGCTGGCCGATCGAGCCTTTGCCATTTCGCCAAGACTCGGAGCCATCGAAGATCCCGACGCCGGACCGCTTTTCGATGAAGACGACCCACTCAACGAGCTCCTGGAGGACACACTCTTAAAAAAAATGTCCGGCGGCAGGAAACAAGCGGCAAAACAGCCTAGGAGACAGAAACCACACCAGTCGCCAGAACAGAGGGAGCCGGAGCCGGAGCCGGAGCCGGAACCAGTGCCAGTGCCGGAGCCAGAGCCGGAGCCGGAGCCGGAGCCGGAGCCGGAGCCAGAGCCAGAGCCGGAGCCGGAGCCGGAGCCGGAGCCGGAGCCGGAGCCGGAACCAGTGCCAGAGCCGGAGCCAGATGAGACCGAACAGGAACCCGAAGAGGACGATGATGAAAATGATGGCGAGGCGGAGGAGAGCCCACCTCCTTCAGCCGGTATCCATGACCTCTCCAGCGGGCCGCCTCCGAAACGCCGCAAGCGGCACAGCGACCACTGATCGCGGCTACTCCGGGTTGATAGCGACATCGACGTGGTATTAGTGTATAAAGGGCGAACCCTCATTCGATCCGTAACGCCATGACTGACGACAAGCAAACGAGCCGCAAGAAAGACTCCGACCGCGACGAATCGAAAAAGGACGAGTCCAAGCTCGACGAATCGAAAAAGGACGAGCCGAAACACTGCGAGTCGGAAGTCGAGCCCGCCTGGACACTCAACAATCTCAATAATCATCCTCTCGGGATGGAGACTGCTATTGCTGAGAATCACGCCAGAATGGAGCAGGAGACCCTGGCCATAATCGCCAATGGCACCATAGACGAGATCGAAGCAGCTCTGCAAAAAAATCTCGAGCAGCTAGCAGCTCTTCAGCGACACATCGAAAAACTCACCAGCGGCGGTTAGTTTTTTGACTCTAGATATAACCGACATTCTTCTGCGATCCGGCCGGGGGCAGGATTCTCAACCGGCGCATGGGCTCATCACCGATGCTGCGGCTGCTCAGGTTGAACCGCTCCACTAGCTGGTGCTGAAGACGCCTTATATAAGCCCGGCGAGGAGTGAGCTCCATGGGCTCGAGACGGTCCATGACCTTGCTGATCGCCTGCCGCGCTTCCTCGAGAGCCACCTCGGTCTCGTCTATGTCGCCTTCTATATCGACGGCACCGACTTCGGAGTCGAGATGCAAAGCTTCACTGAGCACTTTCTGAATCTGTGGAAGGTTATTGCTCTTCACCACATAAACCGGGATCTGCCTGGCCTCGGCCAGAGAGTAGATTTTGGCGCCCGCCCTGGCGTAGCTCTTCAGAGCCAGGATTGCGTCGGCCTCGTCGATGGACTTTACGACCTCCACAGGCAGTTGCAGAGTTTTCACGACCCGCTCCAGAAGCCCTTTACTCACCGCGTACGGATAGACTTTGAGATGGGTCTCCTTGGGACCGGCCCAGTCTGACGCGATCGGTGCCAGACCATCGGCATTGGTGACGATAGGCTCGGGCGTTTGCACGACGGAGACCTCACCGGTGGTATCATCACGCTTGCGAATCTCGGGATGGATCTTCCAGCCCCTCAAGAGCTGATCCACGGCCTCGCCGACGTTGCGATGGACTGCCAGGGTCTGGCGATCGAGGATCTCGACGCAGATCTCGAAGGTCGGCTGATTCGCTCTCTCCAGTACTGTCTTCTGGCTTCCCCGGCGGCGAGCCTCATCGTCACCAAGGGTGACAGTCTCGATTCCGCCGACCAGATCGACCAGCACGGGGTTCTTGAGCAAGTTGTCCAGGGCGTTTCCATGGGCGGTGCCGATGAGCGTGACGCCACGCTCGGCGATGGTGCGAGCAGCACGAGCCTCCTCTTCCGTGCCGATCTCATCAATGATGATCACTTCCGGCGTATGGTTCTCCACAGCTTCGATCATGACCGCATGCTGCTGATCCGGATGGGGAACCTGCATCCGCCTGGCGCCGCCGATAGCGGGGTGGGGAACATCGCCGTCTCCGGCGATCTCGTTTGACGTGTCGATAACAATCACCCGGCGGCCGAGCTCGTCAGACATGACCCGGGCCATCTCCCTGAGTTTCGTGGTCTTGCCGACTCCCGGAGGTCCGAGAAAGAGTATTGATTTGTAAGACTCCACAAGGTCACGGATGATCGTTATGGTCCCTGTGACCGCACGCCCTACCCGGCAGGTAAGACCGATGATCTTGCCGGAGCGGTTGCGGATACAGGAGATCCGGTGCAAGGTTCGCTCGATTCCGGCGCGGTTGTCCCCCGAGAACTCGCCCAGGCGAGCCACGGCCGCTTCCAGATCGTTCTGGGTAATCACCTCGTCGGCGAGTATGACTACAGGCCTGTCCTGATAACGGGCTTCCGGAAATCTGCCCAGGTCGAGCACGACCTCATAAAGCCCCTGGGTGTCCGCTTCGAGTCGCTTGCGAATGGAATCTGAAAAGATCTCGAGAAAACTCGTCAAGTCGTCACTCTGGGGCTTGCTGGGCATGTAGTTTCTCCGTGTCAAAGCCTGAAACGATACACTGCTAGAACTTACCATCATTCTCTCACCACTCTCACTTTATCTACCATCGACGCCAGTTTCTTTACCGAAGACGTAATTCTCGCCCCCGGAACACAAAGTGGAATGCCCGGCGGGCATGGAGCAAGACACTCCGCGGCCAGTCGGCCCGCCGCCTGGTGGACAGGGACCTGTTCGGAAGGCGCAAAGAAAGCCTTTCGGGGGCTCATCTCCTGAAGAGGCAGCGGAGGCTTCTCGTATCTTTCCTCCTGCCCGCCTTCGCCGTCAAAGGAGTTGAGGACTTCGGCGAGATACTCGAGGTCGCCTGTCTCGGTGCCGGCACCGGCAAGGAGCAGGATGCCTCTACCGAGCTCGGCCTCCGGAACGATTCCCGATCGCTTGAGATGAGCCCGAAGTGCGGCCGGATTGCCCTGCCTGCAACCAATCAGCAGGTGCCATGGATCGTCCAGAAACCCGGATTCATAGACACACAGAGAGCTCGAGCCGGTCATTGACTCTTTCAGCGAAAGGCATCCGGCAGCAAGCCCGGCGAACCTCTCGAGATTGCACTCCAGCCCACCCTCCCGGGCAGTCCGCTCGGCTGAGCACATCAGAGGGTAGCTCGGGCTCGTACTCGAGATCAGACGCAGGGATGCTCTCAGAGCCTCCGCGTCCATGGAGCTGCCCGCTGGCAGATGCAGGACACCGGTCTGGGTAAGGCCGGTCAGAGTTTTATGCAGCGAATGGGCAACGAGGTCCGCCCCGAGAGCACAGGCGGAGACCGGGAAATGCGCAGCCGGGCCGGCATAGAAGTGCGCTCCATGTGCCTCGTCGACGACCAACGGCAACTCGAAGAGATGGCAGATTCGAGCAATCGCCTCCACATCGCTGACCGCCCCGGCGAAAGTAGGGCTGACCAGCACCAGACCGGCACACCCGGAAAGCTCGCTGGTCGAGAGAAGGTCATGAATCGACGCCGGTGAGGCGCCTCCGAAGATTCCCCATTCCGGAGACCAATCCGGCTCGTACCATCGGACTTCCAGCCCGGCAAGCACGATACCGTTGACCACAGACCGATGCGCGTTGGCAGGCGCGAATACGAAGCTTCCCCGGTCTGCCAGGGCTAGCAGGCCCGCCATTATCGCGGATGAGGCACCATTGACGGTGAGCAAGCTCGCCGACACTCTGTTGATTTCAGCAAGGCGCCGCTCGATGGCGGCAATCGGTCCAGCCGGACAGGCCAGATCATCCAGACCCGGAAGCTCGGTGACGTCGAGCCCGCAAGCATCTACCGGGGACATTCTGGACTTGTGCCCGGGCATATGGAATGAGACTCTCTGGGAAGACTGCAATCGGGCAATCGCTTCTTCGAGACTGCCATGTTCGGAAGCATCGGTCTCGGAGCTGATCTCCTGGTGTCTTTCTTTGCGGCTGTCGGTGGCCATCGTCAAAGAATCGCGGTCAGCTCTCTACTGCTTTTAGCTTCCCTGTCTCGTTTCAACCACGAGGAGGAAGCGTGGTCCTACCGTGGCTAGTATATCACGCTGCACCGCAAATCAAGTGCAGGAAAGGATCTCCAGCACAACCACCGAAGCATATCGACAAGAACACCATTGCATGCCCCCACCCGGGCTCATCGATACAGACCAGTACACAATTGGCGTTTCACAAATTTCTCCCGGGCAGGAAATACTATATAATTTCGTTGCAACGCAAGAGAAAAAGAAAAAACCGAAAAGCAAAGCCCCATGACTCATCTGAGAGAAAGCGATAAGGCTACCGGCGAGAAAGGAAAAATCCAGAAAATAGTCGGGGCGCAACCCGCGATGCGAGATGCGCCCCGACCAGACTAGCCTAATCAGGCATAGCGAGAAGCGATATCCTTGAGACGAGCGACAATCCGCTGCCTCTCGGACTCGGACTGGATCACTCCACGCATTTCTCGGCGACCGTCACCGAGATTGCGGGGATTCTCCCAGGAAACGCCGTCCAATGCCTCGAGACGACCGCGAAGACCGTTATTGCCCTTGAACTGGCTGGCGGTGAGACCCTTTACGGTCACCAGAAGGTTCAGAGGACCTGCTTGCGCTTGCTCCAGAACCACCGTGATCGTCTGATTGTCGATCACAGTTCCGAGCTGAAAGCTTTCTGCCGAGTCCGCTTTCGAGGTTCCCGCCGCCTTTTTCTTGCAAGGCTTTACGCCAGGCTGACCGGTGGCAGAAGGAGCGACGTAGCGGCGACATCCTTCTCGGGAGCAGCTCGAACCAGCGGCAGCAAGACGTTGATCGCCGGCGTCCGGAATGGTCATGCAATCTTCGGTGAAGTCCAGGGCCCGATTGGAGATAATCAGAGCCACCAGACCTGCAAGGGCGCCGATTCCCAGCTGCCAGCCGTCAGTCAGTTGATGACCGATTCTGGCGGCAACAGGCTCGGCGAAATACCAGGCAAGTATGCCGGTCACCGCTACCGCGAGAAAGCGGAGCGAATAAGTGAACAATTTTGCTTTGGTACAGGGTTGCATAGGTTCTCCCTACTTTGGGTTGAATCCGAGCATTCCGAATCTCACTCCGCCTCGAGTCAGCCCAGGGTCGGTGCTACGCGTAGCGTCTGCGGGTGATTTCAATTCAGGGCTGGATTGAGTTCAGGAATCGGAAGCTCACTGATAAAGCGATAAGAAAAGACAAGCGAAGCTAACCTGGAGAAGAGACTGATTACAACCACCGAAAACGGGTAGAAACCTCAGAGACTTGGCGATTTGCGGTATTCGAAACGGAAGCCGGACCGGGAGCCGCTCCTTTTTCGGGGTACTTTTCCGGAAGGTAGACAGAACCGCCAGGCGAACGCCCGACAACTGAGATAGAAAGCTTCAGGGACCATGAAGCCGGAAGCTTCCAGAGCTTGTCGAGAACTATTAGCGAGGTTGGCGCAACTTCACGGTTGTGTAACCTAAACCCCTGTCCGGGCAGTTTTCAAGAGATCGCCCCGGCTTCAGACACTGGCGACCTCGATACCATATCTGGTGAATTGTTCGATCAGATCGCCATGACCGCGAAAAAGTATGGCATGCATTCCCACCGTTCGAGCAGCCCTTACGTTGTCCTCGAGATCGTCTACGAACAGGCACTCGGACGGACTCAGCCCGCTTCGCTCCATGACGTGCTCATATATCGCCGGATCAGGCTTGGCGCATTCCACCAGATGAGAGAGAATCAGCTCGTCGAAATGTCGCTCGACATCGAAGCGCTCCTGGATGAAACCGTAGTGGTTCTCATTGGTATTCGAAAGCAAATAGAGCGGGTAAGAGCCTTTCAAGCGCGTGAGAAGATCGGACATCTCGATATTCTCGCGAAACTCGTGGTTCCACATCCTGGTGAACTCGGCCACACCGATCTCCGTTCCGAGAAGCTCGTTGAGCCGGCAGAGAAATTCCCGGGTGTCCACCCGCCCGATTTCATATCCCATGGTACCCACCCGGGAGAGGACGACCTGGAATTCCTCCAGGCTGACCCCGGCCGCAGTGGCGAACTGCCTGCACACCGAGACCCACTCGAAATCGATGAGAACATGACCCATGTCAAAAACGAGTAGTTTCACTTCTCTGTCATTCATGATCAAGAACCCGGTAGTTTGTGACGTGTTCGCGCATCCGCGCGAGTGATCTAATTAACAATCATGATAGCTCTCTAATGAATTTAATTCTATAAGCCACAATCTTACTAACTATGGTTTTCAACCCCCTGCTCCCGGGCCGACATTAGACGACACTCAGAACCTAGCGCAACCACGCTAACAAATTAACCGCATTAAATCTATACCAGGTTGTCAAGCAGCACCCTGCACAGCCCCTGCCATTGTTACGGTCCGGACCGGGGACATGTCCGTGAATGCTTGCCTATACTGGATCTCAGCCAGGGGGCAGGGACCCGGGCGTGGCCCCGGGGACGTGTAACGCGTATAGTACCGGCTATTGCTTGTCAACGCCACGATCTCTAAGGTGGAGGCATATTTCATTTCCATCTCCAGGAACTCGGCAAACCAAACCAAAACCCGGACCATCTCTACAAAACGAACATTCCGCCGAGTTCTTGAGACTTTCGATGAGACTTTGCCTGGCAATCCCGCCCTGGCGAGCCTCTCGATATTCGTCCGGCTGCCTGTCTCAAACGCAGCCATCAAGTCAAACCACGACGAAAGAGACCGAAAAGAATGCACGAAAGCTTGGGAAACATCCGCTCTGGCTTCACGACTTGCCCGGCATGCCTGGTCGATGGCACACCCCAGGAGGAGCGTATGGCTCTTCCCGGTGACGACCATCGGGTCAGCTGCCTGTCCTGCAAGCGCGTGGTGAGCGAGATCCCCCGTGACCTGGTCGAGCCGCTCCGGAGCCTTCCGGACTCGATCAAGGCGACGGTGATGGACCTCATCGCCTGGAAGCACGATTCTGACGAGCCCGCCGTCGGCGTTTACCGCCTCTACCACCTGAGCAACGGCCAGCCCGTCTTCAGCCCTGCCTACGACGAGAGCGATGCCTACCGCGCCGCCGCCGCCGTCGCCCAGGGCCATGCCGACACGCTCATGGCCGAAGCCGGACGCGTGACCATCAAACTGAGCCTGTCCACGGTACTCCGTGACGACTCGGTGGAGATCACCTACCTGCCCTCTGACCTCCAGGGCATGCAGGACTTCGACACGTCCGAAGATCTCGCGACGGCTGCCGCCGTCGCTGGGGTCCGGGAGCCGTCCCGTGCCAAGGCTCTTCGCGAGCTGGCGCGCCATGGCTTTCGGGTCCGGCATTCCGACGTCCACTCCGCCATGGCGCGTATCGCGCTGATGAACGGTGGAGTCGTCGCCGAGGTCAAGTGGCTCAACGTCTGAGCCGCACTCATTAACCAAGAAGGGCCGCGCCGGAAATGAGGCAGGGAGCTTGCTCCCTGCTCCGGCGCACCTTGTCTAACTGTTGATAAGGAGTAACTCATGCAACCGCAAGCGATTCCCAAAGTCGTCTTGTTCGACCTGTGGAAAACCCTGGTCACTTCGCACTGCCGTGAACCGGTGTGGCGACTCCAGAAGACCATGGGTCACAAGCTGGTACTTCCGTTCGACTCGACCGCTCCCGAGCAGTTCGAGGAGGACGACGAGTTTTTGAGATTCTGTCTGACGACCAACGAACCGGACCCCCGGCGCTTCATGCAGCTTGCTGCCGAGCGCTTCGGATGCAATTTCGATGAGGAGCGGCTGAAGCAGTTCCAGCTGATTCTCAAGGGCGAATCCGGTTGCGTGGCCGAGTTCTGGGATGTCCGCAAGACGGTGCCGCTGATCAAGCAGCATGCCATCGTCGGCGTGGTCAGCAACCTCTGGCCGTTCCCGGTCAACCACATCTTCGATGAGCTGGGGCTCGGCGAGCTCTTCCCCGAAGATACCCGCATCTACTCCTTCAAGGTCGGGCATCGCAAACCCGAAGGAGAAATCTTCCTGGCGGCGGCAAACCACTTCGGTGTGCACCCCAGTGAGTGCCTGATGGTTGGCGACAACCTGATGGCGGACTGCGTGGGAGCCGCGAGCGTCGGCATGCAAGCAGCGCTCATCGACAGGCCGCACGAGATCCCGGCAGAGCAGGTGCCCGAGGGCATCCAGCACATGTCGTATCTCACCGACCTGCTCCCGCGATTTGCTGGAAAGTAATCCGGCAGGCTTTTCGCCTCGCCGGAAAGCTGACAGCAAAAAACCAACGGACTGCTCAGAGCAGTTCCGGTTTTGTTGCTTCTGAACTAACCATCGCGCAGAGACCGGCTTCCATCCTGGAGTGTCCGGTTAAAACGCAACTGACATAGGAAGGTGCGACAATGAACCTCGAAAAGGCTATGTCGAGCGGCGACGAGTTCATCCCGGATTCCGTTCTGGCGATCATGACTCGTTACCCGCGGATCGCGGGCGACCTCAAGAGGCGCCCCGACACTTTTATCGTCGAAGAGCAGACCATTGACGACGTGCGGCTCTCCGTGAGCACCAGGTCCGATTATCCCGAAGTCTGGGATGACCGGAGCGAGGGTGACATGGTGGCCGTGGTCATGGTCAAGCGGCGTCACACGACCCCGTCGGCCATCCGGGCGGTCATGCAGATGATCGGGCTCAACCCCAATCACTACCAGGCCACCTACTCCGGTCTCAAGGACTGGAAGGCCGACACGTCGCAGCTGGTGGTCATCGTGCCCAAGCACGGCCACAAGCTGGACTACGACGCCATCGTTCGCTGCTGCATGCCCGATATGGCAGAGCTCGACCGTCGCGGCGGCGGCGTCTTCATCAAGGACGCCCGGCGTACGCATCGGTCACTCCGTCCGGGTCTGCTGATCGGCAACAACTTCGACATCAAGATTTTCGTCAAGGGCCTCACGCCTGACCAGTTGCAGCAGTACCTCGAACCGCGCATCGACAATCTCCGTCGGAAGTGCGGGACGATCATGATTCCCAACGCCTTCGGTCGCCAGCGGCTCGGTCGCCGCCAGAATCTGTTCGGGGTGGGTTACGACTTCATCCTGAATGGTCCGGAAGCCGGCATCAAGCGCTTCCTGACCGAGGTCACCGACTCGGAAAGTCCCGAAGCCTGCAACATCCGCACCCGGATCGCTCGTGAGTGGGCCGATGCGGAGGAGAAGGCTCGTCAGACCGGAACGACGGTGGCCAGGCAGATCGGCAATCTGCAGGGCATGCTCGAGATCCTGGAGGAAGGCGGTCCCAACCCGGGGCAGCAGAACTTCCAGCGCTACAACCTGGTGATCGAGCACAAGATCGTCCAGGGGCTTCTTCAGCACCTCGACTACGAGAGGACGCTGCGGTCGCTCCAGGAGGACTTCAGCCTGTGGGTGGGTGCGTACCAGTCCCTGTTCTTCAACAGGGTGCTCGGCGACGTGCTCGACGGCAAGATCACGCTGGCCCCGGAGGATGCCGCCAACGGCAATCACGGGGAGCCTCTGATCCCGCTGTTCATGGATGACAAGCGCGCCATCAAGTTCTATCGCAAGTACTGCCCCCAGGCGGTGCCCGAGCGAATGGACCCGACGGTGCGTCGAATCTTCCTGCAGCCGTGGAAGAAGAAGGGTGCCTGCGGTCCTCGTCGTCCTCTGTTCGTGTCCGTCCAGGACCTCGAGTACGAGTGCGGCAAGGGCGAGCGCCCGGACGAGTCCATGGCCCGGCTGAAGTTCCGGCTGCGTAGTGGCGCCTACGCCACGACCTTCCTCGGCATGCTCTTCGACTTCGACGCGAACCAGAACAACAACGGTCGCGACGGAGGAGCTCGGGAAGGGGACGAGAGCTGAAGCCTCAGGGCTGACGCTCGCTTCGCTTAGTACCCCTCCGGTTCACCGGAGGTCCCGGCGGGGAGGTCACCACCAGATACGGTGGCCTCTCCGCCATTTCCAAAAACCAAGAATGGAGAAAACTGCATGAAGAAGTTCGTGGAGCAGCCCGGCGGCAAGCTGAAGCGCATCAACAACAGCCTCTCCGGCCCCGGCTGGGAGGACAACTTCCGCGACCCCGAGGTCGACCGCCGGCGCATCGCCGAGCGGCAGCGCACCCGCTTCGAGCTCCGGCAGATCTGCCAGAGCGGGGTGTGCGAGGGGACCGTCGTCGAACTCGACGACAGCTTCGGCAACGACGTCGGCGCCATGAACGACGAGGACACCATCGAGACCGATGACGGCGGCACGCTCCTGCTCATGCGCGACCCGCGCACCGGCAGGCTGGCGTTCGCCTCCTTCGAGCCCGGCGGCTTCTTCGCCTAATCGAAATCCATTCAGAGAAGGGCGCTGAAGGCAGAGGCAGAGAGTCCTGGACTTAACATCCATGGCTCGATGCTTTCTGCCTTCAGTTTTTCTCGGATGTTTTACTATCTCTTTTAGTACAACAAAACAGTGACTGGTGGGTTCAAGGGCTGAACAGCAAAAAAATTGACATAAGTAAGGATAGCTGCCGGCTACGTAGAATTACGAAGCGCATGGGAATTCTCCCATGCAAGGTACATTTTAGCCACATCCGAATTTTACCGTGTGGAAAGTCGCGATATCACGGCAGCGACCCTGTCCAGAACACCCCCCTCCACCACACCAGTGTGCAACCCGAGAGCCAGAACAAACATGGTAAAGCTAATTCTTCCATCGGACCTGACGGATATTGTAGCCCGATATGAGCGAGAGCTGTCTGAAAAGCAGCTTTCAGCCCATACCAAGAGGGCCTATCTATCGAGAAACAAGAAATTCCTCACTTATCTGTATGAGCGTGAAAGCCTTCTCAGCATGTCCCTGACCGGATCGAGGAGCTGGGAAGAGGTCATCAGTCAATACAAAGAGCATTTGAAAAACGACCACAATGCCAGTCACAACTCGATCAACAACAGTCTCACTGCCATCGAGGACCTCTTCAATTTTCTCGGCATAGATCCTGGATCTATCGAAAGAGAGTCCTGGCCGAAGTCGACACCGCGCTGGTTGAGTATCGAAGAGCAGGAGCGCTTCGTCAATGCCATCTTCAAGACCAAATCGACGAAGGACAGAGCCATAGCCCTGGTGCTTCTCTACACCGGCATCAAAATCGGCGAGTGCGTGGCTCTCGATGTCGAGGATGTCTACATCACGGCTCACACAGGTCGAATTACCGTCAAGGACGGCAGAGTGATACCACTCAATACAGTGGCTCGCCGGGCCATCGTCCAGTGGCTCATCGACCGTCACAAGAAATTCGGCGAAGCCGGGGAGCAAGCGCTTTTCCTGAACCCTCAGGGCAAACGCCTGTCCACAGTCGGCGTCGATCTGATCGTGCGCAAGATCGGTCACAGGGCCCATCTCAACCTATCTGCCCAGGTCCTCCGGGACACCTGCCTGAGCAACCTGGTCAAGAATGGAAACGATCTGCTCCTGGTCGCCCAGATCGGCGGTCACCGAACCATCGAAACCACCAGGCGCTATTCGGTGGATCGGAGCTTCGATGCGCACCAGGCCATGGAAGGACTCAGGAGCTGAGCAATCCGGGAAATTCTTGAAACCCTCGATAATCACGCACCCCAGCGTGATTATCTCTTTTTCGGCGTCTTCGGCTGGCAACTAGAGGCAGCACAACCCGGCTTAGACAGGGCATCTCCGACACTCCACCTCTTTTCAAAAGCGTCACTGTGTGCCATAGTAGTAGTGGCACACCACACCAACCGGCTCCAGAAGCGGCTTCCACCGCCCCACCCGGGTACCTGCCACCTGTAACGACACTTTTTCTCAACTACCTCCATGAAGCATCTAACTACAGTACTCGTACTGTTGCTGGCCCTTCTCCTGCCAGGCATAGCAGTCTTGCCGGAGAACCAGAGCCAGACAGCCTACGCCAGATCAGGACCCAGCGCCCGGGACCTCGAGGATCTCTACGACGAGGTCTGGAGACTGGTGGACAACTATTTCCTCTTCCGGGACCGTCTTGATTCCTGGTCCTCATGGCGGCACCGCTTCGACGGTTCGCTGAGAACCACGGATCAAGCCGAGGCTGCCATCAACCGCATGCTCGACTCCCTTTCCGATGAATACACTTACTACCGCAACCGGAAAGCCACAGAAATGCGCAAAGAGCTGGGAAGAAGCAGGCATGTAGTAGAGCGGCGCCAGCTCCCGACTGGCATCGGCTATCTGCGAATCAGCACTTTCAATTCAGACAACACCCTGGAGGAGACCCGGGCGGCCCTCCTCCAGCTCCGGACCGCTCACGGCTATATCATCGACCTGAGAGATAACTGGGGAGGCAGCATCGACACCGCTTTCGACATCTTCTCCCTGCTCGCCGATCAGGGAAAATTCGTCACCATGGAAGGTACCAGCAGCGAAAGATCCTACAGAGAGGAGCTCGTCCTGGAGCAAGATTGCGAGCTCGATATAGTAGGCGACGAGAAGATCAGGACCTGCCGGAATCTCAATCTCACGGGACTCAAACCGATGGCGGTGCTGGTGAACTGCCGCACCAAATCGGCAGCCGAGATGCTGGCCGGATCGCTCAAAGACAATGGCCGTGCCGTTCTCGTAGGGGAGACGACTTTCGGTAAAGGCATAGTTCAGAGAGTCTGGGACTTTCCCAATCAGACCTCGATCAAGATCTCATCGGCATTCTTCTACCTGCCCAGCGGCAAAGCAGTCCACCGGATCGGGCTGAAGCCCGACATCGAGGTGGACGCCTCCCGGCAGGGCAAGCAGGACAGACAGTTGAGCCAGGCTAGCGAGCTGCTGCGGCGCGGGCTGGTATCGATGCTCAGCCCGCCGCACTGAGCGCGTCAAAACCTGGTGGTCTCGGTAAAGCGAAAGCCATCCACTTTCAGGGCCGGGACCACCGCCGGGAAAGTCTCTTCTCCTGCCGCTCTTGCCGAGGTGCCGAGCATAATCACATTGTTGAGCAGGTCTTTGAGGCTTACATTGAAGCGGAGATTCTTGATCCCGCCTGCTATCTCTCCCTTCTCCACCGTGAAAGTGCCATCCCGGGTCATACCGGTGAGGATCTTCCTGGCCGGGTCGACATCCCTTACATACCAGACCCGGGAGAGAAGAATCCCTCTGTCCGTGCTGCGGATCATATCGTCGAGGTCGTGCTCGCCGCCCTCCATGACCAGGTTCATGGGATAGTCACCCATATTGCTCGGCACCGGCAGACCATGGCCGGTAGGCTCGGCTCCCGCTTTGCGAGCGCTCCGGCGCCCGTAGACGAGACCCTTCAAGACCCCCTTCTCGACAATCGGCACCCGCATACGCCTGAGGCCTTCACCGTCGAAAGGAGCACCGGCCTGCTCGCCGTGATAGGCGTCATCGAAAATCGAGACATTCTCACCGAAAACCTTCTCGCCGAGCTGGCCGAGCAGGCAGGATCGCCGGTCGATATGGCTGGTGCCGGCGAAGTCCCAGAGAAGAAATCCGAGCAGGTCCAGCACCGCGGAAGGCTCCAGGATGGCCGTGTAAGAGCCGGGTGCGATCTCCCGGGGGCGCGCCGACAGGGTGGCTTTGGAAAGGGCCGTGCGCCCGAGGGACTCGAAGTCGACCCGGTCGGCGTGCGGGCTGACCATCTTCGCCCAGCCGCTCGAGTCTTCCGCGGTGACAGTCACCGAGCACTCGGCATGGGTCTCTCGATGAAACTCGAACAATCCCCGGGAATTGCCGATGGCATGAGTGAGGGTACCGCTGGCCACGACTCCGGAAGAATTCAAAGCGGCGGCTCGAGCCTGGTCGATGATCTTCTCGATGGATTCTGCCCGATCCGCCGCGCTCATCCTGCCAACCCTCCTGTCGAAACGCGAGCAGGTCACGCTTTCGCTCTCGGGCCCGGCCAGGGGCTCGATATCGTCGTCGGGAGCCACAAAAGAAACTGCGGAAAGGGCATTGTCCACCAGCTCCCTGATACCACTGCTGGTTATGTCGTCGCTGCTCATGCGGATCTGCCGCCTGCCGGAAAGCAGCCTGACCGAGAGCCTGTCGCAGGACGGCGCCTGATTCTGGGTCATCTCGTTATTGGCGAAGCGCGATGTCGCCACATCGGAGCTATCGATGGTCACTTCGACACCATCGGCTCGCCCGCCCGCATACTCGATGACGGACTGGATCAGATTCCTGGCTCGTTTTTCGTTGATCAATTCTAGTCCTCGTCTAGTCCTCGTCTAGTCCTCGATTAAGCGCTCGAATGGGCGATGCCCGTCTGCACATTCCTGAAGCGGCAGGGGCCGGCCCCATGCCCGGTCCACATCATTTGCATGGGCTGCCCTTTACCGCAATTGGGCTCGCCCCAGTTGACCCAGTCCTCGACACCACCCACGGCATCGCAGGAATTCCAGAACTCGGGCGTAATACCGCTATAACTGGGATTCTTGAGCATGCGCACCCGTCGCCCGTTCTTCACTTCCCAGGCGATCTCGGTGGAGAACTGGAAGTTGTATCGCATGCTGTCTATCGACCAGGATTTGTTGGTCTCCATCAAGATCGCGTCTTCAGTGTCGGCGATCAGATCCTCGAGGCTGCCCGCATCACCGGGCTCGATCGAGATATTGGTCATTCTGATTATCGGAACGCGATTCCAGGACTCGGCTCTCATCGAGCCTCCGGAGCGGGAAAGCCCGATCAGCTTCGCTGTGTCTCGGGAGCTCAAATAGCCGACGAAAGTTCCCTCTTTGACCAGGAAAACCTTCTGAGCAGCGACTCCCTCGTCGTCGAACCCGAAACTTCCGAGAGCTCCGGTAGCAGTGGCATCAGCGACGAGATTGACTTTCTCGCTCCCGTAGCGGAGCACACCCAGCTTATCCGGTGTCAGAAATGAAGCTCCGGCGAAGTTGATCTCCTGTCCGAGAGCCCGATCGAGCTCTCCCGGATGACCGCAGGACTCGTGAATCTGCAGGCCCACCTGAGAAGCCCCCAGGATGACATCCCGCCGCCCCGAAGGGCACTGGGGAGCGTCCAGGAGCGCCACAGCCTCCTCCGCTATGGCACGAGCGTGACCGGGAAGATCCCAGGCGAGAACCATCTCGAAACCGGCCAGCTCGTGCTGCCCGAAATGCTTGGGATAGGTGCGCCTCTGACGCTCGTCCGCATTCGTGGCATAGGCTTCGATGGCACAGCCTGATCTGATGAAAGTCTGCGAAATTCGCGATCCCTCGCTGGAGACGAAGTCCTTCTCTTCCCTGACGAAACTCATTCTGCCCTGGGCAAGAGAGACACCGTCAACAGAGAGCATGGTCTCGGCAGCCGTAAAGAGAATGCCGAGCTTCTCTTCCATGCTCACCGCAAAAGGGTCGATCAGATGGGGAGAGACCCAGACAGCCTGGTATTTCGGCTCATCAGCCAGGCTGACAGGCTCTTTCATCAGAGACGCACTGGCCCGCGCCAGGCAGACAGCTTCCCGAGCCGCAGCAACCACCGCCTGACGGCCGAGACTCTGAGTGGATGCGAAGCCCCAGCCTCCCTGACAGAGCACCCTTATACCCAGACCCCGGCTGAAACCCTTATTCAGCCCGGATACCGCCAGAGACTTGGTCTCGATCTGCTCGTATTGCTGGCGGACGAACCTGACGTCGGCATAATCGGCTCCGCAAGCCAGGGCTGAATCAAGCGCATAAGAGACTATGGGGTCCATTGGGTAATCCTTGTATTGAGCCAGGCGATGGTCTCGGCAATCGCTTTCTCGGCGTGAACCTCGGCAGGGAAGGCATGATCGGCATCCCTGACATAGACCACCTCGCAGCGGGAGCTTATAAACGCCTTTCGCCAGCGCTCGGCGTCCTCGAAACGGACGATCTTATCGTCGGTTCCCTGCACGACCAGGACTGGAATAGTCACGGCTTTCATGAGCTCTCTTGAATCGAGCTTGCGAAATCCCTCCACGAAATCATGGCTGACCTGCAATAGCCCTGCCTGGAGATAACCACGGGCACGCACTTTCTCGAAGGAAAAGGGTCCGAGCAGACGAGTGAAAGTCTCGATCAGGTCGAAGGGCGCCTCCCAGAGCACCAGGGACTCCAGATCCTCGCTCTCGAGAGCAGCAAGGGAGGCCACCAGTCCACCCAGGCTCAAGCCCAGGACAGTGACTCGCTCCGCTCCGCAGCTTTCTTTGAGAAAGGCGATGCCCGCCAGGGTATCGGCCACCAGTGAAGACGGCTTCATATTGATGGTGGTCCCGGTGCTTTCGCCGGCTCCGCGAAAATCCATACGCATTACTGTGATGCCTGCCGCTGCCATGCGCGCAGCAGTCCGGATGAAGATCCCGTTGAACTCATGGCGGCTGCCTCCCAGACCGTGCAGCAAGAGCACCGGTGCCACACCGGCACTTTTCTCGGGCTGATGCAGACTGGCAGCGATGGTCTCCCCCGCTATGTCTATGCTGACCTGCCTGCCGAAGACCGACTCGGCAAGGGGCGAATCACAAGAGCCGTTCATCGGGATGGTCAGTATGCCCGGGCGAAAATCGCTTTTCGCGTGGTCTTGCGCCCGGTGAGCATACAGGTGCCTTCCTCGCTATTATCAAAAGGAATCACCCTGACCGTGGCTTTCGTCTCGTCTTTGATCCGCCCCTCGTCATCGCTGTCTCCATCGAAGAAGGTCTCGACGAAAACGTTCTTGCCCTGAAGAGCCTCTTTGAGCTCGTCATAGGTAGAGACTTGCACGGTGTTCTTCTTGCGGAACTCCAGGGCATTGTTGTAGATACTCTTCTGGATGTCGTCGAGGAGCCCGGCCAGCTCGCTTCTGAGGCTCTGGCGGTTGACGTTGCGGATCTTCTCGCGGGTATCCCGGCGAGCGATCTCGACGACATTGTTGGCCACGTCTTTGGGCCCGATATTGAGCCTCACCGGAACGCCTTTCTGCTCCCAGTGGTTGAACTTGAAGCCCGGGGTGAGATTGTCCCGGTCATCCAAATAAACGCGGAAATCATCACCAAGCTCTTTGCTGACTTCCAGACAGTAGGCGGAGACCTTCTCTCTTTCTTCGTCGGTTTTGTAAATCGGCACGATCACGATCTGATAGGGAGCGATCTTGGGTGGAAGGATCAGGCCTTTCTCGTCGCCGTGACCGAGGACGATGGCACCCACGAGCCTGGTGGAGACACCCCAGCTCGTCTGCCAGGCATATTCCAGACCGCCTTCCTGGCTCTGGAACTGGATATCGAAAGCCTTGGCGAAATTCTGGCCCAGAAAATGTGAGGTTCCGGCCTGGAGCGCTTTGCCGTCCCGCATCATAGCCTCGATGCAATAAGTCCGCACGGCACCGGCGAAACGCTCGCTCTCGGTCTTCTCGCCGGTCAAAACCGGCAGAGCAAGCCATTCCTCGGCGAGCTTGCGGTAGCACTCCAGCATCTGCCGGGCTTCCGCTTCCGCCTCATCGGCGGTGGCATGAGCGGTGTGTCCCTCCTGCCAGAGGAATTCCGCGGTCCGCAGGAAGAGCCGGGTGCGCATCTCCCAGCGCACGACATTGGCCCATTGATTGATCAGGATGGGGAGATCCCGCCAGGACTGGACCCACTTCGAAAACATATGGTTGATGATGGTCTCGGAGGTCGGCCGAACCACCAGAGGCTCTTCCAGCTTCTTGCCTCCCCCGTGCGTGACCACGGCGCATTCGGGGGCGAACCCCTCGACATGCTCTTTCTCTTTGTTGAGGAAGGACTCGGGAATGAAGAGGGGGAAGTAAGCATTTTGATGACCGGTGTCTTTGATCATCTTGTCGAGGGCTTTCTGGATGTTCTCCCAGAGGGCGTATCCGTAAGGCCGGATCACCATGCATCCTTTGACCGGTGCATAGTCGGCAAGCTCGGACTGGATGATCGTATCGGTATACCACTTGCTGCGATCATCGGACTCAGCGGCTTCCTCGCGCCCGCCCTTGAGATTTTCCTTGACTTCCATCGTGGAGACGCCCCCTATGTTATTTAAGAAGAGGTCAGTATATCGCACGCAATCAGAAAGAGAATCAAAAAAAGATTTACGCCCGGTATCGGAGCTGGGTATACTTGTATTTTTAAGGAGCCGCAACGTGCAGCTGTCAGGCGAGCTTTCGAAGGTCAATCTTCCCAATCTCCTGCAACTCGTCCGCACCGGTGCCCTCACCGGCAAGTTCTCGTTCCAGCAGGGCGCCCGCTATGCCGTTCTGCTCGTTGCCGACGGTATTCCGGTCCATGCCGAGCTCGAGGGAATCGACGGCATGGATGCGCTCATGGAGCTCTTTCTCTGGACCAGCGGCAGCTTCGCTTTTCAGGAGGAGGAGGTCGCGCAGAGGCGACGCTCCATTGTCGACGACGAGCCCGATGCGACTTTCGAGCAGATTCTCAGGGACGGGCTGGCTTACGCGAAAAACACCAGACTCCTGGCCGAACTCGGTGTCACGCCGGCAACCGTCCTGGCCGAAACAGGCACGGCCGTATCGGTAGCAGCTCAGATCACCTCGAGACCGGGCCTCGAGAATCTGGACGGCAAGCGCAGCCTCGAGGAATGCCTGGGACACCTGGACCTGAGCCGACGGGAGTTCGTCACCACCGTGGCAAGCTGGCTCTCCGACGGGCTGGCGGAGCTCGCCGGAGCCGGAGAGCAGAGCAACAGGGAGGGTATAGCTTTACCGAGCTGGGTTGTCGCCCGTCTCAAGCAGGATAATACCGACATCAACCAGGCGATCATCGACATGGTCATCTGGGTGGACAGGGTGAAATGCTGGATGTACCAGACAGACGCCGAGCTCTATGAAGTGGTGAAAGAGCTGGAGCAGATCACCGGTATCAATTTGAGCGCCGAATATGAAAGCGACGATGAGATCGAGTCAGAAACGGAAGGCAGCCAGGAAGCCTTTCTCCCCCCGTCGCCACCGGACGCTTCTTCCCAATCTCGCACGAGTCAGGTTTCACTCAGCGGGCTCGGCATGGGCAACCGAATTCCAGGCTTATTCGGTCCGCGCACGCGATTTTTCGTCGTCGATGCGGACAAGAACCAGCCCGAGAAAAAAGACAAACCCGATCACTCCTGATCGACTTTTTCGGACTTCGGCTTCCTCTGGCCCGGAGCCGCTTTCAGGACCGATGTCGGGTTCACCTGCCTCTCCTGCATTCCCAGGTGGAAAGCGCGGTTGTCCCTCTCTACGTGCCGGAAAACCATATCGGCGAGCTCATTCTCTTTCGACGCTGGCATATCGACAAAAGGAACCCGGACATCGCCATAGTCGAAAGCCACCAGATTGCGATCGGCTGCCGGCCTGCCTCCCGTTACCACCGAGTAGACCGATGAAGCCACCAGCCAGGCTCCTATCTGGCTGGCATGATGATTGTCATTTTCGAATATCTTGAGCTCGGGATACCGCCGCGACGCTTCGAAGAGAACATCTCCAGAAGGAGCGACCTCGATGGCAAGGCGCTGGCTCAGCCGCCGGCAGACTGCGCTGACCACCTCCTGACGCGCATCTTCACCGCGGTCAGCCCAGGGCATGAGCAGGACTATCCTGGCACCGCTCTTTCTGGCTTCGCGACCGAACTCCCTCACCGCCTGCAGATGATCGTATGGCTCGGCAAGGAGGGCATCACGCTCGGGCTGCAGGATTACATAATCGAAATGGTCGTCCCCGGCGGCTTCAGCCAGACATTTCAAGGCTGATTTCTCCCCGAGATGCTGGCTCAGAGAAAAGCCCTCCACGGCAACCGAGGTAACCTCGAGTGGATGTTTTTCATCCTTGCTCGAGCCGATCATCCTGACCATATTGGGAATGTCGTTCATAATGAGCAGGCCGCTTCCGACCATGAGGACGCGGACCGGTCCCTTTTCGCGAGGGAGATCACGACGGGCGGAACCAGCCATGAACCAGTACGCGACAGCAGCGCCGATCAGGAGCAAAAGCACGACCAGAGCGATAGCGTAGGGCGGCACGACATTTTTGCCCGGAGAGCTCTCGGGGCTGATTCGCTCGGGCTCCCTTTGATCAGGCTTATTCTCCTGGGTCATCGCCTCTCCTGCCCCTGAGAGCCCTGACTGCATCGACCAGCCCCCGCACGCGATCGACATCCACCGGATTCTCCACTCGGCCCTGACGCTTCAAAGAAGTACCCACGATAAGGCCGTCCGCCAGTCGGAGAAGCTCGGCGACATTCTCCCTGGATGCACCGCTGCCTACGAGCAAGGGTGCTGCCGGAGCCGCTCGCCTCACAGCCTCCAGATCCGCGATAGCAGGCATGCTGCCAGTGCCTGTGCCACTGACTATGATGGCATCCGCGTGAGCCCGCTCGAGAGTCTCCCTGGACGAAGTGCCAATATCGAAGGATTCTGCAAGTGGATAAGCATGCTTGACCATGACATCGGCGAAAATCCGTACACTGCCGGCCATGATCTGCTTGCGGTAATGATGAACACCATAGGCATCGCCTTCGATAATGCCCTGATCGGTCAACATCGCACCGCTCAGTACATTCACCCGAATAAAACTGGCACCGCTGGTAGTGGCCACCGCCAGAGCCGTGAGAGCATCGTTGCGCAGGACATTGACTCCAACCGGCAGCTCCGTCGCACCCATCACCCTCCTGATCGCCAGCGTCATGGCGCATGCGGTGGCGGCATCGACCCTTCCCCTCGTGAACGGGGAGTCGAAAAAATTCTCGACGATAATACCATCGGCACCGCCGGAAGCCAGAGCCATAGCCTCCTGCTCCGCTCGAGACAGCGCTTCTTCCAGGTCGCCGGTGTATGCAGGCGACCCCGGAAGAGGCAACAGGTGAATGACCCCGATTACAGGCTTTTCTACACCGAACAGGCTGTCAAGACCTTCCAGCATCTCTCTCCCCCAGGGCGGCAGGCGACAGGAATAAGCTTGCCCTGTCTTGCTCTTCCGTACCATACTTGACATCGAAATTGTTTTCAGAACTCTGCTAACTATTTCAATGAGAGCGGAAAATCCAACCACTCTTGTCAAGCGCTTACCCGCCTGCGCTAATTGCTTAAATAGCCAGAATGCGCGAGCAAGAACTCTCTTGACAAGCCTCCCGGAGCCTTGTCTGAGCATGTTTCATGAAATCAGGGGTAAGGTCTGAATAAGCAGAATGGTTCTGGAGTCGTCGTTCTTAAAGATATCTGAGTCTTCAGTCGTTGATAAAACTACCGGCGCCTTAATAGTTTTCTCGAGTCCAAATACGTTTTTAAGTGTTCGAGAGGAATCTCCAGCCATTCTGTAGAAAGCCCATTCACCAAAAGCACCTGTACGCCTGTCGCGCAGGTGATCGAACACGTATGCAGCCTTAACACCACCATGTCATCACTGGGTTGACCATGCCGATCCGGAGAGACCGTCGTCTTCTCCCGTTACGAGCTCAGTCATTACTCCAGGCCGTGCTTCACACGCACAGGCAGTGCGGGAGACAGGTGGTTCCGGTTTGTCCGGGCTGCGCTTTATCAAATCCGCCGGCATAAGCCGGTGGCAACCCTTCATCAAGAAAGGAGCTGTCTCATGACCAGCACCCAAAAGACCACCGCTCTCAAGAAGCGCAAGGGCATGGCGATCAAAGGACTGAAAGCCCACATCAAGGCCCTGGAGATTGCCGAAGGCAACCGCCAGAGTCGCGCCAGGTACCGCTACGAGATCAGCCAGGATGGCGAATCGGCTCGGATTTTCACCGCTGCCGACGGCGTCACCGTGGAAGGCACCCAACGCAGTCTCGCCGACTGGGCATCCACCGGAGCGCCGGCACGTCTGGCACTCATCGCTCTGCGCTACACCAAGGATAAGCTCGACCGCCCGGGAGAGCCCGTCTTCTATACCCTCAACGTGATCACCGGCGAAGCCAACATCACCAGGCAGGGAGAGATCGTCGTCACCGACGAGACCGGCAGCTCGCTGCCCGACTCCATCACCGCCTGGGCCGACCTCGGCAGGACCATCGAGCGGCGCGAGTTCGAGTCCCTTCGCGCAGCGAAGGAATATCGCAACGAAAGCGCCATCGCCATCGTTGAGAGCAACATGATTCGCTGGGGCATCATTCGTGCTCCGCGTTCCTCCAACGCCCAGTAAGGCTGAGTGCCACGGAGAAAACAACCAATGTTCAACCGCAAAACAATGCTGTGGATCGTCGGTATCTTCATCATCGCGATGATGTTCATGCAGGGAGGCCTTCGCCAGCCTGCTGATACCGGCACGATTCAGCCCCAGGTCGTGGCCTTCGAAGAGATCCGCACCACGATGCAGGCAGATCCATCCCTTGTCGAACAGCTCGTGTTCGTCAAGAACAAGGAGGGTCAAGTTCAGGAAGTTCTGCTTCGCTTCAAGGACCACGAGAAGGCTCCGCTTTCCGCGCAGGTCCCCGGCGAAGCCGGCAGCGCCCGGCTGCTCGAGCTCTCTGAGGACCTCAAGATTCCCGCCGACGCCCAGGCCTTCAAGGAGAAGCCGGTCACTTTCACCGACGTGCTTCTCGGTCTGGTCATCAACCTTCTGCCCTGGGTGCTCATTTTCATGGTCATCATGTGGATCATGGGCCGGGCAGCCAGGAACCAGATGGGCATGGGCAGCCAGATTGGCGCGTCCAAGGCAAGCAAGTTCGTTCCTTCCGCCGACAAAAAGACCTTCGCCGACGTGGCCGGGGTCGAGGAAGCGAAGGAAGAGCTCATGGAGGTCGTCCGCTACCTCCGCAACCCGGGACTGCTCCAGTACCTGGGCGGCAAGCCTCCCAAGGGCGTGCTGCTCATCGGTGACCCCGGTAACGGCAAGACCCTGCTCGCCAAGGCAGTAGCAGGCGAGGCGAACGCCACCTTCTTCAGCATCTCGGCATCGCAATTCGTCGAGATGTTCGTCGGTGTAGGCGCCGCCCGCGTGCGCGATCTGTTCAACCAGGCCCGCGCCAACAAGCCTGCCATCGTCTTCATCGACGAGATCGACGCTGTCGGTCGCCAGCGTGGCGCCGGCATCGGTGGCGGTCACGACGAGCGCGAGCAGACCCTCAACCAGCTCCTGGTCGAGATGGACGGCTTCGTGGCCAACGACTCCATCGTCCTGATGGCGGCCACCAACCGGCCCGACGTCCTGGATCCGGCCCTGGTGAGGCCCGGCCGCTTCGACCTACAGGTGCTTGTCGACGCTCCGGACAAGCACGGCCGCGAGCAGATCCTCAAGATCCACTCGCGCAACAAGAAGCTCGCCCCCGAAGTCGACCTCGATGTGATCGCCGCCAACACGCCCGGATTCTCCGGCGCGCAACTGGAGGGCGTCACCGACCAGGCGGCCCTGGTGGCAGCTCGCCGCATCGAGAAGGAGATCAACCGTCTCCGGAACGAGGGCAAGCTCTCCGAGAAGGAGATCAACGCTCAGGTTCCGCGCCTGATCACCATGGAAGACATGGACGAGGGCATCGACCGTGTCCAGATGGGTCCTGCCAAGGAGAAGGCGGCCAAGCGCATGTCCGATGAGGACATGGACAACACCGCCTACCACGAGCTCGGTCACGCCTGGATTTCCCAGGTGATGTACGAGCGCAAGCAGGGCGGCGACCCGGTCACCAAGATCACCATCGTGCCGCGCGCTCGCGCCCTGGGCTATACCCAGGCGCTGCCCATGGGCGACCGGTACAACTACACCGACAAGCAGCTCCGCGCCCGGATCATGATGGCGATGGGCGGTCGCGCTGCCCAGGAGATCTTCCTGGACACCATCGACACCGGCGCCAGCAACGACTTCAAGCAAGCCCAGCGCTGGGCCTATCGCATGGTCACCGAGTTCGGCATGTCCGCGCTCGGCCCGATCTCGGTTGGCGAGGGCGGTCCCAATCCGTTCCTCGGCCGCGAGCTTGCCGGTCACAACAACATCGGCCCCGAGCTGACGAACCTCATCGACCAGGAGTGGATGAAGATCGTGCGCGAGTGCTACGAGGAGACCAAGAAGATCCTCGAAGCCGACGCCGAGTGCATCCGCAAGATTGCTCGTGTCCTTCGCGAGAAGGAAACGATCCTCGGTCCGGAGTTCAAGAAGCTCCGCGACGAGTCGAAGTGCGCAATCAAGCCCTGCAACAAGGGCGATGACTGCGCCGACGACGAGGCGGCGGCCGAGTAATCCGGCTCGCGTTCTTCGAATCCCGGGGAGGGCTCCGCGTTGGAGCCCTCCCCGTTTTCTTCAGTAACCAAGGATAAAAACGATGTCTTCACAACTCGCTACGTTCCTGGCCGGCAATTCCCTGGGGATTGCAGCCATGATTCTCGGCTTTGCGTTCTTGATTCTCGTCCACGAGCTCGGTCACTGGCTGGTCGCTCGTGCCTTCGGATTCAAGACCCCAGTGTTCGCCATCGGTTTCGGCAAGCGTGAGTGGTCCTGGGTCCTGGGCACCTGGTGGGAAACCGAGTTTCGCATCAGCCCCATCCTCCTGGGCGGCTACGTCAAGATTCCCGAGCTGACCGACGAGTCGGCTCTCGGGAAGGACAAGTCCGAGCTCGAGACCCCTGTCAAGCAATTTCCGGTATGGCAGAAGATTGCCGTGGCCCTGGCCGGCGTCACCATGAACATGCTTCTGGCATTCGTCATGATCGCCTCGCTTTTCGCCTTCATCGGCAAGCCGACCGCCGGAGACATCCAGTACACCACTATCGGTGAGCTGAGCCAGCAGGTGACCATCGCCCGGGATGCCGGACTCCAGACCGGAGACCGGATAGTCTCCATCGATGGTGTCTCGGTGACCACCCCGGAAGACGCGATCAATGCGATCAAGTCGCACCCGGGTCAGGAAGTCGTCTTCGTCGTGGACCGCTCCGGCAAGCAGAGCGAAATCCATGTAACCCCGGGGCCGGACGGTCGTATCGGCATCGCCCTCAACCCGCAGGTAAGAATCGTCTACGAGAAGCAGCCTCTCGGAACCGCCATCGTCGACGGTATCAAGACCACTGGCACCCAGACGGTGGCCATGTTCAAGGGCATCGGCATGATGGTGGGGCTGGTGGACAAACCCCAGGGACTGCCTGACAGTGCTACCGACGTCCACGGCGTCGTCGGTATCGTTCAGATCGGAGCCCAGATGTTCGAGCAAGGCGTGTTCGCCTTCATCTGGCTTCTGGCCATGCTCAACATCAACCTGGCGATCATGAACGTCCTGCCCCTGCCGCTCCTCGACGGAGGCCATGTGGTCTTCTTCGCCGCGGAGGGGATCATGGGCAAGCCGGTCAGCCCCGTCTTCAAAGAGCGGCTCTACCGGCTGACTTTCGCCCTGCTCATGGCGTTGATGATCTTCGCCCTGTACAACGACATCTTCAATCCGGTCAAGCTTCCCTGACGAAGCCGCCGGGTCCTAAATTATGAGAAAGGGGCAACAGGACACTTCCATGTCCAGAGTTGCCCTCTTTCTCTCTTCACCGAGTTTCTACGCTTTATTATAGTATATACCTCCCGATTCTGACAAACCCCAGGATATGCGTACCAAGCATAAAAAATCGCCGAAAATACACCAGAAACGCCTAGAAATCCATTTTTCATAGCTTCGACGCTATATTTTCATCGGAAATCTACTCTTACGCCACCTATCCTTGCGAGTCTTTCAATCTTTCCGCCGGTTGTTCCTGTAGAATACCTTTTCCAAAGTGTCACCCAGCTCCGCCGGAGAGCCCTTCATGTCCAGATTGAAACTAGTGCGCGATCCCAGATTCCAGGACCATCTCACCCCGGACATGCACCCCGAGACCCCGGCACGCCTGGCAGCCATCGACCGCGCTATCACAGACGAAAAAGAAAAGCTGGGCTTTGAGGAGCTTGAGCCCCGCCCGGCAAGCGAAGAGGACATAGCGCGCATCCATGAGCCCGGCTATATCGAGGAGCTTTCCAGTAAAGCCCGGTTAGCCGAAAAAGGACAGACTCTAGTCGCTCTGGATCACGAGACCTTCATGAGCCCGCGGACCTACGAGATCTCCAAACTTGCTGCCGGCGCCGCCATGGCGGCCATCGACGCCCTCGAGGAAAGCGGCTCCGACAGCAGTTTCGTGGCTGTCAGGCCCCCCGGCCATCACGCCCTCAAAGACAAAGCCATGGGATTCTGCCTGTTCAACAATGTCGCCATAGCCGCCGACTATGCCCGGCGCAAGCTCGGCGCCCGGAGAATCTTCATCGTCGACTGGGACGTACATCACGGCAACGGCACTCAGGAAATCTTCTATGACGACCCCAGCGTCTTTTTCACATCCATCCACCAGTACCCCAACTGGCCGCCACGCTCGGGCTGGTTCAAGGATTCCGGCGCAGGGGAAGGAAAAGGCTTCAATCTCAACATTCCCATGCCCAGAGGCTCCGGCGACCGCGGTCACCTGCTCGCCTTCGACGAGCTTGTCGCCCCGCTCTGCCATGAGTTCGATCCCGATCTCATTCTCGTTTCTGCAGGCTATGACGCCCACACCCGCGACCCCCTGGCCGAACAGAACATCTCCACCATCGGCTTCGCGATGCTCTCTCAGCGAATCGCCGACCTGAGAGACAGACTGGGTGTGAAAGTCGTCTGTCTCCTGGAAGGCGGTTATGACACCCGGGCTCTGGCAGAATCAGCCGTGGCGACGATGAGAGTGCTCAACTCGGAAGCCCCTTCCGAGCTCGCTTCGGTTCACTCGGACTATATCGCCGATGCCGTTACCGGAGGCAGTCCGGTAACCGGCGACAGAATGCCCGATAGTGTCGATACCCGCATCAACGAGATCAAAGGGCACTTCCGACAATTCTGGAAGTGCTTCTAGAGTAGGCTTTCCGGAGCAGATGAGCCTCAAGTACTCGGGAAAAGCACCATCCCGGCACGCGCGTCCCGGGACTGCTCCAGAGCGCTGAGAGCCGCCGCTACAAGAACCGCCGGATCACCGCAGGTATCGGGAATGCTGGCTGCCCCGGCGGCGAACATGACATTCGATATATCGAGGCCGGGCTGCAGCGGACCCTGGGCGAGGCTGCGCTCCATGGCCCGCCCGCATTCGATGGAATTGTTGGCGGAGGCCCCGGGAAGAAGCACTGCCAGATTAGACTCGTCGAGCTCCCCGAGCACATCGGCGGACCGCAAGACCTGCTCGAAACGCTTGACGGCTGCGAGCATGGCGCGCTCAGGCAGCGGCTTGGGAATACCGTCACCATAGTTGGCCTTCAGATCGAAAACGATGATAGCCAGAGAAGAGCCTGTGTGGCGGTGTTTCTCGAACTCGTTGAGCAAGAAGAAGAGAAAGGCGTCGGCGGGATAGCCGCCGGACCTGCCGCTTTTGATTTTGGCCCGAAAAGCAGCCGCCCCATCGACATCGAGCTTGACCGGAGGAGGAAGCTGACGAGACGGTATAGCAGATGCCACTGCTGGCGCTACCGAAAGAGCGCTCGCGGTGCCACCATTACCGGAGGCACTCTCGAGCACCGGAGCCTCAGTCGCCTCGCCCTGATAAGCTCCGCATTCAGCCGCGATCAGACTCTCGATCAGGCTGATGTCATCACTATCGAAACTCCAGAGAACGGCAGCGTCGAGGGTATCGCCTTTATGCAGGACCCAGGTGGCATCGTCCGATCCATCATCCAGGGACACTTTCAAAACGAATGTAGCCGGACTGGAAGGTGTCTTCCAGGGCAACTCGATAACCGCGCTGGTAGTCTTTCGAGCTTGCTCGAGGACAAAGCTGAGCTCGTTGGCTCCGGGAACGCACGCCAGTCTTTGCAGCCTGACGCTGGCTCCAGTGCTCGAATTGTTGGTGTCCTCGAGTGGCATCTCTGCTAAGAAAAGACGGAGCGAGCCCCGCGACCATACTAGTACTCTCTACCCAGATAACTATCTACCCAGCCTGAGCGATCGGTCGGTCATCCCTGGTAAAGGCCCGGAAAAGGCGATACAGCCGGCTTCCGGCTTGAAAATATTAGCCATAGATTATGTAGCTGATAGCGTAGCTAGCAGAATACGTCCGCCCGGTCGTCAGCCTCACCTTCCGCTGTCTGGCCTTCAGAAAATCTTGATGGCCGTCAGTGAAATCAAACACAGTCCTGTTTTTTTGTTATGCGAACTTAAGCCTCTTTCCTTGGCCTTCTGCTGTTACTACCCATACACTTGAGAAGTCACCGATTCTCTCTCTGCAAGACTAAAAAGTCCGCCCCTTAACTCCAAAACACCAGGTCCGAAAACTATAGTGCTGTGCCCTGCAGGGACAGCACCTGGTGTATCCGGCATCCAGCGCGACGGCAGCATAGCCCACGCGCCAGGAGCCCTGTATTTACAAGGAAGAACAATGATACTCGTGCATCCGCTATGGCTTCTGAGCCTGCTTCTACTGCCAATACCCTGGCTCCTGCTCCGTCGCAAGGGCTATGTCGGTCACTCCAGCCTGCGATTCTTCGACAGGCTGAAGGGCAGCCGCATTCTGCATGCGATTCCAGGCACCCTGATCGTCCTGGGCTTCGTCGCCCTGGCCATCGCTCTTGCCAGACCGCAAGACCGGCACATCATCGGTCAGGAGACCTTCAAGTCCCGGGACATCCTCGTGTCTATCGACGTCTCCGGCTCTATGGAGGCGTACTTCGGCCCGGTGCCGCCATCGGTGGTCGGCGAAACCGACCTCGACAGGGACTTTCCGGGCAAGCCTCCTCGCGTGCTCGGCGAAGCACAGGACCCTGACGGGTACCCGTACGGCAAGAAGGGGAACCGCCGCATCGACAATGCCATCGCCGCCACCCTCGACTTCATCAAGAACCGCTACAAAGCCAACAACGGCGACCGTATCGGTTTCTTCGTCTTCGACACCGATCAATACTGGTCCTGGCCTCTTACCCATGACCTGAAGATCGTCTTTCGGAAAACACAGTTCGCCGACGAGGGTCTCGGCGGCGGCACCAACTTCGGGCGCACCAAGCCCGGTCCCCTGGATGCCGCCACTGCCCACCTCGACGAAATGGGCAAGTCGAAGACCCGCATTCTCATCATGGTAACCGACGGCGAAGACGTGATTCCCTCCGGTACTTTCGACCGCCTTACCAGCCTGGCTTCCGACTACGATCTGCGCATCTATGTCATCGGCGTAGGCGAATCGATCTCCCGGGGCAGCGCCGACATTCTACGTCTGGCGGAAGCCACCGGAGGCAAGGCATTCGCCGTGGATCGTCCCGGCGATATGACCCGCGTTTTCGACACCATCGACAAGATGGAGCAGTCGCTGATCTCGGTGGAGGTAAACGAGCAGAGGGAAGAGCTCTTCCACTACTTCGCCTTCGCCGCGCTCGGTTTCTTTCTTCTCGGCACCATCGCACAGGCTCTGGTGCTCAATCGCTGACAAGCGTCACGGAGTTGATCTATGAAAACCAAGAAATCGATTTTCCGTGCTCTGCTCGGCGGTCTGGCCACCGTGGCCATGTACGCATGCATCGTCGCGGCGCTCTTCGGATTGTTCCGGCTCTGGGTCTACAATCAGCCCCTGCGCGATGAGAACTACCGTGCCGCCGCCGAATCACCGGTTGGCGACAGAGCGACGGCGATGTACGGGCTCGGTCTGCAGCTCTACCAGCAAGGCAACCTCCCCTACGCCAAGCAGGTGCTCACCGATGCCTTCAACGAGCTGACCGCGCAGACCGGTATCGTGCCTGAGAACCGGCGCCGGATCGGCAGCGACATCCAGCATCTGCTGGGGGTCGTCAACGAGCACGACAAACAGTTCAGGCTTGCGATTGCAGCTTACGAAGAGTCGTTGAAGCTCGAGCCCGACAATTACGCCAGCAAATACAACCTGGAGAGGCTCAAGCAACAGTACCCGGACCTCGGCAAGAACCAGCCGGATCCGCGGGACCCCAGCAACGGCAACGGCAGCAACAAAAAGGGCATCTAAGGAGATCAAGCAATGACTTTTGAAAACCTGACGGTGCTCTGGTGGATGGCAGCCATCCCGCCTCTGGCGCTGGTGGCAATGCTCATCGCCTGGCGCCGTGACCGACGACTCGGCAAGCGTTACGGAGAAGAGCGCCTCTACGCGCCTTTCTCCGAAGTTATGTCCACCGGTAGATTCATCGCCAAAGCCGTCTGCTTCACCGCCGGAGCTGCGCTCCTCGTGGTGGCGCTGGGACGGCCGGTGGTCAAGCACGGCTGGACAGAGTTTCCGCATGGAAAGGTCGATGTGATCACCCTGGTGGACGTCAGCCGCAGCATGGCTGTGCCGGACTACAAGGACAAGCTCGCCGAGACCGACTACCCCGAGGGCCGCCGTCTCGACATGGCGCGTCATCTCATCCTCACCGACATAGTGCCGTCCCTGAACTACAACCGGCTCGGTGTGGTGACCTACTCGGGGACGGCAATGCCACTGGCTTTTCTCACCGACGACATGCTGGCGATGAACTGGATGCTCCGTCGCGCCGTCACCATGGGCAGTGTCCCTGGCGAAGGCAGCGAGATGGACAAAGCCTTCGAGCTCGCCCTCATGCTCTTCGATCTCGACTCCTCACCGGACCACAGGAAAGTAATCGTCCTGTTCTCGGACGGAGGCAACGATGCTGACCCGCTAGTTATGCATCAGATCGTCAACGAGCTTCAGGAGCGCAATATCGAGCTCGTCGTGGTCGGCCTCGGCAAACCCATCCCGTCACCGATTCCCATCGCGCTCCTTTCGGAGGCGGACCGGGCTCGGTACCACGGGCAGGAGTTCTACGAGCACGAAGGCCAGGTCGTGACCTCGAGACTGGAAGCCAATTCTCTGCTTCTCCTGCGCAACATGACCGGCGGCCGCTATGTCCAGGTCACGGACCCCTCGGATTTCTCCATCGGGCGCCTGATCTCGAGCGTCGAGGTCACTTACAAGCAGGGCAAGGAGGAGCTGTTTCCTTACGCCCTGATGGGCGGCTTCGTATTCCTCTTCCTCACTCTCCTCATCCCGCGGACTTCGCGCCGCCTGGTGAGAGAGCGGTGACCTGAAAAGGAGCTCTCACTATGAAAATCAACACAGGGAAGATTCTCCCCCGGCTGGGCTGGGTCGTCCTGGTGGTGGCGGTGCTTCTCGGAGGCTACCTCTACTTCAACAGGGGCGACAGGGTCGAATGGCCGGATTTCACGCAGGTCACCGCCCGGTCCGACGATCCCCTGGCACCACTTGTAGTGGCCCAGGCGGAACGCGACTATGGCTGGCGAACCGGCGACATTGTTCCGCTCACGCTGTTCATCAAGCAACTGCCCGGCACCCGGGTAGATGAGAACAGCCTGGCCATCGAGGGTGATTTCGCCATTGTCGGCCAGCCCGAATTCCTCTTCAAGGAGGAGGAGGACGGCAGCCGCATGATTCGAATCCGCTTGAACCTGCAGAGCATGGCTGTGGCCAAACAGCTTTCGCTCAAGACGCAGATTCTGTACCGAGATCTCGAGAAAGGTGAAGACTACCTCTACACGCCCCCGGCGTTCGCGCCCTTCACGTCAATGACCTGGGACGGGCGAGACATCATCCAGGAAGGCAACCCCCATGTCGACACCTGGTCCGACACGGTGATCACGACTCTCTGGATCGTTGGCGGGCTTCTCGGCGCAATCCTGATGATCGTCCTTCGCAAGGAGCTCAGGAAAAAGACCCGAGAAGAGCACCTGGGAAGAGGCTGGTCCACTCGCAGAGAAATAGCCAGACAGAAGTTCGACGCTGTCTGGCAGCGCTTCGAGAACCGTGATTTCAGCCAGCGAAACTATGCGGAGATCTCGGCGATCGTTCGCGAGCTCTTCCACATCCAGTCCAGCGGCTTCAACGAAATCGCCTGGGAGATGGGCTCAGGTCATCCTTACCTGAAGCACACTCTCAAGATTCTCGAGCTCTGTGGCGAGGTGATCTACCGAGACCGGATCCTGTACCGGCAGGAACACTTCGCCATCAAGGCCATCTTCGACCAGATCGTAGGACCGGAGGCTGCCACTGCGGCAGTCCCGGACAAATCCTGAATCCTGATAGACAAGGAGCACAAAAATGCTTGGCTACGCGCTTTCAATCTTCCTGCAGGTCCTCATCCTGCTGGTTCTTGTTCCGAATGTCACCGGCGGCGGCGTTGCCGTTCGCAAGGGCGGCTTGATCCGGGGACTGATCACGGTCCTCTTCATCGGGCTCGTCAATGTCGGCCTCTGGGTCGGCCTGACCATGCTCACCATCGGCACAGCCCTGGCGGTGCACGTGCTCACCTTCGGACTGCTCGGCATCATCGTGAATGCCCTGGCGATTCGCGTCGTCGGCGGCATCCTTCCCGATGTGCTCTATGTCCGAAACTTCGGCGCCGCTTTCAGTGCCGCCGTGGTGATCACCATCTGCAACTTCCTGATCGGCTTCCTGCTCTAAGGAAGGCCGGCACCGGAAACGCTCGTTTTGCGATGAAAGCTCAGCCCTTACCGGGGCTGAGCTTTCATCTTTTTAGGAGATTTTTACTACTTATTATAGTTTGTTTCAAAAAAAAAAAGAAGAGAGAGCAGGGCAGCGATTCAACGCCGCCCGCTCAACCTGTCCGGCGCCCGATCTTCGGGGCGGTTGCACCGGCTCAGGGTGCAGCCGCCCCGATTCGGGCCAGAGGGCGCTCAGTTGTCGTTGAGCGCCACCATCTCGGCGATCGCTGCCCGGCAGTGGTCGCCGCGCAGGATCGTCACCGAAGCCACCCCGAAGACACCGTAGGTCGGCGCGCAGCGCTCCCGGAAGAAATCGAAGGCCGCTTCGGCGTCCTCGACCAGGGGCGTTGCGGCGCCGATGGTATCGTCGATGATGCCGGTCAGCCGGATCTCCCGGAGCTCTGCGATCTCGCCGGCAAAGGGATACCGTCGCGCCTGGTTGACGACGGCGAAGCCGCCAGCGGCAAGACGAATCGCCTGGTTGCAGGCGACATAGCCCTCGCCGTCCCCGCGCTGGAAGGCGTTGCCCACCAGCCCTCTGAGCTTGAGCATGGCGAGGACGGCGCGCTGAGCGAGCGCATCGGCGGGGTCTCTGTGCTTGCCCTGGGCGAAGGCGAGAAGTGACTGTTGCATCTTACTACCTTTCCGTTCTGTTGGAATCAGCGTCGGGTCGCGGTCAGGCGGCCCGGAGCGGCAGGCCCATGAAGCTCCCGGTCACGCCGGCCATGGCTGCCGCCTCGAAGACGGCGAGCCCGATTCGATAGGGGTCGGCATCGATGGCAAGAGCCTGCTTGACCGCCGGGTCGATGATCGAGACATCGCTGTCGTCGTCGATATAGAGGCAGACGTTGTTGCCGGTGTCGAGCTGGAACTCGACCACGGCTAGCGTGTCGTTGCTCATCTCGACCCGGATTTTCGAGGGCTGCTCGGGAACGTCCGGATTGACGATGGTGATCGTCGCCCGACCTTCGCCGCGAGCCTTCGCTTCCGCCGACCAGTCGAAATCGAAGGGACTGACGCCATTCTCGCCGGGCTCGGCGGTCATGACCAGGTCGCCGTCGACGGTGAAGCGGTAATCCCTTTCGCTGGTGACCAGAGCATAGAGGCTGTCATCAGCACCCAGGTTCATGATCCCCTGCGCGCCGACGAAACCGCCGCCGTGGTTGTAGATGCGAAGAGAGCGCGGCATCGAGTTGGCGGCCAGGCCGACAATATTCAAGCCAATCTTGTCCATATCAGTTCTCCGTCAGTAGACAGTTGAAGGGCACGCTCGAGTCGACCCCACCGGTGCAGCCGAACCCCCCAGACACGGCAGAACACCGGCGAACGAGTTCACCGATATCGAGCATCTGGATAGTAGATAAGAGATTAGGGCGTGGCTTTCACACAGATAGAAGAATCAAGAGAGCATGTAATCGAAACCTAGCTTCTGGAGGTCATGAATCCCCAGCTAAATAAGAGCGAGATCGCCAACCTCAGTGGTGTAATTACCAGGAGCCTTCTTTGAATAGTAGCTAGCGCAGATATGAAAGGCGGTTAATATGCCGCAGGAATCCTTGCCGGGATCCTGCATCACGGGCTCCTGCACTTTATGCCTGCCAGGACAGGTTTTCCGTAAAGAACTTGTCCCCAGCGTCATATGCTACATAGCCCCCTATCTCTATACTCAGTACTCGATACTCGAAAACATACCTGTCCGTTCAGGGCCGGTAGATGAAAATGCCCATCGGCAGGCACACTGAAGCTAGAGTCCCCGCTAATGTCGAGTTCCCCGCAAGCTGCCGTAAAGATCCTAGTATTTCCATTGCCAGACCAAAAATGCGTTTATGCCATAAAAAACGGCGAAAAATACGTCAGAAACGCCTAAAAATCTCACTTTCAGGTCGTTGATGCTATAAAAACTCGCGGACACTCCCATACCAGTCCGTTCAAAGCAGGTAGATTAAAATTGCTCACCGGCAGGCAAACTGCCGGTCCGAAATCTCGAACCGAGCCCGCCTGACCTTCACTGCTAACTTGCTTTGAACTTACAAGTATGCTCGAAAACAGGGCTATAAGCTCTGTTTTTCACTACTCTTTATAGTATTTTAACTGTAAAGCGAAAACCAGCTGAGTGCCCGTGGGCACAAGCTGGTCTCCTCGCCGAAAACCGGAAGGAGCGACTCGCCAGGCGAGCCGCTCCCCCGATTATTCGAGCGACCGTTCCGAATCTGCGATCCGGACCGGGCTATCTTTCCTGGGAGCCGGCAGCTCCACTTGCTCAGGACTCGGCGTCTTCGCCCTCGCCCTCACCCTCGTCTTCCAGGCGAGCCGGCGCGGGGATCCGGCGAGGATCCTCGTGCTCGTGCTTCTCCAGGTCGCGGGGACCGAAGGGAATCTCCTTGCCGCGGGTGAGGCAGCAGGCGTCCTTCTCGGTGTAGGCAACGCCGTCGACGACGAACGAGCGCCGTCCATCGTTGCCACCGATGATGGGCACAGACTGACCGAAGATGTCACCGTCGACCACGACGCCGGTCCAGAAGCCCGGAGCGCGGCGGTCATAGTCACGCAGGTGACCCATGCGCTTCCTGTCCCACAGGAACCCGACCTCGTGCTGCTCGTTGAAGGTGAGCTGCAGGCCGGGCATGGTGTGCTCGGCACGGCTCATCCAGGAGGACGAGACCTTGCCGTCGAAAGACCGGATGATTCCGTCGAAGCCGTCCTGCTCCCAGTCCACGTAGGACGTGTCACCGGGGCTGCGGCGGCGGAAATCGCCGATCTTGAACAGGAACTTGCCGTTCACCAGGACGCCCGAGTTGTAGGGCTGGACCCGGATCCACGGATGGTTGTGCAGGTTGAACAGGAGCTCGAGGCTCTTGGGCAGCTCAATCGAGGGGTCCGACGGCAGGTCGGAAGCATCCTGGTGATTGACTGCCCAGCTGTCGCGGATCCGCTTGGACTGCTGGATCCACTCCATGATCCGGACCTCGTTGCTCATCGAGAGGTGGGTGGCCGAGGGGATGTAGATGACCATCCCACCCGAAGCCTCCTGGATCGACTCGATGAACTTGCCGCAGGTCTCGCCGAGCTTCAGGACCTGGTCCTCGAAGCCGCCGGCGGCCATGGCAGCCTGCACCTCAGCCGTTTCCGGGTACTGGTGCAGGTAATTGTCCTGGTCCTCACCGAAAGCCTTGAACGCGTCCTCATCGATGACACCACCGAGGAGGAAGACGACGCCAGGCTTGGTGGCTCGCAGGTAGTCCAGAACCGTCTCGACCAGGTTGCGGTCGTGATGCGGGTAATACATGTAACCGAGAGCGACGATACGCGTGCCGTCGGGGAGCTTGGACAACTCGAAGATGCCCGCCTCCGCCAGTGACGTCTTCGCGTCTTCTTTCACCGTCACTCTCTTAAAGCTGGTTCCCTTGGACATGGTAAACCTCCTTAGCTGGTGCGGTGCAGCACGCCCGCCTTCTCGAGCTTCTTGAAGAAGTCGATGACGGTGGGAGCGAGCTGACCTCGGTGATCGAGACGAAGGACGTTCGGTGCCACGATGCCCGCATTGTAGGACTCGGGCACGAGGATGGCCGCGTGAGCGATCTGACCGACGCCGACCGCCGTTTCGGGCGAGTCTTCGACCATCAGAGGGATGTGCTCCTCGATCATCTCGTACTTCTTCTCGCCTGGCTTGATGAAACGCAGGTCGCGATCGGGATCGAGACCGAGCTTCGCCACCAGGTTCTTGGTGACACCCTGGGCGATACCGGTGTTGTAGGAAGACGTACCGTTGTCGATACGAGCCTCCGCCGCACCGGGCGTCCAGGTCCAGACTTTGACATCGATCCCGGCGTCCTTGATCTCTTTGAGCGCCTCGACGACTCCGTCGTAGGGCTCGAGATCACCGTAGCCGCCCTTGGCTCGGCGCGCGAAGGCGACGAAGGCGTCCAGGAACTCTGCGTTGGTAAGGGCGTTTTCCGGGTCGAACTGCATGTGGTAGAACGACACCGACTTGGCGTCGATGCTGTGACCGTACTGCAGGTTCACGAACTCGGCGAAACGGCCGGTCCAGTCCACAAGCGTGTTGTGGAGGTCGAAAATGACCTCCGGCATCCACTTGAAGTCTTCGCCCGGCGAAAGAACGCTCTTGGGCGGCCAGTTGGTGGCGCGCTTGATGCCACGCCTGCTACCGCCCGCCTTAGCTTTGTTTGTGCTCATGATGTGCACTCCTTTTCTAATTAACGGTCGGAAGCCCGATAGACCTTGCCGGCGTACACCAGGGTGTACTTCTTGCGCCCCTTGTGGTCGACCTGCTTGATGGGCAGCACTTGCGTGTGCACCTTGCCGCCGACGACCAGAGAGGCACCGAGAGCCGGATGCCAGTTGTTGAGCAGGTTGGCGTAACCCAGGTACGGGTGCGTCACGTCGACGACGTGGCCAAGCTCGATACCACGGAGGATATCGCCATTGTTCTTCTGGCGCACACGCATACCGGCACGGTGCGTGTGACCATGGGTCACCGAGCGGCCCTGACGATCGGCGTCAGCCAGAGGGCTGGCACCGGGCTTGGGACGAACGATGTAGCCATGGTGATACTCCATGTCACCGTTCACGACCACGGCGCCACCGAAGCCGGAGCGCTCGTCGAGGTCGTAGATGAAAGTGACCGGGTCACCAGGCTTGTATCCCATCAGACCGTGGAAGGACATGATGGGCTCACGGGTGGCGAAGTCCAGAACGTTGGACAGTCCGGACGCCGGGTCCGTGAGGTAGCGGCGGGCGCGGTCTTCATGGTTGCCCATGATGTAGAACACCCAGTAGGCGCCCGAAATCTTCATCAGGCTATCAACGAGACGACGAGTCTCGTCGAGCTCCTTCTGGATGTCGACGCGCACACGCGGCGGCTTCGGCCATCGAGAGAGAGCAAAAACATCGGCGACGTCGCCGATAAAAATCAAGATGTGCGGCTTGAAGTCTTCCAGGAACGCTTTGATCGCCCACATGATGCGTTTGTCATGCGCCGGCACGTGAATGTCCGGTAGGACGGCGATCCTGGTGCCATCCGGGAGGTCGAGCGGCATGATACCTGCGTAGGACAGATACCCGTCCGCCTTGTCCCGGTTGCGGGTCGCGATAGCGTTGACGATGGCCTTCTCGACCACCTCACGATCGTAACCCGTCTGCTTGGCAATCTTCTTCGCCACACCCCTCGTAGATGACTTTTTGATTCGTGTCATGGTTACTAACTCCTTATGGCTCGCACGAGCGTCAGCCGGGAGACCCGACGACGAACTGGCGAGCACGCTCTTGGTTAGTTGGGGGCTGTGCTAAACTCCTCGCGCGCTTTTCGCTCCTGACCACCGGGAAACCCCGAGCGGTACAAACCTGTGCTTGCCGGCGCAAGGTGGAGCGAAGCTGTCAGTTGCAGTCAAATAAGCGGGTGAGGAGAAATTCTCGGATTAAGCAACAAACGGAAAGATACTTTGAGCGTAGTAGCTACATACTCTCGATCTCAACGTAGAAAGGCTCATAGAGCTTAGGTTTAGAGCAAGATTATCTTAATATTGCCAAGAGGAACCCTTAACCGCCAGAAGCCATCACCGGTTATCAAGAACCCGTAAAGCCCGGTCTATTCACCATGATAATCAGATTCCAAACATTCATCAGGCTGGCCGAACGGTTAAGAAGCCAAAAAACCCTTCAAATGTGGTCTTGCTAGACAGTTAGCGAAGCTATGACAAACCTATGACAAGCCTTCCAGCTTCCGAAACATCTCGACTCTCGGATTCACTTCTTCGGAGAGCTGCTGGAGCCTCCTGTATAGCTTGACCTCTTCTCCGGTGAGCTTTTTGGGAATCACGACATCGATCACCACCAGCATGTCGTGACCGGCCAGCCCAAGACCCTTGAGCCGGTAAGTCCGGCCGACCTGAGTGAGAGGCTGAATCTTCATGGTTACTTTACCGGTGGCGGTCGGCACCTGAATCTCGGCGCCGAGCATGGCCTCGTAAATTGTTACAGGAACCATGCATCGCAGGTCCTTGTCCACGACTTCCAGGCAGGGATGGTCCCGTAGCTTGATCTTGATAATCAGATCGCCATACTTGCCTGCCCTTAGATCCCAGCGGCCCTGCCCCTGGCGCCTGATCTCCAGACCGTCATAGAGTCCGGTGGGAAGCTCGAGCTCGATGGTGCGATCGACGTTGAAATACCCCAGACCTCTGCAACTGTCGCATTGCATGCGCTCCATCGGCTTTTTCTCGACACATTTCTCGCATGGAGTCGGATCGGTAATGATTACCTGCTTTCGAGTGCCTTTCACGGCTTCTTTCAGAGTCACCTCGATTTCCATCTCCAGCGCCTGGGCCTGGATCTGGACTTGCTGGATATCATCGCTGGGACGGTTGGTCTTCTCTTTGGCCTCTTTCTTGTCTTTCGTGACTTTGCCCCAGAGAGCCCGAACGTCTGAAGTCTGTCTGGACGCCTGGCTGTTCTGGTCGTACTCTCGCCGCTTACCGGGATCCATGAGGACTTCGTAGGCATCGCAGATATCACGGTAGGTTCGTGCCTGCACATCGGGGTCGATGGCATGAGCAGCGATATGAGGACCGAACTTCTCGTAGAGATCGCCGTACGCCTCTTGAATCTCGGCGCCAGTTGCATTCGGCCTGACACCAAGGATGTAATAGTAATCCTTGTGCGTTTTAGTCGGGGCTGGGGGCCTGTTGTCGTCTGTCATAGCTTTAGAATCGCCTTTCAGCGATCTCTTGCGGCGTTGGCACGCTACTTTATGGGGAAACAACTACCTGACTAACTAGTAAATCGCCCGGTTGAGGGGGCTACCGTAACCATGATACACACTCGAGGCCCGGTAGCAATAACTTCATACCACCCGGGGGCTTACAAATCTCGCTTTCATGCCCTCCGGTCGGCTCTCATCCGTCCAGGCACCACTTCGAGACTGAACAGTCCTATAAATTCTTCGAGATTTAATCAATGAAAAGTAGATCGAGAGTTGATTCTTGGGCAGTCTCAACTTGGTAACGTTAACCATCAAAAAATCGCCATTTACGCACGGACCGCTTCTCTTCGAGGCGGTTTGGCGTTTTATGGCGATGAAACGCCTGCCGGGGGCAGGCGTTTCAGTTTGCTGTCAGCCAGGTTTACCTGATATCAGCCGCATTTTGAATAGCCACAGCTCTGGCAGACATTGCATCCGTCGATTTTGAGCCAGGACTCTCCACCACACTTGCTGCAAACAACCACCGCACTGATATTGGTTGGAGTGGTGGGAGTGATTGCAGCCACGTCCAGCGCTGCGACCTGCTCCGGCCGTCCGGAAGCCGGCGTTTCGCAGGGCGAAAGGCTGTCCATATAGTGGCGCCGATAGTGCTGAATGGACTTGGCGAGACCGTCGCAGGGCGATTGTACGACCACGGGCTTTTCGGTATCGCCAAACTTGAAGAAAGCCGGATAGCCGGACTGGATGTTCACCAGCTGGCGAACGATGGTGATCTCTGCTTTGGCTCGCTCGTCTTCTCCGAACTCGGCCGCATACTGCAGAAAAGCGGAAGCAAGCCTGCCGACGGCTTCGAAGAGACCTGACTCGACCGCTCCGGGTTTGCCCATTCTGGCATAGACCTCGATGAGCTCGCCGGGTCGATCTTTCTCGTGGTTGAGGCTGACATGCAGGGTGGAGCCTCCATCCGGCGAGCCGACTCTGACCTTGTAAGTCTTGCCGGTCGTCTCTTCCACGTCGATAGAGCGGCGCTCCTGGTGACCTAGCTGGGTAAGCAGGTCAGACTCGCGCTCATAGTCTTCTTTAGCGATCTTCTCGACCGGTTGCGAGAGCCTGCTGCCGTCCGGATAGAAAGTGATGTCTTTGACCCCGAGCCTCCAGGCCAGCATGGCAGCCTGGAAGACAGACTCTTCACTCGATTCGAGCGGGATGGAGCAGGTATTGGACACCGAGTTGAAGGCCTCGGGAAACTCGTCGGCTCCGCGGTGGATAGCGGCAAGATGCTTGATATAAGCTTCCGGCTCGACTTCCACCCTGATCGGGAAGGCTTTCTGGACCGCTTCGGGAATCTCGGCGATGCCCCGGCAAGACTTGTGATTGGCCCGAATCTTGGCAATCAGGGCATCCTGCGCTTCAATGCTCTCAGGCCAGGCACCATGCTTTTGCATGAGATCCTTGAAACCGGGCGCGACGAAGTCGACAAAACGCGAACGGACCTTTCGGGAGAAGACGATGCCGTTGTGCGGGTCCACTCCCCAGCTTGTCTGCAGCGCCTGAGCCAGGGTACCGGTGGGAGCGTTGTTGGTCATACAGGAATTGCGAACCCGCAAGCCTTTCTTCTGGAACTTGCTGCCCTCCCAGAGAGGATAGACCCCTCGCTCTTTGGCAAGAGCCATCGAGGCTTCGACGCTGGCCCTGGTGTAACTGGCGAAGAGCTGCTCGGTGGCCGCCAGAGCTTCCTTGCTGCCGAACTCGAGGCCGAGACGGGAGAGGAACTCGGCGATACCGGCAAAACCGCCACCGTTGCGTCTTTCCATACGAGCAGTCATGTTCTGGGCCGGAATCGGATACCAGCTCACATCGGTGACATTATCCATGAAACGCTGCTGGATTTTGGCGACGGTAGACATTTGAGCCATGTTGTAAGTACCGTCCGGATTCCAGAACGCCTCGTGAGCGGCGTGCATTGAGGACAGATTGCAGTTGCCCATGTAGAAGCGTCCGTCCTTGCCGGGGCCGGCAGGCAGGAATTGCTCGCCGCAGGGATTGCAGGTGTTGAGATCGTAGACATGATCGTTGGCATTGCCCTTGTTGATGGTCTCGTAGAAACCCAGACCGGGCTCGCCAGAATCACGCATGCCTTCCACAATACGCTGGAACACATCCGGAGCATAGAACTGTCCCCGAACCCGCACATAGCGATCGGTGATCTCGACGATGGAGTTCTTGGCTTTGCGTGCTGCCTCGATAGCTTCGGGATAGACCGACAGATCAACGGAATACTCATCGTAAACGGGCTCTTTGGTCAGGCGATTGACCTTGATCTGGCCGGTCTTCTCATCGAGAACAGGGTGCCTGGGATCAAAAAGCGGTCCCGACCAGCGAGCATTGTTGAAGGAGGCCGGATAGAACTCTTTCCGGGAGACCGCCTCCATGAATCCGGGCATGGCCAGAACCGTGACATTAGTGTTCTTGAGATAGTTCTGCTTCTCGAGATACTGAGCATAGAGCTCACCGTACCGGGTCTCACTGAGCTGGAGAATACGCTTCTTGTAAGAGAGATTGTCTTCTCCGGATTGCTGCGGGAAGTCCTTCTCCATTTTTTTGTAGATAGCCGACATCACAGGCGGTGGCGTCAACTTCTTCTTGTCTATGAAGAAAAGGATATCGGGATGATCCGAGTTGCGCAGCTCGATCAGGGCACCGCCACGGCGGCCGCCCTGGGCTACCGCTTCCACGGCCTTGGCGATGGTCTTCTCGTAAAAACGATCCGGACCGGAAGCGGCAGCACCATTAGAGATGATCGAAGCCCATGGTCTCAGGCTCGAGGTATTCAATCCCATACCCATAGCGGCCTTAGCAGCCAGAGCTTCGATGCGAGCGGCTTCCTGAATGCCCTCGAGGCTATCCTCGACATAGGCCACGCCGCAGGCTGCCAGGCAGCCTTTGCCTCTCAAGCGCGCCGAGAGCTCTCCCATCTTCACTTCGTGATCGGAGAGACTGGCGGTATTCTTACTGAGCACGGCCCGGCGCAGATCCTCCGAGCGAAGCCAGATCTCGTCCTCCTTCATCTCGGCGAGCTTGCCGTAAGCCCAGTATTTGAGAACATCGAGGGCGACCTCTGGATCGGCATTGATGTTGGCGGGGGTATTGGCCCAGAACTTCTGATTGCCGATATGATCGCTGAATATGGAAGCCCAGTGGATCGTTACAGGATGCCCGACGGCAGCATCAAGAGAGATCTCGACAATCTCTTCGGGCGAAAGTACATATTTGAGCTCCGCCACGGCTACTGAAGTAGATACTCTATCGATGATTCCGTTGACGTCCTCCACGGGCTGTCCGGTCAGGGAGTCGCGCTTGGCATAAAGACCGACCAGGGTCTCCTGGGTGGACTCGAAATATCGATCCATATAATCGGCGACCTTCGACTGCGGTCTGGAAATCTCCTTATCCGCCACTTCTCCCGGGGTAGATCCCTGAGCCTGGTTGTCTTTATTCTGTACCTTGAGCATTCCTGGATTTCCTTCCTGTTGACGATTTTTGGGTACACGAGTCCACGACCCCAGAAAGGGGCCAAACCGGAAGATAGTGCCAGACCACCGCGTTTCCGGGAGAATCACTTCACCCACGCGCGGACAGGCGCTTTTTCTTAGCAGCAGCTAACAGATTCGGTTGTGGTTTCGAAAAATTTTGTTGGGAATAATGTACTACCGATAGTGGTGCCAGGGCAATATGTAACTTTCCGTAGAAAACCTGTAAACAACCCGCCAAGTCCTTAGCCACCTGGCTTTTCAGCATTCATTAGAATCAAAATTCTGGAAAACGCTTAACCTACATCTGGCGTCGAGGATATACCGTTGCAAGTAGATCGCCTGCCGCCAAACCCAGGAACTGGCTTACTAAGCCGGATTCGGCAATACACGAAGCATATACGGACTGGTAGCAAAAATGATACTATTATCGGAAGTTATCTTAGCGCGGTATCACTAGCGGTTCGATATGCAAAACAATCCGATCGCATCTACAGCCACTATCCCGCTCGCAACAAGCCTTTACAGCCTCGACCAGAACCGGCCCGTGACGGGCAATGCACAAATATCAGCCGCACCGATCACGCATAGCATATACAGGCGCAATCACATGGCGCAGCGAAGGCTATCGATCGATAACAACAATTTGCCCGAGGGCAAGTTTCACTATCTTCTGTAATAGCTCACGGATGAGAAGAAAGCGCGAGGAGGGGCAGCTTTCGCCACCCCTCCTCGCACTACCGATCACTCGGCAGGAACAGGCGTGAGCCTGTAGGACTCCGGCTCGTCGCCATCACCGGGGCACCACTGGCACTCCCGGCCACGGTCGCCGACCTCGCACCGGATGGCGACATACATGTCGCGCAGGGTGCCATCCGGGAAGCCCGGATTGCGGAAGACGACCTCGCCTTCCTTCCCTTCGAGCGCTGCCAGAACAGCAGCCCTGAGCGCTTCGAGACGCTCGTAGTTCCTGAGGGGCTGGTCGGCCACATCCTTGGTCCAGGGCTCGTGCTTGCCGGTCACATCGACGATCTGAATGCCGTACTCGACGTACGGAATCGCGACCGCCATCTCGCCGGCACGAACCAGGGCGTCATACAGGCTCGTGAACTGCTCGCCTTCGGCAAGCAGCTCGGCGAGCCGCCCGGGCTCCGGCGACTTGTAGAAGCGAAGCTCCGGCTCGCGCAGGCTGCTCACGTCCAGCCAGAGCTCCTCGAACCAGGACGCACTGCCATGGAACACGCCGAAGCTGGCCTTGCCGCGCTTCTTGGTCTTCACAACAAAGACAACGTTGTCAGCTGACATATCTATTCTCCTTTCGGATTGACTGTGAAATCCTCGCGATTCCGCGAGCTCGAGTCGCCGATTTCTTACCGTCGGACTGAGTCGCCTTCTCAGGCGAGCGCGGCCGCAGACCAGCCCTGTGGCTGCTGCGTTTTAGATTGATAATGGCGGCTGCCCGGGAATCGAACCCGGCCGGGCTATCATCCGGTCCACACCTTGTGGCCACAGCCATATCGGGAAGAAAGGCAGGCACCGGCATGATGCGCCGGTGCCTGCTGGTGCTTGTGCTTCTGCGTCAGACGCAGGCGCACTCGCCGTGCCGATGCAGCACCCGCTCCACCGGGTCGGGGTGGAGGGACGCGAGCTCGGCGTGCTCGACGTAGTTGGCGAGGTGGCCGTTCAGCGTGTCCGCGTCGTAGGACGCGAGCAAGCCGGCGACATCCTCACCCTTGAGACCGGCCTCGAGCGCCCGGCTGAGGTCGAAGAGGCTGACGCCCATCGCCATCAACTCGTCGGTCGACGGGAAAAGCGCCAGGCCCTCGTCGCCCTCGTGGCGAGCGAGAACGCGGTCGGTCTCGGTGGCGAAACGGTGGCTGTCGATGACGGACTCGGCAGCGGCGAGAGCCGCGGCGGCCGGGGTCCAGCCGGTATTCGACAGATCACCAGCGATGGTCAACATTGCAGTCTTCATAGCGTAGTCTCCGTAAGAGTTCGAGTTGAACGCAGCGACATGCCGCGCCCGGGGGTTTCCCCGGCCTGCCTTCATCAGGTCAGACCAGCACCGGACCCGGAGATTTCTGTGAAACCCGGACCCGGCCTCCTCCACGAACCAATCGTGGATTCAGGATTGAAAAATGGCGGCTGCCCGGGAATCGAACCCGGCCGGGCTATCATCCGGTCCACACCTTGTGGCCACAGCCATATCGGGAAGAAAGGCAGGCACCGGCATGATGCGCCGGTGCCTGCTGGTGCTTGTGCTTCTGCGTCAGACGCAGGCGCACTCGCCGTGCCGATGCAGCACCCGCTCCACCGGGTCGGGGTGGAGGGACGCGAGCTCGGCGTGCTCGTCGTAGTTGGCGAGGTGGCGTTCAGCGTGTCCGCGTCGTAGGACGCGAGCAAGCCGGCGACATCCTCACCCTTGAGACCGGCCTCGAGCGCCCGGCTGAGGTCGAAGAGGCTGACGCCCATCGCCATCAACTCGTCGGTCGACGGGAAAAGCGCCAGGCCCTCGTCGCCCTCGTGGCGAGCGAGAACGCGGTCGGTCTCGGTGGCGAAACGGTGGCTGTCGATGACGGACTCGGCAGCGGCGAGAGCCGCGGCGGCCGGGGTCCAGCCGGTATTCGACAGATCACCAGCGATGGTCAACATTGCAGTCTTCATAGCGTAGTCTCCTTTCGGGTTGAGAACAGGGAAGGACCACCGCCGGCACCATTGCCGGTGACAGACCTTCCCACGGTGAAACGAATCGGCTGCTAGATGACGCCTTCGCCCTGGGCGCGGCGCCGGGCGTGCCGGAGCACGTACCGGGCGAAGCTCAGGTTGTTGGCGCCTTCGTACTGCTCGCAGTCCATGAACGAAGCGTAGTCGCGCACTCGACGCTCGAGCTTGCGATACTGCTGCTTCGTCAGGGTGACGGGGCATCCGCCCGCGAACAGAGCCAGGCTCACAATCGCCCGGCTGTACTTGTTGGTCAGGCTGCCATCCTCGTCTTCGGGGTTGGCATAGAGAGCCGCGATGGTGCTGGTGACCACCAGCGGCTCCCGGGTGTCCAGGAAGTCCGCCGGAAGCCCTTCGCCCATGCGACCGAAGCCGCGCCCCTGCGTGAAGTCGACGCTGACGTTTGCCGTGCTGGAATTGCGCTTCATGATCAAGCTCCTTTCAAGAGAAGGGAAAGGGGGAGTGGCTGCTCCCCCGGTTTTTGACCTTTGCCGAAACCTTCAGCAAAACCTCTTGCCTAACCGATGCGGCTGAGCACAACCCCACTGGCGCCGACCTCGTGGACCGTTGCCTTGACGTTGACGCCGCTATGGAACGACGACTCCTTGGCGGAGCCGATCAGGGCGAGAGGCAGAAGCGCGACCACCGTGCCCAGACGGACGGCGATGGCTCCGTTACGACGACCCAGGACCTTGCCGGTGACCCGCTTGCCCACGGGAAAGAGCCTCAAGAGCTCCTCCCGCTGAGAATGCGAGACCGACGGCTCGGTTTCCGCTGAATCCGAACCTTCCCCCTCCGGCATCTCAACGTCGTCATCGAGACGCTCGCTGACGATGAACCAGGGACGGAAGTTTCTGTCTTCGCGCTGGGCGATGACGAGCACCCGGATCTCGGTGCCGTCGGTTAGACGTTCGAAGCGCTCCCAGCGATCCTGCTGGGTCTTGCCGAGCATTCTGCCCGATGGAAGGACAGCGCGTTCGCCTGTGTCGAGCTCGAGTGTGAGCGAGCCCTTCTCGTGATTACGAGCGATCACCTCAGCATTGAGGGTCGCTCCTGTGCTTGCTAGTGCCATGATAAAACCTCCAGGTTCTTTCTCCTCGCGAGCAATGCGAGGGATTGGTTAGTTGTTTGGAATTGAGAGGAGCAGGACCCGCTTGTCCCGACCCTCCCGGCACAACCGGCTTGCAAGCCGGTCCTTCTGTCGCTCGAGCCGATGCCGGAGCACCCTGACGAGCTCGCGCTCGCCCCCGAGACGACAGGCGCCGGGTCCCGAAAGACCCGGCGCCATTAGCGCATCCTTACCGGAAAGCTAAGCGGGCTCTCCGACGACACGCTCTACCGAGACACCCGCTCCACTCAGCTCTTGTCCGAGGCCGCGGCCAGGAACTGAAGCAGGTAGAGCAGGAAGTTTATGAAGTCCAGATAGATCGCCATCGTCAGGCGAATCGCGGACTCCCACGTATTCTCCGACTTGGTGAGCCGGAAGAAATCTAAGAGGAAGTAGCCGGCGAAGATCACCATCCCGATCAGGGAGTAGACGATATTGACCGTCCTGGACATGCGCCAGAAGATGCCGACGATGCCGGCGATGATCAGACCGAACAAGCCGAACATCAGGATCGGCCCGAGGCCGCTGAAGTCCACGCCGGAGAACATCCCGACCGCACCGGTCAGAGCCATGACGCCGCCCGTGCCGGCATAGGCGAGGAACACCGTCTGCCAGCCGAGCTTCTTGGCATACATCTCGATGGAGGGTCCGATGAAGAGCCCCGAGATGAAGACCCACACGAACAGACTCGTGATGCCGACCGCAGGCGGTGCGCTCGCCAGGAACATGACGCCGATGGCGCCCCCGATGAACAGCACCGCGAGCAGGATGAACGCGCCGATGGACTGGATGGCGCGTCCGAGGTAGGTGCCGGCGGCACCGATGAGCAGGCTGCCGCTGAGAAGCAGAGCCACTTTCGAGAGGAGTGTCAGTTCGTTCATAGTTTCCTTCAATCGTTGAAAACGCGCCCCACCCGGTCCGAGGCGGGGCACAGTCACTGAGAGCCCGGTCCGTCGGACCGTCAGCCGACCGGGCTCTCACATTCCGGACACGCTCGTGTGGCGCGCCCGTCAGGCGACCTGCAACTGGCGCATGGCGTGCGCCCGCAGCAGTCGGGCGGCTTCGCCGGGTCTGGCGAGGCCGAGGGCGGCTTTCACCAGACCGCGAAGCCTGGATCCGGCACAGTCATGCCGCTCGAGCGGAGTGCGGAGGTGGTTCCAGCATTCGCTCGCGCTGCTGTAGCGAGACAGGCACTTCACCCGGATGACGAGCATGGTCTCGCAGTCGCACGTGTCACCGTACTCCCAGGAGATGCACACCACTTCGAAGCAGGTCAGGGCTTTCCGGTCGAAAACCGGCTTCGCCCAGGGATGGCTCTTCTTGCCCACCTGCCAGTACTGACGCCACCAGCGGGTGCGCCCGGTGCTGTTGCCGACGGCTCCGGCAGGCATGGTGCCCTTCGGGAGCTTGCGACTCCAGCGCGAGATCGGCACGATCCGCTCCTCCGAGGCGTCGAGGTCCCGCCCACCCACCTGGATGAAAGGCACCCGGATGAGGCCGTTCTTCTCGGCTTGCTCGGCGAAGAGCCTCTTCACGTCGGTGTAGCCGTGACCGACCACGTGGACGCCCTTCGTCCTGAGATCGAGGCTGTCGGAAGCGGCATCGCCCTCCGCCGACATGCCCAGGACACCCAGGGAAGATTGCCCATCGAAGTCGATGCAGGCGACGTCGTGCCCGCACTCGGCGAGAATATCGGCGCCGCAGACATCGACGTCGCCGAGCATGTCGAAGGCCAGGCCCAGCGGATCACCGCCGAGGTCGTGGCCATGGTCCAATCCACAATCGATCATTGTTGAGCTCCTTCAGCTAACGTTGTCGTTGAGAATCAGGCATAGCGCCGGCGGGACAGGTAGAAGGGACGGCGTCCCTTACCGTCCCGGTGACGCCCGGCCCCTTCACCCACATCGGTGTTGCCGGCCTGCTCCTGCTCGGTACGCTCCTGAGCGGTCCACGCCTTGAACGCGTCGCAGCCTTCCCGGAAGGGGCACCGGTTGCAGTGCATCCCGGTGGTCGGCGGAAACGAGTCCGTCTCGATGGACTTCTCGATTTCGTAGATGTCGGCTCGCACTTCGCGCAGGTTCTGAGGAGTCCTGGCACGGCTGTACCAGAGAACTTTCTCCTCCTTGCCACGCAGGGCGCGCGCCACCAGCTTGATGCTGCCCAGGAAGGACTCCATCATGGACAGGCTGGCCACCATCCCGAAGAACAGGAGTTGCTTGATGTGCGATTCCTTCACCGTGTACGCGGTCTTCTTGTCGACGACCTCGAGAACCTCGCGGTCCCTGGCGTCATCGACGACGAAGCCCATGGAGTCGGGCTTGGCCACCAGATCCCAGCCCGTCTCGGGGTCGGTCCAGCGGATCAGCTTCTCCTTCTGAACGTCCACGGCACCCTCGGTTTCCATGGCGGCGTCGTTGGCGATCAGCGCACGCACGGTGGCTTCCACCTCGTCACGGTCCGCTTCCGGAACCCGCTCGAGCTGCCTGCTGAGCAGCTTTTCGCGTTCCGCGGAGTCATCGACTGCCGTACCCAGATGGGTGAGGTCGCCGACAAATTGCGGGGTCTCGCGCTTCACTCGCTTGGCACGAGTTTTGCGGTCTTTGTAGGACTTTCGGCAGGTTCGAAAAGCCTCCCTGTCGGAATGGCTCAACGAGCGCTCCTGCCACATGGGCGAATCTTGCCGCCCATCAGTTGCGAACGAATTTGCTACTTGTGCATTCATGATTTGTACCTTTCGGCTTTAGTTTTTTGGGAAACATTTCCCCAGCCAGCTCCCGTTCGAGCTGGCCAGCACCGGACCGCATCAACGACCCGGCCTCCCCTGCATATCGGTGCAGGTTCAGGATTGTTCGCTTGGCTGGACGCACATCGTCTCGCAGCCACCGGAAGGGCAGCACTTCCGGCTATTGCGAGAGCTGATGCTCAGACAGTCACGCGAACCGCGTTGGCGATGGAAGCGACCTCGTTACCGGTGCGCAGCCAGATGCAGGATCCGGCTTCGAAGGCGCTCCGGCGGTTTTCGCTGACATCGCTCTTGAACCCCTCGATGTTGCTGGCGACGGATGCCGGCACCACACCGAAGAGAACTTCCATCTTGCGTGCTGGATACTTGGTCCCGGCACGCACCGAGCGCACGACGTAGTCGCCTTCACCGAGCTCGCCGATGACGGTCACCTTCACGGCGACGCCTTCGACATGGTCGGGGATCTTGGTCACGGTTGCGATCCCGGGGCGGGATGCATAGATCTTCGCTTCGAGCGCATTGCCGTGATCGGACAGCAGAGTGGACTTGGAGTTTGTCATGTTTGTCTCCTTGTTTTTATTGGACTCGAAAGCCAGGTCGCGAACCGGCTGACGGGTCGGGTTATAAATCGAAACAACAAGACGCGCTTCATCAATTGGGTGTGCATGATTAGCACAGCTGCCCCCAATCAATCGAAATGCGCATTTATCCGGTCGCGATGCTCGCGCAGCATCAAGACCGACTCAATCGGGTCAGGGACCCGGCTCAAGTCGACGTGTAAGTCCTCTGGGCACGCAATGCCTGGTGAGAAAAGCTGGATTGGTCGGATTGGCTATGGGTTGAGGATAAAATCCGTCCTGCGTGTCATGGGTTTAATCCAAAGGATAAGTACACACTAATAAAGAGAGGGTTGCCAAGCAATAGCCGGATTAATAATGGGTTACCCTGATTTTTCCCTTTTTTGAACCGCTGCGCATCCGCAAAGCGTGTCATACCGGGAGTATCGAACCAGGCGATGACGACCCCGAAGAATTAATCCGGAGGAATCGCATATACGTAAGAATACGTAGAGCTATGACTATTAATAGTTAGCGCACCCTCATGAACGTACGTTTATTTATTTGCCTGGCAATTAGCGTGCTTGCGCTACCAATCTAATAAAAGCCTAGAGCCGGGAGTCTTCTAACTTATGCCGGGCAAAAAACTTCCAGATCTCCTCCGCCCCGTCGATATCCATGCAGGTATGGCCGAGCTTGCCCGACTGCTTGTAGCCTCCCGGCCAGGTATGCCCGCCTCCCTCGATGCCGTAGAGAAGCACCTCCGAGCCCTTGGAGCAGACAGCATAGCGAAGCCAGCGAACCCGGGTCCCATCGGTCTCATCTATATCGGCCAGCATTCCCTGCTCCGCTCTTGGCGAGCAGCGATTCCCTCGAAGCCAGAAGTCGACGGCGGCAGAGGCGGTAAGCAGGCGCTCCCGGGGCTGCTTGCTTCCTTTTTTCTTCTCGGGCTCTTTGAAAGGCACCGCTCGATCATCCATGCCCAGGATATAGAACACCGGAGTGGGCTTGCGCAGCTGCATCTTGTGATAAATCAACTCGGGAAGAGTTGCCGCAACCGAGCTGACCGCAGCCAGGCGGCCGGGAAGCTTGAGGGCGAGATACTGGCAGAAAAAGCCCCCGCCATCGAAACCGGCAGCATAGATCCTGGCGGGATCGGCGTTCCACTTGAGGTGCAGATCACGAATCAACCGATCGATAAAACCCACGTCATCGAACTGATAGCCCCGGTTCATACGTCTGCCGTCGTTCCACGCTCCTTTGACGGAGTCCGGATAAACAGCCAGGAAACCATTCTTGTCAGCCACCCGGTTGAGCTGGCTGAGCTCGGCGATCTCCGGGCCGCTAGCCCCGTCCTGATGAAAGAGAATCACCACGGCCGTAGGTCTGCCAGGATCATAAGCCTGGGGCGCATGAACGAAATACTGCCTGGCTAGACCTTCATAAACTATTTGATGAGCAATGAGCCCGTCATCCTCAACGGCGCCGGCCCGCGGAGTCATCCCGAGAGAGACCAGCAAAAGGGCCAGAAACACCGCCGCAAAGCTAATGCTTGAAGAGATTCTGGGCAAAAGCAACGATCTCGTGGCTGTACAGGAGTCCTGAAAGTACAAGGGCGAACACGGCGATGATCACCAGTCCGGCTCTGAATACGCGCCAGGCACCGATATTGAAACGGCGCGACCGGGACTTGGCATCGACCACAACCGGTGCAGGACCCTTATCCACCGGCGCGGCTCTGTCTTCCACCGCCGCCTGGGCGAAAGCACCCGAGATATCGATCTGTCCCGTCTTGGGACGAACAATGCTGGCCTCGATACGATCCGGATGCGGGTCCACGAGCCCTTCCGAGCTTTCGGGAAGATTGGGCAGAAGTGCTACCAGTTTATCCACCTTGATCCAGAGAGACTGATTGACCTCGGTAATATGCTTGCGAAGCGGATCGAGGATGGCATAGTTGCCGTCCGAGACCAGGAGCAACTTGCGAACGGCGTCATAGCCCATCTCGCCGGTGTTGGCGATTTTAGCGCCGATAATATAGCCGCCCTGGGAGAATGCGATCCGTCCCTGAAGCTCGGAATTATTGTCATTGATCCGAAGAATCGGCGTATTCACCGACTTGATCTCGGCACAGGTGCGAAGGACCTCGTCGACACCTTCTTCGCTGGTAATTTTGCCTTCAATAATGACGTCCACGTCGCCCTCAGCAAGAAAGTCCTGATTTACTGGAGATACCCACAAACGCCCTAGTTTAACAGACCGGCTCCAGCCTTTGGAATTGGTGAGGGCTCGATAAGATTGCCCGGCGGCAATTGCTGTAGAATTTGCCACCATGAAAAAGCGCGTCATGTGTGTGTTCGGAACAAGACCGGAAGCTGTCAAGCTGGCTCCGGTGGTAGCCCGCCTGGAGCAATCCGAGATTCTCGAGCCGGTGGTGGTCCTCACAGCCCAGCATCGCGAGATGCTCGATCAGATGCTCGACTGGTTCGGCGTCAAAGCCGATCACGACCTCAATATCATGAGACCGGGCCAGAGCCTGGCGGACATTACCAGCCGCGTGATCACCGGAATGGACGCTCTTCTGAAAGAGTCCGCCCCCGACCTGCTTCTCGTTCAGGGGGATACCGTCACCGTCATGACCGCTGCGCTTGCGGCTTTCTACCACAAAGTGCCGGTCGGTCATGTGGAAGCAGGCCTCAGAACCGCCGACCGCTACAACCCCTTTCCGGAAGAGATGTCCAGGCGTCAGACCAGCCAGCTCGCCACCCTTCATTTCGCCCCCACCCCCCTGGCTGTGGAAAACCTGAGAAGAGAGGGAATTACCGAGCATGTCTATCAGACAGGCAATACGGTAATCGATGCCCTGATGGACACCTCACGGCGCCTGAAGGACTCGCCGGTGGACCACAAGCTATTCGGCAGAGCCGACTTCGACAAATACAAAGTCCTCCTGGTGACAGCCCACCGGAGGGAAAACTGGGGCGCACCCATGAGCCAGATCGCCCTGGCCTTGAAAGAGATCGCCGAGCGTTATCCGGACGTCCAGATCCTCTATCCCCTGCATAAGAATCCGGTGGTCCGCGAATCGGTGGAGCCGGTATTCAAGGGTCACGACAGACTGATCAATGTCGAGCCCCTGGACTATGTGCCGTTCGTCTACGCCATGCAGAAATGCCACTTCATTCTCACCGATTCGGGCGGCATCCAGGAGGAGGCCCCATCCCTGGGCAAGCCTGTTCTGGTAATGCGCACCAACACCGAGCGACCGGAAGCCGTAGAGGCAGGAGCCGCCAGGCTGGTGGGCACCACCACCGAAGGGATTGTGGCAGGCGCCCGGGAGCTGATGGACGCTCCGGAGCGTTACCGGGCCATGGCCGGCGCCAGGAATCCCTTCGGAGATGGGCTAGCCTCGGCGAAGATAGTCGAGACGATCGAGCAATATCTATCTAAGTCTTAAGAAAACCACCCTCAATCAGTTTAAGGGTTATGATCCGCATCTGGCCCGCTTGCTCGACAGGCGAGCCTGCCGATGGCCCTTCCGGGCCTTCGTTCACGAGATTGCAAGGAGAGAACAAGTGAGTACCACCATGACCGGACAGGACGTTCAGCCTTACGGCGCCTTTCTTACCGAAGACAATTTTGGAATCCGGGATGCCTTCCGCGATTTCGCCACCAAAGAGATCGCCCCCAAGGCTCAGGAAGTGGACAGAGAAGCCCGTTTCCCCGTCGAGACTTTCAAAGAGCTCGGCAAGCTCGATATGCTCGGCCTGCCTATCGACCCCGAATATGGTGGCGTCGGCACCGACTATCGATCCTATGTCATAGCCGTCGAAGAGATCGCCCGGGCCTGCGGCTCCACCGGTCTCAGCTATGCCGCCCATGTCTCTCTGGGAAGCAACCCGATCAATCTGTTCGGCACCAAAGAGCAGAAAGAGAAATATCTGCCCAAGCTCTGCAAAGCCGAATATATAGGCTGCTGGGCCCTCACCGAGCCGGGCACTGGATCGGACGCCTCGGCCCAGAAGACCACCGCCAGAAAAGACGGAGACCACTATGTCCTGAACGGCACCAAGCAATTCATCACCAATGCCACCCATGCCGATGTCTCGATCATCATGGCGATGACCGACCCCAGCCAGGGTCGCAAAGGCATCTCGGCATTCATCGTCGAGAAGGACACACCTGGCTTCTATGTCAGCAAGGTCGAGAAAAAGATGGGTATGCGCGGCTCCCCCACCGCCAGTCTCACCATGGAAGACTGCCGCATCCCGAAAGAGAACCTCATCGGCGCAGAAGGGGAAGGCTATAAGCAAGCCCTCACCACGCTGGAAGGCGGACGCCTTTCCATCGGCGCCCTGGCCCTGGGAATAGCCCAGGCGGCTTTCGACTCGGCCCTGGCCTATGCCAACCAGAGAGAAGCCTTCGGCCAGCCCATCGGCAAGTTCCAGTTCATCCAGGGCTATCTCGCCGACATGTCCACCCAGATCGCTGCAGCCAGGATGCTCCTCTACCATGCTGCCTGGCTCAAGGACCACGGCAAGCGCGTCACCCTCGAAGGATCGCAAGCCAAGCTCTACGCATCCGAAATCGCTTCGAAATGCTGCAACCTGGCCGTCCAGATCCATGGCGGTTACGGCTATATCGAAGACTTCCCCGCCGAGCGCTTCCTGCGTGACGCCAAGCTCTGCGAAATCGGCGAAGGCACGTCCGAGATCCAGCGCCTGGTCATCGCCAGACAACTCGGTCTCTAGAACCATCGGGAAGCAATCTAGAGGGCGCCAGGCAACTGGTGCCCTTTTTGCCCGAAAGGAGATTGGAGCAAGACTCTAAAGTGGACCCTATCTTCTACACGCTCATAGGCATCGTCGCCTGTCTCTATTCGGCAGTGGGTCACGGCGGCGCCACCGGCTATCTGGCGATCATGACCATCTATCAACTGGACCCGGGGATAATGGCCGGCTCCGCTCTCATCCTCAATTGCCTGACCGCCTCCATAGCTCTGGCAGCTTACTGCCGGGCCGGCTATCTCAGCCTGTCCCTGAGCCTGCCATTCATACTGGTCTCCATACCCTTCGCCTTTCTGGGAGCCATCTGCCGGCCCAGCGACAGCCAGTATTCTCTCCTTCTGGCGATAGTGCTGATTCTGGCCTCGGCAAGGCTTCTCCTGCTCAAGACACCGCCCGGCTCCCCGGACCGCTTCGTGCGCCGGCCCGCCCTCAAGATCGTCGTCCCGACAGGAGCAGTGCTCGGCTTTCTCGCTGGCGCCGTCGGTATCGGCGGTGGTGTCTTCCTGAGCCCGGTGATTATTCTGTCCGGGTGGGCGGATACCCGCACGACGTCCGCCACTGCAGCCCTCTTTATCGTGGCCAATTCCCTGGCGGGACTTTGCGCTCGACTGATCAACTCCTCTCTGGAATACGGCGAGATGGCACCACTATTAGCAGTGGCACTGGCCGGATCGCTACTCGGCTCATGGTCCGCCACCAGACTGAGCACAAGCGAGTATCTCAGGCGCCTTCTGGCAGCGGTGCTGTTGATCGCCGCCTTGAAGTCGTTGATTCAGATTTGAATTACTGCGGCAAAGATCAGGCGGCGAATGCCACTACATTCAACATCGCCTTCACTACTGGAACAGGCTCGAGCAGTTTGCCGACAACCCACAAAAGTGCACTAAACAAGAGCTTTCCGAACAATTTTCCGGAGGTTCTGCGCTTCTTCATTTGAATGCCTTCCTCTTGCAACCATTTCTCCATGTTCACACAGCCAGGCTTAAGGTAAGGTTAAAGGAAATTTCGCCACAGACGGATGCGATCAATGCGCGTGCAAAGTCCTACTATACCGCCCCGTATCTCGCAGCGAAAAATGACGAGACGCGAGCGGTGCCGAAGCACTACACGCGTCCCGTCGAGTCCCGCATTCAGCCGAGACTCAAACGATCAATCGAAGTCCTTGAACATGATCGCCAGGGTGGTGAGCATGCAAAGGAAACCGACGATCATTCCAAAGGCCTGCCACTGAGTGTCAGGCGCATTGTAAGCCACGGTGAAACCCCCGATGCAGAACACCAGAGAGATACAGCCGCGAACCCGATCGGCGACGCTTGCGAGGCCGTCGGGATTTTTCTCGAACATTGGCAGAGGCATTATTCTTTCCCTCCTTCCGGTGCGGCGGGATCGAAGGACAGCGAATTCTTGTCGACACGGCTCGGATTCTGAGCAGTAAACGCGTTCCACTCATCACCCAGAACGGTCTCCTTCTCGAGCAGCGTCTTGGCGAGCGCCTCGATACGGGTGCGATCCTTCTCGACGATGGCGCGGGCCATCTTGTAGCATTCCTCGACGATCCGCATCCATTCATCGTCGATGCGGTCTGCGAGCCCGGGACCATAGTTGGCGATGGGGCCTGAGCCGCTCATGCCGCGCATGCCGGTGCCGCCACGCCCGACCGAGATATGGCCGAGCCTGGACATGCCCCAGCGGGTCACCATGTTATAGGCATACTGGCTGGCTTGCTCGAAGTCGTTGGCAGCGCCGGTGTCCGACTTGCCGAGGATGACTTCCTGAGCAGCCCGACCGGCCATGCAGGTGACCATGCGAGCGATGATCTGCTCGTCGGTGAGACCATAGCGATCGTCGGAAGGCATGTTCTGAACGTAGCCGAGCGCCTTGGAGCGGTTCATGATCGTGATCTTCACCACCGGATCGGCCCCGGGCATCACATCGGAGACGCAGGCATGACCGGCTTCGTGCACGGCGGTGTTGCGCTTGTCGTCCTCGGCCATGGCTTTCTGCTTGGCCGGGTCGGCGCTGCCGAAACGCACGAAATCCACGCCCTCATCGAAATCAGCCAGGGAGATTACAGCGCCGGCTTTACGTAGGGCCGCCTCGATCTCGGCTTCGGAAGCGTCTTCCGGAATGTCGGCGCCATAACGCTCGGCCGCCAGAAGCGCGGCACGATTGCAGGCACCCTCGATCTCGGCACCGCTGTAGCCGTAGCTGCGGGCCGCCAGAAGATCGCAGCTGATGTTCTCAGCCAGGGGCTTCTTGCGGGTGTGAATGGCGAAGATCGCGGACCTTCCTTCCTTGTTGGGAAGGTCCACGGTGATCTGGCTGTCGAAACGCCCCGGGCGCAGAAGCGCGTTGTCGAGCATGTCGGCGCGGTTGGTCGCCGCCACCAGGATGAGACCTTCGTTGTTCTTCATGCCGTCCATCTCGACGAGGATGGCATTGAGGGTCTGCTCGCGCTCGGAGTTGCTGCTCTCGCCGGTGCCGCCGCCACGCTTGCCGCCCACCGCATCGATCTCGTCGATGAAGATGATGTGCGGCTTGCCTGTCTCCTTCACCTTCTTGCGACCCTTCTCGAAAGTATCGCGAACGCGGGAAGCGCCCACACCCACGAACATCTCGACGAAGTCGGAGCCGGAGGTGGACGAGAAGGTGCCGTCGGTTTCGCCAGCCAGGGCTCGGGCGAGAAGGGTCTTACCCGTGCCCGGAGGTCCTTCCAGGATGATGCCCTTGGGGAGCTTGGCGCCGAAGAATGCGTAGAGCTTGCGACGCCTCAAACCACGCGCGATCCGGCGCATTTCCTTGATGGCCTCGTCACAGCCGGCGACGTCGTTGAAGGTGACCTTGCGGACGTCGGCGCCTTCGGCGTCGTGATCGGTGGCCCGGGACTTTGCGAAGCCCATGCCGCCGGGACCACCCGCTGCACCACCCTGCCTGTTCCGGTACCAGAAGAAGACCAGGATCCCGCCCAGGATGAGGAAAGGACCGAAGGAGAAGAAGAAGCCCCGCAGGGTAGCGGTACTGTCGGTCTCCGCCTTCCAGGCGATGCTCTTCTCCTGAGCCAGGGCGATAACGGCTTCCGTCCCTCCGCGCTCCGGCAGAGTGACGTAATACCTGTTGCCGTTATCCGACCGCAGCAGCGTGATCCGGTCGCTGCCGTTGAAAATGGTGATGGACGCGATGGAGTCGGGACTCGACTTCATCAGGTCGAAAAGCTCGTGCGCCTGCATGATGCCTATGGGCCTGGGAGCACGGGGGTTGGGACGGCTGGTGGCAGGGCTTCCGCCCTCGCTGACCGCCTGCGAGCTGTCCGTCGGGCGGACCTTGCTCCCGCGAGGCGAGTTGTGGGTCGCTGTGACGGCGCTGGGGTTGCCCCTCTGAATCGGGTTGCTATCGACCAGCACGAATCCAACGAAAGCAGCCAGCAGGATGATGCAGACCATCCACACTGCAAAGTGCGTGTTTTTCTGAGACATAGTTGATCCCTTTGTCTAGTGTTTGATAGACACGGAAAAGGCGGGTGACGCATAGCGTCACCCGCCTCTATGAGTCAGGCTTTCTCCGCCGGCTTGGCCGCTGTTTTGAAGAGCGGCTTGGCAGCATCCACCTGCTCGGAACGTCCCAGGACCATGACCAGGTCGCCGGACGAGAGAATCTCAGTCGCCTCGGGGTCGATTTTCACGTCGCCCTTGGGAGTGCGGACTGCCGCCACTGTAGCTCCGGTTGTCTTGCGCAACTCGGTGTCGGCAATCGACTTGCCTTCAGAGGGCGAGCCCTTCTCGACGCTGTAGACCGAGACGGACAGACCGAGCGGCACGAGCTGGAGATTCTCGTGACGGTGGTAAGCCTCGAACAGGACACGGATGAATCCGTCGAACCCGCTCAGAGACTCGTTGACAAACTCGCCCAGCTTTTCGTCTTTCACCTGGTACCGCTTCAGAACCCTGACGAAGAACTCGATGGTGGTCACCAGCTCTTCGGAAAGGACTTCGTTGGCGCCGACGGCGATGAGGGGCTGGACATCGCTGGCGTGCCGGGCGCGAGCGAGGATGTGGACGGACGGATTGAGCCTGTCCACCAGGTCCGTGGTCCGCCGGACGGTCTTGGTGTCGGCGAAGGTGATGGCAACCACCCTGGCCTGCTCGACCCCGGCGAACTTCAGGACTTCCTGGTTGGCGCCGTCTCCGTAGATGATCAGGCGCCCGGCGCGGCTCTCGGACATGACCGTCGTGGGGTCGATGTCGATGGCAACATACGGAATCGAGCTGCGCTCGAGAACCTCGGCGAGTTTACGACCCTTGCTCCCGAAGCCGACGATGATGACATGATCGTTCAGCTTCGATGAGCCGCCGGGCTCGGCAGGCCGTGCACCCGTCCCGGGATTCCAGGGAAGGATTTTCTCCAGGGTCTCGATTACTCGAGGCGCTACCGCGAAGATGAGCGGAGTCACCATCATCGACAGAATCGCCACCGAGAGGAAGAGCTGGTTCGTGGTAGCGTCGATGACACCGGAGGCAAGTCCCACCTTGCCGAGCACGAAAGAGAACTCGCTCGTCTGGCAGAGAGCCACGCCGGTGAGGATCGAGACCTTGACCGAGTGCCGGAACAGGCGGGTCACGCCGGCAGCGATCATCGCCTTCGTGACGACGACCACCAGCAGGCAGACCCCCACCAGGAGAGGCATCTGCAACAGGGTTCGCACATCGAACAGCATGCCGATGGACACGAACACCAGACAGTTGAAGAGCTCCCGGAAGGGTACGATATCGCCGAGAGCCTGATGGCTGAACTTGGACTCGGACAGGAGCATGCCGGCGATGAAGGCACCCAGAGCCATGGAGAGCCCGACATGGGAGGTCGCCCAGGCAGTACCCAGACAGAGGAAGATCGAGGTGAGCACGAAGGCTTCTCTCTTCCGGGTCTGAGCCACGTGGTTGAGAATCCAGGGCAGACAGAACCTCACGATGGTAAACGCGCAGCCTACGAAGATCAGGGCCTTGCCGGCAATCCAGACCAGCTCCATCATCGGCACATCTTTGCCGCCCAGAAAGGGAGTGATGAGAACCATCGGCACGATGCAGAGGTCCTGGAAGATGAGGATGGTCAGGGAGTTGCGGCCGTGAGCAGAGTCCAGCTCATTGCGTCCTTCCAGGAGCCGGAGCACCAGGGCGGTGCTGCTGATGGACAGCAGCATGCCGATGAAGAACGCCAGGGACGTGGGCACACTCAGGAAGTACCCGATAGCCACCGTCAGGGCGATGGTGAGACCGACCTGCAGTGCGCCGCCAATCAGCAGGAATCGCCGCATCCGCATGAAATGCGAGATGGAGAACTCGATTCCCAGGGTAAACAGAAGCAGAACGATGCCCACCTCAGCCAGGGCCTCGATCGACGACACGTTGTCGACGACCTTGAAGCCGTATGGTCCGAGGAAGACGCCGGTAACAAGAAAAGCGAGGACAGCCGGGAGATTCAGACGATGGAAGGCGACAACGGCCACCAGTCCAAATCCGAATATCACCAGCAGGTCCTGTAAGAAGTTGTAGTCGTGCATAGGCAACCTCCGGGCCAGTTGGAGTCCAGATAAGCCCCGAAGCCTCTGCGGGCTTCAGGCGCGGATTTTGGTAATCAGACGCTGAGCGCACCGTTGGAAGGGCGCCGGCGTCTGCTTGCGAAAAGCCACGCCGCTAGAGATTCGACTCGAGGAGTCGGTATCACCCGCGCGTCGGGAATGCGCCGGTACGTGGTTTGGATGAGTGAGCAGCAGTTTCTTTGTAAGGTTCTTTTTGCTGAGTTATGGAAAGTGGATAACTCTAGATATCTGAATTCATGACAACCAAAGCAATAGATGACCAGATGATAGTTTTCTGACAAACCATGAATTCGGAGGTCCTTGAGTCAGTGATCTGGCATGGTTTCTGGCTTGAGAGCTATTGCGCCAGCTTCGCTAGGAGCTCAGCACAAAGATATATAAAGCAATTGTTAAGCCCCCTGCGATGCCCCGAGATAAGCCCCGGCTAATACGTCGAAGACGAAAATCGACATGCTCCGCCACCACCAGCGACATCAAAACCACTCCTGTGAACCCTGCAATAAATGCCGGGTGAGCAGCGATATTCGAGCTGTACTGTGCTCTATAGTTTTTGCCAAACAGAGGAGAAATGCGGATGGAAGCAACCGGCTCCATCCGCATTTCGAAAAATCACCTACTTGCCAGGCGCGTGCCTGATCTCAGAGGGATACCGCTCGATGAGCTCGCCGGCTTTCCACCAGCGCGGGCGGATCAGGATGTAAGCACCATCGATGCTGGTGATGAAACCAAATCGCTGGGGCTTGCGATCACCCCAGGCAATCTCCTTGCGGTAACGCAGGATCTCCACCCGGTCACCGACCCGGAAATCACTTTGCTCGGTCTTCATGGCATTCTCCATTGACTGTTCGCTACGACCCTCTCAGCGCCTGGTCATGGACGCCGGATCGAGAAGGGTTTTCAACTGCCCGACAGGCAGGGAAGTCTCGCGACGGGCGACATCGAACACTGACTCGCCCGTCGCAACGGCTATCTTGGCAATCCGAGCCGCTTCATCGTAGCCGATCACCGGCGCTAGCGAGGTGGCCAGGGCGACGCTATTGCCTGCCTGCTGGGGTCCGCGTCCGGTCTGCTCGAGACCGTCGATGAGCCTGGTCCGGAGGTTATTGCAGGCGGAGCTGAGCAGGCGGATGGACTGGAGCAGGTTGTATGCCACCAGCGGAAGCATCACATTCAGCTCGAAATTGCCTGTCTGACCGGCCACCGTAATTGCGGCATCGTTGCCGATCACTTGCACAGCCACCATCAGAACCGACTCGGCGATGACCGGATTGACCTTGCCGGGCATGATCGAGCTACCGGGCTGCACCGCCGGAATGAGCAGCTCGCCGAGACCCGCCCGGGGGCCACTGCCCATCCAGCGAATATCGTTGCCGATCTTGATGAGAGCCACCGCCAGCATCTTGAGGGCGCCGCTTGCCGCCACCGCATCGTCCACCGTGGACTGGCTGCGAAAATGATTGCCCGTCTTGCGCACCGGCAGATCGAGATCGCTTGCCAGAAGCGCACAGACATCTCGACCGAAAGAGCGGGGCGCATTGACGCCAGTGCCGACAGCGGTACCGCCGATGGTGAGGCAAGCCAGTCTGGAGGCGGCCTGTTTGATGGCCTTCCTGGCCTCGCTCACCTGGGCGGCGTAGCCGGAAAACTCCTGGCCCAGGGTCACCGGCGTCGCATCGTTGAGATGGGTGCGCCCTGATTTCACGACTCTCCGAAACTGGCGAGATTTCTTGCGAAGGCTTGCCACCAGGTCGTCGAGAGCAGGCAAGAGCGCTGTCTCGATCAGGATGAGAGCGCTCAGGTGCAGAGCCGAGGGGATGACGTCATTGGATGATTGGCTGGCGTTGACATGATCGTTGGGATGGATGGCAGCCTTCTTACCGGCATCGAGACCGGCAATCTCGCGTGCCCGTCGAGCCAGGACCTCGTTCATGTTCATATTCGTCGACGTGCCTGAGCCGGTCTGAAAAACGTCGACGCCGAACTGGTCGAAAAACTTTCCATCGATAACCTCGCGGCAGGCAGCCTTGATAGCCTCGGCCTGCTCACGCGAGAGAATGCCTTCGAGACAGTTGACCTCGGCGGCGGCAAACTTGATTCTCGCCAGACTGACCAGGAACTCCTCAGGCATGCGTAAATCGCTGATGGGGAAATTGTCCAGAGCTCGCTGGGTGCTGGCTCCGAAGTAGGCGCCGGCAGGCACCGCGACGGTCCCCATGGAATCTGACTCCAGTCGAGTCGAAACATCAGGTACTGAATTCATAACAACTCCTGCATTTGAGGCTGCCACGCTGGTATGCGCGCGTAAAGCCGGTTAGTTGAGGCGGGTAAGGATTGATATTTGGTTGGTATCGAGAAAAAGTTCGGAAGAAACAGACTGGCAAACAATATCGATTGATATCTTCTGATTTCAAGTATTTTGAATTGCAGAAAGCTTAAGTATCCACTATGGTTAGCACTGGCTCTCAAGCGGCTTCCGGAGCGGGCTTCGTCCGGTTTTCTTGACATCGACAAGACTTGCAGAGCTAGTGCAGCAAGTAAAAAAGCAAGCAAAAAAGCAAGTGAACAAGCCTGGCTCGAATCAGCCAATAGTCAAGTACCGGTTGCGGGCCATGGTTCTGGCCAGAGTCCTCTCCGAAGCTACGGTGATGATTCTGCTCATCCTGCTGCCAATCATACTCCACCTGCTCGGTCATTTCCTCGGTTTGCCCGCCACATTCAAGGTCGTCATCATAGCCCTGGCCATCATTGCCTTCTTGACGCTGCCAGCTTATGGCTTTATCACTCATTCGGTCCTTGTGGAGGACGAGGGATTGAGGGCACGGGCTCTGTTCCGTCAGGAGCGTTGCGCCTGGCGTTCAATTAAGGCGGTGAAGAGGCGCTCGAACTGGAACTGGCAGCGCTATGTCGTGGAGCACGATGACGGAGAGCTCTCCTTTCCTATCTGGCTGAACGAAGTGGACAAGCTCGTGGAGACCATTCGCAGCCGTCTGCCTCTGAGCGCCGGGGGCAGATCTAGCCCGCTTTCTCGATTTTCCCAGGACCCCATCGCTCTCACTTTTCAATTCGTCCAGGCTTTCATCGGTATCACGTTCGCGGTGGTTTTCTGGTGCTTTTTCCTCGATTTGAGAGCCAGTGTTCAAAAGAGTGAAGACATACTAATTGTGCTCATCTTCTGCATCCTGATCACCGCCCTGGTCGCCTGGCGTACCATCATGATCCTGCTCATGCCCAGACAGATCACCGTGTCACCCGGCGAGCTCACCCTTCAGACCCTCTTTTTCAAGCGCATCCTCACCTGGAACCAGGTGCTCAGCGTCAAACCGACAATGCCGCTCCTGCCGGACGGCTTCCTGATCCGCACGCAGAAATGGGCTTATTTGATCGGCGGGGGCATTGACGGAGTGGACGAACTGGTCGAGGCTCTAGCCTCGAAGATCCCCGGACAGCCTCCGGCTAATAAGACTTAACGAGAGCGCCCGTTCCCCTCGAAAAACTGCGCGATCATCTTTCGATGCAGCTCGAAGGCGATATTGCCAGGCAGCTCATGGAACTGGAAAGAGCGGACCTCGCTGGCATCATCGCCGGCTTTCATCCGGCCAGAAGCTGCCCTGGCCAGATAGAACAGAATCACGACATTGATGCCCCGGCCCGGTGAGAAAGCCCCCAGAAGATCCCTGATCTCTACCTTCAAGCCGGTCTCCTCGTATACCTCTCGCGCCGCTGACTCCTCGGGATTCTCGCTGGCTTCCATGAAACCACCGGGCAGGCACCAGTCATTGACGAAAGGCTCGAACTTGCGCTTGACCAGGACTAAGCCGCTCGCCATGGGCACCAGGGTAGCGGTCACAGGCTTCGGATTGTCCCAGTGCACGAACTCGCAGAATTTGCAGGCCAGCCTGTCTTTGCCTCCGATTGGAAGCAGGCTCAAACTCTTGGCGCACATCGGACAGTTTTTCAAATCGCCCGTACCGAGACGAGAAGACACCATGGATCTTACCAAGTCGACCCAAGTCGACAAACCCTGATGCCCGGTTATCAGAGACAGAAAGACCCGCTCAATTCTTAGGGAATAAGAAAATTTCAGCCGTTGCAAAGCGGCAAAAAAGATCGATCGTTGCAATTGGTAAACCCGCCTGACATCCAGCAGGCGCTCCCGGACCCACTTCCCGAGAAGTCTGATAACCGGGGGATATACCCTTGCATACTCGATCCTGGCTGCTAATATGTGCCTCGATGGTAGTACTAGATTCAATTTTTGATGTAGTCAATTCGCCCCAAATGTGGAATATATTTTCCGGTCAGAATCGCGGGAAATCTTTCCCTGAGGTGGTGTGAAACACCGCAACCTCGTATTCGAGGCTAGTAGGAGTCCTAGAATGAAACCGGAGCCCCTGGGAGACAACCAGTTCAAAGGTCTGTCCGCCACCGTCAAAGCGGAACTGGAAGGCAGAGCCTCGAGCAAAGAAGAGAGAGAACGAGCCCGCTGCAGCAATGGCGTCTGCGAAGTTCTCTGGAAACCATCCGAGACCACCAGGTCCAGAAAGACAAGGAAGCAAGACTCGCTGGGACGCATAAGCTAAGCGACTCCGATCCCGCCGGTCAGCTCGAGATTTCTTACAGGCTGCGCTACCTGCGCAGCCTGTGTGCTGTTTGCACAAAATCCTCCGGCAAGCAGCAGAATGAGCGACCTGATTGACCAGGCGGCGACCATGATCAGATTCTCTCTTGTAAGAGGCTTACCTGGCTGAATATATTGCCGGTATTCCTGAATTTCGTGTTTTGACTTCAAGACTTCCCGCTCAACCCCGTCACTAACACCAGAAACCTTCGTTATAGTTGCCCTTTGTGGCAACCTGACTGGAGATCGTTCCATGTCTACCACCAACACGAGCCCCGCTCTTCGGAGGCTCTCGGTACTTGTCACCTTCCCCGTTGCCCTTGTCCTGGCCTATCTGCTGATTCGCCTGATCCTCTCGTGGATTCTGGCGCCTCTAGTGGAGACATCCTCGCCCGAGGATATCCTGGGCTTCTGGACCCAGCTCGTTTTTACCCTGCTCGTCGGTATCTGGCTCACTCTCAGGATGCGCCGGTCCGTAGCAAGCCTGATCGATCGTTTCGGCTTTCCAGGCCTGCATGAGCCCACACCGCTTTCCATCGTCCCACCCACAGTCCGGGTCGGGCTCACGGTGCTCTTGAAGCGGAAAGGACGCTCCGATTGGAAAGAAATCATCGGTGTTCACGCTGACGCCCAGCTCATCGAGAATTTCTTCAACGACAGAGCTACCCGCCGGCTGGAGCTCACCAACAGCAACCGGGACGTCATGCTTCTCGAGAAACCCGCCCTCGTCGCGTTCGATAACTCCCACGACCGCGCCACCTTCGTGATCAAGTTTATTCGGGAAGGCAAAGTGCGGTTCGTTCTGGAGCCCTCTCAGACCCAGAGCGCTGTTTTCTCTTCGGACAATCAGAACGGCAAGGCCACCATCGAATACCGGCTAGCCTTCGTCGGCGCGTCACCCGACAAAGTGGTCGGCTCTCTAACCGTATTCGGAAAGAGCCGAATCATGCGCCGGATCTTCGTCAGTTGATGAACACCACTGATTCGTCTGGCAAAGCAAGCGTCCCCCAGAGGGTCTCTGGCTTTGCCTCTTGGCGGGCTTTCTACTTTATCTTATAGTATTTTTGCTTAAAACCTCATTCTCGTCAAGATCACGCAGCCGCGCTTCCTGTCACCTTTTCGGTTTGCACCACCAGCCTTTGTGGCTAGCAAACAGTTTCGTCAAGGCCTGAATATTGCCCTGGCACTCCGGCTTGCCTCAGATTGGAGCTATCGAATACCCAAGCCGAGCAAGGACGAGAACACCCGCAACCATAGACTGCCAGGTCACCATCAATGGAACACTGAAGCAATGCCCATCGCCCGGCGCACTACGAGGATTTAGAGATTACGCATAGACATAACCAGTGGACTTTCCGCCGATCGAAGAACTGATGATGGAAGCCGCCGGGAGGAGGTTGAGGATATCCATAGAGCTCCATTGAAACGGACATAGAACAAAACGGACGTACCAGGCAAAAGACCCGCATGTGCGGGTCTTTTGCCGTTTTACAAGGAGAAGAAGAATGAAAATTCAAACCGCCGGTTACGGCACCGAAGTCAACGCCGAACCATTTTCCATCGTCTTCGCCAGGGCCGGCTCCAGGGTGAAAGCCCGGCGCCGGTCGATTGTCGTGGACCAGGGTGCCTCCAGCATCGAAAAGGACGACGAATGTATAGTCCTCGATCTGAGAAGGACGAAGCCGGAGCCCAAACGCTGTCTCTTCGTCAAAGACCGGGCAATCTGTCCACCCGGCTCGATAACTGTGGCTTATCCGGGCTCCCGGATAAAGGCGGGTAGGAATGCCACCATACTCGCCTGCGAGGGCAGCCATCTCGATCTCGAAGCCGGTTGCCAGGCCATGGTCGGAAACAACTCCACGGTCAAGACCGCCTCCGGATGCAGGGTAACACCTTTGAGCCCCTGCTCCCTGTGTCACTCCGGCTCCAGGAAATTGCGACCGGTTGCCGGTCTTGCCGGCGCCGATAGAGAATTCGAGCTGATCCACCAGGCCATTCACCATATTCTGGTCTATTAATCGCCCCGGCAAAGCACACCACATACGGTGCGCTTTGTCGCCTCCCGGCATTATCCTATATTATATCGTTGAGCACAAACCGACCCTAGCGCAGCTCCACAAGGCCTTGACGAATAACTCTTGTTAACCAGAATGTCACTTCTATGGCTTTGTACTTCCAGACAACATAGACTCTCGATCAATCGCTTTTCATTTTCTGGAACCAGACATACACAGACAGCCGCTTACCCCGACACTCTAAACGCCATAAGCACAAGAGCCCGTCACGCAATCTGTCCGCCATCAGCGGAAAAAGTCTGGTTCTGCCTTTCGGTCGACCTGACGGTCCGACCGCCGACGCGTCTCGAATCAATCGGGATGCGGACTCTAACTAATTCGGAACGAGGAAAACCTATGTTCGCAACAGTTCGACGCACACTCGACAGTGAGAAGCTCCCGAAAAACCCGATCCTTCGGTTTCTGGCCCTGCTCTTCCTGGTACCGGCGACCCTGCTGGTCATGCCGCTCTACGAGCTCGGCAAGAGCCTGAGCAAGGAGGCCTACCGCGGCTGGGTGCGGGGCATCTTCAACGGTCTTTTCGGCTTCGCTCTCGGTCTCGGCGCCGCCGTGCTGACCTCCGGTCATATCGGCTGGACCATGGGCTGGAGCATCTTCGCCTGGTTCCCGGCGGGAATCGTGGCATTCCTTCTCACCTTCAACATCATCTGGCCGGCAGCCTTCCTCTACGTGGTTGACCCGGTCTACAGAGGACTGGAGAAGTTCTTCAAGTTCACCAATCGCTGCGCCAAAGACCTGGGCAAGCCGCTCTGCGACACCACCATCGAGCTCCTCTCGGCTCTTCCGGGCTCCGGCAAGCTCTGGGCTTACGTGGAGGACAAGGACAAGGGCTCTCAATGGGTGAAGAGCGTGATGGTCTTTCTGACCGGCGCCGGCGTCCTCGGACTCGGTGTCTGGGGGGCCATCGCCGTACATGCCCTGCTGCTTCCCCTCGTGCCCGCGGTGGGCAGCGCCCTCACTCCGGCTGTAGCCAGCTGGATGGCAGGCGGCGTCATCGGTCTGGTCCTGGCAGTGCTCCTCTTCCAGCTCCTCGAGCACGGCGACCTGCACTTCGCCGCCGTGGCTCTAACAGCATCCGGCGTCTACACCGCCCTGCCCCTGAGCACCGCGGCAGTATCCGCCCTGGGTCTGCCGGTCTGGGCGACCTATATCGCCTGTGTCCTGGAATTCGGTCTCGGTCTCGCCTACGTCTATCCGGCAGTCCATGGTCTTCTCAAGAGCGGTCTGATCAAGACCCTTCTCGAAGGCGTCAGGTGGATGCTGGAGAACACCTATGACGAGAAGGACAGCGAATACCGGACCTTCTACGGCAATCTCGCCGCCCTCGTCGCCGCCGCCGCCCTGGGCATGGTCGCCCTCTTCGGCGTGTCGGTCTTCGCGGTGCTGCCGGGCTATGCGGTCTACACCGCCGCCATCCTGGTCTTCCTGGCTGCCTGGGTGGCCCTCGGAGAGCTCTTCGACAGCGACGCCGGCGCTGTGGCTACCGGTCTTGCAGGCGCAGCCGCGGCAGGCTACGGCATCTACAGCACCTTCCATGGTGCCTGGCAGGGTGTCGTTTTCTGGCCCGCTCTTGCCGGCGGCGTGGTCCTCACCTTCACCCTGGGCGTCCCGGTCCTCTACAGCCTGCTGCGCCTGATCACCCGCTCATGGCTCTCCACGCCGGCCGGCAAGGGTCTCGACTGGCTGCACGAGCAAACGGAGAAGGCCGCACGCTCGGTCTCCGACTGGTGGGACAAGCATGTCATCAGGCGCTCTTACGATGACACCACCGCCTACCGGGAGCTCTTCGCCCACGGTACCAACTTGACCCTGGTCGGTCTCGCCATCTGGCAGGCCTGGCCGCGTCTTGCAGCCTGGGCTGCGGCTCCGGGCATCAAGACCATCGCTTTGCTGGCAGGTTTCGCCTTCCTGGGCTTCATCACCTACCTGCTCCTGGCAAAGGTCCTGAAGGGCATCGGCGCTTCGGCTCTCGGCTTCGCTGCCGGCATCGCCGCCGCGCTCTATGCAGGCTACAACCTCTACCTGCTCAACGAAGCGTACTGGTGGGTCGCCGCCCTCATCGGTCTGACCGCCGGCTCCGTGGTCACCTGGGTGCTCTTCCCGGTGGCCTATATCATCGTCAAGCTCCCGGCTGACCTCCTCCTGACGCCCTGGCTGCGTCCGGTTCTGGTCGGTATCTACAACTTCTTCTGGAGCGGCTTCGAAGGCATCTGGAATGTCTTCGTGTCGGTGTACATGGTCGTGCACCGTACCGTCTTCGCCCCGGTCATCGCCTGGGTTGGCGGCATGCTCAAGACCGCCAGGGAGATCTGGGACAGTATCCTTGGTCGCAACAAGGCCGGGTAATAGACAGGACTCACCCCGGCCGGAAGGCTGCCTCTTCATCGAGGCAGCCTTTTTTCTAGTTACTTCTATTTCTTTATATAGTAGCTTTCCGAGAGCCCCGAAATCCGCGAACCTTTATGAATACGTAGTGTTAAAGGTTGTAAAGGGGATCGATGTAACATAAGTTTTTTAGGTTTTCAGACTCTCTTCTGATAGTCAGGATTTATCGAATGGTTTTCCTTCCGCTCTAGAGACATCCTCACAAGACCCGGACAAGACCCAGAAATCTCGACTCCAGCGCGCTTACAGCTCATATCCCCAGCGGCTTCGCTGGCGGAGATAGCTACGGGCTCTGGAATCGAATCGGGGACCACCATTCGTTAACCGGACCGGATCAACACCCGGTCGATCTCTCAAATGACAAAAGGAGATATCCTATGTCGAGTCCTACACCTAATCTCATCGAGCTTGCTGGCAGGGACGCAGCGGCGTTTGGTCTCAACCACGTCACGCCTGTGGTCATGCTGCTGTCGATGACCAGGCAGCGGCAGTCCGACGCGGCTCTGATCCTCGCTCACTTCGACGTCGACTCGAGCCGGCTGCTTCCTGCGGTCGAAGCCTTGCTCGGTGCCAGGCACAATATCGCACTCTCGACACAGACCAAGAGCGTGCGCAACGAGGAAGGCAAGATCGTCTTCTCCGCAGAGCTTTACAAGGCCTACGAGCAGGCCGGCAAGCAGGCCGAGGCTCAGGGCAAGGACTACAGTCAGACGCCACACATGCTCCTGGGCATCCTCGAGGACAGCCAGGTCAAAGCGGCCCTGGCCAGGCTCAAGGTGCACACGGCCGAGGTGCACGAGGTGATCATCAGCTACCTCGAGGCAGGCACACTGGAACGGCGACCCGGGCCGAGCGCTGCCGGCGCCGGGCGCAAGCAGCTCGAGACCGCCGGCGGAGTCCCGGAAGGCTCTACCGCCGACGGCAGCCAGCCCCTCCCACCGGCATCCAAGACGCCCACCCTGGACACATTCGGGCGCGATCTCACCAAGCTGGCTCGAGAAGGGAAGCTCGATCGTCTGGTCGGACGCGAGAAAGAGGTCAACCGGTCGATCCGCATTCTCGGCCGGCGCACCAAGAACAACCCGCTCCTGGTTGGTGACCCCGGTGTCGGCAAGACGGCAATCGCCGAAGGCATTGCCGCTCGAATCGCCGCGGGCAAGGTCCCGGCTTGCCTGAAGGACCGGCGCCTCGTCCAGATCGAGCTGGCCACCCTGGTGGCCGGCACCAAGTATCGGGGCGAGTTCGAGGAGCGCATTCTCCTCGTGGTCAAAGAGGCGAAAGAGAGCAATATCCTGCTCTTCATCGACGAGCTTCACACGCTGGTCGGCGGGGGCGGCTCATCCGGCGGTCTCGACGCCTCCAACATCCTGAAGCCTGCCCTTTCCAGGGGTGAGCTCACCATCATGGGCGCCACCACGGTGGACGAGTTCCGCAAGCACTTCCAGAAAGATGCCGCTCTCAACCGGCGCTTCCAGGAGGTGAACGTGGAGGCGGCCACCGTGCCCGAGACCATCGAGATCATCAAGGGCCTGCGCCCGGTCCTCGAGAAGCACCATCGTCTGCTCATCGGCGATGACGCCATCGAGGCGGCGGCTCTGCTTTCCGATCGCTATATCGGCGAGCGCCAGTTGCCGGACAAAGCCATCGACCTGATCGACGAGGCGGCTTCCGCACTAGCTCTGGAACGCGAGGCTTTCAGACCGGTGGCCCTCCTGGCCGCACCTCCGGCGATGCAGGAGTCGCTCCTGCAGCGCGTCCTGCGCTCCATGCCGGTGCCGCGCCTGCTAGCCGGGCCGGCTGACGCCAGGCCGCAGCCCGACCTGCTCTATCGACACATCGCCGCTCTGGTGAGCGAGATCACCGGTGTGCCCGGCGGGGAGATGGAGAAGGACGAGCGGGTCAAACTGCTCGGCATGGAAGGGGAGATGGGCAAGAAGGTGGTCGGTCAGGATGCCGCGATCAAGGCGGTCAGCCAGGCTGTGCGCCGGGCTCGCGCCAATCTGCGCGATCCCAACCGCCCCGCCGGCTGCTTCCTTTTCCTCGGTCCCACCGGTGTCGGCAAGACCCAGGTGGCTCGGGTTCTGCAGCTCATCCGCACCGGCAAGATCAAGGACCTGGTGCGCTTCGACATGTCCGAGTTTATGGAGCGGCACTCGGTCTCGCGCTTGATCGGCGCTCCTCCTGGTTATGTCGGCTTCGGCAACGGCGGGCTGCTCACCGAAGCTATTCGGCGCAAGCCGTACAGCGTGCTCCTGCTCGACGAGATCGAGAAGGCGCACCCGGACATCTTCAACGTCCTGCTCCAGGTCATGGACGACGGCCGGCTCACCGACGGCGAGGGTCGAACCATCGACTTCCGCAACATCATCCTGATCATGACCACCAATGCCGGTGCCCAGGAAGCCCGGCGAAACGGTATCGGTTTCGGCGCCAGATTCGGTGTCAACTCCGAGAAGGCGCTCGAGGCGGTGAAGCAGCTGTTCTCCGCCGAGTTCATCAACCGACTCGATGAGATGATTTTCTTCGACGGTCTGACCAGAGACCATATCGAGGTGATCGTCGAGATGCTGGTGGATGAGCTGAAAGAGCGGCTGCTGAGCGAGCATCGCATCTCGCTGGCGGTGGATGCCTCCGCCATCGAGCTTCTCGTCGAGACGGGCTTCGACCCCGTCTACGGTGCCAGGCCGATGAAGCGTGCCGTCCAGCGGCTCATGGAGAACCCGCTGGCGGACGGCATCATCGGTGAGACATTCAAGCGCGGCATGACTCTGAGCGCCGTCGCCAAGGGTGAGCTGATCGACTTCCAGCCGGTGGTCGCGGAAGAGGGTCCAGGAAGAGGCCAGAGGTGGGCGCTGGCGTCAGCCTAGCGTCCTGGTCCGGCTCGCAGACGTCCGGGGCGGGAAGGCTGGCTCGCGCCGGCTCACCCGCCCCGGGCTCTGTCCTTTTTCCAACAGATAAGGAGGAAACATGGCCAACCCCAAGATGGTCATTATCGTTCGCAAAGATCTGGGAATGCGCAAGGGCAAGCTCGCAGCCCAGGCTGCTCATGCTGCTCAGGAAGCGATTCTCGATCGTAGCGGACCGGTTCCCAGACTCAAGGACAGCCCGGATATCCTCGCCTGGTTGGCTGATAACTTTCGCAAGATCGTCGTCAGCGTAAACAGCGAGGTCGAGCTCCTGGAGCTTTACCGTCAGGCGGTAGACCAGGGAATCAACCACTACCTGGTGATGGATCTCGGCAAGACCGAGTTTGCTGGGGTCAAGACTTACACTGCCCTGGCCCTCGGGCCCGCCAGTGAATCGGAGGTCGATGAGCTGAGCGGCAACCTGCCGCTCATTTGAGAGAGCTCCGGGCGAAGATGAGGGTAGCAGCGGCTATGCCACCGCTACCTTTCATTCTTCGTTCATGTCATTTTTCACTATTATTTATAGTATCTCTCAAAAGAGCATACCAAAAGCTGAAAGACACACAGACAGGAGGGTGTTGAGCTACCGGAATGTCGTATCCAGACCAGGACAACTTGATCATCTAGATCAAGATTTTCGGAAAAAACCTGATCCAGATGATCAAGAAAGTCCTGAAGACGACCTTCTGGATCAACTTTCTTGGAAGAAACTTGATCCAACAGGTCAATTTTGAGCGAAATGCCTTTCCGGAATCACACCTGGAAGAAGTCGACGGCTAACAACCCGGGCAAGGTTTGAAACTTGCATGCGCTATTCGGGCAGGCATACAAAAGAGCACCATGAGATGGCATACGGGTATACTCATGAAAGAATCAGGCGATCGGGTACATCTGCGTGGCAAAAATTCTCCTGGCAGAGGATCACAATGCAACCGGAATCTCGCTGAAAGCCGCTTTCGAGAGAGACTGCCACACCGTCGAACTTGTCAAAAGCGGACAGGAAGCACTGGAGAGACTCAGGGAATTCAGCTATGAGCTGATTATCCTGGATGTGCTGCTTCCCGACCTGAGCGGCTATGAAGTTTGCAGACTCTATAGAGCTCAATCCGGGAATGCTCCGGTACTCATGCTGACCGGTCTGGCATCCATCGAGGACAAAGAGCAAGGTTTCGGATTCGGCGCCGATGACTATCTTGCCAAGCCCTTCGACATGCGTGAGTTGATGATGAGAGTCTCCGCCCTCCTCAGACGTCCCGGTATTTACAAGGATGACCTGATCGAAGTCCGAGGGCTGGAATTGAGCAGCCGCCTGAAATTGGCTCGCTTAGACGGTACTGTCCTCGACCTGCGCCCAAAGGAATTCGAGATGCTGGAATTTTTCATGCGGCGGCAAAATCAGTATTTCACTCTGGACGAGCTTCGATCCCTTTTGTGGTCAATGGACTGAAGAGCCCCTTCCCGGAAGCGAGAAGCGAGCCGCGCTATCCGACTTTCCAATTCTCTGACTTTTTTCGTCCGCTTCTATTCATGTATATAGTATCCAAGCGGGAAGATTTGTTGTTCGGCATGTGGACTCTTGGACCTTTTTGGGGTCCCCCAAACGTCGAAAAGAAAACGCAGGCCGGGGATCTTCCTCATTTGGGGCGTCGGCAAGAGAGTTTCCCGGGTTTTTCTCTCTTCCCCTGAGAGCCGAGAGAGAGTTTTTCTCTCTTCCCCGGAGGAAGCTCGTTTCGAGGGGACTAAGAGCCTTCTGTTCAGTGAAACATAGTAGCTCAATTTGGCATGATACCTTTTGAGAAATCATTTCCGGTGGTTTTTGATATCTCAAACGATATCATTTGCTGTTTTGATAGCGTTTGAGATATCAATTCGAATCGAGACAGGAGCGCGCAGCCGCCCGGGGAATCCAGCGGAACCAGGAACGCTGTCGCTTCATCCCATTTCTCGATCTATTCTACGGTTCGGAGCGAAAACCCAAAAAACCTGGCCAGTCTTACTTTCGAGAAGAAATTAGAGAAATCGCCTGACTGCAGTGCAGTTGCGCGAACCATTAACGCCCGCTCTGACAACCGATGTCGAATAGTCCGCCGGTATAGTAAGCAACCCTACAGCTTCTAGCTTTGCCGAAAACATGTCTTGTAATCACCAGAAAGCGGCTGTCAAGCGCGATTGCTTGATTGCGGCGGGTAGAAAGTAGAAACGGAATCAACGACTGGACATCAGAGGTGAACGAATGATGTCGAAACTGGTGGACAAAGTTATCGCTCTCTTGAGAAGCCTGGGCTCGCAGGATAGCGCCTGGGACAGTTATCGCAAAGCGAGGAGTCTGGCTCCTGAAAAGGAGCTGGAGCAAGCCCGAAATTAGACTAGAAATGCGCTTTCATGGCGAAGCGAATTGCGGAGTGCTAAGCTAAACTATCCTCAATCTCAGTTTGTATCCGGCTAGCCGAACCCCCGAATAGGAAATTGCTCATGCGACTCAAAATAGCACTTATCACCATGGTCTTGGCCCTCACTACCCTCGCCTCTCAAGCTGCCGATCGGGTCGGGCTGTACCTTTACGGAACCAAGCATCAGCGCGGCGGCGAGGCGATTGCCCAGCAAACCGCCAACCTGTATGTCTATGACGCCTGCAAGGTGAAAGCCTACGATCAAAGCAAGATCTGGGCTCATGACACCTGTCAGGTCGAAGCCTACGGGCAGACCACAGTGACCGCCAAAGCCGATGCCGTCATCAAGGCATTCGACACCACCCGGGTAATCGCCAGCAACAACTGCAAAGTCGATGCCAATGGCAGCGCCAACGTCCTCGCCAGCGAAAACTGCGAGATTGATGCCCACGGCAACGTCGCCGTTCACGCCACCGACCGCGTCCTGGTCAGAGCCGACGGCAACTGCACCGTCCTCGCCAACAAACAGGTCAAAGTCGAAGTGAGCGGCAACTGTATAGTCATGGCCCTGGGCGAAAGCCAGGTCACAGCCAGCGGCAACGCCACCGTCAAAGCCTACGAGAACTCCAAAGTCCTCGCCAAGGAAGGCGTCAAGGTAGAAGCCTACGGCAACTGCGAAATCACCGCCGAAGACGGTGCCGTGGTCGAGAAGCATGAAGCGACGGCCAAGGTTATTCACAAGAAGGTCTGAGACGTCGCCAGCGAGATCAAGAAGAAAGCCCCGGGCGAATTCGCCCGGGGCTTCGGTTTTGTAGTGCCTCAAGCACCGCTTCAGGCGATGGTGACCTCTTTGCAGAGATAAACATCCTGGATGGCATTGAGGAGCTCGATGCCGTCTTTCATCGGCTTCTGGAAGGCTTTGCGGCCCGAGATGAGACCCATGCCTCCGGCACGCTTGTTGATTACCGCAGTCATGATCGCCTGCTCGAGATCGTTTGCACCGGAAGCTCCACCAGAGTTGATCAGACCGGCGCGGCCCATGTAGCAATTAGCCACTTGATAGCGAGTCATGTCGATGGGGTGATCGGTTGTCAGCTCGGAATATACCCTGGCATCGGTCTTGCCGAAGTCGAGGGCATTGTAGCCGCCATTGTTCTCCGGAAGCTTCTGCTTGATGATGTCGGCTTCGATAGTGACGCCGAGATGGTTTGCCTGGGCGGTGAGGTCGGCAGCGGTGTGATAGTCCACACCGTCCTTTTTGAATCCGGAGTTTCTCAGATAGCACCAGAGGATGGTGGCCATGCCCATCTCATGAGCTTCATGGAAGGCTTCCGCCACCTCCTGGATCTGTCTGGTGGACTCTTCCGAGCCGAAATAAATCGTGGCTCCCACAGCCACAGCTCCGAGCTCCCAGGCCTGACGGATATTGCCGAACATGATCTGATCGTAGGTGTTGGGGTAGGTCAGAAACTGGTTGTGATTGATCTTGACGATGAAAGGAATCTTGTGAGCATACTTTCTTGCCACCGAGCCCAGCACGCCGAATGTGGTAGCAACAGCGTTGCAACCGCCTTCGATAGCCAGTTTGACGATGTTCTCGCCGTCGAAATAAAGAGGGTTCTTGGCGAAGGAGGCACCACCGGAGTGCTCGATACCCTGATCGACGGGGAGGATCGACAGATAGCCGGAGCCCGCCAGGCGACCGTGATTGAAGAGTGAATGCAGACTTCTGAGGACCTGAGGATTGCGATCGGTGATCGCCGAGATTCTATCGACGAAATCGGGACCGGGAAGATGAAGCAGGTCCTTGTCGATTCCCTTTGATTTGTGATCGAGAAAATAAGCGCTCTTATCGCCCAGCGCTTTCTCGATTTTAGACAGTTCTGTCATAACTGGCATGTCGTTCTACCTACGCCTCCGCTTGCTTGGTTTGGGTCGGGCTGAATATTTGCATAAGGTATCAGCAATCACCCCGGATCGGGTGATTTTTAGATATTCCCCTAATATTTGTATCGTAGAGCTAATGCTCTTCCACTATTGATCTTCCAGGGGTTGGGAGAGCTCCATGAGCACGCCGCCGGTACTCGCCGGATGGACGAAAGCGATTCTGGCGCCCTCGGCGCCGATCCTGGCGGTCTCGTCGATGAGCCTCACACCGTTCTCCTTCAAGCAAGCAAGCTCGCGATCGATGTCCGGGACTCCCAGACAGATGTGATGCAGTCCCTGACCGCGCTTGGCCAGGAAACGTCCCACCGGAGTATCTTCTGACAGAGGCTCGAGCAGCTCGATATGGGTATTTCCCATATCGAGCTTGGCAACTCGGACTCCCTGCTCTTCCACGGTCTCGACGCAAATGCATCGGGCCTTGAGGCTGCCGGTGTAAAACTCGAGGGAATCCTCGAGATTGTGCACAGCCACCGCTATGTGATCGACTCTGAGCTCGGACATGAATCCTCCTGACCTCTTCTAGCGAGGGGCTGCAGATCAGGGACCGAAACCGGAAGCGCGTTCCCAGAATTTATGCCATTTGTTGAATATGCGCAGCTCGCTGAACTCATCATACTCTTTCCATGTGCTCATCAACCTGGTGGCTCGCTCGATGGCGCTCACCTGATCGTAAGGCGACCAGACCTCGCCCCTCCACTTGGGATCGTAATAAAAACGATTGAGGGCAGTGGTCAAATTGACCGAGGTATCGACATTGAGCATATAAGGCTGACCGTCCTCCCTGACAGGGAAGTAGGCATTCTCCGCCGGTGGCGGGACGAGGCCGTCTCGCCTGGGAGCGTGAGGCTCTTCGATGAACGCGGGAGCCCTGCGATTGCGAAAGAGTCGATCAGGAATGCTGTCTCTGGCGTCCACAGGCAGAGCCTGGAGCAAGTGCAGCATCAGGGCTGAAGCTATAAGAATTCTCATATTCAAGATCATGCCTGAAACCCGGAATGCGGCGGCAGCCTCCCTATCATAGTCGAGAACGGAGCCCGGGTGGTAGAGACGGCTTATAACTTAAACAAAAATGCTTGGAAACAGTCGCCGGGTGGAGTAGACTTTGCCACTTGCTTATTTGAATTTAGTTTCGTGGAGTTTATCGGCGATGGCACTGAATCTGCAAAAACTCGAACAGAATCTCGCAATCAAGCTTGCTGCTCTGGTTGCTGGCAGCCTTATCACCCTTCTCACGCCCATGGCCGCACATGCGGATCAGGCTCCGGTCAAAGAGTTCACCTACGAGGACGCTCTCAAGGCTCTGGAGCAAACCAAGGAGCACAGCAAAGCCGCCGAAAGCTGGGGTACTCCCCGGACCATCGCTGTTCCCGACGGAGTCGACCCCAACCAGGTGATCCAGCAAAAGGCCATCAAAGTTCCGGGCATTCTCGGTCTCGAAAAGACGGGACCCGATCACATTACACCGATCAAGGTCGATCCCTCGCAGCTTCCCAAGGCTATAGGTCAAACCCCGGCACCGGCACCGGCACCGGACAGCGCCTTCGCGGCAGCCGCCACCACTCAATCCAAACCGGCAGCGGCACCAGCGGCGACGGGCGCGGCGAGCGAACAGCCGGGAGGTTGGGACTGGCTTTCCTCACAGGAAAACACTAACAATGCGGTGCAGCCGGTAAGCAACAATCCGGCAGGCTCCACAGGTGCTCCAGTACCGACCCGCGCTGCTCAGAACACCATGACCACCACCTACGAAGCACCGGTAGCGACCCAGGCTCAGCCTCAAGAGCAGGATCTGAAGCTGGAGCAAGAGCAGGAGCCGGTACAGGAGCAAGCGCAAGAGCCCGAGCAACAGCAAGCTCCAGCCCGAGCCGCAGCAACAGCGGATGAGACCCCCGGGGATGCCGTGGCCTGCTACAACCGGGCAATCAAGCTGCATCTGGCCGGCAAGCTCGATCAAGCCATCGAAGAATACGGTCTGGCTCTCAAAGCCAACCCGGAGCTCGGTCAGGCCCATTGCAACCTCGGTCTCATCTATAACCAGCAGCATCGCTACGACGAGGCCATCGCCGAGTTCCGCAAGGCCCTGGCGATCAATCCTCAGGACGCCATCACCTATAACGGCATAGGGGCCGCCCTGAGAGCCAAGAACGACCTGGACGGCGCCATCAAGAACTGGCAGACCGCCATCTCCCTCAAAGATGACCTGGCCACCGCCCACTACAACCTTGGCGCCGCCTACGAGATGAGAAAAGAATACGACAAGGCTCTGGATCAATATCAGAAAGCCACCGAGAGCGACAGCCGCCTGGGTGAAGCCTACTACCGCACCGGTCTGATCATGAGCCGCGAGAACCGTCTCGAAGACGCCAAAGAGCAATTCACCAAAGCTCTGAAAGTCTCGGACAAGGCAGACTACAGCGAAGACGCCCGCCGCCGTCTGGCTACCCTGGAGCAGAAATCGCAATAAGCGACAGGACAATCAGGAATCGAAAGGACGGCTTCTAGCCGTCCTTTTCGCTTAAGGTTGGCCGCCGGCAATGCGGTCCACAACACCACTGGTGCTCTTTCCCGGAACCAGAGCAAGGATGTGCACCCGGCCTCCGAAAGACTCCACCACCGGTGTCTCCTCGAGGTCTTCCGGGCGATAGTCGCTGCCTTTCACATGAATGTCCGGTTTGATCTCTTTGAGAAATTCCACCGGCGTATCCTCATCGAAGATAGTCACATAGTCCACACAGGCAAGGCCAGCCAGGACCTCAGCCCGGTCCTCCTGGCTGTTTATCGGTCTTGTAGGGCCTTTGAGCCGGCGCACCGAAGCATCGCTATTGATTCCGACCACGAGAACATCACCCAGAGACCTGGCCTGCTTGAGAATGCGGGTATGACCGACATGCAGGATATCGAAACAGCCGTTGGTGGTGACAATCTTCTTTCCGGACTTTCGCAGGTCCTCTGCCAGTCCAGTAAGCTCGTCTCTAGCAACTACGTTATCTAGCAAATCCTGGCTCCTGTGCCATCGAATTGTTTTCTCAAACTCTATCAAAACGGCTGACGATATAGTTTGAAGAATAAAAAAGCACCGAAATTTATTCCAAGAACCAGATCATCATGCCAATATGCTATCCTATATGATTTAGTAGTTTGAAGAATAAGAGATTACGAGACAGACCCCGGGGGGTCTGAATCGTAATCGAACTAGGCATCAGCCGCTGTAACCTTCACGCAGCTTCCTGCGAAGCTGGGCTTTCACCGCCTTCGAGAAGGAGGAGGCAGCCACGGCGTTGAGGTTGACTTGGAGGAACTCGCGGTCGCCCCAGCCGAAAGCGCGCTGCAGCTTGCGATACTCGTCGCTGAGCTGCACCTCGGTGAAGAGGGTGCCGTCGGTGTTGACGGTGACGAGCTTGCCTTCCTTAAGGAAGCGATCGATGGGATGGTCCTTGTAGGAAGCCACCTGGCCGGTAACCTCGTTGGAGGTCGGGCAGACTTCCAGGTACTGGCCCCAGTCGCCCTTGATACCGTGCCCGATACGCCGGATCTTGTGAGCGGCGATGAGCTTGATATCGGTGGCCGTGGGCTTGCGGGTCTCGGTCAGATGGATGGTCAGGTCGATACGGCCCCGGCTCTTCTCGCGCACATACTCCGCAGCATCGATCCACCAGGGAAGCACCCCGGGATTGAGCTCCTCGTCGGCCGCCAGGTCGAAGACGCCGACATGACGACGATAGCGGAGGCTGAGATCGGCGAGGCGGAAAGCCATATCGCGATCCTCGTGACGGAGAGCGCAGACGATCAGCTTCACCGGGAAAGGCGATGCCGAGATGCCTTCGATGACAGGCTCCATCACCTCGTCGAGGCTGAGACCGCCCATGGTGTGAAGCTGAGGCGCAAAGCGCAACTCCATACCGATGATACCGTCCTTGACGGCAGTGGCAATCCTGTCCCGGGTGATGGCCAGGAGGTCATCCTGGGTCTGCATCAGGGGCAGGACATGGTCGACGATGGCCTGGACATAGTTGGCCAGGGACGCCTGGGCATAGGAGGCGATAAACTTCTGGTAGCGCGCTGCAGCCAGAGTGCGCAGACGTCGGCGGTCCCAGCCGGCGGCCTCTTTAGCCTCCTGCCAGGGTGTCACCACATCTGCCGGGAAAGCGATCTTGGCCTTGCCGAAGCCAATCTCATCCCAGCGAGTCAGCATCCTGAGAGGCTCCGGGGAGCAGTCCAGGTGTTCGTGGATGAGAATTTTCGGCTTCGCCTGCATCTTGCGCTTGCCCAGTACAGAATAACGGGATTTTGTATTACTCATGTTACAGTCTCCAACCGTTTTCAGCTGCCCATGGCAGCTTCTGGACGTAGTATCGGCGAGAGCTCACCCGAGCTCCGCCCTGAGAAATATCGATTCCAGTCTCTTCGCCTCGCTGAGCACGAGCGGTCTAACCTGCTTCTGGTCGACGGGCTTGAGTCTTTGGTTTCTGGTCGGGGGTAGAGAAGGAAATCGAGGGAATTACTCCTTAACCCTAGTAAAGGCTTCTTGACATAAGCAATGGCGGAAGCCTTCCAAATTCATCTTGCCTATAAAAAGCATGTAATAATAATAGGCTGTGCACCATGACAGCCAGTCTCGAGTCCGCCTCGGTCCGGTCCCGGAGCCGGAACATCAGACTGCAAGAGAGCTAGCGCAGCTCCATCAGATATTGAAGCCCATCAAGAGCTTCAAATACCGGGTATACCTGGTGGCAGAAGTGCCGGACAAGCGATAAGATGACCCTGAGCGTAAAGCTTAGACAAGGAGAAACTGGCATATGTCGATGGGCGGTAAGGCAGGTGAAGTTTTCACCGAGATCAACGTGACGCCTCTGACAGACGTCTTTCTCGTCCTGCTGGTCATCATGATCCTGATCGCGCCCCTGGTCAATCAGGCCGTCCTGAAAGTGTCCCCTCCGGGGATATCGACAGCCCAGACACCACCCAAAGACGACAAGCCCAAGGTGGAAGCCAATGTCACCGCCGATGGCAGGATATCGATCAATGGCGCCCCGATAGATCCACCTGATACCAAGGCGATTATGGACGCGATCAAAGCCGAGCAGGCCAAGAATCCCGAAGCCGAGCTGCCCCTTATCCTGGCATCCGACGAAGACGCTCTCCAGAAGCATGTGGTGTCCGTAATGGATGCGGCCGCCGGCTGTGACATCAAGAATATGATTATCTTGCCGCCGAGACCTTCGGGCAAATAGCTACGCCACCACTTACAGTATCATTTACGGAGCCCCGGCATGCGCCCCTGGAAAGCTTGCGTCAACCGCGCTAGGACGGATCGCAGCAAGCCCGGCGCCTGAAGGCCCTCTCACAAAAGTTCTAAACCATTATGACTATTACGACGTCGAGTCCAGAACCGGATTTTCGCATGTCTCCTAATTAGAGACATTTCGTGAAGTACTGGAATTCGTGAATTGAATTGCGATCAGGCTCAGAGCTATGTTCTTGACATTCATGTCTACACGATCTCATAAGTCACTTCCCTAGATTCCTCTGCCCAGCCAGCTGCACACCTCCCAGACGTCACCCACCGGTGGCGCAGGAGCTTTGACTCATATGCGGGCTGGCACGAACAAGACGAAAGGAGAGAACCATGGACATCAGATCCGGCTCGAAAGCCGCCAGCTTGAGCAACTTCTCGCCCCGTCCTTTCGTCTTCCGCGGCATCCCTGCTGCGTCGATGGAAGGGCTTCTGCAGGGCTTGAAGTTCAAATCGCCCGAGATGCAGCGGCATGTCATGACGCTGGTCGGCAAGGCCGCCAAGTTCAAGGGAAAAGGCAAGAAATGGTGGCGCACCCAGACACTCTGGTGGCAGGGTGAGCCAATCGAACGGGATTCCAAAGAGTTCCAGGACCTGCTCGACGAAGCCTTCACCGCGCTTTTCGAGCAAAACCAGGCCGCCCGGAGGGCGCTCCTGGCCACCGGCAAAGCGGTGCTCACTCACAGCATCGGCAAGAACGATCCGAAGCGGACCGTCCTCACCGAGCAGGAATTCGTCTCACGCCTCATGGCTTTGAGAGCCAGACTCGAGGGCGAGGCGAGCTCCTGAGCAGGGAGTCGTTATGGATAACAGCTTGATGAAAGCGACGTTCAGCTCCCTGAAGCATCCGGCATTCCGCTGGTACTGCCTGGGAGTGATTGCTTCTCTGACCGGGTCTCTGATGCAGGAAATCGTCGTCGCCTGGATCGCATACCAGATGACCGGTTCCAGCTTCGTACTCGGCTCGATCCTGTTTTGTTTCCAGATTCCGATGCTCACCCTGGGCATCATCGGTGGATTCGCCGCCGACCGTTTCGACCGCAAGAAAATCATCGTCTGGACCCAGCGAGCAGCGCTCGCAGTCTCTTTGACCTGGCTGACGCTCTCGATCACCGGACATCTAGCCGTCTGGCACCTCTACGTGCTCTCGGCAGTCTTCGGTCTGATCGTGGCCTTCGAAATCCCGGCGCGGTTCGCCGTCATTCCCCAGCTGGTCAGCGATGAGGACGTCATGAACGCCTTCTCGCTGGACAGCCTGCTCTTCTACTCGGGCAGAGTAGCCGGTCCGGCTCTGGCAGCGGTCATGCTCGGAACCCTGGGGGCGACAGCCTGTTTTGCGGTCAACGCCCTCACCTATCTGTTCGAGCTCGTCACCCTCCGCCGCATCCACCCGAAACCCAGAGAAGAGTCCGACAATCCGGGGCTCCGCGAAGCGTTCGCCTTCGCCTACGGAAACAGGTCGATCAGAAGACTCCTCTTGATGGTGGCTGTCTTCAGCTTCTGCGGCGTCTATATCCCGCTCATGCCGGTCTTCACCAACCAGCTGCACGGGAACGAGACGACCAACGGATTGCTGGTGGCAGCCTCCGAGACAGGAGCCATGATCGGCTCCCTGATCCTCGCCTATGTCACAGCAACGAAGCTCCGAGCCGCAGCGCTTCCCCGCTATGTGGGAGTGGCGGGATTCTCCTACGGGATTTTTCTGGCACTCTTCGCCGGCTCCAGCAGTGTCGCGCTCTCCATGGCGATGATCGTCCCGGTGGGCTTCTCCATGACCATCGTCCTGATCGGCAGCCATGCCATGGTGCAGAGCTATGTCGAGGACAGGATGAGGGGCGTCATCTCCACGGTCTTCTGGATGTACTCCTACTTCGGGATGTTCGCCATCGGCGGACCGGTGTTCGGATGGCTCGTCGAGAGGCTCGGACCGGCGGTCACAATGCAGGCCGGCGCCGCCGCCTGCGTCCTGGCTACAGCACTCTACCTCTACTCGAAGAGCGGGGATGAGAAACGAATTTGAACTCCGAACTCGGAGGCTCTCGACATAACCGAACCGGGAAACGCGAACCATGCGCACGAACCAGATAGGTATCATGGGTGGTACCTTCAACCCGATTCACAACCTGCATCTCCTGGTCGGTCAACTCGCCCGGGAGCAGCACAATCTCTCGAAAGTGCTGTTCATCCCATCCGGTAGCCCTCCCCACAAGAAGGATGGCTTGCTCGGGCGGGAAGAGCGTTTCGAGATGGTCGAGGCGGGCATCGAAGCCGAAACCGGATTCGAAGCGTGCAGGCTGGAGATCGATCGGCCCGGTACGACCTGGTCGATCGACACTCTTTACGAGCTGACCGAACTCTACAGAGGCGAGGTCCGGCTCAATTTCATCATCGGAGACGACAATCTCCGGGTCCTGGCAGACTATGACCGGCGGGACGAGTTCCTCTCACTCTGCCGCATCCTGGTCTGCCCGCGTCGTTACAAGAACACCGCCTACCGGCGTCGTATCTGGAAAAAGATGGTGCCGGGCGCTGATATGGCGTTCATCGAGTGCCCGCTCTTTCCGCTCTCCTCCACGATGGTGCGAGAGTGGATCGCGGCTGGGCGCTCGGTGCGTTATCTCGTCCCGGCGAGGGTCAACTCGATTCTTGACGGTAACGGCTATTACCGAGACCGTCACTGAGGGTCACCACTCACGGGTAGCCACTTCGTGCCGATTTCCTCCGGCACCGTCCAACGCTCAAGCTGCTCTTGCTTGAGAGAGACAGCAGTGCATGTCTCTCAAGTCTCCCCCGGCAATCGACAAGAAATGGACATACCGGGGGCCGAACGACCCCGAACCACTAAGGAAGAACCATGTGCATCTCAATCGCACCAGTCAGTTTCGGCAACACCGTCACCGGTCTCTATGAGGCCGACCACAGGACCCACGTCATCTTCTACCAGAACGTCGTCAGCCCGACAGGCGCATCCAGCCAGGCAGCGACCTCCCGCTCTCCGCGCCGTCGCGGCGCCTCGGCACCGGCCAACTGGACCGGCCGCAAAGCCAGCGGCAACGCTCTGGTCATCCCGATCATGACCGACGACTTCAAGAGCATCCGCCTGCTCACCGAGACCGCGGACACTCCCGACCTGCTGGCCGACGTGCGCCGCGCCCTCGCGCCGCCGCGCCGGCGCTCCCGTGGTGGCTTGCGCGGCTCCAAGGGAATGGGCGACCAGGTGATCATCCAGCAGTTCGACATCTACACCCTGGTGCTCGCCACCCGCGCATCCCTCATTCCGGACGCCGTCGAGGCGGTCCCCGCTGCCAAGCGCCCGCCTCTGACCCGGGCCCTCTTCGACCAGCTCGAAGCCTGGTACGACTGCCCCTTCGCAGTCGCCTGCTTCAGCGATGCCGACAAGGGCGAGTCCAAGCCGGTGGCCTACGCTTACACGCCCCGGTACCCGGAATACTTCATGATCTACACTCTCGACGGCCACGATGGTTCGGTTCCGGACCTCGATGCCGTCGTGGACCTGGATCACACGGTCTTCGCCGGTAGCTACCGTATGGAAGGCGGCAGCACCGTCAACTACTCCGACGAGATCCCGGCCGGGCTCTCGAAGTTCGTGCCCAAGGCCGTGGTCGGCAGGGCCTTCCCCAAGGGCACGCGCATGGTCAACGGCGACATCGTCGTCGCCGTGGACGACGTCGTCGCCGGTCGCTTCGAGGCTTTCCGGGCGGTGCCGCCCAATGCTCCCGAGCGCGAGCCCCTGACTCTGGCTAACGCAAAGCGATAGGCCAGTGATTTGTCGGTCGTCTCCGCAAGCGGAGACGACCGCCCGCAACAACGGAGCCGGCAATGATTACCGGCTCCGACTCCTCAAATTGCTCTGATAAGCAAGGAACCAAGCAAATGTCCAACACCCATAAGCTCTACACGGCGATCATCATCGCCCTGGTGGCAGTCACTGTGGTGGCTGTCAATGTCATGAACTCTCGGGCACGTTCTTACACGTCGCCCAACGTAATTTCGGTGACCGAAGCGACCTTCGAGAAGGAAGTCGTGGATGCCACCACCCCGGTGCTCATCTTCGCCCACGCTCCGGGCTGCGATCCCTGCGACGCCTATCGGCCGGTTTTCCATCATGCCGCCGATGCCAACGCCGGCAAGATCAAATTCGTCTCGGTCGACCTCCAGGCCAACCCGACTGTCGCACAGCTCTTCGGACTGCGCTCGGTGCCGGTGACGATCTATCTGAATCCCCAGGGCGGCGGTCGCTTCCTCGCCGGAGGCATCCCCGGAGCCCTGAGCAAGGACCAGCTCGAAAGGCTGCTCCAGGCATTCCAGGATCCGAACGCGCCCCTCATGGAGATCAGCATCGAGAAGTCTCCCCAGCCGGCGGCTCCGGACAACCAGCCGGATGCTCAGCCGGACACGGGCAACTGATCGGGCTTCCCGGCAAAAGCGAGATCACGCGACTCGAGGTAATGCTCTGAGCTTGCGTGATCTCGACACCTCAACCTCAAACAGAGAGGGCAACCACCAATGAGCGTAAGACCGATTCTTCTTCTGGCTCTCGCCCTGACACTCATGGGCTGTTCCGCGACCATGCAGCGCGGTGCCGGACTGGGTGCCACTGTCGGTGCCGTGGCAGGAGCTGTGATCGACAGCCGAAACCCCTGGCGCGGTGCCGTGATTGGCGGCACGATCGGTGCTGGCACAGGCGCCATCATCGCCGATGAAGCAGAGCGCGAATACTACTATCGACCGGCTCCACCGGCGGCCTACAGGATCATCGTGCGCGAACGGGTCTTCGACGGCTGCTGCTGGCGATGGCTCACAAGAGAAGTCACAGTGTTCTGGTACGAACCTTACCAGGCATGGGGCTACTGGTCCCTGAACGGGCAATTCATCTACGCTCGCTGAGGTGATTTGCGAGATGGTGGCGCGGCTCATGCCGTTCCGCCATCTCTTTTTCCGGCAATTTATATTATTTTTTATAGTATATTGCGATCGAAGACGAAACATCGAGGTCCGATACCGGCTTAGCCTGGTCCGGACCTCGATGAATCGATCGCGACAAATGTCAGTCGCAGCTGGCGGCGCAAGACCAGGTGGCCTGGTAGCCGCCTTCGACTGCCTGGCATTGGAAGTCGAAGAAGTCGTAGCCGAGTGGGCTGTAACCCGCCTCAGACTGCGCTTCTCGGGCATCCGACCAGGTGATCGGCTCGGCCGACACTGTGGATTCCCAGTAGATTCGGCTGCTGACGCCCAGTCCCGTCTTGCGGACCTGGTGAGCCTGAATTTTCGCCGTCATGGCAATCATCTCCAGTTGCCGATCAGAGCTCGAAGCTCTGCCTCGAATGAGGGATGGTGACTTTCCAGCCTGGCAGCGCGTCCTTGATGTGCTGCCGGAACTGCGACAGGGCATCGGGGTCGCCATGGACCAGGAGCAAGCGCTCCGGTCTTTTGGCGAAGAGCTTGAGCCAGGCGATGATTTCGCTGTAGTCGGCATGGCCTGAATAGTCGGACATATACTCGACGGTGGCGCGAACCTCGACAGACTTGCCGTGAATCAGGACCGAGGATGGCTTCTCGTTGACCAGGGTGTGGCCGAGAGCGCCTGTCCCCTGATAGCCGACGAAGATCACGGTGTTATTGCTGCCGGGAAGACGTGTTTCCAGATGGGCGAGGATACGCCCACCAGCGGCCATGCCGCTGCTGCCGATGACAATCAATGGCTCGCGAGCCGGTTTGGCCAGGGCGCGGGAGTCGGACCAGCGCCGGCATTCTTTGTAGCGCGGCGTGGCGAAGGGATCGATCCCCTCATCGACCAGGGTGCGTCCCCGGTCGTTGTAGAGGCTCTTGTGCTTGCGGTGAACCTTGGTAGCCTCTATAGCCATGGGGCTATCGACGAACACCGGAATCTCCGGGATTCGTCCGGCGGCCATCAGCTCACGCAGGTCGTACAGCACCGTCTGCACTCGTCCCACCGCGAAGGCGGGAATAGTGATGACGCCGTATCCGTACTCGCGGTGGCGATTTTTGGCCCGGCGATAGGCACGATTGATCAGGTCGGCGAGATACTCGAGACGGTCACGCTTCTGATGAAGCTTGTTACCGTATGTCGACTCGCTGATGATCAGATCGGCCTGGCGAACCGGCTGCAAATTGCCGATGATCGGCATATCCGCTCGACCGACGTTGCCGGTGAAACAGATCGTTTTCTTCGCTTTGCCCGTGCCAATGGTGACAGTGACAACAGCTGCGCCCAGGATATGGCATGCTTCCGTGAGCTTCACGGTGATGCCGCCTCTCATCTGGTATTTGCGCCCATAGGACCAGACCTTGATTCGTGTAAGGCTGGCCCGGGCATCGGCTGCCGTATAGAGAGGCTTGACCCAACGCCGCTTGCCCTTGAGAGCTGCGTTCTCCCTGTCGGCAGCCAGCTCTTGCAGGCGGCCGGAATCAGGCAGAAGAAAGCGCAGGAGATCCCGGGTAGCGGCATGGGTATATGCGAATCCCTTGAAGCCGTCTTTGATAAGCTTCGGCAGGTATCCGCTGTGATCGATGTGGGCGTGACTGATGATGACGAAGTCGATGTCACCGGCAGTGATACCCCGCGGCAGGCGATGACTCTTGTTGATATTGTCATTCTCCTGATGCATGCCGACATCGAGCAGAAATCGTGTGATACTCGGTCCGTCCATGACTTCGACGAGATTGAGCGAGCCGGTTACTTCGCCGGCGGCTCCGAGTGTGTGTATCTTGATTTTCGGCGGCTGACTGGGGCTCGTCTTCCGCTCTGATCTTGTTTTTCTCATGGTTGTCCTTTCTGCCGAACAGGAAGAAGTTCTCGAGAGAACTGCTCGTGTCCGACTTCTTGCGAGAAAAGCCAAGAGCGCACGTGGCCCCGTACGACCGAGGAGCAAACGCCGATGGTGAGAGCATCACCAAGAGTGCCTCGAAAGGCACCCACTCTTGTACTGTTATTGAGCAGGCTGATCTGTTCGAAGTCCGAAGATGTAGGAACACCCCGGAGATCATGATTCAAGTGTGGAATTAGCTGACCAGCCTGTATTTCCAGAATTCAAAACTAAATGACAACCCACCCTAACATCGCGATTGAGCATGACAATCTCAAAAAGGGCTCATAAGCCGCGCCCCGGCTTCTTCTTGACATCCAGGATCGGCGCATCCCCCCGAGAAGAGGACCACCACAAACCGGTTACCATGCGGCAAGTCAGATACGCTAGCTAGCTCACCAACCGAAAAATCCAGTCTGGGAGAGCCGGGAATACGGTTCGTGGATCGAATGGGACATAGCGATATTAGACGCCTTCGTGTAGTCTCGCTAGCTTTGAAACCTACGTGATCGCCCCACTGAATCCCGCCCGCTCTATATTCGCTCAGATCTGAATTGAACTCGGAAGCTCTCGTCGAATAAGAGCTTCCGGTTTCGTTCATGAGCCTGAGCTGATTTCCAGATCTGATCAGCTTTTGTTAGTGTCGACTCATATTCTCGCTTCCATTTCACCTGAAAGACTTACCGACAACCAGCAGGCAGGGCACTATTCATGTCTCTCTCCATCCGCTCAGGCGGACTGGAGGGTCTACGCCTGCGACCGATTTTTGTTGAAACGGCTCCACTGGAAAGGATCAACCGCCATGAGCACCTACGCAACCATACTCGCTGCCCTGGTGGCGGCGACCGTGGTCGTCAATGTCGTTTCGACTGTCGTCTGGATCTGGCTCCACAACCTGGTGCTGGCTTCAGACGCACTGATCGGCGACAGGACGGCCAGCCTCTACGCCGGCTATCTCTTCGGCGACCTCATGAAAGGCCGCTTCTATCGCGGACCTTCCTTGCTAGCCGCCGGCAATATCGACCGCGACAAGGTCGTGAAGACCGTGAGAGGCTCCTCCCAGTACCGGTACATCGAAGGTCTCGCATCCCTGGTGCGCGACCTGCCGGTCAACATCGTGCCTTACCTGCTGCACAAGTAGGCAAGGCCGTTCTTTTAGGGCCGATGGAGAGAAATCTCTATCGGCCCTGTGGCTGTCTTTTTTGTCTGAACTTTTACTATTTCATATCGTTAACTCCCCCCAGAAGACGAAAGAGGAAAAGGTCGGGAGCTCCAGGCAAGGAGCTCCCGACCGAACTCAGGAACGGGGTGCCGCAGCTTTCGCTACGGCACCGCAAGGGATGAGTCGATTACTTCTTGGACGCGTCAGCGCCCTCGTCGCTCGCACCGGCGTCGGCAGCCGGTTCGTCGGCGACGACCGTGGCCGGCGCCGCGATGGTCTTGCCACCGTCCAGGGACTGCTTGACCAGGTTGGCCAGGAGCAGCTGCACGAGACCGTTGCCGTCACCGGCACCGTTGCCGCCGGACACCAGAACGTCCGGAGTGATCCGGAGATTGGCTGCGGCGATACGGGTGATGATCTCGATGGCCGAGACGCCTTCGGCGGTGAGAGCCGCGACCTGGCGATCGTAGGCATCGCCGGTGGCTTCACCCTTGGTCTTGATGACACCGGCTTCGGCATCACCGACCTGCTTGATCTTGCCGGCTTCGGCTTCCGCCTCGATGCGGATTTGCGCGGCCGTACCCTGGGCGCGCTTCTCCTTCTGCTTCGCCTCGTGCTCGGCGATCTCGATGCCGACCTGGGCCTTCATCAGAGACGCCTGCTGGTCAGCCTTGGCCTTGGTGGACTCGAACGCGATACGCTGCGTTTCGGCGTCGCGCTTCGCGTCCCACATGTCCTTCTCGAGGTCGGCGAGGTTCTTCTGCTGCGTGGTCCGCATCAGATCCTCGGGCAGCACGATGTTGCGGATCATGACCGAGACGATGTCGACGCGATACTTCGCGAGATCGGTACGCACCGCTTCCTCGGCAGCGGTCTGCTCCTCGGCGCGGTTCTGCTGGTACTTGATGGCGATGGACTTGGAGACCTGAGCCCGGACGATGCCGTCGATCTGCGGGTGCAGGACGTTGGCTTCCAGCTCCGCGATCGAGCCGAGCTTCTGCACCACATAGGGTGCGTTCTCGGGCAGGATGCGATACTGGCAGCCGATCTCGATCCGCATCTCGAAGCCGTCATGCGAGACGACGGCGAACGGGTTGAAGTAGCGGTCTTCCTCGTCCGTCTTGTCCGCGGTCCAGGCGATGGACCGGGTGGTGGTCGGGATGATCACCACGGTGTAGGCGAGCGGGTTGATGTTGTACTTGCCGGGGCCCAGCACATTCTTCTGGATACCGCGGTAGCCCTCAGGCACCACATGCCGCTGGCGGACGCCCTTGTTCAGGCGCTTCTCCTCCGGGTCTTCCGAGGCGACGGTGATATCGTCGCTGGCACCGGGGAAGGGCGGCTGGTCGTCTTCGAGACCCGCCGGGTCCTTGCCGATGTTCGAGATGAGGACGCCGGCCTCACCCTGACGGATGACCTGCTGGGGCGCCGGCTTCACATCGAACAGCATGGTGTTGATGTAATAGGTACCGGGAGCCAGGACGGATTCCTGCGGGCCGCGGATACCGCCGGAGTCCAGGAACTTCTGACCGTCCTGGAACGCGTTGTGCAGCGGCATGTCAGGCGTCTCGGCGACGACATCGCCCTTGTGCAGGGGCTTGCCTGCGTTCGCTTCGACGACGCCGACGTGCTCCTTGTCGATGGCCACAGCCGCCACCACCTGCACCTTGAACATGTCGGTGTGGATGTTGTAGGTGCCGGGGCGGATGATGTCGATCTGGGGGCCCTTCTGACCGCCCTGGCGCAGGAAGCGCTCCGGACGCTGGAAGGAGTCATGGCCGTCGACCGACTTGCCCAGGAACTGTCCGGGCTCGAGAGAGGCGCCGTCTTCGGCGGTCACCAGACCGACCTTGCCCTCCGGGATGACGGTCTTGTTGACCGTCTGGACCTGGAAGAGGAAGGGATGGATCTTCCAGGTACCGTTGGTGAGGAAGCGCAGCTGCTTGCCGCGGACACCGCCATCCTCGAAGAAGCCCATGGGGTTCTGGAAGTTGTCGTGCTTGTCGCCGGCCTCGTCGTCCGCGAAGATGCGGTCCGAAGCCAGCTGCTTGCCGTCGGTGGCGGTGACGATACCGATCTGGTTCTCGTGGATCACCAGGAACGGCTGTCGTTTCACCAGGCGCTGGAAGGGCCAGAGAAGGAAGCGAAAGCCCGGATCCAGATAGCGAACCTGGATACCGATCTCGCCCGGAAGCGCATACGCCCGGCCGGTCGGGAGTTTCTTGCCGATGTATCGCTGTTCGACGATACCGATTTCGGTCGAGCGGATGTTCTTGACACAGAGGAACAGCCACGCGACCAGAAGGACGCCCACCACAACGAAGGGCGCCAGATAGAGGAGACTCATCACGTCTTGCATAGTTCTTTACCTAGTTGACTGGGTACTGTCCAGCGAGAGCCCAACGCTCGCGCTGCAGTAGTGATTCGCACGCTCCACACGCCCGCGAGCTTTCCTACCGGTGGCAATCCATCGGTGGTAGATGCTCAAATTGCAGGAACTGGGTAGTTCGAAGGTGCTGGGCGGACTTCCGGATGAAGGCGTGGAATCAGAGCCTGGATTATAGAAGGACGGTAGATACCTGATTCCACGGTTGTAAAGAAATGCGGTATCGGCTCCCAGCCAGCTGCCTCGCGAAGCTAGCATCGATCCTGGGAAGGGGGTCCCGGAAAGGAGCACGGGCAATGTGGCGAGGTCCGAGAGGTCCCTGGTCGATCCTGGCGCAAACCCTGCAAGCCTCACTGGAGAGGCATTGTGAAAATATGCAAAGAGGCTGGGTCACGAATCGTAAATACACTCCTTATGATTGCGCCATTTTACTACCTGCTATAGTCGCCTTCTCTCCAGATTGAAAAGAAGAAAGGATGGAGCACCGCAAAGGATGCTCCAAGCGACAGATCTTCTTGTTGCTCTGCGCGCAGGCCGCTATCCGCCCCCGGAACGAGCCGGAGGCGGGTAGGACCGTCGCGAAACGCCCTTTCAGGCGGCCTTCTTGCGAGACCTCTTCGACTGCTTCACCTTCTGGCCAGTCGGGCTGAAACCGATGGCACCGGTGTCACGAGGATCGAGACGTCCCTTCTTCTTGCCGGTGAGGCGACTCCAGCGCTTCGGGAAGCGCTTTCTCGCCTTCAGGGTCTTGAAGAGCATGCGCCGGTAGCTGAGCTTGTTGCGCTTGCGCTTCTCGCCCAGCAGCCGCTCTGCGATCTTCTTGACCAGCTTCTTGGCGCGAGCCACTTCGCCGGCATCCTCGACGATGATCTCCACCTCCATGAAATAGCTGGAGAAGAGCTCGCCGAGCTCTGGCACGTAATCCAGGACTACGTGGGCGACAAAGCCGCCCCAGGCGCGCTTGAAGTCGCGACGCTTCTTGTAGAGAGTCGGCAGAGGAGCGCGCAGCTCCCGGGATGCCGCCTCGACAATCAGGTGCGCGGCAATGGGATGAATCTCCGGCTCGCTTTCGCGGCGGGTCTTCTCCCCATCGATGACAATCCGCTCCTTGAACGTGAGAGCGAAATGTTGCGTGCCTTCCCTGCGCACCCGAAGCAGCTCGTGCTTGCGGGTGCCGGGAACGAAGTGATCCTGCTGGTGCCTGGTGCCCACGAAGACGAAGCCCTCCTCGGTGAGACGCTTCCTCACCCGAGCCAGGTCGCCTTTGCCGAGGGCGTACTTTCGCTCGACTTCAAACTGCTCAGACATTGGTGCCTCCGTTAGAGCAATGAGCGCGAGCCGGCTTGTCCCGGCTCGCGCCCGCGAAAACCTCTCAGGCTGCCACCGCTGGTGACACCGCAGCGCTGACCGCAGCCAGGCTCATTCCGGGGTTCTCCTCCATCAGCTGGAAAGCGCTGAACAGGTCCCCGAGCCCCATGAGCATTCCGGCGGCGACATCATGCTCGTCGGCGATCCCCATGGCGCGCATGCTGGCGAGAGCCAGACGGTTGCGTCCCATCAACATGGGAGCTGCCATGCTGATGATGAGAGGGTTGCCGCCGGCGTTGTTGGGGAGCCTGGCCAGGTCGGCCAGAACGCCTTCCATGACCGTGTCCTGCTCCTGGCAGGCCGCCAGGTAGTAGTACGCGGTCTGGTTGAGTGCCTCCATCTCCTCCGGGGTCCCTTCGAAGATGGTGGTATCGACACAGGCGAGCACTCTGGTGACGACCACCAGGCGGGAGCCGCTGGCCTCGGTGATCTCGGCACCGAAGCCGAGCTCCGCCTGCACCAGGACCCGCAGGGCCTCCAGGGGAGCCTCCTGCCGGCTGCCCTGGTCGAAGTGCTCTCCGTCACGGTCTCGACTCATCGTGATTCTGATCATGACTGAATCTCCTCAAGAGAAAAGTAGAGGGGCACCGGTTCTGAAACCGGCGCCCCGGTGACGCGTCAGGCGACGCATCCGAAGATGCGGCGCTCACGCTGCAGCTCGGCAGCCAGGTCCAGGGCGTCGCCGTAGGCCCAGCCGGTGAGGCGCTTGAAGCGCCGGGCGAAGCTCTCGCGGCGGCGATTGCGATAGCGGCGACCACCGAAGAGCCGGTTCTCGCGCTGAACGGTCGCGGCTTCGTCCACCGCGTCGTTCCAGCTCCAGCCGGTCTCGCGCTCGAAAGCCTCGACGTCGAACTGCTCTTCAGGTACTGCGTTTGGGTTTTTCATGGTAGTTTCCCGGGTTGAGTTAAACGAAAGACCGGCTGCTACAGCAGCGCAATCTGGTAACCATCAGGTTTCCCCAGTCGGCTCCCGTTTGAGCCGACCAGCACCGGACCGCCAGGCGACCCGGCCTCCCCTGCCTTTTGGCGCAGGTTCAGGATGATGTATGAATGAGGCCTTCAGGCATGCGCCGCAAGGAGCTGTCTGACCTCCTCCGGGAAGACCGCATCGGTGATGGCGAAGTACTCGCCATTGCCGATAGCCTTCTCCAGATGCCCGGTCTCGTCGCCAGGATGCAAGTCCGAAAGCGGCTTGCTGAAGTCGAAGTCGATCTTGATGCCGCTCACAGATGCCGCCACCAGAATCCGCTCCATGAGGTCGGCATGCACATTGAGAGGCTGGTCGAGTCGCCTGGCGACGGCGAGTGCGAAGACCAGCAGGTGCACGGTATTGTCGCTCCAGATCTCCCAGCCGCTGGTGCCGGCCCAGTCGAACTGGTTGAAGACGATTCCGAAGAGCTTGTGGCTGCGGAAAGCCAGGTCATGGTTGACCGTGCTGACAGCGGCCTGCACCCTGGCGCGCTCCGAGTCGAACTGGAAGCGCCCGGGCTGGTAGTCCGCCTCGCCGGCGAGATTGCGAGCCATGAGGCTGACATGCTTGTCGGGAAGAGGACGCTCGAGTGAGACGAACATGCGATTCTCCTTCGCTTCCGGGCAAATCTTCGCCAGCGTGGCGGCTGGAGAAGAAGAGCAGAGGGGTTGTCGGTGGTTAGTCAGTCAGTTGCTTGCACCAGAAATTAAGGAACGAGATATAACTCCTGCCTACCAGAACTTCCTCTTGATAACCAAACCGAGAATGATCTCGATCAAGAAACCTGAAAGAGCTTGTGCGCTTTGAAATAGCACCTCATGATCGAAGCTCTGGCTCACAGCTTATCTACGTGCAATTACGAAAAGATTTGACAGTTTAACCCTAGCTCACCTTGCGCACCGTCTAATACTTCCCGGGCCGGACAGTTTCCCGAGAAAGATTTCGGGGAACAGATTCAGCACAGGCACGTCCATGTCTTTATGCTTACGGAGACCCGACCATGATCATCGAATCCATTTTCGCCTTTCTCTTTCTGGCGATCCTGGCTGTAAATTCCCTTTCGATGGTTGTCTGGTTGTGGCTTCATCGTCTCGTCCTGACCTCGGCTGAAATGGTCTCGGCAAAAACCGCTCGTATTTACACCTCTTATCTTTTCGGCTCGCTCATGAAAGGACGATTAAACAATTCTCCCTCCATGGCTGTGGCAGGTGTCCCGGATCGTGACCGGATCGTTCAGGATGTTCGTTCTTCCAGCCAGTATCCCTATGTGGTCAGGCTCGCCCGAATCGCGAAGGACCTGCCTTTCAACCTGGTGTCCTGTTTCTTGCCCTGATGCGCTCTAGATCTTTTCCACTGCGGGTTTGGCCTTGAGCTCGGCAGCCCTGGAAGCGTCCTTGCCGGCCAGATCTTTCCTGCCTGCCCTGAGATAAGCTTGCGAGCGTGCCTGGTAATAAGCCGGCACATTCGGACACAGAGAAATTGCCTCGCTATAATCGCTGACCGCCAGAGCATAGTCGCCCAGAGCCATGTAAGCATCACCACGACCTTTGAAAGCTTCGTCGTCAAAGCCATTGGCCTGGATAATCTTGTTGAAGTCGTCTCTCGCCACCTGATACTTGCCCAGCCTCATGGCCAGCTTGCCACGCTGGAAGAAAGCCCTGAACTCTCTGCCTCCTCCTACCGCAATCGCCTTGCTGTAGTCGTCATAGGCTTTCTTGCGGTCCCCGATCTGCTCGTACAGACTGCCCCGAATCAACCAGGCCTTGCCATCGTGCGGATTGAGTTCGAGATAATGGCTCGTGTCCACCAGAGCCTTGTCGTATTGCTTGAGACCGCTGTAAATCATGCTCCTGTAGTGATAAAGCTTGTCTTCTTTCGGAGAGAGCTCGATAGCCTTATTGAAACTTTTCAGGGCCTCCTTGTATTCCTTGCGCGCGCACTGCCAGACCCCGAGATATTCGTAAGCATCCGAGCATTTCGGGTCGAGCCGGATGGCCGTCTTCAAATCATTGATACCGGCCCTGGTATTGTCCTTGCCGGAGTCGATCTCGCTGCTCATATAATAAGCCTTGGCTCTCAGACAGTATGCCTCGACCATCCCGGGATTGTACCGGATTGCCTGGCCGGCATCCTCCACGACTCGGCCCGGATCTTTCCTGGACTCATAGAGCTTTGCTCTCAAGAAATAGGCATCGGCGCATTTCGGATCAAGCTTGATCGCCCTGGTCACTTCCCCGAGTGCCTGATTCTTCCTGCCCAGGGCATGATAGGCCCTGGCCCGCCCGAGATGCGCCACGGCAGAGCGAGGATTGTCGACTGCGGCAAACTGGAACTGTCTGAGGGCTTCCCGGTAGTCCTTCCTGTCGAGAGCAGAGAGACCCTGCTCCAGATGCCGGGAGCGATAGGGTCTCGCCTCTTTCGACTCGGCGGGAAAAGCCCGCAGGAAGCAAGCAAACCCGGCAAGAATGGCAATCTCAAAAAATCGCGACTTCAATCTCGCCATTTTTCCCGAGCACCCCCCGGAACATGCCCCTGGTATTGAATGGAGTGGCAAAATTGCCGAGAGAATCAAGCACTATGACACCACCAGAGCCACCAGCACGACCGACCGAATCGAAAATCACCTTCTCGGCAGCGGCGGCTACGTCGCCGCCGCAATGCTTGATCAGCACACTGATCTGGTGCGCGGCCACACAGCGCATGAAATACTCGCCATGCCCGGTGGCAGACACAGCACAGCTGCCGTTGTCGGCGAAGGTCCCGGCGCCGATTATAGGCGAGTCCCCCACTCTGCCGGGGTCCTTTCCGGTAGTGCCCCCGGTGGATGTGGCAGCGGCGAGATTGCCTCTGTCATCCAGACCCACCGCGCCTACGGTGCCATATTTATGACTGCCGCAGAACCATGGCGAGGCTCCATCGCCCTGGGAGGCGCCGGTGGTCAGAGCGTCCACAGATATCCCGGTGCGGGCAGCCTCTTTCTCGGCTTTGAGAATTCGCTCCAGATCCCGCCAGCTTTTCTGGGTAACGAAATAACTGGGATCGACGATTTTCAAGCCAGCCTTTCGAGCCGTCTTGCGAGCAAATGAGTTGGCCCCCCTGCCGCAAAACAAAACATGGTTGCTGTGCTCCATCACAGCCCTGGCAGCCGTAATCGGATTACGCACGCAATTGAGCCCGGTGACGGCTCCACTGGCCCCGGTGGCGCCGTCCATGATCGCCGCGTCCATCTCGACCTTGCCCGAGCGGGTGAGACAGGAGCCTTTCCCGGCATTGAACAGGGTGGAATCCTCGAGGACCTTTACCGCCGCCACCACGGCATCGAGACTGCTGCCTCCGGAGCTGAGCACCTTCTGGCCGGCTATCAGGGACTGCCGGAGCTTGTCCAGGCACTGCTTCTCCTTTCTGCCTTCGAGCTTATCCGGATTGATCGCTCCGGCTCCGCCATGAATCAGGAGAACGGCATTCTTCCCGGACCACACGGCTTTCTTTTTTCCGGTCGGTCTGTATGTCATAAAGGAAATGAAATCATACTTCGCAGCATTTACCTATGCCTTGTAAAACTAAAAAAATCCGAGCCGGGGCTCGGATTTCTCGTATTTGAATTTCTATCTGTGTCAGGCGATGTTCTTCTCGAGCTCCGCCCAGTGCAACTCTGTCTGCCTCTGCTTGGCTTGATTCTCCGGCGAGAGCTCCGACATCATCATAGCGCCGACTGCTCCCAGCTTGGCGAATTGAGAGTCTTTACTGACTTCGCCCTGATTGGCCTGAGCGAAATTGGCATCGCCCTTCTCGGCAGCGGCCTTCATATCCATGACCGAATCCCCGGGAGGAAATCCCTGCCCGACCGGGTCGGCAGCCTCTCCCCCACCCATGGCGATCATGCCATCCCGCAACTGGCGAACACCTTCGTCGAGGCCATTCTTCTGGATGTCATCCAGGATATCCGTGAAAGGATTGCGATCGCCGCCAATTCCTGCCCCGGCATCGCTGGTGCGGAACTGCTCGTTGATCGGGGCTTCGAAAATACTGCCTTGTCCTTGTGCAGACATCAGGTCACCATTGTGGGAACAATACGTACTCAATTAGACCACAGCCCCGGTCAATGTCAAGCGGATTTAATCTCGAACAGAACTCTGGAAACCCGGCAATATCAACATTTTTCAGCCCCGACACAGTCACAGGCCCAGACCGTCTGCCTGATGACCAGCCAGATAGCTCTTTCTGCCCTGATTCTTGACAGTGCCAGCCGGCAGGACCTTGAGCTCCACGAGACCGGCCTGGCAGGCGGCGACCACCGCCGGGTCTCCACCGGAAAGACGCATGGCCTGATTGTAAGACTCGATAGCCTCGTTGAGCATCAGGTGGCTCTTGTATGCCTGGGCTAAATGGAGATGAAGCCTGGCATTATCGGGCTGCCTCGCCAGATCTGCCTGCAAGAAAGGAATCCCCGTCTCGCCCCGTCCGTTCTGGCAGGCCATCAGGGCCTCGGCTTTGCGGAAATTGTAAGCGAGCTCCAGATCATCTCGGGACGGTGCAGGCAGGGGCGGTCCCTGATAGCCGATCACTATGCGGTTGACCCTGAAAGAGTCGTGAGGCTGGACGAAAGCGATATGAGTAGTAGGCGAGACGGCGATCACCCTGGTTGGATAAGCGCGATGATCGAAAGTCTCGCGATGTCCTGTGCCGAAAAGCTTTTCCACATCCTTGAAGGTTATCCGGGAATTGGGGACATTGATGGTGAAATTCGAGGTGGTGACGCTTCCGGACAGGGGACCAGCCTGATCCAGCTGGTAAGCCACATGCCGGCGGGGCTCCTGGTACCAGAAATAAGTCTTCTTCGACAGCCCCCGCTGGGCGCGCCAGTTTTCGGGCAGGCCGATGAGATACTGGAGATAACCTATATGCATGAGCTCAGGCTTGCTGGCGAGCTTTTGAATCAGAGCGAGGGTCTGCGGCTCCACCGCCGGCTGTCCGGCCAGAGCGCCTGCCGCACTCGACAGGACAAGGATCAGGGACAGACAGATTCCCAGAAAGATTTTGCTGCGATTCTCAAACATAAACCCGGACCTCGTCAGGATTATACATATAAAGCCGCGCCCCCTGACATCTTTCGGGATTTCTTAAATAGATTTAGTTAGAATACGCTCTTGCACAAAACAAAGGAAACGAGCATGCACAGAATTTTTCTGTCGATCATCTTGTCTGTCCTCTTGTTCGGGACAGCTAACGCCGGGGAAACAGGCATGAAAACCAGAATATATCCACAAGCGAAGCAAGTAGATCAAATCGACGAGTATCATGGCAAGAAAGTCAGAGACCCTTACCGCTGGCTCGAGGATCCCGATTCGCCGGAGACCCGGAAATGGATCGACCAGGAAAACGAGATCACCTCCGGTTTTCTCGCGCAGATAAAAACCAGAGAAGCGATTGAGGAGCGGCTTACCGATCTCTGGAACTACCAGAAATGCACTGTCCCCTTTACCGAAGGCGGCAAGCTCTTCTATTTCAAGAACACCGGTCTGCAAAATCAGGACGTGCTTTTCGTCAGAGATAAGGAGACCGGGGAAGAGCGTATTCTCCTCGATCCCAACAAGCTCTCCGAAGACGGCACAGTCGCACTATCCAGCATCGACGTCAGCCAGGACGGCAAGCTGCTTGCCTATGGCATCTCGCGCTCCGGATCGGACTGGCAGGAATGGTTCGTCCGCGACATCGAAACGGGAGAGGACCTGAAGGACCATATAAAGTGGGTCAAGTTCTCTTCGGCCTCTTTCACAAAAGACGGCGCGGGATTCTTCTACAGCGCCTACGACAAGCCGGACGAGAAGACCCAGCTTCAAAAGACCAATTATTTTCAAAAGCTCTACTTCCACAAAATCGGCGAGAAGCAGGACTCGGACACTCTGATCTACGAAAGAAAAGACCAGAAAGAATGGGGTTTTTCAGGCTCCGTCAGCGAAGACGGCGACTATCTGGTCATCCATGTCTGGAAAGGCACCGAGCCGAAGAATCGCATTTTCTACAAATCTTTGAAAAAACCGGAATCCCCCGTCGTCGAGCTGCTCACGAAAGCCGATGCGGAATACAGCTATGTCGGCAATCAGGGAACGACTTTCTGGTTTCGCACCGATCTCGACGCTCCCAGAGGGAGGCTCATCGCCATCGACCTTGCTACTTTCGATCAGGCAAAGCCCGAGTTCAAAGAGCTCATCCCGGAATCATCCGATACGCTGCTTGCGGTCAATGCCACCGGCGGTGTCTTCTTCGCCTCATACCTGAAAGACGCCTTCACCCGTGTCAGCCGGCACAATCTGGACGGGAGCATCGAGAATCAGGTAGAGCTTCCCGGAATCGGGACGGCATCGGGATTCGGCGGCAAGATGAGCGCCGGGGACACCTACTATTCATACACCAGTTTCAACACACCCTCTACCATCTACAAGTACGAAATCGGCTCCGGAAAGACTTCCACCTTTTTCAAGCCGGCGGTGAAATTCGATCCGGATGACTACAAGACAGACCAGGTCTTCGTCACAAGCAAGGACGGCACGAAAGTCCCGCTTTTCATAACCTACAAGAAAGGCATGCAGAGAGACGGCAAGAACCCGACTTACCTCTATGGTTATGGCGGTTTCAATATTTCCATGCGACCGGCCTTCTCGGTGAAGATGCTTACCTGGATGGAGATGGGCGGCATCTATGCCCAGGCCTGCCTGAGAGGTGGCGGCGAGTATGGCGAGGACTGGCACCAGGCCGGGGCGAAGCTCAACAAGCAAAACGTATTCGACGACTTCATCGCCGCCGCCGAGTGGCTGATAGACAACAAGTATACGGGCAAGGACAAGCTCGCCATCGCTGGCGGTAGCAACGGCGGGCTCCTGGTCGGAGCCTGTATGACCCAGAGACCGGACCTTTTCGCCGCCGCCTGCCCGGCGGTCGGCGTCATGGATATGCTGCGCTTCCACAAGTTCACCATCGGCTGGGGATGGACATCCGACTATGGAAGCGCCGACGAGGAGAAGTATTTCGATACTCTGCTCGCTTATTCGCCCCTCCACAATCTCAAGGACGGGACAAGCTATCCGGCTACCCTGATCACTACCGCCGATCACGACGACCGGGTAGTGCCGGCTCACAGCTTCAAGTTCGCCGCCGCATTGCAGAAAGCTCATCACGGCGAAGCGCCGGTCCTCATCCGCATCGAGACCAAGGCCGGTCATGGAGCAGGCAAACCCACCAGCAAGATCATCGAGGAGACAAGCGACATCCTGGCATTTCTCACCAAAGTCCTATCTTTCGAAGATGAGGCCCTCGTCTCCATGGGGAGCACGAACTGAGCGAGCCCATGTTGGACATACGCCGGACCAATATGACTGTAGCGTCAAAATTCTCGGAGAATTTTTGACCTCACAGTCATATTTTTTACTATATGTTTTCGTATTTCTCTTCAGAGATAAAAGCTCCCCGGGTCGTGGCTGGATCGCCGGGGAGCTCAAAGACGGAAACTAGCGCCTGATTCTGCGGTCGGGCTCGATGCCGTCCGGGATGGAAGGGTCGTCGCCGGGCGCGTACTCACTCAGGCGCGAAGGGTCCAGCGGAGAGCTGAGGCCGGGCTCCGTCGAAGAGACGGTGCCATCACTGCGAAGATACTCGCACCGATCGACCTGGCTTCCGGTCAGGTAAAGACGGCGTGATCGCTTGCCCGGCAGGGGCTCTTCCACCATGACCAGCACATAGCCGCTCACTCCGGATAGCCATCGCTGCTTGTAGGCGACCGTTCCCTGCCCATCGTAGACCGTGACGTTCATCACACCGGAAGCATCGAATTCCCGGTGCACGCGCAGGCGACCGGATGGGTCGAAGTAGTCGACCTGACGCTGCGACGGACCGGATCCGGACTGCGTGATCACGCTGCGGGTCCAGAGAGTTCTGCCGTCACTGCGGTAAACGGTCTGCTCGATTCGACCTTTCTCGATCCTGGTGAGCCGGGCAATACCCTTGCCGTCGGCGGTGAAAAGCTTGACGGTGGAGGCGCCTCCGGAATCGGTAAGCACCTCCGCCCTGATTACTCCGCCGGGAAGATACTCCTGGATCCTCACCGAACCGTTCTGGTAACGCACCGTGGTACGCAGAAGAGTATCGCCGAGATACTCGTTCGAGCGAGTCACCTCACCGGCAGCGGTATCAGGTTCGACAGCCTCGATGCGACGGAAGCTGCCGAAATTGTCGAAGCGTCCCTGGGCGTTAGCCATAGGCACGGACATAAGAGCCACGACAATGGCAGGCAGGACCATCATCAGGACCCTTCTCAAATACTTGCGCATCATCCGGACTCCCTTTCTCGGGCTTATTGAAGGCGCAGCACGTAAGATCGGAGCTGAGCCAGGCTGAGAAGTCCGGCATGCTGGTCCACGACCTCGCCGTCCTTCATGAAGAGAATGGTGGGCAGACCACGGACCTGATATGCGTCGGCGAGTTTCGAGTTCTCGTCGACATTGACTTTGACGATCTTCACCGAACCGGCGAATTCGACAGCGAGCTTGTCCAGCTCCGGCGCCAGGCGGCGGCAGGGTCCGCACCAGGGCGCATAGAAATCCAGAACCACCGGAATGTCGGATTCCACGACAACCGACGGAAAATTCGACTCGTCCACATGGATTACTTGACTCATTTTCGTTCCCCTAGAAAAGTTGTTGAGAATCGAAAAGCCGACATTCACGAGCAAGCTGCCTTGAGACGCCCGATGAAATCGGAAGCGGCCGGAAGAAAACTTGAGTGTTTGGAAGGCTTTTCGAAAAAAAAGGAATAAATCGCAGAACGAACAGAATGCTCCTGAAGTGAAACTGATCCGGAAATACCGAATCAATGAAATGGGCTCCGGCTAAAGCTATGTAACAGGAGAGTCCCTAGCGCAAAAAATAAAGGCAATGTATAAGCAAGGCCCGGCGCCCCCTTGAAAAACATCCATCGCATATCCGGAGTGCCCGCGAACAAAGACTCGAGCGAAACACCCGTATATACGAATTCCCGGAGGGGTTGCCAGAAGCTAGCGCGAAGGCGGACATGGCTGAACTATCACAGTACTGTTTACAGGTGCTAAACTTGCCCTGGCATGCGGCTTTCTGACTCTCAGAGGAAAATATGATGCAAGTGCGACGGCAAACGAGAAACAATTTCGGCCTGGCTACCTGGGCCAAATGGCTGATTGGGGTCCTGGTCGCCCTCTTCATACTGACTATCGGTGGGCTCGGTCTGGGCGCCATATTCCTCTGGAACTTCAGCTCTCAAGCGACAAATCCTGAGAACGTCAAAAAATTAGTCGACGGTCTGGTTGTTTTCGAGGAGCCCCTGGGAGAGGACTACAAATACACCATGGGCTTCGATATCGCCGGTTTCTTCACTCTCGCTTCGGTGGAGGACGAAACAACAAAGACGACCTACTCATTCATCAAGATGAAAGCCGAGAAAGAAAAAGTCACCGCCGAAGAGATGGTCGAGCAGATCGCCAGCCGGGTTCCCACCGGATCCGGCGAAACAAGCTCAATGGCGGTAAAGGACAAAGGAACCATGCCGGTAGCCGGAATCGAGATGCCCTATCTCACCGGAGTCCTCAATTCGAAAGGAACCGATATGCCAGCGCTGCTCGGTTGTGTGATGCCCAGCAACGAGAAAGTCTTCCTGCTCATGGCTCTGAACAGCGACAACGATCGTCCCATCGATGTCGAGGCTGCCAAAGCCTTCTTCAGCCAGATCAAGGCCTTCAAGTAAACAGGCTGCGCTAGCTGCCCGACAGGCAACAATTGTTGAACCGCCAGTGGTGCATTTCCAGCAGAATGCCCGGATTTGCTGCTTTGACGCTGTTGTCAGGCGGTCGAAACAAAACCGCAATCGCCTCCAACCCTTGACTACCACCTTATTTCATCAGGCACCGGTGTTCTAGTTTCTAGTTGTCATTTTATTTTTGAATTCAGGACTTAGACCCAAAGTACTCATCTAAACGAGCCGTCTCATCTTTTCCCCGACCAGCGGTCAGGCGGGAGAAGCCTATGGAACCAGCGCGTATGGATACTGGCGGGTTGGAGCTGTACCTGAAGTTTTCAGCAAAGAGAAAAAGGAAACCAAGATGAGAAAGAACTGCCACACTCCCGAGCGCAACATGTGTGCTCCGGGTGGCAAGATCGCTGCCTTGTTTGTTGACATTGACGGGACGGTAATGGAGTGCCAGAAGTACTTCGACTCCGCCGTCAACGAGTTTGCGACGCTCATGGCGCTGTGCGGCTTCGACAAGAAGATCGCCCGGCAAACCCTCGAGCAGTCATATTACGGCTCCATGCCTCACCGCGGCTTCGAACGCGAGAATTTCGGCAAAGCCATCGCCGAAGCCTACGGAATCCTGTGCAAGACCTTCGGGAAGCGCCAGAACCGGGAAGTGGCACTGATCTGCCAGCGTATCGGCAGCGCCCCTTTCTTCAACCAGCCGGAGCTCTTTCCAAATGCTCTGCCGGTACTCACCCGCGCTCGCCACAACTTCCTCATCGTCGCCGTGACTGTGGGAAGCAGGGAAGCGCAGAAGTACAAGATTCGCCAGAGCGGGCTCGCCTCGGTCTTCGACGACATCATCATCACCCTCAACGAGAACAAGGCTGAGCTGGTCGGTGAATATATCGAAGACCTGGATGTGCACCCGCGCTACTCGGCGTTCATCGGCAATAGCGTGCGCTCCGACGGGGCGGCCCTGGCGAAGACCAACTTCGTCTATCTGCCCCTGGAGACCAGCCTTGCCGGACCAAACGACCGGTTCCCGGAAAGCAAGTTCCGTCTCTTCCGGTCGGGCAACTGGCTCGAGGTCGAGGAGCGTGTGATCAACAGGCTGATCCGTCGCAAGCGCAACGCCGGCAATGTCGATTTCAGCGCCGCCGCGGACAACCCTTGCGAAGCCATGGATAACATGGACGAGCATTCCGCCTGAGCTTGATTGAAAGCAGTGGATCTCAAACCGGCCGGTTGCCGGCGAAGATCCACTGCTTTCTCTTTTCGAGACATTTTCTTTTATGCGTTATAGTATTTTTCAAAACAAGAAAAATCGGGACCGAATACTTGATTCGGTCCCGATCGAAATCAGCTCAAGCGTTTAACGACTTCTGAGAATCGGGCTTCCAGGGCAGCTTTGCCTCGTCCGTCCGAGACATCGTCCTGGACAACCTGGTAGGCGGCAGACAGACACCGGCCAGCTTCTCTGATGAGCACATCGGCCTCGAGACAGAGGAGGATAGCGAGGCGGCGAGTGAAGAGCTTTTCACAGGTAGCCCGGTGATCGCGCTCGATCTCGCCGTCCAGAGCCTCGGTCTCCGCCGCCGCTGCCAGGAGACCCTCAACCACTTCCAGGCGAGCGCTCTCCGCCTTCATAACCGCCAGAAGCACCGCGTTCCTGGACTTCTCGTAGGCATACCGGCTCTGCTCCTGGCGCTGGCGGCTCTCGAGGGGAGGGAAGTCGCTGAGACCCGCATCCAGCACCTCCACGAGACGCCGGGCGTAGTCGCGTTCGTTCAGCTCAGCCTTGGCGCCTTTGCGAAACTGCTCGGCGGCCCGATTGGCTGCTTCCACCAGGTCCCTGAGCTCCTTCAAGCGGGCGGGCAGAGCGGCCAGATGCGGATGCTCACCACTAGCAGTATCAACGAAAGCAAGGCCGGCGACCTGCCGCATCTCCCGGACCGCTCCATCCTCACCGAGCGCTTCCGGCAAGACTGCAGGCCTGCAGGAATAGAGCCCTTTCAGACTGGTGGTCAGGCTCATGGCACGGCATTTGCGCTGAGGTCGCTTGTCCAGATACTTGATCAGGTCGGCAAATGCCTTCTTGATCGCCACGAGACTGAAGTGATCCCGGTCCATATCCAGGGGACAGGGCATAGTGCCTTCGTAAGAAGGGCTGGCTGCTGCCGCTTCGTCGGCGGCGAGCAGAGCGGCTATGATCACCGTTCGCCATTCAGACCCGGGCGCCACGACAGAAGGATCGGCGAGCATGGCGATGAGCTGTTTCTCGAGACCGACAATGCGATCCCGCACAGCACGTAGCTCGTGGCGCCGGGAGTGATAGCTGTAATAAACCGCCTGATGTCTGAGCACGGTCTCGAGACGGCTAGCCGAAACGATGTCCAGCCCTCTCTGGTCGCCCAGATTCTGCTCGATCAGATCAGTCCAGGCGGACGGCTCGATCTCGGCATCTACCCGCTTGCATGCCTCGACGAGACCGGCGAGGACCGCAAGCAACCGGGTCGCCTCTTCGACCAGAGCGGCAAGCTCGCTCAGAAGCAAGTGAAAATCATTACCATGGGTTCGACTCATAGAGCCTGGCTCCTCTTCGTTTGCTAAATGTTGGGATGCGAGTGTCTCGGATTACAGACGTTCTTGTTTTTTCCTGATTCCTCCTGCATCGAGAGCTGTTGATTGAGATAAGACTGGAGCTTATTGCCGGCCTCGGTACCGCTCAAGAAGATTTACGGATTATGCGCTGACCAGCTCGAAGCCAGCCTGGCGCACCCGCGCTAATGTTTAACCGTTCGCGCTAACTGCGGCCGGGCCTGAAATGCCAGTCACAGCCCTGATTCGAGCCAGGGCAAACCAGGACCTGGTTGAGCACAGCCCTGGAAAGACCGGTATCTGTTACAGTGTCAGGCGCAGATAGCTCTTTCCGGCACTTACTATTCTCTACAGTTAGACAATCGGAAAAATGAAGAGGATCAGGATGGAGAGCAAGAGACCGGGATGCGCTCCCGATCACTTGTCTAACCTTCCAGAATCCTCTCCAGGTGCTGCCAGAGCGGCAACAGCTTGCGATCGCGCGGGTTGAAGAGGTGAGCCTTGAAGCTTCGGTGCTCCTCTTGATAGCGCCGGTACTTGCGTCTCGAGCGCATACGCGAACTCTCGACATTGGCAATCCGGTCGCACAACTTCACGATGATAGCCAGCCTGTCTCCGGCGATTTTCGGATAGGTCTTCTGCTTTCTTTCTTCGCGGGTATCGCCAGGCTCGTCGGTGACGGCTTCAGCGATGCTCACTACCCGCCGGGGAAATCCGGCTGACAGCATATCCTTTGATTTCCTTGCCGTATCCTCCAGAACGTCGTGAGCCCAGCATGCCATTCGAACGGTCCTGCTGCGGAAGCCGAAACGAATTGCCACTGCTTCCACGGCGCTGAGATGGAAGGAATACGGAAACTCTCCGTAAGTCTGGGCACCATGCGCCTCGGAGCACCAGTTACGGAGCTGCCTGAGGGTGATGGTGCCGTCATTTTGCTTTTTCATGACGTGTCTCCTTTCGACGATCACCATCAGGTGGATTGAGGGCACGGGCCAAACCGGACGCTCGAGGAGCATCGTGGAAAAGTCGGGAGAATTTGCCTGGTTTGTTGCCCTGTGCCTGATCTGAGATTGATATTGCGAGATATTTCTACCCTAGGCCTACCGGAAAGCTCGTGCAACAAACCAGAGACCCGCGAGGATTCGGGCAGGATTCGGCCAGGAATCGGGCAGCATCCTGCAATACATGCACAGGCCTGCCTTTTCCTCTTGACGTCAATAAAACCGCACCGGAGAACCGGCTCCTTAATTCTTGACTTGTTCGGTCCATCCAGGTTGGCGCAGCTTGCGTAGCCAACCTGGCCTAATTGAACAAGACCGTTACGGGATCAGGCTTTGGCGGGTATACTGCAAGTAACTCAAAGGAGATAAAACATGTCCGACGTACTTTGTCTCGGGGAGATTCTGGTGGACTGGGTGTGCACCACTGTCGGTGCCGAGCTCCCGGATGCCGAATCCTTTACCAAGGCTCCTGGCGGAGCGCCGGCCAACACCGCGGTCGGCCTGGCAAGGCAGGGCGTCGATACGGCTTTCATCGGTCGAGTCTCCAAGGACGAGTTCGGGATCTGGCTCAAATCCGTCCTGAGGGAGAACGGCATCAACGTCGACTGTACCATTGAAGACAGCCAGGCCCAGACCCGCATGGCTTATGTCGTCACCACCTCCACCGGGGATCGGAAACTGGCCGAATTCTCGCGAATTTCCTGCGCGGACACGAGACTCACCGCCGAGGACCTCAAGCCGGAGCTCTTCAAGAACGCGTCGGTCCTCCATTTCGGCTCGATCTCGCTGATCGAGGAGCCGGCGCGCTCGGCTACCAGGCGAGCAGTCGAGCTGGCCAGGGAAAATGGCATGCTCATATCTTATGATCCTAATGTACGTCTCAGCCTCTGGCCTTCGCCGGAAGCCTGCCGCAAAGCAATTCTCGACTCGCTGTCATGGGCAGACATAGTCAAGATCAACGAACCGGAGCTCGAGTTTCTCACCGGAAAAACCGACCTGAAAGAAGCCGAGAAGCTCCGATCAGAGAATGGCCTCAGTCTCTTCATCATAACCCTGGACTCGAGAGGAGCCTTCTTTGCTACTCCCAAGACCGCCAGGACCATACCCGGCTTCTCTATCAAGCTGGTGGAAGCCACTGGCGCCGGGGACGGATTCAATGCCGGTATTCTCGCCGGGCTCCTCAGTCATATAAAAGATAGCAAAGACCGTAAAGCCACTCTCAACGGACTGGACTTGAACACCCTGGAGAACATCGTCAAACGGGCCAACGCCATCGGCGGTTTGGCCTGCACGAAAGCCGGCGCCATACCGGCTCTCCCCACATCAGCCGACATCGATGAGTTCCTCCTCGGACACAAAGAAACAGTTACTTTTTGAGCCGGATGTCAGCAGCCGTTTTCTGCAAAAGACCGCGCAAGAATCTATAATGACCCTGTCCGGTCTAATCGAAAAGGAAATTAGCGAAAATGCTAGCAGGCAAATCACTCAAATCTATAGTGGCTCTTTCCGTAGCAATGATTGCGGCAGGCGGTCTGACCGCCCGGGCTCAATCGCCGTACATCCAGACCTACGGCAAGGAAAAAGCGCCTCAAGAAGTGAAAACCGCCACTACCAGCAGTGCCAATCAGAAAAACGCCGACGGCAAGGCCTCCGACGCTAAAGATTCCAAAGATACCGGCAAAACCAGCACCAAGACAGCCAAGAAAAAGCCTGCCCTGATCGTCAAGCCGAAACAGCATGTCTGCGCCGGCGGCGGCAAATGGGAGCAATTCGCCGACTACATAGTTCTTCAACCCGGACAGGAGCTTCTCCCCCTCACTCTGGGCGTCCTGAACGGCAGCTCCGGCACCAAGCCCCTGAGAGGGCTGAGAGCCACCCTGGCCGGACGTGATCTTTTCAAGGAAGCTGATTTCAAAGGCAAGCCGACCCTGTCCATGGATCTTTCCAACGCTCTGACCTCCGGCTCCACCCAGATCATATTCCAGGCCTTTGGAGCAGCCGGGTCGGCATTCAAATGGCAGATCTCCACCACCGCGGAGCCCAGCATCACCGGGCTGGCTCCTACCCGCGCCGGTGCCGGAGACAAGGTGAAAGCCAACGGCAAAAATCTTCCTGAAGACAAGAAAGCAATCACAGTCAAAGTCGATGGACAGCTCGCAGAAGTCAGCAAGGCTGATCCCAAGTTCATCGAATTCACGGTCCCGGACAAGTTGAAGGCAGGCAAAGACAAGTCTGTCGAAATCACCGTATCCGGTCAGAAAATGAAGACCTTCACCCTCACCATCGCCGGCAAGCCGGAGATCACCTCAATGGACATGGTAAGCGTCAACCCGGGTGGCATCCTCACAATAAGCGGCAAGAATTTCTCTAAAGACAGAAAAGACATAGAGGTAAGGGTCAATGGAAACACCGCGACCATAAACTCCTGCAGCGAATCTTCGATAGCCATCATCGTCCCGGCACTGGACAATGTTCCCTGTGTTCTCACGGTCGATGTCAAGGTAGGCGGAGTGTCAGTCCCCAAGCCCGGCATGCTCGTCGGAGGCCAGCGCGTCATTCCCAACGACGACGGCTACTCGCCTTTCGAGCCGGCATCGCACCTGCTCTAGGACTGATCTCTGGCGGCATCGAAGAGGCCGGGCTCGGCTCCGTCCAGAGCCACGGATATGAGATGCGACGCCACTTTCATGGCATAACCGAGACCATGACCATTGAAAGCCAGGGCGAAGAATAAGCCCTTCAATTCCGGATGCTCTCCCAGAAGCGGCAAGCCGTCTCCGGTGTATGCCATGACACCGGAAAAGCGATAGTCTATGGCGGCCCCTACCACCTCGGGGAAATAGTCCCGGAGATAGTCCTCCAGGGCTGCCTGCACCGATGGCGTGATGATATCGGCATAACCCACCTCCTCATCGAGGAAAAGCTGCCGCCTGCCTCCCAGGAGCAAACGCCGGTCCGGAAGCTGCCTGAAATAAACCCAGCCATAATTGGCATAACAGAGCCGGTCCACCACTTCCTTCTCGAGAGGCTCGGTGACCAGGATCTGACCCCGTACCGTGTGGAACTTGCCCTCGAACCAGTCATCGATCAGGCAGCTGAAAGCGTTGGTGGCGAAAAGGACCCGGTCGCAATGATAAGTACCCCCGACGCTGTGGACTGTCAGGGCACCCTCCCGGCCGTCCCTGGTGACTCGTAGAACATGCTCTCCCTCGAGCACCGTAAGCCGGCCCTGCTCGGAGGCCGATGCCAGGAGCCGCCGCGCCAGCTGCACCGGATTGATGCCGAAATCACAGGGATTATAGAGAGCGCCGTAATAGTCACGGTCCAGGGGATCGTCTTTCAAGAACTCCACTTCGAATCCGTCTTCCTTCATAAGCTGGCTGGACTCCTCCAGCTCCTCGAGCTCCTCGATGGAAGCAGCCAGAAGGTAAGACCCCCGGGCATCGACAGCGATGCCTTCTTTCTCGGCGAATTCCCGCAGCATGGACTGGCTTTCCTGAACGAAAGAATATATGGACTGCGCCCTGTCCCTACCGAATCGTCTCACACATTCGTTGTAATAGGTCTGAATCCCCCGCAGGACGAAACCGGCGTTGCGCCCGGAGGAAGCGCCGGCCAGCACTCCGGACTCGAGCAAGATCACCGAAAGCCCCGGTCGCCGGGAAAGATGATAAGCAAGACAGGCGCCGAGAAGCCCTCCGCCGACGATTACGACATCGGCACGCCCCGATTCGCCCCTGCCGGGTCGTTCGTCAGTTTGGTCCAGCCAGATCGAGCGCGTCATCTTCCTACTTATTCCATGGCCGCTGAGTCCAGAACAATATAATATGTCTGATGACTTGGAAAAGGTTTGTCATGATGCTGTCCGATTTGAGAAAAGAGCTGGATGCCATCGAGGAGCGGTTGACGAAAGTCAGCCAGTATCTTTGACCCTGACTCTATAAAAGAAAAGATTGCCGAGCTGGAGAATGAGACCCAGGATCCGGATTTCTGGCAAGACCAGAAATCCGCCCAGCAAACGACCAGGGCTCTCAGCCGCCTGCAGAAGACCCTGGAAATGTACGACTCCTGGCTGTCCAGCACAGAGGATCTGAAAGTCCTTGCCGACCTGGGACTCGAGGAAGACGACGAATCGGTGGTCAAAGAGATCAAAGAAGGGGTGGATCGGCTCAACCGCGATCTCGAGCGCTATGAGCTCGAGCGCCTGCTATCCGGCGAGTATGACGAGTCCTCCGCCATCGTCACCATCAACGCCGGCGCCGGGGGCACCGACGCCCAGGACTGGGCGGAGATGCTCCTGCGCATGTACCTGAGATGGTGCGAGGTAAAAGGCTACAAGACCGAGATCATCGACAAATCACCTGGAGAGGAGGCCGGTCTCAAGAGCGCCACTTTCAAAGTGGAGGGACCTTTCGCCTACGGCTACATGTCCTGCGAGAAAGGCGTCCACAGACTGGTCCGGAAGTCCCCTTTCAAGGCTGGCAACGACAGCCGCCAGACGAGCTTCGCAGCGGTTGACGTGACCCCGATCATGAATGACATAGAATCCCTCATCGAGATTGCCGACGATGAGATCGAGGTCGAGACCATGCGCTCCGGGGGAGCCGGCGGACAGAACGTCAACAAGGTGGAGACCGCTGTCCGGATCGTCCATTTACCCACCGGCATCGCCGTCAAGTGCCAGCAGGAGCGGAGCCAGCTACAGAATCGCGCTCTGGCCATGGAGCTTCTCCGCTCGAAACTCCTGGCGATCAAGCACGCCGAAAGAGAGGAAGAGCTGGCAAGACTGAAAGGCGAGTCAGTACAAGCTTCTTTCGGAAACGCCATACGCTCGTACGTGCTCGATGACCGGATGGTGAAGGACAATCGAACCAGGACCGAGACCCCCCATGTCGAGGCCGTCCTGAATGGCGACCTGGATCAATTTATCGATTCCTACCTTCGCCATAAAGCTAGCGCTGACGGGGTAGAAGCAATCCTCTGATAGCTTCGCTAACCCCCCGCGCATTCCTTAAACACCGTGAAGGTAGGCATTAAGCGGGCTTAAGCGGCTAAAAACGCCTCTCAATATACCCCAAAATAGGCTCTCAAGAGGATCATTTTCCGGTCTATTGGCAAGCCTCGCAAAAACAAACAGATTGACCTTTTCTGGTTGTCAAGAACCCCGGCATCCCACCACTCGACAACCAGGGTTAGGCTTTTCTTCAGAATTGTCAAAGGATATGGGAAATATAGACAATAGTTATTTTTGCTCTTGGACTCGTTCTTGTTAGTTTAGATGTATCTATCGGATCCCATTCACTTCGGAAACCCAACTCTAAAGCCCGTTCAACCAGCAAACTTTCTCAGAAAACACCTCAGACCAGGACCACCGCGTGGTTCTGGTTGTTGTTTCCCCTGTGAGACCCGGTAGACACTGCTGGTTTCGGGCGGCTTTACTGCCTGGCGGACAATCGACCGAAGCAAACAGGTCGCTCCGTCATCGGGCTTTTCGCACGAGCTCTCGCGTGAGTCATGCGGGTACTTCGTGCTGAGCTCTCAGTTCCAAGCTGTTTGTCAACTTCTGACAGTCAGGCGGCCAGACGGCTGCCGAACTCTCAACCTAGATGGAGGTTAGACATCATGCAAAATGATGACCGACTGAGCAAAGCCCTTGCGCTACCTCCTCTGTGCGAACCTCCGAAGACCTACGTCGAGTTCCTCAGGGACCTCGCGAAGCATCCGGAGTACGCCGACACCGCCCCGGCGGTGATTCTTCGCGCCATCGAATCGATGGGTGAAGAGGAGGTCGACCAGGAGACCGACTGCGAGCGCCGCGCCTTTCTTCAGACCCTGAAGAAGATCGGCATCCCCTCGTGGAAGGCCTTCCGGCACGTCTGTGGTAGCCAGCTCTTTGCCTACAGGCTGATTAAGAGGTTTCTCGAGCCCGCCGCCGGTGGTGGCGCACAACTCAAGAAGCTTCTGGTTGTTGAAGGTGGTCCTGCCTCCGGCAAGGACTTCTTTCAGGACGGTATCGCCCGGGCTCTCGAGTCCCACGGTACTGTCTACGCGGTCAAGGGTTGCCCCGACCACGAGAACCCCCTGAACCTGCTCAAGTTCCTGTCCAAGGAGCAGCTGGCAGGCGTGGCGGAAGCGGCCGGTATCGAGCTCGCTGTGCTCCAGCACATGCTGCTTACCGCCGGCGAGCCCTGCCAGCACTGCTACACGGCAGTCATGGGTGATCTCGACAATCCCAGGGAGACGCCGTCCCTGGCCGAGGTCAAGGTGGAGCGCATCCGCCTGTCTCGCCGTTCGGCCGGCATCTTCGAATGGGTTCCGGGACAGGACTGCTCGCTGGTCGCCGCCCTCCGGCGCGCGAACCGCGGCATCCTCTCCATGCCCGACGCTTTCATGGAGCGCGAGGTCGAGCCCGGCAAGACCGATGAGCGGCTCATCCTCCTGGATGCCACTCAGTACCGGCGACTGCCCGGACTCTGCAGCGGTCACGAGACCGTTGCCCCGAGCCCGCTCGATGTTTTCATGTACGCTTCCACGAACCGTGGGGCGTTCGAGACGTTCCTCAAGACCCTTCCGGACATGGATGCCTTCACCGGCAGGAGCGAGCAGCTGAAGCTGCCGTACAACCTGGTCCGTGTGGAGGAGGAGCGCGCCTACCTGACCGAGATGGAACGGTACGAGAAAAAGGCGCTGTTCGGACCGCTCGCTCTTAAGATGATTGCGACCCTCGCCGTCATCAGCCGCTATGCGGTGCCCAAGGAAGGTGAACCCTTCATCGATCCCATCGACCGGATGCGCTTGCTGCAGGGCGAGCACGTGAAGGTCAAGCCCCGCACCGGCTCCGACTGGTCCAACACCTGGGCCACCGAGCAGGCCAGCACGAGCAGCGGTGGCTACGGCGGCGGCATCGCCAGCAGCCGGAGCGGTGGTCCCGTCCCGGGAGCGCAGGCCAAGTCTCTGCCCGACAACGTCGCCATCACGCCGCAGCTGATGTGGAGCCTCGTCGGTCCGGACGAAGGTCTGGCCGGGCTCGACATGCGGTTCATGATGAGCCTGCTTTCCCGGCTGAACCAGTACGGTCTCGGCCGTGAAGGAGATCAGTCGGTGACCGCGCTGGAAGCGATCATGCTCCTGCGGCAGGTCATCCACCAGAAGCTCGTCGACACCACCAACCTGACGCCCGAGCAGACCGCCATCCTGAAGCGGTGCCAGAAGTGGCTCGGCGGCTCTCCCAAGCCCGGCGACGAATCCTGGGCGGCGGAAGCCAGCAGCAGGCCCGGTCTCATCGAATCCGAGTACCGCCGTCTGCTGAAGCATCAGATCCTGCACGTGTTTGCCCCGGACTACGAAGAGCGCGCTCAGGAGCTCTTCCAGGACTACGTCCTGCACGCCATCGGCTACGCCGTCGGCGATAAGAAGGTCCGGCACAGCAAGCTCGGTGAAATTCCGGTCAACGAGGACCTCCTCAATGACCTCGACCGCATCCGCGTCGGCAAGTCGAAGGGGGCGTTCCTCGACGACGATGAGAAGAAGTTCCGCAAGGCGCTTCAGACCATGCTGTCCGACCGCAAGGACGAAATCATCGAGCAGAAGCTCGAGGGTCTCGAACCCGATTCGGAAGAGTATAAGGAACGGCGCAAGGCCCTTGCACGCGAGTACAGGGAGACCTGGGAGACCGTTCCCGAGCTCGCCAACGCGATTCGCACCAAGCTCGACACCGAGATTGGCGAAGCAGTCCAGAAACTCCTCACAACCGAAGTTGTGTCCGACCTTGATGAAAAGGAGCGGGCTCGCCTGCTCACCGCCAAGGAATTGCTCGAGAAGCTCGGCTACACCCCCAAGGGGCAGAAGCAGATTCTCGAGTATGCCAAGCGCGTCAAGGTCTGGTCGCATCAAGCCTAAAGCTAGGAGACACAATCATGTCCAGTAACAACATCCTGTACACGCGGGAATCCCACCCGCACCTGTTCCTGCCTGAGGACCCGTTTCCGTACTCGTTCGAGAAGGAAGGTCTCAAGGCCACCCTGCGTGACTTTCTGAAGGTCGTCCGTCGGCACCCGGCATACGTCGAGCCCACCCACGCGGCCTTCCACCGCCTCTTCGTGCGCGACGGTCTCAACATGGCCCGCGCCGAAGCCCTGCTCCGCATGACCGGCCACGAAGTGCCGGCCTACAACAGCTGCGACGCCTTCTTCGGCGTCGAGGACCCGATCCACAAGATCGTCAACTCCTACGGCTACCAGGCTGCCGAGGGCGGTCGTGCCCGTAAGAAGGCACTGGCCATCACCGGTTCGCCCGGCGCCGGCAAGTCCGACTTCGTCAACATGATCCAGTACAAGATCATGCGTCGGCGCGAGCCCATCCCGTTCCTGGGCGGCTCCCCGATGTGGGCGAACCCGCTGAACGCGCTCTTCCTGCCCAAGCTCATCGCGGCGAAGAAGACCAAGCGTCGTCGTGACGCCATGGTCAAGGAGCTCACCGGCATCATCGAGCGTCTGGACCTGAGCGGCGAGTCCGCTCTCGACTTCAGCGTCACCGAGGTCGGCTCCATCGCCAAGAAGCACGGCTTCAAGGCCGGCCAGGAGCTCGGCGCCGCCGAACTCGCCGCCATCGTCATGGCGAGCGAGGAGGACTTCGTGAAGATCGTGTGCTTCGGTCTGAACCTGCCGAAGGCGACCGTCGACGCGCTCGTCCGCCCCGACCCCTGGGCGCAGGACGTGGTGCTGGGCGAGTTCTTCGGTCCGGCTCTGGTCGACCGCGACGTCATGGATCTCGCCGGTCTCACCGAGAAGTACGGCGAGCTGAAGGGCAAGCGCAAGGGCGACGAGAAGTACGGCCACTTCGACGAGTCGTACGCCGTCGACCTGGGCGATTTCCCCATCGACAACATGTTCATGTCCGAAGGCGAGGGCATGGTGGACGTTGCCGAAGTGCAGCCCATCAACTTCGACCTGAAGGTGTGGCGTGGTGACGTCGACATCTCGGCGCTGGGCCTCTACGACGACCGCGACCCGCGGACCGTCAGCCCGTCCGGCGTGTTCAACAAGGGCAAGCTGATCATCCTCACCGAGGGCTTCCGCAACCCGCCCGAGGGCTTCCGGATCCTGCTCGAGGGTCTGGAAGGTCAGCGCCTGTCCCTGCCCGATCCGCTGGGTAACCACCACCAGCAGGGCGTGGGCTGGGAGGGGATGATCATCATCCACTCCAACGACGAGCAGTGGAACAAGTTCTGGAGCAATCCGGACCACCGCGCTCACAACGACCGTCTGCACTGGGTGAGCTTCACCTATCCGCTCGAGCCGCAGCAGGCCGCGGCGGTGACGGAGAAGCTGTACTCGCTGTCGTCCTTCGGGCGTCCCGCCGACAAGGGCGGCGTCCACCGCGAGCCCCTGATGAGCCTCTACACCGGCATGTTCCGGGTGGCGACTCACCTCGACTGGGCGAGCAAGGGTAACCTGGGCTTCATGCCGGTCCTCCGCGCCTACATGGGCGAGACCGTGCGTCAGCCGGGCATGGGCACCGAGCTCGAGTTCCGCGCCCTTCGCGAGAAGGCTCCGTGGACCGAGGGTCTGGACGGCATGTCGCCCCGCGACATGGACTCCATCCTCGGCGACCTGGCCGCTCAGGCCAGGCAGGAGTTCGAGACCGGCAAGCGCGTCTCGGCGGGCTTCACCGTCGCCGAGCTGCGTGACCACATGATCGCGCGGTTCTCCAAGGATCCCCGTCTCGACCAGAAGACGAAGGAGAAGTGGGTCGGCTGGCTGCAGGGCCCGATGGAGCGCGAGTTCCGTCGTCCCGAGCTGACCAAGGTGTACAAGGCGGCGTTCATCCCGAACTTCACCGACCTGTGCCAGAACTTCTTCCGGAAGTACCTGGAGTACATCAAGTCCCTCAACCGCACGACTCCGAAGCAGGGCTTCTCCGGCGGCCAGTACCTGACCGCTCAGGACATGGAGCGCTTCCTGCAGGAGATCGAGCGCGCCGACACCATCGCCATCAACACGGCGCAGGCGGACAAGTTCCGCACCAACGTCATGGTGGCGGTCGACGCGTACAAGGATGAGCACGGTGTGTCGGAGCCCCCGTACACCTGCCACGAGGGTCTGAAGCGCTGCATCGAATCCTACGTGCTGCGGCAGGCCAAGGACATCACCGGCGTGATCGGTCTCACGAACCTCACCAAGGAGGAGAAGGAGCGTCTCGACGGTGCCAAGGCACGCCTCATCAAGGAGCACGGCTACGACGAGTACACGGCTGAGAAGCTGCTCGTCGAGGTGGCGATGACGCGCGACTTCCTGGTCGCTTAATCGAACTCGCTGACCTAGGCGCAGCCTAGTCGGCGGTTCGCGAATCAGTCGTGGGGGCGGGGTCCATCGTGACCTCGCCCCCCTTCTGTCTTCTCAACTAACCGACTGGCTACGCAAGTAGCACGTCCTGATGGAGGTTATCAATGGCTAAGAAAGACTTCAAGAAGCCTCACGGCGACAAGAAGGCTGGCGAGACCCCGCATGGCGAAATCATGCCGACCACGGAAGCCCAGGCTCCTGACCAGGAGTTCCAGACGCTGCTCGTGGACTGGCTGAACTCTCCACCGGAGAGGACCCGTACTTCCGTGGTCCTTCCGCAACCGGCCTATCTCGACCGTACGATCGACGACAGGCGCCGCTTCATGGAGCGCGCCAAGCCGAAGATCACCAAAGATGTTTTGAAGCAGATTATCCGTGGTGACAGTGGCATCATGGACATGACCGAAGGCAAGCCGATCACCCGGCTGGCCAATCTGCTTCTCAGTCATGAGCTGATGAGGGACTGTTTCGTTGCCAGCGAGTCCGGCATGATCTACGTGCCGATGAACGCCAGCACCTTCGCCGCCGGCGGCAACATCGAAGTGCCGATCGGCATCGATGAGCCGTCCTGGTGGCCCGGCCGCGACAAGGCTGGTGGCGGTGGCGGTGGCTCCCAGGCCGGTGAAGACGATGCCGACATCGTCTATCTCCCCATCACCTACGAAGAGTTCGTCGAGCTGCTCAAGCTGCTCTTCGACCTCCCGTTCCTGAAGCAGACGGATGAGGACAAGCTTCTCGTCTACTCGATGAAGATGCGCGGTCTCAAGAAGACCGGTCCGATGGCTCGCTGGGACAAGGTCGCAACTGCCAAGGCGCGACTCGAGCGTTTCAAGACGATGATCAACGCTCGTCCCGACGACTTCCCCGGGCTCACCCCCGACAGCTACCCGTCCGCCGAAGACTTCCCGTTCCACAAGACCGACCTCCGCTTCAAGCGGGTGGAAGAGCGGTGGGACCCGGACAGCAAGGCCGTGGTGTTCATGAACCTGGACACCTCCGGCTCCATGGCTGGCGAACCTCTGGCAATCGCCAAGTTCTACTTCCTGCTCAACCTCATCTGGCTGCGCACCAAGTACAACACCGTCGCGGTGGTGTACATCGCCCACAACCACCGGGCGGAGCGCATCCGGTCCGAGGCCGACTTCTTCCGCGTCGGGGAAAACGGAGGCACCGCCTTCGCTCCGACCCACGAGCTCACCTGGCAAATCGCCCAGGCCGAGTTCGGCGGCGACGCCTGGAACAAGTATTCGCTCCATGCCACCGACGGCTTCTCCTTCGATGGGGAGGACGTCATCTCCGGCTGGATCGCGAAGCTCATCCGTGGCGGTTTCAACTACTTCGGCTACTGCGAAGTGGACCTGGGCTGGGGCTGGGGTGGAATGACCGAGGGCATGCGCTCCGTTCAGAACACTCCGTCCGATGTCCGGCAACACTGTGGTTGGGCTCGCTGCAAAACGCTCGACGACGTCCCCGAGGCCATGATGAAGATCATGACCGGTGACCGCTCCGCCGAATCTGAATAAGGAGTTGCGACTATGGATACGAAAATTCTGACTTCCAATCCCCAGGAAGCCCAGGTAGTCCGCAACCTGAACATCATGGTTCCGCGGATCCTGGCAGTTGGAAAGCGGTACGGGCTCGACCCGTGCCGCGCGATCTTCCGTCTCAAGTCGGACCAGCAGGTCCTCGACGACCTCGTCTACCCGCTCGGTGTCGGCGTCAGCCGCCCGGCGTGGTGGTACGGCAAGGCGGCTCAGCAGAGCCGTCAGCGCGGCCAGGGCGGCCACGTGTTCGAGTTCGCAACGATCTCGGACCCGGCTGAAGTCGTCCTCGGTTCGACCAATGACCTGGTCATGCACATCCACGTGATCATCCACGCGTGGCTGGGTCACGTTCACCTGTTCACCAACAACCGCTGGCACCGGGAGACCGAGCAGGCGACCGCCCTCTATCGGTTCGCCCAGGACGAAGCCTTCGTCCGCAGCCTGGTCGAGAATCCCAAGGAGTGGGGTTGGGACCGGTACGAGTACTATGCCGACGCGGCTCACGCGCTGGAGAACTACTCCGGACCGCTGCCGACGCCTGTCGGACAGCCCACCGACTCCGAGATGCGCAAGGAGCTCGAGGAAAAGCTCGAGAACCTGAAGCATGCCTGGACGCTGGCCAAGACCGAGCCCGACCGCAAGGCCATCGAGGATGACATCCGCGACACGGTCCGTCACCTCTCCTGCCACCCGATCATGCCCACCGGCGACCTGCTGGGCTTCCTGATGGACCCGGACAACACCAAGCATCTGCCGGACGAGGCGCGGCGCATCATCGAGATGACCCGCTTCGAAAACCGCTACAGCACCCAGGTGGTGGGCCGCACCAAGACCCTCCACGAAGGCGTCTCGCACTTTGTCGACCGGCGCATCCCGCACGAGCCCGAGCTGGACATGATCCGCCTGGGCATGGACAAGATGCTCGACGCTGCCGCCTATGACACCATGCACGACGCGTGGCCGATCTACTGGTACAGCGACCCCTACGCGCTGGGCGAAGCGATCATCGACTACATCGACCGGAAGCACAGCCGGGTCATCGGCAAGGAAACCGTGACCTACAACCGGCTGAAGCTGCTCACCGCCGAGGACATCGCCACCGGCAATTACCCCGATCGCATCGCGGGTGACCTGGTGGAGACCGACGAGGTGAAGACGGTGGAAGTGGACAAGTGGGACCGCAGTTATCTGCTGGAAGTCATGGACCACTTCGACGACCAGCGCCTGTTCTACACCTTCCTCACGGAGGACTTCTTCGAGTCCCTCCACAAGAAGGCGCTGGGCTGGGTCAAGAAGATGATCATGGTGATCAACGGTCACCTCAAGCAGGTCCGCTGGGACCCGAACTACATCTTCGAGGGCGACCGGCTCCCGGAGACCCTCGAGGAGATGTTCGAAGTCGTCTCGGTCTGGATGAACCAGATCCAGATGGCTGACTGGCTCGGCTTCTTCGGGTACGGCGCGCCCAAGTTCCCGGCTTCGCAGGTGGTGCTGATGCAGATGATGCAAATCATCCAGACGGTTGCCGCCTACGACCAGGACAAGCACGCCTTCAAGCGTCAGATGCTGCTCCGCACGGGGCTGCAGGCGCTGCCCAACATCAAGATCGTCGACACCGGCCGGCACAACAACGCGCAGACCTGGACTCTCCGTCACGAGTTCGACCCGGACTTCGGTCCGCTTCGCCAGGGCTATGCGCGGCAGACGCTGCGGTACTTCTGGCGGCTCTGTGGTGACGCGGTCAGGCTCCTGACCATGGAGATCCTCACCGACGCTTACGGGCGTCCGTGGGGTCCGCCGCGTCCGTACCAGTACTCCTGCGACAACGGCAAGACCGTCAAGGAGCGCTGGCTGTAAGCCGCCGGTAACAGTGCTTCGGGGGCGCAGGCTGCAAGGCTTGCGCCCTCGTCGCTGTTCTAACTGGCAATTACCTTATCAGCTAAGGAGATTCAGTATGAAGATGAACAAAGGCATCCCCGCTCTTCCGAACGGGCTGGTTGTCGTCGACAAGGGTGGCTTCGCCCGACACGTGATGGTCGGAGTCCTCGGCGGCAACCGCATGCCCGCTTTCGGTTTTGACGTGAAGGGCTACCCGCCCAACCACTTCCGCATGGTCGGCCACGGCAACTTCGGTGTCGTCATCGGCGCCCGCCAGGCCCTCGAGGTGCGCATCCTCCTCGACGGGAGGGAGCTCCTCCAGACGACCCTGCGTCCCTACGAGCTGCCCAACGCCGCCGGCATGGACCCGATGCTCCGCCAGAAGATGGTGGAGAGCCCCCAACCGCACTACCTGACCCAGGACGCGGAAGGCAAGGCTTTCAAGTTCGAGGCCTACACCGGTGACCTGAGCCTCGAGGATTACATCCGCGAGCAGCTCCATCCGGGAACCATGCAGAGCCCGCCGGCGCTTTCGTCGCTGGACAAGGGCGAAGGCGAACCCGTCGAAGAGGTGAAGGTCGACATCGACCTCGCCAAGTACGGCTTCGTTCCCCAGGCGCCGGTCACCGACGACGATCGCCCGACCCAGGCCGACGCCATCGAGGCGCTCACCGCTCTGGCCTCCCAGTCTCCGGACAAGGTCGAAGGCGGCGAGCCGAGTCACGATTCGGACGGCGGGGACAATCCCGTCGTTGCCGCAGTCGCGGCATCCGAACCTTCTTCCAGCGCTCCTGATGAAGTCAACCCGCTCACCCTGTCGCGGTCCTGGGCTCCCAGCCACGGGCTTCTGGCAGTCGGTGTGCGCATGATTCAGGAAGAGAGCCCCGAGGGCGTGCCCTCGAACCCGGACGGCTTCACCTATGTGATGTTCCAGCTCAACCCCTGGGATGTCCACAACAAGGTGATGGCTCAGGTCATGGGACGCATCATCGTTCCTTCGAAGGACGCGATGAAGCAGTTCATGATCGAAGAGGGTTTCGAGAGCGAGCTCGGCGGCTCGACCCGTTGCGACGTCGGCTGCGGTCTCAAGCACCGGCATCGCTAGGTCCCAAGCGAGGACAAACCTAACCGGAGGTTCAACCTATGGCAAAGCTCTGTTCAACCTGCCAGGAAAAGAAACCCGACACCTCGGTGCGGGGAACTTGCCAGGCAGCAAGTCATGTTCAGCAGTCTCAGCTTCCCAGCGCACACGTGCCCTGGACGGACAGCCCCAACTTCACCCTGTGTGACGCCTGCGCCGAACACTTCGAGTTCTGCGCCTGGTGCTGGGGTCCCCTCCACGGACATCCCTCGGTGACCGTCCCCACGGACAAGCAGTTCGTGCGCGTTTTCGAGCAGGACAGCGGCACCCACGTCGAAGGCATGTATGTCGGCGAACAGGTGCTTGCGCAGTTCACCATCGACCGCTTCTCGGGTCTCACCTGGGAGGTCTCGCGCCTCTCCTATGGCGTGCGGCACGTCGCCTCGCGTCTCGTGACCGAGGGCGGTGGACGCCACGCCACGCTCGAGATGTACTTCGACCTGAACAAGTCCGACCCGGACGCCGCCATCGAGCTGGAGCAGGTCTCCAGTTCGCGCTGGTCCTCGGTGTCCAACCCGAAGACCTGGAAGGTCACGGTGGAGGTGAAGCAGTAATCCTCTTATAGAGGTACGCTGCCTCCCCGGGTGCGTCGGGTTGGGCCAGAGCTTCGGCTCCGCCCTCCCGACGCACCACCAGACTGTGTTTCGCTGACAACGCTACCATGGGTCCAACAGGCCATCGTAGCGTTGTCTTTTCCTGATCTTTACTATTATATGCTATCGTTGTTTACAGGGAGACGGAGTTTTACCATATCACATAGTATCTTCCGCTCAGAAAAACGAGGTGCTCGCCCGGCAAATCTCCTGGTGGAGAAGAGCCGGGCAGAGCCCTCGCAACTAGCCCGGGGCTAGAAGATTACTTGCGATGGCAGCCGCTGTCGCAGGAACCCGGCTGGCCGAGAGGCTGGCCGGTGATGGTCACCTGCGAGTGAGCAGCACACTTGCCGTCGGGCATGAGACTGGCGAACACCTGGTGACAGGTGCTGCACTCGCCTCCGCCCGCATGCCGTGTGAAGCCGGAGTGCCCGACCATCTGCTGGGGCGAGCCCATATCGAGAACCCCATCTTCACGCTGGGTTGCGGAATTCATGGTTGCTTTCCTCCGGAATCGATTCAGGAGCCATGTGAGTGGCATAGGCTTGTCCTCCTGATTAAGAGGTGCCAGGAGTCGAGAAAGGGTCCTAGACGGAACCCCAGCTCGCCTCCTCGCCGGCACGAAGGGGCATCACCCTGGACGAGCCGCTCTTGCGAGTGGTCTGCGCGCCGGGATGTGCATAGGCGATACAGTAGTCGTTCAGCTCGACACGAGAGCCGTCGCCGAACCAGCCGTTGGCGCCCTCGAAGAGCTGGGCCACGACATGACCACCGTGACTGCGCACCCGGGACCGTCCGTAGCTGCGGAGCTGGACGTTCCCTTCGGCGTCGGCGACGGCATTGTCGTAGGTGTCGAAGAAGGCATCACCGGAGACGGTCCAGCGAGACTTGCCGCGAGCTCTGCCCGTGACGTTGCCCGAAGCGTTCCCGGTAACGAACTGATAGCTGTTCACTTGCACGTGGCCGTCAACGGACGCCAGCACATAGTCGTAGAGGTTGACCTGGGCGTGCCCGGTGGCGTGTACCGACACCCGGTCACGAGCGAAGACGACGGCGTTCCCATAGGCGAGAAGCACCCCCGTGCCGACCATCTCCACCCGGGCGTTGCCGGTGACGATGGCGAAACAATCCTTGAGATGATGAACGCCACTGGTGACGACAGTGACGCCGGGAAGCGAATCGACCTCGAGAGCGCTCTGGAGAGTAGCTCGGATGGTCTCGCTATCGGCGGTAGCGTCGGTGGACGTCTCAAGGAGATTGAGAAGGAAGCGAACTGCCCTGTCGGACGTCTGATTGGAGCACGGGACCACCACCTTGCGGCCGGCGGCAACGTCAGCCATCAGCTGAGCGACAATGGGCAAATAGCTTTCCCGTACCGCCTGAGCGGATTTTCTTTGGGTCATAGCAACTTTCTCCGTGATGCTGCGGTTTCCGAATCCAGCTCGTCTCGTCCCATATCCGGCTTCCTTCTCGCCCCTACAAAGATGGAGCGGGAAAGAGCAGCAGGAATTGTCGTTACTGTGTGGGCAGGAGTTAGAGAGCGAACTTGAGCTGGAAGGGTCTTAAGAAGAACGTCCGCACAGTAGGCTCCGGGGTTCGTGATAAGCAAGTATTACCTGTACACTTGTTTACATCCTTGGCGACCGCCCAAAAGCAAACAGGGGTCCACTTACTCCAATTTCTCCGCTACACCCTTTATCTACCCCTTATAAAATAAAACCTAGCGCTAGCTATCATAAATACTTCATGAATATCCCGAAAACCCAGTAAATAGGCTCTTCTAACCGCCACAGATGTCAGGAGATTAACCTGCCTAAACGGCTCGTTTTGAGCCAACCTGGATCCTCCGCGAGCCTCGCTAACAAGGGAAAAACCCGACAACCAGCCTGTAAAGAAGTGAATAAACCAACCCTGATATCTGCCGACAAGCACGAAATCTGATATCACCGGCAATATCAAAAGTGGTGCAAAAAACCGGCCTTTCTCAACAGGATTAGACCGAGCCAATCTGGAAAACCGGTATGTCTTTGTATAGCTTCGCTAAACATCAAGCTGGTCATAGTAAATATAAAGAAGAGCCTCTTTACCAGTCTCTGACTACTTGAACGTATTGAAAATTAGAAACAGCTCCGGAATGCATTATTGCTCTAAAGGTATATGACACGGGCGCTTCGAGGATCGGATGCAGGTCAGCACCAGCGCATTAACCGGTATTCATTGCGGAAAGCCGCTTTCGGACACCTCCGCTAACACCGGGAAATCCCGAGAATGAGAATTTTTCCGGTTTGACGTGATCATCTGGTTTTGTAAGGTCGGGGTACTCTTTTCACCTTTCCTTAAGGTAATCGCCAGCAAGCATCCGCTCAGTCCAGATTCCATAGCGCATACATCGATTTCTGCTCCCGGCTCCCCCCCGGCAGAGAAACACTTGCTGTGGAATTCGGTCTGCGCGGATGCGCATGCATTCTGCGTATCTTCTGGCGCAGCCTTGAGAAAGCTCACCAGCCGAGTCGAACCCCGACTCTGCATTGGCTAACTCTTGTTAACGGAGCTAACAAACCATGCCGTTCACATTCGCCAATCCGTACATGCTTTTCCTGGTTGCCGCGATTCTGCCGGTCCTCTGGCTGGCATCTCGGCGCAGGAAGGCTTTGGGGCATTCGCAGTTGGACATCCATGCCAACGTCAAGAAAGTCCCGTTTATCGGCAGAATCCCCGTCGTCCTTCTGGTCGCCTTCTGGGTCCTGCTGATCATCGCTCTCGCTCGGCCTCAGCTGCCGAATGTGGGCGAGAAAGAGGTTTTTGATGCGCGCGATGTGATCATCGCTGCCGACATCTCTGGCTCGATGACCTCCGGCAAAATCCAGGACCCCGCCCAGGTACAGTTCGTCGAGGGCGAAGGGGACAAGAAGCCGGACGGCTACAAAATCATCGAAGTGGCCGAGAGGGCTATCGATGCATTCATCGACCTTCGCAGTGGAGACCGCGTCGGTCTCCTGCTTTTCGATGACGAGGTGTATTACAGCTGGCCTCTCTCCCGCGACCTCCGGGTCATCAAGTACAAGAACGTCGGGATGAGCAAGTACAACGGTGGAGGCACCAACTTCGACGGTGACGGGAAGAACAGCAAGATGGGGCCGATCCAGGCTTCTATCGAGCACTTCCGGGAGCTGGGTCAAGCCCGCTCCAAGATCCTCGTCATGGTCACCGACGGTGAGTCCTCCATCTCGGACCAGCGTTTCACCGAAATCATGGCTGAGTTCCGGGAGCTCAACATCAAGCTCTACATCCTTGGCGTCGGCGACAGCTGGGTCAAGGGGAGCTCGAGCACCCAGGACTTGCGGAAGCTCACCGAGGCCTCGGGCGGCATCGTCATCACCGTCGGTGATGCCGAGCAAATGCGCCAGGGTCTCGCTCGCATCGACGAGCTCGAAAAATCCCAGGTGTACCAGGAGAAGTCCCTTTCCTTCCTGGACATCTATCAATACTTCATTCTCGCCGGTATCGCCGCCGCCATCCTGTTCTTGGTCGGCAGCGCTCTCGTGCGAGAAGCCAACTAGGCATAAGGAGCCGCAAAATGAGACTAACTAGTTTTCGGCCAAAGGCCCGATGGGTAGTTACGATCCTGGCCGGCTTGCTGTGCCTCGGTCTCGGCTACCAGTTGCTCACCTGGCCCGATAGCCAGGTGCAGCTGTACAACGCCGGCGTCGCCGCGTACCGCACCGGTAACGCGGAGGAGGCGGTCCGCTACTTCGACCGCTCGCTGGCGAACTACAAGCTTCGCGCTCAGGACAACTGGGCCGAACGCTTCATCTACCCTCGACCGGATCGCGAGCTGGCTGCCTACGCCAGCTTCCAGAAGGCGAAAGCCTATCTGCACCTGCGCAAGGGCAAAGAAGCGGTGGAGGCGTTCAAGGAGTCGCTCCGGCTCAACCCCGGCAACAACTACGAGAACCTCACCGGTTTCCAGAACCTCTCCCAGGACGACGAGCTGCGCCTCTCCGAGGCGGCAAAGACCGTCAAGTACGACCTCGAGCTGCTGTTCAAGAACAACAAGCAGCTGGCCGAGGGCGAAGGGAAAGGCGACGGACAGCCCCAGCCGGGAGACGGCGATCCCAAGAAGCAGAAGCCTGGCGATCAGCCCGGACAGCTTCCGGGCAAGGGCGACAGGAAGGCAATCTAACCTGGAGGACTAACCATGTTCGACGTATCCTTCATGCGCCCGCAGTATTTCCAGTACCTGGCACTTCTGGTGCCGGCTGTCCTCGGTCTGTGCTACCTGAGCTACACGCTCAGGAAGCGCAGCCGGGAAGCCTACGGTGAGGAAACGCTCGTCGGGCGATATACCAAGCCGCTGACTCTGGCCGGCGAAGCCCTTATCGCCGGGGCCTGGACCCTGGTGGTGACCCTCCTGGTCGCCGCCGCCGCTGGTCCGGTCACCTCGTCCCTGCCGGCCTCTGTCAAGGCAGGGTCGCTGCAGGTGATCGCGGTTGTCGATGTGTCCAAGAGCATGGCAGCGGAAGACTACCGCTCCGTCATGCCCCCCAAGGACGGCGTCGCTCCGCACCTGGTCCCCGGCCCTTACGGCGGACGCCTGGACTACGTGAAGCTCGTGCTTCGCGAGCAGGTGATGCCCGCCATCGCAGGCAACCAGCTCGGGATCGTGACCTACTCCGGTAACGGTTTCGAGCAGGTGCCGCTCACCGACGACTGGACCGCTACCAGATGGGTCATGGAGAACTGGATGAAAGTCGGCAACGCCCCTGGTGGCGGCTCCGACTACGCCGAAGGTCTCGCCAAGGCCCTGGAGATGTTCCAGCGGGACAAGATTGACGGTCGCCAGCAGGTGATCCTGCTGTGCACCGACGGTGGTTTCACCGGTGACGATAAGCAACTCCTCGAAGTTGTCGCCAAGATTCAGGAGCAGGGCATCCGCATGATCATTGTGGGTATCGGCTCCACCACGCCCACGGCCATCCCCGAGTACAACGCCCAGGGCAACCTGGTCGGTCAGTATGCTCAGGACGGGCAGGTCGTCATGACCTCCGTGGACGCAGGCGCAATCGAGGCTCTGGCTGCACAGACCGGCGCCGAGCGCATCATGCTCGACCCCAATGGCGGTGGCAAGCTCGACATCAAGTGGGCAGCCAAGCTAGGGGCCACCAAAACCGACACGAAGGAGGATCCGGTGTTCCAGTACCCACTGGGCATCGCCCTGATTCTTCTGGTCGGATTGTTCATGCGCGGCAGCTTCACCCGACGCAGAGCGTCGTAGCTCAGCCGCGTATTTCGCAACGAAACGCAACTCTTCTTCCTAAAGATCAGGAGACATGACAATGTCACACGCAAAGCATCCTTCCGTGCTGAAGTTCGAAGGCTTGATCACCGAGATGGACAGGATCATCGTCGAATACCCGCTGATGAAGCGGATGACGCTCCTGTGCCTCATCGCTGACGGCCACCTTCTGCTCGAGTCGGTTCCGGGTCTCGGCAAGACCCTGACGGTCGATGCCCTCACCGGCGCCGTCGAGAATTCGTCCAGCCACGCCTTCCAGATGACCCCGGACATGAAGCCGGGCGACATCCTGGGCGGGCTGGTGTTCAACCCCAAGACCGGTCTCTTCGAGGTCCGCAAGGGTCCCATCGTCGGCAAGAACTTCGTGATCGCCGACGAGATCAACCGTACCACCCCGAAGACGCTCTCGGCTCTTCTGCGCGCCATGCAGGAGCGCTACGTCGTGATCGGCGACGAGGTCTTCGAGCTCGAGGAGCCGTTCCTCGTGCTGGCCACCCAGAACCCCATCGAGCAGGAAGGCACGTTCCCCCTGCCCGAGGCGCTCCTGGACCGGTTCGCGGTGAAGATCCGCATGACCTACATCAGCAAGAAGTCCGAGATCGAGCTTCTGCGCCGGGTCCAGATCCATGGTCGCAAGGCCAAGGACATGGTCAAGAAGGTCATCACCAAGGCTGACATCCTCGAGGCCCGCGCGGGCGTCGCCGACGTCGCCGCCAACACCACGGACGCCATCCGCGAGTACATCGTGGACCTGACCCGTGCCACCCGTCCCGAGGACCCGAGCTTCGCGAAGATCCTCGACGCCAACGGCAAGTCGTTCAAGGACGTGATCCAGGTCGGCGCCTCCCCGCGCTGCGAGATCTGGACGCTCCACATGGCGGCCGCCGAGGCGTTCCTCTCGGGCCGGACGCACATCATCCCCGATGACGTGAAGTTCGTCTTCCCGCACGCCCTGCGTCACCGCATCGTCCCGTCTCAGCGGGCGCGGCTCGGGGCGTTCGACATCGAGGCGTACCTGACCACGGTCATGGATCAGGTCAAGGTCATCTCCGACAAGTAGTCGGTGACCCCGGCGTCGACGCGGGGGGTCCGGATTCCGGTGGCTAAGCTCCCGGTCCGGACCCCCTGGCGCGAGGCACGCGTTATTACCGATTACCTACTCTAACTGACGGAGATCTGCCATGAATAAGAACATTGATGCGAGGATCCAGTCGTTGCTCGACTGGCTCGTTTCGCACCCGATTCCTACGACGTGGCGTTCCAGCTCGGTCTTCCCATCAGCGGGTGAGCGTAGAAGCCGGTCCCGAGGGTCCGACGGCTACGACTTCGCAGCCCGGGTTCTCTACGAGCCCGGCGACGACATCCGCGATATCGACTGGGCTGCCACCGCCGCGACCGGCGGTCAGGAGGTCTACATCATCGAAAACTACGAGCCCCGGGATTCCCGGTTCTTCGTCCTCGTCGACGTGGGACTGACCATGGGGTTCGGCACGAACCGCACTTCCAAGCGCATGCTGGCTGGCGAGCTCGCGGGCTCGGTCATCCTGTCTGCAAAGGAGACGGCGGATCGGGTGGGTTTTGTAGCCTACACAGACGATAGCGTCGTAGATTTTCAGCCCCCGCGGGGAGCACAGGTGGCACTCTATCCGGCCCTGGCGGCGGTCGTCGAAGCCGACGAACGCGCCCTGGATGGAACCCTCAGCCGCAGCGCGAACGCCGACAAGTCGGTCACCGGCTTCCAGATGGCGCTCGACACCGTGGGTGGTTACACCAAGTCGCTTGTTTTCATCATCTCCGACTTCCTCAACCTTACGGAAGAGGACAAGGCGATGCTGTTCAAGCTGGCAGCCTATCACGATGTGGTCTGCATCAACGTGCAGGACCTGCGTGAGCGCGAGCTGCCGAATTCGTTCGGATTCTACACTTTCGAGGACCTGAAGACCGGTCAGCGAAAGACGATCTGGCTGAACAAGAAGAACCGCGAACAGTTCGAAGCCAACTTTCGCGCGCATGAACAGGAACTCTTCGACCTGTTCCGACGCTGCCAGTGCGACTGGGAGGTCGTGAGCACCGAAGAGGGTCTGGCTGCGCACGCGAAGCTGATGCAGCTGTTCGCCGGTCACCGAACCTAAAAGGAGCACGGTGATGAACTGGTACACTAACCTGAGATTGCCCCTGCTCCTGGCCGCCGTCATGGTGGTCGGGGTCACGGGGCCGACTTTCGCGCAGAACGCAACCCCGGCAGACCTCTGTGGAAGCCCGGCAGGTGCGGTCGCGCAGAATCAGCCGCCCAACTACAACGGGTATCCCTACGACTACCCGTCCGACGCGGGCGGCGCCGACAACAAGCCCGCCGAGCCGCCGCAGCCGGTCAACCCGGTGCGGAAGGTCTGCGAGGGCGGCAAGGTCGAAATTCTTCTGGGCAACTCCCGCCACTACGGCTACCGGATCGGCGACCACGTCAGGATCACAGTCCTCGTGCGCGCCGACGAGAACGTCGTGATGGACTTCTCCTCCCTCAAGCAGAAGAGGATCTCGTTCACGGGGTCGGACTTCGAGCTGGTCGAGGAGCCCACGGTGCGCAGTCAGCCTGCCGGTGATGGAAAGGTGCTCTACCGCATCGACCTGACCGTGCAGTCCTGGGTGCCCATGTCCGTGGCGCCGCCGGAAGAGTCGCGGCCGGGCGGACACCTCATCTTCAACCTCGACCTCCGGTACGCGACGGAGATGGCGCCAGACGGGAAGACCCCGGTCTGGAAGGTCCTGACCACGCCTGACTTCGTCGTCTCCGGCTCGAATACCGTCGACCACGGCACCGGCTTGCTCGAGGGCGACCTCGACACCAAGACGACTCGCAGCCCGTGGCCCACCATGCCCCTGCTCATCGCGGGGTTCTTCCTGGTCCTGTTCTTCCCGGGGCTGCTGGTGGTGAAGTACCTGAACCGCATCATCCCGCGGAAGAAGGTGCCGCCGCACGTCGCTGCCTGGAGGGCCTTCGACAAGGTCATGGCCAGCACCAGGGACGGTGGCTTCAAGGTCGAGCACTACGCCGGCATCGAGGGTGCTCTCCGCACCTACCTGCAGGCTGTCACCGGCAAGCCCATCGAAGCAGCGACGATCCTCGAGATCCGCGACTTCCTGGACGACCATGCGCAGCTCGCTGAAATCGATACCGTCATCTCGCTGTGCGAGCGCGCCATCTACCTGGGCGAGACGATCAGCGACGAGGACAACTGGCAGATCATCAAGGGCTTCGAGGCCCTGGTGCCGCGCCCCTGGGACTCGAAGTAATCGAGACCCGGCGCCAGGCGGAGCCGTCCTGACAGGGCGGCTCCGCTGCCAGCCCCTCCTCTCCTCTGCGTATTAACGCAACTCCAAACAGAGAGTACTACCATGAGCTCAAAGCGCAATCGGCTGTCCGGGCTGATCTGCGCCGTCGCCGCCGCATTCCTGTGGCTGGCGCCCGGCGCGGTCTCGGCTCAGCAGCAAATCGTTCCGCCTGCAGCGGTATCGCAGCAGCAACAGTTTGACGGTCCCAAGCTCTACAAGGAAGTGTTCGAACTCGTCCGGGATCACCACATCAACTACACCGACCCGACTGCCATGCAGGCCTGGGCTGCGGTGTGGGAGCACAAGTACGCCGGAACCGGCGCCCTCGACACCGAGAAGGGAACCGACGAAGCCATCGCCGAGATGGTCCGCAGCACGCGGCAGATCCACGACCACTACCTGGTCCCGTCGGCGGTGGAGCAATTCAACCAGATGATCGACCCGTCCGTCACCGGCATCGGCGTCTATGTCGAGGTCAAGGGCACCCTCAGCGAGCTGAAGAAGCTCCGGGACCTCGGCCGCGAACCGACCGAAGCCGAATTGAAGGCTGTCTACACCGTCACGGTGGACCGCCCCTTCGTCGTGGTGGAAGATCCGTTCGAGAACTCGCCTGCCGAGAGAGCCGGCCTCAAGGCTGGTGACACAATCCTCACCGTGGACGGCAATCCGATCCTGGGCAAGACCTCCGACGAGGCGGTCGAGCTCATCCGCGGCAAGGCTGGCACCACGGTCACCCTCGGCATCGAGCGCTCCGACGGCAATGGCGGCGTGACATCGCTGTCGGTGCCGGTCGTCCGCGCCAGGGTCACCTCGAAGGTGACCCGTTACAAGGACCTGGGCGACGGCGTCGCTTACGTGCGTCTCGCCGATTTCATGTCCAGGAACGTCGAGAGCGAGATGCGCGATGCCCTTACCCGGGCGGCCGGCGGCAAAGCGCTGGTCCTCGATCTGCGCGGAAACGGCGGCGGACGCCTGAATGCAGCTTTCCAGCTGGCTGAGTACCTGATGCCGGAAGGCACGGTGCTCGTCACGCAGGAGCGTCACCAGGACCATCTGCACATCCAGCGAACGGTCTTGCAGCCCGACTATGTCCTCAAGGACCAATCGGTGAGCAATGACCCGAGCCAGCGCCAGGTCGGCATGGAAGACCGGGATCCTGTCATCATCCCCGCCGACATGCCCATCGTCATCCTGATCGACAGCGGCAGCGCCAGCGCCTCGGAGATTCTCGCCGGAGCGCTCTCCGCAAACCACCGCGCCATCCTGGTCGGCAAGCCGACCTATGGCAAGGGCGTCGGTCAGACGTTAATGCCTGTCTCCTACGGCCGCAAGGTGGACGTCACCACCTTCGAGTTCCTCCCGGGCGGCAGGCACATAGACCTCACCGGCGTGCTTCCCGACATCGATGTCGAGCAGCCGGTGGACGACGTCTACGATCCGAACAAGGACACCCAGCTCGACGCGGCCAAGAAAGCCGCCCTCGATGCGGTGGCTCGTCAGGAAGCCCGGAGGGCGACCGCCGACAAGCTGCACCAGGACAAGATCGAAGCCTGGGAAAAGATGACCGCTCCCAAGAAGGACGACTCGGGCAACTGAGCATCCTCTTCCTGACTGTAAACCGGAAACGAAGCCCGGGTCGGACGTAGACCCGGGCTTCCGCTCCAATTCCAATAACCAGGAGTTTTCGTCATGAAAAGACTCTTCTATACCACGCTCATCGCAGCGTTGCTGACGTTTACCGGTTTTGGCGCAGCAGTGGCGGGCAACCCGCTTCTGGATCAGGCAGGCACCGCTCCCCAGGAGCAGGCACAGCCGGCCAACCAGGAGCAGGCGCCCACTCCGGCCGATGAGGCTGCTCCCGGTGACCAGGCGGCCCCGTCCACCGACGGCGAGCATGCCCCGGTCATGATCCCTGTTCCGCCGGAACTGAAGGACAAGCTGCTCGAGGCGATGAAGGCCTTCGAGCAAGCCCACTCCGACGAAGGCCCCTCTCCCGAAGTGCTCGAGAGCAACTATCGTCAGGTCTGGAAGCTGGTCTCCGACCACTTCCGTGACCGCGAGAAGCTCGAGCACTGGGACCAGTGGCTGCACAAGTATGACGGCAAGCTCACCACGACCGAGGAGTACGAGAGCGCTCTCCAGGAGATGCTCGGAAGCCTCAAGGACCAGTGGACGAGCTACACGTCCACCGCGGACATGAAAAAGCAGCAAGAGCTCGCCGAGCAGGGCATCATCCCCGTCGGACTTCGGCTCGAGCTGCAGAACGACGGATCGTACAAGGTCAACGCCGTGTTCTGGGGTACCGCCGCCTACAAGTCGGTTCTCCACAAGGGCGACTCCGTCATCTCTGTCGGCGGCGAGCCCCTGGCAGGGAAGACCGCGGAGGAAGTCGAAAACTTGCTCCGGGGACCCGCCGGCAAGGCAGTCGATATCGAGTACAGCCGGGGCGGCAATGTCCAGAAGGTGACCATCATCATCGACGCGCCCAAGCCTCCCCAGGTCGAGGGCGGTCTGCTTCCCGGCAACATCGCCTACGTCCGCCTGCCGGCCTTCTTCCCCGAGCCGGTGGTTGGAATGACCCAGGGTCTGATGAAAATGCATCAGCAGGCCAACGGCAACCTCGCCGGGCTCATCCTCGACTTGAGAGGCAACCCGGGCGGCCGTGTCGACCTGGCTCAGGACGTCGCCGAGATGTTCCTGGAGAAAGGCACCATCTTCTCGTACACCACCCGAGAAGGCCGCCAGGTCACCAACCAGAAAGTGGACGTCATCGCCCCCATGGCTCACGAACTCAACGGTGTTCCGCCGGAGATCGTGACCATGATCACGGACTTCTACAAGGTGCCCATGGTGGTCCTTGTGGACGGTAGCTCCGCAAGTGCTGCCGAAATCCTCACCGGAGCGCTGAAGGACAACGGCCGGGCGATCATCGTCGGCACCACCACCTGGGGCAAGGGCGTCGGCATGATGCAGACGCAGATCCCTCCCGGCGGTACGCTGTCGATCACCTCGCTCGACTACCTGACACCCAGCGGCTACAACCTCAACGGCAAGGGCATCGCCCCCAATGTCGAGGTGGAGCGCACTCCCGGCTCGAGAATCGACGAGCAGCTCGATGCTGCCGTCCAGATCATCAAGACCGTCAACCCCAACCAGCTCACCCCTCCGTCCAGGGCTGAAGGTCCGCAAAAGGGAATCGACTTCGACTCGACCCTGGCGGCGTCCTTCGCGGTGTCTCTGATCCTGCTGGTGGTCGTTCTCTGGTCCGTGCACCAGCACATCCAGATGCGGCGCCGGAAGGAGAAGGAGGAAGCCGAAAGGGCTCCCGAAAAGCCCCGGCGGTACTGAGGTTCGTGCAGGGCGACGCGTGGCGTCACCCGGCAACTGAAGACGCGGTGGTGGGGCAAATCTTGAAGCCCCACCACCGCCCAGGAGTGAATAACTATGAATTCCAACCCGCAAAGGAGGTCTCCCATGACTGCACACCTAAGGTAGGGGCTCTAAGGAGCAAGCAAGAGGCACCACTTCCGGTGCCGCATTTTCTTTCGCTTGCGCCTGGAGCCTCTCCGAAAAGGAGGCACCATGGGCAAGACCTACTTCAAGAAGTTCCGTCACCGCAAGGGCAACCGCGAGGTGGCGTACGACGATACCATCTTCGTTCCGCTTTCCGATATCTACATCTCCGACTCGACCTGGGCCAAGCTCATGGAGCGCGACCACGGTCAGATCGAGAAGATGCGCCAGGACTTCGAAGACGGGCGCGGAATGGTTCGCGTCGTTCTGCGGCCGCGCGCCGGTGGTGGCTACAACGTCGAAGACGGACGCCACCGCGTGATTGCCGCCAAGCTGGCCGACATCGGGTGCATCGAAGCTCTCGTTGTCGGGTCGTAATTCACTCAATTTTGTGCTCGGCACGCCAGCGATAGCTGGTGCTTTTCGCCGAGCCTTTTCGAAGATTTTCTACTATTTATTATAGTTTGATAAATTATGACTGTCAGGTCAAATTTTTCCCGAATATTTTGACCTCAGAGTCATATTGCCGATCCAGGCTTCGCTCAAGCTGTGCACATTTTTCCACCAGGCATCCGTATCGCACTCCAGGCTTGTGCCAGCCCGAGCCTATTTCGATCGGGGCGTGCTAAAGTCTTGAACAATCATGGACATGCCCATCACACTATCCGGCGAATCCAAGCAACCGCTCTACCGTCAACTCTGCGACGCCCTGCGGGAAGCAATCATCCAGGGGCGCCTGCGCCCCGGCGAAGCTCTGCCGTCGTCCAGGGCTCTGGCCAATATGCTCGAGCTCTCCCGAGTTACGGTCGTGCGAAGCTACGAAGAGCTCATGTGCCAGGGCTATATAGAAGCGATGCATGGCACGGGCACCTGTGTGAGCAGGCATCTCAGCCTCTCCGACCAGTCCGCACCGGTCACCGAGAACGCTACTGATCGAAGCAAGCATTTCTCCGCCTTCGCACGCTATCTGCTGAGCGCCGAGCCCACTGAATTCAACGAGACCGTCATTCCCGAGCTCAACTATGGGGCGGTACCTCACGATCTCCTTCCTCTCAAAGACTGGCGAAATCTCTATTCCAGACATGCCAGAGCGGAAGAGTCAGCCAGTCTGATCTACGAGACCGATCCTTTCGGCTATCCTCCCCTGCGGGAAGCTCTGGCCGGCTATCTCAAGCGATCCCGGGCGATCGCCTGCCATCCCGATCAGGTCGTGCTCTTCACCACCGCCCAGCACACCCTCAATGTCACAGCCAGGATCCTTGTGGAAAGCGAAAGCACGGTGGCTCTCGAGAGCTCCGGCTATTGCGATGCCAGGCAGGCATTCCTGGCCCAGAAAGCCAGGCTCCACCCGGTCCCCGTCGACGGCGAAGGTATTGTCGTCGACGAGCTCATCGGAAGCCAGAGCAGTTTTCGCCTGGTATTCGTATCGCCTGTGCACCATTCGCCCTCCGGCGCCTGTCTCAGCCAGGCACGCCGAAAGTCTCTCCTCGACTGGGCCCGGACGACCGACACAGTGATTATCGAAGACGATCACGGGCATGAATATCGTTATTTCGGCAAACCGGTGGCGGCGCTCAAAGAGCTGGACAGAGACGACCTGGTCATTACATTCGGAAGCTTCACCAATACATTGTTTCCACTTACCTCTCTTCATTATCTGGTCATCCCGAAATGGCTGGTTCCTGTATACCGTAGAGCGAAGATTCTTTCCCAGAGGACTTTCTCGATTATCGAGCAGTATGTGCTGGCCGATCTCATCGAAAGCGGGCTCTACGAGCGACACATCCAGAAAACCCGGCAAGCCTACGCCAGTCGCCGGCGATCTCTGATCGCCGGGCTCAAGAGGGGCCTGGGAGATCGCATCACCATCGCCGAGCCCAGGACCGGGACCTGTCTTCCTGTCAGATTGCACCTCGACCGGAGCGAAGGCGAGATTCTCGACCTGGCTAAGCAAGTCGGCCTTCCCATGTGCAGCACCAAGAGCTTCTATCTGCATCGCGACGAGCCCAGAGAAGACGCTTCCGAATTCCTCGTCGCTTTCGGCCACCTGTCCGAGTCCGAGCTGGAGAAGTCGGCGCATGGTTTTTCGGTCGGACTGGAAGAGGCTGGCAGGGACATCATTTCCAGAACATAGCGCAAATTCGGCCAGGTCCGACGGCCGCTGCTCGGCCAACCGAATCAGTACTCCGGCTCGCTTACAAGTCTTCTCAGTTCTTTTATCCGCGGTGCACCGAATATAGGTTAAGACTGTCACCCCAACACTCTTATTGATTCAGACGAGGAGAATAACCAGACAGAATCAAAGAAATCACTACATAACTTACCTCCTCGTCTGGACTGCAACCAAAGGGGTCAAGTCATGATGATCAAAACACTGATCTTGCTGCTCGGTCTGTATCTGGCAGCCTTTGCCGGAAATTTCGCGAAGCTCGCGATCAGAGACCAGAGGCTCTCATTGAGAAGAAGAGTCTGCCTGACGAACAGCTTCGTCCTGGTCTCGGCAATCATCGCATCGATTTGCGGATACAGAACCGCCTGTTTCCCGCTGCTCTACGGAAGCGTTGCCGTGGCAATCTTCGCCACGACTTATCGCTTTTCCAGATGAGCCGGACAAACCAAAACCTTACTTCTCGAACGAAAGGAGACTTTCAATGATCGACAAGAACAAGAACGACTGCGCCTTCTGCATGAACGGCCAGTGCGCTGACAGAGTCAAAGACATGGACCCGAAATTCCAGGTCCTGCTTGAAGAAATGATTATCGCCGGTGATGGCAGACTGCTTGTCGAGAAAGTGGCAGCCGACACTGTAAGCCTTCGCCTGAACACCGACAGCCTGGTGAGAATCGAAATGACCAGGCTCGATAGCAGCAAAACAGGTCCCAACAAGATCTGCTATTTCGAGGACACCCTCAAGCATCAAGCGAGGGAAGCCGGCTTCGATCCCGATCTCGTCATTCCAGAACCGGTAAATACTCTTTCCCGGAAGATCGAGTCCCTGGGCTATACGTATGAGCACATAGCCAGAAGCGAATCCAGGGAAGAAGTGTATGGCGCCAGGCTAGTCCTCAACCACATCCGTTTCACCTGCGGGGGCGAGCTGAGCTGCAGGCTCGGGGACAATCTTGTCCAGGTCGAGCTCACTTACGAAGTGGAGCGAGTTTCCATCCCGGTATTCGAACCGATCGGGCCCACCGGCTTCGGCTGCTAACATCGGCACCATTGATTGTTACACGGCTCGCGCCAATGGCGCGAGCCCTTCACCACCACCCTGACGCGACCTCAAACCCCTCTCAGGAGTGGCTTTATACCGCCAGACTCGTTGTCGGCAAGCCGCATTCTTGCTAGGTTTTAATCACCTGTTGACAACCCGGTTCGAAACCCGACATGCGCACCACCAGAGCCTGAAACACCAAAACTACAACCCGGAGCAAAGAGCGTGCGCGCTCCCGAGCCATTTTTCTATATTCAATTCCATCGAATGGGAGGGAATCATGAACTTCTTCGTTTCTACCTGCCGGATAAAAATTGAGGAGATCCAATCGGGATCACTGCAGATAACCGTCAAACCAAAGGAGGGGCTCTGTCGATTCAGCTCGGACGGATGTCTCGAAAAGCAATCGGAAGAGTGCAACTGCATTACGCTCAAAACCGTCGAGTCTATGCCCAGCGGGTGCCTGGACATCAATACAAGCTACGGTGAAGCTATCAGATTGAGTTTCCGAGGGAAAGAGCTTCTCTCGGGCTTTCTCGTCAAAGGCTCCTGGGACTGAATTTGGCAGAAGGAACTCTTGATCGCGACCCGAAATGGGCCAACAACAAGCGACTGGAATCTCATGGACTGGCTCTCACCGATCTCACCGACCGACAGGCAAGCTTCACCGCACCCGGAGCTCACGCTCCGCTGGCCCGGGCACAGGGTTCGCTCTTCGCCGCCAGCCGGCAATTGCTCAGAAACCTGGCTTCTCTGGGGAGCAGCCGTTATGTGCGTTTCTAGCGCACGCAAACAGAAGGAAAAACTATGCTCAGACCGAAAAGATCGATTTATTCCGCAGTGGAGAAACGCTTCGGAATAAACTCCTTACCGATTCTCATCTCTTTCTCGGCTACCTGGTGCAGCCACTGCACAGTGATGAAGCCGATCGTCCGGAAGCTCGCCGATGAGCTGAAGGCGAAAGTGACGATCCTGCCTGTCGACATAGACGAAGAGCCGGATCTGGCTGAGGCTGCCGGCATCAAAGCGGTACCGGCGTTTATTGCTATCGACCAGGCTCGCAACCTGGGGGGACTCCTCATCGGTCAGCAGAGCGAAAAAGAGCTCCACAAGCTGATCGAACAGGTAGCTTTTGACTGATTCCTCATGAATGGAGGATTGTTATGAACACTAACAGCACTCTCTACGAACAAGTTGAGCTAGACGCGATCATGAGTCCTGGTGGCATTCTGGTGGACTACTACAACCAGATCATGCCTGCCAGCTATTATGCCCGCGTGCTCACCGACACCAAGAGCAGCACCCGGAAGATCGAGCGCGCCCGAGAGGCTCTTCCCGAGCTCCTGAGCCGAATTCCATCCTACAGCGCCTACGTGCAGGGGGAGCTGGCCGGCTCGGAAGCCCTTGCCAGCAAAGTCCAGGCCAGGCTCGGAGGAAAGACTCCGTCCGGAACACGCCTCCTCGACGCCATCGTCGAGCGCCTGCACGGACTAGCCCGCAGAAACCCCGACGAAAGCACCGCTCTTCATGTCAGGGAGCTGGCTGAGATGGCTCACACCGCCATCTATCAATAGCAACCTCTAGATTGACGAAGGAGTCGGTAAGCGACTCGTTCGTCTTTTTTCCGCCACTAATGTTATCTTCTATAGTACGCTGTCACGGCGAGAGAATCTCAGGAAACTCTCTCTCGATTCGAGAATATGCGTTTCTAGTAAAAAAAATGCTCAAAAAGACGCTAGAAACGCTTAGAAATCAAGTCTTTATAGCGTTGCTGCCCTTTTTCCGTGGAAGCACTCAATTCTACAAAAGAGATAAATTCAGACCACAGAGACCGCACCGACCTGAATGATATCTTTTGAGGAATCGAAAACGACCCAAAAGATATCACGAGCCGATTTTAAATGGTTTGCGGTGCCTTTCTGCGGCAAGCAAGCTCAGAGATCGAGATCGTAATCCCTGGAGAACCACCATTTCAGTACCAGAGAAGTAGTGAAAATGGCCACCACCACCAGGAGCCAGGTCAGAGAACGGACGAAATCAGCAAAGTAGCAGCCGATGAGCAGAGCAATGCTCATCGTGCTCCACTTGTATACGGCTAGCTGCCATCCGGACCAGACCACCCGCCTGCTAAACATGGAAAAAATGTTCATGCTGCCATTATATACGACACTACAGCCGAGTCGGCGCCAGGTTGCTACCGTTTGCCTTTCCGGCCGTTCGGGCAGGTTACTGTAGTCACCCTGGAAATATCCGTGCAAAGCCGATCTTTAGCCATCGCATTAGCAATTATTGTTTCGGCATCGCCGGCATTCGGCGGTCGGCATACCGCTAAAGTCACCGACAAAAACCCTATCAATGCCGTCTTCGACCTCCAGGACCTCAGCCAGGAACAACACAAGAAGATTTACAGAATCAAGTGCAAATTCAAGGAGCGCATAAAGCCTCTCAAAGAGGAGCTCTCCCAGCTCCGGGATGCCAATGCGCCTAAAAAAGGAGGCACTGAGATCGGATCAGCCATCATGGCTGGTCTGGCGGCGGTCGATATCGAGCCGGACGAGCCGAAGAAAGAGCAAGCCCAGAAGAAAGCGCTCAGCAGATTTGATTCATTGCGACTTCAAATAGCACAGGAAAAGAAGAAAGCCTGGCAGGAAATTCTCGATGTGCTGACGCCCGAGCAGCAAGCTGAGTTGAGCACAATTCTCAGCGAACGACAGGCAGCGAAACTGAAGAATCACAGACACAAAGAAGGGTCCATCGGAGAAAGCAAGATCCAACGACCCGAGTAGACAGCTCGTTCTGCCACTAGATACGACACTAAAGCCCGAGAGCCGACATACGTTTCAGAGACCGGTCGAGCCGCTCCAGCTGGCTTTCGATCTTGGCTACATCTTCCAGGCTCGCATGCCCCCTCATTCTCTCGAGCTGCTCTTCGAGCCGCTCTTTCATTTTGACGAGCTTGCGGCGGGACGCCATGCTCCGGTCGCCTGCCGGTCGTGAAAGCGGCTGCGCCTGAACCTGATCGCTGATCCGTTTTTTACGCCTGTCTTTGATCTCCTGCTCGAGCCGCGCATTCTGCATGGCTGAATGATTGAACTGCTCCTGCAGGGAAAGCTGCCTGCGATCGCTGCCCAGAAGAAATGCCCTGGCCATGGATCGACTGTCACAACCAGGCTGCGATGCGCCGGCCCTGGGACCGCCCAGCTTTTCCTTGAGATCTTGATAATTCTTGTCTCGGCCGGCGGAATGAAATTGATCCATGAAAGCGAAAGTGGCTCCCATCCCGAAAAGCATCAGGGGAGAGCAGAACAAGACCGAAGTGAATGCCATTTGATCCCGTGACGCCATCCGCTTGTTTTCCAGATGGGACGAATAATCCACGGTGCGCCCCTGATCATCGCGGGTGAGAAGGCGCCCACCACGACCCATTATGACGGCATTGCCGCGATCATCCCGCTGCCAGCCGCCAGCCATATCCATAAATGAGAGGTTCTTTCCCTGGCTCCTCTCCCTCTGCCCCATCAAAGAAGAAAGATGATTGCCTTCCCTGGAAAGAGATTCTCCGGAGCCGCGGTCGAGACCACTATCTCTCAGGGACTGTTCTATATGGGCATCGTATGCTCGCACGCCAGACTCTCGCTTAAACGCCACGCCAGACTGTCAATCAGTCACAATCAGAGGTTAATCCTCACCGACCCGCCTGTCGATGGGGAAATTACCACTTCGATCAGGAGAAAGCCCTGCCGGACAACCGCTTGACAAGAAATTCTTTGTTTCAGCTCATGGTTATAAGCTTTCAAACCCATACAATGTCGCCATGGTTACTCAATCCCTGACAAGAAAACTGACCAAACCGGTACACTTCGCCGAAAAGCAATTCGGTGTCGGCATTCGCCTGGTAGGTCAGGTCGTTCTCACACTGATCCAGACCCTGAAATATATGATCCGGCTGGAGATCGACTGGCACGAATCATTCAGGCAGATGTATATCATCGGTGTGAAAAGCTTCGTAGTTGTGGCTATCACAGCCCTGTTCGTGGGCTTCGCCATGTCCCTGCAGATCTCCAGGGAACTGGTACTTTTCGGAGCAGACACATCCATAGGCGGAGTCGTATCCCTGGCTCTTATCCGCGAGATAGGACCGATTACAGCCGGGGTCATGGTGGCAGGCCGCGTAGGCTCCTCGGTGGCTGCCGAGCTCACAACGATGATGATTACCGAGCAGATCGACGCTCTCAAAGTGATGCGTATCGACCCGATTCAGTTCCTGGTCGTGCCCCGCTATGTAGCCGGACTCTGCATGATGCCGGTGCTCTCGGTCTACGCCATGGCCATCGGTCTGGTGGCCGGGATCTTTATCGCCCAGGGTGCCGCCAATCTCCCGCCGGCGACTTTCCTCGATTCGGTCAAGACCACCATCCTCGACCGGGATTTCGGCGTACACTTTCTCAAGTCCGAGATCAACGCCACTATAGTGATAATCATTTCCTGTGCTATCGGTCTCAACACAAGGGGCGGCGCCGAGGATGTCGGTCTGGCAACGACCCGGGCCATCGTCTGGACGATGACCTGTATCTTCATATTCAATTTCATCGTCACGTCCGTTACCTACGCACCCCGCTAGGGAAAGAGAGCTTTTCCATGGCTATGCCTCCCATGCTAGAGCTGGTAAACCTTCGCAAGTCCTTCGGGGACCGCGAGGTCCTGAAGGGCATATCCTTCTCGGTCTATACAGGCGAGATGATGGGTCTCATAGGTCCTTCGGGATGCGGCAAATCCACTATCCTGAAGCTCATTTGCGGTCTGCTGGAAGCGGACGGCGGCGAGGTGATCAGGCGCTCGGAGGATATCGGGCTGGTCTTCCAGGGATCAGCCCTGCTCAATTCGCTGTCTGTAAGGGACAATCTGTCTCTGCCCCTGCGCCGGCGCAAACTCAGCCGAGCCGATGAGGACGAGATCATCCATGAGAAGCTCAAGCTCGTCGGCCTTGCCGATTATATGGATGCTTTTCCGACCCAGCTCTCGGGAGGACAGCAAAAACGCACGAGCTTCGCCCGGGCCATCGTCAACGATCCTAAGATTATTCTCTACGACGAGCCCACCACCGGCCTTGATCCGGTGATGTCAACAATCATCGAGGATTACATGATCAAGCTGGGTCACGAGCTCGAAGCTGCCTCCATAGTCGTAACCCACCAGTATTCCACCTGGACCCGCACTGTCGGGCGGGTGCTCTTGATGCACAGTGGTAATAGTGTCTGGGAAGGAACACCCGAAGACGCCATAAAGTCGGATAATGAGTATATGAGGCAGTTCGCCCGTGGCTTGAAGGAAGGACCGATGTTGTCAGGACTTCGCTAAAATTCGACAAATTTTCCAGAATGAGGAAAAATCGTACTGTGACTACAGTTAAACCAGATCGAAAACAATCTGAGACGGGCGCGAAAGTATTGGGCACACGTTCGAAAAAGCCTAGCTATGATATCGAGCTCTGGGTAGGCGTCTTCGTGATTGTAGCCATGATCCTCCTGCTTTATGGCTGGACCTGGCTTAAATCCTTCTCCATCCTCCATCCGCCCCAGCTGATCACGGTCCAGTTCCACGACATCGCCGGCCTGGCCAATAACGCCCCGGTCAATATAAACGGCGTCCGGGTTGGAACCGTGGACAGGATCGATCTGAAAGGCAAAGGTCAGGTCCTGGTCCACCTGAGAATCAAGACCGAAGAGGTCAAAGTGCCTCAGGGCTCCCATTTCACCATCCAGACCCTGGGCCTGGTGGGCGCCAAGTATATCGAGATCTCCCTCCCGGAGGAGAAGCCAGGCGAAGAGCCCCTGCCGATCATCGAGAACGACACTGTTGTAATCGGTCACGACCCGGTGAGGCTCGAGCTCATCGCCAACAAGATAGCCAGCAACGTCAACGAGATGATCTCCCGGGTGAGCGACGACGAGACGCAGTCGAGCTTCGCCTCTGCCCTGCAAAACTCCGGCAAGACCATCGAAAACATCAACCAGGCGGCCAGCAAGCTCAACAACAACATGGACAAGGTCATAGGCGCCGCGGAGAGCATCTCCAAGACTTCCGCGAAGTTCGCCGAAGTAGCCGACCGGGCGAAGAATGTCACCGCCAGTGCCGATTCCTTTTTCAGCAAGGGAAGCGGCGCCTTCTCCAATGTCTCGGGGCTGAGCACCGAGCTCACCACCACCTCCAAGAAGGTCAACAAGATCCTGGACAATCCAGGCACCGTCACCGAGCTGAGAGAAACAGCGAAAGCAGCCCGGCAGCTGATGAGCGAGCTCAATACGACTCTCAAGGACAAGTCTCTTCGTGAAGACATGAAAGGTATGCTCGGCCAGATAAGCAAGTCCACCGAGAACATCTCTCATTCCATGGAAGCGGCCCAGAAGATTGCCGACGACAAAGGCCTGCGATCGGACCTGGCAGCAGTGGTAAGGGACGCTAAAGAATCAATCGAGAAAGTGGATAAGATCATCTCGGGACCGACTTTCAAGACCGACCTGAAAACCACCATGCACAAGATGGAGTCCGCTGCCACCACTATCGATGTCGCAGCCAAGCAACTGAGCAATATTCTGGACAAGAAGTCCCCGCTCCTGCATGTGATGTTCGGGCGCCCGGGCAATGTCGAGGAAGCCAGAAAAGAGCTCGATAAAGAAATGAAAGAAGAGAAGAATAAGAGTAACGGTGGCTCTACAGCCCGGGAAGAGACAACCGAATCACAGAGAATCAAGCTGGACGACTAGCGTCAGATTCAGCCATCGCCTCTTCTCTTGGGAAACCGCATGCCTAACGGAATAACGCATACAGGATTAAAACCCTCGCCTGCGTTATTTCGTCTTCGATTCTGGGCAACTATATTTTATAGTCTTCGCCACCCTAAAATGAGGAAAATCCATGGCCCACATTGACATGACTTTCCAGGAGTTCGTCCAGCGGTTCAGTACGGAGGAAGCTTGTCTACAAGCCATCTTCGAGGCCCGCTGGCTCGTGGTTTCATCTGTCCTTACTGCGGTCATGATGACGGAAACCGCATTTTCACCAAGGCGCTCCATGCAGTGTTGCGTTTGCCGACGGCAGTCCTCGATTACCTCCGGTACGGTCTTCAGCCGTAGCCAAACTCCCCCTTACCCTCTGGTTCTTGATAATTTATGAAATGGCTCACGACAAGGGTGGCACTAGTGTTGAAAGAATCAGAAAGCGCCTCGGGATGCACTATTCCACCGTTCGGGATATCGTGCAAAGATCCGAGTTGCTATGGGCAGCCGCGACGAAAACGTAACTCTGGCTGGCTATATCGAGCTCGATGAGGCTCTTTTTTGGAGGGAGGAACAAAAAACGCCCAAAGTCCCCGCGAGACAACAAGGTCGAGGTTCTGGTCATGGTCGAGTCTGAAGGAACTCAGGCTGGAAATCTAGTAATGCAGGTAATCGAGAGCGATCGCATCGACGATATCGGGTCGGTAGTGGCTAAAAGTAGAATCGGAGCCACCCGGGCAATGGTTCAGGAGCGACGGGCTCGGTCGTCATCACGTCGTGATGAGCCATGGTCACAAGATTACCATGACTCCGGTTCCGAAAAGCTTTCAGGATGAAGTCTTTCGCTGCGTGAGTCTGGCCATCTCTCATGCTAAACGCTTCTTCAAGGGCACCTATCATCACTTCTGCAAAACCCACATTCAGAAGTACCTCGATGAATTCTGCTATCGCTGGAACCGTCGACACCTCGAGAAGCAGCTTGCTTCACACCTGCTAACAGCTTGCGCTCTACAAGAGCCTGTCTCTCGAGCCCAGCTTCTACCGATGGTCCCTAGCCCTGCCACTCTCTTCCCGAACCTCTAGCCACGTCGCACGGCTTCAGCTCCGTGCTCTTCCTGCTGCCTGCACTTACTCCAAACGCTTGCTCCCACCGGATTCGACACCACTATGCTCCCCGAAATCATTCCGACACCCACCCAACTCTCCGCTTCCTGTCTGTGTCTTTCAGTCAGGTATGGGAAACCGAGTTCTACTATTTCGATTAATATTACGTCGTCAAAACGACAAATAGTTTTCTCAAACTCTATCAAAACGGCTTGCGATATAGTTTGAGGAATAATTATCGGTGATTTTTTATTCCTCAAACTATATCATTCGTTCAAGCGCCTAGGCGGCCGCCTTTTCATCTGAGGCTTCCAGCAATCCGCGCGAGACCAGAAAGGCCTCGATCTCGATCACGGTGTCACGCACCCGCTCGAGAGCGGCGGCAGTGACTTTCGGGGAATACCAGAACTCCTGGCGGGTACGGCTGCCCAAAAGCTTCACCACAAGCTTGATCGGGCCATCATACCCGGTGGCAAGGCTGGCGACCAGACCGAAAAAGTAAAGCTGGTCCCGGTGCTTTTTCTTCAGCCGGTATGCAGTCTTCAAGTCGGCTATCTCCATATAATTGTTGCTTGTTCCGGGCAGGGCTATCTCATCGGGCTTGGCCTTGAGCTTCCAGCCTGTGACCGGATCCCGCCAGGACAGTTGCTTCTCGCGAAGGACACTGATTTCATCCTGAGCGGACAACTCGGCCATGGCCTCCAGCCGATCGGCGATAGATGCCCTGGCCTCAAGACGCTCGCTCTCGCTCAGCCGATTCATAGCATCGGAGAAGGGCTCCTCATCGGCATCTTGCGAATTCGTCGAAGCCATCCTGTGGACAACCGCTCCCACCAGCTCCGGCACGGTGCCGGGTTGTTGGCGAGGTTCGGTCAATTTGCGATAGTAAGCCTCCCTGTCCTCGAGATAGAGAGCCATATCCGAAAATGAAAGTGTTCTTGTTATCATGACAATTACCTCCCTGACCTGAATTGATTTGATTGATTTTCCCCAGCCATGCCCCTTTCCCGGCATGGCCAGCACCGCATTTCAGCGGCCCCACCGCAGGCTGGTGCGGATAAGAGATTGATTGCTACTGGCGCAGTTCGAATACTTGCATCTGCGCGCGTAAAAGCTTGTCGGACTTTTCCAGATCGCGGCAGATGTCCCACCACTTTCCGAAGTTGAGACGAGCAGCCTGCCAGGCTGATTGCTTCTTCTCCTCGGCGACAAGAGTCTGGATGGCCTCTTTCATTCTGGCCAGATTAGCCTGAACCTCGATGATTACAGCAAGAGAGGCAGGCTCGAAAGTCGTCCCTGAAGAAGTGAGCTTTTTGGCCCGGGACAGGTCTTCCGAAAGGACCCCAAAACTATGATGCGCTCTCGATCTTAGCTTGCCGGTGTCGATCAGGGTTCGAAGCAGAGCGATCAGACCGAGAAGCACCGGTGCCGCAAGGAAAAGCACGATTAACGGGATAATGTCATTGAACATGGCTTCACCTGTTTGTTTATTGATTCATAGGCGTGCCGGATCACCTGCCAGGAGACAGAAAAGAGCTTCAGCCAATCAGCGATTCGGTTGGACTTCCTGCAGGACTCCTGTAGAAAAAAATGATCCGGGTCGATAAGTACGAACCTAACTCCTGATCTGTCCTGGCTCAATAGACGGGAGCCTGAAAAGGGCAATTCAGGCTCTCGCAGCGAACCGGTTCGACCCTAGCTCAACTGACGCGAAGTCTTCACAGATTCCTGGCGTGGGCACCTCTCAACACGTGAAGCACCGCCAGAGCCAGCACCGCCGCGCCGGCGGAAAGCCTGGTCTCGTCGAAATCGAAAGTTGGCGTGTGCAGCACCCTGGTTTGCCCTTCGAACGCGGCGCCGAGAAAGAGAAGAGTAGCAGGCAAGCTCGATGAATAAGGCATGAAGTCCTCGCTCCAGGCCTGGCGGCTGACTTTGTGACAGTCTTTGCCCGAAATTTGCCGCACCACATCGGACACCACTCCGGAGAGATCAATGTCGGCCCGGCTGAGAACTCCGGCAGACTCGATAGAGAGGCTCGCCTCGATGCCTTTCTCGAGCAGAGCCTTCTCGAGCCCGCTGAGCATACTCTTGAAGTAATCATGGGTCTCCCTGCCCAGATAGCGAAAGCGACCGATCAAAAGTGCTTCCTTTTCGGAAGATACGAGGGATTCGATGGCAAAGAGCGGACCGTAAGTCTGGTTCGGCTCCACCGCTGCCAGAGCCTCCAGAATCAGAGCGGCTCCGCATTTGATTGCGGCAGGCTGATTACCGGCGATGACAAATTCGAACCGGCACTGTCTGTCCTTAATCGGGTCGCTCAATATGCCGAACTCCCCTCCTCTTATGGTCGAGTCCACATGGAGGCTGATCAGGGCGTCTACCCCCTGGAGCGCTCCGGCTTCGATCATCTTGTTAGACCCGGACTTCCGGTCTACCTCTGAAGTCTTCTCGGAAGAAGGTTGCATGAGAATGCGCACCCTGCCCTCGGGCTTTAACCGGGAGAGAATCGAAGCGGCAGCAAGAACACAGGCCATATTGCCGTCGTGGCCGCAGGCATGCATGAGGCCAGGATTGGTAGAAATGAAAGCGAGACGATTCTGCTCCTGAATAGGAAGCCCGTCCATCTCGGCACGCAAAGCCACTGTCCTGCCTATGCCCAGATCGGCAATCAACCCTGTTCCGCCCAGTTCCGGGGTGACCTCGAAACCGAATGAGGCCAGTTTCTCGCCCAGAAATGAGGCGGTCCTGGTTTCTTTGAAGCTCTCTTCCGGAATCGAATGAAGATAGCGGCGCCATTCCACGACCTCCTCAGCAAGTTCTCCGGCAAGTGACAGTACTTCATCTACACCTGTGGAAATCATCTTGACGCGGCCCTCCCTGAGCCTAACCAGTATGGCACAGGGTGGCAGGGCGAAGGAATATTACTATATTCTTTAGTTTGGCCCATCAGAAGAAACGCAGGGAAAGACCGACATGGAGTGAGCGCCGATAAGCGACTTCCATGTTGAACTTTCCGCTGCGCAGTTAAACTGATCAGGAGCCGGGGGCCTTGCATGAGCCGCCAAAGAGAGCAAGCACACAGGGATCGTCTGCGGGAAGGTTGTACCCTCGCACATAGATCTCCTTGATGATTTCAGTCATCGTGCCGCAAGCGATGGGCTTGTCCTCGTGAAACTGGTAGAAGAGCAGCTCTCCGTCAAGGTTGGGCTTGCTCCGGTCATAGCTGAGAATCCGATAGTCCCCGACGAAACGCTTGAATCCGAGACGCTGATAAAAGGCCAGCCTCCGTTTTCTTGTCTTGCGCTCGTCTTCACTGAGACCAGGAGCCCTGGTGGACTCGATCTCGGCGAACAGTCCGATCATATGCGAGTGACTCTTTTTGAGCTCCTCGATCAGATGGGCGATGTGCTTCGAGCCGATGCCTCCGGAACGCTTGTTCTGGTCTGTGGCGATATAGCTCAAGAGCACGATGGTATCGAGAGGATTGGTCACCGAAAAACACAGCAGTCCGTCCCGCTCGTCGATGGTCCGATGAAGGAGAACCTTGCCGGAACCGATCGCGTCGCGTAACTGAGCTGTGGGCACTCTTTCCGATTCCGGAAAGTTTGCCTCGTAACAGGCTTCCCAGTCCGATTGCTCGACACTGGAAAGCCGGCTGATTGTGAGTTTGCCGCTTGCCATAAGGCACCTTGTTGCTTTTTTGGAATAGAAAAACGACCGTCTCCTCCATCCGTCGCGAAGGCGGATGAAAGATTTTCCTAGCGTGGGATAACAGTCGGGAGTTTTCTATTGATATGCGATGAAAAGAAACAATCATGAAACTCGCTTAGATTAGCGAGAGGTCCTGATCTTGTTAAATCCCATGACAACCAGGTTTTTACTCTCTTCCTTCCGGGCGCGAGCGGGCAGGTTCTCTCTATATCCCGTCTCTGTAGGGCTCGAGAGCTTCAGGGTTGAAACCGGCCCTCCGATATACACCGTTAGCGCAGCGGGCGCTGTCAAGCATTTCGTACCTGGAAGAAATCGGCGATACTCTGTCGTTCAGAGCGATAGCGCAGGAGAAGGCCATGGCCACTGAGTTCGAGGCGGTAATCGGGCTGGAAGTGCACGCCCAGTTGAAGACCAGATCGAAAGCCTTTTGCGGTTGCCCCACCGAATTCGGGAAGGGCGCTAACGACCAGGTATGCCCGGTCTGCCTCGGTATGCCCGGTGTTCTACCCGTGCTCAACCGCCAGGCCGTGGAGCTGGCTATCCGGGCAGGCATCGCCCTCAATTGCGAGATCTCGAAGGCAAGCCGCTTCGATCGGAAGAACTATTTCTATCCGGACCTGGCCAAGGGCTATCAGATATCGCAACTCGACCAGCCGGTCTGCCGGGCGGGCTACCTGGCAGTGGGGGAAAACAAGATCAGGATCAACCGCGCCCATCTGGAAGAGGACGCCGGCAAGCTGGTGCATGCCGGAGCCGATGGACTGCACGGCTCCGACTACAGCCTGGTGGATTTCAACCGCTCCGGCGTTCCGCTGCTCGAGATCGTCTCGGAGCCTGATATCGAGAGCCCCGAAGAAGCGAAGGACTACCTCACCGAACTTCGCAATATTCTCCGCTATATAGATGTATGCGACGGCAACCTGGAAGAAGGCAGCTTTCGCTGCGACGCCAATGTCTCAATCAGGGAGAAAGGCGAAAAAGAGCTCGGCACCAAGACCGAGATCAAGAACATGAACAGTTTCCGCTCGGTCCAGAGAGCCATCGAGAGCGAAATCGCAAGACAGAAAAAATGTATCGAAAAAGGCGAGAAGATCGTCCAGGAGACCAGGCTCTGGGATGAAGGCAGCCAGTCCACCCATCCCATGCGCTCCAAGGAAGAGGCTCACGATTATCGGTATTTTCCCGAACCGGACCTGGTACCACTTGCCATCGAGAAGAGCTGGGTCGATTCCATCGCAGCCGGGCTGCCAGAGCTGCCAGCCGCCCGTCGCGAACGTTACCGGAAAGAGCACGGGCTGAAATCGGAAGACGCGGGCGTCATAGTCGAATCAAGAGACCTGAGCGATTTCTTCGACCGGGCTCTCCAGCTGAATGCCCCGGCAACAGCAGCTGCCAATCTGCTTATCAATGTCGGTATCAAATACCTCAAAGACAAAAAACTGGAAATCTCCCAGACCAGCCTCACCCCCGAGCACTTGCTCGATCTGTTGCAGTCCGTGGAGAGCGGAAAGCTCAGCTCCACCAACGCAAAAGTCCTGCTTGCGATCCTCATGGAATCAGGCGGCTCGGTGGCGGAGCTCGTCGAAGAGCGCGGTCTTGCCCAGGTGAGCGATGAGGGAGCACTGAAAGAGACGATAGAGAAGGTCCTCGAAAGATCCCCCGAGCAACTGGCTGATTTCCGCTCCGGCAAAAAGCCCAAGCTCAGGCAGTATTTTTTCGGGGAGGTCATGAAAGAGACCCGGGGCAAGGCTAACCCGCAGATAATCAACCGACTGCTTGACGAGCTTCTTTAGTGGTATGGTAAATACGTACCGCTTTTCCAGGGCGATTGGAGTGACCATCAGAAACACCGGACCGCACCGGCTGCAAACCCTGGCTCTGTCTGCAGTGCTGTCGGTGGTAACGACCCTGACGGCGGCAATGGGTGAGGCCGGCGCCAGCAATTTCAAGGGCTATTACACTCCCCAGATTCTCATTTCGCCCCTGCGAGACGACGTAATGTACACCCCGGTGGGCGCCGGTCGAATCACTTCCAAGGCCGGCTACCGCGTCCATCCGGTGACCGGAAGGCACAGTTTCCACAGCGGTGTAGACCTTGCGGCCAAGCTCAACGACAGGGTCTATGCGCTCCTGGACGGAGTGGTCACCCGGGTAGGCTATCGAGGCAATCTGGGGGTAGCGGTGGAGATCTACCATCCTTACCCGAATGTCCGCACGATCAACGGACACCTGAACGCATACAGCGTTCTTCCGGGTATGTGGGTCCAGCGCGGGCGAGTGATCGGGTATGCCGGCACCACCGGACGTTCCACCGGGGTCCATCTGCACTACACCGTCATCCGGGAAGACACAAAGGAGTATATCGAGCCCCTGGAGTTTCTCCGCCAGATTCCTCACTATCTCGCCGCCCTCAAGACTGCCAGGGTCCAGGCAGCAATGAAGTACAATCTCGAACAAATGAAGAAGATCGAGGAAGAGCCGATCGATACAGAAGACGAAGATCTTCCCGACGAAAAGAAAGCCGATCCCCCCGACGCCTGATCAAATGACGCACACCGAGATCGAAAGCCTTCGAACCAGGGCAAGAGAGGAATTCGAGAAAGGGCTCTGGAAAGAGTCCGAAGCTACTTATGCCCAACTGGTGGGTGACGGGCAGTGCGACGAGAATGCAGACCTGGATACTGTCAGGACCATGATCGACTACAGCCGCCTGCTCTATCTCAAGGAAAGGAAGCAAGAGTGCAAAGAGCTCTGTATCCGGATCGTCGATCTTCTCGAAAACAGCTTTCCCGACGAGATCGAATTGAAGATCGAAGCGATGCTGAATTTGCTCGACGCCCTGAGCTTTTACGAAGGCAGGGACTATTCGGACCGGATCATCGGAGAAGCAACGGACCTGGCTCGCAGCCGCGTCAACCCTGAAGACAGGCTACTGGCGTCGGTCCTCTGCTCCGCCGCCGCCGTCGCTCTTTCTCACGACGACCGGGAGAGATTCAGCGAAGCCGAGTCCCTCATCGATGAAGCAGCCGAAATCCTCGCCCTGGAGCCGGTCACCGAAGGCGAAGAATATGCCAATATGCTATCCGCCAGGGCAATCTGCGAGCAACTGAAAGGCAATGTCGAGTTTGCCGAGCGTTGCTATCAGGAAGCCCTGGCATCCCTGGATAACAACCCGCTCTCCCCGGTGTTCTCGGAGGCCTGTTTCGGCTATGCCACACTGCGAGCCACCGACAGCAAATTCGCCGAGTCAATCGTCTTTCTCGAGCAACAGATCAAAAACAAAGAGATGAAGATAGGCTATGACCATCCTATCCTCAAACGAGCTGTCTCGGCTCTGGCCCTGACCTACTCGGCTTGCGGCGAGCTCGACGAGGCCGAGATCCAGGCCCAGCGCTATAACAAGATGGTTGAGATGATGGGCAATCCGGGACCGGAGCTGCGAATCGACTGCCTGCGAATTCTCGTGGACATACTCCAGCAACAGTCTCGTTTTTCCGAAGCCCAGGCGCTCCTGACCCGGGCTTACGACATAGCCGACACAATCAAGGACGAAGGCGTCAATGTCAGGCTTCTCATGGATCTGGCCAGGCTGAAGCTCGACCTGGGTCTCTTTCCGGAAGCCGTCAATATGTACGAGCGCGCCCTGACAATAACCAGGCGGCTGAAGGGACCAGAGCATTTCGAGACAGCCATGTGTCTCGGACTCCTGGGCAATGCCTACTTCGCTGTCAGGGATTATGAGCGGGCCGAGAGCACGATCGCCGAGTCCATCGAGCTCTGCGGCAAGCAGGAGGAGTTTTTCGGCAGCCTCTTGAGTGCCGACAATTATCGCTATCTCGGCCTTGTCCGCCTGCAACAGAAGAAATTCGACGATGCCGAAGAGGCTTTGCTCAAGGCTCTTTCGGTCCTCTCCTCCACTGGCATGGAGAGCACTCTGCACGCCGCCGAGACCCAGAAGAATCTGGGCGAGCTCTATGACGCCCGGGGAGATTCAGCCACAGCCAAATTCCACTTCGAGAGGGCTCTCGACCTGGCAAAGGATATTCTAGGCCCGAACAATTTCGAGATCGCCGACTATCTTCTCTATCTTGCAGACATCTTCCGAAGGGAGGACGACTACACAGAAGCAGAGAAGCTTTATAAAAAGGCCCTCTCCATACTCGAAAGAACCCTCGGTCCCGGTCACCCGCGCACCTGCACTCTTCTCCAGCGCTTCGGCGAGATCGCCATCGAGCGGAGCAATTTCAGAGATGCCGAAAGCTATTTCGAGCAGGCTCTCATGAGGCTGGAGCAGACCCTCGGCACATCCCATCCCGACGTCGGCTACACCTGTTATTGCCTGGGCGCCACTTATCACTGGCTCAAGGAGTTTACCAGAGCCGAGCGCTACTACCGTCGCGCCCTGGAGATCAAAGAGCAACAGCTCGGTCAGGAGCACAAAGACCTGGCCACTATCATCGAGCCTCTAATAGAGATTCTCTACCATCTCCATCGCGAGGCAGAGGCCAATTCTTTTCAGAGACGCCTCAATCAGTTGACCAGCTACGACTCTCAGAAAGCGGACAATTAGGGGACCGACTCTTGATCGTCAGCCAGAACCGCTCCACCAGGATCCGAGTAGAGGGCCGAGAATGCCTTTATTTCGGGGGCACCAATTATCTCGGTCTAGCTCACCGCCCTGAGATAATCGAAGCCATGAATCAGGCCTTCGCTACTTATGGCTTGAGTAGCGGCGCCTCCCGGCTCACTTCCGGCGAGACAGAGCTGCTCATCTCTCTGGAGGCGGAGCTGTCCGATTTCGCCTCCTGCGAAAGCGCCCTGGTTCTGGGAGCCGGATTCATGACCAACCAGGCGGTGGTGGAAGCCCTGGACGATGACATCGACGGCTGGCTGGTCAGCAATCTCGCCCATGGAAGCATCAAGACAGCCCTGTCCCAGAGCCTCAAGCCGGTGACCCTCTACGAAGCAGGCCGAGAAGCGGAAGCGCGGGAATCGATCGCCCGGGATTTGCGTCTGGGCGTATTCGTGGAGCCTATCGAGCCCCTCACCGGCTCTCTGGCCAATCTGGACGCCCTGGCGAGCACCCTGAGCCCGGCGGATATTCTCATCCTCGACGAGGCCCACTCCCTGGGAGTCCTCGGTGCCGAAGGACAGGGGGCAGCCAGCTGCTTCGACCGGGGCGCAGCAGATCTCAAGGGAGAGCTCATCCGCACAGGCACCCTGAGCAAAGCATTCGGTTGTTACGGTGGAATCATCCTCGGGTCGAGCAATCTTATCTCCCGGGTGAAAGCCCTGTCGCCCTGCTACAAATCCAGCACTTCACTGCCCCCACCTCTTTGCGCTGCCGCCCGGCAGGCTCTTACACTGGTCCGGGAGAAAACCACCACAGTGACTCCCTTGCAAGCCAACATCGAGAGCCTCAATCATCGCCTGGCTGAGATCGGAATCGAAAGCCACAGGAACAATTCGGTCCCCATCTATTATCTGGAGGATTCGCCTTCAGTCGCGAGACTGAGAGACGAGCTCCTGGACAGGGGCATCTATATTCCTCTGGTCACCAGCTATTTTGCCGACTACTGCCATATCGGTCTGCGCTGGACGATACAGGCCGGTCATAGCGAGGATGACCTGGATTTTCTCGTCTCTCAATTGATCATATAGAGATTGCCGTCCTGGCTGCCGACACAGACACCGGAAGAGGTGACCGCCGGGCTCGAGATGATCGGGCGCTGGGTCTCGAATTTCCATTTGATCCCACCATTTCTGGTATCGATGGAATAGACCCGGGCATCGGGACTGCCACAAAAGAGCCGGTCACCGGCCACCGCCGGCGATGAGGACAGGAGTGGCACCGGCGAATAAATCGCCGTTTTCCAGAGGATTTTGCCGGTGGTGGCGTTGAGACAGTACATGAGCTTGTCGTCGTTGCCAGCGAAAACCTTGTTGTTAGCTCCTGTGGGAGTGATGCTGAAAGTCTCTTGCCCGGCGAATTTCCATTTCATGGCTCCAGTCGCCAGATCGAGAGCATAGAGGTTCTTGTCCCAGCTTCCGAAATAAACCATACCATTCAAGATCATGGGCGAGCCCATGATTTTTCCCCTGGTCTTGAAAGTCCATAGAGGCGATCCGTCCCGGGTGGAGATGCCGTAGACAGAGCCGAGATGCGAGCCGATCACCAGAAGCCCGGGTGCCAGAGCCGGAGAAGCCGTAATTCTTCCGATGCCGGCTTTGTCGTCGCCGCTGGCGGACGGAAACTGCCAGACCACTGAACCGTCTGAAAGCCGGACGGCATAGACGTGTCCGTCCCAGCTGCCGAAATAGGCAAGACCATCGAAAAGGGCCGGGGACGACCCGACCCGATCCCCTGTCAGCCGGGACCACTTGATGTTACCGGTCCTGGGATCGAGAGCGTAGACCTTTTTATCCTCACAGCCCACTACCAGAATATCGTCATTCACCGCCGGCGAGCTCTTGATCTTGTCCCCCAGCTCGCGCTTCCAGAGCATCCGTCCGTTCCGCTCGTCCACCGCATACATAAAGTGATCATCGCTGCCGACATAGACGACACCCTTGTAAATAGCCGGAGAGGAGTCGATGGGTCCCTCGGCGGGAAAAGTCCACTTGAGCTTGCCGCTCGTTGAGAAAGAACCGAGACTGGCACTGCCTGTACGGCACGGATTCTGCAAGAACATCGACCATGTCCCATTGAACTTGCTCAGGAGAGTGGAGGCGCCCTTGAGCAAATCATCACGGCTCGGCCTATCCACGGCTTTCTCAAGCACCTGAGCCGTTCCTGCCAGAGGTGGAGCACCCTTATCTCCAGGAGACTCGACTTGAGGGCTCTGCTCCAGGCCGGAAGCCGGCACCTGGGCTGCGACCCGATCAGTAAGAGTCCCGACGGACAGACTCGCCAGGCAAAGAAGACTCAGAAAAGCAGACTGCAGATTGCGCTGTATCATGCTCGGCTCCCGGAACAAAGCGTGCGCTGAAAACGCACATCGACGGACACCAGAGCATTATAGAACCATCGACTCGTTTGCGCCTGAAAGGTCCGGGTCCCCTCCCCGACCTGTTTATTCAAGTTTTTTGTTTACGATAGCAAGCAATCGCATATGCAGAACATCTCCAAAAGGAGTAGAAAGCGATCCTCGCAATCGCTGATAACATCAGGCTTTCAGAGAACCGCCAGAAGCGCCTGACACTGTAACTTGCTTGTCATCCTGGTTTCACGGCGAGGGCAAAAAAGAATTTTGCTGTTTTGCAGGCATAATCTCTTGTCTATTCATATAGGGGGTGCTATCATCCCTGCGTGTGAGTTGGAATGAGCACTTCCAACAAGGAGGAAACAGAATGAACCGAGCTGAGCTCGTAGACAAGGTAGCGCAAGCTACAGGACAACCCAAGTCGGAAATCAGCCGCACTTTGTCCGCAATGCTACACACAGTAACCGGCGCTCTCGCCAAAGGCGACAAGGTCACCCTCGTCGGCTTCGGAACTTTCGAGCGTCGCATGAGAAAAGCCAGAACTGGCCGTAACCCTCGCACCCTCGATCCGCTGAGAATTCCTGCGGCCAGAGTGCCTGCGTTCCGCGCTGGTAAAGAGCTCAAGGATATCGTCAACGGTCGTGCCAAACAGCCTACCCTGGCGCTCTCCAAGCCCAAAGCTTCCAAGCCTGCTGCAGCCAAGAAAAAAGCTGCTCCTAAGAAGCCGGCCAAAAAAGCTGCCAAACCTGCTAAAAAGGCGAAAAAAGGCGGGAAAAGAAGATAGATAATCGACTGACTCCGGTGTTCTACCCACCGGAGTCATTTTCAAAAATCAACGTGGATTAGGTAAGGTAGACGCATTTCAACTCACCAAATCGTAGGAGGACTGTCGAGGTCCTCCTATTTTTTTCGCACTACACTCAATACCGCCGTCCCTGGAATCAGCCTAATGTAAACAGATCTCGAAAGCCTCGCTAGCCTAATTCTTGCTCACCACCAACCGCATGACAACCGGGACTTCGCCCCCCGGTCGCGAAAACGCAGAGCCTTTCGGGTTTTTGCTATCAGGCGGAGAGCAAGTGCCTATGATTGGTTCCCCTTAATCTATTAGCAAACAGATATAGACCCCCGTACCAGATGCTAGGTTAAGGCATCACTAAGACTCTCTCTCTCTATTTTTTCTGAAAACCAGACTCAAGTCACCATAAACCAAACCATTTCCAGGTTGTGAACTACGCGAGCCCTGCTCGGCGGATGGTGCCTGGTCTCAGAATGCACTGAGCGAGCTTATTTCCAACACTCACAAAGAAACGGAGCTGGTAATGAACACTAACATTACACCCGCCGGCTCGAGCATATTCGACAGTGTGCTCGCCTGGATCGGACAGTTTCTACAGGCCAGCGACCTCGCCCTGGTCGGTGTTTACCTCCCGCACCTCCTCGTAGCCTTTTTCCTCGGTTTCCTGATCGGACTCGAGCGTCGGTATCGCCGCAAGAGCGCCGGTGTGCGGACCTATATGGTGGTCTGCGTCACAGCCTGTCTGGTCGCGGTCACCGGTTTTCACCTCTACGAGATCACCAAAGTGGGAGATCCGGCGCGACTGGCGCACGGTGTTCTCAACGGTATCGGCTTCGTCGGTGCCGGCGTCATTCTTACTCGTGGTATCAACCGCTCGGGCATCACCACCGCCTCCACGATCCTGTTCGCGGTCGGAGTCGGCGTCGCCTGCGGTCTCGGTATCTATGCCCTGGCCGCGGTCACCACGGTCCTCTTGCTCAGCCTGATCCATATCAGCTACAGGTTCTTCCCCGGCTCTTATTACGGCGGCAACGCACTGCGCATCGTCTGCCCTGTGGAGAAGTTCAGAGAAGTCCGCAAGCTGTTCGGCACGGGCTACCGCATCGACCGTATCCAGAAGCATGGTCACAACGTCGAGTTCCACATTCAGACGCACCTGACCGAACGCGAGACCGACCTTCTCATTGCCCGACAGGTGCACAACGAGGACGTCATCTCCATAGAGATGCTCTGGGAGCCGAGCGACTGACGAACAAGTTTGAGAAGTAGTTTTAGACCGGATGCCTCTCTCGAGAGAGGCATCCGTCTTTTTCAACGAAACTCTACTATTTTTTTTAGTGGTCGCCTTTTTCGGTCAAGGCAAGAAAACCACAGAGAGAAAAATATGACTGTGACGTCAAACTTTTTCGATTTTTTTTGACGTCACAGTCATATTCAGAGTCAATCATGACTCCAAGGAGATTCGGTCTCTTACTTTCTTTCTTCGGAACGGCGAGGCGCTGGTAGCTTCGGTCTGGGATAAGTCGGACCGCCGCGTTTGAAACACTGTCTGGCGAAGAGATCAGCTATTTGAGTAGCAGCCCGCCAGGACAGAGATATCGCCTCCAGTGCGAAATCGAGGACCATCTTAAGCACCCCGTCGGGGCGTGCACCCGCCACCGACGCCAGTATGAGGATCACGAAGACCGGCAGAAGAAAGGGGGAAAGCAGATTCAACCAGATCCATTCGAACACTACATTCATATTGCGCTCTCCTGATTATGAGGGACCAGCCGGCACGAAAACAGGCTGCAAGCCGGCAAAGACTGATGATTTCTAGATGTTGGAAAAGATAGCGCCTGTCTCCGAGTAGACAAAAAATAGTTATCAAGCACCACCCTAATCAGACAGGACAAGCATTTTCACTGTCTTGACGAGACAAACCGGCAAGATCAAAACGACGTTATCCGGCTTCAGAGCCTGCTTAGGAGTTGGCCCGGATGCACTAACCGATATTGTTAAGCATGCCCGAAACGCAGCAGACACGCATAGTCGCATTCCAGAAGAAAAATATCGATACAACTTCAGGAGGTTGTATTGGAGTCACTGCCTGTGAAAGAGTTCGGTGCTGCTTATCTCTTTTTCGAGAATCCGGAACACCAACCTGATTTAGTTTCTCAACCTGTCCAGTCCAGCGCGCCTCCGCCACCGTCGTTCGGTGTCGCAGAGGAAGTCGGCGCGAAACCCTGCGGCCAGGAGGCCCAACTAGAGGAAGGATTCAAATGAGATTCCTCACCGCAATACTACTGGCGCTGGTGACACTACTGCCACTGGCGCCTTCCCCGGTTCAAGCGCAGAGCCTGACGGCGCCCCAGACGCCGGCCCGGCTCGAGCTCATTGCCGATACGACCGCTATCGTTCCCGGACAACCGTTCAAGCTGGGGGTCCGTTTCAAGCTCGAGCCAGGCTGGCACATCTATTACAAGAACCCTGGCGACACCGGCTATGCCACCGAGATCACACCGGACCTGCCTGCAGGCTTCCAGATTGGTGACACCGAGTGGAAACAGCCTCAGACTTTCACTGACTTCGGCATGAAAGCCTACGGGTACGCGGACGAGACCGTTCTGGCCGTCACCGTCACCCCGCCAGCCGACCTCAAACCAGGCGATTCGGTGTCCATCAGGGTAGACGCCAGATGGCTCGCCTGTCACGAGAACTGCGTTCCCGGCACCGAGACCCTGACCATCACTCTTCCGGTGGCCGGCACAGCATCTGCTGCGAACTCCGGAGCCTTTTCCGGTCTCGGTTATGACGGCGACCCGTCCGCTTCCAAAGAAGCAATTCCAGGCGGATCCGTGCTCGACGGCGATCTCAAACTCGCGAGCGACAGTGACGGCAGCACGAGTCTTCTCAAGATTCTGCTCTTCGCCTTCATCGGCGGGCTCATTCTCAACGTCATGCCCTGCGTCCTTCCTGTGGTCTCTCTCAAGATCCTCAGTTTCGTCGAAGAAGCCGATCAGAAGCGGGACAAGATCTTCAAACTGGGTCTGGCTTATTCGGCAGGCACAATCGCCACCTGCTCGCTTCTGGCACTGGTGGTCATCCTCTGCCAGCTGGTCGGCTACTCCATCGGCTGGGGCTTCCAGTTCCAGCAGCCCCTCTTCCTTCTCGGCATGGCGGCGCTGGTGACAGTAATGTCCCTGGGTCTTTTCGGCGTATTCATGGTCCAGCTCTCGTCAGGAAAGCAACTCCAGGATCTCTCCCGAAAGAGCGGCTATCGCGGCGCCTTCTTTACCGGCGTCGTCGCTACCGTTCTCTCCACTCCTTGCACGGCGCCCTTCCTGGGCACCGCCATCGGCTTCGCCTTCGCGCAGCCCTGGTGGTCGATCCTCCTCATCTTCTCCACCATCGGACTGGGACTCGCCGCACCGTATCTGGTGTTGAGCGCCAACCCGGGCTGGATGAAGTTGCTGCCCCGTCCGGGAATGTGGATGGAGCACTTCAAGCAAGCCATGGGCTTCGTTCTCCTGGCAAGCGCCGTCTGGCTTCTTTCGGTCCTGGGCAAGCAGGTGGGTCCCGAAGGTCTCAGCGGAGGCATCGCCTTCATTCTCGCCCTGGGCTTTTCCGCCTGGCTCGTCGGCAACTTCGCCGACTTCAACGCCACGCGGACCCGTAAGATCGCCGTCTGGGCCATAGCCGTGGCGGTGAGTGCTGCCTCCTTCGCAGTCTTCACCTGGCCGAGCCTGGTCGCAAGACCGGCTGCCACTGCCAGCGTCACCCGGACCGCCGACTCCATCGCCTGGGAGAAGTTCTCCCGAGAAGCGGTCGACCGAGGGCTTCGGGACGGCAAGGTAGTCTTTATCGACTTCACGGCTGAGTGGTGCCAGACCTGCAAGTTCAACGAAGCGACGGTGCTCGAGACCGACACGATCAAGAACGAGTTCGACAAGCACAATGTCCTGGCCCTGAAGGCGGACTGGACCTTGAACGACCCGGAGATAACTGCCGTTCTGCGCAAATTCCAGCGCTCTGGAGTGCCACTCTATGTGGTGTTCAGCCCGCACCGCCCCGACCAGCCCATCGTCCTTCCCGAGCTGATTACCAAGCAGCTCGTAAGAGAGGCACTGGAAGAGGCCTCCAAACCCTCATAACTAGGAATCCCAAAAATGAAACGCTCCCTGAACATCGTTCTTGGACTGGCGGCCCTCATCGGCGCCGCCTTCGTCCTGCCGCATCTGGCCTCGGGCCCCTCCCTCTTCACCAGTTCCACCGCCGTGAGCCAGGCGAGCTCGAAGGTGGAGAAGCTCAACGACAGCAATTTCGAGACCACCCTCAAGGGCAGCAAGACCATCGTCCTGGTGGACTTCTATGCCGACTGGTGCGGTCCCTGCCGTGCCATCCGCCCGAACATCGAGAAGATCGCCGAAGAGTTCGACGGTCGTGTCCTGGTGGTCAAGGTCGATGTCGACGAATCTTCCGCCACCGCGAGGAACCAGCGAATCCGGAGCATCCCGACTCTGCGGGTCTTCGCCGCCGGCTCCACCACCGAGCAGTCCACCCGAACGGGCTACATGGATCTCGATACCCTGCGTAAATGGGTTTCGGACGAACTCGCCCGCTGAGGCGGCGCGAGCTCAATCGAAATCCAGTCATCCGATCCGGGGAGCTTCAATGCTTGCAGGAAGCTCCCCGGACGGAACTTGGCAAAGGAAGACGCTCGAATAGAGCGTCTTCCTTTGTCTCTATTTTCTATTTGCAGTCATCTCACTATTTTTGATAGTACAACAACAAGAAGAACAACCCGTCTTGAACTGATCAACACAAATCACTGCGCCACTTTCGCACATACGAGCCTCGGCGAAGGTTGCGCGAATGACTAAGACAAGAATCAGCTTTGGCTGTTTCTGGTTTTCACCCGGGATAGATCGTTGCGGGCGCTGAGCATGTCCGATTCGTCTTCGTTGAAAGTGTTCTGGTAGGTAGTCACCGCCTTCTGATAGAAGTACTCGGCTCGCTCCAGGTCCTCGATGGCTTCATGGACACGACCGAGTTTGTGGAAAGCATACGCCACCTGGTCGCTTACCTTGCCGTAAGCCTGCTCGAAAATCACCACCGCCGGCTCGAGATACTGCCGGGCAAGCTCGTACTCCTGCATTCTGAACCTGACGAAACCAAGCTCGATCATGAGCTCGGCCACCACCGGATGCTGTCCGCCATACACAATTTCGGCACAGCGGCGGGAATCCTCGAGATAGAGCCTGGCCTTCTCGGCATCGCCATTATTGAGGTAGTGCCTGGCGAGCTGAGCGAGAAGATCGATCTCTTCGGCCGAATTGGGGCTGTCAGCCCGAACTGCTGCGATACGATCGAGATAGCTTTTCTCCACGGAGTCGACACTGTCAGTGCTATCGTCCCTGGCCACAGTTGACACCGGAACATAGCTGCCGGTGAACAACTGATTGCCGCCCTGGCTGGGCTTCACCACTGTCGACGCGATTGCTTCCTGACTGCCGATTTGCGAATTTGCCATCTTTGCCTACCCCTGAAAATGGAGTTGCAGCTCTTTTAGAAGTTGCGACCCATCTAGTGTCTTCGAACATCTAACAATTTACGACAAACCCAGAACCTGTCAAGAATACAAAATTCTTCTCCGGGCGCCTTCGATCACCCTACAGCCGTCAGGTACGGGTATTTGCGAGCAGCCTCCCGGGTCGGATAAAAAGAAAAATGAGCAAGATTTAGCTTCCTATCGAGGGCTGTCAGGCAGATGCCCGGGATTGCACTGGCTCGCCGTGACACTACATCCAGTGCTTTATTATGTTTTATAGTAACACTCCGGAGAAGAGGGAAACGAACAGGTCCGTACCTGCTCGTTTCCTTTGAATCATGCCAGGACTCGGTCCTCATTTCCAATCAGATCAAGTCGACAATCTCGAGAGAGCGGAGAGTATCGATGGGACGGTTGGCTATTATGTACTCGCGCACGCCGGGCGTGCCGGAGTCCGTCTTGGTCAGGCCATCACCGGTGAAAAGACCGTTGAGCCGGACCGTGTGATAGAGGAATGAGCGAGCCCCGACGAGGCCGCCGCCGGATGCGGCAAACCTCGCCAGGGTCATGAAACGCGGGTCGGAGAGACCGACCTCATCGACTGCCTCGAGACTGAAGCCGGCAAGACAGTCGATATCGCCAGAAGAGGTGGCAGCAAGCAATCCGGACTGACGGCGAACCATTGCCGCCACCTCCGGATAAGCCTCGCATACAGCCTCGATGGCGTTAGCCCAGGTAGCAAGCCGTACAGGGCCGTCCGGTCGCTCGAAGAGAGCCAGCCGAAAACGGTAACCCTGCTCGAGCTTGCGCCTTATATAAGCCGGCGGATAGCCGAGAGCCGCTATGGCGAGATCACCGGGAAGCGCGACTATAGACCTGAGGGCAGAGGGACCGAGGATCATCACCAGCCTGCGGTCCGGCTCCTCGCAAAGGGCCGGGGGCTCGCCTTCGTGATTCCTCAAGATACGCCCGTAACATCCACGCGTGGACGAAGCCGAGACAGGCTCGCCTTTACGCATCGAAGCAGCCAGTCTGGCAACTCTATTCATGAGATATGACAATCCGGTCGATCTCGACGCCGTTGCTATCGACCTGACGCAGGGTGACCCTGCCCGGCTCGACATCGAGGAGCGTGAAGGAGTGCCGGTCTCCGACCAGCTTGCAAGTGAAGGGCTCACGAAGCTCGGGATGCTCGTGCAGATACTCCGAGTCCCGGGGAGCGCCACCAGCACCGGTGACGATATAGATGACGCCGTCCGGGCGAGTGTTGCTCACCCCATCAAACAGCATGTCCTTCTCGATGGAGCCGTGAACCGCACCGTGTGCGTCGATGAGGCTGCCATCCGCACCGGGCTGCAGGTGGAACTTGAGCGGGAAAGTTCGCTCGTAGCAGTGGGCATGCCCGGAAAAGACGATATCCACGCCATGCTTCTGGAAGATCTCGGCAAGAAGACGCATGCGTTTTTCGCGCTTGTGCTTCAGGTTCGAGGTGAAGGGCGGCTGGTGGAAGTTGACGAATTTCCAGGTCGCTCCGGAAGCTCGAGCGAGATCCTCATCCACCCAGGACTTCAGCCTCTCGTCCGTCCAGTCCATATAGGCATTGGCGTCGAGAACCAGCCAGTGGGCATTTCCGTAGTCAAAGGAGTAGTTGGTCATGACCGGAAAGCGATCACCGGCTACCGCCAGGAAGTCCCGGACCCGCTCGTCGCTGCCCACCAGATGCGGTGTCGAAACCGTGGCTCCCCGGGAGAGCGGACCATTCAGCGGCAGACTCCAGTACATGTAGAAAGCATAGATATCCGGATGGACATCGAAAGACGGAATGTCGAGCATGTCGGGCTTGGCCACGCAGTGGTTGCCGGCACTGGTGAAATGCGGAACCGAGCGCAGAAGAGGCGCTCCCTCACCCTTCCTGGTGGTGTTATAGACCGGGAAGTAACGGCGCAGGTACTCGCCGGCACGACCATAGCGATAGACGATATCGCCGGTCATCGCCAGAAGGTCCGGAGACGCTTCGCCAATCCTGAAAGCCACATCCATCTGCTGCCCCCTGCCGGTGCCCATGTCGCCCACCACCGCCACTCGATAGCGGTCGGTGCCCGGAGCAGGCGGTGTGCGGGTCTCAGCCGAGAAGACACACTTCCCCTCTTCGAGAACCCGATAGATCAGCCTCTCCCCGGGGACGAAACCGGCGATACCGAACCGGTACCAGTAGTGACGGCTCAGACCGGCGATGGATACCGGAACCCGGGCGATGAGACGCACCCGCGCCCGGGAGGCGGGGTTGTCCACAACCACCTGATAGCGGCGATTCTCAATAGCTTCATCAGCGGTCACCGCAAAAGCGATTTCCAGGGTCTTTCCGCCCCCTTCCCCGAGCTGCACATAAGGCAAGATCAGGAAGGGGCCCTGTTGCACCGATGCCACCAGAGAAGCCTCGTCGAGATCAACGGTAGGCTCGTCGGGATAGCCGGTGTCCGGCACACCGGAAGCGCTGAGCGCGGGGTCGGGCAATCCCGGACTGCACCCTTCGCCCGCCTCGACTCCTCCATTGCCGGAGGAAGCCCGGTTCTTCCTGAGGACCAGGATGATCAAAACCAGAAAAATCAGGGCCAGTGCGCCAAAAATTGCACCAGTCATGGGTTGTCTCCTTGTTTATAATTTTCCGGGCGAGCGCCTGCCTTTCGCAGACCTCACCTCCAGCGAAGAAATAGAGCCGCCATCACCGATTTCAGCGACCGTAAATACGATCTCGCCGACTGGCACGACGTCTTTGAGTCTGGGAGCCCTTCCCAGTCGGTCTACCACGACACCGGCTACGGTGGAGCAGTGCGCGGGACAATCCAGATGGATGCCGAAAGCGGATGCGAACTCGAAGACCGTCACGCGACCGCTGATGCGCCAGATACCATCACCGAGCCGCTTGATGTCGATCTGGGGCTTGTCGTACTCGTCCCAGATCGGTCCAACCAGCTGCTCGACCAGGTCCTCCAGCGTGACAAGACCGACGACCGCCTCATTCTCATCCACTACCATGACCATTTGCAGGCGCTCGAGCTTCATTGTCTCGAGAAGGACGCTGGCCTGCATGGAAGCGGGCACGAAACGGGCCTGCCTGACATAGAGCGAGAGATGGAAGTCCTCCTTCTCGATCGGCTGGCTATTCAGCCCGGCACGCCAGATATCGACAAGGTCCTTGGAGTTGAGGATACCGATGATTTTCTGGCGGTGCCTGTCGTATACAGGAAACTTCGAGTGCTTGCGGAGACTCACGAGATCGAGAACCTCCTGAAGCGCCATGTCCTCTGTCAGAACATCCATCTTCGAAGCCGGCAGCATCGCTTCCGATACCAGAACAGCACGCAACTCCAGAGCGCGGCGCAAAAGATCGGACTCGAGCTCCTCCAGGACGCCGGCTTCCGCCGACTCCTCCACGAGTATCTGGAACTCGTCAGCCGAAGGTGGAAGCTGCTCGTTGGGAAGGTTCTTCAGTCCCGCGAGCCTGATAATGCCGTCCGCCAGGAAATTCAGCGTCCTGTTGAAAGGTCTGGTGACGGCGCAGAATGCCCGAAATGGCACACCAAGCTTGAGCAGAACCCACTCGGGAAAGCGGATGCCGAGGAATTTCGGCACCTGTTCGCCCAGAACCACATGGATACTGCTGAGAAGCAAGAATGTCACTACCAGCACGACCCAGCCGGGGACGGCGACTGACGCCAGCCCTGGTATCGCGTGCAATACCGCTTCTATGACGGTTGTGAAAGCATCCTCACCGAGCCAACCGATTATCAAGCTGGCAACGGTGATTCCTAACTGCGCTCCGGCGACGCTTCCGTCGATGTCCTTCTGAAGCGCCTGCATAGTCTCCGCCCCGGCATGTCCGGCCTGAACCATCTCCTCGGTGCGGCTCTTTCGCAGGCGAATCACTGCAAACTCGATCGCCACGAAAAGCCCGTTGAGGACGACAAACAGGAAGACGAGTCCCAGGGAGAGAAGTACCGATCCGATACTCATAGGGTCTCCTGATATAGAGATTGATCCCGACAGGCGGCATCGTCAGGGAGCACTCGATTGTGCTTTCCCAATGCCTGTTTGCCTGGTGATCCGGGATTTTTTGACGCTTTACGCGTGTGTTCGAAAATAAGAAGTCAAAGATGCCTGACCCTAAAGAAGATTCTTCTGCCAGATCAACAGCTTGATAACGTTGAACTCTCCAATAAAGGTCACTACAAAGAGGTAGCCAAGATGACAGAGCTCAAACAATCGATAAGCAACCTTTTGACAACAGGGCGAAACCGGGACCGGTTGATGACAACATTCGCTCAGAGATGCGATGAGACTGGCGGAGCAACACTAGGTATTGTGCAAGAGGCGCTCTCAGACTTGCTATACTCGTCGCCTATGGAAAAACTTCTCGTTCATGCGCCTGCCTACAACACAGACCTGAGCCAGTTCGGCATCGACAAGCCTTTCGCTCTCGACCGGGGGACCAGGGTCCTCGAAAGACTGGCCGAAGACCTGGGTCGGCCGCCGGAAGTTCTCTCCCCCGCCATGATCCCGATAATGGATGTGCTTCTCGTGCATAACCGGGACTATCTGGACAGTCTCAGGGAGGACAGCGCCTGGCTCTCCATATTCGACTTCAAGCAAGACGAATATGCACCCGAAAAGGCGATACGGCCGCTTTCCGCCATCCTGGACGACATCCGCCTCAAATGCGGTGGCACCAGGCTGGCCTGCGAAACCGCCCTGACTACCGGTATTGCGGCCAACCTCGGTGGCGGCTACCATCATGCCTTTCCCAGCGAAGGAAGGGGCTTTTGCGCTCTCAACGATATCGCCATAGCGATCCGCTCTTTGCAAAAAAACAAGAAAATAGAGACTGCCATGATCGTCGATCTGGACTTCCATCAGGGAGACGGCAATGCGGTGATTTTCGAGAACGACAATACGGTTTTCACCCTTTCGGTTCATTCCCGGGAAGGCTGGCCAGAAAACAAGCAGCTGAGCGATCTCGATGTCGAGATCGGCGAGGACGAGGCCCATCTCTACCTGGAGAGGACGCGCGAAGCGGTGTCCCTGGCCCTCGAGAAAATGAGGCCGGACCTGGTCATATTCGTAGCCGGATCGGATCCATATGAAAAGGATGTTCTACCGGGCACAAGATTCCTCAAACTATCGCTGGAGACCATGCGGGAAAGGGACCGCTTCGTCCTCGAAACCTTCTATAGAGAAAAGCTTCCACTGGCAATGGTCTTCGCCGGGGGATACGGTCCCGATGTCTGGGAAGTTCATTACCATGCCGTCAGGACTATGCTCAGCCTGAAAGGCCTGCTACCCTCCAGAGTCTGAGAATCCAAACCAGAGACAAGTCGCAATATGACTGTGAGGTCAGGGACCCGGGAGCCCGGGAGCTCGCAATATGACTGTGAGGTCAAAATTTTCGGAATTTTTTTGACGTCACAGTCATATTAGATAAAACCATACGATCCGAATAACACTATACCAAACAGTAGAGCATCCAGACAAAAAGAAGGGCTCGAGAATGCTTTCGCATCTCGAGCCCTTCAAGCCCAACTCGAACACAGTCGGGCTAGAACGGGTATTTGCCCAGACGAGCCCTGACCGCGTCGACATCGAGGTCCGGCTCCTCGCAGAGCCAGGCAGCAACGGCGGCGGTGACTTCCGGAAGCCGGAAGCTTACCGGACCGTCGCCGGGGAGCAGCACTTCAGGCTTGGCGCCCGGAACAGTCTGCCCCGGACAGTAAGAGCCCTTCTGCAGACCCACGGCGATGACACCGGGGAAAACAGCCGGCTCGGCAATGGTGCTGGGATTGACATGGTCGAGGAAGACAGCCTGGTTCTGGTGGTTGATATAGCAATCGAACCAGACGGGCTCCGGATCGGCGCTCTCGCGACTGACCTGGAAGACCACCTGACCTGCACCGTGGATGGTGAAGGTCGACTGCTGACGCCCGTTCCAGATGTTGCCAGGAACCTCGCCGGCCTGCTGGCTGAACACCTGCCGGCCATCGAGATAGACCTTCAGCCACCACGACCTGCCGGCATCGCTGTCGGCGGGAGCGCGGCACCAGAAGTTATAGGTGGTGCTCTCCATCTGCCGGCAGAGGACCTGCTCCGAAGAGCCTGTCGCGACTGCCAGAGATGCACGAAGAGCCCGCCCGTCCCCGGCGCCTGCGCCAGCCACGATGATATGACCCGGAAGCCCGGAGCCGCTCACCTTGCCGAGGGAAAAGGCTTCCCACCCGGTACCGTCCATGGCATGCGTGTAGCCGCCGAAAGAGCAGTTGGTGACGCTGGCGAGACCGCGCCTGTCGAGCACGTCCACCGCCCAGAGATAAGCCTCGGTCCAGCCGGGGGAGGCGATCTGCCCATCCCGCCAGCCGGTCCGAATCAACCTCACATCATCGCTGTAAGCCCGGATCAGGACCACCGGCAGGTCCTGGTTGATGGCCATGAGGGCCTTCAACACCAGGGACCCGTGGTTGAGCGGATCGACGGCAAAGCCGGCAAGGGCATCGTCGTCGAGGGCGATGCAGGGGTCGCCCTCACGGGTCATGCCGGTGGTCAGGTCGGCTACTGCGATGAGGTTCCGGACCAGACCGATGGCTTCTTGCGAGAAGCCGGTGTCGATGATGATCACGGCACAATTATTCTTCATTGTTCTCCCCTGTCATTTCGGAGGTAGAAGAGTCAGGGACCCCAGTCCCCGTAATACATCGGCGGCGGGGTGCCGACCTCGGCCTTGGCGGGAATGCTCAGGCATTCGGTGGCTTCGAACCTCAACAGCGAGGGCTTGACCGTCACCGGGCTGGCTTTCTCGCCAGGCCTGAAAGTGGTGGTGCGCAGCTCTTTGCCCTGGGCATCGAACTCCACCAGCCTGGACACCGAGCCGTCGGGGTGGTAATCCACCACCAGGCGTCGGTCGCCTTTCTCCTTGACCGTGATGGTCTTGGGGGTGACGCCGTCTTCCTGCAGCTCGACGTCGGTGACGTCGTTCCAGTTGTAGCGCCCGTATTGCGGGACCTTGTGGAACTCCTCCACCTCCAGGAGACGGTAGGTGCTGTTGGCGTCGCAGCGCTTGTCGCCGCTCACGTACTTCCAGCGTTGACGGTAGGAAGCCTTGTCGCCGCCGGTGAAAACAGTATATGTGCGGTCACCGTCGCTCTCGTACTCCACCGAGTGAGCGAGCTTGCCCTCGGCATCGAGATACTCGAAGGTGACACTGCCGTAGCTGGTCTCGTTGAACTTGACGGTCGGGGTGACCCCGTCCTCCTTGAAGAAGGTGCCGCTGCGCGAATAGTAGCTGTCGGTCAACTCGAGCAGCTTGGAGCCGTCATCGCGATAGGTGATCGTGACGATCTCGTAGGAGGAGCGACGCTCCTTCCTGCTCTTGATGACGCCGTTCTCGTGGTAGGCGGTCTCGTACTGGAGGTTCTGGTCCTTGTCGTACAGGACCTCGACTTCCACCGAGCCGGTGCCGGAGCGCAGATAGTGCGTGATGTAGGAGCCGTCCGGATTGCGCAGACCGCGCCGCACCACCGAACCATCCAGGGTGAAGGCTGTGTGCCGGAGATAGCTCTTACCATCGGCAGCGAGGAAGACCTCGCTTTTCATGCGCCGTTCCACCTGGGTCTGAACCGATGGGTGATCGGGGTCAGGATCGTCAGGCGGGTAAAACTCGAGAATCTTTTCCGCCGTCTGGTCGGTACGGTAGAACACATAGGTGGTGACACCGTTCTTGTACTCCACCTCCTCCACGACTTTCTTGTCGTCGTCGGTGACGTAGGCGAAGCGGAAAGATTCGTTCGAATCGGAAGGACGCAGACTGACCCTGTGGTTCAACTTCTCGGGGAAGTCGACCCGGACCAGGTTATCCGCGTCGCGATCGCCGCAGCCGCTCAGCGGCAGCACCAGAAGCGCTGCCGCTATCGCCAGCAGGGCGATCGCCGTCTTTGAAACAAAACTCATGGCTTTTAGCCTCTCTTGTTTTGGTTCGGAGACCCCCGGCGCAAGCCAGGAGCCCCCGAAGATTGAAGCCTGACTACGACGCCGACAACGACTCAATCCAGCCAGTAGTCGCAAGGATTGCCGCTCTCGTAATCGTAGCCCTTGTAGCAGCCCGGGTAGACAGACCGGTCCGTCCGTCCGTCTGTCAGTCTTCCCAGACTGAATCAGGGCCGGAACGGACGAACACGGCCGTCACGCCGGTTACTTGTTGTCGGTGGCACCTTCACCAGAGCCGGCAGCCTCGCCTTCACCTGCCCCCTTGCCCGCTCCGGTGATCTGCTCGACCTCCTCGGCGGTGGGAATGATGATGCGGGGCGCCTGCCCTTGCACAGGTCTCGGGCGGTTCTCGAACCGCTGGCGGATCGTGGCGATCATGGAGAGAGCGTTGCGGTCCACATTGACAGCCGCCTGCCGGGCCGGGACGCCCGACTTGACCAGTCCCCAGTAGGCCAGGGTGGACGCGGCAGCCACATAGGTGGCGTGAATGTCGCCCATGTTCTCCGGAACCTCAGCGCTGCCAGCCATGAGGTTTTCGACCAGGCGGTCGACCTTGGACTGGCGGTACTGGTTCCAGTTGAGGAGCTCGCCGGTGCTCAGGTCGCCCAGACACTTGAGCTTGGTGCGGATCAGGGCGCGTGCCACCACCGGCGCAAGCGCCTGGATGTCAGCCACCGGGATCTTGATCACACGCTTGCTCTTGCGATCCTCGTCCCGCCAGGTAACCACCGTGGGGAGAGGCTCGCCGGTGCCCTGATCGGCCAGCAGACGGCACTGGTTGGCTTCACGGCCGAAGCCAATCTCGTCCAGAGCTGCCGCCACGATGTGGGCCCGGATATAGTCCGGCGGGTGCGGCCAGAACTGAATCGTGGCCTGGCCGGAAGAGGTCTCCCGGAAACCGAAGTAAGACCCGGTGCGCAGCAGCCGGCGGGTGTTGAACACGCCGCGGTTCTTGGAGTTGAACGCCGAGAAGGTGCTGAGCATGTTGTACAGGTACGCCGGACCCGTGAGCAGCACGCCGCCGGAGATGTCGGCATCGACCTCACCGATGGTATCGGCGAACATCTTCACGAGCAGATCGCGCATCAACACCTTGTTACGACCGATGGTCGCGTGCTCGGTGCTGAGCTTGACCTCGCCCTTGTCGACCGCGTCCCTGATAGCGGTAGCGAGGACAACCATCAACTCCTCGGCCAGGCCCTCGACGTCGGCGAAAATGTCGTGCCTGAACTCGTGCATGTAGAGCGCGAGCATGAGGGTGATGATATTGGCCTCGTCATGAGGGACCTCGATGGCGTGGGCGCCGATCGGACCACGGCTGGCCGGCAGAGTCGCCGGTCCCTGGTCGCTGAAGCGGGCCACGAACACATTGCCGACGTGAAACTTGGACGTCTTCAGACGCTCCGTGCCGGGCTCTCCGCAGGGACCGGCAGGCTCCTCGCCCTCGAAGAGGTGGAAGGCCTGCTCGACAGCGAAAACCACAGCCTCGAGCTGCCGGTAGTTGCCGGAGCGGAGCTGACCGAACGCGTCGGTCCAGATGCGGAGCACCGAAAGAATCTGGCTGAGCTCCTGGTCAAGGGTATCGATGGCGGCTTCCAGGAGCTGGTGCTCCGGGACATCGGGATTCTGCGCCGCCAGCACGCTGAGAACGCGCGGCAGGGTCTCGAGGTAGAGCGCGCTGAGATGATCGAGCTGCTGTTCGAGACTGGCGATAGCCGGCATGTATTTGGGCTGGCTGAGCCCCAGGGTGCCCTTGGCCCACTGCACCTTGTCCTTGTGGTCGTCGAAACGCTCGGCGACGATGGCGGTGTACTTGCCGTCGTCCATCATCAGCCGGAGCCCTTCAGCAGCCGCGAAAAGAGTGGCGTCGACGCCACTCTCCTTCGACCTGGGCAGCTGCGGAATAACACCCTTCGGCTCGGTAGTGAGCTTACCGTCCGCCGTCGGGTGGAGAATAGGGAAGCGGTGCTGACCGCTTCGCTTGCTGTCTTCGGATTGGTCGGTCTTGCCGGACTTGGCGGTCTTGGCTTTGAGACGAGCCAGGGATGCCTTCACGGCCTCCTGAACCGTCGGAAAATCGAAATTCTCCTTGCCGTAACCGGGACAGATGACCATGTTGGAACGACAGCAGCGCGACTCGAACCTCGTATCCTCGGTTCGCTTTTCGGGCAAACTGAGATCGAGAGAAATTTTCTTTCCCATAGGGTGCTTTCCTATCGTTTGGACTTTATGTCAGGCGCTGGAAAAAGAAAAAGGGACCAGAACGGCGCCGGAGCATAACTCCGAGCAACCGTCCTGGCCCCTGAAAACACATCAGAATCCGGCCAGGCCGTCCTTGGTGTACGAGCGCAGGATGGGGCTGTCCGCCACACCCTCGAGCTGCTTGAACTGACCGCCGGCCACCATCCTGGCGAGCTTCACGTTGGCACGGAAGTCGTCGTCGGTGGCGCGACCGCCCTTGATCTGGCGGGTCAGCTCGCGGGAAAGGACATCGGCGGCGAGAACCGTCGCGTCGTCGCCCAGCTCGCTGGCATGCAGGCAGGTGGCGAGAATCACCACAGTCCTCTGCACGTCGCTCGAAAGCTCGATCATCCGCTGCTGCCGGTCAGCCAGCTTGAGCTGGTGCTGCAGCATGGCGAAGTGGATCTGACGCATCACCTTGCGGAAGTTCTTGAGGGCGAACTTCGCATGACGCGCGAGCTTCGGGTTGAGACCGGCGATGGACTGGCTGTCGCCACGGTTGAGCAGGGCACCGACAGTGTAGAAGCCGAGACGCAGGCAAGCGCCCTTGAGCTTCCACAGATGCGCCGGATTCATCGGGTTGAAACCCTTCACCGTCGCGAACGGAGCCATGTACTTGTTGCCGTGGTCCTTCACCAGCCCCTTGAACAGAGCCATCCCGAGCATCTCGTTCTCACCCTCGTAAATCGAGGGAGCGAGGAAGTCGTGGATGTTGTCGCCGATCAGGTGGCCCTTCAGGAAGGTCCGACCGCCATGCGTCTTGAGACCGAGCACGGTGCTGGCCTCATGCAGGGCATCGGCGCCGAAAATCTTGGCCACGATGCACTCGAGCTCGCCGCGATAGCCCTCATCGAGCAGAGACGAGCCCCAGGCGACCAGCGCGTCCGCGCCGACGATCAGAGAGGCGAGCCGGGCGACGCGACGCTGCACGAGCTCGCGCTTGCCGATGGCATCGCCGTAGGTCTCACGGAAGTCGGCCCAGGGCAGCATGCTCTTCAGGATGAGGCGCATGGTGCCGGCGGAGTTCGCGCACAGAGCCACACGCCCACGGTTGAGACCGTGATAGGCGATGGTCAGACCGTCGCCCACCGGCGGAACCAGGAGGTTCTTGGCCGGGACACGGAAGTCCTTGAAGACGATTCCGTAGTTGTGGATGTGGGTGACAGCGTGGATGCCGTAGCGATCCAGCTGGAAATGCTCGTTCTCGGAGTCGGGCAGGTCCGCGATCAACACCGCCGGCTTGCCGTCGATGAGCACCACCAGACCGATGGTGCGTCCGGGCACGACGTTGCTGATGAACATCTTGCGCCCGTTGACGACATAGTGGTCGCCGTCGAGCACAGCCGTGGTGCGCAGAGCCGTCAGGTCGGAGCCGGCCCAGGGCTCGGTGAGAGCGAACGCCGAGAGACGCTCACCGCTCGCCAGCTTGGGCAGATACTCGGCCTTGAACTCATCGCTGCCGTACGCTTCGACCGGGTCGACAGCGCCGATGCAGCCGTGGATGGAAGCCATCCCGGCCACCGTCGCATCGCCTTCGCAAGCCATACGGGTGAGGAACGGCATGAACTCGGACAGGGGCGCGCCCCATCCGCCGTGCTCAGGCGCAATCAGAGCGCCCCAGTAGCCGGTCTTGGCCAGGTCGGCGATGACCTGGTCCGTAACCTTGTCGTCCGGACCGTAGAGCGTGCGGGCGTCACGATGGCTCTTCACCACCGCGATGGCCGCCTTCATCTGCTCACGATAGCCCTGCTCGGCACCGACACTGGTGCTCTTCTGACGGCGGAACAGCGAGACCGGAGTCTTGCCGGACCAGACCGCCTTGTGAACGGGACTGTTGACGGTACGGAACTTGGCATCGAAAGTGCCCTCGACAAGATCGTCACCGCGGTCGAGCTGGCCGATCTTCTCGACCTCTTTTTCGCTCTTCCCCGCCTGACGCAGAACGTCCTCGGCCAGGTTACGATCCTGGCCGTCGGGTCGATTTGACTTCTTCATAGTACACAACCTTACTTTTGGTAAGATGCCACACCCTTTGAAAATTCAGGTATGGCGAGTATTCGGACTATCGCTAGCCCGCTGCAGGAAAGTAAGGAAAAACAGACCCCCACCGGAGCGAAGGCAAGCACCGTTGCCTGCCTCCGCCCGGCGAGAGTGGAAATCGCCGACTCCGCCGTCTTACTTGACGGTGATGCCGACGGTGTCCCAGGCCTTGACCAGCTTGTCCACCAGCTTGGGCTGGAGCGACGAGCAGTTGCTGACGCTCAGGTCAGCGAAGTCCTGGAACTGGGCCTTGGAGCCGACGCGGTTCTTGCCGAACGCGGTCTCGCTCCACACCTCGAACGGCGCCTCCCAGGCGTAACCGCCCGCGGCGATCGCGAAGGTCGCGAACGCCCGGTTCGGGATGCCCGAGTTGATGTGCACGCCGCCGTTGTCGCCCCAGCCGGTGTACAGGTCCTTCATGTGAGCCGGCTGGCGGTCCTTGCCGATCTTGGGATCGTCGTAGGCCGTGCCGGGGTTCAACATGTCACGCAGAGCGCGGGCGTTGATGCCCTTGGCGAAGAGACCCGTGCCCAGGAGCCACGAGTCCTGGTCAGCGCGCAGGCGACCCTTGTACTGGCGAACCAGTACGCCGCCCACGTCCGACAGGCTCTCGTTGAGAGCGCCGGGCTGGTCCTGGTACTCGAGACCGTTGGTGTGCTCGGTGATGCCGTGGAACAGCTCGTGACCGACCACGGTGGGACGCACGAAGGTGACGAAGATCACCTTGTCGCCGTCACCGTAGACCATCTGGCGAGAGTTCCAGAAGGCGTTGGAGTAGTCCACGCCGTAGTGGACCGTGCCCAGGAGATTCATCCCCTGGTTGTCGATGGAGTTCCGGCCCATGACCTCCTTGACGAAGATCAGGGTGTCGCCGTGATACTCGTAGGCCGCGTCGACGATGGCGTCGCCGGTGGCGGCGTCGCCCTCGAAGCGAGCGCGGGTGCCGGGCAGCGAGCGACGGTTCTGCGCGTCGTAGATCTTGCGCTGGGCCGTCGAGCCGCCGCTGGTCAGCTGCCGGATGTTGCCCTGCTGGGCGATCGCCTTCAAGAACAGCTTCTGCGTCTCGAGCATGGTGAACCGAGGGCTCAGAAGCTGGGGGTTGAGGTGCGCGATGTCCTGCAGCACGTAATCCGGAATGAAACCTTCCATGTGATTGTGATTGCTCATAGTGGATTCCTCTTTCGTGTTGGTTTGCCGTGCCGAAGGCAACAGGCAAACGGGTTAAGTAAGTGAAGGAGCCCGTCGAAACCTCGGCGAGCCCTTCGTCAAAACGATGTCTGCCTGCTTGCCCACGCGGCATAAAATCCGCTCAGCTCTCGATATTCAGCTTTGAGTCAACGCGCCACAGAACAGGCGTGCCACTCTTGCCAGGCAGGAAGCCGGGCGGAGAAGAGAATTGAGGTTCTCGACTCGGAGCTATGTTCGAATTGGAGCTGGATTTGAGACCTTGGTGGAAAAGACAGAAACAGTAACTAAACACTACTTGTTTGACGGATCGGTATTCAACAAGAAGCTGTATTGGAAAGACTGACCAGTATTAGCTTGACAGCTATCGAGGTATATAAGCGAGATATAAATCTTAGTAGATAACGCAGCTCTGAGAGCTCTGCTAATCACATACCCACCCACGACAAGGCAGGTTTCCGGACCTGGAAATCAAGAACCGTGGCGCTTGACAACCGCCCGGGCACTGCAGCTTAGGCAGAATTGAACTGTTTCTCTTTGAAAGTCAAAAGAGAGAAGCTCTAGGGTCGTCTCGTTGTTTATGTCTTGCCAACTGAAGTAGTTGAGCCTTTAGCCAGAAACGCCCGAGAAGCGACTTTTCACCTCTACCCGCGACAGTTCTGTCACGCGAGAGAGTCTATCGTCTGGCCTGAAAGCTCCCCGAAAAGGTTGGCAAGCATAACGTTCCGGTCAAGTTTTATCTTCGGTCGGTCAGCGAATTAGTACTCTTTATAGGGTATTCTCGCGACCGGCCATTCACAACAGCCAAATGGAGGCATAGCAAAATGTCCAAGACCAAGCAAGGAAAGTCTCCTGCGCTTGATGCCGAGATCCGGCTGCCCCGCAATGTGGTTCCTAGTCACTACGATCTGACCTTCCACCCCGACCTCACCGCGTTCACTTTCAGCGGCGAGGAGGTCGTGGACATCGAGGTGCTGGAGCCGACGGGCACCATCAAGCTCAACGTCAAGGAGCTCAAGCTCAAGAAGGTTTTTGTCGTCTCCGCAGACGGCACCAGACTCGATGGCAAGGTGACGGTCGACGAGAAGGCCGAGATCGCCACCATCAAGTTCGCCGGGACCCTGGGAGCAGGCAACTGGAAGTTCCACGCTACTTTCGACGGCGTGCTCAACGACAAGCTCAAGGGTTTCTATCGCAGCCACTGGACGGACGAATCCGGCCAGAAGCACACCATCGCCACCACCCAGTTCGAGGCCACCGACGCCCGGCGCGCCTTCCCGTGCTGGGACGAGCCCGATTTCAAGGCCACATTCTCGGTGACCCAGGTCATCGACGAGAACCTGACCGCCATCAGCAACGGCCGGGTCATCTCGCAGACCGTCGAGAACGGCAAGAAGACCGTCAAGTTCGCCAAGACCATGAAGATGTCCACCTACCTGGTGGCTTTCGTCATCGGCGAGTTCGTCTCCAGCAAACCGGTGAACGTGAACGGCAAGGAAGTGCGCATCTGGTGCGTCCCCGGTCGCGAGAAGCTCACCGGCTTCGCGCTCAAGGCCGCGGCTTTCGCCACCGACTGGTACGAGAACTACTTCGAGGTTCCCTACGCCGGCGGTGACAAGATCGACCACATCGCCATCCCGGACTTCGCCGCAGGCGCCATGGAAAACCTCGGCTGCATCACCTACCGCGAGACCGCCCTGCTCGTCGACGAGGACAACGCCCCGCACGCCGCCAAGGTGCGCGTCGCCGTGGTCGTCCTGCATGAGCTGGCTCACATGTGGTTCGGCGACCTGGTCACCATGAAGTGGTGGAACGGGCTCTGGCTCAACGAGTCCTTCGCCACCTTCATGGAGAACCTCTGCCTGCACCACTGGAAGCCTGAGTGGAAGGTCTGGGAGGAGTTCGCCCTGGCCCGCGCCGCCGCGTCGCGTGTCGACGCTCTGCGCAGCACCCATCCCATCGAGTGCCCGGTGCATCACCCGGACGAGATCGACGAGCTCTTCGACGTGATCTCCTACGAGAAGGGTTGCTCGGTGCTCTACCAGCTCCACGAGTTCATCGGCGCCGAGGTGTTCCGTCAGGGCATCAGCGCCTACCTGAAGAAGCACGCTTACGGCAACACCGAGACCCACGACCTGTGGGACGCCTTCGAGGAGTCCTGCAAGCGCAACGGTCTCGATGTGCCGGCCCGCAAGATCATGGACGCCTGGGTCTTCACCGCCGGTCACCCCGTCATCGAGGTCCGGGAAGGCGACTCCGCAGGCACCGTTGTCCTCACCCAGAAGCCCTTCAAGTTCCTCCCCGAGGAGGACGCCTCGGTGTGGCCGGTCCCGGTCATCATGCGAGTGCGCAAGGCCGACGGCTCCTTCGTCGAGAAGAAGCTGGTGGTGGGCAACAGCGAAGAGACCATCTACGTCGGCGAGAAGTTCGACCACGTGGTGGTCAACGCCGGCGGTAGCGGCTTCTACCGGGTGGTCTACTCCCCGGCGCTGAACGCCAAGCTCACCGACGAGATTGGCACCACCCTCGACACCGTCGAGCGCTTCAACCTGATCAACGACGCCTGGTCGACGGTCCGCGCCGGCATCACGCCGGTGGAGGACTACCTCGGTCTGGTGAAGATTTTCGCCGGTGAGTCCGACCCGAACGTCTGGGCCATCCTCACCGCTTCGGTGCGCCACCTGCACAAGCTCGTCGAAGGCGAAGCCAAGACGAGCCTGGAAGCCCTGGCCCGCGACCTGGTCACTCCCTCGGTGCAGCGTCTCGGCTGGGATCGCAAGGATGGCGAGCCGGTCCAGGACAGCGAGCTGCGCGCGCAGCTGATCAGCTTCCTGGGCACCGTCGGCGACAGCGAGGAGGTCCAGACCAGGGCCGCCGAGTACTTCGACCGCTGGAAGGCGGACAAGAGCTCGGTGGATGCCAATCTGGCCGCATCGCTGGTGGGCGTCCTCGCCTACTGCGGCGACAAGGCTCGTTACGACGAGTTCTTCAAGCTCAGCAAGGAAGCCACCAACCCGCAGGATACCCTGCGCTTCCTCTATGCCCTGGCCGGGTTCCGTGACACGGAGCTGCTCCAGGAGACCATCGAGAAGTGCCTGAGCGCCGACGTCCGTTCGCAGGATGCTCCCTTCCTCTTCGCCGCGCTGCTGGGCAACCGGTTTGCGGCGCCGCTGGCATGGGACTACCTGAAGTCCAACTTCGACCGCATGGTCAAGGCCTATCCGGATTCCGGCGTGGTGCGCATGGTGGGCTCGGCTCACTCTCTCGACACCCCCGACCTGGCTCCGGACGTGCGCGACTTCTTCTCGCGCACCAAGGTCAAGGCCGGCGACATGGCGATCGCTCAGATGCTCGAGCAGCTGGACATCAACGTCAAGCTGCGGGCGGAGCAGGCGCCGAACCTTTCGGCACACCTTCTGCCGAAGCAGACCGCGAGCAAGAGCTAATCGGCTCGAGCAAGCAGGCTGATGCCTGGCTGAAAATCTAGGTATTGCCGGGAGCGGCCGGAAAGGGGAAACCCTGACCGGCCGCTCCTTTTTTCCGCCTGCTCTGCAAAACGGTTGGCTTTACTCTCGTCTTAGTAATCAAAACTCAAGCGATGATTTTCCTGACTCTTGCTCTGGCGATAACAGCGACTCTGATAGCGCTCTCGCCCCGCTTTTCGCCCCGCCTCTACCGGGGATTCGTTTTCAAGCCCAGACCCTACATCGAAGGCGACTACGCCTCACGAGTAGTGGCCGGGATCGAAGCCAGGGATGTGTCTATCGGCACCGGCAAGGGCGCCGTCCTGCACGCCTGGTATTTCGAATATCCGGGCGCAGACTCCGCCGCTCTCTTCTGCCACGGCAATGCCGGCAACGTAGCGAGCTGGTCTTCGGTGGCGGCCCATGCCCTTCGCAATCGCATGTCCGCCCTCGTCTTCGACTATCGGGGATTCGGAAAAAGCCCCGGTAATCCGACTCTGCAGACAATCTGTCGAGACGGTCTTAGTGCCTTCGACTTCTTGAAAAACACTCTCGGATTCGAAGATACCAAAATCGTCTTGATAGGAATCTCACTTGGCTCCGGGGTAGCAAGCCACATCGCCAGCAAGAGGGACCACGCCGGTCTTCTCTTGCAAGCGGGCTACAGCTCCTTTCCGGTGCTTGCTCGTCAAGTGGTCCGGCTTGCCAGATTCGTACCCGGCTTCCTGCAATTCAGGCCGGTGCTCGACAATGCCAGGGTGCTCTCGCGGCTGAACACGCCGAAGCTGATCATCCACGGCGGCAAAGACGAGCTCATCGACATCTCGCATGCCCAGACCCTCTATCAATCCGCCGCCGAGCCGAAACGCCTGGTCATTCTGCGTGACTCCGCCCACAGCGGTGTGGCGTCACGAAGAGAATGCCGCGTACTGACCGGCGCGGTGGATGAATTCCTATTGGGACTTTAGTAAATCCGGGACCGACGGGACTCGAACCCGCGACCTCCTGCGTGACAGGCAGGCGCTCTAACCAAACTGAGCTACGATCCCTCGCTTGCTTGCTCAAGAGATTGTGCAGTATAGCACAGGATCCGAAATCGCCAAGAAACAGGTCAGCGATCCTGTTTACAAAACAAATTCGAGCCCCGTCCCCCCGTTTTTCCGAACCTCACCCTAACCCGTAACCCGAAAGGGAGGTAACCATGTTTACCAATCTGCTTCTCGTTCTCTTCGGGCTTGCTCTTGTGGTTGCCATCCTCAATCTCCGCAACTGGTGGAAGACGAGGACCAAGGACGTCACCAACTCTTCGGTGGTGAAAATCACGGCAGCCGAGCTGGAGCACCGCCGGCGGATGTCCGACAAGCCCATTGTCGTGATGTTCTTCGCCAGCTGGTGCAGCTCCTGCGCAGCCCAGACCCCGACTTTCCGCGCTGTAGGCGAATCCATGAAGGCCGACTTCGACTTCGTCGTCATCGACATCGACGACGAGCAGTCCCTGGCCACCCGCATGGAGGTCAAGCGCATTCCCACGATCATGGTGCTCAAGGGCACCGGTCCGGCACTGGCCCGGAACGTGGGCGTTTTGTTCGAAGACCAGCTCAAGGAATTCGTGCGCAAAGCCGCAGCCTGAGCCTGGTCGGAGGATAAATTACGGAACTCGAAGGAGAGGGACAGGCGGTTGCCTGTCCCTCTCTGATTCTTACAAGTGAGGACACTACCATGTTCTGGTTCTGGACAGTCACAACGATAATCACGGGACTTCTGGCGGGTCTTGTCGGATGGCATATCGGGGATCACCCGGCTGCCTTCGCTTTCACACTGGGCGGCATCTTCGCAGTAACTGCTGTGCGGGACATCCTGCGCAACAAACATGCGATCCTCGCCGGCACCCTGTTCGCCGCTACTTTCGGATGGTACTTCTGGGAACTTCAGGGACTGACGATCCTCGCGATCCTGGCCTTCTGCTTCCAGCTCGCCATCAACGACTTCGTCCTGAAGAAAAACGCGCTTCTGCCGATCGCCGCCGCCGCGACATTCGTCGCCTGGTGGTGCGGCTTCCGATATCTGGATCCGACAAGCGGGTTGATCTTCGCGCTGATTGGTTTTCTCACTGTCGTCGGTGTCGACGACTACTTCCTGCAACGCAAGCATGCCATCTTGCGGAATTTCCCGCTTCTGGGATGGTTCCGCTACGGCTTCGAGCTCATCGGCGATGAGCTCCGGCAGTACTGGTTCATGTCCGACACGGAAGAGCGTCCCTATGACAGGGATACCAGGCGCTATATCTACCGCTCCGCCAAGGGCATCAACAACAATCTCGGCTTCGGCACCAGCCGGCGTTACCGCGACGTGGGCGAGATTCACATGCTGCCCACGATGTTCCCGACTCCGGACGTCATCGAGCTGGGCAACCGGTTGCCTCCCCTGGTAATCGGCAAGCGCCGCAAGCAGCCTTATGTCTGCCCATGGCCCATCAATATCTCCGGCATGAGCTGGGGAGCGCTGTCTGCCGAGGCAGTCATGGCCCTGTCCTCCGGCGCCAAGCTGGCGGACATCCACATGCTCACCGGTGAAGGGGGTCTCACTCCCTACCACCTTGACGGTGTGGTCAAGCGCATTCCTACTGGACGGATGTTCAAGCATCACCTCCGACAGGTCCTCTATTTCGCCAGCCTGGGCTTCGCCAAAAAGCCCACTCTTCCCGAGAGGGAGGTCGTCGGAGGCAGCCGCATCATCGTGCAACTCGGCCCGGCCAAGTTCGGTTTCCGGCAATGCCTGATCGATGCTGTGGCGGATTCGGCCGAGCGTGGATTCCGCAAACGCTGGACCAACAAGCTCGACTGGGACAAGATCGCCCTCCTGGCTGAAAATGAGCAGATCGTCGGCATCGAGGTGAAGCTGCAACAGGGCGGCAAGCCCGGTCAGGGCGGCAAGCTCCCCAAGGAGAAGATCACACCCGAGATCTCCGAGTGGCGCGGCATCCCCATGGACCAGGACTGCTACTCCCCCAACAGCTGGGACGAGTTCCATGACGTCGCCACCCTCTTCACCTTCGTCGGCAAGCTCCAGGAAGCCACCGGCAAGCCCGTAGGCATCAAGATCGCGGTCGGGCAGGAGTCTTACCTGCACGAAATCGCAAAACTCTATCAAGAGACCGGGGACGGACCGGACTTCATCACCATCGATGGTGGTGAAGGCGGAACCGGCGCCGGTCCAGTGGCCCTGGCCGACCATATGGGGCTGCCGATTCTGCACGCCATCCCGAAGGTGGACAATATCCTGCGCCAGTACGGCGTCAGGGACGAGGTGGTGCTCATCGCCTCGGGTCAGATCGCCAAGGGAAGTGACGTCGCTATCGCCATCGCGCTTGGAGCCGACGCGGTCAACATCGGTCGAGGCAACATGATCGCCGAAGGCTGTATCATGGCCAAGCGCTGCCACACCAACACCTGCCCGGCAGGCATCGCCACCCAGGATCCGCGCTTCCGCAGGGGGCTCGATCCCGAGGACAAATACATCCGGGTAGGCAACTACAACATCGTTCTGCAGCGCGAGCTCCTGATGATCCTCAAGTCGGTGGGTGTCCGAACACCCTGGGAGCTCACACGCAACCATCTGAGCGTGGTCATCGAGCCCATGGTCGAGAAGAACATGGCTGAGGTGCATCCCTATCCGGATGGCAGCAACGGCGAGAGACACCCGGTGCTGGGCGAGATGCCGGACAACGATCGCGATGTCCTGGACCGCTTCGGTCCCAAGCTCGTGAAGATCTCCGGCAAACGCTATTGAATCGAAGCGGCTCGAGGAGGCGCTCACCGGGCGCCTCCTCCCTGAGCCCTGGCTAAACCAGGAGTTACTCCCATGAAAGAGAATAAGTCAGGGGGTAATCTGCGCTTCTGGCTCAAGGCAGGACTCATCGTCCTGCTCGCTGCCGGAGCGTACCTGATTGGCGCATCGTATCTGAGGCAATTCGTAAGCCTTGCCGATGTGCAAGATTACATCGCGAGCTATGGTCCCCTGGCACCGCTGGTGTTCATCGCGATCTACGCTTTCGCTCCCCTTTTCCCGGCATCGGCAATGACCGTTCTGTCAGGCGTTCTTTTCGGTCCGTTCTGGGGATTGCTCTATTCCTGGATCGGCGCCTGTCTGTCGATGACCTACCCATTCTGGCTGACCAGATTCCTGGGGCAGAAGCCTTTCGAAAAGCTTCTTTCCCGCTCGGGAGGCCTGGAGGATCGGGTCGAGAGGTTCCAGTGCAATGTGGAGAAACAGGGTTGGAAGTTCGTGGCATTCTGCCGCCTCATGCCGATCCTGTCCTTCACGATGCTCAATTACCTCTTCGGCCTGACCAGAATCAGCTTCCGGAGCTACTTTCTGGCCAGCATGGTTTTCATCATTCCGGGCACTGCCGTCTACGCGTATGCCGGGTTCGCCGGACGCGAGGCGACTGCCGGAGCGAGCGGGCTCTACCTGAAGCTCTCTCTGGCTGTGGTCGCCCTGGCGCTACTGGCGCTCCTTCCCAGGCTGATCCGCCTGATCAGGAAGGACAAGGGCGACACCGGATGCGACACCAAAAACAACGATAAACAATAAATCGAGGACGCCGCCAACAACCAGGCGGACGCCCAGAAAACAAGAGAGGTTGTATATGAAGTACGACGGACTCGTCTCCGACCTGACCGCCGCCGCTGCCGCGCTGGAGAACGCCCTGGGCAAGGATAGCCCGGAGCTCATCCATGTCCTTCGCCCCCTGGCCTTGGCGCTCAGCGGGCAAAACAGTCACCTGGAGGCAGCCCGGGTGTTGAAGCGTCTCACCATTCTCTGCCGGGCTTCCGGGCAGGCCGACGGCGAGCTTTCCATGCTCGCCCTCAAGGCTTACGCCAGTGGCGGCTCCGGCGAAGAAGCACTGGCTCTCTACAGGGAGCTGGCTGCCGCCAATCGCGGGGCCACAGCCACCGAGATTCACGAGCTCACCATGACCGGTGCCGACTGCCTGCTCAAGACAGGCAATGACGATGGCGCCGAGGTCCTCCTGGCGGAACACCGCCAGAGGCTCATCGGCGAGCAGGCCCCCTGGTCGCTGCTCTACGCCGTGGCCAGCAAGCGTCTCACCCTTTCCAGGGGACGAGGCGACAGGTCCGCATCCATCGCCTGTGCCCGGGAGGCCCTGAGCCTCCTGGAGCAGGGCATCGGTGCCGAGAATCCTGCTCTTCTCCAGGACCTGGATTGCCTCATCGCACTCCTTCGTCTCGAGGATGAGAGCAACCCGGATCTCGCCGGGCTCAAGAGCCGGAGACGCGAATTGAAGAAGCGACTGGACGGCTAATCGCTGTCTGGCCGCTTGACTGTCTTCTCGGCCCGGCAGGCGACGTCGCCTGCCGGGCCAATACCATCATCGGAGCAAAGACTGAATATGTCCCACACAATCCTGTACGGTTCCATCGCCGCCCTGGTAGCGCTGGTTCTCATCTGGCGATTCAGCTACTGGTATCAGGAGGGAAGGAAGCTCGTCCTTGACGGCTACCTGCCTCCGAATCCGACCTTTTTCGGGCAGCTCGCCCTGAGGTCCATCTCCAAGCTGATGTGCAAGCTCTTCGTCGGTCCCGTCAAGGTCATCGACCGGGGCAACGCGCGCTTCAACGGGCGCCTCAATATTCTGCCTAACCACCAGTTTCCTCTGGACTTCATGGTGGTGGCAAGCGCCCTGCCCTATGGCTATCGCCATCTGGGCACCGTATCCGAGATGAAGAACCCGCTCAAGGCAACCCTTTCGGCATTCGCCGGCTTCTTCGCCGTGAACACCGAAGGCGGCAAGGCCCAGAGCGGCGGACAGGCGGTGGTGGAGGCCTGCGGCAAATGCCTGGGTCTGCACCGGAAGAGCCGTCTGCTCATGTTCCCGCAAGGAAAACTCGTTCAGGACAACGTCCTGCGTCCGGAAGACTTCCGCACCGGTGCCATCCGGGCCATGCACGCAGCCCGCGACCATTTCGGATGCCCGTCGGAGACCCTGGCGGTGCTGCCCATGGCCCTGCACTACAAGCGTGATCCCAGAGACGCCAACTGGTTCCACAAGCTGGTGGTCACCCTGGGATGGAAGTCCTTCCGCAAATTCAAGTACCACGATGTGACCGCCACCAATTACGGTGCTGTGGTCGTCATCGGCCGCCCGATTCCCCTGGCCGATCTGCCGGAAGATCCCAGGGAAGCCATCGAGGTGGTTCGGCAGGAGATCGACAAGCTCCTGACCGTGGCCAAGTCGAGCTGATATCGGCCGGGCGGAGCTCTCTCTCCGCCCTGGACGGAGCAAAGCTATGACATGGAACCTCGACCCCAGTCTTGTTGAGTCCAGCTGGCCTGTCGCTCTAGCGGCAGGCCTCCTGGTTTTGATTGCGCTTCTCATCTCGATTCCGGCTTTGAGAAGGGCTCGCGCTTATATCAAGAATGCCTCCACCTGCGGCTATCTGCCGCCTCCTCCAACAAAGCGAGGTCTCTTCGCCCTCAAATGCCTGTCCCGATTCCTTGTATTCCTGCAAGTGGGTCGGGTCAGAATCGAGGGACTGGAAAACCTAGCCAGTGTCGACGGCAAGCACATCGTCGTCACCCCCAACCACCCGCACTTCGCTGATGTGGGTGTCCTGCCCATGGTCATGGAAGGGAGACCGGCCCGCTACATGGCGGCCCGGGGCGTGATGACCTTCGGCGGCGGTCTCGGAGCGCTCATCTTCGCGCCCATGGGAGCCTTCGCCGTGGACCTCCAAAAAGGTCAGGGCAGTCCGGCCCGAGAGGCAGCCATCGACCTGGTGGCGGGGGGACAGCGCCTGGTCATGTTCCCGGAAGGCTGGGCATACCTCGACGGCCTTCTCGGTCCCTTCAAGAAAGGCGCTGTTCGCATCGCCCGCTCGGCGAAAGAGAAGTCCGGCGAAGAGACCTATCTGGTCCCGGTCTTCCTCAGGTACGGCAAATATCCGGGTAGCTGGATCCGCAAGGTCCCGCCCCCGGCGGAGTATTTTCTGCTCATGCTTCTCTTCCCGCTCTACAGGCGGGGATGCAAAGTCGTCATCGGAAAGCCGATTCCAACCAACAGGCTTCCCGTCGGAGACTCTGAAGCAACCGAGTTTCTCAAGCAGCGGATTGTCTCGCTCGATCCCCGGTCTTGAACCGGGACGGGCGAACACGTCCACCTCATCAACCCGAACTCAGAAATGGAGGACACCATGTCCAAGCTGATCTTCGAAACCGCTTCCTGCGGTGATTGCAGCGGCTCCTGCGGGGGCGGCTGCGGTGGTGACTGCGGCAGCTCCTGCAGCTGCAGCTCCGGCAACAACGACATCAACACCGCTCGCGCTCTGCTTGCAGGCGACACGCTCAACAGCGTCGCTCGCGAAAAGCTCGGCGAGCTGGTGGCGGCCTACGACAACGACGGCTCCCTGAGCGACGGCGACAGCCGCGAGCTCAGCCGGGTGCTGCAGGCCGTTTCGCAGGTCCAGCAGTAAGGACCTGATCGAAAGAGACGGTCACAGGGGTCGTGACCGCGAGCTCCGCGCCAGCGGCAAGGGATTATCCCGCTGTTGTGCCAACGGAGAAAACTGTGCAAAACAAGAACAGATCAAACAGCATTCTCACCGACCCCTTCTCTGGCAGGGGGCTGCCTGGTGGCAGCCCCCTCATTTTTCCGAACACTGTCCGGATCAAACCCCCAAGAGAAATACACGAATGAAATGCCACAGCCTTTCGATTACCGGCAAATCCGATTTCGCGCTTGTCTCCGGCATGCGCGTCTGGACCGGCTCCCAGCGTCCCGCCGTGATACTCGGCCGGACCTATGAGCTCGGCAACATCTTCCGAACCGAGGAGGTGGCAAGAGGAGAGCTGATCATGTTCTCCGACAGCCTCATCGAGGCTCCCGCCTCCACCAATCTGAACCGGCTGATCACAGCCGGCTTCGACGCGAAATCCGGTACCCTCACAGCTCCGGACAAGAGCGATGAAGGCACCATCCTTCTCAATCTCTTGCTGGACGGCTTCCACAAAGCCGACATCGAGACGGGTCCGGACTGCACCATCCTCCGGGAAGCCGATGCTTCCTATTTCGGCTCCTACAGCACCCACCGTGCTCGCGGGCACCTGATGAGCATCGCCCCCGGTGGCAGCTTCATGGCCCGCTTCGGGCTCACGCGGCGGACGGTCTCGGTCTACCGCAGCGAGCACTGGTGGCATCTGAGCCACTGGTTCCCGCAGCAAATGGAGAGCCACGACATCGCCTACAGCGAGTTCGAGGTGACCTACGACAGCCGCGGGCTGATCTGCACCCCCCTCGGCGGGCAACCGTCATGAACGGCAAATTCCCGAGTCCGGACAGACAGGAAGACGGCACACTGGCGCCCGGCATTCACGAACTCGACTGGGCTTCCTTCCGATTGCTGTTCGGAACCGGCAGGTCCAGGCAGAGATTGCTTGCCGGTCTGGCGGACCTGATCGACATGCTGCGCCTTGCGGACTGCCGTTCTATCTATGTGGGCGGCAGCCTGGTCTCGGCGAAGCATCGCCCGGCCGATTTCGACGCCTGCTTCGATCCGATTGGCGTCGATCTCGATTGTCTCCGGGAGCTCGAGCCGGCTCTTCTGGCCGAGCACGAATCGGACCGATCCAGACTCATGCGTCTCTACGGAGGCACCATGGAGCCCAATCTGCTCAACCCGGCAGACGGCAAGACTCCGCTCCAGTTCTTCCAGTTCGACACCCGGACCGGCGAGACCAGGGGAGTTGCAGCAATCAATATCTAACTCGCAAAGAAAGGAGGACTGTCATGGTCACAACCAGAAACAAAGCAGTCCTCCAGGCGAGAGACTGCGATTTGCTACATGATCTCTCTCGTCGCGGAATCCTCTACTTCCTCGACAACCAGCTCGACAGCGGTCTGATTCTGGACCGCCAGGGAAACCACGGTGCCACCACCGGCGACGGCCGGGCAAGCACCGGCGACGGCTGGGCAAGCACCGGCGACGGCTGGGCAAGCACCGGCGACGGCTGGGCAAGCACCGCCGCCACCGGCATGGGGCTCATAGCCATAGCCCTGGCAGCGCTTCCACCCTATAGCCTGATCGACAGGCGGGAGGCCTCCAGGCGAATCAGCCGGGCTCTGGCACTGGGGAACGGTCGGGTGCCGCGCATCGACGGGATAATGCCTCACTTCCTGGACATTAAGACCCTGGTGCCCCGCGGCTCCGACGCTTATAGCACGGTGGACACTGCCTGGCTGATCGCCGGCGGTCTGGTGGCGGCGAAGCTCCTCGAAAGCTCTAGTCTGCGCAACCGAGCCTATGCTCTCTACAGGGGGGTCGACTGGCGGTCGTGGTCCAAGGACAATCTGATTCGCCATGGAGCCGATGAGAAGGGCAACCGATTCAGCGCCACCTGGGACAGGCTCAACGCCGAGACTGTCTTCATGTATCTTCTCGCCATCGGCGCTCCCGAGCCCCTGGCTCTGGCACCGGAGTCGATGAGATCGCTGAAAAGCTTCGTCGGCAAGGCGGGCTCTCATGAGTTCGCCAGTGCCGATCTCGGACTCTTCACCTCCCAGTACAGCCTGGAGATCCTCGATCCGTCACTCCTGACCGGCTCCGCTATCGACCTGGCCGAAACAGCCAGAAAGGCGATTCGAGCCAACCAGGAGGTCTGTCTGTCCGTGTCACGGCGATTCACCACATACCGCAAGGTCTGGGGACTCTCCGCCGGCGACGGACCTGATGGATACGAGGACTACGGTCCCGAAAAGATCGACGGCACCGCGCATGTCACGGCCACCATCGGCTCACTCGCCTGGGCTCCAGAGCTGGTCATGGAGAACATCCATAAAGCCCTGGCTCTCGAAGGCGTCTCGGGCCGATACGGACTGAGCAATATCAACCTCGACCGGGGCTTCATCAGTCCCGACGTGGTCGGTATCGACATCGGTATGGCTCTCATGGCCTGCGATAACTTCCTGCACGGCTCGCGGATAAAAGAGGCTTTCCACAGTCTCGCCTGCATCCGCACCGCCATCGCCAGGTTGAATCGAGGCTGAGCCTGATTTCCAAGAAGGGGCTTCTCCTGGCTGGAAAAGCCCCTTCTTTTTCGAAAGGTTTTCTTTTATATGTTATCGTATAACTCAAACACAACTCCGACGACTTCTCAGCCCGCGAGCAAAACTCCGGAAACTCTCTCGGCTCTCTGGCAAGAGAGAAAAACCCGAGAAACTCTCTCTCGGCTCTCTGGCAAGAGAGAAAAACCCGAGAAACTCTCTCTCGATTAGAGAATATGCATACCAAGCATAAAAAATCGCCAAAAATATGGCAGAAACGCCTATAAATCAAGATTTTATAGCGTTTCTGCCCTTTTTCGGTGGAAGTACTCAATACTAAAAGGACAATAAAAATCTCTCGGCTATCTGCAGTGGAGAAACCCGAGAAACTCTCTCTCTCGGCTCTCTGGGCAAGAGAGAGAAACCAGAGAAAATCTCTCTCGGCTCTGGGCAAGAGAGAGAAACCCGAGAAACTCTCTCTTGCCGACGGGTTTTTGCTTCTATAAACTATCGTACTTCGTCCTCTCAAAAAAAACGATGCCCCGCGACTTTACAGACACGAGGCACCGAAGTCTCAAACAAAAACCGGGATCATTGAGCATTTCGGCGATACCGAAATGCCGGCTCCCTGGGTCGACGCGATACCATGCCCGGTTGCTTCCAAGACAGACTCAGTCCTTCTGCCCTGCGATGATGGCGCGCTTGATGTGAAGAACGCCGAAAAGAATCACGGTGATCCCTAGAGCCAGAATGAAGGCAACAGGCCAGTAGAGGGAGATCACATAGGGAGCGACCGCCATAGTGGCATAGAGAAAGCCACCGTAAACCAGTACCAGTAGGACTGCTGAGAGAGCCTCCGAACGCTTGCGCTGAAGCAGGGGATTGAAACCGAGAACCCTGCCGGTAAGCCGGCCGAGCACTCCGCTAGCAATCACGACTACCTCCGAGAGAAGCGTCAGGATGGCGATATCCAGCAGGTTGCCCCCGAAGTAGACATCTCCGGGAACGAGGTGGCTCAGGGCCGGCATCACGAGACTGAAGAAAGCCGCGAAGATAGCCAGATGAACCAGGATTATTTTTGGCATGAGTGTTCCTCCTCATTTAGCCTGAAAAAGGGCGCCCGGCTCAAGAAATCGCCGGGCGCCCTCGAGTGAAAACTTTCGAGAAGCTCAGCGCTTCTCCTCCAGAATCTCGGCGTGAGCCGAGCCATCCAGGAAGCCCAGAAGCCTCTCCCTGCTGATGGCGGGTACGAGTTTCTTGTCCTCGTTGGCCACCACGTCAGCGAAGTGGAAGAGAAGCTCCCGGACCCGACGGCGAGACGAAAGCGCCGACAGGAAGCCCGAGACGAGACCCTTGCGGCCTTCCCGGAGCCTGTCGCCTTCCGCCTTGCGAGCGAAGTCGTAGGCGGTCATATAATCGCGACCCGGGGCATAGGTGCGGAACATGAGGTCGAACGCCTCCATGTCCACTTCACCGGCACCCTTATAGAGCCGCTCCTCCGCAGCCCTGAGCGAGGCCGGCATGTGACCGTCGAAAACCGCACGTTTCTGCCTTGCCACACCACCGCCGGTGACAGTGCTGAAGGTCTTGAAAGGCACTCCTTCGCGCATGCGGTTCCGCAGGCTGATCTTGAGCACCTGGGCATCGTTGGCGAAGGCACTGGACCACTTGTAGGTGGAGATGCTGCTCGCCGCCACAGCCAGGGTGAGGAAACCCAGGACGCCGTGTCCGGCATGGAAAGCCACGACTGTCAGAATCGTCATGACCAGGAGCACGCCCAGGGCATGAAGCCTGCCGAAGCGGGCAGCCCTCTCGATGGAGCGCTCGGCACTGAGCAGCACCGAGAACATCGAGCGACGCCTGTCCGAATAGCACTTCTGCCAGACCTGCTGCATATAGCGCATGGCCAGCATGCGTCGTACCACCAGGGCCAGGGGAGCCGCCACCAGGGCAGCCAGAAGAACGCCCACGATCTTGACGCCGACGACACCGGTAGCGATGCCGAAGCCGCCGGCGACAAGGGCGATGATGAACGTCCGCAGGTCAGCCTTGAAGACCTTCGCCGTATCCGAATGGGTACGGGTGAGCTGGCGCTGCGGGAAGGTCTCTGTTTCGGGCCAGGGCGCAAAGGCCCTTTCCACACCTTCCATGTTCGGCCGCAGGCCGGGAAGGTGACGTGCCATTACACCCAGCATACCGCCGGAGTGCTCGACCCAGTTCATGCCCTCCTGATACTCGGCATAGGTGAATCCTTCGGTGAGATGCCGATTGCTCTTCACCCGCCGGGGAGCATTGAGGACGAACTGATAGAACTGGCAGTAGCCCAGGGCGAATCCGGCCGGTTTCGGCTCGGCAATGATGCCGATACCGGCGTCGACGAGATTGACGTCACCTTCGAACTTGATCTCGAGCTCCCGAGCGAGCTCGACGTCGCCGCCGGTAAGCTCCAGGAAGCTCGTCACCGGGGGCTCGCCCAGGGACTGCCGGAACTCGTTGTAAGTCCCGGTGCCGTCGGTGCGCTCCCGGAAAGTGTCGCGCTCGGGCAGGTCGGTAAGAGTACCGTCGAGCTGGTTGTGGAAACGGGTGAAAGCCCGCGCCACATTGTGGGCCGTCAGAGCGCCGGCAGACTTCTTGACGAAGGACCAGGCCAGGACCTCGTAACCGAATCGCTCCACCACGGCCCGGGTGTTGTTGTGCACGAAATCCATAAGGGCGATCCGATCGAGGGTCCGGTTGGTCTTCGGATCGATGATCTCGTGTTCGGATAGCACCATCTCGTGCAAACGATAGACCATGCGGAACTGCTTGGGGACCTGGAAGGGACCGTCGTGGTGCTCCCACTTCGAGCCTGGCATACCCCAGAGAACGTCACTGTTCCGCAGAGGTCGCAGGACTCTTTCCCAGAACCGGCTGCGGTGGCACAGCCGCATCAGGAACATCTTGGCCTTCTGGCCCAGAAAACCGTACCAGTCAGCATGCATTCCCAGTTGCAGGGTGGGATGCTGAAGCAGGTCCTCTGTCCAGATGATCGTGTGGATACGGGCGATCTGCGCGATATTCACCTTGGCCGCCTGGCGGAAAAGCTCTTCGTCATTCCAGTCAGGATGGAAAGAAGCGTAATAGTCGGCGATGGCGTTGTGCTCCACGACAAAGAGCCAGTGCAGGAAGCTCAAGCCGGGGCCGAAGTTGTTGTTGAAGCCGGTCAGGTCGATCCCGGGATGATCCGGGTCTTCCGGCAGATTGCCGTTGGCATCCAGGCGGAACTTGCCTCCCTCGAAAGAGCGCAGGGTCTTGAGCTCCTCTTCATCGGTGCCATAGAGCTGACCCTGGATCCATGCCTGGACTCGCTCGTTGAGCGGTGTCGGACGGCCGTCGTCGGTAAGCCTGGTGTAGTCTGCGCTGGTTCGATCGACCAGGGCGACGTCTCCGGGCCAGTCGTCTTCCCTGGTGCGTGCCAGCATGTGCGGGCACTGGGACACCGGATCACGCCTGGTATTGCCGCCGAAGCCGTGGAACTGGAACTGGATCCACCAGCCGGCCAGGTCGTTGAGGATCAGGGCCGGAATGGTGATCTCGCGCCCGGTCTCGGGATCGATACGACGCCAGCGGATTTTGCCGACTTCCCGGGCACTGGGGCTCATGGCCTCGACATCCGGACGCACGCGCTTGGGAGGAATGTTCGACCCGAACCTGGTATTCCTGGCGCCCATCTGCGGGTCTTCCCGGTCGCTCACATACGTGCCGTCCGGGTTAATCTGATGACGCGCCTCCTCGGGCTCGCAGCCGAAACTGCGGGTATCGTTGGTGGCGTAGTCATAGGGGTCGGTGAGCGCGTTGGACCGGTTGAAGCGGATCTTAGCAAGCAGGTAGAGAAGACCGATGACAGGCGGCCACTTGTCCCAGCTCACCTTGTTGTAGGGATTGCGCGCCAGCCCCCGATTGAAACTCTGCAGAACGAAGTAGAAAGCGTTCCAGTACACATACTTGGCGGGGCCGATTCCCTGGCGCGAGGACTTCGGACGGAAGGGCCCGGGAGCCTCTTTTCCCTGCTTGCGGAACGCGACGCTGGACATGTAGACCGGCTTGCGACCGCGGTTCTGGCTGCCCAGGGGACGGATGCCGTCGGTGACATTCCAGGGATTGAACTCCATGTCCTCGACCGCTTCAAAGGAGGCTGCCGCCTCGGCGCTCTCCAGATCCTGCTGGGGAATGGTCAGCCGGGCGATGGTTACAAGCGGAGTATCCCACTCCACCGAGCCATCCTCGATGGGTGTGCGACCTTCGTCGGCGAAGAGCTGGATCTGGAAGTCGAAAGCCACCGGACCGCGCCGGAGCAGCTCAACGAGATCCTCACGCAGATAATCATCGGAGGGCGACACACCGGCAGGCTGATTGCCAGCAGGAACAATTCGCCAGGTCAGAGCCAGATCACCGAAGGCATAGGCCGAACGGCTGAAATAGGACTCGGTGGCGAGGCTCTCGACCTTGCGGGAGCCTTGCTTGATGACGGTCCTGAGCATCCGCACCGTCTCGAAGAAGCCGACGCTCCAGATAAGCCTGGGCAGGATCAGGAGCTTGTTGCCGGACATGGCGCTGGCAAAGGCGATGAACTGACGCACGTCGCGAGCGTGAGACGCCGAGCCATTGGTGGCGAGCAGGTCATGATCGCCCAGCTCCGTGGTCAGCCGGCAAGCGATACCACGCAGGTCTTTCTTGGAGTCGGGCTGGATCTTGCCCGAGGCGTTCGAAAACCGGATTGCCGTGCGAAATTTCTTGCCCGGCATGAAAATGCCCACCCGGAGAGCTTCCGGAATGTCTTCGGCGACAGCGAACTCGGCATTCTCTATGCCGGCGTGGATCTTGGCGTGAAACGCCCTTCTCACGCACGAGTCGCCGGAAGCGTTCCGGTTGTTTCGTTGAACTTCGTTGATCTCAGCCACCGCACCGGCGATGAAATCGTGCTCGTCTGCGGGGCTGCCATCGAGATACCGCTCCTGCCAACCATGACCGGGGTTTCCGGTATCGCCGGCAGGCGGACTCCGGTGGAAAGGACAGCGGGACATGCCGCGCATGGCCTTGCGGCGCGCATTGCGCATAATGCCTCTGATATTGAGAACGACGACCAGCAGCAGCGCTGCCAGTCCTATAACGGTCAATACTGTGTTCACAGGTTCTCCTCCCCGAACAGGTCGGGTAGTCGTGTAAAGGGTTAACCGCCACTGCAGGTTGCTCGAGAAGTAGGACACGCAGCCACGCCGGCAGCCTCGAAGCTGGCGGATATCAGGTCGGGAAAGACTGGTTGCGGCCTCAGGGGGCTCCTTCTCGAGAAAAACAAGGAAAAGGGCTCGCTCGTATCACGAATGATAGCGAGCGAAACCCTTCTGGAAAGCCGTGAGATTGTCGACGAAACTGCGGACCAGGAACTCAGAGAGCTCGGAAGGGTTTCGGACACCATGGAGCGACTTGCTAAGACCGATGACCTGGTGGTCGACACCCCGTACCGTGACCGTGACAGGATCGAAGAATCGAGCCGCCGGCTCCGGCAAAGCAGCGGCCAGGGTGATCGGATCGTAGAGTTGAAAGCTGACGACCAGATCCCAGATCTCATCTCCTCCGGAGCGGTCTTTTCCGCGCCCCCGACAGAAGTTGTCGCAAAACCAGTTCCGGTCGCATCGCTCGGGCAGGTTCTGTCGCCCTGGATCCATCGCTTCGAGATTCGCGCGAAACCATAGATCACGGATACCCTCCCGCTGCCGGTCTCGCAACTCTACTGCCAGTGGGTGACCAGTGGAGGCAATCCGGTCGTAGAGATCCCGGGGCACCGGCGCCGCATATGCTGCCTCACGAGTGACAATTCGCAGAGGAATACCGAGCTCCTGGAAGCGCCTGTACATATAGGAGGCAGCTTCCATGTCGAACTTGTTGTTAGCGGCGCTGTCCGGAGACATGTACCCATCAGAATCGAGGAGCACGAGCCCTTCCTCTAGCTCGACACCGCCCATGATGGCAACCGATTTCACTTTCGCCCGCACGAGCCGGGAATGGCTCCTTAGCACCTCTGCGACCTCGCTCAGACCGGCAATCAGAACCAGGGTGACGGACCCGTCTTCGCACTCCTCCAGGCAGCGAGCCAGGAGTGCACCTCCCGGCTCGGAATACCAAGAAAAGGACGGCGGCTTCGAAAGCCCTAAAAGTGACCTGGCCACCACCAGCATCTCGAAGAGCTCTTGCTTTCGAGAGCCGCCGGTATGAACGAAACGAATCAGCCTGTTTCCCTGACGGATATCGAGGCTGGTTCGCGGATCCAGATCTTTACTGAAATCACCGGCAACAAGCAGAGTGGAAACAGTCCGCGTTCTCCAGCTGGTGAAAGCAAGGAGAAGCACGACCATTGCCAGAACGGCGAAGATCGCAAGCAAGCTCTGCATGACTGCGCACTCGCTTGCTACAGATTGGCGACCACAGCATCTCCGAACGCGTCGGTGCCGAGCTCTTGCGAATCAGCCATGCCTCTGGCGAGATCACCGGTGACGGTGCGATCGGCGATGGTCTTCTCCAGCGCCCTGACCACAAGATCCGCTGCCTCGCCGAAGCCGATGTGCCGGAGGAGCATGACAGCCGACAGGAGAAGGGAGCCCGGATTGGCCATGTTCTTTCCGGCGATGTCACCGGCGGTGCCGTGCGTCGCTTCGAAGATCGCGCAGCCGTCGCCGATATTGGCGCCGGGAGCCATTCCAAGGCCACCCACCTGGGCGGCGCAGGCATCCGAGAGATAGTCGCCGTTCAGGTTGGTCGTGGCGATTACCGAAAGGGTCCTGGGTTTCACCAGGACCTCATAGAACATCGCATCGGCGATGCGGCTGTTGATCAGAATCTTGCCTTCAGGAACCACACCACCGTAGTGCGACCAGAGCTGGTCTTCGGTGATGATGACAGGAGCGAACTCTTCCTGAGCCAGCTCCATTCCCCAGCCGAGGAAAGCACCTTCGGTGAACTTCTGGATGTTTCCTTTGTGGACCAGGGTGACCACTTTGCGGTTGTTCTCCAGGGCGTACCGGATCGCGGCCCTGACCAGTCGGCGGCTGGCCGCCCGGGAAATCACCTTGATGCCGATACCGGTGTGCGAGCGGAGCTTGACGCCTTCCTGGCGCAGCGCTCTGGCAACCCTTCCGGCAGCACGGGAGCCGGCTCGATATTCGATGCCGGCATAGACATCCTCGGTGTTCTCCCGGAAGATGACCACATCCAGATCCTGAGGTTTGTGCACCACCGAGGGCACACCGTCGAAATAGCGCACGGGACGGACGCACTGGTAGAGGTCGAGAAGCTGGCGCAAGCGCACATTGATGCTGCGCAGCCCGCCGCCGGTGGGCGTGGTGAGCGGTCCTTTGATGGCGACGCCGAAATGCTTGATTGCTTTCAGCGAGCCATTCGGGAGCGGGTTCGAAAAGAGCTTCTCCCCTTTGCCGCCGGCAAAAATCTCGTACCAGACTATTGCCCGCTCGTCTCCATAAGCAGCCTGACAGGCGGAGTCGACGATCTTGCGGGTAGCGGCCCAGATCTCAGGACCGATTCCGTCTCCTTCGATGAATGGCACGATCGGTCTATCGACCGGAACCGGCCTGCCTTCCCGATAGCGAATCACTTCGCCTTCCGGAACAGGCTTGCCGTTGAACTCGAGTCTACGTTTGCTAGCCATTTTCATGTCCTTCTTGGAAAAAGCGGCGGTGCCCTTTTCACGGGCTACCGCCGCCGATTAACGGCTCATGACCTGGTGCTTACCGGCCTTGACAGGCGTTCAGCGCGGGTCCGGGCCGGTGTATGCGGAGAGCGGGCGGAAGAGCTTGTTGTTGCCGATCTGCTCGCGAACATGCTCGCCCCAGCCGATGATCCGACTCACGGCGAAAGTCGAGCTGAAGAGCTCACGCGGTATGCCGACATGCTCGAGCACCACCGCCGTCCAGAACTCGACATTGGTGCGCAGCGGCCTGGTGGGCTGGCCGATAGCGGCAGCCTTGGCCTGCTGATGCGCCGCCAGGGCAGAGAGGACTTCCTGCTCCACCACGGTGGCCAGACCGATACGCGGGCCTTTCTGGCAGCGGGCGACTTCGCGCAGAGCCAGGGCACGCGGATCATCGGTGCGATAGACACGATGACCGAAGCCCATGATCCGGCGCTTGCCGGTGAGCTGCTCGGTCACCCAGGAGCCGGCCTGGTCAGGCGAACCGATGGCGTCGAGCATGTCGAGGACCGGGCCCGGAGCACCGCCATGCAGAGGACCGGAGAGGGTCGCGATACCGGCAGTGATAGCAGCACCGACATCGGCGCCGGTGGATGCCGCCACCCTCGAGGCGAAGGTAGAAGCGTTCATGCCGTGGTCCATGGTGAGGACCAGATAGGTACTGAGGGCCTTCACCGCCGAAGCAGAAGGCTTCTGACGCAGGATACCCCAGAGGTAGCGCTCGGCGTAGCCGCTGTTCCCGCGCTTCAGGAGCGGCTTGCGGCCGGTGCGTAGCACCTCGATGATGGCAGGAGCCAGGGAGCAGAGGGAGAGGATCTCCTCCTCGACCTCGGCCATGTCCCGGTTGAGCCAGGGCTTATAACCCCTGGCAGCGGCTACCGCGGACACAGCGCTACGGAAATCGGAGAGAGGCTCGCCGTTGCGGAACTGGCGCACCAGCTTGACCTCGGCAGCCGAGAGAACTCCGTGCGCTTCCACCGAGGCGGTGAACTCGGCGAGCTCGTCGCCGGTCGGAAGACGCCCATTGTGGAAGAGGAACCAGACCGCCTCCACGCTCTTGCTGGCCGCCAGTTCCGGGGCCATGAAACCGCTGAAGATGAGCTGTCCGGCATTGCCGTCCACTTCGCTCAAACGAGTGGCGCAGGCGATGACGCCTTCGAGGCCGGCGGCGAATTTCGGTGTTTCTTTGCTCATTGTTTTCAATCCTCTCAGTTTGATGTGGTTGAGAGCGGAACCAGCCCTGAACCACTCGATCTGCTCCAAGGTCATGGAGTGTCGGCAGGAAATCTCGACGCTGCCCGAGGAGTTCTTGACCAGGACACGCACAGGAGAGCCCGGCTCGAGCCTGTCGAGACCGATGACACTGATGCGGCTGTCGGACTCGATCAGGTCATAATCAGCAGGATCGCTGAAGGTAAGGGCGAGCACACCCTGCTGCTTGAGGTTGGTCTCGTGAATTCGCGCGAAGCTCCGCGCGATCACCACCAGACAGCCCAGGTGCCGGGGAGACATGGCAGCGTGCTCGCGGCTCGAGCCTTCGCCGTAGTTCTCGTCCCCGACCACCACCCAGGACATACCGGCACTCCGGTACTTGCGAGCCAACCGCGCCAGGTTGAGACTCTCGCCGCTGAGGACGTCCACGCCCGAGCCTGGCTTGTCGACGAAGGCGTTGTTGGCACCGGCAAACATATTGTCGCTGATGCGATCGAGGTGACCGCGAAAACGCAGCCAGGGACCGGCAGGCGAGATATGGTCGGTGGTGCACTTGCCCCTCGCCTTGAGAAGCACCGGCAGGTTCTCGAAATCACGGCCGCTCCAGGCCTGGAATGGGCTGAGCAGCTCGAGACGCTCGCTGGCATGGTCGATGGATACTGCCGGCGCTCCTTCCGGATCCGGCGCGACAAAACCGCTATCGACGCTGGCGAAACCGCGCTCGGGCAAACCCACTTGAGGCGGAGCCGAGAGCTTCACCCGTGAGCCGTCCGGAGCGGTGAGGGTGTCGGTGAGCGGGTTGAACGAGAGCCTTCCGGCAAGGGCGAAAGCGGTAACGATCTCGGGACTGGCTATGAAAGCCAGGGTAGAGGCATTGCCGTCATTGCGCCGGGGAAAGTTCCGGTTGAAGCTGGTGATGATCGAGTTGGTCTCACCCGGCTCGATGTCGCTCCGCTTCCACTGCCCGATGCAGGGACCGCAGGCGTTCGCCAGAACCGTCCCGCCGATGGCGAGCAGCGAGGCGAGCTGGCCGTCCCTGGAGATCGTCCGATGCACCTGCTCGGAGCCAGGCGTCACCAGAAGACCGATGTTCGCTTTCAGGCCGCTACCCAGAGCCTCCCGGGCCACCGCCGCGGCCCTGGACATGTCCTCATACGAGGAGTTGGTGCAGCTCCCGATAAGAGCGTATCTGAGCTCGTCGGGATAGCCTTTCTCAGCCACCTCACGAGCGAACTGGGAAAGCGGCCTGGCGAGATCGGGAGTGTGAGGGCCGACGATGTACGGCTCCAGAGTGTCCAGGTCGATCTCGATGACCTGGTCGAAGAAGCGACCGGGGTCTGCTTCCACTTCAGGATCCGCTCGCAGATGCTCTGCATTCTGCTCGGCAAGACTGGCGATCTCGCCGCGGCCGGTGAGCCGCAGATAGGCCAGGCTGTGGTCGTCGCAGGGAAAGACCGAGGTCGTGGCTCCCAGCTCGGCACCCATGTTGGTGATCGTTGCCTTGCCGGTGGCGCTGATGCTCCGGGCCCCGGGACCGAAATACTCGATCACCGCTCCGGTGCCTCCCTTGACGGTGAGGATCCCTGCCAGCTTGAGGATGACGTCCTTGGGAGCTGCCCACCCGCTCAGCGAGCCGGTCAGACGGACGCCTATCAGTCTGGGCCACTTGACGTTCCAGGGCTCTCCGGCCATGGTGAAGACAGCGTCCGCGCCGCCGACACCGATGGCCAGCATTCCCAGACCACCGGCATTGGGGGTGTGGGAATCGGTGCCGATCATGAGAGCGCCGGGGAATGCATAGTTCTCGAGCACGACCTGGTGTATGATGCCCGAGCCTGGCTCCCAGAATCCTACACCGTATCTGGTGCTCGACTTCGAGAGAAAGTCATAGACTTCCGAGTTGCTGGTGCGGGCGACAGCCAGATCCTGGGTCGCTCCAGTCACCGCCTGGATCAGGTGGTCGCAGTGAACGGTGGTGGGCACTTTGACCCGGTCCATGCCGGCCAGCATAAACTGCAGCAGCGCCATCTGGGCTGTCGCATCCTGCATGGCGATACGGTCGGGATAGAGACCGACATGCGATACACCCCGCTGAATCTGGGAAGCATCAGAGGGAACCGTGGCCAGGTGGCTGAACAGAATCTTCTCGGTGAGAGTCAGAGGTCTTCCCAGCAGCGCGCGTGCTGCCTGGATTCTGCCTGCCAGAAGGGAATAGAGAGCAGTGACTTCCCCGGGGGAAGTCTGTCTTTTCGTGGTCATGAGCTTACCTCGCTTACGCTTGAAGCAGACCCAGCTCGCTGAGTCGCTCGATATTGGTCCTGATCGATCCGGCCGAGGCAGCAAGCGCAGCGCGCTCGCTCTGCCTGAGATCGACCTCCACAATCTGCTCGACGCCGCGCTTGCCGAGGACCACGGGCAGACCCGCGAATACGGATCTGAGACCGTACTTGCCACCGGCATACACAGAGCAGGGGAGCAGACGCCTGGTGTCTTGAAGGATGGCAGCCACCATGGAAGCAGCAGCAGTGCCGGGGGCGTACCAGGCGCTGCCAATTTTCAGAAGCTCGACGATTTCGGCGCCGCCATTGCGGGTTCTCTCGCAGAGCTGCTTGAGCGTGTCTTGCGACATCAGCTCCCCAACCGGTACACCATTGACAGTGCTGCAGCTCGGAACCGGCACCATCTGGTCGCCGTGCCCGCCGAGCACCATGGCACGAACATCGGTGACTGCCACGCCGAGCTTGTCGGCGATGAAAGCCTGAAACCGAGCGCTGTCGAGAATACCTGCCATGCCGATAACCCGGCGCCAGGAGACTCCGGTGGTTCTCCAGACGAGATAGGCCATCACATCGAGAGGGTTGGTCACCACCACGAAACGCGCGCGAGGAGAAGCAGCATGACTCTTGCGTGCCGCCTCCGAAACGATTGAAGCATTGATCTTGAGAAGATCGTCCCGGGACATGCCCGGTTTGCGCGGGCTGCCGGCGGTGATCACCACCACTTCCGAGCCCCGTGTGTCGGCATAGTCGGAAGTACCCGTCACTCGCGACGGGCTTCCCCAGAGCGCCGCCGCCTGGAGCAGGTCGAGAGCCTTGCCCCGGGCAGCGCCTTCATTGATGTCGAGCAGGACAACATCAGCCAGCCCGGCCCGCACGATTTCTTGCGCCACTGTTGCACCGACATTGCCTGCGCCGATTATGCTTACCTTTTGCATAACTTTCCTCATTTGTTCGCGACCCTCGCCGAGCGAAGGTCTGTTCGAATCCCTACACCTCTACCTCGAGACCGTTGAACTGCCGTTCTTCACCGGATGCCCGCGACCACGCGACTGAAGTCGCAATGGAGAGCTGTTTGTCGGGAAGAAGATCTCTGGCTGGTAGAAGTCTGATGAATCAAAAAACGGAAGTAAGAACAGATACTTATCAAATCCCGACGTTCTTCTGCCCGGGCTATAGCTCCTTTGTTTTCAAAAGACAAGGCAACAAAACCACGTCCTCACTCCCGGATACTTCGGTGGTATCCAGCACCGGTCCTCGGTTTCAGCCCTTTTGCCGAAAGCCTCGCACCGCCCCCTCTCTTGACATCACTGCAATTTCTTAAGCTAGCGGCAACTGCGATAGCCTGTCCTGGCGCAAGTTTCCAAGAACAAAATCCAGCATTCGCGAACTTTCTTCTCCGGATGTTTATTACTGTAGTCTATAGTTTGAATCTCTGAGAAACGAAAGCCTCAAACACCCTTCGACTGAGTGGTGAAGAGGCTTTCTGAGGAACCGGCTGGTTACCTGGTGATCTTGAGCTCGTCGATGATTCGACCGCTGGTGGAGACCTGCTTGATGACGATCTCCCGCTCGGCTACCGAAAGGGAGGTCACGGACAGATCCTCGAGATCGATCACTTTCAGGTACTCGGGGAGCCTGGCGGGATCGGGCTGGTGATCCTGATCGAGAGGTTTGCCACCACGTCCGGTGGTGATATAGACGATCCCCTCCGGCCTGGTATGCTCACGCCCGTCGAACCGCCTGTCGAAGCTGAAAGCGCCGCGCACACTACCACCGGGGCCGACCATCGAGCCATCGGCCTGGGATTTGACCTCGAAGGTCAGCGGATAGGTGCGCTCGTACATATGGGAGTGACCGCTGAACACGACGTCCACGCCATGAGCCTGGAAGAGATCGCAAAGCAGGCGGGTGCGGTTCTCGTTCAGATAAGTGACGTCGCAGGTGAAGGGGGGCTGGTGGATGATGACGAAACGCCAGGCGCTGTGACTACCCTCCTCGAGCCTGCCGGAAACCCACTGGCGAAGCTCGGCCCGCGACCAGTCCACATAACGGTTGCCATCGAGAACCAGGAAAAAGGCGTTCCCGTACTTGAAAGAGAAGCAGGTCCGGGAGAGCATCTTACGACCGACGATCTTGTAAGACCGCCGGTACTTCTCGGCTTCGCCGCTGAAATCGAAGCAGTCTTTGCCCGGCTTCCCCGGACCGTTTCGGCGCTGGTCGAAGATGAATCGATAAGCGAAGAGATCCGGCTCCTTCTTCTTGCTTTTGAAGCCGAAAAGCTCCTTTGGTGCCGAGACATCGTGATTGCCGACAGCTGCCACAGCGAGGTGGCGCGAGAGCAGTCCGCCGAATGCCGGGAAGAACTGCTCGAGATAATCGCAGAACTGCCCGTGCTTGTAGACGATGTCCCCGGCGAACAAAACCAGGTCGGGATCAAGAGCCCCGATGCGGGCAGCCACCGGACCGGTATCGAAGAGGTCGCCCACAAGCACTGCCTGGAAAGGCGAGCCGGCAGGAACTGGCGCCCTGAAGCTCGCGGCAAAGACAGGCGCGCCGTCATAGAGAACCCGATAATTGTAGATCTTGCCCGGCTCCAGACCGGCAAGGTCGGCCCTGAAGCGATGATGCTTCTTGATCCCGGCAATACGCATTTCGCGGCTGTAGACCAGGCCGGAATCGAGAAATTTGTCACTGTCTCCGGCCGCCAACTGTACACCCCATTCAGCGGCAGTCTCGCCGGCATGCCAGATGAGTGCCAGGCTGGCTTTCTTGCCGGTAAAGTCGTTCTGCCCCATTTGCAGGTAGGGCTTCACGATAAACGTAACAACAGGAAAAACCTGATTGCTGTCATTCTGCATGGTTAGCTCCTTCGATTCGTCGATAGGGGCAGCCCAGACCAGAAAACCTTCCCCTGTCCCGCTCTTCGCCGGCACGGCGACTTTCTGGAGCTGCTCTGACAGGTGATTGCTTGACTCGGGGTTTCTGGCGGATCCTGGCTGCTGAAATCGGAAAAGAACGCCTTCAAGCTAGCAGCGAGAGGCTTCCTGATCTAAGCGGTGTTTGCATTCGTAAAGCGCCTTCTCCTGCGCGAGGTCAGGACAAGCGTCAGGCTCAGCCCCCCTCCCGTCGCTCTTTCGGGTCTTCCAGACGACAATCGGTCGAATTCTGGTAACGCTTGCAAACAGTAGATTCCCAACTCGCACAATTAGCACATGGTGTCATATGTGGTGCTACCACAGAGACGGTTAAGGAGCCGTTAAAAGCACGGCTGGATTTATACTGTAATATCTAGTATCACTTCACTCAAGACCGAAGGGAAAGAGGGGGTTGCCCTCATTCCCAACGGCGGAGCCGCATCGCTCACTTATCGGCCGCAACCCCTACTCCAGAAGGAGTATAAGGGCCATGGCTCCGACACCCAGGACGGACATGCCGAAATAAAGCAAGCCATTGCCGTCGGCACACTCGCGCCGGAGCTTCGGCACAAGGATAGACGAGGCGATATAGATAAACGCCCCGGCAGCGATGGGAGTCGCGGCGAAGGTGAACCAGGGTACGACACTACCCAGGTAAACCGATACCAGGACACCGAGGACACTCACAACGCCGCTGCCGAAATTGGCCAGGAGCGCCTTCCCCCTCGAAAAGCCGGCATGACGCAGAACCGCGTAGTCACCGAGCTCGAGGGGAATCTCGTGAATGAAGATGGTGATCGTGGCGGCGATACCGGCGGGAACACTCAGGAGGAAACTGGCGCCGATCACGAATCCATCGAGAAAGTTCTCGACGCCGTCACCGATGAGCACCAGCCAGCCCTCGCTGGAAACCCCGCCTACCTTTCCGGTTCCCGTTCCGGACTTGCAATCCGGATTGGCGCGCTGGATAGCCAGGTCGAAGGCATAGAAGCCGAGCATGCCCAGGATCAGGAGAAAGGAAGCATAGAGCCCCGATTCGCCATGCGAAGCATGGGAATGCCCCGCAGGAGGAGTTGCCTGTGCGGCGTGGTCGTGCCCCTCGTGGTCGTGACCCTGGTGGTCGTGACCCTCGTGGTCGTGCCCATCATGCCGGTGATCACCGACAGCAGGCTTGTCCAGGATCTCGACGATGGGGGCTGAATCATGCCAGGCCGGCTCCAGGGAGAACGCATGGGGCAGGAGGTGCAGCACCGCGTTGCCGATCATTGCGCCTGTTGCCAGAGCCAGTAGCATGTGAAGCCGTCGGCTGTGCATCTGCTTGTCCGAAAACAAGAAGACGAGTCCGACGAAAGACGCCGCGCTGACGGTCAGCGCAGCCAGGATCGCATAGAGCAGTAACATAGAGATGGTCTCCAGTTCGTTGAGAAGCCAGCCCCGGCGACGACTATGCCGTCGGGAAGCAATCTTTCCAGCGGGTCTCTAGACTCGAAATTAGGAAGAGGTCGGGTTCTGGAAGGAGTTGGTCGTGCCTGTAACTGGTTTCAAAGAGATAATTCGAATCTGCCTCAAAAGCTTTTATTTCTCCAAGTACTTTCTTCTCAATTTCGGAGAGCTATATAGTGGCCTCAGGCCTGCCTGAGGTTGCGGATCGGAAAGCCTGTGTCCATTTATGCACCAGGATCGGGATCATCGAAGCCCCGCTCGATGTCCTCGCGCAGCTCCGCTAGCAGGCAAAAAGGCAGCCCGGGGCTGCCTTTTCCAATATCTCAGTTTTTTCGAACTGTCGCGGTGAGAGCGGCTCAGTTACTGCAGATCTTGCCATGGTCATCGCAATGACCGGTGTGGACATGATGCAAATGACCGTTCACCAGGTAATCCAGGTGATCGCCGTGGGGCACCGTTTCGTGGCCGCAGGCGGGGCCGTGGACATGACCATGCTCGTGCTCGCCGCACTCGTGATCGGGTGTGCACTGGTCCTTGTGGCCCTCGTCGACACAGAGACTGTGCTCGTCCACATGACCTTCATGCATGTGGTGAAGGTGGCCGTCATGAAGATAATCGACATGGTCGCCATGCTTGACTGCGGTATGCCCGCAAGTATCGCCATGTTGGTGCTGATGGTCGGAATGCACGGTACAGCTCATTGGAAGCTCCTTGTTCTGATATTACTAACGGTGCCACGCGGGCGGTCCGGATGACTACGAATTCAATGATACCCAAAAAGTCCGGAGCCGGAAAAGCGAACTAGAATGAACCCGGGGATCTCATTTCAAAACCCTGAATAACAGGGCTTCTCCGGGATCGAAAAGCTGTAAAATTTAATCAGGTGACGATAATCATTTTCAGAATAGTCGCTTTACAAGACCTTTTCCAGCGATGAAAACGGTTTTCATTCTATAAGCGAATTATTGATTTCCGGCTCAGAAGGCTGGTTTCGAAACAAACGAGCCGAACGCTTAATACCATAAATGGTATCACCTCCGGTTCAATCAAGAAGATCGGATGCCTCGTCGACGCTTTCCACCAGGTCGCAGGCCGCCGCCCTCAGCCGTCTCAGGCTCTTTTTCATCGGCGCGGTGCTGCCCTCCTCCAGATCGGCTAGACAGTCGTCCAGAATTCTTCTGCTCTCATCCAGAGCCTCGGCGGCGCTCTCCAGAATCTCGCGTATGGCATCGTTCTGAATCGCTTTCCGCTGTCCTCTGCACTTGGAGCAGAGCCCGAAGATATCGAAACGGCTCTCGTGGTAGACATAACCTTTCCGGCTTGCCACGGTCTTGCCGAAACCGCTCACCAGAGCGTCGCTGAACTCGATTGTCAGCCCGCAACTGGTACAGATCAAGTGATCGTGCGGCTCATCATCATGACCGACCGGCTCCCATAACTGCCCCCTGGCGCTCAAGATCGAACGAACATCGCCGTCTTCCTGCAAACGCTCGAGCGCTCGATAGATAGTAGACAGACTGACGTTCTCGCCACCCTCGCCGACCCGATCGCGCAACTCCTGGGCGCTCAAATGAACCCCTTTGGGCAGGGTGTCCATCAAATCTTTGATTGCTTCTCGGGTGGTTCGACGGCTGCGGGGCATGGTCTTCTCTCTCGCGAACAATTAGCTTACCATCTTCAGGGCCTATCTTCACGCGAGCTTACATGGCGAAACCTGTGTCAGACGCGTGTGTTGAAAATACTGCTTACAGTCCGAGCGCAATTATAGCCCGGCGCACCGGATACGCCACTACCAGGAAAGGTTCCGGCCCCGCACATATAGAGCTTGGAGATTGGTGTCGTATGCTGCCCGCAATAAGGAAAGCGCCTCTTCTCCACGAGGAATTCGACAGTCATGGGCAGGTGGCTGCCATGACCGGAGGCTATTCCGAAACGCCCCTGAAGATGACCGGGAGTAATCACCGCGATATTATCGACAAAACTGTCCAGTCCGGGACAGTGCTCCCTGAGGTTTGCCAGCACTTTCTCGACAAGAACATTGCTGTTCGCGTCACTCCAGGCTTCGCCACTGTTGGTGACGGGCATGTGATGAACGTCCACGGTCATGAGGTGGCGACCCTCGGGAGCGAGGCTATCGTCATCCACGGTTGGAATGGAAATGGTCATGACCGGATTATCCGGAAGCCTGCCGTCCACGGCCTCCTCGCAATTCTTGATGATTCCTTCGATGCCGGGAGTGATCGTAATCCGGCCCGAATAATTGTGCCCGATCTCATCGAGGCTCCTGATTACCGGCTTTCCGGACAGAGCAAGATGCACCTTCCCTGAAGAAATCGGCGATATCGGTGTTTTCAGATGAGTGCGGATGCCCATGGGCAGGAGCCTCTCGTCTATAAGCCGGCCGAAGGTTCCACGGGGATCCACATTCGAGATGATCGCATCGAATTCATGGCTGCTGCCGTCATCGAGCTCAATCCCTGTTGCAACCTGGTTCTCGACAATAATTCTCTTCACCGCTTGACCGGTGTGAAAACGCGCCCCACGCTCCACAGCCACCTGGTAGAGAGCCTCGGAAAGCAAGCCTAGACCGCCACGCAAGAACCCGGCTACACCATCTCTTCCGTCCGTCTTCGCCGAAGCCTGGTAGACCTGGCCGAAAATCGTGCCCCGGCGCATCGGCACCTCGATAGAGCCGGCACACACAGCCGCCTTCAAAAGCGGATTCTCGAAATACTCGTTCAAGATATCGAGGAGAGAACCGTCGAAAAGGCGCTCGGACAGAAGCTTGAATCCTTCCTGCTCGATCACCTTCTGAAGCTCGTACTGGGTCACGCCCGTCCTGGTGAAATATGGACGAATCGCTACCCCCGAGCGGGAGATCTCGTTCCAGAAACGCTCCCAACCTTGCCGGTCCTCATCGCTGGCCGTGAGACCGAATATTGCTCCATCCTCGTCATCCCGGGGCGACACGATGTAATGGCCGTCAGGAAGAATGGTCGTGTCAACCGGATCGGTTACATAGGTGGTAAGACCGAACCTCTCCAGGCCGAGATCCTGAAAGACGGTCTCCGAGAACATGCCGTAATACCCTGCTACCGTCGGCACCCGATAGCCCGGGAAAAGCTCCTCATTGATACAGAGGCCGCCGGTCCGCTCGTTTTTCTCGAAAACCGTTACCTCATGCCGATCTGAAGCCAGGTAGGCTGCGCAAACCAGGCCGTTGTGCCCTGCTCCAATGATTCCGATACGCATAAGTAAAAACTGGTAAAACGTGTCCAGACCGAAAATATTAACACGGCGGCCTATCTGGCCCCACCGATACGAGCTTATTTGAGCGCGTCTTTGGGCAGGGCGTCCCACTGACCGGTCTTTTTCATCCTGTCGGCGCCGCCTCCGGCACGCTTGATCTGGATCCGCGGCGCCCGCATGTCGTAAAGAAGCTGATTGTATTGCTGCTTGATCGCCATTACATCAGCGTGCTCCGCTCCGAGATGACCGCTCTTGATCCGCTGGGCGAGTTCATAGAAAGCCTTTGCCTCGTCGAACTTGCGCCACTCATGGTAAAGCCTGGCGGCATTGTGGGTGATCGTGCCAGTATCTATATGGTTGAAACCAAGACAGCGCCTGTACATTTGCAGAACTCTCATCATCACCGGGGCGGCATAGGTGTACTGCCTGGTGGAGAAATAAATCTCGCAAAGAAGCTCCAGGGTGATGCCCGTGCGCCGATCATCGGGAGGATAGTCCTCTGCCAGGGCCAGAGCCTCCAGGGCGATATTCTCGGCCTGATCGTGACGCCCCTCACTTATGAGACGCTCGACCTTCTGGACCAGACCTCCCCACGAGGAAGGATTCGCCGGGGCTTGCCCTGATGTATTGGCGGTAGCTTCAGCCATCTGCACCTGGAAACTGAACTTTCGTGACCGGGGACCAGCTATCAGAGGGTCCCTCCTCTCATTTATACCCTCTTGAGTTTTCCTTTCACAAAAATCGTCAAAACTCCTGGCTGCCGGACCTCAGAGAAATCCCTCCCGAACCGATCTCGACCTCGAGCAGGATTGACCAGCTGTAATTCATTAGCGCCGGCTCATCACAGTATCAATTGCGGTACCAGAGCCGGAGCAGGCGAAGGTCCCGAAAACATCTCTTAACCATGTTAAAAACCTTGTCAAAGCCAGGTCTATCGAAGATCCTAGCGTAACGACGCGACCCTGCTGCAACCAGACCCGGCCGATCCGGGCGGTACCTGAATCGCCTGTCTAGCAAGGCTCTTCAAAACATGCCCTGGATTGCGCGCAGTGGTTGTCAAAGACTTAAACCTGGCATTAAAACCATTCATTTGCCCTGGCTCGAGACCTTCTGCCAAATTGAAGCTATCGTTTACTTCCCGTCATCAGTCAGAAACTCCCGGACCGCCAAGGCTAATCACCATCCCTTCCCCTGAAGACCTCTAAGGAGGTCGGGTAAGCGCTTGAGTGAACCGGGCAGGTGGCTCGAAGTAACGAAAGAGGCTCCAGACAGCCTCACCTGAAGCTCTTCCAAAAACTGGAGGTGCAAAATGTTCCATCTGACGGAACCCTACTTCCTCGGACTTCTTCTCATCCTCCCCGTGGTCTACGCCATCGGGCATCTGCGTCGCAAGTCCGTGAAGTTCTCGAGCCTGTCCTTACAGGCTAACCTGGGCGGCTCAGCCATCATCGGCAAGCTACCGGGATTCTTTCTCTACACCGGCTTAGCCTGCATGACCATTGCCATGGCTCGCCCGGTTGCGCTTCTTTCGGTCCCGCAAGCCGACCGGGAGGCGCGCGACATCGCGCTTGTAGTCGACATCTCCGACTCAATGGAATGGGGAATGGTCGATCCGGCTCTCGCCGATGGTCTCACCGAAGCAGACAAGGCGGTTCCCTCCATCCTCACCGGCAAACGCCCGCAGAACATCGTCAAGCGAATCGACGCCTCGGAGGCTTCTATCCAGGGCTTTCTCGACAAGCGAGAAGGCGACCGGGTCGCCCTCATCTTCTTCGACACCAAGGCATATTACGGGTGGCCATTCTCCACTGACCTCAACGTGGTGCGGAAGATCGCCTCCGGAATGCACTCTTACGTCGGCTCCGGCACCGAGTTCGAAGCGAAGAACGGACCGATCCAGTACGCCCTGAACCACTTCAAGAGCTTTGGCCAGGCCAAGTCTCGCGTAATGGTCATGGTCACCGACGGCGAAGCCGAGATTTCGGAGAAACGCTTTCAAGAGCTCTCGGAGCAACTCTCCGCGAGCGACATTCACCTCTACGTCATCGGCATCGGCTACGACGACTGGTCCGCCAATCCAGCAACCGAGGATCTTCGCAACCTGACCGATTCGGTCAAGGGAAGAATCATCCAGGTCAAGGACGTGGCTCAGCTCAACGGTGCCTTCGACGAGATCGACAGGCTCGAACTCTCTACGGTTCACATGGGATCGAAAGAGGAGTTCACGGAAATCGCACACTGGTTCGCCATCGCTTCCATCGTTTGCCTAATCGCATTCATGTCGCTGGGCGCTCTGGTGCGTGATGACCTCTGAGCGAGAAGGGAGGTCAAAATGACACTGCTCAACAGCCCACGAAGGGCGATCTTTGTTTCGCTGACTACCATCATCGGTTTGCTTCTCATTCTCGGGGGCGTCAAGCTCGCCCTCTGGAAGAACGATCAGATCGAGCATTACAACCGGGGAATGGCTGCTTACCACACCCTCGAGTTCGAGCTGGCTGTCAACGAGTTCAATCTCTCCAACCAGGCCTTCAACCGTTATCACGAACGAGACTGGCTGGAGCGCCTCATCTACCCGGCGCCGGACCGTGAGCTTGCTTCCCTGGCAGCCGGCCAGAAAGGCAATTCGCTGGTCATGCTCAAGCGCACAGAGGAAGCCCTGGAAGCCTACAAAGACGCCTTGAGACTCAACCCTGGCACCGACTATCGAGAAGTCGAAGATTTCCGGGATCTCTCGCCGACGGACATCACGCGCTTGAGACGTGAAGCCCGGCTGGTGAAGTACAACATGGAACTTCTCCTCAGGAACAACGCCGACCTTCAAGAGAAGAAGGGCGAAGGCAACAAGAAAGAAGCCAAGGAGGAGGAAGAGAAGGAGCAGATTCCCCAGCTCGCCCCGGGTGGCCAACCCGGAAAGGGCGAAAAGGACGATATCTAGGCTCCGGCGCAATCGGAATCCCGGCTCCGGCGCAATCGGAATCCCGGCCCGGGGCTCCTCTCGCAGGAAATTATCCGCCTGCATCGTAAAAGACTAAGAACAAGGACTCTCAATATGATCGAAAGACTCTCTGTCGTGATCGACGACCGAAACGGCAACTCCCGGGAGGTTTACGCTTCCCGTTCCGGCATAGTCTACAGCGAACTCCTGGCTGACTGCCCCGAACGCTGCTCCGTTCAGATTACTCCGCTTTCAGGCTTCGGTCCGGACGACTATCTCGTCGAAGTCACCACCGGTCCCGGCGGCAAGTCGGCTCGCAGTCTGCGCGGCATCGTACCACCCTGGGTCGAGTCGCCGGATGCGATCCCGAAAGACGCCTACCTGGTCGCGGCACCGGACCATCCCTGATTGCGGAGAGGGTGAAGACCGGGAATTAGCCCGGCTTTCACCCGAGCCCTCTCAGGGCTTGCAATCACTGGAGCACAAATTGACACAGAGTTCCGCGAAGACCATCGCTCTCCTCTTCGCCAGAGGAGACAGCCTCATGGAATGTCGCCTGCTGGCGGCTTCCGACCCGATGCCCAGCAAGGGCGACCGCATCGAGCTTCCCGTCAGGGACACGCATCAGCGGTCCACCGAGCGTTGCACCCGCGAGTGCTGCGCTGTCGAGCCCACCACCACCTATGTGGTGGGAGACAGCACCAGAACCGGCTCAGGATGGGACGGCTTGAACGCCGCCATCGAAAACCGGGACTGGGAGGAAGGCAGGTGCCGACACCACGAGTGGTGCAACCTGTTCGACTCCTATAGCCTTGCCAGCTATCTCGGGCTCGTTCTCCCCTTCCCGGAGATGCCCGAAGAGGTCATCATCATCGAGGTAGCGACCATCGCCTGAGCGTTCGTCGCCCAATAACGACCAGCGCTCGAACCAGAAACTTGCAGGAAGCGCTAGAGCGCTTCCTGCCCTTCTTTCATCCGGTGATTTCTATTACTTAATACAGTAAAAAAAATCACGACTCAATCTCCCCGGAAACCCCTGAGCTCAGCGAGTTCACAAAAGTCTAATCTCTACCATGAAGTTTATCCTCTTCCCTGAGCACTTCCAAGATTCGCTTGTCGGTGGAAGGGACCATATGCCATGGAACCGGCCGGCATGATACTCCAAGCCAATCAAACAGACAGGTTATCGTGCTAAGACGAAAATCAAACTCGCCCCTCTCGATACGCGAGATCGTCGACTGGCTCACTCCGGTCGATTTCGATAGCTCCGCTTGATTGACTCCAAGGAGCTTGCGCCGTTTCCTGACGAGCCTTCCGAACAACTCCTTCAAGTCTCCCTTTTCAAATTCCTTATCGCAAGAAGAACAATCGTTCAACCCATGTTTGAGCACAGCGCTTCTGACCTTAGCTCCATCAATCCATCTGTTCATGCGCTCCTTCGTGTCTAGATAGCTTAGTGGATTCAGGCTTCCTTCCCAGAGAATTCTATCGTCAACAGTGACAAGCTTTTCGTGAATTCCGTCTCTGGTATTCACGTGAACACCTATAGAAACAAGGGCCTGAGCTGCAATGTCCTGCGCTTCCCTCCTTTCCTTGTACTGGAGCGGGTCGACGAATCGAGAGTCGACCGTCTGGACAAATACACAAATACGAACCCCTCTTGTTACAGCCTGCCTGAGCACTTCGCGAATCTGTCGTATCCTCCGCGCGGTTATAAACGGGCTCTGAATCAGAACAAGTGCCTTGGCTGCGTCTATATCCCTGTTGAATCTCTCAAAAAAGTCGTCCTGATCGAATACCGAATGCATAAGCTGAACTCCTTCTCGCATCCTTTCTAACTAGAACTACGAGAAAAGCTCAGGCCCGGTTCGAGAACTCGGACAGAAGGTGCCAAGCCCTTGACACTACCTCTCGAATCGCCAAATGCGATCAATGAGAGAATCCAGATCGGAACGCCAGTTCGGGAAACTCACGCCCAAATTGGGGCACTGTGAAAGCTCGGAAAATAGCATAAACGCCATAAAACTGTCGTTTCAAGGCGTTTATGACGTAAATTCAGCTCTTTTTTACGCAAGAAACGCATAAATGCTCCAACTTGACTTGTGAGCTCATTTTTTCGAGAAATTTTCCAATTCATTATCAACCTCCTAAACGATTTAGTAGTATGTGAATTAAAAGAGAACAGCAGGGGAGCGAAGGATGCTCCCCTGCCGGAATTTGCGATTCGAGCAGAAGACTTCGGGCTCTTGCGTCAGCTTCGGGCTCTTGCGTCAGCTTCGAGCTCTTGCGTCAGCTTCGGGCTCTTGCGTCAGCTTCGAGCTCTTGCGTCAGCTTCGAGCTTTTGCGACGGCTTCGAGCTCTTGCGGCAGCTTCGAGCTCTTGCGGCAGCTTCGAGCTTTTGCGACGGCTTCGGGCTCTTGCGGCAGCTTCGGGCTCTTGCGGCGGCTTCGGGCTCTTGCGTCAGCTTCGAGCTTTTGCGGCGGCTTCGGGCTTTTGCGGCAGCTTCGAGCTTTTGCGACGACTTCGGGCTCTTGCGGCAGCTTCGGGCGGACCGCTTGCTTGTTATTTCCCGGTACCCATATAGGCTTCCAGGAGACCGCGCGGAGAGGGGCTGGCGCTAAGCGTTCCGAAGGTGTAGCCATGCTGTGAGCCCAGACGCGAGCTGATGAAAGCGCGAGCCGAAGCTGGCTCCGCGAACTTGATCATCTGGCAGGCCTGCAAAGCGAGACCGGTGCGCTCCACAAGACGGCGGGCGGTTAGCTGCGCCTTCATGACCGCGGCTTCTCCTCGAGCAAGGCTGGCCTGCATATCTCGAAGCGCCTTCATGATACTCGTGACATAGCGGTCGTAGGTCCGGTTCTTGCCGCGGACACTCTGGAGCTCGGTGCCGATGGCATCGAGGGTATCCGGCTCTTTGGCAAGGGCGCGGATGACATCGAGACAGATGACATTGCCGGAGCCTTCCCAGATGGAGTTGAGGGGGCTCTCGCGCAGCAGGCGCGGCATCATCGACTCTTCGACATAGCCGTTGCCGCCCAGACATTCGAGAGCTTCGGCGACGTGCATGGGAGCCCGCTTGCAGAGCCAGTACTTGCTGACGGCGCTGGCGATGCGGCGGAAGGACTCCTCGAAGGCGCTTTCGGAAGCTCGATCGTAGGAATGAGCCAGACGCATCATGAGAAGCTCGGCAGCCTGGGCCTCCAGGCTCAGGTCAGCCAGGACGTTGATCATCAGCGGCTGATCGACGAGCAGCTTGCCGAAGGCTCTGCGGTGGCGTGCGTGGTGCACTGCCTGGACGGTGGCCTGCCGCATGAGCGCCGCCGAGCCGATAGCGCAGTCGAGACGAGTGTGGTTGACCATCTCTATGATTGTGGGCACACCGCGACCTTCCGAACCCACCAGATAGCCGGTGGTGCTGCGGAACTCGACTTCGGAGCTGGCGTTGGACTTGTTGCCGAGCTTGTCCTTGAGACGCTGCACCTGAAAAACGTTGCGGCTGCCGTCAGGCAGGAAACGCGGCACCAGGAAGCAGGACACCCCGCCCTTCGCCTGGGCGAGAACGAGGAAGGCATCGGACATGGGCGCCGAGCAGAACCACTTGTGACCGGTGAGCTCGTAAGCCTGACCGGGGCCGCCGGCACCGACAGGCTCCGCCACCGTGCTGTTGGCTCGCACATCCGAGCCGCCCTGCTTCTCGGTCATACCCATTCCGAAGATGACACCGGGCTTGAGATTCGCCGGCATCAGACGGCCTTCGTAACCATTGCCGGCGATGAGGGGCTCCCACATGGCGAAGAGGTCAGCCTGGCGGCTGAGAGCCGGCACCACCGAATAGGTCATAGAGATCGGGCAGCAGTGTCCAGCCTCGGTCTGGTATGCCATGAACATCATGGCAGCGCGAGCGACATGGGCTCCCGGCCCGGGACTGGCCCAGGGGAGATTGTGCACGCCATACTCGCAGGAAAGAGCCATCAGCTTGTGATAAGCCGGATGGAATTCCACCTCGTCGATGCGGTTACCGGTGCGGTCATGGGTCTTGATCTGTGGAGGGAAGCGATTGGCTTGCTCAGCCCATTCCAGGACCTCGGCCCTGCCAAGTCGAGAACCGAAAGAAACGAGTCGGTCATGAGCCCAGGAGGCGCCATAACGATGAACAGCCGCCACCAGAGTCGGGTCGGCGGTATAAATATTGGTGTCCACCAGAGGCGGCACCTGGTTGAAAACCACATGAGTAGCAGCAAGCCCTTTGCGGCTTTCTGTGGTGACAGTCATTTGCATGCTCCACGAATAGTTAGGCCCGGACTCCTGTTCGCATGAGTATACCGCCTCGCCGCTTGCGAAGATCGGGACACAGAAACAGTAGAGCCGAGGATGTTGAGATCAGTCTTTGAAAGACTCGCAGGTTTGGACGAAGGAAGTTCCTGGATACCCTATTACCGGGTGATCAGTGATTCAAGAGCCACCACCGGCGAAGCACCAAACAGACCCGGAACATGACCCTGTTACGCCTCAATCAGTTGATTCAGCTTGGCAACAAGAGGACAGGCGGAGAAAGAGTCGGGCAAACTTAGCGCAAACCGAGCGAGGGCGGCATATACAGCGCAACAGAAAGGACATTACATATAAAACTACATGAAGCCGGAATAAGCCAAACGAAGGGCTTCTTGACTGTCATGTCAACTTAATAACAAAAGTGAAGAGATTAGAGATTCAAAGAGCAAGCCTGCTACTGTGCCGATCTGTTTCTGATGATTTCATCCTGAGTTAAACCAGGTCTAGAAGTACTGCCAATCCTGAAAAAGCCTCCGCGATTCTTGTCACTGGACAGGAATGGCGTTCTCGGCCTGGTTCGGAACAAGCAGTGCACTCCCAGCAGCCAACCACCGATGGATACCAAATGACAAAATCGAAGACGAAAGCCCCGTGCCGGAACACCGCTCTCATCGCCTGGGTCGACCAGATGGCCGCCCTCGCGAAGCCAGACCGGGTGCACTGGTGCGACGGCTCGCAGGCTGAATACGATCAGCTTCTCTCCGAGATGACTGCTGCCGGCACCCTCATCCCCCTCAACCCCGCGAAACGCCCGGGCAGCTATCTGGCCCGCTCGGACGTTTCGGACGTCGCCCGGGTGGAAGAGCGTACTTTCATCTGCTCGGCGAATCGAGACGACGCCGGCCCGACCAACAACTGGCTCGCTCCGGAGGAGGCTCGCAACACCCTCAACGGGCTTTTCGACGGCTCCATGCGCGGCCGCACGATGTATGTCATCCCCTTCAGCATGGGCCCTCTGGGCTCCAAAATTTCGCACATAGGCGTCGAGATCAGCGACTCCCCGTATGTGGTGGCAAGCATGCGCGTCATGACTCGCATGGGCAGCGCTGTTCTCGACGCGCTGGGCAAGAACGGGAAATTCATCCCCTGCATGCACTCGGTGGGCATGCCCCTTGCCGACGGGCAGAAGGATGTCGCCTGGCCATGCAACCCCGACACCAAGTACATCTGCCACTTCCCCGAGAGCCGCGAGATCTGGTCCTACGGCTCCGGCTACGGTGGCAACGCGCTCCTGGGCAAGAAGTGCTTTGCTCTGCGCATCGCCTCCGCCATGGCCCGCGATGAAGGCTGGCTCGCCGAGCACATGCTCATCCTCGGTCTCGAGTCGCCGGAAGGCAAGAAGAAATACGTCGCAGCTGCGTTCCCGAGCGCCTGCGGCAAGACTAACCTGGCGATGCTGGTGCCGCCGGACTCTCTTCCGGGCTGGAAGGTGACTACCATCGGCGATGACATCGCCTGGATCAAGCCCGGCAGGGACGGCAAGCTCTACGCCATCAACCCAGAAGCCGGCTATTTCGGCGTCGCACCCGGCACGTCGGCCAAGACCAACCCGAACGCTATCGCCGCGGTGAGCAAGGACTGCATTTTCACCAATGTGGCTCTCACCGACGATGGCGATGTCTGGTGGGAAGGCCTCACCAGCGAGCCTCCGGCGAATCTCACCGACTGGCAAGGCAAGCCCTGGACCCCTGACTGCGGTCGCCCGGCTGCTCATCCCAATGCCCGCTTCACGGCAGCGGCCACCAACTGCCCGTCGCTCGATCCGGACTGGGACAACCCGACAGGCGTGCCGATCGCGGCGTTCCTCTTCGGCGGACGGCGCGCCACCACCATGCCCCTGGTGCTCGAGACCTTCAGCTGGACCCACGGCGTCTACATGGCCGCCACCCTCGGCTCCGAGACCACAGCAGCGGCTGCCGGCAAGGTCGGCCAGGTTCGCCGGGACCCGATGGCCATGCTGCCCTTCTGCGGTTACAACATGGGCGACTATTTCGGGCACTGGCTCAGCTTCGGGAAATCGGTGGCCACGCCGCCCATCTTCCTGGTCAACTGGTTCCGTCTCGATGAAGCGGGCAAGTTCCTCTGGCCTGGCTATGGCGACAATCTCCGGGTGCTGAAGTGGATCTTCCAGCGGACCGATGGGGTCGCCGCCGCTCGGACCACGCCTCTGGGCATGGTTCCCGGCAACACCGATCTGGACGTGAGCGGCCTCGCCAGTCTCAAGCCCGGCGCCCTCGAGAAGCTCTTCACCATCGACCGTGAAGAATGGCTCAAGGAGCTGGCCGATCAAGAAGCCTTCTTCGCTCGCCTGGGCGATCGTCTCCCGGACGAGCTGGCCGCCTTCCGCGCCTCCATGGCCCTGAGCTTCCAGGAAGCCGCCGAGTGATTCCTGAATAACCAGAAGAACTGAGAGTTGCCTGCAGGCCGGCTGTTTGATTGACTTCAAACAGCCGGCTCTCTTTCATTTTCAATTTTCATCGATTATTACTATATTTGATAATATTTGCATCAACCAGCCCACCAACCGAGATATGGAAAGAAAGACGGTCCCGGGAGAGTTCCCGGGACCGCTGCAATCAGAAGGAAAGAGTTCTTGATCGGAACTTGAGGGAGCCGACTTCCGACTTGCAAACAATTCTCCCTTTACTTGGCTTGAACCGGCATGAGCAGATACTTGTACTGCTCGTCGTTCTGACCCTTGAGAATCAGGGGCTTGAGGGAGCCGAGCATCTCGAGACGAAGCTCTTCCACGCTCAAACGCTGGAGCACATCCACCATGTATTTGACGTTGACGGCCACATCGAGACCTTCGCCTTCGAAAGTGATTGCGAGCTCTTCCTGAGCGCGTCCGACATCTGGAGTATTGGCTGTGATCTGGAGATTATCCTCTTCGAAATGAAGCTTGATCAGGTGTGTCCGGTCATCGGACATTACCGCCACACGATCGATGGCTTTCATGAGCTCTTCGCGATTGAATACCGCCAGGAATTTGTAGTCGGTGGGGAAGAGGTCCTGATAGCGAGGATACTCACCACTGATCAGGCGTGTGGAGAGGAAATGGCTATCGGTCTCGAAAACAATCTGACCATCGATCAGTCCGATACGAACTTCACGGACCTCGACGCTCTCGCCTTCGCCTTTGCTGGTGGTTTCCTGAGCCTCGAGCAGCTTGACGATCTCAGTGCAAGCCTTGGCTGGAATGATCGCCTTCAAGGAGCTGGGCTTCTCGAGAGTGGCTGTGCTTGCTGCAGTTTCGCGCTCTCTGTCTGCCTCGACGGCGGAAGCTGTCGGAGCTAGCACATTGAGCTCCTCCCGGCGGTGAGCCAGGCGGCTGCCATCGGTAGCGGTGCACTCGAAGATGCCCTTGTCGATTACTATATAGACGCCGCCGAGGATACTGGAAGCGTCATAGCTGGCTGCTGCGAAAGCGGTCTGGGAAATGGCTTTCTTGAGAATCGAGCAGGGCATCAGCAGGGCTTCTTCCGGTCTTTGCTCGGAGAGCTTCGGATAGTCTTCAGCGGACAGGCCGGCCAGACTGAACTTAGAGCGTTTGCAGGTAACGGTGGTCTCGAAATTCTCGCTGTCGACCTGGAAGGATACCAGCTCGTTGGGGAGCTTGGAGACGACTTCCAGGAGCTTTTTGCCCGGCAGGGTGATGGAGCCCTGGGTATAGACCACGGCCGGTGTCTTGGTCTCGATGGTGAGATCCAGATCCGTTGCTTGAAACTTGACCGTCGACTCGTCCACCGACTCGATAAGTACATTACTCAGGATGGGCTGGACAACCCGGGTTGCCAGGGCGCTTGTCACGTCTTTGAGAGCGCGAACCAGCGTGTCCTTCTGGACTGCAAAATGCATATGGCTTACCTCGCCGGAAAAAGAGTTTGAGAACGCTTATAAGGATACCGTTCTGAACCGCAAGTTTCCTTGGAGTCCGTTTAGTTAGTATTGCTTCCTAATTGAAAAATCTAAATAAATAGGAGTAGTAGGGCCGCGATTTTTCTGTAGGAAACCGGATCAATGGCAGCAATATTCCAAATTGTCCTGTAGAAAAGCTGGAGATTTTCTGTTTGCGCCAGATGCTTGCTTCTGTCAGGACTTCGATCGAATGACACCCGGCCGACAGTGAAAAAACAGATTCCGGACAGTTTTTCTACAGCGTCTCAATTGCCCATCTTCTGCCGGATTGAGGCGATCTTCGACACGAGCTTCGGGTCTTTTCCAAGCAGGTCCTTGATTCTGGAATGAGCATATAGAGCGGATGTATGTTTTCTATTTCCGAAGGCCTCGCCGATTCTCGGATAGCTGATTCCAAGATCCTCATGGGCCAGATACATGGCGATATGCCGGGGCAGGGTGAGGTCCTGGGAGCGCTTCGATGACTTGAGCTCGGCGGGCTCCAGATTGTAAGTGGATGCTACGGTATCGATCAGGCTCTCTATGGTGACTGGCTGGCTATCGCTCGGGGGCCTGGAAGGGGAGAGCATGTGTCTGAGCATGGCGGGGTCCGTATCGCCGCCTGTCAGGCTCGAGTAGGCATGAACTCTGATGAGGGCGCCTTCGAGCTCGCGGATATTGGTGGTGATGGATGAGGCGATCTGATCGAGAATCGTGTCGTTGATGGCAATCCCTTCGCTGGCGCATTTCTTCTTGAGAATCGCCAGCCTGGTCTCGACATCAGGTATCTGGATATCGGTGATCAGTCCCCACTCGAAGCGGCTCTTCAAGCGCTCTTCCAGTCTCGATAGAGATTTGGGCGGACGGTCCGAGGAGATGATGATCTGTTTGTTGGCTTCTTTGAGAGCGTTGAAAGTATAGAAAAACTCTTCCTGGGTTGACTCCTTGCCTTCGATGAACTGGATATCGTCGATGAGAAGCACGTCGAGCTGGCGATAGCGTTTGCGAAACTCCACCATGCGATTCTCGCGAATCGAGTTCACCAGGTCATTGGTGAAACGCTCGCAGCTCACATACTTGACGGCCAGGTGCGGAGAGTGTTTGAGGACCTCGTTGCCGATGGCGTGCATGATATGGGTTTTGCCCAGACCGACACCCCCGTAGATGAACAGAGGGTTGTAAGCCTGCCCTGGCTTCATGGCTACCGCGGCGGCTGCGGAATGCGCGAAGCGGTTATTGGAGCCGACCACGAAAGTATCGAAGGTGTATTTCGGATTGAGATTGGCCCTGGCCACCAGATCCACCCGACCAAGGGAGGGTTGACCCAAACCACCACTGCGAGCCGCGGCTCGCCTGCTTGCTTCGGCTGAGTAGGAAAGCGGGACCTCGCCGACAGGCGCCGGAGGAGGTGGGGTAGTGATACTCGATATGGTGCCGGTGTAGACATCGTGGCTGAGGCTATCGTCGACGGTAACCTTGATGGCTACCGGCTCTTGCAGGAGTTCGACGAGAGCCTGGACGATTGGCTCCCTGTACTGTCCGGTGATCATGCTCCCCATGAAATCGTTGCAAACACCGAAAACGACCTGGCCAGGACTGACGGAGACGATTGACAGAGGTGCTATCCAGCTATGATAGACCGGTGCTTTCAGGCGCTTGCCGAGGAGGGACTTCAAGTCCTCGAGCAGGTCGGAGTTCGATTTCACCAGGCGGACGTCATTATTGGTTGGCATTGTTGGCATCGATGAGATGAATCCTCGTTAAGAAGATTGGCTGTGAGTAAGTAGAGACAGAGCGGTCTTGAGGGACGGTAGATCGACTGGATATGCCGTCCCTTTTGAGCCCGACTGGCGGACGACAAATCAGACCGCGCCAGAGATAATCTGCGCAGACCGGTGGAGTCGTCTCTATATTCGTAAATTTTTAGCCGCAGCCCTGAGCTTGCCGACCGTAAATTGCTTTCTGGATGATAGCATAGCTGTTCATCTCAAGAACACGCCAACATTTTTTATGTTGGCAGGCCAGGAGTATCACTTCATGAAGAGAACTCTCAGAGGCTCGACTCGCAAAGCCAAGAAGAATGGCGGCTTTCTCGCGAGAATGGCTACCAAAGCCGGTCGCAAGACGATCAGAAGAAGACGCCAGAAAGGTCGCTATCGTCTGGCGGTCTAGTGGTCGACATCATTGTTGCCACAGGCTGAAAGACTAAGGCGAGCGAGCGCATTCCAGCGAGCATATCAGGAGCGGCGGGTGATTAGCTCGCCGCAATTGAGTTTGTACGTTATTCCCAGGCAGGGTGCCTCCGGCAGGCAGACCGGTGACTGGAGACCACTGACCGGATTTGTCGTTAGCAAGAAAGTATCCAAGAGCGCTTGCAAGCGAAACCGGCTCAAGAGGCAGGTTCGGGAAGCCTACCGTCACCTGCGGGAGCAGGTCTACTCAGGCAGGAAAGGGCATTATCGTCTCAATCAGTGGTATGTCCTGGTGTTCACCATTCACAGCCAGGCTCTCAGCAGCACCTACGATCAGATAGCAAGGGCGGTTGAGAGCTGTTTAATTCGGGCTGATAAGCGCTTCGGCAATTCTCCTGTCGATAAGGAGACTGTGAAGAAAAGGCCGAAAGATGATCACGATGTTAACAGAAGGGCTTCCCTGCCAAGAGAGATGGATAATGGACAGGTGTAATAGCGCTATATCCAGGTGTTTTCGATAGATCCATGCGGTTCAGCCCGGCCAGTTTCAGCAAAGGAATCTCGACCATCCTCATTCGGGGCTGGCAGGCGACCAGGATCTTGAGAAGGCCGTCATGCAGGTTTTATCCATCCTGTTCAGAATATACGCTAGGTTGCATCCTGCGCCACGGCTTGGTCAGGGGAGTTCTTCTGGGCGGCTGGCGCCTTCTCAGGTGCAATCCCTGGAATCTTGGCGGAATCGATGAGGTCCCGGAGGCTTCGAGCTTCGTCAGCCTGTTCCGAAAAGATGCTTCAACGAGGTAGCCCGTGGACCTGACCTATTCATTCATGATCCCGATTCTCGAGTACTTCGAGCAATTGACCGATAGTTACGGCTGGGCGCTTGTAAGTCTAACCATCCTGGTCAGGATCCTGCTCTGGCCTCTGGTGGCCAAGCAGACCGAGAGCATGCAGAGGATGAGCCAGCTCTCGCCTATGATGAAGAAGCTCAAGGAGCGTTACGAGAAGGATCCTGAGCTCTATCAACGCAAGACCATGGAATTCATGATGAAAAATCGAGTGAATCCCATGTCCAGTTGCTTGCCCTTGCTCATTCAGTTGCCGATTTTTATCGCGCTGTTTGCTACCTTTTCCGGTCCGCCTTTCGGCGACAAGCCTGTGGACGCTCATGTGAAAGTGGTCAAAGAGGCGACCGCGTCACGGGAAGTGACCAGGGAGACTTCAGGAAGCGCTATTCCATATGTGGGCGGCGACGGAAAGGTAGCGAAAGTGGCTATTTTTCCCGGCGATCTGAAAGTACCGGTGGGTGATTCGGTCGAGTTCGGCGGTCGGGCCGTTGAAGGGGAACTCTCGGATGATTTCAAGCCGAGCTGGGAGATACATAAAGACAACCAAAAGGTCACCGACAACGCAGTCGCCGAGATCGACGATAGAGGTCATGCGGTCTTCCATAAAGACGGCGAGTACAAAGTAGTGGCGATAATCCATGGTATAGCCAAGGACGAGAAATTCGGTTTCATCAACGGTCTCGGCAAAATCGCCATCGGCAAGGATCTTCTCAAACAAGAGAATTTCGACGCTATCCTTCTGATCCTGGGCTTCGGTTTCACCATGTGGCTTTCTCAAAAGCTCAGCGTAACCACCCCGAAAGCCAAGCCCGGCGAGCCTATAGACGAGCAGCAGAGGGTTCAGCAGGATGTGATGAAAGTAATGCCTCTGGCGCTTACCGGGACCTTCGTTTTCATCCCCCTTCCGGTGGGAGTTCTGGTGTATATGGTTCTTTCAAACATAATCCAGTCCGGCCAGACCTGGTTGTTGATGCGCCGGCCTGTTCCTCCTCTGATCGATGTCATGGACGACGATGGGGGTGACATAATAATCGATGCCACGGATCCGGGGAAGAAACCGCCAGGCCTTCCGGATGATCGTTCCGGAAATGGCAAGGAGCCGGGCAGCAAGATAAATATCAAGAAGGGAAGCTCCGAGGACAGGGATCCTCAAGGTGTCAGCAGCAAACGCAGGAACAAGAAGAAGAAGAAATGACTCAAAGCATACTTGGCGATAGCGCTCAGTCCTATCTGGAAAAGATTCTCGCGATTCTCGACATTGAGGCTCAGGTAGTCGAGGAGGAGCTGGACGATACCACGATCTGTTACCGGATCGACTGTCGGGCCGACGATGCTCGTATGTTGATCGGTCGAAACGGACAGACGCTGGAAGCGCTCCAGTTTGTCGTAAGGCAGATGTGCAAGACCAATGCCATAGAAGGCGGCCCATTCGTCGTGGATGTTCTCGATTATCGGATAAGGAGAAGGCGGACCCTGGAGGATCAGGCGAAGCAAGGCGCAGTGGAAGTGCTCAACGGTGAGCAGGAGCGTTTCGCTCTGCCCCCTATGAACCCATACGAGCGCCGGCTGGTCCACAATTATCTGCACGAGAATTTTCCCGAGCTCTCCTCCAATAGCGAAGGAGAAGGAGCCGATCGCCATATCGTCATCAGTTTCGAGGGGCTTCCCGAGGGCGAATCGGCAAAAGCCCGCTCTTCAGACGATGATGATGATTTCGAGCCTGAGATCTTCGATGAAGATGAAGAAGATTCCGATAGTGAGGCCAACGACGACCAATAACGCTGGTAAAGCACCTCAGCCGGGCATAATAATCTCTGACAGCTATTTATAATATTAGAGTGATGGTTGGAGGAAGAGCCGTGTCTGATAAGGCCGATGACAGATTGAGTGCCGGGGGAGAAGCCGCCTCTGCACGGGATACGGTGCAAACTCCTCGCAGACAGGGTTTGAAGAACTTCTTCCTGGCTCTCAAGCACATCAACGAGGCCTCGGTTGCCGAGAATGTCAAACAGCGTTTCTCCGACTATGTGACCATCGCTCTGGTGGTGCTCTGCATTCTCAGCCTGGTAGTGGCGGTCTCGGTCCAGGTTCCCCCGGGCATCAAGCTCCTGCCTCTGCTGTTCACAGTAGGCGCGGTGCTTTTCTATATTATCAATCGTATGGGCATCATCATCTCGCTGTCAGCCAGACAGGCTCTCATTGTCTGGCAGATACTGGTGGCGGGATTCTGGCTGGGAGTGACGAGCGCCATGCTGGTGATGCTTGCTTGCTTCTATTTCGTATCTCAGACCGGACCTTGATAAGCTGAGGGTTTGTGCGTTCTCCACAAGGGGAGGCTCTTTGCAAGCGGAGTGCTGGTGTTGTCTGCCTGGCAGCCGCGATTTTAGGCCTTCTCACTTCCTGCACCCTGGCCGGCGGCCAAAGCATGGCGCCGGGCCGGATCGTCGTGGGCATGCCCTGGGAGCCTCGCAGCTTCGACCCTTTCAACAGTGTCGATTCTGCTTCTTACTACGGCCAGTCGCTCATCTATGAGGGTCTCGTTCGTTTCGGTCCCGATCTGCAGGTGGAAGGCTCTCTGGCTGAGCGCTTCGAGGTGCTCGACGGCGGCAGGCGTTATCGCTTCGTCCTGAAGAAGGCGAGCTTCAGTGATGGGGTCCCGGTGAAGAGCAGCGATGTCAGCGCGTCCGTGGCTGCCGCTCTCGGGAAGAAGTCGCCATTCCGCCGGAATTATGACGTCATCGATAAGTGCCTGGTGGTGGACGATGCCACCATCGAGATGGGTCTGAAAAGACCGGATCTGACTCTTCCCGAGCGGCTTACCGAGCTAAAGATCCTGCCGGAGCGAGTTCTCGAGCTTTCGGACCAGGAGAGAGGCCTGGCCCGCCATCCTGTGGGAACAGGTCCTTATCGGCTCGGCAAGTGGATTCCTGGTGTACAGATCGAGTTCGAGCCCAATCATGCGTATCACGGCGACCGGGAGCAGGATGTCGAAAGGCAGAAGATTGTCTGGCGGGTCATCCCTGATAAGAGGGAAATCGCAATGGCACTGGTTCGTAAAGAGATCGATCTGGCTCAGATCGATGGGCGAGATGCAAAGGTATTAGCCGGTTCGGGACCTGATCTGGTGATCGAGAACGCGCCCGGCTCCCGGACGATTTTTCTCGGATTCAATACCAGCGAATGGCCGTTCGATCAAAAGCGAGTCAGGCAGGCGCTTTCGATGATGGTGAATCGTGATGAGATTGCCGACAAGCTTTATGGTGGCTACTGTGTGGTGCCCAGGACAGACTTTCCGGAAGAGGCGGCAAGAGACGCTGAGATCAAGAGCTGGCCTTATGATCCGGAGGCAGCCGCAAAGCTGCTTGAGAGCGAGGGTTTTGTCCGCGACAGTGATGGAGCCTGGTCGTCCCCTTCCCCTGCCAACGGCCGGGACAGGCTCTCTATGCGAATCCTCACATTGAGGGATTTTCTGGATGTCGCTCAAGCAGTCGCTTCCTTTCTGCAGAAAAGCGGCGTGCTTTGCGAGGTCTCAGTAGTAGAGTATGCCACTCTCAAGGATCAGTATCTGAAGAAAGGGGACTTTGATGTGGTTCTCTTCAGCCGCACCGTCGGTCCATGGCCGGATTTTCGCATGGTCTGGAGCAGCACCGGCAGCCTCAACTACTCGAAATTCCACAGCTACGAGCTCGACAGTTCGATCCGCCTGGCCATCGAAGCGGGCGACAAGAAAACGATGGAGCGCTATTGCCGGGATGTCAGAAGAATTCTCGCTGAAGAGCAGCCCTGGATTTTCCTGGCTCAACCTCGCCTTCTCCTGGTCCACCAGCCCTGGGTCCAGGGAGTTCAGCCAAAGGTTTCCAGGAATGGCTCGCGCCGTTGCCTTCCCTGGGACAATCCCTTTTTCAATGCCAGGTTCTGGAGACGAGGCGATTGAGCGGGCATCTGTCTGATAAATTGTAAATCAAAGCAAAATGGCCTGCCGGTCAGGACAGGCCCAACAAAATTGTTATCAGACTGCCAACGCCAGCTGGCAGGAGATGAATCTGTTATTTGCTGGCTTCTTGGGTGATGCCTTCGATATACGAGCCAGGGCAAACGAGTACGTTGCCGTTGTGCTCACGATACCAGCGAAGGGCTTTGGCCTTTCTGTGGATCGTCTGTCTTCTGTGACGCGGCCAGGAATACTCGGGCGGCGAAAGGTGGAAGTATCTACCTTCGTCACCACAGGCTTGAGCGTAAACAGGTGCGCTAACCATGGTCAGGACGGCGGCAAATAGAAGTGATCTCATGAAGTTCCCTCTCCTTTTCTGAGGTTCTTTATCTAGTGACCTACTAAGTTGGTCATGGACTAGACCGGTGAGCTCGGTTTAAGAGCCCATGTTGATTGTACTATTCCCAGCGAGAATGGAAATATGTCAAGTTTGCCGGAGCACCGGATCCGAGGGCGAAAAGAGGCGTATGGCTGGGTTTTCGGAAGTTATCGAATTTGTTTCTCTTAGTATCGAACGTATATATCGCGCAAAGGAAAAATTATCTGATACTTGTTCTGAGTAAAGATCCATCTGTCGGGGAACGTTGAATTTAAGGCTGATTCCGTTTCTTTTGTAGAGTTGTCAGAAGGTCCCTGCGATCTGGCTGGCTGTCAGGGTCGTCAAGGGATTGGCTAATCCCGAAAAGAGTTCCAGTGGCAAAGCGTCGCCGTCCCGATTTGAAATCAAGCAGAGTTCCTCCGCAGCCCACCGACTGTCGGGATGCCATGCACTGGTTCGTGGACAATTACGGTCTTTACACGGGCTCGGTGCGGGGCCTTTTCGCTAGCGACTGTGGTGCGGAGCAGGAGGCCTATCTCGAAGCTGCGATGATCAACCTGCGCTCGAGAGGAATCGAGCCTTTCATCATCACCGGCGAGCAGGTCTATGCCCAGGCCGATCTGGTCTGGCAGAATGCCCTGGCCCAGAGCCGTTTCGGACAGCCGACCGTAAGCAATGTGGAGCTTGACTACCTGGCTTCCGAGGTGGCCGTCCTGAAAGATCTGGAGGCTCCGACCCTCGGTCATCATATGTGGTACCTCTACCACTATCTGCTCTATCCTCGCGTTCTCTACGGGAAAGCAACGGTCCTGACCACGCCCCTGGGCCTCGATGAGTTCCTGGCCTATGGCGCAAGGTGTGACGACAACGATTATGCCGGCAGGAAGGTTACCTGGGATAAGCTAATGTGGCTCGTGGACTCGAGTCTCATCGATCTCTATCATTTCAGGCAGGTTCGTGCCGATGGTCTGCCTCCAATGCTCGTCTCCGAGTATCACCTGTTCAACGGGTTGAAGGAGAGAGACCTCCCTGTGGTAGCACAGCAGGTTCTGGGAGACTATGTTCTGGATCTCGCGATCGCGGATCGGGATAATCGGCTCGATATAGAGTGCGATACCCTCGCCTCAATCGACGCCGCCGGCTTCAGCGGTCCTGAGAACAAGAAGAATCTGGTCCTTCTCAGTGATGGATGGAAGATATTGCGTTTCACGACCTCGGAGATTATGAGCGATCTGCCGGCATGTGTCGACGCGGTGGAACAGGTGTGGAAGCAGGGCAGGAAGAAGTCGACCGTCGGCAGGCTGTTGTTCGGTCGCGGTCAGACAGTGGTTCCCGAGCTTCCCGTCGACGACGACGAGCAGAAGCAGGCCATTACCCATGGTGCGGGGCCGGTGGCAGTCACCGGGGGAGCCGGCACCGGCAAGACCAGTTGTGTCGCGCACCGGGTCGGCTATCTCCTCGCTCAGGGCGTCAGCCCGGAGAGGATTCTGGTGTTCTCCAGTACCGAGGCTTCGGTGGCGAGGCTGCAGCGTATGGTGGAAGTTATCACGGACGCGCAGACAGTCCAGAAGCTCAATTTTTCCCACTGGACCGATATAGGCTTTCGGATTCTCAAGGAGAACGCCGTTGAAATAGGCAGGAAGCCGCCTCTCAAGCTGGAGAGCAATCCCGCCCGCTTGTTGTCGCGAGTGCTGAAGAAAGTCAGGAAAGATGTCGATCCGGTGATGCTGGAGCTCATCGATGACGGTATGGACGAGGATTCGCTCGCCTCGCTGATCTCGCTCTACAAAGCCAATCTTGTCACTGCCAGGCATGTAGAGGAGGGGGGTCAGACCGAGGAAGACAAGCTTGTCGGAAAAGTGTATAGCGGGTATGAAGAGCAGCTAAAAAAGAGCAACAGAGTCGATCCCGATGACACGATCATGCTTGCCGGCCAGCTTCTTGCAGACGATGTCGATGTGCGCTACGAGTACGAGTCCAAGTACGATTTCGTGCTCATCGACGAGTATCAGGAGTGCACAGCTGCTCAGGACCTGCTGGCCAAGATGCTCTCGTTTCCTCAGGACAACCTCTTCCTCGCCGGCAATGAAGATGAATGTCTGACTGCAGGTCGGGGCGCAATGCCGAATCTTCTGGCTGAGACCTCGATTCGGATGCCCAATGCCAGGTGCTATATTCTCCAGAAGAACTGGCGTTCTCATCCGGCAATCGTCAACTGCGGCAAACTTGTGGTGCAGTCTATGGCATTCCGGATGATCGCCAAGGACGTGCAACCGGCGAGTACCCAGAAGGGAAGGAGCGCCATTATCGGCCCTCATGAGAGCAGGTCAGAGAAGGAGGAGTCCGACTGGGTGGCCAATGAAGTCTCGATCCTTCTGGAGAGCGGCAAGCAGCCCGGCGATATCGTGCTGTGCTATCGAGATCCCCGCTACGCATCCATTATAGAAGCAGCGCTTTTCCGCAAGAATATTCAATGCGCGGCTACCGGGCCGGTATCGGATGCGGTGCCTGACGAGGTCGGAGACGTCATGGCATTCTTGCGTCTGGTCATGGATCCCGATGGTCCCAAGGCGAGAGAGTCATTCGAGCGCATCTGCCAGCTTCGCTCTCGGGATCTCGATCAGAAGCTCTCCAAGCTGTCTACCACTATTGCCAGTTTTGCCGAGGCGAACAATCTGTCGTTTCTCAAGGCGATCGAGATCTACTACGAGGCTACGAAAGACCCTTCTTGCAAGGATCTCGACGACCTCGTGCGAATCGTCAGAACGATGAACCAGGAATCCCTGCCGCCGGCTGAGACGATCAGCATCCTCAAGCGTACGCAAAAGCTCCAGGACATATACAAGTCAGCCAAGATTCCCTCCGGGGTCGTTTATAAGCCTCTGGAGAAGGTCGAGCAGATGGAGGAGGAGGCCAGGGGCTATAAGAGCATCAGGGAGTTTATCAAGGCCAAGGAGAATCTCTCCAGTCCCGGCAAGGTCGACGACGGCGGCACAGCGGTATCGATAAAGGGTATCGAGGATCTGAAAGGAGAGGAGTATCCGGTAGTTTTTCTCACCGGTGTCTCTCAGGGGCTTTTCCCTGCGGACGACTGTCCGGACGTGGAAGAGGAAAGGCGTCTGTTCTACGTCGCTATAAGCCGCGCCAAAGAGCTTCTCTATGTATCGCATCCACGGAAGTTCGAGGAGAAGCTCTTGATTCCATCTCCTTTCCTGGTGGAAGCGGAGCTCTTGAGCACGAAGGCATTTCAGAAAGCCGTCCAGGCTCGCCAGGAGGAAGCCAGCCGGGCTCCGGAAGAAACTCAGCAACCCTCTGAGCTCTCAGGTACCGAGCTCTTGAGATTGGATGCGGAGCAGCTCGCACAGCAACAACAAGCGGAATTGAGAGCGCAAGAGGAAGCCCAGCTAAGGGCGCAGCAGAAAGCACAAGAAGAAGCCCAGCTCCGGGCGCAAGAAGAAGCCCAGCTCAGGGCGCAGCAGAAAGCACAAGAAGAAGCCCAGCTAAGGGCGCAGCAGAAAGCACAAGAAGAGGCGCAGCTCCGGGCGCAAGAAGAAGCCCAGCTCAGAGCGCAGCAGAAAGCGCAAGAAGAGGCGCAGCTCAGGGCGCAAGAAGAAGCCCAGCTAAGGGCGCAGCAGAAAGCACAAGAAGAAGCCCAGCTCCGGGCGCAAGAAGAGGCGCAGCTAAGGGCGCAGCAGAAAGCGCAAGAAGAGGCGCAGCTAAGGGCGCAAGAAGAAGCCCAGCTAAGGGCGCAGCAGAAAGCGCAAGAAGAGGCGGAGCTCCGGGCGCAAGAAGAAGCCCGGCAAAGAGCACAGCAGAAAGCGCAAGAAGAGGCGCAGCAAAGAGCACAGCAGGAAGCCGAGCAGAAAGCACAGCAGGAAGCGATTTTGAAGGTGCAACAGGAAGCATCCCGGGCGGCGCAAGCCGAGTCTTTGTCCCGGGATCAAGAGGAAAGAATTCAAAGGTCCAGGCGCGAAGCGCAATTGAGAGCGCTCTGGGAGATCGATCCGGCTGCTGCCTCTGAGCTCGAGATGAAGCTCAAGCAGGAAGACGACGCGCGGGCCAGGGACGCCTCCGAGCTCCAGGTGCAGCAGGAGGCCGAGCACCGTGCGCAACAGGAGTCTCAGTTGCGCTCACGTCATGAGGACCGGCTCCGGTCCGAGCGCGAGGCAGAGGTAAAGGCGCAGCAGGATGCTCACCTGCAGATCATGAGACAGGCGGAGCTGCTGAGCGAACAATCCAGCAAAAACGCATCAAGATCGCTCAAGTCTCTGGAGGAGGAGCTGGCAGCCATGACCCGGGTGGATGGCACCACCAGCGAGATCATCAAAGAGGAGGTGTTTGATACTGAGCGTGGTGATTTCGTCGCTGGCGACAGGGAGTCTCCTGTTGTGAACGAGCCGGCTCAAGCTGTCGAGCCTGAGACCAGACGCAAGGAAAGAAGCGAGGACGAGCAGGCTGAAAGACAGAGCAGGGCCAGGGAGAAGCTGAAGGAGAGAGCGAAGCGCAAACAGGCCAGGCAGGAAGCCTCCCAATCGAGCAAAGAACCTCTTGTAGTTCCCGAAAAGAAGATTGCGGCTCCACCGCGCATGCCCGATATCGTCTGGGAAGCGGAGCCGGAGCCTGTTGCTGAGCCAGTATCCGAGCCTGTTTCAATGCCCGAGCCAGCGCCTGAACCAGTGTTCGAACCCGAAGTCGAGCTTGCTTCGTTACCAGAGCCCGCATCCGAGCCGGTTCTTGAGCCACGCGCCGATCAGCCTGTGCAGGACGGGGAGTCGGATGTGTTGGGTGGAGGCACACAGGGGGTAACTCTGCATGGCTCCGGTAGAGGAGCGAACAGCTTCGTGGCGCCTCCGGATCCGTCCATCTTCAATGTGCAACGCCGCCAGGAGCAAACTGCATCGGATTCTTCGGGAAAAGCCGATCTTCCGGCGCCGGACCCGGCGCCGCCTTCTTTCTCCGGTGCCTCCCAGCTGCCACCGCCAATAGTGCCAGCTGGTCAGCCCCTGGTGCTCGAAGGGTCCACTATTCCATACTGCCCGCATTGTATGATTCAGCTTGAAGCCGGAGCCCGGTTTTGTGGCGAGTGCGGGTATCAGATGGAAGTTCGAATTCCAGCCTGTCCGGGATGCGCATTGCCGGTGGAGCCAGGCGCAAAATTCTGCGGAGAGTGCGGCTTTGCTTTGAAGCAAGCGCAATAGGCTGGTTTGTTGCAGGGTCGCTGGAAAGTCGTGCAGGGCTTCTTGAAATTGTTTGCTGGCATTGAGAGCCCGGGCCCTGAGCTTGTAATTGCGCACATCGCCAGCCTGACTGATCAGGTTATCGAGGTTGGCGAAGGATTCTCTTGCTCGTCTGCTGGCTTCCAGAATCTGGGCCTTCTTCTGCTTGAGCTTAGTAGATGATGAGCGCCTCTGCCAGTTGTCCTGTTTGGTCGAGGCAGCGAGCGCGCATCTCCAGAGCTTTGAGATCGCGCGGCTCGAGCTTCAGGCTGTCATTCAGGCAGGCGATCGCCGTTCTGTTTCTCTGCCTCTTGATGAGCCTGGAGGCTGTTTCGATCAGCTCTTTGCGGTCGAGTTTCTCGCCGGTGACTGCAGTGTAGGATTCCAGGAGAAGCGGAGTCCTTTGTGCCGGTTCAGAGGACGGCTCTATCTCCTTATCTACTGTTATGGCTGTCTCGGGCTCCCGGGCGGCGCATCCAGCCAGCAGCAATGTTGCCAGCAGGGCGATGCGATTTCGGCAAAGGGGAGCTCGCGCTAGCTGCACGGAATGTGAAAGAGGGAGCGTCATCGAAAAAAATCGCCCTTTTTGAGTCTTCTGCCCGGGATTGCAAGGTCAATCATGTTGTCTTGAATAGTTTGTGGAAGATAGAGTCTCGGCATATTTCCTCTAGCCAATCCGGAACTCGACTTCCTGACTCTCTTCTAAATCTCGCCAGGCTTCGATCTGAATCTCTCGATCCTTCATGTGAGTGAAGCGGCGCCAGACCAGAGCGAATGTCGCCTGACCCTGACGTCGATTATCACGCTTTTCGGCAACTCGGAAAGGTCTACCTATGGACACTACCTCTAATCCGGTTTCGGAGGCTAAGTTCGTACTGGCCTTCGGTCTTGAGCAACAGTCCGCCAGGGACTTCGCCATCAATCTTGTCGAGTGGTCCTCTCGCAACCCGGGGGTACCGCTTCGCATCGACATCAACAGCCAGGGTGGAAACATCCTCGACGGCATCTTTCTTCGGGAAGAGCTCAAGCGAGTGAAGGCTGCTGGTCACAAACTCACCATCGCTGTCTACGGGCGCGCCGCTTCCAGTGCTTCCTGGCTCATCCAGGTGGCTGACCGGCGCATCATGGGCGAGGACTCCTGGCTTCTCATTCACGAAGTGAGCTCTCGCATGGAAGGCTCGCTCTCGGCTCTCCGTCGTGAGGTCAAGCGTGTCGAGCAGCTCCAGAACCAGACCATCGCCATGCTCTGCAAGCGTTCCAAGTTGACTCGCGAGCGTATCCTCAGCGAGATCGAAGGAGGCAACGACTGGTGGATCGATGCAGCGCTCGCCCTCGAACTCGGTCTCGTGGACGAAATCGACTGCGACATCCAGCCGTCCACCGAAACCTCGGCGAGCTGACAATCAGACTGGCTGGTTCCGCCATGTATTGGGCTTGTCCTCAGGGGCAACCCGGTACCATGGCGGGACTTCAGTCTTTTTTTGTTTTCGTGGGATACTTAAACATATAGTAAAAATCCAGACCGGTGCCGAGACTGACGATACCGTTGCCGGTGACAGTCTGGTGTTCGGATTATTGTTTTTGCGTGACCTTCGTGTGACGTGGTGGTAAGTTATGCGGATACAGTCACCGGGACCCCTTGATGAGCGAAGCCGGCGAAAAGCACAAAAGTCAACTGGACGGGCTTCGTTGTTATGCAGTTCTCCTGGTATTCGTTTTTCATGCCTATCCCTGGGAGGTTTTCTATGTCGCTCACGGGGTGCCCTATTCTTATCTGGGGCAGCTCGGTGTGGAGATTTTTTTCGCTCTGAGCGGCTTTCTTATATGCAAGATTCTCAACGAGCACGATAGCGGCGATTTGAGGTCTGATTTGAAGACATTCTATATGCGCCGGATCCTGAGGATTATCCCGCTCTATTACACCTTCCTGACTCTCAATCTGATTTTCGGCAATCTGCCTGACCCTGCTGCGTACTACCTTTTCACCTACAATTTCCGATTTTTTCTGGAGCATCGGGGGCCCCATGGCGAATGCTGGAGTCTCTGCGTGGAAGAGCAGTTCTATCTTCTTTTTCCACTCCTGCTCCTGGGCACGCCTTCCCGCTGGCGGGTGCGGATGCTGGTCTCGATTCTGATTCTGGTCAATATCTTTCAGTTCTGGTTCGACAATAATTTCAAAGACCTCAGTGAGCGTTCTTCCTATCTTCTGCCTTACTGCGCTCATTTTCTCATCGGGGGAGCTCTTGCTTCATGTGTCGATGGGCGTAACCAGGGCAGGAAGTTTTTCCGCCTCGATAACGAGATCTTCTTTGCGCTTGGGCTGCTCTGCCTGATTCCCTGGTTCTTTCTGGTCGCTCATCGCCTCGATTACGACTATCTCCAATTTCATTCTTCGATCCTGCTCTTTCGCAGCCTGGCGCTTTCCCTGATGGTTTTCGGTCTCTGGCGAACGAAGAGCAAATGGCTCCTCCGGCCCTTCGTTCTGAGACCGGTGGCTTATCTGGGCAGGATAAGCTACGGCTTCTATTTGCTTCATTGCACGTCTCTGGTGTTTGCTTATTACCTGCTGGACAAGTATGCGCCTGCAGCCCGGGAATTCGGATTTGCCCTGGCTTTCGTCTTTGCCCTGGTCTTTTCCAGCATTTCCTGGTTCTGCCTGGAGACGCCCTTCAACAAATTGAAGAAACACTTTCCTTATGGTAGAGCCGAATCAAAGTAGAGGTCTACGGACTTTCTTCTTTGTCTTCATGGCCTGGGAATTGTTGAAGACCGCGCTGGCAGAGGCAACCTCTTTCAGTCCCGGAGGACTCTCGAGATCGATAGCGGCCGGCAGGTCCGCTCTGGATGTTGTGATCAAGCCGACGTGGAGATAGCCGCCTAGATCGTTGTATTTGAACTGCAAAGGGATACCGCCCTTATCCGGGAGCCCGTAGAAGCGGCTCAGGACTGAGATGACCTGGGGTGGCGCCTTGAAATCACTGGCGATACAGAGTTGAGCGCTTCTTATGAATCGGGAGTCGGCGAATTCGCGCTCGAAATCCTTTTGCTGTTTGTCGGTGAAAGACTGGGGCGTCAGGTAGGTGGTGGCTGAAAGTCCTGCCACTGTGGTTGTTCCAGTCTTTTCCAGAGGCAGGGCGGTCCAGCGCGAGCCGGTGGCATCGTACTCCGAAGCCGGGAGATAGCCGGTGAATTTTTCCAGGGGCACATTGCACCCCGTGCGCGATTTTGTGTCGAAGACCCTTACCCGCCATTCCGGAGCCCTGCTAACTGTCACCAGTCCGGTTGTCTTGTCGTCTATTCGGATTCCGTCTGCGCGAATAGACACTTCCTGATCGCCAAGGACGCCACTGGTCTGGCTCAGGCGCAGGCTCCGGTCGGCGGCTGGGACCCGCGCCGGACAGAGGAGACAGAGAGCCAGTACAGCCAGGATCAAGCAAAAGTTTTTCATTGTCGATGAGCTCCGGGCCCGCTTTTTAACTTTTCTACCAGAGCCTCTACTTGTTTTCTGGTATTCTCCTTTGTACCGGAGTTGTCGATTGTATGCCGGGAGCGGCTAATTTTCTCGGCTTGGGAGAGCTGAGCCGCCAGGCGCCTGTCGGTGTCTTCCCCGGAGAGACCGTCTCTTTCCATGATCCGTCTCTTGAGTGACTTCTCGTCGGTAAAAACCGTCCAGATCTCGTCATACTCCGACTCGAGACCGGCTTCGAAAAGGAGCGGCACCAGCACTGCCACCAGTCCGCTCGATGCCAGGGCATCGATTCGCCTGCGGCATTCCAGTATGGTGGCGGGATGCACGATTCTCTCCAGGTCGCGGCGTGCCGCCGGGTCGGCAAAGACCAGCCGGCCCAGACGGGTGCGGTCGATGGTGGTTCGGCCCTCCAGGGACCTGGTTATATCTTTTCCGAAGCGGTCGGTGATTGCTGCGATTACGGCATGATCTCCTTCCAGGAGGTCATGAACGATTCGATCCGTGTCGATCACCGGAACCTCCAGGTCTGTGAGAATTGCTCCGACTGTAGACTTCCCGGATCCTATAGAGCCGGTAACTCCGATTATGAATGGCTTTCTTCGGTCGGACATGGTCTTAGAGGGAGATATCTCTGCCCGGACGTGCTGGTTGCGGGGGATTGGCCGCCCGGAACAGATACTGCCGGGCGAGAGTCGATGTGGTGACCAGGGGATAAGGAAGGATTTTGAGGCGTGACTCGCATCGCCCGTCGGGAAGGGAGGCGATGGCGATGACGAACCAGGTCTTGTTGTCCATGCCGGTCAGTTCTACCAGAAGATGTCCAGACATTGTAGCCATGGCGGGTTTGAGACCGAGAAACCGGGCTTCTCTGATCAGGCTCGCCAGGGCATCGGCGGGAGTCATCGTGAAAGTCTGGCTGAGGATCTTGTTGCCCGGTGGCCTGGCGAAAAGCTCGCTTGCTTGCAGCCTCCAGGCCAGGGGTGGTTTGTAGCTCGGCGAATAAGGCGGTGGCAGGGAGATTGAACGCGGAGCCGGTGGTGGTGGCTCCGGCACATGCGGGACGATATTGCCGGCATTCTCCAGGGGAAGCGTGATGGACAGGACCGTGTCCTTCAGGTCCGGAACCGCTATATTGCCGGTTCCGGCTGGCTGGCCTGTCGACACCTTCGGGGCGGTAAGATCGATCGCGGGCAATGGGGTGGTTTGCATCAACGGGCCTGAGGAAGTGTCGTCATCGAGCGCCGCTGTTGCCAGCGCCGGCGCCGGCGACGAAACGCTCAGGAGCCAGGCGGCTATCAGGGGTGCGAGGATGCGAGGAAGAGTCATAGAAACGATGATAACAGGGACGCGTCCCTGTCGGCGTCCCCTTGAAAACTGCCGGATTCCCGGTAGAATAGTAGGGCGCAGATGGGTGTTATCGATGTTTTGCAAGGTTGTTAATCGGGCCCGGTTGTCTCTGAGTCTGATCCTGACAATAGGTGCCATGTCCGTGATTCAGCCCCCGGCTGGAGGGGCTCAGCTTGCCGGTTCGACGCAGGAGGCGGCTCTCGGTCAGGGGCTCAAGCGTATGAAAGGCGGTGACTACAGCGGCGCAGCCAGGTTTTTTCGCTCAGCCGCTCTGGATAATCCGGACGATCCATTTGCCCGTTACTATCTCGCCAACTGTCTCGTTCATATGAAGCGACATCCCGAGGCTATCGTCGAATACAGGCGAAGCTACGAAATCGATCCGTTCAGCACCGTCTCGGGATTCTGCAGACAGGCTCTGCTTGCATACAATGTCGCGGTTCCGGACATCACCAGACCCGGTCGGGGTTATAAGGTCCTGGAGCGGAAGTCGGACCAGCATGTGGAAGATGCGGTCTCGATGATCCGCAGGCAGGTAGCCGATGACAAGAATCGCAATATCGAATATGCCAACAGCCGGTCTGAGAGCGCGCTCAGACTCGGAGAGCGCAAGGCGGCTATGATCCTCGAAGATGCCGAGCGTGAGGTTCAGGACATCATGGTCAACGGCACCAAGGAATATGACCCCCGGGGCAATCTTTTCTATCACAAGCTTAGAGAGGTCGATCAATACCTGGTCAAAGCCAGGGTAGAAGAGATACGAAGGAAAGCAAAAGCCCAGGCCGAGGAGGTGAGACGCGACGCCAGAGAGCGCTCCCTGGCATATAAAGCCTGGTCGGAAAGTCGCAAAGATTCCCTGGAAGGCGTAGCGGATAATCTCGAGAAGCAGCTGGTGAGCGACAGAATCCGAAAGACCGGGGTCGCCCTGAATCCGATTGGCACCGGGCTGTACGTTCGCAATTATGTTACCGATCCTAAGAAGCCGGTTCCGGTGGTGCGCCAGAGCGTCGTTCGAATTCTCGATCATGGCGCTCTTCCCGAGGCGGACCATGACTCGAGCATGGACCCGGACCCGATCAAGAACCAGGAGCTAGAGCCCATCGAGTTCGGCGAGGATGAGAAGCCTATCAAACCAGGCTGGACAGTGCGGGGAAGCAGGCTCTACTGAGCCGGGCCTGTATCAAGCAGGATCTTGTAATCCCGGGCAGTACCGGATATGGTGCTGTGCGATTGATATGCCCTGCTTGTCTCCAGTTATCTCTGGAAATTTCCACCCGGTGAAAATCATTTGACAGGGAAAAGCGGGTTTATTTATGATTCAATTAGTCTCGGTCTCGGACAAACTACAATAAAAAAGTTTTGTCCTACAAATATCGAGTTACCGGGGTTCCGGCTCGAGACACAGACGTAAACCTACTCAAGTAGGAAACGGCAAAGTGTTAAGGAGGTTCCCCACCTGGTTCTACCGGGTCAAAACTCGCTTATTGGTCCTTGGCTGAGACCACCTCTATAAGAAGCGCTGTGTACCAGCTCCATATCGAAAGCAAAGAAGGTACCGAGTTTTTCGGCTCCGTCCTGGCTCGTCAGCTCGATGGACATGCTCTTATCTTGCTCCACGGCGAGCTCGGCGCCGGAAAGACCACCCTGGTGCAAGCGGTAGGGCGAGCTCTTCAGGTGGACGAGGTGGTCACCAGTCCGACTTTTACCCTGCTCAATGAGTATGATTCGGGCCGCCTGCCGCTCATACATATTGATTTATACAGGGTCGGGGAGAGCATCGACAGATCTCTCGACCTTTCGCTCGACCTTTTCGTCCTCGAGTTCGAAGAGCTACTGGCCGGCGACTCTGTAGTCATGATCGAATGGCCGGAGTTCTTTATAGTGGATGGAGCCAGTTATCTTGAAGGGCTCGACCGCCTGGAAGTCAAGATGGAAGGGGTCAGTGAGCATGGAATGCCTGAAGAATCGGCGCGTAATGTTTTTGTTTCTGCAAAAGGGCCAGCTTCAGAAAAATTGTTGACCGGCCTTATCAATAATCTGGGCGGCGGATCCGGGGTCAGCGTCGTCGCTTTTAGCGAAGGTTAAAAGCGCCGAATGTCAGATCTTTTTTTTTGGGGTGCATAGCGACCGTGATATACTCGTGCGTCGCCAGCATATCTTGACAGCATATAATATAGAGATCTTAAAAAGTAATGGGTAAATCACTCGTAATCGTCGAATCGCCAGCCAAGGCAAAAACCATAAGTAAGATTCTGGGACGGGAGTTCCAGGTAAAAGCGTCGGTGGGTCATGTCCGGGATCTCCCGCGCAACCGCCTGGGCGTAAACGTCCGAAAGAATTTCGAGCCTCAATACGAGGTGCTCAGGGAGAAAGAGCCGATTGTCGCCGAGCTCCGGGAAGCAGCCCAGGAAGCTGACAAGGTCTTTCTGGCACCTGACCCTGACCGTGAAGGCGAGGCCATTGCCTGGCATCTTTCAGAGCTTCTCGAGCTTCCGGACTCGAAGCTCCACCGGATCGAATTCAACGAGATCACCAAGGATGCGGTCATGGCAGCCATCAAGCGGCCTCGCCAGATCGACAAGCGTCTTGTGGATGCCCAGCAAGCCAGACGGGTCCTCGATCGGCTGGTCGGTTATAAAATCAGCCCGCTTCTCTGGCGCAAGGTGAACGGTCGTTCTGCCGGACGGGTCCAGTCCGTGGCGGTGCGCTTGATTTGCGAACGAGAGCAGGAGATCCAGGACTTCAATCCTCAGGAGTACTGGTCCATAAAAGCCGAATTCTTGAAGAACAAGTCCAAGAAGTCGTTTATCGCGCCTCTGGTGAAGTGGAAAGGCAAGCGTGTCATAGCCGCATCGGATAAGGCAACGGCACAGACCATTGTGATCGGCGACGAGAAATCCGCCAAGGAAATACTCAATGCCGTCAAGAATGGAGAGTTCACAGTTTCCTCGGTGACCCAGAAATCGAGCGAGCGCAAGCCGCAGGCCCCTTTCATCACCTCCACCCTGCAGCGGGAGGCAGCCAACCATATCGGTTTTCCCGTGAAAAAGACCATGCAGGTCGCCCAGTCGCTCTACGAAGGTATCGAGCTCGGCTCCGAGGGACCGGTCGGTCTGATCACATATATGAGAACCGACTCCACCCGGGTTGCCAACCAGGCCCAGGAAGAGGCGCTCGCTTATATCGAGAGCAAGTTCGGCAAAGAGTATGTGCCTGCCAAGCCCCGAGTCTACGCTCGGAAGGGCAAGTCGGTCCAGGATGCTCACGAAGCTATCCGTCCCACTTATCCGGAGAAATCGCCGGAGAAGATCAAGCAGTATTTGAGCAACGACCAGTTCAAGCTTTACAAGCTCATCTGGGAAAGGTTCATGGCAAGCCAGATGGCTTCCGCCAAGCTCCAGACTCGAACCGTGGAGATCTCCTGCGGCGAGGCTGTGTTCAGAGCCTCCGCTACCGAGAAGACTTTTGCCGGTTTCACCATCGTCTATGATCGCCCGGTGAAAGCCCAGGAAGGCGAGGAGGATGATGATGATGGCGCCGAGGGCGTATCGGAAGAAGCGGCCAATCTTCCCGAGCTCAAGAAAGGCGAAGAGCTGAAAGCCAAAGAGATTAATCCGGATCAGCATTTCACCCAGCCGCCGCCCCGTTATTCGGAAGCTTCGCTGGTGAGGACACTTGAAGAGCTGGGCATTGGCAGACCGTCAACCTATGCCGCCACGGTGGCGACGGTCATCGACCGGAAATATGTTTCCAGGGAGAAGAAGGTGCTTTCGCCTACCAAGCTGGGTCAGGCTGTCAACCAGCTTCTCGTAGAGCATTTCGGCAATGTCGTGGATGTCGGTTTCACCGCCGATATGGAATCCAAGCTCGACAAAATCGAAGAGGACAAGGTCGACTGGCACGGGATGCTCAAAGACTTCTACAAGCCTTTCGGCGAGACCCTGAAAAAAGCCGAAGAGAACATGAATAAAGTCGTGATTCTCTCCGACCACAGCTGTCCCAAGTGCGGTCAGCCCATGGCTATCAGGAGCTCTCGCTTCGGCCAGTTCCTGGGTTGTGTGGGCTATCCGGAGTGTAAGACCAAGATCGCTCTCACCAAGGACGGCGAGCCTGTGCCAGAGGATCGTCCCTCCGACGAGAAGTGCAATACTTGCAGCTCATCCATGATCATTCGTTACGGACGTTATGGCGATTATCTCGCTTGCAGCAACGAAGAATGCAAAGAGCAGCGCCCGATCCTCAAGACCACCGGGGTCGACTGCCCGAGACCGGGGTGCGGCGGACTGATAGTCGAGAAGAAGTCCAGGCGCGGTAAGATTTTCTATGGCTGCAGCAATTATTCGGCCAGCCAGTGTATGTCGGCTTACTGGTATCCGCCTCTGCTCTCCGGTGGTCCCAAGGGAGACAACAAGTGTCCCAAGTGCCAGGCGATACTCATCTACAAGAACCTCAAGCGTGGCGATCGAATCCAGTGCTCAGACAAGGAATGCGATTTCGTCGAGTTGGCCACCGGTCAAGAAGTACACGCCTAGAGCAGAGTCCTTGTCAGGATAAGAAGTCCCCTGCCCGGGGGCTGGATCCGGCTCATGGCAACGGTTTTTTCTCCTAGCATGCCGGGCATCTTCAGGAACTATTCAAGAAAGTCAGGAGCATTAGCGGATTTCGACACGTTCTATTGGTGTTGTGGGTGTTAGAATGTATCTAATCTAAAGACCCCTCAGGGAGAGCCATACCGCCATGTTTGAACGGTTCACAGAAAAAGCGATCAAAGTAATCATGCTCGCGCAGGAAGAAGCGCGAAGACTTGGTCACAATTTTGTGGGCACCGAGCAGATTCTGCTTGGTTTGATCGGAGAGGGCACCGGAATCGCTGCCAAGACCCTCAAATCCATGGGTGTCAATCTCAAAGATGCCAGAGTCGAGGTAGAGAAGATCATCGGCAGGGGCTCCGGTTTTGTAGCGGTGGAGATTCCTTTCACACCCCGAGCCAAACGTGTTCTGGAGCTCTCCTGGGACGAGGCCCGGCAGCTCGGTCACAACTATATCGGTACCGAGCACCTGCTCCTGGGCTTGATTCGAGAAGGCGAAGGCGTTGCCGCCAGAGTCCTGGAAAACCTCGGTGTCGATCTCACCAAGGTGAGAAGCCATGTGATCAGGCTCCTGGGCGAGAGCGGCGCTTCCACCTCTGGCTCATCCACGTCGACATCCACAGGCAGATCAAAGACACCTACCCTGGACGAGTTCGGGCTCAACCTCACCCAGGCGGCTCAGGAAAACCGTCTTGATCCGGTGGTCGGGCGCGAGAAAGAAATCGAGCGCGTGATCCAGATCCTCGGCCGGCGCACGAAAAACAATCCTGTCCTCATCGGTGAGCCGGGGGTCGGTAAGACCGCCATAGCCGAAGGACTTTCCATCCGGATAGCCAACTCCGATGTGCCCGATATCCTTTCTGAGCGCAAAATAGTAATGCTCGACATCGGTCTCCTGGTCGCCGGTACCAAATACAGGGGCGAGTTCGAGGAGCGTCTCAAGAAAATCATGGACGAGATCAGGGCTGCCGGCAATGTCATGCTGGTCATCGACGAGCTTCATACCCTGATTGGCGCCGGTGCCGCCGAAGGCGCCATCGATGCTGCCAATATCCTCAAGCCGGCTCTGGCTCGGGGTGAGCTCCAGTGCATCGGTGCCACCACTATGGATGAGTATCGCAAGCATATCGAGCGCGACGCCGCTCTCGAGCGCCGCTTCCAGCCGGTGATCATCGATCCGCCTTCGGTGGACGAGACCATCGATATTCTTCGCGGTCTCAGACCGAAATACGAAGAGCACCACCGTCTGGTTATCGGGGACGATGCCATAGATCAGGCCGCCAAGCTCTCGGATCGTTATATCACCGACCGTTATCTACCGGACAAAGCCATCGACCTTATCGATGAAGCCAGCTCGAGAGTGCGCCTGAGAGCCAGCAGCCTGCCGCCGGAAGGCAAAGAAGTGGAGCGTGAGCTTCGCACCGTCCGCCGCGACAAAGAGATGGCCATCCGCAATCAGGAATTCGAGAAAGCGGCATCGCTGCGCGAGCAGGAGACCAAGCTCTCAGAGAAGATCCGTGAAATCCAGAATGATTGGAAAGCCAAACAAGAGAGCGAGAAGCCTGTGGTTACCGCTGAAGAGGTGGCTTATGTCGTGAGCTCCTGGACCGGCATTCCGCTTCTCAAGCTTACCGAAGCCGAGTCCGAGAAGCTGCTTCATATGTCCGATGTCCTGCACCAGCGCGTCATCGGCCAGAACGAGGCAGTGGATGCGGTTTGCAAGGCGATCCGGAGAGCCCGGGTCGGTCTGAAGAATCCCGCCAGGCCGATCGGCAGCTTTATCTTCTCCGGTCCCACCGGGGTCGGTAAGACCGAGCTGGCCAAGGCGCTTGCCGGATACTTCTTCGGTTCGGAGGAAAGCCTAATCCGGATCGACATGTCCGAGTTCATGGAGCACCACACCACCTCCAAGCTGATCGGCTCTCCTCCCGGCTATGTCGGGTACCAGGAAGGCGGCCAGCTCACCGAGAGCGTGCGTCGCAAGCCTTATAGCGTTGTTCTTTTCGATGAGATCGAGAAAGCGCACCCGGATGTTTTCAACGTCCTGCTGCAAATTCTCGATGACGGTCGCCTTTCCGACAGCAAGGGACGCACCGTCGACTTCAAGAACACGATCATCATCATGACCAGCAACGTCGGTGCCCAGTTTATCGACAAGACCGCTATCAGCCTCGGCTTCCAGGTGCAGACCAAAGAGGGCGAGCATGCCACGCGCTATAAAGAGATCAGGGACAAGGTCATGGACTCCATGAAGAAGACCTTCCGTCCCGAGTTTCTCAACCGGGTGGACGAGATCATCGTCTTCCAGCAGCTCACCAAGGAAGAGATCCGCCGGATCGTCGACCTGATGAGCGCCGAGCTCCAGGGCCGAATCAAGGCTCAGGGCATGGAGCTGGTGATCAGCGACGAATGCAAGGATGTTCTCTCCAAGGATGGCTATAACCCCACATATGGTGCCAGGCCTCTTCGCCGCTCGATCCAGCGCATGCTCGAGGACGCTCTTGCCGAGCAGGTTCTGCTCGGACGGTTTAAGGAAGGCGACACGATTCTCACTCGACTCGAGGGTGAGGTGATTGTCTTCGACAAGGGCGAAGTCGCTTCCAGCAGCGATGATGATGACAGGTCGGACAAGTCCGCCAAGGATGGAAACGGCAAATCGGGAAAGTCTCCTAAAGACGCCAAGGACGACAAAGAAGACAAAGCCACTGCCGATAAGGGCGCCAAAGGCGAGAAGTCCAGCAAGGACGACGGCAAGAAGAGAAAAGGCGACGAATAGCCTCAGGCTTCAAAAGCCGGTAAGCCTCACTCCATGCCGAAAGTCAGGGAGACATCGTCTACTGTTTGTTTACTGCCGGGTGCCGGCTCCGGCTCTTTGACCGGGTCGAGCTTGTATTCGGGAACGTTGGCGCTTTCGCGCATGCGCTTGAGCGCGTCGAGGCGGGTGGAAGTGATTCTCGCTCCTTCTATTCTCTCTCTGCTCTCGTTGTCCGGTGCCGCGAACATCTTCTCCACGAAGCTGACGCATTGTTGAAAGATACCCTTCATAATCGCTGTTCCCTCATGCAAGCCCTCTATCAAGCATGCAACGGTCAGGCGTGATCGACATCCCCATGGTCTTTGATTGTAAATAACACTTTCGGGTTAACAGACTTGTGAGTCAGTCTCGCGAGTTCCCAGCCAGAGAGAAAAACCCGAGAAATTCTCTCTCGGCTCTCTGGGGCAGAAAGAAAAACCCGAGAAACTCTCTCTCGGCTCTGGGGCACAGAGAAAAACCCGAGAAACTCTCACTCGGCTCTGGGGCACAGAGAAAAACCCGAGAAACTCTCACTCGGCTCTCTGGCACAGAGAAAAACCCGAGAAACTCTCTCTCGGCTCTGGGGCACAGAGAAAAACCCGAGAAACTCTCTCTCGGCTCTCTGGCACAGAGAAAAACCCGAGAAACTCTCTCTCTGCCCCAGAGCAGAGAGAAAAACTTGAGAAACTCTCACTCGGCTCTGGGGCACAGAGAAAAACCCGAGAAATTCTCTCTCGATTAGAGAATATGCATACCAAGCATAAAAAATCGCCAAAAATATGGCAGAAACGCCTATAAATCATGATTTTATAGCGTTTCTGCCCTTTTTCTGTGGAAGTACTCAATACTATAAAGGACAATAAAAATCTCTCGGCTCTCTACAGTGGAGAAGCTCGGGAAACTCTCTTTCGATTAGACCGCTTTCTTTTGGGTTTGGACAAGTCATTTCACTTGCTTGCTGAAACCAGAGATAAGCAGCCTGCTCTGATAACTGAATCCATGCGAATCTCCAGCCTGAGATTCCGGCTGCAAATCCAGATGATGCTATACGTCATCCGCTTCTAATCTTTTCGATAAAACTCGATAAAACGAATTGTCCAGTGGTTCCCACAATTGGTTCTTCAACTCATTGTCTCCTCATATAGCGGAGTTTCAATAGGCATCGGGTTTGAATGGCATTGGGCTGGCCCCCATTTTGGTAGACAGTGGATCATTCGTTTGATTTGAGTCCTGTGCGTTATAGTAGATATTCGAGAAATTGAAAAGATAGTAGGCGGCCTAGAGCGACTTTGCCCTAGACCGCTTCCTACCGATAAAAAATGGGACCATCAGGGAGGTAGGTGCGCGTTTTGGGCGCTCCGTCTCCCTGATGGTCCAGAACCAGTTGGGTCAGCTCGGCTTGCGGCGAGTGTAGAGCTCGTCGATCATCGGGCCGAAGCGTTCCACAACCTTCTCGGTGCGGATGCTCAGCTTGTTGGTGAGCAGGCCATTGTCCACAGTCGCCTCCGTCGGGACGATGGAGAACTGCTTGATGGTCTCCCAGTGCTCGAGCTTGGCGTTGGCCAGATTGACGATTTCCTGGACGCGAGCGGCCACAGCCCGGTCGGCTGCGAGGAAGGCGGCGGCGTCGCCATCAGGGACGGTAGTGCCGTTCGCGCTGGCAAAGGCACGTGCCGCGACCTGATTCAGGAAGATGAGCGCCCCGATGAAGGGACGTCCGTCTCCAACAGGCACGACATACTGCACGAGTTCGCCGGCGCCGTCGAAGGCGTTCTCGAGCTTCTCCGGAGCGACATACTTGCCGCCGTCGGTCTTGAGCAGGCGCTTCTTGCGTCCGGTGATCCAGAGATAGCCGTCCTCGTCCAGGCGACCGAGGTCGCCGGTGTCGAACCAGCCATCCTTGAAGGAAGCCGCATTGGCTTCCGGAAGCTCCCAGTAGCCGGGCGTGATGGAATCACCCCGGAACCAGATCAACCCCGAGCCATCGTGGCTGTCGGTGAGTTGCTCGATCTTGACCTCGACGCAGTCGAGGATTCGTCCCACAGAGCCGACCTTGTTGTCGGCAAGAGTGTTGACCGACACTCCACCGGACGTCTCGGTAAGACCGTAGCCCTGACGAAGATTGAAGCCAACCAGGTCGAAGAAGTTGAGGATGTCCGGAGCGATCGGCGCTCCACCCGAGAGCATCAGGCGAACGCGACCACCCAGGGCAGCCCGGATCTTTTTGAAGACGAGCAGGTCGGCGAAGAAGCGGCCGAGACCGGGTTCCTTCTGACGGAAGGCCCAGCCGATCAGCCTGGCCTTGATGCCGGTGGCCTCATCGATCTGGGTCTGGACACCGTCCTTGATCTTGCGCCAGACAGCCGGAACGCCCAGCATGATAGTGGGGCGGACTTCCTTGACCACTTTCACCATCTCGTCCACCCGGCAGTACGCTGCGGGCACGCCGTTCCAGAGCGAGAGCGTGGAGCCGTTCACACGCTCGTAGACGTGCGCCAGGGGGAGATAGCTCAGATAGACATCGTCGGCGTTGAAGGTGAAGCCCAGACGCATCAGAGCCAGGCAGGCACTGGCGATGTTCCCGTGGGTCAGGACGACCCCCTTGGGCACGCCGGTGGAGCCTGAGGTGTAGATGAAGGTGGAGGGCTGGTCCAGAGTGACATCCAGGAAGAATTCGTCGAAGCGAGCGGACTCGTCGAAGTCGGCACGGATGGCCGCTACCTGGTCCAGGGCGGCTTTACGGACAACCACAGCGCGAGGGTTGTCCAGCGGGGTGATCTTGGCTTGCTTCTCCCCGTTGTAATCGAACGCCTGCGCGAGAGCGTCGGCGAAAAAGAATGTCTCGACCCCGCTGGCGGGATCGACTTTGACGGCCTGATCCGAGCCGTCCACCAGAAGGAGTCTGGCGCCGGCGTTACCCAGGATGAAGTTCACCTGGTCGGATGCAGAGTTCGGGTAGATGGGGACAGTGACCGCGCCAAGGCTCTGAATAGCCAGGTCGGTCCAGATCCACTCGGGAGAGTTCCACGAGAGGATAGCCACGCGATCGCCAGCCTTGACGCCGCGCTCGCGCAGGAAGAGCATGATCTCGGCGACGAGATAGCCGCATTCCTGCCAGCTGAGCTTACGGAAGGTCGGGCGCTTCAGTGTGACCGCAGTAGGTCCCATCCCGTAATGACCGCCGCCGGTGACAATAATTGTGTCCTGCATTGGTCCCTTGTTACCGACCAGGGCAGAGAGGTCCGAGGACCGCGTAAACACGTGCGACCAGAACTGCCGCACAATCGTGTTCTTATTGGTGGTCATAGATGGTCTCCAATCGGCAAATGCCGAAGGTGGGCGCATCTGGAATTTCCGCTGACGAACCATTCGCCAGTGGAGTCGATGCGCGCCACCACGTTCAGTGCTCCGTCTCGATTGCTCGAAACGGTCGATGAAGATCTCAGCGATAATAGCTGAGCTAGAGGAATTCAGAGTGATTTAGTCTTGCGACTCAGGTGGCTCTTGCCTTCAAAAAAGAAAATTCAGGAACGTATCAAGTTACAGAATCAAAAACTTCCATCTCAACTCATGACAAGCGGGCATCGAAGTAAGTGTCGAAAGGGATTTCTTGCCGTCGGGCTGAAACAGGAGGTCACTTCATTTTCATAGCCCGTCTTCACTCGACTTTGCCTGGTTTTCAAGGTGGCGAGCCCTCGTAAGGTGTGATCCGGCGGATTGTTCTCTTGGCAACCGGCAGTTGAGATCGCTCCTGGTGGTTTCGCCTGTGGTACCAGATCGAACTGTTCGGCAATAGGGGCTTGACATCCCGTTAGCAGATTCGCGCTAGAGGCAAACTAATTGCGCTCGCGAGTTTCTGACAACAGGCCTGTTCGGACTTTCATTCTAGATATGCATTTATCGAGAAGCTCTTGATAACCAGTGATCAGGTTGATATGTAAGGCCCTTTATAAATAGTGTCTTTCAGTATCTACGTTTTGTTTCTGAAATCGAGGCAAAAACCTCTCTCTCTCATTTAATTCAAAGAAAAACTGACTCGAGACATGTGTTTGTCGTCCTGCTTCTGGCTGGGGAAGGGGGCACACGTGGCTGAGTTGGTTGTTTCTGCAAACTCAGAAACACCTAACCCGTGGAGTATGTCATGAATACGAAGAACGATTCTGCTGCTCCGACCACCAGCAACCGCGAATTTCACCTCGTGTGTAGTAGTGGAGGGTCGCGAGCGATTTTGGCTAGCGCCGGAGTGCTTCTCGCCTGCGATCAGGCGGGGATCCGGCAGTTCAAGTCCATCGGCGGCGTCAGCGGCGGCTCGGTTCCGACAGCCCTGTATGCTTCCGGCTTGAGCGCCGACCAGTGTGTCCGCCAGGCTCTGGAGATTGATTTTGCGAGCCTGCTGACACGGCGGGCAAGCCTCTTCAAGATCCTGATGGCTTACTTCATGCAGCGACGTAACGAGAAGGTGCGTCCCATCGACGGGGTGCTCACATCCGAGAAGCTCGGGGAGTTCATGGAGAGTTTCTCTCCGGAATGGCCCAAGAGCTACTGGACGATGGGCATCGCCGACAAGTCGGAGATCATCTTCAACGAAGCCGGCGTGTTCGAGATCGAGCCGGACGGTGTCCTGCGCATTCTCAAGAACGAGCCGGGTCCCCTCGGCGTTGCCGTTCGTGGCAGCTGTGCTGTTCCTGGCGTGATCAGTGCTGTTCCGTACGATGGTCGGCACCTCTTCGACGGTGCCCTCGGTACCGAGGGACGTTGTCCGATCAGTGTGCCCACCCGCCTGTATGGCGCCAAGCGCCAGAACATCATCGTCTGTGACGTCGGCGACGACGTGAACCAGACCTCCGAGCGCATCGCCCGGATCTGGAAATTCGTCTGCGGTCCGGAATGCGTTCCGGAAATCGCGGAGCCCGACTTCTTCAGCAACGGCCGGGTGATTCTCATCCGCCCGAAGATCACAGGCTTCCGTTCGCTGCAGTTCAAGCTCACCAGTGACCTGAAGTGGTCGGCGGTGATGGCCGGCTATGTCGCCGCCATCCCCGAGCTGGCTGCCGGAAACGCCATCGGCGGTGAGGCCCTGGGTGTCGCCCGGGACATCATCAACGCCTACAAGAAGATCTTCGATGAGTCCAAGGCCAAGCCTCAGGGCTACCTGACCACCGAGACGGAGAAACTGCTCTCCGCCAACGGTCTTCTCTGAAATCTGCCGGACCGCCGCCTATATCAGTCACACGCGGACTGAGGGTGGCGGTCCGGACTTTTGTTGGTAAGCTAATCCTGATAATTAACGATTCAGTCAAATGCTATTACCAGCACATTCCTGCTGCTTTCGAGCTGAGCCCTAGAGGCTTTCAGCTTCGACTGTAGATAACCTGAAAGAACAGGATAATCCTATGCACAACCGAAACTCAAAGGTGTTTGTCATCGACGGAAGTCGGACACCGATTGGCTCGTTTGGCAAGAGTTTGCGCGGTCTCCCCGTGGAAAAGCTCGCGAGTCACAGCATGACTCACGCGCTCCGCAAAAGCGGGGTTGAGCCGGGTCAGCTCGATGGTGTCGTTCTCGGGCACGGATATCAGTCGTCCTATGCCCCCAATACCGCTCGCGTTGCCGCGCTCGAAGCCGGCATCTCCCCCACCGTGCACGGCATGACCGTCCAGCGCCAGTGCGGGTCCGGGATGGAAGCGATTCACGACGCCGCCAGAATGATTTTGCTCGGTGAAGCCGACCTGATGCTAGCAGGTGGGGCCGAGTCCATGTCGACCATTCCCTACATGCTGCCCGGCAGCGCTCGCTGGAATGGTTTCATCGCCAAGAAGTTCAAGATCGTCAAGATGGGTCCCCGCCCGACGCTCTTCGCCCTGCTCGACAACGGGCTGGCGCCGATGAAGCTGATCAAGGACACCAAGACGGTCTACATGGCCATGACCGCACAGCGTCTGGCCGACACCTACGGAATCTCCCGCGAGGCTGCCGACGAGTACGCGCTGCGTTCGCAGACGCGCGCCGCCGAGGCCATCAAGAGCGGCCGTTTCGCCATGGAGATCGACGCGATTCAGGTGCCCGGGCGCGGCTTCTTCGTCAACGACGAGCATCCGCGCAGCACCAGCATGGAGGCCCTGAGCAAGCTCAAGGGTGTCCTCGGCACCCGGGACATCACAGCCGGCAACAGCTCCGGTATCAACGACGGTGCCTGCATGGTGACCGTCGCCTCCGACCGCAAGGTCGCCGAGCTCGGAGTCGAGCCTCTGGTCCAGCTCGTGGACTGGGCGGTGGTCGGTCTCGACCCTGACCAGATGGGTCTGGGTCCTGTAGGCGCCATCAACAAAGTGCTCGCCAACACGGGTCTGTCGCTCGCCGACATCGACCTGATCGAGATCAACGAGGCCTTCGCGGCTCAGTATCTGGCGTGCGAGAAGCTCCTGGGTCTGGATCGCGAGAAGGTCAACGTCAACGGCGGCGCCGTCGCCATGGGTCACCCCATCGGCATGACCGGTGCCCGGATTCTTCTTTCTCTCGGTTATGAGCTGAAGCGGCGCAACCTGAAGCGGGGCATCGCCTCGCTCTGCATCGGCGGCGGCATGGGTATCGCCACGCTGGTGGAGCGCCCGTAAATGTCAGACTCACAACCAACAAGCAATAAGGAGCTACAGGCTATGTCCAAGGCAATCAAGCTGACGATGCTCGACAGCGGTGTTGCTCTCCTGACCATCGACCTTCCGGGCAGCAAGATGAACTTGCTGTCCGAGTCGGTGCTTCGGGAATTGGCTGAAGCTCTCGATAAGATCGAGGCTGACAGCACCGTCAAGGGCGTGATCATCACCTCCGGCAAGGAGGACAATTTCGGCGCTGGCGCCAATGTCGAAGAGATTCAGGCGTTGCAGAGCCAGCCTGCCATCAAGATTTACGAAGCCAGCAAGGCGGGCAAGGAGATCTTCGCCCGGCTGGCGAAGCTCAACTCGGCTGCCGCCATCCACGGTATCAGCCTGGGTGGTTTCACCGAGCTGGCTCTGGCTTGCCGCTATCGCCTGGCGAGCCATGACGAGCGGACTCAGATCGGCGTCCCGGAGATCAAGCTCGGCTTCATCCCCGGCTGGGGAGGCACTGTGCGCCTGCCCAAGCTGATCGGTCTCATGAATGCATTCCCGCTCATCTCCACGGGCAGCACTGCGTCTTCGAAGAAGGCGTGGCGGCTGGGCATCGTGGATGAGGTCGTGGACCGCGACCTGCTCGTCGAGCGTGCCGGCGAGATTCTCGCCGGATCGAGCCCGAAGCGAGCCAGGGTTGGCGCCAAGCAGGCGGCAATCCGCTGGTTCGTCGACAACACCCGCATCGGTCGGGCCCTCTTCGCCAAGATGGTGAGCGGCCAGATCTACGCTCAGACCAGGGGCAAGTACCCGGCGCCGTTCGACGCGCTTAAGGTCTGCCTGCTGGCGGTCGGCGGCAGTGCCGAGGCGGCTTACGAGGCGGAGTCTCAGGCTTTCGCCAAGCTCGCCACCACGGATGTTTCCCGGAACCTCGTGCGGATCTTCTTCGCCGAGACCGAGAGCAAGAAGATGCCTGCCGGCGCCAAGCCCGCCGTCGACGTCAAGGTCGTCGGTGTCCTGGGCGCGGGCGTCATGGGTGCCGGTATCGCTCAGGCGGCTCTCTACAAGGGCTTCCGGGTGGTGCTCAAGGACATCGACCAGGCGGCTCTCGATAAGGGTGTCGCCACCATCAAGGGTCTCTTCGATTCCCTGGTGGAAAAGGGCAAGATGTCCCGGGTGGACGCCGACGTCCTCATGAGCAACCTGGAGCCGACCCTGAACTACGCCGACATGGCGGACTGCGACATGGTGATCGAAGCGGTCGCCGAGGTCATGAAGGTGAAGAAGATCGTGCGGGGCGAGCTGGACAAAGTGATCCAGAAGCCCTATGTCTTCGCCACCAACACCTCCTCGCTGTCGGTCAGCGAGATGGCCGGTGCCCTCACCGACGGTGACGGCAAGGTTACCGTCGAAGCGTCGAAGTATCCGGAGCTGGTGGTGGGTATCCACTTCTTCAATCCGGTGCACAAGATGCCTCTGGTCGAGATCGTTCGTGGCGCTACGACTTCCGATGCCGCTCTTGCCTGTGCCAAGGCTTTCGCGCTCAAGCTCGGCAAGACCACGGTGACGACCAACGACGCCCCTGGCTTCGTGGTCAACCGCATCCTCGCTCCCTACATGCGCGAAGCTATCGTCATGGCGGAAGAGGGTGTGCCTATGGCCGACATCGAGAAGGCGGCTACGGCTTTCGGCATGCGCATGGGTCCCTTCACTCTGCTCGATGAGGTCGGTCTCGACATCGCCGGGCACGTGATCAAGACCCTGGAGAACGCGCTGGGCGAGCGGATGTCCGCTCCGGCTATCCTTCGCGACATCCAGGAGCTCAAGCTCCTCGGTCGCAAGGGTGGACGCGGCATCTATCTCTACACCGCCAGCGGTGACCGTGCTTCCGTCAAGGAAGGGCGCATGTTCGCCAAGAAGAAGCGCTATCTCTTCAACCCGGATGTGCAGGCGGCTCTGGCCTCCCGCACCAAGCCGACCCGGAAGACCCAGGACGAGATCCAGGACCGGCTCTTCCTCGCCATGGTGGCTGAGGCAGCCCGCTGCCTGGAGGAGAACGTCATCGACGACGCGGCTCAGCTCGACCTGGCCATGATCTTCGGCACGGGCTTCCCGCCCTTCACCGGCGGACCGCTCCGCTGGGCCGACAGTCTGGGCACCCGCATGGTGAACCAGAATCTGACCTGGCTCGCCCAGGTGGCCGGCGCCAACTACGAGCCCTGCGACCTGCTCAAGGGCAAGGCGGAAAGCGGCGCCACCTTCGGCTAAGCCGAACGTTTTCAAAGGGGTGGGGATGCTTCACGGCATACCCACCCCTTTCTTTTCGGCATTTAGAATACTAAAACAAATAGTAAGAATTTGACTTGGAAGTGTTGGTGGAAAATAGCATGGACGCTATCAAACCTAAGTTTCCAGGCGTTTTTGACGTAAAATCGGCTCCTTTTTACGCAAGAAAAGCATATTTGCACTTGGAAGCTTCGGCTAGTCAGACCAGAAGACCAGATTGGATGAGAGAGCAGCACCGACATGAGCGCATGGCAGTGCTGCTTCTTTCGTCAATTCGAAGGCGGTCCGGATGTTCCGCGGAACAGTCCGATCACACCGCCGATGGCTCCGACGCCAAGGGCGAGCATGAAGGCGGTCGCTCCGGCGTCCGGTGATACCAGACCGAATCGATGGGCGATATTGAGCAGGAGAGCTCCGATAAGAGCCCCGCTCATGACCATGAGAAAGGACCCGCGGGCGGCTCCGAAGTCACCGCTTCGATCGGTTCGCGCGTAATGGCTGCGATGAAAGCGGTAGGAGATGAGATAGCCGCTCGCTCCCGGTACGAGGACGCAAAGAGCGTACAGAAGGATGTCGTTGAGCACAGGATGGTCTCCTCTAGTGCTGGCAGTAGTCTTCGAGCAAGACCCGCCGACCGGCGAAGATCTCCTCGGTAAGTGTGTCGATTACCCGGTCGTGAATTGATGTCCAGGGAACCCCGTCGGAGAGAAGAACGAATAGTTCTTTTTGGCGCATTATGAGATGGGTGATTCCATCGACCTTCTGAAGCTGCTCCGCTACTTTTCTGGTGGCGGCATAGACTTCGGGTTTAGCCGGCAGGGGCTGATCGAGCCTGTAGACGACGGTGTCCATGATACCCAGGGTTAGGTCGGCAGAGACTGCGTAACAGCGAACAGGGCTGTTCTTGCTGCCTGAGAAACGGATGCGATTGTTGTGGTTGGACATGAGTTGCTTTCACTGTTGCGGCTCGGACCGGCTGTTTCAGGAAACAGCTTTCAGGCGCGGGCGGGTTGAGAAGGCTTACTCGGAGATTGAATTCTTGTCTGCAAGAAAATGCGATTGAAACGCCTCTGACTACTATCTCGGGGTGAATCGGGCCTAGTCGTAATGTTTTCATTTTATGTATTTAGGTTCTGACACGGACCCGCAGGGCTTCGTCCCGGCGCCATTTCGGATGCTTTTGCCGGTTGTATGGGCCAGACAGATCGGCTGGTGGATTTGATATTGCGGTAGCTTCCATGGTATCGATGGTACTAAGCAATATAATAAAGATTGCGAGAAAAGCGAAGGGAAGGGCGCTCTCGGCGCACCTTCCCCCCGCAGAGAACAGAGCAGGGCTCAGCTTTTGGCCAGGGCTTCCTGAACGAGAGCAGCAAGCGATCCGGGCAGGGCGTTCCAGACCGCTGCCTTCTGGTCATCATCGAGACCGTCCCACCACATCGCTTCGCCTTTCAGAAAGGCTTCAGAGGGAGTGGCGAGTTTTTCGACCAGAGCCGCGAGAGCAGCTGGAATGCGCTCCTGGACATAGGCCTTCTGCGTTTCGGTGAGACCCTCCCACCACATGCGCTGGCCGTATTCGAAGCCTTCCGGAAGCGGCTCGCCGGCAATAGCTGCGGCGACGGCAGCTCGAATGCGCTGGCCGCCTGCCAATCCTGAGAAGTAGATGGTCCGTCCGTCATTGAGACCGGCATAGCCGTTGGGCCTCTGGTGCAACGGTGTGACATCGAGACCGTGACCGCAGCAGGCCTGATAGACGCCGGGCAGGTTGGCGATGCAGGGATCGTGCTCGCCATTGGCGATGCGCAGATTGCAGCCTTTGCAGGGCCGCGGCCGGGCGGGGTCCACCGCACTGCCATCGTCTTCGTAGACGGGGCCGGCATCGGTGTCGACAATCACATGACCGTGGATCGAGTCTTTTTCGAATAGCATGTTTCAGTCCTGTTTCGAGGCGAGGGTCGGAAGGACGGAAAGGACGAAGTCGATGTCGCGTTTCTCCTGACCGCGGTGATATCCGGTGCTGGCCCAGTACGCGCAACGGGAGCGCAGGGTTTCTGCCCGACGCGCCTTTTCTTTCAGGTTGGAAGCGGCAATCGCGGCCTTGAGGAGGCGATCGTGGGCCTCGTTGTAGTCGGCCATGATCGGGTTGGGACCGGCTTCATAACGCTCGGCGAATTTTCGGGCGGCGGCGTGCATGACTGCGTCGGCTCCGGCCGAGAGGTCTCTGAGAAGGCGCTCGAGCTCTTCGGATGAGGCGGCGATGAGGTTGCCCAGCTCTTCGATGCGGGCGATGGTCTTTTGGTCGATGGTGTTCACAATGGTTTCCTTTCAGGTGACCCGCACCGCGAGGACCTGCTTCGTTTGCGAGACCGGCGCTCTAGTCGTCGGGCTTCGCATCGGTCGCAGCTCGTCTCTTGAATGCGGGGATGCTGTTTCCTGCTTGCGGCGCAAGCAGGGTAGGAGGAGGTCCCTTCCGGCTCTATGGCTGCCTGCGCACCGCGCTGGAGGCAGGTCAGATCTTCTTGATTGAGAGCCGGATGGTCTTTGATTCTTTGGTCGGGGAGCCTGAAATTTGACTGAGAGATAAATCCAGCCTATTTCTTTCTTCTCTCCTGACCTAATGGATCTTATGGGTTGTAAAGAGAGCATAAATCCTTGTGGCTCATGGCGCTCCGGTGAATGAGGCCGGGTTTTCAAGAGAACCTCATAGGTTTTTCATGAGAAAGTCCCTAGCGTGGCTCGCTCAGGGCGGTTTCATGCGTAATTTCCCCAGTGACTAATTTTGTCCGGGATGTCAATATCCAAAGCGGGCTGGATAGAACCATTAGTACGTCAGAGGGGCATTGATATGGGCAATGAGTTTCAAGACTTTCATCGGGGTGGTCGCTCGACCAGCGTCGAGACGGAAGCGCGGACCGTGGCCAGCTTGCTCGATGCAGGCCGGTTCGAGCAAGCGCAGCAGCGTCTTCTCGACAATCTCGAGTTTCGTCCCGATGATTTCCAGCAGATCGTCACTCGTGCCGACCAGTTCGAGCGCCCACAGTATGGGGCCGATCTGACCCTGACACCGGTGAACAATAACAGCAACTTCTACGATCGCAACGGCTGGAACAATAACGGCTACCAGCGGGATTATATGGTGTCTCTCGTTATGCCCCATTCGGAGAGGGGCGGCGGACCTCGACAGATCCAGGGTTTCATCCGGTCCGATCTGGCCATCATCACCCTTGGCGCCAGACCTGTCGACAGCACGCCTTATTTCAGCTACTGAGCGGCTCCTGGATGGTCAATCGTCATCGTCGTCATCATCATCGTCGTCGTCATCGTCATCGTGATGGTGACGACCGGTGCTGGAGCGACCTTCCAATTTGTTCGCTTTACGCTGGCACTGGGCGATCTTCTCGTTGATGTGATTGATCTGTTTAACCGGTAAATCGGGTTCCAGGGCAAGATAGGCTCTGTACTGGGTAGCTGCTTCCCGGAAATTGGAAGAAGTCTCGGGTTCGTCCTTCTGCAACGCTCTTGCGTATCGTAAATGAGCTTCCGCCACTTTGGGGTTCTTGTAAATCGCCGCCTTGTACTTGTCGATGCTGCTCTTGTAAAGGCTCTTGCTGGCGAGATCGTCTGCCAGCGTCAGATCTTGCCTGGCCAGTTCTCGTTGTTTGGCCAGAAGACCAAGACCTCGATTGGCTCGTTCGCTCCCTCCTGGATAGCTGCTTCCTTTCTTGTAGGCCAGCTCGGCAACAGGCAGGTTTTTTAGCATCAAGCAGAGATCGGCCACTGCGAACACCTGTTTTGCGTCATTGGCGTTATCAATGACTGCCTTGAGCTGATTGTCAGCTTCATCAAACTGGTTCTGAGCCAGACACGCCTCGGCATAAGCAATGCGCTCGCCGTCATTTTTCGGATGCCCTATCGCTTTCAGGTCGATAGTCTCGCCTGAGAGCGCTCTGATCTTCAGCTGAGCCAGCCTGAGCTCCATGTCGTTTGGGTAGAGTTCGAGGGCGCGATCGATCATGCGTTTTGCCGACTCGAACTCGTTGGAGACGAAGAAGGCGCCGGTAGCTTCTTTGTTTGCCTTGAGATAATAGGCGCGACTGAGACCTTTGGCGGCCTCGGCACAATCGTTGTCCATAAGTCCCAGGGCGGTCTTGTACTCCTTGATTGCGTCGTCGAACTTCTCCACCCGCAGGCTCTGATCGGCGACTCGGATGCGAAGAGCGGCATTGTCGGGAAGCATCTCGATGGCAGAACGCAGCTCCGCAATCGATAGCTCGAGGTCGCCTCTCCCTTCGCGAATTTCGGCGACTCCGAGATAGGCTTCCGGGTTTTCAGCCTTTATTCTGATGGACTCCTGGAATTCCTTCACGGCACCAACGGAGTTACCCTGAGAGGCAAGAGTCTTGCCGATGGAAAGATGCACTGGTCCGCTGTTGCGGTTCTGATAGAGAGCTGTGTTGAGCTCGTTGAGCGCGTCATCCAGGCGATTCTCTCTGCGATAGACTTCACCGAGAACGTAGTGCGCCGTGGAGTTCTTCGAGTTGATCGCGATTGCTTGCGTGGCCGCCTGGGTGGCGCCGGGCAGATCGTTCTTGTCCAGAAGGGTCATGGCGAGCCCGGAGTATCCGTCTGCGTACCTGTGATCGAGGTTGTTAGCCATACGAAACTGTTCGATGGCTTCATCGAGGCGGCCTTGCTCCCGGAAGACCATACCTGATACCCAGTGACCTTCAGGAAACCGGGAGTCGATGGCGTTTGCGGTCCTGCATTCCTGTTCGGCCTCCTGCAGTAGAGATTTCTTGCTCTTTATAATCGTGTTGGATGATGACTGCAGACGATTGATGGTCACCAGGGCTTTGCCCACATGAGCCAGCGGGTTGTCGGCATTGAGCAGGAGGGCTCTGTCGAAGTTCGCTCTGGCCGCGTCGAGCTTGAAAAGCTTGGCTTGCGCCCAGCCTGCACCTACCAGAGACTGAACGTCACTTGGCTTGCGTTTCAACTGGCTGAGACAGCGCTTTTCCGCTTCCTCGAATCGACCTGCATTCAGCAATGTGTCGGTGGCTGGATTGCCTGTATAGACTACAATGCCAGTCTTGAGACGGGCCCTGGCTTTAGCGATGGCCGGCGGGTCGGCTGTTCCGAAGACGACGATAGAGAATGCGAGGGTTAAAACCACTCGAAGTGCCAGCGATTTTGAATTCATGGCTATCCACGGACGAGACAGAAACGCGGCAATCGTAATGCATGGCTCGCCAATTTTGAAGGGGTGGAGCTTTATATAGTGGTGGTTGACCTGGGGTTACTGGTGAGGCGCTCGGGCCACCTCTGGAAGCTCGCCTATCTTGACTGTTAGCTTCAGGGGTATGCCGTCGCGCAGGATGCCGAATTCGACTGAATCGCCGGGTTTATGCCTGCTCAGGCAACGCTGCACTTCTTCGCTGGATGAGACCGGCTTGCCTTCCAGCTCCACCACCACGTCCGCCGGTCTGAGACCGCCCAGGGCCGCCGGTCCGGTTCGCTCGAGCTGAACCACCACTACTCCTCTGGTGTCGGGCTTATAGCCCAGAGACCTGGCCAGGCGAGGATCGAGGGCCTGCATATAGATTCCCAGGTAAGGATGGGAGACACGGCCTTTATCGAGGAGCTGTCTGGCCACGTCTTTGGCTATCGAGACCGGAATGGCGAAACCGATGTTCTGAGCGTCTCCTCTTATAGCAGTGTTGACCCCGACTACCTCGCCATGGATGTTGAGGAGAGGCCCCCCCGAATTGCCCGGGTTGATGGCTGCATCGGTCTGGATCAGCTGGAGAGACTGGCTGAGGCTGCCGATGGACCTGCCCAGGGCGCTTACTATTCCGAGTGTGACGGTTTTGCCCAGACCGAGAGGGCTGCCGATGGCGATAACCCAGTCTCCGGGCCTGAGCTTGTCGGAGTCGCCGAAAGTCGCTACAGGCAGGTTTTTTGCGTTTATTTTTATAAGCGCGAGGTCGGTGGCGGCATCGCGACCGACTACCTTTCCTGCAAAGGGAGGCTGGTCCTTGACAGTGACTCTGATTTCCTGCCAGTTGTCCACCACATGATTGTTCGTGAGAATATAGCCGTCGGACCGGATTATGAACCCGGAGCCGGCACCCCTGCTCTCCAGCCGGCGGGGAACCAGGGTCTGGGGCTCGAGCCCGAAAAAGAGACCGAGAGGCAATCCCGAATGATAAGGTGTATCTGCCACAACGACGCTGGTACGGGTGTCGATGTTGACTACGCTTGGCTCTGCTCTGGCCGCGATGTCGGCAATGGTGCTCTCTCCGAGCAATCCCCGGAAAGCCTCAGAAGCCCGGGGGGAAGATGGATTGTCAATGAGCGAGCTTTGTTTGTCCTCGGGCCAGAACTGGTGACCGGCCCAGAATATAGCTGCTCCCGCGGTCAAACCGACCAGGAGAAAGAGAATATTGCCGCTTGCTTTGCCGGAAGTTCGATTTTTCATGGCCTCTATTTTATTGCAATGACCTGGCGGATGCCTCGAGCCTCAGCTTACTGTAAAATCCTATGGACGAGTTTCGGGGATATAGATATGGTGGTTGAGCCTCAAACAGCAGTGACGATGGAAGCTTTTCAGGGCCTGTCCCGCCAGACCAAGCTCTTGATTTGCTATGCCCTGGCCGGCGATCTCGAGCAGCTGCCGATCATGACCAGAGACCGCGATGCAGACGAGCTGGTCGACCGTGGCTGGCTGGAAGAGAAAACCTCCAGGACCATCGGTGTTAAGAATTTTTCCTTCCCTGACAAGGTTCTTGACGATCTTCTGGGGTTCAGAGAGCAGATTCTGAGCCAGTTTACCGAAGAGGACCTGGAGCGGTACAAGCAGAGCAAGCGAGCTTATTACCCCTGGTTGTGGTAGATCCATCCGTTATACTATTGGGCATTGGGATTTACTGATGAGAGACTGGAAATGACTCCGATCAGCTGTGGCGACAAAATCGCATTCGTTCTGGGACTGGTTTTCCTGGTGGTGGTTCTAGCCACCAGCGCCCATCATTTCGCCGGCTAGATTTTCTGTAGATTACTCTTGAGAGGAGAGAGCGAAAGGCTCCTCTTCGTCCGTTTGTAGATTCGATCATATCCAAACAGCCAGCTCCGCTACTTTGAGATGACACCATCAGTGGTGAGACCACGAGGGGCGCCGGGGCTCTTCGCGCCTGCCGGCTCTGGATTGGCCGAGCATGGACCGGTTAGGCTCTGACTAGATTTCCGATTCGCTTCGATCAGGCAAGGAACCTCTCCGCCATCTAACCAGTCGCCCATTCCGAAGTCATCGATTCAGTCGGAGCCGCTGTGGCTCCGGCGCTCCCACACAGCTCCAAGAGAAAGAATAAAATGAGAAGCTGTATCTTCGCCTGTCTGCTGTTCGCAACAGCCTGTCTGCCATCCGCCGAAGCCCGGGCCGGCCACTACCACGGCTGCCGGCCTTCCTTCGGTCTGTCTCTGCCCGGAATCGGGCTCTATATCGACAATAACGGTGTGTCAATCGGCTACCCGCCCCAGCGCTATTACCGCCCGCCGACTTACTACCAGCCGCCGGTATATTACTCGCCGCCGACGCGCTACCAGCCGCCGACGCGTTACCAGCCGCCGACGCGCTACCAGCCGCCGACGCGCTACCAGCCGCCGACGCGTTACCAGCCGCCGACGCGCTACCAGCCGCCGACGCGCTACCAGCCGCCGGCATATTACTCGCCGCCGACGCGCTACCAGCCTCCGGCGTTTTACCAGCCGCCGACGCGTTACCAGCCGCCGGCATATTACTCGCCGCCGACGCGCTACCAGCCTCCGGCGTACTACCAGCCGCCGACTTGTGACCACGACTACGATGCTTACCGGGACTATCTCGATCAGCTAGAAGACCAGTTCGACCAGCAGATCAGAGAGCTCAAGGAAAAAGCCAGCAGAAGACGCTGATCCGGTTTAGACATTGCTTCGCTAACCGGGGACGCCAGGAGGGCGCCCCGGTTTTTGTGAAGGTCTTCGAATATGACTGTGGCGTCAAATTTTCTCGATTTTTTTTGACGCCTGAGTCATATTTTTGGATTTTTGAACTATGCTGCAATATAGTAGACATTCTGGGAAGGAGAAGGGGACTCGCTCGAGGCGGGAATCCGGCTCGAGGAGCCCTTCTCGAAAGTGGTCAGACCACTTTGACGGCGCTGGCGCCTGTGACTGAGGCCCAGGCGGCGCGATGAAGCTCGAACATGATTTCGACGCTGGGCTCGGTGCCCTGTTCTCGAGCACGTCTCTGGTAGTCTTCTACCACTGCGGCGGCATGCTCGTCAGCCTTGCGGCAGATTTCTTGGGTGGCTTCGATCATCGTTTTCTCCTCTTTCGTCAGGACTTCACTGCCCTGATGATGATCTTGTCGTCGGTGTACGACACGGGGGTGATGCCATCGAAAGTGATGGCGAAATGCTCGATGGCGGCTGCGGAAGCCTGGGCGAAAGACCTCAGGACCAGAGGCCGTTTTTCGGCAGCCAGACCGGCTTTGTCCATCCAGTCCTCGATCTCGTGGGTCTTGCGGTATTCGCGGACTTTCTTGATCTTCAGACCGGCGCTTGTGAGCATCGACCGCCACTCGCTCTCGCTGTAAGAGCGGATATGGGTCGGGTCGCGAAGGAGCTCGACATAGTTGATGAACTGGTCGAGCCGTTCATCCTGCGGAGAGCAACTGTCTTCCAGGACGAGCACGCCGCGGGGCGAGAGGACTCGGGCCATCTCGGCGATAGCTTTGTCGATGTCCAGGAAGTGATGCGGAGCGATCCGGCAGGTGACGGCATCGAAGCTTTCGTCATCGAAGTCCAGGGCTTCAGTATCCATTACCAGGGCGGTAGCGTTCTCGATACCGCGCGAGGCGAAAAGCTTTTCGGTCTCCTCGATCATCTCGGGGGCGAGGTCGATGGCGGTGACATGCTCGACCAGGGGAGCGACCAGAGCAGCGGTGTGTCCGGCTCCGGTGGCGATGTCGAGGACGCGCCAGCGGCGATTGGGCTTGAGCAGATCGAGGACGATGTCGAGGTCGGAACCCCGGGCGTGGCCGGCGCTGCGGGCGTAGTTGCCGGCATTACGACCGAACTGGCGTTTGACATCGTCTTTTGAGGTAGGCATGACTTTTTCTCTATTCGGTTGAGCTCTACTGTAGTTGTCAGTAGCTGGCTGAAAGAAAGGAAAGGAGTGAGAGCGCCGCGGATTCAGCGCTCTCCTCCTTTCCGGAATCAGTTCTTATCGGACTTGTCAGCGTCGTCCGGAGCCGCCTTGACCCCGCTGATGATGGGCATGAGTGCCAGGCACGCGAAGGTGAAGCCGGCGGATACCCAGATGAGGGGCGTGAGGCTGTTGCTGAAGACATTGACGAAGAGCCAAGCTCCGAAGATGGCCGAGAGCTGGGCGAAGCCGTTGTTCACCGACATCAGGGCTGAGAAGGTGAAGCCTTCCGCCTTCTTCGGGCAGACCTGCGCAGCCAGCGTCATTGTGGTCAGAACCGCCACCATGCCAGAAGCTCCAAAGACCAGGCTCAGCGTGACAGCAATCGCCATTGCGTAGGGCGAAGGCGCTACCAGGAGCAGGTAAGAGATGGTGCCTATGGTACCGGTGATGATGCTGAACAGGAGCTGGAAGCGCAGGCTTTTCTTGGAGAAGAAATACCCGTAGGCCCAGGCGCCGATGACGGAGCCTACGGCTCCGATGGCACTGAGCTGTCCGATGAACTTCTGGCTGAAGTGCAGCGTGTCCATCATGTGATAGAACAGCGGTGTGCCGAAGCTCGGGCTGAAGTTCCAGAATGCCAGGAACATAGCCACCGCCCAGAGCAGGCGGGATTTGACCGCTTCCAGGAGACCGTTCCTGGTTTCGCGGAGCTGGGCGGCATTGATGCGAGCTTTCTCCTCCTTGATGACGAGCCAGCTCAGGACCACCACCGCGGCAGGCGCGAACATGGTGACGAGTGCGGCGACGCGCAGGGCGCTTTCGGGGGAGAGCCACTCGCAGAGATAGCCGCCGACGAGCGACGTGGCGATGGCCGAGACGTAGAACCAGAGCCACTGCACGGACTGGAAGCGGGCGGTCGCCTTGTACTTCTGCCCGTTCTCGACCATGAGGGCGTCGATAATCACGTCTGAAGCTGCGGTGCCGATACAGGTCAGAAGCATCGCGAGACGGATCGTGGTCGCGTCTGTGAGCCCGGTGAGCCACAAGAAACCAAGCGCCGCCATGCTGTTCATGAGAACGAGCCAGGTCTTGCGCCGGTACCCGAGCAGGGGCACGAAGTCCGAGATCAGTCCATAAAGCGGCTTGATGACCCAGGGGATAGTAAGAACTGCGAGGTAGGTCGCCGACTTGTCAGCGGCGAACCCCAGGACCTCTTTCAGGTAAAGCGCGAGGGGCTGTGAGATGAGCCCCGAGGCTTGCGCTACTCCCTGGGCGAAGTAGACGAAGCCGAAAAGAAACATCAGTCGCTTTATCTCACGCGACAACTGGTTGTTTTCCGGTCCCATGGCGGGACTCCTCTGGTCGCACAACGGCGCGACGAGCCAGGGGAGTCCTCGCGGAGCTCTAACCCTGGCGTTGCCGACTGCCGAGTGTCATTTCTTTTTCGTCGGTCGACTTGAAATCGACGAGCTGCACGGAATAGCTCCTTGGATGAAAGAGCCGGTGATTTCCGGCTCGGGAAGCAGCGCCTAGGGCTTTTTCGTGATGGTGGCGGTGACGGTCTTGGTGCCGGTGAACAGCCTCATGACCGGGCAACGCTCTCCCATGCGCTTGATCGCGTCGAGCTCTTTCTGGGTGAGGTTGCCCTTCACCTCGATGACCTCGTCCACGACATCTTGATCGCCGTTCTTGGAGATGTTGACGGTGACCGTGAGCTCCTTGATGTCCCATTTCCGGGACGGAGCCATCATCAGGATCGTTTGCGCGGCGCATGCCCCCAGGGCTCCGGCAAGGAGCTCTTTGGGGTCCGGGCCGCTGCCGGAGCCGCCTGCCGCTGTCGGCTGGTCGGCCACGACGGTGTGCCCGCCGGTGTCGATCTCGAGCTTGTACTTGTGACCCGTTACGGGCCTGACTGTTGCTTGAGCCATGTTGTTCTCCTGAGAGTTAGGGAAGAAAAATGGCTGCATGAATTTCTGCCTGAGACCGGGACAGGGAGGCACCGTCGCGGTGCCTCCCTGTGAGCCGGTCACCGCTTGCCGGGGCTAGCGGCGATCGAAGCGCTCGAACACGTAGAAGTTGCCCACCATGAAGGCGGAGCCGCGTGCCGAGTTGGCTTCGACATACTGCTTGAGAACGGCGCCGGTCCGGGCGTCGAACTCTGTCACCGATACGCTCTCCAGCCCCCCTGTGGCGGACCGGGAGACCCGGACCGAGAAGAGCGGACGCTGCATCCCGTCATACCGCTCCGCCAGCTCGACGAAGCCGTGCTGGTTGTAGCGATAGATGGTTCTGCCGGTGAAGGTGTTGCGGCGGTCACGACCGTCGAAACGGTCGATCTGAACCGAGCCGTCCGGATGGTACTGCACCACCCACTGCCAGGTCATCCAGAGATGGGAGTCGTATTCCTGGTGGAACACGATCCGACCGGTGGCATCGAAGCCCTCCAGCGACACCTTCGTGCAGCCGTCGTACTTCGATTCGACCCAGGTGGCCACCCGCGGCCGGGTTGCATTGGCCACATAGCGGAAGGCGTAACCAGGCTCCTCGTCGAGGGTCTTCCTGCCTGTGACGCAGACAGGCACCTCTTTGACAGGACCTTCCCCGGAAGGGGCAGGCGGTGCCGGAGGCTCGAAGGGTGTGACCACAGTTCCGGCTCCGCAGGGGTTGCAGCCCGGCGGGTTGTTGATCACCACCACGCTGGTGTTGTTCCCGCCGCTCTTATCGCCGTGGTCCCCGCCGGGCGGGAACTTGACGAAGAGGAAGGCGAGGAACGCCAGGAAGGCGAGGAAGGCGATCAGGACCAGCCAGCCGTGGCTCCTCAGACCGGAGCGCCCGTCGCCGGGGTGCGGCTGGGGCGGCTGAGGCGTCGGCTTCGGCTTGGTGCACTCGCAACCGCAGTCCTTCTGGCAGGCGCAGGAGACACGGCAGGTGTCGCCGCATCCGCACGCGCAGCCGCCGGGGCCGCCGGTCGCTCCTTTGTTGCGAGCTTGCATGGTGACTGTTACCTCCAGTTCGCGTTCGATTGAAGCGTCGTCACCCTGGCTGTCGCCCTCGCTGCTGCTGACGCTCATGCGCATGGCAGCCTCGGCGCGCTTGTGCCGGGTGGTCGCGACGTTTCCCATGCGGGCCAGGGCTTCGGCGGTGCCCAGGTGAGCGAGGCTCTCCAGCAGGTCGCGGTAATGCTCGCTGGCATCACCGTCCTCGCCTTCGCCTTTGCCGCTATCACCCTTGCCGCTATCACCCTCGCCGCTCTTGCCGGCAGTGCTGGCGCGCCAGGCGCGCATGCGCTCCACGGCTTCGCGGTAGAGCTTTTCCACCGCCGCCGAGGTCTGGTTGAGGTCACCGCTGTTGTCGATGACATAGTCCGAGAGCTTGACCTTGTCCGCCTGGGCCATTTGAGCCGCAAGCAGAACCCTGGCGGTCGCCTCGTCCACCTCATCGCGCTTCATGATGCGCTCGATGAGGAGCGCCTCAGTGGCGGTGATGCACCAGACTTCGTTGTAAGCCCCCTTGGACTTGGTCTCGTGGAGCAGGGGAACCAGCACCACGACAATGTCCTCGCTGGCGTGCGCCTCGATACGCTCGAGAAGCAGTGCCTTGATGCGGGGAATCAGGATAGCCTCCAGGTCGCACTTGGACTGTTCGTCGGCGAAGACGACAGCGCCAAGCTTTTCCCGGTCAACCGGACCGCCCTCTTCGTCCACGAGCTGGCTGCCGAAGCGCGCCAGAACCTCGTGGTATGCGGGGTTGGGTCCATTCAAAAGCTCGTGGGTCAGGTCGTCGGTGTCGATCACCGTCACGCCCAGACCCTGGAGGACACCGCCCACCACCGATTTGCCAGCGCCGCGAGTACCCGTGATGCCGATTAGATACGGCTTGCGGCTCTGCGACTCCGGTGCGCTGGTGGTTGCGGCATCCTCACCATGGTGAAGATGCTCTGTCATAGCAGGTCTCCTGTGTTCAGAAACTTGGAATGAGAAAACTCCGGCGAGCCAGAAGGCGCGTCGGACGTCCAGTTCGGATGGACAAACAAACCCACACCTCAACTTTTCGTTGAGTTTCAAGCACGGCGCTTGTCAGGAATTACTTTCGAAGTTTGACGATAGGTAAGGGCTCGGTTGAAAGTGTCGGGTTGAGATCTAGACCGTAGTAAGTTCACCCTTTTTGAGTCAACGTATCCATATCAGCAAATTAAACTCCGCGGGCGCGCGCAGGTTCTTGAAAACCTCCGTCTGATAAGGGGTCGAGTCGATATAAGAACTCATGAGTCCTGTGAAAGGCTTACTTGCTGATAGTAATCTATGACTCTATACTGCTAGCGCAGATGGCGTGGGTGTGCACGGTTGCGCCAGTGCCCTTCCCCGATCCCTGATTCCCTGCCGATGAGCTGGTCAGTACTGGTAAGTGAAATCTATCCACCGACAGAGAAAGAAGACGATAAGGACAAGAGCAAAGCAGATCCAGAACCATTGCACGAAGGTGAGATTCTCGGGGTCGAGCATGAGGTCGTCCAGCGCTCCTGCTGTTTGGGGTGAAGGGCTCTAGTCCTAGTATAATGGGCAGGTTGTCGGCGAGTTAGTAAGGACTGCGGGAGAGGACCATGAGTGATACCCCTCGATTGATTGGAATCGTGCTGTGCGAGCGAGTTCTTCAGGACGTGCTCCGAAGAGACGCGGTATCTTGCATTAATATCTACAACGGCATCACGGCTCAGTCCTTCCCTGCTGTGGTTCCCCTGGTCTATGCGTTCGCTCAGGTCTCGACTACCAGCCAGGGTTTCGAGTATCAGTTCAAGATCGCGGACAGCAGCGGCAAAGTGGTGGCAATGTCTCCCACGGCAAGGGTCGAGCCCCTGCCGAATCAGTATCTCACCCACAAAATCATCAGCGCTTTTAGCGGGCTGACTTTCGATAAGGAAGGCGCTTACGAGATCATTCTCGAAGTTGCCGGTCAATCCATAGGCTCGTTGCCTTTTCAGGTGGTTCTCCTTCAGCAACAGCAGGAAGCCCCGGTCGGTAAATAGACCGGTGTCATTTTCTCAATCGTCGAGAACGCGCTGATCTCGATAATAGCGTGATACTTGCTTGCGGATGAGAGCCGTTTCTTTTCGGTCCCCACGCCGGCATGCCAGCATATACTTCGCCTTGAGGGCAAGCCAGTTGGACGGATCGAGCATGAGGGCCTGGTCGATGAGCTCTACTGGCTTTATCTTGCCGGACCTGGATCCGGATCCGCGCTCCTTGGCGTCCATCGTATCCATGACGATCAGCCCGGCCACCGCATAGGACAGTGCTTCGGTGGGGCTGGTGCGCAGGGCCTTGGTTGTCAGTTCCCGGGCTTTGAGATTGTAGTCTTGAGGTTTGCTCTCGAGCAGGTAGAGCGCCCACAGGGCCAGCACCCGTGCGGCGATGTCCTGATTTCCCGATTTCAGCGAATCCTGCCGGGCAGCCCGAAAACGAGCCTGAATTTCCGGGGAGCGTGTCTTATTCCGGTCGCTTCTGCCCTCGATATTGGCGATCAGAGCTTCGGCCAGGGCGAAGGCAGCCCTGTTGTTCTCGGACAGGGCTCTTCCCGAGATTTCCTTGAGCTCCCCCAGCGCCTTTTCAGTTTCTCTGGATTCCAGGTAGCCTACCTGGACCGCTTTGATCTCTTTGAGGTAGCGGGCGAGCTTTTGCTTTTCGGGCGTGGTCTCGAACTTGATCTGCTGATTTCGGTAGTCGATGGTGATCCGGTACCTGGAGAGAAGAGGGTTGCCCAGGATCGCCAGATTGCCACCGGCGATGAGGCCGGCGGGACCTTTCGAATCAGCCGGGCCGAGCGAGAAGACCGGCCCTTCTATGTCCAGGTCGCCGATTTTCAAAGAGCGAAAGCGAATCGATCCGGTGTTGACCGGCAGGCCGTCGAGACCCTTGATGGTGCCTACGGAGAGGACCGGCTCCTCGACGAGGTCTTTGACCAGGTGAGAGGAGACATGATTGAAGGCGGCGCCGGTGTCGACCAGCATAGTGAGATCGAGCTTGCCGTCAAGCGTGCCGTCCAGGGCCAGCCCCGAGACGCCCAGGGAGGGTTTGGTCTTGACGATGACACCATTGGTGGTGTCGATCGGTGTGTCCGGGTCGCGCAGGATTATTTCACGGGCGTCATAGTCTATGGTGAGCTGAAAGCGCTTCAGGACATTGGCGCCGATCAGCCCATCCACGGTGCCCTCTTCCAGGACTTTGGAAAAACCCTTGAGATCGGCAACCGCCACCGGCACCTCTTCCAGGATCAGGTCTGCCAGGGCGAGGGTCTTGAGAGTCATGAAATTCATTTTCATCGCTCCGGAGCCGGTGGTGATCGATATGTTCTGGGCATCGAAGCTCCCCAGCCCCCGGGCGGCCCGGACATCGATTATCGACTGGGTGGCACCGGTGTCGATCAGGAAGACGAGGTCTTTCTCATTGTTCACCCGGACTCTGGCGAGGATCTCGCCCGAAACGAATTTGAAAGGCAGGGTCACCGGGCCACGACTGAGCCGCTCCGGCTTGTCTTGCGCAGGCATGGAGAAGTAGTCCCGGGGAATTTCGACTCCAGTTTGCATGTTGCTGATGGTGACCACGCCAACCCGGGAGTCTCCAGAGTATTCCACGGACTCGAAGGGTTGAAGCGTGTCCGCGACCTGGCGATAATCCCGATACTCATAAGCCTTGAGGCACTTCACACCTTGCTCTATGTCGACGCCGTCATACTCGGAGCGCAAGACCAGATGGCTTTTCTCGTCGACATAGAAGGTCGTCTCCTTGCCGTCGTCGGCCATTACTATGAGCCCACGGGTCTTACGGTCTCTAATCTTCTTCTCTTCTCCGAGTCTCAACTTCCTCCCCGGCTCCAGGAGATGCTCGAGGAGGAGCAGTCCGTGGTCGAGATCCTCGCGGACTCGTTCGGCGGTAATCTCGTCTGTGGGCAGGATGTTCTTCCCCTGCTGAGTCCAGCATGTTTTACCGTCGTAGCCGGTTATGACAGGCTGGCCCATGAAGGATACTTCGATGCGCTGCTCTCGGCCGCGGGTTGTGATAGAGAAGTCGAACACGTTCGAGGAGCCGGATATGGACGAGATCTGATCGAGCTTGCCTGTGGCACGACATACGGTGGCATTGAAGGCTTTTATCTTGTCCAGACCGCCGCAGGCGTTCAGGACTTTTACGGCCAGGTTGTGAGCAGCGTCCCGGCCTTTCGCGTCCGCCTTCGCCGCAGTTTTGTCCAGCAGGTTCGAAGGGGCGGCTGCACAGGGCTCTGCCAGGACGCCTGCCAGAAGGCATATCAGGCAAACCAGTGACATAAATCGCGATTGAAGACGGGACATGAAAACCACTTTTACCTCGGGAAAGTGACAATTATGACAAAATTAGGCGTTCCTGAGCGGGCCACCGGTATTGAGGCGTTACTATTTTGCTTCTCCGGGGAGGAAGCAGCTTATGGCGGTGCAGGACAGTCTGCAGAATGTGGTCGGGAGCATCGATGCTGTGCGACAGTCCGTAGCTCGAGCCAGGCTTGAAAGCGCTGTGGTGGGACTGGTTCCGACCATGGGCGCCCTGCACGGGGGGCATGAGGAGCTGATCGCCACGGCTCGCAGCCAGTGTGATTTCGTGGCAGTGTCGATTTTCGTCAATCCCCTTCAATTCGGGCCCCGGGAGGACTTCGCCAGTTATCCCAGGACCCTGGCCGAGGATGCGGCAATTTGCTCAAAACATAATGTCGATTTGATTTTTGCCCCGGAGGTGGGCGAGCTCTACGGTGATTCCGGGGAGCGTACCAGGGTGAGTCCGGCGGCCGCGCTCATAAACAGGCTTTGCGGGACTTTCCGTCCGGGTCATTTCGAAGGAGTCGCCACTGTGGTGGCCAAGCTCTTCAATATCGTCGGGCCGGACCGAGCTTATTTCGGTCTTAAAGATTACCAGCAGCTCCAGGTTATCCGTCATCTCGTCCGGGATCTCGATTTTCCCATCGAGATAATCGCTGTGCCCACGGTAAGAGAAAAGAGCGGACTGGCCCTCAGCTCCCGAAACAAGTATCTGAGCAGTCAGCAAAAGGAGCTGGCTCCGGCTCTCAGCAAGGCTCTTCGGGCAGTGGCTCGAAGGGTGCTCGAGGGAGAGAACGTGTCTGCTGTGCTGGCATCGGAGAAGGGCAAACTCGAGTCAGCCGGTTTTCGCGTGCAATACCTCGAACTCTGTCACCCCGACAGCCTCGAGCCTCTCGACTTGGTCTCGGAAGGAGCTGTAGCTCTTGTGGCTGCTTATCTCGGTGATGTGCGGCTCATTGATAATATCCAGATCGACAATCTAGAAGTGAATCGATGAGGAGAGATAGGTCCCGGTGCGAGCCAGCCTGGAATGTTTCTCGGCCCTGAGCTGCTCGCCCAGAATACCCGTCTGGCGGCTATCGCCTGCGGCAAGGTCATGGATAAATGAAGCAGCAAAACTGCCGTCTTCGATGCGGGTAAGGATCTGGGTCAGTTTCTCCCGGGCTCGGCCGTCGATGATCTCCGGACCGGAAAGGGCTGCTCCATAAGCTGCGGTGGTGGAAATTGCCTGGCGCATTCCCGGCAGTCCTCGACTGAAAAGGAGGTCGGCGATCAATTTTACTTCCTTGAGACAGGATATATAGGCGAGCTCCGGTTGATAGCCTTTCGTCACCAGGGTCTCGAAGCTGGCTTTGATCAGCTCCGGCAGTCCGCCGCAAAGGACAGCCTGCTCGCAAAAAAGGTCGGTTACGGTTTCCTCGGCAAAGGTAGTCTCGATGGCGCCGGCACGGGTGGAGCCGATGGCCCGCGCGTATGCCAGGCAGCGTTTATGGGCGTAGCCGGAGAAGTCTTGCTCTACGGCGATGAGAGCCGGCAAACCGCGGCCCTCCAGATAAAGAGTGCGGAGTTGATGGCCGGGACCGGTGGGTGCCACCAGAATGATGTCCGCTTCCTGGGGTAGCCTGAGCAAACGGTGATGGACAGCAAATCCGTGGGCGAATATAAAAGTCTTGTCGGCGGTGAGGAAGGGCTCGATTGCGTTCCGGTAGACCGAAACCATTTGTTCGTCAGGGAGGGTGAGGACGAGGATCTGGCTCGACGAGACGACCCTGCCGATCTCATAGGTCTCCATTCCGTCGGCGAGTGCGAGGCTTTCGGAAGGTCCTCCTTCCCTGGCCCCGACACGGACATCTACGCCGCTGTCCCTGAGATTGAGGGCCTGAGCGCGTCCCTGATTGCCGTAGCCGATAATCCCCACTGTGAGCCCCTTCAGGTACTCGAGTTCGGCGTCGCTGTCGAAGTGGATAGTAGCCATATGTTGTGAAAGTATATTTGCTGGACTCTGGTGTCGTAGCATCTTATATAGTGTCTTCACTTTTCTTAAAACGCTGATTACAACTTACGTTAAACCTTGTCAAAAGGACTTGTTTTCGGATCGCAACCTGTCTATCCTTTTTGGTGTAGCAGAGCCAAGCTCATAGGAGACTGGCTGAGACGATACACGTCTCGGTCGGTGCGGCTTTTGCCAGGTTGTTCGTTGGAAAACGTGGAGATCTCTCGTGATTCCATCTGGTCCTGTATTTCAAAACGGTCTCAAAGCAGTCCAGAGTTTGAGGGCGGAGCTGGCACCGGGCAATGAGAGGGTCTGTGTTTATGGCGACGGTGTGGAAGCCCTCGCCCTGGCTAGCCTTCTACGCTCTTCCTGTATCGGTGTCCTCGGCTCGGTTGCGAATCTGCCCGACAATGTCGCCGAGTTCGAGATCCGCGACCGGGGCGCCTCGGTTTGCGCTGATCGCGGCGCGATTCCGGCGGGAGCCGCCGATAATGTTTCCGGTCAAGCCGAGACTATCAGGCAGGCAGACGGTATTTTTGTTTGCGTGGATAGCACCAGATATGGTGAGTTTGCTCATACGCATTCCGCCCACTTGCGGGACGGTCAGACGGTCTGTCTGGTCAACGCTCCCCTGGGAGCCGCTCTTCAGTTCAGGCATGAGCTGTCAGCCGGCGACTGCGACAAGCAGATCAGTGTTCTGGAGCTGGGCAGGCTCTATGATTCTCTGGCAGTGGAATCCGGAGTGCTTTTGATATCGGGTTTGCGGAAGCGAATCGCTTTCGCCAGTGTCGAGCGCAACGAGATGCGACGCGGGATGTCGGTGGCCCGCTCTCTCAAACGCGATATCGTGCCGTCTTCCAATGTCATCGAGCGCGGTCTCAGCGATGTCGAGCGTCTGATTCGACCCCTGATCCTGCTCAGCGCCTTGCTTGGCAGTCACAGTGACAGCCTGGAGATTGGTTTCGGCTCGAAAGCCCTCGCCGGTCTGCTCCGTTCCGTCGAGAAAGAGGTCCAGGCAATCGCCAGGTCTTTCGGTTGTGTGGCGCCGGGTTTCCTCGAGGCTCTTTGCGAGATTGCCCTGAGGGGCGATTCTTCCGATGAGATTGCGGTGCTTTCGGTATCAGGTCTTCTCGAGCGCTTCGGCGTCGGGATCATGAATCTCGAGAACCTCGACCAGGAGACCAGTGTGGCAGTCCTTAAGGCTGATGTCGAAGAGGTATTCTGTATCCTGAGCGATCTCGGCTCCAGGAGTCGCTCTCCTGTGGGAACGATCAACAGCGTCATCGATCTCACCTCCGCTGTGGCCGGCTGCGATCTGAGGAGCCAGGGACGCAACCTCGATTCCCTGGGCCTGGTAGGTTTCGACATCAGGGAAATTATCGATCTGGTCAATTGCTAGTTGTCAGTGCTGGTTGTCAGGCGGTTGCGCAGTTCCGAAACTCTTAACGTTTTCGGGCGAGTATAACTCTGTAAGAGTAGATTTGTGGTTGTCCATCCGTTCTGGCGGCAGCCTGGTGCCGGGTTTTGTTGTTATCAAGAGGGTCCCGGTGTGGGGCTGTTCGGTCGAGATCTGTTGACAATCCCGTTGATCGTTCGATCATCCTCTTTATAAGCTGTTGTGTTCTTTCTGAATTCATCATCTTTTCGGTGTTTCAAAACTAAAACCTTTCCCGAAGAGCACTTTTCTTTAACGCTAACGATGCAACGCCCCGGCTGATCACAGTCGACCGGACCGGCTGAGGCATCGAGCGGCATTTACCACATCAGAAGAAGCAGTCGTCCGAGAGCTCCGCTCCCGGGCGTTATTGCACAAGGACAAAAATGAGCAGGAACAGATTCAGCAGCGCTGATTACCCTGCCCTTCTGGGAGTCACTGGAATTTGCCGCGCAGAGGATCGAGATATCTGGCGGCTTCTTGTCTCTCCAATTACGAAGGGTTTGCTTGGTCCTATCGTCGAGCGGGCCGACCCCAGGGTTATGGAAACCCTCAAGGGTCTGTTCGATGGCGATGAGGTAAGCAACCTGAATGACCACCGGCTCTACGGCGGTCAGGAGGGTTTTGTTCGCTTCCCCTATGTTCACAATTTCTACCGCACCACCAACGGAGCCTTCATCGTCAAGCGCGATCTTGTCAAGGTGGAGGTTCTGTGCTGGTTCGGAGATGTGATGAAGGGGCGAGGCGAGTTGATTCTCAAGGCTGCGCTCAGGGACCGGCGTTTCGATGGAACCAGGCGCGCCAATGATACGGCTCTCCTCGATTATCGTTATGACGACCCTGTTTTTCACAGGCGCTTGAGCGAAACGCTCAACAGTGTGGAGATTTCCATCTACGCCTATATGCCCGGCTCGCGCATAGCCGATATCATGGGCGATACCGAGCTGGAGTCCTTCGTGAGGTTCCCTTTCCGCTATGTCGCGAAGCCAGACGAATTCTCGAAGTACTTCGACGCCATCTGGAAGTCGAAGCGCGCTCCCGGCCAGTACGCAGTCCCGATTCCGGATGTCTCGGACAGCGTGCTGGAAGGCTTCGCTGCCATCGCGGCCAGGTGCGGCTATGACCTGATCGAGGCTGCCCCCAGCCACTATCATGTCTGCCGCTGGTTGCTCAGTCATGGCTACAGCTTCAGCTATCCGTCCGACCGCGATGTCTTCGAGCGCCTTTCACAGGGTCTCGAGGCGATCAGGAAAGCCGGTCACCCCCTCACCCGGGCACAACAGTCCTGGGTCTGCATCATGCAGAGTCTGAGCCCGGAAGCGATTCCGACTCATCTGAACATGGGTGGTCCGCAGTGGCCTCAGGACAATATCAGCGACCGCTGTCTCTGGCTCTACAAGCCAATCAGCAAGCGAGCCGCCGGATTCCAGCCCGACAAGACGTAGTTTTTTCAGCACCAATACCTAACAACAATTTCACTGCCGCATGCCTGGAGCGCCAGCTCCGGGCATGACCATCCGGTTGACTATGGAGCAAACGAAGATGAGCACTAAAGACATCTTCCAGGAATACAGCATTCCTGAGCTACTTGGTTTAACTCCTGTCTCTCAGGTTTCCGACCGGGACATCTTCGAGCATCTGATCTCGCCGCAGGTGAAAGCCCTGCTCGGCGAGGTTCAGGGGCGCGAAGTCTCGGTCCGGGAGCAAACGGAAGGAGATTTTTTCGGCGATGAGGTCAGCAACCTGAACGACCACCTGTTGTTCGGGGGACGCAAGGGCTTCATTCGCTTCCCTTACATCAACGCGGTCTACAAGACCCAGTACGGCGCTCTGATCATCAAGCGTGACGGACTGAAGTTCAAGGTCTTCGCCTGGACCGGCCGGATGCACTCCGGAATGTCCGAGCTCATCTACAAGGCAGCTCTGCGAGACCGGCGTTACGACGGTACCGTGCGCGCCAACGACACGAGCCTTCTGGATTTCCCGTATGACGACCCGATCAACAAGCCTGCCATTGCCGGCGCTCCGGACGGGGCGAGCTCGGTGGAGCTGTCGGTCTACGGTTTCATTCCGGGCTCCCGGATCATCGATGCCACTGGCGATCAGCAGTTCCATGATTTTGTCGAGAACCCGTTCCGTTTCGTGGATCGCCCCAGGCTCTTCCTGAAGCTCTTCAAACGAGCCTGGAAGAGCAAGCGGAGCCCCGGTCAGGTCGGCAGCGCCGTGCCCGATGTCACCCGGTACACTCCCGGTGCCATGGAGCGGTTCGCCATCCAGCAGGGCTATGACTATATCGAGAACGCCTCCAGCCATTATCACGTGGCGAAGTGGGCCGAGTCGATTGGTTACCGCTACACCAATCCGGAGCAGGAGGCAGCAATTGCCTGTCTGACCGCGGGGATCAAACGGGTGAAAGAATCGGGCCTGGTGCTCACGAGACCCCAGGAGTCCTGGCTCTGCGTGATGCAAAGCCTTCCCCGGGAATTCATCCCTGATCAGTACTACATGGGAGGCTGCAAGTGGCCGCAGGACAACATCGGCCAGCAGAACCTCTGGATGTACAAGCCGCTCTCAGAGCGAGCCCGGGCGGCACACGCCAGGTAGCATGCTGTAGTCAGCATGGAGGCTTTCGATCAAGCCTCGGGAGGTGTTCGTCAGTACGGGTCTATCCCGGCTTTCGAGCCCTCCTTCTCTGGAGTTGTGCTACGAGTGTATATCGTAGATCATGGTCGCTTCATAGGCCGTGAACTGCTGGGATTCTTTCTCAATACAACTTCAGTGCTTGACCGATTTGTTGTCGGTCTTCACTGCTTTCGAGGCGATAATGTCGGAAGGCTCCTGGGTGTAGGAGACACAGACGATGGTGACATTGTCCGGTGCTCCCCTGGCCAGGGTCTCGTTGAGAAGGTCGTCGCAAGCCTCCTTGGGAGTATCGCAAGTAGTCACTATCTCGGCGATCTCCTCGTCGTGGACGACTGAGGACAGACCGTCGCTCGAGAGAATCAGCCAGTCGCCTGACTTGATCTCGGCCGGGGTCTTGTCGATCTCGACTTTGTTCTTGTGTCCGACACAGCGGGTGAGATAGTGCCTGAAAGGGCTCGAGCGGAGCTGCTCTTCGGTCATTTTTCCCTGCAGGACCATTTCCATGACTACGGAATGATCCTGGGTAAGAACGATGGTTTTGCCGTCCCGCACCAGATAAGCCCGCGAGTCTCCCACATGGGCTATCTGGAGACTGCCATCCGGGGAGTGTATGGCGGCTACGATGGTGGTCCCCATGTCTTTCACCGCCGGATCGGCGGCGGCGGCGTTATAGACGAGCTCGTTGGCTTTCGATACGGCCTCGAAGAGCCATTGTTGAATCTTGGCATGGTCGGAATCGTGGGGTTTCCTGTCGTTCCAGAGCTCGCTCACCGCTTCCACGGCAATTTTGCTGGCTCTGCTGCCGCCTCGCATGCCGCCCATTCCGTCCGCCACGACCAGAACCCTGTTGTCCTTGCTGACAAAAAAGTTGTCCTGGTTCTCCTTTCGCTTGAGTCCCGGATCAGTGACAGCAGCTACCTGCCACACAATTTGATTCATTCGCTCGACTCCCAGGTTCGTGGTTCGTGGGTGGAGTGGGCTTCTCAGCATCTAAGAGTTTATACCCACAAGAAAGTCAGCTATATCTGGCTTTGCAACTCACTCTTTCTAGTGAGCCTCAGTGCGAGTCAGACATGATAACAGGAATGGCTCCGGGGCGAAATAGCTGGCGTAGCTCGGCCATTTTTCGCTCCATGGTGAAGCATGTAAACAATGGCATTTCATATTTCTTTTCTCGATTTTCCCTTACCAGATGTGACTTGATCGCTTGTGTTTCTATCACCCTTCGTTCATTCGTCCCGATAATTCGTCGAAAAGCACTCTCGGACAAGTACTAGCAATCGCCGCCCGGCAAGCCAATCGCCATCGAGCATGGCTGCGGGCACAACCGAAATCGAACTGGAAAGGGAGGGTCGTATGCGGAAAAGCATCGTGGTGGCTCTCTGCGCAGCTCTTCTGATTACCGCCTCCGGCTTCGCTGTACGCGAGGTTGTCAGGCATTACAAAGGCCAGGATCTGGAGCAGGTTCCCTTCTCCGGCCGTCCATCCCTGCGGGTGCAGTTACCGCCGCAGGGGATAGGGGAGGAGCAACGTCTGGTGCGTTACGGTCCGGACGGATTCACTCCCATGGATGCCCGGGTGTACTTCGCCAATGGCGAGACCGGTCTGGTGGTTTACCGCGAAGACGGCACTGTCCGCGAATTCTGGCGCTACTATGCCGCCGATGGCTCTGCCGTGCCCCGCGTGAAAGCTCACGTCAGTCTCGATCTTGTCGGCCGCCGCTGGCTCGCCGACGAGCAATATCGCGAAGACGGCAGCCTCTCGCGCTCGGGTCTCAGGCGGGACGATGGCGACTATGTCGTGACCGGGCGATTCAGCGATGGGCTGGGGGTCTCCTATGTAACGTCCTACAGTCTTCAGGGCGTCCTCAAGTCGAACAGGACTTTCTGGGAGAACGGCAATCCCCGCCTCGAGCTCATCGTCAAAAGCGCTATCGAGAAATTCCAGAAGACGTTTTATCCGGATGGCAGCCTCGAATCGGACCTGACCTGGCTGGGTCGGATGGAGTCCGGCAGCTATTACCATGCTGACGGAAAGACCGTTCGAATGACCTATGAGCGCTTCTATCGCAGCGACTCGCCGTACATGGTGAGCTGGCCGGTAAAGGCGGACTATTTCCTCGAGGACGGAGCGCTTTCGCAGCGCCGGCTTTTCGAGATCGGCCGCATGACTGCCGAGCTCACCATCGGCGGTCAGAAGGTGGTGCAGGTCTGGAAGACGATCGATGCCGGCCTGCCGCCCGAGAAGCGCCTGCTTGCCGATAACTTCAGCCTGCTCGAGATTGTCGTCGACGGCAAGAGGTTTGTGATCGGCGACGGCGGCGTCATCGAACTGCACTCGAACGAGACCCGTGAAGGTGTTGTATACAGAGTGATTCGTTACTTGCATCCGGACGGCACGGTCTTCAAGATCGAAGGGCGCGACCCGGAGAGCAAGGTGGTCTTGTTGCAGCCGCGGGAAGGCGAGCACGTGGATATTCCGTATGGCTTGATGAGACCCGTGTCTTATCAGGCTCCATCGGTGGTGCCGCTTCCCGCGGAGTATGTCGGAGGACCTTTCTGATGTTCAAAATCATCATCCTCGTCCTGGTAGTCCTGGCCCTGCTTTCGATGCTCAAACGCCGCCGGCGCTCGTCGTCGCGTGGCGGGCAGCAGCGACTTTACGGGCACTTCTGTCGCCGGTGCGAGCATCCGTATGAGGCGCCGGATCTCCCGTCCCGCTGCCGGCGGTGCGGGGGGAGCGTCGACAAGCGCTGAGCCCTGATCAGCGACTGATTTATTCGGCAGCGAGCAGACCTGAAGAGAGGTTGCTCGCTGCCGAGATTGTTCTGATACCGTCCCTGATTGCTTTAAAGACAAAATATTATAGAAGGTAGTAAAAGTTCAGGCAGGCGTCATAAAGGTGAAAGCTCGCCTTCTCTCCGGTAGATCCGACTCTTGACAGGTTTGTTTATCGGAACTATGCCGGACAATTTCGCCATGCCCGACAATTGCCGGAAAGCGCCGGGAATCGCCACCGTATGTGCTATCGAGCTGGTATCACCTGCGCTATCGTCGGGGGTGCTAGCGCGGTTTGATTTCCAGCGCTGAGCCCTTGTGCTATTCTTCGGACTGTACTGGAGGATTGATAGCTAGAAGGAGCATTCTATGAAAAGAACACCCTTAACGTTGGCATTGGCAGGTGTTCTCTTGCTGGGACCGACTTTCCCCGCTATGGCTCAAACATACAACGGCCAGACTCTCCAGGGGCATGTCACTTATGTGCCGACCGGCACCATTCTCGACTGCGCCCTGACGAGTCCGATAGACAGCGCCGTGGCCAAACCGGGAGACATCTTCAACGCGCAGCTCTACGCGCCCATGTACCTTGGCAGCGATATGGTCCTTCCGTCCGGCACCCGGCTCGAAGGGCAGGTCGTCAGCGCCGACAAGAGCGGTCTTGGTGGAACCAACGGGCAGATGAGCCTGCGTCTCACCAACGCCATCACTCCTGATGGCGTTCGTTATCCTCTTTCGGCAATTATCACAGCCGAGCAGGACGACAAGAGCATTCATGAGAAAGACGGTAATCTCAAGGGAAGAAGCACGAAGTCCACGGTTGCCAGTGGTGTTGCTCGCACGGCAGCCTGGACTGCCGGCGGCACATTGCTCGGGATCATCTTCGCCCCCATCGTTGCCGGAAGCGTCGGAGCCGGAGCAATTGCCGGAGTCGCGACCGGCGGAGCTGTCGGTCTGGGCAGCAACCTCTGGAGAAAGGGCAAGGACGTCAAAATTCCAAGCGGGACGAGAGTTCGTTTCGCTCTGGATCAACCGATGTCTCTCTCGTCCGGACTGGCTAGTTCGGGAGTTCAGCTTCGCTGATTCTAAGCTGAGTGGCTTTGGAAGAGGCAGCCCTGAGGCTGCCTCTTTTGATAAGTAGAGTTTCTGGGTATCTTTTATAAGTATCCAGTCAGAGGCTCAGGCGGTGTCCGGGGGAAAAGAGGGAGCAGACGGCAATCGCTTGCTCGACATGGCGGTTGCCACACCGGTAGATAGTTCTGGGACCGGCGGCGGTGAGAGTTCTTCACGGGCCGGTCTGCTCGACGATATTTTCGGAGAGCGCTATGAGAACACCCTGGGTGGTTGCGTGATCGGCAGCGTCCATGACCTGATCGATGCGCCGGAGAGTCAACAGGAAGCCATCGAGCGTGCGGGCAAGCATGATTTTGCTGCTCTTGTGACCGCCGATACCATGGCCATGATTCCCAAGTTTCGCGGGTTGACTGCCGGCCTCGCTCGGTCCACCCTCCTGGTCGACCCGCATGCCGGGTTTGGAGACGGTGTCGGCAGCTTCGCCCTCAATTTCGCGGAAGGGGTGGCTCTCAATAAGGTCGGCCGATCGATGCTTCCGGGAAGCGGGCTGCAGACTTTTACCGCCAGCAGGCTCGGAGGCGGACTGGCGGCCGAGTCGGCCACACATCTCACGGCCGGTTTCGGTTTCGGTGCGGTGAAGGCCGGATTCGACTCGCATTCCTGGATAGACGAGAGCGGCAATGTGTCTCTGACGCAGGGTGCCGGGTCTATCGCCACGGCCGGCACTGTGGGCGCCCTGATCAATCTGCCGGGCGGGCTGGTGGGAATGCGCGCCGCCAACCTGACCAACTCGGCTTTGAGGCGCAGCGCGGTCTCGCCTGTGGCTGCCTCCCTGATTGTCGGCGGCACCTCCGGGTACACTTCAGGAGCAGTCGTCGGAGGGATCGAGGCGGTCAAGCAAGGCAAGTCTTTCGGTGAGAGTCTTTCGCTGATCAACACTTCCGGGATGATCGGGGCGGTCACTGGAACCGCCATGATGGCGGGCTCGCATTTCAGAGAGCGGCCGGGACTTCTGCGGGATGCGGCTGAATATACGAGGAGTCGTTCACTGGCTTTCGAAGAAGTCGGGGCCAGGAGCTTCAAGACCAAGCGGACAGTCGAAGACGGGCTCGAGCCGGTGGGTCTCGATAGGCTCGGGCCCCCGCCCGGACGGATTCGATTCACGGAGCTCAACAGCAGGCTCGGCCGAGGCGTGACAGAAACCGAGCTTTTTCTGTACAAGCCTGAAGGGGTCAAGGGTCCCTATGAGTCCAAGCAGAAGTTCTTCGATTTCTTGAAGTTTCGTACCGAGAAAGTAGTCGCTTATGATGTCGAAGGTCATAATGCCAGGATACTGGTGAAAGACCGGCCGGGTGGCAAGGTCACCGGGCAGATGGAGACTCTGCGGCAGCTGAGGCTCACAGCGGATACCGAAGTGCCGTATGACAGGCTCGATTTCGGTCAGCGCTCAAAGATCGCGACCGAGTGGGGCAAGACGAGCGACCGGATGGCTTTGCTGACCGAGTATATGCCCGTCGCCGATGCGGAAGCGTCATTACCGGTGGTGGCAGCGCGATTGAAGCTTTTGAGCCATCCCGATCGCAATCTGGCTCTTCCAGAGGACATGATAGCGGTTCTCGATGATCTGCCCAACGCCAATTTTGTAAAAGATATCGTGATAAGCGACGAGCCCTATATAGGCGACCTCTGGAACAAGCAGTTCTATGGCAAGTCGTTCGAGACGGCAGCGACGGCGGGGAGCGACGGAAGGATTACTTATTACCGCCCCCGGGTCGATATCGTCGATGGTGTCGACCGATCTGTGATTCTGGAATTCGGCAAGCACGAGTGGACTCATCTCTCCGGTGGCAAGAGCCCGGGCCATGAGAATCTCGCCCGCCTGGCCAACCTGGTGGACAAGGACGTTCCAGTCACTGACACAGCAGCGTCCGAGAACGGGGGCAAAGACTTCTACCCTGCCTCGAAGGGGGCTGCCACAGACAAGTACTATGTGCGCTCTTATGCCCGGACCGAGCCCGGAGAGGACTTTGCCGTTCATATGGGAGAAGAGTTTCTCTCCTCCGATGTGGACAATTTCTACAACCTGGCGGAGAATGCCCCGGTCCGGGCAGCGGTCTATGCCAAGAATCTCTCCTGGGCCCTGGGTCAACCTCTTGCGGGCAGCAGGAGCTCCCTGGGCTCTATGTACAGTCATCGTGTCGAATATGTCCAGCGCAATGTGCTGCCGGAGGCCGTGAAAATTCTGGAGAATCGCCTGGTTTCAGGGACACCTGCCGAGAGGGCGGCGGCCGCCGAGCTCCTGGTTCAGTTCGGGGATCCGGAGCTGCACACGGCTTCTTTGATCAAGCTGGCTACCGATCCGTCTCTCGCTGTGGCACCGGAAGCGGTGCCAGCCCTGAAGGGGGCGGGCTTCGGACAGGAGGGCTCGAAGGTGAAACTTACGACCTTGCAGGACATAGCCTTTGACGCGGCATATCGACTCAATGCTCGCAATTACGGGCACGATGGTTTCGATTTTCTTCTCGAGCAGGGTCGCCCCGATTCGCCTGTGAGAGAATTGGCTCGTGATCGCATCAGGCTGCAGCACGGGCGCAACGCCGATGTTTACGAGCGCTTTCTCGATTTACGGGGAGACAGAGATGGACTGCCTGAGCTTATGGAGCTCATCGACAGAATGCCCGATGCTCGTGGGCGCCGGTTGGTTTTCGACGAGGTGCTGGACGTTGCTTCCGGAGCCGAATACGGCGATGGTTTCAAGACCGCCTTTCTGGGCAGGGCTCTCCGTCACCCGAGTCTGCAGATGCTAGCCATGGAGAATCTCAGCTTGAAGCAGAGCCTGGATCTCGATCATATGCTCGGCAACCTCACTCTCAGCCGCGATCGAGCCATCGCCGGCAAGGCTCAGAATCTCCTCGATGTGGTCCGGCACGAGAAGCTCGTGACCAGGCTCGGCTCTCTTCTCACCAGCAAGTCCCCCAGTCAGATGTCCGAGGGCGTGATTCTCGCTTCCGGGGTCAAAGATGACCGTCTGGTGGAGCCCTTATTGCAGGTCGTGCTGGGTGGACCTCATTCGGTTCAGAGTCCGGCTCTCAAGGCGCTCGAGCTCTACAGCCCGGAAGTGGTCAAATTCCACCTGCGCAGCATCGGGCAGAACGCTGATGCTCTGTCGCGTTTTGCCCTGTCAGGCCGGATGAAAGAGATCGAATAGCTTCTGGCGCGTGAATTTGAGACGGACCGGACGACCGTGTGGGCAGGTATCGTGTCTGGGTGTGACAAGCCAGGCGGTCACCAGTCTCAGGATGTCGGCTTCGCTCAGGGGCATGCCGTTCTTGACGGCGGCCTGGCAGGCTATCGACTTGGTGGCATCGAGAGGCACCGCGGCCGAATCGGAGTCTCCGATATCGTCGATCATCTTCTGGATGATCAGAGCATAATTCTGATTGGCCATCTCCAGGGGAACCTGGGTGCAAGAAGCCCGGGACATGCCGTCGGCCTCCTCGATCTCGAATTCGAAGCCGAGGCTTGCCAACCCATCCATGCTTTCTCTGAGGGTCTCGGTCTGCTCGGTGGAAAGAGTCAGGGGGACGGCTATGCAGAGGCGCTGGGAAGCGGTGCTGGTTCGTCCTCTGGTCTCTTGACCGGCGAGGAGCCTTTCATAGAGGAAGCGCTCGTGGGCGATGTGTTGCTCGATAATCTCGATGCCTTCGTCCGTTTCGAAGATGAAATAGGTGTTGTGCAGATAGCCTGCCAGGCGCCAGCCAGCGGGCAGGCGGATCTCCGAGTCGGAGGTTATGCCGCTCAGGAAGTTTGTCTCTGCCAGGGAAACGGTGCTGACGGCCGCAACCGTGCTGATGTTCTCTTTCCTGCCCGGGGAGTATGAGAGAGAATCACGGAAGGAAAGCTGGTCGGAGCCGTCTTCCGGAGTCGAGTAACGGCTTTCTCGAGATCTCACCGTATTGGTCCCGGCGGTGCGGGGCAGCAATTCGGCGAAGACCGCTGCCGGGTAGGTGTCGGCTGCCTCCGCCTGCGATTCGAGCACGTTTTCCCGGGCGGCCCTGATCGATTCCATCAGGTCCCGGCGCGGCTGGGTCAGGGATTGCGATATGGCACGATGGAGGGCTGTATAGACTTCATTGCCGTTGTCATACTTTATCTCTTTCTTGGTCGGGTGGATATTGACGTCCACATGAGAAGGGTCGAGATCGATTTTGATTACGGCCATGGGGTAGCGACCCCGGGGTATGAGGTCCGAGTAGGCATAGTCCAGAGCTTTGAAAGTGAGCGGGCAGCGAACTGGACGGCCGTTAACTATACTCATGATCGCTTTCCGGTCGCCTCTGAAATGAGTGGGTCTGGCGAGAAACCCGCTGATCACAAGATTTTCAGTCTCGAGTCTTATCTGGCAGAGAGACTCGTCTCCCGAGAAAAGCCGGGCTTCCTTGATGGTGCTCTGCAGATCGCCCTGACCGGCAGTGGCGAATCGGGGTTTGCCGTCGAGCTTGAGCTCGATGGCTACGGCCGGATAGCTGACTGCCAGGCTCTGGACGATCTCCTGTATGTGGGCGAACTCGGTGTTTCCCTTTTTCAAGAACTTCAAGCGAGCCGGCACGTTGTAAAAAAGATCTTTCACTTCCATGACAGTTCCGGGGGCGCAGCCGGTTTCGGTAACGGTGACTTTGCCGTCTTCCGCTTCGACCCTGGTGCCGGTGGCGGCTTCCCTGGCGCGGGTCAGGCAGGTGAAGTGAGATATGGAGGCGATACTGGGCAGGGCCTCGCCCCGGAAGCCGAGGGTGGAGAGGCTCTCGAGATCGGCGGCAGCTGTCAGTTTGGAAGTGGCGTGTCGCTGAAAGGCCAGGGCGGCGTCGTCCGGAGTCATGCCGCAGCCGTTGTCGGCGACTCTTATGTCCCGGCAGTCTTTGCTTATATCGATCTGGATGCGGGTCGCACCGGAATCGATGGAGTTCTCGACCAGCTCTTTGACAACGGAAGAAGGGCGCTCTACCACCTCTCCGGCGGCAATCTGACTGGCAACATGATCGGGCAGGATAGTTATTCTAGGCATGCTCGAAATCTTAGCACGCCGGACCTGCACTAAGGATCGGGAGATAGCCTCCGTATATCTTCGAGAATCCCCTGGACGAGGGCTGTCAGAAGCTTCTCTCCTTTCCAGGCCCTTGCCAGGGTTGGGTCCCCGAAAGCGCCGGTGGGGCTGTAGACGCCGGGCCGGCTTTGATCGATATCATCTGGCTCTCGCCGCAAGGGTCCCGGGGCGTCGCCGTGGAAGTCCGGTACGGCTCTTTCGATACGCACTATATCCGGTGCTATATGGAGCATCATCGAGGTCTCGATCTCGTCGGCATGACTGCCTCCTGCCTGCTCCCTGAAGGTTTCGGCCACGGGCTCGAGGATACTGTCGAGGTCTGTGCAGGCGAGCTCGATGCCGGCTGCCGACAGTTTTTGTCTGGCCCTCTCCAGGGGTTTGTGCGTCGAGATCCCTGTATTGAGGATATAAAACTTGCGCGGTCCGAAACGGCTGAGGCTGGTGCAGATTTCTTCGACCAGGGCGGCAGCGGTCTCGATGCTGAGACTGACAGTGCCTGGATAGTCCACCATCGCCGGGTAATAGCTGTGCGAGATGGTCGGCGCGATCAGAACCGGCAGTTGCCTGCTCACCTCTTTCTTCAGATACTCGGCAAGAATCCAGTCGTTATTGAGGGGCAGATGGAGCCCATGCTCTTTCAACCTGCTCCCCAGAGGAATGACCACCACATGGTGCTCCGCCAGAGCTTTCTCGGCTTCCTCCCAGGTCAGATTCTCGAGCTCGATTCCCATACTCAGAGCAATATAGCAGAGCGCGGCGCTGGCAATTTCGCGACCCAAGTTAGTCGATTCTGCGGAGAGTTGGGACGATATGACTGTGAGGTCAAGTTTTTGCCAGAATTTTTGACCTCACAGTCATATCGGGCGTGCACTATAGAAGATAAGAGAAGCTGGCGAGAGAAAAAGACCGGAGAACAGCTGCTCGGGGCAGGTGCTCTCCGGTCCGGGGATCACAACGGTGGCTGATCGGGCTTGTTCTCGTCGTCGAGTTTCTCGCGGGGCTTGTTGCGGCTGTCGATCCAGAGCTGCAGGTCACGAAGGAGGATGGTCAGTACCAGAGTAAAGACCAGCCAGACTGTAATCGCTTCGCCCAGGATCGAGACGGAGTCGGTCTGGGCGTTGCCAGTGACCAGCTCGGCGAGCCTGACGAGGATGTACATTGACGCCACAAACGTGGAAATGAGGCTTCCGTAGACGAGGGAGGTTCCCAGGTGTTTCATGGCTGACTGCCTTTTCCGGTTATGCAGCTTTGCTTTCGGCAGGATTGCCTGCCCTGGACAGAATGGCGCTCAGGGACCCGGTGGCGAAAGCCGTATGGATACCGAGAATGAGCGTGAAGATATTGAGCCAGGTGAACAGCGCCAGGGTGCCGGCCAGGCAGAGAACCAGGAGGATGATCAGGGACAGCCTCCCCTTGCCCAGAGGCAGGAAGAGGATACGAGCCCGGGTATCCTTCGTGATCTCGAATTTCCTCTGGTCGTAGATCATCAGGACATAGCCCGAGAGCGCCAGAGCGCCTGCGGACCAGTAATTCGCCCAGATCTCGCGAGCGGTGCCTGCCGACTCATGACCGATGACCAGCATGGCGAGACCGGCCAGCAGGTAGAAGACCGAGAGGAAAAGACCGCCATTGGTGCGGTCTGCCGACTCGGGAGCTTCACCCGGCCAGGCAACCGATTCTACCCGGGGCTTGCCCAGGAGGTGTCTGGTGACAGTGACCTGAACCGCCGGCTGGCAGATGTTGAGCAGCTCGAACTTGACCGGGTCGATCTCGGCCAGGAGCATTCCGATCCCCGGCACGTCGAACCAGCAGTATCGAGCACCGCTCTGAAGCCCGATGTCGGAGAGTTGCTCGTTGGATGGAATGAGCTCTCCGGTGAAGACGACCTGCCTGGTGGAGTCATAGGCGATCTTGAGCGCCCAGGGCAGGACAGCGAGGGCGACGAGGGTGATTATGAAGAGAAAGTCCATGGATAGCCTCTCACAGTTGCAATGCGGTCGTTTTGAGCTTGCCGGTCCGGTCCGGATCGTTGGTGATCACACCGTCGATTGCCAGGTCCATGCATTTGCTCAGGGTGAGCTGATCGTCGACCGTCCATACGATCACGCTGATACCTGCCTTCTGAGCCCGCTTTACGAAGAAGGGGCTCAAGAACGAGAGCCCGAATCTCCTGGGTGGAATCTCGAAACTCGGTCCGCGTGGCTTGAAGAGTCGCTCCAGCTGGAGGACCGACAGGGCGAAGAAGAGTCCGATTTCGAAGCAGGAGTGCCCGACAAGCAAGCGCCTGTCCTTCTTGCGCAGGTAGCGGGCCAGACCGTGACTGGCGCCGATAGTCTGGATGAGGACGCGATCAAGGGCTTTGTTCTCGATGAGACAAGCTATGACAGCGTCTGCCAGCTTGCGGCTCGAGCCCTTGAGCTCCAGGAAGATCATCGTACCATCCGTTATCGAGAGGACCTCGGCAAGGGTCGGCACGCGGACACTCCTGTTCCGGAATGGAAAGGTCTTTCCCTGATCGGGAGAAAAGCGGTAGCCGGCATCGAGGGCTTTGATCTGAGCCAGAGTCAGTTCGGAGATACGACCCGAGCCGCTGGTGGTCCGGTCGACGGTCTTGTCGTGGATAACCACCAGGGCACCGTCTCTGGTGAGTCTTACGTCGAGCTCGATAGCGTTCGCGCCTGCTCTGATGGCGGCTAAGAATGCCGGAATGGTGTTTTCCGGAAAGTGGCTTGCCGCGCCCCGGTGACCGATTATCAGCGGACGTCCAGGCGTCACACCGGCCAGGGGCAGCTTCAGCCTGTTTGCATTGATGCTGTCGATCATGATTTTGCCCCTAAAAAGCGCGAAGAGAAGAGGAAAGGGAAGCGGGAAGGCACAGGCACCGGAGCTTTTTGACTCCCGTGCACCGTGCCTTCCCTCCCGCAGATGACCCGGGGGTATCTGTTAACTGTCCTTTTCCTCGACATTCTTCTTGCTGTCGGTGTCGCAGTCCGGAACCGGGATGTAGCAGACATCCGTGACCGGCTTGACGAGTTTCACCGCACCAGCCCAGATGAAGCCGGCGACATAGCCGCCGATGTGCGCCCAGTAGGCGACACCACCGCCGGAGCCGCCAGAGGCTTCCATCACAGGGAGGACCTGCAGGATGAGCCAGGCCGCCAGGAACCACCATGCCCAGATCTGCACGATGAAGATCGGCGGAACATAGGAGGTGATCTTGGCTTTCGGCCAGAGCAGCAGATAGCCGCCCAGGACGCCGGAGATGGCACCGGAGGCGCCGAGCATCGGGGTGGAGCTGGCGGGATCGCTGGCGATGTGGACGAGGGAAGCGACCACGCCGGAGAGCAGGTAGAACACCAGGAAGTGGAAGCGGCCGAGACGGGCTTCCATGGCTCGTCCGAAGACGAAGAGGAAGACCATGTTGCCCACCAGGTGCATGGTGCCGCCGTGGAGGAACATAGCCGCGAAAAGGGTCTTGACCGCATGCGCCAGGGCTGCCGGATCGCCGGAGCTGAAGGCGTTCAGGAACTGGCTCGGAACGAGGGTCCAGTTCATGAAGAAGGCGGCGGGCCCACTGGTATTGATCATGTGCGCCTCAAGCACGAAAGCCACGCAGTTGAGAGCGACCAGGATGACCGTAACCATGGGGAAAGTCAGGCAACGGAGGTTGTCTTTGAGCGGAAACATATGGAAGTCTCCTTTTGTTTTGGCAGACACCGCTAAACCGCTGCGTGTGTCTTGCTTGGGACAGGCTCATTCGTGAGCCGGCTGAAGTAACAGTTGCGAGGACACGGCACGGCAGCACAAGAGGGCAGCTAACAAGTATCAGCGCGCTGACCAGTGCTTTTTCTTGAATATGCCGGAGAGCTTTCTCGGGAACCGTATGAAACTCGCAAAGCTAAAAGTGAAAGGTAGAACCTGTACAACCTACAAAGTCGATACTTCTCAAAACAACCCGTGGAAAGCTTATGAGTGTCTTTCAGAGGTCTTTTTTCTGATCATTCTTTTCACCGGATTACCGAACAGGGTTTTCTGTCTCTAATGGCGAAGCTGTTTCATGTTGACAAGCCAACCTGTTTGTGTTTTGGGTGTTGTTGTCAAGCGGTATCGCGATTGCGCTACTTTTGAACAGGCTCGCATTGGGGCTTGCTGCCAGCCTTAAGCATCTAAAAAGCTTTGAGCCTTGTAGCCATCGATTTGAACCTGATAGGTACTGGAGTCGCCTGTTTTCCTTCCAGCCGAGTTTTGTTCCAGCACGAGACTGCTTTCTAACCCGTTGCTCCCGAGCACTTTTGATTTTTTACGGTCATAGACGACCGCTAAGGAAAACAGCCTTCATCGACGATCGCCAAAGGGGCGGTCCGATGTCGAGCTCAGATGGAGATTACCCAGATGAACAAAAGAGAACAAAAAAGGCTTGCCCGGTCGGGTAAGCCGCTGATCAAGCTTCACGTTCTTGGCGCTGCCGGTGGTGTCACGGGCTCCCTCAACCTCATCGAGTATTCGCAGGGTGACAAGACCACGCGATTCCTGCTCGATGTCGGTTTGCACATGGAGAACCGCCGCACCGATTTCAGCAACCGCCTGCCCCGCGGTCTCAAGCCCGGGGATGTTGATTTCGTCATCATGAGCCACGCTCATATCGACCACTCCGGCTATCTGCCCAAGCTCGTCAAGGACGGGTTCAGGGGCAAGGTCTACTGCACGCCGGCCACCGCCGACCTGGTCAAGATCCTCTTGCCGGACAGCGGCTATCTCCAGGAGGAGCAGGCCAGGCGATTCAACAAGCGGCAGGCCAAGCTCGCGGCTGAGAACGAGAAGGCTGAGTCCCGCGAAGCTCCCTCGAAGCAGCCGCTCTACACCCAGAAGGAGGCGGAAGCTTCCCTGGCGTATCTCTCGACCATCGATTACGACACCCGCACCGAGCTGGCTCCCGGTATCGCGGTCACCTTCACCGAAGCCGGGCACATTCTCGGCGCCGCGGTGGTCAACCTGGATCTCGGCAACGGCGGTCAGAAGCGCACTCTCTGCTTTACCGGCAACATCGGGCGCCGCAAGATGCCGCTCTTGCGCGAGCTCGCTCCGGTGCGCGGCGCCGACTTCCTGATCACCGAGTCCACCTATGGCAACAAGACGCATCTCAAGCGGGATCGTCTCGTCGAGCTGGCTCGCATCATCAATGAAGGCTACGAGCGCGCCCGGGTGAAAGACGGCCGGAACGGCTACGGGGTGATTCTCATCCCGGCTTTTGCTGTCGGTCGTGTCCAGGTGGTCCTGGATGACCTGCGTCAGCTCATGGAGTCCGGTGCGATTCCCGAGCTGCCTGTCTTCCTGGACGGGCGCATGTCGGTGACCGCCACCGAGGTCCACCGCAAATACCGGGACATCCTCAACGCCGAGACTCGCAAGGTCTTCGCCGAGGGCAAGGACCCGTTCGCCACCAAGCGTTTCGCCATCTGCCGCGAGTGGAAGGACTCCATGGCCCTGCAGAACCCTGCCTCCGAGCCTGTGATCATCATCGGCTCCAGCGGCATGGCCAACGGCGGGCGGATCGTCAGTCATTTGCAGCGCCGGCTCTCGGGCCAGAACAACACGGTTGTTTTCGTGGGCTACCAGGGCACCGGTACTCTCGGTCAGTCCCTGGTCCGCTTCACGGACAATCCGCCGGCATCGGTGGGCAAGTGCCCGTCTCCCTGCCCGAAGACGGTTTATGTCCAGGGCAAGCAGCTCAAGGTGCGAGCCAAGATCGAGTTCATGTCCGATTATTCCGGGCACGCCGACTATGAGGACATCCTCTGGTGGCTGCGCCAGTTCAAAATCAAGCCGCGGAAGACCCTCGTCGTCCACGGCGATCCGGACAGTCTCACGGCGCTGCGCGACCGCATCCAGGGAGCCCTCGGCTGGGATGTTGTGGTGCCGGCGGTGAAGGAGACTTTCGATATTCTCTGACCGTCAGAGAAGGAGGCAACTATGGCTTTTACCGCCACCGATCCTCCTCGCTTCATCGATGAGCGGGAGGTCAACCGGATTATCAATTCTGTCGCCGAAGCCAGTCGCGGTGACTTTGCCTCGGAGAAAGGGCTCCTTCGTGCGAAGGAGCTCATTCTTGCCGAGATGCCACGGCTTGCCAGGGCGGCTCAGATCGTCTCGGGCGATTCAACGGTCGCTGGCGTCACCGAGCTGCTTTTCCAGAAAGACGCTCTCGAGCTGCTTCTAGGCAAGTGCCGCAACCGCTACTGGTTGTGGTCCCTGCTCGCTGAGCTGAAGACCGCTACTTTCCCGGTGCCTGTCCTGGCTGTGGCCAGAGCTCAGGCGCGGCTGAAAAAGGCTGTCGAGACCAATCACTTCGGCTTCGCCTGGGTCACCCCGGCGGACCTGATTGTTCAGCTCAAAGGGATGCCCCCGGGCTTCGTCCTGAAGCTCTGGGATACCGGCTTGATTCTCGCCGGTAACCGGGATGAAGGGAACGGATACCCGGTTCAGCTCAACCCGATTCTGGTAGACGACTGATTGCGATTTTAGAAAGAGCCGTCCTGTTCCCATACGGGGCGGCTCTTTCTTTTTTCTTGATTGGATAAAACACTATAAGAAGTAATAGATATCTCTCGAAATTTTTGAAAGTCATAGTTTGAAGAAAATACCGAGAAGAAGCCGGGAGGGAGGTTCATTCCCTCCCGGCTCCAGGTCCGATTCAGTTCAGCTCGGTCTCAGCTGTGTCGGTCTCAGCTGTGTCGGTCTCAGCTGTGTCGGTCTCAGCTGTGTCGGTCTCAGCTGTGTCGGTCTCAGCTATGAATAATCAGCCGGCTGAGGATTGAAAGCTGCTGTGTGACGGCGGCCAGGGCTTCTTTCGACTGGCTGGCCAGGGTCTCGGCAAGGGAGATCCAGTTGCTGAATCGGGCGATGTTTCGAGGCTCCTTCTCGAGGTCCAGCTCACGGGCGTTCGCCGCAAGGGTGAGGGCGGCGTCGAGCCTGGATAGCTCGGAGGCGATGAGCTGGGTGGTGAAGGAGAGCAGCTGTTGCACTGCTTTATCCGGATACCGCTCGGAGTACTGAGGGCGTCCCCGGTCCTGCTCGAATCGGCTGGCAAGCTCCTTAAGGCGAGCTCTGAGGGCGACACAGGCTGCCACCTGGGCGATGGTGCTGCCGTCCACGTAGTCTGCTTCTGCCTGGCGGTCCGCGGTGCGCTCACCGAAGCGCTCGACGGCGCCGGATCGAAGAAGTCCTGCCTTCTCTTTCAAGGCTTCCGGGGTCGGGTAGCTGGATAACAGCTCGAGTACATTCATACTTTTCTTTTCTCCTCGGGATGTTTGTTGGCCGGGTTGCGTCCGACGAAAGGCTCCGAACCGAGCACTTGCCGGTGGGAGTAGAACAGGATGGAGAGGGGATGATGGTTGCTGGTTTGTTTCTTGAAGAAAGCTTCGAGATGAAGGAATGGATTGTTTTCTCAGACAAGCAAGATGGCCGTCTCTGTTTCAACAGAGAAGGGCGGTTTTTTGCGAGGATGTAAAGTGACGATATGTGACTTTTGCCTGTTGTAGCCTTGAAACAGCCTGGATTGCGATTCTCAGGCTCTGGTCACCAGGCTATTCGGGGCCACTCTTCGGTATCGGGGTTCGAAGCCTTCCCGGCGGGCAAAGCCGAGAACCTTCTCCACGTCTTTGTCCACGACGGCGCCGGCCATCTCGGTGACCTCGTCTTCCCAGGGAATATCGAAATCGTCAGCTCCGTAATGCAGGGCTTTGAGGGCGTTGGCGTTCTGGGTGAGGACCGAGGCGCGAATATGCTTGATATTGTCCAGGTAGATCCGGCTGACTGCCAGGTGCCTGAGATACTCCCGGGCTTCTATCTCCCGACCGCCCAGGTCGTTGTTATACGGCTTATAAGTCCAGCACAGGAAGCTGAAAATGCCGCCTTTCACCTCGTCCTGAAAATCGCGCAGGGTCTCGAGATGCTCCATGCGCTCATCGAGACTTTCGTCGAAGCCGATCACCATGGTAGAGGTGGTTTTCAGCCCGGCTGCCAGGATGTCCCTCTGAGCCTGGTAATACTCCGCCACGCTGTATTTGAGGGGGCTGTGCCTGAGCCTGAACGAGTCGGAGAGAATCTCGGCGCCGCCACCGGTGATCCAGCGCACTCCGGCTTCTCTCAGGCGCTCCAGGGCCTCGGGTACGGAAAGTCCAGAAATCCTGGCTATATAGATGAGCTCGACGATAGTGAGGGCGTAGAACTCGATGGAGTCGCCGTAGCGCTCTCTGATAGATGCGAAGAGGTCGACATAGTAATCGATCTTGAGTTTGGGATTGAAACCGCCGTTGAAGCCGAAAAGGTCTCCTCCGACTTCGATGAGCTCGTCGATTTTCTGGAATATCCAGTCCTTCGAGCGCACGTAGCCCTCCGAGGAGCCCGGAAGGCGGTAGAAGGAGCAATAGTCGCATTTGGCCACGCAAACATTGGTGTAATTGACGATCCGCATGAGCAGGTAAGTGGCTTTGCCGGGCTCGTGATAACGGTCCCGGACTATGCTCGAGATTCGCATCAAATCTTCGTCTCTCGCTTCGTTGAAGAGAAAAGCCGCTTCCTGGCGGTCGATTCTGTCCCCGGCGCTCACTTTCGCTTCGATGGTCGCTATTGAAGTGGACATCGATCCTTGTTTCTCACTGGTTCGACAAGAGAGAACATTTTTCCACAGATCCGGCCAAAGGTACAATACTCACTGGGGGCTGGCAGAATTGTTCGAAACAACAGGAGCAGAAATGTCCGAAGAGAACCGGGAAGAGGAGATTGAGGCTGTAGCGATGGATAAGCCGGTCGAAAAGCCGGTCGAAAAGCCGGTCGAGGAGGTTCCGGATCAGGCTGCGTTGAAAGCCGACAACCGGGCAGCCCTGATGAGCACGGCCGCTCTGGTGATGTTCGTGGGCGGGGCTCTGGTCACCCTGATGCTCTTGGCCCGGGCTTTCGACCTCCATGGAATGGCTCTGGTAGCCTTTGTAATCGTCTCTTGCACCGGCGTCCTGGGTATGGCCGGCTCGCTGCTTTTCCGGGTGATGGGAGACCGCCCCTGGATAGGAGCAGTGGTCGGTGGTTGTTTCGGTGCCCTGTCGGCGATTCTCGTCTATTCTCAGACCCGGCATTACCCCTGGTGGCAATAACTAACCAGCGCCCAGCTCTTTTACCTGCAGGTCGTCAGGATCGCCGCGAAAGACGCAGAAAGCGGCATAGCCCTGTTCGGCGAGCTGGTCTATTTGCTTTTTCAGGTCCTTTTTCTTCGCTACCAGAGATACTGACCAGGACTGGCTTTTGAGCCTGGTCATGGCTTGTGCCGTAGCGGTCAATTGATCCCGCCCCTGATCATAGATCAGGGCGATGAGCTTGTCTCGTGGCGCCGGTCCGATGCCTCTTTCTTGAAGAATGCCTATGATCCGCTCGAAGCCGATGGAAAAGCCGCAGGCGCTCACCTCGCGGCCGAGAAACTTTTCGATCATATGGTCGTAGCGACCGCCGCCGGCTACTGAGTGCGCGAATCCCGGGACCGAGACCTCGAAGATCGGGCCTGTGTAATAGCCCATTCCGCGTACGAGAGTAGGGTCAAGAACCAGGCTGAAGCGGTCGCCGGCGGTTTCGCTCAGGCAGGCGATCAATTCTTTGAGAGCTTCCCGGTAATTGCTCTCATTGCTTTCAGGCATCAGGGCTAGCACCTTCTCGGCCTGTTCGGCGCCGGTCGCCTTGATCTCGGCAACAGGTCCGTAGATGGCGATGAGCTTCTCCACCGATTCGGGGTTGTGCTCGTTACCGAGGAGCTCTCTTCTAACGCCTTCCATGCCTATCTTGTCGAGCTTGTCGACGGTGATGAAGAGGTTATCCAGGCGATCTTGCTCGAATCCGCAATGGATAGCCAGGTCGCTGAGGAGGCGGCGATCGTTGAGACGAATGGTGAAACCCTGGAAGCCCAGATTGAGCAGAGCTTCGCTTGTCGCGCATAAAAGGTCGAGCTCGGCAAAGGCTGACTTGATACCGATGACATCGATATCGCATTGAGTAAACTGCCGGTATCGGTCCTTTTGAGGGCTTTCGGCGCGCCACACCGGGCCGATCTGGATAGCCTTGAATGGATTGGGCAGATCGTTGAGATTGTTGGCGTAGAAACGCACCAGGGGCACTGTCAGGTCGAAGCGCAGACCCAGATCCGAGAGTTCGCTGCCGTCTTTGAGTGCGGCTTCGAGTTTTTCGCCGCGCTTGAGAATCTCGAAGATGAGCTGGAGATTCTCGCCGCCCTCGCCGCGTTTGAGAAGCTCGATATTCTCGAGGGCCGGTGTCTCGATGCGGGTGAAGCCGAAACTCTCGTATGTGTGCTTGATTATCTGAGTGGCCCAGTCCCGGAGCGCCACCTCGGCGGGCAGAAGGTCGCGAGTCCCTCGCGCTGGCGTGGTTTTCAACTGGACGGTGCTGGACATCTCAGGGCTCCTCTGTACGTCAAACTAGAAGTCTACATGATTCCCGGGGTTGTCGATATTACAGGTGGTGCTGGTTGGCGGATCTCGAAATATAAAACCAGTCTAAAATCCTGCGCTAGCTCGCCCGGGCGCGCGAGGCCAGGGTCTTCCGGAGTGGCTGAATTGCCAGGGTTTCCGGTTCTTCTTTCGATATCGAATCGCCTGCCTGAGAATGCCTTTTCCTTCAAACTGTTTGATTGCCCCGGGACCGGCGGGCTAGTGTCGGTCGTTCATCCTCTATCGTGTTTTTCGGAGATTTCCCCACCTCGACCGTTCGTGCAGCAATTCAGTTTTGGAAAACAGCAATCTTCTCGAAGACGCGATGAGGACCGAAACAATCAAGAACGATAACAAGGAGACCTGTATGAGTCAAAAGAGCCAGCAATCTGCAGCCAGCCTGTCCGTGCCTCTCGAGGCCGTGCTCGAAGCAATGAAGGAGGAGTCCGAGCTCGTCCGGCGCGAGCGCGACAATCTGCTTGTCCGGCGTGCCCAGTGCGAGATCTTGCTGCTGCGCCTTCTTGCCACCTTCGATCCGTCAAGAGGGGAGATAGATGACGATCCCCTGGGATCCTTCGCGGCTGTGAGCGCTGCTCTCGAAACACAATTGATGGAGCTGGAGAGCGCCGTCGCTACCTTCGATGATCTCGGTGTGGCTTCCGCCGCCAGCGAGCATGCCCTTTCCCTCATCGGGCTGGAGCTCGATGAGCATGTCCGGAGAGTCGCCGAGATTCGCAATGTCCTCGCGCAGATTCGATGACCAGATCCGATGAAAAAATTCGGAGAGCATTTCGGAGAGCATAATGAATAACCTCAAATATAACGCCGTTGCCTTTCTGACCACCATCGCGGCTTTCGCGATCCTGGTCAGCCTCGCCAATGTCGCTTCCGGCATTGCCGCTTTCTCCCTCGCCCTGGTGTTGAACGCCGCCTGTCTCGGGGCTATCATCGCCACCGTGACAGTCGCTCTCACCACTTGCGTTTTCCGGAGAAGCGTCTCAGACACCTTCTGTTTCAGCGCTTCCGGGGCTCTTGCTGCTCTGGGCATCTATCTTGTGCTCTGTCTTACCTCCGGTGAGGGACTAGAGCTCTTTGCCGCCGTCTCGGTGGCTGTGTTCGGCTTGCTGCCGTCCCTGCTCGGCTCGGCGGCAGCGGTCTGCTACAAGCGTTTCAGCGCCAGGTAATCGGGGTCCGAAGCCGGGTCTTGCCCTGTAAGGTGGCTTGAATTTGCGGTGGGGATCGGACTTTTTTTTGTCCGGTCCCCGCCAGTTCTTTTGCTCCCTTCGCTTTGCACGGTAATTCGATGCTATGGAAAATAGCAGCAATGCTATAAGAATCGAATTTGAAGGCGTTTATGGCGTATTTTTGGCGATTTTTTATGCTTGGTATGCATATTCTCAAATTTTTTCTGCCAGATACTATGACATATAGCAAGCGGTGATTGAAAAATGACTGCGGAAAGCCTGGTGTTCGCCAGGCTTCCGCAGTCGGAGCGGATGGAGCGGTTATGACCGCTCAGTCCGCTAATTCGTCAGGATCATGTAGCTCTGAACTTTGAGCACGATCCAGTCTATCTGGGTCCCGTCAGGCCGCGTGCTCACGACCTTTTCCAGGGTGCCGGAGACTCGCACGCGCTTGCCGTCGAGGCTGTCGAAGCGAGTCTGCATGTCCGGAGAGGGAAGCTCCAGTCCGAAAACGATGCCTTTTCCCTCGATGCGGAAGGATGCAGGCATTGTGGTACCCGGGATGCCCAGGAGCACGTTTTTCGCCACGGTTCCGTCCATGGTGATGTCGATGTTGTCGACAGGCTTCTGGGTGCTTGCTGCCGAACTGGCACCCATGGCGGCCTCGATCAGGCTCTGGGAGCTGGCGCTGCCGGCTGCGGTAATCGTGAGCAGGATTGCCGCGAAGGCGACTGTGAGGACTCGGGTTGGTCTCAAGTGCTTTTCCTCGGGTTGAATTGGTTGGTGGTCAGGAAACCATTGGATTTCTAAAGGCTTCGGCGCTGGTCTTCGTCAATCGTGCCGCAATGACCGCTAGCGAGGTCGCAGGGTTTGAGGCAGTTGACGCAAAATCCGTTCAGCAACTGTTCGGATGGCTGGCGGCATGACTGGCATGTTCCGCCGTTCGATGAGGTCTGCTGTCCTGTTGCGGTCAATCCTTTCAGACTGCGCTTCAGGGCGGCATCCAACATACGCAGCTTCATTCAAGTCTCCAATCTTAAGAGAAGCGAGTCGAGCCGTCAGAGCAGATAGGACCGTTCGATTCGTCTGGGAAGTCCGGATCGGTTTGCGGTCTGTCTGTTCGTGTGTTCTGTCCTGGCTGGTTCTTTTAACGGCTCGATTTGATTTGAAGTCTAAATACCAGATGAAGCTATGGTTTGAGGAGAGAAAGGATCAAAGCCTTGAGTGCAGGAAGAAACAACTGTTTACCTGGAACCGTTCTTTCTGCCCGGTTCGTAAGTCCCTGTGGAGAGAGGCTTTCTGCCATGGTGAAGAGGAATCGCCCGGCTGATCTGAGCAAGAGCTTATCTGGCTGCTGGCTAGCAGAGCTGCAAGAAGGTGTTGTCCCTTCGGCTGACTTAGTTCTGTTTTCTCAAACTCTATCGCGTGCATTCCGGTGACTGTGTACACTAAACTAATATGTATAGTAAAAATCGGATGAAAAAAGGAATCACGCTGCATCATTGAGGCAGCGTGATTCCAGCAAGACAGGGCGTAAAGCCCGGCGAAATCAGCAGCCGTAGCTGCGCAGGAACTGGGCCAGGGTACGGACTCCGACACCGGTGCCGCCAACGGCCTCGATACCGGATGCCTGCGCATCGGTACGGAAGGCAGTGCCGGCGATGTCGGCGTGTATCCAGGTCACCCCTTCCTGGATGAATTCGCGCAGGAACCAGGCGGCGATGATGGCACCGGGTCCGGTACCGTCATTGGTCAGGTCGGCCATATTGCTCTTGTTGCCGTCCCGATAGATGTCGGGCATGGGCAGGGCGCACATGTCCTCGCCGGCTCGGTCCGCTGCGTCAGCGAACATCCCGGTTAAGCGAGGATCATTTCCGAATATGCCAGTGACGTACGCTCCCAGGGCTTCTTCGATGGCCCCGGTGAGGGTGGCCAGGTCGATCACCCGGGTGGCGCCCAGCTTGGTCTGGGCGTAGTGGATGGCGTCCATGAGGGTGAGGCGGCCCTCGCAGTCGGTGTGCCCCACCTCTACGGTGAGCCCCGACATGGAGGTGATCACCTCATCCTGGATCATCGCGTCACGGCTCACCAGGTTGTCGGTTGCGGCCACGACTGCCCGCACCGAAACACACGGCTTGATGACACCCATGAGCGACATGGTGGCGATCACAGCAGCGCTGCCCGCCATGTCCATCTTCATGTTCCGCATGCTTTCCCAGTCCTTCATGTTGAGCCCGCCGGTGTCGAAAGTGACACCTTTGCCGACCAGGGCCACCACTTCCTGGGTGGGGCCGCTTGCCGGGTCGTAGCTGAGAACGATGAAGGTGGGCGGGTTCTTGGAGCCCCTGTTGACCGCCAGCAAGCCGCCCATTCCGAGCTTCTCGATGGACTTCTTCTGGAGGACCCGGCAACTGACGAGACCACCGCTGGCGGCGGCAATCTGCTTTGCCGTGTCGGCCAGTTTCTGAGCTGTCATGGTGCGAGCCGGCTCGTTGACCAGGTTGCGGGCGAGCACCGTCGCGTCCGCAACTTGCTGACCGTAACGAACACCACGCTTGGCGGCGCTCAGCGTCCAGCGATCGGCGAGAATGGTCAGGGACTTGAAGTGGTTCTGCTCCGCCTCATCGAGCCAGGTGCGGGTCTTCTGGTGGTTCGGCTCGTAGTCGGCGAGGACCGCGTATTCCGCCACCACCTGAGCGAACTGCTCGACGGAGAAGCCCTTCAAGTCGACGTCGATGAGGGGGAAGATGAGATGCTCTGCCCTGGCGCTGTCGCGAGCTTCGACGAAAGCTTCGGCCAGGACTGCTCTGAGACCCGAGAGCTCGAGCTTGGAGCGGCGACCCAGACCGATGAGGACGATCTTGTCGAGACCGTCCACGGTGAGGTCCGTATCGATGACCTTGGACTGCTTGTACTTCGGGTCGAAACCGTCGTGTTCCAGGCGCCGGGAGATGAGACCGTTGGTGAGCTCATCAACGGCTTGCGGGATTGCTCCCTTGACTCCCTCTCCTGAAAACAAAACAAGAACGAGACTGGCTCGCTCCTCGGTATGCTTGGCTAGCGCCGAACGGAGCTTACCAGCAGTGACTTGGATGTCAATGCTCATTATCTGTCTCCCAAGTGCTGACTGGGTCAGCGGTTAATGGAGTTTGTGGAGGTGAGCTTCATCAGCGAGTGCGGATTCCTCGCAGGCGACCACGAGTCGCGAGTGAGAACAGTAATGCTTGAGCCGATGAGTCAGAAATGAAAAATGAAAGTGGATTAGAACGAGTGAGCAGAAAACTAACCAACACTAGTTAAATCTGGCATTGTTCTGCAACATAGGGAAGCAGTTAGCACCGGTAGCGCGGACAGTTTTTTTATGGGCTTGCTTGACAACTGGTGTGTCTCGAATCGATTGAGATTCAATGGTCGCAGGGACGTCCCCGGGAGCGCAGGGATGTCAGGTGGGTTGTGGCTACTGCTCATCTGTAGCCTCGTTCTGGACATAAACATTCGCGCTACTGGTGCAAGGTATTGACAACCCCGGACTGAAGCCGTCTGCGAAAGTTCTCCGGAAAAGGCCATTGATCATTACCCGGGTGTTCTTTTAGTTTTACTGGCCCTATCTGTTTCCTTGACTCAAAAGTCTTTCTCACACCCAATCTAAAACCCGCGCAGTTTCTCACTAAACACTCAGCCAGGCGACCAGCGGTCACCGGTTGAGCAACAACTTTAGAACGATTCCCCAGGCGGCTGAACCTGAGTCCGGGTCAGCAGGGTGTACATATGCGAGTTTCGCGGGTTTTTCGAGAAAGCCGGCCGCCGCAGGGGAAACAACATGAGGAGCAAAAACCATGCTTCACAGCTTATTGTCGAAAGGTGCTCGTCGTAAGACTCTTGCCGACTTGCAGGGGAGTACGGAGGAAGGTCACGGACCGCAGCTCAAGCGTGTCCTGTCGGCCACCGACCTCTTCATCGCCGGCCTCGGCTGTATCATCGGTGCCGGGATTTTCGTCCTCACCGGTGTCGCTGCTGCCGAACATGCCGGTCCTGCGATCATCGTCTCCTTCGCCCTGGCTGCAGTGGTCTGCGCGCTGGTGGCACTCTCCTATGCCGAGCTTGCTTCTATGATCCCGGTCTCCGGCTCGGCGTACACGTATGCCTATGCCACTCTGGGCGAGTTTCTCGCCTGGATCATCGGCTGGGACCTGCTTCTCGAATACGCTGTCGGCTCGAGCGCCGTGGCTGTCGGGTGGAGCGGCTATCTCCAGGCTGTTCTCAAAGGTGGAGGCATAGTCCTTCCCGCCTTCCTGAGCAAGGCGCCTGAGACTCTTCCGGTGGCCGCCGTCCTCGCCACTGTAGTCAGTCTGCTCGTCGGCGGTTATCTGGTGGATCGCTCGCTCAAGAGTTTCCGCAACAGCGCCACCAGATCGCTTACCTCCATCGTCACCGTCATGGGAGGCGCGGCTCTGATCCTGTTCGGGTTGTTCGAAGGTGTAAAGGCTGTGGCGGCCCTGGGAAGCATCGACATTCTGGCGGTGCTCATTGTCGTCGGCATCAACGCCTTGCTGGTGGTCGGAATCAAAATGGCTGCCCGGGCGACGTTCTGGCTGGTGGTCGTTCAGACGCTTGTGATCCTGCTCTTCATCGGGATTGGCGTCTGGCATATCGACTCTGCCAACTTCTCGCCTTTCATGCCTTTCGGGATCGGTGGTATCGTGACTGGTGCGGCGATCGTCTTCTTCGCTTACATCGGTTTCGACTCGGTGACGACCCTGGCGGAGGAGTGCAAGGATCCTCAGCGTGATCTGCCGAAAGGTATCCTCTGGAGCCTCGTGGTCTGCACCCTGCTCTACATGGCCATGGCTGCTGTGATGGCGGGCGCTCTCACATATACCGAACTCGGCACCGAAGCCCCGGTGGCCACTGTGCTCGACCACATCGGCAATCACTGGGCGATTCCCGTCATCTCGGTGGGCGCGCTTGCCGGTCTCACCTCCACGCTGCTCGTCCTGCTCCTCGGTCAGTCGCGCATCATGATGCGCATGTCCAGGGACGGGCTCGTGTCTCCTCGTATGGGTGAGATTTCGCACCGCTTCCATACACCGACCCGGGCAATCGTCATCCTGGGCTCGCTGGTGGCGCTCTGTGCCGGCATCCTGCCCATCGGAGAGCTGGCTGAGCTCTGCAACATCGGCACCCTGGCCGCCTTCGTGGTGGTCTGCCTGGGAGTAATCATCTTGCGCTACAAAGAGCCTGACCGGGTGCGGCGCTTCCGCTGCCCGGGCTCGCCCTGGGTACCGGCTGCCGGTGTCGTCGTTTGTATCGGGCTGATGCTCAGTCTCCCGATGGTCACCTGGATCCGGTTCCTGGCCTGGATGGCGATCGGGATCGGGATCTATGTTGTTTACGGTGCGCGGCACAGCCGCCTGAACAAGTAGTCCTCTGATGGCGGGGGTTCGCAGGGCAGAATGCCTGCGGACCCCCGCTTTTCCTCCTCTGCGGCTCGGTACTAAGGAATATAGTGAAAAGCTCGAAAAGGCGAAAGCCGGAAAGCAAACTCTGCTTTCCGGCTTCCGGAGCCGTCAGGCTCGGACGAATGCCGGGAAGACTTCGGTCTTCCCGGCACCGTCTCCTTTCGACCGAGCCGATCAGAAGTCGCCGGCGACCACGGTGACCAGGTCACTGGGGTCGTAGTACTTCTTGATGGCGGCATTGACCTCTGCCACGGTGATGCCGCGCAGGGTCTGGCCAAGGGTGTCGATCTCGTCCAGGCTCATGCCGAGGATGGTGAGCTGACCGATCTTGCCGGCGAGCTGGCTGAGGGTCGACGTGCCGAGGTTGTGCTGGCCGATCATGCTCTCCACTTCGGTGTGGAGCTCGCGCTCTGTGATGCCGTTATCGACGAAGTCGCGCATCACCTGCCGGGCCATCTCGATGGCGGGGACCACGTTGGCCGCGTTTACCGAGAGGCTGACATACCAGGGCGAGCCGCCGAAGGAGTCATCCCAGGTGCCGCAATAGACACCGTAGGTGAGACCGCCTTCCTCGCGGAGCTTCTTGCCCAGGCGGGCGGTGAGGGTGTCGCCGCCCAGGATGCGCGAAGCGATCTGGGCTGCCCTGTAGTCGGGATCCGCCTTCTTCAGGGACAGAGGCTTGCCCATGGTGATGGCGATACCGGGCTTGTCCGGCATCTTGATGTCGATCTGTTTCGGCTTCACCGGCGGTGCTTCATCCACCGCATAGGCGGGGGAGCCGGCACCGGTCCAGTCACCGAAGACCTCCTCGATGAGCGCGATGGCTGCGTCGGCTTCGATGTCGCCGACGATGTTGAGGATGGTGTTGCCCGGGGTGTACTGCCGGTCGTGGAAGTCCTTCAGGTCTTCCACTGTGATTGCCTCGAGATCGGCGATCTGCTCGGCGATGGACTTCTGGTAGAACTGATGGGTCGGCTCGTAGATCGCGGAGCCCAGAGCGTTTTGAGCCATGGAGCCAGGCTCGGCCAGCTCCTGGCGATAGCGTCCGATCCACTGGCGCTTGACGGTGTCCAGATCGGCCTGGTTGAAGACCGGCTCCCGGAGCACTTTCTCGAGCAGTCCGAGGGCTTCGGTCAGGTCTTCACGCATGACCTGGAGGGAGGTCTGGGCTGCGAAAGGACGGACCCAGACATGCAGGCCGCTGGTGAGACCGAGCTCGATGAGCCGGTCTGCCAGGGCGGCTTTGTCGAGTCCTCTGGAGCCCATGGGAAGCATGTCACCGACGATGTCGGAGAGGTTCTGCCGGGACTGGGGCTCGAAATAATTGCCAGCGCGGACTGCAGCGCTTACGGCGACGACGCCTGTGCCGACCTTCTCCGTCAGCACGTTGACGGTCAGTCCATTGGTGAGCTTGCGGCTGGTGATCCGCTGGCTGATGGAAGGCCGGCTCGGCTTCTTGCCGGTGAAGCGAGCGAGAGTCTTGAAGACCGCATCCGGATCCACCGGACGGCGGCGCTTGCTCGTCTTCTTGGGCTTGACTGCCACCGAATCGGGCTCTTCCGCGGCGTGATTGCCGGAAGCGGCTTCATGTTCGGTCTTCGGAATGAAACTGCCGATGGTGCGGTTCTCGCGGCCGAAATAGTCGTTGGCAACGCGCTGGAGATCTTCCGGGGTGACAGCCGCGATGGCGCGTTCGCGGTCCATGAGCCAGAGCCAGTCGGCGGCGGCTTCCGCCCCGGCGAGCTGGTAGGCGAAAGAGCGGGTGTCGGCCATGCGCAGGCGGAAGCTCTTGATGTGACCCTTCTTGATACGCTCGAGCTCGGCGGTGCCGACAGGCTCCTTCTTGAGCTTTTCGATCTCCTCCAGAACAGCCGTCTCGGCGTCAGCCAGAGAGGCTTCCGGGGTCAGGTCTATGTCCAGGATGACCAGACCGGGATCGGCCATGGCCAGGATATGAGCGTAGGTGCTGGAGGCGATGCCGCCTTCCACAAGGCGTTTGTAGAGCCGGCTCGAACGGGAGTAGCTGCTGCCGAGAACCTGGCAGAGCAGGTCCAGGGGCGCATAGTCCGGATGAGTCGCCCGGGGGCCGTGATAGCCCAGGCAGAGGCGCTGGAGATTGCCTGCCCGGCGGATCTCGAAGCGGTTCTCGCCTTCCTGAACAGGCTCCACTGTGTAGACCCTGGGAATTTTGTGGGGCGAGCGCGGAAGCCGGCCGAAGTGCTTCTCGATCTTGGCCAGGGCCTCATCGGTCTCGAAGTCGCCGGCGACAACGAGAGTTGCGTTATTGGGCCAGTAATAGAGGTCGTAGAAGGCCTTCATGTTGGCGAGAGGGACGTTCTCGACCTCGGTGCGCGAGCCGATGGTGTCGTGGTGATAGGGGTGCTGCGTGAAGGCGGCGGCCCAGAGCTTCTTGGACATCACCTGGTACGGGTGGTTCTCGCCCTGCTCCATCTCGTTGCGGACGACGGTCATTTCGGAGTCGCGGTCTTCGCGGGTGACGCGAAGATGACGCATGCGGTCGGCCTCCAGAGCCAGACAGAGCTCGAGGTATTCGGAGGAGACCATCTCGTGGTAGACCGTCTCGTCGTTCGAGGTGTAGGCGTTGTAGTCGGCGCCGATCTGCTTGAGCAGGGCGTCGAGGTTGTTGCCCTTGCCCTCGTGGAAACGGCGGCTGCCCTTGAACATCAGGTGCTCGAAAAAGTGAGCGGAGCCGGTGTTCCCCGGACCTTCATTGCGGCTGCCGACTTTGTAGATCACCATAGTGGTGACGACGGCGGCGCTGTGGTCGGGGACGAGAAGGACTTTGAGCCCGTTGCCGAGCTTGAACTCGCTGATACCGTTGATGGGACCACGCACGAAGCGTGTCTTTTTGGCGTTAGACATATCTTTGTAATCTCTTTGTCTCGACCTTGGTCGAGTCCTTTGGGGATTGCGGGATAGGGTGTCGGTCTTGACTCAGATGAGCACGATGTTTGCCGCTCGACTGAACCGGCTCCAGTCGAAACGGGAGCCCTGCCAGTTGCAGCAGGCGGCGGTGATCACCTCGACAAGACAGCCGGGCAGGCTTCGAGCGAGCCCGTGAGCGGTCTTGCTGATGCAATCGTCGGTGGTGACGCCGGCCAGCCGGAAGACCGGAACTGGACGGGCTGTGCTCATCCCGGCTTCGGTGGCTGCCTCGATGACCTCGAGAGAGCCGTCTTCGGCCGTTTTCTTGACCAGCTTCCAGTGCGGATAGCCGTCAAGCATGGACATGATGGCCTGGTCTGTGGAGCCGGCGCATTCGATGTCGAATTCCACTATGAGAACAAGCCAGGACGAGGCCATCGCCCGGGCGACGGCCTGGCGGACCTGTCTCAGAACCGATCTTGCTAGAGGGAAGCCGTCTGGCTGCATGTCGATGACGACGAGCACCCGGGGCGTTTCCTCTAAGTGCCTCTCGGGCAGGGAACTTGATGACATAACAGTCTCGGTAGCCGGCAAAAGCTTTCTCGTCCGGCGAGGCGTTCGTGAATTGCTGGCAGATGTTTTTAGCTGGGAGGTCGAAGAACTGGCCTCAATGAAAGATAAAAGCGTGGAGACTCAAAGACTAGAAAAAGCCCGATCGGGTTATCAAGATATGAGAACAAAGATCTCTTGAGATCCATCTCACTTTATGTCTGACAGGCCTTGTCCCCTGTTCTGACCTGCTTCCTGCCTGTCCTCCGCAGTGCGGTCGATCCGGGCGGCTCCGGTGACCTTTTGCAAAATCGAGTCCCACCGGGACTCTGCGATGGTTGTGATACCCGAGCGTAGTCAAGAGCTGCTAGCTGCGATATGTCGATCCTGCTAACAGGACTTGGCGTGGCCGTGGCCAGTTTCCTAAGCTCTTCAGGTCTTCGTACTTTTCTGTTTTTTTTTGAAGGGTAAACAACTCTTCCCTATCTGATTGTTCTTCTCCCTGTTCCGAATGCCCCGACTCTGTCTCGAGCCGGAGCATCGAACAGCTATAGCAAACATGGAGCATGCCATGAACGAGAAACACAAAGTCGTCATTATCGGCGGCGGACCGGCAGGGCTTACAGCGGCTGTCTATACGGCTCGCGCTCAGCTCAAGCCCCTGGTTATCGAAGGATTCGCGGCCGGCGGTCAGTTGACCACCACCACCGTGGTGGAGAACTTCCCCGGCTTTCCCGAAGGCGTGGACGGCAATAAGCTTGTCGCCGATATGCGTGAGCAGGCGGTCAGGTTCGGCGCCGAGTTTCTGAGCGAGGATGTGACGAGCGTCGAGCTGGGCTCCCGGCCTTTCACCATCGTCACTGAATCGAAGAGCGTGGAAGCGGACAGCATCATCATTTCCAGCGGAGCCCGGGCTCGGATGCTCGGACTGCCGGCGGAAGCGAAACTCACCGGCCGTGGTGTCTCGGTCTGTGCTACTTGCGATGGCTATTTCTTTCGCGGCAAGGACGTGATCGTGGTCGGCGGCGGTGACGCTGCTATGCAGGAAGCTATCGCCCTGACGGAGTTCGCGAGGAGTGTCAGAGTCGTGCACCGTCGCGACAAGTTCCGCGCCTCGCCGATAATGGTGGCTCGGGCGGAAGCGAACGAGAAGATCGAGTTCGTTTTCGACACGGTGGTTGAAGACATCCTCGCCGGCGACGACGGCACTGTCCGCGCCGTCAAGCTCAAGAAGAGCGGTTGCGAGAAAGCCGAAGAGGTGAAAGTGGACGGCGTTTTCATTGCCATCGGCCATACGCCCAATTCGGCCCTTTTCGCCGGCAAGCTCGAGCTCACCAGCAGCGGCTATATCAAAACCGACCAGACGCGCACGTCCGTGCCCGGCGTTTTTGCTTGCGGGGACGTCCAGGACTCCCGATACCGGCAGGCGATCACCGCGGCTGGCACCGGTTGCCAGGCTGCTCTCGAGGCCCAGTGGTATCTCGGCAATATCTGAATCAGGCGATGAAACGAAAAATCCTGGTCTGCACCCGGGGCAAGAAGTGCCCGAAAAGAGGAAGCCTCGGAATTTTCGAGACCATTGCCGGGGCATGCGGTGCCGATTCACAAGTGATCGGCTGCAAGTGTCTCGGCATGTGCAAGAAAGGTCCTGCCGTGGTGGTCATGCCAGGCAAACAGAGGTTCAAGCGGGTATCCACCGACGATGCCATGGCAATCGCCCGGGGCGTTCCGCTTCCTGAGAAGGGATTCGGAAAGAAGAAGAAAAAGTAACGGGTCTCTCTTTTCTGGAGACCGTCCATCCGGGCGGTCTCCTTCTCTCTTCGCGCGAAAACTACTAAAAAAGATAGGAGCAAGATGAAATGTCCGGGATTGCTATAGCTCGGGGAGGGACTTTTCTTGCAACCAGGTCATTTTACCTGCACGGCAGCCAGATCTTCCTTGAATACTCCGGCGAACTCGAAACAAGGTTTGATTACATACTTGCCGTCCCGGTCGATGTATCCCCAGATCTCATCACGCATAACCGGCGCCATTCCCCCTGAGAATTCGGCGGCGTCGTGAAAGCTCGGCTCGACTACTTCGTTTCCGTCCGGGTCGATGAAGCCGAAGAGTCCCTGGTCGGTGACTACCGCCGCGCGCCCTTCCGAGAACGGCATGACGTTGAAATAGATGGTCGGCACTACCAGTTTGCCCTGACGGTCTATGAAACCCCAGTGCTTGTCTATGGCTACGGCACAGCGACCTTCATGGAATTCGCCGGCATGATCGAAGCGTCTGGGGATCACCATATTGTTCTGCCTGTCGATGAAGCCCCACTTGCCTTTTTTCACAGCAGCCAGGCCTTCGCTGAATTGCTCGTGGGACGAGTACTGCCCGAAGATCCTGCCTTCCCGGTCGATGAAGCCGCTGTCTATTTTCTTGATCTTCACTTTAGCCAGACCGTCGGCGGTGAATTGCGAGGCCCGCTCGCAGACAGGCTCGAGGATTTCGTTACCCGACTTGTCGATCACTCCCCAGCGATCGTGTTGCTTTACGAAGGCTCTTTCCTGGCAAAAAGGCATGGCGTCTTGATATTGCGGTGCGATCACCGTTCGTCCCTGGCGGTTCATATAACCCCACTGATGATCTTGCAGGAATGGCAGGAGCCCGTCGTCGAAGTGCCTGCCGCAGTCTCCTTTGACTGCGAGGACGGCGCGACCGTTCCGGTCGATGAAAATGTAGCCTGCCGCGGTCTCTACCCTGGCCAGTCCCTCGTTGAAAGCTTCGGCATTCTGATAGCGCGCTTCTATGACCATCTTGCCGGTGCGGTCGATAAAGCCCCAGCTTCCCAGGGCCGATCCCGAAACCGGGACAGGATCCTTCTTTTGTGTTGCCTGGTCTCTAGCCGGTGCGCAGGCGCCCAGAGAGAGGGTCAAGAGAATGCAGACGACCAGACAATTGAGTGGCATCAGGGCGTCTCTGTTTTCTGTTCGTGCTCTCGGTTCATCCAGTTTGCCACCCTGCCCGGCGCCTTTTTCACCAGGTTGTTCGAAAGAGAGAGGTTCTGTTTGGCGGCCTCGACCCAGTCTCCTTTTCGGGACAGGGCATTGAGCAGGTACGATTGCAGCTCGTCGTCGTTGGGGGCGAGGGCCACGGCTTCCCTGTATTCTTTGATACATTCGTCGAGCTTTTCGGACTCCAGCAACATGTCGGCAAGGGCTGCCCTTATCTGTGGATCGGATAGAGAATGATCTTCCGAGAAGTGCAAACGTCCCGGTCTGAGGCTGACGAATTTGAGAGCGTCCGGAACGCGAGGAAGGAATTTCAGTTCATTGAAGCGGATAGCTTCCTCCACGGCCTTTTCCATCTCTTTGCGAGCATAGTGGCCGGTGCCTATGAGCGCGTGGGCGCCTGCCGAGTAGTAGCGAGCCATCTGGTTGAGATCCTCGTCTGGTGTCGCCAGTAGTGCCAGCCCGCGTTTCGCCTCGACGATCGCCTGATCGACTTTGCCGCAGCGCTCGAGAACGGAAGAGTACATGAAGTGCGGGCGCCAGTAAGCGGGCATCATCTCCACGCAGGCTTTCATCTTCTTGATTGCCTCGTCCCGGGCTTTGCTCCGGGAGAGGATATTGGCTATGTCAGCGTATGGTTTTATCTGGCTGGGGTTGCGGCGTATGGACTCATCGTAGCAACTGATGGCTTCCTGATACTTGCCTCGGCTGCGGTATATATCGCCTTCCGTGGCAGGGACCCTGGACGAGTTGGGTTGCAGGCGCTTCAGATGCTCAATCAGCTGTGCGGCCTCGTCGAGCTTGCCGTCGCTCATCAAGTAGCCGGCCATGCTCAAGAGGGCTGAGGCGCTGAATCTTTTCGATTTGAGAGCCCGGGCCAGGTGGTCGAGAGCCGCATCGTTCTGGTTCTTGCCGATCAGGTGGGTGGCCATTTTTGCGTGCCAGGCAGGATCGTTCGGGAGTATCTGTCCCGCTCTTTCCAGATGTTGTAATTCGGCATCGCTGTCTTCACTGAGGAAAGCTGCGTCGGCCTGGAGAAGGTCGCCGATATAGGGGTTTTCGCAGGACACAGCCGCCTCTTCGAAGGCTCTCGAGGCGGGCGCGCCGATTCCCTTGCGTACCATGGTCTTGGCCATCAGCACATGGCAGCGAGCCGAGTCTCCCGGCTCGCTTGCTTCGATGCCGAGCTTGGCGAGGTGATGGGCCCGGTGGAGATCGTTGCGGCGCATGGCATCGCCGGCCAGGACCGAATAGACGGCGGCGCTCTTCTGCTCGAGGCTATCGAGCCCGGCAAGCAGTTCGCTTTCCTTCTCGAATTCTCCGTTGGCTCTGAGAGCCTCGACGAGCAGACAGGTCGCCTCTATGTCATCCGGCGCCAGAGCATGGGCTGTCTCGAAACAGTTGAGAGCGGCTTCGAGATTGTCGTCCAGGTTGAAGGCGTAGCCGGCATGCATGAGGCTGCGGGCCAGCAGAAGACGGTTTTTCTTCCTGGCTGTGCTGGCTACCAGGGACGGCACGATTTTCATGGCGGCTCCGGGGTCGAGCTTGATGAAAGCCATGTGAAGATTCAGCAGAGTCTTGCTTTTGAGAGGAAGAGAAAGAGAGGGCTTGATCACCGGGGATGTCGCCAGAGCAGGAATATCGGAGCCCGAGAGCAGTCCCGAGATCAGGGCTGGCGCTAGAAGCAAAGTGAGGTATCTATTTCTTGCGGCGTTCATTATCGAAGAAGTCTTTGAGAATTCTGATGCATTCTTCTTCTTCTATTCCCCCTATTATCTCGGGTAATGGATAAATTCGTTTGTCGGTAAAGAGATTGAAAGCGCTGCCGCAGGCGCCGGATTTCTGATCGTAAGCGCCGAAGACCAGCGTGGAGACGCGGGTCTGGATGATGGCCTCGGCGCACATCGGGCAGGGCTCCAGGGTGCTCACCAGAATCGAACCGGCAAGGCGCCAGTCGCCGAGATGGAAGGAGGCTTCCTTGATGGCGTTCAGCTCGGCATGTCCCAGAGGGTTCAAGGACGACTCTCTGTTGTTTTTGCCTCTGGCGATGATTTGGTTCTCGAAAATGATCAGGCAGCCCACCGGCACATCCGGACCTGAATCTGCCGACAGGGCAATGGCTTCGGACATCCAGGCTTTAAGGCTCTGCCGGTCTGCTTGCATTATTAACCGTGTTTAATGTTTGATCCTGTCCAGAACTTCCTGGCATTGAATACATGCTTGTAACAAACGAACGGAGTAGTGATTCCGAAAACAAAGGGGTGTTGTTCAGGGATCACGTCTTGATGAACCAGAAGGCTCCGTCCGATCGAGAATCGATTGGGGTGGTCGGCTCTCGATACCCTTCTCGAATAAGGAGGTGCACCATATAAGAAACGCATTCACGTAACACTGTAAGTATACAGAAAGCGGCTAGCAATCTAACTACGAATCAAATCAAAAGAGAGACCACTTTTCCGGTCTCTCTTTTGATTTGTGATTCTCCGGGTCTATTCTAGAGATATTTTTTGGTGACACCGAGATCCAGGGCGAATCGGTAGCCGATGAGCTTGTAAATGAGCTTGGCGGTCAGGAAATCCGGACCGTGCAGGCCTTTGATGGGAGAGAGCTCGACAACGTCGGCGGCCACCACATTCTTGCGGACGCAGAGGAGCTTGATGAGCTCCATCAGGGTGTACCAGTGGATGCCTCCCGGCTCGGGGGTGCCGGTGGAGGGCATGATGCCGCTGTCGAGACCGTCTATGTCGATGGTCAGGTAGACATTGTCCGACAGCGTGTTGACGATTTCCTGGAGATTCCATTTGTCCTGATTGCGAGCCCAGAAGATATTGATCCTGGGATGCTCGTTCTCCATCCAGACAGTCTCTTCTTTGCTGATATTGCGGATGCCGACCTGGGTGATGATCGGCTGGCCGAGCTGATTATAGACCTGGTAGCTGATCGAGGCGTGGCTGTAGGGATTGCCGTGGTACTCGGAGCGGAGGTCGGCATGGGCGTCGATCTGCAGGATAGAGAGGTCTTTATACCTGTCTTTGCAGGCCCGTATGGAGCCGAGACTGAGGGAGTGCTCGCCGCCGAGCACGATGGGGAACTTGTCGATCTCGATCAGGGGTTTGACCACCTGGTAGAGCTCGTCGAAGGGCTTTTTGGTCTCGGCGGTGACCGGTTTCATGAACACCGGCTCGGTTGTGTGAATTCCGATCTTGTGAGGCTCCGCCCAGAGCTCGTCATCAAAGAGCTCGACTTCCTGGCTCGCCTCCAGTATCGCCAGAGGACCGTTGGCGGTGCCCTGACCGTAGCTGGTCGTGGCTTCGTAAGGCACCGGGATGATACAAGCCCGGGCTGTTCCCTTGGCTGAATATCTCTTGGGCAGTCCCAGATATTCGGGCCACTTTACAGGTTCTTTCGCTGCTTCTTTGCTGGCGGCAGTGGTCTTTTTCGTTGTCGCGGCGCGAGTAGCCGTTTTGGTTCTGGCTTTCGTCGATTTGGTGGTGGCGGACTTCGTCCTGGTAGCGGTTGCTGGTTTGGGGGCGGAGGTTTTCTTAGCCATGCTTCTCACGATTGCGCGCAGGGATATTCGGAATATATTACCAGCCTATAAGAATAATTAGTCAATGCGTGTCCACTCGCAAAATACGATATAAAATAGTAAAAAACCAGCAGAAATGAACCGGGAATGGCAGGCAAAGCCCACCACCCCCGGCTCGGAATCAGCTAACAGAGCATTACAGCCAGGCTGCGTAGCTGCTCCGCATGCGGTCCTCGTAGGTCTCGAGGTCCTCACGGGAGATGCCGTAGACATGCAGGACAGCGCCGGAGGGGTGGAAACCAGCGCTCACGTAGGATACGCCAGTCACATGACCGATCTCGCTGATGCGTGCGGCCATGTGCTCAACGAGCTCGCGGTCGGCCGGAGCGATTCGCTCTTCGTCCAGGGCGCTGTGAAGGGCGCCGCTGCTGATCGTCTCGCCATCGGGCGCGGCCAGTGCGTCGAAGTTCGCCAGACCGTATCGCACCACTTGCGGTGCCAGAGCGAGCTGCTCGGTCACCTGCCTGGTCACCATCTTCCTGTAGGGAATGGCAACCAGAGTGGTGATGATGGCCGGAATCATGGCGAGCAGGAAGCCCGCCGCCGAGCCGTTGTAGAGAAGCGCGACACCGGCCAGGTAGCTGAGAAGCACCGACCGGCTCGAGAAATTCTGAACAGTCTCGCGTCCCTTGTATCGAGCAATCTCGATCATGATGACAGGAAGCGAAACGCTGATAAGGAGCTCCACGAAAAGGAGCACCCACTGATTCTCACTCATTTTTGGTCCTCTGTGATGATTGCCGCCTCTTCTGAGCTCCGTTATCGGGGCCAGCGCATCGGCGTTTTGAGGCTTTTTCAAGGACAAGTCCCGGGTCGGAGCCTCGAGCCCGAGAAAAGGGTCCTCGAGGCTCACGGTTCGGAATCAGAATGCGTTGCTCGCCGCCGGAGTGATGTTGCTCCAGCCCTGCTCGGAATCGCCGGTATAAGCCGGGAAGGCGGGCTGGCCCGGATTCACGTCGGTCTGGACGAGGATCTCGACCTTCGCGTAGGAGGCGAGTTTCTCGTTGAGGAAAGCGACGATGGGCTCGACCAGGGACTGCCAGTCGTTGACCGGGACGCTCATGGTGAAGGAGGGCGGGTAGCCCACCATGAAGTCCATGTCGTTGGTGTGAGCCCAGATCTTCACTCCGTCCTGGTCGCTCTCGAAACGGTCGAGCATCATCCAGACGAAGTTGTTGAAAGCGGGGCCGCCGATGCCGGTGAAGCGGATACGATTGCCCTTCACCCGGCCGTCAGCGACGAAGGAGAGAAGCTCCGGAATGGATGTTTCCACCAGGCTTCTGACTTGGGACGCTTGGTCACTCATTGTCGTGCTCCTTGAGTGTTCTTCGGGGTGATTGAAAGAGAGAACCAGCCCCCGCGGCCGGCTCTCCCCCTGCCGGCTCGAAGCCGGATTACTTGTACCAGAGCGGGCTCTTGGCCAGGGGCTGGCCGCCAATGGATTCGTCCTGCTCGAGAACGCGCTCGGCCCGGGAGACCAGGTCGGAGGCGGTACTGATCAGGGCATCGACGGCGGCGAGCCGGGCAACTGCCATGCTCGACTCGTCAGTGCCGACATGCTCGGCTGACTCGGCGAAGAACCTGGCGATGTCGTCGGCGAGGCTTTCGGAGCCGGCAGCGTTCAGGGCGACACCGTACTGCTTCGGGGCAGCGGTGGCCAGGTCGCGAGCATTGGCGGCCAGGATGGCGCAGAAGATGCGCAGAGAATCGTTCAGACCCTGATAGGGAAAGTTGCGAGACTGCGAATTCTTGATCACAGCCTGAGCGCGGTCGAGGATGGACTGGAGCACCCTGAGCTGGCTCTTGATACGGCTCATGTCGAGGTTCATAAAGAACTCCTGGTAAATGGTTTTCGGCAGACCGGCTGGAGTCCACTGGCGGGGCTCGGGTCTGTCGGGTAGATGTCTTGTCCCGTTTTCGAATCTTCAGCAGATCAGCCCGGGCGCCCGAAAAAGAACGTCCGCGAATAGAGATCCTGCTGGAAGATTAAAAACTGAAACTCAAGACGAAAAATCAGGTATGTTGAGAAGATACGTTCCGACTCTATGATCAGAGCGACTCGCAAGCAATAGATTTTGAGCTTTTTTCCTTTTGACCTGACTCATTCTTTCCATTCGGGACTTGTCAAGGTGGCGAGGCTTTCGCTTCTTGACAAGGTGAAACTCCCAGAGATTAGAAGGGGGCGGAAGGTGTTAGCATTGTCCCGTTGCTTACAGGCAGGGGGATAGGGACCTGCAGGGAGTGGATTTGACTACTGATCTTGCAGAGAGGTTGATTGCCTTCAGGCGCGATCTGCATCGGCATCCGGAGCTGGGCTGGAAAGAGGTGCGGACCACCGATCGAATCTGTACCGAGCTCGAGAGACTGGGCGTGAGCTACCGGAGAATCACCGGAGCCACCGGAGTGCTTGCCGACCTGCCCGGACCCAGAGGGGTGCCTGCGGTGGCGCTGCGAGCCGATATCGACGCGCTTCCTATTCATGAGGAAACCGGGCTGGATTTCGCCTCCGGTGTCGAAGGAGTCATGCACGCCTGCGGCCACGACGGGCACACCAGCATTCTTCTCGGGGCGGCGGAGCTTTTGTGCCATGGCGATCCGCTTCCGGCCCCGGTTCGCTTGATCTTTCAACCGGCCGAGGAGGTAGGTGACGGGGCTCTGGAGATGATCAAGCATGGCGCTCTCGAGGATGTTGGTGTCATATTCGGTGGTCATATAGATCGGCACTTCCCCTGCGGAGTTCTGGCGGTGACCGATGGGGTCGTGAATGCCTCCACCGACACCTTCATCATCAATGTCACCGGCAAGGGCGGTCACGCCGCGCGTCCCCACGAGACCGTGGATGCGGTGGTGGTGGGCAGTCTCATGGTCATAGCCCTGCAGACCATCGTCTCAAGGGAAGTGAACCCGGCCTATCCTTCAGTGGTTACTGTGGGCAGGTTCGAGGCCGGCACCATTTCTAATGTCATCGCGGCGCGTTGCCGGATGGAGGGGACCATCAGGGCCCAGGACGAGGAAGTGCGCAGCCATCTGAAAAAGTCTCTGGAAAGAATGGCTCTGGCGGTGGGACAGCTCCACGGCGCCAATGTGGAAGTCGATCTGATCGAGGGTTTGCCGGTACTTACCAACACCGCTTCGGTGGTGGGGATTGCCCGGCGCGCTGCCGAGCTCACTGTGGGAGCCGAGAATGTCGATGCCATGAAAACAGCCAATATGGGTGGGGAGGATTTTGCCTATTACCTGCACCATGTGCCCGGATGCTATATCAGGTACGGCGCTCAGATCGACGGATTCGAGTTTCCCGCTCATTCGAGCAAATTCGTCTTCGACGAGAGTATACTCGTTACCGGTGCCCGGTTTCTCGAGAATGCCGCCCGCCTGGCCGGGGAGGAGCTCGCTGCGGGTAAGCGTTATCAGTCCGGTGTGTAGAAAAGATGATCGAGATCCGCGAGGCAAAAGGCAGTGACGCTCAGGCTATAAGCGACATTTTTCGGGCGTGCTACGGATCGGACTATGCTTATCCCGATTTTTACGATCTGGATGTGCTGGCCAAGCTTATCTACACCGATGACGCAGTCCTTTTGGTGGCCGAGGATAAAGGCAGCGGAAAGCTTCTCGGAACAGCCTCGGTTATCTGCCAGATCGGCGCCAATTCCGACCTGACCGGTGAGTTCGGGCGTCTGGCTGTGCACCCTGATGCTCGCAATCTCGGTATCGGCAAGTTGCTCATGCAGGGACGGCTGGAGCGTATCAGGGACAGGCTCGAGGTGGCGCTCATGGATGCCCGGGTGGTCCATCCCTATTCGCTCAAGATCGCCGAATCGGCCGGTTTCCAACCGGTGGGCTTTCTTCCCCTGAAGATGCTCCTTGCGACAAGAGAGTCTATATCGCTGTGCGTGCAATATTTCGGACAGGCTCTTTCTCTGAGAAACAATCATCCCCGTATCATTCCCGAGGTCTATACCCTCGCCTGCGCCAGTCTCGAGCATTGCGGCTTGCGCCCTGATCCGGTCGTGGACGAGAAGTCGGCGGCTTATCCCGAAAATCGTGAATACGAGATTGAGGAGCTCAGTACCCAGGGTTACTCTTCCCTCCTTCGAATCGAGCGCGGGCGTATAGCCAACCGGGAGATTTTCGGTCCGGTAAGGCTCCATTACGGCTTTTTCAAGTTGAAAGCCAGGCAGTCGCAATATCTCATCGCCCGTGAAAATGGACAGATTGCCGGAGCCGTGGGTTTTACCCTGGACAGGGCTGAGCGCGCTGTCAGGATCTTCGAGCTCATCGCCCTGCATGACGAGGTGATCAGATTTTTGCTCTCGGAAGTGGTCCGTCTTTCCGGGCAAGAATGGCATGTCGACTATCTCGAGCTCGATGTCAGCGCCTATGCGCCGCGGATGCAACGTACACTTATCGAGCTCGGTTTTACGCCGGCAGCCTATATTCCGGCCCTGGTCTTCCACCACGTCGAGCGACTGGATGCCATCAAGATGGTGAAACTGAATGTCCCGGCTGATCTCGGTGACATCTGTCTGAGCGAGCGAGCTGAGAGGCTCAGGCAAATCGTCATGAAAAGCTTTCAGAGCAGAGAGATCGTTCCCCAGGTGGCCTCGGCGGTCAACAGTCTGGCGCTCTTCACCGGGCTCAACGACGAGCAGGTCAACCGGCTGGCTCGTCTCTGCCACCTGGAGAACCGCGATGAGGGCGAAGTGATATTCGAGGCCGGGCAGGAGGCTGACCGGATGTACGTGATCCTCCACGGATCGGTGGAAGTGCTCTCGGAGGGACGGAAGCTGGGCACGGTGGCTTATGGGGACTGCCTGGGAGAGGTGGCCCTTCTCAACGGCGAGATGCATTCGGCCTTTGCCAGAACGAGCCAGTCGTCCATCATGGCTGTTCTGACCAGAAATGATTTGAACGAGCTAATCCGCCTGAGACCCGACATCGGTGTGCTCATATACAAGAATCTCGCTATCGGCCTGGGTAAGAAATTGAAAGGCAGTGTGGAGCTCAGATCACAGTGAATACCAGTGACCGATCGGTTCATCCTCCTACATATGCCGAGCTCAAGCGCATGTTCGAGGAGAAATGCCATGAGGTGGATATCCTCAAAAAGAACCAGGCGCAAGTAACCCGGCGCATTCAGCAGATAATCACCAACTTTCCACTGGGTCTGATTCTCGTCAACAGCGATCAGCGCATACAGGCTCTCAACAAAAGAGCTGTCGCCGTGTTCGAGTACGAGCCGGAAGAGCTCGTCAACAAGCCGATCGACATGATATTTCCTGACAATGACGCTATCGAAGAGAGCCGCGAGCCGGTGCGTCTGAATGGCCGGCGCAAGAGCGGCGAGGTTTTCGCCGCGGAGATTTGTGTCAACCTCCTCGAGATGCAGGGGGAAGAGAGATATTTCGTCAATGTTCAGGACATTACCGAGCGCCAGAGGCTCGAGCAATTGAGACGCGACCTGATGGCCATGGTGAGCCACGATATCCGGGGACCTCTGACAGCTATCAGGGTGGTGCTGGATATGGTGGCGGAAGGCATTTATGGGGCCCTCAGCCCCCGGGGCGAGAAAGCAATCGGAAACGCTCAATCCGCCGTCGAGTACCTGATCGGCCTGGTAAAGAATCTCCTGGACGCCGAAAAGACCGAATCGGGCACCATCGAGATCGATATGCAGGAGACGACTGTGGGAGCCATCGTCTCGAAAGCGGTGATCACCGCAGAGGGGGCGAAAGACCGTGACTCGGTCCGGATCGAGCAGGATGTCACCAATGATGTCCTGGTTGCGGATGAGGACCGGATTGTCCAGATCCTGATCAATCTGATCTCGAACGCCATCAAGTATTCTCCGGATGATTCGGTGGTGAGGGTGGTGGCAGGGATCGAGGGGCTCTCAGCGAAATTCCAGGTGATCGACTCCGGTCCCGGGATTCCGAAAGACAAGCAGCATCTGGTTTTTGAGCGGTACCGGCAGCTCGACCAGAGAAGGGATGTCAAAAAGCAGGGCTTCGGGCTCGGTCTGGCTATATGCAAGGCACTTGTAGACAAGCATAAAGGCAGGATCTGGGTGGAGAGCGAGCCGGGCCGGGGAAGCAATTTCTGTTTCACTATTCCGCTGTCGCCTGAATGACCGGGTGCCTGACTAATGCCTGAGACTACGCCCACCTGCCCGATCTGCAAGAGCCCCCGGCGCGCCTCCGGGTCGGGCAGCCTCACTCAGTGGATAGTCGCCTGTAATTGCGATCTTCTCGAGTACGAAGAGGCGCAGAAGATCTCCATCAAAATCTGCCGCGCCTGCGGAAAGCGAGCCGGTGAGGGTCGATCCGGCTCCTTCACCCAGTTCATTTTTCGCTCCGATCTCTGTCAGTGCGAGAATCCACAGGTGTACAGCGTTGCCGCCGAAGAGTTCGCTCCGGCTGTCATCGAGAGTCCGGAGTATTACGAAGAGGACGAGGAGGAGCTCGCTCTGGGCGCCGACTCGTTTCCGGTGGAGCGCTATAAGCCATTGCGTCAGCTGGGAAGCGGCGGGGGCGGATCGGTCTATCTGGCACGGGACAAACTGCTCAATAAGCTAGTGGCGGTGAAACTCCTGCACAGGCTCGAGGACTCCAAGCTGATCGCTTTCCAGGAAGAGGCCCGGGCTACAAGCAGTCTCGATCACCCGGGCATAATCCGGGTTCTGGATTTCGGGGTGACTGGCGAAGCGGTGCCGTATATGGTGCTCGACTATGTGCCCGGCTCCTCTCTGGAGGAGGTTCTCCGGGAGAGAAAGAGGCTTCCCTGGGCGGTTTGCCAGCCGATCTTCTCGCGCATCTGCGATGGTCTCAGCCATGCTCACGAGCACGGCGTCTACCACCGGGACATTACCCCCGGCAATATTCTTCTCTGCAGCGGAGAGGAGAACGAGATCAGGATAATCGACTTCGGGATCTCCCGGGTGGTTGGTCGGGAAGCGGAATCAGGCGGTGACACAATGGTCGGCGCGCCGCTCTATATGAGTCCGGATCAGGGACTGGGGCTTCCTTATGACAGTCGCTCCGAAGTCTACTCCCTGGGTTGCGTCCTTTTCGAGGCTCTTACCGGTCGTCCTCCCTTTCAGGGCGAAACGGCTTTGCTTACTCTGCAGATGCATGCCGAGGAAGCTCCTCCGGATCTCAATGATATTTTCCGGGAGGCTCTCGGGGAGGAGCCTCCACCGGGCCTGGCTGAATTGCTGGAGCGTGCCCTGGCCAAAGACCCGGGGGATCGTTTCGACTCTGTGTCGGACTTCAAGGCAGCCCTGGAAGCTATCGAACTCGGCTCTGAGCCGGCGTCGGCTGCGGCTTCTCCCCAGAGCAAGAGGAAGGGGGGCATGCTGATAGCGTCCATCGCCTGCGCCGTTCTCCTGGCTTGCGGCGCGGCTTGCTACCTGGCTCAGAAGAAAGATAGCGCCGTGGTCCCCGAGAAGACAAGAACAAAAGAAGAGATCAAGAAAGAGCAGATCAAGAGAGATGTGGTGGAATCGGAGGCTCATACCATCGATGACATAGAGCAGGCTCTCAACTGGACCGGCGGTAAATGGAAAAGGGTCCAGGAAAAGAAGTTCGTGGAGATGGAAGGCCATAACATCACTGATGACGACTTCAAGACAATCGCTCTGAAACCGGATTTCCGTGGTGTAAAGGTGACCATGGAGTCGACGGCGAGCGGCAAAGGACTCATTTATCTCAAGGGGCACCCCCTTGATCGGTTCTGGACGATGTCCACGAATTTCGGCGATGACGGTGCCGCCAGTCTTCTTGCCGCCACTCCCGATGTGCGTACAGTCAAAATCCAGTCAGCCGGGCGGTTGACCATTGAGGGAATCGAGTCCCTGGCGGCTCTTCCGAAGTTGAGCTTTCTGCAACTGCGGATGATTTTCAATCTGCCGGCGGGATTTGCCCGGGTTCTCTCGACGAGCAAGTCCCTGGAGAGTCTCACCCTGGACTTTTCCAGACCGGTAAGCGCCCGGGATATCGAAGATCTGGCTGCCTGCCCGAAACTCCGTAGCCTGAGGCTTACAGGGATCGAAGCGGTGGACGACAGCTTCATTCCCAGTTTGAGAAAGCTCAAAATCGTTCGTCTCGTGATCGATGACACGAAAATCAGCGATGCCGGGCTTGAGGAGCTGGCCTCTCTGAGGAGTCTCAAGAATATTCAGGTGACGGTAAGAAGCCCTGGCGAGATCGAGGCCGGCAAGAGGGCGTCCGCCAGTAACCGGGCCGAGGCTATCAGCTCGAAGGGGATTCTCGAGTTCAAGCGTCTCAGACCCGATGTCTTGGTCGTTGAAGAGCAACCGATGCGGGAGCTGGATCTTCTCTAGCAGGGGCTTCGCCTCGGACCAGCGGGTATATTCTCTATGAATCCGAGATTGAAACATGGCCGACGACGATATCTGTCCCATCTGTATGAGCCCCAGGAAGGCATCAGGCGAGGGTAGCCTTACCCAGTGGATCGTGGCTTGCGACTGCGATCTGGCGGACACAGAAGAAGCGCAGAAGCTCTCGATCAGCATGTGCCGGGCGTGCGGCAAGCGTATTGGCGAGGGGCGGGCCGGTTCTTTCACTCAGTTCATCTTCCGGTCCGATATTTGCCGGTGCGAGAATCCACGCCCTTACAAGGTGTCTGCCGAGCTCGCCGGGGGGGCGGAGGCCCGGGTCGATGATTCCCAGGAGTTTTTCGATGACAGCGAAGAAGGGCTTGGTTTCGAGGAGGACCGGTTTCCCAGCGATCGCTATAAGCCCCTGCGGGAGCTCGGCAAAGGCGGAGGCGGCTCGGTCTATCTTGCCCGGGACAAGCTGCTGAACAAGGCTGTGGCCGTGAAGCTCTTGCATATTCTCGAGCCGCAGCAGCTCATTGCTTTCCAGGAAGAGGCCCGGGCCACGAGCAAGCTGTCCCATCAAGCGATAGTCGAAGTGCTCGACTTCGGGGTCACCGCTATTGGTGTTCCATACATGGTCCTGGAGTTCGTGCCGGGGCGATCCCTGGAGGAGCTCCTGGCCGAGCGCGGGCGCCTGGACTGGTCGAGCGCCCGCGATATCACCTGTCAGGTCCTCGGAGGAATCGGCTATGCCCACGAGCGAGGCATCTACCATCGGGACATCACACCCAGCAATATTCTTCTCATCGAGAGGACTGACGGGACTTTCGAGGTCCGGATCATCGACTTCGGGATAGCCAAGATCGATGACGGTAGACCCAGGGAAAGCATGGGCAGCAAAGTTGTGGGGGCTCCCCTGTATATGAGTCCCGATCAGGGTCTCGGGCTTCCTTACGATACCCGCTCGGAGGTCTATGCAATCGGATGCGTCCTCTTCGAGATGCTGGCAGGCGAGCCGCCTTTCAGCGGAGAGACGGCTCTGCAGACACTTTCAATGCATGCCGAGAGCGAAAGACCATCCCTGTCCGAGAGAAGCGGTCTGGCGTTTACTCCGGAGCTCGAGGCCATTCTTGCCAGAGCCCTGGCGGTGGAGCCCGAGGAGCGCTTCCAGAGCCCGAGCGAGTTCGCCTGGGCTCTTCAGGAGCTGAAGGAAGGTCTGCTGCTGCCCGAGGGCAGGGATAACTCCGCGCCGCATAAGGCCGATAAGAGCGGCAGGAGCAGGCTGGTTCTGGTTCTCTCATTCATCGCCGCCACCTGTGGCCTTGTGTCGGTCGATACGACAATCAGGCAGCAGGGTAGAATGCTACAGCCGGTGGCGATTTCGAGGGTCCTTATCGGGCCTGGCGCTACCAACAAGATCGACGCCGAGGACGTCACCGCGGTTTCGAACGAGTACCGGAAGATTCTCGAGCGCTGGCGTATTCTGCCGCCACTGGTGGAGATTTACGAGGCTAGAGATTCGGACATGCGCGAGTTGCGAGAAGAGATCGAGAAGCGCAATCTCGAGATCACATCGATTCTCATGAGCTCCGATTCGCCGCTCACCTCCCGGGGGTTGCGCAGTCTCAAGGGCATTCCGCTCAGGACCTTCGAGGCTGACGCCGGGCGCTTCAACGACGACAGTGCCCGGGCGCTCAAGCTTTTTCCGGATCTCAGAGTGGTCCGGCTCCAGGCGACTCCTCTAGTCACTATCGAAGGTATCAAGGCGATTACCGAGCTCCCCAATTTGACATACCTGGCTATTCGTTTCACCAGACCGCTTCCGAAAGGGACAGTGGAGCAGATCAGCAAAATGGACAGGCTGACGAGCATCGATTTAGGGCATTCCAGATCGATCAGCCCGGAGGATATCCGCACTCTCACGAAGATGCCGCGGCTGAGAAGTCTCAAGATCACCAATACTGGTCTGGATGATCGGGTGGTGCCGATTCTTGTCGACTCTCGCATCGAATTGCTCGAGATAGGCGAGAACGAGATCACTGACGAAGGCTTGCTCGGGCTGGCCCGGATGAAATCTATGAGGAATCTCAAGATCTCCGCTGCTGGCGGCATCATCAGCAAGGACGGACTGAAGCAGTTCAAGAGGCTCAGGCCTGATGTCTCAATCAAGTCCGGTACCATGATCAGTGCATCCGAGTTCTTCAACGGTCTTCCCGGTCTTCCCGGTCTCGAGCGATGACCATGGAGCAAGAGGTCTGCGCGATTTGTAGAAGCCCGAAGCGGAGCGCCGGGTCGGGCAGTCTCACTCAGTGGATAGTCTCCTGCAATTGCGACCTGATGGAGAGCGGAGCAGACAAAGAGCAGGACGAGAAGCTGAGTGTCAGTATTTGCAGGACATGTGGTAAGCGAATCGGAGAGGGGCGTGCCGGGTCGTTCACTCAATTCATTTTTCGCTCGGACCTCTGCTGTTGCCAATTGCCCGGCCCTCATCCGGTGGCCGTGCCGGCTGCCGAGACTGATCCTGCCAGCATAGCGATAGATGAGTCAGTCATCTGTCCGGACGAGCCCGAGCTCGATCTCGAAGATTCGCTTTTCCCCGGAGAGCGTTACAAACCCGTCAGAGAGCTGGGAAGCGGCGGAGGCGGCGCGGTCTATCTCTGCCGCGATCGGATTCTGAACAAACTGGTGGCAGTCAAGCTTCTGCATGGCCTGGAGGCTCGGCAGATAATCGCTTTCCAGGACGAGGCCCGGGCTACGAGCAAGCTCACCCACGAGGCGATCGTCAGGCTGCTCGATTTCGGTGTGGTTCAGGATGCGGTGCCTTTCATGGTGCTCGAATATGTGCCGGGAAGGTCGCTCTCGGAATTGTTCGCAAGCCTGGGAAGCATGAGCTGGCAGCAGTCTCGGGAAATTTTTCTGGGCATTTGCGAAGCGCTTTCTTATGCTCACGATCATGGAGTGCTTCATCGTGACGTCAAGCCTGACAATATTCTTGTCGCCGAGGACGAGACCGGGAATACTGCCGTGCGGATTATCGATTTCGGCGTCGCTGCCGCGGTGGGACATCAGGACGAATCCGATTTCGCTGTGGTTGGCGCGCCGCTCTATATGAGCCCCGACCAGGGTCTGGGAAGTCCTTATGACGCTCGATCCGAAGTCTATTCACTGGGTTGTGTCCTGTTCGAAGCTCTTACGGGCAGTCCTCCTTTCCGGGGCGATACGGCTCTCGAGACCCTTCGCCTGCATGCCGAGGCGATTCCCCCGTCGCCTGATGATCTGGTGCAGGGATTGCCCGCCGGTCTTTCGGATATAGTCCTGCGCTGCCTTGCCAAAGACCCGGGCTCGCGCTTCCAGACCATGGGCGAGCTGAGGAGAGCTCTTGAAGGAGTTGATGAGGACCTGGCGCGGGCGGTACCTTCATCCGGCCGATCAGGCAAGTCGGATCGCCTGACGGTGGTGCCCGGCGGTGTGAAAATCCCTTTTTTGATTGGTTTGTCTATTGTTTTGGTGATCGGCGTCATACGGCATTTCGCCGGACCCGATCCCGGGAGGGCAGATCGAGAAGAGATTCCGGCGAATGCCACGGCTCTCAGCGAATACCGGAAGGACGCTAACTTTTTTTCCACTATTCCTACCGATGTTGTGGACAGGCAGTTCGGATGGACCGGGGGCAAGTGGCGATTCAAGAGAAATAAAACGCACGGCAGTATCGAAGCTGGTGGGCATGAGGTCAGCGATGATGATTTCAAGCTGCTTGCCGGAAAAGATTTCGATCAAATCAAGTTGACCATGGAGTCGAAGGCGACAGGCTCGGGACTTGAGCATATCAAGGGCCAGCGACTGGAGAGCTTCTGGTCCATGTCTCCCGGTTTCGATGACGGCGGCGCGGCCAGGCTGGTCGACTTCCCCGATCTGACCCTGGTCAAGATTCATTTCACCAGGAATCTCAGCGTCCAGGCGTTCAGGAACATTGCCAGGCTTCCGAAGCTTCGGGAACTTGAGTTGCGCTCGGTCAAGATGCCGGCCGGAGGGCTCGAGGCTCTTTCGGAATGTCGGACTCTGGGGAAATTGATGATGGAGATGACCGAGCCGGTGGTCAACAGTGACCTAGAGCCCCTGACCAGGCTGCGCCACCTGCGTAGCCTGAGGGTGAACAGTCTCGGTCGGCTCGACGATGGTTGTATTCCTCATCTCCTGAAGATGAGACTCGAGACTCTCGAAATTGGGCTCACCGGGATCAGCGATGCCGGTCTGGAAAGGCTCGTTTCGATGAAGACGCTCAATCGCCTCGGTCTGACGGTAGGCCACTACGACGAGGTCGAGATCCGGGCCAGCACGAAAGGCGATGGTGGTGCTTGTATCTCGGCGGAGGCTCTGAAGCGGTTCAAACGGCTCAGGCCGGACTGCAAAGTATTCGAGATCGATGATCTCGGCGGGGTCAGTCTTTTCTAGGGAGTGCGCAGGAGCTCGTTGAGACCGACTTTCGCCCGGGTCCTGGCATCCACTTGTTTGACGATGACGGCGCAATAGAGATTGCAGGAGCCGTCCGAGGATGGCAGGCTTCCCGAGACCACCACCGAGCCAGCCGGCACTCTTCCGTAGGTGATCTCGCCGGTCTCGCGGTTGAAAATTCGGGTGCTCTGCCCCAGAAAGACGCCCATCGAGATGACCGAGCCTTCTTCCACGATCACGCCTTCGACCACCTCGGAGCGGGCGCCGATGAAGCAGTCATCCTCGATGATGGTAGGGCTCGCTTGCAGGGGCTCCAGAACGCCGCCTATGCCTGCGCCTCCGGAGAGGTGGACGTTCTTGCCGATCTGGGCGCAAGAGCCCACTGTCGCCCAGGTGTCCACCATGGTGCCGCTGTCGACATAAGCGCCGATATTGATGAAAGAAGGCATCACCACCACATCCGGTGCCACATAAGAGCCCCGGCGAACCGCTGCCGGCGGGACGATGCGAAAGCCGGCGCTCTGGAAATCAGCCTGAGTGTAGTCGGCGAACTTGCTGGGGACTTTGTCGAAATAGCTCGTATAGCCGCCAGGCATTACGGAATTGTCTTCGATACGGAAAGAGAGAAGCACGGCTTTTTTGAGCCATTCGTTGACCATCCACTCGCCGTTTTTCTTCTCGGCTACTCTCTGGGCTCCCGAATCCAGGGCGGCAAGGGCTTCCGCCACGGCTTCCCCGACTCCAGCAGGCACCGCCCCGGGCTTGATCTCGGAGCGATTCTCGAATGCTTCCTCGATGATGTCCTTGATGTCCGTCATAAATATGTTTTCCTTCCTTCTTTACGAGCCTTTCAAGAACCGGTGCAGGCGCCTGCCGCCCTCGGCGCATTGTTCCACCGGCGCCACCAGGGCCATGCGCAAATAGCCGGTGCCCGGGTTCGAGCCATTATCCGTCCGGGACAGATAACTGCCCGGCAGGACCAGGAGATTCTCCTGACGGTATAGCTCCCGGGCGAATTTTTCGTCGCTTTCCGGAACTCTCACCCAGAGATAGAAACCGCCGTCGGGATGGCGCAGGTCGAGAACCGGCTCCAGCTCTTTGATCACGGCCTCGAACTTGAGACGGTAGAGACGACGGTTCTCTCTTACATGATCTTCGTCCTGCCAGGCGGCTATGCTCGCTTTCTGATAGGGGACGCTCATGGTGCAACCGTGGTAAGTGCGGTAGAGCCAATATCGCGAGAGGATCTCGGGATCGCCGGCGACGAATCCAGAGCGCATGCCCGGTAGATTCGAGCGTTTGGAGAGGCTGTGGAAGACCAGGCAGTTCTTGAAACCGGCCACGCCCAGCGCGCTTGCCGCCTGGAGGAGACCCACCGGGGGATTGTCCTCGTCCCGGTAGAGCTCGCTGTAACATTCGTCCGATGCGATGATGAAGCCGTACTTCTGAGAAAGGGCAAGGATCTCTTTCCAGGCGGTCATCGAAAGGCAGTGACCGGTAGGATTGGAAGGCGAGCAGACATAGAGCATCCGCACGTCTTTCCATACGGCAGGTTCGATGGCGGAGAAATCCGGCTCGAAGTCGTTTTGTCCGGTGAGGTGGTAGAAAACAGTCCGGGCACCGGCTATGAGGGCAGCTCCTTCGTAGATTTGATAGAAGGGGTTGGGCATCAGGATGGCGCTGCCGGTGTTACTCTCGATCACAGCCTGGGCGATAGAGAAGAGTGCTTCTCTGGTGCCCGATACCGGCAGGATGCATCGGCTCGGATCGATCTCGGACTCTTTCAGAGAGAATCGTCTGGTGAGCCAGGCGGCAATCGCTTCGGACAGCTCCGGAAGACCTTTTGTAAGCGGGTAGAGTCCGAGATCCGGAAGGCAGTTCTTGATCGTGTCGAGAACAAAAGCCGGGGGCTCATGAGCAGGCTCGCCGATGGACCAGCGGATCGGGCTCGTTCCCTCGGGCGGGTGCACTCCTTCGAGGAGGCTGGCAAGCTTCTCGAAGGGGTACGGCTGGAGCAGGTCCAGCCGGCTGTTCATTCTTCTATCTTCCTTTGCTTTCAAGATGAGGCACCAGTCTGCGGGCGGTCTCGGCGAGAATCGCCGCGCCGGCATAAAGATCTGCTTCAGCGATGTCGAAATCGGGACTGTGATGGCTTCTCGTGCTGCCTTCGATTTCCACGCCGAAGAACATGAAAGCTCCGGGAACCTCGTTGGCGAAAAGCGAGAAGTCTTCGCTCCAGGTCTTCTTTGGCACCTCTACCACCCTCTCTTTGCCCAGGAGATCAACCGCGACTTCTCTCATTACCCGGGCGATGTCCGGATCGTTGACGGTGGGAGGATAACCGAGCTCGTACTTGAGCTCGTAATCGCCGCCGAGAGCCCGGGCTATGCTGCAGGCGCGGTCGAGCTCTTCGCGCAGAGACTGTCTGGTAGCCTCCGAGAAAGAGCGGAAGGTGCCTTCCATATGGACTTCCTCGGCGATGACATTGCCCCGGGAGCTGGAGCTCTTGAAAGAGCCGATAGTGACGATGGAGGGCTCCAGGGCGGAGATACGCCGGGAGACAATCTGCTGGATCGCCTGCACCACCTGGGCACCGATGACGATGGCGTCGACGCAGGATTCCGGATAAGCGCCGTGTCCGCCTTTCCCTTTGATCTTGAGGGTGAACCCGTCGACAGCCGCCATGATCGGCCCATCCAGGATGCCGACTTTTCCTGACGGCAGCGAGGCATCGACATGCAGGCCGATAACAGCCGAGACTTCTTGAAGGGCACCGTCCTCAATCATCCTGTAAGCGCCGGAACGGCCTTCGCTATCACCGTACTCTTCCGCCGGTTGCATGAGCATGCGGATTCTTCCCGGGGCTTTGTTTTCGGCCAGGAGGCGGGCCGCAGCCAGGGCGATGCTGACATGAGCGTCATGACCGCAGGCATGCATGACGCCTCTGGCGCGCGAGCAATAGGGCACATCATTGGTCTCTTCGATGGGCAGGGCATCCATGTCGGCTCTTATGGCGATGGTGGTACCGCTTCCCAGGTCGGCGACGACCCCGGTGCGTCCTACTCCTTCCCGGACCGAATAGCCCAGGCTGCCGAGCTTGTCGGCGGCCAGCCTGGCGGTTTCGGTTTCGGCGAAACTGAGCTCGGGGTTCTGGTGAAGGTGGCGTCTCACCCTGACTATCTCGTCCTGGAGCTTCCGTGCTTCTTCTATAGTGCTCAACGTGGTCGTCATGTCTGCGACTTCTCCCGCTCTCTGCGTCAACTGAATCTAGCCGAATAGACTTCGCTCCACTCGACAAGACGAGCGGATCGAAGCTGACAAAGTTTAGACCAAAACAGCTTTCTACGCAAAAAATTGTGGTCTGCTGCCCGGGCCACCCGGCTTGAATGTCGCCAGGGCCTCTTCCACCATGGTGGCGGCGATCTTCAAGATACTCTGGCTGAGAGCCGCTATTTGCTCTTCGGTGAACTCGGCGTTGTTTTCTTCCATGGCCCGTCTGATGATTCTATCTGCGTCCGACTTGAGCATCTCGATTTCTCCTCACAGCGATTCAGGCTAGAGAGTTTAACCCATGTGCAGTCTCAGGGGCCAGGCTGACTCGGATTGTTTTCTCAAACTCTATCAAGACCGGTCATTTTAGTTGAGAGGGAGCGAGCCGAGGCGTCGTTTGCCGACGCATCGTTTTTGGACTTGTTGTTCGGAGTTTGCCTCGCAGATTACTATAGAATATCAAAGAAAACAGGATTTGAATCAAAGAGAAAAAGCGCTGCGAGACCGGCGGTTGCCGGCCTCGCAGGTTGGGGTGAGATTCGGGCGGGTCGGTCAGGCGGCCGCGGCTGCCGTTCCTTCGTCAGAGGCTCCTTCATGGCAGGCTTCGGTGTCGCTGGCACCTTCTTCGTTCATCCGGGCAGCCCATTCACCGAAGGCGATGATCTCCTCGACCTCATCGGCGAGGTCATCGCTCTTGACGATGCCCCGGGCGAATTCGAGGAAGTCGGCCAGGCAGGCGCGACCCTCATCGCTGTTGATGCCGATGGAGGCGCAGTAGGCCCGGACAGCATCGCGGTAGAGCCCTTCGGCGGTGTCGAAGCTGAAGGCCCTGTAGTGCGAGCTGGCCAGAAGCCAGAGGGTGCGAGCCACTCCGGGGGACTCCGAGTAGGGGTCACGGCTGTAGAGATCGTGGGCCCTGACGTAACAGGCGCATGCCTCGTGCTCGCGGACAGCCTGACGGTGGGCGTAGCCGAGAAGCATGAGAGCTCCTGCCAGCTCGTCCTGGTCGCAGCCTTCCCGGTCGGTGCGCTCGGCGACCAGCGACTCGGTCTCTTCCAGGCTATCGGGCTGGAAGCCGTAGGTCTCGCGGATCTCGTCGATGATCCGGTCCAGGGGGCTATCGTTTAGATGTGTCATGTTGGGGTTCTCCATCCAGGTCCAGAGACTCGTGTCCGAGCCGGTACTGCATGTCTTTTCAGACATGGGTAGTTTTTCGGGGGTAACTGAGTTCAATGTTCTCGAGGCAATAAACTCCTTATGGCTGAGAGTGAAAATGGATACCTCTTGATAACCCTCTGAAGTGAGCTATAGCAAGGGATTCAGAGTCTCATACAAGGTTGTTACAAGCCGTTAATATAAAGTCCAGTGTCCCAGGACCCTGGTGGTGTCTATAAAGCCTCTGCTGGTTAAGGTTTTCAGGATCAGATGCGAGATTAGACCGGTGCGCTAGGTGAGCTAGCGTTAAGGAAGGTTGCAGAGTCTCAATAAATCAGGCTCGCGCTTTGATAGCTGCGAGAATCTGGTCGGCTTGCTTCTGAATCATGGTGGCATCGGTCTGCTCGTCGAGTCTGCGCAAGCACTTGGCCAGATGGATCATGGCTGTGGCAAGGTCTTCGTTCAGAAGACCATAGAGCTTCTCGCGAATGTCGATGCTGCGCCGGTAGTATTTGCGGGCTTTCCGGTAATCGAGGTTTTTCTCGTGGCACTGGGCCAGATGGAAAAGCGTGTCGGCAAATAGCTCCGGATTGGCCAGGGGATCCTTTTCGTGGATGGCCAGGAGTTGCTCCAGGATGTCTATGGCCTCGCGTGTTTTCTTCTGACGCGAATAACAGAGAGCCAGCTCGAACATGGCGCCTCCGAGATCGGCTGCCAGGTCTTCTCCATCTTGCTTTCTCAATACTTTGATTGCCTGTAGCAGAAGTTTTTCGGCCCGGGCGAAGTCGCTGCCCTGGCAGTTGTAGTTGTGGGCCAGGGCGACCCTTGTGAGAGCTGCCCGGATGCCTCCGCCGCCCTCGAGATCGGTGGCTATTTTGAGAGCCTTTTTGAGAGCAGCGCCGGCCCGGTCGAATTTGTTGATTCTCTGCAGGCACCAGGCTTTCTGGCAGAGAACATTGGCGGTTTCGATGCTCTTCTGCCTCTCGCTCTCGCTTTCAAGGGTCATGTCAATCTCGGTAATGGCTTCCTCGAACTTGTGTTGCTCGATGAGCACGGTGACGAGATTGTTACGGTTGGTGGCGAGAAAATCCTTCACGTCCTCGCCGGTGTTCTCGTAGATTGCGATGGCCTGCCGGATCGACTCCTCGGCTTCCGCAAGAGCTCCGGTTGCGCAGAGACATTTGGACAGACCCCAGAGACAGTCGGCTATAAACCGATCGCCTGGACCGGCCCAGAGCCCTGTCACTTTGATTGCCTGGCGGAAAAACAAAATGGCTTCCTGAAAGCGATCCTGGTCCGTGTAGAGAATGGCCAGCTCCCAGAGCACCGAGGCGAAGCGGCTGGGGTGCTCGTCTTTGAGATGATCTTCCATGATCGTCAGGGCTCGGCGATAATGCTCCTCAGCCTGGGCCCTCTCTCCCAGCCTGTACTGGCAGCGGGCCAGTCCTACCAGGCTGTTATAGACTCGCTCGTCCGCATCGCCGAATTCCCTGGCCAACTCAAGGGCTGTCCGGAAGCTTCTCGCTGCCGTCGCGTAGTCGCCGCGCGAGCGCGCTTCGAGGGCATCCGAATAGGATGTCTCGAATCTGACCTCGGTGTTATCGGTTTTTTCCATATTCTGGTCTTAGTTCATGATAGCTGTCCCGAAATGAGGAGACAAGAGCAATTTTGACCTGCCGGAGGCAGCTTTCATCCTGTGACACTATCGTGACCGGCGGCGCCAGTCTCGTCAATTGCTCATGTCCTCTGGCTCTCCGCTTTGATTAAACCGGTTCGATAAGTCCGCTAACAGGACAGCTATCTTCACACGGATCCGGATCCATCCTCTGTGAGCCAATCTGGCTGCGGGCTTCCGGTTGCAGGGAGGCTTCATGAACCGGACTTAACAGATTGACCGGAAAGTCTCTCACCTGTACGGATAGAGGTGAATCAACCCCCGCTAACCACCTTCGGAATTCAGCAACCAATCCGATTTTTCCAGCACCAGCCCGTCTGTCGCCAGTTGGAAGATACCATTAATGGTATCAGGGGGTGTGCCCGCCACCCTGAGCAGGCTTGCCTGCTCAGCGTCGCGTGCATGTCTGTGCGCGGTCTTAGACAAGGACACTTCCCAGGGATTTCTCCATGAATAAGACTGGCTATAGAGCCCACGCCGGGATTGTCGGGATATTGATGTGGCTCTTGAGCCTCATCACTGTCTGGCTCACCATCGATCTCACGGCAAGGAGCATCCATCAGCTAGCGGGCGTCTCTCTGAGCGTCGGCTACTTGTATGGAGGCTTCCTGGGGGCGCTACTGGCCGGTGGCCAGCTGGCGTTCCTCGGCTTCAAATTGAGCCATAAAGAGACAATCGAAGCCAAAATACTCATCGCTCTGGCAAGCATAGTCTCGCTTGTCACCAACTTCTGGGCTCTGACCGAAAAGGTGGAATTCGGCAGCCTTGTATGGTGGGCTTCTGCCGTCTACGGACTGGCGGTAGTGGCGATGTTGATTCTCGGACTGGTAGTGGCCGGTCAGCTTCTTTTGCTGGCAGACTGGCAGTGGTGGCAGCGGCTCGCTCCGAGACGAGCTCCTCCTGAACCTGTGATCGTGGCGACGCCGGAGTCTCCTGTCTTTGCGGACAGCGAGCCCTCCGGGCATGAGCTGGCGGAGGGGGTCGCCGAGGATTTATCCGAGGCAGAACCTCTTGCCGTGGCGCTGCCGGAAGAGCTCGAAGCCCCGCCGCTTCCGCCAGAGGAAGTGAGCGAGCCGAAGAAGGATTCTTCCGAGCTGGCGCTGGTCCGGGATCGTCTTTCCGAAACGCAAGTCTTGGAAGACCCACAAGTTTCCGCCATCGCAATCGTCTCGAAAGACTCGCTCGCCATCGAGGTCTCCTCCGGAGGCATCGTGAGAGTCGAGGTGAAGGGCGTTTCGCGAAACAAGATGAAAGGGCTTCGCACCGATCTCGTTCGTTCCGTGACCAATATGGTGGACTGGAGCAATCCCCGGTCCCTGGGAAACCAGAGCTGGGAATTCACCGGACGCCTGCGGAGAAAGGTCAAGCGAGAGAAAGTCGTGAGGCTCCTCGAGGAGTTCGGCCGGGTCTGCTGAAAGGTTTTTCGATCAGTAGCCGACCGACCTCGAGTGAGTCGGGGCAGCCTGAAGGCCGCCCCGACTCTCCTGTTTTTCTCTATTTCCTGTTTGGCAATTTACGAGTATAGCTGCGCGCCTCCCTGTCCACCCTTGATGGTGGGCAGCGACGCGTGCAGCGCCGCAGCCGCACGCGGATTGTCACTATAAGAAAGGAGCCATAGATGGCAACCAAAGCGGCCAAAGAAAGAATAACCACCCTGACCAAGATTGCCTTGGTAATACTGGGGGCAGGCACCATCTCCGGTATGTATCTGTCTCTGTCACACCTGGCCGAGACGATTCATTCCTTTACGGTAGGAGGCGGTGAGACTGACTACAAGAGCTGGTTTATGGCTCTGGTCATTGATGGATTCCTGCTCGGTGCCGAGCTGTCCATCATTATCCAGACGTATCATAAGGATGCTCGTGGTTTCTCGATTACACTCTTTCTGGTGTGCGCTTTCCTGAGCGTCGCCCTCAATACCTGGGCCTTTGTCGAGCACGCTCCTGCCGACAAACCCTGGGCGAAAGAGTTCGCGGTCATGCTGGGGGTTCTCTTGCCCGGCATGATCATCGTAGCAGCTGTGGTCGCCTCGAAGCTTCTGCAGGGACTGCTGGGTAGCATTGCCGCCGAAGGTACCTCCGGCAGCAAGCAGCGGACGAATTCGCCCAGGAAAAGGGCTCCGGTAAAGAAGGCGGCTTGAGAAACCCGGGAGGCAGGCGCAAGCCTGCTTCCCGTCTTCTTGAACCGAGTGCCTATTAAACAGGATAGTAAGAAATCTCGATGGTTCGATACGAGATTGCAGGACCGGAGGCGCCTGTGCAAACCACTCCGTTGGACATGTGTGTTTTGATACTTTGGCATATCGATGGGCGCAGGCTTGCCAGGCTGGTTGGCGAGATCAAGCTTAATCTTTCTTGTGATTCCGGCTCTCTGCTCATTAGGGTCCAGGTATCGTTTCCCATTTCCCCTTTTCATAATCCGCTTCGCTTTACCGAAAGGCTTCATTTCCAGCTCGTTCTGTTTTTCACCCTCCACATATCGCGTGGAGGAGACGAGTCTCCTTTTCCAATCGAGGCAATTTCAATGTTGAAGCATTTCGCCCCTCTGATTTTTCTCCTGCCTTTTGCCGCCATCGGCTGCTCCAGGCAAAGCGATGTTTTCGATGATCCGGTGCGCTTTCCCGAGTCGCTTCCGGCCCGGGTCGAGCTCCCCGATGACAGTCAGGGCATCGACGGCCGCTTCAAGCTGGTCTCTCCCGACACCGGCAGGCTCATCTATATCCGTACCGAGTTTCGCAATGGCGAGACTGCCCTTGAGCTTTTCAGGGACGACGAGACCCTGCGCGAAGTGCAGATTCACTATCCGCTCCCGGAGAATGCTCGAGAAGGTCAAGAGCGTCAGAGCAAGCTCGATCTGATCTACGACGACGACGGCAGAACGATTCTGCTTGAGCGCGCCTTCGCTGCCGATGGCAAGCCGATGCGCTACGGGAACCGTTTGCCTGATGGCTCCTTCGACACCCGGGAATTCTATGGTGATGGCAGCACCGTCCACCGGCACCAGGTGCTGGATCGCCAGGACAAGATCGTCCTGGTGGAAGTCTTCCGGGAAAACGGCACCATCGAGAGTGCCCGTCGATTCGACCGGTACGGAGGCAGCGAGCTGGTGGAGTACCGACCCGATGGCACGGCCGGCACGTCTACCAGGCGCGGCTCGAGCCCTTACGAACCCGTCTATCGGACGGTATTCGCCGGAGACGGCAAGACCGTCGTGATGAAAGTCAAATACACGTCCTATACCATCGAGGCGGAGTATTTCAGCCCGGATGGCAAGCTCGTCGAGAAGAGGGAGTTCTCTGGCTACGGCCGAACCACTCTCCGCGATTATCACGAGAACGGCAAGGAAAGGCTAGTCCGCATCTGGACGAGCAAGAGCGAGGCCGACTGGACCGATGTCGGTCCCGATCGTCGGCTGACCGAGCTACAGGAGCGTGACGAGAACGGCCAGACCACTCGCAGAATCACTTTCTATCCAGACGGCAAGACGCCCCGGACTGTTTTTCTTCCCGAAGACGGTCACTATCTCAAGGGAACCTACAGGCACTTCAGACCGGACGGCACTCTGGAGAAAGAAGAGTACAAGGAGGATTACAACAAAGTCCGGGATGAGAAGGAATACACCGTCGAGGACGATGTCCACGAGGAGCTTCCTGCCGGCAGTCTCGAATGGCAGGAGCGGGAGAGGCCACCGGTTCTCTCCGATATGCCTCTTTCTCCTCCGGAGTGCGGTGAGGAGTATGGCGGTCTCTACCCGGGCATGCGAGGCATGCCCGGCCTTCCTGGCGGATCATTAGGACAGTCTGGTCTTTCCGACCTTCCTGGCGGATCATTAGGACAGTCTGGTCTTTCCGGCCTTCCTGGCGGATCATTAGGACAGTCTGGTCTTTCCGACCTTCCGGACCTTCCGGACCTTCCGGACCTTCACGACGTTCCCGGTCGTGCCGACTTGTTCGGATTTCCGGATGCCCTCCGGAACCCGGTCTTGAACCCGGTCTTGAACCCGGTCTTGGATCCGGTCTTGAACCCGGACCCGGGATTTCCGCCAATTCCAGGAATTCCAGGAATCCCGGAAATCCCTGGAATCCCAGGAGGCTAGGATAATCTTCCTTTCTCGCCGCTGATTATTCCCTGAGTCTCCATGACTTCTGGATGACCTGCTCTAGAGGCGCCAGCCATCCCGGTTTCAATCCGGATGGCTGGCGTTTTCTTTTTCATTCCCTTCAATAAAACTCTTATAAAAGATAGTAAAAAGGGGTTACTGGCGAAAGGCAGGAATATGCGTTCCTGACATAAAAAACGGCAAAAAATACGCCAGAAACGCCTTCAAAACTGGATTTTATAGCGAATGAGCATATCGGTTCACCAAGGCGGAGACATTCGGGCTAAGATATCTGCCTGAAATCGAGGAAGACCCATGTTTGAAATTACCCTGGAAAACAAGATTGCTCACTTGAGGCTGAACCGGCCTGAAAGACGGAATGCTCTGAGTAAAGAGTTCTGGAACGAGTTTCCGGATACCGTGAGAGAACTGGGTGAATCCGGCGAGTACCGGGTGATTGTTATATCGGGAGCAGGAAAGGATTTCTGCTCCGGGATCGATCTGGAGATATTCGCCGACCGGGAGCTCCTTGGCACCGGCACCGCCAGGCAACGGGATCGCCTGCGCACAGTGGTCCTTCGCTTGCAGGAATGTCTCGATGTCCTCAGTCGGGTGCGGGTTCCGGTTATTGCGGCTGTGCAGGGCGCCTGCATGGGAGCCGGTCTCGACCTTGTCAGCGCTTGCGACATTCGCTTCGCCACAGCTTCGGCTTACTTCGTCATCCAGGAGATCAATCTGGGTATCATGGCTGATCTTGGTACCCTGCAACGCCTGCCCGGAAAGATGCCGGACGGGATAGTCAGAGAGCTTGCTTTCACCGGCGAGAAGCTCAGTGCCGGACGCGCCTGTGAGCTTGGCTTCGTCAATGCCCTTCTGGATAGTGACGAGCAGGTAGTGGAGAGAGCTCTCCGGACCGCGGCGCTGATCGCCGGGAAAGCACCACTGGCAGTATCGCACTCCAAGGATTGCCTGAACTACAGAGCCGACCACAGCCTCGCCGACAGTCTGGAGTTTGCAGCAAGCCGTCAGGCCTTCATGCTCGAGCCGTCCGAGATACTTGCTTCGATGAAAAACAAGAGTCCCGAGTTCGAAGACCTCTATCCTGGCTGGCAAGGATTCGGCAAAGATTAAACGGGGCTCAGTAGCTGCGCTAGCCTTTAAAGTACTGAATTCATGGCATTTTCTCAGTTTTAATCTTCGAACACTGAATTCAAGGCTGAATTAACCTGGCTTTATGTTGCCTTGATCCAAGACCGGAACTTAAGGTCGAAATATCCTTGTTCACACCATATTCCTGGATTTAACGACTAAAGACGCCTGATCCGATTGCTGTCTGAGACCTTATTTCTCGCCCCTGCGCGAAGTGATGTCTCAGATGCACTCGATCTCACCGGCGCTCGAGCCGTCAGGGGCTGGTGTGGCTTTTTTCACGAACAAGAAATGGAGAATAAGCCATGTCACTCAGCAAACTAGCCAGCGAGGTGCTGTCGGCCCTTCGCTCGCGCGCCGCCGCCAGGCAGCGGTGGCTCGCCATCCTCGACGGAGACGATGGAGACCCTCAGGAAGCCCGGCAGCAGCACCTGGTTGCTGACGACCGCTTCGAGTCGTTGCTCCAGCAATTCGTCGAGTTCGTCCAGTCCGGCCAGGCTGCCGGTCTGGTTCAGATCGAGCTCGCAGAGCTCGAGCCCGGAGATCACCGTACCCTGACCGGCTTGCTAGCCGAAAGGGGTCTGGAATCCCTGCTGTCGGACGAGGGCTTCGGCTCTCTGTCGCAGCTGGTTGGCGCCTGGAGACAGGCCTCGTGCGCGCTCACCGTAGCGCGCCGCCTCAACGAAGTCAGGCTTGCCTGCGATTCCGACACTTTCGAGGCGGCCATAGCCGCTGAGAAAGAGCGGTTCGAGGACAGCTCCAGCTTCGACCTGGCGGTGCGCATGCTCGAGCGTTTCATCAAATCGGCAAGCGGTGACCTGGTTGACGCGACCCACCTGAATATCAGGTTCTGGCTGAAGCGTTACGACAGTCTCACCGAAACCCTGGCAGATGCCGTCGAGCCCCTGACGTCTTCGGGACAGCTGAGGGCCGAGCTCGAAGAGCTCGACTTCGGCAGCCGCCGAGCGCTACTGGCTGCCATCGACGGAGGTCTTCTGCCACAGCTGGCCCCCCAGACCAGCACCAAGCCGCAGAGTCGTCCGGTCACCGTTATCTGAGCGGCCGGACGGAAAGGAGAATTGCCATGACTACTGAGAGAAACGCTGCCATCTCGGTGGTAGCAGAATTGCAACGCCACGGACATATCGCCGCCTTCGCAGGCGGTTGCGTCCGTGACGAGCTGCTTGGGCTGACGCCCAACGATTATGACGTTGCTACGTCTGCTCTCCCCGACGAGGTCGAGCGTCTTTTCACCAGGACGATCTCGAACGGCAAGTCCCGCGGCGTCATCAAGGTGCTGGTGGGAGGAGAGATCATCGACGTGGCCACGCTCAGGGCGGACGGACAGTACAGCGACGGCCGTCGACCGGATTCGGTCGAGTTCGTCAGCTCTCTGGAGCAAGACGCCGCCCGGCGTGATTTCACCATCAACGCCATGTTCCAGGATCCGTTCACCGGGGAGATCTTCGATTTCTTCGGCGGGCGCGAGGATCTGGCGCAGGGCATCATTCGCTCGGTTGGCAACGCCTTCGAGCGCATATCCGAAGACCGGCTGCGCATGCTGCGTGCCATCCGGTTCGCTTCTCGGTATGGCTTCGCCATCGAGGCGGAGCTACTGGCTGCCATCAAGGCCAGCGCTCACACGCTGCTTGCCGGCATGCCTGTCTCTTTCGAGCGTATCACCAGTGAGTTCGAGGGCATCCTCACCAGCGCCCGACCCGTTGTCGGTCTCGACCTCCTGATGGAGCTCGGGCTGATGGCGCAGATCATTCCGGAGCTGGTGGAGTGCAATACGCATCGCGGCGACCAGGACCCCATCTGGCATCCCGAGGGCAACACCTGGTTGCACTCCCTGATGGTGGTGGAGCAGCTCACCGGCTCTTCCTTCGAGCTGATGCTGGGCGCTCTCCTGCATGACGTCGGAAAGCCCGACACGCAGGAGTTCTGGACCGACGAGCACGGCGTGGAGCGGATCAGCAACGAGGGTCATGCCGAGGTGGGCGCCGTCATCGCCGACGGTATCTGCCGGCGTCTCAAGCTGTCCAATGCCAGCCGTTCGCGGGTCACCGAGATGGTGCGCCTGCACATGCTCATGCATGTCGTTCCGGAGCTGCGGCCCGGCAAGCTGGCGGCGCTTCTGGTTCGTGAGGATATCCACGACCTGATCGCCCTGCAGCACGCTGACGCGGTCGGCAACGGACGGGAAAACGGCATCGAGAACTCGCACACGCGGTTCTTGCTCGCCAGGCTCGAGGAGATCAAGCAGCAGCCGGAGAAGCCTCTGGTCACTGGCAGAACCCTGATCGGTCTCGGCTTCGAGCCGGGTCCGGTTTTCGGGGCGATGCTGGCAGAGGCCCTTGCGGCGCAACGGCAGGGTGCCTTCGCCAGTGCCACTGAGGCGCTCGCCTGGGCAAAGGATCGCTTCAGCGGCGACGGTCAGGAAGCTCTGGCCTGCGCCTGAGAAGCGAGTTTCGATTCAGAAGGAACCGCTCTGGAGCTGCAAGGCTCCAGGGCAAGTTCCTGTCTCAGTCCTCTCGAAGGACAAGGAGGCAGTATGTTCACGGTAATCAGAAGCCTGATGAAACGGGCTCGCACTGCCGTCAGAGGTCCAGCACACAGGCGCTGGGCTAGAAAGACTCTGGTGGTCGGTCCTGCTCAACCGGTGGACGGCGACTCAGTCGCGTCCACCAAAGCGCTTCTTCAGCACCTGCGCAAGCGTGGGCTCGAAGCGTACACTCTTCCAACCCTGGCCATGTACGGGCAGATCGCCTGGATTCTCGAGCAGGGAGACCTGCACGAGACGATTCGGGGCGAGGTCACGCCGGAGCTCACCACCACCGATTTGCAGAAGGTTTTCGACAGGCTCCTGAAAAGCTGGAGACCCGACGAGATCGTTCTGGTGGACGGCGACCGGCTCGGCTTCGACCCGCGCGGAGTGAAGGTCTATATCATCGACCACCATGCCGGTCACGGCGAGGTGGATGACGAGAAAGCCTTCATTCGCCAGGCGCCCTCGGCCGGCTGCCTGCTCATCGACTACTTCGGTATTCGGGAGCCAATCCTGGCGGTTAGCATCCTCACCGACACATTCTGGTTCCGCCAGAACATGCCTGCCGACGCTGTCAGACATATGGCTGTGCTCACCAGACACGGGCTCACCGACGAGCTCCTGGTAGACATCCAGAAACGCCTGATGGTCCGCAAGAGCATCTCGATCCTCACCGCCATTGGTGGCGCAGACATGCGTTTCACCGCCGGCGGTCTGATCGGCTTCGTGGTGCTGAAGGATGCGAATCCTGAAGCGCACCGGGGCGTGATGGCGGAGCTCGGTTACTTCTGCCGCCACATGTGCGCGGTCAGGGGTGACGGCTATGTGTCTTTCCGAACCGTAGACGACCGCGTCGACTTGCGACCTCTCGCCGAGAAGTACGGGCGGTACGGTCATCCGCAGCAAGCTGCCGGTCAGGTGGATGTCTCCGACCCGGGGCAGATCGATAGACTCCATGCCGACTTCCTGTCGGTGGTGGAGCCCTTCGCCGAGCCCGGGGAGGCGGCAAGATGAGCAGGGTCAAAGCCGTCTTTCAGGGACGACTCGAGCCCTGCTCATCTCGAAGAGATGGTTTGCCGCGAGGCTTTCCATCTCTTCGTTTTTCTCCGGCAAATACTATCAAATATGGTAAAATAATCAGAAAAGAAGGAAGGAAGAGAGCCCCGGCGATTTTCCGTGAATGCGGGGCTCTCGTCTTCCTTGCTTGTATCTGCTATTTCCGCCCGAGCTTGTAGGAGCCCAGGTTGTCCACAGTCGCATTTCCCTTCAGGCTTCGAGTTTCAATTTTGGTGCGGGCTGCCGGTCTCTTGCAAATTCTTTCTGCAAGATGGATTCCGGCAGCCCGCCAGGCGGCTTACTTCTTGTCCTCGGTGTACCGGTTCTTCAACCGGATGTCCGAGTTCACGAAGGGACCCTGGCGGAAGCCGAAGAATTCGAGCTTCGCGAAAACCCCTTTCTGAGCCGCGATGCGAGCGGACTCGCGATAGTCCTGGTTGTGTCTGCCGAGCAGCTCGAAGACGCGCTCGGTCATGGCGGTCAGGTCCGCCGGCGGTTCGGCACCGTCAGCCAGCTCGATGGCGATGGTGAGGTGCTTGTTGTGCTCGGCGTCTTCCGCTGTGATCATGCGGAATGAGTTGAAGATCCGCGCCAGCTCCGGAACCTCGAAGACGATTTTCTCGATGTCGCCGGGCGGGATCTTGCATCCATAGTAGGAGGCGGCCAGGTCCGACCGTCCGTAATGGAGCATTACCGGCATGTCTGCGATGGCGGGCGGCAGAGAGCTCACGTCCACGCCTTCGGAGGCGAGCAGGAAGACGAGCTCTTTGTGCAGCATCACGAAACCGTTGTCGTGGATGTTGTAGCGGACCCGGGGCGACACGTTCGACGGTCGTCCGACGGTGATAAGCAGCTCGCCTTCCTGATTGGTCTCCACCACATAATCCAGCTGGTTGTACTGGAAGATGTGCGGCATAGCGTCTTGCAGGCGCTCGAGACCGGGTAGCCTGGATAGGCGTGCGTTGATGCGCCGGCGCAGGGACTCGTTGGTCGCCATCAGGCGTCGCACGGCCACGGTGAATGCGTTTTCCGCGGCGATGTTGATCTCGAGATCCGAGGCGCCGTAGTCGCCGTAGACTTCGTGGAAGGACTCGAGGAGGTAGCTGCGCATGCCTTCGGACATGCCCTCGCCGCCGTAGAAAGCGATGGAGTCGTATTTGGACCAGTCCACCCTCTTGCTGTCCACCAGCATCTTGAGGAAAGGCGGATAGCCCGCGATCACATAGAGGAAGTCATCGGAGCCGAAGTCCTCGAGGACGCCGACGATCTTGTCGACATCGGGTCCCACCGAGATGAGCAGACATTCGTCCGCAATGGAATAGCTGACGCTCATGCCGGTAGCCCAGGGACCAAGCGCGAAAGCATTGACGAAGAGGATCTGCTTGTTGCCGACATGCTCGCGCAATGCAAGCTGCATCACTCTCGCCACTGCCTTGCGCTCATCCGGTCCGCGCACCCAGCTGGTGGGTTTGCCGGTGGAGCCGGAAGACTGGTCGATGACCGCGCCGCGCACCGGCAGCTTGCCGCCGTAGCAGCGGGAAGCCATGCTGTAGACCTTGATGAAGTTCGCCTTGTCCATGGGCGGGATGGACGAGAGGTCCGGGATCCAGCCATTGAGTCGGACATTCTTGAAGCCCTGCTTCTCGAGGAAGTCCGCATAGGCAGGACATTCGCGCCGGGCTTTCTCGAAGACATACCATGCCTTCCAGAGTCCGATTACGGTGCGCATGTTGTCGGCACCGGGAATGAAGAAGAGCTTCCAGGCGACGTCGCTGCGCATGATCAGTTTGCGGACCAGGGCTGCCAGGGCGACGAATGCGAAGATGCAAATTCTGCGCATTTCGTTTCTTCCTTCTGTTGGGTTTCGGGAAGCAGTCAGTCGACCAGAAGCTGGTCGAGGGTGAGACGCCATGCCTTGGGAGGCAGGTCGCTGTGACCGAGGCGGACGAGCATCCAGAGATCGTGCTCCCGGTCCGGGTTGGCGAAGTGATCCGCCATGAGCTCGTGAGCTTTGCCGTTGGTGATCACCGAGCCGAAGGGGTGGAGATACACCCCGTGCCGGGTCATGGTGAGCCAGAGGCGAGCCATCATCCTCCCGGTGTTCTCCCAGTCCTCGTGGACCGCGAAGGGACCCGAGATCCAGGCCACTGTTCGGGTGCCGCGCATGCTGCGCACATAGACCGCCTGGGTGAACTGGTAGATCCCGGGGATGCGGAAGAGCCAGTTGTGCTTGACGAAGAGGCTCATGAGGCAGCCCGGGAAGTTCATCGCGTAAGCGGCCAGCCCGTCGGCCTTGCGCTTCGCCTCTGCCCTGCTGTAGCGGATCCAGGAGCCGACCTCGTTTCGAGCCAGGGGATCGGACATGTCGAAGAACATCGTCTTGGCGTTCAGAGCGACCACCCAGGCGACCTCTGCGGGATCGCTCGAAAACTCGAGCTTGTGCTCGAAGGCGGCTGCGACGCTGGCGAGCTCTGCCAGGACCGATTCATCCACCGGTCGGTCGTCATAGGGAAGGCGCGAAGTGCGCCGATCCAGAATCAGTTGCCTGTCGAGGGTCTCGACCTCGGATTCTTGCCGCCTCTCCAGGCGCAGGCGTGCCAGGGGCTGCGGGCCGACTTTGCTCGGGTCGAGCCTGGTGTCCTCGCATTCGTAGCTGGCGACGACCTTGAGCCCGTGTGGGCTGGCGGCGATGGAGAGAAGCTCGAGAAGGATCCCGAAGCCGACCATGCAGAAGCGACCGCTCGGGTCGGTATCTGGCAGAAGGCGGTCGGGATCGTACAGGAGGGTGACAGTGGTGTCATCTTCGATGCGGAAACGCCACGACTGGATGTTGTGAGGAGAAGGCGCCCAGCGCCCGTACTCGAGAATCTCTTTCCAGAGACTGTCGCTTGTCATCCTGTTGTCTCCTGATACGGTTTGGGGCTGCAGGAGAAAGCGCGCGCCGGTCAGGGACCGGCGTTTGCTTTCATGAATCGGTACATGCGATGCCAGTTGGCCAGGAAAACGCCGGCGCGCTTCTTGGACCTGACGAAATCGAGCTCATTGGCTTGATGGTTAGCCGATTTGGAGAAGTTCCAGCTGCCGCTGTGAACCCAGATCTCATCCACCACGGTGTATTTGTGGTGCATGATCTGGCCGTGCGACTCGGACTTGCCGATTACCACTTCGATGCCGACCTGACGGAGACGCTCGATCTGAGCCTTCTCCGACTTGTTATGGCTCTGGGATAGATCCAGCAGCACGCGAACGATCACCCCCCGGGTCATCTTGAGCTCGATGAGCTTGTCGACGATCTCGGGGTGAGTGAAGGAGTAAGCGGCGATATTGACCGAGTTGTGCGCCCGGTCGAGGAATTCCAGGTAATGCTGGAGCCCGTCTTCATAGGGGGTGAAAACGGACTCGATATAGTCCTGGGGGTCCACGCCGCTTCTGGGCATCTCGTAACCGGTCCAGGTGCCGGCGCCGAACGCTATTGCCAGCGTCAGCAACCAGGCACCGAACCATCCGGCCTTTCTGAGCAATTGCTCTCTGCCATTTGTGGTGCTCATCGAGACCCTGTGTTGAGAAGGTCGATGGAGACTATTCGGAAGTTTTTTCCGGGGCTTCCGCGACGGTGATCACCGGCGGCGAAACCATGCCCAGAGAAACGTAGAACTGGATGCCTTGCTCGACAGTGAGGCAGGTGTCCCGGGCAAGATGCTCCGGAACCAGCACGATTCCCTGCACGCCGGTGGGCGGATTGGGGATGACCACTTTCAGGCAGTCGGTGTCTTTGCCGCTCAGGTCCTTGATGGTGGCATGACCGGCGACGAAGGCGACGGTATAGACGCCCGGGTGCGGATAGGGCACCAGGACGACCCGCTCGAAGGGGCTGGGCTTGCTGCCGTCGAAGAATTCGGCGATGGTGCGAGTGCTCCGGTAGATGAGCCCGACACCCGGGACGCGCTTGATCCACGAATCCAAAGTACGGACGAGTTTCTCGCCATAGCGCCAGGATACGAAGCCGCCCAGGATTGTGAGCAGGAGGGCGAGCAGAACAAAGCTGACGATGGGGCTTTCGCCTCCGGCGATGGGACCGACCAGAAGCCAGTCCGGCAGGAGGGCGTTGAGGAGCGTCCTTGTGACCGGACTCATGATCCGGTCGGCGATACTGAAAACGACGCTCAAAATCCAGAGAGTCAGGACCATCGGAATACTCCAGATCAGTCCCTTGAGCCAGTACGCTTGAATGAGCGCTCTGGCATCTTTCCAGAATCCACGCATGTGTTTTTGCTCCGTGGCGGATGTTGAAGAGAGACAGCAGAGGCAGACCCCGAGGACCGGTCAATCCCTAGCCGGGAGGGACCGGATTGAAAAGTCATGATTGAAAAATGGAGCTAGGGTTTGCTTCGACTGCTGGTCGTAAAAGTTAGAGAGACCCCTCTTGATAACAAAGGCGCGCCCGAAAACTCACGATAATTTGTTTGAAGCAGAATGCCTGTGAAGGGCTAGCAGGGGCAATTGCTTGGTTGAGAACGGCCTGCCGGTAAGATAAATCGGCTCCGCTAGTTCTGCCAACCTGTTTACTCGGCTTCATCAGCCGGTCTTTTTCCGGCTGCTGCCCGAGGCCGCTTTCGATATTGTCGGACGGGCGAAATGTACAATATGCCGGTTCACAGTCAATCAAAAGAGAGGTTGCCATGCGCCTTGTCGAATGCGTGCCGAATTTCAGCGAAGGTAGAAACCAGGAAGTAATCAATGCGATTGCTGATGCCATGCGGGCAGTGGAAGGAGCGAGCCTTCTCGATGTCGATCCGGGAGCGAGCACCAACCGGACAGTCATGACCCTGGTCGGGGAGCCGGAAGCGGTACTGGAAGCCGCGTTCAAGGGGATTGCCTGCGCCTCCAACCTGATCGATATGCGCACGCATAAAGGTGAGCATCCGCGCATGGGGGCTACCGATGTCTGCCCCTTCGTGCCTGTCTCCGGTGTCACCATGGAAGACTGCGCCAGGCTGGCGGAAAGGCTCGGTGAGCGGGTCGGCAGAGAGCTGGGAATACCGGTGTATCTCTATGCCGAGGCGGCTCGATGCGAAGAGCGAAAGAGTCTTGCTGATATCCGCAAAGGCGAATACGAAGCTCTTCCGGAGAAGATGAAAGACCCTTCTTTCAAGCCCGATTTCGGCCCGGCAAAATTCAATCCCGTGGCCGGTGCCACTGTTATTGGTGCCAGACCCTTCCTGATCGCCTATAACGTCAATCTCAATACGAAGTCCCGTAAGCTTGCCAATGAGATTGCTCTGACCATCAGAGAAGCTGGACGGAACCAGCGGAACGCCGAAGGAAAGTTCGTGAGAGATGCCGTGGGCAATCCGGTAAAGGCTGCCGGGACGCTCAAGGCTTGTCGCGCCGTGGGCTGGGTCGTGGAAGAGTACCGTCGTGCCCAGGTCTCGATCAACCTGGTTGACATAAGCCAGACCTCGCTTCACCAGGCTTTCGACGAATGCGAGCGGCTCGCCACCGAGCTCGGCATGCGGGTGACGGGCAGCGAGATTGTCGGGCTAGTGCCCCTCGGTGCCATGCTCGATGCCGGCAGGCATTATCTGGAGAAACAAGGCCGGTCCACGGCCGTATCGGAAAAGGAGATGATCGAAACGGCCGTTCAGTCGCTTGGTCTGGCGGAGCTGGGGCCTTTCGACCCCGCTCTCAAGATTATCGAGTACCGGGTCGCGCCCGAGAGTGCCGGTCTCAAGGATATGACAGTCAAGGACTTTCTCGACGAGCTGGCCTCCGAATCGCCGGCTCCCGGCGGTGGCAGCGTAGCGGCTCTTGCCGGCGCCATGGGTGCGTCCCTTGCTGCGATGGTGGCCAATCTGACTTTCGACAAGAAGGGCTTCGAAGGAGAGCGTCCTCTTATGAACGAGCTTGGCGAGAAAGCCCAGCGTTTGAAAGTGGAGCTGCTCAAAGCAGTCGACGATGATACCGAAGCTTTCAACAGTATCATCGCTGCCATGAGACTTCCGAAAGGCAGTGCCGAAGAGAGCAAGGCAAGAGACAGAGCGATCATCGAAGCAAGCAAGGAGGCTACTCTTGTGCCGTTCTCGGTCATGAAAAAGGCCCTTGCCAGCCTGGACCTGATCGAGCAGGTGGCGGAGAAAGGCAATCCGAATTCCCTCAGTGATGCCGGGGTAGCCGGCCTGATGGCTCTGGCTTGCGGAGAAGGCGCCTATTTCAATGTGCTGATCAATCTCGACGGCTTCGACAAAGAAGACAAGGAAGCGCAAAGGTTCGTGAGAAGCACCGAGAAAGAAGCAGGCGAGATCATGGAGAAGCTCCGCACTCGGGCTGAGCACATCCGTCGCTCGGTCCTCGATAGGCTGATGCCGCAGGCTTCTTTGACATGATCGACCTCCAGAGCTCTCTTCCGATTGCAGGGAAGAGAAAAACCCGGGCAAGACGCTTGGCTTGCAGGGAAGAGAAAAACCCGGGCAAGAATCTTGGCTTGCAGGGAAGAGAAAAATCCGGGCAAGACGCTTGGCTTGCAGGGAAGAGAAAAACCCGGGCAAGAATCTTGGCTTGCAGGGAAGAGAAAAACCCGGGCAAGAATCTTGGCTTGCAGGGAAGAGAAAATCCGGGCAAGAATCTTGGCTTGCAGGGAAGAGAAAAACCCGGGAAACCCTTTCTCGGTTTGAGCATATGCATACCAAGCATAAAAAATCACCAAAAATAAGTCAGAAACGCCTAGAAATCTCGTTTTTATAGCTTTCATGACCTTTTTCGTTCTATTGAAGAATTACGATAACAAATAGTAAAAATCTGAAGAAAACGAAGCAGGGACAGCCGGGAGCCTTGCGAAGACGGCTCCCGGACAGTCCAAGCTTCTGTGCAATCAGATGACCTCGCGTCCAGGGTCGTTCCGGGCTAGATACCCATTTCTTCCCTGGTCCAGAGCGACTGCTTGACGGGCTTGCCCGTGCGGGCGTCTTTCAACGCCGTGTGCCAGATGGGCCCCCCGCACCAGACGTCCTGCTGGACGTACTCGATGTACACCTTCCCGTCCGGCATGGTGAACCGGCGCAGGTCGGCGACGTGGGGATTCCAGGCACCCTTGAGTGCTCCGATGACTTCGATCTTCGCTACCGGAAGCTTGATCCACCGGCGGACGCGAAACTTGCGCCCATCGGGAGTTCTCGCGGTCCCAGTAAGCAAAGCCTTTTGACGCTTGGCGATCGACTTACGAGCCCAGGCATTCAGCCCGGCATACTGATCCATACGCATTGTGTAGCTCCTTTCGGTTGGTTTGAGAGGAAACGTCATGGCGCCTATCGCCGTGACGGTAAAGCAACAGCCTCCGCTGGCAGCCCGAATTCTCGGGAGTGCCGGCGATAAGGTGGCGACCATTCCGTTGTCCAGTCGTGCGGTTTGGTCGACGGTTCGCTCAAAACGCTCGGAACGCTCGAGTTCGTCCAAGTGTTCGATATTGCCGTTGCTGTTCACTCATCAAAAGCCAGTCCGATTGAATCTCTACAGTCTGCCCATGTTTGCACAACCCCTTCTCCATCCCTGTTGGACGCTAGCTACCAGCCGGGCATGCAACCGGGTGGCGTCAGAAATCCCGAAGAACCTCCCGCAATGCACAATGTGCACTGGACGATTCAGGAGTGTTCGATGGAATCTTGCTTTAGGCGCGTTTTACAGAAAAGGAAAGAAGAGATGCTTTGAACCTAATGAAAGCTTGCTGGCGAAGCAAGCAGTAAATATCGCGAGCAGAGCCCTTTTTCAAAAGCTGAATGTCCGAAACATGCCGAGTGGAGGTTGGTCGCAGGATCGCCTCTTGACAGCTAGCGGCGCTTTCGCGAGTCTCTAATAATCGAGTCGGAGGCTACTGACGCTTGGGCTTGGTCTGGCTGAGCTTGCCCTGCAGGCTTCCCTGATTGAGGGTCTGATTGTTCTGAGCCGCTATGGACTTCCACAGCCCGGAAGCGGTGCCGACATTGCTGCAGATAGTGTCTGCTTCGTCCGCGCGATTGGTCTCGTAGAGGAGAGCGGCGTAGTTCTCGATCAGGAGTGCGACCTCGGAGTGGTTGTATCCCAGGACCTTCTGCTTGATACTCAGAGCTCGCTTGTAGAGGGGCTCGGCTTTCTGGTAGTCCTTCTGCCCGTGATAGATCAGTGCCAGGAATGTGGCGATCATGGCCAGACCGAGATGCTCGCTTCCGAAGACCTGCTCGTAGATGGACATGATCCGCTCCGAGAGGGGCTGGGCTTTCTGGAACATCCCCATGGAATAGAAGACTTCGGCGAGGTTGTTGAGAGTGTTGGCCAGTTCGATATGGTCGCCGCCGAGTACTCGCTCCTTGAGGTCGACACAGTACTCGAGCACCGGAACTGCCTGGGCTTTGCGGTTCTGCTTGCAGAGACAGTCGGCGAGACGGTCGAGAGTGAGGGCTACCCTGGCGTCCTCGTCCGAAACCGAATCCAGGGCTTCCAGGGCCTGCACCCAGAGGTCGGCGGCGGCTGCGAAATCACCACGGCCGACAGCATGGTTGGCCTCGAGCTTCAGTTTTTCCCAGTTGGATTCCAACGCCGACTCTCCATAACGGGACATCGAATCCGGTCAGATTCTGAATGCCGCCTACTGATCAGAATTCCCCTAACTGCGGGCTCCTAATCGCGCCGGCTGGCGTTTTCATATTAAGACTTGGATGAGATTCGGGGGCTCAGTCGTTGCAGGTGGAGCCCCGCCTCGGCTAAACTCCTGTGATCATGCTAACCTTCGACATCATTACTCTCTTTCCGGAGCTCATCGAGTCCTATTGCTCCACCAGCATCGTTGGCCGGGGTGCCAGGGCCGGCAGAATTCTGGTCAATACGGTCAATCCCAGAGGCTTTTGCAGCGACAAGTACAGAAAGGTCGATGACACTCCATATGGTGGCGGGGCCGGAATGGTCCTCAAGCCCGAGCCTTTTTATGCGTCATTCGAGTCTATCGTTCGGCCCGAAGGATCGCCGGTTCTATTGATGTCACCGCAGGGACGACCATTCGAGCAGGAGCTGGCGGTGGATCTGTCGGAAAGCCAGCAGATAACTATTCTCTGCGGGCACTATGAAGGTTTCGATGAGCGTATCCGGGCCCTGGCGACCATGGAGCTGTCCATCGGGGACTATGTCCTCACCGGAGGGGAGCTTGCCGCGATGGTGGTGATCGATGCTGTGGCACGCCTGGTGCCCGGAGTGGTGGGCAAGAGCGCCTCTATCGTCGAAGAGTCCTTCACCGACGGGTTGCTCGAGGGTCCGCAGTACACCAAGCCTGCCGAGTTTCGTGGAATGGTGGTGCCCGAGATCGTCCGCTCCGGCGATCACAAGGCTGTGGCTCGCTGGCGCCGGCAGGAGGCGCTCAAGCGCACTCTGGAGCGCCGGCCCGACCTGATCGAGCGAGCCGATCTCAGTGAGGAGGACAGGCTCTTCATCAGGTCCTTGAAAGAGGGAAGCAACGCATAAGCCGGGTTCTGTTATAGACCGTCATCTATCTGGGAGCCCGGTTGCCCGGACCCTCTAGCAGCGTCGGCAACTCGAGATGACGGGCAGCCATTGCCTCGAGCTATACCTTAGCCTTGCACCTTCAGCGGGGTTTACCTAGCCAAGGCCTCTCGACCTTGCTGGTGACGCTCTTACCGCACCGTTGCACCCTTACCGGAAATCCGGCGGTCTTCATTTCTGTGGCACTATCCTCACGCTCACGCGCACTGGGCGTTACCCAGCAACCAGCCCTGTGGTGCCCGGACTTTCCTCATTCGCTTTCGCGAACGCGACGGTCTGCATTGCTTCCCCCCGATTATAAACCGAATTTGTCCGGCTCTCTAATTACCTGGACCGTGGCTAGCGAAAGTAGTAGAGCCTCTAATCTTTTCCGGAATGGACAGCCAGGCACTATTGGTATTTTGCCCCTTAACTCCTAGCGCGGATGGCGGATGCCGTCTAATCCTCTGAATCAGGCTGCAAATGTGAAGTTGGAGCATTTTTCTGTTGCTTTGGATATGACGGTCTGTTTAACGTTAAGTTACACTTTACAACTCCCTCGTTCAGAAGAGTAAGAAACCCAGCAGATTCAAGTCCCCGGACTGATTTCACCCCTCGTGCAGCGTCTTTGAGCAGCTCGGGGCAGCAGGGCCTTTTACTTCCTGACCCGGGAGTCGTGTGTGTCGTTGTCGGGCTCACGATAGAGCGTTCCAAAAACAAAAAACAAAAACATGGAGGACGTTAATTGTCGTATGAAAAACACAAGCATTGTCGATTCAACCGTTTCTAACGAAGCCGCCGGAGCTTCTTTCGCCAGTCTCATGGAAAACTGGAAACTTCCGGAAACACCTGCCATCAATTCTCTGGTGGAAGGCGAAGTAGTCGCGACCTGCAAGGGGGGTTACCTGGTCAGTCTCGGCCTCAAGGCCGATTCTTTCATGCCGGGTGATCAGGCCACCGGCCTCGTCGAAGTCGGGGGAGTGTACACTTTCCTGGTTACAAGTGCCGCCGACGACGAAGGCACCGTCAATCTCTCCCAGAAGAGGGCTGCGACCTGGCTCGATCTGAAGAGCAAGAAAGAGTCCGGTGAGACCGCTCTGGCTCGCGTACTGGCTGTTGCCACCTCGCGTGGCGGCAAGGTTGCCGGGCTCCGCGCCAACATCGCCGGGGTCAGGGCCTTCATTCCGAGAAGCGAGCTCCAGCACTTCGGCAAGCTCGATGAGCTGGTGGGCGAAGAGATCCCGGTCAAGGTTCTCGATCTCAATCCGAGCAAGGGGCGTTTCGGCGAGTGCATTCTCAGCCAGATGAAAGTGGTGCAGGCCGAGCAGGATGACTTGCTCAAAGAGCTGAAGGCAGGCGAGATCGTTACCGGTGTCGTCAAACGGATCATTCCGCAGGGCGTGCTGGTGGAGCTGGGCAGCAATGTCACCGGTCTCATTCGGCGGGCGGAGCTCTCGGGCAACCGGAGCATCGATCCGTCTCAGGTGGTGCGTCCCGGTGAGACCGTCAGCGTCGCCGTCGTCTCGGTGGATGCCGTCAACCGCAAGGTCCTTCTGAGCCGCCGGTCCGCGCTTCAGCGAGACTTCCTGCCGACTCTTTTCGAGGGCAGGATTCTCAAAGGAGTAGTGGCCCGCTCGGAGCAGTTCGGTGCTTTCATCTGCCTGGGTGATTGCATCGACGGGCTCCTGCACATCTCGGACTTCCGCGGGGCTGAGAAGGCGAAAGCCGGGGAGGCTACCGAGATCTTTGCTGTCGGTCAGGAGATCGAAGTGAAGATCGCAAGCCTCGACCTGAGCCGCCTGCGCATCTCCCTGACTCGCAAGTTCGAGTCCCCCGTCGCTGACGAGAGCGCGGCTTGAGTTTGCTTGACCGGCAGGCCGTCGGTCGCGTTGAAAGTTGTCGAGCCCCCGCTCGGCAGCTTTCTTCCTCTTCTGGGCAATACTATAAGATACAGGAGAAAATCAAGGAAAAACAAAGGGAGAGGGCGTGCTCGAAGCGCACCCTCTCTCCAGAGTCTTTCCTGGCTACCGGGCGATTCGCCCGCAGCGGTCGAAGAATTCCAGGCCTTCTTCGAGGCATTCGTCGAAGCATTGATCTTTCATTTCGCAGATACGGACGGTCAGCTCGATTAGCTCTGGTGCGATTTTCCTCATATCGGCGGCAGTCTTCGCGCTGGGATTGTCCCGCCACCGTTTCAGCTTCGAGCCACAAGCTCTGAGCCCAGCTTCGCTTGTTTCGAGCACACTTCTCAGATCAGCCGGAAGGGAATGGCCTTTCAGGCTCCTCCTCAGATCTGTAAGCTTTTCCAGGGCTTCGTTGAGCTCGTCGACAAGAGTGGTGAGAGCCAGCTCGCCCGGATGCAGGAAGTACGGATAGTCTCGCTTCCTGCCGGGTGGCGGAAGTGCGCCACCTGTGGTGCCTTGGTATTGAATAAAGAAGAGTAAAGGACGCGACTGGCTCGATGCCTTAAAAGCCTTGCGTGGTCGTGGCTTTTGTGGTTGTTAAGAGGTGTGTGTTCACGTTTCTTCCTGTTCTGAATCTCGTATGTTTTGTTAGCCTGAGAATATCCCCGATCGAATTCCTCCCACCGAGAAACCAGTCGTACAACAGACTTCGAAAGTAGCTCGATCGACTCACTGGAACCGGCAACACCGGCTCTCAGTGGTTGAACGTTGGTGGAACTTTGAGTGCGAGAAAGTGATCCTGCGTGCGTGAGCCGGTGTTAGCCCGGCCGACTTAGCCGATTCCTTTTTCGGCGGAACTGGTGACCAGACCGAATGAAAAACGGATAGAACCATGAAAACGCACAGCCTCCGGGAAGACTTCAAAAGAGTCTTCCTTCCTTTCTGGCTCGGCCCCTCCCGCTGGACGGCGCTGGGCTGGTTCTCGCTTCTGCTTACGCTGCTCATCGCGATCAGTGTTTGCAATATTGGGATCAGTTTCGGAGAGCGATCTGTGTTCAACGCTCTGGAGGCGAAGAATCAGAGCGAGTTCTGGACCAATCTCATGATTTACGGAGGGACTCTGCTTGCCAGTGTCCCCATCGTGGGCTCCTTTGGCTGGGTAAAAGCCAAACTCGAGATCGCCTGGCGGCGGTGGCTCACCGAGCATATCCTCTCGCGCTATTTCAAGAGCCGTCAGTATGTGGCGGTGGCGTCCAGCGGAGTGGACAACCCGGATGAGCGAATCCACCAGGATGTCGCCTCCTTCTGCACCGAGATTCTGACTATCACGATGGCGATACTGGACAGCATTCTCGCCTTTATCTCCTTCGTGACCATTCTCTGCCTGATCTCGCCTCTGTTGCTGATCCTCGCTCTGGGATACTCACTCCTGGGCACGATTTCGATGCTTGTTTTCGGTAGACGCCTGATTGGAATGAACTACAAGCAACAGGTGCTGGAGGCAGACTACCGGTACAATCTCGTGTACGTCCGCGATCACGTCGAGCCTATCGGTCTCTATGACGGAGGCGAGCGTGAAAGAAGCGTATTGCAAGAAAAGTTCAAGGCGGCTCTCGGCAATCTCAATTCGATCGTCAGCTGGCAGCGCAACCTGACGCTCTTCAAGACCACCTACGATTACACCCTGCTGCTTCTGCCTGCGCTGGTTACCGCGCCACTCTACTTCTCCGGCCAGATCGAGCTCGGTCTGGTGGTGCAGGCGGGCACATCGTTCGGACGGGTGATCGGCGCCCTTTCGGTGATTATCGCCCAGTATCAGACCTATGCTCGTATCTCCGCCATCGGCAGGCGACTGTCGGAGCTTATCGAGGTTCTCGAGGAGCTCGAGGACCACGACCGGAGAGGTCATGCCGGAGTCGCCGTGAGCGAGATCGAGAAGGGCTCGAGCGCACTCTATGTGCGGGGGTTGACTCTCATGGTCCCGGGCAATAAGCGGACTCTCTTCCGGGACCTGTCCGTTTATCTGGTGCCCGGCCAGCGACTGCTGGTGGCAGGACCCAGCGGATCGGGCAAGAGCTCTTTATTGAGGGCCATTGCTGGTCTTTGGAAGGAAGGCAGGGGGCGCATAGTGCGCCCGCCGCTCAGGAGTCTGGCGGTTCTGCCTCAGGACCCCTACATGCCTCTGGGCACGCTGAGGGAACAGCTGACCTATCCCGACAAAGATGACATCAGCGACGAGCGTATCCGCGAAGCTCTGCACCGGGTGAACCTGGGTGAGCTCGAGGAGCGATCCGGCGGCCTCGATGCGGTGCAAAACTGGGCCGACAGCCTTTCTCCTGGCGAACGTCAACGTATAGCTTTTGCTCGGCTCTATCTCACCCGTCCTGCTCTGGTCCTTCTCGATGAAGCTACCAGCGCGCTGGACGAGGCAAACGAGATGGCCATGTACGAGCTCGCCGTGGCCACCGGCGCTACTCTGGTTTCGGTCGCTCACCACCAGTCTTTGGTTCGCTTCCACGACCGTGTTCTCGAGCTCGATGTCCTGGGGCGCTGGAGAATCGTCACTGCTGACGAGTACAGGGCCGCTCAGGAGTCTTTGCGCCGAAAAAGGCTCAGACAGATGCAGAACCCGGAATATCTGCCCGGGGTGACCTGAAACTCCGGTCTCGGCTTGCTCGAGACGGTGGCAAGCCGGTGGGCTGGTGAAACCGTTCGACCTCTGTCGCACGGTCCCTCACGCCTCCCGGCTTGCCACCGCACGGGCACCTGACATATTTTTCTTTCTTATCTTTCGGAAGTATACTAAACGATATCGTAAAAATTCTTCGAATTTTTTGAGTGACTGCTTGTAGACTTGATCATTGTCTCTTTCTTCCTGACGGTTGTTATCGATGGCGTCGTTTTCTTTGCTTCAGGGAACTCGAGAAGGCTCATTCTGTGCTCTCAGCGGAGGCTGGCGATGAGTGGACTAGATCTTTCTCGCTCAGAGCTGATTCGTTACAGCCGTCACTTGCTCTTGAGCGAGGTCGGTGTTGCGGGTCAGGCAAAGCTAAAGTCTTCGCGGGCTCTCGTGGTGGGAGCCGGGGGGCTGGGCTCGCCGGTCCTGCAATATCTCGCCGCTGCCGGTGTCGGCGTTATAGGGGTGGTTGATTTCGATAGCGTGGATATGAGCAACTTGCAGAGGCAGACTCTTTATGAAACAGCCGATGTCGGCGCCCGCAAAGTCGACAGGGTATCTGCCAGGCTCGCGGGGATCAATCCGGAGATTGAGGTTGTGCCTTATGATATGCGATTCTCCACAGTCAACGCTCTTGAACTGGTGAGTTCTTATGACGTTGTTATCGATGGCTCTGACAACTTCAGCACTCGGTATCTGATCAATGACGCCTCGGTTTTGGCGGGCAAGCCCAACGTCCACGGTGCAATCTATCGATTCGAGGGTCAGATCAGCGTTTTCGGTGAAAACAATGGTCCCTGTTATCGCTGTCTCTTTCCTGAGCCGCCACCACCAGAGGTGGCTCCCGGTTGTTCCGAGACCGGGGTGCTTGGGGTCATGGCCGGGGTCGTGGGCTCGATCCAGGCGGCGGAGACGATCAAGATCTTGCTTGGTGTCGGGGATACTCTTGCCGGCAGGTTGCTTATCTATGACGCTCTGGGCGCTTCTTTCGAGAGCTTGAAAGTCGCCAGAGATCCCGGTTGCCCCGCCTGTGGGGACAATCCCAGCATCACCGCCCTGGTGGAGATCGAGGCAACCTGTCTGGAGGATGTCTGTTCCGAGGCTGCAAGCGTCACTGTTGCTGCGCTGGCCGGTGCGCTGGCCGGGGGCGCCGGTCCCCTGCTCCTGGATGTGAGAACCGCGGAGGAAGTAGCTCTTGGCTCGATCGCCGGCTCTATTCATATCCCTCTGTCCGATCTCGAAGGCAGGGCATCCGAGCTTCCGGTCGGGTCGCACATCGTCGCCTATTGCAGGAGCGGTACCCGGTCCCGGGCAGCACTCTCTCTCCTTCGCTCCCTTGGCTTCGGCTCCGTGAGTCATCTGGAAGGAGGCTATCTCGCCTGGATTGATTCGCAGCCTCGATCAATAGCCAGTCAGGACTAATAACCAGTCAGGATTAATAGCCAGTCAGGACTAATCACCAGTCAGGATTAATACGCCCTCGGTCCCGAATCGAGTCGAATTCGATGGTAAGTATTAAATAAAGTAGTAGAGGGTGCTGAAAAAAGCAATCAAGAGGGACGGTAGAACTCGTGGTTCAGCCGCCCCTCCTGATTGGCAATACGCATCAATCTCAGACGCGAGCCTTGAAACGATCAGGCAGTCAGTCGGCGACGCTGGTGGTTGCGCAGCTCTGGCCGGTGATGTCGCGTTTGACCTCTTCGATGACATTGTTGGCATCGAGGGGGTTGATGTCGTGAACGTAGATGGGCTCGCCGATGGTAATAGTGACACCGGAACGCCAGCGCAGAAGCATCTTCAGGAATGACAGGGCGCTGGGCACATGCCGCTTGTGGTAGCAGATGTGCATCGGGACGATGCCGACTTTCTCGGTGTGACTGAGGGCTTCGCAGGTGCCGATGGCAATCCAGGCGGCGCCCTTCTTGAAAGGGAGGTAGGTTCCGGTGGGGCTGATCTTGCCTTCCGGGAACATCGTTATTCTTATGCCCTCCTTCATCAGCCCGATAGAAGGCGGAATCACCGAACGTCCCATGTTTCTATCCACCGGATAGGAGCCCATGGCGCCCATGGCGATCGCCTTCAGACCCCAGAGTCCGCGCATCTCCTCGACAGCGGTCATGTAACGAATGCCGGTGGGCATGATCGTGTAGATGACGATGGCATCGAGAAGAGAGCTGTGGTTGGGGCAATAAATAATGCGTCCTGGTGCCAGGAGGTTGTGGCGGTCGACAACCGTGACTTTGCCGACTTGAATCCAGGCCCAGAGTGAAGTGATGGACTTGCCGAGTTTTTCCATGCGCGGGCTGAGAGTCGGGATGAATCCGCTCGTCACGCAGGACCTGGCATAGTTCCGAAATCTTTGCCACCAGTTGTAGTGCTTGCCACCGGTGGAGGATCCATTGGGTCCATGATTTTTCATATCAAGTTCCTCGCTAGGCTCCTTGCTGCAAGACCGGGTGGTCTTCAGCGCAGTGGTTAAAAACCCCGTGCCGGAGGACCGGGGGAGATTGCTGTAGAGCTTGGATTAGTTACAGTCGAGGCTGAATGAATCTAGAAGTGAAGAAAAGAGAAGAACGACATAAGCTACCAAAAACATGCACCAGATCTCGTATTCTAGGAGAGTCCGCCGGTGATTCTTCTGACAACCGCAACCGAATCTGTCGGTGAGGGTTGTTGTGGCATCTTGAAAACCCTTTTTCCAGTCTCGCCCGTTCCTCTCCGGTGGCCCGGAAAGAGGTTGTCAGGGTGAGTTCTTGATTTGCGTAAGTTGCGCGAGCGCCGCAAGGATGACTGTAATAAAGCAGTAACCTTCTTTCTTTTTGTTTCCCGGTAGTGAAAGAGCCAGTCTGCTTTTGATAAGTTCTGGCGTTTCTGTTCCAGATTTCAAAACCAGGTCTCACATCCAGGTTTCTCTAAATATCACCTTTCGCGCCCGTACTCTATCGACGTCGATCGATCCGACCGGATCTGCCTGCGTCGCCTGAGTCGTCTTCGCGAAGGGTGTATCGAACTGAAGGGGTAAACAATGACCACCGAGTCAATCGACATTCTGCTCATCAACGCCCGTACCAAGCTCAATCAGGGCGATCTTTCGGCGGCGCTCATCTGGGCCGGGCAACTCGCTGTCGCCCAGGCAGGCGCTACCCAGCTCGACGAGCGCCGCAAGGTGAACGCGGTTCTGGCTGAGATTGCGCTTACAGCCTGCCGCCGTCTGCTCACTGCCAGCCTTCGCTCCGGCGGAGTTTATGAGCGTCTCGAGAACGATGCTCAGGTTCTGGAAGAGGCATCCGAGGCGCTTCTCGCTTTCGCCAAGAGCAGCGATAGCGGCATCGCCGGTCTCACCGCTCACGCCATGGTCGCTCGCGCCAAGACCATCGCCGGTATTCTCGCTGAGAAGAAACGCCGCCAGGCTCTGACCACCTCGGCCAGGGAGCTCGACACCTTCCTCGAGGAGCTCTGGGAAGTCGGCTCTTCTGCCGCCAGCTTCGCCGGCACCAGCGATGAGATCATCGACAAGAGCAGCCGGGTGAAAATGGCGGAGACGGCTCTTTCCAATGCCGGATACGAGCTCGCAGTCTTCAGCATCTTCAAGCGCTTCAACGACTGGGACAAGGCGATGGTCTACTGCCGCCATGTCAGAGAGAAGGTCCTGCCGGGTCTGGAGATTCACCACGTCGCTTCGGCGAGCCGTCACATCGACGAGGCTCTGGCAGCGCTCGAGGCTCGCGATCACAACAAGAGCAAGGCTGCTCTGAAGGCTGCTCACGAAGTGATGAAGAACTACACCTGGAACCACGCCCAGGACTGATCGGGTCAATGGCGCCTCTGGCTGCGAGGTAATCGAAACCATGACTACAGCATTTCTGGAACTGCCGGAGCATCTCCGGTGGAACCCGATTCCCGGATCCAATCGAGCCATGCGCGATCCCGTCACCGGCGGTTTCCTCGAGGTGGTGAAGGCGCATCCGTTCCCGGCCATCAGCGGTACCTTCCACCTGCAGGTCTCGCCTCTTCGCGAGGTCGTCAAAGTGGTGGTGCACAACTCCTGTCCGATGCTCTAAATGCGCGAGCAGATGTGCGGCGCTATCAGCACCGCGCAGTTTGCCGTGCATGTCTACTTCGTGGGCGCGGAGTATCTGCCTGATTTCATCTGCTCTTTCAAGGCATATGGCTGGGAGTTCGCGCTTCACGGTAGGCGAAGCACGCTGGCAACCGCTTTCGCCGATACGGATCTCGCTGCTGCGCCGGAGCCGCTTAGTGGACCCGGGCAGGGACTCAGCATGATCGGCAACTGAACTTAAGGGAAGCCCCTCGCGGGGCTTCCCTTTCAGCTGCGATTAAGAGCAGATTTTTTTTCTTCAGAGTATCTACTAAAAGTTAGCGTAGAAAAACCGGAGAGAAAGAACGACAGGCAATCCGTGCCTGGCGTTCGTAAAGGCTCAGAATAGAGACGGGTATTCGGGGGGCTTCATCTTGAATGGGTCATGAGGGACCCGAGGGGTGTTGTCGAAGCCGCTCTTCCGACCGGAGCTGTCCTGGCACGAGCAGCGACAACCGCTGGATCTGGCGCCCAGAGAGCCGCCGAAATCAAGGGTGAACATGGGCAGCGGGGAGGGGGCTGGTTTTTGCACGGGTTCTTTTTCTTTCCTGTTCATGTTTTTGTTTTCCGGGAAGATGGTGTTGGCATCAGCTCTTGAGAGCGATGAAAAGCAGGAAGATTAGGATGCTCGCCAGGGAGACGAACGGTCCGAAAAGGAGCCAGAACATCGATGCGATGGTGCGGGGAATGGCGCTGAAGCCTTCCTTCCGGGGGGCAATCAGAGAAGCGACCTTCTCGGTGGTGGCAAAGGCCATGATCGAGACAATCAGGCCGGCATAGAGACAGAAAAGCAGCATGGTATGCTCTCCTTCCGGAGTCAGTAGAGTCCTTTTGCTTGTGGTTGGCTCAATAAAGGGGCTGGACTTCCTTGTTTTTCAAAGAACGAATCGAGAGAACATCATGTTCTGACAGATGAGAGCCGCTCATTCAACGCGCAATTTCAGCCGATAGAGTTCAATATCCAAGGTCTCGTTTCCCGTCCCGATCTCGATAACCGTCACTTCGCGCTCTTGCGGTGCTCTAATATCGATTCGGAAAGAGAGTCTAAATAGCCTCTAAGTTGTCGCTGCTCTGCTTTTTGCATCGCAGACGGTCGATCGATTCGATCAGGGCGACAATGGCTAGACCTTCCCAGACCATCCTGTATCTGCCTTCCATCACCACCGATTGCTGGAGCAGCAGAAACGCCAGATAGGCGAGGCAGAGAGCTGTTGCCGGGCTCCGTAAGCGCAATGCGATGAATGAATAGCTCAAAAGTACGATCAGGGGCGACCAGAGAAAACGGCTCCAGGAAGCGGCTCTGTTAAGGATTCCCTGGGGGCTCTCGTCATCTACCGGCCAGGTATCTCCGAGAAGGAGATAGACGGCATTCTCGAAAGTGAGCTCGAGGCGGCGTTTCAAACATGGTTTTTCGATGCCGGAGAGGATCGCGGTGTTGCCTGTCAGATCGGCTTTTGCCGGAGCGGTTCCCTGTCGCCCTGTGCGCCAGTACGCAAATGGCCGCAGGGGCGGATCGTAGATGGCCGGTGTCTCGATTCGAATACTCTGCTCGAGAATACCGCTTTCCGGTTTCTTTCTGTCGACGAAAGAGCAATCCAGGGCAAGAACCTGCCTTCCTGACTCGAAGTAAGCACGATTGAAGGGCTCTTGCGGAACCGGCAGAAAGATACCCAGACGCTGCCAGACGAGAAGCGGTGATACCAGGCAGAGAAGAATCGCCAGGATACTGGAAGCGCAGATGGTCGTGACCAGCTTTCTGGTGGCACCCTCTTTCAGGCAGTAATGGCAGAGACCGGCCCAGACCAGCATGAATAGCGGCAGAGCGGTCGCTTTCGCATTTACCGCCGCGCCCCAGAAAAAGGCAGCAAGGAAGAACTCTCGAGCACCTTTGTGTTTCCCGGCCCTGAAGCTGAGCAGAAGGGCCAGGGCGGTGAGAGGCAGAAGAAGATTCTCCTGCATGAAATAACTCGAGTAACAGATCCAGGATGGAAGCATGGCGATGATTCCGGCACCAAGAAGAGCCAGAGCTCTTGATCGGATGCAGGAGCGGAGAAGGAGATAGTAGAGCAGCGGAGTCGCAAGGCTGAGACCGGCGCAGAGCGCTGCAACCAGGATTTTGTCAGAGGCGGCCAGCAGGACTCCGGTCCAGAGCTTGTAGAGGGGCGGATCCAGGATGGACATGATTGCCGGTGTCTCGGCGACCCCGCCGGCATGTCTGAGGGTGTCCGAGACCAGCTGGTAGTCCATGGGGTTGTGGACGAACGGATAGATGAGACGAATTACCCCCCCGGCCAGGAGTGCAACTGAGGCGAGGATGGTCCTGTTAAGCTTGGTTTTCACAAAGAGATTCTAGACGGAGCCTGACCGAAAGAGGCATTTTTGGAAATTTTATGACTGTGAGGTCAAGTTTTTTCCGAAAAATTTGACCTCACAGTCATATTGCCGTTCCATGGCAAGCCAGTGGACTCTTGCATAGACCCATACTAATACATATAGGAAAAGTTGAATAGAAAAAGAAGCCCGGTCATACCTGTGTCTGGCAGGGTGACCGGGCTCGAAGTCAACGCTTTGCGATCCGCTCATTCACCTGAAGCAGCCGGTTTCTGGCACTCTCGATGGTGATCGGGGACTTGGCGTAACAGAAGCGGATGTTATTGCTTTTCGCTCCCGGACGGAAGAAGCAATACCCGGCCACCGTCGCCAGGTTGAACTCGCGCAGGAGATACTCCCAGAGTTTGCGGTCGTCCTCGAAACCAAGCGAGGATGCGTCGGTGAAGAGGTAGTAAGTCCCTTCCGGCTTGCGGAAGCGAAAGCCGGCAGAGGCCGCGGCTTCCATCACCAGGTCGCGGTTGCCCTGATACTTGGCCCGCATCTCGTCGTAATACGAGTCAGGAAGGTTCAGGGCAGTCACCGCAGCGATCTGCAGAGGCGAAGGGGCCGCCAGAGTCAGGTAATCGTGAACTTTCCTGAGCGCCGAGCTGTAGGGCTCCGGCGCCACCACATAGCCGAGACGCCAGCCGGTCACTCCGAAGGTCTTGGAGAGTCCCGATACAGTGATGGTGCGGTCTTCCATTCCCGGGAGGCTTGCCATGCTGATATGTCTCAGCCCATCATAGACCATGTATTCGTAGATCTCGTCGGTGATCGCGACCACTCCCCATTTGCGGCAGAGCGCGCCGATTCTCTCGAGCTCGTCTCTGGTGAAGACGCGACCGGTGGGATTGTGGGGAGTGTTGATCAGGATGGCCCTGGTGCGCCGGTTGAAAGCAGCCTCGAGCTCGCGGTCGTCGAAAGTCCAGTCGGGGGCGTGGAGCTTCACATAGCGGGGCCGGGCGCTGCTCAGGATGGCGTTGGGGTGGTAGTTCTCGTAGAAAGGCTCGAAGACGATCACTTCGTCACCGGGATCGACGATGGCGAGAAGCGATGCGTTGAGGGCTTCGCTGGCGCCGCAGGTGACGGTGACATTGGTCTCCGGATCGCAGGACACCTGGTTGAAACGTCTCATCTTGGCGGCGATGACATTCCGGAGTTGCGGGTAGCCCCAGGTGTTCGAGTACTGGTTGAAATCAGCGTTGATCGCCTCGATGGCGGCATCCTTGAGGAACCGGGGCACCGGGAATTCCGGCAGACCCTGTCCCATATTGATGACACCGGGCATCGTGGCGACCATACGAGCAGCATCCCGGATGTTCGAGTCTCGAATCAACCGGGCTTTTCTGGAAATCGGGTCTCGTTCAGAGGGACCGAACAAAAGCGCCGTGATTTTCGCGACGGCTTCGCGCACTTTATCCGTGTAAGACATAGCGCTTACCGCTCCTTTTTATGAGGTCGTGATTAAGCCGTAAAATATCCCCGGACAGACTCCGCGGATTGAATTGACGGCTTTGAAAGACAGGTACTGATTAGTGAAACTGGATCCGGTACCAAATATGGTTAGACGATCGAATGAAAATATCGGCTCAATCTAGCACCAAGATTCGCTGCTTCAAATAGATTTTTCGATGTCAAGAAATCGCTTGTATGCTTTACACAATCGCGAGCTTAGCGCTGTCAAGCGGAGCCGTCTTTCAGAAGCGACCTTAGCTGCGATCGGACCTCGTCCCATCTTTCTTTCGAGGAGCAATCGGCGAAACGATACGCCTGGATTCCTCTCTTCAGTGTCACCACCGGTGCCTCTTCGCAGACCCAGTGGCAGCCCGTGGGCTCCACCGGGCAACCGAGCTCGCTCTCCAGGGCGGCGAGATTGGGGCGGGAAGGGCAGACCCAGGAACGGTCCAGACAACGGCTGTCCGTGCACACGAAGAGACGATTCTCGCTTTTCTGGTAGTGACGGGTGGCGGAAGCCAAGGCTTGCATGTAGATGTCCCGGTCCAGGTGGATTCCTTTCTTCTCGCGATAGCGCTCGATGAGACCGTCCACATCGCTCTCCTCAACCTGACCGTTGCGATAGATCACCATAGCCAGGGCCGATCTCCATACATCCATTTTCAGCGCCTCCGGGCTCTTTTGTCGTAGAGCATGGAAAGCCCCGTAATCGCCAGGACGGCTGGCGAAAGACCCAGAGCAAGCCAGAGTATCTGGGACCATACCCCCGCAATGGTACCGAAGTGGAGCTTTTTGAGAGTCGCTGCCATCGCCTGCGAGGGAGCGCGATGGGCCGGGTCGAGTATGCCGGTGATATTTCCTGTTCGAGTGTCGACGAAGACACGGGTCATGGCCTCTTTGTCTCTCGTGTTTTCGGGAGGGCTAAAATAGACTGCCGCGTCGTCGCCTTCTTTCGCCGGGATTTTCACCCAGGCAGGAAGCAGGCCCGGCGCCAGGGCGCTGGCAGTCCGGACCATGGCATCGGGATTGCTGCAGTCCAGTTTCAGGTTCGATGGCGGAGCCGGGGCGGTGTCGCTCTCGTGAAAGAGCGCTCTGGTAAAGCCCTCGAATGGCTCGGGAAAAGCAAAATAGAGTGCGCTGATTGCCCAGGTGAGAAGCATCGGCAGAGTGAAAAATGCCAGGCACTGGTGGATCTGTCTTCTCAGAAGAGCCGGATTACCGAAGCCGTTTATGGTCAGGCGCTCTTTCACCCGGGAGGGGCCTCGCCACCAGACGACAGCACCGCTGCCGGCTATAAGTATCAAGCAGAAAGCCATGAGACCATTGATGGTGCGACCGGTCCCACCCGAAAGAAGATCGAAGTGGAGATTCATCAAGAACTGGATAATCCGGTTGCGCTCTCCGAGGATCTGTCCGCTGCCGGGATCAAGAAGAACAGTGTTCTTGAGGGTCTGCTCCGGTCCGGCGGCGATATAGGCCTCGGTGGCGATGCCGGGCTCGGGGCTCAAATGCAGCCAGCTTACCCGACAGTCCGGATAGCTCCTCTCGACCGTTTCCAGCATCGCGCTCAGGCTCGCCTTTCCCGCGAAGTTGCCGGTTGTCGCTGGATTGGTGAATTCGATCAGGCTGTCTGCAAAAACCAGGCTGGTGCCGGTGAGGCTCATGAGCAGGAAATAAGCAGCAAGTATTCCTCCGGTCAGGCTGTGGGTCTTCAGAAAGAAAACATAGAAAGGATTGCCGGCCCCTGCCGGTGAACTCTGTTTTCTTCCGGTCGAGGCTGTTGCCGCGAGCCTGCTCCCGGAGATGGTCGGCCTGTTCTTCATGATTCTGTGGGATTATCGCGCGTTTGCGATGGATTCTCAAAACACCAAAAGATTAGATGCGGATCATCATTGCCCTTCTTGCTCCGGAATTTGAACCCGGCTCTGCTAAAAAAGATCGACACAGGTTGTTGCAATAGGTCTGACCTGCATTGACATAGCTGTCAATGCAGGTGTATCTTTTGGACCTGCCCTTTGCAAATTAGTCGCAATTAGCTGTTGCGAATAATGAAATCAATTCCTGTGCTTCAAGCGCCTGAAAAGAGGACGGTATCAATGGTTGTTCATAAGAAGAGAAGTGAAGAAGAGCCTCTTATTTATGGCGAGAGCATTGTCACCGACATCGACGATATCGTGCGGGATCTTCTCGAGCTTCGCTTTCTCGCAGACGATCTGGCCGGGGACTCGACCGAAGCTCTGGATACGGCTCGAAAAATTCGCGCGCGCCTGCGCAAGAGTTTCGACCTGGTCGAACGTGTGGCCCGCTGGGGCGAGCCCCGGATGACCGCCGATGTGCTCCCCTCGATCAGGCATGAGTATCTCGAGATCAAGAATATACTGAGGACAGCTTACCGGCAGAAAGGTCTGAGCGCTTGCCTGGCTGACTGGCAGAGTCCGGTCTATGAGAACACCTGCGCCTTCTCCATGGACAACCGGCTTACCGACGGAATCGCCGAGCATGTCCTGGATTATAAGAGAGACGGACATCTCGAGGCGGCTGCCTATGAGCGGCGGTTCGCGAGCGAGTATCTGAGTCACCTGGGCTCTGACAGCATCAAAGCCTATCTCACCAGTTGCGGAATGTCGGCTTTCTCGAGCGTCCTTCATTTTCTTCAGGGCGAGTACAGGGTGGAAGGACCGGCCATGGCCCTGGAGCCCATGTATTTCGAGAACATTCATCTGGCCAGGGCCTTTTTCCCCGATCTGCACATCTACCGGCCGAAAGGAAAGGACAGTCTCCGGGCCAGGCTCGAAGAAGTGATGCCCAGAATAATTTTCGTCGATGCCGTGTCTAACTGCGGCGAGGTCATGGTGCATGATCTCGAAACCGTCATGGATTTCGCCGCCACCGGGACGGTGGAGGAGACCTTCGTGGTCATCGACAGCACCTGTCTGCCCGCGCCCCTGCTGCCGGGGGGAATGCTTTCCGACCTTCCTGGTCATTTGCGTGTGATCCTGGTAGAGAGTCTGGCCAAGCATCATCAGTTTGGCATGGATGGTGTTACGGGCGGTATCGTTGCCTGGCATGCGCCCGAGCGGATTCAGAGCAGCTTTTTCAAGACCAGGGCCAGATTCGGCGCCAATATCGCCGATGCCAGCGTCGGCAGTCTTCCTGGTCCCAATCGAAGGAGCCTCGAGAACCGTATGCGCCGGCATGCCCGGAACATGGAGCGGCTGGTGTCCGGTCTCGAGCTAGCCGGGGGGCTAGCCGTGATCGAAAGCGTCTCCTGGGCGGGCGATGGCGCGGGCGATTGCGCCTGGTTTCGCAGCCCGGTTGCCTCGATTCGCTTTCGCAAGGAATTTGCCAGGGTCGATCTCTACAAACAGTTCGAAGATATGGTGCTGGAGCTGGCCCGGGCTCGCAATTTCCCGCTGGGTTTCAGCACCAGTTTTGGTTTCGATATCACCAGGCTTTATGTAACCGCACCGGCTACGGTCTGGGAGCCGCCCTTTCTCCGGCTTTCCATCGGCACCGAGACAGCCTCCCAGATAGACGAGCTGGTTTCCATCCTGATCGAGGCTGACCGGCGTATCGCCACTCGTCAACCGGTGCGACCCAGGACTCAGGAAAGTCCGGGCCAGACCGCTGACCAGGCTGTAGTGAGAAAGGCTCCTGCCGGTCGGCGTTCCGGTGCTTTCACGGGCGAGACGGCTCTGGCCGATTATCTCGATCCGGCCAATTACGCTCCGGCGCCGCTGGTGGAGTTGCCAGCCCGGCTCAATCCCTATGCCGCACGCGGGGTTCGTATTCTCGCCAAGATGATGCCTCTGGTGCCGCTGATGAACGTCAAGTCGATTCCGGCTCATTCGATGTTGAAGGCAGCCAGCGAGCGCGGCGAGCTTCGGGATGTCGATCGGATAATCGAGAGCTCCTCCTCCAACACGGTCATGTCGTTGAGTGTCATGGCCAGGCTCTTCGGCATCGATTCCACCTGTGCTCTGGTCGACCATGATATCGCTCCTGCTTTGCTACGTATGCTACGGCTGTTCGGGATCGAGCCTTATCTGCATCCCGGACCGGGTCACCAGCAATTCGGCAAGCTCGAGCCGAGAGCCTATCGTGCCAGGAAAATGGGCGCTCAGCCGGGCTGGCTCAATCCCGGTCAGTATGGGAATCCGGACAATCCGGCAGGGTTCGCCCGTTATCTTGCTCCCGATCTCTGGGCCCAGACCGGCGGACGCCTCGAAATCCTGTCTCTGGCGCTGGGCACCTGCGGCACCATGGTCGGTGTGACCGGGGAGCTCCGATCGCGGAACCCGCACCTGCAGGTGGTGGCTTGCTGCCCGGCAAGGGGTCAGGCTGTTCCCGGACCCCGGGAGAGGGCTTTGCTGGGAGACGTTACTTTCGACTGGCAGAATATCGCTAACTGCAACCAGGAAGTCGAATCCAGAGAGAGTTTCCAGAGGAGTGTCGAGCTTGTCAGAAACGGGATCATGGGCGGTCCCAGCTCCGGTATGAATCTGGCCGGACTGCTCTCCTATCTGCGCTACCTGGACAAGGAGGGCCGCCTGGATCCAATGATCGGCCGCAACGGCGAGCTCGTCTGCGCCTTCCTCTGCTGCGATTCGCCCCTCCAGCACGTGGATGAGTATTTCGACGCCCTCGGCGAAGACTATTTTCCTGCAGTCAATGAGGTGCCTTGCCAGTTATCGCCATGAGCACTGCCAGAGTCGAGCTCGAATTCGCGGATTGCGCGCCGCCCCTTGCAGGCAGGCTGTCCTCATGGGTCAGAAAGCTGCTTCAGCGACCGGACCTGCTCGGGAATCTCGTGGAAGAATGGGGCTCTCCTCTTCATCTGTTCGCCACCGATCCTTTTGACGAGAATGTCGAGGCCCTCAGTATGCCCATGAGCGAGCGCGGTCTCCAGGGAGGTCTCTATTTCGCCCGCAAGGCGAACAAGCTTCCCTGGTTCGTTTCTCGTTGCCTGGACCTCGGTATCGGGGTCGATACCGCCAGTCTCGAAGAGCTGGACGAGACCCTCGCTCTTGGTTTGCCCGCAGAGCGGGTTGTTTTGACCGCTGTCGGCAAGAGCGGCAGGCTCGTGACCAGGGCGGTGGAGGCGGGCGTCCTCATAGTGGCGGACAATCACGATGAGCTCAATGCCGTCAAGCAGGCAGCCCGGCAGGTCGGGCGTCAGGCCCGGATCGGCGTGCGGTTCTCCGGATTCGAGCTGGATGGCAGGACAATACACAGCCGTTTCGGTTTCCCCCTGAAAGAAGCCGGAGACGTCCTTGAGAGGGTGCTTCATTGCGAGCATCTGAAGCTCTCTGTCCTTCATGCTCATCTCGATCGTTATGATCCCAGAGAGCGAGCCGCTGCTGTGCGTCAGCTCGTGGAGATTGCCGACGGGCTCGCCTCCGGGGGCGAGCCCGTCGATGGTATCGATATCGGTGGCGGAGTCTTGATGCGTTATCTCGACGACTCCGCCCAGTGGGAGGCTTTTCTGTCGCGGTTGAAAGAAGCTGTGCAGGAGCGCGGCGAGCCGATTACAATAGGTAATGACGGATTCGGATTCCGTCTCGAGAATGGTGAGCTTGCCGGAGAGCCGGATCTCTACCCTGCTTACAATGAGATCGCCGGGGCGAAATTCATCGAGGCGGTTCTCGACAACAGCGAGTCCGGCAGGCCGCTTCATGTCGAGTTGAGAGAGCGCGGCTTGAAGCTCTTTTTCGAGCCCGGCAGAGCCCTGCTCGATGGCGCTGGTGCAACCATCGCCAGTGTCGTTTTTCGCAAGCGTGATACCCGGGGCAATCTCCTTGTCGGTCTGGCCATGAATCGTATGAATCTGAGGCCATTCAGGGCGGAGTTCTGCGTGGACCCGATTCTGCTTGCCGGCGGACTCAGGGAGACAGCCAGGGAAGGCGCTTTCCTGGTCGGTTGCCTCTGCTCGGAGAGCGATTATATCTATCGCCGGCGTCTGGCTCTCGACCAGGTTCCGGAGCCCGGGGATCTTTTTGCTTTTCCGAATACGGCCGGCTATCTGGTCCACCATATGGAGATTGGTACCCATGGCGGCAGCCTGCCGGCTAATCTTCTGATTGATCCGGGAGATCTCTCGGTAGTGGAGAAGCGATAGGCATGACCGCAAAAGAGACGAGGCTGAAAGTGATTGAAGGGGCTGGAGAGAGCTCCGAGGGGCGGAGGCGAGCACCTGTGGCTGTGGTCACCGGCGCCGGGCGCGGTATAGGCCGGGCTCTTGTCGATGTGCTCTATAACCGGGGCTATGATGTGATTGCCGTCGTCAGGAGCCTCAATGACGTTCGAGACATCTTTTCTGTGGACCCCAACCGCATATTTCCTGTGCGTTGCGACGTGGAAGAGCCCTCCACCGAAAAGGTTCTGAGCGAGTTTGTCGAGACCCAGACCGGTCGTGTGGACCTGCTTTTCAATAATGCCGGTTTCGGAGCGAGCGGGATGGGCATAGACGGTCTCGACTACCGGGAGCTCGATCGGGTCTTGAACGTGCACTGTTACGGCGCCATACGCTGCGTGCGAGCCTGTATGCCCTATCTCAGGCAATCCGAGAGTGCCACCATCGTCAATATCTCGTCCCGGTTCGGCTCGCTTGACTGGGTGGCTTCCGGGACGGTGCCCCACGATCAGGCGACCTATCCTTATCGTATAGCCAAAGCCGCTCTCAATATGTTCTCTTCCTGTCTCTCCGTCGAGTTGAAAGAAGAGAGAATCAAAGTTCTCGCCATCGATCCTGGCAAAGTGAAAACCAGGTTCGGACCCGTTGATGCGGACATCGAGCCGGTGGATTCCGCCCGGGCAATCATCGACCTAGTCGAGAAAAACACCGGCACCGGTCTGTTTCTCAATGTATCAGGAGATAGCTTGCCATGGTAGAGAGAGCCTGGTCCGTCAAAGAGACCAATGATCCATTTATCGTTCCGTCTTTCGAGACGATCAGCTTTTCCCTGCCATCCATGAGGAGCTGGGAAGACGTGCTTAAAGGCGAGCAGGACGGCTGGATCTATCTCAGTGACGGCAATCCAACCCTTTCGGCACTGGAGAAGTTGCTTGCCGGAATTCAAAAGACCGAGCGCGGCTGGGTGACCAGCACCGGCAAATCGGCTATCGCCGCCTGTCTTCTGGCTCTTCTCAATTATGGCGACCATGTGATCATTCTCAAGGAAGGTTACAAGTCGACCAGGCTATTCATCGAAGGAGTCCTGACTCGTTTCGGGGTAACTGTTTCGATGCTTTCTGTAGACGATCTCCATCGTCTTGCCGACGCTATTCAGCCAGGGAAAACGAAGGTGCTGGTGCTCGAGGCCCCCACCAATCCCATGACCCGGGTGCCGGACCTGGCTGCCTGCGCGGCAGTCGCCCGGGAGCACGGGGTTTTCACCGTGCTTGATAATTCGCTTGCCGGCTTCCATCAGCATGGCGATCTGCCGGTGGATTTGTGGGTTCACAGTCTCTCGAAATTCGCCTCCGGGGTCGGTGATGTGATGGGAGGAGCGGTCCTCGGCAGCAACGAAATGGTCGCCCGGGTCAAGTCCGCCAATGTCTGGAACTCGGATGTACTGAGCGCTCACGCTGCCACCGAGATCTGGAAAGGTATGCAGACCTATCAGCTTCGTATCGACCGTCAGTCGTCTAATGCTTTTGCCATCGCGCGTTATCTCGAGGAGCATTCCGGGGTGGAGAGAGTTCTCTATCCGGGTCTCGAGAGCCATCCCGACCACGAAGTAGCGGTCAGGCAGATGAAAGATTTCGGCTCGGTTCTCGCTTTCGATGTGAAAGGCGGAGCGGAAGCCATGCGCCGAGTCCTCGACCGCATGAAAGTATTCCGGATCGCTTTCGGCACCGGCTTCACCCAGTCTATAGCCAATCCGGCCTGGCTCTTCTATGCCCGCTCTTTCCCCGAGGCGCAAGAAGGCAATTCGGCCATCAATGCCAATACAATCAGGCTGTCTGTGGGCATCGAGCCCCCTGAGCAGTTGATTGGCGATCTCGAGCAGGCTCTCGCCGATCGCTGAATGATGACCTCCGGGCGGCAGATCATCGTACTGGGCGGCGGTATATCAGGAATAAGCACTGCCCTTGTCCTCCAGTCTCTCGGTTTCAACGTCAGCCTGGTGGCTGATCGTCCGCAGACAAGCGGCGAGCCCGTGGCAAGCGAGATTCCCACCGGCTATGCCATGGCTTCCGCTTATCCGCACAATTTGCGTGTCGCTGATCTTCCCCGGGTGAGCGCCGACTCCCAGGCGGTTTTCGCCTATTTCGCCGGGCAGAATGGAAGCGGCGTGAGCATATACAAGATCTTCGAGGTTTTCGAAAGCGAGCCGGCTTCCGGCGGTAGCCCGCCTCTGGCCGATTGCCGGATGAATTTCAGGAGTTTCGACGGTAGTCCGGAATCGCTCAAGCAGTCCCTCGACCCTCCGGTAAGACCTGGTGCAGAGATGCTTTTCGGCTACAGTTTCGATTCTTATTTTGCCGACATGCCGCTTTATATGCCTTATCTCTACGCGATCTTCATAGGTGGTGGCGGCGCTGTATTCAAGCGAGAGATCAATCCCGAGAGTCTGGCAAGATTCTTGGGAACGACCCTGGAAGTGCCTCTGATCAATTGTCTGGGTGCCGGCGCGCTGGATCTCTTCGAGGACGATGCCCCGGCTGTGATGATGCGCGGCAGGCAGGCCCTGGTTCCTGATATGCCTGTGGTAATGCACCAGGGAATGCCTGTGGCCTACAACTACACTCCCACTGCCGAAGTCTTTTCCCGGGGAGACGGTGACCCGGAGTATGTTCATTTCTTCCCGCGCCAGGACGGATATCTTCTCGGACAGACAAGAGAGCCGGGCATTCTTGACGATGATGGGCTCTGGAGTGGCGAGGCCGTAAAGGGAGAGGAATTGCTTCTTGCCGGAGTGCCCGTTCCCGAGCCGGTGGTGAGCCTCAACGCCGAGCTCCTCAGAGCCTGGAAAGGGCTGGAATTCTCGCGAGACCGTCTGGAAGGACGTCTCGGCTATCGATATTATCGCGATCCCGAAAATACAGGGGTGAGATTGGAAGCCCAGGAGCTCGACGGGCGCCTGGTGATTCATAACTATGGTCACGGCGGCTCCGGCATTACCATGTCCTGGGGATGTTCTCTGGCTGTGACCAGGATATTACTAGGGCGTATAGAAGAAACAACGAAAAGGAATAAGAGCGAGCTCGGTCTCTTGCTTGAGAGCCTTCTCTAGGACGAGAAAAAGGGAAGGAAGCGGGAGTTGTTTCCAACCCCCGCTTCCTCCATGTCATCCTGAGATGACTTTCTCGTGTCTGGGTTTCAGCGACTTCATTCCATATACGAGGCGATCTCCGCGGCGATGCCCCAGGAGACGATATAGCCCATGCCGTCGTGACCGTAGTTGTGCACCACAGTCCGGCCGTCTGCCAGGCTCTCTGTCTCGACCCTGATGAAACGCCGCTCGGGGCGCAGGGCGCGGCTCACCGAGATGATATCGTCGCTGGTGGCCTCCAGTCCCGGGGCGATGCGGTTGCAGCGCTCGAGAATGCCGGCAGTGAGGCTGTCGTCCACTTCCAGGGACTCGTCCCCTTCGTCGAAGACGCCGCCGAGCTTGATATAGCCGTTCTGCGGGCAGACGCAGGCGCGCTGGTTGGGTCCTTCATCGTCGATCACCACGCGATCGAAGCCGCGGCTCCTGACCTTGACGATCTGCATGCGAACCGGGTAGATGTCCTTGTCGCCGACGAGCTCGCGGGCGCCGAGGGAGGTGCAGTTGACGATGATGTCGAAGCCGGCCGGGCAGTCGCTCAGGCTCGACACCGTTCGGCTCTCCAGGTTGCCTCCGGCAACAGCGACCTTGCGGTGCAGCCAGGGCAGGTAGACCACCGGGTCGATGACCGGAGCGCCATCGAGTACGAAAGCGTCCTTGTAGTCCGGGTCTTGCGGGAGCTCGTCGGTGCTGGCGTGGCGGAAGAGGTCGAGGTCGGCGTACCAGGGCTCTTCGCGTTTGGTCTTGAGGGAGAAGATGGGCTTGAGGCTGACACCGGTATCAGCGTCGGCGGCAAGAGCCTTGAAGGCGGCCAGGCTGGTATTGGACCATCCCAGGAGCCGCGGCTCTCCGTCATCCTTCACCGGTACCCACATGGCATAGGCGTTGAGGGAAGTGACCGGGAACTCGCCGGGCTCTTCTCTGGACCAGATGGTGACATCGTGGCCCGCCTCGAGAAGCTTGAGGGCGGTCGTGAGTCCGCTCACGCCCGCGCCGAGCACGAGAATGTTTTTCTTTGTCATGGTATTCAACTCCTCGATGAGGGTTGGAGGGTCGTCCGGTGCGTTTCTCGCCAGGGACGGCCTCTGGATGCGTTGAATTTGAGTAGTGAGCTACAGACATCGATAGCCGTCAGAAAACACTGCTACGAGAGCAGTGTCAAAGACGGTGGAAACAGGAGGGTTTGCGGGATTTCCGGTATTAAGAACCTGAACTGGCTATCGATGAAAGACCCCGTAATCTAAGGCTCTTGGTCGCTTCGTCTCAAGCTTCGAGTTAACAATTGAGAATCTTCGCGTTTTCTGGGCGGAGGCGGAATGCCTCCTGTATTGGGTTTTCTCCGTCGTTTTCTTGTCGCGTCTGAGATCTTGTTGAGAATTATTTGCGCATGCTAATTTCAAAGGCCCTAGCGAAATTAGCGCAGGTTTTTGTCGCATGGTTCCGATTTGTGCTGTCTTTGATAGTAGTGTCTCCACGAAAAGAGAAAACACTGGCCGCCAGGGCAGTGCTTTCTCGAAATACATTGAGCTCAGATTAGAGTAATCGCGAGAGCCCGGCTCTTCGCTGTTACTCTTGCCACGGTCCCGCCTGAAGAGCGTTCGAAGCGCAGGCTTACTCTGTGCTTGCCTATCGGCATGCCCTTGATCTCGACATAGTCGAGCCAGTCGGGCAGGTTCGGCTTCCTTACTGCCAGGCTGTTGCGCCTGGCGTCCGGCTCGATGCCCAGGGTGGCGAAAAGCACCTGGAATATGGCGCCGGCGGCCCAGGCCTGGGGAACACACGAGACAGGGTAGCTAAGGGGACCTTCTTCCCTGGGGGAGGCGAAACCGCAGAACAGCTCGGGGAGGCGCTGGTCGTCCGTGTATCCGCTAACGGACAGGAGGGCTTCCAGGATGACTCCGGCGCCCGCACGATTGCCTGTCGCGGCCAGACCGGCGGCGATCATGGCATTGTCGTGGGGCCAGACCGAGCCGTTGTGGTAGCTCATGGGATTATAGGCAGCCTCGCCCTCGGCCAGGGTGCGAATGCCCCAGCCCGAGAACATATCGCCGGAGAGAAGCTGCTTGCTCACGAGCTGAGCGCGATCGGCATCGAGGATGCCTGTTTCGAGCAGATGGCCCGGATTGCTCGAGACCACGCGGCATTGCCTGCCTTCACCGTCGAGGGCAAGAGCGACATAGTCCCGGTCGCTCATCCAGAAGTCTCTGTTGAAGCGAGCCTTGAGAGCCGCTGCCTGTTCGGACAGGGTCTGCGAGTCGATACCCAAACCGAGGTCCGCTGCGAGCTCGGCGAGGCGCCGCCAGGCATGGTAGAGATAGCCCTGGACTTCACTCAGAGCAATCGGTCCTTTTGCCATGCTGCCGTCCTCGTGCATGACCGAGTCATGAGAGTCTTTCCAGCCCTGATTGACGATGGCGGAAGAGGACCCGCCCCCGTAAGCAAGGTAGCCGCGGCTGTCCAGGCTGGAATCGAGATAGGCCAGAGCGGCCTCGATATTGCCTCGCAGGCTGCGGGCGAAGGCGAGATCTCCTGTCCATGCGACATAGCGAGCGAGGAGCACGAGCCAGAGGGCGGTGGCGTCCACGGTGCCGAAATAAGGCGTGAAGGGAATCTCGTTGCATCTGGCCATCTCGCCAAGACGAAGCTCATGCATGATCTTGCCGGGCTTTTCCTCCCTGTATGGCTCGTCGGTCTTGCCCTGATAGGCTGCCAGAACCTCGATGATTCCCCGGGCCAGGTCCGGGAGCACCGGCAGCGTCTGGAGTCCTGCCACGGCCTGGTCGCGGCCGAAGGCGCAGGCGAACCACGGTGTACCCGCGGCCAGTGCCATGTGGCTGGAGCCCGGGATCGGCTGGCGCAGAACGAACAGGTCGTGGAGACTGCGCTTCAAAAGGGGTATCGAGAGCCGGAACCGAGGTCTTTATCCCGGCTCCGCTGGCGGCGAAGCGGGCGAAGGCGGCGGCGGCTCTCTGATGGGGGGCGGGCTTGCGGCGCTTCGATCGCTCGCGGTCGAAGAGTGTCTCGAGGACTATCTCGATGTTCAGGCTTTCATGGGCTTCCAGTGTCGTCTGGATGGTGAAGACGCCGCCGCTGCTTGCCACTACTTTTGCCCGCGAGCGAACATCGATGACCGTGGTCATGGGCTTGTCGTCCAGTCCGGTATAGCGTATTCTCACACGCTCTCCGGGCATGGCTCCGGCGAGCCTGGTGATGCGAGCCGGGGAGAGGGTACCGCGGCGAGGGCGTTTTGCTCCTCTGACCTCGAACATGTCTCTGAAATCGGCATCGTATGTGATGGCAAGCTCGACAGCCGCTCTCTTTGCCTGGAAGTTGGTTACGGTTATGGTTTCGTGCACGAGATCGGTGATGGATATCTTGCGGCTAATCATCACCGATTGCTCTTGCAGGTCCCCGGTGGTCTGGTTGCCGTAGACGAATTCCGCCTGGTAGCCGGGTCTGGTGTTTTCGAAAAGTAGCCTGGGACTGTTGCCGTTCAGGAAGATTTCCCAGGTGCTCAAGAATCTGGTGTCGTCTCGATAGAGACCGAATGGAGCTGGCTCATTCACCTGTTGAGGCATCATTCCGGATCTGTCCAGAACGAGGAAGTGACGACCGCTCTTAATCACATGACGGCTCTGACTTGGATTGGCCGCCTTGAACGCTGTCTTCTCGTAGAGCCGTGAAGACGGGGAGTCTGTCCTGGTGCTCAATTTGGGTATCCCTGTTAGGTAGGTTGGATTAGGTTAGGTTAGACAGGCAGATATGCTCTACCAGAGCCGTGCGAGGCCTGGATCGATACTGCTCTGGTGTTTGCTGAATAAAGAAAAGCGGCTTTTGCGCCCAATAAAACAAGAACTAGAGCTTAAACCTACCGGATCACTTCTTCTGAGATCAGCAACTAATAACTGTCTTGACGTCTCAAACTGGATGTCAGGCGCGTCTCGTCCCGGCAATCCTGTACCGTTAAGATATGGCGAAGCTCGCCTAGCAAGATGTGGAGAGGCTTTTGGTTAGCCGGTGAAAGATTGAAGCAAGCTCTGCCGTGTCATCTTTGCAATCGCATCGAAAGCGTTTTCCAGGGGATCGCCGAGTTCCCGGAGCTCGGAAGCTGATATCGTTAATGGTGGCGCGATCATTTCCCTGGGTTCGATCCTTGTTGAGAAGCGAATGCGCATACTAGTACTTGGACACAGGGAATTTGATCAATTGATTTGGTGGCATCCTGGCAAGTCCGGTATTTGATCTGGTATCAAGAGGAAAGGGTGATGAAGGCGAGCTCGCTCTGGTGAATACGTCCGGATTTCCGTGCAGCTCTATTGTTATGTTTGACAGGCTATTGCGTCGAAAGCTGTTTTCAGGCGTCGTCCGAGCTCCTGCAGCTCGGATGTCGATATCGTGAATGGTGGCGCGATCATTATGTGATCGCCGCCTCCGCCCTCGAGGAATCCGGAGCCTGGATAGACGAGCAGTCCGGCTTTCTCGGCCTGGGAGGCGAGCCGTCTGGCTAGCTTCACGGAGGCGTCGAAAGGCTCTTTCGTATCGCGGTCCCGCACCAGCTCGATACCGGCAAGAAACCCCCTTCCCCTGATGTCGCCTACAATGGGGCAGTCTTTCAAAAATGACAGAGTGGCAAAAAGCTCTTTCTCCCGGCTTCTCACGGCAGCGGAAAGGTCTTTCTGCTTCAGGAGGGAAAGCGCTGCTCGTCCCGCTGCCGCAGCTACGGGGTGTCCGTTATAGGTAAAGCCGTGCTCGAAAAAACCGCTGCCGTTTTTTATGGCTTCGATGATCCGGCTGCTGGCAAGGACCGCGCCCAGGGGTTGATAGCCGGCTGCAAGACCTTTGCCGAGGACGATGATATCGGGCTCCACGCCGAACTGCTCGATGGCGAAGTCGGAACCGGTTCGGCCGAGACCGACCATGACCTCGTCGACGATGAGGAGGATACCATGGGTGGTGCAGATCTCGCGGATTCTCTTCCAGTAGGCTTCGCCTGGAACGGCCGCACCCAGAGCAGCACCGGCGATGGGCTCGGCTATGAAGGCCATGACATTCTTCCGGCCGAGGGTGTGGATCGCTTTCTCCAGGTCGTCGGCGGCGGCGATATCGCATTTTTCATTCTGGCAGGGCGAATCCCCGCAGGGACAGCGGTATTTATAGACCGGGGCGATATGATGAGGCGTCTTGAGAATCGGCAGGTAAGGGGCGCGCCGTGCCGGATGCCCTGTGGCGGACAGGGCGCCGGTGGTGGAGCCGTGGTAGCTCTGGCGGCGCGATACGAGAATATGACGGTCCGGCTCGCCGGTCTCGACAAAGTAGGATCGGGCCAGCTTGATAGAGGTCTCGACGCTTTCGGAGCCTCCGGAAGTGAGATAGGCTCTCCCGTCCGGTCTGAACCCGGCTGGAGCCATCTCGATGAGCATGGCGGCGAGCTCGAGAGCCGGCTCTGACCAGAATTGCGAGGTGTGGGCGAAAGCGACCCGGGCAAGCTGGGCATTAATGGCAGTCTCGATCTCCGGGACGCCATGACCGAGGTTGGAGACGATGGCGCCGGAGCAGCCGTCGAGATACTCGCGGCCGTCCCTGTCCTTGATGAAAACGCCCCGGGCGGAGTCCACCACCGGCCGGTCGACCAGGAAAGATCTGGGGAAAAAGGCGTTCATGGTATGGTTCTCCATCAGAGGGGCGTCGCTCAAGTCCGCCCGGGCGCAGGAACATCGAAGGCGGCAATGACGTAGGCCAGGAGCCGGTAGAAGCCGGCGAGAGCGACGAGCTCCACCAGCTCTTTACTGGTGAAGAGCTTCTCGGCTTCGCCATACAGCTCGTCGTCGACTCTGTTGCATTCGTTAAGGGCGGTGATCATGGCTATGATCAACCTCTCCCTGGGCTCCAGCCGGCAGGGGGCGCCGGAGCGAAGATGCTCGATGATCTCGGCCGGCAGTCCGCTGGAAATAGCCACCGGCTCATGCACCTGCCATTCGAAGGGCGAGTCGGCCAGGCGAGCGGCGCAGAGTATCGCCAGCTCTCTTTGGGCGGGCGGCAGGCAGCCCCCGAAACGGAGATACTCGCCTACCGATGCCACTGCGCCGGCCAGTCGGGGAACGTGCAGGAGGGCTGAATAAGGGCCCCAGACACCGCCTCTGGTGCTCTCTATGGTGTCCCAGATCTCCCGACCGGTCTCGTCGAGGTCCTGCCGATCCGGCCTTGGCAGGCGTCTGGGGTGGGGATAGTCGATTCTTGACCCGGTCATATCGTCTGCTCTCGTTTTAACCGGATCTTAGTGTAGCGCGCCTGCGCCAATCACAATCTCCTGGCCGAAAATCGCGTCACAAGAACTTCTTGGCAGCTATGGTTGTCGGTCCGGGCTCGGTGTGAAGTCTATAAACCTGCTCAGGTAAGGGATTCCGAGCTTCGGTTCCAGCGGTATGTTGTCAAGAGGAATTCATTGATTCTCTATCACAAACATTTTCTGAGCATGATGTTTTGAGTAACAGTTAGTTCTCACTCTCTCTTAAAACTCCAGGAAAACCCAGTTACTTAACCTCGACGCGACGTCAATTCCGGGCCACAACTCACTTGAGTCTCTCAGGATTGGATAACACGCCCCCCGATCTGGAAAGTAACAGGGTGCCTGCCTTTATGGACACACAGCCGGCATGCGGTCGGCTGTCCTTTTTCTTTCTAACAAACATCTGAACGAATAGGAAAGACTATGCTCATTGAGAAAGCGCAAGCACTCGTTTCTAAGTGTATTGCCGATCCCGAAATCATCGCTCTGTACGAGAAAGGAGATCGCAAGAGCCGCCACCAGACCAAGCATGACATCGATCATGCGCTGCAGGTGATGCGGCTCGCCGAGAAGATTGCCAATATGCTCCTGGTGGAGCGGAAGGCAGTGTTCGACGAATGGACCACCACGGTGGTCATCCCGATGGCGGCGTTCCTGCACGACATCGGACGGGCTTTCGACGTGGATGACCACGCCAAAGCCGGAGCCAAGTGGGCCAAGGATTATCTCCAGCGGCTCACCGTCAGCGATGCGGATAGCGAAGTGCTGCCTGTGGAGGTGATCAACCGGATCTGCCGGATCATCGCCATGCATCGCAGCAGCGTGGTCCTCAAGCGCGACTTCAACGACGGCGCCTGGGCGGTCGTGGTCCTTGCCGACAAGTGTGTCGGTGACGAGGACCGTGTTCGTCCTGACAAGGCCATGGTGCTCGAGGCCCTCACCACTCTGCGACTCCTCTGGTTGCCCCTGCCCATCTCGGTTCACGACCGGGCGAACTTCGCCATCAAGCGTGCCGACGTGGAGCTGCGCAATCGCGAGATTGTCCTGGTGGTCGACCTCGACCAGCGGGTCGCCAAGCCGGACCTCATCTACAACCTCTACGGCGATCGCTTCTATGCCTGTGCCAAGGCGGCGAAGTTCTTCGGCGTGGCGTTCCTGATGGAGTTCAACGGCGTCACCTTCGCCTACGACACGGCCCGCAAGAGCTGGGCTCCCCGAGCCGTCTGAAGGCTCGACTCTTTTTCTTCTGTAGACGCCGGACACGCCCTGGTGCCCGGCCGGCTCAACTCTACAAGCGGAAGGTAAGATGCGAATCGTAATTGTCAGTGACACTCACGGAAAGTTCGCGCAGCTCGATATCCCGGATGGCGACATCCTCATCCATTGCGGTGACATGACCGTCCGTGGAGACATGGGAATGCTCGAACGTTTTGGCAAAGAGCTCGAGGCCAAGCCCCACACTCACAAGGTTGTGGTAGCCGGCAATCACGACTCTCCTTTTGAGACGGACAGGAAGCGCGCCGAAGCGCTTCTTCCGTCTGCGGTGTATCTGCAGGATGAGCTCGTCGAGCTCGGCGGCCTGCGCATATATGGCAGCCCATGGCAGCCGGAGTTCCGGAAGATGGCTTTCAACAAGCCGCGCAGTTCCGAAGCTCTTAAAGCCGTGTGGGATTCAATACCGGATCACCTGGACATCCTCGTGACCCACGGACCGCCCAGAGGGATCCTCGACCGCACTCCCTACTACCCCTCCGTCGGCGATGAGTTCCTGCTCGAGCGTGTGCTTCAGGTCAAGCCGAAGCTTCACTGTTTCGGGCATGTGCATCTGAGCCGGGGGATTCTGGAGCGCGACGGCATCATCTTCGCCAACGCGGCTTCCCTCGACGAGAAGTACAACCCCAAGAAAGAGCCTCTGGTCATCGACCTCTAGGCTCGGACTGCTTTCACCAGGAGAAAACAACCCATGAACCACATCCACGACAACCTGGGGGCGGTCTTCTAGGTCCGCACCTGAACCAGGCGGCATTTTCAGTCTCCGGCTTTGCGGAGGCGGTGCCGTAACAGGTGCGGTCAGGAGACTGCACCATGGCCAACTCGTATCGTCATTCGCCCTTCATGGGCATTTGCTCTCACAGCGACAAGCCCGGCAAGGTCAAGGCCAGCCGCAAGCTTCGTCACCGCGTCCGCCAGAGCCTCGTTACCTGCGACGACTTCGACGGTTACGTCGCGCCGCTGCTTCGCGAGGTCAGCAATGTCTGGGATTTCCCCAAGGACGGCAAGATGCGGATCAAGACCAGCTGGAGCGACTACCGCAAGTACATGCGGAAGTAGGCTCCGCTCAGGAGAGCACGTTTCGTCGTGGAGGTTGGAGCGCTCGCGAGAGCCTCCAGCCTCCATTTTTTTGTTCGACAACCTGACATCTATCAAACCCTGAGGAAAGGAGATTGCTATGCAGCACCTTATCGCTTTCCCCGGGAGCCCCGCCGCTCTCTCGCTGATGAATTTCGGCGAATCTTTCGGCGCGCTGACGGTCAAGGATCAGGCGGAAATGATCCGCACCCTGCCTGTCGACCGCAAGCGCATGGCCATCAGGGTCCTCGACCCGGATGACGCTGCCGACCTCCTGCAGCACCTGCAGGCGAACGAGCGCGAGGAGCTCCTCGCCCTTCTTGATACCAGCGCTCGAGCCGAGGTTCGAGCTCTGCTCGCTTATTCCGAGGACGTCGCCGGCGGTCTCATGAACCCCCGCTTTGTCCGTGTCCGTCCGCCCATGACGGTGACCGAGGCAATCAGCTATGTTCGCAAGCAGCTCGCTTCGGATGTGGCTACCGCCTCCTACCTGTATGTGCTGGACTTTTCCCAGAAGCTGCTCGGCGTTCTGTCCATGAAGGAGCTGATGATGGCTCCCGCCGGAAAGAAAATCCAGGAGCTGATGCGCAAGGATTTCGTCAGTGTCGCCGAGGGTCTCGACCGCGAAGAGGTGGCGAACGTTTTTGCCAGCTCGGGTCTCATCGCTGTTCCGGTGCTCGACGCATCCGGCTCGATGAAGGGAGTGGTCACCGCCGACGATATCGTCTATGTCGTCCGCGAGGAGGCTACGAAGGACATCCAGCAGCTCGGTGGTACCGCCGCGCTGGATACGCCCTACCTCAGCGCGCGGCTCTCTACCATGATTCGCAAGCGCGCCGGCTGGCTGGTGATGCTTTTCATGGGCGAGCTGCTCACGGCTTCGGCAATGGCTCATTTCGAGAATGCCATCGCCAAGGCGGTCGTCCTGGCTCTTTTCGTCCCGCTGATTATCTCAAGCGGCGGCAATTCGGGCTCGCAGGCTTCCACCCTGGTGATTCGCGCCATGGCTCTCGGGGAGGTCAAGCTCTCCGACTGGTTCCGGGTCATGCGCCGTGAGCTTCTGACCGGCCTGGTGCTCGGTCTGGTTCTCGGGCTCCTGGGACTCACCCGGGTGCTCCTCTGGCAGAACATCTTCGGTGTCTACGGAGAGCACTATGTATTCGTCGGGCTCACGGTCGGGCTCAGCCTGATCGGTGTAGTGATGTGGGGCAGCCTGATCGGCTCCCTGCTGCCGTTCGCCCTGCGCAAGCTCGGTTTCGATCCGGCCACTGCCTGCGCCCCATTCGTCGCCACCATCGTCGATGTGACCGGTCTGGTCATCTACTTCAGTGTGGCGTCCACTCTTCTCGTCGGGAGGCTCGTATGAACGAAGGCGACCCTAGCAGTAGATCCGGGAGCCGTGCGGGATGATGTCCGAACAGAGTCGCATTGATTGCGACAGCCTGTCCTGACTGAACCCGCACGGTTACCCGTTTCTCTTCTCTCAAAATCTACTAAAGAAAATAGTGGAATTGGTATGGTTTGAAGGAGGAGAGAATGCTCGCGATGCGATAGTCGCCGAAGGCAGATATGACTGTCAGATCAAAATTCTCGTAAGAAACTTGACCTGACAGTCATATTCTTCTCAGTTCAAGAAGCCTTGGTTCCAGTTGTACAGACGTTCGACCAGGTCGGCCGCGAGTACATGAATGCCAAGTTTTTCCATGATGTGAATCCGGTTGTCCTCACACTTTCCTCACGGCCGGCAGGCAGAATGAAAAATGTAAGGTTCATAGAGGATATTGCCAGTCCCCGAAGCTGGCGATGACGGGAGGGGAGTCAGACCTGGATCTGAAATTCCCCTCCCGCATTTCTACTGGACGATCTTGAAGCTGAGCTCGGGGTATTTCTCCCTGATCAGATCCAGGAGCTCGCCGGTTGCCCGGATGATTGCTTTGAATGCCGGTGCTTCCAGGCGATCGAGAGCGGTCATCTCGACGGGCAGGCCGAAACCCCTTTCGAGATCCTCAACCAGGCTGGTGCCCCTTTGCTCAAGCTCTTTCAGTCGAGCACCGGCGAGCCTGAGGATATAGCGCTGAGGCACGCGGCCCTCGGCGGCCATCAGGTCGGCGATTTGCCGGGCCCGCTCCAGTCTCCGGTCGAAGGAGCCGTTCACAATGTTATAGTTTTCGGCGCGACGGGAAGCCTGCCTGCCGCCTTTGATCACGCAATAGGAGAGCTCTCCGGCTTCCGCCGAGATGGACACCAGGTCGCCACCGCTGATAGTGCCTCTCTGCAGCTCGCGGCCCAGGGGCTCGACCAGAACCAGGTCGAGAAGCCGTTTGATCTCGGCTACTCCTTTGCCTGATTCTTCCGCCCGGGTCATGATCGTCGCAGCAGCGCTCTCGGTCACTTCGATGCCGAAGGCCTCGGCGCCGAGCTGCTTGTCGACGCGCTCCTGCAGGATCTCGACCTCGCGGGCTACTATCCTGCGCCTGTCCATGCCCTGGAGGGGCTCGAAGAGCACCACTGCATCCAGGCGGTTACGGAACTCGGGCGGGTAGGCCCGGGTCATGGCGTTTGCCACCACCGAGGCGACATCCTGCCTGTCGATCTCCTTTTTGCCGGTGCTGAAGCCGATGGGGCCCCGGGCCATCTTCTCGAGCTCGTGCATGCCCAGGTTGCTGGTCAATATGAAGATGGCATTGCTGAAGTCTACTTCCTGACCGTTGCCCAGGCGCAGGAAGGCGGTGTCGAACACGCCCATCCAGAGCTTGTAGAACTCCAGAGCGGACTTCTCGAACTCGTCGATGACGATGATGTCCACTTCGGTATTCGAGCCCTTGCGGGCGCGTTTGAGGTTGTGGGTCGAGACCACCGAGGTGGGATCGATATCCTCGGGAGCCGGTTGCTTTTCCTGGTCGGTGGGATCTTTGTAGCCTGTGTACATCGGAGGCGCCCCTTTCAGGTCGAGGACCTGGGCGTCTTCCCTGTAGTCGCCTCCCTGGAGTCTGGTGAGAGCGTCCTGGCTGCCGTGGAAAAGTCGAGCCAGGGTCTTTGCCGTCAGGGACTTGCCGGTCCGGGAAGGTCCGATGAGGAAGTAGATCCCGGCAGGCCGGGTTTTGTCCCTCAGGGGATTGTTGATGGCGTTATATGCCATCCGGGCGACCTTTTCGGCCTCCGGCTGACCGATCACGCTTTTCGCGAAGCCTTCGCTGAAGCTCTTCTCGGCTTCGGTCAGTTTGCCTGGATCAAACCAGATGACGGTGCCCCCATTTGTACGTGCAGCATCGTTCCGGCCGGTGTCTAAAACGTTTGTTTTTCTTTCGGTTGCGGTTTTCATTTCAGACTCCTATCGCCCCTGGGGCAATTCGAGTTAAGAGAAAGAAGGCCTACTTCTTGAAGCAGTCCCTGTGGTAGAAGACCATCTTGCGGCCCTTGAGAGAGACACTCATGACCGGTTGAAGGTCTTTCAGTTCGATACGGCTATCAGGTCGGTCGCAATCGGGATGGGCGCAGAAATGACTTGTCAGTCTCAGTCCTTCGACTTGCTTCTGCTGGGCTCTCTCGATGGCGGTCTGGTTTTTGTTTTTGGAAATCGTGGTTTGCATTGGCGTGATCCTTTCGTATTCCCCGTCGAGGACGGGGTGGATAATAGCCGGCTGTAGAGTAGCGATTATGGTTGTGGCGTGATTTGCTCCAGGCCGGCAGGGTTGTCAACAGATGACTCGAGCCTAGCAATCAGGTTCGCCGGCGGCAATTGGCAAAAGGCTCAAAACCATTGCTGGAAGTGAGTTTTAAGCAAAACAGCCCTGGTGCCAGCTCTCTGCCCGGGGACTCGCAGTGCTAGCGCGAAGTATTGCGAGCCGCGAGAAAGGGGATGATCGCCAGGGCGATCCAGAGAAGGGCGAAATACCAGGAGAGGAGGTACTTGGTCTTTTCGAATGCGTGCAGAGCGTCGAAAGCCAGAAAGTCCATCCAGACCAGGGGTTGACTCAGGCAAAAGAGCAGAGAGGCGATAGCGGTGGTGAGCATGGTGCGAATTTTGCGGCGGTGATAAGTGCCTCTTCGATCGACCAGAGAGGAGCTCACCTTGAGGTGATAAGCCTTGGCTGTGTAGAAGAGCACGAGCAGAAATCCGATTGCAGCAGACCAGAGACAATGGTCCATGACTCGATGTGCACTGGATTCCCGAACCACGGAGAAAATTGTGAACGCCAGAACCGGTACCGAGAATGGAAGCGCCTCGAGAATCAATCCGGTGTAAGGCGACCGCAGAGAGGAGCTCACTCTCGATGTAGAGACCGAGGGGCGGCGTCCTTCGGCTACGGCAATCAGGTCTTTCAGGAGATCGTCCACGGACTCGTAGCGATCGGAAGGATCTTTGGCCAGACAGGTGAAGACGATGTCCTGCAATCCAGGTGGGATTCCCATCTTGTTGAAGCGCTCGCCGGCGTCCACAGGTGCCTCGTTGAGATGATGGGCGATAATCTGCATGGCGTTTTCGCCTGAGAAGGGCGGGCTTCCGCTGAGCATCTCGCACATCAGGCAGCCGAATGAGTAGATGTCCGACCGGGCATCGAGCTGGAATCCGAGACATTGCTCGGGGCTCATATAGACTGGCGTTCCGAGGACATCGCCTGTTTTGGTCAGGTCCTGAGTCATACGAATGTTCGACTCGAGAGCCTTGGCTATGCCGAAGTCGACCAGTTTTACCATCTCGAGCGGGGTAGTGGTGGTAAGCATTATATTTGCCGGTTTCAAGTCGCGGTGCAGGATGCCTTCTTTGTGCGCATAAACCAGGGCTTCCGCTACCGCCACGAGTATCCCCAGGCAGCGTCCCGGCCCGAGATAGACCTCTTGCTCGAGAATCGAAGCCAGGCTCTCGCCCTCGATATAGTCCATGATCAGATACGGGCTTCCCTGCCTCGTCTGACCGTGTTTATAAACCGAGACCAGATTGGGGTGACTGAGGCTCGAGGCTGCTTCGCACTCCATATAGAAACGCTTGAGCGCTTCGGCATTCTCGGCCAGCTCCTCGTTCAGGATCTTGACGGCAAAGTCCGTTCCCAGGCTGAGATCCCTGACTCGATAGACTGAGCCCATGCCGCCCCGTCCCAGAAGCTCGAGGAATTGATAACCGGGCCCGAGAGCCTCACCGGGTAGATCGGTGCTGACACTGATGTTCTCGATAGGATCGGGCCGTCCCGGAGAGAGTCGTGGGATCCCGCCGGTAAAGCAGCTGCAATGCTTCTCCGAGAACAGCCAGCCGGTAATCGATCCTCTGGCGACCCTGGGTTTGCCGCAGTGCGGGCAGATCGTCTTGATCTTCGGATTCGCTTTTCGTGTCTGTTCGGGCATGGCTCTGGTCTGGCGCTTGCCGCAGATATACCAATAAAGCTCGGGTTTTTAACCGTGGCTGCTCGCGTGAACGAGGCCAGCCAGATTTTAGTCTAAAGCGGCTCTAAGACCGACTCTTCAGGTTTTCTACAGATTCGATGAATAAAGCTGGAACCAGCGATGGCTCCAGTTGGGGGTGGTTGTCAGGCGGCTGGCGTCTTAACTACCAGTAGTTGAAATAGGTTGGAACGGAAGTGTGCGTGATTGGTAGGATGAAAAGCTACTTTTTTCATACTTCTTAAGGACTCGAAAGACCGCATTTTCCGCTTCTAATCATCTCTTTCAATAAGAACGCCTGAGTAAGCGAGCTATGTGTTCTCAGATTTTGGCAATGACCTTGCGGAAAAATCAGGAATCTCAGCTTGGTTACTCACGACTCCTCGCTCTCTTTTTCCGGTTTTGTTCTCCTTAGAAGACGATTTCTTGTTTGCAGAAAGGTGGTTTGGCAATGCACACCATAATTGCCTTCGCTCCAATTAACAGTGGCAAGAGGATGAATCCATGAAACCACGCAAACTCAACAAGGCAGACAGCGCCAAGAAGCTTCTGCGCCAGGCGCGGGTTGCCTCGCTTGGTACGCTGATGCCGAACGGCATGCCTTTCGTTTCCCTCGTCAATGTCGCAACCGCACACGACGGCTCACCGTTGTTGCTCATTTCGACCCTGGCGGTGCATACGCAGAATGTTCTGCGCGACAGTCGCATCTCGTTGATGGTCGATGAGCGCGGCTACGGCAATCCGCTGGCCAACGGACGACTGTCGTTGACCGGCTCACTCGTTTCTACCACGGACGCCGAGGACATTCGTCGATATCAGGCTCGCCAGCCGGATGCACATGTCTACGCGTCGATTCACGACTTCGGGTACTACCGGATGGTCGTAGAAGGTGGTCACGTCGTCGGTGGCTTCGGTCGTATCTTCGACGTGAAGCCGAACGAGATCCTGACCGACATCGAAAATGCACGCTCATTCGTCAAAGCGGAAGTGGACTTCGTTAAACATCTCAACGAAGACCACGCCGATACATGCCGCCTGTATGCCACCAAGCTGCTTGGCGGCAAGGACGGTGAATGGAAGTGCGTCGGCTGCGATCCCGACGGGCTCGATCTGCAACTCGGGCGCAATGCTCTGCGTCTTGTCTTTCCGCAGAAAGTGCGCTTCCCCGGTACGCTGCGAAAAGTGCTGAAGCAACTCGCCGAAGAGGCGCGGGCAGCCTAAGCAAAGCTATAGCAGAACTTCTAAAACGAACTTGGAGGGGAACGGGATGAATATTCCGTTCCCCTTCACAGTTCACTTTCAAATTTTTCAGGAGGTCCCGTGATACTACGCTATGTAATTGGAAGCAAAAAAATAGGGATATAACCCTCCTCGCTGGTCGACGAGCTACTGTAGAAGACAGTAATAATACCCCAAAAATGAAAGGGCTACAAGTTCCGCGTAGCGAAAGTTATAGCCCTATTCTCGAAGCTTGGAACATGCTTTTCAGGCATTATTTCTTTCCTCCGCCGGAGGATTTATCTCCGGGCAGGTCTTTCTTCGCCTGGTCGAAAATTTCTTTGGCGTATCTGGCGCAGATCCCGCACTGGGTTCCGCAGCCAAGCTCTTTGCACAGAGCCCTGAATGTTCTGGTGCCTTCGGCGACAGCCTTCTTGATCTGGCCGTCGGTTACGGCACGGCAGCTGCAAATGTACATAGCCGACTCCATGGTGAGAAGGGGCGGCGACCGCCCACTCTCGTCTCTTGAGAGAAAGACCGGTGGGGCTCCTGCCGTCGATCCGGCAGGAGCTCCGCGGTCTTCTGCATTAACGGCGATAGAGGATTTTCGCGCTGCCCTCGATGACCACCTTGCCGTCCTGGTTGACGCAATCGGTCTTGAGGGCGGCGATTCCTTTCGCCTCGTCGTAGGACTCCACCGTCACCCGGGCGGTGATGGTGTCGCCGATGAAAACCGGAGCGCGGAACTTGAGGTTCTGCTCCAGGTAAATCGTTCCGGGACCGGGGAGGATGGTGCCCAGAACCGTGGAGATGTACGAGCCGGTGAGCATACCGTGAGCGATGCGACGCTTGAAGGGAGTCTGCCGGGCGTGCTCCTCGTCCAGATGAACGGGATTGCTGTCGCCGGTCACATTCGCGAAGGCGACGATGTCCTCGCCGGTCACTGTCCGGGAATAGCTGGCAGTTGCGCCGGTCTCGAGACGCACGGGGTTCATGGTGCTGGTCCTTCTGCACTGAGATTGGAAAGAAACGAGAATCAGGTTTTTCCGGGACGGAAAACGGGACCAGTCGACGACCCCGGGACCGTTGCAGGCGCTCTTCACGACCTCGACCCGGCTTCCGGGAAAGCGGGCGTTGAGACCGAGAGCGGTCTGCTTGACGCAGGCCAGAGCATTGACTCCGCAGAGACGAAACCGCGATGTGGGAAAGCCGTGCATCAGGCAGGCTTCCGCCACATGATGCGAGCCGTCCGGTCGAGCTTTCACCCTGAGGACATAACGCGCACCTCTGTGGTGAAGGGCATCCAGGAGACGTTTGTGCGTCCGACCCATGTTCTTGTACTGCAAAACTATGACCGGCCATCCGTTGTCCACGGCATGACCGATCTCGTCTTCGACCTGTCGAACAATGGACCTGCTTGCCTGATAACGCGGCTGCATGTCCACCACGACCAGAGTCGAAGCGCAGGCGACTGCGCTCATGGCGAGCCTCTTACCCTTGAGTTGATCCTGAGGAGCGGCTTTACTGAGCCGTCCAGCCTCCATCCACCGGGATGGCGATGCCGGTCATATTGGCGGCTGCCTCCGAGCAGAGAAAGACCACCAGGTCGCCAAGCTGGTCGACCTCGGTGAACCGCTTGCTCGGCTGCTTGGCGGCAAGCAGCTTGATGACGGCATCGTCCTTGCTGATCGACTCAGCCGAGGCGAGGTCGTCAATCTGCTTCTCCACCAGGGGAGTACGCACCCAGCCCGGGCAGACCGCGTTGACGGTGATACCCGATTCGGCGGTCTCGAGCGCCACCACTTTGGTGAGACCGATAACTCCGTGCTTGGCGGCTACATAAGCTGCCTTGTTGACCGATGCCACGAGACCGTGGGTGGAAGCGATGTTGATGATTCTTCCCCATCCAGCCTTGCGCATGACCGGTACGGCTTTGCGCATGGTGTGGAAAGACGACGAGAGGTTGATGCCGATGATGGCGTCCCATTTCGCCACGGGGAAATCTTCTACGCAGGCGGTGTACTGGATGCCTGCATTGTTGACGAGGATATCGAGACCGCCCAGGTCGCGCACTGTCGCGTCGACCAGGTCGGCCACCTCGTCCGGTTTGCTCATGTCGGCGCCGTGATAGCCAATCTTTCTGCGCGACCGGGTTTTCAGCCCGGACACCAGCGGAGCGGCTTGAGCAGGGGTTTCGATGCCGTTGAGCATCACATGACAGCCAGCCGCAGCCAGGCGGCTGGCGATGCCGAGTCCGATGCCGCTCGTCGAACCTGTGACGAGGGCGACCTTGTTGGCGAGTGGCTTGGCCACGAGACCTCCTTTTCTGAGAGCGCGGACGTAATGATACCGCGTCCGCGCTCTCTCATCTAAGATTCTCAGCTTCAGCTTCTCAGGCTCCGGCGGTGCAGAAACGTCCGTCGGCGATGGCCTTGTCGAGGACCTCGTCAGCGATCTTGCGACCGTTTTCGACCATCGACACGAGGGTCTCCCTCGAGAGTCCGAAGTTGAGACCGGCCACGTGGGGCAATCCGGTTTCGATGACCAGGTTGTTCACCGGGTCGACGTAGCGGTTGTTGCCAGCCAGCGGGAAGAACAGCTCGCGGAAGTGGAAGTAGAGGTCCATGGGCGTCTTCCATTCGCGGGGAAGATCGCTTGCGGGTCGGAACTTGCTGACGATGGCAGGACCATCGCAGAACTCGGTCGGGTTGTAGTGGTAGATGGCACCATCAACCAGCAACCGGGGACGACCGTGGCTCATGTCCCAGACAGGCTGGAACACGCCTGGCACCGCGCCGGAGGCGGCAAGTGCCTTGGCCAGGTCGTAGTCCTCGCCCTCGAAAACCACAGGCTCGCGAGTGAAGTAGTCGCAGGCCACGATCTTCAGCCGATTGTTGGGCTTCAGACCATAACGCTCGACCATCTTCCGGAAAGACGGCTCCAGGGAGAGAAGCCCACCCACCGAAAAGGCGATGGGGTCGCAGGGCTTGAAGGCTTCCAGGAGAACCGAGAAATTGTGCCTGTCGTCAGCCATCTCGAGGAAGATTTCCACGAGCTGGTCGGGGCTGTAGCCGTTGGTTACGAAAGCGGCAGTGGTGCTGCCGGCCGACGCTCCAACAACAGTCCCGCACTTGATGTCGTGACGAGCAAGCGAATCGAGTACGCCGAAGTGGTGGAAGATATTCCAGCCACCGGCACCGAGCACGAGCGGCGAGCCCTGGGGCTCGACGCAGAGTGTCGGCGCCTTTGCCGGCTTCAGCTTTGCTAGAGTTGCCATTGTCAGGCTCCTTCTATCTAAGTTAGAGAACAACCGTCTGCTGTCTCGAGCGAGACACTCACAGGCGATTTCGTATCTGGCGATCCCGGCGGTCCGGCGGCTGGGCAGTCTGCAACTTCGCTCGGTAAAAACCGTGCGATTGCACGTCTTTGCTGGACGTGGTTGCTGCAGACTCTACAGGGGCGCGCGAAACCTCAATTAAAACTATTACCGGAACATCAGAGACTTCATTCTGCAAATAGTGACTATAGAAAGATATTTACTGACATCGTTGCGACGGCTTAACAAACAGGTAAACAGATCAGGTTTACCGACTCCAGAGCCAGTAAAGCTCTACGGGATAGAATTCTTCTTTTGATCATTAACAGCTATCGTAGCCGGTGGAGGGGCTTCATTCTTTGCATCTCTTGATTAGACGAGTTCGCTAGCTTGGCGACTGTTATCGATGTCGGCTCTCAGACCTGTATGACAGCTTCCATCAGTGCCAGGTGTTGAGCATATGGTGACGGCTTTTCGCTGAAGAGCCTCATCAATAGTGGCTTTTACTTTTCTCTTAACACTTGTCGAAGCCACCTGACTGGTTTAATCTAAGCCCCTGGCCGGTATGGCTTTTGAGCTCTTGACAAGTGTAGTTTCGAATCACCTCTTTTCAATCTATCGGCGAGTAGAAACCTCACATCTAGCTTCTATTTCAACCCCAGAGCCTATAATTCATTCGCGTGCTGAGCGTGGATGAGAGCTCGCCGGCTTATCGTCAACCACTCGAAGGATATGCCTATGAATCTACTCAACGGAGTCCTCGGATGGCTCCTGCGATTCCTTCAGCGTTTGAGCCTGTCGAAAGGGAAAGAGGTCTCGTTCCAGTTCGAAGTCGAGCGAAAGTATCGGCTTTCCGAAAAGGAGATGAGCAGCCTGCCCGGAGTCCTCACGGAGTCCGGATTCGACAGGGTTCCCGAGGTCGAGATAACGGACACGTTCATCCCGGCCGAGGTCGAGTCCGACATGATTCGGATTCGTGATATTGTCGGTCGAGACGGCAAGTCGACGGTTCTGACCATGAAGACCTGGGTGGAAGTCGAAGGCGGACGCGAGCGCGAAGAGCGTGAGAGCGATCCCTTCGACGAGCTCACCCGCGGCTGCTTCTTGAGTCTGGGTCGGAGGCTTGCAGGCGGTGACCTGCTCTCATTCTCGAAAAAGCGCACGGAGTACCGTAAGCGCCGCTATCGGGGAGAGCTTTCCGTCACCGTCGCGCTCGATCGCGTAACCGGTCTCGGGTCATACTCGGGTCCGTATCTCGAGGTAGAGGTCATCGCCCGGCGGCAAGAAGATGTCGCCGGGGCCCGTAGTCTGGTCGAAGACGTCACCGCCGAGCTGCTCGGAGGCGCCAACCGCGAGGTGGCGCCTTCGTACATGGAGATGCTGCGCCTTTCTCGAAAGGAGTAGCGCTTCCATGAGCTAGCCGGAGGGAGTCGACGACCAGGAAAATGGGAAGCCTCGCCTCCGGTTAGTAGCACTCTCGCGGGCCAGCAATGGCAGACACCGTGCCCCTTGCGGGGCATGGTGTCCTGGCGTCGGTCGATAACTCCTTCTTTTGGAAAAGAGGGCTATCGCCGCATGCAAGATCGCGGGACGAAGTTCTGTAAATGGTGCCATGCCGGAGGGTGACAGTGCATACCCTCAACAGGCGCCGGTCGGCTGCCGTCACTTCCGACGGTGGTCGACTCTTTTCCAAACCCGCCGGCCATGCACGCCGGCAATTAAAGTTAGGAGTTGACCATGACTACGAAACGACAGAAAACCAAGATCCATGAGCCCGGACGCAAGGTCCGCAGGCTTCTGGAAGTGAACGTGCCGAACGATCGCGAGCAGGCGATGATGGATTTCATGAACGGAAACATCGTCGGTCAGCCCGGTCTCGTCGGCGTCGCAGGCCGCGCCTACCGTCAGGCCTTCAACCCGCTGCGCAACAAGAAGCGGCCCATCTACGTGGTGTTCCTGCTCGGCCAGCGCGGTACCGGTAAGACCCTCACCCCTTCCATGGTGTCGAAGTTCCTCCACCAGGACGAAGAGGCTCTGATCCGCATCCCGTGCGGTGCCTACAAGGAAAAGCATCGCATCTCCCAGCTCCTGGGAGCCCCGCCGTCCTACGTCGGCCATCGCGACCCGGACAAGGCGGCTGCCCTGAAGCCGAGCCAGATCGACCCGTCGGCTCGTCTTTCCCGTCACAACATCGTGGCGTCCCGCAAGGGTTCCGACGTGCCGGTTTCGGTGCTCGTCTTCGACGAGATCGAGAAGGCGTCCGAGGACCTCGAGCATGTGCTGCTGAGCATCATGTACGAAGGTCAGGTGGACCTCGGCTCCAACGAGCCCACCGACTTCCGTGACTGCATCATCTTCCTGACCGGCAACGTGGCGGCTTTCGAGCTGTCCAAGCTGGGTCGGAGCATCGGCTTCCACGCCGGTGTGAAGGTGGTCAGCCAGGACGACATCGAAAGCACGGTGAAGGGAGTTCTGGAGAATCGCTATGCTCCGGAGTTCATCGACCGTATCGACGAGGTCGTCATCGCTCAGAAGCTCGGCAAGGACGATCTGCGCGCCATCCTCGACGTGCATATCGGGCTGTTCGTGCGCCGCATTCAAGACGAGCTGCCTCGCGGACAGCAGTTCGACATCACCGTCGACGAGGCTGCCCGCAAGTTCCTGTTCGCCCAGGCGACCAGGGGCAGTGACTCCGCTCGCGGCATCAGCAGGGCAATCAACCGCTACATCGAGCAGCCGCTCGGTGGCGAGCTCACCAAGAACTCCATCTCTCTGGGCGATCTCGTCGAGATCACTCATGAGGAAGGTAACGAGGGGCTGTCGTTCTACCTCGTCGAAGACGGGGGAACAACGTCGGCTGCCGACCAGATGGTGGTGGTGGGCGAGCGCGGCGCTGGTGCCAAGCTCGGTATGCAGCGCCGCCTGGCTCGTGCCGAGATGGCGGCGAGCAAGAAGGAGAAGCTGCTCTACTGCGTGAGCGTCAGGGCAAAGGGCCACAGGGCTCTGGCCGAGACGGCTGGCCCGCTGCAGCACGACATGACGGCAATCTTCGGGCTGAAGGTGGTGAAGACCGTGATGGAAACGGAGGAGCCGCCTTTCAGCCTGGAGTTCTACGTGCGTGGAGTGGATGAGCAGATCGAGTTGCTGAGGGAGACCTATCCCGAGGTGACCGTGAAGCGCATCGACGAGGAGAAGGCCGCCTGAGCGAGCGAGCTCCGGGGGTAACGGAGCCGGCGGCGGTCGAACCGTCGCCGGCTGTTCTTTTGTTCAACCTGATAACAGAAGGATCGCATATGACCAGACAAGCGCGAGATCCCATCGTGCTCAGCGGTCGGGTGCATCTGACCGGTGGTCTTGCCGACGAGCGTCCCTCTATGGAGCTCCGGGGCAGTGCCACCGCAGGTGACATCAAACTGTGGAGCCACCTCAAGCATGGTCGTGGGAACACCGGCGGTCAGGGGCAGTTTCGAGCAGCGATCTTCGACGGCAAGAAGTGGCGCACATTCCGGCTCAATTTCGTGTCCGGAGACCATGCGCGCTACGACAGCTTCGACGAGCGCCGCCGCAAGCTCTCTGACGTGCTCAGGAGTGTCTACGACCTGAAGGGCAGGTCCGCTTACTTCAAGGAAGGCAGCTTCGGCGTCGTCTCCACCATCAAGGTGGATGCGCCGACGCTCGCCGCCAGGCAGGCTGAGACCGGCAGAACTGGCACTCTTCCCGCCGAAGGGCGTGGAGAGGCGCAGCAAGCCGAGCGGCAGGTGCCGGTACAGCTCAAGCTGTTCTGACCGGACTGCCGTTTGACGACTGAAGTTTCACCGGGCACGGGTGGCTGGCATGATGCCAGCCACCCGGGCTCTTTCTTTCCCAATAAAGAGAAGGAACCAGGGACATGGATTGTCGGCGCGACTGCGGTGCGTGCTGCACCGCTATCTCGATTTCCTCTCCCATCCCCGGATTGCCGCAAGGCAAGCCGGCCGGCGTCACCTGCCCGCATCTGACGAGGAACAATCTCTGCGCGCTCTTCGGCAAGCCCGAGCGACCGGAGATCTGCTCGCGCTTCCAGCCGAGCCTCGACATCTGCGGTGGCAGTCGGGATGAGGCTTTCAGCCTCATCGCCCTGCTCGAGAAGGCGACCTCTCCCCTGGAGGCGGTCTAGCTCTCGGGCTTTCGAGAAGGATTCAGGCGACCCCTGTTTCCTTCTCGCTTTCTTTCTCGCACCTACTATACAAGAACGTAAAAACCTTCTGAAGTCGGAAGTTGGAGGTCTGAAGTCTGAAGTTGGAAGTCTGAAGTTGGAAGTCTGAAGTTCTGAAGGTCTGAAGTATATTTTCGACCCCAGGCTATTCCCGGATTCATGCGTCAAGTAGTTGTACAGAACTGGATCCAGGTTAGATTGTTATTGAGTTCCAGCAGCCTGCAGAGAAGAAACCAGGGATGCACGCAGTATTCGACCACAAGAGCTTTTACCCTCAACTTGACCAGGACTTCAAGAAGTCGCGATCTCTTATCCTCATTCAGAGTCCGTTCTTGACGAATCGACGAGTAAATTCTCTTCGCTCTCTTCTAGCCGACTGCGTGGACAGGGGAGTTCGTGTTTGCGCATTTGTACGCCAGATTGATTCTCGCTATTGCAGCGAGACCGAGTACATGGATAGATGCAATTCTCTCGATCTTGCCATAAGCAATTTGAATTCTATTGGTGTTCATGTCAATCTACGCCCGGCTATTCACGAGAAGCTGGTGGTCATCGACGAAAGTATCTTTTGGGAAGGTAGCTTGAATCCCCTTAGCTATCGTGATTCGAGCGAGCGCATGAATCGCTGGGTGGAGACTGGCAAAGTGCACCAGGTCGTAGCCAGACACGGCCTGCAGACTTGCTCCCAATGTTGCCGTTTGTCTGGTGGCGGAGGTGTCCGATCGAATCTTGGGCTCTTGATCTTGAAAAGGAGGAAGATGCTCGAAATGAGTCAGAGGGAGGTTGCCCGGCGAGCTGGTCTTAGTCAATCGAAAGTGTCGAGGATTGAGCAAGGAATGCTTGATTGCCGATTGAGTACAATCGAACGGTTATGCCGGGTCCTCGAGATGGATTGCCGACTCCTGCCATCTTTTCTTATCCCGGCGACCGACCGGCGCATTCATGAGTCGATGGTCCCTCAAATTGATATCTCAAACGCTATCAAATCGTCTCATGATATCTTTTGAGGAATCAAAAACGACCGAAAATTATTCCTCAAAAGATATCATTCAAGTGTTGCGACCCTGTTTAGAGTGACCGCTTCGGCCATTTACGGATGCGGTCTCTGTTGTCCGATAAAATACTATAAAATATAGCGAAAATTGCATGAAATAAGATAGACAGAAGCCGGTTGCCCGGCTTCTGTCTCGAAAGTTTGGATAGCGTTGATCAGCCGACGACTATCAGCGGGCCGCCAGGGTTCCTTCGATCCGGTCGATCAACAGATTGCGGGAGCGCAGGCGGGTCTGCTCGAAGGCGCCGCGGGCGATGGAGAGAGCGAGGTTGCGAACCTGTGCCGGCTCATCGAACCCGAGCTTGTGCACCACATCTCGGCCGAAGCTCTGATAAGCGCTCTGGAGGGTCCTGGCGTAGGCGCTCCATTCCGCTTGCAGGCGCTCGGGCATGTCGGGGTCCGCCTTGATGACCTCGGCGAGCTCGGCGAGTTTTTTGTCCATGTCAGCCTTGGCTTCGTAGCCGGCGACCGCTTCCTGGAACCAGTGGAAGAGGTTGGTGAGGGCGCCGAGGAAGACGGCATGAGAGACGCTTGCCTTCACAAGGGTGTCGGCATTGGAGCTGGCGTTGATCATGGGAGTTTCTTGGTTCATCTTCGAGTCCTTTGTTGATCGACTTGGTTTAACGCTGGATATCCACCCTCTCTGTCAGGCCTGCGAGCTTCCAGTCCCTGCAAAGACAGGAATGGGAAATCGACGTGGCTTCCGGAATTCGATACTGGAGAAGGTTGAAACGGGACCTGGATACAAAGAGGAGTGGATGCCCCTGTAACTAACAAGTTCTGGATCCGGCAGTCACTGAAACATTTGTTGCGCTGTTACATTCATCTTGTGAAACAAAAAAATCGCCGCCGGCGGCGACCCTGGCGCTAATTGCGCCAGGGCATCGCCAGGTCGGTACAAGAATTTGGTGAAGGGTCTCAGGCGGCCTTTCTCGAAGGGGTGAGGCTCTCCAACAGACCGGTCAGAGATCCGAGATTCATGACACCGTCAGGAAGAGCCACCTGGCGTCTCTCACGATTGATCAGCGCGGCTTTCATCCCTGCCGCAAGGGCCCCTGCCACGTCATTTTGCGGGTCGTCACCGACCATGAGGCAGTTCTCCGGCCGGACTCCGAAGCGTTTAGCCGCCAGCTCGAATATTTCGGGTTCCGGCTTTTTGAGCCCGACCTCGAAGGAGTAGATCTTGTGCTCGAAAAACCTCCCCAGCCCGCGCTGCTGGAAGATGTGCCGGGTCGGGAAGGACCAGAGATTAGAGACCAGACCGACTCGCACATGCTTCTTTGCCAGTCCTGAGAGCATGGGCAGAGTGTCGGGATAAATCGTGAATGCCTTTTTCTCTTGTGCAAGCAGTGCTCGAAAGGCGGTTATTCCGCCTTCCGGCACGCTTCTGCCATAGACCCTGCCGATGGTGGCAAGAAATGCTCCCGGCTGCCTGATGTCCATGGTCAGACAATCGCGCAGGAAGTCCGGATCTTCATCGATTTCGAGTTTGCCGTCTCTTTCGGTTACTTTATGACCGAGGATACGCTGGACGTCATGTATCGGTTCCCGGGGGTGCGAGTAGCCCAGGGTGCGCCAGAGATCCACCAGTACCACTTTGATCTCGCTCATAGCTTACCTCCCTTGCTGCCAGGGGATGCTCCCGCTGCCGACTGAAAGTCGGTGTCGGTCCTCATCGAGAGTGCTCTGAATGCCTGGCTTTTCTTTGTTTTTGTTGAAAGAAGGAGAATCGGGATAGATGATCGAACGCTAACAAAGGCCTTTCCCTGAAGCAATGAAACAGCGCCCCTCGAGCTCGAGAGGCTGCCGATCCGGAGTGGCGCCGCTCATGCGGACGTCCTAGCGCAGCTTATGCGAGTCTTGCCGGGCGCGACTTCCCTGGAAGTGTGAAGGAATCGCCATGATTCGCTCCTTGTGCCGATAGCGCAGCTCTTAGATCAGCCCAAAGGATGATATTCGAAAGAGGCATGTTTCACGAAACAGCCTGTATGAGTGAGGGTTTCCGGACGGCAGAACAGGGCTCGAGCCTGTGCCTCGCTCGGATGTGACAATTTATGGGGTGCATTAAGGGAAAAGGTGGGACTGGTAACCGGTTGTTCCGGCCGGGGGCCGGTTCATATGGTCTGTTATCTCCTTTCAATCCACATCTTTTCGGAACCTATTCAAGCCCTCTAAGCAAGCCAGCCAGGAATCAGCGCGAATTTTATTCTGCCCCCAGGGGGGAGTGAGAGTTCTGCGTCGGCTTCGGGCGTCCCTGGTTGTGAGCGGATTGGAAGGTCGGATCAACCAAATTCTGGAGACCAGCAATGTCCAAGAGAAACAAACGGGCTCCTCGCACCATCGAGGTCAGCCCCGCTGATTTTCCGGTCAGCTTCAAGTTGACCTCTGCTTTGTCCAAACACCTCGACAATCTCAGCTTCGATGAGACGGACCTCCTGGTGATGACTCACATGGCGCACGCCACCTTCGGGCACGGCATGCAGGCCATGGACGAGATCACCGGTGGAGCCATCAGCGCAGCAATCGAGCGTGGCGAGTTCAGCGGCGAGGTCGGTCAACATCATGTCGTGGCCGCCAGCAGCGGACCCGCTCGCAATCTGCTGCTCATCGGTCTGGGTGGGATGAACGACGTTCATCGCCCGACCATCTGCGGAATGTACCGGATGATCATCGACGAGGCCAGCCGCATCGGTGCCTCGAAGGTCACCATACCGGTATTCGCCGGCCAGATGTTCCCGGGCAACCTTCGCGGCGTCCTGGCAGTGATGCGTTGCCGGATCGCTGAGCGCTACCGCAGCGGAGCTCTGGGCCCCTTGAAAGAGATCGAGGTTCTCTCCACTGCTCAGGCTCGCACGCATATCCTCCAGGGGCTCAAGGTCGAGAAGCAGCTCTGTCAGGTCTGCCGCGACCCGAAGCTCCAGAGCGAGCCCCGGGGCTGATCTTCACTGAAGGAACCATACAGAAGGAACCATGCGATGAAATCCAGGAAACCGACGGGTCTTCAAGCGATTCGCCTGAAAGCCATCAAGTTCCAGCTCGACGCCATGACCAGCCAGGCCGGTGTCATCGAGAAGCTCTTCACCGAGCACCGCGGTGGTATCGATTTCGGTGCCGAGCCCGATGTCCGCAACGTGCTCTTCAAGGCGCGCGAGCTCTCGGGTAAGGTGACCAGCATCGTGGCGCTCTCCGGTAACGCTAATGTCGAGGGTGTCCGGGGGCGTCTGGCCGAAATCCAGTCTCTGGCCGCCTATCTGGTCGAGCACGCGGGCTCTTTCGGCACCTGGGCGCGCGAGCAGGCTCAGGAGCGTCTCGAGAGCGATTCTCGCGGCGCCTCGAAGACCGAGGGTCAAGAAGTCGAGTCCGATGTTCTGGCGGCGTACAGTTGTTTCGGCGCCGAGACCAGCCAGTACGCCACTTTCGAGCTCCAGGTCAAGGCCTTCGCCGGTCTGGCTCTGGAGGTCGCTTATTTCGCCGCCCACGCGGTCGGCATCAGAACCTGCCTGGCAGGCTGAATGGAGCCTCCGGCTCCCAACTCCAATAGGAGAACACACCATGTCCAAGTCACAAGCCGTTCACACCTGCGTGTCAGGTGATCGCAAAGTAGCTTTCCTCATCACTCCTGCCCTGAGCAACGGGCACGAGAGCGAGTTCGATCCGGACGCGAGCGACCTTTTCGTCGTTCTCAACGGACGGGCCGGTGTCACCACCTTCCTCGACAAGAGCGACCAGCCGCGCAAGTACGACCCGATCACCGATTCCAGCGAGCGTCGTGTCGCCGGCTCGGCGCATCTGGTCCTGGCCTGCTTCAACCAGTCGACCCCGGGCAACCTCCGTGTCGCCTGCGGCTTCCTGCAAGTGGCTCTCGAGACCGCACAGAGGGTCGGTGCGCGCCGGATGACCATCCTGCTCGACAGAGCTCAGTTCTCCGGTAAGCTCGATGCCCTGGTGTCAACGATCAACTGCCGGGTCGCCGCCTTCCTCGGCAGTCTGAAGGAAGAGCCTGCCATCGCCGAGATCGAGTTTCTCTCCACTATCTGTAGCGGATTGAGATTATCGGGTTAAGGGATTGAGATCGAAGGGCTGATTTGGTGCAGATTATTTGAGACTGAAATCTTAAGCCGGCGCAAATTGATTGAGACTGGGCGCGAGATAAGTGAGACGGATGCAGATTATTTGAGACTGGAGCGACTTAATTGAGACTGAAGGCACCGCATCCGGTGAGGCAGTGCTGGTAAGGGAAACGACCGTTTTCTTTTTTGTCCAAGTTTCTTGACAACCGGATGCTCTGGCTGAGCTCTAGCCGTTAAGAAACTCGTCTATAAAAGGGGTTTTTAGACGGGTAACCCAACCACCAGTAATTGCTCATGCAGCTCATGCGCTCGTGGCGCTTCCAGGCAGCCGGATACGAACTGTCGTGCTTCGCCGTAGAGACGTTCAGGAGCCCGGCAATCGACCTATGGTCGTATCCTAGCCTGGTTAATGTCGCCTCGAGGTTGCCGATGGCATTTGAGAGAATCGTCAAGACCACCTCGGCTGAAACAGGCTTCTCGTTAATATCGTGCCCTGCCTCGAATGCCAGCTTCAGGTGCTGCTCGATTTGTAGCGGGGTCACGAGTTTTTCCGCCAGCAAATCGATAGCATCAGATTCCAAAACATCCAGCGGACTCAATTCATCGTGGAGACACTCGGAAAGCAGCCATTCGATATATTGGCGGCGGCTGTCAATGGCGCCGTCCAGCGAGTAACTGGCCCGTCCTGGGACCAATCTCCTGCATGTTCATTCTCTTTAAGTCATTGGTGAGCTTCGGATGCCCAGCCAGGAGTATCGATAAGGTGGCGCCGCTGTCATTTACTGTCTCCATAACCCGTTTCATGTCCTTAAGAGTCTGGAACGGTAAGTCGTGGCTTCGTCCACGAAGAGAACGACAGGCATCCGCTCTTGCCGAATGAGCTCTATGAGCATTCGTTCCCGTCGTTCTCCCTGAAAGGGAATTTGGACCTTATCGCTTCTGTGCAGCTTATCGCTTCTCTGTAGATCGAAAAACAGGGCGGATATGAGCGTCGAGACCTGAACCTTTTGCTTTTCGACCATAAGCGAGCGAGCGACAAAGATATGGCCCTCTCTTGTCAATGTCTGCTTCAGTTTCCTAAGGGTCACAGTCTTGCCACTTCCGATCATGCCAGAAACAGCAATTACAGAGCCTTTGAGAATGTCGGCTTTGATCTGTCGAAACAATCGCCGATGGTGCTCAGTTTCAAAAAAGCCTGCATGTCTGAATTCCTTCAGGAGCCCGTAATACTCCATTGCTTCAATGCGCACGTTTCCCTTCCTTTCTTCTAGCTCTTGCGAAATACGTCTTTATTTGCCCGATTACCTCGCGCTTGTTTAAGGTTCTGCCTACAAGGTCCACGATGAAAGACTTGCTATCTTCCGGAAGTTCGGCAATGGACCTACCGAGATATTGACTGATGGCAAGCTTCGCCAGAACCGGGCTTTCAAAGTCGGGCTCCTCGTGCTCGAAGCGATCAACGAAAGGCTTGCTTGGCATGGGAGGACTCTGAACAAGCTTGGTCATTTTGTCTTCTTCTTTGCCTGACAAAACAGATCTAGGAACGCTCAGGTTTTTGGCCAGCGCCTCTATTTTGTCTGCTGTCTTCTGGCGCTTTGTCTTTTTATGGCGCCGGTATGAATGAAGAGGAATAGGTCCGCCGGATGGCTTGTAGGGGCCATAACGTTTTTCGTCATGCTCGACATAGAGCTCATTGTCGAACAGACCCCACCAAACGATTACCTTCTCTCCAACCAGCTCCGGTGACACCTCGTACTTGACGGTATCTATAGAGATGGTGGCATCCGGCCCTACTGTCTTGCTTTCTGGCTCTCTGGCAAAGCTTCTAAACTTCTCGAAGGAGCAGATTTCTTGGAAGCCCCCCTCTGGTAGATTGGCGAGCCAGTCCTCTAGTCTGGAATGGTTTTCAGAGCGGTGATCCTGATTGTTGTAATGACGGAGATATCGCAACATCCATTCGTTGGCTTCAGCTTCGGTTTTCGGCTTATGCAAGTGATACAAGGCCTCATGAGCTTCCTTGACTGTTCGAAATGGTCTTTCTACCTTGCCTTTCGATCTTGCTGTCGTCCTTTTCGCATCTTCCTTTTGCGGCTCATGTTTGTGCACGGCGATTCCAAGGCTGTACATAACCCTCTTAAAGACATTGCTTTTGGCTATCGGACCGTTGTCCAGATAGATCATTTGTGGAATGCCTTGAAAGAGGAAACCCTCCTCCTTCTTGGGTGCCATGGCGTTGTAGAGAAAGCGCAGCGCAGTCTCTACCTCTTCTCCATAAACGCTCCAGTATTCCGTGTAATTCACGCCACTGCGATCATCAGTCACGCTGAACAGGCTCAGCGTCGGCTTGCCGCGACCAGGCTCTATCCACGCTGGTTCTTCTACTTCCTTCAAGTCTGATGGGCTGATATCGAACTGCCAGCACTCATTGCTCTGCCTGGCCTGAAAGCGGACGCAAGGTGGCTCGAACCGAAGCCGCTCCCTGTCATATCCGAAAAGCCTTATATATCGGTTTACCAGACTCTTATCCAGAAGCCCAATAGGAGCCATCACAAATCCATCGGGTGTTTGCACCCCGTGTTGCTCGAGAATCTCAATCGCCTTGCTCGTAGATATGTGATGGCCTTTCTTGTTTTCTGTTCGCCATTTCAAGGCAGCAATCAGCTGGCAATACAAGTCAAGATCCTCTTTCGGCACTTTTCTTGATCTTCCGAAGTCGGCCCGCCTGGCGGACTTTGGCTTTGGATCTGTGATTAGTGCCCGGTAGATGGTGGCTCTGGAGACGCCATAAAAGAGGGCTGTGTTCTTGATCAGCAACTGTCTCTCTGGTGCCCTTCGACTTAGTTCGCTAGCCGCACCTTGAGACTGGCTATGGCTCCGGCGGCACTGTCTTTTGTTCACTTCCTCTCCGCTTCTAGATATTTATAAAGCGTAGGCTTGGATATTCTCAGAAGGCTGCAAATCTCACTCACCGTGTGCTGCTTGCTTCTATAGAGCTTTACCAGGAGATTTCGCTGCTTCGTGCTAAGGGCTTTGGGCGACCACCTGTCCTGCCTCGCGCCCTGGCGCAGCCAGACCTGCTTTGGTTCTTTCTCGAATGAGGTTCCGCTCGAACTCAGATAGCGCTCCGAAGACCTGAAAGATCAGCTTCCCGCCACTCGATGTGGTGTCGATTTTCTCGTTAAGGCTATTCAGTCCAGCGCCTTTGGACTCAAGCAAGCTAGCAATATCCAGCAAGTCCCTTAGCGACCGACCCAGCCGGTCAAGCCTCCAAACGATCACCACATCACCCTTGCGAACCGCATTGAGCAGACTATTTAGTCCCGGTCGATCAGTATAAGCACCACTGCGCTTATCTTCGTATATAGACTTGCAACCAGCCTTTCTCAAGGCATCCAGCTGCAGATCAAGATTCTGATCATCGCTCGAAACTCGAGCGTATCCGATCTTCAATGCGCGCCTTTCTAGGGAAACCTGCCCGGCAAATAGTAAAGAAACTCGCCAGAGTATAACAGCAGGTGCATACAATATCTTTACCGAGTTTCTTGACCGGTAAAATGCCGAAACATCGACGCAGCTGTCAAGAAACTCGGGCAAAAAAAAACGGTCGTTTCCCTTACCAGCACTGCCTCACCGGATGCGGTGCCTTCAGTCTCAATTAAGTCGCTCCAGTCTCAAATAATCTGCATCCGTCTCACTTATCTCGCGCCCAGTCTCAATCAATTTGCGCCGGCTTAAGATTTCAGTCTCAAATAATCTGCACCAAATCAGCCCTTCGATCTCAATCCCTTAACCCGATAATCTCAATCCGCTACAACTATCCAGGACGTGGACACGATCAAGGCCGGCTTCAAGGCGGAGAATCCTCTCTGCGCGACCTGCTTCCGTGCCGCACCCGACGCCTTCGAAAAGAAGAGCTGAGGAGGCTACACGATGATCAACTGCACAATCGTCGTCGGTCCTGAGCGCAAGGCCGCTCAGTTGTTTTTCGAATGCACCCAGCGCTGTGTCTGCGTCAAGAAGGTCGAGGACGCGGCGCTCAGCATCCGTGTCGATCTCCCCACCTTCATGAAGGTCGAGGTCGATAAGGAGCCGGTCTATACCGAGGAGCTCGCGGCAGGCGCTTATGTGAAGACTCTCCCGGAGATCTTCGCATCGAGCCCCGTCGAGCACCGTTGCCTGATGGATCTTCCTATCTTCCACTTCACCCGGCAGAACAAAACGGCGGAGAAGAAGCCTCTTCCCAGGCACTTCAAGGTCGTTTTCGCCGATGCCGACAACCATCACCGTATGGTTGCCACCTTCGAGTTCAAGCTTCTGGATTGCCAGCAGTACATGAGCGAGGAGGGCAAGGTGGACGAGCTGCACCACCCGGAAGTGAGCAAGCCACGCTGCGGGTGCCAGGAAGGCAAGTAACCATTTGCCATTGACTGCTTGATGGTGGAGACCGGTGTTTCAGACTCTATTCGAGTATGGACCCGGTCTCCACCCTTTCTTGGGAGCTGTGGTTCGCCCCACAGCTGTTCGTTTTTTGTCCCCTGATTTCAACCGTAAGATATAGTAGAAATCCGTGGCTCCTGACAGCATCCCGACTTGCACGAACAATAAAGCACCGAAAGTCATTCCTCAAACTCTTCTTCTAAAAAGAGCCCGTAGCCGACTCCGTGGACATTGCGGATCACCGAGGTTTCGCCTGCTCGATCGAGCTTTTTTCTCAGTCTCTTTATACATGTAGTCAGCGCTTTCCGGGTGGAATCGGATTCGTTGGCCCAGACTGCATCGAGGAGAGCATCCGCGGGAAAGAGCCGGGCAGGATGACGCATCAGGAAATCTAGCAGGGCGTATTCCTTGGGGAGCAGATTCAGATCTCCGCCCCTCCTCTTGACACTCCTCTTGCCCGAATCGAGTTCGATGTCGCCGAAAACAAGGATATCGCCGGCATAGGACTGAGGACGCCGCAAGAGGGCTCCGATTCTTGCCAGAAGCTCCCGGGCGTGAAAGGGTTTTGTGAGATAGTCGTCGGCACCGCGATTCAACCCTTCCACACGGTCTTCAATCTCGCTCTTGCCGGTGAGCATAAGGACCGGCGTGGTCTTCTTTAAGGCGCGGAATTGTTTGAGCACCGATAGTCCGTCCATTCCTGGGAGATTCCAGTCCAGGACGACCAGATCGTAGGTGTAGAGCTGCAGGCGGCTGAGAGCCTCCTCTCCGTCCGAGACGATCTCGGTAATGTGGTGCTCGTTGTCGAGCCAGCGCCCGATCATCTCCGAGAGCTCTGAATCGTCTTCGACCACGATGATTTTTGCCATTTTCTTTCTCTGGAGAAAGCTTCCTGTCAGACTACAAGGTCGTCCCTTGGTACTGTAAACCAGAAAGTGCTTCCTTTACCAGGTCTGGATGTCACGCCGATGGATCCCCCATGACTTTCGACAATCCACTTGCAGATGGTGAGACCCAGACCGGTGCCTTTACGCACGGTCTCGTCGGTGCGGTCGGCTTGCTTGAATCGCTCGAACACCAGCTCGAGCTTGTCCTCCGGTATGCCGGGACCCTGGTCTTTCACCTCCACGCGCACGAAATCGTCGCCTTCTACCGCGGCAATGGTTAGTCTGGATTGGCTGGGAGAGAATTTCAGGGCATTGCCGAGAAGATTGACCAGGACCTGGACTATCCGGTTGCTGTCGATCCAAGCCTGGATTTCTCCGTCCACTTCCGAGACAATCTCAACCTGCTTGCTCTGGGCAATTCCCGCTACCGAGCCTATGGCTTCTTCGACCGTGTCTTTGAGCTTGACCATGCTGGGGCTTACTTCCATCCGTCCGGACTCGAGGCGCTCCATGTCGAGGATGTTATTGACCAGACCCATGAGCCTGTTGATGTTGGTGTTGGCGGTCTTGAGCTTCTTCATGCCAACATCGGAAACAGAGTCTTTGAGTTTGTGCTCGAGAAATTCGTGGGTGAGAAGCACCGCTGTCAGTGGCGTCTTCAGATCGTGGCTGACCATGGCGATGAAGTCCTGTTTCATTCTCTCAATCCGCTTTTTCTCGGACATGTCATAGATTACGCAATAGAACGCGCGATCGCTTTCCGACCAGGATATGGACCATGATGTTGCCGAGAGCGAGCCATCCGCTTTGCGCACGCTCGTCTCGACCCTGCGGTCCTCTTCCTGCCGCACTGCCTCGAAGAACTCTCCGATGAATCGATCCCGGTCGGATTCATCACACAGGTCGACCAGGCGGGTGCCGATCACAGCTTCGGGATCGAACCCCCAGAGCTGTTTGACAGCCATGTTGATATCATCGACAGTGAAGTCTTCCCCAACGGTGCAGATCACTTCGGATGCGTTCTCTATGACCGCGCGGATCTTTCGTCTTAGAAGCTGGAGCGAGTCGTGCAGGTGATGGAATGTGGCATCTAGATCAGCCAGCTCATCGCCCCCTTCGAGGGTATGGACAGGCTCTTCGCCCTGCTCCAGGAGAGAGGCGTTCTCGGTCAGCATATAAAACCTTCTTGCTGTGGATGCATTGAAATAGACTGTCAGTCCGAATGCTACGAGAATACTCAGAAATATTGACAGAAAAAGAACGCTAAGGATCAGCTGATCCATCATGCGGATCTGATTCTGCTGCTCCCCCAGAGATTGCTTCTGAATTCTGGCCAGATCGTCCGTGACCTGGAAAAGGTCGTCCATGAAGGTCTGATGCTCCATCCATGCCGCTGCGGCGGCATCGCGATCGCCCTTGTCAAAGCTTTCCTTGGCAGAGATGAAGCCTTTGTCTAGCTTGCTTATCAGGCTCAGAATACGCTTCCAGATGGCCTTTTCCTCGGGGTCCTGGCTGGCCAGCTTCTCGATAGCTCGGGCTTCCTGGTGCATGGTCCTGGCACAGCGAAGAACGCGCTTTTCCACTGATGGTGACGGATTGGCATGGCTGAGAATCAAGAGAGAGGATCGTTGCATGTGCAAGGCCAGGATCGAGTTAATGCGTGCTACAAGCTGTTTTGCATGGGCTTCTTTTTCTCTCTGGGCTTCCGCCTGGTTGCGAAGCTCCAGAAGAACGCCTACAAGAGCTACTTCGAAGATGACCGGCACGGTCACTACGATAAGGAATTTTTGCGAGAGTTTGAGACTCATGATCCTGTCCGCCGAAAGCTCCGGCTAATTTAGCATATGGCTTGTGCACGGGCTTTTAATTCTGGCGCCCGTAAAATGCCAAGGTCCATTCGTCGCTCCTGAGAGCATCCGACAGGATGGAGCTCTCATTTGCCTATAAACTTCGGGGACCATTCTAATGTAAGCTCCCCAGTCGGATTGGATTTTTCGAAGTCGATTGAGATAGGCGCGGATATCAGCTGGATCCGGCTATCATAAGTCTTCGGGCCTTTCTTTAGAAAGATAATCTTGCCTTTATCCAGCAGTCCATTCAGATCCTTGGCTTCAAGAGGGTTTTCCGACAAGACCAGGGTCGAGGCGGGTAGAGCCGAGAGCGCTTTCAGGTCGTCCCGAGTCAGCCCCAGTCGGCTCAGGTCGAGAAACCTCAACCGGCTCATTCTGGAAAGCTGGTCGAGGCCCTTTTTTGTTATCCGGGTACCGGCCAGGCTCAGGGCCTCCAGGCGGGTCAGTCTGGCAAGGGGGGGAAGTGCCCTGTCGTCTATGTCCAGATCGCCCAGATCGAGCCTCTGCAACCCGGAAATAGCTGCGAGTGAAGATGTCGACCGTCCGGTGACGGAAGTACCCCGAAGCTCGAGATGAGTAAGCTTGTGGAGCCCGGAAAGAAAAGAGATACCTCTATCTGTAACCCCGCGGCAATCTCTCAGGTAGATTCGCTCCAGGGAAGTGAGCCTTCCCAGCTGTTCGAGTGCCTCATCTCCGATATCGGTCTGTCTCAGATAGATTCTCTTGAGACCCAGGGAGGGCGATATCAGCTCCAGTCCTCGAGCCGATACACTTGTATTGATTAACCCCACGGATTCAAGACCTGAGATACCGTTCAATAGACCCAGATTCGAGTCCTTTATAGGATTGTCGCTGAGATTGAGCCATGCCACCTGACGTCCTCGTAAAAGGCTTAAAACAGAGCCGTCTGTATCGGTATTGGACAACGCCAGCGCCCGACATTTGCTCTTGAAGAAGTTTTCGATTGTTTGCTCGGTTGGATTGGGTAGAAAGAAGATCCTCCCGTAACCGGAACATTCCTTGAACGATGGAATCCCTTCCTGGATCGCTTCCTCATACACTTTGCTTTCACTAGTAAGATCGACTTTCTTTGTTCTAACCTTGGAACCTTGTTTGACGGCATCTGTCTCGACAAAGGCGTAGAAAAGATATGTCCCTGCAACGAACAGGATTATCAGGAATATCGCTATCAGTCCGAAGATCGAGAGAGATGGTCCGCTCAGCTTTTGGTTCGTGTCTGGTATGAGATTCGGTGCCACTGTCTCGTCCTGCTTGAATCGAAGAGAAAGGAGCTTGATCTTGAGGGTCTCAGCGTCTGGAAATCGGTCGGCTGGATCCTTTTCGAGACATCGTGCAATAAGATCCTCAAGGTCGTCGTTTCCGATAAGGGACGGATTTATCTGGGCGAGTCTGGGTGGAGGCGTGTCGATGTGCATTCTGATGGTCTCGAGCGCTGTTTGTCCTGCAAATGGAGGTTTACCTGTCAGGGCGGTAAACATCGTGCAGCCCAGGCTATAGATGTCGCTCGCCTGACTGATTTGCCCGCTTCCTGCTTGCTCCGGGCTCGTATAGGCGGGGCTTCCGATAAATGACCCGGTTTCAGTCAAATCTTGAGAGAAAGGACTGAGGCTCTTGGCTATTCCGAAGTCGAGAATAATCGGCTCAGGGGATAGAAAGATGTTCGATGGTTTGAGATCGCGATGAATGATTCCACTCGAGTGAGCGTAGTGAAGGGCGTCTAGGACAGGTGAAAAGATCTCTACTGTACGTGAGGGGCTAATCGGACCCTGTCTCGAGATGACTTTATCTAGGGGGTTCCCTTTCAGAAGCTCGGTCACCAGGTAGAGCTTTTGCTCGAATACACCGAAGTCCAGTATCTGCAAAATATTCGGGTGATTGAGGCTGGCCAGGATTCGGGCTTCGTTCTGGAATCTGATCGACTGAAGGCCTATATCGGCGGTCTTGAGCAATTTTACTGCCACGGGGCGCAAGAGTTTCTGGTCGTAGCCGGAGTAGACTTCTCCTATTCCTCCAGAGCCGATCAGATCATCCAGGCTGTACCTGTCGTCAATTGTGGTTTTCATGATATCGATTCTGCCAACCCGGGAACTGGCGTTGACCTACCTCGAGTTATTTAAACATGGATATCTGGCTCTAGACCGATTATTTTGGCTCAAATTGCGCTGGAAAAATCAGGAGCTCTTGGGAGAGCTTGAGACTAATGAGCTAACAGTCAATCCGCGGAAAGGACCGGCTAACATACACATCTGGTCTGTTTGGGTTATTTGATATAGCGATTTCATGGATCTGGCTGCTGTAATAACTTTGTTACGAAAATGCCACATGATGTCGGTATCGATTTCGGGAGATTCAACAATGAGCGAACTCACAAGAATCAACGCCGGCGATGCGGCATTCACCTTGATGTCCGAAGCTCGGGGTGGCGAGGACATCTCCAGAAGGTACAATTCGTTGAGCCCGGCGGAGCAGAGGGACGTCTTCGCCGAGATGAAGGGTCTTCAGTCAGCCGATGATACGATGGCGCTGTTCGGGAATGTCGAGCTTGTCGACAACGATAGAGACGGAATCATGGATGATGCCCGAGCGATGAAGGCAGGTCGTCTCATCGACGTATACGATCGAAAAGGTTTTGCAGGCGAAAAGGGTGCTTCCGCGAGCGGTAAGGGGCCGGCAGGCCCCTTACGCCCGGAGCATGATCGGGAAATGGACGGAGAAGCCGGGGAAATCAGTCGGCCCCTCAGCCAGAAGGAGATCTCGGCAGACCCCCTTCTTCAGCAGGCAGACATGATGCTCTCCAGAGCTTCCCGGGGGCAGGACATCTATAGTCGTTACAGTGGTCTTGCCGGTAATCCGAACATGCTTGAGGCGATGCGCCAGGTGCAGGAGTCCAAGCCGCAGTACGGGAATGTCAGGCTGATCGATAATAATGGTGATGGAATTCTTGATGATGCCCGGGCTTTTGTCGATAACAGGAAGAATGGCTTGTCCGAGATCGATGTGTTCAAGACGCCCGGCGATCGAGCCGCAGAACGCGTGCAGGGGCAGGCTGATAGAGCAGCCAGGCGAGGCGGTGAGATCATAGTCGACGAGGTTTTTCGGGGAATGGGCCGGCCGGGCGGGCGTGGTCCGGGAGCCGGAGAGCGCATTCTCGATCGCATGAGCCGCGAAGGAACGAGGGGAACTCAGAGAGTGCTCAAGGACATACTGCGCGGTCGATGACCTGTCTGGCCCGCCGGCTTATCGACTATGGCGATAAGCCGACTCGAGCGAGCTTGCCTTTGATCTGTCTCTGGCGGCCAGGTTCTTTTCGCCGAGCTTTTCAAGTGACTCCGCCCGGCGTGAGAGGGCATGTATAGTGCTGGCGTTTTCTGTGCTGCGCTGCAGGGCTTTCGAATAGTCCGCTGTTGCTCCCTTGTAGTCAGCCAGCCTCATCTTCAGATCGCCTCTGACAATAAGCGGCTCGGGATCGGTAGAATGCTCGACAAGATATGTGTAGTCGGCCAGCGCGTCCTTGTATCGTCCCAGCTTCAGGTAAGCACTGGCTCTGAGGTTATAGATGTCCAGGCTCGGTCTGGCTTTCAATCGGGTTGTATAGTCGGCTATCGCTTTTTTATATTGACCGGATCTGCTATAGATCGATGCTCTGAGAGCAAGAGCAGTAAGCTTGTTCGGCTCCAGCTTCAGGGCGCGATCGAGATCCGCGAGTGCATTAGCGCTTTTACTGCAAGAATCATAAACTACCGCACGGTCTACCATGATGCCTGTATCGTCCGGTCGCATCTCGCGGAGGCGATCGAGGTCTTCGAGTGCCTCTTTCTGCCTGCTGTTAGATGCGTACAAAGAAGCTCTCAATTTGTAGGCCTCGACATTTCTGGAGTCTAGTTTCAGAGCAGCAGTGCAATCTTCGATCGATTTCCTGTCCATGCACATCTGCGCATATAGACGAGCCCTCGCGACGTAAAGGCTTGGGTCGTGGGGACTGGCAGCCAATCTTTTGCTGATCTCAGACACTCGCCGATTGCCACTTGACTCCAGATCGTCGATCTCGCCTGCGCGTGCCGGACTGAATAGAACGAAAGTTGCTGAAAGGAGGACTGTAGTTCGTATGTGTCGCATGGTTCCTGACCTCGTGGATAATGGTATCATCTATCCGTTTAGATTCCAGGATGTTATCGGGAGAAGCGGACTAGGACTATGGCTAAGATTCTTGTCGTCGAAGACGATCTCGATATGGCTGGAATGGTGGAAGACTGGCTCAATTTCGAGCATCATGTAGTGGAGGTGGTCAATCGCGGTGATGATGCTATCGATCGTCTGAAATTCTACGGATATGATCTCGTCATTCTAGACTTGCACCTGCCTGAAAGAAGCGGTTTTGAGGTTCTCGAGTCTTATCGACAATCCGGAGGACAGTCTCCAGTCCTTATCTTGACCGGAAAGAACGCAATCGAGGACAAGACGAGAGGGCTGGATGCCGGAGCCGACGACTATCTCACCAAGCCGTTCAATGCCAAAGAGCTCTCTGCAAGAATCAGAGCCCTTCTCAGGCGTCCCGCGGCTCTCAACAGCAATCAACTGGTGTTCGAGGACCTCGTCCTTGATCCCGCAGCGCACAAGGTCTTTCGAGGCGGGCGAGAAATCAGCCTGCTTCCAAAGGAGTTCGCTCTGCTCGAGTTTTTCCTGCGCAACCGCGGCCAGGCTTTTGATACCGAGGCTCTGCTCGACAGGGTCTGGAAGTCGGAGTCTGATTCTTCTCCGGATACGGTGAGAGTTACTCTTCAGAGATTGCGTAAGAGAATCGATCTGGACGGAGAGTCCTCGATAATCGAGACCAAGCACAGGGTCGGCTATCGGCTGCGAGATGAGCGATAGTGGCGAGCCAGATGGATGTTGACATGGTATTGAGATCACGGCTTTTTCTCTGACCAGAGCGGCACGGTGAACCAGAATGTGCTTCCTTTGCCTGGTTCGCTGTCCACTCCAATGACGCCTCCATGACGGTCGATAATCGCTTTCGAGATAGCCAGACCGAGACCGATATTGCCCTTTCCCTTCGAGGCGGCCGGATCAACTTGCTTGAATCGCTCGAAAATCATCAGGCGGTGCTCTTTCTCGATTCCCGGTCCCCGGTCGCTGACGCTGACTCGTGCGAACTCGCCGTCTATTCTGGAGGAGATTGTGATGATTTCTCCCTCAGGCGAGTATTTGATGGCATTGGCTATGAGGTTGATGAGAACCTGAACCAGGCGGTCTGAGTCGGCATTGACGGTAATTTCGTGGAAGTCGGCAACGAGATCGATCTTCTTGTTGACGGCTGGTCCGCGCGAGGCTTCTAAGGCTTTTTCCAGAGTGTCAGTCAGATGACAGCAGCCTGTCTCCATCTCCAGCTTATTCGCCTCGATGGTCTCGAAATCGAGCAATTCTTGGATGAGCTTGACCAGGCGGGTAATATTCCGTTTCGCTACCTGTACCTTGCTCTGTCCCTTTTCGTTCAAATCGCCGTATGCACCGGAGAAAAGTAGCTCGAGAAGCATGGAAAGCGATGTCAGGGGAGTTCTCAGCTCGTGGCTGAGGATCATAATGAACTCTTGCTTGAGTTTTTCGATCTCGGCTTTATGCGTGATATCAGCGATTAGAACAAGATAGGAAGCCGGATCGGGGAATTCTCCTCCTATCTTGTGGCAGGATATCTCGGCCGGGAAATTGCTTCCGTCTTCCTTTCTCATGGAGCATTCTATGCTCTCTGCAAGAAGGTCCTCTGGATTGAACTGGAGATTGGATTGCTCCTCGGAGTTGTCCGTCAGCAGCCTGGCCAGAGGTATGCCTATCGGCGCCTTCGACACTGCGAACATTTTCGTCAAACAAGGATTGGCAAGCTCTACGAATCCACGTTCGTTGCAGATCAAGAGTCCGATAGGCAGATTCTCGATTATCGACCTGAATCTTGCTTCAGCTGCTCGAATCAAGCGCTCGCTCCTGTTTTTCCAGGTGACGTCGTGACAGATGCAGATGAAGCAATTGTCCTGGTCGGACCACTGTGCCGACCAGAGAGTGTCGATCTCCGAGGAGTCCCTGTGTGTCAATCTTATCTCGAGAGGAAACGCCGATCCTGTCTCGAATTGATCGGACAGGGCTTTCTGGAATCTGTCGAAATCCTCCTGTGTCGTAATCTTGGCGAGTCGAGCCCCGGTCAGATCTTCGGCTTCGTATCCCCATCGCGGAAGCGCAGCCGGGTTTGCCGATAGAATCTTGCCTGACCGGTCGATGGAGCAGATTACATCCTCTGCATTCTCGATAAGGGCCCGCTCTCTTTTCGTAAGAGTGCTGATCGAGTCGGCCATGGCGTGGATTGCTCGGTCGAGGCGGGCAATCTCGTCGCTGCCCTCCATGGACGGATTCAGCGACTGACCCCGGGCTACCCTGTCGCTGTTGTCTGCTATCAGCTGCAGTCTTTTCGTTATGCTGCGAGAGAACCATGCCAGGATTATCAGGCTCAAAGCCAGGTTCAACGCTACACCAAGAATCAGGCAGAGCTTTACCAGGACTCGAAGCTGATTCTGGGAGTTGAGGCTCTCTCTTTCTGCCAGGCTCTGGTCGGATGCCAGCTCGTGAAGGTGCACGGAAGCTTCCTGGGCGAGATTTTGAAGACCGGGTAGACGTACCATCACTTTGTCCATCTCGTCGTTCTCGATCTTGATTCTGATGTCGTCCGCCTTCCTGATCGCTATCTCGAAGTTCTCCTTGATGAATCTGGCCTTCTCTTGCTTTTCGGGTTGATCGGCGAGCATTCGAATGAGCCGATCAGCCTCGGCAGGAAGGTCTCGAACAGCGTTCTTGTAGTGGTCATTGAATGTATCGGTGCGGGTGAATCCGTAGCCTACGGAGCCGACAATGAAATCGAGCATGTGTCTCGCCATCATGCTCGTAGCAGCGTTTATCCGGCGGGCCCTGATCTCTTTTCGGACCTCGATCTCGCTCTGCTCTAGAAGGACCCATAGTGTAGCGAGAAAAATGATCTCGAATACAAGCGGCACGCCAATTAGGATCAGTCCTTTCTGGGCTATGGTCAAATTTGTCGAGGGCTTTGCGGCAGGCATTTGCGATCAGTTTGCGGCTGACCAATTATAAATCAGAGAAGGTTCAAATTCAGAATATGCCGGTGGGTCTCGTGGCGATAGCCGGAACGAGCATATGTCCCAGCGCCGACAGGTTGGAAGTTCCCGGTGCACCGGTTCTCTGATTATTGAGACCAGCTACTTGTGTCGCCGCTCTTATCGGGTCCGGGAAGACAGTCGGGAAAAGAGGGGAAGGAGTCAAGGTATGAATCGGTATCTCCGATATGGTTTCGGCAGCTCTTATCGGGTCCGGAATCATTGTCGGGAATACCGGATTGAGCACGGGAAATCCGGGTGGAAGACCTGGATTGATGGCCTCGTAGCTTTGTAACATCCGGGCGGCCTTTCCCGGTCCTAGTTGAGACAGCGAGAGGAACTCGCTGTTTAGAGAATTGTCGGCGCTTGAATCGGTCTCGCCATTGACAGGCGAGTCCGATGGAAAGAATCTGAAAGTCATTGGATTTGCCTTCTGGTAATCTGGCTTAGTCTAGTATGTTCCTGTAACAGAGAAGTAACAGTTCTCGAATTTGTCTAACTATGGGAAATAGTATCAATCCTCTTGAGGGGTAAGTTTGGAGTGCGATTGTCAATCTGAGCCCCGGTTTCGCCTTGTGAGCGATATGGTTGGAGAGCGAGGATCGCACTGCACTGAATCTGTACTTCCCGGGAAAGGAGAAAAGTCTTGAGACCTGTTGCGTCAATGACCGGGCCAGGATTCAGATCCAGACCTCCTCGCCCGGTCACTGCTACCCGGCTATTTCCTGGCAAGGCGACTGCCTGCGCAGGCTACCACGCCAACCAGATAATTGCGCCCCCGATGATAACAGCATAGGTCTTGTACCGACTCAGCCTCTTTTCTCGCTTTAGATTCCTGTGTGCTTCGAGGAGCACGAGCTCGGTCTGATCCATAGTTGTCTTGAAGTCACCGGTGAGCCTGTCACTGGACAGAATGTGTTTCTCCAGCTCTTCAATGCGATCCTTATGCAAGACAATGAGACGCTTCTGGTCGGAGTCCAGTTTCTTATACATACTAATCTGTTGCCCGGCGTTCGCCAGTCTCTCCTTCAATAGCTGCACATTGGCCAGCAAAGTCACATATTCATCGCGATCGATGGCCACTTCCCTGGCTGACACATTAGTCGAGAATGCGAATGCGGCTAACGCCAAGCTCGCCAAGGATACGGACAGTTTCTTCTTGTAGCCCTTTGTCAGTTTTGCTTGCATGATCGATGGTCTCCTTAATCGCATTGTAGGTTGGAGCCTGCGCCTGGATAGCGGATAATTGCTTCTCATTCTGCTTGATCGCTCTGGTGAGGTCGTCTATCTGAGCATTCAACCTTGCCACGGTATTCTTCAGTGCCGCCCGTTCTTTAACAGCCTCTTCGTACAGTCTGCGCCAGTCATCGCGCATAGCCTCGGCTTGTGCCGCCTGGCTCGATTCCTGGCTGACAAAGCGTGGCGAAACCTTTTCAATGACCAAATATGAAGACATCAGAGCACTGATTGTTCCCACGATTAGATAGACGACAACATCCTTCCAACTAATCCTTGTCAGGGCGATGCCGGACTTTTTCTGTTTCATCGAGTCCTCCTTATCTATCCGAATTTCACTCGAGTGCTGCCAGCAATAGCGCCGGCCTGTCAAAACCTGCAAGAAGCTCCCGTTCAGCCCCCTGATGATTTACCGGACGAATCTGCCGGCAATCCAGAGTGCATCAGGAGCAAGAATTCTACCGATCGGCAAGGTCCATGATGGTTGCAATGCCAACCCCTGACCAGATTATGGAAATGAGCATGGGCGCAAATCCGTAAACCGCTCCGATCGCAATGATGGAAAGAATCGCATAAGGTATGGAAAAGATGAGAACCAGTAGCTTTTTCATTGGAATCTCCTATTTGAAAGAATTTGAGGCGATTCGAGTCCAGGCCGGCGGATGGACCGCCAGCCTGGCTGCTGCTTGTTACCAGTAGGGGTAAAGCAGTGGTCCGGGATTGTAGTACCGGGGTCCGGGATTGTAGTACCGGGGTCCGGGATTGTAGTACCGTGGTCCGGGATTGTAGTACCGTGGTCCGGGATTGTAGTACCGTGGTCCGGGATTGTAGTACCGTGGTCCGGGATTGTAGTACCGGGGTCCGGGATTGTAGTACCGGGGTCCGGGATTGTAGTAGTACCGGGGTCCGGGATTGTAGTACCGTGGTCCGGGATTGTAGTACTGGTAGCTCGGGTAGCCTCTTTGATAATTGAAGCTGAAACCGAAATTGCCGCCCTGGAAATAGAAGTCTAGACTTCGACTGGCTCTCATCGGCCCATGCAACGCGCCCTCGAAGCCAGGCGCAAATGCCAGAGCGTTCCCCGGGCCCGAAAACAAAACGAAAGCGAATACTAACATCAAATATGCTCTTCTCATGGCCAAATCCTTTCTTTCAAAGTCAATCAGAATCTTGAATATTGCTTGGCAGTGGCTTATCGCTCAAAGTAGAAGTCGGTCTCTCATATGGTCGGTAAGTCAGATAGGCAGGATCGATCTCGGTAACCCTGCGGAGATCTTCTGTTGAAGCCTCGCTCCGGATCTCGACACCATCCACGCCGTCAATCTGGACTTGCTCGAGCGAGCCGTTGGCATTGAAGGAGTAAATCACCTCAATTGTCCGTTCAGACTTTCTTTCTCTCTCGACGATGTAATGAATTGTCTTCCCGTCGGGGTAAAAGTAGTAAGACGAAGTCTTGCCTCGTCTTCCTCTGATCTCCTCCACCCTCGTAATTTTCGCCTTTGGCTCAGACTCGCCATAAGGCACGGACCATGATTGCCGGTAAAGAGCGACTCCGCCATCGGTGTAGACAGTAACCTCTTCGATTGAAGGGGTCCAGTAATGGATATGATTGACGAACCCTTCCCGGTTGAAAGAGGTTACCGTCATCTCGTTGGGGTTCTCGTCGATTATTTTCAAGAGACGCAGACCATCGCCGGTATAGAGTTCTGAGCGCACCATCTTTCGATCGGGGCTCCAGCTCTCGAAGCGAAGTCTCTTCTTACCGTCACTGTAGACGGTTCGCATGAAGCGTCCATCTGGAACCCTGGCAGACTCCGACTCGATGCTTCCATCCTGCCGAAATTTCTTGAGATCTCTCAAAGTCCAGCCTTTATGAAATTTGCTTGTCTGCCGGTCAAGATTGGCGATCTCCCGGATGGTCTTCCCATCCGGATAGAATATGACAGTACGGTAGATACTCGCGCCTTTCTCATCGATACTTGTCGAAACAGCCTTCGTGGAGCCGTCTGGACGGTTGACCTGATCGATCTCCGGAATGCCTGCCTGATCGAAAATCGTCGAGCGCCTGAGCTTTCCCTCGTTTCCAGCATGGGCAGGCGGGAAGCGCTCGAGGATTTTTTTCAGCCGGCCGCTCCGCCAATATTCGATCTCGGCTTCGCTGCCATCAGAGTAGACAACTTGCTCCTTCTTGATCGTGATTCCGTCCTCGAAATAGGACTGCCTCCTGATGCCGGCACCTGCCTTCTCATCGGTACTCAAAGCGATACTCGAAGGAGGCTTCTCGAGCCAGGGGACCTTTTCGATTGGCTCATCACGGCTACAAGAGAGCAGAAGCAAAAGGCAGGGGAAAACAAGGAGAGTGATCCATTTTTTGTTTCGCATAATCCTCCTTTCTTAATTGACTCCTTCCCACCATCCATGTCATGAACCTGCCTGAGATTTCGAGCAGGCTCATGGCATGATAGGTTTCCGTTCAAGGAAGCACGTCAACCTGATTGACTGTGCTTCCCTCCTCGGCCGTCACCGAAGAACCAGGCTCGGCATTGACGATTGAGCCCTTCCTGGCTGTTACCAGCGATCCATACATAGCTCTTACGGTGCTGCCCGCCTCTGCGGTGACACTGCTTTCATAGTCGGCGATTACGTTCGAGCCAGAGGACGCTGTCACGATGGAACCAGCTAGAGAATGCACTGTCGAGCCTTTCTCGGCCTCTACTCTCGAGCCCTTATTGGCGAACACAAGAGACCCGCTCTCGGCCACCACCTGGGAGCCGCTCAAAGCTGCGACTTCTGACCCCTCCATGGCATGCACGATTACTTCGCTTGCCTGGGCAGTCACCTTTATTCCATAGGCATAGAGCCTGCCGTTCTCGCTGTAAGCCCGGGGTTCGACCGGCGATTCTGGCAATGTCTGGGTGTGCTTCGGCTTATCGACAGACTTCTCCGGGGTTCCGGTTGCCGCATTCGCTGCAGCTGAAACCAGCAATATGCTCAACAGAGCTGCTGTCAATTTGATTTCATTTCCGATTCTCATTTTTATTTTTCCCTTTGATTGGATTGTTTCACTTGTGAGCCTGAGCTGATGAGCTCTTCGAGCATCTTTAGCGACTCGGTCATCTGCAAATCGATCTTTCCTGCACGGGGATTTCTCACGACAATGTCCGGGGAAAGCCCTTTATGGGAGAGATCGAAACCAGAGGGTGTCAAATACTTGAGCGCGGTTATGGTTATCACGCCACCTGTCGGACCCCTTCCGGTAACATAGCCGACCCCTTTTCCGTAAGTTCTCTCACCCACAACCAGGGCTCGCTTGTTGTCTTTCAACGCACCGGTGACGACCTCAGCCGCGCTTGCTGAGTTGCTGTCGACCATGAGAACCATCGGGGCGCGGAGCAAAGAGCCGAAGAATTCATTCTGCTCGGCTGACAGTCCTGAAAGGGTATGAGCCAGAGGCGTGATGACTGAATAGGTCTGATCCGAGATTATCCGGCCGGATCTTGTACGGCTCTTCACTATGACGCCTCTCTCCATGAATATCGAAGCCACCTTGAGCGCTTCTTGAAACTCCCCGCCCGGATTGCCTCGAAGGTCAAGAACGATTCCTCTGACCCCTTTACTGAGCTTCTGACCGGCTCGCTCCAGAGAGTCCAGGAGCTCCGCTGTTCGCTCAGGGCTATCGAAACCCGGAAAGCGGATATAGAGTATGCCGTCTTTGACGTTCTTTACTTCGACAGATTCGCTTACGGTCGGAACCGCGATCAAGCGAGCTGTCGATTGTCTTCCCTCGCTCTCGTAAACCACCTCGACAAGACTTCCCTGCCCGGGATTCAATAAGTCGGCGGCTTCAGGGTCGGTCTTGGATGAAATATCGACGCCACCGATCGAGATCAATATGTCTCCTCGTCGCAACTCGGACTTGTGCGCCGCCGAGCCAGACTCGATGAAATCGATCTCGAACCTGCCGTCTGCGGCGCGCTTGAGAAATATTCCCAGGCTGACATTGCCGCGCATGTTGTTCTGATTCTTCTTGATCTGCTCATCGATGGTGGCATAACGGGTCCACTGGTCCCGAAGGCTCTCGAACATCGCTTTCAGCGCATTATCAAGAGCTTCTCGCGAATCGAGCTTGCCGTCGAATTTGTGCTCCCAGGAAGCCCAGTTCTTCAAGGCATCCTGGTCGAAATACATGTTGCCGATCTGAGCCCAGAGCATATGATAAAGCTCCTCGTACTGGGAGCCTCCTATGGCTCCGCCCAGATAACCAGGCGGCTGACTGCCGAAAGGTCCGAATTGAGAGTAACCTTCGGCGCTCTCGTAGTTCGGCTGTTCGAAAGGAATCGCGCTTTGAGCCATCAAGCTCGCCGGCAATCCGATGAATCCACCAAGTCCGAGAATTCCTGCAAGAAGCAGGATCAAGACTGCTTTTGGTTTTTGCATGTCCGTCTCATTTTTTCCAGGCAAATCAGCAATCGCCAATTTGCCTTTGCTCGAGAGCGCTCATTTACTTGCTCTCGAATTGATTTCTGTGTTTCTGCTCGACTTCTCTTGCTCGCCGGTCGAGCTTGTTCTTTTTCTCTAAGAGCTCGAAAGCCAGCTTTCTCGCCTCCTCGAGCTGATTGTCCTTGCCGGGCTCCGCCTTTACCTCTACATCCGGAATGATGCCCTGCCAGTCGATGGTATCGCCGTTGGGGCGGAATTCGAAATTGGTGATATTGATGGTCCTCCCGTAGGGAAGGGGGATCACAACCTGGCCTACTCCTTTGCCCGTTGTCGGCTCTCCGACCGTTTGCCCCCTCCGGCTGAACTTTAGCGCTCCGGCAATGATTTCCGATGCGCTGGCGCTGCCGCCGTTGATCAAAACGACAACGGGTATCCTCTTAGGGATAATCGGATTGATTCGCCGTCTGGCTCTGGGAGATAAGGTTCCATCGGAGAGGTTAGTCGACTCGATCAGAACATTCTCGAGCAAAGAAACCGAAGATACGCTCACCCCGTCTCCGTTTCGGGATCGGAGCTCGACGATCTCGCCTTCAGCCATGAGCATCTGAGCGATGGCGATAGCATAATCAAGATTGCCTCCGGGATTGCCCCTGAGATCAAGAACCAGAGCCCCGCCAGACCCGACCTTCTTAAGAGCCTCCATCATCTTTGCCGGACCGGTCTGCGCGATGAAATCTGTGAGCTTCACATATGCGATTCCGTCACCCAGATCCTTGAATTTGACTACAGGGATCTCGACTCGCGCGCGAACGATCGAGATGGAAAGAGGCTCTTTGTTAGCGCCCTGGGTCCTCTCGATCGTGATGGATACCTTGGTCCCTTCGGATCCCCTTATCCTGGATACAATGTCTCTAAGAGTCATGCCGCCTACAGTCTTTCCATCCACCGCGATGATCCTGTCGCCGGTTCGAAGACCTGCCGCATATGCCGGGCCTTCCTCGAAAGAGTCATAGATGACTATCGGGTTCAGGTCATCGATGATAGGCTCAATCGGCGCGCCGACCTTGTCAGATTTCGCATCTGGCAAGTTCAAGAATCCGAGACTCATCCCAATTCCTACGAAATTACCGGAGGCTTGCTCGTTGTTCTGCCTGGTCTGCTCGGCATTCATGTAATAATCGAACCTCTGCCCCAGACTCCTGACCATTATGAGAATCGCTCTGTCTGTACCCTCTTCACTGTCGAGCTCGCCACTTCGGTCATACTTGTGACGCCACTCCGTTTCCCAGGCTTCACGCTCTTTCGCGTTACCCAGGGCGATATGGTATTTGAGCAATTGCTCCAGGACCTGGTCGTAGAGCCGTCTGCCGTCGAACCTCGCGACGGACTTGTCCGAGGAGACCTGCTGAACTGAATATGTAGGAGCATTCCACCCCGAGTCGAAGGCTTCCGAAACCTCGAGGAACAGACCGAACACGAAGAACGAGAACACCAGTATGCTTAGCTTCTCTCTAAGCTTGCGCATGATTAACAGTCCTTTCTGCCTGCCAGGTCTGCCTGCCAGGTCTGCCTGTCAGGCGTGTAATTTTTTCTGCACTGCACCAGACATATCTACAAGAGCGAGACTATCTCGCTTCGTTCTTGCTGATTGAGTGGATTGAGACTTTCCTCTCGGTGTCTGGTGCTCTTCCGTGCTGGGTGCGAATATGCCTATACCCTATGCACAAAGGGTCTCTCATACAATCCCCGGAGCACCACCAGCTATGAATTGACCTCTGGCACTGAATTGATTGGACCGATCGCTCTCAAACGAAATTGGACCGATCGATTAAGCATCGCGAGAAGGTCTTTTCTTTCGGCGGTTGAAACCAGCACATGCATGATTGCACAAGTCGTCTGCAAGACCCGTTAAGAATAGAAAGAGGAGGGCAGCCAGTGGGATACCGGCGAGCAAAAGAAGCGTCATGCTGAAAACAACAATTGTCGATGAGTCCATTTTTCGTCCTCCGAGATGCTTATTTCCGCGCTCCATTGTGCGCTCCTTCGATTGCTTCGAAGGCCTGGCGGTGAGCCCGCTTCTGTTCTTGCTTCGCGCTGTCGGCTCTTTCCGCTTTGGCGATCAGGTCTCTGAGAGCTTGTATGGCCGCCGAATGCAGTTGCCTGTCTCTCGGGGCGCCGTAGGAAACGCCCTCTACCGACGGGCTAATGATGTCCGGTATGATGCCTACCCAATCAATCGGCTCTGCAGCTGGCAAGAACTCGAAATTCGTCACGCGCACTGACCGATTGTAGGGCAAGTCGATGACAGCCTGGCCCACGCCCTTGCCCATAGTCGGAGCTCCCACGATTGTTGCTCGAGCGCTCTTTTGAAGTGCGCCGGAGAGAAGCTCGGCAGCGCTGGCGCTATACTCGTTGACCAGAACGACTATAGGCATTTCCCGGGGGACGATCAAACCAGCCCGGCGCGGCACGGCTTTAGCTTTCATACTCATGTCCTTGTCGAGGGACTCCAGCACTTGCAAGTCTTTCAACACCGATACGCGCTCGGTGAAGAGATTGTTTCCATCTCTAGACCTCAATTCTACGATCGAGCCTTCCGGAAGCAGCATGGCCGTTATCTCGACCGCGATTTGCAATTCTCCACCCGGATTGTGGCGCAAGTCGAGAATGAGGCCCTTTTGGCCGGCAGCTTTCTCGAGTGCAGCCGCCATCTCGGAAACAGCATGTTTAGAGAGGAAGTGATCGAGCCTGACGTATGCTATGCCTTCTCCGATATCTTTGTAGTGAACGACAGGATTGACCACGATGTCGCGCCTGATCTTGATTACCAGCCTTTTCGGCTGGTTGCCGGCCATGCGTTCGACCGTCAGAGTGACCTTCGAGCCCCGATTTCCACGGATGCTCGAGAGCACGTCCGACATGCTTTTGCCGATTAGGGGTTGACTATCGATTGCATGGATGATATCCCCTTCCTTCAAGCCGGACTTTTGAGCCGGTCCGCCCTCGACTACGCTTCCCACGACAAGAGAGTTCTCCCTGGAGACTCTGAGAGCCTCGAACGAGGAGCGCTCCAGTGGGGCGCCGAGATTCGTAAGAGTCACCTGCACGCCGATTCCTACAAGACTGCTGTCTATCTGCTCGCGGGCCTGCTTTCTTTCTTCGGGAGTATCATAGTGATCGAATCGCTGATTGAGACTCCTGATCATGGCTTCGATCGCTAGATCGGCACCATCCTGGGTCGACAATTGCCCTGTCCGGTCGTATTTGCTCTCCCATTCCTTGCTCCACTTCCTTCTCCGGTTTTCGTCAACCAGTGTAATGTGATAATCCCTTATCGCCTCTAAGGCGGCCTGGTAGAGAATTGGTCCGTTGAACTCCGCGGAGAGCGCACCGGCTGTACCGGTCAGCTCTTTGGATAACGCGGCTTGCTGAGTTTCGTTGAGCTGAGTTTCGTTAGTAGCGTAAGTGTGCAAAGTGAACGAGATACCGGCACTCACCAGGAGCGCCAGCGCCAGAGCGGCCAGTCCTTTGAAAATAGGTTTCATTGTCTGAGTCCTTTCCGACCGGGGTCATGAACCGCCGGTAGTGCAAGTTTTCATCGCACTTTGGTTAGAGGCCGAAACGAGCACCTTATGGACAGTCGCATTGCATGGCTATTAATCGGCAACCGTCGCGAGTCTCGAAGGCACCTTGCTTTCCGAGATGTAGGCGCTGATGAAGCGATTGAGAAGTGCCACGACAATGCTAAGCGGTATCGTGTCGGAATTGTCGTGGTCGATGAGATGACGGTATTCAGCCACGGCCCGGTGGTCGCTTTGTATCTTGAAGATGGTGAGCTCGAGCCAACCGCTTTCACCATCAAATGAAAAACTGAAGGATTGGCCGGTGGAGTCGATCGTCCCGGAGCCATGCTTTGAGTTTCCTGCAAATTCGTATAGCTCGCTGGTAATCATCATGTCCTCCTTATTGTTTTCGGACCCGGAGTGGGCATATAGTTGATGGTTTCTGTCCCGGCAGTCGTCCATGGACCAGGAGAGCAAGATTGATGAACGAAGCCGAAAGAAGGGAAAAGGCTGTGGATCTCGTAAATACAGCCTATGAGGGTGGCGCCGTGAACATCGAGCGGGTCGTGGACGAGCTCTCGAGCATGGGCAAGCAAGATCGGGCAGACGTGATCAAGAAAATGGAGCTGATCGATCGCGCCTGCCACGAGAATAAAGAGGAGTCCTCCAGGCTCAAGCTGCCTACGCTCGATATCATCAGCTACGATAGCAAGAGCGGCAGCCAGATCAGTGTGGAGACAAGGCGGCCTAAGAAGTAGCTCAGCGATTTGCTTGTTGCATCAGTGCCCAGGGGAGCGGTCTGCCGGCGTAATGCTCTATCCGAGCTTGATCGGCTTGAAGATGTCGTTGAACAAGCCCCAGAGCGTCAGGAGCACGAAAAGCAGGAAGAACACGTTGGTGAGTCTCGTGCGAACGCCTGCTGGAACCGATCTGCGGAAAATCCCCTCGATGGAGTAGAACAGGACGTAGCCGCCGTCCAGGGGCGGCAAGGGCAGGATGTTCAACACCGCCAGATTGAGCGAGAAGATGGCGAGCAGCCAGACGAAGCTGAACGTGTCTCTATCGAATGCCTGCTGTCCGATCGAGACGATGGCCACAATGCCGTGCAGGTCCGTTGCGCCGGATGGAAGGTTGGGCGGTGGTTCCAATTGACCGGCGATTATACCTACGGCGCGAAACATCTCGCCGATTGTATCGACGGCAGTGGTGAGTCCCTCGGAGAGGGCCTGTCCGGCTTTCATGGGAGTAAACTTTCTGGTTGTCTGGACCGAGACGCTGTCGATGCCGAGTTGGCCGTTCGAGTCCGTGGTAACGGTAACAGAGACGTTATGTCCCTGTCGGCTTACGACGATCTCGAAGCGCTGATTTGGATGGTCGCGCAAAGCCGCTATCAGGTCCTGGGGAGTCTTGACCGTCTGACCGTCGACCGAAACGAACCTGTCACCGGTTGCAAGACCGGCATCCCGCGCGATGGTAACTTCCCGGCTCATTTTGTCGATCGAGACGGATTCTGTTTGTGTCGAGGGTTTGCCGACGAACGTGTACAGTGTCGCAATCGCAACGACTGCAAATAATGCGTTCATGGCCACTCCCGCAACCGCTACCGAGATGCGCTTCCAGACCGGAAAGCGCTTGTAGGCGCTCCGGCTCCGACCGGATTGGGCGGTCGTCTTCAAGGCGGTGCTCTCGTCTTCAAGCTCGGGAATCGATACGTATCCGCCCAGAGGGATAGGGCTCAAACGAAATTCGGTTTCCCAGAGCCTGCCGAGTATCAGAGAATGCTCGCGCTTGCCGAAGCCGATAGAGAAAACCGGTGTCTTGAACCCGAGCATGCGCGCGATGAGCCAGTGCCCGAGCTCATGGATGAAAATCAGAAAGGTGATGCCGGCTATCATGGCTAGAATCCCCGGCAGGGCGGATCCGGCCAGTGCCGAAAAGATTGTCAGTTCCATTTTGTTGTTATCCTGTTCGTTAGTCGACGGCTGGACTACCGAGAGAGAATCCGAAGTCGTCTGAAATCTCGATGATGGCGCCTTCTTCCTTGAACCGGCTGTTCGGCCTGATCATCTCTTCGGCGAGCGGATCGCAGATCAGCGTTTGAATGGCGCGATCCAGGGGACGCACACCGTAGATCGGGTCGTAGCCAGCCCGGGCGAGGCGGTTCTTCGCCTCATCGCTCAAGAGCAAGGTCTTGCCGACCAGTCCCTCACGTTTGTGCAATCCTTCTATTTTGATCTCGACAATCCGGCGAATCTGTTCTGCCGAAAGTTGATGGAATGCGACGATCTCATCGATACGGTTGAGAAATTCCGGTGAGAAGTGCTTCCTGAGCTCAGTCAGTAAATCATCCGTCATCTTTCGAGCTTCCCTATCGGCGGAGCTGGTCATCTGGAAGCCGGGCGTTCGTACCGATTTAGCGATCAGACGCGCGCCGATGTTGCTTGTCATGATCACGATCGTGTTCTTGAAGTCTGCCTTGCGTCCGAGGGAATCGGTCATGTGACCGTCATCCAGAACTTGCAGGAGGGTATTGAAGATGTCCGGATGCGCCTTTTCGATCTCGTCGAAAAGCACTACGGCATAGGGGTGGCGCCGCACTTTCTCGGTGAGCTGCCCACCTTCTTCACAGCCTGCATATCCGGGAGGAGCACCGAACAGTCTCGATGAGGTGAATTTCTCCTGATACTCGGACATATCGACGCGGATCAACGCGCTTTCATCACCGAACAAGAACTCAGCCAGAGCCTTTGCAATCTCGGTCTTTCCCACACCGGTAGGACCGAGGAAGATGAACGATCCTGTCGGCCCTTGCGATAGCTTCAAGCCGGAGCGGGAGCGTCGAACCGCCCTTGCTACCGCCGAGATCGCATCGTCCTGGCCGACCACCCGCCTGTGCAGATAGGCTTCCATGTCGAGCAGTCTCCGGGAATCGTCCTGGGTCAGTCTACCCATAGGCACGCCGGTCATTTTGCTTGCCGTGCGGTCGATTACCGCTTCGTCCACGACTGGCACTCCGCTCTTGGCGGTTGTTTCTTGCTCTTGCTCCGTCGGGACGGTGTTTCTGGCAAGGGACGCTGCCTCGTCCATCAGATCGATAGCCGGGTCCGGCAGATGCCTGTCGGTGATATAACGGCTTGCGTTGCGCGCGGCCCGCCTGAGGGCTTCATCCGTGATCCTGACTCCATGATGCTTTTCATAGCGCGGGCGCAGAGCCTTCAACATCATGATGGTTTCGTCTACCGTCGCAGGAGGCACCGGAACCGGCTGAAAGCGCCTGTTCAACGCAGTGTCCTTCTCGATGTATTTGCGATATTCATCAAGGGTTGTAGCACCAATCACCTGAATCTCGCCTCGTGAGAGGGCTGGTTTGAGCATGTTCGAGGCGTCGATGCTTCCGCTTGATGCTCCGGCGCCGACAATGGTGTGCAACTCGTCGATGAAGACGATAATGTTGCCTGCCTGCATGACCTCTTTCATCACCAGCTTCAACCTCTCTTCAAATTGTCCGCGATACAGTGTGCCGGCGACCATGGTGCCCAGATCGAGGGCAATTACTCTTTTGTTGCTCAGCTCGTCCGGCACGTCGCCATCGACAATTCGCTGTGCCAGCCCTTCGACGATAGCTGTTTTGCCGACCCCGGCTTCACCCGTCAAGACCGGGTTATTCTTCGAGCGCCGTCTCAGGATTTGCAGCATACGATCGAGCTCATCATCGCGGCCGATCATTGGATCGAGCTTTCCTTCTCGAGCCAGCCTGGTGAGATCGCGACTGACCTGATCCAGCGCCGACACAGCGTTATTGCCGGGGTCAACGAGAGCTTTATCTGTGGCAGCGAATTCTTCTCTCGACCTCGACTCATCAATGCCCAGCTTCTCCTCGATATTCCTGATGACATGCAAGCCTGAATTCTCTTTCCGCGTCTTGCTATTTGTCTTCTGTAGAAGGGAAAACTTCTCGGCAACGGTGAGGTGATCGATTCCGGCGCTGTCCATGATATTCTTGAGGTTGGTTTGATGCGCCGTCAAGAGAAGCACTTCGAACAGAAGTTCTACCGTTAGTTCTCGATTTCGCGATTGGGCGGTAGAAATCGCTTTTCGAGTCACGCTTTCTGCCAGCCTCGAAAAGGGCGGTAGCGTGGTGCCATGACGGATAGACCCGAAAGAGCTGGAAGAGCCGGCTTGTGGCATGGCCCTGCGAATGTCCTGGAATCCGAATCCGCTATCGAGCACTGTTTCAGCGATGAGTCCGGGCTTTAGAGTTCGGATGATGGCAAGAAAGATATGCTCCGGATCGATTTCAGCTGCGCCTAGCTCACGCGCCTGCTCTCCGGCGTAACGGACCAGGATTTCACGAGCCGCCTCGTTTGTATTTGATGGATTTATGAGGTCCATGTCAGGTTCCTTTCGTGTTATCGGTCAGCTCGATAGTGACGTTCTTGCCGTACGATTCGATTACGGCTCCTTTCTCGGCGCTGATATGAGTGTTTCCGGAAGCCGCGATATAAGAACCTCGGCGTGCCACAACCCGAGCGTTGTTGGCATAGACGATCGCTCCACTCAATGCTTCAATCGAGCAGCCATACTCAGCATGAACGACCGAGCTCTTCGAGGCGGTCACTCTGGCGTATAAATCGCCGTAGTTGGAGTTACTCTCGTCGGATCTGCCGCTGCAGAGCACAATCCCGCTTTGGGCGATCGTTGTCGAGCCGGAGTATGCAAAAACGGCGCCATTGGGACTCTTTAAGAGAGTGCTGGCGTGCCTGTACACGTAGACAACAGAATTGTCCATGACATTGGTCGTTGAGCCTTCATGCCCATATACGATGGCATTCAGACCGGCGTCGATAATAGCTCCCTGTAAGGCTCTGACAGTTGTGTCTTCAATGTGCTCATAGGAGTGCTGGATCGCAGGAAAGTTCTTGCCCGTTGCTTCGCCTTGCTGTTGCTCTGCTCGGACTGCCAGTGGTGTGAGAACCAAGACTGCCGAGCAAAGGATGACTAAATGGTTTATTGACTGTTTCATTGATCGACTCCTTTATTGTGTAGTGGCGTGGCTTATCGGTTTTCTTGCCTGGATACGGATGTTGAGCATCTCGACAGCGAATGAAAAAGCCATGGCGAAATAGACATAGCTCTTGGAGATATGTAGCCCCACTCCGTCAGCTGCCAGCACGACTCCGATGAGCAGGAGGAAGGCCAGCGCCAGCATTCTCATGGTGGGATGTCTATTGACGAATGCGCTGATTGAACCTGCCGCAAACATCATGCAAGAGACGGAGATGATGATTGCCGCCACCATGACCGGCAGGTTGTTGACCATGCCGACCGCCGTTATTACGGAGTCGAGAGAGAAAACAAGATCGATCATCATGATTTGAGCAATCACGGTGGTCACCCTCGAGCTGCCACTATCTTTGTGGCTTTGCCCGCGCTCGCCGGCAAACTCATGAATCTCCTTGATGCTCTTCCAGATAAGGAACAAACCGCCCAGAAAGAGGATCAGGTCTCGTCCGGATATGGAGTGCGCCAGAACAGGAAGCGTCAAAATGGGCAGCGTCAGAGACATCATCCAGGACAGAGAGAAGAGGAGAAGAATCCGGCTCACCATGGCTGCCGCCAGCCCGACAGTTCGAGTGCGCGGTTGTTTCTCCAGAGGGACCTTGCCGGCCAGGATGCTGATGAAGATTATATTGTCGATACCAAGCACGATTTCGAGCGTGGTCAGCATCAGAAGCGCTGCCCACACCCCTGGATCAAATAGAGATTCCATGGTTCCTTTGCCCCCCGTCTGGATCGGTCCAGACGATTGGACTCGCTGCTCCGGCCGCCAATTGCATAATCAGTCCGGTGGCGCGATCCGCCTCGGTTTTTCCTTCTTCGCTGACATGAAACAACTGCCTGTCGATTCCGGTCAGCGCTCCATTGCCTGAAAGGTCGGAGTCTTCTGCGATCATATGAAGCATGCGCAGGTCTTCGGGACTTATGAGCTTGCTCTCGAGCTGCTGGCGAATCAGGTCGAGCTTGCCTCGCCAGAAGCTGGGTTTCAGATAGACAAGCGGGATTTCCCTGTGAGTTGCCACCTGGATGCACTGGCGGTAGAAAACTTCTTCGAGATCGGTGCCATATCCTCCGATTCCCATGACGATGATATCGGCATAAGTGAGGAAATTGTCGAGCCTGTGTCCGAAGCCGGAGTGCGGCATGGCCAGGTCCAGATATTCATTCGGTCGTTGCTCCGGCGTTCTGGGCGCCAGAAGATTGAGTCCGATAGAGAATGATCCTCCCGTTCTGGCACCACGATTGGCGGCCATTACTGCGTCTCCACCGCCGGTAAGGACCGCGAACCTGGGTCCCAGCCGGCTGGCAATCTCCTCGATAAGCAGGCATGCTTCCTTAGTGTGGTTATGCTCGCGGGCCGAGCCCATAAAACCAACAATAATCAGTCCGCGTTGTTTCACTTCCTCCAGCGCTGCTGCGGCGTCAATCCATTCGGCCGCCTGCTTCAAGATGTCTTCTCGACGTGTCGGGTTGAGCCGCGCCAGAGAGGCTCTCATGCTGTTTAGTTGACGTGTCATGATACTCCTCCATATTCATAGATCCTGTGTTTATGCGGCGCGATCCTAAAGCAGGTCAGTTCGATCTCAACCTTGGCTCCACAGATGAGACGCTTCAACAAGAATTGCTGAAGCGTCTCATCTGTACTGACATTCCAGCTAGACAGCCGCCTCGGGCGGGTCAGGAATTCCTCTGGAACTCCACTTCGGAAATGCGCCAGTAGTGGATAACATTCCTGATGTTAGTGGCAATAAATGCAACAGACACCGCCAATATGAAGGGAATCGTGATACTACCCGAGATACCGATCCATTGGTGCATCATGTTGGTAAGAACCATTACCAATGCGTAGCCGATCACAACCGCAATCCCGGACCTGAGCCGCCTGCGCTCGCGGCGGGCACGTTCCTGCGGGTTTGTCGGAGTCGGCTCCTTCCACGAGCGCTCGATACGCAGGCAAAGTACCCAGTGTTGGGCGCTTGCCGCAAATGTGAGCACCGTTATTGTCGCGCACACTGCTATCATAGACAAAGTAATTTCCATGACGTAATCTCCTTCGTAAGTCGTGAAGGGGCTTGCGAAAAGCCCCTTCACATGGTTTCCAGTGCTTCTTTTCGATCAAGAAGACGCTGGGAACTTGCAGGTTTCGCTCAACGGAGTGCTATCGTGGCTGTCCGTGTCGCCGCACTCTCGCTTGCTCTCGCCTGCGGCTTTCGCCTTTCTGGCCCGCGCGGCCTCCATCAGCTCGGCTTCGTGCTTGCGGAACCAGAGATTCTCCCTGGCGCCCTTATCGTCAAAACCGTCTTTGCTGCATGTGCGCACGCATTCTTCTTCGATTTTTCGATCGTTGATATCCATGATGTAGTTTCCCTTCGGGTTATCGATTGGGTTTGGGCTTGCTTGAGGGGCCCTCCAGAGAGAAAGCCCCTCCCCTGTGGCCAGGCACATCTCAATTCAGCAAGCCGCTGATGAGTTCGGTTATGGTGCGTCCGCTCTTCCCCACTCTCACCTGCAAGAGTACGAGCAGGGATCCTGCCACGAGACCCAGGCGAGAGGCAATCCAGAGGGCAAAGCCTGACTTGTGGAGACGCCGCATGCGGGCCAGCCGCATGCGGGCAGCTTTTCGCCTGGCCAGTTTGCGATTGACGGTCAACCGGAAGCTCGACTCCGGATTTGCATCGCGGGTTCCCAGCTCGGCAAGCAGCCTCCTGGCGCGACGAAGCTCGTCCTCAGGACGATGATTGGCTAGCGCCGCGTCGCATTCGGCATTTGTGGCAGAGAGTTCTGCCAGCGCTTCAAGCCGGTACTTCGCCAGGATTGCTTGGCAGACCCGGGCGATGTTTTCTGCAACCTCGCCCATTATGACGGCCGTCCTTTCGTTGAAACACCCCAGCCTCCGCTCGATCATCTCGTTCTTCTTGAACAACGCGCTTGTGATGCGGCTCAAAACCACCGAGCCGATGCTCGAGGCGTTGAGGTCGTTGAACCGAAATGTGTCGAGGCAATATTCGAGCGTCTCTACATTCATTAGCGACATGAGCCTCATTTCCATTTGGCCGGGATCGAGGACAACGAGCCACTTGTAGGCAAGCACTCTGGCAATATCTAGCCGATACCTGTCATCTTCGATCTGGTCGCGGTGAATCTCAAGGCGGTGATTGGTCCATGTGCTCGGACGGGGCGCCCTGAGCCTTCGAGCCAGCCGGCGACGCCAGTTGGGCTCGTCGAGCTGGCTGTCTGGGAAGACATAGATACGCTCACCGTGCTCGTCTTCGACGAACTCGTCGAACAGCGGCCTGGGCTTCAATGTGGAAGCGGATTGAAAGTCAAGGAGACCGAGGGTCAAGAAGGTCTTGACCCGGTCATCCCATCGCTGCTTATCGCCGACTGCATTAGTTAAGGCACGCTCGAATAAGTGCTGATAAAGGCCCATGAAAAACTCACTGGCTTGATTTCTGTCAGTGGCAGTTTCCATATTGCCACCTCCTTCCCTCCATACTCACTGGTCGTTGTCTAGATTCTCGAATCTGCCAGAGCCAGATAACGCATCCGCAGCTCCTCGATGCGTTGATTAAGGTAAGCACGTTGCCCTTCGTCCAGGAGCGCGGGCGACCAGCCGTAAGGATCTTTCTTGACTTGACTCAAGAGGTTGTCGAGACTGTCTTCAGCCCACTCGGGGTGCGCTTCCACTTCTCGCATTGCCTCGGCGAACAGCTCCGCAAATCGATTTTCAGTCATGATCTTGCGCTCGAGCAACTCGAAGAACATCGTCCATACACTTTCCGAGCGGATAAAAAGCTTCATTATCCACCAGCTTCTCGCGTAGAGGACTTTTGTCTTGAGATTGCATTCGGAGTCAATCAGATCTTTTTGTGCTGCACCCATCTCGCTGACACCGGTCATACCGCGTTGTCCCAGCGAGATGGGTCCTAGCTTTTCGGAGCCGTACCATCGCGCGATTGCCCGATGTATGCCGGCCGCCGCTACTTCGAAGTCGTTGTCTGGACCTGAGTCCTTGGTGTTCAGAAAGACGAGTTGAGCGGCACTGCCACCAAATCCGCAGACGGCATCAGCATCCACATTTTCGAGTGTCGTGGTGAACTGGTCTTTTCGTGGCGTCTTGAAGGTCAAGCCGCCAGATCGGCCGCGCGGCTCGACTGCTATGAATCGAACTATCGCATCGGTTCGGCCCAGGAATCCCTCATAGGCGGCTGCCAGTGCGTGCCCGGCTTCATGCACGACGGTATTGAAAATCTGATCGAAGGTCAAGGAGATTGTTGTCTTGACACCCATGAGATGGCGCAAGAGCCCCTCGAAGAAGTCTTCTTGAGTGACGTTTTCCTTGATGAGCCCTTTGATTTCATCTTCTGAAACATCGGCTCGATTGGCACGGATCTTCTCGATTTGAGCCTCGGCCAGTTCTTCGGCATAGAGCGCCGTCTCGTTGACGACGTTTTCCAGGTCCGCCCCGGTAAAACCGGGCAGGACGCTTGCGATTGCCTGGAAATCCACGCTCTTGTCCAGTGGTACCCCTCGGTTCTTGCTGTGAAGATTCAAGATATCCACCCGCCCGTTGAGATGGGGCGGATTGACCTTGATCTTCCAGGTGAAACGGCCCGGGCGAAGAAGCGCCGGATCGAGAATATCGACCCGATTCGTGGCGCCGAATATCCAGAGCCCGAAGTTCTGGTTGCCGGTGTTCAATCCTTGCAATTCGACCAGAATCTGGTTGAGTGTTTGCTCGGCTTCCGGATGCGCCATGCCGTTGCCTGAGGAGCGCGCTCTCCCGACCGCGTCGAGCTCGTCGATAAAGATCAAGCAGGGCCTTTTGTTCCTGGCTGCTGCAAACATCTCTCTGACGCGGCTGGCACCCACCCCGACGTACATCTCCACGAAGTCGGAACCGGAGATTACGAACACAGGAACATCGCATTCCTTCGCCAGTGCGGTTACAAGCAAGGTCTTGCCTGTTCCCGGAGGACCTTCGAGCAGAACGCATTGCGGCAACTTGCCTCCGAACCTGGACCTCTTTGTCATCGATTGCAGCCTCTCCATGAGGTCGTCCGCTTTCGCCTTCTCGTTCGCCTTGGTGTTCTTGGCTTCGTCGCGAACCTTTTTCACGATGCTTGCCTGCTCGACAATCTTAAGCTTCAGCTTTTTCATCTGGATGATTGCTTCAGGCACGCCGGCTACGTCGGCAAAGCCGTTACCCTTTATCTCTTTGGGATCGATCCATTGACCGAATACTTTGTCGCCGATTTTTTGCGCATCGTTGCGGCCGTAGCCGGCAGGTTGCGAACCACCTCCGTCAGTGGCTCTCCTGCTCTCGCGCCGGCTCAGCCAGACGAGAAGAATGACGGTGCCTATCGGCACGGCGATTTGAATGACCATCAGCCAGATGGAAGCGTTCTTCAGTGCGTCCTTCTGTTCCGTCGAAATGGAATCCACTATCAGTTCGGTTTCCATTTTCAAACCGGAGCTCCGGGACGTCTCGATCAGTTGCTTCGCGCGCTCCTCTGTTGGAACAGGAGCTCGAAGCTGTGCTTGCACGGAAGACTTGAATACGACCAGTACCTGTCGTGAGGTTCCGTTAGCGTCCTTTATGAGAATCACTTTCTCGATCTTGTCCGCCTCAGTCTGAACCGCCTTGATGGCACCGTCGTAAGTAGCGTTGGGCATGGGCACGGGCATTGCGCCTCTGACGGCTGAGCTATGCCTGTCTCCGGCATTGAACAGGAGCAGGGCGCCAAGCGCGATAACCGCCAGCCCAAAGAAAGTGAAAAGGTTTTGTTTCTTTGTCATCATGTTTCCTCCTCTCCCTTAGCGTGAGCATCCCGCTGGAGCTCACTTCGACCTCGACGGCATCATCGGGGGGCCGGTCGAAGTCACGTTGCGACAGAAACTCGACAATTGGAATATAGAAATGAATATGAGAGTGCTGATCGTTGTTTCAGTCGCGTTAAAATTCGCTCGAGTGCAGTCGATAATCACTCGATCCGGATTAATCTGGCACTGTATGTTTGCATAAAGCTTTTTGGTCGTTTGTGCTTGTCTTGGATTAACCAGCTAGTTAATGAGCAAACCAATACGGTCAACCTATAGATTTGATCTCGGTGATGCAAGTAGGTGGGGAATAGTCGATCTACGCGGTAAGCGGCGATCTTCCACCAGAGGAAATTGTTTTGATTGGCGAGCTAGCAGCGGACTGACTGCAAATGGACTACCGGCCCTCTAGAAGTTCTGAGAATCCGGATACCCTGATGTCTATCTCTTCCTCTTCGAGGTGGGCGAAGGGCACGATGAATTCACGCTCAAGGGGTTCTTCAGCGTAATGGGCGGCCGTGCTCACCAGGGGGAAATTGGATCCCAGAGCGCATTCTCGTAGCTCGAGATCGCTGAGATTCTTATCGAACCTGACTGTCAGGTGCATACCGGAGGGCTCCGAATAGACTTTCACGACTCTGCCCAGGTTGGCGGTGATGGCTCGGACCAGAGCCTGCATTCGGCGGGCATAGACCTTTTCAGTCTTTCTAATATGACGCTCTAGGAATCCGCCTTCGATCAAGTCTGTGAGAGCAAGCTGGTCGAGGAGCGGGATTTGAGTATGAAAAGTGTGATAGAGCAAATGCCAGGCATGCGTGAAAAGCCCGGCAAGATTTTCGGGAATCACAAGGTATCCGACGTTGACCAGGGGATAGAGTGTTTGCCAGAAGCTTCCGGCATAGATCGTGTTCTGTCGGTCCGAGAGACCTTGAAGGCAGGGTGCTGTTCGTCCCGAATAGCGATAGTTGCAATCCAGATCGTCTTCGATAAGCAAGGTCCCGTTCCTGGCGGCGTAATCGAGAATCTCCTGACGGCGCTGGATCGAAAGCATGTAGCCCCATGGCTGGTGATGAGAAGGATTTAGATAAATCATCCTGGGAGCTGTTTCCAGTTTCTCCAGGTGACTTATATCGAGCCCGGATACGTCCACCGGAATGGCGGCGAGCCTTGCCCCGGCTTCAACGAAGGTATGGCGGGCGTAAGGAAAACCCGGGGCGGACATGGCAACCAGGTCATCTCTATCTATGAGCATCTGTGATACCAGATGCAATGCATATAGCGACGAAGGAAAGACAATGATCTGATCGGCTGTACATCGTACCGATCTGGATCTAGCCAGATACTTGCATAAGGCCTTGCGGAGAGGAAGATAGCCGAAAGGCTCCTGGTTGTAGTCGAGAGAAGAGGCACCCAGGTTGCGAGAGTGCTCTAGAAGGAGCTGTCGCCACTTCTTTATCGGCAGCTCGCCGGCTGGGGCACATCCGAAGTTGAGCTCGGGCCAGTCGTGAGCAAACAGTTTGCGAGGATTCTTCGCGAGCAGCTGCCTGGCGTAGCTGGAAATGGAAAAAGGGGTTTGCACCGAGGCAGTCCAGTGCTGCGGCAGAGAAGGAATTCTCTGGCTTACGAAAGTGCCGACACCGTCTACGGCTTCGAGATACCCTTGCGACAAGAGCTCCTCGTAGCACCTGACGACGGTTGTCCTGGATAAGGCAAGCGACTCGCAAAGCTCCCTCGTAGAGGGAAGGAGCTCCCCTGGCCGTAATGAAAGGCTTTCGATCGCCATCTTCAATTGACTGGCAAGCTGGCGAAAAACGGGCTCGCTACTTGCAGGATCTATGGATATCGACAGACTCATTGCTTTCATGAGGGTCCTGGTGAGGGCCGGCCGAGACTGGTTGATCATACCGCGTACAGTTTCGCCAGTGGTAAGTCGACACGTATCGGCGGCGGCCAATGGCACTGGACTGCAACAGCCAGCGCGAGAGATCGGTCCAGTTTCGCTTCGCTGAAGCGCAAATCATCCGGAGAGCGACTAGAGACCATTGCTCATTTCGTCATTGCAGGTATAGGGTCATTGTGTCATCTTGACTACCGGCTGAAAGGAAGAATCATAGCGCTCTCTAGAAACCGGCTCTATTGCTCGAGTTATCTGTTTTCAATCCAGTTGCTTGCTGGATGGGGACTTCCGTTTATCTTCAGCTGCGGAAAGGAGGTTGCAATGAAACCCGCGTCCATAGCTAGAATCACGTGTACGGCGAGATCGCGCGGGATCTTATCGGCTCTCAATAAGCATGAAGGAAAGCTGCTTGTCGGAAGCCGGGTTGCCCGCCGAATAAACGCCAGTACATGGCGAAGAATGACTGAATTGAATCACCGAATCGACTATGTTCCTGAGCTTGCTGTCGTGCATGTCGGGGACAATCCTGACGATCGAATCTATCGTATTGAGATCGACCGGCAAGCAAAGAGGATCGGCATGCCCGTCTCTGTCTTCGGCTTGTCTCAGACCGCCGGCAAGGGCGCCTTGCGCGACTTGATTCGGTGTTTGAACGATCGGAAGGAAGTTGCCGGCATTCTAATTCAGACGATCCGTGATCGAGAGTTGCGCCGAGCAGCGCACGCGTGCTTGAGTCCCGAGAAAGATGCCGAGGGAGTCAGCGCGGTAGCCACTATGGAGCTTCTCTACGGAGAGGGCAATGTCATGCCGTGCACGCCTTCAGCCATAAGACTGCTCATCAAGGAGGCCGCAGGTGACAACCTGAGCGGCAAGACAGTTGCTATCGTCAATTCTAGCCCCGTCATCGGGCTGCCACTTTCCCAGCTGCTCGCATACGATGGCGCCACGGTGACGCTGTGCAACAGGCAGACAGTGGATCTGTCGAGGCACACCCGCGAAAAGGACATTCTGGTCGCCGCCGTCGGTGCGCCGGGAGTTATCACGCGCGAGCATGTCGGTCGCGGACAGATTGTCATCGACGCTGCCATAATTAGAGACGATGCCGGCAGTGTCAGAGGCTGTGTGGCGACCGAGCAATTGATTGACAAGGTATCACTGATAACACCAGTACCTGGTGGTGTCGGACCTGTTACCACGTCGATTCTCCTCGATAACACGGCGAAGCTCTGTCTGAAATCGCTTTAGCTGGGGGCTCGAAACAGGAGGGTCAAAAGGAGGATCAAACATGGAATAGGTTTTGACCTGATCGTATCTCAACGGATGTGCCCCCGGATCGGTGGGCAGTCGACCCGTAGACAGACTTTTTGAATTCGGAAGAAAGGAAAAAACATGGCACGATTATTTACCATCTTCGGAGACGGTTACGTGAAGGAAGGATTCGATGTGCAGGGCACGAAGGATACCGCTGTGATTGCCATCGATGATGGCGCAACGCTGGTTGGAGTGTCAGAGCCTCTTATCGCACAGTGCATCACACCAATAGATCGGGAGCCACTGCGCATTTATCGCGCATCTGCCAGGATAAGCAATGGCTCAATCGATTTGCGGCCGGAAGATGCGGATAGCGCGAAGAGGGCACCGGCAGACAAGGTGGCGCTCGTGCTTCTCGATCCGCGCTGCTGGTGGCACAGTCAGACTAAGCTTAACAGCGGTATAACCAACGTTTTTTACCATGTGGATCCGAAAAACATTATCCTTGCCGGGGTCAAGCGCTTCGGAGCCGAGGGGCTGACGCGATGCCAGGCTATGCTTGTACGAGTCGACATCGGTGACGAAATCTTGATCGGCTGGACCAAGTCGGTCGGGCAAGGCGGCACGCTCTCTATTACGAAGGAGACGCGCACTCTGATTTACACTGGAGAGACGTTCGTGGATGTACCCGCACCAGTGTTGTACTGGCGGCGCGAAGTACCGTGACGACCAGCCTCTAAGGGAGTCCGGTCTAAGGAATTCCGGCTCTCCCTCAACATATTGGAGGAGAATAGCTTATGAATCCAGAAAAACTCTTGGTTGTCGTTATATTTGTCTTCGGGCTCTTGGTCCTGACTGGCAAGGATTTTGCCGGTCCTGATCCGGAGAGCCTCTCAGGCTGTACCTTTAGCACTGTCGAAGCTGTCACCGATTGTCTGATAGCGCGGGGATGCGAGACAATCGACTATGCTGCCATCCTGGATCCGTCGACAAGAGTGCTGGCATTTGGCGAAGTGCACCTGAGCGGCGCTCATCGCAATGAGCTGATTGCTACCCTCCCTGATCTTCGAAAGATCGGCTTTAACGTGCTGGCACTCGAGGCCATGCCGGCATCGAGACAGGACCTCATCCGGCAATACAAAGAGGGGAGTGTAAAAAGAGAGGATCTGAAGAATCAAATCGACAGGATCTGGCAACACAGCCCGGAATCATATATCAGACTCATCGATACCGCCCTGTCCCTGGGAATGGAAGTAGTCTTCTTAGACAACGACCGCGAGCGCGTGGATCTGGCAGCGGCCAACTGGCAGGAGCTGCAACGACAGGCTCGCGATCGCAGGGAAGAGTACTGGATTGCCGTGATGAGAGAAGTGTTGGAATCGCGCCCCGGGGACAAGCTGATCGCTCTGATCGGAGAAGGTCATATCTCTCCGCTTGCTGTCACGCCGCCGGTGCAAAGCAGGCTGACGGCAAAAGGTATCGCCAGTGAGACCATAGCCTTTGAGGGCGGCGAAATGTTCTACGACAGCATCATCACCGAAGCGGCGCGTCACGGCAATCTTCAAAAGAAACGCTTCATCGTGAAGAGGAACAAGACAGAGAAGACTGATGTCGATTACAGTCTGCATCTTCCGCAGACCGAAGATGTGAAGAAGATAATTCTCAAACGCGACTGAGAAAGGAGAATCAGTATGTTCGCTATGATGTCCTTCATCGGTGTCATGTCACTGGCCATGGTTGGTATGCAGTTGGAAAATTTGACCGTCGCGATCATTCTGCTCCTGGTGGTTATCGGGACAGGAGTGAGAGTTGGTATGGAATTGGGGTTGTCGAGGTCCGCCATGGGAAAGGGTAGCTCATTTCTGCTATGCGCCTTGGCGTCCGTGGCAATTATTGCGGCACCATTCATCGATTCGCTGTCTCTGGTGGTCCTGACCGAGGGAATTGCGTCCCTGGCTCTCGGCTATTTTTATGTGTGAATAGAGATTCGAGGAAGAGGAGGGGCACTGTTTCTCCTCCTCTTCCTCGCTCTGTTGGTCCTCCGGTTGAAAATATTAAAAAGGAGAGTACGAGCCTCGATAATAGGTATGGGTGCAACTTGATATTGCCGGAGAGTCCCATGCCATGGGCTTTTGAGCCTCTCCGGCTGAATCAGATTTACCTTCCATTCAAGAGAAAATCATCAAGCATTGCCTCAATTTCAGGATCATCGACAGGCGGAGCCATATTTACTGATACAGCACAGACAGCAGCTTCTGCCGAATATCTCAGTGCCTTTGCAAGATGTTGAATCCTATCCGGTGGAGCGCCAGTTCGGCAGATATCCCGGGCGGCATCTCTGACGATTTCCGCGGACATCCGGTGCTTCTCCAGATCGGAAGCCAGGATCCGCCCATCTAGATAGGCGAGTTTGGCATCAATAGCCTTATTGAGTGTTTCTGTATATTCGGCAATGGTTGCGGTAAATTCCCGGTTGGTGTCGCTTAACGCTTTTACAGACGCTCTAGCTTTTTGGCAGAGCATATATTGCAAGCAGAAGTCGTTTGACTCATTCATACCTAGCCTCTTGCTTATTGGATTGTGAAAGCACCGCGTCATTTTTAACCAGGCCGGCGCCACGGCGGAGCGAAGGTCTCGAGGAGCTCGCCCGGATTATCGAATCCTTATTTTTGAATCCTTTTTTCCTTACAGGAAGATGATGCTGGTTCGTCGCTGTACGAGCTAATGTGCTGAACGCGGAAAGGAAACAGCGGAAGCCTCTGTGACATGCAAGTGCTCTTTGGAAAGTAGCTCCAGTTGAAGAGAATCATGAGCATGTAGAGGAAAAAGCCGGCCGCCAGACCTAATAGATATAGAGTCAAGCTATGAGCGCAGCTCAGCTCTCCGACCGTGGTGGCGACCGTGCCTCCCAATAGTGTAGCGATCAGGGATCCGAGCTCAGCTATGGAAGGTTTGGTGTTTCTTACAGACCAGCTGAATACGTATCCGAAAACTGTTCCAATGGCGATTGCAGCAATACATGCGAGTGTGAACATTGGTGGTTCCTTTCATTTGGCCGGGATTCGCCCAGCAAGACCTATCCTCCAGCAAGAGGCGTGGCTCGGGCTGGAGAATTATCGAATTACTGGCGGATCCTGGTAGTTTTCTGCGGTTGTTCTTCTCGAATGAACTTTAACGATGCACTAAGATTACTAACAGGAAGCATTCGTACGTGCAATATCTTTGTCCCAGCCATGAGAATTCGCATTTCAGTCGGCTGATATTGGACCGGCTCGCGGGAGCTCTTTCGTGCAGTCCATCAGCTGGAGCCGGCCCGATGCGGTACCCGAGCGGGAGAAATGGCAACTCGTTGCCGCCTTGCAGCGGCAACGAGAACCAACCCCGAGAGAAAATGAGTCTATCTCGATCTTTGTCTTGATCTGGAGCTGAACTTGCCTGCACCGTGTTTCGATAGGAAGCGCCTCCCGTCTTCGATCGACTCTAGCTCCACTCCGATGCCGCTCATTCCTATCCCGGCGTCAATGTTTTCGCCTTCCACGACCTTCGAACCTTCGAGTTGCTTATATCCGGTGCCGATCGAGAGATCCAGCTCCGGTCCAATCTGCCCGTGGACGTTGCCTCGCAACGAATCTTGTCCCGATGATCCTCTGAGCTCTACGACAGGCCTGATTGATGTGTTTCTGTTAGAGCCAACACCGGCGCCAAGATCCAGGCTATTGTCGAAAACCCCGATGCCTGCCGACGCACCGACGCTCGAATCCTTGCTCAAGCTCAGCGCTCCCGTGGTATGTCCATCCAGGACTTCTTTGACGCCGGCGGAGGCATCGTAGCCTCCGTTGACGCCGGTTTTATCCACGCTCAGATCGCCGCCCGCTGCTCCGCCTACGGGTCCGACGTTGGCATGTCCGTTGGCGCCGATACCCGACTCTGGCCCGATATTGGCCGCAACATCGCCGCCGGCGGCGATATTTTTCTTGAGCGCGTGCCCGTGTCCGTTCGCGCTCGTATGCAGGCCGTCGCCATCCACTCCGATACCGACTCCGCCCTTTACTCCAGCGAGATCTCCCAGACCAGCCTCGATATCGACGGCTGACTCACGGCCCAGTTGAGCGTCGAAGTCCAGTATGCCGATGTCGAGACCGAATGCTACGGCATGATCGCCGGGTTTGTAACCGAGTTTGAGAATGCCGAGATCGATTCCTTTGAAATCATCTTCTTCGTCCTTTTCGGCACGGTCACCGGCATCAGCATGGCTGGAATCGGCATGGTCACGGCTACTGTTACGGTCATTTTTTTCTATGTATCCTTCCAGATCGGGAATGTCCAGGTCGGTCTGGAATTGCTCCGGTGTGGCGTAAGACTTCTCCGGGGCGGATTCATGATTCTGTACGGGATCGCTTGTCTGGTTCGGTGTCACTCTTAGATTCATGTTCTCCCAGATATAGCCGGGGTTCTTTGCCAGATGCGGATATCGATCCGAATTCAGATCAATGATTCTCGCTTGCTCGGCTTTGATGTCCCTGGTGCTCGGGGAGTCTACTCCCTGCGTCTTGAGACTGCGCCTGGCTATGCCTGAGAGGCTGTCTCCAAATTCTACCGTGTAGGAGCCCTGCTGGTCGATGTAGAGTTCTGTGGAACCCAGCTGCTTCGCTTTGTTGCTCCAGGCTGTGGACATTTCGGATCTGGTGCCGGCTTGACTCTGCACCTCGAGCGAGTTGAGTTGGCTGCAGGGCTCGGCTTTTGCTGTGTGATCCGTTGATTCGAAATTTGCCATTTTGGTGGTCCTCGAGAAAGAGAGGGTTGGTTTGGCAGTGAATCTAGCGATTTTTTGTTACACGGCTATAACAAATCAGGTAAGGAGGTCAGAGAGGGTCTCAAGCTTATGCTCCAGTGCCGGATCTCTGGCCGTATGGCTGGCAATCAGATATTCGCCACCGGGCGGGCGCTCCAGATAGAACGGATCGGTCGACGTTATCGGGAGATCGATTTTTTCGAAAAGCTCGGAAAGCTCTTGATTCGACAAAGATGTATTCAGGCGGAACAGGATGGTAGAGACTGCCGGACTGGCTTTGATGGCAATCCGGTCTCCAATATGCCGGCTGAGACGGTAGATCAGATCGTTTCGGTCGTCTGTCGAGCTCCTTAACATATAGCCGGCCTGCCGGTCCAGCTGGCCTGTCCGTATGAAGTCAGCCAGGGCAAGCTGCTCGATTGTCGGGCAGTTCCTGTCCATGAGGGCCTTTGCTCTGCGGACGGGCTCAATCAGGCTATGTGGAAGGACACAGTAAGCCAGGCCGCTGAGAGGATAAAGAATGGGCCAGAATGAACTGAGATAGATAGTGGACTCCGATTCGTCGTCTGCAAATAAAGCCGGTCTCTGGCTGGCAGCGAAGATGAGCTCTGCCTCGAAGTCGTCTTCCAGCACATAGGCTCCTCTTGCTCGAGCCCAGTCGAGCAGGAGCTCGCGTCTGGAATGAGACAAGCATGCTCCTGTAGGCGTCTGGCGTCCCGGCGAGACAAGAGCCAGCTTGGCTGCTGTTTCGCCGAGCGAATCGACCTTCATTCCCTGATTGTCGACATCGATGCCGGCAATTCTTGCGCCGGCCGCTCTGAGTGTCCGCCTTGCTCCAGGAAAGCCAGGGTTCTCTACGATCGCCAGATCGCCCTGGTCGAGCAGCAGCCTGACGATGATCTCGAGGGCTATCTGAGCGCTGGAGAAGATTACTATCTGGGGCAGCTCGCATCTGATTGATCGAGATCCAGTAATCATTGTTCTGATTTCTTCTCTCAGGGGAGCCAGGCCGAGCAGATCGATATTCAGGCGATCGGCTCTTCTTGCTTCCCGATGGGCCCGGTTGACAGCTCTTGCGAAGCGGTCGTATGGCAAGCTTTCTGGATGCGGTGTAAAAAGGCACCGATCCTGACCGAGCTCGGCATCGATCTCGTCAAGGAATTCTCTGCCCATCAGCCGATCGCCTGAGGTCGACAGCCTGTTGTCTCTGTTGACGAGTCTTGGTGCGTGATAATCTCTAGCGCAATGCGCCTCATTCATGCGAGGACCTTCGACGAAGGTTCCCGATGTGGAGGAGGTTCTAATCAGCCGCTTTCTTGCCAACTCGCTGTAGGCTAGGGTAATGGTGCAGCGCGAGACCCGCAGAGTAGAGGCCAGTTGCCGGGTGGAGGGAAGGCGGGAGCCGCGCGAGAGGGTGCCTGCCTCGATAAGGCTCTCGAGCCCGCTGCTGATCTGCCTGTAGAGCGGCGTCGAGCTTCTCTCTTCCAGAACCAGGCTGATTCTAGTCATGTGTCCTGCTGCTCTCATAAATCCGGCAGACTTGCTTTATATCGAGGTCGCCGCTTCCCTGGCTGAGAAAGTCGAAGGTTCTCAAGAGTTTGATGACGGTCTCTTGTTGCTCCCCTGTAAGGAACGAAAGCAATCCGGGTGCAATCGATCGGAGATGTCTGTCGTAATATAGGTTGCGGTACGTCGATTGAGCGCCGGGCATGTTAAACATGGTCTTGTCCTCATCGGGTCTCTTCACGGGGAACTCTAGCGCTCTGATATAAAAGTCCCGTAACAACGTTATGCCGGATGGCTTTGATACACCGCAATCGAGCAAGTCTTTGGAAGGATTGGGCGCGAAAATACAGTGCCTGCAGACTGGCGATGATTAATATAGTGTTGTATATAGTAGATGGCGGTAAAGAATTTTTGTCGAGAGAAGGGCGAGAATCTGACAACGGTAGCCTCTCCCTTCTCTCGATTCAGGCTCCTGTTGTCAGATTCTCGCCTCGCTTTGCTGCGATCAGCCGATGAAGATCGAGGTACCCCCGATCTTGATCTCTTTTCCGGCGAGCTTCGGGCAGCCCGCGATATAGAGGCTCTGGAGGCGACCGGGCAGTCCGGGCAGATCGACCAGGCCGGCGCACTGGCTGATGTGAAGGTGCGACAGGCTTCCAGGGAGGCGGCCGAGGGAGCCCAGGGACGGCAGGTTGTGGAGCGAAATCCCGGTGACCGAATCGGGGATCGCTGGAAGCGTGGTGAGACTGCGCAGGTCGAGGAGCTCGAATGAGGTCAGCGAGTCCGGAAGCAGCGGTAGCCGATCCATAAGAGGGCATCCTCTCAGGTAAAGCCTGGTGAGGTCGCCGGGCAACTCCGGAGCGCGCTCGAGCTGGAAGCATCGGTCGACAAAGAGCTTCTGGAGTGTTGCCGGAAGCGGTGGCAGCTCCGGGAGCTCATCGTTGTTGCGCACATCGAGCTCGGCCAGGTGGGCTGGAAGCTCGGGCAGGAGCTTGAGGGAGGTGCGATACAGGGTGAGGCTCTCGAGACCGGCCGGCAGGTCCGGCAACCGGACGAGACGCGGTGAGCCCATGACCGAGAGGCGGCTCAGCCGGGAGGGGAGCCGGTCGATTCTGGCGAGCCCACCACAGAAGTAGAGATGGAGTTCCGACAGTCCTTCCGGTAGCTGGCCCAAACTGCTGATACTCGGGCAGTGGTCCAGGGTGAGGGTCCTGAGGGACACGGGCAGGGACGGCAGTTCGGATAGCCAGGGAGAGTTGTCGATGACGAGGTTTGTGAGACCGAACGGCATGGCAGGCAGACCCTCATCCGCCCAGCGCATGCTGCTGAGCTTGAGCCGTGTGATGCCTCGGTGGAGCCACAGGTAAGTGACGAGTTCTTTCTTCGATTCGAAGGTCATGTCTTCCTCCGCGGAAAACGGCTTTCGATTGATGTTTCGATTAGTGGACGGATTCTCCGTCCGAATGCATACCGGGGCGGCGGTCTGGGAGGAGCAGGCTCTAGCAAGTGATTGTCGTCGCTTGGATCTTTTCTGGGTGCCCTGATACGGTCGGAAAGAGATACCTGAAACTGACACGATCGGGACTGAAAGGAAACCGGTTGTAAAATAGCGGTAATGGTACAAAGAGGGTAGTCCGGTATTCTCTCGGTCCAGTTCGGACGTGGCCGTTTGGGGACTGCTTCAGCTTGAGCTCGCGGTTCGTCCCGCCGCCTGCCGGTCTAGCGGAGCTAGCGAGGCTGACTTGCGGGCGTGCTGCTTCAGAGCAGCGAGAGCCGCCTGATGCCTTCTTCAATCGAGGCCGGCTCCGGTTCGCCATAGCCGAGGATATACTCATTTTCCGGATGAACGCCGGCATAGAACTGAGCGGTGCTCAGGAGCCCGACTCCCTGTTCGCGGGCGAGCTCTTCGAAGTCGCTGGATTTGTGTCGGGTCTCGAGCCTGGCCAGGAGATGGAGACCGGATTGATGACCATGGATGGTCGCACGTCCGGGGAAGTACTTCGCCAGGGCGCCGATGAGCGACTGGCGCTTCTCGGCGTATACAGCCCCCATTTTCTTCAAGTGGCGTCTATAGCTCCCGTCCAGAATGTATCTTTCAAGGGCGGCCTGCAGCAGTGTCGGAGGTTGATCGCTCATCATCTGACGGGCTCTCTCATAGATCGTGGCCAGATTTCGAGAACGGGGAAGGACCAGGTAAGCGATGCCCAGGGAGGGAAAAATCGTCTTGGCGAAGGTGCCGACGAAGATGACATTATCGCCGCCATCCAGGGACTTGAGTGGTGCCAGGGGCTGTCGTGTGTAGAAGAATTCGCTGTCGTGCTCGTCTTCGACTATGAAAGCGCCGTTGCGCGCGACGAGGTCGAGCAGGTCGAGACGGCGCTGCAGGCTGAGAGCCGAGCCGGTCGGATACTGGTGGCTCGGTGTCAGGTAGATGAGCCTGAGTCCGTCAGCTTTGAGCCCCGCCAGGGGGGCTGTCTTGATACCGTCCGAATCCACCCCCAGCGGTCTGATGCTCGCGCCCCGGCTGGCGAAGGTCTTGATGATCGGCTGGTAGCAAGGATTCTCGACGATGGCCACGGAGCCGCTGTCGAGATGGATGCCGGCTATCAAAGAGAGGGCTTGCGGCAAGCCGTTGACGACGAGGATCTGATCGGTATCGCATTTGATACCGCGAAAGCGCCCCAGGTGCTGGGCGATAGCTTTGCGCAGGGGCTTGAAACCGAGGTGGTCTGTGGGGTAGTCGATCAGTTGACGGCGATTCCGCGAGGCGACTGTTGCCATTGTTCGGGCCAGAGCTTTGAGAGGGGCTCCGGCTCTATCGATTCGCCAGGGATAGAAGCAGAGCTCGCAGTCCGGAGGATCGTCATAGAGCGGGCCGGCTTGGTCCAGTAAGCTCGATCCGGCGGAGAGATTCACTCTTTCCTGCTCTCCGGATTCTGGCCCTGCCCGCCTGGCGGTGGTAGGGCTGAGCTTCCGGGCCACAGTGGTATGGGAGCCTGAAAGAGAGTCTATATAGCCTTCCGCCTTGAGCTGCTCATAGGCGGCTATCACAGTCGCCCGGGCCAGCCCGCTCGAGCCGGCAAGGGCACGGCTCGAGGGCATGGGGGCGCCGGGTTCGAGCACGCCTTCTAAAATAAGGCGTCTGATCTCTTCATAAAGCTGCTGGTTGAGCGGGATCCTCGACCGCCTTTTCAGCGAAATCGGCAGGTCTATCTCGATTGGTTGTCTTGGCATTTATTCAGATTGCTGGTTAGCGCGAGTTTGCGGAGGGCTCCAGGCCATGGTTGTCAATTAATATCCAATCATGATGCTTAAGATCTGGATGTATTTCTTGAACAGAATACCCGCGGCTTATTAGTTTCTCGTTGTCCATATCGTCTCATATGACTTTTAAAAAAGCGCGAGAAATAACTGCAGTAAAGCAGAGCCAGTAGAAATCGAATCCTTCTAGACTCGCGAGAGTTCTAGAGCCAAGGCCACGCTTTTCGAGTCGAGGCTGCGCGCATGTTGCGGCGGCTATGGGACGGTATCGCCAGGGACTCTTTCGCTTTCTCACTTGAGGAGAGATTCCAGTGTTGCGCCATATCAAAGGCAAAAAGTTTCTTCCCCTGATTATCCTGATTGCGCTGGCGGTCCTTGCCGGAGGCACCAATGTCTTCAGCGACGCTCTTCAGCATCAGGTGGTGGAGGTGTTCCGGAAGTATCTGGAGCAGCTCGTGCCCATGTCGGCGAACATCTTCGCCGGACTGCTCATTCTCAGCCTCATGTATGTGCTCTACGACCCTCTCACTGTCGGGGTCGACAGGGCGCTCGCGGCTACCGGTGCCAGCGATCGCGGCAAGGTCTTCGTGGCGCGCTCCCTTCGGCTGGCTTACTGGGTGGGAGCCGTGATCATCGGAGTGAGCTTCATCGCCCCGGGATTCTTCAGCAAGATCGCTCTCGGGGTCGGGCTGCTTGGCGCCGCTCTCACGCTTGCTTTGCAGGGTCTTGCCAATGACCTGATTGCCGGCGTGATGCTCAGCTTCAGTCCCAAAGTCCAGGTGGGCGACGACATCGAGCTGGTCGGCATGTCCGTCAAGGGCAAGGTTTCCGACATCGGTTATGTCATGACAGTGATTCAGGGTTCGGGAGAGCGGTTTTCCGTCCCGAACCGAGAGATCTGGTCCCGGGCCGTGCGCACGAGCCTGCCGAAGAGCTCGATCATTCGGCCCTGACAGGCGCGCTCAGCCCTTTCGGCTGCTCCCGCCGGGGGCAGCCCATTTTTCCAAAACGCAAAAGACGAGGTAGAGATCCTCGTCAGAAGGAAAGTCTAAATATGAAATTCTGGGTCAACAAATCCACCGATCTCAAGGGCGCCGGCGGTCAGCTGCTGGTCGTCCCCTGCTTTTCCGGCGACTTCGGCGATGAAGTCGCTCTCGAGTCGCGCTCGTTCGCTCAGATGAACGAGCTCACCGGCTCGAATCTTCTCAGCCAGGCCCGCGGCGAGGCCTTCGACGGCGCCAACGGCGCGCATGTGATGCAGTTCCTGGACGACCGTTTCGCCGCCGGCAAGGTCATGCTCCTCGGTCTGGGCAAGCGCAGCGCCGTCACCGCCGACTCCCTGAAGGCGGCTTTCACCTCGGCGTTCAAGCAGGTGAAGGCGAGCAAGGCTGCTGAAGTCACTCTGGACGCCAGGCCGATCCTCGCGGACGGGTTGTTCGGCGCCTACGAGCTTGGGCAGCTGCTGGCTATCAACGCCCGGGTCGTCGGCCACACCCTCAAGCACTACAAGACCAAGGCCGGCGGTGCCAAGGCCGACGTCCGCCTCGACACCCTGCGAGTGCTCACCGAAGCCGAGCACCAGGATGACTTGAAGCGCGGTCTCTACGCCGGTCGCTCCATCGGCTACGGCATCAATCTCGCCCGCGACCTGGTCACCACTCCGGCCGGCGAGCTCACCCCCATGCGTCTCATGGACGTGGCCAAGGGCATCGAGGCTCGCAGCCAGGGTCTGGTGAAGGGCACCTATTACTGGGGCAAGCGCCTCAAGGAGCTGGGCGCCAACGCGCTGATCGCTGTCGGTCAGGGCTCGGCGGAACCGCCGGTGCTCATCGAGCTCGACTACACGCCGCCCACCGGGCCGACCAAGACCGTCCTCTGCCTGATCGGCAAGTCGGTCACTTTCGACTCCGGCGGTCTCGACCTCAAGCCTGCTGAGGGCATGCGCGAGATGAAGCGGGACATGTCGGGCGGTGCCACCGTCCTCGGTGCGCTGCAGGCGATCATCGATCTGAAGCTGCCTATCTCGGTGAAGGTCGTCATGGCGGCCACCGAGAACATGACCGGCTCCCGAGCCTACAAGCCGGGGGACGTGATCAAGAGCCTGAACGGTCTCACCATCGAGGTGGACAACACCGACGCCGAAGGCCGGCTCACTCTCGCCGACGCCATCGAGTATGCCAAGCGTCGCAACGTCACGCACATGGTCGACTTCGCCACCCTCACCGGCGCCGTCATCTCCATCGGCGGAGACGTGGGCGCTGCCTGTTTCGGCAACAACGCGCTGTTCACCAAGACGGTGCGCGAAACGGCGGCGAGCCAGGGCGAGAAGATGATCGAGTTGCCCATGTGGCCCGAGCTTCGCAGCCTGATCGACTCGGATATCGCCGACCTCAAGAACTCCGGCGGGCGCCTTGCCGGCTCCACCACCGCGGCGATGTTCCTGAAGGAATTCGCCGGCGACGAGATCCCGTGGGTGCACGTGGACATCGCCGGTGTCGCTTTCCGCAGTCGCGAGCTCGAGGGGCTGCCCAAGGGTGCCACGGGCTATGGCGTGCGCACGGCGGTGGCTCTCGCCTCGGTCCTCGCCCAGGAGGCTTCGGCTCAGAGCTGAGCCCCGTCTTACAGGGGCGCGCCGGTCACCACTGGTGACCGGCGCGCCTACTTTTACCTGCCTGGTTTGGCTGCCTTCTGATAGAGTAATCTCGACTCAGGAGGGAGACCATGAAAGAACGGCTGTCAAGACTGCGTAAGGCACTGGCGAAGGAAAAGCTGGCGGGTCTGCTCATTCGGGTGACCGAATCGGGGCAGTCGACCCAGCCCAACAATCAGAACGTCCTCTACCTGAGCGGTTTCGGCGGCTCCACCGCGGTCCTCCTGGTTACCGCCAGACAGGCTTTCATCGTTGCCGATGCGCGGTACTACGAGCGCGCTCGTCTCGAGGCTCCGCACTTCCGCCTTGTGAAGATGAAGCGAGGCGAAAAGCCTACAGCCTGCATCAATCGAGCTCTCAAGCTTGCTCGTCTCACCAGGAGGAGCAAAGTCGCCTTCGAGTCCAGCCGCCTGCCTCACGACGTCTATCTCGCCTGGAGCAAAGAGCTCGAGGCCAATCTTGTCGCTACCAGTCATCTGGTGGAGCGGCTCAGGCAGTACAAGGACGAAGCGGAGCTCAAGTACCTGGCGAAAGCGTGCCGTGCCACGAGCAAGGTCTACGACGAAGTGGCGGCGCTTATCAAGCCAGGTATGAGGGAGGTCGACGTCGCTCTCGAGATCGACATGCGCCTGCGCAAGCACGGCGCCAGCGACAATAGCTTCTCGTCCATAGTCGCCAGCGGGCCCAATTCGGCCATTCCTCACCATGCCACGGGCAATCGCCGTCTCAAGGCAGGCGAGCCTGTGGTGATGGATTTCGGAGGCGTGTTCGACGGGGGCTATTGCTCGGACATCACCCGCACTGTTTTCGTCCCCGGCAAGAAACCGAGCGCGAAAATGCAGGAGATCTACCAGATCGTGCTGGAAGCCAACCGCCAGGCGCGGCTGGCTCTCAAGCCCGGCGTCAAATACCGGGAGTACGATGAGGTGGCTCGCGACTATATCGTCCGGCGGGGCTACGGCAAGTATTTCACGCACGGTCTCGGACACAGTCTCGGTCTGGAAGCCCACGACCCCTACGACTACGCCGGGGATCCCTTCGATGTGGGAGCCGTGGTCACAGACGAGCCCGGCATTTATATCGAGGGAGTCGGCGGTGTGCGTATCGAGGACGACCTGGTGGTCACCGAGAGCGGTGCACGTCGCCTGACCGGCGCGCCTTACTGGAAGTTCTGAGAGGCTCAGTCTAGACGGGAGCCTATTTCGGTAATCGTGCCGATGATCTTGTCGATCAGCCCGTCCACATGCCCCACCGTGGTGCCGGTGACGCCTCTGCGTTTGCGCTCGACCAGCCAGTCCAGGAAGAGCAGACGCTCGAAAGCCTGGGCATAGGGCAGGGAGCGCTCGATGGCGTCCCTCCGGTAGCCGGACTCGTCGCAGTAAGCCTCGATCACGAGATCGCGGAGCTCTTTCAGGGCGCCGTTCTTGTCGTGGTCTGAGGTGATGCTCGCCAGATCCAGCAGTGGTACGCCGATGATGGTGAACCAGGACCAGTCGATGATGAAGAACTTGCTGCCCCGGCGTACGATGTTCTCGGCATAGAGATCCCCGTGCACCAGAGAGATCGGCTCTCCAGCCAGCGCCTCGGCGACCCGGCCGGCGATGGCAATGAGGCTTGCCTGCCTGGCTCCGTCGATGTTTCCCCACTCGAGCAGACTGCCCGCCACGCCTCTGGCGAAGGGCTCGAAGTCGATGGGAGTGATGGTGCGGAGGATCTTGAGCGGAATCAGCTCGTCGACCCGATAGGAATAAGCGCGGTGCATCTTGGCCAGCTCTTCGCCGAGCTTGGCGGCATCATCGCCTTCCGCCCGGTCTTTGAGATAGACGGCGCCCAGGTCTTCGAGAAACATCGCCGTTAAATCGCCGTGGTGCGCTGTCATGAAGAGTTGCGCCGAGGCTGAGATAGACGGTATGAGAATCCGCTGGTGCAGGTCCTGCTCTATGTCCCAGGGCGGCAGAACCAGCTTGTAGATGAGCGAATCAGGCAGGGCGTCCTCGAAGCAGAGGCGCTCTACGTAAGAAAAGTCCCGGTGGCGCAAAACCTCCCGCCGGGCGATTGGAATGTCCTTCCCGTAGAACTCTCTCAGCCAGGAAGCGAGCTTTTCCTCCGGAACCGGAGTGAGCAGTTTCAGGCTGGAGTCTTCCTGGTGGGGAGGCAAATGAAAACACCCTGGAGAATCAATGGCCTCATTGTACCTGTGGCCAGGTCGCTCCAAACTCATTGAACCGGCTGGGCGAACAACATTGTTTACCGAGCCGGTATTTCCACTCTGACAAGAACCTGAAAAGGAGATTACCATGGACAGTGGAGACGGTGGTGACGGCGGATTCGACGCCGGTTTCGATGGTGGTTTCGATTCTGGCTTCGATGGCGACTTCGGTGGCATCGAAGGAATCGAAGGCGACGGCGGGCTCGATTCGGTGCCCGACGGCGACCTTGCCGCCTATGGTTTGATGCTCAGCTACGGCCACTGCGGAACGGACGGCATGGACTGTCATTCCGGTGTCGGCCACGCTGACGTGAATTATCGCCCGGGCAGGCTCGAAGGGCTATCTCGCAGGCAACGAGCGATTCTCAAGAAGCTCGAGAAGGATCCCATGCGGAGGTTCTTCGGTGTGCACGTGGCCAGCCACGGGTTCATCGACCTCATGCGGGAGTTCGGCGAGATCGCCCAGGCGGTCGGCTGCCACCGCATCGATGATGTCATGCCGAACTTCGGCTCATCCAACACGGTGGAGCCCGATCTGGCTGACTGGAATCGCTGGGTGCCTCCCTACACGCGCAAAATCGTACCTCTCGGCTGGTATCCCGGTGCTACCGGTACCACCCGGGTGCAGCGCCAGGTCTGGCAGCTCAAGAAGCCCCGTACCTTCTTCCGCCCCGATCCGGAGCCCTATCGGCTCTACGACCGGTTCGCCAACACCCTCCTGGAGGTGATGATCGTCACCTGGTTCTACTCCGAGACCCTCGAGTACGAGACCCGATTCCAGGTGGTGGTGAAGTCCCTGCCGGAATGGTGCGATCCTCTCGCCTCCTGGACCAATCGCCGGCGCTCTTTCTCCAAGCATCAGGCAGCTGCCCGGACGATCGCGGAGCAGGTGCTGGAGCGGCTCAAGGCGGCTCCTCCGACAGAGATCGCGGTGATGCTGAGGGATGAGGTTCGCCGGCGTCTCGAGGAGAAGGCGAAAAAGGCGGAAGGCGAAAGACCCGCCGATCCGGCTACTCCGCCCGAAAACGGTGGTGGCGCTGGTGGTGGCGACTGCGGTTGCGACAGGCGTGACCCTGCCGACACGGGCTCGACTCCGGTCGAGCTCGATCCTCGAAGCTGCATGCAAGAAGCGGGCTCCGGCGCCGATGTGCTGGGGCTTCTCTTCAAGAGACCGGTCAAAACGCCGGTCGTGCAGAAGCCGGTTCCACCGGCGGTGACTACGCTCACCATCGAGGTTCCACCCCTGAGGGGGTGAGACATCAAGTTGCGGGGCGGACCTCAGAGATGAGGCCCGCCCCGGTTTTTCAGGGGTGTTTCCCCTGATTCCAGAAACCAACTCACAAAGCAAGAGGTGCTAAATGACGAAAAGAGACGACAAGACCACCGACGGCGTTGCCGGTTTCACGGCTCCCGCCGTGCAGACCGGTTGCCTTGCCGCCCGCCTTCCGGAGCATCCGGAGGCCGAGGCCTACAGGCATTTCTTTCTGACGCCGCCCGAGAAGAAGAAGGCCGGCTGTGAAGAGGGGCCGGCTCACGGGCACGATCATGGCTGCTGTGGCGGCCAGTGCGCGCCCGAGGCCTGATCCTCGGATTGCCCGGCAGGACCGAACCGGTCCTGCCGGGCCCTTTCTCTTACAACCAAGCATGAACATCTGGAGGCTATGATGGAATTCACCTTCTCCGTCAATACAGCCCTGACCCTGGTGCTGAGCATCCTGGCCAACGGCTTTCTGATCGCCTATCTCTTTCCGAAGCTCAAGGGTTTCAACTTCACCGGGAAGTTCTGGCCCGAGGGTATTCTCTATGCCCTTGGACTGGAGCTCACCGCCCTGGTCGTCAACCTCCTGGTCATGGTGGTGGTCATCATGACCTTCGGGCTTGCGATCATCCCTCTGGCGTTTTTCATGATCTTCGGATTCTGGCTCGTCAACGCCATCTATCTGAAGGTCCTCGCTCACTGGTTCCCCCAGTATCTCAGAATCGACGGCTGGGCGCCGGCAATCATTGCCGGTCTCATCCTCATGGTTGTGGGCATGCTCCTGGGCGACCATTCGGTTGTCACGATTCACTACAACGTCCAATGATCGACGGCTGTTGAGTAACAACAACTAGTCCTCGATCGACGGAAGACCTGGTGGTCCGGTTTCGCATCTCTGCGATTCCGGACCCCTTTTCTTTCGTCGCTTGTAATACGCAAGAATATAGTAGTAGTTACTGGCTGAAAGAGATTCCCAAGGGCGCTGTTTATGCGTTTCTGCTCTGAAATTCTGATTTGAAGGCGTTTCTGGCGTATTTTTAGCCGTTTTTTATGGAAGAAACGCATATCGGCTCTGTAGCTGTTCTGAAAGAGAGAGGAACTCGGGAAATTCTCTCTCGGCTCTCGGGCAGGAGAGAGAAACTCGGGAAATTCTCTCTCGGCTCTCGGGCAGGAGAGAGGAACTCGGGAAATTCTCTCTCGGCTCTCGGGCAGGAGAGAGGAACTCGGGAAATTCTCTCCGAATATGCCAACGAGATGGTCTCACCGGTCGCTGGTGTCCGGTCCGTTCTCGAAATCGAGAAACTGCCCGCATGTGATTGTGCCGCTGGCCAGCAAGAATTCGGCGAGCTTCATGCTCTGCATTTGTTCTTCAGTGAGCGGACCGGATTAACGGACGACTTCTTCGGCGGTTGATTCGGGCTTGCTAAGAATCTGCTCTTGCAGAGCCCCGGCTTCCGATTCGCTGATTAGCTCCGCTACGAGCATTAGCTCCAGTAGTTTTGACAAGGAAGGTGTCTGCGACATTTGCGGGTTACTTTCTCGAAGCGGTTCCTGTAAGATTCTGGTCGTTGTCTTCGTCGTGGTTGCCGGGTGACATTATGAGCTATCTTCTCATCTTTCTTGGAGCGGGACTGGGTGGGGTCTTTCGATTTCTGGTCAGCTCCGGGGTTCAGGGTCTGACCAATGACTGGACCTTTCCTCTGGGAACCATGACGGTCAATATCCTGGGTTGTCTCTTGATTGGCATGGGAGCGCAGTTCAGCGAAACCAGGGCGTTCTTCTCGCCCGAGGTGAGAGCCTTCTTGATGGTGGGGGTGCTTGGCGGGTTCACCACTTTTTCCACATACGGCTATGAGACCTTTCAATTGATTCGCGATGGGCAGATGCTGTACGCGATATCGAATGCGGTGCTGCAAGTGCTCATCGGAGTGGCTTGCGTATATCTCGGATACTGGCTGGCTAAGCTTCTGTGAGGATCGGTGATGTTTGAAGAAGAAGGCTATCTCCTTAGAGTCTATTTCGGCGAGTCGGACAAGCATGAAGGCATGCCTCTCTATGAGTGGATCGTGCGCCGCGCCAGAGACCGCGGGCTTGCCGGGGCGACAGTGCTCCGGGGAATAGAGGGCTTCGGCTCTCACAGTCGAATCCATACTGCCAAGCTTCTCACGCTCTCCACTGATCTGCCGGTGGTGGTTGAGATGGTCGATAGCAAAGATAAGGTCGAAGCTTTCTTGAGCGAGCTGGAAGGCTCTGTCCATGAAGGTATGGCCACTGTCGAGAAAGTCACGATCCGCCATTTCCGGCGTAGCTGAGATGCGCGCCAACTGGAGACGAGGCAAAGAATCGCCGGATCTCACGGTGTCCCAGATCGAGAAGCTCATGGCGCCTGCATTCAAGGGTGCCAGGGTGGAGGGGTTTCGATTTGCCGAAGGTGGCTTGAGCAACGCGAATCTGGTGGTGCATATAGCCGGTCGGAAAGAGCCTGTGATCCTGAGGTTTTTCGAGGCTCGTCCGGAAAGCGCTGCCAAAGAATATGCGATCGCCCGGCGCTTGCAGGGCAGAATGCCGGTGGCGGCGTTTCACGCATTCTTGCCGGACAATGAGTTCACTGCATCGCCGTATGCCGTACTCGAGTATCTACCTGGAGAGCGCCTGGAGCTCCTTTTTCCGTCTCTCGCCAGGGAAGAGCGTGAAGCAGTCGGCTTTTCTCTGGGAGAGGTCCTGGCTTTGATCAATCAGGAGACCTTCGAGGCTACAGGTTTTCTCTCTTCGGATCTGGAGGTGGTGGAGACTATCGATCTGGGCTCGGCCGGGATGGCGGATTTCGTCTCCTCGATACTCTCCGGCGAGCCAGCCAGAAGCCGCGTGGATGAAGGCCTTCTACCTGCTCTCAGGAAGTTTGTCTTAGACCGTGCCGCTCTTCTCGATCAGGCTCGACCGTCGGCTTGCCTGACTCATAGCGATTTCGGCGGCTCCAATATTCTGATCGATGGACGATCCGGCCGTCCTTGCGTCAGCGGTGTTCTGGATTGGGAATTTGCTTTCAGCGGCAGTCCTTATTTCGATCTCGGCAATCTCTTGAGGGCGCCCCTGGGCGATGATCGAGCTTTCGCTGAGGCAGTGGCAGCCGGTTATCGATCTCGGGGTGGGGTCCTGGACAGGCAGTGGCGAAAGATCGCTATGCTTGTCGATCTGACAGCCTGGCTCGATTTTCTCAGCAGGGAAGAGGCTTGCCCCGAGCTCATCGAAGACGCCGGACGGATTATCCGTGAGACTATGGAAGTTCTTGATTCGATATGACTTCTTGAGCCTGCAAGGTCAGGCCTGGGGAAAGAAGAGATAATCGCCGTCCTTGCCGGGCCTGATGATCACTACTTTGCCTTCCATGCGTTTGGGTCGTCCGGAGCGGTTCAACTCCATGAACATGTTGGCCACGATGTCCTCGGGCACCACTCTCTCTCTCGACTTGTTTCGCTCCAGGCAGAGATCCAGGGGGATGTCCAGGAGCCAGAGCTGAACATCTTTGTAGCCGAAGCGCTCGGCGCGGTCGATGATGGGCTTTCGCTGTTTGGGATTGAGGTTGGTGTTGTCTATGATGATGTTCAGACCTTCTCCCATGGCTCCTTCCAGCCGCTCGAAAAAAATCGAGAAGACCTCTTCCTTGTCTCCCTGCTCGGCTTCGTTGCCGTATAGCTCGAGGCGGATCGCGTCGGCATTCAGATAGTGAAAGCCTTTCTCGGCGAGTTTCATGGCCAGGGTAGTCTTTCCGGCTCCTGGAATGCCTATGAGAACGATCAGCTTTTTCGGCTTCGACTCCACTTCAACCCTCCTCCGGTATCTTGTTCTTTTTGCTATCTTTGTTCTTTTCGCTATCTTCGTACTTTTTGCTATCTTCGTACTTGTTGCTATCTTCGATTATCCAGCGGGCCCAGACTGCTCCGACGCCCACCGAGAAAGTCAGATATGAGACTAGCAGAATCGTTCTGTACATATCGGTTAGCCAGGGGCAGAGCCAGAAGATCAGTCCGGCGGAGCCGAAAAGCATACCGGTGCCCAGATAGCTCCCCCGGGCCCATTTGTGGAGAGTCTTAAAAGAGAGCGCAGTCTCCAGAATATAGCCCAGACCGAAAACAGTGAAAGCCATTCCGTAGTGCTGGAAGCGGCTCATCGAGACATAGTGCTGGGGCTTCAGGCATAGAACGACCAGGGCGAGAACAGCGAACAAGAGTACGAGCCTGCACTGGCGGGTCGCTTGCCAAAGTTTTGCTGCTGCTCCCATCAATTTTTATGATAGCTAATTTTATCGCTGGTCAAAACCGGGGTCTCGATAAGCTATTCTTCCATCGCAGATAGTCGCCACCGCTTTACCGGCCATTGCTCTGCCGTCGAAAGGCGTATTATTGCTCTTCGAGAATCCTTCGTCCGTGGAGTAGGTCCACTTCCGGTCCGGATCGATTATCGTTATGTCGGCGGTCGCTCCGGCTTCCACCGCGGGCTCTGGGAGCCCGATGATCCGGGCTGGCGCTGTCGAGAGCCGATGGCTGATGAAAGTCAGGGGCAGGTCGTTCTTTAGGTGGAGAAGCTCGAACATGAGGCTGAATGCCGTCTCGAGACCGATTACTCCGAAAGGAGCGCTCTCGAAGGGGCGTGCTTTCTCTTCCCTGGTATGGGGGGCGTGGTCGGTGGCGATGATGTCGATGGTTCCGTCTATGAGGGCGGCGACGACGGCGGCGCGATCGTCTCTGGAGCGCAGGGGCGGGTTCATCTTGAATCTGGTATCGTATTCGGTGATGTCATCGTCGCTCAGCATCAGGTGGTGAGGAGCCGCCTCGGCAGTCACCTTGAGACCGTCGGCCTTGGCTCTGGCTATGAGCTCGACAGAGGCGCGGGTGGAGACATGGGCAAAATGGAGGTGGCAACCGGTGCCTCGGACTATCTCGATTTCCCTGGCGATACAAGCTGCTTCAGACATCGGGGGGATGCCCGGAAGTCCCAGTCTTGTAGCCGTCTCGGACTCGTTGATGCAGCCGTCCTGGCTGAGATGACGATCCTCGGCATGGCTGATAATCGGCTTGCCCGTCAGGCGTGAGTATTCGAGAGCATGTCTGAGCACAGCCAGATTGCTCACCGGTAGCCCGTCATCCGAAAAGGCGGGCACGCCGAGCTCGGCAAGCCTGGCCATATCGGTGAGTTGCTCTCCGGCCATGCCGACGGTAACGCACGCCACCGGCAGCACTTTGATCACTGCCTTATTCCTGATCCGGTTCAGGGCGTTTTCCACCATGATCACCGAATCGGTGGTGGGGATAGTGTTCGCCATGGTGAGCACGGTGGTGAATCCGCCGGCGGCGGCAGCTTTAGAGCCGGTCTCGAAGTCTTCCTTGGCGGACTGTTCGAAATCACGCAGATGTGTGTGGATATCGATAAAGCCCGGGGAGAGGAATAGACCTTCGGCCTGGATAATCGTTTCTCCATCTACCGGCGCGAGATTCTCGGCTACTTCGGATATCCTGGCTCCCTCGATGCGCACGTCCCTGCGCAGGAGCCCGGCGCGCGGATCGCCATTGCACTTCTGCGCCCTGCCCCCGTCGGCACCGTTTGCAATCAGGCCGCCTGTTATCAGTAGCGAGTCGCTCATATTTCAGTCCCCGTTTCTGAGTAGAATCAGTAAAACCGCCATGCGGACGGCGATTCCGTTGGTCACCTGAGTGGTGATCAGAGAGAGAGCCGGGTCGTCGGCCAGGGCGCCGGTGATTTCTATGCCCCGGTTGATCGGTCCGGGATGGAGTATACGCACTCCCGATCCGGCCATTCTCAAGCAGGCGTGGTCGACCCGGTAGAGATGAGCGTAGTCCGCGGTGCTTGGAATCAAACCCTGTTTCTGGCGCTCTTTCTGGAGGCGCAGTGCCATGATGAAATCGGCTCCTTCGACGGCATTGCAGAGTTCGTAATGAGACCTGACCCCAAGGCTCTCGATGCCGTACGGTACCAGGGGCGGTGGTCCGCAGACATGGATGTCGGCGCCGAACTTCTTGAGCAGGCTGATGTTCGAGCGAGCCACCCGGCTGTGTTTGATATCGCCGACTATTACTATTTTCCTGCCTTCCACGGACTTGCATATCTCGATCATGGTCATATAGTCGAGGAGGGCCTGGGTCGGGTGTCCTCGCCAGCCATCGCCGGCATTGATGATTGATATCGTTGGTGGTGCGATTTCATTTAGCCGCTCCGGCGAACCGGACTGGGCATGTCTCTGGATCAGAGCGCTGACGCCCATAGCGCTGATTGTTCGTGCAGTGTCGTCGATGGTCTCGCCCTTCACCACGGACGAGCTGTTGATGTCCAGGTTGAGGACATGGGCGTCGAGATTGGCTGCCGCCAGCTCGAAACTCGAGCGCGTGCGGGTGGAGTTCTCGTAGAAAAGAGTAGCGACGCTTTTGCCGCTCAGCGCTCGCAATGGTAGCTGCCCCTGCATCATGAGGGTTTTCAAGGATCGGGCTGTTTCGACAATCGCCTCTATCTCGGACGGGCTCAGCGCCTCGACATCGATCAGGTGCCTGCGACGTTTGAAGTGACGGGCGCCGTCCGAATCGAGAAGGCTTTGAAGAGACGCCGGGATGGACGGCAGGGTCACGTCGGTCGTGCTGATCTCTTGTGAGGTCTCTTGTGAGGTCTCTCTCATTGCAGGAATTATCCGGGGATCGGTCAGTCGTGTCAATTCGTGGCAACATAGACCCGAAGCTGTGCTAACCTGGTTGCCTGCTCGATATTTGATTCTTTTGAGAGGACGTCATGGTCGAGAAGTTTGATGCCATAGTGGCGGGGCTCGGAGCCATGGGCAGTGCTTCGCTGTACCAGCTTGCCCGGCGCAAAGCCAGGGTTCTTGGAATCGATCGTTTCACTCCGCCTCATTCTCTGGGCTCCACCCACGGCGATACGAGAATCACCAGGCAGGCGATTGGCGAAGGGGACCATTTCGTGCCCCTGACTCTGCGATCGTATGAGATCTTCCGAGAAATCGAGAAGGAGAGCGGTATGGATTTGCTTTCCATTACCGGAGGCTTGATGATCTCGAGTGGCAGCCGGACGAGCACCATCCACGTCGCCGAGTTCTTCGAGAATACCCTGGCGGCAGCGAACAAGTATGGAATCGGTCACGAGGTCTTGAATGCGATCGAGATGCGAAGGCGTTTTCCGCAGTTTTGCGTAGCCGATGACGAGATCGGCTATTTCGAGCACGAGGCTGGCTTCCTGCGCCCGGAAAATTGTGTGGAAGCGCAATTGCGCCTGGCGCGCAAGCTCGGCGCCCGGGTCTCTACCGGGGAGCAGGTGCTGGACTTCACCTCGGTGGATGGGGGAGTGCATGTCCGCACCGACAGGGGCGAATATCTCGCAGGCCATCTGGTTTTGACGGCCGGAGCCTGGTTGCCCAAGCTCCTCGGCCGGCATGGTTCCGGCCTGTTCAAAGTCTACCGGCAGGTGCTCTACTGGTTCGATGTGGAAGAGCATTACGATCAGTTCGTTCCCGAGCGTTTTCCGATATTCATCTGGGAGGTGCAGGGCAGGGGAATGGCCATGTATGGTTTTCCTGCGATCGACGGGCCCGGGGGCGGCCTCAAGATCGGCAGCGGCAGGTATCTGGAAAGTATCGATCCTGATGAATTGGATCGATACGTCTCCGAAGAGGAGATCCGATCCATGTACGAAATGCAGGTCGAGCCTTATTTCCCGCTTCTGGGCAGGCGGTGCGTAAGGACAGCCACCTGCATGTACACTGCTACCGCCGATGCTCGTTTCGTCATCGATCGCCACCCCGAAATGCAGGGAGTGATCGTCTGCTCGCCCTGCTCCGGCCACGGCTTCAAGCACTCGGCGGCAATCGGCGAGTCGCTGGCGGAGATCGTGACCGACGGCAGGAGCCGAATCGATTTGAGTCCTTTCAGCTTCGAGAGCGCTATGGCTCATTGCTGGTAAGCAACTGTTCGATCGGTGAGCCTGTTGACGGCTCAGAGGGTTTTCTCAAACTCTATCGTGCGATTTTCGGCTTGGGACTCCGAAGCAATCAGCGTTGCCTGAGAGGAGCTTGATTCCGGCAAGTGCGTGCAATTGAATTCCGGTATCCCGTTTTGAATACTAAAGGATATAGTGGTAATCGGCATCAAAAAGAGAGAGCAGGCCGGTGCTGGCCTGCTCTCCCCAGTAATCAGCTCTCGCGGCAGGGGGAGAGAAGACTGTGAGCCGAAGTGGCTTTGTTCATAGCCGCGAAGACCTCGCTCAAGAGCGAGCCGAGGCCCTCCCTCGAGGTGGTCGAGGCGAGCCGCGTCTGTGCCGAGTCGGCTTCGCGCCTGGCCTGGTCCAGGAGATTCTTTATGGTCTCCTGATTCGGGCAGGTGCTGGCGTTGTCGGCAAGAATGGAGAGGTTCTCAATCTCGGAATTCAAGATCGACAGGTTGACTTCGATCGTGTGGATGAGATTGGCGATGGCCTCCATTTCTTCTTCTCTTGCTTTGCGGGCGGCCAAAACGATAAGAGCCGCCAGAGCCAGCAAGAGGATTGTCCATAGCAACATGAGAGTTACCTCCATGCTTTATGCGCCGCTCCAGGCGCCACGAGGGCACCGGAAGGACGACATGCTCGGCTCCAGGACCGCCAGGAACGGCGGCAGGGAGTGGAGCCGGCCGTAAGAATGCATTTTCCTTACGGATTGAGATTGATTGGTTTGGACGAGGTTATCGCTGGGCGAAGCCAGTGATCGCCGATCTTCTCGGCAAGCCTCGTCCGGGTGTAGCTTCAGGGACCGGCTCAGATCTCACGCGCAGATCTCACGCTCAGATCTCACGCTCAGAGGCCGGCGTCCCACACTTGAGCCCGGGAGGGCTCGAAAGGAGCGATGAAGTGAAGGAAAAAGCGCAGAAGGCTTCGGTCGGCGGCGAGCCGCTCCATGATCGCCGCGTCCGACATGCCCTTCTCATCGAGCTCGATGGGATAAGAGACGCGCAGGACGAAATCGCCCTTGCCGAGCCTGAGGCTACCCGGCTTTTTGGCGGGGTCGTGCATGGCGATGTCCATGCCCAGGGTGCTGGCAAGGAGGGTGCACCACTGGTGGTGACCGCTCAGGAGCGACTCGAACGGTTCGCGATCGAGCCAGCTGACGGCTTGCTCGATGGTGAAGGGCTCGGCCGCAAACAGGCGCTCGCGCCCCGTGGGGGCTTGAAAGCCGTGATGACCCCCGAAGGAGAACATCGGCATGAGGCTGGAGCCTTCGCTGTTGACCCAGGTGTTGTCCCAGGAGCGGTCGCTCCGCCAGCCGAGTTGATTGGTGAGATAGCGCATGGGCCCTCCTGTGAGAGATTCAGACCGCGCCGGTGAAAAGACCCCGATTCTCGGCATGCCTCGACCATGAAGCTCCGCACGGCTTGCCGTCACGGTTGGAAATTCCGGATCGAGAGTCGGGTGATGTTTGAGGGAGTAGAAATCCGAGAGATACGCAATCTGAATACAGATTCGAAACTTAATGGCGAGTGGCTTCTTCAGCAACCCATATCATGTGTCTATACATTAATTGACTCTTGATTGAAGCGCACAGGAATCACCTTTGCCTTGCCTGGACCGGAGACAGGACTCCGGCTCGTACCAGCGATCGGTATAGCGTCGCTAGCGCAGGATCCTCAGGCGGCGTAACAAAATCAATCAGGATGGTGGAAGTGCCTGATCTCGGCGTTCTTGTTCAGCATGATCGTGAACATGTGCTTGTAGAACCGGCGCGTTTCATCTTTGCTCGAGCTCAAGACGGCCAGTCCCTGCCTGGCGTATTTGACCTGATCCTCGAAAAGGCTGAGTCGAACAGCCAGGGTGCTCAGAGTGTAGAGTATGTCGAGCTTTTTCTGACCCCCGTAAGAAGTCTCGCCATGCTTCTCCACGAATTCCAGAGTGTTCTTGAACTCGGCGAGAGCCTCCCTGTACATATCTTGCCTGAGATAGCAGAGTCCTTTTCGATCGCTCACGTAGGCGGGCAGCCAGTCCTCATTGTGCTTGATCTTTCTAGCGAAACCGTCGGCTCTCTTGTAGCGCTCGTCAGCTGCAGGATAGTTCCGGTGGCTCTGGGCCGAGTCGCCGGCGGTGAGATTTATATAGGCGGCGATGATGAGATTGTCCGGGTTGTCTTCGGAGAAGAGCTCAGGGTGCTGCTCGAGGATGGCCTCGTATTGCTTGTAGAGGTTCTCCACGCTAGTCGGTGTGCCGTGATAGCAGACAGCTTTGAGGGCCGATGCGATTTGGCAGAGCTCGAGCTCCGGGACCCGGCGTCTGCTTGCCGTTTCGAGGGCTTTCCGGGCCTGGGACGCGGCTTCGGAGGCTGATCCTATCTCGGTCCTGATTCTAGTTATGGTGAGATTTTTGGCTTCTCTTATGAGAAGCGCTTTCTCGCCGGCGCTGTATTGTTCGCCGGACTCGCCTCGAATCGCTCTCACGAGCGAGCTGATTCCGGAAGCGAGGAAGGGTGAGAGCAGCGTGCCGCTGAGGAAGGCGAGCACTATCAGAGTCAGCACCACTGGCATACGCAACTCCAGGCGTGCTCGCTGAGGAATCTTCCGGGTCGCTGATTTCTGATCTTCCTGCATTTTGAGATTTTACGCGACGGCCGGCGCCTGCTGCTTTCGCTTCCGGCTTGTTGACTGCGATCTTGTTAATTGCTTCTAAGTATAGCTCCTGGCGGGTTGCCAACAGCCCCGCTTTTCCATATATTGATTTCACAGGTATCTATCGGGCACAGGCGGTAAGTTGCGCTCCTGCCGGCGTATCGGCTCGGGGCAATGAAGTCTACTGACTGCCGGCTGAGGCCGTTCGGCCCCCGAGTGAAGTCAATTGGAGGAAAGACCATGTCCAGCGATAGCAACGCTGTCAAGCCGCGTAAGAAGGGTTTCGCCAGCAGACTTCTGCACAAGGAGCTGAACCAGAGGGATAGAAAGCCCAGCCTCGAATTTATCAGGCCTTCTTTTCTCGGTTCTGAAGAAACGCAGGCTCAATCCAGTCAAGAGAAAGCGCTGGCGGACAAATCCTGATAATCTAGCGTCGCTATGGGCGCATCATTCTCGGCCGATGAGATCATCGAGATTGCCGGCGGCAGGCTTGCTGCCGGTCTCGTTCCTGATTGTGTCGCCGGCATCGCTACCGATACCAGGAGCGCGGTGGACGATTGCTGGTTCGTGGCCCTGCGCGGTTCCCGATACGATGGGCACGACTTTCTCGGAGACGCGTTCTCTGGCGGCGCGGTAGGTTGTATCGTCGAAGAGCGTCAGAGCTATCCGATCGCCAGCACGAGCTATCCTCTGATCGCTGTCAGCGATACCATGAAAGCGCTGGCCGATCTCGGCCGGACATGGAAAGAGCGGAGCAATCTGGTGGTCATCGCTATTGCCGGCGAAAGCGCGGACTGCAGTACTCTGGTCAGCCGCCTCGCTTACCGTTTGTTCGCTGCCCATGGTCCTGCTGATCTGATCGAGGTTCATCACCAGGGGTTGAGAGGATGCTTCGAGCAGCTTTTCGAGACCGGTCCCGAGACCGGATACGTGATCCTCAATCTGGTGGTTTCATCTCTGGAGCAGCTCGACCTTCTCGGTAGAGGTTTCGCTCCTGATGTTCTGGTGCTTGTCGGCAAGCCATTCGACTATCTGAGAATCACCGCCGCGGAAGCCGGGATCCGCGAAGCTACGAAAACGCTGCTGTCCGGAGTGCAAACCGGTGGCGGCGATATCTACTGGGCTTGCGAGTCCGGTCTGGTTTCCTCATTCGTCTCGCAAAGCCGGGGACTGTCTGTCTATTCGGTACCGGCCAGGGAAGATATCGAAACTGCGGATGCGGAAAAGGAGAAGGTCGAGGATTTTTCGGTTCCCGAGAGCGGGCATATTGAATTCGAATGCCGCATGGTAACGGAGCCTGTGCCGACCGGCCAGGAGCACAAACATCGGGAGCTCTGGTGCGTGCGCTCGCTCTGCCGGCAGTTCGGCGTGCCGGATGGCAGGCTCGAAGAATTTCTCGGTGATCCGCTCTTCGCTTGATCGACCGGCGCCCGATTTGCGATTCAGGCGGTCTTCTGTCTGGTGGGGTTAAGACGCTGTCGGTGCCTCGAGACCATTTCGTAGAGCTGTCTTGTCAGCCACATGGTGCCCGGCAGAATATAAACCACCGCTGCTACCCGGCCGAAAGGCAGATGGGTGAGAATTATCGGAATCGCTTCCGGACCGAGCCAGAGTCTCTCGCCATCCGAGAGAAGCAGGCTCCAGGGCGACCGGTCCAGGGCCATGGTAAGGTCCATGGCATCGCCGTTTTGCGAGTCGCGATCGACATACGTGAAAACCTGATTCCTGTCCCACACACCAAGCATGGTGGCGAGGCTGCGAACCACCGGACAACGGTCATCGCAGGCGAGCAGGAATGTACGGGACTCCTGGCAGGGGCTGGTTGCGAGAGCGTCCACTGAAATTTCACCTTTCAGATGGGATTCATTTGAGTTGTTTAAGTTTAGCATCGGTTCACTTTTGGGAAAAGCCCCCGAGGGGTATTTTCTGGATGAAATTCGAACTTTTTTGGACTTTCTTCTTGGCAACTGCCGGTGGTGGCAGCGGCTTTTCTTGCACTGACGGAATTTCGGCGACGTTGTTCCGGTTGGGCTCTTCGCCAAACGCGGCAAAAAGGTCAAAAAGCCTCAAAAAGGTCAAAAAGCCGTGAGAAAAAGGCCAAAAAGGTCAGAAAGGCAAGAAAGCGGCGGAGGGGGAGCCGGATCGGTCCGTCGACCAATTCAGCCCCTTCCTCCGCCCTTTCCCGGCCGTTACTTGCTCGACCCCCGCTTGTGCAGGGTGGCGAGCATCTTCATGGCGTTCTTGTTGACGGCTCGAGCTGCCTCGACCGGATTCTTGCCGGTCTTGATCAGTTCCCAGAAAGCCAGTGGTGCTGCAGCGCCGACATAGTTGGCGTGCACCGAGCCGAGCTTGCGAGGCACCGAGTAGCGTCCCTTCACGAGCGAAGCGGCGAGCTTGCCGACAATCTCCTGGCGCTCCCCGGTCCAGTTGTACATCTCCCACATGGACCGCTTGCCCAGGCAGTCGAGTCTCTCTTCGATGAGGACACGAGCTACCACAGGAGCCAGAGCCTGGAGGTCGACCACGGCGAAGCGCAGGGTAAGGTCCTCGCGCCCGCCCTCGGCGGTATATGTGACGAACTCGGGCCGTGGCTTGCCGGCGCCGAACACAGCCAGGGCGCCGAACGGCTCGGCTTCGCTGTCCATGCCGATCACCTTCAGGGCCTCTGCCAGTCCCAGCACTCTCACATAATCAACCGGATGAGGCTCGAAGGTGAGCTCCATCCTGCCGTCCTCTTTCTCCTCGATAGTGAACTCCGAGGTGGAGGAGAGAAGCCGCGGCTCTTCGGCGATGGGTGTATCACCCATGCCCATCGCCGGAAAGGATACGAGCATCGTGGTAATGAAAGCCGGACCGGAAAAGAGTATCCCACCGCAGATGTCGGCGGCGATCTCGCTGAGCAGGTCCTTGAACAGCTTCTGAAGCAGCTCCAGAGTCGGCACGCTTCCGGCACCGAAGGCAGTGTCCGTGCTGGTCAGCTTCACTTTTCCGGAGTTCACCGCGGTCTCGATGGCCTTCGCCACCTTCTCGGTGAGCTCCTGCTCGAGGCCCTCGACGTCGTAATAGATGTCGTGGAATAGCTCATGAGCCATCAGAGGCATGAGCAGGAAGAGAAAATCGAGCATCTCCACCGGCACTTCCAGGGCATGCAGACCGACGGGTCCGAGAGCTCCGGGCATGGTGGCGAGCTCGCCGGTGACGATACGCGCGATGTAGCGGTCCCCGACTTTGAACTTGCTCGTCTTGATGCCTTCGGCCGGTTGGAACAGGCTGGCCGTCTGCTCGAAGAAGAAGTTGATCAGCTCCAGTTCCCGGGCATAGGCGCCGTCCCGGTACTGGTTGAAAGAGTCGGTGTAGACCCGGAGGACCGCAAGGGATTCCGCCAGTTCCTGGTCGAGGAGGTCGGTGGCCTGAGCCACCAGCTCATCGAGAGAATTCGTCCGCGCCTGATGCGATAGCGCCAGGACCAGTTTGCGAAGCGCCTTCTTGTAACGGCGCTTGAGGCGCGAGATCTGGCGCAGCAGGTTATTGAGCGTCTTCTGGAAACCGGCAGGCATGTTCTGCCTGGCCCAGAGCGTCGCGCCGATCATCGAGCTGAAGCGGACGTCGACGAGACCGTCGAAGCGGCGGCTGTCCATCAGCTGTCTCAGGGCTTCGGCTCCGTCGACCATGGCTTTCAGATCCGGCTCCTCTTCGAACTCGCCGAGACGAGGAAGAAAGACCGAGACATCCTGCCAGAATTCGCCGGGCTCCATGGAGGGAGCGACGGTGGTCTCCTTCGGCTCCTCTTTCTCGGGTACCTTACCAGCCCGTGCCAGAGCGCCTTCGACGAGCTGGTTGATGGTGGGGAAGGGGTAGTCCTCCTTGCCCGCACCGAAAATATCGATGTGGCAGCCGGGGCCGTCACAGCTCAGTCCCGAGAGACTGAGTCTGCTCTTGTGCCTGCGGCAGCCGAAACCAATCTTGCGAGTTACCGTTTTCATTTCAGTTACTCCGCGTTCTTGCGAACGAGTTTATGGAAGTCGTCACAACAAGCACCGGGCATAAAGGGCTCGGTGTCAGGCTTCGATGCGGCATCCCTCTTTCTCGAGGGTGCGTCGATTCACTCCTGCGAGCCAGATGCCGGCTGCAGTCGTGGTGAAGCTGTTGGAGAAAGGTCTGTGAGCGGTTTTAAGCCTGTGTTTGCTTGGTTGACAATTTATACTCAGAAACTAGAACCCGGGGAATCAAAAAATCAACTCGGAAAAGCTTTGCTTAGCTGAGTCTTACTCTCATTTCGAATTTATTATCAAATATGCTCCGCCGAGATGGCGCTAGTTGCGAGAGCCGGATATCGGCGGGCTCGATCTCTTGTGAAGAGATCCTCGCCTCCGTGTTTGCGGTCGGCCTGTCCTAGCGGTTATAGTAAATACTCCGGAGAGTAAACAGAAACTTCTCCGGGCGTTTTCAAGGCCAGAGATAAGCGCATTAAGGCAGTCTTCCGGGGGACAGGCGGAGATTGCTCTCCACCCGCCCCCTTCAGACGCTGCTCAAACCCGGTGACTACTCTCGAAAGAGCTAATCTCCAAAGAGCTAATCTCGAAAGAGCTAAACCGGGCCTCGCTCAAGCATGACTGACGGGCTCTTTCTACCTGGCCACACCACTTTCGGTGGCAGGTGCCGTCCGCGCACGGAGATAGGAGTAGTTCTGCTCGACGGCTGCGAACTCCTCGTCGACCGCTCGCCGACCGGCTCCCTTCGACAGATCGTTGTTGAGGGAAGCCTCGAACCCATTCAGCTCCCGGACCAATCGCCTGAGCTGCAGGTCGGCAGCCAGGCAGTTGTTGAGCATTATCCAGACGTTGCTGACCAGGGTCGCGGGTCTCGCCTTCTCGACCTTGCAAAGCTCGGTCTCGGCCTCCTCGACCGACTCCAGAAGAGCATGCATGATCTGGGTGAGCACATAACGCAACCCGCGGGTCGCAATCGTCAAGCCCAGACGGTATGTCTCGTATTGGAAGCGCCGCTCATTCTGAGCGGCCACCTGCTGGTCGAGGGTGCCTCCGCAGCGATAAGCGGCGTCGGCCGCGTCGTCGTTGTGGAGGAAGTCGAGCATGCGCGAGGCATGCTGCCGTTCGTTGATCCGGCCGTTCTGATCGCTCCTGAGGGCGCTCTCGGCCTGACGGCAGCTATGGAACTTCTCTTCAGCCAGCTTCAGAAGCTGAAACAGTCGGGTGTTGGATGGATGCTTCTCCTCGTCCGAAAACTCGACCGGCCATACACGGCGGAGATCGACATCCGGGTTGAGGTGAGTCAGGACCGCCCGACCGTTGACGACCAGGTCGGTGGTGTAGGGGTGCTTGAGGTTGGACCTGACGGTCGCTTTCAGCTTGCGGAATGCCGCTGCCTGCACCATCCTGAGACGCTGAATTAGCGTGTCGTTCGAATCGATCCATTCGACTTCCAGGCGGTGAGCCCGGGACGCCCGGACGATTTCGGCCTTGAAGCTGAGCCTCAGGGCTCGGGCAATGTCATCGCCCTTTTCCGGGATCGTGTCGAGGGCAGCCAGAGCAGCGCCGATGGCGTCGCTCAAGTTCTTGCGGCCGTTCATCATCCGCTCTCGGGCGACATCCCAGATCAGGTAGCTGGTCATGTAGCTGATCGCCTCCTCATCGTACTCGATGCGGATCTTGAGCAGCTGATCCTGATTCTGGCGAGCTGCCTCGATCTTGCCAGACCATGCGGTGGGATCTACGCGGTCGGCTTGACGGCGAGCGTTCTCCGAAGCCCGCCGAGCAGCTTCCACCGCTTCCTCGAGCTCGGCGATTGCCGCCTGAAGCGCGTCCAGAGCGACATGCTGGGATGCCAGCAGCGTCGTGGGCGCGAACTGTTGATTCTGTCTGTTGTGCATAATCGTGATTGACCTTTTCTGGCGGGAATGCATGAGCATTCGCACCTGGTTTGGCCCCGGGAAGGCGGAATTTCCGGCCTCCTTTGAGGGGTTGTGACATGCGGGATATCCGACCGATTCCTTCGGGCTTTTCTCCAACACCAGAGAAAGGCGGGCTCAATCCAGGCTGCGGCGCAGTCGAGGATTATGATTGTGAGCGCACCGGATGTTTGAGAAGAGAGCCTGTTGAGAGGAAAACAGTCAGAGACGAATCCACCTTATTCGATAATGCCGCACAGTTGTCAAGAATTTTATTTCAATCGTTAAGGTCCGTCCGACGCGCATCCGTCTGGAGTGGCGAGAGAGAAAGGCGGGCTCGCTGCCAGACCCGCCGAATGGCATCTTCCCTGGTATGCATGAGCAGAAATTCATTGGCAGAGCCCCTAGGCAGGCTCGCGCGAAGACCGAGACAATAACTATCGAGTATAGGGGAAAGTCTGAAAAGAGGAAACGAAAGAGGCTGCATGAAACAGCCTCTTTCGCTCCTGCAAGACTTGCTTCCTTGCCTCATTCCTTACTTGATTCTGGGGCAGGAGGAGCCGGCGAGCTCGTCGAGCATCGCGAGGCGCTCCGGCACCGGCGGGTGGTTCTGACCCAGGCGCTGCCACCAGCGGCGGAGGCGCGAGTTCTGGCTGTTTTCGCCATTCTCGGTATCGCCATTCTCGTTATCGAGGGGGCTGACCAGAAGGAGAGGACTGAGACCGGAGAGGAGCATCTGCATCCTGATGTCGATCATGTTGATGCTCAGCCAGTTGCTGATCTTCTGCAGCGCCGATGATAGCGAGCAGGGGTTGCCCGTCCAGTGCGCAGCCAGCACGTCGGCATGGCTTTCACGAGCTCGACTGACGAACATCGAGACAAGACGGCTGAACATGCTGACCAGGAAGAAGATCACCACGAAGAGCGCCAGACCGGCGATGCCGCCACCGGCAGCGAAAAAGCGCTTGCGGTCTTTCTTTACTTTGCGATCGAGGCGGGAAAGGAGATTCCCCGAGGACTCGGTATCGAATACCGGGCGGAAGATTCCCGGAAGTCCCTGGGCGAGGATGATGGTGAGGAGCGAGCCCAGAACCGCGGTCATGGAAGTGATGGTGACGTCCCGGCTCTTCACGTGGGCGAGCTCGTGGGCGACGATGCCCTCGAGTTCCTGGTCGGTGAGGTCCATGCGAAGCAGTCCCTCGGTGGCGCAGATAAACGAGTTCTGCGGGTTACGACCGGTGGCGAAAGCGTTCGGGACCGGCAGGGGCGAAACATAGACCGCCGGCTTGACGGGCAACCCGGTTCGAGGGAAGAGTCGGTCCACGATAGTCACCAGTCGGGCGTGGCGCATATCGAAAGGGCTGGGCTCGTGGCAGTGCATGAGCTTTTTGACCATGTCGGCGCTCTTGTACCAGCCCCAGAGGGGAAGCAGGACCCAGGCCATGAGGATCAAGCCGGTGAATGACCAGTGCAGACCGAGAAAGTAGAGGCTGCTGGTGGAAAGCACAGCCAGAAGCGCGATCCCCAGGATGGTCTGAATCCAGGTGCGCCTCAAATGTCGAGAAACAGCGTCAGGACTCAGTCCCGGCGGTCCGTTCTTGTTCATGTTCGTCTCCGATGTTTCGGGGCAGCAGCGTGAGAGTGTGCGTGCTGTCCGGTCAGGCTTCATGAGCAATCGCTCGACGGGTGGTCGAGTGGATTGGGCTTTGAAATAACTTACTTAGAGATCTTCGAAAAAAACTGGTTGAAGCAGCATGAAATATTGACGACAGACTCTAATAGCAGGAAGTAATCTCGAGCAAGCGCAGGGTTCTTCTTGATATCAGAGTTACAACTCGCGCAGTATGGCGCGAGCCTTTTGTCTTCAGGGGCGGAACCCGCAGTGCTGGCGCTTTTCGCGGTCCTGACTTCTCGCCGGGGTTTCTAAGGGTTGTCAGCGGGCTCTTTCACCGGTTCGGCAGCCGAATCTTTGTCTGAATTGGAGCCGCAACAGCCGGCCTTTTTGTCCCTGTGCTTCCGGATTGCAGGCTTGCCGCTCTCGGATTTCTTCTTGCTGCCCCAGAGCCGCTCGGCTCTGTACTTCTTGAGAGTGTTGCTCTCGAGCTCGAAGGGGTACTCTTTCTCGTACTTCTTGTCTATTTTCTTCTGGATGTAGGCCAGGGGCTTGCCCTTCTTGTGCAGGCGCAGAGCGATGATCGCCTCTTCCTGGCAGACATGGCAGTCCACGCCGTGGTCGCTGGTGAAACAATCGAGAAGGCTGCCGTGACAGTCTGTGAGATCGCAGCCGCAGTAGCAGAAGAGTTTGTCGACGATGTCCGGGATCTGGCGGGCTGCTTCATAGCCTGCCTTCACCTGACCGGCATACTGTCCCGGATCGAGCACCTCCCTGCGCTCGCTCGCTTCTTTCACCGGAGCCTGGACAGCTGGCCCGGCCTGCGTGCCCGTTGTGCTGAAGAAAGCGCTCCAGGTGATTAGCAGGAGAGCCGGGAAGAGATGCCTGGCGGTGACCAAAGTAGAGTTTCTCCTTGCCTGTCTGAGACGGCGCTCACCTTTATCATACAAAGTGTACATAGCATTTACAGAAAGACTCTTTACCTCTTGGAATTTGTTATGATCGGTCCTTCCCGGGAGCAGGACTGTGATTTATCCTGAGAAAAGCGACCAATGAGATATGACGTAATCGTTATCGGTGGCGGCCATGCCGGCTGCGAAGCGGCGAATGCCTCGGCGCGTCTCGGGCTTTCTACCGTCCTCGTCGCCGTCAATCTCGACACCATCGGGGCGATGCCGTGCAATCCCGCTGTCGGCGGTCCGGGGAAGTCCCATCTTGCCCGCGAGGTGGATGCCCTCGGTGGCGTCATTGGTATTGCTGCTGATGCCACCTACCTGCAGCTGCGGACCCTCAATCTCAGCCGCGGGCCGGCGGTTCATTCTCTGAGGGCCCAGTCGGACAAGCGCGAATACGGCGTCTTCATGAAACAGTATCTGGAAAAGCTTCCCAACCTCTCCCTCAGGCAGGGGATGGTGCAGAAGTTCATTCTCGACTCGCGCTCAGAGAGAATCACCGGAGTCGAGCTGGCATTCGGCGAGCGCATCGAAGGCGGAGCCGTTGTCCTGTGTGCAGGCACTTTTCTCGAGGGGACCATCTGGATCGGCAAGGATACCCAGCCGGCTGGGCGAGCGGGCGAGTTTCCGGCGGTGGGCCTGTCCGCCAATCTCAAGTCCCTCGGCTTCACGATGGGCCGGCTCAAAACCGGCACGCCGCCTCGCATAGACGGTCGCACCATAGACTACACCGATCTGCCCGTGGTTCCCGGTGACGACGAGCCTCAATTCTTCTCTTTCCTGCCGGATCGCCCAGTTCGCGAGCAGATGCCCTGTCACCAGACCAGGACCACTCCGGCTACCCATGAGCTCATTCGGGCGAACCTTAATGAGTCGCCTATGTATTCGGGCATGATTCATGGAGTCGGGCCGCGATACTGTCCCTCCATCGAGGACAAAGTGGTGCGTTTCGCCGACAAAGACAGCCATTCTTTTTTCATCGAGCCGGAAGGGCGCTCCACCTACGAGGTCTATTTGCAGGGTTGCTCCACCAGCCTGCCGATTCATATTCAGCACCAGATAGTGGCTACTCTGCCGGGTTTCGAGAAGGCGGTGATGGTGAGACCGGCTTATGCCGTGGAATACGACTACATGCCGGCGATTCAGTTCGATCACAGTCTGATGTCAAAAGACTTGAAGGGATTTTTCGCCGCCGGCCAGATCCTCGGCACCAGCGGCTATGAGGAGGCGGCAGCCCAGGGAATCATCGCCGGTATCAATGCCGCCCGCTTTGTCCGGGGAGAAGAGCCTCTCATCCTGCCGCGCTCCTCGAGCTATACCGGGACCCTGATCGACGATCTGGTCACCAAGGAGATCGGAGAGCCCTACCGGATGATGACCTCGCGCTCGGAGTACAGATTGATTCTCCGTCAGGACAACGCCGATGCCAGGCTGACACCTGTCGGCCGCGAAATCGGTCTGGTGGACGACCAACGCTGGGCTCATTTCAATAGCAAGCAAGAGTCCATAAGACAGGAGAAAGACCGGTTGTCCCGGACGAGGATCCGTCCGAGTGCCGAATGGGATGAGGCCCTGGCGGCTTTCGAGGAAGAGTTGAAAATCTCCGTCACTCTCGAGGAGCTGCTCAGAAGACCGAAAGTTCCATATGCCCTGATCGAGAGGATGGCTCCGGCTGATGACCTGGAAGCCTTCCCCTGGGCTTGCGAAGTCGAGACAGACGTCAAATATCGAGGCTATATCGAGCGTCAGACGGCGCAGGTCGAGCAGGCGGAAAAGTATGACCGGGTAAAATTGCCGGCTGATCTCGACTACGAGGCTCTCACGCATCTGTCCAGGGAAGCGCGGGAGAAGCTCAATCGTATCAGACCCGAGACCCTCGGTCAGGCGCAACGCATCGGTGGAGTGCGCCCGGCGGACATATCGGTGCTGATGGTTTATCTGGAGACGACTAGGCGTAAGGCAGCGCAGAATGGTGAAAAACAAGAATCAAACCTGGCGTCCGCCACTATCTGACTCACTCAGGCAGGCTCTCCTGACGGCAATTTTCGTCAGCTTGATAGTGCAGGGGCTCGGCGAGGCGCAGCAGACCGGCCCCGAGCCTGGTGGTACCAGTGGTGGCGTGCTCCGGGCCGAAATCTCCCACAGCGATACTCTGCCGCCTCTGCCCCCTGGGATGCGAGCCGGCGAGGCTTACATGAACTGGGCCGTGCAGGGCGGCGACAGCCCTTATGGGCTAACCAACCGGACTCTCAGATTCGAGATCCCGGCCTGGTTGGCCGGTCGCTGGCAGCGAACCCAGTCCATGGAGACCAAACGTGTGGAGCTGCCCAGCGGCAAGCCGGTGAAAGCCGCCGGCAGGACCGAAGCGAAAGTACAGGAGCAATTCGGTACGTTCGTAGACGGCGAAGGCAAAATCTGGCAGGTTTTCGACCCACGGCGCTCGAAAGGCGAGGTCGATCGAGGCGAGGCCATGGACATCCATCATGTCAGCAAATATAACATCGAGATTCTCGACCCGAAAAATGTTCTCGTCAGCGTCACAGCCACTCACCTGGTAGTCAGCAAGGACAAGCGCATGGTGCTCAAGTCCTATCAGGACGAGGAGCTCAACACCTATACTCTCACCGGTCAGGGCAGGGCCAGGACCGACAGCTCTGTAAAGGTCTTCGATCAGTCAGGCAAACCTGTCTTGCTTACCAGATCCTCTTCCGATGTGGTCAAGCTCGAGGGTGTTCCTGCAAACACCGGGGCTGGAGCTAGGGGCAGCCGATAATCGTGTTCTTTAGAAATACAGACATATTTGTTGAGATGGGTTTGTATATAGAGCTGTTGAGGGTAGATAATGGGTGAGAAGCGTTCCTCAGGGCTGTGCCCGCTCGTAAGGCTGGTCCCGGTTGCTGTTTTGCCGTAGCCGCTGCGGGGAACGAATATTCATGACGCAAGATAGAGATTGAGATCAAGAGGTTGATCCCGAGACCGTGGCTTCCAGCTTTTTCAAACCAAAACAAAGCCTGAACAAAGTTCCTACCGAGATGATGATCGGCGAGCTCCTGGTCAAAGCTCAGATTATCAGTCAGAGGCAGCTCGACGAATGTGTCAGGCAAGCCGGCTCCAAGCATTTGCGCCTGGGCCAGATGCTTATCATGTCCGGATATATCAATTCCCGGGATCTGACTGCGGCGGTGGATGCTCAGACCATGCTCCGGGATCAGGGCGTCGATCACGACCTGGCGATCAAGTGCTTGAAAGTAGCCTGCAAAACCAGCCGGGACTTCGCTGATGTGGTGAATGAGCAGAAAGCCATGCAGGAAGAGAGCGACGCCAATGCCCAGTGGACTCTCGGTCATATACTTTTCGAGGCGGAAGCGGTCGGCAAGGAAGAACTCGATGCAGCGGTCCAGCGCAGCTATGCCACCGGCATCCCCATGGGGCGCATTCTGGTGCTCAATGGCGCCACCCAGGACAAGATTCTGGGCAAGGCCCTGGACTTGATGGTGAAAGTTCGAGATGGTCTGATCGAGCGCGAGGAAGCCGTGGAAGCTTTGAGAGCGCATGTCGGTGTCGCTCCCGGAACACCGATGACTCAGAATCTCCTCCTGCCTCCCAAAGGGAAGCGAATCCGCCTTGGCGAGTTGATGGTCCGGGCTTCCGTAATGAGCGAATCCGATGTTCTCAGCGCTCTCGAGCTCGGGCTCTCCTATGGCACCCTGATCGGACAGGTAATGGTGGAGCAGGGTTATATCGCTCCTCATCTTCTCGACGCGGCCCTGGAGGTGCAGGAGTATGTGGAACAGCAGCAACTGACCGTCGAGCGCGGCGTGGAGGTGCTGGCCCAGTCCCACCAGAGCGGCAAGTCCATTGGCGAGCTTTTGAGCAGCGGCGACCTCGGAGAAGCGGTGCATGCCGGAGCCGGGGCCTCTATCACATTCGAGAAGCTCCTGACCCTTGCCAGGGTGGTGTCGTCCGAGCAGATCCAGGAAGCGTTCGATATTTGCCGCCAGACTCCCGAGGCTCTCGCCAAGATCCTGTGCTTGACCGGTTTTATCGGTCAGGACGTGCATGACGCCGTGCTCCGCTGTCATGAGCTTCTCACTTCAGGCAAGCTCAACCAGGATGATGCTCTGGTAGCTCTCGACTACTGCTTTTCGCGCAACGGCAATAGCACGAAGACGCTCGATGAAGCTCTCCACGAGCTGGGGTGGCGCGAGGACTCGTTACCGATTCAGCATTCGGTCGCGGGACAGTCGCTGGACCCGGATACAACCGTCGATGAGATCCCGGCAGCCCAGGGCGACACTCTCAATTTGCTCGAGCACTTCGGATTGACCGGATCTGCTTCCGAGCCCGAGCCTCCGCCGTCGCCTGACTCAGCCGCTTTCGAAGAAGTGTCTTCTGCCGTCGGTATGTCGACGTCGGATATTCCTACCGTCAATTTTGCGGAAAGGCTCATGGAAAGCGGCGAGGAAGCAGGCAGCAAGCTGGCTGGTATTCTCGATCGTCTGGAAGAAGATGAAGCAGAGGTCAGTCCTTCGGCTCAGGAGGAGGCGTCCTCGGTGAGCGATGATGGTGTCGCTGCCGGTGCTTCGGATAATGGCCAGGCTTCTCCCGGTCTTGCCGCGCTCATGGCTCGTGAAGGCCAGTCTGCCGGTATCGGCGATACCGGCGTCAACTCAGTGGCGCCGGCTTTCGAGCAGACCAGCGGTCGCGCCAAGATCGACAGGGCGGCGCTCAAGGCCCAAGAAATGACCATGGCTCCCGGGCGGATGATTCTGGACGAGTCTTCCAGCCTGCTCAAAGATACAGGCTCCGATGACGATCAAGCCGGCGAGAAGGGTGAAGACAAGAAAGCCGCCGTCAGCGCCGCCATGTACAGGCTGGCTCAGAGCTATTATGATCAGGGCGACTTCGGCGAAGCCCAGAAGGTTTATGAGAAGATTCTGGCTATAAGGCAGACCGAGCTGGGACCGCAAAGCCCCGAGCTGGTCGATGATCTCAACAAGCTGGCCGAGGTTCTCTGGGTGCAGGGCCATTTCCGCCAGGCGGAGCCCTTCGTGAGCAGATCGGTAAAGATACTCGAAAGCGAGCAACCGATAAACATGCTCAAGCTCTCGGAGTCCGTGCGGATTCTGTCGGGACTCTACTTTCAGCAGGGCAAGTATGAGCCCTGCCTGCCGCTTCTCGAGCACGCCCTGATGATGAAGCGCATGGAGCTGGGTGAAGACGACGTCGAGGTGGGCAACACCCTGCGGGAGTACTCCAAGGTTCTCAAAAAGCTCGGTCGCCTGGGCGAGGCGGAAAAGGCCTATGCACAGGCCAAGGCGATTCTCGCCAAACACAAGGGCAAATAAGCTTTAGAGAGATTTGGCGACTGCTCTCAATCCCATATCGTCAGTGACGGTCTGGGGAAGGCTGGCTGTGCGCTCGGCAGGCTGGACGGTTTTGCGGGCTGCCTCGAGGGCTGATCGGGAAGCGCTTTCGGCGCCGGCTGCCGTGGGATGCGCTTGTGCTACTTGCTGGTGATTGGCCGTCGGTGCGTGGGCCGTGTGGGCGTTGGCTGTCTGGGCATGCGCTGCGTGGGCCGTGTGGGCGTTGGCTGTCTGGGCATGCGCTGCGTGGGCCGTGTGGGCATGCGCTGCATGGGCGTGGGCTGTGTGGGCATGAGCTGCGGGCGCATGGGCTAGATGGACGGTGCCGCTGCCGTGTCCACCCATGATTGCCAGCTTCTGTCCGGGATGGATCAGGTCCGGGTTGGCGCCGATGACCTGACTGTTATTCGAATAGATGGATGTCCATTCTTTGCCGGAGCCCAGATGATCCCGGGCGATATTCCAGAGATTGTCGCCCGAATGGACTACATAGTCTTGAGGTCCGGCGAGGGTGTCGACCCCTGGCAGGCGTAGCTCGGTGCCACCATATATGAGGCTGGGATTGGCTCCGATCACATCGTGATTGAGGTTGTAGATCTCTGTCCAGCGGCTCCCGGAGCCGAGGTGATCCCGGGCGATGTTCCAGAGATTGTCGCCGTGCTGGATGGTATAGGTCTGGTCGAGCGGTGCCGTGGAAGCCAGCTGATTCTGTCCTTCCCCTTGCCCGAGGAGCTCGCCGCGATGGCTGATGCCGTCGGTGGTGGCAGAAGCCTCGCTGCCCGGAGCGAAGTTCTCGGTTGGTGCCTGGGAGGCATCCGCGGGCACCGGCTGCGCCGTGGGTTGCGGAGTCGCCTGGCTCGGGTCCGGGGTGACATTGACTGTGGGATGCTGGTACCCGCCGACAGTGGGACCGAAAGAGTTACCTCCTTCCATGGCGATGAGCTGATTCTCCCCATAGGGTAGATTGACCGATCCCCCGGACAGAGCCTGGCTGTCCAGGCTGGAAGTCTCGAAGAGCGGCTTGCCCGGGCTCACCGAGCCGTTGACCAGGAGAGACTGGCTGTCGGGAACAGGAGCTGCGGCCCCGGACATGGAGATGTCCGGCATAGTGCCGGTAGTGGTCTTGCCGAGGGTGTCGAAGAAGTTATTGCCCAGAAGATTGGTGAAAACATTGTGGCCGGTGAAGGAGGTGAATGAGAGTGAAATGTTCTGGGCGATTGCGGTGGCCATGGAGCTGAAAGCTTGTTGCGCCGTTTGCGCCCAGAATGTCGGGTCGAGGAAGGCCAGGATCCCGCCTCCGTCAGTCGGGAAGAAGAAGGACATGAGGGCTTCGAAAAAGGAGCCCACCATGCCGATGGCGCCGGGCAGCTTCAGTATCAGTTGAATCATCGGCGAGATCTGCTCTGAGCCCGGAACTCCTGCCAGGGCGCCCTGTTCGAGACCTGGCATACCTGGTAGTAAGCCCCCGTCGAGTCCCGGCGCAATCGAATGCCCTATGGCCGACTCGGCGCCGGGAGCAGCCAGGGCTGAACCGGGATTAGCAAGATTGGCCAGGGCTCCGGGCTCGGGGCTGTTGAAGCTCGCCGGCATGCCGGAGTCCAGGCTGAGTCCCGGCAGCGCGTTCTCGGCTCCGCCTGGCTGGAAGAATTGATGAGCCGCCTGTATGTCGGTTGGTTGCGAAAGCTGGGAGCGAATGCCGGCATCCATGCTGGTGGCATCCATCTCCACGCCTTTGATTGCCTCTGCTCCGGCTTCCACCGGATTGAAATTATTTGATGACACGGCTCGGCTCGAATAGTAAAAGAAGAACAGGGGTGCGTTCTTTATATGTCAATTTTTTGAAGATGTCAAGGGTAAAGATCGGGACCAGGCACTCTGCCGGAAATCGCCGTCAGTCGAGGTCATTGAGGAATTCCTGGGCGGCATGCAGGGCCTCGTCCACATGAAGCTCCAGGGCCACCTGGATGGTGCGTTTCGCCTGAATTTCGGCGCGCTCGGCCAGACCGAGCCTGGAGAGCGCCCGGGCCCGCCTGATCCCGGCGGCCAGACCGAGCTTGCTCAGGCCGGCTCCCTCGGCGAAAACGATACAGGTTCGGCTGGCTTGCTCGAGATAGTCCCACCAGGCGTTGCGCTCGGCATAAAACATCAGGTTGAGCCAGCAGAGCTGTATTTTGCGAGTGTCTTTCATTTGCTTGGCCACTTTCAGCGCCTGGACATAGGCTCCTTCCATCTCGGAGAGCGCTCTGAGCTCCCCGAGAGTGTTGGCATAGCTGAAAAAATAGTCGAAGCGTCTGGCCGTGCGAAACTGGTGCAGGCAGGCTTTCAGAAAGATCGACTCGAAGGTCTCCCGGGCTTCGCCGAAGCGTCTGAGGCTCATCAGCGTCCAGGCTTTTCGCATGTAGACCTGACCGAGGAATTCGGCGCTTTCCGTCACAGCCGACTCTTCGATCTCCGACTCGGCAAGGTCCTGGAAAAGTGTCAGGGCGAGGTCGTGCCGACCTTCCCTTGCCAGCTTGCTGGCGTAGTCGAAGTGCCTTTTCAGCTCCGGCGAGATGGCTGTCATATCTTGAAAGTACCCTGGTGTAGCCTGGGTGAATCAAGAGCTAGCGCGAGCTAAAGTTTCGCTTATCAAATCAGCCGGCTGCGCTGCTTGTCGGCTCGAGGAAGGCTTTTGCGCATCGGACCCAGGTGACACATAACTTCTCAACACTTTAAAGCATTGGATGCAGATCGGTAGGGTACTCAGGACTTTTTCCTGATTAATCAGAGCTCCTCAGACAATCAATTCAAACTCATAAGACCGCTGCTCCGCTCGAGATTCTCGTCTACAGACGACGAGCGTGCAGGATTCAGGTCTTTCGGGAGGTCGAATGTCCAGGGTAATAACCCATACCATGAGCTCACGCTCGTGGATCAACCGGGAGCTTCAGCACTTCCTCGGAGGCTACAGGCGCAGCCGTTCCGGGCTTTATGTCATGGAAGGCACCCCGGTAAGGGTTGCCCGTCGAATCTGCTCGACTTTCCTTCTCTGTCCGGAACAACTGCGGACAGTGGCGAAAGAGCATGATTTGACGGTCAGCCTCTCCCTTTTCGACCTGACCAAAGCGGGCAATTCCTGCACCATTTATGGTGCCTGGTCCGGTCGTAATCCGAAGGAGATTTCGCCCCATCTCGAGATCGGCAAAGTGAGCCTGCCTGGGGAGTTTCTCTTCCCGCACATGGTTCACGAGCTTTCTCATCTTTTCTGGAAGACACGACCGCAGGATGCTCGCGAGCGCTACCGAGCTTTCCTTACCGGCAGTACAGGCAAGGATGACCGGGAGGTCACGCCTTACAGTCACGATCACCTGGAGGAATTTCTCGAGGGCAAGGTTCAGAAAGCCTCGCCGCCATCGCAGCACTCCAGAATCGTCGCCGGGCGGCAGGAGCGCTGGGTCGAGGAGTCTTTCTGCGAGACCGTGGCAGCCCTCGTTGTCCCGGGATATCCATTCGACGACCAGTGGAAGCCCACCATCGATTATGTCGAGAGACGCCGGAGAATCCGCTCGGATATCGGGCTTCTCATCTGACTCATGCAATAACCGGCCGGTTGCTTCACGGGCGCACATCATCCGCCCGGACCGGCTGGTCTATCAGTGGAGACCCAGACCATGCAAGTAAAATACGTGCTGTTGCTGGTCGTCGTGGCTGTTGCCGCGGTGGCTGGCTATCTGTTCAAGCAAGACTACGACTATCGCCAGCTTCACGGGCGAGTCACCGAAGTCGGTTATCTCAACTGGGATCAGGAAGTCTTCAGGTCCGACAAGCCTGTCCTGATTTTCTTCTATCGGGATCCCCAGGCATCCGCACAGGCTGCCGCTGACGCGCAAAGGCGCGAGGTCGGCGAGTTCGCCTGGAGCAATGCCGGCAGGGTGAAAGTGGTGGCATGCGATGCCGGAAAACCGGAGAATCTCGTCATCGCCATCGCGCATGGCGCTTTCCGCTTTCCGGCATACATAGTCGTTGTCGGCGAGAATGTCGTTGAGGGCAATGCCGGCTCGGCGCTGTCCAGCGAGGATCTGGAGCGCATGCTGGCCAGGGTGAAGCAACCCTGAGACAGCTGAGCCCGGTTCTGCAGGAAAGCAGGGACGCATGGAAGGAGGGCCGCCCGGAGGCAGCCCTCCTTTCTCTTTCTTTTGTTCGTATTGAAAGATACTAAAACAAACAGTAGAAAGAGCGATAAGAAGAAAGAGGCACCATAACCGGTGCCTCTTTCGAAATCTTGGTCAAAGTGGTGCAGCTTCGATCAGGACTCTTCTACGAGGGTGCGGACGTCGATGACGTCTGCGCTTCCGCCGATGGTGTCGGCGAATGAGATCCAGCCTCCCGCCGAGCGCTCGGCTTCTTGCCGGGTCATGTACGGGCCGGTGGCCGCCCAGTTGCGGTCCACGGACGTGCGGCCGTAACCGCCCCCATAGGCGACGACGAAGTGACGCCCGGTGTCCGGCTTGTCTTTGTAGAGACGGCCGATTGCGAAGTGGTAGCGCGCCGTGGTGGTCTCCTCTTCCGGATAGATGTCCACCCGGTAGTGGAGCGTGGTCGCCTCTTCGATGAGACGGCGGGCGCAGACCACGTTGCTGCGGGCGATAGGATCTTCGCGGTAAGCGAAGGTCCTGGACCTTTCGTCGCCGGCGAATTCGCCCAGGTTGGCCTCGATGTCGGCGCTGCTTTTCATGAGCGCCTTGATGGCGGCCAGCAGGTCGGTATTGGCCAGCTCCAGGCGGATATAGGCGACCTCGTAGGCGTGCTCGCGCTCGATACGCAGGGCCTCGTCGGGGTGGTTGTGCGGAAGGCGGGCTCCTTTGAGCTCCTTCACTTTGCGCAGGCAGTCGGCCACCGATTGGACAGCGGTGTCGACGGCATTGAAGTCGGCGGACAGGGCGGCGAGCAGGGGTTGCTTGTCGTACTGGATGAAGAGTTCTTGTGCTGTGTTTGCCATTGCTTTTGGTCCTTTTGCCTGAGCGGAGAAGCCAGGCGTCCGGGCACGTGCTCTCAGGCGAGCGTGCACCCGAACGCGGACCACCGGCGGCTCCCTGGCAGGAGCCGCCGGCAGCCGGGTGAGAATGCCGCAGCGGCGGGGGCGATACGCCCGTCACCACCAGGGCTCAATCAGGTCAACGATCGTCGTTGAAGCGCCGGGCGAAGCTGCCGGGCAGCATGGCCAGGACTCTCGAGTCGATGCTGGCGCGATGCTTGTGGTAGTTGACTCCCAGATAGATGACCAGGAGCCCGATGCCGGTGAGCACGAAGGGGAACGCCAGAGAGTTCTGGAACAGATCCCAGCTCAGGTAGATGAGATATCCCACGGTGCCGGCAGCACCCACCACCAGGAAGATGCGGCGCTGGATAGCGACGGAGATCAGCATCAGGAAGACTGAGCTGACCATGTAGATGAAGTTGCCCATCTCGCCGCCCTTGTCGAGGAGGGTCCAGGCGCCCCACAGCGAGATGAGGCCGAAGAAGTAGCCCCAGAAGCTGTAGTCCTCCGCGGTCCTCCGGTCGATGGCGAAGGATAGCGCGCAGATGGCGGCACCGAAGACCATGGTGACATAGAGAGGCTGGTTGCTGCCCCAGCCCGAGTGAATCAGGCTCGAGTCCATCAGGGTCAGCGACATCAGCCAGAGGGCTGCATAGATCGGGGCCGTGATGAATGGGAAGCGCACCACTTGTAGCGCCACGAGTCCGGCGGCGATGGTGGCGATCTCGACGAAGAGCTGGTTGCCCAGGCTCATCGAGACGTTGCCTGTGAGTTGCATGGCGGCGAGCACTGCCACCGGCGTGGTGACCACAGCCAGGGTCGTGAGAAGCCCGCCGGGAGTGCGCAGACCGCGAGCGTTGGACAGGTAGTAGCCGGAGCCTGCGAAGCCTGCCATGTAGACCAGAGAGGTGGCCAGAAGGGCACCGGCACTGGTGGCGATCAGCCCCATGAAGACTGTCATCGCGAGGATGACGAGACCGGCGCCGGCGTACCAGAAGAGGTGGGCCATGTCGAAACGCTGGTTGCCGGTCTGGCGGGCGCTGAGCGCTTGCCAGAGCCGATCGACCTGATCGTCCCGGATGAGACCTTCACCCCTGGCCCAGTCGAGATCGGCGCGGGAGATGCTGAGCCTGGATTTCGGATTGCTCCGGACGACCGGGCTCGAGACCTGGACGACCGGAAGCCGGTCGCCTGATTGAGGAGACTTGCTCATGCGAGTCCTCTTTCGAGAGTTAGTGCCTGCTCCGGCAATGGAGCAGGCGGGTTTCGTTGGGAGCCGCCGGTTCTAGTGGGAGCCGGCCTGGCTCGGTGACTGACTTGACACTACTTCCTCGGGAAGCGTAATCGGAAGATCCGGTGTGTAGACGTAGCTGTAAGCGAAGCGCTCGTCCATGGTGCCGGTGAGCTCGTGGGCCGCGTCGGTGAGCGCCTTCTCCAGATCGAAGAAGGCGATGCTCTCGACGGTGGCGTCGTAGAGCTCGCCGAGCTCTTTGTTGAGGGTTTCGACGGCGGCCCGGAGCTTGCCCCGCTTGCGAACAGCGGCGGTGCGCTCTTCGCCGGCGACCTTGAGCCTTTCGCGCAGGTCCGCGATGGTGGCGTCCAGGGCTTGACGCTCCCTGGAGTCGACGAAGTAGGCATGCGCCTTTTCGCCGTACTTGCGAGCGGCAATAAGGATCGCTTCGGGATCGCCGCTTGCCGCCACGGCCCAGAGCTCTACCCTGGCTTTCTCGGTATTGATGTCGTCGCAGGGGACGCGATCTTTCTTTGTCTTGAGAGCCTTGAGCAGGGCGACCCTGGTGGTGGCGAAGGCGAGGTCCGCCTCGGCCAGCTCGAGCTCGGCGACTTCCAGCTCGTCTTCGAGCCGGGACTTGTCGGCCTCGGCCTCAGCCTGGCGTGCCCGGGCGCGAATGTTTTTGATCTGTGCCTGGGCGAGGGCCGCAGCGGCCTCGATAACTTTCTTCTCGAGATGCGGTGTTTCGTTGGCCATGATTTTTCCTTTGAGGTGATGAGCCTGTTTCCAGGCTCGGCAGAGGTAGTTCGATCTCCGTCAGGGCAAGCAGGGCTGGCTTGCTGTTCGACACCTTTCTCGGTCCGACCCATGCGAGATGCAGTCTGCGGCCGCGGAGTAGGAGACCGGTGTCTCCCTTGGCTGTGGCGGTTCGCATGCTCTCTGGTCTGTCTCGAAAAAGATGGTGCTCTGTTCGCGATGACGGAAGCATCACGGCTGCTACCTTCAACCGTGCGCTGTGAGGTTCTCCTGCTCTAATCCCATACTTTTCCGGTGCTTCAAGAAGCATGAAAAGAGTCTTTGCTGGGGAAATCTTGCTTAGTTTCGGAGAACGCTCATGGCTGGATCAGGGGATAAGAGTTTTCACCCTATACAGATGGCTTTGATTGGGTCGACGGTTGTCAAGAAAGTGAAACATTTGTGTTCTTTAAGCCCTGCTGCTGCATTCTTCGCGCGGCTGCGAGAAGTCAAGTTGGATTATTTCTGGTGAGTTTTCAAGCGGTCAATCGAGTCCGATCTGCATCTCTATGTGGCTGTGGATTCCTGAATTGAAGGCTGGTAGAGGCTGAAGCATCTTCGGGTCGAGCTTAAGATGCCTCTAAGTTCTCGTTTTACGATCTGGCTGTAACTCTTGGTCCGGAAAGCTATCTCTGGTACTCAGTTGGATCTTAGCTCAACAGTTTTCGAATGCAGGAACAGGCCATCTCGTAGTTATCTACTTCAGTCTCATCGGTTCGAGCAGGAAGGCCTTGCCCCGCGTCCGAAACCAGCTGTTTGAGAGAAGGCTCGGTTAGTTGCGCATTCGCACCTGACTTCAAGCAGCGTTCCCACGTTGTCTGAGCGCACTACAGGCGGCGCCATCGCGCCGTCTGCTCCTCCGTCTCAAGGATAGAGAGAAACTATGGTCACACTGGAAGCCAGAAACCTCGTGAAGACCTTCGGCTCAGGCGCCAGGCGCGTCGAGGCCGTCAAAGGTGTTTCACTGACGATCAAGGAGGGAGAGATTCTCGCATTCCTGGGCCGCAACGGTGCCGGGAAGACCACCACGATCAAGATGATCGCCGGTCTTCTCGTGCCGGATGCGGGCAGCATCAGTATCGGCGGCCTCGATCCGGCCACCGACCGCGAGGTCTACACCCGCCTGGGTACGGTTCTCGAGGGCAGCCGCAACCTCTACATGCAGCTTACCACCCTGGAGAACCTGCACTATTTCGCCGCTCTCAAGGGCCTGGACCACCGACTGGCGGTCCGGCGCTCCGACGAGCTGCTTGCTGCCTTCGGTCTCACGCACAAAGCCCATGCTCGTGTTCGTGAGCTCTCCCGGGGTATGCAGCAGAAGGTCTCGGTGGCGGTCTCCCTGGTTCATGATCCCGCCGTCCTGCTTCTCGACGAGCCCACCAACGGGCTCGATGTCGAGGCCTCCAACGACATCAAGGAAATGCTCCGTCAGTTCACCGGCCGGGGTCTTTCCGTCCTGCTCACCACCCATCACCTGGATGTGGCGCAGGAGCTGTCCGACCGGGTTGCAGTGATCCGCGACGGTGTCCTGGTGGCGGAGGAATCCACTGCCAGCCTGATCGATCGCTTTTCCGGCAGCAGCTTCATGGTCACGCTGGCGCAAGCTGCGCCCGAGGAGGTGGTGAAGCGTCTCACCGCAGCGGGAGTCCTGGTCGATGAGACCGGGCGCAAGCTCACCCTGCCGAGCGCCGAGCTCGATCTGTACTCGGTTCTCGATATGGTCAGACCGCTGCCGGTGCTCTCGGTCCACAAGCCCACGGCGGACCTGGCTGATGTCTTTCTGAGCATCGTCCAGGCCGGAGAAGGAGATCGGAAATGAAAAGCCTTTTCCCGGTGAGCCTTTTCATGGCTGAGTTCAAGCGGCGCTGGAGCCTGATGAAGGCATACCCCGCCCAGGAGATCGCCGAGGTGATCGTCCTGGCGGTGTTCTTCTACATGCTTTTCCTGGGCGCCAAATTCATGGCCGGACCGACAGCCAATTTCGGTGAGCGTCTGGACGCCATCGTCGTCGGCTATGTCGTCTGGCTCCTGATGATCTCCACCTATAGCGGCATCGCCACCGCGCTCTACAACGAGAGCGTGAGCGGCACGGTGGAGCAACTGATGATGTCGCCTCATCGGCTGACCCGCATCTTGTTCGCCAGGACCATGGCGGATGTGGCGTTCAGTCTGGGCGTGACCTTCATCGTCGCTACTCTGATCATGCTCCTGACCGGCAGCCGCCTGATCGTGTCGCCGCTGATGGCGATTCCCATCCTCGGTGTCATCCTGGCCTCGACAGGGCTCGGATTCATCGTCGGCTCGCTGGTCTTCGTGTTCAAGCAGGTGAGAACGGTTCAGATGGTACTGCAGTTCACACTGCTCTTCAGCGTCATGGTCCCGATCGAGACCTGGCCGAAGGCAGCCGGCCTGGCAGGCAGTCTGCTTCCGGTCTCTCCCGGGGCGGCATCGCTGCGCATCCTTCTGGTCAACGGCCAGTTCGATGTGTTCTTTGCCGTGCTCGCTATCGCCAACGGTCTGCTTTATCTCGCCGCCGGCACCTGGCTCTTCCGCAAGATGGAAGCCCGGGCCAAACAGCGGGGGATGGTGGGCCACTACTGAGTACTTCGCAGGGCGGGCTCACAGACCCGCCATCACGCAACAATGCCGGCGGACCGCAGGCCCTCCGGCCGGGAGAAATACGACAATGAACGAATCCCCTGGAATCAAGACAAGCTACATGGATCTCAGCGCCGACCCCGGCGTTGATTTCAACCGTTTCGTCAACGGCGCCTGGAACGACTCGGCGGTAATCCCGCCGGAGTATCCGCGCTGGGGCGCGTTCCTCATGCTTCGCGAGCGCGCTCTCGAGAATGTGCATGTCCTGCTCAAGGAGCTCGCCTCTGCCGAGGGGCTCGAGCCCGGCTCCAACGAGCAGAAGGTCGGCGATCTCTTCGCCACCGCTCTGGACGAGGAAACCATCGAGGCCCGGGGCGCCACGCCCATCCTCGGCGAGATCGCCCGGGTCAACACGGCTCGCAGTCGCAACTCTCTGGCGGATGTCATCGCGCACCTGCATCTCAACCAGGTGGGCGTCCTTTTCGGGTTCGGCGCTTTCGCCGACCTGGAGAACAGCAGCCAGAACATGGCTCACGCCTCTCAGGCCGGTCTCGGTCTTCCGGACCGCGACTATTACCTGAAAGATGATGAGAAGAGCGTCGCCCTGCGCGCCAAGTATCTCGCGCACATCACCCGCATGTTCGAGCTCCTGGGCGAGAAGCCCAGCATGGCTCGCAAGCATGCTCGCGCGGTGATGCGGATCGAGACTGCTCTCGCGAAGGCGTCCATGGGCAAGGTGGAGTTGCGCGATCCCGCCAACATCACCAACCGCATGACCGTCGACGATTTCGTCGCCATGGTTCCCAACCTGGCGATGCGGCGCTACTTCCAGAAGCTGGAAACGCCTGCGTTCGAAGACATCAACGTCATGCAGCCGAAGTTCTTCGCGGCGCTCAACGAGCTGATTGCGAGCGAGCCCCTGCGCGACATCAAGGCGTATATGCGCTGGCATGTCGTTCACGGCGCTGCAAGCCTGCTCTCCTCGGACTTCGTCAACGAGAACTTCCAGTTCTACAGCAAAGAGCTCACCGGCACAAAGGAGCTGGAGCCGCGCTGGAAGCGGGCGGTCAGCCTGACCAGCGGCGCTCTCGGCGAGGCTATCGGCCAGGTCTATGTGGCCCGGTATTTCCCGCCGGAAGCCAAAGCTCGCATGCTCGAGCTGGTGGCGAACATCCAGGAGGCCCTCCGCGAGACCCTCGAGGAGGTCGACTGGATGTCCGATGAGACCCGGGCCAACGCCCTGGACAAGCTCGCGGCCTTCGAAGCCATGATCGGGTATCCGGACAAGTGGAAGGACTACTCGAACCTGGAGATCGACCGCGAGTCGCTGGTCGGCAACATGTTCCGTGCTGCCCGGTTCGGCGCCCGCCGCAACCTGGCCAGGATCGGCCAGCCGGTGGATCGCACCGAATGGGGCATGACGCCGCAGACGGTGAACGCCTACTACAGCCCGCTCCGCAACCAGATCGTCTTCCCGGCGGCGATTCTGCAGCCCCCCTTCTTCGACTTCGAAGCCGACGACGCCGCCAACTATGGTGGCATCGGCGTGGTCATCGGTCACGAGATCACGCACGGGTTCGACGACAAGGGCAGCAAGTTCGATGCCCGGGGCAACCTGAAGATGTGGTGGACGGATGCCGATCGCGCCAATTTCGAAGGGCGCATGAACCTCATCCGCACCCAGTTCGGCAACTTCACTGTCGCCGGCGGCGCCAGGGTCCAGGGCGACCTGGTCTGCGGGGAGGCGGCAGCCGACCTCGGTGGTGTCAAGCTCGCCTATCGCGCTCTGCAAAAGGCGCTGGCGAAGTCCGGTCGGCAGACCGACAGCAACGGCTATACCGATGAGCAGCGGTTCTTCATCGCTTTCGGCCAGATCTGGGCGTCCAAGACGACCCCCGAGTACGAGCAGTTCCAGGTCACCAATGACCCCCACCCGCCGGCGCGCTATCGCGTCAACGGCACGCTGGCTCACGTCAGCGAGTTCGTGGAGGCTTTCGGTCTGGCCCCGGACTGCCCGATGATGCTCCCGGAAGCAGAGCGCTGCAAGCTCTGGTAATCCGCTCGAGTTAAGGAGCATCGGAGAGCGGGAGCAGGCGAAAGCCTGTCTCCCGTTCTCTTTTTCTTCCGGTAATAACGAGCAAATATAGTACTAGTGGTGTGCTCAATTTTGGCTGTCTGTTAAGGAGTCCCCGGCAGGTCGGTTAGCGCAGGTTGAGTCAGGAGCGGAGAAGCCTCTGGCTAGCAGGGGTTCGAAAGATCGAAGCGGAGCCGGCTCGAGAGAGCCGTGCCCGGGGACCTGACCCCGGTGTAAAGGAGGAAAGCCTCGGCCCGTCAAAGAATCCGGCGTCCTGAGCCTATCTGTTAAGAGGCTTGGCTTCACAGGAATTTACGTCGCTGTCCACAGGATCCGGCTATTAGAAAGAATCTTTCGTCTCGTTATCGCTCAGGAATCCCCGAATCCTCTTCAAGCCATCAATATCAGTTGCTTTTAAGAACACTGCCATCGGCATTTGCCGGAGGAAGAGGACCGGGCACCATTCGATTGCGTTCTTTCGACGGCGAAAGATCAATCCGTGGGGAAACACCCCTGGCGCAACTTTACACCCCCAAAGGACCACTGCATGACGAACATCGTATTCGAAAAGATCGCCGAGGATGCCGCCAAGTGCCCTGTCCTGGCTTGCCTGCGCGCCCATGTGGACGGTCGAGGCGACCTCGCTGAGGGTCTTCTCACCAGCGCGATTGCCAAGGCTCAGGAGGAAGGCAGGGGCGATCAGGTTCTTGTAGCGCATTGTCTGATGCTTCTCGCCACCGTCCGCGAGCGGAAGGGCATGGGACGCCAGGTCGAGGCGCTCTACAGCGGTGCGCTTCGAATCTATGACCTGAACTACGGTACGGGTCATCCGGTAGTTACCGAGCTGGCGCTTTATATCTACCAGCATTACAGCTTCTGATCGGCTCTTGTCGAAAGTCCGGGATTGTATTCCGGGGCTGAATCGAATAGGGGTCTGATTGCGGACCGTGCGCTCCCGGAGCGCACGGTCCACTTTTTCTTGTTTCACAACCAGCTCCGGGGATATATGTTCTCGAATGTTATATACTAGGCGATAGAGTAGAAAAACAGCAGTCTCTCGCCTGGCCCTCCCCCCAAAAAGTAGACAGTCGAGCCAGGCTGATTCGGATTGTTTACTCAAACTCTAACCTGATCACCCATTTACTGCTGATTCGCCCAGGATGGGAGCAATGGCGTGACAGTCGTGGTGCTCTCTACTTCCCGGGTGCCGAAAATACCTATTCCACCTGTGAGTCCGCCGGGTCCGTAGTTGAAAATGCCGCCTGCCATCGGGGGGCGGGGTCCGTAGGAAAAGGGTCGAAACGGATAGATCGGTGCCGTCGCAGGAAATGATCCGGCTCCGGGCATTCTTTGAATTACGCCGCCAGGCAGGGCTATCGAGCCTGAGACAGATACTCCCGGAAGAGGTGTCAGAAACGGTGCTACCGGCGTCACCACTGGCACCGGGACGGCAATGGGCTGGAAAGTTTGATCGATAGTGCTGACATTGGGACGCACCGCCGGAGCGGCCGGGTTTCGGTTGATCAGAGGCACGATGGAGCCTGAAGGAGTCATCTGGACGCCGACATTATTGAGCTCCTGATCGGAGAGACGGCGGCGGTCGATGGGCCTGATGCGGGTTCGCTCCTGCTCCTCCTTCGCCTGTTGTTTGGGATCTACCACTTCTTGCATAAAGGGATTGCCGCTATTGTCGTCGACGACCACGCCGCTTGCATCTTCGGCAAGAGTGGCGGCAGGAAAGAGAATGCTCAAAGCGATGCTGAGAGCAAGACCTCCGAGAGCATTACTGCGGGCTAGAGCTGTTTCGAGAATATGGTGCTTCATACGACTTTTATACCCCCATGTTTTCACCATTGTCTCTATCGGTTTCGAGACTCTTCAGGCTCGTCAGGCGGAAAAGAGCGGTCATCACAAGGCTGCCGGCAAGCATGATAGCCATGCCCCACTGCGAGCCCATGTCGGTGAAAGCCTGTCCCGCCGCCCAGGGAAAGGCTACTCCGCCGAGAAAGCCGATGGTGATCACGATGGTTGAGACAAGGGCTGCCGAGCGGTTGAAAGCGATATTGGCCATGGCAACCACCGATGGGAATATCGGACCGAAGCCGAGACCGACCATTAGCACGAAGAGCAGGCTGAGGTGGAGGAATGAGGGAAATGCCACGAGCAGCGATGTGCCGGCAGTGGCGAGGAGCATCGAGTTTATCGTCACTGCCCGGGCACTGAATCGATGGGCGAGCAGACCGGCAAGCAAGCGCCCTCCGGTAAGACCGATCCAGAGCAGAGACATTCCCAGGGACGCCATAGGATGAGAGAGATGGGCGGCTCCGGTCAGATAGACGAAGAGCCAGGCGGTGAATCCGCTTTCCACTCCGACATAGAAAAAGAGCACCAGAGCGAAGAGCCACAGCAGAGGCTTGCTCAGGACTTCCCGGCTGGCCGGTGCCGATTGCCGGTCTTCCGGAGGCGGCAGATCCGGGCAGCGGAGCAAGAGCGAAAGGATAATGCTGGTCAAAAGAGCGCCGGTGAGAAAAGTGCCGTGATAGGAGAAAGGGGTCTGGCGCATTCCCAGGGCCAGGAACGGACCGAGAAGTGCGCCCAGTCCGAAAAACATGTGCAGGCGGTTGAGGGAGCCTGTCTGGTTCCCTTTGCTGAGCCTGAGAGCGCATATCGTGCTGGCGATGGCATTGACACCGGAGCCTGCTCCGGCGAGGACCGAACCCAGGGAAAGCATCGCGAGCGAACTGGCACTAGCCAGGGTGACCAGCCCGGAAAGCCAGAGAATCGCCGAAAGGCGGATGGCGTTGCGAACCCCCAGGAGGTCCAGAGTGTTTTTCCCCAGGGACATGGTGATGATACAGCCGAAAAACTGAAGGCTGATCAGGCTGCCCAGTTGAGCGAGCTCGATGCTATTCTCGCTGGCTATCGCAGGCAGGACCGGACCGATCCAGCCAGCGTTCAGACCGGCTAGAAGTACCATGGCTGAATTCGCCGCAAGCAGGAGATGAAGGCGCTCTCTCTGCGCCGGCAGTTCGGAGGAGGTGGTGGTGGACTGGTTCATGAGCAGAGATTCTTGCACGAACCAGGGAGCTTTTCGACCCCTGCAAAAGATCCGGAGACCCGTGATACCCGTTTCTGAAGGTGGGTATCAGGGCAAAATGAATCAGGCGCCTCTATTTGAGCTGAGTCTGCCGGGGAGGGTAAGGCATGAAGCGCGCATCGAAGCCTGATAGCGACGAGGAAAGCTCCTGGTACGCCCAGCGGACCACCGGCGGTTTGAGAGTCGCGGACGCCCTCGACGAGATCAAGTCCTTCGCCTACCGGGCTTTCGATGAGCTGGACGATGACGGCGACGGGTTCATATCGAGGGCCGAGCTGGAGACCGTCCTTGCCGGAAGGACTCTGGCGAGCCGGGAGCGCTCCTTCGTGAGCTTCCTGTTGAGGCGGCTTGAAGACATCGAAAGCGCTTACAACGAAGAGTGGACTCATGGCGGCGAAGGAATCTCGAGGGCCGATATCCAGGAATACTTCAAGAAGATTCTCCGCAAGGTCTGAATGAGCAATGAGCCTGAAAAGCTGAGCGCGATTGCATTAGATGAGGGACTCGAGGACGGTGTTTCTGCCTCTCCCGGTTACCGGACCCTGCCCCGATTGCAGGCGGGGGGACCGGGTTCCGGCTTGCCTCCCCCTTTCCTGGTGGCTTGCGGGCAGTCCGGACATACCATCGCCGGTTTCGATATAGGCACTCGCTTCAGCAGGCTGGCGGCGCTGGAGTCAGGCGAGTTCGTCATGCCTGTGGCGCCGTTGTCCTCCACTGTTTCGTTCGTTCCGGGTCAGGCTCCCCGGGTCGGCGATCCCGGCAGCGGTCCTGTCGAGTGTGTGGCTGCCTTCCGGCACCTTATCGGAACCGACTGGTATGTCCAGAGCGGACAGGGCTTTTATAACGCCGAGGATCTCACCTGCCTGATCCTCAGAAATCTCAAGCTCTATGCCGACAGCCATTTCGAGAGACCGGTATCGAAAGCGGTTCTCACCGTCCCTTCCACCTTCACAGCCAGGCAGCGCCGCTTGTTGAGAGAGTCCGCCGAGGGTGCCGGGATCGAGGTTCTGCAGTTGATCAACGAGCCCACTGCGGCGGCGCTCTATCATTTCTACAACAACTATTCCAAGGAGGGCCGCTATTTCCTTTTTCATCTCGGGGCAGGCTCTTTCGCAGTATCGGTGATTGACTACTACCGGGGAATCATCGAGGTGAAGGGTACCAGAGGTCGCACCGGATTGGGTGGCAATACCATGGATGACCTGCTGGTGGAATGGATGCTTCGTGACTTCGAAGACAAGCACTCGGTGGCGCCGCGAAGAGACCGCAGCGTTCTCGGCAAATTCAGGCTGGCTGCCGAGACTATCAAGGAAGACCTGTCTCTCTCCGCCCGGGCTCACTTTCGTCTCACCAATATTCCGACAGCGAAAACGGGGGTGAGCGGTCTTGTGGAGCACGACGTCCACTACATCGATTCCATCAGTCTCATGGACTATCAGGAGATAGTCGGGCCCTCTCTGGCTGAGATGGAAAGCTATATCGACAGGCTCCTGGACGACCTCGGCATGAAAGTGGAAGATTTCGACGAGGTCCTGGTCGTGGGTGAATGCGCCCGGTCGGCGCCGGTGGCCAGTATGCTTGTGGAGCGCTTCGGCGTGGCCGAGCTTCGGGTGCTCAGCTCCGGCGATGCGCCTGTTTCCGGTGCGGCAATAATGGCTATCCTGATGGCTAACAATGTCCGGGAGCTGGTTGTCTGGGATGTTCTGGCCGAGCCGGTGGTGGTGCTCGATGATCAAGGCGAGAAGACCGTTCTCGGCTCCGGGTCTCCCGTGCCGGTTACAGGCTATCATCGCTGCCAGTCACCGGATGCCACCATCAATCTTACTGTCTATCAGGGAGCCGGTCGGTGCGACGGTGCGCTTGCCGAGCTTGCCGAGCTCACCATCAACAATTGCCCTCCCACCCCGAGCCTCGACGCCAGAGTCGAGTTCACTATCCATGCTGCTAACGACGGCATCGTGGATTTTTCCGCCCGGCATCTGGGGCTGGCTGTCAATCTTCAGGTGAGCGTCCGGGAGGGAGAGCGGATGCCGGCACCCAGAGAGGTGCTGCCGGAGCTCTACGATTTCGGTATCGCCGAGCGCGGTTACGACGAGAGGCGACTGCTCCGGCTCGCGCGCGTTCTCAATCTGTCGGGCATCGAGACTCTCAACTTTCTCACCGGGAAAGGCCATTCCATTGCCTCGATCAATTCGGGTCGCGCCATCGAGGCGATGTTGCGCCAGCTGAAGCTGAGCCGCCGCCCGAAACCCCCTGCTCGGTAGCCTTGAGGGCTGGCGAGCACAAGTTTGGTTTGCTGGCTATAATGGGTGTTGAATGTTCTTTGCAACCCGGTAAGGCACGACCAGGAGAGAAGATGACCACCCTAGGACAGAGGCGCTTTTTAGGCTCTTTTGCCACAACTGGCTCTCTATGTGCCGTTCTTCTGGCATCCCTCGGCTTGCTCTATGGAGTCAGCGGCCTCGGCAGCGCCGCCGGCACGGAGCGCCTGTCCATAGTTATCGGCGGTTTCATCCTGATGCTCACCCTGTCGGTGACTGGTCTTCTGGTCGCCGGACCGGCTACCTGCCTGGCTTTCATCATGGCCCTCTTGAGCGCTCCACGGCGATTCGAGAGACGATTTCTGCTGGCGCTCTTGCCTGTGATACCGCCTGTAGGGGCGCTTCTCCTGGTCTCACTGGTCAGCGCCTGGTCCTGGGAGGAATTCTGGGTTTGCCATGCAAGCACCAGCATCTACTTCTACATGGCAGCCTCGGCTGGCTTTCTCTTCCTCGGAACCGCCACCGCCGTGGTCGACAGGCTCAGGGAGAATCTGCCTTTCGTTTTGAGCATCATGCTCATAGAAGGTCTCTTTTGCAGCTCCTGCCTCTTCGTTATCTGCCTCCTGGGAGCTAGAGGGCTCTACTTCTAGGTATTTGTTTACCGGGTGAGTGCCGGTGGAAAAGTAAGTAAGAAGGGCACTCGAAATGGAAAGCAGCCAAACAAATAGCAAGCCCGCATCTCGTCATCCCATGATCGGGCATGTCATCGATTCCTACCAGATCACGGACCTCATCGGTGCCGGGGCCATGGGCGCCGTCTTCAAGGCGAATCAGGTAAGCACCGGCAGGGAAGTGGCGCTCAAGGTCCTCTACTCCGAGCTCGCCAACGACAGCGAGAGCGTCGTCAGGCTCAAGCGGGAAGCAAAGGCCCTGGCTCAGCTCGACCATATAAACATCGTGAAGACATTCGATTTCGGGACCACCGTCGCTGGCGAGCCCTATCTGGTGATCGAGTATGTCTACGGCGTCAATCTTCGCGATGTGCTGGACAACATCATTCTTCTGCCGCCGGCAAAAGCAGTGCCGATTTTCGTTCAGATCGCCGATGCCGTGCGGGCGGCTCACCGGAAGGGCATTCTGCACCGAGATCTGAAGCCGGAGAACATCATGCTCACCGACAAGCCGCACGAGGACACGGTGAAAATTCTCGATTTCGGAATCGCCCATTTCGGCGCCGAATCCCAGCGCCTGACGCGGGCCGGCGAAGTGGTGGGCAGCCCCGTTTATATGTCCCCGGAGCAGCTCCAGGGCATGGAGCTCAGCGAGAAAAGCGACATTTACCAGCTTGGCGTGATCATGTATCAGATGCTTACCGGAGAATGGCCGCACTACAACGATAACTATATGGAGACCGTCAAGCTCAAGTGCACCCAGAAGGCGCCGTCCTTCTCGAAGGTCGTTCCGGGACGGGCATATCCTGGCAGTCTCGAGAAGATAGTGCTGCGTTGCCTGGAGATCAAGCCTGAGGACCGGTTCCCGGACATGGCGGAGCTGCGAAACGAGCTGGAGCTTGTTCGTAATGCCATCAGGCAGACCACCAGAATGGATTTTCCCGTTCAGAAGCCGGTACCGGCCGAGCTGGCGGATCCAGGCAGCTCCGCTTCTGCCGATAACCTTCCGAAGAGGGTGCCGGGCTTTTTGCTTGCGGAAAGCGCCACCGCAAGCGGTGGTTCGGGCTCCCGGGAAGAAAACCTGGAGCGAGCCGAGGATGCAGTACGGAGGGTCAGGACCCCGGTCAAGCCCAATTATCTGGTCATGGCTCTGGTGGTGGTGGTGGTGGCTGTTTGCTCCTTCATGGCACTTTCGGCTATCCGGCCCGGGCAACAGCCTGTGGCGAACCAGCCGGAAGAACCGTCTACGGCATCGCAGCCGGGGACGAGCTCTCCGTCTACGGCATCGCAGCCGGGGACGAGCTCTCCGTCTACGGCATCGCAGCCGGGGACGAGCTCTCCGTCTACGGCATCGCAGCCGGGGACGAGCTCTCCGTCTACGGCATCGCAGCCGAGCTCTCGGGCGACGGCAGTTACACCGTCTTCGTCGTCCGGCGTGACATCAGTTTCTGCACCGGCAGGGGCAGTAGCAAGCGGGTCGTCATCGAAGGCGTCCAGAGGAGAAAATTCGAATACGGCATCCGCCAGTTCGGCTCCGTCCTCCGAAAGGACCGGTGCAGGGAAGGAATCGAAGACATCAACCAGTCCAGCCGAGCCCGAGGAGCCCGCAGTAGCTAAAAAGCCTGAGCCGAAGAAGTCTTCGCTCAGTAAGAAACGGCGGCGGCACCGATCCGTATCCAGGACAGCCGCCAAACCTCAGGCTCCCGCCGAGCCGCCCAGGCGAAGGGCCTATTCAACAGTGCAGTCCTATTACGCTTCCCATGGTCAGTAGAAAACTTGATCCGATTGATTTTTTGTCCGATTTTTCTTTGGCAAAGCATCGCTGGCATCTACTTCGCAAAGTAACAGATTGATTTAGCTGTCCTTTTGAGCCCGTCGAGACTGGTGCCTTGACACAGGGAATTTGATCGATTGATTTGGTGGCACCCTGGCAAGTCAGGGATTTGATCTGGCATGAAGAGGAAAGCCGTGGGTCGAGGTACATGTTGCGGGTGCGGCATATATTTCTCAGATTTTCCCCTTCTTGAAGCAATATATGCCGCACTTGACCACCGGTATGGTCTTTGCATCTTCGGGGGATGTAGGCACTGAAAATTCTGCCTCGAGCCTGTGAGGGTGAACCAGTCATAGTCTCTGTGTCGAGGTACTAGCGGCGATAAGAAGGATGCATCGATCTGCATACCTGTCAGTTCAAAGCAGGAAAGCTGTGAAGGTCAGGCGGGCCAGGTTCGAGATTTCGGACCGGCAGTTTGATCTACCTGCTTTGCACGGACTAGTATGGGATTGTCCGCGAGTTTTTATAGCATCAACGACCTGAAAGTGAGATTTCTAGGCGTTTTTGACGTATTTTTCGCCGTTTTTTATGGCACAAACGCATTTTTTGTCTGGGAATGGAAACACTGGGGTCTTTTACGGCAGCTTGGGGGCGGAACTGCACATTGGCTTGGACTCTAGGTTCAGTGTGCCTGCCGATGGGCATTCTAATCTACCATCTTTGAACGAACAGCATGTCGGTTTGAAGCATACGAAAACGTATAGTAGGTATTACAGGAAGAGAAACCCGGAGAAGAATGCCCGTCAGGGCTATCCTCTCCGGGTTTGCCATGCCCGTTCAGGCATGACCAGGTCGCCGCTCAGGCGGCTTTGCGCTTGCGCTTGTAGGCTGGAATCCGGGAAAGGAGCTTCTTCTTGCAGGCTCTGAGGTCGCCTGTCTCGATGCCTTCGAAGAAGGCGCGGGCGCGGACCATGGCCTCGGGAGCCCCGGACTGACGAGTCTCGTTGCTCCATTCTTCGCAGGGATGAGCGATGACTGTCCAGCCTTCGCCCAGCACATGCTTGAAGATGAAAACGGCTCTTTCCATGTGAAAAGGTGAGGTCACCACATAGAGAGTCCCGCCTTTGCGTCGTTTGAGATAGCGGTCCACCGTGAAGATGGCGTTGCCGAAGGTGTCGAAAGAGCGGTCCTCGATGAGCAGTCGCTTTCGCTCAACCCCTTCGGACGCTGCAATCTCTGCCATGACGCCGGCCTCGGTCTTGCCATGGTCCGATGTATCGGACGGCGACCGGGATCCGGACAGGATCAATTTGAGGTGTTTCTCCTTCGAAAGCGAAGCGGCTGCCCGGGCTCTCAGCTCGGTGACCGGAGTCGGGCTGCCGTCCTCAAGCAAACCGCTGCCGAGAACGACAGCGAATTGACTGTAGCGTCTCATCGATTTCTCCGTCGATTTATTCTTTGTCTTGGTGTCAGTGACAGGCTTCCTGGCTGACTGAGCACTCCCGGCTCTCGACCTGGATCGTGGTGTGGTGCAGGTCGAAGCGCTCGCGCGCCAGGTCGGTGATGGCAGTAAGGACTTGCTCGGCGGCTACGGAGCGAACAATGACCGCATGTGCGGACATGGCGTCGCGCCGGGAGGTGATCGACCAGACATGCAAGTCATGGAGATCGACCACGCCGGGAACGGCCAGAATGGCGCTTCGCAGCTCGTCGAGCTCGATCCGGCTGGGCGTGCCTTCCATGAGGATATGCACGCATTGCTTGACCAGAAGCCAGGTTCGCGGCACGATGGCGAGACCGATGACGGCGCTCACGATCGGGTCGATGGCTGTCCAGCCGGTGAGCATGATCAGGATACTGGCGCCAATCACCGCCACCGAGCCAAGCATGTCTGCCAACACTTCCAGGTAGGCGGCTTTCATGTTGAGCGATTGTCCGGAGGCGGGGGCGAGGATTCTCATGGCCAGGAGATTGACTCCCAGACCGAGGATTGCCACCACCAGCATCGGCCCGGAGAGCACTTCGGTGGGGCTGAAGATCCTGAAGGAAGCCTTGTAGAGAATGAAGCCTGACAGGGCCAGGAGCGCCATGCCGTTGAGCAGCGCTGCCAGGATCTCGGACCGGAAGTAGCCGTAGGTGTTGCTCTTGCTGGCCGGTCGAGATGCGAACCAGGCAGCCAGAAGGGCGAGAGTCAGGGCTGCGACGTCACCGAGCATGTGCCCGGCGTCGGCGATCAGCGCCAGGCTCCCGGTGAGCATTCCTGCCACCACTTCTGCCACCATATAAAAGGCGCTGATCGCCAGAACGGTAATCAGGGCTTTCTTGCCGCTTTTCGCAAGAGACCCGAAATGCGAGTGATCGTGAGCGTGATGGGAGCTCATGAATTTCTCCTTGCAAAGAAAGCCGCGATGTCCTCAGGCGACACAAACCGTCCTGCGTAGCAGGGCTGGTTGCTGGCGAGGACATATGAGGCTTTCTAGGTGTCGATTAGAATTCCAGATGAATTTAAAAATCAGAGACTCAAAACTTATGAGCTATGAACAAAAGAATTCAAGACTTCTATAAGCTCAAATTTAAAGCTGGGCTCAGAAGAGATTGCCGGGATGGTGGTGGGGCAATGAACAGGCGCATGAAACGGCGCATGAAAAGGCGTAAGAAGGGGCGCAAGAAACGATGCAGGAGGGGAAGGCCGGGCGAGCTTCAGGGCTGCGCGAGCAAGCACAGCCTGACAACTCGGTGTCTCTGATTCGGGATATCAGAGCCTCTCGAGGTGGTCGGCGATGGTTTTTTCAGCGGGAGGGGCATTGTTCATCAGGGCGGCGAAGCCCAGGCACTTTTGTTTGAGCGAAGAATCGTCGATCAGCCGGCGAAGCGCTCGCGCCCAGCGGGTTGGCGAGTGTGGGTCGGCTTTCAGAGCGATGCCCAGGCGCTCGAGACGGGCGGCATTGTCGAACTGATCGTGGGCGAAGGGGATGATCAGCTGGGGAACGGCAGCGTTGATTGACTGAGCGCTGGTTCCGATGCCGCCGTGATGGACAACCGCGGCAGCTCCGGGCAAGAGGGCTCCGAAAGGGGCGTACTCGGCATGGAAGATACCTTCAGGAAGGCTCTCGGGGAGTTGATCTCTGAAGGCGCTTACGAATACGGCTCTCTCTTCGAGCTTTTTGATGGCTTCGAGGGCGGTCTGGAAAAAGGCTCTGGAATGAGCCATGGCTGAGCCGGCGGTAAGCACCACTGGTGGTGTGCCGCTGTCGAGAAAGTTCGAGAGCTCCGGAGAGAGCGCCTCGAAACCCGGGTTGAAGAGCGGAAATCCGGTGGTGATGGTATTTGGAGGCCAGTCCGGCTGGGATTTGGCGAACCAGTCCGGAAATGCCCCGATTACCAGATCCGGCGAGTGGCACCAGGTCGAAAAGATGCCTTCCACCGGCTCGAGACCGAGATTGGCGCGGAAGCGATTGATGTCGTCCTTGCAGACCGGATCGATGACCCTGCGGCTGATGCTAGCCATGAGCAGCTTCCTTAGCGGCAGGGGCAGCCAGGCTGGTACAGGCAGGCCCGGGATGGCCATGGGATCGTATGCGGACAGGATGACGCCGGGTTGCAGGTGCACCGAGGCCATCTTGATGGCGAGCTTCTCCTGAACGAGGCGCGAACCGAAAGCAAGGGTAGTGCCTACCAGTCTGGTCTTTCCGGGGACGACCAGGTCTCTGACGACGGTATAGCACTCTTCGAGACCCTCTCTGAGAACGCGCCACACCGCCGGAAATGCTTTTCTGGGGATCCAGAGATCCGGGTCGTTAACTGTGCGTTTGTACTGTTCCAAATCTCCGAGGACTACATGTTTGATGCCGGCATTCTCCAGCTTCTCGGCGAAATATGCGTGGGCGACGAAATCCACGTCATGACCTCTTTCGCGCATCTCCATGGCGATGGTGAGAATCGGATTGATGTCCCCGTGACTGCCTATTGCTGTGAATATGAAGTGCATCGGCTCAGGGATTGATCAGAGCAGGTCTCTCCGGCTGGATTGGCGGCGCCATGGGCGGCTCCGCCGCAGGTGTCAGGAATGACGGAGCGACGTCGGGATCGGCAGCCGGACTGGAAGAAGAATTGAGCGAAGAATCAACTACGTCCGGCGGGTGGACCAGTCCCTTTCCTTTGAGACGATCCAGCTCGTCGGAGCCTCGCTTGCCGCGAGGGAATCCTGAGTCGCTTTCTTGCGGCCCGCTCTCGGAAGACGTTCTTGTCTCTTCTTCCGGCGCGCTTTCCGAAGGTGATCCGGGAGCCGGATGCATAAGGGAGTCGATGGAGGTTTTCAACTGGGTGAGAATCTCCAGGGAGCGGTCATAGATGTCCTGCGGGACTTTGACGTCCACGGTTTTCTGTTTGCCCATCTTTTCACCGGTGACATGGGCGGTGGGGCTCTGGTTCTGGTCGAGTTCCATGAGCGAGTCTATGAGGTTCACCCAGAATTTCGCCTTCACCTGCAATCCCTGGATATTAGCGAGGGCGAAGCGATTGTCCCCGAGGCTCTTGAAGTCGAAGGCGACGATTTTGTCGAAACCGACTTTGTTTACCGCTTTCGACTTTATGTCCCGGATGAGCTTCTGGGCGAACTCTATCTGAATCCGTGGTGCCTGTATGTTTTTCAGGACTGTAATGCGATTGACGCCGGCTTCTTTGAGCCTTTCGAGCACGCCTTGGCCGAAGCCTGACATATCGAGCTCGCTGTAGTGCTCTGCCAGAGCGGTCCGGGCCCTGGCCAGGGCGGGATCAGTCAGACCCAGCTTTTTCAGGATCTCTGCTTCCTGCTCGAAGCTCTCGGCAGCCTCGGGGTACATCTGCCGGCCGGTGTAGCTTTCCCCCAGTCGTCTCGATATGATCGCGGTTATCTGATCTTTGTTCTTATCCAGCTTTTCGGCATCGGTCAGGGCTCTTTTGAGGGTAGAAGTGGCCTGGCTGAATTTGCCGTCCTGGAGCTGGCTTTCGGCTTGATCCAGATACTTCTTCAAGCGTGATGGCAGATCGGGATCGGCGATGATATCCTTTTCTGCCAGCTCCGGCAGGGATTCTCCGGTTACCGGCGTGGCGGTGGGCGAAGGAATTGCCAGATCGACGCTCTTGAGCAGACCGGGTGGGCTCAAATCAGGAGCGGCTGCCGGATCGACAGAGGGATGCACCAGGTCCGGCGGGTGGTCGAGGCTTTTCCCCTGGAGGCGCTCTACATCCTCGGGTATATTGCGAAGCCCCGGCGGCGCCTGGGCGGATGATGGGAGCGGGAAGGCCAGGGGAAAGAGAAGCAGGGAGGCGGCGGCGATGGCTCTGCGCCGATGGATTTTAAGGGGGCGAATCATAGTTTACTCGGAAGAATTGCTATATATTGCTCTGATGTGACAGGCCCGACAATCATACTATTTCGAACGGCCAGAGAGGAGACCAGGCCAAATTGAGCGAGGCTTCTGAGCCGTCAGGGAATGCGCCGGCAAGCAACCGAGAGATAATCTCCTGGGCATTGTTCGATTTCGCCAATTCGAGCTATGTGACAGTGGTTTGCACTGCCATATTCCATGCATATTTCGTCAGGACGGTGGCGGGCTCTCTGGGGACCGGCGAGGCTACCCTGCTGCTCACCAGCTTGATTTCGATATCGAACCTGATTATCGTCCTCACGGCGCCTGTAATCGGCACCATCGCCGATTTCACCGCCCGGAAGAAGCCGATGCTCCTCATCACCAGCATTCTCCTGGCGGTGTTCACCGCCCTGCTTTCCTGCGCCGGTCCCGGCGACGTCTATCTCGCGCTCTTCGTGCTCGGTGCAGCCAATGTCATGTACGGGACAGGGGAGAATCTCATTGCCGCTTTTCTGCCCGAGATAGCCAGCCGGGAGAATATGGGCAGGGTCTCGGCTCTGGGCTGGACTATTGGATACTTCGGGGGCATTCTGGCTCTCGCTCTCTGTCTCGGTTATGTATTCCATGCCGAGGGGCAGAGCCAGACAGCAGCGCAATATGTGCCGGTGACAATGTGGATCGTGGCCGCCATATTCAGTCTGGGTGCTCTGCCGACCTTTCTATTCTTGAAAGAGCGGGCGCTTCCTCTGGCGCGTCCGGAAGGGAAGGCATTTGTCGTCATCGGCTTCGAGCGACTGGGTCATACTGTCAGCCGGGCAGCACAGTTCAGGGACCTTTTCCTTTTCCTTCTCTGTATCCTGTTTTTCACCTGCGGCAGCACCACGGTGGCCTCCATCGCCGCTGTTTATGCGGAGCAGGTCATGGGCTTCAAGACCAGCGACACCATCGCCATGATCATGGTGGTCAATCTGGCGGGCTCGATTGGTGCCTTCACATTCGGTGCTATCCAGGATCGTCTCGGTTCTCGAAAAGCTGTCGCTTATTCGCTGGTCATCTGGATCGTAGCGGTTCTGACCGTTATGCTAGCACCCGGCAAGTCCGTATTCTGGGCAGGCGCCACTCTCATGGGGGTAGCCACCGGCGCCAGCCAGTCCTCGGCCCGGGCTCTGGTGGGGCGGTTCGCTCCTCCGGCGAGATCGGCGGAAATCTTCGGTCTCTGGGGTCTTTCGGTCAAGCTGGCGACCATAATCGGCCCCCTGAGCTTCGGTGCCCTGAGCTATTTGATCGGGGGAAATTATCGCTTGAGCCTGATCTCCACCCTTCTCTTTTTCGTCTTGAGCCTGATTACCCTCGCTCTTGTCGACGAGAATCGCGGCATAGCCTCGGCCCGGGGAGAGACGGCTTGATCACCCGGTACCCTCTCGGAGCTGGCGGAGCGCCTGACATCTGCACTGGTGGAGGATCAAGGATTTTTGTAAAGCTGACCGGCTCCGGTTGATAATCCCTGAATGCCGACTCCTGCGCTCTCTCTCATTTCGCTGGCGCGGATCTTAACAGGCTGTATCGAAATGTTCGGGCCCTGGATATGGGGCTTCGAGACTCAAGAGAATTCAAGCGTCATTCTCTAATTTCTGCAACCAGGATTTTTTTCCTTTCCCACCAGATCTTCGCCTCGCTCCTCACCGTCTGCCCGGATTCCGTCCGGTGTTTGCGCAGGTCCTGAAGCGGAGTTGGAGTGCTCTAACAATGGCAGATCAGCACAAGATCAGCCCAACGGACAGGGGGACCGAAGCCGACAAGCCGAGGGCCAACACCGAAGGGCCGGATTCGTCTTATTTCGAGAAGTTGCTCCGCTATATTCCCGGCGAGCTCGTTGCCGCCTATCTCGCTCTCGACGGATTGCTGCGAGAGGAGATAATGGCTCATTCCCAAGTTTTGTACTGGATTGTTTTCGGGTCGCTCCTGGTTCTGACCCCGCTCTATGTCATCTTCCGCCCCACCCACGACAGTCTCGCCGAGCATTCGATGCGCTTCCACGCGACCGCCGCCACGGTCGCGTTCGCTGTCTGGGTCTTCGCTCTGGGTGGTCCTTTCGCGGCTACATGGCCGGAGCTCTACCGGCCGGTTTATGGCTCGATTCTCTTGATCATCACGACCCTCACGATTCCGGTCCTGGAAAAGGTCGCGATCAAGATCCGCTTCTGAGCGGGTCACCGACAGGGACGCAGGCTCTGCGTCTCTTTCCTGTCCCTCTCTGCAAATGCGAGAAAAGCAAGGAGAAACAAGATGGCTAATAGCCAGTATATTTTCGGCATCGATGTCTCGAGGCACCAGGGCGATATCGACTGGGCTCGGGTTCGCAATGCCGGTGTCAAGTTCGTTTTCATCAAAGCCAGCGAAGGCGTGAGCTGGGTGGATCCCAAGTTCGCCGTCAACTGGTCGGGAGCGAAAAAGCACGGTATTATCCGTGGTGCTTACCATTTCTTCCGCCCGCGGGCCGACGTCGGCAGGCAGATCGATAATCTGGTCAATACCGTAGGCAAGCTCGAGCCTGGTGATCTGCCGCCGGTTCTGGATATCGAGGTTCCGGAGAGCTGGCAGCGCTTCTCCAGGCAGAAGCGGCTCGCTATGGTCCTGCAGTGGCTCGACGGCGTCGAGAAGGGCCTTGGCGTCCGACCGATCATCTATCTGAGCCCCTCTTTCGCCGACGATACCCTGGGCAATCCTGCCGACCTGGCCGAATACGATCTCTGGCTGGCGCACTACACTACGAGGAGCAGCCCCAGAGTACCGGCACCGTGGAAGGACTGGACCTTCTGGCAATATTCCGAGACCGGCAAGGTCGACGGTATCAGCTCGGAAGGCGTCGACCTCAATCGCTATAAGGGAAGCCTGCGCAGTCTCAAGCGCTTGGCTGTCTGACGACTTTGGGCAACGGTAAGCAGATTTCGTGCTGCTTACCGTTCGCCATTTTTTTCATCCCCCGCATCTATTCATCTATATAGTATGTAAACGGGAGAGTTTGTCGCAAAGGGGGTCTTAGAGATCCGCCACAGGCTCTCAGCGACCGGCCGATTCCAGGTCTTTAATCTCGGCAGCCAGATTGGCTCTTGCCCGGCTCTCGAATTGCTCTCGAATCTCGTCGACAAAGAAAATCTCCCGGCGTTCCGCGAATGACCCGAGAATTCTCAGGCGGCCCTGACGGTATTTGTCTTCCGGCACCCAGTCGTATTCCTGTCTTATGGACCGACGGTAACGGTCATAGGCGGCTTTTTCCGCTCCCAGGGCGAGCAGGTCGCAGTCGAGGAAAACGAGGGTCTCTCTCGAGCTGGAGAGGGGCTGATGATTGATGGTGGAGAGAATGAGCATCTCCACTCGATCGATCAATTCGGGCTCCAGGCGCAGGGACTCCAGGCTTCGGCGCGCCAGGGCGGCGCTCTTTGTCTCGTTGTCCTGGCGCCTGGTGGCATAGACCGCGTCGTGGAAGAAAGCCGCGAAAATCTGCGCGGCGGTAGGCTCCTGCTCGAACCGGAAGAGCGAAGCGAGGATGTCGCTTATGTGCTCCATGGTGTGATAGTGCCTGTGCGCTTCGCCATAGCGGGATACCAGATCGTCGAAGCAGGTGAGAGCTTTCTCTCGATCGGCTCCGAGTCCGTCGCAGGTTGTTGTCCAGACTGCTGTCACGTCAACCATGATTCCAGGATTCTACAGGATCCAGGCGGCTTCGATTTCAAGCTCTGCAAGCTACCAGGCTGGTCTTCTGATCAGCCGCGCCATTATGCCGGCGGCCGGTCCAGCGGTCGGTCTTTCACATACGATCCGATCGATTCCCGCGCTCGCCCCGGCAAGTCTCCGAGCCGCCTGGCGGTATTTGTGCTCGAAGCGAGGGGTGCTGGCTCTCGAGGTGGAGCGGGCGCGTTTGCCGAGCCAGAGCTCCGGGTCTTCCAGGCGTATCTCGCTTCTCGAGATTGAAGCCAGCCTGGTCGATTGCGAATCGGCCTGTGCGAGGCTGCCTTTCGCCAGCTTTTTCTTCCAGCACTTGTATGAGGACTGGCTGGCCAGACGGGCCCGGGAGGTGATTATGAAATCCAGGAGACCGGTCTCGAGCCAGAGGGCGGGAACCAGTATGACAAGCGGTGAGAGCTCGTCGAAGCAAGCAACGATGGGAATCGCGAAGAGTCCCAGATAGACGGTGGCGCAAAATGTCGTCAGGGCAGGGACTTTCAAAAACCAGCGCAGGTCCGATCGTTCGCTCAGGGCCCCGGGAAAAGCCAGGCTGAAAGCCAGGTCGCGCAGGGAAAGGGGCGGCTTCACCGGTCGGCTGCGTTTGCGGCAGCCGTGTCTCTGGTAGGGCTCTCCGCGAAAGACGACGGCGGAATGGATGATGATGACGAGAAGAACGGCAGCCAGAGCGATAGTAGGGTCCATCATAGACCTGCTTTCTTGGTTTGATTTGTCTTGTTCGGTTACTCGCAGAATAGCAGCGGATCGCTTGACAACCGTCATCCTTAGCTATTTCGTAAGGGTCTTCAATCGGTTGGAATCTATCAGGCTGCCGGGTATCATATGGCAGAGGTTACTTCTTTATATGCGTGATTACATTCTCCTGTTCATAAACGGGCGTGAGCACAAGCTTCGCGGCGAGGATGCCTTTGCCCCAATCAGCGACTATCTGCGCTATCAGTCCGGTCTGTGCGGCACCAAGGTAGTCTGCTCCGAAGGTGATTGCGGCGCCTGTTCGGTTCTGGTCGGCAGGCTCGAGGGCGGCAAGCTCCGGTATCGTCCGGTCAATGCCTGTATCCAGTATGCCTACCAGCTCGACTGTCGGCATATCGTCACAGTGGAAGGGCTCAAGGTAGACGGGGTGCTCAATCCTCTCCAGGAGTCCATGGTGGACTGTCATGGCGCCCAGTGCGGCTACTGCACCCCGGGCTTCGTAGTGGCGATGTCTTATCTTTTCGAGGAAGGCAGAAAGCTCGCCGAAAACGAGATCAAAGACGGTCTGACCGGCAATCTCTGCCGCTGTACCGGCTATCGCTCCATCATCGAAGCAGGCCTGGCCGTCGACGCCAGTGCGTTCAAACCGGTAGCCGAGATCTATCCGGACGAGCCCATGGTGAAGGCTTTCAATGAGGCTGAGAGTGAGCCGGCTGCGGTCGGTCATGACGGCAAGCAGGCATACATACCGGTCTCGGTGGAAGAAACCCTGGCTCTCCGGCAGGAGCATCCGGATGCCCTCCTGGTGGCCGGCGGCACCGATGTCTCGGTCAATCTCAATAAGGGCAGAATAGAGCTGAAAAAGGTCATCACCCTGGCCAATGTGAAAGGTCTATCCGGCATCGAGCGGAGGAGTCACGGGGGCAGGGACTATGTCGTGGTGGGCGCTTCTGTTTCTTTGAAAGAGCTCGAGGAGTATATGGCCGGGCTCGAGCCCGAGCTCGATTACATAATGTGGGTCTTCGGCTCGCCGCAGATCCGCAATGCCGGGACCCTGGCGGGCAATATCGCTAACGGCTCTCCGATTGCCGATACGACACCGTATTTGATGGCTATGGACGCCGAGGTCGAGGTCCGGGGATCCGAAGGGTCGCGCCGGATCGGCTTTGGCGAGCTCTATACAGGGTACAAGAAGCTCTCGCTCCATCCTGACGAGATCATCACAAGGATTCATGTTCCTCTTCCCGGGGACGGAGAGCTCCTCAGGCTCTACAAAGTGTCTCGCCGCCAGCATCTGGATATTTCGGCTTTCACTGCAGCCATCAAAATCGAGCTCGACGGCGATTTGATCAGGTCTGCCAGCGTCGCATATGGTGGCATCGCCGAGGTCGTCAAACGAATGGATGCGGTGGAAGGCGTGCTTGTCGGGCAGACCTTCTCTCTTTCCACCTTCCGCCGGGCGGCCGAGATAGCAGGCAAGCAGGTGGATCCGATATCCGACGTGCGCGGCTCGCGAGAGTACCGCCGGCAGCTCGCCGAGAATATCATGCTCAAGTTCTATTACGAAACCGCAGACGAGAGGGAGCTTGTATGTCCGTAGTCGGGAGAAATCTGCCTCACGACTCGGCTCGTGAGCATGTAAGCGGTGAGTCGATTTATATCGACGATATGCCTGCCTCGAAAAACGAGCTTTTCGTCGATTTCGTCGGCTCGCCGGTGGCGCATGGAAGGCTTGTCAGCATAGACCTGAGCGCAGCCGCGAAAATCGAAGGGGTGGTGGGTCTCTTTACCCATGCCGATCTCGCTCATAATAAATTCGGGCCCATCTTGCAGGACGAAGTGCTCCTGGTGGAGGACGAGCTGGAGTTCATCGGTCAGCCGGTGGTGGTCGTCGCTGCCGAAACGAAAACAGCCCTGGCGAAAGCGAAAAAGGCGGTCCGTCTCGAGATCGAAGAGCTCGAGCCGGTGCTTACTATCGACGAGGCCAGGGCCAGAAAGCAATTTATCGATCGCGAGTATGCGATCCAGCGGGGCGATCTCGAAAAGGCTTTCGAGTCGGCTCCACATGAGCTTTCCGGTACGGTCGTCATCGGCGGCGCCGATCATTTCTATCTCGAGTCCCAGGCCTGTATCGTCTATCCCGGCGAGCGGGATCAATTGACGATTCACTCCTCGACCCAGGCGCCCTCCGAGGTCCAGCATGTGGCTGCGCATCTACTGGGCTTGAAGCAGAATCAGGTGGTGGTGATAACCAGGCGTATGGGCGGAGGCTTCGGCGGCAAAGAGTGCCAGGCCACCCACCCGGCGGTCATGGCTGCGCTGGTGGCCCACAAGACCAAGCGTCCGGCTCGAATGATCTATATCAAAGACGACGATATGAAATTCACCGGCAAGCGTCATCCCTTCCAGAACGACTATCGAGTGGCTTTCGACGACGACGGCAGGATCCTGGGCATGAGCCTTCGGATCTTCGCGGACGGCGGGGCCCACAACGACCTCTCCACGGCGGTCCTGGGCCGGGCGCTCACCCATGCCGACAACGCCTATTTCATTCCGGCAGCCGAGATCAGGGGCCGGATCTGCAAGACCAATTTTCCTCCGAACACGGCTTTTCGAGGTTTCGGCGGTCCCCAGGGCGTGATCACCATCGAGAACATCATGGAGGAGATCGCTGCCTGTCTCGGCAAAGATGCCCTCGATGTGCGGCTCGCTAATCTCTACGGGATAGAAGATCGCAACACTACCCCCTACGGTCAGATAGTGGAGAACAACACCCTTCCGAAGGTTTTCGAGCAGCTCGAGGAGACTTCTTCTTACCGGCAGCGGTTTGCCGAGGTGGAGCGCTTCAACGCCAGTTGCCCGACCCATCTCAAGGGAATCGCCCTGACTCCGGTGAAGTTCGGGATTTCTTTCACCAACAAATTTCTCAATCAGGCGAACGCCCTGGTCAATGTCTATCTCGACGGCACGGTCCAGGTCTCCACCGGAGCCACCGAGATGGGTCAGGGAGTCAATACCAATATCCAGATGCTGGTGGCGGACGAATTCTCCATCGATCCATCCTGGGTCATAGTCATGGCCACCTCTACGGAGAAAAATAACAATACCTCCGCCACAGCCGCTTCGGCCGCCACAGATCTCAATGGCAGCGCCGCCGTCGATGCCTGCCAGAAGATCAAGCAGAATATGGCGGCTGTAGCAAGTCGTTATTTCGCCTCCAAGGAAACGGGCATCGGAGCCTATCCCGAGCAGATCGTCTTCGAGGACGGCCAGGTCTTCGACCGGCGCCGCCCGGACAACAAGATCGCTTTCGCCGAGCTCGTCGGCATGTCTTATCGCGAGCGGGTCAGTCTCGGGGAGAGGGGCTATTATGCGACCCGGGGCATCGACTTCGACTGGGCTGCGGGAAAAGGCGTGCCATTTCTATATTTCACTATCGGTGCGGCGGTCTCGGAAGTGACCATCGATCGCTTCACCGGCGAGATGAGAGTGGATCGTATAGACGTGCTCATGGATGTGGGGAAGAGCATCAATCCCGGTATCAACCGCGGCCAGATCATCGGCGGTATGGTGCAGGGCATGGGCTGGCTCACCAATGAAGAGCTCCGTTATACGGAGACCGGCCATCTCCTCAACTATTCGCCCACCACTTATAAAATCCCCAATATCTACGATGTCCCCTCTGTCTTCAACGTCGATACCATCGACAATTACTGCACCCCCAATGTCCGGGGCACCAAGGCCGTGGGCGAGCCGCCCCTCTTGCTCGCTATATCCGTCTGGGCGGCGATCAAACATGCCATCTCCTTCGTGTGCGGGGACAGCATCCCCTGTCTATCGGTTCCGGCCACCGCCGAGGAGATTCTCTCTCGTTTGAGCGCCCCTGGCAGCGCCGGGGACAATGGTCGGGACGGGGAAGGGAGCAAGTTCGTCAACGCTTTCGGGCTCGCGGTGCCGGCGATCAAGCACGGCAAGCTCCGGCCGGTGAGCCAGTCGGTGGCGCAAGCGGTATCGAAGAAGCCGGGGGCTCGCCCCCTCAAGCGAGCCGGCAAGGCGAGCGAAGCAGCCAGGTAGAAGCGGTGCTCGAGTATTTCGAAAGGCTCAACCAGCTGATCTCGGGCAATATCCCCTTTGTGGCCGTCACTATAGTGGACACGGTGGGAAGCGTGCCGCAGCACGCCGGAAGCAAGATGCTGGTGACCGAAGACGGTTTGTTCTATGGTACTGTCGGCGGCGGCAAGGTGGAGAATCGGGCTATCGAGGTGGCGCGGGAATTCCTTGCCGAGAATGCGACCGGAGCCGGCCGCACTCGTTTCGTCGAATGGAGCCTGAGCAAAGATATCGGCATGACCTGCGGCGGGTCGGTGAAGCTCTATTTCGAGTCTTTCAATGTCGGTAGCTGGAACATAGTGATTTTCGGAGCCGGGCATTGCAGCAATGCTCTGATCAAGATCCTGATCAATCTCGATTGCCGGATAACCTGTTTTGATCCCCGTGAGGAGTGGCTTTCGGCGCTGCCTGATTCGCCCAGGCTCAAAAAAGTCCTGGCGGAGGACCTGCCCTCGAGGGTTTCTGATCTTCCTGCCGACGCCTTTGTCGTCCTGATCACCATGGGGCACACCACTGACAGTCCGATTCTGGTCGAGATCCTCAGGCGGTGGCAGGAGCATCCCCTGCCCTATCTCGGGGTGATCGGCAGCCGGGCCAAGGCAGCCAGGCTCAGGAAAGACATCGACGAGGCCGGTCTCGACCCGGCTCTCAAGGATGTTTTCCATTGCCCGGTAGGACTTTCCCTGGGAAGCAATCATCCCCACGAGATCGCCATCAGCATCGCCGCCCAGCTCATTCAGATGAGAGATCGAGAAAGCAGCTGATTCACTACGGCCACGTCATATCGGTTGAACATGAACCGGCAAGACATCCGATACCGGTTTTTCTGATTGCCAGACTGGCCATCGACAAAAAGCATCAGGGCAGGGGCATTGGTGGTCGCCTGCTTCGCCATGCTCAAAAAGGAACGGCTGCCATTGCCGTGTCGGACGATAGTGTACCGATACGCGCATTCATTGTTGATGCCATCGATGACACGGCGCGAGAATTTTATGCTCGCTTCGATTTCGTCGAGTATCCGGCCGACAGCCTGAGAATGTGGATCTTGATGAAGGACCTGATGGCAACACTGAAAGCCGCTGCGCAAAAACAAGTGAGCGAGGCGCGAGTCACAAAAGAGACCCAGGAGTGCTACTGCGGCCAGGGAGCCGCCAGGAAGAGGATCTGGGGCAGCATGATGGTTATGGCCAGGGTGACCAGAATAGAGAAGACCGTTCCGGTTTTGAACAATCGCGGACCGATTGTCCTGGCTCTGGCTCCCAGGGCCGACCGGAAAAGAATCTCCAGGACCCAGCCCATGGTGTAGCAGACATTGGCCATGACACCATAGGTGAGGGCACCCATGAAGAGGTATGCCGCCGGCGCATGGTTGAGTACGCTTAGAGCAACCAGGGTCAGAGTTCCGAATAGCCCCAGGACGAGATTATAGGCCGGACGGCGGAACTCCCACCACATGATGATCGAGAGCGGACTTCGCGGCTCCGGTGCCGGCGGGTCGGCGCCGAAGATCTTGAAGGGGCTGCACTTCAGGTGCTGGGTTTCTTCAATGGTCTTGAGGAGCATTTCCAGCTCCTGGTCGTCGGCCTTCTCCACGAGATTGAGAAACTCATCGGCGGAAAGCTCCTCGAGATCCGGTTTTACCGAGAGGAAGTCGTATCGGCGTTGTTCGGAAGCCTGCTTCGCTATGATCGAGCAGGCATAGAGTTCGTCTTTGTTCACGTCGAGTCCCCCAACCCAAAGTAAAATCGCTGTTTTCCCACACTATCGCAAGGCAGGGCATTTCGGCATCTGTCATTTGACCGATTTTGAAAATGAGAAGATCAGATTGAGATGGTTTTTACCGGTGGTCTATCCGGACGACTATGACCGAGCCAGCCGATGACAGGAAAAATCCAGCCGAGAGGAGCCTCACCGGGCTCTGCGCCTCCTGTGGCAAGCCGATCAGGTCGAGCCGGAAGGGCTCATTTACAGGCTGGATTTTCGATACCAGCAAGTGCAAGTGTGCTGTTCCGGTCTTCAAAGAGCCCGGCAAGAAAATATCGATATCACCGGAAGGCGATCAGCTTGCCCTTGTCGCCCCGGCCTCTCCGGTGGGCCTTCCCGATCTGGGCGTGGATTACGAGGTCCTCGAGCTCATCGGCTCCGGGGGAATGGGCAGCGTCTACAAGGTCAGGGACCGGCGCACGGACAAGACTCTCGCCCTTAAGGTAATGCGCTCGGAGCTTTCAGGAGATCCCATCGCCGTGCTCCGCTTCAAGCAAGAAGCCAGGGCCGCGGCCGATCTGACTCATGCCAATCTGGTGCCGGTCTTCGGTGACGGACAGCTGGCCTCCGGCACGCCTTATATCGTCATGGACTATATAGACGGGCGCAATCTCGCGTCGGTGATTGCCGACCAGGGAGCCATCGAGCCGAAGCGGGCCCTGGATATCTGCATGCAGGTCTGCGAAGTCATGGACTACGCCCATAAAAAAGGTGTCATACACCGGGATCTCAAACCAAGCAATATCATGCTCACCGCCACGGAAAGCGGAGCCGACCTGGTGCACCTGGTGGATTTCGGCATTGCCAAGCTCCTGCATGACCGGGGAGAGACTTTCTCGACAATCACTCGCACCGGCGAAATCTTCGGAAGCCCCATTTATATGAGCCCGGAGCAGTGCCAGGGAGAGGACCTCGACGAGCGCTCGGACATCTATTCCTTTGGATGCGTGATGTACGAGGTCCTCACCGGCAGAGCCCCCTTCAATTCGAAGAATCCGCTCACCACCATGCTCGATCATCTCCAGAGCCCCCCGCCTGAATTCTCAGCGGTCAATCAGGCTCTCAAACTGCCTGCCAGTCTCGAGACCCTTGTGATGCGGTGTCTGGAGAAGAGCCGGCAGGGAAGGTATCAGGACTTCGACGAGATAAGAGGGGATCTCGAGAGTGTGCTTGCCGGTGGCAATCTGCTTTCGGAGAGCAAGCGAGCGAGCCCTCTCTGGCGCCGGACTGCGGCGGCGGTCATCGATGCCCTTCTTGTCGGTGTAATGGGAGCCATGGCATACAGCCTGTTGTTCGTCATAGGCTCGCCGATGCTTGTGTCTGCCAACAAAGCCGGCTCCTATGCCGATATCCTCCAGGGAATGCTGCCCATGGCGATCACTGGAGGATTCGTTTTGGGGGTGTTTCAATCTTTCGTCGGCTTTGCCCCGATCTGGCTGATCTACGATGTCTTCTTCGCCCCCGAGCACCAGGCGGTTCATGCCATCTATAGCCGCCTGTGCGGGTCGATGATTTATCTTCTCTCGTTTCTCTATTCGGTCCTGTTCGACAGTTCGCGTCTGCGGGCCACTCCCGGCAAGCTGATCATGGGTCTCATGCTGGCGGACGAGAAAGGGAGGCGTCTTTCATTCAAGAAAGCAGCAGCCCGGTTTTTCTGCCGCCCGCTTCTATTGCTTCAGCCTTTCACCCTCATGGCTTTCCTTCTTCTCGCTTATCTCTGTCATGGCGGCTTGAACTTTCAGATTCCGCTCTGGTTGAAGTATCTGCCTTACTTCCTCGGCTTGATATGCATCGTCCATCTCGCTCTCCTGCTTTTCGCCATCGTTCTCAAGCCGTCCGCCCTGGAAGGGAGAGGTATTTTCACCGGCTTCTTCCATGATCTGGCCAGCCGCACCGGGGTGATCAGGGGCTCATCCGCCTCCAAGAACTGAGTCGAATGCGATTTGTGAACCGGCTCGGGGGCAGCGGGTTGTCCGGCGGGAGTTCAATAGACTAACATCACAGTTGCGAGCTCATGAACAAAGAACATCACCATCACTCAGATTGTTGCTCCGGGTCCAGGAAATCTTCTGCCGAGAAATCTGGTCCTGAGAATTCTGGCGATCGCTTTGTCGATCCGGTCTGTGGTATGAAAATCTTGCCTGGCCCACTGTCGACTGTCTATAAGCAAGACACTTACTATTTCTGCAATCCTCGCTGTCTCGAGAAATTCGAGGCGAACCCCTTATTTTATCTAAGTGACGAGGTCGCGCTTCCACCCGGCGCCGAGGAGCTCACCTATACCTGTCCCATGCACCCGGAGATAATCCAGAGAGGTCCCGGGTCATGTCCCCTCTGCGGGATGGCTCTGGAGCCCATGGACGGCTCCGCCGGCGAAAATCCGGAGCTTGCCGATATGACCCGCCGGTTCTACATCAGTCTCTGTTTTTCGCTACCTGTATTCGCTCTGGGCATGGGCGCGATGTTGCCCGGAAGCCCCCTTGCGGGTCTGCTTCCCATGCGGACTGTTGTCCTGGCTCAGCAGGTCCTGGCTTTGCCGGTGGTTTTCTATTGCGCTCTGCCTTTCTTCGAGCGGGGCTATCAATCGGTGCTGAATCGCAGCCCCAATATGTTCACCCTGGTCTCCATGGGCGTGCTGGTGGCTTTCATCTACAGCACCTGGGCGACGGTCGCCATGCTTATCGGCTCGGGAGCGTCGATGCCGGATGTTTATTTCGAATCTGCCACCATGATCGTCACCCTGGTTCTGATCGGTCAGGTCCTGGAGCTCAAGGCACGCTCGGCTACCGGCAAAGCAATCGAGTCCCTGCTGACGCTTGCTCCCAGTCAAGCCCGCCTGGTGCGAGAGGACGGCGAGGAGGTGGATGTCGAGATCAGCCGGGTCAAACCCGGGGATCGCCTCAGGGTGAGACCGGGAGAGAAGGTGCCGGTGGACGGCAAGGTGCTGGAGGGGCGGAGCAGTGTCGATGAGTCGCTGATGAGCGGCGAGCCCACTCCTGTTGAAAAAGTGACCGGGGACAGTCTTACCGGTGGGACCCTGAACGGCTCCGGGGCACTTTTGATGGTGGCAGAGCTGGTGGGAGACGATACCATGCTTTCGCGGATCGTTAGCATAGTCAGGCAGGCTCAGCGCAGCCGTGCTCGCGTCCAGAACCTGGCGGACAGGGTCTCCGCATATTTCGTGCCGGCGGTACTTCTCGTCGCTTTGGTCACTTTCATCGTATGGTACAGTTGCGGTCCCGGCCTCTCCGCTGCTGTAGTCAATGCTGTCGCGGTTCTGATCATCGCCTGCCCCTGTGCGCTCGGTCTGGCGACGCCGATGTCGGTGATGGTTGCCACCGGTCGTGGTGCAGAATCCGGGGTTCTGGTGAAGGACGCCGAGTCTCTCGAGTCCCTGGCGGCGGTGGATATTATCGTTCTCGACAAGACAGGGACGATAACCGAGGGCAGACCGGTAGTCGCCGATGTCTCGGTGACCGGTGGCGCAGGTAAGGGAGACGAATCCGAGATTCTCTCTCTTGCCGCTTCAGTGGAGAAAGCCAGCGAGCATCCCCTGGCGGAGGCTGTAGTGAAAGCTGCTTTCGAGCGTGGGCTTGAGCTCGTGCCGGTGGATAGTTTCGAAGCCGTGCCGGGAAGGGGTGTTCTGGCGAAGGCCGGGGGGCATGATGTGGTAATCGGCGCCGGGCGTTTTTTCGAGGAAAGCGGCATCGATACGGGAGAGCTGGCGGCGGCGGCGGAGATAGCCAGAAAAGAGGGACGGACTGAGATTTTTGTTGCCCTGGATGGTTTCGCCGCCGGGCTCATATCGGTCTGGGATCCGGTCAAGCCGCAAGCGAAAGAAGCGGTGAGGGATCTGCTCAGCGAAGGCGTGGAGCTGGTGATGGTCACCGGCGACAATCCGGAGACAGCGAGGAAGGTCGCTCTCCAGGTGGGGATCGATAAGGTTCGGGCAGATGTTCTTCCGGAGCAGAAAGGCGAGATCGTCACTGTCTTGAAGCGCGAGGGCAAGCGGGTCGCCATGGCGGGCGATGGAATCAACGATGCCCCGGCCCTTGCCCTGGCCGATGTCGGGATCGCCATGGGGACAGGCGCCGACGTGGCCATGGAGAGCGCCAGGATCGTCCTGGTCAAAGGGGACATCCGGGGAATCGCCAGAGCCCGCCGCTTGAGCCGGGCAATGTTGACGAACATCAAACAGAATCTGTTCTTCGCTTTCTTCTATAACGCGCTTGGGGTGCCGGTGGCAGCCGGTATTCTCTATCCATTCTTCGGAATCACGCTCAATCCCATGATTGCCGGACTGGCCATGAGCGCCAGCAGCCTCTGCGTCATAGCCAATGCATTGCGACTGCGATCGGTGAGGCTCTGAAGCTCGAAGTTATTCTACAGGCTCGGCGTCCAGGGTGATCAGGCAGCCAGGCAGCTTTTTCTTGAGTTTGCCGAGACCCTCTCTGGTGATCCCGGGACAATGCCTGATGTCGATCAGCGTAACTCTATTGAATTTCTCGAAAGCCTTCAGATCGCTGTCCTTTATCGATGCATTGGCGAGGCGGAACTGGTAGAGATCGAACTTGTTGAGCTTCTTGATGGACCCGGCGGAGAGGTTCTCTCCCGAGATGCTCAGGGCTGTAATGCGTTCCAGGCTTAGCAAAGCGGGGATGTCATCGTCTTTGATACCGGTTCCCTTGAGCTCGATCTTGGAGAGCCTGGGAAGGTCCTGGAGTAACCGCAAATCGGCGAAGTCCACATTGCTGGTATCGTGCAGACTCAGACTGCGCAGGGTTCGCCAACCGGCTATGGCCTTCAGACCTCCCTCAGGCATGATCGAGGATTTCATCTCGAAGCTCTCCAGATCGGGCAGGTCGGTCAGGTAAGCGAGCCCTTTGGCTGTCACTCGGCTGACGTCCACCAGACCCAGAGTGTCGATGCTCTTGAGCTTGCTGAGGTGCTCGAGTCCTTCGTCAGTGAGCCCGGGGCAATAGAGCGTGGCGATTTGAATCGGCAGGCCGGCTATGTACTTGATGCCTTTGCCTGTGACGAAGGTGGATCCCTGAACGGCAAAGCGTTTGACTTTGCCGATTTTCGCCAGTTTCTTGAAGTCGGCGTCCAGAGCTTCCGGGCCGATCCAGTAGGTGTAGGGCTCTTTGGTCGGAGTCCAGGAGCGCGAGTCGATCTGTTTGTAGAGATAGTCCTGACCCATGGGGACGCCGTTCTTATCCGGCTCCCTTTCGGTAGCATCCAGGACGACCCTGGTTATCCCGACAGCACCGGCGACCAGGGTGATCGCGAGAACCGTGCATACGACGCCTGTTAGCACCGGCGATGATCGCGAGCGGCGCACGAAATACTGTGTGAGAGCCAGGGTGCGAGAATCCAGTCGCATCCCCGACCTTTCGTCTTCCAGGGTCCGACGGAGCCAGGAAAGCTCTTCTTTCAACTGCCTGGCATTTTGATAGCGATCGAGAGGCTCTTTCTGCAAGCATTTCATGATGATCCGCTCGATGTCCGGCAGCATTTCCCAGACCGGGTCGAGATACTTGAGGGGAGGCGGAGGATCGCTGACATGCATGACGATGGTATTGATCGCTGCTTTTCCCCGGAATGGAGGCTGACCGCTCACAAGCTCGTAGAGCATGCAGCCCAGGGAGTAGATGTCCGTGCGCCCGTCGATGGTCTCGCCTCTTACCTGCTCGGGGCTCATATAAGGAGGGCTCCCGACGATCACGCCGGTTCTGGTCATGTCCTGCCGGCTCTCATACAGGTCATCGATACGGGCCAGACCGAAGTCGATGACCTTGACCCTGAACTTGCCTTTGTCGGTTCTGTCCAGGATGATGTTGGCCGGCTTCAGATCCCGGTGGATTACGCCGTGGGCGTGGGTGTACGAAAGGGCGTCGCAGATCTGCTCGATCACGTCCAGAATTTGCTCTGCCGAGAGCTTCTCGCCGGAGTCGAGATGGCTCTCGAGGCTCATGCCGTCGACGAATTCCAGTACCATATATGGTTCGTTGTCGCTGCTGATGGCGAAGTTGTAGACCTCGGGGATGGCGGGATGCCTGAGGTCCTTCAATAATTTCGCCTCCCGCTGGAAGCGCATGATCTCCTCCTGGCTCGCCACCGAGGTGATGATCCGCTTCACTGCTACGGTCTTGTCGAGCTCGGGATCGTGAGCCTTGTAGACCACGCCCATGCCGCCCGCCCCGAGGCGCTCCAGGATCTTGTAGCGCGAGATGAACTCGCGACTGTCGCTTTGACCTGTCCGGGTTGTTGTTATGTCCGCCATCGCTATCCGACCGGAGTACCCTTACTTTTATACCCCAACTTTGTGTTCTCGAGATTCCTGCCGGGGCGCTCCGCATATTCGAGCGGCGAGCGCCCCGGCGAGGTACGGCGGCAACCGGAATCACGAAGACCGTGTCCAGGGCGTCCCTGCTCTTTTGAGAGAGAAAGGACGGAGTCAGCCGATCTCCGCCCTTCTTCCCGTCTAAATCGCGTGGTCGAATCGCACTCCGACCACGGTTCGAACCTATCAGCGGTCTATCCTGGTGACAAGCCGGACGGCTATCTTTATTCTCCGGTTGAAGTTATTGCCAGGAAGGCATCTCGGGATTTCTGACCGGGACCATTCCAGGAATATTTTGCAGGCTGCGCCAGGTCCTCGAGGGGCCCGCGCAAAGCTCGCGCTAATTGTGAGGATACGTGCTCGCGCGCGGGTCAGTCTATGCCGACACTGTCGCTGCCGTGCTGTTTGGCGATGCGGGCAGCCTCATAGGCGGAATTGAGCCATTCGTTCACCGATGTGACTCCTTCTTTGAGCCTGCTTATCCCGCAGGTGATAGTTACGGAGAACTCGCCTTCGTCGGAGGTGAATTGCAGTTTGCTGAATTCGTTCTTGAGATAGCTGGCCAGCTCGAGGAGCTCGGTATCGGACATCGAGTCAGCCAGAATCCCGAACTCGTCTCCGGCCAGGCGACCGATGATGCCGAAATTGCGAATAGTACGCTTGAGCTGCTCGGCAAGAGCGGCAATGACTTTCTCGCCGGAGGCATAGCCGTGTTTTTCGTTGATTTTTGCAAGACCGTTTATATCGATGACCAGAATGCTCGGCTCGATGTCCTGGCGTCCGCTTACCCGCTCCGCCTCCTTCATGAACTCCGCATAGCTGAGGGTGCCGGTGAGGGCGTCTCTGCCCATCAGGTCCGCAATGGTCTTGTAGCGCTCCAGGCGCCCGGCGATGGTCGCCACGAGCAGCTGGGGGGCTGCCGGCTTGATCAGGTAGTCGTCCCCGAGCCTGGCTCCCTGGATATGGAAATTCAGGGCATTCTGGGTGGTGAGGAAGATGATCGGGGTGGTGGAGAACTTCTCGTTCTGGCGCACATAGCGAGCCAGCTCGAATCCGGTAATCTCGCCGAGCATCACATCCAGGATGATCAGGTCCGGCTGGCTGGAGAGTAGCCCTTCTTCGAACTCCTCGGCATTGGTCATGACAAAAGCATCGAATCCGGCGGAGACGAGGAAGTTGTACATGGCTGTAGCCTGAACGGGATCGTCCTCGACCAGAAGGATCTTGTATTTCTTGTGGCTGAGCTTGGCGAAGGTTCGTCTCGCCTTGTCCTCGATCTGCTGGACCGAGGCATTGATGTCCCAGAAGGCATCGCAGCCGGCTTGAATGGCTTTGACCTTATCGAGAAAATTGTCCACATCGCTGACGAAAACTATTGGAATGTCCTCACCGCCCTCTTTTTTGCGGATGGCGGTGGAAAGGTTCAGAGGAGAGCCTCCCGAGATGGGGGTGCAGACCACCAGACCATCGGGAAGCTGATCCTCGATATAGTTTCGGGCTTCCTCGTAGGTGCTGCAGTGCTCCATATTGATCCCGAGCTTGTCCAGTATTCCGGCAAGATTGCGGGTGGTGTTGGGATTGGTGGAGACCACCAGGACCGTGTTCAAGATCTGGGCTTTGAAATTGCCGCTTTTCGATTGTTTGGCGAGTTCGGCTTCGTATTGCGCCTGAGCGTTGTCTGCGGGCTCTTCGCCTGCTTCGGTGACCAGCCTTGTGAGCTTGTCGGTCAATTGAACGAGCTGGTTGACCGTGGATGTGAAATCCTTTTCTTTGAGCTCAGGGAGTTGCATGGAGAGATCTTCTGCGGCGATGGCGCAGGCGCAGAATTCGTTCATCTCGTAGAGCCCGCCGGCCCCGGCTAGCTGATGGTAAAACCGGCATAGATTCTCGATCTTGAGCTGATCGCTGGTGCCATTCTCGATTTCCTCGAGAATTTTGCGAGCTTTGTTAATACGCTCCATGGCGACTTTCAGGAAGCGCTCTTTGGACTCGTCTATTGCTTTCTTGACGCTCTTGGTTGCCGGCTGGTCTGCCATTTGCTGCTCCGAGGCTGTTCCGGTCAGGAGGTGACTTTATCCAGGACCTCGATGACTTCGTGCATTTTAAACGGTTTGGCTAGGAACTCGTCCGCTCCCAGGCTTTTTACTTCCGCGGCTTTGTCTCGCATGCCTGTGAGCATTACGACCTTCGCTTTACCTTCTCCGCTGCGGTATTGCTTGAGGATCGAGATGCCTTCCATATCGGGAAGCTGCCAGTCGAGGAGGATTACGTCGAAGGAATTGGAGTCCATCTTGGTCAGGGCGTCTTTTCCGGTGCCGGCCAGCTCGACAGTGTGGTCGCAAGCGGAGAGGCACTCGGCCAGAAGCTCTTGAAGGAATTCATCATCCTCGACTACCAGAACATTAGCCATTATAAAAATTACGCCAGATTAGGGATTGACAGAGAAGGTTATACCCTCGGGCATGACCGGCGAAACCGGGTTGTCTCACCAGCCCCTCCGGCACCTCCTCGCTGTCGCCTGCAAACAGGACGATTTTATTATCGGTCCGGAGTCGATGGGATCGAGGTCAGACCCGGGCCAGCTGCATCTGCTTGACTATGGCAGTCATGAAGGCAGGCAGGTCCGCCGGGGTTCTCGAGGTTATCAGATTGCCGTCCACCACGACCTCGGCGTCGGACCAGGCAGCGCCAGCGTGGATGAGGTCGTGGCGGATGTTCTTGTAGCTCGTCACTTTCCGTCCTTTGAGAATCTCTGCCGATGCGAGCACCCAGGGACCGTGACAGATAGCGGATACCACCCCGCCCTTCTTGAAGGTGTCCGCGACAATCTCGAGAGCAGCCTCGTTGGCTCGTATCTTGTCAGGAGCCCAGCCTCCCGGGATGATCACGGCATCGAAGCTCTCGCCGGTGAAGTCCTCGCACTGCCCGTGCACTTCGATTGGCACTCCGTATTTGCCCTTGTACTGCCTGTCTCCGATGCCCGCTATCTTGACTTCGACGCCTTCTTCCAGGAGGCGGTAGTAGGGATAGAACAGCTCGCGGTCCTCGAAATCAGGGCCGGCGATGATCAGAGCCTTTTTTCCTTTCAAAAGCATACACATACTCCCTGGCGGTGGGAGATTATTCTAGCAGATCAGGCTTGCTTGCCTTTCTTGCTCTTTTTCTTTGCGCTTTTGCTGGTGGTATTGGTATCGGAAGCGGTGGCGGAATCGTGCCTGTCCGAGCCATTTTCTTCCGGCTCGACCCGGGTTTCTTTCGCTTTATCGCCGCCATCCTCTTGAGGCTCGTCCGGGAATGCCTCGACAGCCTTTTTCTCGTCTTCGGGAGCCTCCGGGGCGATCTCCGTCGATACTGCCGACGAGATTGCTGATTCTTCTTCTCGAGTCTCTTTCGGTGCTTCTTTCGGCGAGACTTCTCCGGAAGATACTTCCGGTGGCTCCTGGGCTCCGGTGGCGACTGCCGCGGCTGCCGCGTCTGCCCTGGCGACGGACTGGTTGTAACTCTTCACCGCACGATAGGCGAGCATGCACAGAAGGGCTCCCAGATTCATCATCATATACTCCCCGCATTCGAGCTCGATTCTGAAACCGGGCCGGAGCTGCGTGTTCTGGTTGATGAGATTGGCGAATCCACCCAGAAGCATAATGAGGCTGAGCAGGGTCAGGAAGGTTTTGTAGTTTTCCTCGAGCGTCGGGCGTTTGAAGAATGTGTTGATATAGAGAGCAATGAGCCCGGCCTGGCACCAGCAGAAAAAGCCGACGGTGGTGGAGAATTTCTTGATGTGGAAAATATAGGGCGCGTATTGCATGGCGTAGAGGAATATTGCCAGTACCGCTAGTGGTATCGCCAGCGGGGTGGGAATGAGGCGCCCTGGCGATCCCGGCAGGCTGTCTTCTCTTTCGGCGGGGACTTTCTTGATGCGGTATAGAAGCAGGGTGGCGGCAACGGCCCCCAGATTGATGAGACCGTAGCTGATCGCATCCAGCTGAATCATTTGCCCGCCCAGAAGCTGCACCGACTGGTGAGCCAGATTGGCCACCAGACCGAGCGTCGCTGTCAGGGAAAAGAGGACCAGGGCTACACGGTATTGCTGCAGGCGGGAGATCCCTTCGTAGAAGAAGAAGATAGCGAACAGGGACACGATAATCTGTCCTGCTATCAGCCGGACGCCCTGGATATCGACAGTGACGGTGAAGTAATAGGGTAGTCCGACCAGAACCAGAACGGTTGCTACCAGAGTGCCGGCTCCGCTCTTGCTGGGAGTCCAGGCGGTCTTGTAAACGCTCTTCTCGGCTGACATGGGGGGCCTGTGAGTTTGTGTTAGCTTAATATACCCCCGGGCTGGCCCGGATATTACAAGTGTCTGTTTTTATCTGCTGGGGGGTCTGCTGGTTTGTCCGGGACCGGTTTCTCGGAGGGACCTGGGTTCGGTGGTGATCTCCGAGAAATCTGGTGCTTGTGCGAGCAAGCGCTTTTGTTAGCAGATGTGGCTTTCACCCAGGACGATGGTGCGCTTGCCCCGGGTCTCGTTGAGCTGGTCTATTGCCTCTCTTATATCGGAGAGAAGAATGTCGGCCAGATCCCGGGTGAAGCTCTCCCTGACCACTACCCTGATCACTGCTGTTTCTTCGGCGTTGGGCGGCATGGTGTAGGCCGGTACCGTCCAGCCCCTGGTTCTCAGAACGTGGGAGAGATCGAAAACATCGAAGTCCTTCTCGAAATCCTTGAGTTTTGCCACGACAATCGGGATGGTGTTGTCTTTGCTGATTATGTCGAATTCGCCTGTCTTGATCAAGCCGTCTTTGAGATAGTGCGCATTGGCCAGACAGTTCGCCATGATGTCCCGGTAGCCTTCCCGACCCAGACGGATGAAGTTGTAATACTGGGCAATCACATGGCTGCCACCCTGAGAGAAGTTGAGGGTGAAAGTACCCATATTGCCGCCCAGGTAATTGATGTTGAAGACGAGATCCCTGGGCAGCTCATTCTCGTCGCGCCAGACTGCCCAGCCGATGCCGGGGTAGACCAGGCCGAACTTGTGTCCGGATGCGTTGATCGACTTCACTTGCTCCAGGCGAAAATCCCAGTGCAGATTGGGCTGGGTGAAGGGAATGACAAAGCCACCACTGGCGGCATCAACGTGGATGGGAATATCGAGACCGGTTTTCTTCTTGAGGTTTACCAGCCTGTCGTTGATCTCCTCGATGGGATCGAGCTCCCCGGTGAATGTCTGACCGAGGATCGGAGCCACCAGGATGGTGTTTTCGTCAACCGCTTCGAGTACGGCGCTCGGGTCCAGGGTGTAGCAGTCCGATTTCATCGGGATAGCTCTCTCCTCGACGTCGAAATAGCGCCCGAATTTGTGCCAGACAACCTGGGTATTGGTTCCCAGAACCATATTGGGCTTGTCGAAAGACTTTCCTTCCTTCTTGCGGCGGTCGCGCCAGTTCCACTTGTGGGCGAGCCCGCAGAGCATGATCGCTTCCGATGAGCCGATGGTGGAAGTGCCGGTGGGCTTGGCGCCTCTGGGGGCGTTGAAGAGACGGGCCAGCATGTTGATGCAACGATGCTCGACTTCTTGAGTCTGCGGGTATTCATCACGGTCGATGAGATTCTTGTTCAGGGACTCTTCGATGAGCTTTCTGGCTTGCGGCTCCATCCAGGTGGTCACGAAAGAGGCAAGGTTGAGGGTGGGGTTGCCGTCCAGATTCATCTCGTCATGACAGAGCTGGTAGGCCACATCCGCCGGCATCGATTCCTCCGGCATCTCGTATTTCGGGATCGGTTTGGAGAGATAGCGCGCGCTATAGGCGGGGGTGTGATGTCCCTTGTGTTCCTGTTCTTCGAGAATTTCTCTTACTTCGGCAAGTACCATCTGCTCCTCCAGTCTGCGGTGATTCAATCAAAAAGTTCTCTGCTCCAGATGACAAGCGCTTCCGGATTTCGGCGCTCCGTCTGCAAATGTATGCAAGTTTCCGGCGCAGTCTTACGGACGGTAGTCAGTAGCGCGATTTCGCTCAGCAGAGGGCTGTATTATACGAGATTCAGAATCACCGGTCGTGGCTCGTCACATTAATTCGCCCCTGAAAGCCTGGCGAAAGAATGTTCTTGCTGGGCGGATCTCGCCTCTTGATATCGAATGTGGTGCAGAGCCGGTTGTCTTTCCGTGCTTCCTTGTTATTTCCAGTTGTCTCATGTATATATGTGGACCTCCGCAGTCGCTCCGGGAGGTGTTCAAGATGAGCCGGCTATCGTCAATCAATTTCCAGAAATGGATCGACGAGCACAGAGACTCGCTCAAGCCGCCAGTGGGAAACAAGCTGGTCTGGGAGGACCGCGAGTTCATCATCATGGTTGTCGGTGGACCGAACAGCCGCACCGACTATCATGTCAACGAAGGCGAGGAGTTCTTCTACCAGCTCGAAGGGGACATCGTCCTGAAAGTGATCGACGAAGGCAAGCCGGTTGATATAAGCATCAAGCAAGGGGAGATTTTTCTCCTGCCGGGCGGCATGCCTCATTCTCCCCAGCGTCCTGCCGATACGGTGGGGCTGGTGGTGGAGCGCAAGCGTCTTCCCGGGGAGAAGGACGGCTTCCAGTGGTACTGCAGGGACTGCGGCGAGAAGCTCTACGAAGAGTATTTCACTCTCACCGACATAGTCAGCCAGCTTCCCCCGATCTTCGATCGATTCTACGGAAACCCGGACAATTCTACCTGCAAGAAATGCGGGACGAAGATGGAAAAGCCCGCTTGAGCGAGGCTTTCATGAAAGCGGGTCCCGAGCGGTGACGGCGGTGTGTCTGAGGTGTGAATAAATGGTGGTATCGGGTAAGGTCAAGTACGAGAACAGCGAAGCTTTCGCCCGTGACCTGGACGGCAAGGATCCGCTCGCATCTTATCGTGACGAGTTCCTGATCCCGTCTCCCGAATCGCTCCGGACCGGCAAGCATGAAGACGGCCAGAGTCCCTGTATCTACCTCGCCGGCAATTCTCTGGGGCTGCAGCCGCGCAAGACCAGGGACTATATCGACCGGGAGCTCGAGGACTGGGCTGCTTACGGGGTGGAAGGTCATTTCCATGCCCGCCGACCCTGGCTCCCTTATCACGAGAATCTTACCGAGATGAGCGCCGGGCTGGTGGGCGCTCTGCCGGAAGAAGTGGTGGTCATGAACACCCTGACCGTCAACCTGCATCTGATGATGGTCTCGTTCTACCGGCCGGAGAAAGCCCGGCACAAAATCATCGTAGAAGGCGGCGCCTTTCCCTCCGATCAATATGCGGTGGCGTCTCAGGCTGCTTTTCATGGCTACGATCCGGAAGAGGCGGTGATCGAGCTCTTGCCCAGAGAGGGGGAGAGCACGCTGAGAACCGCGGATATAGTCGATCTGATCGAATCCAGGGGCGATGAAGTGGCTCTGGTCATGCTCGGCAATGTCAATTATTTGACCGGACAGGCGTTCGAGATCGGTCCCATCGTCGAGGCGGCGCACAGGAAAGGCTGCCTGGTCGGTCTCAATCTCGCGCATGGAGCCGGCAATCTCTTTCTGGAGCTCCATGACTGGAATGTCGATTTCGCGGTCTGGTGCAGTTACAAGTATCTCAATTCCGGACCCGGCAGCCTTGCTGGTTGTTTCGTCCACCAGCGTCATGGCCGCAGTTTCGACCTGCCCAGGTTCGCCGGCTGGTGGGGGCACAACAAGCAGTCAAGATTCAAGATGGATCGGCATTTCGACCCGATGCCCGGCGCCGAGGGCTGGCAGCTCAGCAACCCGCCGATTTTTCAACTGGCCGCTTTGATGGCTTCTCTGTCTATATTCGACCGGGCAGGTATGAGAGCGCTCCGGCAGAAAAGCGAGCTTCTCACCGGTTATCTCGAGTTTCTTCTCAACGAGATCCCGGCAGGGAGGCTCTCAATCATCACTCCTGCCGATCCGGCTCAACGCGGATGCCAGCTTTCACTGCGATTCTCCGGCGGTTTCAACGCCAGGACCTTGCTCGAGACGCTCAAAGAAAGAGGCGTGATCTGTGATTTCAGGGAGCCGGATATCATCCGGGCCGCCCCGACCCCACTCTATAACAGCTTCCTCGACGTGTTCGAGTTCGCGTCCATAGTCAGACAGTGCGCTGCGCAATAGAAACAAGGAGTGATTATGCCAGAGGCAGACAGACAGGTCGAAATAGCCATAGTCGGAGCCGGGCTCGTCGGATCGTTGCTGGCCCTCTATCTGACCCGCCGCGGCTATCAGGTCGATGTGTTCGAGCGGCGCCCGGACATGCGCAAGTCTAGAATCAGCGCCGGGCGGTCCATCAACCTCAATATCTCCTGCCGTGGTCTCACCGCTCTCGAGCGGATTGGCGTGATCGACAGAGTCGAGCCCGAGCTGGTGCCCATGCTGGGAAGGATGATGCACTCCCGAGACGGCGAGCTCACTTACCAGCCGTACGGCAAAGATGATACCGAATTCGGCAACTCGGTCTCTCGGGCCGGTCTCAATATCATACTCATGAATGAAGCGGAGAAGACCGGCCGGGCCCGCTTTCACTTTGATATGAGAGGGGAGAGCGTCGACTTCGAAACGAATGTCATCGAGTTCCGCGCCGGCGAGAAAGCCGAGAAATTCCGGGTGAAAGCCGGACTGATATTCGGTACAGACGGTGGAGGCTCGACGATCAGGCGAGCCATGATGCGGCGCTCCGGCTATGCCTCCACCATCGAGAAACTCGACTACGGCTACAAAGAGCTGCTCATTCCGGCAGGACCGAATGGCTCTTTCCAGATCGAAAAGAGCGCTCTTCATATCTGGCCCCGGGGCAGTTTCATGCTCATCGCCCTGCCCAATTTCGACGGCAGTTTCACCTGTACTCTCTTCCTCCCTTACGAAGGGGAAAAGAGCTTCGACAATCTCGTCGACGACGAGTCGGTGATGGCTTTCTTCCAGGAGGAATTCGCGGACGCCGTACCCCTGATCCCCGACCTGCTCGAGACTTTCGCCGAGAATCCCACCGGGCATATGGAGACGGTGAAGGCTCTTCCCTGGAGTGTCGGTGGCGCGGCACTTCTCGTGGGTGATGCCGCCCATGGTATCGTGCCGTTTTTCGGTCAGGGTATGAACTGCGGGTTCGAGGATCTCACTGTTTTCGACCGGCTTCTCGACGAGATCGCCGGCGAGGGCGGCAAGCTCGAGACCGGTGATGCCGCAGGCTGGAAGGATCTCTTCGAGCGTTTTACCGGGGCCCGCAAAGCCGATTGCGATGCCATCGCCGACATGGCCGTAGAGAATTTCATCGAGATGAGAGACAAAGTCGCCGATCCCTCCTTCTTGCTTGCTAAAAAGGTCGAAAAGGTACTGGAGAAGAAGTTCGGCAGCGATTATGTCTCGCGCTATTCACTCGTGACCTTCACCAATGTTCCTTACAAGCTCGCTCAGGAAGCGGGTATCGTTTGCGACGAGATTCTCGCCGAGCTCTGCGCCGAACTCGACAAAGATCTTGCGGACCCCGAAAAAGTCGATTTCGACAAGGCGAAGGACCTGATCGAAAGGAAGCTCGCCCCGATCCTTCGCAAACAGCCCAGTCTCAGCTGCGGCGCCTGAGCGAGGACGTCTATTGGAGAAGAGCTCAGAGCTTGATTTTTCGCCATTCGATGCCGACGCTAATCTGAAAGCGGTGCTCGGTGTGATCAAGGCGATTCGCCATATGTCCTGGTCTTATGCCGGGGACATCAATCGAGTCGCCAAGAAAATCACCCAGTCCTTCTATGCCGGGCGTTGCATGATTTTCGCCAGCTCCACCGCCGGGCGGGTGGATGTCTTCGAGTATGTCGAAGAGCCCCTGGTGCCGGTGGCCAAATTCTTTCTCTCCAGTGAGGGTCAGATCTGGCTCAATGCCTTTCTCCAGGCGGGCAGCGATCTGATGAGCCCGCAGCTCCTCAGTCGCGTGCCTGATACCGAATCCGGTGTGCTGCCCGGTGAGCTCACCGATCCGCCCTGCCATGTCCTGCCTCTGAAAAACCCCTATACTTCCAGGCACGGAGTGAAGCCCGGCTTCCTGCTTCTTCAAGAGCCCCGGGGGCTTTCCCGCTGGAACCGCAGGATGCTCGAGTCGGCGGTGGTGGTGGCGGAGTATCTCGCCATGGTCATCGAGTGCGAGCGTCTCACCGAGAATCTCCAGGAAGAGATCTCCCTGAGCCGGCTTCCCGGAGTGCTTCCGAGAATCAAGCTCAATGAGTATGTCAATCGCGAGCTGAGCAGGCTCAAGGACGAGGGACGCAAGGGCTTTCTCGTCTATATGGGACTGTCGCCGGCGGCGAAGCTCAGCTCGCCGGATCTCATCCGGGCGGAGTCCATGCTCATCGACCACTGTGCCAGAGAGGTCGTGGCGGCTCTCACCAATCGCGAGCTGGTCGGGCGCTGGGAGGGCAATACCCTGGTGGCGCTCATGCTCGGCGAGGACGAAGAGCATGCCGTGGCGCTGATCAAACGTCTGCAGCAGGTGGTCAGGGGCTGGTGCCAGGAACATCATGTCGGTCTCGGCTCCGACCGGGCATTCCGGGGGTCGATAGCGTCATATCCCGAGCACGGGGCGACCTTTACGGCTTTGTTGGGACGGGCCGTCGAGGGCGCCGGGGAGTTCATGTAGTTACGGATTAGTTACCTGTCTGGAGGGGAATTGTTTGCTAAGGGGACCCGTCGCTAGTTTCAGTTAGGAGCGCTTTTATGGGCGATGAAGACAAAAAGCTGGGTAACAACAAGGCTGGTAAGGGATTGATGAAAGACAGGGAGAATGTCGCCGAGAAGCTCCTTGCCGGTATCGAGAATCGAGGGTATACCGGAGAGCAGACCATCGCCTGGTTGCGCAATGTCAGCGAGGATGTGGATGCCGGTCCGGTGTCCACCAGTGAGGACCTGATCCCTCATATGACCATGCTGAGCTGTGTGGATACCCTTTTCGATCATTTTCTGCGTTATTGCCTCCAGTACAATCGAGCCGAGAAAGACGCAAACGCCCGGGTCGATTATGCTCGCCCGGTCTACGGGCAGGACTCGGTGGGCACCCTGAACTGCACCGGCAGGCTCAACACGGCACACTGGTCCATGGTGGTGGATGGTCAGGTGCAGAATATCTCGGTATTTCTCGTGCCGCCTTCCATAACCGATGCTCGAGCGAAAGCGAGCGAGTATCCACCCATTCTCGAGCTCAGGGCTTCGGAAGACCGGGGAGGGCTCATCTGGAAAGCTGATTCCACCTCCACGGTGATTCTCTTCGATCATCTGCCTGTTATCGCCAAGAAGCTCTTCGCTCGTCTTATCAGAGTCGCGAAGGGACAGGCGAAAGGAAGCGACAGCTTCGACCTCGGTCTGGAGAAAGAGAAAGCCGCCCAGCTCGGTCAGACTCAGAAAATCAGGGCAGCGGCTCTGCCTGAGAATATCGACGAGCTTCTCGAGATCAATCATGTCTCTATGGCTTACGCCTTCGGAGAGCTGATCGGCATGCTCGATGCCGACCTGGAGCAGATGATGAAAATGGGTGTCCAGGCTCTGCGCACCGGTGACAGGGACGCCAACGAAAAGCTCACCAGGCGAACCAAGGCGCTCTCGGTGATCAAGAATCAGGTGAAAGCCATGTCCGATGCCTGGCGCATCGAGGGTGGCAGGTGAATAAGGCTAGCGGGAAAACAGACAGGAGACTGGCATGTTTATTTCGATCAATCACATTCCGGTTAAAAAGGGCCGTGAGGCCGATTTCGAGAAGCGTTTCAGGGAAAGGGACCGATCGGTGGAGGAGCAGCCGGGCTTTGTCAGTATCGATGTGCTCAAGCCCGGACTGAGAGCGGTTCGCGGCGGTGCGCCGGAGCCCCTGGATAACAACGAGTACCAGGTCCTGACCAGATGGGAGAGTGAGGAGGCTTTCCGGGGCTGGGTGAGAAGCGATGCCTTCAAGCAATCGCACTCTCGCGAGATAGACAAGACTATGTTCGAAGGGCAGAGCTATCTCACTTATCATGAAACCATAGATGGTGCCGGTGCCGAAAAGCCCCTGGCGGCCAAGCAGGCCTGAAGGCCGGAGATGAGCCAGTACACGCCCATCATCGGAACTCTCGGCTATGTCATGTCGGGGGACGGTAGGCAGGTGCTCCTGGTGCACCGAAATAAACGGCCTGACGACATTCATTTCGGCAAGTACAACGGCCTCGGGGGCAAGCTGGAGCCCGGCGAGGATGTGGTCTCGGGCTTCTGTCGCGAGGTGCGGGAAGAAGCCGGTATCGAGCCGGTCAAGCTGGTCATGCGCGGCACGATCAACTGGCCGGGCTTCGGAAAAGACGGTGAAGACTGGCTCGGTTTCATATTTCGCGTCGATGAGTGGCAGGGCGAGCTCATCGAAGAAAATCACGAAGGCTCTCTTGAGTGGGTCGATCTCGATTGCCTGGACGAAATCAATTTCTGGGAAAGCGATCGATACTGGCTCCATATGGTATTCGAGAAGACCGACCGGACCTTTCACGGAGTGGCGCCCTTCGACCAGGGCAGGATGATCTCCTGGAGCTATGTGTTGCTTTGAGGGGTGTCGAGCATTTCGCCAATTGATACCTTAATTGGTGTCACCGGGAATTCCCCACTGTCCTGCTCGGGGCTTGCCAATATGGTAATTAAATAGAGAGCCAGGACATGGAAATACGCTATCGAGACAGGGAAGATGTTTATGCAGACATTATCAAAGCCCGGCGGATCATTGCAAAAGGTCGTAGCGGCGTTGTTTTCCGCGGTTGTGCTGCTCTGCTTCGCCGGCGCTCCTTCGGCGGCCCAGGATGCAAGCCCCGGAAAGGTGTACGAGCAGGCCTGGCAGATCGTTAACGAGCGATATTTCGATCCCAGTTTCAATGGACAGAACTGGAATTCCTGGAGGAATCGCTATGCCGGCAAGCTGAGGTCGCGAGACGATGCGCTCCGAGCCATATCTACCATGCTCTCGAGCCTTAACGATCCGTACACGAGAGCTCTTTCTCGGAAGATGTTCGAGGATGAGCGTAATCAGATCGAAGCGCGACTTTTTGGCATCGGGGCGCAAATGGCCAAAAGCAAAGAGAACAAGACCATAGTGATTGCCCCGATTGAAGGAAGTCCGGCGTTCAACGCTGGCATCCTGACAGGCGATCAGATTGTCACAGTGAACGGAGAAGACCTCGAGACCGCATCCCTGGAAGAAGTTGTTGGCAAAATCCGCGGTCCGGCGGGATCGGAAGTCACGATCGGCATAAAGAGAGGTGGACAGCAAAAATCGATAAAGATTGTCAGAGGCGAAATCACTATCAGGGCTATAGCGAACCAATCGGTTTTGCCGGGCAATATCGGCTATATCCGTCTTGACACCTTGATTGTGAATAACGCGCTTGCCGAGGTCCGCAAGGCGCTTGAGAGGTTGAAATCGGCAGACGGGATCATTCTCGATCTCCGTAATAACCCAGGCGGCCTGCTCTCCAACAGCCAGGAGATAGCCGAGCTATTTATCGACGAAGGAGTACTGCTCTATTCAACTGCCTCCAGAAAGTCAATTGATGCCACCAGATCGAAGTCTCCTGCTGTGACGCATCAACCGCTGGTGGTTCTGGTGAACAAAGGCACGGGCAGTGCCGCCGAGATACTGGCCAGCGCTTTGCGAGACAATGGGCGAGCCAAGCTCATCGGAGAAAAGACCTTCGGAAAGGGTATCGTACAGGCAATTTTCAAACTGGCTGACGGATCAGGGATGAATGTCACTGTGGCAAGTTATCGTACCGCCCGTAATCGGATTTTTCACAATATAGGACTGGAGCCAGATTATCCCGTAGAAGTCGAGGCCGACAACGGTCCCTGGTGGGTTGCTCTTTCAAGTGGCAGCCTGCGAGCTGCACCCACCGATGGAAAAGACTTGCAGCTTCGCAAGGCGATCTGGGCAGTTCGCAATCAGATCGCCTTCGCCAGGGGGTTGCCTCCGGAGCCCGAGCCGGAACAGAGCGGATTCCGATCGTCCTCTACCACGCCCGAGAGGGCTTCCGGAGCGCCGGACCAGACGTCCCGGGCAGGGGCTGAAGACAATCCCGAAGACAAGCCTGGTCAAAGACCGGTGAAGGACAAGTGGGCACTTATAGTAGGCATCAGCAATTTCAAGAAAGCGTCTCTCAACCTGAAATATCCAGCCAAGGATGCCGCCGACCTGGCCGACTTCCTGGTCAATCAATGCCATTTCGCCAGAGACCATGTCAAAGTCCTCGCCGATCAGAAGGCGACCAGGTCGAGCATCCTCGACGCTCTGGGCGACAAGTGGCTCCCCAGGGTCGTGAGACCGGACGATCTCGTCCTTCTCTATTTCTCGACCCATGGAAGCCCCTCTGATCTCGATGTCGGTGGAGTCAATTATCTGATTGCCTGGGACACTGACCCGGAAAGCCTGTATTCAACGGGACTCCCCATGCAGGATCTGATCAGGATCATCAAGGCGCGCATTCGCTCCGACCGAATCATCGTGCTCCTCGATGCCTGCTATAGTGGTGCCGTGGATCCGCAGACCAAGGGAGTTCACAGAGCGGCCAATGTAAATGTGGAGGCCATCAGCCAGGGAACCGGTCAGATGGTGATCTCATCGAGCGCGCCTGATCAAGTGTCCTGGGAATGTAAGCAACAGCCGAACAGTGTTTTTACCAAGCATTTGATCAATTCTCTAAAAATCGATGGCGACCGGACGAAGCTGGGCCGGGCTTTCAAGCTGCTCAAAGAAAGAGTCGAAGATGAGGTGCAGAGGGATCGAGGCAGGCTGCAGACCCCCCTATTGAAGAGCCAGTGGGAGGGGGATGAGCTGATGATCGCCGTGCCTCCGACCGATCCTCGTCCGGGGCTTGCCGTGGCTGATTAGCTGGCGGAGCTCCGCGCGATTCTTCTGTCCGGTCAGGAAGGCTCGAGTAGTGGCTGTCTTTCGAAGAGATACTATAGAATCTCGTTGTACCGCCCCAAAAGACAGGAAACCGAAAAGCGAAGCCCGATGAATTCTCTGAGAGAAAGTGATCGGGCTATTGTCGAAACTCGCGATTGGGGAATAGGAGGCTTCACCTTCCCTGGCAGGGGCGAGATGAGATTCTCGGCCCCTGTTGATGTGTTTGCTGGAGCCAGGTCCAGGTCCTCTGTTTCGTCAGAGGATAGAGCGCACCGGGGTGTGCTCGACGATCATGGCGAGAGCGTCAGCCACAGAGACTCGCCGCTGGACAGCCCAGTCGGTGAGGGCGATGCGGTGCTCGAGAACTGGCAGGAAGGCGGCCTTGATGTCCTCGATGCTCACTTCGGCGCGACCGTTCATGGCTGCCAGGGCTTGTGCCGTGGCTGCCAGCGAAGAGATCGACCGCGTCGAGGCTCCAGTCTGGATGATCCCTCGCAGTTTCTCCGCGCGGGAGCAGACGAAACTGTGCTCGCTGCCCCCCGGCCGGGTGGCCCGAATCAGGGAGACCAGATAGTGCCGGATCTGGTCGGGCAGCTCGATGGCGCCCACTGCCGCCTGCTGAGCAGCCAGCGCGGAGGGGCTCACCGGTCTGGCGGTCTTGCCGGTGGTGGCTGGCGAAGACACCGTCTTCAGCACAGTGCTGATTCCGAAAAGATCGCGAACCGTCTCCGGGAGAGGCAGGTAGCGCTCGTCACGGTCGCAGCTGGCGATAGTGAGCACAGGCGAATCTCCGCGTGCGGCGATCTGCCTGAGAGCCTCGCACATCACCTTGATCGGCAGCCTGTTCAGGTTGCGCACGAAGAAGACGCTGCCGGGCGGAACGGCCCTTGCCGGAGCGGCGGGCTCGAACTCATGCACCGCGCAGCCTTTGACGGCCGAAGTGATGAGCCCGAGCAGGAGGTCCGGCGTTCCATCGGGGCGACACTCGATGAGAATCGGCAGCCGGGAAAGAAGCGCCGAGAGGATGGCGCTTGCGGGATTGAAGCCGGGCTGGAAGGTCCCGTCCCGGTCGATGATCAGCCGGTCCAGCTTGCTGGCGAGCCGGGCGCTGAGATTGGTGATGGCGTCCATTCTGTTCATGGTCGGAGTTCCCTCGAATAAGAGCAGAGTCGAGAAGACCGGTGCGGAGAGCCGCACCGGTCTCCCGGTGGAGTCAGCAGTCGCCCCTCAGACGGCGGCGACCAGGGTGCCCTTGCGCACGAGAGCGCTCAGGAAGTGCTCGCGGGTCGAGAAGGCCCGCGCCTTGTTGGCGGCCTGGTGAGCCGCCGCCAGGTCGCCCCGGCGGACGGCGGCGAAGATCTCGTCGAAGGCAGCCTTGCTCTCGGCCAGCACCGGCTCCGGATTGGCGGCGTAGGTGATGTAGCCGTCGGCAATGCGCGAGGGCTCGACGCCGTCGGCATACCGGAAGCTGCGCGCCCGCCCCTGCAAAGCGTCTTCGTGCCGCTGGTGGTTGGCGCGCATGTCCTGGTAGTGCCGGTGGTGCGAGATCAGGGTCTGGAGCTCGCTCTTGACGGACATCGTCTCGGTGAAGACCGACTCGATGGCGGCGGCGTCCTCGCTGTCGACGGCATGGGTGCCGCCTTCGGCGAGCCGGCTCTCGAGGTGAGCGAGGCCCCGGATCGCGGTATCGCGCCGGTTGAAGAAAGGCTTCACGTCGATCTCGAGGACCGCCGCCGCGGTGGCGAGGCTCTCGATATCGGCCAGGGTCAGCTCGTGGGTGCGCCTGAGCTGGTCGAAGTCGCGAACGTCCTGCATATCGGCTTCTCCTTCGTTGAGACGGGAGTCCCCGTCGGTGAATCGGAAAATAGTCGCGGTCCGCTTGCCCGTGTCCGGGAAGGTCATGTCCCGGAGCGCAGCGGAGAGATCGGTCCCACCCGGCACGGAGTACGCCGCCAGGAGAGACTCCAGGGTGTCGCAGACGGGTCCTTCCGAGATGGCGCCGCCCTCATTGGAATTCCCGTAGTCGAAGTCCCCGGGGAAGTAGAAGGCGTTCGGCAGGAGCTCGTGCTCGATCACGGGCCGGTCGTCGAACAGTCGGTGGGCGAACTCGTGCTCCACCGGCCGGTCAGCCGAGACGAAGCCGCCGAAGTTCGGGTCGAAGTAGGCGTTCGAGTAGCGGCCCGTCGGGGCCTCGCGCGGGCTGGAGTCGGGCAGAGGATAGCCGACCTCGTCCCCGTTGCCGCGCGGGAAGTGCAGCATGCCGTCGTACTGGAGTCCCTGGGGAAGCTCGCGTGCCATGATGTCCAGGAGCATCGCGGCGGCGGCCCCGGTGTTGATTTCGCCGCCGTGGGACTCGCGCTTCGGATGATCGACGCTCACGGCGGGATCGCCCATGGTCACTGCGAAGACGCTGGGCTGGTCGGCGGCGTCCGGATGCACGACGGTGATCTCGCCGGTGCCGGTGCCGGCATTCTTCGCCTGGTCCGTCCAGGAGATGGTGTAGGACGGGAAGGAGTGGTCCGGGTGCTCCTCGATGATGAGGTCGCCGGCGCACCGCACCTGGTAGGAGCGTCCGCTGGTGATGAGCAGGAAGATCGAATCGCCGGCCGGGCAGGCAACCTTGCCGGTCAGACTCTTGAAGCCGTCGCTCCAGTCGTAGAGGCGGTTGACGAGGTTGACGCCGAGGATGTGGATAGCGAGCTTTTCCATCTGGATTCTCCGAAAAATGGAGGTTGCGGAACAGGCAGATCGAGGATTCGACCAGCCCGGATAGCGAGCAGTAGTGTTCCAGTGTGCAGCCGGGGCAGGGCGGCGCGCGCCCCGGTCAGTCGACCGATACGAGAACGCCGCCGGTGAGCAGGTCCTCGATCTCGGTCTCGATGGCGGCGAAGCCGTGAGCGAGCATCTCGGCTCTCTGGGCGCCATGGGGATTGACGCTCCGGATTGCCTCGAAGACTTCGTCGAAAGCAGCCGTGCTTCGGGCGATCACCGGTCCCGGGTTGGCGGCGTAGGCGATATAGCCGTCGACCCTGGCGGTCTTCGCCGCACCGTCTGCGTACCCCAGCTTGCGTGCCTTGCCGGCGAGGGCTTCGACCCGGCTCTGGTGAGCGGCCAGGGCTTCTTCCTGGCGAGCCAGGAAAGAGACGATGCCCTCGAGCTCCATCTTGATGCGAGCCAGAGCCGTGAGACCTTGCTCGACAGCGTTGTCGGCTTCGCGGTCGACGACATGCTCGCCGCCCTCGGCGATCAAACCGGCCACGCAGGTGAGGGTGGATTGAGCGTCTTCCCGGCGTTGCCGGAAAGAGCTGGTGTCGATGCCCTTGCTGTCGGCATTCTCGAGCAGGAGGTCGATGTCGGACTGGGTCCGATCGTGGGCTCGCTTGTACATGCCGAAGTCCCGGGCTGCCGGATAGAGCGTTATGTAGACCAGCTTCGCCGGGTCCGCCTCGAAGGGCGGGGGCGGGGTCTCGTCCGGCTCGTTGGTCTGGGTGATCAGGCGGAAGTCGTTGAAGTCGGTGGAATTGCCGTTGGGCATCGTGAATCTCCGTCGTGTTGCATGTTGCCTGGACGGGGTGGGGCGGACCAGAAGGGGTCCGCCCGGTCCGAGATTCATAGACTTCGCCTGAATCAGGCGTTGGCCGGCGCCAGCAGGTCGGCCATGGACATGGTGCCGCCCTTGCTGCGCTCGTCGGCGAGCAGCTCGATGGCTGCTGCCAGCTCCCGCAGGTCGCTGAACCGGCAGGAGGCAGTGGTGAAGTCCTCGGCGACGGTGCCCGGACTCATGAGCATCATGGCGATGGCCAGGCGGCCGGGCCCCATGATGTTGCACTTCATGGCGAGAAGCTTCGGGGTGTCCCCGTCGAACCGGCTGTTGAGCTCGGCCCTGAGGCGCTCGTCGTCGTGGTAGAGCTCGACGAAGTCGTGGAGGAGCTTCAGGTGCCCCGGGCAGGCGGAGAAGGTGAGGATCTCGTCACCCATGGGGCTCGGGCGCCAGAGCTCGATCTTGCGCTCGTCGCCGGCGATCTGCATGGCCTGGGGGACGAGGTAGAACGATGCCAGCTCGGCGAGAGCCTGCATGGGGTCGAGCCGCACTTCGCGTGCCGGGGTCTGCCGCCCGGCCAGGACGTAGTGTCGGGTCATCTTGATCATGTCGATCTCCTGTGGAAAGAGAAGTTGGAGCCGCCACCGGTGCTGGTGGCGGCTCCGCGAACGCAGGCGGTCAGCCCGCCAGTTGCTTGCCGATGAGCTCGAGGGCGAAGTTGAGCTGCGCGTCCTCGGGGCTGCCGGCCATGGCGCCTTCGGGCAGGTCCACCTCGTGGTGGGGCGTCACACCGTGCTTGTTCTTGTGCCCGTCGCCGACCCAGTGCCCGCTGGGGTTGTAATAGCGAAGGGAGGTGACGATCAGGGTGGTGTCACCGAGCATCGGCTGCACGGTCTGACCGATGCCCTTGCCGTAGGTCGCCTTGCCCACGATGGTCGCCCTGCCCAGGTCCTTGAGGGCGCCGGCGAGCATCTCGGAGGCGGAAGCCGAATAGTTGTCCACCAGGACCACCACCGGCTTGCCGCCGGCGAGATTCTTCTCGCGCGGCATCTCCTGGGTGTAGGTGCGCCCGCTGTCCTCGTCGAGAATCTCGGTCACCAGGCGGTCGGCCGCGAGACGATAGGTCGTCTTCTGGTAGCCCCGGAAGGGGATGCGCTGGCGAATCGAGACGATCTCCCCCTCGTCGAGGAAGAGGCTCGCCGTGCGGATGCAGTTCATCACCTGTCCGCCGGGGTTGTACCGGAGACCGATGATATAGGCGTCGGCGTCGGAGTGCTCGGTGAGGGCGGCCACCATCTCGTCGACGGTGTCGTCCTGCATGAAAGCGGCCAGCTTGATATAGGCCACCTTCCCGAGCCGCTCGGTGCGGACGGTGGGCACGTTGATGATACCGCGGACGATGTCGTGATCGACCTCGGCGCCGTTGCGGCTGACGGTGATCTTGACCGTGGTGCCTTCCTCGCCGGTGATCAGGTCGATGACCTCTTTGCGATCCTTGCCGGCCAGCGCGGTGCCGTCCACCTTGAGGAGGACGTCACCGGCCTTGAGACCGCCCTTGTCGGCGGGTCCGTTCTCGAGAACCCGGGCGATGACCAGGTTGCCCTGGCTGTCCGGGTCACCCTCGAAGACCACGCCGATGCCCACCAGGGTGCCGACGCGCTCATCGTTGTGCTCGCCGGTCTTCTCCGGGTCGAGCACGCGGGTGTAGGGGTCGTCGAGGAGCGCCAGGGCCTCGTTGGCGAAACGCACCGCGTCTTCGGTGGTGCGGATCTGGTCGCAGTACTTGTGGGCGAAGGCGGCCCACTGGGTCAGGAAGGACTGGTCGTAGGCGAGACCGGCCACGGCTTCCCAGATGGCGTGATAGATGTCCTGGGGGTCGATGGTCCGGGGGCGCCGAAAGCCGTAGAACGCCTCGGGCAGGATGATCGGCCGGCGGTGCGGCACGAACAGGCGGGGCGTGACGGCGAAGGTGGATTTCTTCTGGCTCATAAGTTGACTCCTGGTTGAAGATTCAGGGCGCCGCTCATGCGGACGCCCGGCAACAAACGGCCCGGAGCGGTTGCACCCGGACCCGTACCGAAAGCCGGCAGACCGACGAGGTCTGCCGACCGTATGCTCTGGAACGCTCGAGGAGACGGCTAGCCGTCAGTCGAGCAGCTCGGAGAGCGATGTGACGACCCCGGCTCTCTCGGGAACGTCGTCGGGCACCTGACCGATCTGAGCGGACCGGCAGATGTAGACTGCTTCCATGCCGGCGGAGAGACCACCGACAATGTCAGAGCCGATGCTGTCTCCGACCATGAGGCAGTCGGAGGCCGGCACCGAAAGAGCCCCGGTTATGTCGGCGAAGACCGCGCCTGCTGGCTTGCGGGCACCGACCCGGAAGGAATAGGTCAGGTGCTCGAAGCGGTTCAGGTCGAGGACCTCGTCCACCCGCGGGAGCGGGAAGGGCCAGAGGTTGGAGGCGAGGACCAGTCGTTTTCCCCGTCCCTTCAGCTCATCGAGAACTTTCAGGGTGTCGGGGTAGAGACCGATTGCCTCGCGCTCGGTGGCGGTGAGTTTGCGGAAAGCCCGCTTGAGAGCCCGGCTCGCCTTGCGATCGAAGCGGGCGGCTATTGCCGTGACGAAGGCATCGGGGTCCCCGATGTCGGTGGTCAGGCAGGCTTCCATGAACTCGCTCGGGCATGGCTCCTCGTCGCCCGCCATGCTCTTCCAGAGCGTGACGATGGGGTCGGTCGAGAGACCGAAGATGAGGGTGTGCCAGAGGTCGAATACGACAACTTTCGCGTTGCCTGTAGACATGCATTCTCTCCTGTCCCCTGCGTGCTGCAGCAGGGGGATGGGGCGGCGCCTGTGAAAAGGAAGCGCCGCCCCGGGTTGTTGCGGGCGCAGACATGCGCCGGTTCGGTCAGATATGATTTGACGCGCTACCGGGCTCAGTTGCGGGTGCGCTTCAATACGAGCCTCATCCGGTCCACGAACTCGTCGACGTCGTCGGCGTGGATGCGGATGTCGTGGTAGTTGCCAGCGTCACCCTCGACCCTGAGCTCGTCTCCGAACTGCGGGTCGCTGGCGACATCCGGGTAACCATCCGGGTCATCGGTCGGGCATTCTCCGCTTACGTAGCGGCTCGCGTACTGGCATTGCATGCCGACACGCTTGCGCGCCACGTCTCCGAAGTCCACCAGGTCGATCGCGGGGAAAGTGCCTTTTGGCTTGAGCATGGTTTCCTCTGGTTCGAGAGTTGCCTACCGATCCGCCAGAGTGGCGAAGGCGCCGGCGAATCGCTCGTGAATTTGACCGGACGCGGTCTCGAAGTCGGGCTTCGATTCGGCGCCGTCGCAGGCGAAGCGCTCCTCGAAGAAGCGCTCCACTGGTTCGAGGTCACCGTTGCCGGTGGCGGCAGCGATGACCAGATCGACCAGCTCCTCGTTGCTGGCCTGGATGTCGACGTTGTTCATCTTCAGGAAGACCAGGGCGCAAGCGAGACCGGTGCGCTTGTTGGCGTTGCCGAAGGCGTGAGCCTTCACCAGGCGCACCAGGTAAGCCGCCGCCATCTGGAAGATGCCGATGTAGAGATACTGTCCGTCGAAGGTGGCCATGGGGCTTTTCACCGCCGACTCCAGTGTCGCCTTGCTGATGATGCCGGGCTCGCCGAGACCATAGAGAGACAGCTGCCTCTCCTGTTCGGCGACGACCTGCTCGGTCTTGATGAACTGGATCATCGTTCACCTCGCTTTCATTGGGTTCCGAGATTTCGTCTCGGGTTGATGAAACACTCCCCTGATCAGGACCCTGACCTGGCGCTAACTCGCGTAAACGTGCATGCGCTTCTTTCCGAACGGGCTGGAGCGCTCGTTCGTTCGACGGCAAGCTCGACCTCGCAGGCGATGCATCTTCCAGGAGCATCGTGAGATGCCTCGAGGTGTCCGGAGAATTAGCTTTGCTCTGCGTTTAGCTTGCTGTGAAAGAGTCCTTGAAGAGTTCTACTGGAGTGAAGAATAGAATCACCTTAATCGCATCTGGATGGACGAGCAAGGCGCTCATTTGTCCGTATTCTCCGGATCACAGGCTGGCGCAAAACCACCGTATACTCTTGAAACCACGACTCAGCTTTGATTTCGCGAGAGCTGGCGGAACTATCACAAGTGTGCGGACCCGGTCCGATGTGCTTTCCCTGCTCTACGTAGTTTCCCCAAGATGAGCGGCGGTTAATACTTCGCGCAGCTTCGCGTACAATCCCGAGTTTCTCTAATCTGTTTGATAGAAGCTTGATAAACAGGGGTTATCGAGACTTTCATAGGGAATGGCACGATCCCTGTCGCCGGGGACCGAAATCATTCCGGGGAGGCAATTGTAATAGGTTGTAAAGAGGGAGGATTTTACATCTCGAAATTACTAAGTACAACCGTTTCTGGTATCACAAAAACACCTTCACTACACGTTCTGAATTCGAGGCAAGATACCAGCAAACAACGTCCCTCGGCTAACTCGAGCACTTCGATCACTCATCCGATCTGAGTCAGCCGCTACCGACCGTGCTTGCCTGTCTCGCTTCGCATTGGCAGAAAGGAGCCTGTGTCATGAACGCGAAACAATTGAATAGGACTTCTGTCAGTCTGAGGCTGGCCGCGGCTGCCGCACTGGTGGCTCTGGTCTTCTCCGGTCTGCAGATGATTGCGGGAACGCTGGTGTCGCTCGGTGTCATTGCCGTGGCCGCCGCGTCCGTTCCCTGGCTTCTGGCCTGGCGCGCAGCTCGTCGTGATGAGCAGTTGCGCGTGCAGGCGGAGGTCTCCATTCACGAGCTCTATGACGAGATCCAGCGGTCTCGGTATGGCTACGGTGATTATGCATTCAGGGCTGACGGCGAGTCTCGCTTCGCCATCGCTCGTTGCCGGGCCGAGGAGATCCAGCAGGTTCTCCGCCTCCGCTTCGCTTATCTGACCCGGTGCCGCGACGATGGTGTCGAGCCTCTTCCGGGCGCCGGATGGGTGGAGCTCGGGGAGCACGCCGCAGGGCATATCAAGGCTCTGAAGAACGCCGCTTACTGGTGCGTCCAGGGTATCGGCTGCGTCAATCCCGACCTCCTCGACCTGAACTGGAAGGCACCCGACGGCATTCATCCGGGTGGGCTGCAGGCTCTGCGAGCAGTCTCTCTCGAGCGCAAAGTGGTGCCCATGTCCGACTTCGAGACTCTGCGTCGTCATCGCAAGCGGCGCAAAGGCGCACTGGCACCGGTGGTCGATCTGGCCTCCCGAGCCGGCGGCGAGAGCCTCTAGGGCTCTACTGGAGCAATCCGGTGGGAGCATTTTGCTCCCGCCGGATTGCGCTTTCTCAACTACCTCCTCTGGAGCATTCTCATGAAAATCGTTCTTCTTCTGGTTCTTGCAGCAATTTTGTGGAACATCCGCTCGAACGCCGTTCGCGTTCGCCGGGGCTTCAGTCGTTTTGCCGAGGCCGAGCGACGCAGCGCCGAGGTCGATGCGATCATGGCGCAGGTCGGCGAGAAACGGGCTCGTCTCAAGGAGCTTTCGGTGGAATTCCAGCGGCGACATGCTGCCTGCTCCGGCGCGAAGTCATCCTGGCAGTCGGTGGACAACCGTCTGGTCGAGATGAAGGACTGCCTGCTCGCCCTCAATTTCGCCGGGGCGCTGGCTGCCGTATCCGGTGCCGTGACCGAGGCGGAGCGCCTGGTCTCGGAGGCGGTCCAGCCGCAGTCCTGAGCTCGGGTAGCTCAGAGAGAGAGTCCGGCGAGGGCCGGACTTTCTCTCTGTGAAGCAAAAATACTATAAGAAACAGTAAAACAGCGAGGAAAACAGAAAACAATTCGCGGGCGTCAGGCTCCGCTCCGGGTGCCAGGCAGGAGAGCTCGCGAGGAGCTCTCCTGACAGTGAGAGAGGTTCTCAGCCGGCAAGACGACCGGAGAGGTTGTATGCGGCTCCGGAGACTCCACCGATGATGATGGTGGCCCTGAGAAGATAGAGGGCGCTGAGCCAGTCGAACCCAGCGGCGATATCGGGTCCGAAAAGAGCAGCGCCGATAGATGCGGCGACCGCGATAACGGTAACGAAGGCGGCTCCGATTCCGATGCTGGTGTGGAGACGGGTCTTGCCCGAGCTCTCCTCGTAAGCGCTCACGACAGTAGCCGTGGCGAGACCGATCATGGCGAAGATGACGAGGATGCCGACCAGAGAGCCTCCGAGGACCAGCTCCCGGAGATGGCCGTTAATGCCTGCAAGTATCATCAAGCCGAGCACGCCACCGACGGTGCCGCCTGCATGACAGAGAAATTTGCGCATTCTGAGATCCACTTCTTGCTTCGATTCAGGGGATCCGGAAGGCGCATAGCGCCTTCCGGACCGGTGAAAGGCCTCATAGCCCTGAGGTCTCGAGGCCTGGTGTATGGACGGGTAGTCCGAAATGCAGCCGGCGCAAGTCGCGCCGTACGGAAGGCATTTTGTTGTGGGTCTTTCGTGTCCCGAGGCTTCTACTGCGCCTTCGCCGCGGCGACAAGCTCCTCCATCACCCCGCGCATCTCCGCGAGCACAGCTAGCTTCAGGTCTTCATCTTTGATACCTTCGAACCACATCATCTCGTTGTCGACGAGATACTGGTCCGGCGGAAACCTCCCCTGGCTGAGTCGTCTGACTAGATGGAAAATTCCCTCCCGGAGGTTGGCGTATACAAAGTCGATCTGCGCCTCCGTCAGGTCTTTCCACCACATGTTCTCTGCGTCGAAGACAAAGCCGGGGGGAAGATCTTCACCGGCTCGAGCAGCATCGACCGCCATACGAATGGCCTCGCCGCTCTCGGTGCCGAGAAATCGAAAACAACGACCATCGTTCAGGGCTACATAGCCTGACGGTGCGCCGGAGAAGGTTCTGTCTCGGCCGTGCCCGCAACATGCGTGCATCGTATCAGGCAGGTCGGCGATGCATGGATCATGTTCGCCCGAGCTGATTCTCGCCTTGCAACCGAAACAGGGCCTCAGATTGCCTTTGACCTTGCTTCCGTCATCCTCGTAAATCGGCTCACCATCATCACCTTCAGTGATAACGTGACCGAACAGCGTGCTCCTTTTGAAGAGCATCTCAGTCTCCTCTCTTCGTTCTAATTTCAGGGACACGCCCGCGCAGGGAGCGCCACTCTATCTCGATGACTTCCGGAGCCACCGTTTATCGAGTGAGAGCCCCGGGCTGATTGACCGCCTAGTGAATGGACGGGTAGCCCGAGATGCTCGGAGCGCCGACCACGTTGGGGCGGCTGAAGAAGAGCTGGTGAGGCCGGGGCGGGCAGCTCATATACGATGCCTGCCAGCCCTGGTGCCGGAAGAGACGGCAGGCGACGGCGACGTCTTCGGGGGTGGTCTCGCAGGAGACCATGACCCTGAGGACGCGACCGCTCTTCAGGACATCGACATGCTTGCCCAGGGTTTCGCCCAGGAAGGCGAGGAGCTCCTCGAACTCGGTGGTTTCAGGGGCGGTGACAGCGGGTTCGCCGAAGAGCTCCTCGGGGGTAGGGATGTGTGCCAATTCGATTGCCTTTCGTTCAGATGCCGTGGGAGAAGGCGACGGAGATCCTCGCCTCGATCTCGGAAAGAGCAGGCGCATAGAGGGCGCGCTGCTCGGAAGGCATGGCGTTGAGAGCGTTGCGCGCGCCGAGGGTGGCCTCGATGACGGCGCCGAATTCCCTTGCGGCGATTGCGATGACCGCCTCCTGCAGGTGCATCGCGAAGGCGAAAGCGCCGAGGTTCTGCCGGACATCGGCGAGGCTGGCCCGGCTGGCGTTGAGGTCGCCGCTCGAAAGGGCTTCGATGGCCCGGGCCAGGGATCCGGAGGCGAGGGTGCCGTTTTCCACCGCTTCGGCGGCGGCACCGGGAAGATTGGTGAGCACTGCGATCTGAGACATGATGGTCCCCAGTGTTGGTTTCAGGTGAGGTTGAGGGAAGCCCGTCAGTCAGGGCGTTTCCATGACAGGAGGCGGAAACCCCGCTCATCGCGGTAGAGCATGACCTGGTCGTCCCGGCTCAGATAGATGCCGGTGCGGACCTGGATCTCGCCCTCGGTGATGCCGGGACGCACGCTGGCTATCCAGGCGAGCGCCACTTCCTTCGGGACGCTGCTGATGTGATACCACCGGTGCAGGAGCGGGTTGCTTACCGTCTGACCGGCGGCGAAACCCGGATTGTTTCCTCTGGACAATGGTGTCTCCCTTGTTGCTGTCAATTCGAGTCCGGTCCGAATCGCCCCTCGTCAAGTCGGAGGGTGAGGCGTGCATGCGCGATTATTTGTCTGGATTGAGGATTCGGAGAAGAGACTCGAAAGATCCGAGGAATTGAGTTGATAACCCTCTATAGCACCGGAGTATCCGGATCTCCTTGTAAATATCTGTTGTCGGGTTCATGAACACATGTTGTGAAAAAGCTCGCGAGGGTGCGCAAGCAGTTCAAAGTCTGTGTCAGCGTGCGCTCAGATCCAGGCTGCGGGCAGAGGCTCGAAACTTGAGCTCGCCCCATTCGCCGAAAATGTAATACCAGCCGTTCTCGAAATAGAGGGCGTCGATGGTGCCGAGATCAGGATCTTTGCCATCTTTGAGAGCCGGACGGACATGCTGGCCGGTCCAGGTGTATTCGGTGACCTCCGCGAATTTTAGCTTGCCCCGCATCCTGCCCTTTTTGCTTCTTGAGAATGCCTCGTGCTGCTCGTTGAGCAGGAGGTCGAGATCGAAGACCATCTCCCGGCTGACTGTTATGGCTCGAACGTTGCTGTCCTCGAGGCAGAGCCCCTCGAAGCCTTCCCATTCCCAGTAATCTTTGTGCTCGAACTCGACGCCGATCAGCTCTTCTTCCATGGGCAAGATCATAGCGTGTCTTCCGTGACCGGGGGTAATGGTTCGCGCTAGGTTTTTGTTCCATAGAACAAAAAAGCGGATATTTCCGCCGGCGCCGCCAGAGTCTCTGCGCGAGCCTTCATCATCTCGAGGAGGAGGCCAGGCTACACATTTCGTTATTAAGCAAAGGACAAGTTTTACATGACTTGCTGCGGTTCTCATGTCTTGACTGGAGATCCAGTTTGCTTTCCTTGATCGCACAGGTAATAGCCCCCAGCCCAGAGTCACTCCAGCGCACGACAGATGCTTACCTGCAATCTTTGCGGAGCAACGGCGGCGGGGCTGAGGAAAGCAGACAGGAGGCCTGGCTCGTTCGAGCCTTGCTTATGCAACCCTAGTTCGAGAGGACACAATGCTCGAAACCACAGGCGCGCTGATGCGCCAGATCGCCCAGGCTCTTCCCTCGGTGGAATACCTGCGGCTCGAAGTGAAGTGCTGCGACCTTGCCTGGGGCTACTCGAAAGAGTCTGGCGCCCGGGTCTTCGCTGACTACCTTCGCAAGTGGGACACCATGGAGGCTGAGAGAGCGGTCACTGCCGTTCAGCTCGGCAACTCCAGCGAGCGCTCTTCGGCGACGGTGCTGACCCCGGCGGGGCGGACCGCTTTCGAGGACATCGACGTGACACTGCTCGGTGCCAGCCGGCTCACCGGTTCCATCGGCGCCGGCAGCATCAGCATCAACCTCAAGGACCAGACCCTGGCTGAAGTCGACGAGCTCGACGCCGACAGCGTTCTGGTCACCGCCTTCGACAGGAGTCGGGCTGTGATCAAGAATGTCTCGGCTCAGCGCATGCTGATCATCGCCGATGATGATTGCCAGGTCGAGGTCGTCGACTGCGAATGCGATCTGGTCCTGGTTCGCCAGTCCCGTCAGGGTCGAGCGAGCTTCAAGACGGGCGGCAATTGCGCCGGGGTCGGGGGCGAGGCGCTTTTCGCGCTCACCGGCGACCTTGGCAGGATTGCCATCCCGGAAGGAGCCATGCTTGTCCCCCAGGATGCAGTGGACGCCTACTGGCGGTCCCTGACGGCAGCCTGAGGGGGCGAGATCATGCGCTACTGGCTCGAAGACATGACCGAGCGCCTTATCAACCGGTTCAGTCCGGTGCAGTATGCCACCGCCACCGCTGCCTCTCTGGCGGTGGTGGCGTCAGTGGCCGCCTTCTTCTACGGCTGGCTCTCGATCCCGGCATCTGCTGCCGTCCTGGCGGTGGCAGCGCATGTGGGCATCGTCTGTATCATCGGACCGCTCCTGCGCCTCAATGGCCGGCTCGGGCAAGCAGAGACAGCGACCCGCGTGCTCGCCGTCCTCGCCTCCGTCCTCACTGCGGCTGTCTGGTGGCTTTTCCTGGTCGCCCAGGCGAGTCTCTTCGCGGTGGAGGTGGCAGTCTGGCTCCAGTTCCTGTCAGGGACGATGGTCCTCCTCTGGGGACTGTCCTTCGTGACCTGGGCTGCTCGCAAGTACAACCCCTTCTTCGACCTGGTGCCCTGGGACGCCCTGCGGCGCCGGTAGCGTAGAAGGCGGGCAGTCGCCTTTGAGAATGGTCGGGGCGGGATGCCTGTGTTTCCCGCCCCGACTGTCTCTCGAACAAATGTGATTACCTCAATGACATTTCAGAAAGCAATTCCAAAGAAAGTTCAACCCATGAAGGAGACATTCAGACTGAAGCTGCTCTTAGTGCGTCTGAGTGCACGTCTGCGCGTACACCTCTGAGCGGAAGGCTCTGCCCTTGCCGCCAGTAAAACAGTCGGAGCGGATGGCATTTTCTGTCTTCCGCCCGAAATCAGGAGCCAGCGGCAGCCGGCATCGCGTCTCGGGTTGGCTGCTGGCAAACGGAAGGCACGGCGATGCTCCTTCTCCCTTCTCTCCTCTCTTTCGAGGAAATACTACTATTTCATATAAGAGAAAACAACATAGAGTTTGAAGAATAAGAAGGCACTTTCATAGAGTTTGAGAAAACTCGTCTCCAGCCGCGGGAAGAACGAAACCGGAGTCCCGTGACTCCGGTTTCGTTCAAAGAAGAGGAGAGCTGGAATCGGCCTTAGAAGGCTAATCCCTGCTCGCCGAGGTCGCGGCGGATGCGAAGCTCGACAGCCTTGCTCACTTTCCAGAAGCGTCTCTTGCCGCTTGCCGGGATGGGGCGGCTCAGGATGCGGGGATTGGCGAGCTTGAAGCCGAGGGGTCCTTCGAACCAGGGCGAATCCGAATCGGTGACGCAGTCGACGATATCGACCACGCCGATGATGGAGCCTCTGGGCAGGCTTTTCTCATCGTTGAACCGGATGCGGGTGTTGCCCTGGGCGCGCAGTACCGAATGGATGAACCGGGCACCGGCGGCGAAGCTGCCTGCCGGTTGCTCTTTGGAGACGTGAATAGCGATGGTGCCACGCACGCGCGCCGGCCAGAGGCGGTTCTCCATGTCCTTGCCGGCGAGAAACACCGATGCCGCCCAGGGTTGCCGCAGGGTGAGAGCTCTGAGAGCGAAGCCGTCGCCGGGGGAGTTGTCCGCCAGCAAGCGCCGGGCTTCTTTCATCATGGTCAGGTAGCGGTCGTCGAGACGATCGTGGGCCGCGACCATGACAGCACCGGCTTCCTCGAGCTGGGGCAGATAGCGACCGTCACGGCTGATGCCGATGACGACGATACCCGCCATGGTGAGGACTGAGACGATGTCGGTGGGACGGGAGGCGCCGTCGAAGTCGAGCATTGTGGGATTCTCGCTGTCGGCGGAGAGATCCACCACGGCAACATCGAAGTCGGCGAGGTTGACCTTGCGGATCTCGCGGCTGTCGAAGTTGCGCTGGTCGACCTCGAGAAGGTAGGCGGTGTTTTCGCCCAGGTGCTTGTAGAGGTCGTGGAAAACGCCGGAGTACCAGCGGACTTGATTGCGTCCGCGGCGCAAGGTCTTGAGCACAGGCAGGAATGCCTGGCGTTTGGGAGCGATGAAAAGTACGTTCATAAGGCTTCCTTCGTCAGTCTTTTGGACTCGTCGAAGGAGGTCGGCGCCTGAGCGCCGACCTCCTTTCAGATCAAAGAGAGAGCGACATATGCGCGCCGCCCTCCTGTCAGTTCGATCGGAAAGCAGCGTGCAGCCGCCTTCCTCTCGAAACATCCGGAATCTGCTGTGAGACTAGATGAGCGCCTCGAACTGCGTGAGGTACTCGTCGAAGGTGTCCAGCGCGCCCTGGATGGGTGCCGGGGTCGAGAGATCGACGCCGGCGTCGCGCAGGAGATTGATGCTGTAGTCCGAGCTGCCGCTGCTGAGGAACTTCAGGTACCGCTTCACCGCCGGCTCTCCTTCGGTAAGGATCTGCCGGGCAAGCGTCATCGCCGCACTGATGCCGGTGGCATACTGGTAGACGTAGAAGCTCCGGTAGAAGTGCGGGATCCTTGCCCACTCGATGCCGATTGTGTCGTCGGTGGCCACTGCCGGCGCGAAGTACTTGCGGTTGAGGTCCAGGTGGATGCCGCAGAGCACGTCCGGGGTGAGCGCCTGACCGGCTTCGGCTTTCTCGTGAGCGATCTTCTCGAACTCGGCGAACATGGTCTGCCGGTAGAGAGTGGAGCGGATGCGCTCGAGCTGCTCGTTGAGCACGAATTTGCGCACCGCCGGGTCGTCGGTTTCCTGGAGCAGGTAATGAGCCAGGAGCGCTTCGTTGCAGGTGGAAGCCACTTCGGCGACGAAGAGGGTGTAGCCTGCGTAAGCGAACGGCTGGTGCCGCCGCGAGAAGAACGAGTGCATCGAGTGACCCGACTCGTGAGAGAGGGTGAACATCGAATTGAGCTTGTCCTTCCAGTTGAGCAGCATATAGGGCGGAGTGCCGTAAGCACCACCGGAGTAGGCGCCGGAGCGCTTGCCCTGATTTTCCAGAACGTCGATCCAGCGCGAGTCGAAACCGCTTGCCAGAGCCTCGGCATATTCAGAGCCGAGCACTGCCACGGAGGCAAGGACTTTCTTCTTCGCCTCCTCGAAGGAGACGGAATAGTCCAGGTCGCCCACGAGCGGCACGTAGAGGTCGTACCAGGCAAGCTGGTCGAGCCCGAGCACACGCCGGCGGATCTCGAGATAACGCTGGAGCTTGGGAAGGTTGGCATGGACCGTGTCGATGAGCGAGTCGTAGACTGCCACCGGCACATTGATGCCGCTGAGAGCCTGGTGCAGCGCGCTGTCATAGCGCCGCGACCGGGCTCGGAAAACATCGATTTTCACCTGGGCGGCGTAGGAAGCAGCCAGCATGTTGCGGTACCGGTTGTAGGTCCCGAACATGGTCTCGTAGGCGCGCCGGCGCGTTTCGCGGTCGGCGTTGTCGAGCCACTTGCTTCCCCAGTTGCCGTTGGTGAGCTGAGCCGGCTCGCCGGTCTCGTCGATGACGTCGGGAAACTTCAAGTCGGCATTGTTGAACATGCCGAACACATTGGCCGGTCCGCCATAGGTCTGGGATGCCTGAGCGAGGAGTTGCTCCACCTCGGGGCTGCGGACGTGATCCCGTTCTCTCGCGAGCTCGTTGAGCTCGTGGCGGTAGAGAGCCAGTCCCTCGACCCTGGTCAAGAACGCTTCGAGCTTGTCGGGCTTGATCGAGAGGATCTCGGGGTTCCAGAAGGACATCGCCGCGGAGAGCCGGTTGCCCAGCTCCCGGGTGCGGCCGGTGAGTCCCTGGAAGTGGCTGTCGGTCATGTCGACGTCAGAGCTCATGCGAGCATAGACCGAGACCTTGCCGTAGCGCAGGTAGATCTCGTCCCGGAGCCGGAAGGCCTCCAGGAGCAGACGACCGGAGCGGCGCAGGCGGCCTTTGTAAGCGGCGAGCCTGGGGATGAGCGAGTCGACCAGCTGGTAGTCAGCTTCCCATTCGGCCTCGCTGGCATAAATCGCAGTGAGGTCCCAGGTCAGCTCGACGGGCACCTCGGAGCGGGTTGGAATCGTCCTGGTTGCGGATTTCGATGTTGTAGTTGTCATCGATCGTGAATTCCTTTCTTCGGGGTTCTTAGAGCAACTCCTCGAACTGGTCGAGGTAACCGGCGAAGGCATCGAAGGCCTGCTGGATGGGAGCCGGGGTGGAAAGATCGACGCCGGCGTCACGCAGGAGGTTGATGCTGTAGTCGGAGCTGCCGCTGGAGAGGAACTTCAGATAGCGCTTCACGGCGGGCTCGCCTTCGGAGACGATCTGCTGGGCGAGCGACATGGCGGTACTGATGCCGGTGGCATACTGGTAGACGTAGAAGCTCGAGTAGAAGTGCGGGATCCGTGCCCACTCGATGCCGATCAGGTCGTCGAGCTCGACGGCCGGAGCGTAGTACTTCTCGTTGAGCTCGCGGTGGATGCCGCAGAGGACGTCGGGGGTCAGGGCCTGACCGGCCTCGGCCTTCTCATGGGCGATCTTCTCGAACTCGGCGAACATCGTCTGGCGCACCAGGGTGAGACGGATGCTCTCCATCTGGTGGTTGAGGATGTACTTGCGCACCGCGGGGTCCGTGGTCTGGCTCAGGAGGTAGTGAGCCAGGAGGGCTTCGTTGCAGGTGGAGGCCACCTCGGCGACGAAGAGGGTGTAGCCGCTGTACGGGTAGGGCTGGTGCTTGCGCGAATGCCACGAGTGCATGGAGTGACCGGACTCGTGGGTGAGGGTGAACATGGAGTCCATGGAGTCCTGCCAGTTCATCAGCATGTAAGGCGGAGTCCCGTAGGAGCCCCAGCTGTAGGCGCCGGACTTCTTGTTCTTGTTCTCGAGCACATCGACCCAGCGGGAGTCGAAGCCGCCGCGCAGGGTCTCGACATACTCGGGGCCGAGCACCGCCAGGGACGCCAGGATCTTCGTCTTGGCCTCCTCATAGGTGACCTTCATGTCGAGGTCGCCGACCAGGGGCACATAGAGGTCGTACCAGGCGAGACGGTCGAGGCCCATGACCCGACGGCGCAGGTCGAGATAACGCTGGAGCCGCGGGAGGTTGGCGTGCACCGTGCCGATCAGGGAGTCATAGACCGAGACCGGCACGTTGATGCCGGACAGGGCCGCCTCCCGGGAGTTGGCGTAGAGGCGCGCCTTGGCCGAGAAGATGTCGACCTTCACCTGAGCGGCATAGGTGGCCGCCAGCATGTTGCGGTAGCGGTTGTAGGTGCCGAACATCGCTTCGTAGGCACGGCGCCGGGCGTCGCGGCTCTTGTTCTCGAGCCACTTGTCCGACCAGTTGCCGTGGGTGAGACGAACGAGCTTGCCGTTCTCGTCTTCCACTTCGGGAAACTCGAGGTCGGCGTTGTCGAACATCGTGTAGATGTTGTCCGGCCCGCCGAAGGTGTGCCCGGCCTCAGCCAGCAGCTCTTCGATCTCGTCGCTGCGGATGTGGGCGCGCTCGCGGTCGAGCTCGTCGAACATGTGCCGGTAGAGCTCCAGCCCCTTGTTGGCGGCGATGAACTTCTCGAGGCGCTCGGGCTTGATGGAGAGGATTTCCGGCGAGATGAAAGCACCGGCAGCGCTCGCCTTATTGCTCAGATCCTCGATCCGACCGAACATGCCCTGGTAGTGGTTGTTGGCGGTATCGACGTCGGAGCTCATGCGGGCGTAAACGTAGAGACGACCGACGATCTCGCTGACCTTGTGGCTCAGGTTCAGAGCCTCGAGCAGCAGGCGACCGGAACGGCGCAGGCGGCCCTTGAAAGAAGCGAGCTTCGGGAGCATCTCGACCACCGTCTGGAAATCGGCTTCCCAGGCTTCGTCGGTGGCATAAATCTTGGTGAGGTCCCAGGTCATCTCGACCGGAACTTCACTTCGCAGAGGCAGACCAGTAACGGTTTCAGTGGACATATCTGTTTCCTTCCTCTTGAGACGGAACCGGTTGAAGGAGGCTGGTGCCGGTTGAATGGTCGGTGGCGTCCTTCTGCTCTGAGGCGAGCCGAGGACGTGTCCGGGCAGACGAGATGAAGTTCCAGGCTTCTGGTTTTCCGCCAAGACCGGATCAAAGCGTGTGCTCTTTCAGCTTGTCAGCATGAAAAGCTCGCTATGGCCCGGCAGGAAGAGGTTAGCAGAAAACAGGATGGCTCTGAGAAATCTTCACCTGAAAAACGACGTTGGAAAGACAAGTAAACATACTGATATTCTGTTCTCTGAATCATCAAAATCTTGAGCATTATCAAAAATTCCCCTTGATTACCCTGGCCTCGCTGCGAATTCTTGACAAGTCCCCGCCTTCGCGCGCTCTCGTGAAGGGTGAAGACCGGCGCCCTTTCAGCCTTCCAGGGACAATGGATGTCAAGAAGGTTTTGCCAATCGAAAGCAGTGTCTGCTATCTTTCCTCGTGGAGATTTTGTTTTGTTGCAGGCGACGCGGTGTCAGTGCTCGGGCTTCGGATTGCGAGCCGGATCTCGAGAAGGGCTCGGAGTCGATCTGGAAGAGCTCATCGAGCTCGCCAGGAGCTTCAGCAAGCCTCGCCAGGAGCTTCAGCAAGCCTCGCCAGGAGCTTCAGCAAGCCTCGCCAGGAGCTTCAGCAAGCCTCGCCAGGAGCTTCAGCAAGCCTCGCCAGGAGCTTCATCGAGCTCGCCAGGAGCTTCAGCAAGCTTCGCCAGGAAAGGTGTGAGCAAGCCTCGCCAGGAGCTTCAGCAAGCCTAGCCGGGAAAGGTCGGAGGAAGTTGTGAAAATCGATATCCACACCCATATAATGCCTGAGCATATGCCCGATCTGAAGGGCAAATACGGCTATGGAGGGTTTATCAAGCTCGACCATCATGCCTCCTGCCGGGCCAGGATGATGAGCGATGAGGGCAAGTTTTTCCGGGAAATCGAGGCTAATTGCTGGGACGGGACAACAAGGCTAAAAGAGTGCGACGGGTTCAAGGTCGACATTCAGGTCCTCTCGACCATTCCGGTGTTGTTCAGTTACTGGGCGAAACCGGACGATGCCCTGGATCTGAGCAGATTTCTCAACGACCATATGGCTTCGGTGGTGGCTGAGAGCCCCGATCGTTTCATCGGTCTGGGAACTGTCCCCATGCAGAGCCCGGAGCTTGCCATCAAAGAGATGGAGCGATGTGTCAAAGATCTCGGCTTCGCCGGGATCGAGATCGGCTCGCATATCAATGACTGGAATCTCAACGCGCCGGAGCTTTTCCCCTTTTTCGAAGCAGCCCAGGATCTCGGTGCCGCTATCTTCGTCCATCCCTGGGACATGATGGGCAAGGAGAAAATGGAGAGATACTGGTTGCCCTGGCTGGTTGGAATGCCTGCCGAGACGAGCCTGGCTATCTGCTCGATGATCTTCGGAGGCGTGCTCGAGCGCCTGCCTCGCCTGCGGGTTGCCTTCGCCCATGGTGGCGGCTCATTTCCTGCGACCATCGGCCGAATCGAGCATGGTTTCATGGTCCGTCCCGATCTCTGCGCCGTGGACAACAATGTCAATCCCCGGGACTATCTCGGCAAGTTCTACGTCGACAGTCTCGTTCACGACGAGAGAGTGCTCAAATTCCTGATCGAGACCCTGGGAGAGGATGCCATTGCCCTGGGCACGGACTATCCGTTCCCGCTCGGAGAGCTCGAGCCCGGCGCTCTCATCGAGTCTGCCAGTATTTCGGAGAAGACGAAGCGCAAGCTTCTTTGCGAAAATGCTCTGGTCTGGCTCGATCGCAAAATGGTAGCCGGCAAGTCAGGATAGACATCGCCAGATCCGATATGGCAATCTCAGCCAGACTTTAAGCAGAACTGAATCGGAGCTGGATCTGGTTCGAATCAGGAATATGCGTTTCTAGCAAAAAAAATCGCCGAAAATAGGTCAGAAACGCCTTCAAGTTTCGATTTTATGCCTGGTATGCATAAAAGCACCCTGGATAAGTCGGAATCTCGGAATCTGGAATCTCGAAGGCTCCGTTTGCGATAGTTCGCGCAGAGCGCGCGAGGCTCGTGAGCGGAGAGATCGAGATTCATTCTTGCTCAGAAATATCAGGTCGCGCTCTTTTGTAACGCTCGAAAAAAAACGCTGATTCCACCTTTCGGGCATCGACGCGCGATTATGTTAGTACAGATATTTACACACTTCGTTTTGGTGACTGAAGGATCTTATCTTAGTATCAAGTATCTTCCTTCTCCATCCACTGTGGATCGCTCTCACGCTCAACCTCTGTCATCCACTAAACATAACTGCCGCATCTGGTTTTTCCAGTAAAGGCAAACCGAGAGCATCCGCTTATTTCCAACGAGCAAACTGAGAAAGGGATTTCTCGATGCTTAAGAAAGAACAGGCGCTCAAGGGTGCCGTCGTCGAAGTCTTCCAGATCAAGAAGGGTGTCCCCGGAGCCAATAACGGACCGTCGAGCCAGTACGTGTTGATCACCGCCGGGGCTGGGACCTTTCTTGATGGTGGCAAGGGCGTCACCGTCGGCACCCGGCTCGAGATCGTCGAGCCGCCGAAGCGCCGTGGCGGTATCAATACCGCCGTGGTAAAGGTTCTCGACACCGACGAGGACATCGTCGGCCATGTCTACTGGTGCGAGCTGCGGGCCAGCTGCAAGCTGGTGAACGCCTCACCCGACACGCCCTCGACACCTCCGCCTCCGTCGCGCAAGCCTTCGGGCAAGCTCAAGGTCTTCTCCGAGAAGCAGCTCGCCCGCCTGCCGCAGCTCGGTTACTGGGTCACGCTCTACAACGGCAAGCCCTATGACTTCATCTGCGTCAAGAACGGCGCTGTCAAATACACGCGTCCCGGTCACCAGCAGTGGCACACCCTGCTCTGGAGCTGCTGCCCCACCGCCAGGCAGGTCGCCGCCGATCCCGACAGTCACCTGTATTTCGGCGACCACCAGAGCATGCTCGCTCGCTTCCCCGATGCTGAAGGCGCCGCCCGCACGCCGGCTCCCAACGACTGATCCGTCGATATTCCCGAGGACACACGAATGAAACTGAGGAAATTCCCTTCCCTGAAGCAGAGATATTATGGAGGCCTTCTCGGTCTGGCGGTTCTCGATGCTCTGGGTACCACCATCGAGTTCAGCCAGCCGGGCAGCTTCGAGCCTCTCACCGATATCGTCGGTGGTGGCCCGTTCAAGCTCCGGCCCGGTCAATGGACCGACGACATGTCCATGGCTCTCTGTCTTGCCGAGAGCCTGCTCTTACGCCGCGGCTTCAATCCTGTCGACCAGCTCGAGCGCTATGTCGACTGGCACCAGAACGGTCACTGGAGCAGCACCGGTGTCTGCTTCGATATCGGCAACACGGTGAAAGCCGCTCTCGCTAAATTCAGCGAGACCGGTGAGCCTTACTGTGGCTCCACCGACAAGTTCAGCGCCGGCAACGGCTCGATCATGCGTCTGATCGCGGTGCCCCTCTATTTCGCGAAGGACCCCGCCGACGCCATCGAGAAAGCCGGTCTCAGCTCGCGGACCACGCATCAGCATCCGGCTTCCGTCGACGCCTGCCGCTACATGGCCTCCCTGATTCTGGGATGCCTGCGCGGTGCCAGCAAGGAGGAGTTGCTCTCCCCCAACTACTGCGTCATCGACGGCTACTGGGACGAGCATCCGCTCGTTCCGGAGATTGCCGCCATCGCCGCCGGCTCCTTCAAGGAGCTCGAGCCTCCCGAGATCAAGGGCTCCGGCTATGTGGTCAAGTCGCTGGAGGCGGCGCTCTGGGCGTTTCATCGCTCGGACAGCTTCAAGGAGGGCGGGCTCAAAGCCGTCAACCTGGGCGACGACGCCGATACCACCGGCGCCGTTTTCGGACAGATCGCCGGCGCGTACTACGGCAAGGGCGGCATTCCGAAAAGCTGGCTGAAGAAACTGGCCATGCGCCAGGAAATCGAGGCTATCGCCGAGCTCCTCTTCGGAGTTTCCGGCAAGTGACTCAATCCCCGGGGGGCTCAAATGAGCGAGCCCCCCGGCGGAATTTTCTCCTGAATCTTCTTGTCTCTTCTGCATCTCCTTTCTTTCCGGAAAAACAACTATATGAAATAAGAACTCTTTTTGATTCGAGGTCGGAGGACGCTCGAGTTCTCGAGATCAGCGCCCGGCAAGTTTCTTCAAACTATAACTCCGGATGATTTGATATGGTTCGAAGAATAAAAATGCCCCTGTTTTTTTTCTTCAAACTACAACGGTCTCAGCACTGGCTGAAGTAACTGTTGCGATTGAGAAGTGTTTTCAGTTCAGGCAACTCGCCTTCGAGCCGTTTTCCCGGACTATCGAAGAGCGCGGTTCAAAGAGCGATAAGCTGGCTTTTCCATCTCGAGCTATTGAGCAGGCATCTGTCGCAAGATCAAAACATATACCGGCGCTAAGCGTGATCGTCGAAGTTGCCACCATATAGGGTGTGGAAAACACGCATTTCGATATTTGCGCGAATGCAAAGCCTGTCGGTCAACCGCCCCGGATGCGCCCTGAGAGTGATTCCCGGGATCGCCTCCCGATTCCTCACCAGGTGTGTTTGTTTGCATAGGGTTCAGAAAATCATTAGTCTGTAGTTATCTATTCCATTCCCCTGAGTCGTTTCCTGAACTTCCAGAACACCTGATCTGCTGCCAGTATAAAGACCTGTTTCCGTCGCCTTCGCGCGGCGGTTTTCACCTGTTTCGTTGGCTTTCGAGGAGACTTTCAATGGCTGGTCAAAAATTTCGCCATCCTGTTCTTGCCGCCACCGGTTTTTTCGCCTGGTTCGATGGACCTTTCGGCGGTGTGCCGGTGCAACTTGTCGGGAATCTCACTACCGGCGAGTATGTCTATTTCTGTGCTCGCTTCGATTGCGCCCGGCTCGAGGTTCATACCAGTCGCAGCGCCTGGGAGCGTGACGAGAAGCCGCTGGCTTCTTACGAGCAGACGTTCGAGATCGAGGACGATATCGGTGTCGGCATGATGGAAGCCGATCAGTGTGTCGAGCTCATTTTGTCCTGGCTGTCACAGTACCGGAGCACCAGAGCTGCCTGATTCGTTGATTGGTTGTTTCACCAAGCCGATTTACTAGTTCACGAAAGGAGCCTTCCATGTCGGAAGTCTTTGCTGCTCTCGTCCCTGAGGCTGCCGGGGACGCCACCGTGGTGGTGGTCGACATGCAGCCTGCATTTCCCTCGAGCCAGAAGTTCGAGACCCTGCTCGGGGTGATCCGGCTTCTGGAGCATGCCCGGGCCATGGGCTGGGGTATCGTCATTCTGGAGTTCGCCGGACGAGGCAGGACCGATGAGCGGATTATGGATGCCGTCCGGTCTTACCATCGCCTGCGCGTGGTGAAGAAGCCCCTCTGGGACGGCTCCGCCGAAGTGCTCGCAGCCTGTGAGGAAGCCGGCTTCTCTCGTGAGCGCTTCGTGGCATGCGGAGTCAATACTCACGAGTGCGTTCTCGATACGGTGAGTGGAATGAGCGCGGCTCTGCCCGAATGCCATATCGATGTGGTGCAAGACGCCTGCAATTGCGAAACCGGCTACGGCTGGTTATCCTTCCCGAAGCTGCCCAATCTCGCTCTAGTGCCCTGTGCCCTCGAGCTTGCTTCGCCGGCGGCCCTGGTGGTGTGAGTGTCGCTGCTGTCTTCGCCCGTCCCTCGATCTTGAGGGACGGGCTGGGGCTCTCTCCGGCTCTGGGATCTTTGTTCATGGATGTCGACAACGAAAAGATATAGTAAGAAGAGGTCCATTGGATGCCTCTAAACAAGCAAGAGGACGAAAGAGAGAAAAAGAATCTCTCTCCTGCTTCTTTATAACCGAAACGTTTTGATGTAGTTGCGTTGACCGCTCCGGGGCGACCGAGGGGGTGTCCGGCGGGAAAGCCTTGTGGTTATTCGCTCTTCTTGAAAACAAAGGCGGGTTACCATTGAGAGTCGGACCCGTTCGAGAAGGCCCTTTGATGAATCCCAGCCTCTCAAAATCAGCTCTCTTGAGTAGCGCGACCCTGGCAGCTATTCTGTGTACGCCTGCAGCCCGGGCCAATGACCTCGCCGAATGGAAGACCTGCATGGACCAGGCAGAGTCCGACATCAAGATGTCCAGGCCACGCAAGGGGCTGCCTCTTCTCGAGAAAGCGCTGGCTTCGCTCGATCCTGTCGCCCATGCCCGGGACGAGCACCCTGCCGAGTTCGAGAAAACCCTCAAGCTGCTGGCGGACGGGTATCGCGATATCGCTGACTATCGGCGCGAGTACCGAACCCTGACTCTTCTGAGAGGGCTCTATCGTTTTCAGAAACGCTTCGACACCCTGGCCTATGCCGACTGTCTCTGGCAGCTCGGCTCCTGTTGCGATCATCTCGGCCGATATGAAGAAGGGCTTGCCTGCCTGGAAGCGGCCGCTTCGATTTATTCCGGCAGCGGTGCCAGCAGCCGGCAGCAGGAGCATCGCATAGCCCGGGGTCTCGGGCATCTCTATATGGCTGCCGGAAAGCTTCTGGAGGCGAAAAAATCCCTGGCAGGCTCGAGCCGGCTTGCCGAGAATCTCTGGAATGAGAGCGCCGCTGACCTCGGCAGGGCATTCATGCTCCAGGCGGAGGCGGTGTTGAAGAGCAAGGAGCCCGAGCAGGCTTGCGATTTCTATCGCAAGAGCATCGAAGTTCTCAAGTCTTCGCACAGGCGCGGTCATATACTCATCGGGCAGGCTCTCTCGGGCTATATCGATTTGCTCGAGACGGAGCTGCAAAGCCGGGACGCGTACAGCGATCGGGCGAAGATGGAGAATGTCCTCACCAGCCTGGCGGACGCCTGTATGCTGAACGGCAATCATTACCGGGCGAGGACGGCTCTGGCGGAGTTGCGCAAACATCTCGAGGCGGACGGCAAGAGCAGATTGATGCGCTACGGTAAATGTATCTACAATCAGGCCCAGTGCTCGCTTCTCATGGACGACTCGAAGGGCGGACTGGGCTTCGCCAGGGAAGCCGAGGCTTTCTACCAGGATGTGGCCGGCGACCATGAGCGGGCTGCTCTGTCCGCATTGCTCGCAGCAAGAATGGCTGCTCGTCTTAAGGACAGCGACCAGTACCGGACGGAGATGGAGAAAGCCGAGAAGGCGATTGTCTCAATTCATGGCAGCAACTCCAGGGAGTACGGGTACTGCCTGGCCGTGAAAGGGCTTTCCCTGATGCGGCTTGGCCGCACCGAAGAGGTCCGGGCGCTTCTGCCTGCCATCGTCGATGCTTACGAGCTCGACGAAGATCCTGTCTGTGCCGGGGCTCTGGCCGGGAAAGACAGCAAAACTATTCTCGATGCGGTTTCGCGCATCGAAGATGACAGACAGCACGAGAGAATCTGGGACGAGTGGCAGGAGCTCGATACGCGCTTTCTTTTCTAGTCTCGTCAGGGGGCTAGGACTGCTTGACCAGCTCGATGTCGAGGGTGATCTTTACGTCATCGCCTACGACCGCGCCGCCATTGTCCAGGACGCCACCATAGGTGATGCCGAAGTCTTTACGGTTGATCGTCGTGGTTGCCGAGGCGCCCACCCTGGTTTTGCCTTGAGGATCCTTGACTTCGGCGGTCGGACCTTCCACGAGCAGGACCACAGGCTTGGTGACGCCATGAATAGTCAGATCGCCCGAAAGTTTGAACTGGTCTTTACCGGCTTTCTCGGCCTTTTTCGAGACGAACTTCATTTCGGGGAACTTCTTCACATCGAAGAAGTCTGCGCCTCTGAGGTGCTCGTCCCGGCGATCGTCACCTGTGTCGATGGAGGAGGGGTCGATGGTGGCGTTGACCTTGATCGTCTTGATGGTCTTGCCGTCATATTCAGCTTCGCCTGTAAGTTTGGGGAATTTGCCCCGGACATTGCTGACCATCATATGCTTGATGGCGAATCCGGCGCTGGAGTGAGCGGTGTCCAGCTTCCACTTCTGGGCTTCGGCCAGGGCGGGCGTGGAGATTATCGCCTGGGAGACTATTGCAGCCATTGCTATTGAAAGAGCGCTTGTTCTGAGAGCCATTTGAAACCTCCTGTAGGGGCAGTCCTGAGGCTGCCTGAAGCTGGCAGACTGCAGATTTAACCACAATTCCAGTCGGTTGACGCTGGTGTACGTAAAATAGTGCCCACCTTTTATATTCAGTTTACTTTTATTGTCGCCAGGACTTTGTGGAAGAGGTGCCGCATCTCGCTTTCTTTCCAGCCCGGCGAGATCATTGAGACGGCATAGGCATTGCCGCCGTGGATGAAAAAGGCCACCAGTTGCTTGACCGGCACGCCCTTGTAATCGAAAGTGCTCTCCTGGAGAATGCCGTTGAGCTTGGAATTGGCGCCGATAGAGCGCTCCGATCGATTGACCCGGCGGTAGTCCTGATGAGCCTTGTAATACTTGCTCTCGATCTCGTCGGCGACCTGCTCCAGGTTATTGTATGGCGTAATATGACCTCGGTGGATGTTGATCTCGGCGGGTTGACCCTGGTCGTTCTTGCCTTTGATCTTGAGCGGGTGGTCGAATTCTCCTTCTTCCTCTGTCTCCCAGCCGGTCGGATAGCCGATGGACACTGGAAGTGAAGCGGACCGGTAATAGGCCAGGGGCGACACCGGCGGCGCCGACGGTGCGCTCGTGCCCGGTCCGGTGGCGAGGCTCAGGAGGATCTGGTTGTAGGTGGTGGCGGCGCGGTTGAAATCTTTCGCCGGGCTTGTGAACATTACTGTGTACGCGCCGTCCGGACCATCGAAAAAGACGTAACGCTGCATGATTTTTATGCCTTCCAGCTCGAAAGCGATGTCCTCCAGCAGCCCTTTGAGATTGCGGTGCTTGCCGAAAGTCACGGTCTTGTCGTTGAGCACGTGCATATTCGAGAGTTTGGAGAGGTAGGCGGCATCGATTATGCGCTTGAGGGCCTCTGCGGTTACCTTCTCGTCGTCATGCCGGCTGACCGACACTTCTCCGTGGATGCCGCTGCCCGTGACGCCGCCCAGTTTGACCAGGTTGTTCTTGTCCTCGTCAGCCATGCGCTTCCAGCTTTCGGGGTAAGAGAAGGAAATCTTTCCTTCCCGGCAGAGGGCCATGCGCTCCTGACTGCCGCTCACCGCTGGCAGGTGCTCTGCATCGGCAGAGCGTGCCGGCAGGGGTTGGCAGATAAGCGCTGCCAGGGCCAGGGATATGGCGATTTTCTTTTCGACCATTGTCTTTCCTACCTCATTCGGGAGAGAATTCCTGTCGTTTCGTTCTGGTCAGAAGCCGGCGCTCGATGAGCGGGATCAGCTCACCGGCATCGAGGCTGCCGTCCTCGTCCAGGAGGGTGAGCTTGCAGGCACCTGCCGTGACGGCAGCATCTCGGTCGGTAGTCGAGCTCTTGTCACTGAAGTCGATGAAGACGAAAGGAATCGGCACCAGCTCGGCGTCGAGTTTGATCTCGGCCAAAAAAGAATGACCGTCGCCTTCGGCAAGCCGGGGCTGGCAGAGTATCAGATCAGGCAGATTCTTCTGGGCCAGAAAGAGCCCAAGGGAAATGCCGCTGGCGGGCACGACCTGATAACCCATGGGATCGAAAGCCGCTTTGGCGGCATCGACTATGGCTCTGTCAGCTGCTACCACCAGGATTTTCACGTCGGCAATCGTCATCTCAATATCCCAGGGACCAGACTCTGATGCTCTTGTCGTTGCTGCCGGTGAGAACGAGCTTTTTGTCCACGGCGAACTCCTCGGCGAAGATCCCCCAGTCGAAGCCTTCATAGCGGCTGACTTCCTGACCGGTACCGGCATCCCAGATACGGACAGTCTTGTCCAGGCTGCCGGTGATGATCCGGTCCGAGTCGGGCATGAATGCGACCCGCACTATCCAGTCCTTATGCCCCCGGAACTCCTGAAGCTGTTTGCCGGTGTCGATGCTCCACAATCGCACGGTCATGTCTTTGCTCGCCGAGAGCACCCGGTCGCCATCCTTCGAGACAGCCAGGTCGGTGACGGTGTTCTTGTGTCCGAGAAGCTGCATGACCGGCTTTTTGCTGTCCAGATCCCAGATTATGATGAGCTTGTCGTCGCCGCCGGAGATAAGCCTCTGCCCGTTCTTGGCGAAAGCGAGAGTTTCCACCGGTGCTGTGTGTTTCTCGAGAGTGGCTTTGAGAGAGCCGTCCGAGAGATCCCATAGCTTGATCGAATTGTTGAAGTCGCCGGAAGCGCCGGTCCTGCCGGATGGGGAGATGGCGACGCTGGTGACGAGATTGCTGTGCCCTTTCAAGAGTTGTAGCTGTTTCTCGCCTTTGAGATCCCAGAGGCGAACGGTCTGATCTTCGCTCGCGGAAAGCATTTTGTCGCCGTCATCGGATATGGCGATGTCGGTGACGTCACCGGTGTGTCCGGTGAACTCGCCTACGGACTTGCCTTCGTCTATGCTCCAGTATCGGATGGTGTGGTCGAATCCGGCGGAGGCGGCGTGTGCCTGATCCGGTGCTATCTGGATGGTTTTCACCCAGTTTATGTGTCCTTCCATAGCCTTCAATTCGGTGGCTTTCAGAGCGGTCCCGGCGCTGGTCGGGCTGGCGTATGCCACCGAAGGAGGGCTCGTATCAGTGGGGGCAGCAGTCTCTCCGGCAGCCGGAGCGGTGTTCAAAGTGCTTTCGTATTCGCCGTAAGATGAAGTGGTGCTATCGGTGGTCTCGCGAGTCAGGGCTTTGCTCGATTCGGGATCACCACCAGTGGTGGCAGCCTCGCTGCCGCCGCCGGTCGCCGGCTTTGCCTCGGGCTTGGCGGGTTCGCCAGGCTCTGCCGGTGCCACGGGCTCTGCCGGCTGCCCGCCGGTTTCCCCGCCGGTTCCGCCACCTGTCGCATCTCCGGAAGTCTCAGGTCTCTGCGCCAGACCGAGCTCTTTCTCGAGGTCGGCAATCTTGCTCGTTGTTTCCGATAGCTTCTGCTCGTCTCGGCTGGCTGCGTAGACAGAGAGGAGCAGCTTATAGCTGACCAGCATGCGGCGCCTGTCCGGTCCCATACGCCGGGCTTCGTCTACCGCCTGCAGGAGAACCTCCTCCGCTTCTTTGAATTTCTCCTTGTTGATCAAGGTCGTGCCCATGTCGTTATAGGTCTTCCAGATGACCTCGCCGGCCAGGGCTGCTTGCGGTGTCATCGCCAGAAGCGCCATCAGAGACAGAGCCAGGGAAAGTTTGTTTTTTGTTGCAATTTTCATGACATTCGTGGATAAGAGGTCCTTGCAGGTAAGAGTACAGTTTAGCCCAGATTAGCCTGCAGGGACTCCGGAAGTCCCTTCCTTTAATCGATTATTGACCAGATCCTGATATGCTATTGCCTTCCTCAGTGTCGGATGGAGGCGGCTATGGAAAAGCGAGTCCTGGGTAATACCGGAATGGAAGTGAGCATTCTGGGCTTCGGCGGTGCTGAGATCGGTTTCGAGGAAGCCCGTGAGAATACCGTGGATGAGCTTCTCAACGAGGCCATCGATGCCGGGCTCAATGTCATCGACACTGCCGAGTGCTATCTCGGAAGCGAGTCCCTGATTGGCAATACCGTCAGCGGGCGGCGCAAGGATTTCTTCCTTTTTACCAAGTGCGGACATGGATACGACCCGACTATTCCGGCCTGGACCAGGTCGGAGATCGAGAGCTCCATCGACCGCTCTCTCAAGCGTTTGAAAACCGACTATGTCGACCTGCTCCAGCTTCATAGCTGCTCCGAGGAGATCCTGCGTCAGGGTGACGTTATCGAGGCTTTGCAGGAGGCCAAGCAGAAGGGCAAAACACGTTTCATCGGTTATAGCGGGGACAGCTCCGACGCTCTCTATGCCATCGAGACGGGAATTTTCGATACTCTCCAGACCTCGGTGAATATCGCCGACCAGGAGTGTCTCGAGCTCACGATCCCGAGAGCGGTGGCTCGCGGTATGGGTGTTATCGCCAAGCGGCCGATCGCCAATGCGGTCTGGAGGTACCGGTCGACCCCGGATAACAGCTATCATCAGCCCTACTGGGATCGTCTCCGGGAGCTCGATTATGATTTCGTCAATGGCGATATGACAAGGGCAGTGGGCACGTCTTTGCGTTTCACCCTGTCGGTTCCGGGTGTCCATACCGCCATAGTCGGCACCAAAAAGCCCGGACGCTGGAGAGAGAACGCCAGAATGCTGGCTGCGGGACTGCTCTCCGAAAGAGATTTCGACGCCATCCGCATTCGCTGGAAAGAAGTGGCTAAAGCGGACTGGGTCGGCCAGGTTTAAAGACCAGAAAAATATAGAGACTCAGCTTTTCAGCTCGCGAGCGAGAAGCTCGATGGAGCGACCCCAGGCGAGGTCAGCGGCCTTGCTGTCATATGAGGAGCGGGCCTCGCAATTGAAGCCGTGACCGACGCCCGGGTAGACCTCGATGGCGAAATTAGGTTTGGCCTCGAAGGACTCCCTGAGCTTGTCTACGGTGCTCATAGGAATGTGGCTGTCGGTCTCGCCAAAATGAAGGAGAATCTTGCACTTGATTTTCTCGCTTTCGGAGATGTGATTCTCGATACCGCCTCCGTAGTAGCAGATGGCCGCATTGAGGTTGGTTGCTCCCGCCAGCCTGAAGGCCAGCTTCCCGCCCAGGCAGAAGCCCATGGCGCCGATTCTTCCGGTGCATGCTTTGTGATTGCGCAGGGCTTCGGCTGCATGCCTGAGGTCTGACAGTCCTTTGGCTTCGTCGAAGCGCTGGTAGTAATCCATGGCCTGGTCGCGGTCCTTGCCTTCATAGCCAAGCTCGACATCGTGTTTCATGCGCCAGAAGAGATCCGGAGCCAGCACCACATATCCTTCGGCGGCGAGCTTGTCAGCCACGGCCCGGATATGATCGTTGACACCGAAGATTTCCTGAATCACCAGCATCCCCGGACCCTGACCGCTCGGCGGCAGGGCGAGATAGCCGTCGAAGAAACCGTCGCTGACGTTGATTGTGATGCGCTCTGGCAAGGCTGTGTCTCCTTCAGTAGGTTGTCCAGTCGAGTATCTCGATGTCTATGAGATCGCCCTCGGCAAGAAGAGTGTCTTCCTGCCGGCAGTGAAGCAGGCATTCGGCGGCGGCGAGACCGCTGAGCATGTGCGAGTCCTGACCGCGAGTCGGTATCGCCTGTAGTGTGCCTTCCGGGCTGCTCGTCATTTTGCCGCGGACGAAATCGAGCCTGCCGGGTTTTTTCCTCACCTGCTCTGCCAGTCTGGCAGTCAGTATTCTCGCCTTGTTCGCTCCTCCCTGGAGGGTAAGGAGCGCCGGTTTGACGAAGAGATGGAAAGTCAAAAGGACGCTCACCGGATTGCCCGGCAGCCCGAAGACCAGCTTCATATTCCTGTCTTTCTCGCGACAGCCGAAGTAAACAGGCTTGCCCGGTTTGACGGCAACCCGCCAGAAGATTGTCCTTACACCGAGCTTGTCTTCAAGAGTCGCTTTCACGAAGTCTCTGTCTCCCACCGAGACGCCGCCGGCGGAGATGACCAGATCGCTATCTCTGAGGGCGCTCTCGAAGGCTTCTGCTGTCTCTTCGAGACTGTCCCCGGCATGATATAGGCGGGGCTCCGGCAGTCCAAGAGCAAGAATCGCCGCCCGGAGGGCGTGGGAATTGGAATCGTAGATCTGACCGCCGGCCAGCGGCGCTGTGCCTGGCTGGACGAGCTCGTCGCCGGTGCTCACGATGGCTATTCGGGGAGCCTCCGCCACCGGAAAAACGGCATGGCCGAAGGAAGCGATCAGTCCGAGAACCGGCGGGTCGATTCGCTGGCCGGCGGGAAGGACCTGGTCGCCTTCCTTGAACTCTTCCCCCTGGCGTCTGATGTTGTCGCCGACGCCGGCTCCGGTGAAAAATTCCACGGTGCCCTTCGATTCACTGGTGAACTCTCTCATCACCACGGCTTCCACCGAAGGAGGAACCGGCGCGCCGGTGAGGATTTTGACGGTCTGTCCGGACCGGATTGCGAGACCGGGGCTGTCTCCGGCCTGGATCGAGCCTGTCAGGGACAATCTGACCGGGGAAGATTCGGAGGCATTCGCTAGATCCTCGATCAGGACGCCGTATCCATCTACCGCCGAATTGTCGAACCTGGGCAGATCGAAGCCTGCCAGTATGGGCTCGGCGGTAAAGCGGTGGAGAAGATTGGCCAGTGGAAGGATTTCTCTGCGGCTTTCCCGGCGCGCCGCTCCGGCCTGCCGGATAACAATCTCCACGGCTTCACTGTAGGTAGTCAGCTCGGACTGTTTGACGCTCATGAGACGCTTTGCTTGTGACCTTTTCCTTCGAGCATGCTCAACCCATGCAGAATGTGAGGAAGGAGCAGGTCGAGGCTGTCGCCGACGCCGCCTGCGGAGCCGGGCATGCTCACGAGGATCGTATTGTTGCGCACGCCCGCCACCGAGCGGGAGAGCATGGCGTAGGGATTGCGCTGCTGTCCGTGAGCGCGGAGCGCCTCGGAAATACCGGGCAGTGCCCGATCGAACAGTCTCGTGAGAGCTTCCGGAGTCTTGTCGCGGGGTCCCAGTCCGGTACCGCCGGTGGTGAGGACCAGGTCGATGCCGTCCCGGTCGCAAAGTTTGCGAGCCGTCTTGACCAGCTCTTCTTCGTTGTCGGGAAGGACGATATATTCGACATTGCGGATGCCCGTCTGCTCGAGACGCTCGATGATGAGACGGCCCGAACGGTCTTCGCACTCGCCCCGGGAGACGGAGTCGGAGAGCACGATCACGGCGGCTCTGACCGGCCTTTCGATGTGCGGTTTGAAGTCCGATTTGCCGCCGGTCTTCTCGAGCAGGGTCACGCCTTCGATCTCGGCGATATCATCGAGCATCTTCACCATGTCGTAGATTGTCAGAGCGGCAACCGATGCGGCAACCAGGGCCTCCATCTCGACGCCGGTCTTGTGGGTGACCTTGACTGTGGTCTCGATGGTAATGGAGTCCTCGTCGAGTTGAAAATCGACGCCGACGAAGTCGAGGCTGAGCTGATGGCAATATGGGATTATCTGGCTGGTGTTCTTGGCGGCCTGGACAGCTGCCACCCTGGCTACTTCCAGGGGATTGCCTTTGGGAATCTCCTGGTTCTTGATCTTCTCGATGGTGCTCGTGCTTGTGCGAAGAAGGGCACGGGCTCTTGCAGTTCGGAAAGATTGAACTTTGCTGGAGATGTCTCTCATCTGTCTGGTTATCCTCCGATCTCGATCATCGCTCGATTCTCCGCGGCGGCGATCTCCTCGGCTGGCGGATGGGCTTCGGGTTTCTGGGCGAGGGCATCCAGGATCATCGCTTCAATTTCCTCGTCAGTGGCTCCGCGTCGAATCCGATCTTTCATGCTCAGCTCCGCCGGATAGAAGAGGCAGGACTTGATCGAGCCGTCGGCTGTCAGGCGGAGCCTGTTGCAGCTACTGCAGAAGCTGTCGGACATCGAGCTGACGAAGCTTACTGTACCAGTTGCTCCGGCGACGGCGAAATCCTTTGCAACACCGGGTGCAACACCGGGTGCAACACCGGGTGCAACACCGGGTGCTTCGCTTGCAAGAGGGCTCAAGCTGTAACGGCTCTCGATGGTCTCGAGCATCTGCCTGTAGGTGATCACCCGGTCGATTTTCCAGTCGTTGTTCTTGAAGGGCATGAATTCGATGAAACGCACATTGATGCGCCTGTCCTCGGTGAGAGCCACGAAATCCAGAATTTCGTCTTCATTGACACCGGCAATCACGACGACATTCAGCTTGAGGCTTTCGAAGTCCAGGCGCAGGGCTTCTTCCAGCCCGGCCAGGACGCGATGGTGCTCGTCTCGACCGGTGATCTTCAGGAATCGCTCCGGTCTGAGGCTGTCCAGGCTTATATTGAGATGAGTGAGCCCGGCTCTTTGGATTCGCCCGGCGTGCTCGCTGAGCAGGGCTGCATTGGTGGTCATGGCCAGAATGTCGAGCCCTTCGATACGACGGAGGCTGGCGATAAGGACATGGAGGTCGCGACGCACGAGAGGCTCACCGCCGGTGAGGCGGATCTTATTGATGCCCAGCCTGACGAAAACCCGGCAAACACGCTCCAGCTCCTCGAAGGTGAGAAGCTCGGCACGATCTTTCCAGATCAAACCTTCGGCGGGCATGCAGTAGAAGCAGCGGAGGTTGCACCTGTCGGTGACAGAGATGCGCAGATAGCTGTGCTTGCGCCCGAAGTTGTCGATTAGCTTATGCATGAGTGCTGAGAGCAGTCTACCCAGGTATGGCTGCCGTCCTCGTATGTTTCACGCTTCCAGACAGGCAATCTGTGCTTGATCTCGTCGATGATATAGCGACAGGCTGCAAAAGCCGCGTCCCTGTGCTCGGCGGCGACAGCCACATAGACGGCCAGATCGCCTATGCCCAGGAGTCCCGTGCGGTGGACTGCCCGGGCCTCGATGAGAGCGAACCTCTCTGCGGCTTCCTCGATTATACGCTGTCCCTCAGCGAGCGCCAGATCCTCGTAGGCTTCATATTCCAGGCTGGTGACTGTTTTCCCATCATTGTTTATTCTTACCCAGCCTTCGAAAGTAGCCAGGGCGCCGGCTCTTGGATCGGCCATGGCGAGGCGCTCGTGACCGGGCTCTATGAAGCTGTCCGATAACCTGAACAATCTACCCTCCTGCCACCGGCGGGATGAAAACAACCAGGTCGCCGTCTCTCAAGACTTCCTGCCAGTCCGTCATGGCGTTGTTGACGGCCACTCCCAGGCGGCGGCGATCGAGGCTGAGTCCGTGCCTCTCCACGAGCTCCTCATAGAGGTCCGCGGCGGTCTCGGCTCCGCTCTCCACGGTCTCGGCGGCCAGACCGCGCTCTTCTCTGAGTATGGCGAAATACCGGATGCTCAGCTTTTTCCGCCTGCCGGCCAGCATGTAATGAGCCTCGATCGCGATGTCAACAGTCGATGATTTTGGCACAGTAGACCGATTTTGTCATTACTAAAGATGGAAGTCTGGTAATATCGCCGGGTACAACTTATTAAGTTGACAGAGGCGATCTTGAGTGAGGAACGTGACGAATTCGCCTGACGAGTTAAAACTCGGATCTTTGCTGTCTCACTTCGGAGTGGTTTCGGAGCAGGATGTCCGGCGTGGCCTGGTCCTTTCCAAGCACACCGGGCTTCCTCTGGGGAAGTGCCTGGTGATGCTCGATATCACTGTGCCTGAAGTCGTGCGTGCTGCTATCGAGGCTCAGTCCATGCTGAAGGACAGTCTCATCGATTTGGAGTCCGCCACCGAGGCCATGGGGGTGGTCCAGCGCAAGAAGTGGACCCTGCCCGATGCCCTGATCGTCCTGGGGGTGGATGCTTACGCAAGCCGTGGAACCAGGCTGGGAGAGCTTCTCGCCTCTTCCCAGCATCTCACCGCCGAACAGCTCGATATCGCGCTGAGAGCAAGCGACACTTCCGGGCTGCCTCTCGGGCGGGTGCTCATCCTCCTGGACAAGCTCAATGCCAGCTCCCTCAGTCTGGCCCTGGAGCTTCAGCATGATGTCCGGGCCGGCAGGGTCGAGCGGGGCCACGCCGTGGATCGCCTCAAGCAGGAGAAACCCGAGCCGGGTGGCTCGGTCAGCGCCGAGGACGCCAAGAAAATCAAGGTCGGTGAGCTTCTGGTCTCAGCTTCTGTCCTGAGCGAGGCCGAGGTGCTCTCCGCGGTCCAGATGGCGAAGGCCAACGACAAGATGGTCGGCGAAGTGCTCATCGAGATGGGCTGGCTTACCGAGGAATTGCTGACGGTCTCGCTGCGTCTCCAGGAGATGATCTGGTCAGGCGGAGTCTCGGCCAAGCGGGCGTCCCGGTCCCTGCGGCAGATCTGCAACTCCGGTCTCAATCCTGACGAGAGTCTTAAAGAGCTTGGTCTGGCTCCTTCATCCCTCCAGAAAGACCTCACCTATTGCGATTTTCTGCGCTTGAGCGGCTATTTGAGCCGGGATGCCATGAAGAACATTATCAGGGACATCATGAGCAGTCCCGAGATGGTGGCGCTGGTGATGCGGCATGCCAGAAGCTCGGGAGAGATGTCGTCCAATTATCTGAAAGAAGCGATCAAGCTCAGTTTCCGAGATTCGGAGCTGCTCGCCCGGCTGATCAAGGAAGTCAGGCCGAAAGACGCCTATCTCATGGATTCGGGGCTGATCATGCATGAGCTTCTCAAAAACGGCAAGCTGACCCTCGACCAGGCGCTCATCAACTTCACGATCCGGCGAAACGGTCTGGAAGTCAAATAAGCGCCGCAAAAGGAGCTGCAGATGACAGAAAGCAAAACCAGAGCACCTTTCGGAACCTGGCGATCGCCGGTGCAGGCGGCTGATATCGCCAGTGGTACCATCCGGCTCGGTCAGGTCTTCGTCGACACAGCCCCCGGAGCGGAGGGGCAGTCGGAGAAGCCCTCGATATACTGGCTGGAAGGCAGACCGAGCGAGGGTGGCCGAAATGTGATCGTGCGTGCCCTGGCCGGCGGCGAGCCCGTAGACCTTCTGCCGGCTCCCTTCGACGCTCGCAGCCTGGTACATGAGTATGGCGGCGCCGCCATGGCGGTGCACCGGTCGAAGATTTATTTCGTCAATTACAAAGACCAGCGGCTGTATTGCCTTGAAGAGGGCGCCGAGCCCCGGGCGATCACGGCTCCGGGACCCTGGCGCTATGCCGATATGGCTCTGACCGGCGACGGCCGATATATTGTTTGCGTTCTGGAAGAGCATGTCGAGCAGGGCAAAGAGCCTGAGAACAAGCTCGCCGCCATCGATCTCCGGGCGGACTCGCCCGAGCCCCGAACCATTGCCCGGGGGCATGATTTCTACGCCTGCCCTCGCTTCTCTCCCTCAGGCGACGAGCTTGTCTATCTCGCCTGGGATCATCCGAACATGCCCTGGGACGGCACTTATCTCTACCGTGCCGCGATCGGTGCCGATTTCACTCTGGACGAGCCCCGGCTGATTGCAGGAGAAGGCGGCGAAGAGTCGGTTTTCCAGCCGGCCTATTCGCCGGCGGGGGTGCTGCACTTCGTTTCGGACCGCGACGGTTTCTGGAATCTCTTTCGTCTCGAGGGCGATCGGCCGGTGAGGCTTCTGCCTGATCTGGCCCGTCGAGAGTTCGGAATGCCCCTCTGGGTTTTCGGCATGTCCACATACGCATTTCTGGCCGACGGCAGTATCGTCGCTGCCAGCAATGACCTTGGCGTGTGGCATCTCGGCTTGCTGAGCGGAAAAGACGGCAGCTACAGGGAATTCGAGCGGGGCGACGGCAGCGACCGGGCTTACACCGAGTTCGCCTATGTGGTGAGCGATGGCGTTTCGGCAGCCATGCTCGCCGGCTCGCCGGTGTCGCCCATGGCGGTGGTATCGCTCGAGCCGGGCTCGGGAGAGTTCTCTGTCCTGCGGCAGAATACGACGATCGAGCTCGATCCCGGCTATATGTCTCGTCCCGAGGTGATCGAATTTCCCACTACCGGTGGCAGGACCGCCTATGCTTTCTACTATCCGCCTCGAAACAAGGACTTCGAAGGCGAGCTCCAGGACGGAAAAAGAGAGCTTCCTCCTCTTCTGGTAAAGAGTCACGGGGGGCCTACCGGCTCTACGTCCACCACCCTCAACTTCGCTTATCAGTACTGGACGAGTCGCGGCTTCGCCGTCGTCGACGTCAACTATGGCGGTAGCACTGGCTACGGGCGCGAATATATGAAGCGCCTGGAAGGCAACTGGGGCGTGGTGGACGTTGACGATTGCGAGAATGCCGCCCTGTATCTGGTGCGGGAAGGCAAGGCGGACGGTGAGCGACTGGCGATCACCGGGGGCAGCGCCGGTGGCTATACGACGCTCTGTGTGCTCACTTTCAAGGATTCGTTCAAGGCCGGAGCCAGCCATTTCGGTATCGGTGATTTAGAATCCCTGGCCCTTGAGACCCACAAATTCGAGTCTCGCTATGGAGACAGGCTGGTCGGTCCCTATCCGGAGCGCAAGGACCTGTATTACGAGCGCTCGCCCATCAATTTCACCGATCGCCTGAGCTGCCCCCTTATTGTTTTTCAGGGTCTCGAGGACAAAGTGGTGCCACCCAGCCAGGCTGAGGCCATGGTAAGCGCTCTCCGGGAAAAGAGTCTGCCGGTGGCATATATAGCTTATGAGGGCGAGCAGCACGGATTCAGAAAAGCGGAGAACATCAAACGCACTCTCGAGGCGGAGCTCTATTTCTACTGCCGGATTTTCGGTATCCAGCCTGCCGACAGGATCGAGCCTGTGCCTATAGACAATCTCAGGTCCGGAGCGCCTGCCTGAGTGGGCGACATGGTATCCGGCTTGCCGGACCGATACGAGATAATCGAGACTCTCGGCGAGGGCGGAATGGCAGTCGTTTATCGAGCGCTCGATACGGCTTTGAAAAAGGAAGTGGCAATCAAGATTTTGCGCGCCGGAAGCGAAGCGGAGCTCGTCGCGCGCTTTCAGCGGGAAGCCCGGGCATTGAGCCGGCTCAAACACAGGAATGTTGTCGGGGTCCTGGATTTCGGAGTCAGTGAGGATTGTATGCCCTATCTGGTAATGGATTTCGCCGCCGGCCGGAATCTGGCCAGGGTCCTGGACGAGGAAGGTCCTCTGCCCCTGGAAAGGGTGGCATCGATCATGAGCCAGCTCTGCAGCGGTCTTGCCGCGGCGCATCGGCAGGCCGTGGTCCATCGTGATTTGAAGCCGGCCAACGTGATTGTCGGTGAAGACGGCGAAAGCATCACGATAGTTGATTTCGGTCTGGCTCGCTTCCTGGAAGGCTCCGCTCGGAGCGCCACGCTCACGAGACCGGGAGCGGTGATGGGAAGTCCCTTTTACATGAGCCCGGAGCAGGCCTCGGGTGAGGAGGCGGATACACGATCGGATATCTATTCGCTCGGCTGCGTCTTGTTCAAGATGCTCACCGGAAGGGAGCCCTTTCGGGGAGAAACAATCGTCGATACCTTGCTGACCAAGAGCAAGTCGCCTCCGCCTTCCCTGTCTTCTTTCGTGGACAGGGAATATCCTGATGGACTGGATAGCGTTGTCGCGGTTTGTCTTGCTCTTGCTCCGGGAGATCGATTCGCCACGGTGGAGGAGCTTGACGCAAAGCTTTCCGAGGTCTTCAGGGGTCTGGAGACTGAGGGGGTTGAGCACGAGGTTGAGCAAGAAAAGAGAGAGCAAAGGAGCTTCCCGGATCGAGCCGGACGCCTTTCCGGTCCGGGAATATCTATTCTGGTCTCGGGATGTCTGCTATTCGGGCTTGGGTCCTGGATTATCAGTTCATTGCCGGAGCAGCGGACCGGGCTGAGTCTGGAGGAAGACAAACAAGGGATGAATCAGGACCGCAAAGAGGATTTGGGTCGTATCGAGAGAGTCGGAGGCATCTGGCGAGGGCAAATGGTGGAGGACCGGCATCTGGACGAGCTTCCGGACGGCGATCTCGAAGCCCTGGAGCTGAGCGAATCGAAGGTTACGAGCAGAGGTTTCGATCGCCTGCGGAATCGAGGAATCAAGTCGCTGAAGATCAGGGAGTCCAGCCGCATCGATGAGCAGGCTGCCTTATCTATCGCCCGGCTCGCCACTCTCGAGAATCTGGAATTCGACATGTGCAACAGTCTGAAAGATGCTTGCCTGGTACCTCTGTCCTCGCTGCCACGATTGAGGCGTCTCAGCCTGACCAATTGTATTGGTGTCGATGATGGTATCGTCCGGTCTCTTGCCGCCATGCCCGCCCTGGAGAGCCTGGACATCTCCGGGACGTCTTTCGCGCCTGCCAGCCTTCCTCGTCTGGCGGCGGTGAAGCGGCTCTCGACTCTGAGCATCGCACGCTTGAATCTGAAAGACGAGCAGATGCCGCTTCTCTTAGAGCTTCCGGTGGAGACTATAGTGGTCTCTTCCAATCATGCTCTCACTGGAAAGGGAATCGGAGCTCTGGCGAAGAACAAGAGTTTGAGGCAGATCGACCTGCGTCACTGCGAGAATGTCGGTGCCGGGCAATTGCAGGCTCTCCGAAAGAATTTCCCGAGGATAAAATTCGTGATCGAGAGCGCCCGCGAGAACCGGTTCGATCGCTCGGAGCTCTATTGATATGGATGAAGACCGCTTCTTTATGGGCGATTTGCCCGATCGATACAGGATCGGGCGGAAGCTCGGAGAAGGGGGCATGGGTATCGTTTTTATGGCCCGGGATAGCGCTCTGGATCGGGCGGTGGCCATCAAGGTCCTCTGCCTGGGCGATGACGCCGCCGTTCTGTCTCGCTTTCAGCGCGAGGCCCGGATGGTCTCCCGGCTCGATCATCCCAACGTGGTTCAGATCCTGGATTTCGGAGTGACTGTGTCGAACAGGCCTTATATGGTCATGGAGCTTGTCGAGGGCGAAAGTCTCGATACTGTTCTGGCAAGGCGGGGACCGATGCCGCTTGCCGAAGCTCTGCCTGTGCTCATCCAGATCGGGCGGGGGCTCGATCACGCACATGGCAGAGGCGTCTTGCATCGGGATCTGAAGCCCGGCAACGTGGTCGTGACGCGGACCGAGGCAGGCGAGCTCCAGGCGAAGCTTCTGGATTTCGGTATCGCCAGACCTGAGGGCTCCGACGATTCGCAGGCGCATGCTCTGAAGACTCTCACACGAACAGGCGCTATTGTCGGAAGCCCTCTTTATATGAGTCCGGAGCAGGCGGGCGCTGGCAGCGTCGACAGGCGATCGGACGTTTATTCTTTCGGCTGTCTGATGTTCAGGGTCTTGACCGGTGACGTTCCCCTGCGGGGCGAAACCGCCATGGAGACTATTTCCATCAAGACGACCACTGAAGCTCCAACCCTCGCGGAGGCTGGATATCCGGAGCAGCCAGAGGTCGAGAAAGTGGTAGCTTCCTGTCTGGCCATCGACCCGAGGGATCGCTATCAGGATGTATCGTCTCTCCTGGCTGATCTGGAGCGGCTCCGGGTAGATCCGCCGGCAAGTCGTCAGTCGATCGATGATGAGCAGTGGCAGGCTTTCGCCGCGGATAAGGCGCGCTCGCGGTGGTTGCCGTTCGCGCTCATGGGGTTGGTGATCGCGAGCGGTCTCGTGGTGGCATCCCTGGTGCCGGTTGCTCTGCGATCGCTGGACGGGGAGCCCGAGAGAGGAGCCGGCGATGCGCGCAAGGTAGTGAGGACCGGAGCCGGCACTTACAAGTGTGAGCACGATACGAGCGACGCCGACCTGGAGGACTTCCTGAGACGACCGGAAGCGCGAACTTTGAAGTCCCTTCTCCTTGAAGGGTCCGCCATCGAAGGAAGAGGTCTTGACGGCATAGCGAGCAAGTCCTTCTCAAAGCTGCGGGTCAAGGATTCAGTCGTTTTCAGGGACGAATCCTTGAAGCATGTTGCCGGTCTCGCGAATCTCCAGGAGCTTCGCCTCGAGTCATGCCGACATATCACATCGGAAGGGCTTCGCCCGCTGGCGAGGCTGCCGGAGTTGCGTATTCTGGCTCTGGACAATTGCCAAGGCATCGATGATCGGGCCATTCCGATCCTGGCTGAATTCAAGGCTCTCGAGGACCTGCTCATTCCCGGCACCAGTGTAACCGGCAAAGGTCTGAAAGGACTGGCCATGTGCAAGATTCATTTCAAGCAGCTCAGTCTGGCTGATCTCGGCTTGCATGACAGGGATCTGAAAGCCCTCGATGGCCTGATCATCGAAAGCCCGAACCTGTCGGGCAATATGCTGACTGAATCCGGTGTTCGGAGTTTCATCAAGTCTCGCCGGCTGCTCGAGATCGGTCTGAAGGGAATGCCTTTCGAGGTCGGGGCAGCCAGGCGGTTGAGTATCGAGTTTCCTGATGTATCCTTTCATCTGGACGGCATGAATCTGCTTGACGGCGAGCCGGTGCGTTAATAGATCCGGCGAGGCCCGGATGGCCTCCCGGATCGATCATCCCAATATCGTCCAGGTGCTCGATTTTGGTATTACCGATGGGGATTGCCCCTTCATGGTGATGGGGCATGTCGATGGCAGAACTCTCGCCGAACTTATCGAAGAGCGAGGAAGACTTTCGCTACAGAAGTGGGCGAAGGAGACCTGCTCATACCCCGCACCAATGTGCGGGCAAGAAGTTTCAGCGTCCAATGCTCTTGATGTTTTTCCATATGCTCTTGACCTTGCCGCGCACTTCCTGGAATTTCCGCCGATTGTGCTTGTAGGATTTGCGGGCCTCGCGCTCATAGGTTCGTACGTCTTCTCTGGAGACTGCCCCGGAGCTCCGGGGCGATAATTTCGGCTGCGAGACCGGCTGCGAGACCGGCGGCGCCGGGTTCCGGGCGGGTGGGGCTTTTCCTATCGGAGGGGCCAGAGGTGGTGCATGACCTGTCTCTTGCGGCAGGCTCCCGGCGGCTGAGACGGCACGACGTGTGCCGGAAGGGGCCTTTTCGGCATGCTCGCTCTGTTTTTCGAGCATGGCCGATTCCATGGCATCGACGGTGGAATGCCGAACCGTTCCGAGAGTCTTTCCAGGCGATGCATCCCCCGCGGGGGCTTTATTGCTCTGCGTGATCCGGGGCGAGCCGGGAGCGTCAGCGGCTTGCTTGCCGGGGTTGAAGGCGCTCGAGAAAGCGAAAGCCAGGGCTGCGCATACGGCAATGAGAAGCGCTCCGGCGCCAGCGGCCAGGACCGGCTTCGATTTCAGGCTGTCCGGCAGGGTCGGCTTCTCGATTTGAACAGTGCTGGTTTCCTGTGTGGCTCCGGCTCGACCTGATTCGGGCTCTGGTTGCTGGTCGATGGAAACTGTCTCAGCAGTGATTTCGACCGGGGCGGCGGGCTTTGTCTGGTCCGGTTCGGTCGGCTCCACCCGGGCGATTGCCGAGGTGACCGTGGAACTGGTCATAGTGATTCCGAGAAGCGAGCCTGCCGCAGCCAGCCTTACTTTCAGCTCGCTCATCGAGCTGGGGCGGTCATATGGGCTTATGGACAGGCAGGCCATGATCAGCTCTTCAAGGGGTTGGCACTCCATAAGGTTCGGAAGGTCCGGTGCCACTTCCAGAAAGGGTTCTGGTGTTTCGGTGGTCTTCGCGTATATGGTTTCGTATATGGTGCTGCACATGAAGGGCGGTTTACCCGTAATCGACTCGTACATGATCGCGCCGAGGGCATAGATGTCCGAGCGCTGGTCTATGCTCTTGCCTGTGCACTGCTCGGGGCTCATATAGAGCGGGCTGCCCAGGACCTCGCCTTTCTGCGTGAGCATCACCGACTCGTTTACCGATTTGGCGATTCCGAAGTCCAGAACCTTGACGAAATCCTTTTCGACGGTGTCGCTAAGCATGATGTTGTGGGGTTTGAGATCGCGGTGGATGACGCCATTCTCGTGGGCGAAGGCCATGGCATCGGCGATTCTCGCGAAGATCGGCAAGCCTCGTTCGGCGGTCAGTCTCTTCTGCTCTTTGAGAAGGTCTTTCAGGGTCTGTCCCTGGATGTATTCCATGACGATGAAGGGTTGCGCGTCGTCACTGACGCCGAAATCGAAGATCGTGGCAATGTTGGGATGCTGCAGGCTGCCCATGGCGCTCGCTTCCCGCCTGATCCGCTTGATGCCGATCTCGTCGGTGGCCACCTGGGGGGAGAGGAGCTTGATTGCCACGTCTCGATTCATGATCTCGTGTCTGGCTTTGAACACGAAACCCATCCCTCCCCGGCCTATAGGCTCGACTATGCGATAGACGCCGATTGTCTTGCCAATTAGCGGGTGTGGTCTCGATTCGGAGAAATGGTTGCTGTCTGAGGGCATAGCCTTCCCTGATGGTCATTAAGATATATCTGCCCCGGATTCATGCTCTTCTAAATCTTGACTACCGCGGGTTGCCATGAATCGATGGACGAGACACTGCCCGGCCGCCCTGCAGTCGCTACTGAGGGTGATCGAGAATTGCCCGTCTAAGATTCAATAAGTGTAATGAGGGCGGCACCCGCATCTATAAGTCGCGGAGATCTGTTGTAGATCCGGTGTATCTATGGTGTTTATCTCGAGCCGATCCAGTGGTGGTGCAACCGCCTGTGGTGTGCTACTGGTGGACGGCCTGGCTTGGTGTATGATAGAGCTGGCGCGGCTTGCCGCCTACCGTAATCCGGCGATTTTTGAGGGCTGAGTATTGGATAAGAAGACATCAGGAAGCGGCACCGGTGGATCTGGTACTGACGGCGGTGACGAAAACCGGAATGTCTTTCAGCTTCGCATGGATCTGGACTTGCAAGCCGAGCGTTTCGAGAAAGAGATCTCCGAAAGAGAGATCTCCGAGAATGAGATCTCCGAAAGCACCGGTCTGAAGATAGTCGAGAGCGAGCCGGAGCCTGACTTCGAGCTGGAGGACCTGATTGATCAAGTCCTCAATCTCGATTTCGATCCGGGCGGGCAGCCTGAAAGCGAGCTCATCTCTTTCGCGGTGCCTGAAGAGCCTGTCTCTTTCGAGACGGCAGAAAGTCCTCGGGACAGTCTTTTCGAGCCGGAGATATTCGACCTGATCATCGACGCGCGTCCTCCTTCCGGTGCTGCCGGGCCTGTTCTTGTCGAGCTTCCTGAAGAGGAGTCCTTTTCCGAGGACGAGCCCGCACCGAAAATGGAGCGGGAGCTCGATTTCGGGCCGGGGCCGGAGCTTGATCTGGAGCCGGAGCCGGAGCCGGAAAGTGTACTCGAGCAAGAGCAGGCGCTGGAGCCCCAGGCTTTTCCCCGGCCGGAGAGCTATTTGCCTCCCGTGATGGAGAGCGAAGTCCTGGCTGAGGACTTCTTCGCCAGGGCCGCTGAGATGGACATCTCCTGCGGACTTGACGATGAGGATGTGGCGCCGGTGCTTCTCCGGCGCTCCCGGTCCACGGATATCACCGGTGAGGCCGGCGGTTGCGAGTTTATGGAGCCTGCCTCTTTCTCGGACAACATGGCGATTTTTCTGGCTCTTTTCGCCCACCGCTTCTCGAGCAGGATCAAGAAGAGCAGCAAAGGCGACTGGCATGAGACGAGCCGGTTCCATCATTTGAGCGATGAGGAGATCGTCGAGGCTATAGCCGGTCAATCCAATTTCCAGCGGGCAGTGAGTGCCGATGCCACCACCGGCTTCCTGGCCCTGACCATCGACGAAGGCAGCTTCTATCGCTGCGAAGACGGACTTGCTCGGATTCGGGCCTGCCTCGGCGCTGCCGGTCTGGGTGATTGCCGGATGTACAAGGCCAGTGATTCGGAGCAGTGGCAGATTCTAGTCTTCTTCATTCGCCCGGTCTCCACCAGCAAAGTCCGTCAGGCGCTTGACTCGTGGATGAGGCGCAATGGCATCGTTCCGGGAACCGCCGGTGTCGATCTGGTCCCTGGCGCCTCGGTTTTTCCGCTTCCTCTCCAGCCCGGCTTCTGCTTCCTGAACGACAGCGGGCAGATCATCGCCCGGCGCGATGAGATCTCTCTCGAGGCTGCTCTGGCTTTGTTCGTTGCTGATATCGGACGCACGGTGATCAACGGCAGCAAGCTGCTCGGACGCCTGGAGGTGCTCAACGCCGCCCTGAGAGCGCCGAAGGTCTCCTGATCGGTTCGGGAAAAAGCCTGAGCGGAAGCAATTCTTTTTAAGCTTATCGGCTGTGCTTAGCAATTGGCTATATACATGCTATAACTCTGTTTGAGGTAGCCAATAGCCCTTCGGCATTTTATGGAAGTTCGAGTGAACCACCGAAAAGCACTTTTAGCTTTGATCCTGGCGGCGACCGTGAGTGGTTGCACGACCAGGGCCGAGCGTCACGGGCAGTATGTCAGGCAGACCTCCCAGGTGATGATCAACGAAGCTTACCGGTATGTCAGGGAGCATAAATACGAAGAGGCCCTGGAGGTCTACAAGAGAGCCGTGGAGCTCGATCCTGATAACGACAATATTTATGTTTATCGGGGCTCTGTCTACCTCACCCTCAATGACTCGGACCGTGCCATCACCGAGAGCAACAAAGCCATCGAGCTCAACGACCGGAACGAGTTCGCCTACGTCAATCGAGCCGAGGCATACATCAACAAGAAGCAATTCGAGGAAGCGATTGCCGATTGCAACCGGGCTCTGGAAGTGAACCCTGATTTTTACCCGGCCCTGGGCAAACGTGGTGTCGCCAGATATCACGTCGGTGAGATCAAGGATGCTATCCGGGATCTGACGGTTTCGATTCACAAGTTCCCCGCCGAGCGGGCTGCTTATCTGTATTATGTGCGCAGCAAGTGCTACGACGCGCTGGACAAGAGCATACTGGCTACTGATGATCTGGAGAAGTCCAGGGAGCTCGGTTATCAGCCCCGAGCCGACAGAATCTATTGATATTTTGCCGGGTGATTCTCTCGCCTTCAGGGAACGGAAATTTTCCCTTCGGGCTGATAGCTCGATGTGATCATCGCGGAAGTCAGGATGAACGAGCTTGCTCAATTGCTGAGGGGGCAGATCTCCCGAAAACCCCTTGTGATCCGCCCTTCTCCTTGCTAGCGGAGCCTCGCGAAGACAATAAAGAAAGTGTTTAGATTACAAGGGGTGCTTGTTTTTAATCGGCGTGTATTTATGGGGTATGCAGGATTCAGGCGAGTAGCCTGATTTGTCGGCGATCCGCAGGTACCCCAAAATGCTCCGTGCCGGGGCTTGATTCGAGAACGCATATACAAATAGATTCGATGAGTATTTTGTTCATTTCTCTCTCGGAAACCAAGGCATCTCTAAGACTTAAAAGAAAGGCCCACGCAAGCGATTAGTTCCTCCTTCTGGAAGGAAGTAGTAGCAGGCCTGTGTCTATCTCCTTTGGCGCGACACTTCCAACAAGCAAACTTGGACCAGTGTCGGCTCCGAGCAAAGGGACCCCTCCTCTAGAAGACAGCTGCTTTGAAAAGCGCTGCCGTGTACTTTGCATCGCACGTTGCATGGCGGCAGCAACCGCTTTGTCAACGCAGGTAGACACCTTTCGGTGTCCACCCACTTGCTCAACAGGAGAACAACTATGTTGGAATGGCTGATCGTCGGTGGTGGCATTCACGGTACTTACCTGGCCAACCTCCTGATTCAACGCTTCAAGATTCCGCACGACCGCCTGATGATTGTCGACCCTCACGATTCTCCGTGTCAGAGCTGGAAGGTTCTGACGGAGCGCACGGGCATGGTCTTCCTCCGGTCGACCATGGAGCGACATCTGGACATCGACCCGGACTCGCTGAAGAAGTTTCTTGCAAGCGACACTTCCTGCCCCGAGCCCAAGACTCTCGGTGACGGTCTGAAGCCTTCGCTTGCTCTGTTCAACGCTCACATCGACTACGTCATCGACAAGGCGGAGCTCCACAAGAGCTACCGTGTCGGTCGAGTGAAGGGCATCACCGTGCGCTCGCGGCATATCGTGGCTCACACCACTTTCGGTGACGTGAAGACCCTGCGAGTCATCCTGGCGATGTCTCCCACCGAGAACCCGGAGGTCCCTGCCTGGGCTCACGCTCTGCAGGAGAAGGGTTTGCCGGTGCGGCACGTCTTCGATGAGACCTTCACGCGTTGCTCCATCGCGCCGGGATTCACCTACGCCATCGTTGGTCGTGGGCTGACGGCTGCTCAGGTGGCTCTCATCGCCGCCGAGAAGTCGCCCGGGAAGGCTTACCTGCTCAGCAAGGGTCAGATTCCGGTGCACGACATCGGCTTTCGTCCCGCCGCCGAGCTGGGTGACTTCCACGGGGAGACGGATATGGCCAAGCGCCGGGAGTATCTCTCCAGGGCGATGGTCCGGGGCTCGATCACTCGCGAAGTCGCGGCTGATCTGTTCCAGGCCTCCATGGTCGACCGTCATCTCAAGATCAGTTTCTCCCACGCCGTCGACGGCAAGGCTCTGGACAACGGTCAGATCGAGCTCATCCTCAACAACGGCGAATCGCTCGTTGTCGATCGGGTTCTGCTCGGCACTGGCTTCAACGTCCACTGCCCCGGCGAAGACTGGCTGAAGGGATCGGTCTACGGCTGCGACCTTCCGGTCCACACGGATGGCTACCCCATCGTCGACAAGTTCCTGCGCTGGCATCCCCGCATCTTCGTGACCGGCGCCCTGGCCGAGCTCGAGATCGGTCCCGGTGCTCGCAACATCGTCGGCGCGCGTCTGGCTGGTGATCGCATCGCCAACTGGCTGGAGGGGAAGGGCAAGCGCAAGTGAGCCCGGGAAGGGAGGATTCGACCGAATCCTCCCTTTCTTTTTTTTGCGAGGAACTACGATATAAAATAGTATAACTTATCTATCACCGGGGAAATAAAGGCACCCATCCGGGGCTCGAGACACGGCATCGACAGTCAGGTGAAAATTTGAGTCTTCATGCAGAAAATACTGCCACCGGATTTCATAAATTCCGAGGAATCAAGCTCTACAGGCGTGAACCCGGACTTCTCGAGCTCCCGGCAAGTGCTCGGGCTACCCCTTTGCAGCAAGACCCTTTTGCCCAGCGCCATGGCATTGCAGGCGAAGTTGCGGGCATCCGCTTCGCTTACGGATATTGGCTTGGTGAAGAATCTCCTGATCAGGTCTTTTCCTGTGTCACTGAAAGCTTCCGGATAGAAAAGAACATGGTCGGCATCGAGAACGCAGAAGGCTGTGTCGAGATGGTAGAAGGTCGGGTCGACCAGCTCGAGAAGCAGAATGGGACAGTCGATTATCGGCTGCAGCAGAGCGTAAGCCTCGCGGCTCGTGCGGTGGCCCCAGCCGCCCCAGAGCAGATTACGGTCGTGGTGCCAGATGGCATCGCCATGCCCTTCAAAGTAAAGCTCCTGCCAGTCAATGCGATGGATCCGGTAGCCGTTGTTTTCAAACCAGCTTGTGTATAGAGGCACCTCCGCCTGGCGGGCAGCATGCCTCATCCGACCGGGTACGAAAAAGGCGACGCCATCGCGAGAGCCTACCAGTCCCTGATTCGCCGCGAAAACCATGTCCTCGAGCCCGGCGAGAGGTTCGATAACCTGGACCGGATAGCCGAGCTTTTCGACTGCCTGCACTAGATCGTTCCACTGATCCCGAGCCTTTGCCTGATCTACCGAGCCGATCTTGCCGGCCATGAAGCTGTTTTTTACGTCTTTGACAGTAAAGTAGGTAGGGCGGCACATAAGAATCGACCGGGGCAGCTCTCTGGGTGATACATGGAGCTCCGGGCTCGAGGCCTGTTCGGTCGTCTCGACGATGGGCACGGATTGTTCCTTCCTTCTGGAGCGAGAGAAAATCACATACCAGTCTCTCATACTCTTGCATCCTGTTTGAAATCTACCTACTAGAATCAGCTATGGTGGAGTTAATAGGAATAAACCACTGGAGGAGATTCGATCGAGGCATGCGAAGCGAAGAAACCTCATCAGAGGACGAGCATAGGATTGACGCCTCCTTGATGTTCGGTGCTTTTGTAACATGGCTGGTGTTGCAGATTATGGTCCTTCCTCTTTTAGGCGGGGGAGGATGCATGTCAAGGTTGTGCAAAACCCGTGGTCACGCTGCTAAACTGGAGGCTGGTTCGAATCGGTCTCTCGAGACCGGTGCTGGCAGGATGGGAGTCATGAATGGCGGGCAGTGACAGGTCAAACGGAAAGCCCGATGCGGCTGGAGTCTCTTATGACCAGGTGCGTCAGGACCTGCTCAAGCGCAAGCCTCTTCTGGCCGGACATATGGCGGGCGATCCGGATGTTCTGATGCGCGTGCGCGAGTACGAGCGTCAGGCCACCCACGTGGCTCAACAGCTCGGTCTGGTAGCCGCCAAGGGTGAGGACATCGAGAAGCTCGCCCTGCTCGATCCGCTTACCGAGCTCTATAATCACCGGGTTTTCGTCAAGGAGTTGCAGGCCGAGATCGTCCGCGCCAGGCGCTACGGGCACAAGCTCTCGATCTGCATTCTGACGGTAGACAACTTCGACAATATTATTGAGACTTTCGGACCGTTGACCCAGGATGCGGTATTGAAGGTAGTATCTAACGTGATTCGCTCTTCGGTTCGCGAGCAGGACCTTTCAGCTCGTTACGCGCCCTACCAGTTCGGCATCATTCTCCCTCAGACCAGCACCTCTGTGGCGGCCCTGGTGGGTGAGAGAATTCGGCTCAAAATAGCCAGCCAGGTGTTCAACCACAACGATCAGAATTTCTCGATCACGGCAAGCGGCGGAATCGGAACCTATCCCATGCACGGCGAGCTCTATGACGAGCTCATTGCCCACGCTATCGAGGCGATGGAGAGCAGCATGGAACGTGGCGGAGACCGCATCTTCACCTTCTAGCCGAATAGCTGTTGCCTGGTGCTATTGATCTGTCGGGTTTTTCGGAGCGCGCACGAAAAGCACTGAGCCGCCGTCCCGGCAGGCTTCCGTCCAGTTGCTCTCCTTGCTCAGAGGCTCCACCAGGCGCGCGTCTTTCGGGATCAAGATCCAGTCGATGGAGAGCTTATCCAGGAGGTCCTGCCAGCCGGGCTCGACCTGAACGATCCTGCCGTACTGTGTGTAGAACTCTTCTCCGTAGAAGTCGGCTCGGTCATCTATGAAAACGCGCTGACCGAGTTTGTACCTGATCAGTCCGCCCCAGTTGTCGTAGTTGAAACCATGGTCGAAAGCGAGCCCGTGCTCCTTGATATAGGTGAGGGTGGCGGTGGGCACTTTCTCATCGTTGAATCCGGAGGAGAGCACTTTGTTGCCGAAGAGGCTTCCGCCAGCAAGGGCCGCGGCTGTGACGAAGATAAGGAAGAGCCAGGAGAGAATTCGCATTTTGCACTGGCGCTCCTGGGCGTCGAAATCAGCCAGAGCGCGGGCATATTTCGCCACCAGAGGGCCGAGACGGCCCAGAGCTTCATGAGCCGGTCTCAGCCTTTCTTTCAGCAAGGTATCGCTGAAAAGCAAACCGATGGCTGGTACCGCTATGAGGGCGAATAATGGGATATTGCGCACTGCCGACAGGCAGAGATGGATGAACATCAGGAGCAGCACCAGATACGGTCCGGAAAGACGTTTCTTGCTTACTGCCAGGCCGGTGACCAGCAGCGCCAGAAGGGCTTCCAGGCAGATAGCGTGGATATCTCCGTGAAAGATCGGGGACTTGAACTCGTCGGTCTCGGCGAGGATGCTGCTGCCTTTGAGATAGTGGACGATATAGCTATAGAGATTGAGAAAGTACGGGTTGAAAAGCGTGGCGGCGCCGATCCCGGCAAGAGTGGCAGCAAGCCAGCGGCAGCGGCTCTTGAGGGACTCGGCTGCGGCTCCGGTCCGGTCTTTGATGAGCACCAGTAAACTGACTCCCAGGTAGGCGCCGGTGAGGACCGGACCGAGAATGAAGGCGGGGTGGCAGTTTACCCAGAGCACCATGAATGGTGCTAGAACGGCGAGCAGTCTCTTGCCGGCAAGCTCACCGCGATAGAATTTCTCCAGGTGAGATACATAGAGGTAGACGGCCAGAAAAGTGATCACATGCGGGCGGGCGAGCCAGTGGACGGCCGAGGCGAAGATGCCGATTATCGCTGCCAGGGTGGCGATGCCGAGGCCGGCGCCGTTTTCCCGGCAGAGGTCGTAGGTTTTCACCAGGACGAAGGCTATGAGGGCGCTGATGGCAACGGCCAGGGAGGTTGAATCCGCCCAGGATTGTGAGGATGTAGGCAATCAGGTCGAAGAGCCATTCATAGGCGACCCAGGCGCGATCGGGAAATGTGTAGGAAAAAAGGTCCCTGTAAGGAATCTGATGGGTCTGGAATATGTATTGTCCGGCGACCAGATGCCAGCCTATGGAAGCGTCCTGGAAGAGGAAATCGGGTCGGGCAAAGAGCAGTATGGACATGACCCCGACAAAGAGGAGGTCGCCGACATCAGGCATGGGCAGAGGCCTGGCGTTCTCTTCCGTGGTTGAGTCATTGCCCGGAGCCGAGACGGAATTCTCTGGCCCGTCCCCGGTTCTATCGCTCTGGTGGTCTCCCTCGCTCAACTCCGCACCCTGTCTGATCGACGCCTGTCTACTGAAGTCAGGCTAGTCTGCTTTTCCCCAGGCACCGCCGCCAGGTGTCTCGATGACGAAGACATCTCCCGGCTCCACCTCTGTTGAGTCAGTGCCCGAAAGCTCGTCCACTCTACCGCAGTGACGAATAACATAATTGCGCCCGGGAAGCGCATCCTCGCCGCCTGCCAGGCCGAAGGGCGCCTTGATTCGCCTGCCGGAGAGGATCGATGCTTTCATCTTCTGGGCAAACTCGATCCGGCGCACCGCTCCATCGCCGCCCCTGTATCGCCCGGCACCACCACTGCCCCGACGGATCGAGAATTCGCGCAGAATCAGCGGATATCGCCATTCGAGAACCTCTGGATCGGTAAGCCTGGAATTGGTCATATGGGTATGAATCGCATCGGTGCCATGGTGATCCGGACCGGCACCGGATCCACCGCAGATCGTCTCGTAGTACTGGTATTCGTCGTTGCCGAGGGTGAAATTGTTCATGGTGCCCTGGCTGGCCGCCATCACGCCCAGGGCGCCGTAGAGGGCGTCCACAATGGCCTGGGAGGTCTCGACATTGCCGGCGACCACGGCGCCTGGATAATCCGGATTGAGCATGCTTCCTGCCGGGATTTTTAGGGTGATGGGCTCCAGGCAGCCGTCGTTGAGGGGGATATTGTCCTCTACCAGGGTGCGGAAAACATAGAGCACTGCTGCTCTGGTGATAGAGGACGGGGCGTTGAAATTGTTCTTTAGCTGGGGCGAAGTGCCGGCGAAATCGATGATTGCTGAACGTGTCTGCCTGTCAACATCGATTGTCACGGCGATTTTGCCCCCGTTATCGAGCTCGACCTCGAAAGAGCCGTCCTTCAAATGGCTGATTGCCTCTCGGACGCAGTCCTCGGCATTCTGCCTGACATGATTCATATAAGCGAAAATCGTCTCGAGCCCGTATTCGGAGAGAAGACGCTCGAGCCCGTTGAGACCGCGACTGTTGGCGGCTACCTGGGCTTTCAAATCGGCGATGTTCTGCTCGATATTGCGGGCCGGATACTTGCCTGAAAGGAGCACGGTCCTGATCTCGGCTTCCCGGAAGCTGCCGTCGCGCACCAGTAGCATCGGATCGATCAGGGCTCCTTCCTCGTCGATGGAGACGCTGCCGGGCGGCATGGAACCGGGGGTGATACCGCCGACGTCAGCGTGATGCCCGCGGGATGCCGTAAAGAATGAGGGTCGGTCGTCGCCGAAGAAAGCCGGGGTGATTACTGTTATGTCAGGTAAGTGGGTCCCTCCCCTGTATGGATTGTTGAGTACATAGACATCGCCGGGGCGCATGGACCCATCGAATGAATCGATCACCGAGCGCACGCTCTCGCCCATGGAGCCGAGATGAACCGGCATATGCGGAGCGTTCGAGATCAGCCTGCCGAGATTGTCGAAAAGGGCGCAGGAGAAATCCAGGCGCTCCTTTATGTTCACCGAGTGACTCGTTTGCTTGAGAGTAACACCCATTTCCTCTGCTATTGCCATGAACTTGTTATTGAACAGCTCGAGCATGATCGGGTCGGCAATATCGCTTTGCTGAAGGAGTCTATCGCCTCCTGGAGATTCTTTCTGCTCCGGCGAATCGGCAGCCCGTCGGGACTTCTCGACGAGCAGGCTGAGATCCCCGGTGAGGCTTGCGGTCCAACCGCTTTCGATAACATTGGTGCCGGTGTCGTCCAGGATTATTGCCGGACCGTCGATCCTGTCAGAAGGCTTCAGGTTCCGGCGCTCAATGAGCCGGGCGTCCTGCCAGGTGCCTCGACTGTACAGCGGGACTTTGAGCTCGTTGCCATCAAGCGAAGGCTCCTGTCTTTCGTTTGATCCCGGGGATTTCTCCTGGAGGCTCCCGGTCTGGAGGCTCCGGGCCGATCCGCGTGGAGCTGCGCTGGCGGAGAGTCTCAGCGATTCGACTATGATCTCTTTAGCGGGTGAGTGGAAGCCGTAGCGGCGCAAATGCAGGGCATGAAATTCGCTTGCCAGCTTATCGGCGAGCTCGTCGGGGCTCCCGTCGAAAGCCAGGGTGAGTGTCGTGTCCGAGCCGCGATAACGCAGATCTATCTGGCGCAAGACCGTGACTCGTTGACGGGTCGCAGTCTGCTCCTCCAGAGAATGAGAGGCTTCCCGCTCCATTTCCAGATAGCTATTTTCGATTTCAGAGCCCGAGCCGCAATCGGCGAGGCTTTTCTGTACAGGTCTTGTGAGAACGGCTTTCACATGGGACAGACCGATTCCCAGTGCCGAGAGGACGCCGGCCAGAGGGCTCAGGAGAACTCTCTTGATCCCGAGCTTTTCCGCCACGAGGATGGCGTGCTGGCCGCCGGCGCCGCCGAAAGAGCAGAGGACATAGTCTCTGAGATCATGACCGCGCTCGATGGTGATTTTCTTGATTGCTGCTGCCATGGCTTCCACGGCGATCTCGATAAAGCCCCAGGCGATCTCGGCGCTGCTTGCAAACTCCCTTATTTCTCTCAGTTCTTCTTTGAGGTCGAGAAAACGGCGGTGGACGATATCTTCGTCGATGGGCTCTCGGGCGGATTTGCCGAAGACTTTCGGAAAGTAGCGGGCCTGAATCCGTCCGAGCTCGAGATTGCAATCGGTGACGGTCAGGGGACCGTTTTTCCGGTAGCAGGCGGGGCCCGGATTGGCGCCTGCAGAGTCTGGTCCTACCCGGAAGCGGTGACCGTCGAAGCGGACGATGGAGCCGCCGCCGGCAGCGATTGTGTGGATAGCCAGCATGGGAGTGCGGATCCTTGTTCCGGCGACGACATTCTCCTGGCTGGTCTCGAATTCCCGATCATAGTGAAAGACATCTGTGGAAGTGCCGCCCATATCGAAACCGATTACTCTTTCGAATCCGTTGGCTCGGGCGCTTTCCACCGCTCCGACCACGCCGCCGGCCGGACCGGAAAGCAGGCTGTCTTTGCCCGAAAAGTGCGATCTGTCCACAAGACCGCCGTTCGATTGCATGAAATAGATCGGTGTCTCCCCCAGCGGTCTCGAGAATTGCTCGACATAGCGCTCGAGTATGGGAGATAGATACGCGTCGGCGACTGCGGTGTCGGCTCTGTAAACGAGCTTGATCAGGGGGCTCACCTGGCTCGACAGGGTGACGCTGGTGAAACCCGCCTGTCTGGCGACCTCTGCGCAGGCCAGCTCATGCTCGGGATAGAAATAGCTGTGCATGAATGCCACCGCGCAGGATCGAAAGCCTTTTCCCTCCGCCAGGGGGCGAAGCAGCGCCAGGGCAGCCCCGGCATCGAAGGGCTCGAGCTCCTTTCCCTGAGCGGAAAGCCGCCCCGGCACCTCTACGACGTCGCTGTATAGAGGTCTGTACGGCTGGATGTGCCTGGCGAATATGTCGGGTCGATTCTGATAACCGATTGCCAGGGCGTCCTTGAACCCACGATTGGTGATCAACAGAGTCGGCTCGCCCTTGCGCTCGAGGAGGGCATTGGTGGCCACGGTGGTGCCCATGCGAACCTGATCGATGGCGCCTCTGGATATCGTGTCAATCGAGCTGTCTCCCAGCACCCTTCTGATACCTTCCAGGCAGGCGTCTGCGTAATGCTCCGGATCCTCCGAGAGAAGCTTGAGCACCGAGACGGATCCGTCTTCTGCTACGGCGACCAGGTCGGTGAAAGTGCCTCCCCGGTCGATAAAGAATTGCCAGGCTGTATCATTTTTGCTCACGCGACAATGATACAGTCAACTCTTGGCGCAAACCGCTTGTCTTCAAGAGCCGCTGGTTGTTGCCGCTGCGGCGGACATCTTGTCCAGGTTGTCCGAGATTGCCGAGAAAGCGTTGGAGACGGCAGGCCCTATGCTACCGGATCCGAAAGCGAACATCAGAGCTACCAGGACGGCGATGAAAGCGATGATCGCCCCGTACTCGGTGATTGCCTGGCCATCTTTGCCGCGCTTGAGTTTCCAGCTTCTTAGCGTGCTCAATCTATTTCTTAGTCTTCGTAGCATGTTGGTAAGATCCAATGATGGCGAGAGCCTGGTTTGAGCCTATTTCCATCATACATCCGTCAGTTCGTGAACAGGGCAGTATCGAAAAAATTGCTGATCATCGAGACTGAATCGGCATATGCAGTCATGTTGTTCAATTCTTGAGCCATTCTGGAGAACGCTCCCGAGACCGCCGGCGCCAACTTGCCCGGAGCAAAAGCGAAAACCATGGCCACGATGATCGCCACGAAGGCCAGGATCATGGCGTATTCGCTAATCGCTTGTCCCCGGAGACGTCTGTTCCGTCTTCTCTGGATTGTGTTTGCAGGCGTCACGTATTTGCCCCCAAATAATTGCTCCGGCTGTAAGTCCGAGCACCAGTCACCTGGTGTACTGAGCATACACCGTAATCGTGCTGAATTTGGGCAAATTGGTTTCGTACAAGGCTATTTCTATCGTAGCAAAGAGGAAAGCGTCCTGGGATTACAGGACGCTTTCCGGGCAGCAGCATATAGAGAGATCAGGATTAAATTTGTCGGCAGGCGCGCATTTGCGGCTTTTCAGATTGTTGCGACTTTTTAAGCTGAATCGCGAGCTTCAGCTGAAGAAGATAGAGCTCCCGAACATCCCGGTCCTCTCCTTTCTTATGAGTTCGGGAGCGTTAATCTTCACTTCGAGTTCAGAACAATTTGTCCCCTGAGTCTGTAGTCGTCATTGCGTTTGCTGGGAAACTTGGGGACATGCTTTCTGATTGGTGAATACACTGTTAGAGGCCAGCCAGGGCGCCTGTTGTGGGACTGTGGTGTGAGTATAGAGGAGGCGCTGACTTCTACCGTGTTCATGCTCATCATGATACATACAAACGTATGGGTGCGCAAGGGGTTTTATACTTAAATGTGCTTATCAGCCGCAAGGAGACCATATGGCTACCGAGAGCCGCACGGACGGAGAACCGAAAACCGCTACTGAAGAACGAATCCGGGAATGGACCGAACTGGTCAATCAGGGTAACGAGCATTTCGAGAAGAAGAGAACCGTCAAAGCCGAGGAGTGCTATTTGAAAGCACTGGCAATCGCCGAGCAGCTTGCCGGTATCGAGGCGGGCTCAGGCGGTGATGCCTGGCGCCAGGCCGGAGAGGCAGACCAGGATCGGCTCTCCAAGAGCGCCAACAATCTGGCTGCCCTCTATCACAGCCAGGGCAAGTACGGTCTGGCTGAAGAGAACTATGAGCGCTCGCTCGATATCAAGCTGAGCCTTTATGGTGAGGACCACCGGGAAACGGCGATCAACTACCACAATCTGGCCATGCTCTATAGCGCCAGGCGCCTCTACCCCAGGGCCGAAATTCTCTATAAGCGAACTCTGGAGGTGCGTGAAAAGGAATACGGGAAAGCGCACCCGGAGCTGATGCCGGTTTTGCAGAACTATGCCCTGATGTTGAAAAAGGCGAACCGTCTGGTGGAGGCTGCTGCTGTGGAAACCCGTTACCGGACGATCAGAGAACTTCACATAGATTAACCAAGATCGACTCTTGGCAACTCTTTCGAGGGATCGGCGGCGCTCGTCTTGCCCGGCTTCTGGTCAGGGTTTGTGGGTGGAGAAGCGCCAGGGGGCGAGGAAAGATTATCACTTGTTATTCTTCGCCTGGATGACAACAGGTTGTGCTCCTTACATAATTGTCTTTATCCTTTCTTAAGAGTTGGGCGCTGTGCCTGTATTCCTTAGCTCAGTAAGCGATGAGGTTGTTTGCTTATGGTTTATCGGGACGATCGGCGCTACATCTCTCAGCTCTTCCGTGTGGAGTCGGCAGTTGTAGAAGCTATCGAGGACGAGATCGCCGACTGTCCCATAGACTGGTACGAGCCTTATTCCGAACATGCCAGCCCTGGTCTCAAAGTCGCGGTTCTGATGAGCCCGGAAGGAAAAGAGACGGACTTCTCGTTCGGGGACGCTCCGGACGCCTCGGTCGCTCCTCTCATGGACAGTCTTCCGGCCACCATGGAATTCGTCGCCGGGCTGGGCTTCAAGGTCGCATGCGCCAGGCTTCTTCGCCTGGACCCCGGAGCTTTCGTGTTCGAGCATATGGATCACGACAACAGTTACTGCCGGCCTGGCACCGGTCGCCTGCGCCTGCATCTGCCTATCGTCACCAGCCAGGACGCTGCTGTCGTCCTTCCCGGCAGGCGAATCCATTTGAAAAAAGGGCATCTCTGGAAGCTCAGCCCTTCCCAGACTATCCATGCTGCCTACAATTTCAGTCGGTCTCCCAGATTGCATCTGATGTTCGACTGTTTCCTCAACGACAGGCTGGGTCGATTCGTCGAAAACGAGTATCTCGATCGGGATTGCCAGTTCGAGCTCCCTCCCCTGACGCCGCCTTCCCGGCAGGCTCTGATGGAAGCAGCCGGTCGGGCTGTTGCCCAGGGGCGTGCGCGCGACGCCGAGCTCATCCTGCTTTCCTCTTTCTGTAAATACGATCTCGGCAGTCTTTCCAGCTACGATCTGCTGCTCGATTTCATCAATCGTACACCGGCACTGGCTTCTCGCTGCCAGTACTGGCAGGACAGGTTGCAAGAGGTCTACCCGATGCAATTCAACCCTGTCACGCTGGCTGTGGTTTAGATCCGACAAAGAACGGTTATCGGACAGTGTTCCAGCCGGGGGCTTTGGTGGAACATTTCATCTGAGAACTTACATATATAAGTGACCTTATCAGGTGAACTTGGCCAATTCGAAACAGTCGAGAGACGATGCGAAGGGCGCCCGGCAAGATAGCAGGCGCCAGTTTCTTCTTTCTTTGCTGGACCGGGCCAGCATCCGGCTGGGTCTCATTCTGGCTCCTACCTGCGTGATCGCTTTCATTTTCGCTGTTTCGGTGACTCCCCTGACCTCGCCTTTGCTCGGCCGGTACATTGCCTCGAGCATCGATGCCGAGCTTGCCGGCAAGATTCCGTCCAGCTTCGAGAGCATGGATCTGGTGCGACGTTACGGTCTATCGTGGTGTTTCATCACCGACCAGAACAATCAAGTAATGTCGGCCACTGCGTCTTTCGCTCCGCCCACCCGGAGGATTCCGATCAAGTCTCAGGAGATCAAGATTCGCGATCATCGCTATTACGATTCGGTGCTCCAGCGTCCGGACGGTAGCCGTTTGCATATCGGGCTTCCCATGGACTCTTCCTCGGTCATTCTCAAAGCCGACACGTTGGCTACCGTCAGGGCGGCGATACCTTTCGGATCGGTGCTTATTGCTATCCTTGCTATCTGGTTGTGCGCGGTAATTTTCTGCGAGTCTATCTTCGGCTATTCCGTTCGTCTACTGGGCTCATGCGTGGACAAGCTTACCGCCATGCTCGCCAATCGCTTTACCGACGCCGAGGTGAGAATGGCCACCACGCTCACCTACGCCACCTCGGAATTCCGTGAGCTGGGGGGCAGCCTGGCTGTGCTCATGCGCAAAGTCGCGGAGCTCAGAGAGGAGGAGCAGGGCAAGTTTCAGGAAGGAGATCGTCTCAGCGAGCGCCAGAAATTCGAGGATGCCGTCCAGCGAAGCGCCAACAACGAGGACGCCGGCGGCGAGATGGCCGCTGTGGAGACAGGGGTCTTCGCCATTCAGGTGGACAGGGTGCTGGCCAAATGTGTCACTTCTTATGAGTTTTCCACCAAGCTCATCGAAGGTCTAAAGACTCTTTATGCAGACTATATCGATTTTGTGGTCTTCTTCCGGACTGATGGCGCCGGTGGTGTCAAGATCGAGAAAGAAAGCGGTTTCGGCGTGGATGGCGTGGAGATGCTCAAGCGTATCGACCATCGGGAGCTCACCGACGCACGCAATATGAGCAAGAAGAGCATCGAGATCGGTCCCATGCAGCTCAAGCGCATGGGTTTCGAGCCTCTGGCCAGACAATTCCAGATCGGGAGGATTCTCTATCTTCCTCTTCAACAGGCTAACATCGGACTGGGGCTCCTGGCTATCTTCGTTCGGCAGGGAAAGGCGTTGCCACCGGAGAGGGTGCGCAGCCTGGAGCGCTTCCGGGACACCGTCGTCGGTCTCTATCTCGAGCTGGTCGCCAGGGAGGAGGAAGAAGACGAGCGCTGGGCTGATCCTGTCACCGGTCTGGGCAATATGACCTATTTCCAGGAGCTTCTCCCGAAAGTGATGGAGCGTGCCGATGAGCGGTCAGGCTCTTTCTGCTTTATGCTCATCCGGGCTGATTTCTCTGCTCCCGATCTCGTGCGTTTCCCCTCCGAGATGCGGCATCGCTGGCTCACCGAGGTAGGCCAGCTGCTCACGACGGTCTTGCCGGTGAGCAGGCGTCTGGTGCCCGAGCGTGGTGCCACCAATTTTCTGATCAGGTATCAAGACGATGTGATTGCCGCGGTGCTCGAAGGCGCCGATGAGGACATGGCGGCTATGCATCTCGAGCGTGTCCGTTCCCTGCTCGATACGCGGACCTCCTGGGCAGGCGGGATTACCGAGCTGCCTTTTGCCATCGCCCTGGTTTCCTATCCCCAGGACGGGCAGAGCCGGGAGGATCTGATCAGAAGAGCGGACCTGACTCTCTCATACATCAAAGAGATGCTCGGTGGTGTGGGAAGCTGCAAAGCAAGCAATGTGCCGGCGGACTTTCAACCCAAAGAGTCCACCGAGATTGCCGGAACTCTGGGCGTGCTCAACGCTGCCGATCTTCTCCAGTCTATCTCCACAAGCGAGAATACCGGCGTGCTCACCGTAGACAACGAAGTCGGCCAGCAATTCGTCTGCAGCTTCATCGACGGTATCCCGAAGCAGGCCTCCATGGGTGAGTTCTCGGGAATGCAGGCTGTATGCGAGTTCATCATTACTTTCAAGCGCGGTCACTACAATTTCCAGCAAAGGCGTCCGACAGAAGCCGAAGCGACATCACCCTCGGAGCTCCATTCCATCGAGTACTGCTTGATGGAAGCCGCTCTTGCCGAGGACAAGATGAATGCTGCCCTGACGGTGGTTCCGAAAGGGACGATCCTTGTGAGAGGGATGAATAACCCCGAAGCTATCGAAGCCGTCTCCAGGGAGGCCGATGTCACCCCTCAGGAGATTGCGGTGATGCAGGATCTGCACCGCCTGGCCGATGGCAACTGCACTCTCGATGCAATCTTCAAGAAGCTCACCGGCGTGCCTTCTTATTTGAAATGGAGGGCGGCGGCGCTTCTCATCGAGAGCGGCTTGATGCAGTGGAAGCATCCCGGGAGTTGAGCCGGGGTCAGACCGCGCTGGCTGTCTCGATGGAAGCGGTGACCAGATTGTCGATGGAGTCCGGATTCATTTCCTGTTTGCAGTAGGCGATATAGGCTTCCATCCACCGTCTCAACTCGGGGAGCACCAGAGAGGCCGAAACACCCGAACTCTTCAGCACCTGCACATTCACCGACACAAGTCCCTCCTGATCGATATGGAAGCGCATCCGGGCTGGGGAGTCGCCGTGGGCGTAATGTAGCGAGGAATGAAGCAAAACTTTGTTGCGTTCGCTGCCGATTTGCTCCCGTATCTTCAGGACAATGTCCTGAAAGACCGCCAGTGGTTTGAACAGGCTACCCTTTTGAGGGGAGAGCAGTTTGTTCTGGTAGAGCACATGGACTGCCTTGATGACCTTATGGGTCGGCCATTCCGGAAAGCCTCTGATCACCTCGTCCAGCGTGGACAGACCGTCGAATTGGAGAGCCAGCCTGGCAATCTCTGTGCGATCCTCAGGGGTTACGGGGCTCTCGTCGATATAAGCCAGAGAACTTGATTCCAGGCTCTTCCAGCCCGCAGCGAAATCCGGCACGCGCTCGAGCACGGTTTCTTTTCCCTGGTCGAGACTATTCAGAATTTGATTCATGTTGTCACCGAAAAGAGCGGAATCGAGCAACACCCGATCAAGGGAGCTCGATATCCGGAATTCATCGTTCAGTTCTCTCGATATTCCTCCCTCTCGGAATACGAATATCCCGTCCGACCATGTGGTGATGAACTCGCAGAGCGCGTCGAAGCCTCTGAGCTCGTTCATTTTCGCATGACTGGGCCGACCTTCCGTAAATGCCACCACCAGTACTCTGTCCCTGTTCTCGCTGGTTAGCAGTCCGGTCTTGTTAGCTGTGCTCAAAGACTGAAGAAGTCCTGGCGGGTCGATGGCTCCAAGGCTTCCAATCATCGAATCGGCAACGGTGTTGACCTCGATGCCAGCGGTGCCACCAGGAAGAGTCTGGTCCAGGAGGCGGTGGTAACCGCCGTAAAGGTACTGATCGGCGAGCAGTACCTGGAGCTGGCGCATTGAAATGTATCCCGATCGAACAGTCAGGATTCCCAGGAAGGTGCGGTTGGCCTCGTCCCAGCCTTCCTCTTGCTGTTGTTCCAGAAGTACCTGCAGCTGCGGCTCGGAAAGGATGCCGCAGGCTACCATGAAATGACCCAGACGGAATGGTTTTCGGTTTTGATAACAGCTCGAGAGAAACTGAATTCGTTTGAAAATCGGAAAGATCATGGACTGATCGTCGAGCTCTTGCAGGATTATCAGGGTTTCCTGGGGGCTCTGCTTGTGCCTCGCCTCCATCCTGTGCAGGAGAGACTCGACCGGGGTGTAATCGTCGATTGCCTGCATGAGCCAGTTCTGACTTGCAGGCAGGTTGAAGTCGTGCTTGGCGGCCAGTCCTTTCTCGGTCAATACCGGAATTGAAGCAAGAAGAATATGGTGAGCCAGGGTGCCGCCACCATCGAGCAAACGATCGCGATCGAGTCCGCTTACGGTACGGCAGGCATGGTCAGCCAGAGCAGGGTAGCGGATGAAGGCTCCATAAGGGCTCTCGTACGAGTTGATCACCAGACCTCCGGCCGGATCGTCCCGGGTCAGGGCGATGGCTCCATCACTCTTGATCAATATCATCATGCCGCCAGGCTCGAGAAGTTTCTTTGCATAGCCGAGTAGACGGTTGAGAATATCAAGCGGGACAGAGAAACCGATCTGCATGAAGTCGATGATTATCCCATCTAGAAGTCGAGCTTGCTCCAAAAGCCTATCCATGCGCGCGTAAACCGTCTCGTCATAAGGGAGAGTAAGATATTGCGGTTTGCTTGTCGGTTGACTGGAGGCGGGCTCGGGTGGTTCAGGCATGTAATAGCTCTCTGAGAAGTCGGTCAGGCCAGGTTCCACATCGATAGATCGAGCCTGGACACCTGGTCTATCCTTCGTTTGTGCTGCTCCTGCAGTACACGGGTCATACGCTCCATGGAGCCTTTGAAGCTCTGGTCTCCCCTCAAGTCTTCGTGGGTCACTTTCTCGAAAACCGGCTGTCCGATTCCGATTTTTATTTCTTCTTTTCCCTGGCTCGAATACTGCTTGGGCATTCGATAGCCATCGCTCGAGCCGCGTCCGATCAATGGTCTTCCCTGGGGCCGGTCTCGCCTGTCATCGCCCCTCAGTTGCGAGGATTGGCTGCGAACCTGCCTGAGAAGCGTGTCCCACCGCCAGAACTGTTGAGGCGGCATCCTGGTCATACAGGAGAGGACTCCATAAAGCGCCAGGCTCGAGAAATTGTCGAGATAATTGCCGAAATTGTTCAGGCTGCGCGCCGGGTGCTGATAGAGTTTGATGCCGAGCTCGCAGCTCTGCAGGCTGGCCAGGGCCGGTACATACATACAATCGTAATCCACCAGCTTAAGGTTGCCTTCCTCGTCAACCAGTATATTGCCGGGCTCCAGGTCGCCATGAGCGATTCCGTCTTCAGCCAGAGCCTTGATCATCCGCACGAATTTCGGCAAGAGCTCTTCGATTGCTCCCGTGTTGCCGAGCTTGAGCTGGCGATTGACATATGCCTCGATGGTCTCTCCGTGGACCCAGAGCATTTTGAGGATAGGGAACCAGTTGCCCTCCACGAAGATCCCTCTATGCTGGTAGACGAAGGGCACGAAGTACCGATTGGACTGGGTTTTCTTGTGACGGTGGATGGCCAGATAGCGAGTGTGCCTGTCGGGTAGATCTTTCAGGAACAATTTGACAGCGTAATGGCGGGCACCACCTTCGCCAATCATATGCAGGACCATGTTGCTCGAGCCCACGATGACAGTTTTATTGACTGTCAGCCTTTCTCTTGTGGTGGCATCCGCCTCGACATACGAGGTGGTCTTGCCTTCCGTGGGCACAGGAACGGAGTTCCGGAGCTTTTCGTCGGAGAAGGATTTGGGAGGGCGCAGAGCCGCCCGGAAATACTGCTCAATGGTCGGCCAGCGCTCCGGATAAACCGGCGCCGGCTTCGCGGCTGGGCTGGTCAGGGCAATCTGGGGGGTGTCGTCGGCGGGAAAGGGAGGCACTCTATCCAGCGGTGACTCCAGAATGCGCTTGAGCTGAGGAAATCTCTCTTTTATCTCCGGAACGGCATGATTGGCCAGCTCAGCCAGGAGCCTGGATGACGCTGGATTGTTGTAGTCTGACTTGCGAAAGAGCAGGCAGTCTTCACCCCCTTCGAAGCGCTGCCAGAGCGAGGGATCCAGCTTGAGAAAAAGGAGCGAGAAGTAGATGATCCAGGCTGAGAAATTGTCGGTGCTCGGTCCGAAGTCACGCTCGGACCGGTCGCGGTGCTGATAGTTCGAATGCCCCAGCTCAGAGCTGGGCTCGCCTGCCATAGCTGGAACGAACATACCATCATAGTCCACCAGCCTCATGCTGTCGTTCTTGACCAGGATGTTTCCGTGCTGCAGATCGCAGTGGGCGATGCGCCTGTCTTTCAAGTCGAGCATGAGGGTCTCGAACTGGCTTATGACTCTGCTTATCTGAGCTTTGTTGGTCCAGTTCTTGCGAATGAACTGATCGAGACCCAGACCGTCCACCCAGTCCATCTTTACGATGGGAAACCAGTCGCCTTCTATTTTGATTCCCTGCTTTTGATACTCGAAATAGACCATATGCTCCACTCTGGATGTCGATGTGAAATCACTGATCATCGAGTACCGACGACTCTGACCCGAGACATTGCGGAGAAAGCATTTGACCGCGTAGGACTTCAATCCGCAATCCATGCGGTATACACTGGCGAAATTACCGGATGCCACTCTGGGAAGACCGAGGGGCGTGAGCTCCACTTCGCCTTTCTGTAACTCGGGATCGTTGAACGACACTTCAGCGAACTGAACTGCCTCGTCATAGTCCAGAGGATTAGGCCACCGAACGGTCATGTCTCGGTCGTCCCCCTTTACTGCTCATAAATTACCCGTCCTGACCTGCTGGCAAACGCATGGAAGATGCGTAGCCGGGGCAAGGCTCTATAATTGGGAGAATCGAACCGGAGCTCAACCGAAAAATGCCATACAACGCCGAAATCAGTCGCTCGAACCCATCGTGCATATTGTTTCTCCTCGATCGGTCTCATTCCATGAACGAAGAGTTCCTTACCGGAGACGGCAGGAAAACCAAGGCACAGGGGGTCGCAGATGTAATCAATCGCTCCCTGCAGACCCTGGTGGCTAAATGCACCAAATCCGCCGGAATCAATGACTATTATCATGTTGGTGTAATCGGTTACAGCGGCAACGGAGTAGTGCCGGCTCTGGGGGGCGGTCCGCTCGCCCACAAAGATATTGTTCCGATCAGTCTGATCGGAAATTATCCCACCAGAGTGGAAAAGCGAATCAAGCGAATACCGGACGGCAAAGGCGGATTTCTGGAGAAAAAGCTCAACATCCCTATCTGGGTCGAGCCGGTTTATGGTGGGGTGACGCCGATGTGCGAGGCTTTTCGCCGGGCATCGCGAGTGATCAATCAATGGCTGATCGAGCACCCTGATTGCTTTCCTCCAATAGTGATCAACGTCACCGACGGCGAAGCCAGCGACGGTGATCCCCTGCCTCTGGGTCGCAGTCTCATGGAGCTGAAAAGCAGCGATGGCAATGTCCTTCTCTTCAACTTGCACATCTCGGGCACCAGCAACAAGTCGATCGAGTTCCCCGATTCGCCGGCGATGCTGCCGGACGATTATGCCCGGGAGCTTTTCAGTATCTCGAGCAAACTGACAGGCTATATGGTCAAGGTGATTACCGATGAGGGTGGCACTGCCTCTCCAGAGTCCAGGGGCTTTGCTTTCAATGCCGACTTCAATACTCTGCTTCGTTTCATAGATATCGGAACCCGTCCAAAGGATCTCGGAACGGGAAGCGATGTGCAGAAGGGCCTCAATCAGCTTTTCCCGTCTTGAGGGGCTTGCGAAGCTGCACTATTTATTCTGGGACAATGCCGATCTTGCCTGATATTCGAGGCGGAAGGCACATGGAGCCGGTTTCTAAAGCGGGTCGCCTCTCCGACTTTGCAGGGACAGCCTTTGCGCCGTCCCTCTCCGGACCTGATCGTTTCGAGAAGCATACCTGTTCGTTCAAAGCAGGTAGATTAGAATGCCCATCGGCAGACACACTGAATCTAGAGTCCCAGCCAATCTGCAGTTCCCCCCAAGCTGCCGCAAGAGACCCCAGTATTTCCATTCCCAGACCAAAAATGCGTTTGTGCCATAAAAAAGGGCGAAAAATACGTCAGAAACGCCTAGAAATCTCACTTTCAGGTCGTTGATGCTATAAAAAATCGCGGACACTGACCTTCACAGCATACCTGCTTTGAACTGACAGGTATGTCGTGAAGTAGGGCTATAACCTCTGTTCCGACGGATGTTTAGCCCTATAGTCTGGAACCATCTTGCACAAGATTCGCGTCCCGCTTCCAAACTGGTTATTCAGACTCAGGTCCCGGTCATGATCGAAGCTGAGCACTTTGCGGCTGGCTCCGTTTCAATTAGAGTTGTAGAACACTCGTACTATGACAGGTTCACGCCTCACAGGCTCGAGTCAGCATCTTCAGTGCCTGCATCACCCGAAGCTGCAAAGACCATACCGGTGGTCAAGTGCGGCATATATTGCTTCAAGACGGGGAAAATCTGAGAAATATATGCCGCACTTAGCCTGGTTTCGAGAAATATATACCGCACCCGCAACAGGACGAGTTCTGCTTCCGTTTCAATCGTCGTCACAAGCAATCGTTTTTACAAGCAATTGTTTTTACAAGCAATCGTTCATCCCCTCCGGCCTTCTCCGGGCCTGCCTTTTCGTGCTTCCCATGTCCTACGCTGAGCTGAAGTTATAGCCCTGGTCGTGAAGTATTATACTAAATGATATAAGAGAATGAGGCGCAAGCAAGAGAGCTTCGAGGCAGGCGGCCAGCAGCGGTGTTTGTTAGACACCGCTGCTGCCGTTTCTGCCTGTCAGCCCTCTTGAGGCGGGCACGATAACCGGTGAGCCGGCCTACAGCTCATCAGCATTCATGCCTGTGTCCCGGATTCAGTCACCCTGAGGGACATACTCCACCACCTGGGGCGGTGTTTCGGGGATGGACAGCTCGAAGAGCTTGTACCGGGTGATCCGGGGATCGATTTCCGGGGCGATATTCTCGTGGCTGTCATGCGTGGTCTCGGAGACCTGCTTGCCGTCGGGACCATAGACGATCACCGACTTGAGCGTCCCGTCCGGAGCGTAGTTGCGGCTGGTGTAGTTGCCGCGGAAATCCATGCCGCCGAATTTCGTGTCACGCTCGACCTTGCCGGCGCCGGGCCCGGAGACCTCGATCAGGTACTGGCGATCCCATTTGCCGTCCTTGTCGAAAAACATGACGGCGCGCAGGACGCGCTTGCCTTCCAATACCCACCAGGACTGGGTGGCAACTTTGACGCCCTTCTCGTCGTAGAAAGTCACTTCGAGCATGCCGTCGGCCATGTTGCCGGAGAAGTCGTAGGTCACGCGATCCACACCGCCAGCGCCCTTGATGGCGAGGAGGGTGCCCTGGTTGTTCTGATCGACGGCGCGCTTGAGGGTCTTGCCGTCGTCTTCGTACCAGCGCTCGGTGTACTGGTCGAGCTTCTTGTTGTGGACTCTGACCACAACCGCCAGCTCATTCTCGTTGAAGAGCAAGTCGGTGGTCTCCCCGTCGCCGACCAGGAAGGTCCGCGACTTCGTGCCGTCGGCACGGAACGCCGACTCGGAGGCGAGCCTCCAGGTACCGTCCGCCAGGACCATCTGCTGCTCCCTGTCGAGCTGGCCGGTCTCGAAGTAGAATCGACGGCTGGTGTTTCCGTCGCTTTCGAGCTTGACCACTTTCTTCAGGGCGCCGGAGGCGTACCACTCGGTATCGGTCTGGAAGGTGCGCCCATCCGGAGCCATGTCGGTTACCCGGAGAGTGGCACGTTTGCCGTCTTCGCCTTCGGGACCGAGCACGGTGGCGTGACGCAGGGTGCCGTCCGGACGGAACCAGTACTGGCTGACCGACCCGTCCCGGTTGTACTCGGTGCCCTCCTTGCGGGTGGTGCCGTCGGGCCAGAAGTCGACGATCCGGATGCTCTCGCTTCCGGCGGGAAGCTCGACTCCGCGGGTGGGCTTGACGGCGAATGCACCCCCGGCGATGGAATCGGTCTCCCGATTCATGAGGGTCACGGTGAGCGCTACGGAGAGGAGCGCCACTACCGCGACAGTGGTAAATACAGTAGCTTTCTTGAACATGGTGTCACCTGTTCCTTTCAGCTTGTAGATTTGCTGCGGCAGGCTCGCGCCGAAGCCGCAACCCCTTGCTGGCAAGCCCTAGAGCTCGCCTGCGGTGATAGCCTTCTGCAGTTGCCTGGAAGCGACCGCGTAGCCGTTCTCGATCATCTGGTCGCAAGTCTGCGGCGAGATGCCGAAGGAGAGCCCCGCCACGTCGGTGGGTCCGACATTGATGACGAGGTGCTCCTCCGGATCGGGAAAGAGCCTGTTGAGCAGCGGCGCGGCGATGAGCTCCAGAGCATGGAAGTACATGTCGACTGGTCCGAGACCCTGACCGGGAAGCCTGTTAACGAAGCCGAGCTTCGAGATGACGGCGCGACTCTTGCAGAAGTCGCCCGGACAGGGATGATGGACACCGCCGTCGACCAGGACATCGTGGGATGCCTTGCCGGTGATCGAGCGGTAGAGAGTATCGACGATGCCCTTCGGATTGGATTGCCCGTACCAGATCGGGCGCATGACCAGGGGGACGGCGCAGGATGCGCTGAGCGCGTCGACCAGGTCGTAGTCGGTGCCTTCGAAAACCACCGGCTCCCGCCGTACGAGACTGTAGGCGATGATGCGGAGGTTCTTCCTGGGCTCGAGAGCGTAGTTGTCCACGATCTCGCGGTTGAGGGCGGTGAGACCGACCAGGCCCAGACCGACTTCCTTCGCCCCCAGAAGCGCGTCCGGCGCTACAAGGGCGGTGACGATCCGGCGTGGTTTGAGGCGAAGCACCTCCTCCCGGAAGATCTCATCGATCTCGCCCACTGAGTAGCCGTTGGCGTAAAAGGTTGCCACCAGCGATCCGATCGACACACCGGTGAGTTTGGTGAAGGCGATCGAAAGCTCCTCACATGCGCGTAGAAAACCAAGGTGTGCGAAGCCCTTGACGCCACCGCCGCCGAGTACGGCTTCGGTTTTGATAGCGGGCTTTTTCGCTTTCCGTACACCTCCCCTTTTGAGAGACTGGGAATTGCCCATGGCAATCTCCTACGGGAGGAAAGCCTCCCTGCCAGGAGCCAGCGACCCGGTTCGACCCTGATTCGGGTGCTACCGAGTTGATGGCTGCGTTTCAACAACCGCGACCGAACCGGAACTTCCGGGTCTGTCGCGAGCCTGCTTTTACTTCTCTGGAGACTGCTTCTGCCTGACGTGGTCCCTGATCTTGAGACCCCAGCCAAGGATGAGCAGCCCGAGAATGAGAATGAAGACAACCGACACTCCGGTCGCGAAGCGATTGGAGTCGAGCCAGCGCATCGTGAAAGCGCCGTCGGCAGCCATGAGAACGAAGCAGAGACCGGAGGCGATGCGCCAGCGGTATTCGTTCTGGATGCTCTTGTGGCGGTTGAGCCAGACGATGACGCTGTAGAGCGAAGCCAGGAATGCGGCTGCGAGGAGCCCGAGCATGACGGGCACAGCGATGGTGTTCATGGAATTGTCTCCAGAATTCTTATTGGTTGACGAGCCGGACTCGACTGCCGGTTAAGCCACCGGGACAGTTGAGCAGGAAGTGTGAGCTGGTTATGTTTTCTAGGTTCTGGGCTCGTTAAAAGAAAAGTGGTGAGAGATAAGTCCACCGTGCCTTAATTCTCTTGCAAAACCAATATCTTTAAGCGAATCTTTACTGACAACCTTCCGCTAAGTTACTCAACACCAAAAACATGTTTCTATCTGGAAACAATTGCCGTGACTGTCATTGCGAGATAGAGACTTCTATTAAAAAGCTACGCTAGCTGACCTAGCCAGTCCGGTAGTCACTTTTTGAGCCGGGACAACAGTTGTTCGGAGGCGACCGGCAACTCGATCGTTTAAGTGATATTGCCGGTGGTATTAGATCCTCTGTAATTGTCGAGTTTCAGCGGGTTTTGATATACTTGAATGTACTACGATTAATAGTTTTAGCATTATGCTCGAGAGGTTCTGAGGGTGAAAGACGTTGCATTGATAACCGGGGCGTCCAGCGGCATCGGCCTCGAGCTGGCTAAGATCCATGCCTCCAAGCGTCGGGATCTGATCCTTGTGGCTCGACGGCTCAACCGGCTCGAGGAGCTCAAGGAGGAGCTCTCGAGCAAATATGGTGTCGAGGTCATGGTAATCGAGAAGGACTTGAGCAAGATCCATGCAGCCACAGAACTCTATGAGAAAATCAAGGAGACGGGTGTTCAGATCGATTTCCTGATCAACAATGCCGGCTTCGGGGGCCACGGTCGTTTTCACGAGCGGGACTGGGATCGGGATTTTGATATGATCCAGCTGAATATCGCTGCCCTGGCCGAGCTCACACATTGTTTTCTGCCCGAAATGGTCGAGCGCAAGAAAGGGAGGGTCCTCAATCTTGCCTCAATGGCCGCATTCCTTCCCGGACCGTACCAGGCCGTTTATTATGCCACCAAGGCTTTCGTTCTCTCCTTCAGCGAGGCTATAGCAAGCGAGCTCGATGGAACAGGTGTTACGGTGACTGCGCTCTGTCCCGGTCCAACCAAGACCGAGTTCGAGCAGGTAGCCGAAGTGACCGGCACCAAGGCTTTCATGATCAATGCCTCGGTCCGCTCGGTGGCTACCTACGGTTATGCGGCGATGATGAGGGGACAGACAGTGGCTGTGCCCGGCACGACCAATCGTCTCCTGGTTCATTATCTTCTGCGCATGACGCCTAAGAAAGTCGCCCGGCGGGTGTCCAAGCTCCTGATGGAGAAATAGATAGACTCAGTGATTCGTCAGGCAGGGGGCAAGCGAGAGTTGTCGCGCTGTCTCGATTGAGTGCTTGATGTTGTTGAGCCTGCGCCGGATGTCTTTGCGAGTGGAGGCGTGGGTGATTTGCTTCTTGAAAGGCACAGTTATGAATGTGTCTACCTGAGACGTCAATTTGAGCAGAGTGGAGTTGCCGTTCTCTTTCGGCTCGAGCTCCCAGGACCCCTCGAACTTGCGGAACTGCCGAGAGGCTACGATGCTGTAATCGATGCGCTTGTCTTTGACTTCGACTTCCTCGTACCGGCAGGTGGCGGCGCCGATGATCGGCAAGGTGGCGAAGCACTCCTCAAGCAGCACGCGGTTGCCCTGTATGCTCAGCACTTTGCGGCGGTCCGGCTCCTGGTAGCGGGATCTCTTGATGGCGTCGAAGACGATGGACGGAGAGGCGTCGATCAGGATCGAGCCAGTCAGAGCACCGCTTTCGGTGCAGCACACCGACTGTGCCCTTGCTTCGCCGGTAAAATTCAATGCAGCAAGCAGCAGCGCTACTGTAAGCAGCGCCCGCACGCCTTCCAAGCTTCGCATCGCTGGAGGCCCTTTCGAGAGTGAAGGTGATCGTCGAAAAGTCGCAAGACTCTCAGTTTCTGTTATGCCCGGTAGCGGCTTTTTTGTAACCGTGTTATCGCAGAATTGGTAAGCATTCCCGCCGGCCCGAGGTCTTGGAATTGCCAAGTGAACGAGGCGGTGTTCGGGCAGTGACTGATAGTGCTGATGGTGGCATCTGTGTGGATAACTATTCGAGTTAGTAGAAAGCTTTGAAAGTGGAAGGCAGCACGACCGGCTGCGTGACTGCCTTCCTGGAATGATCGAGCGGGAGGCGATTGCCTGCCGGCTGCCGGTTCGGGGCGGCTTTTATCGATGAGAAGCGCCAGCGGCTCTGTTCAGCTAGAAACCCTGATGATGAGAATGATCCATATGGGTCTCCTCACTGCCTTTTGCCGCCGGCGCTTGCGTTATGATCGGCCGCCTGTCTTACGAGGTCTGAGAGCGCGCATAGAGCCGCTGAAGCTGTTTCATGCGCAGACCTTCCGGAACGAGCTCGGTAAGAGCGTCGAGGAGCTCACGGCTGGCGAGCTCCTGAAACTCTCCCCGGTACTCGCCACAGAGAATGTCGGTGCGGTCTTCGTTGAAGACGATGAAGTCGAGCCGTCCCTGAGCGAAGGCCTCCACTATGGAGTAGCTCATGCCGGCCCGGCTGGCATCGAAGTGCTCCATCCGGCTCGCCGAGATGATGCGCTTCTTCAGGACCTCGATGGCCTGGGCGGGGGAATCGGCAGCGACGGTGAAGAAGACGATGCCGGTTCCGATGATGAAGTTGGTCAAGGTGGTTTATCTCGTTTTGGATTGAATCCGGTTCGTTGAACCGGAAATCTCGTACGTGTCCCGGGGAATCCCGACGTCGCTCTCTTCAGAAGGGCTAGGACTCGCGACGACGGTAGGTCGGGCATCGCAGGCTTTTTGTCCGGATGCGCTCCAGTAGCGCATAATGGCTCCGGGAGGCCATGTCGGCGATGTCTGGTTGGGCGTGACGCTCGCCGACTTGTCTGTCGAACGCCTTGATCAATGCCTGGTTTTCTTTGAGGCGACGCGCGGAGAACATGCACAGGTTCTGAGCCTGGCGGCGGATCCTGACATTCTGGATGGACTGTGCTTCGGCAACCGCCGCGGGAAGCAGCTCGGCTACCTTGACGAACATTTCCTGACAGTTTTCAACCTGTTCTCTCACAGTGTGCCACTTTCGCCAGTATGTACCCAGTTTGCTGTCACGCTCCTCCTCGATACGCTGCATGGCGACAGTGTCGGGCACGGCCGAAAGAAGCCTTTCGGACAGCAGCGCATCGTTAAAGAGGTCCGACTTGTATCGGTGAAACGTTCGGCAGTTTGTCGTGGCGTTTGAATCAAACGTCTTCTCGAATGCCTCTCTGGCCGCATCAACGTTACGGCAGCTCACATAGTCCTCTGGCACTCGAGTCAGCGTCACTCTATCCACAGGCACCTTTCTGAGGACCTCGGCCTGAAAGGCTGCGTGGCAGGCCAGTCGGGCTGTTCCCAGCCAGTGCTCCCCTGCGACCTCGGCAGCCAGGGTCTCGAAGACGTTCTGCCACGAGGTTTTGGCAAGCACGTGGGATCGCTCGTCCCTCCGACGCCGGCTCGCTGCCTCCAGCATACGATCACACTGGTCGATCAGAGCTGCCACAGCCTGGCAGTTAAGGGCGACCTCGACATCAACCTGCCTATGGGACGGTAATGCATGAGGATTCTGATTCGGCGCTGCAACTGCCTCGAGCTTTTCGACCAGGTCGAGGCGGATAGAGTTCCAGGTGTCGCGAATCTGCTTGAAGCGGGTGATGGTGGAATAATAGTGAACCTGGCGGATTCGAACGGTCGTCCCGGCTATTTGAATGGCTGTGTCCCTCTCCCTCTCCGGCCGATTCAATGCTTCCCGAACCAGGGATGCGCATTCGGTGACATCGGGCGGGTGGAGTGTCACGAGCTCATTGCATATGCAGACCAGCTCAAATGCGAGCTTCTGAGCTCCCAGATAGGCTTGTCTCAGGGACTCCTCTTCGGGCGGAGTCTGGAGCCGTCCTTTGAGCCGTTCGATCCAGGGTGTGTCGTGCATGATCTTCCTTTGAGTCATTCGAGTCGCGTTAAGGCGACAAGACGTAGGAGAGCCGCTCCAACCTGGAGCGGCTCTCCGGGTTGCCACCAGAAATTGCTTTCCGGAAGCGGTTTTCGCGATGGCGCCGAGTTGCCAATGGAGGAGACTTACCGGCGACCCGTTAATGAGAATGATCGAGGCGGGTCGCCTGGCTGCTCTTCCGCCGGCGCGAGGGTACACATGCGAGGAAGTTCTGAGCGCTTTCGCTGATGGTTTACTTGTCCTCGGGGATCTCGACGTCGTTCTTGTCGTTGCTGTCGAGCTCACGCTTGAGGAAGCGGATGAGCTTGCGGAACCTGGAGGCGCCGATGCCCACGAAGAGCACGTAGACGCCGGCGACGACGAGATAGCCCTTGCCTCCCAGCACCCAGTACGGCGCCGTCATCAGAGCGGCAGCGGCAGCCAGGATGCAGAAGACCGTGATGAAGGAGGCTCGAGGCGAGAATCCCTTGCGCAGAAGCTGGTGAAGCTTGGTGGCGGCGATGACGACGCCGTACATGAACGGTCCCCCGAGCACGAGCACGAGGGGGAGAAGCAGAATAGCATTCATTGAGAAGCTCCTTGCTGATTTGTCGAGTAAAGGGGAGGGACCATGCGGTCCCTCCCCTCAGAAGGCAGAACCTGATTACTGCCCGGACTGGCGAGACTGGTCGTAAGCCTCGCGCTCGCGACGCTGGCGCTCCTTCTCGGCCAGGTCTTCGAACTCCTGGTCGGCCTGGTTGCCCTGGGAGCTCTCGAAGCGAGCCCTGGCGCGCTCGAGCTCGCGGTCGACCTGGTTGGAGGCCTCGTTCAGCTCGGAGAAAGCGCCGTCGACGGCGTTGGCGGACTCGATGGTTTCGGCGGCGGACTCGAAGACGCCCTTGAGCTCGGCCTTGGCTCGTCGGACTGGACCTGGGCGGCGATCTTCTCGAGAGCCTTGAGGCTGGTCTCGAGAGCCTTCTTGGCGGCCTTCTCGGCCTCGGCGAACCGGCTCACGACGTTGCGCTGAGCGGTGACGGCGGCCTGAGCCTTCTGGAAGTCCTGGAACTTCTCGCCCTGGACGTTCTCGGGCATCTTGGCGTCGACGCTGAGATCGTAGTCGGCCTGTGCCTTGCGGGCGGCTTCCTGGAGCTTGTTCAGGTTGTTGATCTGGTGGCGGTAGTCGCCGGTGATATTGGCGACCTTGATGCGGTTGGCGTTCACCTTGGCGGCGAGGTCCTTGTAGAGAAGACGTTCCTTCTCGACGGCGGTGGTCATGCCGTCGACGGCGTTACCTCCCTTGATGCGGATCATCTGGCGGAACCTGGGCCAGAATGCGAAGAGCACGCCGAAGGCGGCGATAGCGATGAGCACGAGTGCGACTGTCGTTGACATGAGTGTGTTCTCCTGTTCGATGAGAATTCAGAATTCAGGGAAGACCGGCAGGCGCGCCGGTCTTCCGCAAAGCTTCTTGACAGGAGAAGGGATCGGTTGCCCGATCCCTTCTCCTTAGATACGTGCCGGAATTCAGTCATGGGAATGGTATCAGTCAACGGTTCCGGTGCCGCCGGTGATACCACAGGAAGTGACCTGCTGTTACTGACCCGACTGGCGAGACTGGTCGTAAGCCTCGCGCTCGCGACGCTGGCGCTCCTTCTCGGCCAGGTCTTCGAACTCCTGGTCGGCCTGGTTGCCCTGGGAGCTCTCGAAGCGAGCCCTGGCGCGCTCGAGCTCGCGGTCGACCTGGTTGGAGGCCTCGTTCAGCTCGGAGAAAGCGCCGTCGACGGCGTTGGCGGACTCGATGGTTTCGGCGGCGGACTCGAAGACGCCCTTGAGCTCGGCCTTGGCCTCGTCGGACTGGACCTGGGCGGCGATCTTCTCGAGAGCCTTGAGGCTGGTCTCGAGAGCCTTCTTGGCGGCCTTCTCGGCCTCGGCGAACCGGCTCACGACGTTGCGCTGAGCGGTGACGGCGGCCTGAGCCTTCTGGAAGTCCTGGAACTTCTCACCCTGGACGTTCTCGGGCATCTTGGCGTCGACGCTGAGATCGTAGTCGGCCTGTGCCTTGCGGGCGGCTTCCTGGAGCTTGTTCAGGTTGTTGACCTGGTGGCGGTAGTCGCCGGTGATATTGGTGACCTTGATGCGGTTGGCGGCCACCTTGGCGGCGAGGTCCTTGTAGAGAAGGCGTTCCTTCTCGACGGCGGTGGTCATGCCGTCGACGGCGTTACCGCCCTTGATGCGGATCATCTGGCGGAACCTGGGCCAGAATGCGAAGAGCACGCCGAAGGCGGCGATAGCGATGAGCACGAGTGCGACTGTCGTTGACATGGTGAGTTCTCCTTTTCGGAAATTGATTGATTCGAGATTCGATCTTTGTCAGGACCCGGCGAGCTGAAACATAGAGCTCGCGCCGGTTACGTAAGTCTCTCCGGGGACCCCCCGGCTCAAAAATGAACTGACGAGCTGGTGAGCTGGACGACTTAGAAGTCGCCGCCGCCACCCGAGCGACCGCCACTCCAGCTTCCACCACCGGAGCGACCGGAGCCGCCGAAGTCGTCGTTGCGCCGGTTGCGCTCCTGACGCTCCCTTTCCTCGCGTTCACGGCGCTCGCGCTCCTGGCGCTCACGCTCGCGGCGCTGCCGCTCGAGCTCGGCAATGATCGCCGCTACCCGAGCACGGGCAGAGCTTTCTGCTTCGTCGGCGGCGCTGCTTGCCTTCTTCGCCAGGCGGCTGGCTCCTTCATAGTCTCCGGAGGACAGTGCTCGCTCGGCTTGGCCGAGGTAAGAGTTGGCGCTGGAGAGATCCGCGAAGACGCCGTGACCGTACGAGGTCTGCGTGCCGTCGATATTGCTGCGGGCAGAGCTGATCGCTGAGCGGGCAGCATCGGCAGCTTTCTTGTCGGCTTCCGCCAGACTCTTCGCTTCACCGGCAGTGGACCTGGCGTCGTTAGCCCGGCGGGCGATGCTCGCCCAGTCGGATTTCTCGACCTTGATGTCCTTCTCCAGCTTGCCGAGAGCCTGGTTGGCTTGCGCCAGCTTGTCCCGGGCGGGTTGACGGGTGTCGGAGCCGCGCACGGAGCGCTCTGCGTTACCGACGGCGGTGGTCAGGCTGGCGACGGCGCTGACAGCGTTGTCGTACTGCGCCTTCTCCTCATCGATGGCCCTGTCCACGCTCTGAAGGGCAGCCAGCAGGGCGTCTGCAGCAGTTGCCGCAGCCACCCAGTCGGTGATGTCTTTGTCGACATCGCGTCGCTGTGCCTCGAGGACCGGCTTCTGCTGTGCATAAGCGCGGTCGGTGGCAGCGGAAGTGGTGAACGAGTTGCTGTCGAGCTTGTCGACAAGCGTGCTTGCCAGCCCTTCGGCTGCGGTCACGATCTTGCGAGCGTGATCCTTCAGCTCCCTGAGCCTGGCAAGACGCGCGTGAATCTCGACGAGTCTGTCGATGGACTGCTGGATGTTGCCGCCCACCAACGTCAGAAGCTTGCGTGCAGCCAGATAGCGCTGCTCTTCATAGGCCTTCTTCACCTTGGCCAGCTCGGCTTCGGTGGAGTCGGCGACCTTGTTGGCATCGTCGAGCTTCTCGGGCTCGCCCGGGAAGTTCTTGGCCAGGAACTCCGCCTTGAGCTGGGTCACCGCCGTGGTGGCGGCAGGCAGCTCACCGCGAAGCCTGGTGAGGTTGGTTTTGACCGGCACCACCTGCTTCTCGACATAGAGTTTGGCATCGAGAATCGATGCCACCATGTCGATGGCAGCCCGGGCAGCCTTTTCCGCCTCGGATCTTTCGCTCTCGGCCTTGTCGAGCTGGGCGTTCAGGCAGGCCTGGCGAGCTCTTGCCAGATGCTCGTCGGCTTCGCCGGTGAGAGTGTCGGGGTTGCCTCCTTCCTCGGAGAGCCGGAACGTGACGACTGCTCGCGGGGTTGTGTCGCTTTCTGCCGGGTACCGGTAGTCGGCGCCGCTGGAGCGAACCTCTTTGACGCGCGTCTTCGCCTTGCCGATGGCTGTCTCGGTGGCGGCAAAGCTCTCCTGGATGGCGATGGCCCGCTTGAGGTCAGCCTCGAGCGACTCAAAGCCCCTCTCGACCTCCTCGGAGCCCTTGAAGGCGTCCAGCGGATCGCTGTCGAGGATGGCGAGGAAAGCCCTCTTGCCCTGGAGCAGACCACTGTAGCGGTCGGCATAGGGGTCGAAGGTGAGACCGGCGGCTTCGAGCTCTTTCTTGATACCGGCGATGGCGGTGTCGAGAGCCTCGATGTCGAGCTTGTTCTGCGCCGCCCCGTCGAAGGCTTGCTTGATCTCGGCAAGAGCCCGGTTGGTGACGTCGAAGAGTTTCTCCATCTCGGCCAGCACAGCGTCAGGGGTGTATTCCTGCCTGGTGACCAGCCCGCCATAGAGGCTTGCCAGCTCCAGAGGCAGCTCCTCTCCGGTGATGACGATGGCCTGCGTGGTGAGCAGGGTCCTCACTCTGCCGAGCTTGCCGAAAAGGGCGAAGGGATAACGGCTCGACGCGAAGAGCTTTTCCGCTTCTTGAAAGCGCCGGTTGGCAGCCAGTTGCCGGGCGCTGTAGTTGGCGAAGTCGGTGACCGCCTTCTTGAACTTGATGGCGGTATTGCCCTTGAACTTCTCCTGCCAGGCAGCCTGATGCTGGAGGAAGCCGAAATAGCCTTTCTCCAGGCGCAGATACATGTCCGAGGAGGTGGTGATCTTCTCGCGCCAGGAATCGACGAGCTTCTGCACGTCAGAGCGGAGCCTCCGGTAGAGGAAGAGCATGATCAGCAGAGCCAGGAGGACGACGCTGGGGGTGCCGTACCAGAGGAGGTATCCCGGCAGAGCCTTCATGAAAGCTTCCCGGGCGATGCGGCGGTTCTCGGCGTCGATGGCACGTTGCTTCTCTTGCTCGATGCGCTGCAGCTCTTCTTGTCTGTGGCGCTCCTCATCGAGCTTGCGCTGCTCCTCCTGCCGCTCGAGGTCGGCGAAGTGCCGGGAGACTGCTTGATTGACTCCGGTCGCCACGGCGTTGCCGAAGCCGCCCGGGTCGTTGGGCAGGTAGACGGAGCGGTTGGCATTGAGCGGGCTTCCGGACTGGCTGAAATAACTGCCGGTGAGCCCGTACTGCTGGAGCCGATTGCCGCCGTTGGCAGCAAACGAGAACTTGTTGGGGTCCGACGAGGACCGCACAAGGAGGATGAGCACGTAGTCGTCAGCCGGGAGCTTGCCTGCCACCATGGCGGCCAGCTCGTCGAGCTTCCAGACTGCGAACTTGCTCGAGGTGGGGTTAGTCTCGGTTCCCTGCTCGGTCATCACGAAATAGAACCTGAGCCCGTGGGTCTGACCCTGAGCTTTCAGCCTGTCCTCGAGACCGTTGAGGGAGACGGGGTAGCTCCGGTGATTCCTGAGCCCCGGATCGAGGTAGACTGCCTGGTTGGCGTCGAATTCCTTGACGGGCAGCCAGGTCTGCGCGCTCTGAGCAAGAGCCGGGGAGGCGAAAATCCCTGTGAGAAGAAGGAGCGCGAAAACCGCTGGAATCGCTAGAACTGAACGAATTGATCGTTTCATCAGTGTTGTCACAGTAGGTCCTCCTACGCTGACGTTTGCGGGCTTTGCGAAGCTGCAAGCCCGGTTCATCGGTAGATTTGGAAACTCATGAGTTTCTCGGTCCGGGCGGGCCGGACCGATGACGAGAGAGCGGCGCGTCAGCCAGGCGTGACTCCGGATTGCGCCGCTCTGCGAAGAGCCCCTGACCATTCGACAGAGGTGATTCGAAAATCCCGAAATTGCCGTGGTGCCTCAGGCACTTTCAGCTTTTTTGATATCCCCTTGTTACTGGGAGGTTTTCGGGATCAGACTCTGTTTGAGGGTAGAGAAGAAGGGATTGTTGACAACTTATCGTTTGAACGTAAAGGACTGCAACCAAGGTTTCCGATTGTAAAGTGTCAAGGTCCGCGCGGGCTCGGGACCGCGGCTGCGAGGCCGGAGCTCGGGCCGGATCCAGGCCGTTCAGATGATCGTCAAATAAGGAAAACTCTGACTAGCGCGGCTTTTCTGCAGCTTCTCCAGGGATAGCGCAAGCTCGCGCCAGCAATGGAGAGTAAGGGCGAAACGGTCCGGAAGGAGAAGCCAGGAAGCTATCGCGGCTGCGATAGCTTCCTGGCGTGGGAGGCAGAGAAGGGGGATAAAAGGGAGAAAACTCAGTGTCCGCGCAGCTTGCGGTTGAACTCATCGTTCTTGATCCGGAATATTCCGCCGAGGTTGCCCAGGGTGGCGGTGAGGGCTCCGGCTCCGCAAGCGCCGATCAGCCAGGGCGACTCGAAAGCGATGGCGCCGGTGAGAAGCCCGGCTCCGACCAGCGAGCTGGCACCGATAACGGCTGATTCCGCCGGATGCTCCTTGATGAATTCAGTGACTCCCGCCACCATCTTCGGACCTTCTTGCTTGAAGTCCTTTTTCAGCAGCTCTGTGGTCTGATAGGCGCAGTCGAAGAGCCTCGAAGATGTCTCTCGGGCCTGTTCTAAAGTGTCGTTCTTGTTCTCGAAAGAATTGAAGTCAAATATCTCGTGTCTGTCGCTCATTTTCGTTCCTCCGGCTTGTTGACTCGAATATAGAGCCCGAGGCGGGCCGGTTCACTGTGCAATTCCACAGACTTTGCCGGCTCGAGTCAGCGGGGCATGAAACTTATCGGGTAGGAGTAAAAGCCCAGGGGCACACCTGATTCGGAGAGGGCCCTTATCCGTATCTGATAAGGCGCCTCGAGGGGGAACCAACTTTTCTCGAGAGCCAGGCGTCCTGCCGGCTTCTCTATAGTCATGGTCTTCATCACCTGGGCGCCGGGCTCGTCTGTCAGGAAGCTCAGGGAAGGCAGTTGCAGTACCGCATGTGGAATCGAGATATCCACCCGGCATGAGCGTGCCCTCTCGACCCCGGTGCAATCCCAGGTGATGACGCCATTTCCGGATCCGGCCGGTTTGAAGATGCCGTTGCGGTCGAGGGCCATCGAGGTTTCATCTATCCAGAGGACAGGCATGTATTTCGTTGAGCTCTCGAGGCAGGCATCGACGACGACCATTTTAGACTCGGGAAAGATATTGAGATAAAAGGCTCTGCAGCGCGGCGCCAGAAGCCAGTCGGGACGCTGAGCGGGAAGAAATGCCAGTGTCGATGCGCTTTTGACGAAGCTCCTTTTGAAGCTCTTCCCATCGCTGAGCCGGTCCTCCGGCTCGCCCTGGTAGAAAAGCTGGCAGGCGCCTTCGATTGTTTCCCGCTCCGGCGGGGACTCGAGACGAATCGTCAGCATATCGAAGCTCGCCGGGGACACCGGTTGTTCCGGACGCAGACGCCAGTGGAAATGGGCGGCAGGTTCCAGAGGCTCGACCAGCAGCTTCTCCGGGCTCCGGGCGCGCTCTCCTTGCGGTGCCTGAACACTCTCGAAAGACTTGCTCTTCTCGCTCCAGAGAAGGAGGCGATTACCGGAATCTCTGGCGATATAGTCGAGGCAGGTCCTGTTGACCGCTTGCAAATCGGTGGAGAGGTCCGGCTCCAGCAGAGCGTATCTGGCCGCATAGTCGACATCGGTAAGGGGAGGCTCCATGAGAGCGAAGAATTGCTTGCTGTTGAAAAACAGCCTGGGAAGCCCGTCACGAGCTGGCAGGCTGAGCACCACCAGTTTTTTCGCTGATTTCTTTTCCCTCTCTGCCGTCCTCCGGGCAGATGCTTGCACGCAGATAATCTCCCGGCTGGCTTCCCTGAAATTTAAAGAGCCCTCCAGACAGGCAAGTCCATTGAGAGCGAGCAACAGACAGAGACAGGCAAGGAATGCCTGGTAGAGGCGCTTTCCTGACCCGGAAGGGAAGGCGCAGCGCAGGCATTCCATGCCGCTTGTCACAGAGAAGGCGGCAAAGACCGCTGGAAGATAGAGAAGTCTCCCTCCCTGCATCGCTTCGGAAAGATAGATCACCGGAAGGACAGGCAGGATGGAGAAAGTAAGGGCCGTAAGGGCCAGGACGAGACGTCTTGCCGACCGGGCTTCTATCGAAGCCCTTCCTGCCGCGCAGAGGCTACCGGCAATCACGGTGAGCCCTGAGAGAATCCCGTAAAGAGCCTGTTGGAGGGCGCGGACAACGTCAGGACCGATGAGCTGGCGCAGCGGTACAGGATAAGCAAGAAGCTCGATGACCGATACCAGCCGCGGTGCGAAGGAAGCGCTCAGGAGCGCTCCGATGCCGCCTTTGTAACCACCGAGAAGCTCGCCTAACACCAGGGTCCTCAGTCCCAACCAGGCAAAAAGCAGCAGCCAGACATCGCCGGCTTGCTCGAAAATCCTGGCTATAGCCCTGCGAATGCCTGTATTCTCTTTTGCCACCACGCATGCGGAGAAGACTATGGGGAGGCTTGCTGCTGCTTCCTTGCTGAGAAGCGCCAGGGCGAAAAGAAAAAGGCCCCCCGCTCTTTTGAGCCTGGAGGGCTTCTCCAGATTGCGCAGCAAGCAGTAGAGGGAGGTGACATAGAAGAAAGCGCAGATCGAGTCTACCCTGGCCGACATCCAGACAGCCGGCTCACAATTGCTGGGGGTGAGGGCGAAAAGGACCGCCGTCGCCAGCCCGGCTATTCGGCCTTCGGAGTCGCCCCCGCCAAATCGCCAGAGAGCGCCGGCGAGAAAATAGACTGCCAGGCAGACAGCATAATGCCAGATTAGATTGGTCAGGTGATAACCGGCTGCCTGACTGTGGAAAAGCAGATAGTCCAGGGCGAAGGAAAAGGAGATCAGAGGTCTGTAGTGGGCGCCATAGCCGAGATCCTGGCACCAGACCGTTCTGAAGTTCTCCAGAAGGGACAGGGGAGCTTCATTGAGAATGCGGTGCAGGTACTGGATATGAAAGAGATCGTCCCCGAGGAAATAACAACCCAGTGCCGGGTGGAAGCAGGCGATATTCAGCGCCAGGAGGACGAGAGCTGCTGCGAGATGAAACTTCTTGCTGGCGGGAGAATCCGGCAAAGCTAGTGGCCCGCGGATCTCGTCGCAGCCTTGCAATTGTCGGCGATTCCATCGAGAGCAGCGCGGATCTTGGCTGTGAGCCCTCGCACCTGGTCGGGAGCAAGGGTCTTGCTCGAGGCGGTTTTCTCGAGCTCGCCGATCAAGATGGCGATATCCGCCGCTGATTCTTGCACCGATTCCGGAGCGGCATTATGCAGATCTCTGGCAAGCAGCCTCTGCTGAGCCTTGAGCTGTCCGGCCAGAACGGCGAGAACGTCCGGGCGGGGATCTTTATTCTCGCGTTCCACGGCGCTCAGGGAAAGAGCCATGAGATCGAGGGTCTGGAGAGCATCTTGCAGAGGCTCCGAGGCTTGCTTTTTCGGAGCGCCGCTGTCCTGCCAGTTGCACCGGTAATGAATACTTTTCCACTGGCCGTCTTTTTCACGGCTGAAAATCTCGGTGATCCTGGAGCTCATTGTATAAGGCCGGTCACCGCCGATACGGGCGTTGGCTACATAGGTCGCCACCGCCTGATTGTCTTTGATATTGACATAGGGATGGTCGATCTCGTAGCCGATAAGCGGTCTCGAGCCGGTTTCGCTATATCTCGAATAACGGGTTCGCAGGTGCTCCAGGACCCCGGACTTGCCCGAAATGACCCTGCCTGTGCGAGCGTTTACCGCGGTGCAGTGGTCATCGATATAATCGGCCAGGGTGTCGAGATCATGCTCGAAAATAGCCTCGGTCATCTTTTTCAAGATCTCGACTATCTCCGCCGAGGTCTTCGGATCGGAGTAAGGCTCGGTAGTGTTTATCGAAAGCGGCTCCCGGACGCTGTCTGTTTTGTCGCCGGCAGCCTGTGCCGGTCCGAGCGAGACCAGCAGAGATAGAGCCAGAGCCAGGTTTTTGCAAGTATCTTTCGCCATGCCCTACTCCTTCAATGCGTTCTCGACGTCGCGCAAGTCGCTTTCGACTTCTCTGAGATAAGCTTCGAGCCTTTTGATTTGCTGATCGAGGGCAGCGATCTTCTCTCTTGCTCGAGCGATGGCCGCCTCGATGGAGTGTTTTTGCTCGAGCAGGGCGTCCCGGGATTTGAGCAGGGCGTTTTTCGAGTATTCGTCCATTGCCAGAGCCGGATTGAAGTCGGCATTCACGGCGAAGCACGCGATCATCGCGATCGAAAGCAGGCTCAGGGTAATGATCAGGGCTCTAGACATATTTCCTACCGGTGCAGAGCATACGACATCTGTGCCCTCAGTCCCATCGTTCCGGGGGCTGAATGGTTACGGCTCGCAATGATCGAGCGCCGGCTGGCGCGCTTGCGTCAATTATTGTCGACCCGGATCGAGAAGCTCTTGGCAGGACGTCCGGAGTCTTGCCCTGGCTGCTGGCGCTCCGCTTGGCAGCCGCATTGCCTTATCGCAGAATAATTTTGTCTCTCTTGAAGGTCGTTCCGCACCTGTGAAAGGTTTTGAAATCAATTCGATTCATTCAGTTACAGGCTCATTTCGCTTTCCTCATTCTGTCCATCATCTATCACGAAATCTCAAAGGCATCATCCGGTGTCCTGCACCTCGTGACAGATGATCGACCCCGAATATCCAAGTATCGAGATGGAATGAGCCTGGCAACCGAGCAAAATTCTCTATTTGCGACCAGACAACGGTCTACGGAGAGTCATCAATGGCTAAGAAACCCACTCCGGTCGGTCTCTGCACCGACTACGAGTTGCAAGATTCGGGCGTCATCAAGGTCGCTCGTTGTTTTTCCCCTTTGAACCAGCCATGGGTCAGGGGGGCGCGTGTTCCCGATTATCTGGGTCTGGTCGGGCACGACCACGAGATTTCAAGCAAGAAGTACAAGAAGCGGATGACCGAGGAAGAGCGCCGTCTCACCCTCAACGTTCGCAGGCTCAAGGACGCGAAGATGTCTCTGGTGGTCGCTTTCCAGGGGCGTGACGGGGCCGGCAAGTCCGGTGCCAGCAAGCGCATCGTCGAGGCGGTGGACGACTGGCGGATAATCACTGTGGTTCCGGTCGGTCAGCCCAACGACGAGGAGGCAAATCAGTTCTTCATGCTTCGTTTCTTCGAGCGCGACAGGATGCCCGGTTTCGGTGAAGTGCGAATCTTCGATCGCTGCTGGGCTGAGGAAGCGCTTGTGGTGCCGGTCATGAAACTGGGCTCCGTTACCCACGTACGCAACGCCTATCCCGAGATCCGCACCATGGAATGGTTGCTTCGCCGCAGCCGCGTGGTCCTGGTCAAGATCTGGCTCGATATCACCAAAGAGGAGCAGGCTCTCCGTTTTGCTGCCCGGCAGGAGGAGAAGCCCTGGAAGTATCAGGAATCGGACGAGGTCGCCCGGGAGAACTGGGACGGCTATACGAAATGGGGCAACCAGCTCTTCTACTGGACCGGCTCCGAGTATGCTCCCTGGTTCATCGTTCCGGCAGACGACAAGCGTTTCAGCCGGGTCACCTGCCTGCAGGTGATCAATAACGAGGTCGAGAAAGAGCTGGCCAACCCGTTCCGCTCATTCTGATCTCGGTCTGACCGTAATCGGTCTTTCCGGAGCTTTCGATAACAGACCGAACAGGTCTCAGCTGACCCGGTTCTAGCCGATAGCGGACTGGACAACCGGAGTCGTGGCTTTCGCCGCGCTCCGGTTGCTCCATTCTTGCCTTTCTGATTCTTTTTCTTTCTGATTCTTGTTTTTTGATTCTTGTTTTCTGATTCTTGTTTTTTTGATTCTTTCCGGTTTTACTAAGCAGAGTAGTAAGATATTCATCTCGATTCCCAGACCAAAAATGCGTTTGTGCCATAAAAAACGGCGAAAAATACGTCAGAAACGCCTAGAAATGACACTTTCAGGTCGTTGATGCTATAAAAACTCGCGGACACTCCCATACTAGTCCGTTCAAAGTAGGTAGATTGAAAATGCCTATCGGCAGGCAAACTGCCGGTCCGAAATCTCGAACCGGGCCCGCCTGACCTTCACGGCTTACCTGCTCTGAACGTACAGGTATGTTCACAGCGTCTCAATTCGGTTGATATAGTTTGAAGAATAATTCTCGGTGGTTCTTTATTCTTCAAACTATATCGTCAGGCGTTTTGATAGAGTTTGAGAAAACAAAATGACTGAAGCCGGAGGGGACGGGCGGCAGGCAGCAGCGCTAACTTCCTGCTACCAGGCGCAGCAAGTCGTCGCCGGGCATCATGCTGGTGTAGACTCGATCGAGTCCGTCTTTCGAGACGATGACCACCGAGCGTTTGCCGAGCTTTGCCACCCGGAATGACTTGCCCGAGATTTCCCTGGTCGACGATGTGTCGAAAGCGAGCAAGCCTGGTGCTGTTTGATAGCAGTCGACACAGCCGCCATGGCCGGCGCAGATGAAGCAGAGGCGGACAGCGGCCGGGCGGCCTTGCACTTTGATGAGATCGATGGAGCCCAGGGTGTAGGACGGCGGCGCCTCCAGATTGGCTGTGAAACCGGCTTTTATTGAGGCTTTTTGAAGGTCGACCGCGGCGACTTGCTTGACCACCTCGAATTCTTTGCTGGCGCTCCGCGGGGCGCCGTGCCCGGTAGCCGCAATCAGCGAATCGAAGGTGACGGTGTCTTTCGAGGCTTGATTGATTTCCGGAGTGTTTGTGTCGGGAGTCATCATTCCAGGCAGCACAAAGAGCAGCCCGGCAACCGCGGCTGCTGCAATCAAGGCGACGGGCCTGCGGAATCTTCTTCCGGGGCTCTCCCTTTGCATATTGGCTATTAGCTTGCTTTCAATATCCGCTGGTGGTGGCGCGCTCTTCAAGACTTCTTTGACGCCCTTTCGCAACTCCAGGACGGCGTCCCACTGAGCCCGGCAGTCCGGGCAGTGCTCCAGGTGCTCGCCCAGCAAGGCAGAGTCGGCTACAGGAAGCTCGTTGTCTGCGCCCGGACCGATCAATGGTCTGGCTCTATCACAGTCCATGGGTCTCACCTCCCGGATGGCTGGTGCCATCGATGAGGCTCTCTGATTCTCGATCGGACTCTTGGTTGGGCTCCGATGGCTTCGGCCCGGGCTTGCTCGTGGATAGAATCTCGATAAGGGTCTTGCGTGCCCGGTGCAGTCTGGACATTACCGTTCCCATGGGGACACCGAGGGTTTCTGCAATCTCGGAGTATTTCATGTCGCTTGCTTCGCGCATCAGGAAAGGCACCGCGAACTCCTCCGGCAGATTGGCGATGGCTCCTGAAAGCAGGCTGAGATCCATCTCTTTGCCTACGATTGTCTCCGGATCCGCATCCGGGTCGGCAATAACGCTGCCCAGCTCTTGATCCGGATCGTCTATGGGCACCATCAGCGGTTGACGTGCCGATTTCCTCTGCTGATCTTTGATGGTGTTGTTCAGGATGGTATAGAGCCAGGCACGCTCGTTTGTGCCCGCGCGAAATGTATCGATATACCGGAAGGCCCTGGTGAAGGTCGTTTGCAGAGCATCTTCTGCTTCTTCGCGGCTGGCCAGGCGCAATTGAGCGAAATTGAAAAGCTCGCGGGAGTAGGCTCTCACCCAGTCCTCTACGATTCTCTTCTTCCTCTTCTCGGCAAACATCTCAATTCGGAAAGCCTCACAGCCTTACATGGCAGCTCTTGCCGCCGTGCTTGGCAAAATAGTCCTGGTGGTATTCTTCGGCTGTGTAGAATTTGTCGAGCTTTTCCAGGGAGGTGACGATCTTTCCTTTCTCCTTCTTCTGATGCTCGGCAATCAATGCTTCCGCTTTGCTCTTCTCGGCGGCGCTTTCGAAGAAGATGGCGGAGCGGTACTGGTCGCCGACATCGGGACCCTGGCGGTTGAGGGTGGTGGGGTCGTGTATCTTGAAGAAATACTGGACCAGAGCGTCATAGGAGACCTTCTCCGGATCGAATACTATCCTCACCGCCTCGGCATGCCTGGTGCCATGACCGCAGACTTCTTTGTATGTCGGATTCGCGGTGATACCGCCGGTATAACCGACAGTGGTGTCAAGCACTCCGGGCACTTCTTTGAAGGCGTCTTCCACGCCCCAGAAGCAGCCGGCGGCAAAATAAGCCACGTCTTTGCCCGAGGCGCGCTCCTGGTCGTCGTCGGTCTTGGTGTAAAAGGACTTCTGAGCAGGTTTGTCGTCATTCTTGGAGTCGGTCTTCGTCTCCTTCTTGCTGTTGCCGCTTCTTTTGAAATCCAGCGAGGCCGAGTTTATGCAATAGCGCTTGCCAGTGGTTTTCGGTCCGTCGTTGAAGACGTGCCCCAGATGGGCGCCGCAGCGGGAGCAGACGACCTCGTCCCGGGACATTCCATAGCTGTTGTCGGCTTCCACGGCGACAGCGCCGTCGCTTGACGGCCGATCGAAGCTGGGCCAGCCGGTTCCCGAGTCGTATTTGTTGTCCGACTCGAAAAGAGGCTGCCCGCAAGCGACACATTCATAAGTGCCGCTTTCGTGATTGTTCCAGTATCTTCCAGTGAAGGCTCGCTCGGTGCCTTTTTTGCGAGTGACCTCGTATTGCTGGGGTGTAAGGCGCTTCTGCCATTCTGCTTCGCTTATCTTTTTCCAGTCGCCTGTCATGCTTTTTCCCTCTGATTTGGATGATTTGCTGGTGCTCTGTGCGCCGGCGGAGCAGCCGGACAGCATCGAAAAGGCAATCAGACCCGCCAACAAGGATTTGCTTTTGCTCATGCATTCGCCCTCAGCTATCTAAGGAATGAAACCCTGCGGGTCGCGAGATTATTCCCGCTATTTTCGCATTTTTCCCCGGGGAATATTTTGGCGGGTGACGGCGTTTTACACTCTGTATGCAAAAGAACTTTCCTGGCTTCAAGTCCGCGCTCTTGCTTTCGTCCTCACTCTTGCTTGGGTCCTCACTCTTGCTTTTGTCCCTACTCTTGAGCCAGGCTTCCGCACTTCCTGGGGAGGCGCCGCCTCCCGTGGTGGTGGAGTTGTTCACATCCCAGGGCTGCAGCAGCTGCCCACCGGCGGACGGACTGTTGGGCAGGATTGCCGCTCTGGCCGGCGGAAAGGTTCAGGTGATTCCTCTGAGCGAGCATGTCGATTACTGGAACTATCTGGGCTGGCAAGATCCGTTCTCGGATAAGAGCTTTACTGACAGACAGCGGGACTATGCGGTCTCATTCGGGCAGCGAAGCGTTTTTACCCCGGAGATGGTAGTGGACGGGGTGCGAGGTTTTAACGGAGCCAGCGAGAGCGCTGCCCGGGAGGCTATTGCAGCGAGGCTGAGAGCAAAAAAGGAGAGACTTTCTGTCAGGGCAGTGACAGACAAGGATTCAATAGAGGTAAGAGTTTCGAGGTCCGCTGTGGCGGCTCCGGGCACGGGCCAGAATCTGATTGTCTGCCTCACCCAGGACAATCTCAGTGTTCCTGTGCGCTCCGGTGAGAACAGCGGTCGCCGTCTCAGACACCACGCCGTGGTGCGAGTCATGCGCCAGATCGAGAACCCCGGCGACCGGGTGGTTTTGAGCTTCCGGCTGGATCCGAGCTGGAAGCCTGCCGACATGCACGCTGTGGGTTTTATTCAGGATCGTAAGAGCAAAGAGATTACCGGAGCCGGAACCGTTCCGGTCTCAGCCAGGTAGCTCTATGAGCTATGATGGAGAAATAGCACGAGGGGTGCGCCTGTATGGAGCGGTCCAGGAGAAGTTTCCTCAAGCTTATAACCACGGCTCCGTTGGCGCTCACTCTCGGATGTGCCGGCGAGGCTCTGGCGAGGTTTGCCAAGCCGACGATGAAGCCTTTCGGTGTATTCGATCCGGCTGATCTGCCTGTGAGCGCTGTCAGGGAGGCTTTTGAAAAGAGCGATTTCCCGGAGCCCTGGACCTGCATCCCCTTTGTCTTTCAGATGAGGATCGCTGTGTTCAATCCTGAAGAGATGGAGATTCGGGAGATACCGGCATACATCATTCGTCTTCAAAATGAAGAAATCGTCGCATACAGCCGCGTCTGTCCTAAGGGTTGCCGTTACCTGAACTATATTCCCGAGCCCCGCAAATGCAGCCACTGTGACACTCAGAGCGGACTGGATCTCTGCTGTTGCGGTTTTGCAGTGGACAACCCGGTGCTCAAATGTCCTAAATGCTGGAGTATTTTCGATCTGGCCCGGAACGGGCAGATCCTCTGCGGGTGGGCGCCCAGACCGCCTGTCGAGTTCAAGCTCGATCTCGACGGCGAGTCCATCGTGGTTGCCAGTCTCGAGGAAAGAATCCGGTGATCAGCCTGATCCTTTTTCCGCCTGCATTCGCTGGAATCCCTGGCCGGCTGCGCGCTTTTGTGGTCAGCTGGATTCCCCGGCGCTTTTGTGGTCAGCTCGATTCGAAGTGATATCTCAAACGATATCAAAATAGCAAATGATATCGTTTGAGATATCAAAAACCGTCGAAAATGATTCCCTTGAAAGTATCATGTCAAATCGAGCTATCACGGTTCACCGGGGTAATATATTCGGCGTTTTCAGTAAAATACTCTAGAAGATAGTAGAAAGCGGAAAAGGTTGAAGAGGAGGAAACCTTGCGGGTTTCGCTCCTCTTCGAGGCTTCATGAATCAGTACCAGGCAAGTCGGGACTCGCAAAGGCTTGATTAGCGAAGCCGTAGCTTGCGAAGGCTTGATTAGCGAAGCCAGAAGTCAGCCTGCCGGGAAGAACTTGGCCAGTGCTTTCTCGCTGCCCTGATAGACGCTTGCGCGGAACTGGGCGACCACGTCGACATAGGCGTCCTCCAGGCTCTTCAGGCAGAGCTGGACAGCGCTTTCGTCGGATTCGCTGCTGGCCCGGGCGTATTTGCACCAGGTCGCTTCGTCCAGGATGATCTTCCTCAGGTCGTTCACGTCGACCTTCAGAGACGTGCCGGCGTGGCTTTCGCGGAAGCCGGACATGAGGTCCGAGCCGCAGAGCCTGTCGGCAGCCTGGAGCATGGAGAGATAGACAGCGCGCTGCCAGCGCAGACCGCTGTCCTGGGCGCCTTTCGGCAGCAGGCGGTTGTTGTCGTCGAAGGAGGCGACATAGGAGCGGATCCGCTCGATCATCGCATTCTTGTAGACGGCAGCCACCTTGTGGGGGCTCAGCATCATCGGGTCGGCAATTACCAGAGCCTCGGCTGCCACACGACCGCAGTCCATGACCTCCTGATGGTGATGCAGAAGGGTCGTGGAGTCGACATCCACGGCGAGCACGGCATATTCTTGCAGGGCAATCTTGAGCCTGGTGAGCTCGGCTCGCGAAAGACCCGGCTTGCCATCGAGAATATCTTCGATGAGCCGTGACGAATCGCGTGCCAGCATCTGCGCCATCTCGAAAGCTTTCTGGATGCCATGCCTGCTCAGCCCGCGAAGACCTGAGTCCAGGCGGATCTGCGACAGGGCGCCGTGGAGATGGTCGGGCAGTGCCCGGGGCTTTCTTCCCTGAGCGGCGCTCAGGAGCCGGTCCTCGATGATTCCCCCGAACTGCGAGGCGAGAGCCGGACCGTAGAGCTTGCCGATGCGGTCGACATAGGTGGGCAGGACGACCATCATCTGGACGAAGCGCGAGTCGTTATTGATGCCCAGGGCATCGACGGCGCCGTCCACGAAGGCGTCCAACCTTCCCCTGTTGCCTTTGAAGTAGCCGAGCATCGGTCGCTTCACCGCCGCGTCCTGGAAAACGCACCAGGCGAGGCCGGCGGCGTTCACCGGGTGGGTGGCGAGATTCTCGTGCTTGAGGTCGAGGCTGGGGTGGAGCTTGGGATCGTGGAGCCAGCCGACTATCGCTGCCTGGAGCACCTCCGAATGCCGGGCGCCGAGATGCACGGCCATGCTGGCAGTGAGGCGCGACACCTGGGCGGAGTGCGGGATGGCATCGATGAATCCCATGTTGAACAGGACAGGCGCGGTTTTCGCCACGACTTTCCAGTAAATCTCCTGCTCGGCACGGCTCATGTCGAGATTGGCAAAAGTTCCCTTGTGCCAGATGGCGGCTTGCTCGGCGAGCTGCTCGAGAAAACCGTCCGTCTCCTTGAGATAGCAATCCGGCTGGCGGAATGCCACCACTTGTAGAGTCGTGTTGATCAGGGAGTAAAAGTTCTCGACCCTGGCGCGTCCCCTGCTCAGGCTCAATCGATGAGCGGCTGAGAGTGGTTTGCCCCGGGTGAGAAATTGGTAAAGGGCCCGCTCGACTCTGCGTTCGGCGAAGTACTCGGGTCCCAGTCCATCAACGTCCTTCCAGCCGAGCAAGGCGTTGCGAATCGCCATGATCTCGTTGCGGGAAGGGGAATAGGTGCCTCTAGATGACATCATAGACCCTCCAATTTCTCTATTCCTCTTGTTGAGGAAGAAATAGAGGTGGGTTGAGAGAAAAAAGATCAAAAGGAGCGTTAATTCAAGTGCTCTTTGATAGAAAAAACATAGACAGCATCACTATGGCTATCCGAGGTTTTCAAAGTAAAGGCAGGGGTAGTGAAGCGGAAAAGACCTTAATGATTTCAGCTAGCGTCGCTGGCGCAGTTTGCCGGGTGTTTCAGGCGGTAATCTCAGTGGGGGTGCATCTCTTGGGACTTTTCTCCGGAACTTATGTAAACGCCAAGCGCAAAGCAAGCTATAGAGGCTGAGGGAGGTTGGAGGGCGATGACAGCGGGTAAGTGATCTCAGTCGCGGCTATGAAGGTTCTTCCTTCTATCTCCTTGAACGAACCTAGAGCCTTCGCTCTCCGCGACACCTCTTTCTGTCCAGTTGCATCAGAGGCAGGGAATTCCAGTATGCTCACGAAAGCGCCGGTGGCTCTGGCAAACTTGAATCTGGTGCTTCTCAGGCGCCAGAACAAGGTCATCCTTCCCGAGAGTCTGACAGGCAGAGATTCCACACCCGAGAAGAATCAGGTCTTTCTGGCTTCGCTGCTGAAAAATCTGGAGGGCTATGGTTTCTGCCTGGACCGGGAGCTTCTGGACCGAGCCTCGCAAATGAGCCTGGACCAGCTCATTGAGCTGAACAAGCTCTTTCTCGATGTCCTGCCGAAGGTTACCGGGGCTCATCAGAGCTTCCGGCCGATGTACCCGAACTTTCCCATGGACGTCATGAAAAAGAGCAATGTCGAGCTCTATATCAATGCCATGCTCCACTACCTGACCAGCGGCAAGTTCATGCCCCCGGACTGGAAGAAAGACCGGGAATCCCTGATCGAGCATCCTTCCCTGCGGACTGTGCGGACTGGAGGTGTCGACGATGCGGAGGAGCTTCTCAGGGCTCTCATGAACTCGCGAGTATCCTTCTCCCAGCAGGATAGCGAGGATCTGGCGGCTCTGGTCGAGGCTTTCGGAAGCGATACTCTGACGATGATCCCGGATTCCATAGCGAACCGGGAGAACAAAGCCCGAATCCTGGCTGCTCTCAGGAGCCGGGAGCTACTTTCCGAGGAGATCCTGAGCAAACATATCGATACTGTCACCGACGTGCTGCGTCTGGCTGTGGCCATGAGCGATGGTGATGCGTCCCTTGCCGAGCCGGTCAAGTTTCGGAGCCTCTGCCGGCGAGAGCGTCGCATGCTCCTTGCTGCCATGGAGGCGCAGGCGACCATTGTCGAGGACATGCTCAGGCACAAGGAGCGATATAAGAGGCTCGGCGAGAAGCTCCATCCGGGCGAATACAGCAAGCGTTATCCCCGGGTGTATGCAGCCTTCGAAGCGTTGCGCAAAGACATCGTCGTCGAGACATTCAATCGCAGGCTCGAGATGCTCCTGGTCGAAGGGGACATCGATTCTCTGGTGAAGCTGCTCAAAGGGCGCCCGGGCATTTTCGCTCGCCGTCTCGATCATGTTCTCCGGCTCGCCGGGGATCGGGCGGATCAAGTGGGTTTCGCTTTCAAGGACGTGATTGACCGAGTGCCGACTCCTCTTCTGATTCAGCTCGGGCACCATTTCGCTCACCGCCGTGAACACCATCCTTTCCGGGTCTTTCTCCCGAAAGGCAATATGACCAGGGCTCAGGTGGTGGAGAACAAACTTGCCGATCTTTCGGAGACTGCCTGTTTGCTTATCGAAGGGGTTTGCCGGAAGGCTTTATTAAAACGCTTCTCTGAGCTGCCTCCTCTCGGGGCCTGCTTTGTTGACGATGGCTTGCGAAACTTCACCGTGCCCTTTGCTCTGCGCTCAGCTTCCAAGGCACTTCGGACAGTGGCGCGAGGAAGCCGTCTGGCGCTGCCGGATTCCGATACCCTGCGCTTTTTTATCTGGTGGAAAAACGGCAGCGAGAGAACCGATCTAGATCTCTCGGCTGTCATGTTCGATGAAGACTTTCGCTATTTAGACGTGCTCTCTTATTACAGTCTCAAGAATTTCGGGGGGCATCACAGTGGCGATATCGTCGACGCGCCCGAGGGGGCAAGCGAATTCATCGATGTCTCGATAGCCAGGCTGAGGGAGCGCAATGTCCGCTTTGTCGTCATGACTGTCCACAGTTTCACGAGACAACCCATGAAGGATCTACCCGAATGTTTCGCAGGCTGGATGGCGCGGTCGAAGCCGAACTCCGGCGAGGTCTTCGAGGCCAGGACCGTGGTGGACAGGTTTGACCTGAGCGGGGACACCAGAATCGCCCTGCCGGTGATCTTCGACATCGAAAAGCGCCAGGCTCTCTGGACGGACCTGGCCCTGAGCCGCAATCCGAGCTGGGTCAACAATGTCGACGGGAACCTCGCCGGTATCAACTATGCTCTGGCCGCCATGGTGGAGCTGTCCAGACCCAATCTCTATGACCTTCTCGCCCTGCATGCCGAGGCTCGGGGCAGGCTGGTAAATGACCGTGCAGAAGCCGATGTGGAGTTTAGCGTGGATAAGACTCCCTTCGAGCTCGAGGTGATAACCAGCGAGTTTATGACGGGATAGAGCTCGGAACACTCGTCACCGAAGAAAGGATCAGATCAGGGAGATTTTCGCGAGTCAGCTCGAGCTCGGCCCATCGTAAGAGCCGGGCGAAAGGTCGAAAACATTCATTAGCCGGCACATCGAGGCAATAAGAGTCTTGCTCGTCAGTCCGGTTGCAAGTAGGTTCGAATCAACCCTTCCGATACGAACTTTGCGAGCAACCTGCCCACCAAACCGGACAAAATCAACTCGAGATGCAATCGCCTGTTCCGCACCAATGGTGGTGTAGAGCGATCATCTCTGTCTTTAAAGGACCTCTCCGAGCTGGCCCAGGCGCAAAGCAGACGATGGAAGATCTTCAATAACGGATCGAAAGATCCCATTATCAACTGGTGATCGTCATGAAAACTAGATTTGTAGAGTTGGGATTCACGGCCCCGACCAATATCGAATATCTGACCGAAAGCCTCAATCGATGCGCTCGAAAGGGCTCGGTCTCGATATCAATCAATAAGAGAGATTCGTCTCTCCACCTGCCCGGTTATGTCATCAACGAGATCTATCGGGCGCAGGCCCGGGAGCTTCCCGGCTTTGACATAACAGTCCGTGTAGAAGGGCAGGACGAAGGCTCGGTCGATGATTTCTGCGATTTCTATCTGAGCTCGATCCGGGGGCATGCCAGTGAGCGGATTCATGTCGAGTCCGCCAACTATGCCTATATCGACCGGGTCAACCGCTGGTTGCGAGCGCAGAATCCAGACCGCTGGTTCTAACTATCTCTTCAGAGGAGAATGCCATGAAAACTAGAACAGACAGGAAACTGCTTTTCCTGATTACTGCTGCCGGTATCTGCATCTATGTCTTGCTCGCTTTCTTGAAGCTCTTGAGCAGGTTCGATAAAGAGAACCGGTCGTGAGAGTAGTCAGCAAGCCGGATCACCCCTGGAAAAGACCAGAGCGGGTGGCCCGGCTTTGTTTCGGATCCATCCTGGCAGGATAGCCCATGCAGGTTTCAAATCCTGTCCTTGATATTCAGGAAAAGCTCTTTGCTCAAGATTGATCTGTAGTCCCGGTTTGTATCTTTGGTGTATTCAGTGAAGTGCTTTCCCGATTTCGCTGGATTACCCGGCCGGCTGCGCGTCCTGTATTGAGCTCGATTCGAATAGATATCTCAAACGATATCAAAACAGCAAACGATATCGTTTGAGATATCAAAAACCACTGAAAATGATTTCTTAAAAGGTATCATGCCAAATTGAGCTACCAAGGTTCACTTTTGGATCTCCAGCTCGGATATACTAAAAGGCATAGTATAATAAACTGCACGAGGAAGAGTAATCCTGCAGCTTCTCGCATCGAGGGCCGGACCGCCCGCCAGTTCCTTTGGGGGTGGTCCGGAAGATTTCAGGACTGGATATCAGCCTCGCTCTGATTCGTATTTCCTCCAGAGCTTGCCCAGAAGCCAGCCGCAGGCCGCGGAAAAACCGCACCAGAGACCGTAATAGGGCTCGTAGTAATAGGCAGCCAGAAGGGCAGTGAATGCCATCGCGCCCATACAGGCAAGGCGTTCTACCGCAGATGCCTTATCGTTTCGTTTCGATGCCAGGAATCCGCACCAGAGAAGGGCGAATACCAGCAGGAATATGACAGTGTCGACCATGTGACCTCCTTTATTCAGCTTGATAGTGCTGGTCGAAGAGACCGACGAATTGCTCCCTCAGCAGGGTCTCGTCGCTAATCAGAATTGGCGCCATCATATGAATGAGCGGCTCCATCTTGTCGAGGATCTCGTCTGCCCGGGCGGTGCACCGGTCGAGGATCTGCTTGATCTCGTGGTCGATCTGGTTGGACGACTCGACACCGAGACCGTAACCACCGCCTTCAGCCAGGCTTCGTCCCAGGAACGGGTCTTTGTGGCTGCTGCCGACCGAGATCGGTCCCAGGTCGCTCATGCCCCACTTCGTGACCATGCGTTTGGCCAGGTCGTAGGCGCGCTCGAAGTCGTTCTGGGCGCCGGTGGAGGTGGTGCTCAGGAACTTGCTCTCGGCACGGTTGGCGGCGAGCAAACCGGTGATCTGTCCGAGAAGCTGCTCTTTCGTCAGGCAGAAAGGATCTTCGTCGCCCTGAATGAGCGTGTAGCCGCCGGCGCCACCGGCACCGATAATGGTGACTTTCCTGACCGGATCGCTCCAGAGATTCTCCCAGGAGGAGCTCAAACGGTAGAGATACTCGGCGACGATGGCATGACCGAGCTCGTGATAGGCGAGGAGGCGCTTGACCCCGTCGCTCAGACGTTTGGACTTGCCGTCATTGGAAGAGCCCATCTGGATCTGGGCTATGCCTCTATCGAGGTCTTCCCTGGTTACCAGAGTGGCTTTCTTGCCCAGACCGAAGAGCTTGCGATGGCGCTTGATGGCGAAGCCCGGTCCGTGCACTTTGAGCAGGGCGGCGATGTCGGCGCCGGAGAAACCTGCCGTATGCGTTGCCAGCTCGTCGAAGTCTATGGCCTTGTCCAGCTTCACGCCTTCGGCATGGACCTTGATGATCTCCATTCTGCCGTGCCTGTCCGGAAGCGGCACAGTGATTTTCTTGTCGCCGAAACGACCGGAGCGCACGATGGCAGGGTCGAGGACGTCGGGCCTGTTGGTCATGGCGAAGGCCACCAGTCCCTCATTGTTCTCGAAACCGTCGATCTCGGTGAGGAGCTGGTTGATGGTTTGCTGGCGCTCGTCGTTGCCGCCACCGATACCGGTGCCACGATGCTGGGCGACGGCATCGAGCTCGTCAATAGCCAGGATGCATGGAAGGCTCTTGCGCACCTCCTCGAACATGTCTCTGACCCTGGCTGCGCCGACGCCCACATACATCTCGACGAACTCGGATGCGTTTATATAGAAGAAGGGCACATTGGCTTCGCCGGCCACGGCTTTGGCCAGGAGAGTCTTGCCCGTGCCGGGAGGACCGACAAGCAAAATGCATTTAGGCGCTTTGCCGCCGAGCTCTTTGATCTCGGTGGGATCCTTGAGGAATTCCACCACCATCTGTACGTCTTCTTTGGCCTCGTCGGTGCCGGCCACATCCTTGAATGTCACTTTCGGACCTTTGTCGGGCTCGAATTTGCGATGCTTGGATTTGGCCATCTTGCTGCCGCCCTGCATGTTCTGATACTGCTTGAACATGAAGAAGACCATGGCGCCGAAGAAGACCATCATCATGATCTGGGGAAGCATGGCGAGAATGACCGTGCCACCGCTGGGGGTGGGCGGACGCGGCATGGGCTCGCGCGTGGCGGCGTATTCGATGGAGTTTTTGTCCGCCAGGGCTCTTATCTCGGCTTCGGCATCCCTGCTGGGCAGTTCCGCCTCGAAGCCTTCCTTCTTATGGCCTTTTTTCATGATCAGGGCCACTGAGGTCGGCTCGCCGAGATAGTCTTTGATGATCACAACCCTGCTCACCGATTGAGGCTCGGTAAGCAGGACATTTTTCAGGTCGCTGTATTTCGTGTCCCAGCGGACCGTGTTGCCCAGTTGATCGACGGTGGTGGTGTTGGAGTAGGTTGCCGTCGGTGCTGTGAGGCTCAAGAGCAGCCACACTCCGAGCAGAGCGCCGGCAATCATGGCAATATGTTTCTTTTCCATAGTCGCGTCCTCTTAGAAGATGATTGGAAGATGCAGAGCATCGAAAGGCTGTGACCCTGAGGTCGAATCAAGCCGCCCTTTCACTGGTGTATGTCTTGAGACAGAGAGCCAGTCCGGAAGCGAACCCGGTGAGGTGCAGCAGGTGTGCGGAGCCGGTGGCATAGACATCCAGACCGGTCATGAATAGGTCGTAGATATTGCCCAGGATCCAGAGAGCGATGGCAGGAAGCCAGAGCGTCTCTATTCGTCCGGAGAAAAGGCCGGCGAAGAAGAGCAGGACGGCAAGCAGATAAGCGGTTGCCGCCGGAGAATCCACCGGCAGTCCCAGAGCCAGACCAGCCGCCAGGAAGGCAAAGGTGATCACCGGCATCAAGAGTGCCCGCAAGCGTTCCGGGCTGGAGCGCGGGATCAGTTTGAGTCCGGCATAATAGCCATACAGGGCAGCGGCGGCGCCGCTGGCGCCGTTGATCGGGATCACTTGCCAGAAAGACAACAGGGTCGTTGCCAGGGCTGCCATGAGACCGCCCAGGAAATAGACCTTGAGAAACTCGCCGGTCGATTTCTCTGCGGCTATGACCACGGCGAATAGATAGATGGGGATCAAATTCGAGAGCAGATGTGCCGGGGTGAGGTGGCAGAAGGTGCTTCTTTCGATGATCGCCAGGGCCGTTAAGATCCGTCCTTCTTTGATAAGGTCTATGGTCGTCCGGGGCGAGAAAGCCCAGGCTTTTATCAGGGAGTCGATATCTTCGCTGCCTGCGATTCGCAGATAGAGGAAGGCCAGCACATTCAGCGCTACTATTGCTGATGCGCATAGCGAGGCTTTCGATTTCATGTCTTGTTCGATCATGGTGTCGCTCCGTGTTCGAATAAAAAGGCAGAGCCACTTCGTTGAAAGCGGCTCCGTGAGGGGAGTGCGTGGGAGTTGTCAGGACTGGTGGAAAAGGCTGTTATGGGTGGCTTTCTGGTATCGAATCCTCTGAGCAATTCCCGGACGCATTCGAATCAAGTCTCGTCCTTGGAGCCTGCCGGGGGCAAGTCTCCCGGAGGGCAAATTTACCCTGCCGGCGCTCCGGTCTCGACCGCTATGACAGGCAGGGTGGCAATCGTGCCTGTTTTGTCCTGCGGCACTTCGGATGGCGCAGGCTGAATCTGATCCGGATTTTTGGACTGCAAGTGTTCAGCAAACAGATCTGATTAGATGGCGGGGATCAGAATCAGCTCGACAAGCTCGCCTGACTCGGAAACTGGTGAATTTTCCGGATTTTCGCCGCAATCAGCCGAAAGCCTGCTGGATCTGAATGGTGCCTCCGGAATAGTTTGGGTCCTATCCAGTTTTACGCCGACCGCCGGAAGTACCAGACAAAAGCACCAGCGTCGCAATCTTTATGAACCAGGAAGAAGCGGAGGAGGCGAGGCATTGCCCCCTCGGTAGTGCTGCTGTCTCTAGCTGCTGCTGTCCGCCGCGTAACTCAGGATACAAACAGAATCATCTCATCAGAAATCGGAGTCAGAAATGAAAGCACAAACAGGTTATACGGGAACTGGCGTGGTCAGTTACAAAACATCCACAGGCGTGGTGGTCAGGCTCGAAGAAACCGGCGAGACCGGCTTCGTCTATGTAGCCAGACTGAGAGGGAACAATCCCAAGATCAGGGATCAGCGGCTCGCCACCATCGAAAAGGGTGACACAGTGATCGTTGAAGTGATTCCCGGACGAGAAGGACATGATTCGCGCTGGCTCAAGCTCAGTGAGAAGAAGGTCCACGACGATCTGGTGCTCGCTCATATGCCGCAGGATAAGCCGATCCGGGCTGTAGTGGACGGCGTAGCTCCTTATGGAATCTTCTGTTATTTGCCGGAATGGGGAGTGGCAGGACTTTTACACCGGCTTTGCCTGTCCGGAGCGAACCGGGCGGAACGGGACAGATCGTATGAAGGAATCACCATGGGTGATACCATAGAGGTCTTCGCCGTTAAAATCGCGATGGAAGGCGATCGTCTCAAAATATGGCTTGCCGAGGAGCCCGTGAGCGAAGAAGCGCTCAGCCAAGCGCTGAGACAAAGCGCCTGACGGTGTCCTCGATGGTCGATTCGTCTAATCCCGCAAAGGGGATGATGTATTCGCCCTGTTTCGGCTCGGTCAAATAATAGTCCAAAGTAGGCTTGATGAGGAAATCGCTCGCTTGCGCGGCTTCTTCGATACGCTCCTCGCTGAGCTCGGCGCTGAAGTTGACCAGAAGGTGCATGCCGGCCGATTCTTTGTTGATGGTGACGGCGTCGCCGAGCCCGGTCTTGAGGGCGAAGATGAGAGCCTGTCTTCGCCTGGTGTATTTCACTCTGGTGCGATGCACGTGTCTTTCCAGGAAGCCCTCGTTGATGAAGTCGGTGAGGGCGTACTGCTCGATCACCGAGATATCGCGGTTGACTACATCCTGGAGGCACTCGATGATGGCGACGAATTTCTGCGGCACCGCCAGATAACCGAGCCGCACCAGGGGTCCCATGGCCATCCAGAACGAGCTTGCATAGATAACCGAGCCGGTCCCATCGAGACCTTTGAGAGCCGGTATCGGTTTGGTGCCGTACCGGAAGTGGCTGTCGAAGTCGTTCTCGAAAATGAATGTGCCGGTGTCTCTGGCCCATTCGAGCAGCTCCAGTCTTCTCTCCATAGAGAGGACCGCACCGGTCGGATCGTGATGGGACGGGCAGAGATGGATCATCTTAAAGCGGTCACCGGAATTCACGAACCGGTCGATCAGGATACCGTCCTGGTCTACCGGAACAGGAACCAGCTCGGCGCCGTAGCTCAATAGGATTCGGCGCACAGCCGGATAGCAGGGCTCTTCGACGATGACACGGTCGCCACTGTCGATAAGAAGCTTGGCAATAAGGTCCAGGCGGGAGTTCGAAGACATGACAATGGTGCCGGCATCGCAATTGATACCGCGGGCGCGTTTGAGGTAAGCTGCTACGGCCTCTCTCAAACGCAGATGTCCGAAGGGATCAGCCGAATAGGTCAGAGCCCCGTCGTCCTGGATATAACATTTGTTGTGGCGCAGGATCATCTTGTTCCAGGCGGCCACCGGCAGGTCCTCGCGCCCGGGGTTGTAGATCGCTACTCCTTTGTGAGACAGGGATCGCTTCCGGGCATCGATGAGTCGCTGTCCATGGGCGGACCAGGCGGGCTCCAGGGTCTTTCGCAGGGGCTCGGCCGGATCGCTCGTTTTGCTTTCCCCGTCCAGGGGCGGGTTCTTGCTTACCCTGGTCTTCGACCGCGGTGCAGTATCGAGAAATCCCTGGCTAGAAAGGTCGTCGTAGCAGCGAATCACCGTTGCCGGCGAAGTGCAGTACATATCCGCCATCTGGCGTATGGATGGAAGCTCTTCACCCGGCGCGATCTGGCCCGTGGAAATAGCCGCCTTAATCGCTTCGGCAAGGATTCTGTATAAGGGAACGTTTTTCCGGTAGTTGAGCTTGAGGGCAAATTCCATTTTCGGTGTCCCATTCGAGCTTGCTTATTCTATTTCAAAACACAAATCTGGAGAAAAACTATGAACGCAGTAGACGCAGGAATCCTGATCTTGATGATTACCTCTTATCAGGTCGGGTTCAATATCGAAAAAATCAGCCTGGTCTGGGCAGTGGTCATCGTTGTTTTGATGAGCGCCCTGATCGGCTTTCTGACAACAAGCTATGGTCTGGTCGCCATGCTCTGGCTCAGTCTGGCGGCAATTGCCGGTTACTTTCTGGGTCGCAGGCATCGTAATCGGCCTGACACTTCTGCCTGATCGGGCTGGTTGATCTTGATATCTGATCCGCCGAATTAGGTCTCAGCTGTGTATTTGTCCCTGCTCGGGGCCGTGTTAGTCTATCGGTGCAGCAGGGAAAGGACCCGGAAGGCACCGGCAAAGAGTCTTTCGGGAAAAGCATCAGAACTCCGGTCGGCACATCGAGCCACCGGAGTTTCTGATTTTCAGTTTGCATGAATACTACTGTGCTATATCATAAAAAATGCCTGCCTGTTCGGGGGAATTCGAATCCTGGTCCGGTTCCGCTAGAATAGCGGCTATGAGGATGGTTTAGTACAGGTGACCGCCGGGATGCGTCCAGTCAAATTGTCTGTTCTCGTCGGCGCTCTGCTGATATTTTCGCTGTTAGCCTTGCTGCCTTGCCGGGCAGCAAGCGAGCCTGCCTTGAAAGGAATGGCTCTTTTCAAGAAAGGCAAATACAAAGAGGCGTATCCGCTTTTCGTCAAGGCTGCCGCCATCGACCCCAGGGATCCATCCATTCAGTACTATCTCGGGATCAGCTCGCTTTATGCCGAGGATCCAAGACGGGCTCAACTGGCTCTGACCAAAGTGATCATGTGGACCACGGACGGCAATCCTTATAATCGCCTGGCTCTGGAGGCTGCCCGGCAGTATCGCTGGCCGGTGCCCTGGCGGAACAATCTCTATCGCTGGTCGGAGAAGGCCATGCCACTCAAGATCCATATCACCGATGGCCGGATTCTACCTTCTCCATACACAGGGCACCCGCTCACTCCACAGAGCCGGCAGGAGATTTCGGCGCTCATACGAAAGCCCGGTTCTGTCGAGCGCCTTCCCAGAGTGCCTGATTACAGTAGCGGCTTTGCCAGCGACCTGATGGCCGGTTTGAGCATCTGGGACTGGGCACGAGCTGAAGGGATTCTTTCCTGGAAGTTTATCAATGATCCAAGAAAAGCCGACATCATCGTCTTCTGGTGGCCCGGAACCGGCAATCGTGTTCAGGGCTTCACCAACGGGCCAGGCGGCTTGCACGAGCCGGTGATCATGCAGGTATCGATCCCGCCAGACAAATACATCATATCGAAAAAGCTGCAAACGCTATCCGGACATGAATTCGGTCATGCCTGGGGGCTCGAGCACAGCCCGGTCAAGGAGCACTTGATGCATTCCTCCGGTGCCATGAAGTCCGTGGGCCCGGGGCAGTACGAGTCGAAGCCTCTTGCCGAGGCTGAGAAAGCTACTCTCAGGGCTTTATATGATTCGCCGGCCAGGCTTTATTTCTTCTCGGTGGCGGATCATAAATAGAAGAGACGAGAAAAAGGGGCGGCTGGGAAGCCGCCCCTGATATTTTCACAAGAGACCGGCTCAGGGCTTTCTGAAAGTGACGCTGAACAGCTCTTTCTTGAGGCTGAGCTCTCTGGGGAGCTTGTCGCTCAGGGACTCGAAAAGCTCGCTGTGCAAAGTAAGCTCCGCCAGCCAGTGATCGTTGCTGATGCTCATGAGCTTGTCGAAAGTCTTGTCGCAGACGTGCTCGAGACCTTCCCATTCGAGATCGGCATAAGTCGGGGTCCAGCCGAGCTTGGACTCCACGGCGCCGGCTCGGTTGCCGACTCGATTGAAAATCCATTGCAGGACCCGCATATTCTCGCCGAAGCCGGGCCAGATGAATTTGCCATTCTCGTCGGTGCGGAACCAGTTGACGCAGAAGATGCGCGGGAGGTTCTGCACTCTATTGGCCATGGAGAGCCAGTGGGCGAAATAGTCCCCCATGTGATAACCGCAGAAGGGCTTCATGGCCATGGGATCGCGGCGGACGATGCCGACTTCGCCTATTGCGGCGGCGGTGGTCTCGGAGCCCATGGTGGAGGCCATGTAGACGCCGTAGGCCCAGTTGAAGGACTCCACTACCAGGGGCATGGTGTTGCTTCTTCTGCCGCCGAAGATGAAAGCGCTTATGGGAACTCCTTCCGGGTCTTCCCATTTTTCGTCGATGGAAGGGCATTGCGAAGCCGGGGCGGTGAAGCGAGCGTTGGGGTGCGCTGCTTTGCGCCCGCAGTCCGGCGTCCAGGGGTTGCCTTCCCAGTCGATCAGCTCGGCAGGCGGGGTATCGGTCATGCCTTCCCACCAGACATCGCCGTCGGGAGTGAGGGCGACATTGGTGAAGATGCAGTTCTCCTTGAGCGTGGCCATGGCATTGGGGTTGGTGAATTCGGAAGTCCCGGGAGCGACGCCGAAATAGCCGTACTCCGGATTGATGGCGTAGAGCCTGCCGTCTTCGCCGGGTTTGATCCAGGCTATGTCATCGCCGATGGTGGTGACTTTCCATCCGGAAAGGGCTTTCGGCGGGATCAGCATGGCCAGATTGGTCTTGCCGCAGGCGCTCGGGAAAGCAGCCGCGACATATTTCTTCTCGCCTTCCGGAGACTCGAGACCGAGGATGAGCATGTGCTCGGCGAGCCAGCCTTCTTCCCGGGCGATGTTGGAGGCGATGCGCAGGGCGAAGCATTTCTTGCCCAGAAGCGCGTTGCCGCCGTAGCCCGAGCCGTAGGACCAGATCTCTCTGGTCTCGGGAAAATGAACGATATATTTGAGATCGGGATTGCAGGGCCAGGCGACGTCTTTCTCACCGGGAGAAAGCGGGGCGCCCACGGTGTGCAGGCAGGGGACGAAATCGCCATTTTCACCGAGGACCTCGATGGCCTGCTTGCCCATGCGAGTCATGGTGCGCATGCTGGCTACGACATAGGGGGAATCGGTTATTTCGACGCCGATATGAGAAAGTCTCGAGCCGAAAGGACCCATGCTGAAGGGGACGACATACATGGTCCGGCCTTTCATCGAGCCGTCGAAAACTCTGCGCAGAGTGGCTCTCATCTGGACGGGATCGACCCAGTTGTTGTTGGGACCGGCGTCTTCCTGATTCTCGCTGCAGATGAAAGTGCGATCTTCTACTCTGGCCACATCCGAGCGGTCGGAACGAGCCAGGTAGCTGCCGGGGCGTTTTTCGGGATTGAGCTTGATCAGCGTGCCCTGGGCGACCATCTCGGCAATGAGCTTGTCGGACTCGGTCTGAGAGCCGTCGCACCAGTAGATGGTGTCCGGCTTGCAGAGAGCTGCCATCTCTTCGACCCATTTGAGCAGCTTCTGATTTTTGACCGGGTAGTTTGACACTGTAGTCGTGGTTCTAGCTGTACTAGCCAACGTAAAGCTCATTGCATTTCCCCTTGTTTTGATTCTTGCAAAGTCTTGTCCCGACTCGCGTCGAGCCAATGTCTAGGATATATGTACAGGCGGTTGTGAAGGGATAAGTTCCGCCTATTTTTAGATTGTGGATCCGGGCATGTATAACTTTTGTATCGCTGTCTATCAGCAGGATTGGAGCGGTTGACCGGCTCGATCCGCTTAACTAATTCTCAGGATCTCATGCTCCGAGACGGTTATCCAGGGTGGTTACTTCGAATTGCCCGGGTTCTTCGAGCATGTCTGCTGAGGTGCCACTACCGGCGATGACCAAATCATGACTATGCTTTGCAAGAGCGGCAATAGCCCGAGAGCAGGACTTCGTGCTCCACCAGCTCGAAGCCGTCCGGAAGGAGTTTCTGGAAGCTCAGACCGCAGGTCTGCACATCGAAGACTTTCTGGCAGCTCAGGCAGGAGAAATGGTGGTGATGACCCGCTCCGGGAAGCTCGTAGAGGACAAGCCCGCCGGGCATGTCTACGCTAACGATTTTGCCTTCCTCGGAAAGTGCTTTGAGGTTGCGGTAGACCGTGGCGATCCCGAGACCGCGACAGGTCTTCTTTGCCGTTTCGTGAATCTCCTGGACTGAAAGAGGCCTGCCTGAGCTCTCGAATGCCGCGAAAATAGCCTGGCGCTGCTGAGTGTTTCTTTCCATGAAGGGAATTGTTGCATGCTGGCTTGACCAAACTGGAAATGATAACCTATTATCAATAGCCTGTTGTTGGTAGGTCGCGGTCTGGCGTCTGTCCGGGCTTTTGGATCGTTGTCATTAAGTCTGGCTCAGGACTGTCCGGAGATATTGAATGAGAGTATCTGTTTTCAATAACATTCAAGATCAATATCTCAGGGAATCTCGTATGCCCTTCGCCACCAGGCATGCTGCCAGCAAGAAAGCGGCTCGTGCGCGTCCATCGACAATCTATATGGATTACGCTGCTTCCACTCCGGTGGATCCGGCGGTGCTCGAGGTGGTAATGGAGACCCTCTCGGCGAGCCCGGGCAACCCGCATTCCAGGCAGCACGCTTTCGGTGCTTCCGCCTCGCGTATCGTCGAGGCTGCCCGGCAGAAGGTGGCCCTGGCTACCGGTGCCGAAGCCGGTGAGATCTTCTTCACCTCGGGGGCGACCGAGGCGAACAATATCGCCCTTCTCGGCTTGAGAGACCATCTCGAGAGGAGCGGCCGCAAGCGAATTATCACCTCCGCCGTGGAGCACAAGAGTGTGCTCGAGCCCCTGGGGCAACTGGCCCGATGGGGGTTCGAGGTCGTGGTATTGCCGGTGAAGCCCTGCGGAATGCTCGAGGCGTCCGCGGTCGAGCGCTATCTCGACGAGCGTACCGGTCTGGTCAGCGTGCAGGCTGTCAACAACGAGATCGGTGTCATTCAACCCGTATCCGAGATCGCTGCCGTGCTTGCCGGCAGGGATGTGCTCTTGCACTGTGACGCAAGCCAGGCCCTGGGCAAGATCGACCTGGATGTGAAGGACATGGGGGTTGACCTGGCTAGTTTCTCCGCCCACAAGGCTTATGGTCCACAGGGAGTGGGCGCTCTCTTTGTCGGTGCCGAAGCGCGCTCGCTGCTCTCCGCCACCGACTTCGGTGGCGGGCAGGAGAAGGGGCTGCGTCCGGGCACTGTGCCGGTGGCGCTGTGCGCCGGGTTTGGCGCTGCCTGCGATCTAGCAGCCGAGGGCATAGCGGACGAGCGCTGGCGGCTATTCGAGTTGCGAGAAGCCTTCCTGTCTGGAATCGCCAGGTTGAGCCCGGTGGTGCACGGTCATAGCGATCCTGCCTGGAATGTGCCGGGAATATTGAGTTTGCGATTTGCCGGTATCGACTCCGAGACTCTATTGATGGCATTGCCAATGGTGGCTATAAGCACTGGCTCGGCTTGCGGCAGCCCGGTCCCGGGAGAAAGCGAGCGCAATTCTCATGTGATCGAGGCTGTGTCCGGTTCGCCACCGGCGTCGCGGGAGACGATCAGGCTCTCTTTCGGGCGGTTCACCACCGTCTCGGAGGTCGAGCTTGCAGCAGAGGCATTTGTCAGAGCAGTGGAAGAGATTCGCGAGATTCAGGGAGGTTTGATATGAAGCTGGCTTTCGTAGGTAAGGGCGGATCGGGCAAGAGCACCATGAGCGCTCTGTTCATCAAGTATCTGGAGCAGAAGGCCGGGGCCAGCGTCCTGGCAATCGATGCCGATATCAATATGAACCTCTCCGGTCTTCTCGGAGTGGAGCCCGCTCAGTCGTCCCTGCTCTCCCGCCCCGAGGCTGCCCAGGCTGTACGAGCGCATCTCAAGGGAAGCAATAAACGGATTGAGGAAGCCGGCAAGTTTCTTCCCACTACTCCTCCCGGTCTCGGCTCCAGGCTGGTCCTGGGCGCTGACGACGAATTCCTCGCGGGCTACGTGACCGAGGTTTCCAGAGAGCCTCTGATCAACTTGCTGACGGTGGGCACTTATGAAGCCGGTGGTATCGGCGAGACCTGCTACCACTCGCATCTTTTCGTGGCGGAGAATATCCTCTCGCACACGGTCTGCGACGAGGACTTCCATGTGGTTTGCGATATGGTGGCAGGCACCGACGCCTTCGCTTATTCCATGCACCTGCAGTTCGATGCCATATTTCTGATCTGCGAGCCCAGCCCCGAGTCGGTAGAAGTCTGCAGGCTCTACAGGCATCTGGCCCGGGAGGCGGGAATCGGTGATCTCATTCATCTTGTCGGCAACAAGATAGAGGACGAGGGCGATCTCGATTACATCAGGCGCTCGGTCGGGCAGGAGCCGGTAGCCTGGCTTCCCAAGCTCGCCTCCCTGAAGCGGGCGCGCCAGGACGGCAGACCCGTGTCCCTCGATCTGCTCGAAGAGAATGTCGTGTCGGTGCTGGCGGATCTGGAGCGCCGCGCTCTGGCGCCGGCTCTTGCCGATGCGGATCGTCTCGAGATGCTGCACGAGCTGCATATGCGCCTGAACGATAAGCAATGGGTCAAATCAGGCTACGGTGATGTCTCCGGACAGATAGACAAGGATTTCGTTTTCCCTTCTCGAAAGGAGCTGGCACTCGCATGAGTATGACCAAGTCCAAAAACAAAGCTGACCAGTGTCTGGCCGACGATCTGCTCTCCGGCAGGGAGATCGATAGAAGCCGCCCGGCGGTCGCGCCGGCCATGCATCCTGCCGTCAGAGCCTTTCTCGCCGAGAAGGACCTGGTCTTCTCCCTGATCGATGGTCTGGGCTCTCCGCTCAATGTCATCTTTCCGGAGCATATCGAGGAGACCATCGCCCGTTTCCAGAAGGTGTATGACGAGCGCCAGTTGCAGGGCAAAATCTTTTATACGAGCAAGCCGAACAAGTCTCTTGCTCTCAAGAGACAGGCTGCTCTGAATCGAGTCGGTCTGGATGTCTCGTCGCACGGGGAGCTGATGCGGGCTCTGGCGGCAGGATTCGATCCGTCGCGCATCGAGGCAACCGGTCCGAAGAACCTCGACTATTTGAGCCTGGCGGCATTGCAGGGCATTCTCATCAATGTCGACAATTTCACCGAGCTCAAGCAGCTCATCGCCATGAAGAGCTGCCTGCCCCGGGGCAGAAAGATCCGGATTCTCGTGCGGCTGGACGGCTTCGATCCTGGTCCGGTGAAGTTCACTGCCCAGGACAGCGCTTTCGCAATCAGGGTGAAAGATGCCCCCGAGCTTATCGATCTGCTTCTCGAGCACCGTGACCTTCTCGATTTCGTCGGTTTCTCCTTCCACTTCAACGCCGGCGACTATATCCGCCGGCCTTCGGCCATCGAGACCTGCCTGAAGCTGACCTTCGAGTGTATCGAGCGCGGTCTTTCTCCCAGGGCTATCGATATCGGCGGCGGTTACAGAATTCGCTATGCCGCCTCTCAAGATCAGTGGAACGCTTTCATCGAGGAGCTCAAGTCCTCGGTCCTCGGCCATCGCCCGTCGCTTTGCTGGAACGATTCGGGTCTGGGCTTCCGCAAAGAAGACGGGCTTCTCAAGGGCGCCCCCAATTTCATGGAGCATTATCATGCCAATGATGGTCACGAGGATTTCGCCTCGGTGATCGATGCTCCTCTCAGCGGTTTCGACGGTTATTCGGCTTCGAGAATCATCTCCGAGAATCTGATGGATCTCTATATCGAGCCCGGCAGAGCCCTGCTGGATCAGTGCGGGATTACCCTCTCCCGGGTCAATCTGGTCAAGCCTTCTATTCTCGGCGAGACCCTGGTCTCCCTCGATATGAACCGAACCAATCTCAATTCGACCCAGCTCAAGCTGATGACCGATCCGGTGGTGGTCCACCGCCGTGACAATGGTATAGCCTGCAGTGACGGTGTCATGTATGTCGGCAATCTCTGCCTGACTCACGACATGATTCAATACCACAAGACTTTTCCGGACCGGATCCCGGAGCCCGGCGATGTCGTGGCGTTCATCAACACCGCCGCCTATCAAATGGACTTCGCCGAGACAGCCGTTCTCGAGCAGCGGGTAGCGGAGAAAGTAGCGGTGATTTTAAGAGAAGGGCGATTCAGATGGTTTGCCGATTCGCTCTATAACCCGGTGGCAATCAAATTGGAAGGTCTCGATCTATGAAATACCAGCGCATCACGGACATGATCGGCAATACGCCGGTGCTCGAAATTCCTTCTTCGGTACACGGTCTCGAGAATATCGATCTCTATGCCAAGCTCGAGATGATGAATCCTTTCGGCTCGGTCAAGGATCGCATCGCCTGGGGACTGGTAAAGGACGACATCGAGGGCATACAGGAGAAGGGCCAGACGATTTACGAGAACAGCAGCGGCAATACCGCCAAGGCCCTCCAGGTGATCGCCTCGATGTACGGGGTAAAGACCAAGCTGATTACCTATCTTGCCAAGGTCGACGGGGTCAAGGATATCGTTCGCATGCTCGGCGCCGAGATCGAAGAAGTGCTCGGTGGAAGTGAATGCTTCGACCCCAATGACCCGAATGATCCGCAGTATCTCATCGCCAAGATGGTCAAGGAAGATCCGGACAAGGCTTACTTCCCGTCCCAGTTCACCAATCCCAAGAACCCGGATGTGCACTACGAGAGCACCGGCAAAGAGATCGCCGACGATCTGGGAAGAGTCGATTATTTCTTCGGCGGACTGGGGACCAGCGGCTCCACCCTGGGCGCTGCCCGGCGGCTGAAAGTCGAGGGCAGCCCGGACCTGGTGACTGTCGGCATCTGCGCCAGCAAGAACGACTTCATCCCCGGCATCCGCAGTCTCGATCAGATGTGGGAGTCCGGGCTCTTCGAGAAAGAGAATTATGCCGATTTCGTCTATGTGGACTCCGGCGAGGCGGTGGACGCCATGATGGAGCTGGTGCGAAAGGTCGGCATACTTTGCGGTCCGACCAGTGGCGCCAGTTATCTCGGCAGTCTTCGCTATCTCAAGCAGATCGACGCCGGGCTCACCGAGAGGAAAACAGCAGTCTTCATCGTATGCGATCGGGTCGAATGGTATGTCGACTATATCCGCCAGAGAAGACCGGAGCTCTTCGGCCAGACCCGCAAGCCGGGCTCGCTGCGGTCCTTCGCCCTGGAGCCCGAAGGCGTCAACGCCGTGGTAAAGGTGGAGAATGTCGAGGATTTCATCGCCGAGCACGATCCGCTCATCATCGATGTGCGCGGCAATCTCGCTTATAAGATGACCACCATGCCCGGTGCGATAAATATTCCCTGGGAGCTCTTCGAGACCATGATCGATGCTGCCGATCCGTTTCCGAAGGATCGGGCTATCCTGCTTGTCTGCCCGGTGGGGGAAAAGACCACTCGCTATGCCGCCTATCTGCAGACCCGCAATTACCGGGCTTACAGCCTGGAAGGCGGCATTCTCGAATGGCGGAATTCGGGTAAGACTCTGGCTCGAGTCACGGTCTGAGGACAGCCTCCATGCGGCGCCACCGGCTGCCGGATTGACTTGATTGTTGAATCTTCCTGGGTGACAGAGATGAGATTGCTATGACTATAGAGCTGATCGGAGGCCCGTTTGACGGCCAGGTGATTGTTCTAGACGACAATCACCTGGGCTTCTCGTTCCTGGTGGCCGAAGGTCATGCCGACAAGCCTGTTTATCGATGCACTTGCTGTCCTTGCTGCGCCGCTGAGGCCGAGAAGGTCGACTATCAGTTCGTGGGCTACAAAGAAAGAAAATGACAAAGAGGAAATGCGAGCCGAAGCCCAGCGGGGCGGCGGTCTTGCAATCACTTGCTGAGCCTGGTCGAGGAGCATGAATTGCAAAAGCCGGAAAGCAGGATCTCGTGCTCGCGCAGCTCGAACCCGGAGGGAACCAGCTCTTCGAGGCTGATGCTGCAGACGTCCACATCGAAGACTTTTTTGCATCTCAGGCAGGAGAAGTGATGATGATGGTCGTTTCCGGCTTTTTCGTAGACAATTGCGCCACCTGGCATGTCCACTCCCAGGATCGTCCCCTCATCGATGAGTGATTTCAGATTGCGATAAATTGTGGCGATGCCGATTCCTTTGCAATGCCGGTCCGCCCTGGCAAGGACCTCTTCTATCGATAGCGGGCCGTCAATGTTCTCGAATGCTTTCAGGATTGCCCTTCTCTGTTTTGTGTTCTTTGACATTTCTAACTCGCCGGCTGCTTGCTTGACTTTGTTGATAATGATAATCTATTATCAATAGGTATGCAAGCATCGCATTAATCGCCGTTCAGGCGTGCTGCAAGAATTAGCGGGTTTGCGGAATTGAGGATTCGAAATGAAAAAGCTGCCGGTTACGGTTCTTTCCGGGTTTCTCGGTGCGGGCAAGACTACTCTTCTGAACCATGTCCTGAATAACCGTGAAAACATGAGAGTCGCGGTCATCGTCAACGATATGAGCGAGATCAATATCGATGCGCGTCTGGTCAAGCAGGGTGGAGCCGCTTTGAATCGGGTAGAGGAGAAGCTGGTGGAGATGTCCAACGGTTGCATCTGCTGCACCTTGCGAGAAGACCTCCTGATCGAGGTCTCTAGGCTCGCCAGGGAAGGTCGCTTCGACTACTTGCTCATCGAATCGACCGGAATATCGGAGCCCATGCCGGTGGCTGAGACTTTTGTCTTCTCTGATGAAAGTGGTGCCAGTCTCTCGGACATAGCGGAGCTGGATACCATGGTGACAGTGGTCGATGCTCTCAACTTCCTGACCGATTATACCCAGGGAGATGAGCTCCGATCGCGGGGGCTGGCTCTGGATAACGAGGATGAGAGGACGATCTCCGACCTTCTTGTCGATCAGGTGGAGTTCGCCAATGTCATTATCCTGAACAAGACTGATCTGGTCACGCTCTCAGAGCTCGAGCGGCTCCAGGGCATAATCAAGCATCTCAATCCCGAGGCGCGAATTATCTCAAGTCGCTTCGGGGAGGTTCCCCTGAAGGAGATTCTCCATACGGACCGCTTCGATTTCCAGAGAGCGGCCGAGGCGCCTGGCTGGATGCAGGAGCTCCGTGGCGAGCATATCCCTGAGACCGTGGAATACGGGATCACCAGCTTCGTCTATCGGGCGTTCAGACCGGCGCACCCATTGCGCCTGGGTGAGTTCTTGAATTCGGAATGGGGCGGCGTCATACGCTCCAAGGGAATTTTCTGGTTCGCCAACCATATGGACTGCGCCATAGAATGGTCTCAGGCCGGTGGCGCGTCCAGTATCGGTGGCGGTGCATCCTGGTGGTGCACTATCGCCAGGGAAGAATGGCCGGACGACGATGAATTCGTCCGAAGTCTCGAGCTCGACTGGCTCGAGCCCTGGGGAGATCGCCGTCAGGAGCTCGTGTTCATCGGTATCGATATGGACGAGGCTGCCATTGTCGAGGAGCTCGACCGTTGCCTTCTGACCGACGAGGAGATGGCTCAGGGAGAACTCGTCTGGGAGAGCTGGGATGATCCGTTTCCTGGTCTGGTAGCAGACAGGGTCGAGTTGGCCGGCGGAGTCGCCCAGGGTCATCCGCTCGCTCATCAGGCAAGAGGATAGAATGGACAAGTTACCGGTTACGGTGCTCTCGGGATTCCTGGGAGCCGGAAAGACTACACTCTTGAATCATGTCCTGAATAATCGCGAGGGCATGAGAGTCGCGGTTATCGTCAACGACATGAGCGAAGTTAACATCGACGCTCAATTGATCATGCGTGGAGAAGCGCGTCTCGATCGAACCGAGGAAAAGCTGGTGGAGATGTCCAATGGCTGCATCTGCTGCACCCTGCGGGAAGACCTCCTGATCGAGGTATCGAGACTGGCCAGGGAGGGGCGCTTCGACTATCTATTGATCGAGTCCACGGGAATATCGGAGCCCATGCCGGTGGCCGAGACTTTCACCTTCACCGATGCGCATGGCAATAGTCTATCCGCCATTGCGAATCTCGATACCATGGTCACTGTCGTGGACGCGCTCAATTTTCTCGCGGACTACGAGAAAAGCGCGAGCCTTCAAGACTTGTCCATAGAGTCGGGCAGCAAGGATCACCGAACCGTCACGGATCTGCTTGTCGATCAGATTGAGTTCGCCAATGTAATAGTACTCAACAAGATCGATCTGGTTAGCAAACAAGAGCTGAACAGGCTCTTTCGAATCATCAAGCATCTGAATCCCGATGCCAGGGTGGTCAGGAGCTCTTTTGGAAAGGTTCCGCCGCAAGCAATCCTCGATACCGGACTGTTCCAGTTCGACCGGGCAGCGGAAGCTCCGGGCTGGATGCAGGAGATGCGCGGCAATCACATTCCGGAGACTCAGGAATACGGAATCAGCAGCTTCGTTTATCGGGCTCGACGACCGTTTCATCCCGAGAAAATCCGTGAGTTCTTGAGCCAGGAGTGGCCGGGGGTGCTGCGCTCGAAGGGCTTTTTCTGGGTGGCCACTAGAATGGATTATTCTATCGAATGGTCGCAGGCTGGCGGCGCCTGTCGCATAGAGCCTGGCGCGATGTGGTGGGCTGCGATGCCGCAAGAGACCTGGCCTCAGGATCCCCTGCTTCAGAAGGAGCTTCATCAAGCCTGGCAGGAGCCCTGGGGGGATCGGCGGCAGGAGCTGGTTTTCATCGGGATCGAAATGGACCGGGACTGGCTGGTTTGCGCCCTCGATGCATGTCTTCTCACCGATGGTGAGATGCTTCTCAGCCAGGCGGGCTGGCAGGAGTATTGCGATCCCTTTCCGGACTGGAACATCAAGCTCCTGAGCGACTTTGCCACTCAAGCTCACGAACATGACCCGGTGACCGTTTGATCGAGAGGGAGCAGGCAGTGCAAGATTTCATCAGAGAGCTGGAGCACAGAGCCGAGAGCGGTGATAGCACGGCGCAGTTCTATCTTTCGGTAGTCTATGAGGGCGGCAGGGGAATCGAGAAAGATCTCGTGAAGGCTGCGCACTGGTGCTCGGTCGCCGCCGCTTCCGGGGACAGGCAGTCGCAGTATCGTTTTTCGAAAATGCTCGATTCGGGTCGAGGATTCGAGAGGCGGGATGAAAGCGGAGCCCGGTTCTGGCTGCAAAAGGCTGCCATGCAAGGGCACTCCCAGGCGCAGTTCGAGCTTGGTTTGAAGTATCTGTTCGGTCTTGCCGGTGTTGCCAGATCCTCAGAAAGTGCAAGAAAATGGTTTGACATGGCGGCAGAGGCCGATCACCCTGTAGCAGCCTACTACCTGGGCACTATGTACCAGTACGGTCAGGGGGTCGAAGAGTCCCAGGAGAAAGCCCTGGAGCTCTTCGAGAAATCAGCCGGGCTGGGCAGCTCGAAAGCACAGTGCTCTCTCGCCTTCATGTATGAAAATGGACTGGCATGTCGCAGAGACATAGTCAGGAGCAAGCAGCTCTATGAGCAGGCGGCCTGCTCCGGTCATGCCGGGGCGCAGTTCGGTCTGGCATGTCTGGCGCTGTCTTGCGGGCAAAACAAAGATGCCCTCGTATGGTTCGATATAGCCGCCAATAATGGTGTCACTCAAGCTCAGGCTCTTCTGGCCAAGATCTATATGAACGGGATCGGTACCAGTCCCGATTTCGTCACGGCTCTTATGTGGTGCTTCGTGGTGGAGAAAAGCGAGACCGTCGATGAAGATGCCTTGACCCTGGTCTGTTTTTGCCACCAGTGCATCGCTTCCTTTATCGAGCAGGGACAGCTCCGGGAGGCGCACAGACGAGCCTGCCGCTGGCTGGAGCGCAGGAGTGGCATCGACTGCGCCGACTCCGGTGAGCCATGGGACTGGATCAAACAAGTCAGGGAGGAGATTCGAAGGTATGAGAAGCGCAAGAAACGATGGGCTTAGGCGCAAAAAGATGGATCCCCTGGTGGCTGGCAAGATCGAGTATGTGGACTACAAAGACGTGGCCACTCTTCGTAAGTTCGTCTCGGATTCCGGCAAAATACTGCCGGCTCGCATCACCGGTCTGACCCGATCGAATCAGCGTATGATAACGAGGGCGATCAAACGGGCACGAGCTATCGGGCTTCTGCCGTTCAACTATTTTCACAACCCGTGACCTACTATTGATAATAGGTTATCATTCTGCGAATGAGGCAGTTGGCTGAGGCGAATCTATCGGCGTTCTTTTTTGCGGCCTATGTGCTTCAAGGCTTTGCCTGCGCGCAGTTCGGCGTAGTCGGGCAACCGACCCAGTACTTCCTTCTGGAGGGGCTGTCCCTCAATGCCGGCGAGATATCGCTGATCATGTCGGTGATGATGATTCCCTGGATCATCAAGCCTGTCTACGGCATGATATCGGATGCGATACCGCTTCTGGGCTACCGGCGAAAGAGCTATCTTGTCATAGGAAGCCTGGTAGCCTCGTGCGCATTTTTTGTAATGAGCCAGTTCTGCTCGCTCGTGCCTGTTCTCGGCAGTCTGGTCATAGCTGCCACCTGTATGGCCGTCTCCACGGCTCTCATGGTCGGTCTCGCTGTCGAGCGAGGACGGAGCGATGGCAGAACTCGCAGCTACTTTCGAATCCAGGAACTCGGCTACTATCTGACCAATATTTTCGTTGTTACAGGCGCCGGTTACCTGTGTCATATAGCCAGTCCGGAGAAGTCACTGCAAATAGCGGCTATGATCGCCTCTTCCTGCGCGTTTGCCCTTTCGGTCCTCACTCTGATCTGGTTGAGAGAGCCAAGGCGTGCCGCCGATGCCGATGCCGAACATATCAGGTCCAGGTTGCAAAAGATCTTGCTCTCGATGAGATCCAGGGAAGTCGGCTATATCGTCCTTCTGACCTGTCTCTGGAATTTCACCATGGCCTACGGGCCTGCCCTCTACTATCATGAGTCCAGGACCCTGGTTTTTACGCAAGCGCTTATCGGCCAGCTTTCTGCCTGGATGGCTGCCGGCACGATTGTCGGCGCGATTCTTTTCGGAACAGTGACAAAGGGGCTCTCCAATCGAAAGCAGTGTATCGTCACGGCTTTGCTTCTTTTCTCCAGCATTCTGGCCTACAGCTTTTTGAGCACTCCTCTTTCGGCGATACTGCTCGAGCTCTTTCATGGATTCGCGAACATGTTTGCTGTGCTCACCATCTATGGTCTGGCATCGGATTCCTGCCCTGAAGGAGTGGAAGCGTCAATGATGTCGGTTATCGTCGCGGTCTTGAATCTGACTACTTGCAGCGCTATGTTTTTCGGGGGCCAGCTCTTCACCCACGGGCTCGGCAACGATTATGGCGCTCTTGTGCTGATTGCCTCGATTCCTCCGGCTCTTTCCCTGCTTCTCATATATCGCAGGAAAGACGAGGAAATTTCGTTTCACAGGATGCCCCCGCTTTCAGCGGTCAGGGCTGAGGATAAATTGCTGTGAACAGAATAGCAAGCCGTCGAGAATGGCTACGCAAGCAAAGATGATTTTCAGCCTTTTTTGACCGGTCATTCTGGCCAGGGCGGGTGCCGTCTGAGCGCCGAAAACACAGCCCAGGATGGTAAAGATCGCGATTTCCCAGGGGACTCCGCCAAGGAGAGTCAGGTGAAGTATGGCGAGATATATTGAATTGATTGAGAGCAGAGTGACGCCGAGCGCTATCGATTCCGGGGCGGCAAAGCCGAAGCCGAGCATGAGAGTGGCTGCCACCACTTCTCCTTCTCCGATTGCTACCCATCCGGTAAGCAGTCCGCCGACGGACGACGCCGCGACTACAGCAGCCTTTGCCCTTCCATCCCAGGTTCGCCTGGCCCGGCCGCGACGCGATGCGGTAAGCAAGAGTAGGATCCCTAGCAATATCGATACTGGTCCGAAGAGTCCTTTTACCAGGGCTGAGCTGGGGTGGATTACCAGCGAGCTTATCGTGCTTCCGATCAGCATCCCCGGCAAAGCCCAGGCGACGACCTCCCAGGGGATTCGATTGGTTCGATTCCAGGCTAATGCTCCGCTCGTCATTCCGAACGCCTGGGTAGCGATGCTGATTTTGAGTGCTGCGACAGAAGGGATCTGGTGCATGAATACGAGGACGGGAATGAATACGAGGCCGCCACCGATAGCGGTGACATTTCCGATGACGGCGCCGCCGAATCCGACAAGGGTGAAGAGCAGTCCGGCGGGCAGTGATGCTGCTGGATCGGGCGTGATTGCAAGGAATACCAGTAGCCAGGTTGCCAGAAAGAAGAGTAGCCCGATACATCGGCAGTTCGGCATGCCGAAAGGGGGAATAGCTTCTGCTTTGATCATTGGATCTCTCCGGGCGGGGTTGCGCAGGTAATGATAATCACTTATCATTAAGCTGTAAACCAAAGGAATTGGGGAGGCTCGAAAGATGCTCGACTGGATTGTCGTGGGCGGAGGGATTCACGGCACCTATATGAGCAACTACCTGGCTCGAGGGAGCAACGCTACACCGGACGAGTTGATGGTCATCGATCCGCACGAGGAGCCCCTGGCGGTCTGGAGGCGGTTCACCAGGAACACTGGTATGGAGTTCTTGCGGTCGCCCGCCGAGCACAGCCTGGATATCGGTCCTGGCTCTCTTTTGCGTTTTGCCGCCAGCACTGGCGGTAGCGCCGACCTGTATTCAAGGTATAAGCGTCCTTCCCTGCGGCTCTTCGATGCTCATTGCGATCATGTGATCCGGCGTGGAGACTTGAGCTCATTCCGCTATCAGGCAGCAGCAACCTCCATAGCGAGGACGTCTGACGGATTCGTAGTCCATACGGACCGGGGGGCATTCGAGTCGAGAAGAGTGATACTTTCAACAGGTGCGTCCGAATGTCTCAGGATACCCGCCTGGGCAGCGGCGCTGAGGCAGTCGGGGCTGGTCGCCCACGTATTCTCCAGAGAATTCCCAGGTGTCGCTGACCGCGATTGGACGTCAGCAGTGGTGGTGGGTGGCGGTATAAGTGGAGCGCAGGTTGCACTTGCTCTGGCAAAGCAGCAAAAGGGCAGGGTCTTCCTGCTTCATTCTCGACGGCTGCAAACATGCCAGTTCGACGCTGATCCATGCTGGCTCGAGGGTCGCTGTATAAACAGGCTGAGGAGACAGGGCGATCTTTCCCTGAGGCGACGTACCGTCGAGCAATCCCGTCATGGTGGCTCGTTTCCGGAAGAAGTCGCCAGGCATATCGACAGGGCGGTGGAGGCAGGAGATCTCTCTACGGTAGAGGGCACCGTCGAGCGCGCTCAGGAAGGCTCAGGGTGTGTGACCCTGTCCCTCGCGGATGGTGGGGCTCTCTCCTGCGATCTCCTGATTCTCGCCACAGGTTTCGAGAAATGCCGTCCGGGTGGCGCTTTCATCGAGAACGCCGTGAGAAGTCTCGATCTTCCCTGCGCTCCATGCGGATATCCAAGGGTCGATGAGTACCTGAGGTGGGCCGATGGACTCTTTGTCACGGGCCCGCTGGCTGAGCTTGGAGTTGGTCCGGCTTCCCGAAATATAGTGGGAGCGAGGCTGGCGGCCGAGCGAATTATCAAAGCAGTAAGACCCGGGCGGACAAAGCCGAGAGAGCATGCTTACTACTACTTTCAGAGACGGCGCGCGGGGCTCTAGCCGTGTCCGTGCTTGCAGCCGCATTTCCTCAGGCGCTTATTGTCTAGATTCGCTTTGATCAGGCAGGCGCTCCCCAGCACCGAGAGCGAAAGGTGCAGGGTCTCGTCCAGTCTATCGCTCAAGAAGTTCGCAAGGAAAATACTGGCGAATCCGAGAGCCATCAAGAAAAGAACCCTTTTCTTCCTGTGCTGGAGAAATCCCGGGATCAAGACCGGACCGCAGATCAAGAGAACCATTATGGCAAAGAACTGATCGCTGATGCCGTGAAAGACATGATGGAAGCCCATGGCCGGCAGCAAAACAAGAGCAGCCGGAATGACCAGGCAATCGACGAGACAAATGATCGGTGCCACTATCGAGAGTACCGCCAGAGATTCTTCGAGCTTTGCCGAAAAGCGGTTTCGATGTTCTGCCATGACAATTCCCTTGCAGTTGATTCTCTAACTACATGGTAATCATAAATCATTGCTTCGGAAGATCCATTAAACGTCAAAGTCCGCAAGGCTGTTTTGGGAATACGAAAAAAGATAGTAGAAGTTGTTGAAAAAGGAAAGGGCACTCATGCATGCATGAATGAGTGCCCCTTAATCGCATCAGTCCGTTTTTCTTTGGTCTCGGCCCCGGCGATGATGTTTTCCCTCTATTTCTGTCAGCCCCTGAAAAGCGGGCCGATTCGGTCGCCGGCGATTCTCGCCCCGACGATATTGCGGGCGGCCGCTCCGACCTCCAGCTCGGCGAGGGCGCCGGTTACGAGGATTCGCTCGTGCCAGCGGAGATTTTTGTCGACGACGGGGTAGCCATCGCTGTGGGTGACAAGTCCGATGTCCCCGGCGACGGTCTGAAGCCAGGATTCGCCCGGAGCGGATTTCTCGAATCCGATGGCTACAAGGACGCGGTCAACCGTATGGGTCTGCCCGTTCGCCAGAGTGAGGATCACCCTGCCGTCAGAGGTTTGCGACCCGGCCGTTGCCCTCGAGCGGAGGACCTTGAGGAGCCCCCTGGATTCGTCTTGCTCCAGGGACCTGGAGATAGCTTCCGGAATGGTGCCGGCGTTGCGCGCTGCCGTAACGATAGAGCGGCGCTTCCCGTAATCAGGCACCTTGCCGAAGGGCTCCTGGCACTTCGGTCCTATCCAGCAAGGGTCGAAGTCGAGCTCTGCGACCTCGAGCGGTCCTTTGGTCATCAGTAGAACCCGTCCCGGAGCTTTCCTGGCGATGGCCAGGGATAGCTGAACGGCGGAGAGACCACTGCCGATGACGGCGTAGGTGAAGGAAGGGATAATCGAATGCCGGCTGAAACCGGGCTCGAATATATGCCGAACCGGTGCTCCTTCGGAGACCAGATTAGCGAGCCAGTCAGGCATTCTGGGGGTCTCGTTGGAGCTTATGGCCAGAATCACCTTTCGGGACTCGATGGAGCCTGCCGAAGTCTCTACTTCCAGGTGCGTCCCTCTGTCTTTGATTCCGAGAGCCAGTCCCCGCCGGTAAATCTTGTAGATTCCGGATTTATCGAGGACATGGTCGATATGGGCGTTGAAGAGCCGGAGGGAAGGTTGCTGTTTGGGACCAATGGTGGAAGCCCACGGACGTACATCGGGACGTTCCATGAACTTCATCAAAGACCACGGATCGACATCGAGATGATGAACGATGGGAGAGCGGAGAAAGCGCATGCCGGTTCTGCCGGTCAAGTCTTTCCACCGCTGGCAGGGCGCATCATTCGGGTCGAGAATTCGAATTCGATCAAGCGGCAAGCCCTCACGAGTCACCAGCCTGGTGGCCAGATGCGTGCCGTGTATGCCACCGCCAATGATGAGGCAATCAAGCATGGGAGGTCCTCTCGATTGATTCAGTTGATTTGATTCGGGCTCTCTTGCAAGGAAGAAGCAGGGACACGAAGTCCCTGCTCCTTCCGAGAGAGGTCGGTGGTTACAACTTCGGCGGTCCCTACTCGAGGAGCAGGATAAGCGCCATCAGGGCAATACCAGCCAGGGTAACGGCGAAGTACTGGAAGGTCCTGCCGTCGCTTTTGCCGATGTCCCGGACATGCGGGATGAGGATGGAGCCGGCGATGTAGAGGAAGGCCCCGGCGGCGATGGGCGTCGCGAAGAAAGCTAGCTCCGGAATCGCCATTCCGACGATGACGGCGATCACCGCCCCGGCCACGCTGAGCAGACCGCTGAGGAAGTTGAGCAGGAGGGCCTTTGCTCGCGAGAAACCGGCATGCCGGATCACGGCGAAGTCGCCTGCCTCGAGCGGAATCTCGTGGATGAAAATGGTGAGAGTGGCCGCGATACCGACAGGAACGCTGACGAGGAACGCCGCGCCGATGACCATGCCGTCGAGGAAGTTCTCGACGCCGTCACCGAAGGCAACCAGCCAGCCTTCGGTGAGGCGGCTGGTCTCGCTCGACCTGCTCATCTTGAGCATGGTGGAGTGAAGAGCGAGGAAGCCCAGAAAGCCCGCTAGGACGAGGAAGATGCTGAGCAGACCGGTGTGGGAATGCCCGCCATGAGCGTGATCGTGCTTGACGGCGTGATCATGATCGTGCGGGTCGGCGGCGTGAGCGTGCCCGTCATGAGCGTGGTCGTGATCGTGCTTGACGGCGTGATCATGATCGTGCGGATCGGCGGCGTGAGCGTGCCCGTCATGAGCGTGGTCGTGATCGTGCTTGACGGCGTGATCATGATCGTGCGGGTCGGCGGCATGAGCGTGCCCGTCATGGTCATGCTCAGCCTCATCGCTGTGCCCGTGGAAAATCTCCACGAACCCCGGATTATTCTTGAGCCACTCGGACTCCAGGGACAGAGAGTGAGGAACGAGGTGAAGAAGGGCATTCCCGAGCATGGCTCCGGCAGCGAGTGCGACCAGAAGGTGCATGACTCGCTTGTTGATGGACTCATTGCCCAGGAAGGTAAAAACCCCGAGAAGGGAAACACAACTGACGGCCAGAGCCGCCAGAACCGCGTATGCCAAGGTCATATCTGAAGCCTTTCGAGTTAGAGGAAGCAGCATCTGCTTCCCGGTTGCATTTGCAATGTATCTACTCTTCGCGCAGACGAAGGAGATACCTGATCCGGAGGTAGATAAAGACAGGACTTAAGCTGGGTAAGCGAACCTCCGGGAGTATCTCGAACAAGTAGCAACTTGACCCTAATGTGGGAGGCCGGGAAAGATCAATGTGTCGAAATCGGTATAATGCATGCACCGGGCTGGTTCTCGGTTATTAACGGTGTATTTATGGGTGATACGGCGTGGCGGTCAGGCGTGCTCCTTACTGAGAACTGGGTATCATTTTCATATAGTAAAAGCAGGACAGTTGCATGCGCCTGGTCCAGCTAGCACGGTTAGCGCAAGGTTCTGGTTTTCAGACATCTTGACGGAATTAATACTATAAAGCCTAAAAGAAACGCGATTGAAGATTGAAAGCAGGAGAACCGAGTCAGAAAGAATGGGGTGTCCAGCAAAGCAATGCTCTGGCTGGACACCCCATGGTCAAACTAGGAGGCGGTGGATTCGGCGACGATTCTTTCGAATCGCTTCACCCGGGCATGGGCTCGCGAATGCTCCCGTCCGGCCACGGCGTAGCGGCCGAAGTAAGGGTTGTGGCGGTATCCCCACTTGTAGCCTCGCCAGAGACGGTACATGCGGTCGAGATACCGGTGAGCCTGCACGAGGTCGCGTCGGGCTGCTTCCAGAGCTTCCTGCCTTTCGGCGGGATTCATAGCCCGGAAGCGGAGCTCTTCGGCCCGGTCGTTCTGGCGGTCCATATGCTCGGCGTAGAGGATGTAAGCCACCGGCGATAAGACAATGAGCAGGATTATCGCAACGATGAGGTAAAGCATCCCGGGGTCTCCCTCTTCTAGTGGTGATGGTGCTGGTGGTCGGCCGGGGTCTCCATGGGAGCGGGGCTGACGACCTGGTTCGGATCATCTGAGGGAGCTTGCGGGCTGGTGCAGATGACCGGGTCGGGCATGTTGTTCATGCCGTGGTGGTGGTGGGGCATGAGCAGCGCCGGGAAGAGCGACATGACCAGCATGGCCAGCCCCATTCCCAGGTGTGCCAGGTCCGAGCCGAAAGACAGCGCCTTGCGCGCCCTCAGGTCGAGATAGCTGTCCCTGATGTAGAGCAGGGAGAACCAGAGCCAGAAGAGGGTGAGGAGGCTGTCGAAGACGAAGCCGAGAGCCGGTCCCAGGGGCAGGGGCTGGAACATGACGAACATGCCCAGATACATGCCTGAATGGGTCCAGTCCCACCATTGTTTGTTGTACGAAAGCAGGCGTCCCCAGGTGAGGGCGCGCAGTGCGTAATAAACCGTTCCGAAGCCCAGAACCCAGATCCACACGGTGGCGGAGACGGGTACAAGCCAGAAGGCAAGATGGCTCGACATGGCGAGCATACAGATGGCGTGTCCGGTTTCTCCCTCGGGGTCGTAGAATCCGATTGCCTTGCGAACCATGGAGGGACGCAGGAGTCGGAAGGTGTAGAAGAGGGCGAAGACGAGGAACAGGACGCCAAGAGACGAAATCAACCAGCCAGGCGCGGAAGCGGCCTGGGGCATGAGATGGTCATGCATGACATGCTCCCTTTGTTCAATTTTTGAAATCAGGCTCGGCTCGATGGCAGCGATTCCCGGCGTACGAACTCATACTGCTCTCGCGAGCAGTGGAGTGAGTTGCCTGTAAAAGCTCGGGCAATGGTTCTTGTAAGTTGGCTGCCTTGAGTAGAGTGAAAGAAACGATCTCCCGTACACTTACAGATCAAGGGTTTCAGAAACTACACTTAAGAACCTCAGTAAGTGATACTCGGCTGGCCCAGCTTCATTAGCCCATCCCGGGGAGGGGGATATCCAGCTCTGCTATTCAGGCTCTGCTATTAGGGCGTGCCGGGGAGTCTGTCGTGCTTGATTAAATCTGCCCGGGCTGCCTGTCCAATTGTCGGGCAGGCTCGTGTATATCCGGAAGTCCACTGCTCAGCACTTCGGTATCTTTTGCAGGTGCTTCCCCCGAATCCACGGTAGATCAATGAGCCGAGAAATCAGCGAAGCCCAGAATGGCGGCGATGCGCGCTTTATGCCTCCGCCCGCTATCGCTTTTGAAGCACAGCCCGGCGATGTGGAGATCGCCAGGCAGCAGAGACGGCAGCAGCAGAATGACGGAGACACACCTGTCCCGGACGTGGAGATCGCCGGCGCCGGCAAGAGCACTGCCGAGCTGGAGCGGGACGCCATCAACAGTCTTTATGAGGACTTCCCTTCTCCTGAGCAAATCAACGATATTCTCCAGGGTCTCTTCCGTAACCCGAACATCAGGTACGGAGGAGGCTATGGCGTCTATTCTGGAAGCGATGGCGGCGTCGTCAACCAGGCTCAGGCGCCCGGCAAGGCTCCGGAGCAGAATCAGGCTCAGACCCAAAATCAAGATCAGGCTCGGGATCATGCGCCCAATCAGGACTCTTCCGGACCCAATCCTGACGCTTCCGGGCCCGACACGACAGCTCCGAGCCGAAATAAGCGAGGACCGGTCTCGGGAGCCGGCAGAGCTGCAGGCAGGGCTATAGGCAATGCGGCGCCTATAGCGGCTGATTCCGAGATCGACTATGTTCGCAGCCGCTTTCTCAAGCTCGATGCCGATCATGATGACTACATCACCGGCAAAGAAGTGGATCGGTATCTGAAGGACAATAAGGATCTGAGCCAGCCTGAACGCCAGGCTCTCGAGACTTTCAAGAGAAATATCGGCAAGCTCGAGGAGCTGCACAACGATGAGTGGTTAGACGAGAACAGCGGGGTCACCCGGGCTGATCTGAACGAAGCCGAAACACGAATGAAAGCTATGGAGCTCGCTGAGAAAGACTTCGACAAGATCGACAAGGACGGCGACGGCTTTCTGAGCAAGGATGAGCTTGCTGCCTACAAACAAGCACCGGCTTACCTGAAAGATTCGGTGTCCGATCTCGAAGAGCGCAGCAACGACGAGTGGCTCGACGAGAATGACGGGATCACCAGAAAGGACATCACCGAAGGCCGCAAGGACTTCGGTATCAGCTCATTCAATACCCATGCTGGCACTCCGAACTCCCCGGCGTTGCCCGGCGCCGAGCCTTACAGGGCGCCGGCCAGAGTGCGCGACGGGCGGGTCTCCAGAGAGGACTTCGCCGACGAAGCGACGAAGATGTTCGATGCCCTCGACACCGGCAAGAACGGCTATCTCAACGAGAAAGAGCTTGCTTTTGCGGTGGAGGGCGATCGATACAACGGCAAGCAAGCCCAGGTGGTGGCGGCTCTCTATCGCGCTCAGCATGGACTCGAGGAGCTTAGCAATGACGAGTGGTTCGACGAGAACGATGGCGTGACCAGAAAGGATCTCGCTGAGTTCAACAAACTCCAGGAGTCAGACACCAGGGACCGGCAAAAGCCTCTCGAGGCTCGGTCCTGGCTCGAGTCAGGGGATCGTTTCAAGAATCTGGACAGCGACGGTGACGAGTTTCTCTCGAAAAATGAGATCAACAAAGCTCTGGAGGCTGACAATCTGAGCGAGACCGATCGGACGAATCTGGAATTTCTCCGGGACAATTATTCCAAGCTCGAAGACGGCCATGATGATGAGTTCGGCTGGGAGAACGACGGGATCACAATGGAGGACCTGGACTACTACGGTGACGACACCGTGGCAAGAGTCTCCAGCGCTCTATTCAGGACATGGGAAGCCCAGTCGGGCGGCAGCCGGGAGCTCTATGGCGGCAAGAGCGATTCTCTTGATGCCATCAAACCGGATGCCGTCAAGCAGGGGATGATTGGCGACTGCTATTTCGAGGCTGCGGTAGCTTCCCTTGCTGCCACCAACCCTCAGGCGATTGCCGATATGATCGAGGACAATGGCGACGGGACGTTTACAGTGACTTTCCCCGGTGCCACCGATGAGCCGATCACGGTGGACCGTCCCACCGAAGCGGAGATGGGTCTGTTCAACCAGGGCGGAAGCAATGGTGTCTGGGCCAACGTCCTTGAGAAGGCTTATGGCAAGTACCGTCAGAGCTCGATTTTCCGCCGGAGCATCATGAACCCCTCCGGTGGTGACACCATATCCGAAGGCAGCGACGGCGGCGAGCTCCTTCTGGGCAATGCCATGACTTTGCTCACCGGCAAAGGAAAAGACTTCGATCTGGTCTTCTTCGCCAGTGATGCGAGTCTCAAAGAGAAGCTCACGGCCGCGCTCTGCGGTGACGAGAAGAGACCGGTGATGGCCGGGATCAACGGCAATATCTTCGATGACGAGACCGAGGACGGATTCCCCAACGCGCATGCCTACAGCGTCATCGGTTACGATCCCGAAGGTCCGGACGGGGGCACCCTCACTATCAGAAACCCCTGGGGGGGAGGCGTGGACAGTCCACGCGGAACCACCAGAGTAAGCTTGAAAGAGTTCAGGCAGAACTTCAGCGAAATCGTATTCTCGGAGTAAGACAATGGGCACACCAATGGACAACCAGACACCAGGAAGAGTAGAAGCCATCGATGCTTCCGCCGTGATCAACGAGCATATGATCAAATTCGCCTTCCCGGGAGACGAAAGCAGGATAAATATCGACCAGGCATCGATGATTCCAGGAGGTGGACGCAATCAGAACCGCTCGGTTCTCAATCAGATGCGCGAGGAGAGCGGGGCTGTGAGGGAGCTTTTTCAGGTCCGTTCTCTGCATCTTGCGGAGTCCGCCCAGGAGCGGGTCGTCGGTCTAGCCGACCAGCTCGATATCCGTGCCCTGGCAAGAGACGCTCGCACCATGCGGGAGCTCGCCCGGAGAAGCCCGGCCGGCAAAGCCGGGGAAGTCGGCGAGCTGGCGGACAGGCTGAGCTTCACTGCCGCTTCGCCCTTCATCGAGCGAGCGCGCCTGGGGGCGATCCAGCTGCGCCAGGGTGAGGAAGACCGCGCTGAGCAGACCTTCGGGGAAGCGCTCAAGGTCAATCTGCCTGCCGAGGCGATGGCGGTGGATGAAATCGCCAGGTTGCATGATGCGGTCTTTGTCAGGCACGAGGAGCTGAAAGTTAAGCGGTCTCTGCCGGAGCTCTTCGAAGCCAATATCGAATGGATCGATTCGTCGAAAGACGGCAAAGTCGATCGGGGCGAATTGCGCGAGGCGGCAGGGCATGCCCGGGGCGATATCACAGCCAGCACCCTTGTGCGCTATCTCAGCTCCAATTACGGCAATATCGATCGCGGCTCTCCCGGTATCGACTTCGATGACGTAAAGCGTTTCCATAACCGCTGAGGTGAGGAATAATCTAGAATGAGCTTTGAATCTCAATGAGCTCTGGATTAACCGGCGGAGACACTTTTTGGATACGCAGACCGATCAATCTCAGTTGTTCATACAGCTTCTGGTCGGCAGTGGAATAGTCAGCCGTGAAGAGCTGGCGGATTTCAAGACGATTGCCCGCGATCTGAAGATGCCCCTGATTCAGGCGATTATGAGCTCGGGCTCCCTGGAGAGATCAGCCATGGATCTTGCCGGAGAGGCGCTTTCGCGCATAGGCTCCAGGCAGGTATCCCTCGATATGGCGATTCGCGCCCTTCGTATCGCTGTGCAGCAAAACATCAAATTCGCCGAAGCCCTCAACAAGGTGAGGTCGGTGCACCGTACCACCAGGGTCTTCGTTTCGGCAGCCAACGAATTGACCAATATCCTGGTGGACGCGGAGGTCATTTCCCGGGAGCAGCTCGGTCCGATTCTCGTGAAGTCCAACGAGTATGCCAGCATGGTCGGTCAGGTCATGGTCCTGGAGAATGTCATCTCTGTGCAGGGACTGACATCCGCCCTCACTGCAGTGCTCATGGTGCGCTCCGGGGGACTTTCCAGGGACAATGCGGTCAAAGGACTCGGGTATGCCTGCAAGCAGTCTGTCACTCTGGAGCAAGCCCTGTTCGAGCTGGGAACCTTCGTCCAGCCTGATGCTCGGGACGTGAGGATAGGCGAGTTATTCCAGATGGCAAGGGTGATTACCGCCGAGGATTATGCCGAGTGTCTGGAGATCGAGCTGTTCAAGAGCAAGGATTTCGAGGCAGTTTTGGAGGAGCGGGGGCTGGCGTCGGCTGCGCATCTCGAGGCGGCAGCCAATTTGCTTTCATCGATCTCCGGTGCTGTTCTGACCCCTGCTCAAGCCTCCAGAGCCTTGTTTCGCATCTGCCGCCAGGGCCAGAATCTCTATGAGGCGGTCACCGAAGCCCGCTCGGCCGGTGCCGGGGGTGCCCACCCTCGGCTGGGCGAGATCCTCGTGGCCGCCGGTCTGGTCGATGTAGCTCAGGTGGAGCGGGTCATGTCATCCGGGACGAGCTCTTCGGTGCGGCTCGGGAGCGCCCTTTTGACCGCCGGGCTGATTAGCGAATCGCATCTCTATGCCGCTCTGCGCCTTCAAAGCTGTTTGAAGCAGGGGTTCATTACATCAGACGGAGTGGTGGATGTTCTGAGCCATATGGCTGCTATGAAAGGAACTCTCGATCAGGCTCTGCTGGAGCTGAATATCTACTTGCCGTCGAGGATGCAGTGGTCCTGGGTATAGAATTGAGTCGGTATCTGAATGGTAGTCCCACATATGATGGCGTCGAGAAGAGAAGTTACGCCATTTGCGAAATAGGAGAAGCGCCATCGCGAGGCGTTAGTGATTCACCTGTCCCGGAGGAAGGGAGCGGGTGAATTGTCGCATTTGGGAAAAAGGTAACTAATTGATTTCAAAAAAATATCGGCTTGCCGTATTTTGTAAGCCGAGAAGCTTAAGCAAGAACCGGAGCCCTGAGACTGGTTCGTATTTTGTTTTCGATTTTCTTGCCACTGTAACCAGTGGCATGTGGAGGTTGATCCACAGCAAAAGGAGTAGCATGAGCGATCCCGGGAATCAAGTGCTCAGGCTGAAACTGCTTGAAGCTTACGCTCTGGTATCACCCAGCGCTCTTCTGATGGCTTCAATGATTTCCCGGCGGTATCTCAGGCTCCAAAAGTCCTAATACCGGCCTGGTACCACAAGCCCGAATTGCATCATTTAAAATCGTCCCTTCCTGCTTCAATTCTCTCCGGTGATGCCGATATAGCCGGTGCTGGCAAAGCCATTCAGCTCGGTGACATCGATCTGGCGTCTGAACTTGATGTCCACTGCTGTGCCGCTGGCGCGGCTGAAGGGTCTTCTGCCATTTCCGAAGGGCATGGGGCGGACGAACGGCGGTGGCGGGCTCATGGCTTCTCCGAAGTCCGACTGCGGTGAGACGAGCGGGAGATAGCCCATCTCCTGCCTTCCTGATAGTCCGACCAGACCGCTTCCCGCTCCTTTACCCAGCCCCTTGCCCTGGTCCACGGCTTCGCCTTCAGCTGCCTGATCTTCAGCGGTTTCCGTTCCCCCTTCGAAGCTAGCCGGCAGGATCATAGGGGGGCCTGTCAGATCGGTGCATATATAAGGCGCCTTCGCATCCATGGCGAGGACGGGCATGGCTACCGGTTGGCCGGCATGCTTGCCGCCGTCCACTGTGCCCGGCCTGCGCACCTCGTCCCGGATATAGACGTCCCAGGCGGCGCGCATTGTGAGGCGCTTGGCTCTCGGGGACAGGGGGATCATGATCGCTTGCAAGCCGATGTCACTATACTTGATGGCGCCGAAACATTCGCAGTAGAGTTGACCCTGACTGCTTGCATAGAGAGGATAAGGCGCCACCAGCTTGCTTCTGTAGGAGACATAGCCGTCCCGGTCGAATTCGAAAATATGCACTATTCCGGAGGAGATCGGTTCTATCGAAGAATATGTCTGACCCCGCTGCACTGGTGCGGTCCACATGATCTTGGATGGTTTGGGGCGGTCCAGCTCGATGTCCTGCATCGCCACGATCGAGCCGATATTGGCTCCCGGACCGGCCCGGCGAATCCAGTCGTGGAGGGCGAGACGCCAGACGTTGGCAGGAGACTCGTTGCTTTTTGTGCCGGTCAGGGGCCAGGGCAGTTCGGCCATATGGCTTCCCCCGTCGACAGGATAGTCGCCGCCGCTGGCTGTGAGCAGGTCGGTGGTGTCGTTGTCGGCGCTGTTCAAGCTCTCATTCCGGTAGCAGTCGCCGGGATGCTTGATCTCCGGCACCGGCCCATCCGGAAATGTCATGGTCAGAGCTCCGGGCGAAGGTAGCTCAGCCTCGGGTGCTCCCGGTTGTGCGCAGGCAATCTCGTTGCCTTTGCCTGTCTCTACTTTCACGATGGTTGGAAACTGATAGGACAGATCGGCTATTTCGGCTCGCCATTGTTTGCCGTCCACCAGCATCGTTTCTCGTCCCAGACCGCCGAAAACAAAAGAAATGTCTTTGTACGGGATGTTGACGAAGGCCCTGTAGAAGCCGGAATCCTGAAGACCCGAGGGCACCGGTGCCATATGCTCGGGCTGCGGTACCGGCGTACTGGTGGTGGAGCCTCCCTGAAGCGATCCCAGGGTTAGTGCGAGCTGTTTGCTCTTGCCGCCTGCCTCTCGATAAGCTGCCAGGGCTGTCTTATGAGGCCTTACAGGAGCGCCGTTGCAGTCCGTTGCTTCGCCGTCTTTCGTGAGGGATTTCTTCAGGCAATCGAGAAGCTCGTCTTTGGCGGCCAGGACCAGTTTCAGATCTTGCTCGGCAAATTCTTCCATGAGGCTCTGATCGAGCTTGTCGGCAACAATCAAGCTGAGCCGTGCTGTTCCAATCAGGGAATTGATTCCGCGAACCGGCAACGGATATCCATCTTTTGCCAGGGTTCCTTTGCCGGCAGCCTCATGGTCGGCCAGGGAAACGAAGCCGCAGGCGCTTGTGTTCACCACAATCTTGCTCAGCTCTCCGGCCGCTGCCAGAGCCGCTTTCTCCACCGGGCTGTGGTTTTTCTGGACAAGCTCGGGAAGCTTGATCACCACCGAGGCCATGGCGGCAAAGGCCAGAAAAACGGCGACGGTGACAGCTAGATTCATCGTGGATGTTCTGGCGGTGCCTGATCTCATTCTCACCATTTCTCCCTGAGCTTTCCTGTCTCGTCGATCCGTCGTCGCTTCCCTACTTCTCTGGTCTTGGTCCAGCGCTTATAAATGGGCGATTGCTTGTAGTCGAAGCTGTCGAGGGTATCGATCCCTGCCTGGGCTGTCCCCGAGGCTCCTTCTCCCGGCGCCAGGGCGACCCTGGAGCTGAGCTGGCGTGAAGCCTGTAAATACGATTTCTTGAGGCTTTCGAAGTTGCTGGTCACATAGTTGATACCGGCAAAGATTACTGCTCCGATTGCCAGAATGGAGAAAATCAGCTCGGCGATGGCCCGCACCGGAGATTTACGTCTGCCTTTCACGGCAATGACTTTGGTCAGTTGCATGCCGATGGTCTTTTCGCTTTTCACCTGAGTGGATTTGAGGGCGAGTCGCTCTTCTCGCTCTTCTTCGAGATTCCGGAGGTCTTTCAGTTCGCTGGACCACCGGCGTACCCCGCTTGTGAGCTCATCAGACATGGACGAGTGGTCTTCGTCGGTAAGCTCTTCCCTGGTTGCTTCTATCCATTCGGAGATGGCTTCGCGAAGCTGCTCGATATTCTGGAATTTGTTCGGGTTGTCCTTGTCGAAAGCCCGCTCGATAATCGAGTCGAGAACTTCCACGGCGAAGAGATCCGGGCGCAGGAAGGCTACTTTTTCGCAAAACGGAGTCAGACCGCTGGTGGTCAGGGAGTCGCCTGAGAACGTTTCGTAAGGCAATCTTCCAGTGGCCATCTGGTAGAGCACCACCGCCGTATCATGTATATCGACTTTCGTGCTGTTTTTGATCTGCTCGTATTCTGCCAGCTTCATGTAGCCATCCGCCGAATCCAGATCTCTGTAGTAGGCGAAGCGGGCCTGCCTTGTCCCGAGACCGGCTAGTTTGACCAGGGAATTGCCTGCTTCCTCTAGAATGATGACACTGTCGGCGGTGATATTGCCATGGATGGCTCCGCTCCGGTGGATGACCGAGAGAATATCGCAGATTTGCAGGGCCGCGGAGGCAATCTGCTCTTCTGTCTCGGTGCGCTTGACCAGATCGAGGAGCTCGGACAGGGTGGGAGCCTCGACAAACTCCATGACATAGAAGGGATGAGTCATGGTCTGTTGATAGTCGAGAAACTGGACGAGACCGGGATGCTGAATCGATGATTTCTGTTCGATCTCCCGGGCGAAATCCAGGACGCTCTCCATCTCCGGGTCGTTGAGGGTTTTCATGGCCACCACGCGGTCGGCGATCATATCGCTGGCAACATACACGGTGGCGGTTCGCCCTTTGCTCAGCCGGTCGAGGACTACATAGCGATCGAAGAGAACTTGACCGATTAGAGGGTCCTGATCTGGATCGACCGCGTTCTGCTCCTCGGCCGGAGCCTCCGCAGGCGCTTCCACTTTTTCAGACACCAGAACCTCTTCTTCGACGGTATCTTCAGTCAGTGAAGTACCTGGCTCTTGAACCGGTTTTTGATCGAAAATGGGAGTGCTCTCATCTGTGTCCTGCAGGGCAGCAGCGGCTTCGGCCTCGAGCTCGGATGCGGATATTTCCAGCAGGCGCGATCGAAAGAGCGATGAAGGTTCCGGCTCCTCGATGACAGCCGACTCCTCGGCGTTGTACCAGTAGTCCAGTGCCGATTGGACTTCCTCGAAGCTCTCGAAATGACAGTCCTGAATCTTCCCGAGAGCCCTGATGATGAGATTGTCCAGTCCTTGACTGTTGTGCAAGCCCGGCGCGTATCGGGAGAGTGGCTGTGGGAAAGGGTCATGGACCGTATCGTCCAGGCTTCTGCCACTGGCGCAGAGGAAGACAATCTTCCCGAAGGCTGCCAGGTCGTGAAGGAGACCGGGCTTCTCTTCTTTTATGGAGGCGAATCCGGCAACTTTTACTACGAATTCATTGTTTTGTTTCACCAGGAAGATGTCTTCCGGACAGAGGGCGCCATGGGTTATACCGGCTTCATGGGCAACGCTCATGGCTCTGACGATCGGCACAAGTAACTGGAAAAGCTTGTCTCTGGACTCAATCGGCTTCGCTCTGCCGGTCACTTTCGCCAGGCTCATGTTTCCCAGGTATTCCATCGCATAATAAGGACGACGATAATTGAGGAAAGGCACCACGTTGTTGTGGTTGAAGAACATCAACGCTTTGACCCGTTCTTCGAGGGCGGCTATGTTCGATTCGGTCTGCTCGAAGGGCGTTTTCAGCACCACTCTTTTGTCGCTCATGTCTTCGGTGGCAAGAAAAACGGCGCTGCTGTCGCTGAGCGACAGGACCTCATCGATTGTATAAGTGTCGTGAACGGTGGTTCCCACCAGTCGTCGATGAAGCGCGCCCGGCTCGGCACCGGCGGCAATCGATTGTCCGTGTTCTGGACTGTCCACTTCCCTGATTTTTTCAAGGCCCATAGTATGGATGCGTTGCGATATATAGGATCTGCCCAGTTCAATTGTGCCACCGCAGACGCCTCTCTGACAAACACCCATTCCGGTACTGCTCGAGGCGAGGGTCGCGGAGCGGAAGTCTGCACAAGGCTTTCGGGTGCAGGGTCCTCTAATGGTGTGGACTGAGAACCACACTTTCGAGTGATCAGGCGAAGTCGAAATGGCACTATTTGTGGTGAACTATTTAAGGTCTGAAAAGTGCCAATTGGGGGATGCTTGGGGCTCCGGCAGGACCGATAATCGAGGATGGGGGTAATGGTATGTGCAGACAGAGAAAGCAATCGGGCATGCTCGCCGAGGCAGTTACTGCCCTGGCAATCTTCATTCCGCTCATTCTACTGGTTATCTTTTTGAGCATGCAGGCGAGCTACGCATACGTGATCGCCCGTAACATGGCTCAGGCTTCGGAGATGGCGGCCCGGGCCCTGGCTGAAGAGTATTCGTCCAATTCGAAGATTGCTACCGACACCGATGCTCAGAATGCCATCTTTTTCAATATCCGGATCCCTGGAATGCTCTCATCCAACGAGCAGTTCTCGATTCCTGAAAACGGCTGGCAGACCGCTACGGAACCCAAAACCGTTACGGTCGTGGCGACCTACCTGCCAGGAGTCGGCAGTCCGCCGAACGCTCCTTTTCCGAATCCGAACCTGCTCAATCTGGATGAAGCCTTCAGAATAAGGATGGCGTCGACCTACAGATTGGTTGAGCGAAATGCTGCCGGCGCCGCTAGTGGCGGCAGTGGAGGCGGAAGCGGCACCGGCAACGGCAACGGCAACGGCAACGGTAACGGTAACGGTAGCGGTAACGGCAAGGGGGGAGGTAAGAAGTGAAGTCCCCGTTATACCGGAGACGCAGTGGTGCTGCGATGGCTGAGCTGGCAGCGGCCCTGTCGATTATTTTGCCGATTTCGATTGTGGCAGGGTTCGCGGCTTTTCAAGTTGCACAGGCCTATATGATCAAGACCACTCTTGATCTGGCTGCGCAGTCCGCCGCCAGGCAGCTCGCCATCGCCTACGGACAAGATCCTGTTTCTGCCAAGGCATTCCCTGAGAAGGTTTTCGACAATGTCCGGCACATGGGTGTAGTGGTCAGTACAGATCAGTTTTATATTCCTGACGGCGTGCAGGGTTGGAACACTGACGCCAGTCCGCCTACTGTGCGGGTGCAGATAGTCTTCCAGGGTGACCATTATGGACTGGGTCCCTTCCCCCGCCCGGACCCCCTGGGGCTGGGAAGCAGTATTACGCTTACCGGTACCGGCGTCAGCACGCTGGAGTGAAAGGAGAGAGAGATGAGACAAAGAGCAAGGAGCACTAGAGGATCGATAGCAAGCATTATCTTGCTGATTCTCCTTTTCATATCGGTAGTTTCCGCTGCGTTTTCTTTCGATTACGGGCATGGTTTGATGGTCCGAGAACAGCTTCAGAATGCTGCTGATGCCGGTGCTCTCGCCGGTGCGTACGAGCTGGCGTCCTACACCATCACCTCGGACCAGACGGGTCGAGCCGAGCAATTCGCCTATGACACTGCTGCTAAGAACAGCGCTGATGATGTTCCTGTGGCGAACGGCAATGGTACTACAATCAGTGTCAGTGTCAACGGGAACTCGATGCCCAGAACAGTGACTGTCACTGCGACCAGGACTACCGGCAATATCTTTGCCAGGCTGATCGGCTGGAATACCATGCCGGTGAGCGCTACGGCAACCGCCTCGGCTTTTGCCGGTCTCAAACAGGTCAAACCAGGACAGCTTCTACCTCTGGCGGTCAGTCTCGATCATCGCCCGACAAACGGAGCGCAGGAAGGAGTCAGCCTCAATGACTACATAAATGGCAATCGAGGGCAGAAATTTACCATCGTTCTCAATCCACAGAACAGCAAGAATGCCACCTGGATCAAGAACTGGGTCGACAAACAGAATCCTGTTCTGACCTTCGGATCCGATACTCTGATCTGCAACGGTGTGAGAGCGAACATGGTTCAGGATCTCAGCCCCGGCGATCAGATCAATGTACCGCTCATTCTTGGAGGTCCTCCATTCAATCAAGAGCGTACAGTTATCGGCGTAGCCGGGTTCAAGATAACCCAGATCAATTTTCCTCTCGAGATCGAAGGCTATCTGGTCGATCCGCTGATTCTCAAAGGCACTCCTGGAACACCGGTGGCGTCAGCACTGTCTCAGCAGGATCAAACATTCCTCAACCAGAATGAGGAGTGGGCTGTGCTCCTCACCAATTGAGAAGCAGACAAACAAAAACACCACTCAGATCCCTCTCAAGTGGTGCGTTTGCTACTGTCTGATTCGCTCATTCGCATGAGCTCAGTATTTCACCACGCTTTGATCAGAACAAAACGCAGGGCGGGCTCGCTTGCTAGTGTTTCTGGTTGACGCCAACCTGACGTGTCCGCAAGGCCCCTCGGCTCATCACGCTTATCGACAATTCGTAAGCGCTCACCGTTAACATGAATATCCTACCAATTTTTCGTCGGCATTGAACTACCCCAATAGATATTTCGGGCACCGCTCTTCGCATTGCCAAGGGTGTTATCAATTGGAGGATTCCGCAATCAAGAACGGCCGGCGAAGCTTGAACCACTGATTTTGCGGTACCTGAGAATTTCGGCATGAATACAGGGATATAGACGGGTTATATTTTCTGTATATAGCTGCGCGAATGGCTCGTGACCGCTTGCTCTCAGGCTCGCGGGCAGAAGGCTATGGTGTTGCCTCCACGCTGTATGGCCTGGTCCGAGGCGTAGACTGCCTTGGTAAGCAGATCATTCAAGGCATTCGAAGGCTCGGGCGAATGCTCGGGGAAGCCGGCTATGCCGAAACTGGCTAGGACTGTGAAGTTGTACTGCCGGTGTTGAATCCTTGTGCCCTCGAAAGCGCGTCTCATCTCGTCGAAAAACTGAGCGGCGTGAATCACCGGGACCTCAGGAAGGACGATGAGGAAGCGCTTATCATCGAGTCTGCCTGCCGTCTCGATATCGAGATCGACAAAACCGGAGATAACCTGGCCGATGACTTTCAGGGCTTCTTCCTGGGCCAGGACGCTGTAATTGCTGGCGATCATATCGAGCTCGTGAAAGGAAGCCACGCAAATCGTCAGGGGTCGCTGGTATTTTATGGCGCGCTTGAGCTCGCGCTCGAGCTGTCTGAGAGTGTGGCGCTTGTTGAAGACCGTGGGAATGGCGGCGTCGTAGAGGAAGGTCCGCTCGAGCATGTCCTGGGGAAGTGCCGTCGAGGCGCTCTGGGAGAGGCTGCGCCTGGCCTGCTCTTCCATCTCTTTCTGGTGCTGGGCGGCCTGGAGAGCCTCGATGTGCGGATTGACAGCGGGCCGCCCACGGCCCACACCGCTGGCGCCCATCTGCTGCCAGGCTCCGGTGTCCTGGGACGGCGGGTTGCCGCCGCCTTTACCGGTACGAACATTGCTGAGCCTTCTGTTGAAGGGGTCTTCGGCTATTATTCTTTCGTCGTCCTGGTTGGGCATTAAGGTCTGTCGTCCGATTCCGAATTCCCTATCTACTTACCCGTCCGGGCTCTTCCTATATCTATGCAGAGGTCCGGCGGGTGATAAACTGAAATGGTGTCATAATTCCCCGAAAGCAAGCATAAGGCTTGATTGTGTGTGTCGAACAGAGACCAGGCGCGAGTCGCGGAGGAAGCGGCTCGTCTGCTGATTGACGGTGTGGAGACCGAATACCTCCACGCCAAGGAGCGCGCCCTGATGATTCTCGGACTGCCGAGCCAGACGAGGCTTCCATCCAACCGGAAGATCAGGGAGAACATGGCCAGGCTCACCAGATCCGAGCTCGGCGAGGAGGAGATCGCCAGGCGCCTGCAGATTATGCGTGAGATTGCCGCCGAGATCATGGAGATCATCGCCGATTACGATCCCTTCCTGATTGGCAGCAGTCTCACAGGCGATATTCGAGAGAGCTCGGACATCGATCTGCATGCTTATTGCGACGGTTTCGAGGAGCTGAAAGAGCTGCTTGCCACCTGCGGTTTCGAGGACGTCGAGGAGGAGCTGGTGGAGAATCGCAAGGGCACTTTCGTCCATCTCCGCTGGCTGGAGAGAGGGATCCCGGTCGAGATCACGATCTATCCATGGAGCTGGAGAGATCTCGTGCCGCTATCCTCAATCACCGGAAAGCCGATGAAAAGGGCTGATTTGAAGCAGGTCCGGGCTATTCTGAGAAACTACTGCGGCTGAGCGCCGTGGTCGGGATTGCTGTCCTTGGCTGACGACTCGCGATAGGCTTTGCGTGCCGACCCGCCTTTTCCGATACGATTCCAGCGCAGCTCGTCCGGATGGGCCTTGTAGAACTGGAAGTGCTCGAGGTCCATCTCGAACGCCTGGGGGTTGACTTTCAATAGCCCGTAAAAGGGGTTGCTGTAAATCGCCCAGAGGTAGATGTTCAGAGAAAGGGTGACGGCGCACATTGCTGTCATGAACATCTGGGCTTTGAAATTGGGAATCGCGAAGGAATAGGTAAAGATGATGGTCGTTGCGGCGCCGGCGATAATCACCACCCAGAGGATCGGGTCCACCCAGGTCCGGCAGGTGACCAGGCGGGTACGGCGGTAGTCGTTCATCTGCTTGGCCGCATCCAGCAGAGCCGGCTGGACATACTGCTCCGAGACTGTCTGCGGTTTGAACGAGATGACATCGAACCACATCTTGTCTATGGCTTCCCAGGCCTGGTCGCAGCTCTCCTCACGCTCCATGGAGTCCCACTCTTCTTCGATCACCGATTTCACATAAGTGATGCAGTTGTCCTGGAGCGAGCTCCTGAGAGGTTGAGGCAGAGCCGAAGCCAGCCTGAACGTATCAGCCACGGCGACCGCTTCTTTCTCGACATTGAGGCGAGCCTCCTCGAAATGGTCCATGGATTGCACGACAAGAAGACCGAGAAGAACCGCATAGAGGGTGCCGATCACCTGGAGCATGGGCTCGGCCAGGGGGTGTTATCCTTGAGGGCCTCGAAATCCCAGCGTTTGTGGGCAAGCACCAGCCCGCCTACAGAAAGGGCGACGGTGACGAAGACGATCAGGGCGCAATAAAGTAGTAATGCCATCCCCAGATTCTATATTGATTCTCGGTAGGAATGTGAGTTATCGTCATGCTTGACATCGAAGCCTCCGAGCCAATGCCAGAGCCGTCCCCCGATCTCCCGAGCGATCCCCTGCTATAGTCTCGAAGTGAGCAAGCTGGCCAGAATCTATTTGTTAGTTGCCCTGGGAGTAATTCTCCTTCTTGTCGGAGGGGGTGTCTTCCTGCTCAATCAGAGCTCTCAGCCTCTGCCTGTGCCTCTTGCCAGGCAAAGTCAGCAAGAGCCTGGTAGTCCGCAGGATCGTAAGCTCCGAGCCATCGCCAGGCAGGCGGAAGAAGAAGGTGCCGCTCAGGCTCTTCGCGCTGCCGGAGAATCCGGGCGTGTTGGCGGCAGTCTCTCGGTGGCTGAGCCTGCTCCGATTGCACGCTTGAAACCATGGAAGGAGACCCGCGCCCTGCCCGGCGGTATTTCCGCCCGGCTCAAGTCCTTTCCGGACGGCGGTTATCTGGTATGTCAGCTGGAGCTGACAGGGTCCAGAGAGACCCTGGATGCTTTACGAAGGAGTAAGGGCTATCTGCTCATCGAACTGCAGGATGATTCGGGCAAGAAAGCTCTCGAGCTGAAGGTGAGAAAGAAAGCGCTGGCCGCAGATCCAGGCAAGGGAGGGCGGCTTCTGGTATCACCTCTGGTGGCGGCTGCCTGCTCGGACGACGCGGCTGCCCGGGCAAGCACCTGGCAGATCGTCAATCATTGAGCGGTAATCTCTTTTACTTCGCTGTCGGTGTCGCGCGGCCGGGGCTTGAAGTTGGGGTCGTTGGCTTCTTCTATCTTGACTGCGTCTTCTTTCGTGAATAGATAAGGATAGACGACCTGCCTGTCATTTCTGGGACCCTTCGGATCTTTGGGAACAATCATACTCTTGTTCACATAGTGTTTCTCCACGGCGAATTGCGGCAAGCGCCGTTTGCCGGCTGGAGCGGCCGGAGCGGTTGCCTGGTTGGATCGATTCGAAGCCTGGCTGTTCGCTTTATCCGAACCGGATTTCTCGATGTCCGGGTCAGCAGCCGTGGTCTGATCGGCTTCATCAGGTTGCTCCCGGGTGTCGGTCTGTTGTTTTCCGACCAGCATCATGCCCATCTTCCTCGAGGTGTCTTGAAAGGCCTCGCCGATCTGGTCGAAGTTATTGATGATCAGTGCCGTGGACAGGCTGAAGACGAACAGTCCGATTACTATCTTCGCGACGATCATCCTGGGTGACTGGCGGGGTCCCTCCTGAGCGAAGGACTCGCTGAATTTGGCCGTCATCGTCTCTTGTTGAGTGACCTGGGTCTGCTTGAGCGCCATGAGCCGGTTCATCGTGGACTGGACCTTGGGCTTGCTCCGCTTGGTCAGTTTCGCTTTCTTGAGACGGGTTCGGGCGTCGACGCCGCTCCGCTCGGGCAGGGGCATAGGGGGCGCACCGTCGTTGGGGATCTCCATGCCCGGCGGCGGTGCCATGGCCGGCAACCGGTGCGGGCTCGAGAATCGCGACGGCGTGGTGGCAATCTGAATTTCTATGCCGTTCGGACTGTCTTCGCTGTCCCCCTCATCGAGATCGAAGAGCTCGTCGAGCTGGTCGTATTCGGAGCCGAGATCGGCGCTGGGCTCGGCCGGGGCTGCGGTGGTTTCTATCTGAGTTTGAGGTTGGGCTGTCAGTCCTTCGCCTATCTGGATTATTTCGACTTCCATCAGGGTGCGGGCGACATCGAGATCCGCTTCCGAAATTTCGTCACTCTCGCCCTCGCTCTCGCCTTCATGCTGATCCGGCGCGTAGAGGCTCTCGACCGTCTGAATCGCGTCTATTTCCATCAGGGTGCGAGCTACCTCATCCTCGCCATCCCCGGCTTTCTCATGATTCAGGACCTCTTCCAGGCTGGTGCCGCCCTCCGGCTCTTCGGAGCTGTTGATCTCCTCGAGGATCTGCTCGAGTTCGCTGGTGGGTTGGCGAATTTCGGTAAAGACTCCGGACATCGAGTCAACCAGCGTGCTGTACCAGCGGTTCACCTGGGTGTGAAACTCGGCCACCGACTGGAGCCTTCCGGACGGGTCCGGCGCCAGGGCGCGCTGGATAAGATTGTCTAATAGATCGGCGCAGGCGATGTCGGGACGGCTCTCTGAAATGGGCTCGATGGCATCGGTGTCCGGCAGAAAGCCGGTGATCAGCTGATAGGCCATCACACCCAGCGAGAAAACGTCCGAGACCTTACTGGCGGGCTCGCCCTCGATTTGCTCCGGGGCTAGATATTCCGGGCCGGTGATCAGATCCAGATTGCCGGGAAGCTCGCGAGAGGCGTTGATGGCCCCGAAATCGAGCAGCTTTACCAGGACCTCTTCGCCGGCCTGGGTGAGCATGACATTGCTGGGCTTCAAGCCGCCATGCACGATTCCTTCATGGTGCGCATACTCCAGGGCTTCACAGATCTGGCTGAGAAAAGTCTCGATCTCGTCATCGTCTTCGAGGGTCCCGACCTCCTCGATGAGCTCGGCCAGAGTAATGCCCTCGATGCATTCCTCAATAAAGAAAGGAGGCTCTGTCTCTGAGCCCTCCTCGTAGTCGATGGTCTGGACGATGTTCTCGTGCTGCAGTCTGCCGTGCCTGATGGCGGCATCGACGAAAGCCCTGGCGACATCGCTTGCCGGGTCTTTGAGGGTCTTGGCTATAAGATGCTGTCCGGAAGCGAGGTCTCGAACTATATAAGTAGTGCTGAGCTCGGTCTCGCCGTGGATACCGAGAAGGAGGTATTTGCCGGCTAGAATTCTGTCGGAATCAGTCATGGTTGACAAAATAATGTATCCAGCGATTGACGGAAATTGATTGTAACGGCTATGATAATATTAACCCGATTTAATAAAAGTGTCGACAGAACTCGTCTCACGCTCGCCTTATTCCCCCAGTATTTACCAGGCACACAAGAATGACCAAAAAAAGAAGCCTCTCGTTTTCGAGCCGGAGTCGCGACAGGCGCGGAAGCATGCTGATCCTTATAGTGGCAGTCACTATCGGGCTCGTTCTCGCTGTTCTGTTTTTCATGATGAGCTATGTCCGCATGCTGGGCACGCAGTTCGAGCAGCGCACCGCCATCGAGGCAGCCGCGCTTGCGGCGGCCAAAGAGTGCAGCAATGTCGTCATCTTGAATAATCAATTCGGTTACGTGGGCCTCTCCGACTCGGCACCGGACGGCACCGCCACAGCAGCCGGGGACAATTATTACACTCAAGTGCACGGCGTTAACACAATTATCGGCACAACGCTCCTCGACTACATCATAGCCACCCAGCTCGGCAACGCCGAGATGCAGGCCCTGGCTCTTCAGGATCTCAACCGGGCCAGGACGGCAGCCAATCAGCTGGTGACCGCCCTTCAGGATGCCATAACTGTCGGTGGAAGCGCTAGCGATAAGGACGGCAACACCATCAGACCCTACGTTGCCGCCGAGCAGGCTTATACGAGCAACCAGATCCGTATGACCGGCAGCTCGTCATACCAGCCCGGCTCTCTTCAGCTCTCCCTCGGGGTCCTCGCTGGCGGTGCCGCCACCAATATCAAGACGCCCACGGGCTGGGCCGGATCCTTTGCAAGCAGCGCCACTGTCGGGCAGTATTACAAGTCTTATGTTCCGGTAACTTTCAACGCTCGCACCTGGGTTTTCGCCGGGGTGGGCGATTCTCTCAAGCTGGTCGATCCGAAGAAATGGGCAGCCACCGCCAGTGGTGTGCCATGGCAGCATCCCACGGTTATCCTGGCGCAAGCCGTGCAGGACATCAATGACAACGGCACCACTCGCAGCGTGCGCACTGCTGCCGCGGCTCAGCCCGCCAGCGTCTACGATCCCAGACCCAATCCCGGGGCTCTGGTGATTGCTTTTCCTGATGGTCCCCCCGATGGCGCCTGCGCCCAGAATCGGGTCAGCGATCTCTATGGAGGCTGTCTCTCCGACGGTGATGATGATTCGGATATGTATGTAGCCCTGAGCGGCGACTATCCTGTTGACCCCGTCAGCCTGGTGGCCCAGGACACTACGGGATGGCCGATACCGTCCGATACGGCGAAGCAAGCTGCCAATGCCTGCAAGATAGCCGTTTATGACTGGATCCGAAGAGCAGGCACGAAAGCCAATGTAGGAGCCGTGGTCAATATGCACTCCACGACTTTCAACCCGCCCAATCCGCCGACTGTCTCCTGGCCGCCCGGAGTCGCCGGAGCCAAGCCGATTCCAAACGGGGTGGCTCACATATTCCGGTTCAATTCCTATGGCAATGTCACCTATCAGAGCAAAGAGATCAAGCCTGCTCCGTTCTATGTAGTGTCCGAGAATCAGGCCCTTTTCGAGTCTTTCGAGGTGCTCACCAATGGTGCCGCTTCCGATCTCGAAATCAGCCCCATCGATCTCGGACCGCCCATTATGGACAGCGACGGCAAAGTCACTCTTCTCAGGAAATACGATCTATTCATCAGAGACTATGCTCGCAAGCCCAGTGTTGTTACCGGCGGCCAGCACGCCGGCGAGCCCATCGACGACAGTCTCATATCGAGACGCCCGGCTGATCCCGATGTGAAGATCGCTCTTTCCGGCAGCTCAGGCAGGGGAGTGGCCGAGGCGGTTCGCTTCGGCGGTCTCGGCGCCAGGTCAAGATCCAACGGTGGCGGCGGCGGCAGCGGCGCTCTGCCGATGATCCTGCCCCAGGAGGACTTTGCTTTCAGCTGGAACGGAACCGCCATGCAGGTCCTTCGCGATCCGACCGCTTATAAGAAATTCAAAGCAGGAAGCGGGACAAGAAGCACATATCTGACCGAGGGGACCGTGTGCGAGATCCGTTTCCGCCGCCAGGTGAAGGTCCAGGACGAGAGCACAGTCACCTCGGAAGAGACCATTCCGGTGGTTGACCCCACCACGGGCGAGGCCGTTATTGATCCGGTTACCGGCTTGCCCACCTCGACAACCACTACTTCCACCTCGACTGTGACCACCAAGAACGACGTTGGCTATATCGGGCTGAAATGAGCTAGTTCTCTTTTCGCTTCTCGGGGCGCTTCTCGGTGATGTCCACATACTGCGAAAAGGCAGTATCAACCATCTGCTCGGGGGTCTTGCCCATGTCGTGCTGCTCGAGCCCGTCGAAGACTTCCGAGACCCTGTTTATGGACTCCACTGCCTTGAGATGATAGAGCTCGCAGACCTGCTCGGCGGCCCGGTCCACAGCCACCTTGCAGGCGGATTCCAGAGTCTTTCCGGAAGCCTGGTAAGATTTGCCGATCACTGTCCGGGCTGCCTCTCTGGCGATCGAATCGGCATTCTTATAGACTCGCGAGCAAATCAGGGCATGAGCGCGCTCGTGTTTGAGGGTATCGGGAGATGACTCTTTCGAGACCCAGATGGTGACCGGGGCGTCGAGCCGTATCGCCACCCCTTTCACTTTGATCGACACCAGATAGTCCGGATCGATAATCTCTTTGCTGGTTATGTCGAAGTCGATGTCGGCCCGGCAGCCGAACTTCCACTTTGTGATCGCCTCTTCGTCCTCGCCCAGGGGGATGGCGCTCCTGTCCGGAGCATCCTCGATATACCTGGTCTCGATCTCGAGAGGCTCTTTGATCACCTCTACGGGGCTTCTGGAGCAGCCTGCAAGCATTATCAGCATGATCAGCAACGGGGAAGATTTTGCGAGCTTGCTCATGGGTCAGTTCTGCGAGGGCAGGGTGAAGTAGATGGCGGTTCCGCGTCCGGCCTCCGACTCGGCCCAGATCTGCCCGCCCAGGCGCTCGACATTGTTCCGGGCCAGATAAAGCGAGAGTCTTCTGGCATAAGTGTCTTCGGTGTGCTTCCCCTGGACGAAACCGACGAACATATCGGTTATCTCCTCGATTGGCAGGGCCGGACCGGAGCTGGTGACGCTCATCCGCATCTCGGGACCGCGGATGGCGCTTTCCACCCGCACCCGCCCGCCTGGCGCGGTGACGGAGATCAGGTGATTGAGCACTTCCACGAGCACGCTGCGGACAGAGTCGCGATTGCCGTTGATCGACGGCAGCCCCGGGACTGTTTTATAGTCGAGGAGGAGCTGTCTCTCCCGGGCGTGCGGGGTGACCTCCTCCAGGCACTCGCTCACCAGGCGGGTTATGATGATCGCCTCTTTGGGGATTACCGGCTCCGGGATGAAGCCACCGTACATCATCAGATAGCTGTCCACCACGCCGAGCAGGGTCTGGTAGATCGCGCGAAGCTCGGACAGGCTCTGGGTGACCTGGGGATTCAGAGATTGCGAGGCATTGGCCAGCACCGACGCCCAGCGCGATTCTCCTTCGGCGATGGGCTTGCGTATGGCGTCTTGAAGGACGTTGACGATTTCTTCTTTGAGCTGGGCATTCTCGCTGCGCAGAGACTTGTCTCTCAGGACCATGACATAGCCCTGGATATTCGAGTCCTCGCCCACAATCGGCTGGAGATGCGCCAGGACCTCGATCTTTTTGTCTTCCCTGGCATGGTAGATGATCCCTTCCGGGTGGAAGCGATTGATCACTGCGTTCGGATCGCCGCCGTGCCGGGCGAAAGCCTGGCCGGCCACGGACTGGGTCTTGGTCTCGCCGGGTCGCTTGACCAGGTCGAAGCACTGCCTGCCGGCGATCTGACCTTCGGTGCTGCCGGCCCAGTTGAGAAATACTGGATTGGCGGTGAGGATATTGCCATACTGATCGAGAATCAGGAAGCCCTCGGTGGAAGATTGCAGAACCGCATCCAGCTTGTGTTGCACGATAATCGCCTGGCGGTTGGCCTGGTTGATTTGCTTGGATACCTCGGCGAGCTGCCGCGATTGCGTGGCGATCTGGCGATTGAGATTCTCGAGCTTGCCCACCGCCTCTTCGGCTTGCTGGGTGCGAACTTCGAGCTCCTCTTTCTGCTTCGATACTTTGAGCTTGAGATTCTGGGTGGTGGAGCGCATGGTACTGACAGCGGTGTCAATCAGCTCGCCGAGCTCGAGCCAGTCTCCGGAAAGCCCTTCAAGTGGAGGGATGCGGGCTTTCTTGTCGGCGATGTCGTTGGTGCGGTCGATAAGGAAATGAAGGGGCTCCTCGACACTGCCCTTGATGCGGGCTGAAAAAAAGAGCCCCAGGAAAAGGGCCAGTCCCCCGAAGAGGGTGGAGCCGATGAGCGCCACGAGAAGCTGATTCTTGACGTCGGGAACCGGCGTGGTTACAAGGATGTCGCCGTAGTTAGTGGAAGTGCCGTCCTGTCTTTTCAGACCCGGGAGCGTATATCGGAACCACCAGCGACCGGATCTCTCGAAGGTGAAATCGAGACGGTCTGCGGCAACCGGCACGATCAGAGCCTCCAGCGGTCGAACGCCGAGACCGAGAACCGAGTTCGGAAATGCCTTCGCTCCCTTCTCGTTGAGCTCTTTGATGAAATCGCCGCCCCGTCCGTGACCGAGCCCATCCGATGCGGCTGTGATCTTTCCGACTTTTGCCGAGAAGAGGGCGAGATCCACATCTTTAACCGCTTCGGGCTCTTCGAGGCTGAAGCGGGTTACCTCGCCGGTTAGATACATGCTGTTCAGGGGCTGGCTCACTACGACCAGACCCTTGAGCTTGCCGCTGTTGTCTTTGATCGGGACAATCGATGAGACCGCCACGACTCCGGTAGCGGTGAAATCGGTGGTGCCGCCGTAAGGTCTGCCGCCGTTACTGAGAGAGACTTGAATGGCTTCGCTGACAGCCGATGCGGAATAGCCGAATTGTTTCGGTGTCTCGGTGTTGAAGAAGACCTTGCCGTCCGGCTCTATGAGGCTGATATAGCCAGGGAAGTGGATATCGTTGGTGAACTTCTGCAGCTTGCTGTCCAGACCCGAGCGATCTTTGGCCAGGAAGGACTGCATGAGACTGCTGTTGCCCAGGAGCTGGTCGGCGTAGCCGTCGCAGGTGGCGCGGCAGTTCTTCAGATCCCGGTCGACTTTATTGGCAGCCAGAGTCACACGTTGATTGGCATGGGTCCGGGTGGTCCGGAAATCGACGAAGATGGCATAGACCGAATATCCGCCCACCATGATGGCAATCACGATGAAGAAGGACGTTACCAGTCTGGACCCGATTCCCAAATATTCACCAAGTACTTTGAGATCTAGTAAATGCCAATATCAATTAGAAGTTTATATCTAACAGGAGGAAAATGTAAAATCGAGCTAAGCTCGTTAAGACTTGAGCAAAGCACGGTTCTCAGTATATTTGGCCTGTTCGTCTCGGAGTCAGGACTCTTCGTCTTCGTCGTCTTTCTGCTTCATCTTGCGAAGCTCGGACTGTACCTGGATGGCTCGAATCAGCTGGTTGGGACCGCAATAGCCCAGTTCCAGGAGAATCTGCCCCAGGGGCTGATCGCTGCCGGTCTGCTGGATCTGCAGGGCCTCGTCGAGCTGATAAATAGTGATATAGCCCAGATCAACCAGAATCTGCCCGAGGAGATATTTGGGCTCGTCTCCGCCGGCGGAGGTATTTTCGGGCGATTGAGTTGTCATGTCTTCTTTGGTCATTACACGTGGTCGGTTGATTTGGACGGACGGACTTTAGATAAGCCGAAAAAGGCTAGCAGACCGCTGGACACACCCGAAGATAACGACTTGTGGCTGCTGGGTTTCCCCCCTGACCAGGTTGGTCGGTCCTCGCCGCGCCCAACGATCTGTTGTCTGCCATTATAGACGATAGCCAGGCTGGCAAGTTGTCATTGTTTCAACTTAATTAGCGCTATCACATATGGTGTCGCCGGGCGCTTCAGTCTTGTGCGCCGCTGGCGAAATCGCTGCCGGTGTCCGACATATTCCAGCGCAAGAGCTCCCGGCGCCACTCGAGATCGGCCTGGGCTTCTTTGATCAGTCCGGCAAGCCCCTGGAAATCGGCGAAAGAGAGGTCGATGGCGATGCCGAGCTCGAAAGTGAGCTTGACCCGCTCGCAGTTGGGGGTGCAGGCCATGCATACGATGTGCTCGGGACCGCAGACCTCGAAGAGCTGGTGGTCGTCGCATTGCAGGGGGTCTTTCTCCCAGTTCAGATACTCGACGAATGTCTCGTCTTCCATGCTCTGCTGGACCAGAAGAACCAGGGCCTGGTACTGGGTGTTTGTCAGATAAATGGTGACTTCCTGGCGGCGGAAATCAAGGGCGAACTCTCCATTTTCCTTGTCAAGATAGAGGTCCGCGAAGGCATTAGCGAAACTGATGTTATCAGCGGTACTTGTCTTCATTCAATAGCTTCCTCTCTCAACTATGATATACCCTCGGCCGCCTATGTCCATTATTTTTTAGAGCCAGCGGGCCATGTCCCGGGCATGATAGGTGATGATCAGATCCGCCCCGGCTCTCACTATCGAGGTGAGAGTCTCTTCCACCACGCGTTTTTCATCCAGCCAGCCCTTCTCGGCTGCCGCCTTGACCATGGCGTACTCGCCGGAGACGTTATAGGCGGCGATGGGCATACGGGTCAGCTGGCGAGCCTCTTTGATGATGTCCAGGTAGAGGGTGGCGGGCTTGACCATGATGATGTCGGCGCCCTCGGCGATATCGAGCTCGATTTCCCTGATCGCCTCCCGTCCGTTGGCCGGGTCCATCTGGTAGCTTTTGCGGTCGCCGAACTGGGGGGCGGACTCGGCGGCTTCGCGAAACGGTCCGTAGAGCGCCGAGGAGAACTTGGAGCTGTAAGCCATGATCGGCACATTCTCGAAACCTTCCTCATCCAGGGCGTGGCGAATGGCCGCGACACGCCCGTCCATCATGTCCGAGGGGGCGATGATATCGGCTCCGGCGCGGGCCTGGGAGACTGCCGCCCGGGCCAGGACATCGACGCTGGCATCGTTGAGAATCTGATTGCCGTCCACTATTCCGCAATGACCGTGGTCCATATATTCGCACAGGCAGGTGTCCGCCACGACCATGAGCTCGGGGAATCTCGCCTTGATCTGCCTGGTGGCCTCCTGGACCACTCCTTTGTCGCTCCAGGCGCCGGAGGCATGGGAGTCTTTCTGCTTGGGAATGCCGAAGAGGATGATCGCCGAGAGACCTTCGTCCATGACCTCGTCGAGCTCGAAAAGAGCCTGGTCGATGCTCTGCTGATGAATGCCGGGCATGGAGCTGATCGGTGTTTTGACTCCCTCGCCTTCGACTATGAAAAGTGGGTAGATGAGCTGCTCGCGGCGGACGTGGGTCTCGCGGACCATCGCTGCCATAGTGGGATTCTGGCGCAAGCGGCGCAGGCGCACTTGCGGAAAGGTCGCTGACGGAGCCGATTGGGCGGCCTGGAGTTGATTCCGGGTGGTGTTGGCTTTATCGGCCGACTTTGCTTTCTTGAGTCCAGGTCCGGTGCTCACTGTTTAATCTCCCGTTGATGGCGCCTGTCGAATGCGAAGAACAAATATAGCCCGGTTGGGGCTCCCGGGCTTGTTTTCACCCCCTGTTTTTAATACTTCGTGGTGTCAGCCCCGGACCACGCGGTTCTTGCCCTGTTGTTTGGCGACTTTCACCGCATTGGTGGCTCGCTCCAGAAGCGAGTTGAAGTTCTCGCTGCCCGACATGGATGCGACTCCGGCGCTGACAGTCATTTTGAAGAATTTGCCACCTGATTTGTGCGGGACATTTCCGAAGGAAGAGAGGAGCTCCGAGGCTACCTCCATGGCGTCCTCGATCCTGAGGCTGTCGTCCAGCACCGCGATCTCGTCGCCGCCCACGCGCCCGATGATATCGGTGTGGCGGAAGACTTTCTTGATTATCTGGACAAGGGAGACGATGGTCCGGTCGCCGACGGCGAAACCGTAACTGTCGTTGACGGCTTTGAGATCGTCGATGTCGAAGATCGTCAGGACCTGCTCGAATCTGTGGGAGCGAACCTTGACGCTGCGCTGGGCGAACTCCATGAAATGGGAATGGTTGAGGGTCTGGGTGAGACCGTCGTTCTTGAGGAGTTTCTGGAAGATCCTGTAACGCTCGAGCTTTCCTGCGATGGTTGAGATCAGCAGTTGCGGGTTGACCGGCTTGATCAAGTGGTCGTCACCCCCGGCACGGGCTGATTCTATATGGGCCTCCAGCTGATTCTGGGTGGTCAGAAAGAGAATGGGGATAGCGGCGAAGCGCTCATTCTGCCTGACGAAACGCGCCAGCTCGAAGCCGTTGATCTCGCCCATCATGATATCGAGCAGGATCAGATCCGGGCAGAAGGTCAGAAGGGCTTCCTCGAAAAGGCGGGGGTCCTGTTGCCAGAGAACATGGTAGCCGGCCTCCTCCAGAGTCGCCACGAGGTACTTGGCCTGGTCCGGGTCGTCCTCCACCGAGAGGATGCGATAGCGCTCGGGCTTGCCGCGCTCGAAGAGATAGCGGAGCTTCTCGACGATCACGTCGACTTCGGTGGGAAGCTCGAAAAAGGCGTCTGCGCCGGCCTTGATCGCGCCGATTTTGTCGAGGAAGCCCTGCTCCTCGCTGAGCAGGACGATCGAAACGCTGTCTCCGCCAGGCAGACTGCGGCAGCCTGCGATGAGGTCGTAGCCGTTGCCGTCGGTGATCGGGACGCATACCATTAAGCCATTCGGAAACTTGGACATGATGGCGTTCTTCGCCTCATTCCAGGATGCGCAGGGTCTGACCGCCATGCCGTGATTCTCCAGGGTGCGGGCGAGCTGCCCCAGCCGGTTCCGGTCGCTGGACACGACGATCACGTCCGGCCGGTCGTCTTGCACTATCTGTGGTGTCACCGCCACGGTCAGCATGTGCGAGGGCGGAGCCTCCTGGGCAGGCTGAGACTTGCCGGCATTCTCGAGCACGCTCTGCATCTCGGCCAGCATATCCTTGAAGCGGCGCCAGTAGACGATGACATCATCGGGCTGCTCCTGGAACATAGTCATGCACAGGCGCTCCCCCGCCTCGGCCAGGGGCGTGAGCTCGTTGAGGCTGTAGACGCCGGCGCTGCCGGCGATCTGGTGGAAGTGCTCAGCGAGCTGCTTGAGATTCTCCTGGTCCCAGGGGCTGCGGGCAAACTGCAGGACATGGGCTTCCATGGGGACGAGCCGCTCCAGGCAGCGGGCGACATAGTTGGCTCTGTGAGAGTCCATCTGGCTGGACCATCCACCTGTTGTTCCTTGCTGTGTCATCTGCTGAAATTCCTCGAGTCCTTGTATTCAAACATCTACAGCCAGGAGATTGCCGAGCTCGCGGGTGAGCTCCTCGAGATGGAAGGGCTTGGCCAGGTACTTGTTGGCGCCGGCTTCCTTGCACTGCGCCTCTTCGCTCGAGCCGTGCCGTCCTGTGAGCATCAGGACGGGCAGAGAGCCGCCTTCGGCGCGGTATTGCTTGCAGATCTCGATACCGGTGACATCGGGGAGATTCCAGTCGAGCACGATAACATCGTAAGCAGGTGCGGCGATTTTCTCGAGTGCCCTGGCTCCGTTGCCGACGTGCTCTGTCTGGTGCCCCTGGAACTCGAGCCAGTCGATGAGAGTATTGGCCAGGACATGATCGTCTTCAACTAGCAAGATTCTGGCCACCTGACATTCCCCTCCGGGCTATCAACCATATCCTAGTTTATCAGTGAGTGATAATCCCCCTCACGTGGCAAGTTTAAAGCATGAAAGTTCAAGCAGCCGCTCTTTTATCCGTACTTGCTATCTCTGCCCTTGCTTTCTCCTCGCTTGCCTTTCCGGCTCCAGGTCTGGCGCAGTATGGCGATCGCATAGATGCCATGATGAAGCACAAGGATACTCAAAAGCGCTGGCTGAGCCGCGAGTACGCCGAGCGGCGCAGCCGGGATAAGCGCATGTCCCCGCCGCAGAAGAAGCGCCCGGACCGCAGCCCCGAGGCTATTCAGCGAGCGGCTAATTATTCTGCCCATCAGTCTTTTCGAGTGATTGTCGGTCGTGTGGAAAAGGCTGGCAAGCTCGAGGATCTATACGGCGTGACGGTGAGAGCCACTCGCGATCGCTGGTCGAAGATGGGGGCAGGCGATAAGCAGAAGACACTGGCAGCCATGAAAAACTGGGCAGCCAAGGTCAAGATTCTGTCGGTCTCGGTGGAAACGACCACCATGGTCGCCACCGTCAAGGTCGACGCCCCGGGTATCACAGGAGTGCATCTCTGGAGTGAGGACGGTGTCTTCAAGTTCAGCGATACATTCAGATATTGACTGCTACGACTGACAGGAGGAGCGCATGAATTCGCCGATTTATTTGCAAGGAGTCCCGTATTTCCGATTGGCTTTGTTGTTTGCTCTTGTGGCGGGCTCTGCGGAACCCGCTACAGCCTACGATCCGATTCTCGATCAGAAGGTCAAATATCATCAGTCCAGAGTCAACTGGAAGATCAAGGAGGGGCGGGATAAAATTCGCCAGAACCGGGAGCGCATGCAGAGCGAGCGTGAGCAAAGATCCGGCTCGAGCAGCTATGGCAGCTCTAGTGGATCCGCATCTTCATCGCACAGCTCGAGCTCGGCGGGCAGCCGGACGCCCAGCGTCAGCGCCAGCCGCTGCCTGCAGACATTCATGACCGCCGCGAGCCGGGCCACCAGCCTGGACCAGTTGCATCCGTATGCCATCAGGCCGACCCGGGAGTACTGGGGAAGGCTCAGCGCCAGCGACAAGCAGAAGACCCTGATGGGTCTGAAGAAATGGGCTTACCACGGCCGCGTGCTATCGGAAGATTGCAAACCCATGGTGGCGACGGTGCGGGTTCAGGCGCCGGGAGTCAAGGGCGCGCATCTGTGGGTGGAGGATGGTGTCTGGAAATTCAGCGACGTGATCAAATGACGTGATTAAATGCCTTGATTAAATGACGCGATCAAAATATGTATCCCGTTGTAAAGAGTGTGTAGTGCGCGCAATCCTTGACATCGGTATTTCTCGGCCCGGATTATTTTTGTCAAAAGCTGACTGAGCCGCACTATTAGAGTGTCACCGGATCGAGGCGCGGCTGGCTCTCTTGTCGCTGGCTCGCAGACTGAGGGAGCTGCAAGAAGCTACTTGTCTTGTCAAGTGGCGCTTCTCTATGGAATGAGAAGTGGTTATTTGCTACCAAGAATATGCTTTTCTAGACATTCTCAAGGACCAATCTTCAGAGTCGAGCAACGAATCATCCGGCGACGTTTAAGCGGTCAAGGCTTGCCAGAAGGCGCAAGCGATTATGAGTACGGATCATCTGCCGCGACCGTCATCTGCTCGATCGAGAAATGCTCCTTGCCTGTCATCCAAAGACCCAGGGTCAAAATGGGGACCTCGAATGAAGAAATCCATCGTCCGGAGCGTCTTCGCGGCGCTCTTCTGTTTTGCAGTGCTCATCTTCGCTGCGCCTTCTTCTCAGGCTGCTACCGGCAACCCACCTGCCGGACCGCGAGCCGCTTCCTATCAGGAAGTTCTCACCCTGCTCAAAGACAACCCGGGAGACGTCTCCAGGGTGACGTTCTATACCAGCAGCAGCGGTAATATCATCAAAGTTCACATCAACCGGCGGGACAAGGTCCTCGTCTATGCCGATGTGCCCGGCGCCCGAGCCGGAGAGACGCTCGTCGAGACCGCTCTGGCATCGAACCTGACCGTCAGGACTGATCTTCTCGACCAGTCGCCTCCTGTGGTGAATGTCAACGCGTCGGGCGGCGGCGGCGGCACCGGAAGCTACTGGCTCGGTATCCTGGTGATGGTCGCTGTCATGGTCATTCTCTCTGTCTGGCTCAACCGCCGGCAGGCGAAAATGATGGGCTCCATGGGCAATCAAGCCGACTTCGCCAAGTCGAAGGCAAGACGTTTCGAGCCGGACGCCGACGTCAAGACTTTCGCCAATATCGCCGGGGCCGAGGAAGCCATCAACGAGATGAAAGATGTCGTGCGTTATCTCGCCCGTCCCGGCATTCTCCGCAAGCTTGGCGGCAAGCCGCCCCGGGGCGTGCTTCTCATCGGCCCTCTCCGGGCAACGGCAAGACCCTCCTGGCTAAAGCCGTGGCCGGCGAGGCGGGGGCGGCTTTCTATGCGGTCTCCGGCTCAGACTTCGTCGAGATGTTCGTCGGTGTCGGTGCCGGCCGGGTACGGGATCTGTTCAAGACCGCCCGGGAGGACAAGAAGGGTAAAGCTATCGTTTTCATCGACGAGATCGATGCTGTCGGACGGCGCAGGGGCACCGGTGTCGGTGGCGGCAACGACGAGCGCGAGCAGACCCTCAACCAGATTCTGGTCGAGCTCGACGGCTTCGCCGAGAACTCCAATGTTATCGTCATGGCCGCCACCAACCGGCCGGACATTCTCGATCCAGCGCTTCTGCGGCCGGGGCGGTTCGACCTGCAGATTCCGGTGGACCTGCCGGATCTGGCGGACCGCATCGCGATTCTCGAGATTCACGCCCGGAGCAAGAAGCTTGCCCCGGATGTCTCCCTTTCTATTGTCGCTCAGATGACCACGGGCTACAGCGGCGCCGATCTCGCCGGTGCTCTCGACCAGGCGGCGCTCATCGCAGCGCGGCGGCTCGAGCCTACCGTACGGGATCTCGAGGAGAAGGGAGCCAGCGAAGAGCGTATCGACGAGTTGCTCGTCTACGAGATCAATATGGCGGATATCAAAGAAGGCATCGACCGGGTGCGCATGGGTCCGGCCAAGGAAGGTCGCTCCAGGCGTATGAGCCCGATTGATAAGAAGAATACGGCTTATCACGAGGTCGGTCATGCTTTCGTCGCTCAGGAGCTCTTCGACCGCGGTCTCGGGGGCGACCCTGTGACCAAGATCACCATCCTGCCGCGGGCCAGGGCTCTCGGGGTGACCGAGGTGCAGCCCGAGTCCGATCGTTACGGCATGACTGAGCAGGACCTGAGAGCCCGGATCAAGATGGCAATGGGCGGTCGAATCGCACAGGAGGTCTTCCTCGGCACCGTGGACACCGGCGCCTCCAACGACTTCAAGCAGGCCACCAGCCTGGCCAGGAAAATGGTGGAGGAGTTCGGCATGTCCGGAATCGGTCCCGTGAACGTCTCCCAGGACAATCACGATCCCTTCCTGGGAATGTCCATGGCCAGCGGTCGCGGCGGTGTCGGCCCGACCCTGGCAGACGAGATCGATGCCGAATGGCGCCGGATCGTCTCCGAGTGCTACAGGGAGGCCCGGGCCATCATCGAGGCGAATAAAGATGCTATCCACCGCATCACCGCCGCCCTGATCGAGGAAGAGACCCTTCTTTCGCCCCGCTTCCGTGAGCTCAAGCGCGGCCCGCTGCTTCTCGCTTACAAAGGTGAAGAGGCTCCCGCTGCCTGATCCGGAGCCGGCGTACCGCTGCCGGTCATAAGCGAACTAGCTGCCCTGGCTCATCTCGAGCCCGGGCAGCTTCCTTTTTCGTTTCATCCCCAGTATTTCGATTCCCAGACCAAAAATGCGTTTGTGCCATAAAAAACGGCGAAAAATACGTCAGAAACGCCTTGAAATCACACTTTCATGTCGTTGATGCTATAAAAACTCGTGAACACGCCCATACTAGTCCGTTCGAAGTAGGTAGATCAAAAATGCCCGACGGCAGGTTGACTGACGGTCCGAAATCTCGAATCGGGCTCGCCTGACCTTCACAGCTTGCCTGCTTTGAACCGACAGTTTGTTTCGTTTTCTAGTACTATTATTTATAGTGTAACTTCAGAGCTTATTCAGGTTGTCTACAAAAGGGGGGAACCCAAAAGAGGGGAACCCGAAAGGGGGGGAACCCGAAAGGGAGGGGAACCCGAAAGGGAGGGGAACCCGAAAGGGAGGGAACCCCGAAAAGAGGGGGGGACCCGAAAGGGAGGGAACCCCGAAAAGAGGGGGGGACCCGAAAGGGAGGGAACCCCGAAAAGAGGGGGGGAGCCCGAAAGGGAGGGAACCCCGAAAAGAGGGGGAACCCGAACGGGACCTAAGACTTCGAGTTCTGAGGCTTCCTATCTTGAGACTGAGAGTCCAGGGCTTCGATAAGACCTTCGATGGTGAAGGTGGCGGCTTCGATGTCGGCGGGGCGAAGATAGGCGGCTGTGGTGGCGGCGGTGACCGGACCGATGACGGCGAGCTTTACGCCTGAGAGGAGCTTGTCTTGCCGGGCGAGCACGTTGCTGTCGGATGATCGGCGCGGAGAAGCTTGCATTATGGTATCGCCGGTGATGCCGCTCTGGAGAAGTACGGCAAAATTCTTGACGGTCTGGGAGCTGGCAAACGTTATTACATCCACTTCCCGGTTGGATAGGAGGCTCATGAGCTTCTCGGTGGTCCGGGCGCGATCTGTCGGGAGCCCCGTGCTATAGGCTTCCACCATCTCGACCAGGGCTCCCTCTTCCGAGAGGGCAGTGGCGATCAGGGTGCGACCGATGCTGGTGCGCGGCCAGAGGATTCTCATTCCACCAGGGGGGTAGAGTTTGCGGAATTCGTCCACGAAAGCCTCGGCTACGAAAGACCCGGGCACGAAGTCGACCGTGAGACCTTCCCCGGACAGGGCAGCGGCTGTGGCTGAGCCGATGGCCGCTAAGCGCAGTCCGGCGGATTTCTGTGCCGACGGCAGATCGACCCCCAGGTGGCGGCAGCGCTGGAGAACCCGGGAGGCGGCATTGGTAGAGGCGAATACGATCCAGTCGAAACCGGAGGCTCTCTTGAGCGCTCGGTCGAGCGCGGCATAGCCGTCTCCGGGATCGCCGAATTCGATGACCGGCAGATCAATTGCCCGGTGACCGGCGGCCATGAGCAGCCTGACGGTGGAATCCGCCTGGGAGCTGGCACGGGTGACTAGAACTCTCGAGGGCATGACCAGAGATCTCCTGGTTCGAAGGAGTCGGGCTCAGGGAGGCGAAATCGCTCCGGGAAGGCTGGCGCGCAGGCTGGCTACGACTTTCCGGGCTTCGCCCTCGAGCATCAGCGAGGCCAGCTCCCTGCCCAGGGCTTCCGGTTCGGAGAGGGGGCCCAGGTGCTCCCGGCGAAATATACTGGAGCCATCCAGGGCGGCTATGCAGCCGGTGAGCTCGAGGCTGTCTTCGATCATCCGCGCAGACGCGCCGATGGGCACCGAGCACCCTCCCCCGAGCTCGGCCAGATAAGCTCGCTCGCATTCGATTTCGGCTCGGACCGCAGGATCATCCAGAAGGACCAGCTTTTCGACGAGCTCCCGGTCTTTCTCCCGGCACTCGAGGGCCAGGGCTCCCTGACCGGCGGCCGGGGTACAGACGTCGATGGCGAAGGCTTCGCTGATATGCTCGTCGAGACCGAGCCTGGTCAGCCCGGCAGCGGCAAGGACCATGGCATCGCACTGGCCGGCCTGCATCTTCTCGATCCGGGTCGGCACATTCCCTCGAATATCGACGAATTCGAGGTCGTCTCTGACCGCTTTGATCTGGGCGGCTCGCCTGCGGCTGGAGGTGGCCAACCGGCTTTTCGGGGGCAGCTCCGCCAGGCTCAGACCGTCCCGGCTGACCAGGACATCGCGCCGGTCCTCGCGATTGAGCACAGCCACAAGGCTGAGCCCTTCGGGAAGATCAGAAGGCATGTCTTTGAGGCTGTGCACGACGAAGTCCACTTCCCCGGCAAGAAGAGCGTCTTCCAGCTCTTTGACGAAGACCCCGCGCACTCCCAGGTCGGCGATGGGCACCGAGCGGTTCCGGTCTCCACCGGTGCTGATGGTGACGATCTCCACTGTCTCGGACGGGAATAGCTCGGCGATCCTGCCTACCACCAGATCGGTCTGCAGGCGTGCCAGTTTGCTGGCTCTGGTTCCTACCTTCACTAGCGGCAGAGGGACGGTCTCGCTCCGCCTTCAGACGTTTTTCCGGAAGTCTTCGAAGAGCCCTTGCCCGCGTCCAGGGGATCGAGGTTGAAAAGGGTGCGCAGAGCCTCGGCCTGCTGCTTGAGAGCCTGGTAGTCCCGGGTGGCTTTGAGCTGTACCGTCGGGTGATGGAGGATCTGGTTGACGATGGCCCGGCTTACTTCTTCCACACGCTCCCTGCCGCTGCAGTCGCTCATGCCGCTCTCGTCGGAGCAGAGCGAGCGAGACATATGCTCCTGGCGGATAGCTTCGATCTTTTCGCGCAAGCCGGCGATGGTGGGAACCACCAGTCTGGATCTCTGCCAGTTGTGGAATTCCTCCAGGGTCTCGAAAACAACTTCTTCGGCTTCCCGCACCAGGCTCTCGCGCTCCGCCAGATTCTTGCTGACTATGTCTTTGAGATCGTCGGAATGACGCAGGGTGATACCTTCAAGCTCGGCGACCCGGGGATCGACATTGCGAGGTACCGAGATGTCGACGATCAGGGTTTCGGGCTGGCTTGCCAGCTCTTCCCGGGCGGCTTTCAGCCCCTCGAAAGTGATCAGGTGATCCGGAGCGCTGGTGGCGACCAGGACCAGTCTGGCCCCGGCTGTCTCACGGTGGCGGTCCTCGAAACTGCCGCAGGCGAAAACAGGACCACTGAGCGCGCTGGTGGAGCGGTTAACGACTTTCACCCGGGCCGAGGCTTTGCCTGATGCCAGATGTTTCAGGCAGATCTGAGCCATTTTCCCGGCACCGAGAATGGTGACATCTCTGTCTTTTAGCGGTCCGCAGATTTCCCGGGCCAGCTCCACGGCTGCCGAGCTGACGCTGACAGCCCGGCGCCCCAGGGCGGTTTCGGAGCGGACGCGTTTGCCGCAGTTGAGGGCGAGCTTGAAGAGATGATCGAGGACCGGGCCGGCGGTGCCGGTGCTCAGGGCCGCCTGATGAGAGGCTTTCACCTGAGCCATGATCTGCCCTTCGCCCAGGATCATGCTGTCGAGTCCTGATGCGACTCTCATCAGGTGAAGGGCCACGTCTTCCCGGAGGAGTTTGAAATTGGGGCTGAGGGCGTTGTGGTCGGCGATGCTCTGAGCGGACTCGAAAAATGACTGTATCTCTTTGAGTCCGGCGCTCACGTCCGAGACCACGGCATAAACCTCGGTGCGATTGCAGGTTGACAAGACCGCCGCCTCGCTCAGATGCGGCAGGCGGGCGAGAGCCTCCAGGGCATGTTTCAGGCAGGAATCCGGAATGACGAACCTCTCCCGTATGGCTATCGGAGAGGAGTGGTAATTCAGTCCGCAGACTACGAGATGGCTCATAAAGGAGGTTCTGGTTTCCCGACCCGGTCTCAGGAGCTTCTTTCGAAGATTCGGTAATTCCAGGTCTTAAATTGCTTATGCTGATTATATCGACCTTGCCGGTGCTGATAGAGCAAAGGGCTTATCCGATGAACAAATGTATAACCCCGCCGGTGCCTGGATTAATCGCTCCGGGGGATGATTATTCCGAAATTCTCATTATTTATCTCTGCTTATGATCAGTTCTCTTTATGATTATTTCCGACCCAGGCATCGAGACGCCCTCTCAGATCCGGGTGCAGCCGGACCGAAAGCCAGTGCATGCCTCTCAGGACCCTGAGGGTCGGTTTGGCAAGCATGTCATGGTCCTGGTCCGGGAGATAGAAGTACTTGCCATCTCTTACTGCCTTCAGAGAGTTGAAAGGGGGGCGCTGGAGGATATGGCCGTCCCTTGCCTCGTAAGGAAGAATGACGATGTCGGGCTCGAGGGACACGATCTTCTCGGCGCTCAGCTTCGGATAGGAGCCCTTTATGGAGCCGGCTGCATTGATGCCACCACAGCTGGTGATGATGTCGTCGAGGAAGCTCTCCGCCCCGGCGCAAATGCACGGGTTCGGCCAGACGCACATGAGCAGGCGAGGGCGCTTTCGCCCATTTAGAATCGTCTGGAGATCGGCTTTGCGCCGCAGAAAATCCCGGGCCAGTCTTTCGGCGCTTTTTTCCCTGCCGGTAAGCTTTCCCAGAGTGCGGAGATTGTCCGCCAGATCGGTGAGCTTGTGATTGGGTAAAATGAGCGTCCGGTAGCCGTGGCGTTTGATCTGCGATTCGAGGATCTCCTGCCCCGAAACGAGCAGCACCGTATCTGGTTTCAAGTCGGCGAGAGTCTCGAAGCGCGCCGCTATGAACGAGCCTGCTTTCGGCTTGCTTCTCGCCGCCGGCGGGTAGAGGCAGTAGGTCGACACTCCCTTGAGGCTCTCTTCACCGCCGAGGCTGTAGATAAGCTCGGTATTGGACGGCGCCAGGGAGACCAGTTTTCTTGTGCCGGCGGTGCTGCGCGCCCCGACCGCATTCGGCAAGAGTATCGCGAAAGCAAAAATCGCGATTAGAAAAAAAAGAAAGGCTCCGGTCAAAAGTAGCGCCGGATGTTTCAAGCGAGATTTCAACTGTCCGCTCCGACCCGGGTATCACTGTTTTTATCTCCCTTCTTGAGCCAGGTTAGCACTTCTTCTGTGCGTGCGGCTGTTTCTCTCGATTCGATTGTGCAGGTTCGATCACGGAGCCCCCAGTCATAGATGGTGGTGCGCACCAGGCGGTCGATCTGCTGCTGATAGTCCCGGTCGGTCCAGCGGAAGCCGTCCTCGACTGGCTCGAACATGGGAGGGACATAGACGATATGGGTATAAGTGCCCGCCTGCCCGCGAGCTTTCCTGTAGTAATCTTCGCTCGTATAGGTCATGGCCTGGCAGATGTTCCAGCGCTGCCAGAGAACCCAGCAGTCGATGGTGGAGCGGTCGGAGAGGAAGCTTCCCAGCTCATTCTCGGCCTTTATCTGGGCGTCCAGGACTTCGATCTTGAACCCTTCCTGGTCCGGTATGTCGCCGATGCGCTCGTAGCCCATCTCCCGGCAGAGCCGGCGTCCCAGCTCGGGGATCACCGGCAAAGAAAGAAGCGGAGTCAGAGACTCCACTAATGTGGTCTTTCCGACTCCGCTTGCTCCGGTTATGATGATCCGGTTTCTTTCAGTCATCCTATTTGTGGCGGTCTGGGTGCAGTGACTGCCGGTTGGGGTTGCGACTGTTGCTGCTGGCTGCTCGGGGCCTGGGCTCTGGCCTGGCTTGGCTGTTGAGCCTGGGTGAGGGCCGGCGTTTGTTGAGGGGTCTGACCCCTGGTCTTCATGGTCTCCACCAGATCGATTCCGGTGAGTCCTTTGACCATGGTCATGCCCTGGGCTGCCACGTTCAGAACGTCGGTGGTCAGTTTGCCCATGCCGCTTGTCTCTCCGCCGGTCGACAACAGGGTGACGTTGCCGATCTTCGATAGAGGCTGGGCGGCTGCCGAGACGAGCTCGGGGAGCTTCTCGATGACCATGCTGGCCATGGCGGCGTCGTTGTACTGCTTGAACGCCTCGGCTTTCTTGGCCATCGCTTCGGCTTCGGCTTGTCCGCGGGCGGCTATGATAGTCGCCTGGGCAAGACCTCTGGCTCGATCGGCTTCCGCTTCGGCAAGACCCATGGCACGGGCTGCTTCGGCTTCGGCTTCGGCTTTGATCCGGACCGCATTGGCTTCGCCTCTGGCTTTCAGCTCCATCGCCTGGGCGTCACCTTCGGCGAGGATGCGGCGCTTGTCTTGCTCGGCCTGGGCGAGAAGCTTGACTCTTCTCTGCTCGGCTTCCGCCGGCTTGATGGTGTCCGCTTCCAGCGCGACCTGGCGCTTTTGCACCTCGACGGTCTGCAGCTCGACTTCTTTCTGAGCCTCGACGATCTTGATCTTCTGGTTCTCCTCGACGAGCTGTTGCTGAGACTTCGCCTTCCTGATGTCGTACATCATGTCCGACTGGGCTTTCTCTTCGGCAACTTCAGCCTGATACTTGGCCTGGTTGACCTGGAAGTTCTTGGAGGCTTCCGCTACCCGTGTGTCTGCCAGAAGCTTGGCTTTGGCGCCTTCTTCGGCGGCGTTGGCCTGGGCTATCTGAGCGTCCCGGGTGGCATTGGCCTGGGCGATCTGAGTCTCTTTGGTGGCTTCGGCCTCGCCGATGGCTGCCGAGCGCTTGGCTTCGGCGGTTTGCTTTTTGCCGAGAGCCTCCAGATATCCGACATCATCGTTGATTTCTTTGATGGTGAAGGAGACGCAGGTGAGACCCATCTTGGCCAGGTCGGTGATCGAGACTTCCGCCACGCGCTGGGCGAAAGAATCGAAGCTGTCGATGAGCTGCTCGACGGTCATGGTGCCCATGATCGCGCGCAGGTGACCCATGAGGGTTTCGTGGGCGATGAGACGGATCTCGTCGTCATCTTTGCCGAGGAACTGCTCGGAAGCAGTCTCGATGGAGATGTCATCGCCTTTGACCTTGATCTGGGCGACGCCCTGTACGTAGATTGGCACACCGTTTCTCGTGATCATCGGGGCGTTGGAGCGCACTTCGATGGTCATGACTTCGAGAGACAGGATGTCTTTCTGTTGCAACATCGGAATCACGAGTGTGCCACCACCGACGATGACTTTGGGCTTGCTAGAGCCGCCCGAGATGATCATCGCTTCGTTGGGACCGCACTTTTGATAGAGCGCGGGCAGGATGCCGACGATAATGAATAGAACTACAACAATGCAAGCTGTAATTACGATCGACATGGGATCCATCTCAAAACTCCTTCACGGGCACGCAGGACAGTCGTGTTCTCCTTATGCCCCGTACGTATTCTATTTGTAGATTCTTGTTCCAGACACCTGGATCGATCATATCGCGTAAGGTTGGCAAGATGAGACATTCCAATAAATTCCTTTATCTTCTTGACAGCCGGGCGTTCCAGGGGCTGATAAAGTGCCGGGCTCTCAGCTCTCCTTTCTCGAGCCGGAATCCGCACCGTATTCAGTGCGGAGCTCGACTCATCCGCCGGGCAGGTGAGTGTGGGTTACGGACCAGGGCTCCACTGTAGCGCTGCCGCCATCGGTGGCGGTGATCACCACCGCGGTGCCGACTTCGAGCGGCGCACCCAGATGCAGTGAGCGAGCCTTCAGGGTACGGCGTTTCATGCCGCGGTCGATACTGATCGTGACTTCGCCTGCTTTGCTGGCGGTTATCGGAGCGGATACCACAGCGATCTTGCCGGTCCAATCGACTTCGTCGCTGCCATTGCCATTGTCTTCCTGCATGGTCAGGACCGGCAAATTCTGCTGGGTGCTCAGGCTCGAGAGCGGGTCTCCCGGACCTCTCTGATTCGAGTAGCCTGGATCTCCATGCCGAGACCGGCCATCTCCTTTTGCAGGTCTTTGTAGACAAGACCGGCCAGGTAGTCGTAATTCTCGAGCAGCTTCGCTTTCGGCTCGTTGCCGGCGATCCTTCTGATGCTGTCCTTGGCGGCATCGAACACGATGCTGCGCACTTCGCGAATATCTTTGCCGCCGAAGTTCCGTGCGGCGTCGAGAATGCTATCGCGGCTATTGTTCATCCTCGCTTCCACCAGGGCGTCGACGATGAGCTGAGAGCCGTCCGAGGCCAGGTAGGGAGAAGGCGACTTGACGTCTATGGACATCAGCTCGAGAGAAAGCTTCTGAGCTGTCTGAATCAGCGGCAGGACGACCATGCCTCCGCCTATCACCACTCTGGGCTCGGGGCTGCCACCGCTCACTATCAACGCTTCCGAGGGACCAGCTTTCTTGTAGAGCATGGCCACGGACGCGGCGATCATGAACAAGACCACTGTGATTACAGCGACCATAATCGAGGCAATGGGGTCCATGGACTCTCCTTACTTATAAGATTCTTCCAGGGTGCTGTCCACGAAGGGCTCCACCAGGACCGTCGGGCCGTTGGATTCGACGATCAGCACTTTCGTGCCCCGGGGAATGGTCAGACCGGCTTTGGTCGGCCTGGCCGTGGAGCTGTAGAGCTTCGAGCCGACCACATAGGTGATCTCGCCCATGCAGCCATCGGTCATCGGTATCAGCACTTCGCCTACCTGGCCGACCACGTCCCAGCTCCGCAGGTGCGATGTGCTGGTGAACTTGATCATGATGAATTTGATCATGGCCTTGAACAGGTTGCATACCGCCATGCCCACGAGGACCGCCGGAATGATCGTGAGAACGCCCAGCCAGGGCGCGGCTTTGAGGGCGAACCAGCCGGTGGCGCCGAATCCGGTGATGAAAAGCGACAGGTTGGTGGGGCTGAGAAGACCGACGACGAATTTCAGAACCCGGGTGGCTCTGTCATCGGCGATGGGAAGCGCCCCGTATCTGTCCGTATCCGAATGTCCTTCCGCATGGTCGCCGGCATGGTCCCCGCCGTGATCCCCGTGAAAATCGGGACCGTCGGCATCGACATGGGCGTCTACATCGACATCGGCATGGGCGTCCACATCCACATGAGCGTCGACATCGACATGAGCATCGACATCGACATGAGCATCTACGTCAGGTCCGTGGATATCGGCAGCGTCGGCACCATGATCCCCTCCGTGGCTGAACTGCCCGGCGAGGAAATTGAGTATGATAAAAATGCTTCCTCCGAAGAAAGCAATAAGATACCCCTGGGTTAGAACTGGCAACATTTTTTTCGCAGACCTGTGAAACTGAAGGGCATTTTTTATAGTCTAGATACCCTGAAAGAAATGGCGGTAAACCCCGAAAAGCCCACCAGGACCTAAAGAAAAGACTAAGATCGGGACCGGTGAACGGAACCATGGAAATCGTAATCACCCACAACAACATGGATTTCGACGCCCTGGCGGCTCAGTTCGCTGTCACCCGCCTTTATCCGTCGGTGAAGATGGTCCTGGGCTATCCACTTGTCGGCAACGTTCGAGAGTTTCTCTCCCTGTATCGCAGCTCACTGCCCATCGTGCAGGCAAAATATGTCGACCTGGAGCAGGTGACAAGGATCTTCGTGGTGGACTGCCAGAATCTCGATCGGGTCGACGAGACGATCAGGCGTTTTCTGGCGAGTGCCGAAACTCCGCCTGCGATAACGGTTTTCGACCATCACGCCGACGATCCCGAAGGGCTCGCCCCGGTGGCGACTCCGGATTCGGTGCTGAAGCGCGCGGGCTCGGCTACCTCGCTGGTGGTCGAGCTGCTTCGCAAGAAGAAAGTCTCTCTCACTCCCTTCGAGGCCACGGTCATGGCCCTGGGGATTTACGAGGACACGGGCTCGCTTTCCTACAGGGGCACGACCGCGATCGATGCTTCTTGCGTCGCCTATCTGCTCAAGCATGGCGCCGATCTGGAGCAGGTCAATACCTATATACGCCCCCGGCTCAGCGACGAGCAGACGAACTTGCTCGAAGAGCTGGTATCCAACTCTTCGGTGGAGACCTTCGAAGGATTCAGAGTCGTAACCGCATATGGTGCTTCGCCGCATTTCATAGACGGCCTGGCCGGTCTCACCCGCAAGCTCATGGAGATCCTCTCTTGCGAAGCAGGTTTTACAGCAGTGCATATGAAAGACCGGGTTCATCTGGTCGGGCGCAGCGACACCCGCTCCATCGATGTGGCGTCCGTAGTCAGGCTCTTCGGCGGTGACGGTCATCCCGGCGCCGGCTCGGCGGTGGTCCGGAACGCCAGCCCCGAGGAGACGGTGAAGGCGGTGAAGAGCTCGATCGCCGGCCGGGTCCAGCCTCAACCCACGGCATCCGATATCATGACCAGCCCGGTGCGCACCATCGCGGCCAGCACCACTATGGACGAGGCCAACCGGCTCATGCTCAGGCACGGTGTCGACGGATTGATAGTCACCGCCGACGAGGAGGTGGTGGGGGTGGTCTCCAGGCGAGATATCGACCAGGCCATGCATCACCGTCTCGGTCATGCGCCGGTTCAGGGTTTCATGAGCCGCCCGGTGATATCCGTTTCGCCGGATACTCCCATCGACGAGATTCAGGCGATTATGGTGACCGAGGATATCGGGCGGCTGCCGGTCATGAAAGATCACCGCCTGGTCGGTCTGGTGTCCAGGGCTGATCTTCTTTCGAGGCTCTATGGCGCCAGGCTCGAGCCTACTTATCTGGGGGTCTCGGAGCCCGCCGAGTCTTTCGGGGCGCCGCCGCTTCGAGGGCGGGGCCCTGTTAAGCACGAATTCTTGAAGTCCCGATTCGAGAAGCTCGAGCCTTCCACGATCTGGCTCTGCAAGACCCTGGGCGATGTGGCGGCCCGGCACAATATGGTGGCTTATGCAGTCGGCGGATTCGTCCGCGATCTCATCCTGGGCAGAGCCAATTTCGATCTGGACTTCGTTGTGGAAGGCTCCGCCAGGGAACTCGCCGCCAGCCTGGAGGCAGAGTTTCCGGGGCGGCTCGAGGTGGTGGCCAGCCACGACCGATTCGATACCGCCACGCTCTTTTTCCATGCCGAGTCCCGCAAGGAAGTCGATTTGTCTACGGCCCGGACCGAGTATTACGAGTTTCCGGCGGCGCTTCCCACGGTGGAGCCTTCTCGTCTGGAGCAGGATCTGTCCCGGCGGGACTTCACCATCAATACCCTGGCGGTCTGTCTCAATCCGGGCCGCTACGGGGATCTTGTCGATGTCTATGACGGACTGAGCGATCTGAAAAAGAAAATCATACGAATACTCCACCCTTTCAGCTTTATCGAGGACCCGACCAGGATAGTCCGGGCGGCTCGCTTCGCATCGAGGCTTGGCTTCCACCTCGACGAGAAAACCCGGGACCGGGCGCGAAAAGCTGTTTCCATAGGTATCTTCGACAATCTCGGAGGTGTCAGGTTGCGGGAGGAGATCCGTATGATTCTGGAATCGGGAGAGAGGCTCACGGCTCTCGATCTCCTGGAGGACCTGGGCGGTTGTCTGCGTTTTCTCGACGCCAGTCTCGAGTACAGCGCCAGGATCAAGACCCTGATCCGCCGAGCTGAGCGTCTTTTGCGACGCTATCCTGTGAGCGATGGCTGGATCGTGCATCTCGGGCTGCTCTTGAGCGACCTCCCTGGAGACCGGCTGGATCCGGTCCTGGACAGGCTCCATCTCGCCAATCATCAGAAGAGCCTTGTCAGAGCGGGACTGGCCCTGGGAGCCGAGGTGGCGGCCCAGGTCTCACGAAGCGGGGACCTGAAGCGCTCGCAGATCTATACGATCTTCAAGGGACAGAAGGACGAGGCCCTGGCCATTGCCGCCTGTCTGGCGTCTCCGGGCACGAAGACGAGACGGATGATTCTTTTATATCTGGAGGACCTGCTGGGTGTGAAAGTGGTTCTTTCCGGCCGCGACCTGGTGGATATGGGAGTGCCTCAGGGTCCCGCCATCGGGGAGGTGCTGGAAGCCCTGCTGGCGGCCCGGCTCGATGGCGAGATCGAGAGTGTCGCTGACGAGAAGCGTTTCGTCAGAGCCAGGGTCGCAGGCGATGGCTGATCGCAATAGAGAGCGCTTCCTCTTTCTTGCCGGAAGATATATCGATCGTCTTCTGGTCGCTCTATCCGCTCTGGCAGTCTTTCTTGCTTTCATGCATCATGCCTGCTGGCGCTACGGAGCCGATCCCGGCAACATTATCGCTTCTTATTTCGACCTCGATTCCGAGTCGACTCTGGGATCATGGTATGCAGCCCTGTTGTGGTTTTCGGTGTCGCTGTCGAGCTTGCTTGCCTGGGCTCTGGAGCGCTGGTTCCAGAGCGATTTTCGATTCAGGTTCTGGTGGCTGGTCACCGCCTTCGTCTTTGCGGTTGCCTCCGCCGACGAGATCTCGATGATTCATGAAACCGCAGGGGAGCTCCTCGAGAAGAGCCTTGCTTCAAAGGGACTCGGTACTTCGATCTGGTCTTTTTTCGAGGATTCACCCTGGCTGGTATTCTATATACTGCCTCTTCTCTCTTTTATAGTCATGACGCTCTGCTTCCTCTCGGACCGTTTCAGCAAGAGTAAGAAAGGATCCCTGCTTCTGGCTTCCGGTTTCGCTTCTTACATTGTCGCCCTGATCATCGAGTTCGTTCAGGGGATGCCCGCGGCAAAACTGGCTCCCCTGGCCGGCCTGGTCTTCTTGAGCGCCAGAGACTTTTACAATGTCTCGGTGGTGGTAGAGGAGACCCTGGAGAACCTCGGGACCGTCTTGATTCTTGTTGCTGTGCTCTGGCACTGTCATGGCGTGTTGAATGGCTTAATATATAGATCCGGTAAAGCGGGAGGTGCGGAGTGAAGAGCGAGACATGGCTGATTCTGGTAGTCACGTCGGCGATACTGGTGATGATTTACTTCATGTTGACGGACAGAGGCTCGGTCATTATCGGGGCGTCGGCTCCTTCGGTGGAAAACCGGGTACTCAAAGCCAACGAGAGACCTCCCGAAGCCGACAGCTCCTCGGAGGGTCTCACCAGGTGGGAGTTCAAATGTCCCACCGAGATCGACTATACGGTCATCGAAGATGTCGACGATCAGGGAGGCAGTTTCGTTCGTCTCAAAGTCACAGGAATGCGAGTGAATCTCTCTCTTCCGATCACCGTCTTTCTTCCGGAGAACCCCTCGGACGAGCTCAGAGAGCACGAGGCCGGCCATGTGGAGATATGCAGACGGGTCTATGCCGGTGGGCAGGCGAAAGCCGAGGAGCTTGCCCGGACTCTTGTAGGCAAGGTCTATTCCGGTACCGGCGCCGACAGAAAGTCGGCCTGCGCTCTGGCTGTCAATCTTCCTCTAGTCGAGTTCAGCAGTCTCTATGAGACGGCGGTGGCCAGGAAGGCCCAGGATGTGTCCGAGATTTACGACTATCTGGACAAGTACACCGATATTCCCGAAAGCGATCTTGTGGAAAAGGCTTTCTCGACATACGAGGAAGGCAAACCCAGGCAGGTTGGTGCCGCTTCCCGGAAGCTCTGAGCGAGATCCTCTTCTGGGGAATCAGGGAAGAATCTGGCCAACTTCGCCCACATAGCCGGTGTTGCCGAAATTGGTGTCCAGGTCGTCAGGGAAACCGACGGCCGTGACAATCTCGGTGACATCCACCTGTCTTCTCAGCTTGAAGTCCACTGCCGTTCCGGTGGTCATGTATGTGGGCCTGACAGCCCCGCCGGCGGGCAGAGCCGGCAGCACGGGCGCGGGAGGCACCATACCGTCGGCGAAGTCGTCCTGGGGCGCGACGATGGGAGGCCAGCCCTTGTCCTGAGCGCCGGGCTGGACGCCGCTTGTGCCCTTGCCCTTGCCTTTCCCCTTACCGCCGGAGGCTCCATAACCGCTGTGACCCAGGCTGGCGGCAAGAACGGTGCCTTGCTGGAGATCGCGGGCGATGAATCGTGTGTCCTGCAATTTCGCCACTGCCGGTTTGCCCAGGGGCTCCCCGGCATGATTGCCGCCGAAGTTGTTATAGGACGTTGGCGGGGTCGGAACCGGCATGCCGATCACTCCCCGGTTGCGGACCTCGTCTCTTATATAGCAGTCCCAGTCATTGGTGAGGACCAGGTCTTTGGGCTTGGCCGCGCCGGGAATTGTGACAGGTATAAACTGCTTGCCGATGGCGCTGGCATTGATGGCGCCCATGGTCTCGGAGTACATCTGGCGGTGACTCGAGACATACACCGGATACGGTGTCAGAGGGCGAGCCTGATACTGGATGGTTCCGTCCGGATTCCAGGTGTAAATATGGATCAGGCCTGCCGGGATCTGTCCTATATTTGTCAGGGCGCCCGGATAAGTGATATAGGTCAGCCAGTTGATCTTGTTCGGGCTCAGTGACGCGAAAGGCTGTGCTCTGCATCGAGATAACCGAGCTGATATTGGCTTTGGTGCCGGCGCGCCTTATCCAGTCGTGCAGGGCCACTCTCCAGACATCAGCCGTGGGATGTGTGCTGTCGCTGCTGTCCTCGGGCCAGCTGAGCTCTACCATTTTGGAGCCTGCGTCTGAGGGGTAGTCGCCTATGTCGGCGGTGAGAAGATCTGCCGGATCGGCGCCGCCATTATTAAGCTCGGCTTCTTGATAAAGGTCTCCAGGATCTGTCAGCTCGGGCACCGGCCCGTCAGGGAGGCTGACAGACAGGGCGCCGGGAGCAGGCAGCGGGTCGTGGACGGTGGCGGGTTGAGCGCAGGCGACGACTTTCACCCTTCTGTCAGATGGGTCTGTGGGCGAGGCCAGAGACTGGTCCGCCTCCGCTCTGATGATGGTCGGAATCTGATACGGAATTCCCGGTACGTTAGTGGTCCACTTCTTGTGGTCGACTATTTTGATCGAGTCGCCTATGCCGCCGAAAACAAAGTCGGTGGTCACTCCGTCTGCCGTGTAAGGGATGTTGACGTAGGATTTGTAGAAATTGCCGATTTTGTGGTTGGCTGCTACGGGAGCCTGCGCCGTGGGTTGCGGTATCGGTATCGCTGTGGCTGTGCCCGAGGTGAGGCTGCCAAGAGACAACTGAAGGGACCCTGCCACATAGGCCGAGGAGGTGGAGCCTCCGGTCATGCGGATCTGATTGCTCTGATAGGCTGCCAGGGCGCTCTGATAAGGTCTGATGACATTTCCGTCCTTGTCCTGGCCCATTCCAGATGGTGTCAGGGCGTCATTGAGGGCGGTGACCAGCTCGTCCTTTGCCTGCAGGGCATCCTGCATGTCGATGCGGGCCAGGTTACGCATGATGTCTTGATTGAGCTTGTCGGCGATGATCAGATCGAGCCGGGCGGTGCCGATCAGAGAATTGATGCTGCGCACAGGAAGAGGAAATCCGTCCGGAGCATTGGTGGCGGTGCCATTAGGCACATAATCCGAAAGGGAGACCCAGCCGCATGTGGCTGTGGGCACCACGATCCGGCTGCAATCCCGGGCTGCTGCCAGGGCTGCCGCCTCGATGGCAGTGCGTTGCTCGCTATTGGAGCCGATCAGGCGCATATAGCCGAGGCCGAACAGAAGCATGGCGACGATGATGCCTACAATCACCGCCGTGATCAGGATGAGCATGTTTCCCCGCCTGTTCCTCAGGGTGGTTCGTATTTTCATAGCGATATTCCTGCCAGAGCTGGTTTTCGAAAAATGTGGAATCCAACGAAGAGTATCATTTGAGCTTTAATATTATACCCGATTAATTATTGGCGCCTTATCACCCTAGCGAGTTACCGGGCCCCGTGATCTGTCGGTCTGAGAGTTGCCGGCCCGGCGTCCGGGAAGGGCCAGGATCGTCACTGCGCCCGGGGCGACCTCGATATGCATGGGGGTGGTTCCGCAGGCATCGCCGTCGATCATGGCGGTGACCTCGTCGTGCACAGTCAGGGGAGGCTTCTCATGAACGCCGAAAGCTCCCTTCATCTTCCGCCAGGTGGTCTCGACCACCGACTGGCGCCGGCTCACAGGCAGGACGCTGACATCTATGCTCCTGACCTTTTTGATGTAATAAGGGGCTTCCTCGCCGAAAAAGGCGCCGGCGAAGGCAAAGCCCTGCTCCAGATAGTCCTGGAACTCCTCCGGTGCCAGTATGCACAGATCCAGGAGCCCGTCATTGAGCTTGGCGGTCTCGGAAAGCGATCCCACTCCGAAGTCGGCGATATTGGTGACGAAAAGCCCGGAGGCGGCCACTTTCAATGACTCGCCGTCGGCGACTATATTGAACAGGACCGGAGCCCTTGTCAGGGTCTGGACCAGGGACGAAGCATAAGCGAGCATCTTCCAGTTCATCTTGTCGGTCTGCTCCGGGGTGACTATGGCATCGCTCATCGGTCCGGCTCCGGCTGCCACGGCGAAATAATGTCCGTTCATGATGCCCAGGTCCATGCGCAGGCGGTCGCCCCTGAGAAGGGCTTTGATCGGCTTCTCCAGAGGATCGATGCTGATCAGGTTGTCGTCGTAGATACCGAGGTTGCGAGCCAGCTGGTTGCCGGTGCCCACCGGGATGATCCCGACGGCGGGGTCGAATTCGCTGCGGGCGGCGGCTTCCAGAGCCATGCGGACGGTTCCGTCGCCGCCGGCGGCAATCAGCAGCTCGGTTTGCTGTGTCAATTCGCCGAGCAGGTAGTCGCTCGTCATCGTCGCAGTGGTGGCGATCACCACGGTCTGATCGACGATGGAGCTGTTCAGGCGATGGATTACTCGGCCGAGCCAGAGCTCCGGGGCGAGAGCCGTTCCGGCTGACGGATTGTAAATCAGTAAAGCTTTTCTTGACATCTGCCTCGAGCCTGTTATCTGCCGCTTATGCGTCGGATATCAATCGGGTTGTTAGAACAATCTAGGTTGTTCGGGTAGTCAACAGGGGGTAAGATCTTTCTCCTGCCTCGAAAGGGTCGGTTATCAACAGGAGTCCGCGACAATTACGATCGAACTTTCCTGGTTGTTTCTTCAGCTCTCTATGCTAATTTTATCGATGGTCATAATTTGACAATTATCTCAACGGCAGTATTGTATTTGACACCAAGATCGTAAATCGCCAGAATTCTCGTCCCTGGAAAGGCGGCAGTTAGTGATCGAAAAAGTGCAGGAATCCGTGAAAAAGCACCCGTTCAAAAAGTCTCTGAGTTGTCTGTCCCTGGCTCTCCTGGCATCGTTTTCGATGCCGAGCGGCGAGCCGGCTCATGCCAAGGGCTCCATGGGCAACCCATCGAGCCCGGTACCGGTGAGCGAATCGGTAGTCAATGGCGAGACGTATCAAGTAGTGAAGATGGTAGTGAAGGCGCGCCCGGACCGGGTCTGGGAAGTGATTTCCGATCACGACAATCTACACCGGGTCTTTCCCCAGATGAAGAAAGCCACTGTCGTCAAGGACGAAGGCGCAACCAAGCTGATCAAGTACACCGTCGCTCCCAGTGGACCGGTGGGCACCTTCACCTATACTGTCAGGCTCAAGGAAAAGGCTCCGCGTTACATGGAGTGGACCAGAGTGAGCGGCGCTTTCAAGAATGTCAAAGGTTTCTGGAAGCTCGAGCCTCTCGATAACGGCACTACCACGCTTGCCACTTATGCCACCAGCGTCGATGGCGGCTTCCTGATTCCGCAGCCCCTGATCAGGCGCCAGTGCCGTATCGATATGCCGCAGGTGGCGGACACTTTGAAGGCCGAAGTAGAGAACAAGATCCGGATCGCCGAGCGTTAAGGCGCAGAGGCGGGGTTGATATTGAATACGGTGCCGGGAGAATGTTTTCGATCTCCCGGCTCTTTTCTACCTGCTTAACCCCCCTTAACGGGCGCCGAGCCCGGCGGGACTTCTTTGCTAGAATTAGCATCTCCTAGTGGAGAGGTACCGAAGCGGTCATAACGGCGCCGCCTCGAAAGCGGATGGGTTAATAGCCACGTGGGTTCGAATCCCACCCTCTCCGATCTTTTGGCAGATGCTCAGGGTGCCCATGTTTTTTTTAGAAGTATTCTAGAAGTATGAAGGTCGGAATTATCGGTTTGCCCTCTGTGGGCAAGACCACGGTGCTCAATGCCGTAAGCGGCGGCTCGGCGGAAGTGCATGCTTATTCGGGCAAGTCCGAGGCAGCCCCGAATTTCGCCGTGGTCTCGGTGCCGGATACGCGCCAGGACTGGCTATCGGGTCTCTACAAGCCCAAGAAGACCACTTACGCCACAGTGGAGCTGGTGGATGTCGCCGGGGTCAGCCCGGGTCAGGCAAGAAAGGACGAGATCAGCCCGCAGCTCCTGACGAGCTTGCGTCAGGTGGAAGCCCTGGTCCATGTAGTCCGGTGTTTCGACGATCCGTCGGTGCCGCATCCTTCAGGCAGTGTCGATCCGCTCCGGGACGCCCGTACCCTCGAGGTGGAATTGATCATCGCCGATCTGGCCGTGGTCGAGAAGCGCCTGGGCAAGCTCGATCAGGAAATCCAGAGGAAAAAGGGAGCCGAGAAGACCCAGCTCGAATTCGAGAAGGAGATTCTCAACAGGCTGAACGAGCATCTCGGGGAAGAGAAGCCGCTCAGAACCGTAGAGCTCAATGAGGACGAGAAGAAAGCGATCAGAGGCTACACTTTTCTTTCTGCCAAGCCTCTGATGATCGTGGCGAATATCGCCGAGTCCAAGATCGGCGGGCCGGACAAAGAGCTGGCGGACCTCGCCGCCTGGGCTTCCGAGAACAGAATGCCTTGCATTGCTTTCTGCGGCAAGGTCGAGATGGAGATAGCTCAGCTCGATGAGGCCGAGAGAGCCGAGTTCATGGAGGCCCTGGGGATCACCGAGTCGAGCCGGGAAAAGCTTATCCGGGCCACTTACCAGCTCCTTGATCTGATGGCTTTTTTCACCGTCGGAGAAGACGAGGTGAAAGCCTGGACCATAGCCAAGAACACCGACGCCCAGGAAGCTGCCGGCAAGATCCATACTGATATCGCCCGTGGTTTCATCCGGGCGGAAGTGGTGGCTTACGATCACCTCAAGGAGCACGGCAGCTGGAACGCCGCCAGAGACAAGGGCCTCGTCCGTCTGGAGGGCAAAGAGTACAAGGTCCAGGACGGCGACTGCATCAACTTCCGATTCGCCGTCTGATCGGCCTCAGCGCTTCTTCTGTTGCAGGAGCTGGTAGACTCTGGCGGCTTCACGATCGAACTTGCCGGCGTCGTCTGCCCGGTTGTTCTCCTTGAGCACCGCCGAAAACCAGAGATTGGCGAAATAATACTCTTCGGTGTTGTCTGCCGCCTGGCCTTTCTTGGCTTCGAATTCTTTCTTCCGGTCTTTCATATAGCCTGATGGATCGGCAAGGATATTGCTTACCGGAAGCGGGAAGAAGCCGAAAGCCCAGCGGCTCATTTTGCCCTTGGACTTGGGAGTCTTCATGGGACCGGTGTGAGCGGTCCTGGGACCATCGTCGGTGTCTTCGTCTCCGTCTTTGACAGGCTTGGCGTTCTTGGCGCTTTCATAAGACTCTTTCTGCTTCTTGATATTCTCCGCCAGGCTGTCGATGGACTTCTTGAGCGTGGTTTCGTCCCCTTCGCCTACTTGATCCTCGAGACGGCTGAAAGCAGCGATGAAAGGCGCCACGCCCACACCCATCTTCTCGAGCTCCTGGATGGAGGCGAGGAGCTCGGTGCGTTGCTTCTTGAGCACCCCGTCGGCTACTTCCAGGCTTTCGGCGGTGACTTTCGCCTGGCGCTTGACGATCGGCATCGAAGCAAGAGCTGCCAGAACACTGTTGTTGTATGCCTCGATCTGGGCCCTCGGGACAACCAGCTCCTGATACTGTCCGGGATTGCTGGTGCTGAAGAAGTTTACCTTCACCTTCTTGATACTGGGGTCGCCGGAGAGCTTGGCGATGGCGGTGTCGGCGATACGCAGGGCTTCGTATTTCAGCTCCCGGACCGGGGCGTTGCCGGGCATCTTCGTAGAGACGATTACCTCGTCGCCCTGGAAGGAAAGATCCACCGCCTGTCTTTTGCTGGCGGCGTTGAGCATGAGCTGGTTCTCGATGGCGGTCCTGGGATCGCTGACGTCTCCCACGCGCATGGAAAGCGAATTGAGCAGCTCGTCCTGAGAGACCTGGCCGGAGCCGAAGGCTGCCACATCGCCTTTGGTTATGTTGATCGACTTATGGGCCCTTGGATTGGCGGTGTCGTAGAAGAAAACCGAGACCCCGGAAAAATTGCTCTCAGGCAGGTCGAACACAGCCTTGCCGATGAGCACCGCTTCGATCTTCAAGTCTTTCTCGTTGGCGCGCTGGTCCCTGAAAGTGGAGACCAGCACCCTGTCATTAGTGACTCTGATCTTGAGTTGGGTGCCGCTGGGGAAAATCTTGGCTTCCTGAATGGCTTTTGTTATGTCAGCCTGACCGGCGGCCTGGCTGGCCGGGGACAGGCAGAAAGAAATAGCCAGGGCTGTGGTCAGTCCGATAATATTGCTTGCTTTTCGCCGGAACAAAGCTCGATCCTCCATGAGGGACTTTGAGAATGTACCCGATCTTGAATCTTATCCTATTTTTTCCCAGGAAGATTTGCCGCCGCCACCGTCCATGACATTGATGCCCAGGTCCACCAGGCGGTCGCGGATGAGGTCGGAGGTTTTGAAATCTTTGTTGTCCCTGGCGCTCTGGCGAATAGCCAGAACGAGATCCAGGATACCCTCGCTGGTTCTGGTGTCCAGGGTTTTCCTGGTGTCCTCGAAGGTGAGACCGAGGACATTTCCATAAAGACGAAGCACCCGGGCGTATCCTGCCTTCCTGGAAGCATCCTCGGTCCGGGAGATGCGGTCGGCGAGACCGAAAAGATGCGAGATCGCCTGAGCTGTATTCAGGTCGTTGTCCATGGACTCCCGGAAGTCATTGGCGAGCTTTCCTGTGACCTCGTCTCTGATCGGGAAGAGCGCGTCGATTGTCTCCGATTTCAGGGCCCCTGTAACCGTGTCGTTTACTTCAGCGCTGTCGTGGCTGACCGCCTTCAGCAGCCGGGCCATGGCACTGGAAGCGGCAGCCAGGCTCTCCGCCGTGAAGTCGATAGGGTGCCGGTAATGGGTCTGGAGGATGAAAAGCCTGATAGTGTCGCCACTGTAAGTCTCGAGGAGCGAGTCGATGGTGGAGAAGTTGCCCAGGGACTTGGACATCTTCTCGGCGCTCACATTGACGAAGCTGTTGTGCAGCCAGTAGCGCGCCAGGGGCTTGCCGTGCAGGCAGCGGGACTGGGCGATCTCGTTCTCGTGGTGAGGAAAGACCAGGTCCTCGCCGCCGCTGTGAATATCGATGGTCTCGCCCAGGACATGCTTGATCATGGTGGAGCATTCCAGGTGCCAGCCCGGCCGTCCTCTACCCCAGGGGCTGGACCAGCCGACTTCGCCTTCCACGGCTCCTTTCCAGAGTGCGAAGTCCACCGGGCTCTTCTTGCGAGCCGAGAGGTCTTCCTGGGAGCGCACCTGCTCCCGGGCTCCGGAGATCAGGTCCTCCAGGGTCTTCTTGCCGAGCTGACCATACTCTTTGAAAGAAGGAACGTCGAAATAGACGTCTCCTTCGCCCCCCTCGCTGGCATATGCGTGACCTGCCTCGATGAGACCCTGGATAAAAGCGATCATGGGCTCGATAAACTCGGTGCAACGTGGCTCGTAGTCGGGGGGCTCGTTATTGAGCCTGTGCATATCGTGCCAGAAAGTGTAGGTGAATTGCCTTGCCACCTTCTCTGGTGTCACGCCCAGCTCTTTAGCCTTCTCGATGATCTTGTCGTCGACATCGGTTATATTGCGCACATATGTGACGTCATAGCCGGAAAAGCGCAGATAACGCTGGGCCACGTCCCAGACTATGGTCATGCGCGCATGACCGAGATGACTGAGATCGTAGACTGTCGGCCCGCAAGCGTACATGAGGACGCGATTGCCGGATATGGGCGTGAAAGTCTCTTTTCGAGAGTTGAGGGTATTGAATACTTGAAGAACCATGACTATAAGCTGTCTAGACTGCGCTACAGGGCTCGAGAGCGGCTTCTATCCTGGCGCGCACCCGCCGGGCCTGAAGGATGCAGATGACCGCGCCCAGGTCCGGTCCCTGGGTCTTGCCGGAAAGGGCGACGCGTACGGGCCAGTAGAGCTTCTGCCCTTTGAGACCGAGATCTTTGCCGATACCGTCCACGACTTTCTTGGCGCCGGGGGGATCGTCGAAAGGAATGTCGCTCAGGCGATCGAGAAGACTTTTCAGGACTTTGCGCGGCTCATCGCCATGGAGGACTGATTGGCGCAGATCATCCGGGATCGCGACCGAGTCGCCGAAGAAGCAGGCTGCGGACTCTTTGATCTCGCAAAGGCGCGTGAGGCTCTCCCTGACCGTCGCCACCATGAGCTCGAGAGTCTCTTCGCTATGCTCGCTCAGGTCGTAATCAGCCAGGAAAGGGCGGGCTCGCTCGGTCACCGTATCCAGTGGCAGGCTGCGAATGTAGTGGGCATTGAACCAGTTGAGCTTGTCTATGTCGAAGACTGCCGGGCTCTTGCTGACTCGTTTGAGGTCGAACATCCGGCAGGCTTCTTCCAGGGTGAAAATCTCGCGGCCGTCGGGCGGGGTGAAGCTCATCTGGATCAGGTAATTGACCATGGCTTCGGGCATATAGCCGTTTTTCCGGTAGGAGTCGATATGGACCTGCTCGCCGTGCTGGCGTTTGGACAGCTTTTTGTGCTCGGTGTCGAACATCAGGGCAGTATGCGCGAATTTCGGCGGCTTCTCGCCCAGAGCCTCATAGATGAGCAGTTGCTTGGCCGTGTTGTGGATATGGTCTTCGCCCCTGATCACCAGAGACATGCTCATATCGATATCGTCGATTACCACGGCGAAATTGTAGGTGGCGACTCCGTTCGATTTGACGATCACCATGTCGCCGCCCAGATCGACCGAGTTGACGGTGATCTTGCCTTTGATTCCGTCCTCCCAGGTTATGTCCTGGGGCTCTTCGATACGGAAGCGAATGGAAGGAACCAGACCCTCTCTCTCGAAATGCTCCCGGGCCTCGTGACTGAGATTGCGGCCCCGGTTGTCGTAGCGGATCGATTTGCCCTGGGCTCGCTGCTCTTCTTTTAAGGCGGCCAGCTCTTCCGGGGTGGCGTAGCAGAGATAAGCGTAGCCGGAGGACAGGAGCTTGTTGGCCATGGCCTCGTAATGGTCGATTTTCTCGGTCTGCCGGTAAGGCTCGCATGGCCCCCCGACATCCGGCCCTTCGTCCCAGGTGAGACCGAGCCAGCGCAGACCGTTGATGATGTCCTCGGTGTACTTCTCGTCGGAGCGCTCATTGTCGGTGTCTTCCAGGCGGAAAATGAACTTGCCGCCGTGGCGCCGGGCGTAGAGATAGTTGTAGAGAGCCGTCCTGGCGGTGCCCAGGTGGAGGTTGCCGGTCGGTGACGGCGCTATCCTGACTCTTGTGTCTCTGGTCTCAGTCACACTGAACCCTCGAAAGAGATCAGAGATCTTAACAGAAATCTCAAAAAGAGCGATATTAACCGAATCACATGCCCCGGGGCTACATGCCTAAAACGACAACGTCCACCATGGCTATGCCGGAGGAGACCATTTGAAGCTTCTCGGCGGCACCCTTGGAGAGGTCGATGACCCGGTTGCCATGATAGGGGCCGCGGTCGTTCACTTTGACGACGCAGGAGTTGCCGGTGCGGCGGTTGGTGACCAGGAGCTTGGTGCCGAAAGGCAGGGTGCGGTGAGCGGCGGTCAGACCGTTCATGTCGTAACGCTCGCCGTTAGCGGCTCTGCGTCCGTGGAACTTGCGCCCGTACCAGGAGGCTTTGCCCGAGAAGCAGTCTTTCCCTGCTTTCAGAAGGGCGTTCTTGCCTCCATTGATCGCTTCCGCCACCGAGAGAAAGGAGTCGGGCAGGGCAGTGCTTCCCAGAGCGACGCGTATGGCATTGACCAGTTTGAAGCTGCTCGCCACCGGTCTTGTGTCGGCGCTCTCGGCTTTCTCTTCAGGAACCTCGAATTTGAGCAGGGTCTCGTCGCCTGATTGAACGGCGGCGAGAGAGCCTTCTTTAGCCGGGAGCAATTCCTCGACTTTGAAATCGGATGATTCGATCATGCACTGGAGCTGGTCGCTGAGCTCTTCGGCCTTCTTCTCGGCGTCCTGTCCGCGGTAGGCGATGAGCTCCCGGCCATTGATACTGACCGAGGCGCACTCGGTGCTTTCTTCCATCCATACGGTGGTAGATACATCCGGAGCGAGATCACTGTCGTTAGCCAGGGCAGGCTGGGCGCCGAGCATCCACAAGGTGCCTGCACCAGCAATAGTGCCTAGAATAAATGTCTTCTTGATGTTCAATTTCTCCAATCTCCTTCTCCCTCAGGGCCGCCTGCTGGGGCTGCGGCGCCTGTGCTCTTTATGAATGAGCCGGTGAAGGGGGATTCTCCTCTGTTAGAGATAACGAATTAGTTGCTGCTTGGTTGTTTTTTATCGGCAGCGCTATCGGTTGTTTGGAGCAGCGAAAAGTTAGCAAAGGCAGCGGGCTTCCGTCAAAATCCCTTGGCAACATCGGGATTTTCAAGCCAGGTGGTTGATTTGAGGTTTATGTGAAACTGTTAATGCGATCGAGCTTGACACTATCGGTGGTTATATGGCCCGCGTATTGCCTGGATATGTTCGCCGCAGGGCTTTACTCTTCATTTGCTTAACGCCGTCTAATGTGCTGGCGCATGCGGTGTTGTCAACAGTATCAAGTAAAAAAGTGTAACAAGCGCAACAAATATCTCCTAATACTTTTCAGGACACTGTAAACGATCGGCGGTCGATTCCTGAAACGCGCTCAGGCTGGTGCTTTTCGCCGACGGGAAGGGATACTCTCCCGACTTATCGGGCGCTTCCTCTTTGTAACGGCAAGAACCGCCTTATCAGTCGACGAACTCTGCGATCCAGTCAGGATCCATGTCGAAATTGGCATAGACGTTCTGGACGTCGTCATGGCTCTCGAGAGCGTCCAGGAGCTTGAGAAGAAGCTTCGCCGAGTCGGCATCGGTGACTTCCACCGAATTGGCAGGCGACATGGTCACCTCGGATCCGCTTACCTCATGACCGGTTTCGAGGACGGCCGCTCTCACGGATTCCAGATTCTCAGGGGCGCAAATGATCGTCACCTGATCATCTTCGGTGACCAGATCGTCGGCACCGGCATCAGAAGCCGAAAGAAGCAGGGTCTCTTCGTCGAAGCTCTTGCCCCGGGGCACCACGATCTCGCCCCGCTCCGTGAACATCCAGGCTACACAGCCGCTCTCCCCGAGGTTGCCACCATACTTGGAGAAGTAGCTTCGAATATCCCCGGCAGTGCGATTGCGGTTGTCGGTGGTGCATTTGACCAGGATGGCTATGCCGCCCGGACCGTATCCTTCGTAGGCGAGCTCCTCGAAGTTGTCGGCTCCGCCGGCGCCTGAGCCCTTCTCGATGGCTCTATCTATATTGTTGTTGGGAACGCCTTCCGCCTTGGCTCTCTCGATGGCTTGTCTCAGTCTGAAATTAGCCCCGGGATCCGGTCCTCCCAGTTTGGTGGCAACGATGATCTCCCGGGCCATCTTCGCGTAGACTGCTCCTCTTTTCACATCGACCACGGCTTTCTGCCGTTTTATTTTCGCCCACTTGGAATGACCAGCCACGAAATCGTCTCCTTTTCCCTACATATATATAGGTACGTTTATAAACTCAGAGCGCCGTGTTTTTCAAGTTGTCCAGCTGCTCTCCTGACAATTGGTAGTCAGGAAATTTGAAAATTCAGGCAGCGAGGGGATAATATGACCTCGATATACAGCTCCGGGAGAAGAATATGAGCTTTTCAAAGACCCGTCTAGTAGCAGCCCTGGCCCTTGCCTCATCCATTCCTACTCTGGCTGTATCCGTTCCTTTATATAGCGGCGCACAAGCCAGAGCCGAGACCGGCGACCGGGTTCTGATCGCCAGGCGCAAGTCCGGCCCTGCTCCAAAGAAAGCACCTTTGAGAGTGCGTATCGAGCACGAAGTGGTGATGGCTGACGACCTGATGCTCAAGGGCAAGTATGACGACGCCGAGGATCTCTATCGCCAGGCCATGCAGCGCAATACGAAAAGCACCGCCGCCCGGGTAGGCTACGGTATGGCGCTGGCCAAGCAGTTCAAGCTCGATGGCGCCAGAGAGCAGTTCGAGAAAGTGCTCGAGCAGGATCCTCATAACGCCATGGCTCATGCCGGTCTCGCCATGGTAATGTATAACAGCCTGCAGAGCTCCAATCAGAATATCCGCAACAACCGGGACGCCATCCTCAAGAATGCCGAGGCGGAATGCAAGCAAGGTCTGGCAATCGATCCCGGTATGCCCGAAGCGCATTTCACTCTCGGCAATGTCCTCAAGGCCCAGGGACGTATGGACGAGGCGCTCAACGAGTTCAAAGAAGCCAGCCGTCTCGATCCGAAATATTCGGAGGCCTTCTCCGGGGAAGGCCTCATCCATATGCTCAAGGGCGACTATGCCGACGCCGTGACCGCCTTCAAGCAAGCCATCGCCCTCAACTCGGGCAACTCCACTGCCCACTACGGGCTGGGAAGGACTTATTTCAAGCAGGGGCTCTACGACGATGCTCTCAAAGAGCTGAACACATCTCTGTACCAGCATCCCAACAGCGCTCCGGTGAAGCTCACCCAGGGTGAGGTCTATTCGGCCCAGGGCAATACAGTGGCGGCGGTGCAGGCTTTTCGTGAATGTATCAGGCTCAAGCCCGAGACTCCGGAAGCCTATCTCAATATCGCCGACATTCGCGAGAACCGGGGCGACCTCGAGCATGCCATTGCCGAGCTCAAGAGCGGTGTCGAGCTCATGCCCGACAATGTCACCTTGCATCAGAGAATGGGCGATCTCTCTTTGAAGCTCGAGAAGCTGGATGACGCCATCAAGCAATTCTCCGCCGTGCTCGATAATCAGCCTCAGAACCCCGCTGCTGCCCAGGGTCTCACCCGGGCCTATTACATGAAAGCCAACAAAGAGGCTACCAGCGCCTTTTTCGTAAGCAACGAGTTCGAGTCGGCCAAGAAAATGATCGACAATGCCGTGAGCATGAACCCCAACAACATGGAGCTGCGGCTCGCTCAACTGAAGCTGCGAGCCATGGCCGGCGAGCCGGTGGACTTCGCCACTGTCGGTACGCCCACCAATGACGGTGAGCGCATCGCTTATGCCGAGGCTCTGCTTGCTCAGAATAAATTCAAAGAAGCCGACGAGCAGCTCTCCATGGTCATCGGCAATGCCAAGGAGCCTAAAGAGGCCTTTGCCGTTGCCGACCTGGCTCTGATGATCAAGGACCTGAAAAACGCCGAGGCCGCTTATAAGAAAGCAGGCACTTTCCCCAATGCCGAAGCCCGCTCCAAGAGAGGCTTGAAGCTGGTTGCCGACGCCCAGGAGAAAGCCAGGCAGGAGACTACCCTGGCCGACGATCTGGCCCGTAAGAAGCAGCTTGCCAGCGCCGTGGACAGGTATCATACCGCCATCTACGAGAACCCCAAGCAGCCGGATCCGCGCTGGGGTCTTGCTCAGACCCTGGAGAGAATGAAGCCTCTCACCAGCAATGACCTGAAAGAGTCGGTCACTCAGTACAAGGCTTATATCTCCCTGAGTCCTGATATTCCGCCCAAAGAGCTCACCAAGCTCGAGAAGAAGATAAGCCGGCTCGAGGAGAAGGCTTACAAGCTCGAGATGAAAGAGAAGAAAGACGCGGCCAAGCGGCATCGCTAGATATAAGAGACATATTCCCTGAATCGCGACCGGGCGTACTGTCTTGAAAAGCGGGGAATTGCTAGAATACCCGCGTGGAAGATTGGAACAGAAAGGTCACTATTCTGGGGCTCGGCAGGAGTGGGCTTGCTGCCGCGAAATATCTCAGCGGCCGGGGCGCCGATGTTCTGGTCTCCGATTCGGCTCCGAGAGACAGGGACAATGAGGCTGCCGCAGGCGAGCTGGACAGGCTCGGTATCAAGAGCGAGTTCGGCGGTCACAGTGACGAAGCCGTCAAACGAGCCGATGTCTTCGTAGTCAGTCCCGGCATACCTCCGCGCTCGGCGATCATCAAAGCGGCAAGGCGCACCGGCCGTGATGTCATCTCCGATATCGAGGTGGCTTTCAGAGACGCTCTCTGCCCGATCATCGCCATCACCGGCACCAATGGCAAGTCCACCACTACGGCGCTGACCAGCTACATCCTCGAGAATGCCGGGCGCAAGGCTCCTGCCTGCGGCAACATCGGCACGCCCATCTTGAGCCTGCTTGCCGACCGTCCGGATTTCCTGGTCTGCGAAGTGAGCTCTTTCCAGCTCGAGTATTCACCGACCTTCGCACCGTTTATAAGTATCTGGCTCAATCTCACCCCGGATCATCTCGACTGGCACGCCAATCTGGACGAGTACATCAAAGCCAAGCGGACCATGTTCGCTCACCAGCATATCGATCAGTATGCGGTACTCAATACCGACGATCCCATTGTCGTGACCACCCCTACCGTGGCAGAGATCATGCCTTTCTCGGTGACTGGCGAGCTGGACGATCGTGTTCAGGGTGCTTATATTAGCGACGGTTTCGTATGCTGCCGCCGCAATATGCAGGACCATGTCCTCAGCCATGTCACCCAGCTCGGTCTCAAAGGCAGGCACAATCTCGAGAACGTGCTTGCGGCCACGGCTGCTACCATCATCGCCGGTGCCGACCCGGTTGTCGTTGATCAGTCCCTAAAATCATTTAAGGGCCTGGAGCACCGCCTGGAATTTGTCGAGACTGTAAAGGGAATCGCCTTCTACAACGACAGCAAGGCTACCAATACGGTCTCGGCGATCAAGGCTCTGGAGGCTTTTCCGGACAAGAAAGTAGTTTTGATCGCCGGCGGTAAAGACAAAGGTACCTCGCTGCAAGAATTTGTTCATGTTGTCAGAAATCGAGCTTCTGCTGTTATTCTCATTGGAGAGGCTACGGATCGCTTCAAGTCGGAGCTCAACAGGGGAGGCGTGCGCAAAATTCATACAGTCGGATCCCTGGCCGATGCCGTCAAGCTCTCCCTTGAGCTGGCTTGCGAGCTCGATCAGTCTCCGGTGCTATTTTCGCCTGCCTGTGCCAGTTTCGATATGTTCAAGAACTACGAGGAGAGGGGGCGTGTCTTCAAAGATATTGTCCGTGAGCGGCTCAAAGAGGTCGCCTCGTCCGAGCGGCATTAAGTCCAGACGAGAAGGATCGGACATCACAAGCCGCGAAGACCTTTCACCGCCTTTCCGGGGGCTGCCCTGTCGCGTCCTCATCGCGATCACCATGAGCCTCTGCGCATTCGGTCTCATGGCTGTTTTCTCGGCATCGGCTCCGGAAGCTCTCAACAGCTATCACGATGCCACGATGTTTTTGCGCAAGCAGACCATCGCCTGCATGATCGGTCTTTTCGTCATGTATATGGTAAGCCGTTATGACTACCGGCGCCTGCGCAAATGGAGCTGGCCGGTGGCGATCTTCGCTGTGGGCTTATTGGCTCTCACCCTGGTGCCGGGGCTTTCCACCACCGCCAACGGCTCGACCCGCTGGATCAACCTGGGGCCGATTCAGTTCCAGCCTTCCGAGGTGGCTAAGGTCGCTGCGATTCTCTTGATGGCATCGGGTCTCTCTAAATATTTCTGGTGGCAGAGACAGAATCTTTTCCGCATTGCCCTCATCTTCGCCATGGCAGTGGTGGTGATGAAACAGCCTGATCTGGGCAGCACCCTGATGATCATGTCCGGTATGGGGGTTCTCCTTCTGGTGAGCGGCATGAACTGGGTTTTTATACTCTCGGCCCTTGCCGGCGGGAGCGTCCTGGTCTGGCACAAGATCGTGGATACGCCCTATCAGATGGCCAGGATCGAGAGCTGGCTCAATCCTTATCTGCATCCCCAGGCCCAGGGCTGGAACATCATCCAGGCTCAGCTGGCTATCGGCTCCGGCGGCTGGTTCGGGCTCGGTTTCGGGCGCTCTCTCCAGAAGCTTCATTATCTTCCGGTCCAGCATGCCGACTTCATTTTTGCTGTTATCGCCGAAGAGCTCGGTCTTGCCGGTGGAGTCGTGCTCCTGGGTCTGTTCGCCGCTTTCGGCTATTACGGCTATCGGGTTGCCGGCCATGCCCGGACCCTTTTCGGGCGTCTTCTGGCAATCGGTATAACCAGCTCGATTCTCATCCAGGCCATGGTCAATATGATGGTGACCACCGGTCTCCTGCCGGTCACCGGCATCACTCTGCCTTTCGTGAGCTTCGGGGGCACCTCTCTGGTGGTCACCCTGGCCATGGTCGGTATCTTGCTCTCGGTCTCCCGTGATAGTGGCGTCGAAGACGAGGAAGAAGCGCTCGACTGATGGCTCATGCGGATCATCACCGGATAGTGCTGACCGGTGGAGGCACGGGGGGGCATATCTATCCGGCTCTCTCGGTGGCGGAGAGGCTGGCCGGTGATCCCGAGGTGGAAGACATTCTTTATATAGGAGCTGCCGGGCACCTGGAAGAGAGGCTGGCGGCGGACAGGGGTCTGCGCTTCGTCGGTCTGGAGGTGGCCGGTTTGCCAAGGACTCTGTCTCCCCGGCTTCTCACCTGGCCCTTCACTACATTGTGCGCAGTGGCAAGGGCCCGGGGGCTTCTCAAAGACTTTCGCCCTACCTGTGTCCTGGGGACCGGCGGCTATGCCAGTGCTGCTCCCCTGATTGCTGCTCTGACCATGAACATTCCTTTTGCGGTGCATGAGCCGGACGCTCATCCCGGGCTGGTCAACCGCAGTCTGGGCAAATTCGCCTGCCTCGTATCCCTGGGCATGGAAGGCGCTCGCAGCGGTTTTGCAGGGGCCCGGGGCGAAGTCCTGGTCATGGGAAATCCCGTCTCGGAGCGCTTCGTCAACACACTACCGGCGGCTGAAGCCAGGCGAAGCCTGGATCTTGATCCTGACCTCAGGACGATTGTCGTGACCGGGGGATCTCAGGGAGCGGCGGCAATCAATGAAAGTTTGAGAGAAGCGCTTCCGGAGCTTCTCGAAAAGAACATACAGATCATTCACCAGGCCGGAGACCGCAATCTCGAAAGTTTCAGAGAGTCTCTCAGTGAGTCGATTCTTTCGGACAGGCGTTACTGCTTGCGACCATATTTCGAGGACATGGCCATGGTCTATGCCGCAAGCGATTTCGCAGTCTCCCGGGCCGGCGCCATGACCATCGCCGAGCTGGCTGTAACAGGGACCACCAGTATCTTCATTCCTTATCCTTATGCGGCCCAGAATCACCAGATGCACAATGCCCGGGCTCTGGAGACCCGGGGCGCGGCGGCGGTCATCGACCAGCAGGATCTCGACGCTGGGAGCCTCGCCTCCGCCATCACCCGGCTTCTGGATGAGCCGGGGCTTCTCGACGCTATGAACGATAAAATGAAGAGCCTGGGCAGACCTGATGCAGCCCGCGATCTGGCGGGCAAGCTCAAAGAATTGAGATAGGTGAAGTCAGTTAGAGAACCGGGACAGTGTTGCCCATGCCCGGCACGACGATGGCAGGCTCGGTGACCTTTTTCTTGTGCTTGCGGGAGATGGCGGCTTGCTTGGCTTCGATGCTGCTGACGATGGCTTCGATTTCGAGCACCAGGCCCACCGATTCATGGTCTTCCCCTTGCTGGCGGCTGACGATGTCTTTGAGCTCGTAAAGGGTGTTCTTGATCGGGCTGTTATTGTTGCTGGACTTGGAGAAGGACATATTTGCTGGCCCGCCTGTGTGCTCGAGGGCATGTCTAGGTGAAATAGTGGAGAAAGAAGCTTGCTGGATGCCGTTTTTCTAGACAGGAGTGTAACACAGGCACAGAAAATTGAAAGTCAAGAATCCTTATGAGACGAGTTTTAGAATCCGCTTTCCCCATGCCGGCAGGGCGCTCTGCAATATGGAGAGGTGACCTCGCGGCAATAAATCTTATTCATGTTGGATCTCCGATGTGACCTGGAACGGATCTTCTTTGCTTCCGGTGTGTTTTTCACTTACTATAGATATCGTCAATATAACTGGAGAGTCGAATGTTCAAGGTGATTTCGATGATTCTCTGCCCGGCGCCGGAGAGTGCCGAGCCCGAAGAGATGGAAGCGGTCAGGGACCGCATGGCCAGGATGAGAGCGCGCACCACCTCGCAGAATCTGCAGGCTCTCAAGCTTCCTGAGACAGAGTCTGATTCGAGCTCGAGCTCAGGCACGCAGGAAATCACCAGGACCGACATCATCTCCCGGGGACGCGATATCGATCCGTCCAGGTCCTCAGGAGCTTTTACTTTCAGGGGCAAAGAAGAACGTGCCCGGCGCATGGGCTCTCTTGTCAGAGACTGGCATGACAGGGTCTCGCATCTGCCCGGATTCGAAGTCGATCCCCGCATCAGCCAAGAGTGACCGTCGTCAATGCTCTGGACCGATCCGGTCAGCTCCGCTTTTCTCATGGGTGCACTGTGCACCCTGGCAGTGGTCTATTTCGCGGTGCTCTCGCCCAGGCGGCGTCGCCGCCGTCTGGCTCTTCTCCGGGACAGCCAGGCAAGGCTTCAGGCTGTGGTGGCAGAGCTTCTCGAAAAAGCCAATGATCTCGATCAGCATCTCAAGTTCGTTAGCAACAATTCGAGCAAAGAGGCTCTCTCTTCCAAGATCAAAGTCGCCGTGGACGATCTGGTCATGCTCGGCGAGACCCTTCCTGCCATCGATCAGCTTCTCTCCGAAAAGCGTATAGATGACAGCGCCGATATGCTCTCAGCCTCCTGCCGCCTGGCCGACAAGGTCAGGGTGGTGCTCGCCGATGTGAACGGCTCGATGAGAAAGAGCGATCCGGCACGCATTGCCAGCACCGGCAGCAGTGTCATAGACGTGGAAATCGTCGAGCCCTGATTCTTTCAAATCACATCCCAGAGCGGGCAGAAGCGCCGCAGCCATAGCTGATCCTCGCAGGCGGCGAGCTGCCCGGCGTCACCGGTGACATAGAGCTCGTCGTTCAGTTCCAGGCTCTCATCGGGCCCGGGGTGGGGAAGAATGCTTTCGCCCCGCTTGATCGCCAGGACGGTGGCTCCGGTGTTCTTGCGGATATCGAGCTCTTTGAGGGTTTTTCCCCCGCCTGTCTCTTCGCCGTGGAAAACGAACCAGGCGGTCATATGGTCGGCGTGCATGTGACCAACCAGTTTGTGCAGATCGGGCTCGGCTATGTCCGGTTTGAAGAGGCTGTATCGTTTCTGTCTGATGCCCGCCAGGGTCGATTTGATCTGAGGATCGCTGCGGTTCAGTCCGAGCAAGGTTAGACGGGTAATCTCGATGCCTGCCTCGAACTCTGGCTGCACCACGGCATTGGCACCGGCTGCCCGGAAAACTTCGATGTCCTCCTCCCGGTGAGCGCGAGCGATGATTTTGATGTCCGGGTTGATCTGCCGGGCAAGCTCGATAATGGTGAGAGTGGCTATGGGATCGTGAATGGTGATCACCAGGCAGGAGGCGGAGCGCAGGTTGGTGCGGAGCAGTGCCACCCGGCTGGCGGCGTCGCCATAGATAAAGGCGATATCGAGCTTGTCGAGCTCGTCTAAGATGGCAGCATTGAGCTCCACCACCACGAAGGGAATGCCGCTGTCGTGGAGCACCTGACCGAGATTGCGACCGGTGCGCCCGAAGCCCAGAAGGATCACATGGTCGGTCATTGAAGCAGCAGGATCGTGGCTTCGATCGCTTTTTCGCCTCTCTTCCTTGCTCGCGGGCGCTCTCCCCAGACGGTGAAGCAGGGCCGGAGCCAGACCCATGAGAAGGGGCGCGGCAATGAGTGATACCACAGCGCCTGATAGAAAGAGATTGTAGAGGGCCGGGCTGACTATGCCTGCCTGGGAGCCGAGCATGGCGACAACGAAAGAGAACTCGCCTATCTGAGCCAGACCGACTCCGGTGAGCACGGCCGAGCGGTTGCTCCTGGTGGCCACCCGGGCGGCTCCGGTGGCAATCACTGCTTTGCCGACGATGAGAAGAGCCAGGAAAAACAACACTTCGGACCAGTGACCGGCTATGAAAGCCGGATCGAGGAGCATGCCCACCGAAACGAAAAAGACGATAGAGAAGAGATCGCGCAGAGGAAGCAGCTCCGCCAGAGCCTGGTGACCGTAAGTCGATTCCGAGATCATGATACCGGCAAGAAAGGCTCCCAGGGCAAGGGAAAGTCCGAGATAGTTGCTTGCCAGAGCAATCACCAGGCAGAGCGAAATGATGAGCAGGAGAAAGAGCTCGCGATAGTTGGAGTGCACCACCCTGGAAAGCAGGTAGGGGACCAGTCTGGTGGCGCCCCAGATAACGATGAGGACCAGGACGCCGGCTTTGAGCAGGGCCAGGACGAGGATCTGGAAAAGTCCCGATTGTGGATCTTCGAGAACCGGAATCAGAGAGATGAGAGGCACCAGAGAGATGTCCTGGAGAATCAGGAAGGGGATCAGGAGCTGTCCATGGATGGAATCCAGCTCGCCTCTGTCCATGAGCACTCTGGTCACCACCACGCTGCTCGATAATGCGCAGATGGAGCCGAACACGAAAGCCTCGGCGGAGCCGGTGGCCATGCCGGTGAGCAGAGAGATGCCGAAAAATGCAGCAATGGTGAGGCTTATCTGCAAGAGACCAGCGACAATCACTCTGGAGTTTCTGCCCAGGATCTGCTTGAGCGAGACTTCCACCCCCAGGGCGAAGAGCAAAAGCGCCACTCCGAACTCGGAAAGGACGTGAATCTGCTCGGCTTCCACTATGAGCTTGAGGCCGAAGGGTCCTATTAATACCCCCGAAAGTATATATCCTGCAATCACCGGCATTTTCGAGCGGACACAGACATATCCGGCAAAAAGCGCCGTGAGCCAGATTATTGCCAGATCTCTGATGAGTACGAATTCGGACATGAAGAGTCTCTTAGAAAATGCCGCTCTTATGGCGGTATCCTGTTGTAAGCAAGGAAGTAGGAATCAGGTGAAATCTTGTCCAGACCATATCTTAGCGTGATCCTGCCGGTGTATAAGTGCGGAAGCTGTCTTCCGCCCCTGTACTCGCGTTTGAGCGATTACCTGAGCGAGCAGTCGGTGGACTTCGAGGTGATTTTTGTCGACGATCGCGGTGACGAGTCGGACTGGAATGTCATCGAGAGCCTGGCGAAATGCGACGATAATCTGCGCATCCGGGCCTTCAGGCACAGGCTCAATTACGGTCAGGCAGCCGCTATCGCTTCCGGTTTCTCCCGGGCAAGAGGAGACTATTGCCTGGTCATGGATGCCGATCTACAAGATCCGCCCGAATGTATAGGCAGTCTCCTGAGCAAAGCCAGGCAGGGAAGCGATATTGTTCTGGCGGTCAAGACCAGGCGGCGCGATTCCATCGCCAGATGCCTGGCCGATGCCGCTGTCCGCAAGCTTCTGCCGGTCTACACCAGGTTTCCCAACAGTCTCGATTATGGCTCCTTCGCGCTGATCTCAAGGGCCGTCGCCGATAGGTATCTGGCGGCGCCGGACCGGAACAGCCATTTCGTCAAGCTTCTCGATCGTCAATCTAATTCGACGCCAGGCACCCTTACGAGCTTCGTCTATTATGAGCCCGAAAGCCGCTACCATGGTCCGAGCTCATATTCTTTCTTCAAGCTCCTGCATCACAATTGCGTTCTCATGGGACCGGCTTTCTGGAGCGAGAAGCTGAAGGTATCGACCATCGCATCGATAGCGCTGTTGCTGGTGGCGATGGTGGTGCATCTCATCTCCTGGGAGTCTTTTTCCGGCATGGAACTCGTCGCCTGCCTCCTTACCGCCGCCGGCGTGATCGCTTTCTGGAGCGCGATCTTCTGCCAGTATGCCCGCTTCGTCTCCACCCGCCCCCTTCGGGACGGACCGGTGGAGGTGGCCGAGCGCATAGACCGGATCGCGAGTCTGGAGATGGCTGTTTGAGACTCTGTTGTTGAGGTCCATTGATCCAGACCGAGACTGCCTATCCGTATCAGAAGCTGGCCGCGCATCAGTTTTCCTTCTTGGGATTTGTTGTAGTATCGCTGGTAGTGCTAAATATTTTTTCGCGCAATTATTGGAGTGCAGTCACTTTTGTTTTGAAGGGTCTCGATGCAGGACTGGCGGTTTGGTGCTATAGTCTGCTCGATGAATGAGACACTGAAAGTCATCAATGAGATGGAGAAGGCTGGCGTCATAGGGCGTTATGCTATAGGTGGTGCCATTGGTGTCGTGTTCTACTCGGAAGTTGTGAATACATTCGATCTAGATATTTTTTGCAATATAGGTGAGCCAGGGGGGCTGCTGGTTGACATGGCACCACTATATAGCTACTTGATGGAGCGGGGATATGTGCCTGAAGGCGCCAATATCAAGATTGAGGGTGTGCCTGTTCAATTCCTTGTGCCTCCTTCAGACCTCGAGCGAGAGGCTATCGAAATGGCTGTAGAGATCAAGTTTCTTGGAGTGCCGACGAGGGTATTCACCCTGGAGCATCTACTGGCGATCATGATCAAGGCGGGGCGGCCGAAGGACATGAGTCGAATACCCGTTGTACTTGCCAGCACCAAGCCCGACCCGGAAAGGCTAAACGATATACTTACCCGGTTTGGGCTCGTTGACAAATGGGACAGTCTGAATATATAAGGTTTGTATAACCCCGAGGGTCGACTGTGTCAAAGGTAAGGAAAAAGCCAGTCAGGGCGGAAGAACTCTTCGAGCAAAAGGCAGAGTACCGCAAGGTTCTCGCTGCCAAATCTTTTGAGGAGAAAATCCAGGATCTGGTAAGACTCCAGACCATGAACTATCAGATAGCTTGCTCGGTTGGGCGCAAGTGCGATAAACCCTGGGAGATCACCTTCAAGGCGTCCCAATAGAATCTGGTGAGACCGTCACGGAGGCTGGTGCTCTGACTTTGGCTGCGCCATGGTAGTGCTCTTTCATGACACGCTAGTCGGTCTTATGAAGTTGTGATACATTGAATACATGTATTCGCTCGGTGGAGAAGGTTTATGGCAACCTCTATTCGGCTTCCCGATGATCTTGAGAAGAGATTGGATGCCCTGGCCAGAATGACCGGTCGTACCAAGGCGTTCTATATTCGGGAAATGATTGCTGAAAAGATAGACGACATGGAGGACTATTACCTCGCAGCTCACAGGGTTGAGCAGATAAGGCAGGCGAAAGAGAAGATTGCTAGTGCTGACGAAGTGAGAGAAGCTCTTGGTCTGGAAGATTGAATACGGCGCAAGCGCAGTCAAAGAGCTTGCTAAGCTAGACAGAGCCGCCGCCCGTAGAATAGTCGATTTCATGGACAAGCGTGTTGCGACGTCAAAGGATCCCAGGTTATTGGGCAAGGCGCTTACAGGGTCTTTCGGAGCTTTCTGGCGATACCGGGTAGGGGACTACCGGGTCATCTGCGATATCAAGCATGATGAAATAACGGTGCTGGTGCTTCGCATTGGGCACAGGAGCGATGTCTATGAGTCCTGAAGATTCGAATCACGCTCTGGCTGTGGCTGCGCTCCGGTAGTGCTCTTTCATGGCTTCTTGCGATTCGAGCCAGGCGGTGAATCTGCTGAGACCGTCACGAAGGCTGGTATCGGGTTTCCAGCCGAGCTCTTTCTCGATTTTTCCGATTGATGCCACCCAGACGCTGGCGTCCCATTTGCGATTGTCCATGCTTCCCCAGACCGGTGTTTTCTCGATACAGAAAATCTCCCGGGCCAGGTCGACGATCTCTTTAATAGTCGTCTGGACGCCGCTTCCGACGTTATAGATCGGGGCTCTTTCCGTTGATGCCGGTTTGCAGGCCGCCAGATAAGCTTCCACCACATCGTCGGTATAGATGAAATCCCGCGCTATATCCGGGTCTACCAGGGGAGGCAGATCCTTCTCCAGACCCTTTCTGATGATGGTGGGCATCAGCCTTCTCGGGTCTTCATAGGGACCGTATACAGAATAAAGACGCAGGGTCGGGATATAGAGGTCTCTTACGGCGGCGACATGGCGGCAGGCGGCGGTGGCTGCCGCCTTGGTCACGGCATAGTAACTATTCGGCTCGACTCTCTCCGATTCAAGGGGGGCGTGATCGCAGATGCCGTATTCCGATGAGGAGCCGGTGTTGATAAAGGCATCGAAGCCAGTCTCGGAGGCTGCCTCGAGAAGATTGATGGTGCTGGTCAGATTGGTGTCGACGATCTGGCGCCAGTCTTCCTGCCAGGAATAGTTCCCATATGCGGCCAGGTGAAAGATCCAGTCTGCCTTGATCTCGCCGGTGACGGCTCTGACGGCAGCGAGATCGAGCAGGTCGAGAGAGCGGACATCGAGGTCGGCTAGGACATCGTCTATCCTCCAGGTGTCGGACTGTTCTCTGAGCAAGACCGTCACCCTGTGACCATCACGGAGCAAGCGTCTGGTCAGATTGGCTCCGACAAAGCCGCTTGCTCCGGTGATCAGGACTCTTTTACTCGCCAATTTCCGGTTCTATTTGGCGACCAGGGTCTTGCCCTCGAGGATATTCTTGTAGTTGAAGACTTCGAGATACTGCCAGGCGCGCAGCTCGATCTCCATCTTCTCCTCGTCGGTGAGCTCGTTTCCGGTGGCTATGTTGGACTCCGGAGTGGCTTTACGGATGGTGCCCCAGGGGTAGATCTCCTGGAGCTCTTCGCCGTTCCATGTAGGTCTCTTGAGGGAGTCGGCAGGCTTGAGACCGAGCTTCTCGCAAAGAGCACCAAGAGTCTTGTACGAATCGGCCATGACGTCTTCGGCTCTGACGATATGGAATCTGCCCGGGAACATCTTCTCGAATAGCAGGGCGAAATGCTGGTTGGTGTTCCAGCCGAAGATATAGTCTTTGAGCGACATGGGCACCGGGCGTTTTTTGGTGTCGGCGTAGGCGGACCAGGGGTTGCGCACGACATGGAGGAAGTGCGCTTCGGGTAGCTCGGTGAGGATCTTGTCGGCATCCACTCCCAGGATCGGGCTGTAGCCTACATAGAAGGACTCTTTGCCGGTGGTCTTGTAGTCTTTCCATGCTTCGAAGGTAGCCTGGAAGAAAGCCATGACATTCTTGGCGCTGCTGCGGCCGGTCTTCTCGATGATTTTGCAGTAGATTTCGCAACGCTCGTCGTCACTGAATTCCATGGGCATATGCCGGAATTTGCTGACCTTGGGAGTGCGGGAGCGGATTTTGCCTTCTTCGTCGATGATCGCCTTGTAATCTTGATACGGTGTCGCATCCAGTGCGAAGACGGGCCAGCGGTACTTGACCGGGAAAAGGCTGGCCATCTGGTCCATCACCAGTCTGGTGCCGACCTGCGATTCGAAGGGATATACGAACATCTCGGGGTGACCATCGAGAAAACGATGGGTGGTGTTGCCGCCATTCTCGTACATGGCGCCCAGCATCAACAAACGGCACTGCTTACTCATCGACTACTCCTTTCGGTGTTGTTATATATGTATAGAACAATAATTTCTCTTCTTCTTCTCGCCTCTTGTCGGCAAAGGGGAAGCCGCGGCTGAAAGAGCCCGGTAGCCACTCGATGGCGAAGATCTGGTTGCCGCGCGGCCAGGTGAGGCTGCCCAGAATATCGCCAGATTCTAGATCAACAGCATGGATTCCGCAAACACTCTTGTTTACATCGAGACCGGGAGCGTACTGGGAAAAGCGCGGAATCACTCTTGAAGTGCCGACAAAGGCGATTCCTTGCGTGATCGACAGACCCCGGGTCCAGCCCGGCAGTCTGGCGATCACCTCGAGACGCCCGGATTCGCCGGCTCCCAGCTCGCCGTAGCCGCTGTTGTCGACATAGATCCTGCCTTTGTAGAGCCTGGCAGAATGAGGTCTTGTCAGGCCTTCGACGATCACTTCTCTTGTTGCCCCATCGAAGATCACTCCCCTGCGGTCCACCGGATAGTCCGGGTCGCCTGGTCTGAGCTCTTCTATGGCGGTGGAGGAGGCGGAGAAAAAGGAGGTCTCGATGGAGGCGCCGGGAGCGATTGAGTTGAGCTGTATATGATTGCGACCGAACACCGGCTCGCCATCCTGCTCGATACAGGCAGGCCACCAGGCTTTGCGGCTGCGACCCCGGGGCTCGAGCTCGACCACGGCATTCTGGCCCACCGAATTGGCATAGAGTGCCCCGTCGATCACAGCCAGGTCGTGCATATAGAAGCAGCCGGCGTAGAACCTGGATGCCACAGGCAGGAGCGCTCCTGTGACTGCTGTATTCTCGCTGTTTTCCATCTTGCGACATCCAGCTGTCGACATCCAGCCTGGAGAGACGATCGCGCACCGGCATGAGCTCGAAGACCTGATTCGGATTGCGGGTGCTGGCCACATAGACTATGCCTTGCTCGCGATCCACAGCCAGACCCGATGGGTGGGGCATGTTGAAATAGGTGATCAGGGGGGAGCCGTCCACGACACTGAGAGCCATGAGCAGGTGCTCGTATTCCCTGGTAATCAGAAGAGTGATATCCAGGCGCTCTAAAAGAGCGAAGATATTGCTGTCAGCCTGGAACTCTAATAAACCCGGGTCGGTGCTGCCTGCCTGTTCCCAGTGGCTGGTGACCTGGGCCGGATCCCGCCACTGGGCATGGTGGCGCGACCAGATCGATTCGAGGGCGTCGGCGGAAGGGGTCTGAGACGTGGTGGCTGTGAGATCCGTCACTTGCCTTTCGTCCGCCTCCACAGTTCGTAGACGCCGTAATACATTTTTACCGCTGAATTGTAATTGGTGGTGGACTTGCCGCCATGGCGCTGGGTGGAGAGGACCGGAACCTCGATTATCGGATAGCCTTCTTTGCGGCAGATCATATTGAACTCGGCGTCAATCAGATCGTTTTCGCTTTCCAGCTCGAGCAGCTTGGCGAAGTGCCGGGGAAAAATCTTGGGGGTGCCGTTTATGTCCCAGGTCGGTAGATCGAAAAGGGCTCGGCACTCGAGATTGTAGAGAAGGGAGCCCAGGCGCCGCCGCCAGCTGTCTCTGATCTTGCGATTCGCTTTGACCACGACATCGGGATAAGCGACTGCGTAGAGAAGCGTCAGAGAGAGAATCTCGGGGCTGGTGCGGGCGGAGTTCGTATAACAGAGCAGATCGCCTTTGCTTTCTCTCAGTCCGTGCTTGACGGCAAGACCCCAGCCGCCCTTTTTTATATCTGTCCAGCGAACCGATGGCAGAGTCTCCGAAAGCTCGCTGCAGATCTCCGGGGAGCGGTCCCGGCAGGCATTGGTCACCAGAATGAGCTCGTAAGGTATCGGAAGGCGCTCCAGCACCTTTTCGTATTCCTCGACTATTTCTCTGATATGGTCTTCCTGGTTATAGACCGGAAGCACCACCGATACAAGCGATGTGTTCACCCTGCTGTCGCCGCTAGCGCCTCCCTGGCCTTTGCGATGATTTTCTCGTTGCTGATTCCATATTTGTCGTGGAGATAGTCTTGAGAGCCTGTGAGACCGTCCGGGGAAAGGCGCAGGGCGTTGCGGATCACTCTGGTGTCTAGATTGTTCTCGGCAGCCACTTCACAGACCAGGGAGCCGAGACCGCCCGAGACATAATGAGCCTCCACGGTGAGCACCGTCCGGAATCGTCTCATCTGAGCGACGAGATCGCTTATTGGAGCCGGGTTGATACTGGCGACGACAAGATGCGCGCAGGAGAGACCTTCTTTCTCGAGAGTCTCTACGGCATGGGCGACATCGTAGGAGATCGCGCCCATGGTGATGAAGAGCAGGTCTTTGCCGTCTTTGACGAGCTGGGCTCTTCCGAGATCGAAATCGCCCTCGAGGCCCGGCACTATCGGCTTGTCGTTCTTTCCAAGGCGGTAATAGACAGGGCCTTCCATATCCCAGGTAGCATTTAGCGCCGTCTCGGTCTGCCTGGAATCAGCCGGAGCGATGACGGTCATACCGGGCTGGATCCGCATGATGCCGACATCCTCGAGACCATAATGAGTGGCGCCGTTATGACCGTACTCGAAGCCGCCTCCGACGCCGACTATGCGGACCGGCAGATGATTGAGGATGGCGCCGTTTCGGATGAACTCATAAGGGCGCAGGGTGGCGAAAGTGACGATGGAATAGACGAAAGGAATGAAGCCGGCTTCAGCCAGCCCGGTGGCGACTCCGACCATGTTCTGCTCGGCGGCTCCCATGTTGAAGAAACGGTCCGGGTGTCTTTCGGAGAAGGGCTCCAGGGCCATGAACCCCAGATCGCCGGTGAGAAGGCAGATACGCCGGTCGTTGTCGGCGAGCTCCGAGAGCTTTCTGGCAAAGGCCCCCCGCATTATCCCCTGACCTCCGCCATGGACTGTTCGTACTCTTCGTCTGAAAGCGGCAGGTAGTGCCACTTGATCTGGTTCTCCATGAAAGAGACCCCTTTGCCGAAGGTAGTGTGGGCAACCAGCACATGAGGACGGCCTGTCTGGAAATCGAGATTCTCCATGACCTGGACCATCTCCTCGATGTTGTGACCGTCCACGTCATAAGCGTCCCAACCGAAAGACCGGAACTTGGAGGATAGAGGGGAGAGGTCCAGGACATCTTTCGTATAGCCCAGGGCCTGCTGTCCGTTCAGGTCCACCAGCACGGTGAGATTGGCCAGGCGGTGGTGGGCGGCGAACATAATAGCTTCCCAGACCGAGCCCTCGTTTGCTTCGGCGTCGCTCATGAGCACGAAGACCCGGCGGGAGGAATTTTGCAGGCGTGCTGCCAGAGCCGCTCCGACACCATTGGTGAGTCCCTGCCCTAAAGAGCCGGTGGCGAAGTCCACCCATTCGAAGGCATGCTCGGGATGCACCCCGAGAGCGCTGCCATCGCCGCAATAAGTAGAGAGGGTCTCCTCGCTGATCAAACCTTTGAGATGCAGGCAGCAGTAGAAAGCCAGGGCTGCATGACCTTTCGCCAGGACGAAGCGATCCCGGTCAGGGTGCTTGGCTGATGGGACATGGAGCACATTGCCATAAAGAGCCCAGAGCATGTCCACGACGCTGAGGGCCGAGCCTATATGCCCGACATTGGCCTTCTTGGACATGGTGAGGACCAGCTCGCGAAGCCTGACAGCCGCTTCTTTATTGTCGGGTCGCTTCCCGGAAGCTTTCTTGCCGGTTCCACCAAGCGATTTGAGACCAGTAGAAATTTTCTCGCTCATCCGGCGCCTCGACTCCAGGGTCCACACTGCTGAAGAACCTGCCAACCTGTCAAGCATACCGCACGACCCCGGAGCAGCAGGGTGCAGGTTGGAGGGGTTTTATCAATATGTATAGGTGTTTTCGGTGGGGATCGTCTGCATCCGGCCCGTAACACACTGTGCCTGTCGGTCATGGGGACCGGCAGGCACACGGGCTTTATTTCTTTTAAGTATTTACGTGCGCTCATTGGAGGCCCGGGGGGCAGGCGGTGTGCGATACACTTGACAGGTTCTAAACTCAAGGGAGATGGGCGTAAGTGACTGGGGGACCGCGAACCAGTGTCCGTCCGGACTTCAGGGAGGCCCTGGGGATCAGGCGCGACGTATTGCGTCCGGAGCGCCGCGGGCTGGCGCTGTTCATCGCCTGTGCGGCTGTCTTCTGTCTGGCTCTCGGTCTGCGCGCCGGCTTCGCGTATCTCGAGACCGGTCCGGATTACCGGTATGCCCTGGATGCTGCCGAGTATGCCCGGAGCGCCTCGGCTCTGGCAGGTTTTCTCCAGGCGCCGCCGGATATGGCCGGAGACATAATCAAGGTCGTTTCAGGCAGCGGGAGCTACGACAGCGCTGTCTATGAGCCGCTGAAAGAGATGGTCTCCCAGTCCGGGGTCGTTTATCCTCTCTTTCTGGTCACCGGGCAGAAGCTCTTCGCTCAGCCGGTGGGCAGCGATTTCAGCGCCGCTATTCTCTTTCAATGCATGATCTCGGCCCTCACTTGCGTATTTGTCGGGCTTGCCGCCCGGCGTTGTTTCGATTGTCACCGGATCGGCCTGGCGGCAGCGGTTCTGCCGGTATTTATCCTGGTTTCATCGTCAACTCGGCGCGTCTTCTCAGTGAATCCCTCACCTGCTTCTTCGTCAGTCTCGCCCTCTATCTAGGCATCGAGGTGATTGCCTGTAGACGATGGAAACTGGCTCTGGCTCTGGGTGTGTCCCTGGCAGCCCTGGAGCTGACCAGACCGGCCCTGGTGCTGGTCGGGCTTGCTTTTACCGGCATTATGATGATGCGATTGTCGGATGTTTTCACGCGTCGGTCCCTGGTCTTGATGGTTATTGGAATCGCTTTGATGGTGGCGCCGGTGATGGCGCTACAAAAACTCACCCTCGGTCAGTCCAGTCTCTTGCAAGACCGGAAAGGTCTCTATAACCTGGTTGTGGGCACTAATCCGGATACCTCCGGTTGGCTGGCTTATCCATTTATGAGCTTTGCCGGGCTCGACGGTCCTGCTGCTGCCGGAGTCCTTGCCACCCGGGTAATGCAGCGTCCCGTGGACATAGGGCTGACGGCTCTCGAGAAGCCGTGCCGGCTTCTGGCATTTCCCTGGAATGATTTCAAAAAATCCATCGGCAGTATTTCTGCGGGCCAGCAGGTGATTTTCCACCAGGCCCTCCTCTATCTCGCCCTCATCGGGTCGGCTCTGGGGCTGGGAGCCTCCCGGGGAAGCGCCCGGGGGCGTGTGCTGGCTCTGGGCGTGGTCCTGGTGCACGCCGGCTATTTCATGTTCAGCACCCTGGGTCGATACGGTGTGACAGCCATGCCCGCCGTCCTGATATTCTCGGCTGCCGGTCTCTATCTACTCGGCCGTCTGATGCGGCGAGGCCAGGCTCCGGTGGTCCTTTTGCTGGGGGTGCTTTTTGTCGTGATGCAGGGAGATTTCATCGGCTATCTCAGAGCAATCCCGGTGATTACGTCATTTCAGGCTGCCTTTTTTGTCGAGCTAGGCATCAAGCTCGTCTGTGTCATGGTCTTTCTTGCCGCCGTGGCTCTATGCGAGCCTGACAGCCGGGGTCAAGATAGCGGCACCCGCGGTCTGACGCGGCTGGGCTTCATGACCGCTCTCGTTTTTCTCGTGCTTTCGATTCTGCCTGTTCGAGCCTTCGGCCGCGCCCATGAATGGACCGTGGACCTGGGACCTCATAATCAGGCGATCACCCAGGTCATCGATCTGTCCCATATTGACAAGCAGCAGCTCGCTTCGCGAGACTGCTATCTGATCATGGATTGCCGGAGCTGGAAAGAGCCCGGTCAGCTCGTGGATGTCTTCGTCAACGAAAAGAGGCTCGAGGGCGCGGCATTGCCCCTGATGCCTTTTGTCCAGTCCGGAAGCGACCACGAGTTCGAGTCTATTTTCAGTCAGGCGATCAATCCCACCGGGGCTGGCCTGCCCGATCTGAGACAGTGGTTCGCTTTCAAGCTGCCGGTGGGGAGCGTCACCGGAGCGCGCAAGCTGACAGTCCATATAGTGAGACGATCCGGGCAGAGCCAGGCTCGTCTTTATGGCTCCTGCATCCTGCGCCGAGAGCAGGCAATCATCCCGTCACTCTGTCATTACTCCTGGGACAAGTGTCTGTACGGAGTGGAGCAGAAGGACGGTCTGAGCGATCCTCGATTCGACGAGCGTTATCCGGTGCCCGGTCTGATCTCCGAGAGCAGGGATCTCTCGCAACAGCCGGGTCTGCAGACCGGGACTTATAACCTCAGATTGCTTCTGGCGCCGTCAGGGTCCAGGCTGGGGCCGGCGAGGCCGCTGGCTGGCAGCTTGTCCGGACATTTGCCGATTGCCATTTCTTCCCGAGCAGGTCTTTCTCCCGTTTCGATCTTCACTGTTTCCGGGCTGGTCGAGTCGAGCCGTTCCGAGCCTTGCGAGTTGCCGGTCACAGTCCAGGCAGTGGTAAGAGACAGCAAGGTCGAATATCGGTCGCCCTGGGTGCCCACCAGCCTTTCTCTCGAGCCCGGCACCAGTGGCTTTGCCTTCTCTTTCCCGGTGATGCTGTCTGGAGCTCTTGATGCGAAGCAGCATGTCGAGATCGAGATCAGCGCTGCCGGAGAAGAGCCTGCAACAGACATCGTTTTCCAAAAGCTCGATCTGAATGTGTCGGAGCTCGAGGGAAGCGCCTCTCCAATTAGCGGGGGATACGAGATTTACTGATATGACGAATGTCCTGGTAAAATCCGAGCAAGCAGTAGAAAAAACGGCTGATGCCGGCGTCAATCCGCCTCTTCTGTGGATTGCTCTTGCCCTGGTGGCTGCAGGCGCCAGCCTGATTCTCTATTACCCGATCTTGAAAGCAGGATTTCTCCTGGACGATTTCAAGCATGTCGACTATATCTACCGTGCCGCCACCGGTGATACCGGTCTTCTCTGGAAGTCTCTCACCGGCACCTGGACCGGAGATACCGATTCGCTCACGAGCTTCCGCCCGGGAATCACGCTCTCCTTCTGTCTCGATTATCTTCTATACGGCTTTGCCAGCTTCGGTTATCACCTGACCAATGTCCTGGTCTTTGGCGGATGCGCCTTTCTCACCGGTGCCCTGGCTCTCGAGGTCACAGGAAGAAGGACATGCGCCTGGATTGCCATGCTTCTTTTCGTTTGCTTCCCTCTGCATGTGGAGTCGGTGGCCTGGATAATCGGACGGGTCGATGTGCATTGCACTTTCTTCTATCTTGCTTCCCTGCTGGCTTACTTCTATTTCCGCAAGGCCGTCAGACCGGCGATGTCCCTTCTGATTCTGGCTCTTGCCCTGGAGCTTGCGGCGCTGTCCTGCAAAGAGATGGCGGTGACATTGCCACTGGCGGTGGTGCTTGCTGAGATTTTCCTCAGCGGACCGCTTGCCTGGAGGAAAACGGATTCGATCAAACAGAGAGCTTTCTATGCCGGTGCCTTTTTCATGGTTCTGGGCGGCTTCGCAGCGCTTCGCACGCTGGCTATCGGAACCGTGGTGGGAGGCTATGGCGGCAGCGGTATGGCCGCGATAAAACAAGGCATCGCCAATTTTATGGACCGGTCCACCCTGGCTAAGATAGCCTACGGTGTCAACGAGCATCGCCCGATTGCCGAGGCTTTCACTACCCTGGCCCGGTGCAGCTGGTATGTGCTCTTCCTGGCGCTTGCTGTAAGGCTCGTGATCAGACCGAGCCTTTCTCGGGTTGCTCTGTTCCTGGGGCTCTGGATGGTGGTGGCATGCCTGCCGACTTTCCAGATCTGGCATGTCTTCCCGAATCTGGTGGGTAGCCGTCTTTTCTTTCTGGGTTCGGTGCCTCTGTGCATCCTTCTGTCCATTGCATCTCTTCCTCCAGGGATGAAGACTCCGTTCCGCTTCTCGATTGCAATCGTGCCCCTGGTACTGGCTGTCACCTGGGCAGTGGCTGCCAGGCACAATCTCGTCTCTTACGAGCTTGCCGGAGCGCAGGTGGAGAATGCCCGCCAGCTTCTCAGCCGACTGGCTGCCGGTGTCCCGGTCGAGAAACCGATTCTTTTGCTGGATCTTCCCCAGGACTTCGAAGGGGCGGTCTGATAGGGCGTCCGGAGTTTCTTGCCACCCTCCTTTCTCCTCCTGTTTCCCCATCCAGACTAGCCGACCGGGTAAAGACGCTCGAGTCTCCGGTTCCCGGTCAGCGTGATTTCCTCGCCCCGGAAATGCTCTGCGATCTGCTCCGGTCCGGGCGGGTAAGTAAGGTTCTGAAGTGGGATCAATCCGACTCTTCCTATAAGTCCTGGTCTTTTCCCGGGCCGGGGGGACAGGCTCTGCCTCGTGCGGAGCTGAATACGGGGAGTGCGGAGCCGGTTTTCCGGGAATTTCGAGTCGATCCTTTTCAGACTATTGCTCTATCTGTTCAGGTGAAAGATTTCGACGGTCGACCGGTGACCGGCAGGGACGAGCTGGTGGAGCTCTCGCGATCCCTGGATCTACTCTTTCAATCCGAGAATCAGCCGCCTAGCTGGATCGACTACAGTCAGGGTCCGCCACCGTCGGTGATGGGCGATCGTCTGGTATTTCCGGTGGGGCGCAGCCGGAGCTGGCTGGCAAACGGCATAGTGAAGTCCCTGGCTCTGCGCGATCGTGAAGCCAGAGACGGCGCATTCTCCTATGCCGTCGAGTGTTTGAGACCTTCTGACTGGTCCCCGTCCCTCTCTCTCTCTTCGCAGGGCTCCGTGCCTGGCAATGACCTGGTGCTCGGTGTCGGCAACGGCCGAGAATTGATTCTGAAAGCCGATTCTCGCAATATGCAAGGGGTCGAGAAGATCGAAGTGGTGATCTTGAAATCAGGCCAGGGCATCTTGCCGGTGCCGTCAGCCGAGCTGCCTCAAGGTCCGATCGTGCTTCGCTCGATCTCTATCGCTGCCGGCAAAGGGACAATAAAAGTACCCGGCAATCTTCTGGGAATGCCGGGCAAGCACCAGGTGCACGCTTTCGGCTTCGATGCTTCAGGCAAGGTGGTCGGTTTCGGATGCGAGCCGCGCTGGTATTCGATTTCAAGCAAGAATATAGGGAGATCGGACCGGTGAGTCTTTCCGTTTCTGCAGCAAGAGTGGAGATACCGGCTCAGAACAAGCCTGCAAGCTCCAGGCTGGAAAAGGCGGCTCCTTTTCTCATCTTCATTCTGGCCTTTCTGATGGCGGGTAGTGTCAGCTTCACCCGATTCAGCCTGGGCAGCGCCGGCTTATTCGATTCCGGGCATTATGTCGAGTCTTCCGCCGCGGTGCAGGCGGCCTTCGCTGACCTCATGAAAGACCCCTCCCGACTGGTTTCCCAGTGCCGGGCAGTAAAAGACGCGATCATGCTCGATGGCCCGGTGATGCCTTTACTGGGATCGGCGGCTTATTCGCTTGTCGGAGCGAGACCCGATATCACGCATATGCAGCCGGTGATCTTCCTGATGATCCTGGTGCATGGTCTTACCGCTGTCCTTGTCTACGCGGTCTGCAGGAGAATGACGGCAAGTCTGCCTCTCGGTATCCTGGGTGGATTGCTCTGGGCTCTTTATCCTTCAGCCCTGGTATCGACAAGCAAATTTCTCACCGAGCCTCTCACCTGTCTCGTGGAGGTCGGCGCTCTTTATCTTGCTAGTCTCGTGCTCCAGGAACGGAGCAAGGGTATCGCCTGCTATCTCGGGCTCGGCTTGCTTCTGTCCGTGGCGGTTCTGCTCAAGCCTCTGGTGGCTCCGGGCATGCTTCTCATGGCATTCCTGCCTTTTCTTTCGGAGAGGCGATCTCTGGGTCTCAAGCTGGCTGCTTTTGTCCTTGGGGTGGCGATTCTTTTTGCGCCCTGGCTTGCTTTCACCGGGACCGCCACTGGCAAGGTCTATCTGTCTCCGCAGCGTCAGCCGATCTACAATCTTTTCCGGGGCTTCGACCTGGCCACCGATGGCAGGGATTGTCCGGACCCACCCGAGCAGATCGATGCACTCACTTTGCCTGAAGCACTGGGGACGATCAAAGGTCGAGTGCTCGAGCATCCGGATGTCTATGCAGCCATGGCTTTTCGCAAATTCGAGCGGCTCTGGTACGTGCCCTGGAATGACTATCGGTTTGCCATCGCCGGCCTGCCCCTGATCACCCAGAGTATCTGGCACACTTTCCTGTTGACCTTCGGCTGTCTCGGGACGGTGTCATTTTTCCTGCGGTCAAAGGGTGTGGGCCTCGATCCGAAAAGCAGGCTGATTTGTCTTTCCAGCCTCGCTCTCATTGCAGCACATGCGCCGTATATGGCCTTCTCGGCAATCCCTCGATACGGATTTACCGCCGTTCCTCTTTTTTGCATCCTGGCCGTCTATTTCTTCTGGTCCGCATCTCAGAGTCGCAAAGTCTGGTCTCTGGCTCTCGGTTCCGTTGGCATAGCCATTGCCTTCACGATTTTTCTGCCCCTGGATATCGATGTTAGCCTCACTTGTTTTGGCATGCAGCCCGGTCTTGCCCTGTCACTGGTTGTGCTCCTCAAGGCGCTGCTCATCTATCTGATGGTTTCCGTGGCTCTGGGCTCGGTAAAGGGTGCCAGGAGATTAGGGCTCGCTTCTGCTATTCTGGCACTGCCTTTTCTATTTTCGGCGGGGCTCCTGAATGATGGCGAGTATTCCCTGGAGATACCGGCGGGCAACCGCCTCGTCCGTCTGACCGAGATTCCGCCGGGCAACCCGGATCGAGCCGTGATCCTGATCGATTCAGCCGAAGCTCTGCCTGGCTCGACAGTGAGCCTGAACGGACGGACGGTGGAGGAGCCTTCTTTGCCGCTTTATAGATACAGCCAGACCGGCACGACAATGCGCTCGTATCAGCTTTTCTCCGGGGTGCTGGGCACTGATGCCGACCGATTTCGGCAGTGGCAGGCGCTCTCGGTACCGGTATCATGGCTGGTGCCGGGCGGTAAAAACACCATTGCCATCTCTCCCGGGCAGAAGAACATACGGATCTATGGCTCTGTGGCCGGTGCCGACGGAAAATACGCGATTCCGTCCCTGTTCGATTTCAGCTTCACTAAAATGAGCACCGACATGGCTGATTTCGACGCCCGGATTCCCTATCTGCCTGTCTCGGCAGAAAGACAGTCGGCTCGACTGGAGAGCCGGACCGGAGTCAGCCAGGCTCTCCCCGGATATGTGCGGGTGGTTCTTCTTACCGGGTTCGAGAAAGCTCGGCCTGAAGCGAGCGCTTTGCCGAGCGACCCGGTTGCTATGATCGACAAACCTCTGGTGGTGGCGCCGGGAGCGCCGGCTTATCTTGTCGGAAGCCGGCAAATCGATGGAAAAGATAGCGGCTCCTGTGCAGTGCGTTTGTCAGGGGTGGTAAAGGGTCAGCAAGACTCCCCCGCTACTGTCTCCATCGATCTGGTAATGCGCCGGCTCGACCGTCCTGATTTCTCGGTGAATGCTGCTACTAAAAAACTCGAAGTAGAAGTTCCTGCAGGTGGGTTGGTTTCTATAAAGCTCGACCGGGTGGTGCCTTTCTCTGCCCTGGGAACCGAGTTCAGACCCGAGGTCGCCCTGGGAGCCCGGAGAGGAGCTGTCATCCTGGAGTCTCTCGAGTGCTCTTTCGAGCATGTCGATTCCGCTGATTTTCGTTATCTCGACTGGAGTCTGTATTGACTGTGAGTGCCGCAGAGCGTTGCGGAATCGGCAATTCGAGAGCCCATTTCAAAGGCTCTCGAACACCTCCGGTGTCAATCCTGCTTGCCTCAAGATTCCGCGCAGCGTGCCGATGGCAATCTCTCTGTGTACAGGGATGATTGTAATAAGCGTTCCCGTCTCTGTTTGCTTTGTAAATTTGACGTGGCTTCCTGATTGACTGATGATGCGAAAACCAGCCGCCTCTAACTTTCGTTTTACTTCGCGGTAAGGCAGCGGTCTAAGCGGCACCAATCTCGACCTCTACAGTCATTATCTTTGACGTAGAAGCGGTACTTGTTGGTTCTTCGAAGTAAAGCTGAATTGCTTCAGCCAAGTTTTTAAGCGCTTCTTGCTCGGTTTCGCCCTGGCTTACCACGTCTACTTCAATGCACTGGGCTACATGCCAGTCGCCTTCCTGCCAAACCGTTGCTGTGAACTTTCTTTTCATTCAAGAATTCCTTCGATTTTCCCATTATTGCATGGCGGGGTAAACGCGTCAGCGGCCGGTTTTCAATCGTTCTTTCAGGCGGGCGATCTGCGCCGGGGGCTCTTTACGCCCGAAAAGTCGGGACAGGGTCTCCCCGGCGCCCACCAGGACATTGCCGGCAAAGAGTCGCGGTCTGTCTTTGAGCATATGGAACCAGTAGCTCAGGCGGAAGCGCAGGGAGCGCTTATACAGAAGCTTGTAGACCATCTGGTCGAAAGCCCTGAAGACATCTTCGGCGCTGCTCAAAAGACCTTCGCTATCTTTGCGATAAAGAGCGGTCCGGCGCCTTACCTCGAAATTGGCGGCAGCCAGCTTATAGAGCTCCACTGATTTGGCGGCGGTGATCTTTCGGTCATAGAGCTCCAGGGCGCGTTTTCTCGCCTCCACTCCATAAGACTTGCGTTTGTCGTCGTTTTCCAGAAGCTCTAGAAGGGCGCCGGCAAGCGCTTCTACATCTGCCGGAGGAACAATGCTGCCGGATTCTCCGGAGACTACATACTCTTTCATGCCCCCGGCGGAGGTGCCGACCAGGGCGGTTCCGGAGCTGATCGCCTCCAGGCAGGTGAGAGGCGCGTTGTCGTAGAGAGACGGCAGGACGAAGATATCCGCCGAGCGGAAATATTCGGGCATGCTGGCATGGGGTACGGGCCCCGTGAAAACTGCATACTCGCTGCAGCCGTTTCGAGCCAGCTCGGCTTTCAGCTCTTCCAGGACCGAGCCGCCATTTCGAGCTGTTTTCGTGTCGTTGCCGATGAAATAGAAACGAATATTCTTGAAGCGGCTCACTACCTGCGGTATCGCCCTCACGAGCTGATAGACGCCTTTGCGCTCCTCGAGCCTGCCTACGAATATAGCTTTGAGCACACCGTCCTCGGGTAGAGCCCGGGGACCCACGGGGCAGAAACGATCGGTATCGATGAGACCCCGAACCACCAGCATCTCATCGGGCTGGAAGCCGACAGCCTGGCTGACATAGTCGCCGAGATCGGCGCTGGGGCTGGTGACGACATCGGCCTCGAGCAGGGTGACACGCTCGATGAGGCTGAGCAGCTGGTGATCGAATGAATCGTCGATGAGATGGAGGCGGTCGTCGATGAATTTGAAATGGGGCGTATAGAGCCGGACTACAAGAGGGCATTGTTTGGAGAGGGCAAGAAAGATTCCCTCGCCGAACATCTCGGGGACTTCCACTATATCGAAGCGGTTTGCGTCGTTGAGCTCCAGGAACTTGCGGTGCAGGGACCAGAGGGCTTTCATCAGGCTGTGGCTGTAGGGAACTACAGACAGGAGCATCTGGTATTGCTCCAGGGATTCGTCCACAGCGACCCTGTGGACAGGCACTCCCTGATAGTCTTGAACCGAGTCGCTGCCGTCTCTGGAGAGGGCGATGACCTCTACGTCCTGACCGATTTCTTTGAGACCCAGGGCGAGGTCGTGCACGAAAGTGCCGATGCCACCCCAGCCGGTGTCCGGGGGAAATTCGCGAGAGATCAGACATATGCGCATGCGCTGATTTTAGGTTAAAGAGCCCGGCGGACCATGGGATCGGTTTCAGTATCGTTACATTGATAATTGTCTAATGAGCTCTCGAATCAATTAACGCTGGCGCAGGTGCTCGAGCGGATCGCAGAAGTCGTCCGACCATGGACGTTTTTCCATGTTCTCCGGAACATATTCGAAACCCAGTTTGCCGGTGAGCATCAGGAAGAACTCGTCATTGCCGGTAGCTGCTAGCCACTCGCTGGAGTCTTTCTCGGAGTTGCTCTGAGTATCGTTCAGTCTTGCCGACAGTAGACCCGACTCTGCGGCTGTCCGAGCGATAACAGGGCTCAGGTCATAATACTTGTTGCTCAAATGAAACAGGATCAGACCGTCGTCCTTCAACTTGCTCTTGTAGACGGCGATTGCTTCTCTGGTGAGCAGATGGGTCGGGATGAAATCGGAGCTGAATGCATCCAGTACGATTATGTCGAAGGACCGATCCGGGGCTTCTCCGATTTTCAATCTGCCGTCGCCTTCGATGATGTTTATCTCTGCTCCCCGGTTTCGAGCGGCACGAAGATAGGTGAAATAGAAAGGCTTGTCAGCCACCTCGATCACATCCGGATTAATCTCGTAGAAAGTCAGCGAGTCGCCCTTATCCGCATAAGAGGCGAGGGTGCCGACACCCAGTCCGATTACCGCGATTGCCCGGCCCCTTTCGTCTCCGGTCAACTCGGTCAGAACCGAGCCTCCCGGCCCGGTCGGAGAATAGTATGTCATCGCCTCGTCGCGTTTCCATGGATCGGTGGATTGCTGCCCGTGGCGCGTCGGACCGCTCCATTGTTCGATCTTGTCGCCGCTTTCATTGAGGCGCAGGCTCATGCAACCGAAGAAGTTTCGGCTCTGCCTGACAGTGCTCGAATCGACAAAGCAGTATCGTTGAATCGCGATTACAAGCAGGACCGCGAGCAATAGCCTGTATTCAGTGGCGCTGGCGCATAGAGCCGAGATCAATAGAAGAGCCGGCCCGAAAATCCAGGCAGCCAGAGCGAGAATTCGCGCCTGCGGATCAAGCATGCTCAAGCTCGATCGTATCCAGGGCTCGAGCCAATGGGCGATTGTGCCGATAACAAGGACTGCGATTGCCTTGAAAAATAATGGCCGCGCCAGCCTGAGACTCCGGGAGAGCCCGCGGTCGTCGGGTTGCAGAGGTCTCTTGTCGTTGTCTGCAATGATGCGTCCGGGCGGATCGCTCAAGAAAATGATAGCCAGAACCAGTACAAGCGGGTACTCGAGAGGAGAATCGAAAAGGACCGGGGCGGCAAAACAATTCAGAGAGCTTCCCAGCACGCCCCCCAGAGCTATGAGCATATAGAAGCTCGTGAGATGCCCGGTGGAAGGTCTGTCCCTGTAAATTTCGCCGTGACAGACGCAGCAGAGAGCGAGAAAGGCTAGAAGATGCGCTCCAAGGCCGGTCAATACCGTGCTCTGGCACAGCCGGTATGATTCCAGGGCCTCGGAGCTGGTCAAGAGAGCCAGGCTGGCGATGGCGCTGAAGGGCATGATCAATCTCGACAGCTTGAGAGCCGGGCTTGCCAGGCTCGAGAACATCAGTATGAAAGAGGTGAGATAGATAGCCAGGGGCACAGCCCAGAACAATGGCACCGACGCCATATCGCTTGTGACATAGGTCGTCAGACCGAGCATCAGGCTTGCCGGCATGGCGGCAAGCAAGATCCATCTCGCCTGTCTCCATCCGTTAAGCCTGCCGGCTGGCTCTCTGACCGACGGCGGCGGGTGATCCGTATAACTATGACAATAGCAATAACAACCGCATGTCAATATAAAGAGTGCCAAAAGCCCGTAGCCAAAGGCAATCATGATTCCCTGTGATTCGAGGGAGAGCACATGCTGGATGAAGAGCGGATAAGAAAGTACGCCAATCAGGCTTCCGAGATTGCTTGCTGCGTACAGGCCATATGGATCTCGCGAAAAGGCTGTTCCAAGGCGGCTGAACCAGCTTTGCATGAGCGGATTGGTGGCCGATATGGCGAAAAAAAGGGGACCGATGCTGGCTGTCAGCGATATAAGAAGGCGAGCCACTGGACAGGGCCCTGTCTCGGGCACCCAGGGAAGACGGACCGGCAGGCACACGGCTGCTGCCGCTAGAACAGCGCAGTGGATGATCATTTGAGACCGGAGGCTTGCTCTGGTGCTCAAGAGGTGCGCATAAGCATAGGCGGCAAGGAGAACTATCTGGAAAAAGACCATACATGTATTCCATACCGATGGCGAGCCCCCGAAAAGAGGGAGCACCAGCCTGCCTGCCAGAGGCTCGACCAGGAAGAGAAGCACGGCGCTCGTGAAGATTGCCGACACGAACGGCAACACTAATACCAGAACTGGAGAATCAGCAGAATTCGGCGTTGAGTCGGTCAATGCGTAGGCTCTTCCGGATGATGAATGGTCCCGAAACGTGTTTCGGAGATGATATCCGGTCTTGCTGGTTACATTTTTCTTCCTGTCGCCCATTTCGATCCTTGAGATCCTGGCAAGTTTCTCATGCAGGCGCAGGAGCCAGTTGTTACGATCTCGGGTCGCTACTTTTTATCGCGAGGACGGCAAATGAGCACATTGACGCAAAAAGCTGCGTTGATCAAAGAGTGTTGGGACGGGTTCAAAGTATTCGAGGCCACCGGCGCCACACCCGAGCCGGCCTATCTGGCTATGCGTCAGCTCTACGTGCAGACCGACGGCTGGTTCAACGATGTCTGGCAGATGCTCTACGGCATGTCCCATCGGCGGCGCAAGCTTCCTCCCCTTTCCCGGAGCTTGTTCAAGACCTTTGACGAAGCTGGTGTGTCGAAGGCTGTAGACAGTATCAATCGCGATGGTTATTACGTCTTCCCTGAAAGAGTGCCGGAGTCGATGCTCGATGCTATCTACGATTATTCTTTGACGGTGCCGGCTTCCATGGAAGGAGAGGCGTATCAGGAAGTAGATCAGAAAGGCTATTTCGATGTCGCCGATCCGAAAGCGGCCATTTATCGCTTCGCTCAGGGCGATACCATCGATAACCCTGTAGCCCAGGACATCATGGCTGATCCGGTGCTTCTCGAGATTGCCTCGGGTTATTTCAAGTCTCAGGCCTCTTACTGCAATGTCCATATGTGGTGGACCACCCCGTATGGTTGCCAGACCCCGAACCCGAGACTGGCTCAGCAATATCACTTCGATATGGACCGGTTCAAATTCCTGAATTTCTTTCTCTATGTCACCGATGTCGGTCCGGAGGACGGTCCTCACTGCTTCATCCGGGGCTCGCATAAGCGCAAGCCGCGCCGGTTTTTGCAGGATCGCCGTTTCACCGACGAAGAGGTGGCCGAGTATTACGGTCCCGAGGATCATGTCGAGATCAACGGACCGAGAGGCACGATCATGGCTGTGGACGGGCGCGGCCTGCACAAGGCCAAGATGCCTACCCGGGGCAACCGTCTGATCTTTCTGTCGAGCATGTCGAGCTCGCTTTTCGGTCAGACTTATCCGCGAGTGGATTTGAAGGTGAGAAGTGATGCGATGAGAGCGGCAGTCGCCAGCGATCCGCGTATCACCTGCGCTTACGATGTCAGCGAGGCGACCGAGAAAGTCCTTGCCACAGTCTAGAGAATAGAGATAGCACGCAATGAGGGAGTGGAAATGACCACCAGTATCGTCAACAAAGCAGCATCGCTCAGCCGGATCATCAAATTGATCCCCGGTATCTATGAAAGACTGAACCGGATAGAGACCAGGCTGGATTCGGTGGCCAACAAAGTCGGTGCCGTGGACCGTCCCGCCGATGAGCGCGAGACCATGGAGACCCTGGGTCAGCAAGGCGAGCTCGGTCTGGCTCTCACTCCCGCCAATGTCGAGGCGATTCGAGAAGAGCTCATCGAGCTTATTAAAGTACACCCCGAGCAGGTGGCCCGCATCGATACGGTGCGCCGCGCCCTCGCCCTGGGTCGTTTCAATGCCTGTGCCGACAAGCTCAGCCGCATTTGCGAGGCCGATCCAGAGAAAGTCCATCCCGGCAGCCTCGACTACAATCTCTGGGAGCTCAAGAAGAACAATTTCGTGGTTATCGAAAGGCCCAGCCGCCTACTCTTCCCACTCCTCGCCATCGATCGTGTTTATCTCAACCGCGCTAACTTGAGGGTGCTCATCATCGGGCCGCGCACCGAGATGGAGAACATCCAGTATGTTTCTTATGGATTCGATCCCAAGAACATCCGCTCGGTGGATCTGTTCTCCTATTCGGATACCATCGATGTCGGCGACATGCATGACCTGCCCTATGCCGATGGTGAGTTCGATATCATCGTATGCGGTTGGGTGATCTCTTACTCGGACGAGAATAAAGTCGCCGCAAGAGAGATGCTCAGAGTCTGCAAGCCCGGCGGTCTCCTTGCCGTGTCTCTGGATTACCGCTCTTACATCCGCTATAGCGAAGGCGATAGCCGGGTCGAGAAGCAGTGCGAGAGCACCGACGATGTCCTGGAGCTCTTCGGCGATCAGGCGGGCAAGACCTATTTCCGCAACGATCCGGATCCTGCCTATCCTGTATCCAAGCTCAGAGAGCCCAGCGGCAATATCATCGTATTCGAGCGCAAGTAAGCCTCTAATAAGGCAGCCTCTGCCTATCGATGTTCACGCCGAGCTTGTCGCTCAGACCGGCTCCGAATCTTTTCAGGCGAGACTCCAGAGAATCGTCCATGATCCCGACGCTCTTGAGCAACCTGCTGACTGGCGAGTCCTCCTTCTCGATAAAATCGAGAATGGAATCGTTGAAGTCGGAATGAGCCAGGTCCCGAACCGCACCTGCTTCGATCCGCCCGAGCTGCTCACTGTAGGCTCCTGTGACAGCCTCCCGCATCAGCTTGACCCGATCCAGGCAGTCCAGACCCTGGTCGAGATCGCTGGTCGAAGCTCCCAGGCAGTTGATCTCCAGGTGTGTGGTCTTGATCTGTCTCTTGAAGTCCATTCTTTCGCAGAGCCCGGGCAAGGATACCTCATGCTAGCCTCCGTGCGTGACCGCATCGTGACGACGCTGCCGGGAAATTCGATTTAGACTGATTAGACTACATCCGCGAAGCTTCTCTTCATCTTGTGGAAGAGATAATAGCCACCCAGGAATGTGACCAGGGAGATGCTGGTGTAACAGAGATACATCCAGGGATCCATCCATTTGCCTTCGAGCATGAGATGGCGGTAGTCGAGAATAATCCCGGCCATGGGATTGATCCAGAGGGTGAACTTGAGAAATTCAGGTACCATCTCGGCGGGATAGATGATCGGTGTTGCGTACATCCATGCCGAAAGCGCCAGGGCGATGAAGTGCTGGATGTCTCTCAAGAATACCCCCAGGGCAGACAGGAGCCAGCAGAGACCGGCGGTGAACAGGAACTGGGAGAGGAAGACCAGGGGCACCAGAACCATCGTGATATGAAGATTGTGAGTCATCACAAGGATGAAGACTACGAGCAGGCCCAGGGCTATCGCGCAGCTCAGGAAAGAGGAGATAGCCACCATCAGGGGCAGGAGCTCCAGGGGGAATACCACTCTTTTCACAAGGTTCGGCTCATCCAGGATCTTCTTTGAGGCCATGGAAAGAGCTTCACCGGTGGCGGTCCAGGGAAGGTAACCGGCCATTAGATACATGGCGAAATCACCGACATTGCCGGTGGAGGTGAAACGGACTTTAAGGATGATACTGAACAGAAATGTGTAAAGGATCATATGACCCAGGGGATTGAGAAAAGGCCAGAGGGCTCCCAGCATGGAGCCCTTGTAGCGGCCGATGAAGTCTCTCTGGACCATCAGGCGGAGCAGGCTGAGTTTGCTTCCCAGGGCCAGGAGGCTCGCCAGGGCTGAATATTCTTGCTCGGCGACCACGGCGTCTACTTTGTGGACTTCGAGTTCCTGAATTTTCGGCTCTTTCAATGCGGTGGTCATAAAGCTTCCTGTATATCTCTGGTAGATCCTAAGGGGTAAACTGATTTCTTTCTATCTTTTTTCGTTAACCTTTTACTGAGGCTCGAAAGTCGCCTTGCAAAGAGATGGCGCTGACGGTAGAATCAAGCGTCTCTAAACTTTCATCTCTAATTCCTCAGTCATGGTACCCAGCGTGGAAGAAGCCCAAAGATATCAGGTCGAGCTGGAGAACGTCTCCAAAAGGCACAATATATACGAGCGTCCCACCGATCGTTTGAAAGAGCTGGTCTTTCGCAATCGCAAGTGCTTCCACAGAGAATACTGGGCTCTGGAGGACTTCAGCTATAAGTTTGAGCGCCATGGTACGGCGATTCTCGGTCCTAACGGATCGGGCAAGTCGACCCTGCTTCAGATGATCGCCGGCGTCCTCAAGCCCACCACCGGCAAGATCATCCGCCGTGGCAGAGTGACAGCCATCCTGGAGCTTGGAGCAGGCTTCCAGCCCGAATATACCGGTCGCGAGAATGTCATGCTGTTCGGGATGATCCTGGGAATCTCGGAAGAAGAGATGCACGAGCGTATGGACGCCATAGCCGACTTCGCCGAGATAGGAGAGTTCTTCGATCAGCCGGTCAAGACTTACAGCAGCGGTATGGTGGTGCGGCTGGCTTTTGCTTGCGCAACTAATGTGAAGCCTGATATTCTTTTGATTGACGAGGCTCTGGCTGTCGGAGATAAGCGTTTCGTCCACAAGTGTACTCAACATGTACATGAGCTCGCCAGAGCATCGAATACCGTGATACTGGTCACTCACGACATGCAGGCTGTGCGCAACTACTGTAACTCGGCAATTCTCATAAGCGACGGCAAGATGGTGGCGGACGGCGACGTCGAGTCTGTTATTTCGGAATACGAGAATGTCGTCTCCATCCAGCAGACCGGAGCGAGCAAGAAGTTCTATATGCCGGTCTCCTGACCGGTTTTTTTTACGGCTTACGGCTTGCGACCGACGAAAAGACCCCGGCCGATAAGACCGTGTTGATCGTGCTCGACCACTTCGAGACCGGCGGCTTCCATGGCCTGTTTGTATTCTTCGTCGGTGAAGAGAGCCAGTTCATGCAGCTCTACGATATGCTCGATGCCGGCGCTGTGCATGACCAGCATCTGGGAATGACCCTGTGAAACCCCATCTTTCTCGAGCCAGAGATTCATGCGCACGATCTTGACCGAATCGGTCTCTTCGTTGACCACGGTGGAGTGTCCCAAAAGGAAGGTCTCAGGCGTGTACCAGGGCTCGATGATGAGCAGGCCGCCGGGCTCGAGGTGCTCGAAAATATTCTTGATGGTGGCAAGCAGGACGTCTCGGGTCTTAACATAGCCTATGGAGCTGAAGAGCACCGTGATCACGTCATACTTCCCGGGCAGCTTGAAAGAGGTCATGTCTCCTTCGTGGAAAACCAGCTCCGGTAGCTTCTCTCTGGCGATCTCGACAAAGGAGGGATCGAGATCGAGACCTTCGCAGGTCATCGTGCTAGCCAGATACTTTATGTGCTCACCTGTGCCGCAAGCCAGATCCAGCAGGCGCTTGCCCGGGGACTGCTTGTGCTTCTCGATGACTTTCTCGAGGATTTTGACTTCGGCGTCGTAATCTTTTCGTTTGTTGAGAAGATCGTAGAATGCTGCCGATTTGTAACAGGGCTGCAGGCCGTTCACAGCAGGATTTCTGATGGTCAAATCGAATCCCTCCTCTGAGAAAGCCGGGTTTGTGCCTTGCCGAGCCTTTCGGCCCAGATTCGAAGGGCTTCGACATAGAGGCTCGACCCCAGGCTGAAGCTGGTCATGGAGCGCCCCCCGTGACGGCTCGTATGGGGCACCGGCATCTCGATCACCGGATAGCCTGTTTCCCGGCATAAGACATTGAACTCGAGGTCCACCATGAAACCTTCTTCTTTCAGCTCCAGGAGTTTCTTGAACTTGCGCGGGAAGACCTTGGGATTGCCGTTAATGTCTCTGGTGCGGATATCGAAAAGGATCCGGCATTCCAGGTTGTATACCATGGAGGCCAGGCTGCGCAGCTTGTTGTCGTGACCTCGCCTGATTGCCTGAATGACGGCATCAGGGCTCTCCAGGCCTTTTCGAATGAAATCGAGAAGGACCGTGCTTTCTACCCGGGCCGAGCTGGCATAGCAGAGAGTATCGCCGGCGGATTTCGCGAGACCGAGCTGTATGGCGGCTCCCCAGCCTGTTCTTGGGGATCTCAGAGCAATGACATTGTCGAGGTCGGCAGCAATCCGGGCGCAAACATCGAAGCTGTCGTCGGTGGAGCCATTCTCCACCAGGACTATTTCGAAGGTGCCGTTCTTCAGCCCCTGCGATAGGACCTCGTGATGTTGTCTGACTACTCTCTCTATGTGATCGGCCTGATTGCAGACCGGTAGTACGACAGAAACCTGTCTTTTAGGATCACCAAATTTTGTCATTAAGCGGAGATACCCGGACCCGATAACGGAATACCTGCCAGACTGCAGTCCAGCTCCTGAATTATATTCCTCTTTAGATAGAGCAGGGGTTATTCCTTGCTAACAATGCCTCCACCGTGAGCGGGAGCCGCCCTCGAGCAGAAAACATTCTTAGTTATTAAAAACTCATCTCTTCTTCACAAACCTTCTACTTAAACAGATGATCTTGCGCCCCACCCGGCTCAGTGACACAATTCGCGCTGATGTGGCGAGAGTGATTTCGGGGACGGTTGCTGATGCTTGATGTAGTCAATTCGACCAACCGGGATGAGGCGCTGGGCGGCGACCAGAAGAGCGAGGTCGATTCCTCTCTGGTTCGCGGGGACTATGCCTTCGCCGGTGCCACCGGGCTTTGCTTTTTTCTTCTTACTTTTCTGTGGTTCGCCCTGGATCATCATGTGCCGATGATGGACGAGGCCGGGCACGTTCTGCACGGGCTCTATTTTCGCGATCTTTTCGAGCATGCCAGCGTCCTCAAAGGGAGCTGGTGGCACTCGATGTTGACGGTGAGCCAGTTCTACCCACCAGTAGTTCCGCTGGTCACCGGTTTTTTGAAAGCCGCTGTGGTCAGCAGTCCCTTCGTCGATATCTTTGTGCATTCGGCCTTCACGTTCGTGCTTGCCTCGTCCGTGGTCCTCACCGGCAGGCTCATGGGGCTGACTCTGCGGGCTTCGGTCCTGGCGGCAATTTTCGTCAATCTCTTTCCCGGGGTGTCCTCGGTCAATCACCAGTTCATGCTGGATTTCCCGGCCACCGCCGCAGTCGGTGCCGGCATGCTGGCCATGCTCCTCTGGCGCGCTCGTCCGGGATTTCGATCGGCTCTGGTTGCCGGACTGGTGCTCGGTGTTTGTTGCATGACCAAGCAGATCGTGGCCGCATTTCTCATGGGTACCGGAATTCTCCTTGTGATTGAAGCTCTTTTCGGCAGCTCGAGAGAAAAACGTGCTGGGCTTCTTCGCCAGCTGGGCGTGCTTGTGGTATCGACGGTGGTGGTGGGTCTCCCCTGGGTGATCACCAATGCCTCCTACTCCAAGTCGATCACCGATTATATGACCACCTGCTTTAGAGAAGCAGGGACCACTTTCGGCTTCGCCCACAACCTCTTTTTCTATGTCGGCTGTTTCGTGCCGTCCATGACTCCGTTTCTGGTAACACTCTTTGTCGCTTCTCTCATATATATGCTTGTCACTCCCGGGGGACGGAGGATTCAGGTGAAGCTGCTGCCGGTCTCGGCTATGGCTGTCACCGGAGTTCTTTTGATGTCCACCTATCTCTGCTCCCTGGAGCGCTATATCATGCCGGCTCTCATATATGCTGCGTTCTGCCTGGGGGTCTGCTTCGACTCGTTGATGAGCCGGCGAATGCTCATGGCGGTGGTTCTGCTAATGGTGGCAGGGCTGCAGTTCGTCTCTTATAATTTCTCTCCCTCGCCACTGAATTTTCCTGTTCTCGCCGAGCTGTCGGGCCGGATGGGGGTGAAGACCATGGCGCCGACCTGCAAGAACGGCAGCAAAGACAATCCGGTGCCGGCAAGCACCGACTGGGGATACGCCTGGGTGACCGGGGAGATTGAAAGGGTCGACAGAGGCAAACCTGTTTATCTCAACGTCCTGGTAAACGAACCGGAGCTCAATGCTCAGTCTTTCGAGCTCTATTTCAGGGAGCGCCGGCTGCCCATAATCGGGACAACATCGAGAATCTGGGCGGTAAGCGGCGACATCGTCGAATTCGATCCGGAAAAGGCGCTCTACTACCAGTGGTATCTTTTCAAGACAGCCAACACGCCATTCGGTTTCAAGGACCGTAATTCGAAAGAGGCTTTCGAGAAGCTCAGCAGCTTCGTCAAGGATTCGGGCCGGTTCTATCTGGCCGGCAGCCACCCTACCCCGGACGGAGCCGCTATCGAGCTCTACAGGCAGGTGCGTTAGTGCTTATTTTCTTGAATGGGTGAGAGCAGTCGCATCTCAAAGATTCTGTCATCGGTTTGATGTAGTTGACAGGCTGTCCTTTTGCAGTACATCAATAGGGTTTACATCAATCCTAACTTGCGCTATGATCGATTCACTTTACACTCAGAATATTACCTGCGCAATGCCGCAATCTCAAACGAAATCTGACAAGAGTATAGCCGAGCGCATAGAGCAATACTTTGACCGGCTTTGGCCCTTGCTGCGCAGCACTACTGGTGATGGCGTCCGCCAGACCCACCGCATCCTTAGGGAATTAGTACCGTTCGACACCGTCGAGATACCTTCCGGCACCCAGGTTCTTGACTGGACAGTGCCAAAGGAATGGGTTGTGCGGGAGGCCTATGTCATCGCACCCGACGGAACCAGAATTCTCGATATCGCAGAAAACAATCTTCATATCCTCGGCTACTCGGCACCATTTAGAGGGCGTGTTTCGAAGTCGGAGCTCCTGGACCACCTATACAGTAGACCGGATTATCCGGAAGCAATACCTTGGGTTACCAGTGTTTACTCGCCTCGTTGGGGATTTTGTTTGTCACACAACCAATTGCAGAGTCTGCCTGAGGGTGTCTACGAAGTAGTTGTCGACACTGAGTTAGTAGATGGCTATATGACGCTATCGGAGGCTGTCTTACAGGGGCAATGCGATCAAGAGGTGTTGATCTCGACTTATACTTGCCACCCATCAATGGCAAACAATGAGCTCTCTGGTCCCCTTGTTGCTGCTTTCTTGTATGACGCACTTTCAAAGTTGAAGGTCCGCCGACTTACGTATAGGTTTGTATTTCTAGCTGAAACCGTCGGTTGCATCGCATATCTCGCGCGCCGTGGAAATACATTCAAAGAGAAATTGACGGCTGGCTATGTAGTGACTTGCGCTGGGGACCGCGGGCAGTTTACCTACAAGCATTCGAGGAAGGGAGATACCCTTGCTGATCGCGCGGCTGCGTATGTGCTCAAGAGGTTGCCGCACAGCAGTGCCAAGTTTATTCCCTTCGCACCGGACAATGGTAGCGACGAACGACAATACTGCTCCCCAGGCTTTAATTTACCGGTAGGCTCGATCATGCGCACGATGTACGGGTGCTACAAGGAATATCATACGTCGATGGATAACAAGGACTTCATTTCATTCGAGTCGCTAGAGGAGACCGTAAAAGTCTATTTCGACGTTTGTCGTACCCTAGAGGTCAATCGCAGGTACCGCAATCTCATGCCATTTGGAGAACCCCAGCTTGGCAAGCGCGGCTTGTATCCGACACTGAGCACGGGGCAGACAAATGAGTGGATCAGCGCAATCTCGTGGTTCTTGAACATGTCAGATGGTGAGCACGATCTTCTAGAGATTGCAAACAGAAGCCAAGCAGACATATTCTTGCTATCAGACATCGCCCAACGCTGCGTGACAGAGGGGTTGGCTCAGATAGTGGACGAGCCCTAAGAGAACCTGCTCAGATTATGGAAGTCTGATTCGGTGGCCGACGATCAGCCAATTTATACGATGTCATGCCATCACAATCCCAAGGTGGCAAATTGGTGATTTTTGACAGTCCTAAGATTTGACAATAGGTCCAGAAAACATAGATGATTTTGTTTATTGTCTCTTCCTTCTCCGATTGAAAGGAGGTCTGCCCATGGGAGAATATGTGGTTTGCCCTGATGCAATTTTGCAATGGCGAGCAGGCTCTTGTTTTTTTTCTAATCCTCGGAGTCGGACTCATGTTTGTCTGGACGCTCATGGGGCGGAGTGACCCGACCCCCTAAATGTTGACACCTTGATTTTTACGAAGCCTCCCCATACGCTGTCAACAGAAAGGAGGCTTCTCATGGCAGAGAAGAAGAAATACAAGAGATATAGTGAGGAGTTCAGGGAAGGCGCAGTCCAGCTCGTGGAGTCCGAAAGAGCGCTGCGCAGGTTGCGCGAGAACTTGGTCTCTCGCCCTGGACGGTCCAGACCTGGGTCCGACAGGCAAACAAGAAGAAGCGCCTAGGAGACGGACACGCGGGAATTAATTCAAGAGAACAAGCGCCTTAGGAAGGAACTAGCGCAGCCCAGGAGGAGGCCGAAATCCTAAAAAAAGCAGCGGCGTACTTCGCGCGGCACCAAAAGTGAAGTACGCCTGGATTGACGAACATCGCGGTCTCTTTACACTGGCTGCGATGTGCCGGTGCCTGGGAACGACCCGCCAAGCATACAACGGCTGGAAGAAGAGAGAGGGTGACGATGAGTCTGATCGCATTCTCGTACTGGAGATCCTCGACATCATGAAAGAAACCCGCTCTTCATACGGAATCAAGCGCGTTGCAAAAGAGCTCAAGGACCGCGGCTTCCATGTGAACCACAAGCGTAGAGAGACTGATGAAGGAGAACAACATAAAATCGAGACGTCCGAAAAAACGCAAAAAGACAACAGATAGCAACCATTCGTTCCCGGCTTCAGAGGACCGGCTGAAGAGGCGATTCAACCCGTCTCGACCGAACCAAGTGTGGGCTAGCGACATCACCTATCTGAAGACTCGAGATGGCTGGCTCTATCTCTGCGTGTGGATGGATCTATTCTCAAGGAAAATTGTTGGTTGGTCCATCTCTGCTAGTCTCGCTGCTGGTTTCGTATGTGATGCCCTAACCTCGGCTCTAACACTTCGCCCAGGCGCACGCCTGTGGTTCACTCTGATCGAGGCGTGCAATACGCGTGCCATGAATTTCGCCTCTTGCTCTGGCGGAATAAGCTGAAACAAAGCATGAGCCGGAAGGGTGACTGCTGGGACAATGCCGTGGTCGAGTCCTTCTTCGGAACATTGAAAACCGAGCTGATCTGAGTCCCAGTGTGACTTCTAGAGAAGCCAGGCAATTGGTCTTTGAGTATATAGAAATCTTCTACAATAGGAAGAGACTTCATAGTACATTGGGATATAAATCCCCTGAGGAGGTTGAAAGATTGTTCTGGTCCCTATCGGCGGTTTCGTAGAAATTCTTTCGTCAACTAAATGGGGGTCAGCTCAGAGTCTATCAGTCGCCTAGCTTCAGGGGCACCACAAAGTAAGTGGATTGAGCACCTGACAGACTGTAAGGGCTCTGATGCTTGCTTGGAGTTCTTTGGGTTACACGGATTGCATGCGGATCACACTGGCATGGCAACTGAGACTAGAGAATTAGTTGGTGGAGAAGCGCTCTTCGAGCTCCTTTGCAGAAATTGGCTTCTAGTTAACCCGTTGGATCCTGCATACGATGATTATTTTCAGGGGCTGAATTCAGTGCTGGATCGATCGCATTTGGGTACATTTCATCAGAGAGTAGGGCAGTTCCTTGGAATAAAGTTGCGCCTGAAAGATGAACGCTGGCGGTGGTGGCATGATCAAAAGTTTACTTCAGATGGTTTGTCTCTCAAAGAAGGACCTTACAAAGAAATTCAGGAACGATTCGTAGACGATTATTTCTGCCGAAACCCCCTCAAGAATAAGCGGGTATTGGATTTCGCGTGCGGAAATGGCTTTTACACGCGGAAATTTGCTTCGATGGGAGCCAAGGTCTTAGGTATAGATACTTCTGAGGAACTAATTGGGATTGCTACCAGAATTCATGGAGAGCTTGCTGAGTTCTCCCACGTTCAATCAATTGAAGAGGAATATAATCTACTGGCTCGCCTTAATGGCGAGTTTGACGCGATTTTCATGCAAGATGTTTTGTTGCTTTTAGTTAATCCGGAGGATGGTAGTGCCAGCTTAGATATCACCCAACTGCTGAAATTGTTACGGCAGTCTTTGAAGAATGGTGGTTCACTGTATCTTATGGAACCAAACGCCACCTTCTGGTTAGCTAGTTACTATGGAGATTCCGGTCGCCCGTACGCGATAGTGACTGAATACATGAACAGATTATTCAATGTTATGCCCATCTTGCCGGTTATTATTGACGTGATGTCTAAGGCTGGTCTTGCGTTAATCGAGTATGAGCATCCTCGACCACCGCAGGATACTAAATCATTGAAGTCCAACGAGTTTCCATCTTGGGATTTTATGAGATTTGTGCCGTTGTAAGAGGTTTATCAAGCTAGCGGGAGGCTTTTATGCACACTGCGTCGTTTGAACAAATAGAGACTAGGGTAGAGGCAGTTCTCAAATCGTTGACTCCTGACCGTGAATTGCCAGGGCGAGATGAGGATCTTTTCGAAGCTAATTACTTGGATTCTTTTGGAGTTATAGCGTTTATCACGGCATTAGAAGCAGAATTTGGTATTGCTATTTCAAATGACGATCTTCTTCCTCAGAATTTCTGGAGCCTAGAAGCAACTGCACAGCTAGTTCAGAATTACTTAAAGTAGTCGTGTGTCTTCGTTCGTGTGAGACAGCACAGTTGAATCCAATTGCATGAGACTGGTGTGCGGGTTCCTCCTCAGCGCCATTTTCTTGGTGGAGAGAAATCATGATAAACTACCTCCAAATTGATAGTTAAGAGCATGATAGGTGGCACTGTTACTGCCATGGAATATACAAAGGACCACAAGGCGGCTGCGACTTATTTGCTTGTGGAATGTGGGAATTTGCGGGAAGAGGAGCGTCTCTTAATCCTCTGTGATGAAACGACCGCTGACATGGCTGCGATGGTAGCATTAGAGGGTAAGGAATTATCTACGAATGTTCAAGTGCTTGAGATTCCATTAGCCTCGCAGCATGGGCAGGAGCCTCCGAAGAGCGCGCTTGACACGATGTGCGAATCGGATCTCATAATATCACTTTGCAAGTATTCTCTGGCGCACACTTCCGCCCGTATTCGTGCGGGCCGACGAAAGGCTCGCTTCCTGAGTATGCCATGTTTTACAAATGATCTGTTTTTGGATCCAGCGATTTGGGCTGACTACAGAGGTCAGTACCCCACTGTTCGCAAGATCTCGGAGATTTTCACCTTTGGGGAAACAATTAGAGTTACCACTGTTCTGGGTACAGACATTAGCCTGTCTATCAAAGAGCGGATAGGTAACTGTTGCCCAGGTTTTGTGTTGGCAGCGGGCGATCTTGGATCACCTCCTGATATTGAAGCTAACATTTCCCCGCTCGAAACAGATTCTTACGGCACTGTGATCGTGGATGGCTCAATTACATGTCCCGAAATTGGACTATTGTGCACTCCCGTAAGACTGTCTGTTGATCGAGGAAAAATTGTATGCTTCGAAAGCAGCAATTCTCTTTACAAGGCAGAGCTTGAAAGGATGTTTGAGTTGGATGATTCACCTAAGCGAGTTCTTGCGGAATGTGGAGTGGGACTCAATCCTAAAGCTCGGCTTACAGGGGTAATGCTTACGGACGAAGGCGCTCTCGGCACAATGCACTTTGGATTTGGTGCTAATCACACAGTCGGTGGTAACAATAAGGTGGATTTTCATTTGGATTTCGTACTTCGGGAACCGACAATTTACGTTGACGATTCGATGATCATGCAAGAAGGTGAACTAATTATATGAGTGGATTAATTAGGAGTCTAAATCATGATTTCATGCTATTGGCCGAGCAATCAGCTCAGGCTACGGCGCTTACGATTCGACAAGATGTAGATTGCAAAAACATCTCTTACTCAGATTTGACGGTGCTGGTTTCTCGATGCCTTGCTTTTTTCGAAAGTCATGGATTGTCCAAAGGTGACGTAGTCTTTGTTCTCCTTCCAAATTCGTCAGAATCCGCGATAGTCTTTCTCGCTTGTCTTTTGGGCGGATTAACTTTTGCGCCACTTCCCTGTACAGCTTCTCAGCCAGAAATCAGACGATGGATTGAACTTACGAATCCCAAGTACTGCCTTTTGTCAAGTCCCTATAACAGCAACTTATCATCGATGGTTGAGGAGGCTGGTGTACGTTGCTTTAATATCGAGACTGACGCAGAATTTTCTTGGCTTCCTGAAGCTGCTGAAAGAGTTTTTGATAGTTCCGAAGCGAGAATTTTTCTTAGCACAAGTGGCACCACAGGTGAGCCGAAGGCAATGGTTATTAGTGCAGATCGTCTCTGGTCTAGTGGGCATGCTTTTCTGAAATATCATAACTTACTAAATAGTCGGCTTCGTTTTTGGAACTATTTACCGATGTCCTATCTCGGCGGGCTCTTCAATCTACTATTGGTGCCGCTAGCGTCAGGGGGCAGTACGGTAATTGACCAGAGTTTTTCCGGAAAGACTTTTCTTGAATTTTGGCAAACAGTCGAAAGGTTTGAAATTGATTCGCTTTGGTTGGTGCCAACTATTGTGCGGGGTCTCTTGGAACTTTCTCAACGAACTCGAAAGGAAGATTTGAGTAAGTACGGGCAAAGAATTCGCGCTGCTTTCGTGGGAACAGCACCATTGGACCTAGAAACAAAGAGAAGATTCGAAAGAACTTTTGGAGTAGCTATCTTAGAGAACTTTGCTTTGTCTGAGACTACTTTTTTTACGAGCGAAACTCTGGATAATCTCGACAGCAGAACAGAGGGTTCCACTGGAGAAGTCCTTCCATACAGCGATATCAAATTTAGCGTACTTGATCATGACGTAGCGGACCTAACCGAAATACTGGTTAAGAGCCCATTTTTGTTTCTTGGATACCTACAGAATGATGGGACAGTGTCTTTGCCATTGGATGCGGATGGATATTTTGCAACAGGAGATTTGGGACATTTGACCTCCGAAAATGTAATGGTAATCGATGGTCGAATCAAGGATGTAGTAAAAAAAGGCGGGTACATGGTATCGTTGCGCGAGGTTGAGACCATTGCCGAACAGCATCATGCAGTAAAGCAGGCGACGGCTGCAGTCGTACCGCATTCGTTTTATGGAGAAAGCTTTTACCTTTATCTTATTTTGAAATCTGAAGTTGAAGAGTCCAATGTATTGGCGCAGATAGAGTCCTTTATCCATGAACACTTGGTGAGGCATAAGTGGCCAGAGAAGGTATTCGTCGTTAGGGAATTTCCTGTTACAGCGAGTGGTAAGGTTCAGAAATTCCGGCTAAGTCAGGGTCTGAATGAGGTGAATTCTTGAGCCGTTGGTCTGAGAAAATGCAAGTTAGCGAGAGGGTGTGTTCCATACCCGAGGCTTTATCAATTCATGTCAATGAATTGGTTTACGAGCAGAAGCGAAGGGGTGTGGATGTAACTGTCTTGTCTCTGGGCGAGGCGTTCTTTGATATACCGCAGTTTGACTTCTCTAGGTTGGACTTTGTAAAGGGATACCATTATTCAGACAGTCGAGGAATTCCGGAACTTAGAGCAAAAATCTGCAGGTTCTATTCAGAGCATTACAGCGCATCAGTAGATCCTTCTCGCGAAATTATTGTGTCGGCTGGCTCAAAGCCAATCATATTTTTCTCGATGCAATCTACCTTGAATCCGGGCGATAAAGTTCTTATTCATGAGCCGGGGTGGTTAAGTTATCAGGAACAAGCTCGATTAGTTGGAGCGATACCTGAGTTCATACCGTATGATTGCGATTCCAGTTGTTTCTCGAGGTATTTCGACTCTAAAACTAGGATGGTAGTCATCAATAATCCTAATAATCCGGCGGGAAAAATTTACTCGAGCGCGGAGCTGTTGGCTATCTACAACCAATGTCGTTCCAATGGAATTTGGCTTCTTGTTGACGAGGCGTACAGCGATTTTGTTGTAAACGACGAGTTTCATAGCATGGCAAAGCTCGTGCCCGATAAAGACGGAGTTATAGTCGTCAACTCACTATCTAAGAACATGGGAATGTCTGGGTGGAGAGTAGGTTATGTGATTTCTGATGCTAACCTAAGCTACCAACTTCAGAAAATTAACCAGCACGTAATTACCTGTGCACCCACCATCCTGCAGTATTACATGGCTGAGTATTTTGACGAAGTTATCTCAATTACTCTGCCCCAGGTGAGAATGATGGTTGAAAAGCGTGCAAGGATTTCCCAGTTGATGAGTGACATCGAACTCACTCATTTACAAGGGGGAGCAACTTTTTATTTTATGGTTAGTATTGGCGACTTTCCGGGAACATCTCTCGATTTTTGTCTTGAACTGCTGTTTAATCACCAGATCGCAGTTGTCCCTGGATCAGCCTATGGACAAAGCACCTCTAGATTTGTTCGTGTAGGGATTGGAACTGAGTCGGAGGAGAGAATACATGACGCTCTATTGGTCATGAAGGATTTGACAAATGCTAGGACTTTGTCTGCAGCTTTAGTAAAGCAGAGACTAGAGGAGTCTGGATTGCACCACCTTGAACCACTAATGCAAAAATGACGACCAATAACTTATCGGAACTAGAGCATGTGCTAGCAAGTTTGGTGCTGGACGATGAGGACTCACCTGTGGTGGTGTTCAGTGCGCTTTGGCCTTTTTGTAAGGTTTTGAGGGTGTCTCCTGAAAAACTCTGCCGCGAGATTTATGGCATGCTCAAAGAGTTGTTGGGGTCAAAACGTGACTTGTTGATGCCTACTTTTACTGGTGGCTTTCGCAACGGTAGCTGCAATCTGGATCTGGAACCTTCAACAACAGGGATTTTGTCCGAGTACTTTAGGACCACTGTTGAGGCTCAACGAAGTCTTAGTGCTTTTTTTTCTTATGCTATTTCCGGTCCCAGCACTGATGAGTTTGTGAAATTAAGACCACAGCATGCCTGGGGAGACGGTTCTGTCTATGATTGGATGGAAAAGAGAAATGCATCGTTTTTGATGATTGGGACGCATCCTACGCACTGTAGCTACTTGCACCGGATGGAGTGGCTCGCGAGGGAAGTGGTGTTTTACAGGTATCCGAAGAAATTCAGTGGGACGATTATTCGAAATGATGTTTCTTACGAAATTGAGGAGACGCTATTCGTGCGTCGCCTGGATCCTCCTCCTCCTGTTGTCAACGATTTTACGCCCATTACCGACTGTCTAATTTCTGGAGGAATGCGTGTCGTGAATTTTTATGGTGTGTCTATGGCGGGGATGTCGGCCCGCCAAATGAGGGATGCTTTTCTTCCTCAGCTACTCTCAGATCCATTTATTGTGGTGAAGAATGAAGATCGTTTCGAATCGGCTTAACCTGGAACGCTCAAGGCCAGCTAAGCCAAAGCTGCTTAGTACTTCGATCTGAGGGTGACTAGATTTTTCGAGATGGGAGGGATTTTCATGCCTAATTGTGTCGCAGTGCTCTTGCCTGAGCAAGAGCACAAGGACATCTATAATTGCGCCGATTCGTATCAGGCTGAGCCAGAGTACAAGATTCCCAAGTAGTTGTGATGAGCACACTGAAAGTCCTCGTTATCGGAGCCGGAAACATGGGTGCGTTCTACAGTAAGCCCGGGGCTCACTACAGGTTGTGTCACGGGCATGCCATAGCTGACAGCCAGGATCTTGAGCTTCTTGGATTTGTCGATACGCGACCAGGCCAGGCCGAGAAAGCTTCCGAAATCTGGGGTGGAAGAGCCTTCGCTGATCTAGACAGTGCACTTTCTTCGGTATCTGCTGATCTCGCCGTGGTTTGCGTGCCGGACGCCGAGCATGCTCACGTTCTCACTCGTCTTCTTGCTGAGAAAGGCATCCGCCTGGTTTTCACAGAGAAGCCTCTAGCCGACAATCTGGCTGATGCCGAAGCGGTGGTAAGCGCTTATGCGGATCGCTCCATATCGCTTTCGGTGAATTATTCCCGGCGGTTTGTCAAGGTTTTCCAGGATTGCTCCAAGTCGGTACGCAGTGGTGCATATGGTGCGTACCAGGCCGGTTGCGGCTTCTACGGAAAGGGACTTTTTCATAATGGTTCCCATCTTTTGGACCAGCTTCTCTTTCTCACCGGCGAGAGTTTCAATGTCGACCATGTATTCGGGAAGACTTTCGATTTTGATGAGTCAGATCCCAGCTTTAGTGCCATTCTGAAAACGGAGAACGGCAGCACCTTCAATCTTCAGGCAATCGACTCCCGGAATTTCTCGGTTTACGAACTCGATTTAATTTTTGCTAGAGGTCGCATTCGTATAAGCGATGCGGATAAGCAGATGGCGCTTTACCGGGTTGTAGCCGATGAGCAGTATGCCGACTATAAGACTCTGGCGGGCGACACCTCGGCGGCTCCTCTTTTCAACTGCCTTCCAGATGCCTACGCCAATCTCAGGCACCATCTTCAAGAGGATGAGGATCTGGTGTCCCCTGCAAGGGACACCCTTGAAGTCCTATTTCTGTGCGAGCTTATAAGGAATTTTCGCTGAGCGGCAGGAAAGTGGTCCTGTCCAATTCTTGCCAAGAGAGGGTCACAGCCTGCAGGCAATGCCTTCATTACTCGCTTTCGTGATCGCTTTTTGTGTGGTAGGATTTTGAGCGGCCTTTTAGAATTGACCAAAGAAACAATTGGATAAGCGTCTGTGCAAAAGCTTTTATGGAAGAGAAGGAAAGAGTTATTGTGAAACACCAGCCATTTCTGCTCGGCAAATCGGTATACCTAAAGGCCTTGACCGAAGACGAGATCACGGATCGTTATCTAGCCTGGCTCAATGACGAAAATGTCTGCAGGTTTACTCGCCATAACGTCCAACCTTTCACACGCTGGAAGGCTGAGGCTTATGTGAGGAGTCTAAGCGATGCCAATGACAGTCTGGTATTGGCTGTCTATGCACGCCAGGATGACCAGCATATAGGTAATATCTCGCTAGGCTTAATAGATTGGGTGAATCGTAATGCTGACTTCTCAATTATAATCGGGGAGGTAGATTACTGGGGTACAGGCATGGCCAAGGAAGCCGCCCTGCTCATCATCCGCCACGGATTCGAGACGCTCAACCTGCATCGTATTTATTGCGGCACCCATGCCGAAAACATCTCAATGCAGAGGCTCGCTCTCTATCTGGGGATGAAGGAGGAAGGGCGTCGGCGCGACGTCCATTTTAAGAACGGGTCTTACGCTGATGGGCTTGAATACGGTGTCTTGAAAGCTGAATTCTTGGAAATTCATTCGACGAGATGAATTTCGTCTCATGTAAACTGCTTGTTCTGGCATGTTTTGACTGATTACACGGGCGAACGTATACTGTTCTGGTGGAACTCTATGACAAACTGCGAGCGTAGTCTAGTTGAGGACCAGAAGGGGCTCAGTCGAGGCGGAAATCTTTGTTCAATAACAAGACTATTCTGGTGACCGGCGGAACTGGCTCCTTCGGGCAACAGGCGATTCGAACCATTTTGAGCCGCTATTCTCCCCGGAAGCTCATCGTTTTTTCTCGGGATGAATACAAGCAATTCGAGATGCAGCAGAAACCGGAGTTCCAGGTGGAGCCAATGCGTTTTTTCCTGGGTGATGTCCGGGATGCCGAACGTTTGCACCGAGGCTTCGACGGAGTTGATTTTGTAATACACGCCGCTGCGATCAAGCAAGTACCTGCCGCCGAGTATAACCCTATCGAGTGCGTCAAGACCAATGTTCATGGGGCCGAGAATATCATCAATGCTGCAATCGATTGTGGTGTAGAAAAGGTAATCGCTCTTTCCACCGACAAAGCTGCTAATCCGGTCAATCTCTACGGCGCTACCAAGCTCGTCTCAGACAAGCTATTCATAGCTGGAAATACCCTCGTAGGGAATCGCAAGACGCGCTTTTCTGTAGTTCGATATGGCAACGTTGTGGGATCGCGGGGCTCCGTGATTCCGTTCTTCAAGAAGCTGGTGGAGCAGGGCGCCACAGAGCTGCCAATAACAGACCCACGAATGACTCGTTTCTGGATCACTCTTCCTCAGGGGGTCGATGTTGTACTTAAGAGCTTTCAGCGTATGCAAGGGGGCGAGATCATCGTTCCAAAAATTCCCAGCATGCGGATCACTGAGTTGGCCGAAGCTCTCTTTCCCGGACTGCCTCATATCGTTGTAGGCATTAGACCAGGTGAGAAACTGCATGAGGTAATGTGTCCTGCTGATGATTCGCATCTTACCTTAGAGTTTGGCGATCACTTCGTAATTAGACCGACAATCCAGGCGAGCCAGCTTGCAAATTACAGCAAGAACAGTCTTGGTGAAATCGGTGTTCCGGTCGAGTCCGACTTTGAGTACAGCTCGGCAACCAACAGCCACTTTCTGACCCCGGACGAGCTGCGGGCGATGATTGAAGGAATTCCGGCAAACCTTGTTACAGCAAGAAGCTAGTTCTGTGATTCCCTATGGAAAGCAGAATATCAACGAAGCTGATATTCAGGCCGTAGTAGATGTCCTGCGCTCTGATTTCCTCACTCAAGGACCAGCTGTCCCGCGTTTTGAGAGAAATGTCGCCGAGTACTGCGGAGCCCTTTATGCGGTGGCTGTGAGCAATGCCACTGCTGGGCTTCATATCGCCTGTTTGGCTGCCGGACTCGGTCCCGGTGATTGGCTCTGGACTTCCCCGAATACTTTTGTCGCTTCCTCCAATTGTGCTCTCTGTTGTGGTGCCCAGGTGGACTTCGTAGACATAGACCCGGTTTCCTACTTGATGAGTGTCGAGTCTCTCGAGCGCAAGCTACAGGCGACGCCGCCGGACAAGCTTCCCAAGATTGTGGTACCTGTGCATTTCGCCGGACAGTCCTGCGACATGGTGGGCATAAAAGAACTCTCTCGAAAGTATGGATTCATGATTATTGAGGATGCTGCTCACAGTATCGGCGGTTCCTACAGGGAAAGCAAAATCGGTTCCTGCCAGCACTCGGATATGACTGTATTCAGCTTCCACCCGGTCAAAGTAATTACCACCGGTGAAGGCGGAATGGTGATGACCAACAACGAGGAATTGTTCCAGAAGCTGACTCGCTTGCGCTCGCATGGTATCACTCGTGACGTCGAGTTCCTTTCGACTAGGGATGCAGGACCTTTCTATTATGAGCAGTTGGAGCTCGGCTTCAATTACAGGATGACAGACATTCAGGCGGCTCTGGGCAGCAGCCAGATGCACAGGCTCGATGAGTTCGTAGCCCGGCGGCACGAGCTGGTAGGGCGCTACGATGAGCTACTTTCTGGATTGCCTGTTAATCTTCCTTTTCAACATCCTGATGGCTATTCTGCGCATCATCTGTATGTCGTCAGGCTTGATCTCGATCGTGTCGGCATGTCACGGCGGCAGGTATTCGATGCCATGAGGGATGCCGGTGTGCTCGTAAATGTGCATTACATTCCGGTCCACACGCAGCCCTATTATCGCCGTCTGGGCTTCGACTGGGGACAGTTCCCGGAAGCTGAGCAGTACTACAGGGAAGCGCTTACGCTTCCCCTCTATTTTGACTTGCGAGACCAGGAGCAGGATCGGGTAGTCCACGCGCTTATCGCTTCTATTCAGAAGAGTTGACCAGATTCTTGATAAAGGCGCAGATAGTATTCAATGAATCGGAATTGAATTCATGACACTCTTGACGAGCTATTTCCAGAAGTGACCCGTCAAGGTCACTCATGAATTCTCGTATCTCTTCTCTTTGGGTTAGAGTTCTGATATATCCCTTGGCTGTCACCGAAAGCCACGTTTTTTCTTCCTGGCGAGGCAAAATCGCTATCGTGGGTCTCTTCATTATCACTGCTTCCTGAAGCAGAATCGAAGACATGCCGACAATGAGATCGCTGGCGGCGAGAACCTCCAGGGGGTCCTCGGTACGGCTGAAATAATCTACTTCGTTGGTGTAGTCGACTAACTCGCTGCCGGACATTTTGGGATGCAGGCGGGCAATCAGGAATGGCTTTTGCGAAGTGCACTCGAAAGCGTCAATGAGCTCCTCTAGAACAATTGCGGTTCTGAAGTCGCTCTTACCTCGACCATGAATTGAATAGTCGTTTTGTCGCAGGGACGCGGAGGGATTCAAGAGGTCGTACCCTTCGCAAACGAAAGTAATGATTCGCGAGTCTTGCCTGTTTTCGGGAAGCAGGGACCTTCGGAGTTCTTCGCGCCTATGAGTGAGGCTTTCAGCGGTTCTGCGGACAAAGTCGAAGTGAGGATGTCCCGCAACCACGATGCGCTCGGACTTGTACCCCAGTCTCTGGAAGGCTTCGGCGCAGGATTGATCCGGAACCAGCAACCAGTCCGGTACGTGATTGAGCGGATTGTCCGTCAGACCACGGAATCGATGTTCCGCGTTGGCCTTCATATCCACGGCACCAATGGTGGGAATGTTCAGCTGTCTGCAAATGTCGGTCATCTCATGGGCAAGGCTTTCCCTCTGTTCAGATGTACCGACGATCAGAAGGGTCGGAGCATGCTCGTCGAGAAGTTTGTCGGCCGAATCGAAAGAACCGATCCTGATAAATTCGACCCTTCGTTTTGCCAGGTAGTCCACAGCAGCACCGGCACAAATGAGAGTCGTGGGTATTTCCTCTTCCCTCAGCCGAACCGGAAGCTCTTTGAGGTAATTGCACGCCCCTGGATCTTCGGCATAAATCAATACCTTCCCGGGAGCGGCCATCTGTTGGTTCCTCAGTTCGGTTCAGCTGCGAGGGATCAGTTGTTCGCAGTGGCGGTTCACTTCGACCAGATCTGGGTTATCTTTGAGGCAGGTGACAATTTCCTCAATACCGAACGAATCACCGAAACTCGGTTCCAGGAGCCTGTACAAAGAGTCGATCATTACAAGGTCTTCCGGATAATCGAGGCACAGCCTGTATTCCGGATGCTCCCAGCGAGCAGGCGGAAGAATATGAATCAGCTTGTATTGTTCCGGATGCTCGTAGAAATATAAAGACACATGCTCTCGGACCTCAGGATCTTTAACTTTCTCTCCTATGGACTCGAGATCCCTGGCTCTAAAGACCTGAACATATATTCCAACTGGAAATCCAGGTATGACGACATTGCTGACATAATCCGCCTGATGAGCCTTAAACGTCCTGATACCCAGGTCCACGATTTCCGGGTCGGTGAGAACGCAGTCCCCGGTCAGTTCGACTATGATGTCGGTCTGGGTCTCCTTGTGGGCTTCGATTACACGACCAAGAACATCTTCTTCGCTGCCCCGGTAGCATTTCACCCCTTCTTGTTTCGCCCAGGTCTGCAGGGCGTCGTCGCCCTTGGATGTGGTGGTGGCAAGAACAATATCATCGAGCTCTTTAGAGAGGCGAAGTCGATCAAGCAATCGGCTCAAGGCGGGCTTGCCAGCTACGTCTCTTAAGACCTTGCCGGGAAATCGTCCAGAGCCCATTCTAGCTTCAATGCTTGCTACTACTCGTTCCAACTGCGCCTCCTTTTATGGCACGCTCGTTTTCCAGGTGCAGGAGCTTTTCTCTGTTTTCGAAAACCTTGAGAAAAGCTTCGCAGAGTTGTTCAATCTGGTTGTTCTCCAGCTCGAAAGCACAGGGATGGAATTCGAGGAGCTCTTTTTCGTGCATGCGCTCTACTACAGGGCACATTCCCTTTTCATAAACCCGATTGGATAAATTGAAAGGAAATCCTTGTGACCCAATCCCAATTTTCTTCTGAAAAACCGGAAGCATATAAAGCGGTTCTACGTAACCTAGAGAATTAGGGAATCCTTCGGCGGTTAGCGCCCTAGCGAAAATCTCTCTGGATACACCTACCTGTTTCTCATCGAATCTAGCTGCCCATACGTAGTAGACGTGGCGGCAGCCGTCTCTCACTGCTGGAGGCGTGATGCCGTCTAGATCCCGGACCGCTTCGGAGAGGGCGCTGGCAATTCGCTCTCTTCTGCCAACGTGAAGTTCGGCATCCCTGAGTTGCTCTAGCGCTATCGCGGCTGTCAGCTCAGTCATCCGATAGTTGAACCCGATCATGTTAGAGAGATCGTCCATAGATAGTTCGTTGACTACATTTTCTCCGTGATTGCGAATCATCTGAAGCCGTTTTGCCAGAAAGTCTGAGTCGGTAACACAGATGCCGCCTTCACCTGCATGAAAATGCTTGTGGTAGTTCAGGCTGAAAATACCTATATGAGCGATTGTACCGGCATACCTGCCATTTTCCGTGGCAAGGGGACCCTGGGCGTTATCTTCGATAAGCGTTATTCCATGCTGGTCTGCCAGGGTTCGCAGGTCGGCTAGTCTGGCAGGGTGCCCGAAGAGATCCACTACGAGGATTGCCCTCGTTTTGGGTGTGATGCACTTCCTTACTGCGTCTATGTCCAGGCAGAACGTGTCTGGCTCGATGTCTGCGAATACCGGGATCGCTCCGTAAACGAGCGGCGCCATGGCAGTGGCCGACATCGTGTACGGAGGCACGATTACTTCGTCACCAGGGCCTGCTCCGGCAGCGCCGATAGCGGCATAGAGTCCGGAGGTGGCAGAGTTGACAGATATCGCATGGGCTACTGAAAATCGATCCTGCCAGGCTTTCTCGAGCTGCTGCACATAGGGACCGCCATAGAAATCGTCACACCAGGCGCCCACGAATTGAGAGAGATTGCCGGAATCGAGAACTCGATTTGCTGCCTCTTTCTCGCGAACACCGATTGAGTTGTAGGGACGAAATCGCTCGTTGATAACCGGTTTTCCGCCCAGTAATGCCAGCTCAGACATCCGTGAACCTCGCTTGATTGACGTTGAAGATCTTACTTCCTTGTCTGCCGATTCGCTTGTGAGGCGCATTAATAAAGTGTCGAGATATTTCTTATATCCACTTTAACAAGCCAGGGTTGCTGATTAGCCGGTTAACCCGGGCGTTATAATCATTCTGGGATTTAGGAGGCACGGGGCGAATGCGCTACTGCAACAAATGCGTAATGCCGGACACTAAGCCGGATTTGTTCTTCGATGAGCACGGTGTTTGCGATGCCTGTCGCTCGGCCGAGCGTAAGCACAATTCTATAGACTGGGATGAGCGCAGAGGGGACTTCCAGGAACTCGTGAAGACCTATCGCGGGAAGGGTAAATATTATGACTGTTTGATCCCTGTGAGCGGAGGGAAAGATAGCACCTATCAGGTGCATGTGGCGATCGAGCACGGGCTCAAGCCGCTGTGTGTCAGCTTCGAGCCTACGTTCGCCACAGAACTGGGAAAGCGGAATCTGGCGAACATATCCGCCCTTGGCGTTGATCTCATTCAATTTCGTAAGAACCCACACGTTTACAAACAAATGTGTCAAATAGGTTTTACTCGGCTCGGTGATCATGACTGGCCGAACCATGTTGGAATCTTCACAGTGCCCATTCGGACCGCTATCCAATACAAGGTTCCTCTGATTATCTGGGGCGAGAACCCCCAGCAGGAATATGGCGGTCCCGCGAAAGCAGCCGAGAGTAGCATCCTGGATCGTAGATGGTTGGAGGAGTTCGGTGGTCTGCTTGGCTATCGAGTCAGCGATATGGTGGCGGAGGGAATCAGTGAGCGAGATCTTGTAGCCTACGTCTATCCTACGGAAGAGGAGCTCAAGGCTGGCAACATTTGCTCAATTTTCCTCGGGCATTACTTTAAATGGGATGCTGTTTCTCAGGTAGAGATTGTCAAGAACCTTGGCTTTGAGCTAAAGGAAGATGGCCCGGTGGAGGGAACCTACACGAATTATGAAAATCTTGACTGTGCATTCACGGCTATCCACGATTACCTGAAATTCGTCAAATTCGGGTTCGGAAGAGCCACTGATCATGCCTGTCTTGATGTACGCAACGGGCGGATCACGAGAGACGAGGCTGTAGATCTGGTTAACCAGTTCGATGGACGATATCCTCGCATAGCTTTGCCTGACTTCCTGGATTATATGGAGCTCTCCCAGGCAGAATTTGATCGGATCGTGGACTCCTTCACCAACAAGCATGTTTTCGTGACCGAAGGAAAGAAGTTTGCGCGAGATTCTGAGGGGAATTTAAGAAAGAACCAGCCCCTGGTCAAATTGTCCACGGAAAGCTGCGTGGCATCGGGTTCCGGAAGCTGACCGATGGTATGCATAGTAGATTATGGAATGGGTAACATCCGGTCCGTCCTGCTGGCTTTCGAGAAGGCAGGTGCAGATCCGATTGTTAGTAATGATCCCGAGATAATCGCTTCATCTCAGGCAATCGTTCTGCCGGGTGTTGGCGCCTTCGGTGACGCCATGCGCAACCTGAAAGCGCTTGGTCTGGTAGACGTGCTGAAAGAGTGTGTAACGGTCAAAGAAAAGCCCTTCCTTGGAATTTGCTTGGGTATGCAGCTTCTGGCCAGTGTCGGCTATGAGCACGGGGAGCACGAGGGGCTGGGTATAATTGAAGGCGAGGTTACTCGCTTGGATGGTGGCAACGGCCTGAGAATTCCGCACGTTGGATGGAACGATGTGAAGGTCGATTCGACTAGAGTGCCATACGACGGATTCTCAGACCAGCCGAATTTCTATTTTGTCCATAGCTTTCGGCTGGTACCGAAATCTCCAGATGTTGTAACGGGAACTTGCGACTATGGATCCGAGTTTGTAGTGTCGGTAGCTCAGAAGAATATCGTGGCTGTGCAGTTCCATCCAGAGAAAAGCCAGAAGACCGGCTTGAAGGTCCTGGAGAATTTCCTTGCATTTTCAAAGCAGCCGGCTTGTAGCTCGACATGCTGAAATCTAGAGTGATTCCGGTCGTTCTGTACGACGGACGAGTCGTGGTTAAGAGCATTGGTTTCGACCGCCACAGGAATGTCGGGCACCCTGTAAATGTAGCAAGGGTCTACAATGCGAGGGAGGTCGACGAGCTCATTTTTCTGGATATATCGGCTACGGCGGAGGGTAGGTCGCCGAATTTCGAGCTTCTTCAAGATGTCGCTGACGAATGTTTCATGCCTCTTACCATAGGTGGAGGAATCAAGAGTCTTGAGGATATCAGGCTCAGTCTTCTTGCTGGAGCCGACAAAGTTTGTATCAACAGCGCAGTAGCCGTAAACCCGTCTTTGATTACTTCTGCTGCTTCCAAGTTCGGCAGCCAGTGTATTGTAGTAGGTCTGGATGTTCTGAGATCCGAAAATGGTCGATACCAGATTTACAGGTATTGGGATAGAACGATTGCGCCGGAGGATCTGTTTGACGTTGTCAGATCGCTTGTGGAACTCGGTGCTGGCGAAATATATCTGAACTCGGTCGACAATGACGGCAAAATGGAAGGTTTTGATGAGGAGCTGATTGCCAGGGTATGCGAGGCCGTGAGTATTCCGGTGATTGCCGCTGGCGGTGCCGGAAAGCTCGACGATTTTGCTTCTGCCATCAAATGTGGTGCTTCAGCAGTAGGGGCGGCGAGTATTTTTCATTTCACGGAAGCTACTCCGCTGGAGGTGAAACGCCATATGCTCAAATCAGGCATCGCTACTCGCCTTTGAGGAGTTTGAATTTTAGCTCGGCCAGTCTCCAGTCTTCCTCGGTATCGATATCCTGACACTGATTGATAGAGACAGCTATTGGCCTCGAGCTATCATCGAAGAGTTTGTGCGTTCTCTCCACAAAAGCGGTTTTGCCCCAGTAGAACAGGGCGGCATCATGATATGCTTTCTCCAGATCTTGAGACCGTTTTTGATAGTTTTCGGGCCAGATCATTTCGAGATTTCCCGCGGCGGATATTCGAAGCGCTCGTTGTATCGGATAGGAGAACTCGCAGACTGTTGCAACGCTTTCGCATTGTTCTTCAAACATCAATGTCCTTCCGTCCTGGATCATGTCCGGGGATACGAACGGAGCTGTGGCAAGTAAACAGCAATAGTGTGAGAACACCGTACCTTCGTCTCGATAGCGATGAAGGACTTCAATGACGACCTCGGCCATGCCGGTGGTATCTCCTGCTGTCTCATCCGCTCTCAAGAATGGAACCTCGGCTCCGTGTTGCCTGGCGATACGAGCAATTTCGGAGCTGTCGGTAGAGACCATTACTCGGTCGAAGCAACCTGACTTCAGCGCCGATTCGATAGAGTACGAGATAATCGGCTTGCCTGCGAAGATTCGAACATTCTTGCCGGGAATTCTCTTGCTTCCGCCCCGGGCTGGAATTATGGCGACAGCCTTATCGATCATCAGGCTCCCGGCGTTCAAGGAGGAACCAGCAACAATTGTCCCAGGCTGGTTCCAGTCTCTTCCACTGGAATCCATAGTCGACTACGGAGAAATCGGCGTGGGCATCCAGGAACTCGCCAGCGAAATCCCGCTTGAACAGGACACCGTCGTGTCCGCGATAAGGTACTTCAACCGGTTCAGGATTGAAGTATTCGCTGATCAAGACATATTTTCGTGAGATGCCGGCGATCTTCGAGTAGATTGCTGGAAGATCGGTGGGGCTGATGTGAATTAATACCCCTGCGACGAAGACAAGATCGAATTTCTCTGCAGGTTCGAAATCCTGAATCGATGAAAGAACGCCCCGAACACCATCGATCTTCGTCAGTATAGAATGCGCATCCTCATTCAGCTCTACTCCTGTAAGCTCGTATTTGCCTACTAGTTTTATGGCTTCGAGGTTGTGTCCACGATTCGAGCCGAGCTCGCAGATGGAGCGCACATCATCAAGTCTTGAGAGAATCGATTCGAAAAACGGTTTGCGAGCCTCCGGGCTAACGGTATTGCGACCCGTGTACTCTGTCCCGAAGGAACTAGCCCAGAATTGTTCCTGTTTTGTCTTGGACCTCATGCCACATTCCTTATTGAAAGGCGCTCAGGGTTAAGATATTAACATAAGGGCTCCTCCGAGATTCGCGCGGAAGAGTATGAAAGCAGTGTTATAAATCTCTATCACTCGCCAGGCATAGTCCTATGAACGACAACATTAGAGCTGTTCGCTGAGGATCGACGGCGAGCCGGTTCATTTGTTGAAACCTTAGCGGTTTTCAATATATTCTGCAATGACGATCCGTACACTATTAGGCATGAGTAAGCGGATTGCCTCTTTCATCCCGAACTTCTGGACTCCTCACCTGGAGACGGATGCCGATATCATCAAGAGCCATGTCGACAGGGGAGACATGGTAAGGGTTTATATCTGCAGCGGCGAGCTGCCGAGCTGTTACGGCAATCTCCTGGGCGATCCCGAGACCTGCAAGATGTGTATCGGTCGAAGACGCAATGTTTTCGAAATGCTCGATCTCGAAGGCAGGGTGGAAATCCAGAATTTCGTCAATCTAAGCGACGAGGACGAGGCTGTCCTGAAGAGTTACCGGGGACTGAAACCGGAGAGTTTCGAGGCGCTTCAGGAGATCAGCCTGGGCTCCTGCCAGATGGGCAAAGCGGCTTTCAACGAGATAGTCAGCCATTTACGGGAGACCGAGCCTAAGATCGAGGACCACCGGGAGTATCTGGAAAAGGTCCTGGAAAGCGCTGCTATCGTCTATCTCTCCTTCAAGAACAATCTCAGGGAGTTCCAGCCCGACTGTCTCTATACTTTCAACGGACGATTCGTGGTCTCCCACGGAGCCATCGCCGCCGCCACCGAGCTGGGTGTGCCATTTGCCGTTCACGATCGAGGCTGGCTGCGCAATCACTATCAGGTTGTTCAGAACGAGCCATTGAACTCCCTAGCGGTATGGAGTCGCAAAATCTGCCAGCACTGGGACGAGAGCGAGCTTCCTGTCGAGGAGCGCATCGCCCTGGGATCTTCCTGGTTCGAGCAGCGAATAGCCGGCACTAATGATGACCTGGTCAATTTCACGTCCTCTCAGAGCGAAGATCTTCCGGCATCTTTCAATCCGGAAAAATTCAATGTTGCAATCTTCAATACATCTGAATTCGAGAATGTCGGAGTGGACGACTACGATCTAGAACTCTACGAAAGCCAGGACCTGGCCATCGAGAGAATTGCATGCGATCTTTCTAAGGACCATGATGTACGAATCTATCTTCGTGTTCACCCCCATCTGAAGAGCTACGATAATACCCAGACGCGCTTCATAAAGGAGCGTTTAACGAATCGCTTCCCAAATCTAGAGGTGATAGCTGCCGATTCTCCAGTGAAAACATACGGTCTCATGAAAGCCGCCGACGTGGTGATTACTTTCGGCTCCACCACCGGCGTGGAGGCAGCTTATCTGAAAAAACCGAGCGTGCTCCTGGCCCCGGCTTACTATCAGGAGCTCGATTTCTGCATCGTTCCGGCCAGCCATTGGGAGCTGCTGGATGCCATAACCGGTCGGGCTTTCTCGGCTATTTCCGAGGAAGCGCTCGAGGAGCGCAAGCTGCGTGCCATTAAGATTGGCTTTTTCATGAAGAGCGGCGGTACCCGATTCACCTATTTCGAGGAGAACGAGAAATACGAGATGATCGAGAAGGCAAGCGGCGAGAAAGTGCCTTTCGATCCGCCCGGCCTGGCGGCCCTGAAAAAGGAAATCCGCTCGAGACGCGAGCTCGATGATAGCGCCAAGCCCGGCCCGCTTCGTGGAATCGTCAAAGAGATGGCTGGCGCCATCGAGTCTCTGGAGTCCGAGAATCAAGAGTTGAAAGCCCGGATCGCCAGTCTCGCCGAGGAGGCGAGGCTGCGCTCGAATCCCGCTATCGCGCACCGGATTTCGTCCATGGGGCGCTCGTTCAAGAACCGCATAGGTAAGTTTCTATGAGTGAATCGAAGAGAAAACCGAAAGTATCGGTTTGCATGCCCGTCTACAACGGCGAGAAATATCTCAGGCAAGCCATCGAGAGCATTCTGGCTCAGAGCCTCGATGATTTCGAGCTGGTTATCGCCGACGACTGCTCCACCGACTCGTCTTACGAGATAATCGAGGAATATGCAGCTAAGGACAAACGCATTCGTGCCTGGCGCAACGAGAATAATCTCGGTCTTTTCGGCAACTGGAACCTGACCATGCAGAAAGGCGAGGGCGATTACATCAAGCCTTTCGCCCAGGACGACTATTGCAAGCCGGCGCTGCTCGAGCGCCTGGCAGCCGCTCTCGATGAGAATCCAGGCGTCAGTCTTTCCGGGTGTGCCCGGGAGCAGCTCAACTGTGACGAGCACGGCGAGAGGCGGGTAGCGGTCATGCCCGACGCCCGCAAGTATTACCGGGACAGGATCTTTCCCGGGCGCGATGTGAGCTTGATGTTCCTGCTTCACGGGGACAACCTGGTCGGTTTCCCGCCGGCGGTGATGTTCCGCCGGGAGCACCTGGACCGGGGCGGATTCGACAGCCGCTATTATCATTGCGGCGATGTGGAGTTTTTCATCAGGTTGTTGAAGAAAGGCGACTATTATTTCGTCTATAAGCCCCTGGTCACTTATCGGTATCACGGACAGAACCAGACCCATAAGAATTTCGCCGAGCTCAAATATATGTCTGACATCCTGCTTCTCCAGGAAGACTATGGTGACTTCGTCCGCGAGTCCGGGGTCGAGAATTATGACGAGATCGTGGCGGATCTTCTCACCAGGGTCATCACCATAGGGCGCGATACTCTAGGCATCGATTACAGCCAGGTGAAAAGCGCCGAGGTGCTCTCCGATACTCATAAAGCCGTCCGGATAATAGTCGCCCTGGCCAATCGTGTAGAGCGGCTCAAGGGGGCGCTTGACTCGTCGCTGACCGAGGCCGGCAGAGACGATCTCGAGCGGGTCAGCGCCGAGAGAGAGGAGTTGCGGCAGGCCAACCAGGCTCTCAATATTCAGATCAACAGTATCTTAAGCAGTACCAGCTGGAAACTCACAAGACCCATTAGAGCCGTGAAAAGGCTCGTTGCTAAAAGCTAGAAATAGATTGGAGATTGTCATGAAGATTCTGGATTTGTTCTCGGACCGGAAGCAGGGCGCCCCCAGGCAGGAAGAGCCGGCCGCTCCCAAGATATCGCCGCCGATCTCGCCTGAGCGCCCCGCAGGAGAGATCGAAGCACGGCAGGTTTTGCCTCCTCCTTTCGAGTCGAGCAATCCTCACTATTCTCTTATCTACCCAACTGTTGATGATCCGGCTAGACCGAACAATCGGCTCATCAACCTCAGTCTTGCGGCAGCTAGCCAGGCGAGCAGCGTGGATCTCTCCTCGATTCTTTCTCGAATGCCTTGCCCTCCTTACTGGCCGGATGTCTGGCCCGGCGAGCACTACAAGCTCCTTGCCGGTCTTATCAAAGAGCTCGCGCCCAGGCAGGTGATCGAGATCGGCACCTCCACCGGACTTTCGGCTCTGACCATCAAGCAATTCTTGCCGGAGGATGCCAATGTCACCACATACGATATCGTGCCCTGGAAGGAGTTCGATGCCACGGTTCTCAAGGCGGAAGATTTCGATTCTCGGCTCACGCAGCTCATCTGCGATCTGAGCGATCGATCAGTGTTCGACCAGCACCGTGACCTGCTGAAGAAAGCCGACTTCGTCTTTATAGATGCCGCCAAGGACTCCACCCAGGAAGATCTTTTCCTGGCTAACTTTGACACACTCGAGTTCGATAACGAGCCGATTTTCATGTTCGACGACGTCAGGCTCTGGAATATGCTCCGCACCTGGCGCGATATAAAGCGTCCCAAGCTCGATGTCACATCTTTCGGTCACTGGTCCGGTACCGGTCTGGTGGACTGGAACGGAAATGCGAGTTAGAAGTGAAAACAGCAGGTATTTCGCTGCTTGCTTACGATATCGCTCATTTCGAGGAGAGCGTCCGCTCTTATGTAGACATAGTCGATGAGGTGGTCATCGGTCTGGATGAGAACCGCGAGACCTGGTCCGGTGGAACTTTTGAGCTCGACTCCGAGATTACCGGCAAGCTCCTCGGAGTATCCGACAAGGTGCGAATCATCCAGGATCAGTTCTATATGCCGGGGCTGAGCCCCATGGAAAATGACACCAGGGAAAGGAATTTTCTCTCCTCTCATATCGAAGGAGCGGACTGGCTGCTCTCGGTGGATTCGGACGAGCTGCTCATGAACGCCCGGGATCTCAATGATTTTCTCCATGCCCAGAAGGACAACAGCTCCTGTGTCCTGGGAAACTGGGTAAGCGTGTACAAGGAGCTGGATGACAGCTATCTGGTGGTGGGCAAAGACGGTGAGATCTTTCTTCAACCCACTCCTCTTGTCACCGCGGTTCCGGAGATCTTCATAAATGCTCGCTGGACGACCCAGAGTAATATAATGAGCCCGGCCATCCTGCTTCATTTCACCTGGGCGCGCTCGGAGGCGGAGCTGCGCCGCAAGCTGGCAAACTGGTCTCACAGCAGCGACTTCTCCATCGAGCATCATTTCGATCTCTGGGTCAATGCCGATGGCAACAATTACAAGACCTACAAAGATTTCCATCCGCTCACGGCCGATGCCTGGCGGGGCTCGTGAAGATTGCCAAAGACGACCTGCGATCGGTGTCGCGCAAACTCGCCGGCTCCTGAGAAGCTAGAGGGATTTCGCTTTGAAGAGATGCTCCACCATTGCCTGGCTGGTGGGAACGATACCTGCTGCAGAGGCACGGGAGAGATTGCTCGTGTCCTGCCAGTAGAGTTCCTCATATTCGCCGTTGGGGGAGGAAACTGACTCCTGGCAAAGCTTGTCCGGGAACAGGATTGTGCAACAGAGATCGTAGGTGCTCTCGTTCCGGTCCAGGCAAATTCCTATCGTGGTGATCTCGCGGATGCATTCTTTCTTGATGGTCGTCTCTTCTTCGAGCTCTTCAATAAGTCTCTGTTTGTAGTCGAGACGGTGGCCCAGGTCGCCAAGCCCTCCCGATGGTACCAGCTCGAGAAATCCCGGATACTGGGTGGCGGTGCTGGCGCGCATCCCGACCAGCATTTTTCCGGCTGAAAGACAGACTCCGCTGACTGCTATCGGTCTGAGATTGAGTTCTCGTCTCAGATGGGGATTGCGTCTTTGGGCGTAGAGGAAACGATAGGGCAATTGAAAGAGGGTAATTCCATCATCATCGATGGTATCGACAAACAGTGCTTGACCGTCGAAGAGATGGGTATTTTCGCTGCCGCTCTCCATGGCGGAGGTCCAGATCCGGTCCACTTCGAGCCTGGCCCAGTCAGGCAGAGCCGGTGGGGTGCCGGTCAGGGTGATGACCGGGTTGTAATCGGGATAGGGCTGGAAGTGGATATTCAACGATCCGTCTCCCATGCCTGTCTGATGAGTTCTGCCAGTGAGTATAGATTCTCGAAGCAGTCGCTAGCCCCGGCGCCAAGCAGGTCCTGCCGGTCACTCGCCAGGCAAATTCCGAGGCTTGCTACGCCGGCGGCAGTAGCAGACCGGATACCGTTTGCTGAATCGTCGATGACCAGGCAGTCTCCGCTGTCGAGCCCGAGAGCCTCCAGGGCTTTCAGATAGGGGAGCGGGGATGGCTTGTGCTCGGCGCAGCTTTCACCGGTTATGACAGCATCGAAGCAGGAGCTCCAGTCAAGACGCTTCAAGAGCGCTTCGACAATATCATTGTGGGCCCCGGTGACCAGTGCCAGTTTTTTGTGGTTCTCTCTGGCAGCCGACAGAAGATCTCGCGCTCCTGCAACTGGCTGGCAGAGGTTGTAATTGCCTTCCATGAGCTTATGATAGAGGCTCAGGAGTGATCGAGCATCCTGCTCGAGACCGTATCGATCACGCAATTTAGTTACCACCACGGTCAGGGGAGGACCGGTGAGCTCGCTGAACTCAGCAGTATTTCCGGTCTTACCGAAATGATCGAGGAAATCGAAATAAGTCGATTCCAGGCAGGGCATACTGTCGATCAGTGTTCCGTCCAGGTCGATAAGAAGAGCGGCTGCGCTCTTGATGGTGAGGCTCAGATTATTTGCCGGGCTTTCAGTAAGAGACATCGTCTTCTCCGATCCCGTCGCCGACAGGTATTAGCCGCTGGGCTCGGGCACCCTGCAAGCGCTCGATGTTTTTCGGGTGCATGCCACGTCTCTGCTTGCCCGGGCGCAGGATGGCGAAGTTCTCGCCTTCGACCAGGGGAGAGCCGGCCTCGATGCTGCGGATGGCCTGCACACCGCGTCGGGCGTATTGATAGAGCTCTTCTTCCTCCTCGTGGACTCGTTTGACGCCGTCGCCCACTGCTTCTTCCGTTCGTCTGATCGCTGCCACCATATCTTTGAGCTCGTTGGCGGTGACGGCGAACTTGTGATCGGGTCCGGGTAGATCGTTGTGCAGTGTGTAGTGCTTCTCGATCAGGTTGGCGCCCAGGGCAACGGCTGCAAGAGGACCGGTGATGGGATCGCGGCTGTGATCCGAGAGACCTGCCGGTACCGACCAGCGTGCCTTCATCCATGGTATCACCGCAAGATTCAGGGCAGAGAGCGGCGCCGGATATCTGGCTGTGCACTTCATGAGGAGAGCGGAGCCTGGCTTATGCTCCGGAATTTTGTGACGGCTGTCAATATCTTCAGGGCTCGATGCGCCGGTGCTTAGAATCGCCGGCTTGCGGGTGGCGGCCATGGCTTCTATGAGGCGAAGATGGGAGATTTCATAGGACGCCAGTTTGTGCACTGGAGTGAATGGGTCCACCGCCTCGAGATCATTGACGGAGAAGACCGAGGACATGAAGGTTATGCCCAGGGCTTCGCAGTAGGTTGCCAGACCTTCCACCATCTCGTAGGGCATAGCCAGGTCCGCAAAAATGTCTCTGATCGACTCTTTGATTCCTGCCTGGGAGAGATAATCGCTTTCGCCGGCGTTTTCGACATAAGTCGTCTCCGGTCGGTAAGTCTGGAATTTGACGGCATTGCATCCGGCCTCGACCGCCACATCTATGAGAGTGCGGGCCATCTTCTCGTCCCGGCGGGTGGACCCCATCCGCCAGTTGGAGCCGGCTTCGGCGATCACGTAGCAGGGATGTCCGTCTCCGATGGCGTTACCGTCGGGAAGTCTGGTATGCCCGGTGAGATCCGCTACCAGGCTATGAATCTCAACCTTCTCACCGGTATCGGGGACTGTTTTAAGCTTTGTATCCTGAAAAAGGAAGCCGGCCTTTTCGAAAGCTTTTCTTGAACCTGGGTTCTCTGTTTTCACTTCGGCGACGATCCGGTGATAGCCCAGGGAGCGCGCTACGCTGATGGATAGCTCCAGGGCTTTGGGACCGATACCCATACCCCGGAAATGCGGGCCACGCCTATGGAAATGTCGGTTTCCTGCAAGCCTCTGAGGGTTGGCGTTCTCGAGACGGCGAAAGCGTATATAGCCGGCTCTCTCGGCGTTTTCAAGATGAAATAGACCGGAGCCCGGCAGTCTGCGACATAAGAATCGACGAATTCAGGCAGAAAGTCTCCCAGGTCTTTTCCTGGTTGTGGAAAGAGCTTTCTCGAATAGCTGGATCGTTGCGCCATTCCATGAGCAGACGTGCAGCGCTCTCGTCATGTCCGGCAAGCTCCAGGGAAATATCGGTGACAGCGGCACTCATGGCTGAAAGTATGACAGCTCGGGAGTTGGCAAGTCTTTAGCACGCCTTAATTAGATTCAGCTGCTAAAATGCCAGTTTGCTTGAGAGTACAGGCATGAAGATAGTCCTGATTTCATCATCTTTTCCAAAGAGCCTGGAGGAAGATCCTGGCTTCCCCGCCAGCTTCGAGCTGGCTAAGGGTCTGGCCGAAGCCGGTCACGATCTCCTGGTTCTCACCTTCGCCAATCCGAAAGACGAGTCGGATACCGAAAGGGTCTTGGATCTCGGTAAGCTTTTCGGAAGGATAAGAGTCTACAGGCGCCGGGTCGATTTCAATCGGTATGCTACCTTTCAGGGCCTGTCCCGGATTCCGACCTTCGCCTGGCAGCTCGCTCGAGCCCGGGATCTCTTTGTCTCCACGAAGGAGCTTCTGGAAGACTTCGAGCCCGACATCATAGAGGTGCAGGACTTCGACGGTCTGGGTTTCTTTTTTGCCGCCCAGCGAAAATACCCGCTGCTTGTCAAAGCTTACGGCCCGATGTCGCTAATCGCCGAGCGCGGGCTCGTCGGTGACGTGCCGGTGGCGGACCGGGAGCTCATAGCGGCCATGGAAGCCGCAACACTGGCTAAGGCTGACGGTGTGGCTGCAATCTGTCACGACATCGCTGCCTGGTGGAGCGCCCGGACCGCTCGCAGTCTCGATGAGATTGATATAATCCGCACCCCGATGACCATGCCCGGCGCTCTGCCTGAAAAGACAGGCGTGTTCGCGGGACATTTTCCCACCATCTTTTTCTGGGGCCGGGTAGAGCGGCTCAAAGGAGCCGACCTGTTGCTGGAGTGCCTGCCCGAGGTGGTGGCGAAATATCCGCAGGCGAGGCTCCTCATTGGTGGCCAGGAGACCACCGAGTATGGAAAAGACAGACCCTACGCCGAGACCATGCGCGAGCGCCTGGCTGAGCTCGGTCTGAGCGATCGGGTGGAGTTTCTCGGTTTCATGAGCCGGGAGAAAATAATCGAGACCGTGGTCAACGCCGATATTTGTGTTTTCCCGTCCCGTTACGAGACTGCCTGTTATTCGTGTATCGAAGCCATGGCTTACGGGGCGTTTTGCGTGGGCAGCAGAGTGGGCGGTTTGCAGGAATATTGCAAGCATGAAGAGAGTGGTTGGCTAGTGGAGCCGGACGATCCCCGGGCGCTTGCCGCGGGCATTCTTCATGTCCTGGGCGATGACGAGCTGAGAGCCCGAATCGCCCGGCAGGCACCGGATCATGTTCGCCGTTTCTGCGACAAGAAAGAGAGCGCTGAGAGGTCGGTCATTGCTTATTCCCGGGCGATAGAGCGGTTTGCGGGAGCGGAGAAGACCGGGGCTTTCCCTTTATTTGCCGAGTTCTTCGGGAATGCGCTTTGTGACGAGCCTTCCAGGCAGAGTCAGGACCGCTCTTACGAAACCGGTTATGAAGAGGGCTACCAGGCGGCCGCCCGCGAGAGAAGCATGAGTCTCGGTGGCGCTCTTTACAATCTTCTGAGGCGGGCCCGCGCCAGTCTGATGCCCGGACGCTGAAGCGTTGACATATTAAACAAGATCCACCTGATAACCCCGAGCCCTCTGGTATGATGTCCCTTTCCGAAAAAAAAGGAAAGCTATGCCAGATGCCAGTGCCAGCACAGTATTCGTGACCGGAGCCGACGGCTTTATAGGCTCGCATCTCACCGAGCAGCTCGTCAAAGAAGGCTATAAAGTCCGGGCTTTCGGTTGTTATAACTCCTGGAACACCTGGGGCAATCTCGAGAACTGCGACAGCGAGATCAAAGAGTCGGTGGAGGTTGTCTCAGGCGACGTCCGCGATTCTTACTCGGTCAGAGAATGCCATGCGGGGCTGCGACATAGTCATGCATCTGGCTGCCCTCATCGCTATTCCTCACAGTTACAGCTCGCCGGGCTCTTATGTGGAGACCAATGTCGGCGGTACTCTCATATCCTCCAGGCGCCCGCGAGCTCGGTGTCGAGAAAGTGGTCCATACTCCACCAGCGAAGTCTATGGCACTGCCCGCTTCGTGCCGATCACCGAAGAGCATCCCCTGCAGGCTCAGTCGCCTTACGCTGCCACTAAAATCGGTGCGGATCAGCTGGCGCTCTCCTTTTATAACAGCTTCGGCACACCGGTGACGGTGGTGCGTCCCTTCAATACCTACGGACCGCGTCAGTCAGCCCGGGCGATTATTCCGGCGACTATCATTCAAATCGCCAGCGCCAAGAAAGAGATCAAGCTCGGCTCTCTGCATCCGACCAGGGATTTCAATTTCGTTCTTGATACCGTCAGTGGTTTCATTGCCGCCGCCCGCTGCCAGGACGCCAACGGCGAAGTGGTCAATATCGGCTCTAATTTCGAGATCTCCATAGGCGACACGGTGGATCTCATAGCCGAAGTCATGGGGACCGATATCAAAGTGGTCACCGATGAGGCTCGCCTGCGTCCGGAGAAGAGTGAAGTCAATCGTCTCTGGGCCGATAACAGCAAAGCCAAGAAGTTACTGGGCTGGGAGCCCGCCTACGGCGGCCGGGACGGTCTCAAGCGAGGTCTGTCGAAAACCGCCGACTGGTTCTTGAACAAAGAGAATCTCAAGGGATACAAGGCCAACGTCTACAATGTCTGATTTCCGCAATGCTTTCAGCCATACTTTAATTCGACCCGAGGACCCTGTGGCCGTTGCGGTCAAGGTGGTGGACTCAATTGGATACGGACTGGCCCTTGTGGTGGACGATAACAATCGTTTGCTCGGCTCGGTCACCGATGCCTCGATCAGGCAGTGCATCCTTGCCCGGATAGGCTTCGATCAACCGGTGAAGATGATCATGGAGACCTCCATGACGGACAGCCGGCTAGTTCGTATCGAGGGCAGCGCCTTTGCGGTCAGCACCGACGAGCGCAACGTCGTGACCGGTCTCCTCCGGGCGGAGCACTCTGAGCCGGCTGTGGCGGAGCACCGAGTGGTGCTGATGGTCGGCGGCAAAGGCGAGCGGCTGAGACCCCTGACCGACAATTGTCCCAAACCTCTTCTCGAGGTTAAGGGAAAGCCTCTTCTAGAACGGACCATCGAGCGTCTTTCGAAGCAGGGTTTCAAGAATATCTACCTGACAGTGCACCACTATGCCGCCATGATCGAGTCCTTTTTCGAAACCGGTTCGCGCTGGGGCGTCTCCATAGAGTATCTGTACGAGAAAGAGCGTCTCGGCACTGCCGGCGCTCTGGGCATGCTTCCTGATGAAGAGTTCGAAAGACCGATTCTGGTGATGAACGGTGATCTGGTGACTACAATCAAATTTCCGGATCTACTGGCTTTTCATCGCCTTTGTGGCTCGGTGGCCACAATTTGCGTGGCTCCCTATGATGTCGCCATTCCCTACGGCGTGGTGTCCCATGAGGGCTTCGCCATGAGAGGCATTCTCGAGAAGCCTGTGGAGCGCCATTTTATAAATGCCGGCATCTATATCCTCAATCCGTCTGCTCTGCACCTGGTTCCGAAAGGCAAGCCCTTTGATATGCCCATGCTCTTCGACCGGCTCATGGAGGCCGGCGAAAAGGTCGGTGTCTGTCCTCTCCGCGAGCAGTGGATAGATATAGGCAGTATCGACACTTTCGAGCAGGCCCAGAGAGAATGCATCGACGACGAGGACAACGAAGAAGTGAGAGCGCGAATGGCCTCCGAGCTTCCGGTGGTCCAGTCTACAGGGCGGCTCGGCACTGTTGGGCCCTTTGTCATTTAGCTCTATTGGAATTTGTTTCCAGGCATCTCGGTCAGGGATTGTCTCGATTTGTATGTGTAATCTACAAACTCCCAGTCTGTAAGAGTTGAGAGGCGGTAAGGCGCATGCTCTCCTTTTCTGAATTCGACGTATATGCGATTCCAGGTAGTATGAGCAAGGTGTTCCGTAGAAAGGATCAGATACTGCGCTGAGACTTTATCTAGCACAACTCTTTGATGATCAGCGACCAATCCGCTTGCTTGAATGCGATTACGCATGGTGTCAAAGTACATCTCGACTGCTGCGGAGTCGGTATCTTCCCTCTTCCACTCGAGTGAATTCATCATGAGGTTTTCGAGCGACGCTTTCAAAACAGGATTTGTATCTTTTCGTGATGCAGATATCTTGCTGGTATCTGTGCTTAAATATATCGCGAATATTATGGTAAGAATCGCAATTTCGGCAACTAGTGCCCTGCTGCTGATCAGCCTTCCAGTGATTGATGAAAACATTAATGCGGCTGATTTTGTATTCGTCTTGTAAAGAAAGCTCCTTGCTAGTTCGGTAAGGCCATTTTTTGAGGGGATCTCAATGATTCGATACGCGAGATGGCTCAATGCGAAGAGTAAACAAAGAAATACGGGTATCAAAATGTATTCCAGCGGCTGACAGGTTTCGATACGGGGGACAAAGCGGTCCCATAGTTCGATTAGTGGCGCATGTACGAGGTAAATCGCAAAACTGATTTCGCCCAGAAAAACAAGAACTTTTGAGGCAAGGAATTGAGATATGGCTCCCCTTTGGAATGAGGTCACAAGAATTACCAAAGTGAATGGGAGAAGCGTTACTCCAACTGTACTTATCCAAATCTGCCCTGCAGCCCCGGTGAAAGGCGCAAGTAAGTTTGTAATAGGCAGAGTGGAGAAGATTGCTATAAATAGAATAGAGATTACGAGTGCTTCGATTATCGAAGCTCGGGTTCTCGACCAGTCCCAAACTCCATTCATCCTGAGATGTATATCGGCTATGCACATGCCCAAGGTGAACTCGAGTAAACGGCTGAAGGGGTTCACGTATGCCAATCCATTTGCTGCATAAGCACTATCGAATGAACTATCGGAAGGAACGGCATTTCCTAGAGAGAGGGTTACTAACAGTGTTGAAGTCGCCAGAGCCAGAAGAAGAAATCGAGATTTCCTAAAAATGGGTATCAATCCGGGCATGGCGAGATAGAAGAACAGTTCGGTTGATATCGACCAGGACGGAGAGTTGTATGAAAGATAGAATTCGCGATGAGGAATCCATGCATTTAGCAAGCAAAGATTCGCCACTGCCACTATCCAGCTCGGAGCGGGCCCGGGAAAAATGAATGCTGTCGGAAGGAATGTGAATCTGGCCAAAAATGTTGTCAGGTGCAGAGGCCAGAGCCTGGCTATCCGCTTGCACCAGAAGAATAGGATGTCCCTTTGCGTATCAAAACGCTGATAAGAATAGAAGAGAATGAACCCGGAGAGAACAAAGAAAAATGAGACCCCTTGAAACAAGCATAGCTGGCTGGACAAAGTGGCTATGGCGGGGAAAACATTAGACAGGTGTAAACAAACTACCATCATCGCAGCGAAGAATCGGAGCGATGTCAATGCATCCAGTTGATTTCGTGTTGCGCTTGAGGCCTTCATCTTCTTGTCAGGTCAGCCTATCCCCGTTTGTCATCGACGCCAAGACTGTTTCTAGGAATCTATCTGGGCGCAGAGTGGTATTGGCTGAGATGTGCTCTCAGGTTTATTATCAATCGAATCTGTTTTGTGGCACCAGAAATTACCTGACAGGTCTTGGTTCGGTGCATCCAAGTGAAAATACATCTGGAACGCCTTGCGAACGGAACCGCCGATGTCCTCTCTGTCTTCGTGATTCCAGTCGTCACCGCATACAATCCCGCCCTCACGAACATGCGGCATCCAGGTCTGGAGATCCAATAGAACGCTTGCAAAGTCATGGGAACCATCGATAAACAATACGTCTATCTTTTGCTCTTTTGGCCAGCTGGAACCGACTGACTCGCTTGTGCCCTTAATAGCTCTATAGTTGGGATAAGCTGCCCTCTCCATGTTTTCAGAGAAGATTGCAAAATATCATTCTCATGCGCCGTTATAACAGAGGGATGTTGAGCACCTTCTCCGAGATTTCCTAGCCAGGTATCGACGCAGTGAAGCGTACCACCACTCAGATAGGCGGCATGAGAGCAGACGACGCTAGAGCGACCTTTCCAGGAGCCGACTTCTACAACATGTCCACCAGGATGACAATGCTCAACGATTGCGGTGAAGAGATTTGCACAATTTTCGATACAAAACCATCCATCAACGGTTGGTAAGACATTTGCGAGGTGAGCGATAACCTCAGGCGCAGATCTCGGCTACGGGACTTGCCAGAAAGCTGCGCCAGACGTTCTGCGAGATGGTGAGCCGTATCGCTTCCCTCAGCTTGATTAACAGCGAAGAGATTCATGACCAGCTCATAGACATCGGAGTCATCGCAAGGCTTTACGAGGCTATTATTGCCAATACCTTTGCGGCTAGGGGTACCTGAATTGGAACGTTTACTTTCGGTCTTACCCTTTCTTAGATAATGTAAGAGGGGGTTTATCTTTGCCTGTCGCAAATTTGGATTCTGGTCAAGATAACCATCGCTGTCGAATAGCGGACCGGGGTTCCGACCTTCGAAGCCACCGTACAACAAATAATGCAGAGCCGGCTCGATCTCTGACAGGCTCACGTCCGGATATGTTTGCGTATACCACGACTGGTCAAATAACTCTGATCGGAGAATAAGAGCGGTGTCTGCTTTGACCTGAAGCGGGCGGAGAAATCGCGACTTGAGCATAGAATCGCAGATGTTCGTGAGCCAGCCTCTTGACGGTTTGCATTCTTTCATTTGAAGGATCCTGTACTTTTACGGATAATGGGCGCGGTTTCTCAGGGTTACTGCCTGAATTGAACTCGCAGAAATTAAACCATGAGGCAATCAAGAGGATTCTTAATAAAGACTAGGAAATGTTGGCTACTAGCCTTCTACATTCGTTTCGCAGGTCATTTTTCGGAATCCTTATCAGCTCCGGCCAGGCCTCTGGAGTCATGGGATGAAAGTTTCTGAAGTCCCTGTATGATTTTTCATCCGCCTTTAGCCACATGTCAAGAAAATTGGACACGTTGAAATCGTTGCTATGTCCCCAATTTTGCAGTTTCTGGCGCAGCTCGTCTTCGGTGCGCGCCCAGCTGAAATGAAGCAGCAGGGCGGGACTGAGAATCGGACGCTGGTCTGTCCATCTAGCGTTAATATAAGCCTCGCTTCGATTCGTGGCAATCGCAGTCGGCCATAGATGAATTGCTTTGTCTTTGCCGATTACCAGGTACGCATCATCAAGCTCTTTGAAGACTGTTATCCAGGAACCGAGAACAAACCCACTGCTCGCATTCGCAAGATAGTCACTCAAATCATTGGGATTGATCAGGATCTCGTCTGAGTCAATAGATAGGAGCCAATCAACATCGGATGCCAATGAAGAAAGGACATTTCTCTCTCTCGTCTCGTTCTCCATAGGGGCCAGACCTGGTATGAAAAACTGGTCTTCAACGATCTTTACCTTCGGTGAAATAGCAAGCAACTTCTCTACGATTGATGAATCCAGGTCGTAAAACTTCCCGGTCCAGGTTTGCCTATTTTCATCAAGACCGATCAAGACCTCATCGACGAGATCTAAGTATCCTTTAACACTCTCCTCGAAGTAGCTCGTATCGTAGGCAAGAAGAGCGATACCGGTGATTTTCATCGGCAAATTCTCCAGCAACTTATGCCAAGCTTATTAGAAATTTTCCTTCGATCATTAGAGCTATCACCTGTGAGGTGCATTACCGCCATACATTTATATCATGAGTGCTAGAATTCACTTCTCGGTGAATTCTCAGAGTAGCTCCAGGTCACGCCTTAGTGGCTGGTATAAATATGCAAGTGAAAATTCAGACCGCGCTTGCAGATTAATTCCTGGAATCTCCAAGATGAAGATAGCGTTGATCTCATCGTCATTTCCCTCTTCGCTTAGCGATAATCCGAAGCTGCCAGCTGTATATGAGCTCGCGAAAGCGCTGCACGGTGCAAATCATGAGGTGTTGATCCTTACTTTTTGCGACCAGGCTGATGATACAGATATCGAGCGCGAAGTAAATCTCTCAGGTATCAGGGTCTTTCGCCGAAAGCCCGATTACAACAAGTATGCAACCTTTCAGGGACTCACTCGACTAAAGACCTTTGCCTGGGAGATTGCTCGGGCACGAGACCTATATTGTGCTACGGCAAATCGATTGGCTGATTTCGCCCCGGATGTAATCGAGGTGCATGATTTTGATGCCCCCGGGTTCTTTTTTGTAGCAGACCGTAGATATCCGTTGGTGGTTAGATCTCACGGACCCATGTCTATTCTTGTTAGAAAGGCTCATCGGTAATGTTCCTGTAGCCGATGGTCAGCTCATTGAGGCTCTCGAGCTCTCTACCGTTGCTGCATGCGATCGCCTGATTTCAATTTGTGATGATATGGCTGGATGGTGGAGCGAGAATACTGGAATCGATCGTTCTTCCATCGACGTGATTCGCACGCCTATGTCCTTTTCCGAGAGCTTGCCTGCGAGAAAAGGGCGATTCTCTGCTACCTATCCCACCATTTTTTTCTTGGGAAGAGTAGAGCGCTTGAAAGGCGCTGACCTGCTAGTAGAAGCTTTGCCAGCTGTTGTGTCGGAGTTTCCTGAAGCGAGGCTTCTAATTGGCGGACCGGAGACCACCGAATATGGACATGAGCGCCCTTTTGGCGATTTTCTCCGGCAACGTCTGTCAGAGCTCGGTTTGAGCCAGCACGTGGACTTCCTGGGAGCGATGGGTCGAAGAGAGATTATTGAGATGGCTGTCGAAGCGGATATCTGTGCTTTCCCTTCGCGATACGAGACTGCTTGCTATGCCTGCATTGAGGCAATGTCCTACGGAGCTTTTTGCCTTGCCACCAGAGTGGGTGGACTTCAGGAATATTGTAAGCATTCCGAGAGTGGTTGGCTTGTGGACCCGAATGATCCGAAGGCCCTTGCAGAGGGTATCATTCATGCGGTGAACGATGATCTAAGAAAAAATTGCCGGTCAGGCTCAGGCACATGTGCGAGACTTTTGTAAACCCGAGCGAGCAGCCAGGCTGAGCGTAGATTCTTACCGGCGAGCGATTGAGAGATTTCGTGAGGGTTCCAATTTTGATCCAGCGTTTTCTATTCTGGCCGAGCGAATCGGCAGAGCATTGGAAGATGAGCCATCTCGTCAAACCAACCATACTGGTAATGCTAGTGCTTTTCAGAATGGTTATCAGGCCGGTTTTAGAGCTGCTTCAGCGGATATTCCTCTTTCTGTTGGTGGCGCCCTTTTCCGGATGGTGCGTAGAGCAGGGAAGGTGATGTTGCCCAACCGCGAGAAGCGCGAGGAATGATTGGACCTCAGGATTTATATTCTTCGGTATCTTTGGAAATAGTAGGGTTGGGAACTGGTGGTAAGATAGCCGTTCCGGTAGTTGGCTATGGATTGATATTAGCCGTAGTCATGAAAGGGCCCTTGTAAGGAAGCTGCTCTCTAAGAAGCACGGAGTTCATAAGTAGCTTCTGTAGAGTCTTCTGGTCCTGCCTTTCATGAGAAGAGACCATTGTTCGAAGGGGCTGCAATTTCTTTATTGCCGAGGGAATTGAGAAATACATTCCGAAAGCCCTGACCTCCTTGCTGAGCTGCTTGGTTTTCGGATTCATATAACCAATTTGTTTGCATTCGTGGTTGATCTCTTCGAAATCATCGGAGGTTGAGCGACTCAGGACGATCATCTTGCCCGGATGAAGGCTTATGAGCTTTCTCTCGGATACTATTTTGACACCATTCGGACCACTCTGGTGCAGGTCCAGTATTGCCGAGTCGGCCCCATTCTCCAGGATCGCCACAATGGCACCGGCTGGTATATGGACAGTTCCTTCGTTGACGGAAACCACGATATCTTTATCAGGGGCGAAGATGATATTGCCCCGATCGAGATCCAGATAACCGTTCTCGGAGGAGTTTGCTATGATGTTTCCTTCTTTTCTGAGGCGGTTGATTTCGCCTGTCTGGAATCTCGATTGATATGTCTTCGATGCTGGAATGAGCCCCTTTGCCGTGGCTGGCATCGGAATTTCGGTCTTCGATACCGAGCCCTCGAGAATGCGTGTTTGATCGGTTGCGATAAAGGTCCCGACGCCTTCCGGGCGAGTGTTGTCTCGAGCAGTTATGCGGACCGGATTGATTGTGCTACCTGGTATGACGGGAGGAGTCGACATGCTTACAGGGACAGCCGGAGGAACGGGGTATATGCCGTTAACCACGATCAAGGGAGTGTTGAACGGTGCCGGCGGCGACGTGAGAGGCAGCGCTGAGGGAGTGACTGTGAAGACTCCGCCTGGTGCGCCAGCCGGTAAGCCCGTAGTGGGATCGAGTCCGCCCAGTGTGATTTGCTGTCCGGCGGTCAGGGATCCTCCTACAGTCAGGGTCATGGTCTGGGATGGGAGAGTGCCGAAACCGATGATCCCGGTGGCTCCGCTGCCGGTGGCGCTGACCGAGCCCTGTATGTTGTAGCCTACCGATGGGGTTGCCGAGGAAGGGTTAAAAGTAACGACTCCGCCGTTTCCTGCGCCGCCATTGGCGGATACGCTCTGACCTGCTTGCACAGTGGCGCCGTTGCTGGTGATGGTTACTCTCCCTCCGTTAGTACCGCCACCGGCGACGATTCCGGAGGCTGTTCCATTGACAGAGGGATCGCCCAGGATAAAGGGGTTGCCGGCAGTCGTCGTGATGCTCACGACTCCGCCGTTGCCGGTAGTGCCTGAGGCATCGATACTGTTGCCCGTGGGTCCGATACCGACGACACGCAGGTTGCCGCTGCTATTGGTGAAACTTCCACCGTTGGCAGCGCCGCTGACCTGAATCGAGTTGACGATTATGTCCTGGCCCGCGCCAGTGGTGCTAATGGTCCCTCCGGAGGCGCCTGCGGTTCCGTTGGCTATCAGGTTGCCACCGTTGGTTAACCCGCCTGAGGACGAAAGCGAGATAGCACCGGCATTATTGCCGGCTCCGCCCCCGCTGCTATTGATATCGTTGCCGGCAAGGTCGATGCTGCCGCCTGCCGCGTCAATCGAAACCGGGCCGCCATTTCCGGCGGCAATGGAGGTGTTGATACCGGCGCCGAAGGCGATATTGCCTGTCTGAGTCGAGAAGGTCACTGCAGTGGCATTGCCCGAGACGCCGTTGACAAGGTTGTTTCCGGTCAGGCTGTTGGCAGTCGCTGACAGATTGTTGGCGCCAGTGTTGTAATTCAAAGTGGTGCCGGAGATATTTCCCAACCCGGTGATTGTTATCTGGCCCTCATTTCCTGCTCCTGCCTGGTTGAACAGGACACTGCCGCCGGTGCTGGTTAGATTGGCCCCTGTCCCCAGCGAGACGGCTAGCGGATTGCCGGCTGCATTGCTGTCCAGGAGGAGATTCCCGCCGGATGTCACGGTCGTCGATGACGCCAGAGAGACGCTGCGGGAAGTGAACGTCAGGTTGTTGCCGGCCGAAACCGTGGCACCGTTTTGAACGCTTATGCTCCCGGTGTTGTTTGTCTGGACCGAAATATTGCCGGTGGCGGTGCCGTCGTTCTTGAAATTGACACTACCTCCGTTGGCTGTCAGTGAGAGGTTGCCGGCCGTTGCCGTGAGCGTCCCCGGGGTGCCGCCTGGCACTCCGATATGCAAATCACCGCTTCCGGTGGTCAGAGATACGTTGTTGCCGGTGCCCTGGATGCAACCGATCAGGCTGCCGGCACCGCTCACAGTTACATTGAATCCTGCCGAGCTGAGGGTGATCCGACCCATGTCGGATACCAGCCCCGAGGCTCCGTTAGCGGTTATTGTTCCGGGCAGGCTTATGTTGAGATTGCCGGCGGGGGTTCCCGCGGCACCGGTACCGTTTCTTATCTCGATGTTCCCGCCTTTACCTGTTCCTGAAGCGTCAGCGCTGACAGTCCCGTTCACGAAACGGGTGCCTGTACCGCCTACGACCAGCGACCCTCCGGCGGCGTTGGCGTACTGAAGCAGGATGCTGCCGCCGTTGCCGGCTGCCGAGCCATCAGCTGCGACTGAGCCGTCGATACCCAGGTTCGTGCCGGATCTGGCTGTTATGCTACCTGCGGCTCCATTGATTGCCGAACTCGTGACGGCGCTTGCTGCGCCGGCATTATTGTCTACTATGACGGTGCTGTTTGCGGAGATGAGCGAGGTGGATCCACCACCAGTGCTTGATGAGTTGTTGACCGAGCCCTCTATGTAAAGGCGTCCGTTGCTCCCGCCTGAGCCGCTGTTAGGACCGGATGCCGATATGGTTACTGTGCCTGCCGACCCCCCGGTGGAAGAGTTATTGACCGATGCAACTCCGGCGGTATTGTCGAGAATGTCGATTCGCCCGCCGGTGGAGATTAGATTGACTGTTCCACCCGCGCCCGATGCGGTATTCAGGAGATCTCCCCGGATCAATGTATCGTCAGCGCTGCTGGTGGTTATCGTGCCGCCCGGACCAGAAGTGGTTGAGTTGTTGATGGTGCCGAGCACGTTGCTCGGATTCCCGATGAGGATATCGTCGTTGGCGGAGGAGAGAGTGATCGTGCCGCCGGCGCCGGTAGAGGTATTGAGGATGGGTCCGTCGACGATGACGTCACCGGCGGAGCCGCCGGAGGAAATAGTGACGGTGCCGCCATTTCCCCCCGAGGTTGAGTTGTTGATGGCGAAGGAGTTGAGAGCATCGTTGCCGACGGAGACTGTGCTGTTGTTGGAGGTGAGGGAGATGGAGCCGGAGGCTGAGGTCGTGGAGTTGTTGATGAAGCCGTCGACAGTAACGGCATTCTGACCGACGATATTGATGGTGCCGGCAGAGCCATTGGCGGAAGTGTTGACTATATTGGCAGTGCTGGCGCCGTTGGCGGCAATCTGGACGGTATCGTTTGTCGAGGTGATATTGATGTTGCCGGCGGGGCCGGAGGAGGTGTTCTGAATGGTGCCGCGAACGATGACATCCTCACTGCCGCCGCTGGCGGAAAGGGTGATATTGTTGCCGTTGCCGGCGCTCGAGGAATTGTTGATGGCAACAGCGGCGGCACCACCGTTGTTGACGGTGACGGAGCCGCTGGTGCCGGTGATATTGATGGTACCGGAGTTGCCGGTGGAGTTGTTGAGGACGACTCCATCGATGAGGCTGTCATCACCGGAGGTGATCGTGATGGTGCCGCCATTTCCGCCTGAGGTGGAGTTGTCTAAATTGCCGTCGAGAGCTCCGGGACCGTTGATGAGGATATCGTCGTTGGCGGAGGAGAGAGTAACGGTGCCGCCGGCGCCGGTAGAGGTATTGAGGATGGGTCCGTCGACGATGACGTCACCGGCGGAGCCGCCGGAGGAAATAGTGACGGTGCCGCCATTTCCCCCCGAGGTTGAGTTGTTGATGGCGAAGGAGTTGAGAGCATCGTTGCCGACGGAGACTGTGCTGTTGTTGGAGGTGAGGGAGATGGAGCCGGAGGCTGAGGTCGTGGAGTTGTTGATGAAGCCGTCGACAGTAACGGCATTCTGACCGACGATATTGATGGTGCCGGCAGAGCCATTGGCGGAAGTGTTGACTATATTGGCAGTGCTGGCGCCGTTGGCGGCAATCTGGACGGTATCGTTTGTCGAGGTGATATTGATGTTGCCGGCGGGGCCGGAGGAGGTGTTCTGAATGGTGCCGCGAACGATGACATCCTCACTGCCGCCGCTGGCGGAAAGGGTGATATTGTTGCCGTTGCCGGCGCTCGAGGAATTGTTGATGGCAACAGCGGCGGCACCACCGTTGTTGACGGTGACGGAGCCGCTGGTGCCGGTGATATTGATGGTACCGGAGTTGCCGGTGGAGTTGTTGAGGACGACTCCATCGATGAGGCTGTCATCACCGGAGGTGATCGTGATGGTGCCGCCATTTCCGCCTGAGGTGGAGTTGTCTAAATTGCCGTCGAGAGCTCCCGGACCGTTGATGAGGATATCGTCGTTGGCGGAGGAGAGAGTGACGGTGCCGCCGGCGCCGGTGGAGGTATTGAGGATGGGTCCGTCGACGATGACGTCACCGGCGGAGCCGCCGGAGGAAATAATGATCGTGCCTCCCGCGCCACCTGCGTTGGCATTGTTGACTGCTGCCGCTGCGCCCCCGTCATTGTCCACTCGTACGCTGTTGCCTGTTGACTGGAGTGTTATGGTCCCGGCAGCGGCACTGTTGGTTGAATTGTTAATCACTCCTTCTATTTGAATTCGACCGCCGGCTTTCATCGAGATCTGGGCACCATCTGCCGTGACATCCCGATTTACCCTGACGCCACCATTGGTGAGCGTCCCGGCGCTATAAGCATTGAGCCCGGAAGGATTGAGCAGTGCTCCGGTATTCGATACAAGGACGTTCTCCGATTGGTTGATAGTTGCAGCGCTGAGATTTATCGCTCCAGCTCCGGGTCCTCCCCCACTCGTGTTGATACTTGTTAAGCTGACCGCATCGACACCGGTGCTGCTTTCCTCTGCTATCACGGTCAGAGAGCCACCGCCGGTCGTTATACTGCCACCGCCAGGAGTGAGCTGCACTCGACCTGAAGTGCCAGAGGTTCCCTCCTGGGCTATTGCCAGGAGGTTGCCGCCACTTGTCGTTATGGTGAGGTTGCCGTCGTTGAGGACGATGCTGCCGCCTGAGGTAGTGGCGCCCGTAATCGTCTCATTACCGGCATTGCCGGCGAAGAGCACACCAGCAGCAAGAAAGAGGTCGCCGCCCTGGGAATCGATAGTCTTGGCTGCTCCTCCGGAATCGGTGATGTTTCCGCCGGCATAGATTGCTATCGGGTTGCCGATTATGCTTGCTGTAATGTTGACATTGCCGGTATTGCTGACCCTGGGATCACCGCTTCCTTCTATATTGCCGAGGTTGAGGTTGCCGGATCGAGTGCTGATTTGAAGGTCATAACCGGAAGCATTGATTATTCCGCTTAGATTGTCGACATCTACTGAGACTTTTCCTTCTCCGCCGTTTACATTGACCACTGCCGACAGAAGATCTCCCCCGGAGATGCCTATCGGTCCTCCTTGACCGACAAAATCAATTGTATTGGAGGCAAGGAGCGCTCCGCCGGCGTTGTTGAATGCGATTGATGTAGCCGCCTGAGAAGCGGAGGCGGCGCCGATGTTGATGCTGCCAAGAGCCGCTTCTATAGTACCGGAGTTGTAGAACTGCCCGGTGACCGAGTTGAGGTTTATACTTCCTGCCAGAGCGGCAATGGACGAGCTATTGGTGATCTGCTGACCGGCATTGAGAGCTACGGAAGCGCCGCTGATTATGCCTGAATTGAGAATCTGAGCGCCGGCATTGATCGTGAGAGCTCCCGGTGCGCTAATGAGGCCATTGTTTACCACTGAGCTGGCGGCGTAGATTAGAAGTGCGCTCGAAGGGAATAAACTCGAAAAGGTATTGCTCGAGAAGAAATTGCTCGTCGGCACGTTTCCGGAGAGAAGGCCCGTGGTTGTTACCGTGAGGGAGCCAAGATTGAGAACTGATGAAACGTTTGCTGTGTCATGAAACGAATAGACGGCACCATTGATTACGGCATCGCCTGCCAGCGAGAATGGCGATGAGCTGTTAAAGTTTATGAGGTTGAGCGACACCGATTCCGGCACGTTCAGATTGGCCGTGGTTTCGAATGTTTGTGGTGTGAGTGTAAGGCTGCCGCCGATGGCCTGTCCCTGATCGTTGAGGAGGATACTCTGGGCGCCAGCCTGGAGTAGATTCGTTACGGCTCCGTACTCAGCGGGTGTAACCAAGTCTCCTGGGTTTATGATTTTTGCCGCGCCGCCATCGATAGTACCGTTGCCGCTTAGCGATCCCCCGAGCAATATCGAGACGGGGCTGCTGTTTGGCGCCACCAGGTCGGCGCTGGTTGAACCGAGATCAAGTGAAAGAGGTGAGGCGATTGTAGCGGTCTGCAGGGCAGCGGACTGAGAAGCAGTGGCTGCGGTGGTGGAAGCCTGCTGTGCGGCGGACTCGGCAGCAGTGGCTGCGGTGGTGGAAGCCTGCTGTGCGGCGGACTCGGCAGCAGTGGCTGCGGTGGTGGAAGCCTGCTGTGCGGCGGACTCGGCAGCCATGGCGGCGGTGGCGGAAGCCTGCTGTGCGGCGGACTCGGCAGCCATGGCGGCGGTGGCGGAAGCTTGCTGGGCGGCGGACTCGGCAGCCATGGCGGCGGTGGCGGAAGCCTGCTGGGCGGCGGACTCGGCAGCCATGGCGGCGGTGGCGGAAGCCTGCTGGGCGGCGGACTCGGCAGCCATGGCGGCGGTGGCGGAAGCTTGCTGGGCGGCGGATTCGGCAGCCATGGCGGCGGTGGCGGAAGCTTGCTGCGCGGCGGACTCGGCAGCCATGGCGGCGGTGGCGGAAGCTTGCTGGGCGGCGGACTCGGCAGCCGTGGCGGCGGTGGCGGAAGCCTGCTGTGCGGCGGATTCGGGTACCGGGTTTGCAGCCGGAGAGGAAATCTGTGCCGGGATAGCCACAGATGGCTCCGCCGGTGACAGTCCTGCTGTTCCCGGGCTATCACCCGTTGAGATAGTACTTGTTAGAACTTCTTGCGCTCCAGCCTGGATTGAGAGCGACTGAGCCAGAATAAGGGTGCAGGCACCTACTAAATTCTGTAACAGGATTCCGGGTTTCCGTATGTATCTCATATACTTGCATTATATCGGCTTTCGTGTGTTTTTTACTGATGCGCTTGACATTGCTGATTTTTGTTGCGCTCTGCGTCATCTTCCAGTTACCAGTCTTTGCCGGAGAATCGGCAAGGTCTTTGATGGATAGAGGCAATTTCCTCTACTTCAATGGTGATATCGATGAGGCCATCGCTGCTTTTGAGGAGGCTGCCACTCTCGAGCCGAATCTGGAGGATGCCTATCTCGGCCTGATTAATCTCTATACTCGCAAAAAGAGGATTGCCGAGGCAATAAATGCGGCACGCACTCTGGTGGGATTGCAGCCCGGTAACGGCGACTGGCATTTGCTGCTTGCCAATCTGCTAAAACGGGACGGCAGGCTCGCTGAGGCTGTTGATGAATTCAGGCTGGCACTGTCTAAGACTCGTCAGAAGGACCAGGCCAGGATCGGCCTTGGCTATACGTTACTTCAGCAGGGAAATTTCGACGATGCTGCAAGAATTCTCGAGTTGGTTGGAGGCGCCGGAGAGACGGCTGATGCAGCAAGCATCGGATTGGCTCTGGCGTGCTTCAGGCTGGGACGCCGGGAGGAGGCAATCGCCAGGCTCGAGTCAATGATTCAATCTGATTGCACCATGAAGGCAACGGTCTACGAGACTCTCGGCCATCTTCTATCCGGTCTCGGCCGATCGAGGGAGGCTGAGGAGGCCTTCTCCAGAGCGGATAAGCAGGGAAGTGATTCATTCAGGCTTTATCTTGCTCTGGGAGAAGCGGCAATGCGGAATGGAGATCTCACTGGTGCCGAGAAAGTTATTCTCAAGTCCTGCCGTCTCGGCTCGGACTCCCCGGAGCCATTCAGCGCTCTTGGTGCCCTCTATTTGAAGACCGGTAGAACCGGCGACGCGGTTGATGCGATTCGGAAAGCTCTGACAAGGACCAAAGAGATTCAGGCGCGGACCAGGCTGGAAGCAGTCATCCATCGGCTCTATGATGGTCGTGTCTATCCTGCGCAGCAGGTATTCGATTTCTCTTATGTAGATTTGCTCAGCCTGCCGCAGTCCGATTGGGAGAAACTCAGGAAAGAGGTTGAGGCAGAGTTAAAATCGAACTAATTACTCTGGCGCGAACGGTGTCTATTCTGGTTCCTGGGAACTCCGGCTGGTGATTATGAATATTCGGCGCGGGATCGTTTTACTCTTACTGGCAATCTCCTCCTCCGACAAAGCAACTCACGCAGCGGATCTCACTCCAATTCGTTTGAGTGCAGTGCCTAGCCCTTCAATAATCCCCACCGATGCAACTCCAACCAGAGTGGGCGAGGAGGAAGAGCTTGTCAGTCCCGGCATGAAGTTTTACTTGATGCAGCGACTGCCTCAGCGCTTGTGGTTCAGCTCCATTACCGAGGCGACTCAGAGATTCGAGAGCAATGTCCTGTTCACCAATAGAAACCCAGAGCGTGATTATGTTTTTCGTGTTCAGCCCAATGTCACCCTGGGTTATGACATCTTGCCGGGGACAAGTATCTATGCAAACTATTTTGTGATCAAGGATGTTTTTGCCCGGCATGGTTTTTTGAGCAGACCGACTTTCCAGTCCCTGGCTGGTGGAATCCGCTATCAGCGAGCGATCGGAAAGCGCTCCAGCCTGCAATTGGATTGGCAGGTTCGTGAGCTCTGGCAGGCTGTTGGTCTAAGACAGGCTGACATGCTGCCAGGACTGACTTTTACTCATGTTTTCAATCCGAAGCTCATCGCATTTTTCAATACGCAGCTCCAGTTGCGAAGTCGAAATATCTTTATTACCGGGGATTTCAGGGAGATTGACCCTTTCTATACAGCAGGGCTAATCGCCCGCAAGAAGAACTGGAATTTCATTGCTACCAATACTTTCGTAACGAATTTTCGTAACCGCAATGCCATTCCGCCTCAGGAGAGCTTCGTGATGATTTCCAGTTTTGAGCTCAATCGTCCGGTAAACAAAAAGGTTCCCGGCCTTTACACTTTTGTCAGGGCGGAGCCGATCTGGAACTGGAAATCTAATGGTGTTCCTGGTCTGAGTGGTTTCGATTTCCGTATCTTCGGAGGGTTGAGAATGGTGCTCAACAAACCCTCATATTATGTCCAGGTAAAGAGATTGCAGAAGCAACTCGAAGACGTGACGAGCAATCCTGACCCGGATGCCCCGGATGCCCCGAATGCCCCGGATGCCCCGAATGCCCCGAATGCCCCGAATGCCCCGAATGCCCCGAATGCCCCGGATGCCCCGGATCTAAGTTCTGCCGGGCAAAATATTTAAGGCGGAGTATTTTGGAAGGTATAATCGGTAATCCAGCCCATTCCGGAAGACTAAATGCGTACAAACATCTGCGTAGCGACAGTGATAGCGGTCTTGATGGCTCAGTGCTCGGGTTTCTTCAGTCCTGCCATTGCAGAGCCTGCCGCCGTAACGGTGAAAATAGGTTATTTTTCGCTGCCTCAGGTACGCTCCCAGTGCCATGAAGCCGCTCAAGCCGAGCTCCTGAAAACTCAGGCCGAAGCGCAGCTTCGAAAGGCTGCCGAGGAGGCGAACCGGGCGATCCAAAAGATGCGCGAAGACAAGAAAGGCGATGAGGAGGTCAAAGCAGCTTTCCAGAAAGCCCAGACCGAAATTCGCGCCAAAGAAGAAGCCCTCGCCCAGCTTGTTCAGTCCCAGTCTGACAGAGCCAATGCGGCGATAGCAAGAGCGGTCGGAAAGGTCGCTCAGGATCGCGGGATCGATATAGTGGTTGACGGGCAGGGCGTTTTCGCTGGTGGTGCCAAGTTTCGCGACAGCGGGGTGGACCTGACCAAGGAAATTGTCTCGACTCTCAATGCGAGCGATAAAGAGTCCGGTACCGAGTCGAAGTAACCGGAAATTAGTGATATTAAACGAATTCCACCTGAAAACCTCCGGCTTTTGCTATCATTCTGCCTCCAGTTGGCATACTTTTAGAGCACTTTAGTCAAACATGAGAGTCTGTCTCGTCTCGAGAGAATATCCTCCTGATACCGGATTCGGTGGTATCGCTACCTTCACCAGGCATCTCGCCCACGGTCTCGCCCTCATCGGTCACGAGGTCGAAGTCGTCTCCCTGTCAAAAGACAGGGTGGGGACCTTCGAAGATGTGGTGGAGGACGCCGGTGTCAGGCAGACAATCAGGGTCCATCGAGTGGACAAGACCGGGATCACGAAAAATCTCAGCCTGGTGCCTCTCTACACCCCTTACACCCAGTACTGTCTCGGGGCTGCCACGGCTCTCTGGGCGAAGTTCCTGGAGCTGCATAAAGAGCGCCCCTTCGACGTGGTGGACTCCCCGGAGCTTCTGGCCGAAGGGCTCATGCCGGCGGTCACCAAGGCGGCTCCTCTTCTGGTCCGCCTTTATACACCCCACTCCAAATTCATTGCCGAGCAGCTCCATAATGTC